>QGGY01000041.1 GCA_003148945.1 Murimonas intestini | reverse complement strand
CCTCCTGATCTGGACAGGAGGGTCGACTCCCCTGCTTTGTCTGGAAGGGGTTCCCGACCTTCCGGTCGCACCTCAGGATGAGGCCGGTCTCACGAAGACATTCCAGACGTGGCCTCGTGGGTGGTTCCACATTCCGTAGGACCCCGATTTCCCGGTCCCCTCTTGATAAGAACCCGATGCCCGGACACCTCTCCGAACTCCACCCTGTGAATGAAGTCAACACGAAGGGGCAGTTTTTCCGTGCATCGTTCGGAAAAAACCCCAGGTTCCAAATACAGCTCGACAAGCGGCCTCTCTCCCCGGGGACATCTCGAGAGGCAGGCGGAGTTCCATGCCTCAACCCAAGACGAGGCCTGACTCTCCTGTCCCCAGTCTGCAGGGACCCTGCGATCGGAGTCTGAAATCAGAGGTACCCTGCGGTTCCTGCCTCAACTGGAGATGAGGCCCTCTTCCAATGCACCAAGCCCAGTGGAGTCCCGAGAGGCCCCTCCCACCTCCAGTTTCCCTGGCTTCTCAGAGCCACCATGAGAAGCCCCCTGAGGTCACCTGCACAAGTCGAGGGAACCCAGGGTTTCCTGCCTCAACCCGGGAAAGACCTCGAGAGACCTTCTTCAACACGTCTCGAGGCCAGATTCCCCTACCATGGCTCGGGAGCAATGACGCGCTCCCCCTCGCCACTCGCATGGAGACCCGACTTCCCTGGCGCCCCACGAGAGGCTCACTGACCTCGCCGTCGTACCTCGTGAGAAACCGCACACTGGGGCCGCCGCTCGAGAACAACCCCGAGATTCCCCCGTCATCGAGAGATGAGGGCCTTCGTCTCCTGCATGGCCTAGAGACCAATCTCGCGACCTCTCTCCAAACGCCTCAGGAGGCTTGACTCCCTTGAGTCCACCCAGTGAGCTCCAAGAGATACCCGTCGCGACTCGAGAGCAGAGCGGGGTTCTTTGCTTCCACTCGAGATGAATGCCTGTCTCCCCGGGTGCGTCTGGAATGCAACCCCGAGATCCCTGTCGCCCCTGGAGAGGAACATTGGCTTCTGGACACAAGCCTAGATGAGGTCTATTGGCCCTGCAGTCACTCGAGAGCAATCCCCAGCTTTCCTTCG
>QGGY01000040.1 GCA_003148945.1 Murimonas intestini | reverse complement strand
ATATATTTTAAATAGGGCAAATAATTGATCCGGATATATTTGGGGAATCCAATAAAGTAGTGGTCTCACCCATTCCCCAACCTCATTACGGGAGCTATTCTAACACCAAGCTTTGTATCGATAACCTTGGCATCAGTGGGAGGGGCAGGCGTGGGGAGAGGTTCGTGGTGAAGGACTGTAGCGAGGAAGATGAAACTCTTAGGCTCCGGTATCTGCGGTCAGTGAAAGTGAGCGCTTGCGCTCAAGGCCGGAGCTGTTTGAGGGGCGTTTGTATCAACAAACGCACCGAGTTTCCGGCCGCCTTTCGCGGTTCGAGCAGATTCCGGAGCCTTAGAGTTTCACTCCGCAGCGGTTTGGACAGAACCACGAACCTCTCCCCACGCCTGCCCTCCTGCTGATTCACTACCTGCAGTACAAAGCGTCCTCTCGCCTCTAATCAGCTAAACAGCAAACCTGTATTCCAATATGACAAAAGACAGGAATTTATACGGAAGCAGGCCGGTCAGACTGCCGGCGCCCGGGTTTGTGATCTTTTATAATGGACTGCCGGAACAGCCGGACCGTCAGATTCTTAAGCTTTCAGATGTATATGAAGTGCAGGATAAAGAAATATCGCTGGAATTAAAAGCGGTGATGTTGAACATAAACAGAGGCCATAATAAAAGGCTGATGGACAAATGCAAAACACTGAAGGACTACAGCATTTATGTGGATAAGGTAAGGGAATATACAAAATCAATGCCGCTTGAAGATGCTGTGGAAAAGGCAATCACAGAATGTATAGAAGATGACATTTTGGCAGAGTTTTTGAGGAATAACCGAACGGAGGCAAAGAATGTGAGTATTTTTGAATATGATGAAGAGAAACATATGAGACAGACAAAGGAAGAAGGCAGGGAAGAGGGCAGAAAAGAGGGCGAAGCGCGTGTGAACCATTTAATCAGACTTCTCGCCCGTCAAAACAGAACTGAAGATATAGTCAGAGCGGCAAGTGACCAAGAGTGGCAGGAGAAGCTGTTTAAAGAATTTGGATTATAAATGATTTTGAGGGAAATTGCTGTTTAGGTGAGTAACAGGACGCTTTGTGTTGATGGATAGTGAGCCGTCAGACAGGGCAGCTTCAAGTTTACCGGCACAAAGCTGGCT
>QGGY01000039.1 GCA_003148945.1 Murimonas intestini | reverse complement strand
TTTCTCATTAGAAAAATCATGGTACAATATAGGTACCTCACTGAAGGAGAATCTCATTATGACAAAACACTATGACAAACAATTTAAACTGGATGCAGTCCAGTATTATCATAATCACAAGGATTTAGGGCTGCAGGGCTGTGCTTCAAATTTAGGAATCAGTCATCAGACTTTATCACGTTGGCAGAAAGAACTGCGTGAAACAGGTGATATTGAAAGTCGTGGTTCTGGTAACTATTCTTCTGATGAAGCAAAAGAAATCGCGCGATTAAAACGTGAATTACGAGATGCACAGGATGCTCTTGAAGTATTAAAAAAAGCAATCAACATTCTGGGAAAATGACGGAAGCCATTTATCTCGAAGTATCGGAGATGGCAGAAGCTGCCAATAAGGCTGGACGCCGAGTTTCTGTCTCCGGAATGTTGAAGCATCTCGGCGTTTCTCGTTCTGGTTATCATGCATGGCTAAAACGTGTTCCTTCTAATACAGAAAGAAGACGTGAAGCCGTAAAAGCTAAAATTAAGGATATTTATGATGAATCAAAACAGAATTATGGTGCACCAAAAATCACCAAAGCTCTACGCAAATCAGGCGAAATCATCTCCGAGCGTACTGTTGGTAAGTATATGAAACAAATGGGCATCAAAGCTAAGTGGATCAAACCATGGACAATCACAACCAAAGATTCTGACTCCAGCAGAGAATTAAAAAATATCCTTGATAAACGATTTAACCCAGAACGTCCAAATGCTGTTTGGTGTTCTGATATTACATATATCTGGACGATAGACGGATTTGTTTATCTGACCAGTATTATGGATTTATATTCCAGGAAAATCATTGCCTGGACACTTTCCAAAACCTTGGAAGTATCCTGCGTGATTGAAACAATAAATAAAGCCAAAGCAAGACGTAACATCGATAAGCCATTGATTCTGCACTCCGATCGTGGAAGTCAGTATGTATCGAAAGAATACAAACGTGTAACTGCAAATATGCAGTGCAGTTATTCAAAAAAGGCGTATCCATGGGATAATGCATGTATTGAGTCATTTCACTCTCTGATTAAGAGAGAATGGCTGAATCGATATAAAATCCAAGATTATGAGCATGCATATCGACTGGTCTTCGAATATTTAGAAGCATTTTACAATACGAAACGAATTCATAGCCATTGTGACTATATGTCACCAAATGATTATGAAGAACTGTATCGTGAGCTTCAACAAGACGATTTGCAGTTTGCAAGTTGAGATGAGGAAA
>QGGY01000038.1 GCA_003148945.1 Murimonas intestini | reverse complement strand
GAAGCAAACAGACGGTGATTAAAAGAGGTCAATATAAAATCCTTCTTCAAATTCATCGTCATCTAAGTCATCATCCTCCATAAGGAATTCATGCATATCAAGCAGATCAGAATCGGACATAGTTCTGACCAGTTTGGCTGTCATTCCTTCCGGCGGGTTTTGAATATATTTTTGCCGCAGTTCCTCTAAAAATTTTGAATCCATAGGCTGCCTCCTGTCTGTTAATAAGATAAGTATGTTACAGACAGGTGGAAAAATCAAGCAGAACGGCATTTTACTTTTGCCATTGCCCTTTCATATAA
Organism: Murimonas intestini; assembly: GCA_003148945.1. Taxonomy (GTDB): domain Bacteria; phylum Bacillota; class Clostridia; order Lachnospirales; family Lachnospiraceae; genus Murimonas; species Murimonas intestini. The sequence goes on along the minus strand of QGGY01000038.1, from coordinate 1,192 downwards.
TTCTTCCAGAGAAACACGGCGATGATTGTAATAGAGTTCTACGAACTGCATTTCATGGTTACATTGTTTACATTTGAGTGGGTCATAGCCAAAAGACAGAAGGATGTCTTCGCGCCATTTCGTAAAAGTCTTCATCAGGAGGTGCTTGGATTTTGGGACAGCTTTCCAAAGTGATTGATCTTTATTACGGTGCCTGGAATAAAGACCATAGTAACGTGTCATTTTAAAGTTTTTTTCAGGGATGTGCTGAATCAGGAGCTTTATAAAATCTATAACAGGAAGAGTCCTTTTTACAAAGGCATTGTCTTCGTGGCGGTTATAGTGAAATGTGACATTAGTGCCATCATAGGAATCAATCCGTTTCAGTGCAATGACGGGGCGGCCGAGATAACGGCTGATATATTTAATGACCGCATCCGTATCACAGAGATTTGGTTTGGCATAAACATAAAAACCATTTTTATCCTTATGGTAGATAAGAGCTTTCGTTTTTTTAAAAGAAGGTCCAATGCGGGATTCGAGAAGATTGAGAAGAGCGGTCTGAAAGGACTTTCTTAAGAGGGTATAATTAAAATGCTTGACGACCCGCCAGAAGCCGTCATCCGAGAATCCTCCTTCCGAAATGAGGCAGTGGATATGAGGATTCCATTCCAGGGGGCGCCCAAAAGTGTGAAGGACGCAGACGATGCCGGGAACAAAATTTTTGGATTTGTTGAGGTTATGGAACATACGCAGGACAACACTGCGGACAGCCTGGAAAAGGCAGTCAAGAAGGGAGCGGTCTTCCAGAAAAAAGTGCCGTAATTCTTCATCAATGGTAAAGACACAGTGCCGGTGAGTACAGCGTATTAGTTTGAAAGCCATTTGAGTGGAGCGTTCCTGGGAGTATTTGACCCCGCAGGTAGGACAGAAACGGCTTTTGCAGCGAAAAGGAACAAACTTCAAGTTGCCGCAGTGAGGGCAGGCATACATGGCGCCGCCAAAGGAAGGGTCACCACAATAAATCATCTTAGAGATATTTTCCATTTCAACATCTCTGGGATGAAGGGTATATTGAATGATTTCGTAATTGTCTTTAAAAATCTCTTGTAAGATGTTCATGAGATAATTATGAATCAGATAGAAGAAAAAAGCAAGCCCACCCCTCAAGATTGAGGGGCAGGGGAGCTGAAGTGTCGAAGACACTTATTTA
>QGGY01000037.1 GCA_003148945.1 Murimonas intestini | reverse complement strand
GATCAGCCACGTCATCAGTGCATGCGCAGTCACGTCATCAGTGCATGATAGCCACGTGATCAGTGCATGCTCAGTCACGTGATCTGGACTTGATCAGCCACGTGATCAGTGCCTGCAGAGTCACGTGATCAGGGCCTGCTGAGCTGCGTGATTCCTGCCGGCTCATCTGCATGACTATTGCCAGCTGAGCTGCGTGATTCCTGTCGGCTCATCTGCTTGACAATTGCCAGCTGAGCTGCGTGATTCCTGCCTGGTCACGTGCTTGATTATTGCCAGTTGAGCAGCATGATTCGTCACTGCTGAGCTCCATGCTTATTGCCTGCTGATTGCGTGGTTCGTGTCTGCTCAGCTCTTTGAGTATTGCCTCCTGAGGTCCCTGTTCGGTCGCCACCTGCCGGGGACCAGCCCCAACTGATCCAGGGTATTCGAAGGAGAGATGGCCTAGGCGACTATTTATATGCTAATCAGAGATGTCAAGAATAATAGTATGAGGAGAGCTCAGTAGGAAAATTCGGTGGAGAAAAGAGACTGAGTAGCTTGGTTTACGCGGAAGACCAATCAAACTTCAAGACAAGAAGTTTGCACCACTTACGTAGGCCGCAGGCGCCCTCTCGAATAGCGAAAGGTGCCTCACCCTAGACACCTTCTCGAGTGGGTCTTAGCAGCCCAGGCATAATTAGTAAGCGTGGTGGGTTCCGCGCTCCAGATGGAGACTCAGCTGGAAGTTAAAGGGAAGAATGACAAGGAACTTTATGAATTGGAGCTGTAAGTTAACTCTTTGACAGAGAGAGCGAGATGGTGGTGGGGGACAGCCCCCAGTGAAATCAGAGGTGAGAGCACAAAGCAATACAGTAGGCAGACTCCGGTTTTTTTGGGGGGGAGATGCTCGAGAATATCCGGGTGGACTCCTGAGGCTCGATCCCGCATTTGCGTATGCCGAGCCTCCTTCCTCATGACCTTTGTCCAGAGTGGAATGCCTCCCCGGCTCCCGGCACAGGATCAGTGCATGCTCAGTCACGATATCAGTGCCTGCTCAGCCACGTGATCACTGACGGCACAGTCACGTGATCAGCGCCTCTCAGTCACGTGATCACCGTATGATAAACACGTGATCAGTGAACGACCAGCCACGTGATCACTGCATGCGCGGTCAGGTGGTCAGTTCCTGATCAGCCACCTGATCAGTGCGTGCACAGTCCCCTGATCAGCGCCTGTCAGTCACTGATCACTGCCTGATAAACACGTGATCAGTGCCCGAACAGCCACGTCATCAGTGCATGCGCAGTCACGTGATCAGTGCATGATAGCCACGTGATCAGTGCGTGCACAGTCCCATGATCAGCGCCTGTCAGTCACTGATCATTGCCTGATAAACACGTGATCAGTGCATGATGAGCCATGTGATCAGTGCCCGATCAGCCACGTCATCAGTGCATGCGCAGTCACGTCATCAGTGCATGATAGCCACGTGATCAGTGCATGCTCAGTCACGTGATCTGGACTTGATC
>QGGY01000036.1 GCA_003148945.1 Murimonas intestini | reverse complement strand
TATGGGTTACAAATCAGACATCGAAATTGCACAGGAAACCGAAATGCAGCCGATCCTGGAGGTCGCAAAGACAGCAGGCATCGACCAGAAATATCTGGAGCAGTACGGCAATTACAAGGCAAAGATCGATTACAACATGCTGAACGACACGGATAAGAAGGATGGAAAGCTCATCCTCGTCACAGCCATCTCACCGACCCCTGCAGGGGAAGGAAAGACTACCACTACCGTTGGGCTGGCAGATGGTATGAGAAAGATCGGCAAGAACGTTATGGTTGCACTGCGCGAGCCGTCCCTGGGGCCGGTGTTCGGCGTAAAGGGCGGAGCAGCAGGCGGCGGATACGCACAGGTAGTGCCCATGGAGGACATCAACCTGCATTTCACAGGTGACATGCATGCCATCGGCGCAGCCAACAACCTGCTGGCAGCCATGCTGGATAACCATATCTACCAGGGAAATACCCTTGGAATTGATCCGAGAAGAGTGACCTGGAGAAGATGTGTGGATATGAACGACCGCCAGCTGCGTTTTGTAGTGGACGGAGTAGGCGGAAGGACGAACGGGATGCCCCGTGAGGACGGCTATGACATCACGGTTGCTTCCGAGATCATGGCAGTGCTCTGCCTGGCAAACGACATCAATGACCTGAAGGCACGTCTGGGACGCATCATCGTGGGATATACCTTTGACCAGAAGCCGGTAACAGCTCATGACCTCCACGCAGAGGGAGCCATGACAGCCCTTTTAAAGGATGCACTGAAGCCGAACCTGGTACAGACACTGGAGCACACACCGGCCATCGTACACGGCGGACCATTTGCAAACATCGCACACGGCTGCAACTCTGTAATGGCTACGAAGCTGGCTCTGAAGCTGGGAGACTATGTGGTGACAGAAGCAGGGTTCGGAGCAGACCTGGGAGCAGAGAAGTTCCTGGACATCAAGTGCCGTATGGCAGGGCTGAACCCGGATGCTGTAGTCATGGTAGCGACAGTGCGCGCCTTAAAGCATCACGGCGGCGTGGCAAAAGCGGATCTGAACAATGAGAACCTGGAAGCACTGGAGAAGGGTCTGCCGAACCTGCTGCAGCACGTATCCAACATCATCAATGTATATAAGCTCCCGTGCGTGGTAGCCATCAATGCATTCCCAACAGACACAAAGGCAGAGCTTGACCTGGTGGAGAGGAAATGTAAGGAGCTTGGCGTAAACGTGGCCCTGTCCGAGGTATGGGCAAAGGGCGGCGAGGGCGGAATGGCCCTTGCAGAGGAAGTAGTGCGCCTTGTAGAGGAGCCGAACGACTTCACATTCTCATACGAGGATGACCTGAGCATCGAGGAGAAATTAAACGCCATCGTGACGAAGATCTATCATGGGGACGGAGTGGTGCTGACACCGGCAGCAAAGAAGCAGGCTGCCCAGTTAGAGGAGCTTGGCTTTGGAAAATGCCCGATCTGTGTGGCAAAGACCCAGTACAGCTTCTCAGACAACCAGAGCCTGTTAGGAGCGCCGAAGGGATTTGAAGTGACAGTGCGCAACCTGAAGATATCAGCGGGAGCAGGCTTCATTGTGGCCCTGACAGGGGACATCATGACAATGCCAGGCCTTCCGAAGGTACCTGC
>QGGY01000035.1 GCA_003148945.1 Murimonas intestini | reverse complement strand
CCTCCTGATCTGGACAGGAGGGTCGACTCCCCTGCTTTGTCTGGAAGGGGTTCCCGACCTTCCGGTCGCACCTCAGGATGAGGCCGGTCTCACGACGACATTCCAGACGTGGCCTCGTGGGTGGTTCCACATTCCGAAGGACCCCGATTTCCCGGTCCCCTCTTGATAAGAACCCGATGCCCGGACACCTCTTCGAACTCCACCCTGTGAATGAAGTCAACACGAAGGGGCAGTGACTCGCCCGTGCATCGTCGGGAAAAGACCCCCAGGTTCCAAATACCGCTCGACAAGTGGCCTGTCTCCCCGGGAACACCTCGAGAGGCAAGCGGAGTTCCATGCCTCAACCCAAGACGAGGCCTGACTCTCCTGTCCCAAGTCTGCAGGGACCTTGCGATCGGAGTCTGAAGTCAGAGGAACCCTGAGGTTCCTGCCTCAACTGGAGATGAGGCCCTCTTCCAATGCACCAAACCCAGTGGAGTGCCGAGAGGCCCCTCCCACCTCCAGTTTCCCTGACTTCTCAGAGCCACCATGAGAAGCCCCCTGAGGTCACCTGCACAAGTCGAGGGACCCCAGGGTGTCCTGCCTCAACCCGAGAAAGACCTCGAGAGACCTTCTTCAACACGTCTCGAGGCCAGATTCCCCTACTGCCGTGAGCCGGCATATTGCATATTGAGTGCATATTGCATATTGCATATTGAGTGCAGCACTTTCCACAGCATCATCTTTCAGGATCTGGAATAGCTCCACTGGAATTCTATCACTGCTGGGAGCCAGTGAGGAACTCCGCCCATGACAAAGGTCATGAGGAAGGAGGCTCGGCATACGCAAAGGCGGGATCGAGCTTCAGGAGTCCCCCTGGAAATTCTCGAGCATATACCCCCAAAACCAGAGTCTGCCTACTTTCTGCTTGTGCTTTCACCTAAACCTCTGACTTTACGGGGGGCTCTCCCCCACTACCTCTCTCTGAAAAAAGAGTTAGCTTACAGTTCCAGTTAATAATTCCTGGGTGTGACAGTGTTTAACCTACAAACTCCTTTGGAAATCCTCTAGCCTGCCTGAATAGGTTTTTCCGGCCACATGGGATTGTTCAGAGCCTCCCAACTGTGAGAGGCAGGAGATGTTCTAAACTGTCTAAACACAGATTCTTTTGAGTAGTTACAAGATTGATTAGAAATTGTATTGGTGAATGGTTTTTCACTTGTTGGGCCATTGTTTGCTGCTAAGTTTCCATATCCCTTACCTGCTGTGTCCCTGGCAGTGTATTGATTAATATAATTGGTGTAAGTAGTAGCTTTAATGTTTGTAACCTGGGACCCTTGAGTTAATTCTTTTTCTTGTTATAGCCCACCACACCTTTGCTCTGTAGGAATGCAACTTTATCTAATGCTTTTTTGGAGGGTGGCTCCTGACCAACCACCTTTAGAGAAAAATAAGTTTTCTGAAGAAAAGGTCTTAAAATGTTAACAGGCCTCCGGGCCAGAAGATGATGCAAATCACCTAAGCTTTTGCATATGATAAGTTTGCAGGAAGAAAGCCTGGTTTGCTGCAAGACTCGACCCCTTCCCCCATTATCCTCTATGCATAACTTAAGGTATAAAAACTACTTTGAAAAATAAAGTGCGGGCCTTGTTCACCGAAACTTGGTCTCACCATGTCGTTCTTTCTCTTACCTTCTGGCTGAATTATTCAGCCTCTTTTCTCCACTGAATTTCCTCACTGAGCTATCCTCATTCTATTACTCTTTATATCCTTAATTAACATTTAATTAAGCAGTGGTTTCCTGATCTTCGCCTACGCCGTCTCTCCTTCGAATACCCTGGATCAGCCGGGGCTGGTCCCCGGCACCCTACCATGGCTCGAGAGCAATGAGGCGCTCGCCCTCGCCACTCGCATGGAGACCCGACTTCCCTGGCGCCCCACGAGAGGCTCACTGACCTCGCCGTCGTACCTCGTGAGAAAGCGCACACTGGGGCCGCCGCTCGAGAACAACCCCAAGACTCCCCCGTCATCGCGAGATGAGGGCCTTCGTCTCCTGCATGGCCTAGAGACCAATCTCGCGACCTCTCTCCAAACGCCTCAGGAGGCTTGACTCCCTTTAGTCCACCCAGTGAGCTCCAAGAGATACCCGTCGCGACTCGAGAGCAGAGCGGGGTTCTTTGCTTCCACTCGAGATGGATGCCTGTCTCCCCGGGTGTGTCTGGAATGCAACCCCGAGATCCCTGTCGCCCCTGGAGAGGAACACTGGCTTCTGGACACAAGCCTAGATGAGGTCTATTGGCCCTGCAGTCACTCGAGAGCAATCCCCAGCTTTCCTTCG
>QGGY01000034.1 GCA_003148945.1 Murimonas intestini | reverse complement strand
TGTCTGCTCATCTGCTTGACAATTGCCAGCTGAGCTGCACGATTCCTGCCTGTCATCTGCTTGACAATTGCCAGCTGTGCTGTGTAATTCCTGCCTGCTCAGCTGCTTGATTATTGCCAGCTGAGCAGCATGATTCCTCACAGCTGAGTTCCATGATTATTGCCTGCTGACTGTTTGATTCGTGCCTACTCAGCTCTTTGTTTATTGCCTCCAGAGGCACATGATCAGTGTATGATAGCAAACATGATCAGCGCATGATCAGTCACATGATCAGCGCCATTAAGTCACGTGATCACTACATGATAGTCATGTGATCAGTCCATGCTCAGTCACGGTATCAGTGCATGATCAGCCACGTGATCAGTGCATGATCTGTCACATGATTAGTGTATGATCATCCACGTGATCAGTGCATGGGCAGTCATGTGATCAGTGCATGATATAGACGTGATCAGTGCATGATCAGTCTCGTGATCAGTGCATGATAGCCACGTGATCAGTGCATGATCAGTCACCTGATGGGTGTATGATCATTCACGTGACCTGTACATGGTAGCTACATGATCATTGCATGATCAGCCAAGTGAGTAGTGCATGATAGCCACGTGATCACTGCATGACAGGCCACGTGAGCAATGCATGATAGCCACGTGATCAGTGCATGATCAGACACGAGATCATTGCATGATCAGTCACGTGATCAGTGCATGATCAGCCACGTGATCAGTGCATGACCAGGCACGTGATCAGTGTATGTCCAGCCAAGTGATCAGTGCATTATAGCCACGTCATCAGTGCATGATCAGTCACATGATCAGTGCATGATCAGTCACGTGATAGGTGTGTGATCATCCACGTGAACAGTGCATGCTCAGTCACGTGATCAGGGCCTGCTGAGCTGCGTGATTACTGTCTGCTCATCTGCTTGACAATTTCCAGCTGAGCTGCACGATTCCTGCCTGTCATCTCCTTGACAATTGCCACCTGTGCTGCGTAATTCCTGCCTGCTCATCTACTTGATTATTGCCAGCTGAGCAGCATGATTTCTCAGAGGTGAGTTCCATGATTATAGCCTGCTGACTGATTCCTGCCTACTCAGCTCTATGTTCATTGCCTCCAGAGGCACATGATCAGTGTGTGACACCAAACATGATCAGCACATGATCAGTCACATGATCAATGCATGATAAGCCAGGTGAACAGTGCATGATCAATTATGTGATCAGTGCATGATCAGTCATGTGACCAGTACATGGTAGCTGCGTGATCATTGCATGATCAGCCACGTGAGCAGTGCATGATAGCCACGTGATCAGTGCATGATCAGTCACGTGATCTGTGCATGATCAGTCACGTGATCTGTGCATGATCAGTCACGTGATCAGTGCATGATCAATTACCTGATCAGTGCATGATCAGTCACGTGACCAGTGCATGGTAGCTACGTGATCATTGCATGATCAGCCACGTGATCAGTGCATGATAGCCACGTGATCAGTGCATGATAGCCACGTGATCAGTGCATGATCAGTCACGTGATACGTGTGTGATCAGCCACATGATCAGTGCATGATATCCACGTGATCAGTGCAGGATAGCCACGTGATCACTTCATGATTATTCACGTGATCTGTACATGATCAGTCACGTGATACGTGTGTGATCAGCCACCGGATCAGTGCGTGATGAGCCATGTGATCAGTGCAGGATCAATTATGTGATCAGTGCATGATCAGTCACGTGATCAGTGCATGATCAGTCACGTGATCAGTGTATGATCAGCCACGTGATCAGTGCATGATCAGCCAAATGATAAGTGCATGATCAATTACGTGATCAGTGCATGATCAGCCACGTGATCGGTGCATGATCAGTCACGTGATCAGTACATGATCAGTCACGTGAACAGTGCATGATCATTTACGTGATCTGTGCATGATCAGTCACGTGACCAGTATATGGTAGCTACGTGATCATTCCATGACGAGCCACGTGAGCAGTGCATGATAGAAACGTGATGTGTGCATGATGAGTTACGTGAGCAGAGTATGATCAGCCACGTGATCAGTGCATGAGTGCCACGTGATCAGTGCATGTTATGTCACGTGACAGGTGTGTGATCAGCCACGTGAACAGTGCATGTTCAGCCACGTATTCAGTGCATGATAGCCACGTGATCAGTGCATGATCAGTTACGTGAGCAGTGTATGATCAGCCACGTGATCAGTGCATGGTCAGACACGTGAACAGTGTATGATCAGCCACGTGATCAGTGCATGATATCCATGTGATCAGTGCATGATCAATCACGTGATCAGTGTATGATCAGCCACGTGAACAGTGCATGCTCAGTCACGTGATCCGGGCCTGCTGAGCTGCGTGATTAGTGTCTGCTCATCTGCTTGACAATTGCCAGCTGAGCTGCACGATTCCTGCCTGTCATCTGCTTGACAATTGCCAGCTGTGCTGTGTAATTCCTGCC
>QGGY01000033.1 GCA_003148945.1 Murimonas intestini | reverse complement strand
TGAGTATTCCGGGCGGTTTTACACCCCAATTCCGGATGGTGGAAACCGACGTTCCGATATAAAGGAAACCGTGATTCCGCTTTGATGGAAACCTATATTCCAGAACAATGAAATCAGAAGCTTCTTTCCTTATAATGTATATATGCGTCGTTTGACGTAAATACATTTTAAGGAGGTCATCTGTTATGACCAAATATCGCGAGATCATCAGGCTTGCCAGCATGAATCTCAGTCAGACGAACATCGCGCTTAGCTGCGGTGTGTCCAAGAAAACGGTCAATAAGGTTTTAAAAGCTGCCAGGGAAAAAGACATCTCATGGCCGCTTGATCCAAACCAGACCGATGCTGTGATTGAGCAGATGCTGTTCCCAAAGAAGAACAGTCCCGGGTCCCAATCAAACAGGCGTATGCCGGATTATGCCCATATCCGAAAGGAGCTTCTCCGCAATGGAGTGAACAAGAAACTCCTCTGGACAGAGTACCTTGAGGAATGCCGTCTCTCCGGAGACGATCCACTTATGTACTCTCAGTTCTGCTATTACATCCAGCAGGACGAGCAGAAACGTCGTGCCACCATGCATATCAATCGCAAGCCTGCGGAACAGGTTGAGGTAGATTGGGCCGGAGATCCGGCACACATCATAGATCCGGATACGGGCGAGATCCTGGATGCGCACATTTTCGTAGGTGTTATGACCTACAGCCAGTATCCATATGTAGAGGCATTCATGGATGAAAAGCAGCCATCATGGATCGCTGCACATGTGCATATGTACGAGTACTTTGGCGGTGTCGCCAAGATTCTCGTGCCTGACAACTGCCGTACAGCGGTGGATCATAACAAGGGCTGGAAAGACCAGCGGATCAATGCCGTCTATCAGGAAATGGCAGAACATTATGAGACTGCGATTATTCCAGCCCGCGTCCGGGCTCCAAAGGATAAGCCCAATGCTGAGGGCAGTGTAGGTAATATTTCCACATGGATCACCGCAGCCCTGCGTAATGAACAGTTTTTCTCCCTCAGCGAGTTAAACCGGGCAATCCGTCAGAAGCTGGAAGTTTTCAGTCATCGACCTTTCCAAAAGAAAGAGGGCAGCCGGTATGAGATCTTCCGCGACGAAGAACTGCCATTGCTGGCACCTTTACCTGCCACCCCATATGAACTGGCGGAATGGAAGCAAGCCACCGTTCAGTTCAATTATCACATATCCTTTGCCGGAATGCTATACTCAGTTCCACATGAATATATAAAACGCAAAGTTGATGTGAGAGTTACAGATAAAACCATTGAGATTTTTTTCAACCACAACCGGATTGCATCCCACCGTCGTCTTTATGGGCGCAAGGGGCAGTACAGCATGATTACAGAACATATGCCGCCTTCCCACCAGCAGTACCTTGAATGGAACGGCGACCGATTCCGCAAATGGGCGGAGCGGATCGGTTCCAGTACCTATCAGGCAGTAGATGCGATCCTTACCTCCAAACGTGTAGAACAACAGTCTTACCGCAGTTGTATGGGACTTTTGAAACTGGCCGACAAGTATTCCGTCGACCGATTGGAAGCCGCCTGCCGGAAAGCACTCTCCTTTACAGCCACTCCCAGCTATAAGAGTATCAAGAACATCCTTGATACCGGAAGCGACCTGGCAAAGATGCCGGACAGAGGGGTGGCAACCGATAGCCATACAGATTCAGGGAAAAGCAGCCACGCGCTTACAAGAGGCGCTGATTACTACAGGAGGTAAGGAATCATGACTACACAAAGCACCATAGATAAACTCATTGAAATGCGCCTGACATCTATGTCAGATGCATTCCTCACCCAGATGGAGGACCCCAGGATGAAGGAGATCTCCTTTGAAGACCGCTTCGGGATGCTGGTGGATATCGAATACAGCAACCGTAAGAGCAACAGCCTGAAACGACTGATCTGTAATGCCGGGTTCGACCAGCCGGATGCATACATTGGCGATATCAACTATACTTCTGGACGTAAGCTGAACCGTTCTTTGATCGAACGGCTTGCAATCTGTGAATATATCACAGAGCACAGGAACCTCTTTATTACCGGTGCTACCGGGAGTGGGAAGACCTATCTGGCCTGTGCATTCGGGATGGAAGCCTGCAAGCAGCGTTACAAGACGAAATATGTCCGGCTTCCGGATCTGCTCCTGGAACTGGAGATGGCACGTAATGACGGCACATATAAGAAAGTCCAAAGTAAATATGCCAATCCAGTCCTGCTGATCATCGATGAATGGCTCCTGCTGAAACCTACCGAGTCCGAACAGCATGACATTCTGGAACTTCTCCATAGGAGACGCAGGAAGTCATCTACCATCTTCTGCTCGCAGTATGATTCCAATGGCTGGTATGATCAGTTGGGTGGAGATGACAGCCCTCTTTCGGAAGCAATCCTGGATCGCATCAAACATGATGCATACAAGATCAACATCATCCCGACAGATCCTACGAATTACAGATCCATGCGGGAAGTATATGGGTTAGATCCGGCATTAAGCGAGTAAACTCGCAGGTAAAAATCAATTAAGTGAGGTATCCCTGTCCCGGAACAACGGTTTCCTGCCGCCAGATTGGCGGTTTCCGTTCCTCCGGAACAGCGGTACTCCCGCACGAGAATATTCAA
>QGGY01000032.1 GCA_003148945.1 Murimonas intestini | reverse complement strand
GAACTGATGGATGTTATAGGAATGAACAAAGACGGACAGCTCATACTGGGTTACTCAGAAGACCACATTGAGCGTGACGGCGATGCTGAGTGGGAGTACGCTTATATCTTCACAAAAGATGGAGCAGACGACAAAGCAGCTGACGAGACTGAAACTGAAACAGAGAAATAATATCATTTCTGAATATATCTTAATGATAGAATAGCCAGTCTTTGGACACATGTTATTTATGGCTCTGCCGCTGAACAGAGCCGTAGATAGCAGTGTTTTTAACGGGTATTTTTTCTTTACGCCGAAAATTGCATTTCTCACAGGATGAATAATCCTTCACGACAAAAACAGACCGATTCACGACAAGATCATTATTTTACGATAAGAGTCCGGAAACTTGCGACAGCCGGGGACTCTTTATTTTTGTGCAAAAATATGGTAAAGTGTATTTAACAAAAAACAATCAATCGGATTACGCAGATTGATTAATAAAGGAGGATGGATATGAAGAGAAAAATGAGAAAAGCCGTCAGTGTTACCACAGCATTGACATTCGCAATGTCCCTTACATCAGTTGCTTATGCAGCAGAGGGTGAGACAGAGGCTGCGGCTGAGTACATTCCTGCCCCTTACACAGTTGAGGAAGGCATTGAATGTCCCACTGAGTATCTTGCGCCGGTATTCTATGAGAACGAGGGCGGTCCCAGGATCGGTGTAACGCTGGTAGGTGTTATTTCTGAGGACGGAAAATATTTCAAAGACAGCAACAATGATGGAAAGCTGGATCCGTTTGAGGACTGGCGTCTTGATACAGCCACACGTGTTGCTGACCTCATTTCCAAGATGACACCGGAACAGCGCATTGGCCTGCTGGCAAATGATCTGATGTGCAGCCCGGCTGCGAAGACAGCTGATGAAGTGTATGACGAAAACGGAAATGTCATCCTCTCTCAGTTAGTATCTCTGCCGACGGACGAAGAGGTGGAAGCAGAAGAGGGAGACGTCATGGCCATGATGAACAAGGCTGCCTCCTATAGTGTAGTAACCGGGCAGGAGACACGTTCCGGCGTTATCCGTAAGGATACAGACACAGAAGTTGGCGCTATGTTTAACAACACGCTGAATATGCTTGCTGAGTTTTCATCTGTGAACCAGGGTGAGGTAAATATTCCGTACATGCTTATTTCTAATCCTATGACAGATGGTTTCCCGGCAACGGAAGGTATGGCCGCAGCTGCCATGGGCGATGAGAACTATGATGGAATCAAAGCATATGCAGAATTAGATTCACAGATCTGGGATGCAAAAGGCATCCATCAGATGTACGGTCCGCAGATCGACCTGATTACAGACCCGCGCTGGAGCCGTAACGCTACTACATACACTGAAGTTCCGGAAGTAATGTCAGGCATTTCTGAAGCTCTTGTTCTGGGGTACCAGCATGGCACAGACGGTGCACAGCTGGGGGATGTGGCTTTGATCATGAAACATTTCCCGGGTGACTGTGCTGCTGAGAATGGTTTCGAATCTCATTATGGCATGGGCCAGTGGAGAATTTACGCTACAGAAGGTTCTCTGGAGAAATACCAGCTTCCAGGTTTCCAGGCTGCTATCGATGCAGGACTTGCAGGAATCATGCCGGGCTACAGCCGTCCTGCTACAGATGGACGCAGTGCTGCACAGAGCTACAAGGGTGTTGAGATTACACCGGAAGAGATTGGAAATGCTTATAATACTACAATTTTACAGACACTGCTGAAGGATACAATGGGATTTGACGGCTTTATTAACTCTGACTCCAATATAATCAGCACCCAGAACTGGGGCGCAGCTGATATGACACCTGCTGAGCGTTATGCAACTACTATCAACGCCGGCTGTGATGTAATTGGCGACGGAATGCAGGGGATTGATTATGATTCCATTAGAGAAGCTGTAAATTCCGGCCTTGTGACAGATGAAGCATACGAGCGTGCTACTACAAACCGTATGACTAACTGGATGGATATGGGAATGTTTGAGAATCCTTACCGTGATGCTGCAGAGAGTAAGGCTGTTGCTGAAGATAAGGCAGACGAGCTTAATGCCATGAAGACAGAGATGAACCAGAAATCAGTAGTACTGATGAAGAATCATGAGAATACTCTGCCGCTGGCAGATGCATCTAAAAAAGTATATGTTGCTTCTTTTACCGCTTCTGGTGAGGATGAAGCAGCTATAGAAAGCTGGAAGGCTGCTTTTGAAGGCGCAGGGTATACAATAGTGGACAAGGCTGAAGAAGCTGATATCGCATTTTTAGATGTAGTTCCGGGTGGAATCACCCAGGCTTCACCAAATATGGCAGTGCTTGAACTGGTGGACGGCATAGATGTAGAAGAACGCAATACTGAAGACCAGTCTAAGACAGGTGAAACTGTTGAAGTTTCTACTCTGCAGGATGTTAATAAGATTGCTAAGACAGCTGAGGCTGTACATGCCAACGGAGGTATCGTACTTGGTTCTATCAACATCACAAATCCATGGATCCTGACAAATCTGGAGCCATACTGTGACGCTCTGATCGGTTCCTTCTCCACATCTGTGGATGCACGTATGGACGTACTTACAGGCGCTTACAATCCTACAGGTAAACTTCCTATAACCATGGTTTCCTGCAGTGAAGTTATTGCTGTAAATGATACTGAGATAGACGGAACTGTTTATGAAGTTTGTGTATCTCCTAATGATGTACCTGGTTATGACAAAGATCAGTACATGGATGCAGAAGTACTTGCACAGTCTCCATCCGGAAGCTATGCTTACAAGGATGCTGACGGCAATGTATATGCAGCTTGGTACGGTCTGAGTTATTAATAAAGTAACAAATTAAAAAAACAGAGGCCTCATAAGAGGCCTCTCCATTTAGTGAAAGGAGCTGTAACAGTAATGAAAAAGAAAGTACTTGGTGTATGTCTGACACTTATGATGGTTTCCATGCTTCCGCTGTCTGTATACGCAAAGGATGCGAAAGAGGATGCCACAGAGGCAGTAACAGAGAAGGATGCAGAGAAAGATTCCGAGAAAGACGGAGAAATCTCAATGGAACTGGATTATGAAGCTGAACCGGAAGCATATGTAGGCAAATGGGTACTGACAAATGCTTATACCGCAGACGGCGGCATTCTGGAAGTAGAGCCGAAGGCATGCACTCTGGAGATCGAATTGAGCATTGATGAAAACAAACTGGTAGATGAAGCAGCATATATCCACGCAGA
>QGGY01000031.1 GCA_003148945.1 Murimonas intestini | reverse complement strand
CATTTTCTCCAGTGATACATCGCTTGGAAATACACTTTTAGTTTTGGTCACTTTCCGGTATTGCCGGTTCAAACCTTCTATGATATTTGTCGTGTTAAGCCGATATCGGCTTAACACGACTTATACCGAAAAAATAACTATGCCGATATTTCAAGAAGTTCCTGTAAACAAGGGAATCTTAGGAAAAATATCGGCATAGTTTTTATAGTCTGTAAAGCTGCTTTAATACGGAATCCCTTTTCCAACTCTTTTCTTCTTCTCCAGATGGATTCGCTTTTTCAATAGAAGCTGCCAGCGTTCTCAAAGTGGCAAATGCATAGAAACCGCTGGTGGTTGATATACTTTCATGTCCCAATAGCTGTTGGATATAGGATAAGGGGCATCCTGCCTGATAAAGATCCATCGCCCTCGTTTTTCTCAGCATATGAAAATGGACCTTTTCTGGCATCATAATGCTGCTTCTGCTCTGGTTTGTATATCTTTTCAAAAGATTCTGTATAGTGTCATCAGAAAGAGAATGCCTGATTCCATGCGTTGTCGCATAAAAAAGAGGCATCTCCATCTTTATTACAGGATGAAACTCTTTCATATATGCCTTTAAGTGATGTACGGTCCTGCTCATTAGTGGCACATTTCTGTACTTTGAACCTTTTCCCAGGATCGTCACAAATGGAGTATCTGCGTCCAGATGCAGTGATGATACTGTCAATCGTGTCAGCTCACTGACACGCAGACCGGCATCATATCCAAGGATCAAGATCATCCGGTCTCTTCTTCCTGTTTTTGTATCCACTGATGGTGCTGCCAAGAGTACCTTAAGCTGACTGTTTTCAAAGTATTCAATCTCCTTTTGAAGAACTGGGAGACCTTTTACTGTCTTTGCATTGACATAGACCGTTGTGATATCAATGGATTCTTCAGCAGCATACGCAAGCAACGTCCGAATTGCAGTCATTCTGAGATTACATGTCTTTTCGCTCAGTTTGCGTGAATCTTTCATAAATATTAGATAGTCTTTCAGATTGTTTTTATTAAAATCCTGATAACATATATCTTTTCGTTTAATGGATTTCTCACTTTCCAGAAAATCAATATATCCATTCAGGGACCGTCTGTAGGCCTCTACCGTATTGGAACTCTTCTTACGAATACCAGAAAGCTCATTGTTTAGGAACTCGGATGCGCTGCTCCAGAAAAAAGAACTGTCCCGGTCAGCTGTCACTTTTTTACGCATGTTCACTTACCTCCGGCAACAGATCCTCAAAAAGGGAAGCTTTTTCCACAATTGTATGATAAATATCAGGAACAAGATGAAAATAGTAAAGCGTGTGTTCTATATCCTGATGTCCCATATACCGCATTAGATAAGGGAGCATAACATTTACATCTTTCCCCTCTTTAAGCCAGCGGTTCATATTTGCATAAGCGAAGTGGTGCCGGAAATCATACGCTCGAATACTCACTCCATTCCCCAGTTTTTCAGGAAAAGCCGTATACCAGATCTTTAAGAAGTTTTTCTGGAACGCACTGGCTCCATAAGGAGCATCCTCCCGGGAAGGGAAGAAAAATATCCTGTCTGGAAAGATATGATCCATTTTTGTATCATAGACGCTGAGATACTCGGACAATTCATGCGAAATAAAAAGCCGCCTGTTCTTTGGACCTTTAGACTGAACGATATCTATATAATTCGTTTCTGGATGCACCAGTTCTCGTCTGAGAGTCCGGATCTCTTTGCAGCGAAGACCACAGCAATAAAGCAGCTTGTACATTGCGGGCAACACTAGATGCCTTTTGGGAACATGGCAGTCATATGGAATGCTGTCACATGCCGTAAAGAACTTTGTGATCTCATCCTCTGTAAATAAGTATGGTCTGACAGGTATCGGCAGAGAGATTTTCCCCGCAGGGATGACATATGCGGATGCGTATCCAAGTCCGATCAGATATCTTGAGAACTCCCGGAGAGCAGCTGCCGCATTATATAGATTTCCTGGAGTACCGGAATACCTGTTTAAAAATGCATTTACCGTCTTTCTACTTGGTATGCTCTCAAGCGGAACGTGGCTGGATGCAAAATCAATATATTTATTTAGATGGTATTCTGCGGTTGTGTAGACATAACCATTCTGTTTTTTATACTCCAGAAATTCAGTGATCAGGTCTGATAATGTTTTATTCATTTGGCACACCTCCTGGAAGTGGCAGCGTACAGGACGCCATTGTCTCATCATCAGTAGACAAGTAAACTGATACGATGCTGGGATCTTTATGACCAAGAACTGCAGAAATATCTGCCATGGGGACTCCTGCTCTGAGCATGGCCGAAGCAGCATTGTGTCTTGTGCTTCGGCTGCCGGAACTCCTGTTTTTATTAGATATGCCTGCGAATGCTTCCATTTTTAAGAGAATTGTTCTAATAGATGAACCTTCACCATTTAAGCGTGTAAATGGTGCCAGTTCTCTGACAAAAAGGTATTCTGACTTACATGCCGGCCGACCGTTAAGTATATAATCAGCAATGGCATTTCCATAGGATTTACGAAGTGGGACATGAAGCGGCTTTCCTGTCTTCTGTTGTTTTATATAGATGATATCTTTGTTCCAGTCAATATCAGAAAGTTTGATACTACAGACATCTACCGCTCTTAATCCTATTTCCAGCAGTAACAGACAGATAGCTTTATCCCGTTTCGTTAGACTATCATCAGACAGTACGCTGTTGATGGCGTCCGTTTCAACTTTACTGTATATTTCTAAGATGTTCCGCTCACGAGGGAGACGGGATGGTAATTCCATGATAAGATGTTCAGTTTCTGGATAAAGGGCAAGAAATCTTTTAAGACCTGAGAGACCGCTGGTGATAGAAGTCGGCCTGAAATAACCGTAGCCATAAAGATACAGGATAAAATCCCGGATGTCACCAGAACATAACTCCGTGACTGAGAGATAGGATTTTTCTTCACAGTAGATCAGGAGATATGCGGCTATCCTTTGATAAGTACAGATTGTATTAGGCTGTAGATGATCTGCTTTTAGCGACATAACAAACTTATCAAGTTCTTTTCTAAATACTTCCGTCTGTATTCTGTCACTGACGGATAGCCCCTTTCTTCTTGAGGTATCTGCCTCGCCTGCAAAGATGTAAGAACGGATAAGATTTACAACCCGGATTTTTTGTCGCTCTTTTAAAATGGAGAATTTACCAGTATACTTGTTATTACAGTCACGTAGATACTCCTGGAATAATTCATCCGAAGGCTCAAAGATTCCTTTGCTCTGGGCGAGAGAATTTAGAACATGAAATTTCTTTTGATAGCGAAGTAACGTCTCTTTGCTGTATTCTTTTTCTCTTAAAGATTCCAATGTAAGACGAAGGACTTCTTCTAATTTTGTTTCTTTTTGCATGGTAATGCACCTCCTTTAGAAAGAGCATACACTACATAATAAAACTATGCCGATATTTTTCCTGAGATTCCCTTGTTTACAGGAACTTCTTGAAATATCGGCATAGTTATTTTTTCGGGATAAGTCGTGTACATGATACGGCGGATATCCCCCGAAAACTGAAAGAAAGAGCTGACATCCTCCCAGTTATTTTCCCAGCTGCTGATTGCATAGGGATATTTCTTACCCCATTTTTCTTTTAGTATTTCCAGCTCTGACAATCCGGCGGCCTCATTTGGGGCATTGTAAACGGCCTTGAAATC
>QGGY01000030.1 GCA_003148945.1 Murimonas intestini | reverse complement strand
GGGGGGGGGGCGGCGGGGGGGGGGGGTCGGCTCCTGGCGGGGGTGGGGGAGGGCTTCCCCGTTGTCCTCTCGGGGGTCGCCGTGGCGGCTGGGAACGCCCACTGCGTGCGCTCCTGGGTCCCCAAGGGTCGGCATCCAGTGGGCGCGGCGGAGGGGTGCGGACCACAGGTCAGGGAACTGGGACTGCGTGGAGCAGGGAACCACGTAGTCCGCCCTCTGTTGGCACAACCTGGCGGTCGCAGAAAGGCCTCGCCTTTGGGCTCAAGGCCTTGACCGCTCCACCCCTTTGCTGAAAGGTCAGAGCCGCGCGGTTTTCCCAAGCAGCCGAGTGTCCGCTGCAAGTCCAAGGGCCAGAACCCTGAACTCTGGCCGGCTGGCCCAGCCCTGCTTCTGGCACTTTGGAGGCCAGCGGGCCCTTGACCACCTGCTGGGATGGGAAAGGGAAGGGTCCACGAATTGCACCCTAGAAACTTAGTAGGGTGCATGGGTTTCAAAACCCGGTGGCCGCCCAGGCAGCAAACAAGGGAGGAGGGCACCCTGCTGCCCTTTCATGGCAGCATCTGTGGCTGTCCTGCTGAGGGGGCCTTTCCATGGGGACCGTGTGCAGTACAAGTTTGGTGTTTTGGAACCGAATAATTAGAACGTGTAAAAATTTTAAATGATGTGGTGGTTTGATTCAAACAAAACAAAACCAAACAAAACAAAAAACCAAGCTCCAAGTTTTTTGCAAATTTAGGTCTTAATATTGAAGGCCTGTGTTCCTTCCACTGTGGCATTGTACGAAGAAATGTGCGGGTTTTTTTTTTTTTTTTTTTTTTAATTTGTTTTTTGTTTTTCTTTTTTTTTAGAAAAGATTCCGAAAAATGAGGGAAACAGGAAGCCCAGAGGTGCCCCTGTAGTTTGGCGAAGGCCTTAGGAGGTCACTTGGAAATGCTGCTGGCTGTGAGGGGGGGAGGGGGCAGATGTGCACAGAGCTGTGCAGGCTTGTCCTTTGCATGGATGTTCTTTGTAGAAATCCACCTCGGAGCCATCTCCTGATGTGTAAGAATTTCCCAGACAAACCTTGAGCTAAGCAATGCGTTTTTTCCTTAGGAAATGTTGGTCTTCAGCGATGTTCAAAGCCTGTGTATTTCGGCTAGACTCTGGCTTCAGGTCGGTTCCCCCAAAAGGCTCAGAAGCGACCTGAACCAAACAGTAAGTTTTCCTCCTACCTTGTTCTCCTCATCTACGTTAAGAGTATACTTTAAGAGTATCCTGGCACATACATGTACTGCCTCACCCCTAACCTCAGTCATGTGTTCCAAGAACTTCTGTCCGTTGATTTATTTGTTTTGGGTAACATTGAATTCGTTTTGACTATGCTGGGTCTTTGCTGCTCGCTGGAAGTTGCTAGGACCTCTGGACTGCAGTCTCCCATCTCTTGCTGACCTCTTGTTGACCTCTGCAGAATCCTGGTTGGTGGGAGCTTGTTAGTTCCTTGTTCCTTACCCGGACCTCCTGTGGTAAGTGTTTTCTCTCCTCTGCGGCCTGGTAAGGGTGGGTGGGCATTGGCATCCCAAAGGTGGCTAGAAGTCAATGATTTAGGCAGGCTTGTGAATAGATATGGGAGAAGGCAATGGCACCCCACTCCAGTACTCTTGCCTGGAAAATCCCATGGACGGAGGAGCCTGGTAGGCTGCAGTCCATGGGGTCGCTAAGAGTCGGACACGACTGAGCGACTTCACTTTCACTTTTCACTTTCATGCATTGGAGAAGGAAATGGCAACCCACTCCAGTGTTCTTGCCTGGAGAATCCCAGGGACTGCGGAGCCTGGTGGGCTGCCGTCTATGGGGTCACACAGAGTCGGACACGACTGAAACGACTTCGCAGCAGCAGCAGCAGCAGCAGCAGCAGCAGCAGTGCATAGATATCAAAAGGGTTTAGAACAGTCAGGTAGGATCACACAAGTCACCGTGAAGCAATACTTCTCCACTTAGCCAAAGCTAACAAAAGATTTCTCTTCTAGGTCAACCTAGAAGAGATCACGGAAGAGGTAAAGAAACTTAAAATCCATTAGCAAAGGCAGTTCAACCTCTCAAGAAACCTTGTGCTAGGCACAACACTCTTTTCTGGGGGTCCACGTTCCCTACAACCTCCTGATCCCATTCTGTACCCATTCCTTTGCTTCTCCCATCCTGAAACTGCCACCTGGAAGAAAGAACGACGTCGTTTTCCTTCAGAAAATGCGATTTCATGCCACATACCTTCTTTTAATACCAAGTCATACAGTTCCCTTCAGCAACCAAGAACTGACTTTTATATTGGCATTCGACAGATTGGTGAACATACCTATCAGTGATAGTAGCGCCCCTCCCCTCCCCCGCACGCACGCACACACACACACACACACACACACACACACACCCAAGATCAGAACCAAACAAAACAAAAAAAAATTGCTTTCTTACGTTTCACATGTCAGGATGGTGCCAGACACTCTTATTGGATAGTCAAAAATCTCTTTTGTTTCTGTGTAAAAGGGAGGTCCTTTCAAGGCGTGAATGTTTCAGAACTTTAATTTATTTGGAAATGACCCAGCTCTTCAGTACACTGTCGTCACTTAGTTTAGCACAGGATAGAAACTCGGGTAACCAAAACACCTGGAGAAACGATTGTATGTTCAGTTCAGTTCAGTGGCTCAGTCGTGTCTGACTCTTTGGGACCCCGTGGCCTGCAGGACGCTGGGCTTCCGTGTCCATCACCAACTCCAGGGGCTTGCTCAAACTCATGTCCATCGAGTCAGTGATGCCATCCAACCATCTCATCCTCTGTCGTCCCCTTCTCCTCTGCCTTCAATCAAGACTCTCATAGGCAGATATTTTCGAGTGTAATTAGTGTTCATAGTTTATCTAAAAGCTCATATCACATTTAATTTTTCGTTTTGTTCCTGTTCTTTCGAGGTACTTTCTCGTTGACAAGCTTGTGACAGATAGAACGATATAGCAATTTTTACCTTAGAACAAACCGAGGCACTATGAACATTTTGTGCTTCATGTTGATGACTCTTAGACATGTCTACAGTAGAGGAGCAAAAACAAAACTACTAGATATTTCATATTGACTAGGTCCCAGTTCACGGGACTCTGACATTCCCTGAGGTCAAAGTTTTCTTGTATTGGAAGCAGTTGGGTTTGCAAGGGCTGCCTTGTCTTGAGACCATTGAAATAAGAACTCAGAACTTGAGCACTATTATCAAAAATCACAAGGCTCACACTGACACAGACATCAATCCAGACAGACAAGACAAGACATCTTCCAGTTTTCCGCCTGAGATGGAAAAGATTTCTTTGAGCCGTTTTTTCTGGGGAGTGGGGGGTGGGGCTGGCGGCCAGGCAGGCTTTGGGAAGGAGCTCATGGTTTGGAATTGCATATGAAAAGAACCAGCTTTCCGGGTTCCAAGGAATCAAGTTTCCTTGGAAACCAACTTTGTCCGGTTCTGTAGAATATCATGGCCCTCCTAGGTCAGGTCGTCTTTCCTTTCCGTAGCCCTCGTTTGATCCCTGAATTCTAGACAGCTTGGATTGCCTCTGTGGGCTGGATGGATTGTCCTCCCGTTTCACCGGGCGGCGGGAGCGAGGTCCCAGAGGCTCTCCTGGAACCGGGCGTGGGGGCGGGGCTCACCGGGAGCCCGTGGTGAAGGTGGGCAGCGCACCGGGAGCGCGCCCGGGGCGGGGCGAAGCCGGGCGGCGCGGGTCGGGAATCGGGTCGTGGCGGGGATGGGGGGCGGTCCCAGTTGTGCTCCGGGGATCCCCACTGCGGCTGGGAAGGCACCGGGAGCATGGCAGGGGCGGGGCGGCGCG
>QGGY01000029.1:2063-5085 GCA_003148945.1 Murimonas intestini | reverse complement strand
CACGCATTGCTGCGCTTCCACCTCCAACCTATCTACCTCGTCGTCTTCAAGGGGTCTTACCGCTTTCGCGGGGGATATCTCATCTTGAGGGGGGCTTCACGCTTAGATGCCTTCAGCGTTTATCCCTTCCCGACTTGGCTACCCGGCCGTGCCATTGGTATGACAACCGGTTCACCAGAGGTCAGTCCAACCCGGTCCTCTCGTACTAAGGTCAGCTCCTCTCAAATATCCTGCGCCCACGCCGGATAGGGACCGAACTGTCTCACGACGTTCTGAACCCAGCTCGCGTACCGCTTTAATGGGCGAACAGCCCAACCCTTGGGACCTACTACAGCCCCAGGATGCGATGAGCCGACATCGAGGTGCCAAACCACTCCGTCGATGTGAACTCTTGGGAGTGATAAGCCTGTTATCCCCAGGGTAGCTTTTATCCGTTGAGCGATGGCAATCCCACTTTATACCACCGGATCACTAAGTCCTACTTTCGTACCTGCCCCACCCGTCGGTGTCGCAGTCAAGCTCCCTTCTGCCTTTGCACTCTTCGAATGGTTTCCGACCATTCTGAGGGAACCTTTGAGCGCCTCCGATACCCTTTCGGAGGCGACCGCCCCAGTCAAACTCCCCGCCTGACATTGTCCCCCAGCCGGGTCACGGCTGTTGGTTAGAAACCCAGTACTGCAAGGGTGGTATCCCAACATCGGCTCCATGATGACTGGCGTCATCACTTCTTAGCCTCCCACCTATCCTGTACATGCAATACCGAATCCCAGTATCAAGCTGGAGTAAAGCTCCATGGGGTCTTTCCGTCCTGGCGCGGGTAACCAGCATCTTCACTGGTACTTCAATTTCACCGGATGCATTGTCGAGACAGTGCCCAAATCATTACGCCTTTCGTGCGGGTCGGAACTTACCCGACAAGGAATTTCGCTACCTTAGGACCGTTATAGTTACGGCCGCCGTTTACTGGGGCTTAAGTTCGATGCTTCGCTTGCGCTGACATCTCCCCTTAACCTTCCAGCACCGGGCAGGCGTCACCCCATATACCTCACCTTGCGGTTTTGCATAGAGCTGTGTTTTTGCTAAACAGTTGCTTGGGCCAATTCTCTGCGGCCGGATTTCTCCGGCACCCCTTCTCCCGAAGTTACGGGGCCATTTTGCCGAGTTCCTTGACAATGCTTCTTCCGTCGGCCTTAGGATTCTCTCCTCATCCACCTGTGTCGGTTTACGGTACGGGTACCGTATGAACGATAGCGGCTTTTCTTGACGCATGGCTCACACACTTCCCTACTTTAGTTCGGTCCGCGTCACGTCTTCGGATTGATGGACGGTTTTTCCAATCCATCTCCTACCCCGCTTGCCCGGGTATTTCCATTCCCCGGATGTGCTTTCCACACGTGTCCCCACAGTTCTGTCATACGATAGTACAGGAATCTCAACCTGTTGTCCATCGGCTACGTCTTTCGACCTCGCCTTAGGCCCCGACTTACCCAGAGCAGATCAGCTTTACTCTGGAAACCTTGGATATTCGGCCTGGAGGATTCCCACCTCCATCTCGCTACTCATTCCGGCATTCTCTCTTCTTAAAAATCCACTGCTCCTTACGGTACAGCTTCTTCTCTCTAAGATTGCTCCTCTACCAATATATTTACATATATTCCTCAGCTTCGGTGTCGTGTTTCAGCCCCGGACATTTTCGGCGCAGGACCTCTCGACTAGTGAGCTATTACGCACTCTTTTAATGTATGGCTGCTTCTGAGCCAACATCCTAGTTGTCTTAGAGATCCCACATCCTTTTCCACTTAACACGCACTTTGGGACCTTAGCTGGAGGTCTGGGCTCTTTCCCTTTTGACTGCCCAACTTATCTCGTGCAGTCTGACTCCCATACAGCATCTTTACGGCATTCGGAGTTTGATATTCTTCGGTAAGCTTTGACGCCCCCTAGGAAATTCAGTGCTCTACCTCCGCAAGACTTATATGAGGCTAGCCCTAAAGCTATTTCGAGGAGAACCAGCTATCTCCGGGTTCGATTGGAATTTCTCCCCTATCCACACCTCATCGCCACCCTTTTCAACGGATGTGCGTTCGGTCCTCCACTACCTCTTACGGCAGCTTCAACCTGGACATGGATAGATCACCCGGTTTCGGGTCTACTCTGGCTGACTCTTTCGCCCTATTCAGACTTGGTTTCCCTCCGGCTCCACACCTTGAGTGCTTAACCTTGCCAGCCAGCGTAACTCGCCGGACCGTTCTACAAAAAGTACGCGGTTCCGCCAATAATGCGGTTCCACAGCTTGTAAACACAGGGTTTCAGGTTCTTTTTCACTCCCCTCCCGGGGTCCTTTTCACCTTTCCTTCACAGTACTATGCGCTATCGGTCACTAAGTAGTATTTAGCCTTGGGGGGTGGTCCCCCCGACTTCCCACAAGGTTTCTCGTGTCTCGTGGTACTTTGGATCCTGCTTGCTCCCTTCCGTTTTCGGATACCGGGCTTTCACCGTCTCTGGCTGGATTTCCCAAAACCATTCTCCTAACTTCCAGGTCACGTATTGCAGTCCTTAACCCCGGAGTGCACGCACTCCGGTTTAGGCTCCTTCCCTTTCGCTCGCCGCTACTCAGGAAATCGAGTTTTCTTTCTTTTCCTCCGGGTACTTAGATGTTTCAGTTCCCCGGGTTCCCTTCCATACGTTATGGATTGGCGTATGGATACATGAGGGTTGCTCATGTGGGTTTCCCCATTCAGACATCTGCGGATCGATGGATATTTGCTCCTCCCCGCAGCTTTTCGCAGCTTATCACGTCTTTCATCGGCTCTTAGTGCCAAGGCATCCACCCTGCGCTCTTGTTCGCTTAACCATTCCTTCCTGCATAGCGTTGCATTCAGGCGGTCTAGGTCAATTTTATTTTTATGAGTTTTTCTTCTCATCAATAATTACCTCTTTCGAGATAACTACCTCGGATGTCTTATCTTTTTTAGATATTTTGAATCTTTCTGTATGTGGTTTTCAAGGTACAATTCCCGTC
>QGGY01000028.1 GCA_003148945.1 Murimonas intestini | reverse complement strand
GATCAAACTCTCAAATAAAGTGTTTAATCTTAGTTCAAAAATCAACTACTAGCTAATTTTATCCCTTTTACTGTTTTAAGGTCGATTTCCCTTCCGTCCAATAAAGGACTTCCGTTCCATCTGTTCTTGAATTTTCTCTTGAATTTTCAAGGTTGTCTCACTATTCAATTATCAAGGTTCTTTGTGTTTCTCTATTTTGTTTCTTTGTTGTTGTCTCTCTGACAGCTTTTATATTCTATCGCATCTTTCGATGTTTGTCAACAACTTTTTTAACTTTTTTTATTTCTTTTTTTCAGCTCATCGCCTCTACCGAAGCGACTTGCTTATATTACCATCTATACCTAATAAAGTCAACACCTTTTTTGTAATTTTTTCGATTTTTTTGAATTATCGATAAATTTCTTTATGCTGCTTACATATGTGTTTTCATAACGGACTTTTTCGAAATTACACGTACAAATTGAACTAAAAGCTCGCGACAGTCGTCAAATACACTTGCAAACATATTCACTTGGCTCATTGCTGTCCGAAATAAAGCTCTTATTTTTTAGAGCGTAAGTCCTTTTGCCCCCAATATCATCTTATATAAATAAGACCGGGATCCTGTGATACTTTCACAGTACTCCCGGTCTGCTAAACATTATCGTGCGCAGCACGCCCATCCGAAGGATTGAGTTACGGGATGCACGGAGGTGTATACTTTCTATTACAGCGATCCCGCCAATCCCATAAGAATTTTCATGAGATAATTTGTATTATACAGGAAAGTGAGTATCTCACTTTCATTGATCATTACCATAAGCTTATGCCCAATATCTGTTCCGCTGAAAATAGTTATTATAAGGAATGCTATCCATATAAATATCAAACCCTGTAAGAATCCCAGTACAAGGCCCATTACCTGGTTCAAACCATGGATAATCGGCAGCTTTGTCAGGATGTCAAGAGTCATACCTGTCAGCTTCAAAAGTATAAACACTAAAATGCTGGCTACTATAAATGAGATAATATTCAAAATCAAAGAAGACAAATAGCCCACAATATAACCTTTAAAATTTTCTGCCGCTACCTGGGCATACCCGGCTGCATTATTATTATCCAGAAGCTGTTTTTGGAGCAGCTGGGGTATTCCCAGGTTCTCTATGAGCTTCATCTGGTCTGTCACAGAAATATCCCCTGACTGGATGTTGTTTAAGATATCTCCTAAACTTCCTTCGCTCTCAGGAACTTTCTCTGTCTCTTTGCTTTCTTTTTCTTTATCTGAATCACCCGTCTTATCCTCCTTGGCCGAGGAGGCTCCCATAAGTTTATCCAGCCCCAGCATCTCCTCACATTTAGCTTCTATAGTAGTATAGACAGGTGTCTTCTCTTTTAAGAAGTCACTGATATATGGCGTTGCAAAATACACCAGCACCATAGCCAGAACAAAGAACACCATGGATACCAGGGTCTTCACGAATCCCCTCCTGTATCCGTTTAATGTAAACAGTAATAAAATCAGCAGTATAATAATTGTTAATACATCCATAAGTTCTCCTCTACTTCAGCCTGAACCAGATTGTGCTGTTCTGTGTAAGCGCCATATATTTCCTTAATCCCGGCACACTTATAACATCCACCAGCGGCTCCTGGAAAGTGCCTTCAAATAGTTTTCTGCCTCCAGTGCTGTAAATGGCACATTTTTTGTCATTCAGAAGGATGATCTTTCCTCCGTCCAGCTTGATTTTCGTATATTCCATATCTATATACTGCTCCATAGTCTTTCGGCCATTCAGATCATAGAGCTGTATCTTATATTTATGCTCAATCTTATCACTGGCAAACACAAATCCCAGATGGCTGTCATCATAGAAAATACTGAGCACCTCTTGTTCAAATTCTACATTTGCCTTTTCCTCTGGTATCTGCTTCCCTTTATATATAGAAAAGCCGTCATCCCTGAATGCCGCTGAAACTGATTCGCTCAAAAAACACACATTGGGAGCCACGGCATTTTCATAAGATGTGCTGCTGACCATATTATCTATCTTAGTCTGCCCCACAGAATCAAAATTATAAAACGAAATATCTGTGCTGATAACGCCGGTGGTGGTTTTAAGGTAAGAGATCATTATCTTCATTCCATCAGGAGAAAGCGCTATATCTAAAGGATAACCTGATTCTCCCAGAGATGTTCTGTTTTTGGCAATTTCAGTTCCTGAAGCATCATAAAAATTTATCCAGGTCACATCACCGTCCTCAAGAACAGCTGCTACAACTCCCTGTCTCGCCACCTTAACCTTTTCGATCGGGAGAAGGGTTTTAAACTGTCCCTTTAATCCTTCTTCTCCAAAAACGTATATCTGAGTACCCTTCTGATCGGCAATTGCTGCTGTATTCTCACATATATCGGCTATGGGGCTCTGCATGCTGTATGTGGTACTCCAGTTTACTTCCCCTGAATTACTGATGCTGGAAGCCCCGTCAGAACTAAATTTCAGCAGGCCGCTGCCCAGTTCCAGATATTGTGTTCCGCTGATATCTGATCTCTCCTCATCTGAAGTAACAAAATACCCTGTGGCCACATGGAAATAGTCAAAAATAAAAAGCCCCAGCACGCCAACAACTACTATACTGGAGATAATGATCCACTTATTCTTCTTTTTTTTCTGATATATTTCTACTTGATCAGGGAATTCCAGATTCTGTGCATCAGCCGGACTCCAAAGCATATCCTGCTGCTGCTTCTTTTCTTCCCGTTTCTCTCTTATTTTACGAACAGGCCCCAGATTCTTGACATGAACCGGTATCCCCTTCAACTTATCTTTTATTTTCCCCATCTTACACTCTCTTCCAAAATCTAAAGTCGTAACAACAGTATTTTGGGTATTATAACACTTTCAGGAGTGTTTTTCCATAGTTTAGCGGAAAAATTACTTTTAAACTACTCCCTGGATGAAGATATTGCTTCACTTTCCAGACAGCAAAGCAGCAGGGTCAAAGACCCCGCTGCTCCTGTAGCCATTATGGCAGATATATTTTTTGGCCGGGGAGAATTTTGTTTTCATCTTCAATATTATTTATACTGCAGATTTCTTCCAGTTTCTGCAGGTTTCCATAATACATTTTGCAGATGTTTGCAAGTGTATCGCCATTTTTTACTGTGTACGACGCTCTGTTTGCATTCTGGTCTTCTAACCCGGCCATGGCCGGCAGCACTTCATCATCCTTTTTTCCGTCTGAGGATGACTGAGCATCTGCAGTTGCCTCTTTATTTCCTCCATTTGTCTTCGATGTTTCAGTCTGTTCCTTTGCTCCCTTGCTTTCTGTCTCTGCGTTTGTACCAGACTTCTGCTTCGGTTCTTCAGCAGTTTTCTCTGATGACTGAGAGGCTTCTGCGTCATTTTCGCCAGACTTCTGAGTTTCATTAGATTTTGCAGTATCAGATGATTCTGCCTGCTCTGTTGATACTTCTGTTATTTTCTGTTCAGACTTGTCCGCATTTTTTCCATCTGCTTTTACGTCCCCTCCATTCAGCACTTCTGCCAGGTCGTCACCCTTTTTAACGGTCTTGTCCTCAATTCCGGCCAGGGAGATGTTTTCTGTCTCCGTTTTCACTTTTCCAGATGCCTGCTGAAGATCATTTTCTCCCTTCAGTGTATCAAGTGCCACCTCCAGATTTTTCATCTTGTCATAATTATTAATCGTAGTGACGCCTAATACCAGCACTGTCATGATTAAAAACGTGCACGCACCATACAGAAATCTTGTGAATCCTACATTTGGAACTGATTCCCTCTTCTCTTCTGCAATCTTCCTAAAATTCTGGATAGCCTTATCCGTCACTACAATTTCTTTTTCAATGGAATGTCCCTCGTTTCTGGACACCATATAATCCTGCATCTGTTCGTTTTTCTCATAATAAATGTAGTAGCCCGGCTGCATAGCGAGATTTCCTGCTTCAGTCAGATAAAGCTCAAGATCTGTTTCCTCCTGGCTTGAGATGATAAGCAGCTTATCATTTTCTCCAAACTGATTCAGATGGATACAGCTGACCTCATCCCCGCTTATGGGATCATCCTCCGGGACATAGAGAAACCAGCCCAGTATCTCTCTCCCGCAGAAAAACTGCGCTGCCTGTTCCTTGATTTCTTTCCAGTCCTCTTCTTCAAAACGTATATCAGAAAGTTCCAGCACGCTGTTTACAAAGAAATACCAGACATTCTCCTTTTGCTCCTTCTCCCCAAGGAGCAGCGCCCCTTTTTTCTCTGTTTTGTCCTTTGCCAGCTGCAGCATGTAAGTTACCGCATAATCCTCCAGGTAAATCTTTTTGTTCTTTCCGCCTTCCCCTATCTGACGAATATTTTTCGGCAGGGTGAAGGTTTCTTCTTCCCTCTCCTGGGAATTCCCTGAATACGTCACATTATTCATACTCCTATCACTCCTTTATAGGGGAAATAGTAGCACATGTCCACTGCAAATTTTAGCAGTTCATGGAAGATTTTTTAAAAGAATTACGACATATTTTGTATATAACCATATGCACATTTTTGAATATTTGCAAAACAAGCTGGATAAACTTTAGAAAACACCTTGAAAGGAATTTATTATGAAAGAAAAATTTATGATAGAAGATACTTGTTATATAGACTCTAAATCAGAATATGCCGTTTCTCTGACTGCTGACTGTCTTGGCTCCCTGATCAGGCAATTCAGGGGACGTTTTGAGGAACTGGTAATACTCTGTATTGGCAGTGACCGCGTAACAGGCGACAGCCTGGGGCCTCTTGTAGGCAGTATGCTGAAAAAGGAACGCCTGCAGGGTGTTACTGTGTATGGTACTCTCGAGGCACCTGTACATGCTCTGAACCTCACAGAAACTCTTGTCAGGATACAGAATTATCACCCCGGGAGCCTTTGTATAGCAATTGATGCTTCACTGGGCACCAAAAAGCATCAGGGCTATATCACTATCAGCCAGGGAAGCCTCTGCCCGGGAGCCGGCGTAAGCAAAAATCTGGATACGGCAGGTGATATCTGCATTACAGGTATCGTAGGACCGGCAGGCCGTTTCTCTCAGCTTACTCTCCAGACAGCACGCCTTTCTGCCGTATTCGGTATAGCTGAGCGGATCGCTCAGGGCATTACAATGACCTGCCAGGGTGATTCCTATAAAGCTCCAGTTGAAGAATCCGCATGGCTGCCTGCCTGTTCATGGTGCAGATCACCGAAATCAGATGAGATCTTCTGGGCTTAACCCAATTTAAAATATTCCTGAACACGTACAAAACGCCGGCTCCCGAATAATTAACGGAAACCGGCGTTTCGATTTGGCTGTCACTTTACTTATTTGTTTCAGACATTACGCCATAAATTCTTTTATCCTGCTGTAGATACCATTGCAGTCCAGTCCATATTTCTGAAGCAGAGCCACAGCTGGTCCGGATTCGCCAAATGTATCATTTATACCTATCTTCATCACCTTAGTTGGTGCATTCTCACTGAGGCAGTCACATACAGCGCTTCCCAGTCCGCCGATCACGGAATGTTCTTCTACAGTCACAACTTTTCCTGTCTCTTTAGCTGCTGCGATAACAAGCTCTTCATCAAGAGGCTTGATAGTGTGGATATTGATGACCTTAGCATCGATTCCATCAGCTGAGAGCTTCTCTGCTGCTTCCAAAGAAGCCGCCACAGGAAGGCCGGAAGCGATGATCGTCAGATCCTTGCCCTCACGGAGCACAACGCCTTTTCCAAGTTCAAATTTATAATCCGGCCTGTCATTGATGACAGGAACTGCCAGACGCCCAAAACGCAGATAGACTGGTCCCTCATACTCTACTGCTGCTCTCACAGCTGCCCTGGCTTCTGTATCATCTGAAGGATTGATGACTACCATTCCAGGAATAGTGCGCATCAGGGCTATATCTTCATTGCACTGATGAGTAGCACCGTCTTCACCTACAGAGATACCTGCATGTGTGGCGCCAATCTTAACATTCAGATGAGGATATCCGATAGAGTTGCGCACCTGCTCAAATGCACGCCCTGCGGCAAACATGGCAAATGAACTCATAAACGGGATCTTGCCTGTAGCAGCAAGCCCTGCGGCGATTCCAGCCATATTGCACTCAGCAATACCGCAATCGATATGACGTTCCGGGTAAGCTTTCTTGAACACGCCTGTTTTTGTAGCTGCAGCAAGGTCAGCGTCAAGAACTACCAGATTCGGATATTCAGCGCCCAGTTCTACAAGGGCGTTTCCATAGCTTTCTCTCGTTGCTACTTTCTTTACTTCTGACATAATGCTTCACCTGCCTTTTCTAAATCTGCCATAGCAACTGCGTACTGCTCATCATTTGGAGCTGTACCGTGCCAAGCCACCTGATTTTCCATGAAAGAAACGCCTTTACCTTTTACAGTCTTCATAATAATAGCCGTAGGCATGCCTTTTACAGTTTTTGCCTCATCAAAAGCTGCTTTTAACTGGTCAAAATCATTTCCGTCAGCTACATTTATCACATGGAAATTAAAAGCTTCAAATTTTTTGTCAATGGGATACGGAGAGCATACGTCTTCAATCTTTCCATCTATCTGCAGTCCGTTATTATCTACTATTACAACCAGGTTATCCAGCTTTTTAGCTCCGGCAAACATAGACGCCTCCCATACCTGGCCTTCCTGGATCTCCCCGTCTCCTAAAAGAGTATATACACGGTAAGAATCACCGCTCAGCTTGGCTGAAAGAGCCATGCCTGCTGCTGCAGAGATCCCCTGTCCCAATGATCCGCTGGACATATCCACACCCGGGATATGCTTCATATCCGGATGTCCCTGCAGATAAGATCCCAGATGGCGAAGTGTCACAAGATCCTCTTTCGGGAAATATCCTCTCTCAGCAAGAGTAGAGTACAGGCCCGGCGCTGTATGTCCTTTAGAAAGGACAAAACGGTCCCTGTCTGCTTTCTTCGGGTCCTTTGGATCAATATTCATTTCTTCAAAATATAAATAAGTAAATAAATCTGCTGCGGAAAGTGAACCGCCCGGATGTCCCGCTTTTGCACTGTGCACAGCGGTAACAATGCCCTTGCGGATCTCATTAGCCGTTTTCTGAAGCTCTAATTTGTTCATTGAAATCCTCCTGATTTTCCCCCGGTTATTCTCCAAATACTGCTCTATAGTCTGCCTGGAACTTAGCAATGCCTGCATCTGTCAAAGGATGTTTTGTCATCTGCTCGATTACAGAATATGGAACTGTTGCAATGTCTGCCCCTGCAAGTGCGCAGTCTGTCACATGGATCGGATTGCGGACACTGGCAGCTATGATCTCTGTTTCAATTCCTGCTACTGCAAAAATATCAGCTATTTCCCTGATCAGATCCACTCCCCTTACAGAGATATCATCAAGACGTCCAAGGAACGGAGACACATATGTAGCGCCTGCTCTTGCAGCCAGCAGAGCCTGGTTGGCAGAAAAGATAAGTGTCACGTTAGTTTTGATTCCTTCTGCATTCAGAACCTTAACAGCCTTCAGGCCTTCGACAGTCATAGGGATCTTAACAATCATATTCGGATGGATCTTTGCGATCTCACGGCCTTCAGCTATCATTCCTTCTGCATCTACAGTTGTAGCTTTAACTTCCCCGCTGATAGGTCCGTCAACGATTGATGTAATCTCTTTAATAACTTCAACAAAGTCCCTTCCCTCTTTTGCGATCAGAGAAGGATTTGTGGTCACACCACAGATTACTCCCATATCATTTGCCTTTTTAATATCCTCTACCTTTGCTGTGTCGATGAAAAATTTCATTATCCGTTCCTCCTTGGATTAAATATGTAAATTAATTTTTACCTTTGTTTACATGACCGGCCCTTCCCTGCTCATATCATTAAATATGCGTTTAATTGCCTTCTGTCCGGTTCTTCCTTAAGTATATCACAGGAAATTCTCAGGTCAATAGCCCGTCATTTTTATTAGTGATTTATTTTATTTATAATTTAATTATTATAAATAATTTCCCATGTTATTTTACGGTACAACAGACGTTTTTTCGGTTTTTCCCGGTTATCTGACATATCTTTTGAATTTTTTATAACTAATAATTTATGGTAAAATATTTAAATTTAAAATTTACGAATCTGTTTAGTCACTAAACAAATGGTTTTATCTCGCATAGGAGGTGGTTCCTCTGACGATCAGCCTCGGCTCATACTCTACATGGTAGATGCTGGTAGGCAGCATCTCCGGATCCGTCACCGTCTTGGAATGTATTTTTTTGATGATGATATCACAGGCATCCCGTCCCTTCAGAGGCACAAAATGCTCTATGGTAGTCAGTGATATGCTGCGCATCCTGGCAAACAGGATATTATCGCACCCAATAACAGATATTTCTGAAGGGATCTTAATCTTCGCCTCCAGCAGTGCGTCCATGATTCCAAGCGCAATCATGTCGTTTAAACCAGCTATGGCTGTAAGTCCCTTTTGTTCCATAAGAAGTTCCCTGGTCAGATTATAACCCATTTTGTACTCAGAATCAATGCTGGGAATAAGAGTATCGAATTCTTCACCTGCTGCCTTTATACAGACACCGTCTTTAAAACCGGCCTCCTCGAATTCCCTCACAAATCCTTCCACCCTTTTTAACCTCTGCTGCTGCCTGCTAGTAAGGGGCGGAGAAATAAATCCCACCTTCTGATGCCCCAGCTCCAGAAGATGTCTTGCCATCAGCCGTCCCGGCTTGGAATTATTCAGCTCTACGGCATCTACTTCCATGATATCTTCCCTGTTATTGATGACCACGAGCGGCACCTGGTCAGCCAGCTCTTTGACCTGCTTTTTGAAGCAGGTACTTGGATTACATGTGTATATGATTCCCAGAGGCTGTACCCTGTCCATCATCTTCAGATAGTGTTCCTCGATCTTTAAGTCTCTCTGAGTATTACACACAAAGACACCATACCCCTTTTCCTTAGCTACCTCCTCAATCCCCTGCAGCAGCATGACATAGTAGGGATTTGTCAGGGTAGGACAAAACGCCACGATCAGCTTCTGCTGCCTGCTGTCCTTGCGCACCCTCCTGCCCGGAAGTTCATACCCCAGTTCCTTAGCAGCATTCTCTACTTTTTCTATTGTTTCCTTTGAAAAGGAGACATTAAATTTCTTATTTAATATCATTGACACAGCAGCCTGAGATACTCCCGAAGCCTCCGCCACATCAGATGAGGTTACTTTCGCCTTCTTCACGTTTATTTACCTCCTTTATGTTTTCAGTATAGCAAAAAAATGATGGGAAGGCTAGAGTTGTGTATATTCCTGTTTAATGGAGTAACAGGACGCTTTGCGCGGAAGGAAGTGAGCCGTCAGGAAGGGGAACGGTGGGGTTCGTTGTTCTGTCCGACCGCTGCGGA
>QGGY01000027.1 GCA_003148945.1 Murimonas intestini | reverse complement strand
CCGCTCGAACCGCAAAAAGCGGCCGGAAACTCGGTGCGTTTGCCGATGCAACCGCCCCTCAGACAGCTCCGGCCTCGAGTGCAAGCACTCGTTTTGCTAACCGCGGGTCCCGCAGCCTAAGATTTTCATCTTCCTCACTATAGTCCTTCACAACGAACCCCACCGCTCCCCTTCCTGACGGCGCCAAGTTTATCGGCACAAAGCTGGCTGTTATAAACAGGCTGTGATTGGGATGGAAAACTACTATGTATACGAAAAAGTTTAATTAAAATCTTTTACATGATATTACCGTTTTCGAAATTTGATATTTTCAAAATACAGTTCAATCTGGTTTTCGTAAGAGCCTATTTGACACTTAAAAGTTATCAATTTAATACCAACTCTACGTTGATAGAAAAATAGAATATCCTATATATTTTGAATATGGAAAATAATTGATGCCGATATGTTCCAGGTATCCAGTAAGATAGTGGACTCATCCATCCCCAGCCTCATTATGGGAGCCAGCTTTGCATCGATAACCTTGGCATCAGTGGGAGGGGCGGGCGGGCCTTAGAGTTTCACTTGACATAGGACCACAGGCCTGGGTCCAACAAATAGAAACACCCAGCTGTCCGTACCAATCAGGAGCATTTTTTTACCAGTTAGGAACCTCCCCTTTTTTTACATTTTATATTTTGCTAAGCTTATATATAAAGTGACAAAATATGATAAGGAGGGGGAACTATGGATAAACCAACCCAGAAACAACAGCGTTTTAAATTCCCAAACAAACTGTATTTGATGGCAGCAATCGTATTATTTTTCTTTATACTATTTATATTGATGCCAATGCGGACAGCTGCTGCCAGTACATGGAGCGTCACCTATTCGCTGGAGGGCATGACTTCGGATGGGCCTGACACAATTAATAATGGTGAGATGCTAAATACCAAGATAGCTGCCAACAAGGGATTCAAACTACCGGATGAAGGAGAGGTCAAAGTGACAATGGGGGGCAGAGAACTTACACGAGGCTCGCTTTCTAATGGTTACTTGCTCATGCCTGCGGATGGCGGCTATGTTATTGGCATTATGAGCGTAACAGGTGATGTCGTAATTACAGCTGTCGGTGTGCCATTGAGCAGCGATGCAACCCTTAGTGAGCTTGGATATGATTACTGTGCTGCTGTTGGAGGGTATAGAGGCTATTCTACAAACATCCTTGATGGGGAAAATCTTACTTATGATGTGGAACTTCCCTATGACATTTGCAGCAAGAAAGTCTATGTTGACCACGAGAAAAGCGATAAAAACGCAACAATTGTGGCAGACGATCACATCCTCCTTGGTCCAGACGGAACCGGGACAGCATCTCTTACAGTTACCGCTGAGGACGGCGTGACTACGAAGACATATACCATCAATTTTACCACTGCCGTGGATACACGCAGCGATGCTAATGAAATTACCACGTTTATGATTCCCAATCAGGCAGCGCCCACCAGAATTGACCAGGAGAACCACACTATATCTATCCTCATGCCTTTTGGTACGGATCTGACCTCCCTGAAGCCGTCTATCAGCTTCAGCTCCCTGGCCACGATTAGCCCGAAGAATAATGTGGCTCAGGATTTTTCAAGCCAGGTAACCTACACTGTCACTGCCCAGAATGGCCAGGAACAGGAGTATTATGTCACTGTATCTACACAGGGACCGCCTGTTGAGATTATACCCTGCCTTGATGGAGCGGAGGGGGCTCTTTCAAAAGTTTTCTATCTGGTAAGCGGAGATACTACTATTAACGATTTGACTGCCGTACCGGCAGGAACTTATGATATTTATGAAAAGAATAAGGTTACCGGGGAAGGAATTGATACCGGCGTGGATGTTACAGTGGAGAATGCTGCAGTCGAGGCAAAAGTGGATTATTACTCTGTGGTATTCTATTCCGGGAATACCGCCTATGCGCCAGATACACCCCAAAGTCCTCAGTACGTCATTAGCGGAAGAATCGCTGTTTTGCCCTCCGCCCCTGTCCGTGCCGGATATCGTTTTGATAAATGGGTGACGGCGGACGGAGGCAGCGATGAATTTGACTTTAACACAGATGTCACAGCCCCGGTCGATTTATATGCCAGCTGGATAGAAGATAATTCTACTGCGATAGGCATTACCCTGGCAGTAGACGAGGGCGCTGTTTATTATAAGGGGGATACGATCATGCTGTCCGCCGTGGTAGCAAACGTAAGTACCGGCGTGCCTGTTACGGATGGTACAGTGCAGTTCTATGACGGTGAGAATGTATTAGGCAGCCCTGTAAGCTACCGGAACGGCTTTTCTCTTTCCGTTGTCTCTGGCCACAGTGAGAATTTCACCTGTCTTGAGGCAGGAGACCATACTATCAGGGCAGAATATTCTGCGCAGGGCTCAGTTGATGTGCTCGTCAGCGATCCTAAAACGATCCATGTCTCTGAGAAGAGCAATGGCAATGCCTATGTCGGAGTCGTAATCTTGGATGGCCTGACCATCAGTGAGAATGGCGTGATTCCTGTCCAGTTTACAATCAATAACAACGGGCTGGATCTGGGCATCACTGCAGATCAGCTCGTAATAACCTGCATGAAAGATGATCAGGCATACACAGATTTTTCTGTCACTTATAACAATGATTTCTCCATCGCCTATGTAAAAGTTACGGAGGCCGGGACTTATAAGTTCAAGGCAGTACTGGATACAACGTATGCAGCCGAGGAAACCGCCACAGCAGCTGTCAATCCAGCGCCCCTGCCTGACCCTGACATAGGCATTGCCGATGCCGCCAGGACAGCTGCTGCAAATGCCGCCTACAGCGATATGCTTCAGGCAGAAGCCGGCAGCAAAGCGGTTATTAAAGCTGCATTAAAGGCTGCCGCCGATCTCGCTGTCGACAACAATGATGTTACTGTCACAATCAATGAAATACAGTATACGCCGCCTGTCGCCGGAATCTCTGCCAGTCCGGCCGGTACAAACGGCAGCTATATATTTACGGTGACAGTTACGAAAGGCATCCATTCCCGCACTACAGGACAGATAGAAATTGCCCTTATTGCCACGCCATATATTGCCGGTACATATTCCATCAGCGGTACAATAAAAGGCAGTGACACAAACGCCGGTATTGCCGCAGCCCTCCAGCTTATAAAGAACGGAGAAAATGCAGGGGACGCTGTTATGGCCGGTACTGACGGCAGCTATTCCATTCCAAATACCGCCCCGGGTACCTACGATATTTATGTATCCTGCCCCGGCTATGACGACGGAGCTATCAGAAATATTGCTATATCAGATGCAGATATAACAGGAATGGACCTGATACTTAACAAAACAGTGCCTTTGCCGGTTGTCACAGGAGTCACAGTTACCCCGGTGAGTGTAACAATAGCCGTAGGCGGGACACAACAATTCAGTGCAGAAGTGGCAGGTCCAGGCAGCTCCGGGCAGACTGTCAAATGGAGCGTAGCCGGAAATGTCAGTGCAGGCACCAGGATAAGTGCAAACGGTCTTTTAACTGTATCAGCTGATGAGACAGCTAAACTACTGACCGTTACCGCCGCCTCCACTATGGATGCAAGCAAAAAGGGAACATCCACAGTAACCGTGGCAACGCCGGCAAAGCCGGATGCTCCGCCTGAGATTATCGAAGGAGCAAACGGTACCTGGACAAATGACAGTAATGACGGACTTTCCTTCAAATCTAATGCGGACTTCAGCACATTTTTGAGCGTTACAGTTGACGGCAAAGTAATAAACACCTCCAGCTATACGGTAAGGGAAGGCAGCATCCTTGTAACATTGAAATCAGAATATCTGGAAACGCTCTCCCTGGGAAAACATATTCTTGGCATTGTGTCCCAGAATGGGACGGCTGAAACGGCTTTTACGCTTACAAAAAGCGGGACTGCGCCTACGGAAGGCACAGGTGATACGAACGGCACGGAGGACACGGACAGTACAGAAGGTACCAAAGATACAAATGACATCAAAGACACAAATGATACTAAAGATACAAATGATACCAAGGACACTAACAATACCAATAATACTAATAACACTAATAGTACTAACAGCACTAATAGTATTAAAGGCACCAGCAGTCCTAAGGACACTAATGCAGCTAAAGACACTGCCACTCCAAAGACCGGCGATAATAGTTTACCTCTCTTATGGTTTGCAGTCCTGCTTCTGGCCGGAAGTCTCATAGCCCTCCTGGTATTCAAAAAAGTACAGAAAAACCGTTAATACAGTAATTCAGCAATGCAACATATCCGGCCGGGGAGCTGTATAATTGCGGGGCACCTTCCCCTTGGAAGATGCCCCAAAGTTATTATATCTGACGGTATCTTATATCTTCTCTTCCCGGCAGGTTTGATGCCGGGGGTAATGGGGAAATCCATCTCTTTTGCACGTCTTAATTTATCTGCTTCTCCGCCAATGATTTTACGGATAAAAGCCCTGCTCCTGTTTCAAAGCTCATTGATAACCCTGAGAGGCATCCTGTTATTCCGCTAAACAGAAATATATCTTGATGTAATCCGTTTTCTGTCCTATACTGGAAAAGATCAAGATGGCAGGTAATCTGCCGTATTGTCAGATAGGAGAGTGGAGATATGGCTATAGAAAAAGTTAAAGAATATTTTAAACAATTTGGTATGGAGGACAGGATACAGGAATTTGATGTTTCAAGTGCCACAGTCGAACTGGCGGCAAATGCGCTTAAGGTGGAGCCGGCCAGGATTGCTAAGACATTATCATTTAAAAAGGATGAACATGCACTGCTCGTAGTAACGGCAGGAGATCAAAAGGTGGACAACAGAAAGTTTAAAGATTATTTTGGAATAAAAGCTAAGATGCTGACACCCGGTGAGGTGGATGAGATGGTAGGGCATTCTGTGGGAGGTGTCTGTCCGTTTGCAGTGTCAGAGGATGTGGAAATATATCTGGACGAATCCATGAAAAGATTTGAGACAGTATTTCCCGCATGTGGGAGCAGCAGCAGTGCCATCGAGCTTAGCTGTGAGGAGCTTTATAAATATTCACGTGCAAAGGGATGGATCGATGTGTGTAAGGGTTACAATTAAAAGAGTGCGGCGAAGAAATGTTAACTATTATAAAAAAATGATTGACAATATGTGCTGATGTTGGCTATAATCTAGATAGTTAACCGAGATGAGAAACTAGGTTAACAATTAAAAGCTTTAAGAAAATATAAGGAGTCAATCATGGTAAAAAAAGAGAAGAAAAAAATCACCACTAAATCCATAGTTATGACAGGCATGTTTGCAGCAGTATTAGCAGTCCTTTCGCAGATAGCCATACCGATGCCGTCAGGGGTTCCGGTTACTCTGCAGACATTTGCTGTGGCGCTTACAGGATTTGTGCTTGGTATGAAGCTGGGGACGGCAGCTACGGCGGTCTATGTAATGATTGGCGCAGTAGGAGCGCCTGTTTTTGCAGGATTTTCCGGCGGCCTGGGAATATTGCTGGGGAAAACCGGAGGCTTTATCTTTGGATTCCTCTTTATGGCTCCTCTGTGCGGCCTCGGTGTTAAAAAGAAAAATCTGGTCAGAACTGTACTTATGCCTGCAGCCGGCCTTGTTATCTGCCATCTGCTTGGTATTCTTCAGTTTTCACTTCTTGCACAGCTGGGATTTGCAGAGTCGGCCCTGATGGTATCGGTACCTTATCTGATAAAAGATATTGTGTCCGTTGTTATGGCTTATGCAGCGGCTGCTGCCCTGAGAAGAGGGCTGCGTGCTGCAAATATCTCGATTACAGAGGCAGGTGCCTAGTATGGAGAGGGAGCTTCGTGTACATCATCTGCTCTGTATTCCCATGTACAGAGGGAACGGTTACAGCGATGAATTTTGCAGGAATATGCAGGAGATGATAGCTGCCCTGAAGGAACCCGGGACTGAAGTCAGGCTGGTGTGCGGCCCGGATGTGATCTGCAGTTCATGCCCGAACCTGACAAAAGAGAATACCTGCCGGGACGACAGCAACAGGGTAGTCAGAAAGGATGACTATCTTGCAGAAGCATTGAAGCTGAATGAGGCAGGAAGACGTACATTTACGGGCTATGAACAGTGGGTGGGGAGACATATTACGGAAGAGATATTCCATGAAGCCTGCAGGACCTGCAGATGGCTGAAAGAAGGACTATGCAGTTTTGATAAGCTGAAAGCAGGAATAGAAAAGATAAAATAAAGGCAACTGTGCAAATGCACATGCAAGCATGTTCGCTTAGCCTGTTGCCCGCGGAAATAAAGTCGGATTTCTGAGGAAGCCATATACAGCCAGTATTTTGTATATGGCTTTTGTACTGTGAAAAAAACATAAAAAATATTATTTCAGCCGTTGTGGAAATAGACAATTTTACATGAATGTGCTATTATTAAACCATATGAGAAAAATCATTACCCATATGTACAAATGAGTCCCTATACAGGGATTCTAAAATAATAAGGAGGAATTACAAAATGGCTAGAAAAATGAAGACCATGGATGGTAATCATGCTGCCGCTCATGCATCTTACGCATTTACAGATGTAGCAGCAATTTATCCGATTACACCGTCATCCGTTATGGCTGAGGCTACGGATGAATGGGCAACCCAGGGAAGAA
Source organism: Murimonas intestini (assembly GCA_003148945.1). GTDB lineage: Bacteria > Bacillota > Clostridia > Lachnospirales > Lachnospiraceae > Murimonas > Murimonas intestini. Next base: position 3,564 of record QGGY01000027.1, on the reverse strand, counting down.
AGAACATTTTCGGACAGGAAGTTCAGGTTACTGAAATGCAGTCTGAGGCAGGTGCAGCAGGTACTGTACACGGTTCTCTGGCAGCAGGTGCGCTGACAACAACCTATACAGCATCACAGGGACTTCTTCTGATGATCCCGAACCTTTACAAAATTGCAGGTGAGCAGCTTCCGGGAGTATTCAATGTTTCTGCCCGTGCTATAGCATCCCATGCATTATCCATCTTTGGTGATCATTCAGACGTTTATGCCTGCCGCCAGACAGGATGCGCAATGCTCTGCGAGTCCAGTGTTCAGGAAGTTATGGATTTGACACCAGTTGCACATATGGCAGCTATCAAGGGACGCATCCCGTTTATTAACTTCTTCGATGGTTTCCGTACTTCCCATGAAATTCAGAAAATTGAAACATGGGATTATGATGATTTAAAAGAAATGGTAGATATGGATGCAATTGATGCATTCAGAAAACATGCTTTAAATCCAAATCACCCATGCCAGAGAGGTTCAGCTCAGAACCCGGATATCTTCTTCCAGGCAAGAGAAGCATGTAACCCGTACTATACCGCTATGCCGGCAATCGTACAGGAATATATGGACAAAGTTAATGCCAAGATCGGCACAGATTATAAACTGTTCAATTACTATGGTGCAGAAGATGCAGAGCATGTTATCATCGCTATGGGTTCTGTATGTGATACGATTGAAGAGACAATTGATTACTTATTAGCTGCTGGGGAAAAAGTAGGTGTAGTTAAAGTACGTCTGTACAGACCATTCTGCGCAGAAGCACTCATCGCTGCTATTCCGGAATCAGTAAAACGTATCTCTGTATTAGACAGGACAAAAGAACCTGGAGCAATGGGAGAGCCGCTGTACCTTGATGTTGTTGCAGCATTAAAGGGAACGAAATTCGACGCTGTACCTGTATTAACAGGACGTTACGGATTAGGTTCTAAAGATACAACACCTGCACAGATCGTGGCAGTATACAATAACACAGAAAAAGAAAGATTTACTATCGGTATTGAAGATGACGTTACAGGACTTTCACTGGAGCTGGGCGAGCAGATCGTCACAACACCGGAAGGAACTATCAACTGTAAGTTCTGGGGACTTGGCGCTGACGGTACTGTTGGTGCAAATAAAAACTCTATCAAGATTATCGGTGACAATACAGACATGTATGCACAGGCTTACTTTGATTATGACTCAAAGAAATCCGGCGGTGTTACAATGTCCCACCTGCGTTTCGGTAAGAGCCCGATCAAATCAACCTACCTTATCCGCAAAGCTAATTTCGTAGCATGCCATAATCCGTCTTATGTAAATAAGTACAATATGGTACAGGAACTGGTTGACGGAGGAACATTCCTTCTGAACTGCCCATGGGATATGGAAGGACTTGAGAAACATCTTCCGGGACAGGTTAAGAGCTTTATTGCTGACCACAACATCAAATTCTATGTGATCGATGGTATCAAGATCGGTAAAGAGATCGGACTTGGCGGACGTATCAATACTGTACTCCAGTCTGCATTCTTTAAACTTGCAAGCATCATACCTGAAGAACAGGCTATCGAACTGATGAAAGCTGCTGCTAAGGCAACTTACGGAAGAAAAGGTGATGCTATCGTTCAGATGAACTATGACGCTATTGATGCAGGTGCAAAACAGGTCGTAGAGATCCAGGTTCCGGAAAGCTGGAAGAGTGCAGCAGACGAAGGTCTTGCAGTTGCACATGCTGAAGGCGGAAGGAAAGATGTTGTTGATTTCGTAAATAATATTCAGAGCAAGGTAAATGCTCAGGAAGGTAATTCCCTCCCTGTATCAGCATTTAAGGATTATGTGGACGGTTCCACACCATCCGGATCATCTGCATATGAAAAACGCGGTATTGCAGTAGATATCCCTGTATGGCAGCCGGAAAACTGTATCCAGTGTAACAGATGTGCTTATGTATGTCCGCACGCAGTTATCCGCCCTGTAGCTATGACAGAAGAAGAAGCTGCTGCTGCTCCGGAAGGAACAAAGACTCTGCCTATGACAGGTATGCCGGATTACAAGTTCGCAATCGTTGTATCAGCATATGACTGTACAGGATGCGGTTCTTGTGCTAATGTTTGTCCTGGAAAGAAAGGTGCTAAGGCACTTGCAATGGAAAACATGGAAGCAAATGCAGGCTGCCAGAAGAACTTCGACTATGCAGTTGAGCTGCCGGCTAAGACAGATGTTGTTGAGAAATTCAAAGAGAACACTGTTAAAGGAAGCCAGTTCAAACAGCCTCTGCTTGAGTTCTCAGGAGCTTGTGCAGGATGTGGTGAGACACCTTATGCTAAGCTGATCACACAGCTGTTTGGTGACAGAATGTATATTGCAAATGCTACAGGATGTTCCTCTATCTGGGGCAACTCCTCACCATCTACACCGTACACTGTAAATGCAAAAGGACAGGGTCCTGCATGGTGCAACTCTCTGTTTGAAGACAATGCAGAGTTCGGGTATGGTATGCTTCTGGCTCAGAATGCACTGAGGACAGGCCTGAAGGCTAAAGTAGAAGAAATTATCGCTAAGACAGAAGATGAAGCAGTTAAAGCAGCATGCCAGGAATGGATCGATACATTCAGCTGCGGCGCTACTAACGGAACAGCTACAGACAAGATGGTAGCAGCTCTTGAAGGAATTGACTGCGATCTTTGCAAAGAAGTAGTTAACAATAAAGACTTCCTCGGCAAGAAATCACAGTGGATCTTCGGTGGTGACGGATGGGCATATGATATCGGTTTCGGCGGAGTAGACCATGTACTTGCCAGCGGAAAAGATATCAATATTATGGTATTCGACACAGAAGTTTACTCTAATACAGGCGGACAGTCATCAAAGGCAACTCCGACAGGTGCTGTTGCACAGTTCGCAGCCGGCGGAAAAGAAGTTAAGAAGAAAGACCTTGCAAGCATTGCAATGAGCTACGGTTATGTATATGTTGCACAGATCGCCATGGGTGCTGACTTCAACCAGACAGTTAAAGCAATCGCTGAGGCTGAAGCTTATCCGGGACCGTCACTTGTAATTGCCTATGCTCCATGTATCAACCATGGTATCAAGAAAGGCATGAGCAAAGCTCAGACAGAAGAAGAACTGGCAGTTAAGTCAGGATACTGGCACAACTTCCGCTTCAATCCGGCTCTCAAAGAAGAAGGCAAACCTGCATTCTCCTTAGACAGCAAAGCTCCGACAGAAAGCTATCAGGAATTCTTAAACGGAGAAGTTCGTTACAACTCTCTGATGCGCGCTAACCCGGACAAAGCAAAGAGACTCTTTGAACAGTCTGAAGAATACGCAAAAGAAAGATACGAATATCTGAACAAACTCATCACACTTTACGGTGGGGAAGAGAAATAAACAGGACTTAGGGTTCTGGTGAAGGGCCGCTCCTTTGGGGAGCGGCCTTTTTGGGTGGAAAATTGCTATTTAGCTGATTAGGGGCGGGAGGGACGCTTTGCATTTAGGCAGTGAATCAGCATGAGGGACAGGCGGGCGGGAGGATTCGTGGTTCAGTCCGAAC
>QGGY01000026.1 GCA_003148945.1 Murimonas intestini | reverse complement strand
GATCAAACTCTCAAATAAAGTGTTTAATCTCAGTTCAAAAATCAACTACTAGCTAATTTTATCTCTTTTACTGTTTTAAGGTCGATTTCCCTTCCGCCCAATAAAGGACTTCCGTTCCATCTGTTCTTGAATTTTCTCTTGAATTTTCAAGGTTGTCTCACTATTCAATTATCAAGGTTCTTTGTGTTTCTCTATTTTGTTTCTTTGTTGTTGTCTCTCTGACAGCTTTTATATTTTATCGCATCTTTCGATGTTTGTCAACAACTTTTTTAACTTTTTTTATTTCTCTTTTTGTTTGTGTCGCCCTCGCTTCAGGCGACTTTGATATAATATCATCTGTCCCGACAAATGTCAACAACTTTTTTCATTTTTTTCGGGCGGCCATATGGCCGCCTAGTTACTATTCACACGTCACTGTCCCGCAAGGCGTTTTCGTGCGTATTTTGCTCTTCTGCAAAGCCTTCAATCAAAAACTCTGCCATGTCCCTGCACTTGATGCACTGCCTGCCAATGTGCAGCATCTGCTGAACATCCTCAAATGTCCTTGCCCCGCTCTGCACAGCTTTTTCTATCTGTCCGGCCGTTACACCATTGCAGGCACATATAACTGTATTACTGTTCATTTTAACTGCTCCTTTTGGTAACTGTCCATTACCACTCCTTTTCTTGCTGTTCGGAAACAGAATTTGCTGTCTCATCTGCTTCCAGCTCAAACCAGAATTCCACACCATTATCATAATTTATGACTCCGCATTTCTGATTCATGGAATCCATGATCGCCTTTACAATAGAAAGCCCAATGCCGCTTCCTCCGTACTCCCTTGTCCTGGCTTTATCTACTTTATAGAATTTGATCCAGATCTTGTCAAGATCCTCCCTGGGAATCGGAAGACCTGTGTTGAATACAGTTACCCTAACCTTTTTTTCAGACAGAAGTTTATTGATTTTAATTTCTATCACCATATCTCCAGCCACATGGTTCAGGGCATTGCTGATATAATTAGTCACAACCTCCTCAATCTTGAACTCATCTGCCCAGACATCTATACTTCCAGTATTCGTAAATATAATTCGCGCTCCTTTTTGCTGGGCAAGAAGGGAAGCTGATTGGATCACTCCCTGTACAAGCGCAGATATATCAAACCTTTCCATTATAACTGCGTCATTTCCAAATTCCAGCTGATTCAGAGTCAGAAGTTTCTTAACCATATTGTTCATCTTAGAAGCTTCATCCATGATTACTTCACAATAAAAGTTCCGGCTCTCCTCATCATCATTGATGCCTTCCTTCAGACCTTCCGCATACCCCTGGATCAGCGCAATAGGTGTCTTCAATTCATGAGATACATTGGAAAGGAAATCTTTCCTCATTTCATCTATCTGGATTTTTTTCTCGATGTCATTCTGGAGTTCATTATTAGCAGTCTTCAGCTCTGAAAATGTTTTTTCCAAGACTTCAGACATCATGTTGAAATTTTCCCCCAGCTGCCCTATCTCATTCTTTCCTCCGCTTGTATACTTTGCGTCAAAATCCAGATCAGCCATTTTCTTTGACAGGTCTGTCAGTTCAGACAAAGGCTTGGCTATCTTCTTAGACAGCCACCAGATGACAAGCGCGCACAGCAGCATGACAAATATACTGATATAAGCAAGAAATTCATTCGATATCCTGACACTTTCACGTATGCTTTCAATCGGTATCCTCATCATAAAATAATCCCCTGATGCAAGTGTTCCCCAGCTTTCCAGATAGTCAGAAGCTGTGTTCGGATCTGTTATCTTCTGCACCACATAGCCGTCGCCTACTTTTAATACATCAGATTTAGTAGTATCAATACCCATGAAATACCCGAACAGCCTTCCGGCCATTATGCCTGCTTCCCCCTCTGAATAGAAGTTTCTGTACATTTTCTTATATTGATTATTCACGATCAGCAGCAGGATGCTGTTCTCACCGCAGGATACCCTGACCTTTTCTCCGAATGACTCTCCCTCGTAGTCATCGGTAAGACTGGCCTCGCTGAGTATACTATACGTATCTATAAGAAGCTTTTCTTTCTTAACTATATAATAGCTCTCCATAAAGAAGTTATTTATCATCCAGGTTGATAACAGCACTATTGCCATCAATCCGGTAAAAATGCCTATCAGCTGTGTTTTAATGGAATATTTCATGCCTTCACCCCGTGTCATTCCACTTCGAACTTGTATCCCATTCCCCAAATGGTCTTGATATAGTCAGCATCTTTGCCCAGTTTGCTTCTCAGTTTTTTGACGTGTGTATCGATCGTCCTTGCATCTCCAAAGTAATCATAATTCCACACGCTGTTTAATATCTTCTCACGTGACAGTGCAATCCCCTGGTTCTCCATAAAATAAGCCAGAAGTTCAAATTCCTTATAACTCAGCTCTATGGCGCCGCCATTGACAAGTACCTGATGTGCTGCCTTATTCAGCTGAATTGTTCCGGCAGTCATTATATCCTCCGTAGATATTGCATTACTTCTGCGCAGTATGGCTTCCACTCTCGCAACCAGTATCTTCGGGCTGAAGGGCTTCGATATGTATTCATCCACACCCAGCTCAAATCCCAGCAATTCATCTCTCTCATCACTCTTGGCAGTGAGCATGATAATAGGGACTTTGGAATGCTGGCGTACTTCCCGGCATACCTGCCACCCATCCATCTTGGGCATCATTACATCAAGGATAATAAGAGCAATATCTTTTGCCCGGAAAAAAATATCAATAGCCTCTTCCCCGTCACCTGCCTCTATAACATCAAAGTCCTTTTTAACAAGAAAATCTTTTACGAGTTTTCGCATTCTGCTCTCGTCATCCACAACCAGTACTTTTAATTTATCCATCACTCTTTACCTCCACTGTTCATTCTGGCACCAGTATAGCAGTAAATTATGTTAGTTCTGTGAAAACTCCTATTTTTTCACGGATACTCTGCATCTGTATATCCGTTTTGGCTATAGTCTCCGCACACTGCCTGAGCTCTTCACCGATCGCTTCGCTGTCCTCTATATCGTGCAGATCTTTCTTATAGCGGAGCTGGTGTTCCAGACTGGCCCAGAAATCCATGGCGATTGTCCTTATCTGTACTTCCACCTTCATCTTCTTTTTTCCCTCTGAAAAAAATACCGGTATCTCTACTATCAAATGAAGACTTCTGTAGCCATTTGGCTTAGGATGGCGTATATAATCTTTGACCTCCAGAAGCTTGATATCATCCTGTTTTGCAAGCCATCTTGCCACATCATAGATATCATCTATAAAGCAGCAGATGACTCTCACACCCGCCACATCGTTCAGATTATTCTGAACAGACTCAATGCTTACCTCAAATCCTCTTTGTTCCAGCTTTTTCGCAATGCTTACTGGCTTTTTCACTCTTGTCTTAATAAATTCAATAGGGTTTCTGTTATATCTCACCGAAAGCTCATCATTAAGCACTTCCAGCTTAGTCCTTACCTCCCTTATCGCACAGGAATAGACCATCATAAGCTCCTCAAATTTTTTGGCCTGTGAAAAAAGGGGTGCCGCAGAATCAGGCAGCAGCCTGTTCTGTAAATATCTAGTCTCTTTCTCCAAAATCATTTCCTCCGTCAGTCTTTTGGTATAAATCCTTCAAAAATAAATAAATCAAACTTCTCTCTGCTCTTATCCAGCTGCTCCTGGCTTTTGACTGTCCATGCAACAGACAGGCAATGATAAAACTTCCTGCACAGCCTTCTTGCAGCCACGCTCTCATACTGCCAGTTATACGCTATAAAATCTGGCTTTGTCCAGAAATCTGTAAGAAGATTCTGAACCAGCCACATAAAAAAATTCGTATTTCCTTCCTTTCCAAAATGGCTGGACAGCTGCCCTCTTATTACCCCGGGCCTGTTTTTTTTGTACCATCTCACAGCAAAGGGATGAAATGATTCCACACAGTATTTTCCACTGTAGGCTCTCAAAAGCTCATCTGCGATCTCACATACCCTGCAGCTTGTACTTTCCATCTTAATTTCAACAATGATCGGCACCCTGCCGTCAACAAGATTCAGCACATCCTGAAACAGAGGGATATGCTCCCCTGAATCAAACAGATTGAATTTTTTCAGTTCCTCATAGGTATAGTCGCTTACCTTCCCCTCAGCCCCACAGTTCCTCTTCAGTGAAAAATCATGGCAGACTACAGGAAGCTCATCCTTTGTCAGCTGAACATCAAGTTCTATGCCATATCCATTTTCCACCGCATTTTTAAACGCTGCCATAGAATTTTCAGGAGCCTCTGACTTATTGTCATGCAGCCCCCTGTGGGCATAATACTGCCCATAGAGCATGCTGTAATCCGGCCTTCCCTTTATTCTTGGCATAATTGCAATAAAATATAAGATAACTGCCAGCAAAATAACTCCTGCTGCGATCCACACTGCTGTCATATGTATTCCTCCAAATTTTAATCATCTACATCAAAATTTTCTAAAGCGCTTGCCTTTTTCTCCGGCTTTGAATCCCCATGCTTCACCATGGACATGGTAAAAAACGCCAGCACAGAAAAAATACAGGCATACGGGAATAATGTCCTGTAAGATATATGCTGCAGGAAAAATCCTGACAGGACAGGCGTTACGATCTGGGCTGCCATAGAAAACGTATAATATAACCCTGTATATTTACCGATATCGCTGCCTTTGCACATTTCAACCACCATAGGCAGAGAATTTACACTGATAGCTGCCCAGCCTACCCCAATCAGGGCAAACCCAATATTGATCACAGGATGATAGACCGTAAAAAATGCCGCTCCCAGATAACATGCCGTCATCATAACGATCCCTATCAGAATACTTTTCTTTCGCCCTATATGGCTGGATACAATGCCGATAGGAATATAACTGAGTATGGCAGCAACAGTAGCTACCATGAGACAGTTGGCAAACCCGCCGCCTTCCAGCTTCCAGACAGTTGTGGCATATCTTGAAAAAGCTGTCGTGACAGCATTATAAGCTGTAAACCACAGAAAGATAGAAGCCAGAAGGAAAATGAGGCTCTTTTTAACATCAGAGGGCAGTTTTCCTCCTGTTGCTTCATATTCCTCATCCTCCTGGGGATACTTCTCTGCAATCTCCGCTGCAACCTTCTTCTCCTTAACAGTAATAACAAGCAGAACCACTGCTGCCGCCATCAGAAATGCAACCCCTGCAAACACAGGCAAATAACTGGGCCGTTCACCTTTTCCCACAAGAGTGCTGATCAGGATCAGAGAATAGATCCCTCCAACCGCCCCCATCAGATTGATGACGGCATTTGCCTTGCTCCTGAGAGGTTTTGGAGTAAGGTCAGGCATCAGGGCTACGGACGGTGAGCGGTACAGGCCCATAGACAGCAGCGTAACTCCCAGCGCCACTGCGAAAAGCCCAAAGCTCACTTTATAATCCGCCAGAGGCAGCAGCATCATGGAACACACTGCCGCAGCTGTTCCTCCTATTATAAAAGGCATCCTCTTGCCCAGCCTGGTGTCCACCTTATCAGAGAGAGTCCCCAGCAGCGGCAGCAAAAATACAGCAAGTACATTGTCAGCCGCCATGATAGTTCCTGTCAGCGTTTCCTTCAAATGAAAGGTGTTTTGAAGAATCAGCGGTATAATACTGTCATACATCTGCCAGAAAGCGCTTATAGACATAAAAGCCAGCCCGATAAAAAAAGTTCTTTTGTAATCTAATTTCATACTGTTTCCCCCTTGTGCGTTGTTTGACCGCACCTATGCTTTTTTCCAGATACTCTTTCCTTCCTTGATTGTCTCTAAAACAGCAATATCTCTGATTTCCATGGGTTCTGCCTTAACAGGATTTTTGTCCAGGATCACAAAATCAGCATATTTGCCTGTGCGGATGCTTCCTTTTACATCCTCCTCGAAATACTGGTAAGCCGCGTTGACCGTCACAGCTTTCAAAGCGTCCAGCACTCCGATACGTTCTTCACTCCCCAGGATAACACCGTTTTTTGTAATCCTGTTGACTGCACACCAGACCGTCTCCAGCATGTCCGCATTTATTACAGGCGCATCTTGATGGAATGTAAAAATCAAACCATCCTTCAACGCTGTTCCAGCCATGCTGATCCTGTCAGCCCGCTCTTTTCCAAAGCTCTCTATGTGGATATCTCCCCAGTACCAGATGTGTGCTATAAAAAATGATGGTATCATAGAAAGCCGGCCAGCCTGCTCCATCTGCCCTTCGTCCATAAGCTGGGCGTGGATAATCACCGGACGGGCGTCATATCTGCCTTCTGACTCAGCCACCTTCTTATATACACGGATGAACTGTTCACTTGCCGCATCTCCATTGCAGTGGACAATGATCTGTCTCCTCTGCCTGTAAGCCATACGTATTTTATCCTCCAGTTCTTTATCCGTATAGACAGGGTACCCTTTTTCACCATTTTTTCCATTTAGATATGGTTTTTTCATCCACGCTGTATGACCCTGAGGCGAACCATCCAGCATGATCTTATATCCGCCCATTTTAAAATGTCTGTTATATTTGCCAAAACAGGAAGCAAATTCTTCAACCAGCTTTTCAGGCTTTCTGATGTCCGCGTAAGCTACCACATCCAGTTTCAGAATATCCTTTTCCAGCAAATATGCATACAGGCCTCCCATCTGCTCCATCATCATGCCTTCCTGGACAGTGGTGATCCCATAGCTGGCATATTTATCCTGGGCTTTCAGATAGGCATTCATCAGGCTGTCCATTGAGGGCATGGGCAGCATCTGCTGGTATTTTACAAAGGCTGTCTCTTCCATATATCCTGTGAGCCTTCCGCCGCTTGTGCCAATCACCCCACCCGGAGGGCATTCCGTGTCCTCATCCACTCCTATGCCGGCAAGCCCCCGGGAATTGAAGACCCCCATGTGGCCTGACTGATGACTTATCACCAGCGGATTGTCTGGAGCCGCCTCATCAAGCAGCACTCTGTCAGGATGCTTTTTTTCACTAAGCCGGTTATGGTCATATCCTCTTGCCTGTATCCACTCGCCTGGCTTTATCTTGTTCTGTATGATAAAATCCTGTATCTTTTCCCTGATTTCTTCAAAGCTTGAGGCATCATCAAGAGACACCTGAAGCATGGCGGTAGCATAACCGGTGAAATGGCTGTGGGGATCGATAAATGCCGGCATCATTGTTCTGCCCTGCAGATCTATCAGCTTAGCATCCTCTTTCATCCAGTCTTCCAGCTTTCCGACAGCCAGGATCCGTCCGTCTTCTTCCAGTACAGCTTCAGCGTACAGTTCCTTCTCCATCGTCAGTATATCACCGTTAAAGTACAGTTTTCTGCCCATATATGTCCTCCTTTTTTGTCCGGCGTACCGCGGCCGCTTAATAAAACCATAGCACAGGACTGTCTAAAAAACAAGGCTGGTATTCCCTATGTCAAAAAAAATACCGGCTTTTCTGAAATACCAAATATGATATTCCACGAAAGCCGGTACAAACGCCCATATTCTGGCAGTCTTTCCTCATTTCAGGCTATACTGCTCTCAGATGACGGTCCGAGAAGAAACTGTTCTACTTCATCAAAGCTTCTTTCTGAAGCCATCATCATATCATAAAGTTTTCCGATTTCCTCTTCTCTTTTCTGGTTTTCCAGATTTTCTTTCTGCTCCAGCAGATCCTCCAGTTTTTTCTGCGCTTTTTCTATCTGCGCATCCAGCATCTCTATCTGTGTATCAATACTCCTTCTCTGACCTCTTGCCATGCCAAACCTCCTGATATTATTAATTTAAATTTCGTAACTGTGAAGGTACTGAACAGTTATCCTATTATATTTTATGGCGGCATGTCCATAAATATGCAGAATATCAAAAATTTTCCTATATGCAATTTCAGGCCAGCCCGCAGATCACTCTCTGGCTGCTGCAGATTCAAGCGCCCCGCTCTCCCCTGCCAGATCATAATAAAACAGATACTGCTGCATGATGCCTGCACATCCATTATATTTCTCTAAAGGAAATCCGCTTCTGTAATGCTCCCTTTCTATCTTCTTCATATGTGTATCCATTGGAAACGCCTCTACACAGTGCAGCCCAAAGAGGCAGACACAATCAGCCACTTTTCTTCCTATCCCCTTGATCTGAAGAAGCTTTGAAACAGCGCCTTCATACCCTTCCTCCAGCAGCCATCCGGCTGCCTGGCGGCTGTCACTAAAGCCCTGCTCCATCCACCAGAGGGAAACTGCCTCTATGTACTTATCCCTGTATCCCAGTCCCAGCCCTTCAAGCCCAGCAGTTTTAGCTGCTGCAAGTATTTTAGGCTCAGGGAACGCATACGCCCTTCGGATTTGTCCGTCAATCCCTCTTCCTATTATCTCTTCGCCGTATTTTTCACAGATTGCTTCTATATTTTTACGGATCCTAGGAATATTATTATTCTGGCTGATAATAAAACTTACCAGCATTTCCCACAATTCCTGCCTTAATATCCTTATTCCGCTGCCAAACCGGATAGCCTCCTGCAGATATGTATCTGAACTGTCAGCAGTCTCCTTGATCCTGCCATAGTCTGTTCCCATATCAAAATACTCTGCCCAGACATTTTTAAATTCATCTTCGCCGCAGGAAAAAACAAATACATCCCCCTTCTGCACAGCCTCCATATATTTTCCATAAGCTGTAATGGAAATCCTTCCATTCCCGGCATCCTTCCATCTAAAACACTGTCCTGATCCCATGATCTGATCCAGATTAAAATCTTCTATTTTTAATTCATACATTTAATGCCTCCTCTATGCAGCCTGCATGCAGGCTTCTATCTCAAATGTATTTACTGCTCATTATAACATTGATCCATCTGATTGGGAATAAATAACTCCTTTTCTGGAAATGCTTAATATTGTTTTAATATTAAGTACCTGAAAAGGAGTTTCTTATGCCTTCGAGAACACGTTTATTCCTCAACGCCGAAGCTATTCTCTATATAGTTATACTTATTAATATGCAGAGAGCTTTCCTTCCCCTGCCAGTGTCCCCGCTTTTATGCCTGGCTTCCATTTTTTTATGCTTTCTCTATGCATTATCCTGGCTTCTCGAATCAGACATATTTCACGAAGGCTGCTTTTTTCTAAATGCCGCTTTACTGTTTTCTCTGTGCGCAGATTACTTTCTGATTTTTACGGATTTTTATATAGCCGGCATCCTTCTTTTCTGCCTTGCCCAGCTGAGTTATTTCCTGCTTCTGAAACGCAGGATCTCATCTGCCCTGCGGTATGCTTTCCTTTTCCTGCTCCCTGTCTTTATAATAAACGTCTTTTACCCTCTGCCTGTAGACGCAGAACTGCTGCTCTCTCTCATTTATGTCAGCCTTCTGTCAGGAAATATCCGCAGCGCTTTTAAAAAAAACTCGCCCTGGATGGCTATGGGGCTCATCCTGCTTCTGTTATGCGATCTGCATGTAGGAATTTTTAACCTGGCAGACTATATACCGGCCCTTGCATCCGCATTGTCCGGCTGGATAAAAAACTCCACCTTCCTCATATGGATGTTCTATATCCCTGCACAGGTATCACTCAGCCTGATGTCCTCCTCAGCATCCATAAAAAATTTCAAAAAAGTAAAATCAGGCGCCGGCGGTTCAGATGACCTTCTGCCCGGAAAGCCCGAGGATACTATTACCCAAGCTTTTTAATTCTCTCGATCGCCTCAATTGTATTCTCATGGCTTCCAAATGCAGTCAGCCTGAAATAGCCTTCTCCGCTGGGACCAAATCCTGCTCCCGGCGTGCCAACAACACCGGCTTTAAAGAGCAGATGATCAAAAAATTCCCATGAAGTCATACTGCCCGGAGTCTTCAGCCAGATATAAGGAGCGTTAACGCCTCCTGAAACACTGTAACCTGCTTTTTTCAGCCCTTCCAGGATGATCTTGGCATTCTTCATATAATAGGCAACCTGCTCTTTTAACTGGGTTTTCCCTGCGTCAGAGTATACGGCCTCCCCGGCGCGCTGAACAATATAGGGCGCTCCGTTGTATTTTGTCCCGTGCCGTCTGGCCCACAGGTCATGGAGCGGGACATCCCCCGCTTTCAGATCCCTGGGCACTACAGTGAAGCCCAGACGCACGCCCGTAAAACCTGCATTTTTTGAAAAACTGCGCAATTCTATAGCACAGGTTCTGGCTCCCTCACATTCATAAATTGAATGAGGCACATCCTTTTCTGAAATGTAGGCCTCATATGCCGCATCATAAATAATGACAGCTCCGGTCCTGTTGGCATAGTCCACCCATGCCTGAAGGCCTGACTTCGTTATAGTGGAACCCGTTGGATTATTAGGAAAGCACAGATAAATAATATCAGGCGCCGCTTCCGGCAGCTCCGGAACAAACCCATTTTCCTGCGTACAAGGCATATAAATAACATCGCTCCACATCTCTTTCACAGAATCATATGTCCCGGTACGGCCTGCCATCACATTCGTATCTACATACACCGGGTAGACAGGGTCACAGACTGCTATCTTATTATCAATGCTGAATATTTCCTGAATATTTCCCGAATCACATTTTGCCCCATCTGACACAAAGATCTCATCCGGCTGTATATCACATCCTCTCTGCGCATAATCGTTGACGGCAATTGCCTTCCTTAAAAATTCGTATCCCAAATCCGGCGCATATCCATGGAAAGTTGCAGAGTCTCCCATCTCATCCACAGCATTGTGAAGCGCTTCAATAACTGCAGGTGCAAGGGGCTGCGTCACATCCCCGATACCCAGCCTAATGATTTTTCTGTCAGGATTCTTCTCCTGATAAGCCGCTACTTTTTTTCCGATTGTAGAAAAGAGGTAGCTTCCCGGAAGTTTTAAATAATTTTCATTTATTTTAAACATGTAATCTCTCCTTCAAAAACTATTTCTGCAGGTCCTGTCATATATACGAGATTTTCTTTTTTATCCCAGCGTATCTTAAGATCGCCCCCCAGAAGCTTTACAGTTACTTCATCTTTTGTATATCCATTCAATATTGAAGCCACGGCAGATGCACATGCACCTGTTCCGCAGGCCAGAGTCTCTCCTGAACCTCTCTCCCACACCCGCATCTCAATGGTATTTTCATCTATCACATGTACAAATTCCGTGTTGACCCTGTCCGGAAAGAATGGATGATTTTCAAATAAAGGCCCCGTCCTCTCTATCTGTACCTTCTTCACATCTTCTACGTATACTACCGCATGGGGATTCCCCATGGAAACACACGTCATATGATATAACTCACCGTCTATCTCAATAGGCTCGCCGATTATCTCCATGGAATTTGATACGGCAGGGATCTTCTCCGCCTTCAGCACTGGAGCTCCCATATTTACCTGGGCCAGCTCTGCTCTGCCGTCTGCAGTAGTAAGCTTAATAAATTTTATTCCGCTCTTTGTCTCAATACTGATCTCTGTCTTATCTGTCATTCCTTTATCATACACATATTTTGCAACACAGCGGATACCGTTTCCGCACATGGCTCCCTGTGACCCGTCCGCATTGTACATATCCATCATAAAATCAGCTTTATCTGAAGGTTTTATTAGTATAAGTCCATCCGACCCGATTCCAAAATGCCGGTTGCTGACCCGGATGGCTGTCTCTCCCGGATCTTCCACTGTTTCCTCAAAGCAGTTGACATATACGTAGTCATTCCCTATTCCCTGCATCTTGGTAAATTTCATATAGCTCCTCCTCATATATTTATAATAGAACAGCCGTAACTGTTCAGCACCTTCACAGTTATATGCACAAGCCTGCTGTATAGTTACGAACAGTTACATAGTTTTAGAACTTCATCAGGCTGAATACCATCCTGGCAGTTTCAAGCAGGTTGCGGCCGCTGTCCATACTGCATTTCTGAATATACCGGTGTGCTTCCTCCTCTGTCATGTTATTTCTCTCCATCAGCAGCTTCTTTGCACTGTCGATCACTTTTTTCTCTTCCTCGCTGCGTCCTTTTGGCTTCAGCTTTGCCTTTTTTCTGCTCCGAAGCAGATTCCCTGCCATCATTTCCAGGGTGTTCACAAAGTCATGTACCTTCAGCGGAAGCTCCAGGCAGACAATATCATTATCTCTGCAGTCGCAGAGTACATGGGCGGATGCCACCAGCAGCATCTCAAAACGCGGAGGGAGGCAGTCAGCTAATTCTGAATAAAGCATGTCGGAAAACTTGTATCCGCAGACAACGATACCGTCATCCAGGCCGTCTATAATCTGAAGGGCCTGAGCTCCGCTGGTGCATATGCCGGCTACATCATAGCCGCTGCGCATCAGAAGATTCCGTATATTCCTGGCATCTTCCTGCCTTGGAAAGACAACCACAATGCTTACCACCTGAACACCTCCCGTATAAATATTTATTAACTGTTCAGTAACTTCTCAGTCACATACACATATCCGTTTAAAATAACTTTTGGCTGCAGATCAGATCCTGTACAGGTACTGCTGGGTCTCCCACTCAGAAACCTGCTGGGAGTACTGTGCCCATTCTTCTTTTTTAGCACGGGTATATGCTTCAAACATACGCTCTCCTAAAACCTGGCGTATCAGCCCGTCCTTTTCCATCTCCTCAACAGCTTTTGAAAGGTTGTCAGGAAGAGTCTGAATACCTTCCTTTACTCTCTCCTCAGCAGTCATAGCAAAAATATTTTTATCTATTCCCGCCGGAGGAGTTATTTTATTCCTGATGCCGTCCATTCCGGCCGCCAGGCAGACTGCAAGGACAAGATACGGATTGCTGGCAGAATCTGGACATCGCAGTTCTATCCTTGTGCTTTCTTCACGGCCCGATGGTATCCTGATCAGAGGACTTCTGTTCACAGCTGACCACGCAATATAGACAGGAGCCTCGTATCCCGGAACAAGTCTCTTATAAGAATTAACAAGAGGATTTGTAATTGCCGTCATCCCTTTAATATGCTTCATCAGCCCGCCAATAAAATAATATGCTTCCTGGCTGAGTCCAAGAGGATCTTTTTCATCATAAAATACATTTTTCCCATTTTTTGAGAGGGACATATTAGTGTGCATCCCCGACCCATTGATCCCTGATTTTGGCTTTGGCATAAAAGTAGCATGGAGGCCATGACGTTTTGCTATTGTCTTCACAGCCAGCTTAAAGGTCATAATGTTATCTGCCGTATCAAGAGCCTCATTATATCTGAAATCAATTTCATGCTGTGCCGGAGCCGTCTCGTGGTAAGAGGCTTCTACTTCAAATCCCATTTCTTCCAGGGTAAGCACCATGTCACGCCTCGCATTCTCTCCCAGATCCATTGGTCCTAAATCAAAATAACCGGCTTTCTCATGAGTAATGGTTGTCGGCTGGCCATTATCATCTGTGTGATACAGGAAAAATTCACATTCAGGTCCCACATCAAAGGTGTATCCCATATCTGCCGCTTCTTTTATCACTTTTTTCAAAATAAATCTTGGATCTCCTTCAAAGGATTCCCCATTTGACCGGTGAATATCACAGATCATACGAGCCACCTTTCCCTGCTGCGGTCTCCATGGAAAGATAGCCATTGTATCCAGGTCAGGATACAGGTACATATCTGCTTCACCCAATCCGTCAAATCCTTCAATAGAAGAGCCGTCAAACATGCACTTGTTATCAAGAGCCTTTTCCAGCTGGCTAAAGGTAATTGCCATATTTTTCAGGTTGCCGAACATATCCGTAAACTGGAGTCTGATAAATTCCACATCTTCTTCCTCCGCCAGACGCATAATGTCCTGTTTCGTATACTTCATATAGTTTTCCTCCTAATACAAAGAACAAAAGCATGCCTCACACACTAAAGTTCCTATTTTTTTACGCATCATCTGCTCCGCACACACAGCTGCGCTTCCCGCATACAGCTGCGCATTCTCCGGTAGTTTTAATTCCACAGGGAGCAAATTTTCCAATGAAATTAAAAATGGGCGTTCTTATGCTACTAAGAACGCCCTTGCTCTAACAGAGATATTAACAGGGAAATTTTAATTTGTCAATACTGTTATCTTTTAAATTCTTTTAATTCTTTTTAATTTTATTTATTCTTTCATCCCATATTTTAATCCAGGTTTTGAATATCCCTGTTTACTGCGTGACCTATCTCATTCATATTACTATATATTTATACAGCAATGAATGTTTATGTATCACAGCACAATGCACCTCCTTACGGGAGTGCCACAGGGGTTCTCACATACCTGAATCCTGACGACCACGCCTCGCCCACAACTACTCCGTTCTGGCTGGAGGAACAGTGTGCTACCAGCAGACTTCCATCTGATTTTTTGCCTATGACAATGCCTACATGGTTATTGTCAGTCCCGTCAGGTGCATTATAAAATACCAGATCTCCCGGCCGGGCATTTGCCTGCTCCACCATAGCCGAAGCATTCCACTGAGTTGTAGTATGGCCTCCTATTCCTGCATCTCCGTCAATTCCATTAAAGAATGCCCAGAGTACATAACCGCTGCAGTCAAGGCCATATCCCCTCAGGGTCCCTGAAGACTGGCTCCCTGCTGCGCTGACCATCATTGGGCTTCCCCATAGCGGATCCCAACCCTTAGCATAGGATTTACCTCCCCAGAAATAACCTACTTTTCCCACCAGACTGTAAGCCGCAGTCACAATAGCTGCCCTCTCCCGGGAAATATCATTTCCAAGCGTCCCGCGGATGATCCCCGGGGCCTGTGACACAACAGCACATAATACACCGCAGTCCACTGACGAATATTTACGCAGCATTGCCGCCGCTTCATTGTTTCTCACGGCTGCTGCCTGTGCCTCTTCAGCTGACATATTACTTCCCGACTGTACCACACTGTTCACGGTCTTTAAAACTGCTGAAGGATCTCCGTCAAGCCCAAAAAGCTTAATATAATCTTCTGCTGAAATTGAAAAGACCTCCTGCCCCACATCAATACCCGGCACTGCCTGACGCAGATTCCCGGCCATTGTTGAAGTGTTTTTCGGATTCATCATAAAGAAACATTTTTTAAGAAGTTTTTCCGAGTCGCCATTCATGGTGATAATCCCGTCAGGATTCTGCTGCCTGTATTCAACTACGTAAAGAGCCAGCACATCCTGCCAGTTTTTCGCCGTAAACTCCTCCGGCCTGTCCAGATACTGCCTGTAATAGGCCTCTATCCTGTCCATCACATCCTTAAAATCAGCTGAAAAATCAAGCGCATATGTACTTTGCAGTTCACCCACATAGATTCCCGTCCCTGCTATCACGTTTACAGCAGGCGCAGGTGCCTTATCCGAATGATCCTCGGACTTATCCCCTTCATGCTCCGGCTTGATATTTTCCTTTTCTTTCTTTTTATCCTTATCCTTTTTATCTTTATCTGTCTCAGATTCTGATTCGCTCTCAGATTCCCCCTCAGACTCTGATTCCGACTCTAGCTCAGATTCCGACTCACCTTCAGACTCATTTTCAGTTTCCCTTCCGCCCTCTGTATCCTTCTCTGATTCTTTATCTGAATCCTTCTCAGTCTGCTTCTCCGAATTCTTTTCCGTTTCTTTCTCAGTTGGCTTCTCTGAATTCTTTTCCGTTTCCTTCTCTGTCGGCTTTTCTGAATTCTTTTCTGTTTCTTTTTCAGTCAGCTTTTCTGATTCTTTTTCTGTTTCCTTCTCAGTCGGCGCTTCCGTGCCTTCTGTCTGTTTTTCTGTATTAGTTTCCGTAGGTGCCTCTGTACCGGCCTCTGTTGGTTTCTCAGTGGGTGCCTCCGTCGGTGCTTCTGTCGGAGCCTCAGTATGTGGTTCTGTGGGGGCTTCTGTAGGCGCCTCTGTAGGAACCTGCGCCGGCTCCTCCACAGGAGCTTCCGTGCCCCCCTGGCTGGAAGTAATCTGAGTATCTGCATCGGCAGCATATACCTGCTGAGGCACAGACCCTGCTATCATTGCTGCCGCCAATATGTAATTCAGGTGCTTTTTCCAGCTGTTCCTGCCTCTGCTGTCACGGTGCATTTTGTCAAATCTCCTTTGTTGACTGTTACTCAAGTGATTTTTATATTATATATAAACTTAAGTGAATTTTTCATGTAATCTTATAAATTATACTACCAAACAGACAGAATCTCAAGTGTGGATGTCTTAAGAATGGGTTTAGGTTTTCTTAAGGGGGTTGCTGTTTAGGGGAGTAACAGGACGCTTTGTGCGGAAGGAAGTGAGCCATCAGGAAGGGGAGCGGTCATACCGTCCGCCGACATTAGGAGGGGGACTTACAAAAAAAGTGAACGCTTGCGCTCAAGGCCGGAGCTGTCTGAGGGGCGTTTGTATCGACAAACGCACCGAGTTTCCGGCCGCCTTTTGCGTTTCAAGCAGTCTTCGGGGCCTTAGAGTTTCACGACGCAGCGGTTCGGACTGAACCACGAACTCTCCCGCCCCTAATCAGCTAAACAGCAATTTAATCTCTTATCTGCTTCCCAGTCCCATCCATATGGAAATTTTCTTTATAGATCAACTGTGAAATAGGGACTATTTCGTATCCCTGGGTTTCCAGGCCTGTGATTACTGACTCTAAGGCGTCTGCCGTATACTTTGCCCCGTTATGCATAAGTATGATGCTGCCATTTGTCAGATCTTTATTTTGAAGTACAGTGCTGATAATACTGTCAACGCCATAATCTTTCCAATCGAGACTGTCCACGGACCACTGAATGGGGAAATATCCGCAGGAGTATGATGTTTTTATCAGCTTATTATCATAGTCACCATAGGGCGGCCTGAACAGCTGCATGCTCACACCTGTCAGTTCTTTCACACGGTCATGGACCTTCATAATCTCTTCCTCGCATTCTTTTGCTGAAAGCTGGCTCATATTCTTGTGGTTTTCGCTGTGATTTCCCAGATCATGGCCTGCTGCCTGTATTTTCTTAACATCCTCCGGATATGATTCAACCCAGCCTCCTGTCATGAAAAAAGTTACATGCAGGTTATGACTGGCCAGAATATCAAGTATCCTCTGGGTGTCCTCATTTCCCCAGGCCGCATCAAATGAAAGCGCTACCTGTTTCTTTTGCGTGTCCACGCTGTAAATTGGCAATTCTCTGTTTCCCACAGTGCTGCTTGTCTGAAGAGCCGTCTCTCCAAATCGGTATATCCCGGCAAATACAAGCAGAGCGCACAGGGCAAGGATCCCAATCCCTCTGTATGGATAGATTTTTTCTTCTTTCTCTTCCATCTCAAAAAACTCCTCGCATATACTCTGTTGTAGTATATGCAGGATATAAATGGGTTAGAAATAATAATACACGCTGTCAGTGATAGTCTTGTGCCTCCCCGGCCGCATAATTTGTTTCCAGATCAGGTCTGTAGCTTTTCTCCATCTTATGTCTTGCCTTTCTGTTCGCTACTGTGTCAAAAATAATAGAAAAGTCGTAATCCTCAGGATAAAGTTCTTCTGCCTTTACATGCATTTTAACCCTTTTATGGCTGATCCAGATCTTCTTTTTCTGCAGCTGTATCTGAAGAGCTCCTTTATCATTTACTTTAGAGCACACGATTCCCAGTTTCTTATCAGGATATACCATCACACAATCGCCAATCTGGTATTCCTGAGTGAGAAGCGCCCCTTTCATGGAAGCCGGCTTATGTTTTTGGATCTTAGGACCTGTCTGCTTCTTCACATTGTTTTCCCTCACTGAGGTTATTTCTCCTATCCTGGCGGCATCTGCTGCCATATCTGTCTGCTCCGCCCTGCCATACGCAGCTATTCTGGCAATCTCCAGCATTCGCTCTGGCATGCCTAGATGTCTGGCAATATAAAAGGCACAGCTCTCCCCTGATTCTCCTATTTCAAGCCTGTATAATGGACGCAGAGACTCTTTGTCAAAAGCCATCCTGGCATTCATCACATTATCAGCCTTCTCCCCGTATGTCTTAACTTCCGGATAATGGGTGGTTACCAGGAACAGGCAGCCACTGTGCCTTAGTTCTTCCAGTATAGCTACCGCAATGCCCATCCCCTCTGCCGGGTCTGTCCCGGAACCCAGCTCATCCATGATCACAAGGCTCTCTTTTCCTGCTTTTTTAAGGATTTCAAGCACATTTGTGATATGGGCCGAGAATGTGGAGAGATTAGCTGTAATATTCTGCCCATCACCAATGTCACAGAGCACCTGACTGTTCATGGTAAAATCACCCTCTTCACATGGCACATGAAGTCCGCACTGTGCCATAATCCCCAGCAGACCCACTGTCTTAATTGCCACGGTCTTTCCACCCGTATTAGGTCCTGTTATAATGACTCCCCTGACTTCATCACCGATCCGGAAATTGAGAGGGACGCATTTATCTTTTTCTATGAACGGATGCCGGCCATTCATAATACGGATTCTCTGATCTGTGTTAATCTCAGGTTCAACAGCATCCATATCAAAACTCAGACGGCCTTTAGCAAATATAAAATCCATCTTCTCCAGCACTCTGATATTTTGGCGGAAAACCTCATCCTGCTCTGCAACCATATCTGTCAGCTCGTATAGTATCCTTCTCTCCTCATTTTCCTCTTCCAGTCTCATTGACATTAATTCCGCTGTAAGCTGTGCCACAGCCTGCGGTTCAATGAACAGCGTCTGCCCTGTAGAAGATTTATCTACCAGGCTTCCCTGGATACGGCTCCTGCATTCCTTTTTTACCGGAAGGCACAGATGTCCGTTTCTCATTGTCACAAATTGGTCTGAGCAGTTCCCTTTATTATTCCGCAGGATCCCCTCAGCTTTTTCCCTCACTTTAGTTTCCATACGATCTATCTCCTGACGCAGGCTCTTAAGCAGCGGACTGGCAAAATCATCTACTCTGCCCCCTCTGATCTTCATGGCGATTTCTTCACGAAGATCATCCATACTCTGCATATTTTCTTCATAGTACGGCAGTCCCTGTTCCAGCACCTTGCATCTGTTCAGAAAGTCTTTCATCCTGCTCACTCCCGTCAGGGATATTTCCACTTCTTCCAGCTGCTCCGGCTGCAGACAGCCGCCCTGGCAGGCCGTAATAAGGATTTCTTCCATTCCCTCCATGCTTGTAAATGGGGGCATTCCGAATTTATCCAATATTTCTCTTGCCTGCGTTGTCTCTTTTAAGCTGTGACGCAATTTACTCTCCTCAAGATATGGCACAAGCTCTCTGATTTTCTCCCTGGCAGCCTTCGTGTAAGCGTATTCTTCCAATATATCTTTTATTTTGTCAAACTCTAACGTCTGAAATGTCTGTTCCAATTTATCTTCCTCCTGTATAATCTGCTGTTATCCATATACGCAAAAAACCTGCAGGACCATAAATCTACAGTCCTGCAGGTAATAATTACATATGCAATCTAATGCACATCATAACAGAGAAAGCCCACGCCGCACAATTCTGAATTTCAAAACAATGCCGCCACTCCCTGTATCCCGCTAAAACGTTGTGATTTGTATTCTGCATCTCTATGGTCCTAAACAGGTACACAAATAAAAGTATCTATCCTAAGATACATTACTATAAACGTTCCTGTTTTCACTCTTAAATTATTATTTAAGAACCACAAATAATGCAATTAACAAAAATACACAACCTTTCATCAGATATTTGTCTGTATTATGGCATGCTCTTTATATATTGTCAAGGGGGAAATTGTCGTCTTCATCCAGTTTAGGGATATTATTTTGTAAATGGTCTATATCTCTCAGAACATCCGCATCTGATGCATCTTCATTTACAATCCAAATTCTTTAAACAGCTTCTCCTGCCACTCTCTGTCACTTGCTGCTCTGACTATATCTTCAGTTCTGTCTTGACGGGCAAGAAGTCTGATTAAACGGTTCACACGCGCTTCGCCCTCTTTTCTGCCCTCTTCTCTGCCTTCTTCTCTGCCTTCTTCCCTGCCTTCTTTCCTGCCTTCTTCCTTTGTCTGTCTCATATGTTTCTCTTCATCATATTCAAAAATACTCACACTCTTTGCCTCCGTTCGGTTATTCCTCAGAAACTCTGCCAAAATGTCATCTTCTATACATTCCGTTATTGCTTTCTCCACAGCATCTTCAAGCGGCATCGATTTTGTATATTCCCTTACCTTATCCACATAAATGCTGTAATCCTTCAGCGTTTTGCATTTGCTCATCAGCCTTTCATTATGGCCTCTG
>QGGY01000025.1 GCA_003148945.1 Murimonas intestini | reverse complement strand
GATATTTCTGGTCGATGCCTGCTGTCTTTGCGACCTCCAGGATCGGCTGCATTTCGGTTTCCTGTGCAATTTCGATGTCTGATTTGTAACCCATATTTTTAACTCCTTTCCAGTCAGCACATATGTGCCGCTGTTCAGTCAACATATTTTTTGTAAGGCAGTACCGGCCCAATGGTACTGCCTTACTATTATAATTTTTTCAGCGTGCCGATGGAAATATCTCCAACAACAGCCAGATCCTCCGCTTCAAAAGACAGAGGGAAATTATCAGAAAATAAAATCTGTGCTGAAGGAGGGAACTCATCATCCCCTGCCCACAATATAAACCGGACAAAGTGGTTATTAATGAATTCAAACTCATAAGCCGCGTCGCCAATCTTCAGTTCTCTCGCTCCCGCCTTCTCCATCTGTGCCTTAAACTGATCCAGTTTGCTGCCATAGGAAAAGGCCAGCCTCATTATACATCTTCCCTGGAACTGCCTGAAGTAGACTTCGCCCCATGGAACCTCCCGGTAAGTCAGATAATTTCCGGCTGGCTGGGAGGACACGCCTCTTACAAGGAAGCGGATAACAAAAATCTTTGCAGCCGTCTCTGTCTTAAGAGCTGCGTACTGTCCATCCTCTTTATCCTCCCTGGTAACAGTGAATTCCGGCCAGCTGATCCTGTAGGATTTCTGCATCAAACGTATGGTAAAGCACTGCTGCTCCTTATCATAGGGAATACCAGTCCGCGAAGAGACCTCCAAAGGGTCCAGCTTCCTGTATTCCTCCAGATAATGTTCGAAAGGAATCCTCTCTTTGTTGTCTTTTTCATATTCGATATTCATCTGCCACCTCACTGCTGTGGGAACAGGGATGCATCTGTATGCGGTATGAAGCAGGCCGCCACAAATTCATCCATGTACTGGGGTATCGCGCTGAGCTCAAGATAAGTCATATTTTTCGCGATCTCATACACCTTCCGCTCTGACTGAGTAGAATACAGCATCGCATATGCCCCTGAGAGAGATGAATTTCCAATATACTGGAACATCTCCAGAGGCACATCCGGGAACATGCCGATATGGACTGCATTGCTCATATTGATACCGCTCCCGATGCCGCCTGCCACAAAGACATGCTCGATCATGGAGATATCAAAATCACAATATGCCAGCATCGTGCGGATAGCCGAAAATATGGCTCCCTTCGCACGGATAAAGTTGTCAATATCAACTTCTGTAATCTCTACATCCTTCACGGAATCGGCGTCTTCCTCAAAAGCCAGTACATAGCTGCCCATTCCATACTTGTCTCTTTTTATCCTTTTTCCTTCACGCACAAATTTTCCCTTTGGATCAATGATACCGCAGCGGAAAAGTTCGCTTATGACATCTATGATACCTGAACCGCAGATACCGATCGGCTTCTGACCTTCATTTCCCACTATCGTCATGACAGGTTCCATAGTATCCTTATCTATCGTACAGGCTTCGATAGCCCCGTCTGTGGCCCTCATGCCGCAGCTGATATCCCCGCCCTCAAATGCCGGGCCTGCCGAGCAGGCGCAGCTGATCATGAAGTCAGAGTTTCCGAATACAATTTCACCATTAGTTCCAAGATCGATAAACAGGGAAAATTCAGGTTTATTCCAGAGCATGCTGACAAACGCTCCCGCCGTAATATCGCCGCCCACATAGCTTCCTATGTTCGGCGCCACTATGATATGGGAATCCGGATTGATCGCAATCCCTATATCTGAGGCAAAGAGTGAATTTGTCTTAAAAAATGCCGGTATGTATGGTTCTGTGCGGAGAGGATCCGCATTGATCCCCATCAGGAGATGGTTCATGGTGGAGTTGCCTGCCACACACATACGGTATATATGCATAGGATCCATATGGATCTCTTTACACATCTGCCTGATCAGCGGATTGAGAGTCTCCTCTATGATCGCTTTCTGCAGCCTCTCTTTTCCGCCCGGTTTAGCTGATTCGATGATCCTGTTGATGACATCCGCACCATACCGGATCTGTCCGTTTCCTGACGAAGCCTTCGCCAGGATACTTCCATCCAGCATATTGATAATGATAGCCGAGACAGTCGTTGTACCTATGTCAACTGCCAGTCCCCCTACCACAACATTTTCTTCTTTTGTGAAAATATCATAGACAAATACATCTTTATTTGTCTTGCGGATAATCACCTGCACCTGAAAATTTCCTGCCCGCAGGATATCGGGAAGCTTCTTCAGAACAGAATACGGTATCTGAATGGATGTTCTCTCACTTACCTTCTGAAGAACCCGGGTAAATCTCTCATTGTCCGGCATCGTATCATCCAGGGTGGGCACTTCCATACTCACCTGCACAACATCCAGATTATTAGCAAGTGTGATGCCCGCCTCTTCTACCTGTTCTTTCAAATCATCAAATATCTTCACTTCATCAGGAGAACTCAAGTCTGCGACTTTCATTCTGCTCTTATAGGCCGATGCTATATCCGGGACAAGCACCTCTACGTCCGCGCATATGGTGCTCACACAGGCCAGCCTCCAGCCTTTTTCATATTCCTCGTCACTGATGTGGCGAGTTTTCTTTGAATCCAATTCACCTGAAACGAGCTTCACTCTGCATTTTCCGCAAGATGCATTTCCTGAGCACGGTGCATCGATAGCTACGTTTGTTTTTCTCGCTACCTCAAGAAGGCTTTCACCGAAAGCAGCGAAGACTGTTACATCTTCGCTGTTTTCAAACTTAAAAGTAACTTTATGCATAGATTAGATCTCCAGATAGGAATCTGCGTATAAAGTATTACCTTTGAATACATCACAGGATTTGATCGTTTCCATCAGACGCAGATCACATGGATTTACGATAGCTGATGTCAGACCCTGCATCATAGCCATAGCTACAAGAGCGGAATCCATGATCGGACGGATGTGCTTAGGCATACCGTTAGAGTTATTTGAAAGACCGCCTGTAGAATTCAGTCCCATGTCAGAGAACATCTTAATAGCTTCAAGAACATCCATCTGTTTGTCCTGCATTCCCTTTACAACAAGGAATAACGGGTCAAACCAGAGATCTTCTGCTTCCATTCCATGCTCAAGGCCTCTCTCAAGCATATTCTGGCAGTGCATCATACGCTCGTCATTGTCTGACGGAACACCTTCTGCTGAGCAGAGTGCGATAACAATTGCATCATTTGCTGCAGCCAGGTCGATGTTTTCAATTCTTCCGCCTGCATCGGCAGAATTTACGATTGGTTTTCCTTTTGCACGGTTATATACAGAAATACCAGCTTCGATAGCTTTCTTATTTGCTGTGTCAAGTGCCAGCGGAACATTGTCAAATTCTGACTGGAGCAGCTGTACTGCCCATTTCATCAGTTCTTCTCCATCACTCTCAGCAGGTCCGATGTTTACATCCAGATAAGTTGCGCCTGCATCAAGCTGCTCTTTTGCACGTTTGATGATTGGTTCAGGATCTCTTTCAGCCATAGCCTTACGGATAACTGGGGAAATACAGTGGATTCTTTCACCGATTGTTATGAATTTTGCCATTGTTTGTTCTCCTTTTTATTTTAAAAATTATTTGCTGCATGTAACTGGAAAATGCCGGACAGTTACATATCTTTCAGGAATTTAACAAGCTGAACTGCTTCGTTTGGTCCGACGATGATCTCCCATCCAGGAAGCTTCGCCTCTAATTCACCTTTCAGTACAGCTACTTTACCAGGAAGCACAAGCTTTCTGCATTTGATCTTTCCTTCAATATCTGCTTCTGCAAAATATTTTGCGATCGTAGATGCTGAGAATTTTCCAGCAGCCCAGGATGTCAGAACAGAAAGTCCGCCTGCATCGCTGATGATCAGGTTACATGGTACTCCTGAACGCTCCAGCTCTCCTGATACTACGAAGTATGTAAGAGCAAAGTCAACAGTTGTCAGACAGATGGAATTTTCATCTCCGCCGTTGATTGGGTAAATACCCGGCTCAACCTTCATTGGCTTCTGAGGATCTGTGAATACATTCTGCCTTAATCCGTATAATGGAAGAGCCTGCGCATAGCTCATTTCTTCCATAACTACGATTGAACCATATTTCAGTGTGAACAGTGAAGCAAGAGCTGCCTGCATATGGATATCTCCCTTAGCAAGAGCTGCTGCATTGACAAGTGAAGGATAACCAAATGTCCTGTCACCGTCTTTGATTGCAGAACGTCTGATCTGCACTGCATTTGCAAAAGCTTCTTTAACAGATGCACATCCAACATCCAGGATCAGGTCTTTGTTTCCAAGAGCTTCCAGCTTTTCAACTGTTGTGTGGAGTTCATTCAAATCAGCTCCCCTGACTCCCAGAACAACTCCTGCTTCCTTTGCCAGTGTATTCATTGCCTCATAGTTAGAAGCATCTGCTCCGTTTAAAACAGGTTTGGAGTCTTTGCATACTTCCAAAGCTGCTTTAGCTGTATCTACATCTGTACATCCAAGAACTAAAGTTCTGCCAAGAGCAGCTGCCTTCTTTACTGTCTCCACATAATCTGTCTTGCCTTCAGCGCTGTAGTTTACGTAGATCATTTCTACGTACATTCTCTCGCCGATACGCTCATAATCTACATTCGGTACTGCTGCCAGACGTGCGTCTATTGCAGCTTCATCCATACAGTTGCATACTGCGACAGCATATCTTGTCTTGCTTACAAAAGTCTTCTCATGTCTTTCCAGAACGGTCTCTCCGCCCAGTGTCAGCTCTGCATCACCAGTTCCGACTTTCAATGTCTTCATTGGCGGCGCTGTGGCTGCAGACAGTGTTGCAAGTGCATCCGGTGAGAAATGCGGACAAGCGCTGATATCCATTGCCCCCTGTGCAACCTTCATTGAGAAAGCCATACATGTAGGGCATCCGCATTCTTTACAGTTTTTCTTAGGTGATAATTTAAATATATCCAGACCTTTAAGTGCCATAATCTATTTTCCTCCTTAAGCAGCAATTATACTAATTCTTTTACTAATTTTGAAATAGTTGCAATTGATACAGGATGCTTCAGGATTACAGCATTAGATCCGGAAGCCAGGACTGCTGCTGCTGTCTCTACTTCCATATCGATTCCACGCTGTTCTGCGTCACCCCATTCAGGCATATCCGCTTCTGAAGCAACAGCTTCCTTCACGCCCCATACTTCTGATGCTACAGGTGTAATGATCGGCATCTGAAGCATATTGTCGTTCTGGGAAAGAGCGGCTGCTTTTACCCTCTGCATAGTGGATACAACGTATTCAAAACCATAACCTGCTGCTGCAGTACCTACGTTCATAACAACGTTAGTGCTGCTGACACCCAACTGTGAAAGTAATACATTTAACTGTTTTGCAAGGTTGATATCAACTGCTGATTCAGCACCTACGATCTGCTTATAAGCCAGTCCTGCTGCTGCGCCGACTGTCTTGTAGTTTTCTTCTTTTGCTGCCAGGAGCACTGCATTTTTTCCATCCAGCACTTCTGCTGCTTTTGCAAGAAGCTCTGCATCTTTTTCTGCATTCTTGCATCCTGCAATAACAAGCGGAAGATCAACTGCTTCTGCAACTTCTTTTACCATTCCGATTAATTCTTCTGTGGATTTATCTGCTCCGTTCGGGTCTCCGCCTTCCAGTCTGAAGCACAGAAAATCAACACCTTCTAAGGATGCTGCCTTCTTAGCCATGTCAGCTATGCTCTCGCATCCTTCGTAATACTTTTTGACACACTCCGGCTCATTTTCCAGAATTCCGTCAGTGATCTCCACACCTACCTTCGGCGCATTTTCTACAGGCGCATCAAATGTATAAAAAGGCAGTACATTTTCTCCACCTATAGCAATTTTTTTGTCTCCGCAACCTAATTCAACCGTGTTGATATTTGCATTGAACTTTCCTGATTTTGCATTAAACGGCATTTTAAATAGACCTCCTTCATGATTTAGACTGTTGTAGAACAATGTCTGCACATATTCTACAACAGCCTGGTAAAAATTTCAATAAATGCTCAGTTTTTTGAACATGTTATATTACATCATCGGCTCCATAGAAAGTGCCGGATGTCCTTTTTCTTCCAGATAAGCCAGTAATGTCTCCGGATCTTCCGCTACGGTCTCATCACCAACCATATCTGTGAAATTATCTATTCCATAAAGCTCTTTTGCTGTCGCATTAAGTCTTTCAGCAACTGTTTCCTTAAGTTCCTTAGGCATCCATACGATTCTGGCGATTCCGCCCTCAGCCTTCATGAACTTCTTGGAAGCGATGAAATGCTTGCCGTGTCCCATGAATCCAGGTGTCTGTACTCCGCCGCCTGTCATAGAAGCCAGTTCAGGGAATGTCATACCGATAGGAGTCATTCCTGCATATTCACGGTTTACGATACATACGCCGTTTGACAGAGGCTCGATACCGCAGATACACTCAAAGCATCCGCAGGATGTCATCGGGTCTTCGATGATGGAATACAGAGTAACATTTTCCAGAGCTCCCTGTGAATATTTTCTTACAGCATCATTTACATCCTGGTAAGCACCTGTTCTCTCATCGATCAGGCCGCCCTTTGTGATAACCTGGCATGGTCCCTGAGGATCCAGCTCATTAGTAGCCTTAGCATCCAGCCATGACACAGCGCCGCAAAGTCCAAGTCTTTCAGGCGTAACCACGCAGACATGAGACGGTGAGAATGCCTGGCACATGATACAGCTGTAATATACATCAACACCTTCATCTGTCAGAGTGCTGAGTCTCTCATCACGTTTATCAAATGACGGTATTGCCAGCTCATGGCGCAGTTTTGTACACATTTCAGGATCCGTGATAACTTTGACCTGACATTTGTCTACAACAGCTGCAAACTCGCTCTTTACTTTAGCATAGAGCACTTCACCAATGTGTTTTGCACGGAAGCCTGCATTATATGTATCCTTGCTTATACGGATACGGATCATATCTCTCTGGCCTGTATGCATCATACCTTCCACGCAGTTTAAGTAGCTGTGGAATTTACGCTCAAATACAGGTTCAAAGTCAGACTGCATGCTCTTGCCGCCTACTTCTACAATGTAACCGATATTGTGTTTGCTTCCGACTTCAAATTCATCCAGATCCGGCCCGATCACTTCAATCTTATGATCTTCGATCTCTGTAACATCTTTAGACTGTACAAGCTCGAAGCAGTCAACTCTGGAACCGTCGAATTCTACCTGCATGTCACCGCGGCGGATGATCTCGCCTTCAAATGCGCTGGCAAACGCAACAGGAATATCGATATTTGTGATCTTGATCTTGATATCTCTTGCTTCCAGAGAAGTCGCATTAAACTTGGATACGTCTTCCTGAACAATAAGGCTCTTCGGCACACGGAAGATATTCTCTGTCTCATTTGTGATTACAGGGAATCCAAGTGCAATAGCACCTGCACCGCATGCTACAACTACATCATCAAGAGGTCCGAAAGCATTAACAAATGCCGGAACACGCTCGAATGTGTATTTCATAAGTCCTGCAGCATCTCCAGGAGTGATATTTCCGAAGATCAGGGCAGCCCTGACAGCTACAGATACTACATGGATCACGCTTGTCACGTCTTTTCCAAGAGGGATCACACGTACATTTGCCCCTGTCTTATATCCCATTTCCTCACACTGGTCAATGATTCCGCCTACGAGGGTAACAAGGATACCCTGTGCCTGATAGCTCTTTACAAGCGCCACGCCCTCTTCTGCTGTAGGCGCACTGCCCAGGATAACTGCCACGCCCGGGATATCTCCTGTAACAAGGGGAACACCCAGCTCACGGATAATGGCATCTGCCAGATGTCCGTAGCACGGCTCTGCATATGGTGCTGCACCGTCAATATATTTTAAAACTTCGATAAACTCTGCGCAGAGAGCTGTTGCCACGCCTGACATGAAAGCGTCATTAAGACGGTTTTCTCTTGTCATCAGTGTTTTTACAACGCCTAATGCATTTTTTAAATCTCCCAGATTTCCAACCTTTGTTCCAGTTACGCCATAGTAACATGGAAGGCTGTATGCTGTATTTGGGAAGCTGACAGCTTTATCTGCACCATGCTGTGCGATCGCATTGTCGATAGCCGCTTCTGTCAATCCGTATACAGCATCATTTCCGTTAAATACTCTTTCAAATAATGTCACTGTGTTATACCTCCAATCAGATATTCGCTTGATCGATTTTTTCTTTTATTTTTCTTATTTCATCAGTTGCAGACCTGCTGACATCATAGGGAGACTGCCCCCGGCGGTCCGCATCCATGATCTCAGGATTGTAATGGATAAATCCCAGAAGGTCTTCAGAAGGGATCTTGGATCTGATAAATTCCTCATCAGCATCATCACGGACTTTGTTGGCCACCACACGGACGTGCTTTACACCCAGCTGTTCCGCCAGACGCTTTACATTTCCATATGTCTGGATACTCCTTGCGCCCGGCTCTATCACTACAACGAACTGGTCCATTCCCTCTGTGGTCCCCCTGCCCAGATGCTCCAGGCCGGCTTCCATGTCCAGGATCACTACATCATCGCTTCTTAACACAAGATGGTTTATGATCCTTTTAAGCATTACATGCTCCGGGCAGACACAGCCGCTTCCGGCTGTATCAACTGTTCCAAGCACGAGCAGCTTTACACCATTCTTCGTCTTAGAGTAGGTGTCGGGAATATCATCCACTTTCGGATTGATGCGGTAGAATCTGTTGTCATCGCTGGCACCTGTCCGTTCCTGAACCAGTTTCCGCATTTTGGTAATAGGAATAATCTGTCCTATCTCTTCATCTGTAAACCCCAGCGCCAGCCCTAAGTTGGCATCCGGATCAACATCAGCCGCCAGTACATGCTTTCCTTCTTCCGCATACAGTCTGGCAAGCGTTGCCGCAAATGTAGTCTTTCCCACTCCGCCTTTACCGGTAACTGCTATTTTCATGAAACTCATCCACCTTCTAAAATTATTTAATATCTATATCCGGGATCAGATTCCAAGAGCTGCTCTCTTTTCTTCGATTCTTGCCATCATAGCATCGCCCAGCTTGTCAATGTCTTTCTCTACTGTGTATGCAGCTTCCACCCAGTCTCTGATTCCGCTTGTAAGCAGCTCAGCTACTTTATCTGAACCAGATACATAAGGATCAACTCCAAGATATGTGTCGATACCTGTAGCCACAACATAGTTTCCAATAGAAACTGCCTTCTCTGACATCCATTCAGGAGCACAGCCCACTACAGGAAGCTGAGAAATGTTCAGTCCTGAATCTTTTGCAAGCTCTGCTACAAGGTTCATCATACGGCTGATATCAACACAGGATCCCATATGAAGTACAGGAGGGATATCTGCCAGTTCGCATACTCTCTTCAGACCTGCGCCGCAGAGATCTTTAGCCTGTTTGTCCATAAGTCCTGCCTTTGCAGCTGCCTGTGCAGAACATCCTGAAGCCACGATGATAACATCGTTTGCGATCAGCTTCTTCATCAGTTCGATATGTGCAGAGTCAGGCCTGATCTTCGGATTGTTACATCCTACCATAGCCACGGCGCCGCGGATAACACCTGATGTGATACATTCGATCAGCGGTTTTGTTGTTCCAAGTTCGTCTACCTGAGAGTTTGTAACACCGTCAAGAGTCTTTACAATAGCCTCTAAGGAATATCCGACTGTTGCTTTCTGTTTCATATCCGGAATGTATACAAGGTCCGGTTTTCTGTTTTCAAAGTTGTCAATTGCAGCCTTAACGATCGCTTTAGCGTTTTCAGCAGCAGTCTCAGCATTAAATCTGATAAACTCTGAATCCGGCATCTGGGCGATCGGAGAA
The DNA here is from genome assembly GCA_003148945.1 of Murimonas intestini. Lineage (GTDB taxonomy): Bacteria > Bacillota > Clostridia > Lachnospirales > Lachnospiraceae > Murimonas > Murimonas intestini. The sequence continues at coordinate 13,229 of QGGY01000025.1, read as the reverse complement.
GTTGTAATAAACTTAGTATGGAAGCATTTGCTCAGAGGCCCAAGTGCCGGGAAGATACACTGCACATCGACTACGATTGCTTCACATGCGCCTGTCAGGACAACATTTTCCTGCTGCAGGAAGTTTCCGGCCATAGGGATCCCGCGGCGCATTGCCACTTCATTTGAAGTACAGCAGACACCTGAAACAGTGATTCCCTTAGCTCCTTTTGATTTTGCATATGCGATCATCTCAGGATCATCTGCATATTCACAGATCATCTCTGAAAGTGAAGGATCATGTCCGTGGACAACGATGTTTACATTTTCCACTTCCATAACACCTAAGTTAGCTTCTGTATCGATTGGCTTCGGTGTTCCGAAAAGGACATCAGAAAACTCTGTGCCGGCCATGGAACCGCCCCATCCGTCTGAAAGGCCTGATCTTAAGGACTGTCTGATCAGAGCTTCAGGGAGTGAGGAACATCCCATATGGGTCATATGTAAAGAACATGATACTTCGCGGTCGATAGCGCGCGGTGCGATCTCTTCTCTTTCCCAGATCTCCTGTGTGTGCTTTGGAGCTCTCTTCAGGAATCTCTGAGTTCCGAATACTTTGCCGTACTCTTCCAGGCCTAATACAGCTACCTCATGAGCCAGATCATAGATATCTTTTCCTTCTGTCTCAACGCCCCATTCCTTTGCGATCTTCATCAGCTTTTCAGGATCTTTTACCTTGTAAGCTCCATCCGGTGATGAGCAGTAAAGTGTATGGCAGATTTCACGTCCATGGTCTGAATGTGTAGCGGAGCCGCCTGCTGTAAATTTCAGGTAGTTCCTGGCTACGATACCGTGAACGTCACATCCGCAGATTCCGCGCGGAGCCTTTGGTGTGATACGGCATGGTCCCATTGAACAGATACGGCAGCAGACACCCTGCTCACCGAATTTACAGTGAGGAGTCTGGTTCTTCACACGAAGCTGCCATGCATCGGCACCGACTTTTGCGCCGGTTTCCAGCAATCTGTTTGTAGCCGCTTCAAATTCTTCTACTGTTGTTAACTTAAAGTTTCCCATTATAAACCTCCTTTAATATTGGGTGAATTTTAAGGCGTGTTTTTTTATCCCATCCGCCCCCACGGGATATTTCTCTTTGAAATAAATTCCCCAAAAGTAAGAAAATGCCACTTATGGGGAATGAATTCACTACATAGGTTATGCATCAGACCGGTATCAGCAGATCTCCAGGCCGTCAAGAATCTCGTACAGGGCTTTTCTGACAGGAGAGTCTTTCGGAAGCTGTGTTGTAGGTTTTCCTTCACAGTCGTACTCGTATACATCCGTATCCTGCGGCACAACACCGATAAGTGTCAGCCCCTGTATCTCAATTTCTTCTTTGATGCCGTCATTTAATTTACCCTCGGGAGCCCTGTTGATGATCAGGCCCGTCTTCTTCGGGTTCAGACTGCATTCTTTTACCAGCTTTGCAATCCTTCCTACTGCCTGTATGCCTCTTCGTGAACAGTCACTGACAAGGATCATGGTATCCACCTTCGGGAGGATACCTCTGCTGATATGCTCCATGCCCGCTTCATTGTCCACTACCAGATATTTGTAATTCGGCGTCAGCTTAGCGAGCTGTGTCTGAAGCAGCCCGTTGACAAAACAATAGCACCCTTTTCCCTGGGTTCTGCCCATGACAAGAAGATCATAGTCATCTTCCTCCACCAGGCAGCGGTTAAACATGATCTCTGTATAATCCGCCTTTGACATACTGGCCGGAATAGGGTTGTTCACGCTGTTCTCTGCCCGGGCAACTTCCTCCCTCACATCCCCCAGCGTCATATCAACATCGACGCCCAACACTTCGTTCAGATTAGAGTTTGCATCTGCATCGACTGCAAGAACGGGAGTTTTTCTCTTGTCACAGAGATACTGGACCATAAGACCGCACAGGGTAGTCTTGCCCACTCCCCCTTTACCTGCAACTGCAATTGTATAAGCCATATTCGGCGCCTCCTGTAATTCTAAATATAATGATTATTTATTGGATCAGTCTTTTTTTGCACGAAGTCCTGACTTTGTCAGAATTTCTGAAACTGCAGCTGATTTATTCAATGCGTACAGATGGATACCATCCACACCCATTCCAATAAACTGGTACAGCTGATGTACTGTATATTCTATCCCTGCAGCTTTGAATCCTTCCGGATCATTGTAATGCTTGCTGATCACTTCAGCCAGGTCTCTCGGGATTGAGCATCCGTTCATAGAGAGTGCCATACGGATCGTAGCATCTTTGTTGAGTACAGGCATTACACCTACGTCTACAGGAAGTGTGATTCCCGCTTTGCGGATTGAATCATACCATCTCTTGAAAGCTTCGATATCAAAGCAGAGCTGAGTCATAATATAGTCAGCGCCGGCATCCTGTTTCATTTTCAGATGTGCGATATCCTCTTCAAAGGTCGGGCACTGGATGTGCTTTTCCGGATCACCTGCCATAGCGATGGTGAATTTGTCACCAAACTGTTCACGGATATATGCCACAAGTTCATTCGCGTAATTGAAATCCCCTCTTGTGCCTTCCCAGCCAGCCGGCAGGTCACCGCGCAGTGCAAGGATATGGTCAACCCCATTATCCAGATAAGCCTGCAGTTCAGCTTTTACTTTGTCCTTTGTGTTACCAATACAGGTAAAGTGTGTTACCGCTCTGTGTCCGCTGTCAGCGATCGCTTTGCAGATCTCAGAGTTCCTTCCGGCATTTGAGCCGCCTGCCCCATATGTGCAGCTGATAAAATCCGGGTCAAATTTATACAGCTCATTCAGGCATTCCAGAAGCGGTTCCATAGGCTGTTCTGCCTTGGGTGGGAACACTTCGAAAGAAAATGATGTTCTTTCTTTCATTACTTCAACTATACTCTTCATTTTTGTTTTACCTCCGCTTTCTTTATACAAAAATATGTACTTTTATATCAACCGTCCGCTACTCGGGACAGTTAATTTTGACAACACCGCCGGTCAGATCCACCATAGAGATGGTACCTTCCACCACTTTGCGTTCCCCCATCACATCGGTGAGGGTGATCTCTGTTCCGTTCACATCTATCCTGCTTACATACTCCAGGACAATGCTCTCCGGTTCCGGTTTGCTGATATTATAAACGGTTGCCAGACACATCTGTCATTCCTCCTATTGCTCTTCCTTGACAAGCGCCAGCGCAACTCCCAGATACATATTGCCTTTCTGGAATTCATCCACTGCTTTCTTAATCTGCTCCGCAGCCTTTTCCTGTCCGGACTGTCTCAGCTTCTCAGCCATCTGGTCCAGCTCAGCCGCATGATGCTCATTATGGGAAAGCATGTAGGTCAGAAGCGCCTCATTTTGATTGACGGGCTTGCATCCCTGACACTCACTTGTACATTCCTTGCCCGCACATGCTGATTCCCCGTGGGAATGTTCATGTGCTTCTTCGTGTCCGTGCTCGTGGGTGTGCTCATGCGAATGCTCATATGTATGCGTGTGCGCATGGGTATGCTCATGTCCGTGAGGGCATATATTCCCGTTCTCATCCTTAACGATATGCATTTTTCTTTCACCGCCCCTTTCTTTAAAAGATTTTATGATTCTTAAGATTTTGTTAATTTTTTATCATAGAGTCTAAACGCATACCCTATATGGGGTTATTATAACATAATGCCTATCTATTCTCAACAACGCCTTTTGTACTTTTTTAAATAATTTGAGTAATTTTACTAATAATGACATCATATAATATTCCCTGCGTTTTGACCATTCTACACATTGTCAAATTTTTAGCGTTGTGCTCCTACAGATTGATGGTAGTTTTCTTTCTGCCCGAAGATGAGCTGTCAAAATATTCAAATTTAATGCTGCTTACACCATCCTTCACCTGTATATACCTCTCAATACTGCCGCTTTTTCCCGCCGGCAGAATCCCCAGGGCTGCCTCCTCAAAAGGATTGCCGCTGTCATACCTGTCACTTTCGTATATATCATCATAGCCTTTGCCGCTGAAGTACCCCATCAGCTGATAATGAGATGCCGCCTGGGATCCGCTGTTGTAGTATTCAATTGTTATTTTATAGTAATAATAACCCTCCTGGGCCTCTATGCCATCCAGGTCACTGAGCCGCTCAGAATCCGTATTCAGGACAGCCAGTCTGCTTCCGCTTGCATTTCCGCCCATAAACTCCGGGTTCTCGTCAAGTACATTTCCAATGACTCCCGCCAGCATAAGGACAACAATTATGACCAGCCAGACTTTCCCGGCCTTCTTTGAATTTCCTGTACCTTTGCTCATGATGCCACCCCTTCCTCTATCTGCAGATTTACCCTGCATATAAATTCCGGTATTCCCTCCTGTTCATATGAACTCCATCCGGGAATGCAGATATCTATATCCTCTGCAGTATCATCTGTTACAAACAGCAGCTTGATCTCGCCGTTTTCAAGAGATATGTACGGAGATGCGGCTTCAAAATCAAAAAAGCCTTCAAGACGTGCATTCTCCAGGCTGTACTGCTCTACCGGATTCAGATAAGCTGTACCGCATTCTGCATAAAGGCTGCCGTACTGCATCTCTGTATCCTCATCAGGAGATTTTCTGTAATTTTTCTGCACGCTGGCTGTCACAACCACAAGCTTTTTTCCTTCCGGCATGAATTCATCTAAAACTTCGTTTTCCATTACCCTGGCTCCATCAAAACGAAAGCTGGTATAACCGGAAGTTATGTATTCTCCCCGTAGTTTCCTTACCTCTGTGATATCCTTCACTGTTGTCATTTCTTTGTTCCTTTTCTCTGCCGAATCAGCTATGAAAACAGCCGCTGCTGCCGCCAAGATTATAATGATAACAGCCACAACCAGTTTTTTCTTTAAAGCCCCCCTGCCTTTCCCCCTCTTCTCATCTGTATTTGTCTTATACGAATATGTAACCTTTTTATGGGGCTCTCCGCTGTCGTATTTATCATGGAGCTGTTCGTGTACTCCGGACATTCCCGGCTGCCGGTAGTCTTCAGACATCCCGAACCTGTCCTTCCCCTCCTCTGCAAAATACTCCATGTCGTCCTTTCCGTCAGGACGGTTAAATGCTGCGCATTTAGGACAGATCCCATAATGTTTTTCATAATCAAAATAAGTTTTACACCGTTTGCACTGCATAACTTCCCCCTCTTTCTAAAAAAACAAAGTTTCCTATAAAATAAAAAAATTGCTAATCTTATGATACTGTATTATCACAAAATTAGCAATCTTTTATTCCAGCTCACTATTTAGCAAGCAGCATCCTGTCATTGGCGAATTCCCCTCCGCTGACCTGGTCAAATTTTTCCAGAAGATCAGATACCTGGAGTTTGGCCTTTTCTTCCCCCTTCACATCGTATATGATCCTGCCTTCATGCATCATCACAAGACGGTTGCCCAATCGGAGTGCATCCTTCATATTATGGGTAATCATGATAGCAGTCAGATTTTCTGTCTCTATGATCTTTTCCGTCAGATCCAGCACCTTTTTGGCAGTCTTGGGATCCAGGGCCGCTGTATGCTCATCCAGCAAAAGTACTTTCGGCTTCTTGAGGGTAGCCATGAGCAGCGTCAGCGCCTGTCTTTGTCCGCCGGACAAAAGGCCTACTTTTGCAGTCATTCTCTCTTCCAGGCCCAGGCCCAGCATTTCAAGCTTTTCTTTATATAACTCTCTCTCTTTGTGGGAGATCCCCATACGCAGGCCCCTGGACGCACCTCTTCTGGATGCCAGCGCCAGATTCTCTTCTATCTGCATGCCGGCAGCTGTGCCTGTCATAGGGTCCTGGAACACTCTTCCAAGGTATTTCGCCCTTTTATGTTCCGGCAGCCTTGTCACATTAATATCATCTATATATATGCTTCCTGCATCTACGGGCCATACCCCGGCCACTGCGTTCAGCATCGTAGATTTCCCGGCCCCGTTCCCGCCAATGACGGTGACAAAATCTCCCTCTTCCAGCTGGAGTGACAAACCCTTAAGCGCCATTTTTTCGTTAATGGTCCCCGCGTTAAATGTCTTTTTTACGTCTGATATCTTAAGCATTCCCGGCACCTCCCCGTTTTACCTTCTTGGAAAAATACGTTTCTTTCATATACGGGATCGCCAGGAATACGGCAACTACAAGCGCTGAGAAAAGCTTGAGGTCATTTGACTCCAGTCCCATCCACATTACGATCTGCATTACCAGGTAATATATAATGGCGCCAAACACTACAGACAAAAGCCTGAAGGCAAAGTTTCCATTAATTTTTCCGAATACGACCTGCCCGATGATAACAGCAGCAAGACCAATGACAATGGCTCCCCTGCCGGCATTTACATCTGAAAATCCCTGATACTGCGCATAGAGCCCGCTTGCGAGGGCCACAATGCCGTTTGACAGCATAAGTCCTATTATTTTGCCCTTATTCGTATTGATACCCTGGGCTCTTGACATATTCGGGTTAGAACCAGTAGCCCTGATGGCACATCCTAATTCAGTTCCAAAAAACCAATACAGCAGCGCAATAATGATAATTATGAAAACAGCGGTGACAAATATCGTATTTTTATAGAATTCCACGCCTTTGACATACCTCAGGGATACCAGGAGGTCATACTTGTCCACACTGATGGCCTGATTGGATTTACCCATCATAATCCTCAGATTGACAGAATACAGCCCCAGCTGTGTGAGGATACCCGAAAGAATAGCCGGGATCCCCATAACAGTGTGAAAGATACCCGTAACAAGCCCTGCCAGCATGCCTGCACCGAAGGCTGCAAGAAGAGCTACCCATACAGGAAAGCCGTTCACCATCATAATGATGCAGACGGCGCCTCCTGTACACATGGTACCATCCACCGTCAGGTCTGCCAGGTCCAGGATTTTATAAGTTATGTATACGCCTATGGCCATTATCCCCCATATCAGCCCCTGGGCACAGGCCCCCGGCAAAGCATTTAAAAGCGCCATGATTTTCACTTTTCATTTCCTCCTAAAGATGTAATAATTTTTTCCCACACTGATCAAATCCTTCTCACAAAAACATTTATCATGAGATAAAAAGCGGCAAAAAGGGGGAACCCTTTTGCCGCTTTCTTCTGCATTAACTGGCGATTACTCTGTTTCAATAGCCACATAATCATCCGGCGGTGTAATCTTGAGAGCTTCACATCTGGATGGGATATATTCCTTTGTAACATTTGGAGCGGATTCAATTGCCATTGTAGTAATATCAGCGCCGTTTACCAGGATATCATATGCCATCTCACCAGCCTTGTATCCGATATCATAGTAGCTGATTGAAAGTGTAGCCACGCCGCATCCTTTACAGATTCCTTCTTCTCCGGCGATTACCGGGATTCCGGCCGGCTCGCAGATATTGTTGATAACTTCTGTGTTGGAAGCTGCTGTATTATCAGTAGGTACGTAGAGTACCTCACATTCTGATATGGCGCTGTTTGTGACAGATGCAATATCATTTGAGTCAGCAAAGGTGTAAGTGTTGCATTTATATCCGAATCCTTCCAGCTCTTTCTGGATGGTCTGAGCCTGATATGCTGAATTTGCCTCAGCTGAACAGTAAAGAAGGCCTACTGTCTTGGCATCCGGAAACAGTTCATGGAGCATAGCTGCCTGTTCTGCCAGCGGCGCTAAGTCTGCTGTACCAGAGATGTTCTTGCCTGTTGTTCCGTTCCAGTCATCAATTTCCAGAGCTGTAGCATAGTCTGTAATAGATGTTCCAAGGATAGGTATCTTATCTGTTGCAGAAGCTGCTGCCTGAAGAGAAGCTGTGGCATTTGCAAGGATCAGATCCACATCTGCTGAAACAAACTGGTTTACGATGGTAGCGCATGCTGCAGAATCACCTGAAGCATTCTGCTCATCAAATTTCACATGGTCCTCACCGAGCTTTTCTACAAGAGCTTCCTTAAATCCTTTTGTTGCCGCATCAAGAGCATCATGCTGTACAAGCTGGCAGATACCAATGTTATATACTTTATCAGCATCCACATTGGCTGCCTCTGTCTTATCTTCTGCGGCCGCCTCCGTTTTAGCTTCCGTAGCTGACTCTGTCTTGGCTTCCGTCTCAGCCTCCGTGGCTGCTTCTGTCTTGGCTTCCGTCTTTGCCTCCGTAGCTGCTTCTGTCTTAGCTTCTGTCTTTGCCTCTGTAGCTGCTTCTGTCTTAGCTTCTGTTTTCGCCTCTGTCGCGGATTCTTTGCCCGAACCGCATCCTGCCAGCAGGGACACAGAAAGTCCCATTGTAAGTAAAGCTGCAATTGCCTTCTTCATAATATCGCTCTCCTCTTCCTTTATTAAGTCTGCGTGACTTCTGTGACGTTTTAACGCTTCTACGCTTTTATGCTTTTACCCGTTAAAGTGTCTTAAATCATAGTGATAATATACACTATTTCAAGGAAAAGGTCAACCACTTATTCCCATGGAATCTGTGAATTTTCCAGCTTCTTATCCCTCAGCATCAGCTCATTTACTGCATCCGCAGCATTTTTTCCCTCGAACAGCACCTTATTGACCTGCTCTATTATAGGCAGCTCCACTTCGTATTTTTTAGACAGCTCCATCGCCGCCTTGGCAGAATAAACTCCTTCTACCACCATCTTTACCTCATCCATAGCCTCCTGCATGGTATAGCCTTTTCCAAGCAGATAGCCGGCCCGTCTGTTGCGGCTGTGGACGCTGGCGCATGTTACGATCAGATCACCGATCCCCGTAAGTCCGTAGAAGGTCTCAGCTTTTCCGCCCATTTTAATACCAAGTCTGGCAATCTCCGCGATTCCCCTGGTGATAAGAGCTGCTTTCGTATTATCTCCGTAGCCCAGGCCGTCCGCCGTACCTGCAGCCAGGGCAATCACATTTTTAAGAGAGCCGCCCAGCTCGATCCCCAGCATGTCCGGGCTGGTATATACGCGGAATGTAGGGCTCATAAATATATTCTGCAGATATTCTGCAGTCTCTCTGGAATGCGCGCCTGCCACGCATGTAGTCGGAAGTCCTTTTCCCACCTCTTCTGCATGGCTGGGACCTGACAGCACAGCAGCATCCACACCCGGCATCTCTTCTTCCATGATATCTGTAAGAGTATAAAGTGTATGCTCCTCGATGCCCTTTGCCACATTTACAACGATCTGTCCCTTTTTCAGGTATTCTCTCATCATTCTTGATGTACTTCTTGTAAACGGGGAGGGCACTGCCAGTACAAGCACATCCTTGCTGTCCATAGCTTCCTTCAGGTCATCCGTAATCTGTATGTCACCGGGAAGCACTACTCCGGGAAGCTTTGTCTCGTGCTGGCGCTTTGTCTTAAGCATCTCCACTTCATCCTTGATGATGGACCACAGGACCACCTCATGACCATTGTTATGTAACAGTAACGTGAGGGCCGTGCCCCAGCTTCCCGCGCCTATAATACCTATTTTTGCCATTATTTTAACTCCCCTTCCTTTTTAGAAAGATATGTCTTACTCTCAGTTCCATCCAGCAGACGCCTGATGTTCTGCCTGTGTTTCCAGAATGCCATGACTGCCAGAAAAGCCCCGATTGCATACAGTTCATACAGATGAGGCTGTGACAGCCCAAATACGCCAAGCTGTCCCAGCACTACAAGTTCTATCATGATTCCTGCATAGACAAGCAGAGAACCCAGTGAAACAAAATGTGTCACAAAAAAGGTGGTAAAAAAGGTGATGATTCCCAGCACCGCCATGATCCAGTTAAATGACAGGACAAGGCCCGCTGTGGCAGCTATGCCTTTCCCACCCTTGAAATTAAGATAGAACGGAAAATTATGTCCCAGTATAGTCCCCGCTGCCGCATAGAACGCCAGCAATGGAGCAATGTCCGGATGGCTGGAGCCGAACAGGAGCCTCACCAGATTGACAGCAATAATACATTTTAAACAATCTCCGGCAAAAGTGATAAGGCCTGCTTTCCGTCCCAGGGTCCTCATCATATTCGTAGTCCCTGCATTCCCGCTTCCATGCTGCCTGATATCTATCCCATGGAGCCTTCCATAGATATAGCTTGTCTGAAACAGACCGAAAACATATCCTATCACGATACATAATAACCGTATTGCCATTTTAACTCTCCTTTTCTTTCCTCTCCCTTATGATAAACTTCAGTGAAGTTCCTTTAAATCCGAATGTATCACGTATCTTGTTCTCCAGGTACCTGATATATGAGAAATGTGCCAGCTCCTTATCATTAACAAAAATAACAAAAGTAGGGGGCTTAACTGAAACCTGGGTGGTATAGTAGATTTTCAGCCTCTTTCCCTTGTCACTCGGCGTCTGCTGCAGAGCCACAGCCTCTGTAATAATTTCATTCAGCACGCCTGTCTGTACACGCATGGCCTGGTTGGCAAGCACCATATCAATTGTCTCAAACAATTTAGAAAGCCTCTGGCCTGTCTGCGCAGAAATAAACATGATCTCCGCATATGGCATAAAGGAAAGAGTTTCCCTGACCTTATTCGTATACTTGTAGATCGTCTTGTCGTCCTTCTCGATGGCATCCCATTTATTTACGGCAATGACAACTCCTTTGCCTCTCTCATGGGCAATTCCTGCTATCTTTGCATCCTGCTCCGTCACGCCCTCAACAGCGTCTATCACCACAACTACTACGTCAGCTCTGTCAACAGCTGTCACAGTCCTGATAATGCTGTATCTCTCAAGCTCTTCTTTGATCTTATTCTTACGGCGCAGGCCGGCAGTATCTATAAAAATATATTCTCTGCCATCCCAGGTCACCTGTGTATCTATGGCGTCTCTCGTTGTTCCGGCCACATTCGAGACTATCACTCTGTTTTCACCCAGCAGCTTATTAATAATAGAAGATTTGCCTACATTTGGCTTTCCTACAACTGCTATCTTAGGACGCTCATCCTCTTCCTCTTCTGCTTCCACATCATCGAAATACTTTGACACCTCATCCAGCATATCTCCAATGCCCAGTTTTGAAGATGCTGATATCGGCACCGGATCGCCTATTCCAAGATTATAGAACTCATAGACATCCGGCATAAGCTTGTCAAAATTGTCCACTTTATTAACTACCAGCACTACCGGCTTATGGGAGCGCCTGAGCATATCCGCCACCTTTGAATCAGAATCCACGAGTCCCTGGCGCACATCTGTTATAAATATAATAACATCAGCCGTGTCAATAGCAATCTGTGCCTGCTCCCTCATCTGGGAGAGGATCACATCGCTGGAATCAGGTTCGATTCCTCCTGTATCAATCAGCGTAAAGTTCCTGCCCAGCCATTCAATATCTGCATAGATCCTGTCCCTGGTCACACCGGGCGTATCTTTTACAATTGATATATTCCCTCCGGCCAGAGAATTAAACAGCGTGGATTTTCCTACATTTGGCCTACCCACAATGGCCACTATCGGTTTACTCATATTTATTCACCTCATCTGCATGTGCATGTTTTCTGTCACCGTCTTCCAGTAAAATGGCTTCTACAAAAGCCCGACCGCTTGATTTTACAATATTTACCGGAGTTTGTAAAGTTCTTTCCAGCTCAGGGACCCTCATATCATCCAGAAATACATCCTCGCCGCTGCGCAGAATATTACACGGGAGCAGAAGCCTGTCCCCAAGGCTGCACCCCTTCAGCTCTGCCATAAGGTCCTGCCCTGTCAAAAGGCCCGACACAGTGATCCTCTCCCCAAAGAAATGATTTATTACCGGATAGATTGCTATTTCTACATTCGGATACTTTTCATTCAGCTTCCCTGCGAGATATTTCAAAGTATCCGCTGCCAGCACCCCCGTGGCAATAGATATCTTGTGGGTTCTCCCGTCACCTTCTCTTTTGGAGAGTTCCTCCAGGGTTTCATCGATCAGAAGCCTCAGCATCCCCACGCCGTTTTCCAGCTGAAGATATCCGTCATAGCGCTCTTCCCCCGGAAGCTCTTCCTCAGCCAGAAGGTACCATTCGTCACCCGCATGTATAAAATGTGTTCCACATTCCCTGTATATTTCATCCTGCCATTTATGGACCGTCTGCAATACTTTTTTTGCATCTTCCTTCCCAAACGGCTCCAGCTCTGCCAGACCCTCGCGGTACTTCGTGAGTCCCACAGGAACCACAGAGACACTGTGCAGATACGGCAGGTATTCTTTCAGCCTGCTTATGCTGTATTCCAGCTGGTCCCCGTCATTTACCCCTTTGCAGAGTACAATCTGCCCATTCATCTCAATACCCGCCTCAAAAAGCCTGTCAGCCTTTTTAAGGGCATCACCCGCAAACCTGTTGTTCAGCATCCTGCACCTCAGTTCAGGATCCATCGCATGAAAGGATATGTTGATCGGCTCTAAGTGGTACTGGATGATCCTGTCTATATCATGGTCACTCATATTTGTAAGCGTCACATAATTTCCCTGAAGGAAAGACAGCCTTGAATCATCATCCTTGAAATAAAGAGTGTCCCTCATCCCTCCCGGCATCTGGTCTATGAAACAGAAAATACATTTATTCCTGCAGCTGCGGTATTCATCCATCAGCGCATTTTCAAATTCCACACCCAGGTCTTCTTCATATTCTTTCTCAATTTCCAGTTCCCATTCTTCACCATCTGTTTTTTCTATCAAAAGTGTAACATTTTCATCATTCATCAGGTAGTGGTAGTCAAATACATCCTCCACCTCCTGCCCATTTATACTGACCAGCCTGTCCCCGGCCTCCAATTCCATCTCTTCCGCAATGCTGCCGGGCAGCACCTTGCTGATTATATGCATATTCTTCTTCATTCTTCACTGCTCCTATTTTCTTCTTCCACTATAATACTAAATACCTTGGGTAAATGCAAGGGATATTGCTGTTTAGGGAAGTAACAGGACGCTTTGTGCGGGATGCGGTGAGCCGTCAGGAAGAGGAGCGGTGGGGTTCGTTGTTCTGTCCGACCGCTGCGGAGTGAAAATCTAAGGCTCCGTGCCCCGCTCGAACCGCAAAAAGCGGCCGGAAACTCGGGGCGTTTGCCGATGCAACCGCCCCTCAGACAGCTCCGGCCTCGAGTGCAAGCACTCGTTTTTGCTGACCGCGGATCCCGCAGCCTGGTCCTATGTCAAGATTTAGTACACGTTAAAATGAGGTTTTCCTCATCTCAACTTGCAAACTGCAAATCGTCTTGTTGAAGCTCACGATACAGTTCTTCATAATCATTTGGTGACATATAGTCACAATGGCTA
>QGGY01000024.1 GCA_003148945.1 Murimonas intestini | reverse complement strand
GATCAAACTCTCAAATAAAGTGTTTAATCTCAGTTCAAAAATCAACTACTAGCTAATTTTATCCCTTTTACTGTTTTAAGGTCGATTTCCCTTCCGTCCAATAAAGGACTTCCGTTCCATCTGTTCTTGAATTTTCTCTTGAATTTTCAAGGTTGTCTCACTATTCAATTATCAAGGTTCTTTGTGTTTCTTGCTGTTGACCAGCTTTTAAATATTACCACAGTTGTCATTTCTTGTCAACAACTTTTTTCAGGTTTTTTAAAAGTTTTGGTCGAGCGGAGAAGGAGGGATTTGAACCCTCGCGCCGCTATTAACGACCTACTCCCTTTCCAGGGGAGCCCCTTCAGCCAGCTTGGGTACTTCTCCAAATTGCCTTAATCGCAACATAACTATTCATCGTTTTTGATGAGCGGAGAGGGTGGGATTCGAACCCACGCGCCCTTTCGGACAAACGGTTTTCAAGACCGCCTCGTTATGACCGCTTCGATACCTCTCCATTTGGTTGTATAAATTGCTTTTGAGCCTTGTTTCTTTCGAATCACACTCACTTCAGCGCAAGAAACATTCTACCATCATTCCCAAGTTCTGTCAACAATAAATTCAAACATTTTTCAAAAAATTTTCTACATCTCATTTTTGCCGCAAAACCACCTGGATTTAGACACTTCCCGGGACCTGTTTTACCAGCTCCCGGGCTGTCAAATAAAGTATTAACTGATTTACTCAAATTATACATTTAAATTAAGTAACTATTCAGTTCCTTCACAGTTACATGCAAAAATCCATTTAAAATCGCCTTCGGCGATGAGATTTTTGCACCCTTGAATCATTTTCTTACGGTCTGTGCAGTAAATGCACAGACCTGATGAATAGTTACTAAATTTAGAACATTCTGATATTATGCCATTTTCCCTTCTTAAAACGCATCCAGCACATCACACTCCGAAACAGCATGTCTGTAATATAACCTGTCCATATGCCGGTCAGCCCCCACCCAAGAACTACACCACAAATATATGACAGGCCAATATTTAGAGCCATCCCCACAATTACCATTTTAAAAGGATAAACGACATCTCCTACTGCTTTCAGTGCCGCCACCGCCGGACCCGCTATTGCCCTTAACAGTTCAAGTATTATATTTACGATCAGGACCTTATATGCCTCTTCCAGCATCACTGCATCTTTTGTATATATCCTCAGGACAGGACCGCTGACTGCCATCAGCACTGCGCTGACCACAGCCGTCAGAGCGATCCCCAGCCGGATCACCTTTCTGCATATCCTCTCTACGTCCCGGATTCTGCCTTCTCCCAGATACATACCCACCAGCGGGGCGCAGGCAGTAGAGAGCGCACTTGTAAACACTGCCATATATGCAGTAAGGTTTGCGGCATATGCCCTTGCAGTCATCGCCTGGGTCCCCAGCATTCCCACAAATCCCATTACAACCGTCTGTCCGATCAGATAGACAATCCCCTCCAGACCGCCCAGAATACCAAAATGCAGAATTCTGCCTGACTGCCTTCTGAGGATTTCCCTCACCTTTTTAAAGTTAAGTTTTAAACTGAAGAATCCATCCTTTTTCATGGCTGCCAGAAGTACCAGCACTCCCAGGCCCTGTGCCAGGATGCCATTTAGTGCATAGAAGGAAATACTCTGCCTGTGCACGGGAATAAAGCTCAGGACACATCCGTTCAAAATGACACAGCTCAGGTTAACGAGCGCATCATTTACCATCACCAGTTTCATTCTGCCCATACTTCTGTACACTGCTGTAAGCGAACTTAACATCCCCTGAAAAACGGACAGTCCTAAAACAATAGCAAGATACTCTTTCGTCATTGACGTCAGCTCTGCCGGAATATGAAGCATCCTGAGAATGAGCGGCAAAGCCAGCAGGCATCCCAGCCCCAGCACAAATCCCATCAGCATGGTATCTATGAGTATTGTAAGTGCCATCTGTATGCCATCTTCTTTTTTCTTTGCACCAATAACAGGGGCCAGTAAAATACTGCCCCCTATTGAAATAATACCATAAACATTTACAACCAGCTGAAAGACAAGCGAAGCACTGCCTGTAGCCGCCACCGCATCCGGCGAGAATGCGTTAATGATCAGCTGGTTAAAATTGCCGATAATCCCGATGAAAATCAATTCCGCAAGCACCGGCCAGGACATACGGAATAAATCTGACTGCCGCATTTTTTCTCTCATTGGCTTTATCCCCGGATTTGTTATGTCCTCTACTCTTCTGCCGACTGCATAAACTCAGACTCTTTAGAACGGTCTGCATCCCCGTAAGTGATAACAGGATTTAAAAGGCTGTCAAAAAGTTCTTTTCCGATAAACTCCCTGGCCTCCTCCACACGCTGCGCCTCCTGTGGTGTATCCATATCGCGCATCACATAATAGATAGGCTTTGGCTCACCGGGAGTATCATCATCATTCAGCCGTCTGATCCCCAGATTCAGCCCAAACTCATATCTGTTGTCTACATAAGCATGATGCGTGATCATATCAATTGTCGGAAGCATCTTCACCTTCTGATATGCCAGACAATATGATGCCGCCCCCTGCTTCAGAGTATAGGGATCTTCATTTCTGGAATTAAAACCCTGCTCTGACAAAATGATCCTTCTCTCCCTGCCTTTGCAGAGGAACTGCTCCTGAGACAGATAAGCCGGAAGCATCTCAATATTTTTGAAAGTAATACGCTCTGTCCCATAATCAAAGACGGCACTTCTGTCATTATAAAAATCAGGGTACATCAGATTCTCCGGATAAGGATGATAAGCTACGCCCCAGTCAAAATCACCATTTTCTTTCGAATACTTGTTTAAATAGTCAATCACATCCCTGCCCCGGTAATAACGCAGAGGCTCTGTGACTCTGTATGTCCTGGTCCACATATGGTCCAGAGATACATAGACACGGAAATTGGAATAATATTTTCTCGCACTCAGCCAGGCCAGACGCAGAGCAGCCTCATATTCACGCACATACTGCTCCACAGGCATTTCACCCGCATTCCCCCATATATACTGGCTGTCTACTTCATTTGAGATGATGAATCCGCACATTCTTCCGTACCTGCCGTCTTCTCTGGAATAGCGGCTGGCAAGGAATTCAATAAAAGCTCTGTAATAATCCTGGCCTTCTTTTTGCTCCATATTAAATGCACTGATAAAAGTCTCGCTGCAATCCCAGTCAAAACCAGGATGGATCACCTTGTCAAGCAGCTCCTTCTCCCCCTCGCTCTCAAAGAGCCTGGGAGAGTTCAGAAGTATGGCTGTGACAAGCAGGCCGTTGCTGTGTGACTCCTCCATAAACTCATCAATCTTGTCTACCTTGTCTTTCAGAAAATGATAAGTTTTGCCCTGGCACTCGAATTTGATCGTCTCACGGTCTGGATTGACCGCCATTATTGCCGGGAGATTTATATTGATCAAAGTCTGCTTAATGCCCAGGATCTTCTGGTCTTCTCCTGATACCCCCAGAGTTTTTTTCGTTTCAGGCTGAGGATAAGGATACTCCCAGCAGGAAGCGCCCTCGAAATCCGTCACGTGCCGCACCCCATCGGCCTTTTCCCCATTCACCCGGATTTCAAATTCCTGTGCGAGCATATCCCTGCCGTCCGCATATCTCTCTGCTGCTGCCCTGCCATCCTTTACGGGCACTTCCTGATCCTTCACGTTCTCCTGCGCCGTCCCCAGGAAGGGCACGCATTCTCTGATGCGCACCATATCCCCATCCTTTGCTTCTGGTATCACAAATACCAGTTTTTCCTTTTGGGCTATTACCTTCTCCAGCCTCATCTTCCCCATCCTCCAGAATATTAACGTTTTGCTGTGATCTTGTATTTACCGGCTGTAAGCAGTATTTTTCCTTCTTCCGCCTGCAGGCTGGCCGTACCCTGATCTACCTTCACTTCTTTTAACCCCTGCTCAATGATAAACTCTGCCTCAGCGTCAAACGGAACCTCTACCTGATATGTAATCTGGTCCCCCTCCTGCTTCCATCCGCACCTGTAAGTTCCTGATGCAGATTCATACATTCCCTCTATCCACTCAAACCTTCTGTCCGCCTGCGGCCTTATAACTGCCTTCTTAAATCCGGGAGCATCCTCCACCGGATTGATGCCTGCCATAAAGCGGTACATCCACTCTACAATCGCACCATATGCGTAATGATTCATGCTGTTCATTCCAGTATCACTGACAAGTCCGTCAGGCATTACGGAATTCCATCTTTCCCAGACTGTCGTAGCTCCCATGTTGACCTCATAGAGCCAGCTTGGGAAATCTTCATTGAGAAGGAGCGTATATGCATACTCAGCCAGACCATTTACAGAAAGGGTCGGACACAGATAGCACGTTCCCACAAAGCCAGTATTCAAGTGCAGTTTATTGTCTTCCAGTTTTTTCTTCAGATCAGCAATCAGCCTGTCTTTATGTTCTTCCGGAACAAATCCCATATAAAGAGCCAATACCATAGCTGTCTGTGTATCTACGGCAATCCTTCCTGTCTCTGTAAAATATTCCTTCCTGATGGCTGCTTTTACTTCTTCCGCCAGCTGTCCATAGTAAGCTGCGTCCTCTTCCTTCCCCAATACCCTGGCCGCCTTTGCTGTCATGACAGAAGAATAGTAGTAATAAGCCGATGCCACGTAATAGCAGTCTGTTCCCCCGAAGCTGCTCTCACGGTCCAGGTTGTCAAGAGCCAGCCAGTCTGCGAAATGGAATCCGCAGTTCCACAGTCTTCTGCCCCCGCACCTTGTATCATCCTGCACTTTGATATAATCTGTCCATGCCTTCATATTCTCATACTGTTCCTTCAGAAGGCTCTTATCCCCATAAAATACATACAGTGTCCACGGGATAACCGTGGCCGCATCCCCCCAGGCACATGAACCATTCTGCATCTCATCCGGAACACCTGTGAGGGTACGGATCTGTCCAAGAACATCAGGTACAACATGGGGCACACTTCCCTCCTGCTCTCTCTGCTCTAAAAGCATGTCATAGAGGAACTTGCGGTAAAAAGCCGGCGTATACATATTGAAGCATGCAGTAGCCGCAAATGCCTGTGCATCTCCTGTCCAGCCCATGCGCTCATCCCTCTGTGGGCAGTCTGTAGGCACATCAAGGAAATTGCCCTTCTGCCCCCACAGTGCATTGTGGATCAGTTTATTTACTTTCTCATTTGATGTCTCAATCTTTCCTGTATAGCCCAGATCTGAATGGATGACATACCCTGCAAAATCCTCCGGATTTACTTCCTCCAATCCTGTGACCTTGATATACCGGAAACCATAGAAGGTGAAGTGAGGCCGCACATGGGCTTTTTTCCCATTTGATATATAGCGCAGCTCTTCTTTTGCTGTTCTTAAATTCTCGTTATAAAAATTATCATGCTGAAGGAGTTCTCCGCACTGCAGATAGATCTCCGCATTTTCAGGAATATCGCATTCAAACTCCATCCATCCTGTCATGACCTGTTCAAAATCCAGCACCTGCTCACCTGCCGGCGTGTGGATCAGCTTAGGCACGATCTTTTCCTGGATCGTCAGAGGAGGGCTTAAGCGTTCCATGAGTTTTCCTTTTGGCTGATCTGCCGGAAGCACCATAACGAAATCAGACATATCACAGTCCGTCCGCGCAAACCCCTCCACCTCTTTTCTGGCATCATAAACCTCACCATTATAGATGCTGCTCTCCAGAACAGGTGACGGATGGCACTGCCAGTTTTCATCAGTACCTATCACCATCTCTGTGCCGTCTTCAAGAGTAATCCTGATCTCAGCCAAAAACTGCATCCTGTCACCGTACAGCTCCTTCATATCAGGCATGAACCCGAAACGTCCTTTATACCATCCGTTTCCAAGCATAGCGCCCACTGCATTCTCGCCCTCTGTCAGAAGTCCGGTGATATCATATGTCTGATACTGCACCCACAGGTTATAATCATTGTAGAAAGGCGCCAGATACTCATTGCCCGCTTTCTTCCCGTTGAAATAAAGCTCATATACCCCAAGTCCTGATGCATAGGCGCGTGCAGACTTCACCCTGCCGGGAATATGAAATGTTCTCTGGAAAATAGGATGCACTTCTTTGTCAAACGGCGCCTGTATCCATTTTGCCTCCCATTCTTCAGACATCTTGCCTGTCTCAAACCAGGTGGCAGGGCTGGTGCATGTATCACCGTCATCGGCCCATACTGTAACTCTGAGATAATAGCGTGTACGGGGCATGCATTCAAATTCCAGCGGTGCACTAAGAGAGCTTATATCCTCCCTCCTCTTGCTGTCATAGACAAGCGTGCCAAATTCTTCATCCAGGCTTACTTCAATTCTCGCTGACTCCTGTTTCTTACCTGTGGATTCCTCTACGATCCAGGAAACCTCCGGTTTTTCCAGCCAAAAGCCCAATGGCTTTTCCAAATGGCTGACTCTTAAATGGCCTATCTTCATATTCGTCTCCTGTCCCTTTAATTCCCGATCAGCCTTTTACCGCGCCCGATGTCAGGCCTTCCATATACAGACGGGAAGTAAAGATAAATAATATAAATAGTGGAATAGTTGCAAATACAAATCCTGCTGTCAGAGATCCCAGGTCCGCATTTCCTGTAGCTCCTGCCGCTGACTGCAGCACACGGATAGCTACGGTAATGACCTGCTTTGAGTTACTCTCAACAGACATCAGCGGCCAAATGAAATCATTGTAATAATCTATCATCTTCATAACGACCACTGTGGCCAGGATTGATTTTGAAAGCGGTACAGCTATTCTGGTCATTGCTTTTAACTCAGTACATCCATCCATCTTAGCTGATTCAAAAAGTTCTTTTGGTATATTCTCCATAAATGTGCGGCACAGGTAGATTCCAAATACCTGTCCTCCGGACACCCAGGGAAAAATAAGCGCCCACCACGTATTATAGAGCTTCAGATCCTGTATCAGCGCATACTGGGGTGTCAGAGTGAGGACTCCCGGAACCATCATAAGCGCCAGTATCATCAAAAACAGGACATTTTTCCCTGGAAAACGCATCTGTGCAAACACATAACCGCCCAGGGCTGAAAGTACCGCCGTAATAATTGTAGCAATGGCAACTACCAAAAGTGAGTTGATCATATTTGGTATCAGCATTCCTATGGCCGTATTATAGTTGCTCCACTGGACCGGATGGGGCAGTGAGAAGAAATCCCCATATATCTGTGCATTCGATTTAAATGACAGCAAAAGCATGGTAAGTATAGGTACAAACGCCAGAACCAGGAAGATAACTGCAATTACAGTAACTATTATTTCAAATCGTCTTTGCTTTTTCTTACTCATTTTACTTCCCCCTCCCTACATGTCTTCTTTGCTCTTGCGCATGTTAATAGCAGTCAGTATCATTACAAATATAAACAGGACAACACCAAGCGCACAGGCATAACCATAGCGGCCGAACCTTGTGGCATTATAGTAAAGTTCCAGTCCCGGTACGTATGTACTCGTGCCAGGCCCTCCTCCCGTCAGCAGGAAGACTCCGTTGAAATCCTGTACCGTGCCTATAAATGTGAGGATAATGATCATCTTCATCTGCGGTCTGATCTGAGGAAGCAGTATCCTCCAGAATATTTTCCACCTGTTTGCTCCGTCAGCCCTGGCAGCCTCCAGCATGGATGCATCCACATCCAGGAATCCTCCGTAGAACACAAGGAAAGCAAGTGCATTGATGAAGGGGAAGCCCATGAATATGATCGCCCATAAGGCCGTCGCTTCATCTCCCAGCCATACTCTCTGAAGGCTTTCCAGCCCTAATTTGCCAAGGGTCTGGTTGATCAATCCGATAGTAGGGTCATATATCTGCTTCCACAACAAAGCTGAAACTACGCTTGGAACTACGATAGGGAGCACCAGCAGAAACCTGAAAGCATATTTCTTTTTGTCAGACTTCATTGAATACACAAGGTATGCGACCAGGATAGGTACAGTCATAACCTTAATAAAAGCTGTCACAAGGAAGATAAACAGATTTCCCACTCCTGTCAGGAAATATCCCTCTGTAAACATGAGCTTGAAATTCTCCAGTCCTACGAACTGAATCGTGGAGGCGGTATTATTCTTCTGTGACCAGTTCGTGAATGCCCTCACAAAAGCAGTGATAATAGGCGTATACTGGAATATAATAATAAGCGCAAATGTAGGGATGAGCAGGATATATGCCATCCTGTACTTATACATAGCCTTTGCAAACCTGCAGAGCAGCCTGTGTGTCCCCGGAATGAACATGCACAGGAAGAACAGCGCCAGAACCGGGAATACAAACTGAGCCACCTGTGTATATGGCTTTAATGTGGTAGCCAGATCCGTATACGCAAGGCTTCCGCTGTGGATAATATCCACCCAGTCCCCAAGGCCCGTCACATAGATGTCCTCACCGATTCCAAGCATGTCTGATACTGAATTAGGCAGCCTGGTGCTGTAGATCTGGCTGTCAGAGTCATCCATTACATACAGGAAACCATTTTTTGTACCGATAAACAGATAATTTCCTTCTGTGTCCAGCCCTGCCTTTGTCACGACCCCGCCATTTTCTATGGCAGCTTTCCCGCTTCTAAGTACATTGAGGTCTTCATCCAGATACAAGTAAGCGCCGTTGGTGCCCACTGCCACATACTGATTCCCCTCTGCTGTCTCCAGCAGGTCTACCATCTCATATTTTCCGGATACCTTGGCAAGCTCATTTCCCTCTTTATCTATCTTGATGACCTCACCGCGGTTGTTGATAAAGATCAGATTTTCTTCATCCTGCGTATAGACAAGGCGCTGCATGGTAACCGTATATTTCAGGTTCTTCAGCTGTTCTCCTGTCTCGTCATAAAGCAGGATATTACTTTTATTTTTTGCAAGTATCGCAGTGGATACAGCCACCTCTTTGCCGTCTTTTGTCACGGCAATGTCATATATACGCCGTTCCGTATCTATTTTATTTAATACAGTTCCGTCATCCATATTTACAATGTAGACGAAATTGTCCTCATTTCCAGCATAAAGTTTACCATCTTCCGGATGCAGGATGATCTTTCGGAAAGGTCCCTTGGCATCCATCTCCCATAATTTTTCGCCGTCTTTATATGCAATCAGTTTATTTGTGTAAGTTCCCAGATATAATGTGTCTCTGCTCTCGTCATAGGCAAGGCAGCGGTTCTGAACTCCTGTTGATACTTCACTTGTCTCTACAATATCAAGACTGCCCTGAAGCTTCATGTTAACCGTGATGCAGACAGCAGCAATAACAGCAGACAGGATTGCCAGAACCAGCCACAGTTTCTTATGTACTACTTTCTTCTCCATTTTTGATGCCCCCTTTTTTAAAAAATGAGACTGCCTCTGTAAGGGGCAGTCTCATGGTTATAGCCTGCTGATAATTCTACTGTCCTGTAGGTGCATTCTGCGGATTTTCAAGATCACTTTCGCTGATTCCTGATTTCTCCATTGATTCTGGGAAGTACTGCTCAAGGTTTGCTTTGTGTGCTGCCAGCCAGTCATCAATTGTTGTCTTTCCGCTTAAGTAATCATATGAATAGTCATAGAACTGGCGGTAAGATTCCTGGATATCTCCATTTGTGCTCGCCATACCACGAGCCAGCATTGTTCCGCTGCCCTTCTGGCAGTTGCCGATAAATTCAAGTCCTTCAAAGAGTACTGCCACATCTTCCGGAAGCTCTACATCATAAACAAGTGAAGGTCCATTGATTACAAGTCCGTCTTCAATACCTGCATTGATATATGTTCCCATTCCTTCTGAAGATGAGAAGAACATCAGGAAATCTACAACCTTTGCATCATGCTCTTTGTCTTTTTTAACTGCTCCCAGGAAGCCGTTTGCTACTTCAATCGTCCTTGCCGGTGCTTCGATTCCTTCACCTTCCATGGACGGCATATTAAATGTACCAATGTTGAATTTCTGAACGCCTTCGATCTTCTCATCTTTATTTGTGATTTCTTCACCAGATGCGATCTTTTCCATATCGTTCTTATAGTTTACAAGTCTCCATGCTCCGTCAAGAGTAATGGCTGCTTTTCCCTGGTAGAACAGAGGAATACCGTCTTTAGTTCCGAAGAAAGCGTCTCCGCCTGCATATTTCGGGAATACCTTAGCGAGATTTGTCCATACTGTCCTCATTCCTTCGGAAGCCGGATCATATTCGCCGTCTTTAAAAGCTTTATATGCGCGGACTGTGTTAGTGTTTACTTTCCAGGTGTCATCATTGAACGGATCAGCCGGGTCATATTCCCAGTCAGCATCTACGTCCGGATCATAGCAATAATCACCCTTCTGGGCACGGTATACATTGATCATGGATCTTGTTGTCTGGTCAGCATAGATCTGAGCCAGCCATCCCATATAAGTTGACCAGAAGCTGTCAAAATCTCCTGCAACTGAAAGCGGCTGATATCCTGCATCCATGAGTTTCTGGCAGACATCTACAAACTCATCCCATGTCTTCGGCGGCTGAACTCCTACTTCTTCAAAGATATCCTTGTTATAGAGCCACACTACCTGTACAGAGTCAAGGCTGAGCGCATCCCATGTGCCGTTTGCCTGATCTACTACCTGCTGTCTGAACTCGAACTGGTCTGTCCATATACCATCTGAATACGGGCTGTCCATATCAGCGTATTCCAGGAAATTAATGGATTTTCCTGTCTTTGTAGCTCCGGCCAGGTTGATGTTTACAATGTCTGTAGTCGTGTCCCCTCCTGATGTAAATACATTCTGCAGCCAGTCTCCATAACCTTCTGTTGGTTTCAGATCGACTACTACATTGACATCCGGATTTTTCTCCATATAAGCATCCGCTACTGCCTTCCAGGCTGTCTCTGCGCCCGGACCTGCCTGAACATTGACAGTGATCGTCGTCTTATCTCCTGAAGTTGTATCAGCAGCCTTAGCCGTTAATCCGGTTCCTGCCATCGTCCCAACTACCATAGCTCCTGCTAATGTAACACTTAATGCCCTGCTTAAATTCTTTCGCATAAAATACCCTCCCAGCTTTTTTATTCTTTTCATTTTACTTTGAATGTTTAGCATCCAATATATAATTACTGTTTAACCAGACCTCACACGCCAGTTTTCACCTCCCCGATACTTTCTTTGCAGATAAAATCTGCCTGTATTTCGTGTGATATCTTGAGTTGACCTGTAATTTTCTCAATCAGCAGCCTCATCAGATATTCCCCTGCCTCAAAAGCATGGGCATCCATGGTGGCCAGTCTCGGATTATATGTATCAAAAAGCTTTATATTATCGCAGCCGATAAGCGAGATATCATCGGGGATTTTCAGCCCGTGACGTCTGATTGCCTTTGCCGCGCCTACTGCCATCAGATCATTGACTGTGTATACAGCTGTAAAATCTTTCTTCCTGGCAAACAGTTCTTCCATTGCCTCTTCACCGCTCTTCTCATCTGTCTTCCCTTTTTCATTTGCATCTATCACCAGGTCAGGGTCCAGCCCGATTCCGTATGCACTGCACGCGTCCTTCAGAGCATAATACCTCTCGTGGCTCAGGTGCGACAGCGGGATACCGCTTAGAAAAGCGATCTTTTTATGGCCTTTGTTTACAAGGCACTCAACCATCTCAAATATTGCCTTCCGGTAGCTCATGGTCACATATTTCCCCATATAGACCTTCGGCAGCCCTGTCTTAAAATAATTATCAACACTTTTTGTACCGATGGCCAGTATAACTCCGTCTACTCCCCGGCTGGCCAGTTCAAGCACACTTTCCTCGTTGCTGACATCTATGGAAATGACAGAAACTATATATCCATTGTCTGAAGCCACTGACTGGGCTCCTTCCAGCATTTCACAATAATACGGGTTCATCAGATTATCAACAAGCATGGCTACATGCTTCGTCTGCTTTGTCACCAGGCTTCTGGCAACTTGATTGGGTCTGTAACCAAGGTTGTCAACTGCGTCTAACACTCTTTTTTTGACAACAGGTGTAATATTCTTAGTATTATTAATGACATATGATACTGTGGCCTCTGAAACGCCGGCCTGCTTCGCTACATCTTTTCGGGTTGCCATAACTTTATTACCTCCCTCTTCCTGGAATTCTGCTATGCAGAATTCCAGGAAGCCTATTATGGTTACACGTGTAACCATCGCGGAAATTAAAAAACCAATAGTTTTACGCGGTTACATACTCCTTTGATCTTTGTTGATAGTTACAAAGTTTCCAGTTACTAAACCTATATTTCAGCAAATGCTGTTATGTAATGACTTATTGGTTACTCGTGTAACTACAGTATAATGCTTTTGGTTACACGTGTCAATAGACTTTGGCATTTTTTATGTTTTATCTAAAAAAGCAGAGTGCTTTTTGGCTATTTTGCACAAAAGCACTCTGCTATCCTTAAATCCTCCGGTGTGGTTATCTTGATATTTTCGTAGGAACCTTCCACCAGCTTTACTTTTATATTCATTGCTTTCTCTACCATCATGGCATCATCTGTCACCTGTATATTTTCTCCGGACATGACCTCATCATATGCCCTTCTGATCACATCGTAGGCAAAGACCTGGGGCGTCTGCACCATAAACAGGGACTTCCGCTCAGGCGTGGCAGCAGCAAAGCCTTCCTGGTCCATTACCTTGATCGTATCTTTTACAGGCATTCCCACCACACAGGCCTGGTATTTTTCCACAGCTTCTCTGGCCCGGCACAGCATCTTATCATCCACAAACGGCCTTGCGCCATCATGGATATAGACAAAATCGCAGCCCGAAGCAGCCTTCAGCCCTGCATAGACCGAATCATACCTCTCCCGTCCTCCCGGCAGGATACGGCTGACCTTATCAAATCCATATTTTTCTGCTATCTCATGCCTGCAGTACTCTTCTTCTCCCTCTCCTGCCACAAGAATGATCTCATCTATGAACGGGCACTTCTGAAAGGTTTCCAGAGAATAGCAGATCACAGGACGGCCTGCCAGGAGCAGATACTGCTTGTGGATGCTGCTGTTCATCCTTTTCCCCTTGCCTGCCGCCAGCACTATTGCCGTACTTTTCATATTCTTTCCCCCAGCTTCAGATTTGGCACCGCATTCAGATCCAGGCCATGGCGGGTTCCCCGTATATACTCATAATAAGCGGCGGCACCTATCATAGCTGCATTATCCGTGCACAGTATGGGGGACGGATGGTAAAATTTTATTTTATTATTCCTGCAGGCTCTCTCCATAGCTGTGCGCAGCGTGGAATTAGACGCCACTCCTCCCGCGATGGCCAGCTTATCATAACCGTATTCCTTTACAGCTTTTATGGCATGCTCTACCAGAACATCCGTGACTGCCTTCTGAAAGGAAGCAGCCACATCAGCCCTGCACACTTCTTCACCTTTCATTCTGCATCCGTTCAGATAATTCAGGACTGCCGACTTAAGGCCGCTGAAGCTGAAATCATATGGCGAACCCTCTATACGTGCTTTAGGAAAATGGATCGCCTCAGGATCCCCCTCCCTGGAGAGCCTGTCTATTTTCGGCCCCCCGGGATAGCCCAGACCGATTGCTCTCGCTACTTTATCAAAGGCCTCCCCTGCCGCATCATCCCTTGTCCTTCCAATGATCTCATATTTTCCGTAATCATTTACGACTACAAGATGAGTATGGCCTCCTGATACAACAAGGCATACAAAGGGCGGCTCAAGGTCTTTGTTTTCTATATAATTCGCAGAAATATGACCTTCTATATGATGCACTCCCACAAGGGGCAGCTTCCTGGCATAGCTGATAGCTTTCGCCTCAGCCACACCTACGAGCAGAGCGCCCACAAGCCCAGGCCCATAAGTCACGCCGACGGCATCCAGATCATCCAGAGTGACATCAGCCTCCTTTAAGGCCTCCTCTATCACCTGGTTGATCTTCTCAATATGCTTCCTGGAAGCGATCTCAGGCACCACACCTCCATAGAGCTTGTGCAGCTCTATCTGGGAGGATATAATATTTGACAATACCTCACGCCCGTTCTTTACTACAGATGCTGCTGTCTCGTCACAGGAGCTTTCTATAGCCAGGATCAGCACATCCTTTTTTTCTTCTGTATTCTTTATCTCTTCCATCTCTATTCCTCTTCAAAATCTAATTCAACCGACTTGCCGTCTTTTCCGGGGTGGGAATTCGGAAAGATCTTTCTGACATCCTCCATAAATTCTTCCGGGCGTGTCAGGCTTGGGCTGTAATGTGTGAGCCACATCTCCTTAACTTCCGCTTCCTTTGCCAGCCTGGCGGCTTCCTTAAAGGTCATATGTTTGTATTCTACTGCTTTCTGCTCTTTTCCCGGCTCACCGTACATCCCCTCGCAGATAAAAAGGTCTGAACCTGCGGCATTTTCTGTTATTGATTTTGCCGGCCTGGTGTCAGTACAGTAAGTAAGCTTGATTCCCTTCCTGTCAGGCCCCAGCACCATGGAGGGTGTGTATGTCCTGCCCTCTTCAAGGATAGTCTCGCCCTTCTGGAGGCGGTTCCAGAATTTCATGGGAATTTCTTCCTCTCTGGCCCTCTCCACGTCAAAACGCCCTGCACGGTCTATCTCTATCGTATAACCGTAACAGAGCACATTATGGTTCACCCTGAATGCCCGGATCCTGTATCCGTTCATCTCGAACACCTGGCGGGGTTCCGTTATCTCTTTATAAATGATCTGAAAAGGCAGCTCCGGAGCGATCACCCTGAGAGCGCTCACTACCCTCTCAAGCCCCTTGGGCCCTATCAGAGTAAGAGGCTCATGCCTCTCTGCATTGCCCATTGTCAGCAGAAGGCCCGGAAGGCCGCTGATATGGTCCCCATGGTAATGGGTGAAGCAGACCGCATCGATTGGTTTAAAGCTCCATCCTTTTTCTTTTATAGCTATCTGGGTTCCTTCCCCGCAATCTATCAAAAGGCTGCTCCCGTTGTATCTCAGCATCAGAGCCGTCAGCCATCTGTAAGGCAGGGGCATCATGCCCCCGCTCCCTAATAAACACACATCTAACATTTATTATTCCCTCTTAATCATTTTAAATCATTTCCCGTTGTTTTTTTACCGCGGGCGGAAATACAAACTCCTTCACCAGTTTGTCATAGCATTCCTCACACAAATCAAAGGAATGTACCTCCCCATCCTTCCCTGAAAAATATCCCCAGCTTTTTTCTACGCTCAGCACATCCTCCATAGGAATCTGTTTGTCCATACTGATGCTTTTTCCGCACATGTTACAATAAATCTTCTTGCTTTTTCGCATATGCTTTCTCCCCTCTGTCCGATGCTTCGTTTCTTGTCCTCAAGACAATTATACCGAAAACGAATGCCGAAAGATACTGGGAATTGCTGCACATACAGGCAGACAATAACACCTCTAATTCCACATTACCACTGCATCTTCCACCGGTTTTTCGTAAAATCTTTTTCTGATTCCTGCCGCAGAGAAACCAAGCTTTTCATAAAGCCCAAGAGCAGCTGCATTACTGGAACGCACTTCCAGGGTAAAGCGCGTGATTCCCTGCTCTCTCCCCAGCTCCATGAGCCTGTTCAGCATCAGAGTCCCCGTGTGCCTGCCCCTGCATTCTTTGCGCACTGCCACATTTGTAATCTCGGCCTCATCAAATGACTGCCACAGGCCGCAGTAGCCTTCTATCTTCTTTCCCTCTGATGCCACAAGATACAGGGTATATGGATTAGCTATGGCATCCCCGAACCCCTTGACGCTCCACGGCATTGTAAAGATACCGGCTTCTATTTCTGCCACTTCCTGCAGATCTTCTTCTGTCATCCTGCGGATTTCAAGCATATTATCTGCCTTCCTTCCGGTCTGAGGATTCCTTTTCCTGTCTGATCTTTTCTGCGCGTTCTCTCTCTGCCTGGGACATTCTCAGATAATCCGGCTGGTGTTCCGCCGCTGTCTGCACCCTGCCTTCTCTGACATATTCCCCGGCCAGGGCTCCAAGCGCCCCCGCTCTCTGTTTGTTCATATGTGCAGGCGCAAACGAATAGGGCACCTTAATCCCGCTCTCTATTATCTCTCTGTATACAGGAACACCGTCCCCCAGAAATACTGTCTCACGGCCCAGCTCATTGATCTTTCCGATAATATCCGTGACTGCCGCCGCCATCTGTCTCTCAATTACATGAAAGCTCATCTTCCCGTCTGCTGTACAAAATTCGTAGAGCCCTGTATATACCTGGCTCCTTCTGGCATCCATCATGGGGCAGATGACTTTTTCCATCCCCCAGAGATTATAGGCAAGGGCATCAACTGTAGGCACAGCCACAAGCGGCTTTCCCAGAGCCAGTCCCAGGCCTTTTGCTGTGGCAGACCCGATACGCAGCCCGGTAAATGATCCGGGACCGCCTGCAACTGCTATCGCATCAATTGTATTAAGATCCATCTCTGTCATCTTTGCTATCTCATCCAGCATAGGCAGCAGAGTCTGGGAATGGGTCTTTTTGTAATTGACAGTATACTCTGCTAGCATATTGTCATCCTCCAGAACAGCCACAGAGGCAACAAGCCCCGAACTGTCTATGGCTAAGATCTTCATCTACTTCATCCTCTCCTGAAACAAGCTAAAAGAGCCCGTAAGAGCTCTTTGTCTATTTTTCTGTCATTGTAATTTTCCTGTAGTCAAAACCTTTGTCCAGGTCCTTTTCAATCACCACCTGGGTATAGTGACCGGGAAGGATCTCCTCTATCAGATCAGCCCATTCGATCAGGCAGACTCCCTCACCGTAAAAATAATCCTCATAGCCGATCTCTTCCATCTCCTCCACATCGCCGATGCGGTAGACGTCAAAGTGATAAAAGGGCAGACGGCCCTCCTCATATACCTGTACTATGGTAAATGTCGGACTGCTTACCGGCTCTGTGATGCCAAGCCCTGCTGCCATCCCCTGAGTGAATACGGTCTTGCCGACTCCCAGGTCTCCCAGCAGCGTGTATACCTGGCCCGGATGTGCATTTTCCCCAAGGGCTCTTCCAAGGGCAAATGTTTCTTTTTCATTCCAGGTCTCTGTCACTTTCATTTCATCTTCACCTTCCGGTCCGGCATATGCTTCTTTATCAATGCGGCCACATCCTTATACCTGCTGCCCATAGCTTCCTTCGGCAGCACAAAAGAATATCTTTTTCCCGTATAGATCAGCAGGCTCATCTTAGTCTCAGTAACCTTTACGAGATCTTCCCACTTCATCTGCGCCTGCTGGTCACCCTGTTCTGTTGTGATCCCCTCATCGTTGATGGTGTAGTGAAGGGGTTTCTGGAATACAGGATTTGACTTCACCTGCTTAGCGGAGCGCAGATAGAGGTTGATTGGAAGATACAGGAGAAACCAGATTCCAAAAAGCAGGTAGAGGACACTCATAAAAGTCTCCGCATGACCCAGCGTGATCCCAAAAATAACGAATGCGGCGATTCCGAACAAAATCCCCATAACCCCGGTCATACTCCTGTAAGTATGGTTCATCAGGAAATTATACATGATCTTCTGCGTCATCTTCACATCAAATTTTACTTCCATTTCGTCTCCTTTCAGGCAAACCAAAAACGGTGCGTTATAACATGAAGAATTATAACACACCGTTTTCTCCCTTACAACTCTTACCGGGAGAAACTTTTTAATTTTTAATGATTTTTAAGAAATGCAAAGGGGTCCTGCTTATCCTCCAGAAAATGCATCAGCATATAGGCACACATGATTGCAACTCTCTCCTCCCTCAGAATACGCCTCACTTCCTCCCTGTCAGCCAAAACCACCTCCAGGTCTTCCGTATCCTCAAGCCCGTCGCTGTTCACCTCGCCAAAGGCATATCCGTAGACTGTTGCACAGCACTCGTCAGTCATGCCGATCGTTGTATAGTATGGTTTCTGATACATGTCTTCAAGCTTAAGCGCCTCCAGCCTGAGGCCTGTTTCTTCCATCATTTCCCGTGACGCCGCCTCCTGGTATGTCTCACCCTCATCCACCAGGCCGGCCGGAAATTCGTAGATATAGCCGTCAATAGCATACCTGTACTGTCTGACCAGGACCACTTTATCCCTCTTCTCCCCATACAGGCTGTAGATGATGACTCCGTCCGGATGATTGTCCCCCGTCTTTATCTTCATCTTCTCTATGCTCTTTGCCCTTGAGGCTACATAATAATTCACCTCGCCGCCCAGTCTGTTCTCAGCCTTTAAGTAATACATATTCAGATGCTTGTTATCTGTAAGCTTTTCAATCTGCCTGACTCTTGACATGGTATCCTCCTGCCGCGCTCTTATCTCGCTCTTTTTAATATAGGACTGATATACTTGTATAGCAGGAGGGTTACAATGGATACTATGATGCCCTTGAGCAGATTGAACGGAACCACGATCAGCATTATGAAACCGCTCATTCCCGACACTGCGCTGTTAACATCGCTTCCCATCCCTATGATCGCATCTATTCCACCAAAGGCCGCGGCATAGAGCGGAAGCAGTACAAACGCATTCATGAAACCTCCCACTATGGTCATGGCAGCAGTCCCGGCTGCCATTCCAATCATGGCATTTTTTTTAGTCTTATGATATTTATAAATAAAGCCTGCCGGCAGCACAAGAGCACATCCCACAATGAAATTTGCCAGTTCACCGACACCTGCAGTTATTGTACCATTGATCAGGAAATTCAGCAATATCTTCAAAAATTCAATAGCCGCCCCGGCCAGAGGCCCCATGGAAAAACATCCTATCAGGATAGGCACTTCACTTAAGTCGATCTGATAGAAAGCCGGCGCAAACGGCAGGGGGATCTCAAAAAGCATGAGGACTGTGGCGATAGCCCCCAGCATGGCGATCTCCACCATCATCTTTACCTTGCTCTGCTGCCCTGCTCTTGTCATGGCGGCTGCGCCGCCGTTTACATTTGTGTTTGAACTCATAGTTCATCTCTCCTTTTCGATAAATTATTTATGAAAAGAAAATTCTTGCAGACAACAAACTTACATGCAGCTGAAAGCTGCCGTTTCTGGAAACTTTAAAACAAAAAACCCCGGATATATTAAATATACCCGGGGCAAAAGTACGATTTGAAACGGCTGCGGCTGTTCAGCACCTGAACTGTTGCAAAAGACTTTCTTCTTTCATCCAGACTATACTGTCGGTTATGGAATCGCACCATATCAGCCGCCAAAGGCGGGTCGCGGACTATACCGCCGGTGGAGAATTTCACTCCGCCCCGAAGAATTTTCTTAACCTATCAAATATTATATGCCATTATAAAGCGTTATGCAAGAGATTTTTACTTTCTTCTGCATTTCTCTTCCGGCGTAACTACAGCGTTGGGACAGCTTATCTCTTCTCTTTTGACGGATGGGACAGCCCACCGCACAGCATTGCGGATGATCCTTCTCACATAGTCATTAAAGTAAGACTTGTTTGTCTCATGTCCCGGCTGGAAATAGAAGATCTTCCCGTATCCCCTTGTCCAGGTACATCCTGAGCGGAATACTTCTCCTCCTCTGTACCAGCTGATAAATACCTGGTCATCCGGTTTGGGGATATCAAAATATTCGCCGTACATTTCTTCCTCCTCCAGCTCAAAGTACTGAGGTATGCCTTCAGCAATCGGATGTGCGGGACATGTATTCCAGACCCTGCAGAAATCCCCCTCTCTCCATTGAAGGGACCCGCTTGTCCCCAGAAGCTTCTGCAGGGGCTTGCTGGGATGAGCTGAATGAAGGGCGATAAATCCCATTCCTTTCAGGACATACTCCCTGACACGCTCTGCGATCTCATCAGGCACCTTATCATGGGCCACATGCGCCCACCAGACAAGGACATCCGTATCATCCAGCACTTCTTTTGTCAGGCCGCACTCTTCCATCTCAAGGGTAGCTATATGACAGACCTCTATTCCAGACTCTTCCTCCAGCAGTCCCTTTAAAGTATGGTGGATGGCGCCGCCGTGCACAGCGCGGATTTCTTTAGCCCTCTGTTCCAGCTCCCTGCGCACCTCTTCAGGCATTCCCTCCCTGACAGCCGCACCGCTGTCACTGTCCATCTGTTCCTGGACATACTCATTCCATACTGTAACCTTTATCATAGTGATCCTCCATTCTGTATAATCCATATTCTGCTACAGGCAAACCCTGCCGCGATTGATCTAAAACTTCTGTCAAACTCCGCTAAATTGCGCGGGCTTTCCATTTCCCTCTCTTGTAAAATACAAAGGTGATAATAGCTCCGATCACCCAGGAGATCAGCAGTGAGATAAAGATACATTCCTGCCTGCCGTTTGGCAGCTCCGGTGTCCTTGTCATATATGCGATTCCGTAAGCGATGGGTACACGTATAGCGATAGTTGTCACGATTGATATCCACATGGGGGTCATGGTGTCGCCCGCCCCCCTCATGATTCCTGACAAGCTCTGTGTCACTGCCATGGCGATATATCCCACTGCCAGTATTGTCATCAGGCTCATGCTCAGCTTCACAAGCTCCGGCGTATTGGTAAAGATACTCATCAGATAGCGCCCGAAGATCAGGATCAGGGCAGTGATGGCCGCCGAAGTCCCTGCCGCCATGGCAGTACCCTGTCTGGCCCCCTGCTCTACTCTGTCATAATACCTGGCTCCCACATTCTGGCCTGCATATGTGGTAAGTGCAGTTCCAAATGAAAAATTAGGCAGCATGGCAAACCCGTCCACACGCATGACGATAACATTCGCAGCAATGAACATCTCCCCAAAGCTGTTTGTAAGAGACTGGACCACGATCATAGCCATGGACAGGATAGCCTGAGTCACACCCGACGGCAGCCCCAGGCGGATAATGTTTACCGTGTATTCCTTGTGCATCTTTAAATAACGCAGCTTCATATCAAATATTTCTTTCATCCTCATGAGCTTGAACAGGCACAGCACTGCTGATACAGCCTGGGCGATCACCGTTGCAAGAGCCACCCCGTTCACACCCATGTTAAACACAGCCACAAACAGCAGGTCCAGAACAATATTCAGCGCCGTTGATACAAGCAGATATACAAGGGCTGATATGGAATCTCCCAGTCCTCTTAAA
The DNA here is from genome assembly GCA_003148945.1 of Murimonas intestini. Lineage (GTDB taxonomy): Bacteria > Bacillota > Clostridia > Lachnospirales > Lachnospiraceae > Murimonas > Murimonas intestini. Next base: position 12,111 of record QGGY01000024.1, on the reverse strand, counting down.
ATACCGCTCAGGATATTATAAAATGCCAGCCCGGCTGACCCTATAAATAAAATGAGCAGATAGGAATTGCACCAGTCAATAATACTTTCCGGTGTATTCAGCAAATGCAGCAGAGGCCTGGTGATCATTGAGGCGATGACCATAATAAATACAGATGCTATAGCGGTCAGCAGAAGACAGTTTCCAATTGTCGTCGAGAGCTCCTCCCGCTTCTTGCCTCCAAAATACTGTGACACCATAATACTGGCCCCCACACTGATACCGATAAACAGTACGATCAGCAGGTTAAGTATGGGTCCTGCACTTCCCACAGCAGCCAGGGCATTGTCGCCCACATATCTTCCCACCACAATGCTGTCTACTGTGTTGTACAGCTGCTGGGCAATGTTGCCTATAAGCATGGGTACGGTAAACAATGCGATCTTATGCCATGGTTTTCCATATGTCATGTCAACCGGTTCAAAAAATTTCTTAAGTACTTCCATTTCATTTAATCCCTCCTGCAGCAGTTATTGACATTTCCCCTTACAGGGATCCGTGAATCCAGAGTCACCTCACCGGCCTCTGATTTTCCGATCCTTAAAAGAACCGTCTGGTTTTTATCAGATGTGAGAGAATATTTTACCTCCCCATCCTTCCACTGTATATCTATCAGAATACCGCCCCTGGCCATCAGGCCTTTTACACATCCTTCCTTCCATGCGGCCGGAACAGCCGGCAGCAGGACCAGCTCATCATTATGGCTCTGTACCAGCATTTCCGCAATGCCGGCTGTATAGCCAAAATTGCCGTCAATCTGGAACGGCGGGTGAGCACAAAGCAGGTTCGGATACAGGCCGCCCCCATGGATGGATCCGGCAGAATCCGGCGGCACCATATGAAACAGGTTTTTCATAATACGTCCCGCATGTTCTCCGTCTTCCAGCCTTGCCCACATCAGGATCTTCCAGGCCAGGCTCCAGCCTGTCCCCTCATCTCCCCTGCGCAGCAGGCTCTGTCTTGCCGCCTCATACATGTCTGTCCCTATGCGTATCCCGCATCCCGGATGCAGCTCATAGAGATGAGACAGATGCCTGTGGTGCATATCTGCTTCCTGGAATTCCTCATTCCACTCCAGTACCTGTCCCTGGCTTCCTGCAGCTGTGGGCACGATACCTGGAAGTATCCTTCCTGCCTCATCTGCTGTCTCATCTTCCAGCCCCAGCTCACTGCAGCCCTTTATATAATCCCTGAACAGATTACGTATGATAGCCAGTGTATTTTCTGTATAGGCTGCCAGAGAAACCTTCTCACCGTCTGACATGAATTCATTTTCCGGTGAAGTGGCCGGACACACGGCATACCCATCCGGAGTCTCCTCCAGAACTGACAGGCAGAACTTTACATTTTCTCTGAGAACAGGCAGTATTTCCTTTAAGTACTCTCTGTCCTGGCAGAACAGATAATCATCGAAAAGGTTCCGGCACATCCAGGCTGCTCCGAAGGGCCAGTATGCCCACATTACCATACCGTCAGCCGGTGAGGTCTTCCTCCATATATCTGTATTGTGGAAGCAGGCGCTTCCTTTTGCCCCAAAAAATTCCTTTGCGCTGACCCTTCCGTTTGTCAGAAGCTCCCTGTTCATGACAGTGAGCGGCTCAATCAGCTCATGGAGCCTGCACGGACCTGTCATCCAGTAATTCATCTGTGTATTAATATTTACTGTATAATCACTGAACCACGGAGGTATCTTTTCCTGGTTCCATATCCCCTGAAGATTTGCCGCCTGAGTACCGGGCCTTGAAGAAGATATCAGCAGATATCTTCCGAAGTCAAACAGCAGGGCATAAAGTGAGAGGTCATCCCCGTCTTTTTGAAATTCCTCCAGCCTTTTATACAGATCCAGTTCTTCTCTTCCGCTTGTCCCCAGAGAAAATTCTACCCTTTTAAAGTATTTCCTGTAATCCTCTGTATGTTCCTTAAGCAGTTCCTGCCAGTCCCTGTCTGCATTTTTTATATCTGCAGTCAGTTTCTCCTCCGGACTGCAGCCCTCTGTATACGGGTGTCTGTCAAATCCATTGAAGCTGGACCTGACAGCAAAAAATAGTATGATTTCCCTCACATCCCTGCAGATCAGGCCGTCTTCCACTGCTTCCACTGTGCCGCCCTCAGTTCTCACACGGCCCCATCCCTGGTAATGCATCCCCTTTTTCTCCGGCTCCTCTGAGAAAGTCAGAACACTGTCAGGCCCGGCTGTGCCCACTGTGATATTACTTCTGCCCGGGCACTGGCCATAGAGGCAGAATCCTGCACCCTCATATTTACATTCATTCAGGAAACCGCCGCCTCCGCTTATTTTAACCGTGAATTCTTCTTCAGCCTGTATCCTGTACAGAATCCCCTGGGCCGGGGCACTGCTGAAAGAAGTATGTACATACCTGCTGCCGTTATTCTTGTATTCAGTCTTAACGACTGCATCCTCCAGTTCCAGCTGCCTGCTGTATTCTGTGATGCATCTTTCACCTGAAAATTCTATGAACAGGCTGCCAAACGGCTGGTACATCTGTACATCCTCATTCCCCTTCAGCGCATCATCCAGAAAATGCATTGCCTCCTTATATTTTCCTTCTTTCGTAAGCTGTCCCGCTCTGGCGGTCTCTTCTTTTTTTGGCCCCTTCTGGCTTTTTACAGGATATCCCGACCAGAGAGTATCCTCATTTACTGCAATTATCTCTTTTGATGTCCCCCCGTAGATAACTGCTCCCAGCCGTCCGTTTCCTACAGGGAACCCCTCCTGCCAGTACCGGGCCGGCTGATCAAATTTAAGCTTCATACACATTTCCTCTTCTTCTGATTGATTATGGGCGTAAGACCCTTATTTTTAAGGATAGGATATTTTTTCTCATTTGTCTATATGTTTTATCTCACAGGCTGCATAACCCATCCGGGAAATAGACAGGTTTTTTCGTTTTTTTATACAGTAGATTTTTCTCATTTTAAAAACAGCACAAAATCAGATAAAAAATCGAAAAATGTTTGTTCACACTTTTGATGTCGAATGGTGTATAAAATAAACATCCCCCCAATACATTATATAGTTTTTGCTACACCCCATAAAGAAATACCTTCTCCAAAAGAGCTGTGCCGGACGCATCCGGCACAGCTCTTTTACTTTTATAAGCTGAATAGTTACAAACAGTTACTGTAGCTTCATGCTTAATGAGATCCTCTTCTTATTCAGATCCACGCTTAATACCCTGACGTCCACAATATCTCCCACACTGACAACCTCCAGAGGATGCTTCACAAATTTTGTGCTGCTCATCTCTGAGACATGCACCAGCCCGTCCTGATGTACACCGATGTCCACAAAAGCGCCGAAATCAATAACATTGCGCACTGTTCCCTTGAGTACCATTCCCGGCTTCAGGTCCTTCATATCAAGTACGTCACTGCGCAGGATCGGCTTGGGCATCTCATCTCTGGGATCCCGTCCCGGCTTTTCCAGCTCCTTGACAATATCTCTCAGTGTAATCTCACCGATCTCCAGCTCTTCCGCCAGTTTCTTATAGTTTTTCACCTGTCTGGAAAGCCCTTCCAGTTTTCCGCCTGCTATATCGCTGATTTCGTACCCCAGTTCTTTTAACAGCTTTTCTGCGGCTTTATAGCTCTCAGGATGCACACTTGTAGTATCCAGCGGGTTGCTGCCTCCGGGTATCCTTAAGAACCCTGCACACTGCTCAAATGCCTTCGGTCCCAGCTTGGCCACTTTCAGAAGCTGTTTCCTGTCCTCAAAACGGCCATTCTCTTCTCTATAGGCAACTATATTCTTTGCTATCACCTTCGTGATCCCTGACACATATTCCAGCAGTGAGGCGGATGCTGTATTAATATCCACACCGACTTTATTCACGCAGTCTTCCACTACTCCACTCAGAGCCTCTCCCAGCTTCTTCTGGTTCATATCATGCTGGTACTGGCCCACGCCTATAGATTTCGGATCTATTTTTACCAGCTCAGCCAGAGGGTCCTGGATCCTTCTGGCAATAGACGCCGCACTTCTCTGGCCCACATCGAAATTCGGGAATTCCTCTGTAGCCAGCTTACTGGCTGAGTATACAGACGCACCCGCCTCGTTGACTATCACGTACTGTACCTGCTCCGGTATTTCCTTTAAAAGCTCCACGATTATCATCTCTGACTCTCTGGATGCTGTACCGTTGCCAACTGATATGAGGGTTATCCCATATTTTTTGATCAATTTCTTAAGTGTTTCTTTGGCTGCCCTGATCTTTGTATCATTTGTGGGCGCCGTCGGATAGATAACTGTTGTATCCAGCACCTTTCCTGTAGGGTCTACTACAGCCAGCTTACAGCCTGTACGGAACGCCGGATCCCATCCCAGAACTGTCTGTCCTGCGATCGGGGGCTGCATAAGCAGCTGCTCCAGGTTCTTACCAAATACAGAGATAGCGCCGTCCTCAGCCTTTTCCGTCATATCACTGCGTATCTCTCTCTCGATAGCAGGCCCGATCAGCCTTCTGTAGCTGTCCTCCACAGCAGCCTTAAGTACCGGCGCTGTATTCTGATTTTCCTTCACAATAACTTTCTTCTGAAGATATAAAAGGATGCGCTCCTCCGGAGCCTCTATTTTAACATTTAAAAACTTTTCCTTCTCCCCGCGGTTGAGGGCGAGCGTCCTGTGACCCGCTACTTTTGAGACAGCTTCCTCATAATTATAATACATTTCATATACAGACTGGGCCTTCTCATCCTTAGCCGCGGAGATGATCTTTCCCTCTTTTACTGTCAGCTTTCTGATATAGCTGCGGTAGCTGGCCTCATCTGAGACTGCCTCTGCAATGATGTCCATCGCTCCTGCTATGGCCTCCTCCGCTGTCTTCACATCCTTCTCTTCAGATATGAATGCCTCTGCTTCCTGCTCAAGAGGCCTGTTTGTCATTTGAAGAGTAATGATATTAGCAAGAGGCTCTAAGCCCTTCTCTTTCGCTATAGTTGCCCTTGTGCGCCTCTTGGGGCGGTACGGACGGTAAAGGTCATCTACAACTACAAGCGTCTCTGCCTCTGTGATCTGCTTTTTCAGTTCCTCCGTCAGCTTTCCCTGTTCTTCTATGCTTGAGAGTACCTGTCCCTTCTTATCTTCCAGATTCCGCAGATAGTTCAGCCGCTCATAAAGCTTACGCAGAACCTCATCATTGAGGGAGCCTGTGGCCTCCTTACGGTATCTGGAAATAAAGGGGATGGTATTTCCTTCATCTATAAGCTTGACGGCAGCTTCTACCTGCCACAGATCTGCTTCCAGTTCACTTGCCAGTTTTTTATTGATATCCATGTACTTAAATTTCTCCTTTATATTCTCAATTCGGTTCTGATTATACCACTTGTGTTTCATTTTTGTCTATGGTATCATAGCACTAATTGAGAAAAGCCCGGGAGGAGATTACTGTTCTCTCCGTGGCCAGTAACGAGAGGAGATACATTATGGACTTAAAAGACAGGGATCATATCCCTTCAGATATCCGGGATGGTAGTGCATCAGACCCGGAATCCGGAAATACTGAAGCTTCCGGCGATATGGATAAAAATGCAGAAAACAGCGCCAATACAGACAACAGCCCTGAGAGCTGGTACGAGAACGGCCGATTATATCACCGGGGTGATTATCATGAGCCGAACGGCAATGGCTATCAAAATGGCAGCGGACAGTACAATGGCTTCGGCGGGGGGATCTACGGGAATAATTACCAGCAGGCACCGCCCAATGGAATGGCTACTGCAGCTATGATACTGGGTATCATCTCCCTTGTCACTTCCTGCTGCTTTTACTTAGCTATCCCTCTTGGAGTGATCGGTGTTATTTTGGCAGTACTTTCACAGGGCAGTGACCGCACGCTGCCTCCACGTGCCAAGTCGGGACTTTGGCTGGCTGTGGCAGGAGCCGCCCTCTCTCTGTTTCTGACAGTGGCTTCCGTAGCTTCCACTTTCTCAAGGTACGGGGTGGATGGATTCATTGATATGCTCAGACAATATGAGCAGTTCTATGAGGGACAGTCAGGACAGGACGGCGAGATCAGCAATTATAATGATATGAAGGACTGGCTGGAAGATTACCTGAATGGGAAAGACAACAGCCGCAGCCGCAAGATCCGGCAGCAGGAACAAGATAACATAATATAAAGAGAAGATGTGCAGGCAGCATTTTAAGCTCCGGGCACATCTTCTCTTTATATTTACTGCAGTTCATTTTCAGCTTATCATTTTATCCAATCATTGCACAGCCGCCGAAAAGGAGGACAGCATTTTTTACTATAAAATTGACAGCCACGATTACAACACCGATATAGACATATCTTTTCCTGAACTCCATCCCGATTTTACAGCGTCCTCCGCTCACAAGCTCTATGGTGTTCGTCACCATAAAAACAGCGCAGACTGCAGCTGCATATACAACAAAGGGATGATAATAAAGGGATTCCAGTATATGTCCATGCAGCAGGCTCGTGACAGCTCTCGTCCCTCCGCATCCTGGACAATAATACCCCGTAAGCGAATGAAAAAGACATGGAAGCAGGAGATAGTTTAAAGAGAAGCCTGATATCCGTGATATAAGTAGGATGACCCCTGCCGCCGCCAGAAGGCCCAGACCTATATAATATAAGGTCCTCTTCTCCCGCCGCCTTCTGTCTTCCTCCTCTATATCATATGCTCTCTTTTTCTCTTCTTCTGCTTCCATTTACTGTCCGTCCCTTCTTCTCATACAGCATACTGTATCAGAACGGGCGCGGATTGTCAATTTATGCTGTATACTTCTTAAGAACTGCTTCCACAGCTCCCGGTCCTGCATTCATTTCTGTAAAATATTTGATTACGTCATCAGCGAGTCCTGCCTTATACAGATCTACGCCAAATATCTTTTCATCAGAAAGTACAGGTTTTAAGATTTTCTCAGCGTCAAAGCTCTCTCCCAGCTTAACCTGTTCCATGACTGCACAGAGTGTAGGCAGCATAGGATCCGGGCTGAGTTCGAATTTTTCACCTTTATCGTTGATACCCATGAGGTAACGCAGCCATCCTGCAAATACAAGAGGTATTCTCTTCAGATTCTTTACATCCAGTTTATCTGAGGCCATATATGCCTTGATCGTCTCCCCAAAGCGGATTGCCAGCTTCTGTGATGTATCTGTAGCGATCCTCTGAGGTGTATCCGGCATGAACGGATTCGGGATACGTACATTTAAGACCTCATCCAGGAATTTTTCCGGTCTGATAATGCCCGGGTCTACCACTACAGGCATTCCTTCTTCATGTCCGATGATCTCAACCAGCTTTTTCAGCACCGGATCCTTCATCTCTTTTGAGATCAGATCATAGCCCAGCAGACATCCAAATACTGCCAGTGTTGTATGAAGAGGATTTAAGCAGGTGCAGACCTTCATCTTTTCCACTTTATCAACAGTCTCTCTGTCCGTAAAGATCAGTCCGCCTTTTTCCAGCGCTTCCCTTCCATTTGGGAAATCATCTTCTATAACAAGATATTCACATTCTTCCGCATTTACGAAAGGTGCAGCGTATGTCTTTTTACTTGTAACGATCTGATCCAGGTCTTCTATACCATCATTCAGAAGGATTCCCTTGACAGTCTCATCAGGCCTCGGTGTGATCTTGTCTATCATTGTCCACGGGAAGCTGACTTTTTTGCCGCTCACATATGCAGCAAAGCCTTCTTTTACAAGACCTTTTTTATCCCATGTCTCTGCATATGCTGAAATCGCTGCACAGAGCTTATCGCCATTGTGTGAGCAGTTATCCATGCTTACCATTGCTATGGGGAGTTCTCCTGCCAGGAAACGCTCATAGAGCAGAGAAGAAACTTTTCCAATATAGCTGACTGGTTTTTCAGGCCCTGCTTCCATATCTGCGGCAACTGCATCCAGATATTCTCCGGCTGCATTTTTCAGGCTGTATCCTTTTTCAGTGATAGTAAAAGTAGCCATCTGAAGGGAAGGCTGTCTGAAGATCTCCCTGAGCCTGCTAAAATCCTCTTCCTTTGCCGGGTCAGCGACAAGCGCTTCCACTACGCTTCCCACAACTGTTTTCTCGACAGTTCCGTCTGCCTTTAATGTCACCAGAACGCTGTAGCTGTCATGAGGTCTGTAAAGTTTCTCCACGATCTCTCCGTCAAAGCCCTCTGCAGCAATCAGGCCTCTGTCCAGCACTCCGTCATTCAGCAGATTCTGTACTACATTTGCCTGAAATGCCCTGAAGATATTGCCAGCTCCGAAATGGATCCAGAACGGTGCCTCTTCTGTTTTTTTCTTCACTGCCTGCCTGTCATACTGGGGAAGAGCGTATCCGGCTGCTTCCCACTCTTGCCTGTTCTTTAAACCTTCTTCATTTAACCTCATTTTTATTTCCCCCTTATTTGCTGCTCTTTTCAATAGCTTCCCAAAGTCCGTTCAGATAAGTGGCTCCTAAAGCTCTGTCATACAGGCCGTATCCAGGCATTGCCACCTCTCCCCAGATCATCCTTCCATGGTCAGGGCGGATAGGTCCTTCGAATCCTATATCATATAATGCTTTCATGATCGCATACATATCAAAATTTCCGTCAGCAGACAGATGTGCTGCCTCTTCAAAATCTGTCGGGGAATTAAATTTCAAATTCCTTACATGTGCAAAGTGGATTCTTCCTTTTAATGAACGGATCATATCAGGAAGGTCATTTTCCAGGTTTGTTCCGTAGGAACCTGAGCAGAAGGTAACTCCGTTGTGGGGATTGTCCACCATCTTAGTCATGCGCAGGATATTCTCTTTGTTGATGATGATACGCGGCAGTCCGAATACGCTCCAGGCAGGATCGTCCGGATGGATAGCCATATTGATATCATACTTGTCACATACAGGCATGATCTTCTCAAGGAAATACTTCAGGTTCTGGAATAATTTTTCGTCATCTACATCTTTGTAAAGTTCAAATAATTCTTTAACCTTTGCAAGACGTTCCGGCTCCCAGCCCGGCATGATAAATCCATTTGAATTAGAATCAACAGACTCAAACATCTTCTCAGGGTTCAGGTTATTGACTGTCTCCTGGTTGTATGCCAGTACAGTTGACCCGTCCGGACGCTTTCTTGCCAGTTCTGTTCTTGTCCAGTCAAATACAGGCATAAAGTTATAGCATACAAGATGGATATCTTCTAACCCAAGATTCTCCAGAGTCTGGATATAGTTTTCGATATACTTGTCTCTGTCAGGAGAACCGATCTTAATAGCGTCATGTACATTCACGCTCTCGATTCCTGCCACGCAGAGTCCTGCTGCCTCTACCTCATCTTTCATAGCCCTGATAGCTTCCCGGCTCCATACCTCGCCCGGCGCTGTATCATAGAGAGTAGTAATGACACCTTTTACCCCCGGAATCTGCCTGATCTGCTCAAGCGTCACTGAATCAAATTTGCTCCCGTACCACCTTAATGTCATTTCCATAATTAATACCTTCCTTTTTTTATTTTACACCTGCCAACTGGCAGATTTAATTCTTAATATCATTATATTTCATTGGCGGAAAAATCCAATTGGCGAAATTGTTGTCTATATTGCAAATCTTGTTGTTTTGTACTATACTGGAGTTAAAGCACGAAAAAGACAGGAGGATCTTATGAAAAAAAACCTTCAGACGGCCTTTTCTACCCGTCAGTATATGTTGTCCAAAGATTTTGAAATTTATTATTACAATGACACGGTTCTTCCAAATGTTGCGCCTCATTCCCACACTTATTATGAATTTTATTTTTTTCTGGAGGGTGAGATCAATCTGTATATAGATGGGATACCCCACAGGGTAAGACCGGGAGATTTTCTTCTGATCCCCCCCGGTGCATCCCACTACCCCTCTTTTTTGTCCCCGGACCTGCCGTACCGCAGATTCGTTCTCTGGCTCAGCAAAGGGTATTGTGAGCGGCTGACACAGGCTTCCACAGACTATATCTATCTCATGCAGCTGGTGACCACGGCAAAGCGCCACGTATTTTCCACAGACGCCATTGCCTTTAATGCCATCCAGTCCATAATATTCCAGCTGATAGAAGAAACAAAAAGTACCCGGTTTGGAAAAGAGGCAAAAGTATCTTTAGATGTTAACAGCCTGATCTTATATCTGAACCGCCTTGTCTATGAGCAGAACCACCAGAACAGAGGAGATTCCTCCCTTCCTCTTTACCTGGGCATATGTGACTATATCTCTGCACATCTGGATGAGGAGCTCTCACTGGATAAGCTTGCCCAGGAGTTTTATGTGAGTAAATTCCACATCTCCCATGCATTTAAAGATAATATGGGAATTTCCCTGCACCAGTATATCCTGAAAAAACGCCTTTCCGCCTGCCGTGACGCCATCCTCTGCGGTGAACCGGTCAGCAGAATATTTGAACAGTACGGCTTTCATGACTACTCCAGTTTCTTCAGGGCCTTTAAAAAAGAATACGGCGTTTCCCCCAAGGAGCTGCGTGATATGTATCTGAACGGAACTCTGCTGTCAACCTGACACGCATTACTGTTCACTCCGGGATGGCGATGTGTGAACAGTAACTGACACGCTCCGTAATCTCCATGCTGCAAGACTTTTCACATTGATTTTTACATGGGAGGTATGCTATACTGATTCCTATGAAATGACAGATTGGAGCATAATTTATGGATTCAAAAAAGACATCTTCAGAATTAAAAAGTATTGCCAAAGGAAAGATGATGGGCAGATATTCAGTTGCTATGGGCGCACTCCTGCTGATTTTCCTGATGTCATTCGGATGCAGCATGCTCATCTCCATGATACTCATCGTCCCTTCCACTATAAACAAGATAACCTTTTTCATCTGCAGTATTATCCTGACACTGCTGTCCTCTATATTTGCTGCCGGTGTGGCAAGGCTCTTCCTGAACATGTCCAGAAACCTGCCCTATGGCATCACGGACATATTTTACGGATTTACACACAGGCCGGACAGGATACTGGGCGCCGCCGCCCTCATTTACCTCATGATAGTTGGCTGCATGGCGCCTTACCTGATCCTGATCCTCCTCTACATCGGCACAGATATCCTGGCGCTTGGCATCATAGGGCTTCTCCTGGGAATTGCAGGCGGTGTTCTGGGAGTCATCCTGTCACTCAGATACTCACAGGTATACTATCTGCTGGTGGACCGCCCTGAGCTGACTGTTATGGAGATTTTAAATACCAGCAAAGATATGATGCTTGGGAATAAAGGAAGATATTTCTATCTGATCATCAGCTTCTTTGGGTGGATATTCCTTTCCGTCCTCAGCTGTTATATAGGTCTGCTGTGGCTTGTCCCGTATATAGAGATGACGGTCACATCCTTTTATCAGGATCTTACGGGAGAAATTTAAAAATGTGAAAATACAAAGATAACAATAGCCGGACACATTATGTTTTGTGGGCGGCTATTTATTATATTGCTGTTTAGCTGATTAGAGGCGTGGGGACGCTTTGCATTGTAGGTAGTGAATCAGTGGGAGGAGCAGGCGGGTGGGAGAGTTCGTGGTTCAGTCCAACCGCTGCGTCGTGAAACTCTAAGGCCCCGGAGACTGCTTGAAACGCAAAAGGCGGCCGGAAACTCGGTGCGTTTGCTGATGCAAACGCCCCTCAGACAGCTCCGGCCTTGAGCGCAAGCGCTCACTTTTGCTGACCGCATTCTTCGGGGCCTAAGAGTTTCATCTCCTCGCTCAAGTCCTTCACCACGAACTCTCCCACCCCCTGCCCCTCCCACTGATGCCAAGGTTATCGATGCAAAGCTGGCTCCCGTAATGAGGCTGGGATATGGGTGAGGCCACTACTTTATTGGATTCCCGAAATATATTGGAATCAATTATTTGGTATGTTCAAAATATATAGACTATTCTATTTTTCCTTCAACATAGAGTGGGTATTAAATTGATAGCTTGTAAGTGTCAAACAGGCTCTTACGTAAACTAGCGCACTGTATTTAGAAAATATTAGATTTCGAAAACAGAAACTCCATGTATAAGATCTTAACCAAACTCTTATGTATACATAGTAGTTTTCCGCCCCAACCCAAGCCTGTTTATAACAGC
>QGGY01000023.1 GCA_003148945.1 Murimonas intestini | reverse complement strand
CCCCACCGCTCCCCTTCCTGACGGCGCCAAGTTTGTCGGCACAAAGCTGGCTGTTATAAACAGGCTTGGGTTGGGGCGGAAAACTACTATGTATATGGAAGAATTTATTTATAATCTATTCCATGAAATTGCCATTTTCGAAATCTGATATTTTCAAAATGCAGTTCAGTCTGGTTTTCGTAAGAGCCTATTTGACACTTAATAGTTATCAATTTAATACCAACTCTACGTTGATAGAAAAATAGAATATCCTATATATTTCGAATACGGAAAATAATTGATTCTGATATGTTCCGGGAATCCAGTAAAGTAGTGGACTCATCCATCCCCCAACCTCATTACGGGAGCCAGCTTTGCATCGATAACCTTGGCATCAGCGGGAGGGACAGGCGGGCGGGAGGGTTCGTGGTGAAGGACTTGAGCGAGGAGATGAAACTCTTAGGCCCCGAAGAATGCGGTCAGCAAAAGTGAGCGCTTGCGCTCAAGGCCGGAGCTGTTTGAGGGGCGGTTGCATCAGCAAACGCACCGAGTTTCCGGCCGCCTTTTGCGTTTCAAGCATTCTCCGGGGCCTTAGAGTTTCACGACGCAGCGGTTGGACTGAACCACGAACCCTCCCGCCCGCCTGTCCCTGCCACTGATTCACTGCCTACAATGCAAAGCGTCCTCCCCGCCTCTAATCCGCTAAACAGCAACATTGGAAAAAACTGGAAATATTCCCCTCCCACTTTTGGATATATACTGTTAGTTGGCAATGACAACATAGGATGAAGGCGTGGCGGCCCGCTGTGCCGTGGGGATGGCAGCTTGGGCTTATATGCGGACTAGGAGGATGAATTATGGAGAAAAAAGTATATGGTTATGTCAGGGTATCTACAAAGGAGCAGAATGAAGACAGGCAGATGATTGCCCTGGAAAATTTTCAGGTGAAGCCTGACAGGATCTTTATGGATAAGCAGAGTGGAAAGGATTTCCAGAGGCCGGAGTACCAGAAAATGATCAGGAAACTAAGAGAAGGCGATCTGCTGGTTATCAAATCTATTGACAGGCTGGGCAGGAATTATGAGGAAATCTTGGAGCAGTGGAGGATATTGACAAAGGAAATGCGGGTGGATGTGGCTGTTATTGACATTCCGCTGCTGGATACAAGGAAGACCGAGGATAATCTGACAGGTACTTTTATTGCGGATCTGGTGCTGCAGATACTTTCTTATGTGGCTGAGACGGAGCGTGAAAATATAAGGGCGAGGCAGGCGGAGGGAATCGAGGCAGCCAGAAGAAGAGGGGTGCGTTTCGGAAGACCAAGGAAAAAAATACCACAGCAGTTTTGCTATCTGCAGGAACTGTGGACAGCGGGGAAGATCGCATCCCGGGAGGCGGCCAGGCAGCTGGAGATCTCACAGGATACATTTTTGCGCTGGGTTCGTGAGGGAACAGTGAAAGGTGTGCTGAATGATCCGGTTATTGGTCACGGAGGGAATAGTAACGAACAGTAACATAGTAATAACAGGATTCAGAATTAGGCTTGAATTTATGGCAGTGAAGTGTTAATCTGTATATATTGAGCGGATCAGTATAAAATATAAAGAAAAGAAATGGTCCGTAATTAAGCAAAGGAGGGAAAATAAGTGGACATATGTGGTCGAAGTCAGAAAACAGACAGTGATATTCACTTGCGGGCCTGCAGATTACTGTGCCGCTTATTCCCGCGGGCAATGAGCCGGGTGAACATGCCTGCATGTGCATACGGTGAATGCTGCGAGGGGCAAAGACCCCGCTGCTCTGCAACGTTACAGGTTTGATGCCTGGTTTGCTGGCAGACAGGGCTTTGGTTTTTCCGCGCACAGTCTGAGGGGATCATATGCCCTGAATCAGCAGGAGGATTTTTTGCGTGTTCAAGTGGATATCGCCGTACAGGAATTTTTCTATACCTGTACGGCGTTGTTTTGTTTTTGCTGAGGCCTCACTGTAATTAATGAAACAGGAGGATAAACCAGTGGAAAAGGAATTTGATTTTGAATTAATGCTAGAATACCTGAACAGGAGAGATTACAGAAGTTTCAGGAAAGTTTTAGAAGATGAAAATGAAGTAGATGTGGCAGAGCTTATAGAGGAATTGCCGTCTGAGAAGGCGGCTGTGGCTTTCAGGACTTTACCCAAGGAAATGGCGGCCGAAGTGTTCTCAAACCTTCCGCCGGAAACACAGCAGGTCATTATCGGCGCTGTGACGGATAATGAGCTGTCAGAGATCATGGAAGACTTGTTTGTTGATGATGCAGTGGATATGCTGGAGGAGCTGCCGGCAAATGTGGTAAAGCGTGTGTTAAAGAATGCTGACCCGCAGATGCGCAGGCTGATCAACCAGTTTTTGAGATATCCGGAGAATTCTGCCGGGAGCATAATGACGGCAGAGTTTATTGACTTGAAGAAAAATATGACAGTAAGTGACGCGATCAAAAGGATCAGGCGTACAGGCGAGGACAGTGAGACTATTTATACCTGTTATGTGACTGACAGGTCCAGGAAGCTGGAGGGCATCGTGACTGTTAAGGACCTGCTTCTATCTGAGGATGACACTCAGATAGAAGAGCTTATGGAAACAGATGTGATCACGGCAGTTACAGAGGAGGATCAGGAAGAAGTAGTATCCAGAATGATGAAGTATGACTTTATAGCCATGCCGGTGGTAGATAATGAGAACAGGCTTGTCGGCATAGTGACAGTCGATGATGTTATGGATGTCATGGAAGAAGAGGCTACGGAGGACTTTGAAAAGATGGCTGCAATGGCGCCTTCTGAGAGGCCGTATCTAAAGACAAATGTGTTTGAACTTGCAAAACACAGAATTATGTGGCTGCTCGTCCTTATGGTATCAGGTATGATAACAGGCGGTATCCTTGGCAAGTATGAAGCTGCTTTTTCCGCCCTGCCGATGCTTGTTACATTTATTCCCATGCTAACAGATACAGGGGGAAATGCGGGCAGCCAGAGCAGCACGCTTGTTATAAGAGGTATGGCGGTAGGAGATATCCTGCCAAAGGATTTTTTGAAGGTTTTCTGGAAAGAGCTTCGTGTCAGTATGCTTGTGGGTGCTGTACTGAGCGCAGTCAATTTCATACGTCTGGCTATTACTTATCCGGGAAATGAGATGGTGGCATTTACAGTAGCGATCGCCATGTTTGCAACTGTTATGATGGCAAAGACTATAGGCGGCATACTGCCAATGGCTGCTAAGCTGCTGCATGCTGACCCGGCTATTATGGCGGCACCGCTTATTACGACTATAGTAGACGCTTTTTCACTGATCATTTACTTTAATGTGGCGCAGATGCTGCTGCCCATATGATGACTCCTTTATTTTAAGCTCCTTCATTTAAAACTCCTTCACTTTTACAATCCGGCATTATTGCCATATCTGTCGGTTGATAAAGCAAAGGAGGAATGTTATATTGAATTCATACGGCAGTTGGATGCTGGTGTTATGTTTTTTGAAAATACAGCTGCAAGATTATGGTGCCCGACAGCAGGGCAGCAGTATAAAGAAGGAGAATCATAATGGATATGTATTCAAGCATTTTCAATCGAAAGTCAACACGAAAGTTTGACGCTGAGCCTCTTTCAGTTCAAGCGATGAGAGATTTTAAGGCATTTGTGGCAGGTATAAAACCGCTGCTGCCTGATGTGACACTCAGCCATAAGATTGTGGGCGCAGATGAGGTTAAAGGGATGGCACTTCCTAAAGCTCCCCACTTCCTGCTCATTTCAGGGAAGGAACATCCTTTGCGGAATACAGCAGCGGGATTTCTGTATCAGCAGGCGGAACTTTATCTTTACTCTAAGGGCTATGCCACCCGCTGGCTTACAAGTGTCAAACCGAGACAGACTGATCCGGATTTCATAATCGGAATCGCTTTTGGCAAACCGGATGGCTCTGCGTCAAGAGAGCCAGATGAATTTGACCGCAAGCCCCTTGCCGAAATTTCCAGGGGGTCAGATACGCGTCTGGAAGCAGTGCGGCTTGCGCCGTCAGGAATGAATGGACAGCCATGGTATTTTATAGTGGATGGGAATGCGATCCATGTCTATTATAAACCCAGTCTTGGCGGGATAATGGGCAGGCTTTATCATTTTACTGATTTGGATGTGGGTATTGCCCTCGCACATTTGAAAGTGGCTGGGGAACACGAGGGAAAGAAATTTTGTTTTACCGTAAATAAGAGCAGCGCACCGGCATCTCCGAAAGAGTTTGTGTATGTAGGAACAGTAGAATAATCAGCAGTTTTACAGGCCCATCGCTGATGCAGTGGGCCTGTCTGGTTACTGTTAACACGCCACTATCCCGCGAGGTGTTTTCGTGCGTATTTTGCACGAATATCCCGAGTTTTGCAGCGCGAAACGGCGTTCTTTGCCGTTTCTGTGCATCGCGGAGCGTGTTACTGGTCACGGAGTGAACAGTAACCCTGTCCGATTATTTCTGCAGGAATTGTTTGTCAAATTCCGGGTTAAAATAATAGAAGTTTTTAGAATCCAGATGTTCTTTTGTATTCTCCAGAGCTTCTCCGAAACGCTGGAAGTGGACGATCTCTCTTGTCCTCAGAAATTTCAGCGGTTCACGGACCTCAGGGTCTGTGATGACACGCAGCAGGTTGTCGTAAACAGTACGCGCTTTCTGTTCAGCAGCCAGGTCTTCTGTGAGGTCGGCGATGGCATCTCCTTTTGACTGGAATTCAAGTGCAGTGAAGGGAACACCTGCAGCCGCCTGGGGCCAGAGGCCTGTGGTATGGTCCACATAGTAGGCATCGAAGCCGGCCTCTTTCGCCTGCTCTGTTGTCAGGTTTTTTGTAAGCTGATAGACCATGGCACAAATGATTTCCATATGGGCAAGCTCCTCTGTGCCAATGTCTGTCAGCAGCCCGCCTACAGATTTGACAGGCATAGAATAGCGCTGGGCCAGATAACGCATAGACGCAGACAGCTCTCCGTCAGGTCCGCCATACTGGCTGATGATCAGCTGGGCTGTTTTAGGACATGTCTTTGTTATTTTTACTGGAAACTGAAGACGTTTTTCATAGCACCACATTAACAGCACACTCCTTCCCAGGGCATAGGCCCTTCCTGCCAGCAGCCTTCACAGTCGGGTGTAAGGGGGTAATGATTCTGGGCAAACTGTGAAAGCAGCTGTTTCCTTTTAGTTACAAGTTCTTTTTTTATATCTGCCGGTGCCGTGTCCGCAGGATGAGTATCCATATAGAGACGCAGATCATCCAGTACAAAGCTGACTGTCATGATCTGAAGCAGAAGCTGTGTCTGTTCGTTTCCGGAAGATAAATTTTCAGACTGCGGGAGTGCGCTTATGGCGGACCCAAGCGGTGTCTCGGCAGCGGATTCAGCCGCATAAAAAGGCATGTTAAGACAAGGAAAGACAGTGCCGTTCAGAAGCGCTGTGTTTTCATCATAGAGTCTTTCCCACTGCTGTATAGGGACGCTGGCAATGGCTAAATTCTTATTTTCCATGAGTAAGCTCCTCTCTTGTGATTTGATTATCAAGCTGCATCAATAGTATATGTAAAAACGGACATATTAAATTGGTAGATTATACTGTAAGCAGGCCTTTTAGGCCTTTAAATGACGTAATTGACTAATTATGTAAAAATTATACATAAATTGTTGGAAATTCTTCTTTTAAATGTAAAAAATCTTGCATCGCAGAGGCGATTGTGGTATAGTGTTGAGGATGGTATATAGAAATTTTGCACAGTAGTTCGTTAAAGTAAAAGTAAATATGACGCGCCAAAACATTCCATGGCGGTTCCCCCATGGAATGTTTTATATCACAGGAAATTACACAGTAATTTCCTGTGATATAAAACAATCTCTGATTACAGGGTACGCTGAGCGTACCAGGAGGATGGCGGTTTACCTTCCGGTATAGGCGCACGGGGACCAAAAGGGTTCCTGCTCAAAGAAGAGACGGCCGGTGTTCCGGGCGTCATTGTTTGGCCTAAAATGTCCGTGCAGGAATAATAGTTGTTTTTCTCAGAAGAACAGACGGGCAGAGAATGCTGAAAAACCAGGGAATCCGGGTGCTTCCGGTGACGGACATTATCAGCGGAATGATATTACCATTATAAAGAGAAAAGGAGTGTTTTAGTTTGGCTAAATACGTTGGAAAAAGAGTCCTTCTCGCAATCGTGACATTGTTCATCATCTGCGGAATCACATTCTTTGCTATGAATGCGATACCCGGCGGCCCATTTGATGGAGAGAAGGCGGTATCACCAGAGGTTAAGGCGGCCATGGAAAAAAGGTATAACCTGGACAAGCCTGTACCCGAGCAGTTCGTGATCTATATGACGAATATGCTGCAGGGGGATTTTGGAATCTCTCTTAAAACAGGCCGGGATATTAAGACTACAATTTTTGAGTCATTTAAAGTATCTGCAAAATTAGGAGGAATGGCGATCCTTGTGGCGTTGGCACTTGGATTGGTATTTGGGAGTATTGCGGCTTTGACGAGGAATAAGCTGCCCGACAGGCTGATAATATTCTTTTCGACCCTGTTCACGTCGCTGCCTAACTTTGTGCTGGCGACCTTGCTGCTGCTGGCATTTTGTATCAAGTTGAAGTGGGTGCCGGTGTGGGATCCTAACCACCCGAACTACATTCTGCCTGTCATTGCACTTTCAGCCTATCCTATGGCTTACATAACAAGGCTTACAAAGACAAGTATGCTGGATGTCATGGGGCAGGATTATGTGCGTACTGCCAGGGCCAAGGGTGTGGCGCGCCTGAAAGTTATTTTTAAACATACCCTCCGCAATGCCCTGATTCCGGTTGTTACTTATGTAGGGCCTATGACGGCTTATATCCTGACAGGATCACTTGTTGTAGAGAAAATCTTTACAATTGGCGGTTTAGGATCAAAGTTTGTAGAAAGTATTACAAACCGTGATTATACGCTTATTATGGGAACGACGATTTTCCTGGCAGTGCTCATGGTTACCATGAACCTGCTTACAGATATTGTCTATAAGGCGGTAGACCCGCGTATTAAACTTGATTAGGAGGAGGCCGGAATGTATAATTTAGATAAAGATATTGATAAGATGCCTAAGAAGTCTCCTTTGAGCTTACAGATTGATTTACAGAAGTTTGAGAAAGCGACAGAGGAAGAGAAAAGGCAGCAGGATGTAATGAGCGAGTCTGTTTCCTTTTTCAGGGATGGTATGCGCAAACTGAGGAAAAATCCTCTTGCTATGGGAAGTATCGTAGTTCTTATACTGATTGTTGCTATGATTTTTATAGTACCGCATGTGGTACCGTATGAGTACTCACAGATTATAACTGTAAATGGAAAGAGGGATAAGACCGCGACTAATATGGGACCGTTCCAGTATTCAGAAAAGGAGCAGGCTTATATTGATGAAGGCGGAAAGATATTTCCTCATATCATGGGAACTGATGAGCTTGGGCGTGATTACTTTGTGCGTGTTATATACGGTACAAGAGTATCACTTACAATTGGTGTGTTTGCTGCGCTGATTGTACTGCTCATTGGTGTGCTCTATGGAAGTATCTCGGGATACTTCGGAGGCAAGGTTGACCTTGTAATGATGAGAATCGTGGATATAATATATTCGCTGCCTGACATGCTGATGGTGGTTCTGCTGTCTGTTGTACTGAAAGAAGTACTCAGTGTAGAAAGTATTCCTGCATTAAAAAATATAGGTACGAATATGCTGTCAATGTTCATCGTGTTCGGCCTTCTGTACTGGACAGGTATGGCCCGTCTTGTGCGCGGTCAGATCCTCACAATCAAGCAGAATGAATATATTCTTGCAGCTAAAGTCAGCGGCGCCAAGTCCAGCAGGATTATCCGCAAGCATATCCTGCCCAACTGTATCAGCGTTATTTTTATTTCAGCGGCGCTGCAGATACCGTCAGCAATCTTTACAGAGAGTTTCTTAAGCTTTATTGGTCTTGGAGTACAGGCACCTATGCCGTCTCTTGGATCACTGGCCAATGCAGCCAGGGCCGGACTCAGTGCGTATGCTTATAAGCTGATATTCCCGTCGATTATGATCTGTCTGATCACGCTGTCTTTCAATCTGCTGGGTGACGGGCTGCGAGATGCATTTGATCCGAAATTAAGGAGGTAATTGTTATGAGTGAAAATATACTTTCAGTAAAGAATCTTCATACCTCCTTCCGCACGGACAACGGGGAGGTAAAGGCAGTAAACGGTGTTTCATTCAATCTGGACAAGGGAAAGATTCTTGGTATCGTAGGAGAGTCCGGTTCGGGAAAATCCGTTACAGCTTATTCTATTATGCGTATACTGGAGAGTAACGGTGATATATCGGAAGGCCAGGTGCTCTATAAAGGCCAGGATATCACAAAGTTTACAGAAAAGCAGATGAGGGAATTCCGTGGAAAATGCTGTTCTATCATTTTCCAGGATCCTATGACAAGCCTGAATCCTGTATTTACAGTTGGAAATCAGTTAAAAGAAGCGATCCAGCTTCACACAGACAGAAAAGGAAAAGATGCAGAAGCACGTGCTATTGAAATGCTCACACTGGTAGGTGTAAATGAACCTGAAAAGCGTGTGAAACAGTATCCTTTTGAGCTGTCAGGCGGTATGCGCCAGCGTGTTATGATCGCCATGGCTCTTGCGTGTGAGCCTGACATCCTGATTGCAGATGAGCCTACGACTGCACTTGATGTGACGATTCAGGCGCAGATTCTGGAACTGATGCAGGATCTGCAGAAAAAATTTGGAATGGCAATTATTATGGTTACACATGATTTAGGTGTAATAGCCGATATGTGCGACGAGATCATTGTACTGTACGGCGGCCGTGTCTGTGAGAGAGGAACAGCGGAAGATATCTTCTACCGTCCTCACCATGAATATACAAAAGGACTTCTCTGTTCTATACCGAATGTTGACAAGATTGGCGAGAAGCTTATTCCGATCCCGGGTACACCGATCAACCTGCTGAATATGCCGAAAGGCTGCGCTTTCTGCCCGCGCTGTGAAAACGCCATGAAGATCTGTATCGAGGAAGTACCGCCTGAAATGCAGATGCCTGACGGACACTTTGCGTCCTGCTGGCTAAATGTAAAAGCAGAAATGGAAGCAAAGCAAGGAGGCAAGAACAATGAGTAAGACACAGAACAATATGAAAAGTGAATATCTGGTAGAGGTCAAAGACCTGAAACAGTATTTTCCTATAAAAACAGGTTTTATGCAGACAACCCCTCTTAAAGCGGTGGATGGTGTTTCATTTGCCATCAAGCCGGGCGAGACTCTTGGACTTGTAGGGGAATCAGGCTGCGGTAAGACTACAGTCGGCCGTTCCATGCTCAGGCTCTACACGCCGACTGGCGGCGAGGTGATTTATAATGGAGAGCAGGTAAATGCATCCACTATAAAACACATGAGAAAAGAAATGCAGATGGTATTCCAGGATCCCTATTCTTCTCTTAACCCGCGTATGACGGTGGAAGATATCATCGGTGAGCCTCTGGATGTATATAAGCTTTACTCTTCAAAGGGAGACCGCCGTGACAAGATCATACATCTGATGGAGCTGGTTGGATTAAATGCAGAGCATGCAACGCGCTATGCCCATGAGTTCTCAGGAGGCCAGCGCCAGCGTATCGGTATTGCCAGAGCTCTGGCAACAGACCCGAAGTTTATAGTCTGTGACGAGGCAGTCAGCGCACTCGACGTGTCTATCCAGGCACAGGTCATCAATATGTTTGAAGAACTCCAGGATAAATTAGGAGTGGCATATCTTTTTATAGCCCATGACCTGCTGGTAGTGCATCATATATCTGACAGGATAGCTGTTATGTATCTGGGAAGGGTAGTAGAGATCGCAGATGCTGATGAGCTGAATGATAAACCAATGCATCCGTATACACAGTCCCTGCTGAGTGCAGTTCCATATCCTGACCCGAAAATGGCTAAGGAGAGGAAACGTATCGTACTTGAGGGAGATGTGCCCAGTCCTCTGAACATGCCCACAGGCTGCGCATTCCGTACACGCTGTAAGTATGCGACAGAGCGTTGCGCCCAGGAATGCCCGTCTCTGACAGACCGCGGTAATGGTCATCAGGTGGCGTGCTGGAATAAATAAGGCTGCCTAAAAGGTAATATCAGGACAAAATTGAAAAAATTGGCCTGAAGATTTAATAATTTTTGATACAATTTGTCCTTTCTTTTTTGGAAAGAACATTGTATAATATAAAACAACCAAATTTATACATGGGAGGTATAATCTATGAAGAAAAAGTATTTAGCATTAGTGCTCTCTGCGTCCATGGTTATGGGCATGATGGCAGGATGCGCTTCTGGAACAGGAAGTGAAACAACAGCTCCGACAGAGGCAGAAACAGCAGCAGAACTGACAACAGAAGCCAACAAGACAAAAGCGGCAGCAGAGACAGAGGCTGAAGAAACAGAAGCAGCTACAGAGGCAGCTGAAACAGAAGCAGCAGCTGAAGGTGAAACAGAGGCAGCTACAGAGGCAGCAGTTGAATCAGCAGGCCACGGACCATCCAGCGAGGCAGCTCCTGCATGGGAAGTTTACAATCAGAGAATCGCTGATATCAGGGTTGAGACAGACCTTGAAAAACGTGAGGCTATGATGCATGAGGCAGAAGATGAGCTGATGAGCACCTGGGCAGTTATTCCGCTGTATTACTACAATGATGTATATATGCAGAAAACTGATGTGGACGGAATCTACAGCAACCTTTTCGGATTTAAATATTTTGGATTTGCTACAACTCCGACAAACACTCTGGCACTTCAGATCGCATCTGAGCCTAATAAGCTGGATCCGGCCCTGAACTCTACAGTAGACGGTGCCTGCCTTGCTATCCTGGCATTCTCAGGACTGTATATGTATGACGAAGAAGGACAGCTTGTTCCTGACCTGGCAGACGGCTATGAGATGAGTGAAGACGGACTTTCTTATACATTTACAATGAAAGACGGACTGAAATGGTCTGATGGAACAGAACTGTCAGCAAAGGATGTAGAGTACAGCTGGCAGAGACTTGCTAATCCTGAGACAGGTGCTGACTACGCATACCTGACAGACATCATCGCTCAGAAAGAAGATGGAACTCTGGATGTGGCAGCTTCTGAAGACGGAAAGACATTTACAGTTAACCTGAAAGCTCCTTGCGCATACTTCCTTGACCTGTGTGCATTCCCGGCATTCTATCCGGTACCTCAGGCAAGTGTTGAAGGCTCTGAAGGATTTGCTGACAACCCTGGCGACTGGTGTACAGAAGCAGGCTTCGTATCTTCAGGCCCGATGGTATGTACAGGCTGGAAACACAATGAATCCATGACTTATGAGAAGAACCCGAACTACTACAATGCAGACAGCGTTACACTTGAAAAAATCGAATTCATGTTAAGTGATGATGATACAGCTATCTGGAATGCATTCAAAGATGATTCTCTTCAGTTCATCGATACAATCGCAACAGATATGATGGAAACAGCTAAACCTATGCCTGAATTCCACAAAGTTCCTACACTGGGAACATACTACTGCGGATTTAACGTAAACAGTGATCTGTTCAAAGGCAAGACAATCGAGCAGGCAGCAGCTATGAGAAAAGCTATGTGTCTCTTAATTGACCGTCAGTATATTGTTGATTCTATCGCTCAGGCTGATCAGGAAATCGCAAATACATTCATCCCGACAGGAATGGCAGACGGAAACGGCGGCGAGTTCAGAAAGAATGATGACGCTTATACCTACCCATTAGAAGACAAAGTTGGTTACTATGATCCGGAACTCACAGATGCTAATATCGAAGAAGCTCAGGCTCTGCTTGAGAGTGCAGGATATCAGTTTGATGAAAACGGAATGCTTTCAGCAGATACACCGATCACTATGACATACCTGACAAATGATTCTGAAGGTAATGTTAAGATTGGTGAAGCTATCCAGCAGGATTTAGCAGCAATTGGCATCACAGTTACTGTTGAGACACGTGAATGGTCAGTATTCCTGGATGAAAGAAAATCAGGACAGTTTGACTTCTGCCGTGAAGGCTGGTTAGCAGACTACAATGACCCGATCAACATGCTTGAAATGTGGGAAACAAATTCTGGAAACAATGATATGCAGTTTGGTAGATAATATTTGATTAGAGTGCCTATGGGAGGCGTTGCATTTGCAGCGTCTCCTGTTTTATTTTACAGGGTGTGTCCAGCAGAGGTGCTCCGGTTCACTGAAAACAGCACAGTTGTATTCGTTAATAACGAGAAAGCAGCTGATTCAGCGAGAAAATCGTTACAAGAAAATGGAATAGAAATATAAAATGGTTTTATCAATGTAGAAAAACAACTTTTAATATCAAGATAAAGTAAAATAAAAATAGGAATTCATTCTACTATATCTTCTGAATGGTATGTTATAAAAGAAGATTACTGTTAAGCAGTAATAAATCACCTCATGAATAAGGGACCAGAGGAGTTGAGGTGCCGCAGGCAATTTTTGCCTTTTAAAAATCACCATTTTGGAAAACAATACCTATATAAAAATAAAAATTTGTCAGAAAAGGTACACATTTTCGTTCATCTATTGTATAATAAAAATATGGTTCGGCTGAAAGTGCAGATGATGATATATATTTTTTGCATGTTTTGTATATTTTCTGAGATATACGATAGAAAATAGAGGTCGAAAAAAAAGCACACCTTATCGTGGAGTGCTGTAAATGATACCCACAGGAGTGGATATTCTTACGCACGACAAGGTGTACTATATCTGACGGTGGTGGATATGGAGAAGAAAAGTGTTCATTGGTATTGGAGAACAGGCCTGTTATGGCTTATATTTTTGTTTTTTGCTCTGATATCTGTAAAGGCAGAGGCGGCGGGAAGTACATTCGAGTTTTTTTATGATAATGCCTGCGCATCATGCAGTGAAGATGAAAAAATATATGAGATATTTGAGGATGAGCTTTCTAAAGAAGAGAGAGAACAGATGGACTATGAGATCCGGACCTACAATGTATTTCATAAATCAAATAAAGAGCTTTTTGAAAAAAGGATACAGGAGAGCGGCAGGAGCAGGGAAGATTGTGGTCTGCCGGTACTTATAGCTAATGGAAAGTGGCTGTGCGGATATGACCAGATCAAAAGCACTCTGAGGGGTGCTCTGCTTGGAGATGAAGATTCATTAAAGCAAACAGAGGAGACTGCGGCTGATGGCGAAAAGCCGGCAGAAGATATTGTATCTGATGAGAATACATCATCATTTAATGAAAAATTTTTAGACGGACTTGAGGAATATGGTTTTACCAGCCAGGACAAGGTAATGCTTTTATTTACTACATATTCATGTGATGACTGCAATAGAGTGAAAGATTATCTGAAAGACGAGGATATAGCCGGGAATATCAGCGTACTGGAATTTAACATTGCTGAGGGCGGATACGTGGAAGTCCTTCAGGAATTATTTGAATTATACAGGGTGCCTGAAGCATCCAGGAAGGTTCCTATTGTATTTTACGGAAAGAACGCCATTGCCGGCGCTGATGATATCTGCAGCAGACTGAAAGACAGTATAGAGAGCGAAGATACTTCTTATCAGGCGCTCAGGGAAGAGCTTGACGGCCTTTCAGAGAGCCGGGAGGAGGGAAAAGCTTCCAGCCTTCTTGCGTTATTCGGCGCGGGGCTTCTCGCAGGTTTTAATCCGTGTTCTATATCCATGCTGCTGATGCTGTTTTCAATACTTTTGACAGCCCAAGCCTCAGTGCTGAAAAATGGCGCTCTATATCTGGGAGGCAAATACCTGACATATTTCGGGCTGGGCGTGGGAATCTATTTCGCGGCATCCATGATCGATCAGGAAGTGCTGGATGCAGCGGGCAAGGCGGTCAATATTGTGATCACAGTATTGTTTATAGGTGCATCTTTCATGAATCTGCTTGATTTCTGGAACGTGCGCAGAGAAGAATATGGAAAGGTCAGGATGCAGCTTCCGTCGGCGCTGAGAAGATTTAATCACAAAATGATTAAAAATGCGGGTAATGCATCGGGCAAGATTCTGCCGCTTTTAGTACTGGGACTTGGGATTGCCATCTCACTTGGGGAATTCTTCTGTACAGGGCAGATATACATGGCCTCAATCCTGTATATGCTGAGGGCGGATTCGGGCAATATAGGGCATATCCTGATATCTTTTCTCGTATATGTCACTGCAATGTGCGTACCTGCAGCAATTTTTATTTTTATTATATATAAGACAAAAAATACGAACCGCATTTCGGATTTCATGCTGGCGCATATGGACATTATCAAACTGGCCAATGCTGTGCTGTTCCTTGGGTTCGCATTATACTTCATATTTATATTGTAAAGTTTTCCGGCAGAATGAGCTCAAAACGTTCAATGGACGGAAGGTCAGAATAGACTTCGAGCAATGGGCAGGCTTTGGGGCTGTCACAGACAGCCAGCTGGCGCAGCAGCTCTTCTGTCAGGCGGACACGTACAGCGCTGCGGTGTATGTGGCAGGGCTCAGGATCGTTGAAAAACTGTATGCTCTTTTCGAGAATGACAGATTCCTTTAAAGGAATATCTTTTAAAAGACCTTCATAGACCAGAGCATTCTGGTTGTAAAGGCGGATGGAAGGCGCGGCCTTCTTCTTAGGTTTGAAAAACATATGCTCAGGCTCCTTGGTAATTTAGTTTCTTTTGAAATGACGGGAGTTACAGCAGGCTGTGTACATCGACTGCTGCTATTATCTTTAAGAATACAACATTTAAGAGGGATGCACAATGAGAAAGAAAAGATTGTTTGGCCGCATGAAAAAAGGTATGGTGGAAGTAAAGAAAGTGTCTGACAGCAAAAATACACACAGCAGGCTTTCACTTAGGCTTTTATTCTCATATCTGATCATCATGGTAGCCCCTGCAATTGCGATCGTGGTTATATATTTTGCAGCCAGGGATGCACTTTTGGATGTTCAGAAAGAAAAAGCATACCGCCTGCTCTCTGAAGCGGTAATCAATTTTGACAGGCAGCTGGAAGAAATTATGAATGTGGGGCTGTATACCAGCCAGCAGGCTGAATTGACGGAATTTCTAAAAAAAGACAAGCCAGAAAGCCGGCAGGAACAGTTTTATGAACTGTATCTCATGGCCAGGTCATATCCGAATTACGGGCTTATGAACCAGGCTGTGGGAGATATCTATATATTGATCAAGGGTATGGACTATGTGATTGAGCTGCCCTCAGTAATACCGAATACTGAGCTTGGCATGCTTACCCTGGAGTCTTTTAACTCGAAAAATTATAACGAACTTATGGAGACCTTCTGTGAGAAGTATGAGTACGGTAATTATCTGAATATCCCAAATGGAAAAGAAAACTGGGACCAGTCAGATATAGCCCTTGTCAGGTCACTGCCCAGCGCTTATGACGATGTACAGGAGGGGGCTGTAGTCATAACACTTGATGAGGCGACAATAAAAAGGCTTATGGAGCATTCTATGATCGACGGGAGCGCCATGTCTTTTATACTGGATGATGAAAACCATATCATCAGAGGGATCGGCGCACATGGAGCAGTTAAGCCAGGGGCAGCCGGCACCACATGGGATGAGTACAGAACTGCCAACCATATAGATAAAAATTCAATTACTTATTCCATCAGATCTACTTATAATAACTGGAAATTTATATCTGTCACACCGAATGAAGTGCTTCTGGGGCAGATAGGAAGTATAAAATACCTGATCGTGATCCTCTGTATTGCAGCTATCGGTATAGGGCTTATTATTTGCTTTACATACTGGTACAGAAGAAAGAATACCATAAAAAGGTATGTCATATTTAATGATGAACTCAGCAACAGGGACGTTCAGGAAAATGGCAATTTCTGGAGGAGCCTGAACGGTTTTCTGGACAGAGTGGAAAATCTGCAGACAACAGTGACAAAGCAGCAGATGATAGTCCACCAGGAGATCCTGCGGAAAATTTTGTATGGTTCTTATGATTCAAAGGAAGAGCTGGAAGCCGAGCTGGGAGAAGAGGCGCAGGCCTTTTACAGGGCAAAAGGCTATTATGTAGTGCTTGTAGAGTTTGAGGACCCCTTAAGGGAAAATTTGTCTGTTCCGAAAAAAGAGTTCCAGGGAGTGGTGGAGCAGCATTTTGCTGAAAACCTGAAGCATACACATTGGGTTTACAGTGTGAGCCAGCTGTCTTATGCCCTTATCGTGGCTGGGGAAGACAATATGGATGCCGCCAGGCTGAAGGAAGAATTTGAGAAGCTGAACTTCTATTTCTATAAGGATATGCCTGTACAGATATTCACGGGCATAAGTGAGCCGGTGGAGGAGCTTATGCAGCTGCCCTCAGCATTTGAGGAGGCTTCAGGGATCAGCGAATACGCGAGGCTTTTTGGTATCCGTGTGCCTCTTTTAAAGGGAGACCTCCCTTCTAACCAGGAAAATTTCATATTTTCTATTGATATGGAGATGCAGCTGGAGCAGGCCATACGTACAGGTACGCCTGAGGAGCTGGAAAGTCTGTTAAAGGAGATAAAAGAGTACTATCTGAACCGCTTCCAGGAATTTTCTATGATGCGCCATGTGCTGGAAATCCTGCGGTGTACTGTTATCAGGAGCCTGGAGAAGAGCAAGAAGGATGAGGAAGCAAGGATTATACTAAAGAGAGTACAGAAGGCCCAGCGGCCTGATGAGATATTTGAAGAGATCAGAAATGCAAAGAAATATTATCAAAACAGTGAGAAGAATGTTGATGATGAGAGCTTGATTGAGGTCAAAAGGCAGCTTTCCAAACGGATAGAAGACAATTACGGGGATGCTGGATTTAATCTTGCCCGGCTTGCGGATGATATCGGGGTTGGGGAACGCAGATTGTACAAAGATTTTAAAGAATATTTTGGCGTAACGTTCAGTGAGTATCTGGAACAGCTCCGTATCAGGAATGCCTGTGCCTGTCTGAAAGAGGGAATGGCGGTAAAGGACGTGGCTGTCAGAGTTGGATACAGCAGTGATTATTCCTTCAGAAGGGCTTTTAAACGTGTCACGGGACTTCCGCCAAGCGACTTTCAAAAGCTTGTCTGATTACAATATGCACAAAAGAAACCTTGAAAAATAAGGGTTTTGCTAAAAATGTCTGCCCTGTTTATGAAATGTCTGTTGCATTACTTGGTAGTAAAATGCTATAAATGACTCATGAAACACGACCGAAATGTACAAAGTGCACAATACATATGAAAGCCGCAAAAAACATATGGGCATGCACATCTAAAATGAACATGCAGAATGAATGTACAGTACATTTTAGTCTAGCAATACCAAAGCAACAACCATAAGCATCAAAAAAGAAAAAGGAGGAAAAAGTGTATGATCAAGAAATTTGCAAAGGCTACAGCATTGGGATTGTCAGCAGTGATGGTACTGGGGCTCACCGCTTGCGGCGGAAATGGTGACAAGAAGACCACCGAAAAGGCAACTGATAAGGTAACTACAGAAGCAGCTACTGAGGCAGCTGAGACAGAAGCTAAGACGGAGGCTGCTAAGACAGAAGCAGCTGAGACAGAGGCTAAGACGGAAGCTAAAACAGAAGCGGCTGAGACAGAGGCAGCTAAAACCGAAGCAGCTACAGAAAAAGGCGGCGAAGGTGAGACAGAGGCTAAGACAGAAGCTAAAGCCGGAGATGAGGCAGCAGTTGATTTAGGTACTTATCCAATCGTTCCGGAGGGCGAGGAACTTACAATGACAGTATTTACTATGTCAATGCCTAACGTAACAGACCTGGCAACAAATGATTTCACAAAGTTCCTGGAAGAGAAGACAGGAATCAAGATTGAATTTGAAACAGGCGGCCGTGATGACTGGAAAGACAAACTGAATATGACCCTTTCATCAGGCGATTATCCGGACGTGATCCTGGGTGTGTCTCCAAACGTTGCAAAGTACGGTGTTAAGGAAGGAATCTTCATTCAGTTAGATGACCTTATCAATGAAGAGAACTGCCCGAACTACTTAAGAGTAATGGGACAATATCTGGATATGCAGAAACAGACAGACGGACATATCTATTCCTTATCAGGAACCAATGTATGCTATCACTGCTCATATGGACGTAAAATGTGGATCAACCAGCATTATCTGGATGAGATGGGTGTAGATATGCCTACAACCACAGAAGAGTTCTATGAAGTATGTAAGAAATTCTTAGAGTACAAGCCGGACGGAATCGCTATCGGCGGTGCTGCACCAGGATATGGCTGGTTTGCAAGTTTCGAAGATTTCCTTATGGGATCCTTCCTGTTATGCCCGCAGAAATCTATACCTCTTAACGTATATGACTATACTGCAGTAAACAAAGAAGGCAAAGTAGTATGCGCAGCAGTTGATGACAGATACAAAGAATTCCTTAAATATGTAAATTCTCTGTATGAATTAGGCGCTATCTATGACGGAAACTTCACACAGACTCAGGAACAGTTCAAGACAATCGTTAACCAGCCGGATGAACCAGTGCTCTGCTTCCCGGAAGGAACGATCTCTGACTACATTGACTCTGTTACAAACAATGAGCTTTACAGACATTATGTAACAATGGCTCCTCTGAAAGGACCGGATGGAGTACAGCTTTCCACAAACTTCAAGTATGATGGTGTAAGCGGCGACAGCTTTGTTATTACAGATGCATGTGAAAATCCGGAACTGGCTCTTCGCTGGGTAGACTTCTTCTTCTCACCGGATGGAGACCTTTGCTCACAGTACGGAGCTGAAGAAGGAACAGACTGGACACGTGAAGTTGGCGATGCAAAAGGTCTTGGCGGAGACAAAGCTCTCTACAAAGTACTTAATGGCTACTCAGGCGAGCCGCAGAACCATGACTGGCAGGATATCGGTATCCGTGTAGCTCCGGCTGATTACCGTCTTGGACAGGCCGTAGACGCTGATGTGGATCCATATGCACCAGAAGGACTGGAAAAACTTCTCTACGATGCTACTAAAGAAAACTATGAACCATACGGACAGGACGTACAGAATTCAGACCTGGATATCCTTCCGGAACTGAAGTTTACAGATGCAGAATCTCAGGATGTTTCAACTATCGCTGTTGAAATCGAGAAGATGATCCGTGAATCAACTGTTTCCTTTATCATGGGCACAAAAGACATTGATAAAGAGTGGGACAGCTACAAAGACGCTTTAGACAAAGCAGGATTACCTAAGTTACTTGAGACATACCAGACAGCTTATGACAGACAGGTAACTAAATAGAAATAAACATGTGTAAATAGAAATGAGCATGTGTAAAGGCTGCTGCAGAGCCGCAGCAGCCTTTTATCTTGAAGCCGGCCGGCTGTTCGTAAATGTTTGGGCGGCTGAAAGATATTTTTATAAAACATAAAGGAGGTAACTTGCTTTGAAGACAAAGACGGCGGTTATGAAACCGAATAAAAAGAATAAAATCAAGTCGGCTAACTGGCAGTTTTGGTTAATTATTGCACTTCCATGTATCTATGCCTTTGTATTTGCATATATCCCCATGGGCGGTATTTTGATGGCCTTCCAGGATTACAGTATCAAGGGAGGAATCTTTGGAAGTGATTGGGTTGGTCTGAAGCACTTTACACGTTTTCTGACTACAACGTCAAGTGTTACGATTATTAAAAACACTCTGATCCTTGGTGTTTATACATTAATTGTTAACTTCCCGATTCCTGTTCTGCTGGCAATCGGTGTTAATGAGATCCGTTCCGTAAAATACAAAAAGTTCATACAGATGATCACATATGCGCCATACTTCATTTCAGCAGTTGTACTTGTTGGTATGATGATGTCTATGATGGATTTAAGAACAGGTATTATCAATGTACTTTTACAGAAAATGGGCGTAGATCCTATTAACTTCTTTGGAGATGTTAAGCTGTTCAGACATCTGTATGTCTGGAGCGGTGTCTGGCAGACAGCCGGATACTCTGCGATTATCTACATAGCAGCTCTTGCTGGTGTAAGCCCTGAGCTGAAAGAGGCGGCAGTCGTGGACGGCGCTACAAGGCTGAAGAGGATCATTCATGTGGATCTTCCGGCTATCATCCCGACTATTGTAATCATGCTTATCTTTAACTGCGGTAGTATCGTTAATATCGGTATTGATAAAGTCCTCTTAATGCAGAACTCTATGAATGCTAATGTATCTGAAGTAATTTCAACCTTTGTATATAAGGTCGGTGTCGTAAATGCAGACTTCGGATTTTCAACTGCAGCCGGATTGTTCCAGTCTGTAGTAAGCTTTATACTTCTTGTAGCCGTTAACCAGATCAGTAAGAAAGTTACTGAAACCAGTTTGTGGTAGGGAGGTGGATATATGAATACCAAGTTTAAAAATCAAAGTTTAGGCGATAAGATTTTTATCATCCTTGTATATGTATTCCTGTCTATCGCCGGGCTTGCGGTGCTGTATCCTCTGATCTACATAGTTTCAGCATCCTTTTCTGATCCCCAGGCAGTTATGACGGGAGAAGTAGTTCTCTGGCCTGTAAGAGTGTCCCTGAAAGGATACCAGGCAGTATTTAAAAACCCCAAGATCATGACAGGTTTCCTGAACTCATTTATTTATCTGTTCCTGGGAACTGCCCTGAACCTGGTAATGACAATGCTCTGTGCATATCCTCTTTCCAGAAAAGAGTTTAAGCACAGAAATAAAATCGCAGCGCTTTTCGTGTTCACAATGTATTTCAGCGGCGGTCTGGTACCTACCTACATGGTAGTAAACAAATTAGGTCTGATCGATACGATCTGGGCCATGATCATCCCCAGCGCGATGTCTACATACAACATGATCATCTGCCGGACGTATATGATTAACTCCATACCGGACGAGATGTATGAGGCGGCGCAGGTGGACGGATGTTCGCCGTTCAGATATCTGACCAGGATCGTCACACCTCTGTGTAAGCCGATTCTGGCAGTACTGACACTGTATTATGGTGTTGCTAAGTGGAACAGCTACTTTGATGCCATGCTTTATATTAAGAAACAGGCTCTGCAGCCGTTGACTATCATTATGCGTGAGATACTGATCCTGAATCAGGTAGACCCCACAATGGTCAGCGATGCAAAGGCAGCTTCTGAAATGGCAGGCTTGACAGCACTGCTGAAATATTCTACAATTGTAGTAGCATCCGTGCCTGTACTGATTCTGTATCCGTTTGTACAGAAGCATCTGGTAAAAGGTGTTATGGTTGGAGCCGTAAAGGGCTAGTATGTTTATAAAATGAGTGATGGAGATAACAGGCGTCTTTTTGTCGGTTTTCGACATCACTCATTTTTAATTGCAGTGCAAGTGCGCATCGCGCGCTTTAGCTTAAGTTAAAGGAGGCAGAAGAATGAAGGATTATGTGCTGGAATGCTGCGTGGATTCCGCTGAATCAGCCCTGAATGCGGCGCGCGGCGGTGCCGGCAGGCTGGAGCTGTGCGGGAACCTGATCATTGGGGGGACTACCCCTGACACAGCCCTCTATGAGGAAATCAGAAAATATTCTGATATCAGGATACATGCGCTCATCCGTCCAAGATTTGGTGACTTTTGTTATACAGACCATGAGCTGGAGATCATCAGGGGAAGTATAAGGCGGTATAAAGAGCTGGGGGCAGAGGGAGTTGTCATCGGCGTGTTAAAGCCTGACGGTACTCTTGATATGGAAGAAATGAAAAAACTCATGAAAGAGGCTGAAGGAATGTCTGTGACCCTGCACCGCGCGTTTGATATGTGCCGTGACCCCAGGGAGACATTGGAGCAGGCTGTGGAACTGGGTATCAATACGATCCTCACATCGGGCCAGCAGAATAACTGTGTGGCGGGGAAAGAGCTGATCCGGGATATGGTGGAATGGGCGGACGGCAGGAGCGATATCCTGGTAGCCGGAGGAGTGGGCGCTGAGGTGATAAGAGAACTGCGTCCATTTACAAAAGCATCCAGCTTCCATATGTCAGGTAAAGTAACCCTTGACAGCAAAATGGAGTACAGGAAATCAGAAGTCAGCATGGGCCTCCCGTCTCTGAGTGAATATGAGATATGGCAGACAGATGAGAAAAAAATAAGGGCGGCAAAAGAAGTCCTGGATGCAATAGACTGAGAGGAAAAGGAGATACGCAATGTTTTCACAAGAATATAGCAGACAGATTGCAGAGGCATTTTCTGCACAGATGAAAGAGCTGGGCGCAATCGGTGAAGAGATCGTCAGAAAAGTAGAGAGTGAAGAGGCCGATGAGGCGGAGGCGCTGAAATATCTGTATATGTCAATGCCTCTCAGCGATGCTGTGGACTATCCATTTGAGCTGTATCTGGATTATGCAAGGCATGGTGTCTTTTTATGGAAGCAGGGTCCCTATGCGGGCAAGGTACCTGAAAAGTTATTTGCCAACTATGTCCTGCATCACAGGATCAATAATGAAGACCTGTCATCCTGCAGAGGATTTTTCTACGACCAGTTAAAAGACATAATTGCAGGCAGGAACATGAAGGAGAGCGCACTGGAAGTCAATTACTGGTGTGCCCGGGAAGCTACATATCAGACGACAGACGACAGGACTGCATCGCCCATAACTGTATATAATTCTGCATTCGGCAGATGCGGTGAGGAATCTACTCTTGCTGTATCTGTATTCAGAAGTGTGGGGATCCCGGCCAGACAAGTCTATGCTCCGCTATGGTCCCACTGTGACGATAACCATGCATGGGTTGAAGTGTGGTGCGACGGCAGCTGGTATTTCCTCGGTGCGTGTGAACCGGAAGAGATACTCAATAAGGGCTGGTTTACGAATGCATCCTCAAGGGCCATGATGATCCATTCCAGATGGTTCGACGAGGCTGCACCGGAAGAGGCGGTTGTAGGCAAAAAAGGGATATCAACGATTATCAATCACCTGGAGAGGTATGCCAGGACTACCCAGTTTTTTATCAAAGTGGAAGATGAGCAGGGAAATTCTCTCAAAGGAGTGCCGGTCTCATGCGAAGTTCTGAATTATGGAGAATTTGGCAATGTAGCTACGGCTGTTACAGGTGAAGACGGATGGACGGAAATTAACACAGGGTTTGGCAGCCTCCATTTATTTGCAGAGTCAGACGGACGGTTTGCAGAATGCCTCATAAACACAATAACGGAGAAAGAAGCAGTTCTGAGAGTCAAAAAGGCGCCGTGGAAGCTGGATGAGTGGAGCGAGATGGAGATCACTGCACCAAAGGATGCTCCTGTCAATGCTGCCCAGCCTACAAAGGAACAGAAGGCAGCCGGAGAGAAGAAATTTGCAGCAGCTGTGGCAGAACGCCAGAAAAAGGTTGAAAACTTCTATAAAAAGGAACTTGCGGAAGATATATTATCAAGATGTCCTGCAAGAGAAAAAGCAGAAGAGATACTAAAGGCAGCAAGAGGAAATATTGGCGAGATCATAAAATTCCTTTCATGGAGAGAGGAAGAAGAAGAGATGTGGCAGTGGAAAATGTCACTTCTGGAGGCGCTGACAGATAAGGACTACAGAGACTTAAAGGCTGATGTCCTCACAGCACATATGGAGCACAGCTTAAAATTTGCAGACACATGCGATAGCGGGCTTTTTGTGCCGTATATCATGAATCCCAGGATTGAATTCGAGCGTCTGACAGATTATAAGGCATTTATAGACGGATATCTTGAGGATAGTCTGAAGGAAGAGATGAAAAAGGATCCGGCTAAAATAAAAGCATATGTGGACGGACATGTGAAGGCTGTTCCGGAGAAAGAATACAGCAATCTGATCACGAAGCCTGAAGCCTGCCTTACTTCAGGAATCGGAAGCGTTCAGTCTCAGAAGATCCTGTGTGTGGCTATCGGACGCTCGCTGGGGATACCGTCCAGGCTCAATCCTGTAGATAAGACACTGGAGTTTTATGTGGACGGACGTTTTATCGGAGTTGAGGAGAAGCAGGACAGAAGAGACGCAGCGGCAAGGATCAGCGGGGATGACAGCAATACTGCATGGACATATACACAGAACTGGACACTTGCGCGATTAAATGGCAGCCAGTTTGTCACTCTTTTGCTTCAGGAGGAAGCAGGAGTTTCAGGCCTTGGTGAGATACGGCTGGAGTCCGGCCTTTACAGAGTGCTGACTGCAAACAGGCTTCCAAATGGAAATATTTTTGCAAAGCAGCTCTATTTTGAATTAAAGCCGGGTGAGTGCAGAGATGTTACATTATCCCTGAAAGAGGCGCAGCTCTCAGATATGCTGGAGGAGAACAAGATCCTTGATTTTGAATTAAAGGATGGAGACGGCAGTACAGTTATGGCATCCAGTCTGGATGACAGCAATAAGATGCTTATGATCTGGCTGGAAGAGAGCAAAGAACCTACGGAACATATACTGAATGAGATATATGACAGGCATGAAGAATTTGCAGCCCTTGATTCAAAAATTTATTTTATGATCAAAAGCAAAGATGCATTTGAGGACCCAACCTTAAAGAGAACACTTGGCGTGCTGAAAAATGTAGAATTTTTATATGATGATTTCGGAAGCAATGTGCAGACTCTTGGCAGAAGGATGTATGTGGACCCGGATAAGCTTCCTCTCATTATTGTGATAAAAGAAGGACTGACCGGCATCTATGCAACAAGCGGATATAACGTGGGGACAGCAGATATGCTTCTGCGTGTCCTGAAAGCCTAGGACCAGGGGCGGGCAAGCCTGACCTTGGCCTGTTGCCCGCGGAAATCAAAACAAGATAAGGAGGATAAGAAATTGAACGAAGTAGTAAAAGCAAGAACAGAGAGAACAAAATGGTACAGCGAAGCCAGATTTGGAATGTTTATTCACTGGGGGCTGTACGCTATCCCTTCCAGAGGAGAGTGGGTCAGAAGCACTGAGCGTATTCCGAAGGAGGAGTACGACGTATTTTTTGATGAATTTACAACAGAGAATTATAACCCGAAGGAATGGGCAAGGCTGGCTAAAAAGGCGGGAATGAAATATGCTGTACTGACAGCAAAGCATCATGACGGATTCTGCCTGTTTGATACAAAGTATACTGATTTTAAATCCACAAATGCACCGTGCAAACGTGACCTTGTGGCAGAATTCCTGGAAGCCTTCCGCGCTGAAGGGATCAAGGTAGGCCTTTATTTCTCGCTCATAGACTGGAGACATCCTGATTATCCTCATTTTGGTGATATGCATCATCCCATGAGAGAAAATGAGGAATATAAAAATGACGGGCGTGACTTCGACCGTTATCTGGAATTTATGCATGGACAGGTTCATGAGCTGCTG
Source organism: Murimonas intestini (assembly GCA_003148945.1). Taxonomy (GTDB): domain Bacteria; phylum Bacillota; class Clostridia; order Lachnospirales; family Lachnospiraceae; genus Murimonas; species Murimonas intestini. Next base: position 15,309 of record QGGY01000023.1, on the reverse strand, counting down.
ACTAATTATGGTCATCTGGATCTTATGTGGTTCGATTTCTCCTATGGCCCCATGAAGTGTGACACATGGAAAGCAGACAAGCTTATTGAAATGGTGCGTAAGATCCAGCCGCATATCATCATTGACAATCGTCTGGAAGGCAGTGCAGAGGATGCAGGAAGCATCCGCACCCTGGATCCGACACCATATTCAGGTGACTTTGCATCTCCTGAGCAGATGATCCCACCGGCATGCATCTGTGACGCAGGCGGCAATCCGATCCCATGGGAGGCATGCATCACTCTGAATAATAACTGGGGATATGCAGCACATGACCACCATTATAAATCAGCAAAGCTGGTTATCAGAACACTCGTAGAATGTGTCAGCAAGGGAGGAAACCTGATCCTGAACGTAGGTCCGAATGCCAAGGGAGAGATTCCGAAGGAATCTGTTGAGATCCTCACAGAGGTGGGTGAATGGATGAAGGAAAATGGAAAGAGTATCTACGGATGCGGTTTCTCAGATTATCCGAAGCCGGAATGGGGAAGATTTACCCAGAATGGCAACAAGCTGTATGCCCATGTGCTGGAGGAACAGGTTGGTGCGATCTGCCTTCCGAAGATGGCAGGCAAAGTTAAATCCATGCGCCTTGTGAGCGACGGGTCAGAGATCAAGGAGAGCTTCTTCTGGAATCTGAAGGAATATACGGATAATGCTTTCTTCTTCTTTGACAGCAAGAGCAGTGACTGCTACCCTCTGCCGGATGACAGAGATACTGTTGTTGAGATCACACTTAAAGAAGAGTAAGGCAGAAGATGATATTTTGTTTGAACGAAGCAGATGAAAATCTGCGGGGAGGATTTGAAGAGCTTTTAACAGAGCAGGGCCATACCTGCAGCGAGACAGAGGGAATCAGGGTGCTGCTTAGAACCATAGAAGACAATATGCTGTGTGCAGAATACAAGTCCCAGGAGAGGACACTGACACTTAGCGGCAGGGATCTGCCCCAGATGTTCAGAGGACTTTTCCTTTTCCTTCAGAAAGCGGATGAACAGGGCATGAAGAATGGCGGTGAGCCGGGAGAATGGAGAAAGGAGGAGAGAGCGGGATTTCAGGAGATGGGGCCGATGTATGACTGTTCCAGGAACGGGGCCTTAAATATTTCGCAGATAAAACAGAGGATACGCAGGATTGCGGCCATGGGTATGAACCAGATCCTGCTGTACATTGAAGATCTGTATACGATCGATGAGAATCCTTATTTCGGCGCATTCCGGGGAAGATACACAAAAGAGGAACTCAGAGAGCTGGACGACTATGCGTTCAGGTTTGGGCTGGAGCTGATACCATGTATCCAGACGCTTGCTCATCTGAATACTTTCCTTCGCTGGCCCTCCCAAGAGCATATGAGGGATATAAAGGATATTCTTCTGTCCGGGGATGATAAAGTTATAGAATTAATACGTCAGATGATAAAAAATGTCATGGAACCTCTGCGCACAAAGAAGATCCATCTGGGAATGGATGAGGCAGAATTGCTGGGATTCGGAAAATATATGGTCAGGAACGGGTATACCCGGCCGGACCTGATCATGAAGCAGCATCTGGAGACAGTAAACGGGATCTGCAGGGAGCTGGGATACAGTTCCATGATCTGGAGCGATATGTATGTGAAGCTGCTCTCACCTACAGGCGGCTATTATGATCTGCCCGATGATGAGGATGTGACAATAGATGTGAGAGTACCCTCAGACCTGCGTCTCGTATACTGGGATTATTATCACCATACAGAGGAGGAATACCTGAGAAATATCAGGTTCCATCAGAAGTTCCTGGGAACAGATATAGCGTATGCGGCGGGAGGATGGACGTGGAATGGCATAGCGCCTAATTACACAAGAGCTGCCGCCACTATGCGCAGGGGAATGAAGGTCAGCAGAGAGCTTGGCATACCTCAGGCTATCTGTACATTCTGGTATGACAACGGGGCAGAGACGCCCATGGCCTGTGATCTGTTTTCTACTGTCTGCTTTGCACAGCTGTGTTATGCAGAGCAGGAAGTATCCGTACAGGAGCTGCATGCCGGGGCTGATGGATGGCTGAAGCAGTTTGGAGGCTTTCTGTCAGAGGACTATATGCTTCTTGATGCTCTGGACAAGGTACCCCAAACGACAGAGGAAAATGAGGAAGCTGCCGACCCGTCTAAATACCTGCTGTATCAGGATGTGCTGATGGGATTGTTTGATAAGCAGACGGAAGGAATGGAACTGGGGAAATATTACAGGCAGCTTGCTGATAAACTGCAGGGCTGCTGCCAGGATGCGCTGTCCCAGGAAAAGAAGCCTGAAACTGCGGAAAAAGAAGAGATGATCCGGGTATTCAGGTATTATACAGCTGCAGCAGAGCTGTTGTCAAAGAAGGCAGAGCTGGGCCTTGAGCTTGCAGCGGCATATAAACGGGATGACAGAAAACGTCTCGGTGAATGTGCGGACATTCTCAGAGAGTGTGAAAGGCTGTGCATCTGCCTGAAGGATTTAAGAGAAGATATCTGGATGGAAGAGTGCCGTCCATTCGGCTTCGAGGTGCTGGATATCCGTCTTGGCGGCCTGACTGCAAGGCTGCAGAGCGCTTCTAAACGGGTCCGTGGTTACCTGGAAGGAAAGTGGGAGAGTCTTCCTGAACTGGAAGAAGAACGCCTCTTTTACAAACCGGCAGCAGACGGAGGGGCAGTACTGCCCAGCTGCAATCTCTGGGAAAGGATCGTTTCTGCCGGAAATATGTGTGAGGTATAGAGATATTCTAAAAAGTAATACAGAGCGATGGGATAGACCCATCCGGATATAGGGGCGCCGGCTCCTGAAAAGGAGCCGGAACGCTGAATTTCCGGATGGGTTTATTTAATGTAAATGTTCGGGTGCCTTTTTCTGGTCAAGTATCCACAGATGCCTGTCTTTCCTGAAAATCAGACAGACCGCAATGCCCGCAAAAGCAAGAACAAGAAAGAGCAGTGCAGCTCCGCTGCCTTTACCGCTGCCAAGCAGCTTTATAAAAAAGCTGTCTGCCCCCTGTGCAGCCATAAACGGTTCAAATACCTTGTCTACGAATAGTCCTCCAAGAAATGATCCCAGCGGGATAGTAAAAAACTGGAATGTGTTTCTTGCAGAATAGACACGGCCCTGCATTTCAATAGGGATATGAGTCCTGAACAGTACATCCATATTGGCGTTCATTACAGGAATCATCAGCCATCCGAGGACAGCGCCAAGACACCATACTGGAATATTTCTTCCAAAAGCCAGCAAAAAATTTTCAAAGCTCATAGAAAAGAGCAGTGAATTGCAGATGACACGCACCCTGCTTTTGGGAGCAGGCATCAGAGAAACAAGTATACTTCCGGTAAGGCTGGCCAGGCCTGTAAAAGTATTTACCAGACCCAGTGCAGCAGTGCTGCCGCCGTCTCTGGATAAAAGCATTGCAGGAAGTGCAGCATCATACATGGAAGCTATCAGATTGATTGCAGCCAGGAAGAGGATGAGATCCAGTATCCCGCGGTTCTTCTGAAGGTAGGACAGGCCTGCCTTTACAGACGACCAGATGGATTCCTCCTGCACATCACTGTCCCGTTTCTTTTCAGGTATCCTGATAAAAAATGCCAATGTTATGAACGCAGTTATAAAAGTAAAAAGGTCAAATGCAATGACTCCCTTCATGCCGGCAAATGAAAAGACAGCAGTTGCAATCACCGGAGTCAGTATTGTATTAAGAGAATTAGAAAATGATTTCATTCCGCTGACCCTCTGATACTGTTCTTTTGGGGTGAGCAGGCTTACCGACACATCAGAAGCAGGCTGCTGTATGGTATTCATCAGACCGCTGACGGCATTAATGATATACAGATGCCAGATTTCCAGATGGCCGGTTATAAACAGTACAAGTACCAGGACTGTCGTCAGGGCAGCTGTACTGTCGCAGACTAACATTGTGTGCTTTTTATTCCATTTGTCACTTAATGCGCCGGCAAAAGCAGAGAAAATCACATAGGGCGTATAGGAACAGATGGAGAGCAGCGCAGTAGTAAGAGCTGACCCTTTTTCCTGGTAAGACCAGAGAATCAGTGCGTAGCCCGTCATCCCGCTGCCAAGAGCGGACAGTGACTGTGTCGCCCAGAGAGTAATAAAAGCAGACAGACCTTTAAATAATGTATTCAGTTTTGTTTTCATGACTTTGCTCCTTTTAATATTGTTCTGATATATCAAATATTAAAATGCAAAGTCCTGACGGACGAACCTTTTACATGTTACTGTGTATTCTGTGACCAGTAACTTTTAAATTCGCCTCCATGCAAATCCGCCCGTCTTCAGACCTTGCATGGAGCTGTGCAGATACAGAGCATGGCATTTATCCCCCTTCCGCCGTAAAATCATGACAGGAATCATCCCGTCCTTTGGCGCTATTATAACAGTATAAGCCAGGAAATGCAAGGCTGCCGGATAATGAAAGAACGTGAGTTCGATTTTTCTTGACTTCCTGTCTGCCGTATGGTAAGCTGTATGCATATAAAAACATACCAGGAAACTGAATATTATTATTTTAAAGCGGGGGGAGCATATGAACGCTGAATTTGTAAATTTAACGGCAGAAAATATTGGAAGTGAGCATTTAAGCTGCATTATACGCAGCAGGAAGCCCCATAAAGGTGTAGAGGCAAAGAGGCAGTGGCTTTCGGAACGGATAAAGGAAGGCCATGTCTTTAGAAAGTTAAATGTTAAGGCCCAGGTCTTTATTGAATATGCGCCGCTTGAAACTGCATGGGTCCCTATAGTGGGAGATAATTATTATTATCTGTACTGCCTGTGGGTTTCGGGCAGCTATAAAGGACAGGGATATGGGAGAGCGCTGATGGAATACTGTCTGGCCGATGCTAAAGAAAAGGGGAAATCCGGTGTTTGTATGCTTGGGGCAAAAAAACAAAAGTCATGGCTTTCTGACCAGTCTTTTGCGAAGAAGTTTGGCTTTGAGACTGTTGATGCGACTGAAAACGGGTACGAACTGCTTGCCCTTTCTTTCGACGGCACAACGCCAAAATTCGCACAGAATGTCAAAACCCCTAAAATTGAAAACAGGGAGCTGACAATTTATTATGATATGCAGTGTCCTTATGTCTGCCGGAGCGTTGATATGGCAAAAGAGTACTGCAAAATAAATGATGTGCCCATATCTTTGATCCAGATAGATACGCTTCAAAAAGCAAAGGAGCTTCCCTGTGTTTTTAATAACTGGGGGGTATTTTACAAAGGTGAGTTTCAGACAGTGAATTTGCTGGATGAAGCTGCTCTGAAGAGAATACTTAATAAATAAAGATAACTGTACAGTGCCTGTATAAACAATATGTTTGTACAGGCTTTTTTTAAAAATTATATTATTTATGCTTCCAGTTTTGCTCAATATCTAGTACACTGTTAAGTATGAAAACAAGGCTTTATACAGCCGGAAATCAATAGGAGAAGACATCTATGGAGAAGTGTACCAAAGCTTCTGTTCAGAAGCTGATCGGGAGTGTGAGGGAGAGACTTGGAGAGAGGGTGAAGGCGGCGGAGATATTTGAGCGCTGCTACGCAGATACCCTGGAAACTACAGTGAAAGAGATGGAGGACGGGACTGTTTATGTGATCACCGGGGATATTCCGGCCATGTGGCTGAGGGATTCTGCAGCCCAGCTGCATCCCTATCTGGCGATGGCGGGAGAGTGTGGGGAGATACGCAGGATTATAACAGGTCTTGTCAAACGTCAGATGAAGTATATAGGGATAGATCCCTATGCCAACGCATTTAATGAAGAGCCAAATGGCAGATGCTGGTCTGAGGATGAGACTAAGGAGAATCCCTGGGTTTGGGAACGTAAATTTGAGGTAGATTCTCTCTGCTATCCTGTCTGGCTGGCATGGCAGCTGTGGAAATCCTGCGGCTGCACAGTGCAGTTCGATGAAGAATTTAAAAAAGGCGTGGAGATAATATTGAAGGTATTTAAGACTGAGCAGAGGCATGAGCAGGATTCAGAATACCGTTTTATCAGAAGGGACGCATATTTTAAGGATACTTTGTCGAGAGAGGGAAAAGGTGCGCTTACAAGGCCTGGTACAGGTATGATCTGGTCAGGCTTCAGGCCCAGTGATGATGCATGTACATATGGATACCTGATTCCGTCCAACATGTTTGCAGCTGTTATCATGGGATATATACAGGAGATCTCCGAAAAAATATGGAATGACGAAGCGGTCAGGAAAGAGGCGGAGATCCTTGAAAAAGAGATCAGGGATGGAATAGAGCATTTTGGAATTACTGAGAAACCGGGATATGGACGTGTATATGCTTATGAGACAGATGGATACGGACAGTTCTGTCTGATGGATGATGCCAATGTACCCAGTCTTCTTTCGATGAAGTATATAGGTTATACAGGGAAAGACAGGGAAGTGGAGGAGAATACAAGGAGGCTTATCCTAAGTGAGGAAAATCAATATTTCTACAGCGGCAGGAGCGCTGCCGGGATTGGAAGCGCCCATACGCCTGCAGGATATATCTGGCATATTGCCCTGGCCATGCAGGGGCTGACAGGCAGTACGCTTAAGGAGAAGCTGGAGGTCCTGGATCTGATGGTCAGAAATGACGGCGGGACAGGATTTATGCACGAGGGCTTTTTTAAGGACGATCCGTGTAAGTATACAAGAGAATGGTTTTCCTGGGCAAATGCCCTTTTCTGCGAGCTGGTCCTGGACTGCTGCGGACTGGGGGTACAGATGGAAGATGAACAGGAGCGGGGGGACAGCATATGTTTTTAACAGACAAAAAATTAGAGCGAAGGATAAGTGAACTGAAGGGCTACAGATATCGTGATGTGATGGCTCTGGGACAGTTTGCAGTGAGGGAGGACTCTCAGGGGGCAGTGAACCCGGAAGTCCCGGACAGCTTTGAAGGCTGGGATACCATGGAGACAGGCAGTGTCTGGGCGGGCAGAGACAAGTATTTATGGATGCACAAGGATATTGTGATCCCTGCAGGCTGGATAGGAAAAAAGGCAGTAGGTATATTTGATTATGGAAATACAGGAGCCGGAAATAATTCAGGCTTTGAATCTTTGCTTTATCTGAACGGAGAGCCGTATCAGGGCGTGGATGTGAACCACCAGGAAGTTTTTTTCAGAGAAGAGGATTATGGCAGGCAGCTGAGCCTGACTTTCCGGCTCTGGTCAGGTCTGGAAGGAGGCGGCATCCCCAGGATCCAGGAGCACCGTATCAAAAGAGCTGATCTTGCATGGCTGGATGAGCAGGCGGATGATCTGTACTATATGGGAAGCATGGTACTGGATGCTGTACGGAACATGGCTGATGACAATGAAATAAAGCATGAGCTGCTGGCAGCCCTGGATGCGGCTTTTCTGGTTGTTGACTGGTCTTATCCCGGCAGCAGTGAGTTTTATGAAACAGTACACAGGGCTCAGGAGATACTGGATAAAAGGATCGCTTCCATGGAAAAACATTCCAAAGTGACAGTAGACTGCATCGGGCATACACATATTGATGTGGCCTGGCTATGGAGGCTGAAGCACACGAGAGAGAAGATTTCCAGGTCATTTAGTACTGTTTTGAGGCTTATGGAGAGATATCCGGAGTATATTTTTCTTCAGACACAGCCCCAGCTATATGATTATATCAGACAGGACTTTCCGGAGCTGTACAGCCAGATAAAAGAAAAAGTCAGAGACGGGCAGTGGGAATGTGACGGCGGTATGTGGGTAGAGGCCGACTGCAACCTGACAAGCGGAGAGTCACTCACAAGGCAGCTGCTCCTTGGCAGCAGGTTCATAAAAGAAGAGTTCGGGAGAGATGTAGAATACCTCTGGCTTCCTGATGTGTTTGGATATTCCTGGGCGCTGCCGCAGATTTTGAAGAAATCCGGGATCAGGACGTTTATGACTACGAAGATCAGCTGGAACCAGTTTAACAGGATGCCCCATGATACCTTCTGGTGGAAGGGAATGGACGGCAGTGAAGTGCTGACACATTTTATCACAACACCTGAGCCTGACAGCAGGCCGGGGTCCTGGTTCTATACATATAACGGACAGCTGCTGCCGGAAACAGTGGCGGGGGCATGGAAAGCCTACAGCGAAAAGGAGATGAATCAGGAGCTTCTGATCTCTTACGGCTATGGAGACGGAGGAGGCGGTGTGAACCGGGATATGCTGGAAAACAGAAGGCGCATTGACAGGATTCCCGGGCTGCCGAACCTGAAGACACAGAAAGCAGGAGATTATTTTAAAGCTCTGAATAAAACAGTGAGGGATACAGAACAATTTGTCCACACCTGGGACGGCGAGCTGTACCTGGAATATCACAGGGGAACATATACCAGCCATGCACATAATAAACGCATGAACAGAAAGATGGAGCTGCTGTACAGGAGAGCTGAGTGGCTGGCTGTCATGAAAGGCCTGCTTAAAGGGGATATGGAGGCAGCAGACCAGAAGAAGCTGACTGAAGGCTGGAAGCATATCCTGACAGACCAGTTCCACGATATTATTCCCGGGTCTTCCATCAATGAAGTATATGTGGATTCAGCCCAAGATTATAAATATATTGAGTCGGCAGCCAGAGAAGTTGAGGAAGATTTTATAGCGGAGGCAGTTAAAAGAACAGCCAAACACAAGGCGGAAACATCATTTACTGTATTCAATGCGTCCGGCTGGGAACGTGATGAATTAGTGGCGGTTCCAGGAGTATGGAGAGGAACCTTTAAAGATGCCGGAGGAAGAGAGATGTATTCCCAGGCAGGGGAGGGCGTGACTTATGTATATGCCCGGAAGGTACCGTCTATGGGAATGCTGGAGTTCTCACTGACTGATCAGGAGAGTACTGCGGAAACATCCTGGTTTTCCAGGCAGGGTACAAGGTTGGAAACCCCGTATTATATTCTGGAACTGAACGGATGCGGGCAGATTGCAAGGCTCTATGACAGGGAATTTTCCAGAGAGGTGCTGCCGGAAGGTCAATGCGCTAATGTGCTCCAGATGTTTGAGGATAAACCCCTTGATAATGATGCCTGGGACATTGATATTTTCTACCAGCAGAAGATGAGAGAGATCACAGAGCTGTCTGGCTGGGAGGTTGTACAGAGCGGACCGCTTCGCACTTGTATCAGGTTCCAGTGGAAATACATGAATTCTGAGATTGTCCAGGATATGATATTGTACAGGTTCAGCCGCAGAATTGATTTCGTGACGCATGTAGAGTATCATGAAAAGCATCAGCTCATGAAAGCTGCATTCCCGGTGGATATACGTTCTACATACGCCACTTATGATATCCAGTACGGAAATGTGAAAAGGCCGAACCACTGGAATACCAGCTGGGATCAGGCCAGGTTTGAAAGTGTTGCCCACAGGTGGGTGGATCTTTCAGAACGCAGCTACGGGGTCAGCCTTCTCAATGACTGTAAATATGGCCACGATGTAAAGGGGAATGTCCTGCGTATCAGTCTGATCAAGGCAGCTACCCATCCGGACCATCTTCAGGACCAGGGAACACATGTATTCACATACTCGCTTCTGCCCCATGGTGGAGATTTTGTGAAGGGCGGAACTGTCCGGGAGGCATATGCCCTGAATGATCCAATGAAAGCTGTGGAGGGAAGCATCAGCTTAGGATACGAGAGTTTTCTTAAGCTGGATTGTGAACAGGCAGAGGTGGATGCAGTCAAGAAATCTGAAGATGGTAATTATATTGTTGTCCGTTTCCATGAATTTGCAGGTGACAGGCACAATGTATCCATGCAGACAGGCTTCCGGGTAAAATCCTGGGCTGAGTCTGACCTGATGGAGAGGCCTGTGGAAGAATTTAAGACAGCAGAAATTAAACTGGAATTAAAGCCATATGAGATCAAGACAGTGCTGCTGCAGGTTTGAAATGATGCCGGTTTCCCTAAAAGGACCAGATGAAAGAAGCAGCAGTAAACAGAAGAACAGGAGCAGTTAGATTACGATGAAAAAGGAAGAGCTGTTAAGAAGAGTCGGCAGCATGCAGCAGGCAGCCGGCATACGCGCCGTAAGATGTATGGAGGGCAAGGCGGGAGGCATGAAGGCCTTTGAGGTGAAGAATGACAGGATGAGCTTTATGGTTCTTGAGGACAAATGCCTTGATATCGGAGAGCTTTCCTATAAGGGCTGCAATATGAATTTTCTCTCAAAGCCGGGACTGACGGGGCGCGCACATTATGATACAAATGGGGGAGAGGCAATAAGGAGCATCATGGGAGGCATGCTTTTTACAAGCGGTCTTCGGAATATCTGTACACCGTGCACTGTGCAGGGTGAAGATTTTCCCATGCACGGCAGGATCAGGACTACGCCTGCAGAGCATGTATGCAGTGACGCATGGTGGGAGGACGGAGTCTACCGCCTGCGGATCGCGGGGGAAATGCGGGAAGCAGCATTATTTGGGGAAAATCTTGTACTCAGAAGAGAGATCACCACAGCTTATCAGGAGAAGTCCATACATATCAGGGATGTTGTGATCAACCAGGGCTTTCGGGAAGAACCTTTCCTGATATTGTATCATTTTAATATTGGATGGCCCCTTCTGTCAGAAGAATGTGACTTGATTATTCCGTCATCAGAGACCCTGGCCAGAGACAGGGAGGCCATGAGAGGGCTTTCGAAATGGAATACTATAGAAGAGCCTATAGACGGGGAACCTGAATACGTATTTCTGCATGAGATGGCAGCTGATGAGAATGGAAATACTTTTGCGGCTGTCTACAACAGGGAATTGGAGATGGGTCTTCAGATCTCATTTTCTAAAAAAGCCCTGCCTTACTTTATGGAATGGAAATCCAGGGCATCAGGCGATTATGCGCTGGGGCTTGAACCGGCAAATGCAAGCGTATATGGGAAACAATATCATCTGGAGAGGGGGGACCACCCCAGTATCGGACCCCAGGAGGAAGTTGTAATAGAACTGACTCTTACTGTGCTGGATGGAGAAGAGGATTTAAAGAAGGTAATGGAAGAAAAAGAAGCTTACTGTTCACCTGGTGAACGGTAATATAAAAATTAAGAGACAGAAAAGGAGAAAAGAATAAGATGAAAAGATCAAAAATCAATGCGGTGATCCGCGACATGGAAAAACTGATTCAGGAGCATGGTTTTGAAATCCCGCCGTTTTGCAAATGGGGGGCAAAGGAATGGGAAACGAAAGGCCATGAGTATGATGAGATCAGAGATAATGCACTGGGATGGGATATAACAGATTATGGCCTGGATAAATTTGATGAAGTGGGATTTGCGTTGATCACAATCCGTAATGGAAACCTGAAAAATGATAAGTACACAAAAACATATGCAGAAAAACTTCTGATGATCAATGAAGGGCAGATGTCACCCATGCACTTCCACTGGAACAAAATGGAGGATATTATCAACAGGGGCGGCGGAAATGTGCTGATTACTGTCTATAATTCTACAGAGGACGGAGGATTCGCTGATACAGATGTGACAGTAAACTGTGACGGAAGAGAATTCACTGTTCCGGCAGGGACAAAGGTAAAACTGACTCCGGGCGAGAGCATCACAATCTATCCTTATATGTACCATGATTTCCATGTGGAGGAAGGCAGCGGCGCTGTGCTGCTGGGCGAGGTATCTATGTGCAATGATGATGAAAATGACAACCGCTTTTATGAGCCAATGGGACGTTTCCCGGCTATTGAAGAGGACGAAGAGCCGTACAGGCTTCTGTGCAATGAGTACCCTGCGGCAGAATAGATCCGGGGTGAGATGACGTATAAAGCAAAAACGTGGCGGGAGGAAGAAAAGTGACAGAGAAATGCATAGACAGCGGGTGGAGCTTCAGGCGTGTGGGGGAAGCCTGCTGGTATCCGGCTAAAGTGCCGGGGAGCGTTTATACAGATATGATGGCGTCAGGCCTTATGGAAGATCCTTTTTGCAAGGATAATGAGGAAAAAGCTCTCAGTCTTATGGAAGATGATTATGAATATGAGACTCATTTTCAGGGAGGTGAGATCCCTGGATGTGAGCAGTTACTGCTCAGATTTGAGGGCTTAGACACCATAGCTGATATTTATTTAAATGATGAGAGGATCGGAAGTGCAGAGAATATGCACCGTATCTGGGAATACGATGTTACAGGGAAGCTCAGAGCGTCTGAAAATACTCTCAGAGTAGTTCTGTATTCACCTACGGAATATATCAGAAAAGCATTTGAAGAAAGCAGGACTTACGGTTCAGAAGATGCAATGGATGGATTTGTGCATATCAGGAAAGCACACTGCATGTTTGGGTGGGATTGGGGCGCACACCTTCCTGATGCGGGAATCTTCCGTCCTGTCAGACTGCTGGGCATTAAAAAGGGAAGGATAGAAAGTGTCTACATTACACAGGAGCATAAGCAGGAGTCAGTGGCGCTGAATCTCCAGGTGAAAGTCCAGGCCCCGGGGCAGGAGGGCAGCGCAGGCGGCGGCTTCTCCTATGAGGCAGAAGTCACAGATCCTGAGGGAAAGACTTCAGTGTACAGTCTCTCACCGGAAAAAATAGTGATTGATGCTCCTATGCTGTGGTGGCCTAACGGATATGGAAAGCAGTATCTATATACAGTGAAGGTGCTGTTAAAAGCAGGTGGCGAGATTGTCGATGTCTGGGAGAGGCGCATAGGACTTCGCACCATGACTGTAAGGCGCAGAAAAGATGAATGGGGAGAATCCTTTGCGCATGAAGTGAACGGAGTTACGGTTTTTGCCATGGGCGCAGATTATATACCTGAGGATCATCTTCTGGGAAGAACTTCCAGAGAGAGGACAAGAAGGCTTCTGCAGGACTGCAGGGAAGCGCATTTTAATGCCATACGTGTGTGGGGAGGCGGTCTTTATCCCGAGGACTATTTTTTCGATATTTGCGATGAGATGGGACTTATTGTATGGCAGGATTTTATGTTTGCATGTGCCGTATACGACCTGACACCGCAGTTTGCGGCAAACATCCGCCAGGAATTTATTGATAACATTGTCAGGATACGCCACCATGCCTGTCTTGGGCTGTGGTGCGGAAATAACGAGATGGAGCAGTTTGTGAAGGAAGGCAATTGGGTGACTAAGCCTTCAGAGGTACGGGATTATATCATCATGTATGAACATATGATACCGGAGCTCCTACGCGAGTATGATCCCCAGACATTTTATTGGCCGGCCAGTCCGTCTTCGGGAGGCTCCTTTGATGCTCCCAATGATCCGGACAGGGGAGACGTCCACTACTGGGAGGTATGGCACGGAAACAAGCCTTTTACAGAATACAGGAAATATTTCTTCAGATATGCTTCAGAATTTGGGTTCCAGTCCTTCCCATGCAGAAAAACAATTGAGACGTTCACAGATGATGAGAGGGATTATAACCCGTTCTCCTATATTATGGAAAAGCATCAGCGCAACTATGGTGCAAACGGGAAAATAATGAATTATATGCAGCAGACGTTCTGCTATCCAACGGACTTTGACACCTTCCTGTATGCCTCCCAGCTTCTCCAGGCGGAAGCCATCCGCTACGGCGTGGAGCATTTCAGAAGAAACAGGGGACGCTGCATGGGAGCCATCTACTGGCAGCTAAACGACTGCTGGCCTGTTATCTCCTGGTCATCAATTGATTATACAGGCAGATGGAAGGCGCTCCATTATTATGCAAAGCGATTCTTTGCGCCTGTAATGATCAGCTGCCAGGAAGAAGGAATGATGAGCCAGGTAGCTGATATGAACAGAGAACATTTTGAGTTCGAAAAGTCCATTCATCTGAATGTGACAAATGAGACAATGGAACCCCAGAGCGGTACAGTCTTCTGGGAACTGAGGACAGCTGATTCTGATATAATCAAAGCAGGCCAGGAGTTCATCCAGTTAGAACCGTGCTCCAGCAAATGGCTGGGCAAGAAATGTTTTGACGATATAGATATTTTCAGCACCTATGTCAGTTACCGCTTTGAACAGGATGGCAATACAGTCTCGGAGGGCAGTGTCATATTCTCATACCCGAAATATTTCCGGTATGAAGATCCGTGCCTCACCTTTGAGACAGAGGGTGACGAGATCATAATCACATCAAAAGCATATGCAAAGAGCGTAGAAATCCAGAACAGCCAGGAAGACCTTGTACTTGAGGACAACTACTTTGACATGAATAGGGGACAGAGGCGTGTCAGGATACTGAGAGGGAAGGCTGAAGGGGTGCGGGGGCGTAGTGTGTTTGATATAAAGTAGATTGCTGTTTAGCTGATTAGGGGCGGGAGGGACGCTTTGCATTTTAGGCAGTGAATCAGCATGAGGGACAGGCGGGCGGGAGGATTCGTGGTTCAGTCCGAACCGCTGCGTCGTGAAACTCTAAGGTCCCGAAGGCTGCTTGAAACGCAAAAGGCAGCCGGAAACTCGGTGCGTTTGCTGATGCAACCGCCCCTCAAACAGCTCCGGCTTTGAGCGCAAGCGCTCACTTTTGCTGACCGCAGCCTCCAGGACCTAAGAGTTTCATCTCCTCGCTCAAGTTCTTCACCACGAATCCTCCCGCCCGCCTGTCCCTCATGCTGATGCCAAGGTTATCGATGCAAAGCTGGCTCCTGTAATGAGGCTGGGGTATGGGTGAGGCCACTACTTTATTGGATTCCCGAAATATATTGGAATCAATTATTTGGTATGTTCATAATATATAGACTATTCTATTTTTCCTTCAACATAGAGTGGGTATTAAATTGATAGCTTGTAAGTGTCAAACAGGCTCTTACGTAAACTAGCGCACTGTATTTAGAAAATATTAGATTTCGAAAACAGAAACTCCATGTATAAGATCTTAACCAAACTCTTATGTATACATAGTAGTTTTCCGCCCCAACCCAAGCCTGTTTATAACAGCCAGCTTTGTGCAGACAAACTTGGCGCCGTCAGGAAGGGGAGCGGTGGAGTTCGTTGTGAAGGACTATAGTGAGGAAGATGAAAATCTTAGACTACGGGACACGGAGCCTTAGATTTCACTCCGTAGCGGTCGGACAGAACAACGAACCCCACCGCTCCCCTTCCTGATGACTCACTGCCTCCCGCACAAAGCGTCCTGTTACTCCCCTAAACAGCAATTTACTCTGGCATACTCCCCCCTCCTGTGATAAAATATCAGTAAAGCATTTAGTTCCATTTCTATCTCACGGCTTTGCCGTATCTGATATCATTTCTGCCGTCTGGCATCAAAAGGAAATCTCAATGCTTAAATCCCAATTCAACTGGCAGGAG
>QGGY01000022.1 GCA_003148945.1 Murimonas intestini | reverse complement strand
GTGAAGGATTCAAACTTTGTAAGAGTATCCGCAAAATAATCGCCGCTATATTTCAAGTATTTCTCAGTTTCGTATAAACTGTCATGTCCTAAATACGTTGATAGAAACGGAATGGATTCCCTATGACTAATGCCTCTTCTTTCATTTTTATCAAAGGATCTTACTCAAAAGTATGTCTAAAACAGTGAAGGCACGCACCACGTCCATTTTTATTTATCTGATTATTTTTTATTCCCGCCTTTTTTCGGATAATTCGATAATAATTTCCAACAGAATTAGCTGTTAATGGAGTATACCTATCCGTCGACGGAAACAGATATGCTTCGGAATCATTTAGAATTCCCATTGCACCACAATACAAGTATATAATTTCTGACAGCTTCTTATCAAAGGGTACCAATCTTTGTTTGTATTTTTTTGTGACACGCAGGAGGATCAGATCCCTTTTTAAATCAATATCCCCAACTTTAATGTTTATAGTTTCTCCTACACGTAAGCCACAGCAAAACAGTAATCGTAATAACAGCGGCATTTCGTTTTCGATGTTTATGTTTTTTACAGCACGTGGAGCTGTGAAGGAGTCCGCTGTTTTAAAAATATTTTCAATATCCTGATCCGTATACAGATATGGTACATATGTATCTCTTGTCCTAATTGTTTTCGGGATAAAGCAATCGTAGCCATGATCTATCAGGAATAAAAGAAGTTGCCTGATAAAATGAACGTGCCCACTTACGGTATTTATTGAAATTCCATTGCTTATCTCTTTAATCCACCCATCTATTATCGGTTCCTCTATTGATTTTTCTTTAAGATTAATGCTGTAAAGATAGTCATCAAATAGCTTTATCGTATGTCTGTAATGTCTGAATGCCTCTGAAGCTAATTCTTCTTTTCGAAGCATTAGATGTAATCTAATCTCATTACTAAAGATCGATTTGAATTCGTCTGTCATTTATATCACCTCCCCTTGTAAGAAGGCTTTAAAATTTCCAGACACTTCTGGCGGTTCTAAACAATACAGCCTTAATTTCTCTACGTCGATTCTGGCATAATGCTTTATGGCGTTGTTAGAGCTATGCCCTAATATCTTTCTTACGGTTTCATAAGGTATATCATCATTGACCATAGAACTTGCCAAAGATGATCTTAAAGAATGGGGACCTTTCTTTCGGTTTCCGATATCTATATCAGCCAACACTATATATTTCTTTAGTGCATTCCTAATAGTTCCTGTTGTTATTGGATTATGCGGAGCATACACATTTAAAAATATTTCATTCGCTGCTGAAGGAGGTCTAATGGATAGATAATCTTCAATAGCAGCCATAACTTCACGAATGAGCGGGAGATGCAGAGTATTTCCTGTTTTTTCTTGAATGATGTCAATGCCGTTACGATTTCTTATATCTTCCATTTTTAGTTTTACAATGTCACCTGAACGCATCCCCATTCGTGATGCAAGAAGGATGATCGCATAGTCTCTTTTTCCTTGCATAGTGCTGGTCTCAATAGCATCCTCAATCCTTTGAATTTCATCAATTGAATAAACGCTTGGTACTACACAGGGTTTACTATAATGAGGAACAAGTGTCGAATAATCTACACTTAATTCGCCCACCTCAGTTAAATATCTCAAAAATACTCTGATTTCTCCCCAAAGATTGTGATCTGTTATCTTAGCACAGGCTATAGTGATCCCTCTTGGCGATAATTGTTCAAGAGAAGCACACTGTAACTTCTCTAATTCATCAAAAAACCATGATGTTGCATATCGCTTATATTTTATAGTTCCGGCAGCGAGTCCAATGCCAGTTTCATAGGCACAATACTTTTCGATAGCTGCAAGGAATTCAGCAGAAAGCACAAAATGCTTTCCTTTGTCTGAATATGCATCCTTCCACTTATCATCTAAAAGATCATTTAGCCGAAAGATTACCATTTTCAGATTAGAATAATACGGATTGTTGCCATGCTTACTATAATAATCTTGTAAGAATACATTCCCCCTTTCTTGAGTGTAGTAACCAAATCCGTTATCTTGCAGCCATGCAATGATACTGTTACATAAATACCTATATCCTGTAATGGTTACAGAAGTATAACCACGAGCCTTAAGTCTATCTAAAAGTTCGTTTTCTAGTGCATCAAATGATTTGAATTCTTCCCGCATAATCAAAGTCCTCCTTACTGTATGATTGATATACAATAAGGATAAACCGGAAATCCTTATTCGAGAAGTTTTTTTGAAAATGCTGTAACTATAAGCTGTTACAGCAATCTTCTCGAATAACAATACTTCTCGGATAATCCGTATTATTCTAGAACTAAAATAATACGGATCTTCGCAGAGGAATTGATGGTCTTGCCAGAATCATACGTTTCCAGTTTCATCTTGATCCTTATGATAAACATACATTATTCTTGTTTTGTGGCAGGCGTACTGACCGGATAAAAGGACTCCTCTGGGAAGGCGATGGGTTCCTCCTTCTGTACAAGAGGATTGAAAACGGTAACTTTCGATGGCCGCGCACAAAAGACGAAGCGCTGGAGATTACCGCAGACCAGTATCAAATGTTGATGCAGGGCTTAGAAATCATTGCCAGGAGTCCGATTGAAGAAGTTCCGGAGCCGGTGTTTTCCATGTAATTGTGCAAAACAGCGAAAATCTGCCGTTTCTGCTATAATACCACTCAGGAAAGCGAGGTTCGGTTATGGCAGTTAAGTATACGGAAGAACAATTAAATACCATTGATAAGTCGTTTCTTATCCGTCTGCTTTTGCAACAGCAGGAACAATTGGAAACCTTAACAAAGGAACTTCATACATCAAATGAAAAAATGCAGCTTCTGATGGAACAGGTAATCCTTGGTAAACAAAATCGTTTTGGCAGATCTTCTGAAAAGATGGATGATACCAATCAGATCAGTTTTCACGAAGTGGATGGAAGCATCGTATTTTTTAACGAAGCTGAAGCTGTATCTGATCTTAGTGTATCAGAACCGGAAGATCTGGAACTCAGATCTCCAAAGCAACCAAAAAGCAAAGGAAAGAAAGAAGCTGATCTTTCCGGGCTTCCGGTCAAACGGATCGATCATTATCTATCCGAAACCGAACTTGAAGAAGAATTCGGTGAGAAAGGCTGGAAACAGTTGCCGGATGCAATCTCCAGGAAATATCATTTCGTACCAGCAAAGGTGGAAGTGGAAGAACATCACCTTGGTGTATATGCCAGCAAAACAGATGAACATATGGTCAAAGCAGGTCATCCAAAGGCCTTGCTGCATGGCAGCCTGGTATCGCCGTCTTTAGCAGCCGCGATCATTAACGGAAAGTATGTGAATGCAGTTCCGCTCTACCGATTGGAACAGGAATTCCAGCGTTATGGTCTTCAGATCACAAGGCAAAACATGGCAAACTGGTGCATTCGTCTCGGAGAAGAATATTTATCGGTTCTTTATGATCATCTTCATAAAAAATTGTATTCCTATCATGTGATCCAGGCAGATGAAACACCGGTGCTTGTAAACCATGATGGACGGAAAGCGGGTTCTAAAAGCTGGATGTGGGTATATCGTTCCGGACATCTGTATCAGAACCGCCAGATTGTCTTATATGAATACCAACAGACGAGAAACGCATCTCATCCACGGGAATTCCTGAAAGGATATGATGGCATCTGTGTGACAGATGGATACCAGGTCTACCATACGTTGGAAAAGGAGTTGGAAGAACTGAGGATTGCCGGCTGCTGGGTTCACTGCCGTCGCAGATTTGATGAAGCTTTGAAGCTGATCAACAGATCGCATCAAAAGGAATCCGAAGCGTTTCTACTGATGAAACAGATCCAAGCGATCTATCGGGAAGAGGGGAAGCTGAAAGACCTTTCTTCTGATGAACGGCTTAATCAACGGCAGGTGGTTATAAAACCGCTTGTGGATGCCTTTTTTGCGTATCTGAAAACCATAAAAGTATCCAGAAAGGATAAATTTGGAGATGCCGTCGGATACGCGCTGAACCAGGAAAAATATCTTCGGGTATTTCTCACAGATGGAGATATTCCAATAGATAACAATGCATCCGAAAGGGCAATCCGGGGATTTTGTATCGGGAAGAAAAACTGGCAGATGATAGATACGATCAATGGAGCCAAGACTTCCGCAATCATTTACAGTATTGTAGAAACAGCAAAAGCCAACCATCTGAAACCCTTTGATTATGTACAGTATCTCTTAGAAGAAATCCCACAACACATGGATGACACCGACTGTTCATTCATGGAAGATCTTCTTCCGTGGTCAGAAAAACTTCCGTCAGAAATCCGAAAAGCTTAAATATAGGTGGCTGCAAAGCAGCCGCCTAAAAATGTCAAGGTACTTACTATTTTGCGTTTACAGTTCAAGCTATCCGCCGAGGAGTTTGAATAGTAGACAGGGAGCCGGGAAGCCGCTTAGATAGCGGACTTTCCGGCTCTTTGAGTGGGGCGTGATACCTTTTTGATACCTATGTTTTATTTTTTATAAATTCATCAGCCACATTTTCTAATTCCCTAAGATTTTCTAATTCATCAGCATAACGTTTTATGGTACTATTTATTAAATATAGCTTATTTGCTTCTGTCCATTTGTCAGTGTAGCGCTCATCATAATATAAAGTTAAATCTTGTATAGTGGAAACTATTTGTATATTAGCTTGAAACCAATCATGCAATTCCTTTGGTGGCACATTTAAGTTACTTTCATCTAAATATAGTTGGGTTATATCAGTATTTAGTTTTTTTACTGATTGTATTAACTCTTTTTCGGTTATAGTTTTATTGCAATATTCTCGGAAAATTTGTATAAATTTTTCACCTAGTGATATAACCTTAGAAGTTATTGATTTGACTTCATTTATTAATTGTAAGGGATTAACTTCTTCACCATGCATTAATTTCTTAATCATAGTATACGATGGGTTAAAGTTAAAATGTATTCCATTTACCCATTTGATATTTTTTCCTTCTGTATACCAATTTTTCTTATCTTGTGAATCATCTACCCAAGTTGAATGACAAAGAAAATTACAATCAATCATATCATCTTCATCATATCCAAAATAACACCATATAATGTTAGCGGGCTTTCCTTTATATCTTTGTTCAGATTTTTGATTTTGGTATACATCATAATTAATTATCTTTTGATTTATTTCGTCAGCAATATAGGAGATCTCTTCATCAGAGGATTCATAACGCAAAATGATTTTTGCAGATAATCGTTTGGCCATTCCATGATGTACGGGTTCTATTGCATAAATAATATAAAAGTCTGTTTCTTCATAAACTTTTTTTATTTTATATGGATTATAGTGTTGTACTTCAAAATATATAGTGCCACCAATATTAGAACGAAATATTGGGTCTTGTATTCTACTATTACCTTTCCTATTCCAAGCAGTAGCATACTGAAAGATTGCTTGATTAATTGATTCTAATGACTTTTTACCTTGCCTTATTAAAAAAGGATTGTTTAAAGCATCACACAAAAAACTTGTGTATAAACTTATTGGCCTATCTGGGCTGAATCCAGATTTCTGTTCAGAACCACACGAAGCAAGAACTGCATATCCTTTTCCTGCAAAGCTTTCAACAGTTTCTGATAATGCCATTTGAGCGGGAGAGTCAACACTAAAACTGCCAGAATGACAGCTATCTAATATGATTATTTTGCTTTTGAGCGGAGTACTCTCAATTACTTCAATTAAATTTTGAAGATTAAGTAAGTTATCACTAAATGCTAATGTATTTTTACCACCATGACCTGAAAAATAAAAGATAAGAGTATCGTGTTGAGTGGAATAATTAAGTATAAATTTCAGAGCATTTACCATATCATCTATTGTTACATAGCCATTTTTTCCACACAAAATAATGTCGTGGGAATCAACTTTTAGTCCATTAATAAGTGCAGTTTTTACAGCAAATATATCATTTTTACATAGGGGCAAAGGATCATAATTTAATGTAGGATAAAAAGACACCCCCACCAAGATAGCTTTTATTGACATTTGTCACCTCAAACTCTAGTTTTTATTTTTTCTTTGATTCATTTCTTTGTACATCCATCACAAGTTTTCGGCCAGTTCAATTTCCACTCCAAATATTCCTCTCTGGTAATCTCCCCAGCTTTCAGCTCATTTTTCCTAACCAGCCATTCCCGCATAAAATCATCCACAACGCCATATTTAAACCACAAACCCACTGGCGGGTGAGCAGCCAGTCATCACTATCATTATAGCGCACAGAGGTATCATCCGAAGCGTTACACTTCCCCGGATTCCTTACAAGCTGGAAAAGGTTGATTGCGCCCGGATTATCTTCATCCAGCCAAAAGAAGGTTTGCATAATATCTTCCGCTGAACCGGAAACCTCACTAATGAAATTTAACGGATTCACGTCTAAAACTTTCGCTATCTGCAACAACGTATCTTTCTTAGGCACTTGATAATTCGTTTCATATTGGGCTATCCGGTTATCGGCTCCTTTTTCATCAAAGCCTATTCCTACCCCTAACTCTTTTTGTGTCATGCCTCGGAAGTTACGGATAAACTTGATTTTTTCGCCTACTGTCATCTTCTATTCACCGCCTTTTCCCTTATTATAATGGATAATCTGAAAATAGCAAATAGAAATATTAACATTTTTGCGAAATAAATACCTGGCATTAACATATAAGCGAATATATAATACTGATACAACATTAACAACAATGTTAATAGAACTGAATGAGCTGTATCATCTGCCAACAGACTTCCGCCAAGACCCCGTAAGGGCGAGCGAAGAAAGACACTCCTGTAAATGGTGGGAATTTCGAAAAGGAGCAATCCCATAGCCGTATGAGCGGTTGAGGTCAGTTGAAACACTAGCACCAGACGATACAAATGGAAGCCGTAAATCAAAAAGGAGGAGATTTATTATTGAACAACACTTTATTTGTAACAGCCGGGGAAATTGCAGAAGAATTAGGCATTTCAAAACCATTTGCCTACAAACTGGTACGACAGATGAATGAAGAATTAGAAGCAAAAAGTTTTCTTACTATTGTAGGAAGGGTAAGCCGGAAGTATTACGAAGAAAAGTTTTATGGAATAACAAAATCGAATTAAGAAAGGAAGTGGCAGCATGGCAGCCTATAAAGACGAGAAGCGGAGAACGTGGTTCGTGTCGTTCCATTATAATGACTGAACTGGAAAGAATTGCAGGAAGGTCAAGAGGGGCTTTAAAAAAGGCGTGAGGCGGTGGAGTGGGACAGCACTTTCTGATGAAAGAAGGTTCTGATTTAGATATGACGTTTTCTGAATTTGTAGCCGCATACACCAGAGATATGCAGCCGAAGTTAAAGCACAACACATGGTTCACGAAAGAACAGTACCGCGCCTGTGGCGGCCAGAAAACACCGGAGGAAGAAAGTATTCGGGAACAGTTACGGCGCTTGGCAGAGGAAGCAAAAAGAAATGAAGTTAGAATAAAAATTTCAGTCAAAAAAGAAAAGGGAGATAGGTGACTATGCCAGAAATGGAAAAGCAATTAATGTTCCGAATGGCAGTTAAATTAGCGGAATATGGAATTACTGAACAGGACAAAGAAGCTGAAAATCTGGTGCAGCTTTGAAAAAATACCATATAATTAACAAATAAGTTAATAACCTAGGGAGTTCGAGTAATGGACAGAACCCCGAAAAGCCCTCTGGGGCAATTCCCGGTATTTTATTTTTACGACATTTTATAAATTTCATCTTTTACTCTAATTTTCTAACAACAAACACCGATGGAATTTTTACTATAATTGTAGAAGTATAGACCCATTGTAATGTATTGGTATACTGTAGATATTCTATTATACCAAATGATCCGCCTCCTGTGAACTTAGCTATCACATTTATAATGACAACAAGCCATATTAAAGCTACAATACTGGATTTACCAAAATTTTCCAGACTCGGATTGTATCTGTTTCTTTCAAGCTGTATAATCGTTTGCTGTGATACACCTGCGAGGTCGTCAAGTTCTTGTTGACTCATTCTTTTAGTAGCTCAAAACACATATATTTTATTATTAAATTTATAATTATGTTTTTTGTCATCTGCCACCGCTTTTTTCTATGAATATAATATAACTCTTACATATTGTGAAATTTTATATTAACTCTAATGTAGATAAAAACCAAGTTTTCGTGAGAGACAGAAATGCTGTAAAATTTTAAGTTTAATTTCATAGCATTTCATTGTACAATACAGATGAACAATGAAATAACATCAGAGAAGGAGTTGATGATAAGCCTAGTATTTTACCAGTATCTGATTTGAGAAATTATAATGAAGTTTTCAAAAATTGTCGGGCAGGAGAGCCGGTTTTTTTAACCAAAAATGGCAGAGGAAGATTTGTAGTTCTAGACATTGAGGATTATGAAAAAGACAGAGCAGAGAAAAAGCTGTTAGTTAAATTGCAGGAGGCAGAAGAAGCGGTTGCAGATGAAAAAGGGTGGATGAGCCTTGATGAACTAAAATCAGCAATGGAGACGCTTGATGAAACTAAGGATTAATCATTTTGTAGTGGCTGATTTGAAAGCAACTCGGGATTATATCGCAGAGGATAATACAGAAGCTGTAGGAAAGAGGGTAGAACAAATTAAAATAAAGATTTGTGTGAGATAATGAAAAATTATGTTTAGGGAAGAAAGACAAAGAGATATTGTGAAAAGAGAAATGAGACAGGAAGAATTATGGTGTCTGAAATTCGAGCTATATATCAAGTGTCTTCGGATTGTGCCAGAAGAGACTTGTGGGAATTAGAGAGTAAAGGACAATAGGAATTAATCACATTGAAATAGAGGTGGAAATTTGAAAATGTATTGTATACTAATTACCGGGATTCCTGCCGCAGGGAAGAGTACAATGGCAGCGTTTTTATCGGAGTATTTTGGAATTCCGGCAATTTCAAAGGATAAAATTAAAGAGTTAATGTATGATGATATAGGATTTCATTGCAGAAAAGAAAAGGTTAAATTAGGTATTGCCAGTATGAATATTATGTACTATATGGCAGAACAGCTAATGAAAAATAAACAGCCATTTATTTAGAAAATAATTTTGAAAAAATATCAAAAGCACCTCTGCTAAAAATTCTTGAGAAATATACTTATACAGCTATTACTGTAACATTGACGGGAAATTATGGCGACATATACCAGCGTTTTGCAGAGAGAAATAATAGCCTGGACAGACATCGTGGTCATGTTGTAAATGACAGCTATCCTGAAAAATTTCCGAATAGAGATGTTAAATGTATTTCATATGAAGCTTTTGTGAATGGGATTACTGATAGAGGAATGGATAGTTTTGTGGCGAATGGCCCTCATATTGTTATAGATACAACGGATTTTAATAGAATACATATTGAAAAGCTGATAAAAAGGATAGAGGAATACAGAGAGAAAATTTTGCAGGGTTAATGCATATGTCCATATGGAAAAAGATAACAACAAAATGGAATTAGTGTAGATATCGGGAAATTGATACATGAAAAGAACGATATTGTTTCTGGAGCTGAAAAGGTTATGCAGCTCCATTGTAATAACGGAGCTTTAAAAAATAAAACGCGGATAAAACCAATAAAATACTATGAGCGCATGTGATAGGCTCATGCCGAAAAAGAGGGGGATTTACATGGAGTTTAAACTATTTATGCAGGCAGTAGAACAGAAGATTGATAATTTTCGGTCGGAATCAGAGATCAAGGAATGGCTGAAGAATTACGCCAGAACAATAGAGGAGGAGAGGCGTGAAGAATTTCTTAAACAGTTCGAGAAAAAGAAGCGTTTATCCCATAAGGAGGAACTGAAAGCTGTAATTGACTGGTGCAAAAAGATCGAGGAGCAGGAAGAACTGGTTCTTTCCTGCTGCGGGTATGAAGAGTATGGGGAATATTACTGGGATAATGACTGGGTGTATGAGTATGAGGATCCTAATGGAATAGGTGTGCAGCTAAAACAGTTTTATCAATTAGCTGAGCAGTGTGTTTTTGACAAGGACTATAAAACTGCTGCCGCTATATATTGGAATTTGGGGAGTCTGAACTTTACAGCAGATGACCAGAGTGGCGGGGATTCCGTAGATCTGTCGGTAGAAGAACTGGTCCAGGAGAATATTGTTACATTGGATCTTAAGAGGATCGCACTTTTAACTTTATATTCCACGTATCAAGTGACGGAGATGAAGGCGAGGCCCCAAAAACTCTATGAATATTTTACAAGGGAAATGTTTAGGGAAATAAAACTGGATGAGATAATGGCAGTGGGGATTGAGCCCTTGGAACAGTTTGATACCTTTATGGAACTATGGATCACATATCTTCGTGGCCATCAAGAGAGGTGGACATCCAGACTGTTGAAAGAAGCAGTTTTATACCGCTACGGTGAGGATGGACTTTTAGATGAAGCAAAAAAAAGTGCAAATGAGCATCCTAAATTATTTATTGAAATTCTGGAAAAATATTATGATGCCCAACACTGGGAAAAGCTATATCAGGAGGGAAAGGCGGCATTGTCACTGATGGAGCGGAGAATGAAGATCCGCGGATGTGCGGCCCGCCTGATGGCTGCAGGAGCAAGAGCACTGGGAAATGAAGAAGAAGTAAAAAATGCATGTATAGAGGCGTTTTATTCGGAGTTATCAGCAGAGAATTACCTTAGAATGATAACTTGTGAAGGGATTACCGGGATAGAAAAAAATAATGCACTAAACTATCTGGAGTGTGCCTGTAAAAAAGTAAAGGAGAGAGGGCGTAAGCCAGATATTTATTTGAGGTATAAATCAAAAGACACAGATGAATACATAATAGAAGAAAAAGAATATCTGATAATTCAATTTTTTTCACAGAATTTCTGGGCGGTTTTGAGTGAATGTAAAAAACAAAAAGAAGCCTTGGGCTGGACAGGAGAATATATCGGCACAGGTGTTCCGCTGCTGCTTTTTTTGATATATAAAGGAAGTGTTTATCCGCCGGGAATGCAGGCAATTTTAGCCGATATACAATCTAAAATACAGTATCAGAATAAGTATAATGAACCGTCATTTGAATCTGTGGCGAAAATATGGCTGGATCAGGTAAAAGTGGATGAGGATATGGAAAAGGCGATTTTAGTTTACCTGCAGAAAATCATTGATGCCAGAGTGGAAGCTATTGTCTCAGGTGGACATAGGGGGAGTTACAATAAAGCAGCAATGCTTGGGGCTGCGTTGGGAGAGGCAGAGGAATCCAGAGGAATTCTGCCGGGAAAGGCATGCCGCATACAGACGTATCTCTCCAAATTCCCCAGACATCGAGCATTTAAAAGCGAGATGAAAGAATACCAGTGATATGATGCCAGGGTCAAAAGACCTTTTGGCTCCAGCATCATGATATACAGTTAATAAAATGAGAAAGGGGAATAATTATACTTGAAAATAGACCGTCTAATCGGAATTACAATGTATCTGCTGAATCGAAATGTAGTTTCTGCAAAGGAACTGGCAGAGCGGTTTGAGGTATCGGTCCGGACCATTGTGCGCGATATAGGTGCTCTCTCCATTGCCGGAATTCCTATATCATCATCGACAGGGGCGTCAGGCGGATATGAAATACTTGACACCTTTAAATTGAATAAGCAGATTACCACGATGGAAGATTATTTTTTTATTATCACAGCACTCAAGGGTATGTGTTCGGCTTATGACAACAAAAAAATCAATTTAACGCTGGAAAAGCTGCTGACGGCAGGACATTATAAAGATGAGGAACAAAAGGTATTCATTGATTTTGGGGTTGTCAGAGAGGGAGGGAATATTCCTGAATTTGTGCGTGAAATCGAAGAAGCAATCCATAAAAAAAGTATAGTCGAGTTTGATTATACTGACAGCACAGGACAAATAAGCCATAGGAGGGTTGAACCTCTGGCGCTGAACTATCGTTGGTACGCATGGTACCTGTTGGCGTATTGTACCGAAAAAAATGATTACCGATTCTTCAAACTCAACCGCATAACGTATTTAAACGTTACAAATAAATCGATAAACTGCGAACATGGAAATGTCCCGGAATTGCTGGAAAAGAAATGGAGCAATGATACCCGCCGGTATATTCCTATGAAATTATTGTGTAAAGCGGAAGTCCGGGTTCCTGTAATGGAATATATGAAAGGAAAAGTAGTCGAAGAATATGAAAATGGTGATTTTATCATAGAGACACGCGGAATAGAGAACGAGAGAATATGGTTTTCTATGCTCCTGGGTTTTGGTGATTCTGTGAAAGTTCTTGAACCTCAGGAAGTTATTGACATGCTTAAAGAAAAAGCACTGCAGATTCAAAATCTTTACAGAGATTAGTGACATACTGCTGTCATTAATAATCAGTTATAATAGCGGTAACCAAATCACAATATCAGGAGGAACCGCTATGCAGAAAAAAGTATTAGTAATAATAGATATTCAAAATGATATAACAAAGAATTACAAGGAAATAATTGATAATATAAACAAATCCATAGACTGGGCAGTAGAAAATGATATGTTTGTTGTTTACATAAGACACGAAAATTTATCAGACGGTACAAGGACATTTAAACCCAATACGCGCGGGTCTGAATTAGCTTCTGATTTGAAAATAGTATCAAAAAATATATTCACAAAGTACAAAGGAAATGCATTAAGCAGCCAGGAGTACGCAGAGTTTATTAATAAAAATGAAATAAACAAATTCTACATAGCAGGAGCAGACGCCGCTGCCTGTGTCAAATCCACCTGTTACAACCTGCGTAAAGCAAATTATAGAGTCAATGTTTTATCAGATTGTATTACAAGTTATGATAAAAGAAAAATTGATGAAATGCTGCGCTATTATGAAAGTAAGGGCTGCAAAATAATTAGTTTGAATGAGTTTATTTATTAAGCCAATGCACTTTTCCTTTCGCATCTATAACATTCCAAGTGAACAACATCCATGCTGGGCCTTTAACAGCCTACAATCCCGGAAATGCTGACAGAGTGAGCGTTTCCGGGATTGTTATATGGTGTGTTACATGGCAAGACCACATTCCATTTCTACGGCAATACAGCCTTCCTGCCGCCGTTCCTGAATGGCAGGGCTGGTTCAGAAATTTCTAAATATCCAAAGTCATCAAAGGCGCCTCTAATTGTTTTTTTGCTTCAAATAAAATATCGCGGTAAGCCCCTGGATTGATATCTGTCTGGTAAATTGGAAAAGATACAGATACAGCGGCTATGACTTTTCCCATGCGGTTGTGGATTGGAACTGCTATACAGCGTACATAAGGGGAGGACTCTTCGGACTCATAGGCAGCCTGGGTCCTGCGTACCTCCTCCACTTGGGCGCACAGTTCATCCAGGGAGGTGATGGTGTACTCTGTCATGGGCTGCAGAGGGTAATCCCTGTAAAGTTCCAGCAACTCAGCTTTTGTAAAACCGGACAGCAGGGCCTTGCCTAAGGCGGTAGCATGGGCGGGAATACGCTTCCCTGTGTGGGAAGCAATGCGGAGAGGCTGGTTGCTGTCAAATTTGTAGAGATAGATCGTGTCATGTCCGTCTAAGATACCAAAGTGTGAAGTTTGGTTGCAGCGGGCGGATACATTCTCTACTATTTCTTTTGCTATGGAATAAAAAGGATTTGTAGAGAGGTAGGAGTTACCTACCTCAAAACATTTCAGACCGATCCTGTATTCGTTATAGTTTTCCTTCTTCTGTAAAAAATCCATATTGCACATTGTCTGAACCAGATTATGTACTGAGCTTTTGGGAAGGTCTGTAATTGTACAGATCTCTTTAAAGGATACCCCTTTAGGCTGTTCCGATATATATTTCATAATTTCTAAAGAGCATTGTAAAAGACGGTGGTTCTTTGGCTCCATAATCAAATTCCCCCTGGTTTCTTAATAGCACAAGTATAACTGAAAAGCATTCATATATACATCTTACATGATTTTTTGGTAAATTCAAGCAAAAAGATACTTCATAGTAAAAAATAAACAAAAAACAATGATGAAATATAATAAAAATACCATTATTGACAGTGCTGAGGTTCTGTGCTATCATCAATTTAAACAAAGTACAGATATATAAAAAACGTTCATATATATAAACAACGGAGGCGAGACTTTGCAGGGGAAAGAGATTGAAACAGGCACCTATGGGGTTGTTCTTACTCCTTTTGACAGGGAGGGACACCTGAATCAGACGGCTCTGCGCCAGGAGCTTAAATATTGTACAGGGACAAAAGCGGCTGGATTGCTTCTGTGTGGTTCAACCGGAGAATTTGTCTATATGGATCAGCAGCAGCATAAAGAAGTATTGCGCATCGGAATGGAGGAGGCCGGAAGGTATAAGGTGCTTATCGGAGGAGCGAGTGGGGCCACTGAGCATAAAGTACTGGGTCTTTTAAACTATATGGAGGTACTGGGGTATACATATTGCATTATATGTCCGCCGTATTATTATCCTCAGACTCCGGAAAATGTAGTGAGCTTCTATGAAACCATATCCGGGCAGGCCCCGGCAGGAATGAAAATCTTTTTGTACAATATCCCATTCTGCTCGCCGGAGATTCCGCTGAAGTATATGGAAAGACTTCTGAGACTGCCGAATGTGATTGGCATGAAGGACAGCAGCGGCGATATGCTGTACCTGTCTAAGGTGATGGGAATAGTGAATGAAATAAGGCCGGATTTCATGGTATTTACCGGCCAGGATGCGGTTTTTCTTCCAAGCCTTACCATTGGAGCGTCAGGGTGCATGTCAGCGCTGTGCTGGATGCTGGATGAAGCTGCTGCTGATATATGGCAGTCTTATAAAAAGCTTGATTTAAAGCATGCCACAGAAATACAGCTTCGTATAATCCAGCTTGTGCGTCATCTGGATGCCGTTGCTTTTCCTGAAAATTACAGGATTTTATCCGAAATAGTAGGGATAAGTGCAGGAAAGCCCCAGCGCAGCCTGCACAATATGAGTGAAGAATTTTGTTCTCAGTGGATCAGTCAGGCGGTAGAGCTTGTGTGGAAACTGAGAATGAAATAGAGGGGTAACAAAAACTATAAAATAAGTAGAAGGAGGATTTATTCAATGAAGAAAAAGATGTTAAGCGTGATTCTCAGTGTTGTGATGGTGGCAGGAACCTTCAGCAGCTTTACTCGGGAAGTAAGAGCAGAAGATACAGTGGAACTTCAATTTTTACATACGGCCTGGGTTCCCGAACAGTTGGAAGTACTTGAAAAAGCAATTTCAGATTTTGAGGCTGAAAATCCTGATATAAAAATTGTGGAGACACGAAGCAGCTGGACAGACGCACCTTCACAGATCATGACTTCTATTGTCAGCGGCAATGCACCTGACCTGATCATGTGCAATACCTCTATGCTGGCAGAATACAGAGGAATAGGAGCGCTGGCGGACTTAAGCGAATATGTTTCGGAGGAAACACTTGATAGTTTTCTTCCCAGTGCAAAAGCAATGATAACAACCGAAGACGGAAAGATTGATGGCCTTCCCCAGGAAGGCTGCAACTGGGCACTTTTTTACAGAAAGGATCTTTTTGAGGAGGCCGGGCTGGATCCGGAAAAGCCGCCAAAAACCTGGGACGAATTTCTGGAATGTGCGCAGGCCCTGACAAAAGATACTGATGGTGACGGTGTGATTGACCAGTATGGTTATGCGTGGCCAGTGCAGGCGGAAAATGCTTCTGATTACTGGGTAAACTTCATGCAGATGTGCGGGGCTGAGATCTCTGCGTATGAAAATGGAGAATGGATTTCTAAACTTTCGGATGAGGCGGCAGTCAAGGGTACTCAGCTTATGACAGACCTTGTACAAAAATACAAGGTATCACCTGCAAGTATCGTGGACTATGACTGGGAAGCAGTGACAAATGCTTTTGTAAGCGGCGAAGTGGCAATGATGCAAAACGGTGCATGGGTGACCGGTTCTGTAGAGGAGAAGGGACCGGAGCTTGAAGGTAAATGGGGCACGGCAGTTCTCTTTGACGGACCGGAACAAACTGCATACAGGGGATATCCTAATACATTTAACATCCTGGAAGCCTCTGAGCATAAGGAAGAGACATGGAGATTCCTTGACTATTTCTATAATACACCGAGTGATGTAGAAGGCCTTACAATTGCAGGCGCTTTTTGCAATGCCGCAGGTGGAATGCTGTATACTGACGATTTTGTTGAATACGCAGGAGCAAATTATAATGATAAACTGCAGCCTTTCCTGGAGGAGGTTAACGATTGCCTGATACCGCCTCTTGACCCGCAGTGGCAGTCCCTGACCAGTATGTATGCAAATTCAACTGTGCAGCAGATGATCATGGGGAGCGTATCAGTTGAGGAAGGGATGAATACCCTGGATACAAAATTAAAAGAACTGCATGGTGAGTAACCAGAGATCAAAAAGATTTTGAAGAGGTGACAAATGAAAAAAAGAGTAAAGACAGTATTGAGTCCATATCTGTTTCTTTTACCATGTGCACTCCTGATTCTGGTGATTCTCATCTATCCTGTTTTATCCGGGCTGGTGAACAGTTTTTATAATGAAAACCTGATCCGGCCCATAACACCAGTATTTGTGGGAGTGGAGAATTATGCGAAACTGATGAAGGATTCCATGTTCTTAAATGCATTGTGGAGATCCATTGTATGGACTGTAGTTATACTTATATTTGAAATGGCTATGGGATTATTGTTTGCAGTGCTGCTAAGCAAGGATATCTATTGTAAAAAGCTGTTCCGCTGTCTGGTGCTGATTCCATGGATCATTCCTAATGCAATTGCGGGGATCATCTGGAAATGGTTCCTGAACGAGTCATTTGGAATGATGAATTATCTGCTGAAAAGTACAGGGCTTATATCCCACAATCTGGCATGGCTGTCTGATGAAAAGATGGCAGCAGTATCAGTAGTGACAGTAATTATATGGAAAAGTATTCCCTTTGTGGCAATTACGCTGCTGGCCGGAATTCAGGCAATACCGGGAGACCTGTATGAGGCGGCAAAGGTGGATGGAGCCAGGAGCAGCCAATGTTTCCGGTTTATCACGGTTCCCATGCTGAGAAATATTATGCTGATTACGGCGATCCTGACTTCAATATGGAATTTTAACCAGCTGGAGATCATACAGGTAGTGACTAAAGGAGGGCCGGGGGAGGCCACCTTATCACTTCCGGTATATATTTACAGGCTGTTTATGCAGACCTTCCAGACAAGTTATGCATCTGCAGCGGCTGTGGTCATGATGATGGTATTGATTATTCCCTGCATTGTATATGTGAGGAAGCTTTTGAAGGAGTGAGACAATGACAAGAGCACAAAAAAAGAAATACATCAGGATCGGACTTACTATGCTGGTTTTTGTCCTGACAATGATGCTGATTCTGCCCTTTCTCTGGATGATTTCTACTTCCTTCAAGGAAGCAGATGAAATTTTTAAGGAGGTGCCCAAATGGCTGCCCCGCAGGTTTAGCTTTGATAATTATTCTGAGATCTGGAACAGAGGCTATTTTAAGACTTACTTTGTAAATTCCCTGTTTGTTTCCTTTGCAACTATGGGTATATCTCTTGTGGTAGCAATGTTTGCCGGATATGGGATATCGCGGTTCCGATTCCACGGCAGGACCCTTTTCTCTGTGGTCCTTATTGTTGTGCAGATGTTTCCATCCATGCTTCTTCTTATTCCAATGTATATTATTATGAGCAAGCTTGGACTTTTGAACACGCATCTGTCCATGATCATTGCTTATACTACCTTTGCAATGCCATTTTGCGCGTGGATGATAAAAGGATATTTTGATACTATTCCGGTTTCTCTGGAAGATGCGGCCAGAATTGACGGGTGCGGCCGCCTGCGGATCCTGTTTGAAATCATAATGCCTCTTGCAGCTCCCGGAATCGTCACCGTAGCTATGTTTGCATTTATTCTTTCGTGGCAGGAATATATGTATGCACTCACCTTTGCAAGAACAGAGGAGATGCGCACCATCACTGTGGGGATTGCTCTTATGCAGGGGCAGCACGGAAGCGTAAACTGGGGACAGATTATGACGAGTTCTGGAAGAAGATGCACGCGCAGGTGAAGGCGGGGCCGGACGGGAAGCCGGAGTGGATATTCTATCTGCTGGAGAGTGACTGGCTGATCGCGGAACAGCTGGGAATAGTGCATCTGTATGACTGCCTGAAGGGAAAGGCCGTCAATAGTACCGGGGAAACTGGCAAAGTATATGTGACACATGAGATGGTTGATATGGAGGCTTTCGGCGAGGTCAAGCGTAAGATACTTGAGATGAAGGAGAGTCTGCAGTTTGATGAAAACGGCGGGCTGAAGGCATGATTACTGTACCTGCCTTCGGCTGGATAGGAGGAAAATTGGATTTTATTAAATGTATGGAGAATTCCAGGGCTGTCCTTATGGAAGGGGCTCTGGGGGAACGTCTTAAAAGAGAGTATGGATTTGTGATTGACGGCCCTGCCGCTATGGCAGGTCTGGTCCGCAGTGCGGCAGGCAGGGAGGCTCTTCAGGCACTGTGGAGAGAGTATCTGGCTGTAGCGGCCGGGTACGGCCTGCCGTTCCTGGCGATGACGCCCACACGGCGCGCCAACAGGGAAAGAATAAAGGCAGCAGGATTTGATGAGTCGGTTATTAAAGAAAATGTAGAAGCGCTCCGTGAGATTAAAGCAAATGCAGGAACGGAGATGTACATAGGCGGTCTGATGGGCTGCCGGGGGGACGCCTACACAGGGGAGGGCGCTCTTGGGACACAGGAAGCACGCAGCTTTCATGCGTGGCAGGCTGATCTTTTTAAAGAGGCGGGAGCAGACTTTTTATATGCAGGCATCATGCCGGTACTGGCAGAGGCAGAAGGTATGGCCATGGCAATGTCAGATACAGGTCTGCCCTATATCATAAGCTTTACCGTCAGGCAGGACGGCAGGCTGATAGACGGTACTGCCATTGACACTGCTATCAGAGAGATTGACAGCTGCACAGAGAATAATCCTGTTTGTTATATGACTAACTGTGTGCATCCGGATATTGTATACAAGGCTCTGTCACATGATTTCAACAGGACAGAAGCTGTGAGGAGGCGTTTCTGGGGAATACAGGCAAACACATCGCCTCTCCCCTATGAGGAACTGGATGGATGTTCAGATTTAAAGAGCTCTGCACCGGAGGCGCTGGCGGACAGTATGATGAGACTGAGAGATGACTTTGGTTTCAGGATCTTTGGCGGGTGCTGCGGAACAGATGCGTCTCATATGAGGGCTGCCGCAAAAGCCTTGCGGCCCGACTGGTGAACAGTAACCCGGAACCCGAATTAGTGGATAAAAGAGATTGAAATATTGTGCTCAGTATGTTATTATGGCAGCAGAATAATAAAGAGAGGTGTAAAGTGAGAATGGCTGGATTTATAAAATAATCTATTATGAAAACATGTAAATCATATGAACCATTGCGCGCCATTGGGGATTTGTTGTGTTGTCAAAGATGGATTATGTCCGGCCAGCCTCTCTTTTTTTGTGCCCATTTTTTGAAAAATATATAATCTGCGCAGCGCTCCGTTACGCTTAGGCATAAAATACCTGCCTGAATGTAACAGTCGCCAGCGGATGGCAAAAGTGCAAATGTGCAGGCGTATTATGCCGGGCCAGGTATTGTGTGCACTTTGCCCTGATCAGCACATTAAGAGGCCATACCCGGGACATTATGAGAATCGTTTGATAACAGGCGGTTCTCTTTTTTTAGACGCTTTAATATAAGCATGGCGTGCGGACAAAATGTGGACAGGAGTGAAATAATATGGCACAAATAAATGTTTCGGGGCTGACCTTCTGCTATGAGGGAAGCTATGACAATATTTTTGAAAACGCCTCATTCAGTGTGGATACAAACTGGAAGCTGGGGCTGATAGGAAGGAATGGCAAGGGGAAGACAACGTTTTTAAATCTGCTCCTGGGAAAGTATGAATATGAGGGCAGTATTTCAGCACCGTCTTTTTTTGATTACTTCCCATTTGAAATCAGGGAAAAGGATATGGACAGGGACACGATCGATGTGATAGAGACAGTATGCCCGGGTACTGAACTGTGGCGGATATGCACAGAGCTGGCTGGGTTAGAGACAGATGCAGGATTGCTGTATCGCCCGTACAGCAGCTTAAGCCATGGGGAGAGGACAAAGGTGATGCTGGCAGTCCTGTTTTCCAGAGAAAATTATTTCCTGCTCATTGACGAGCCTACAAACCATCTGGACATGCCTACAAGAGAGGCGGTGAGGGATTATCTGAACAAGAA
Source organism: Murimonas intestini (assembly GCA_003148945.1). Taxonomy (GTDB): domain Bacteria; phylum Bacillota; class Clostridia; order Lachnospirales; family Lachnospiraceae; genus Murimonas; species Murimonas intestini. The sequence continues at coordinate 20,978 of QGGY01000022.1, read as the reverse complement.
GAAGGGATTTATCCTGGTCTCACATGACAGATGGCTGCTGGACGGATGTGTGGATCACGTGCTGGTGCTGGAGAGGAATCAGATACAGGTGGAGAAGGGCAACTTTACCTCCTGGTGGGAAAACAAGCAGAAGAGGGATGCATTTGAATTCTCAGAAAATGAAAAGTTAAAGGGAGAGGTCAGGAAGCTGGAGGAAGCGTCTAAAAGGACAGCAGCCTGGGCTGCCAGGGTTGAAAAGACAAAGATAGGGTTCAATCCCGTCAAAGAACCTGACCGCAGCAAGGATACGAGAGCCTATATAGGGGAGAAATCTAAGAGGATGCAGCAGAGGCGGAAGAATCTGGAGAGAAGGCAGCAGTCTGCCATAGAACAAAAGTCCCGGCTGCTTAAAAACCTGGAACAGCCGGGAGAACTAAAGCTGATCCCTCTCTCTCACTATAAAGAGATATATGTAAAGGCGGAGGATGCCAGCTTCTGTTATGGCGGAAGGGAGGTACTTGGCCGGTTTAATATGGAGCTGAGACGGGGGAGCAGGACTATTCTGCAGGGCAGGAACGGCTGCGGCAAAACAAGTGTCATTAAGGCGATCCTGACAGCGGAGGGAGCGGAGATCCTGAATCCCCTGCCGAATGAGATAAAGGAGGGCATCCCTGAGATACGCGGCAGGCTGGAAGTGGCGAGAGGGCTGAAGATATCATGGATCAGCCAGGATACCTCATTTTTAAAGGGCAGCCTGGATGATTATATAGAAAAGTCAGGAGTCGGCGCAAGTATGTTTAAAGCAGTTCTGCGTCAGCTGGATTTTGAGCGGGTACAGTTCGAAAAACCAATGGAAAAGTTTTCAGAAGGTCAGAAGAAGAAGGTTCTGATAGCAGGAAGCCTCCTGCAGCAGGCCCATCTGTATATCTGGGATGAGCCGCTGAATTATATTGACATTTTTTCCAGAATGCAGATAGAGGAGCTGATCATGAAATACAACCCTACAATGCTCATTGTGGAGCATGACAGATTCTTCGGAGAGAGATGCGCCCACCAGAAGATACTTCTGTAGGGCACAAATTATCCACGCAGTCAGCGGCCGGACTTGAAAATAATCTTTCTTATGCTTTCAACAGACAGATTAAATTCATCGGCCAGCTCCTGCATGGAGCAGCCGTTTTCTCTATATTTTTCCAGGATCTTTGAATTGCGCTCTATATAGTAGCTTCTGGAGCCGGAATTTTCTCCCCACTTCTTCCGTTCATTTTCTTTGGGAATATAGAGTGTCTCTCCCTGAGTGTACTTCTGTATCTCACGCAGGAGCTCATCCGGCAGTATTTCAGAAGCATTCAGATATCTCATCAGTTTTGACCGTCCTTTCTGCAGGTTTTACTCACCGCTGCTCAAAAACTCTTTAAGGGAAGCATATTCCCGGATTTTGGCATTATGGCTGAGCAGCGTATTGTGAAGGTATTCCTGTATTTTGTGGCCGCGCTGGTTCAAGGCCGTCAGATTATCAGGATCATAGGCATCTAAAATATCCATCTGATCCAGGCCGTATGCTTTTTGGGCAAAGTCCAGCTCCGCCTGCAGGCTGTACCCCCATTGCAGCGTCCTGGCTGCATCTCCTCTGCCGGTATAGCTATACAGGCGGCGGAACCAGTAGGTGCCTTCTTCATACCAGGCAGCCATATCACTGTAATCACAGGTACTGTCCTGTGAGCGGCAGCCTCCGTCCATCTGACTGCAAAGGCCTGTGAGAAATACACGTACTTTTTTAATCATCTCATGAGCGAGTTCACAGCAGTCTTCTATGGTCATGGCATGGATGATCCTGCGGTAGGCGTCAGTATATCCTTCAGGCACAAGAGGCAGTGTATCCAGCACCAGATCCTGCATTTCAGGCCCCTTTTTAAAATACGTGCCATTTATATGCGCCAGTGCTACAGACAGCTGATCTGCGATATAGCAGAGGCCCTTCCTCACATGGCTTAAGTTATCTTCGAAGGCCATGACTTTGTAGGTATCCATGGCTTCAGCGAGCCTGTTAAGTGCTGTTTTCATGGAGTATGAACGATCCTGCAGCCTTTCTCTGGCCAGCTGCTGCAGGTCAGTAAATCTTTTGCAAACTTCTGTATTCCTTGACCAGAGGATGGTGCCGTCAAGCAGGACTGAGGTTAAGCTTTCTTCCAGTGATGCAATATGTTCGAGCCGCTCCCAGGGCATTCCCCAGAAATCATAGCCTATATTTTCTATAACAAAGGTTTTGGCAATGCTCATGCCTTTTTCACTGTTGGGCAGAAAATAGGAAAAGCGGATCTCATTGCCGTCTTCAGGGACATTCCACTGTGGATGGCCCATCAGCAAGTCAACGTCATCAGGCGCCTCTGATTCAATCCTGCGTATAGCCCACTCGTTCATTTCCTCTACATAATATGCCATTTTGACATCTCCTTTCACACATTAGCAGTATTAATTGATCATAAGCCTATTATACTGGATTTAGGAAGATATCCAATACCAAACATTTTTATATTTATTTATTACCCAAAAGGAATAAAAGGTTTTATGACTGAATTCCAGAGTACTGGAGCGTGTATTGGTTTACAACCTTGTTATTTAGATATAATTATGCGCTTTATTCAGGTGGATTTAAGCTACATTATATAAGATAACTTTTGTAGGAGTATAAAAAGCGCTTGCGGGCAGCTGGGTTTAGAACAGCAGTGTCCGCAGATATTTGTGAAGGAGGTCTGTGAATGAATTATCTGGTGATTCCGGCTTATGAGCCGGATGAACATCTTGTGCAGCTGCTGACCGATATGTCAGGCACCCGGACTTTTACCATCTTGGTGGTAAATGACGGAAGCCCTGAAAAATACGATGAGATATTTGAATCTGTAAAAAAATACGGAACTGTTTTAACGCATAAAAAGAATATGGGGAAGGGGGCGGCCCTGAAGACAGCATTTACTTATATTGAACAGATAAATAAAGGCAGATGGGGGATTGTGGTCACAGCAGATGCAGACGGACAGCATCTGCGGGAGGATATTATGGCTGTGTATAATGCCGCTGCCTCACATCCGGGCGAGCTGGTGATTGGAAGCAGGAGGCTGAAAGGCAGGGTGCCTTTAAAGAGCAGACTGGGAAATACAATAACGAGATATATCTTCCGTCTGTCTACTGGTAAAAAAGTGTACGATACACAGAGCGGGCTGAGAGGATTTCCTGTGGACTTTCTGCAGTTCATGTGCAGTGTGGAAGGGCAGCGTTATGACTATGAGATGAACATGCTTCTGGAAGGAACAGAATGTTTTTCTGTCAGAGAAATACCAATTAAAACTGTTTATTTGAATAAAAATGCGGCGTCCCATTTCAGGCCCCTCAGGGATGCGGTGCTGATTTACAAGAATTTATTGAAATTTGCGGCTGCTTCTTTTATAGGCTTTCTTTTAGATTATGGCATTTACGCTGCACTTATCTCACTGCTTGTACAGCTTCCGGCGGAAACACGTCTTATAATTTCCAATGTAATTGCCAGGATATGCAGTGCCTCAGCCAATTATGCCATTAACAGAAATTATGTATTCAGGGACAGCGGAAACGTGCTGAAAACAGGGGCGGAGTATTTTGCATTATCAGGTTTTATCCTGCTGGCAGGTACGTGGGTCCTGGCAGGCATTGGAGGTTCAGGTCTTGTTGATCCTTATATAGCTAAGGTTCTGGTGGACGGTTCTATGTTCCTTCTAAGCTGGTCTGTACAGCAGAGGTTTATTTTTAAGAGGAAAGGGCAGGCAAAGCTATGAAGGATTTCTTAAAAAGGCCGGGGGTATTTGCAGTCCTTTTTGCTGTAGTTCTGATTTTTGCTGACGCTTTTGTAATTCTGGATACTTTTGTCATACCGCACAGCCTTGGAACAGTGGAGGATGATGAGATGCCGCTGATTACTGGTGAAGCTGTCATTACGCAGGATTCGTATAGTGATGATAATATACAGATATCCATCAAAACCATCCGTGAGTATGATACGGCAATATATATTGCAGACGTACAGCTAAGTTCTGCCAAATATCTGCAGACAGCCCTGGCGGATGATACCTTTGGCACAAATATTACACAGAAGACATCAGAGACAGCTGAAGAAAACGGCGCAGTGCTTGCAGTAAACGGCGATTATTACGGTGCCAATTCCAGGGGCTATGTCATAAAGAACGGTGTATTATACAGAGACACGGTGCGCAGGGACAGCAGCTACGGAGATATGGTCCTGTACGGGGACGGCCTGGCAGGAGTAATCTATGAAGAAGAAGTGAGCGCCCAGGAACTGGCAGATGGGGGCGTCAGCCAGCTGTTTGCTTTTGGGCCTGTATTGGTGGAGGACGGGGAAGTGAAAGTCTCTGAAGAGAATGAGGTGGGAAAGGCTATGGCCAGCAACCCGCGGACTGCCATAGGTTATATTGGACCTCTCCACTATATTTTTCTGGTGTCTGACGGGAGGACCGGGGAAAGTGAGGGTCTGTCTTTGTTTGAACTGGCGGGAGTCATGCGGGAATACGGATGCACATTTGCATATAATCTGGATGGAGGAGGCTCCTCAACCATGTACTTTAACGGGAGCGTAATCAACAATCCCACCACAAACGGCAGAAAAATCTCAGAGAGGGCGGTGAGTGATATTGTATACATCGGATATTGAATCCAGTAAGAGAAGATATGCCAGGACATCTCTTTGTTACCTGGCGGTATCTGTACTGTGCATTGTTTTCAGTCTGGTTTATGAAAAATTCAGCTATGGAGAGTACTCAGTATTTATGAGAAATATGTTCCTTTTTCCCCTTCTGGGAGGTATGCTGCCGGCTATTATCCTGCAGCTGACAGGAAAGACAGCGTCTGTGAAAAGAGTGTCATTTAACATGTGGAATGCAGGCATTGCGGTATTTGTGTCAGGCTGCCTTATCAAGGGCGTCATAAATATATCGGGCAGATTTACAGAATACGATAAGTGGTACTGGATAGCAGGGGGAGGTATGCTGGTCCTGGCTGCTGCAGTGGGATTGGCAGGGCGCCATGCCGCCTGTCAGGGCAGAGACAGGCGGCTGTAGGCGCAAAATTTGTTACAGGAACACTGGGGGGTATCAGACTGTACTTTAGGGGTATCAGACCGTACTCTAAATGGAATATTCATAGAGGAAAAATGTCATTTTGCACTTCTGATCCGCGATCTGGAAAGAATGCTCTTTCTGACAGCCGCGCGTCATCCCCTGGTGTTCATAAAACTGATAGTTGCAGCTTGTATCTGTAAATAGAAAGAACTGCTGTATATGTTCAGACCGCATGTAAGACAGCAGTGAATGGAATAATTTTTTGCCGATTCCTTTCCCACGGTATTGAGAGTTTATTGCAAAGAATGCCACTTCCCCCTGATAATTTTTCCGGCAGCTCTTTAATAATTCTTCATCAATGCTGCTTACACAGCCAAATATTTTAGAGACTGACCGTCCCTCTTTTGTGATGTAGAGTGATGCGATGGAGATGAGCAGTTTTATGTCAAGTATGGGTGAACGTTTATACTTACCTATATGTTTACCCATAATAATCCCAACCGGCTGTCCGTTAACGGCGGCTACCCGTGTAAAGGTCTGATTTGCCAGACAGCTGTTCAGGTAGACATGTGCCAGCCTGGCAGCTGTTTTTGGGCTGCTGAATTTATCATAGTTCCATGTCTTTCGTATTATGTCCTCCAGTGCCTGATGGTCTTTTTTGTCATAACTCCTGAGAATAATCTTGTCTTCCATATGTATGTTCCTTTCTGTGTTTTGTTTTTTGGTGTATAATCTACGTAATAGTTCAGGAAACTGAACTGCTGCTGTTTAATATCATAAAGCATACAGTAACTGTACGGTCAAGGGGGAATTTCAGGTGGAAAATGGGAAGTATAAACTTCTGACAATCGGACAATTTGCGGCTCTGCACGAGATCAATAAAAAGACTTTAATGTGGTATGATGAGACCGGGCTGTTCAGGCCCGCTGTTGTTAAGGAGAATGGATACAGGTATTATACGTATTACCAAAGCTCAACACTGGAAACAATCCTGATGCTGAGGGAGCTTGGGGTATCTGTGAGCGAGATAAAGGAATTTATGGAAAAGCGTTCAGCGGAGAAACTGGAGAATCTGCTTGGAGAAAAGATGGCGGAGCTGGACAGGAATATCCTGCATCTGAAGGAGATCAGAAAAGTACTTGTCAGGCAGAGGAAAGACCTGACTGACCTGATAAATATTGACTTGTCAGAAATAAAAATCATTAATAAAGAAGAACAGTACCTTGCAATAGTTGATACCACAAAGGATATGCCCATCGAGGAAGAGATTGAGCTGCAGATTGCGGAAATAAAGAAATACCGGCTGCGAAGGATGTATGACACATCATATGGCTCAATGATATCCGTGGAGAGCCTTGCAAGAGGAGAGTTTGACAATTATTCTGCACTTTTCATGAAGCTGGCGGACCCGTCAAAAAAGAAAGGGCTGCATATCCAGCCACAGGGAAGTTATATGAGGGCATACTGCAGGGGGAGCTGGGACAGGCTTCCGGCCAGATATAAAGAACTGCTGGAATATGCCCGGGAACAGGGACTGGAGCTGCACGGATATTCCTATGAGACGGGAATCAATGAGACAGTCATAGACTCTATGGATGATTACATAACCCAGATAGAGATTCCTGTAGCCTCCCTTATGAGGTGAATACATTTTAAGATTGAATGTATTTTGAGATAAGGTAATGTTTTTTTAAGAACAGAAATGGCAGATTTGAATAAACGGTGCGTATCAGAAAGAGACAGGGAATATGCTGTAATTTGCGGCATGCTCCCTGTCTTTTATGGTATTTATAATTTAGCTATTGACAAAGTGGTTCACTGTATATATACTGTACTTATCAAAAAAGTACAGTATATATACGCTAAGTACAGAAGTGCAGGTGATGAAGTGGAGATAATAATCAGCAACAGTTCGAACAAAGCTATTTATGAACAGATCACATCACAGATTAAAGGAAAAGTAATGAAAGGAGAACTAAAGACAGGAGATCCGCTGCCTGGTATCAGGAGCCTGGCGAAGTCCCTTCATATCAGTGTAATCACAGTCCAGCATGCCTACGAAGAGCTGCAGAAGGATGGATTTATAGAAACGATAGCGGGAAAAGGGACTTATATATCTTTGAAAAACAAAGATTTTCTGAAAGAGGAACAGCTGAGGCAGGCGGAGGATAAGCTTCAGGAAGTGGTGGATATTGCAAAAACAAATGGGATAGGGCTGGACACATTGATAAAGAGCCTTACGCTTTTTTATGAGGAGGAATAGGATGGAGCCGATACTGCAAATCAAAGATCTTACGAAAAAGTACAAAAATTTTACGCTGGATCATGTATCTATGGAAATCCCCCAGGGAATGATATACGGACTGGTGGGAGAAAACGGGGCAGGAAAAACTACGACAATTTCTGCAATTTTAAATATGGTTGAAAAAAATGAAGGCACGATCACTGTATTCGGCAGAGATTATGAACAGGCGGAGAGGGAAATCAAGCAGGATATTGGCGTGGTTATTGACGGACTGGGTCCATACTCCGGGTACTATGTGAAGGATATACATCCAATTATGAAAAAAATCTATGAGAACTGGGACAGAGATCTGTTTTTCGGGTACCTGGACAGCTTCAAGCTTCCGCTGGACAAGAAGATTAAAGATTTATCGAAAGGTATGTCTGTAAAACTGAACTTTGCCATTGCCCTGTCACATCATCCAAGGCTTCTTATACTGGACGAAGCAACAAGCGGTCTGGATCCAGTCATGAGAGATGAGATACTCAGCCTTCTGCAGGAATTTGTATTAGATGGGACCAACAGTGTCCTGCTGTCCACACATATTACAAGTGACCTGGATAAAATAGCAGATTATGTGATGCTTCTGCATGAAGGCAAGGTCATGTTTGTAAAAACAAAAGAAGAACTGGATGTGGATTTCGGTATTCTCCATTGTGGGAAGGATATGTTTAATGCATTGTCAGATGAGGATATTGTATACTATATCAAAGAAGAATTTGAATACAGAGTACTGATCCAGAATAAAAGGGAGCTTAGGGCCAGTATCAGGGATCTGGCTATTGACAGGGCTTCTATTGAAGATATCATGCTGTTTTATATAAGGGGGAAAAAGAGATGACAGGACTTGTTAGAAAAGATTTGCTGGCATATTACAGGAGGTCTACGGTTGCACCTTTTATTATAGAAATAGTGATCGGACTGGGCCTTGTACTATTTTTGAAAAACATATACAGCCTTGTGACAGTTGCAGTTCTGTCCATGCCTATGAACATGTCAGGCTCGCCTACAACATTAAAAGAGATTGAAGCAAACAGTATGGGGGAAAGGTATGCCCTTACACTTCCGTATTCATGGAAAGACTTTGTAAAAGGCAGATTTCTGACGGCTTTTGCAGATGGTCTTGGTTCAGCGGCCACAGGACTTATACTGATTCTGATCCATTACCTTACTGTTGGAACCTTTTCCCTTCCGGTCTATCTGCAGTTCTGGGCAGGCGGTTTCCTGCTTGGATGTGTTTATTTATCTATAAACACCGCGGCAAGTTTTTTTGTGGGGGCAACAGTCACGGCAGTTATATATATAGTTACGGCAGTGTTTACGATAGCAGGCTTTCTGGCATACATACTATTGGACATAAAACTGGATACGCTGGTGACGGCAGAACCTGTATTTTTGTGGATGGCAGGAATCATAACGGCGGCAGGTATTTCTCTGCTGTGTGTGGCTGTGGCATTTACGGCTGTGAAGAGAAGCAGGAGGCGCTGAGTCAGGATGAGGAGATTAATTCTAAAAAAGGGTAATGAAAAACTGCAGGAGATATGTTATGATAAAAAACAGTGACAATTATCGCATTTTATGGGAGAGTCCCATGTATTTATAATAAAAGGAGGCATGTTTTATGAACAGGTATGTTATGGCTGCATAGCACTGGCTATTGCAACTGAGGCTGCGCACTTCGGCGCAAAGATGCACTGGAATATAATATTGCGCGGGCGGTAATTTACGCCGCAATCGAATTTGCCATAGCCATTGCTTTCCGGAAGCAAAAATATATCAGGAGGGCAATATGGGCTATAGGAGGGCAGAGCAGATTCTGCCGGCACACATCATAGAATTAATACAAAGTTATGTAGACGGAGAATGTATCTATATCCCCAGGAAAGAGAATGAAAGACGGAGTTGGGGAGAGAGGACAGATGCACGCAGAGAGATGCAGGAGAGGAACCAGAAGATCTATCTGGATCATATAAAGGGCGCTAAAGTTAAAGAACTGGCGTCGGCATATTTCCTGTCAGAGAAAAGTATCCAGCGGATTCTCCGGGAGAAAAAAATAGAAAAATGACACAAGGGTGCAAAGATTCCAACGCCGGAGGCGGATTAAAAGGATCTTTGCACCCTTGTGTCATTTTTGCATGTATATGCACGTCCGCATGTTTCTGCCGCCTGCTTCCATTTTTCAGGAGGCAGAGACAGGGATTATTTTTTTGTCTAAAAATGTTTGAGGTGGTATCAGGATTCTGAGGACATTATACTGTATGTCATATAACGGCAGGCAGCCGCCTGGAAATGGGAGAGCAGCAATACTTATAGAAAAAACAGGGGGGATATTTTGTTATACAGGATAAATAACGGCATAATCAGATATGCCGCTGATACAATCATAGAAAACATTAATATTGAAATTAAAGATAATGAAAAAATAGCTGTTATTGGCAGGAATGGTTCTGGTAAAACATCTCTGCTCAGATTAATAGCTGAAGAAATTGAGCTGAGTAAAAGGGACAGTGATGAACATATTTATATAGAACAGCATGGCAAGATCCGTATTGGTTATTTAAGCCAGATACCTGAGGAGGACCTGGACATTACATTAGAGGAAGAAATTAATAAGGTATATGAACCTGTTCTGCAAATGATGGACAGGATGGAAGAATTATTAGATTTAATGGTTATAGATCATTCGGATAAAATAATTTCAGAATATGCAGATATCCAGGAAAGGTTCTTCGGGCTGGGCGGTTATGATTATGCAAAAGATATGGATATAGTCCTGGGAAAGCTTGGTTTTGGGAAAAGTGATTATAAAAAGTACCTCAATGAATTTTCCGGAGGGGAGCTGACAAAGATATCCCTGACAAAGGTTATGCTGGAACACCCGGATATCATGCTGCTGGATGAACCTACAAACCATCTGGATGTGAATATGATCGAATGGCTGGAAAACTTTATTAATCATTATGAGAAAGCTGTGGTTATCGTATCGCATGACAGGATGTTTCTGGACAGGACAGTGAAGAAGATATATGAGATAGAGCATAAGACTGTAACAAAATATTCAGGGAATTATACAGATTATGTGAGCCAGAAGCTTATAGAAAGAAATCTCCAGGCTAAAAAATATGAGGAACAGCAGAGAGAGATCGCACGATTAAAGGAAACAGCAGAACGTTTCAAAAATATACCCACGAAATCAGCCATGGCAAGAGCAAAGCTTAAATATATTGAAAGGATGGAGAAGGTAGAAAAACCTAAAATGCCTGATTTAAGGACCTTTCATATGTCTCTGGAACCGGCAGTAAAACCTGCCCGGGAAATATTTAGAAGCAGCAGGCTGCGTATCGGATATGATAATCCCATGTATGAATTAACTGTCCTGATCAAAAGAGGAGAAAAGGTGGGGATCATAGGAGGGAACGGTACTGGAAAAACCACATTACTGAAGACTATTACAGGTGAGATGGAGCCTCTTAGCGGAAGCTTTACATGGGGAGAGAATGTACAGATCGGGTATTTTGCACAGCAGACAGTGAATCAGGCGTCTGACAAAACAGTGTTAGATGAATTCTGGGATGAGTTCCCTCTGTTAGGGCAGAATGAAGTCAGAAAGTATCTGGGGGCATTTATGTTTACACAGGAGAGTGTCTATAAAAAGACCGGAGATTTATCCGGGGGCGAACGTGCCCGTCTGGAGCTGGCAAAAATATTTAAAAAGGGCCCCAATGTATTGATTCTGGATGAACCGACTAATCACATGGATCTTCAGGGAAAAGAGGCACTGGAAAATATCATAATACAGTATACGGGGACTGTGCTGTTTGTGTCCCATGACAGGTATTTTGTGCAGAAGGCAGCCGACAGACTGCTGGTAGTTAATGAAAATGGAATAGACGATTATCCCGGGACTTACAGCAGCTATATAAAAGATAAAAATAAAGCATGAGGAGGAAATTTAATTATGGGTGACCCCTATCACGCTGCATAGCAAAGGCTATTGCAGGAATTAGAGAAAGTCCCCGCAGCTTGCGGGAATAAACAGGCAGTGGCCTTTGCAGATCCTGATTAAATAAAAAAGGAGATGCAGAAAATATGGGCTGCTACGATAAAAAAATATGTAACTGTGAATGGAATGAACATTTACAAAAATTTGATAATTATCCGAACCATGCGGATTATGTAATACATCCCCAAAGTTCATACAGAATAATAAGGAACTGCCCGGGATGCGGCTGTAAAACATCGTATGTCAACACAGGAAACTTCAGGGTGAACGCCAACGGGAACAGGGTAGATATCTGGCTGATCTATCAATGCGAAAAGTGCAGACACACCTACAACGTTACGTTATATGAGCGTGTCAGTCCGTCCTCTGTGGGGGAAGATTTCCGGCTCTTTCAGGAGAACAGCCGGGAACTGGCTCTGCGCTGGGGGTGTGACAAGGGGCTGTTCCAGAGAAACAGGGCAGAGATAGACCTGGAGAATATAGAGTATACTATAGTTCATGTCAGGCAGGTAGGCAGGCTGGAGGGAAATATCAGTATCTGTATACGGAATCCATTTGAATTAAAGATAAGGACTGAAAAGGTTCTGGCAGAAATACTGGAAGTCAGCAGGAGCCGTCTGAAGAGTATGATAAAAGAAGGCAGGGTAGAGATACAGGGCAGATATATTGGGAGGGAAAGTAAAATAGAAGTGAGGCAGGATGCGCCCCAGGGGCCGCTATATTAGTATACGACCAGCAAACTGAATACTGGCAATTGTGAATCAGATACACTGCTGTTATAATGAAAGAAGATGAGAAAGAGACAGTTAAGTCTAAGTCAGATGAGGAGGAAATCATAAAAACTATGGATATAGTAAGATATGGAATCGCAGGAATGGGCTCAATAGGAATGATGCATGCAGATAAACTGTTGTCAGGGAGCATACCGGGCGGAATTCTCTGTGCAGTATGTACAGGGCATACAGAAAAGCTGCAGTCTTTTAAAGAGAAATACCCGGATGTCAGGATATGCGGCAGTTACCGGGAAATGCTTTCATATGTGGATGCTGTGCTGATAGCGACACCCCATCCGCTGCATCCTCAAATGGCAATAGAGGCATTTGGTGCAGGGAAGCATGTACTGATTGAAAAACCGGCGGGAGCGGATACAAAGCATGTGCGCCTTATGAATAAGGCAGCTGCAGACTCAGGAAAGGTATTCGCGATCATGTACAATATGCGTATGAATCCTTTGTATAAAAAAGTGAGGGAGCTGGTCAGGTCCGGTGAACTGGGGGCCCTAAAAAGGATAACCTGGCTTGTTACAGACTGGTACAGAAGCCAGGCCTATTATGACACGGGAACATGGCGGGCTACCTGGGAAGGAGAAGGCGGCGGGGTTCTTATGAATCAGGCTGTCCACAATCTGGATCTTTTGCAGTGGATAACCGGGATGCCAGATTCAGTGCAGGCTTTTATGCAATATGGGGCCGGTCACAATATACAGGTAGAAGATGATGTGACAGCATATTTGCAATTTCCGGGCGGGGCAACAGGCCTGTTCGTGACGGCGACACACGAAGTCCCCGGCACAAACCGCCTGGAGATAGCGGGGGACAGAGGAAAACTTGTTGCAGAGAATAATGAGATCATTTTTTATCGAAACAGAATCAGTGAGAGGGAATTTAATATTATAAATACAGACCCCTTTGCAAAGCCAGAAAACTGGCGCTGCCACGTACCGGTAAAAGAAGGCGGAGACGGCCATGCAGGCATACTGCGGGAATTTACAGATGCTATCTTGTATGGAAAAAGGCTGACAGCCCCGGGGGAAGATGGAATCCTGGGACTGACGCTTGCCAATGCCATGTACTTGTCAGCGGCTCAGGGGAAACAGGTAGATCTGAAAACGTGGGATGATGATGAATACTATGAACTTCTGCGGGGGAGGATTGAAAAAGAGAAGTATTTAAAATAACTGAGAAGGAAGCGGAAATACCTCAATTGTAAATCGAAATGCAACCCTTTCGATTTCTAAATTAACCAATAGTTACAATGAAGCGGAAATATTGGTTTAACAGTAACAAATTGAGTCAACTATATTTAACTTATGCAAAATATAGTTGACATTTTTGCTGCAATTGATATAATATATAATATGAGTAACGGAGGATCAGTAACGGAGTAAGAGAAGAATACAGAGAAAGCTTAACTGATAAGTTCCGCTAATAGAGCAGCGGATATGCCAGGACGGCCGGGGACAATATAGAGCAAACCGGATACCGCCTTGCAGCAAGTAAACTGGAGTATATTTACACAGATACGCTCTGGAACGGACAGGAATATGAAGAATTTAAAAATAAAGATAGCCCGGATGGAGATGGGGATATCTCAGATCCAGCTGGCAGAAATGGCAGGTGTCACGCGGCAGACAATAGGCATGATAGAGGCCGGTGATTTCAACCCATCCTTGAGGCTATGCATTGATATCTGCAGGAGTCTCAATAAGACTTTAGATGAGCTATTCTGGGAGGAGGATTTGAAATGAGAAATGGAGAGTTAGATGAAAGACAGAAGCAGAAGAGAGTGGAGGCCGGGAACAGGTCTTTTTGGATCGTAATAAGCCTGTGTCTTGCCATGAACTTTATTACTCTGTTTTGGGATGTGAGTGATAAATATATGTCTTTGGGGTACAGTCTGATAGTCCTGGCAGGAATCCTGTCTTATTCCGCCGGAAATATCAGAGAAGGGATCTGGGATTCCAAGCTTCCGGCAGGACCGCTGGGCAGTCTTCTCTTTAGCTTCTGTTTCTCAGGCATAATCACTATCTTTTACTGGGGAATGCTCATAGCTGCAAGAAACCCGGGAGATGATTTGCCGGTTAATAAAATGGCTGGTATATGTTTTTCTGTGGTATTTGTGATCACCTTTGCTATTTATTTTGTAATGGGATGGCTGACAGACAAAGCAAGAAAAAGAAATGAAGAAAAATACGCAGATGAATAAAAAACCGTAACTGTTCTATATCTTCACAGTCACATAAAATCTAAATACTGGTTTTCCGTATTGGGGCAATGCATTATTAGCGAGCTGCTGTGGAAGACTGGTATTTTTTATTTAATACTAAGCTTCGTTCTCCATAAAATACAGTCCTCCGGCATAAAATCCGGAATGTTATGTGGCCTGGGAAAGTTGAGAAAAATTTTCATAAATAATTTTTTTTTAAATTTACTGTTGACTTTTTTTCCGCTTGTGTGTTAATATTCGCATGCGGTGCGCAAGAGATGCCATGTATAAGAAGCAGGCATGAGGCGCATTTTATTTTGAATTATAGTTAGTTAAAACTAACCAATATTTGGCATTCTCTGAAATTTATCATTATGTGGTTACCACGGATCTGGATTGAGAGTACGAGATTGAGATGTGTATTCAGGAGAAATAGGGCAGATGAGGCAAGCCATATACTGCAATATGCCAAATACTGCAATCTGTCAAATGCTGCAGTTCTGGTAAAGCCGGGACAGTGATAAAAGCTGAGATAAACTGTATGTATGGGTTAGATATAACTAACAGAAATGGAGGTATGCTGTATTAAAAAGTGGAGGTTAACAATCATTTTGTCTGTCAGCCTTATTTTACTATCGGTATTTTCGCTGTTCCAGGGGGTACTTGAAATGACGGTAACAGGGCTGGTCAGCGGGGATTTTGAACAGATCGAGATTCTGATGATCTCGCGGCTTCCCAGACTTCTGGCTATAGTATGTACAGGAATAGGGATGAGTGTGGCGGGGCTTATCATGCAGCAATTGTGCATGAACAAATTCGTTTCGCCCACAACAGGGGCTACCATATCGTCTGCTCAGCTGGGGATATTGCTGGCACTGCTGTTCCTGCCTTCATCTACATTGTGGGGAAGAGCCATATTTGCTTTTATAGCAGCAGTCTTCGGAACATGGACATTTGTATGGTTCATACAGAAAGTTCAGTTCAAAGATATTATTATGGTTCCTTTGGTGGGGATCATGTTTGGAAATGTCATTGGAGGGATCACCAGTTATCTGGCTTACAGGTATGAGATGACCCAGGCACTGTCATCCTGGCTTGTTGGACATTTCTCGCTGGTAATAAGAGGAAGGTATGAGCTTGTCTATCTTGTACTGCCCCTGGTAATCATTGCATTTATCTTTGCCAATCATTTCAATATTGTTGGGATGGGAAAAGATTTTTCTAAAAACCTGGGTGTCCGCTACAATCTTGTCCTTTTTATGGGACTGACGATTGCTGCCCTGATTACGGCCAGCGTAGTTGTGGTGGTAGGAAGCATTTCCTACATAGGTCTGATCGTACCGAATATAGTGGCGATGTTCAAGGGGGACAAGATCAGAGGAACTCTGACAGATACTGCATTGTTTGGAGCTATATTTGTCCTTGTCTGTGACATGATCGGGCGTGTGATCATTATGCCGTATGAGCTTCCAATCGAACTGATAGCAGGTGTGCTTGGCAGTCTGATATTTATCGGCCTGCTTATCTGCAGGCTGAATAATGGAAGAAGGGGGATACGCTTCAGGCATTCTGCAAACGGCTGTACAGCCCCACCGGCAGATGGAGGTGCAGAATCATGAACTATGCGGGGAAAAAAGTAAATACTAAAAAAATGATCATACTTGCCATACTGGTTCTGGCGGCGGCAATCGCTTATATCTTTGTTTCTGTTAATTTTAAATATTTTGGCTATACAATGAAAATCAGGATACCAAAGCTTGCTGTGATGCTTATCACCGCTTTTTGTATAGGAAGTGCTTCTATTGTATTTCAGTCGATTATTAATAATACAATAGTAACTCCCTGTCTTCTGGGAATGAATTCATTATACGCGCTGATCCATACTGCTGTCGTCTTCTTTTTTGGTTCCGCCAGCCTGCTGGCCAGAAATAAAAATTTATCTTTTGTAGTGGATCTGGTGCTTATGGGAATCATTGCCACGGTAATATACAGTTATCTGTTTAAAAAGACAAAACATAATGTACTATATGTTCTTCTGGCAGGCACAGTTATGTCAACGTTTTTTTCAAGTATGCAGAGCAGCCTGACAAGAATTATGGACCCTAATGAATATGATTCTCTTCTGGCTTCCCTGGTAGCCAGCTTCAGCAATATAAATTCAGACATTATTGTTTTGTCGCTTGTGATGATCGCTCTTGTAATCCTTATCCTGAGAAAAGAACTGGTACTGCTGGATGTCATTACATTGGGAAAAGAGCAGGCTATTAATCTGGGGGTAGACTATGACAGGACAATTAGGCGTCTTCTGCTTGGAGTGACACTGTTTATCGCCATAGCTACTGCCATGGTAGGCCCAATTTCTTTTCTTGGACTGATCATAGCTAACTTATCACGGCAGCTGTTCAAGACATACAGGCACACATACCTGATTGCCGGCTCGGCTTTGATCGGTATGGCAGTTCTTGTGGGGGGACAGATCGCAGTGGAACAGATTTTTGCATACAGTGTACCCATCAGTGTATTTATCACAGTTGGAGGAGGACTCTATTTTCTATATCTGCTGCTAAGGAACAGGAGGGCGTAAAATGCTTATAGAAGGACTTACTAAGAAATATGACGATAAGACAGTAGTTGATTCTGTCACCTTTGAAATTCCGAAAGGGAAGGTGCTTTCACTGATCGGCCCAAATGGCGCCGGAAAATCTACTGTAATGGGGATTATTTCACGTCTGGTGGCCAGGGATGCAGGACTGGTGAGCTTTGACGGCAAGGATATTTCGAAATGGAAGAGCAGGGAGCTGGCAAAACGGCTGGCGATATTGACACAGTCGAACAATATACAGATGAAACTGACGGTCAGGGAACTGGTTGCCTTCGGAAGATTTCCATACAGTGGGAATCGTACTACGAAGGAGGATGAAGAAATCATAGATAAAGCCATTGCTTATATGGAGCTGGAGGAATTTCAGGACAGGTTTATTGATGAATTGTCAGGAGGACAGCGTCAGAGAGCCTATATTGCTATGGTCATTGCACAGGATACAGAATACATTCTGCTGGATGAGCCTACTAATAATTTGGATATTTACCACGCAACTAATATGATGAAAATAGTACGCCGCCTTTGTGATGAACTGGGAAAGACAGTGATACTTGTACTTCATGAGATTAACTATGCAGCTTTTTATTCAGATTATATCTGTGCTTTTGTGGATGGAAAAATTGCCAAATTCGGTACAGTTGAGGAGGTGATGACAAAGGAGAATCTATCACAGATTTACCGGGTAGATTTTGAAATTCAGGAAATAGAGGGGAAACCTCTCTCAATTTATTATTAACCATTGACACTGTCAAGAATCCAGGGCGTTCTTGAATCAATAAGCAGCCCGCACAGGGCTGATTTCGAATGCTTTCGGGATTTCGGGGACACGAAGTGCGGAGAAAACCGCAGGGATCACAATTATTTTGTACAATTAATATAAGGAGACAATAATTAATGAAAAAGATACTTACATTAACACTTGCAGCTATGATGACTATTTCACTTGCAGCCTGCACAAGCCAGAAAGAGGAAAAAGGAACTGAAGCAGTTACGGAAAATAAGGTAGTTACTGAAAAAGAAAGTGAGACAGCAGCGCAGGAATCAGAAGTACAGGAATCAGAAGCGCAGACTGAACAGGAAACTTTTGGTGCAGGAATTACAGAGGCGGATACTGTAGAAAGTGAGAAGGATACAGAGACAAATACCGGGGCAGACACTGAAACTAATACAAATGAAGCAACAGAGGCATCCACAGAGGCGGACGGAGCTAAAGTGCAGGACACAATTACAGTCACATCCCTCAATGGAGATGGGGAAAAGACAGAGGTGGAGGTTCCATATGACCCGCAGAGAGTTGCGATTCTCGATATGGCGGTTCTGGATATGCTGGACAACTGGGAGTTGGGAGACCGCGTGGTGGGCATGCCTAAGTCTTCACAGATAGATTATCTTATGGAGTATAATGAAAACAAAGAAATAACAAATCTGGGAACATTGAAAGAAGTTGATATGGAAGCTCTTATGAGCAGCGAACCGGATATTATCTTTATTGGAGGACGACTGAGTGCACAGTATGAAGCATTATCAGAAATTGCCCCTGTCATATACACAGCAACAGATTATGATGCAGGTCTCATACAGAGCATAAAAAATAATTCAGATATGATTGCTTCTATTTTTGGTATGCAGGAAAAAGCTGCAGAAGAACTTGCAGGCTTTGACCAACGGGTAGATGCACTTGCAAAAGCTGCGGAGGGAAAAACAGCAGTGATAGGTATGGTCACCAGCAGTAATTTTAATACGCTGGGAAACGGAAGCAGATGCTCATTGATAGGAAATGAAATTGGATTTGAGAACCTGGCAGACAATGTAGATTCAACTCATGGAAACGAGTCATCATTTGAGCTTCTCGTATCACTGAATCCGGATTACATATTTGTACTGGACCGCGATTCAGCTATCAGCACAGAAGGAGCGCAGCTGGCACAGGAAGTAATGGAAAACGAACTTGTACAGAAAACAGATGCATACAAAGAAGGAAATATTGTATACCTGACTCCAACGGTATGGTATCTGGCGGAAGGCGGAATCACCGCCATGGATGTCATGCTCAGTGACCTGGAGGCAGGGATTCTGGGAAAATAAAAAAGAAAATGTGAATAGTTAATCAAGAAACAATAGGAATCCTGTTTGCAGATAGAATACTGCAGATAGGATTCCTGATTGAGCTAATATGAAGTTGTGATGGATATTGATCTGGTACATTAAAGTAAGAATGTAGAGGTATACTTTAGTTTTGTGAGTGATCAGGTGCGAATGTGGAGTGAACATAAAAATCCTGAGTGATTCGCACCAAAAATTGAGAACTTTACATACCGGATAATTATGGAATAAAAATAATATCGAAAATTATTAGAGGGATATTGTGGAAATGGTATAAAAATGGTAGAATGAGATGGGAAGTAGTTGGTAATATTTGCTGTCGAGGCCTGCGAGGGCCTTGTGGGTTGAAATTTTGTTTATGCCACTCACAGTAAGATATAGATTTCGTCGAGGCCTGCGAGGGCCTTGTGGGTTGAAATGCTCGCTCTCCACATAGGGTGATAAAATGTAAACGTCGAGGCCTGCGAGGGCCTTGTGGGTTGAAATCACCACGAACACAGTAACAGCGGCCGCAGTCGGGGGTCGAGGCCTGCGAGGGCCTTGTGGGTTGAAATCAGTAAAGGCTTTCTTATCGATAATAAAATAATACGTCGAGGCCTGCGAGGGCCTTGTGGGTTGAAATACTTACTCCACATGGATAGTTGAGTTCCAGACGGTCGTCGAGGCCTGCGAGGGCCTTGTGGGTTGAAATTGTTTCTTGCGCCACTATACAACACCTCCCATATTGTCGAGGCCTGCGAGGGCCTTGTGGGTTGAAATTTTCGGCCTTTAGTGCAATCCATCAAATCTTTTGTCGAGGCCTGCGAGGGCCTTGTGGGTTGAAATAGCAGATTCGAAACTGTCTACTACAACAGCCTTTGTCGAGGCCTGCGAGGGCCTTGTGGGTTGAAATTCCTCACCTCAAAATGTTAATTATGCCATCCAAGTCGAGGCCTGCGAGGGCCTTGTGGGTTGAAATCGGGTTGAGGGAAGGTGAGGTGTGTAGTCTCTTGTCGAGGCCTGCGAGGGCCTTGTGGGTTGAAATGTCATGTAGGAGTTGTCTTTCATCAAATTCCAAAAGTCGAGGCCTGCGAGGGCCTTGTGGGTTGAAATGATTCTCGTAAAATCAGACGATGGAAAAGTATACGTCGAGGCCTGCGAGGGCCTTGTGGGTTGAAATCAGAAGATTACGAATTTGATGACTTTGCATTTAGTCGAGGCCTGCGAGGGCCTTGTGGGTTGAAATTGTAAATGCTGATGACAACGGAGCAGTGAGCGTGGGTCGAGGCCTGCGAGGGCCTTGTGGGTTGAAATAACACAATACGCACACACTTTTATGGCACGAAAGTCGAGGCCTGCGAGGGCCTTGTGGGTTGAAATTTAAACCGGGGATCATACTTGATTGTAAAACTCTGTCGAGGCCTGCGAGGGCCTTGTGGGTTGAAATGATAGTGTTTCCAGTGAATCAGCCTGCTGCCTAGTCGAGGCCTGCGAGGGCCTTGTGGGTTGAAATGTGATGTACTTTGCCATTCCCACAAGTCCATTCGTCGAGGCCTGCGAGGGCCTTGTGGGTTGAAATCCATAATCTCTCACTTTTAAATTGTACATAAGCCGTCGAGGCCTGCGAGGGCCTTGTGGGTTGAAATGATTCCCCGGTAAATAAAGTTTTTTTCTGCAATGTCGAGGCCTGCGAGGGCCTTGTGGGTTGAAATCAGATCGTTGTTGCGATATTTGTAATAGTCGAACATGTCGAGGCCTGCGAGGGCCTTGTGGGTTGAAATGGCTTACGCCCCATGATACCACCCTGATGTTAGAATATAAATAGTACAAGTCAAAATGAGAATTTCTCATTAGAAAAATCATGGTACAATATAGGTACCTCACTGAAGGAGAATCTCATTATGACAAAACACTATGACAAACAATTTAAACTGGATG
>QGGY01000021.1 GCA_003148945.1 Murimonas intestini | reverse complement strand
AGCCAGCTTTGTGCCGGTAAACTTGAAGCTGCCCTGTCTGACGGCTCACTATCCATCAACACAAAGCGTCCTGTTACTCACCTAAACAGCAATTTACTCTGGCACTGTCCCCCCACCTGTGTTAAAATATCAATAAAGCATTTAGTTCCATTTCTATCCTGCGGCTTAGGTTTTTTTTCAAACAGGCTTTGCCGTATCTGATATCATTTCTGCCGTCTGGCATCAAAAGGAAATCTCAATGCTTAAATCCCAATTCAAAAGGCAGGAGGGTTCCTTGATGAAGACGTAGATGCTTCTCCATGGGACGCCTGCCACATTTAAAAGGAGGCTTACACTATGGAAAAGCAAAGTAACGCAACAGGGAATCTGCAGTGTTATGCAGATAAGGAAAAAGGGAAAGGAAAAGGGGGATTAACCGCATTTACAAATCACGGCTGTTTGAAATGATATTCAGCAGCAAAAGAGAGCTTTTAGAGCTGTATAATGCTGTGAATGGGACCAGTTATTAGAACCCGGAGGAGCTTGAAGTCAATACGCTGGAAAACGCTATCTATATGTCTATGCGTAATGATTTGTCATTTATAATTGACTCTCGGCTGGCGCTCTATGAGCACCAGTCCACCTACAATCCAAATCTTCCTCTGAGATTTCTGATGTATACAGCAAACCTGTATTCCAATATGACAAAAGACAGGAATTTATACGGAAGCAGGCCGGTCAGGGTGCCGGCGCCCGGGTTTGTGATCTTTTATAATGGACTGCCGGAACAGCCGAACCGTCAGATTATTAAGCTTTCAGATGTATATGAAGTGCAGGATAAAGAAATATCGCTGGAATTAAAAGCAGTGATGTTGAACATAAACAGAGGCCATAATGAAAGGCTGATGGATAAATGCAAAACGCTGAAGGACTACAGCATTTATGTGGATAAGGTAAGGGAATATACAAAATCAATGCAGCTTGAAGATGCTGTGGAGAAGGCGATAACGGAATGTATCGAGAATGATATTTTGGCAGAGTTTCTGAGAAATAACAGAACGGAGGCAAAGAATGTGAGTATTTTTGAATATGATGAAGAGAAACATATGAGACAGACAAAGGAAGAGGGCAGAGAAGAAGGCCGGGAAGAAGGCAGAAAGGAAGTAGCGCGAATAAACCAGTTAAACAAACTTCTCGCCCTTCAAAACAGAACTGCGGATATTGTCAAAGCAGCAAGTGACAGAGAATGGCAGGAGAAGCTGTTTAAAGAATTTGGCTTATAAATATTTCTTCTTGCCTTTCTTCAGGAAAAATATTATAGTAGGGATAAAAATAAATATAAATTATTTAAATGATTATTTATAATAATTTTAAGGAGAATGGAAGATGAGATATCAGGATTATACTTTTAAGGTGCCGGAAGAGAAGATTGTACGGTTAATAACAGATACCGATGCTAAGAATGAAGCGGATGACGACTTTGCTGTAGTTCAGGCGCTTTTGAGTCCTAAGATTGACAATGTAGGTCTTGTGGCTGCGCATTATGGGACAAAGAGGGATGCTGACAGCATGGAGAGAAGTTACAGGGAACTGGAAACAGTTGTTGACAAGATGGGATTTACTGGGCAGATTCCTATCTGTCATGGCGCTCCCCATGCTTTGACTGATACGTCAACCCCTGTGGACAGTGAAGGCGCCAGGCTGATCATTGAAGAGGCTATGAAACAGGATGACAGTCCTTTGTATGCTATTTTCCTGGGGCCGCTGACTGATATTGCCAGCGCTTATCTTATGGAGCCAAGAATTGCAAAGCGCCTCACTGTAATATGGATCGGCGGCGGTCTCTATCCTGACGGCGGAGAAGAGTTTAACCTGGGCAATGATATTAACGCAGCTAATGTGGTGTTTGGTTCTAATATGGAAGTATGGCAGGTACCGAAAAATGTATATGAGATGATTCCTGTAACAATGGCAGAACTGGAATACCGTGTGCGTCCTTATGGTGAGATAGGGGCTTATCTCTGTGACCAGCTCATGGAACATGCTTTTACTGAGCAGCCCAGGAAGAGTCCCTTCAGGAGCGGAGAGTGCTGGGTTCTGGGTGATTCACCAGCTGTGGGACTGATTCTCTATGAAGACAGGTTCTCATTCGAATGGAAGCAGGCTCCGTCGGTAGGTGTGGATATGAACTATATTCATTCAAAAAGGTTCCGTCCGATCCGTGTATACCAGAAAATAGATTCCAGGCTGATATTGGAAGATTTTTATGCAAAACTGGCGCTCTTTGCGGCCAGGAATAAATAGATTTGTTTTTCATATAAAATAATCGTCTCTGTTTCCACCCTCTCGGAATTGTGGTAGAATTGAAATGTAACAGTTCAGCCTTCCAATGTTCCGCGAGGTGTTTTCGTGCATTATGCACGAAAATCCCGAGAGCTGCAGCGCCAAAATGCTGTTTACAGCATTTTGTGTGCATCGCGGAGCGTTGTTATAGGTCAGACGGCTGCCGAATGGCAGACGGCTGAACTGTAACATTGAAATAGCAAAACAACAATTGGAACTTGCAGAGGTAGATAGAATGATTCACCTGGAAAAAATAAATGGCGAAAATATCTGGGATATTCTAAAGTTAAATGTCTCAGATAGTCAGAGAAATTTTGTCGCCGGCAATGATATTAGTATTATTGAAGCGTATACCGCTATTACATCCAACGGATATGCTTTTCCATTTGGAATTTTTGAAGGTAATAATCCAGTCGGCTTTGTGATGATTGGTTATGACAAAGATGATTATTGGAAGGATGCACCTGCCATAGCAGACGGAAATTATAACCTGTGGAGATTGATGATAGACAAGAACTATCAAAACAGGGGATATGGGAAACAGGCTGTAGAACTTGCATTAAGATTTATCAGAACATTTCCCTGTGGTAAAGCCGATTTCTGCTGGCTGTCATATGAGCCGGAAAACGCGGTTGCCAAATCGCTGTATGCCTCTTTTGGATTTATAGAGACCGGAGAAAAAGACGGAGAAGAACAGATTGCCGTATTAAAACTCTAAGACAACTCCCTGGCGAAATTTTAAGGCGCAACCGCTGATTATCTGCCAGGCTTATAGAATTCTGGATGGTTAGGAGGCTTAAATATGGATTACATAAAGGATGCAATGGTATTTGATCCGAATTTCCCATACAGGATGTTTGTGTCCAAGTCCAGACAGATGTATCTGCATTCCCATGATTTTCTGGAGATCAATTATGTAAAGGATGGGGAAGGGTACTATCTGATCGAGGAGAGAGAGTACGAGATCAGACAGGGTGATATTTTTATTATCAATAACCAGGAGCGGCATATGGCGGTGCATGACGGAGGGCTTATGCTTGAGGTGATCGTATTCGATCCCGCTTTTTTATGGGAAAGGATGCAGGGCTACCAGTTTCTGGAACCATTTTTTAACAGAAGCGCTGTATTTACGAACTGTATCCGCAGGGAGGAAGAGGGATACGGAAAACTCCTGGAGGCAGTAGTGAATATCAGGGCAGAATATGAGGAAAAAAGGCAGGGGTGGGAACTTTTTGTGAAGTCCTGGACACAGCTATTTATGGCTCAGCTCTACAGGATCTATCTAATCAGTCAGGATAAGACAGAGAGGAAAGAAGCCAGGTATAAAACATTTACAAGGCTTCAGCCGGTTCTGGATTATATACATGAGCATTATCTGGAACAGCTGGAACTGGACGAGCTGGCCAGGGTAGCCATGATGAATAAGAGCTACCTGTGTTCCTGTTTTAAAAATACACTGCACATGCGGATATTTGAATACATTGACCAGCTGCGCATTAACAGGGCCTGTATGCTGCTGTCTACTACGAGTGAAAGTATTACAGACATAGCCATGCTGACAGGATTTAACAGTGTCTCCTATTTTAACAGGATATTTAAAAAAGTCAGGGGTATTTCCCCAGGTAATTACAGAAAAAACCAAATATAGTACAAAAACTGGCATATATCGGTCAAGTATTCCTGGCGGAGCAGTGTTATTATGAACCCATAAGATTAAAGTTCATTAGAACACAAATCCGGCAACCGGATAAGGGCAGCAAAACTGCCATGTCAATTTGGGCAATTTTGGGCTCAGAATTAAGAGTGTGAAAACAAGTGCGGGAAGTCATCAGTGCATGCGGACAAAAAGGCGCTGGCGGCGGAAGCAGAAATAGGAGGATGTATCAGATGGAATACAAGAAAGACTGGGAAGCCACCAAACAGAGGTTTGAAGATTACTGGAAGGGCGAAAATACGGGAAGGCCTATCATGCGTGTGACAGGAGTAAAACCGGGCCACTATCCGTTTTCAGTGCCGGCAGATATCAAGTCTAAAAACATGGAAGAGAAGTACATGAATGCGGAGAGCATTGTAAAGCGTTTCCGTTATTATTGTGAGACTCATGAGTTTTTGGGAGAAAGTTTCCCGAACCTGAATGCTGATTTCGGGCCGGGTTCTGTGGCTGGATATCTGGGCAGCGAGATTAAGTTCAAAGATAATACAGTTTGGTTTGAGTCATGTGTGGATGACTGGGCAGATTATCCTGAATTAAAATTTGATCCGGAAAACAAATGGTTCAAGAAACACATCGAGCTTTTTGCAGACTGCAAGAAGCTGATCGGAGATGATTTTCCGATAGCCATTCCTGACCTGATGGAAAATGTGGATGTTCTTGCCTCACTGCGCGGCGCTCAGGACCTTCTTTATGATATGATCGACGATGAAGAGGAAGTTATAAAAAGAGTTCAGCAGGTAACTGACTGCTATCAGCAGTATTACGATGCATTTTATAAATATGCACAGTATGAAGGCGGAAGCGCATATACTGTATTCCAGATATTCGGCAGCGGCAAGACACAGAAATTACAGTGTGATTATTCAGCTCTGCTTTCTCCGGACTATTTCCGCACATTTGTGCTTGATTCCCTGAAGCAGGCTACATCCCAGCTGGATCATGTGCTTTACCACCTGGACGGACCGGAAGCTATCAAGCATATGGATGCCCTGATGGAAGTGGAAGGTATTGATTCTCTGCAGTGGACCAGCGGAGACCATGGCCCGGACGGAACACTGGAGAAGTGGGACGAGATCTACGACAAGACAAGGGCAGCCGGAAAGCAGCTCTGGGTAAAGGTTTATTCCGGAGAATTCAAAGACTGGCTGCGTAATACAGACAGGATCGTGAAAAAATATGGTTCTAAAGGACTGTATCTGTTCTTCAATGATATGCCGCTGGAGCAGGCAGAAGAGCTGATGGATTACGCAGAAAAGAACTGGAGCGACGTAAAAGGTACTTTTTAACGTAACTGTGAAGGTACTGAACAGTTACCTTTTTAATAATGAAGAAGGGCTTCCCGCCATTTGGACGCGGGAAGCCCTTTTTATTCTTACACTTTTTTCAATTTCATTTCACGGCGGTATGCGTTCGGTGCTGTGCCGTACCGTCTCTTAAACTGTCTGTTGAAATAAGTCTGGCTGGAGAAACCGGCTTTATCCACGATATCCTTGAGCTTCATGTCAGTGTTCTCCATCAATCCGGCAGCGTATTTCAGCCTCTCTTCATTCAGATAGTCATTGAAGTAATAGCCCGTCTGCTGGTGGAAGATGCTTCCCAGATAAGAAGGGTGCATATTCAGTCTCGCAGCAAGAGTTTTTAGAGAGATATCTTTATCTGAGAACTCGTGGACTGCATTGATGACAGCATCCACGCAGGGATAAGCAGCAGTCTGGATCTTCTGTTTTCTTGCCCGGACCTCATAACAGCAGTGAACGAAGGAATGCACATATTCAAGCAGCCTGTTCAGGTCTGAAGCGTCACAGATGATAGAACTGAGCATATCAGTTACTTCTGGGTCGGGCTGCATTTCTGTGGTGGTCTGAGAGACGCCCCAGCTCAGGATGCTCAGCATGCAGGCCATATGCTTTGAATCAGGGATGGTGGTAAAGAGCTTATCTAATTGCTCTGCATAGGACCCCTCTGAGATATCCGCATAGTCCTGTTCAATGATTCCTGCTGCCGCCACGGAGAGCCCCATATCCTGATAGATGATCTCCTTCATGGGCGTGTGCTGCAAAAATAAATATTTTGAAGCATTTCTGTAACTGGCGCTCACTTCCTCATAATCGTTCACAGTATTTCCGGTGGAGATGAAAAAAGGAAAATCAAGAACAACTCTGGCATTATCCATCTGTGAGAGCAGATTCTCTACAGTATATTTATCATTGGAACTGCTTATAATGCAGACCAGCCTTGTGGGAGTTTCAAAATAAAAATGGCTGATATAAGTGCCCACAAAAAGTGAGAGCAGATAATCAAAAAGACGCGACATCTTCTCTTTTCCCATTGAAATTCCTGAGGGAGCTGTAAAAATCACTACAGTATAATTATTTAGGTAAAGATTGACGCCGAGCAGCTGCGCCCTTGTGATAAATTCATCTTCGCTTAATGATCCTTTTACCCAGCTCTCTATAAAAAGACTGCGGAAGGTAAGCATAGTAGGCCCGTATGTATCGGATAATTCTGCCCTCTCCTGGATATGGCTTACAATGCCGCTGATGGATTCTGCAAGCTCATCAGGGTCCAGAGGCTTAAGCAGATAATTCTCAGCGCCGTGGCGCATGGCGGAACGCACATATTCGAAATTGTCATAGGCTGAAAGCACAAGGATAGAGATCAGCGGATTGATCTCGCGCACCCTTCTGATCAATTCGATCCCGTTCATCTGAGGCATTGAAATATCCGTGATCAGAAGGTCTGCCGGGTGTTTTTCAAGAAATTCCAGGGCCTGGCAGGGATTGGTGGTACAGTAGCACAGTTCAAAATTGAAACCGGACCAGTCAATGGCTGTTTTCATGCCCTCAACCACGAAGGGTTCATCATCAACTATAACAGCTTGGTACATGGAAGATACCTCGATTCTCTTCAGTAATATATTTTATCCTAAAGGAAATAGGATGGAAAGTCAAGTGGGAGAAAGAGGCTTTTGGATTACTGTTGACACGCCGCCAACCTGCAAGGTGTTTTGGTGTGCATTGAGATTATACTTTTCCGTGTTTTTGACGCCAGGCCCGGGGGGATACGCCATTTATTTTATAAAACAGGTCACCGAAATAATTGCTGTTCTCAAAACCGCAGCGAAGTGCGATGTCTGTCACAGAATCTTTTGTGCGGAGCAGTTCTTTGCAGGCTTTTTGAATACGTATAGAGTTGAGATATTCTTTGAACCCGAAACCTGTTACTGCCTTGAACTTTTTTGAAAAGTAAGTAGCGCTAAGGCTGGCAGCCCTGGCTGCGTCATCTAATGTGATAGGCTGGTTATAGAACTGGCTGATAAAATAGGCAGCGCGGCTGATGGCCTCATCCTGAGGACTGGAAGGAATAATGGTTTCTTCCTTACATTTCCTGTATCTGGTCAGAAGCAGGAGAAGTCCGCAGAGAAGATGGGATATCATGCGAACAGAAAATTCATCCTTTTTTTCATACTCCACAAACAATCTGGAAAACAGGCCGTCTACCTCCTCCTGCATGTCTTCCGGAACAGATATGACTGGTTTCAGGTTAAAATCTTCTTCTATAATATATGGGAAGAAATCTAATATCTCCTGTATATATGCCTGTTCAAACATAATCACAATCCGTTCGTGTTTAGAGGTGGCAGAATAAGTGGTCCTGTGGAGTGTACCGGGAACAACAAGAGCAAGATCATGCGGGTGCATGGAGTAAACAGAGTGCTGTATAAAGAATTTCTGAGTTCCCGACAGAAGATAATAAAGCTCATATGTATTATGCGTATGGGACTCTGGCATACGGTAAGAATTACTTCTGCGCAGCTGGTTCATTATGATAAATGGAAAATCGTCCATTGTCTTTGTCCTTTCTAATAAAATTGGTTTTGTGCAGCGCTCGGGTAACAGCTTAGCCTTTTGCAGCACTTGAATACAAGGATACCATAACCGAAAAAAATTTCAATAGAAATAACAAAAAATCTGTAATAATAGGACTATATCATGAAAAAACAGTAGAAGTCTCCCATGTTTTTGTGGTAATCTGTACAAGGTTAAAAAAGGTTTTTATAAAAAGGAGAAGACAAAATGGAAGACAGCCAGGAAGAACCTAAAAAACAGATAGAAGATAAAAGCACCGAACTTTCTAAGAAGGATAAAGAGTTCAGAGAGTTCACTCTGAATGGGAGCATGTGGAAAGTGATCTGGCAGGTGGCCATGCCGCTTTGCCTGTACCAGTGCCTGGGGCAGGTGTTTGGTGTATTGGATACTATGATGGCATCACATATCAGTTCTAATACAGTATCAGCTGTGGCATATCTGGCCCAGATAAATTCCATAATTTCAGCTGTGGGCGGAGGGCTTGCTATTGGTGCCAGCCTGAAGATAAGTGAAGCGTATGGGCAGGGGAAATATGATCTTTTGAAGAAAAGAGTAAGCACACTTTATGCCATGTGCGGTATTCTTTCAGTGTTTGTCCTGATGCTTATTCCCTTTGCCAACCAGGTGCTGGCATTTGCGAAGACACCAGTTGAACTGATCGCGGAGGGCAGTACATATTTCAGGCTTCAGCTCTTCGGAATGGTGGTTTCATTTGTCAACAATGTTTTTATTGCCATAGAGAGGGCAAGAGGTGAGACAAAGCTGATCATGAAGCTTAATATTGTGGTGATTCTGGCAAAAACCTTCCTGACGGCGCTCTTTGTTTATGTCCTTCATGGAAATATCGTAACAATGTCACTGGCAACTATTATATCACAATCTCTGCTGATGATAGTCGCGGTGGTTCGAATGAAAAGGGAGCACAACGCTTTTGGTTTCTCAATAAAATATGTTTCTTTTAAAAAACATCTGACATGGCCTATGATTGTGCAGTCAATTCCATTGATAGTAGAACGTTCCCTGTTCTCGGCTGGTAAGCTGATGGTGAACTCTATGAGTACCTTGTACGGAGTATTGACTGTTGGTGCTCTGGGAGTATCAAATAATCTGGGAGGATTTGCCGCTGCACCGCAGAATGGACTGCAGGAGGGGGCAGCATCTGTGATCAGCCAGAATATCGGTGCCGGAAGATACGACAGAGCTATGGATGCTTTTAAGAAGGTGATGGTTTATAACGTGGCAGCAGGGGCAATTGCTTATGCGATAGCCATGGGGTTCCTTCCGCAGATCAGCAGCATGTTTGCCAAAAATAATCCGGAATTTCAGCAGCTGATTGCAGAAATATTCACCTATGAGGCAATGGGATTTATACCTCTGGGTATCAATTCTTCTGTTATGGCCCTGCTTTACGGACTGGGCAAAACAAAAATATCGTTGATTATCAGTATGAGCCGTGTTTTTATATTCAGGGTTCCGGTTCTTTGGTTTTTGCAGCAGTATACGAGCCTTGGGAGCGAGAGCGTAGGTATTGTGATGATGGTCAGCAATGTCTCGGTCGCATTTGTAGCTATTCTAGCAGCAGTTATAGTAATAAAAAAAGATAAAAAACGTTTTAAAATGATGAAAGCAGCTATATAGAGCTGTTAACCTTCCGGAATTGGATTGTAATAAAGGATTACTGAATTATACAAGGGAAATAGATAAATTATCAAAGGAGTAACAGGAGGAAAATTATGAAACAGTTGCCAACAAGGCAGGTTCATCTGGATTTTCACACATCGGAATATATCCCGGATGTGGCTGGACAATTTAACGGAGAAGAATTTGCCGCCATGGCGAAGGACGCACATGTAAACTCAATGACAGTGTTTGCCAGGTGTGTGCATGGATTTATGTATTACCCATCCCAGAAATTTCCAGAGAGGGTACACCCTACTCTGGTGAAACGGAATCTGCTACAGGAACAGGTTAAGGCACTGCACCATGAAGGGATCAAGGCACCTGTATATATAGCTGTACAGTGGGACCGGTTCACAGCAGAACGCCATCCTGAGTGGCTTGTACGCAAAAGGGACGGTTCACACGAAGGACATTCTTTCGTGGATTCAGGATTTGACCAGGCACTCTGTGTAAATACAGATTTTTATAAATTCCTGGAAGAACACACTATGGAAGTGATGGATCTGCTGGGTGATGAGCTGGACGGACTGTTTTTTGATATGGTGGGTACACGCCCTTGCTACTGCAGCGCCTGCAGAAAAGAAATGAGGGCACTTGGTATTGACATGCGGGATGACGAAGCGGTTCGGGCATTTACTAAGAGTACAGTTGACAGATTTAAAGAACGGATGAGCAGAAAAATAAGGGAAAGAAAACCTGACTGCACTATTTTCTATAATGCAGGTCATGTAGGCCCTTGTACGGCTGCCAGCCAGGATGCATACAGCCATTTTGAGCTGGAGAGCCTGCCGGCGGGCTGGGGGTACCTGCATTTTCCAATCACGGCCCGGTATGTCAGGTTATTCAACAAAGACTGCCTGGGGATGACAGGAAAGTTCCACAGGGAGTGGGGAGATTTCCATTCACTGAAGAATCTGGCTGCTCTGGAGTTCGAGGCATTTCGTATTCTTAGTTATGGCTTTGCCATATCCATAGGTGACCAGCTGGAGCCATACGGTAAACTGAATCCTGCCGCATACCGTCTGATCGGCAAGGTGTACAGCCAGGTTGAGGAATATGAAGAATACGCCAGACCTTCAGAGGCAGTGACAGAGGCTGCACTGATAACCGGAGAACCACCTATTTATGAACAAAGGATTCCGAAAAGTATTATGGGGGCTGCCCAGATGCTGGAGGAACTGGGACTTCAGTTTGATATTGTGGATTGTTCGTATGAGCTGGCCGGTTATAAGCTTGTTATACTGCCGGATGAACTGGTAGTGACGGAGGAAATGCAGGAAAAGCTGGACGAATATGTGGAGGCCGGAGGCCGGGTGCTTTCCTGCGGTAAAGGAGGCCTGTCACAGGGGGGACGGTATCCACGGTGTTTCCAGGCAGATTATGAAGGTGAGGAAAAGATGTATCCGAGTTTTCTGGTGCCGGAAGGAACCATGGCCAGAGGATTGGAAGAGGGTTGCGAGTATGTGCATTATATGAAGGGTGAATCCATTCGCCCAGTGGGATCAGGAGCGGTTCTACTGGAGGCAAGAAAGCAGTATTTCCAGAGGGATCGGGAAAAATTCTGCTCACACGTGTATACACCATCAGATAAAGGTGAACTTTTCCCGGCAGCTGTCAGAACAGAGCGGACCGTCCTGCTGGCTCATCCAATGTTCGGCCAGTACCGCGTATGTGCGCCGTTTTGGTGCAAGCAGCTAATCAGCAATGCATTGGATGAACTTCTGGATTCCAGACTGGTAAGGCACAATGGTCCCTCCAGCCTGGTAGTCAACCTGCGTTACCAGCCGCAGAAGAACAGGTACTGCATTCATCTGTTATCCTATATACCTATCAGGAAATCAGAAAAGATTGATATTATAGAAGAGCGTACAGTTGTAAATCAGGTAGAGCTGCAGCTGAATCTTCCGAAGGAGATTGAAAAAGCATATACGGTAGTGAATAAAGCAGAATTGGTTGTAGAGGGAGGAAAAGTAGTAGTCCCGTGCATCAATGGATATGAGATACTTGTACTGGATACAGGAGGCGGAAAATAAAGGATGATATTCATAACGAGACAGTAATATTGCTGAAAGTGTTTACAGCAGTAAAAAAGTGAAAGAGCTTTTTTGAAATTTTTATTATCATATATTAAAAAAAGATGAAATTTGTTCAAAAAAGTTGAATAACTACTATATAAAAAATTTATAAATAGCTTTATACTGTCCTTAACGACGAAGAGCGAGCCGGTTTACAGCCGGTAAAACAAAAGATCGGGAGGGAAAAGTATAATGGCGTCTAAATCAAAAAATGTAAGCGTTTCCAAAAAAACACTTAAAAAGCAAATCTATGAATACCGCTGGATTTATGTATTAGGAATTCCCGGTGTGATTGTATTATTCATGTTTTCTTACATGCCTCTGAGAGGTCTTCTGATGGCCTTTCAGGATTACAATCCACATCTGGGGATTCTGGAAAGTCCATGGGTAGGTCTTAAACATTTCAAGACTTTGTTCCAGGATGCAAAATTCTATAACATGCTGAAGAACACACTGATCATCAGTGGGCTGAACCTGCTGACGTTCCCGGCACCAATCATTCTTGCCCTCATTATGAATGAAGTCAGGAATGCCAAATTTAAAAAGTTTATTCAGACTTCTGTTTACCTGCCTCATTTCCTGTCATGGGCTATCGTAGCCAGCCTTACATTCTTCCTTCTGTCAACAGAGCAGGGACTTGTAAATAAGATTGCGGAGTTTATGGGTCATGAGTCAACAGCTTACCTCTTCAGTTCTAAATGGATATATCTGATCATTGTGATCCAGTCGCTCTGGAAGAGTGTAGGATGGGGATCCATCGTATATCTGGCTGCTATCTCAGGAATTGACCAGTCACTTTATGAGGCAGCTAAGATGGACGGCGCAAACAGATTCCAGTGTATGTTAAAGATTACGCTTCCGAGTATCATGCCTACAGTAGCAGTTATGCTGATCCTGAGAATGGGAAGCATCATTTCTGTAGACTTTGAACAGGTATTCCTTATGAATAATGCCATGGTTAAATCACAGCTGGAGGTATTTGAAGTTTATATCTACAACAACAGTATTGGAGCCGGCAGTACACAGTACTCCTACACAACAGCGATTGGTCTGTTTAAATCAGTGATCAATACTGGCCTGGTTATTTTCACTAACTGGATCACCAGCCGTAAAGGTTATGAAGGCGTTATGTAACCAATCATGTGGAAGATAGAAAGGAGATTGTGAAATGTCAGACGGTGCAAATACGAGAGCGTATTCAGGACAAATAAAGAAGAGAAACAAACTTGGCATGAAAGCCAAAGAAAATGTATATCAGGGAATTTTATGGATTCTTCTGATCGTGTTGGCAGCAACAATGATTTTACCCTTTGTATATGTAGTGCTTCTTTCCTTTACAGATTCTACTGCATATGTGGCCGGAGAGTTTATGCTCTGGCCCAAGAAATGGTCACTGGCGGCATACGAGTTGATTTTGAGCGGTTCAGGTTTCCTGAACTCCCTTAAAACAACACTTATAATTACCGCTGTCGGTGTTCCCTTAAGTGTACTTTTAAACGCAGGGCTGGCTTACATGCTTTCCAAGCCGGTTCCGGGAAAAAGTTTTCTTAACAAATATGTAATGATAACCATGCTGTTTTCAGCAGGTATGGTGCCAAACTTTATGAATATCAAGAGCCTTAATCTGATAGATAATTATTTTGCCCTTATCCTGCCGGCAGCCTGCGGGGCCTGGAATATCATGGTAATGCGTTCCTTCTTCCAGTCGCTTCCGGTTGAGCTGGAGGAAGCAGCAAAGATTGACGGATGCGGACAGCTGAAGATTTTCGGTACCATCGTAATACCGCTTTCCAAGGCAATGCTTGCCACAATGACCTTGTTCTCATTCGTGAGCTACTGGAATACATATTTCAATTCCATCATGTACATGACTTCCACATCAAAGTCTACACTGCAGGTTTATGTACAGAAGGTTGTGCTTTCATCAAACATCTCGGATGTCATGGATATCCAGACAACAGTAGTTAACGCAGTACCCCAGGAAGTTATGAGAATGGCGGCAGTCGTAGTCGTAGTGCTTCCGGTGCTTATCATCTATCCGTTCCTGCAGAAGTATTTTGAGTCAGGTATGATGGTAGGAGCAGTAAAAGGCTGATGGATATCAGCATAGTTACCATAATGAGCAAAAACGCAGCGCGTTTTTGAATAAAGTAAAAACAATATAATTATAGGAGGAATGAACATGAAAAAGAATTTTCGTAATCAGGTAGCATTTGGGCTGGCAGCAGTTCTGGCTGTGGGAAGCCTTGCAGGATGCGGAGACGGAAAAAAAGATTCTACAGAAGCCAAGACTGAAGCCAAGACAGAGGCTGCTAAGACAGAAGCAGCAGAGGAAACTAAGGCTGCAGAGAAAGAGACTGCTGCAGTTGAGGCAACTGAGGCAGCTACCACAAAATCAGGAGACCGTATGACAATTTCTGTCATGGGTATTGACTGGGGTTATGGCCCTCAGGCAGGCAGCGATATGGAGAAATACTGGGAAGATTTATTCGATGTAAATTTGGAAATTGAATGGATCAACTATCAGGATTATGACCAGAAGGTAAATACACTTATCGCATCTGACAGTATTCCTGATGTCATCCAGGTCAGCAAACAGGGAAATGGTTCTTACTATTATCCGATTTTCACACAGGCTGTAGATGCTGGCGTATTCGTAGATATGACACCGTATTTATTTGACAATGGAAACGGGATCGCTGAGACAAATGCTGTTATGAAGAACTGGGACGACGCTATGTGGGCTCAGACAAAATATAAAGACGGCATCTATATCCTGCCGAGAAGCAAAGCTGAAAGCGGACAGAACTCAGGTATTGAAGTGCGTAAAGACCTGATGGAGAAATATGGCTTTACAGAAGAGCCGACTACAATGGATGAATTAAAAGACTTCCTCATTGGCCTTTCAAAAGCAGCTTCAGAAGGCGAAGGCAAGAAGATCTATGGCTTAGAGTTCTATGATGACGGCAAAAAAGGATTTATGAATGACTACATCAAGGCATTTGCAATTGCATTTACAGGACAGACAGACTGGGCAGTTGATGAAAATGGTGACTTCCAGTATATGCAGTTCCAGGATTCCTATATTGACTTCCTGAACTGGATGAAAGATCTGTATGATGCAGGCGCTATTGATCCTGAATTTGCATTAAATAACTCTGACACATCCAAGTGGAAAGCTGGAAATTCAGTGGCATTCTTAAGTGCATGGTACAACTGGAACCAGTCAGCTGACCTGACAAGCAACAAGATCTTTGACGAGAGCACACCGGCTACATATGAAGCATGGTGCCTGATGCCTGTCAAAGGACCTAAGGCATACACAGTAAGTCCGAACTACACAGATGTTGACTCCTGTATCGCTATCAGCTCCAAGTGTGATGATGCAAAGATCCAGAAGATCATGGAGATATTCAACGGAACAGAAGAGCAGTACCCGGGATACAACGATGTTATGAAAGACGGCGTGGAAGGCCTTCACTACACACTGCTTGAAGACGGAACAAAAGATACAACTGATGAAGCATTCAAGAAAGCAAGACAGGACGGATATGTGGGCGCATGGAACCAGATCTTCTTAAAGACAGATATGGACCAGGTAACAGATAAGTTTATGAGACCGGGCGCAAAGGGAGCTTCTGAAGAAAATATTGCAAGAGTAAAAGAAATCAAAGAATTCGTATACAGCGACCTGGCTGCTACAGGAATGACAAATGCGATCCAGAACCTTCAGTCTGCAACATATGACAATACATGGAACGTGCTTACAGATGACGTTGACACAATGTGCGCTCAGTATGTAATGGGACAGATCGGTGAAGAAGAATGGAAGAGCTTTGTACAGGGAATCGTAGAGTCATCTGATTACCAGACAATACAGCAGGAGTTCAAAGAGGCAGCAGCACAATAAGTATTACAGTAATCAGTACAGTAATTAGTTAAGTACAAGCAGGGCCCTTACCAGTATCGCTGGAGAGCGATGCTGGACAGGGCCTATATTATTGCGTGGGAGGGCAGCTTCCCATGCAGTAATATAGGCCCTTGCGGCGTATTAAAAATGGCAGAAGGAAAGGACTAAGAAAATGGCTGATCAGGATTTTTTTCGCGAAATAGCTAAGACGAAACACCCGATAGGGAGCACCGACAAAGAGGTTGTTCCAGTTCCGGTCCCGGAGATTTATTTTAAGGAGACGAAGGAGAACTGCGGGCTGACTGCCCCCTGGAAGGAAAAGCAGACATTTGAAGAACAGTGTGACAGTTTTAAAAAGGATTTGGAGGCAATGCGAATAAAATACAGGCCGTTTCTGGAGAATTTTCTCCCGAAGCTGCCGGGGACTTTAAGACAGACTGAAATCAAGTGTTTTGAGTTCCGCTATCTGGATAAGGGTGAGGTATTCACAGAGAGAAATGACCCGGATAAAGAATGGGAAAAAGTAAGTGTGCCGGATTACAGGGGACCGGCTGAAGAAAACGGAAAATGGAAGGCATATTACAGGTGCTGGTTTGGCGCAGATGAGATCATGGGGGAAGGCGGCAGGCTTCCCGGCGGACACAGGGCTGTGCTGGCGTTTCAATGTGTGGATTACATCGCCAGGGTCTATGTGAACGGCAATTACGTCGGCGGGCATGAAGGCCTTTTCGCTCCGTTTTCTTTTGATGTGACGGATTATCTGCAGGAGAAGAATGAGCTTGTGGTCATCTGTGAAAATGATATACCCATCCTTGGAGTGGGGCCGGTGCTTGACGGCGATAAGATATATGCGGCTACAGGCCCGGGCTGGGATGATCCGGCAGTTGGATGGCATCACTGTCCGGCCGGAGCCGGGATCTTTGGAAAGGTGACGCTGGAATGCCGCCCTGAGATCTATATTGATGATATATTTGTCAGGCCTGACATCGACCATGACAGTGCCGAGATCCGGCTTGGTGTCTATAATTATACAGATGAAGTACAGGAAGGATTTGACCTGAGTATATCACTTCTGCCCCGGAATTATGAGGGAGGGGAAATAGGAAGTCTGAAGACCGGGATAGCCTATGCGGGTCCCGGAAAAAACGAGTACCGTTATTTCGTGCCTCTGAAAGGGTACCGTCTGTGGAATATGGAAACTCCCTGGCTCTATGGGGCGCAGGCTGTTATTTCAAAAGATGGAAGGGCCGTTTCCGCCAGATCCGGAAATTTTGGAATGAAAAAATTTGTGAGCGATGAGAACAGTGTTCCTAAGGGAAAATTCTATCTGAACAATGAACCTGTCGTACTGCGGGGCGCCAATGAGATGGGACATCTGCAGCAGTGCGTGATGCAGGGGGATTTTGAACAGCTGATCGATGACATTCTGATTGCCAAGCTCTGCAATATGAATTATTACAGAGTTACACAGAGGCCAGTCCAGGAGGAGATATACGATTATTTTGATATGCTTGGGATCATGCACCAGTGTGACCTGCCTCTCTTCGGCTTTTTGAGGCGCCCCCAGTTTGCGGAAGCGCTGCGCCAGACAGTGGAGATGGAGCATCTTATAAGAAGGCATGTCTCCACATGCATGGTCACATTTATAAATGAACCTATGTGCATCAGGAGGACAGAGGATCCGAATGATAAATATTCAAAGAGATATGAGGCCAAAGGACACAGACATCTTTTGAGAGATGAGCTGGAAGCCTTCTTTGCGGCAGCGAGAAAGGCTGTTTACATTGAGAATCCTGACAGGGTGATCAAAAATGTGGAGGGTGACTACGACGCTCCGACTGCAGAGGGGATGCCGGATTTCCATTCCTACACCATGTGGTATACAAACCATGGGGAACCGATCGGCAGGCTGATGAGGGGATATCTTCCACCTGTGAAGGACGGCTGGATGATAGGCTGCGGAGAATACGGGGCTGAAGGGCTGGATAATGAAAATATAATTCGGAACATGTACCCGAAGGAATGGCTTCAGACGGACAGCCAGGGCAGGTGGTATCCTGACAGGATCGTAAGGGCACAGACACATTCCGTTCAGGGGGACTGGTACCAGGAGCAGGACAATATCAGCGACTGGGTAAGAGAAAGCCAGATCCATCAGGCAAGGGCGACAAAGCTTATGACAGATGCATACCGCAGAAGGGGTGATGTCATGAACCAGACAGCCATCCACCTTCTTATAGATGCATGGCCCTCAGGCTGGATGAAGACTCTGCTGGACTGCAGGCGGCAGCCTAAGCGCGCCTATTTCGCCTACAGGGAATCCCTTGTCCCGTTCAGGGTAAACCTCTATACAGGGCGCAGCTGTGTCTATGAGGACGAGACAGTGGAAGTGGAGGCATGGCTTCTCAACGACACAGGAAAAAGCCAGAATGTCAGGATAATGGCTGGAGCCTGGAATGATGGCGAAGAGCAGCCGTATATGACTTTTGAACTGGAGGCTTCTTCTGATGCGGCTGCGGCCGGATGCGCAGGCAGGATTCCTGTCAGGTTCTTAAATCTGGATGCGGAAACAGGCCCGCGCAGGGTCTGCGTGAAGGCAGCTGTATTTGGATCAGACGGCAGACTCATAAACCAGGAGGCGATTACTCTGGATGTTTATAAGAGAATAGCGCTGGATATAAAGGCCCATGCTGTGGGAAAAGAGGCGAAGGAGCTGTGTTCTTATCTGACAGGAATGAAGGAATGTGCAGGGCCGGAGGCGGATATCTGGGTATCCGGCAGTATATGCCAGGAAGATGTGGACAGACTGGCCAGACATGTGGAGGATGGCGGCAGGGGGATACTGCTGCTTCCGGAAGCAGCGGCTGCCTGCAGGATAGGAAACGAAGAAGTCAGGACAAGAGCATGCGGTGATCTTTTCTTCGCAGCAGCCACAGAAGGATTCAGGAAATACCCGCTGTCCATGCTCTTTAATGAAGAAAAGGGATATATTGACGCAACAGCGGCATTTACAATAGACACAGGGCTGCCGGGCGAAGATCTTATATATACGTATGATAAGAAAGGCTTTAACGGAAGCTGTGGGGCAAAACCCCACCTTCCATTTGTAAAAAGGTGTACTTACGGAAATGGCGAACTGATATTAGTTAGTCTTGGCAGAAGCGGCAGGGTCGGATGCAATGCCGGGCTTGATGAACTGCTAGGAGATCTGATAGGAGGAAAATAAGAATGGGATTTCTACAGTCAGAGATAGAAAAACGCCGGATTCCGGAGCTTTTCGGGATGGATGTTAAAGGAGGTGCTGTAAGTCAGGAGTTCTGGAGAAAACGCAGAGAACAGATCAAAGGGCTGCTGTCAGAACAGTTTGCCGGATATGCGACGAGGCTGTCATTTAAAACGTCCGGAACTGTAGTCAGGGAGGAACAGAATGGATTTGGAGGAAAAGCTGTCGTTAAGACGGTCCAGCTGGATATCAGGTCTGATTTTTCCCATGCCGCGTTTCCTTTCCAGATTGCGCTGCCGAAGAAGGCAGAGAATCCGCCGCTTTTTCTGTACCTGTCCTTTACGCCTGAGATAGCGGACGGAATAGGTGAGGAAATACTGGATGAGGGATATGCCATAGCAAGCGTCTGCTATCAGGATATGGCGCCTGACTATTACGACGAGCATAAAAACGGTCTGGGGCGCTTCTGCACAAGAAATCCGTTTGACAGCTGGGGAAAGCTTAAGATATGGTCCTGGGGGGCATCCCGCATACTGGATTATATCCTGGAAAATGAGAGTATCGATGAGGAGCGTGCGGCTGTTATGGGACACTCCAGGCTGGGTAAGACAGCTCTGCTTGCAGGGGCTTTCGATGAGAGATTCAGCCTTACCGCCGCAATCCAGTCAGGCGCAGGAGGCGCCGCCCTGTTTCGGGGAAAGAGCGGGGAGCAGATAGAGAACCTGAATGGCAGGGGTTCGCGGCTCTGGTTTGCAGGAAACTTTTTTGAGTACCTGGGGAAGACAGAGGAACTGCCCTTTGACCAGCATTTCCTGCTTTCCCTGACAGCGCCCCGGCACCTGTATGTATCAAGCGCCGCAGAAGATGGCTGGGCAGACCCCAGGTCAGAATTTCTGGGCTGTGCTGCCGCTTCAAAGGCCTTTGAACTCTATGGAAAAAAAGGTCTGGTGACTCCTGATAAGTATCCTGAAACAGGCGATGTGCTCTGCGAGGGCAGCATTGGCTATCACATGAGAGAGGGGACACATTATCTGAGCCGGGATGACTGGCACAGAGTGATGGATTACCGCAGCAGACACCATGTCTGAGAGGAGATTAAAAATGAGAGGATTATCCATTTATCTGAAGAGGCCCGCAAGAAAATGGGATGACGGGCTGCCGCTGGGGAATGGGCGGCTGGGCACCATGGTTATGGGAA
Source organism: Murimonas intestini (assembly GCA_003148945.1). GTDB lineage: Bacteria > Bacillota > Clostridia > Lachnospirales > Lachnospiraceae > Murimonas > Murimonas intestini. The sequence goes on along the minus strand of QGGY01000021.1, from coordinate 50,772 downwards.
AACTGAAGGAAGAGACGATCATTATTAATGAAGAGACTCTCTGCTACGGACCTTCAAGAGACAGGGAAAACCCTGATGCATACGGGGAGCTTCAGAATATAAGAGAACTGCTTCTTGAGGGACGGGTGGAGAAAGCTGCCTTTCTTGCTAAGATGGCGCTGACATCCACACCTAAGTATAATAATCCGTATCAGCCGGCCGGAGACCTGAGACTCTGTTTTCTGGGAGAGACAGGAAAGGCTGAAAATTATGAACGCCGTCTTGATATCAGCAGGGCAGCTGCGAAGGTTACATATGAGATGAACGGCACCCGGTATGAGAGAGAACATCTGGTGAGCAGGAAATATAATGTACTGGCAGTGAGGATCAGAGCTGTAGGGACCGGAAGTATCACTGTAAGCGCCAATATCAGCAGAAAGCCTTTTGAAGAATATACAGGGAAGCTGGGAGAGCGTACTGCAGGAAACTGGGGAGAGAATGGTGTGGGAGGCATGCATTATCTCAGCGCTGTCAGAATTGCATCTCCTGATGCCAGGAACCTGGGCGACGCAGTATATATAGAAGAAAAAAAAGAGACAGTCATATATCTGACATCTTTAACGGACTACGATGACTGCCTGAAAGGAAACAGGAAAGAGGTAGAGGAGGCTTACGGGAATCTGGGCCGGGAGGCGCAGGAGATACTTGACAGAGCGGAGGCAGCAGGATTTGAACAGATCCTTCAGGAGCATCTCAGGGATTATGGTGAGCTTTACAATAATTTTGAGCTGTGTCTTGGCAGTGAGTGCGTAAATGAGTGTTTATCAGAAGAGACAGCAATAACTACAGATGAGATGCTGAAGGGCTTCAGAGAAGGAAATCGTGAAAATGAGCTGCAGCTTGCCATGCTGCTGGTACAGTTTGCCAGGTATCTTATGATATCCTCTTCGGACGGCTGCCGTCTGCCGGCAAACCTTCAGGGATTGTGGAGCGGAGCGTATGAGCCGCCCTGGCAGTGCCAGTACACGATCAATATAAATACTCAGATGAACTATTGGTTTGTAGAAAAGGCTGGGCTTTCCAGATGCCATCTGCCTCTGTTTGGCCTGATCAGGCTGCTGGCTCAAAACGGCAGGAAGACAGCGGATAAGCTTTACCACAGCAGGGGATTTTGTGCCCACCACAATACTAATGTATGGGGCTGCACAGCGCCTGAGGGGATTTTTGATGCCTCCCCATATTGGGTAATGGGAGGAGCATGGCTTTGTATACACCTCTATGATCACTATGAGTATACAAAAGACAAGAAATTTTTGGAGGAGTCCATGCCGCTGATGCGGGAGGCGATCAGGTTTTTTGAGGATTACCTCTATGAACTGCCAAACGGATATCTTGTAACAGGGCCGGTGGTATCCCCGGAAAATACATACAGGTCCAGGAAAGGTGAGACAGGCGCGCTGGCCATGGGGACAGCAATGGATAACTGCATCCTGCGCCAGCTGCTCACCTCCTACATAAAGGGAATGAGTGAACTCTCTATATGTGATGAGGAAGAGTCAGCCCTTCTGGAAGGTATGCTCAATAAGCTGCCGCCTTTGATGATTGGCAGTGACGGAAGGCTGCTGGAATGGATGGAGGAGTATGAAGAGACAGAGCCGGGGCACCGCCATATCTCACATCTGTACGGCCTTCATCCGGGCAATGAGATCACTCCGGAAAAAAAGGAGCTGTTTGATGCAGCCAGAAAGACACTGGAATACAGGCTGGCAAACGGAGGCGGACATACAGGCTGGAGCAGGGCATGGCTTGCCTGCTTTGCGGCCAGGCTTCAGGACGGAGAAGCGCTCAGGGAGAATATTGCCCAGCTGCTGTCTAAATGTATACAGGACAATATGCTGGATGTACACCCACCCTTCCAGATCGACGGCAATTTCGGCATAGCGGAGGCAGTGCTTGAGGGCCTGGTGCAGGAAAGAAACGGCAGGACATATCTGCTGCCTGCCATTCCCAAGCGCTGGGAGTGCGGTATGGTGAAGGGGTTCTGCCTGAGAGGCGGGCGCAGGATAGATATGAGCTGGGAAAACGGCAGACCAGTATCAGTAACACTTTATGCATCAGAGGATACTGATTCAGTGTTCTGCTGGAAGGACAGGGAAATGAAGATATTCTGTCCTGCAGGAAAGTCAGTTGAATTTAAGTTTTAATAGATAATAATTGGAGGAAAATATGAAGAAAGTCACTATTATTGGAAATGGAATCGTAAGCGCCCGTATCGGGCTGGGATTGGAAAGAGCCACATCAGCATTAAAGGCAGCGGGCTATGAGGTGGATTTTGCCAAGATGCCGGAGCAGTACGCTGATTACAGAAAGATTGAAGGAAAGAAGCTTTATGTTTCTGTGTACGGACAAGACGGTTTCCTGAAATGGCTGGAAGAAAATGAAATTCTGGTATTCCATACACATGCACCCGGAAAAGAAGGGTTTTATATAGAAACATGCCCGGCGGAATTAAATGTGATCTGCGGAGGCGATGATACAGGAGCGCTCTACGGCTGCATGGAGCTGTGCGACAGGATAGAAAGAGACGGCGAATACCCGGCTGAGATCACATTTGGAGACGCGCCTGCCTTCAAACTGAGAGGGCCGGCTGTGGGCCTCCAGAAGACAAAGGTTGAGGCGCCCAGGCTTACATATGAATATCCTATCACACCTGAGCGTTTCCCATGGTTTTACGATAAGGAAATGTGGACAAGATTCCTGGATATGATGCTGGATATGCGCTGTAATGTGCTTTATATCTGGAGCGGCCATCCATTCTCATCTCTGGTTAAGGTTCCCGATTATCCGGAAGCTCTGGAGGTCACAGAGGAAGAATTTGAGATGAACAGGGAAGTATTCGGATGGCTCACATCAGAATGTGACAGGAGGGGAATCTGGGTTGTGCTGAAGTTCTACAATATCCATATCCCTCTGCCGTTTGCACAGCATCATGGACTGGAGCTGCTGCAGAGCAATATCAATCCTCTTGTTGCTGACTATACAAAGAAATCTATTACAGAGTTTATTAAGTCCTTCCCGCATATCGGTCTTATGGTATGTCTTGGAGAGGCGCTGAGGGGAACTCAGAACAAGACAGACTGGTTTATTGACACGATTATCCCGGCTGTGAAAGACGGAGTGAAGGAAGCAGGGCTTACAGAAGAGCCGCCTGTCATTTTAAGGGGACATGACTGTGACCCCATCGGAGCCATGGAAGAGGCCCAGAAGATATATTCCCATCTCTACACCATGTGGAAGTATAATGGGGAGAGCCTCACGACTTATTACCCGAAGGGAAAATGGCAGACGATCCATCAGACTCTTTCAGGGCTTGGGACTACACATATTATGAATGTCCATATCCTGGCCGACTTAGAGCCGTTCCAGTTTAATGCGCCGCTCTACATACAGAAATGTGTGCAGGCAGGGCAGAGCCGCTACGGCTGCAACGGACTGCATCTGTATCCTCTGTTCTACTGGGACTGGCCTTATACGCCTGACAAGGTATCGCCGCGCCTGCTTCAGATGGACCGCGACTATATCTGGTTTGCAGCGTGGTTCCGTTATGCATGGAATCCAAACAGGGAGGAAAACACAGAGAGAGAACACTGGATCAATGTCTTTGCAAAGCATTACAAAATCCCAGCCGGTTCAGCAGCTAAGCTTCTGGAGGCTCAGGAGAACGCTGCACAGTGTGCGCCGAAGATCCTGGGAAGAGTTGGAATCACAGAGGGAAACCGCCAGACTATGAGCCTTGGAATGAGCATGAGCCAGTTTACAAATGTAAACAGATACCGTCCGAATAAGGAGCTGTGGGATTCTGTAGCCCGCAAGGGAGAGCAGCCGGACGACTATATGTTAAAGGAAGTGGCGGGAGAGGCCCACATCGGGGAGACTCCTTATGACTGTGTAAAAGAAGTAAGCGCCCATGCCAAAAAGGCCCTTGCCCTCTGCGGGGAAGTCATTGAGACGGAAGGCAGCGGCAGCGAGGACTTAAACCGTCTTTATACAGATGCCAGGGCTATATATGAAATGTCAATGTCCTACTGTAAAAAGATAGAAGCTGCCATGGAGATACTCCGCTACAAATACACTATGGATGAGAAATGCAGAGGCGATGTGGCCCTGCTGGAAAAGGCTGAGAAGCTGATGGAGGAATCTCTGGAAGAGTACAGAAAGCTGGCAGAACTGACAGACAAGACTTATCTCTATGCCAACAGCATGCAGACCCCCCAGAGAAAGATCCCATTCCCAAATGGGGAGACATACGGCCACTGGACATCATGTCTGCCGGAATATGAAAAGGAGCTGGCCTGCTTCAAATCACATCTGGCTGACCTGAAAGCAGGCATACTGCCCACAGACCACACAAAGGAAGTGACAGCAGAGCCGCTGACACCGGCGCCGTTTAAGCTGCTGGGAACGGATGGATGTGAGACGTACAGGCTTGTCAAGGGAGACAGCGTGTTCTCAGACTGTTCCTGCAAGGTCATCAACCTGGCGCCGGAGCTGGAAAAAATGACTGCCGTCAGGATGGGCCTGGGAGCGGCAATTGAAGAAGGCGTGACCGTTAAACTGGAACTGCCGGAGGACTCCTATGTGCTGGTGGGATACATGAATGCAAAGGGTGTGGAATGGCTGCAGCTGCCGGACCTGGAGACGAATACACATGCAGATGACAGGGGAGGGCTTACTGTTGTCTATGCAAATGCGATTAAAGCCGAGGCCTGCCCTCCCATCAACATCCATGCGTACCGCTATGAAAAGGGAACTCATGAGATATATTTCGGCACAGGCGCATTTATGATTGCGGGCGTTGTATCTGCTGATACGAAAATGAAGCCGAGAAACGCGAACCTGGGCGGAGAAGGCCTGGAGACGCTGGACTGGCTTTATGAGGAAGATTAACAATAAGGAGGAAATAAAAATGGCGACAAAGTTACCTAGAGAAATGACAGGCGCAGAGCTGAAATCCATGCTCAAGAGCAGTATTAATTTGAAGAGCTTAGGGGGAGTGAAGTGCCCGGAATTAAAGCTTCAGCCTGAAGACCTCCAGTGGTGGAGAGACGCTAAGGTTGGAATGTTCGTACATTGGGGCCTCTATTCTATCCTGGGAAGAGGGGAATGGGCCAGGTTCAATGAGCAGATTCCAAAGGAAGAATATGAAGGGCTGGCGGATGAGTTTAATCCCCAGGACTTCTCCATGACAGAGTGGACAGACCTGGCAAAAGAATTCGGCGCTAAATATATGGTCATGGTGACAAGGCATCATGACGGATTTGCCCTCTGGGACAGCAAGGCCAGCTATGAAGGCTTTAACAGCTACAATACAGCTTCCCACAGAGATTTTGTAAAAGAATATACAGATGCGGCAAGAGCTGCGGGCCTGAAGGTCGGCCTGTATTATTCACCCATGGACTGGAGGTTCCCGGGATACTTTGATCCGGAAGGGCTGCCTGAAAATGCCCAGCTCATGAAGGATCAGTGCTACGGCCAGGTAGAAGAGCTGTGCAGCAAATACGGTCCTATTGATATCATGTGGTATGACGGCGGCTGGCTGGCGCACAAGGGAAGTGACACATCCAGCGCCTGGTTCTGGGAGCCGGTCAAATTAAATAAGATTGTCCGCAAATACAATCCCAAAACTCTGCTGAACCCGCGTTCCGGCTATGAAGGCGACTTCTACTGTGATGAGGGAAGCCATGAGATCACAGGAAAGATCCTTCCTGTGCCGTGGGAAAAGAATATGTGCGTATGCAGCGGCTGCTCCTGGGGCTGGATGGCTGATGACCCTGTATCAGATTTTGACTGGCTCATAAAGATGCTTGTAAATGTCATCTGCCGGGATGGAAACTTCCTCTTAAATGTGGGGCCTGACAGGAACGGTAAGCTCTCAGATGAAGTCAAGAACAGGATGAGAGAGATCGGGGACTGGCTCAGGAAATACGCTGATGCAGTCTACGGCACAAGGGGAGGCCCGATCGAGCCGGTGGACAATGTGTACGGCACCACTTCAAACGGAAATAAAATATATCTGCATGTGCTTGACACAAAAGAGTGCTCAGCGCAGTGGATACCTCTGGAGGGATATAAGATCAAAGCCGCTGCCACATATGAGGGCGATGCAGTTCCGTTTGTCCAGAATGAGGGAGCTTTTAAGGTTGACTTAAACGGAATAGAAAAGCCTGAGACAGACACGGTCATTGTGCTTACACTTGACAGGGATGTAGAGAGAAAGCAGGCAGAGGAAGTCTATTTCACAGGAAAAGAATAAGGAGAGAGAAGATGTATTACGGAGCAGCATATTACCCGGAGCATAAGACGGCGGAAGAACTGGAACATGACATGATACTTCTGATCGAATCCGGCATTAACACAGTCAGAATGGGTGAGTTTGCCTGGTGCAGAATGGAACCCAGGGAGGGAGAGTACCAGTTTGACTGGCTGGAGGCAGCTGTGGAGAGGCTGGGAAAGGCAGGGATCAGAAGCATCATCTGCACTCCCACAGCCTGCCCTCCCGCATGGCTTGTATATAAGCATCCGGAGGTTGTGTACGTGGATAACAGGGGCCTGGAGCGCCCCTTTGGCGGAAGACGGTTCTACTGCTATAACAATCCTGTGTACAGAGAATACTCCAGGAAGATAACAGAAGAGATCGGAAGGCGTTTTGGAAAAAATCCATATGTGTGCGGATTCCAGATTGATAATGAACCGGCCCAGGAGGCATCAGGAAGGTGCCACTGCCCTGTCTGCCAGGCTAAGTTCTCAGAGTGGCTTAAAGACAAATATAAGACCATAGAAGAGTATAACCGCCGCAGCGGCAATATTTTCTGGGGACAGGATTACGACAGCTTTGACCAGATCAGGATGCCGGTGAACACAATAGAAGTAAGTGCAGAGCAGAAAATGCCGGTCTATTTTGAAAATCCCACGCTGAGGCTGGAATACGAGCGCTTCTGCAGTGAATCCCAGATCGAGTACCAGGACATCCAGTCAGATGTGCTCCATGGCTATACGGAGTATCCTGTCACAACAAACGGAACAGGCCTTGCAACGAACAGCATCGATTATTATAAGAGCACAAGAAAGCTGGACTGCTATGGATTTGACTATTATCCCGGGCTCAGGGATGCTGCAGTAGATTCCTTCCCCTATGCATTTGCAAGGGGAGTCAAGGACGGGGCGCCGTTCTGGGTCATGGAATTCATGTCAGGGGGAGGCCACCGTTTTGGAGGCTCAGGGCGCGTACAGCCTAATCCCGGTGCATTAAAGCAGGCAGTGCTGCAGTCATTTGCCCATGGAGCGGAAATGATGCTGCATTTCCAGTTCCGCACGTTCCCGTTCGGGGCTGAGCAGCTGAATTATGCTATTGTTGATATGGATGGAGTCCCAAGGCGCAGATATTATGAAATGCAGGAGACAGCCCGGCTTTTAAAGGAGCTGGAACCTCTTGAAAATGCCGGATTTGCAAATGAGATCGCCATCTGTGTGGACTATGACACACACTGGGCTCTGCGCATAAAGCCTGTTAATGACCCGGATTTTAAATATCTGGACTATGCGGGAAAGATGTACCATGTGCTGGAGGACAACGGATATAATTCTGACGTGATAAGCTATGATGCAGATTTCTCCAAATATAAATTCCTCATTGTGCCGTCAGCTTTTGTGGCTTCCAGAGAGTTTCAGCAGAAGCTGCGCAGATTTACAGAGGAGGGCGGCATACTGCTTGGAACCTTCCTGACCTCAGCTAAAAATGAGGACAACGTGGGCTATACAGATTCACTTCCGGCAGGTCTGACAGATGTTTTCGGGGCTGTTGTGGAGGAAGTGGAGCCTGTTTTTAAGGATAACCACACGAATGTCCGCCTGGATCTGGACGGATCAGAAGCAGTCAGCACAGACGGCATGTGGTCTGATATACTTGGAGGAAGCGCCAGGGCCATAGGCACATATACCCAGGACTATAAGACAGACAGCATGGTCATCAGCGAGAATACTTATGGCAAAGGAACAGCAGTCTACATGGGCACTGATCTGGAAAAAGAGGCCATGGGAGAGCTGTTTCAGTATCTGTGCCGGAGGGCGGGGATCTCTAAGAACCCGGTGAAGGCAGAAGAAAAGATAGAGGTAGTCCGCCGTGTCCTGAATGGTGAAAACTACTATTATGTCTTTAATTTTACAGCAAAAGAAGCGGAAGTAAGTGTAGAGACGCCGGTCTATGATTACCTGAAGAAATGCAGGTATGAGGAGAAGGCAGTCCTGGAGCGCAATGGTTTTGCTGTGTTGAAGGAGATAAAGGGATGATTAAAAAAGTAAACAGTATAGTAAGGGTTGTCTGCACTCCTGACGGAAATGTCAAGGCGCCAGGTACAACGATCACAAGTAAAAAGGAATATGATACAGTCATCTGCACGCCTGGAATGGAGGGGGAGGAGATATCCCTTGAAAGAAACGGCGAAGAGATCATAAAGCAGACAGGCTATGCCTTTGAGGAAAGAGAGATCTTTAAATACCTCATTGAAGGCGGTAAAGCCAGGATCGTTACAAAAAAGACCATTGACGGAGAGCGCTCCTTTGTGGAAAACGCTTCCACAGTAAAAACAGGTGAAGCCTTTACCGGGATACTGCGTCTTGCTGTCACAGAGGGTGAGGGAATCTACGGCCTGGGACAGCACGAAAATGGAACCTACAATTACAGGAATGTAAAAGAGTATCTCTATCAGAACAACATGCAGATCCCCATGCCTGTGTTCCTGTCCTCAAAGGGATATGCTGTGTTTTTTGACGCAGACTGCCTGATGACATATGAAGAGGCTGACAATGCGATCACACTGACATTTGATGCTGTGGACCAGATAGCTTATTATGTGATCACAGGAAATAATTTTGATGACCTTATCGCAGGGATCAGAGAGCTGACTGGAAAGGCAGTGATGCTGCCCAGGTGGGCTTTCGGCTATGTACAGTCAAAGGAGCGCTATGTTTCTGAGGAAGATATTTTAAGTACTGCGGCAGAATTTCAAAAACGGGGAATACCTGTATCCTGCCTTGTCCTGGACTGGAAGTCCTGGGAGGAAGGGAAATGGGGGAATAAGATCGTAGACAAGGAGCGGTTCCCTGACCTGAAAAGGATGACAGATAAGCTCCACAGTGACGATATTGCATTTATGATATCCATCTGGCCCAACATGAATAAAGGATGCGAAAATAACCAGGAAATGATGGATGCCGGAAAGCTGCTGGCAAACCTTTCCACATACGACGCATTTGACCCTGAGGCCAGAGACCTTTACTGGAAGCAGCTTGAGAGAGAGCTCTTTACAGGAGGCTGTGATGCGTGGTGGTGTGATTCTACAGAGCCTTTCACCCCGGACTGGAATGGACTTGCGAAGAGAGAAGAAGATGAACGCTACGAGCTGGCAAAGGAAAACCTTACAAGATACTTCGATGCCAGAGTGGCAAACACATATGCCCTGGCACATGCCAAAGGAGTTTACGAGCACCAGAGGGCAGCAAGCAGCGAGAAGCGTGTAGTGAACCTGACTCGTTCCGGTTCCCCCTCTATCCAGCAGTACGGTGTCATTCTCTGGTCAGGCGATATCATGGCCACCTGGGATGTGTTCCGCAATCAGATCGCAGAGGGACTGAGCATGTGCATGTCAGGCATTCCCTATTGGACCCTTGACATAGGAGCATTTTTTGCTGGTTCAACGGAAGGCTTCAGGCGTTTTAGCAATGTGACGGAGGGGGAAGCGCCCTGGTTCTGGCACGGCCTGTTTGAAGGCGGGACAGAGGATAACGGATATAAAGAGCTGTATACAAGGTGGCTCCAGTTTGGAACCTTTCTCCCTGTAATGCGTTCCCACGGGACGGATACTCCCAGGGAGCCGTGGAATTTTGGAGAGCCGGGCAGCAAATATTACGACACAATTGTAGATTACATCAAGCTTCGTTATGAGATGCTGCCGTATTCTTATTCACTGGCACATCAGGTAGAGACAGACAGTTATACCATGTTCCGCAGCCTTATGTTCGATTTTGCACAGGATGAGAAGGTGAAGGATATCTCAGGAGAGTTCATGTACGGACCGGCGTATCTTGTCTGCCCTGTAACGAAGGCTCTGGAATATGGTCCGGAAAATGAAAAGCTGGGTCAAGAGGAGAAGTGGGATGTCTATCTGCCGGCCGGAGCAAAATGGTATCATCAGAAGACAAAAGAAGTATATGAGGGCGGCGTTTCCCGCACTGTGGATGCGCCTGTCAGCTGGCAGCCTGTATTTATCCGGGCAGGAGCTGTTGTGCCGCTTAGCAGCAAAGGCACAAAAGACGGCATAGCCGATGTGATAGAAGTATACGAAGGTGCAGACGGCAGCTTTGCATACTATCTGGATAATGGGATGGATTACCAATATGAACAGGGAAATTATGCAGTCATTTCCATGGAATACAATGACGGAAGCAAAGAACTGACACTTGCCGCAGCAGAGGGAGACTTCGAATATCCAAAAGAATATCTTATCAGGTATTACAGGGAAGACGGCAGCTGTACAGAGAGAGAAATGCATTACGGCGGGGCAGAGACAAAAGCCGCTCTGGCGTAGGTTTATATGAAATATTGATGCACGGATATACCCCCGGTCAGCTGGCCGGGGGTATATTTGCAGTCCTGTTTTCAATTCAGCAGGTAACCAGCATTACTGCAGGTCTTCAGGGAGAACGGGCGGGATAGCAAACACGATGCGGAACCCTTTTCCCTGGCTGCCCACCTGTGGATGGAGCCTGGACTCTTCGCCGAAGACCAGCTTCAGCCGGGAGTTGACATTGGAGAGGGCAAAGCCATTATCTTCATCACGGCTGAGAACAGGCTGGGAGAGTTTTTCCTCAAGTGATTTAAGCTCATCAGGCGTGATGGAAGCGCCGTTATCTTCAATGGAAAATTCCAGCCAGTCTTTATCATCTTTATGCACTGACTGTATGGATATGGTCAGCATGTTGTCATCTCTGTCAAGAACCATGCCGTGCACAAAATAATTCTCGATCAGGGGCTGAAGTGTGTTTTTCGGTATGCCGTAGATCTTCAGGGCATTGCCGATGAAGAACTCGTAGTCAAAATTCCCATAGCGGTACATATAAAGATTAATGAGGTTTTCGCATAAGTTAAGTTCCTCGCCGATGGACACATACAGAGTCCTTCTTGTCTGGTTCCTGTACATTTTGGAGAGCAGCAGCAGCATCTGTGACGCATCGCTGTATTTGCCCTGAGTGATCTGTACCCGGATCTGCTCCAGCGCGTTATAGAGAAAATGCGGGTTTATGCTCGTCTGCATGGCGTACAGCTCGGCTTTTTTCTGGGAGATCTCAAAGAGATATGCCTTTTCAATATTATGCTGCAGTTCATCACACATCCTGTTAAAACTGTTGGTGATCTGGGTAAATTCATCATTATTGTCAGGTACAGGGAGCCTGTAGTCCAGGTTATTCTGGCCTACCAGATTCATCCCTTTCTGTATTGTCTTGATTTTTTTGTCTGCGATCCTCAGTGTTATCACATACAGCAGTATAGAAGCCGCACAGATGATGACGGCAAGCACTGCCAGAATCACCTGGGTGAAGCTTCTTGTGATAGTTCCCGCAGGCAGCTGGTAATTGGCAAAAAATTCATAGTGTCCATTATAAACGGAAGTAAAGTAATAGCTTTTTCCGTTCAGCATTCTGCTGACAACGGGCATCTGGATGGTAGAAGAACCGGAGGGAATCTGCTCAGCAGTCAGGATCCCCTTTGTATACTCATAGTTCCCGTCAGAAGAGAAGAGAATATTCCTGTCAGTGTCAGTAAGTGTAAAAGTAGCTGACGGATCCAGATGTGAGGTGGACAAGGAATTCGTAAACTCTGCTGTGGAGTACAAAATAATGATCTGACCCAGAGTAGCCAGGTTGTCACCGGTATAATCAAAGATAGTTCCGCTCAGCCCATAGACATGGTCCGCAGGCTTTTCATACCCTCCGCAGAGGGCTTCCAGCTGGGAGTCAGACAATATCTGCAGCTGGTACGGGGTAAAGTCAAAATTCACCTTGTTCAGGGTGAGGGGGATGAGTGTATCTGAGCTTGTATTGTACTGAAAAAGCTCTCCTTCATTTGTGGCAAGGAGGACACCCCGGCAGTACTGGTCATAGCGGCATATTTCCTTAAGCATCTGGATGATGGCCCGGTTCGTGCTGTAGGCGATCGTAGGGTGCTTTTTATAGAGGCTGCACAGGGCCTGATACCTGGATGGGCTTGAAAAGACAGGCGCCAGGGTATTTGCCAGAGAATTTTGCTTTGTAGTAAGTATTGAAGACAGATTACTGACGGCAATATCATAATTCTTCAGATATTCCGACTTTTCCTGGTTCCTGATCATGGAGCTGGACAGTATAAAAAGCAAAGCTGTGATGGCACAGACAGTGGATATGCTGATAAGCATCATTTTCGAATAATACCCGGAGGTCAGTTTTTTTATCATTGAGAAGCTCCTTTATGTAAAATCAAATACCCTGCTTATTTTGTTGAAAATAAGAAGAAGTCTGTTATAATCAAAAGGAAAAGATATATCCTGTCGCCGCAGGCGATTTTAAATGGATTTTTGCATGTAACTGTGAACGTACTGAACAGTTACAGCCATTAAAATTATAGCAGGACGGAAATGAAAATGCAAGACACGCATGAAAACGCGCGGCTTTGCAGCGAGAAGCGTGTTAACAGCAACAGGAGGATATAAAGAAGTGTTAGACAGAAAACAGCAGATTAAAAAGGAAAGAGTATGGTTAATGAGGACTGCGGCCCTGGCAGGGGCCCTTACGCTGGCTCTGGGCGGCTGTGCCTCCGGGGAAAAGCAGGGCGCCAGTGCGGCATCAGCTGAGCAGGAGGTAATACTCAGCGCCTTCGTGCAGCAGGCTGTCACGTCTGACTCCGGAATATGGGAAGGGTGGGCGGCTCAAAAGCTGTATAATGATACAAATCTGAAAGTAGATTTCTATGCCACGGGAACTGAAGTGGAGCAGAAGCTTAAACAGTATATAGCTGCGGGGACACTGCCGGACATCATTGGCTTTAAAGATCTTGACCAGGCCCAGCTTGCTATGGATGCAGGCCTGCTGGTCCCCTTAGATGAATATAAGGATAAGCTTCCCGCTATTTTCGGGACAGAGGAATATCAGAGCGCCATATCCTACTCAATGGAGAATACCAGCAATAATACAGGAAAGCTGTATATCATGCCCACCTCTGTGGGGCCTGTGTCTTACAATGCCTACAACTGGGTGCCCATGCTCCAGTGGGATGCCTACAAACAGGCAGGGATGCCAAAGATAAATACACTTGAGGACTATCTGGATGTGGTTGAAAAGATGGTTGAGTTAAAGCCCTATACGGATTCAGGAGAAAAAGTATACGGATTTTCACTGTTTTCAGACTGGGATAAGTATTCTGCCCTGGAAATCGCGGCCCTGTCGTATTTTTATGGGATTGATACAGAGTATGTCTCACCGCTGATGGAGACAAATGTGGTGACAAAGGAAACAAACTGCATTCTGAGGGAAGACAGCTTTTATAAACGGGCTTTGAGATTCTATTTCATGGCCAATCAGAGAGGGCTTCTGGACCCGGATTCCATGACACAGAGCTACAGCAGCCTGGATAAGAAGTTCAGTGAGGGAAGGATCATGTTTTCCTGGTTTTCCTGGCTGTCTGGCACTTACAATATTGATTCGTCAGGCCATGTGAACAATGCCCAGCGGCCGGACGGGTATGCGAATGTGCCTGCCGGGGATATGAAGATATATGAAGCGCCTGACCAGATAATCGGGAGGAACTGGTATTTTGCCATCAGCAAAAACTGCAGAGAGATCGATAAGGCGTGTGAATTCCTGAACTGGATCTATGATCCTGAGGTGGAGCGTTATCTGTACAACGGGCCGGAAGGCGGAGTATGGAATTATAATGAGGATGGGGAGCCGGTGGTGACTGAGGAGGGCTGGCATGTGATAAACAATAAGGCCGAGGACATCATGCCTGTCAGGTGGGGAGGCGCTTTCCAGGACGGGACATATCTGCTGAACGCCCTGGGGCTGCAGGCCTCCACCATTATGGATGACGGCTATACCATCGGGTACAGGTATTGGCCCTCCAGTCTGAATGCAAATGCCACCCTGATGCAGAAGGAAGTAAATGAAATGCTTGGAACAGACACTCTGGCAGAGTATCTCTATAAGAATGATATGGTAGCAAAATCCACAATAGCCGTAAATATGATCCCGCCTGCTTCCGATGAGATGGAGACAAGGATAAATGCCATCGGGGAGATCGTGCGCGACTATTCATGGCAGATGGTCTATGCAAAGGATAACACAGAGTTTGAATCACTCTGGACGGTGATGGTGGAAAAAGCTGAGAAGCAGGGACTATATGATGTGGAAAGCTACTATAAAAATGCCTGGGAGAACGCCCTGACGAAAGCGGCGGAATATGAGTGAGACAGCGGCATGCGACTAGTACCATAAGTTTTTCTAATACCCCGGTTAAGAAAAAAATGAATATCTTTTTGTCTTATATTGTGGTAAAATCAAACCTGCAAGTTAAATAAATAATAAAGATGCAGAGGTACGCCGGAGGCAATTCCGGTGTTTAATAGGGAATACAGTGAGAATTCTGTAGCAGCCCGCTTTACTGTGATAATTATGCTTTTCTTCAAATATGCCACTGGCCCGCAAGGCTGGGAAGGCGGAGAGAGTGACGATTTAAGCCAGGAGACCTGCCCTGCATGAGAGACATGTGTTTTCGGTGGGGAAAAACAGGTAAATGAGCAATAGAAAGAGCGAGTATCAGATCTGCGTTTTTTCAGGAGCATACAGAAGAGTGATACTTCAATCGTTTACATGGATAAGGGCACTGCCGCCGGGCAGTGCCCTTTCCCGTTTCCGGAAAACCACTCACAGACAATGAAGGAGGAAAAAGAATGAAACGCAGCTGGAAGAAAATGACGGGCCTGTTCATGGCAGCAGCCCTGGGAGTAAGCCTTATGGGGTTTACAAGTGAGGCCAAGAGCACAGAGGGGGCGGCAGACGCCGCGGAGAGTCTGAATGAGACAAAAGAGATGGTGCTGGGATCAGTGCGTGATATGATCCCGGGGGAGGGAGATGCGTTTTATGTGAACCTGAGCGCTCAGGTATGGGAGCCATTAGTCATCAACAACAATCACAAGCTGGAGCCGGGGCTGGCAGAGTCCTGGGAGACAAATGATGACTGTACTGAATGGACATTCCACCTGGTGGAAAATGCATCATTCACAGACGGAGTAAAATTTGATGCAGATGCCTGCATGAAAAATATTGAAAGATATAAAGCAGGACCATTGACATCTACGTATACATCACTGAGCATAGATAAGTCATTTCCAAATCTTAAGGAGATGGTCAAAATTGATGATTACACTGTGAAATTTGTGTTCAGTGAGCCGATCACCACGCTGGATGCCCTGCTGGGAGATTACGGCAGTCCAATGATCAGCCCTAACTGTTTTGATGCGTCCACAGGGGAGATCACATCCCAGGTCGTGGGCACAGGACGCTATATCATTGATGAGCATGTACAGGACCAGTATGCTACATTTGTGAGAAATGAAGACTACTGGGGAGAAAACCCAGGCAAGCTTAAAAGCTACAGGGTAAACTGCATCCCTGATTCAGAGACACGCTATTCAGCACTCGTGTCAGGAGAGATCATGGGCCTGATGGACAATGGCGCTATCATGGTTGATGCGGCAGATAAGCTGGTTAAAAGTGATGACAGATTCGTGATTGAGCCCACAAAGAGTCATATGACGCATTACCTGTATGTCAACGGGTCCAAAGAATATTTAGGTGACGTGAGGCTGCGTCAGGCGATCAGCTATGCAATCGACAGGGAGCAGTTAAATGAGACTTTGTATGCAGGTCTGTGCTATCCGGCCTATGGCGCTCTGAGCAACCAGACACCGCTTTATAAGGACATTCAGGGTGAATACAATCTGGAAAAGGCAAAAGAGCTGGCGGATGAAGTGCTGGGGGGACAGCGCCTTCAGACTACCATGATCCTGGGACAGAGGGTAGTGGACGGCTATCCGGTGAAGGCAATGGCAGAATATATGCAGGCAGCCTTGTCTGAAATAGGTATAGATATGACGATCGAAGTGCTGGATAATGCTGTTACTACAGACAGGCTGAAAGCCGGCGATTATGATTTTAATATTACAGTGACAGGTTTAAACAGCGCAGATCCCTATGCAACTCTCTTTGGATGGATGGGAACAGAGGGCGGCAGTAATGTGAGCTACCACTGGAACTATTCTAATCCTGAGGTTGACGAACTGCTTTCAACTGTACTCAACGAGAAGGATGAGCAGAAGAGGGCAGAGATATATGGACGCCTCCAGGAAATTTCTGCAGAAGAGCTTCCGGTGATCTCCATCCTTTATTATGTGAATGTAAATATCCACAATAAAGAGGTCACAGGCTATGTATCTGACCTGTTTGATGGCGTGAGCATCCCGACCCTGGAATGGGCAGACGAAAGTAAATAGAAAATATGGCAGTTCTAAAATATATAGGGAAAAAGCTTCTGATGCTGGTCCCTGTCCTGTTTGGTATTTCAGTGCTGGCATTTATGCTTGGAATGGCTTCCCCGGGAGATCCGGTGGAGGCCATCCTCAATCCGGACGGGACGCAGATCATAGACCAGAAGGAGTATGATATAGTGCGGGAAAGGCTGGGACTGGATGATCCAGTACCCGTACAATATGTTAAATGGCTGAAGAATGCCCTTACAGGAGAGCTGGGGCGTTCCTTTTTTACGAATAAAGAAATAAAAGAACAAATGGCATACCGTCTGCCGTATACGATCCGTCTGGCCTGCTTCGGAATGGCGCTTACAGTAGTATTCGGCCTGCTTTTTGGAATTTTGATGGCCATGCGCCGGGATGGGCCTGTCGACCATGCGCTGCGATTTCTGACTACGCTGATGCTCTCTGTCCCGGGGTTCTGGCTGGCAATCCTGCTGATCCTGGTTTTTGTAGAAAAGCTTCATCTGCTGCCAACAAGCGGCCTGAATGGTTTTTCTTCCTATATAATGCCGGGTATCACAGTTGCCATATCAACAATAGGTGTCTGTGCCAGGCTGACGAGGACTTCTATTCTGGATGAACTGGGGAAACAGTATGTTACAGTAGCCAGCTCGAAGGGGCTGAATGCCAGGAAGGTTACAATGCGCCATGCATTCCGCAACTCCCTGATTCCAATTACAACATTCCTTGGAAATTATTTTGCAGGGATACTGGGAGGTTCTACTATCGCAGAGGTCATATTTAATATACCGGGTATTGGAAATTATGCTATATCTGCTGTAAAGTCGAGAGATTATTATGTAGTTCAGGCATATGTGCTTTTTACAGCGCTTGTTTATGTAGTCATGACTCTTGTCATAGATCTGTTGTATCTTGTTATAAATCCAAAGATAAGGGCGGGTGAAAAAATAGGGTGATGGGAAAAAAGAAAAAAACAGGCATTATAGCAGCATGCATTTTGCTGGCGGTGATCCTGCTCATGAGTATACTGGCTCCGGTTCTGGCGCCTTATGATCCGAACCAGATCGATATGAAAAACCCTCTTGCCATGTCCAGTGCAAAGCATCTGCTGGGGACGGATAATATAGGACGTGATGTGCTGAGCCGTGTCATGTATGGCGGGCGTCAGTCGATCCTGCTGGCTTTGGCGGCTACGGGGCTTTCCATGGCACTGGGCTGCCTGATCGGTATGGCTGCCGGATATTTCGGCGGCGCGGCGGATCTTCTTATCACCTCTGTATCAAATGTATTCCAGGGACTTCCTGGCATGACCATGATGATCGCCATAGCAGGACTTATGGGAGCAGGAGTGAAGAGTATGCTGCTGGCCCTGGTGCTGACTTCATGGGTGGGCTTTTCAAGACTTGTCAGAGGAGAGGTCATGAAATTGAAACAGGAGCTTTTTATAGAAGGGCTTAAGGGGATGGGGGCAGGGAATTTCAGGATACTGTTTATGCATATCGCCCCCAACCTTCTGAGCAGTATCACGATCATATTTGCTACCAGGATAGCAGGCTCGATCATGTCGGTGGCAGCTCTGAGCTTTCTGGGACTTGGCCTTCAGCCTCCCACTCCTGACTGGAGTGTTATGATCAATGATGCCAGGAGCTATTACAGGACGAATCCTCTTCTGGCGGTGGCGCCGGGTGTCTGCATTGTATGCCTTTCCCTGAGCATCAATATTATCGCAGACTGGCTGAGAGACAGATTTGATGTACGGAGGGACAGCGTTAATGAGTGAGAAAGAGTTAGGCAAGAATATCAGCCTGGAGAATTATAATATCTGTTTCGAGACAGCCAAGGGAAAAGTCAGGGCGGTGAAGGATGTCAACACTGTGTTTGAAGCCGGAAAAGTGACTGGTATGATAGGAGAGAGCGGAAGCGGAAAATCAGTACTTGGGATGGGGATCCTCAAACTTCTGGCATCAAATGCCAAGGTGGAGGGGAGATGCCTCTATGGTGATACAGAAATAAGCGCATATACAGAAAAACAGATGGATTCCTTCAGAGGTAAAGAAATTGCGCTGATTCCTCAAAATCCCGCCGAGGCGCTGGACCCTGTCATAAGGATAAAAAAGCAGCTGATAGAAGCTGTGACCTCACACGGCGGAGCGGCAAAAGCAGAGGGGGAGAAACGGTATGAAGCCCTAATGAAAAGATTTGGTTTCCAGGATTCCAGGGAGACCGGGAGAAAATATTCATTTCAGATGAGTGGCGGCATGAACCAACGTATTATTTCCGTTCTGGGCCTGATGGGTTCACCGAAATGGATCCTGGCAGATGAACCCACAAAAGGGCTGGATGCCATTCTGCGCAGACAGGTATATGGAGTACTGAAGGATATTCTATGTAATGATATAAAAAGTATGATAGTTATAACTCATGATGTGGCGCTGGCCCGCCGTCTCTGTGACAGGATACTTGTCCTGTACCAGGGAGAGGTCCTGGAACAGGGAGATACCTCCAGCGTACTGGGGCAGCCCCTTCATCCTTATACGGAAGGGCTTGTAAGGTCACTGCCGTCCAACGGGATGGTGCCTATTCCGCTGCCGGACAGAGATAAGGAGTCAGAGAGTAAAGAAGGATGTGTCTTTTATCCCAGGTGTCCCCGGGCATGTTCCAGATGTGTGCATGAGAAGCCGGGGGATTATCAGTCGGCAGACGGAAGGAAAGTGAGGTGTTTTCTGTATGCTTAAAGCCGAACATCTGAGCAAGCATTACTGCAGCGGAGTGATCAGAAAGCACCATGTAGATGCGGTCAGTGGCGTATCTTTTGAGATAGGGAAGGGTGAGATACTGGGAATTGCCGGAAACAGCGGCTGCGGTAAATCTACAATTGCCCGCATGCTGATGGGGCTGGAAGATCCGGACGAAGGAGCTGTCTGGCTTGACGGGCAGAAGATTTCCGGGCTTACCATGGGGCAGATGCGGGAGCACAGGAAAAAGATGCAGATGATATTCCAGCATCCTGAGTCTTCATTAGATCCGCAGAAGAAGATCCTTTTCAGCATGACGGAGCCTATGAAGATACATCGGGTGTACAGGGAACAGAAAAAAATGCAGCAGCGCATCGAAGAGCTGTTTGATCTGGTGGGAGTATCCACAGGTCTCCTGTCCAGATATCCCCACCAGATAAGCGGCGGAGAGGCACAGAGAATCATGATAGCGAGAGCTCTGACACTGGATCCGAAGGTGCTGATCCTGGATGAGCCGACCTCCATGCTGGATGTGTCGATCCAGGCCCATGTCATGTGCCTGCTGAAGGACCTGAGAAATAAACTGGATCTGACTTATCTGTTTATATCACATGATCTGGAAGTGTTGGGCTGGTTTTGTGACAGGATCAGCATTATGAGCCGGGGAAAGTTTGTAGAAAGCGGTGATACAGAGCAGATCATACATAATCCGGGACATCCCTTTACGAAGGAACTTGTGGACAGTTTTAGTAATTTCGGACAGGAGGAGAAAGATGAATGCAAACAGAATCCAGTATTTCCTGACGGCTGTGGAGGAGAAAAGCTTTACAGGAGCAGCCAGAAAGTATTTTGTGAGCCAGGCAGCAGTGACCCAGCAGATAGCGGCGATAGAGAAAGAACTGGATGTACAGCTGTTTGTTCGGAAAAGTAATGGCATAGAAGTTACGGAAGCAGGCAGATATTTATATGAAGAAATGAAACAGCTGATAGGCCGGTACCAGAAAGTTACAGAAAATCTGGGGGATTTTCAGAGAGAGCACACAGAATCATTTACGGTGGGAATCTCCCAACTCCAGGACTATGAATGGATCTCACCGCTCCTTCGGGATATTCGCCGGATGCATGCCCAGATGGAATTTCATCTGGCTGCAGGCGAACCAAAGGGACTGCTGGAGCGCTTAAAACAGGGAAGGCTTTCGCTTCTGGTTACAGATAATCCGGTCTATGAGGAGACACAGGGGATGGAGATACTGCCTGCATACCATACAGGAATCAGCCTGGTGGTACCTGCCGGCTCCGCGCTGGCAGGTAAGAGCCGGCTGCGTCTGGAGGACTTGAAGGAGATCCCTCTTATTCTGGCGGGAATGGAAGGACAGATGGAGGGGGCAGGATACTGGGAATTCTACAGGATCTGCAGAAATGTAGGATTTACTCCTCATGTGGCAGCCGGAGCAGCAAATTATTTAGAAGCACTGATACTTGTGGATGAAGGGGCAGGTACTGCTGTGTTTATGGAAGATATCACTTCATTTATCAAAGAACATTCTGGCATGAAGATTCTCAGGCTGGAGGCGCCGGGAATTGTGCAGAAGTTTTTGATGTACCGCAGGGAGGATGAGACACTGGAAATGAAAAGAGTGTTGAAATACCTGATCAGGGCCGGGAGAGAAAGAGACAGAGGTGGGCGTGCCGACTTAAAGGAAGATTTTGCGCTGCTGTGGCAGGAGGCGTTAAAAAGAGATGACGGGACCTACAGCCAGAGGTTGTCAGACGACCAGGCGGAGATCGACTTTTGGCACCGTTTCATGGAGAAACGAAAGACATATCAGCAGGATCCGTGGGCGGTAAAGATGTCATCTGCGGTATGTGAGGTGATTTCCGGCCTCAGTCAGGAGACGGTGCTGGAGATAGGCCCGGGATGGGGGAATTACACCATGGACCTGGCTGATATCTGCCGGGAACTGACATGTCTTGATATTTCCCCTGATGTCCTGAGGTTTATCAATAGATGGTCCAGAGAGCTGGGAAAGACGGAAATCAATACAGTGTGCTGTAAATGGGAAGATTTTGAGGCTGATAGAAAATATGATGTGATATTTGGATATAATTGTTTTTACAGAATGCTGCATCTGAGGGAATGTCTGGAAAAGATGGACCGGATGGCAGGAAAAATGTGTATCATCGGTATGGGTATGGGAGAGATAGAGAAGTACTATCTGGAGATGGAGGAGCAGCTCGGGGTCAGACTGGTCTATGATAAAAAAGACTACATCTATTTTGTGAATATTCTGTACCAGATGGGAATCGACGCAAATGTGAAGGTCATACCTCTCTCAAAAGATATCTCTTTTGGGGACTGGGATCAGGTCGTACAGTACGGCACCTCCTGTCTGTATAACCGCCAGGATGAGATGGAAGAGCACGGGGAGAAGATCGAAAAAATTCTGAGAAAGTACTTTATAAAGAAACAGGATGGAAATTATCATTACAGATATGATTACCGGGGAACCCTTGTCTACTGGAAACCCGGAGACTGAACCGGGAAATGACAGGTGCTGTAAAATAAGGCATTAATTAAGAATTGCCAGTTCCAGCAAATTGCTGGTTCTGGCGATTCTTCGAGTTTGTTGGAAAATCTCTTCTTCACTCTCTGCAAAAGATACGATTAAAATATTCCCAATGTTATCACCAACTATTTAGATATATCACACAATACAGAAATATAATGCCGTGATTAATCATTGATTTTTAAAGCGGATATCATATCAATATGATATATTTTCCTTGAAAGTAATTTACTGATCATCCACGACAAGAAAAATGTACCTAAAATACTGATAATATAAGCATACGCTGGAATATATACGCTAATATCAATCGAATCCTGTACTGTACTAAGCATTAAGATTGTCAAGCCATATCCAGTTGGTAATCCTATAATAATTCCTGCAATCGTAAGCCATAAATTTTGTTGTATCATCAGTTTTTTAATCCTTAAATTATGAAAACCTAATACTTTCAACGTTGCCATATCTCGATACCGTTCCATATAAGATAATGTTCCCAAATTATACAGTATTACACTGCCGAGTAAGACAGCAAATACTAAGAAAAGAACACTCAACATAACAGATGCATTTAACATCATATCAAGAGCATATTTTAAATCGGATTTATGCTGTACACTGTCTACATAATCTGAATTAGTGAGCAATTTATCAGGTTTCTCTCCGATAATAGAAGTAGTATGAAAAGGGATACCTTCTGCGTCCATTTCACTTTTCAACATCGTAATACCCTGCGTCATAGGTGTACGGACAATATGCTTTACAACTTCAAGATACCATTCATCACTTCCGGTAAATTTCCACATTAATCGGTCACCCACTTCAATTCCTAATTTATTCGCGGTATTTCTGGACAAGGCGATACCTTCTTCCAATTCTATCTTTTTGCCCTCATTGTCATAGAGCCTTATAAAATCTTGACTTTCAACGCCGGTGAAAGCTGCGTTTTCTTCTTTGCCGTTAAATTTTATTTCTGCCGATGTTTCCATCAATTCTTCGCCATACATAGATTGAAGCAATTTATTTTTAAATTCTTCATCACTATAATTTCCAGTTACTTTTGTGTTATAAGTTTGTACTTTATCAAAAGTCCATTCGGACATATGATTCATAGAAGCAAACAAACCAAAAGAAGAAAAGAGCAGTGCAACACACCCCATGACACCCAAAATAGTCATGCTGCTTCTTAATTTATTTCGGAATATATCACGCATATTCCATTGTCCGTAAAATGATAAATGTTTCCACAAAAACGATAACGGCAATTCTTTATACTCTTTTTCTACGCTGTTTGAGTATAATATTTTCGCAGCATTTTCTTTTAAATATTTGTGACATACAGCCAATGAAACAGCCAGACAGAGCAACGCACAAGCAATGGGAAGCAGCCAGCTTCCTGCCACCATAGCTGACTTTAATTTTGGAAGAGTATACATTTCTTCCATGATCGGAAACAACAGCTTTGGCAGCGTTATATATCCTGCACACCAACCGAAAACCGAACCTAAAAGACAAACAAAAGTACTGTGTGATATGTAGTGAATATACAATGACCTTTTATGAAAGCCCATTGATTTTAATATCCCAATTTGCAGACGCTGGGAATTTAATAGACGGTGTACGGTTGTAATTGTAACAAGAATGGCAATAAACAAAAATACCATTGCAAAAATCAAGCCTATTTCTTTATGCTGTGTAATTTCGTCATTCATCACGGAATAGCTTGTATGGTCTTTTTGTAACACCACGGTAGTATCGTTTCCTTCTAACGTGTTAGAGATTGTTTTTTTCAGGTTTCCTGTACCAGATATAAGCAGCTGATTCCAGTGAATCTTTCCTATTTCTTTAATATCCCCTTCGTTGATAAAGGCAAAACCATTGTTTTTATGGTCTGGCACAAATTCCCCATTCCTTATGCTGTAAATATATTCTGGCGAATAACATAACCCAACTACTTCTTTTTCAATCTTTTTTCCGCCAATATCCAGTTCAATCTTGTCTTTTACTTCATAATTATTTTCTTTTGCAAATACAGCGTCTAACCAGATACCCGACTCATTTTTTGAATATTTTTTTCCGTCAAGAATTTTTAATTCTGAAATATTATTTTCGCCAGCCAGAACATATAAATCAATCGTTTTATCATCAACACTCTTTGGCGCAGAAATCAATAATGCCCTTTTTTCCACGTCATCAATGGAAGGATTTTTTTTAAGTTGATCTATATCCGATGACTGGAAATTGTCGCCCAGAACCCAGGCATCCGCAAGATGTGTTTCCTCGATATAGGAATGAAAGGTTTTACTCATGCCATTATATTCACCTGTAATACCAGAAAAGATAAAATTACCAGCAAACATCATCAAGAAAACAGCAATAAACGGGACTTTGTTTTTCCATACATCACGAAACATTTTACGAATTAGCATTACCACTCCAACTCCTTTATACTCATAGGTTTTTCATTGACTGCAGCATCTGAAATCCGCCCGTTTTTCAACCGGATAACCCTGTCTGCCACTTTTGCGATATTAGCATTATGTGTAACAACGACAGCAGTTTTGTGATACTCACGGCACACATCTTGTATCAGCTGCATCACCATGCACCCTGTTTCGCTGTCTAATGCACCAGTTGGCTCATCACATAAAAGAATTTCCGGATTTTTTACAATCGCTCTGGCAATAGAAACCCGTTGTTGTTCTCCGCCCGATAATTGACTGGGGAATTTTTTTAAATGCTGTTTCAGTCCAACTCTGTCCAAAATAGCGGCAGGGTCTAAAATATCGTCTTTAATGTCCTTCATTAGTGCGATATTTTCATATACAGTTAATGTAGGAATAAGATTGTAAAACTGAAAGATAAAGCCTATATCGTTAGCTCTGTATCGGGCCAGTTCATTTTCTTTCATTTTTGAAAGTGGTATATTATTTACAAATATCTCCCCACTGCTTAAGCAGTCAATTCCGCCCAGAATATTCAACAAGGTGCTTTTTCCAGCCCCGGATTGTCCCAATATCACAACAAATTCTCCATCTTCAATTCCAAAAGATATTTCATTTAGTGCAAAAGTTTGTCTTGCTCCGCTTTGATACATTTTGGTTGCATTTTTTGCAAGTATAATTGACATAACTTTTATTCCTTTCTTAAAAATGAGTATAAGAAAAACACGTACATAAAAGAACACTGTTTATGCAAGCGAGTTATCTTATTTGACTGATAATGCCATTGAATAAAACGTTAAAAAATTTAAAAAATTCCGCTTTGGCATCGTTCAAATTTTCGTGTTCGATTAAGACGTGTTTCACACATTCTATTAACATATTAAGTACAATTTCTGAATAATGAGAGTCATCATTGATATTGAAATATTCCTGTAAATGTTCGGTAAGAGAATATAATATTTTTTCCTTTCGCGCCAGCAAATGCGAGCTTTCTAATTTCAGAAGTATGATAACTTTTTTATCAAAGAAACAGCCAAGTTTGCTCCTGTCAAAATCATGTTCTATCTCTTTCATTTCTTTTAAAGCCTGCTCCTTTGTCATTAGATTAGCTTTTTCACCCTCTATATGCTTTGACATCATGCATTCTATATTCTCAATTGTCGGCAGAAGTATTTCTTCCAAAAGTATTTCTTTACTCTGGAAGTAATGATAAATATTCCCTTGTGTTGTATGTGCTTTTTGAGCAATTATACGCATAGACGCATTTTCATATCCTCTTTTCAGAAATTCGTCTGCAGCAACTTCAAGGATTTTTAATCGAACCTCATCTTTTTTTATCTGCACTTTATCACCTCTTTGATTACATGATATATGTTTGAAAAAGGTTTTGCAATAGATGTTCATTATTAAAAATCAAAAGTTACACAGCATTCATTTTTATATAGAAAAAAGCACACAAATCCTAATAGAAATGTGCGCTTTCTTCATTCTTCCAAAGGCAAAAACTTATTTTAATTTTAAGTCAAATCCAAAATATTTCACAGCGTTATTATAGGAAATACCTCTGATGATCTCTTCTAATGCTTTTTCATCATATGGATATTCACCGTTGTCTACCCAGCTGCCGATCAGTGAGCAGAGGATACGGCGGAAATACTCATGTCTTGTATAGGAAGTGAAGCTTCTGGAATCTGTGAGCATTCCAATAAAGTTCCCCAGGCATCCTAAATTAGCCAGTGAGGTGAGCTGCTCAATCATGCCTGTCTTGTGGTCATTGAACCACCATGCACTTCCCTGCTGGATCTTTGCAGCGGCGCTGCTGTCCTGGAAACAGCCGATGATGGTGCCTATGGAAGCATTATCATTCGGGTTCAGGGAGTAGAGAACTGTTTTTGGAAGCGTGTCATCCTTATTTAAAGCATTTAAGAAATCAGCCATCTGTGAGGATGGTGCATAGTTGTTTATACAGTCAAAGCCTGTATCAGGTCCCAGTTTCTCAAACATCAGATCATTGTTGTCACGTTTGCATCCATAATGTAGCTGCATTACCCAGCCCATCTTGTGGTATTCCCTGCCGACAAAGAGCATGAATGCCGTCTTGAATTTCAGTTCCTCTTCCTTTGTGACAGATTCTCCATTCAGGCGTTTTGAAAAAATTCTTTCGATCTCTGCATCATCTGCAGGAACATGCATTACATATTCCAGAGCATGGTCGGATACAGAGCAGCCGTGTTCCGCGAAATAGGAGAGTCTGTTCTTCAGGGCAAGTTTGAGCCCTTCAAAACTTTTCACGGGTACATTGCTGGCTTCTTCAAGCTTGGCAATATAAGAAAGATAGTCTGGCTTTTCCAGGTTCATAGCCTTGTCCGGTCTCCAGGCCGGAAGCACCTGCACTTCAAAGGAAGGATCGGCAGCGATCTTCTCATGCCAGATCAGGCTGTCCACAGGGTCATCAGTAGTGCAGATCAGTGTTACGTTTGACTGTCTGATGATTCCTCTGACGCTCATATCATCCTCGTGGAGTCGTGCATTGCAGAGGTTCCATACTTCTTCTGCGTTGTCTCCGTTCAGGGAGCCTGTGTATCCGAAATATTTCTGCAGCTCCAGGTGGCTCCAGTGATAGAGTGGATTTCCTATGCATTTAGGAAGTGTTTCAGCCCATTTCTGAAATTTCTCACGGTCGGTGGCATCGCCGGTGATGTAGTATTCATCCACGCCGTTAGAGCGCATTGCGCGCCATTTGTAATGGTCACCTCCCAGCCATACCTGGGCGATGTTGTCAAATTTCCTGTCCTCTGCGATCTCCTGGGGATTGATGTGGCAGTGGTAATCCAGGACAGGAGTAGTTGCTGCGAATTTGTGATACAGCTCCTTTGCAGCCTCTGTGTTCAGTAAAAAGTCTTTGTCCATAAAGGTTTTCATGTTTTTCCTCCTAAAATTTATTTATTTTTACGCATCTTCCTGTAATACTTTGGATAAATGCTAAAACACTGTGTCAGTAGTGCCCCTGGCAATGATCTCACCTGTTATCATGGTCTTGGAGGGCACGGTTTTCTGGTCCAGGACCTGCATCAGCATTGAGACTGCATTGGTGCAGGAAAATTCAAGACGGTTATCTACAGTCGTGAGCTCAGGCTCGCAGCAGATCCCCATTTTTGAGTTATTATAACCTGTTATGCATAAATCATCCGGCACGCTTCTGCCTGAAGCCTGGGCATATTTCAGGACGCTGATCCCCATATCATCGTCAGAGGTGATAAAGACATCATGGTTTTGAAATTCCCGGTCATTTAAGAGCAGGTCGCGCACAGAAAGGATATCGGCGCTGAAGCAGCAGCTTTTTATCTTGTCCGGGGACAGGCCATGATCTGCACAGGCGCGTTTATAGCCCGCCAGTTTGTGCCTTCCGCTGTATGAAAGGGAGCGGTAGAGATAGACAGGCGAAGTGCGGCCGCTCTGCAGCAGCTTAGAGGTCACGCGGTAAATGGCCTGTTCGTCATCGCAGAGAGAGCAGTAAATATTATCTCCCTTCAGATAACCATTCACAATGATAATAGGAACGTCCCCGGCAGCATCCAGTATATATTGATTCTGTTTCGCATTCTTTTCTATAAAGCTGGAACCGGCCAGGATGACCGCGTCTACGCGTTTGGACAGAAGGAGGCTTAAATATTTTTCTTTCGCATCATGCTCGTAGCCTGTACAGCAAAGCAGTGAATCATATCCGTGCCTGCGGAGCTCCTGCTCCAGATAGTAAATGGCATTTGCAAGAAAAGTGTCGGAAGAGTCTGCGCTGAGGATGCCGATTGTCTTCATAGTATTCAGGCCAAGGCTTCTGGCAAACACATTGGGGGTGTAGCCTGTCTCCTCTATGACTGAAAGGACCTTTTGCCTGGTGCGCTCGCTTACCTTTCCGCTTCCATTGAGGACGCGGGAGACTGTGGCTATGGAAACGCCTGCTTTTTTAGATATGTCATATATGTTCATAAACATCAGCCTTTCTTGAGTACATTGGCGATGTAAGCAGCGGTGTAAGTCCTTACATCATTCTGCAATTTATTATAAAGGTTAAAGGGAGAAAAATCAATAAACATTTCTTGAAATTTATCAATATAATTTAAAAAATTAAATAAAGTGGGTATCCTACCCATTGACAAAAAATAAAAAAGAGGATATCATTTGTGTAAGTACTTACATTTTGGACGGCAGATTGGCGCCGTATCAGGATTACAAGCAGAAAGAGAGGAAAAAGGCATGAAAAAATTATGTTATGCTACACTTAAAGAGCAGGGATACGGCGGTTATCTCCTGGAAAAAGCACCTGAGAGAGTGCTTCAGTTTGGTGAGGGAAATTTCCTGAGGGCTTTTGTTGACTATTTTATTGATATGATGAACGAGAAGGCAGGCTTTAATTCAAAAGTCGTGCTGTGCCAGCCTATAGCTCCCGGACTTGCCCCTATGATCAATGAGCAGGAAGGATTATATACTCTTTATCTGAGAGGCTTTGAAAACGGTCAGAAGGTAAATGATAAAAGGATCATCAGCTGTGTAAGCAGATGCCTGAATCCGTATGAGGATTTCCAGAGCCTGCTGGATTGTGCAAAAAATCCTGATCTGCGCTATATCGCATGTAATACTACAGAGGCCGGCATTGTATATGACCCGTCCTGCCAGTATACAGACCGCCCGGCCGCCAGCTATCCCGGCAAGCTGACACAGTTCCTGTACGAGAGATTCCGTATCTTCGGCAAAGAAAAAGGGAAGGGCTTTGTGGTGCTCTCCTGCGAGCTGATCGATGACAACGGCAGGGAACTGGAGAAATGCGTGCTTTCCTATGCTGACCAGTGGAAACTGGGAGATGATTTTATAAGCTGGATAAAGGAAGAAAATATTTTCTGCTCCACGCTTGTTGACCGGATTGTGACAGGATATCCGAGAAGTGAGGCAGATGCCCTCAATCAGGAGAATGGATATATAGATAACCTGATCGATACAGGAGAAGTGTTTGGCTTCTGGGTCATCGAAGGGCCGGAGTCCTTAAAAGAGGAGCTTCCGTTTGAAAAAGCCGGGCTTCCTGTAATCATTACAGATAATCACAAGCCCTATAAGCAGAGAAAGGTGCGTATTTTAAATGGAGCGCATACGAGTATGGTGCTTGGCGCCTATCTGGCAGGCCAGGATATCGTGCGTGACTGTATGCATGATGAAGTGATCAGGGGATTTATGAATAAGACCATCTATGAAGAGATCATCCCCACCCTCACACTGCCGGAAGAGGAGCTTAAAGGGTTTGCAGCCAGCGTGACTGAGCGGTTCCAGAATCCGTTCATCGACCATGCGCTTCTCTCTATTGCACTGAATTCTACTTCAAAGTGGAAAGCCAGGGTTATGCCGAGCCTGAAAGGATATGTTGAAAAATTCGGCAGGCTTCCGGAATGTATCTGCGCCTCACTTGCATTTTATATTGCCTTCTATACAGGGGACCATATGTCGGCAGAGGGTCTTACAGGTCTTCGGGGAACAGAGGAGTATGTGATCAAGGATGACGCAAATGTCTTGGAATTCTATGATGCGCATAAAAATGACGATGCTGCCGCACTTACACATGCCGTACTGTCAAATACAGCCTTCTGGGGCGAAGACCTTACAGTAATACCCCAGTTGGAAAAGTTTGTTGCAGACACACTGAAGACAATAAAAGAAAAAGGCACTTATGAAGTGACGAAAGCATATTGCTGAAAAAGAGTAACTGCTGCATATGACCATCAAAGGAGAGAAAAATGCTCGAAACAAAATTTGACACCACGCTCCGTGATTCCCAGGGCACCGCTGTAGCGCCCGTGGCGCCGGAACAATTTGATCTAAATGCTTACCAGGAATATGAGGCGGAGCTGCTTGAAAATAACAGAGAATTTGTAAAAGCCGGAGAAGGACTGCTGGTTTACCGGCGTGTCCGCGCGGATGGGGTGTTTTACGATAAATGCAGGGATTATAAAGAGTCGCTTGCCCTTCAGCTGGGGGCCCTCAGGATGAGCATGGGCTACAAGGCCGATATTGCCAATTTTCTGGAGCCATGGTATGGGATAGGCTATATTGCATCAAGCTTTGGAGGCAAATACAGGTGGGATGAAGGCCAGGCGCCAAGTGTGGAGCAGCCTTTTGAAAGTGTGTCACAGATCCTCCAGAGTGATTACGTGCCTGTATCTGCCACTGATACGGGAAAGCATACACTGGAAATGATAGAATACTTTATGGATAAGACAAAGGGAAAGGTTCCTGTCTCTTTTTCAGATATCCAGTCGCCTATGAATATGCTCAGCTATTTAGTCCCAGTCACCAATCTTTTTTATGATATTATTGATGAGCCGGAAAAGGTAGAGGAGGCAGCAGGCCTCCTGACAGATCTGCTCACAGATTTTCTGAAGGAACAGAGGAAGCTGATCGGGGATGCGCTTGCAAGGCCGGGGCATGGATTTGCCAGCAGCCGTGAATTCACAGGAGTGGGACTGAGCAATGATCTGTCCATAATGCTTCAGGAAGATGATTATGAGGATGTCTTCAAATCCTGCGACGAGAGACTGGGAGATGAATTTGGCGGTGTTGTCTATCATTCCTGCGGTGTCTGGGAAAAGAAGATCAACATGGTAAAGAATTACAGGAATGTATTTATGGCTGACGGAGCTTTTACCCCGGAGACAGACCCGGCGCCTAACAGGCCGGAGGTATTCGGAGATGCTTTTGCCGGAAGCGGCATTATCTTAAACGCAAGAGCTGTGGGAAGCTGCGAGACTGCCATGGACGCGTTTTCTAAGCTTTGGAGGCCGGGACAGAAGCTGATCTGTGTTACATACTGCAAGACTTGCGAAGAACAGGAGCGCTTATACAAAAAACTGCATGAAATGGAGAGAGGCATCAGATGAAATACGATATAACATTTCACCCATCCTGGTGGCATGAGAATGCCGGAGTTGATTTTACACAGGATTTCTTTGATGAGCCTGAGTACAGGATGGAATGTGATATTAAAATGAGAAAAGCCCTGTATGACCACTTCGGGGAGTATGGGATCGGAGAGAAGAATCCTGTAAAGCGCCCCCTTCTTGGGACTGACCTGCTTGCAGCGGGATATCTGCTGTCAGAGCTTATGGGCTGCGGCATTGTATATGAAGCAGATAATTCACCCCAGGTCATATGCAGGAATCTGGATGAAGACGAAATCGAAGAGGTGACGGCTCCGGACCTGAAGTGCAGTGACGTCTGGAAACGTACTCAGAAGCAGATTGATTACATGCTGGATAAATATGGCCGCGTGGAGACCTATGTCAATCTCCAGGGCATTCAGAATATTGCCATGGATCTGATGGGCCAGGAGGTCATGGTGGCCTATTACACAGCTGAGGAGGAAGTGAACGGCCTGCTGTCAGAAATCACAAAAATGTCAATCGATGTGGGCAGAAAGTTTAAGGCGCTTTCAAATGATATTTCTGGCGGTGTGACAGCCATCGTGCGCCAGACAAGACCGGAAGTCTACCTGACCTCTAACTGCTCTGTAGAGATGGTATCAAATGATCTGTATGAAAAGTTCCTGCTGCCTTATGACCAGCAGATGGCAGACGCATTCGGGAGCTTTGGCGTGCACCACTGCGGAAAGTCAATGGAGCATGTTGTTGAAGGATATTCCAAAATAAAAGGCCTGGATTTTGCGGAAGTGGGGGCATTTTCAGATATGAAGGCTGTCAGGAGGGCGCTGCCTGGCGTCTTCTTAAATGCCCGGTACAGCCCGGTCCGCCTGATGAATGCAACTGGGGAAGAGGTCATGGAGGAAGTGCGCGCGCTGGTAGAGGACGGCGCAGAAAACGGAGGACTGATTTCTGTTTCCTGTGTTGGTCTTGATAAAAACATAAGTGATGATAAGATCAAGTATTTTCTGGAGGCCTGCCGGAGGATAGAGTTATAATACTGGGCCATATGTTAAAATTAAATAGCAGAAATACCGGACAGCCGCATAAACATAGTGTTTATGCGGCTGTTTCATGAGCAGTAACGATTCGTTTTACATTAGCCTTATTCTATGATAAACTGTAGATATTCAGCAGATACTGTCCGCTCCGCAACCAGTAGCACACTGTATAAAGCAGCGCATGTGGACAGTAACAGCCTGAGATATTATGGAGGATACAGATATGAATACAGCGCTTATTATTGCAGGCGGGTCCGGAGCCAGGATGCATCAGGATATCCCGAAGCAGTTTTTAACAGTAAATGAAAAACCGGTTATCGTCTATACACTGGAGGCTTTCCAGAAAGCTCCTGAGATAGACGTGATAGCGGTAGTATGCATTTCCGGATGGGAGCAGGTGTTGTGGGCGTATGCCAACCAGTTCAACATCACGAAATTAAAACATGTGGTGCCTGGCGGTGAAAACGGACAGGCTTCCATCAGAAACGGCGTTTTTGAGCTGGAGAAAAATTACAGTAAGGATGATGTGGTCTTGATCCATGATGCGATCAGGCCTATGGTGTCTGAGGAGATCATCAGCGACTGCATTGTAAAGACGAAGCAGTTTGGCTGTGCGATTGCGTCTGTCCCATGTGCTGAGGCCATGCTGGAGACGGAGGATGGGATCCTGGCTGATAAGAGCTATCCCAGGGAAAATCTGAAACGGACCCAGACCCCCCAGGGATTCCATATTGGAGATATATGTGAGCTGCACAGGAATGCGCTTGAAAAGGGAATCACTAATTCAGTGGCATCATGCACACTCATGATAGAGATGGGGCAGAGGGTATACTTCTCAGCAGGTTCTGAGAAGAACATTAAACTGACAACAGTAGAGGATATTGATATTTTTAAGGCTCTGCTGCTTGCAAAGAGATCCGAATGGCTGAAATGAGAGGTGAGAGATGAAGTATTCCAGGGTTTATGAAGAAAGCTTATTATCAGCCGTGTCAGATGTGAAGGGACTAGATAAAATAAAAGGCAGCACGGTAATGGTGACAGGCGCCACAGGCCTGATAGGATCTGCTGTGGCGGATCTGCTGGCGGCTGCCGGACGCTCAGAGGATGACAGGCAGCAGGAGGCGGGGGCAGTCAGGGTCCTGGCCGCATGCCGTGATGAAGAAAAATTCAGGGAACGTTTTGGAGGTTTGGGCAATAACAGAAAGATAGAATTTGTCTATTATGATGCCCAGGAAACAGTGGAACTTGCCACAGTGCCCGATTATATTATACACTGCGCAGGCAATTCCCATCCGGAATCCTTCAGGAAGGAGCCTGCAGAGACACTGGTTGGGAGTATTACAGGGCTGGATAATCTATTTAAGTTTGCCAGGAAAAATAAACGTATAAAGAGGATACTGTATGTCTCTTCGAGTGAAGTGTACGGCAGCAGGAAGGGCAGTGAGTTATATAAAGAGGACGATTACTGTTATCTGGATTTTCTGAACAGCCGTGCCTGCTATCCGTCAGGTAAGAGAGCTGCGGAGACTCTCTGCAGCTGTTATATAGAAGAGTACGGCATGGATGCAGTTGTGGTAAGGCCGGGTCATGTCTATGGGCCTACACAGACAGCCAGTGATTCAAGAGCTGCCTCGCAGTTTTTCCGGGATGTGATGCAGGGAAAGGACATTGTGATGAAGAGCAGCGGCATGCAGCTGCGCTCCTACTGCCATGTGCTGGACTGTGCTTCGGCTATTTTAACGGTACTGCTTGAAGGGGCCTGCGGGGAAGCATATAATATCTCCAATCCTGATTCTGTAGTGACCATAAGGGATATGGCGGAGTGCATCGCCGGCTGTGCCGGACGCCGGGTCATTTTTCAGGAAGCAGGGGAGGCGGAAAAGAAGGGCTTTAATTTTATGTCCTGCTCTGCCCTGGATGCAGGCAAGCTGCTGAAACTGGGGTGGAAAGGGAGATATCCCATGAGAGATGGGGTACAGAACACTCTTGACTGTCTGAAATCCAACAAAAAACAAAAAGAAAACTTGCAAAACCACATTGTTGTGTAGTATAATAATCCTATAATTTAGGGGTACTGCAAGGGGGCACACTATATGCTGGCAATTGAGAGAAAAAACGAGATTTTGTCGATTCTGCAGAAAGAGCAGAGAGTTCTGGTCTCAGAACTGAGCCAGAGGTACAATGTAACAGAGGAGACAATCCGGCGGGACCTGGAGAAGCTGGAGAGAGAGGGATTTGTTAAAAAGACTTACGGCGGAGCAGTGTTAAATAAGCATATCACAATGGACATGCCGCTGAAGATCAGGGAACAGACAAACAGGAAGGAAAAGCAGGCTATTGCCAGAAAGGTGGCAAGTCTTGTTGAAGAGGGCGACTGCATGATGCTGGACAGCTCTTCCACATCACTGATGATAGCCCAGGAACTCAAGAAAAAGAAAAAGCTGACTGTAATAACAAATTCAGTGGAGGTATTGATTGAACTGGCCGGAAACGACGGGATAAAGGTGATCTCCACGGGAGGGAATCTGAGGGATTCCTCTTTATCGCTTGTGGGTAAATCAGCCCTGGAAGTACTTTCCAGATATAATGTGGATAAGGCTATCCTTTCCTGCAAGGGAATTGACATTGAAAAAGGCATCACAGATTCTAATGAGATGGAAGCCGAAGTGAAGATCGGCATGCGCAGAAGCGCAAAACAGACAGTACTTGCCGCAGACAGCAGTAAAATGGGCGAGGTATTTTTTGTGAAGGTCATGAACCTGAAAAAGGGAGATATCCTTGTCACGGACAAGATACCTGAAGAATGGCACAAAAAGCTTGATGAGCGGGGCGTCAGAGTGGTGCTCTGCAGTGCAGAATAGGAGTTAACCGCACAGCGGCTTAATCACTTATATTAAAATTCAAATGAGAGGTGTATGAGATGGGAGAAACAATTTATAATCTGGCTTTTGACTTTGGAGCATCCAGCGGAAGAATGATTCTCAGCAAATATCAGGATGGGAAAATTGAACTTGAAGAATTACATAGGTTTCCAAATGATCCGGTAAGGATCGGTAAGAATTTCTACTGGGATACATTCCGTCTGTACCATGAAATGAAAGTAGGACTGAAAAAGGCAGCAGCTAAAAAGCTTCCAATCCAGAGCCTCGCGATAGACACCTGGGGAGTTGATTACGGTCTCATCGATAAAGACGGCAACCTGATCGGCAACCCTGTAAATTACAGGGATGACAGGACGATCGGAGTTCTGGAGGAGATAGGAAAGCTGGTACCGCTGGATGAGCTGTATGCAAAGACAGGTATCCAGTTTATGAACTTTAATACATTGTTCCAGCTCTATGCAGATAAGAAGATGAGGCCTGACATCTACGAGAAGGCAGTCCGTCTTCTGTTTATGCCGGAGTTATTCGGATATTTCCTGACCGGAAAGATGTACAATGAATATACCTTTGCAAGCACAGGACAGCTTCTGGACGCTAAGAAGAGAGACTGGGATTACGATATTATTGAGAGATGCGGAATCAAAAAAGAATTCTTCGGAGAGCTGACAAAACCGGGTACTGTTATCGGTGACCTGCTTCCTGAGGTAGTGGAAGAGACAGGACTCTCAGGCGTGAAGGTCATTGCAGTCGGAAGCCACGATACGGCATCGGCAGTGGCGGCCACACCTTTTGCTGACAAGAATGCGGCCTTCTTAAGCTGCGGAACATGGTCACTTCTGGGTATGGAGCTGGATGAGCCGGTACTCACAAAAGAGTCCTTTGAATACAACTATACGAATGAAGGCGGCGTAGAAGGAAAGATCCGCTTCCTGAAGAATATTAACGGTCTGTGGATCATGCAGAACCTGAGAAAGAACTGGTGTGAATTTGAGGCACAGGTATCCTTCCCTGACATCATAAAAGCCTCTAAAGAAGCGAAGAGAAAAGATTTTATTATCAATCCAAACGACCCGAGATTCACAGCTCCTTATAATATGATGAAAGAAGTTATCGGGTATTGTGAAGAGCACGGACAGGGAACTCCTGAAGGACTGGGAGAGATCGCAATGGCTATCTATAACGGACTTACACAGGAGTATGGGACAACTGTCAAAAATCTGGAGGTAATCACAGGCAAGACTATTCCATGCATGAACATTGTGGGAGGCGGTATACAGGATCAGCTTCTCTGCCAGCTGACGGCAAATGCCATTGGCAAAAAGGTTGTCACAGGTCCGGTTGAGGGATCAGTACTTGGAAATGTCATTATGCAGCTGAAGGCAATGGGAGAGATCGCCACCCTGGAAGAGGGGCGTGATATTGTCCGCAGATCCTTTGAACAGAATGAGTATCTTCCTGAATAAGAGATAAAGGTGAAGAAATCATATGAAAAAATCAAAACGTATTGAAACGCTGGACAAGCGTCCGGTGAATAAAGACGGTTTTATAAATGAATGGCCGGAGATGGGGTTTGTGGCAATGAAAAGCCCGTATGACCCCAAACCTTCAGTCAGGGTTGAAGATGGAGTGATCGTGGAGCTGGACGGAAAAGCCAGAGCCGATTTTGACTTCATGGACCAGTTTATCGCTGATTATGCCATACGCATTGACAGAGCCGAGGCTTCCATGGCAGTGTCCTCCCTGGATATCGCCAGGAAGATCGTGAACATCAATGTCTCCAGAAAGGAGATCCTTGAGATCGTATCAGGGATCACTCCGGCCAAGATGGCTGAGATAATCAATTACCTGAATGTGGTTGAGATGATGATGGGCATGCAGAAAATGAGGGCCAGGAGGGTTCCGGGCAACCAGGCGCACATCACTAACCTGAAGGATGATCCTGTCCAGATAGCTGCCGATGCGGCGGAGGGGGCTCTGAGGGGATTCAGTGAGGAAGAGACTACGACAGGCATTGCCAGGTATGCGCCGTTCAATGCCATAGCCCTGCTGATCGGCTCCCAGGCAGGCCGCAAGGGCGTGCTGACCCAGTGTGCAGTGGAAGAGGCGACAGAGCTTGAACTGGGCATCAGGGGACTTACAACGTATGCGGAGACACTCTCTGTGTATGGCACGGAAAAGGTTTTTATTGACGGTGACGATACTCCGTATTCTAAGGCATTCTTAAATGCCGCATATGCATCAAGAGGGCTTAAGGTACGTTTTACATCCGGGTCAGGCTCAGAAGTACTGATGGGGAGCAGCGAGCAGAAATCCATGCTCTATCTGGAATGCCGCTGTCTCTATGTGACAAAGGGGGCAGGCTCCCAGGGTATCCAGAACGGGTCTGTCAGCTGTATCGGCGTGGCTGCAAGTGTTCCTTCAGGAATACGTGAGGTCATGGGAGAAAACCTGGTGGCTGCGCTTCTGGGACTGGAATGTGCATCTTCAAATGACCAGAGCTTTTCAAACTCGGATATGAGAAGGACAGCCAGGACGATGCTGCAGTTTATGCCGGGAACTGACTTTATTTTCTCGGGATATGCAGCAGAGCCTAATTATGACAATATGTTTGCAGGCTCGAACTTTGATGCTGAGGATTTTGACGACTACAACGTGCTGCAGAGAGATATGCAGGTGGACGGCGGTCTGCGTCCTGTTACGGAAGAGCAGGTCATCCGTGTGAGATGGGAGGCTGCGAAAGCTGTGCAGGCAGTATTTAAATACCTGGGCCTCACTGAAGTCACAGATGAGCAGGTGGAGGCTGTTGTGTATGCCCATGGCAGCAAGGACACCCTGAAAAGGGATGTGGCCTCTGACCTGATGTCAGCTGATGATCTTATGAAGCGCGGCATCACAGGCATTGATGTGGTAAAGGCGCTGGCTGAGAGCGGATTTGAGGAACTGGCGGAAAGCATTCTGGAAATGCTTAAGCAGCGTGTGATCGGAGACTATATGCATACAGCGGCTATTCTGGATGAGCATTTCCAGGTGATGTCAGGAGTGAATACTCCAAATGATTATATGGGACCGGGAACAGGATACAGAGTGGATGGCAGGCGCTGGGAAGAGATCAAAGCGATTCCCCACATCATTGATCCTGATGACTTTTAAGGAGGCGGCAGGTTATGGAAATAAATGAAGAACTGATACAGGCCATTACCAGGGCCGTCATGAAAGAGATAGATAAAAACGGACAGTCCGGCGGCGGTTCCCTTACGGGAAAGACGAGGATGATGCCGAAAACTTCTTATAAAGGATATCCTCAGGCTGTAAAAGGGTCGGATCCGAAGGAGGTAGTTATCGGTGTCGGACCGGCATTCCAGAAAGAAATAAAGGCTACGATCACAGGGATCCCCCTTGACGATGTGCTGCAGAATATTCGGGCAGGGATCGAGGAAGAGGGTATGGTATCCAGGGTCGTTAAGGTATTGAAGACCTCTGATGTATGTTTTATGGGACTTGAAGCTGCTAAGATTTCAGGTTCAGGAATAGGCATCGGCCTCCAGTCAAAGGGAACAGCCGTTATTCATCAGAAGGATCTTTATCCTTTGTCAAACCTGGAACTGTTTCCTCAGGCACCCCTCATTACCCTGGATATGTACAGGAAGATCGGCCAGAATGCGGCCAGGTATGTAAAGGGTGAGAAGGTGACGCCTATAGAGTCTGTCAACGACCCCATGGTCAGGGCAAAATTCCAGGTGAAGGCAGCTCTGATGCATATTAAAGAGACAGAACAGGTAGACCCGGAGATTCCAATGATTGAATGGGGGAAAGCATGATGGTGAGATATCCGTTAGGAGCAAATGAAGCAGACAGCATCACTTCCAGAACAGGAAAAAAGCTGTCTGAGATCACCCTGGACGAAATTAAAAAGGGGAATATACATCCGGATGATATAAAGATCTCGAAGGAGATGCTCTCAAAGCAGGGGGAAGTGGCAAGACAGAATGACAATCCTGCCATGGCTGCAAACTTCCAGAGAGCTTCTGAACTCGTTGACGTACCGGATGATGTGATTTTGGAAATGTATAACAAGCTGCGCCCAAACAGATCCACTAAGCTTGAACTGGTGCAGATGGCCCAGGAGCTTTTGGATAAATACGGCGCTGTAAACTGTGCAAGGCTGGTTATGGAAGCAGCAGAAATATATGAAAAGAGAGGCATCCTTCTTTGAAACTGATAGCAGGTGTTGATATTGGAAATTCCACAACTGAAGTGTGCATCGGGGATATGCAGGCTGACGGAAGCATCCGCTTTGTCAGCGGGGCATCCCGGATGACCACAGGCACAAAGGGAACCCCCGCAAATGTGGGGGGAATATGTGCTGCACTGGAAGAGGCCATGGACAAAGTCCAGAGGCCTGTTTCTGATATCCATCTGGTCTGTCTCAATGAGGCGGCCCCTGTAATCGGAGATACGGCTATGGAAACTATCACGGAGACTATTATCACTGAGTCCTCCATGATCGGCCATAACCCGTCGACTCCGGCAGGCGCCGGCCAGGCTGTAGGGGAGCTTATATTCCTTGAACACCTGGGAGAGGGAATAAAGGGGCAGCCCTACATTGTGGCTGCTGCCGCAGTACATACATATGAGGAGATCGCCGGGCAGCTGAATGCGCATCACGGCCGCCTGGATATCAGGGGGCTGATCCTGCAGGCAGATGAGGCAGTGCTTGTAGAGAACAGGCTTGTGTTTGAGATTCCAATCGTAGATGAGGTGCGCCATATCAGGAATATCCCTGAGGGAAAGCAGGCCGCTATTGAGGTGGCGCTGCCGGGGCAGACTGTCAGGATGCTCTCAAATCCCTACGGGATAGCCACACTTCTGAAGCTGACACCCCAGGAGACAAGGTCTGTGACACCTATCGCGAAGAATCTGATAGGAAAGCGCAGCGCTGTGGTGATCAAGACTCCCCATGGGAATATCAGAGAGAATATTCTTCCGGCGGGTGAGATCTATCTTCACGGAGACAGAGAGGCCATGGTAAATATTGACGCCGGGGCTGACAAGATCATGGCGGCACTGGAAGGTGCCGGATTGATCAGGGATATAAGCGGCCAGGCAGATACAAATGTGGGAAATATGCTTTCCAGGATAAAAATAGGCATGGCAGAAGTCTCGGAGGAGGCCTTGGATGCTGTGCGCATTACTGATATCCTGGCTGTCGACACTATGGCGCCCGTTCAGATATCCGGGTCACTGGCAGGAGAGACCTGCATGGAAAAGGCTGTGGGTATAGCGGCTATGGTAAAGACAAAACAGCTTCCTATGGAGCGGATAGCCAGGAGGCTTCAGAGAGAGCTTATGGTTAATGTAAAGGTGGCAGGCGTGGAGGCTGTGATGGCATCACTTGGAGCGCTTACCACGCCGGGCACCCAGCTTCCTGTGGCAGTGCTTGATATGGGAGGAGGGTCTACAGATGCAGCCCTCATAGAGTGTGACGGCACTGTCAGAACCACCCATCAGGCAGGGGCAGGAGAACTGGTGACACTGCTGATACAGACTGAACTGGGCTTAAAGAGCCGTATCAGTGCGGAGCAGATCAAGAAATACCCCATGGCAAAGGTGGAGAGCCTGTTTCACATGCGTCTGGAAAATGGACAGATGCAGTTTTTCCAGGAATCCATCGACCCGAGATATTTTGGCCATGTGGTTTTGCTGACACCGGGAGAACTTCTGAAAATTGAAGAAGACATTCCGATGGAAAAGATATATAATGTAAGAAGAGATGCTAAAAGGAAAGTATTTGTCAGAAATGCACTCAGAGCATTGCGGGAGGTAGCGCCTGATCATGAATTAAAGGCGATCTCCAATGTGGTGCTGGTAGGCGGTTCAGCGGAGGATTTTGAAGTCCCGGAGATGCTGATGGAGGAACTGTCAGAGTACAGGATAGTGTGCGGACGGGGAAATATCAGAAGCAGTGAGGGACCGCGCAACGCTGTGGCTACAGGCCTGGTGCTTTCCTATTTGGGAGGAAAATAAAATGGTAGTGAATAAACCCTCCATTTTTATATATACCAACGAGCCGGATGCGGATTATCTGCGTGAGATATGTGCAGGTATTGAAGAAGAAGGCGTACTGTATGAAGTCCATGAGAAAGAAAATATGGAACTGGATGAGCTTGCATATGAGGCGGCAAATGAATCCATGCTGGGGTCGGGAATAGGCATCAG
The DNA here is from genome assembly GCA_003148945.1 of Murimonas intestini. Classification (GTDB taxonomy): domain Bacteria; phylum Bacillota; class Clostridia; order Lachnospirales; family Lachnospiraceae; genus Murimonas; species Murimonas intestini. The sequence goes on along the minus strand of QGGY01000021.1, from coordinate 9,352 downwards.
AGGAAGGCGTGCTGCAATGCAGATGCGCCGGCTTTTGAAAGGACAGAATGTATTTGAAGTGAACTATCCAAGCTTTTTGCAGTGCAGAAATCTGGGCGCGAACAGCGCCAGAGCGATTAAGAAAATGCCGTTTAAGGATGTATTTCAGTAAACTATAAGGACTGAGCTTATGAATATTTATACGAAGAATGGCGATGCGGGCATGACCAGCATTGTAAAGACAAAGAATATCCCAAAATCAGATGAGCGTATCCAGCTGCTGGGTACGATTGATGAGCTGACAAGTCATCTTGGTCTTGTCAAGGCTGAATTTGGGGGAGAGAAAGTGAGAGAGACACTGGAGCATATCCAGCAGACTCTGATCACTGTTATGGCAGGGATAGCAGACCCTCACAATATTAAATACAGGCTCAAGGATACTGAAGCAGCGGGACTTGAAGAGGAGATCGACAGAATGGAAGGTCTCTTTGACAGAAAGAAGGAATTCGTCCTGCCGGGCGAAAACCGCCTGTCAGCCCAGATAGATGTGGCCAGGACAGTTGCCAGGCGTGCCGAGAGATGTCTGGCTCTTGTAAGCATCCGCTATGGTTCGGACGCCCAGACTAAGAAGTATATGAACAGGCTGGCCGATTATCTTTATGTGCTTGCCAGATATACAGACGCCGTAAGTGTTACAGAGCCACGCACAGCAGAAATGGACAGTGCAGCGGCCAGCAACGGCCGGGCGGCTGGGACGGACAGTGCAGCGGCCAGCGGCCAGGCGGCCGGGATGGGAGGGGTTGACATGTCGGCTGTAAGCCAGGAAGTAGTTCAGGAAGTTTTAAAACGGATGGGCCAGACAGACAGGATCTCTCTGGATTCTGCAAAGAAGCTCATTGAGAAGATAGAGGAGCATTCCAGAAGGTCGGGCATGCAGTCAGTTATTGCAGTCTGCGGTCCGGACGGAAATCCCATCGCAGTACATGTGATGGACAATGCTTTTCTGGTAAGCTTTGATGTGGCAGTAAAAAAGGCATACACATCCGTAGCCGTAAAGATGTCCACAAAGGAATTGAGTGTCCTGGCCCAGCCGGGGGGAACATTCTACGGTGTAGATAAAATGGACGGAGGAAAGATCGTTATCTTCGGAGGCGGGGTGCCGCTGAAGATTGGCGATAAGATCATCGGGGGCCTTGGCATCAGCGGAGGTACAGGAGAGCAGGACCATGCACTTGCGGAGTATGGGCTGTCTGTACTCAGTGAAGTGCTGTAGAGGCAGATGATGCGGGTTAATGTTGATCATACAAATGATTATTCAATGATTATACATAAGTTCAGATAAAAGGCTGTTCCTTGGCGGGGACAGCTTTGTGTTTTTAGACTAACAATACAAAAAATGGCAATAATCCGTTTATAAGGGATTTATTTTAGGGGTTGGTTTTTACAGTGATATTTGATAAGATACTCTTTGAAAAGAAGAAGAACGGAGGCAGATACAGCAGTATGAAGTCGTATAACCTTCCAGCGTATGAGCTGGTTAAACAGGAAGAGATAACAGATATACAGTCATCAGGGTATGTATTTAAACATAAGAAGAGCGGCGCGCGTGTTATGGTAATCAGCAATGAAGATGAGAATAAGGTGTTCCATATTGCATTTCGGACACCGCCGGCAGACAGCACGGGGGTGGCCCATATCCTGGAGCACAGTGTGCTGTGCGGGAGCAGAAAATTTCCGTCTAAGGACCCGTTTGTGGAGCTGGTGAAGGGATCCCTCAATACATTTTTAAATGCAATGACATATCCGGACAAGACCATGTATCCGGTGGCAAGTTGCAATGATAAAGATTTTAAGAACCTCATGCATGTCTATATGGATGCAGTATTTTTTACGAATATCTATGAGAAAGAGGAGATATTCCGCCAGGAGGGCTGGTGCTACCATCTGGAGAAGCCTGAGGATGAGCTGACATATAACGGCGTTGTATATAATGAGATGAAAGGGGCGTTCTCATCCCCGGAGGATGTACTGGATCGGGAGATACTCAATTCTCTGTACCCTGACACACCCTATGGGAATGAATCGGGCGGTGATCCGGCGTTTATCCCTGATCTGAAATACTCTGAGTTTCTGGATTTCCACAGCAGGTATTATCATCCGTCCAACAGTTACATTTATCTCTATGGAAATATGGACGTGGAGGAGAGGCTGGAATGGCTTGACAGGGAATATTTATGCCAGTATGATGCTGTCTGCGTGGATTCGAAGATCCCTCTCCAGCCAGCCTTTGAGGCGCCGGCAGAGCTTATGGAGAAATACTCTATCTCTAATACAGATACAGAGACTGATAATACGTATCTTTCATTTAACGTCTCTGTTGGGACAAGCCTGGATGTGAAGCTGTCCAATGCCTTTGCAGTGATAGAATATGCCCTTCTCTCCGCACCCGGCGCACCGCTGAAGCAGGCCCTGCTTGATGCCAAGGTCGGCAAAGATATCATGGGGTCTTATGAAAGCGGCATTTACCAGCCCATGTTTTCAGTCATTGCCAAGAATTCAAACCTTTCTTCCAGGGAAGAGTTTCTGCGGATCATCCGTGAAGTATTGAGCGGTATCGTGGAAAACGGAGTAGATGAGAAAGCTCTGCTCGCAGGAATCAATAATATGGAATTCAGATTCAGGGAGGCCGATTATGGTTCTTATCCCAAGGGCCTCATGTATGGAATTGACGTTATGGACAGCTGGCTTTACGATGATGAACATCCGTTTGATTATCTCAGGCAGCTGGATGTATTTGAATTTTTAAAGGAGCAGGTAGGAACAGGGTATTATGAGGGGCTGATCAAAAAATATCTGCTTGAGAACACACATGCTTCAGTGGTGATCGTAGAGCCTGAGAAAGGCCTGACAGCCAGGATCGATGAGGAGACAAGAAATAAGCTGGCTGCCTATAAAGCAGGACTCTCCAGGGAGGAGATAGACCTTCTGGTGGAGAAGACCGAAAAGCTGCGCCTGTTCCAGGAGACACCTTCCACTGAGGAGGAACTGGAAACGATCCCCATGCTCCAGAAGGAGGATATTAAAAAAACTGTAGAGCCGCTCTATAATGAAGAACATGATTTTGACGGCACTAAGGTGCTCTATCACAGGCTGCCCACAAATGGAGTCGCCTATCTGAGCCTGCTTTTTAGCGCTGACTGTGTTCCGAAGGAATATATTCCATATCTGGGGATACTGCGTTCTGTGCTGACTATGGTAGACACAGAGAATTACACCTACGGGGAGCTGTTTAATGAGATAAATATCAATACAGGCGGTATATTTACAGGGCTGTTTGCATATGCCGATCCGGAGAGAGAAAATGCCTACAGGGCTGTATTTGAGATCAAGTCCAAAACACTGTATGATAAGATAGGTTTTACCTTTAATATGATTGAAGAGATCATCCTCACATCAAAGGTGGACGACGAGAAGAGGCTCTATGAGATTATTGCTGAGATCAAGTCAAGACTGTCCATGAGGCTGAATTCAGCAGGGCACTCCACGGCAGCATCGAGAGCGATGTCTTATTTCTCAAATCCTGCAGTCTTCAGCGATTCTGTGACAGGGATAGCCTACTACAAGCTGATCGAGGAGATAGAAGAGCATTTTGATGAGAAGAAAGCTGAGCTGATCAGTATACTGAAAGAACTCATCAGGCTTTTGTTCAGGCAGGACAATATGATGGTCAATTATACTTCAGATCCGGAAGGCTTTGAAGGGCTTGACGCATATGTGGGAGAGCTTAAGAGCAAGCTTGGGACAGATAAGGTGCAGCCTGTGGACAACCAGTTAAGCCCGGGCGGACATAATGAGGGCTTTATGACGTCCTCTAAGATACAGTATGTGGCAAGGGCAGGAAACTTTAAGAAGGCAGGCTATGAGTACACAGGAGCCCTGAAGATCCTGAAGCTGATCTTAAGCTATGAGTATCTCTGGGTCAACATACGTGTGAAGGGCGGAGCTTATGGCTGCATGAGCGGATTTGGCAGGACTGGGGATTCTTATTTTGTATCCTACAGGGATCCTAATCTGAGGAAGACAGACGAGGTCTATCAGGGAATAGCAGATTATGTGAAAAACTTCCAGGTGTCAGACAGAGATATGCTCAAGTATATAATAGGGACTGTCAGTGAGCTGGATACACCCCTGACCCCGAGCGGCAAGGGAAGCCGTTCTCTGAGCGCATATTTAAATAAGATGTCTGAAGAGGAGCTGCAGAGGGAAAGAAATGAAGTCCTGAACGCAGGACAGGAAGATATCAGGGCTCTGGCTCCGATCATTGAAGCGATCCTGGCAGAGGACTGTATCTGTGTGATCGGAAATGAAGAAAAGCTTCAGGAAGAAAAAGACATGTTTGACGAGCTCAAGCCTTTTGTAGGTTAAGCTTTATAGATGAAAGGATACTTATGACAAATAATAATTATAAATCAGGGTTTGCCACATTAATAGGAAGGCCGAACGTGGGCAAATCTACACTGATGAACCAGCTGATCGGACAGAAGATCGCCATCACCTCCAACAAGCCGCAGACTACGAGAAACCGCATCCAGACAGTTTACTCCTGTGATGCAGGGCAGATCGTATTTGTGGATACTCCGGGTATCCACAAAGCAAAAAACAAGCTGGGTGAGTATATGGTCAATGTTGCAGAGAGGACATTGAGTGAGGTGGATGTGATACTGTGGCTGGTTGAGCCGACTACTTTCATCGGGGCAGGAGAGCGCCATATCGCGGAGCAGCTGAAAAAGACAACGACACCTGTTATTCTGGTGATCAATAAGATCGATACAGTTAAGAGAGAAGACATCTTAAGATTCATCGATGAATACAGAAAGATCTACGATTTTGCCGAGATCATACCTGTATCTGCGCTGAAAGGCATGAATACAGACGATGTCATTGATTCAATTTTTAAATACCTTCCGTATGGCCCGCAGTTTTATGATGAGGATACAGTTACAGACCAGCCTCAGAGGCAGATCGCGGCTGAGCTTATCAGGGAAAAGGCCCTCAGGTGCCTGGATGAGGAAATACCCCATGGAATAGCTGTTTCCATTGAAAAGATGAAGGAAAGGCAGGGGGGGAAGATCATGGATATAGAAGCAACGATCATCTGTGAGAGAGACTCCCACAAAGGAATCATTATAGGGAAGGGCGGTGCTATGCTCCGCAAGATCGGTTCTGCAGCCAGGAAGGAAATAGAGGATATGCTGGAAATGAAGGTGTATCTCCAGCTCTGGGTAAAAGTAAAAAAAGACTGGAGAGACAGTGATTTTCTTTTGAAGAATTTTGGATATGACAAAAAAGAGTAACTACTAAGATATCTGAGAGATCAGGCAGGTGTTCCAATAATGGGAGAAAAGTTAGCCTTAACGGGGATGGTCCTGCTGGCCGTCCCCATTGGAGAAAATGATAAGCGTGTTGTGATATTGACAAAAGAAAGAGGTAAGATCAGTGCATTTGCAAAGGGGGCGCGGCGGCAGAACAGCAGTCTGCTGGCGGCAGCCAACCCTTTTTCTTTTGGTACTTTTTACTGTTATGAAGGAAGGTCATCCTACAATCTCGTTCAGGCGGATATAGACCAGTATTTCTCTGAACTCCACACAGATTTTGAGGGGGCCTATTATGGCTTTTATTTTCTGGAGTTTGCAGATTTTTATTCAGGGGAGAACAATGATGAGAGCCAGATGCTCAATCTGCTGTACGTCTCGCTGAGGGCTCTTGTGAGGGGGACTCCGGACCACGTGCTGGTCAGGTATATCTATGAGCTGAAGGCCATGGTCATAAACGGGGAATATCCCCAGGTATTCTCCTGCCTGGAGTGCGGCAGGGAGGATGGCCTGGCGGCATACTGGCCCGCCAGGGAGAGCCTGGTGTGCAGCGGCTGTGCTGCAGGACAGAACGGGCTTTTAACGCTTTCGGGTTCCACTGTGTATACTCTGCAGTATATAATCAGTGCGCCTCTGAACAAGCTCTATTCCTTTACAGTCACCCGGGAAGTGTTTACGGAACTGAAAATGGTGATGGAACGGTTCAGGAGCAGGCATATCGAAAAGAAGTTTAAATCTTTAGAGGTACTTAATACAATCCTCCGCGAACAGTAACCATGTGATCCCCATTGTTTTTGTTATAATCTGAATTTCGTGTTGAAAAACAGGAAGTTTAAAGGTATAATGATAAAGAATATCCGCAGGCCGGGAAAATAGGGGTCTTGTGGTTTAGGGAGGATAATAATAGATGAAGAAAAGCAAACTTTGGATCTGCATGGCGATGTCAGTCTGTATGCTGGCAGGATGCGGCGGTTTTTCACCTGATGAGACAGGTGTGTCTGTTGCTAAGAACGGGGCAGTTAAATCAGTCGCTATCGAAAATCTGGACAAAGATTATTATAAAGAAGATGAACTGAAAAATATGATTGATTCTTCCGTTTCTGAGTATAATCAGGGCGGGGAAAAGGTTAAAATGGATGGTTTCGAAGTAAAGGATAAGAAGGCCACGCTTACTTTGGAATTTACTTCATCGGCCGACTACGCTGCATTTAATAATGTAACTTTTTTTACGGGAACAGTTTCGGAAGCCAAATCAGCCGGATATGATTTTAATGAGGAATTCCTGGCTGTGGAAAAAGGAAAGGCAAAGTCTGCTGCAGATACGGGCACAGTGGAGCTTTCAGGGAATTACAAGGTTGTCATCCTGGAAGAGCCGATGCTTGTAGAGGTACCGGGAAATATTGTGTATGTGAGCAGCAATATAGAAGTGACAGGAAAAAAAGAGGCGAGGATGAAGGCCCAGGAACAAAAAGGAGCAGCTGAGTCACCAGAGACGCAGCAGAGCCAGGCAAGTACAGAAGCGTCAACCGGGGAAACTTTAGCAGTGCCTGTCATCAGCGGGGTGACACAGACGGAAGCTGGTTCCGGTTCAGATAAGCCTCAGCTGGGATATATCGTATACGAATGATACATAAAGTGTTAACTATTCAGCTTAAACAGGCGGAAATCAAAGACCCGCAGCAATAAATATTAAGGAAGATGAGGAGATTAAAATGGAAAAGACAATGGACAAAATTGTTGCATTATCTAAAGCGAGAGGATTTGTATATCCGGGATCGGAGATCTACGGAGGACTGGCAAATACCTGGGACTATGGAAATCTGGGTGTAGAGCTTAAAAATAATGTAAAGCAGGCCTGGTGGAAGAAGTTTGTGCAGGAGAACCCATATAACGTAGGAGTGGACTGCGCTATCCTGATGAATCCCCAGACATGGGTGGCATCCGGCCATCTGGGAGGATTTTCTGATCCGCTTATGGACTGCAGGGAGTGCCATGAGAGATTCCGCGCCGACAAGCTCATTGAGGATTTTTGTGAGGAGAAGGGAATTGAGATTGAAGGCAGTGTAGATGCATGGAGCCAGGAAAAGATGAAGGGATTCATAGAGGAGCACCAGATCCCGTGTCCTACCTGCGGAAAGCACAATTTTACAGATATCCGTCAGTTTAACCTGATGTTTAAGACCTTCCAGGGTGTCACAGAGGACGCAAAAAATACAGTTTATCTGAGGCCTGAGACTGCACAGGGAATATTTGTAAACTTTAAAAATGTCCAGAGGACATCCAGAAAGAAAATACCTTTTGGAATCGGACAGATTGGTAAATCCTTCAGAAATGAGATTACCCCTGGAAACTTTACATTCCGTACAAGAGAATTTGAGCAGATGGAGCTGGAATTCTTCTGTGAACCGGGAACAGATCTTGAGTGGTTTGCTTACTGGAAACAGTTCTGTCTGGACTGGCTGAAAAACCTGGGAATGAAAGAAGACGAGATGCGCGCCCGTGACCACGCTCAGGAAGAGCTCTGCTTCTACAGCAAGGCTACCACTGATATTGAGTTCCTCTTCCCGTTCGGCTGGGGTGAACTGTGGGGTGTGGCTGACAGGACAGACTATGACCTGACACAGCATCAGGAGGTTTCAGGACAGGATATGAGCTATTTCGATGATGAAAAGAAGGAGAAATATGTGCCTTATGTCATTGAGCCGTCTCTGGGAGCTGACCGTGTTGTTCTCGCTTTCCTGTGCAGCGCATATGACGAAGAAGAGCTGGAAGGCGGAGATATGAGGACAGTGCTTCATTTCCATCCGGCCATCGCTCCTGTCAAGATCGGAGTGCTCCCACTTTCTAAAAAGCTCAATGAGGGCGCTGAGAAAGTATTTGCATCTCTCTCAAAGAACTACAACTGTGAATTTGACGACAGAGGAAATATCGGAAAACGTTACAGACGCCAAGATGAGATAGGAACACCGTTCTGTGTCACATACGACTTCGATTCCGAGACAGACGGAGCAGTGACAGTCCGTGACCGCGATACAATGGAGCAGGAACGCGTCAAAATAGAAGATTTGGCACAATATTTTGCTGAAAAATTTGCATATTAATAGAATTTAAGAAAAGCAGCCGGATGAGGACCGTGGGAGACGGGGGATCCGGCTGCTTTTTTACAGGACGCTTTGTGCGGAGAATGGTGAGCCGTCAGGAAGGGGAGCGGTGGGGTTCGTTGTTCTGTCCGAACCGCTGCGGAGTGAAAATCTAAGGCTCCGTGCCCCGCTCGAACCGCAAAAAGCGGCCGGAAACTCGGTGCGTTTGCCGATGCAACCGCCCCTCAGACAGCTCCGGCCTCGAGTGTAAGCACTCGTTTTTTGTAAGTCCCCCTCCTGATGTCGGCGGACGGTTTGACCGCGAGGCCCGGAGACTAAGATTTTCATCTTCCTCACTATAGTCCGCCACAACGAATCCCACCGCTCCCCTTCCTGCCGGCGCCAAGTTTGTCGGCACAAAGCTGGCTGTTATAAACAGGCTGGGATTGGGGTGGAAAACTACTATATATGCCAAAAAGTTTTTTGAAACCTTATATATGGAGTCTCAGTTTTGAAATGTAAATATACTACCTAAGGTCGATAAGGAAACCAAAAGCTATATATTTTTGTTTTCAAGTTTCAGGAATCCAATAAGATAGTGACCTCATCTACCCCTATCCTCATTACGGAAGCCAGCTTTGCATCGATAACCTTGGCATCAGCGGAAGGGACAGGGAGGCAGCCAGGTGGTTTTGCGGTGAAGGACTTGAGCGAGGACATGAAACTCTTAGGCTCCAAAGGCTGCGGTCAGTGAAAGTGAGCGCTTGCGCTCAAGGCCGGAGCTGTCTGGTCCTATGTCAAGATTTAGTACACGTTAAAATGAGGGTTTCCTCATCTCAACTTGCAAACTGCAAATCGTCTTGTTGAAGCTCACGATACAGTTCTTCATAATCATTTGGTGACATATAGTCACAATGGCTA
>QGGY01000020.1 GCA_003148945.1 Murimonas intestini | reverse complement strand
TGCATGAATTCCTTATGGAGGATGATGACTTAGATGACGATGAATTTGAAGAAGGATTTTATATTGACCTCTTTTAATCACCGTCTGTTTGCTTCGCCCGCATTTTGCGGGCTTTTTTTAATCAATGGTTCGCCATTTGGCGAACTTTCCTATTATAGAACAAAAAGCTGCCGCAAAATCTGCGGCAGCTTCCTGCTGTTCAGTCATTATCCTTTATAATAATTAATCAGGCATCCTTTCAGGATGATCGTTCTCTCATCATCTGTCAGTTCGCCCATCTGCAGCGTGAATTCTTTCATGGTATCACCTGCCACATATGCTTTGATCTCTGTGGCCTTCTCTTCCACAGCCCTGCGCACATCCGGCACGAACAGGTAGTCACCGTTCTTAAACGGAAGTTCGCCCTTCTCGATCACGAAGGGCAGCATTCCCCAGTTTATCAGGTTGGAGCGGTATCTCTTCGTTGCATATTCATTTGCAATATTTGCCCATCCCCCAAGCACCTTCTGGCAGGAAGCCGCCTGCTCACGCGCTGAACCATCTCCGGGCTTTACGGCAAAGATCGTGCTTCCTATACCTGTATTAGAAGCATCAGCTTCAGGATACAGAGTATGGATCGTATCAATTACAGGCTTTAACTCACTAAATGCCTCTGCCGGGTCTTTACCCTCTTCCCTGGCTGTCTCAGCAGCCTGCACCTCTTTTGCCCTTCCCACATAAGCCGGGTCCTTTCTGGACAGGGTAAACTGTGCCAGTCCGATTGGATTTGAGCGGTAGGACGATGTCTCACCTGACGGGATCAGCTCATCTGTAGTAGTGACAGGGTCATGGATCTCTGATACGACCTTCAGGATCAGGTTGTCAGTCAGTGCGCACATTGCCGGCCAGTCCTTGATGTTAGGACCAAACTTGATCTCCACATCAGGGTCTGCGACCCCGTGGCTGTCGAATACGCGGTTTGCATAGATCTCTTTATCAAAGAAATATTTAGGATTGCTGTATGTTACGTCTACTTCAGTGGCAGGAGTCAGATATCCCTTGTTTGCCGCTGTAGCTGCTATAGAGCGGGCATCCATAAGAGCAACTGAGGATATCTGCCCATTCTGAAGCTTGCTGCCCTCCCTGTTGGGGAAGTTCCTCGTAGAATGACGGATGGAGAATGCATTGTTGGCCGGCGTGTCTCCTGCTCCAAAACATGGGCCGCAGAATGCAGTCTTTACAATAGCGCCAGTCTGCATCAGATCTGTCAGCCTTCCATTCTTGGCCAGTTCTACATAGATAGGCGTGCTGGCCGGATATACGCTCAGTGTAAACTCATCGCTTCCGATACTGTGCCCTTTAAGGATATCTGCAGCCGCACAAATATTTTCAAAACCACCGCCGGCACAGCCCGCAATGATTCCCTGATCTACATAGAGCCTTCCGTTTCTCACTTTATCCTTTAATTTATAATCCACAGCTCCATCCAGGCTTACTGCCGCCTTTTTCTCCACATCATCCAGAATATCCAGAAGATTTGCATTCAGCTCTTCTATGGTATATGTATTGCTGGGATGGAACGGCATGGCAATCATAGGACGGATCCTGCTCAGATCCACATAGACCATACCGTCATAGTAGGCTGCCGCACCTGGGTTCAGCTCTTTATAATCTTCGCTTCTTCCATGGATATCATAGAATTCCTGAATCTTCTCATCTGTCCTCCAGATCGATGACAGGCAGGTAGTCTCAGTAGTCATTACGTCAACGCCGATCCTGAAATCAGCGCTCAGGTTAGACACACCCGGCCCCACGAATTCCATGACTTTATTCTTTACATAGCCATTTCCAAACACTTCGCCAATTATGGCAAGGGCCACGTCCTGAGGCCCCACGCCCGGTACAGGAGCTCCTGTCAGATATATTCCGATGACTTCCGGCATGTTAATATCATATGTCTTGGAGAGCAGCTGCTTAACAAGCTCCGGACCGCCCTCTCCCATAGCCATAGTGCCCAGGGCACCATAGCGTGTGTGTGAGTCTGAACCCAGGATCATCCTGCCGCCGCCTGCAAGCATCTCCCTTGCAAACTGATGGATAACTGCCTGGTGAGGAGGTACATATACCCCGCCGTATTTCTTGGCGCAGGTAAGTCCAAACATATGGTCATCCTCATTTATCGTCCCGCCCACGGCACACAGACTGTTATGACAGTTTGTCAGCACATAAGGGATGGGGAATTTCTCAAGGCCTGAGGCACGCGCCGTCTGTATAATACCTACAAATGTAATATCATGGGATGTCAGCTTATCAAACTTAATTTTCAGCTTTTCCATATTTCCGGAGGTATTATGCTCCTCCAGTATCCCATATGCGATCGTGTTCCTGGCTGCTTCTTCCTTTGAGGGTGCCCCTCCCAGTTCACGCTTCAGGACAGCCTCCGCTTCGGGGCCATCCTCCACGATATCCGTTCCATTTACAAGATACACACCTTTGTCGTATAACTTTATCATCGAACTAATCCTCCTTTTATTTAATAATCCTGTTTCTCCATATATTTCATGTAGCTGACTACCATAAGAGCTATTTTAAATGTGAGGGCATCATCAAATACCCTGATATCCAGCCCTGTACTCTTCTGGAGCTTCTCCAGACGGTATACAAGGGTATTTCTGTGGACATACAGCTGCCTGGACGTCTCAGACACGTTCAGATTATTTTCAAAAAACTTATTTATAGTCATCAGTGTCTCATCGTCAAAGGTATCCGGCATATTCTCCCCAAACACTTCTCTCATGAACATCTCACAGAGAGGTATGGGAAGCTGATATATCAGCCTTCCTATTCCCAAAGTACTGTAAGCGATAACTGTCTTTTCCGAGTAGAATATTTTTCCCACGTCAAGGGCCATTTTTGCCTCTTTGTAGGACTTTGACACCTGTTTGATCTCATTTACGATAGTTCCGTAGGAGATGCGCACGCTTGTCATGGCTTCTGAGTTGAGCATGTCCCTCATTGTCTGGGCTACTGTCTCCAATTCCTCATATGTCTCATCTTCTCTTAACTCTCTTACAATAATAATGCTCTTTTCATCGACAGCAGTAATAAAATCCTTAGTTCTCGCTGCAAACAGGCTCTTGACTGTTTCCATGGCATTGCTGTCCTTCTCATACTTAGTCTCTATCATGAAGACAACACGTTTTGCTTCCACTTCTATATGAAGTTTTTTAGCCCTGTTGTAGATATCCACCAGAAGAAGGTTATCAAGAAGCAGATTCTGGATAAAATTGTTTTTATCAAATCTTTCTTTATAAGCTACGATCAGATTCTGGATCTCGCTGACCGCAACCTTGCCGATCATGTATGCATCTTCGCTGGAGCCTCTTGCCACCAGCACGTATTCTACACTTCTGTCATCAAATATCTTAAAGAAATGATATCCCTGTATTACCTGGCTGTCTGCTGCTGATTCCACAAAAAGCCTGACTGTATCGGAGGGGATGTCATCTCCCTGGAAGGTAGACACTACATTGCGCCCCTCCAGATCCAATACGCACAAATCGATTCTGGTAATTGCCCTTAATTCATCTATGGCATTCTGTAATACCTGGCTTGAAATCATCTTTTCACATCCTCGCTTATTTTAAATTTAACTGTTCTATACCTTTACAGTTACATATAACTCATTAAATCACTGATATGTTATGACTACTACTATAAAGCATTTTTTTCAAAATATCAACAAATTCTGAATTTTTCCGGTCAAACAGCCCGCCGGCCAATATTATAAACAGCACGGCCCTCACAACATAAAACAGGGGATGCCGCTGCTGCGGTACCCCCTGTCACTATTATCATATATTTAGTTTGTAACAGTAAGTTCTGTTTCTTTGTCAAATACATGAATCTTCTCAGCATCAAGAGCAAATCTTACTTTGTCTCCTGTCCTTGCTGTTGTACGCGGATCAACACGTGCTGTCATCGGGAAGTTCTCAACATCGAAATACAGGAATACTTCAGCACCTAACAGCTCGTAAACTCTGATTGTAGCGTCTACAACTGTCTCCGGTGAAGACTCGATGAACATCTGAGAATCATGTACGTCTTCAGGACGGATTCCTAATACTACAGTCTTTCCAACATATCCGCCGTCTTTAACTTTTTTAGCTTTTGCAGGCGGAAGCTTGATGTCATGAGAACCAACCTTTAAGTAGATATCTCCAGCTTTTTCATGTACATCTGCATCCATGAAGTTCATCTGAGGAGATCCGATAAATCCGGCTACGAATAAGTTGTTCGGGTTATTGTAAAGGTTCTGAGGTGTATCTACCTGCTGAACAACACCGTCTTTCATAACAACGATTCTTGTACCAAGTGTCATAGCCTCTGTCTGGTCATGTGTTACATAGATGATTGTAGCTCCCAGTCTTTCATGAAGCTTAGCAATCTCGATACGCATCTGAACCCTCAGCTTTGCATCCAGGTTTGACAGCGGCTCATCCATAAGGAATACCTTAGGATCACGGACAATAGCACGTCCCATAGCAACACGCTGTCTCTGACCACCTGACAGAGCCTTCGGCTTACGGTCTAATAATTTCTCCAGGTCAAGGATCTTAGCTGCTTCTTTAACCATTTTATCAATCTGGTCCTTCGGAACTTTTCTAAGTTTCAGACCAAATGCCATATTATCATAAACTGTCATATGAGGATACAGAGCGTAGTTCTGGAATACCATTGCGATATCTCTGTCTTTAGGCTCTACATCGTTAACTACTCTGTCGCCGATTTTTAATGTACCGCTTGTAATTTCTTCCAGACCGGCAATCATACGAAGTGTAGTGGATTTTCCACAACCTGAAGGTCCAACGAAGATGATAAACTCTTTGTCTGCGATCTCAAGGCTGAAATCTTTAACAGCTTCAAACCCGTTCGGGTATGCTTTACAAATGTGCTCTAATGATAAACTTGCCATTTTAAACTCCTCCTAAATGAATTCCTTTGAATTTCTTTACGTTGATTAACTGTCCTTAGTATACTAAAAGTCTTTATTTTATGCCATACTAGAATTGCCCAAATATTTTCCGGCTGACTTGTCACTTGTGCTTATCAGATAAATCCATTTTTTCATTTTAGGTAATTCTGCATAATTCCTTTCAATTTTCATATACAAGTTGACGAACCCCTTGTGTTTTTGACACTGTTTGTGTATACTCGTATTAATTGGAGGAAGCTATCTGTGAAAAACTACATTGTATTTGACCTGGAATGGAACCAGTGTCCTTTTGGAAAAGAACGAGAAATCAGAACACTCCCCTTCGAGATCGTCGAAATTGGGGCAGTAAAACTAAATGATAAAAAGGAAGAGATCGGCAGATTCAGGGAACTTGTCAGACCCAAAGCTTACACATCACTTCATTTTAAAACAAAGGAAATCATCTCTCTTTGTGAGCAGGACCTGGACAATGCCAGAAGCTTTCCCGAGGTCTTTGCCGATTTTATCAGCTGGTGCGGGGAACAGCCTCTTTACTGTACATGGGGCCCCGGCGACCTTCTGGAATTTCAGAGAAACATCAGATACCATGGCCTTGAGAATCCGTTTCCAAAGCCCCTGTTCTTCTATGACATCCAGAAGATATTCAGTATCGTTTATGAGGACAGGAAGAGCCGCAGGACTCTGGAACATGCTATTGATTTTCTGAATCTCCCCAAAGAAGATACATTTCACAGTGCGCTGGACGATGCCTGCTATACTGCCGCTGTTCTTTCACACATTGACTCTGAGGACATACTCAGGAATTATTCCATTGACTACTTCCAGGCCCCTCAGACAAGAAAGGAAGAAATATATGTAGTCTTTGACACTTACTCAAAATTTGTGTCAAAGGAATTTACTTCCAGGACAGAAGCCATGAAGGACAGAAAAGTGACATCCACCAGGTGCTATCTCTGTAATCAGTCGGCTAAAAGAAAGATACGCTGGTTCACGAGCGGAGGAAAGAACTATTTTTCTCTCTCCTACTGTGAGGAGCACGGATGGCTGAAGGGCAAGATACGGATAAAAAAATCCGAAGACGGAAAATATTTCTGCGTCAAGACCCTGAAGCTCATCACTGCCCAGGAGGCGCAGGAGATATGTGCCAGGAAGGAAAGCGCCCATCTGAAAAAACTGCTGAAGAAAAACTAAACTGTGTTTAAAAAATGCTTTAACGGCATCCTGCCAAACCTATTTGCTGGTTCTGGCAGGATGCCGTTAAAAATTTATACTGCGTATCATTTTGTATTTTTGAAATTATCTACCAGGTCTTCCATCTCTGTAAGAAGACAGTCCACCCGCCCAAAAAAAGCGTCATTATTTGTGGGATTGTCCATCTCGCTGCACAGACTGTCCAGAGTATCCTTAAGACTGAGTATCCTTTTCTTCCCTGCCCCGTCCTTAAACAGCATGTAACGGCTCCTCTCATTCTCCTCCGGCGTCATCTTCTTTAACACAACCTCCACATTGGGCTTTTCGCCAATATACCTGTATGTAATGGAGGGGGAAGCGTGGTTTAAAAGATTCTGGAGATAGTAGATATCGTTTGTGTGTTTATAATATCTCCATGCAAATGTCTTTCTCATAGTCTGGGCGCCAATAGAATTTAATCCTATAGATTTCCCTATATTTTTAAATACTCTGTACGCCTGTTCCCTGGACAGGGGAGTTTCTGACCCGCTGTGTCCTAGTATCAAGTATGCCTCAGGATCTTTACCCTCCGTATAGTCATGTATGATCTGTTTCAATTCTCCCGGAATATTAAAAGTCCTCTTAATATTCTTAGTACCAATCGATGCTTCTATACTGTCTTTGTCTCTTATATCGCTGTTCTTGAATTTCAGGATCTCCTGAAGCTGAAGGCCTGTCCCCACACCTATTTCAAACAGAATATAATATTTATCGTCCACTTCCCGAAGCTTTTTTTTAAAAATTTCCAGTGTCTCATCATCCTTTATAGGGGCTACCCAATTCATACCTGTTCCTCCTCTTCCTCATCCTGTCCGCCTTCTGCCGTCACCTGGCCCACATCTTTTACATTGACTGAGCCTGCTTCCTCTATAGCTTCCCTCTGCTCAATGAACTTTTCCGCTTCCTCTATCTCTTTCTCCTCTTTTTCTTCCTCCATCATCCTGGCAGCCTCCTCTTCCCTGCGCAGCCTGTCCGCTTCTATCTCGGCACGCAGCTCAGCCTCTATCTCCAAAGTGGATTTCCTGTCTATCTCCTCTTCCCTTTTTATCCGCTCTTCCTTTTCCCTCTGGCGCTGCTTCCTTATCTTCTGAGAATTGTGGTTTCTGACGATCCCTATGACCAGGATTGGTATCAGAACAAGAAGCAGTATGAGCACGATTAGGGCTGCCAGCAGATCGTTGTCATAGATCCACCCCCAGAACCTGTTCCAGACACTCTGTACAGTACCTACTGCATTATCTATAAAACCTTCTGACTCCTCCGTCTGAGGCACCCTGTCCTGGTACTTCAGATATGTCTCTGAGGCTTTTGGCAGGCTGACATTAAACGCTGCAGGAGCCAATGATATCTGGTCCTCCCCTACCGGCCAGTTCTCATACATATAAACTGCCTGCTGCCCCTCTATCTTTCTTTTCACCGCAGAAGGGTCAGTACCTGCCGGCACAGTCACTTCTGTATTTTCATTCACAATAAAAGCCGGCTTTTTCAGCTCCTCATCAGTCATCATTCCCATCTTGCCAAAGCTGCAGATCCCCATAAGCTCAGCCCGGCTCATATTGGCTTCCGGGTTTTTTACATCCTTATTAATGAAATTCGTGAAGCCATAGTCCAGCAGGTCGGCTGTTTCTGTAAATGTTTTTCCTGAACCATTTACCTTCAGGATAATGCAGATCAGCTTCTTGTCATCCTTCTGTGCAAAGGTAACAAGAGTATTCAGAGATTCTGTCACGAATCCTGTCTTTCCTCCCAGGCAGCCGTCATACTTAAATTCGTCATCATACAGCATTTTCTGGTGATTAAGCAGGTATCTGTTCTCATCAACCTTGTTTGTTTTTTCTATGGTATACTCTACTGTCCCGGTAATCTTGCAGAATGTGGGGTTTGCTATGGCAGCCTGGGTGATTATGGCCATATCCCTGGCGCATGTATAGTGCTGTTCATCAAAAAGGCCGTGGGGATTTGCAAAATGTGTATTCACACATCCCAGCTGCGCTGCCTTATCATTCATCATCTGCACAAAGCCATCCACAGAGCCTGCCACATGCTCCGCTATACCCATAGCTATATCATTGGCCGACTCCAGCATAAGCCCGTACAGAGCATCCTCCATAGTCATCTTTTCACCGGGCTGAATGCCCAGATGGCTGCTTCCGAATTCAATATTAAATACGATCTCCGAATAAGTGACTTCTTCATCCAGACTGCTGTTTTCCAGGGCTACAAGTGCAGTCATGATCTTGGTGATACTGGCCGGATACTCCTTAGCCTCCGCGTTCTTACTATACAGGAATGCCCCTGTGGAGGCGTCCATCACTGCGGCGGCCTCCGCCTCTATCTGCTTCCCCTGAGGCCATCCTTTAATTTTATTAGATTCTATAGGAAGGTAATAAGATTCGGGGATATACTCTGTCTCTTCTTCCGCACTCTCTTCCCCGCCGTCCTGTCCATCTGTCTGTCCGTCACCGTCATGTACTGTCTCACCATCCTGGGCAGAAGCCATTACATATCCAGCCGGCACACCCGCCAGAAGCACAGAGACAAGAATTACCAGTGACAATATCCGGATTTTACTTTTTTTCATACGTACTATCTCCATTTTATCATTGACAATTGTTGATTTTGCTGCATTCTTTTTGATTTTTGTATATCACATACTATAACACAGTTGAGTTTTAGCATCAATGTTTAAATCATTTCTTCCCTACTATCTTTCTTCCTGAACACGATAAAAAGTATTGCACTCACAGCCATCAGAAAAGGATAGAACAGATACGGCATTATCTCAAACGGGGCGCATCCTGTGGCCTCCGCTGCCAAAAGCAGCTGGGCCCCATACGGAATCATCCCCTGTGCTGCTGCTGCAAATATATCCAAAAGCGATGCTGATCTTTTAGGTGATATTCCATACTCTGTACTGATCTCCTTTGCGATGGGACCTGCTATCACAATAGCGACTGTATTATTTGCAGTCGTCATATCTACAAGCAGCGCCAGAACAGCTATTCCCAGCTCTGCACCTCTTTTTCCTTTTATACGCCCCTTTATGAAACTGAGAATATAGGCAATACCTCCATTATGTCGTACAATAGCCACGATACACGCCACAACAAGGGAAATAACTGTTATATCATACATTCCCTTAACGCCGTCTCCTACGGCATTAAAGATTCCTGTAACAGGGATGGTGCCCGTAGCTGCTCCGATTATAAGAGACAGCACCGTTCCTCCTGTCAGCACTATAAAAACATTGATGCCCGCCAGGGCGCCTAAGAGCACCAGCAGGTACGGGAGTATCTTTATAAGCTCATAGGGCAGCTCTCCTGTCACTGTATAGCTAGTATTTCTCGTGATTATCAGGAATATGATAAGTGAGACCACAGCTGCCGGCAGCACAATAAGAAAATTGGCCTTAAACTTGTCCTTCATCTCACATCCCTGAGTCTTAACGGCTGCAATAGTCGTATCTGATATCATAGAGAGGTTGTCACCAAACATGGCTCCGCACACCACAGCCCCTATACAAAGAGCTGCAGAAAATCCTGTTTTCTGGCTGATCCCCACTGCTATTGGCGCAAGCGCCCCTATTGTTCCCATACTTGTCCCCATGGACAGGGAAATAAAACAGGCTATCAGCATCAGCCCTGCAACCGCCACCCCGGAGGGCAGGACTGACAGGCTGAAATTTACAGTGCTCTCCATCCCTCCGGCCGCGGTAACAGCCCCTGAAAATCCTCCTGCTGCCAGAAATATCAGACACATGGTCACAATATTGTCTTCGCCGACTCCCTTTGCCACCACAGATATCTTTTCTTCAAAGCTCATTTTTCTGTTCTGCAGGAAGGCACACAGCAGCGCCATTAAAAAGCCTACAATTGCCGGCATGCTCCTGAAATCACCGCTTATAAAACTAATGCCCAGAAAAGCGGCCAGAAACACACCGATGGGCAGCAATGCACTTAATTTACCTTTTTCCATAATATGTCCTCACTTTATATTTATAGTCCCTATTATAACAAAAAAAATTCATATGGCAATTATTATAAGCATTAACACGAATTATTGTGCAGCGCCGCCCGCATCTGCTTTTAACCTTACAGCAATTGTAAGTATTTTTCACCGCTGTGCTTTGGTATAATCAAATATACATACAGGCAGGTTCACTTGGCTCGTTGCCGCGTGAATAATGAACAGATACAAGGAGGAAATTATGGACCAGAAAATATTAGATGTGCAGTCCCTGCATAAACATTATGGGAAAGGTGATAACATTACAAAGGCTCTGAACGGCCTCTCATTTCAGGTACTCCCCGGTGAATTTCTGGGTATTATGGGAAGCAGCGGTTCGGGAAAGACTACTCTTCTCAATTGTATAGCTACAACAGTCCAGCCTACAGAGGGCAGGATCCTTTTAAAGGGTGAGAATCTGAGCGAATTCAAAGGCAGAAAGCTGGCAGCTTACCGTGGAAACAGGATTGGCTACCTGTTCCAGAACTTTGAACTGCTGGACAACCTTACAGGCATGGAAAATATAATGCTGCCCCTGTCAATCCACAACATTCCCGAAAATGAGGGAAAAGCCAGATTAAAAGAACTGGCAGATTATCTGGAGATCAGGGATGTTCTTAATAAATTTCCGGGTCAGATGTCTGGAGGCCAGAAACAGCGGGTGGCGGCAGCCAGGGCTTTAATACTCAGACCCGAGATCGTGCTGGCAGATGAACCTACAGGCGCACTTGATTCTAAGAATGCCAGGACTCTGATGGACAAGCTATCCGGCCTGAATGAGGAATACGGTACTACTATCCTGCTTGTCACCCACGATTCAAATGCGGCCAGCTATTGTTCACGTATCCTTTTTATACAGGATGGTGTCATTTTTCATGAACTGAGGCGCAGGATCCCGGATGAATCCCGTCAGGGATTTTATGAGAGGATTATAGACGTCATGGCTCAGCTGGGAGGTGGAAACGCTAATGTTCTTTGACCTGATACGCAGAAACAGTAAAAGAAACCGAAAGGAAAACGGGATATTTTTTGCATCACTCATTGTCTCTGTGGTAGCTTTTTATATCATCCTTTCTCTTAGAAACCAGGATGTCATTATATTTCTTCAGACAATGGAAAGTGATGCAGTAAACCGGCTTCTGGGGCTTATACCCGCTCTTTATGGATTTTCACTCTTTATCCTGTTCTTCCTTATTTATTTTTCCAGCAGGTACCAGTTTGAACGCAGAAGCCATGAATTGGGGCTCTATTTAATGATGGGTATGAGACGTTCCAGGCTCTTTTGGCTCTTATTGGCAGAGGATTCTCTAAGCAGCCTGATCTCCCTTTTGGCTGGAATCCCGGCAGCTGTTTTCCTGTCTGAGATTATCAGCCTTGTCACTGCAAAACTTGTAGGCCTTGGCATAATAGGACACCGCTTTACCTTTTCACTCTCAGCTGTCCTTATCACTGCTGCAGGCTTCTTCCTGATCAAACTTTTGGCATTTGGAATACTCACCATTCAGTTTGCGGGAAAAGAGATTTCCCTGCTTCTTGCAGGTGACCGGGAAAAAGAGCAGCAGGTGCCTCGCCCTCTGGCCGCTTTATTAAAACTGGCTGCAGGGATACTCATGATTGGGGCCGCATACAGCCTGGCTATTATGGGACTGTCCTGGTCATCTCTCTTATACATGGGCATGACAGTCCTCCTTGGTATATGCGGCACATTTTTAGTGCTTTACGGATTTAGTGCTTTGATAGAGATCATACTTCGGCGAAAGAAAAACAGCAGAGGCCTGAAAGTATTTACCTTCCGCCAGCTGCAGGAGAATGTCATATGCAGGACTAATTCCCTGGCAGTCTCATCTCTTTTAGCTTTACTTGCCCTCTGCTGTTTTGGGTTTGGATTTTCAAGTGCGTGGAGCGCATACTCAAAATCCGGTCATGTGATCGATTACACTTTTGAGGGCAGCAGGGAAGAGGTCCTCAGCCAGACTGATAAGCCGCCGCTCTTTGATTATATAGAAGATGTCTTTGAAGTCAGGACAGGAGGCCTCAGGGATGACATCTATCCTATTGAGACAGACCAGCTCCTCGATGCCGTCTCACAACAGGAGGCATCCCCTGAAAGGGAGATCCTGCTTAATAACTTAAGTCAGTATTTCTCTCCCTATCTGATCTCGCTTTCAGGATACAATCATATTCTGGAAATTTCCGGTGAAACTCCTCTTGTACTGAAAGACGGAGAAGCAGCCATATATAACGGTGCGGAATTTACTAATCCCCGACTTACGGAGGTCCTGGATAAGTCTCTCTCCCTGGAACCTGTAATAAAGATAAACGGCAAAGACTGCCGGCTTTTTGGCAAAAGCCGCAACACAAATCTTGTGGTTGACCGGCTCATAAATATAAGTATGGGACTTATAGTCACTGATGAGGAGTTTGACAAGCTCCTGCCTGAAGGCTCTTATAGCTCTTACTGGAATGCATCCCTTTCAAAAGCAGTGACAGAGAAATCAGGCTTAATGCAGGCCATAACGGAGGTCAACAGCCTTTTAGACAAAACCGGTCTGAATTATGAAAGCTATCTTCAGAATATAGGCAGGCAGCTGTTCTACCTGACGGCTTCCAGCTATACCACCATTTATCTGGCTCTCATATTTCTTATCATTGCAAATACAGTCCTGGGAGTACAATTCCTGATGCAGCAAAAGAAAACAGGACGCCGCTACAAGACACTGATAAATCTGGGCTGCGATTATGAATCTATGCGCCGTTCAGCCAGGACACAGATAAAATGGTACTTCGGCATTCCTCTCATTTTAGCCGCAGTCAGCAGCATATTTGGAATAAGATCCCTGTTTACAGGCTTTCTGTCACCGTCAATGAAAGGAGATCTCTTAGAATTGTCAGTCATTGCCATGGCTATGATTATACTTCTTTGTGTGGTAGAATATTTTTATATTGCAGCTGTGATGAGATTAAGCGATAAGCATATCCTGGAACTGATGCAGTCAACCAGGGAAGAATAAGGAGTGTGGGGATTCCATGAAAAAGGTGGCCATAGTGGAGGACGATGTGTTTATGAGGGAGGAATTAGAAGATATCCTGATAAAAGAAGGATACTGTGTTTTCTGCATAACGCGCTTCGATGATACGGTAAAAACTATTCTCAGGGAATCCCCCGGGCTTGTGATCCTGGACATCAACCTGCCCGGGGCCACAGGCTTCGATATCTGCAGGCAGTTAAAGAAGCTCTGCCCTGTTCCCGTATTAGTCCTCACTTCCAGGGACCGTTTAAAAGATGAGCTGCTCGCCCTTGACCTGGGCGCCGATGAGTTTTTGACAAAGCCCTGCCACAAAGACAGGCTTCTGGCCAGGGTCTCTAATCTTTTCAGAAGATATGAAAGCCGCAGCAATATGATAGAACGCAGCGGCCTTGCTCTTGACCCCCGGACTTTCACCCTTTACTTTGGCAGCAATTCAGCTGTCCTGCCTGAAAACCAGGGTAAAATCCTTGCGGCACTTCTTGAAGCCCATGACGGACCTGTAGAAAAAAGCTCTCTCTTTCTTGCACTCTGGGGAACTACTGAGTATATTGATGAGAATGCGCTTCAGGTAAATATGACCCGCCTGAAAAAAACCCTGAAGTCTCTAAATCTGAAGCTTCGTATTGAGACTGTAAGAGGCGTGGGATATCAGCTTCTGGAAATGGAGGAGAATGATGTTTAAGACTATCCCCGCCGCATGGCGGAATCATAAGAACTGGGTGTTTTTCTTCCTTTTAACGGATATTATGTTTGCCGTTTTTCTTTGGCTGGTGTACCCTGATTCATTTTATCCGGTGCTGGCAGCCTTTACTCTGGGCTGTATACTTCTTCTGGCGGTAGCACTTTTCTGTACAGGCAGAAATGATGATAAAAAATATAAGGCATTCATGGCCTTTCTGGAAGAACCTTCACAGGAACATGAATCAGAGGCACTGAGGCTGTCCAGTCCTTTTGAACGTGACATGCTCCAGACTGCCTCCTGCCTGTTTCATCAAAACAGACAGAAGCTAGAGGACATTTCTCTCCGCCTGAATGAATACGAAGAATATGCAGAGACCTGGGCACACGAGATAAAGACTCCCCTCTCTCTCATGACCTTCCTTCTGGATAACCGGCAAGACGAGATTCCCCCACCTTTGTATCACAAACTTGAATACGTAAGAAACCAGCTTCAGGAAGATATTGACCAGATGCTTTACTATGCCCGGCTGAGATCAGACCATAAGGATTATTTATTTGAAAAGCTCCTTCTGCCAGTCTGCTGCAGCGATGTCCTGGATGAATACAAAATTCTCCTGAATGAAAAAAACTTTCAGATTGTTATTGATCTTCCCGCCCTGACAGTACTCTCCGACAGAAAAGGGCTGGAATTTATTCTGAAGCAGGTTGTCAGCAATACCATCAAGTATGCAAGGCCCGGGGAAAAAAATCCTCTCTTATCTGTCAGCGGATATATGGATGAAAATAAGACTCATGTACATCTCAGAATAAAGGACAACGGCTCAGGAGTCAGGCCTTATGACCTGCCCTTTATCTTTGAAAAAGGCTATACAGGTGATACCGGCAGCCAGAGAAAGAGAGCTACCGGTATGGGGCTTTACCTTTTGAGACAGATGGCCGATGATCTGAAAATAGAGGTGGAGGCCTCATCTGCCGGCCAGTCCTTTGAGATAACATTGATCTTTCCCTCCGTCTAATCCGCCAGTTCCTTCTCCAGCACACTGCAGAGATACTGAAGATCCACAGGCTTGGGGATAAATCCATTCATTCCTGCCTCCATGGCAGCCTTTTCATCCTCCTTGAAGGAATTAGCTGTCATGGCTATGATCGGAATAGATGAGGCATCCGCATGTCCGCTGGAGCGTATGGCCTTTGCAGCCTTAAGCCCATCCATTACAGGCATTTTAATATCCATCAGCACCGCATCATACCACCCGGGGCGGCTGCCAGCAAACATTTTAACAGCCTCAGCGCCGTCGGAAGCCCTCTCCATGGCAGCTCCCTGCATCCCAAGCAGTTCATGCACGATCTCAGCATTCAGGTCATTATCCTCAGCCAGAAGTATTCTGCTGCCTGACAGCTCTTTCCTGTATTGCCCTTCCTTCTTTTTCTCTCTTTTTTCATTTCCGCTCTTATGTCCTTCTCCAAGCCTGAACCGGAGAGTAAAATAAAATACAGCCCCCTTGCCAGCCGCACTCTTTAACTTCAGTTCTCCACCCATAGCCTGCACAATACTGCTGCTGATAGGCAGTCCCAGCCCTGTTCCTGAACTTTTTGAAGTACTTGCCCCAACCTGTTCAAAGGCTTTAAAAATCTTCTTCTGGTCCTCAGGCGCAATGCCGATCCCTGTATCCTTTACTTCAAAATAAAACTCCGCACTGACGCCGTCACAATGTTTCTCACTCATACTTAAAATGACGTTTCCTCCGGCAGGAGTAAACTTAAACGCATTTGACACCAGATTTGTCAGTACCTGCCTGAGCCTGATAGAATCTCCCGTCAGACTGCCATGTGCGATATTCTGCTTAACCTGGAAATGTATCTTTCTCTCAGCGGCCTGAGCTTCCATCATCTTTACAAATTCATCCAGCATATCATCAGCGGAAAATTCTTCTTCCTCTATCTCAAGCTTTCCATTTTCTATCCTGGACATATCCAGTATATCATTGATCAGGGCCAGAAGATATTTGGAGGATGAGTTGATCTTCATCAGCTTTTCCCTGATATTTTCCGTCAGCCCCTCATCCATGCATGCCAGATTTGTCAGTCCTACGATGGCATTCATTGGCGTTCTGATCTCATGGCTCATCTGGGACAGGAATTCACTCTTGGCCCTGCTCTTTGCCTCCGCTTTATCCAGCTCGCCTAATATCATAGAATTTTTAATCCTGACCCGGGCGATCAGAAGCACCGCTATCATAATAAGGATCAAAAAGGCGCTGAGTACTGCTATGAAAGCAATAGGGTTTGCATATATCATATCCATCAGAGTCATATTAGAATGTCCTGTTGATATAAGGCTCCTGTCCAGCAGCATATCCTTTTCTTCTGAAGTGAGATTTCCTATAGACTTATTTAATACTGTAAGCAGCTCAGTTTCAGCCGGACGCCTCAGAGCAAATGAAATCTCCATACTG
The DNA here is from genome assembly GCA_003148945.1 of Murimonas intestini. GTDB lineage: Bacteria > Bacillota > Clostridia > Lachnospirales > Lachnospiraceae > Murimonas > Murimonas intestini. Next base: position 88,784 of record QGGY01000020.1, on the reverse strand, counting down.
TTGTTTACCCTGCTGACAAGGACTGCATTTGAATATACATGGTTCTGCATTTCCTTATCAATCTGGGCGGATATACTGTAAAAGAAGTCTATCTCCCCTTTATTGACAGCCTTAAGTCCCTCCTGCTCCGTATCATAGTAAAGGACTTGGCTGGCTTTTACGTCCTCCGGCATCTGGCGTCCCTTGATTATTCCGCCTGTCAGTCCATCTGCCGGATAGTCAGCGGCTTTATTTTTTACTATGATATTATTCATGCTTACATAGCCCTTAGTCAGAGCCAGACCTTCCTCTGCAGCCCTGTTCTGAGTATCCAGATAATACCCCAGTATATCAGCCTCTCCCCTGCTCACCATATTTACAGCCTCTTCGTATGTATCCGCAGCCGCATAACTGAAACTCAGTCCTGAGACTTCAGAAAGTTTTTCAAGCAATTCAGGTATCAGGCCGTCATGATGGCCTGATTCACTGTCAATACAGTAAAACGGATGATTATCCAACACTACCGCCACAGTTATACTTTTTTTCTCATTAATATAATCCAGTTCCTTCTCATTAAACTGGACATCAGACTGTTTAAGGTCGGGATAATTCTTTTCATAGTGATTCTTTGCAAAATCAGGATCTGATTCCATTATGCTTCCAAGAGCCATATTCAGCCCATCCAGAATTTCTTTATTATCTAATCTTGTCACTAAATAATACGGCTGTGCATCAAAGGATGCAACTATCCTGAGATCGCTGTCAGCATCCACGTCATTTCCAAGAAGCAGGTCTACATCCCCCTCCTTCAGATACTTAAAAAGATTCTCTTTTCCCTCCGCATCCTCGTATGTATAATACTTGATCTTACATTCAAGTCCGTTCATACTGAGATATTCTTTCAGGCGCCTTATTTTTTCTTCTGCCTTTTCAAATACCCCTATGGTCTTTCCATTCAGGCTTGACAGATCATAGCTCTTTATATCCTGATTACTTTTAAGAGATAATAAGGTAGCGCGGCTGGACCCCATGCTGTATTTGGGATAGGCGAAATATTCTTCAAACCCGGGCATATAATAGGTCCCGCCCATAAGATCAAATTTGCCTTCCATGAAGTCATTAGTAAGCTCCTCCGGCTCCACCTCTATATACTCATAATCCCATCCTGTATATTTAGCTATCTCGTCCAGGTAGTCTACCATTAAACCTCTATGAGCTCCGGAAGGGTCTGTTTCACTCAGCCCTTTTATTATGGGGAATGCCACTTTAAGCGGTTCTTTTGCTGCTGCCTCACACTGAACCTTTGCAAAAAGAAAAGACAGCACAACTGCCATAACCGCCGCCATCCTGATAACTGCACGCAGAGCGCCGCCAATCTGATACACAGAGGCACTCTTATATCTATATTTTTTATTGGTTCCAACAGTACCACACTTTTTCATAAGTACTCCCTAATCCTTCTATGGTTATTTAACGCTTATACTTATAATATATCAAACCATGTTAAAAGGCAATATAACAGAGAGTAAACAGAGAATAATCTGCACAGCAGAAAACACCGGATATGAAAGGCTTCAAGCCTTATACATACCCGGTGTCCATATAATTTAAACTTTCCGGCAGCCTTTTATCAGCCGCAATCACATTTTTTCAATGCTGCTGCCACAACCTTCTGCTCTTTCAGGTAGCCGCCGCTTTTCAGTCCATTTTCCAGGACCCTGTTCCATTCCTCCCCTGTAAGATGGAGGAATGTGCCGTCATCCAGTTCTATCCTGCATGCCTCCCCAGCTCTGCAGTCCTTTGAGCATGATATCTTATACATATTCTTACGGCTGATAGCCCCAATCTCCTCCAGCGTATTTACCATTCTGTATACTGTGGCAGGTCCTATCCTTTTATCCAGGCGGGATGCTTTATAGTAAATTTCCTTACAGCATGAACAGTCATCCTCCAGTATAATATCCAGAAGTATCATTCTCTGCCTGGTGATCCTGCATCCCTGCTCCTTAAGCTTCCTGATCACCAATTCTTTCTGCATTTGAGTTCCCATACGGTTATCTCATGTGGCACTGTCCGCCGCAATGGCTGCAGCTGCCGCCGCATTGGATGGATTTACCGCTTTTCTTATCCTTTACCATACTCCTGACAACCAGCCCGATGACGCACAGGACAATCATTCCAACAATTATAGTTCCCATTTACAGACCTCCTGTCTATAGTTTCTATCAAATCTGCAAGTTTCTTCAGCACTGCTACTTAGCTTTTGCCATACCTTTCATATTTACCCTGAGGGTGCTGCTCTCCCTGTATGGCCTGAAGAGCAGGTACAAAAATCCAATTACCAGTAAAAATGCAGCTGCGGTCCAGATTCCAAAAGAACCTCCTGTTATAAGGCTCCCAATCTGGTATACACAAAGCGAAACTACATATGCAAGTCCTGTCTGGTATCCAATGGCAAACCAGAACCATTTGGCATTATTCATCTCCCTTTTGATAGCTCCCATCGCTGCAAAGCATGGAGCACACAGAAGGTTAAATATCAGGAATGAATATGCTGCCACAGCCGTCATGCTTCCTGCAAGAGTTCCCCATATCTCTGATCCGTCTTCTGCCACCTCGGCAAATCCATAAAGGATGCCAAAAGTACCCACAACATTTTCTTTTGCCACCAGTCCTGTGATAGCAGCCACGGCGGACTTCCAGTCACCCCATCCAAGAGGTATGAATATCCAGCTCACTGCATTTCCAATTGCTGCAAGGATACTGTGGTCCAGCTCCATATCCTCCAGCATCCTGAACTGTCCGTCTATCCAGCCGAAGTATGTGGTGAACCATACTACTATCGTTGATAAAAGAATGATCGTGCCGGCCTTCTTAATGAAGGACCATCCCCGTTCCCACATGCTCCTGAGTATATTTCCCACAGTAGGCATATGGTAAGCCGGCAGCTCCATTACAAAGGGAGCAGGATCCCCTGCAAACATTTTTGTTTTCTTTAATATGATCCCCGAGCAGATGATTGCCGCGATACCTACAAAATATGCACTGGGCGCCACCCACCATGCGCCCCCGAACAGCGCTCCTGCTATTAATGCTATTATCGGGAGTTTTGCCCCGCATGGAATGAAAGTAGTTGTCATGATCGTCATCTTGCGGTCTCTGTCATTTTCTATTGTTCTTGAGGCCATGATCCCGGGAACTCCACAGCCGCTTCCAATAAGCATGGGGATAAATGATTTTCCTGAAAGACCGAATTTTCTGAAAATCCTGTCCATGATAAATGCAACTCTGGCCATGTAACCGCATGCTTCCAGGAAAGCCAGAAAAATAAATAATACAAGCATCTGGGGAACAAATCCCAGAACAGCGCCGACTCCGGCTACAATACCGTCTAATATAAGTCCCTTCAGCCATACAGCACATCCAATGGCATCAAGGCCGCCTTCCAGAACAGAAGGGATACCGGGCACCTGCACAAGCCCAAATAAGCTCCATCCGTCCCCAAAAACACCGTCATTCATCCAGTCAGTGGCCCATGTCCCCACAGTAGATACAGATACCAGATAAACTATGACCATCACAGCTGCAAATATAGGGAGTGCCAGCCACCTGTTTGTAACCACCCTGTCTATCTTATCAGAAGTTGTCATCCTTCTTTTTCTGTTTTTTGTACAGCATTCATCTATGATAGAGGATATAAATACGTATCTCTCATTTGTAATGATACTCTCAGTGTCATCATCCATCTCTTTTTCAATCCTGGATATTACATCTGACACATCCGGCACAGATTTCATCTGAGTCTGGATCTTATCATCCTTTTCCAGAAGCTTTACTGCAAAAAAGCGCTTCTGCCTTTCGGGAATACTGTCGTCCAGCCTGGACTCTATCTCATCCAGAGTACTTTCTACCCCGGCCGCAAACTTATGTACAGCAGGTTCTGCATTTTTCTTTCCCGCCAGGGCAACAGCCTTTTCTGCCGCCTCCCTGATTCCAGTCCCTTTAAGGGCGGATATCTCAATTACTTCGCATCCCAGCTTCTGCCTCAGTTTATTAATATGGATCTTATCTCCGTTCTTTTCAACCAGGTCCATCATATTTACAGCCATTATGACGGGAATGCCCAGTTCCAGAAGCTGTGTTGAAAGATAAAGGTTTCGTTCAATATTCGTTCCGTCTACAATATTTAAAATCGCATCCGGCCTTTCTCCGATCAGGTAGTTTCTGGCCACCACTTCTTCCAGGGTATAGGGCGACAGGGAATAGATTCCCGGAAGGTCCATTATGATCACATCCTTGTGCCCTTTAAGCTTGCCCTCCTTCTTTTCCACAGTAACGCCGGGCCAGTTTCCCACAAACTGATTAGAACCCGTTAAAGCATTGAACAGCGTCGTCTTTCCGCTGTTGGGATTACCTGCTAACGCAATTTTTATCGACATCTTTTACCTCTTTCCCGCATCATCTAAATGCTATCTGCGCTCTCTCACTCTACTATGATCATCTCTGCATCTGCTTTTCTCAAAGAAAGCTCATAACCTCTCACTGTCACTTCAACCGGATCTCCCAGCGGGGCGACTTTCCTTACAAAGACATCCACACCCTTCGTGATCCCCATATCCATAATACGTCTTCTGACCGGCCCCTCCCCTGTGAGCCTGGTTACCTTTGCATTCTGTCCGCACGGGACCTCTCTTAATGTCTTCATCTTCTCTCCTCTCAGCCTACCATGATCTTATTTGCCATATCTTTTCCGATGGCAACTCTGGAATCTTTCACATTTACTATCATATTGCCGCCAATCTCAGATACAACAGTGACGTCCCCTCCGGCAACAAATCCCAGATTTTCCAGAAAACGCCTTGTCTCTTCTTTTCCCCCGATTTTACGGATAATATTTTTTTCACCTGCTGTGGCCATTGTTAAAGGCATATATCTCATCTTCTTTCTTCTTGTAATATTTTAATAGGAAACCAGTTTTATTATCAAGGTTAGTATATTCTAACCTTGATTAGTTGTCAATAACATTTTTGATAAATTTTTCTCATTAATGAATTATCAGACCTGCTGTTTTATTCCTTTGATGTTATGGCTGAAGTATGTTACAATAGCTGAAACAGCTACTTACCCACATACTAAAAAGCAAGAGGTGATGCTAATGAATGTTACTGAATCAGCAGAAAATTATTTAGAAACCATCCTGATGCTGAGCAAAGTCCATCCTGTTGTCCGCTCCGTGGATATAGCCGAAGAGCTTGGATTTAAAAAGTCCAGTGTAAGTGTAGCTATGAAAAACCTGCGTGAGACGAACCAGATCTCTGTAACAAAGGAAGGATATATTTATCTGACAGAATCAGGACGTGCAATTGCTGAAATGATATATGAGCGCCACGAACTGCTCTCCTCCTGGCTGGAAAGACTTGGAGTCGACAGTGAAACCGCTGCAAACGATGCCTGCCGCATTGAACATGTTATCAGCAAGGAGAGCTTCGATGCCATAAAAAAACACATCAGTTCAAAATAACTTTTACCTGTCTTCTGAGACTAAGGAGAATTATTATGAGATCATTGCCGCAGATATCCGAGGCAGAATTCGAAGTCATGAAGGTTGTATGGAATCATGCGCCCATAAACACGAATGAAGTGACAGAGAAGCTGACCCGCACCACACAGTGGAAGCCAAAAACTATACAGACCCTGCTGAAGCGCCTTGTCCAGAAAGGTGCAGTAACATATGAAAAACAGGGCCGGGTCTTTGTATATACACCGCTGGTGAGAGAAGATGAATATGTAAACCATGAGAGTGACAGTTTTCTGAACCGCTACTATGACGGCAACATCGTTTCAATGGTATCCGCATACCTGGATAGTGACCATCTTACGGATCAGGATATTGCCAGCTTAAACAAACTCCTCTCAGAGAGGAATAAGAAGGAGGGATCATAAATGCCGGCAGGTAATCTGATTCCTTCTTTTACCATGCACTTTCTAAGCAGCAATCTTCTTCTGATGCTTTTTTCCGCCGTTTTCTTCCTGAGCAAGCGTATTCTGAAGAACCAGGTTTCACAGAGGATACAATATAATCTGTGGTTTCTGTTTCTGGCTCTTCTTACGATGCCATTTATTCCTTTAAACACTTCATATCAGGGTATTTTTAATGGCTGGATAGGGAAATTATTTGATTTTACCATGCATTCTTCTTCCAGTCCTGCCGTGCCATCATCACCTGTCACAGGCAGCGGTGCGCTAAACTGGGCAGAGGATTTTTCAGTCTCTGTATCAAACCACGCTTCCTCCCTGATCTGGTACGCAGTATGTGCCGTCTGGGTCCTTGGAATACTTGGAATGCTCTTTTTGCTGATACGTTCCTCGCTTCGTCTCAGGGCTCTGAAAAAATCAGCGCTGCCATTACAGAACAGGGCTGTCAGGCTTGTATACAGGCAATGTCTCCGGGATATAGGCTGCAAAAGAAATATCCCCATATACAGCACGGCATTCCTGAAATCCCCTGTGGCAGCCGGCCTGATAAATCCCAGGATATATGTCCCAATACATATGATCTCTGATTTTAATGATTCACGCTCAGGAAAAAAGGCGCTGCGCTATATACTTCTGCATGAGCTGGGACACTGCAGGCATTTTGATTCCCTGATCAATTTTCTTATGAATGCCGCCTGCACTCTGTACTGGTTTAATCCAATAATCTGGTACGCAGTTAAAGAGATGCGCTCGGACAGGGAAATTGCCTGTGATACATTTGTGCTGAACCTGCTGGATGAAAATGATTACACCGACTATGGCAGGACATTGATACATTTTGCGGACAAGGTACCTGCAGCACCGTTTTCTTCCGCGGCAGGCATAGGCGGAAGCCTGAAACAGATCCAGAAAAGGATCGTAAATATAGCCTCTTATAATGGCTATTCCAGACACGTAAGAATAAAAGGTATCTGCACTTATCTTCTGGCAGCTGCCCTGGTTCTGGGCTGTGCTCCTGCCCTTAGCCTGAATGCCCAAGCTGATGATATTTATCAGATCTCTTCAAATAAGACTGTTGCTTATGAAGATCTGTCTACTTATTTTTCCGGTTATGACGGAACCTTTGTGCTCTATGATATCTCCTCTGACTCCTGGAATATCTACAACCGAAAAACAGCTGAAAAACGTGTATCTCCTGATTCTACTTTTAAGATATACAGCGGCCTTTTTGGATTGGATGCAGGCTCTGTATCTAATTCCAGTTCTTTTATTGAATGGGATCACACACAATATCCATTTGAAGCATGGAACAAGGACCAAAATCTGGATTCAGCTCTCAAAAATTCAGTAAACTGGTACTTCCAGGAGCTGGACCGCAGAACAGGAGTCAAGGAGATCAGCAGATATATAAACGAGATCGGATACGGAAATCGCGACCTGTCCGGAGGACTTGATGAGTTTTGGCTTGAATCTTCTCTAAAAATATCACCGGTAGAGCAGGCAGAATTACTGGCCCGCCTTTTTAGCGATGCATGGGATTTTACAGAACAAAATGTGCAGGCTGTAAAAAATGCACTTCTTATTTCAGATATGGGAAATATCAGACTGTATGGGAAGACAGGCACAGGAAGTATCGAAGGAAATGACATAAACGGCTGGTTTATCGGCTGTACTGAGGCGGAGGGCAGTAATTATGCGTTTGCTGTAAATATACAGGGAGACAAAAATGCAGATGGAAAAACCGCCTCGCAGATCGCCCTTACTATTCTGAGGGATAAAGGGATTATTTATTAATAGAGTAGAAATAAAAATTGCTAAAAAGACGCTGGAAACCTTACTGTTAAGGTCTTCAGCGTCTTTTCAGTGTTTCTGAGAGGATTCTAACCGCTGGCTTTCTGCTTAAGAGATGGATGTTTTCCATTCAAAAATTCGAATTGGACATGAAATTTATTTTATCCCCCAAATGCCAACCTGCATATTAGAAACCCACAAAATTTCTGCAGCTCTAAAACCGCAGTTATTAAACAATTCCAGATGTTCAGTTATGGTAATAGGAAAATAATCCCTGTTATAACGGTTTATATGGTTATTGGTTTCTAAAGAAGTTCTTCCCTGTTTCTTTTGATACTCTTCCCATCTGTTTAAATATATCTTTTCCCCAAAATCGCTAAATGGAGCAAAATTTTCAAAACTTATAAATATGCCATTTTCTTTTAATGACTGGTAACAGCTCTGGACAGCTTTCTTACGCTCTTCTCTCTGCAGATAGTGGTTTACCTGTATTGCGGTTATAACATTATACTCATTAAAATATGATATTTCTTGAATATCACATAAAATAAATTCTGTATTTGGATAGGTGAATCTTTCTTTTGCAATTTCAAGCATTTTAAATGAACAATCACAAAAAGTAAATTTTTCTACTTCAATATTTTTAAAAGCTATTTCAGCCATTTTACCAGTCCCGCATCCTACATCAAGCCAATTTAACGCATTAGGATTGCAGGTCTTAACTAAATCAACCACTTGCTGATAAATTTCATCATAGTATGGAAGTGTACGTTTAATTTGCATATCATATTCTTTCGAATCAAATGCAGATATATTATCGTTCAATCACAGCACCTTCTTTCCTGATTGCTTTATGATAAACAGATAAATCAATAATTCTATCTGCTCTTTGAGCAAGGTCAATACTGTGTGTTACCATAATAATTGTTTTATGATATTTTTGGCTTAAATTTTTTATCAGAGAAAATGACAATTCTGCCGCCTGTGCATCTAAGGCTCCTGTTGGTTCATCTGCCAAAATAATTTTTCCGGACTTTAGAATTGTTCTTGCCAAGGCTACTCTTTGCTGTTCACCTCCAGAAAGTGTATTGACTACGGCATTCGACAAATGTAACAGACCAACCGTTTTCAATATTTTCCGAATACGATCCATTTTTTCCTTTTTGTTTATTCTTAAAAAGTGCATAGAAATGAGCAGATTTTGTGTAACTGTTATATCATTTATAAGGGCATACGATTGAAAAAGATAATTGATTGTATCACGCCGAAGTAATGTGGCTTGGCGGCTGTTAATTTTAGGAAGTCTTTTTCCATTAATCTTAATATCTCCTTTGTCACAAGGCTCTAATGTACCAATCATATTTAGCAATGTTGATTTTCCACAGCCAGATGGTCCGACTAAAGCCACTAATTCACCGTCTTTTACACAAAAAGAAACATCTTTTAAAATAGTTCTTGAACCAAATTTTTTTGTAACATTATTTACTTCAATAAGATTCATAACATTCACTCTCCTTTAAAAGCAGTTATTATATTTTTTAATTCATTCCGTGCCATAAATTTGATAAAAATAAAAACTTGAATTAATGACACAGCTAAAATCAGCAGCAAACCAAATTTTGATCTTATGATCAGCATTGCTATGAGTTCAATCACACACCATACAATCAACATCAACATTGGCTTTCCATATAACTGCATGAAAGAAAAACCCAGAAATTTTTTAACATTGATTTTTTCTTGATTTGCAATTCTAAAAACCATTGCCAGAGTCAGCAGCAGTCCTAAAAGTATCAATAACAGCATTAGAAAGATTATACCAAACCAAAGGAGTGTTGTTCCTAATTCTTTCTGTAATCCATCAATATAATTTTGAACATCAGTAAATATAAGTGAATTATCAGTAAGATGATATGCAGACAATATAGAGGGAGCAGTACTGGCCATAGCAGATTGTTTATCCGCAAACTTGATATACCCATTAAAGCCTGTTGCTTTCAAACTCTCTGTTTCAGTATATTTCATATTTTGTGGTGTTGCTATATAAATCACAGGTGAGTTTACCTCTGTACTGTTTTTATCGTCTGTTGTCCAGGTAAAAAGCTTTTCTTTTGATTCATATTCAATAAACAGAAACGAAGGCTGCTGCGTAAAAGCGGTTTGGATATCACCATCACTTATACTTTTAGTATCTTTTTCCTGCACCCATTTTGAAACCTGTTCTTTTTCTTCCTCATTCATTCCAGCAGGTATCAAATACAATCTTGCGCCTTCTTTTGCCCGTGCCAGAGCTGACTCATCCACTTGTATCCCCAGTGTTTCAAGGTAATTTGGCGATATCGTAAAAAGCCAAAACGGATCACTGGGTATTGCTTTATAAGTTTGATTGCTATTCCACATTTTAAGAATATCTTCGTTGTAATATTCCGTCTGAATTAAATATACCCCTGACTTTTCCGCAATCGACGAATACCAATCATACAAGTTTTGATCCAACTCTTTTGAATTGCCCGAAAATGATTCTGCCTCTTCCCCTATGGAAATCTCACTGAGTAATTGATATTGTGATACCGTTTCCCAACGCTGTGACAGACTGGCATTCCTTGAGATCATTTTCATTGGCTGGTCTACATATGCTCCACAAAAAATCAACCCAAAGCTAACCCCTAAATAGGCAACAATTCCTAATCCATATAAAACTTTCCTGGGTATTCGTCCATGAATGGCATCCAATGGTTTTGTAATCAAAATAACGGAAGCGGAAATTAATATTTCTGCTCCAATCAATCCCACATTAATACACGCTGCCGCAGCATATCGGCTTAAAAGAGTAACCGAAAAACTGCCCCAACCTCCAAGCAATCCATTAATAACTACTAAAACAGGTATTATTAACATTGAAAACACGAAAAAATTTCCAAGTATTTCCTTAGCAAATGCTGTTCGAGTCCAGCCGAGCAGTACAAGCTTTCCCTGTTTCGGAAGATTTTTCATAGCGATTACAAGAAAAAATACAATATTCAGAAAAATTTGTGCAGCAAAAAAAGCAAGCAATATATCTCGCATAACAAGATTGTTTGAACTATTTCCGCCGCTTGTTTCTAAAATATTACTTTCGGATAGTCCACTTATTTCAGACAACATATGCAAAAATGATTCTTTTTCTTCACTCTCGCTAAGACCAACTATTTTATATTGGCCATTAACTGTCTTACTATCATTAAAAAGACTTCCTAACTGCTTTACAACCACATTTTCATAAAACCGGAAATGCGGAATATCTCCAACACTGTTAACGCTGCCGGTTTCCACACCCAAAGTACTGTCAGGATTTTCAGCGTTTAGCAATGTACTTAATTTTTCAGAGTTTAAAATAGCACAATTAAGGAAAGAGAAATCTGTGATATTATTTTCAACATTTCCATAAACTCCGATTTTGTAGCCCTTTATACTTCCGTTATTATCAAGCATCAAATCTGTACGAGAAATAAATAGTTTCTGCTGGTCGGCAGTTTCTGTCAAAAAGTGCTGTATGTCCTTTTGTTTCTCAGGAGCTACATTTTTTAGGTATATTACAGTAGATTCACTGCCTTGGGGATATTTTTGCCATTCAGACATATATTGCTCATTTAACAGAAACACAGCTAAAAGTGCTATTATCACCCCTTGTATGATAATGAACAGGTATCCAGCATATCGAATCTTACCAATCATATATTCTCTTTTCACTTAATTCACCCTTTCGATTTTATATCCTGCTGTAGTATATAATAAAAAACCCCTTTCTTGATACACTAATTATATCAAGAAAGGAGTTTCCATATTTTCGTTTCTTCTTATTGCTTATGATTTCTTTCTGACTTAAATCATACGATTTTCTGACAATCAAGGGGAAGCTGAATTGTAAAACGAATACGTTCATCTGCACTGTAAGCAGTAATAATTCCATGATGTAACTCAACGATTTCTTTTGCGATAGCCAGGCCTAAACCTGCACCGCCTGTATTACTGGAGCGGGCAATATCTAAACGATAAAATTGTTCAAATATTTTTTCTAATTTTTCTGGCGGAATGGTATTGCCCGTATTTTCTACACAGATTTGAACACTGTTTTCTAGCTGAACAAGAGTAAACTGTATAATAGAATCATTAAAACTGTAATTTATTGCGTTCCGAATCAAATTGTCTATTGCACGTTCTAATTTATCTGCATCGCATAAAAGTTCAATATTTTCTGGAATCTGTATATTCCATTTCAAATTTTTGTCTTTCAAAACAGGATTAAACTCATAAGTTATCTGCATAAGCATTCGACTCAAATTTGTGAGTGCAGGTTCCAAAGTCAACTTGTTTGTACTAAATCTAGTGATTTCAAAAAATTCATTAATAAGCTCCTCTAATCGTTCTGCCTTATCCCTGGCAATTCCTGTATATTTTGAAATCAGTTCAGGTGAAATATTCGGTTCATCCTCTAATAGCTTCAAGTAGCCAAGAACGCTGGTTAAAGGTGTTTTCAGATCATGTGCGAGGTAAACCAGCAAGTCATCTCTTCTTTTCTCTGCTTCTTGAGCTGCTTTCTGACTTTCTAAAGTCTGTATACGAACTGTATTTAAATCATCTTCAATTTTTTTTAAATCAGGAGGCAAGGAAACAGGAGCTTCTGTTGGTGTTGCCAAAAGTTGAGCCGCTTCTGTTACATCATCCAGATATTCCAATGGTTTTAACTGAAAACGATAAGCAATATAGTAACACCCCATAATGGATAAGCCCGCAAATACTGCGTATGTTATCACACGCAATAATGGTTTCCATACTGCAAAATTCTCGGAATGATACCACCAATCCGCAGAAGTAACAATTATTAGTGCCAACAAAAACAACATAACTAAGACAACTTCAAAACCAACCAATACCGCTAATAATTTAACTGCATTCTTTTTTGCCATTTGTTTATGTGTTTCACGGCTTACTGACATATTTTTATTACTCAATGATATACCCTACCCCCCATACAGTTTTTATATATTTCGGTTTGCGTGGAAGTTCAAACATTTTTTCCCGAAGCCTTGCTATATGAGCCATTACAGTGTTGTTATTATTTTCTAAAAATTTTTCACCCCAGATTTTTTCAAACAATTCTTCCGCTGAAACAACTCTGCCGTGATTTTTGCACAAATACCAAAGTATATTAAATTCAAATGGAGTCAGCGACAGTTCAATTCCATTCAGGGTGCATTTATGACTGTCAGGACAAATATATAAACCTTTATTATCGTAACTTACAGGTTCACTGGAAACTGCTTGTGTAGTATTATACTGATTATATCTTCTAAGCTGTGTCCTTACACGTGCTATTACTTCCAATGGATTAAACGGCTTTGAAATATAATCATCCGCCCCCAATGTAAGACCCTGTATCTTGTCTATATCTTCGCTTTTAGCCGTCAGCATAATTACAGGAAAATAATACTTTTCCCGAATCTTTTGGCAAATACGAAAACCATCAATATCAGGCAGCATTATATCAAGAATTGCCAAGTCTATTTCTTTTTCTTCAATACATTTTAAAGCTTCTGTACCATTATAGAATTTATAAACTGTGCAACCATCGTTTTTCAGATATACTTCTAACAAATCTGCTATCTCTTTTTCGTCATCAACAATCATTATTTTATATTTACTCAACATAGTGTTCTCCTTTATTACTTGCGGAGTTGTTTCTATACTCCTTATATCTTATATCCAAAGACTTTTACGTACCTTTGGGTATTAAATATATTCATTCAACTGCCGCTTACCCCGCAGTCATATATTTAAGGATTTCTAACCTCCCAATGCGTACTAAATATACTATATCCGCTTGAACGAACAATATCAAGTCTGCAAATGTGAACTTTTGCAGCGAGAGGTAACACAGTCTATCAGGACATAACCATAATTCTTTCACCTGATCCACATGAGTTTTATATTGTAAGATTCTTAAAACACAAAAAGCCGACTGGATATTTAAACCAATCAGCTATTTATAATTATTTTTTATTTAATTTTGGCTCAATGACAAACCGGAGGTTGTCTAATACTTATTGTATGTGTATACGTCAACAGTTACAATTTCTTGACCGCCCCAATTCTTTTCTTGTAAAGTAAAATCTTCTTTTACAAATTTATTGTTCAATAACACTTTTGATGAATATACGTTCTCTGGCATAACAAATGCCTGAAGTGTAGTAATATTAACTTCATTTACTAAATATTCAACCATTAATTTTAAAACGTTTGTTGCAATTTTCTTATTCCAGTAATCCTCATTTAAACGATAGCCCACTGTTATTTTATTTTCTCTCTTTTTATAGTCAAACATTTCTGCTAAACCTACAAGTCTATTAGGGTTATCTTTTAAATAAATCCCCGCAATTATATACTTTTTATTTTCAAAATCTTTACCGCCAAGATTTTTGATTGCAGTCTCTAATACTTTGTTACTCTTCTTATACAGAAAAGGCGGTATATACTTATACACATTATCATTATTGCTTATCTCTGACAACGCTGCAACGTCATTTGATTCCATTTTTCTTATAATAACTTTATCGTTTTCTAAATATGGAAATGCATCAAATAATTTTTTCATCATAACCCCCACATATTTAAAGTTGACTTTTCTATTTAATTCCCTCCACAATAACAGCCCTGCTGTCGACGCTATTAATGCGTTTTGACATTATGGCTTTATATTCGGGTGATGAGAAGCAGGCATCTAAATCTTCTTTGCTGTTAAATTTAATCAGAATGACACGTTGGGGAGTTCTACCGCCGCAAAAACTAAATATATTTTCCGTTCTTGCTAAATATTCTCCACCATAACTTTCTACAATCGGCTTTACATCATGAATATACTCATCGTATTCTCCACGTCCCTTTTGTTCATCAATATAAGTATCTACAATAAAATACCAAGGCATAGCAATTCCTCCTTTTCTGCAAACCTAAAATTTTTTAATATCCAATTCCACTCCAATAAAAAAGAAAAATCAGCACACATCCCCATGCATTACCAGTGTAACGGTAAGACACTAACATTCCGTAGATTAATATAAACTCAGTTACAGCGCCTATCATACTGTAAGACTGCCCCAAAAGCATATGTACCACCAAACAAAATATACCGCAAATGATTGCCCCCCTGTCTGTCCACAGGCTCTTTGAGGGAAATAACTTATTGATACGGTCAGACATGACAACATAAGAAAAGCCTTCGAAGAACCCCCAGGTAACTGCAATAATAAGCATACCAATCACATTTACCGGAAAACCTGCTGCTAAAACTGGTTTTGTAAAATTGACATTCTGCAATGGAAAATAGGAAATATGTTCATTCGTAAATAAATGCAAAAGGAAGCTTGGCAAACAAGAAAGTGCTGATAACACTATTGTTAACAATAGTTTTTCCTTTTTTAATCCAAAACTTTTAAAACTTTCTTTGTTGCGTATGCAAATAATAACTACCCCTAGTCCCATTAGTCCAAATTCACAAAATGCACCTACCAAGGTTTGTGCTAAAAGAGGCAGCGCTCCCATATCAATTTTAAGCAGCATATAAAAAATGCCGACAATCCCATATGCTGTAAGTGCAGATAAACCTAATATTAGTATATCTACACCATATTTTTTTGTATTTGATTTCATAATCTGTCCTCCCCCAACTTCAAAGTTGTCTTTTTAATTATATCACGCATCCACAAAATAGAAAACGCCGAAAACCTTGTAAACACAACGTTTTCGGTGGATTACAAATGTTATCTCGTACCTCCACGTTACGTCTGATATTAACTAATTTTATCCCGTCATATTAGCAAGCAGTTAGCAGGAAACTTACAATTAGGGTAATGTTACTGTGTAAAAATAGTTCTATCCTGTTTGGGTATGTGTTACTATTTATCCTTTCCTCATTCAAATAACTGTTTCATTTCTTCAATTGCTTTCTTAGCATGAAACTCTTCAATAAATAATTCTTGTGGATATCTACTCTTCACTCCATAGGGTGTTAGGTTATCACAAATGTCCAATATTTCCTCTAGAATATCGTATTCCTCCTGTAATAAGGCAATTAACATTTCTAAATCATGTGTTTTTTGAATCGTTTTATTATTAGAAATCAGTAAATCTTTTAAAAGCTTTTCAACTGCCTGTTGACAATGATAACATATTATTTCTAATGTCTCTTCATTGCACCTTGTCTCAAAAGAACTTTCATAACCAACTACAATATCTACTGGTCGTTTTCTCACTCCCCTCAAAGACTTATATGCTTTTTGTGAAAGTTCAATCTAATCTCCTGCATTATCCGGTACAACAAGATTAAAATTATAATCACTATCTTCAGTATATGTGTCCTTTGCATAGGAACCAAAAAGATATATTTGTTTTAGCATTATGGTTAATACTAATTTTTCCTTTATGACATTAATCTCAGAATTAATCATATGCATATACCCCCATCATATTTTACTTCTATTGCTTCTTTTATCATTATAATAATTATAACCAATAAGGTCAATGTGATTCTCATTTCTTTAGGTTATTCAGACTAAACTATAAATTATTCATAGACTCGGCAATCTTGCCGCTTTGCCAGGCGGCTATGTAGGATTCTTAGAACGCAAAAAAGCCAACTGGCTATTTTAACCAATCGCCTATGTATAAGTATGTTTTATTTAATTTTTCTTCAATGACAAACTGGAAGTTATAATTGTTTGAAATATGATTTTAATTCTGATTTACAAGTATTGTCCAGTTGTTTAATTTCAATGCCACGGATAGCACTTTCCAAATGATAAAGAATGACAACACAAGTGTTTGGATATTGCGCTTTGAGCCGAAAAACAGCTTGTTTGCTACCAATTTCGATTAATTCTTCGGCTGAATGAATACCAACTGAATGAAGTTTCTTTTCCATTGTTTTTCCTAATCCTAAAGTTGTAACTGCCGCCATGCCTTTCTCCTTTTCGTTTATTTCTGCCAATTGCTAACTTCCAATTTTCCAGTCCCAACAACTGGAATTTGTAAATCAAACAATATTCTCACCCAAGATTATTTTGGGCATTGTGGTTAAACACCTATTCCAACGTTTATAGAATTTTTCTATACCAAGTTTTCCAACTCTTGCATGAGCTTCTTCATTTTCCAGCACCCAATACAAGACATATGTTACCTTACCTACATTTCTTGTAAGACGAACAGGTAATTCTCCCTCTTTAACTGCATTGAAATCTTTTTGTCGGTGAGTACGTTTTATATAGTGTACATCAATAACACCATCTTGCTCCAAGTAAAATTCTGCTACTTCCCTCATCAGTTCTTCGATTTCATCTAACTTGGTCAGTTTTGCCTCATATATGCATATTTCATTAAACATAAAATACCTCCACAAATTCTAATTGAACAAAATCGCTGCGCGATGGCCTGCCAAGGCTGTGGCATAGCGATTTTCTGTTTTCTATAACAAAAAACAGTGGAAAGCAAGTCCTAAAAGTAGTATTGTTAAGTCACCACAACGAAACAATCAAACAGGATCGACCTTCCCACTGCCTATGAATAGAATACCACCCTTCCGCTTGGTTGGCAAGCGGTTTTACGACTCAAATGCGCCTCCGTGTCAAGCAGTGTTGTGATTACTACTTATTTTACACGGAAGATTTTATTATGTACGAAAAATATTTAGAACGGCTTGAGGAAGCCGGAAAAATCCGCAACCTCAAAGAACGTTCCATCAGTTGCTATAAGAACTATGTTTCTTACTTCCTGAAATATCAAGCGAAACGACCGGAAGAACTTACCTGTCAGGATGTTAGGACTTTTCTGCTTGCCAAAAAAGAGGAAGGACTAAAAGCCACAACTCTGAATCTTTATAATTCAGCCATCCGTTTTTTCTATCAGAATGTCCTACATATCCTTTGGGATGATATCACAGTTCCACGCATGATTCTGGAACACAAGCTTCCAACAGTACTGACTATTGATGAAATCGACCGTCTGCTGGAAGTTGTCGATGATATCAAGTATAAAGCCATGTTTGCAACGATGTATTCTTCCGGAATGCGGGTTTCTGAAGTGATCCATCTGCATTATGATGATATTTCCCGTTCAAATAAGCAGATTCATGTCCGGGATACGAAGAACAGGATGGACCGATATACAATTCTATCTAAACGTTGTCTGGATATCCTTACACAATACTGGTTTGAGAAAGAACGTCCCCGTGGGATCCTGTTTCCTAATAAATTTACTGGCAATTACCTGACAGTCAGTACACTGGAGTAAGTGATGCGGCGGGCAGTATCCGATGCTGAACTCCCAAAGAAAGCAACCCCACACTGTCTGCGCCATAGCTTTGCAACTCATCTGATGGAGCAGGGAGTAGAACGGTAAAACTTGAAAAATATTCTCCTTCTCCGGAACAGGCAAAAGTTTCCCGCAATATCTTGAACTGCAAAACCGGAGCCTATGGTGCAAACATCAGTGTATGTGAAGACTGTGATTCTGTCCAAATCCATTACGCTTGTGGTGGCCATCTTGGAAAGCCTCAGATGCGTATGCCGCAAAGGTGTTAAAATGCTTCAGCCTTCATATGTTCCAAAAGCCTCAGGAACTGAGGTTTTATTGTTATACCTATTTATCAGAGAACATTTGATTCCTGTAGCAATTACACAAAGAATCCGGTATAATCGAGAGTAAGAGCAAAAGATTGAAAGTCCATAGGTACTGGCTGTCCGGACGCTTACTTTGTTCAATTAGGTCAAATCGAAAATAGTGTAAACGAAAGGGCAGTTTACTGGAATGCCAAAACTGCTTTTTCGTTTACCCTATCATCGATTGTAACCTAAAGAATTTGCCTTTTTAATTATATCACGCACCCACAAGATTTCCTATCCACTTTTACTTTCTTTACAGATGCTTTTGTCACCTTGAAAATAAGTTCATCAACACAGTCTGTGTATCTGCCTTGCTGAATTAGTTCGTTTTTCAATTCCACAAGGCTTTGTAACAAAAGTGTTCTTTCTTGGCTATCCACATACAAATAATATTTTTTATCTCTCATAACTGCACCTCCATCCTTTTCCATCATTATAAAGAAAAATAAAAATCTATTCAAAGATGCCATAATCAGGACTACTTAATCTCAGAAAACACCCCTTTATACTGGAAACTCTCGCCTTTTAAATTAGCAGGAAGGGCATTTCCATTAGCAAGATGCCTTAAAATCCTGCTAATCGTAAATTGCTATGAGTTCAAAATTTTTCAGAAAATAGAAAACGCCGAAAACCTTGTAAACACAACGTTTTCGGCGGTATTCTCAGCGTTCCTGAGCGGATTCGAACCGCTGGCCTTCCGCTTAGGAGGCGGACGCTCTATCCTGCTGAGCTACAGAAACACATCGGTCAATTAAAACCCGACTATACATTTATACCACATTTTCAATCATTTGTGAAGTGTAAAATTGCTTTTTTTTAATATTTTTTCATTTTATTGTAAAAGAAAGTAACTATTCAGCAGGTCTGTGCATCTACTGCACAGACCGTGAGAAAATGATTCAAGGGTGCAAAAATTCCATCGCCGAAGGCGATTTCAAATGGATTTTTGCATGTAACTGTGAAGGTACTGAACAGTTACAAAAGAAAAATGGATACGAACCCACAGCGACTCTGCAGATATCATATCCATCTCTCCTATATTTTATGATGTTATTTACCTATATAAATCATGAAAAGTTCAGACAGCCCTGCAGCCATACTGTTCCTTTAAACCTTCTGCCCTCTTCCGGGATTCCCAGAAGGTCCTTCTCATTTATACAGATGTTAAACTGCATCCCATTGCAGTCTATCCTCATCTGGAATATTTTCTCGCCTGTCACAGAATTTGACTGCTTCTGGCACTCCAGTATCTCTCCCAGTATCTGATACTGGTCGCATTCCATTCCATAAGGCATAAAGAAGGAATCTACAATTGTGAAGACATCCTCATTTTGGATTCTTCTGGAAACCATTGTATAAGTATCTATATCTTCCAGGGTCAGGCTTTCCATGGCCTCCTCATCGCCTTTGCGCGCAGCAGCTATAAGATGGCTGCGGTTTGCAGTCGCTTCTCTGTCCGACACGATCTGCTCTTTACTTTTACAGATAGGCAGCAGAACCTTTCCCTGCAGGGAAAGACCTGCAAATGTGGTACTGACACTCTTTCCTTTTATCTTATACTGAAAGCATTCTTTCTTATACTCAGCGGCATTCTGCAGATAAAATATGAGGGAAACTCCGACTCTCATATCCTCACATACGCCTGCATAAGAATCTCTTGGCCCATGCTTTTCTATCCCTACATCTTCTCTTGTGGTGACTCCGCTTCCTTTCATATAAGGAAAATAATACTCTCTGTGAAAACCATCCTCATCCTTCTCCCCGCAGACCGTAATTCCAATATCCGGCCCAAATTCTTTGGACAATTCTATAAATTCACTTCCTGTATCTTCTTTTACAGCCACCTTTTTATCGCAATGATCGGATACTTCCTTCAAAAGCGGTTCTAATTCCTTATCTCTTTTTATATTACTAAATCCAATTGCCCTTAAATAACTGTGCACCTGTTCACCCCTTTTACAATACTTTATTATTTACACTGCTGACTATTTTACTTTTTCTCAATCTTTTCTTTACCGCCCATATATGGCCTGAGTACTTCCGGTATGCTGACACTTCCATCCGCATTCAGATTATTTTCCAGGAAAGCGATCAGCATTCTTGGAGGCGCTACCACTGTATTATTCAAAGTATGTGCAAAATACTTTCCATCCTGTCCGGACACACGTATTTTCAGCCTTCTTGCCTGTGCATCCCCAAGATTAGAACAGCTGCCCACTTCAAAATACTTCTTCTGTCTCGGTGACCATGCCTCCACGTCTATAGACTTCACTTTCAGGTCTGCCAGATCACCAGAGCAGCATTCAAGTGTACGCACTGGTATGTCTAAAGAACGGAACAGATCAACTGTATTTCTCCACAGCTTTTCAAACCACATCTTGCTGTCTTCCGGCTTGCATACTACGATCATTTCCTGTTTTTCAAACTGGTGTATACGGTATACACCTCTCTCCTCTATCCCGTGTGCTCCTTTTTCTTTACGGAAGCAGGGTGAGTAGCTTGTAAGGGTCTGTGGCAGATTATCCTCAGCGATAATAGTATCAATGAATTTTCCTATCATGGAGTGCTCGCTGGTTCCGATCAGATAAAGATCTTCACCTTCGATCTTATACATCATTGCATCCATCTCAGCAAAGCTCATTACGCCTGTCACCACATCACTTCTGATCATGAACGGAGGAACGCAGTACGTAAATCCTCTGTCGATCATAAAATCTCTTGCGTAAGATATTACAGCTGAATGAAGCCTCGCAACATCCCCCATAAGGTAGTAGAAGCCGTTTCCAGCCACTTTTCTGGCGCTGTCCAAGTCCAGACCGCCGAAGCTTTCCATTATTTCTGAATGGTAAGGAATTTCAAAATCCGGCACTACCGGCTCTCCAAACTTCTCCAGCTCTACGTTTTCGCTGTCGTCCTTTCCAATAGGAACTGACGGATCAATAATATTTGGAATTACCATCATAATCTTTTTAACTTTTTCTTCTACTTCTTTTTCAATATCTGAAAGCTCTGCAAGCCTGTCAGCCTGGGATGCCACCTGTTTTTTTACTTCTTCGGCTTCTTCCTTCTTTCCCTGTCCCATCAGGGTACCGATCTGTTTAGACAATCTGTTCCTGTCGGCTCTTAAAGCTTCTACTTCCTTTTTTATATCTCTATTCTGCTGGTCTAATTTAAGAACCTCATCCACTAATTCCAGTTTTTTATCCTGAAATTTATTTTTAATATTCTGTTTTACTACATCCGGATTTTCTCTGACAAACTTTATATCTAACATATTTTTTTCCTCTCTGCTTCATACTTTATTTGTAACTGTTCATTGCCTTGACAGCTACCTTTATTCTTAATATTCCCCGTAGGGAAGGGCCTAATCAAAAAAGCTGTTGGTATTTCTTATCATACCCCATTTCTTCCAATTCGTAAAGAGAAATGATAACGAAATATTTCAACAGCTTTTTATAAGTTTATATGATTATTACCACAGCATATCTGTCAGATATCTACATGGGCGTTCACTGCCTGGCGCAGCGCTTCTTTTTCTTCCTCTCCGAGAACTATATATGATTCTCCGTTCACAATTTCTTTTATATAAGTATAACATCCCTCTCTGCTGTGTATAGCATTCAGGACAAATCCACTGTTATCCTTATCAAGCATAGCTAAAGCAAAACTGAGTTTGCCGCCTACTTCTTTAAAAGCATCATACTTTACAATCGCAGTTTTATTTAATGTCTTATCCTGGATTTCTTTGATCCTGCGGATTTCTTCCATATGATTTTTACTGGATTCTGTGAGCGTATCAAGCTGGTTGAAGCTCTTTATAAAAGCCGCCTCCAGAGAAATGCCGTCTTTGCCTCTCATAAACTGTTTATATTTCTTTGTAAACCGGGACATCTTGAAAGAAAGCTTAACCATATAAAGGAAAAGAATAAGCATAAACAGTATAACAACTATCAGAATAATTCCAGGATCAATTCCTATTGCATTTAAAATTCCACTTTCCATCTGCTTTCTCCTCTATTTAATTGTTTCGAATAATTCCAGAAGCCGCTCCAGCTCTTCATTAGAATAATATTCTATTTCTATTTTTCCTTTGTTGCCTGTTTTATGATTTACATAAACTTTGGTACCCAAAATTCCTTTTATTTTTTCTTCTATATCTTTATATATAAAAGCGTTCTCTATCTCTGGTTTTTTCTTTACTTCCTTTTGTTCGCGGCTCTGCAGGCTCTTCATGAGCCTTTCAGTTTCCCTCACACTCAGTTTTTCATCAAAAATTCTGGTAGCTACATGATACTGCTGATCTTTATCTTCTAATGCTAGCAGCGCTCTTGCATGTCCTGTAGAAATCATATCATCTATGACCATCTGCTGTACTCGCTCATCCAATTTCAGCAGCCTCATTGAATTAGTGACAGCTGTACGGCTTTTAGAAACTCTTTCGGCAACTTCATCCTGTTTTAATTTAAATTCTGTCAGCAGCCTTTTATATGCCTGTGCCTCTTCTATAGGATTTAAATTTTCTCTTTGAATATTTTCAATCAATGAGATTTCTACGATTTCCTGTTCTGTATACTGTTTTACTATAACTGGAATTTCTTTTAACCCTGCCAGTTTTGCAGCCCGCCATCTTCTTTCGCCTGCAATTATTTCATAATAATCATCTTTTTTCTGTACAATTAATGGCTGTATAACTCCAAACTGCTTGATTGACTCTGCCAGCTCCAGAAGTGAATCTTCATCAAAGCTTTTTCTGGGCTGTTCTCTGTTTGGCTCAATTTCAGTTATTTTCAACATCACTTCTTCTTTTTTTACTACCTTTTCAACTACAGCCGATTGTTTTGGTTCAGATGCAGCTTTCTTTGGGCTCTGTATCTGAATAAGAGAATCAAGCCCCTTTCCCAAACCTGTTTTCTTTACTGCCATTCTTCTTCTCCTCTATGTATAACCTCTTCCGCCAGTAACCGATAACTTTCGGCGCCGGTAGACTTAGGATCGTATTCTGTTATAGGCTTGCCATAGCTCGGAGCTTCAGCCAGTCTTATATTTCTCGGAATAATTGTCTTATAGATATTCTGTTTAAGATTACTTTTCACATTTTCCACTACTTGTAATGAAAGATTTGTTCTGGCATCATACATGGTAAAAACCACACCTTCTATTTCAAGCTCCGGATTTAAGCGCTCCTGCACAAGATTAATAGTATGCATCAGCTGTGTAAGTCCTTCCAACGCATAATATTCACATTGTATAGGAACCAAAACTGTATCTGCAGCACACATAGAGTTAATTGTAAGCATACTTAAAGACGGCGGACAATCAATTAGAACAAAATCATAATCTTTTTTTATCTTTTCCACTTCTTTTTTTAATATATACTCTTTTTCATCAACACCAATTAATTCAATTTCCGCTGCCGCCAGATTAATATTAGAAGGAACTATAGTTAAATTTTCAAAAGCATCTTTTATCATGCAGTTTTCTATACTTGTTTCGCCTAGCAATAACTCGTAAACTGTATTTTCCAGTTCTTCTTTTTCAACTCCTAGTCCACTAGTAGTATTTCCCTGGGGATCCATATCTATAATCATAACTTTCTGACCAAGTTCGGCCAGAGATGCGGATAAGTTTATAGCTGTAGTTGTCTTTCCAACTCCGCCTTTCTGATTGGCAATAACAATGGTTCTTCCCATATTATTAAATCCCCCTTTTCTATCACGGTCTCATTATAGCATCCTTTTTCTTATAAGGCTATAGCAAATGTTTCACGTGAAACATTTTTTAGTAAAAATTAATATTTGTAAGAATGTTTCACGTGAAACATTCTTACTACATTTAATCTTTTAGATTGCTTTTTTCACAGATACAATGTAAAATCACTGTAACTATACAACAGGTCTTTGCATTTACTACACGGTCTGTAAAAAATGAGTCAAGAGTGCAAAATTTCTATCCGCAGGCAATTTAAAATGTATTTTTGCATGTAACTGTGAAGGTACTAAACAATTACAAATCATTTTAAAATCAATTTATCTTTGGAGGTAACCCTTATGTACTATGAAATCAAAACAAACAGGCTGTTATTACGTCCACTAAGGCTTAAAGATTTAGAAACAGTCTATAAGTATTCATCAGACGAAGAAAACTCAACATTTATGATTTGGCTGCCTCATGATACTAAAGAAAAAACAATTCAATTTTTAACAAGGGTTACTGAGGAATGGTCAAAAGAAAATCCTGATTTCTATGAATTTGCAATTATACTTAATGAAACACAAATAGGAGCTGTATCTGTTGCACTAAATAAGGACAAATCAGAAGGCGAACTTGGGTGGATCGTTAACAAGAAATATTGGAAAAAAGGTTACGCTTTGGAAGCTGCTGCTGCTGTTAAAGACTTTGCCATAAATGAATTAGGTGTTACTAAATTAACTGCAAATTGTGATTATAGAAATACCAACTCGTATAGGTTAATGGAAAAATTAGGCCTTACATTGGAAAGTAGTGACGGCACAAGAACATACCCTAAAAGTAACGAAACTGTAAAAGAGTTAATATACTCTCTTACTATTAATTAATTTTAATTCGTAACAGCCAAAAAATACAGAAACAGCTCAATAATTCTGCAGTCAGCTGTTTCTGTGCTTTTACAGATTTCATTAAAAACCTACTTTTTTAATTTTTCATAATCTTCCTTAAGCGCCTCAAACAATTTCTTTTTATCGGAATACACGATTTTCTTTTCGTCCAGTTTATCATTTTCAATCTTAATCAACCGGAGCTTTTCACTCATAGTACTGACTTTATTTTTATAAACATTTCCTGAATTTCTGGGAGAAAATATTTCAAAATCTATATCAGACTCCTCCTGTATTTTACGTATTTCCATTTTAAGTATATCTTGCTCACTTTTATTCTTATTATACTGTTCATCTATCTTTTCAAGTTCTTCATTAATTTCTTTCAAGTTTCCATATATATATTCTTCCAGCATTTTATATCATCTTCCTTTCACAGGTATTTTAGAACACATGATTTTAAAGTTTCTTTACATATTATATATAATAGCTTAATTTAGAGATATTTGCAAACCCTATAATCAGAATAGCCAAAGTTACTGTACACTCTGTGAATAGTAACCAGCTGAGTTACCATTCACACGTCACCGTCCCGCGAGGTGTTTTCGTGCGTATTTTGCACGAAAATCCCGAGGGCTGCAGCGCGAAACGGCGCTTTTGGCCGTTTCTGTGCATCGCGAAGCGTGTTACTGGTCACAGAGTGAACAGTAACTCAGCTAACTTTGACTCCCGCGACAGGTAAATAAAAAGATTGTATCTTCGGTCGTTTTGGACTATAATATACTATATATTCTCATCTGAAAGGAGTGCATTACCCATATGAAAAACAAAGTAAAAACAACGTTTATCGTAACTACTCTCGCAATGGGGCTTTTGCACCTGATTAATCACTTTATCAGTGCTGCAGCAACTGTGAATAATCTACTAAAGCCACGTGCCGGAAAACATTTTGACTGGCGCTTTGGAAATATATATTATACAAAAACAGGGAGTGGATCGCCTCTGCTGCTGATCCACGATTTAGCCCCGTATTCTTCTGCCTATGAGTGGCATGAAGTAATCAGGAAATTTTCTAAAGATCACACTGTGTATGCGATTGATTTAATTGGCTGTGGACGTTCCGATAAACCAAACATGACATATACGAATTTTCTCTATGTCCAGCTGGTATCAGATTTTGTAAAACAGGTGATTGGACAGAAGACAGATGTCGCTGCAACCGGTATCAGTTCCAGCTTTGTTGTGATGGCCTGTCATAATGATCCCGCGCTCTTTAACAGAATTGTCATGATCAATCCGGAAAGTCTTATGAAACTCAGCAGTATACCCGGTAAGAGATCAAAAGTTACTAAGTTTATTCTGGATATGCCCATAATCGGAACAGCCGTATACAACATAATTGTCAACAGAAGCAATATAGAATATAGCTTTACTGAAAAATACTTATATAATCCTTTCAGACTGCAGCAGCGTTATATAGACGCCTATCATGAAGCAGCACACCTTGGCAAAAGCGGCGGCAAATATCTTCTCTCCAGCCTGAATGGATTCTATGTAAATGCAAATATAAGCCATGCATTAAAAGAGATCAATAACAGTATATTTATAATCAACGGAAAAAAACGTGATGACAGTATCGCTGTTGCCGATAGTTATCTGGCTGTGAATCCGTCAATTGAAGCAGATTATATCAATGATGCTAAAATGCTGCCTCAGCTTGAAACACCAGATGAACTTTACCAGCATATGAGTTTGTTCTTATAAGACAGAAAATACCGCTTCCTGCACTGTTAACATATACAGTGAGGGAAGCGGTATTTTTATTTATTCCCGTCAGAGCGTGTTTGATGCTGAGCCTGCATTTATTTTATGGGTTCTTTGGCGGGAAGTCCTGCTTTTCTGGGATAAGTTTTAGGGGTACTCTTAACCTTTTCTATAACTACCAGACTTCTCTCTATATCACTGCCCGGCAGCATAAATTTAACTACCTCTTTTTCTCTGCCCCCCAATAAAAAAACTGCTTTTTTTGCCTCTTTGTATTCTGTATCCACATTTCCCGATTTATATGATATAAACAGTCCCTTGTTTTTTGTATACGGTATACAATATTCAGACAGTGATGCCAGATTTGCAACCGCCCTGGATACTACAATATCAAACTGCTCCCTGTAGTCCTTCTGCCTTGCATAGTCCTCAGCTCTCCCATGTATTGTCTCTATTCCTGTAAGACCCAGCTTTGCCGTCACTTCATTTAAAAAATTTATCCTTTTATTCAGAGAATCCAGAAGCACAACTCTCAGATGAGGATACACGATTTTCAGTGGAAGGCCCGGAAAACCTGCCCCGGTTCCTACGTCCAAAAGAGCGCTGCGTTTATTAATATCAATAGCTTTTACTATTGAGAGACTGTCAACAAAATGCTTTCTCATGACCTCATCATAATCAGTAATCCCTGTGAGATTCATCACTTGATTCCATTCAATCAATATGTTGTAATAATTTGCAAACTGTTCTTCCTGTTTTTTAGAAAGCTGAATTCCCAGAGATTCACACCCTTCCGTCAAAACGTGGTTCTTTTCTATCTTCTCCATACTACTGCCCTCCTCTGTATCTTCTCTGCTCCAGATATACGAGTAAAACTGAGATATCCGCTGGCGATACACCCGATATTCTGGAAGCCTGCCCTATTGAAACCGGACCATACAGCTTGAGCTTCTGTCTCGCTTCGATGCGCAGACTCTGTATATCATCATAGTCAATATCCGGCGGTATCTTCTTTTCCTCCAGCTTCCTGAACTGCTCTACCTGCTTTAACTGGCGTTTTATATATCCCTCGTACTTAATATTTATATTTACCTGCTCTCCTGCCTGCCAGGGCAGTTCGGGCCTGTCCTCATCTATTTCCTTAAGCATCTCATAATCCAGCTCAGGGCGCCTTACAAGATCTCCCATAGTGACACTTGTCTTAAGAGGTGTGCTGCCGTGGGCCTCAAGGAAGCTCTGCACCGTCTTATTTGCCCCTACATGGAGATTCTCCACACGGTTTATCTCATCTTCTATCATCTTCTTTTTTTCCAGCAGAGCCCTGTATACCTCGTCTGAGACAAGCCCTGCCTCATGCCCCACAGGTGTCAGCCTCAGATCGGCATTGTCCTGTCTCAGCAGAAGCCTGTACTCTGATCTTGATGTCATCATCCTGTATGGCTCTCTGTTCTCTTTTGTAACAAGATCATCTATCAAAACTCCTATATAAGATTGTGAACGGTCCAGAATGATCTGTTCCCTGCCTTTTACTTCCAGTGCAGCATTTATGCCTGCTACAAGTCCCTGGGCAGCTGCCTCCTCATACCCAGAGCTTCCATTGAATTGACCTCCGCTGAACAGTCCTCTTATAGATTTAAACTCAAGAGTGGCTGACAGCTGTCTGGGATTGATACAGTCATATTCTATAGCATACGCATTTCTCACTATTTTTGCATTCTCAAGCCCAGGCACAGAGTGATACATTTCATGCTGGACATCCTCCGGCAGTGAGCTGGACATCCCTCCCACATACATTTCATTTGTGTGCAGGCCTTCTGGCTCAATAAAAACCTGATGTCTGTCCTTATCCGCGAATTTAACCACTTTATCTTCTATGGACGGACAGTACCTGGGGCCGGTACCTTCTATCATACCTGAATACAGAGGTGATCTGTCCAGATTTGCACGTATTATCTCATGTGTCTTTTTATTTGTATAAGTCAGCCAACAGGATTCCTGTTCGATCTGAACCTCTTCAGGGTCAGTAGAAAAAGAAAACGGTACTATCCTCTCATCCCCGAACTGCTCTTCCATCTTAGAAAAATCTACAGATCTTTTATCTATCCTGGCCGGCGTCCCTGTCTTAAACCTGTACATCTCCACCCCATTTGCCTTTAGTGAATCTGTCAGATAGTTTGCAGCCTGAAGGCCGTTTGGCCCTGTATAGGTACTCACATCCCCATATATACACCTGGCCTTTAAATACGTGCCTGTACAGAGTATACATGCCCTGCAGTTATATACAGCTCCGGAATATGTCTTTACCCCTTTTAACACACCGTCTTCTACAATGATCTCCGTCACCTCTGCCTGAACGATCTGAAGATGGTCGGTATTTTCAAGGATTTTCCTCATTCTCCTGCTGTACTCTGCCTTGTCCGCCTGCGCCCTGAGTGAATGTACTGCCGGCCCTTTTGATTTATTGAGCATCTTAGACTGTATGAATGTCCTGTCTATATTTTTGCCCATCTCGCCTCCCAGGGCGTCTATCTCCCTGACCAGGTGTCCCTTTGAGCTGCCGCCGATATTAGGATTACAGGGCATCAGCGCAATACTGTCTACACT
Source organism: Murimonas intestini (assembly GCA_003148945.1). Classification (GTDB taxonomy): domain Bacteria; phylum Bacillota; class Clostridia; order Lachnospirales; family Lachnospiraceae; genus Murimonas; species Murimonas intestini. The sequence continues at coordinate 59,404 of QGGY01000020.1, read as the reverse complement.
GACAGTAAATACTATGGTATCCAGCCCCAGCCTTGCACATGCCAGCGCCGCCTCACAGCCTGCATGTCCTGCTCCCACCACAACAATATCTGTATTTTCAACCAACGTGTTCATCTGTCTTTTCCTTTCTCTGAAACGGCAGCCTCATCTGACGGCTGCCGCCCCTCCTTTTCACTTACCCATGCAGAATTTGCTGAATATTTCATTTACAAGGTCTTCCCCGACACTCTCACCTATAATAGTTCCAAGCTCTTCATAGGCGCTCATCAGGTCTATAGAATAAAAATCCTCCGGCATTCCCACTGCTATGCTGTCCCTCACCTGAGAAAGACTCTCTTTAGCGCTGACAAGAGCCGCCTTATGCCTTATATTAGTAATATACACCTCATCATTAAAGGAAATATCTCCTTTATAAAACATACTCTTCAGCTGGTTTTCCAGCTCTCCGATTCCTGTATTTTCTTTAACTGATATAGATATGACAGGTCCTTCCACCTTATCAGAGAGCATCTCTTCTGTAGTAACAGCCTCCAGATCTGCTTTATTTAACAGTACGATAGCCTGCCTTCCTCTGAGCATCTCTATGATCTGCTCATCATTGTCATCGAGACCAGTAGATGCATCCACTACATAAATGATGAGATCTGCATCCTTCGCATACTCCTTTGCCCTGGATACGCCGATCTGTTCCACCACATCCTTTGTATCCCTGATCCCTGCCGTATCTATTATGTTCAGGCTGATGCCTGACAGGCTTATATTCTCCTCCAGGATATCTCTTGTGGTCCCCGCTATGTCAGTGACGATGGCTCTCTCTTCCCCCACAAGCAGATTCATAAGAGAAGACTTGCCTGCATTTGGTTTGCCCACTATGACTGTCCGGATGCCCTCTGCCATGACCCTGCCGTCCTCAGCAGAATCAATCAGCCTGCCCAGCTTTCCCTGCAGTTCATCAACTACACTGTCCAGTTCTCCGGGATATCCCTCCAGACTGATATGCTCCGGATCATCAAGGGCTGACTCAATATATGCAATATGATATATGATCTTCTCCCTGATGCTCCTGACTGCCTCCCTCACAGACCCCTTCAACTGGCTGAGAGAACTCTTTAGCGCATATTCATTTTTAGCCTGTATAATATCCATGACGGCCTCTGCCTGGGACAGGTCAAGTCTTCCATTCAAAAAAGCTCTCTTAGTAAACTCTCCCGGCTCTGCAGGTCTGGCCCCGTTTTTTACAGCTGTATCAAGGACCCTCCTCATAGCGTAGACACCTCCGTGGCAGTTTATTTCAACTGTATCCTCGGCGGTGTAACTCCTTGGCCCTCTCATCAGCATCACAAGTACTTCATCTATTACCTCATCCCCGTCTTTTATAAAACCGTAATGTATAGTATGGGATTTCTGGTCAGACAGCCTCTTCCTGCCACCCTTTGAACTGTAGATCCTGTCAGCGATGGCAAATGATTCACTCCCGCTTATCCTGATTATGCCTATCCCTGAACTGCTCATGGCCGTAGAGACAGCCGCTATTGTATCTCCCTGCATAAAAATACCTCCTGACACTAAAAAAGAATGTTATTTCCGGGCATAATTAACCAATCCTATTGATTATTCGTGCTTTGACCAGGAATAACATTCTCTTATATACTGCTGTATTTATTTTTTTAAAGTAATTACAACCTTGCGGTAAGGCTCTTCACCCTCGCTGTGTGTTGACACATAAGGATCGTTCTGAAGCGCGGAATGTATGATCCTTCTCTCATACGGATTCATAGGCTCAAGGAACACCGGCTTTCTGGTCCTCTTTACTTTTCCTGCAATGTTCCTTGCAAGGTTCTCAAGAGTTTCCTTCCTTCTGTTCCGGTAATTCTCAGTATCCACTTTAACCCTTACATACGCTGATTTCCCTTTATTTACAACAAGGCTGGTCAGATACTGAAGTGAATCAAGCGTCTGTCCTCTTTTTCCAATCAATATTCCCATATCATCGCCTGAAAGATCTACGATCATATTGTCATCTTCAAACACGGCGTTTATCTGCACATTCATGTCCATTGACTTAAAGACATCATCTAAAAACTTTTTGGCACGGGAAATTGCTTCTTCTTCATTTACGGGGACTTTCGGTTCTGTCTTTCTGACGTCTGTTTTTTTAGGCTCTTCTTTTTTCTCTTCTCTTTTGATTTCCTGTTTCCTGGGCTCAGATTTCTTTACTTCCTGTCTCTTCGGCTCCGGTTTTCTGGCCTCCTGCTTCCTGACTTCAGCCTTCTTCTCTTCCTGAAGCTTAAGTTCAGCAAACAGCTCATCCTCAGATTTCTTTCTTCTGGCTCTGATAACAGCCGGCTTGCTGCCTATACCGAAAAATCCTGAACTTCCAGTTTCAAGCACTTCATACTCAATGTTATCACTGGTGGTTTCCAGCTGAATCAATGCTTCTGTTATAGCATCGTCCACAGTCTTCGCTGAAACTCTGATATACTCCTCCATAACAAGCCCTCCTAATTTATTTTTTCTTATTCTTCTCGTTGAACTGTTCTACCATCCTCGCCTTAGACGCAATGCTTCCCGGCTTCGCACTGCCGCTCTTGTAGTACTCTGTAGACTTCTCAATGGTTTTTGCTCTTTCCTCAGCAGTGATCTGCTTTTTCTGGCTGTTCTGAGGATTCTGGATATTCTTTACATTAGTTTTTGCCTGATTTGTAATCTTCTGAGGCGGCAGCCCCTGTTTAGCACGTTTCTTATTAACTTTATCCAGATTCTTCTTAACAAGCTCATCCACATCCACTTTGTCCATATGCTTGTTCACGATCACCTGCTGGACAGAACGTATTACAGCACCTGCGATCCAGTATAAGCCCATACCTACAGGAAGTGTAAAACAAAATACAGCTGACATGATAGGCATTACTGTATTCATTGTTTTCATGGTATTGCCCATAGTGCCTGTATTCTGGTTGCCCGTATCAGCCTGAGGAATCAGCTTTGTATTAAGCCACTGAGTCACACCTGCCAGAACAGGTACAAGAAGCGCCCCTATTACAAGCAAGATTGCTCCTGAAGCCATACCGCTCTGTATAATACTGAACGGTGAATCTGCTATATTCAGTCCCAGGAAATAGTTCATGTGGTCCACTTGCCCCTGAACACTGCCTATTACTGATGACAGATCAGGAAACTGAGATGAAAGCGCTGTCCAGTTTTCCGGTTTAAACTTATAGAGGACATCCACAATGGAATCAGCTGTAAAGCCCATCTTTTCAAAGTTGACCTGGGCCTGGGCTGCATAATCATTTAAAAATGTCTGAGCTGCACTATTGCCAGCCAGCTTGTCCACCAGGGGGATAAACGCATCTTTTACCTGTGTAACGTATGCCGGCACATTCCAGATTACTTTATACAATGCAAAGAGGATCGGCATCTGAATCAAAAGCTGGAGACAGCTTCCCATAGGAGACACGCCATACTTCCCATAAACTGCCTGGGTCTCCTCATTCATCTTCATCATGGACGCCTGGTCCTTTTTATCTTTATATTTCTTCTGTATTGCCTGAAGTTCCGGGTTCATCTTAGCTGAAAGCTTTGAAAATTTCTGCTGCTTAATTGTCAGCGGCATCATCAGCATATAGATGATAAATGTAAACAAAATAATTGTGAGACCTATATTCTGAATTGTCATCAAGCTTAAGAAGCTGAAAATGGCATTCATAATATAGCCCAGGACACTGGCTATCGGTCCCAGAATAAATGTTGTACTCTTTGTTAATAACATTGTGATTGTTCCTCCTGATTCTTACCTCTTCTACGGATTTTACGGAACCGGATCATAACCGCCCTTTGAAAACGGATTACACCGCAGTATTCTCCAGCAGGCCAGAATCGTTCCTTTAATTGCACCATATTTCTCAATCGCTTCCAGCCCGTATGTAGAACAGGTAGGAATATAAGGGCATTTTGTCCTCTTTAGTGGTGATAAATATTTTCTATATAATTTAATCATAGTGATTAATATTTTTTTCATATCCATCAGATCTTTTCTGTTAATATTTTATGAAGCCCGGCCAGATGCAGAAGCGCACTCTCCATTTCCCTGTAGCTTATACTCTTTGCTGTGGGCCTGGCAACTGTTATTATATCATATCCACATTTAAACTCTTCTTCATGCAGGCGATAGCTTTCCCTTAACAGTCTTGTCAGATGATGTCTCACGACACTGTTCCCGACCTTCTTACTTACAGATATCCCCAAACGGTTCCTCTCCAGGTTATTTTCGGCAATATACATCACCAGATATTTATTAGCTCTGGAACTGCCTTTCCTGTATACCGTCTGGAAATCCCTGTTCTTTTTCAACGATTCTGAAAATTTCATAAAGCCATCCTTATCAAGTTTTACAAAGAGAAGAAAAGGCCACAAATATGCGGCCTATGCTGATAATGTTTTTCTTCCTTTTGCTCTTCTGGCAGCTAAAACTTTTCTTCCGCCTTTTGTACTCATCCTAGCTCTGAATCCATGAACTTTTGATCTTGAGCGTTTTTTTGGTTGGAATGTCATTTTCATAATCTGGCACCTCCTTTATCTGCCCCTCATATCTATTCGAAATGGTAAACAGTTTTTTTTGTTAAAAAACATCATTTCAATTATATTCATAAAATTATGGGAAGTCAAGTAAATACTTGATTTTTTTATATTTTTTAAAAATAATTTCCACTATCCACACCAGTTTACGTAACGTTATCCACACAATGTGGATAACTTGTGCATAACTTTTGGACCAGCTGTGAAAATATATTGATAATTATTCACATATCCTTTATTTTCAAGGTCTCAGCTATGTTAATACACATTTTCACAGTTATTCACATCTATGTGGAAACCAAAACCTATAATCACATGCATTCACATCTATCCACACCCTTGTCCACCGCTTTTCCACGGGATGTTATCCACATAATCAGGAAAGTTACTCACAATTCTAAAATTTTTGATTGATAAATTGCAGAAATTAGTTTAATATTATATCCAGAGGCAGTGGCCTCATTGCGTCCAAAATCAGGAATCTGGCTTGGAAATAGGCCAAAATGTGGATAAATTCCAATATTTTACCCTAATCGGAATGTAAGGAGAAATATTCAATGAACGACATAGCAGAAAAATGGGACGAGATCCTATATACGGTAAAAATAGAACATGAGCTGTCGGAGGTTTCATTCAGTACCTGGCTGAAGCCGCTGACAGTACATAGCATACAGGAGAATACTGTGTATATCCTGGTTCCGAGCCAGCAGATGGGATTAAATTATATAAGTAAGAAGTACACTCTTCCTATTAAAGTGGCAATTGCAGAGATCACAGGCAGGAACTATGATATAGAATTTATACTCCCGGACCAGGCCCAGAGCATCGAAGCTGCCCAGAAACCTGCTGCGTCCTCATTAAATGAAAGTATAGAGAGGGCAAACCTCAATCCAAAATATACATTTGACACTTTTGTGGTGGGCGGAAATAACAATTTTGCCCATGCTGCCTCCCTGGCAGTAGCCGAATCTCCCGGAGAAATGTATAATCCTCTGTTCATATACGGAGGCGTGGGACTGGGCAAGACCCACCTTATGCATTCAATTGCACACTTTATATTAGAAAGAAACCCTGAGACACGGGTGCTCTATGTCACAAGTGAAGCCTTTACAAATGAACTGATTGAGGCGATCCGAAACGGAAATAACACGGCAATGACAAAATTTCGTGAAAAATACAGGAATATCGATGTTCTCCTGATCGACGATATTCAGTTTATCATAGGAAAGGAGTCCACTCAGGAAGAATTTTTCCATACCTTTAATGACCTGCACGGCAATAAAAAGCAGATTATCATTTCGTCCGATAAACCGCCAAAAGAGATGGCTACCCTTGAGGGACGTCTCCGGTCCAGGTTTGAATGGGGCCTTATTGCCGACATCTCATCTCCTGATTATGAGACAAGGATGGCCATACTCCGCAAAAAAGAGGAGCTGGACGGCTATACAATTGATGATGAGGTCATCAAGTATATCGCAACAAACATTAAGTCCAATATACGTGAGCTTGAAGGCGCACTGAATAAACTCATGGCTTTCAGCAATCTGGAAAAACGTGAAATCAATGTAGCTCTGGCCGAGGAAGCCCTGAAGGATATTATCTCGCCTGATGAAAAGAAGGAGATCACACCCCAGCTCATCATTGACATCGTGGCAGAGCACTTTCATATAAAACCTGAGGATATTAAAGGAAATAAGAGGAACTCAGAAATCGTACTGCCCCGGCAGATTGCCATGTATCTGTGCCGGGATATGACAGAGACGCCCTTAAAGGCTATCGGAAATCTGATGGGCAAGCGTGACCACACTACCATCATACACGGCGCTGAAAAAATAACAAAAGAAATTGAAAAATCGGATACTATGAGAAACACCATAGAGGTGCTGAAGAAGAAGATCAGCCCTTCATAAAGTTATCCACATTTTCATGTTAACAATAGAGGGATTTTTTGTGCACCAAAGTGGATAGAAAAAGTTATTATTTTTTATACTTTTGCTTTCCGTGCGTTTTAAACACATTTATCACCTTAAGAAAAGCCTTTAACATCAACGCCTTTCTTAATTATTCACATAATCACACACTCTACGGATGTGACTACGGACTTTTTTAATAATTATTTTAATAGCAAACCAGAAGGGAGTTATCCACAACATGAAATTAACCTGTTCAAAATCTAATTTATTGAAAAGCGTCAATATTGTAATGAAAGCAGTACCGGCTAAAACAACAATGCCGATCCTGGAATGTATTTTAATTGATGCCTCTGCTAATGAAATTAAATTTACATCAAATGATATGGAACTGGGTATTGAGACAAAAGTAGAAGGAAACATCATTGATAAAGGCATAGTTGCTCTTGATGCGAAAATATTTTCAGAGATCATCAGAAAATTGCCTGACAGTGATGTAACAATAGAGACAGACAGCAATCTTCAGACACTTATTACATGTGAAAAAGCCAAATTCAGTATATCGGGAAAATCAGGGGAGGACTTTTCGTACCTTCCATATGTGGAAAAGAATGATTTTATAACTCTTTCACAATTCACATTAAAAGAAGTGATCCGCCAGACCATATTTTCTATTGCAGCTAATGAGAATAACAAGATGATGACAGGTGAACTGTTTGAGATAGAAGGCTCCAGGCTGAAAGTGGTTTCCCTGGACGGACACAGGATTTCCATACGTAAAATTGAACTAAAAAATGAATATCCGAAGAAAAAGGTTGTCGTTCCTGGAAAGACACTCACAGAAATAAGTAAGATTTTATCTGGAGAAACAGAAGATATGGCAGATATTTTCTTTACAGATAATCATATTGTATTTGAATTTAATAATACAGTGGTAGTTTCCAGACTTATTGAAGGCGAATATTTCAGGATTGACCAGATGCTCTCCAGCGATTATGAGACAAAGGTGGAGATCAATAAAAGAGAGCTGCTTGACTGTATAGACAGGGCTACCCTGCTTGTCAAGGAGGGAGACAAGAAACCTATCATTATCCACATTGGCGATGAGGCCATGGAACTGAAGATTAATTCACAGATAGGTTCTATGGATGAAGAAATTGACATCAGGAAGGAAGGCAAGGATATCCTTATCGGATTCAACCCTAAATTCCTTATTGATGCTCTGCGTGTTATTGATGACGAGACTGTGACTATCTATCTGGTAAACCCGAAAGCACCCTGTTTTATCAGAGATGAAGAGCAGTCATATATATACCTGATACTTCCGGTGAATTTCACCGCATAGGAGAGGATAAAAAGAAAGGCAGCACAATGGAAACAATAAAATTACGGGATGAATATATTAAACTTGGCCAGGCGCTCAAGGCTGCCGGGCTTGTGGAAACAGGCGCTGATGCAAAAAGCGTGATACAGGACGGTCAGGTCCTTGTCAATGGTGTGACTGAGTGCCAGAGAGGCAAGAAATTGTATGACGGCGATGTGGTTACTTTTGACAGGGAAACCATAAAAATTGTTAAATAGTTGGTGCAGACATGGTCATAGAATCAATAAGGCTTGATAATTTCCGGAATTATGATTCGCTGAAGCTGAAGTTTGACAGCGGCACGAACATTTTCTACGGAGACAATGCCCAGGGAAAGACAAACATACTGGAGGCTGTGTTTCTGTGCGGCACCACTAAGTCCCATAAGGGAAGCAAGGACAGAGACCTCATCAAGTTCAACCAGGATGAATCGCATCTGAGGATGAGGCTTCGGAAGAATGACAGTCCATATAAGATCGATATGCATCTTAAAAAGAATAAGACAAAGGGGATTGCCATCAACGGGATCCCTATCAGAAAGGCAAGCGAGCTTTTTGGGATAGCCAATATGGTGTTTTTTTCTCCGGAGGATTTAAACATCATTAAAAACGGACCTTCCGAGAGGCGCAGGTTTATGGATGCCCAGCTCTGTCAGCTGAATAAGGTCTATCTTTTTCAACTGTCAAATTATAACAAGATACTGAACCAGAGGAATAAGCTGTTAAAGGAGATAGGATTCAGGCAGGATTATCTGGATACCCTGGATATCTGGGATATGCAGCTGGTTCAGTATGGGACAAAGCTTATAAGAGAGCGGGAGATGTTTGTCTCCAGGCTCAACGGAATTATCGAAGGCATCCATAGGAAGCTTTCAGGCGGCAGGGAAGAGCTTAAGGTGTCCTATGAGAAAAATATAGAGGCTGACAATTTTGAGAAGCAGCTTTTAAGAAACAGGGAGAAGGACTTAAAGCTTAAAATGACCATGACAGGTCCGCACAGGGATGACCTGTGCTTTGAGATAGGGGGAGTGGATATCAGGAAATTCGGCTCCCAGGGCCAGCAGAGAACGGCGGCCCTTTCACTGAAACTGGCTGAAATAGAGCTGGTGAAGCAGGAAATTAAGGATACGCCGGTATTACTGCTTGACGACGTCTTGTCTGAACTGGACGGAAACAGGCAACACTATCTGCTGGAGAGCATACATGATATCCAGACATTGGTGACATGTACGGGAATCGATGACTTTGTGGAAAATCAGTTTAAAATTAATAAAGTATTTCATGTGGTGGACGGTGCCGTCTATCCTGCATAGGGATACTTCAGGACAATAGGAGGATATATATGGGTACGGAATTTGAAGAAGAATATGGAGCGGACCAGATACAGATTTTGGAAGGTTTGGAAGCAGTCCGCAAAAGGCCTGGAATGTACATTGGAAGTACCTCCGCCAGGGGCCTGCACCATCTGGTGTATGAAATCGTAGATAATGCGGTGGACGAGGCGCTGGCAGGGTATTGTGATACGATTCAGGTGACCATTAACAAAGATAATTCAGTAACAGTCATTGACAACGGAAGGGGTATCCCTGTCGGAATCAACCATAAATCAGGTCTTCCTGCTGTTGAAGTAGTATTCACGATCCTTCATGCCGGAGGAAAGTTCGGCGGCGGGGGATACAAGGTATCAGGAGGACTTCACGGTGTCGGCGCTTCTGTTGTAAATGCTCTGTCCGAATGGCTGGAGGTAACCATCTACAGCGAGGGCAAGGTATACAGGCAGCGCTATGAGCGCGGCAAGGTAGTTTACAAGCTGAATGTCATCGGTGAATGTGACATGGAAAAGACAGGTACCATGGTTACATTCCTGCCGGATAAGGAAATATTCGAGGAGACAGTATTTGATTTTGGAGTTTTGAAGCAGAGGCTCAGGGAGATGGCTTTTCTCACAAGGAATATCAGGATCATCCTGAGGGATGAGAGGGAAGAAGAACCTGTTGAGAAGGTGTTCCACTATGAAGGCGGCATAAAAGAATTCGTGACATACCTGAATAAAGGCAAGACACCTCTTTACCCTGATATCGTATTCTGTGAAGGCTCAAGAGATGGGGTTTTTGTGGAAGTGGCCATGCAGCATAATGACTCTTACACAGAGAGCTCCTACAGTTTTGTAAATAATATCACAACGCCTGAGGGAGGAACACACCTGACAGGCTTTAAGAATGCTCTGACAAAGACATTTAATGCATATGCGAGAACAAATAAACTGATAAAGGACACGGAATCACTCTCAGGAGAGGATATACGTGAGGGGCTTACCTCCATCATCAGTATCAAAATTGAGGAGCCGCAGTTCGAAGGCCAGACGAAACAAAAGCTGGGTAATACAGAGGCCAGGGGAGCAGTTGAAAACGTAGTTTCCGACCAGCTGATGATATATCTGGAGCAGCATCCCCAGGTGGCAAAGATGATACTGGATAAATCCATCATGGCCCAGAGAGCCAGGGAAGCGGCAAGAAAGGCAAGAGATCTGACAAGAAGGAAATCTGCCCTTGACGGTCTGTCACTGCCGGGCAAGCTGGCCGACTGCTCAGACAAGGATCCAAAAAACTGTGAGATTTATATCGTCGAGGGTGATTCTGCCGGCGGTTCTGCAAAGACAGCCAGAAGCAGGGCAACTCAGGCCATCCTGCCGCTGAGAGGAAAGATACTGAATGTTGAGAAGGCCAGGCTGGATAAGATTTATGGAAATGCAGAGATCAAGGCTATGATCACGGCATTTGGCACTGGTATCCACGATGATTTTGATATTTCAAAGCTGCGTTATGACAAGATCATAATCATGACTGATGCCGATGTGGACGGGGCGCATATCAGCACCCTGCTGCTGACCTTTATATACAGGTTCATGCCGGATCTTATCAAGGAGGGCCATGTATATCTGGCAAAGCCGCCTCTTTTCAAACTGGAAAAGAATAAAAAAGTCTGGTATGTCTACAGTCCGGAAGAGCTGGCTAAGTTAATCGATGAAGTAGGAAGGGACCAGAATAATAAGATACAGCGTTACAAAGGTCTTGGAGAGATGGATGCAGAGCAGCTCTGGGAGACTACTATGGACCCGGAGAGGCGTATCCTTCTCCGTGTGACGATGGACGAGGAAGCTACTTCCGAGCTGGATGTTACCTTTACGACCCTGATGGGTGACCAGGTAGAGCCGAGAAGAGAGTTCATTGAAGAGAATGCCAAGTACGTACAGAATCTGGACATCTAGGAGGGGAAGTAATTGGAAGACAATATTTTTGACAAGGTTGAGGAAGTAGATTTAAAGGACAGGATGGAGAAGTTTTATATTGACTATGCCATGAGCGTGATCGCTGCCCGTGCCCTTCCCGATGTGAGGGACGGGCTGAAGCCCGTTCAGAGAAGAGTCCTGTACTCAATGATAGAGCTGAACAACGGACCAGACAAGCCGCACAGAAAATGTGCACGTATTGTCGGTGATACAATGGGTAAGTACCATCCCCATGGTGACAGTTCCATCTATGGAGCTCTCGTTAATATGGCCCAGGAGTGGTCTACCCGGTATGTGCTGGTGGACGGTCATGGGAACTTTGGTTCAGTAGACGGTGACGGCGCTGCCGCCATGCGTTATACGGAAGCCCGCCTGAGCAAGATATCAATGGAGCTGCTGGCTGATATAAATAAAAATACAGTTGATTTTATGCCTAACTTTGATGAGACAGAAAAAGAACCTGTAGTCCTGCCGTCCAGATACCCGAACCTGCTGGTAAACGGGACAACAGGCATCGCGGTAGGTATGGCCACGAATATACCGCCCCATAATCTGCGAGAAGTCATCAAAGCAGTTGTGAAGATGATAGACAACAGGATCGAAGAAGACAGGGAAACTTCCATCGAAGAACTCATGCAGATCATAAAAGGGCCTGATTTTCCCACAGGCGCCCAGATACTTGGGACAAGAGGTATAGAAGAAGCTTACAGGACAGGCAGGGGAAAGGTACGTGTCCGTGCTGTGACTGAGATAGAATCCATGCCAAACGGAAAGAGCAGGATACTTGTATCAGAGCTTCCGTACATGGTAAATAAGGCAAGGCTGATCGAGAAGATAGCTGAGCTGGTGAGAGATAAGAAGATTGACGGGATCACCAGCATCATAGATGAATCCAGCCGTGAAGGAATGCGTATCAACATAGAGCTGAGAAGGGATGTCAATGCGAATGTGATCCTGAACCAGCTGTACAAACATACCCAGCTTCAGGATACATTTGGGGTCATCATGCTGGCTCTTGTCAATAACGAGCCGAAGGTAATGAACTTAAAGGATATGCTGCACTACTATATCCAGCACCAGGAAGAGGTCGTTACCAGAAGGACTCAGTATGAGCTGAACAAGGCGGAGGAGAGGGCCCATATTTTAGAGGGTCTGCTTATTGCACTTGACAATATTGATGAGGTTATCAGGATCATCAGAGGGTCACAGAATACCCAGCTGGCCAAGGAAGGACTCATGGAGAGGTTCGGCCTGACAGACCCGCAGGCACAGGCAATCGTGGACATGCGTCTGCGTGCTCTGACAGGTCTGGAAAGAGAGAAGCTGGAAGCAGAATATAAAGATCTGATGGAGAAGATATCATACTTGAAGTCTATACTTGGAGACAGGAATATCCTGTTGGGCGTGATCAAGGAAGAAATACAGCTGATCGCAGATAAATACGGCGATGAGAGAAGGACAAGCATTGGCTATGACGAGTTTGATATTTCCATGGAGGATCTGATTCCAAGAGAGAATGTTGTCATAGCTATGACAAAACTTGGATATATCAAACGTATGACTGTAGATAATTTCAAGAGCCAGAACAGGGGCGGCAAGGGAATAAAGGGAATGCAGACCATCGAGGATGACTATATCGAAGACCTGCTCATGACAAGTACCCACCACTACCTGATGTTCTTTACGAATACAGGAAAGGTGTACAGGCTGAAAGCTTACGAGATTCCTGAGTCCAGCAGGACAGCCAGGGGAACAGCGATCATCAATCTTCTGCAGCTCTCGCCGGACGAGAAGATCACAGCCATGATACCGATCAGGGAATATAAAGAGGGACGTTATCTCTTTATGGCAACGAAAAACGGAATCGTGAAGAAAACACCTATCACAGATTACGCAAATGTAAGGAAGACAGGACTGGCTGCAATCAGCCTGAGAGAAGATGATGAGCTGATCGAGGTCAAGTCTACGAATAATGAAAAAGATATCATCCTTGTGACAAAGTACGGACAGTGTATCCGTTTTAATGAGACGGATGTAAGGAGCACGGGACGTGTATCAATGGGAGTTATCGGTATGAGCCTCGCAGATGGGGATGAGGTAATAGGCATGCAGATGCATACACAGGGAGAATATCTGCTGATCGTATCTGAGAAGGGGATGGGAAAACTGACTGCCATGTCAGAATTTACCCCTCAGAACAGGGGCGGCAAGGGTGTTAAATGCTATAAGATCATGGAAAAGACAGGAAATGTCATTGGCGTTAAAGCTGTAAATATGGACAATGAGATTATGATAATCAATACAGCCGGAATCATCATCCGCATGATGTGCAGCGATATATCAATGCTGGGAAGGGTAACATCAGGCGTGAAGCTGATGAACATGGAAGACGGGGAATCTGTTGCGAGCATCGCTAAAGTAAGGGAATCCTCCAACAAGACAGAGGAAGATATGCTGAAATCTCTTGAACAGGATTTGAATGAAGATTCAGAAGGGGAAGCAAAAGGCTAATCTGGGAAATAAATAATAAAATGAGGGCAGTGTAGATGAAGATACGCAGATTACTGGCAGTCTGGACTTCGAAAATCATAGGAACAGCCTGCCGCCTTACAGGGCGGCAGGGTGTAACCCTTGCAGGACAGCTGGCTATCAGGATATATCCTGGTATTTTAAAGGAGCTTTCGCAGGAAGTAAGAGAGAAGATTTTCGTAGTCTGCGGAACAAATGGGAAGACAACAACAAATAATTTGCTTTGCTCTGCAATTGAGGCAGAGGGGAAAAAAGTAGTATGCAACCATACCGGATCAAATATGATAAATGGTGTGGTTTCTGCGTTTGTGCTTTCAACTAAGTTAAATGGAAAATTAGATGCGGATTACGCATGCATTGAGATAGATGAGGCCTCCACGGTGAGGATCCTGCCTCATTTTGCACCTGATTATATGGTTCTTACTAACCTGTTCAGGGATCAGCTGGACCGTTACGGGGAGATCGATATTACTATGGATCTGCTCAGAAAAGCCATGGATATGGCTCCTGAGATGACTGTTATCGTCAATGGGGACGATTCCCTGTCAGCCTATCTGGCCATGGAAAGCAATAATGATTACCGTACATATGGCATCGGCGGGCAGGTGATAGAGGAGGAAGACACCAGGGAGATCAGAGAAGGACAATTCTGCAAGCGCTGTGGTGAAAAGCTGTCTTACCATTTTTACCACTACAGCCAGCTTGGAGATTATGAATGTCCCAACTGCGGATTTAAAAGGCCGCCCCTTGACTTTGATGCAAAGAACATAGAGGTGGGGAGCAGGCTTTCCTTTGAGATAGAGGGAAAGAGAATATCAGCAGGATACCGGGGATTCTATAATGTTTATAATATCCTGGCGGCTTATGCAGCCTGCCGCTGTGCAGGAATGGAGGTAAAGAATTTCCAGAAGATGCTGGATGAATTCAATCCTCAGAATGGTAGGATGGAAAATTTCAGGATAGGGGATACAGACGTGATCCTGAATCTGGCTAAGAATCCGGCCGGCTTCAATCAGAATATATCAGCTGTCATTCAGGATGAATCACTTAAGGATCTTATCATTGTCATCAATGATAATGACCAGGATGGCATTGATATCTCATGGCTCTGGGACGTGGATTTTGACAGGTTTAAGGATGCAAATGTAAACTCTATTACAGTAAGCGGGCTCAGATGCCAGGATATGAGACTGAGGCTGAAATATGTTGACATACCTTCCAGGCTGGATTCAAGTGTGGAGGGAGCCATCCGGGAAAGACTTGAAAACGGCATAGGCAACCTTTATGTTCTTGTCAATTATACAGCTCTGTTTTCAACCAGAAATGTACTTAAGAAGATGGAGGAGGAAAAGATATGAAGCTGACTATAGGACATCTTTATCCTGACCTTCTGAATCTTTATGGTGACAGGGGAAATATCCAGTGCCTGATGAAGCGCTGCCAGTGGAGAGGGATAGAGGCTGAGACAGTAGAATTCAGAATAGAGGACAGAATAGATTTTTCAGAGCTGGACATCGTGCTGTTAGGAGGCGGGTCTGACAGGGAGCAGAAGCTTGTTTGTGAAAAGCTGCAGACTATCCAGAAAGATTTTAAGGCTTATGTGGAAGATAATGGGGTAGTGATCGCAGTGTGCGGCGGTTACCAGCTCCTTGGAAATTATTATAAGACAGGCAGTGACTTCATGGAGGGGCTGAAGCTGGTGGATCTGTACACAGAGCAGGGGGACGGCAGGCTCATTGATAATGTTGTTATAAAAAGTGATCTTTTTGACCGTCCTGTAGTTGGATTTGAAAACCACGGAGGGCGCACCTACATTAAGAAAAATAAGGCTCTTGGCAAGGTTCTTTATGGTTTTGGGAACGACGGCAAGTCAGATGAGGAAGGCGTAGTATATAAAAATGTGATAGGTACTTACCTGCATGGTCCGCTTTTGCCAAAAAATCCTCATGTGGCTGACTATTTGATCAGAAATGCCCTTGAAAGGCAGACAGGACAGAAAATATCTCTTGAGCCATTAGATGACAGGCAGGAGATAGAGGCAAACCAATATATTATAGACAGGTTTGTTAAGAGCAGCGGAAAAGGAAAATGAATGTCCGGATCAAACTGATGATCAGGGACAGGAGGTCTATTCATTTAGGGAAAGGGCAGAATATGAAGAATTATACATTGGGGCTTTATGAGAAAGCAATGCCGGAGACTTTAAGCTTCAAGGAAAAGCTGAAGTCAGCCAGGAAAGCCGGGTTTGATTTTGTGGAGCTCAGTATTGATGAGACGGATGCAAAGCTCTCAAGACTGGACTGGACAAAGGACGAACGCCTCAGACTGGTAAAGACCATGTATGGAGAGGGAATCCATGCCGGCAGCATGTGTCTGAGCGGACACAGAAAATATCCGCTGGGCAGCGCTGATGAAGATACATGTAAAAGAGGAATGGAGATAATGGAAAAAGCCATCGGTCTGGCTGAAGATCTGGGAATACGCATCATTCAGCTGGCAGGCTATGATGTCTATTATGAGGAATCCACCCCTGATACAGTAAAAAGGTTTGAAGAAAATCTGGAGAAGGCAGTACATATGGCTTCCAGGGCAGGAGTTCTTCTGGGATTCGAGACAATGGAGACAGAGTTTATGAATACAGTTGAAAAGGCTATGCGTTATGTGAAGAAGATAGATTCTTCTTACCTGAATGTATATCCGGACTGTGGAAATATTAAAAATGCCGCTCTTACATACGGCACTGACGTGTATGAGGATATCAGATGCGGAAAAGGCCATACAGTGGCAATGCACTTAAAAGAAACTCTTCCCGGTATATTCAGAGAGGTGCCATACGGAACAGGCCATGTGGATTTCCAGAAAACGATAGATACAGCGTGGGAGACAGGTGTCCGCAGATTTGTGACAGAATTCTGGTATAAGGGAAGCCCTGCCTGGGAAGCTGACCTGAAGTCAGCACAGAACAGGATGGCCAGAATATTGGATAAGGAAAGGTAAATGCATATGAACTATTTAATGGGCATTGACAATGGGGGGACTTTTTCAAAGGCAAGTATTTTTGATGAAAATGGGAATCAGATAGCAGTAGCCAGTGTGCCCACAGAGACGATCACACCGAAGCCTGGTTACACTGAGCGCGATATGGACGAACTCTGGGAGGTAAATGCCAGGGCCGTCAGGGAGGCAATAGAGAAGAGCGGCATCAACCCTTCTGATATCCAGGGCGTATCTTTTTCAGGCCATGGCAAAGGGCTTTACCTGGTGGGTGAGGATGGAAGGCCTGCCTATAACGGTATCATTTCCACAGATATGAGGGCGTGGGAGTATATTGAGAAGTGGTCTGAGGACGGGACAAAAGAAAAAGTCTATGAGAAGACATTCCAGGAGATCCTGGCCTGCCAGCCGGTGGCCCTTCTGGCATGGCTGAGGGACCATGAACCACAGGTACTTGAGAAGACAAAATACATATTTTCTGTAAAGGATTATATCAGGTACAAGCTTACAGGTGAAGCCTTTGCTGAGTATACGGATTTTACCGGGGGAAATCTGGTAAACATGAACACAAAGGAATATGACAGGGAGCTTCTGGCACTCTACGGACTGGAAGAGATATATGACAAGCTGCCGCCTCTTATGTATTCAGCAGATGTATGCGGATGCATAACGCGTGAAGTGAGTGAGAAGACTCTTCTTCCGGCGGGAATCCCGGCAGCAGCAGGCATGTTTGACGTAGATGCCTGCGGTATAGCTTCCGGCCTTTCAGATGAGAGCCAGATGTGCATGATAGCAGGGACATGGAGCATCAATGAGTATATTGCCCGGGAACCGATAGTGAATGGCACAGTAGCATTAAATTCTATGTTCTGCATACCGGGATATTACCTTATAGAGGAGAGCAGTCCCACATCTGCGGGAAATATGGAATGGTTCATCAGAAATCTCATGGGCTATGAAAAGGCTGAAGCGAAGGCTGAAGGAGGATCTGTATATGATATCACAAATGAATGGGTGGCATCAGTGGACCCGAAGGAATCAAATGTGATATTCCTGCCCTTCCTCAATGGTTCAAATGAGGATCCTCTGGCAAAAGGTACGTTTATAGGCCTGACAGGCTATCACAATAAACGTCATATGCTTCGGGCAGTATATGAGGGAATCGTATTCTCACACCTGACTCATGTGAACAAGCTTCTTCGAAACAGGGAGAAGCCCCGGAGCATAAGGCTTTCAGGAGGTGCAGCAAACTCAGACGTCTGGGTACAGATTTTTGCTGATGTACTTCAGATTCCTGTGGATGTTATTGAAGACAAAGAATTGGGAGCACAGGGTGCAGCCATAGCGGCAGGAATAGCTGCAGGTATCTATAGCGACTACCAGGATGGCATAAATAAAACTGTGAAGATAACAAAAACAGTATATCCCAGGATAGAATACAAAGAAATTTATGAGGAGAAATACAGAACATACAGGAGCGTTATAGAAGCTCTGGCGCCTGCCTGGAAATGTTTCAGAAACTGATCAGGGCAGGGAGTAACCGGATTATAGAAATAAAAATAAAAAAAGAAGAACAGCTGCAGGCAGAAATCTTTCAGATAAAATTGCCCGGGCTGTTCTTCTTTTTTAATGCCGGCATATAATATATGTTATAGCGTATCTTTCATGGACAAGCAGGGGCGTGCAGTCCAGATCAGAAGTTCTTCCTGTACTCGCTGGGAGTCATATGCATGGATTTTTCAAATGCGCGGCTGTAGGTCAGCGGATTTTTATAACCCACAGACGCGGCTACGGCATTAATTGACAGCTTTGAATATGTGAGGAGCTCTTTTGATTTATTGACACGGAACTCGCTCACATACTGATGGATGGTTATTCCCATATGATCCTTAAAAAGTTTACAGAAATAATATTTGGAAAAGCTGACCTCATTGCAGATCGTATCGATATCAAGATCATTTTTATAATTGTGCTCTATGTATTTAAGGCACTGGTTAATAACAGTTTCCTGCACAGGAGTGATGGCCTTTGTTTTGAGTATATTATAGGATATATTGTAAAGCTCGAAGAAAATATTATGTATGATCAGGCTGGCTCTCATATCAGTATACAGTTCTTTATTAAAGTTCAGGTCTGCAGCTTCAATAAAATAGTCAAGTATTTTATTCAGAGGACTTCCCGGCAGGACACTGGAGCTGTTTCGGATCAGGTTATAATAGAGCTTGGCATGTGATCCCCTGACAATTATGTAAAAGAATTCCCAGTTCTTAGTTGCCCGGGTAAATATCAGAGGAGTGTTGCAGGCGGATATAATAATATTGTCCTGATGGATGAACTGGGTAGTCTGGTTCTTGGTAAACCGGACAACACCTGAGACAGGATAGAGCAGCAGGATATCTGAAAAATTATTTGTGTTTCCAAGCACGAACTTTCTTTCATTACAGTAACCGCATTCTTTTATGTAAAAGGGCAGACTTTCAGTTTGAGAAGTACATTTATTCACTTTTTTGAAATAGTCATCCGGAAAGATACGTTTTGGTAGTTTCACTAGAAAATCCTCCTGTTTTGTTCTAAATTCGTCAAAAATGCATGGGGGTTGTAAAAGTGTATAATTATTATAACATTTTTGTGTTTGAATGGCAATTATGTTCAAAAAAACAAGTTTCTATACCGTAAAAACAATTTTTGATATTGATTACATGTAAAATTTGCGTATTATGGATTTATGAGCGAACACGAAAAACGTGTAAACGAAGGGGAAAGGAGAAAAAAAGGATGAGTGATTATATCCTGGAGCTGAAAGATGTAGTAAAAACATTCGGTGGTGTAACAGCCTTGAACGGTGTTCATTTTCAGCTGAAGAAAGGTGAGATACATGCTCTGATGGGTGAGAACGGAGCAGGAAAATCAACTTTCATTAAAGTCATAACGGGTGTGCATCAGCCGGACAGCGGCGTCATGCTTCTGGAAGATGAGAAGATAACATTGCGTTCTACAGCAGATTCAGCTAAATTAGGCATCGCAGCTATATACCAGCATGTAACAGCATTCCCTGATCTGTCTGTAACTGAAAATATATTTATGGGTCAGGAAATTAAAAACAAGATAGGTCTGTATGACTGGAAGACAATGACAAAGAGGGCAAAAGAACTGATAGAGCCTCTTTCTCAGGAAATAGATGTAAATAAACCCATGGGCACCTTAAGTGTTGCACAGCAGCAGCTTGTGGAGATTGCAAAAGCACTGTCAAGAGATGCCAGGATCCTGATCATGGATGAGCCTACCGCTTCCCTTACCAGGACAGAGTGCGAGCAGCTTTACCAGATAGCTGAACGTCTGAGGGATGAAGGCGTATCCATCATATTTATAACACATAAGTTTGAAGATATGTACAGGCTGGCCTCAAGGGTCACTGTATTCCGTGATTCACAGTACATAGGAAGCTGGGACGTGGACAAGATCTCTAACCAGAAGCTGATAGCTGAGATGGTAGGGCGTGAGCTCAGCCAGATGTACCCGGAGAAAACAGCAAAAATTGGAGAGGTAGTTCTGGAAGTTAATAATATTTCAAAAGAGGGCTACTTTAAAAACATATCCTTTAATGTCAGAAGGGGTGAGATACTTGCTCTGACAGGTCTGGTGGGTGCAGGTCGTACAGAAGTTTGCCAGACTATATACGGAATCATGAATCCTGACAGCGGCAGTATCAAGCTGAAAGGGAAAGAAGTGAAGATAGGCAGTCCTGTGGATGCTCTGGCACACGGGATTGGGCTTCTGCCGGAAGACAGGCAGATACAGGGGCTTGTAAATGAGCTGCCCATATACCAGAATGTTTCATCTGCAGTTATGAAGAAGTTTACGAAAAACGGGATCATTCTCCAGCAGGAGGAGGAAGAAAAGAATGCGATCGAGCTTTGCCAGAAGATTCAGCTGAAAGCTAAGGATATCAGCGCGCCGCCTTCCTCTCTGTCAGGAGGTAACCAGCAAAAGGTAGTATTTGCAAAGCTGTTAAGCTGTGATTTAAAGGTATTGATCCTGGATGAGCCTACCAAGGGTATTGACGTTGGAGCAAAATATTCTATTTATGAGATCATGAACGAGCTGGCTGCCAGCGGATACGCCATTATCATGGTATCGTCAGAAATGCCGGAGGTTCTGGGTATGGCAGACCGCATTGTGGTTATGAAGTCAGGACGTGTGACCGGCGAGTTTGAGAGTGAGGGAACGACCCAGGAGATGATCCTGGAAGCTTCACTGAAGCATAAAGAAGAGAGGGAGGATAACTGATCATGAAGGAACAGAAAACTTCAGTTTTTAAAAAAATCACAGGAAACAGAAACTTCGGACTTCTGGTCGGTTTTGTAGTTCTGCTTATAGTTGCTGCAATCATCACACCTTCTATGTATTCCATGAATTCTATTATGAACATGCTCCGCAATAATGCAGTTTATGCACTGCTGGCAGTAGGTTCCATGATGGTTATCATCACAGGCGGCATTGACCTGTCCGTGGCATCCACCCTGAGCTTGGCAGGCGTTATCTGCTCCTCACTTATGAGCAGCAATATGGAAGTCCCCACATTTGTATGGGTGCTTTTAGGTCTTGGGATAGGTATTGTATGCGGCGCCTTTAATGGTTTCCTTGTGGGATATTTAAAGATGGTCCCCATCATAGCTACCCTGGGTACAATGTATATTTTCCGCGGGTTTGCCTTTCTGGCAAGCGGAGGAAAATGGTGGTTTCCCCATCAGTTCACAGAAGGATACGCCAATTTTGCAGGAGGCAGGTTCCTGGGAATCTACAATATACTCTGGATCGTGATCATTGTATTTATTCTGGCAGGGATTTTCCTGGGCTATACGGCTCCGGGCAGAAGAATCTACGCCATAGGAACTAACAAAGAATCCGCACAGGTAGCCGGTATTAAAGAAGCAAAGGTTACATTCCTTGCATTCGTTATTTCGGGCGCACTTGCAGGACTTTCAGGAATGCTGTACACAGCGAATTACTCTATCTGTTACTATGGAATGGGTGAGAGCTATGAGATGACAGCAATCGCTATCTGTATCCTGGGCGGTGTAAGCATAACCGGCGGAAAAGGCAAGATCGACGGTGTCATCATAGGCTTTCTGATGATGAGTGTTATCACCTACTTTATCAGCCTTCTTCCGGGGCTGAGTGTATGGCAGGATGCTATACAGGGGGCGATCATTATTGTGGCAGTTGCCATCAATATCTTCACTGAGAGAGCCGTTGAAAAACGAGTCTTAAAGGAAAGGGGTGCTTTAATCTGATGAGTGGAGAAACAAAAGTACCTGTTAGAGATTTAGCGGTAAAAGAAAAATTTAAATTATCAAAGTTCCTGGTAAAATGGGAAATGATCCTCATTTACATACTGGTGCTGATAAATATAGTTTTAATAGTTGCAAAACCGGGCCTTTATTTTACAAATGGTACGATACAGTCTATTATCCAGTCGGGAATGGACCTGTCACCGCTTGTACTGGGCATGATATTCATACTGATGCTGGGGGATATTGATGTATCCGTGGCATCCACTATGATCGTGGCTTCTATGGCAACAGGGCTTTCAATGGATGCGGGGCTCCCAATGTTCCTCTGTGTTGTACTGGGACTGATTGCGGGTGCAGCCTGCGGCGCATTTAACGGATATCTTGTAGCATATATAAAGATGCCGGCCGTTATTGTTACAATTTCAACCTCTATGCTTTTCAGAGGTATTGTAAAGATTATAATGGATGTCAATGTCCTGAAGAATTTCCCGTCCTTCTATACCCAGCTGGCCTGGACAAACATAGCGGGAATACCTGTATCCCTGATTATCTTCCTGCTGATATCAGTAGTATTTATGCTGATACTGCACCGTTCCACTTTTGGGCGGAAGCTTTACATCATAGGAAATAATCCTACAGTTGCCACTTACTCAGGAATTAATGTAGAAAAGACTAAAATGATTGTTTTTATCCTTATGGGCTTTATGGCAGGCGTTGCATCCATCTTCTTCGTAGGACGTATGGGCGGCGGCGTCAGCTCCACAATGGGTACGGGATATGAACTGGATGCCATCGCAATCTGTGTTCTTGGCGGAGTGTCCACAAACGGCGGTAAGGGAAAAGTATATGGTCCTGTAATCGGTACTCTTATAATGGCTTTCCTCATCTATACATTGGGACTTATGAATGTAGATGCTAACTCCAGAAAGATCCTGACCGGTTTCATCCTGATAATTGCAGTACTTATCCCGAATGTGAATAAGCAGCTTGTGGCGGCAATTAAATTAAAACTTTTCTATGCCAACAATAAAAATATCGAGGCAGTCAATATAAAGGCTGCAGAAGAAATAAAAAATTACAGAGACATGATAACAGCTGCAAAGAAGGATGCTAAGATGAGCGAATCTGATAAAGCTGCTAAAGTCAAAAAATATGAAGAAAAGATAGTCTCTGTAAAAGCTAAATGTAAAGAGCAGACAGCAGTTTTAAAATCAGAATTAAAAGAAGATGCCAGAAAGGCAAAACAGAGGTTTTCAAATTAACAAATATAAACAATACAAGGGTATTGCTTATATAAATCAAAAAATAAAACAATGGAGGGTTTAACATGAAGAAGTTCAAAAAATTCGTAGCGCTTGGACTTAGCGCAGCAATGGCAGCATCAGCATTGGCAGGATGCAGCACAACAAAGACAACGACTACTGAAGCAAAAACTGAAGCAAAGACAGAAGCTAAGGGCGATGCAGCCACAGAAGCAGCAGCTGGAGAGACAAAGGCAGAAGAGACTAAAGCAGCAGGCGGAAGCTCCTCATCAGATTCTATGGAAGGCGCTCATGTATTTATGTTCAAGAGTACAGGAAATACATTCGGCGACCTGATGTTTGAGGGATTTAATGAGTATATGGAAGGTGAAGGCCAGAAGGCTGTATACAAGAGCCCGGCTGAGACAACAGTGGCAGCTCAGGTTCAGCTTTTAGACGAGCTGATCACACAGAAGGTGGCTTCTATCACTATTTCCACAAATGGAGATGCAGGATATGATGAAGTATTTAAGAAAGCAAAAGAAGCAGGCATTCCAATTACTTCCATCGACTCAGAAGCTAACCCTGAGTATCGTGTGACACATATTAACCAGGCAGAGACTCAGGATATCGGTTCTTACCTGGTACAGGCAGCAGTCCTTATTACATTAGGCGTTGATTATCCGGAAGACGGAGACATGAAAGCAGCAGTAGAAAAAGAACTGGGCAGCTATACAGGCGATGAGATCAAACTGGGCGTCCTTTCAGCTTCTATTGACACACCTGTACAGAACAGCTGGATCGCAGCTATGGAAACAGAACTTGCTGATCCTGTATATTCAGGAAAAGTAAGCCCGGATCTCGATAAGAAATACGGCAATGATGACTTAACAGAGTCAACAACACAGGCACAGGCATTTATCGCTGAGAATAAAGTAGACTGCATCATTTCCCCGACAACAGTTGGTATCGCAGCAGCAGGTAACTCTTTAAAATCTGCTAACAGCGAAATCAGGCTTACAGGTCTTGGTCTGCCTTCAGAAATGCAGTCCTTCATGCCAAAGACAGCTGAAGACAACGCATTTGATTATGTCTGCCCATACATGATGCTGTGGGATGTTATCCACTTAGGCGCAGTTTCAGCAGCTTCCACACTGGCTACACTGGATGGAACATTTGACGGAAAAGTAGGATCTTCCTTCACAATGAAAGCGTTCCGTGACTATCCGGAAGAAAAATACGAAGCATACCAGAGCGGAGACGGAACAGCAGTCCTGGCTGGAACACCGTATATCTTCTACAAAGGCAACATGACAGAGTGGGTTGGCAAACTGTAAAAATATTTAAAAATAAAGGGTTTTCCATCCTGATACAGGGGTGGAAACCATATAAAAAGACCTCTTGTGAGCGGGGAGAATATTCCCCGGCACAAGAGGTCTGATATTTTAAATCTATCCCTGGGGGCAGTTTAAGTTTTATACATTAATAATAATGACTCTGACTCCCTTTTCTCTTATCTTATCAAGTTCAGCAGCATTTGCACCGGAATCTGTAATAAGGATGTCTATCCTGCTGATATCAATACTTATAAAATCATAAGTCCGCCCTATCTTTGAACCATCTGCAACAACTATGACAGGACCATGGCAGTTCTTTACCATCATATCATTGATAGCTGTCTCCTGATGGATAGAAGTAGTAGTACCGCTCTCAGCGCTGATCCCGTTTACACCGAGAATGCAGATATCAGCAAGCACGTTGCCAACCATAGTGACAGCCTGATCTCCAATAAGGGATTTTGAGCGGCACCGGCATTCTCCTCCTGTCAGTATAAGTTCTATTTTATCATTGTAAATCTTAGTGGGGGCCAGAGCGTTATTTGTTATTATGCGTACATTCTTTTCATTGAGGTATTTCAGGGCGGCCAGGGTAGTTGAACCGGAATTCAGGAAGACAGTTGATCCATTTTCCACAAGATGGGCGGCTTCCCTTCCGATGGCGTTCTTCTGTGCCTCATGCCTGACACCTTTCTCTTCAAATGCCACGTCATTCTCAGGTTTTACCTTTTTTATCCTGGCGCCCCCGTGAAAACGCTCTAACAATTTCTGGTTTTCAAGTTCGTTCAAATCTCTTCTCACAGTTATCTCAGATACATCCAGATGGCGGCAAAGGTCAGAAACACGGGCCGTATTATGTTCTTTCAGATAATCTAATAATTTTTTCTGACGCTGGGAAATAGCTTCCCTGGTTTGATTCATAACAATCCCCCCTGGTACATTTATAGTTAATTCCATAATTTACTTATTTTCATTATACACGAATATATAATCGCTTGCAATAATTAAATGAACGATTATGTGAAATAAATGATTGAAAATAATGATACAGGCATGATGTGAGATATATAACGTAAAAAAAATGATGAAAAATAAGTTTTAAAATCATAATATATAATTATATATGCAAAATATAATGTTTGAATTAAGATATAACGAACAAATAAATGAATTTTATGATTGAAAAACTGTGAAATTGCTCTAAAAAACAGTGGGATAATTGGAAAAAATTATCATTGAAACAAATATTAGAATGATATATAATCGAATTAATCAATTAAAAGATTGCAACATGGTAAAAACAAACAATTAATGGTTGGGAGAAGGAGGACAAAAAGATGTACAAAAGAAGTAAGAAAATCATGGCTATGGTGATGAGCGCGGCAATGGTACTTTCCATGACAGCTGTAACCAGGGCAGAGGCAGCAGACAAGAAGGATAATATAGAGATCCGTCTGGCATCAAGATGGGGTGGAGAAGAGCCGCTGTCTGTATATTTCCAGCAGAAAATTGAGGAATTTAATGCTCTGGATAATGGAATTACCATAGTAGGTGATCACGTAACAGATGAACAGCAGTATCTGGATAAGTTAAGCGCCCAGATCGGTTCAGGCACACAGCCGGAGATCTTTATCGAATACGGCGGAACAAGAATACAGGACTATGTGGAGAGCGGCATTCTTCTGGATCTGAAGCCTTATCTGGATGCAGACCCTGAGTGGAGGGATTCCTTCCTGCCTCTGTTTGACAAATGGGAATTTGATGACGGAGTTTATGGAGTACCTGTTATGCTTTATGCAATTGTGCTGTATTCCAACACTGATGTTTTAAAGGCTAACGGACTGGAAGTTCCTCAGACATTTGAAGATTTGGAAAAATGCTGTGAGACATTAAAGGCAAATGGAATCAATCCGTTTATGTTAGGTGAACAGAGCAACTTCAGGGCAGGACATTTCCTGAATAACATTGCTTTAAAAACATATGGTCCTGATGTAGTGACTAAGCTTGCCGACAGGACAATGCCGTATGACGGTGAAGAAATGTTAGGTTTGTACCAGACAATAAAAGATTTTAATGATAAGGGCTATTTTGGAGATAATGCTGTAGGTGTTGACAATAATGGTGAAAAGGCAGCGTTCCTGTCAGGGGAAAGCGCTTTCAGGTATGACGGCGCCTGGTTTGTTTCTGAAGTAAACGGATCTGCAGTAGATGGAAAAGTACAGGTATCTGCCTTCCCAAGCATAAACGAAGAATATAAAAATGTTTTCCAGGGCGGAGCAGGACAGGGCTTCTCTGTCACAGATACAGGAGATAAGGAAAAAAATGATGCAGCAATTGAAGTAGTTAAATATCTGACATCACAGGATTACTACAGGGGACTTGAAAAAGCTTCTAACGGAGGCATCTATCCTGTAAAATTTGAATCAGATCCTGACACAGTTATTGATGATCTGACAAAACAGGTAAAAGAAGTTATTGAACCTGCTACAGATTACAGAGATGATATGCAGAATTATGATCCGGAAACACATATGCTCAATACTGTAAGAACAGCGCTTCAGGGCTTGTTTGTAGGCAATACCCCAGAGCAGTGCGGAGAAGAGATCGTCAATGCAGAGGAGATCACAGAGCCTCAATAAAGGCTGTGAAAGTCAGGGGGAAAATAATCCTGTAATTATGTAAAACTAAGAGGTGGTTAAGAAGGGGATGACCGGCTTGACCGCCTCTTAACAGTAAAGGGAAGGAAGAAAGACTTTTGAACATATGTGTTCTGGATATAGGGACTACAAGTACCAGAGGAATTGTATATGACGAGAAAATGGTGATGATAGGCAGCCATCAGGTCAGGACGGGCCCTGTATATCTGGATTCTGTCAGAGTGGAACAGAATCCGGATATATGGGAAAAGGCAATCAATGAAATTTTCGCAGTACTCAGGCAGAATAAAGTGACGTACAGTGCGATCGTTGTAACAGCCCAGCGGTCATCTGTGATACCTGTAGACAGAGAAGGAAAAGCGCTGGCGGACGCAGTTATGTGGCAGGATAAGAGGACAGAGGCATATTGCAGGAGTCTGGATCAATATGAAGATGTTGTTTATGCCAGGACAGGGCTTCGCATCAGGCCTATATATGCGGCCCCTAAGATGGCGTGGTTTATGGATAACAGGAAGAGCATACATAAAAGAGTCTGGAAATACATGGTGATACCTGATTATATCATCTATCTGCTCACAGGGGAGGCAGTTACTGACCACACTTACGGGAACAGGACATTGCTGATGGATATGGAGAAAGGCCGGTGGGATGAAGAGCTTCTGGATATTTTTCATTTGGATGAGAGATATCTCTGCAGGCTTATAGAACCGGGAAGCCTGTGCGGATTTACCAGGGAGGGGATTCCTGTATATTCTGCGGGAGGGGACCAGCAGTGTGCCGCTCTCGGACTTGGGGTAATGAAAAGCGGGGATGCGGAGATAACCCATGGAACAGGCTCATTTCTGATGGCGGGGACTGACAGTCCTGTCTATGACAGCAGCAGAAAAATCTCATGTAATGTCTCTGCTGTTCCGGGAAAATATCTGCTGGAAGCGTCAGTGATGACAACAGGTATTCTATATGACTGGTTCCGAGAAAATTTTTATGAGGGCATGCCTGATTATGAAAGGATAAACAGTGATGTCATACAGTCACAGCCGGGAGCAGGAGGAGTTATCATGCTTCCCCATTTTCAGGGATCAGGTTCACCGGACTGGAACGTAGATGCAAAGGGGATATTCTTTAACCTGTCGCTAAAGACAAAAAGAAGAGATATGGCCAGGGCTGTGCTGGAAGGTATAGCTGTGGAGGTGGACAGAAGCATACACAGGGTAGAAGATCTTGCGGGAGATATTAAATACATAACAGTTTCAGGCGGCTTAAGCGCTTTGAAGGAGTTTAACCAGCTGCAGGCAGATATCTATAATAAAGAGATCGTCAGCTACGGGGATTCACAGGCGACTGCCGCAGGTGCATGGATATCCTGTTCAGTATCTGCCGGGCTGTACAAAAGTTTTGAAGAAGCAGCAGATATAGCAGCGGGAAGCAGGCAGAAAAACAGCTTTCTGCCATGCAGGGAAAACAGGGAATGTTATGAAGCGGTTAAAAGACGTTCCAATAGTCTGTACAGCGCACTGAAAGATCATGGAATATATTCAGAATTTAAAGAAGAGGAGAATATAAATGGGAATCAGGGAAGAGAGAGATAAAAGAGTAAAATGGTTTATGAATGACCGCTTTGGAATGTTTATCCACTGGGGATTATATTCTATACCGGCAGTGGGAGAATGGAAGCGTTCATATGAAAGAATCTCTTTAGAAGAATATGATAAATATTTTGATGCTTTTAATCCTGTGGATTATGATCCGGAGAAATGGGCCAGGCTGGCTAAGGGAGCCGGAATGAAGTATGCGGTTCTTACCGTAAAACACCATGAGGGATTTTGTTTATTTGATTCACAGTATACTGATTTTAAGGCGACAAATACAAAGTGCGGCCGTGA
Organism: Murimonas intestini; assembly: GCA_003148945.1. Taxonomy (GTDB): domain Bacteria; phylum Bacillota; class Clostridia; order Lachnospirales; family Lachnospiraceae; genus Murimonas; species Murimonas intestini. The sequence goes on along the minus strand of QGGY01000020.1, from coordinate 30,330 downwards.
CCTGGTAAGAGAATACGTAGATGCATTCAGAAAAGAAGGACTCAAAGTAGGCCTCTATTATTCTCTTTTTGACTGGCATCATCCGGATTATCATCATTATGGTGATTTGTACCATCCGATGAGGGACAATGAAGAATTTAAAGACTACAAATACGATATTAACAGATATCTGGAATATATGCATAACCAGGTGAGAGAGCTCTGCACAAATTATGGGAAGATAGATTTATTCTGGTTTGATAATTCATATGGGGATATGGTAGGCGAAAAGTGGAAAGCAACAGAGCTGATCACTATGATGAGGAAACTTCAGCCGGAGATGGTGATCAATAACCGTCTGGAATGTAATGCTTCAGCCAAAGGCAGCATTGGAACATCAAACCCAACAGTTTATGCAGGGGATTTTGTGGCGCCGGAGCAGATCATTCCGCCCCAGGGGATACTGGATGACGAGGGGATGCCTCTTCCGTGGGAAGCCAGCTGTACCATGAATAACAATTGGGGATATGTGACAAACCCCAATAATTATAAAACAGCTAAATGTCTGATCAGAAAGCTTGTGGAGTGCGTCAGCAAGGGGGGCAATTTTCTTGTTAATGTGTCTCCGGATGCCAGAGGGCGTATACCTTCACAGTCTGAAAAAGTGCTGCTGGAAATAAAGGAATGGTTTGAAGAAAATGAGGACTCAATTGTAGGATGCGGAAAAGCTGCTCTGGAAAAACCTGAGTGGGGTTATTATACGCAGAAAGGGAATAAAATCTATGCTCATCTGTTTGAGCAGAATATAGGTCCTATTCCGCTAAAAATAGAGACATCCAGGATTAAAAGGATCACCAGCCTTCATGATATGAGTGAAGTTATGATAGTAACTCCATGGGTGACAGAATTATTTCCGGATTATACATTTATTAATTTTCAGGAGCCGCCGCAGGGGACATTTCCTCTGCAGAACGAGATAGATACAGTACTCGAAATAGAACTTAACGGAGAGGAAGAAAGGCAGGGGTGATAAATGGGAAAGAAAACAGGTAGATTAGTATGGTCCATTCTTTTTCTGGTGCCTGCCCTCACATTATTTTGTGTATTTCTGCTGAACCCTATTATCCAGGCAGTTATAATGTCATTTTACAAATGGAAGGGAATAGCAGGGGCGCCCATGACATTTGTAGGCATTAATAATTATATCTCAGTCATGAAGTCAGGTACGTTCTGGCTGTCTCTGAGAAACAGTCTGTTTTTCATGATAGGCGGATTTGTGGTGCTCATGCCGCTGGCGTTTGTTCTAGCGTATATTGTCACATCCAAGATAAAGGGAGTGCGGTTTTTCAAGACGGCTTATTATATTCCTGTCATGCTGCCTGTAACAGCAGTCGGTCTGATGTGGGTCTATATACTTCAGCCAAACTGGGGCCTTTTAAATACTGTGCTGAAATCAGTGGGGCTTGAGCAGCTTGCCATTAACTGGCTGGGCACCCAGACTGTGAATGTAATATCAGTAGTTTTAGTAAACGAGTGGATTTTTGCCGGTTTTAACATGCTGATATTTGCGGCAGGCCTTATTGCCATTCCTTCTGAAATCTATGAATCAGCCATTATTGACGGGGCAAATAAGGGCCAGTCACTCAGGTATATTACAATACCCATGATGAAGGAATCCTTTAAGATATTTGCAGTCCTCTGTGTCACCGGATGCCTGAAGACATTCGACCTGATGTTTTCCATGACAGGGGGAGGGCCAAACCATTCTTCAGAAGTGCCTGCCACACTTTTATACAACGAAGCATTCTCTTCCAAGAATTTCGGAAAAGGAAATGCCATCGGGGTGGTTATCCTGATACTGGGGCTGGCTCTCAGCATCGGGCTGAATAAAGCTATGAAATCAGAAGACTAGGGAGGAGGGAAGAAGATGAAAAAAATAAAAATTTCAACTATAGTACTAAATGTTTTTGCGTGGTTCTGGTCAATAGTTACCCTGTATCCTCTTTTAGTTACCTTCCTGTCTTCTTTAAAGGATAATGAGGAGATATTCGGGAACATGTTTGCACTGCCTACAAAAATGATATGGCAAAATTACGCAGACGCACTGTTCTCTGCAAATATGATACGGTCAATAGGAAATTCACTTTTTCTTGCAGCCCTGACTACAGTATGCGTTGTTCTTGTAGGTATGCTGGCAGCTTATATTCTGGCAAGGCAGAAGTACTTTTTTGTAAAGCCTGTATATATGCTGTTCCTGCTGGGGGTTATGGTCCCTATCCACACAACCATAATACCGATATCTAAAATAGCCGCGTCTATGAAAGGCTATGACACGTACTGGATGCTGATCCTTGTATACACTACATTCCAGCTGGCCCAGGCAATCTTTCTTATGACAGGTTATATAAAGGGAGTGAGCAGCGAGATCGATGAGGCGGCGACAATTGACGGGTGCGGCATGCTGGGAGTGTTGTTCAGGATGATACTTCCTCTGTCAAAGCCTATTATTGCAACTGTGTCCATCATAAGCTTTGTGTATGCATACAGTGAGCTTGTATTTTCTGTCATTTTGCTTTCATCACCAAATAAATATCCTGTATCAAGGAGCCTGATGTATTTCAAGGGGGATTATTCAGCAAGGATGGGCCCCATATTTGCATCTATCATATTGTCGGTGCTTCCTCTTATCATCATATATCTGCTCTTCCATGAGAAGGTCCAGGAAGGAATGATGGCAGGGGCAGTCAAGGGTTAACAATAAAAAAATATACAGCAGAAGAAACTGCAGAGAGTAAGGAGGATGTTATGAGCAAAATAGATGAGATAACAAGAGAAAAATGGATACTGGGAGCCTTTCCTGAATGGGGAACATGGCTGAATGAAGAGATCGACCAGGAGATCGTGAAACCAAATACGGTTGCCATGTGGTGGCTGGGATGTACAGGGATCTGGATCAAGACAGAGAAAAATACTAATATAGCTGTGGATCTGTGGTTTGGAAACGGTAAAAGAACTCAGAAAAATAAATATATGGATGAATACCATCAGATGCGCAATATGACAGGGGGAAGAATGACACAGCCTAATTTAAGGGCAGCGCCTGTTGTATACGACCCCTTCGGTGTGACAAAGGTAGATGCAGTGCTGTCTACCCACTACCATAATGATCATATTGACCCGTTTTTTGCATCGGCTGTTATGAAAAACTGCAGCCCTGACGTGCCATTTATAGGACCGCTGGAAAGTGTAAAGAAGTGGCTGGGATATGGAATACCCAGGGAGCGTTGTATAATCGTAAAGCCGGGTGATACTGTAAAGATCGGGGATGTGGAGATCGTAGTGCTGGATTCTTTTGACAGGACATGCCTGGTGACAGCGGACAAGCCATTGGCTGGTATCTGCCCTACAGATATGGATGAAAAGGCCGTAAACTATCTTTTTAAGACTCCGGGAGGAAATATCTACCACAGCGGCGATTCCCACTATTCTGTCTACTATGCAAAACATGGAAAGGACCATCATATAGATGTGGCCCTTGGCTCTTATGGGGAGAATCCTGTGGGAAATCAGGATAAGATGACATCAGTAGATATACTGAGGATGGCGGAAGCGCTTCAGACAGATGTTGTGATACCCTTCCACTATGATGTATGGACTAATTTCAAAGCTGATCCTGGTGAAATACTGATGCTGTACAACTATAAGAAGCATGTCCTGAATTATAAATTCAGGCCTTTTATCTGGGAAGTGGGGGGGAAATTCACCTACCCGGATGACAGAGAAAAGCTGCAGTACCACTACAGAAGAGGATTTGAGGACTGCTTCACGGATGAGCCAAATGTACCCTACCGCTCTGTATTGTAGGAGGGACTCTTATGAAGGTAGAGAAAAAGACAGTATTTGAGATGGAAAAATGTTATTCCATAGCGCCGCTTTTTTACAGAGGAAAACACCATATGCTGGTGGCGGCAGAGAAGACGGATGACTGTATCATGATGGATATGCAGGGGAATTATGAGGAAACTGTGTGGAAGGGGCCAAGCGGCACAATGTCTATGGTTCAGGTGCCGGATACAGACGGATGGTTCCTGGCTACAAGGGAATTCTACTCTCCAAATGACTCAAAGAAGGCCAGGATCATTCTGTGTAGGCCCGCCCCGGAGGGAGGATGGAAGACATCGGTAATTAAATTTTTGCCTCATGTACACAGATTCGGAATTCTCAGCAGCGGTAAAAAGCATTATCTTATAGCAGCCACTCTGTGTTCCGGGAGAGATTACAAGGATGACTGGTCTTATCCGGGAAAGGTGTATGCGTGTGAACTTCCTGAAGACCTGACAGTCTGCAGTGAGGACAATCAGTTAGAAATGAAGGTATTAAAAGAAGGACTTCTGAAAAACCACGGCTACTACCAGGGAAGTGTGAACGGATCCACATGCGCAGTGATAGCCGCAGAGCAGGGCATCTTTCAGTTTCTTCCGCCAGGAGAGGGCCAGGGAGAGTGGAGGATCAGACAGCTGACAGACCTTCCCGCAAGTGATATGACATTTGCTGACCTGGACGGAGACGGCAGTGATGAAATGGTCACAATTGAACCGTTCCATGGAGACACAGTATGTATTTACAGGGAGGCCGCCAACTCCTATAAAAAAGTATACACGTACAGTGAGAAAGCGGAATTTGCCCATGCCATCTGGGCAGGTATGGTATGCGGCCGGCCATCGGCTTTGATCGGGCACAGGAAGGGCAGCAGGAAGCTTCTCATGTTCTCCTGGCGGTCAGGCGTCCAGGGTGAATTTAAGGCTGATGTGCTGGATACAGATGCGGGAGCGGCAAATGTCCTCTGTTATGAATACGGGGGCAGCACATATATACTGGCAGCCAACAGGGAAACGGACGAAATCGTATTATATAAGGCAGAGGAAGGTGATGCATAGTTGCTTTAAATTGTATGTTGATGTAAAATAACTTATATTAACATATGAGAGCAGAAGGAGGATTTAGTGATGGTAAAGGGATTCAAGATGAAACTCTTCCCGGGTCAGGAGGAAGAATATGAGAGACGCCATAACCTGCTGTGGCCTGAGATGAAGGATATGATCCATGAACATGGCGGAAAAAATTATACGATTTTTCTGGACAGGGAGACACTCACGCTGTTCGGCTATATTGAAATCGAAGATGAAGAGCTGTGGGCAAAGGGTGCAGATACGGCTATCAACAGGAAATGGTGGGATTATATGGCTGATATCATGGAGACAAATCCTGACAACAGCCCGGTGACAATTGACTTGAAGACAGTATTCCATCTGGACTAAATTAAGAGAGAAGAGCGGATCTTTACGGGGATAAAATAAGTTCCTGTAAAGATCCGCTCTTCTTTTGTTCTCATTATTTACGTTTCTCCCAGCCTGCCTTTCATGTAGGCAATGACCAGCTCCTTATCATGGACTGTCATTCTGTTCCAGAGACTCAGACATTTTATCTGATCATCTGTCAGGCCGGAAAAATTCTGGTCAGGCTCAAAAAATTCAGCCATTGAAATGCCAAAGCCCAGACAGAGCTTTTTCAGTGTTGCAATAGTTGGCATATTGGCCTTGTTTATCATAGTGTTTAAAGTGGAGTATGGTATCTCTGAAGCCTTTGCCAGCTGGTACAACGACCATCTGCGTTCCCGGCAAAGCTCATTTATCCTGGAAATCGGGTTAAAATCTTCCATAATTTTTTTCTCTTTTCTAATCTTGCCATATCGGCAGTTATCCTTGGTTATACCGCTTTAACGTTATATCGTGCATTTACTTGAAATTATTATATGGACAATTATTCCCAAAAGGTAGATGTATTAAACCGTCTGAATAGTGACGTTTATACGTTATATACGGAAACAAGTTGGACGGGATAAAAAATCCATGGTTTATTATTAAGCTATCAGCTGTAAAGGCAGCTAAAGGATAAATTAAAGGAGGAAGGAATGAACAGGCGCCGCAGGAAAAAAACAGAAAAGAAAAGAATGCTCTGGAATATGGCTCTCTCAGGAGACAATCTGGCCTTTGCCTGCTGCAGCCTCAGGCTGCGAAAAAGAAAAAAATTAATAGATGACCTTTCTTATGAAGATATACGCAGGGATTTTATGAAAGAGTTTGAGAAGGAAAAGGCCGATATGTACAAGTGTGAGGATCTGTTCTGGCTGCTGTATCTGGGAGATGACAGGCAGCAGAGGATGTGGAGGAAAGAGATGGAGGAGCTTTTTAGAATTTACGAGGGAAGAGATGAAAGAAAGGCGGGAAAATTATCACATTTTTTATACCTGAGGAGAAGGAAATTAAATCTGAATATAACGTATAAACGTTGTAAAAGAATCGGTAATACGATATAATGACATTTATAAACAGACGACAAAGAAAAGAGAGAGGAAAATGTATTCACTAAATAAAATTATTGAATCTACCGGGGAACTGGTCAGTGCGAAGGTTTTTGGTAAAGAACAGAACAGGATATTCCAGGATAATTTTAACAGTATATGGGAAAAACAGCGGGATTCCAAACTTAATATAGCAGTTATAGGAGAATTCAGTTCCGGCAAAAGTACTCTGATTAATACGCTTATACACAGAAATCTTTTAAAAACAGGATTTATGGTGACAACTGCTGCGCCGGCATATCTGTTTAATGGAAGAGAGGACTATCTCTATATATGTGCCGCATTGGCAGACAGAAAGGGCTATTTTATAAAAATATGGGAAGATGGCGGGAAGACTGTGGTGGAAGCATATAAAGAGACAGGCCCCGGCCTGTATAAGACCCTTTCAAAAGACGGAAGGTCCTGGATAGAGTATAACGAGCATCTTCAGTTTCCTGAGAAGCTTGAGGATATACTGGCATACATGACTACCGTGGAGGATGCTGTCAAGAAAATGGAAAAGATAGAAATATTCCTCCCCAGGAACAGCCTTCCTGAAAAAATGGTCATTATAGACACACCGGGAGTTAATCCGGGAAAAAAGGACAGTTCTGAACACGAAATGCGTACCAGGAAGATACTGGAGGATATAGCTGATACGGTCCTTATACTTTTTCCGGCGGATTCTGTGTATACGCAGACATTTGAGGATTTTCTGAATAAGAACGCAGCCAGGTTTATGAAGCATGCTGTGCTGATGATCACTATGATGGACAGGGTACAGGAGGGTGAGAGAGAAGAAATTACTGAGTTTGCACGTGAGAAGATAAAAAATAAATTTCATCTGAAAGATCCCTTCCTGCTTTCGTGCTCAGCCGGAAGGGCAGGTAAAGATGAATACTGGAGAAGTAAGTTTCAGAAAGCAGAAGAACAGCTCATGGACAATCTGAGAAAAAAACGGGAACGTATCCTGGCTGAACGGACTGCAGGGCTGCTGGATAACCTGCTTCAGGAAATGAATAAGACAGTAGATCTGAAGATGGAGGAGATAACCCAAAAAGAGAGCAGGCTGCGTGAAGCGTCTGTACCCAACCTTAGGCGTACCCTGGATGAAAGCTATAAAGAGAGGGAATGGAAAATAAGAGCTGTCAAAAAGCAGTTTAAGAAAAGCCTGTCTGACGATAAGGAGGCCATGAAGGTACAGGCCGTGGCAAAGGTGAGAGAGGAGTTGGCCAAACGAAAGAAAAGGCTGGATATCACAAAGTATGTACAGAACGAAAAAGGATTAAATGCAGCTGTGACGGAAAGCAGTCAGGGAATGATAGGAAGGGCAGAGTACTACTGTGACCTGGCCGGTAAGAAGACTCTGGAGCTGAAAAAAGAACTGGATGAAATTCTCATAAAATATTATGGGACCATAGGGGCAGAAGCAGAAAATGAGGTACAAGGCCGCCATGCCGGATCAGATGTATCAGTGATAAACAGCCTCATTGGAAATGCCATAACTGATGTACAGAAACAGGAAAATAAAAATGCAAATTCAAGAGATAAATGGGCGGCAGGCATTGGAATAGGCGTAGGGCTCATAGTGGGAGGTCCTCTGCTTGCTGTGGGAGGCCTGTTTCTTGGAATAGTGGGAGGAGATTCACTGTTTGTGGAAAGCAGCAGGACAAAAGTCCTGAACAGTTTCTCGGCAGCTCTTCCTGAGATTGCGGATAAAATAGAAGCGCTGCTTATTGAAAATGTGAACAGCGCTGTTACAGAGCAGAGTAACAGACTGGCCGCTTATAAGGATCAGTTAGAGAAGAGGTATCAGTCTGTATACGATCAGATAGTGGGAAATATAGAATCCCAAAAAGCAGCGGTGATGAAGGAAAAAAGTGAAAAGGAGGAAATAAAAGAAGAAATAAGGAGACTGAAAATGAATCTGGAGCAATGGAAAAGAAGCAGATAAGATTGTGAAAGGAGAAATTAAATGGCACAAGAAAAATTTTTTAAAGATCTGGAGAAACTGGCAAAAGATGCCGGATGCAGCGGACTCTGGAAGGAGTTTGAAGAAAAGGCCGGAAAGATCAGAAACGGCAGCAGGAAGCTGATCGCAGTCACAGGGGGTGACAATTCGGGAAAGAGTACACTTATCAACATGCTTATGAAAAAGGACATAGCTCCCGTATCTATGCTGCCTTCAGAGGAAAAGGAGCCTGTTCTGATCCAGGGGGAAGAGAATGACTGGCTGGAGCTGCCATATGAGGTTTATCTGGAAAAGGATAATTTCTATTCTGTTATCTGGGATGTGGACAGTGTGATCTATTTGGTGACGGGGGTGGCGCCAGTATCAGCAGAAGACCTGAAGGCTCTTCAAATATGTATTTCACATGGTATTCCTGTCACGGCGGCAGTGGGAAAGATGGATCTTGTAGAAGAACAGGAAAGAGAAGAGGTACTGGAATACATAAAAGATAACCTGGCACAGATAGGGAACGCACCGGACATCATAATCCTGGATGGTCAGGATAAAAATAAATTAAGAGAAGACCTCCTGGAAAAAACATCTACAGATGAGGAGGACAGGGAGGTCAAAATTTTCCTGATGGGGATATATCTGCTGAAAACGATTGAAGAAAGTCTGGCAGAACAGGGCAGAAAGCTCTCAGAAGAGGAAAAGGAAGATATAAAAGAGCAGGAAAAACAGAAGGATGAGCAGGAGAAGGAACTTCTGGAATGGAGCAGGATACAGACAGAATTAAAAGAGAGGCAGCTGGATCTGACAAAGCAGGCTATGGAACAGGTAAAAAAGGCAGGTGAGCAGGCGGCTGAAAAGCTGGCTGAATCCATGAAGAGGGCATCCTCTAAGAAAGAGTGGTGGTACAGAAGGTTTCCGGCAGAGCTTGACAGGCACAACAGGCTGTATGCAGATGAGATAAATGGTTATCTCTGTAGGACAATAGAGAATGACAGAAAGTGGATCATAGATGAGGCCGAAAAAAAGTTTTCTATAAAATTGAGCCTGACAGATGAACACGGGGAGGCAGAGTTTACTAACCCGGAAGTTGAGGATAACGAGGTAAGTGAAAAATTTGGAAAAAGAAAGAAGCTGGCTATAGGAGCCTTTGCCGTAAGCACTGCCGGGGTGGCCGGGAGCATTTTATTTGCACCTGTGTCTCTGGCAGTGGGAGGGATCATGGCATCAGTGGGCGGCAAATTTCTCGGGGCGGCTGCAGTGCTGGGTACGGGAGCCTGGGCGCTGACAGAAAATATAAATGAAAAAGAACAGCTGGAGGCTCTCACCAAAGAAATAGAGAATCATGTGAATGAGTGTTACCAGCAGAACGCCCAGGCTGTAAAAGAAATGATCAATTATATCTATGAGAGCATGCTGCTGGAAATAAAACAGAACCAGATCGCTCTGGCCAATGATGAAGAAACGGGAAGCAAAGAGCTGGTGAAGAGGCGCAGGGAATTAAACAGCCTCATAAAAAGGTGTGAAGAGCTTCTCGGACATTACGTATCTGAATAGACATGGGGGTAAGAGAATGGATTTTACGAAGTACAAAGAAGAAGTAAGAAAATTAAACGGAATGCTGGACACTCAGGAGGGCATCATAGATTATCTGGGTACCAGGGAGGATCTGCATAAAAAAATAGAAGAGCTGAAGAAGAAAAATTCATCCAACACCTTCAGGATCATGGTTATGGGAGCTTTCAGCTCAGGAAAATCGAGCATGGTAAATGCATTATTAGGTGAAAATATCCTGCCCACAAAAGCTCTGCCGGCCACGGCTATTATTACAATCATACGGTATTCCCAGAATAAGAGCATTACCATTTACCCCAGAAAGGGCAGGTGGAAGGGAGGAGATTCTCCGTTTAATATAGAGCTGAAGGATCTGAAGAAGTACTGCCTTATCAACCATAAGGAGAGCCAGAATGTAAAGGTTGGGGACACCATAGATACTCCCTTTGAAAAGATAGTTGTCACATGGCCCCTTGATATTTTAAAGGATGGAGTGGAAGTGATTGATTCCCCGGGACTCAATGACCCTACAAGCCATGACCAGGTGACAAAGGAATATATTCCTTCAGCAGATGCAATCATTTATTGCATGAGCGCTCTTCACTGTTATACCAAGATAGATAAAGAGACACTGGAGGACTTAAATAACAGGGGATTTGAGATGCCTGTTTTTGTAGTCACTTATTATGATATGCTCATGGGAAACGCGGACGGGGATGAGGAGGAAATACGGGAATTTAAACAGGTTATGACAAGAAACCTGGAACCTCACAGCAGGCTTTTTGAAAAGGAGTATGTAAAGCAGCTGGGACATAACAGCCTCCACATGGTGAGCAACCTGCAGGCCCTCAGGGCAAAACAGAATAATGACATGGAGGAATTAAGAAATTCAGGCTTCAGGGATCTGGAAAGGTATCTGGAAGTATACCTGGCGGAGCTGAAAGGGCTGGAAAAGACCCAGGCTGTCAAGAAGGCCATGAGAGCGGTAAACAAAGAAGCCATACAGACAATTAAGGAATCGCTGAACACTGTAGATATGCCTCTGGAGGAATTCGAGGACAGGATCAGAGCAGTCAGACAAAAGATGGCAAATGCCAAATCCCAGGCGGAGCTGCTGACTAAAAATTTCAATCTGGAACTGGATAATCTTGTGGTGGAAATGCGTCCTGTCATGTCATCCTTTGCAAAGTCTGCATCAGGGCAGCTGGAGGTGTGGAAGAATGAGTATGAATGCTCTGTGGATACAAATATATTTAAGCTTAAACAGACTGCACAGGCAATAACAGATGAATTCAGCAGCTTTATTAACAGAAAGATAGAGAATTATTCTATTGACTGGTCAAAAACTGTATTTGTGCCAAAGCTCAATGAGAAATTAAAGGAAGTGGGGAAAAAGATAGAAAAGCAGGCAATGAATCTGGATAATAACATCACGCAGATCAAGGTGGGACTGAATTTCCAGAAACAGGAGGCAAAATTATCCTCAGGTACATCCAAGACAGCGGCTGTAGTATATGCATTATTCACGGGGGACTGGATGACAGCACTGGTGGGAGGCGTTCTGGGAGGACAGGCAATGGCGCGTACCCTCACATGCCAGTTTGCTGTGGGATTTGCACTTGGGATAGCATCCCTGTTCACCCCTGTGGGGCTGGGGGCATTTATCATAGGCGGCATTGTTGCCATGTTTGCCGGTGTGGGCTGGACTATTGCAAGGATCAAGGATACTGTCTGCAATAAGGTGATCAAAGAGTACAGGAGCCAGCTTACAGGGGCTCAGAAGGAAAAGGAGATCACTGAGAATATGGAGAGACAGCTGAACAAGGAACTGAATAAGCTGAAGGCCGGCATGAGAGAAGCAGCTTTTGGGGATATCAGGCAGATTGAGAATCAGGTAGAGGCAACACTTGATGAAAAGAAGGATATTGAATTTAAGGTAGAAGAGAAGAAACAGTTCCTGAACAGATACCAGAGAATACTGGAAGAAATAGACAAGGTGTAACTATCCGGGAGTCCGGTGAATTTAATAATTTTTCAAGCGCCGTCTGGACTATTCCAGGCGGCGTGATTGTACGGAAAGAGAAAGGGGGGATGTCCGGGTGAAAGCTGTAGAATTGTATGTATATCCATATTGGGGGATCAATCAGGTGAGGACGGGGGTATGCATAGACAAAAAGCCCGTCCGAAGCACAAAAAACAGACTGTATTCCCTTGTATGTGAACAGGGAATGGATAAGTGGCTGCTGCCCAGAAGAGAAGGGTATATAAATTGGAAGGGGATACTGCCTGAGTTAGCCAGGCAGCTGAATGATGATGAATTTGAAATCATGTTTACAGGGCGCAGGTATGACTATGAAAGATTTGAAGAAGAGCTGGCAAATCAGGCAGAGGGGCTGAAAAGAAAAGGTGAACTGTCGGAATGTACATGTAAGTTCAATTCCCGCTGGGAGGCTATTGAGACAGAGGCGGAGATTGGGAAAGTTATGTATGCTGCCCATGAACTGGCCCGGAGCCTGGACTTTTACAGAGAAGCTATGAGGAAGGCGGCAGTCACGCTTGATCATCTTAAAAGAGAACTTGAGACAGTTAAGATAAGAAACTGCGGCCTCAGAGTATTTTCTCATGAGGGACTGGCAGAAAGCATAGAAGGGCCTTGTATCCTGCTGGTGACAGTCCATGACAGTGCAAAAGAGTACTCTGAGGAAATTTTAGAAAAGTGCAGAAGAATGGACAGATCAGAGCTGGAAAATATGGCAGTGCTTCTTCCGGAAAAAGATAATGAGAGAGGGCAGGGCATAAGGACAGTGGTGAGGGAAATTTTAAGAAACCAGCTGGGAATATCTGTGAGGCTGCTGCTGGCAGATTCTGCATATTTTTCTGAAAATCTCATGTACTATGCCCGCACTGCATCACATACGCCTGTTATCTCACAGATAATAAAATGTATTTATCAGGTGGTCCAGAACATGGATGACTGGGAGATGGATGCAGACGCTGTTGATATTTACAATTCCCTGGAAGCCCTGCAGAAAAATCCCGGGCTCAGCGACTGTGAGGTGAGATGAAATGACACAGAAAAGAGGTCTTGATATGGTAGATGAAAACGGAGTAAAACTGGATTGGCTGAAGCTGCAGGAGGATGAGGTGCAGGAGAAATACGAAGAGGGAAGAGGGGAATACAGTGTTCAGATATTAACTGAGCCAGAAGATACGGCTGTCAGGGAACAGGATCCGGGACTGTTCACCTCTATGGCTGTGGCTGATTACTACATAAGAATGAATTATTTAGCTGACCTGGATAAGAGAGAGATCGTCCCAATGGAGGAAGGACCAGAGCAGATCCCGGTCGCTGATAATGTAAGGCTGTTCCATATATCAAGCCTTTCTTATGACAGTAAGGAGGATATACTTGGAAAGATGTCAGGCGTGTTCGGGGCTGTCTCTAAGTTCGATGCCACGGCAGTCTATATCCTTTATCACGATGGTTCGCAGACTGATGTATATATGGGGACATCCTGCGGTGATATGGAGGAGCTGGGGCATGTATTTGATACAATGCAGAATTCCGTAAAAGGAAATTTTCCAGGCTGCAGGATAAAAACAATGAGAGTGAGGGATAACAGGCAGCTTTTTGAAAAGATGTTTCCCGGAAATGAATCAGTGGCCTGTGTGTCTACAATGGCCTCTGTCAGAGGACAGGGAAAGGAAGGATATCTTCAGGGACTTGAAAAAATGGTGGATGCCATGAGAGGCACGCCATTTTCACTTATAGTTCTGGCATCATCAGTCGCCCAGGAGACGCTGAGGCGGATCAGGGCGGGATATGAAAATCTGTATTTTCAGATGAGCCCGTTCCAGAAAGCTGCTGTATCTGTATCAGAGACAGAGACGGAAGGTTTTACAAAAACAGCAGGGGAGACGATCACAGATTCAGTTACCATGACAGTTGGTTCCTCCAGGGGGGAGAGCAGGACAACAGGCACATCCAGGACGTTATCATCTTCAAAGGAGAGTGACAGGGATACAAGAAAAAAAGAAATAGGAGTCCAGCTGGCCACTATGGGAGGTATGTCGCTTCTGGCCGGTATGACAGGCGGAGCCTCAGCAGTGCTGGGGAGTGTTACGGGCGGAGCCCTTCTTGGCAACAATATGCTCAGGATGACAGGAATAAAGCCTGAGACAGTGAGTTCAGGAAACACGGAGCATACCGATACAGGTGTGAATGAAGGAACAAATGAATCAAGAGCGGACAGCAGGCAGAAGGGAAGAAATACCAGCAGTTCAGAAAATACAGGCAAAAGCACAGGCAGGACAAAACAGTATACATATGAGAATAAGACGGTAACAAATATTCTCCAGGCTATTGACGACAGGCTGGAGAGAGTTAAGGAATGTGAGTGGAACGGGGCGTTTGACTGTGCTGCATATATCCTGGCAGCAGATTCAGCATCTGTGCGGATGGGGGCGGGGATTTACAGCTCTCTTCTCAGGGGAGGCAGCAAGGGCGCAGGAGTATCGTATGTAAATGTCTGGGAGGAGAGGGAGGAGGCTGATAAAATATGCAGGTATATTTCACATATGCAGCATCCTGTATTTTCCGGACAGGGAAGTGATGTCTGTCATCCTTCTGTCACACCGGCAGTTATGGCATTGGCGCAGGAGATGCCCATCCATTTTTCATGGCCCAGGAAGTCTGTCAGAGGGCTGCTGGTAGACACTCACGCAGAATTTTCCAGAGATGTGATGAGGAGCAGTGAATCGGGACAGATAGGGATTTCAGTAGGATATCTGCATCACATGGGGATTACTGAGGATAAGGATATCTCCTTAGATATAGATGAATTGACAAAGCATATGTTTATTTCCGGTTCCACAGGCTCAGGAAAGTCTAACTTCTGTTATGTGCTTCTGGACGGACTTATGAAAAACGGGATCCATATGATGGTGATAGAGCCGGCAAAAGGAGAATATTCATCTGTGTTCGGTGGCAGGGATGATGTAAATGTATATGGAACAAACGAATGGATGGGTCCAGTTCTGGCTGTCAATCCTTTTGCCTTCCCGGAAGGGGTGCATGTGCTGGAGCATCTGGAAAGGCTGATAGAAGTCTTTAATGCCAGCTGGCCCATGTACGCAGCTATGCCTGCTGTCCTGAAGGAAAGTGTGGCCAGGGCTTATGAGATGTGCGGGTGGGATCTGGAGAGGGGGGAATGTCTCTTTGATCCTCCCAGATTCCCCACATTTTCTGATGTGACGGATATACTTCCCCAGGTTTTAAACCAGACAGAGTACTCACAGGAAGTAAAAGGAAATTATGTAGGGGCGCTTGTCACAAGGGTAAAATCAATGGGCCAGTATATTTACAAAAAAATATTCTGCGGCCCTCAGATACCTGATGAGCTTCTGTTTGATTCCAATGTGATTATAGACATCAGCAGGCTGGGCTCTTCTGAGACAAAATCATTGATCATGGGAATCCTGATCATCAGACTGCAGGAGTACAGAAGCAGCAGAAGGAAGGGGATGAACCAGGGACTGCGCCATGTGACAGTGCTGGAAGAGGCCCATCACCTTCTGAGGGCTTCTTCTGATGAGCAGAGCATGGAGGGAGCAAATCTGAGAGGGATGTCTGTGGAGATACTTACAAATGCCATAGCTGAGATGAGAACATACGGGGAAGGTTTTATTATCGCTGACCAGTCTCCCGGGATCATGGATGAGTCTGTTATCAGAAATACAAATACAAAAGTTTTATTCAGGCTTCCTCAGGAGAAAGACAGAGTAAAGGCGGGCAGGGCAATTGCCCTAAATGATGCCCAGATCATGGAACTGGCGCGTCTGGAGACAGGAGTGGCGGCAGTGCATCAGGGAGACTGGATAAGCCCCATCCTGTGCAGAATGAATTATTTCCCCCCTGAGAGGAATCAGCCGTTTGATGCAGAAAAAGCTAAAGGGATTCAAAGACAGAAAAAAAGATACCCTGAAAGAAAAGAGACAGAAACAGTCCTGGAAATACTGCTTGCCAAAAGAACGGGGAATCCGCTCCCTGAAAAAGAACAGTGCCTGGAAGCTCTTACATCAGTTGAAAAGCTGGATTTTCCATGGGCAGACAAGACAGCAGAATGTCTCAGGGATTGTATCGGGGGAAAGCAGCCGGGGATCTGGCAGGATTTCACATGTCTTTGCAGACAGATCTATGATTTCATGGAGGGAGACAGATACTTTGCTGCCGGCATCTTTGATCCCTCCAGGTGGAATAAGCAGGCTGCCCTGCTTCTGGATCAGAGAGGGGGAGGTATTATGGAAAATACACGTGCACAGGTACTTGGCATGATATTGATGAAGAGAGCAGCAGGGGATAAAAAAGCACATGAACTGTATTACAGGTGGTATTCCAGATATGGAAAGATAAAAAGTAAGAAGAAGGTGGAAGCATGAGTTTTGATTTTGAAGGATATACCCCAAATGATCTGTATACTGTCCCTCAGATATACATGCCGCAGGATATATATGGTCCTCAGGAAA
Source organism: Murimonas intestini (assembly GCA_003148945.1). Lineage (GTDB taxonomy): Bacteria > Bacillota > Clostridia > Lachnospirales > Lachnospiraceae > Murimonas > Murimonas intestini. The sequence continues at coordinate 13,912 of QGGY01000020.1, read as the reverse complement.
TGTATATTCCCCAGGAGTTATATGTAACCCGTGACTTATATGCCCCTCAGAATCTGGAGTATACAGAAAGGACTCTGGAAAATGAGGAATGGAATGAGTTATCTATACCGGGATATCCATTTACGGATGGGATCCCTAATCTGGAGCCTGCAGTATTATCAGATGATCTGTTTGTGACAGGCAATCCCCAGGAGGTATCAGTACGTCTGGACTACATGCAGGGAGACAATCCTTTTAATGCCTATGGCAACTGCGGGCTGGTAAGCGTGTCCAACCTTTTGCAGCTGGCTGGGATTGATCTGGGTGAGGATGATATAACACTTTTTGCCCTGAAAAATAATATGTGCGAATACATAGACGGAGACCCTGAAAATTCGGGAGGCACGTATCCTGATAACCTGGTGGATATACTCAAGTGTGCGGGGATAGACGCACAGTACCAGCTCACATGGAGTGATATGTCGGGAATCACCTCCTATGAGGGGATCGCAGATCTTGTGGAGAGCGGCAATGGCGTGATCATGCAGGTGAATGCGGGATATCTGTGGGACAGCCCCCAGGCTATGAGCGTTGATGAGAATGGTTCGGCTCTTGTAAATCACTGGGTAACAGTCACAGGAGTTGCCAGGGATGCACAGACAGGTGAGATACAGGGATTCTATATATGTGACAGCGGACGGGGAATGGAGACAGACAGCTGCCGGCTTGTCACAACAGATATACTGGATGATGCATATATGAATGCCCAGGGAAGCTCTATTGTATATACCACGTCGCCGATCAGAATAGTTTAGGAGGAAGAAAATATGAAGAGTATTGCAGAAATTGCAGAAGGCCTCAGGAGCGGACGGGGATTTTCAATAGTTCCTCCCGGAACTGCCATGTCATTTTTTGTACCCTGTATGGAAGATGGAAGGCTGACAGAGAGGGCTTTTATATATCCGTTTACACCGGGACGAACATGCGGTTACAGACCCTTCGCCTGGATCGTGCGCTCTATGGAAAAAGAAAAACTCCTGGCCTACCAGAAGTGTGCGGACAGAGATTTTATGGAGGGCGGTTATGATCCGGAGGCAAGAGTAAACTATCAGATCAGCCAGTCTTTGACAGCAGGTGAATATTCTGAGTACTGTAAAAAATATGCCAGAATATACCAAGAGATCAAAAAGTATGTATTCATGGAGAAGCTGGACGGACAGAAGGCTGACCTTTTAAGAAATTATATCGATTTAATGAAAATAATCGTACCGGCAGAACTTATGACATATTATGAGGGGCTGTCACCTGAATTTTTCTCGTGGATCAAAAGAGCGGCAGGCCAGGAGGGCGGTGAGCTTGCGGATTTAGAAAGCTCTTTCCAGGCAAAACCCAGGTCATGGCAGATCCAGGTGCTGGGAAAGGAAATCTCCATGTCCCTTCTGATTCCTTACAGGAAGATGGGAAAAATGGCTGACAGAGCTTTTCTTTACAGCTGTAAAGAAAATAAAAACATGCAGAGTCCGGTGCAGGTGCTGCCGTATGCCTGGCTTGAAATAGATTCTGAGACAGGAAAGGTTTCAGGATTCTGGCAGAGGGATTACAGAGATTTTTCAGAAAGTGGGCAAAGGGAGACAGGATGCAGTATCCCATCCCTTACTTTTGAGGGAAGAGAGAAGGAAATTTTAAATGCCTTGGGGAAAATCAGGGAATGTGCATTTAAAGAGAGCGTGACGGATGAAGAGAAGAATTCAATATTATTGTTCAAAGAAATCTTTTATGGTATGATATCTACAGAGTTATTGCGGTATTACCAGGAGCTTTCGCCTGAATTTTTTAAGTGGCTTAATGAGGCAGGCGGCATGATGGGATAGTAAATATGAGAGATGTCAGAAGTTTTTTAGAACAGGGAACAGAAGTGGTGCTGGGAGGTATCTGCTATGAGATCCTGGGGTTGGAAGGGTATGGGGCAAGTTCAGCTGTGTATCTGGCCAGATACAGGGATTCATTAATGGAGAACAGCTGGCATCAGGTACTTTTGAAGGAACTTTTCCCTCTCACCAGGACGGGAGAAATATGCCGGGGCAGAGATGGAAAATGTATAGTTGTGGAAAAACAGGCCGGGGAGTTTTTCTCTATTCATGAGCGCAGCTTCATGAGAGGAACCCAGATCCAGCTGGAACTGCTTTTAAAGGATCCGGGCCTTATCAGCGGAAATCTGAATTCATACAGGGCAGGGGGAACCATCTATTCTGTTCTGCCCTGGCAGGGAGGTTCTACGTTGGAGGAGGAGCTGGATGCAGGGAATATCAGGTCTCTGCTTCAGGCAGTATCTGTTCTGAAGAACGTTCTTGAATGCCTTGAGGTATTTCACAGCCATGGTTATCTTTATCTGGACATCAGCCCGGATAATTGTCTTCTGCTGCCGTCAGGAGAAGAGAGAAAGGCTCTGCTGATCGACTATAACAGTATCTGGAAATCAGAAGAGATCCTGGAACATCCGCCTGAGTGCTTCAGCAGGAAAAGGGGTTATTCAGCGCCTGAGGTGATGCTTAAAAATTTAAGGTCTGTGGGACGCCATTCAGATATGTATTCTGTGTGTGCAGTCTTTTATAGAATTCTCACAGGGACTATACTTGGACAGGAACAGATGCAGGATGTAAAATCTCTGAAAAAGGAGATTGGAGACTCTGCTCTTCTGGATGGGGAGATGCCTTCAGTCAGATCAAAGGTATATGGGATCATAACAAAAGGCCTGAAGCTGTCAACTGCCAGAAGATATCAGTCAACAGGAGAACTGAGAGCGGATCTGGATGAACTTATGCTCAGGATAGAGGGCAGGGGTGTGACGCATGAGGCCCTCTGGGATATCAGCAGAAGAAAATGTCTGCAGCTGGCAGCCAGAAAAGAGAAAAAGAGGTTTCCGCTGGATTACAGGATAGAAAGCAGCAGCCGGGAAAAGCTTACAGCAGGCCAGTTCTGGGAAAGGGTATTATCTGAAAATTCTGCTGCGCTTCTTGAGGGAGAAGGAGGTTCTGGAAAATCTACCATGCTCCTGGATTTCTGGGAAGCCTCCACCCGGGAATATAACAGGGACAGGCCGGTGGTGTGGTTTCTTCCGCTGTACAGGTATCAGGAGGCACGGGGCAGAGCCTCCTCCTTTATAAAGGACTCTCTTCTGGAGTATTTAAAGCCTGACGGAAAAGTAAACGGAGCCAAAGAAGCATGTGAGGGGCTCATGGAAGTCCTTGAGAAGAAAGACCAGATATTTCTTATACTGGACGGATTAGATGAGGTGAGGGAAGGAAAGAGGGAGCTGATCAGAGAGATAAGCTTATTCAGACAAAAAAGAGGTGTCAGAATCCTCATATCAGGTAGAAACTTATCAGGCTGCAGCTGTTATTCAATCAGGCCCTTAAGTATCTGCCAGATGAAGGAGATTCTGAACGATTCCGGCCTTTTTATACCGTCAGATACGGGAATGCAGGAGCTGCTGAGAAATCCCATGATGCTGGATATGTATCTGGAGATATGCAAAAAAGGTGAAAATGGCGTGGTTTGTGATATTCAGGATGATAAAGAGAAGCTGATCAGAAAATATCTGGAATGTCTTGTCAGAGAATGGGAAGCTGACGGATGGCGCATGAATTATCTGCTGTGGCATGTACTTCCTATGGCAGCGTTGGAAATGAAAAGAAAGAGCCGCCTGTTTATAAATTCTGATGAGTTTTATAAGATAGCTGAAAAAAGTATGAAGCTTATCAAAGAAAAGGATTTTGCGCTGGCTTTTCCTGAGTATATGGGAAAGGCAGGCCAGGTAATGGAGGGTATAAACAGCCAGGCGGAATGGGCAGACTGCATTATTTTGGGACTTAATGACAGGCTGGCGCTTCTGTCTGGGGACAGAGACGGAAGCTTTCATATTGCTCATGAGGTATATCTGGATTTTTTATCTGAGAGGGCACAGGAAAATTTAAAGAAGTATCTGAAAAGAAGGAGAAAGGCACGGACAGGCAGATATATTGTAATACTGGGCATGGTTATAGGATTTGGGGCAGCAGGATTTGCCCTGTTTATGAAGCTTTCCTATCCTGTGACCGTGGAGGAGAGAGCCAGATTAAAAAATTGTGCAGGGCAGATGGAGATACTTTGTGGCAGGCTGGATACAATGCTTTACGAAGAAGAAAAGGTACTGGAAATGGCAGATGATGATGGTCTGTTAAGCGGTGATGAGAAGAGATATCAGAACTTTGAAAAAAATGTGCAGAGGGCAGTGGAAAAGGCCGGGATGTACAGCAAGGATGACAGTGATGATATAAGGTCTGCAGAAATCTTCTCTGAAACAGGCGCAGGGTTTGATGCTGCCAGGATCCTCAGTTTCTACAGGGAACCGGGAGAGCATTTCGTATTTATGAAACAGACAATGGAGCAGCTGCTGGATATGATGGAGCCTGGCAGCAGATATACTCCTGACAGAAGAAGAGAAGCTGTGGGGGCATATAAGGAATATCTGGAGGCGTATAAAGAAGTGATCTACTGGAAAATAGCAGCAGTTGAGGCAGATTTTCCAGGGGATTATGGACAGGAGATATATGAATGGATAGCCCACAGCAATTCATTTGGCAGTGTATTTATTTCCAAGAAGACTGAAGAAGACAGAAAACAGATGGAGATAAAGCAGACTGCGGCAGAAGTACAATTGAAAGAATGTATGGCACAGATGCAGAGATGTGGATTTGTCTTATAGAAAGCCGCAGACGGATCAGGGAGGAGAAAGGTATGTTAAAAAAGGCGGGCAGAAGCCTGATGATCATTTTTATTTTATGTTTAGCTGTTTTGTCAGGATGCGGGAAGGCGGATCAGGAGACTTCCGAAAAGATGATGGACGATTTTGGCAGCATCATAGGAGCATCGGATGAACTGTCTGCTCATTTTGATACAGCTTTGACAGCAGTGGAAGAATATATAGCTTCTCCGTCAGAGGAAGGACGGAAAAAAGCTTCTGACTCATGCAGTGAGGCACAGAAACAGCTGGAAACTGCGGCCGGAATTTCGTATGAAATGAGTGATGAAGTCAAGGATTGCCTGGAGAAAAAAGGAATAAGCGCTGCAGACTTTATGGTGCCTTATCAGACACTTGCCAGTGAAAAAGACGGGTGGCAGGATTTCCTGACAAATATATCATATTATCTGGATGATTATATACCATCCATGGGAGAAATCCCGGATGAACTGAAACAGATATGCAGACTCGACAGAGAATATTTTGAGGAAAATACAAAATTCATGTATTATGGAATCAACAGCCTGTTTGCAGGGATCTCTGATGAGGAGATGGAGTATTTAGATAAAAATGTTCTGGCGGCCCTCAGGTGTTTTCAGCCTTCGGATGTACAGTGGGAGAAAACAAGTGAGGGGGCAGACCAGAAAATGGAAGCATGTATGCAGCAGATGGAGGAGATCTATATGAAGATGAGCGCTGTCTATGGGGCTCATCTTACAGGATCAGAATAAAGCAGCCATGACAGATTCCATTCGGGAGCTCATGGAATCTTCAGCAGAGCTGACTGCATACAGAATCAGCCAGTCAAAAGCATTTCTGGGGTCAAGAGGATTCATGCCGCAGTCATCCATGATCAGGTTAAGGCGCCACCAGTGTTCTTCAAAGCGTTCTTTCGGCGTCAGGTACTCTTCATCAAGTTCATCATACTCTTCATCTGTCACATTCTCTGTGATAACGTAGAGGAGCAGCAGGAGCTTTCTGGTCACGGGTTCCCGCCGTGCCTGGATGTTTTTTAGGGAGGTGGCATTTGGCCAGTACTTCCTGATCAGCTTCTGGACAAGCGTATACCCCTTCCTGCTGCGGGTGGATGGAAGATTCATATCAAAATAGAGAGAAGAAATTTTTTCAATGGAATATCTGCCGTCCAACAGGTCTTCTTCCATGTTCAGGCCGTGGTCAGGGAGAGTGAGGAGGCGGAAGTATTTATTAAAGTAATCATAGGCTTTCAGATGGAAGGCCCCAAAATCCTGAAGATGGAGGGTATAAAGCCGCATAAATTCCTCATCTGTATAAACATCTGAAAAATCATTTTTGATCACCTCTGTGCGCACGGCATTTTGCAGGTAATTATCAGATACGGGGTCAGACACAGGGACCGGGGGGAGTGACTGCATTAGCTTCTGGGCTTTTTCGTAAGACTGTCCGGTCCGGAGGCAGTAAGCAAGGCTGAGTTCTTTTCCATCTCTGTAGTGGATGCCATAGTCTGACACGGAGCCGAGGAGCAGGGAGGCCTGCTCCTCATTCAGCCCAAGGATAAAAGAAATTAAAAAAATATCATCTCTTCCGGAAGGCAGGTTTTTCCCTGAAGCCCAGTTCCTGATCCTGCGCCGGACTGAATCAGCCGGAATATCAGGGCAGGCGCTGTGATAGCCCTCAGCCAGCCGTTCAGTCAGTCCTTCTCCTTTATAGAGTCCGCAGAGAAGCTCATAGAAGGTGCGTATAGTAATATCCTCTGTCAGGTATCTGGCGGCCTCCTCAGGGGTCATCTCATTTCCGGCCAGACGATTATATTCATTCAAAGAAAGTTCTGTCAGTTCAATTCTCATAATTTTTCCTCATTCATGATTTAAATCCCATCGCTGTAAAATTACACATGTTTATAGTATATCACAGGTTGCCATTCACAGTGAGTACAAAATGCGGAGATTAATACATACATATCATAACAGAATGGATTGTGGTATAACTTTTATTCTATTATAATAACTAAAAACCATAATAATTAAAAACAAATAGAAAAGTGAGGCAAACGAGATGAATTATTGGGATCATGGTGAATTATCAGTGAGTGGAAATAAAAAATATCTGCAGAATGGAGAAGTACCTTTCTTTTGGATGGGGGATACTGCATGGCTTTTGACACAGACGTGTTCTTTGGAGGAATGTGCCCTTTATCTGAGGAACAGGAAGGAAAAGGGCTTTAATGTAATACAGATAGATTTCTTTCACAGTTATAAGGAAGACAGAAAAGAAGGAGATGAGGGCTGGGATAAGGATATAAGAAACCCAGAGTATTGGGAGCTCTGTGACAGGGTCATAGACATGGCAGAGGATATGGGGCTTTATATAGCAGTTCTTCCGGTCTGGGGAAGCATCGCTAAGAGTGAGATCATGGATGAGGAAAAAATGGTGCGATACGGAAGATTCCTGGGCGCCAGATATCAGGAAAAAAAGAATCTCATCTGGGTGATCGGAGGGGATGTGAGGGGAGATGCCGCTTACCCGCGTTTCTGTGCCCTGGGAAGGACTTTAAAGGAATACAATCCGTCGAGGCTCATGAGTTTCCATCCATTTGGCCGTACATCATCAGACCAGTGGTTTGCAGAAGAGCCGTGGATGGATTTTCACATGTTCCAGTCAGGACACAGGAGATACGACCAGGTGACGCTGGGACGCTGGGATGACAAGGGCCAGGGCGACAATACTTATGGGGAAGATAACTGGAGATATGTGGATCAGGTGCACAGCCGGGCGGATGTAAAGCCGGTAGTCGATGCAGAGCCATCATATGAAGGGATTCCCCACGGGCTCCATGATCCCAGGGAGCCGTACTGGGAGGACTGTGACGTGAGGCGCTATGGTTACTGGTCTGTATTTCAAGGGGCGTGCGGATATACATACGGGCACAATGCCATTATGCAGTTTCATTCAGATATTTCAAAGCCAGGAGCCTTTGGAGTCAGAGAACACTGGATGGATGCTCTCCACCAGGAGGGCAGCTGTCAGATGAGACATCTGAGAAGTCTTATGGAGAGAGTCGACTTTGTACATGGCACTCCCCGGGAGGAGCTGCTTCTGTGCGGGCAAAAGGAGAGGTATCACAGGATCAGTGTCTTTGCTGGAAAGAATTATATTTATTGTTATGATTATATGGGAGATATGTTCATATTAGATCTGAAGGATTATAGAGATAAGAAAAAGCTGTCAGGGTACTGGTTTGAGCCTGTCTCCGGCACATTCAGCTATATGGGGGATCTGACAGGGATGAAAGAAATAACTGTGCGTCCACCGCGGAAGGCATCAGGACAAAATGACTGGGTATTTGTTGTATTTAGTGAAGACGGCTCTTGCTTTCCATGTTAGAATATCTTATGATATAAGGTAACAAGGTAGCTGATACCAGATAAACGGAGGGTTATGCCATGATAAGAACAATTTCTGTGGATAAGATTACAGAAAACATCAAAGAAATGTGTATAGAGGCCAATCATTTCCTGTCTCCGGATATGGATACAGTCATGAAAGAAGCAGTGGATAAAGAGGAATCGCCTCTTGGAAGACAGATACTTACCCAGCTTCAGGAGAATCTTAAGATAGCGGGAGATGATATGATACCGATCTGTCAGGATACAGGGATGGCCGTAATCTTTATGGAGATCGGACAGGATGTTCATCTGGAAGGAGGATGTCTTGAGGATGCTGTGAATGAAGGGGTCAGACAGGGATATACGGAAGGTTTCCTGAGAAAATCAGTAGTCAAAGATCCTCTCATCCGGGAGAATACAAAGGATAACACGCCTGCTGTTATTCATTATGAGATGGTTCCGGGAGATAAGGTGAAGATCACCGTGGCGCCGAAGGGATTTGGCAGTGAGAATATGAGCCGCGTATTTATGCTGAAGCCGGCAGAGGGCATTGAAGGAGTTAAGAATGCAGTTTTGACAGCTGTGAGGGATGCGGGGCCAAATGCATGTCCGCCTATGGTGGTAGGCGTTGGCATCGGAGGAACATTTGAAAAGTGTGCCATTCTGGCAAAGAAAGCTCTCACCAGGGATGCAGGTTCACATTCTTCTGTTCCCTATGTAAAAGAAATGGAAGAAGAGCTCCTTGAAAAAATAAACGGACTTGGTATAGGACCGGGGGGCCTTGGAGGAAGAGTTACAGCACTGGCTGTAAATATCAATACATATCCAACACATATTGCGGGGCTTCCCGTGGCAGTCAATATCTGCTGTCATGTAAACAGGCACCGTACAAGGACGATATAAGGAGGAGACCGTAATGGACAAACATATCAGTGCACCCTTGAGCAGGGAAGAGGCAAAGAGTCTGAGGGCAGGAGATTACGTATATATTACCGGGAAGATCTATACAGCCCGGGATGCAGCGCATAAAAGGATGCAGGAAGCGCTGGACAGAGGGGAGAAGCTTCCGCTTGAGGTTGACGGAAATATCATTTATTATATGGGACCTTCACCGGCCAGGGAGGAACGTCCGATAGGTTCTGCCGGGCCTACCACTGCCAGCAGAATGGATAAGTATGCCCCGAAGCTTCTGGATATGGGACTGATCGGTATGATAGGAAAAGGAAAGAGGACAAAAGAGGTACTGGATGCTGTTGTAAGGAACGGAGCAGTTTATTTTGCAGCAGTAGGAGGGGCAGGAGCCCTTCTGTCTCAGAGGATCAAAAGCGCCAGGGTGATAGCTTATGAAGATCTGGGGACAGAGGCTATACGTGAGCTGGAGGTAGAGGATTTTCCTGTTATCGTAGTTGCTGATTCTGCAGGAAATAACCTGTATGAGACTGCGGTTAAGCAGTATCAGAAAGAGAGCTGATATAAATGAAGAGGATTCTTTTGATGGTCCTGCATAATATCTTATATGTGCCTTTCTGGTTTGTTCAGCTCTGCCTGTATGGCAGAAAGTCGGACAGACATTCGGAGAAGGAGAGGTTTGATTTTCTGAAGAAAGTGACCATAAATGCTAATAAGGGCGGAAATGTGATCATACAGGCCGACGGACAGGAGAATCTGCCGCCGAAGGATGGGTTTATTATATATCCCAATCATCAGGGCCTCTATGATACGCTGGCATTTCTGGAAAGCTGTGACAGGCCGTTTTCTGTAGTCATGAAAAAAGAAGTGCAGAATGTTCCGTTCCTGAAGCAGGTATTCAAAGTTATGAGGGCTATCCCCATAGACAGGGATGATGTAAAAGAAGCAATGAGGACGATCCTGCAGGTAGCTGAGGAAGTGCAGAGTGGAAGAAATTATATTATTTTTGCGGAGGGAACAAGATCTAAAAAAGGAAATGAGCTTCTTGATTTTAAAGGAGGAAGCTTTAAGGCTGCCATGAGAGCTAAATGCCCCATAGTGCCAGTGGCTCTTTTAGATGCTTATAAGCCCTTTGATACAAATAGTACGGAGGAGACAGTGGTGCAGATACACTATCTGCCACCCATGTACTATGAAGATTATAAGAATATGAAATCTGTGGAAATAGCGGCCGCGGTAAAAAAGAGGATTGAAGAAAAGATAGCGGAGTGTATTAAAGAGCAGCAGTGATGTTAATATTCACGCAGAAGGCATATATCAGAGGAGGTTTATGGTTAAGATAAGGGTTTGGTTTAATGAAAAGAGACAGGGCAGATTACTGGCCGCAATTTTGATATTGGCAACATTATTCCGTATTTTTTTATTTTCGCGGATGCCGATAGACGGGTTGGGCGATACACTTTATGATGACCTGCTTCTGCTTCAGCACGGGGAATCCATGGCAGGAGGAAACTGGCTGGGGGATTACGGAAATCTGACTTTGGTAAAGGGAATCATGTTCCCGGCGTTCATTGCTTTCTGCAACAAGTTTTTTATTCCGTATCTGCTGGGGATGGGACTTTTGTATACAGCAGCGGCAGCCAGTTTTGTACTTGCAGTCAGAAATTTTATAACTAACAGATATGTACAGGCTGCTGTCTATTTATTTCTGCTGTATTCACCCTCCATGCTGTCAGGGGGAACAGGACAGCGGGCGTATAATCTTGCGCTCATTCCCGCAGCTGTCCTGCTGACAGTCTCCGGACTGACGGGAATGTTTTTTAGAAAAGATGAAAAATTAAGAAAATTTCTGCCCTGGTCTATACTCGCAGCTGCGGGTACTGTATTTTTCTGGCATCTGAGGGATGACTCCGTATGGCTGCTTCCCTTTATTGCCGGAGCGTCAGTAATTACACTAATCTATGCACTGAAGAAATGTGAGGCATGGGGGAAGAGAGTGCTCAGGGCTTCTGTTGCCATTCTGCCTGTAATTGCTCTCTTTGCAAGTAATCTTGTGATCTCAGCTGTCAATTATAAGGAGTATGGCATATTTGCAGTAAATGACAGGTCAGGTACTTATTTTGCTGATTTTATATCAGATCTGCTGAGGATAAAGGCTGATGATGCGGCAGATACAGTATGGATATCTCAGGATGCTGTGAACAGGGCGCTCCAGGTGAGTCCTTCCCTGAATGAAATGAAACCTCAGATAGAGCAGATGTTCTCAAGCGGCTGGGCTTCAGGCGGGGAGATAAACGGCGATCTGATCGTATGGACCTTAAGAGATGCCGCTGCACAGGCCGGATATTACAGGGACGCAGTCACGGCAAATGAGTATTTCAGAAATGTACATGAGGAAATCAGTCTTGCTTTTAAAGATGGAAGGCTGGAAAAAAAGGATGCAGTCTATCTGTCTAACCTCTCAGATGGATTTGTGTTCTCTGAGGATATGCCGGAACTGCTTTCCTTTATGGCTGAAGATTTCAGAATGCTGTCAGGCTATGAAAAGTCGGCCACAGGGGCTTACACAGGATCGGGAAACTGGTATCAGAGACGATATATTGAGGCAATGACAGGAGCGAACATTGTATACAATGATGTATACATAAACATAAAAGGATGGATTATCCTTAAAGAAGATGGAAAAAGCAAGACTATAACTTTGACGGATGAAAATGGAAATACTGTAAATACGCCCAGTCTGCAGGAGAGTGCAGATATTCTGGAAGTATATCCCGAATATGATAATTCAGGAGTATCCAGATTTCAGACTGATGTAAGGGGAGAGTACAGAAACGGACTGTTCCTGAACATCTATACAGACGGCAGTCTTTTGGACACGATTCCATTAGTGAGCGGTCTGACGGAGACAGACAGCTATATTGTAAATGTGGAATCTGCAGCAGCTCTTAATGACCCGGAACTGGGATATGCAAAGAGGATTGTCAGCTTTTCAAACAAAATAGTAGGGCTGTATAAAATATCAGGGAATCTGCTGACGGCAGCTGCTGTGCTTTCTTATATAGTCCTCACTGTTTATATGATATACAGGATGAGAAGAAAAGAATTTTACTGGTGGAATATCTGGCTGGTCATTACTGGCCTGGCAGGCAGCTGCCTTGTATTGATAGCGGCTGTTTCATGGTTTACAGAGTTTTTGACAAAAATTCAGGGAACAGGGCATTTGTACCATTATTCAACAGGTGCACTTCCGGTGATGGAAATGATTAAGATTCTGTCTGTATGTTCTCTGGGTAAAATTATATCTGAAATCAGATGTTCACGCAAAAAGCACGAAAGTTTACTCCGTGGCCAGTAACGGTTATATACACATAGAAAATAGCAGAGGAAAATAGATGAGTACAGCAGTTTTAATACCTTGTTACAATGAGGCTAAAACAATTAAAAAGGTGGTGGAGGATTTTAAAAGGGAGATGCCCCATGCGCAGATATACGTCTATGACAATAACTCCACAGATGGTACAGATATAATTGCAAGAGAGGCGGGCGCGACAGTCAGATATGAATACCGCCAGGGCAAAGGGAATGTAGTACGTTCCATGTTCAGGGATATTGATGCTGACTGCTATATTATGGTGGATGGAGATGACACCTATGATGCCTCATTCGGACCGGTACTGGAAAAAGAAATACTTGAGGGAAGGGCAGATATGGCGGTAGGAGACAGGCTGTCCTCCACATATTTTTCGGAGAATAAAAGGGCTTTCCATAATTTTGGCAATGTTCTGGTAAGAAAGCTCATCAACCTCTTGTTTAAATCAAGACTTAATGACATCATGACAGGCGCCAGGGCATTTAACAAAATGTTTGTTAAATCCTATCCTGTTATATCCAAGGGGTTTGAGCTTGAGACCGAAATGACTATATTTGCATTAAATTATAACATGAGGATCGCAGAGAAACCCATTCAGTATAAGGACAGGCCTGCAGGGAGTGAATCAAAGCTGAATACATTTAAAGACGGCTTTAAGGTTCTCAAGACAATAGGTGAACTGTTTAAAGATACCAGACCGTTTGCTTTCTTCTCTATTATAAGTTCTATTCTTATACTGGTGAGCATGTGTTTTTTTATTCCTATCTTAATTGAATTCTTCCATACAGGTGAAGTAGCAAAATTTCCTACATTGATCATTATCAGTGCAGTACTTGTAATTGCAGTAATGAATTTTTTCTGTGGGATACTACTGAGTGTTATAAAGAAAAAGGACAGGCAGGACTTTGAAAGAAGCCTGAATATACTGGCTGAAGTATGGAAAAAAGGGCAGTGAAAATAAAAAATAAAAAAAGTTAAAAAAGTGATTGACAAATAAATATCTCTTTAGTATAATAATCAATGCGTCACGGACAAGTGATGCTTAATCAAAAGAAAATAAGCAATCAGGAGAAATACTCAAGTGGCTGAAGAGGCGCCCCTGCTAAGGGTGTAGACCGTTTGCGCGGTGCGAGGGTTCAAATCCCTCTTTCTCCGCTTTGTTTTCTAAGATTAATGTAACAAAGTGGTTGACTTATAGCAATCATGATGTTATAATGAAAACCTACCGACGAGCGAAAATGTTCTGATAAAAAAACATTGACAAGCGCTTGAAAGTGTGGTAAGATATAGGAGTTGCGCTTGAGAAATAAAAAAGCCAACTACAAAGAACCTTGATAATTGAATAGTGAGACAACCTTGAAAATTCAAGAGAAAATTCAAGAACAGATGGAACGGAAGTCCTTTATTGGATGGAAGGGAAATCGACCTTAAAACAGTAAAAGGGATAAAATTAGCTAGTAGTTGATTTTTGAACTGAGATTAAACACTTTATTTGAGAGTTTGATC
>QGGY01000019.1 GCA_003148945.1 Murimonas intestini | reverse complement strand
ACTATAGTAAAACAGTCATCGACAAGAAATTTCTACATATCTGGTTCTTACCAGAAAACATCATTTTTTATAGACACAGAAATTTTTACGCCCTCTAATGGATTGCTATATTGATTCTGATGATACGTTTGCATTCATAGCCGGATATACAAGCGGCGGTGCTCCGTATGGAACTACATGGGAAGAGCTTGGATTAGAACCGTTTGCATCACAAGAGGAAATCGATGCAGCATATGAAAAGTTATCATACTGATTGTAACTAATATAACTCCCAGCGAAACATTAAGTTATTTACTTTGAGTTATACTGGGATATCATTTAATAAGTAGTAAATATGGTGGGGCAGCAGAGCTTTGTCAGGACAGGTCATGGCCTGTCCTGGTTTGCTTTGATTCAATTTGATCTATTTTCTGGTTGCTCTGACAGCAACATAAGAATTCATATATTTATCGAATAGACCACCTCCATCACAGTCTTCATAAATGTCTGTTATTTCAAAGCCAGCTTTTATTAAACCGCCTATTTGCTCAGTCAGGGAATGGCTAAAGGCAAACGGCCGGTGTTCCTCTATGAATTTCTTTTTTGATTGTTCTGACAGATCTTTATACGGATTAAAAGGCAATGAATGTCTGGAAATCAGAAAATCTTCATTTTTATAGTCTGGTTCAAACATGAAAAATTCTTCTTTGACAAATGCCATCATTAACACTCCATTTTTGCGGAGGACTCTTGCGCACTCATCCCAAACGGACTGAATAGATTCAACATAACAATTTGAGATTGGGTTAAATATTAAATCAAATGAATGATCTGGAAAAGGGAAAATTTCTGACAGATCGGCCTTTACAATATTTATGGAGTAACCTTCTCTTTCCGCAACATATCGTTCATTTGCAAGCTGTTTCCCGGATAAATCTGTTACAGTAACATTTGCACCGTGAGCTGCAAAGATTGGTGCCTGCTGGCCGCCGCCGCTTGCTAATGCCAGTACGTCTTTTCCAGTTAAGGCAGGAAACCACGCTTTTGGAACTATTTTTACCCCGGCCAGACTTACTTTCAGTTCTCCGGCCTGCGCCCGTAAATAATCATCATGGCTGATCGCTGTTGTTTTAGAAAGCAGGCATTCATTTATATCATCCCATATTTTTGCGGTTTCTTTTTTATAATAATTTTTATTATTCAACATTTATCTCCTCTTACTCGTCAATGGTTCAGTAACTATTGTTCTTCAGTAAAATATTGGTCAGATCTATTTTAACACGAAAAAATGATCAGTACTATCTTTACAAATAAATATCTCTAACAGATACAATGTTTTATCCATAAAGTCTGTCATTCGTTCATTAACACTAATATTCCGACATGATACAATAAGAAAAAAGGAGGAAGGTAAGAACATGAAAAGAAAACTGGAAAAATGTATGATGCTGAGTATGGCGGCATGTCTGTTACTGGGCGGCTGTCAGCAGCAGAGCGGCGGGGGCGCCAAAGAGAGCAGCAGTGAGGCTAAGGAGCAGATTACGATCACTTATATGTCCAGATTTGCCAATGAGGAGGAACCGGATTCCAAATATTATATGGAAAGGCTGGCTAAATTCCAGGAGGAAAATCCGGATATTAAGGTGGAGGATCTGTCTGTGGTGGAGCTGGATGCCTATAAGACAAAACTGAAATCCACTGTTGCATCAGGAAAGCCGGTAGACATCTTTACAAACTACGGAAATAACGATATTGCAGAGTGGGTGGAGAGCGGTGTGGTAAAGGATATCTCAGACATTATCTCAGCAGAGGACTGGAATGGGCCGGCAGGAGATGGAATCTATGAAAGCTTTAATTATTCCGCCAGGGGGATCGATGGTATTTATGGAGTTCCGACGAAGGTTTTAGCAAATATGCTCTATGTAAATACGCGCATTTTGGATGAGTGCGGACTTAAAACGCCGGAAACCTGGGAAGATGTCCTGGAGATGACGCCTGTCCTGAAGGAGAATGGCTATATTCCCATGGCATTAGGAGCCAAGACAAAAGGGCGTGTCTGTCACTGGCATACACTGCTGGCGCTCCAGATGTGGGGGATGGAATTTAAAGATGATCTGGTGTCAGGAAAAGAGAAATGGACAGGAGATAAGATGATGGAAGTCATCAATACCTTCAAGAGCTTTATTGACCAGGGTGTATTTGGGGAGTTTGCTATTTCGGATGATGCCACAGCCCATGAAGCACGGTTTATAAACGGGGAGGCGGCAATGATGATGGATTTAAGCGTAGTGATCCCCCAGATGAAAAGTTCAAAGGACTATGATTCCATTAAGGTTACCAGAATGCCATATTTTAAAGAGCATCCGGAAAATAAGAATCTGTGGTATATTTCCATGGGAGATGCCTATTCCATTACAGTAGACAAGGACAGCCCCAAATATGATGCCGTTGTAAAGCTGTTAAAGTTCATGACTGAGGAAGAGACTTATAAGGAACAGAACGAGCTCTGGAAGGGCGGCGTATTTCCTATGGATGTAGAGATAAATAAAGAGGGGACAGAGCGCCTGATGCAGGAATATATGGAAAGCTTTGCAAAGAAGAGCGGCGGCTGTGATGAACTGGATGTGTATTTTGAGATGCCTAATACACAGGATGTAGTGCGCAATGAGATGCAGACCTTGTTTGCCGGAAGAGAACCGGATGAGATTGCTGCCGCCATCCAGAAAGAACTTGATAATTATCAAAACAATAAATAAGGGGGGTAAAAAGGGGCTGTTGAAATTATTTGACAAAAGCCCCTTTTTAAAAGAGAAGAATATGAGTAATAACGGAAAGAAAAATAAAGGGGCATTGCCGCTTATATTGCCGGCATTTATTCTGTATTCTGCAGTTGTGGCATATCCGCTGCTGAATATGCTGTATACCTCCTTTTTTGAGTGGAACGGTGTGTATACAACACCCTATGTGTTTGCGGGTCTGAAAAATTATGCCTCATTTTTTCAGGATGAGAGCGTTCATATAGCTTTAAAAAATATAGTGATCATCATGGTCACAAGTGTTGTGGGAATAGTACCCATCGGACTGTTTCTGGCTTCTGTCATCCAGAAAAAATTTTTTGGACTGCGTTTTGTCAGGGTATCGTATTTTTTGCCGGTTATCATTAATAAAGTGTCTGTGGGTCTGATGTTTACTTTTATACTGTATCCAATGAAGGGGCCTTTTGCACAGATTGTAAAGCTGTTTGGAGGAAATGAAAAGGTAAATGTACTGGGTAATATGCAGCTTGCTATCTGGGCTGTGGCATTCGTTCTTATATGGTGCAACGTAGGGCTGCATATGGTGCTGTATTCCTCAGCAATGGCGGCAATACCGGATGACCTGACAGAATCGGCTAAACTGGACGGGGCCAGCAGAAGACAGATATTCTTTAATATAACCCTGCCTCTTATAGGAAACACTATCCAGATATCCGTAGTTCTGATTCTGATGAACGCATTTAAGATTTATGACCTGGTAGTGGCACTCACAGGGGGCGGACCTGGAAATTCTACAGAAGTGCTCTCCACCATACTCTTTAAAAACGCATTTTATTATGGAAAATTCGGATATGCAAATGCCATTGGTGTAATCACGGTCCTTATCAGCCTTCTTATAACCGTTGTAATCAATGGAGTATTACGGGCATGCAGAAAGGACTGATGATATGAATAAAATTGGAAAGAAAATAAGCGCAGGAAAAATAATCTTTTGGACGCTGGCTTTTCTATGGCTGCTTACTACTATTTTTCCGCTGTATTTTACTATTATCTCATCTCTGAAGGATGATAATGAGATCTGGGAATCTATGATACGTTTTCCGGAAGTATGGAGATTTGATAATTATGTAAAGGCGAACAGTGTGGCGGGAATTATACGCGCGACATTTAATTCACTGTTTTTAAGTGTATGCTCTATCGGGCTTATGATGGTTTGTGTAATACCTGCATCATATATTATAGCCAGGAAAAAGATCAGAGGCAGCTCTGTATTAAGCATGTATTTTCTGGCAGCACTGATGATCCCCATTCACGGGGCACTGATTCCTATTGTCCAGATGAGTAACCTGGTAGGCGGACAGAACAGCATGGTGTATATGATTATCATATATTCAGGCCTGAATTTCTCTATGTCCAGCTTCCTGATGAGCGGATATATCCAGGGAATTGATTCCCAGATTGATGAGGCTGCCTCTATTGATGGCTGCAGTCTGCGCGGGATAGTATGGAAAATCATTGTCCCAATATCGAAACCTGGAATAGCAACATCCTGCATTGTGGCATTTTTATCTACTTATAATGAGCTGCCGCTGGCAAGTGTACTGCTGACGAAGAAGGAGTATCAGACTATTTCAGTGGCTTTGCTGGCGTTTAAAGGGGATTATCAGGTAAATCTGAGCTGGATATTTGCATCTATTGTGATCTCTATGCTTCCAATCGTTATTTTCTATATTCTGTGCCAGGAAAATGTGGAAAAGGGAATGATTGCCGGGGCAGTGAAAGGGTGATAAAATGATAAAAAGACCAAATGTAGTCCTGGTGATCACTGATGACCAGGGGTATGGAGAATTGGGCTGCAATGGGAACCCCTATATAAAGACACCAAATATAGACAGATTTTCCGGGGAGGCCGCAGTATTTGATGATTTTCATGTGGCGCCATTGTGCGCGCCTACCAGAGGGGCGCTTCTGACGGGAAACCGCCCTCTGAGAAATGGTGTCTGGGCGACCTGCTGGGGACGCTCCATACTCCATGCGGATGAGGTAACGCTTGCAGAGCTTTTCAGGGACAGCGGTTATGCCACGGGGATGTTTGGTAAGTGGCATCTGGGAGATAATTATCCCTACCGTCCCCAGGACAGGGGATTTCAGTATGTAGTGGCCCACAAAGGCGGCGGAGTTGGACAGACACCGGATTTCTGGGGAAATAATTATTTTGATGATACTTACTTTAAGAATGGAGAGCCTGTGGATTACAGAGGATACTGCACAGATGTATGGTTTAATGAGGCATCTAAGTTTATACATGAACATAAGCAGGAGCCATTTTTTGCCTATATTTCCACCAATGCGCCCCACGCCCCATTCCTGGTAGAAGAACGCTATTCCAGACTTTACAGGGATGAGCCGGAGATAGTAGAACCTGATTTCTACGGCATGATAACAAATATTGATGAAAATTTCGGAAGACTGTACAGGCAGCTGGATGAGGAAGGGATACTGGATGACACCATCCTGATATTTATGACAGATAACGGCAGTTCAGGTTGCGGGCTGCAGGATGATCAGGAATTTATAGTGAAGGGCTATAATGCGGGCATGAGGGGGATAAAGGCTTCTTATTATGATGGCGGCCACAGGGTGCCTTTCATGATGAGATGGAAAAACGGGGGATTTTTCGGAGGCCGGAGGATTAGACAGATGTGCCTGCATATTGATGTAGTCCCCACACTGGCAGAGCTCTGCCATCTTTCTGTTCCGGAAGGGCTTTTGTGGGATGGACAGAGTTTTGCAGAAATCCTGGAGGATGAGAAAGGGTTTGAGGAACGTCTGGAATTCATACAATTCCATCAGGGAACAGAAGAGCCGGCTGTGTGGGAGTGCGCTGTGATAACGCCCAGATGGCGCCTCATAAGAGGGGAAGAACTCTATGACATCAGGGAAGACCCTGGCCAGCATAGAAATGTAGCGGCAGAGAATCCGCAGGTGGTCAGGGAGCTGAGAAAGGCCCATTTGGAATGGTGGGAACAGACAGAGGGCAGCAGAAAAGTAAACAGTCCCATATATGCAGGGTGCCCCCAGGAAAATCCAGTCTGCTTAAATGCAATGGATCTGGACGGGGATGTGGCATGGAGTCAGGTAATGGTGGCTAATGTATTCACTGTTACGGGAAGCTGGTGTGTGGATGTGCGCCGGACAGGTCATTATAAAATTGAAGTCTGCCGGTGGCCCAGGGAGGCAGCCAAGGCTATATCCCAGCAGCTTACCCCAAAAGAGAAAGAGGCGCTGGCACCTTATCACAGCCTTCAGGAGGCAGTTAAATTCTGCCCCGCCAAGGCATATGTGAGGCTGCAGGATAAGGAGTATGAGGCTTCTGTACAGCCTGATCTGGAGTCAGTGGAATTTCAGACAGACATCTGTGAAGAGGGGATTATGAGGATAGAAGCTGGTTTTATAAACATGGACGGGAAAAAGCAGGGAGCTTACTATGTATACATTACCTACCTGGAAGAGGATAGTTGACCGGATGACAAGAAAAACTTATCAGAGGCGTATGTTTTGGACGTTTTTTATGACGGCCCTGGCTGTGCTCGTCTTTTTTGGAATTATTATCGGCAGATTTTCATATCAGATGCTGGAGGAAGAGATATATGAGAATGCAAAAAAGGATTTAAATACAGTTGTAAATTCTCTGGAGGGCTTTGTGGAAGAGATTGAAAAGGAAGCTCTCTATGTGACCCTGAACCAGCAGTACCAGGAGGCAATCTCCATAGATGCGGAGGATATGGGATATAAGAACTTTCAGAGGGTCATGGGAATTACTAACCTGCTTATGTATATGACTGCTTCGCAGGATGTCTATGACGAGATTAATTTCTATACAGTGGAAGGAGAATATTTTAGCGGAAATGCGGAGGATGATCCGGAAGAATATATGGAGAAAAAGCAGGTTTCGGCAGGAGAATTGATTGATTCAGAGGATCTGTCACGCTGGATCTCATACAGTAATTTAACAGGACAAGGGAAAACAGAGGTTTTTCTGGCTTTTCAGAGAAAGGTGTACAGCTATGGCGGCAAACTGATGGGGGTACTGGAAATCTGCGTAAACCGCGGGCAGATGAAAAGCTATTATGGAAAAAACCTGCAGAGATATATGAATGTGTTTGTAGTGAATAAGGAGGAAAAAATAATATCCTCCACAGATGAAAGTGCTTTAGACCAAAGTCTTCAGAATATGCCGTTTGGTGGTCTGGAGGCTGACGAGATTAAAAAAGTGGACCATATTAAGTATGACGGTGAAAGATACATACTTCTGAGCTACCCGTATGAGTCTATGGGCTGGAATATATTTGCCACTGTCCAGGACAAAGAAATCAAGAAAAATACCTTTAAGCTGGTGGTTATCCTGGCTGTGATGGAGGTAGTTTTGATTTTAAGCGTTCTGGTATTCATCCGGTTTATGACAAGAAAGCTGACAAAGCCTATCCAGGATATGGGACAGGTAGTAGAGGAAGTGAGCAAAGGAAACTGTCAGGTCCGGATTGAAGAGATTCCGGAGGGCGACATGGGAGCTTTATGTAACCAGATCAATGACATGATCGTGAAGCTGGACAGGCTTATGACAAATAATATTGAGATCGAGAGGCAGAAACGTATTTTTGAGATCAATTATATACAGATGCAGATGAATCCGCACTTTTTATATAATACACTGGAGACAGTCTGTGGCATGATAGAGGAGGAAGAGAAGGATAGGGCCATTTTTGTATTAAATTGTTTATCAAAGTTTTACAGGCGTGTGCTCAGAAGTGAGGCGGAGCAGTCAGGAATTGAATCTGAGCTTTTGATCGTGAAAGAATACCTGGATATTGTAAAAGAGCGCTTTCCTGATCTGTTCAGATACAGGATCATAGTTTCAGAGGAGTTAAAAAAACAAAACTGTATTAAACTGATCTTGCAGCCAATTGTGGAAAATGCAATTGTGCATGGGTTCCAGAAGCGGGATAATACTTTTGACTTAATTATACAGGGATGTGTAAAAGGTGACACATGTGTCATTGAAGTGGTGGACAATGGGTGCGGCATCCCGCCCAAAAAGGTTCAGCAGCTAAATGAGTCAATGATAAATAATGATAAAGATTTTGATGGTTTTGGCATACAAAATACAGATAAGCGGATCAAGCTCCACTATGGCAGCAAGTATGGGCTGAGTGTTCAGTCCGAGGAAGGCCGCTGGACTATTGTAAAGATTATCCTTCCAAGAAATGAGGTGTCATAAATAGTATGTACAGAGTGATCATTGTTGACGATGAATATTACATCCGCAGAAGGGTCTGCAGATGTATTGACTGGGAAGCCCATGGATTTCAGGTGGAAGCGGAGATTGGGTCAGGGGAAAAGGCTTTTTCCTATATTCAGCAAAATCAGGTGGATTTAGCTGTAGTGGATATCTCTATGCCTGATATCAGCGGCCTGGAGCTTATAGAGAAGATTCGGAAGGAAAATTCAGAATTAAAGATCATTATTCTGACAGGCTATGATTACTTTGAATATGCGAAAAGAGCTGTAAATCTTGGCGTCAGCTATTTTATGCTGAAGCCTGTGGATAAGCAGGAGATGAGCGGGACAGTATTGAAGATCAGGGAGGAACTGGATGCCAAGCACAGAGAGAGAATAGCTGTGCAGGAACTGCGCACGGATAAAGATAAACTGGAAAATGCTTATTTAAGCCAGATGCTTTTAGAGAACCGGGGACAGGAGGATGAAGCTATTTTCCAGGGAATGCTGGAAAATTACGGGATCGTGGAATCAGGTTCCTATATGCTTCTGTGTGAGAACTGCCGTGCTGATGAAAATGCATTATTTGAAATTACAGAGGATGAGGCAGGTCCTCATCCTCAGAACCATATCCAGGGGCGTATATGCCTGAACATCACAGATAAATTTAAAAGGATATTCAGAGTGATAGAGGGGGAGGATGCCGGGCAGCTGAAGGAGAGGATAGAGGATCATTTGGCTGTTTACCAGAAAAAGCCGATGTGCAGGGAATGGGTGATCTGTTCAGAGCCTTTTCCAGGTACCCCGGATAATATTAGGAAGGCATATGCTTCTATCAGGAAAGAGCTTTTTTATGATTCCATGCCCGGATATAAAAATGAGACATGTATTATTTGTTGTGATGAGGAAGAAATCCGCGGAAAAGAGAGACGTATGCTGCAGGTCTGTATGGAGAAGCTGGAGAAAAATCTGGAGCCCTGCAGCCGTGCCGGAATTTTGGCTGCATTAGAGGAATTTTTTGATACTTTGGAAAAAGAGCTTGTTTCTCTTGATATGCTTGATGTGCTTATAAAGAGAATGCTGTACTTGGCATATTGTATGGCAGAAAAGTATCTTCCGGATTCTATGTACAAAGAGATGGCAGAAAAAATCTCATCTGTCCAGAGAGCCTTTCTTGAAAACGGAAATATCAGCAGCTGCCGGCAGGAGATGAGGCGTCTTTTTGAAGAACTGGCAGGAATGGCAGACACCGTACAGTATGTATCGGCAGACCAGATCGTCAAAAAGGTAAAAGATATTGTGGAAAAGCAGTATAATGACGGAGAACTGGGGGTACAGCGGATAGCTGATATTCTGAGCCTCAATGCAAACTACGTGGGAATAACCTTTAAAAGGACAGCGGGAATGAGCATTTCGCAGTATATTAATCATGTGCGTATGGAAAATGCAATATATCTTATAAAGAATACATTGATTCCCATCCAGGAGATAGCGGAGACGGTAGGATACTCAGACCAGTTCTATTTTTCTAAGAAATTTAAACAGCTTTATGGTATGTCACCTTCGTCCTGCCGGTACAGCAGCGGCAATTAGCTGCCTGTATTGTAAAGCAGTGATTCCTGTCTCTCTGCGGAATATCTTGCAAAAATAACTTGCAGATCCGAAGCCGCATTTTTCTGAGATCTCAAGGATTGTGCAATCACTTTGATGAAGCATATTTTTAGCCTTCTCAAGTCTGTAATTGAGCAGATAGCTTATGGGTGACTCGCGCAGATACGAATGAAAACAGCGGGAAGCCTCACTTTTGCTGATATCTGCGGCACCTGAAATATCTTGCAGGGATATTGGCTCTGCATAATTATCATGAATAAAAGCAAGCATTTTCTGCATTCTTATCTGCAGCAGATGGTTGTTTTTTTTAACAGCTGATTTTGGAATATCAAATCTGTTTATATAGATAATCTGCCAGATTTTATTTAACAGCGTCTGAACTTCCATTTCATAACATTGACTTTGCACATCAGCATTTTGAAATCCGATATATGGGAATTGACCATAAAAATCAGAAGGAGGGCTGTATTTTTGCAGCAATGAAAACGTCTTATCCAGAAGAGACAGGATGCTTTTATGCCAGGGGCAGTCTGGATGAAGGAGAATGTATGGTATTTCTTCATCTTTTAAGATATCCTGCATGTATTTCTGATAAATGATACTCCCATAGGGGGCCAGGAGTTCATGTGAAAACACGATATTAGGACATGCAGACTTCCCGGAATCTATCGGAGAAAAAGAATGAAGAACATTGGAGTTAATAAACAGGCCGTCCCCTTCTCCTAGAGTAATAGTTGTCTGTCCCAGCTGGATTTGAAGTGTACATCCGGATACAACATAGAACTCTATTTCGGGATGCCAGTGCAGTGGTATCATTCTGCCCGGATATTTTTCAAACTCATCTACATAGTACTGGAGGGGAAATTCCTTTTTGCCCTGGGCGAGAATATCCATGAAATTGTGGTCTGTGATCTGTAATACTTCTGGTGTCATTATTTATTCCTCCAGTCATGCTTTTGAGCCTCTATGGACAGGTTATGGGAATATTGTAATATATTTAGAGAAGAAAGTCTATTTAAATAAGAGAAAAAGGTTATATAATTATATTGTAACTGTTCAGTACCTTCACAGTTACATGCAAAAATCCATTTAAAATCGCCTTCGGCGATGGGATTTTTGCACCCTTGAATCATTTTCTTACGGTCTGTGCAGTAAATGCACAGACCTGCTGAATAGTTACATTATATTATTCTATAGAATAGTAATTTAAATAAGTCATTTAAATATATCCTGCAGGAAATAGTAAAGGAGGATGGGTGAAATATAAAAAAACAGTTCTTGCTTGTTATATGGGGTATGTCATACAGGCAATCGTCAATAACTATGCAGCATTGCTGTTAGTGACATTTCAAAAGGAATATCTTTTGTCTATGACAGAAATGACATTGCTTATCACTGTAAATTTTGTGGTCCAATTATTGATGGATCTGGCGTCGGCATTTTTTATTGACAAGATTGGATACAGGGCTTCTGCGGTATTGGCGCATATTGCAGCTGCAGCCGGGCTGGGCGGACTTACATTTTTTCCTGTATTGACCGCGGATGCTTTTACAGGACTGCTTGGGGCAGTCATATGTTATGCAGCGGGGGGAGGTCTGCTTGAAGTACTGATCAGTCCCATCATTGAGGCACTGCCATTAGAAAATAAAGAGAAGCACATGAGCCTGCTTCATTCCTTTTACTGCTGGGGGCATATGGCAGTAGTCCTTTTATCTACTATATTCTTTGCGGTATTTGGAATCCAGCAGTGGAGAATTCTTACATGGCTGTGGGTCTTACTCTCAGCATTAAATATAATCCTATTTGTGGATTGCCCCATATTCCCTCTGATAAGCAAAGGAGAGAAAGGGGACAGCTTGAGTTCTTTATTCCATAAGCCGGTTTTCTGGCCGCTGATACTGATGATGGTATGTTCAGGGGCAAGCAATAATGGCATAAGCCAGTGGCTCTCCGCTTTTCTTGAAGGAACCTTAGCTGTACCGAAGAATGTGGGTGATCTTACCGGGACAATGGCCTACGCAATGCTGATGGGGCTCTCAAGAGTAATGTATGCAAAGTGCAGTGAAAAAATAGAATTAAAAAAAGCAATATTATACAGCAGTTTGGGATGTGTGATGGCATATCTGCTGATATCCATACCGCAGGCACCGCTGCTGAATATATTAGGCTGTTCCCTGTGCGGCTTTTCTGTTGGATTGCTGTGGCCGGGTACCTTTAGCATTGCTTCTTCCGCAATGAGACAGGGAGGAACGTTACTGTTTGCTCTCCTGGCACTGGCAGGAGATATAGGCTGCGCGGCAGGTCCCGGACTTGTGGGCGCTGTGACAGGAAGATACGGGGGAGATATGAAACTGGGGATTTTAGCAGGAAGTCTTTTCCCCATAATAATGTTGTTATGTATTCTCTACGGAAATATAAAGAAAATATGGAAAGTGAGGAAAGAAAATGAAATATGATGATTTAAAGTGGCTGTGTGAGAGCAGATGTGAAAAAGAGGAAAAAGGGATCAAAATATATGCTCCTTCAGGTTCTAATTATTTTGTAAATCCTATAACAGGTAATGTTGCAGCTGCAGCACCGTTTTTATATAAAGAAGTGACAGGTGATTTTCTGTTCAGAGCAAAGGTCGGTCTGGATTTTGTATCCACCTATGATGCCGCTGTGCTGCTTGCATTGGATCATGAGAGGCTATGGGCAAAAGCGTGTTTTGAGTACACGGATCTGGGCACCCATTCTGTTGTGACTGTTATGACTAATGGAAAATCAGATGATGCAAATGGAATTAATGTAGAAGGAAATGAGGTATGGCTGCAGTTAGCGCGAAAGGATGATATTTTTGCGGTTCATTACTCACTGGATGGAAAGATTTACAAAATGGCCCGCCTTACCTGGCTGCCCATGAGTAAGACTATAAAAGTTGGTTTTGAAGCGCAGTCACCGATGGGGGAAGGCGGGATGCGTTCGTTTGAAGAGATACTGTTAGTCAATACGAGTTTAGGTGATATAAGAAATGGGAATATGTAAGGATATGTCTTTTTATACCTTCTGATGTCTGGGATAAACCTGGTATGTATTAAAAACGACGGTGCGCTTTTTAATATCCTGAGTTAGTTATAAAACCAAGAAAGTGCATATGGAGCAAACAAGAGAATTGGAGCAGACAGGCCGCTAATCTTTAAGATTTATAAGAAATCAAAGACTTATAATAAAACCAAAATTATATGAAATGTACTGTATTTTTTAAAAATTCAATCAGCTCAATTTCTTGTTTAGCAAGTGTAGTATCAGAAAGAAAAATCGCACATATATTCATTTTGAACTCATTATCTCTTATTGGAATATAACAAAATTCTGGATTTTTTGAATTAGATGTAAGGGTTAAAAGAGAAAAATGTTTGTTATTTTTCAGTACTAAAAATAATTCATCTCTATTCAGTACTTTTAGAGAACGCTTAGAGTCATATATATTTCTAAGTACAGATTTTTCCAATACTGCTGTATAATAAGTTAAAGGATATTCAAGGGTTTCACTGATGGAAATACTTTTTTTGAAAGCAAGAGAATGAGTCTTACTAACAATAGCGTATATTTGTACGGATTCAAAAAGCATACGATACTGCAAATTATATTGTTTTATTTCCTCGGCAAATCCGTTTAAATCTGCTTGATATACTGGCATAATTCCTAGACGAACTTTTTGACATACGACATCATTTATTGTTTCAAATGGCTCTGTCCTGCGAAGCATATCAGAAAGTAAAAATCCCTGTTCTTGAAATTTAAGAAGTGCTTCAAGAATATATGATAAATAAATAAATGAAATCGAAACCGTTTTATTAGTGGAGGACAATGCTTCTATTTTTTTATATTCTGCAATAATATTTTGGGCTATTTCAACAAACTTTGCCCCCTTTTCTGTTAATTTAACTCCTTTTGGTGTCCTCATGAAGACTGTAAATCCTAATTCTTGCTCACATCGTTTTACGATATTGTTTAGTGAGGGTTGAGAAATGTACAGTCTTTGTGAGGCACTGTTAATTGAACCACATTGAGAAATAGTAATAAGTTGTTTTAAATGGTGTATTTCCATGTTTTATTTCCTTTCAGTTATAATGTATATGTTATAACAGATATAAAATTATACTTCAAGACAAACATATGAAAAAGGGATAAAATAATTGTCGTAAGAATTTCAAGAAAGAGAGTGAAAATATGTATTCTTCAATTTATGCTGAAAGCAAAGAAATGTATGATGAACTTATAGAATGGCGTAGAGAACTTCACAAAGTACCTGAATTGGGACTTGAACTTCCTAAAACAGTTTCTTTTGTGAAAGAAAAATTAACAGAATGGGATATTCCATTTGAAACAAAAATCAACGGAAATTGTGTTATTGGTTATATAGGTACAGGGGATAAATGTTTACTTCTTAGAGCAGATATGGACGGACTTCCTATGAATGAAGAAAGCCAATTGTCTTTTGCTTCGCAAAATGGTAATATGCACGCTTGCGGACATGATATACATACGACCGCATTGTTAGGAGCTGCCAAAATCTTAAAAAAACACGAGAAAGATTTAAAAGGAAGAATAAAACTATTATTTCAGCCTGGAGAAGAAACGTTCGAGGGAGCTAAGGCAGTTATTGCTGAAGGAGTATTGGAAAATCCTAAAGTAAACGCAGCTTTTGCAACTCATGTAGCGTCCGTTATTCCTGTAGGAACAATCGCTTATGGAACTATGACAGGAACATCTGTCTTTGGCTTTAAGATAACAATAACGGGAAAAGGTACACATGGTGCTATGCCCCAGAATGGAATAGACCCTATCAATGTTGGAGTTCATATTTATCAGGCATTGCAAGAGCTAATTGCACGCGAATGTCCCCCTGGTAAAGAAGTAACTTTGACAATAGGACAATTTAACTCTGGAACAGCAAATAATATTATTCCGGAAACAGCTATTTTGCAAGGAACACTTCGCACATTTGATAGTGAAATAAAACAATACTTAATTACGAGAATTGAGGAAATAGTAAATAATATTTCCAATGCTTTTCATGCAGAAAGTAAGGTAGATGTTTTAACAGATATACCCGTACTCTGTTGTGATGAAAAAAGAAATATGAAAATTGCTAAGGCGTTAAATTCTATGAATACCGAATTTAATATGGTATCTGGGTTGCACACAACTGGTTCTGATGATTTCGCAGTGTTTGCAAATAAAGTCCCATCTTCTTATTTTATGATAGGAGCTAAAGTAGATTCAGATAATATTTATGCACATCATAATCCTAAAGTATGTTTCAACGAACAAGTTTTACCAATCGAAACTGCGGTATATGCGTGTGTAGCTATGGACTGGGAATAGCTTATAAAATTGAAAGGGAGATACACGGTTTCATATGTGTAATCTCCCTTATTTTCGTCTTATCAAGGCTCACTCAATCATAATAAAATCGTGATAAAATAGTTGCTTTTTTTTATTGATGAATAGTCCTTAAATACTGTATTTTCGCAGATGATCGGATTTTCTATTTTAAGTTTGGGGTAATATATGCAGTATTAACCCAGGGAATGTTTTGTTACAGTGTATTAGATTATTAATTATTATAGATGAATGCCAATATTTATATTTGATTTATATGTGATCATATAATAGGTGGCAAAGATGACTGCATGGGGCAGATATGTTGGAAAGTGCAGTATGCAGATTGAAAGGATGAAGTTTTAAGTATTTGTTAGTGCTGCGTTCTGGTGCGAATCTTAAGTGAACATAAAATCCCCGGGAGATTCGCACCAAAAAATGTACTATTTTGTTGGCGCAGAGAAAGAAAAATGAAATAAAACCTTTAAATGAAGAGCTTTTTGTGTTAAAATTATAGAAAACATACAAATATTGAAGTTGATTTTAGGATGTTTTTGCTGTCGCCACTATGTAGTGGCGTGGATTGAAATCCACTACCGGGAGTGCCACTGTACAGTGTAATCATGTCGCCACTATGTAGTGGCGTGGATTGAAATCGATGTATCACTGTCTGCATTGATTAAAAGTAAAGTCGCCACTATGTAGTGGCGTGGATTGAAATACAAGAGATCGGCTGAAGAACATAATCCCCATTGTCGCCACTATGTAGTGGCGTGGATTGAAATCTCTGTGAGTTTTTCTGTACTCCACTCGTCCTCCGTCGCCACTATGTAGTGGCGTGGATTGAAATCTGTAGGTTAATGTCGTTTACATTAAGCCCAACCAGTCGCCACTATGTAGTGGCGTGGATTGAAATCTAACTGGCTGGCCGCAATAGCCCACAAACTGTCGTCGCCACTATGTAGTGGCGTGGATTGAAATATTTTAAAGTTTGAAAGTCCACTAATGACTCTCGTCGCCACTATGTAGTGGCGTGGATTGAAATTCCTACGTTGACAATACTGAGCTTACTCCTCAGGTCGCCACTATGTAGTGGCGTGGATTGAAATCCATGTCTGTTGCAAACCGGTGAGTGGAATCCTGTCGCCACTATGTAGTGGCGTGGATTGAAATTTTAAACAGGGATACTTCAGACCTTACTATAAAGTCGCCACTATGTAGTGGCGTGGATTGAAATCCATTAAGCACCTCTGCATGACCTCCCTTTATTGTCGCCACTATGTAGTGGCGTGGATTGAAATGGATCCCCTCCCTCGTGGTCTCCGGTGCGATCATGTCGCCACTATGTAGTGGCGTGGATTGAAATCTGAGCACATCAATAGAATTTGCAAAGATAGCGATGTCGCCACTATGTAGTGGCGTGGATTGAAATCGTAGGACTTACATTATTTCCTTCTTGTGTGAGGTCGCCACTATGTAGTGGCGTGGATTGAAATCGCTCCATACCCCTAAAGTTAATATTCTTATCGAGTCGCCACTATGTAGTGGCGTGGATTGAAATTTATTGGAACGGTCGATGTTTGATAAACAGCTTTGTCGCCACTATGTAGTGGCGTGGATTGAAATCCGTTGCAATATCTTTGATGATAATTTTGGCAATGTCGCCACTATGTAGTGGCGTGGATTGAAATCACTCTCTCACCTCCACACTATCCATATAACAAGTCGCCACTATGTAGTGGCGTGGATCGAAATTCAACAGAAGAATACTCTGCCATCCTGTATGACGTCGCCACTATGTAGTATAAGCACGGCAATTCAAAGAATGACAGAACCGGAGGATTATTTAGATTATTCCGGCTTTGTTATTTGTCTGCTGTTTTTGTAGAAATGTCGAAGTTCAAATTTGGCATACTGCACAAAAACATCTAAAAAATTCACTTTTAAATATTCAAAATTCCTTTTTTCCATGTCTTCCTTTCTGATTTTCTATGTACTGAAATCAGGAGGGGAAGTATAATTAAAACATCTTAAATAACTCCCAAGAGTATCAGGGGTAATAAAATAGTGGCCATTATTTTTCTCTTTCTAACCGGGAAGTTTTTGATGTGATACTAATAATTTATATGATTTTATGGAGGAGAGGCAAATGAAGAAAAAGTTAGCAGTTTTAGCGGCAGGAGTTCTGGCTCTGCAGGCAGCGCTTCCTGTCAATGCCAGCGAAGCGGCGGATAAATCTTATGAAGGTGTGACTCTGCACGTTGCCCACAGTGTGACAGACAGCAATGCGGATTCTTTTCAGGCACAATTTGATGCCTTTGAGGAAAAATACGGGTGTGAAATAGAAGTGGAGAGACTGTCAAGTGATGCGGATGAGATGGAAAGTATCCTTCTTGTCAGGGCAGCTACAGGAAACCTTCCGGATATCTGGATGAACTCAGTGGGAGCCAAGCTGGATGCCATGTCACCGAAAGAAAACTGCTATGATCTGTCAGGAGAGGACTGGATCACGGAGCGGGTCAATGGAGATTACCTGAATATTGTGACAGATGAGGGAACAGGGGAGATATACGGGATTCCCTGCAGTCCATCAAATGTGGCAGGAGTTTTCTACAATAAGAAAGTTTATGAAGAGCTGGGACTTGGGATTCCAAATACATGGGAAGAATTTATGGAAAACTGCAGGGTCATCCGGGAAAAAACAGATAAGGATCCGGTCATGTCACAATACAGTAATGCCTCAGGCGCCCAGATACTTTTTCTGTCACAATATTACTATGTACAGAAAGAAAATCCCGTTTTTACAGAGCAGTATACGAAAAAAGAAATTGAGCTCCATGAATCAGATGCCTATATGAGGGGCCTGAGCAAGATGTATGAGATCTGGGAGGCGGGATATCAGAATGACAATCCGCTGGAAATAAGCTGGGAGGATGCAGCTACGGCTGTAACTGAGGGAAGCGCAGTCCATATTTTCTGCCGTACCAATATTATGTCTACCGTGGAGACAGTTAATCCGGATGCCAGGGAAGATATAGGATTTTTCCCACTGCCTGATGAGAGCAGGGAGGAACAGGGGGTGGCTACCTGGATGCCGGCGGCCTGGTGTATCAGCAAGAATTCACCAAATACGGAGCTGGCTAAATTGCTCCTGGAGTTTTTGACTACTGAGGATGCAGTGGACATTTACTGTACCAAGACGATACCTACAGGAGCTTTTATGCTGAATGGGGTAGAGATGCCGGAGAATGTAAGCGGAGCAGTTATAGAAGCGCAGGTATGGTCGGAAAAGGCATCTACTCCGGTCATGGAGTATTTCTGCGATATTAAAGGTCCGAATATGGCTACAATTTTGACAATGGTAGGCACAGGTGAATATACTCCGGAGGAGGCAATCAGCGAAATAGAGTCCGACAACGCTATTGATGCCCAGCAGAAGGGCTTAGAAGGCTGGTAAAGCCGGACAAGCGCCAGAAAACAGATTGGATAAAAAAGTGGGACTGGGTACCGGAATAAAATCAGAGGTATCCGGTCCTTTTCTTCTGAGCTGGCGGATTGTGTAAATGTATTTCACTTAATAAAAGGAGGATCTTATGAGCCGGATCGAAAAGAAAATTTATACGGGATGGCTGGCAATTCCTGGAATTGTTATATATGTTGTGATTTTTGTCATCCCGACATTTGCATCATTTTATTTTTCTATGACTACATGGAATCTGAAAACTTCTGTTTTTACGGGAGTACAGAATTTTGTTACATTTTTTACAATGGCAAACACAAAAGCTTCCCTGATCAATACTGCAATTTATGCGTTTGTCACCTGTTTTGTAAAAGTAGCGCTGGGACTTCTCATTGCACAGTATCTGTGCAAAAAGATAAAGAGTGCAGGATATCTGAAAGTAATGCTTTTTTTCCCGACTCTTCTTGGCAATGTAGTTGTAGCTATAGCATTTGAAAAACTCTTGTCTTCAGGGGGGATTGTTAACCAGGTGCTGGGAGCCTTTGGGATGGAACCTGTGAAATGGCTGACATCTTCCGCATGGGCACTGTTCACCTGTGTGGCAGTGGATATATGGAAAGGGATCGGAACTGCCATATTGATCTATGTGGCGGGCATCAGCGCCATACCTGCCGCTTATTACGAAGCAGCCGCCATTGACGGAGCTTCTCCCAGGCAGATCTTTTCGAAGATCACTCTGCCTCTTCTTGTTCCCACTATGAATACAGTTCTGACACTTTCCCTTATTGGGGGACTCCGCACCTATGATCTGATCTATGCCATGACGGGAGGCGGGCCCGGATATTCTACGGAAGTGCTGGGGTCAGCGATTTATAAGCTGTTTGCAAGAGGAAATTATGGTTTGGCTACTGCAGGTTACGTGATTATGTTTGTAGTGGTATCAATCATTGTATTTCCATTAAATTCCTATGTGGGAAAAAAGGAGGCTGAGTTATAATGGTAAAGAGAAGAACGGTGTTCTCCAGGGCTCTGGAGATCTTCCTCGTGGCCATGACCATTGTCACCCACTGGCTGGTGTTTTATTTTATAATTGTGAATTCCTTTAAGACTAAAACAGATGCCTCGGCCCTGAACCTGGCGCTTCCTAAAGAATGGAATATCATTGAAAATTATATCTATATCTTTCAGTATGGAAAAGGGGCATTTTTTAATGCATTTGTAAACAGTCTGGTGCTGACCTTCTGGTCGATCCTGATCCTTGTCCTCACATCCGCTATGACGGCATTTATTATGCAGAGGAGGAAGGGAAAGTTCAGCGCTGTATCGGATAAATTGATTGTGGCGGGCCTGATCGTGCCAGCGTCTATAATCCCCACCGACTGGGTGCTGAGCAAGCTGCATCTGGCCAATACACTTCCGGGTCTGATCCTCGTGGAAGTAGCGACACTGTTTCCTTTTGCTGCTATGATGTATAAAGGTTTCATTGCCACGCTGCCAAAGGAGGTAGACGAGGCAGCTATTGTGGACGGATGCGGGCCGCTCACTCTGTTTTTCAGGATCATATTTCCGTTATTAAAGCCAATCACAGCTTCTGTAATCATACTGCGGTCCATCGTGGTCTATAATGATTTTCAAAATCCCCAGTATTATATGTCAGGGTCCAGCAGCCAGACAGTCCAGCTGTGTATCTATGGGCTGAAATCAGCGTTTGATACAGACTATGGTCATCTGTTTGCGGCGATCGTAGTTGTGTCCATACCGCTGGTCATTGTTTATCTGATATTGAACAGGCAGATGATGGAGGGAATGACATCGGGAGCCGTGAAAGGATGAGTGGAAATATAATGAAAGAAAAGTATAGAGAGCAATACGGCAGGGAAAACAGCACAGATTATGATCTCCTATATAAGAATCCGCCGGCAGAATACAGAGGCGCACCTTTCTGGGGCTGGAATGGGATTCTGGATAATGGGCTTATGGAACAGCAGATAGATGATTTTGAAAAAATGGGATTCGGGGGATTTCATATCCACTCCAGGATTGGGCTGAAGGATGAATATCTGGGAAAAAAATTTTTAGAAGCAGTGAAACATTGTCACAGTTACGCCTGTGAAAAAGGGATGCAGGTATACCTCTATGATGAGGACAAATGGCCTTCGGGATATGGAGGCGGAAGGGTGACAGAGTACGAGGCTTACCGGGCCAGGTATCTTTTGTTTTCCCCTCATATGCATCAGGAGGGAAAGTATGACAGGGGACTGGCTCCCAGCAACCGCCTGACGGAAAATGGCTGTCTTACTTTGCTTGGAGTCTATCAGATTGAACTAAAAAATGGAAAACTGGCAGGATATAAGCGGATTGCAGCCAGTGAAGAGGCCATGAAGGGCAAAGAAGCGTCAGTGGGCAGAGGGGAGCAGGGGCAGCTCTGGTATGCATATCTCGTAGTGACGGATAAGCTGCCCTGGTTTAATAACCAGGCATATGTGGATACATTAAATCCTGAGGCCACCGGGAAATTTTTGGAGACTAGCTATGAACCTTATTATAAGATCCTGGGACAGGAGTTTTCCAGGACAGTCCCTTCCATTTTTACAGACGAACCCCAGTTTACAAAAATGCAGAGTCTCAGAAAAGGAGATGTCCCGGAGGAGGTGGGGATCCCCTACACAGACCGTATGGAAAGGGATTTTCAGGAACTGTACAAAGAGAGCCTTCTCGGCCGTCTGCCGGAAATTTTCTGGAATCTGGAGGACGGCAGGACCAGCTGTATCCGCTACCGTTATCTGAATCTGGCAGCAGATGAATTCTCCCGGAATTATTGCGGGGTACTTGGAAAATGGTGTGAGGCTCATAACATCATGCTCACAGGACATCTGATGGAAGAGGCAAGCCTGGAAAGCCAGATTCGGAGTGTGGGTGATGCCATGCGTTCCTATAAGTATTTTCAAATGCCGGGGATCGATATTTTGGCGGATGCCCGTGAATATACTACTGCCAAGCAGGCCCAGAGCGTGGCCAGGCAGATGGGAAGAGGTGGAACTGTCAGTGAACTCTACGGCGTGACAAACTGGGATTTTGACTTCAGAGGACATAAGCTTCAGGGAGACTGGCAGGCTGCACTGGGAGTCTCTCTGAGAGTTCCGCATCTGGCGTGGATGTATATGGGAGGAGAGTCAAAGCGTGATTATCCCGCGCCTATTGACGGACATTCACCGTGGTTTGAACGGTATTCTATTCTGGAGGATTACTTTGCCAGGGTGGGAATGGCTATGGCGAGGGGAAAGGCGGTTGTTCATGTGGCAGTCATTCATCCAATTGAAAGTATGTTTATGGAGATGGGGCCGCTCAGGGAGACGGCAGGGAAGAGAAAACTTCTGGAGCAGCAGTTCCAGGACCTGACAAGATGGCTGCTGTTTGGATTGATAGACTTTGATTTTCTCTCAGAGGCTTTGCTTCCGGAGATTGGAGCAGAAGCTGCAGATGGTTTTCTTCGCGTGGGAGAGATGGATTATACAACAGTGATTGTGCCGGAACTTACCACAATACGGAAAAGTACACTTGAGGTATTAAGAGATTTCGGAAGTTCAGGAGGGGAAATACTTGTGCTGGGAGAGCTGCCCGGATATATGGACGGGCAGGCTTCAACAGCGCCTGAGGAACAGCTGTCCCGGTATACACGGCTGGGCTATGAGAAGGAGAAGATACTTGGTAAGCTGGAGGAGGTACGCCAGATAGATATTTTGGACCGGGACGGGATCCGTGCTGAGCGTTTCCTATGTCAGCTGCGGGAGGATCAGGGTGAAAAGTGGCTTTTCATTGCCCAGGGTAAGGAGGGCGGAAAGAAGACCAGGTCTGTGGACGCATATCAGGCAGATGATGTTCATTACAGGCTGCGGATTGCGGGAAACTATAAGGTCCTCTTGTATGATGCCCTGCATGGGACAATTGAGGAGGCAGATACCTGGACAGACGGCAGGAATACATATCTGGAACTGGAAATTTTTGAACATGATTCAGTCCTGCTCCGGCTGACAGGAAAGAATTGTGAAGAGAAAACAAAGGAGGGGACAGCGGAGACAGAAGCGGCAGAGGCGGCAAGTGTCAAACGGGTTAAAAAGCTGGAGCGTTACCTGAAATCAGAGACTGCTTACCGTCTGGAGGACTTGGGGTTATGCTGCAGTACAGAAAATAAGGAGCCTGGCAGCCGCCAGTCTGACGGCAGCAAGTGGGGCGTCAGGGGGAAAAATGTCCTTCTGCTGGATATGGCAGAGTACCGTCTGGATGGCGGTGAGTGGAAAGAAAGAGAAGAGATCCTTAAGATAGACGATAAAATCCGTGAGGAACTGGGATACAGGAAAAGAACAGACAGCTTTCCGCAGCCTTGGCTTTTACGGGAGGAAGATGCGAAAGAACATTTAGTAAGCCTGCGCTTCCGGATAGATTCTAAAGTGGAGGGAAAAGAGGTAAACCTGGCCCTGGAGGGAACGCAGGATACACAGATCTTCTGGAATCAGGCTAAGGTTCCCTTTATAAGAAAAGGAACATTTGTAGATACCTCCATTATACAGATACCGCTTGGCGTGTTAAAGAGCGGGGAAAACATCCTGGAATGCAGGATTCCTTTTGGGAAACTGACAGACCTGGAATGGTTTTATCTGCTGGGAGATTTCGGGGTGAGAGTCTGGGGAAGCCGGGCCAGTCTGGAAGAAATACCGGCCAGCATTGGTTACGGTGATATTTCCTGCCAGGGATTTCCATTCTATGGGGGTAACATCATCTATGAAGAGGAATTAGAGCTTCCGGAAGGGGCAGCAGAACTGGAAATAGGGGAATACAGCGGAGCCCTGGTTGAGGCATCCCTGGATGGGGAAAAGCCTCATTGGGTCTTTGGAGAGCCGTATATCATACCGCTGGGAGAGGTAAAGGAGGGGAAACACCACCTATCAGTCAGGTGTTTCGGAAACAGGTTCAATACCTTTGGCCAACTGCATAACTGCAGCACAAGTGAAACTTATTTTGGTCCAAAGACATGGAGGACACAGGGAAAAGAGTGGTGTTATGAATACCGTCTGAAACCATTTGGTATTCTGAAAGCTCCCAGGATATTTGTATATGATAAATAGCTGTATACATCCCATCACAAAGTCCAATTGAAAGCAGGGGTCCTATGAAAAAGAAAAGTTTTATTAGAAGCCTTATGGTGTCCTATCTATGGACCGCCATACTGCCTCTTGCTGTGATACTGGGTATTTTCTTTGTAAATACAGTTAAAAATTCTCAAAACATTGTAGAGGAGAAGGCTGAATCATCAGCCCGCCTCATCTCAGCCCAGATCCAGTCCCTTATGGATAATATGTCCTTTCTCAGTGTCCACCTGGTGAACAATATCATGTTCAGCGCGAAGGGACTTAACTATCCTCATAATACTCTGGTGAAGGAGGAGCAGTACTATTCAGGAATACAGTCAGAGTGCTGTTCCTACGCTATTGAGGATTCTCTGTACCGTGTTATCTTTTTTACGGACCGGGGCTATTATATAAAAAGTGAAGAATACAATGTAGACTACAACTGCAGGTACCGCCTGCCGGGGGAAGAGCTGGAGGGGATCGGATGGCTTGAGACAGCCAGAACTAATTATGGGAAAAGTCTTATCCTGCCGGTGAACGGGCATAAGATACCGCTGGATGACAGGAAGACGCTGACACTGGCAAGAGCTATCCGGGATCCCGGGAAGGTGGTGGGATATTTGTGTATACAGGTGGAGGCAGAATATCTGGATGAAATTTTTAAGATCGGAGAGCAGTCAGGGGCAGAGGTCCTGCTTTTTGACAGCAGCCAGGGAGAAACAGTATATTCCACGTCAGGCTTTCCCTCAGAGCTTGTACGGACAGAGGATCAGACGGCAGATTTAAGTCTGCTTGAGAAAGATTATCTGGTGATAAGGGAAGAGGAATTGAATGGACTGACTACAGTTCTTATATCACCCAGGAAGGAGATCTATGCCTCTGCACTGCAGGAGATATGTATCCTTTTAGTGGAGGGGATAGGACTTCTGGTACTGACTGTATTTTTTATATGCTATTATACCAGAAAAATGACGAAGCCTCTGAAGGTTCTGACAGCCCAGATGTCCAGTATGACTCTTGAAAACCTGAATGCGGGGGAAGAGAATACAGTCCCGCCGTCTTATGATGAGATCCGTTATCTGTATGAAGGGTACCAGGATATGCAAAGACATCTGGATCAGATGATACAGAAGGAAATAGCGAGCAAAACACTGCGGATCCAGGAGCGCTTAAGTTCGCTTCAGGCCCAGATCAATCCTCATTTTCTATATAATACTCTGAATGTCATTGGCATAATGGGGAGCGAGGCACGTCAGCCGCGGATATATAGAGCATGCCTGAGGCTGTCATCCCTTCTGCGGTATTCCATAGCAGACAAAAATGATAGTGCAAGCACTATTGGCATGGAGATTGAAAATATAACAGGATATCTGGAACTGATGAAGCTGCGTTTTGAACACCATGTTGAATACAGGATACAATGTGGACAGGAATTGGAAAATGTGGAAGTTCCAAGGCTGTTTCTGCAGCCATTTGTGGAAAATGTATTTGAACATGCGTATAACGGAGAGCAGAGGGTAGTGCATATACTCATATCCTGCAGACAGGAAGGAGAATGGACGGCTGTTTCTGTGATGGATGACGGAAGAGGTATGGGGGAGGAAGAACTGGAACATTTGAAGGAGAGGATAGAAGAACATAAAAATACTCCGGTATCTGAACAGATTAAAAAAATGAAAGACGGGATCGGTGTGGAAAACACTATCATGAGGCTGAGTTTCTTTTTGGGGGAAGATTTCAGGTATTCACTGGAAAACAGGGAGGAAGGAGGTTTCAGAGTTTTACTGATGATAAAGAGGAAGGTGACAGAAGAAGATGAGAAGGATCAGAGCGCTGATTGTGGAGGATGAGCCGCCGACAGCCAGATTTATAAAGGCTCTGGTGGAGCAGGAAGAGGATTTTGAGGTGGCGGGGATCTGTGAGAGCGGTGAGGACGCTTTGAAATTTTTGGGATCAGGCTGTAAGGCAGATCTTGTGCTGAGTGATATCCGTATGGCCCAGATGGATGGACTGGAGCTTTTAAAAGCTGTCCGCAGGATGGATCAGAATATATATATGATCATTATCAGCGGCTACAAGATGTTTGAGTACGCAAAAGAGGCCATCAGGCTGAACATTGAGGATTATATCACAAAGCCCATTGAACCAGGGGAATTTTCACAGGTACTTGGTAAGGTAAGAAAGCAGTTTCAGGAGGAGGAGCGTCTCAGAAGGCAGGATTGTCTGGAAAAGGCGCTGCGTTATAAAAGTGAAAAGGATTTCCGGGAAGGACTGGGAGGGGAAGAGGCTGGGATTACGGCCATTTACATGAGCGGCGGACCGGGAGAATGGATCGGACAGTTTAATACAGAGCTGCCGGATATACTGTCCGTCACTCACAGGGAAATACTTCTGCTTTTTTATGAAGCAGGTAAGACTCCTCCTGTGTGGAAGGTTTTGAACAGGCTTTGGGCAAAGACATGCATAGTACTGGAAATTAAGCAGGCAGTCTTCCGGGGGGACGGTATCCGGCAGGTAAAGAGGATCTGCCATAAAGTCCAGGAACTGACTGTTTTGGGAAAGCGGATTAAAAAGTCATATGATAGCCTGGAACAGATAGAGGGACCTGTATCTGTGAAAGAGCTTCCTCTGTCAGAAAAAGTCAGGATGAATATCAGGGCCCAGAACTGGGAGGAGATCTTAAGAGGAGTCAGGAAGCAGTTTGAGGAATGGGAGGGACAGGAAGAGTCGCTGTACAGGATGAGGTACTGCCTGAGAGAGCTGGGAGAAGTTTTCCGTGAAGGGGGGATATTAAGCACGGAGGGCGAAGTTTTCCAGGAAGAGATACTGGATGGCATCAGGTATGCTGATTCCTATGAGGAGCTGAGGGATTCAGTCCTGGAGCTGTTCAGGGAGCAGCTGGCAGACAGCCAGAGGTCAAGGGCGGAGAAAAAGGAGATGGATATTTTCAGCAGTATCCTCAGTCTGATAGACAGGAATATGGAGAAGAATTATTCCCTGTCGGAGATCTGCCAGGTCTATGGGGTCAGCCAGCCTTATATCCGCAAGATCTTCAGGAAATATACACATTGCACTTACAGTAAATATGTGTCAGACAAGAAAATTGCCTTTGCAAAACAGCTTATAGAATCAAACCCTGATATACTGATTAAAGATGTTGCGGAAGCTGTGGGTGTGGAGACATTTTATTTCAGCAATATTTTCAGCAAGAGTACAGGGATGACGCCCTCTGAATATAAGATCCTGAGTAAAGAGAATAAGTAAAAAAGTAAGTAAAGGAAAAGGACGGCTCAGCATGTACTGGTCACGGGATAATATTACCGCTAAATATGAATGAGACAGGGCACTGGGAATTTTTTCTTGACATATATAGATTGCCGATATATTATATAGATAGTATATCGGCAATCTATATAAGGAGGGGATTATTAATGAAAGTTGACAAAACTCTTGTGTCAGGAAGCACAGCGATGCTTCTGCTGAAGCTTTTATCTGAAAAGGACATGTATGGCTATGAAATGATCGAGGTCCTGCGGAACCGTTCACAGAATGTATTTGAATTGAAGGCGGGTACCCTGTATCCTCTGCTTCATACACTGGAGGATAAGAATTATTTGAATTCTTATGAAAGCGATGCGGCAGGAAAGACAAGGAAATATTATTCGATCACGAAAACAGGCAGAAAGATATTGTCTGAGAAACAGGAGGAATGGAAGGTATATTCGGAGGCAGTGGCAAATGTTCTCAACCTGGGAGGTGCCGTATGAATACAGACGAATATATAAATACACTGACAGAACAAATACGGTGCAAAAAAGCCAGACATGCTGTGGCAGAAGAAATCCGGGCGCATATTGAAGACCAGAAGCAGGAATACCTCTGCGAAGGGGCAGATGAGGCGGAGGCAGAAGAAATGGCGGTAAAGGAAATGGGGGATCCCATAGAGGCTGGTGTGGCATTGGATACAATACACCGTCCCAAAATGGCATGGGGGATGATTGCTCTGATGAGTGTATTAAGTATTCTCGGCCTTGTTCTGCAGTATCTTGTACATCTGGATTTATCAAAGCTTCAGGATAACGTGAATTATCCGGGGAGCCCGGTGCGGTATATAATTGACGGAATTACTCCTAATACTGTGATCGTAGTCATTCTTGGTCTGGCGGCAATGATATTAGTCTGCTATCTGGATTACAGCCGGATTGGGCTCAGGTCAAAAGAAATCACGGTTTTTTTATTTTTGGCCATCATATTATGGCAGTGGGCGGCAGGGCTGAAGGTCAATGGACGCCAGGACTGGATACCGGTTGGAAGTATAGAGGTAAGTATCAGTATGCTTATCTATTTGTTTATACCGCTGTATGCAGGGATCATTTATAACAACAGGGGCAAAAGCTATATGGGCTTTTTTGAGAGTATTTTATGGATGCTTCCGGCTCTGTTCATTTCCATACGGATTCCCAGCGCCGTGACAACCATAGTTTTGTTACTGACATTTGCTGTTATCCTGACAGCAGCAGTTTCCCGCGGCTGGTTCAGAGTTTCCAGGAAGTATACTATAGGGGGAATGTGGGCGGCTATAGCATTATTTCCGGCTTTTTTGTATATACTGGCAAAATGTTTTGGAAATGAGTATCAGATCTACAGGCTGCAGGCGTATGCAGGCAGGCTGACACAGTGGATTACAAATCCTGATGGGAATATATTTTATCTGACTAAACCTGTGAATCAGATGTTATCAGGCGGCAGGCTTATAGGAGCCGGGGAGCTGCCGGATACAGCAGCGGCAGTTCTTGGAAAAGGGAATTATTATATGCTGACTTATGTGGCGGCGTTTTACGGAATCCTGGCAGCGGCGGCATTGGCTGGTGCAGTAATATTTGTTTTCTTCAGGTTTTTCAGGATCTCGCTCAGACAGAAAAACCAGCTGGGAATGATAATGGGTGCAGGGTGTTCTGCTGCCTTTTTGCTTCAGACAGCTGCCTATATCATAAACAATCTGGGGATAATTCCTACGGAGATTAATGCCCCCTTTATTTCTTACGGCGGAGCCGGGACAGTTGTCACGTATATACTTTTGGGGTTATTGCTGAGTATTTACCGTTATCAAAATGTTTTACCGGCCGGTATATTACAGGAGCATTATACAGGAAAACCTCAGAATCACAGCTCATAGAAAGCCCCTGAGAAATCCGAATTACCCATAAAAAGAATTATTTTGGGAGAAGTTCAGTTTCTCAGGGACTTTTCTGTGTTCTGATCAAATGCTGCTATTCAACAGTTTCATCAAGCCAGCCCTGCCCATTTATAAACAGCCATGCCCAGCGCTGGTGGGTATCCCAATTCTGTGACGGAGTCAGCACATATCCGTCGGAAGGTTCTAAAGTTTTATCAGGGAGTATTGTTTTACCGCCGCTGTAAACCTTTGTAAATGTATAAGCTTTGCCGTCAATTTCCACTTCCAGGGGATCAGTGTCATGAGTTGTGGTGAATACTACATTGCCAAGCAGCTGCAGATTTTTTTCGTCTGCGCCACAGGCGTCTGATGTTTTGGCTTCTTCCTGGTTTTCAGTGATATAAGGAGTTCCGTTCTCGTCTTCTGCATAGTAATATTCCCACGGATCTTTGGCTCCGGCGTCAGAACTTTTATAGGCAAAGTAATAAGAGGCCGGGGAAACGACCTGTTCCCAGGAGGTCAGGTTCTTAAGACCGAAGAACTGGTAACACACTACAGTCAGATCACGGTCCATTCCTCCGCCAGACTGAACCATATGTGTGTATACGCTGGCGATATCATAAGTTTTTGTGAGTATTGTCCCGCCTTCCGGGCCGGTCACATTTTGAGTGTCCACACAGATTTCCATAGTAGTGTATACGGGTGTGAAGGGCCAGTAAACATATGGAACCGAGATCTGAGTTTCCATTGTACCAGTTTGAATGGAATAGTCTTCACCTGGATTTAGTACCAGAGTATCACCGTATTTGCTGTGAAGGGTAATCGTAATGTCGCTGTTTGCCAGCGCTGAAGCGTCAGTTCCTTCAGGCCAGGAGATATAAAAATTATCTGTCAGATAATCGCAGAGTATGGGCTTTTCTCCATCACCGATCCATGTCCAGACAGCAGAATTATCTGTATCAGGCTGTGCTTCCAGGGGAGAAAATCCTGCCTCCGGGAGTACCAGATCATCATATCCGGCGGCCCCATTTCCCTGCTCCTCGATAGTCTTTATCTGGCCATCAGGAGATTTTCTGGATGAAAATTCACGTCCATATATGTAAATATGGACAGGAAAGCTTTGGTCTTCTATTGTCTCACCATTATATTTTATGCCGCTGACTGTAAAGGTGAGATTGTAGTGGCCGTTGCCGTCGCCGCCGATCGCGCTCCATTCTATTCCTCCATTGTCAACAGGGTAGCTGCCATTATTCCATTCTAAATCACCGCTTTCCAGTGTATAAGTAAGCTGACCATCTGTCCAGCTGCCTTCCAGGGTATCAGCTTTCAGTGTAAGAAAATCAGCATTATATCCATCGCCTTCTGAAACACGTACACGTGCGTCAGTAACGTCTATATTCCTGTCATCAACTGCACTTCCGTCCGGCAGCTTTAGCGTTAAGACAGCAGAAGTATTGCTGTCATAAGTCACATCAATTCCGTTTTCTGCTTTTAATGTAGAATTCCCGTCTGTAAATGCTTCACCGTATAAATCGCTTTTGATTGTCAGGGCTGGTGTCTGCACATCAGCCGCGAAGCTGACCGAAGGTGC
Organism: Murimonas intestini; assembly: GCA_003148945.1. GTDB lineage: Bacteria > Bacillota > Clostridia > Lachnospirales > Lachnospiraceae > Murimonas > Murimonas intestini. Next base: position 77,706 of record QGGY01000019.1, on the reverse strand, counting down.
CATAAAAATAGTGAAAGCCGCCGAAGCCATCAGTGTTTTGACGCTCCAATGAATTGTCTTTGTTTTTGCCATGTAATAACCTCCCTAATAAAATTTGATAAATATATTATAGGTTTTTGGATTTGTGCAATCAATTCGAAACAGGTGAGGCATTTATGCAGGAACTGCATAATAACATTACAATATTGCGCTGATTTGACTTTTATAAGAATGCTATATGCGAGATATATATAATATTAATGCTTAAACTGCATAAATGGAAGAAATAAACGAATTGATTTAATAAAAACCAGAAAATATAATAAATATACAACAAAAATCAATGTGAATTTATGGAAGTAAAGACAGGTTCACATCTGTAAAAACAAAGGCACAGAAGGAGGGAAAGTAAAAAAAAATAAGGCATGAAGGCGAGAAGACGGCAGTTAAACACAAAATTATCAGGAGGTAAAAAAATGAACAGAAAGTTAAATAAGGGATATGCACTGGCTATGGCGGCAGTACTGGGAATATCGGTGGTGCCAGGCGGCAGTTACGTCATGGCGGCCGGGGATGGTGCGGCGGCTGAGGAAAATGCAGCTGCAGAAAATGCATACTTTCATTCGGAGAATGCAGATGAGGTAAATATACAGGATACAGGAGTCTATACTATTATTTTAAAGGCAAATGAAGGCTGGAGCTTTACGCTGGCGGACAACGTGGATGTGACGCCGTGGCTGGTGGATGAAGAGGGCAGTCCTGTTTTCACCGATACGGAGGGCATTGCCTTCACCCAGAATGGTGAGGAAGGGCCGGCAGTAGAAGGAAATACCCTGAAAATCAACATAGATGCATCTAAGATCAGCGGTTTTACCAGCAATGGGAAAGGTGATATCTATGTGCTGCCGCCGTCTGACAGTATGTGGGTGGCAGGTGAGAATAAGGGATTCTACAAAGCAACAGCTGAGTGGGCAGGCTGCTATACGATTCCGAAGGTAGAGGTCATAGGACAGATTGATGGCAGCAAGGAAAAAGAATTTATTCTTGAGGAGGATACTGTTACACTGGCTCTGGACGGGGAAGGGCTGGATGACAGCCTGATCGACAGCAGTGAAGCTGTCATAGAGATCGTGGATGGCGACGGCTATTATGTCTCAGATTTTGTATTTACGCCCGGCTCTATTGGCGAAACCTGGACAAATGGGGAAAACACTTATTCCATGTCAGCAGAGGATATTTCTTTTGACAATGGTGGCTATGATGTAGTAGATGGAGGAAGAGGCTGGTCACAGCAGGGCGGCGACGGAAACGGAAATTATAATATCAGTATCGGTCTTAGCGGACTTAAATATAACGGGCTGCCATTGTCGGATGTAAAGATCCCTCTGCATGTTTACTGCTACGGACGTACATTTACTGTAGAAGGGGGAAGCCTTATTGCTGAGAGCCAGCCGAAGTGGACATCTTCAGCAGAAGACAATATACCTGTGCTGTGTGATGTGTACCCGGATGAACTGTATGCCGTGTGGCCTCTGGGATTTGATGCTTCTGGCCTGACATCAGAGGACTTTACACTGACTCTTTGCAGCGAATACGGGGACGAGCTTGTCCTGGAGGCAGGGAAAGACTACAGCGCAGTATCAGAGAAGGGACGCTCCGTTATCACAGTAAACTATATGAACTGGTCATTTACACCTGTCTATACCACTTTAAGAGTAGATGTTAATACGGATGCTCTTGTATGGGATCAGGAGATGTACCGTGCAGATACGATTTCCTGCACATATGATATCGCCAGTGTATACGCTTATTATACATTGAGCGGAGGACTCTCAGGAACTCTGTCGTGGACCTTCTACGGCCTGGAGGGATTTGATTCCTGGGAACAGTTATACGATGCACCGACTTACCGGCTGGCATACGTGGATGAAGGCGGAACGAAAAATTATTATGCTGAGGATGAAAATGGAAACGGTATTCTGGTGGATTCTGAGCAGAAAGCAATCTCCTATGATGCATCTGAGGACTGCAGCACAGCGGTGATCAATCAGGTGGCATATGTCACAAGAAGAGAAGATATGACAGAAGAGAAAGAAGCGGACGGTCAGGTCATTACTTTCAGTAAAGAATACGACAACGTGGAGTATACTTTAAGAACGCCTGACAAAGCAGTGGGGGTTACAGCAAAACCCGGTTATGCTTTGGGAAGCGCCTGGGATACATATCTGAGGTGGCCGTGGCAGACCTTCATTAACACTGGATACCAGGGAGGAACAAAATAAGGGCAATTAATATGCCAGAATTAAATAAGTCTTACAAACTGCTCAGCGGCTGCGCTGAGCTTTTTGTTTTTCCGGTATACAAGGTCTATGTAGGTGGTGATCTGCGGTATGATCTCTACAATGGAAATATTGGGATTTGACAGCTTCTGAATGGGCTTTTGTGTCAGAAGGGCAGTCCCCAGCCCTTTTTCCACAAGGTCAAGCATGTTTTCAGAGCGCAGGCCGGTATAGCCGATGTGGGGTTCAAATCCGGCGCTCTTGCAGGAGTTGATGCAGAGCTGGTACATGAAAGTGTCCTTTGTCAGAAGAAGCAGTGTCTCCCCGGACAGCTCTGACAGGTGCAGAGTCTTCCTGCGGGCCAGCGGGTGTGCTGCCGGAAAGACAGCAGCAAGGGTATCCTCAGCAAAATGGATATGTTCAAAGCCGTGATGTCCATTGGCGCTGCTGCGGATAAAGGCCAGCTCCAGCCGGTCATTCTGAAGATTGTCTATCAGCTGGACCGTGTCCCCCTCAATCAGATCCAGGGAATAATCAGGGTATTTCTGCTGGTAGAGAAACAGTGCATCTGTGATATGGTACTGGGTCATGGACGGGATCGAGCCGATAGAAAGTGAGATATGATTGTTTTTCTTGAAGTCAAGCAGTACGTCCTGATACTGTTCCTGAAGCAGCATAATATGTTCTGCATAGGGCAGAAAAAGGCGTCCCGCTTCCGTGAGCGAGACTTTTCTGGTGGTGCGGTCCAGGAGCCGGATATCCAGCTCATCCTCCAATGTCTTGATATGCCTGGACAGAGAGGACTGTCCCATATAGAGGGAGTCAGCTGCTTCCAGATAGTTTCCGGTCCTGGCCAGAATGACAAACTCCTTTAAATAATTAATTTCCATAAGCGTCTCTCCATTTATAAAATGCAGCCAAGAATCCCGGCATATCTATTCGCAGCCGCTGTCCCCCTGTACCCAGCTCTGCACAAATCCCAGAAACTGTTTTCCGGCCATAGAAGGTTTTCTGTCTTTTACATATGCCAGCTGGATGGCAGTGTTGATATAGGGGACGATGTCCACCAGAGATATGTCAGGACCCGCGTATGACAAGGTAGGTTTCTTTGTCAGCAGGGCGATTCCCATGCCCCTTTTGACCAGATCCATGATGTTTGCGGCCCGGTGGCTGGTAAAAGAGATGTCAGGTGTAAAGCCGGCGTCCTGGCAGGAGGAAATACACAGATTATACATCAGGGTACCTTTATTTAGCAGGATAAAACGCTCATCCCTGAGCTGTTCGAGAGTAACGAAAGGCTTGCTGGCCAGAGGGTGTGAGGTGGGAAGTACGGCTACCATATGGTCTGTATCAAAGGTAATAGTGTTTAGCTCATGTTCTGTATCCTCAAATTCCCTTAAAAATGCAAAATCACATGTCTCATTCCGAAGCATTTCTACAGACTGCACTGTATCCCCTTCGATGATATCCAGCTTGACATGGGGGTTTTTTGTCTGGAATGCCGAGAGCACGTCATAGATATGGTACTGTGTCATCACTGGAATAGAAGCGATTGTGAGCCGGGAATTGCTGTCCTCCAGCTGGCTGCTGAGGGCAGCAGAACATTCTGTATATAGTTCATCCAGTTTTATGGCATACGGAAGCAGGGTCTGGCCGAAGCTGTTCAGCTTTACCTTCCTGGTAGTGCGGTCAAACAGAGGAGCTCCCAAATCTGCTTCCAGAGATTTTATATGTTTGGACAGGGTGGACTGGGAAATAAAAAGGGTTTCTGCCGCCTGCAGATAGTTCCCGGATTTAGCTAATATAACGAATTCATGTATGTGATCCAGTTTCATTAGACGTTCCTTCTTTTGTAATTGCTGTTTTAAGAGACAGTGTAGACTTATAGATTCTATATCGATTCTAAATTGTTTTGTTGAATTTGTCAATATGTACAAAGTGAAATGAATTATGACATAAAATCCGTGAAATAGACGAAAGAATGAATAAAACAGGCAGATGGTGAAATATGATTTATCCTGTTTTGGAATAAATAGAGGCTTAACTTGAATTGATTGTGTAAAATGATTCGATTATAATCAGATTATAGAAGTTCAGTATACAAATTGACGAACCAAAAGAGAAGCAATACAGGAACGGGTTTGGAAGATGATACGGAACAGAAACTTAAATGCAAAAGCATTTAGCAAATTTTAAGAAGGTGAGGTAATAACTATGAAAAAGAAACTGGTGGCACTTATGATGGTGGGCTGTATGGTGGGGACCCTTGCAGGAGGAAGCATGTCGGTGTGCGCGGCCGGCAGCGGGAAAACAGATACCGTAACTGTAGGAATCCTTTCGGACCCGGAAAATATGGGACCGTGGTCAGGAATGTCACAGGGGCGTATCGCAATGTTGTTTTCTGTGTATGAATACATGATCACACGCGAAGACGGACAGGTATACGGAGTTCTGGCAAAGAACTGGGAACAGGTGGATGCCCAGACATATAAGGTAGAGCTTTATGATTATATCCACGATGCGGCAGGCAACCCGCTGACAGCATCCGATATCGTTTTCAGCTTTGAATCGGCAATAGCTACTAAAAACTACGGAAAGCTTTCTGTAGTGGAGAGCGTAACAGCCATTGATGATTATAATGTAGAATTTAAATTTAATAAGGCCCTTGAAATCGGAGAGTTTGAAAATGTCATGCTGGAATGTGCGATCGTGACACAGGCAGCATATGAAGCTTCTAAAGACCAGATGGCAACTACTCCTGTCGGGACAAGCGCATATCTGGTAGAGAGCTACGTTCCGGGTTCAGAACTGATCCTGAAGGATACGGGCAATTACTGGCAGACAGACGAATCTCTTGTACACGGAACCAGCCTCCACAACGCTGAAGAAATAAAGTTTTCTGTGATTACAGAAGCTTCCCAGCACACAGTAGCTCTTCAGACAAATGCAGTGGATATCTCCAATGGTGTGCCGGATACGGATGTTGCGAAATTTAATGAAGGCGGAGAGTATTCAGAAGGAAATGCAGTGTCTATCATCCTGGACAATCTTTCCTTTGATATTGAATACAACATGTCTGATAACTCTGTATTTAAGGACGACAAGAACCTGAGGCTCGCTATGGCCTATGCGATCGATAAAGAGGGTCTGAATATTGGAGCATTCAACGGAAACGGCGCAGCCATCAAGGATTTTGGAAATTCCAGCTATCCTGATTATAATCCTGAGTGGGACAATGAAGAGTATTTTGACTATAACGTGGACACAGCAAAAGAGTACCTGGCCCAGTCCGGCTATGATGGCTCAGCCCTCACACTGATGTATACAAATACAGGCGCCCAGGAACTGCTTGCCCAGATGCTTCAGGCCTATTGGGGACAGATCGGTGTCAATGTAGAACTGCTGGGATATGACCAGATGATGGCACAGCAGGAACAGTATAATCCGGAAGCCTTTGATGTGCTGCTGAAGACAACAGGATCTACCGATTATATTGTCAATCAGTGGAAACTCTGCTGGGATGCCAGAGATTATCAGGAGGTTACAGGCGGAACTGCCAACTTTGTACAGGACGATGAACTGCAGAAACTGATGGAGGCCTGCTTAAATGTTGAAACCTACGGTCCGGAAACGATTGATGCGGTCCATGATTACCTGGTAGAGACCTGCTATGGCTACGGCGTTGTGCAGGGTACGATCAACATCGTTCATTCTGAGAAGATCAGTGATGTGGCGCTGGATTCAAGAAAGCAGATCCTTCCTGGTGCATGCGTATATGCTGAATAAACTTTGAAGGTGAAGAGAGCCTCGAAATTTTTTGAGGCTCCCTTCATTTCGCGAGAGGAAAGGGGTTTTCATACTTATGTGGAAATATATTATAAAGCGTTTATTGTGGATGATTCCTGTACTGCTTGGAATTTCGATTGTTATCTTTACTATCATGTATTTCTGCCCCGGAGATCCGGCGGCATCCATTCTGGGCAACTCCGCCACACCTGCCGCGATCGCGGAAAAGCGTGCGGAGATGGGGCTGGATCAGCCTTATATGGTCCGTCTTCTCAGCTATCTGAACCAGGTCTTCCTGCATTTTGATCTGGGGGATTCTTATTTTCAGAATCAGTCTGTCATGTCCGGTATATTATACCGCCTTCCTTACACAGCCACTATTGCATTTATCTGTATCCTTCTGCAGATCGTAATCGGAACTCCGCTTGGGATCACGGCGGCAGTGCACCAGAATGGCCTGGCAGACAGGATATGCATGGTTATTGCACTGGCGGGTGTATCAATACCGGGATTCTGGCTGGCTATGATGCTGGTGCTCTTCTTTGCTGTAAAATTGGGCTGGCTTCCTCCGTATGGCGTCGGCGGGCTGCAGTATTTCATACTGCCGTGCGTGGCGAATGCATTTGCGGGCATCGCTTCCCAGGCAAGGCAGACCAGGTCCAGCATGCTGGAAGTTATCCGTTCTGATTATATTGTGACGGCCAGGGCAAAGGGGTTGTCTGAGAGAGAGATCCTCTATAAGCATGCGCTGCCCAATGCCCTGATCCCCATCATCACGGTAGTGGGAAATGGCATGGGAATGATGCTGGGCGGGACAGTAGTCATTGAGTCGGTATTTTCAATTCCGGGTATTGGCATGTACACCACCTCGGCGATCAACAACCGTGACTATCCTATTGTTATGGGAGGAGTTCTGTTCCTTGGAGCTTTATTCAGTCTGATCATGCTTCTTGTAGATGTTATTTATGCATATGTGGATCCGCGTATCAAGGCCCAGTATGAAGGGCAGCAGAAGAGCTGGAGAAGGAGGAAGAAAGCAAATGGCTAATAGTGCAGCAGTATCAGTAAAAGTGCGTAAAAAAAAGGAGAGCCAGTTCAGTCTTGTGATGAAGCGCCTGAGCAAAAATAAACTTGCCATGGCCGGCTTTGTGATCATCCTGATCTTATTTCTTCTGGCAATCCTGTCATCCTGGATCATGCCCTACAATTATGACGAAATGAATATGGCGGAGAGGTTTGCAGGTCCGTCCTTAAAGCATCTGTGCGGTACAGATGAGATGGGCAGGGATATTTTCAGCCGTCTGCTCTACGGCGCCAGAGCATCTCTGTCATTAGGCTTCCTGGCTACGATCATTTCCACTGTCATAGGTATGGCGATCGGCTCTGTAGTCGGATATTTTGGAGGCATGGCCGACACTGTTATCATGCGTCTGGTAGATATCCTGCAGGCTATACCGGGCATCCTTCTGGCTATTGCCATTTCAGCGTGTCTTGGCAGCGGATTTATGAATACAGTCATTGCACTGTCCATCGGGGGGATACCTATGACAGTCAGGCTGCTCAGAGGTTCTATCATGGGAGTCAGAAAAATGGAATATCTGGAAGCTGCACAGACGATCAACTGCTCTGTGCCGCGGCTGATCATAAAACATATACTTCCCAACAGCATATCACCTATCATCGTATCAGTTACAATGGGAATCGGCAATACGATCCTCATGGCCGCCTCTTTAAGCTACATAGGGCTTGGCGTACAGCCGCCCACACCTGAGTGGGGCGCCATGCTTTCAGCTGCCAGGACTTATATGAGGGATTATTCTCATATGGTGCTGTTCCCCGGTCTTGCCATCGCTCTTGTGGTACTGTCCCTGAACATGCTGGGAGATGGACTGAGGGATGCACTGGATCCGAAACTAAAGAAATAGTGTAACTGTGGGAACACCGAAACAGTTACGAAATAGGAGGATGATATCGTGAATGCAAATAAAAAGGGAACCCCTTTTATTGAGGTAAAGAATCTGACGGTTCACTATACTTCTGAAGGTAAAGTGATCCATGCGGTAAACAATGTCTCCTTTTCGCTGGAAAAGGGAGAGACACTGGGACTGGTGGGGGAGACAGGCGCGGGCAAGACAACGATAGCGAAATCGATCCTGCGTATTCTGCCGGAGCCGCCTGCACAGGTGGACGGAGGAGAAATCCTGCTGGAAGGGAAAAATATCCTGGCCCTCTCAAATGATGATATGCGGAAGATCCGGGGGAGAAAGATATCCATGATCTTCCAGGATCCAATGACAGCGCTCAATCCTGTCATGCGTATCGGGAACCAGATCGCTGAGGGGATAGCGCTGCATGAGAAGGTATCCGGGAAAGCGGCGGAAGAAAAGGCTAAAAAGATGCTGGAGATGGTTGGGATACCGGGGTCCAGATACAGGGATTATCCGCACCAGTTTTCAGGAGGAATGAAGCAGAGGGTGGTCATTGCCATGGCTCTGGCATGCAGCCCGGACCTGCTTCTGGCGGACGAGCCCACAACGGCTTTGGATGTGACTATTCAGGCACAGGTGCTGGATATTATTAAAAATCTGCAGCAGGAATTAAATACAGCCATGATCATGATCACCCATGACCTGGGGATCGTGGCTGAGGTGTGTGATAACGTGGCAGTAGTTTATGCAGGTGAGGTGGTGGAATACGGAAGCAGGGAAGAGATATTTGATCATCCGTGGCATCCGTACACGGTGGGACTCTTTGGCTCTCTGCCGGATATCAATTCTGATGTAGAGCGGCTTTCACCCATAGCGGGTATGCCGCCTGACCCCAGCAATCTGCCGGAGGGATGTGCATTTGCACCCCGCTGTCCCTATGCGGCGGCAGAGTGCAGAAAGGCCGCCGTGGAACTAAAAAGCCTGGGAGGAACCCATATCTGCCGCTGCATCCGTCAAATGGAAGCGGTACAGGCGCCCGGAGCGGGCCATAACTGAGGCGGAAAGGAGAATTATGATGTCGGAAACTTTAATGGAAGTAAAACATCTTAAAAAATATTTTGATACGCCCAAGGGAATGCTTCACGCAGTTGATGATGTAACCTTTTCCATTGGAAAGGGAAAGACAATGGGTGTGGTGGGAGAATCCGGATGCGGTAAGTCCACTCTTGGACGCACGCTTATCCATCTCTATGAGAGTACAGACGGCCAGATCATATTTAAGGGGGAGGATATCACCCACGTGGGCAAGCACAAGATGCACAAGCTGAGAGAACAGATGCAGATCATATTCCAGGATCCCTTTGCATCTTTAAATCCCCGTATGACAGTGGAGGAGACAATACGGGAACCGTTGGAACTGACAGGGAAATTTAAAAAAGGTGAACTTCAGGATGAAACGGATCGTATTATGGAGATGGTCGGCATGGATGAGCGCCTGCGGTATGCTTACCCCCATGAGCTGGACGGGGGGAGAAGACAGCGCGTCGGCATCGGCCGGGCACTGGCGTTAAATCCGGCCTTCGTGGTATGTGATGAACCGGTCTCTGCACTTGATGTATCTATCCAGGCGCAGGTATTAAACCTCCTGCAGGATCTGCAGGAAAAGTCCGGTGTGACTTATATGTTTGTCACCCATGACCTTTCTGTTGTAAAGCACATCTCGGATAATATCTGTGTAATGTATCTGGGACAGCTGGTAGAGACCACCACATCAAAGGAATTGTTTGAAAATCCGCGGCACCCATACACGAAAGCGCTGCTTTCCGCTATTCCGTCTGTGGATATCCATAATAAAAAAGAGAGGATCATCCTGCAGGGTGAGATCGTATCACCTATTGAGCCAAAGCCCGGGTGCCGTTTTGCAGCACGCTGTCCCTACGCGGCAGAGAAGTGCAGGGAGCCCCAGAAGCTGCAGGAGATATCCAGGGATCATTTTGTATCCTGCTGCCGTCTGGGTGAAATCAACTGACATGACACTAAGAGTTAGGAGGAAGGGATATGAGAGCAGGCGCAGGAAAATCAGAAATTATTTTAAAGGATGATTATCTGGAAATCGAAAATTTTGCAGTTGTACATAAGACATTAAACGCACGGGCGTTAGTAATAGAAAGTGGACGTACACTGGTGATTCTGTCTATAGAGATCACTTCCCTGCCAAATGAGGGGGCGGAGGATCTAAAGGATATGATCGCCAGAAAGTATGGAGTAAAAAAAGAGGGCATCTGGATCTGTGTGACCCATACATTTTCTGCCCCTCACCTCTTGCCTGATTCCGTGCTGAAAGAGGAAGAAAAAATTGAGAAAAAAGCGCAGTACCGTGAGTGCATTTACAACGCATCCATGGAAGCGGCAGCGCAGGCATTTGCAGAACTGCAGCCTGTGACGGCGGGATTTGGCTCAGGGTACTGCGATATTAATACAAACCGGGATGTGGAGTTAAAAGACGGATGGTGGATCGGAGAAGGAGGACCCGGACTTGCAGATAAGACAGTCTCAGTTGTGAGGTTTGACAGGGAAGATAAAAGTCCGCTGGCCATCCTGTTCCATTATGGCATCCAGTCGTCTGTCCTGGACGGCTCTGCTCTGAGCGCAGGTGGAAAAGCAGTTTCTCCCGATGTGGCAGGGGTTGCCAGTGACTACATTGAAAAACAGTATGACAGCGGGACAGTGGGGCTTTTCCTTATGGGCGCGGCAGGTGATCAGGCCCCCGCAGAGAGGGCTATTAGTGAGACATTTGTATACGGTGAGCGGATCCGCACTGACCGCCAGGAGGAAGGCTTTGGGATCTGTGAGCGTCTTGGCAGTATGCTGGGAGAAGTAACCTGCCATATTGCAAACAGGATAAAATCACAGGATGTGAAGGAAGAAGCCGAGATAGGAAGGATGACCTTCAGAGTTCCCGGTAAAGAGATGGAACGGGATCTAAAAAAGCTCCACCCAACAAGAGAATATCCGTTTACAGCAAATGGAGAAGCAGAGGTGCTGATAGAAGTGATGCGCATAGGGGAGCTTGCTCTGGTGGGGGTAAAGCCTGAACTGAACTGTGTCAGCGGCCTGGCAGTTAAGGCATGCTCACCTTTTGAACATACGCTTGTGTGCACAATGGTAAATGGAGGCGCCAAGTATATGGCGGACCGCACATCTTATGACAGGCTCACGTATGAGGCCATGAATTCCCCTTTTGGAAGAGGGGCGGCTGAAAAATTGACAAGGCAGGCAACAGAACTGCTGGACCGCATGGCGGCAAGTAAAACGCAGATATAAGACTTGTAACTGGCCGGCGGGGTAAGAAAACGGTTAAAAGGTGCAAAAATGTGCGACAAAGAGAGGAGCGGACCATGGAACTTTTAGAAGCAGCAGCCGTAACAAGGATATATGGAGACGGACAGAAGACTGTGGCAGCTGTGCTGCATTATGACAGGGAATTAAGTAATAATGATATTAAAATGGAAGATTTTGAGGTGGAGGGCCGTACTATAACAGACGCTTACGTGAGTGAAGCCGGGATGGCGGGAAAACCGTCAGACAATGGCAGCTTTGCAGTGCTGGAACTCTCACCGGATGATCCGGATGCCAAAACCTGCAGGATGACGGGAAGAGGAAGAAAGGCCAGGACATGTGTTGCGGCAGCCCGTGTGAAAGTAAAGACAGGGGGCAGATGGTATATAAGCAGCAGAACAATTAATCTGACGGCGGACGAATTTAGGGAGTATACTTTTGAAGTGCCGGGCACAGATAAGAAACTGAATTATAACCTGTATATCCCCCAGGGGAGCGCTGCGGGACATAAGCTGCCGCTGGTGCTGTTTATGCATGATGCAGGCTCCTGCTCAGATGACGTGTGTGCACCTCTGGCACAGGGGAATGGTGCGGCCGTCTGGGCCCAGACGGAGGAACAGAAGCGCCATCCGTGTTTTGTGCTGGCGCCGCAGTTTCCTTCTAAAACAGCGGAGGATGATTTTACAGTGACTTGGGAGGCGGATGCTGTGACAGAGCTTGTGAAACATCTGCTCACAGTCTTTCCGGTCGATGAAAAGAGGATATATGGAACAGGCCAGTCCATGGGCTGTATGATGTTATGTGAACTGCTGATCAGGAATCCCGGTTTTTTTGCCGGCTGTTTCCTGGTTGCCGGCCAGTGGAATCCTGATACCATGGGAGCAGTTAAAAAAGAAAATATATGGATCCTTGTCTCAGAAAAGGACGAGAAGGCATTCCCTGTAATGGGTGCGTGCATGGAAAGGATCGAACAGGAGGGCGGGCGTGTAAGCAGAGGCTCTGTGGATGCCAGGATGCCGGAAGAAGAGCAGAATGCCGCTATGCGTCGTATCGTGCAGAAGGGCTGCAATATTATTTTTACCTGGTATGAAAAAGACAGTGTGCTGCCTGAGGGTGCAGATGTATTTCCCGGAGCATGTCATGTGAATACCTGGGTCCATGCATATGGGCTGGAAGCAATCCATGACTGGCTGTTTTCCCAGTGCCGGAATCCTATTGATTTTTCATGCAGGCATGATGTGATGCTTAAGAATGAAGACGGTACCCTCACACCCATGGATGTGCCCTATTACCAGTCAGAGCTGGTTGCACCCGGAACATGGCGGATCTTAAGTGATGGGGACTACTCATATCTGGTGGAAGGGGAAGATGAAGCGCTTATGATCGATTCAGGATACGGCTGCGGCAATATCAGGGCATACTGCCAGAGTCTGACAGACAAGCCGGTCAGGCGTATTGCCAATACTCATGACCACTTTGACCATACTGCCAATAACTGTTATTTTGACTGCGCTTATATGTCTGCGGAGACAAAAGAACTGGCAACAATCCCCTTCCCCAGCTTTGAAGGGATAGAGTTTCCCAGAGATTATCCGGTGGAGGTCATTGATGAGGGGTACACCTTCCATTTGGGCGGGCGGGACCTGGTGACATTTAAGATACCGGATCATGCTGCAGGGAGCCTGGCTTTTCTGGATAATAAAGAAGGGATATTATTCTGCGGAGATGAACTGGGAATGCCTTTTGGAAAATCTATGAACGGAAGTGTGGAAGCGTTCAGAAATCATTTAAAACGCCTGCAGGAGCACAGAGATGAGATCAGGCTTTTATGTACAGGGCCTGGAGTGACAGATGCAGGCTTCATGGACCGTCTGGCGGAAAATATGGATTATATATTGGCAGGACATGAGGGCAGACCACTGGAGACGCCCGGAAAACAGAGGCCGGCGGACACGGATCAGGAGGCGGCATCCGGACAGGTGATCTATGACAGACGTCTGCCCCATGCACCTGACAGGCATCAGGATGATCCGGCAGAGTTTCCGTTCAGGAGAGTTATGGATCATGCAGGCCTTAAGGTAATATATGACGTGAGAAAGGTATTTGCAGAAATACCGGTTTAAAGGAGAAGAGCGATGATAATAGATGCAAATATGTACTGGATACCTGAGGCATTATTTACCGATGAGGACCTGATGAGTGAATTTATGCACTGTATCCCCAATGACCTGGATATCTGGGGGAAGTGCGAGCAGATACCCGGAACAGACAAAAAACAGGTGGTTATCGAGGAACCAAAGGGATATCAGAACCTGAACTATGTACAGGGAGAATATATTCTGGAGCAGCAGCTGGCAGATATGGATAAGGCAGGGGTGGACAAGGCTCTCCTGAAGATACCCTGCTGCCACGCATGGCTGAGTATGGAGCTATGCAGAAAATTTAACGACGGCATGGCAGAGCATGTAAAGAGAAGCAACGGACGTCTGGCAGCTCTGGCAGCGGTGCCTCCTCTTGCGGGAAAAGAGGGGATCTATGAGCTGGAACGCTGTGTTAAGGAACTTGGTATGACTGGTGTGCAGATCTCTTCGCATTACGGGAAACGGTATCTGGACCATGAATCCTTCCGCCCGTTCTTCCGCAGTGTGAATGAGCTGAACCTGCCCGTTTATGTGCACCATTCCCCCGTCCCGGCAGATTATTCCTCCATCTATGAGTATAATAATCTGCGCAGGTCCTATGGACGGTGTGCAGACCAGACAACTGCCATTGCAAGAGAAGTTTTTGGCGGGCTGTTTGATGAGTGCCCGAACCTGAAACTGGTCCACTCCATGCTGGGAGGCTCTTTCTTTGCCTACCGTGACAGTATGTTCCGCAAGACACCTGCTGTGTCGGAGGATACAGTAAAACGGTTTGACACTGATACAAACCGTTACTGTGACCAGATCAGGGATAACATTTATTATGAATTGTCCCATGCGCAGCCCTGGGGAAAGGATCTGCTGGAATGCGCTGTAAAGATCCTGGGAGCTGACCATATCATTTTCGGCACATCCTACCCGGTGAGGCAGGAATGGCTCACAGAGGGCATTGATTTTATACAGAAGCTGGATATTTCTGAAGAGGAAAAGGAACTGATCACAGGCAAGAACGCAGAGAATATATATAAGATCGCGCAGCCTTTATCCTAAACAGGTATGGAGAAGCTGACGCATGTCCCTTTCCCTTCCCGGCTGATGACGGTCAGCCCTTTATTGCCGGGATAGGAGAGGATCAGGCGTTTATGGGTGTTCTTCACTCCTATGCCGCGCTTCTGTCCCTCAGGTGAATCCAGTGACTGTCTCAGGTCACTGAGCTTTTGTTTTGACATTCCTGCTCCGGTATCCAGAACATGGAAATACAGACGGTTCTTCCTGAGGTATATTTTGATCCTGATGACACATGTATCCCGGGGAGTGAGGATACTGTAATGGATGCTGTTTTCCACAAGAGGCTGAAACAGCAGCCGGAGCACGGAGAAATCTAAAACTTCACCGTCATAATCCCACAACAGGGCAATACGGCCCGGATAATGGAACTGCTGAATAGCAAAATAATCCTTGCAGGACTGTATCTCTTCCCTGAGTGTGACAGGGGAAGAAGAGTCTTCCAGGGCATAGCGGAGAATACCGGAAAGATTCTCTATCAGCTGGCTGGCAGGTGAGCCGTAGCCTTCCTTTTTCATGATCTCCATGTCTACTGACTGAAGAGTGTTGAAGAAAAAATGAGGGTTTATCTGCAGCTGGAGAGATTTCAGCTCCAGAAGTGTCTTGCGCAGCTCAGCCTCTTTCAGCTCCATAGTGAGTGCATTGTTGCGGACATAAGTGTGAATGACCTGATTGAGGATCAGGTTGTACTCATCCAGCTTTCTGGCATTTTCATAGCAAAATCCGGGTAGGGAGGAGGTATATGTGCCTGCCTCCGCAGCACTCAGGATTTCGATCAGATCTTCAATCTGGCGGAAATTTTTGTTTGTGAGATAAAAACTGAATAACAGACAGAATACTGCCGCCATAAGGATGCCAAGAAGGACAGAAAAGATGATCTGATACAGCAGCTGATAGATATCTTTTACTGGTACAAGTGACAGAAAATAAAGGCCGTATCCTGAAGAATAAAATTTTGTCATGATATACCTGCGCCCCTCATAACGGACTGTACTTAAAAAGCTGTCAGCAGAACCTGCTTTTATGTCCATCTGACCTATGAAATCTGTGCAGGAGCCGGAGTCCATCAGGGCTGCATTAGGATTGGAGAACAGTATCTGTCCGTCCCCGTCAGCCACCAGAACTGCTTCATTGGCATAGTTTTCAATTGAGGAGAGCAGACTGGACAGGGCTGATGCATTTAAATTGATAACAAGTACTCCATCATAGTTTTTGATCCTTCTGAAGATCGACACACATTCGTGAGAGTTTTCAAATTCATAATTCTTTATTTTTCTTCTGACCACCCATTTCTGGGTGGAGCTATCCGTCTTATTAAATATATCCAGCCACTCCTGGTCTGGAGAATCTGAGAGAGCCACTGTCTTTTTATCAGTCTGGAAATAATTCCCCTGGCTATTGTTAAGGTATATATATACGGATTCAACGAGGCTGTTGCTGGACCTGGCGTTTTCGAGAATGGAAAATACGACGCTTCTGACCACATATTCTTTATAATTCAGTGAACTGCGGTTCAGGATCTTATAGAGGGACAGGGACACAGTGGAGTTGTTATTAAACATGGCAGCAGTATCATCCCCTGTCTGCATGATCTCTTCCATCAGCCGTGTACCTGTGTGGAAGGTGCTTTGTGCCTGGAGATTAATATCGTCTTTGATTTTGACGGAACAGTAAACACAGAGCATAATTCCCATAAAAAGTATGGGAAGGCTGAAAAGGAGAAAATATCTGATAAATTTGTGGAGAAAATATTTTCTTTTCATGGCTTATCCTCTTGAGTGTGAGCAGCTGTACGTGTACGGTATTCCCTGGGAGTCATCTGATAATACTGTTTAAACGCCCTGGTGAAATTTTTGGGATTGTCATACCCTACAAGGAGAGATATTTCATACGTCTTGTAATCAATCTCTTTTAAAAGCTTTGCGGCTTTTTCCATACGGCAGGCAGTCACATAATCTGAGAAGGTACTTCCAGTAACCTTGTGAAAAAGGCGTGAGAAATAACCGGGGCTTAAACTGACTGAAAGTGCTGTATTTTCCAGAGTGACATCTGTGAGATGGTCAGCCACATAGTGTTTGGAGGAAGAGATGATCTTTTCATGGTAGGATGCGTCTTCGTCAGGAGCGGCAGCAGGCTTTGACAGAGAATTTTCAAGAGATTCCCTGATGCGCAGGATGGAAGCAGTCAGCTCATTGTATTTAATTGGCTTTAGAAGAAAATCATCTACATTGTAGCGGATGGCCTGCTGCGCATAATCGAAGTGGCGGTAGGCAGTCAGGATAATGACGGAAATGGGATTTTTAGATATTCTGAGCGCCTGTACCAGATCAAGCCCGTTCATTTCAGGAAGGCGGATATCTGTGAGAAGGATATCCGCACTGTGGTCTGACAGATAAGATAGCGCCTCTTCTCCGCTGGAGAAGCTGGCCGATACAGTGACATCCAGGGAATCCCATGGAAACAGATGCACCAGACAGTCGCGGATGTTTGTTTCATCTTCAACAATGACAATTTTCAGCATTATGTATACCTCCGCAGTAATTATATGAGTGTTTTTGTGAAAATCGGATACCTTTTTAGAGTATTTAAGCATAGGATGGAATGTTTTGTCAAGCCAGATGCCTATACAATTATTTCCATGGATGGTAATCTGAATATATCCAGATGGAGTAACTGAATATATTCAGAAAAATATGTTTTCCGGAGAAAATTGTAATGGAAACTGACAGACGACAGAGATCAAGGAGGGAAATGGGATGAATGGCAGAAGATTAACAGCTCTGGGTATGGCAGCTTTGCTGGCAGGCATGACTGTGTTTGCAGCAGGCTGTGAAAAGGGCAGCGGAAGTGAGGCTGAGAGAGCAGAATTAAAAGAGAGCAGTAATGAACTGGTGAAGAGCAGTGGTGAGACAGAGGCGGCAGATGCGGAAGGACAGGATGATATTACCCTGAGATTTATGTGGTGGGGATCGGATGCGAGGCATGAGGCCACTTTGGCAGTCATTGAGCAATATGAGCAGCTTCATCCGAATGTAAAGATTGAAGCTGAGTATGGCGGATATGACGGATATTTTGAGAAGCTGACAACTCAGGTCTCGGGCGGTACGGCTGCAGATATTGTCCAGTTTGATGCCTCCATGACAAGAGATCTGATGGCAATGGGAGAAGTATTTGCAGATCTGAATGATTACAGCGCACAGCTGGATACTTCGGACTTTGACCAGAATTTCCTAAAGAGCTTTTCCTATTATGACGGCAGGATGGTTGGACTTCCTACCGGGGTCAATGCAGGCATCTGGCTGACAGACACATCGGTGCTTGAAGCAGCAGGTATCAAACTGGAGGACATCAGGACCTGGGATGATTTTATCAGCGCAGGGGAGACGATCCACAGCAAGAATGAAGAACAGTATCTGTTTAATATCGATATAACCACACTGGGTAAAGAAGGTGTCTATGCACTGATGGCCCAGATCACCGGCAAAGAACTGATAGACCAGGATACTAATAAACTTAATTTTGCGGAAGAGGATTTAAAGAAAGTATTTACTGTCATAAATGACTTTTATGATAAAAATGTGGCGGAACCGGCAGCGGACAGCGCTCCGTATGATACGCAGGTAAATACAAATCCAAAGTGGATCAGCCATGATCTGGGATGTACCTATACGGCAACGTCAAATGTGACAGGCAATTATTATGATTTTCAGGACAGTGCAGCAGCCATGGATATCCCGCAGTTTGCAGATGCAAAGGAAAGCGGTATCCTGTTCAGGCCGGCCCAGCTCATAGGCGTGGCGGCAAACTGCCGGTACCCGGAGGAAGCAGCCAGATTCCTGGATTATTTCTTTAACAGCGATGAGGCAGCAGCCGTATTAAAGGATTGCCGTTCTATCCCGGCTACAGCTAATGGAAGAAAGATATGTGAGGATAACGGTTATCTGGACCCGGTGCTTGCAGAAGCCGTGGAGAAAGCCCAGGAAAGTGCCACTGCAAATCAGAACCTGAGTGTGCCTGCTGAGATCATCGAGATCCTTCAGGATGCAACAGAAAAGATCGCATATAAACAGGGCAGTATTGACGAGATCACAGAAGAGGCAATGGGGCTGATGGAAGAGGCTCTGGAAAGAATCGGCTGATATTATAGGCTGCTTTGGGGGGCATGAATATGAGACGGAAAAAGATACAAAAAGAATGGCAGGGCTATCTTTATATACTGCCGTGGATCCTGGGATTTTTGCTGCTGCAGCTTTACCCCCTGGTCAGGTCCTTTGCTTATTCCCTGACAGATATTAAGCTGGGGGGAAGCTACCAGTTTACAGGACTGGATAATTATATAAGGATGTTTAAAAAGGATGCTGATTTCTGGGGATCTATGGGAGTGACTTTAAAGTATATACTGATGGTAGTCCCGGGGAAGCTGGTTTTTGCACTGATCGTTGCCATGATCCTGAATATGAAGATGAAAGGGATACGTTTCTTCAGGACCCTCTATTACCTGCCGTCCATACTGGGCGGCAGTGTAGCCATCTCGGCGCTGTGGAGGGTCATGTTTATGAAGACTGGCATCATCAATAATCTGTTCGGCATATCAGTAAACTGGCTGGGAGATCCCAAGTATGCATTATTTACCATCAGTCTGATTGAGATCTGGCAGTTTGGTTCCTCCATGGTTCTGTTCTTTGCGGCGTTAAAGCAGGTCCCCGCAGACCTGTATGAGGCTGCAAGAGTTGACGGCTCCGGAAAAATCAGGATGTTTTTCAAGATAACCCTGCCTATGATCAGCCCGATTATACTGTTTAATATTATTATGCAGATAATCAACGCGCTGCAGAATTACACATCCGCCTATGTAGTTACAGGAGGAGGGCCCATTAAGTCCACAAACCTTATGGGACTGAAAATCTATAAGGATGCTTTCAGCCGTTCAGACCTGGGGTATGCCAGCGCTGAGTCATGGATCCTGTTTCTTGTATTGGTGGGGATCACGGGCATAATCTTTGTTACCTCGAAATACTGGGTATTCTATGGAGATGATGGGGGGAAGCAGGGATGAAGACAGTGAGGGAAAAAAAGAAAAAACTGGGAAGGATTTTTGCATTCCTGCTTGTACTGGCATTCGGGCTCTGTATGGTATATCCCCTGATATGGATGTTCTTTGCAGCATTTAAGACAAATAAGGAGATTTATACGGGGACAGGACTGCTGCCGGAATCTTTTGACCCGGCAGGGTTTATAAAAGGGTGGATATCAACAGGGCAGTACAATTTTGCGGATTACTTCATAAACACGCTGATCATGGTAGTACCCACAGTGGCGCTGACGGTAATATCAAGCACTCTGGTGGCATATGGCTTCGCCAGATTCAGGTTCAGGGGACACAAGGTACTGTTTATGCTGATGATGTCTACATTAATGGTGCCAAGTTCGGTGCTTATTATACCCAGGTATTTGTTATACAGGGATCTGCACTGGCTGGATTCCTACATGCCTTTCTGGGCAACAGCCGCACTGGGCTGCTATCCGTTTTTTATTTATCAGGAGGTACAATTCCTGCGGGGTATTCCTGCCGAACTGGACGAGGCGGCGAAGATTGACGGCTGCGGTTCGTTCAGGACGCTTGTACTTATCCTGGGGCCAGTGCTGAAGCCGTCGCTTATGTCTGTCTGCATATTTCAGACAATATGGACCTGGAATGATTTTATGAATCCTTTGATCTACATAAACAGCGTATCAAAATATCCATTGTCCCTGGCTCTGCGGCTGGGGCTGGATGTGGCCTCCACGGCCGAATGGAATCAGATAATGGCAATGGCCTTTCTCTCTATTATCCCGCTTGTAGTTATGTTTTTCTGTCTTCAGAAGTACTTTGTGGAGGGAATTGCCACTTCAGGACTGAAGGGATAAAAGACCAGATTATATTAAGACAAGGAGAAGAAAAAATGAGTGATTTTGTTTTCAGAGCTATGGAACTGCATGATTCTACACAGATATGGAACCTGGATGAGATCCGCAGAAGGCTGGATTTCTGTGTAAAAAATAAAATGAATGCGCTGGTTTTTCATGAACCGGGCATAGAGGATAAGATCGTATTCCCGGCAAAATTCCTGGGAGGCTCAGGGGAGCCGGAAAGCTACTACGGTGCATTTCTGGAGGTGGACCACGCCATTTTAAATCATGCGCTGAGGGAAAACCTGAACCTGAACCGCAGGGATTATATGAACCATGTGATAAGAGAGGCAAAGGAAGCCGGCGTTGAGATTTATTTTGAGAATAAGGAACTGTGGTTTTCAGACTTTATCCTGAAATATAAAAAGGAGCTGATGAAAGATGGAGTAATCTGCCCAAGCGACCCGTTCTGGTACAGGGAATTCCTTCCTTACAAATATAAAGAACTTTTTCTGGCGCTGCCTGATTTGGCTGGAATCGTGTGTTCTATAGGCACGGGGGAAGCAAGGCTTGCCATCAGCAATACCTTTGCCTGCGGCTGTGAACGCTGCCGTGAACTGGATCCGGTGGACTGGTACAAAAATATGATCATGGCAATGTACCAGCCGTTTCACGAGGCAGGCAGGAAACTGATCATAAGAGATTTTATTTATACAAAGGAGGAGCAGGAGCGGTTCCGTGAGGCTTTCAATACCATGCCGGACGACATTATATTGTCCCTGAAGAATACACCCCATGATTTCTATCCGACTTTTCCGGATAATCCTCTCATGGGACATGTGGATGATCACCCCCAGATCACGGAATATGATGTGAACGGACAGTTTTTTGGATGGGGTGCACAGCCGTCAGCCATGCTGGCAGATATAAAGAGGAGACTGGCATATGCCAGTGAGCACGGCGTGACAGGATTTATAGCCAGAACGGACTGGGAGGGAGTGCAGGACTGGACATGCTTTGATAATCCCAATCTTGTCAATCTGTACGCGATAGCAGCCTATGCAGAAAATGCAGAGATCAGTGAGGAGGATATTTATCTGAAATGGCTTGAGGGGGAAGATATGCTGGAAGAGGGCCTGCTGCCCGGGGAGCTTAAAAAATGTATTGAAAAGATCCGGGAGCTGATGGACGAGACCTGGCCTATAGTGGAAAAGACAAATTTTGTCAATGGATGCCTGTTTTCCAATGACAGCTGTATGCATCTGACGCCAGATCAGTTTACCTTTATCGGCGGGACTCACCACAGCCTGAGCGAGTGGGATCCCCAGAAGAAGGACGCACTTGATATGACACCGGAAAATGTGCAGCGTATTTTAGCAGACAAGGATGAGGCGCTTTTGCGCTGCGAGAAGCTGGCAGACAGAGTGAGTACAAGCAGCATGGGACTCAGGCAGGAAGCTTATGAGGACCTGAGAGAGCATTTTGAATTTATGCGCTGGTATGTGAGAGGCTTCAGGCTGACTGCCAGAGGATACTGCTTCGGCAGATATGCCGCTGAGGTGGACAAAGATGCCATCCTGGCAGAGGATAAAAGTGCAGGGGAACTGCTCGGACAGACCATAAAGGAGATGGAAGAGTACAGGGAAGGACTCTTGAAGAATGATTTTATTTTGAAATACCCCTATGACGCCCAGCTGAATCCTGAGAGGGTAAAATTTTATACAGACGCGCTGAAAAGAATGGCGGCAGACGCAGGACTTAAAGGGGGAAGATGCTGAGATGATCAGAATAAACAGGGCGGTGTACCATGATAAGGTGATGGGGTGCTGGCTTGGCAAGAATGCCGGCGGAACTCTGGGGGAACCTCTGGAAGAAAAATTCGGCAGAGAAGAAATGTATCATGTGGACTGGTATCCTTTGCTTCCTGAGGGAGGGATCCCAAATGATGATCTGGAACTGCAGCTGATATGGCTTCAGCTCATCCTGCAGAAAGGTCCGGGAATCACTCCGGCGGATATGGCACAGGCCTGGATGGACTGTATTGCCTACAATTTTGACGAATATGGGCTGAGTAAAGAAAATATGCAGAAGGGTCTGCTGCCTCCTGTGTGCGGCTGGCATAATAATGCTTTTAAAGACTGTATGGGAAGCCCTATCCGGTCAGAGATATGGGCCTGCCTGGCTCCCGGGTGCATGAAGACTGCCGCCAGATACGCCTGGCAGGATGCCATCGCAGACCATGGCGGAGGAGAATCTGTTTACGGTGAGATATTTAATGCTGTGCTGGAATCAGCTGCATTTATAATGGATGACAAATTCCGGCTGCTGGAAATTGCTCTTTCCTCTATTCCAAAGACAAGCCTCACATACAGGAGCGTAAGAAGGAGTATTGAAAATTATAAAAAGGGCATGGCATATGAGGACAACAGAAACGACTTAATGAATACTTTTTATAACCCCATAGCCCAGTATTCACCGCTGAATCTGGGATTCCAGACCATTGGATGGCTGTATGGGAAGGATTTCGGGGATGCCATCTGTAAGGCAGTAAACTGCGGGTGGGATACGGACTGTACAGGAGCTACCTTAGGCGCAGTCCTGGGAATCATCGGAGGGGCATCTGCCTTGCCGGAAAAATGGATAGCGCCCCTGGGATATGAAATAGCGACAAATATGTCTACAGGAGGTATCCGCAATCTGACTGCACCTACAGATATCCGGGAGCTGACAGATGTGGTGTGCCGTGAAGCTGAGAAGGTCACAAGATACTGGGGGTGCGGGATAGAGTTTACTGATGATCCCTGCCCGGAGGGCGGGGAGTATAATGAGGATGCAGAGATACCGCCACTAGAACTGCCGTGGCTGGAGGATTATAAGCCGAATGCGCTCTCTTATCCCCTGGGTACTCTGGAGGCTGAGGTGCGTTATGACAAAGATGCTGCTGTCACAGGGGACAGAGCTTCAAAGCTGACGGTCGTACTGAGCAACCCCCATCCTGTGGAAAAGAATATAGAAGTCTGTTTCCGCATGCCGGAAGGGTTCACAGCAGAGCTTGTAAAGTGCGCAAATGGCAGGGGAGAGAAAAGCAAGGGACAGAACGGGGAGAAGTTTGTCCTGAAAGCCTGGGGTGAGACAAGGCTTGAGATAGAAGTGAGTGCAGCGGCGGGCGCAGTCAGGGACAGCAACAGGGGATATATCATATTCCAGACAGAGGGATGGCCTGCAGTCCCGGCAGTTCCCCTGGTCCTCCTTGGCGGCAGCAGATGGCTGGTATCAGAACTTTATGAAGGAAAGCATCTGGAAGAAGCCTGCGGGCTTAATGAAGAAGAGGTGTTTAAAACACAGCCGGAAGGATTCAGGGAGGTGTGGAGGACAGGGAATGATTTAGAGTTGTCCGCCTGTTTCAAAAAACAGGGAATAGTCTATGCTCTTCATTATATATACAGCAGAGAAGAGCGGGATGTCGTATTGGGAGTTCCAAATAACGGCCGTATGAAGCTGTTCTTAAACGGAAAACTGCTTCACCGGACTGTCATGCAGGTCCCCCTCCGGGCAAATCTGGGAAACGGCGGAGCGCAGGGAGACGGATCTAACTACAAAGTCACCCGGCTTGAGAAAGGCATGAACCAGATCCTTATAAAGCTGGAGAATGACATTACTCTCAAAGAGGGGCAGAAAAGCCATTTCACCATCGGGGGCATGAGTGAAGTCTGCACTAAAAACCATGGCATGCCGGTCCTGGATATAAGGAGGACTGTATTTCCCTGGGAAGATCATTTATGAACAGGTGTGTCATGTCCACATATCCGGCGTTAGGAGCCTGCCAGCTTTAGGCAGCCCGCATCCGGCCATAAAGTCCCGGATCATTTCAAAAGCATGGCAGTAGCTGAGAGACAGCCGCCTGGCGAAGCCGTCCGCATCCCCGGCCTGCAGGCTGGCTAAGGCATCCAGACTTATTCTGTTCAGGGCGGCAGAGTCGTATTCCCAGGTATTAAAGAAGGAAAAATAGTAGCCCCAGTGAAGCAGTTTTGATACTTCGCTGAGTATGAGCTGCAGCGGGGGCAGTTCTGTCAGGCTGATTATGCACTTTACGATGGAGTCGAGAGGGATGGCTCCCGGCCTGCGGGCATCTTCTGCCAGTGAAAGCATCATTTTTTCATCAATATGGGGGAAGGCCAGGAGTGCAGCAGGCTTTATTGCGGCCGCCATGAACTGGAGGCCGCTTAAATATATGAGGGTGTCCTGTTTATATACCCTGATCTTCATGCAGTCATGGGTTGCCTGATCATTAAAAAGTGTTACCTGAGTGCCTTTGACATTATATGTTTTAGTAAAGCCCAGTTGGTTTAAGGAAGAGATAGCCTGTCTGACAGTTGAGACAGAGACACCGTACTGTTCGGCCAGCTCACCCTCCGAAGGGAGGAAGCTGGCATTTTTATATATTCCGGTGCCGATTTTATCGATCAGATCGCGTGTGATCTGGACATAGTAATGATCTCTGCCCTTTCCGGGATTCCAGAAATAAGTGCTCTCCCTGCTTTCAGGTTTGCTCCCGCAGCTTTGGGAGAGGGTGTCCAGATATTTATCTATGGATCCTGCCACGGAGCGGTAGGCCATGCTGAAGCCACGTACTATCTCCTCGTCATTGCGCAGTTTTAATGTATTCATTAAGGTGAGGATGTTTTTGGGATCTGCATACTCGTTTATGGAAGCCATCGCTTCATGGCGGTTCAGAAAAAACGGCATTCTTGTATGAAGCTCAAGGCTAGTATAGATATCGCAGAATAACAGATTGCCCGATGATTCCAGCAGTCCATGGAGAATAGAGGAACAGATGCGCCAGAGACTGACAGAGTCTTTATTTGAAGCACGTTCCAGCGGAGAAAAAAGGCGGTCCATGCTTTTAGCACTGCATGCGCGGGCAGAGAATGCAAACAGAGGGGGCATTAAGACCGCCATTGTCTCATAGACATCCATGACAGAATCCTTCTGGGAAAGGACAGAACTTATGGCATCACAGCCCTGGTCTGACGGGGAGGGCATATATATGACTCTGGATGCTTTCCGTTCTTCTGAATGTATAAAACCTTCATCTCTCAGTTTATCCAGCACATCCCTGACTGTCCTTATGCCTACGTTATATGATTGGCATAATTGGCTGATGGAAGGCAGAGCAGCGCCATACGGCAGATAGCCTGTCTTTATCTGATGGATCAAATTCTGATAGAGATAATCAAATAAAGTCTTTTTCTGTTCCAATTGAATCCTCCTGATTTGTGATGGTGATATTGTACCACAGATACAATTTTTTGTGTACTATATGTAAACGTACACAGATTTATTATTGTCTTTTAAATCTGTATATCTTAAAATATTAGTAATTGTTCAATACCTTCATAGTTACAATTACATGCAGAAATCAATTCAGAATAGCTTTCACCGGAGGGATTTTTGCACGTTTTTGATGAGCTTTGAACAGAAACACTGAAGTTTTTAAGGCAGATGGAGATATTAGAGGAATGGATAAGGCAGCAAAGGAAGTTTATGGACAGGGAAGGCATTTTGTCAGCCGCAGAGTGCAGATATCATTATTGACAGTAATCCTGGCAGTTATATTTACAGCCTCCATATGGAGCGCTGCACAGCTGAGGACGGTCTTAAACGACACAACAAAAGAATATTTGCATGACGTGACTGCCCAGATGACTTCAGATATCAGATACACAATGGAACATAAGATGGAGGATCTGGAGATTATATCCGATTCAGTCAGTGAGATCATAGATGCAGGGGAAGAATCAGGGATTGGGGAATTCCTTAAACGGAAGGCTGGGATACTGGAGTTCTCTTTCCTGATGATGATCGACAGCCGTGGCAGATCTGTATTTGAAGTTGGAGAGGCTGGGATGGGAAAGCCAGCGATGGAAGAACTTGAAGGCCTGGCAGATACGGAAGCTGTACAGGCTTCATTTAAAGGAAAGGTCAGCGCCAGCTATATGGGAGGGAGCAATATCATTTATACGGCACCCGTCCGGGTCCGGGGAGAAGTCATTGGAGTGCTGGCAGGAGGCAGGAGCAAAGAGAATATGCAGAAGATGATTGCCTCCAAAAGCTTTTGCGGCAATGCTCTTGGCTGCATAACGGACAGCAGCGGCCAGGTAGTGATAGCTCCTACAGAGCTGGATTCTTTTATGGAACTGGATAATATATTCAGAAATGAAACCGGAACGGACACATCATCAGGAATCCATAAAATACAGGAGGATATGACTGAAGGCAGGGACGGGACACTCAGATTCACAGCAGGGACACAGGAAGAGCTTTATCTGGCATATAACTCACTGGGCGTAAATGACTGGGTCCTGCTCACCATCATTCCTGCTGATATCATATCAGGCCGCGCTGACCAGTATATTTTACAGTCTTTTATTATCGTGGGAATAACGATACTTGTTTTCTCGCTCTTCCTGTTTGCCGTATACCGCTTTTATAATGAACACAGGCGGCAGCTGGAAAAAATAGCATTCACGGACCCTGTCACAGGAGGAGCAAATAATGCGGCATTTCAGATGCAGTACCGGGAACTGTCTAAATCGATGGAACCATTTACATATGCTGTAGTCCTGCTGAATGTGAAAGGTTTCAAGCTGATCAATGAGAGATTCGGTATTGAAGCGGGAAACGGCTTTCTCAGTTATATTTATCAAAATGCAGAGCGCCATATGGATACCGGGAGAGGGGAATTTGCGGCCCGGGTGGAATCTGACCAGTTTTTCCTGTGTATAAATGAGCATGAGCCGGAGCTGATCCAGAGCAGGCTGGACAGTCTGATCCGGGACATTAATTCCTTCAGGGATACGCAGCTGCCCTGCTGCCAGCTTTCCTTCAGGCAGGGGGCCTGCATCGTGGAGGAGCCTGAGATGGAGATCACCCTCCTTCAGGACAGGGCCAGGCTGGCTTATCAGAGCCAGGATCCTGACGTACAGCAGAAATGCGGATTCTATGACAACGGGCTTACTGAAAAACTGAAGAAAGAGCTGGAACTGAGTGAACTGTTTGAAAGTTCTCTGAAAAACCATGATTTTCAGGTATACCTGCAGCCCAAGACAGAACTGAAAAGCGGAAAGGCAGCGGGCGCTGAAGCCCTTGTCAGATGGCTGCACCCGGAGAGGGGAATGATATTGCCGGGTGATTTTATCCCTCTGTTTGAGAAAAACGGGAAAATATGCGAGCTGGATCTCTATGTATTTAAGGAGGTCTGCAAACTGCTGAAAAGGTGGATCCATGAGGGCAGAAAACTGCTTCCTGTATCGGTTAACCTTTCCAGACAGCATTTCAGGACTGCGGAAACACTAAAGCGTTTTTATGATATAGCGAAAGAATATGGGATACCTCAGGGGATCATTGAATTTGAACTGACTGAGTCCATCTTCTTTGACAATAAACAGATTAAAATAGTGCAGGAGAGCATCCGGAAGATGCACCAGTATGGATTTTTATGTTCACTGGATGATTTCGGTTCAGGTTTCTCATCACTTGGCCTGCTGAAGGAATTTGATGTGGACACTATAAAACTGGACAGATCGTTCTTTATCAATACCTCCGGCACAAAGGCGAAGGAAGTAATAAGATGCCTGATAGAACTGGCCCAAAGCCTGGATGTCCAGACTGTTGCAGAGGGAATAGAAAAACCGGAGCAGCTTGACTACCTGCGCGCCGTGGGCTGTGATATGGTGCAGGGATATATATATTCCCGGCCTCTTCCGATTCCTGAGTTTGAGGAATTTATTGAAAAAATGTAACTGTGAAGGCATTCCTCATCTCCCCAGATACCGATCCAAATACTCACAAACTTTTTCCATGTATTGAATATATATCTTATCATCGTTTTGTAATCCATGACCTGAATGAGGAAATTCAAAATAATCATAGGGAACATTATTTTCTTTTAAAGCATTTATAAGGTGTCTTGAGGAATCAAACGGACATATTTTATCATAAACGCCGTATGCAATTACTGAAGGCACAGAATTATTATTTATCCACATGCAGGCTGAGATGTCCCTGATCTCATTATCATAGTCATCAGATTCTATCATATCAACAGTAATATTATTTCCAGACATGATACTGAATAAGTTTGCTGCAGCTTCCTCATTCTGGTCCAGTCCATAATTTTTCCAATCCTCATGATGAAAGCTGGCAGGCCCTGCCAGCTCAAAGACCATTTTGACAGGGATGGGAGATGTATCTGCATCACGATATGCATATAAAAGTGCAAGCGTACCTCCTGCAGAGCCGCCGGATATTGCCATTTTGTCAACTGGATAGCCGAGTTCCTTTGATTTTTCTGCTATATAGGGCATACTCTGTTTAATCTCCATTGACTGAGAATAAACGCTTGCCTGGGGATGCTTTTCATCGCGCAGAGTATAATTTATCCCAGCTGCCACATACCCTTTAGAACATAACCATTTCAGCATTTCTGCATCATCGCTTTTATCCCCTGTGGTAAAACCTCCTGCATGTAAATAAACAACTAATCCATATGTTTTCTTAGTGTTATCTGCCGGAACATAAATATCAAATCTATTCGCATTGTTCTCCCCATAAGGAATATCAGTATAAATAGTTCCCATTGAGCTGTCCCACTTAACAGAGTAATCTTTTAATCCAGGGTGATATGATATCTTAACAATTATTGAGATAACAAAAACGATCAAAAATACTGATACATAAATAAATCCCCACATAATGCAACCCCTCTTTTTTTTATTTTTACTTTTCACAGAAAGTTACCTCCAAACAATGAACCTCCCAGCAGGAGATTCATAAATATTCTGACAGTCAGCCTCCCTAATATTGCCGCAATGATAATAATCACTAATAATATTAATATTCGTTTTTGCATAAGCGTCATAATCATAACCTCTTTCTTTTTAAATGTAGTATAATGTTACTGTGATGAAACAAATGTATCATCAATTTGATTCTATCTACGATTATACTTAATGTCAATAGGAGGGCAGAAAATGAAACAGACTGCAAAGACTGTATCACCGTGTAGCAATGAAGGACGAAATACTTATGTTATCACACACATAACAGATGCACTTTTGTCATTATTGGAAGATAACTCAATTAATGATATTTCTGTCAGTGGATTATGCGAATATGCAGGAGTTGGAAGAGTATCTTTCTATCGTAATTTTGAAAGTAAAGAAGATATTTTAACAATGCATATAAAAGAATTGTTTTCGGAATGGAAAGATGAATATGAGAAGGGCAGTGATAAATCATTAAGTAAGCTGGTCGGTCTCATCTTTATGCATTTAGAGAAACATAAAGATTTTTATAGTTTACTAAGCAAGAGGCATTTAATATATTTGATTAAGGATGTCATATTGGATATATGCGGCCCTAAAGCAGACCATTCCCAAATAGAGGCATACACAACAGCATTTGTTGCTTATAGTTTATATGGCTGGATAGAGGTATGGTTCCAAAGAGGAATGCAAGATTCGGCTGAGGAAATAGTCAGTTTATTTAAAATTACAAATTGTCCTGAACAGCAGGGAAACTGACATGAGGAGTTCTGGTCAGATTACATAAAGAAAATCCTGAAAAGCTAATATTATATATAAATATATGTGAAAAGTGACAAAAAATATTAATTAAATCCATTATTATTGACAAATATCTACTAAAAGCTCTATAATATAATTGTTAAACAAATAAACAAGAACGGTAGAAATGCCGGGGCGTCAGTTTCGGCATCCGGAGGATGAGCATGAGGGAGATTAAAATATTAGCACCCTGTGGAATACTGGGATATGGATTTCCAAAGCAGTCATTTATGAATGGAATTGCAGAAAAGCCGGACGCAATTGTAGTAGATGCCGGAAGTACGGATGCCGGTCCGCACAAGCTGGGCAAGGGAGTGGCCATTGTCAGCGATGAAGCAAGCAGGAGGGATCTGGAATTGATCATAACTGAGGCGGCAAAAGCAGGAATTCCGGCAATTGTGGGTTCCGCGGGCGGAGCCGGGGGACGGGTGCATGTAGAGAGGACACTTCACATTATTTCTTCTATTATAAAGGAACACCACCTGGAGAACCTTAAGACAGCAGTTATCTGGGCAGATATCCCGAAAGAGTTTATCTGGCAGAAAATGAAAGCAGGAAAGGTGGAACAGCTGGGAAATCTTGTAAAGGAGCTCACAAAAGAGAGACTGGAGAATTCAAGCGGTGTTGTCGCCCAGATGGGCCATGAGCCTGTAGTGAAGGCCCTGAGGGAAGGCGCAAAGCTGATCATCTGCGGACGGGCCTATGATCCCAGCCCCTTTGCGGCAGTAGCAGAATACTATGGGCTTCCCCTGGAATACGGTTATCATGCGGGGAAGATCCTGGAGTGTGCAGCCCTGTGTGCAGTGCCGGGGACGACAAAGGATTGTATGATGGGTACCATCAGGGAAGACGGCTTTATCATTAAACCACTGTCGGATGACAGAAAATGTACTTCCCTGTCTGTAGCCGCACATACATTTTATGAGAAAGAGCATCCTTATCTGCTCCATGGGCCCGGAGTGGTCATGAATCTGAAGGAATGCAGGTTTGAACAGTATGATGACAGGAGTGTTATGGTGACAGGGAGCCGCATCGAGAAGGCCCCTAAATACCAGGTCAAGCTGGAAGGAGCGGTCCAGGTGGCTTACAGGACATTTGTCATAGCAGGAGTGCGGGACCCCATCATGCTCTCCATGCTGGAGGAAGTGGAGCAGCAGGTGGAGCAGCAGACAAAAGAATATTATGAGGATATAGATCAGGGACGCTATGAGATCCATTTCCTGAATTATGGAATAAACGGTGTCATGGGAGATGCAGAGCCACTCTCCGAAGAAAAAGGGCATGAGGCAGGCGTTGTCTTTGAAGTCATAGCTGATACTCAGGAGTTGGCAAATATGATATGCAGCACATTGCGTTCGACCTTCCTCCACTACGGTTATCCGGGCAGAAAATCCACGGCAGGGAATCTGGCATTTCCATTTGCACCCAGTGATATCCCCTTTGGTCCGGTATATGAATTTTCTGTATATCATCTGATGGAAATCGCTGGTGAGGAGATAGAGCAGCTATTCCCGATAGAATATCCTGAATGGAGCAGCGTTCCATATTAAGGTACGCAGATAGGAGAAGATATGGCAGAATACAGATTATATGACCTGGCAAAGGTCATCCGTTCCAAAAACAGCGGTCCGTTCCAGACTACCCTGGACGTTCTGTTTGATGATGAAAAGATATATAAGAAAATAAAAGAGAGCGGTCTGATTACCAGAAAGCACATAGCTATGCTTTATAAAATGGAAGAGTCCAGGATCCAGGAAATCGTATTTTTTGATACGGCCCTGGGTTTCAAGATCACTTATGACAGAAGCATTTCTTCCGGGACCTGTGGGGACAGGGATGTGTATGGGGCACAGCAGCATGCGCCGCTGGCACAGATGAAGGTAGAACTGTAGAGGGAACGGGGGGATATTGTGGCAAAGGAATTACAGATCAGGAAAAAAAGTGAGGTTTCCACGTGGCAGAGGGTAAAGAAATATAAGTGGATATATCTGATGCTTCTGCCGGCACTCTTATACTTTATCTTCTTCCGGGTGACCGCAATCGTGGGTATGAAGCTTGCCTTTTACGATTATAAGATTGTTGGTGAGAATACCTTTGTGGGAATGAAGTATTTTAAGATGCTGTTTGAGACGCCTTCATTTTTGAATATTTTGAAAAATACACTGCTGATCAGCAGTATCAAGATTTTTCTGCTGTTTCCATTTCCTGTGATCTTTGCACTTCTTTTAAATGAAGTGGGGAGATCCAGATTTGGAAAGTTTGTCCAGGTAATATCGTACATGCCCCATTTTTTATCATGGGTCATCATAGCTGGTATCTGGATCGATGCTTTTTCCCAGGGAGGTGTGGTATCCAGCCTCATGGGAATGTTCGGGATCGAGTATAAAAATCTCATGGTAAATAAAAATGCTATCATCCCCATTCTGACAGGCTCGGAAATGTGGAGGAGCGTCGGCTGGGATTCAATCATTTATTTATCCGCAATCCTGGGCATCAGCAAGGAACTTTACGATGCGGCAGCTATTGACGGGGCAGGGAGATGGAAGATGGTAAAGCATATAATACTGCCGGCTCTGGCGATACCGATGGTAACAGTACTGATACTGAATGTAGGCTTTATCATGAGCGCGGGCCTGGACCAGATCCTGAACTTTTCAAATGACGCAGTGCTCAGCCGCATTGACATTATTGATACATACGTGTACCGGATAGGGCTTGTAAATACACAGTATTCCTTCGCAACGGCTGCCAGTCTTTTTAAGGGAATTATTGGAACTGTACTGATACTGGCAACTGACTTTATCTCTAAGAGACTGACTGGCAAAGGAGCATGGTAAGGAGGCAAAAGGCATGAAAAGAAGATTAAAGGCAGGGCCGGTGGTGATCCGCGTTTGTCTGCTGATTATGGTGCTGGTTATTCTGATACCGATACTGAATATCCTGGCAAAGTCTGTTTCTGATCCCAGGCAGGTACCCCACATGACGGGCTGGCAGTTCTGGCCGAGCGGAGTAGATTTGATCAATTATAAGCTGATATTTTCGAATTCGCTTGTTATACGCTCATTTTTGAACAGCTTGTTCATTACACTTGCAGGAACATTCTTAAGCCTCCTGATCACCGGGAGTGCAGCTTATGCTCTGACCAGGCCGGGGCTTCCTTTCAAAAAGCCTCTGATGGTATTCTTTATCGTCATGATGATTTTTGAGCCGAGCATTATCCAGGAGTATTTTGTGGTTAAGAATCTGCATCTGCTGAACAATATCTGGGTCATGGTTATCTACAATTCAGTAAATGTATATTACCTGATCCTTATGATGCGGTTTTTTGAAGAAACACCCATAGCGCTGATTGAGGCAGCCAAGATAGACGGGGCGGGAGAGCTGACTGTATTTTTTAAGGTTTTCCTTCCGCTGAATAAGATTGTATTTATGACTGTGGGAATGTTCTATGCTGTAGTCCGCTGGAATGAATATTTCAAGAGCAGCGTTTTCCTTCAGACGAGGGACACCACTGTGCTGCAGGTATTTTTAAAACAGTTTGTTGTCAATGGGGATTCCACAGCTATCGCTTCATATGCAAATGTGGACCTCACCTCGCTCAACATCAGTTCCCTGAAGGCAGCCACCATAGTGATCGTTATGGTCCCTATACTGGCAATGTACCCTCTTATCCTGAAGTACTATACAGGCGGAGTGATGGCGGGAGGTGTGAAAGAGTGACAGGCATGGACGGTCAGGTCCGGGTACCGGAGGCTGATTATATTTACAGGGTCATGCACAGGATCATGGAAGGGGGCTGTATCCGGTGTTACAGGAGGAGGTCTATGTCAATGTTTTTTACAATGATAATGGACTTTCAGAGATCTATTCCGTATATAATGCATCCCGGGAAACGGTCACAGGGCCTCTGTTCTGTATAGAGAGATACCAGGATGAAAACTGGGAACTGCACCTGGAGGAGCTCTGGGAGAAGGATGAGAGTTTTGTACGGGAAAATGAGATCATTTCCGGGATTTTGGAACCGGAGAAGATATACATATTAAAAATCACAAGGAGGAAAAAAGGATGAAAAAGAAATGGATGGCGGCTTTACTATCATTATCAATGGCAGCAAGTGTATTTACAGCAGCAGGGGCAAAAGCGGAAGCGGCAGAAGATGTAACTACTTTACGCGTTGTTTTAAAAGGCATCTCAATGGAGGATGAGAGGCAGCGTGTCTGGTTTGACGAATATAACAAGGCTCTGGCAGAAGCAGGCATTCCGGCGAAGTTGGAAGTAGTGGAGATGCAGAGCGGTACTTATTCTGATAATCTGGCATTAATGCTGAGCGGCGGGGATATCCCGGACCTCATTTATTTCCAGGGCGGTGATCAGGTGTTTGCAAGCCAGGGTGTGCTGGAGGATCTGACGCCCTATATTGAAAATTCAAAATATGTAAAAGACGCTCTGGAGGATTTCCAAAAGGAAAGGCTTGCGAATTATCCGTACCTGCTGTTTGTAACTCCTGCATTGACACCGGTGCCTGTTATCAGGACAGACATTCTGGAAGGGTGTGAGACGGCAGAAGCGGTTCTGGCAGACCCGACGATCGACAATTATACAAAACTTTTTGAAGAGCTGAAGACAGACCATGAAGCAGTATGGGGCCTGGACGGTTCTTTAAAAGGGATCAATGCTATGTTTGACCAGGCTTTCGGCCTGACAACTACCTGGATAAAAGATGATTCAGGACAGTATGTGTACGGCAGAGTCAGCGATAAATCTTTGGAGCAGCTGAAATATTATGCTGAATTATACAAAAAAGGAATTATTGACCAGGATTACTTGAATGCCAACTGGGAAGTAAAAGAAAATGATTTCTACGGCAACAACACAGCTATCATCAGCGGAAACCAGGGAGCTGTAATTGACCTTTACAACAGCAACCAGAAGGCGGCAAACGGCGATGGCGCAGCGCTGACAGTACTGCCTCCGGCAAAGGGTGAAGCTCAGGGATATCTTCCTCTGGATGTAAGTAAAGAGTCAAGAGGTTTCGCGATCAGTGCAGTTTCTGAAAACAAAGACCTGGCATTTGAGGTGCTGGACTTTGCAGTATCAGGACCTGGCCGTGTATTAGACCTGTTGGGAACAAAGGACGCTGATTATACTGAAGCAGACGGAAAGTATACACTGCTTCCGGCCCACGACAACTGGTATGCCAACTTCTTTGAAACATTCCAGAATTTTGATCTGGCGGCTATGGATCCTGAGACACCATACTGGTCTGACGCAGCCCTTTCTTCAGCAGAACTGACAGCAAAATATTCTTCTATGGATAATGCTTTTGTAATCCCTGAAGAGCATATTGTAAATTGGGATGCGGCAGAGACAAAGGCGGCAGAATTTATGGCAGATTTTGTTATCGGCAACAAGACAGAGGCTGA
The DNA here is from genome assembly GCA_003148945.1 of Murimonas intestini. Lineage (GTDB taxonomy): Bacteria > Bacillota > Clostridia > Lachnospirales > Lachnospiraceae > Murimonas > Murimonas intestini. The sequence goes on along the minus strand of QGGY01000019.1, from coordinate 42,251 downwards.
CTGGGACGCTTTTGTAGAAGAGTGGAACAGTGTAGGCGGGGCAGCAGTTACAGAATATGCCAATACGGTTCTTAATTAAAAGGTAACTATTTGGCAGGTCTGTGCAGTAAATGCACAGATCATAAGAAAATAATTCCAGGGTCAACAGGGGCTGCTGCATTTTGCAGCGGCCTCTGACCAAAATGAGGAGAAGCACATGATTACAAGGCAGCAGTTATTAGCAGACAGAGAATTATTAACAGACAAAGCCACAGGTGCACTCTGCGGGCTTGCTATAGGGGATTCCTTTGGCGATGCGGCCAGGATGCCGGAGAACCAGAGGGACTATGGTTTTACTACAGATTTTAATAAAGGCGCCTCCTGGAGTACGGATGACACAGAATTTGCCCTGCTGGTGGCGGAAACGATCATCTCAAGAGGCGGAGATTTTACTTCTGAGGATGTAGTTGAGATGTGGCTTAAGCACGTGGCCACAGAAGATGAGCTGAAGAGAGGCGGAGTCAGTGAGGTGGAGGCCTGCAATAATCTGAGAAGAGGGCTGCGTCCTCCGTTATCAGGGAAATTCAATCCTTATCATCAGAGCGACGGGGCAGCTATGAGAAGCGGGCCAATCGGCATCTACTGTGCCGGCGATCCTGAAAAGGCAGCACATTTGGCCGAGACAGATGCATCTGTCAGCCATTATAATGACGGTATCTGGGGAGCGCAGGCAGTGGCTGCGGCAGTATCCCTGGCCATGGTGGACGCTTCCACGGATGAGATCTGGGATGCCGTTTTAAAGACAGCCCCGGAAGGTTCATGGTTCAGGGAAGCGCTTCTGCGGGCGGACAGGATCATAAAAGAGGCAAAAGGCAGCATCGCAGATGCCTGGATGCCGCTTCACAATGAATTATTTTCCACACACCGTTCTACAGTGGCGGAGGCTCTTCCTGAAGTATTTGGATGCCTGCGCCTGGAAAGCTCTTCATTTAAATCGGGCCTTCTTCTGGCGGCGAATTTTGGAAGGGATGCTGATACGATCGGCGCGGTGGCAGGTGCGGTCCTGGGGGCCAGATACGGGGCAAAGAGCATACCGGAGCGATGGCTGGAAAAAACAAGATATCCTTCAGGAACATGCCTGAAATTTACAAAGGGGATAGACATATTCCAGTATGCACAGCGGATCGCAGAATTGATGAGGTGCTGATATGATACTTGAAAGTTATTTGGAAAAGGTATATTCTGGTATAACAGGTATGAATATAGGTATCCGTCTGGGAGCTCCGGTAGAACCCACTATCTGGACATATGAGAGGATCAGGGATACGTATGGTGATATAACAGATTATGTAAAAGAATATAAGAATTTTGCAGCAGATGACGATGCAAATGGGCCTGTCTATTTTCTGAGGGCCCTCCGTGATGATGCCAGAGACAGAGAGCTGGTGCCTCAGGATGTGGCGAATGCCTGGCTGAATTATGCCAGAGAAGGTGTGGGTATGTTCTGGTGGGGCGGTTATGGCGTAAGCACGGAGCATACGGCATATCTGAATCTGAAAAACGGGATCCCTGCTCCCAGGTCGGGATCTGCCCTGCAGAATGGTTCTGTGCTGGCGGAGCAGATCGGAGGTCAGATCTTTATAGATACCTGGGGGCTGTGCTGGCCGGGAAATCCCGGGAAGGCAGCTGAATATGGAAGTATTGCCGCCAGTGTGTCCCACGACGGGGAAGGGCTTAACGGCGCCAGATTTTTCTGCGCCTGCATAGCTGAGGCTTTTGTTTCCAGGGATATTGAGCATATTATTGAGACAGGGCTGGGACAGATTCCCGCGGACAGCACATATGCGTCAGTTGCCCGTGCGGTCATACAATTCTATAAGAGGCATCCCGATGATTTCCGGGCGTGCCATGAGATGCTCATGCGTGACTGGGGATACGATAAATACAAGGGCGTGTGCCACATTATCCCGAATGCAGGCGTGTGTATATTGGCTATGATGTATGGAAGGGGCAGCTTTGCCAGGACGGTGGAGATTGCCGCTATGTGCGGATGGGATACGGACTGTAATGCTGGAAACGTGGGTACTGTATTAGGCGTGATGTGCGGAACTGACGGCCTTCCGGCACACTATAGGGAACCTGTTAATGATGGGCTTGTATTATCCGGAATTTCAGGGTATCTGAATATTCTGGATATACCAAGCTTTGCAAAAGAGGTGGCTCTTTTAGGATACCAGGTAAACCGTGAAACGCCGCCGGAAGAACTGAAGCAGAGTATCTGTGACGGGGAGCTCCGCTTTGATTTTGAACTGCCAGGCTCCACACACAATATGCGTTTGTCTGATCCCTTTTACTGCAGGGCATTTCACTCCAGAGAACGGGCATATAAAGGCACAGGTTCTCTAAAAGTCGTTGTGGACCGCATGTCCAGGGGTGACCAGTGCAAGCTGTATTATAAGCCCTTTTACCGAAGGGATGAATTTTCAGATGAGCGCTACAGTCCTGTATTTTCACCTACAGTGTACTCAGGACAGAGGGTAAGTATGCAGATTTACCTGGAGCAGTGGAATGGCTGGGAGCGTCCCGGGGTGGCGCCGTATATACGCACCATGAGTGATAAGAAGGAACATCTCCAGGGGTACATCCAGCTGAAGGACGGCGGCTGGACAGAGGTGTCATTTATCATACCTGATACAGAGGGGGACCTGATCGATGAAGTGGGTGTAGTCATTGAAGGATATTCCCCATCCAAGTCAAAGACACTGGGGGCAATATATCTGGATGAATTCTCTGTTGGGGGAGACAGCTGTTATACGATCTCTATGGGAAAGCAGAGAAAAGAATTTGGTACAGTTACACCGTTTTCAGTGGACCACGGGGCATGGGAGACAGATGAGGGCAGATTATCTCTTATGAGGTGCGGTGAGGCATTTGCTTACGCCGGGAATTATTATGCGAAGGACTGCCGGGTAAGGACAGAGGTTACACCTGTATGCGGCAGCAGCCATCTGATACTGATACGAGCCCAGGGAGCTATGAGAGGATACGCGGCGGGATTTTCTGAAGAAGGCAAAGCTGCAGTTTACAAAAATGATTTTGGATTTGTCCGGCTTGCAGAGACAGATTTCCAGTGGGAGTTTGGACACACTTATGAGCTCCAGGCGGAAGCGGAGGGCGGACAGATCAGATTGCTGATTGATGGAACCGAGGCGCTGAAGGTCCGGGACGACAGCTATGCATATGGCATGTATGGATGCGGTTCTTTGACTATGGGCAGGACATTATTCGGAGACTTTTCTGTGGAGACATGGGACAGCAAAAATAAGAAAGAACCGCAGGATATGTTGAAGGAGGAGACGGATGCAGCCATGGGAAAATGATATGGCTCTGTATGGACAGGCCTGCTCTTTCAGAAGAGTGATGGAAATACAGCCGCATGAGGAAGCTCTGATCCAGGGATTGTGCTACAGGCCGGACGGGAAGCCGTATATAAAGCTTCATATGCAGGATGCAGGAAGCATAAGGCTGGCGGCAGGAGGCAAGCTTGTAAATCTTACAGAAAAAGACCAGGGCTGGTATGAGGCTGATATCCCGCTCAGACCCGGTTATTACAGGGCTGTGGTCTGCAGAGACGGAGTGGAGATATTAAGTCCGTATCTGGGCATTACAGTGGAGGATAACAGGCCGGTCAACTGTCTTGATATCGGACCGCTCCCCGAATGGCTTGGCTGTAAGGAGGTTTTGCACGGAGATGTAAGTCATGAGATCTTTTACTCAGGAGTTTCGGGACGGATGGAGCCATGTACTGTCTATACACCGCCAGGATACAGCCAGACAGGCAAAAGCTATCCGGTTCTGTACCTGCAGCATGGGAACGGTGAAAATGAACTGAGCTGGTTATGGAATGGAAAGATTAATTTTCTCATGGATAATCTTCTGGCTCAGCAAAAAGCAGTGCCCATGATCATAGTGATGGCAAACGGCATGACAGTGTTGGAAAGAAAGCCGGGACAGTACGAGCTTTGTAAGGCCATGTTTACCAGGCAGCTGATGGAGGATATTATCCCATTTATTGAAAAGAAATACCGTGTAAAGCAGGACCGGGAATTCCGGGCCATGGCAGGACTCTCCATGGGATCAAAGCAGACCAGCATTACAGTGATGACCCATCTGGAGAGCTTTGCATGGGCAGGCCTGTTCAGCGGCTTTATGGATGATTTCCTGGACGATTACTATAATCTTCATCTGGAACAGCTGCTGCGGGAAAAAGATGATTTTAACAGAGATATGAGGTTATTTTTCAGAGCTATCGGGACAGAAGATGAGGGCCTTTGTTATTTTTTGGAAAATGACCGCTTCTGTGAGGAGAACGGGATAAAAAACTACAGGAAAATGTATGAGGGCGGCCATGACTGGAACGTCTGGAGAAATTGTGCTTTTGATTTTTTGCAGATGGTATTTCAGGAAAGAAGATTGAAATAAAGGAGGGAGAGATGAGCATGAAATTCTCATCCATACCGAATGAAAGGCTGTCGGATAAAGTTATAAACCAGATTATGGATAATATAAAGAGCGGAGAGCTTGAACCTGGAGCGCGCCTGCCCAGCGAGCCGGAGCTGGCATTCAGCCTGGGAGTGAGCCGGGGGATATTAAGAGAGGCGCTTACCATCCTGCAGGCCCGCAAGATAATTTACAGGAAGCCAAAAGAGGGTACTTTTATTGCCCAGGATGTGATGGACGTGATCCGCGGGAGCAGGGAAATATCGGTAAAAGAGGCCACTGTAATGGATCTGATTGAGGTGAGGGAGAGCTTTGAGGCTAAGGTGGTTGAAAAGGTCATAGCATTGGCCAGCGATGAAGAGATAGAAGAGCTGATGGAGCTGGTGCAGAATCCTGTGGAGAGAGGCAGTGAGCATTCACCGGATTACTACTTCCATTACCGCCTGGCAGAGCTGTCAAGGAACATTGTCTTTGTCAATTTTATTGACATGTACTATGATGTCATCGATGAATTAAAGACAAAATCCAGCAGACAGAAAAAACGTTTAGAAGAAATCAATGAAGAGCACAGACGTATCGTCGAGGCGATCATGGAACGCGATACAGAAAAGGCCAGAGAGAGGATGAACTATCACCTCTACAAAGTGAAGGAACATGCGGCGGCTAATGAAACAGAAAGTAATGGGAATATTCACAGCACTGTTGAATAATTACAAAAAAAACATCTAATGAGCGGGGCGCTTGGGTGCCCTGCTTGTTCCTGTTCACACGTCACTATCCCGCGAGGTGTTTTCGTGCGTATTTGCACGAAAATCCCGAGGGTTGCAGCGCGAAACGGCAGTTTTTGCCGTTTCTGTGCATCGCGGAGCGTGTTACTGGTCACGGAGTGAACAGTAACCCTGCTTGTTCCTGTTCAGAATATATAAATATATCTGGCGCTGACAATACTCCTGTGGTAAAATATAGTCAAAGCATTTTGTTCCAATTTCTATCTTGCGGCTGTGCCGTATCTGATATCATTTCTGCCTACCGGCATCTAAGGAAATCTCAATGCTTATAAAATCCAATATTAATAGGCAGAGAGGTTTTACAACGAAAGGGCAGAAATTCAGCCTTGCAGCCTCCTGTCAGAGAAAAGGAGGCTATAATATGAAAAAAGAAAGCAAGGAAAGTGTAACTTATAATGAGGCATCGAATACATGTCGGCCAGCAGAAAATAAAACACAATGTGTTTATTTAGAGGAGACGTCAACTGGAGTGGTGTACAGCGATAAGGAGTTACCTCTAAACCGGACATATAAGTCCAGGCTATTTGAGATGATATTCAGCAGTAAAAAGGAGTTATTAGAACTGTATAATGCAGTGAATGGAACATGGTATGATGATCCTGAGAAACTGACTATCAATACGCTGGAAAATGCTATTTATATGTCAATGCGCAATGATCTGTCTTTTCTTATTGATTCAAGACTGGCTCTTTATGAGCATCAGTCCACGTATAATCCTAATCTGCCACTAAGATATCTGATGTATATTTCAAATATATATTCAAAAATGATTAAGGATTTTAATTTGTACGGCAGTAAGCCAATTAAACTGCCGACGCCATGTTTTGTTATCTTTTATAATGGTCTTTCTGAGCAGCCAGACAGGCAGATTCTAAAGCTCTCAGATATCTATGAAATGCAGGATAAAGAAGTGTTTTTGGAATTGAAGGCGATTATGCTTAATATTAATGCCGGCCACAATAAAAGATTGATGGAGCAATGTAAAACATTAAGAGATTATAGTATTTACGTGGATAAGGTGAGAGGGTATGCAAAAGTAATGGGCCTTGAAGAAGCTGTTGAGAGGTCAATTAAAGAGTGCATTGAGAGTGATGTACTTGCAGAGTTCCTGCGAAATAACAGAACGGAGGCGAAGAGTGTGAGTATTTTCGAGTACGATGAAGAGAAACATATGAGGCAGACAAGGGAAGAAGGCAGACTTGAAGGAAGACAGGAAATTATACTGGAACTGCTGAGTGAGTATGGTGAAGTGCCTCAAGAACTGGAAAATATAATAAGAGACCAGGAAGATTATGAGATCCTGAAGCGTTGGAACAGGCTGGCAGCGCGGGCCGTGTCTGTTGAGGAGTTTGAGAAAGAGGTATATAAATATTTAGCAGACATCAGAGAAAACAGCGGAGAAAAGAACAGATAAGTCAGCGTATGACGGCCAGATCTATGTGTGTACAATGCTGGAACAGGTGACAGGGAGGCCGTGGACAGGACGATGTTGAGTGATATAATGAAGAGATGTTTGATATAATAAAAGAAAGGAGTTTTGAAAATGAAAGTATTGTTGTTAAACGGCAGTCCTCACAAGAATGGGTGTACATACACCGCTCTGGAAGAGGTAGAAGGGGTACTGAAGAAAGAAGGAATTGAGACAGAGATCGTACAGCTTGGAAATGGGCCCATACGTGACTGCATAGGGTGCGGAGGATGCTCAAAAAAGGATGGAGCCTGTGTATTTTATGATGATAGTATAAATGAGATCCTGGATAAAGCAAAGCAGGCTGACGGATTTATATTTGGAACTCCTGTGTATTATGCTCATCCCAGCGGCCGTGTACTGTCTGCTCTTGACAGGCTCTTTTATGCAGGCTCATCTGCATTTGCACATAAACCGGGAGCGGCTGTGGCCTCAGCAAGAAGAGCCGGTACGACAGCGTCACTGGATGTGCTGAATAAGTATTTTACTATTGCACAGATGCCTGTAGTATCTTCTTCCTACTGGAATATGGTCCACGGAAACACACCTGAGGAAGTCCATCAGGACAAGGAGGGCCTTCAGGTTATGCGTAATCTGGGCAGAAATATGGCGTGGCTGCTGAAATGTATAGAGGCAGGACGGGAAAAAGGCTTTGAAGCTCCCAATGCTGAGAGGGCGTTCAGGACAAACTTTATACGGTAAAGGGCGGTCATGTCTGTTGTTCTTTGAATGACTGCAGGAGTATGGGCTGCCCCAGTTTCGTGCGGGACTGGTTTTTCTTGTATTCATTGGGGGTCAGGTCTGTCATCTTTTTAAAGACCCTGTAAAAATGCTGCAGATTACTAAAACCGCATTCCAGGCTGATATTTATAATGGAGGCATCAGTAGTCAGCAGCATCTGCTGGGCCTCCAGTATCCGCTTATGCTGTATGTAATTAATAAGGGAGATCCCCATTGTTTTGCGGAAGATCCTGCAGATATAAGATTTATTTAGATAGAATTTTTCTTCCAGCTCTTCTAAAGTAATATTTTCTGAATAATGATCATTTATATATTTCAAAATCTGTTCCACCGGAGATAGTATTTTATTAGTCGTATCAGCAGGGGGACGGCTGACAAAAATAATGTACAGCTCCTGCAGGATTAAAGATGAGTATGTATTAAGCAGATGCATATCCTGTTTTTGATCCTCAGAAATATGTTCATACATATTCCGCATAATATAATTAATACGGAGAAATTCACGTACAGACAGAGATGCCTTTTGATAAGTCTGGTCCATAAACAAGTTAAGAGCCTTTGATGCCTTGTGGGAGTCAAAGGCTTTTTCTATATGCTCTCCTGTAAAATAAAATACATAGCGGATGTAATTCTGGGGTTGGGGATAGACAATTTTGTGGAGCTTTCTGGGAGGGACGATTAATACATCATGAGTGTGCAAATTATAGTGGGTGTCGTCAATATATGCCTCTATATCTGCAGAAACATAAAGGATCAGCTCAAAACACTCATGATAATGGATCAGGGAAGTCAGCTGCTCAGTGGAAGGAGTGGCTTTGTACGATAATTCAAAATTGCTTACCAGGTCATGATAATCTGGTGTTATACCACTTCCGGGGGCTAAGCTCTGGATTTGTTTATTTTTATCAGGTGTACGCTCCATGAAAATGTCCTTTCAAAAAATGGTTATCAGATAAAAAACTTATCAAAAGTATAACATATTTTAACAATAAAGAAAATATGTCAATATATGTTAAATAATGGGAATATATGCAAGATACGTTAGGACAGGAAGTGAAAATATTAATATAATGTACGTATACAAGATGAACAAAAAAGAGATGTATGCGGGGAAAAAACTATGCAAAATGCAAAACAAAGAGGAGGTATTCAAATGAGAAAGAACAAAAGATTATCAGGCATTATAGCCGGGACTATGGCTCTGAGCATGGTGGCTGCCGGAGGAATTGGGGGTGTTTCCATCAGGGCAGAGGCCGCAGGGAGCCGTGCGGAAAAACCTGTACTGCCGTTGGCAGAAGAAGGTACGGAGACACTGACCATAGCTACAATGGATAACTGGTATGCAACAAAAAGCTATAATGATAACCTGCCTGTTTACCAGGAATTTGAAAAACTTACGGGAGTCAAGATCAACTGGGAAGTTATACCGATCAATGATTATGACCAGGTAATGGGGACAAGGCTGGCATCAGGCCAGAACCTTCCGGATATATTCGTGATTCCATGGGAGGCTAATGCAGACCAGCTTGGATATGATGGGATCGCAATGCCGCTGAATGACCTGATTGAAGAAAATGCTTATTATCTGAACCAGCTCATGGATAAATATCCTGTTGTGAGGTCAGGTATTACATCTGCGGATGGGAATATATATGCTTACCCTGGCTTCGGGGAAGGGTTTGTAAATACAGCGGAGGAAATGGAAACAGGAGAACTGACAGATCCGGGGGCAAACCTCTGCCTGAATGTCTCTATGATACGCCAGGACTGGCTGGACAAGCTGGGCCTTGATATGCCGGAGACACTTGACGACTGGTATAATGTCTTAAAAGCATTTAAGACACAGGATCCAAACGGGAACGGAAAAGCAGATGAGATCCCTCTTACTGCCACATTTAATGTACGTGATATCTACCGCTTTGGGGAAGCATTTGGACTATACCGTTCCGGCAATGCAGAGTGCCGCTGGGATGTGGATGATGAAGGAAAAATCTATTTTAAGGATACTACAGAGGAATTTAAGAAAACCCTGGAATTCCTGAATAAGCTTTATGCAGAGGGCCTTCTTGATCCCGAATACTCAATGGCAGCGTATGACAGGACAACAGAAAAAATTAACAGGGACCTGCTTGGCGCCCTGTGCAGTGACTGGATGTCAAATATAGGTACATATAATGCGAATTTAAAAACAGCAGGAGTGGATGATGCCAACTGGGTGCCCGTAAAACCAATCCAAAATCCGGATGGCGAATCCCTGATTGTTAACAGGTGGTCAGTCTGGAAGACAGCAGCGATTTCTAAAGACTGTAAGAATCCGGAACTGGCAATGAAATGGCTGGATTTCCAGACTCTGTCAGCAGAGGGTGTTGCCCTGACTAATTTTGGTATCGAAGGTGTCAGCTATGCAAAGTCTGATGATGGAAAGATCACTCTGACAGAAACGGCTACAAATAATTCGGACGGAATCGGAGCGCAGGAATATCTTCGTTCTCTGGGAGCATGGGGCCAGCTGCCTTATCCTCAGGCAAAAGAAGGATATGAAGTACTCTGGGCAGACCAGCCTGAAATCATTGAATTTGGAAACAGCTTTACAGCAGATCAGGTGGTACAGCCATTCCCGAACAATGGGACGAAGGCAGCCCTTCCATTTACTGATGAAGAGAACTCTATCAGGTCAGAATATGAAACAAATATAGAGACATATTGTGATGAGATGGCTATTAAATTCATAGAAGGAAAAGAGTCATTAGATAATTTTGAAGATTATGTGGCAACAGTGGAATCCTATGGGCTTGGGGAGCTGCTGGAAGTTCATCAGACTGCCTATGAAAGGTTTTTGGGAACAGAAGGATGATCATGTCCTGATATACAAAAAAACAGCAGGGTTTAAAGCGGAGCGCATGTGCGCTCCGGACTTTATTCCCACATGGGATTCCCATGTGGGAACCCTTGGAGATACGCAGCTGTGTGCAGTTGTGTTCCTGATTACGCAGAAAGGGGTATGATATGAAAAAAGCACGGGAGACAGCAGTAAAGGGGCCTAAAATACCTTTGAAGAGGCTTATCTACAGAGACAGACATTTATTAGTAATGTGTATTCCAATGATTTTATTCTTTTTAATCTTTGCCTATCTGCCAATGATAGGTCTGCTGCTGGCATTTGTAGATTACAAGCCGGCTCTGGGAATTACAGGCTCTCCATTTGTGGGACTTGATAATTTTATACAGGTAATTAAAAATCCATTTTTTCCAAGACTCTTGAAAAATACTTTTTTAATAGGACTGTATTCGTTAATTTGGAGCTTTCCGTTTCCTATCGTTTTTGCACTGGCAGTAAATGAAATAAGATCCAGAAAATTTAAAAAGGTTGTCCAGACAATCAGCTATATGCCGTATTTTATATCCATAGTGGTTATAGTAGGGCTGCTGAGTAATTTTTTATCACCTACCACAGGCATTATTAACCAGATATATTCTATGATAACGGGAAAAGACCCGATCAGCTTTATGACTGAGCCAAAATATTTCAGGTTTTTATATATTGCTACTAATATCTGGCAGACGTTTGGATGGAACTCCATTATATACCTGGCAGCACTGGCTGGAGTGGATATTGCCCTGTACGAAAGCGCAAGAGTGGACGGGGCGAACAGGTTTCAGCAGATGCTGCACATAACGCTGCCCTGTATCATTCCGACGATCATTATTATGCTTGTATTGAATATGGGCAATATCATGAGTGTGGGATTTGAAAAGATCATATTAATGTATTCGCCCTCAACTTATGAGGTAGCCGACGTGATTTCTACTTATACATATAGAAGAGGTATCGTGCAGGCAGATTATAGTTTTGGTACAGCGATCGGCATGTTCAATTCTGTTATCAATATGGTATTTATCGTAGGGGCCAACTGGTTTAGCAGAAAATTCAGTGACACCTCATTGTGGTAAGGAGGAAACCTATGAAGAAAGTAAAAAAGCAGAATACGAATGACAGGGTTTTCATGGTATGTGTATATATTTTTGTGATTATATGTACTTTTGCAGCACTATATCCTATGGTATATACAGTGAGTATGTCCATCAGCGGGCCGGAGCATGTGGCCGTAAATGATATATTTTTCCTGCCGAAGGGTTTTTCAACCCAGGCCTACAAGCTGGTATTTGAAGATAAAGAGATCTGGGGAGCCTATGGAAATACCCTCTGGTATACCGTGGTGGGGACAATAAGCAGTGTGATCCTGACGATGATCTCGGCGTATCCCTTATCAAGGAGAAGATTTTTCCTGAGAAAAAAACTGATGCTTTTCGTTATGTTTACGCTGTATTTCAGCGGCGGGATGATACCTATGTTCCTGCTTATCAATAAGATTGGATTATATAATACAAGATGGGCATGTATCTTTCCGTATTTGATCAGTGCCTGGAATCTGATCGTGTGCAAGAGTTTCCTTGAGAGTATTCCTGAGACACTGGAAGAAGCGGCTTCTATTGACGGAGCATCTCCATACAGGGTGTTCGCGCAGATATTTATACCATTGTCAAAGCCGATCATTGCAGTGATGACCTTGTTTTATGCAGTAGGCCAGTGGAACGCCTACTTTGCGGCAATGATGTATCTGCCGGATGCAAAGCTGCACCCAATCCAGATGTATTTAAGAAAGATATTGATTCTATCTAATACCCAGTCATCAATGGGAGGCTCATCAATGGGAGGTTTTGAACGCAGCCTTGCTACCCAGCAATTAAAATATGCGGTCATCATTGTGACCATACTTCCGATCCTGGCTGTTTACCCATTTGTCCAGAAATATTTTGTCAAGGGTGTCATGATCGGTTCTATTAAAGAATAAGGAGGAAGGCATGAAATACTATACGGCACAGGAACATTTCGAAAGGATTTTCGCAAATACAAAGCGCACCCATGAATTTATCGCTTCAGATACAGCTGAGTTTGGGGCATGGAGTGAATCTCTCAGGTTAAAACTAAACGAACTGATGGGAACGGACCAGATGACACTATGCCCTCCCAGACCCAGGGTAGCAGAAGAGATTGCGTGTGATGGATATGTGAGAAAAAAGATATTGATAGATACGGAAGAGGATATCACAATGCCGTTCTATATGCTGATTCCATCCGGCGTGTACAAAGGGGAAAAAAGGACGGCCCTGATTGCCTGTCATGGGCATTCAAGCTGCGGCAAGGAGGCTGTAGCCGGTGTGCGGGAAAAAACGGCAGTCGCCGGGACAATAGAAGATTACAACTATAATTATGGTGAAGAATTTGCCAGAAGGGGTTATATCGTGTTCGCGCCTGACGCAAGGGGATTCGGGGAAAGGCGGGAAAAATACGACCAGGGGGATGAACCGGAAAAGCTGCTGTCATCTTCCTGTGCATATCTGAACGTGATGGCGATGTCACTGGGGCAGACTGTAATTGGCATGTGGGTCTGGGATCTGATGCGGCTGGCGGATTTTGCACTTTCATGTGAATGTGTAAACGGACATGTGGTATGTGCAGGATTGTCAGGCGGTGGTATGCAGTCTCTCATGCTGGCAGCCATGGATGTCAGGATTGAGTGCTGCATAATCAGCGGATATTTCTATGGATATCTGCAGTCATTGCTGATTAATTATAACTGCCATTGTAATTACGTCCCTAATCTCTGGAAGACTGCGGATATAGGGGATATAGGGGCATTAATAAGTCCAAGGCCTGTACTCATAGAGACTGGGAACAAAGATTCTCTGAATGGACAAGATGGTCTGGGAAATGTCCTGCCGCAGATTGAAAAAGTAAGAAAAGCAATGAAGCTTTTCGGGAAAGAAGATAATCTGTATCATGACATTTTTGAAGGTGAGCATAAATGGCATGGAGATAAGGCGTATCAGTGGATGATATCCCACATGCCGCCAAAGATGGAGGAAGGAAAATGACATCAAAAGAAAGGGTTTTAAAGACGATTAGACATGAAGAGCCGGACAGGGTGCCTGTCGGGGAATGGGGGATCGACCACGACCATGTCTCAAAAATCATAGGAAAACATACATATTGGCGTAACCGCCGGGATACGACGCTGGCACTTTGGGATAACCGCCGGGATGAGGTAGTGGGGAGCATGATTGAAGATTATGCGGCGCTGATAGAGAAGCTGGATTATGATATTGTTACGGTTGAACTGGTTCCGTCTAAGAATCACCATGTGGATGAAAAGCCAAAGGAAATAGCGCCGGGGACATGGGAAGACAGGAATGGGAATATCTATAAATATGCAGCCAGCAATGACTCCATCATGGATGTGACAGAACGGGAAGGAAAAGACGAAATCACAGAAGAGGATATAGAAAAGGCAATGGCCGCTGTAGAGGCGATAGATGATTCCCAGTATGAGCTGATAGACTACTGCTGTGACCGTTTTGGAAAAGACAGGGCAATATTGTGCAGGAGCATTGATATCTATACTCCGTTATTCCGTTCTTTTGGCGGCAATTTCAATTCAGATCTAATGCTTACGGCATCCGTTCCCGAAGAAATAGAAAAGCTGAGGCCGGTCTGCTACGCATATAACCAGAAACTGATTGAACACTGTGCTAAAAAAGGTGTGGATATCATGATGCAGGGACAGGATTTCGGGATGAATACAGGGTGTATTTACAATCCGGACAGTATAAGGGAAATTTTTATGCCAGTTATCACACATGTAAATACACAGATTACAGATGCCGGTATGATACCTTTTTATCACTGCTGCGGCAATATCTGGAAAATCATGGATGACTTTGTAAAGACAGGATATAAAGGATATCAGTCTATTCAGGTAAGCGCAGGCATGGATAATAAGATTGTGAAAGAAAAATACGGAGACAGGCTTACCATGTGGACAGGAGTACAGTGTGAGACATTAATTACCGGTACTCTAAAAGATGTGGAGAGGGAAGTATGCGGGAACCTGGAGCTGCTCATGCCGGGGGGCGGATATATTTTCGGTTCTACAAATTCCGTGCAGTATGGGGCCAGGACTGAGAATTATCTGCATGCGCTGGAGCTGGTGAGAAAAAGAGGATGGTATTAAGCACTAATTAATATATTCTTAGAGATTGGGCCGAGGGGCAGAAATGGAGCAGAGGGATGTATATCAAAAATGATAGAGCAGAAGATGTGAAGATCACTTATATAGGGGGAGGCTCAAGAGGTTGGGCATGGAATCTTATGAGTGATCTGGCTGTAGAAGACCAGATGAGCGGCACAGTGACCTTGTATGATATTGATATAGAGGCGGCCCGGAACAATGTAATAATAGGAGAGCGCCTTCAGGAAGCGGGGGGAGAGAAGAATTTCTGTTACCATGCCTGCGGGAATCTGCGGGAAGCACTCCAGGGGGCAGATTTTGTTGTTATCTCTATCCTGCCTGGTACATTTGAGGAAATGGAATACGATGTTCATTACCCGGAAAAATATGGAATATATCAGTCGGTAGGTGACACCGCCGGCCCGGGTGGGATATTCAGGGCACTTCGGACACTGCCTATGTATGTGGAGATTGCCAATGCCATAAAAGAAGTCTCTCCTGATGCATGGGTCATCAATTATACAAATCCTATGGGGGCTTGTGTCAGGATGCTGTATGAAGTTTTTCCGGACATAAAAGCATTCGGATGCTGCCATGAAGTATTTGGGACACAGGAGCTGCTTGCACATCTGGCGGAAACAGAATACGGGGTGGATAAGATAGACAGGCGTGAGATAGAAGTCAATGTACAGGGCCTGAATCACTTTACGTGGATAAAAGAAGCGGCGTATAAAGGAAAAGATTTGTTTCCTCTCTATGCAAAGGCAGCAGACAAATACCGTGACGGTCTGGAGTATGAAGAGGGCAGGAGCTGGCTGAACAGCTACTTTGCAAATGCCAATTGTGTTAAGTTTGATTTATTCAGAAGATTTGGATTGATAGCCGCAGCAGGCGACAGGCATCTGGCAGAATTTTGTCCGGGCTGGTACCTGAAGGATCCGGAGGTGGTAAAAGGATATAAATTTTCACTGACACCGGTCAGCTGGAGGAAGGAAAATCTGAAAAAGCTGCTGGAGAAAAGCAGAAAAAGAGTCTCCGGCGAAGAAGAAGTAAAAATAGAGCCATCCGGGGAAGAAGGGGTACGCCAGATGAAAGCCATAGCGGGACTTGGCTCTTACATTACTAATGTAAATATGCCCAACCGCGGACAGATCAGAAATATAGAAGATGGTGTGGTAGTAGAGACAAATGCAGTATTTTCATGCAACAGTGTCAGGCCTGTAGTAACAGGAGACATGGAAAAGAACATAATGGAGCTGACAAGGCCCCATATCTATACACAGAATGCAGTCGTAGAGGCATGTATGAAACAGTCCCTCAAACCTGCCTTTAAAGCATTTGCCAGCGAGGCTCTTGTCTGCCTGCCGATAAAGGAGGCTGAAGAGTTGTTTGAGGGAATGGTTAGGGGAACTTCTAAATATCTGGGGTATTATACTGAATAGTTACAAAATACTGACATTTGGAATGGACTATAAGAGTGGAGGCAAAGAAAAATGGAACTGATAAGAGTAAAAGATTATCATGATATGTCTGATATGCTGGTAAAGATCTTTGCCGGCCAGATAAGGAGCAAACCCGATTCTGTGCTGTCTTTTACCACAGGGAAAACACCTGAAGAATTTCTGGAAAAGCTTGCAGACGCAGTCAACGCGGGACTTGATATAAGTAAATGCATTTGCCTGAATCTGGACGAATATGTAGGAAGGCGTGATATGCCATACAGCGTATCAGCCTTTATGGATAACCATTTCTATAGCCGCTTGTCTGTAAAACCAGGGGAAATATACGGGCTGAATGGGGAGGCACCGGATCAGGAGCTGGAGCTGAAACGGTATGGTGAAATACTTGGAGAATATGTAAGAGATATCCAGCTTCTGGGCCTTGGGACAAATGGGCATATAGGCGCCAATGAGCCGGGTACTTCATTTAACTCTGCCTTATTTGTAGCTGACAGCTGTGCCTCTACCATGAGGGCGACAAAAGAGTTATTTGGCCTTCAGGATGAACAGGTTCCTACCCAGATGTATACTATGGGGATTAAGGATATCCTTGCAGCCAGGCATATTGTGCTGGCTGCATCGGGAAAAAGCAAGGCTTGGGCAGTAAAAGCAGCCATAGAGGGCGAAATTACAGAAATGGTCCCGGCATCTGTATTGCGCCGCCATGAACATGTCACAATTATTATTGATGATGAAGCAGGTACTCTTTTAGAGTAATGAACTTTCTGACTGGGGGAGGACAAAGTATGAGATGGAACATGATCGCTACCTGGAAAATGTCCATAGATGGAGTAAGGGAAGGAATGGAACTGCTGAGGAAAGATGGAGATATCTGTAAGGCAGTTATTGAAGCTGTAAAAAATGTGGAAGATAATGAAGCATATAGCTCTGTAGGCTATGGGGGACTGCCGAATGAAGATGGAGCAGTTGAACTGGACGCTGCTTTTATGGATGGGGAAACACTGGATGCAGGAGGTGTTATGGCTGTCCGGAATATCAAAAATCCTGTTGAAGTGGCCCACAGGCTGAGTAAATACCGCAGAAACTGTTTTCTGGCCGGGGAAGGGGCTGTGGAATTTGCAAGGAGTAACGGATTTACAATTTGCGAAATGCTTGCCTCGTCAGCCAAAATAAAATATGAGAATACAATACTTCGCGGAAAGGGGCAAAATCCGCTGGAGGCCTATAAAGAGCACGATACAGTCTGTATCATTGGCCGGGATGATATGGGAAGGATGGCCTGCGGAGTATCTACATCAGGCCTCTTTCTGAAACATCCGGGACGTGTGGGAGACAGCCCTGTTATAGGTTCAGGCTTTTATGTGGATTCCCTGTCCGGAGGCGCTGCTGCTACTGGCGTGGGAGAAGATATCATGAAGGGCTGTCTTTCTTATGAAATTGTGGGAAGAATGCGCAGAGGCCAGGATGTCCAATCTGCCTGCCAGGAGGCCCTGGATGATCATATCAGGCAGTTGGAAAGCAGAAATCATAAAGCTGGAAGCATGTCTGTAATAGCAATGGATAAGAATGGTAATATCGGAGCAGCCACAAATCTGAAAATATTTCCGTTCACAGCCGGAAGCAGTTCAGGAAAGTGTGAGGTGCTGGCAGCAGTAAACACCAGGGGAAACAGGAGAATCATGCGGGCGGATGATGTGAGGTGGGAAGAATATGGAGGCGATTAGACCACTGTGTCTGCGCCTCTGTCCCGCCAGCATATTTTTGTTATCGGATATGAAATTAATTAAGTATTTATGGTTGACTTTCCTGTAATTTAATAGTATTATACCATGTAGTTTACAAAGTAAACTAAAAACTGATTAAATATAATAAGTCAGGGAGGAAGTGGCTGTGAAGGATGAGAAGTGGTTGGAGGCTATGGAGAAGCTGGGGGCTGTCAGATTGTTTTCCAGCCTGTATGTAAGGAAGGCCCGGAAAGGGGCGCTGACATCTGCACAGGAAGTAGATATGCTGTTCCGCACAGCGCTTGCTTTGGAACCATTAACGCCGCTGGAACTGAGCCATGCGATGGGAGTCAGTAAGACAATAGTCAGCAGGCTGATAGACAGCCTTACAGGAAAGAGACTGGTGGAGAAGCAGTACAGCCGGGAGGATAAAAGGAGCTACTTCCTTAAAATCACGGATGAGGGAAGGCAGGAGCTGGAGAGCATGTGCTATTACTACCTGGGACCTATCTATGAGCTGCAGAGAAATCTGGGAGAAGAGGATTTTAACCAGCTGATGGAGCTGATCTATAAGGCAAATGAAAGTATGATTGAAAAAAGCAGTGTATAAAGAATAATGTATACACCTCCGTGCATCCCATAATTTAGATCCTAACGGATGGGCGTGCTGCGCACGATAATGTAAAAAATAATAGAAGGAGGAATTTTTTTGACATTTTATCAGGAATTACAATTGAATTCAGCCGGGTCAAAGCAGCTGATTAAAAGTACTGAAGACAAGAAAGAGAGACGAAGGCATATATTGATCTATAATGTGAAGGTATATCTTGTTGTGGCCTTTTGTATTGCGGTAGTCACTTTCTACAGCAGCATATTCGGATCTGCCAACAGTGTGGCGGGCGTCACCGTACTTCTGGCGCTGATGGTACTGAGGCAGGTGGATTTTGGGATCAGGACATCACACGGGGTATGTGCAGTCTTTCTGATTTTTGGGATATTGGCGGCAGGTCCGAGAATATCTAACATGGCAGGTCCGTACTGGGGCTTTCTTGTAAATGTGGTCTGTATTCTTGGGATCATGGTGCTGGGATGCCATAATGTACTTATGTCAAACCAGTCTACTTTTGTACTGGGATACCTTCTTCTGCAGGGCTATGATGTGACAGGACACGATTACTATATGAGGCTTGCAGGACTGGCAGCAGGGGCTGTAGTCTGCGCCGTTGTATTTTATATAGATCACAGAGACAGGACGTATAAGAGAAAATTCTTTGACCTGTTCAGGGAGTTTGATCTGCGTTCCACACGTTCAGGCTGGTACCTGAGACTGACCTTGGGGGTATCGACAGCGATGCTGATCGCATCATTGCTCCATATGCCGCGTATTATGTGGGTAGGTATTGCTTCTATGTCCGTAATGCTTCCGTTTGCAAAAGACATGGAGTACAGGGTAAAGAGGCGGGCCCCGTTTAATATTCTTGGATGCCTTATCTTTCTGCTGATGTATCGGATACTGCCTGAGAGCATATATCCGTTTATCGGGCTGATAGGAGGGATCGGTGTAGGCTATTCGGCCGGTTATGCGTGGCAGACAGTATTTAATACATTTGGGGCGCTGGCGGTGGCGGCAAGTATATTTGGTTTAGAGGCAGCTCTTATACTGAGGATAGGGACGAATGTGTTTGCGTCTCTGTATTCCTTACTTTTCAATACAGTATTTCAGAAGGTTGCTGCATGGTTCGTTAAATTTTCGGATGACAGGGATGTGCTGAAAGGGACAGTATAGGCTGGTGAGTTTATCCTGAATATTTAAATACAGCAAAACTGCGTGCCATTTTGAGCTGTATATGGGCATAAAATGTGAAGTGGAATAAAAGAAAGGAGATGAACATGGTATACTCTTTATATGAGCTGGTATGGTTTTATCTGATATATTCCTTTGTTGGCTGGTGTCTGGAGGTGTGCAGCGCAGCTGCAAAGAGAAAAAAATTCGTAAACAGGGGGTTTGTCACGGCACCGCTGTGTCCCATATATGGGACAGGTGCGGTGGCATTTGCCATTTTTCTGCCCGAGCTGAAGGACAGCCTGTTCTTCCTGTTTCTGGGAGGCGCTATTCTCGCCTCACTGGTGGAATTTTTTACGGGTGTTTTGCTGGAGAAGATATTTGGGCGGAAATGGTGGGACTATTCCGGACAGAAGTTCAACTTTGACGGATACATTTGTCTGAGATATTCTGTTATCTGGGGAATTTCAGCGGTCCTTCTTGTCTGCTTTGTAAATCCATTCCTGCAGGGGATCATCAGGATAATCCCGCATCTGCCGGGAGTGATACTTGTATCTGTGCTCATAGGCCTGCTGGCTTTGGATGCAGTAGGTTCCTCCCTGGCGATCTGGGGCCTGCAGAAGAAACTGCAGCGCGTATCTGATATTACAGAGAATCTTAAAAGTATATCAGGTATTTTGGAAAATTCCATCACAAGGTATATCCAGAGGCGTATGGAGGATTCGTTCCCCAATCTGGATGAGGAAGAGCTGGCAAAGGAAAAAGCCCTTAAAGAGGAAAAGCAGAAGGTATTCGCTGAGGGATGCGGATATTACAAGCTGATATGCCTGTTCTTTATCGGTGCATTTCTGGGTGATATCATTGAGACGATTTTCTGCCTTTTGACATCGGGGAAGCTGATGAGCCGTAGCAGTGTCGTTTATGGACCGTTCAGTATAGTATGGGGAATCGGATGCATGCTGCTGACTGCCGTGCTTTACCGCTACAAGGACAAGAGTGACGGATATATTTTTACAGCCGGGACTATTTTAGGCGGCGCTTATGAATACATATGCAGTGTCTTTACAGAACTGGTTTTTGGAACAGTATTCTGGGATTACAGTGATTTCATGTTTAATCTGGGAGGCAGGATCAACCTTCTTTACTGTTTCTTCTGGGGGATAGCGTCTGTCATCTGGATTAAAAAAGTCTATCCGCATCTGTCAGGATTAATAGAGCGTCTGCCTGTACGGTTTGGAAAAATAATGTGTAATCTTTTGGCAGTCTTTATGATATTTAACATGTCAGTCTCATCTCTTGCGCTTGCAAGATATAATGTGAGAAATACACAGCCGTCAGATATTGTGCAGGAAGGGCAGCAGAATAGAAATAACAGTGGTTTGTCAGGCCTGGATGATTTCCTGGACCGTCACTTTCCTGATGAGAGGATGGAAAGGATTTATCCAAATGCTAAGATAGTTCAGGAGTAATCCATCCCTTAGTACATGTGATGATGAAATTGACAAGCGGCCTGTAAATAGTAATAAGATCGTGTTACAATGGACAAAATATTAGTTGTTGTTTATGGGGGGATATGATATACTGAAATAAATTTTTAGCAGTCGAAAGGAGGAGTTCATTATGACAAGATATGCAGAGGCAGAGGTGGCAATCGGTTAAAAGTGAATAGGGCAGAACGGCAGCCAGGCCGTGCTGTAATAAGTAACCTTTCGTGAATACTGTTTAGTTCCGCTGGCAGCGTGCTATGCGGACATGTTTGCATGCAGATATTTTGTCTGTGCGGTTTTGCCGCGTTAAAACAGCCACATCAGGCTGCTTTAGCGCGGTATTTTTCTGCCTTTTTTTAGACAAGTCAGGTAATATAATAACTTTGGAGGATTAGAAAATGAATATAAGGGATTTTGGATACGCGGATATAAACACCGATGTTACGGATGGAGGAATACCGGCCCGTATCACAGCAGTGCATAAAGAGCGTTATGAATTAGTAAGTGAACACGGATATGGATTTGGACGGGTAAAAGCGGCTAATTATTACAATGGTACGGAAACGTGGCCTACTGTCGGGGATTTTGTTCTGATTGAGTACAATGATTCAGGTGACAGCAGGATACTGCGGACACTTCCGAGGAGATCGTACTTTACGCGTCTTGACCCCTCTTCAGGAGGACATGGAGAACAGGCTGTGGCAGCAAATTTTGATTATGTATTCATAATACAGTCTTTGAATAAGGACTATAATATCAGGAAGTTGGAGCGCTATCTGACAGAAAGCTGGCAGTCAGGAGCGGAGCCTGTGGTAGTGCTGACAAAGGCAGATCTGACAGAAGAGGTTTCCGAATATGAAAGAAGGACAGCTGAAACAGTACCAGGGGTAAGAATAGTGGCGGTAAGTGCCAGAACGGGATATGGCATGGAAGAACTAGAGGGATATCTGAAGCCGGGAAAGACTATAGTGCTTCTGGGATCTTCAGGGGTTGGAAAATCCAGTCTTGTAAATGCCCTTGCAAAAGAAGAGATAATGGAAACAAGGGAGATCAGGGAGGAAGACAGCCGTGGCCGCCATACAACCACACACAGGGAGCTTATTATGCTGAAATCAGGTGTGATGGTTATTGATACTCCAGGCATGCGTGAGCTTGGTATGTGGGATGTGTCAAAGGGCCTGGGACAGAGCTTTTCAGATGTAGAGCAGTATTTTGAAAGATGCAGGTTCAGTGACTGCAGGCATCAGTCAGAACCTGGGTGTGCAGTAAGGGAAGCATTGGAGAGCGGAGATCTGCCTGAGAGCAGGTGGGCAAGCTACTGTAAGCTGAAGCGGGAAGCCAGATTTTCGAATAATAAGGCAGGATATTTTCACGATATGCAGAAGCACAATAAAGCGTATAGCAGAAAAAAGCGCGGTAATTAAGTAAATACACGGATTGAATAGATGCAGATGTGTAATCTTGCACTGCATGGCATGGGCCTTGCAGCAAGAACCCCAGAATGTTGTTGAAATTTCCGTGAAGGATTATGAATGCGACAATCATTATGAGTATAATAATGGAAAATTAGTGTAAAGCAGACTTTGGGACAGCAGCCCAGAGGAACTGGGCTGGATACCGGCATGTGACATGTGTGGTATTCAGCCCATTTATTATGCAGAAGTCCCGGTTACGGCTCAATTATGCAGATGGAAAAAGTTTGAATTAACAAACATATATAAAAATAGTTTATTTATATATAGACAAAATGCGTTTAATGATATAATATAGAATAAAAATGGTTAGAATGTGAGGGATGATATGATTTCTAAACAGGGGAACTGCAGGAATATAAAGAATGATAATAATGTGAATATAAAGCGCTTGATACTGGGCAGAAGTACTTCAGCCTTTGGTGAAGCATTTTTTCTTATAACCCTGCCTCTATTTGTGCTTGGATATTCAGACAGTCTGGCAGTATCAGGCGGCTTTTTTACAATAGCCAGTATTCCGGCAATCATAATAACTCCGTTTTTAGGAGTAATGGTGGAAAGAGTGAATAAAAAGAAGCTGATCATATGCTGCGATTTATGTACCTCATTGATCTATACAGGACTGGCCGTGATGTGCGGCACGAAAAGCCGCTATCTGATTCTGCTGCTGGCCGGAGTGATGGTTATAAAGGGCTGCGCCAGCTTTTTTGATATCGCTTCAAAGGTAATGTTTTCGGAGCTGCTGGATTCTGATTCGATGCAGAAATATAATGCACTGAAAAGTTTCTGCGATACAGCAGTCTCAATGATCGCTCCGGCAGTGGGGACCCTTGTATATGGGATAATGGGATTCAGGACGGTGCTTGTTGTGTCAGCAGTCTTATATGCATGTTCGGCACTCCAGGAATGCCGGATCGAATACATACCTCCAAACCGCAGCAGAGACACATGCGGGAAGGACAGGAGGGCAGGATTAAAGGCAGACGAATGCAGAAAAACAGAATGGGGAGAGGTTTCAAGTGAAGAATCTGGAAAATGTAATGTCAGGAGAGAGTTGAAAGAAGGGATAAGTTATGTGTTGGGCAACAAGGAGATCCTGGCACTGTTTCTTCTTGTAATGACGTTAAATTTCTTTGTGGCAAATGATAATGAAATAATTTTCCCGGGTATTTTAATACAGAGATATCATATATCAGAAAAGTTATATGGTTTTAGCACGGCCTCATTTATAACAGGCACGCTCCTGGCCGGCATTTTCATATTTAAAAACCACAGACTGGAGCTGTTTGGACACATGAATACGTTATTTTTGGCTAACGCATTCTGTATGAGCCTTGTCAGTATATTTGCCATAATACTTTATCCGGATAAAACGTTATATTTTATTGTTTTTATGATTCTGGAAATGGTAATAGGAATTATTACCTCATGTGTAAATGTGCCGCTGTCATCTTATTTTCAGACAAGGATACCATTGAGCTATCAGGGGAGGTTTTTTGGACTGCTGTCTTTTTCCGCCAACCTTCTGATCCCTCTGGGAATCACCTGGACTGGCTTCATGGCATCCTGGCTGGGAGCAGAGACTGCCTACCTGTTAAATAATGCAGGAGTAATTATGGCAGTCTTGCTGCTCCGGAGAAAAAAGAAAAGGTAGTGCAGTTTACTTCTCTTTCACAGGAATCCAGATCTCGCTGATATAGTCCTGAGAAGAAGTGTCTCCCATAGTATACAATTCAATATTATATCCGGCGGCTATCTCATACTTGGGATTGCCCGGGAGCCACTCATGGAAGATACGGGTATTTACCGACTGCAGGGATACAGGCAAGGGTCCTTTACATTCAAACTTTGTCCAGGTCTGCGCCGGTATCTCAACTACCTTGAGGCCTTCCGGAATTTCTTCATTATGATAATCACCGGCGATCATATATGCAAATTGGTTTTTCATTGCCGGGTCTTCTATGCACACTCCATATTTCCATATGCTGCAGGAACCCCCAAGTTTTTTATTGTAAGTCTCAGAGTATTTTGTATAATACTCCGTCCAGAAGAGAGGGATTTCTGTATACGAGTTCTCATATGAGAATATCCTCTCCATACCGATGATTTTAAAAGCTTCAGATTTTTCAATTTTGTAATTCATATTATTACCGCCTTCCACTGAGATTTTAATGAGAAGAGGCTGAAATATCTGGATCTTAGACGGAGATTTCTTTAACTGGGCGGGCGGACATCCGTGAAAACGGCTGAAAGCTTTAGTAAAGCTTTCAGGAGTCTCATAACCATATTTAAATGCCAGGTCAATAATTTTTTCATTTCCGGAAATGACATCAAGCGCGGCCAGGTACAGGCGCCTGTTCCTGAGATAAGAGCCGATAGTCATGCCGGTTATGATCTTAAAACCATTCTGAAAATAAAAACCTGAAATATTTACGTGTGCTGCTACATCTTCAGGAGTGATGGGATCAAGAAGATGTCCTTCCATATAATCAATAGATTCATTCATTGCTTCCAACCAGTCCATATGATTCCTCCATTTAATTGATATTTAGTAACTATTCAGCAGGTCTGTGCATTTACTGCACAGACCGTAAGAAAATGATTCAGGGTGCAAAAATCCCATCGCCGAAGGTGATTTTAAATGGATTTTTGCATGTAACTGTGAAGGTACTGAATAGTTACGATATTTATATTATAGTCTGCCTCTCATCTGGTATAAGTATAGAAGATAAGCGTGGACTTTTCCTGTCATTATCACTGTTTTTTTGTCCGGGATTATATTTTTAACTGTACTATATCAGTTACTGGTCACGGAAGAGAACAGTAACCTATATCACAGAGTATAATACAAGTTTGGTACTCCGTCTGCTTGCAGAGGGACCTTTGATTTGATACAATGATAGCACAGGTAAGAGAAAAAGGGTGAATTTATGAATTACACGTAAGTATTCAGCGGGTCGGTGCATTTACTGTACAGGCCGTAAGAAAATGAGTCAAGGGTGAAAAAATTCGTTTAAAGGAAACAATGATGCTTAACTTTTCATCAAAATCAATTCAAAGGCTGATAGCTGATAGTTGACAGGCAATGGCGGGAAATGAATGATTTTGATAAAATAATGCCACATATGAACTTGTAAGAGATGAGATCCACTTTGGCTATAATTGCAGCGATTCTGTTCCGGCGGACCGTGTCTTTTTGGATGGCTATGGTCAGTGTAATACTAAGGGAACCTTGTTTATAGCGCTGCTGTGTGCTGTTGGAGTACCCTGCCGTATTCGTGGATTTACTATTAATAAAAAGCTGCAGAAAGGTGCAATGACAGGATTTGTCTATAAGAGCGCTCCGGCCAGCATTCTTCACAGCTGGCTGGAGGTACTGTTTGATTACAGACATGTAGTTTTTGCGGATATGGAGTTGCCGTAAAAGACTTTCAGAATCCAGTGATAAATGGTATAGAAATAATATTTACATTCAGAGTGAAGGCATCTGATGAACAGGAACGTGAAAAGATCAGGGAATCATAGCGGATACCGCATAAGAGAAAAGGGCCGGCTGATCATTTCGATAAGGGAATGTGATGCAGCATTTTAGTAAAAAGAATTTGGCCGCAGGAAAACTATTGTGTCAGTTAGCGTGGAACTAAAAGCGGAGCAGAGAGCATACGCCGGATAAAAGACGTGACAAGATCATTCCTGGTTTTATCCGGACAGTTATTGCCCGGATAAAACAGAGATTTTTGAAAAACACCGCTATTTAGTAAATTCTCTGATTATGAGAATATGAGGAATCATAATAGTTACATATCAAGCAGCCTGCAATATTCCATACAGGACTCAATGGTACATTCTGCAATTAATATAGAGAAAGGATTCATATCAATAGATTTTCGGGATGCAGACAGAGCATTCTGATAATCATCCCTTCTGGACGCAGGAATAATCACGGTACAATATCCTGATCTGATAAGAATAAGGTTCATCAGTAACATTGCAATCTGTAAATTTCCCGTATCAAATGGACAGATATCTACAAGACGTTTGTGTGCCATGGCGGCAAGTTCAACCGGATGCAGAGTAGTCTGTGAAGATAAGATCTGGTCTCCTAAATGAGACATGAGTCTGGGAAGGTCATCGGGTTCAGGGGAACAGTGCCCGCATGTGGAAGCGGGAATCATTTTTGTACGGTAATTCCCGGCCAGAACAGGGTTTGTGTTCTGATAAAAAAGCAGATGCATTTTTCTTACAATTTCATCTGTGATTGTAAGATCATCCTGTTTTGAGAGCTCCAGCATATATTCATATGCCTGGCTAAATCCGGTAACGGCATAAAAGGAGACGTCAGAGAGTGGTGTTTTCCTGTCCTTCGATGTATTGCCTTCAAGAATCGAACGGGTTTCGGAAAGTGTAATGCTGCTGCCGTCCAGAGAATTACTGTTGAAGATAATTTCTGAACGAAAGTAGTCATTTAAATCGTGTGCCGCCTTTTTATCATCAGAAGCTGATGCGATTATATCCTTATAAAAATCAGTTTTATTTAACAGTTCCTGTAAATGAGCCATATTGATTTCGTCCTTTCTTTAGAGTATTATTTACGCAGGCAACGGGTAAAAATCAGGCATGTACCACTGCCTGTTGCATTATGAGTTTGATACTCCACACTATGCAGTGGCGACACGCGGGTGCCTTTACGGTCAGGGATAACGATGGATTTCAATCCACGCCAGTCTGTGGTAGAATATTTAGTCGTTAGAAGAATTAAGGATACATTATCGTGCGAAGCACGCCCATCCGTAAGGATCTGAATTGTGGGATGCACGGAGGTGTATACATTATCGTGCGAAGCACGCCTATCCGTAAGGATCTGAATTATGGGATGCACGGAGGTGTATACATTATCGTGCGAAGCACGCCCATCCGTAATCTGCCGGATTATAATAGTATACTGTATTAGGGCTGGGATATCAATCGGCGAAAATGCGAAAAAATATCAACAAACTGGGAAAAATGTCGGTACATCACTTATAGGACAATTTTAGCGGAATAAAATTATAATTGTAAATTTAAGGAATGCAAGATGAGCAGATATCTGAGTATATCCAGATTTATTGCCCTTAAAAGAAAAAGGAGTGTAATAATTATGAGATTGATAAAAGTACAGAATACGTTAAAGAAAATGAATCTTCAGTTTGAGTATACAGAAATAGAAGGATGCGGCAGCCTGGATTTTGGATATAGAGGTTTGAGATATCATATCTGGGAATTCCGTGATGGTGAATGGGGAGTTGAGACGAATATACGTCAGGGAGGAAAAGACGAAGAGCTTCTGGGCGAATATGAGGACGAAATAGTTAAGATATTGGGAGAATGGAAATAACAGTATTATCGTAAAGCAAAACGCTATGTGATGTGAAGTGCGAATAGTAAGTGAACATAAAATTCCCGAGGGATTCGCACCTTTTTTGTGGTATTAAGGATATGATTTTTTAATCTTGGAGGATGAAATTGGTTGAAAAAGGCAGAAGTATTGTGATATAATACTAAAAACGTATTTATATTCCAGGAGGAATATATGCATTTTTGCCGTCGCCACTGCGTAGTGGCGTGGATTGAAATATATGGAGTTAAGGAAATTATAAAAGAAAATGATGTCGCCACTGCGTAGTGGCGTGGATTGAAATACCGTCAATAGCTTTATCGAGCACATCAGTAACTGTCGCCACTGCGTAGTGGCGTGGATTGAAATAGTGCGTATTGGCAACCAGACTGCCACACAGGCGGTCGCCACTGCGTAGTGGCGTGGATTGAAATTCTTTGTTCCTCTGGTTGTACCTTGCTCCAAAGTGTCGCCACTGCGTAGTGGCGTGGATTGAAATTTGTTATTAGATATAATGTAATAACTACAACCAAGTCGCCACTGCGTAGTGGCGTGGATTGAAATAGCTATACTTAATGATGCATTCAAAAATGCGTTAGGTCGCCACTGCGTAGTGGCGTGGATTGAAATTTCCTGCACCATTTTCTTTATGTCTTTGCTGAGTGTCGCCACTGCGTAGTGGCGTGGATTGAAATATCTGGGAGGTTTGGGAGTACACTCTGTAAGAGCGTCGCCACTGCGTAGTGGCGTGGATTGAAATTCTATACATTTAATGGGACATGTGCCGTTGAGTGTCGCCACTGCGTAGTGGCGTGGATTGAAATTCTCAATACATCCGATACCCTCAATACCCTAAAGTCGCCACTGCGTAGTGGCGTGGATTGAAATTACCTTATCCGCACCTAACGGTTTGATGATAAAAGGTCGCCACTGCGTAGTGGCGTGGATTGAAATCCCTCCAATATCTTTTTCCTGCGCTCATATAGAGTCGCCACTGCGTAGTGGCGTGGATTGAAATAAATCAGACGCAATCCACTGGTATATACCACATGTCGCCACTGCGTAGTGGCGTGGATTGAAATATAGTCGTCAAACGTCAACTGATAAGCATTATAGTCGCCACTGCGTAGTGGCGTGGATTGAAATAAAATCCTTTTTCTGTGTTATATTAACTTTCAGGTCGCCACTGCGTAGTGGCGTGGATTGAAATCATGCAGATCCAGGTTATTCCAACAGTTCGCTACGCGTCGCCACTGCGTAGTGGCGTGGATTGAAATAAATACCACAGCACATTTTATTGGCGTAGGTGTAGTCGCCACTGCGTAGTGGCGTGGATTGAAATTGTATCATCGCCTTTACCTTTACCGGTAATTTTGTCGCCACTGCGTAGTGGCGTGGATTGAAATGTTGAAGGTGTAAAGGCTGTATCAGATATAATTTGTCGCCACTGCGTAGTGGCGTGGATTGAAATATGGCTTTATCAAAACTATCCTGATCTACTACACGTCGCCACTGCGTAGTGGCGTGGATTGAAATCAGCTCCCAGCGGACCCAGGGGCCGACACCTCCAGTCGCCACTGCGTAGTGGCGTGGATTGAAATTCTATAAAGTCTCCGCGGCATAACAATTTCAAACAGTCACCACTGCGTAGTGGCGTGGATTGAAATTACACGGTCAGAAACAGTCGCGTGTGGATGCGGAGCGTCGCCACTGCGTAGTGGCGTGGATTGAAATAATCATAATATCTCGTAGTTTCCTATCGAAATCATGTCGCCACTGCGTAGTGGCGTGGATTGAAATAGTTATCTTGTCCAGCATATCAGCAGGAACTTCGATTCGCCACTGCGTAGTGGCGTGGATTGAAATCCCTGTAGAAAATCGTCCCCAATGTCATCACCAAGTCGCCACTGCGTAGTGGCGTGGATTGAAATTTGCTGACGCTTTAAAAACTCTTCATCATTTTCGTCGCCACTGCGTAGTGGCGTGGATTGAAATACGTAATAGATCAAGCATTGCAAGTGTATTCTCGTCGCCACTGCGTAGTGGCGTGGATTGAAATAAAAATAAAGTAAAAGGGTATTATGGGGAAACAAGTCGCCACTGCGTAGTGGCGTGGATTGAAATTCTTTTGGCTATGGGGTTTACAGGTGAAAAAGCCGTCGCCACTGCGTAGTGGCGTGGATTGAAATGAAAGGAAGGATGTCTGATGGGCATTTATGAAAGTCGCCACTGCGTAGTGGCGTGGATTGAAATAGCTTAGTGTCCAGAATATCCGCATCCTTTTTAGTCGCCACTGCGTAGTGGCGTGGATTGAAATCGTTGTAGTCATATTGGAATCATAGCGGCTACCCTGTCGCCACTGTGTAGTGGCGTGGATTGAAATTGCTAAACCATGATGAGAGCAGGATTTTAGGATCGTCGCCACTGTGTAGTGGCGTGGATTGAAATGGTCTTTCACTTCTTCCGGGTCAAGTCCCAAATGGTCGCCACTGTGTAGTGGCGTGGATTGAAATTCAATGTCTCCACGCCGATCAGGGTCCTGAGCACCGTCGCCACTGTGTAGTGGCGTGGATTGAAATAACCTCACAAGGGTCTTCTGGCGGCTTTGCGTTGTCGCCACTGTGTAGTGGCGTGGATTGAAATTTTGAGCAAGCAAATGAACCAAGTGCTCCAATAACGTCGCCACTGTGTAGTGGCGTGGATTGAAATTTTGAGGCTGGATTTAATGGCATAGAGCCAGAATGTCGCCACTGCGTAGTGGCGTGGATTGAAATATTGATAAGGCAAGGCATAACTTTCGGAGTTCCGAGTCGCCACTATATAGATAGGGACTAAACCTGTTGGTATAAAGTGATGCTTTTACTGCAAAAGATTGATATTATCTGAAAGTACATCATGATAAATGCAAAAAGATACAAAAAGATACAAAAACATAAGGAAATTAGTCAAAAAATAGTTGAAAATCACCAAAAGAGTGCTATACTTAAAAATGAATGAGTCGTGTAACTTGATAACTGAATAAAGTGTGGGAGGAGTCTATGTATTTAGCACATATTAGCAAAGATAAAGCAAGAAAACAGTCAGTATGTGAACATTTAAATGGTACAGCTATTCTATGTGGTGAGTTTTCCTCAAGTTTTGATTGCAGGGAGTGGGGATATGGATGTGGTTTAGTACATGACATTGGAAAGTACAGTAAAGGATTCCAAAAGCGGCTTTTGAATTGTGGTATAAAGGTAGACCATGCAACTGCCGGAGCAAAGGAATTATACAGTAATGGTAATATATTGGCAGCATATTGTGTAGCAGGGCACCATTCAGGCCTGCCCGATGGTGGAACAAAAGGAGATGCCTCATCTTCATTTTATGGCAGAATGGCCAAAAATATAGAGGACTATGAGGATTTTCACAAAGAAATAGAGATTCCGGCGTTTCATGATATTCCATTAAAACCTATTGGAAATGGTGGATATAGTGTGTCGTTTTTTATCAGAATGTTGTTTTCATGCCTGGTAGATGCAGATTATCTTGATACAGAAGAGTTTATGTCAGATGGCAGGATTGTCAGAGGCAAATATGATTCTATGGAGGTTCTGTTACAGAAACTTTTGGATTATGTAAAGCCTTGGCTGGAAAATGATGATTCTAATACAGTCAATGGAAGAAGAACAAAAATTCTTCGCACATGTATGGAAAAGGGAGACGGTGCCCAGGGATTGTATCGTTTAACGGTGCCCACTGGCGGCGGAAAAACGATTTCTTCGCTGGCCTTTGCCCTGAAACATGCTGTACGAAATCATATGGATAGAATTATATATGTAATACCTTATACAAGTATAATAGAACAAAACTCCCTGATATTTAAGAAAATACTGGGAGTTTTTAATGTTCTGGAAGATCACAGTAATGTTGTATATGAGGACGGGGAAGAACTGGAATTGAAACAGTTGGCAGCGGAGAATTGGGACCTGCCAGTTGTGGTCACTACAAATGTTCAGTTTTTTGAATCATTGTATCATAATAAGACTTCAAAATGCCGGAAACTGCATAATATTTCGAGAAGTGTAATTATATTTGATGAAGCACAAATGCTTCCTGTAAATTATTTAAAGCCTTGTATACAGGCGATTAATGAGTTGGTTTGGAATTATCATTGTACGGCGGTTATCTGTACAGCTACCCAGCCGGCACTCCAGAACTTTTTTATCAGTCAGTTAAAAGCAGTGGAAATTTGCCCTGATGTTAAAGAACAGTATCAATTTTTCAAAAGGACAGAAGTTATCTTTAAAGGTGAATATACAGAAGAAAGTCTCATAAAAGAGTTTGAACATCAACATCAGGCACTTTGTATTCTTAATAATAGAAAACGTGTGCAGAGAATCTTTGAAAATTTGAGTGGTGAAGGTATATTCCATTTATCAACATTTATGTATCCAAAACATCGAAGCAGGATTTTAGATACTATCCGCAGTCGTCTGAAAAAAGGAGAGAAATGCCTCGTTATTGCTACGAGCCTGGTTGAAGCAGGGGTAGATTTTGACTTTAATACAGTATACCGTGAACTTGCAGGACTGGATTCTGTAATTCAGGCAGCAGGAAGATGTAACAGGGAAGGAAAGAAGAATAAAAATGCCTGCCAGACAATTGTATTTACAATAGAAGATGACAGCATGGGAGTACCGGCAGAGTTAAAATTGCCGATTGAGATGGCTAAAAAAATAGTCAGGAAATATGAGGATATTTCATCCTTAGATGCAATTAAGGAATATTTTGAACTTTTATATTATTACAAGGGCTCAGGATTAGATGTTAAGTATATTGTGAAACAATTTGAAGATGGTATGAAGAGTTACAGCTTTCCTTTTAAATCAGTGGCAGAACAGTTTAAATTAATAGAAAGCAATACGGTGACTATTTTGATAGACAAGGAAGAACAGGCAAAAGAGATAGTTAAAAGAATACAAAGGGGAGAACAATCTCGTGAATTAATGCGCGAAGCAGGTCAGTATTGCATAAATATCTATAAGAATGATTTTGAAAATCTAAACGGTGCCGGACTTTTAAAAAATCTGGATACAAATTATTATTTGTTAAGAAATGAAGCGGATTATACGGAAGAATCTGGATTGAAGATGGAAGTGAGCAGAGGGGATGCAGTGATGTTTTGATGAACTATTTAAAAACGTTATTCTTTATCTATAGGATTCAATATATTAAGGGAGAAATCCGCCACTGATATGAGCTTATTATGTGGATTGAAATAATATTGATTCTGGAAAGGAGGAGCATGAGTATGGGAGTACGGGTCAGGGTCTGGGGGGATATGGCATTATTCTCCAGACCAGAAATGAAAGTAGAGAGATGCAGTTATGATATGATTACGCCTTCAGCAGCACGCGGTATACTGGAGGCAATTCTATGGCATCCGGGTATGCGCTGGGTAATAGATAAAATATATGTAATGAAACCAATTCAGTTTACCAGCATCAGACGAAACGAGGTAAAAAGCAAAGTGCTTGCATCAAATGTCTTAAGTGCAATCAATGGTTCAGCCAAACCACTTTTTATCAGTACCAGGGATGAAATAGTACAAAGAGCGTCGTTGTTATTAAAAGATGTGGAATATATTATTGAAGCACATTTTGATATGACAGATAATGCTAATAAGTCAGATAATCCGGGGAAATTTAAGGATATGATGATGCGACGTTTGAGAAATGGAAAGTGTTACCATACGCCATATTTTGGGTGCAGAGAATTTCCGGTTTATTTTGACGCGTATGAAGAAGAGGAAATTCAAACAGCGTATCCAGATGTGGAAAAAGACTTGGGATTTATGCTTTATGACTTTGATTATTCAAATCCTAATGATATACAGCCTATGTTTTTCAGGGCAATATTAAAGAATGGAATATTGGACGTGAGGGACTGTGAGGTGATCCGATGATATTACAGTCACTTGTACAGTATTATGAAATCCTGGAGAAGAGAGGCGATGTACTACGGCCAGGCTGGTGTAAAGCAAAAATTTCTTTTGCTTTAGATATCTCCGGGGATGGAGAACTTTTGGGTGTTATCCCACTTAAGAAGCCAGAACAGAGAGGGAAAAAATCTGTTGAAGTTCCGCAGAATTTGGATGTTCCTGAAATGGTGCCAAGATCTTCAGGTGTTTTATCAAATTTTTTGTGTGATAATTCAAGTTATCTGTTAGGTATAGATAAAAAAGGAAAGCCGGAGCGGTCTTTAGAATGTTTTGAACATGCAAAAGAAAAGCATATTCAGATTTTGAAAAATGTAAGCTCTGACTCAGCAGCGGCAGTACGCAGGTATTTCGAAAAATGGGATCCTGGAAAAGCCGGAGAGAATCCTATATTAAAGCCATATCTGGATGATATTTTGGCTGGGGGAAATTTGATTTTTTCAATTAATGATGTTTATGCACAGGATGATGAAGATATACAAAATGCATGGAATGTATACCTGGAAGAATCGGAAAAAGGTGCAGAGGGAATCTGCTTAGTAACGGGAAAGCGGATGGAAATAGCCAGAATCCACGGGACTATCAAAGGAGTTCCGGGGGCTCAGTCCAGCGGTGCGGCACTTGTTTCGTTTAATGCGCCGGCATTTGAATCTTTTGGAAAAGAACAGAGCTTTAATGCACCTGTCAGCACTTTTGCAGTCTATGCTTATACGACGGCACTTAATTATCTTCTGGCTGATAAAAAACATGCCACCTCTATCGGCGACACGATGATTGTATATTGGTCAGAAGATGGAAAAGAAGCATGCCAGAATGTTTTTGCAGCAGTTTCTGAACCGACAATTGACAATCAGGAAATTGTGGATGGTATTTTTAAAAATCTGGTTTCTGGAAAGGCGATAAATATTGGTGAGGCTGAGGAAAATATATCAATGGATCAGCGATTTTATATTTTGGGCCTGTCTCCAAATGCGGCAAGAATTGCTGTTCGCTTTTTTTATCAGGACAGTTTTGGCAATATTTTAAAAAATCTTCGGGAGCACTATAAAAGAATGGAGATTGTCAAAACAGCTGTGGATGGAATACAGTATCTTGGGATTTGGAGGATGCTGCAGGAAACAGTCAATAAGAAATCCAGGGATAAAAAACCTTCCGCTAATATGGCCGGGGCAGTATACAGGGCAGTCGTTTCCGGAAGCCGTTACCCGGACTCTGTTTATCAGGCGGTTATGGGCAGGATCCGTGCAGATCAGGACAATAAAGATTTGCATATTTATAAAGTTACGCGGGGACGTACGGCTATTATTAAGGCATATTTGCTGAGAAATAAAAGATTAGAAGAGGGGGAAGTGACAGTGGCATTAAACGAAAACAGTACGAATATAGCTTATACACTTGGAAGAATTTTTGCTGTACTTGAGAAAATACAGAAAGATGCAAATCCAGAGATAAATGCAACAATTAAAGACAGGTATTTTAACTCAGCATCAGCAACACCGGCAACCATTTTTCCCATATTATTTAAACTCAAAAACAGCCATATTAAAAAGATTAGCAGTAAAGGAAAAGAGATTTACTATGAAACTATGCTGGGTGAGCTTCAGGATAAAATAGTGGTAGAAGACGGCAGTGTAATTAATGCCTATCCGAGGCGTTTGTCTTTGGAGGAACAGGGGCTGTTTGTGCTTGGATACTATCACCAGACACAAAAACTATATGAAAAGAAGGAAAAGGAGGAGGCATAAAATGTCAGAAATAATTAAAAACAGATATGAATTTGTTGTACTATTTGATGTGGAAAATGGAAATCCAAACGGGGATCCCGATGCGGGAAATCTTCCGAGAATAGACCCGGAAAGCGGGTATGGAATTGTGACAGATGTGTGCCTCAAACGAAAAATCCGGAATTATGTTCAGACGGTGAAAGAAGATGAAGACGGATATAAGATTTATATTAAAGAGGAAGTTCCTTTGAACAGAAGTGATAATCTGGCATATCAGTTTTTGAAAACGGATGATAAAGGAATCAAGGAACTAAAGAAAAAAGATCCTGATGTTGATGTAAAGATAAGGGATTATATGTGCCAGAATTTTTTTGACATCCGGACATTTGGCGCCGTCATGACTACCTTTGTAAAAGCATCGCTAAACTGCGGACAAGTCAGAGGTCCGGTACAGTTGGGATTTGCCAGAAGTATCGATCCCATCATAAGTCAGGAAGTGACAATCACGAGGGTAGCTATTACAACAGAACAGGATGCGGAGAATAAGAAAACCGAGATGGGCCGAAAAAATATTATTCCATATGCTTTATATAGAGTTGAAGGGTACATATCAGCAAATCTGGCCAGGAAGGTGACAGGATTTTCAGAAGAAGATTTAGAGCTTTTGTGGGAAGCTATTATCAATATGTTTGAACATGATCATTCAGCAGCTCGTGGAAAAATGGCAGTAAGAGAGCTGATTGTATTTAAACATAGTAAAGAACTGGGGGACTGCCCGGCGTATAAGCTTTTTGATGCAGTTGAAGTTAAACGAAAAGAAAACGTTATGTATTCAAGAAAATATGCAGACTATACAGTAACCATCCATGAAGATTTGATTCCTGATACTGTAGAGATAATGAGAAAAATATGATGGAATATAAAGAGGACGATTTTCTGATGCTTTCTGGTATACAGCATTTTGCATTTTGCAGAAGGCAGTGGGCATTGATTCATATTGAGCAGCAGTGGGAAGAAAATGTGCATACTGTAGAGGGAGAACTGCTGCATAAAAGGGCGCATGATCCTTATCTGTCGGAGAAAAGAAATGATGTTATTATAAGCAGAGGTCTGCCTGTCTTTTCAAGGTCAATGGGGATTAGCGGTGTATGCGATATAGTTGAATTCAGAAAAGCGGAAAATGGGGTGCCTCTTCATGGACACAGAGGGATGTTTGAGGTATATCCGGTAGAATATAAAAGGGGTAGACCAAAAGATACAGAAATAGATATTCTACAATTAACTGCACAGGCCATGTGCCTGGAAGAAATGCTCCAGACCGAAATTAAAGAGGGTGCTTTATACTATGGAGAGATCCGCCGCAGGGAGCAGGTTTTGTTTACAGCTGATCTGAAAGAAAAGGTAAGAGGTAATTTTGAGGAAATGCACCAGCTTTTTGAACGCAGGTATACACCAAAGGTAAAATGGTCTAAAAGCTGTAATGCCTGTTCTCTGAGGGATATATGCCTTCCTAAGCTGGGCAAAGCACAATCGGTAAAGGATTACATCCAGAACATGATAGCGGAGGATGATGAATGAGAAAACTGTTGAATACATTATACATTACTTCACCTGACAGTTATCTTTCATTGGATGGAGAAAATGTTGTGATTTGGGATAAGGAGGAGGAGAAAGGGCGTATTCCGCTCCATAATCTGGAAGCAATAGTGTCTTTTGGTTACAGAGGCGTAAGCCCGGCATTGATGGGAGGCTGCGCAGAACGTAATATATCACTTTGCTTTATGACTCCGCAAGGCAGATTTTTGGCTAGAGTGACAGGGGATGTCAGAGGAAATGTAACCCTTCGAAAAAGACAATACGAAATATCCAATGATAAAGAAATCAGCCTGGGCATTGCAAGAAACTGTATTCTGGGCAAAGTATTTAATGCCAGATGGATTTTGGAAAGGGCAGCAAGAGATCACGGTTTGCAGATAGATTTAGAAAGAGTAAAGAAAGCTTCAGGTTTTTTGCAGCAGTCACTTAAAAGCATTAAATCATGTCAGGATGTAGCACAATTAAGAGGTTATGAAGGTGAGGCAGCAAGTGTATATTTTGGAGTTTTTAATGAACTGATTCTACAGCAGAAGAAAGATTTTAATTTCTCGGGCAGAAACAAAAGACCTCCTATGGATAATGTTAATGCAATGTTGTCGTTTGTGTATACATTACTCACAAATATGATAGCATCTGCTTTAGAGACAGTTGGTCTTGATCCATATGTTGGTTATATGCATACAGACCGTCCCGGAAGAGTATCTTTGGCGCTGGATCTAATTGAAGAGTTGCGTCCAGTTTTGGCTGATCGCTTTGTGCTGACTATTATTAATAAAAAAATACTCACAGGAAAAGATTTTTCTAAGAAAGAGGATGGAGCAGTCATTATTAAGGATGATGCCAGGAGAACTCTTTTGACGGAGTGGCAAAATAAGAAAAAAGATGTTATAACTCATCCTTACCTGAATGAAAAAATAGAATGGGGTATGATACCGTTTTGCCAGGCAATGTTACTTGCAAGGTATCTTCGCGGAGATATTGACGAATATCCCCCATTTTTCTGGAAGTAGGCGATATTATGCTG
This sequence comes from Murimonas intestini, assembly GCA_003148945.1. GTDB lineage: Bacteria > Bacillota > Clostridia > Lachnospirales > Lachnospiraceae > Murimonas > Murimonas intestini. The sequence continues at coordinate 4,081 of QGGY01000019.1, read as the reverse complement.
GTACTAATTACATATGATGTGAATACGGAGACTTCAGCTGGTAAAACCCGCTTAAGGAAAGTTGCAAAACAATGCGTGAATTATGGCAGGCGGGTGCAGAATTCTGTTTTTGAATGTATACTGGACAATGCCCAGTGTATAATGTTAAAATCAATATTAAAGGATATAATCAATGAAGAGGTAGACAGTCTTAGGTTTTATTACCTAGGTAATCATTATAAGACTAAGGTAGAACATATAGGAGTAAACAAGGGAGTAGAAGTTGATAAACCTTTGATATTCTAAAAGAGTCTGGTGCGAACCTTAAGTGAACATAAAATTATCAGGGGATTCGCACCAAAGAATTCTAAAATTTGATAAAAATGATCAAGAAAAAATAAGCAAAGGCTTGCAGGATTTGGATAAAAGCTGTGAAAATTAGATGTATGTATAAAAAGTATTCATATTGAGGAATGTTTTTTGTGCATTTTTGCTGTCGCCACTGCATAGTGGCGTGGATTGAAATCCAACCATAAACCTTTATGTACGCAGGCTTGTGGGTCGCCACTGCATAGTGGCGTGGATTGAAATTCTGCCAGTGCTCGTATCAGCATCAGCATGTTTCGTCGCCACTGCATAGTGGCGTGGATTGAAATCTTGTACTCTATTAATCTGCGAATATCTAGAAACGTCGCCACTGCATAGTGGCGTGGATTGAAATTCCTGTATACTGCTTCACCAGGGCCATTGAACTTGTCGCCACTGCATAGTGGCGTGGATTGAAATAAAGACTATGACATTATGGTACAAGGGACGAAATAGTCGCCACTGCATAGTGGCGTGGATTGAAATCTCTTCAGGGAAGGTATAGCCGGATAAACTGTTTTGTCGCCACTGCATAGTGGCGTGGATTGAAATCCGGCGGGTTGGGAAACAAATGCCAATACTTATAGTCGCCACTGCATAGTGGCGTGGATTGAAATGTTGAACTGTTCAAGGCAACCATTGAACACGAAGGTCGCCACTGCATAGTGGCGTGGATTGAAATTACTTCTAAAAAGACATTGGTATTATTAATTGCCGTCGCCACTGCATAGTGGCGTGGATTGAAATTCATTTTTTACATCAAAAGAGATTCGTGTAGCGATGTCGCCACTGCATAGTGGCGTGGATTGAAATGGTAATTGGTTTTCTTATCTGTGCAGCACGCGCCACGTCGCCACTGCATAGTGGCGTGGATTGAAATGATAGTCTTCACATAGTTCCACGAGGGCCTACCCGGTCGCCACTGCATAGTGGCGTGGATTGAAATTGATTTAAGAGAATCATAACAATTATACTTGTCAGGTCGCCACTATGTAGTGGCGTGGATTAAATCGTCATCATCATAGGAGCTTTAATTGCACCTGATTGCCATTAAGTAGTGGCTTATGTGTCCCTTGGTAACTATGAACAGAACAGCGATATTGATATCATAGTTTTGCTTAGTATTTTACAGAAAACGATTGGATTGTTAAGGAAACGCATTTTAGGGGTATGGGATAAGCCAGAGTGGGGAGAGAGGGTGTTCGGTTTGCCTGAATACTACAAATTATTATGATGGGAGAAATTTATGCTAGTAACAATTCAGCCCTTACTTAACCAATATATAGAAGCATTAACAAAAATATATGGAACGTATTTAAAATCTTTTATTCTGTATGGGACTTATGCCAGAAGTGATTATACAAGGGATTCAGAGATTGACATTAAGGCCATAGCAAAAAGAGAAGAGTATTCTAATAAGTTGATACAGATATATCCATTCTCTGTTAATGTTGAAAAAATAGGGAGTGAAGTTATTTGATGCAGCGTATCAGCGATATATGCGATGAATGGAATGTGTACAAATGGCATAAAGTAGATTAAAAACAGGTAGGGACGGTGACTATATGACGGAAGAAAAGATTAAAGAAGTGATGGCTAAGTTTTCAGAGGCAGCAAAGGAAATCTATGGAGAAAAATTATATAAGATTATTTTATATGGATCATGTGCTCGTGGAGACTATGAACAGGACAGCGATATTGATATTATGGTTCTGCTGGATGTTCCGCAAGAAACAATTGGTCTGGAGAGAAAGCGTATTTTAGATGTGGCGGATAAACTTGATTGGGATTATGATGTTGTATTGACACCTGTTTTCCTAAATTACAGAATATATCAGAAGTATATGCCAGTATCTAAGTTCTACCAGAATGTACAGAAAGAGGGTGTTCAGATTGCCTGAATATAGTTCGTTGCAAAAAGATTATGCAAAATATCGTATAGAGCGGGCGAAAGAAGATTTGGAGGCAGCATATTTGTTGTTTAATTCCGGCAATTACCGCATAGCAAATAATAGAGCATATTATACGGTATTTCATGCTATGAGAGCTGTATTAGTTTTTGATAATTTTGATTCCAGTAAACATAGCGGTGTCATTGCAGAATTTCGCAGAAGATATATAAAAGAGGGGGTTTTCCCAATTGAAGTATCTAAAATGATAGGCTCTGCATTTACAATAAGGAACGCATCGGATTATGATGACATGTTTCTCGCTAGCAGATCAGATACAGAAGAACAAATTGCAAATGCTGAATATATATTTAGATTACTCAGTAAATATATCGAAGAATTGTTGAAGGAATAGTACAACACGATTGTACCAGTTTTGTACCAACTGGTATAAAATGTTGTAGGTTTCAATAGACTTATAAAGTCTCTGAGAATACCTGATTCCTTATAAAACAGACCTTTAGAGGACAACACAGATCTGTTGAATAAGGTGTTCCCAGTCTCCTGACAATGAAGAGCAGCGGTGGAGCTGACGCTTCTAAAAGGCTGCCGCACCGGAAAAATCAGTTGCTGCGCAGGATGAGAAAGCGCCGGAGAAGATTGATTTTTCTAACGTAAAAATCGAACCGCTTTTTGAAGAGATGTTAGATTTTGAAACCTTCAGTAAGTTGGATCTCAGAGCTGTTAAGGTAAAGGCCTGCGTAACTGTAGCGAAGAGCGAGAAGCTTCTGAAGTTCGTTCTTGGTGATTGGACGGATGTTGAAGGCATGATTTTAAGCGGTATTCACGAGTATTACGCCCAGCAAGAATTGGCTGGAAAACTTGTATCGCAATCATAAATCTGCCGCAAAAAAACAATAATGGGAATTGATTTATGAGGAATGTTGATTTCAGTAGTTTATGAGGAAGATGGAAGAGAAGGTCTGAATTTATTGATGGCAGATGACAGGATTTCGGCTGGAGCAAAGTTGTATAGAAATACAAGAAAAGTTCATGGAACGAATATATTCCGCGGCTTTTTTCTTAAAAGGTATAGACCTCCATGCATCTCATAATTTAGATCCTATAGACGGGGATGCTTCGCACGATAATATATGCATAAATAGATGAGAGGTATTTAACTCCTACTGTCATATCACATAGCGGCAGTAAGGTTATATATATTGCAGTGTTAGCCTCGGGGAGGTTTTGTTACAGTGTGTTGGATTATTGATTATTATGAGATGAATTATAATATCTATATCTGATCTTGATGTGATCAGACAATCCTTGGAAAAGATGACTGTATGAAGCGGATATATTGGAAAGTGCCGTATACAGGTGGAAAGGTTGAAGTTCTAAGTATATGTTAGCGCTGTTTTCTGGTGCGAATCTTAAGTGAACATAAAATCCTAGGGGGATTCGCACCAAAAAATGTGTTATTTTGTTGGTGCAGAGCAAGAAAAATAAAATAAAAACCTTTAAATGAAGAACTTTTTGTGTTAAAATTACAGAAAACATACAAATGTTGAAGTTGATTTTTGGATGTTTTTGCTGTCGCCACTATGTAGTGGCGTGGATTGAAATCCTTTATAATTTCCCCTGTGTCCTTGTATTCCGCGTCGCCACTATGTAGTGGCGTGGATTGAAATTAGAACTATTTTCAGAGGTGAATATGGACTTTATCTTGTCGCCACTATGTAGTGGCGTGGATGGTAGTGTAAATAAACTTGTGTCTTTTGAAAAAAATGACTCCTTTTTGGTAAGAATTAAGATATGACAATTCTTATCGAAAAGGAGTATTTTTA
>QGGY01000018.1 GCA_003148945.1 Murimonas intestini | reverse complement strand
TCTGCGTGGATATATGCTGCTTCGTCTACCAGCTTATTTTCATCAATGCTCAATTCGATCTCCAGAGTGCATGCCTTCGGCTCTACTTCCAGAATTCCGCCGTCTGCAGTATAAGCATTTGTCAGTACCCATTTGCCTACATATGCTTCCGGTTCAGCTTCATAGTCCAGTTCCATTGAGATTTCTCCGTCTTTCTCTGTTACTGCCTCTGTGGCATCCTCTTTCGCATCCTTTGCGTATACAGACAGCGGAAGCATGGAAACCATCATAAGTGTCAGACATACACCAAGTACTTTCTTTTTCATTACTGTTACAGCTCCTTTCACTAAATGGAGAGGCCTCATACGAGGCCTCCGTTTTTAAGTTCTATCTTTTTAGTAGCTCAGGCCAAACCAGGCTGCATATACATTGCCGTCGGCATCCTTGTAAGCATAGCTTCCGGATGGAGACTGTGCAAGTACTTCTGCGTCCATGTACTGATCCTTGTCATATCCAGGTACATCATTAGGAGATACGCAAATTTCATAAACATTTCCGTCAACTTCTGTCTCATTTACAGCAATGACTTCATTGCAGGAAACCATAGTTACAGGAAGTTTACCTGTAGGATTGTAAGCGCCTGTAAGTACGTCCATACGTGCATCTACAGATGTGGAGAAGGAACCGATCAGAGCGTCACAGTATGGCTCCAGATTTGTCAGGATCCATGGGCTGCTGATATCGATAGAAGCAATTACGCTGCCGCCGTTAGCATGTACTTTTTCAGCAGTATCAGCAATTTTCTTTACATCTATCAGAGTGGTAGCTTCTGCCATCTCGCCTGTCTTCTCTGTATTTTCAGGATGGTTAACTTCCTCAACTTCAAGCCCGTCCACTAAATCAATAACATTCATAAATGTGTTGCTGTTAGAAACACCGCCCGGTACTACATCAAGAAATGCAATATCAGCTTCATCAGCCTTGCTTACGATCGTATAGCCGGCAGCTTCAAAGGCACCTGTCCACTTTTCTACAGTTTCATCATCAGCGCCTGAGCTTGTATAAGACGCAATATATACCTTCTTGGAAACGTCAGCCAGCGGTAAAGTATTCTCATGATTCTTCATCAGAACAACAGATTTTCTGCTGATATCTGTTCCGATCGCTTCGATCTCATCTGACAGGCCTTCTACTGTTGCTTTGCTCTCTTCTACATCCTTGTAAGGATTTTCGAACTGTCCCATATTCATAACAGTAGCCAGAGTGCTTGCATTAGCGCGGTCAAGTGCTGCTTCTTCGATCAGTCCCTGATCATATGCATCGTAATAATCCTGCCACTCAACACCAGTAAATCCATCACCAATGATATCAGAGCCGGCATTGATCATTGCTGCTACACGTTCAGGTGCGGTCAGTTCCTCAGCACCGTACTGCATTCCCATAGAAAGGACGCCTGAGTCGGTATTAACAAAGCCTGAGAATCCCATTGTATCCCGCAGCAGTGTCTGAAGGAGAGTTGTGTTATAAGCATTTGCAACCTGGTCCGGTGTGAGTTCTACATCGCGGTAGCTCTGTGCAACACTGCCATAAGTGCCATCAGCTGCAGGGCGGCTGTAACCTGGCATGATACCTGCTACACCGGCATCAATAGCTGCCTGGAAGCCAACAAGCTGGTATTTTTCAAGAGAACCTTCTGTCTGGTATATACGCCACTGGCCGATTGCATTGTGTGATTCAAATCCATTATAGGAAGCGCCGTCACCAGGGAAGTGCTTCATGATCAGAGCAACATCTCCGTCCTGAGCGCCGTCAGTACCTGTCTGATAGCCTTTTACCAGAGCTGAAGCAATACCTGCTGCTACATCAGGAACCTCTGTATATGTACCGGAATTTCTATTCCAGCGAGGATCAGTGATCAGGTCGATCTGAGGGCCATACATACGGCTGATGCCCTTTGCATCCCAGATCTGGCGGTCAACATCAGCAAAATGCTCAACCAGGCTGTAATCGCCCTCCTCTGCTCCGGCACCCATCACTGCTGCTGCTACTCCCATTGATCCCGGAATCTTGATCACCTGCTGTGGGTTAGAGATAATTGTAAACGGTATAGTCGGCTCATTCTTTGCAACGGCAGCATATTCAGCTGTCATGTTCGTTGCATTGTTCCATAAAGCGCCTGTCTCTGCATCTGTAGTTGCCCTGAGTACACCGGAACGGTTCTCAAAGGTCAGCATTTCACCTGTGCTGTTTGGACGGGGTGCAGTCTCAACTGCAGCTGCGCCGGCATTGATCTTTGTAGCAGCATCCCCTTCAATTTCTTCTTCTTCTGCCACTACCATATTCAGAGCATCTTCAGTAACTACCATCAGCTGGTTCAGGTCTACCTTACCATTCTCATCATACACTTCATCAGCAGAAGTAACTGTGGGACTGCACATCAGCTGGTTAGCCAGCAGGCCAATGCGCTGTTCTTTTGTAAGTTTAGTCAGCAGGTCAGCAACACGTGTCTCTGTATCAAGGCGCCAGTCCTCGAAAGTATCCAGCTCACCATTATTGTTGCTGTCTTTGAAATACTTGCCGTCCTCGGAAATAACGCCTACAAGCGTTACACCAATCGTTGGTCCGTCTTCGTTCTCATAGAACACCGGCTCAAGATATTCTGTCGGCCCCTGAAGACCTTCATCCGCTGTGTAAGGTGCAGGAATGTAATCTGCTGCCTCTGTCCCGCCCTCTGCTGCATAAGCAACTGATGTCAGAGACATAGAGAGTGTTAAGGCTGTAGTAACACTGACAGCTTTTCTCATCTTTTTCTTCATATCCATCCTCCTTTGTTAATCAATCCTTCTGATTAATCAATTGTTTTTATGGATATAAATTACCACAATTTTACACAAAAATAAAGAGCCCCCGTCTTCCGCGAATCAGCGTGTTTTTACCGCCAATCATTTATTTTGTCGTGAAACAGCTTTCTTTTGCCGTAAGCAAATTAAAGTTTTGTGAAAACTGCTATTTCTGCCGCAAGAACAAATCTAATTTTCCTGCCGGTCTCATTACTTCTGCTCCTGCTCATTTTTCATGGACACGGTCAGCATAAATATATTATTATCTGCCTGTACAGACACATTGCCCCCATGCTGCTGTGCAATAGACATGATGGAGCGCAGTCCAAAGCCATGATAGCTTTTTTCCATTTTTGTAGTGACAGGAAGGCCATTCTCAAACTTCAGCTCATGCTCATAATAATTCTCCACAACTAATATGACCATATCATTGCGCCTGGCAGCCTTGAGAGAAATAAACTTCTTCTCTTTGCAGACTACATCTTCCATCCCTTCCAGAGCGTTGTCCATAGCATTTCCAAACAGCGCATAAATTTCCATGTCCGTCAGAAATGAAAACAATGTTCCGTCAATAATATATGTAAAACGGATACCATTCATAGAACAGATGATATTCTTCTCTGTCAGCACCACGTCAAGTCCCTTGTTGCCTGAGTCCACAACTGTATTATATTCATCAATGGAATCAGACAGGCTGTTCATGTGGCGTTGCAGCTCACTCTCCCCCTCAGCTGAACGGATCAGGCCGATCTGATGCTTCAGGTCGTGGCATTTGATCTGCAGGGAGAGTATTCCCTCACGGCTGATCTCGTAATACTGCTGCTTGCTGCGGATAAAATTCTGCATACTAAGGTTTTCCTCCTGCAGCAGGGTCAGAGAGGCTCCTACAACACAGAGAATAAAATTCACCACGCAGTACAGCAGCGCTGTCAGGAAAAACAGGACTCCTGTCTGCACACTGCCGCTGTACAGAAATTGGTATGTAAATTCCAGCAGCATCTGGCAAAGCAGTATTACAGCGAAAAGCCCCAGCAGCGACCTTACCGGAAATGACACAGGCCGTTTTACAAAACGCCTGTACACCTTGCAGCAGCCAATACACATTGTGAGATACAGGAGATATGACATAATGGACTGAAACGGGCTTCCGTCTGTCCATGCAGCGTCCGGACCAACGGGAATCGCGGATATGAGTTTCACCATATTCCAGGACATCCTGTAGACGGTAAGCGCTATAAGGCCGTTAAATATGCCGGAATCCACAGAAGCCTGATAACAGAAGAGGTAGCATATAATAAAGAGCAGGCTCAGGACCATGATATAGATGCTGCCTGCTGTTGCCACAACCAGTTTTACCGTCAGCAGCTCCTCGATCACATACCTCATACACCAGCTTGCCCCGCATAAAAGCACAAAGCTCAGCAGGATCCGAACGGGATAAGAAGATTTCTTTTCCCTTCTGTTCCAAATTACAAGCTGTATAAAAAAGATTACTCCCGAAGAAATACGCCAGTCTATTTCCCGGATCCACCAAATCGGCTCCATCATACGCTTTCACCTAAATAGCTGATAAATCTCTGTTCTATCTCCTTCCGGTGTGATTTTGAAATCTGCACCTGAACATCATTTACCACCATATAATCACTGTGTACGCTTTTGATATGGCGCATATTGACTAGATATGACCTGTTGCACAGAATAAAATGCTGGTCATCCAGCTTTTTCCTCACGTCTCCCAGACGGCCGCGCACCTTATAATCTCCCTGCTCCGTGTGGTAGATCAAATCATGGTCATAGACTTCCACAAAATAGATATCGTTAGAAGAGATGCTCACGATCCCGTCCGGTGTCTTCAATGCAAAGGTGGCTCCCTTGCAGTCATTGATACGCTTAAGCGCCTTATCCAGCACGCGGTATATAGAGAACTGATCAATGGGCTTGACCACAAAATCCATAGCATCCACCTCGTACCCGCGGATGGCCATCTGCGCCATATAAGTCACGAAGATCAGCTGGGCCTCCTTATTGACAATCCTAAGAAAGTGCGCTGCATCCAAACCATCCATCTCACCCATACGGATATCCAGAAATACGATATTATACAATTCCCGGCTGCGGACAAACTCCACCCCGTCATAGTACATATGAATGATATGCGCCTCTCCCTTTTCTTCAAAGTAACGCTCTACATATCCCGCAAGCGTTTTCACCTCCTTGGCATCATCATCTACAATTGCAATCAGAAGCATATTTCTCCCCTCCTTTGTTTTAGATCAACAACAAAAAAACGAAAAAACAATCGCCAAAGCACTATATGAATAGGTCCATGACCAGATATAGACTTCGGCGATTATTCCGACGCTTCCATTATTTAATTATAATACGAAATTGCTATTTTGGGAACCTGAAACCTTAAAATGGATAAAATTATTTAGCTCCTGCCTTTACATCTTCAATAGCAGGATACATTTTCATGGCTTCCTCCAATGTCTTTCCTTCCGCAATCGCAGCCTTTCTGGATGCATTAACAGTCTGTATCTCCTTCATCTTGGCGCCTGTCAGAGTGTATCCCTTCATGGCGATCAGTGTGGCGATCCAGGCAATCATAGGAATAACGCAGAACAGCACTATGACTACCCAGTTCATTCCAGGTTCATATGCCGTCTCAGCCGCCGGAAGGGTTTTTAATCCAATAAAGGAGATTGCCAGTGCCACAACTGTTGTTGACAGTGAAGATACCAGCTTATCTACCAGACTGAACAGTGTCCCCATAACACCGGGGATATACTGTCCTGAACGGTATGTCTCATAGTCAGAGCAGTCAGCCACCATAGGTATGGGCATATCTGCCGTAGAGTAGTATGCTCCATAGCCCACACCAAAGAACACTATAAACAGAACAGTGTACAGATTGATCGTCAGGCCGCCTTCTCCAAACAGAGAGAGGTTAAATGCCGGATTATCCGGTTTCCACAGGATCATTAATGCAAGCACGCCAATATACATGATCAGCGCAACCCTCACATACTTTTCCAGCGATGCTTTCTGTCCATGCTTCTGAGAGGTACGGATCGTAAGCAGGAAGAACGGAACAGAAAATACATAGCCAAGAACCATCATGGGCAGATACAGTCCGTCATAATTTCCCATCATACTGCCGTAGAGCATACACAGAACAGACACATTTGTAGCTATAGCCAGCGCCAGCTTGCAGCCTGCCCCCGCAACCATCAGACGCTGCATGGGCTTGTTGCATTTGATGATCTGTATATATTCTGAAATCTTGACCTTCTTTGACTCTTTTCCTCCAATACCAAAGTATTTCGGCTGGTCCTTCTCCCAGATACCGATGACTGCCAAAACAGTCAGCACCATGGAAATCACGATACCAAGGGGAGCAAGCACGCGATAGAAAGCAGCGGTATTGTAATCGCCCACACTGGAGCGGATAAGCGGAGCCAGAAACTGCATAGCCCCCATACCAACCAGGCTGCCTACTGTATTAAATAAAGTAAACATTGGACGCTGCTTCGGATCGTTTGTCAGAACTGTCTGGCCTGAACGTGTACAGGAGGTCTGGAATGTATAGCCGATGACCCATACAAAATACAGGAGAACAAACAGCACATAACGCAGCCACATCATTGTGTCCGGTATCATAGGAGTAAACAGATACAGGATCAGCACGCTCGCTGCCATGATCAGGTTTCCGATCACCATAAACGGACGGAACTTTCCAAATTTGCCATTAGTACGGTCGATCAATGCACCGATAATCGGGTCTGTAATTGCGTCACACAGACGCATAACTGTTACCATGATAGTGGCAAACGCCATCAGCAGGCCCAACACGCCGTTGCCGAACAATGCAATATAAGAAAGCACCAGAACAAAATAGACATTCGTAGCCCCATTATTCATGGGAAATAGTGCCAGCTGGTAAAGTTTCGCATGGTTCGTGGTCTCTTGGCCAGCCGGCTGGGTAATATTACTCATCACATGACTCCTTTCATTCTCTTTAGCAAAAGCGGGGGCTTATACCCAGTTGCTTTTCTTACGCTTCTTATTTTTCTTCAGTTTGTAATCAGGGTTAGGCACAGCCACTTTCCGCAGCACTCCCGAATCCCGCTGTTTTCCGGCTACTGCCTCTATCTTGTTAGTCTCCTCAAGCGGTACTGTAAAGACCACAGTCCTGTCAGCATTTGCCTGGCCCACAAGTTTGCCGTTATTATACAGCTTCACATAAGGCTGGTTAGTATAGACTGTCACCTTCGTGCTTTCACCAGTGCGTTCTGCCATACGTTTTCCCGCAATATGTACAAACGGCTCCCTGCTCCAGAATGCCTTATACAAGTAGAAGCTGTCTTTTTTCACCTTACGGTCAAAAGTTACTAGCCCCTTGTGGTTCATGCCCGGCTCACCGCCCTGATCTCTTGCATCAGCTGCAAAGTCAAACATATTCCACACATAATTGGCCCACATATAAGGATGGCGCTCAAAACAGCGCAGCATAAACTCATGATACTTTGCCTGGTATTCCTCAGTGTGGTCGCCTCTGCGGGGATGTTCGGAATGCAGGTTTGGCATACCTTCACAACCATATTCAGAAAAGCACAGGGAACGCTTGGGATACACCAGGTGGAAAAAGTTAATCCACAGGTCATTCAGGAACAATCCCGGAACATACCAGCCAAGATACAGGTTCCAGCCTACTATATCAGTTATATGGGCCGATTTGTTGAACGGGCCGCACATAGCATAACAGGCCAGGGTCGTCAGTCTTGTTGGATCCATCTTATGGCACAGGTCGTTGAGCAGGTGGTGGTTATCCAGCATATCCTTCTTATCCTTTGTGGAGATCGTGATCTCGTTGGATACTCCCCAGCACACAATACATGCGTGATGATAATTCTGGCTTATCAATTCTTTCATCTGGGAAACAGTGTTCTCCCGTCCGCCCGGCATATGCTCGGAGATGTACGGAATCTCCGCCCATACCACAAATCCCATTTCATCACAGCGGTCGTAGAAATACTGGCTATGCTGGTAATGAGCTAAACGGATGGAATTGGCACCTATCTCCCTGATCAGCTTCAGATCTTCGTCATGCTCCTTTTTAGTCAGGGCATTTCCAAGCTGCTTTCTGTCCTGATGGCGTGATATCCCGTGAAGCGGGTAACTGCGCCCATTCAGGAAAAAGCCCTTGTCCTTGTCCACATGGAAGCTGCGCACTCCAAAGCGCTGACGGACTTCGTCCAGCACCTTACCTTCTTCTTTCAGCTGCACCACAGCTGTATACAGGTAAGGGTCCCTCATCCCGTCCCATCTGTGAGGCTTGTGCAGGACAATGACAGCATTGCTGCCCTCCCCCTCTGCCACAGCCCTTCCTCCGGCGTCCAGTATGGTAACTCTCGTCTCTGCTTCCGGTGCATTGCTCCAGCTCTCCACTGTGACTTTGGCATCTTCACCGTCCACCAGGGGCGTAATTTTTACGCCCTGGCTTCCATAGTAGTCCAGATCAAAGTGCTTCCTGTTTACTGCAAGTATCTTCACATCACGGTATATCCCGCCATAAAAAGTGAAATCAGCCTTCTGCGGGTATACATGATCATTGACACTGTTATCCACAGCCACTGTCAGGCTGTTTTCTGTCTGGATAAGTGACGTCACATCCACACGGAATGTAGAGTATCCGCCGTCATGATGACAGCAGGCATTGCCATTGAGAGTAATATCTGCAGTGGCGTTCACACCGTCAAATTCCAGGTAAACACATTCTGACTCCGGATCAAATGCCGGTGCTTCAAAAGTGGTGGAATAGCTGCAAGTTCCCCGGTAGTAATCGTTACCGCCGTCCTGGCCGTCAATATTATTCCAGGTATGAGGAAGGCGGACGGTTATGTCTTTTCCATCGGGGCCGGCAAATTGCCAGTCCCGATTCAGCAGACTCTCATATCTCTTCATGTTTTTCCTCCATGCTGCCATGGGCAGCATTTATGCTTTCTTTTCCTTCTTTTCTTTTTTCTTTAAACTGATACCAGCCATATCCAGGATCAGAAGGATCGCTCCCAGCAGAGACAGGACAGCAAGTGTATATTCTGCAACTGTCAATGTTGTGGACCACCACGGAGTAACATGTACGATCTTCGTATCTGCACTGATACCGTCCATACCGCGTGAATGAACTACTGTGTAAAGTATACGGTGTGCAGATTCGCGCATTGCGCGTGCCAGAGGTGCGTTCTCCTTAGAAGCTCCCGGTGCATACTGTGCAAATTCAAAGCCAAGATCGCTTGTAGATTTATCTCCCCCGGTTCCGCTTGTTCCAGGATAGTTATCCGGGATATCGTTGCCTGCCAGAACCTCATGAGGTTTGGACATATAGCTGCCGTCATACATATCAGTTACGCCAAATCCGCTCATTCCTGCTTCGCCTCTCAGCCATGCAGTCTGAAGGTTATAGCTTGCTCCTGACCATGTAGCGCCGACACGGTTAAATGCTGTCATGACACATTTTGCATCTGCATTCACGATCGGAAGCTCGAATGCACGCAGATAGATCTCGCGCAGTGCCTGCTCGTTGCACCATGTTCCGATACCCTGACGCTGTTCTTCCTGATCATTGAGCACGAAATGCTTATTATATACATATACGCCTTTAGACTGGATCGCTTTTGTCTCAACTCCTGCAATCAGGCCTGTGAGAATGCCGTCCTCTGAATAATACTCAAATACACGTCCTGCGTATGGTGTACGGTGGATATTAAGGCCAGTGCCGTAGAATCCTGCATAGCCGGCCCACATAGCATCTTCGCCGATGAGGTTTCCAACCTCTTCAACGAGTTTGTCGTTGAAAGTAGCTGCTATTATACCATTACATGGATAGCAGGTACCTGTCTCTTCTTTATTTGGGTCATTAGTCTGGACTGCATATCCGTTGCTTCCCAGGCTGTATTTCTGTGTCACGCCGCTGGGGCCGTTGTGGTCAAGTGTTTCCGGTTTGCCGATCTCAGGTACAGACACTGTCATTCTGAGGCCGACTGCACACAGCTCGCTTAACTGTCCGTATGTCAGCTGATCCAGGAAGCTCTCCCAGATTGGATCATCGTATGCAATCTCATTTCCCTCTTCATCTCTCTGAAGATTGATGAGCTGGTATGCTGTCTCAGTGGAGCCCATTACAGGCCAGTCTCCGTCATTCTCCGGCAGGTCCGAATCATCCAGTACTGCATCAGCAGCAATCTGGTCTGTCATAGACAGTTTTACATAATTGGTGTTATGTCCGTCATCATCCGGTGTCCACAGCATTGTGGTTCCTTCCCAGTCATTACGGGAGATATAAGTAACTTCATTGTCGCCGCGGCCTTCGTAGCGGTTAATATCCACATCCGCGAACAGGCTTGTGACATCATTTCCTGTGCCGTAGGCTTTTGCATATGTCTCGCTGTCGAAATCATAATCCATTGTATAAGTCAGATCTGCATTTCCATCAGCAGTCATACCATCTGATACTTTCTTGCCTTTTGCAGCCAGGATATTGTTTACTGCCGCATGTGAGTCGTCCGCTGCTGTCAGGTAATAAGTTCCTTCATCTAAAATATATACGCCTGTGTTATAAGCGTCATAGGAAGTGAGGAAGTATTCCGGTACTTCTACAGTAACAGTTTCGCTGGCGCCCGGCTCCAGGATTGCTGTCTTTCCATAACCTACCAGTTCTACAGAAGCTTTCTCGATCTGGTTTTCCTTGTCATAATCTGTATACGGTTTCTGTCCATAGATCTGTACAGTCTTCTTACCTGCTGTCTTTCCTGTATTTGTTACTTTTACAGATACAGTGTAAGCTGTCTCCATGCCCTCACCGCTCTTAGATACCTGCATATCAGACATCTCGAAAGTAGAATAGCTCAGGCCATAGCCAAATGGATATGCTACAACGTCTTCATACTCAAAATCACCTGCATTGCCTGTACCCATCACCAGGTCCTCATAACGTGTCTCCGTGTAACGGTATCCCACGTAGATTCCTTCCTGATAAACTACATATGTATTAAATACACGGCCATGAGCTCCGAAATCATAATTTTCTGCTCCGTCATATGTATAGCTTGCGAAGTTTGCCATAGCAGGATCAAGCAGATTGTCTGTCCACCATGTGTCAGGCAGAGATCCTGAAGGATTTACTGCACCGGAGAGGATATCCGCTACAGCGTACAGTCCTGTCTGGCCTACTGAACCTATCCAGAGGGCAGCATCGATGCCATAGTCTTTGTCATTAATGAACTCGGCTGAAACAGGGTTAGCGCTGTTGATCAGCACAACGATGGAAGAAATCTTTCCTTCCTCCTTATATTCATTCAGGCCTTCCAGAATGGCTCTCTCATTTTTGTTCAGTGTAAGATAATCGCCGTTCTTTCCGTCGTCATGATCCACGCTCTTAAGGTCGTTGGCCTCACCGCCAACACGGCCGACAACAAAGATAGCCGTCTCGCCCTTGCCGAAAGAATCTGCTGCATCAGATTTCTGGATCTGTTTCCAGGAAGCCTCATTGATATTTCCATTATCAAAATCTCTTCCTTTCTCTGAATCCTTATACCATTTCAGCAGGTCCTCATTTACTACTGTGTAACCGCCGTCTGCCAGAACCTGTGGGTATGTAGGTGCATCCGCAGAGGATACCGCACCTGAACCGGTGCCTCCATAAACTGGTGAAATGGCAGTTGCGCCGAATAAGGAAACCTCTTTTCCTTTCAGGGGCAGTGTTTCATTGTCATTTTTAAGCAGGACAGCTCCTTCACCTTCTACTTCACGGACCTTTGCAAATCCTGCTTCCTTTAAATCAGCTACAGATGTGAATTCACTGTCGTAATATCTTGCATATGTACTGTCATCCGCGTCACTGTCACTGACTGTTTTGAATGTGGTTATGCCCAGAAAAGAATTAATCTGGCCGGCAAACTCGTTGGCAACGGTATTTCCAAAATGTACGAGCACCAGCAAAACTACCATGATGTTCGTAAAAACCTTCTCCAACGTTCTCTTTTTTGAGGGTTTCATAAGCAATCTCCTCTCCTTCTCTTTCTAGATTGATAATACAACTGTTTAAGTACCTGCGCAGCTGTCAATGCGGTAACAGCACACAAGAGCTTTGCACAAACCATCCCGAACTACCGGCATCCCATCGGCAGATGCACGATATACTGAAAGCACCCTTGTGCAGAGCATATACATTTAAAGTTATGCCTCTATTATATTCGTTTTTTGCCAACTAGGGAAGACTCAGGCCATGTCGTGTAAAATCTATGTACTGCCGCAATGAATATTTTTATCATTTCACGTCTTTTATATATGTGCGAACGGATTTTTCTGTCGTGTATAATCTGTTTTATGACGTGAATTCATTCCATGTCATTTTATGCGGGCTTTTAAAATCGTGATATAAATTTGACATATAACATATTACATGTCATAATATTCTTACTTGAGGAATGCGTTGTTAACCGGTGTTTTCAGGATTTTCAGGGAAATGCGGTTCTCTGGCACTAACGGTCTCAGCGCTGCATTCAATGATTCAAAATGTTACAGCCGCCTGCTAGAACATCGGCATGCAGTAGAAGTGGAAAGGAGTTTTAATTATGACAGCTAAACAAGATACCCCGGTAAAAAAAGCTGCCGGCTTCTATGTCGGTATCGCCGCAGTTGTGCTTTGCCTCGCAGCTGCTATTATGTATGGGATTAATTTTAAATCAATGGAATATAAGGAGCCTATCTATGACTCCACTGTATGGATCCTGCTGAGTGTAACAGCAGTTATCGCTGCAGCTATGCTGATGGTCCGTAAGCTTGATGGTTTTGCACCTGTTGCCCTTTGCATCGGCAGCGGCATTTCCTTCCTGATGTATGTTCATCTGATCATCTGGCCTGTTGCCGATACAATCTACGGTATTGAGCCATTTCCTCACATTCAGGAAGTCATCATATGTGCCGTACTGCTGCTGCTCAGCTTCATCGTTTCTGAGGTTTCTCTGTATATGAGAAAAACCAAAGTAATCGAAACAAAAGCTGAGACTAAAACTGCTTAAACAGTCCTAACAATCAAAAGCAGATCTGTTCTCCGTCGCACCCGGAACAGATCTGCTTTTTTATTGTCTTTTATACAAAATACTTATTAGTGGTGGAAGAGGCGGATGCCTGTAAATGCCATAGCCATGCCGTACTTGTCACATGTAGCGATCACCTGGTCATCCCTTACAGAGCCACCCGGCTCTGCGATATATTTTACGCCGCTCTTGTAAGCACGCTCGATGTTATCGCCAAATGGGAAGAAGGCGTCAGATCCGAGAGCTACATCGCTCATCTTGTCAAGCCATGCCCTTTTCTCTTCTTTTGTGAAGACTTCCGGTTTTACCTTGAAGATCTTCTCCCAGGCTCCGTCAGAGAGCACATCCATGTACTCATCGCCAATATATACATCTATCGCATTGTCCCTGTCCGCACGGCGGATTCCATCTACAAACTGGAGCTCCAGAACCTTCGGACACTGGCGGAGGAACCAGTTATCTGCCTTATTTCCCGCCAGACGTGTACAGTGTACCCTGGACTGCTGTCCTGCGCCTACTCCGATGGCCTGTCCGCCCTTTGCGTAGCATACTGAATTTGACTGTGTGTACTTCAGAGTGATCAGGGAGATCACAAGATCCATTTTTCCCTGCTCTGTAAGATCTTTGTTTGCTGTCACTACATTTGCAAGCAGATCATTATCGATCTTTAACTCATTTCTGCCCTGTTCAAATGTAATACCGAACACATCCTTGTGCTCAATAGGAGCCGGCCTGTACTCAGGATCGATCTCGATCACTGTGTAGCCGCCGTTTTTCTTCTGTTTAAGGATAGCAAGTGCCTCCTCAGTATACCCCGGAGCGATCACGCCGTCTGAAACTTCTCTTTTAATGATAGATGCAGTGTCAGCATCACACACGTCAGAAAGAGAAATAAAATCACCAAAGGAAGACATTCTGTCAGCGCCTCTTGCCCTTGCGTAAGCACATGCCAGCGGAGAAAGGTCACCCATATCATCCACAAAGTAGATCTTTTTTAATACATCATCCAGAGGAAGCCCTACTGCTGCTCCTGCCGGTGAAACATGCTTAAAGGATGCAGCTGCCGGAAGCCCTGTAGCTGCTTTCAACTCGCTTACAAGCTGCCAGCCGTTTAAAGCATCCATGAAATTAATATATCCGGCTTTTCCAAGAAGAACCTTAATTGGAAGGTCCCTTCCATCAGACACAGAGATCTTTGCCGGTTTCTGATTAGGGTTACACCCGTATTTTAATTCTAATTCTTTCATTATAAGAGGCCTCCTATTTATTTTTGTTGACGATTCTTGTTTCGTATGTACCTGTCTGGATATCAATATAACGTACAAACAATGATACTTTGTTATCTTCGTTCAGACTGCTCCAGAGCAGTTCTGTATAAGCATCAATGTCGTCTGACACATCAACTAATGTCGGCTCTCCTTCAAAGCTTGGAAGAGGATTGCCATCGCATTTATAAGTGTGGATAAAGCGTGCCTCCCCAGCCTGGGCGTTCTGATATGCAAAGGTGAAACGGTTGCAGGAATCAGGATTTCCATTGTTGCTCTTTAAGATAGACATTGCATAGTTGAAATTTCCGTTTTCAATATGCAGGATACCAGAAATCCTTGGCGTATAATTCGGACCATCTGGCTCAAACTCTCTCGTTCTCAGAGACTGCTCAAAAGTCAGCTGTTTGTCCATACCCTCATAGATCGTGTCTGTCTGGTCACCGTTTGTCACGATCGTCTTATTTCCCAATACGCGTACAGGCGCATAGATAATAAGGCTTGGGTCTGTTAATTTTGCCGGATCAAATGCCTGTGTTCGGATTCCCTCTCCGTCTTCCACGAAGACACGGTTCCGGCTGTTCTCACTTCTTCCCATAATGAAGTAAGCCGTAACGGCCTTGGTCCCATCCGGGGTTCTTCCAATAACGATTCCTCGTCCTGGATACGCATTTTCCCGTAGCTCTTTTTCAATTGATACTACTTCCATGAACTTCTCTCCTTTTCACTCTTGTAACCAGCCGGTATTTTATAACAGACGCCGGACAGTCACTTTTACTTTGCTATATTTTCAACGCATCTTTCATTATATACAATCGGTTAATGAATTTCCACCCCTAAAACAACCTTTTTCGACATATTTTTCCGTTTCTCCCTTTTTCTTCTATCTCATCCTCCATCCCGGGAGATATTTGTTCTTTAAAAGGCCGTTTACAAGCTTGCCCCAGCCAAGGGGGTACCCGTTCACGCAGATGAGCTGCCAGCCCCTCTGGCGTTTGATAGGCATATCGTCTACAGTCACTGTCTCTCCCCGCAGATATTTTGATACCCTGCTGTCCGTCCATGGAAAATTCAGGCATATCCTGTAGTCTGACTTATGCAAAGCCATGGCAAATGACTGGCTGGGTTCAAACCTGTCCTTCTTCAGTTCGCCCAGATACAGTCCATTGCGGAGGAAATTCACACCTCTCTGTTCTCCCAGGGCGCCAGGTACGTAATAGACCTGACCCTTACGTATTTCTACCCTGCTCCAGTCTATATCCATATAGACATCACAGAAAAATTCTTCCAGCACAGCCTTATCTGTTTTCGTGATATTTTTGGCCCCTTTCAGTCCTTCCGAAGCCGGGACCACGGCCTTCTCTTCCTTCTGCTGCCCGTCCTGCACCGCTGACGTTACAGCAGCAGCGCCAGTATTTAAGGAATCCCCCTTCTTATGCAGCAATGCGAGAAAATGTCCCTCACCCTGCATTTTGTGAGGCCAGATGCGCACACACTTCTTCAGTTCTTCATTGCCACCTGCCAGATCAGGGCGTCCTTCTGAGAATCCATCATACCCTTTGGCCGGCACTAATTCAAAATCTTCCCTGTTATCCAGCAGATACTGGATAACCTGCTCATTCTCCTCCGGTGAAAATGTACAGGTAGAATACAGGAGCATTCCGCCGGGCCGCAGCATCTTTGCCGCCTGCAGGATGATCTCCTTCTGCACCCTGGCGCAGGCAGCCGGCTTGTCCTCACTCCAGGCCTTCATGACCTCCGGCTCCTTTCTGAACATCCCCTCCCCGGAGCACGGGGCATCTACCAGTATCTTATCAAAGAATTCTTCAAACCTGTCTGATATATTGCCCGGCACCTCATTGATCAGAAATGAATTGGGGATTCCGAATACTTCCACATTTTTAAGCAGGGCTTTTGCTCTGGACGCGCTGATGTCATTTGCCACAAGCAGCCCCTCTCCTCTCAGTCTTGCCCCCAGCTCTGTGGCCTTCCCTCCCGGAGCAGCACACAGATCCAGCACCTTCTCCCCGGGATTTACAGGCAGCCTGGAAGCGGGAGTCATAGCGCTGGGCTCCTGCAGATAGTACAGACCTGCATAATAATATGGATGGCGGGACGGAGCGTCCTCCTCCTCATAGTAATAACCATTTTCTATCCAGGGTATCTTTGTCAGATGGAACGGCGCAATATGCTCAAACTTTTCCGTGCTGATCTTGAGAGTATTCACCCTCAGCCCATACTGGCGGGGCATATCATACCCCGCCTCAAAAGCCTCATACTCCTTTCCAAGGATGTTCTTCATTTTATCGGCAAACGCTTCTGGTAATTTCATTTTGACCTCTATTCTATACTTTTTAATGATTCTACCATATCAATTTTCTTCAGCTTGAAGTACATGACACCATTTACAAAAAGTGAGAATGCAAATGTAAACAGGATGGAATATACAAAGCTCAATGGTTCAATATTCCTTCCAAACATGGCAGCATCCACTTCAACTGTAACAATGACAAACCGGTGCAGGATAGTCCCCAGCCCTGAGCCCACGGCCGCCCCTATAAGGGTAAGCAGGATATTTTCCCTGTATACATAGGCGGATACTTCTTTGTCGTAGAAACCGAGCACCTTGAAGGTAGCCAGCTCCCGCTTCCGCTCATTGATATTGATATTATTCAGATTATATAATACCACAAATGCAAGCATACCGGCAGATGTAATCAGGACCACGATTACAGTATCCAGGCTGCTCAGCATATCGTTGACCTCATTCATGACACTTCCGGTGTAGCTGACGCTCAGAGCCCCCTTATATTTCAGCGCTTCCTGACCTAACTGGGACGCTGACGCACTGTCATGTTCAGGAGTCATAAAGAAAATACTGTTGTATTTGGCCTCATCTCCATAAAGGTCTTTGTACATTCCCGGGGCCATATAAGCATAGTTGCTCACATAGTTCTCACAGATGGCGGATACTTTTGCTTCTTTGTTCTTTCCATTATCTTCCACAATCTCTACAGTATCCCCCACACCAGCCCCCAGCTGCTTGGCTGTCTTCTCAGCCAGGACGATTCCGCTATCATCTAGCGTATATGGGGTCTTTGTCCTGCGGTCTCTCAGCACAAAGAATTTGCTGAAATCATCCAGATTTTCCGGAACCACCAGGTATACCTCCTGATTGCCTGATGCCGAAGATGATGTCATCTTTACCTTTTTCATTACAGCAGGAAGTTTTTCTGAAGCTTTGGGATTCTCAGACAGGAACTCTTCCAGCTCCTCTATCTGCGGATCACTGGCATCTTCATTCAGAATGACCATGCCATCATAAAGCTGCAGTTCCCCGTACTGCAGGACTGCAATGTTTGTAACGGAGTCCCTGATGCCAAATCCCACAAGCATCAGCGCCATACAGCCTCCAATTCCGAATATAGTCATAAAGAACCGCTTCTTATATCTGAACAGGTTCCTGATCGTGGACTTCCAGGTAAAGCTTAAATGCTTCCAGATAAATGTCACTCTCTCAAGCAGCACCCTCTTGCCCTGCTTAGGCGCAGGCGGGCGCATGAGGGAAGCAGGCGTCTCTGAAAGCTCCTTGTAGCAGGACGCAAGCGTTGCCGCCATTGTACAGAACACTGCGGCCCCGGTAGCTATCAGAGCAAACTGCAGATTGTATGGGATCTCCAGATTAGGAATATGATACATGATCTCATAAGCCCTTATGATCACCCACGGGAATACCTTCTCACCTATCAGGGCGCCGAACACACTGCCGCCCACTGTCGCCAGCAGTGCATAGTAGACATACTTTGACATGATAGGCCATTTAGAATAACCCAGGGCCTTCATAGTCCCGATCTGTGTCCTCTCCTCCTCAACCATCCTGGTCATGGTCGTCAGGCTGATAAGCGCTGCCACCAGGAAGAACAGGACAGGGAAAACCTCTCCTATATTTTTCATCCTGTCTGCATTATCCCCAAAACCTGTATATTCACTCAGAGATGACCTGTCATATATGATCCACTCCGGCATCTCAAGGTCAGCCAGCTCAGCCTTTGCATCTTCTATCTTCTGTCTGCCCTTTTCAAGTTCATCCTGGGCATCGATTTTAGCCTGCTCATACTCTTTCCTGCCGTCCTCCAGCTTCTTCTTATTCTCTGCTATCTCTTTTTCTGCATCCTCAATTTCTTTTTCGCCGTCAGCTATCTGCTGTTCACCGTCAGCTATCTGTTTACGTCCATCCTCCAGCTGAGCCGCCCCGTCATCCAACTGGGTCTGGGCTGCTGCAAGAGCCGCCTCATTTGACGCAAGCTCTTCCCTGGCCTGCTGCAGCTGGGCTGATGCTGAATCCAGCTGGGCCTGGGCTGAAGTCAGCTGGGCCTCCGTATTTGCTATCTCTGTCCTGGCTGCGTCCAGCTGGTTTTTGCCCTGGTCAAGCTGTGCCTGGGCTGCATCAAATTCCGCCTGTACCGTTCCGGCATCAGGAAGGGCTGCCTCCTGCGCATCCAGCTCGGCACGCGAGGCCTGAAGCAGCTGTTCCTGCTCTGCTATATATTGGCCAGCTGCAGTTAAGCCTGGCTCCTGCTCAGCAATGGTGGCCTCTATAGCAGAAGCTGCCGCTATCTGCTCCTCTGTGGCGCTCCCTGCATCGATCAGCTGCTGAAGCGCTGCCAGCTGCTCCCTGGCAGAATCCAGTCCGGCCATACCCGCATCATACTCCTGCTTTGCTGCCGCAAGCTGAGCCTCACCGGCCTCCAGATCCTGTCTTGCCTGAGCGATCTGGGCAACTCCTGACTCATATTCATCCTTCTTCCCCTGAAGCTCCGCCACGCCCGCATTATAATTTGCCTCTTCCTGCTCCAGCTGTGCCTTTCCATCTGAGAGCTGCTGCCACCCATTGTCTATCTGGGCCTGGGCATCCGGGTAGGATGCGTTATACTCCGCCTCCTTGGCCTCAAGCTGGGCTTTTCCATCAGCATACTGCTGCCAGGCATTGCCCAGTTCTTCGTTAGAATTATTCCATTCCTCCTGCTTTTCCTCAATGGTCGCTTTGGAGTCTGCCAGCTCTTTTTGGGCGTCCTCCAGATCTGCCTTCGCCTTTGCCAGCTCTGACTCGCCCTCCGCCAGTTCAGATTCTCCTTCAATCAGCTCTGATTCAGCCTCTGAGAGCTTCTGATCTGCCTCACTCTGGCCCTCATCCAGTTCTGACTGTGCCTCCGCGATCTTATCATCAGCGCCATCGAGTATCTCATTATACCTCTGCTCACACTGGATATCCTCGATACCCTCAACTTGGCCCTGTACCTCCGCCACCAGATCCTCATACTCCTGGGAATAGCACACCAGCTCCTGCGCTCCCTTAACCTTCATATAAGCCTGGGTATAGACCTCCTGGTCAAAGTTTTCAGGTAATATGTATGCAAACCCGCTGACCTCACCAGTCCCGATATTTGTACTGCCGCGGCTGAATGAAATATAAGCCGGGCTGCTGCCAATCCCTGATATTTTATATTCCAGCGTCTTCAAAGTATCTTCGTCAGTATCCTTAT
Source organism: Murimonas intestini (assembly GCA_003148945.1). Lineage (GTDB taxonomy): Bacteria > Bacillota > Clostridia > Lachnospirales > Lachnospiraceae > Murimonas > Murimonas intestini. The sequence continues at coordinate 102,712 of QGGY01000018.1, read as the reverse complement.
CAAGGCGCAGCGTCAGGGTATCTCCCACTTTATATCCTGCATTTGCCGCAAATTCAGAATCCAGAAAGCATTCCCCTTCATTTTGCGGCATCTCACCTTCTGACAAGGTAAGCTTATTCATTTCCGGCAGGACAGACTCAATATGTAATACCTTTTCATCTTCACCGGAGCCTGTCATGGCATCCAGCATATATCCGGGCTCTACCCTGTCTATCCCGTCAAGAGCCTTCAGCGCCTCCACATCTTTGTCTGTTATTCCCAGAGTGCTGATGACCTTCAGATCCATAGTGTCCCGCTCATCGTAGAATGCATCCCCTGTATAGCGCATGTCAGGAGCAGAAGCCTGTATTCCTGAATAAAAGGCAACTCCCAGTGCTACGATAAAAAAGATAGATATGAACCTGTTCAAGCTCTTTCTGATTTCCATAAAAAAATCTTTTCTGAGTGCACGCTTCTTCATCTGATCCCCTACCATTCAATATATTCTACGGATACAGGAGTCTCATTCTTGTACATTTGGGAGACCTTCCCGTTTTTGATCTTGATCACCCTGTCCGCCATGGGCGTCAGGGCGGTATTGTGTGTAATGACAATGACCGTCATGCCCTTAAGCCTGCACATATCCTGCAATAGCTTCAGTATAGCTTTGCCTGTCTGGTAATCCAGGGCTCCTGTAGGTTCATCGCACAGCAGAAGCTTAGGATTCTTGGCAAGCGCTCTGGCGATCGAGACACGCTGCTGCTCCCCGCCTGAGAGCTGTGCCGGAAAGTTGTTCAGTCTTTCTCCAAGGCCCACATCCTCAAGCACTTCCCTGGCATTCAGAGGATTCCTGCATATCTGAAGGGCCAGCTCCACATTCTCTAAAGCAGTCAGGTTAGGCACCAGATTATAAAACTGGAAGACAAACCCTATATCATCCCTTCTGTAGGAGGTCAGCTGCTTCTGGGAATATCTGGCTATATTTCTGTTATCTACCAGTACCTTGCCCCCTGAAGCCGTGTCCATCCCTCCCAGGATATTCAGAACCGTTGTCTTGCCTGCGCCGCTGGGGCCCACGATCACTACAAATTCACCCTTGGCGATCTCAAAATCAATACCATCCACTGCATGGATATCTATCTCCCCCATATGATAAACCTTAGTAACGCCTTCCAGTTTTACGAAAGCCTCCCTTTCAAAGTCCTCCAGGTCACCGAACCCGCCTGTTTTCTTATATCCAGCCATACTATTTCCTCCTGACAGAATCCGTTTTCTTTTTGTGTGGTTTATTATCCCTGTTCATGCTTTTCCCCCTGGCTTTCTATATAAGTGCGTATTGTTTCTATGGGGGCCCCGCCCGTACTGAGCAGGCAAAAGCTCTGGCTCCAAAACGCCTCTTTCCAGAGCTTTTCCCGTATCTGCGGGAACTCTTTTTTGATCAGCCTGCTGCTTGCACTCTTATAAGCATTGATAAACTTGCTGAGTTCACTTTTCGGCTGGGCACGGAACTTCACATGTACATGATCTTTGCCATGGTTCCATTCTTCCGGCGTGATCCCATACTTTGGCGCAATATAACAGAAGATCTCTTCAGCACGTTTGGAGACTTTATAATCTATGACATTCCTCCTATATTTTACCACCATAATCAAGTGATAAGACAGCAGAAATACTGAATGTGCATTATTATCTAATTTTTCTATATAAATCAACCCCTTTCTCCGGCTGACCAGCCATCGACTGATTATATGATAACACATCTTTATAATCGAATCCCGCTAGATTATGTTAAAATTTTATAAATAATCCGGTTATCCCTACCTTATTCCCCGGTGTATTTATCTTGACAACCAAACCATCTGTGCTATACTCTATTTAATTGGTAATTCAAAATATTTGAGTCTAGTGATATATAAGTGTGAAATTGATCTGGCATTATTTCACACGATCACAACTGGATCGTTTTTTATGGAGGTTCCTATGAGTTTGAAAAAACGCCTGTCCCTGACACTAAAGAAAAATATCTGCGCAATTGTCCTGTATTTCCTGTTTGGGGCTTTAAAGCAGCTGGCTGCCTGCGATACAAGGATCGCAAAAGAAATCTCTTCCTGGCCCGAGGGCATGGTTTACTGCCTGAAGGCTTCTAAAAACGGGCCCTTCCTGTGTTTTGAAAAATCAGGAGACTCTCTGAACCGCCTGAAGGAATACACACCAGACTGCCGGAATGTACGCATCACATTTAAGAGTATTGATTCCGCCTTTCTTGTCCTCACAGGACAGCTGGGTCTGTCAGGCTCCTACAGCGCCCACGGCTTCATCCTGGAGGGCGATGTCCAGAAGACCATGTCCCTGTGCCGCTGTGCAGACCTGGCAGAGGGTTATCTCTTCCCCCGGGTCATGACAAGGCGTATTCTCAAAGAAGTACCAGAAAAAGAACATTGTACACTGAATATCTACGGCCGCATTCTCCTGGGCATGTTTACTCTTCAGTACCGCCAGATATGTGCGGCACCGCAGCAGTACTTGTCCCGGAAGGCCTGAAAAGGAGTAACTATCTGCCATGAAGCCTGCTTATTATGAATTTCAGAACAGCGCAAAAATTCTAGCCGGAAAATATGCGCTTGAAAACATTCCCACAGAACTTGAAAACCTGGGATGCAAATCCCCCATACTGCTGACAGACAATGTCCTGGCTAAGATCGGAACAATGCAGACAGTGCTGGACGCTCTGGGTGCCGGCGGTATCGTGCCTGCTGCAGTCTTTACTGATATCCCGGCTGATTCCTCGGACCAGACAGTAAACGCGATCGCAGCCCTGTACAGGAAATCCGGCTGCGACGGCATTGTGGCCGCGGGGGGCGGCTCTGTCATTGACACTGCTAAAGGTGTCAGAATGCTTCTCTCCCAGGATATTACAGACATCCTGGAGCTTATGGGATGTGAATGCATCGGCAGGGGACGCCAGATCCCCTTTGTGATCATTCCCACCACCTCCGGCACAGGGTCGGAATCCACTCTGGTGGCAGTTATTAAAAACGTAGAAAAACAGGTAAAGATGGAATTTATCTCATACTACCTCCAGCCTGACGCAGCAGTGCTGGATCCCCGTATGACCGTAAGCCTGCCCCCCAAAATGACAGCTTCCACTGCCATGGATGCACTCTGCCATGCGATAGAGGCATACTCCTGTCTCCAGAAAAATCCTCTCAGCGATGCATATGCATCTGCAGCCATCAAGATGATCTGCTCCAATCTCTATACAGCGGTAAAAAACGGCAGGGATGAAGAGGCGCGCATGGCCCTGGCAAATGGCTCCTTAATGGCAGGAGCCGCCTTTTCCAATTCTATGGTGGGAATCGTTCACGCCATAGGCCACGCTCTGGGCGGTATCTGCGGCGTGCCCCATGCGGAAGCCATGACCATTCTGCTGCCCTACTGTCTGGAATACAACATGGATAAATGTGAGGAAGATTATGCTAAGCTGCTGCTCTTTATGACTGACGAAGAGACTTATGCCTCCACTCCCGGACAGGAGCGTGCGTCAAAGACCGTTGAAATGATACGCCGGATGACCTGCCGGCTGCATGAAATGTGCGGCCTTCCGCTGACATTGCAGGAGGTGGGCGTATTAGAAAAGGATTTCGAAAAAGTGGCTCAGGCAGCTGTAAATGACGGAGCCATGATAGTAAACCCCAAAAAAGCTGATACAGCGGACGTCATTTCTATCTTAAAACGCGCCTGGTAACTGCGCTGCTGCTGCAAAATTATATAAAAGAGGATCTGCCCTGAGTGCCCCATTGGCACCGGACAGATCCTCTCTTAATTTTACCTGCAAACCCATGAAAATCACCCTTGGCGATGGGGCTTGCTGAAATATTTTTTCGTCTCCGCCGCAATGACTCCCGACAGTGCCACAATGGCTATCAGGTTCGGCAATGCCATCAGGGCATTAAAGATATCCGCTATAGTCCAGACAACTGAAACAGTCATAAACGGACCTATAAAAACGGCAAGGATATACAGCCATCTGTAGCTCTGCACGATTTTCCTGTTTCCTTTGCACAAGTATTCCAGGCAGCGCTCACTGTAATAATTCCATCCCAAAATAGTTGTAAATGCAAAAAAGACGAGGCAGATCATCAGGATAAAGGCGCTGACGCTCTCTGCAAAGGGAAGGCCCTGAACAAAGGCCGTAGTTGTAACAGCCACACCCTCCAGCCCTATATCCCATGTCCCTGTCAGTACGATCGCAAGGCCTGTCATGGTACAGATTACGATAGTATCTATAAAAGTTCCCGTCATAGATACAAGCCCCTGTCTCACCGGCTCATTCGTCTGGGCGGCCGCTGCCGCGATCGGCGCGCTTCCAAGGCCTGCCTCATTTGAGAAAATTCCCCGGGCAATCCCCTTCTGCATGGCTGCCATCATGGCTCCCAATGCCCCGCCAGCCGCAGCACGCAGGCCAAAGGCTCCCTCAAAGATCTGTGCAAAGGCCTGAGGGATCTTATCAAAATTAAGGACCAGAAGCACAACAATGACCAGTATATAAAGTCCTGCCATAAACGGGACTACGATCTCAGATACCTTGGATATCCTCTTGATTCCGCCTATGATCACAAGCCCGGTACAGACAGTCAGTATGATGCCTGCTATAAGCACAGTCCATGAGTATTCCCGGCCAAAAATGGAAAGGCTCCACGCTGTCTGGGGATCAAAAAAGTTCTTTACAGCATCTGTGATGCCATTAACCTGCGTAAAGGTTCCCATTCCCAGAAGACCAACAATAACTCCGAAAAATGCAAACATTTTAGCAAGCCATTTAAACCTGCTGCCCATACCATTTTCTATGTAGTAGAAGGGACCGCCCAGCACATGACCATCCTTTCCAATCACCCGATACTTGATCGCCAAAACGCCTTCCGCATACTTTGTCGCCATTCCGAACAGGGCGGCCACCCACATCCAAAACAGAGCGCCGGGACCTCCGGCTACAAGAGCGGTAGCCACTCCCACAATATTTCCTGTACCTATAGTGGCAGAGAGCGCAGTGCAGAGCGCCGCAAAGCTGGTTACCTCCCCTTCTCCGCCCTCTTCATTCTTAAACATGTATTTCAGGGCTCTTGGAAGTCTTCTGAACTGAAGTCCCTTAAGCCTGACTGTCAGATATATCCCTGTAAAGAGTATCAAAAAAATGAGGGGGATATTCCACAGGAAGTCATCCAGACTCGTCAATAACCCACTAATAAATTCTAACATCTGTCACCTCTTATCCATTTTGACCTGTCAGGTCTTCAAATACTGCCCCTGTTACCCTGGACAGATCCTTTGGAGAGAGCTTTATCGTAGCCCCAAGCCTTCCTCCGCTCACATAGATCTCATCAAAATCCAGGGCGTTCTTCTGTATTACTGTCTTGTACTGCTTTTTCATTCCCAGCGGGCTGCAGCCTCCCCTGACATAGCCAGTGATCTTATTAATATCCTTTACATGTATCATCTCCACAGACTTCTCGCCCACGGCCCTGGCCGCCAGCTTCAGCTGGACCTCCTGCGCCACAGGTATCACAAATACATAGTATTCCCCGCTCTTTCCCTGAGCCACAAGTGTCTTAAAGGACTGAGCCGCAGGCGCCCCTGTCTTTTCCAGGGTATGAAGGCCGTCAATAAACTCATCACATTCGTAGAGGATCATTTCATAGGCAACTTTATTTTTGTCCAGAATCCTCATTGCATTTGTTTTAACTTCTTTTGCCATACTTATCCGCCTCTCTCCAATGTCCCGGCCTGCAGTTCCTACTCTGAATATAATTTTACAATTTCAGTCAGCACATCCACAGCCTTGTCCATGCCTTCTGCTGTGATATGCTCATATGGTCCATGGAATGCATAGCCGCCGGTACCCAGATTTGGGCATGGAAGTCCCATAAAACTGAGCCGTGCCCCGTCTGTGCCGCCGCGGATCGGCAGTGTAAACGGCTTGATGCCTGCATTTTCCATAGCTTTTGACGCATTTTCTATGAGGTGGAAGCATTCCCTGATCTTCTCGGCCATGTTCCGGTACTGCTCTTTGATAGTCAGCTTAACAGTGCCCTCTCCGTATTTCTCATTCATTTTTTCGCAGATATCAGTCATGATCTGCTCGCGTTTTTTAAATTTATCCCAGTCATGATCTCTTATAATGTAAGAAAGTTTTGCTTTTTCCACGGTGCCTGATATATATTCCAGATGATAGAACCCCTCATATCCTTCTGTATCCCTCGGTGTTTCTCTCTTTGGAAGCATTTCGTTGATTTCCGATGCCACAGCAGACGCATTGATCATAGTATCCTTGGAGCTGCCCGGATGTACGTTAAAGCCGGTCACTTCTATTTTTGCACCGCTGGCATTAAAGTTTTCATACTCTAGTTCATCCTCGCTGCCGCCGTCAACCGTGTAGGCAAACTCAGCCCCGAAATGTTCCACATCAAACAGATCTGCACCCTGTCCAACCTCTTCATCGGGAGTAAACCCTATGGAGATCTGTCCGTGGGGAATACCCTCTTCCTTCAGCCTTTCTGCCATAGTCAGGATTTCTGCAATTCCCGCCTTGTCGTCTGCACCAAGTATTGTTGTCCCGTCACTGGTTATGAGCGTCCTGCCTGCCAGTTTAGTCAGATGAGGAAAAGTCCTTACCTCCAGCTTACGGCCGCTCTCACCCAGCTCCAGATCCCCTCCGTCATAATTTTCATGGAGAATCGGCCTCACCTGATGGTCCGCAAAATCAGATACTGTATCCATATGAGCGATGAACCCGATCTTAGTCTTGTCCTCATACCCCTCTGTGGCCGGAATCATGCCATATACATAACAGTTTTCATCTACCCTTGCATCCTGGATCCCCAGCTCCTGCATCTCTTTTACCAGCTGCCTGGCCAGCACAAACTGCTCCTTAGTCGTGGGCACTGTGGTGCTCTCATAATCACTCGCCGTGGGAACTACCACATAACGAAGAAATTTTTCATAAGCTCTTTCCATTCCATTTAACCTCATTTCCTAATTATTTTTATAATGACCCCATCGAGGCGAGGGAGCCGCATATAATCTATCATTAAGATTACCCTATTTTATGCAAAATATCAAGTATCGAGCGCGTTATTGGTCACAGAGCATAACAATTCAGCCTTCCACTGTTCCGTGAAGTAACTTCGCGCAAAAATGCACGAACATTCCGAGAGCTGCCGTGCCATAGACGCACAAAAGCTGTACCGGCCTGTTGCAAATGGCCGGTACAGCTTTTTTACTTACCTCTTATTTATAAGATGTCTGCTCTACACTACTCAATAGCTATATAATTCGGCTTCTCTTCTACCTGCTGCTGGACTGCCTTAGGAATTGCGAGCCTTAAGATTCCATCCTTAAAGCCTGCCCTGATATCCTCCTGTTTAACTCCTTCGCCAACGTAGAAGCTTCTCTTGCAGGTCCCGCTGTAACGTTCTCTGCGGATAAATTTGCCGTTGTCATCTTTTTCGTCCTTGCTTTCGTTCTTATTGGCTGTGATGGTCAGGTATCCATCTTTTAACTCTGCCTGGATATCTTCTTTTGTATACCCCGGCAGCTCAATGTCTACCAGATAGCCATTGTCCTGTTCCTGGACATCTGTCTTCATCAGCTGTGTTGTACCGCTTTCAAATGCTCCGCTAAAGAACGGGTCTCTGAACATCTCATCAAATAAATCAAACGCTCTGTTTCTAAATAACATAAGTCATTCCTCCTTAAAAATTAACCAGACATTTCTGCCTGTTTAGAGCATCGTGCCGCTCATATGCGGCAAAATTCATCTGTCAACATGTTCCAAAGTCTATGTGAACGGGAAGGCAGTTATGCCGTTTCTGTGCATCACGGAGCGTGTTACTGGCCGCGGAGTGAACAGTAATGTTATGCCTTCCCGGTACATGGATATAAATTATTCAATCGAAATGAATTTCGGTTTTTCTTCTACCGGCTTCGGAGTATCCTTTGGCACTGCCAGTCTCAATATTCCATCCTGGAACCCTGCCTTGATATCCTCCTGTTTTACATTCTCCCCTACATAGAAGCTTCTCTTGCAGGTTCCTGTATAGCGCTCTCTCCGGATATAACGGCCCTTCTCATCTTTCTCTTCTTTATTGTCATTTCTGATGGCTGTAATAGTCAGATAGCCGTCTTTTAACTCTGCCTTAATATCTTCCTTTGCGTAACCAGGCAGTTCAATATCAACCAGATAACCATTGTCCTTTTCTCTCACATCCGTCTTCATGACCTGCGCTGTTCCATTATCAATTACACGGTCAAAAAACGGATCCTTAAACATCTCATCAAATAAATCAAACGCTCTGTTCCTTAATAACATAAGTCATTCCTCCTTGGATTTATATTAACTGTATCGGCTGTTGTAACCGAATTGGTTGTTGTATTTGTTTCATTTGTTATATATTTTATAGCACATATTGTTAGCACTGTCAAGAGGTGAGTGCTAATTTTTTCTGATTTTTTTAGCAACCCTTTAAAATCACTGGTTTGCAGCAATCTATTTCTCTTGAAATTGTCATTTTTTCTATTTTGACACCAATTTGACACCTATTTTTGTTTTTCTGGTGTCAGAAGTTTACCGCCATGCTGTCCAGCTTCGCAACCTCATTTTCAATTCTCGCTCTGTCACCTAAATGGTTATATACTTCCATAGTCACATCAATGTGTGCATGACCCATGATATACTGTAAAACTTTTATATCCATACGGCACTCTGCCATTCTGGTACAAACTGTGTGGCGCATGATATGAGCGGAAATTTTCGGTAGCAGTTCTGCTTTTCTATGCTCTTTCTTTGCGGCTTTTACTTCTTCCTTATCTCTCAATTCTGGTAAGTCCTGTGCATAGATGGTAAGACGTTTGCCTGTCCGAACATCTGTGCAGCGGTAACTGTATCTGCCATCACTTCGCCAGCTTTCGCCCTCTCTTAATTTTCTTCCTTTGTGGCCTTTTCTACTGTTTGCCATGAGAACCAATCCTAGTTCCGTATGGATAGCCGGCTTTTCAGATATATAATCTTGTAGACTCATCATGCACCACTCCTAAAAGTTAAATTCTTGCTCCCATGCAAATGTTCCAGATTCCTCTAAACTTTTCGGCCAATGGCTGCACCATCCGGGAACAACTGGTGTTTCCACTCTGTCAAGGCTCGGTGTATAAGGCTTGATGTCAATAATAGGTGTATTGTCATTAGCGTCAATGTAGGTAATCTGGATAATACCATTCTGATAATCTACATGAATAATCTCTACTGCCGTTAATGCAATAGGGTTTGGACGTATTGGCGACCTTGTGGCAAAAATACCCATCTTTTCTGGAGCATTTTTATAAGGCTGTTCTGTCTCTAATACAGACCTATATTCTTCCTTATCAAAATCACTGAACCACCAAAGAACATTGATATGGCTAAAACCATCCAAAGCCTTTAATGCTGGAATAAATTCAGCCTTTAGTTTAATAAATGTTCCTGTTTCATTGTTACAGATAATTCCTATCGAATTTACGTTATAAGTTTTCATATTTTTTCCTCCATTTTCATTTATCTGTAATCAAACAGTAAACCCTAACATCATGTGAGAGTCAAGAAAAAACGTCCTGCAAAATCACAAGACGTTTTCATAGTTTTTTTCTAAAGGTATCTGAATTTCAGTTAAATATTTCTGTGGATTTTCTTCATTCCACGGACCACGATGTACAATTTGCCTATTTTCACCTTTCATTTTATACTGACTATTATTTTGTAACCATTTTGCAAATGTGAGATATGCAGCCGCAATATTTGAAAAATTTCCATAGACCATAGTACAAGCCATTATAGGAACAGGTTCAGTGCGCCGGAATTTAAAGGGTTCTATATCTTTACCAGCTTTGCTTACAACCACACATAGTTCCACGTCAACATTTTCTTCCCTGTAATCTTCATCATGATAAATAGAAAATGTATCACTTAGGAGTTCAACTCTATGCTGTTTGGCAAATTCTGATAATTCATTCCACAATCCACCCTCAGAATAATAGTCAGGTATTACTTTTCTCAATGACAGAACCTGGTAACCTGGAACAGATTTTATAGAAATATTGTAATGTATTTCATTTTTTCCATTCAACAACTCATTTTTAGCAAGTTCAATTTTTTTTAGCTTTTCTTGCTCTGTATGTATGTTATGTTTAATATCTTCATATTTTTTATCAAGCTGCTCTATAATTAAAGTATCATTTTCACCATTAAGGGCAACTGCTATTTCAGCCACATTGAACCCACTGTCACGTAGATATATAATTTTATTTAAAGTAGGTATCTGTTCAACTGAATACATACGATATCCAGTCCATGAGTCAATTTCCGCTGGTCTTAGTAAACCAGTTTCATCATAGTATCGTAACATACGAACAGATACTTGTGTCAGTTTTGAAAATTCACCAATTCTAAACATCTTATCCCTCCATTTCTGACTCTAATTATAAATATTCTTTTTTAATACTTCAATAATAAAACAGGCCTGCAATATGGATGAATTGAAATCCGGTGAGATTACCAGAGATGAATATTTTGAGTGGAAAATCAACTGGCCACAGACCTGTGAAGGATGTGGGAAATTTGAACCTAAGAAGAAATGGCGAATATTAATATAAAATTTTCCCCACCACTGGAAATTTATCCAACGATGGGGATATCATTTTTCTAGCTGCCAGAGATTTCGCTTTTAACTTAAAAATTAGCATTGAAGTAACTACTAACTTATATAAAGAGTGTAATTTAAATCCCACAAAAAATCAAGAGGTTTACGGATCCGGAGGTGCAATCGGATGTCCAACCTTCACGGATACCAGATATTCCTCAACTGCCTCTCTATTAAATAAATATGCTGACAGCTGATTCCTAATATTTTGACCAGCATACATACCTGTTAAAACCACATGAATGGCACCCAGCGCCTTAAACACAGCATCCTACGCACTCTGATACGGAATCAGCTGGAATGTACTCATCAGATCAGCCGGAACACTTGCGAAATCAACAAACGAGGTACTCGGAATCAGCACCTTCTTTGCACCACTGTCCAGGCATACTTGAAGCGTATTGGCAAGTTCATCCACCTTTATCATCGTGCCGCTGATTGTAATATCTCCCAGAATTGCCAGATTGCTGACCACTGGTTTTCCCAGTGCAATCGAGCAAAGGGCAGTCAATGTAGGAAGTGCCACCTTCTCGGTCATGCCGATAGAACGGAGAAGAATATCCAGCCATTCGTCTTTTGTAAAGGCTTTTCGTCTCTGCTTCAATTCATCAATATCAATGTGTGGCAACCGAATCGTTGTCAACTTACGGATACTAATTGGCGAAATCTCTTTCTGCTTTTTTGTTTAGAACAAAGCGGATTCCCGTCAATATCCTCAATGCCAAAGTTATTGTCACCTTCAACTTCATAATCCAACTGAACAATGCACCAGATACCACCACAGAGTAAACGATCAAACTTTCCGGGTTTTTGTCAGTAATCGGTACATTGCCAACTCCCAGATCAAAAAACTCTGCAAAAAAGCAATCCTTTTTTACGCAACTGAGAAAGAATCTTCTGCGATTCATCCGGGCATACAAAGTTGTCAGCAAGAATCCGCTTTACATTTTGTACATCTTTTTCAATGACAGTTTCATCATCTGAGCTGCAATACTGCCCCAACAGGAACTCAAGGACATAAACCGGAACATTCGCCCCTTCCTTGATTTTTGTCAGGTCTTTCCGAACAATCTTACCGTCAAAATCCTGACGGAGCTTGTTCTTTATTTCTTCACGGGTATTTTCACCCTCTGTAAATTGCTCCATCTTTATCCTCCTGCGGTATTAACTAAAAAAATTGAACTCATCCACCGCAAAGGCGATGTCAATCTGAAACGGCTCACGTTGTGGCATCTGCACTCTCTGTTCATCTGCAATTACCAGATAGTAAGTAGCGGTATTGCTGTATTTCAGAGATTTCAGATTAAACTGGCAGCGGAAAGTTCTTTCTGCACCGTTGTCGCTGGCCATTTTCATCCGTAAAGTAAACCTGATAAGTAGCCGCTTCACGGTTTGCACTGACTGCATCCTTCTGATAGAAGTTCAGTGAGAAAATCATATTGCTGATTTTACGATTTGCGGACAGCAGATTGACTGTTACCGGTTTGGTATCATATTTCTGCTTATTACGTTTATACTCCATAGAATCATTGCGGAGATAGTGGTACTCGATCACCGGAACAACCATTTCCTGCAAGCTGATACCACCATGCACAAAATTCATAGCACCGCCACTCATCTTAATCCGGATACTCTCTCTTGGAGTAAATCCTTCAAACTCTGTATTTCCCCCCAGAAATTTTACAGGCATCAAATAATCTGGCTGTACACCTTTCTGCATAATTGCATATCTTCTTCCATATTCCACACACCGTCTGATGCTTTCTTTTTTTATAACATCAGAGTTTACTACATCCGCATCAAAAAAGCCTCTTTTATCTACCTTATCCTCTTCCTTTAAAGGACTGTATGTATAAAGGAATCCATGGTCAGCCGTAATTAAAATATTCGTGCCGCCAAATTCATTTACAATAATACGCACAAGATTCTTCAATTCTGAAATTGCTTTATCGCAAGCTGCAAAAACAGCAGTATCGGAAGTATGGCTGGCTTCATCAATGGTATCGTGATAAATATAAACCACATCCATTCCTTTCACCAGGGCACTTCTCTCTGCTCGCTTCATGGCAATAATATCATTATATTTCAATGCGACACTCGCTGAATCTTCTGCTTTCAAAACCTTATCCCGATAGATGCTTGCCGTAGACTGACCATCTGCCAAAACTGTCAAAATATCATTCCGAACCTCTACCGTCAGTTCTTTGTGCGGCAGTAACGATGCCATACCGAACTTTGTGATAGAAGGAAAAATACTCTGCATACTGCTGATGGAAACCTTACTCTGTGTTTCTCTCTGAAGCTGATCTGCCATGGTAGCCGCCACTTCATAGCGCATAGCATCCGAAATAATCACGAACACCTTGGTATCTGAAGTTTTTATGCGGGAATAATAAAATTCTTCCTGCTGTGGTACTTCCAAAACCTTACCATAGGTTGCCAGTTCATCCGCACATACATCGGACCAGTTATTACCCAACTCGCCCAGAAACCAATGAGTATAAAGTCCTTCCACTTTATCGACAACGTGCTTAAACAAATCGTCCAGAAGAATATTGGAAGTCTCCAGACTCTTTTGAAAACTAAGATGAAACAAGCGGTAATAGGTGTCCATCTGATAATAGCTTTCCGTATATTCTTTCCAGATTCCTTTTGCTTCTGCGGTATGGAATCCGGCAGAATGCTCTTTAAAGAAGCTCTGCATATTTGCCACCTGCAAGATACCGTCATAAAAATTCTCAAACGGCTCATACCATGCACAGGTTCTTCGCTTTTCAACAGTAGAAGTTATGCTGTCCACATCAATGATATGGTCGCTGATCTCTGTCATCAGCTTAGTCAGAATCACTTCGTTGATGCACGGAAAGCACTCGGTTCCTGCCAAATCATCCACAGTTAGCTTTTCGAAACGCTGATGCAAACGGGCTTCATCCTCAACATATCGTGCCACATCACAGATAGTTTGTGGTCAGATCATCTACCGAAAGCAGTTTCTTCACAGAAAACGCATTATTGCCAGTCAGTGCAATGACCTTTGCATTTTCCAGAACCACTTCGTCCAGCTTATCCTCAAATTCCTTATCTTCATCGTACCAAAAGATGATACGACGCTGATAAAACTCCGGCAGAGGTGCAGCAAATCTGCGGTTCAAGTCTTGTATTACTTTGTCTGTATCCACGCTGCATTATCTCCCTTCCGTATTTTTTACATAAATTGTGCTTCTCGCTGCACCTGCTTTCTTCAGCCAATCTTTTTCAATCATCAACTGCAAAATAACCCTTGCTCTACGTTGCTTCACATTGAGAAGTTCCATCACCTTATTTGTTGTTATAGAACCATTTTCCAATACATATTTATAAATGCGTTGTTCCTGTTCACTATCCGGCATTTTGATAGTATTATCCGGCACTTCATCGGCACTATTCGGCACTTTGATAGTATTATCCGGCATTTTATCGGCACTATTGGGATCATTGAGATTACGATTGGAGTCATTGAGGTCAACAATGCCATCAATCTGACCTCGATAAATATTAATACGCAAATCAACCTCGCCACCTATAAACTCCGGTTCCTGCAGTCCGGCAGCTTTTACTTTATCAATAATTCTCGGAATACCGCTTCCCCAATGCTCAATCAAATTCATATAAGCAAACGCATGAGCAAGAGCTTCATTTCTGATTTTAGAATAGCCTTCTTTCATGCGCTCCATAGTTTGTCCCATTGGCAGCTTTCCAGGAGAAGTGATTTCTAATCGATTGTCATATACTGCAACCTGTATCGTACCATGATCCAGGTAACTACGATGCACCATGGCATTGATAATCAACTCACGAATGGCATCCGGTGGAATCTCATAAATGTCCTGCCGATAAATCCCCACAATGGTAGCACCCAAGTGAATATTTCGCAGAACAAACTGAAATGCTTCGTCTATCTGCTCCCAAAGCGGACCGGTATACTCCCGTCGATCAACAAATACCGCTTTCGTTGTACCTTTGAACACGCCACATTGCGTTGCAACATGAAGTCCTCCGTTACCCGTTAAAATAGCAAAAGCATTGGACGGATAATCTTTTCCATCACGCTCAATCAGAACGCCCCATGAACGGAGTTGTTGTCTGCCAACATCTTTAATCGATGCTTTCTGTTCCTCCGTATGGGCGTTTTTGACTGCCTGCCCTTTCATACCTTTGCAAAGAGCATCAATATCTTCATCCGTGATATTCAACCCGGTACACAAAGACTGATCGTAGTAGCGGTTGCTTCCCTCAAACAGCAATTCTTTTATCATATACTCGTCAGCAAGCCGGGTGGTTCCGGCAACACGAACATATACACCGCCTTCTCTGCCAAGGGCTTTGATATAATATGGGCGCTGTCTGCCCTCAGAAACCTCTACCACAATAACTGTCTTACCATCAATCGTCTGTAAAGTAATATCCGGGATAATAACCATTTG
Source organism: Murimonas intestini (assembly GCA_003148945.1). Classification (GTDB taxonomy): domain Bacteria; phylum Bacillota; class Clostridia; order Lachnospirales; family Lachnospiraceae; genus Murimonas; species Murimonas intestini. Next base: position 87,546 of record QGGY01000018.1, on the reverse strand, counting down.
CAAAGGCAACCACGGACTTCATATATTTGATGCTTTTCTCCGGCAGGCTTTCTTTGAACTCTACGTTCTTCGATTCTCCTGCAAGAATTTCTTCTATGGTCATCATAACACCCCGCTCTCTTTTACAGTTTTAACCGTTGTTACGATAGCATTGATCCAACAAACTGAATCAAAGCCGTAACAGCCGATCCAAATTCGACGGTTCCTTTTATAGCTTGCAACGAAGCTATTGCCGTTTTTATCATAGATTTCTTTGGCTTTTCAGATATGACTTCTGCTTTTATAACTTCCAGGCTTTCAGATGCAGCTTCTTTATCTTCATCTGATGTAAGGGTGTCCATCTTTGTTCGAACTGCGGCAATCAACTGTTCTATTGCATTTGCAGTTGCGCCAATATTTGTAGTTGCCGTGACAGAAGAATTATCATTTGCAATAATAGCTTGACCATTTTGCACAGTCACGTTATAAACATTCTTTTCATCTATTCCCATATCAATACCTATTTTCGTTAAATATCTTTCTACATGGCGAATCAGCACCATAACAAATCGTTCATTAAAGCCTTTGATTTTATCCTGCCATTTAGCGGAAGAAGAATATCCTATAGCAACACCACGATATACAGAACTATTAGTTTCTACTAAATATCGTAAAACAGCATACACATTTCGTACTTCTTCTTCATCGGTTTCACCCAATGAGAAAACCAAGTGTCCGTATGATCCTTGTACTTCCTTAATTTCTTTTTCTAAATCCCAATCACAACTGCCGCAACCATGTATGTAATCATTGATAATCGGAGTGCTATCCATATATTTCACAAATTTTGCAAGCACCCCAGCATAATCTTCATAGTCTGCCTGAAGTAGTCGATTTGAACAGCTGTTAAAATCATATTGGATTTTTCTAAGTTCTTTTCTATTCAATTTCATAGTTTTTCACCCCACAAAACGGGCAATACGCACCCGTCATCTTTAATAATGGCTTGATTTTTGTAGTACGCTCGCAACATGAAAAATTGCAAATTTCCATTGCTTCTATGCCTGACCGAATAGGGTCTTCATTTTCATGCTTCGGACGTTTTTCAACCTTGAATGTAATGATTCCTTTTTTACTATGCCGTTCCATTTTTTTAAATTCATTATAAATCATATCATTGACGGCATTTGTCACCGTTTTCATGGCAAGTTCAAACACATCCTCCGTAACATAATTTTCACTTATTAAACCGCAGCTTGGACAAAATATATGAAGCACCCTGTCATCCTCTAAATCAGAAGGAGTTGCCTTAAAATATGTGCCACAATGCTCGCATTGCAGAAGAACATAGCCATCATCATCCGTGGGAATAGAAATCGTCATATTGATTTCATCACTCATACTTTTCTCCCTTACTTTATTTTAGCCAAAACATCCTGGAAAATTGCATAATTCTTCATCACGCCATCATCCAGGTCAATAGAAATCATCTGATCAGCAAGGTGATGTATCTTTTCCTCATAAATTCTAATCTCTGTATCCTGTGCCTGCAAAGCAGTCAGCTTTTTATTCAGCTTCACACGCTCGCCGGTGGAAGCGTTAGTAACACGCTGTTCCAGGTCAGCAATGGCAGTACGATATCGAGCCTGCTGTTCATGTACTTAGTCGGTACGAATACGGGCGATCGTATCCTGCTGATAACGGTGCATATAAATCAGAGCCTTAAAGCCGTTCTTCTTGCCGCTGTCAAATAGCCAGTAAATCGGGCGTTTCTGATAAATCTTGCAATGGTCAGCATAGAAGTCGCTCAGGAAATAATTACGAATCACATCCTTCGGCTGACCTTTGCCGCCAAGTGCATCGGCAATGAATTTCAGATTTTCATCCAATGTATCTGCACCATAAACCGTTTTTACAAACTCCACGAACAGACCGACAATATCATCCTCAAAGTATTCATCATCACAAATCGGGATAATATTATCCTTATCCGCAGCGAAAGAAGCATACTTTCCAGCATCCCATTCGCCGCCTGCATAAGCAAGTCCGTCCATATCCAAAGAGTAGCGACCGAACATACAACCAACCGCATAGGAAATGAAAGAGCGAATATCCCTGTCAAGATCAGCTTTGCGAACAGTTACAGCCTTATCCTCAACCTCTGGTGTCAGCTCATCCTGTAATCCGTAAATGTCGATGAAAATGCGGTTCAGTTCTTCCTCATTGACTTTCAGTTGATTGAAACGATTGTCACATTCAGCCTGCCACTGATCAAAGGCTTCCGCAATGGTAGAAATTTTGCGAAGCAGTGGATGGTGTGGGAAGTCCCATGAGGTTTCAAAAGAATCCCAATCTTTATGTGATTCATCAATATTCTGCTGTACATACATACTAATTTCTTTTTTCCTATCTGCTTTAACTCTCCATGGTAATCTACTAATATCACCCGGTTGAAAATGCATAGTAGGATTCAGTGCATCCAAAATAACATCCGCAACGCATGAATTTAAGTATCCAAGAAGATATTTCTCACACCCTTCCTCTATGCGACACATACAAGAGGCACTTTCTATAAATGTTCCGTTATCTTTTACTCTAAATGATGGTTTTCCAGCTGATTCACAAAATGGCGGACAACCATTTCATTCTCTGGTTCATAGCAGAAGATTCTAATATTCACCTCATTGCTCAGTCCCTTTCCTTCCAGAAACTCCGGTTCCTGAATCAATGCCCGAACTTTGTCCAGGCGTTCTTTTATACGGCCCGGGCCGCCCTCTCTTTCGGCTGTGCCGAAATTCACCTTATCACTCATTGGCTCCCTCCTACGAAAAGCAATTAAACGCTGGCAATAATCTGTTTTAACTTTGTTATTGTGGTATCGCTCCAGGAAGCTACGGTATCATTCTGTTCCTGCAAACGCATAAAAAATGTATTCAAATCTATCTTACCAAAAGACGTGTCCCTTAACCGGTACTTCTCGCCAATAACCGTCAGCATAAATTCCCAGACCAGTCGGCTTCGCTTCATCAATGCATACAGACAAATCTGTTTTGCTACATCTGTCGGCTGTGATGCAATCGCAGAAACCAGTGAATCATCTTCCAGCGCATGAAGCCGTTTGATGCAGGCTTTCGCCATGCGTGTGATGGATTTTTCCGTTGGGTACTGGAAAAGATTCTGCTCTACAATTTTTTTCAATCGCATCATCAGAAAGTCCTGATGCCATCAGCTTTGCGGTAGAACGCATTTCGGAGAAAAGGAACGGCTCTCTGGTCAAAGACGCAATATAAGGATAAGAATGATCCATGCTACCGTACCTCCTTACTGTTCCTCTTTTTTATCTGGAACAAATTCCATGATGTCTCCAACATCGCAATTTAACACAGAACAAATCTTCGACACAATTTCTGTACTAACATTTTCATCTTTTGATAATCGAGACATCGTTGTTGTACTAACTCCTGTCATTGCACGCAGATCTTTCTTCATCATGTCTTTATCAATCAACAATTTCCACAATTTCTTGTAACTAATTGCCATTTTTTCACCTCAGTCTTATTTGTTTAAAATCTCTGTTCACATCGTATTTTTTATCATATCATATGAATGCGTTTTGGACAATCTAATATATTGAAAATCACAATTAAATTCTGAAATATCGCATTTTAAAATCAAAGAAAACATATCTCAATAAGAGCAAATACAATCGCCACAATATATCCGATCCCACAGAAGAATTTTTTTGAATTATTTTCTCTAATTGAAGTTTCATTCTCTTTTTCAGTTCTTTTTGCTTTTTATATGCCTCATCAAGAGTCTGCACAGATGATTTATTGACCTGGTTCTTCAATTTAGAGTTCTGGTCCCGAACGTCTTTTATTTCCTCTTCGAGCCGCTTTTGCTCAATCCTGCTCTTCAAGCCATTTCTGTTCCTCAGATCGTCGTTCCATACAGAAAAAGACGCAAGCCACTTTTCTATGACTCACGCCTTTCTCTGCAATTATTCACTTTTCAATGCTTGTTAGTTTCAATTTCCTACGCACTGCGTAGCCTTTTAGGATGTCCATTTAAACATAAATCAATTCTATCAATCAATCTAGTAAAAAGTCTCAGAAATGGCGCTGCTCATAATAACTGCATTCTGGCAGATTTAGCCCACGGCACTTCACGTGCGCCCAGAGAAATCAGTCAAGCTATCGGCCAGATTTCCTCTATAAATACAAATCAGCGGCAGAAAAAATTATCCTGCCGCCCAATGCTTGAATTTGTAAGAATTTGTCAAAAAATTTTTTCAGGATCAGTTGACTTTTTCCCAAGAAGCACATATTTTTTATAAAAATATTGGTCTGACACCAATTTGACACCAACATTTGCTGCTGGTATCATCAAATCTCAGGAAATACAGTTTCCATGGATTACTCCCACCTAAAGAATTTAAGAGATATCCCGGTACATACTATAATTATAATTACCATCAAAACAACAGGGAAAAAGATATTGTCTAGGGGAAGGTCTAAAGACGTTCCTTTTAACAGCTTAATGCCTTGGGTCAATGGGAGTATATCAGCAACTCTCTGCAGTACAGCAGGCATGATCTCATAGGGCAAAGTTGCCCCGGAGAAGATCAGCATTGGAAAATACAAAATACTGGCTATTGTACCTGCCATCTTTATGTTAGGCGCAATGCCCCCCACCATCATGCCAATACTGAACATTGACAACATAACCAGTAAAAATGATAGTAAAAATTCTGCAAAAGAACCCACCATTCTAAAATCAAAAAAACAAAATGCTGTAATGTAGATAAGTGCTAAGGATGCCAGAGCATAGATGGAATAAATCGTTACCTCCACCAGTAAAATTACAACAGGCCTCACAGGTGTAACTTTAAACCTTTTTAAAATCTTTCGGTTTCTGTAGTCAGATACAACCAGCGGTAATCCCATCAAACCGCCGGCACCAATGGCAATCGTAGATACAGCGCCGAATGATTGTTGTAAGAATGTATATTCCGCTCCCTCAAATGCTGGTTTATTTCCATAAATGATTCCCAACAGAACAATAACTGCCACAGGTATACAGATAGCAAAAATAAACATATCCATTCCTCTAAAAGATAGCTTTAATTCTGTTTTGAGCATAGTTTTAAATGTTTTCATCTGCTGTTTCCTCCTCCGCATACCAAAGATAAACATCTTCAAAGTTTTTATAAGGGCTGTTTTCCACTGCTTCTTTAATTGTGCCGGAGAATACGGCGTTTCCTTTTTTCAATATCATGATCTTATCACAAAGGGCTTCCACCTCATCCATAAAATGAGAAGTTAAAAAAATAGTTAATCCCTTTTCTTTCAGCTGTGACAAGCATTTCCACACATCACGGCGTGCCTTTGTATCCAGTCCCGTTGTCAATTCATCTAAAAAGACAACCTTCGGATTGGGAATCAGAGATAAAACAATAAATAACCTTTGCTTCTGCCCTCCCGATAACGCTGACACCGGACTCTTTATTTTTTCAGATAATCCAAACTGCCCTAATAATGCCTTGTAATCAGCAGTATCCTTGTAAAGACACTGAGTTTCCTCACACAATTCAGATACCAGAATGTTATCCTGGCAGCTGGACTCCTGAAATTGGACCCCTACATTTTCAAACAGCTTCTTTCTGTCCTCAGCAGGATCCATACCAAGGATACGTACTCTTCCCTTGTCAGGTTTCCTTGTTCCTAAGATACATTCGATAGCAGTGCTTTTACCAGCTCCATTTGCACCAAGAAGCCCAAAGACTTCACCCCTTTTTACAGAAATATTGACATCATTAAGTACTGTGATATTTCCATATGATTTTTTTAAATTCTCAACCTTGATTGCTGCGTCCACTCGCATACCTCCTTTATTTTATGGCAAAATAATAACACCAGAAAAAACTCTGGTGTTAAAATGGAGGGTTTGATTTATAAGTTTCTTTGTAAATACACAGATCTGCTGAATAGTTACGTTTCTTTCATATTTTCTAAAGTACTTTTCATAAATAGTGCATTTTCCTTAGCGTCATGCAGCGATAAAAGAAGTTTATCACAAGCGGTAATAATATCTTCACTTTCTTCTGGCCTGCCGATAACATCTTTTATATCTATATCCGGATCAACAGATACGGCATTCAGCATACGCAGTATAGAAGCCAGTGAATAATTCGCACATCTCAATGCCCGGATAATCCGCAGTCTCCTTATATCATCACTTGTGTAAACACGATATCCATTAGACTTTCTTTTTACTCTTAACAGGCCGTTCAATTCCCAATTTCTTAAAGTATCCATTGTAATGCCTAGGTATTCAGAAACTTCCCTGCGCTTCAGCAACAGTCCATTTGACTGGCTTTTTCCGTCTAAAAGCTCTTCAACAATTTTTATAGCTTCTTCTGCATTATTCTTTTCTTGCTCCAACTGTGAAAGGTATTCATCCGTCAGTATGAGAGCCTTATCAAAATTTCCTGCTGCAGAAACTTTAATTATGTTCATGGCTTTTTTCCTCAGCCCATTTTGTAATATTTCAACCTTTAGAGCAGCACGAGCCAAACGGAATTGTTCAATATGAAGATCCGTAAATATCCGGTACCCGTTTTCTTTACGTCTTGCTTCTGGTATTAATCCTAACTTTTCATATAACCTTACAGTGTTAGGGTGGATACCGATAATATTTGCGATTTCTGTTGTCTTATATGTATTCATTATCAATATGCCTCCTGTTCTCAATAAGATTATAGCAATGATTAAAAGTCTGGTGTTTTAATGTAGGGTTATATTATATTTAGAAAAAACAAAATATACAAGAGGTAAATTAGGTGTTTTCTGGAAATACCCATTTTCCCCTGACACTTAAGAAGAAGGCAGACCTGTAAGATGATTCTATTGCCTCCTCCCCCCACATATGATAAAATATTAATAATTGTGCAGTAAATGCACAGACCTGCTGAATAATTAGCGCCTTATGATTTTGCATCACTGCTTTACATCAGGCGCCTTCGGAAGAAATGGAGATCTTAATGAAAAAAGGATTAAAAGAGACTATATTGCGGCTGGTTATTCTTCTTGCCGGACTGACAGTTGCACATCTGGGAGTCACCCTGTTTCTTCTGGCTGATCTGGGGGCTGATCCTTTTAATGTACTCGTGCAGGGTATTTTCAGGACAACAAAGAGCCTGTCCGGGTGGGCGTTTCTTACCCACGGGTATACTCATATGGCAATATGTTTTCTCATTATTATAGTGCTGCTGATAACTGACAGGAGCTATATTAAGCTTGGCACTATTGTGTGTATGATCTGCGGCGGCCCTATAATTGACTTCTTTACGGGGCTTCTGAATGGTATCGTCAATTCAGGAAATCCCTTTATTATCAGGATTATAACTCTGGCTGCAGGCTGTGTGATCCTGGCCTTTGGCATGACCATAGTGATGAAATCTGACGCGGGTGTAGGACCCAATGACCTGGTGGCGATTGTTATCAGTGACAAGCTGCACTTTGCGTTTGGCCCCACCCGTATTGGTACAGACGTGTGCTTTGTGGCTGTGGGATTTCTGCTTGGGGGAGCCCTGAATATCGGAACCATTATCTGCGCATTTCTGGTTGGCCCGGTAGCCCAGATATTTCTTCCGGTAAGCGGCCGGATCGTGGAATTCATTATGCATACCTTCACTCCTGAAAAAGGAGAAGGAGCCTGAATGTTCCATGCATCACAAAAAAGCAGGACCTCATACGTGTGATATGCCCCCCTTAAGCAGACAAGGTAAATAATCAAAATCTGCTTGACAGGGAGCATATCAGAATATGTGGTCCTGCTTTTTTGTATATGTAATTCATTTATGGCTTATTTAATACTTTCCAGAAGCTCATCGGCTATTTTCACCCAGTCCTCTTTGGTGGTGGCACCCATTACAGTTTTGATCACCTCTCCCTTATCATTGAGGAAAAAACTGGTGGGGAAGGCTGTCACATTTGACAGAGTTTCAGACTGCAGTTTCTCTCCTGGAATGATGTTTGTATATTTTACGCCTGTCTTTTCCACAATCTCTTTTGCCAGATCCAGCTGTTCCTGCCCGACCTCCCCCTTGTCGTTTATTACATCAGCTGCTACACCCACAACTTTAAAATTTTTACCTGAAGCGGCAAATTCTTTGCTCAGCTCTTCCAGATGGGGCATTTCCGCCAGGCAGGGATTGCAGAAGGTTGCCCATACATTCACCATTGTGACACCGCCTTTGGCAAGCAAATCTTCCGGCAGGGGATTACCGTCCAGGTCTGTTCCATCCAGTGCAACATTCTGGAACAGTTCATCACTGTCTGCGTAGCTCAACTCTGCGCTGGAATCACTTGCCAGCATTGCTTTGGCGCCGTAATCCTTCAGAATTGCCGAAGCCTGCTCAACCAGTTTTTGTGCCTCCTCGGCAGTGGAGCAGGTGACTGTATCGCCAAGGAAATAGCCGTCTTTGCTTGTACCTGTGAGCTTCACTATATCTTCAGGTGTAACGAAAATTTCATACAAAGGTGAATTCTCCTCAGTGAGTCCTCCTACCTTGCCTTTTTCGCTGTAGCCGTACAGTCCTGTGATTTCATATTCCGCTTTGCCCAGCGGAGTATCCAGAGTCACTTTATCTCCCACCTTTTTTCCCATATCCTTAGCCATGGATGCCGGGATCACACAGCCTCCTGTGGAACCGTCAGCGGGAACCTTTCCCTCTGTGAGTTCATAAGTGACAAAAAGTCCGTTTTCCTCCAGTTCCGGTTCGCCGCTTAGAAGCATGTCTTTCGTATCTCCCAGAGCTACATCATCTATATATCCCGAAATGTGGTCAGGGCAGTCCACACCAGGCAGTTCCATCACTTTCTTCCATGTATCGTAGCTGAGGAGCTTATCCTTTGTAAAGCGGACACTGCGGTCCATCATTTCCTGCTCTTCATCAGTTACGGTATCCTCTTTCACTATGTCGTTTACATCCGGCGCCGGGCCTTTGCTCACCTCCGACACAGGCTCAGATGAGGAAGAGGAAGCAGCAGAGGGACTGCCGCAGGCAGTAAGGGAAACTGTCAGGCCTAAGGCCAGAAATAATGTCAATAATTTTTTCATAATATTTTCCTTTCATTAGTTCGCAGTTTGTATGTTAAATTGCAATGTTAGTTTTTAAATTTTTCTTTCAAATCAGATTTCCCGGCGCAGCTTCCGGCACAGGAAGCACAGGCGCCTGTGCAGGCCGCTGTTTTTGATTTTTTACCATTAACTAAACCTTTTGTGATAGCCCCTTTGGGGCAGGCCCGGACACAGTCGCCGCAGCGTATGCATTCAGGGCTGTTTGGCGTCTTTCTGGGATCGATGCCCATCTTGCATGTCTTTTTGCATATTCCGCAGTCCACACATTTGTCCTCATCCAGGTGCAGGCGGTAGAGAGATATGGGATTAAATAACCCATAAACTGCCCCCAAAGGACACAGGAACTTACAGAAAGGCCGGTAGGAAAATATGGAAAGTATCAGAATGGATACCAGCAGGAAGACCTTCCAGTCAAACAGCCAGCCTATGGCAGCCTGTAAATCAGGATTTCCCGCTACTAAGGGGATGCCTCCCAGTAAAGTGCCTGAAGGACAGATCCACTTGCAGAACCAGGGATTTCCCTGCCCGATTATATTAACTGCAAACATTGGAAGCAGCATGACAAATACCACAAAAATCACATATTTGAGGTACTTCAGATATTTTTCACCCGGCAGCTTTTTAAGCTTTGGCACGGGAATCTTATGCAGCAGATCCTGAACCAGCCCGAAGGGACAGAGAAAGCCACAGACGAATCGCCCGCAGAAAGCCCCCATGGCCATTAAAAAACCGATGATGTAGAATGAAAACTGATAGTTCCGGCTGCTGATGACTGCCTGGAGGGAACCTATAGGACAGGCCCCCAGCGCACCGGGGCAGGAATAGCAGTTAAGGCCTGGCACACAGACTGCTTTCGTGGGTCCGGTATAGATTTTCGACTGGATAAATCCATTTACATAACCATTAGTCAATGCAGCAAAGATGATCTGCACCCAGAGGCGGATACCTTTTTTCGGCCCCTTGTTTATCGTATTTTCTTTATTTTTCATATGTCTCTCCTAGCCAATTCCTATACATTCCAGGCAGATTGCCGCCGCTTTTTTAAGTACCGTCAGCTGCTCCTCCCTGAGCAGTCCCAGTCCGATGAACAAAAGACCCAGGACCAGACAGGCGATGCCGATGTACTGTCTCCTTTTTTCTGTCATCCGGCTTCACCTCCCTTCCCCATATAAACCAGGCCGCCGCCCTTGTTAAGACCCCATATCTCATCTGCACAGCGTGTAATTTTCTGGGAATGGGTCACAATGATCACGCATTTGTCCTGCACATGGGCCAGATTGGTCAAAATCTTCATTACGTCCCTCTCTGTCTCCCGGTCCAGATTCCCGCTTGGTTCATCGGCCAGCAGCAGGTTTGGATCGTGGGACAGAGCGCGGGCAATACCTACCCGCTGCTGCTCTCCCCCGGAGAGGCCCAGCACGCGGCGTCCTGCTGTCTCCTCATCAATGCCCACGCTTTCCAACAGCGCCAGGGCACAGGAACGGTTATTTTTATGGCTGACACCGCTGATTGCCATGGAAAGCTCTATATTCTCCAATGCAGTTTTATTTAACAGAAGATTATAGCTCTGGAAGACAACGCCTATTTTTCCCGCCCGGTAATCGTCCCTGTCCAGCCTGCGCAGGTCCTCACCCTCATACAGGATCGCTCCTTCCGTACAGGTATCCAGCCCGGCCAGCAGGGAAAGCAGGGAAGTCTTGCCCGCTCCTGATCTTCCCACAATACAGTAGACTTTGCCCCGCTCGAAATCTGCATTTAGTCCCTGAAATATCGGTTTTGTAGTTTTTTCGTAGGTATACCCCACATTTTTAAGTGATAAGACAGCCATGTTACTTCCTCCCTGTCAATTTCTCTCGCGCAGGATGCGCATAGGCTCATACTTCATTGCACAGGCAGCACTGACCGCCCCGGCAACCCCTGTTAAAACCAGGGCAATGCCCACAAGCTCCATGATGGTGGTGAGACCCAGTGCAGCGCTGATGTGGGTGATGGGCCTGTTGTCAGTAGCCAGCCCTCCAAAAGAGGTGCCCCCCATCCCGCCGGCAAGACTTGGACCGTCCAGAGCCTGAGACATCTGGTTCGCCAGCAACATATCTGTGACAGGCTGGGCGAACAGGCTGCCCAGGACAATACCCATAATCAGGCAGACACCCATGATGAGCGCTGATTCCAGGACCAGCTGGGCTGCAACCTTGCTCTTTTTCATGCCCATGGCCCTCAGAACGCCAATCTCATATTTCCGCTCCCGTACTATCAATGAGGACAAAATAAGCAGTATTGAAGCGCCCAGCACCAGGACCACACACAGGAAAATCATGGCAATAATACTCATCTGCTCAATAGGTTTTACAAAAGCATCATAGGCAACTGTGTCCGTGCCCAGGCTATAATATTCAGAGAGACCTGATGCATAGGCTTCCCGGGCAAAGGCCTCCAGATCCCTGGGATTTTTCAGGAAAAAGTCCGCATAAAATACTGGCTCATAAGTATAGCGCGGGTCGGTCAGAATCTTATATTTTGTAAATATTTCATAGCCGCTGTCCTTCTCCCCCTCGCCGTATTCCCGGTGATAGATGCCGCTGACCTTAAGTTCCATCTCTTCCAGAGGATTCCCTTGTTTGTCTGTATAATAGATGCTTTTCGCCCGGATGGTATCGCCGGGTTTCAGGCCGTTTAACTCTGCCAGTGTATCGGAAATCAGGCATTCATTATCATCCCCTGGGAAAGTCCCTCCTTCGGCAAGTTTGGCCTGCCCGCTCTGGAAGGGTTCAGCCTGGCTTACATCCTCGAAACCACTGAGGATATACTGTGGGATACGGGTCTTAGCCGGATCCTCGCCTGCCCGCTGTATCTCTATATCCCCATAGTCATTGGATTCGGTATACTTCAGATCATCTGCAACGGCTTCCATCTGAGCGCTGTACACAGTTTTTTTCAGGTATCCTGAGGCGGCGATCTTCTGGATCAGTTCATCTGTAAGCCCTGGCTTTCTAAATGTTTCATCCTTTTCCCATGCTTCGCTTACCTTCATTTCATTAACATTCAGGATTACTTCTGTGCTAAGTCGGTCCTTGTACTGCTTTGCCATGTCATTGGCACCATTACAGACCACCAGCGCCACACAGCTCATAGTGATGATCAACAGAAAGATTCCGGCTGTCATCAGATTCCGCCCTGGATTCCGGAAGAGATTCTGAAAAGCATTTTTAAATATATACATGAATAGTTCACTCATTTCTTTTAAATTTTCCCCAGTATACCACAGGGAATGTTAATTCTGCGGCAAGACCGGACTTTTTTTGATGGAATTTGTTGGAATGTTTTTCTTTAGAATTAACACTGCCTGTGATATATTATAGGAATAAAAATTTATAATGGCAGGTGATCGTGGTGCGTTTATTGGTAATTGAAGACAATTCAGAACTGGCAGAGCTGATGAAAGAGAAGCTGTCCGGCTGTGGATACGTATGTGATGTGGCCTATGATGGAGAAAACGGAGATCTGAAGGCTTCTGATAATGATTATGATGCGATCCTGCTGGATCTGAATCTACCGGACAGAGATGGCTTTGAACTGCTGGAGGACTGGCGGAGCCGGGGGATCTCTGCACCAGTGCTGATCGTAACAGCCAGGGGCGAACTTGAGCAGCGGGTCAGGGGCCTTCAGCTGGGCAGCGATGACTATATCACAAAACCCTTTGAATTTACAGAGCTGGACGCCCGTATCCAGGCAGTGATCCGAAGGTTCCGGGGGCGGGCAAATCCTGTCATTATAGTCGGAGATCTTTCTGTCGATCCGGCCACCCGACGGGTAACTCTGGACGGACGCGAGATTCCTCTCTCAGTTAAAGAATTCGATATTTTGGAATATCTGGCAAGCTGTCATCCACGGATCGTCTCCAATGAGGAACTGGCAGAACATGTCTACGACGAGAACTTTGATCCCTTTTCCGGGGTCATCCGTGTTCACATGGCTAATATCAAGAAGAAGCTCAAAATAGGAGAGGCGCCGATTCTGCGCAACGAAAAGGGAAAGGGGTATTACCTGTGTCTGAAGTGAAAAAGCAAACCTGGTTTTTGATTGCCGGATATACTATCCTGCTTAGTCTGAGCATTGTTGTATGCTTTTATCTGTTCGTGCGCAATTCCGGTGCGGACACCAGCATGCTGCCTGAAACGCTGTTTTTTACTCCGCAAAACGGACAGATAGTTCTGGATGGTTCTATTACCTCCACAGAGCTCCACGATTATTTTCGCTCCGCTTTTTTCCGTTATCTGCCCTTGCTGATCACTGCTGTTTGTATGCTTGTTCTTTTATCTTCCTGTTCACTTCTGCTTGGCATCCGCGCTCTGGAGCGCAGGCATAACAGGATCATCGCCAGCGATCTGCAGGATCTGTCTGAAGATGAGCCAGAGTATATCCGGGAAACTGATTTAAAGGCGGAATATCAAAGCATACATGCACGGCTTTCCGCATACGAGAAAGACCAGCAGCGGCTTCATTCTTTCATCGCCCACGAGCAAAAAAATCTTATCATGCTCATAAAGGCCCGGCTCAATGAGACCTCCGATCCGCTGCTCATCCGGGACATTGAAAAGCTGGCCAAGTCTGTGGATGATATTCTGACTATATCCTCACATCGGGACGCCAGCCGTGAAATAGTAGATCTGGCAATGATCGCAGCTCAGGAATGTGATGCATACCAAAGCGTTTATCCTGACCTGACTTTTCAATTTGATGAGGATAGTACCTATGAGATTTTAGGGAAAGAGCAATGGCTGCGCCGGGCTGTTGACAATCTGCTGGATAACGCCGTCAAATACGGAGGCGGAAACCCGGTGGAGGTAACCCTGGAGCAGCAGCATGGCAGCGTATTGCTCCATGTCCGGGATCACGGCATGGGGATGAGTGAGGATGAGGCGGAACTGATATTTGAACACGGGTATCAGATCAGAAAGTTAAACAAGGACGGCTATGGAATTGGACTGAGCCTTGTCCAGCATGTCTGTACTTTGTGCAGCGGCTTCGTCCGTGTAAACAGCATAAAGGGGCAGGGCAATGAATTTATTCTGGCATTTCCTTCGGCCTGAATAATCGCCTGCAATACTGCACCACACCTACACCATCTTCAAAAACACATTAAAAACGCTCCCAGCCGCCGCCTCAGATTCTGCCGTAATGCTCCCGCTCTCCTTCAGCAATATCAGCCTGGCAAGGTAAAGCCCACTCCCTGGTCACGGAAGGAGATTTGGACGTAACTGACCTGGCATTTTACTGATATCTGGATCTTGGAGCGGAATGGAGAATATTTCAGGGCATTTTCCAGGATATTCACAAGGACCTCCCTGGTCTATCTGCGGTTCTGCAAGACTTTTATGTCCTCAAATTCCTCCAGAACAATAGAGATTTCTTTCTCCTTAGCCAGATGGTATACCTCCCGACAGGGTTTGGGCAAGGTGATGGGAAATATCAGATATGAGCCCAAAGTATGCACTGGCATTACGGCAGGTATTGCCTACTTCTTAATATATCTTTGATTCTTACTGTTGGGTTTGTCCGGAATTGTGCGGATTACAAGCCCCATCTTTAATGCTGGATCAAGATAATTTTTTCGTAAAGTTTCTCTGGATTTAATTCCCAGTCTCTGCATAATTGCAGCTGCGCTATATGGAACTTCAAAATCCATTGCATTAAGCAGCTTCTTTACATATTCAGATAAAGTATCATCCGGCCTGCGAACCTGGGTAACAATTTCATCTATAACAGCGTCAATTTGTTTCAGCATAAATTCAATAAAAACATTTGAATTGCCATTTACATGACAATCTGCAATTGTTACCTGTTATTGAATATGGCGGCTTATATTCTTCCACTACCTCACCTCATCTTGCTTATTATCTTGCTTATTATCTTACTATAACTTTTAAGAAATATCACTGCTAATCAAAATCATGCGGCCTATATAAGTATAACTTTTGGTGAGCCCCAGATATTTATATAAAAAGGGCTGCTTTACTAAATTAATATTTGTAAAATAGCCCTTTTACTATCAGCTGCAATATATATTTTTTAACTGTACTAAATGCAAGACCATATTGAATAGTATCTGGAGCCACCTTTATGGCTTATACAGCTTCTACACCCGCCTTAGCACAAATATCCGCCAGACAGCATTTGTCACAATATGGCTTTGTGCGTGCTGTACACACCTCCCGGCCATGATATACAAGGCGGTGGCAGAAGTCACTGCCTTCCTCCGGGGGAATGATTTTCCACAGTTCCATCTCTACCTTTTTAGGTTCTTTTATCCCGTTTACCAGGCCGATCCTGTTAACAAGACGGATACAGTGCGTATCCGTAACAATCGCGGGCTTTCCAAAGACATCCCCCATGATCAGGTTGGCGCTTTTCCTTCCCACCCCCGGAAGCTTTAACAAGGCATCAAAATCGTCCGGTACCTTACCTCCGTATTCATCTTTGAGTATCTTCATGCATGCGCTGATATCTCTTGCCTTGCTCTTTCCCAGTCCGCACGGCCTGACAATACTTTCTATATCCTCCGGGTCTGCCTCTGCCAGCGCATCCACGTCCGGATATTTTTCATACAGCTCCTCGACAACCACATTAACCCTCGCATCTGTGCACTGCGCTGCCAGCCGAACACTGACAAGCAGCTTCCAGGCCTGATTATAGTCCAGCGTACAACCTGCATCGGGATATTCCTTCTTTAACCTGTCTATTACTTCTTTTGCCAATTCTTCCTTTGTCATTTATATTCTCCTGTCTCTCAGCCAAATATCTTTTCTCTTTTATTCCTGCCATCCTTCCCCAACGGAAACTCTGCACACGGCAGCATGCTGAGCACCTCCAGCCATACAGGCAGGATAATGAGCATCCTTGCATTTCCTTTCAGCAGGAACATGGCACCCAGATACAATACACATGCAATTGCAAGCGCGGCTCTTTTATTTTTTTTCTTCTGCTGTGCACTCATGAACCTGTGCTTCTTAGTCTCAGCCGGCGCAAACAGCAGCAGCAGGATAACTGCAGCCCCAAAGCCTGACCACAGCACAGCTTCCGGAACAGAGAGCCACCTGCCTGCTGCCAGTGATAAAACCCACACAGTGAGCATTGCTCCTGTACAGCCCAGGCTGGTCTGCATGTGGAAGCCCCCGGCTTTTGATCTCAGCCCCGAAAAAGCTATCAGAACCAGGATCGTCTGCGGTCCCTGGCCAATAAGAAATCCTGCCGCCACTATCAGGGTAGTCTTCAGTATATTATCAAGAAACAGCTCTATCCCGTACCTCACAATCGTTTTCTGTGACTCCGGCATGGGAGAAATCCTTATACACCAGTTTAATATTTTGTCTGTTAAAAATCTTTCCATTTAGTAGTTCACCTTTAATACCTGTTGTGGACTTTCTCCGCAAAACACACAAGATCTCTGATCTCCAGTACCCTCTTGTCATCCAGGACCGCTCTTCCGCTCATACGGCCAAAAACCTGATGCTGGTCAGATTCCACAATTACAGCTGACAGATTCGCCGCCCTGTCTATAATTGGAGAGAACTCCATCTCGAACCTGCCATCGCTGGATGTGATCTTCCATTTCCTCAGATAGCTGTCCCTGGGAATGTGAAACTGCACATCAGCCAGCTTGTGTCCCTTTCCTTCATAAAATATGATATTTTCACTGGCAGCGCTTGTATCCCCGAATCCATACCCCAGATTAAATCCAAACGGCCTCCCGTCCACTATCCCATTGCCTGAAGACCAGTACCATGTATTGCTGTATGTCCATACCCCTCTTCCCCAGTCCAGGGTCCCAAAGTCCGTTTCCGGGCTGAATTGATACTCTTTGCCCCCAAATCTGACAATTCCTTTTGCCCTCATGCAATTGATCTTCTGATTGTAATAGAACGCTTTCTTATTTTCTTTCCATGGAGTGGCTATTACCATAGTATCCATGGGCGGCTGTTCCAGTATGATATCACAGTACAGATCCTTTTTATCACAAAAATGCTTAAAGCTGCATTTAATACGCCTTTTGCCGGGCCTCACCTGAAATTCCATCTGAAGCCTTCTGTCTTTATAGGATACATCCCCCTCTTTGCTGCTTGGGGGCATGCCCAGCTTTCCCATGGGAAATGGTTTCAAAACTGTTTCCGTATGCTCCCAGGCCCGTTTCAGATCAATGAGGCTGACCGACTCAAGGCCAATATATCCATCGTCAGAGATTGTGAATGCCACGGCGATCTCATTGCCCACTACTGCATAATAATCCCACTCTTTAATCTTAAATGCAGGGGCTTTGATTTTGCTCCTGTCATAGATCTGGTACATCTGCCTGGACCATCCAGGCTCCCTCAGGCTCCCGTCGTATTTCAAAAGCTGCTGGACCTTTGTCACTTCATGATTCCTCATGCAACCACCCCTTCTCTTATTATCCCATTGTACCCGATTCCAGGCCCTCATGCAAGTAACAAACTCTGTTTCGCAGCCACCTTTTTATTTACATAATTACCCCAAAACTGTATAATAATCCTATACCTAACTGTCTTATATATGCATCGCTGGAAAGAGCGGGGGGAGAAAATGGCTGACTTAAGAAAAATCAATGAAAAAATACGTTTACATAAAAAAGCAAAGCTCCAGGCCGCAGCTGCGGCTGCAGGTATTGTAGTGCTGCTCTCCTTAGGAGTCTGGTGCCACATGAGCCTGAAACCTGCCGCGATACCGTCCTTTGCAGAGCTGGCGGATGCAGAGGCCGATAATCTTGCAAAAGCAAAAGAGACGCAGGACGGCAATGGGGGCACCGAAGACGGCAGCTCTTCTGACCTGGCCCTTTCCCAGACAGAAGCCCCCCGGGCACCTGTCCAGATAACTGTCAGCCTTACAGGTGACTGCACACTGGGGACAGATGAAAACTTTGGCTGGGATACAAGCTTAAATGCCTACTATCTCACTCAGGGAGCAGATTATTTTCTTCAGAATGTACGGGAAATCTTTCGGCAGGATGACCTGACGATAGTCAATCTGGAGGGCACGCTGACTACCTCTGTCACAAGGGAGGACAAGCTATTTGCCTTCAGGGGCGACCCGGAGTTTATCAATATCCTCTCCGGCAGCTATGTGGAGGCTGCCACCGTGGCAAATAACCACAGCCACGATTACGGTGAGCAGAGCTTTACAGATACTCTGGAGGCAGCAAGGGGAGCCGGCATCACCACCTTTGGATATGATGAGACTGCTGTTATGGATGTCAAAGGTATCAAGGTGGGTCTGGTAGGCATCTATGAGCTGGATGACCACATGGCAAGGGAGCAGCAGCTGTTAGATAATATCGCAAAGGTAAAGTCCGAAGGGGCACAGATCATCATTACAGTCTTCCACTGGGGAAATGAGCTGGAGACTGTACCGGACGACACTCAGAAGTCACTGGCCCACATCGCTATTGACAATGGCGCTGACCTTGTGGCAGGACATCACCCACATGTCCTGCAGGGGATAGAGAAATATAAAGGAAAATACATCGCCTACAGCCTTGGCAACTTCTGCTTTGGCGGGAACACAAACCCTACAGATATGGATACTATTATATTCCAGCAGACGTTCACGGTGAATGGAAGCGAGGTATCTTCCGACGACAACATCAATATCATCCCCTGCAGTGTATCATCAGAATACTACTACAATAATTACCAGCCCACGCCTGCGCAGGGAGATGACGCCCAGAGGATCCTGGATAAAATAGAAGAACGCAGCCAGGGCCTTTAACACTCATAAAAGCAGATGCCGTTTTCCGGAGGTCTGAAGCCTCCGTGAAAACGGCATCTCTATAATGATATGATTACAGGTATTTCTCATAATCTCCTGCAGGTATCTCACCTTCCAGCCCGATAATTCTCGGCCAAAGACCTGTACCCTCAATGATAAATCCCATTATCATTCCCATATGGGTATGCAGATGGCGGTACTGGGCCAATATAAGAGTAAATTTAGTGTACTCACAGCTCTCAGGCTTCTCCGACAGTGCTTCATCACTCAGTTCATCTAAGTATTTTCTGATCTTATCCTCAGTCTTTTCCATATAGCTGTTGATCTCAGCACGGGTAAGTGCTTTAGATGAAACCACATCCAGATTATTCAGATCCTTCTCATGAAATTCCGGCTCCGCAAACTGTGGATCCCTTGGGTTTATAAACCACAGATCCAGGGAATGGAGCATATGGTAAATATGTTTCCATACCGGCATATCACAGTACTCCCTGTTCCAGTATCTGTCAGGGACACAGTCTGTCACATTTTTAACTTCCCACAGCGCCCTGATGGTCTGGTCTTTTATGACATCTGTCAATGTTCCCTGTTCCATGCACTCCTAAGTCCTTTCCTCGTTCATTCTCCTGCCTGAACCCTGTTAATGGCCTCCGCAGCTATGGCCTTCACCATGATCATGGCCTCCGCAGCTGTGCCCTTCACCATGGTCATGACTTCCGCAGCTATGCCCCTCGCCATGGCCGTGGCTGCCGCAGTCATGACCTTCCCCGTGGCCGTGATGGTGGCTACACACAGTGTCCGGATTATAATTAAGCGTATCAGACAGCAATGCTTTAACTTGTTCATCCGCATTCCCTGATGCTCCGGGATACAGACTGATTCCTGCGTCAGCAAGGGCATTCCTGGCTCCGCCGCCGATTCCCCCGCAGATCAGAGCTTCCACGTGATGCTCTTTTAAAAAACCTGCCAGAGCGCCATGGCCGCTGCCGTTTGTATCAACTACTTTTCCCGATACGATCTCGCTTCCTTCTGTCTCATAGATCTTAAATTGTTCTGAGTGTCCAAAATGCTGGAACACTTCTCCATCCTTATAAGTTACTGCAATTATCATGGATTTCCCCTCCGTCTGTTCTTTTTCACTTACTGCGGACTGTTTCCTTTACAAAGACCAGCTCTGCCTCATCAGACAGCTCAGGCCTAAAAGAATATCCAAGCCCGTCAAATCGTGATACCTCTTTTATACCTCCAATTTGATTTTCTGTCAACCAACGCACCATCTCGCCTCTTGCCATCTTGGCCTGAGTGCCCTTTACCTTCACCCTGCCGTCTTCTATCTCACCGAAGGTACATGTCACAAACGGCGTATTCTTTCCTATGTACGGCTCCACAGCCCTGCTGTATTCTTTTGATGCCAGATTAAGGACAGATTCCTCCTTATCCTCGATCAGCCTTTCCGCGATCTTTCCTTTCCAGTAATTATACAAATCCTTCTCATTCTCAACTGAAAGCCTGGCCTGCATCTCCAGCCTGTAGGGTATGATCCCGTCACGGGGCTTAAGTATGCCATAAAAACCTGAGAGTATCCTTAAGTTCTTCTGCGCATATTCCCACTGGCTGTCCGTAAATACATGGGGAGCCATATACTGGTACTGGATCCCCTCATACGCCAGCAGCGCCGGCGACAGCCTTCCGTACAGGTCCATATTCCTCACCCGCTCTTCATTCAGCGAGGCTATCTTATCATTGCACTTCCACAGTGCCTTCAGCTCTTCATATGACATCTCCTTTAAACGGCTGCAGAGCTGCCCCGCCTCCTGTATGAGGTCCGGCAGCCCTGATATCTCCAGAATGTCGTCACATATGTTCATTTTTTTAGCTGGTGAAATAATTATCTTCATGCTGGCTAAATTTCCCCTTCGTCACAAATTCCTGCAGACTTCGATGATGTCATTATATTCTGTCTTCATGCCTGTATATATATCAAGGATAGGACGGCACTGCCTTTTGACCTCCTCCATGATAACGTCAAATGATTCTGTCAGCACGTCCACAGTATATGGACAGATAAGCCCTTCACATTTCATCCGTTGGAGTATGGAAAGAGTCCTCTCCTTATCATATGCCTCCTTATAGCTTCTTGTCCCTGTCAGGGCGCTCACAATATCCGACACTGCTACGATCCTCTGGGCCAATGACAGGTCTGCCTCCTTCCAGCCCTTCGGATAACCTGAGCCATCCAGCTTTTCATGGTGGCGCAGCGCTATCTGTGTCACCTCATCATCTACCTGGCCGTCCAAAATCTTCTCAGTCAGGTCTACATGCGTCCTCATGTAGTTCATAGCCTGGGGGCTGAGCTTTCCGGGAAACTCCAGGATCTCCACGGGTATTCCGATTTTTCCCAGATCGTGCAGCAATGCTCCGTGGCGTATCTTCTCTGTCAGTCTTTCCCCCGCATTAAGCCGCCTGGCGGCTTCCACACTGATTGCAGTTGTGGTTATCGTATGTATGACTGTGTGCTCACTCCTAAAGTCAATACTGAATATGAGCATTTTTAAAAACCCCTCAATCTGTTCATCGCTGAAAGGCTGTTCCCTTATGGCCCCCAGCACTCTGTCCAGATAACATTCCCGCTCCTG
Organism: Murimonas intestini; assembly: GCA_003148945.1. GTDB lineage: Bacteria > Bacillota > Clostridia > Lachnospirales > Lachnospiraceae > Murimonas > Murimonas intestini. The sequence goes on along the minus strand of QGGY01000018.1, from coordinate 66,010 downwards.
CCGGTCCTTCCCGCCGTTTTCATTTCTCTCCTGCTTCTGCTGCTTTAGGAACAGGTCATAGACTTCTTTTGAAAACTTTGTCCCCACATATCTCTTCAGATACTCTTCAACCGGCTGCTGCTGCCCCATTTGCCTGTAGACATCCGCTCTGTCCGCCAGACTGAGGATCTGAGCCTTTTTCTTAGTCTCATCGGAACAATCTACACCTTTAAGACGCGGATATTCCAGATGGTGCAGGAGAATAACAGGGGCGTACTCCGGCATGGGAGACAGATTTTTGATAAAAAGATATCCATAAACGGAATGCTCCCAAACATCACCTGTCTCAAACTGCACCATATTGCTTATCTCTTCTGTCTTATAAGCGCCAATGTCATGCAGGATCGACATGATACACATATCCCTGACCGTGCCTTTATCATAGCCTCCGTCTGCCTCCATCATGCGCAGCACACAATAACCTGTCCTCACTCCGTGGTCAATAAGCCGGGGGTCTACATAATCCAGGGCCCGCATCATAATATTTGCCACATTCTCGCTGTTCATTAGCCTCATTCTATTATCCGCCTTTGCTTTATACTGGCTTAAGTATATCGTATAGCATCTTGTTTTACAAGCATTTTGGGTTATCGTTTCCTGGTCAGCCAGCGTATGGTATCCTTTAAAGTCTTATACAGATCCCTGGGATAATACCCCAATTCCTTTGTGGCTTTATCGTGGGAAAAATTCCCGTTGCTTGAAAGAGTATACAGAGAATACCTGGTGTACAAAGGTCTCTGCTTCTTCAACTTTGCATATCCTTCAAGCAGGGGAGTAAAAGCTTTCGCCATCCACATGGGAAGGGTAGGGATCTTTTTGCCGCCCTTTATACCCTTGATCATCCCCAGCACATCCTTTATCTCATAATGCCTGTTGGACAGGATATAGCACTCTCCCTTCCGCCCCTTCTGTGCTGCCGCCAGAGTTCCCCTGGCCACATCTCTCACATCCACAAAGTCATATCCGCCCTTTACACACGCAGGCAGGCGCCCGTGTATATAACTGCCTACCATCTGCACAAGATGGTTGCCTGACACATCATATGGTCCCAGTATCCCGGAAGGCTGTACCACCACAGCATCAAGCCCCCTACTGACCGCATCCAGGACGGCTTCCGTGGCCTCTGCCTTAGTCTTGGCATATCCTCCAACCACCTTCTCAGGCGAAAACTCCCGCACCTCCTCGATGACCTGATTGCCCTCTTTTTCCGGTATGGCATGGACTGAGCTTACATATACAAGTCTCTTCACATGATACTCAAGACAGAGCTCCACAATATTTTTCGTGCCGCCAACATTTACCTGATACATGCTCTCTGATACACGGTCTGCAATATCTATGATCCCTGCTGTGTGGATCACCTGGATCTCCCGGTTCCCCACACCTTCAAACAGCGGTCTCAGCGTTTCTTTATCCCGCACATCCCCCTTGATGTATGTCACTCCCCGCTCATTCTTCCTCTCTTCTGACGGAAGGAGCAGTCCTCTTACCTCCTCGTCCCGTTTTCTCAGCATTCTTATAATTGTATTTCCCAGATGCCCGTTAGCGCCTGTAACAATATATAATTTTCTCATATCAATATCACACTCCCGAAGATTTTATTGAACACTATGTTGATTATTTTCTCTTCATGTATTATAATTATATACAGTAGAACAGGAAAATACAATCAGCACAATTTTCAAAACCGTTATTTATTGAACATAATTCTTAAATGTGTTCAAAAGGAGCCGCTTTTTATGAAAAATTTAGAAAATGACCACAGGGTAAGAGTCACAAAACTACTTATTAGAAAAGCTTTTACTTCACTGTTATCAGAGAAACCTATTGAGAGTATAACCGTAAAAGAACTGTGTGCCCTTGCCGGTATTAACCGGGGTACTTTCTACACTCACTATCAGGATATTTATGAGCTTCTGGGAGAGATAGAGGAAGCCATGGTGTCAGAGATTGACGCTGCTCTCTTAAGCCTGGCTGACAACTCCGGATCACCAACCACTCTTGTGGCAATCTGCACCGAAGTCTTCCAGTGTCTTAAAGACAATTCAGATATGTGCACTATCATGCTGGGAAATTACTGTGACAAACAGTTTGTGGCCCGCCTTCTGGCATTGGGGAAACAGGCCTGCCTGAAGTCATATTCCTCGTATTTTAAAGAAGCTTCACCGCGCAGTATCGAATACTTTTATTCTTTTGTCAGTGCAGGATGTATCGGCCTGCTCAGAAGGTGGATGGAAGACGGCATGGATGGAGCTCCTCTGGAGATCGCTCGTATGGCAGAGCAGATCATGCTCACAGGCGTGGGATTTCTTGATATGTCCTCTTGACAACAGGCTTTTCTATGTATATACTATGCATCAACTATATAAATACGGCTGTTTGGCCGATTCCAGAAATTTTCTATTAAAGAAATCTAAAGAAACCAGTTAATTACTTTACATATTTATTCAAAGCAGTATATAATATAAATATAGATAGGAAGTGATATTATGAAAATAGAGAAAATCAACGATAATCAGATACGCTGTACGCTAACAAGAGAAGATCTGTCAAGCCGCGATCTCAAGTTGAGTGAATTGGCCTATGGAACTGATAAGGCAAAATCTCTGTTTCGCGACATGATGCAGCAGGCTGCTTATGAATGCGGCTTTGAGGCAAATGATATCCCGCTTATGATTGAGGCAATTCCTATTTCTGCAGATTCTATCATCCTGATCATAACTAAAGTAGAAGACCCTGAAGAACTGGATACAAGATTTGCTAAATTTGCACCCAGTCAGTCTGGCGAAGAGCTGCCCGGCAGTTCTGCCGCTCCCCCTAAACCAGAAGGAGCGGATGATATTTTAGGGCTTTTTAATAAAATCCGTGAAGCTAAGAAGAGTGCAGCCCTGGCCAAGTCTACAAAGACAGAGAGCCAGCCCGAAGAAGAGGAGGAAGCAGATATAAGCGCTGATGAGGCTTCTTTTAACCTCACAAAGCTGTATGCTTTCCCGGATCTGGACTGTGTGATCCGTGCATCTCATGTACTGGGGCCTGTCTATCACGGCATGAATTCTCTTTATAAGAATCCTGCGACAAGGGAATACCATCTGATCATAAGCAAATCAGACCATACACCAGAGGAATTTAACAAGGTCTGCAATATTTTATCTGAATACGGCAGCAGCATCAAATATACACCTGCTACCCAGGCCTTTTACAGAGAGCATATGGAATGCCTGGTGGAATACGCCGCACTTCAGAAATTGTCAGATGTCTGAGACTTAGATATATTGTTAGAAAAAAACAGCAAAGCGCTTCCAGCTCCTGCCATCAATGCGGCAGGAACCGTGAAGCGCTTTTTTTGTTACTATCTACACTTATACAGTACAAAAGCCTCATAGGGTTTCAGTTCGATCTGACCCTTATAAACATCTCTTGAATAATTTCCGATCAGGCATCTGCTCTTCTCAAATCCTCCAGGCACTTCAAATTTCTGAATATCCCCGGTAAAGTTGCAGACTGTCAGCAGCTTCTCATCTCCGTATGTGCGAGTATACACATAAAGCTCCTCACTGTCCGGAAGAAGCAGTTCATAGCTGCCTTCTGTGATGATCTGGTACTCCTTGCGCAGCCCGATGAGCTTCTTATAATAATAAAAGATGGAATCCTTATCTGCCAGCGCCGCCCGGGCGTTAATGCCGGTATAATTGGGATTTACCTCTATCCAGGGCGTGCCCTCTGTAAAGCCTGCATTTACGCTGCTGTCCCACTGCATCGGCGTTCTTGCATTATCCCTGCTTTTAAAGCGCAGGCATTCCATCATATAATCTTCTCCTGCAATCCCTCCCTCCACTATCTCGTGGTACGCATTGATGCTCTCTATATCCCTGTACTGGTCAATTGAGGTGAATCCTGCATTTGTCATGCCAAGCTCCTCACCCTGGTAGATATAGGGCGTACCCTGCATCATATGCAGGCAGATTGCCAGCATCTTGGCTGACTCAGCCCTGAATTCCTTATCATTTCCAAACCGTGACACTACCCTGGGCTGGTCATGATTGTCCCAGTATAAACTGTTCCACGCTTTTCCGTGAAGCTGCGTCTGCCACTTGCTGAGTACTTCTTTAAGCTGTGTCAGTCTGGGCGGTCTGTTATTCCATTTCCCGTAGCTTCCAAAATCCAGATCCATATGCTCAAACTGGAAAACCATATTCAGCTCATGCTCATCAAAACCCGCATACTTCTTAGCCTCCTCAACAGTCACGCATGCTGTTTCACCTACAGTGGCAAGAGGGTATCTGGATAATACCTCTCTGTTCATCTCTTTCAGATATTCATGCTCGTGAGGCCCATGTGTAATGATAGGTCCGATCTCCGCATACTGGTGCCCCTCTCTCACATGACCGTCCTCAAAAACTTCAGGCTTTGATATCATGCTGATCACATCCATCCTGAAACCGTCAATCCCCTTTTGGCACCACCAGTCCATCATCTGAAATACTTCCTGGCGGACCTTTGGATTATCCCAGTTCAGATCCGGCTGTTTTACCGCAAATGCGTGTAAATAATATTGGTCTCTCGCTGCGCAGTACTCCCATGCGGAACCTCCGAAGCTGGCTTCCCAGTTTGTCGGCTCCTTTCCTTCTTTTCCATCCCTCCAGATATAATAATCACTGTAGGGATTGTCTTTTGATCTTGCACTCTCGATGAACCACGGATGTTCATCAGAGGTGTGGTTGACTACCAGGTCCATCATGATTTTCAGGCCCCGTTTATGTGCTTCATCCAGCATTTCATCAAAGTCAGCCATAGTCCCAAAGTCGTCCATGATATCCTGGTAATCGCTGATATCATACCCATTGTCACAATTAGGCGATTTATAGACTGGTGAGAGCCAGATGATATCAACGCCAAGTTCCTTTAAATAATCCAGCTTTTGTGTGATTCCTTTAAGATCACCAATGCCGTCATTGTTGCTGTCCATGAAGCTGCGGGGATATATCTGGTATACGACCGCGTTCTTCCACCAATTCTCCTGCATATTTTTCTCCTTTACTTAATAGCTCCTTCTACCATTCCCTGCATGATCTGCTTCTGGGCAAAGATAAACAGGATAATGACTGGCACCATAGCCAGAAATGCTGCTGAAAGTATCAGATCCCATTGCTTTACATAGGAACCTACAAAGCTGCTCACCGCTACAGGAAGTGTCTTAATCTTACCATTCAGCCCCAGCATCAGGGATGGGAGCAGATAGTCGTTCCAGATCCAGATACCGTTCAGTATCAGCACTGTTACCTGTATTGGCTTCAGAAGCGGAAATACTACTTTAAAAAATGTCTTTTCCGGGCTACACCCGTCAATCCATGCCGCTTCCTCCAGTTCATACGGGATCCCCTTTATGAACCCATGAAGGATAAATACTGACATAGACCCCCCGAATCCCAGATAGGCGAAGATGACACCCTTATAGCTCTGCAGCATACTGATTCCCAGAAAACTGGACAAGTTCTTAAATGTGGAGAGGAGAGGCAGCATGACTACCTGGAATGGGATAACCATGGCCGATACAAATATCATGAAAATAAAAGATGACCATTTTGTCTTATTTCTGACCAGCACCCAGGCTGCCATACTGGAAAATACAGTGAGCAGCGCCAGGGATACTACCGTAATCAATAGCGAACTGAAAAAGGAATTCCAGTAATTAAAACTCTGGTTGTTAATGACATTACTAAAATTAGTAAACAGCTGTGACCACTCTGACGGCAGCGATACCGGGCTGATAACAATGTCTGCGCTCTTTTTGGCCGCATTTATTATTACCAAAAAGAACGGAGAGAGCATGACAAGTGTCAGGAGAATAGCCACAACTTCTGCAGCCCTTGTTCTCATTTTTTGTGCTTTCATTACATCTCAACCTCCTTTTTCTTACTGATCGATACCTGTGTCAGTGAAACGATAGCCAGTATGATAAAGAATACTACCGCCTTTGTCTGGCCCAGCGCATACTGGTTCTTGCTGATTGCTGTGTTAACTATATTCAGGGCCAGCAGTTCCGTTGACTGTACGGCCTTTCCGGCTAATATCCGGCTTGGAGCGCCATTGGTAAGTGCAAGGTTTAAGTCATACTGTTTAAAAGAATTGACCAGTGTCAAAAAGATACATACCGTAAAAGTATTTGCGATCATAGGCATTTTTATCCTTCTAAGTGTCGTCCAGGCATTTGCCCCATCCACTGAGGAAGCTTCCAGTACATCCTTGGGCACACCCTGAAGCCCTGTCACATAGATCATCATAATATAGCCAGCATACTGCCATGTGCTCACGATAAGGATGGCTGCAAGAGCCTGGTTCGGATCTGTCAGCATGGATACACTTCCTGCGATAACGGAAGTAAATACCTTATTAAAGATAAACTGCCATACATAGCCCAGTACAATGCCGCCGATCAGGTTCGGCACGAAAAACGCAGCACGGTAAAAGTTTCTGCCCTTTACCCTTGATGTACACAGCAGCGCCAGAGCAAACGCCACTATATTTACTGATATCATGTTAATAACTGTAAAAATAAAGGTTATCACAAAGGAATATAAATAGTCTTTTGACTGAAACATCTTTATGTAATTTCCAAGCCCCACAAACTGTGTCATCTTGACTCCGTCCCAGTCTGTGAGTGAGTAGAAGATACCACAGATGAAAGGGACAAGGACTGTAACCCCAAATGCGAAGACTAACGGGAATAAAAAGATAAAATTAATAATTTTGCGGTGCTTCTTTGTCGGATAATAATAGATTCCAAAGAGCACCAGGACTGCTCCAACGATCAGAATACCTCCCCTGTATGCATTCTGGCTTCCTGTGAAGTCCAGATACAGGGCAACTGCCATGGCCGCTATTCCGACAATCAGGGCAATCAATGAAATGGTCTTTTTCGCACTGCTGTTCACGCTGCTATCTCCTCTCTCTGACGCTTATTGTAACTGGCTTATTGTAACTGCCCGGGATTGCAGCACAGCTTATTGCTGTGCCGCATAGTCTGCTATAGTGGACTCCATCATATCTACAAACCCTTCTTTGTCGAGCTGGTCCTTCGCATAAAGCTCGAATACCGCACCTGTAGCGTTCTGTGCAATACCTTCCGGCTGCATCAGCCAATCCCATGCATAAGTATTGCCATCTTTAATATAAGGGATCATGCTGGCTGCCAGAGGAGTAGTCGGCTCCAGTTTGCAGGATTTAAACGGTGATACCATACCACAGTCAATTACAAGCGCCTGCTGCCCTTCTTCAGTTGTTGCCAGTGCCTCTAAAAACTTCTTACATGCGTCAATCTTGTCACTGTCTTTATAGATTCCCCACACTGCAGGAGCATCTGCAAGGATACCTGTTGTCTCTTCTGCAGAGAATGCTGCCGGGGCGATCCCGCAGGCAAATGTTGCATTATATGTGTCGAGGGAAGGGTCAATCCAGTTTCCCTGTGTGATGAAAGCTGTTTTGCCCTGTGCCCACAGTGCCAGCTGGTCATCATATGTTCCTGATATCAGCACGTTCTGGTCTGCATAGTCAAAGAGTAATTTTACCCAGTCAGCGAACTGTGACATACGCTCTTTGTCAATTTCACCTTTTTGTTCCATCTCTATCAGAGACTTATCGCTTCTGTCTTGTCCCTGTGCGATATAGACAGCCATCATATGGTTTCCTGTAGACCAGTTCATTTGTCCTGATTCAGCCGCCACGGAGCATACTGCCTGAAGCCCCAGCTCATCCTTCATACCATCCAGCTTCTCAAATGCTGCCCTGTAAGCGTCAATTGTCGTAAGTGTGGCGGGGTCAATCCCGGCTTTATCAAGGATGTCCTTATTATATGTAACTCCAATTCCTTCCACTGCAAACGGCATACCTACGACAGTACCATCATCTGCTGTAAAAGCATAGTCTGTATCAGCGATCCATGATTCACCGTCAAGTGGCGCCAGCCAGTCTTTAAAAGACTGATAGGAGTCAGCTGCATATGCGAAGATATCCGGCATATTTCCTGCTGCATAATAATTCTTCAGCTGTCCGTTAACATCCACTCCGCCTCCCAGGGATTCAATGACAACCTCCTGCCCTGTCTGTTCCTGATATTTTTTTGCAAAAGCCTTAAGAGGCTCATCAATCTCAATCTTCGTGTTCATAAATCTGATAGGCTCACTGGTGGGCGCTGCCTCTTCGCCTGCCGCTTCCGTACTTTCTGCCGCATCCTCTGCTGCTGCCGTATCTCCTGCTGCTGTATCCTCCGCTGCTGCCGTATCATCTTGTGCTGCTGCCTCAGTTGTGTCCGCTTTGGTCTCCTTTTCTGTTTCAGTTGCAGAGCTGCTTCCACATCCTGCCAAAGTCCCCATTACCATAACTCCTGCCAACACCGCTGATAATAATTTCTTTTTCATGCTGTTCACCTCATATTTTTATTCTTACTATATTCTGCGCTGCCCTGTTTGCTTTTGCGCATAAGTTTTATTTACATCTTTGATTTTAATCACCTTATGCGCATAAGTCAATAACTTATGCGCATAAGCTACATTTTTATAACTTTTGTACAATAGACCTTTGACATATTTTCACAATCCAGCACTGTCATTTTTGTGCAAAATATAAAAAAGCAGATAAACCAACATCGATTTATCTGCTTTTTAGAAGCTTTTTCTTCCTTTTCCTGTACTTTTACAGCTTTCGGACACTGTCTCTTACCACGATCTTTACAGGCAGTATCTCGTCCTTCGGATTTTCCTCGCCACGCAGCATCGCCATGAGCTTTTCTACAGCCACTGTGCCCTTTCTGTCAACATCCTGATACACAGTGGTAAGTGCCGGCCGGCATACCTTTGCAAATATATTGTCATCAAATCCTGCTATTGACACATCGCCGGGGACATCCATCCCCCGGGCAAAAAGTTCATTGGTGACCTGCAGTGCGTAATTATCTGAACAGCAGAACATTGCCGTCACCCTCTGGGCAGCTTCATATACTTCGCTCATGCTGACAGCAGTTTCCCCTTCCACAGGTGAAATTATGATCAGGTTCTTTTTATCAAAGACGATCCCTGCTTCTCCCACTGCCTTTTTAAATCCCCTGTAGCGCATATAGTCCACGCCCTCCAGGTTATCACATATAAAGGCAATCTCCCTGTGACCGTTTTCTATCAGGTATTTTGTCATTATATAGCCGCCGCCCTCATCGTCCAGCCCCACGTTCACATAGTCCATGATATCCTTGGGGGCATAGCTGTCTATCAGAACAATGGGCTTTTTATACCTGCCTCTTATTTTCAGGTACTCATCCCTGTTCATTCCTACAGTAATCAGGCCGTCCACATTCCAGCTGGACACGTATCTGATGATCTCGCTTATATCATCAGATACGTACAGCATAAAGAAATAATTATTTTTTCTGACTTCCTTTTCGATTGCCCCGACAAGACTGCCAAAAAACGGGTCGGCAACTATATTCTTATATTTATCCTCATTGCTGAACAGGGCCATACCTATGATTTTAGACCTGTTCTGGGCCAGGTTCCTGGCATTTATATTCGGGGTATAATCATATTCCTCTAAAAGTTTCTGTACCTTTTCCACTGTAGCAAGCGACACCTCGCTCGTCTTGCCGTGGATGACATTAGAAACTGTTGTCGTGCTGATTCCCAGAATATTAGCTAGTTCTTTAATGGTGACCATATCAGTCTGCCCCCTTACCTAAAAAATAAGCTGCCATTCCAGTCTGTGGACTGTACGGCAGCTTTCTTTTGCCCCGGGCGGCATCATATAACACAGCCCCTTCAGACCGGGACTTACTTAATTTTATTAAGCTTCTTTTGTTTCCAGAAATGCATTCACTCTCGCAACCAATACATCCGGCTCTATACCATGAACCATAGCAGCTTCTTCCAGAGATTCCATCTGTGCGCTCGGGCATCCTACGCAGTGCATTCCGCCTGCCACAAGAATTGCCGCCATGTCTGGATCCATATTCAGAATTTCCCCAATTAACATATCCTTTGTTACTTTCATGCTAAAATCCCTCCTTCTTTTCGAGATGGTTCCTATTATAATACTTTTCTTATCCTGATGCAAGGCATTATTCCTACTTTTCCGCCAGTATTTGATACTTTGAGCGTTTGGAAAACCATCCTTTTTTTACCTGTATCGTACATTATTTCCTTATTATTAATTATTATTATCATTTTCGACACTGTACTTAAAAAAAAACAGATTTAGCTATTGACTTGTATACAATGTACATAGTACTATATGAATATGATAAATATTTAACAGGGCTGACCTAATTAATATTTTATCTTTTTATGGGTACAACTAATCACAAGCATTCCTTAGGAGGTTATTGTAATGAGAGAAGAGTGGAAAGGCTTCACCAAGGGCGTATGGGTAAAAGAAATTAACGTCCGCGACTTTATTCAGAAAAACTACACCGTTTATGAAGGAGATGATTCCTTCTTAGTTGGTGCAACAGAAGATACTCAGGCCCTGTGGGCACAGGTTATGGACCTGACCCGTAAAGAGCAGGAAGCCGGCGGAGTACTGGATATGGATACTAAGATCATCTCCACCATCACTTCACACGGCCCTGGATATCTTGATAAATCTAAAGAAAAAATTGTCGGTTTCCAGACTGACAAACCTTTCAAGCGTTCACTTCAGCCTTACGGCGGTATCCGTATGGCAGTAAAAGCCTGCAAGGACAACGGATATGAAGTAGATCCGGAAATCGTAGAATTCTTTGAAAAACACAGAAAGACACATAATGCAGGTGTGTTTGATGCATATACACCGGAAATGCGTGCCTGCCGCTCCAGCCATATCATTACAGGCCTTCCTGACGCTTACGGAAGGGGACGTATCATCGGCGACTACCGCCGTGTAGCCCTCTATGGTGTTGACCGCCTGATCGAGGACAAGAAGGAGCAGAAAGACGGAACACGTACTATTATGTACTCTGATGTAATCCGCAACCGCGAAGAACTGTCCGAACAGATCCGTGCTCTGGAAGAATTAAAGAAACTGGGCGAGATCTACGGCTGTGATATCTCCAAGCCGGCTTCTAACACACAGGAAGCTATCCAGGCTCTCTACTTCGGTTACCTTGCTGCTGTAAAAGAACAGAACGGCGCTGCTATGTCCCTGGGACGTACTTCCACCTTCCTGGATATCTACGCACAGCGTGACCTGGAGAACGGAACATTCACAGAGGAACAGCTTCAGGAGTTCGTAGACCACTTTATCATGAAGCTGCGTCTTGTTAAATTCGCACGTACACCTGAATACAATGACCTGTTCTCAGGAGACCCCACATGGGTAACAGAGTCCATCGGAGGTGTCGGCATCGACGGACGCCCAATGGTCACAAAGATGTCCTTCCGTTATCTGCATACACTTGAGAACCTGGGACCGGCTCCGGAACCGAACCTGACAGTGCTCTGGTCCACAAAGCTTCCGGAGAACTTTAAGAGGTTCTGTGCAGCTATGTCAATCAAAACATCATCTATCCAGTATGAGAATGATGACCTCATGCGTGTAACTCACGGAGATGACTATGCTATCGCCTGCTGCGTATCTTCTATGCGTGTTGGTAAAGAGATGCAGTTCTTCGGGGCACGTGCAAACCTGGCTAAATGCCTTCTGTACTCTATCAACGGCGGTGTGGATGAAATCTCCAAGAAGCAGGTAGGACCTAAGTTCCGTCCGATCACTTCTGAATACCTGGATTATGATGATGTGATGGATCACTATAAGGATATGATGAAATGGCTTGCAAGAGTGTATGTCAACACACTGAACATCATCCACTACATGCACGACAAATACTGCTATGAAAAACTGCAGATGTCTCTCCATGATAAGGAAGTGACACGCTGGTTTGCCACAGGTATCGCCGGTCTTTCCGTAGTAGCTGACTCACTGTCTGCCATTAAATACGCTAAGGTAAAAGCGATCCGTGACGAGAACGGTATTGTTGTAGATTACGAAGTGGAAGGTGATTTCCCGAAATACGGAAACGATGATGACCGTGTTGATGAGATTGCTGCTGAGATCGTACACACCTTTATGGGATATATCAAGGGCAATCACACTTACCGCGGCGGAAGACCTACAACTTCAATCCTTACCATCACATCTAATGTGGTTTACGGAAAGAATACAGGCGCTACTCCTGACGGAAGAAAAGCCGGTGAACCATTTGCACCGGGAGCTAACCCAATGCACGGCCGCGACTCCCACGGAGCTGTTGCTTCTCTGGCATCTGTATCCAAGCTGCCATTCAGGGATGCACAGGACGGTATCTCCAATACCTTCTCCATCATTCCCGGTGCACTTGGCAAGGATGATAAGATCTTTGCAGGCGAACTGGAAGTAGAGCTTGATTTAGGATGCTGTGAAGGAACAATCGAATAGCAGGACATTCCATCCGGGAAATTGTCATAAACTGCTATAGACAGCCGGCCCGTAAATTGATAAGATAAAACTGTAAAGTATAATAAGGAGGATTTGAACATGGAAGCAAACAACGCACAGATCGATAACCTGGTGTCATTATTAGACGGCTATGTAGAAAAAGGCGGTCACCACTTAAACGTAAATGTATTTACAAAAGAGACTCTTTTAGACGCTCAGGCACATCCTGAGAAATATCCTCAGCTGACAATCCGTGTTTCCGGATACGCGGTAAACTTTAATAAATTAACAAAAGAGCAGCAGGACGAGGTTATTTCAAGGACTTTCCACGGCGCAATGTAATATGGAAGGCTATGTACACTCCCAGGAAAGCTTCGGAACCGTAGACGGACCTGGCGTCAGGTATGTGGTGTTTATGCAGGGATGCCCAATGCGGTGTCTCTACTGCCACAATCCTGACACCTGGGAGCCTCGTACCGGAACCTTAACGGATTCGGAAGAGATCCTTGGGCACTATATGAAAAATAAGGCCTTTTATCAGAAAGGCGGTCTTACCGTTACAGGCGGTGAACCTCTTCTCCAGATAGATTTTGTGCTGGATCTGTTCAAAAAGGCAAAGAAACTGGATATCCACACGTGCATCGACACTTCAGGCATTACCTTCATTCCCGGGAGTGAGGCCTGCCTGAAAAAAATGGATGAACTGATGCAGGTGACTGATCTGGTGATGCTTGATATTAAGCACATCGATCCCGAAAAACATAAAGAGCTGACAAGTCAGGACAACAGCCGTATTCTGGCATTTGCAGAATATCTGGAAAAGAGGGGGATCCCCGTATGGATCCGCCATGTCATAGTTCCCGGCATCACAGATGATCCAAAATATCTGGACAAACTGGGATACTTTATCGGCGGCCTTAAAAATGTAAAGGCGCTGGATGTCCTTCCATATCATACTATGGGTAAGGCCAAGTATGAAAAACTCGGCATGGATTATCCTCTGGGAGATCTTCCTGACTGTACAAAAGAAGCCGCACTTGAAGCGAGAAAACTTATCATGGAGGGAATCCGCAGACGGCGCAGAGATATCAGCAAACCTGTTGGGACTCCATAAATTTCCATGAAAATATTTAGAAAAGCAACCGAAATATTACAGCTTTTTAACAAATATTTCACTTGTATAATTGATATAGATGTATTAAAATGAATTGAAGACAGACAAGATGTCTGAAACTGTATTTTATAAGGAGGATAAGAATTATGGCATATGTAATTACAGACGAATGTGTATCATGTGGATCATGCGAAGCTGTATGTCCGGCAGAAGCAATCAGCGCAGGAGATGACAAATATGTTATCGATGCAGATGCTTGCCTTGACTGTGGATCATGCGAAGCTGAATGTCCAAACGGTGCTATTGTAGCAGGCGAATAATAAGGACTGATAAAGGTCTTGCCGCAGGGTTCCCCGGAATCCGGAGGCAGGATCTTTTTTTGTTCCATAGTACATGAAGAGCACATTTTTTCTTTAACATCCAAAAGGAGATAAACCATGAATGAAGTAATTCAATCCCTCTTCAGCCGCAAATCTGTGCGTTCATTTGAAGACAGGCCGATCCCGGCAGAGGACAAGCTCCTCATCCTGCACGCTGCTGCACAGGCCCCCACAGCAGGCAATCAGCAGCTCTACACTATCCTGGATATTACAGACCAGGAGCTTAAGGACAGGCTGGCCGTCACCTGTGACAATCAGCCCTTTATCGCAAAGGCGCCGCTTGTACTTATCTTCTGCGCTGATTTCCAGAAATGGTATGATGCTTTCCTGGAGACTGGCGCCTCCCCCAGAAAGCCTGCCCCCGGCGACCTGCTTCTGGCTGTTGATGATGCCCTGATAGCAGCACAAAATGCTGTGACAGCAGCCTGGAGCCTTGGCATTGGCTCCTGCTATATTGGTGATATCATGGAACAGTGCCGGGTCCACAGAGAACTTTTGGCTCTGCCTGATTATGTCTTCCCCGCAGCTATGGCAGTCTTTGGCTACCCTACTGCACAGCAGATGGAGAGGCCCAAACCAGAACGCTGTCCCCTCTCCTCCATCGTCCACGAAAATACATATCATTCTCTTCACGGTGAGGAGCTTTACAATACTTTTAAAGGGCGTTTCGGTCAGAAAAGCTACGAGGACTGGTGCCGGGCCTTCTGCCAGCGCAAATATAATTCTGATTTTTCCAGAGAAATGAGCAGCTCTGTGGAAGAATACCTGAAATCCTGGCTGTAAAGAACGTACAGCAAAAATAGCGGAAGCAGGCTGATCATTTTCACCCTGCTTGCCGCTATTTTCTTTAATGTCTTTTAAACCACCTAAATCCGCCTGTCCTTTTTTCTTTGGCGGCGGCAGTCATTTTATGGGGGCTTAAGCTCTGATGGGCGCGTATAGACTCATCCAGCCTTCTGTACCGCTCCTCTTCCCTCTCTTCTCTCAGCTTCATAAGGATGTCCATTTCACGGACGATAGCATCACTTATGTCTGCTTCTAAAGCCTTATTATTCTCCTTTAATGCCTGTTTAAAGGCATTAACAGCTATGTGTTCAAACTGCCACAGTTTTTGCGTCTGGGCATCCAGCTCCGCCAGCGATGTCCCATCACTCTTCTGCAGTGCCGGCTCAGGTTCTTCCCTGCCCCAGGCCTCCTGTTCCGGGTCCTGTCCGTTTGATTCTTCCCCTGGATCTGTCTCTGCCTCCTGAACTGTCTCATCCTCTTTTTCCGGCATGCAACACTCCGTATTAATGTACTGTTCGTCAGCTCTCCCGCCGTCTTCGTCCGCTCCCCGGACTGCATAGCTCTCATAGGCATCCTCCAGGCTTTTATGTTCTTTCTTATCCAATTCCGGCAGCAGCACCTTTATAGCTTTCAGCTGCAGCCCTCTTTCCTTTAGTTCTTTAATATTCATGAATTCATGGATATTCTTCTCGGTGTAGTAACGATGGCCAAGCTCAGTCCTCCCTACGTTCAGGTTCAGTTCTTCTTCCCAGTATCTGAGCACATGAGCTTCTACCTGAACGATTCTGGAGGCATCTGAAATCATATAACGGACTTCATCCATTTCTACCCCTCCTTAATCCCTAATATCATACCACATCTGCCAAAACATGCCTACTCTAATATTTCGCAAATAGCAACAAAAAACAGCCCTTTTTCTGAAAACAGGACTGTTTTTTACATTATCTGCTCTAATTCGTTATCTGTTTATTCACGCTGCATATTTGCAAACTTTGTATAGTTTGGCAGCCATACCAGCTCTACCGTACCAATCGGGCCATTCCTCTGCTTTGCAATGATGATCTCAGCAATATTTTTCTTATCTGTGTCTTTATTATAATAGTCATCCCTGTATATGAACATTACTACGTCGGCATCCTGCTCAATAGCCCCAGATTCCCTCAGGTCCGACAGCATAGGCCGCTTGTCAGGACGGCTTTCAACCGCACGGCTTAACTGGGACAGAGCCACCACAGGCACATTCAGCTCCCTGGCGATCTCTTTTAAGGAACGGGAGATCTCTGATATCTCCTGCTGCCTGGATTCTGATTTCTTACTTCCAGTCATCAGCTGCAGGTAGTCAATGATAATGATCCCCAGATCCATCTCCATCTTGTATTTCCTGCATTTAGAACGCAGATCCGCTATGGAAATACCGGGCATGTCATCTATGATCAGATTTGATTTTCCGATGATCCCGGCGCCTTCTATCAGCTTTCCCCAGTCATCATCTGTCAGGTTTCCTGTCCTGATGGACTGGGAATCCACCCTGGACTCCAGGGACAGAAGCCTGTTTACAAGCTGTTCCTTTGACATTTCCAGGCTGAATACGGCAACTGTTTTGTTCACCTTAAAGGCCATATGCTGAGCCACATTCAGAACAAAAGCTGTCTTTCCCATGGAAGGGCGGGCAGCTATCAGGATCAGGTCTGACGGCTGGAATCCCGATGTCTTGTAGTCCAGATCAATAAAACCTGTAGGGATGCCCGTAACGCTCCCCTTTGTCTTTGAAGCGGCCTCTATCTTATCCAGGGCATTTAACACGACCTGCTTGATTGGCACGAAATCTCCGCCGCCCCTTCGCTGTACCAGGTCAAATATCTTTTTTTCTGTATCCTCCATGATGTCCTCTACACGTTCCTTGCCCAGATAACATGTATTGGCAATCTCTTCATTAACCTTGATAAGCTTCCTTAACATGGATTTTTCTTTTACGATCTCCGCATAATACTTCACATTCGCTGATGTGGGTACGTTGGCAAGAAGATCCCTGACAAATTCCAGGCTGCTGATCTCTGGCGGAACATCCTTTTCCTTCAGCCGGTCCTGAAGTGTTATCAGATCCACCGGCTTTCCCTCATCGTAGAGCTCCTTCATAGCCAGAAAGACGATTCCGTACTGATGCTGGTAGAAGTCTTCCCCTGAAATAATTTCAGAAGCTGTCAGTATAGCTTCCCTGTCCATGATCATAGAACCGATTACGGACTGTTCAGCTTCAACACTGTGAGGCAATACTCGTTTTATGAGTTCTTCCTCCATCTGTGACTCCTCCTATGCCTCTCTTACAATTACCTTCAGCTGTGCCGTCACCTTTGGATGGATCTTAACCGGCACAAGAGTAGTGCCCACAGATTTGATCGGACTGGACAGCTGCATCTTTTTCTTGTCAATCTCATAACCCAGCTGTGACTTTGCAGCCTCGGCCACCTCTTTTGTTGACACGGAGCCAAACACTCTTCCGCCCTCTCCCATTTTCACAGAAACCGTCACTTCCTTTGACTCCAGCTCTTTTGCAAAGGCCCTGGCCTCCTCCAGCTGTTCCTGGGCAACCTTCTCTTCATGTGCTTTCTGAAGCTTCAGGTCATTAATATTCTTCGGCGTTGCCTCTATCCCCAGCTTCTTTGGAAAAAGCATATTCCTTGCGTAGCCGTCGCTGACATTGACTGTATCGCCCTTCTTGCCAAGGCTCTTTACATCTTCTATTAAAATTACTTTCATTGTTAAATCGCTCCTTCTTCTGTCATTTTAATAATTATATCTTTTAATTTCTTTTTTGCCTCTTCCACGGATATTCCATCCATCTGGGCGCCGGCTATATTCATATGGCCGCCTCCCCCCAGGCGCTCCATGATGATCTGTACATTCACTTCATCAATAGACCTGGCGCTTACATATATCCTCCTGTTGTACTCTGTAATCACAAAGGAGGCTTTTACACCTATAATGTTCAAAAGCTCGTTGGCAGCCTGCGCCCCGACTACAGTAGGGCTCTCCAGATCCTTGCTGGGGCAGGCGCTGATAGCGTAGCTGTCCAGGAATACCTCGGCATGGCGCACTGCTTCTGCCCTGGCCTTGTAGGACGGCATGTCATTTCTTAACATCTTGCGAACTCTTGTCACGTCCGCTCCGCATCTGCGAAGGAAAGCAGCCGCTTCAAAGGTACGCACGCCTGTCTTGGCCACGAAATTATTTGTATCAATAATAATACCTGCATAGATACAGTCAGCCTCCTGGCTCTTCAGCTTTATCCCGTCAGCAAAATACTGAAGGATCTCAGCCACCATCTCACAGGCTGATGATGCAAACGGCTCTATATAAGACAGTACGGCATTTTTGATAACTTCACTGCTCTGCCTGTGATGGTCAAGGACCACGATCGTCTTAGTCTGGTCCAGAATCTCAGCGCACTCTGCCATACTTGGCCTGTTCGTATCCACCACTACGACAACAGTGTTGCTGTCCACGATCTCTCTTGCCTGTTCATGGGTTACAAACATATCCTCCGGATAATCCTTATTGTTGAGGAACATATTTATCCACGGCCTGATAGAGCCATTGATCTCCTGTATGACGATGTGGGCTTTCTTGTTCATCATCATGGCTGCACGGTAGATCCCGATGGCAGCGCCGAATGAATCAATGTCTGTGATCTTATGTCCCATGACCACCACATCATCCTTAGTCCCCATAAACTCTCTCAGCGCATGTGCCTTCACGCGCGCTTTCACACGGGTGCTCTTCTCCATCTGCTGGGACTTGCCCCCGTAATATGATATCTTATCATTGTCCTTGACAACTGCCTGGTCCCCGCCGCGTCCCAGTGCCAGCTCTATGGCTATCCTGGAAAAATCATAATTCTGGACATAGCCGCAACCGTTCATGCCGATCCCGATACTCAGCGTCACACTCATCTCATTGCCGATATTTACTGTCTTGACTTCCTCCAGAAGGGAGAACCTGTTCTGTGTCAGTATATCCAGAGACTTCTGTTTGAGTACAATAAAGTACTTGTCCTTCTCAATCTTTTTGACAATACCGTCAATATTAGAAATATACTTATTGATCTTTCTGTCAATCAGCGCCACTAGAAGCGACCGTCTCACTTCCTCTACGCTCTCCAGCGCCTCATCATAATTATCCAGATAGATTAGTCCGGCTACAAGCTTCTGCTCTTCATTCGCCTTGATGTAATTCTTCAGCTCTGTATTGTCAAACAGATACAGCGCTATCATATAATTACGGTCCTGGGGTACATCCATTATAGTAACTGCCTCCGCAAGGCTGTCAATGGACACCTTCTTCATCTTCGCAGTATAATACCGCTCTCCCCCGTGTACCTCCACAGAATTCTCCTCTTTATCCTTTGGGAGTACATTCTGGTTCAGTTCTGTAAACAGATTCAGGATATTCTTCCTGTATTTCTGGTCTTTGCCCACGATCTCACAGAATTTCTCATTCATCCAGATAATCCGTCCGTCAAAGTCCAGAAGGGCATACGGTATCTCCAGCTCATAGAGCAGCGTCTTCTGTATCTGTCCGTACTGTGTGGCAAAAGAAATCATCTCATCCATAAGCCTGGGCTTATAATAGAACATGATCATAAACAACAGTATGACCAGTATCACACAAAAGGCTGACACCGTCAGTCCGGCTTTCACATTAAAGTAATAGACGGAAACATTCATGATAAGCACAAGTATCACGATTGCGATCGGCCACTGCAGATATGCTTTCAGTTTCCCGGCATATTGGATCTTACTTTTTTTATTTCTCTTCATAATATCTAAGCCTCGATTTTCTCCTTGCTTTTTACAAGCTCCCGGTGCTGAGTGCACCCACTCTGTCTAACCATATATGGATATATAATACCATTTTTTCGCATTTGAGAAAAGACCTTTTTATATTTTAAAAAAATATTTCCATTTTTACTATTTAGTGTTATAATAGTCACATGGAGGTATAGCTCAGCCGGGAGAGCGTTCGCCTCACACGCGAGAGGTCAGGGGTTCGAGCCCCCTTGTCTCCACTCCATAATTTTCCCATCTTTGGGAGGGAATTGAATATCAGGCATTCGGGATTGTTTCCGGATGCTAAATTTTTCTGTAAATCAAACTGTTTTATACCGGAAAGAGAATTTAAAACAACAGGCAAGAGACCTTTGTTAAAAACATAAGAAGGAAGGAAAGAGTTATGGCGTTAATCCAATGTCCCGAGTGTGGAAAAGAAATATCGGACAAAGCACCAAGCTGTCCCAACTGCGGAACCCCATTCAACCAAAAAAAATATTGTAAATTCTGCGGTGGATTAATTGATATGGACTGCATAATATGTCCAAAATGCGGAAAACAGGTTGAAGAACTAAATAATAATGACAGAAATATTGTTATCAACAACAATAATAATAATGTGGCTTCTTCTTCAGCTGCCGCTTATGCTTCCGTCGATTCTGACCGTGTATATGGAAGACCAAAAAACAAGTGGGTTTCTCTTCTTCTCTGTTTCTTTACAATCTGCGGGCACAAATTTTATGAAGGAAAAATAGGTATGGGATTTATTTACTTCTTCACCATTGGTCTGTTTGGAATAGGCTGGATGGTAGATCTTGTAGTTCTTCTGCTTAAACCCAACCCATATTATGTTTAGAAAGGACTCGTTCCCTTACATATTGGTGTTTACCAGTTTATATCTTAACCCAAAAAGCCAGAAGCCGCCCTCTTTACAGGGCAAAGCTTCTGGCTTTTATTTTACTCATGGCTCTCTGTTATAATCTGCAGACCTTCCCGCCCTCATCCGTGTATGTGATAGTATATTCTTTCTTTTCGAAGTCCACATTCAGCTTCGCCCACTGGCCTTCGTTGCTTCTGAGTATCTCCAGCCCTGTGTCATCACCTGATACAGAAAAATCTCCGTTAAATGCCGGATGTGTATTCCTGAACCTCATAAGTTCTAAAAGTTTTTCAACTACAGGCCGCCTGACCTCCTGTGCGATCTCTTCTTCCGAATAGTAGTGACGGTTAATATTGCGTCCTTCCTTCGTTTCTTCCAGCAGCTTGATGTCATTTTTTCCTGCCAGCATTCCCACATAATACACCTGAGGCGTACCGGGAGCAAAAAACTGTACTGCACGGGCAATCAGATAATCCGTATCATTTTCTCCCAGAGCTGAATAGTAAGTACAGTTTACCTGATAGATGTCCAGATTATTATAAGCGGCTGTGTTATAGATCTTCTTAACATTAGCCCCGTATTTAAAAATGTCCTCTTTAGTCCTGTCAATCTCTTCATCGGGGAGCAGATCCTTCACATCTACCACTCCTATCCCGTCGTGGGTATCAAGGGTAGTATACTGGTTTCGGGGGCAGATCTCCAGCCAGTGCTTCAGGTATTTTGCCTGGCCATAGTAAAGTGCATTAATGAGAAGCATAGGCAGAGCAAAGTCGTATGTGCAGTACCCTCCATTTTCGATCTTCTTATGCATGGTATAATGCTCATGGATCTCAGGCAGGATAGTCACCCCATATTCATCCGCGATCCTGCGGCAGTCTCCCAGGAACTCCCACACGTCAGGCTCCACAAAAAAACAGGTAGTGCCGGCTTTTTTTGTGGCATAGGCAAATGCATCCAGCCGTACCACTGAGATCCCATGCCTGCAGAGTCCTTCCAGATTCTTTCTGATAAATTCCTGTCCTGCCGCCGACTTGCAGTTGATATCTATCTGCTCTTTGTCAAAAGTACACCATATCTTTTCCGTTGTGCCGTCCGCAAATTCAGCATCCACATATGGGGCTCTCGGCTTCCTTTTATAGATAATATCCACCTGCCCCTGTGTGGGTTCTCCGCCCGGCCAGAAATCTTTATATCTTATAAAGAGATCCTTATACTCGGAAGCATCCTTCTTTTCCAGAAAATCCTTATAATACTCACTCTGGGCTGAAATGTGGTTAATCATGTAGTCGCACATGAGATAATATTTTTCTCCCAACCCCTCTATATCATTCCAGTCCCCGAAAGCCTTATCTACTTCGTAGTAATTTTTCGGAGCAAAGCCTCTGTCCCCTGAGGATGGAAAGAAGGGGAGGATGTGTACACCGTCAACTGCACCTTCAAAATATTTATCCAGTATCCTGTCCAAATCTTTCAGATTATTACCCATGCTGTCCGGGTAAGTAATTAACATGATCTTATTTTCTGGTTTTTTCATTTTGGATTCTCCTTTATCATTTTGGCTTCCTGCCGCTGCTACTGTATAGCTTTATTATAATAGGTTTTTGCAAAATGTCAATCGGTTGACATTTTGTTTTTACCTGTTTTGCTTCCAAACTTTTAACTGTTTTCTTATGCATTATGCACAAAGGTTACTGTTCACTCCGTGAACAGTAACACGCTCCGCGTTGCACAGAAACGGCAAAAACCGCCGTTTCGCGCTGCAGCTCTCGGGATTTTCGTGCAAATACGCACGAAAACACCTCGCGGAACAGTGGAAGGCTGAACTGTTACCACACAAAGCACTCTTTTCCAAGAATCATTGACATTTCCAGCATTTCGCATACAATAGAATTTAATATGTTACTGGCCGGAGTGAACAGTAACTTTACTATTACTATGCACATGGCAAGGGGGATTTAAATATTAATGGCAACTTTAAAAGATGTGGCGCAGAAAGCAGGCGTGACTGTGACAACGGTCTCCAGAATGCTGAATAACCGCGTGAACATAAGCGAAAAGACACGAAAAAAGATCATGGATGCCATGAAGGAACTGGATTACCAGCCAAATGAACTTGCGCAGTCCCTGACTAAAAAAAGAAGCAATTTTATAGGCCTGATCGTTCCCTCTGCTAAAAATTTCTTTTTTTCCCAGGTGATAGAGTACACGGAACAGGCTGTGGTGGCAAACGGCTACAAGCTGCTGCTCTGTGTATCCAACCTGCAGCTTGAAAAAGAACTGGAATATTTCGGAATGCTCAAGGCGAACAAAGTAGCGGGAGTCATTATCGCCAGCCATACCCAGAACCTCCGGGATTATCTCAGCTTTGATGCCCCGGTCGTTACTATAGACAGAATCATATCCCCTGACATCCCCTCTATCTGTTCTGACAATTACCACGGGGGAGAACTGGCAGCTGAACATCTCCTGGGCTGTGGATGCACAAGTTTAGTATATCTTAGCGGAAGCGCCGGACTGGATATGGATGCCAACAAGCGTTTCCTGGGATTCAGGGATACATGCGAAAAAGCAGGGATGGAATCCCCGCTTTTTATAGATGCTTCTGAAGAGTCTTTTATCTCCATGCACTATGAAGCAATGATTGAAGAGCTTTTTTATGATCATCCCGGCATTGACGGCGTATTCACTTCCAATGATATCATGGCTGCACAGCTTGTCCAGTATCTGTCCGCACAGGGAAAACGCGTGCCGGAGGATGTAAAAGTAATTGGATACGATGACACAGACCTTGCGGCTCTATGCACGCCTCCCCTCACCACCATCCATCAGCCTGTTAAGGAAATCTGCAGTGCGGCAGTAGATTATATCACAGACGCTTTAAATGCTGCAGACACCGCCAAAGCTTCAAGGAGCGCTCATGGACCTGCCTCTGGCGGGAGAACCATGCTGCCGCAGTCTGTCATGTTCCCGGTCAGCCTTATCAAACGCGGGACCGCGTAGACTGCTGACTGCTATGCCTCCCTTGGACGTCTCATTGCCGCCACCTCCCGGAAGCGCTTCTGAGAAGGCAAGCCTGACATTTTTTCCCTGTGAGGAAAGCTTTTATCAAATTCTGCGGAATCTTTTTCATCTATTTCAAAGACAGAATCTTCGGCAAAGCTGCCCGCACATCCTTCAAGCGCTCCTTTCACCAGCTCTCTTGCCTGGAGAGCTGCCGCATACATGCCATCCGGAGTACAGATTCCAAACCTCTCGGCCGGAACAAAACCCGCCCTTTTGTAAAATTCCGGATCCCCGTAAATCAGCACAGCCTTGTAGCCTAATTTGCGCGCTTTGCTGCAGGAGTGTTCAATCAACATAGTACCGATACCCTTCCCCTGACAGGACGGGAGGACGGAAACCGGCCCAAAACAGAGAACCGGATACACATTTCCGTCATTTCCCAGTATCTTTGCCCTTGTATACATGATATTCCCCACTATCTTACCCTCTGCCTCTGCCACAATTGCCAATTCCTTAACAAAACTGGCAGATCCTCTCATGACATGCACAAGATAATGCTCATCACATCCTTCAGAATAATGATTCCAGAAGGCCTCTCTTGTCACTTCCTCAACCTTCCTGTAATCTTCAGCTTTCTCTTCTCTTAGATTTATATCATTCGCTGCTGTCATCTTAGCCCCTTTTCCTTTCTACAGTCTATTTACATTATATTCCTTTTACAGCTGAACTGTAATATACAGCGTCTCCTTCTTATAGTCGGCATGTATGCTTCCCCCGGCCTGTTCTGTCAGTGACCTGGCGATAGACAGGCCAAGTCCTGTGGATCCGCGCCCCGTCTCTACTGTAAAGAAACGGTCAAACAGCCTGCCTACTGCAATCTGGTCAAGCCCTTTGGCCCTGTTGGAAAATACCACTGTCCCATCCTTATCCAGGACAATACTCAGGTCACCGTCGCTGTACTTTACCGCATTGCTGATGATATTTCCAAATATCCGGGATACTGTATTTTTATTAAGGCAGCGCCTGACCTTTTCCTCAGTCATGGTAATCAGGGGGATGATCCCTTTTTCCTTCAAAACTGCATAACAGGCTGCGACACTTTCCTCCAGCAGAGAATTTACTACGATATCCTCCTTCTCCTGTTCCTCTCCTGATGAAATTATAATGGAGTACTGAAACAATTCCTCTGTCAGCTGTTTTAATGCAGAAGCTCTGTTTCTGATGATCAGAAGATATCTCCGGGCATTCTCAGTCATTTCCTCTCCCTCAAGCATATCCAGATAACCGCAGATAGCCGTCAGCGGAGTCCTCAGATCATGTGAAATATTTGTAACTGCTTCCTTCAATTCATTATCCCCCTGGATATACCTGTGGCTCTGTCTGCGCAGAGTTTTCAGCTGCTCATTGATTAAGGAAGCCAGGTATTTTATAGTCTTATCATTACATGATACATCGATAAGCGTATTTGTATCTGTCTTCAGCCTGTCGGCAAAACTATCGCCTATCTCCCGCACTGACCTGCGTATCAGATACAGCCGGACCAAAAGGCCAAAAACAGCTGCCAGCAGGACGGTACACAGTATACCCAGGTAAATCTCCATAAAATCCTCCCTTACAAGCCGCAGTGCGCGGCCAGACATATGCCGCACTGCTTTTTAACTTACAGTATTACTTAAGGTCTTTCCTGATAAATCCAGACAGCCCCGCTGCATTGGCAGCAATGATCACTCCGGCAGAGTATAGAGGAAGTGTCCAGTTCAGCTCTGCATATTCGCTTGAAAGCTGAAGGCTCTGTCCGGACGGGAAAAGATTTACAAAAACCTGGCAGATAACCCTGGCCATTCCACCGATATAGAATGGATTTGGCCCTGTCTCCACTGTAAACTGTCCGTCCACCAGACTGTATAAATCCGTGATCTCAGGCTCCGCCAGCCTTGCTATCATGTAGGCGGCAGCAAACATTACCGCAATTGCCAGGATAAGGCTGAGCACAGAGGATGACGTCTTGTTAGTCAGAAGCATGGCGAGCATATTAAACAGCGCTGCATACGATACCATTATAAGCACTCCCGTGATGATGATCTGGATGAGCATTCCTGCAGGCATTGCAAATCCTCCGAATAAGGGGATCCCAACTGCGCATATGCTTGCTGTACAGACTACATTCAGAAAAATACCCGCTGCTGCGCATGTAATAAAATTGGAAGCGTATATCTCGAAACGCGTCCTCCCTACTACGAGTTTATTTCTGACTGTCCCGTCACTGTATTCTGTGCCGATAAACATGCTGCATAAGACCGCCATGACGATACCCGGCACAGCTGCCTGCCCGCCGAGCCCGTATACGTACAGGAAAAGTCCGTCAAACTTGATGCCGCTGCCTCTTGAGTAAGCCCAAATACACACTCCTGCTGCATATATTACCATAAACACAACTGTTATCCAGAATACTTTCTCCTTTTTGAGCCTTGCAAAGTTGGCATTCAGAAGTTTACTCATCTCTGCCACCTCCCATCAGACTTACATAGTAGCTCTCCAGGCTTTCATCTCGCTCATGGACCGACCTGACCTCACATCCTTCTTTGGACAGCTCCAGCGCCAGGTCTGTGATGCTGACCTTTCCATATATATCCGCCTGAGTGTCAGAGACAACTGTATACTCCATTCCAAGACGTTCCAGGACGCGGGACAGCACAACAGTGCTCGTCACCTCTGCACGCATGCATTTCCTGCAGACCGCCTCCAGCTCTTTTGCACTGATTTCCTTTATGATGCGTCCATTTTCTATAAAGCCGTAGTGGGTAGCCAGACGTGAAAGCTCATCCAGAATATGGCTGGAGATAAGCACAGTTATCTGATACTCCCTGTTCAGCCTCAGTATCAGCTCCCGTATCTCTATAATCCCCTGAGGGTCCAGACCGTTCGCCGGCTCATCCAGCACCAGAAAGTCAGGTGAGCCTGCCAGGGCTACAGCAATGCCAAGGCGCTGGCGCATACCAAGGGAAAAATTTTTTGCCTTTTTATTCCCTGTTCCCGCAAGCCCCACAAGCTCCAGCAGTTCACTTATCCCATCAAAGGACGGAAGCCCCAGTATTCTGTATTGTTCTCTGATATTTTCTTCTGCTGACATTTCCAGATAAATAGAAGGCGTCTCAATGACTGCTCCCATCCTTCTCCGTGCCTGTATAATTTCTTTATCAGAATTTTTAACCCCATAAACCTCATATTCTCCGCCCTCAGGCCTCTGCAGCCCGCATATTATCCTGATAAGCGTCGTTTTTCCCGCTCCGTTCTTTCCCACGAATCCGTATATGGCTCCTTTTTCAACGTGCATAGTAAGACCGTCCAGAGCTTTTGAATTCTTATATTTTTTTGTCAATCGGCTGGCCTTTAGAACATATTCCATATCATTTCCTCCTTATTTTGTATATGGCGTAACTATAACATTTATAATAATAGCCCTATAAGGTCAAGAAAGCGGTAAAGGAAAAGGTAAAGAAATAGTTAACTATTCAGCAGGTCTGTGCATTTACTGCACAGAACGTGAGAACATGATTCAAGAGTGCAGAAATCCCATCGTTTCCAACGATTTTAAATGGATTTCTGCATGTAACTGTGAAGGTACTGAACAGTTACAGAAATAGTTAAAGCATCTTAAAACCAATTCCCCAGACTGATTCTATATATTCTTTTTCATCGAGCCGGCGCAGCTTTTTTCTCAGATTACTGATGTGGACTTTCAGGGAGCTTTCCATACAGTCAGGCGTATCTTCACTTATTCTGTCCAATATCTGAGATTTTGTGATTACCTGAGATGGATTCTGCATAAGCAGTTTTAAGATAGCATATTCTGTCTTAGTCAGCCGCACCTTCTTTTCGCCGTTTCCGGCTTCATGGGTCTGCGTGTCCAGGTCCAGTCCCCCAAATGACAGGATCTGATGTCCTTCTTCCTGAATCCTTCCCCTCAGCTGAACAGTGATGCGGGCCAGCAGCTCCCTTGCTTCAAACGGCTTAGTTATATAGTCCGCTGCACCTCCCAGCAGCATACTGACCTTGTCCTGGACATCCGTTTTTGCGCTGAGGATAATGACAGGGATATTCTGTATCTTTGGAAGCACTTCCTCCCCGCCAAGGCCCGGAAGCATCAGATCCAGAAGCACAAGATCCGGCCTCCTGCTCTTTAGCAGCATAAGCGCCTCTGTCCCTGAGTACGCGCGTGTTACACGGTAGCCCTCCCGCAGAAGAAGTTCCTCTAACATATTTCCTATATAGACATCATCATCAATGATCGCAATTTCCTTCATTTTTTACCTCACCTGCATTTATATTGTCTTCATTCCCCTCATTCTATCCAACTGCACAAGAGATTTCAACCGGTGTTTCACATTTACTATGAATGAAACAGATAAAGCTGTTAATTATAATAAGGTATGTTATAATCTGTCACAGAAAGCAGACTAACTTGATAATCACATCTAAGGGGGGATTACAATGAAAAAAGAACTGCCTTACTTTAATATCGAAGAGTGCCGGGGCGGATGCCAGAACTGGTTTTTTGACCCCATGATGAAATTAGGCGGATGTGCTGCGATCGCAGCCTGTGAGACCTGCATTTACCTGTCCCTCTACAAAGGCATAAAAGGCTTATATCCTTTTGATGTACAAAAGCTGAATAAAAAGGATTATCTGCGTTTTTGCAAGGAGATGAAACCATATCTGCGTCCCCGTATCCAGGGAATCGATACACTGGAACTGTTCATGGGCGGATTCAGAGGTTATCTGGATAATTCAGAAATTTCCTGCATATCAATGGAAGGATTTTCAGGAAAACTTCCTGTAAAGCACGCCGAGACAGCTGTCCGCCGCCAGTTAGATGCAGGCCTTCCCATCCCCTTCCTGCTCCTGAACCATAAAAACCGCGCTTTCAGGGATTTTGTCTGGCACTGGTTCATGGTCGCCGGCTACGAGGATTCCGGCAGCGGATTCTATGTCAGGACCATAACCTATGGCAAAGAACTATATCTGTCCCTCTCCGAACTTTGGGATACAGAATATGATAAAAAGGGCGGTATGATCCTCTACAGCTTACATCCCAATCCGCCATCCGGTTAGGCCGCCCAGGATGGCGTGTCTACTACTTATTTATTTCCTTTTTGTTAGTAAATCCTAAAGCCTTTTGCCCCCTGATTTTTGCGGATTTCTCCGCACTTCGTGCTCCCAAAATCCCTAAAAACCTGAATACGCGCAAAAAAACACCGTCCCCACGGCTTAAACCGCAAAAACAGTGCTTCAAATGCGCCTTCAGGGACTCGAACCCTGGACAAATAGATTAAGAGTCTACTGCTCTACCAACTGAGCTAAAGGCGCTTATGCTTTTCCGTTAAGGCTCTTCCTTAACGCAAGAGTTATTATATTATATTCTTTTTTAAATTGCAAGCATTATTTTAAATTTTTTTTCATTTTTTATTATTTTTTTACTGGCCCAGTTTATATAATTATAAGAAATTATTTTATACAACGCCTTGAAACCTGAATCTTTACCCTTTATAATGGGATAAGAACAAAAGTGCGTTTTGCGTACATTTCAGGCTAATATTTAAATAAAAGAGATTTTGTTACAGATTTCATATGTAACTGAAAGGGTCAGGACCATGACTAAATTGTTGAAAAAAAACTTTAACACAAAGAATCCCGGAAAAGGAACGGCTAATCCGGCCGGACAAATACATAAGAAAGCCGGTGATACCACTGCAGCCGCCAAAGAAACCGCTGTAAGCAGCATCTCCACTGAAGATGATAATACCCCCACAGAGACCCCGGATACAGATTCCTATGCACATGAAGTTACTGATGACGGCTTTCCCAGGCGTTTCCTGGCAAACAACAAATATTTTACTATATCTGTCTACGCTCTCTGTGTCGTTTTTTTATCCACGCTTATAATTAAATGTATCATGTCGTGGGAGGAGACTATAGTCACTATTCAGAACATCTTCAATATTCTGATGCCTTTCATTATCGGAGGACTTCTGGCTTTTATACTGAATCCGGCAGTCAACCAGTTAATGAGGTTTTTCAGGAATGTCTGCAAGATAAAGTCAGTCAAGGTACAGCGTATACTCTCTATTGCCACTACCTACCTGCTGTTTTTAGGGCTTATTATCGTCACCCTGTTCGGTGTTATCCCGCAGATCGTTGACAGTATCACTGAGCTGGTGAATTCTATCCCCCAGACATATGACGCTATCTATCACTTTTTTGATAACCTGGAGGAGCATTTCCCTGATCTGGACATTGATGTGGTCCGGGATACTATTAATAATGCCCTGCCCAATATGATCACTTATCTGAAGGATTTCGCTTCAAATATAGTGCCCGCTGTATACTCAGTATCTGTTTCTATCGTGCAGTGGATACTGAATGTCATTATCACACTTATCGTATCAATTTATATGCTTTCAGATAAAAAGCCTTTGCTGAACTCCGTCAGATCTATAATATACGCATTTGTACCAGTTAAAAAGATAGATACTACTATGGAGGTCTTCAGCGAGTGCAACAGGTTATTCAGCAGCTTTATCGTTGGCAAGGCTGTGGACTCACTGATAATCGGACTTTTGTGCTTTCTGTTTATGACCCTGTTCCAGCTGCCGTTCACAGTTCTTATCAGCGTTATCGTCGGGGTTACAAACATGATTCCTTATTTCGGTCCATTTATCGGAGCTGTTCCCGGTATCCTGATAATGCTGATCGTAAGCCCGTTAAAAGCTGTGATCTTCGGAGTTCTCATTCTGGTGCTCCAGCAGTTTGACGGACTTATCCTGGGACCGAAGATCCTGGGTGATTCAACAGGCGTGAAGCCTCTGTGGATCATCTTCGCCATCACGATAGGCGGAAGCATGGCCGGAGTCCTGGGAATGTTCCTGGGCGTTCCTGTCATAGCTGTGCTGCGCTACCTCCTGAACAGGCTGCTGCTGTCAAGGCTGCACAAGCGGAATATAAAATCCGCCGCCTAAAACGCGGCTGTGCATCAATATATGACCAAAAAGCCCTGCAGGCTTCAGCTGTATGACTGCTGAGATCTGCAGGGCTTTTTCTGATTTTTAACGTTTGAATCATTTTCTTTCGGTCTGTGCGGCAAGTGCGCAGACCTGCCAAATAGCTGTCCCTTATTTCTTATCTTCTTTCTTCCTGCCCCCCTGAAGCCCCTTGTTCACCTCATCAAACGATTTTTTCATAATGAGTAGCTTCTCATTCAGCCTGGGATTGTCATAGATCGCCATTCCCAGCTTATCTTTCAGCCCTCTCTTGCTGCTCATAGTCTCCTGCCTCCGCCCGCAGCTGCCAGATACCGGCTTTCCTCATTCTCTCCGGGAAAATACGGTACCTGAACAGATACTTCTTTTTAATACTATATGCCGCATTCTCCCCTTGCGATAATCATTTTACAGATCGGATTGCCCATGGCGGAGAACTTCTCCTCATATTCTGTCATTACGTTGCCCTTTACCATTTCCTCATCGTGGTGCAGATCAAACGTAGATGCCATCAGGTGCCAGCCTGCCGGTTCCACTTCCGCCAGCGAGAAGTCAAAGAGTCCCCTGTTGTCCGTCTTAAATTCAACCGTTCCCTCTTTTGCCAATATCTTGTCATATCTTCCCAGGAACTCTCTGGATGTGAGCCGTCTCCTGGCATGTCTGTCCTTGGGCCAGGGATCTGAGAAGTTCAGATATATCTTATCCACCTCGCCCTCACCGAAGATCTCCGGAAGCTCCCGTGCGTCTATGCACAGGAAGAAAAGATTTTTAAGCACCTCTCCACCGGCAGTCTCCTCATCCTCAAGCTTTTCCACGGCGCGGAGCAGAACACTTGTATACCTTTCTATCCCCACATAATTAATATCCGGGTTGGCTTTTGCAAGTTCTGTGATAAACCTTCCCTTTCCCATGCCAACCTCAATATGTACCGGGTTTGTATTCCCGAAAATTTCTTTTTTCCACAGTCCCTTCGCCATTTTTTCATCGTGGACTACATATTTACTTTTATCAATCACTTCCTGTGATCTCGGAATATTCCTTAACCGCATTGGTTCTCTCCTTTTTTCCCATATTTTTCCCATAATTTAGTCTAATCTATACGAAAAAATTTTTCCGTAACCTAAAGATTTTACCACACTTTTGAAAAATATACAAAATTTAATTCTTTATAAATTATGAATTTGTAAAATTTTCTATGGAATTTTTCTTAAAATAGTGTATGATAAAAGGATAACAATATAGAGTAGGAGGCATGCATTATGGATATGGTTGTTAACCGATTATCCGAGATCGAAGCGCAGGCGGTAAAAATCATTGATGCCGCAGCGCAAGAGAAAAAGGAACTGGATAAGCAGGCCGATGCCAAAATAAAAGAGTTTGACGCTGACGTAGATGCCAAAACAGCCCAGACACTGAACGAGCTGCAGGCTAAGCTGAAGGAAGATATGGCCGTCGAACTCGCCAGATTAAAAGAAGAAACAAAAAATCTGGTCGCCAGTCTGGAAGCAGATTATGACCAAAACCACAAAAAACTAGCTGACAACATATTAAAACAACTGATTGAGGGGTAGGCTTATGGGTAACCTGTTAGCATACAGCGGAACCACAACCAAGATACGCGCAATCCAGAGCCGCTTTTTTACGCAGGACGACTACAGGGAACTGGCCGCACAGAAATCTGTGCCCGACGCCGTTGCTTATATAAAAAAGCATCCCGGCTATCATGAATTGTTTGCTAATATGGACGAGGCAACGCTGCATCGAAACGAAATTGAAAAAATCCTCACAAATGCCGTTTATGTGGATTTCCAGAAAATATACCGGTTTGCCACAATTCACCAGAGGAAATTTCTGGATATGTACTTCAAACGTTACGAGGTGGCAATCCTGAAGCGGTGTATGAGAATGGTCTTTGACCACCGCGATTTTAAACTGGACCTGAGCCTTTTCTATGATTTCTTTGAGAAACACTCAGATCTGGACCTGAATAAGCTGTCCAATTCCCGTACTATAGAGGAGCTTGTTGCAAATCTGAAGGGCAGTATTTATTATGAACGCCTGAACAGGCTTTCAAATATTGAGCATCCTACTTTATTTGACTATGAGATGGCCCTGGATATCTATTATTTCACATGGCTTTGGAAAAATAAAGATAAAGCTCTGAAAAAGGATGCCTTGCGCAGCTTTATGGATGCATACGGCGTAAAAATGGATCTTCTGAATATACGCTGGATCTATCGCTGTAAAAAATATTATCATATGACTAACGCAGAAATCTATGCATTATTGATTCCGGTACAATATCATTTAAAAAAGACTGATATTCGTGACATGGTGGAAGCGCCTACGCTTGATGAGTTTGAAGCTGTTGTTAAAAAGGGGTATTATGCCAAACACTATCCGCAGTTTATGGATACTCCGCTGGACTCTGCATATAACAATATCAGGGACTTCGTTCAGCACAAAAACGCTTCACAGAATCCTTATTCTGTCGCTACGATCATCGCATTTCTTTATTCTAAGGAACATGAGATCAGCAAGCTGACCATCGCGCTGGAATGCATCCGCTACGGCTTAAGCCCCAGTGAGACGCTGGAATACATTACGCATTAGACAGGGGGGGAACTTTTTTGATTGTTAAAATGAAATTTTTAAGTATTACGGGACCTCAGGCCGATATCGACCGTGTGGTAAACCAATACTTATCAAAGTACGAGATTCACCTCGAGAATGCTCTGTCTGAGCTGAAGACGGTGGAACAGCTGACACCCTTTATGGAGATCAACCCATACAGGGAATGGCTGACTAAGGCAAATGAATTTGCGGAATCTGTGGCTGATCCCTCTTTTTCTTCTGAAAAAGAGATGTCACTTGATAAATCCATCGACCTGATAAGGGGATTGGATGAAAAGATACGTGATATCCGCACGAAGCGGAATATCTATGAAGAAAAACGCGAGGCTCTGCGCTCTTCATACAAAACTATTGAGCCATTCCTGGAATTTGATTACAGTATCCACGCTGTTTTAGAATTCCGGTTCATTAAATACCGGTTTGGGAAGATCTCCCATGAATATTATGATAAATTAGCAAAATATGTCTATGATGACCTGGACACCGTATTTTACAGATGCCACAGCGATGAGAATTACGTTTGGGGCATTTATTTTGTGCCCGCATCTCAGGCAAATAAAATTGACGCTGTATATTCTTCCATGCATTTTGAGAGGATCTACATTCCGGATGATTATACCGGCACCCCTCACCAGGCAGCGGCTGAACTGCAGAAAGACATCGATAAGTACACAAACCTGATCCATGAATGCCAGAAGACTATTGACAGTACTCTCGTCTCCCACAAGGAGGAGATAATTACAGCCCGGAAAAAACTGGCTTCTCTTTCTACAAACTTTGATGTGCGGCGGCTGGCTGCCTGCACCAGGGCCAAGAATGACCATCAGGTCTTCTATATACTCTGCGGATGGATGACTGAGAACGATGCCATAGCATTCGAGAAGGATGTGGCAAATGACACCAACCTGTACTGTATACTGGAAGATGACAATAACAACGTGGTCCATCAGCCGCCTACAAAGCTGAAGAACCCTAGGCTGTTCAAGCCCTTTGAGATGTTTGTCAGAATGTACGGCCTGCCTGCCTACAATGAGATCGATCCCACTGTTTTTGTGGGTATCACATATGCCTTTATTTTCGGGGCCATGTTCGGAGATGCGGGACAGGGGCTGTGCCTGCTCATAGGCGGGTATCTGCTCTATCACTTTAAGAAGCTGGATCTGGCTGCGATCGTTTCCTGTGCAGGATTTTTCTCCACCATCTTCGGACTTCTCTTCGGAAGCTTCTTTGGCTTCGAAGACCTGATACCTGCCCTGTGGCTCAGGCCCGTAGACAGTATGACCACTGTTCCGTTTATAGGCAAGCTGAATACGGTATTCATCATCGCTATCGGCTTCGGTATGCTCCTTATCCTTGTGACTATGGT
The DNA here is from genome assembly GCA_003148945.1 of Murimonas intestini. Taxonomy (GTDB): domain Bacteria; phylum Bacillota; class Clostridia; order Lachnospirales; family Lachnospiraceae; genus Murimonas; species Murimonas intestini. The sequence goes on along the minus strand of QGGY01000018.1, from coordinate 31,513 downwards.
ATTCCATATCATTAACGGCATGAAAGCCCATGATCCGGAAAATACCTGGTTTGATACAAACGGACTGGCCGGACTTGTATTCTACGGAGCAATCGTGCTGATACTTGTGCTCTTCATGACAGGTCACACTCTTCCTGCCGGAATAGTGATTGCCCTGATGTTTGTAATACCGCTTGTCCTGATCGCTTTAAAGGAGCCGCTCTCCAAGCTTGTCCAGAAAAGAGCGGATTTTATGCCAAAAGAAAAAGGCATGTTTATTGTCCAGACAGTATTTGAGATGTTTGAAGTTCTTTTAAGCTACTTCTCCAACACTCTTTCCTTTGTCCGTATCGGCGCTTTTGCAGTCAGCCATGCGGCCATGATGGAGGTAGTGCTGATGCTGGCGGGCGCCGAGGCCGGTACCCCCAACTGGATCGTCATCGTGCTTGGAAACATTTTCGTATGCGGCATGGAAGGCCTGATCGTAGGTATTCAGGTGCTCCGTCTGGAATATTATGAAATGTTCAGCCGATTCTATAAAGGAACAGGCCGCGAATTTAAACCCTTCGCACAGATAAAACACAATAAATAACTTCAGATACAAAAAGGGTTCCTTTTTGATCATATAATTTAATTTAAGAGGAGGATATAATATGTCAACAATAACATCAATCTTATTAGTAGTAGCTTTGGTTCTCAGCATCATCGTACCTTTTGGAGCTTTCTTAATCGGCGAAAAAAACAGAGGTAGATATAAGACTTCATTGGCAGTCAATTGCTTCTTCTTCTTTGGAACATTGATTCTTGCAAATATCATCGCTTTTACAAGCGATTCTACTTCTTTGGCAGCTGGGGAAGCAGCTGCATCAGCAGGAGATCTGTCCACAGGACTTGGTTACCTTGCAGCAGCTTTAGTAACAGGTTTGTCTTGTATCGGCGGCGGTATTGCAGTTGCTAGTGCTGCAAGCGCAGCTCTCGGTGCAATCAGTGAAGACCAGAGTATTCTTGGTAAATCACTTATCTTCGTAGGTCTGGCAGAAGGTGTTGCCCTTTACGGCTTAATCATCTCCTTCATGATCTTAGGTAAGTTATAATCTGCCATGAGGATGTATCTGATCAGTGATAACGTAGATACCTATACCGGAATGAGACTAGCAGGCGTGGAAGGCTGCGTAGTACATGAGAGAGCGGAATTAAGGGAAGAATTGGAAAAAGCCGTGGCGGATAAGACCATTGGGATCATCCTGCTCACGGAAAAATTCGGCCGCGAATTTCCGGAAATCATCGATGATGTCAAGCTGCGCCGTAAGCTTCCGCTGATTATTGAGATTCCAGATAGGCATGGTACGGGGCGTAAGGCAGACTTTATCACGTCATACGTCAATGAAGCAATTGGACTAAAACTGTAAAGAAGGTGAAGATTTTTGACAACTGAAGAAAAGTTAAAACATTTCGAAGAATCTTCCATGGAAAAAGCCCGGGAGCAGAGTGTTCAGATGATAGAAGAACACAAAGCTGCCCTTGAAAAGATTTTTAAAGAACATAAAGCTGCTAAAGAAAGGCAGGCTGCCCTACAGATCAAGACTGAGGCAGACAGCCTGAAGCGCGCAAACAACATGGCCCTATCCAAGGAACAGCTTCAGATTAAACGTGAGATAACAAAAAAACATACAGAGCTGAAAGAAAAGCTGTTTATAGAGGTCCAGACCAATCTGGAAGAATATATGGATACCCCTGCATACGACCAGCTTCTGATCAAACAGATCAACGACATCAAAAAAGTAGCCGGCAATGACCATTATGTAATATATATCGATCCTGCCGACTCCTCTAAACAGCTCAGCTTAAACGCTGCCACTAATGCTCAGGTGGTCATATCTGAGTATTCTTTCATGGGAGGCACAAGAGCTGTCCTGGCAGACAGGCATATCCTGATCGACAACTCCTTCGCGACCAAGCTGGAAGAGGCAAAGTCTGCATTTGTATTCGACGGAGGTATAAACCATGAATAATAGAACTGGTATTATTTACGGCATCAACGGACCTGTCATCTATCTGAAGGGCAATACCGGCTTCAAGATGTCTGAAATGGTTTATGTAGGCAGGGAAAAACTGGTTGGTGAAGTAATCAACCTGGATACTGACACTACTACTGTACAGGTGTACGAAGAGACTTCCGGCCTGAAGCCGGGAGATACGGTCGAGGCCACAGGTGATGCGATCTCTGTAACTCTTGCCCCCGGTATCTTAAACAACATCTTTGACGGTGTGGAAAGACCCTTAAGTGAGATCGCCAAAAGAAGCGGCAAGTATATCAACCGCGGCTTAAGCATTGATTCCCTGGACACTTCAAAGCTCTGGGATGTGCATGTCACAGTAAAACCCGGTGAATATGTGAGCGGCGGTTCCATCATTGCAGAAGTACCCGAGACACCTGCCATACTTCATAAATCCATGGTTCCCCCGAACATGAGAGGCACAATCCTGGAGACGGCTCCAGACGGCCAGTATACGATCAAGGATCCCATTGCCACTCTTCAGCTGGATGACGGAAGCGAAATCAAGCTGACTCTGGCGCAGAAATGGCCTATACGTGTACCCAGGCCTACAGCCGCCCGCTATGCTGCTAAAGAGCCTTTAATAACAGGCCAGCGTATCCTGGATACCCTCTTTCCCATCGCAAAGGGCGGCACTGCCGCCGTACCAGGCGGTTTCGGAACAGGTAAGACAATGACACAGCACCAGATCGCAAAATGGTCCAATGCTGATATTATCATATATATCGGCTGCGGCGAGCGCGGAAATGAAATGACTCAGGTTCTGGAAGAATTCTCAGAGCTTGTGGATCCACGTTCCGGCAATCCTCTGATGGACCGTACAACTCTGATCGCCAATACCTCCAATATGCCTGTGGCAGCCCGTGAGGCTTCTATCTATACAGGACTGACACTGGCTGAATATTACCGTGATATGGGCTACGACGTGGCTATCATGGCAGACTCCACATCCCGTTGGGCCGAAGCTCTCCGTGAGCTTTCCGGGCGTCTTGAAGAGATGCCGGCGGAAGAAGGTTTCCCGGCTTATCTGGCCAGCAGGCTGTCGGCTTTTTACGAGAGGTCCGGCATGATGCAGAATCTGAACGGTTCAGAAGGCAGCGTCTCCATCATCGGAGCCGTATCTCCTCAGGGAGGTGACTTCTCTGAACCTGTCACACAGAATACAAAACGTTTTGTCAGGTGCTTCTGGGGGCTTGACAAAAGCCTGGCGTATGCAAGGCATTTCCCCGCAATACACTGGCTTACCAGCTACAGTGAGTATCTGAATGATCTTGCGCCCTGGTATAAGGACAATGTGGCTCCAAACTTTGTGGATTACCGCAACCAGCTGATGGCGCTCCTGAACCAGGAGAGCAGCCTTATGGAGATCGTCAAGCTTATCGGAAACGATGTGCTTCCTGATGACCAGAAGCTGACTCTTGAAATCGCAAGAGTCATCCGCCTGGGTTTCCTGCAGCAGAATGCGTTCCACAAGGAAGATACCTGTGTGCCTATGGTGAAGCAGTATAAAATGATGGAGATCATCCTGTATCTGTATGATAAGGCAAAAGCGCTTGTCACAATGGGAATGCCCATGTCAATCCTGAAGGAAAGCAATATTTTCGACAGAATTATTTCTATTAAATATGATGTCCCCAACGACCGCATGGAAATGTTTGATGAATACCACAAGGCGGTGGATGATTTCTATGATGAAGTATTAGCAAAAAATGCATAAGGAGGTTGTAATTCATGTCAATAGAATATTTAGGACTCAGTAAGATTAACGGCCCCCTTGTCGTTCTGGAAGGCGTTCAGGGCGCTTCCTTTGATGAAATCGTAGAAATAACGGTAGAGGGCAGCCAGAAGAAGCTGGGCCGTATCGTTGAACTCTATGAGGACAGAGCAGTAATTCAGGTATTTGAAGGCAATGAGGGAATGTCCCTTAAAAATACACATACAAAACTGACCGGCCACCCCATGGAAGTGTCACTGTCCCCGGAAATCCTGGGACGCACCTTTAACGGAATCGGCCAGCCCATCGACGATCTGGGCGAGATCAGCCCGGAAGTAAAGCTGGATATAAACGGGCTTCCGCTCAACCCGGTGACCCGGGAATATCCCAGGAATTATATCAGAACAGGTATATCAGCCATCGATGGGCTTACTACTCTGATCCGCGGACAGAAGCTTCCTATCTTTTCCGGAAACGGACTTCCCCACGACAGACTGGCTGCACAGATTGTAAAACAGGCGTCACTGGGGGATAACTCAGATGAGAAATTCGCTATCGTATTTGCAGCCATGGGCGTAAAATATGACGTAGCTGAATTCTTCCGCAAGACATTTGAAGAAAGCGGTGTTTCTGACCACGTTGTAATGTACTTAAACCTGGCTAATGACCCTGTCGTAGAGCGTCTTATCACACCGAAGGTGGCGCTGACAGCCGCCGAATATCTGGCATTTGAAAAGGGTATGCACATCCTGGTCATCCTTACAGATATGACCTCGTTCTGCGAGGCTATGCGTGAGGTATCCTCCTCCAAGGGAGAGATCCCCAGCCGTAAAGGTTATCCTGGATACTTATACAGTGAGCTGGCCACGATCTATGAACGCGCCGGCATTGTAGAGGGCATTAACGGCTCTGTGACGCAGATACCGATCCTGACCATGCCGAATGATGATATCACCCACCCGATCCCTGACCTTACAGGATATATCACCGAAGGCCAGATCGTTCTGGAACGTCAGCTGCACGGCCAGGCCATTTATCCGCCTATTAACGTGCTGCCGTCTCTATCCCGTCTAATGAAGGACGGCATAGGTGCCGGTTACACGCGTGAGGACCATCAGGACGTGGCTAACCAGCTGTTCTCCTGTTATGCCAAGGTGGGAGATGCCAGATCGCTTGCTTCTGTCATCGGCGAAGATGAATTGTCACCCCTTGACAAGATATATCTGCAGTTCGGTAAAGCTTTTGAGACACATTTTGTGGGGCAGGGTGAGAATGAAAACCGTACCATAGAGGACACCCTTGATCTGGGCTGGGAGCTTTTAGGCATGCTTCCCCGTGAAGAGCTTGACCGTATCGATACAAAGATACTGGATAAATACTATAAACCTGCTGATAAGGAAGCAGAGGTGATTTAATGGATCCGAATACATTTCCTACAAAAGGTAACCTGATATTAGCTAAAAACTCACTGGCCCTGGCCAAACAAGGCTTTGAGCTGATGGATAAAAAGCGTAATATCCTGATCCGGGAAATGATGGGCCTCATTGACCAGGCCAGTGAGATCCAGTCGCAGATCGATGAGACTTTCCGCACCGCATACGCTGCCCTCCAGAAGGCTAATATTGAGATGGGCATCAATTATGTGCAGGAGATCTCATTCTCCGTACCTGTAGAGAATTCTATCAAAATCAAGACAAGAAGCATCATGGGGACAGAGATCCCCCTGGTCCAGTATGATCCGATCGTCTCCGTCCCTACTTATGCGTTTTACTCCACCAGGAAGTCCCTGGATGAAGCTAAAGTTGCTTTTGAGAAGGTGAAGGATCTGACCATCCGCCTGTCCATGATAGAAAACTCAGCGTACCGCCTGGCTACAAATATCAAAAAGACCCAGAAACGCGCCAATGCCCTGAAGAATATCACAATCCCCACATACCAGGCATTATCTACAAATATCCAGAATGCACTGGAAGAAAAGGAACGTGAAGAATTTACCCGTCTGAAGGTCATCAAACGGCGCAAAACCGGTTAAGAAAATCTTAAAAAGTATCGCCCAGATTTATGCAGAAGTGCATAAATCTGGGCTTTTCTATTGACTTTTTCCTTGAAATCCTGTACTATTTTAACTAAGCTGTAATAATTCCGTAAAGATTTATTACACATTTGAAATAATTTAGGGAAGAAACCATTAAAATGTCATTATTAGCAGAAGGAGCAATGTTATGAAAAGAAACAAACTGCTGCTATTTTCCTTAATAGGCATGATAGCCTTTACAGGGCCGTCGCTGGACGCAGATGCCGCCTGGGAGTCAAACGACAAGGGTACCTGGTACTCTACGGATGACGGCGGATTTCTGACAGGCCAGCAGTCTATAGATGATAAGCAGTACTATTTCGATGAAAACGGCTGGATGAAGACGGGCTGGCAGCAGGCCGGAGGCTTATGGTACTATTACAATCCGGACGGCACCATGGCAAAGGGACCTTTGGATTTAGAAGGCAAATCCTATTTCCTGGACTACAATACAGGAGTCATGGCCATAGGCTGGAACAATATCGATAATCAATGGTATTATTTTACCTCTTCCGGCGTCAAGCTCTTCGGATGGCAGAAGATCGGAGCCAGCTGGTACTATCTGGACACTGTAACGGGGGCCATGGCCACAGATCAGTGGGTTGGTGACTGCTATGTATACCCAGACGGAAAGATGGCTGCAAATACGGTTGTAAACGGCATAGCAGTGGATGCCAATGGGCACAAGATCGTCAATAAGGGCTGGATCAAGACTGGAAACAAGTGGTATTATTACGATGCTTCCGGCAATATGTCTTTTGGCTTCACAAATGTCAATAACAAAACATACTATCTGGACCCGGCAACAGGGATAATGGCTGCAGGCTGGAAACAGATCGACGGCACCTGGTACTATTTTAATTCTTCCGGTGCCATGAAGACAGGATGGGCAAAGCTGGGAGGCAAATGGTATTACTTAAATCCCGGTTCAGGCGCCATGGCCACAGGTTTTACTGTAGTTGGCGGCAAGACATACTATCTGGAACCGTCTGGGGGAGCCATGGCCACAGGCTGGAAACTCATAGAAGGAAACTGGTACTACTTTAACAGTTCAGGCGCCATGCAGACGAAATGGGTCAGATCAGGGGCTTCCTGGTATTATATGGATCCGTCTACTGGCATTATGCTAAAGAACCAGTGGATAGATGACTATTACGTGACCGACAGCGGAAAAATGGCTGTAAACACTACTGTAGACGGTTACCCTGTAGATAAAAACGGGAAAAAGATCGTCAAAAAAGGCTGGGTAAGGACTGACAGCAAATGGTATTATTACAACGATGACAGCACTATGGCAAAAGGGTTTGTGAACGTCAAAAACAAGACTTATTATCTGGACCCTGAGACAGGCGTAATGGCCACGGGATGGAAACTGATCGATAACAAATGGTACTATTTCAACGGCTCAGGCGCTATGCAGACAGGCTGGCTCAAGACGGGAAATAAATGGTACTATTTAAATCCTGCTGACGGTGTCATGGCCACTGGTTTTACAGTGGTAGGCAGTAAAACTTATTATCTGGCTCCTTCCAATGGAGTAATGAAGACAGGATGGCAGCAGATCGAAGGAAAATGGTACCGCTTTAACGAGAGCGGGGCCATGATCACAGGATGGACCAAGAGCGGTTCTGCCTGGTACTACATGGACGATAGTACAGGCGTCATGCTCACAAACCAGTGGGCAGGGGATTACTACGTAAATGATTCCGGCAAGATGGCCGTAAATACTGTAGTTGATGGCATACCTCTGGATGGCAGCGGCAAGAAGGTTGTAAAGACAGGCTGGGTAAACGCAGATAATAAGTGGTATTATTACGATAATAACCAGATCATGAAGGGCTGGGTGACAGTCAAGGGCAAGAATTATTATCTTGACCCTGAATCAGGCGTCATGTACACAGGCTGGCAGGTGATCGACGGCAAGGATTACAGGTTTAACGCCAGCGGCGCTATGATCACAGGATGGTCCAGGAGCGGCAGCAAGTGGTACTATCTGGATTCCGGAACTGGTGTTATGGTTACAGATAAGTGGGTTGGAAACTATTATCTCGGCCCGGATGGAGTGATGGTCACAGACAGCTGGGTGAATGGCGAGTACTATGTGGATGCCAACGGTAAATACACTGGTGAAAAAAAACTGAAGGGCTGGAATAAATCAGGTGATAAATGGTACTTCTATAATGATAATTTTGAAATGATGCATGATACATGGATCCATCCTGACGGCAACTGGTATTATCTCAAGAGTGACGGAGCAAAGGCCGTTAACATGAGGATCGGTGAATACTATGTTGATAACGAAGGAATCCGTGTCTGCAACCAGCTTGTTAAGATAGGCAGCTTCTCCTACCTGTTTAACAGCGTAGGGCTTCCAATGAAGGGCCTTCAGTACTTTGAGGGAAATACCTATTACTTTAACGATCTCGGCCAGATGCAGCTGGAATTTCAATATGTAAATGGTATTGTCTACTATTTTGATCCTGCACTTGGCGGTGCGATGCTGAAATCTACTACCCGCACCTTCGGAACAACAACGTATACCTTCGATGAACAGGGCCGCGGAAATTCTGAAGTTACCGGAAATGCTTCCCTGGGTATGGAGATTGCAAAATTTGCTGCAAGCTACGAAGGCGGAAAATATGTCTGGGGCGGAAACAGCCTGACTGATGGTGTTGACTGTTCCGGATTTACACAACAGGTAATGCTCCATTTTGGGATAAGCATCCCGCGCGTAGCCGATGCCCAGGCCTGGGAGGGCGGCGGTAAATTTGTTTCTGAAAATGAATTGATGCCCGGAGATCTGATTTTTTATGGTACTCCTATCTATCATGTAGGAATCTATATGGGAAACGGACAGATCATTCACTCTTCCAACAGTAACCCTTATCCACAGGGCGGGATCAAGACAGACCGCTATAATTATACAGGAATTACGGCAATTGTCCGTTACTGGTAAATTTAAAGATTAAAACGCGGGCACGGCTGGCAGTACTTAAATATTTTATACTGTCAGGAAATACTGTTATCTGCCCTCTGACATTAAATAAAAAAGACAGCCCTGTGGGGACCCAGGCTTTTGTAAGAGCCGGAACCCCGCAGGGCTGTCTTTTCTTTCCTGAACTTGCAGCCCCAAATCCCTTCACAAACATAATAATTAAATCCCTGGAATTCCCTATGTTATTAATTCAATACTATTTCCTTATCCTAATTTCTGACAATCCAACTTCCTACTTTATAAAGCAGGTAAATAATATTATTGTCTGATAATATCAAAAATCTTATGCGTTTCCTGACCATTTCAAGACTATTAAAATGTCAAGTAATTCGTCATTTTATTTTTATGTAATTAATCGATTTATGATATGTGTACAAAACACCTGTTTTAAAAAAATACTATGTAAACCGCCCAAATGTGGTTAAATAAATGTGGATAATGTGGATAACTCAGTGCATAACTCTATTTTAACTGTTTTTACCTCTGATTTTATCCCAAACCCATGTGGATAAATGTAGATTATTCCCACATCTGCAGCAAGGTCCTGCCGCAGTTTTCTCGGTTTTTTTGTGCATTTTGACACCGCTATTTCCACAAAAACCTCTGTCAATCCCCTTTTTGGGCTTTTAAATATTCTATATATTTCCACTATCGTCTGTTAATTTAATTTTTTGAATAACACTTTATTCCTGCTCTGTAAAGCATATAATTCATACTCCCGTTTTAAGCAGCATCCTCTGTAACACATTTAAACACGTCATGCAGGCATTTTAATGTGCTTATGGTTAAGTTGATAGTACGGGCTTTTATTTCTCTCCAAAAGCCATTAAAACGTTCTATATCGATCATGCCTTGTCCTTATAAAGTATATGCGCTTAAATGAATTTTAGGATCCCTGAATCATGTTCTTTGCAGTAAATACACAGACCTGTTGAATAGTTACTTTAATTACTATAACATAAGAGGCACTGCATTTTGCAGTGCCTCTTAGTTGATCTACTCAATTATTTAATTAACCAATATAATTTACTATGCTTGTCGGCTGTCTGTAGTTCACATCCGAAATAATGATTCCGGTGGAAGGTGTACTTGCATGTACTACCTGGCCATTTCCGATATACATACTTACATGTCCGATGCCGTAGTCTCCGTCACCGCTGTAGAATAACAGGTCACCCGGCTGTATCTCACTCATGCTGATCTGTGGTCCGCTTACTGACTGTGCACCAGCTGTACGCGGGATAGAGATTCCGAAGTTTCCTAATACCTGCTGTGTAAACCCTGAGCAGTCTACGCCGCTGTATAAGTCATTTCCGCCCCAAACATAATTTCCGCCTACGAACTGAAGTGCAAAGCTTACTATCTGCTCTCTCAGTCCTGCATTTGTACTCGGCGCTTCTGTCCACTCTGTTTCTGTTGGAGCTTCTGTCCACTCCGTTTCTGTTGGAGCTTCCGTCCATTCAGTAGATTCTGTAGGTGCTTCTGTCCATTCCGGTGCTTCCGTCCACTCTGTTGGAGCTTCTGTCCACTCTGTAGATTCTGTAGGCGCTTCTGTCCATTCCGGTGCCTCTGTCCAGTCTGTTGACTCTGTAGGCGCTTCTGTCCAAGCTGGTGCTTCTGTTGGAGCCTCTGTCCACTCTGTAGGTGCCTCTGTCCAAGCCGGCGCCTCTGTTGGAGCTTCTGTCCACTCTGTTGACTCTGTAGGTGCCTCTGTCCAAGCCGGTGCTTCCGTAGGAGCTTCTGTCCAGTCTGTAGGCGCCTCTGTAGACGGTGCCTCTGTCCAGCCTTCTGTACTATTATTCTGTGCCTGCTGTTCAGCTCTTGCGGCCTCATCAGCACGCCTTGCTTCTTCAATGGCTTTCTGGTAATCTTCTTCCTGTTTCTTCAGTCTTGCCTGTTCTTCTTCAATAGATTCTGCTTCTGTGAAAACTGTCTCACACTCTACATAATCTCTTGCCACATATCCTTCAACGTCATCATCAACAGTAACTTTAACCCAGTCGCCACTGTCATCAACAACATTTAACTGCTCTGAATCTCCCACCATTGCCAGTACATCTGAATCCTGGTTAGAATCTGAACGCACCATCAAAGTGGTAGTCTTAACTGTCGCTTTCTTCTGCCCAACTTCCTTTGCAAGCTCTTCAGCAGCCTGTCCTGTTACAAAATAATCAGATTTCACATAACCTGTAACAGACCCTGATGAAATCAGGTACCAGTCGCCTTCCTTAGCTAAAATCTTTGCTGCAGAATTATTATAGAGTTTGCCAAGCACTTCCCCTTCATCCGTGCTTGCCTGATCTCTGATATTTACGTATTCATCAACCTGTGCGATCGCTGTTGTATCAAACTCAGACGGTGCAGATGTTTCCGGCTGCGTATTCTGAGCTTTACTCTCCTGTTCCGCAATCTTGGCTGAACCGCCGGCTAACGGCACTTCAAATCCGGCCGCCAGAGAAACGCCGCCGTTTCCTGCGAATGTAATTGCACCTGCGAGGCAGCATGCCGTTACTTTCAAGATTCCCTTTTTCATTATTTATCTAACCTCCATATGTATCACTCATTTGTTACAGAATTGTTAAATTTGTTACACGGCTATCATAACAAATCTACTGCCTTTTGTCAACCATATATTAAATATTTTTTAACTCTGAAATAAACCTGAAATAATTTAATGTGGTTACTAATTCAGTCCAATTAATGTGACAAATAAGGTACATATTGGTTATCTTACAAAAACATTAAATAATTCTGAGCAGATGTCACAGCATTTGCCCCGTCCGAAGCGGCTGTCACGATCTGTCTGAGCATCTTAGTCCTTACATCCCCTGCCGCATAAATCCCTTTAACACTTGTCTCACAGTCTTCCCCCGCAATAATATACCCCTGAGGATCCATATCCAGCATACCCTTAAAGAGTTCTGAATTGGGAAGTATACCCACTGCAATAAAGACTCCATCCACCTGAAGTTCGGATCTGCTTCCGTCTTTTTTATTTTCTATAGAAATAGATTTTACATTATCTTCTCCCCTGATCTCATTAACGACAGTGTTCCACAGTACTTCTATATTATCCTGCGCAAATAGTTTTTCCTGAAGGCTTTTGGCTGCCCTGAATTCCTCCCGGCGGTGGAGCACATAGACCTTCTTGCTTCCTCTTGCCAGAAAAATGGCATCTTCAACTGCCACATCTCCTCCCCCTACAACAGCAACTGTCTTATTTTTGAAAAATGCCCCATCGCATGTTGCACAGTAGGAAACACCCATTCCTGCAAACTCTTCTTCACCAGGCACACCCAGCTTTCTGTGCCTCGCTCCCGTTGCAATAATAACTGTTCTTGTCAGTATTTCAGCTTTATCCGTCTTTATTTTTTTCAGTGTTTCTTCTATAATAATGTCTTTCACTTCAGCTGTCATAAATTCTGCTTCCAGATTCTTGGCATGTTCATGAAACTTCATACTCAGATCCATACCGCTGACACCGGAAATACCGGGGTAATTATCAACCTCATACGTATTTATTACCTGCCCTCCGCTGACATAGCTCTTTTCCAGAACTAAGGTATCAAGCCTTGCCCTCTGCGCGTAAATTGCTGCAGCCAGACCGGCGGGTCCCGATCCTATAATCACTAAATCATAAATTTTATCCATTTTCCTGCTCCTTTCAAACTACTGATTTACAAGCCACTCTGCAACATGTCAATAATAACTATTATATACTATCTGCAAAATTTTTTACATAAGATAATTGACAAAATGAAATTTTAGGCTTATACTTATATCAGTAACAATTATCATTATCGAAAGGAGGAGAGCTATGCCGAAGCTGAAATACAGCAAACAGCGTGAATCCATAAAAGAATTTCTGGCGTCCCGGACTGATCATCCAACGGCTGATACTGTTTACATGAATATACGTGAAACATTTCCCAATATCAGTCTTGGAACTGTATACCGGAATCTTTCTCTTTTATCGGACATTGGAGAGATCATGAAAATCACTACTGGTGATGGTGCAGACCGCTTCGATGGGAATACAACCCCTCATAACCATTTCGTGTGCACAGAGTGCCACAGTGTCATTGACCTGGAAATGGACAGTATAGACAACATTGTTGAAATTGCAGGAAGGAATTTTGATGGGCATATTGCTGGATATGTAACTAACTTCTATGGCGTTTGCGGAGACTGCATAAAAAAATCATAAATTTCCAAAAACCTCTTGACAAAGTAAGAGAAATGTAGTAAATTAATATCAGTAATCATTACTGATTTAAAACAACTAAAAATTAAAATATTATAATAAGAAAAGGAGAAATTAAAATGGCTAAATTTGTATGTAGTGTATGTGGTTATGTTTATGAAGGAGAAAAAGCACCTGAGGCATGTCCGATCTGTAAGGCACCGGCTGAAAAGTTCATCGAGCAGAAAGGCCAGATGGAATGGGCAGCAGAACACGTAGTAGGCGTTGCTAAAGGCGCTCCGGATGATATCATCGCTGATTTAAGAGCAAACTTTGAAGGAGAGTGCTCAGAAGTTGGTATGTACCTGGCAATGTCAAGAGTTGCTCACAGAGAAGGATATCCGGAAATCGGATTATACTGGGAAAAAGCTGCTTTCGAAGAAGCTGAGCATGCATCTAAATTTGCAGAACTCTTAGGCGAAGTAGTTACAGACAGCACAAAGAAAAATCTTGAGATGAGAGTAGAAGCTGAAAACGGCGCTACAGCTGGTAAGTTTGATCTTGCAAAACGCGCTAAAGCTCTTAATCTGGATGCTATCCATGATACAGTTCATGAAATGGCAAGAGACGAAGCAAGACACGGAAAAGCTTTCGAAGGTCTGTTAAAGAGATATTTCAACAAATAAGTTATCCAAAACACCTAAATATTAAAACAGCATAAACGGCATTTATGCAAAAAAGCGGGAATCTGTATTATTACAGTCCCGCTTTTTTATATATTTTCGTAACTGTTCAACCTTCACAGTTACATGTTTCCTTTATCTGCTCCCCACGTGCACCAGCATATTCGACTTCTGCAGAACAGGTCTCAGTGCATTATAGACTGCCGCCACTAACACTACTGAGATCACTGCATTTATAAATGTAGTTGCCGTACTCCACTTTGCCAGTACTGAAGCCATCTCCTGAGGCTGCCCCAAAATATACTGCTTATAGAAATAACCTACAAGCGGATCAGCCACAACGTTAAATGCAAGCCCGCATATAGATGCGATGGTACTCCATTTAAAAATGTACTTTTTATCCTGGCTGTCTCCAATATGCGCAATATGGTGTGCCACGAATCCCGTGATAAGCCCAATACAGAGCTTCAGTATAAAGGTCTTTGGAGCGCCTACGATGTAAACAGGGTCCAGAAGATCTGCAATCGTCATCCCAACTGCACCGGCCAGTCCGCCGTATCCGCCGCCCAGGAGCAGTGCAGCCAGCACACAGAAGGCATTTCCTATGTGGATAGACGTGGCATCCCCTCCCGGCATGGGTATCTTTATCTGCAGAAAGGTAAAGCTCACAAAGCAGAGCGCAGCCATCAAAGCCGTCTGGGCTAATTTCATAACAGTGCTGTTTCTCTTTTCCATAACATTTCCTCTTTTCTGTAAATCTTTTCACAGGAGTTATGTTATCACCAATCTGGTTTAATCGAAATAGCCAGTTATGATTTTTTTGACCAGTCCAGTTCTTTTCTGCTGTTTATTTTCTGTTTGCCGGCTCAATGCTGATCAGCTTTCCTTTTATCTTAGCATGATCCATGGCATTTAAGACATCCCTGGCATTCTCTCTTGGCACTTCCACAAATGTGTATTTGTCAAACATATCTATACTGCCCACAAGACGCCCCGGCATTCCTGATTCTCCTGCAATTGCTCCCAGGATATCACCAGGCTTCACATTCTGTTTCTTTCCTATATTAATGAACAGACGGACCATTCCTTCTTCTGCACCAGTATCACCGAAATCATATTTCTCCTCCTGTGCTGTGATCTCCTGTCCCATCTCCCTCTTTAAGAAAGCTGCCGCCACATCCATGGCTGTGTAGTCCTCTTCATTGATGTTCTGCTCCAGCATATTAATAATAGAAGAAAGATCTTCATTCTGGATGATCTGCTTAATTTCCCCAAGTACATTGTCTGCCTTTATAGCGGAGACATCATCCAGTGACGGTATCGGCTGTGCATAGATCTTAGTCTTGCAATACCTCTGTATATCCTTAAGCTTATACACTTCCTTGCCAACTACAAAAGTAAATGCTTTACCAACCCTTCCCGCACGTCCTGTACGCCCTATACGGTGCACGTAGAACTCATCATCCTGGGGAAGATCATAATTAAATACCGCCTCAACATCGTCCACATCAATTCCCCTGGCCGCCACATCAGTTGCGATGAGGATCTCTGTCCTCCCGTTGCGGAAGCTGTTCATGACCCTGTCTCTCTGAGACTGCTTCATATCACCATGGAGGCCTTCAGCAAAGTAACCCCTGCCTTTTAAATCTGCCGCCAGTTCATCCACCTTTTTCTTAGTATTGCAGAATACAAGAGAAAGCTTAGGATTATACATATCCAGAAGCCTTGAGAGGACCTCCTCCTTATTCTTCTGTTTTACTTCATAATAATACTGGTCAATGTTGGACACTGTAAGCTCTTTTTTGACCACCTTGACCATCTGGGCATCTTTCTGGTATTTATCTGTGATATCCAGAATAGGCTTTGGCATTGTGGCTGAAAAAAGAACTGTCTGTCTTTCTTCCGGAACTTCGCTCAGGATCGTCTCGATATCCTCACGGAAGCCCATATTAAGCATCTCATCTGCCTCATCCAGGACAATGGTATGCACCTGATCCCACTTTATGGTCTTTCTTCTCATATGGTCCATAACACGGCCCGGAGTTCCGATGATAAGCTGAACTCCGCTCTTGAGGGACCGTATCTGCTTGACAATGTCCTGTCCTCCGTAGACAGGGAGAATCTTAATTCCGTGCATGAAATTCGCAAGCCTGCGGATTTCCTCTGCAACCTGGATGGCAAGCTCTCTTGTGGGACAGAGGATCATAGCCTGAAGCTTCTTATTCTTAGGATCAATCTTCTGCAGCAGAGGTATACCAAATGCAGCTGTCTTTCCTGTACCTGTCTGCGCCTGCCCGATTATATCTTTTCCTTCCATCATCACCGGGATAGCCTTAGCCTGTATGGGGCTGGCCGCCTCAAATCCCATCTCTGTTACCGCTCTTAATATCTGGTCGCTGAGCCCAAGCTCATCAAATCTTATTGTTTCCATATTTCCACCTTTCTTTCCCTGCAGCTCCGATTTGGCGCGACGCTTTCATGTTATTGGAAACGGTTCCTGCTTCCCGGAACATGAAAACGCCCTGCAACACATCGCTATGTACAGGGCTAAAACTCCATTTATCATATTGTTTCTATCCACTCTAGACAGTGCAAGCGCTATCATAGCACGAAAAGCACTGTATTGTCAAGGGGAGAATCCGGAACTGTAAATAATAACCAGCCAGCAATTATCTCTGCAGCTGAAGAAGCTTACTCTTAAGCTCTCCTTCCATGCGCTGCATCTCAAGCTCTGCCTCCTGGCGTTTCTGCCGTCCCTCCTGCTGGATCTTCATGACCTCATCCAGTGTAGAGATCAGAGACTCATTGGTATTTTTCAACGTCTCTATATCTACGATACCGCGCTCGGACTCCTTAGCTGTCTCGATACTGGCCAGCTTCAGTGTCTCAGCATTCTTTCTGAGCAGTTCATTTGTCATGTCTGTAACTTCCCTCTGTGCCTTTGCAGCCTGTGTAGAGTGGGCCACACCCAGGGCCAGTACCATCTGGCTCTTCCAGAGAGGGATGGTGTTCACAACTGTTGACTGTATTTTCTCTACCATCATTGTATCATTATTCTGGACAAGGCGTATCTGCGGCGCCGTCTGGATGGAGATCATCCTTGTCAGCTCCAGGTCATGAAGCTTCTTCTCAAAGCGGTTGCACATGGCATCCAGATCCTTGGCAGCCTGCGCATCCTCCGGAAGACCTGTCATCTCTGCCTTCCTCATCAGCTCAGGAAGTTCCCCTGCCCTTACCTTTTCCAGCTTCTTCTTTCCCGCTATGATGTACATGGAAAGCTCTTTGAAGTATGTCTTATTCAGCTCATACATCTTATCCAGTACAGCTATATCCTTCATAAGAGTGACCTGCTGGTTCTCCAGGGCCTCACAGATTTTTCCCACATTCACCTCAGCTCTGTCATATTTAGCTTTCATGGTCGTCAGCTTATTCGTGTTCTTTTTGAAAAATCCCAGGAACCCTTTTTCTTCCTCGTCTGCATCGAAGTTCTTAAGCTCTGTGACCACTCCTGTTAACAGGTCACCGACTTCCCCCAGATCCTTAGTGCGGACATTATCAAGGGCAGCCTCTGAAAAGTCCGCCATCTTCTTCTGCGCACCAACACCGTACTGCAGGATCATCCCTGAATCACGCAGGTTTATCTGCTCTGCAAAAGCATCAACCATATTTTTTTCTTCTGCTGAGAGAATACTCTCGTCAAATTCCGGTTTCTGGGCCGGAGCTGCCTGCACCGGTTCTGCCGGTACCTCCTTAGCCTGGGGTGTATCCCCGAACGGGTTCAGCGTAAGAGTAGGGGATGCCTGAAATTCTTTAAATTCTTCACTCATAATTGTATCCTTTCCATCTACTGTTTCTCTTGTTCACTTTCAATCAGCCGACTTTTCCTGACTTACCTTTGTCAAACGCCGAGTTTGTCAGACCCTCCTGAGCCAGCATCGCCTGGAGAACTGATATATCAGAGGAAATATCCCACGCGGTATCCTGGAAAAAGCTGTCCAGAAGATTCTCAAATGCCTGATTTATAGTATCCAGCGTATCTTCTATCTCCTTTTTAGAGCTTACGATATTCGCCCCCTGTATAGGCTGGGCATCCAGCTCCTCATATGCATGAAGCAGTTTTACTGTGGTCGGCAGATAATATTCCATAAACTTTCTCATATCCGCCGCTAATTCCGGCTCATTCTCAACCTTAGCAAATATCTTGCGGACAATCAGCTCCATCTTGGATATCTTCTCAGATATCTCCTCACCCGGAATGGCATCGTTGCATTCATGGATCTCCCTGATGTATGCCTGCCCTTCCTCTATCATCTTGCGGGTATCCTGAGGGATATCGCCTTTTGCCGTCTGTTCCTGACGCCTCTGTTCTTCCTGGCGCCTCCTGTCTTCCAGCTGATGCTGTGCCTCCAGATACTGATCATATGCATCCTCTGTGACGATCAGACAGGTATTCTGAGCGTCCACATGTCCCTCAATAAACATGCGTCGCTTTATCATATCCTTTACATCCTTTAATACAAAACTCTCTGATTTGCCTACCTCTTCAGCGAGGCTCTTGATCGGACAGAATGGCTGCCCCCTCAGTTCTCTTATATAGGCGCGGAATCTGTTCACTCTGCCCAGCAGTCCGGCTCCCTTGCCTACCATAAAGCCGCCTCCCACTAAAAATGGAAGCATGATTCCGATAGCGATCTTAAACCCTAAATACATTTCCCCGCCAAAAAGCGAGATCAATAGTAATACAAGGGTTGCTATCCCTGTTCCCGCCGTGAGGATACCTCCCACTACAGAGAGTGCGATTCCCGCTGCCGACGCTGCGCCTGTTCCCGCAAAATACGGGCTGGCCTTCCTCGTCTTTGTGCTGACGTCAAAAGGGCTGGCGTTCTGGTCAGGACGCCTTCTTTCCCATGGGTTCTGCGGCTGCGGCCTGGGTCCCTTTGGCCCCTGGCTCCCCATCCCCATATTCTTTCCTGCCTGCTGAAACCCTTTATTTATATTCTGCATCGCATCGTTTATGGTGCGGTTAATAGACTGATTTAACTGTTGAAAATCTTTGGAATCTATGGCTGACTGCACCATATTTCTTATATCATTCCCTAGATTTGACCAGTCCTGATGTGCCATGTTATCCCTCCTGTTCAAACTCCTGCATCTGTTTAGCGCAGGGCTCTTTTTACAGCCAAAAGCGCGTTATCTAAATTATATATGATTCTATACAAAAATACAATGAAAGTTATTGTAAAAAATGCTTGATTTTTTCTTATCCAGGGTATAATATAACTATATCAGCAAGTAGTATTCAAAACTACGTGTCGATATATAGTATCCACATGACACGTTTTGTAATTGCAAGGAGGATTTATTATGCCAGACAAATCAAACACATCAACAATAAACGCAGCCACCTTTAAGAATGCAGGTAATACATCAAATAACAGGTATACAGACAGGTCACGCGCTAAAAGAAAATTCAGCCTGAAGGATCCGGGAAGCGCTATCACACATTTTATTGGTATGGTCATGGCTGTAATCGCCGCTCCTTTTCTTATTATTAAGGCTGCAAATGTCCCTGGTAATGTACATGTCATTTCGATGGTAATCTTTATCCTGAGTATGATCTGTCTCTATGGCGCCAGCGCCACATATCATTCTCTGGACCTGACCACCAGGACAAACCGGATCCTCCGCAAAATAGATCATATGATGATTTTTGTCCTGATTGCCGGTTCTTATACACCTGTCTGCCTGATAGTTCTTGGCGGCAGCTTTGGACGTTTTATGTTTTATCTTGTGTGGGGAATCGCCCTTGCCGGAATACTCATAAAGGCCTGCTGGATAACCTGTCCAAAATGGTTTTCTTCCGTATTATATATCGGTATGGGCTGGGTATGCATACTGGCATTCACACAGCTGCTTGATAAGCTCTCTCCCGCTGCATTTGCATGGTTGCTGGGCGGAGGCATCATTTATACAGTGGGTGGAATCATATACGCTCTAAAAGTACCCCTTTTTGATCTGAAGCATAAAAATTTCGGCTCCCACGAGATCTTCCATCTCTTTGTTATGGCCGGAAGCATCTGCCACTACATTTTCATGTACTGTTATGTAGTTAACATGTGACATCAGGAATAACAAAATCAGCAGTCCAGGTAAAACTCCCGGACTGCTGATTTGTTATTCTCATATCATATACATATGCGCACACTTCCGTAATCTTCCATCAGATCAGTCTGCCTTGGTCTGTCCCTCCTTCAGAAGCTGCTGCTTTTTGGCACGGCTCATATGCTTGATCTCATATTCACGGTGCATGGCTTCCTGCTTTGTTTTAAATACTTCATAATATGCCACAGAGACAGGAGTGCGCCCTTTCGTATATTTTGCCCCCTTGCCTGCATTGTGGTCTGCCACACGCTTGTCCAGGTCATTTGTCCATCCCGTATACAAGGTGCCGTCGCTGCACCTCAGGATATACGTATAATTCGTCTTTTCCACTTTTCCTCCACAGCATCCCGTCTATGTAAAGCGCGCACATTCTCCGGGATGCCAGGCATCCTCAAATTAATAAAACATGCACGCCCTCTATAAAAAGCAATCGAACATAAAAAGTATTTCACCCAGGGATTCAGATGCCAAAGTCATTCTGTCTCCATTTTGCCGCCTGTATAAACCTTCGATTGCGAATCCTCAGGGGTTTAATATAGTATACTCCAAATTTGGACTTTTGTGCAAGGAAAGGCTTATACAGTTTTCCTGTCTTTACTCCAGATAAAGGAACGGGTCCTCGGGAACGCCTTCTTTATTCATCTGGAAATACAGGTTAGTTCCTTCTTCACAGTAGTATTTTGTAGGTTCGCTGACATATCCTAAAAGAGTACCTGTCTCAACAACATCACCCACATTTACTGTCACTCCCTTGAGCTGGCCGTATACTAATTCGTAGTTATTTCCTATATTCATCTTAATTGTGGTTCCTGTCTCTCCGTCAACATCGATAGATTCCACGATCCCTTTTGCGGCGGCCACTACCTGTGAATCCACGTCGCATCCAATGATCAGGGCCGGATTGTATTTATACTCATTTAAAGTCTTGTAGTACACTGTCGCATCCATGCTGTAATCCATCAGTACCGTACCTGCCACCGGCCATGTGAGTGCGTCTGAATCTGTAAAATTCACTGTGGGCTTAATGTTGGCCGAAGCATCAACCAGGCCTTCTGTCTGTTCCTCTTTGGCTGTGTCCTTGTCATCTTTTAATGATGCCGCTTCAGACTCAGAAAGTACGTCCGCATTGTTAGCTGCCTCTGCTTTTTCTGTTTCCTTATCTTCTGTTTTTGTAATGCCTTTTACTGTATCCCCATCCTCTTCGCCGGCAGCTTCATTTAAATCAATCAGCCTTTCCTGCTGTTCCTTTGCCTTCTCTACTTTATTAACCGCATAGAGCGCTGAAAACCCTGCTGCACCCACGAGACAGAGGCTTAAGGTTACAATAGTTCCTCTCTTTTTCATAAAATCCACAAACTTATTTTTTCGCATATTCTTCACCTCTACTATAATCAATTAGTTCATTTATAGCATTTCCATCTCGTGAAAGAATATACAGCGATTAATTTATGTCTTTTATAAATTTTCTATTACTGCTTCTGTAACTGCTGATCATTTATATTTCAGAACTGTTCAGCTTTTTTGACCAATACTGTTCCGGGGAAGTACGCTGCCAGGATCTCACTGTATGTACTTCCTCCTTCCGCCATCTGCTCCGCTCCGTACTGGCTCATCCCAAGTCCGTGTCCAAGACCTTTTGTGATAATGGCTACAGCTCCGTTCCCTGCCTCCATGGTAAAACAGCTGGACGGCAGATCCAGAAGCTTTCTGAACTGCTCACCCGGCATGACCGTATCTCCCACCTGAATAGAAAGTACATAATCAGAGCTGTCTCTGGATAATATTTTTATCTGAAGACGCTCTGCGCTGTCCCCGGACTGTGCCACACTCAGCTGCGGATATTCTGTCCTGCATTTTTCCACGATCTGTGCAGGAGTGAGTTCCACACGTTTCAGGTAATCTGCGGCCCTGACATCCTGGCTGCTGTCTACCTGTACAAGATATGGGTACTCGTCTGACTTCAGGGCTTCAGAAGCATTCCTGGTGCTCCCGGAGCTGATGGCGTGAAAGGAAGCCATTATAGGCCTGTCCCCGTAACACAGGATCTCATCCTTTGTAGATTCTGCTGCCGCCAGTATCTGTTCTGATATCCCTTTTTCTTCCATCTGGGCGACTGTCATGTAGGGTTCGCCCGGCACATAGGCCTCCTGTCTCTCAAATCCTTCTGCCAGATTAGTCCTGACAATGACTGCCTGGGCTTTAAGCGCTTCAGGGCTGCTTTTAGGATCCATCTGCATTGCGAGGACTCCGGCCGTATAATCTTCAAAAGCTATTTCCCTTACACCGTCCCCTGTATCTACGGTAATGATATCGCCGGATGCTCTCTGGGCTATAAATTTCTCCCTGTCGTTATAGGATATCATCCACGTCAGGACATAGGGCAGGCATATCATTATAAATACTACCATTAAAGCAATCTGAATTTTATTTTTCACACAAAAATACCCCGTCCCTTTTTAGCAGTATATGCAAAATGGGACAGGGTATTCCTGTTTATATTTTTAACTGTTCAATGCCTCCACAGTTACATGGTCCAGATGCCAGATCTCATCCACATACTGCTTGATAGTACGGTCAGCTGTGAATTTTCCGCTGCTGGCCATATTTAAAATAGCCATCTTTGCCCAGCGCTCTTCATCCCTGTAAGCCTTCTCTACTTCCTCCTGAGCCTTTGCATATGACTTAAAGTCTGCCAGGATGAAATAAGTATCAGCTCTGTCGCTGCTCTTTGTGTTCAGCAGTGAGTCGTAGATCTCCCGGAACATGTTCATATCTCCATTAGAGTATTCTCCATTGATCAGCTGCATCAGCACGCGGCGGATATCCTGGTCGCTGTTAAAATATTCCATGGGGTAATAGCCGCCATTGTTTTCAAAATTAATGACTTCGTCAGCTGTCAGGCCGAAGATAAATGCATTCTCCTCACCGACTTCCTGTACTATCTCCACATTGGCGCCGTCCATAGTACCCAGTGTTGGGGCACCATTCAGCATAAACTTCATATTTCCTGTTCCTGATGCTTCCTTGCTGGCAGTTGATATCTGCTCAGAAACATCAGATGCCGCAAATATCAGCTCTGCGTTTGAAACACGGTAATCTTCAATAAACACAACCTTCAGCTTGCCGTTTATGGATCTGTCATTATTAATAACATCTCCCACTGAGTTGATCAGCTTAATAGTCTGCTTTGCCCTCTTATAGCCTGCTGCTGCCTTTGCACCAAAGATAAATGTCCTCGGATAGAAGTCCAGCTCCGGATGATCCTTGATCTTATTGTAGAGATACATCACATGCAGAATATTCAGAAGCTGGCGTTTATACTCATGGAGCCTCTTGACCTGTACATCAAAGATTGAGCGCGGATCTACATCGATGCCATTGTGCTCCTTAATGTATTTTGCCAGACGCAGCTTATTCTGATACTTGATGTTCATGAATTCCTGCTGTGCCTTCTTGTCTTCCGCATAGATCTTCATCTTTGCGATCTGAGGCAGGTCTGTGATCCACTCGTCTCCGATATGGTCTGTCACCCAGGATGCAAGCAGCGGATTGGCATGGAGAAGGAATCTTCTCTGTGTTATTCCGTTGGTCTTATTATTGAACTTCTCAGGCATCATCTGATAGAAATCCTTCAGTTCCTGATTTTTCAGGATCTCTGTATGCAGCTGTGCAACACCGTTTACAGAATAACCGGCAGCGATAGCCAGGTGCGCCATCTTGACCTGTCCGTCATAGATAATTGCCATCTTGCGCATCTTCTCATGATTGCCCGGATATTTCTTTTCGATCTCATTTACAAAGCGGCGGTTGATCTCCTCGATAATCTGATAGATTCGCGGAAGCAGCCTTGAAAACAGTTCAATCGGCCATTTTTCCAGTGCTTCAGCCATGATTGTGTGGTTTGTATAAGCACATGTCTTTGTAGTAACTTCCCATGCCTCATCCCACTCCAGGCCTTCCTCATCCAAAAGTATGCGCATCAGCTCAGCGATGGCCACTGTAGGATGTGTATCATTTAACTGGAAGGTTGCCTTTTCATAGAATTTACGGATATCTGTATGTTTCTTTTTATATTTCTCAATTGCTGCCTGGACACTGGCTGAAATAAAGAAATACTGCTGTTTTAAGCGCAGCTCTTTTCCTGCATAGTGGTTGTCATTTGGATAGAGCACCTCTACAATGTTCTTGGCCAGGTTCTCCTGCTCCACAGCCTTCTGGTAATCACCCTTATCGAAGGAATCCAGCTGGAAGTCATTGATAGCTTCCGCATCCCACACACGCAGTGTATTTACTACATGATTATTGTAGCCCACGATGGGGATATCATACGGTATAGCGCGGACACTCTGATATCCCTCCTGGATAAATTTATTCCTTCTTGTCTTCTCATCATATTCAACGCGCACATAGCCGCCGAATTTGACTTCTTTTGCATACTCAGGACGGCGCAGCTCGAAAGGATTGCCATCCTTCAGCCAGTTGTCAGGCACCTCGATCTGATAGCCATTCTCAATTTTCTGCTTGAACATCCCATAGCGGTAACGGATCCCGCATCCGTAAGCACAGTAGCCCAGTGTGGCAAGTGAATCCAGAAAGCATGCTGCAAGACGTCCCAGTCCTCCGTTTCCAAGAGCCGCATCAGGCTCCTGGTCTTCTATCATGTTCAGGTCAAAGCCCATCTCATCAAGTGCTTCTTTGACTGCCTCATAAGCTGTCAGATTGATCAGATTATTGCCCAGTGCACGGCCCATAAGGAACTCCATGGACATATAATAGACCATCTTGGGATCTTCCTTCTCATAAACCTTCTGGGTAGCCAGCCAGTCATCAATGATGACATCCTTTACCGTATAAGACACCGCCTGAAACACCTGCTGAGGTGTTGCCTCATCAATTGTTTTGCGGTACAGAGTCTTTACATTTTCTGCAACACTTTTTTTGAATTCTTCTTTTTTGAAATTCTTGTTCATACTGAACCTCCAATTTTTACAGCTCATACTGCAGCGGCCTAAAATGTCTACACTTTCTGCCTATATTAACGGCGGCCCGTATTTCTGTTTCTAATAATATTTGTAGCTCTCAGCTATCTTCATAATTTTTCGACGCCCATATTTACAGTCTCTCCATTGATGCTCCATTCCTTCACATATCCATTGACAGAGCCGATCACTACACCTTCTGCCAGCACCTCCTGACAGATATCAGCCTCATGGGCGCTCAAGATACCTGCTATCCTGTCATTCCCTTGGGCATAGACTGTAATCTTATCCATTACTTCAAAACCTGCCTCTTTACGCATGGTCTGGATCTTGCTGATCAGCTCGCGGACGAAGCCTTCCTCTATGAGCTCAGGGGTCAGATTTGTATCCAGCACAACAGTGATCTCGCCTTCCTGCATGGACACATGTCCCTCTGTCTGGGCTGTCTCGATCAGCAGATCTTCCTCTAATAATACAACCTCTGATCCGTTTATGTCAAGTTTGAGCGAACCATTGGCCTTCAGCTCATCCATGGCAGCGTTTCCGTCAAGGGCAGGAAGAGCCTGGCGGATACCGCCCAAAAGCTTGCCGTACTTAGGTCCGACTGTCTTTAACTGAGGCTTGAAGCTGTAGGAAGTAAAGCTTCTCACATCATCCGTGAATTTGACTTCCTTCACATTCAGCTCTTCCTTTACAATATCGGCAAAATACTCCGGCAAATCAAACGGTGCTTTTACAAACATCCTGCTGATCGGCTGGCGGTTCTTTATATTGGCGGTATTTCTGCATGCGCGGCCCATAACGACAATTTTCAGGACCTCATCCATATTTGCTTCCAGGTCCTTGTCGATCTTTGACGTGTCTGCCTGGGGATAATCGCACAGATGGATGCTCTCCGGAGCCGCCTTGTCAATACTGCGCACCATGTTCTGATAGATATCCTCTGTCATAAACGGGATCATGGGAGCTGCCACCTTACATACATTGACAAGAGCTGTATAAAGCGTCATATATGCGTTGATCTTATCCTGCTCCATACCTTTTGCCCAGAAGCGTTCACGGCTGCGGCGCACATACCAGTTACTCATATCATCCACAAAATCCTGCAGTGCTCTGGCTGCCTCCGGGATCTTATAATTGCCCAGGCTGTCATCTACTGCCGCGATCAGGGTATTCATCTTCGAAAGCAGCCACTTGTCCATTACAGGCAGCTTATCATAATCAAGTGTATATTTAGTCGCGTCAAAATTGTCAATGTTCGCATAGAGCACAAAGAAAGCATATGTGTTCCACAGAGTACCCATGAACTTGCGCTGGCCTTCCATAACGGCCTTGCCATGGAACCTGTTGGGCAGCCACGGCGCACTGTTGCTGTAGAAATACCAGCGGATAGCATCAGCCCCATATGTCTTGAGTGCGTCAAACGGGTCTACTGCATTCCCCTTTGACTTGCTCATCTTCTGTCCGTTCTCATCCTGCACGTGGCCGAGGACGATAACGTTCTTATACGGCGCCTTGTTGAAGATCAAAGTTGAGATTGCCAGCAGGGAATAGAACCATCCCCTTGTCTGGTCCACAGCCTCTGAAATAAAGTCTGCCGGGAACTGCTGCTCAAATAATTCTTTATTCTCAAACGGATAGTGATGCTGTGCAAAAGGCATGGAGCCTGAATCAAACCAGCAGTCAATAACCTCCGGCACTCTGTGCATAGGTTTGCCGCATTTTGGGCAGCGTATCG
Organism: Murimonas intestini; assembly: GCA_003148945.1. GTDB lineage: Bacteria > Bacillota > Clostridia > Lachnospirales > Lachnospiraceae > Murimonas > Murimonas intestini. The sequence continues at coordinate 4,949 of QGGY01000018.1, read as the reverse complement.
TCACCTCATCGATATATGGGCGGTGCAGCTCGATGTTATCCGGGCAGTTATCAGACATTTCTTTCAGTTCAGCGATACTGCCCACTGAATGCTGATGGCCGCATTCACATTCCCATATATTCAGCGGAGTACCCCAGTAGCGGTTACGGCTGATCCCCCAGTCCTGTACATTCTCCAGCCAGTCCCCGAAGCGTCCTTTTCCAATGCTCTCAGGTATCCAGTTGATCGTGTTATTATTTCGGATCAGGTCCTCCTTCACGGAGGTCATCTTTATAAACCAGGATTCTCGCGCGTAATAGATAAGCGGAGTGTCGCATCTCCAGCAGTGCGGATAGCTGTGCTCAAAGTTTGGCGCAGAGAACAGAAGGCCTCTCTCCTCCAGATCTTTAAGCACAAGGGGATCTGCCTTCTTACAGAAGGTACCTGCCCAGGGAGTCTCCTGAGTCATCTCACCCTTTGCATCAACAAGCTGCAGGAACGGAAGGTCATATTTCCTTCCTACATTGGAGTCATCCTCACCAAATGCAGGCGCGATATGGACTACGCCTGTACCGTCAGTCAGTGTTACATAATTATCACATGTAACATAATATGCCTTTTTCTGTAATTCCACAAACGGGAAAAGAGGCTCATACTCTTTATATTCCAGATCAGTGCCTTTATATGTCTCCTGCACTTCATAGGCCCCTTCGCCAAGAACCTTGTCACAGAGAGCCTCTGCCATATAGTAAACTGTTCCGTCTTCGTTCATCCTGACTCTGACATATGTCTCATCAGGGTTCACACAGAGAGCTACGTTAGAAGGAAGTGTCCACGGTGTTGTGGTCCAGGCGAGAATATAGGCATCCTCCCCCTTCACTTTGAATCTGGCGATCGCAGAGCGCTCCTTGACATCCTTATAGCCCTGTGCCACTTCATGGCTGGAGAGCGGCGTGCCGCAGCGCGGGCAGTACGGAACGATCTTATATCCCTTGTAAAGCAGTCCCTTTTCCCATATCTGCTTCAGCGCCCACCACTCTGACTCGATAAAATCATTATGGTATGTCACATAAGGATTATCCATATCAGCCCAGAATCCGACTGTACCAGAAAAATCCTCCCACATTCCCTTATACTTCCAGACACTCTCTTTACAATGTTCGATAAACGGTTCAAGCCCGTATTCTTCAATCTGCTCTTTTCCGTCCAGTCCCAGCATTTTTTCAACTTCCAGCTCCACGGGAAGACCATGTGTATCCCATCCGGCCTTTCTTGGAACCATCTTACCCTTCATTGTCTGGTATCTGGGTATCATATCCTTGATAACACGTGTCAGCACGTGTCCGATATGTGGTTTTCCGTTTGCAGTAGGCGGTCCGTCATAGAATGTATAGGACGGCGCACCCTCTCTCTCCTTGATACTCTTCTCAAAGATCTCGTTTTCTTTCCAGAACTCTTCAATTTTCTTCTCTCTGTCCACAAAATTCAAATTTGTAGATACTTTTTCGTACATAAATTGACCTCCTGTCCAAACAAGGAACCTGCCTTCCAGGCTCCTGCCGCCGCGCATCCCCCAGAGGGTTTTTATCTTATAGGAGACTTTGTTTCCTATAAAATAAAAAACTCCCGTCCTGTAAAAGGACGAGAGCATATACGCTTCGTTACCACCTGTTACAACATACTATCATACGCGTTCCTTTTAACGGCGGAAAACCGTCCTGACTTACTTACCGCACCTGCAGTATTCAGCCGGAAACTCGGAAGTGATTTTCAGCCCGCCTTACTCGTGCCAGGCTTCCACCATCCCCGGCTCTCTATATCTTTCCAGCTGACTTACTGTCTTCGTCGCAGTCTTTTCTTCTATCGTAAGGTTAATTATAAGACAAGCCGGCTGGAAAAGTCAAGGGGGATTTTGAGTTACCGGTCACGGAATGACCAGTAACGATTTTGAGTTTATGCCTTGACCGCCGCCTTCCTCTGCTGTACTATTAAAAAGAGGTGACAGAATATGGGAAATACCATTGATTATATAAAAGAATATGGAATGCATACATTTTCAGAAGCAGAGTTCAATCCTGTAGACAGCCTGGTGCTCTGCCAGATTGCCTATATGAAATTCGACAGGATGGCCGGAGGGCTCACTGATAAGCAGCCGGATATACGGCTGATGGATCTGGCGACTCATCCTGACCTTTCAGAATTATGCAGGGTGGAGATGTATGAAGAAGAATATGCAGCTTTCTATGAGGCGCTCCGGCACAGCCGGCGCTTCCGTAACCTGAGAATGAACTTCTATGAAAACAATGTTGATGAGGAAAAGGAGACTCAGTTCTCAGCTATCACATTTTTCCTGGATGATAATACGGCATATGCTGCATTCCGCGGGACAGACGAGACTCTGGTCGGATGGAAGGAAGACTTTAACATGGCCTTCATGTATCCTGTCCCCATGCAGGAAAAGGCTCTGCGTTACTTTATGGAAGTATCCAGGGTATTTAAGGGAATGTTTTATCTTGGGGGACATTCTAAAGGAGGCAATGCGGCTGTCTATGCCGCTGTGAACAGCCCTCCCCTGCTCCAGGACCGCATAAAAAACATCTACTGCTTTGACGGTCCGGGATTTATGGATGATATCTACAGGACCATCGGATATATCCATATCTCACACAAGATAATCAAAATCGTTCCTGAATCCTCACTGATCGGGATGCTTCTCCAGAACAGGGCGAATTATAAGGTAGTTAAAAGTACGGGCCGTGGGATCCTGCAGCACGATGCATTTACCTGGGTGATCGAGAACGGACGCTTCTGCTACAGGGATGAGATCTACAAGACTTCCATCTACCATAACAAGAACCTGAACGGCTGGATAGAAGCCCTGAGCGAAGAGGAGCGGCATAAATTTGTAGACAGTCTTTTTCAGATCATTAAGGCCACGGAGGCTTCCACACTCCCTGACCTTGCTATAGATCCGCACAAGAAAGCTGTCACCATACTGGAAGCCATAATAAATATGGACGATGATACAAGGGAATTCATGCGCCAGGTCATTGGCATGCTGTTCCTGAAAAAACACTGACAGGAGATACACAATGAGACACAAAAGAGTAATTTTTCTGGTACAGGCTGCTGCCATAGGCGCCATTTATGTAGTCATGACCCTGCTGTTCGCTCCGTTTGGTTTCGGAGAGATACAGGTCAGGCTGGCGGAAGCGCTCACCATACTCCCATACTATACGCCTGCAGCCATCCCCGGCCTCTTCATAGGATGCCTGATCGGCAATATTATGGGAGGGGCCATTCTGCCGGATATTATCTTTGGAAGTCTGGCCACTCTGCTGGCCGCCTGCGGGTCTTATCTGCTGAAAGGCCGCAAATACCTGGTGCCTCTTCCGCCTATCCTGGCAAATACAGTAATTGTTCCCTTTGTACTGTTCTACGGTTACGGGATCAATCTGCCCATCCCCCTGATGATGCTGACTGTGGGTATCGGGGAGTTCTTGTCCTGCGGTATTCTGGGGTCCTTTCTGCTGGCAGCTTTGACGAAGTACAAATCCCTGAATTTGTTTCATTGAGTGAAGCTTATAGCAATAATACAGTATGTGCCATCCATTCCTCGCTCTACTGTATCATAGTCTGCCATATTTCCCCCTTTCGCCTCTAATCTCCTAAACAGCAATTTACTCTGGCACACTCCCCCCACCTGTGATAAAATATCAGTAAAGCATTTAGTTCCATTTCTATCCTGCGGCTTAGGGCTTTTTTCAAACAGGCTTCGCCGTATCTGATATCATTTCTGCCGTCTGGCATCAAAAGGAAATCTCAATGCTTAAATCCCAATTCAACAGGCAGGAGGGTTCCTTGATGAAGACGCAGATGCTTCTCCATGGGATGCCTGCCACATTTAAAAGGAGGCTTACACTATGGAAAAGCAAAGTAACGTAACAGGGAATCTGCAGGGTTATGCAGATCAGGAAAAAAGAAAAGGGGGGATTAACCGCACTTACAAATCACGGCTGTTTGAAATGATATTCAGCAGCAAAAAAGAACTTCTAGAACTGTATAATGCTGTGAATGAGACCAGTTATGAGAACCCGGAGGAGCTTGAAGTCAATACGCTGGAAAACGCTATTTATATGTCTATGCGTAATGATCTGTCATTTATAATTGACTCAAGGCTGGCACTCTATGAACACCAGTCCACATACAATCCAAATCTTCCTCTGAGATTTCTGATGTATGCAGCGAACCTCTATTCCAATATGACAAAAGACAGGAATTTGTATGGGAGCAGGCCGGTCAAACTGCCGGCACCCAGGTTTGTAATATTTTATAATGGACTGTCAGAACAGCCGGACCGTCAGATTATTAAGCTTTCAGATGTATATGAAGTGCAGGATAAAGAAATATCGCTGGAATTAAAAGCAGTGATGCTGAACATAAACAGAGGCCATAATGAAAGGCTAATGGACAAATGCAAAACACTGAAGGACTACAGCATTTATGTGGATAAGGTACGGGAATATACAAAATCAATGACGCTTGAAGATGCTGTGGAGAAGGCGATAACGGAATGTATCGAGGATGATATTTTGGCAGAGTTTCTGAGAAATAACCGAACGGAGGCAAAGAATGTGAGTATCTTTGAATATAATGAAGAGAAACATATGAGACAGGTAAAGGAAGAAGGCAGAGAAGAGGGCGAAGCGTACACTTTAGAGCGGGTGAACCATTTAATCAGGCTTCTTGCCAGTCAAAACAGAACCGAAGATATAGTCAGGGCGGCAAGTGACAGAGAGTGGCAGGAGAAGCTGTTTAAAGAATTTGGATTATAGATGATTTTGAGGGAAATTGCTGTTTAGCTGATTAGAGGCGGGAGGACGCTTTGCATTTTAGGCTGTGAATCAGCGGGAGGGGCAGGCGGGCAGGAGGATTCGTGGTTCAGTCCAACCGCTGCGTCGTGAAACTCT
>QGGY01000017.1 GCA_003148945.1 Murimonas intestini | reverse complement strand
ACAGATAACATTTTATTCGAGAAGATTCTTTGGAAATGCTGTAACTATACGCTGTTGCAGCAATCTTCTCGAATAATAATACTTCTCGGATAATCTGTAAAACCAGTGGCTATGTATACTTTTTTAAATTCTTTACCGTCATTGAGCATCCATCAACACTTCCAAAAGTGTATGCAGAAAGGAAACAGATACCTAGTCTGTGATCTCCAATGCGAGGTGGTTTCTGCCTCTGATCAAAGCAACGGTTTTATGATCCGGTGCTATATTTTCTGGCTGGATCGCAGAAGAAGGAACTTCTATAAAATCTGGTGTGTTGTCAGCTGTTGCCAGAAAAGCTTCCCGAACTTTTCGGAGTCTCCAGTAATACCACGCTTTCATAATGTCATGCAGATGACACCATTCATCGATTTTCATACCCTGTGGGCGATTTTGACAATCTCTGACCAGTTCAGCCCATTCACTCAAACGGGTTTGCTGTGCAACTAAACTTGTATGAGATTTCATGACTCACCTCCTGTAGTCTGGTCAAAATAGTTGAGTACTAAACTTTTTTGACTTTATAGTGATGAGCCTATTATCTCACGTATGATAATTTTGAAAAGGTACTTGCTATTTTGCGTTTACATCCGTTCAACAGTCATCAGCAGTTTATTAGAGCCATGATTCCTTTCAACATATATGTTGTAATAGTAGCAGAACTGTGTGAACTGATACTGGACAGGTACGCTTGTTTGTATTTCAGGCACATAAAATACAGGTTGGCTTTGCTTTCCTCCCGCATAATACGGTCGTGGATATCGGCATAGTCTGGCATGACGTTATCATCTTTTCTACGGTTGTTTTTTGGAGGATTGAAAGCTGTCTCCACCTCTTTCGGAGCCATTTGGCATAACGCGACGAGATCTTTGCTAAACTCATGAAAGCGGGACATAATTAGATTCTCTGTGCTGTAGCCGATATGATACCGGTTACAGCAGTCATTATACGAAGTGTCCTGCTGTCATATGTCAAGAATTCCAAGGATTGTAGTTCAGTTGTGCATAATAAAATGTTTCTTTCTTGTATCTTCACTACAAGAAAGATTTAAGCATAAACACATGCTCAGACCGATGGACCAAAACAGTCAGATAGATATGCCAAAACTAATAGACCGTTTAAAGCTAAATCGACAGACCGTTGGGACGAAATTTACAACGAGCGTGGAATATATCGATGGTGAGTTTTTGGCAAATATTTTGTATACAACAACACGTTATACAATTAAGGTTTAATTGCTTCTCTAAATCGTTTTATACTGTCTTCCATTACAATAGTTTTTCCAAATATACTAGACGAGCCTGCCACAAAAATATCCGCTCCTAAACCTCTTAGCTTTTTCGCGTTTTCAAAGGAAATGTTTCCGTCAACCTCTATAGAAAGATTCTCATACCCTTCTCCTAATAAAAATTTATACATTTTTTCAACTTTTTTAATACAACTTTTTACAATTGGCTGGCCTGCAAATCCAGGATTAACAGTTAAAATTGTTACTCCATCTATATATTCCAGCACTTCCTCTACACTATAAATGGGTGTTCCTGGATTTATTGCCAACATAATTCGGCATTGATACTTCTTCAATTTTTCTAAAGCCCTTTGTATATGGACTGTACTTTCATAATGGATGCAGACTTGATCGGTAGGTTGAATCCCTAGCCACTCATATTTTTCTTCAGGTTTATTGACCATTAAGTGTAAATCAAGGGGCGTACTTGTCAAACCTCTCAAACCTCTAATATAGTCAACGCCCAATCCAAAATTGGGGACAAAATTTCCGTCCATAACATCAATATGTAAATATTCAATTTTGTTTTTTTCAAATAACTCGATGTCTTTTTTTAAATGAAGTAAATCAGCACACATCATAGATGCAGATATTTTTCCTATTTGTTTCACTTATTGTCCTTTCTAACTAATCGCATTTCATATGTTGGATAAACTCTGTTCGATCAACTGGTGGTTTCATATAATCTCCATATTGTAATTTCATTTTTTTATCAAACCCTTTTTGTACAGGAAATAGTTTGCCTCTAAAGGGCATATTTACTGTTCCTTCAAACCATTCTCGCTCATATGGCAAATCCCAATATTTGGGAATATCATTTATTATCAAACAATATTTCCCTGGTTTATCATTATACTTCATGAAGATCTTATTTCGCCACTTCACTATTGTGTTGATTGAAAATAAGCGCCCCGTAACCGATAAAATTGTGCCTTGCAGTTTTTGAGAAATGGTGTATTTATCATTTCTTTGAAATTTTCTGTGTCCCATGGCTAATCCATATGTGATTTTTTGCCACAAAATTAATCGCTTAGCTCTTCTCCAAGTATTTGCACTATTTACCACAAGAAACACATCTACACATATATAATTTTCCAGATTATCATACTCCAGATCCATTTTCTGTGGTTCATGCCAATAATATCGTTTATCTATAACGCGACATACAAAATCATAAAAATTGGGTGATATCGTCTCCGAATCTATTACTTTCATGTAAGAGGGCAAATGTTTTTCTAGTGCTTTCTTAAATAATGGATAATCCCGGTACCAAAGACAAATATCCGCATCGTCATCCCATGGTATAAAGTCTTTATGACGTACGGCACCCAACATCGTCCCTCCTCCCAAGAAATATGAAATATTCTCTTTTTTACAAGCATTATCGATTTCACACATAATATTAAATAATATCGAATGTAACTCTTCTCTTTTCATCTTTTCTCCGTACACTTGACTCAATTTGGGTTATTCCAAACAGTCATAACTTTACAGTATGATTTTTTATGGGTCTTCATCATTTCTAAAGCATCTAATAACTCCGTTTGGTCATAAATATCAGTAACTAACAATTCTGGAATTATTTTCTTTTCTCTTATTCCTTTAAGCACTTCAGTCCAATCGCTTTTTGTACCTGATTCATACGAAGAATTCCATGTACCAACAAGTGTAAGTTGCTTTCTTAATACTCTCCAATATATTTTTTGCCGCAAAAAAATATCGTTTTGAGGGTTTCCTATGAGAATAATTCTTCCTTCCGAATCTGCCAAACGGATTGATAATTCAACTGTCTCAGATGTTCCCACCGCATCTATTACTTTATTAAAAACCATTTCTATTTTTTCATTATTACATACATATCCGATGCCATTTAGTTTTTTAGCAATTTCTTGTTTTTCATTATTTCTTCCAATAACCAAAACGTTGCGAGCACCATTAAGTTTCGCCCATTGTGCTGCTGCAAAACCAATCATTCCACTACCAATTACGGCAACATCATCACCTTCTTTTATTTCTGCCTGTTTTATAGCATGATATGCTACCGCAAATGGTTCTATTGTAGCTGCTTCAATATATGAAATATCGTCATCAAGTTTAATTAGATTCCATATTGGAACAACTACATATTCTGCAAATCCTCCATCTCTCCTTGAGCCAATATAATCATAATTATCACACAACTCATATTTTCCTCGAAGGCAATTGGTACATTTCTTACAAGGAATTAGTGGGAAAATTCCAACCCTTTTTCCCGTCCATTCAGAATCCGTTTTATCATATACTTCTTCTACAATACCGGAAAACTCATGCCCTGGTATTGTAGGAAAGTGATATGTCCCTTTTTCAAATATCCTCGGAATATCAGAACTACATATACCTGCAGCCTTTACCTTAACCAAAGCCCACCCTTCCTTTAAACTGGGCTTTTCCTTATTTTCATAACGGATATCGTTTACAGCATGTAAGTTATATGCTTTCATTTTTTTCTCCTATAATAGTGCGAAATCGAATTAAATCAGATGGTGTGGTAATCTTAAAATTTGTATCTTCACCTGAAATCATACAAACATCCATAGAATATCTATAAGCAATCATACTAGTGCCGCTTGTATTTTTTAGTACTTCCTTTGTAGCCATTCTGTTTATTTCCAGATATCGTTTCAATCGAAAAGCTTCAGGCGCCTGTCCTGCAAACAAGGTATTTCTATCTAGCAATTTCGTTATATTTTTTCCATCTTGACTTTGATATACAGTATCGTGAATTGGCAAAACAGGCATACATCCTTCATGTTTATCCAGTGTGTCTATACAAGTTGATATTAAATGTTCACTCACAAATGGACGGACAGCATCATGAATAATAACTTTATCCATCTCTTCCTTTGAAAGAATTCCACAATACTCTAAACCATTTAAAATAGACTCTTGGCGTGAATCTCCTGCTTCGGCAATCCCTACAAGTTTATTAATTTGATATACTTCTTTCCATATTTCAATTTGACTATGCCATTGTTTTGAAGCAACAACAATAATTTTATCAATTCTATTGTTACTTTCAAATTTTTCTAATGTAAACATTATGATTGGTTTTCCATCAATTTCAATGTACTGTTTTGGAACGCCAACATTTTTCATTCTGGCTCCAACTCCTCCAGATAAAATTAACGCAAAATTCATTTCATTTTCCTTTCACACTTTTATTTTTTATTGCTGCATAACAAAATGCTATTGCAATAAAATACCGGAGTAAATTAACAATTAACAATGCAATACAAAAACCTCTGATCCCCCAGTAGAGCGTAGATGGAATACATAAAAGAATAAACAACACAGCGTAAATACCGTTAATTATTAGTTGTATATTTTCCTTTGCGATCCTTAGCAAAACTGTTGTCACAATATTACAAACAAAATATAAGACTTGAGTTAATGTCCCAATCACAAAATAACCTTTTACCAAATCATAAGTTTGAGGATATAAAACTTGTATTAATATATGCGATCCTATTACCCCTACAACAGTTCCTAATATAATTCCCAAAATTGTTATCACAAATAAAAAATTTATCAAACTCTTTTTTATATCTCCACGGTACTTCACTAAATAGCCAATACAAACACTATTTAATGGAGTTGTAATTAAACTCATTGTCTTTCCAACTAATGAGGCTAGATAGTATATTGTAACTGCAACCCCCCCTATTAAATATTGCAGTAAAAGTCTGTCACCATTAAAAATAATATTACTAATAAGATTTGTAAGGATTAAAATAAGAATAGCACGTATATTTATTTTCCAATTTTTACTAATTTTAAATAAATTCCGAAAAAGTCTTCCTTTAATTACTATCCATATTATTCCAAATATTTCTCCTATTAACAAAGCAATTGGCCAACATTTTGTTGCTTTAAAAAGGATTATTCCTATTGCATATCCAAAACTAATTATAAGATAGTATATAAAATACCCTTTATAATTTAAGTTTAGTCTATATTCTACATCTGCGTAATATCTACAAACAGTAACGAAACAAAGGATGGCGACAACTATAGCCTCCAACACTGTCATTCCTATATTTCCATATAAAACCATGAAAAAACAAAATATAGATGACAGGAAACCAAATCCTACAAGAGGTATATTGTAATCTCCATTTACTGTTGTTCTTTTCGAGCTTTCAGACATCCTGGCATAGTTCAATGCTACACCTACGGATACAGCACAAATATTTACTAAAGACATAGCATAAACAATATTTCCATATTTTTCGTTTCCATAGTATCGTGACCATACTGGATAGACAATAAATTGTGATATTATATTGAGCATCATCAATGCAAGGATACTCCATATAGAATCACTAAAAAAACTTTTGATTTTATTTAAAATATGATCTTTATCCATTCCATCTACCACATTTAATTAATCTTTTTAGACAATCATATATTCCTTCCAATAACAATACTATAAAAAAAACCACCGATGTACACCCTGCAATTACTGTCATATTCCATACACCTTCTTCTGGTATAAAAGCTACCAATGGATACTTATGAATTGATGCAAACGTCATAAATATACCAACAAATAAAAGGGCATAAAGAATATCTCTCTTTTTTCTTCTTATGTTGGAATCCAGAAAAATAATTAAAGGACCCAACATATATATATAATAGTAAAATGGAGAGAATGATGACAAAAGAATAATCCCAAGAATCGCTAATGAAAAAATCTTCCAGTCTTCAATTCTACTATATAAAATCACTATAAGTACCAATAACGCCAATATAATCCAGATTAAAAAATAATGTTCGACTATTCCATCCAGAACTAAAGAATTACTAATTTTCTGCGGTATTTGAATCAAACGTGACAAATCTACCTTTCCGCCAATGATAGAATTATTTGAAATCATTGTTTTAGCATTAATTACCATGTATGCAATAGATGAAAAACCAGTATTCAAAAAAATGGCTGGAATCAAATTAATAATAATTCCTATAGATAGACAATTAAATATTTCTTTTGTCCTCTTCTCCCTGAAAAGAAGGATTCCTAATAGCGCCGGATAAATCTTAATACCTGCTGCAACAGCCAACGCAATGTATGCAATATTTCGTTTTGAAACACTACTTGATCGATATCCAAACAAGAATACAGTAATAAGCATTCCACAAAAAATAGAAACATTTCCACGCTCGAGATCATGTAATACAGGATAAGAGAAGGCTATCAGCATTATAAAAACACCAATTTCAAACTTAGACCCTCGTTTATACTTTATAATAGTCTTATAAAATAAAATAGCTGCTAGTGCAATTACATATCCTATCATAACTGTTCCCATTTGACTATTTCTTGCTGCAATCGAACTATATAACTCCTCCCTAGGAATAAACATATTCAAAAGTCCGAATATAACAGAAACCAATGGTGGATATATAGTAGATATCCCGTTTTGACTATCCGTATAAGCGGTAAAACCTGGTCTTATACAGTCAAAAAAATCCGTGAACATTTTTAATTGTCCATCACTTCTACCATCATACAGCAAAGCGATTATTGATACTCCGTGTGTCATTGCTCCATAAACTATGGTTAATATCATACACACTGATAGCGATCCATAAAAAACCCATTTGGTAATATTAATTTTGTTCTTTCTTGATATTACAAATGAAATCAGAAAGATCAAAGCAAACAGTCCTGCATAGATAATCAAATTCCGAATAAATTTATATAGTATAGTCAGATTTTCTTTATTATTTATCGTTATTAACTGTCTTGAAAATTTCAGTTTTTCAAGACTATCTCCCTGAAAACCATAAAACTCTCCTGTAACCCCATAATTAGCAATTTGATCCATACTAGAATTCATACTTTCCGAAATTCTATTTTCCGTTATATTAGCAATATTACTGTTGTTCTCAGAATAAATTAGCAATTCCCTAGATAAATCATAAATATCACCCATATAAAAGCAATAATTAACTGATGCATAATCCATTGTTGTATCTATAATAAAATGCATGTTAGAATTACTCCAACAGTGGATCAATGTTCCTCTCGAAAAATCATTTGCAAATAAACCAACATTGAAAAACTCTTGAGATATACTCACATTTTTAATATAGCAATTTACAACTGATAACTGATGTTCTTCCACCACATTATTTAAAATAACTGCACAATTATCAGAATTAATGGTAATATTTTCAAATCCTAAATTCTTAATTAATCCGCCTACTTTTCCAAAAAAAGATGTATTTTCATGACTAAGTAAAAGATTAGTTATTATATGTCCCTGCCCATCATATTCACCCATAAAAAAACTTTCACCATTTATGGGACTTATGGGTTGCCAGATACCTTCATTAGACACATCAATATCATCTGTTTGCGCAAAATAAATACCTTCACAATCAATGTTATCAACTAATACATCTCTTAGTTTGGCAATATCATCTATAGTACTGATTAAATAAGGACTTTTTTTTGTCCCATTACCTGCAAACAAAGAACTTAATTTATTAGTATCTTCTCTCTGTTCTAACACAGAGCCTTGTTTTACATTATAGTATTCTGTAATAGACTCTCTATCAAAAAAAATAGCGATTATTGTGACTAATATTGTACAAACAGCTATTGTGTATATCACAATCTCCCAGTGTTTCATAACATGTTTCATTTTCGTTTCAGCTAAAACAGATTATTATAATGACTTCTGTTCTAGTCTCTCCTTTCCAATAGCACTATATCTACGCTTAATTATATAAATACAGGTTATATGGATTCCAGCTATAATACTTGAAAACTGCTCTGAATTTGCCGATTTTCTTTATTTTCACTCTTCAAAATTAATTCTTTCTTCCTCAACAACCAAAGGCCGATTCATTACTCGCTTGTTGATGTTTAAAATATATTCGCCTAATAGACCTATAAAGAATAACTGGATGGATCCAATAAGGAATACTCCAATAGCTATAGGCGCCATCCCCATCACCATTTCATTCCAGTGCAACAGTTTCAAAACCAGATACACGATTGCTATAACAAAACAGATAATCGATGATACAAATCCCAAGAATGTAGCAATCCTCAGCCCAACCTTCGTGTAGGACGTAATGCTTAGCATCGCTGCATCATATAATGTATAAAAGTTGTTCTTTGTCTTCCCAGCACGTCTCCTAGGCTGTTCATATTCAATGTCCTTTCTCTTAAACCCATATTCCGCTACGATACCTCTTAAGAAAGGAAGTGGATCTTTTAACTCTCGTAAAAGTTTTATGAAGGACGCATCATAAAGTCCGAACCCTGTGAAATGCTCAATCATCTCCACCTCTGACATGTTGCGGATGACTTTGTAGTATGCTGAACGTATCCAGTACACCAGGCGATTTTCCTTGCTGCTCGTCTTTATCCCACTTACTATTCTATAGCCATTCTCCCATTCCTCCACGAAACGCGGAATTAACTCTACTGGGTCTTGAAAATCACAGCATAACACCACTGTACAATCACCTGATGTCTGACACATCCCATAGAATGGCGAGTTGAACTGTCCAAAGTTTGTTACATTAAAAATTGCCTTCACCTTCGGGTTCTCGCTGCACAATTCCCTTATGTATTCCCTTGTCCGATCCTGTGAGCAGTTATCAATAAACAGAAGCTCATAATCGTATTGCGGGAGTTCATGCACCATCATCTCAACAACTGCCTCTGTAATCGGTTTGATATTCTCTTCCTCATTGTAACAAGGAATCATTATGCTAATCTTTTTCATAACCTTTTTCCTTTTTATACCATTCTATAGTCTCCTGTATTCCCTCACAGAACGTATACTGTGGAGAATAGCCGATGTCTTCTTCTAAGGCTGAAGTATCCGCACACAAGTACATGACCTGATTTGAAGGATAAGGGATTCCACCAAAAACTGGTACACACCTAGCACCAGACGCTTTCTTTATTTCTTGTACATACTCCGAAAGATGGACTGCCTTACCATTCCCTACACAGTATACCTTTTTGTCGTTCCCTTTCCGGGCAAGCTGATAGAGAATATCCGCAGCATCCTTCGAATAAATATAGTCCCACAATTGCTCACACCTAGTTAAAATAGGTGGTTCTTCCTCCAGGAACCCTTTTATTGCTGTCATCACCAAGCTACCGTCTCCATCGTAAGGGCCATAAACGCTCAGAATTCTTGTCCAAATATGCTTGATTCCATACTCACCACATTTGAGACGTGACATCTTCCCGGCGCAGAGTTTTGCAATTCCGTAGCCGGTATCAGGGGATTCCGGGGTTGCTTCAGACAAGCGAGATATACAATGTCCGTACTCTGCCTGTGAACCTGTGCCAATAAACACAGTGCACCCCAAATCATATGCCGCCTCAACTGCATCCACACAATAGAACACATTACGTATCTGTACATATACATCGTTCCTCATCTTTCCCGTGGTCCCGTCCCAACCCAGATGATAGAAGGTATCACACGCCACTGGTATCTGTTCCTTAAGGTTTTTCAGCTGTGACAGATCACAGCTAATGACATGCAACCGCTTGTCCTTGGGAAGATTCCCGAGCCGTGTAGAACAAGGCCGACACACGGCATATACTTCTGTGTCTTCAGCAAGCAGTTTCTGTACTAATGCCACTCCTATTGCACCAGTCGGGCCTGTAACAATTGCTCTTCTCATAGCATTCCTCTTCCTTTCAATGGACTGTTATGGCCCATGAAGAAATAAGAGGGAGAGATCAATCTCCCCTTCCTTACTTCTTATAGGTCTAATTACTCATCTACTGGTGTTATAAACAGATTCTTTAGCACTTCTTCGCGCCCTAAAAACGGTGCCAAATCCTCCAACGGCGGACTAACAAGCGTACCGTCCGCTAGACGTTTGGTTGCACTTTTCGGCTCGAAATTCTGATCCGGTGAGACGAACACCTCACAGAAAGCCATCCCTTTTGTTTCTAAGACTACATCAACCGCTTCCTTCATTTCAGCATTACTGTGTGCCGAGTAATACGGCCAACCGAATGCTCTAGCAATTTTCTCATAATCTGGAAAGGATAAATCACCACTCTCTGGTCCTATCCCCACATTACTGTGCTCGCTAAATAGATTATTCTGCGTCTGTCTAATCGAATGATAGCCCTGATTATTTATCAAGAACAGCTTAATTGGCAGTTTGTTTTGTAATACCGTCTGCAGTTCCTGCAAGTTCATCATCAGGCTTCCATCACCTTCCAGACATACCGTTGTTTCATTACTACAAGCAATACAAGCGCCAATTGCAGCTGGTAAGCCATATCCCATGCTCGCAATTGCACTGTTAATCAGAAAACGAGCATCCTTTTTAATCACATAATTGTGACTTCCAACAACACATGCACTCCCATTACTCACAACAGTCATATTCCCTTCTGGAAGGCTGCTGCTGAGATATTTAATAAATGCATATACATTTGCATAAGCCCCGTCTTCTTCCCAATGCTGGGGTAATGTTACCGGATAATCCCGTTTCCACCCCTGGCAGGCGTTAAGCCATTCCCTACCTTTAAAAAGCGGGCTGTTTACTTTAGTAAGCTTCCTGTTCAGTCCTTCAAAGAAGTCCTTTGCATCTGCACAAACTGGAAGTTCTACATGAATCGTATGTTTCCTCAATTCAGCCGGATCTATATCAACCATCGCCACATACGCTTCCCTCGCCCAAGATTTCCAATTGTATCCTACTTGCCTGATTGAGAGCCTGTTTCCTACAGCCAGTACAAAGTCAGCATTCTGAACAGCAAAATTTCCAGGGCGATCTCCCATAATACCGCCGCGTCCCACGTAGAGGGGACTGGCGTCTTCTATTGCATCAATAGAATCCCAACATGTGACCACAGGAACACCAAGATTTTCAACTGCCTCCCGGAATGCCTGGTACCCTCCTGAGAGGCGTATTCCATTTCCAGCATACAATACAGGCCTCCTGGATGTTCTCACCTTTTCAAGAATGCATTCCAGAACGTCATCGCTCACTTTCTCAGGCATTTCATCTGGATCCTCTGAAGGAGAATAACCTGGAAGTGTATCTGTCTCTATGTAACATCCCTGGTAGTCCACAGGGATATCAATCCAGCATGGGCCACAACGACCTGAAAGTGCAAGATAATATGCCTTTTCCAGCACATATCTGATCTGGTTGGCTTCCTCAAGCATGACTGCATATTTGCACATACATCCTACTGCTTTGGTGATATCGAATTCCTGATCACCTGCTGCACGTAAAGGATGCCCCTCAGTATAGCGTTCCGCATACCGTGCAGTCGTATCATAACGGACCTGGCCAGATATAATAAGCATCGGTACTGAGTCAAGCCATCCCCCGACAACACCTGTGATAGCATTCGTCCCTCCTGGTCCTGTAGTAACACAGACAGCCGCAATTTTATTATTGACCCTCGCATACGCCTCGGCTGCGATAGCAGAAGCCTGTTCATGATGATTATATGTACAATGTAGTCCTTCCTTGTGTCCAAAAGCATCATTGAGATGCATAGCACCACCGCCTACCACCATAAAACAATCAGTTATCCCTTTTGCCACTAAAAAATCCGCTACATAATCTGCCAGCCTTTGTCTCATTACTTTACCCCCTTATCTTTTCATTCCTCAAGTAACTAACTTAAGGTTTCACACTACAGCCTTTCTAATAACCTCAGCCATATAATCAATCATTTCATCATTCATTCCAGGATAAACTCCAACCCAAAACGTATCATTCATTATACGGTCTGTATTCTCCAAATTTCCAATAACCCGGTACCCTTCTTTGCTTGCCCTCATTTCATCAAAACACGGATGCTTGATCAAATTTCCCGCAAAGAGCATTCTAGTCTGCACTCCCTGATTTTCTATTGCCCGGACTACTTCATTTCTATTCACACCTGCTTTGCATGTAATCAAAAATCCAAACCAGCTTGGCTTAGAATCTGGACATGCAACAGGAAGAATCAACTTATCCTCTAAACCGGACAGTGCATTGTATAAACGTTCAAAATTATGACGCCTCTTTTCAACGAAGGAAGGGAACTTTTCTAATTGGGCACATCCGACTGCAGCCTGCATATCTGTAGCCTTCAAATTATAACCAAAATGCGAATATACATATTTATGATCATATCCCAACGGCAGTTCCCCATATTGTCTGTCGAAACGATGTCCGCACATATTATCATGACCTGATGAGCAGATACAGTCACGCCCCCAGTCACGGAATGAACGTATACATTTATTCAACAGAGGATTATCTGTATATACAGCTCCCCCTTCTCCCATAGTCATATGATGTGGAGGATAAAAACTAGATGTACCAATATCACCTATCGTTCCTGTAAACTTTTCTTCTCCATTAATCAAATATTTGCTTCCTAAAGCATCACAATTATCCTCAATCAGCCACAGATTATTTTTATCGCAAAATTCTTTTACATGCTTCAAATCAAATGGATTTCCTAAAGTATGAGCCACCATAACAGCTTTTGTCTTTTCAGATAACGCCGCTTCTAATTGATCCACATCAATATTGTACTGTGGGATTGTCACATCTACAAATACAGGCACCGCTCCATATTGTATAGCTGGAGCTACTGTAGTCGGAAAGCCGGCAGCTACAGTAATTACTTCATCCCCTCTTTTTATGCTTCGCTCTCCTAATAAAGGAGATGTTAAAGCCATAAACGCGCATAGATTCGCTGAAGATCCAGAATTGACAAGGGAACAATAACGTATTCCCAAATATTTAGAAAATTCTTTCTCAAATCTTTCCGTATATCTTCCTGACGTCAGCCAAAATTCTAAAGAACTGTCTACAAGGTTAACCATCTCAGTGCTGTCATATACTCTCGAAGCATAAGGAATACGGTCACCCCTTTGGTACTCTTTCTTAATATGATAAGTATCACAGTAAACTTTTACCATATTTAATATTTCATTTTTTGCCTCAAGTTCTGTTTTATTTTCAAACATTAACGTTTTAACTCCTTACTAAAATAATATGTGATATAGCATAACATATCTATTACCTATTATCAGACTTCATACCTTATCTTTAGTTGCCACTTATCACATTTCTGTCACCCATTGTAACACTTTTTTCATATTATGACAAGGTTTTAATAAAATCCTCTTTTTCTTTTCTCAACCCGCAAAAAACTCCAGGATTTGCCTGTCAAGGCAGGCTGATACATCACCGCCCTCAACATATATCTTTGACCACTCTACTGTCTTTTCAATTGCCTCCTCTATATGCCACCGCGGACGCCATCCAAAAACACGTTTTATCTTAGAACAGTCCAGTTTCAAAAAGTTAGCTTCGTGCGGCCCTTCTACACACTTGTTCTCCCAACGAATCCCGCTTCCCCATTTTTCGCAAAATAAATCAACAAGTTCACCTGTTGTCAGGCAATCACAATCATCCGGACCAACATTATAATAATCAGCATATGCACAGTCCATATACTGCATCTCAGCAATCATTAAATAAACATTCAGGGGCTCCAAGACATGTTGGTACGGCCTTGTGGAATGTGGATTACGGACTATGATGTTTTCTTTCTTCTTTGCTGCTCTTATGCAGTCTGGTATAATACGGTCATTTGCAAAATCACCGCCCCCAATCACATTTCCTGCTCTGGCTGTCGATACTGACGTTCCCATTTTATCAAAAAAGGATCTCTTATAGCTGTGAGTGATAAGTTCCGAGCAGGATTTACTGTTTGAATACGGATCATAACCATCAAGCGGCTCATTTTCCCTATATCCCCACTCCCATTCTTTATTTTCGTAAACCTTATCAGTCGTAACATTCAAAAAGGATTTCACGCAAGAATTCTGTCTTATACATTCGCAGACATTAACTGTTCCCATCACATTCGTTTCATATGTATATAACGGATTTTTATATGAATCCCTTACAATAGGCTGTGCAGCCAGGTGAAATACTATTTCCGGCTGTACCTTCCGGAACACATCGCTTAAATGTTCGTAATCCCTAATATCCCCTGTTATAGATTCCATCTCTGCTGCTATGCCGCACATACTTAACAGGTTAGGCTCGGTAGGAGGCTTTAGGGCAAATCCTGTAACCTTAGCCCCTGCATTAATCAGAATTTTGCACATCCAGGCACCTTTAAATCCCGAATGTCCCGTTACCAGGACTCTTTTGCCTTTATAAAAATCCAGCATAATTACCACACTTTCCATGGGGCCTGTCCAGTTGCCCACATTTTTTCTAATTTTTCCTTTTCACGCTGAGTATCCATACACTGCCAAAAGCCATTATGCTTATATGCACATAATTCACCCATATTTGCCAGTGCCCGCAAAGGCTCTTGTTCAAAAACAGTATTATCTCCATCAATATAATCAAAAACAGCTGGCTCCAATACCATATACCCTGCATTTATCCTGCTTCCGTCAGACTCAGCCTTTTCTCTGAATGCCCTTATTGAATTATCCTTACCCGAAATATCTAATACACCAAACCGCTGCCCTACGTTCACAGCTGTAAGAGTAGCAATCTTTCCATTCTTTTTATGATACTCCAGCAAATCCCTGACATTTATGTCTGATACTCCATCGCCATATGTCATCATGAAAGTATCATTCTCTACATACTCTTTTATCCTTTTTATTCTGCCACCTGTCATGGTATTAAGGCCTGTATCTACTAAAGTTACTTTCCATGGTTCAGAATAATTATTATGTACTTTCATTTCATTTTTTGCTAAATCAAAGGTAATATCAGATGTATGAAGAAAATAATCAGCAAAAAATTCTTTTATAATGTATTGTTTATAACCAAGACAGATTACAAATTCATTAAACCCATAATAAGAATACTCTTTCATAATATGCCATAGTATAGGTCTTTCTCCAATCTCTATCATGGGTTTAGGTTTCAGATGACTCTCTTCACTTATTCTGGTTCCAAATCCTCCCGCTAGTATGACTACCTTCATAACCATTTCCTCCTATCTATCTTCCTAAATATTTATAAAATGCTTTTTCATCAGCATTGTCTGTCACAAAATTGCCGCCGCCTTTATCATTTTCAAAACTGCCTTTTTCATCAGCTACTATAGGGAACTGCCGATGCATATAAATCTGCTTTACCTCCCATACAGTATCTGTAAATATATTATACCCCCCCAGCGTCAGCACTATAATAAGACATACCCTGGTCAACATCTTATCACTCTTTTTTCCTTCTTTAATAAAATACTGCAAAACATAAATCATCAAAAGAAAAGTCCATGGTATAGATGCACGCATACAAAAGTCAGCACTGGACCCAATTTTTATAAAAGGAATAATCATAAGTACGATTCCTATACTCACAAAAAGAAAATCCTTTTTATAATTCTTTAAAAGTAACAAATAATAAATCCCCACTTTTAGCAGCCAAAACAACGCAAACGCTATTATTAATAATAAAAACTGTTTGACACTAATATCCTCTTGTATATAAGTACCCACAGTTGTACCCTGGACATTATTTTTAAAATATAACAAAAACACAATAAATACTGAAAAGATTGAGCAAAGATTCGGTACGCTAAATACTTCACCTGCCAATAATTTAAATTGCCTCTTCTTAATGACTGGAAACATCCACATACATGCAAGTATTATAAACAAGGCTAAAAATCCACAAAAAGGTAAAGGTGCATATGGAAGTATGCAAAGTCCAATAAATGCAAAATTTCTAACCTTCCTATTTTCCAAAATCAGAGGTAACGCTATCCACGGTACAATTGTCTGATTATATACCCAGGCTAGTAAAGTGTTATTACTGGAATACTGTATACCATTAATTCCATTAAGCCACGCATCTGTTGAAAATGCCTGCCCTTCACTACCTAAAACAGTCAGACCATATGTACCTTTTCCAATTAAATCCATCAGTGCCATACCAATCTGGTTTAAACCACTAAAAGTTATAAATACGATGCTAATCGTTATAACATGCCAGCTTTTACATGCTTTGCATATATAAAGCAACAAAAAGAACGTTAATAGAACTCCTAACGTCGTCCAAATAAACAGTACAATATTGGCGGCTGTCCATCCAAATAACTTGCCAAAAATAGCAGGCACTATCCAATGCATTAAATAGTAAACCAATCCGCCCCCAGTCTCAGGATACACCACTGGCCAACTATAATTAATTAAATCTCTTAAAACAGCATTTCTCCAATGCTGATCCCAAGTCTGATAAAAAAAGCCCCCATTTCCCGATACCCACACCCATGTCAATAAAAGAATACAAGAAACTATCAAGGCCTTTCTCGGGACTTCAAGAACTCCCATATGACCAAAATAATCCTTTTTTAACATTTTCCAAAGGCCAAATCCAAATACAGCAGCCATAGGTATGCCTATATATAATTTTAGCCATGTACCAAAAAAAATAAAAATTGGTATAGTAATATACAAATACGCTATTATCGCAAGTGATTTAAATCTGACCTTTATCATACTATATTTCCTCTAATTTTTTATTAATTCTATCCCGCTTGCCGCTACATTAGTATCATTATTCAATGTACTGTTAAACTTATCGCTCAAGCATTCTACAGAAAACAATTTACAATCCAGAATCACATTATCTATCATGTCATTACAGTAAGCCTCTTCCGCCAGAAATATTCCTGAATAATGTCCTCCGCTTATAATATTTCTGCAAACGATATTCTCATAATCTGAGGTAAAATCCATCCCCTCCACAGGCTGATCCGGCTGCTGTGCATAACCCAGTTCTACGCCGAAGAAATGAAACGTCTGATTCTCGCCAATATTATTATCACTTATGATATTCTCAATAATAAGATTGCGGTAGCCTGAACGTACCATTTTTACCCCGCTTCCATAGTTCCCATCAATATTGTTTGCCATGATAATATTATAAGCTGCATTATCCAGTGAAATCCCCGGCAATTTAGCTGGTGACGAACCATCCTCCAGCCTGCCCAGATCTTTAATAAAATCATTTTCCAGGTCTGTATCAGACTGTTTTCTCCTGCCCCCATTTTGTATGATATCATTGTTAGCTATATAATTGCCATAGCTTCCGAAATCAAGGCAGATTCCCTCTTTATCATTTTCGACGATATTATTGTCAATGATGTAGTTCTGGTATCCTCCATGGGAATATATTCCAGAAGAAAATCCATTCTTTATTTCATTCCCACGTATTACATTGTTATACGGCACCTCTGTAATATCATACAAATACTCATCTTGTGCTGCATTATATGGTGTCTTTAAGTCCGTTATCGGAATTGAGGAAATTGAAATCCCGGCATTGAAATTATTTGCCCCTCTGTTATTCATAATAACATTGTTTTCTATAATACAGTTAGTTATCTTTCCATTTAAAAATACCGCACCATCTCCATTTTCAAAGATCTGGTTTTTCACAAGGTTAATATAGCTGTTAGTCCCCATCACTACTATCCCTTTGTTCTCTGACTGTTCAACTATATTTTTGTTCAGCAGTACATTCTCCGATGAAATGATATAAACTGCATGCTTCATACCGCCGGCAAAATGCAGGTTCTGCAGGCAAATATTCTCTGCATTCTCAAGCAGTACGCCATAATCCAGAGAGTTTTCTCCTGTAATAATAACACCATTTCCATTAAGATAACTGTTTGACGGAACACTTATCGTCTCATCCAGTTCGATCTTATCTGCTGCTATTTCTACTACTTTTCCTGCATTTTCATCGAGAAATACATTCAGTTCAGAAGCTTTATCCCCGTCAAATATCACTTTTTCAGTAAAGTTGCTGAGGAAAGCATCTACAGTGTTTATTGAATCCTGATACAATACTTTCCAGTTGTATTCCGGAGTATTAAACTCTTCTGTCACCGCGCCTAAATTCTCTATCCTTTTCAACACCTGGAGATTCCCCATTAATTCCTTCTGGTCCTCCTGTGCCATACGCTCCAGTGCCGGCAATGCTTTTTGTTTTATAATATCTTCCGTATCCCCTGGCATCAGGCTCACTCTTGAAGTTTCATTATAAAGTTCCTGGCTGTCAGCGTCTGAATATTCCCGCGTATTATTGACTGTTTCAAACTGTCTGCTGTTCTCCGGCACATCTGTCTGTGGTACATTGTCTGTGACCTGTCCTGTTTCTATCTGCACAGCTCCCAGATCCGCTTCCCCATTTTTTTCATATGGCAGATCCCCAATTCTCAGGGCAAGTACCACTATAACATAAAGTACTATTCCGCCTGCTATTGCTTTCTTTTTCAACTTATCTTTCCTCTTCTAATCCCAAAAAATGGTTCCAGAACTTTAAGGTTCTAAGTTCAGGCCCTTTTGTCTGATAAACCTTCTTTGCTTTGTCAAATTTTCCAAGTGTTGCAGTTGAAACCTTTATAAGCCTGCCCATACATCTAAAAAATTCTTTATAGCTCTTCTCTGTTATAAAACCTTTATTACTTGTTATATCATAATTTAATACACGTTTCTTTCTATAAAAATTAGTTGGCCTTGCCCCTGCCATGGGAACAACATTATACCCTTTGGCTTTTAGCAGCATACCATTAAACGTAAGTATTCTCTTCATTTTTTTCTTTTTATTATCTGCATTTATCCTACTATTCTCATACATCGGATAATTAAACGGTATATCCAGTTCATCAATATCAACGCCTCTATATCCGGAAGCCATTATATCTTTATGAAGCTGTTCTCCGTCCTGATTCATCAGCCATTCAGGTCCCTTATAAAAATCATTCACGCCTCGCAGGATTAAGTCAACATTTTTATAACGGTAATACATCATTTCCCGCAGACAGCTTCCAACTAATGCCCGGTAGAAAGTCTTCTTTTTATATCCTGGAAAATGAAAAGAATTATCGATCAGCTGATTCCTTAAAATATAATACTGTAAAAATGAAGAATACTTATTTTCAAATGGTTCATGCCACACGCAAATGCCATTCATTAAAACCAGATGCTTCATGTTGCGCAGTCCATATTCCACGTCATCACCCCTGATGAATATTGGCAGCGGCAGATTATCATCCTTTACTACCGATATAGGGAAACAACAATACCACCACGCATTAAATTCGGTATACTCTTCAAACTCATTATACAGACAGGCATCTAATAAATTCAAATCCAAATTCTTTTTTAGTGAATTCAGATATCCCGCATTCCATGAGGCGCCGGACTCCTCCTGGATATTCTGTTTGTCCAGTCTGAGCATTGCTCCGCCGATAAAGGCATCCGCATAATCATCTTTCAGCATCGTCAATATTCGATACGTTTTAAATAAAGACTCTGTCTCAATAACAATGTCGTCATCCATCAGAAGTGCATGTGTAACGCCATTATCATTTTTACTCTTGTTGATTTCTATAAGCCCACGCGTAAAACCGCCTGAGCCTCCCAGATTTCTGTTCGGAAAAATATGGACTTTATCAGTCTGTAACTTTTCCCTGTCCAGAGTCTGACCATTATCTGAAATAAAAATTTCCAGATTGTCCTTCATTAAACTATTTTCATTTTCCAGAATGCTCTCTTTCAGGATTCTAATATTCTTTTCAACAAAGGCTTCCCTGCGGAATGTACAAATATCTATACCAATCTTTACTTTACGCAGCTTCTCTTCTTCAACATCAGTACAATAGCATCCTCCATAGAAATAGGCCTTTTTATCCAGACTTTTTAATGAAAAGGTATACATCCCTTTTCCATTACCTTGTGGGAATTCTACCTGAACCTCGCCTTTTTCATCACACTGGACAACTTCCCTGCTTAGCACTTTTTTCAGGATATCTTTATGGATTTTTTCTATACTGCATAACTCAACAAGAAACTTTCCTCTTATACAAAGGTTAAGTTTCAAACTATCCAGCACTGTATATTTCTTCCACTTTCCCATTGAAAATCCATTGAAATAGGTATCAAACTTCACTTTTCCATCCTGCATGAACAGAATACCCTTTTCCTCCGCCAACGAGCTCACTTTGCTGTTATAACGAAAATACAACTCCCTTTCCGTACACACTCCTACTTCAGGAAATAAAATATTTTGTAATATCACTGTATTTTTTGCCATTTTATTCTCTCTCCTGTAACTCCTGCCCTGCTGCCTCAAGAGCAGCTTCTATTACTTTATCCATATCATAATACTTATAATTTCCAAGTCTGCCTCCAAAAATCACATTCTCTTCCTTAGTTCCAAGTTCCTTGTACTGTTCAAATAATGTGTTGTTTTTTTCATCATTTACAGGATAGTAAGGTTCCATTCCCACTTTCCATTCTGAAGAATATTCTTTTGATATAACAGTCTTAGGCTGTTTTCCAAACTCAAAATGTTTATGTTCGATGATTCTAGTATATGGAACTTCCCTTTCCGTATAATTCACCACAGCATTTCCCTGATAGTTTTCACAGTCCAGTACCTCCGTCTCAAATCTAACAGAACGGTATTCCAAAGCTCCCAGCTTGTAACCAAAGTATTCATCAATCATTCCAGTGAATATTATTTTGCCTGCAATATCTGGATTTTCCTTTCTAAACTCAAAAAAATCCGTATTTGTCTTAACTTCGATTCCCTCCAGCATTTTTTCAACTATTTTTGTATATCCGCCCATTGGTATCCCTTGGAAACGGTCATTAAAATAATTATTATCGTAAATAAACCTCAGAGGAAGACGTTTTATGATAAATGAAGGCAGATCCTTGCAGTCACGCCCCCACTGTTTCTCTGTATATCCTTTTATCAATTTTTCGTATACATCACGGCCTACTAAAGAAAGCGCCTGCTCTTCCAGGTTCTTAGGCTCAGTTATATTCAGTTCCTTTACCTGCTCTTCAATTTTTTTCCTTGCTTCTTCGGGGGTGCGGATACCCCACATTTTACTGAATGTATTCATATTAAACGGCAGGTTATATAATTCATCCTTATATATCGCCACAGGTGAATTGACGTAATTATTAAATTCTGCAAACTGATTGACATAGTCCCAAATCTCTTTTTTAGAGGTATGGAAAATATGTGCCCCATATTTATGGACATTGATATCTTCAACCTTTTCACAGTAAATATTTCCTGCTATGTGATCCCTTTTGTCAATCACAAGACACTTTTTCCCTTTCTTGTTTGCCTCATAGGCAAATACTGCCCCGAATAATCCGGCTCCAACTACCAAATAATCATATTTCATTTTTTATTCCTCCTCAATTTTTATTGCTGTGCTGCTATATAGGCATTACAGACTTCTTCAGCCAGCCCTTGCTGCATTGCAATGCCTTTATCAATCCATATTGCATGGGTGCACATCTCTTTTATATCCTCAATAGTGTGTGAAACAAACAATAACGTAGTCCCTCCATCCAGCATTTCTTTCATCCTCTGCTCACACTTTTTTGTAAACTTATAATCGCCTACTGCAAGAATCTCATCTACGATTAAAATATCCGGCCGAACCATGGTCGCCACTGAAAAACCAAGTCTGGCCTGCATACCTGACGAATAATTCTTCATTGGCACGTCCAAAAAATCCCACAGTTCTGCAAACTCAATAATCTCATCAAAATGTTCTTCCATATATTTCTTTGAATGACCGAGTAAAGTTCCATTCAGGAAAACATTCTCTCTTGCTGTAAGATTCATATCGAAGCCTGCTCCTAACTCAATCAACGGTGCTATAATACCGTTTACCCTAACTTTTCCTTTATAAGGCTTAAGTATCCCGCTGATCAATTTAAGCAATGTGGACTTTCCAGACCCGTTTGTCCCTATGATTCCCCAAGCCTCTCCTCTTTTTATCTGTAGATTTATATCCTTCAGAGCAAAAAACTCCTGAAACATCAATTTCCTTTGTATGAGTTTTACAAAATACTCCTTTATATTATCAATGTTTTCCGACGCCATATTAAAGCGCACAGTTGCATTTTCAACTGACACGATGTAATCTTCCATTTTTTATCCTTTCACTGCTAAATATAAAGTATAAACTTGTCCTGCGACCTGAAGAATGTGATGCATCCTAAAAGCAGTGCTATAAAAGCATACAGCCATCCCAGCCCTTCAAATCTCATAGATACAAACTGATTTTCCAGGACAATGCTCCTGAACTGCTGTATATATATATACAACGGATTAAAGTGTGATACCAGCCACTGCAGCGTTGCAGGCAGAACATCCATCGGATAAAAAACAGGAGTACAATACATCCACGCCATCAAGACCACATTATAGATATACTGGATATCTCTGAAAAAAACAGCAGCCTGCGCCAGAAACATTCCAAGTCCCAAGCAAAAAAGATACAGCTGCACAGCAATAACAGGCAGGTAAAGCATTTTAAAATTCAGTGAAATACCTGTAAAAATCATTACTAAAAGCATAGCTCCCAAAGAAAAAAGGAAATCCACTAACCCACTTGTAATCTTCGCAAGCGTAAAGATATACTTGGGTACATATGTCTTTTTCAAAAGAGGCCCGTTATCTGTAATTGAATAAATAGCATGCGTTGTGGAATTATTCATATAATTATACAATGTTTGTCCTATAATCAAATATACCGGATAATTCGCTATATCAAAACGGAATATATGTGAAAATACAATTGTCATTACCAGCATCAAAAGTAAAGGATTTAGTATGCTCCAAACGTATCCCAGAAAACTTCTCCTGTATTTTAATTTTAAATCCCTGGATACCAGCTGCACCAGCAAATCCTTATATTTATAGAATCCCTGCATTCTTCCTATCAGATTCATCTTTGCCTCCGTTTTTTTGCAAACTCAATCATCCTGTCCAGACACTTTTTATCCAAATGTAAATAGCCCATAAACAGCAGCGTTATATATTTTTTTTTCAAAGCATCTCTGATCTCATCTTTGTCTTCAAGCTGTTTGTACATTGTTTTTCCAAGACGCCTTCCTTCCTTTCTGTCTGGTATACACAAAAAGCAAGTTATCCAATAGCTGGCAAGCACTCTTGTTATTTTCACACAAAAATAATCTTTAGCCGCCTCACTCATTTTATGCGAATAATAAAAATCTATCATAGAAGATGCAACTTTTCTTTCATGATCTATTTTCTTAATTCGGCTTTCAACAGATACACTTTGGCTGACATCTCCTACCCTGTATACATACAGAAATAAATCAAGGCTGCAGATTGTCTCCGCTTTATAATAAGGAAAGGTAGCATATTCATTATCTTCGTAAAACACATGCTCTGATAGATTTATTCCGCATGATCTATAAAATTTTGTATTATACGTAATCCCATGAAAACAAAGACAATCATCGTATTTGTCGAATTGTCCCATAATATCTTTTAGGCTTTTTGTACTGTTAAAATCCTCATCATATACTTTATGCTGCTGCTTTTTACACGTATTTATATCAAACGTATAATAATGAGTCAGGATAACATCAGCTTCAGATTCTTTTAGGCTTTCAACATATTTTATCAGATTATCTGTCTCAACCCAATCATCTGAATCAATTACTTTTATATACTTACCTAAAGCCTTTTCAGCCCCAATATTAATAGTTGAACCATGGCCCCCGTTGGCCTTATCAATAACCCTGAAAATCCCTGGATACTTTTCAGCAAATTCACGGGCAATCATGGAAGTCCTGTCACCAGACCCATCATTAATTATAAGGACATCTATTGTTTCATTAATTTCCGGACTTAAAAAGGATTTTAAACATTTCTCTAAATACTTTTCTGCATTATAAGCAGGTATTATAAACGTCACAATCTTCAACATAATCAACCCTTTTACTTTATTTTCGCCTTCAAAAGCCTAAAGCTCACTACAGCCGCCGGAAACAGCAAGTAACCACTTTTGCGCAATATCCAGATACTTTTATTAGTTACAGCACTATATATCTGAGGGTATGCAGCTTTTACCTGTTTATCTAAATCCATCATCTTTCTTCGCATACCATTTCCCAGAGGAAAGCTAATATAAATCTTAAACTGGCTGGTAAGCATTCTGGAAATACTGTACTGAAGATACTTAAGTTTAGCTTCTGATAACCCAGACTTATCTAACTCCTCATAATATGATATCATTCTCATCAGAACGTCATAATGATGCTGCAAATTTTTCTGCATTTTTTTAACATCCATGCTCTGTCCCGGAAGCCCTAAACGATACATATACATCTCTGATTCATAAAAAGAAACCGTTCTTACATAAGGAATAGGAAAAAAGATATATTCCGCATCCACATAAAACCGGTGTTCAGAAATTTTTATATTATGTTCACTTAATATTTGGGTCTTAATGGTCATAGAATGCATCTTAATAAAAACTCTGCTGCTGATCTCATCAAATAGATAATCTTTTTTATACTCTATACCCTCAAATGGATGCTCCTGACGCTGCATGGGCTTCTGAGTACCGTGATCGATCCAGCAGTAATTTGATGCCACTATATCCACGCTGCTTTTCTTTAAAAACCGCATAAAATCTTTCAATTCTGATGTATTAATCCAGTCATCTCCGTCAACGACTTTAAAATATTTTCCTGACGCATTTGAAATACCCGTATTAATTGCTGAACCATGCCCGCCATTTTCCTTTGTAATGACTTTAAATGTTTGTGGATATTCTGTTTGATACTGCAGACCAATTTTTTCTGTGTTATCTTTAGAACCATCGTTCACAATAAGCACTTCCAAATCTGCAAGAATATCTTCAACAATAAATGAATCCAGACATTGATTTAAATATTTTTCAACATTATAAGACGGTACTACAACCGTCAAAATTTTTTCGTTCATTGATTTTCTCTCATTTTATTGGTTTTTGTATACAGTTTATAACCATTGCCTTTCCTATTCTAGCACAAGCCATATGATATTGCAATCAAAACGGCCTTTTTTCAATATTTTGTAATTTATTATCATTTCTTCTTAAGACATATCGATATATAACTTTCCTAATTCTGTTTCCCGGCACTGTCACTCCAAAAGTCAAAACAATACTAATACAATATTCCAGCCAATTAAGCAGTCCCAGTCCGCGTTGTTTTTTTCTAAGTTTGCAATATCTTGTAAAATATTTCCATCCTCCTCTCCGTCCATAGAGTCCGTCTCCACACCTGGCATTAACTAACACATCCGGCAGATTATTTAGTACTTTCCTATTAGCAAGCAGCCGGCACCATAAATCATAATCTTCCAAAAAAGGAAAATGTTCATAGCCACCAGCCTCAAGAACATCTTCCTTTCTAAACATTACCGTCATGTGGTTAAGCGGATTCCTATATTTCGCATACTCTCTAATCTCTTCATGTGAAAGAGGCATTTTCTTGATTCTAACCTCCCCGCCTCTCTCTCCAAACTCACAGATACTTCCTCCTACCACAGAAACATTTCCATGCTCCTGCATATAATTATACTGTTTTTCAAACCTATCTTTAACAGCTATATCATCCGTATCCATTCTTGCCACAAACTCGCAGCTACAATACCTTAACCCTTCCGCTAAGGCTTTTCCTAATTTGACGTTTTCCTTTAGCTGAACCAATTTTAAAATACTATGTTTCTTATGATATTCCTCAATAACACAATCCAGCTCTAATGGAAGCGGTCCATCTTCAACAAGAACTATTTCATCCGGAGGCATAGTCTGTGCAAGCACACTGTCTATTGCCTCCCTGAAATATTCCGGTTTTTCTTTTTCATAAATCGACATTAATACAGAGAATCCCATATTATCTCCTGTCACTCTTCTTCTATTTCATGAGTTTTTTCTTTAGTCGCAGCAGTTGTCTGCCAGTTTTCTACGCCCTCAGTGTTTTCTTTTTGGAAAAGTATCTTTATTGTGGCAAACATTATTTTCCAATCAAGCCAAATACTATACTTTTCTATATAGGTCAGGTCCAACTTAAGTTTGTCATAAGGTGTTGTATTATATTTACCATAGACCTGAGCATATCCTGTTAAACCAGCTTTTACTTTTAATCTGAATGTAAATTCTGGAATTTCCTTTTCATACTCTTTGAAAATACATGGTCTTTCAGGTCTTGGACCGACAAGTGACAT
Source organism: Murimonas intestini (assembly GCA_003148945.1). GTDB lineage: Bacteria > Bacillota > Clostridia > Lachnospirales > Lachnospiraceae > Murimonas > Murimonas intestini. The sequence continues at coordinate 105,281 of QGGY01000017.1, read as the reverse complement.
GTCCCCTTTTAAAACATTAAACAATTGAGGAAGTTCATCAAAATGAATATTTCGCAGCACTCTGCCTACCGGCGTTATCCTGTCGTCATTTTTCATAGCCAGACGTGCACCCTCATTCTCAGAGTCTACTCTCATACTTCTGAATTTATACACATAAAAAGGCTTTCCATGTAATGTAAGGCGCTCCTGTTTATATATGACAGGCCCTCTGTCATACGCTTTAATACACACAGATATAATCAGCATAAAAGGCAATGCTATTAAAATACCTAATACTGAAACAATAACGTCCATCATTCTTTTGAAAAACTTCTGCTCCGCCGTCATCCCTCTATTTCTAGAAAGCAGAAGGGGTGTATCAAACAGATGTATATCATCTGCACTCCGAAGCATAATATCCGATATTTTGGGGATCGTATAACATCTGATAGACTTAGCAAAACAATATTTAAGAAGACGGTTCCTGATTCCTGACGGTATATCCCCAAGTACAATAGCCTTATATGAACCAATTTTCTTTTGTAATTCTTCCATTCCTGAATCAATATGAATAGTTTCACAGATATTATATTTGTCTTCTCTTGTCGATATTTTTTCAATCAATGCGTCCGGGCTGTGTTCCCCATAGATAAGAAGCATCTTCCTTGGGGGATATATCTTTGCATAGATCCATCGCATAAATATAACCCAGAAGAAAACAAGCACTAAATCTATACCAGTTATTTTTACAATCGGCAGGCTATACTCTAGAAACTTCCATCTTCCAATTAATGCCAACTGCAGATATGTCACGCCATTAACACACAAGACTGACAAAAACTGGGAAAACAAAACATCCATAACCCTTAGATATCCAACTTTAAATGCACCAAATGCATTTGAAAATAAAAAGACCATCAATGCATAAATTGCGATTACTGTCCAGTTCCCTCTTTTCCAAAATTCAATCGTTATTATTTCTCCGAATCGGTAATAGCTGTACCATAAATGGGCAAATACCAATGTCTGCAGTGCTATAATTATGAAAGAAGCCGTAAACATAATTAAACGCTTATATTCTTCTCTTTTTTCCATACTTTTTATGCTCCTATTTTATACGTTTCATATGTGCATATTAATTATATGTGATTTTACCTGCAAAATCAACACCAATAAAAATGCAGCCTCTATTTCCCTCTTCTTCCATTCTTAATTTAAAATACTACTTTCAAAACCTTATACTGCCCGCTCCCCCCAATCTCCGCACAACCTGCTTCCTCAAACCACGCCTCACTGTCTGTCTTTGAATCGCAGACGACATACTCTGTACCGGTCGCTGCAAGGTCAGCCTTTAGTACCTCCGGATCAACTCTCTTATTGCACATATTTGCTGCTGCCAGTTCTTGCTGCACTCTCTCACCGGGGTTTTCTGAAAAAATTATCTCCTCCCCATTCTGTGCTTTCCTGACAGCCGACATGGCCGTATCTCTTCCCGTAGCCATTAAAATAGAAGCATCATACTGTCTGACTTCATAAATATAATATTCTGACGGGAAAAGTACCCTGGCGGTGTCACCCTGCCTGTCCTGGCGTATGATTTCAACGATTTCTATAAGGGAGTCACGGACTTTATATTCGTTATCCTGCAGGTTATACCCAAGTTTCCAGACCGGCTGTCCGCAAAGGTAAATACACATGATACACAATGCGGCTATCACGCATTTCCTTATTTTGTTCTCCTGCATCCGTATCAATTCTACAGCACCGTATGCCGTCACAGGTATTACAGGCACCAGCCAGTACATCCTGTACCACTCAGTATCAAGCCCAAGAGGAATAACTAAATATTCCATCACAAAAAAATTGAATACTGTTGCTGCCAGGAATACAGACATAGGTATCAGCATCTGTATCTTTTCTTTATCTTTCTGAAACCAAATATATATGAGTACAAGAAAATAAACGCCAAGAAACGCTATACTTTCCTTCCTGCCATTAAAGTAACTCATAAAACTCTCAAAAGCTTCGTTTAACTTAAGTATTATATCCATTCCTCCACCTCACCATGCCCTGATGTAAAATAATCCCTTAGTGGACAAGAAATATATTCCGAATATTACGATACTTGGCAGTATGCAGCATAAATAGGGAATCATAATCCGCGCTTTTTTCTTCCATATCATATAAGGCAGCAGGCAGGCTGAAAGTCCCACGGGCAGCAGGGTTGACGCAGATGTAGACAAAACAGGCCCTGCGAAGGATAACAGAAATAAAAATATCCAGTTGGCCTTCTGTTCTGGCTGCTGCACGATCCTGCCAAACAGGAGCAGAAGCCCCGGCGCCAGGATGCTGGCAAGTATATTTTTCCCCTCATAAGTCCGCATAAGCAAAAAGGAGCTGCTGGAATAGGTAATATAATAAGTAACACTAAACAGCTGAATGACAGCTGCAAATACAAACATCATCACCTTGCTTCCAGTATCTTCTTTATAGAACAGGCCGCATATCTGCCACATCACTATATTCGAAACTATCATTACTACTGCAGCCATAATCGTCTTTGTCTCTATCAGTGGGTGGATCCCTGTGATCTGGCAGACAACTGCGTCCTGTATATTGTAGTTTGAGAACAGATAGCGTATGGCGAATACTTCCAGAGGATTGCCCGTATAGGGGTCATATCTGTTGATTGTGTTTGTGAACACAGACGTTGTCACATTTCCCACATAATAGGCTGCATCCAGGTAATATATCTGTCTCAGAGACACATAGACGGCCATTGCCGCTGTAATCACAGCAGGCACCAGACGTAATAGTTTCTGTTTTCCGGAACAGAGCGCAAGCTCTCTTCCCCTTTTATACCACATCTTTCTGTTTCGTATAACAGATATGACCGTCACAATAACAACTGTGGCCGCCCACAGGGCAGACAGAAGTGATAGCGGCTGCTTCAGCAATGTGACAGGTACTGCCAGAAGCTGGAAAACTGAATAGTAAAAAAGCATCCCTAAGAACACGGACAGTGAAAAAGAGAATTTCCACTTTTTCATATGCCCTGTCAGCATGCTCCCAAATGCCAGAAACATAAATAAATATAAAATGATCATTCCTACGCTCTCAAGTGCTGTCAACATTTGTATATACCTCATACTTCGTATTGTATCCTGTCAGCTTATATCCGGCCGCTTCCATCTGCTGCACATCACAGGTCCCCGCATTCAGAACTATCAGCGCTACACCTGCCTCTTTTGCTGCCCCGGCCAGCCCGGCAGCATCCAGCGGCCCGCTGTTCATCTGGTCTCTGACTGCTTCTGCCTGCTTTCGCAGTTCCACATCCCCATAGCAGACCGTTGTATTGTCCTCCAGGTTTCTGGAATACAGCAGGGTGATCTTACCTGTATAATCCCTGATATACGGAAGCAGTGTATCTGTTACGGCTGCATATCCCTCACCCTCTGCGCTCTCTATCAGCGGAAGTATGTTCATGACATCCTGCTCCAGCTTTTCCTTTGTCTCTCTTTTTTCAAAAGCATTATAAGAAAAGGCAAGGCTGCCGCTTAAAATAATCAGGAATGAAAAAGCAAATAAGATGCAGGCTTTCTCAATTTTTCTTTTTCCCATTGAAACTGCTTCGGTAAAAACATATCCGATAACAGGCAGGATGGGAAGAAGCCAAAACACTTTCCAATAAACATCCTTTTCATCAAACCATTTGAGATAGGTTGTAAGCGCTATAGGATTCATGGTCAGCAGGATATATGCAATGCTCCCGTACCCTATTGCCTTTATAGCCGGTTTTTGTTTTTGTTCCCTTGCTGCCAGCCAAAGCAGGGAAGCGAGAAACAGGCCAAATACCATACTTTTTCCAAAGTACAACTGCCTGGTATCTAAAATTCTAAGCATTGACTCACCCATTTTTCCGCCTCCCGCGCCTTTTTCTGGCAGCCGTCTGGCCTGATGCGGCAGATGATGGCTTCTTCTTTACGGCCGTCGCCCCTGATGCCGCCGCTCGTGGCTTCTTTACAGCGGTCAGCACTAATGCTGCCGCCGAGGGTATCAGGATACAAAAAATAATGCTTTCCCATGTATAGCTCTCCTGAAGCAATTTCATGAACAGGCTTCTATTGCTGTAAAATCCAAACATTGTGAGCATACACACAAAAAACATGTACACCGTTTCCTGTCTCTGCTTTCCGTCCAGCAGCACATTGGCTGTCATCAGCTGGGCTGCATATGCAAAAGAAATCCAGACAGCAGGCATAAGCGTATATAACAGAAGAGCCGGGGATATACCCGTGATCTTTGATACAATCCCGTACAGCAGCGGCAGCGGGAAAATAACTTCTGATAACTGTAATCCGGAAAGCTGCTGCCCCGTATATGCATCAAACTTCAGCATGGTATCCGTGCTAATGGAAGTCTGTATTACTGCTGCGGTGGGATTCCAGCCTGTATTTGCGCGAAACCATACAGGCACAAAGATCTGAACTCCTATAAGAATAAGCACAAAAATCCCTGCGAAACCCCATCCGTTTAAATTTCTTAATAATTTTCCAAAGCTTTCAATAAAATGCTTTCTGTTTCTGACAAGCAGAAATACAGAGAGTGCCAGCAGAAAGATTGTAAATCCCCAGCAGAATATGCCATATGGCACTCCCAGCAGAACACATGGGATCACAATGACTTCAAAAAGGGCCAGCATAGCTGCCAGCCCCGATAATAACATCACAAAAACAGTATGGGGAGTCACTGGTCTCCTGACAGTCCAGAATGATCCCAATATGCAAGGTACGATCACAAAAAACGCCGTTGTAAATAATATCTGCAGTATCACCATACGCCTGCCCTTTCTCTGTCTTTCTTATCCCAGCAGCCATTTCATATATTCTGCAATGGCATCTTCCCACTGTGCAAAGCTGTAATCTGTAGTTAATTTCAGCATATAGTTTTCCAGCACAGAATAGGCCGGACGTTTAGCAGGTGTAGGAAATTCATCTGTGGTGATATACTCAACTTCTGTCTTCTTCCCGGCCAGCCTGAAGATCTCCTTTGTAAAATCCGCCCAGCTGCATACGCCTTCGCATGTTCCGTGGAATATCCCATAATTCTCTGTGGGAATGAGATATTTGATCATTCTGGCAAGCTCTGCCGCACTTGTAGGCGTCCCCAGCTGGTCTCCCACAACACGGACTTTATCATTGTTTTCTGACAGCTGCAGCATGGTTTTAACAAAATTTTTGCCGTCTCCATAGAGCCAGGCAGTCCTGATTATGAAGTAGCGTTTTGCGAACTGCTGTACAAACTGCTCTCCTGCCAGCTTTGTTGCCCCATACATACTCTGGGGGTCCGTAGGATCAAATTCTGTATAAGGTCTGTTTCCATCACCTGCAAATACATAGTCAGTAGATACCTGAACCATTTTTGCATCCACATCAGCAGCCGCTATACTTAAATTTCTCGGCCCGATCGCATTGATCCTGTATGCCAGATCCTGCTGGGACTCACATAGATTTACATTCGTGTGGGCCGCACAGTTGAGTATGACATCAGGTTTCACGCCCCTGACCATTTTCAGGACATCATCCACATTTGTAATATCCAGCTGATCTACATCTGTATTAATGAGTTCCACATTCTCGTTTCCTGCGTACTGCTCATTTACTGCGCGGCCCAGCTGGCCGTTGCATCCTGTCACTAAAATCTTCATACCTTTATCTCCTTTTCTACGTCCATGCAAGTATAGTTTCAAATATAGTCCACAATGTATAGTACTGCATAATACACCAGCCAAGGATCAGCTGGTAATTGATGTTCTTTTTAAATGTCAGATTCCTGCTCCTGAAGGAGAACAAGATCAGCGGAAGGATGGGTGTAAAATACCTTCCCTGAATTCCCTGGATAGCCTTTGCATCTGTAGTTGTCCAGGTGAGCAGGAACACCGCCGCAAGCGCCAGTATAACAAGTACGGCTGTGCTGCCAAATATAGTCCTGGCCTTCGCATCCACATATACCTTTTCTTTTTCTTCCATAATACAGGATAAGACAAGAATTATCAAGAAACAAATCAGTATGTTCCAGGGAATATTCAAATACAGCCAGCTTAACAGCCCGCCCAGCTGGGTCTGCAGATAAAATTCCCCATTCACCTTAAATGAATCATATACCAGCCTGACAAGAGCCCTAGGCATCTGCAGAAGTCCTGCAACAGTGAACCCTTCCTTTCCGGCATAAGATACTGTATTAGTTCCTCTGGAAATGTAGTTGGTCATAACAGCTATCCTTGAAACAGCCAGTGGAAGCAGAGTTCCTGCCGCCATGATCCCCATGCCCATATAATACTTTTTCTTTGTCTGCGCCTTTTTTCTCGGAATAAGAAGGCACAGAAGAGCCAGCAGCACATAGACGATCTTGCTGGGAGCCAGCACAGCCATCAAGGCCGCTAAAAGAAGCCATTCCCGTATGCCCACCTTTTCTTTTTCATAAGCCAGGTAGAGACAGTAGCCTATAAACAGGAAGGCGATCCCGTTTATCACGCTGTCATAAGAAAATGAAGCCGCAAGCTCTGCTGAAATCGGCAGCAGTGCCACAAAGAACAGCGCCATTTTCCCAAAGGGAATCTTTTTAATTGCCAGATACCCACACAGCACATAAAAGAGAAGCGCAAAAAGCCTGCCCAGATACAGCATTGGAATACAGCCAAAATGCAGTATTCTGGCCAAAGTAATTCCCAGAGTCTGAGGAAGAAAAAGAACAGACGGAGCATTAAGCACATAGCTTCCCGGAACTGCGGTCATCTCCCCGCCTCTGTCCATTTCAAAAAAATGATTCCAGACAGTGCTGTAGACATATTCTGATGAATAAATATGGCTGGAATTCAAAAGCTGGTCTCCCTGGCGCATGAGGACTTCACCATCCTCGTTTATTCCCTCCTGAAACAGAAGCCGGCTGGAAAAATAATAGCTGGTATTAATATGGCTCTGCTCATCTGGTGCGGAATACGGGGGCATAATAAGCATATACAGCACTCCAATCAGGATAGCCGTTACTGCAAACATCCTCTCTATCTTCCACTTTTTCCAGAAGCCTCCATAACAGACAGCTGCCAGAAGTGCAAATAACACCCCTTCTATGAGAATAAACATCCATACCAGGTAACCTTTTGTCCCTTTACAAAACGCAAATGCCAGGTCACCTTTCTGGAGTTCTCCCCCCAGATAAAGTTCTCCTTCCGGGAACACACTCTTTTCAGTCATATACGCTGTAACACTGTTCTCGGATTTACCGTCCTGTGAACTGATGCGTATAAGATATTTTTCCGTCTCCACAAGCTGCAGCGGCTCGCTAAATTCAAAGTACTGGGGAGCATTGTCTATAATATCTGCTGCATTTAAACTCCATTCTCCAATTATTTCCTTAGTATCCGCATTTTCGAAAGAAATATTTAGGGTATTTGTATTTGTCCTGCCGAAGGTTCCAAAACACACTTCCAGAGAATCCACCTCAAAATCAAGCCCTGAAACTGTCTGAAGGATCTCATTGTCCTTCTGCAGATCACCGATGATCTTCCCTTCATTCGACACCTTAAATATCTCTTTGGGATTATCTTTTAGTTCCGATATTTTTTTGTCATAGATAAGAACAGCATGCAGAAGGAGCATGACTATACCGAAAATTATGGCAATACCAGCCCATATTTTCTTTTTCGTTATTTTAGTACCTTTTATCACTTCGCATTATCCTCCCGCCCCGTTTCTTTATACTCATTTTCTTTATACTCCGCTTTTTCCTTCTCTATCGTCTCTTCTACAGCTACCCTCTGTGCAAGATTAGTAATCTTCTCTTCCAGCTTTGACAGCAGCAGGCTGTTGTAAAACAGTTTTATTAAAAGGATAAAAATAATAAACAGATAAATAAAATTAACAGGTGTCTGGATTCCCAGAATTTTAGACAATACGCTGGGTATCTGCGGAAATACACTGAAAACTATTAAAATACACGAAAAGACGATCCAGTATATAGAGTATTCTATTTTGACCTTTGACTGTCTGATCTTTCTAAGCATATACCCCATAGTGCATACAGAAGCTGCAATCAGAACTATTCTAAGTATTGGTGTCATCTTTCATCCTTTCTGGCAATGGGCTCTTTTTTCCTGAAATTCTGTATGAGTATAATCGATGTAACTACCCTTGCCATATACCCAATAGATTTTGCAAAGCTCAGATAGCTCTGCCCTTCCTGCCTCTCATCCATATTAGCCTGGACCTCTGAAATCCTCGCCCCGCATTTCAGCAGATATGAGATCGTATCTGGCTCCGGGCTGTGATTCAGGCCCACAGCAAATTGTTCGATCATAACCCTGTTAAACAGCCTCATGCCCGATGTGGGGTCTTTTATCTTCTGTCCCGTGGTGATTCTGATTGCAGCCGCGATCAGACGGCTCCCTGCCATCCTCAAGGTTTTTGGCTTCTTCTCATTCACAAATCTGGAGCCAATGACAATGTCATACCCCTTATCCATCTCATCCATTAAGTCCTGTATGTATTCTGCCCTGTGCTGGCCGTCCCCGTCAAACTGAAGCACTCTGTCATATCCTTTTGCAGCGGCATATTTCACACCTGTCTGGAATGCCCCTGTCAGCCCCAGATTGATTGGCAGATCGATAAACCGGTACCCCCTGTCCCTGCAGACCCTGGCTGTGTCGTCTTTTGACCCGTCATTTACAACAATATAGTCATACTGGCTGTAATTCTCTATTAAATTATCCACGACCCGCTCTATACTTTTTTCTTCATTATAAGCAGGTATCACAATCAGTATTTTCATTCATTTATCTCCGTTTGATTTGACTTTTCACCTTGTTTATATACCCGTTCCAGCAGGCCGGCTATTCTTTTCGGCCAGAACCGGCACAGCATTTCATAATCCTCTTCACCCCGACCTGTCTCTTCTATAACAGCTGTAGTTTCTGAACCTTCATGTATGCGGTGGGCCATGAGAAATGCCTTGTCGTATAAAAAACTCCCGTCTAATCTGGATATCTCTTCCCATGCTTCCCAGTCCACATTACTGCGGAATCCCGCCTTAAATAAAGTCTTGGGGAGGTTCTCTTTTGCGTATGTCACAGAAGGACAGCAGATATAATTTCCCAGTCCCAGCAGGCGCCTTCTCACAAGCCTGCTTTTTCCCGCCTTTTTAAGGGCAAGAGGCGCAGCCAGATACCGTTTTACCTTTAACAGGCTGTTATCCTTTATAAGCTTTTTTCCGCGCAGCTCGTAATAATTGCAGAAAAAGATCAGCGGCGTCCTGCACTTATCCATCATTTCCCTGGCATGCGCAGCATATTCCTTCTGGTAAATATCATCCTGGTGGGCCAGGGTCACATAAGGCGTAGCTGCCTGATGATAAGCGAAATTCCAGTCACCTGCAATATTTGAATCTCCTTCATTGATAAACAGAGGAATCTGGTATTTTTCAGCCAGCCCGCTGATATAGTCATTTGGTGTAGATGTTGCCATAAGGATCTCACTCTTTATTGTCTGCTTTTTCAAAGATCTGATGCAGTCTTCCAGATATTCACTTTTCTTATAGGCACATATTACAAAGGTATGCTCCCGCCACTCTTCCGGCATCTTATATTTCCTCACTTTCTGCATGTAACTGTGAGGCACTGAACAGTTACAATTTTCCAATCAAAAATACAAATCTCAGCATTACTTCATCAATCAGCTTTCTTCTCAGCCTGTGTGGATAAAAAATCTTCAGGAATACATTTGGCAGATATTCTTTCCGGGCAAATAATTCCAGAGCCTTTTTATTTTTTTCCTCCAGTTCTCCCCCTGCTGTCTCACAAAAATCCTCCAAAAGAACCCTGTATCCTTCAAAGCCCCCTCCAAAGAATTTCTTTATGCGCCAGCTCCACAGACCAATGAATCCCATGTCAGAAGAAGTCACTGAAGCTGAATGTCTTCTGTAAAGTGCACATGGGCGGTTATCATAGATGATCTTTCCAAACCCTGAATACAGCATACTCATCCAGGTTCCTCTTGCCCTGGCTCTGACAGGTTTGTGGGTCAGCAGAAAATCCTTTGCCGCCTTGTTGACAGCCATAGTGAACTCCAGGCCGCATACTTCAAATAAGGTATCTATAAATTCTATTGGCCTGTCCTGTTTAAAAGATTCTGAAACTATATTCAAATTCTCATCGCAGATGTGATAGCCTGCATAGTAAGCGACAGGCATACTGCCATCTTCTTTTTCCAGCATTTCGACTGCCCTGGCTATCTTTTCTCTGTGCCACACATCATCCTGATCACTGAAAAAGAAATAGTCCCCATCAATATCCAGGTCCGTCAAAGCATAAAAGCATCCCGGATAGCCAAGATTTCCTGTGGATTCTACCACATGGATATTGGGATATTTCTCACTGTATTTCTTTAATATTCCAGGAGTGCCGTCTGTTGACCCGTCATCCCGCACATACACAGCTTCCACCGGATAAGTCTGTCTTATAATACTGTCCAGCTGCTGCCCTATATATTTTTCTCCATTGTAGCTCGCAAGCAGAACTACTGCTTTTTTACTATTCATCTTCAATCTCCATTATCTTTGCCGCTCCAGCTTTTATTCATGAAATATACCGCCATAACCATATAAATCACTGACATCATTATCATCAGGGCCAGATATCCCCATGCAGCCCCCATAATAGAATATTTTCCTGTCATCCAGGGCATCAGTACAGAAGCAGTCAGGGCTGTGATCCCACAGCCTATAAGACTGTAATACTGGTGCCGCATGATAATGATTGCATACTGGAACATTGTATACACCGCACAGAAAGCACCTCCCAGTATCATAATACAAAGGGCCATCCTGTAGTCTGACAAATCCAGGCCGTATAAGAAAGACAGCACAGGTATTCCGGCCACATAGGCCGCAAGCACGCATACGACTGTCAGTCCGCCAATCATTACAGTCTGTCTTTTTAATGTATTTACAAATACACTTTTTTCCCTCTCGTGATAACGCAGTGCCAGGGAAGTAACCAATGGCTTCAGCAGGATTCCCGCAAAAAGGTTGATCACAAATGCGGGCATAAACAATACATTAAAATAAGCCAGCACTTCCTTTGTCTCATGTGCATCTATGGCATACTTTGCTGAATTATTTATATACATCTGCAGAAAAGAATTTATAAATAAGGGAAGACATTCCAAAAAAAGCTGCTTCTGTCTTGTAAAATCAAATTTAATTTTAATCTCTGAAAATGCAGAAACAAGCCTGCAGTCAATAACAAGAAGTGAAAGCAGGTAGAGAACCGCCATCACACACATTGCTGCCGGCAGACTCCTGCTGATCCACAAACTTCCGGCGAATCCTGCCAGAAAGATGGCCGTTTCAAAAAATACACATTTTCCAGATATATCATACCTGTTTTTCTGCTGAAAAAGCCCCTGAAGGACATCAGCCACTGACTCGCCCATCTTAAATATCAGCATCCATATGATGACCTGCAGTGTCTCTCCTTCATATCCTCCCAGCGCCATCCATCCGATACCGATCAGAAGCATTAAAAATGTAGTCACAAAACGGTTCACCAGATAGTCACTGAAGGTGAATTTCTCTTTTATATCCGATGCCTGATATGTCTTTACATTAAAATATCCAATCGTCACCAGCTGCTGCCCTATTGCCAGGGCTATGGAATAAACCCCGCCTTCATATGCATTTGTCAGATGGGTAACGAAAAGCAGCATGAGAAAAGTACTGCCGGAATAAAGCAGCCCGGATACCGTGGTCCAAAAATATCCGCTTTTCATCTGATTTCCTGACTGAGCCAGAAAAAATTTCTTAATCATGTCTCCGCCTTCGTTTCATTTCCATATTTCCCGAAATCCAGCTCATACGGCGGATGGTTATGACGCTTATCTTCCGGAGGCAGCGTCATATAGTCTCCATACCGCGGTTTCAGATATGCATCTAATTTATTGGGGAATCTCACCTGTATCCCATTAAAATCCCTCTCTACAGTCGGAAAAATATATTCCTTCTGTACAACACTAGTAAATGGCGTAGGATCGAAAAAGTAAGCCATCCGCTTCGTATCCTGCCTATAATATCTGCCTGCAGCATGTTCTGCCTTCTTATAAAGTGAACGCCCTGAAATTCCAAATACCTTCAGGAATATGTGGGCTGCCCTGCAGCAGGCATACACAAGCTTTGATTTCCATCCGCCAAAATACAGAACCGGCCTGGGAATAGAGCGCAAAATGAGAAGCTTGCCCCAGAACCAGGCTGCGTAACCCTGCTTTTTCATCTCTTTATCATCATCTGCTATATTATCGAAGCAGTATAAATCCAGAAATATGCCAAGCTCACAGGGAATGTCCTTTAAGGCATCTTCCTTAAACTTTGTCCCGTTCAGCATCCATCTTGTAGTTGTCAGCGGATACCTGGGATCTTTTCTTGTATTGATGACCCTGTATTTATCCCCATATTCCTTCTCGGCAACCTTTAAAAATTTTTCATAATCCTTTCTGGGCAGCGCTATATCTATGTCATCATCCCAGGGAATAAATCCGCCATGGCGGACTGCCCCTATAGCCGTTCCTCCGCAGCCGAAATAATCAATCTTATATTTATTGCAGAGATCCACAAAATCCTTTAAGATTCCAAGCTCGATCTCCTGAAGTTTTCTCAGTGTCAGTTCATCATATTCTTTATATAATGGCATTTTCTTACCGCTCTTTCTGTCTGTTCTCATTTTTCTTTATACGCAGCATTCAGCAATAAAACATAATCCTGCTGAACAGCTACCATTATAACATTATTCATGTAACGGCACAATACGCAGTGAATAGTAATCTAAAACGTACAGGTCAGACAGCTACCGAATGGCAGACGGCTGAACTGTAACTCTAAAATTCCAGGAATCCCTGGTAATGGTTCTCCCGCTCAGACTCTGGGGGAAGTTCCATATAATCTCCATATCCTTTTACCAGCATTTCATGATTCCTGTGCATAAGGCTGATGGAGACTCCCTCAAATTCACCCTTCTGCAGAGGATAGATATCATCCAGGCTGCACACCCATTTTTCAGGATAATTATCATCCAGGCAGTCTACCAGCGTACTTTTCCCCTCGTATGCCCGGTAGCTGTCCATCATCTTTTTCACTATAAATTTGACAGGTACAAGCTTCAGCAGGTAATGCATAATAAAACATGCTGTCCTAATGGCCTTATCCTTCCAGCCGCCGTTTTCAAAAAGCGGATTTCTAATATTTTTGATTATGTACAAACCACGCCAGAACCTGACCTTCGATATCATCTTTTTGAACTCCTGTTTATCTTCAGGGACAAAATCCATGGGAAAAATATCTATGCGTATGCCATGTTTTCTCTTCCACCTGTTTTCCTGCTCCGTAATGTGCAGAGTCCCTTTCTTTGATATCCGTGCAAATACTGCCGAGCAGTCCATCTGAATATTCCCGGCTGTCAGTTCATATTCTTCCCCAAGCTCTTTCATAGCTATGGATATAAATTTCTCGTATTCATCTCTGACCATAGCCACATCCACATCATCATCCCAGGGAATAAACCCCTTATGCCTTACGGCTCCTATCGCTGTACCGCCATAAGCAAAATACTTCAGATCGTGCTTTTCACAGATTCTGATAAATTCTATTAAGATCTCCAATTCGATCTCTTTCACCCGTTTTAAATCTTCCGGCCTGTATTCTCCAAACATAAAAACTGCTCCTTTATCTGCTCCTGCCTCTGAATATCAAAATCCGACACCCTGCGACAGCCCAATAGTTGGATTATAACATGAATATTTATCTTATTCAACTTTGCCCTTCATCTATTTATAAAGATTTTAGAACACCAGAATTTAGAACGCCATTCACAAAAAGTTATGTAAATATATCTCCCGTGCTCGTTGAAATAAATCACGATATATGTTAGTATTTTAATAAGAAGAAGTATATAAAGGAGTATGAAACGAAATGAGAAAAAAGATACGGAGTGTTTTTCTGATTGCTGCTCTGTTAGCGGTAACGTGCATGGCATCAGCGTTTACTTCAAAAGCTCAGGGGCAGACCAGGATCCACTTCATAGCAATTGAGGGCCAGCAGGATGCCATACTGCTGGAAAGCAACGGCCATTTCGGCATGGTAGATTCAGGTGAGGATACTGATTACCCTGATGGCAGTGACCCAAGATATCCAGGTCCCGACAGCCGTCCAAAGATTGTGACATGGGGCGGCAGTGAAGCTGCTGTGATTAATTATCTGCGGAGTGTCGGTGTCACGAAGCTGGATTTTTATATTGGCACACATGCCCACAGTGACCATATTGGCAGTGCCGATGAGATATTGGAAGTATTTGGAGCAGAAAGGATTTATCTGCGAGAATACGATGACAGTTATATAACGGGTGTATATAGCCTCTGGGACAACCAGTATTGTTATGACCATGTTATGGAGACAGCTGCCAGGCTGAATATTCCTGTGATCCAGAATTTCACTGCAGAAAACAGTCATTTTACCATGGGAGAGATGACCATTGATTTACTGAATACCGAGAGGGAGTACGATGCGCTGGGCCGTGTAGTTACCAGGCCTGATGATAATTATAATGCCCTGGCCGTAAAAGTTTCAGCAAATGGATTAAGTGCTCTTCTTGCTGCGGACATCAACAATTATGCGCCTACCTATATTGAATCAAAGGTAGCTTCCCAGGTGGGCAAAGTGGATCTTCTAAAGCTGGCGCACCACGGCCTGTCAGGTTCTAATTCTTCAGTATTTTTAAATACGCTGAATCCTCAGTATGCGGTAGTGACAGGACCTTTAAGCAGTGTCATGTCCTCCACTTCAAAAGATCTTCAGAGTCTTGGAACTACGCTTTATTCCACTAACGGGCTTCCGGCTAACAGCGCTATTATCGCCTATATGAATGCCGGCAGTTCTGAAATTGAAATGGCCATCCCCGGTCAGGAGAGTGTCCGCACTGAGATGATTGGAAATAAAAAAGTTCTCCGTCTCTACAATGGTTCTGATCAGGCTGTTACCGATGCTGATAAATGGATTCTGATCAACAATAACTATTACCTGACAGATTCTGAAGGATACCTTGTCACAGGCTGGAAAAAGGTCCGCGGGAAATGGTATTACATGCAGCCCGACGGAATCATGGTCAAAGACGTTACAAGGATAAACGGCAAGCTCTACTCCTTTAACGCAAGCGGTGCCATGTCCTCAGGCGGCTGGACAAAGGGTGAAAAATACTGGAGTTTTGCTAATTCAAACGGAATCTGTAAGACAGGATGGATCAGCTCCAAGGGCAGCTGGTATTATATGGATGCAGATGGCACTATGGGTGAGAACGAGTGGGTGAAATCTAACGGGAAATGGTACTATCTGCGAAGCGGCGGCAAAATGGCAGTCAGCAGCTGGCTATATATAGATGGGATTTATTATTACGTGAACGCCAGCGGCGTTATGCAGGCAAATACCTGGATCAAATCAAACGGTATATGGTACTACCTGAAATCGAATGGTTCCATGGCTGAGAATGAATGGATACGTTTGAATGGGAAATGGTATTACCTGTCCAACAATGGACGTATGATAGCAAACGGCTGGTCTTATATAAATGACAAATACTATTATTTTGACCAGAGCGGAGTCATGAAGGCAAATACCTGGGTGAAATCAGGGGGCATATGGTACTATCTGAAATCAGACGGTTCTATGGCTGAAAATGAGTGGATATATACAGGCGGGAAATGGTATTATCTGTCCGATAATGGCAGAATGCTGGCAAGCACCACAGCAAATATTGACGGTGTTCAATACACCTTTAATTCCAGCGGTGCCTGGGTGAAATGATTAATCCCTGCATATTCAAAAGGGAGCGTTGCAAATAGCTGAGCAATCATCTATGGAGCGATGCTCCTTTTTTGCATCCTCCCGAAGGGGGTTCTTCTATAGGGAATGAAGTTTCCTATAGAAGAACAAAAAAATGAGCCATTGCCAGGATAGATTGTCCACCTGCTTTGCAACAGCCCATCTCTATTCTATTGTTCTCTAAATAAGCGCTCCGCTGGAATTAAACGTATAATATTGGCCATCAATAAGATATGTCCCCTTTTCCAGCATAGCTCCGCTGTCTCTCAGATAATACCGTTTGCCTTTCAGCTGGAGCCAGCCCGTCTGCATCGCACCGCTTCCATTCAGATAATACCATTTGCCTCCCAGTCTCTGCCACCCCGTCAGCATTGCACCGCTTCCGTTCAAATAGTACCAGATACCTTCCACCTGCTGCCAGCCAGTTTTCATGATACCATTCTCATCCATATAGTACCATTTACCGCCAAGCTTTTTCCAGCCAGTCTGCATTGCTCCGCTTCCGTTCAGATAATACCACTTACCTCCCAGTCTCTGCCAGCCTGTCAGCATGGCCCCGCTTCCATTCATGTAATACCATATACCTTCTACCTGCTGCCAGCCGGTCATCATGATACCATTCTCATCCATATAATACCATTTACCGCCAAGCTTCTTCCAACCTGTCTGTCTGGCTCCGCTTCCATTCAGATAATACCATCTGCCGTCAAGCTTCTGCCAGCCTGTCAGCATCGCTCCGCTTCCATTCAGATAGTACCATTTTCCGTCCACCTGCTGCCAGCCTGTCTGCATTATCCCATCGCCGTCCATATAATACCATTTGCCGCCGAGCTGCTTCCAGCCAGTCTGCCTGGCTCCGCTTCCATTCAGATAATACCATTTGCCGTCAAGTTTCTGCCAGCCTGTCAGCATCGCTCCGCTTCCATTCAGATAGTACCATTTTCCGTCCACCTGCTGCCAGCCCGTCTGCATGACCCCATTGTCTGCCATGTAATACCATCTGCCGTTTACCTTTTTCCATCCGGTTACGGCCTGGCTGTTTCCATCAAGATAATACCACACACCATTCAGGCTCTGCCAGCCAGTCAATCCCTGCTGGAATTCAGGGATATACTTAACTTCCGGCTGAAAATATCCGCTCTGTTCATTAAAATAGCACCATATATTATTGATTCTCTGCCAGCCTTTCAGCATGATTCCTGAACTGTTCAGATAATATGTTCTGCCATCCCCCGGGTCATCCATCCAGCCGGTAGTCCTGCTGCCATCCTTCTTCAAGTATACCCAGCCCTCTGATGTCTGCTGCCAGCCTGTTGGTCCGCTGTATGAAGGCGGGACAGTATTGCTTCCTGACGTGCTGCCACCCTGGGATGTCCCGCTATTTTGCCCATTGTTTCCTCCGGACGTACCTTTTTTCTGCAGCCCATAATATGCGGCAATACCGGCCGCATCTGCCTGAGCTATCTTTGCAATACCGGCATCATTATACCAGGTGGCTGCATCAGAAGGATTATTTACGAATCCATGTTCAATGATCATACCCGGAAATCCTGCCAGAACGCTTCTTCTTACAATACCGTAATAATCTGCCAGGCTTCCATTGGGATATTGATCTCCTGTCTCTGACAGGTTCTTATAAAGGCCATTATTCTTAAATCCTACCTCAGATAACTCTTTCAAAATCCACTCGGAAAGTATTTTCGTATCATATGCCTGCTCAGGCCTGTAATTTCCAGAAGGTACAAATGCCAAAGCACCAGTGGCATAATTTTGCTGAACATCAACTGTAGAATTTATATGAAGGCTCACAAGAGCTGTTGCCCCCAGGGCAGCTGCATAATCCACCCTGTCTTTTAATGTAACATATCTATCCTCGGCCCTTGTCAGATAAACAGTTACACCCTCATAAGTCTCAAGCTCTGCTTTTACCGCCCATCCCATCTGCATCGTTATAGCCGACTCCACATAGGAAATACCGTTAATAGTCCTGCATGCCCCCGGGTCACTTCCTCCATGTCCGGGATCCAGGACAATTATCACATTTCCTCCATCCCGCGGTTCAACACTTCGTGATGACGCCCTGCTTCTATACATTCCACCATTCTGGGCCGCCTGACTGGCTGCATACTCCAGAGCCCCCTCTATCTGAGAAGAATCCTCTGCCACCATACCTGATACTGCTGCCTCCTCGGCACTTTCTGAGGCAGCCATCACCTGAGGACTGTTGTCCTGAGCCACAAGTGTGTCAGGCGCGCTCTGCATTTTCATAAGATCTGCCGTATGTAACATCCCATCCCAGTATACTTCCAGTTTTGTAAATGAGTCTTGTAAAACCCCCTGGCCGCTAAACAGGAATGCTGCATAATTTTCTACCAGTTCTACAGCCTCTGCACTGTATTCATTGCCATCCTGACCTTTATAATAGATAACTGCTTTTTCTAATGGCCTTCCATTACTTTTCACCTTTGCAATAACTGCCTGTCCGGCTTCGGATGCCATTTCCGGAGCTGCTGCATACAAAAACTCCAGAACTGCCTCTTCTGCTTTTTCTGACTCAGACTCAGATTCACTCTCCGTTTCTGTTTCCGTTTCACTTTCTGATTCACTTTCCAGCTCACTTTCAGTCTCCGGCTCTGTCTGAATTTCCGTCCCTGCCTCTGTGTTTTCTGCATCCGTCTCTGTTCCTGGCTTGCTCAAGGAATTGGCATCAGACTCCTGCTCAGTATAGCTCTCTGACTGAGCCGATGTTTCCGGCTGCCCGCCCTGACCGGGCAGCGTTGCAGCTGTTTCAGGCTCTGTCTGTGTCCCGCCTGCCTGTTCACCAGCTGTTTCTGATTGAGCTGCAGCTTCTGTATTCTCTGTACTCTCTTCCTGGCTCTCCGTATTTTTCTCCTGTACACTTTCTGTTTCAACACTTCCTGATGCATATGCTTCTGTTGGAAGCGCAGTAAATGTCATTAAAAATGCCAGGCCCAACGCTGCTGCCTTTTTAAAGTGTCTCATTATCTCTCCCCTTTATTTCTCCTGTTTGGTATAGGTTTTCCCCTTATCCTTTTGTTGTTGGTTACTGTCATGTATATTATAGGAGGTGCTTCTATCAGTGTCAAGCTTATTAAGAAATGCAGCAATGGTATGTAGCACTCTTGTTTATGTTGTATATATATAGGATAAATATACCGTTTATAATATTTTTTTCTTGTATTCAAAATAAATATTGCGTTTATGTTATTTTAATGTTACGATACAATCATACAGAAAGGAGCTGACAAAATGGCAATCACATACAGAAAACTTTTTCACCTTCTCATTGACCGAAACATCAAAAAAGGGGAACTCCAGGAAAAAGCGGGCGTTACCGCCTCAATAATGGCAAGACTGGCAAAAAATGAAACTGTAAAAAGTGACACTATCGGAAAAATTTGTGATGCTCTAAGCTGCCAACCCGGGGACATCATGGAAAACGTCCCCGAAGCAGGAAAAGAAACAATCGCCAGCCAATAGCCACCATGAAAGGAAGTGTATACCATGGCAATACCACAAAAACAAATTTACACAGAAACCGACTATTATAATTTGCCGGAGGATATCCGGGCCGAACTCATTGACGGCCAATTCTATTACCAGGCAGCACCCAGCCGGATACACCAAAAAATCTTAAACGCTGTCAACAACACTATTTATAACTATATCAAGGCAAAGGGCGGCTCCTGTGAAGTCTATCCTTCCCCATTCGCCGTTAAGTTGTTCAATGACAGAAAAACTATAGTCGAACCGGATATAAGCGTAATATGTGACCCTGACAAACTCACAGACAAGGGCTGCACTGGTGCGCCTGATTGGATTATTGAAATTATCTCCCCGGGTAATTCCAGTCATGACTACATCCGGAAGCTGAATTTATACACTGACGCAGGCGTTCGGGAATACTGGATTGTGAACCCTATTGAGCAAACTATTTTTGTATATTACCTTGAAAAAGACAGTTTCAAAGCAACTCCATATACCTTCCAGGATAAAATAAAGGTCAAAATCTATGATGATTTATGGATCGACTTCCAGGAAATCAACCTGTAATCGTTTCAGGTACTCTGGCAGCAGGCAGTTATTTGCCCCTGCTGCCTTTTCTTCCGCTGTCTATTTACTATCTTCTTTGAGCTCTTTAAAAAAGCTGACTATGATCAGTATCATAATAACTCCCAATGGAAATGCCGCTATTATAGAAATTGTCTGAAGCGAGCTCAGAGTACTCTCCGAGAACATCAGAGCTATCGGCAGAAGCAGAAATACGAATGCCCAGAATGCACGCAGCCTCTTCCTTGGCTCCTCCTTCTGTCCCATATCCTTCTCCGAATATCCCGCCACAACAAGTGTGATAGCATCAAATGTACTGGCATAAAATGCGATCATGGCCAGAACTAGAACTACAAGTACTGCCTCAGTTACAGGAAATTGTTCAAACATCTGCATAATAACAGCTGAAGGCTCTGCTCCTGAAGCCAGCAAACCCGCCAGATCTACTGTACCTGATGTCTGAAGGTGCAGTCCAAACCCTCCAAATACAATAAACGAAGTATATGTCCCCAGCAGCCCGCATGTCAGGCCCCCAAATATAATCTGACGTATTGTCCTTCCTTCTGAAATCCTTGCGATAAAAAACGGAGTTGCCACAAACCATGCAATCCAGTACGCCCAGTAAAAAATCGTCCAATTCTGAGGAAAGCCCATGCCGCCGCTGCCTGAAAGCCTGAGCGGGTCCATCCAGGTAGCCATATGGAAGAAATTATCTATTACATTTCCGATAGCAGTGATTCCCGTTTCTATCAGATACACCTTTGGCCCAAAAATAACAAATAATGCGATCATCATGGCAAACAGAATAACACATATATTGGCCAGATAGGATATGGCTTTCATCCCCTTCAGCACTGCCACAATAAACACGAGGCCAATAACCATCAGTATCATAACAGACAGTGCAGGTGACGTCTCTATCCCCAGAATCCGTGCGACTGCTTCAGCAAGGAGCGGTGTAGCCAGTGAAAATGTTGTCGCCGTTCCTGCCAGAAGACCTACGATTGAAAAGATATCAATGATCCTGCCTGTTTTTCTATCTGATCTTTCTCCCAGAATCGGCCTGCAGGCTTCGGATAACGTCTGACGTTTTCTTTTCTTCACAAACATCATATAAGCATATGCACACGCTGGCAGAAGATAAATAGCCCAAGGTATTGGACCCCAGTGGAACAGCGGATACGCAGATGCATAATCCTGCTGTTCCGCCAGCGTCAGCGCCTCTTTTGCAAAGGGCTTTGCTGTATAGTAGTAGCACCATTCTATCAGGGACCAGTATACTATATCCGCCGCCATGGTAGATGTAAAAATCATGGCGCCCCAGCTGAAATTACTGTATTTTGGTTTTGAAATACTCCCGCATTTGATATTTCCCTTTTTTGACAAGCCGAGCCCCACTGCCGTAAGAAGAACGCCCAGCCCCAGCAGAATATAGAAAAAGCCAAGCTTATTAACAAAAAAATTTTTAAGGAAGGTAAGCGCATTTCCTGCTGCATCCGGTACCACCATTAAAAGTGCTGATATGCAGATAATAATAACGAGAGGAAATATGGTGATAGTCCAATCAACCCCTGATGTATTTAATTTCTTCTTAACGCTTTCCATATCTCTTCTCATACTCTTTTTCTCCCTTCACTGCCCTTGCAAGCCTGTCTTTTCCATAAGTACCTAAATCTTCGCCTTTTGCTTCTTTTATAATCGTCCAGGCGCTCCATAATATATCCTGGCACATTTTAAAAATCTCTATCTTCTGTTTCTGAATATCAGTAATGCCATTTTCAAAATAATAAGATAAGAAAAGTTCTTCTTCGTCTTTGGAAAACTCTCCCTCCAGCAGGTGTGCAGCCACGTCCCACATTGGGTCGTTAAATCCTGAATATTCCCAATCGATCAGGTACATCCTGCCAGTTTCTTCTTTTACCAGGTTTTCCGGCACCAGATCATTATGGCATGGTTTTCTTACCCGCCCAAGAGCCTCCAGGTCATCCCGCAGCCTGTAAAAAAAGGGTTCTATATTTCTGGACTCCTGATACCACCTTCCGTTCATATTTTTAATTGTTTCAGCATAGCTTTCATATTCTTTCCATACGTCAAACTCACCCTGCATCTGGATTTCTGACTGGTGGAGTCTTTTCAGTATAGATGCTGTTCGCTTCATATTTGTTTCCAGTCTGGCTGTCTTCCCATTTAATGTTTGGGCGCCTTTAATGTACTCTGTCACTTTGACCCCCGATTTAACGTTAAAATATAAGATCTGGGGATGGAAACCCTCCAACGAAGCCTGAAGCGTATTAAACTGTTCTTTGCTTCTGCTTATCATTTCTTCTGTAGCTGCGCCTGGCATCCTCAATATATACTCTTTTTTACTACAGGTCCTCACATAGAAGTTCATATTCGTCATACCACCGATAATACGCAGTTTTTCTATATCTTTTTCTTCTATCTGCAGGCATTCTTTCAGGGTTGCTCTTGCATTATTTTCTTTTGCCAGCTTTTCTCTTATCTTTATTCTGGGATATATCAGGTTTTCTGCCTTCGCGTACATTGCCTCATCTTCCAGAAGCCCCCACACAAGGTCATCCGCGATGACACCCTGTATTTTATACAGCCTGCCTATATTTTCAATTACATACTCGTAATTCAGGAATGGATTTTCATTATCCTGATAATATTCCATCATTTTATCAAAGAGAGCCCTGGAAATCTTGCTCACTCCCACCAGTTCTCCGTCAATTTTGTTCATCTGGCGTATATCCTTTGAAATCCGGAATATATTTCCGTGCTTATCCATCTCCACATAAGCGCAGTCCGCAGACCCGCTGGGATTCACCAGCAGCAGGCTGTCAGGTCCCGGAGCATATATCACCTTCTCAAACGCTCCCTCCTCCAGAATCTGGTTACACTCCACAAGCAGGAAATCTTCTTTTACATACGGTCTGACCTGTGCAAGCGATGCCATCGTGCCTGTCCATTTATAACGGGGATTTTCCACCAGATGAACGTTGCGGCCTCTGAAATGTTCTTCATATCGTTCTTTCTCATAGCCTGTAACTATATAAAACTGTTCGATGCCAAGATTCATCATTTTCCTGATCAAAATATCAACTGCGGCCTCGCCGTCTAACGTTAACAGCCCGGACGGACATTCAAAATTTTTCTCTTCACCCGCTGCCAGAATTACTGCTGTCCTCAGACGCTTTTGGGACTCTCCGTCAAAGCTGATTCTCTGCTCCAGATTCTGCCTCAGCTTCTCTTCAAGTGCTTTTCTGCCTTTCTTTTTTAAATAGTAGCAGCCCTGTTTCTTTTCTATACATCCTGCAGCTTCCAGTTCCTTCAGAATAGAATTTGCCTGACCAACTGATATCCCTGCACTTGCAGCCAGGTCTCTCTGGCTCTTAACTTCCCGCTGATTTATTATGTATAATACTTTATCAAATTTATCCAATTAGTATCCCTCCAAGTATGTTCATTTTTTGAACATCTTGATTTTATAATTATTGAACATATATGTCAACACTTTTTGAACATTTTATAATTTCTTAATATTATCATAAATCTTTGAAACTCGATTGATTTCATTTCCTTTTTATAGTAAATTATAGGTAGGTAACTTATGTTAAGTGTACATTGAAAAAGAAATATGAGAGGAAAAAGCTATGAAAATGAAAAAACTTTTTTCTGTAATCTGCCTGAGCGCAGGGTTAATGCTCGCTATGCCAATGGTGGCAGGAGCGGCAGAAGCTGAATCCGGCGCAATGACAGAACAGAATACTGAAACTCCAATGACTGGCCAGACTGAGGGGACTGCAGCGCCAGAAACTGATGCTCCCATGACCGAAGTTCCAGTGACTGATGCTCCGGCAGCTGAACCGCCTGTTACTGAAGTTCCTTCGACAGAGGTACCTGCTGCTGTTCCATTTGCTGCTGATGTCCCACAGGCAATTGCTGAGACTGAAGCGCCTAAGGTTGATATGTTTTCAGATGACGGGCAAGGTAATGTATTCTACTATGACGGCAGCGGAAATATTTACAGCGGATGGCTCGACAAAGACGGACAGAGATACTATCTCAATCCATATGAAGGAGGGCGCCGTGCAACCGGCCCTGTTTATATTGATAATGTTCTTTGGCTTTTCCGCAATGATGGAACACTTGCAGCTGGAATAAGCGGCATGCAGAATGTGGACAATGTATGGTACTTTATAAATCCGGACGGACACCTTGATACCGGCTGGAAAAACATCAATAATAGATGGTATTATTTCGCTCCTGAAAATGGAATGATGGCAGTAGGCCTCATCCGTGAGGGCGGAAAAATGTATTATACTGGTGAGGACGGCGTAATGCGTACCGGTGATTTCAAAGGCAATGATGGGGTCACATGGTATTATGCCAATAAGTCAGGGCAGTTGATAACAGGCTGGCGCAAATCTAAAGGTATATGGTACTACTACAGTCCTCTTGATGGAAGAATGGCCGCAAACAGCTGGATAACAGTCAATAACAAAGATTACTTTGTCACAGGCAGCGGCGCAATGCTCACCGGATGGCAGAGGATCGACGGCAATTGGTATTATATGGATGGTTCCGGTTCCAAAAAAACCGGTTGGGTGAAGTCCAAGAACAAATGGTATTATTTACAGCCCGGTACAGGAATTATGGTAGCAAATGACTGGATAAATGTAGGCGGAAAATATTATTACTTAACTGGTTCAGGCGCTATGAAAACAGGATGGCTCCAGGCCGGAAGTGACTGGTATTATTTAAACAGCAACGGGTCTATGGCGACCGGCTGGAAAAAAGTTGGTTCCAAATGGTATTATCTGAATGGCAACGGCACTATGAAGGCTAACTGTTGGATGAATGATGCCGGAAAATGGTATTATTTGCGCAGCTCAGGTGCTATGGCTACAGGATGGCTGAAGGTAGACGGCAACTGGTACTTATTTAATAATTCCGGCGCCATGAAAACAGGATGGCAGATTTCAGGCGGAAGATGGTACTATATGGATGGCAGCGGTAAAATGCTGACAGGATGGCAGCAGTTAAAAGGCAAGTGGTATTTCTTAAACACTTCCGGGGCTATGCAGACCGGATGGATCAAATCTAATGGTTACTGGTATTATCTTGGAAACAACGGTGATATGAAAACCGGATGGATTATGGTTAACATGAAACGCTACTACCTTGACCCGTTATCAGGGCGTATGTATACCGGAACACAGACTGTTGACGGAAAGACATATAATTTTGGAAACAGCGGAGGCATCAGCGTAAATCCAAGCGAGATTCCTGGAAGCTGGTCTATTAAATTAAACCGTGCTAATAACTGCATCACTATTTATAAAGGCAATACAGCTGTTAAAGCTATGGCCTGCTCTACCGGCCTTTATGGACCTACACCTACGGGTAATTTCCAGATCCTGGATAAACTGAGATGGCATGAATTGGATGGACCTACCTGGGGTCAGTATTGCTCACATATAACAAGTGAGATTTTATTCCACTCTGTTCCTATGCCAGCTAAAAATTACTACTCAGTACCTGCAAATGAATACAACCTGCTTGGACAGGCTGCATCTCACGGTTGTATCCGTCTTACTGTAGGAGACGCTAAATGGCTGTATGATAATTGTCCGGTAGGAACATCTGTTACTATCAGCGATTATGAGGCAATGCCTCTTGGCAAGCCGACTGTGGCGAAGATACCTGCTTCACAGAACTGGGATCCTACAGATCCTAATGTCAGATAGCTGGCAATAAGCATGGTTGATTTATTGCTCGCATAAAAAGAGGACGCTGCAAAATCTATATTAATGATTTTGCAGCGTCCCTTTTATTCTTTACATTTAAACTTTACTCCCCAAGCCCACTCTCAATAGCCTCGATTATGGTCTTCAGAGCCTCTTTCTCGTCTTCACCTTCGCACACGAATTCTACTTCATCACCGCTCTTTACACATGCCCCCAGAACACTCAGAACACTTTTTGCGTTTGCTGTGGTGTTCTGAAAGGTGAATGTGATCAGCGACTTAAATTGCATTGCCGTCTTGCACAGGATTCCTGCCGGCCTCAAATGGAGGCCTGTTGGATTTTTTACTACTACTCTCTGACTTACCATTTTCTATTCCCCCTCTGCTGCTGTTTCCGTCTCGATGACTTCCGGTTCTATATTTACTATGATGGTAACTTGTGAAGCAAGTTCATATCCTGTAGGTACTGTCACTTCCAGAGGAAGTGTATAATTCCCCGGCTCCTGGTAATCTGTCAGATCCAGTTTCATAGTAATGCTGTCTGCATCCAGATCTTCCAGCTCTTCTGTGAGGGCCGTAACCTCTACCGGAACCTTATCGGCTGGTGTCAGCTTAATTAACATTCCCCCTGGCGCTCCAATCACCTCAAGGTTTGCAATAGACACATTTACTGTCTTATTGCCCCGCTTTTCTATGTGGGCTTTAACCTTTATGGTCGTGGCAGCATCGTCCTCAAATTTCAGGTCTGCAAATTCCTCGCTGTTTTCCTGCAGTACCTTCTGGAGATCTATTTCTTTCTCAATATTAGCTGATGCGCCGTTTACATCTATGTCTTCAGATGCCGGAAGTATAAAACCATCTGCAAGCTTCTGAAGCGCTTCCTCTGTCCCCGCAAGGCTGATTGTTTCAGGTGTTGTTGTCATCTCTACTACTCTGTAGCCTGCTGCCGGAGTTCCCTTGGGATTTACTATCACAGGGATATTTGTTTTCAGCCTCCACAATTCTACCTTAACCTTCATCTGGGTAGTGATTGTATATCCTTCTATAGTCTTAATATCCAGAGAATTCATCTGGGCCTCGGTAAATTCAGCACCATTCTTATCTGTGATTTTCAGCCCTGCTTCAAGTACACTGTCTGATAACATCCCATCCACAGATATGGGGAGTGTGACCTTATCAATGATGGCCAGAAGGCTTTCAGGACCAGCAATAAGTATTGTATTGCCATCTGCAATCTCTGTGCGTCCTACAGCATAACCCTTCGCCGGTGTACCTGTTGTAGATACCTTTACCGGAAATTCCAGTTCGGCCTTATTCTCCACACTTATCTTCAGGGATGATGGAGTAACCTTTATATTGTCCTCTGAAACAGAAGTATTGCTGCATGTAACTTTCAATGGAACAGTCTCCATAAAAGTCATATTTCTCAGGTCAGCTGTAACCTTAAAATCTGAAGCCTGAAGTTTTTCCCTCACCGAACGCCTTGCTCTGACTTTCAGAACTACCTTATCACCTTCAATGATACTGTACACTCTGTCATTGCTGGTGATCGACTCTGAGTGTTCAATGGTGACCGGAACATTATAGAAGGTTCTTATTCCTTCTGCGTCGTTCATATTTACAATAATCAGCCAGATACAGAAGGCAGCAAATAATGCAATGACCTTTAGCCCCAGATTATTAGTCAAAAAATTATCCCTGCTTTTCTTCATTCTTTCCCCTTCCTTTCCACAGCCTGAACTTCTTTGTGTCTACGGTTTTGTCCTGAAGAATAACCAGTTGTTTGCGGAGTGTCTGTGCATCCACATCCCGCGTCAGTTTACCTTTATATGCCAGAGATACCCCTCCAGTCTCTTCTGACACAATAATAGTCAGTGAATCCGTCACCTCGCTTATTCCAACACCGGCTCTGTGCCTTGTGCCAAGCTCCTTACTCAGCTCCATATTATCGGAGAGCGGCAGATAACACGTGGCTGACACTATCCTGTCACCTCTGACGATTACAGCACCGTCATGCAGAGGTGTGTTATGCTCAAAAATATTTATCAAAAGCTGGCTTGTAATAATGGAGTCCAGAGCAATGCCTGTACGTTCATATTCAGCCAGAGTTGTATTCTGCTCTATGACAATCAGCGCGCCTGTCTTAACCTTGGCCATCTCAACTGTGCCCTTCACCAGTTCATTGACAGTTTTATCGCTGAACCTCTCTTTTACTTCCTTTGCGCTTTCAAAAGGTATCAGTGATGAAAATATCTTTTTTTCTCCTATCTGCTCAAGCGCACGCCTCAGTTCAGGCTGGAAGATAACAATTGCTGCCATTATGGCCACATCTATCCCCTTACTTATAATAAACATGATTGTGTTCATTTCAAATACAGCTGCCAGGAACACAAAAAAACATATAAATACGATTCCCTTTAGCAGCGACCATGCTCTGGTATTCCTGATCCATACCAGAAGACGGTATACCAGATATGCCAAAATCAATATTTCCACAATATCGGTTATGGTAATGGTGAGCGCAGGCATTGATAACCATGAAAAATAGGTATCAAAGAATGCTTTTATACTCTCCATCTTTTTTCACTCCCCTTCTGTCTGTCATATACAGGAGGCCTGAAATTTAGCGGCCTCTCTGCTCATACTCCTCTTTATGGCTGTACGCATTACTGCGGTTTTATTTCTCTCTTTCAGGCAGATTCCCCATCCTTTTCGATGTTCTCTGCACGTTCGGTACATCCAGAACCTCTGGTTTCTTTGGTGCAGCTGAAGTTCTGCGGTACTGGCGCTCTTCAGGCGCTTCCGCATTCCGCCGCGCCGCTGTCCTTGTACGTTCTCCCTCCGGCCTGCGTATATTTTCACGTACACGTTCTTTTTCAGGCCTGACAGAACTCTCTCTGACCCTTTCATGAGAAACTGCTCTTGTACTCTCTCTGCTGCGCACCTGTGATGAACCGCTGATATTCGCACCAGAGCGATCTGTAACACTTCGGGAAGAATTTCCTGTTTCCTCCGCCAGACGCCCCTCAGCTGTCCTTATACTTCCCGCCTTCACTCTTTCTTCTGCTTTCCGGCGTCCATTCTCTTCTTTCATTGCCGCCGTTGTTTTCATTTTAGGAACTGCTTTTACGTAGTAATAATAATCATCATCTTCAAACTGTACAGATTCTGTCCTTCTATAGTCTACACCAAGCACAAAAAACTCCAGGACTACAGCTATGATTGCTGAAAGAACGGTACCCAGAATCATCCAGAGCAGATCAAGCTCCATTTCCAGTGTTGTTCTTCCTATAACTGTTACTGCCAGATAGGTAAAAGCTCCTGCACCCACCGCAACACTCCACGCATGTTTGATCGCCATCTTCCTGATTACATATACTACAAGCAAAACTGCCAGCAGTGTAATCACCATAACGATCATCTCAGTATTTTTTAAGATTGCATCCAGATACATTTTAATTTCTTCTATGATAGCCAGCCCTGCAATATCACTTCCCGCTGAAGCTGAATTTGAAACTGCCGACACGTCCGTCTTCATGATTACATTAATGCCATAGAAAAGGATGACACCAAACACTGTCCCCACACCTGCCAGGGGAGAAGCGCACAATCCCAACACAAGGGGCACAGCACACGGAATCTGAAGTGCCAGTGCCAGTGGGGTAATGACAAGTGCATATCCGTATTTCGGAGCAATCCCAAAATGTAAAAGGAGAATTATCAATATCAGTGCACCGCCTGCGATTGCCGCCGCCATGGATAAGCCATACAGCTGCACTGCCAGCAGTCCCAGTCCGATAAGTACGATTGCATTCACCGGCAAGACAGAACAGACTAATGCCAGAATCAATATGATAACTATGTTGTCAAGCTTCTGAAAATAGCCAAGTCCCTTATTTATCATTAAAAAAGTTACAAGCGCCAGTAAAAATTTTACGACTGATAAAAAATAACTGTCGTATTTTCCGTAAACACTTTTTAACTTTTCCTTTATCTGCAACAAACTCTCCATTCATGCCTCCTCATAACTGTAATTGTCCTGTTCTCTACCTGGTACTTTTACCTCTTGTCTGTCTGTTTCTGACACTCTTTCCTTTTCTTCTGCCTGACTCTTTCTCTTCCTTTGCATACTCCTGCTCCAGCCTGCACAATAAGATCCTGTATTCCTGCTGCTGTTTGCCTGCATGATAAAACCTGATCGTATATACTATATATGTTATCAGCAGATAAACTGCCAGCACTGCCACATAAGAGACCAACATTTTAATGCCCATGGACATAAAATCCAGATCATTCAGATTATTGATCAGACTATTGAAATTATAGCAGCCCCATCCCAGAAGTCCGATCAGGAAGGCTGCTGTGGCCCTGAATCCATTTTTCAAAAGGTAAGTGCTTATATAATCGCTTCTGTAATAGGAGCTGGCCTGGTCAAGCTCTACTTTACTGTGTTTTTCATAAATAGCCAGCCTGGTCATAAGGCTGACACGCTTCTGATGGATCATCCTGCTCCTCCTTTTATTTTATATATTGCTGCGGCGCGTATAATGTCTACCGACATTATACCATATCTGCGATATAGTATCCCTCTGGGAGATGCGCACTTCGCTTCGCTGCGGCGCGTATAATGTCTACCGACATTATACCATACCAAAAAGAATAAGGAAAGTTTAAGTTCCGCCGCTTCCTATGCACAGGGTGATAAAGCAGACTTCTTTTGCGCCTGCGTCCAGCAAAGCCTGTGCTGCTGCATCGATGGTACTGCCTGTCGTATAAATATCATCTACCAGCAATACTTTCTTTAATTTTACATCATTTCCAACAATTTTAAAAGCCTTTTTCAGATTGTTTTGCCTTTCCTTCAGAGTAAGTTCTTTCTGGGGAACAGTATTTATGATTCTGACAAGCAGGTCATTTCTTACTTGTATCCCCAACTTCTCCCCGATACCCCTGGCAAGCAGTTCCGCCTGGTTAAATCCGCGTATTCTCTGCTTTTTCTTGTGCAAAGGTATGGGAACCATAAAATCAGGCGACCATCTTTTTATGACAGCCGCTGTCTCTTTTACCGCACTTTCGGCAAAGAATGGAATATATTCTCTTTTATTGTAGTATTTGATCTGGTAAATAGATTTCTTCAGCACTTTATCATAGGGATAAACTGCTATCCCCTGCTTAAACGCATGCCTCGCTGATGAACAGTCCCCGCAGTATTCTCTCTGCTCTGAGTGCAGAGGCTTGCTGCACTTAAAGCATCTGGAGCCTCTGAGCGGCTTTAATTGTTCATCACATTTTACACATATTTTTCTTCCTGCCCCCTCCGGTATTCTCCCGCACACAGGACATCTTGCCGGATATAAAACTGCAAGAATATTTTCTTTCCAGTTCATCTGTTTTCAGGCTCTCTCCCGGGCCTTATAACTAACCATGATTCTCAGTCGTAATGTAAATCAAATTCAGCGTCAAATTCTGGCTCAAATTCAGAAACACGTCCAGAAGCAGTATGAAACTCCGATTCCGTATCAGAACCGGACCTGAAACTCTCTTCACCGGCATCATGACCGGACATCTCCTTTTCCTGCTCATACAGCTCTCTGATTCTTTTATCCAGGGATGTATACCGCTTCTGCTGGGTAGTATTTTGTATCATCTGATAAAATGTATCCTGGCTGCCTACAAGTGTCACACATTTTCTGGCTCTTGTCACCGCTGTGTAAAGAAGATTCCTGTTCATCAGCATCCTCGGACCTGATAAAAGAGGGATCACCACTGCCGGATATTCGCTTCCCTGTGATTTATGTATAGTTACGGCATAGGCCAGTTCCAATTCCTCCAATTGTTTAAAGGAATACTCTACAAACCTGCGCTCTTCAAATTCTACTGTCACTGTCTCTGAAAATGTATTTATTTCCCTGATAACACCCATATCACCGTTAAAGACGCCAGCCCCTTTCTCAATGGGGATGCCGTAATTTCCTCGCACTTCCCACTCCAGCTGGTAGTCATTCTTGATCTGCATGACCTTGTCGCCTTCCCTGAATATTCCTCCCCCTGACTCCTTCTCTCTTTTATCAGATGCTGGAGGGTTCATATACTGCTGCAGGATCCCATTTAAGCGTTCAACCCCCAGAAGTCCTTTTCGCATTGGCGTGAGGACCTGAATATCATAGGGAGTGGCATCCACATATTTGGGCATTTTTTTCT
This sequence comes from Murimonas intestini, assembly GCA_003148945.1. Classification (GTDB taxonomy): domain Bacteria; phylum Bacillota; class Clostridia; order Lachnospirales; family Lachnospiraceae; genus Murimonas; species Murimonas intestini. The sequence continues at coordinate 73,366 of QGGY01000017.1, read as the reverse complement.
GGATCAGGGTCAGCATGACACTTATGATCACATTTGCGTCATCCCGCTTCAGGAAGAAAAAATCACGGCTCTTATTATCCAGTATTACTTTCTCTCCCGCATTGATCTTATGGGCATTTACCACAATGTCGCTCTCCGTTGCCTGGCGGAAGATCTTGGTCAGGCACACTACAGGAAAACAGCCTGAACTGATCATATCTTTCAGTACGCTGCCCGGCCCTACACTTGGCAGCTGATTTACGTCTCCAACCATGATCAGTCTTGTTCCCACCGATACTGCATTCAAAAGAGCATGCATCAGATGGATATCCACCATAGACATTTCGTCAATAATAATTACATCATCCTCGAGAGGATTCTGCGCGTTCCTCTCAAACTGGACACGCCCTGAGTTCTCCTCCGGAACTCCGGAAAGTTCCAAAAGCCTGTGTATCGTAGACGCATCACACCCTGTGGCTTCCGTCATACGCTTGGCGGCACGGCCTGTAGGCGCTGCAAGTCTGACCTTCAGCCCCTCATGTTCAAAGTAATCTATCAGCACATTTATTGTAGTTGTCTTTCCTGTACCAGGACCTCCCGTGATGATGAGCAGTCCATTCCTGGCCGCCTCTTTCACGGCTTTTTCCTGAAGCTGGTCCAGCATAGTTTCATTCTCTTCCTCTATCCGGGCTATCCTGGCCTCTACCTTGCTGTCTGAAACAGAACAGGATACATTCAGATCAAGCAGCATCCTTGCCGTGTTCAGCTCTATGTAATAAGCGGAAGAGCTGTAGACGCAGACGTCTTCTCCCTCTTCCTTAAGGATCAGTTTTCTCTCAATAGCCAGATCCATGATATGTTTTTCAATAGCCTCCGGACTCACCCCCAGCAGTTCTCCTGCCTTCAGCATCAGGCCTGCTTTTGGCTCATAAACATTTCCATCCATACTGCTCTGCTGCAGAGTATACAGTATGCCGCTGCGTATACGGAAATCAGAATCCGTGTGTATGCCTACACGGCTTGCTATCTCGTCCGCGATCTTAAATCCCACACCATTTATATCATCTGCCATTTTATAGGGATTTTCTTTAATGATTTGATAGATATTCTGACCGTACTGGGCATATATCTTAACACCCAGGCTTGTAGAAATGCCATACTGCTGCAAAAAAATCATAGCCTTACGCATATCACGCTTTTCTTCTACCTGCTGCGCGATTTCCCTGGCTATGCGTTCACTGATCCCTTTTACCTCAGTCAGCCTCTCCGGCTCCTCCTCTATAATACGGAAGGTATCTTCTTTAAATCTCCTTACTATTCTCGCAGCCATAGCGACGCCGATTCCCTTTATGGCTCCGCTGCCCAGATAACGTTCAATAGACAGTATATCTTCCGGCTGTTTGATTTCATATGTCTCAATCTGAAACTGCTTCCCATAGGTACTGTGGTTTTTGTATACACCTCTGGCCTCTATCAGCTCCCCTTCTCCGATATACTGCAGGGAGCCAACACATGTCAGCTCTTCTCCATCACATACAAGTACCATCACAGTATAACCATTGTCATTATTTCTGAATATAATATGGTCCACATACCCTTCGACTGTAGCTTCCCCATTCGATTGGCTGTTCCCAGCTGTCTGTCTTCCCATCATTAGTTTTCCAGCTTTCCATTGGAAGCAGTCAGCTCCACAAACTTACCTGTGCCAATAGCAACTGCTGCCATTGGGTCTTCGGCAGTCACTGTATTGATTCCCGTCTTTGCCTCGATCAGTTCTTCCAGGCCTCCCAGAAGAGCGCCGCCGCCTGTGAGTACGATCCCCCTGTCCACTACGTCTGCAGCCAGCTCCGGCGGAGTTCTCTCAAGCACACTGTGTACCACATCCACTATCTGAGATGTGGCTTCCTTCAGGGCTTCCCTTGTCTCCTCTGATGTCACCCTCACTGTCTTAGGCAGACCAGTGATCAGATCACGTCCTTTTACCTCCATCACTTTCTGCTCAGGCCTCTCGACTGCAGTGCCTATATTGATTTTAATATCCTCCGCAGTCCTCTCTCCAATAAGAAGGTTATGCTTTTTCCTTACATATTTAATTATGGCATCGTCGAAATCATCACCAGCCACCTTGACGGAAGAACTCACCACTATGCCGTCCAGAGAGATCACAGCTACATCACATGTTCCCCCTCCTATATCCACGATCATATTTCCGCAGGGCCTTGAGATATCGATCCCCGCACCTATGGCTGCCGCAAGGGGCTCATCAATTAAAAAGACCTCCCTGGCTCCTGCCTGGTAGGTAGCATCCTCTACAGCCTTTTTTTCCACTTCGGTCACACTGCTCGGCACACATACGCTGATGCGTGGTTTTCTGAAGGACATTCTTCCTATAGCTTTCTGAATAAAGTACTTCAGCATTTTCTCAGTGACGGTATAATCGGATATGACACCTTTTCTCAGCGGCCTGATCGCCACCACATTTCCGGGTGTCCTGCCAAGCATAAGCCTAGCCTCTTCCCCGATCGCCTTAATTTTATTATTATCTCTATCAAAAGCTACAACAGAAGGCTCTTTTAACACTACACCTTTCCCTCTGACATAGACTAATATACTGGCTGTCCCTAAATCAATTCCTATATCTGTTGACGGCATTTTTCATTCCCCTCTCTATAAGGTAGTGTTCCATATGGCTTTTATTATATACAACACCGTCATAAATGAAAAGTAGTTTTGTCCATTTTCTCCCTTAAATAATATTTTTTTTCGTATTTTCATACTTTCTTAATAATCAGTACATATTTTAATCACATTTATATCTTATACTATAGTCATATTAGCAAACAGCTAATATATTTCATAACTCACACTTCGCAGCCCCCACACGCTGCGAAGTACTCCCTCAAATATTTAATTTTTTCTCTTTCCTTTGAGAAGGGCCCGGCGCAGCCGAGGCCCTTCTTACTTTGTATCATATCTATACATTATAATATATAAGAAGCGTAAGTCCGGCAATGCTGATTCTTACGCTTCTTGTATACTTTCCTATTCTTTTATTCCTTTAAGTTCCCTTTACTCCTGAATTGGAACCTCTGTCCCATATTACTTTTTTAAATATTTTTTTACATATTTTCCTGTATAGGACGCAGGATTCTCCGCCACCTCCTCAGGGGTTCCTGTAGCTACTATCGTGCCGCCTCTGTCACCGCCCTCCGGACCGATGTCTATTATATAATCTGCTGTTTTTATAACATCCAGATTATGCTCGATCACCACTACTGTATTGCCGCCCTCCGCCAGTCTCTGAAGGATCTCTATCAGCTTATGGACATCGGCAAAATGAAGGCCTGTGGTCGGTTCATCCAGGATGTAGATAGTCTTTCCTGTACTGCGCCTGCTCAGTTCTGTAGCCAGCTTGATCCTCTGTGCCTCTCCCCCTGAAAGTGTGGTGGACGGCTGACCCAGCTTGATGTATGACAGCCCCACATCATACAGTGTCTCTATTTTCCTGCGAATAGAAGGTACATTTTCAAAAAAGGTAACTGCTTCCTCCACAGTCATATCCAATACATCATATATGCTCTTACCTTTATATTTAACCTCCAGAGTCTCTCTGTTATACCGTTTGCCGCCGCATACTTCACAGGGAACATACACGTCCGGCAGGAAATGCATCTCTATCTTAAGGATCCCGTCACCGCTGCAGGCTTCACATCTTCCGCCCTTTACATTAAAACTGAAACGCCCTTTCTTATATCCTTTCGCCTTTGCATCTGCAGTAGATGCGAAAAGATCACGTATCTGGTCAAACACGCCGGTATAAGTGGCGGGATTGGATCTGGGTGTGCGCCCAATGGGAGACTGGTCAATATCTATTACCTTGTCCAGCTGTTCGATTCCTTCTATGGCCTTATGTTTTCCCGGTATCACCCTGGCTCTGTTCAGTTTCTTTGCAAGATACTTATACAGGATCTCGTTTACAAGCGAACTCTTTCCTGAGCCGGAGACACCTGTCACACATGTCATTACTCCCAGAGGGAAATCCACATCAATATTTTTCAGGTTGTTTTCTGCTGCGCCTTTTACATGCAGGAATCCTGTCGGCTTCTTTCTTACCTCCGGTACAGGTATTTTTATCCTGCCGCTCAGATATGCTCCTGTGACAGACTTCTCATTAGCCATAATCTGCTCAGCCGTTCCTGCTGCTATCACTTCACCGCCGTGTTCCCCTGCTCCGGGACCAATATCTACGATATAGTCAGCTGCAAACATAGTATCCTCATCGTGCTCCACAACGATCAGCGTGTTTCCCAGGTCACGGAGATTGTCCAGAGTTCTGAGAAGCTTGTCATTATCTCTCTGATGAAGTCCGATACTCGGCTCATCCAGGATATAGGCAACACCAACCAGGCCCGATCCAATCTGTGTGGCAAGACGTATTCTCTGGGCTTCACCGCCTGAAAGGCTTCCCGTCGCCCTTGACAATGTCAGGTACTCAAGCCCCACATCCATCAAAAATCCTATCCTGGCCCGTATTTCCTTCAGGATCTGATGACCTATCATCTCCTGGTGGTCCGTCAGAACAAGCTCATTCAGGAATTTCTGGAGCTTAGCTATGGACATAGATGTTATCTCATAAATATTTTTATCAGCGATTGTGACTGCCAGGGCTTCCTTTTTCAGTCTCTGCCCATGGCATGTCTTACAGGGTGTGATCCGCATGAATGCCTCATACTCCTGCTTCATGGACTCGGAGCCTGTCTCCCTGTACCGCCTCTCCACATTCTTTATCAGGCCTTCAAAGGCTACATCATAGACACCTTCACCTCTCTGGCCTCTGTAGTGGACCTTAACCTCCCGGCCTCCTGTTCCGTGGATGAGCATGTCCCTTATTTTCTCAGGCAGCTGGTCATAAGGAGTGCTCAGATCAAATTTATATTCCTTGGCCAGAGCATCCAGGATAGCTCTTGTGAAGCTTCCCTTGTCCGTACATGACTGCCATCCCATGACTGCTATTGCCCCGTCATTGATGCTGAGAGTCTTATCAGGTATCATCAGTTCTTCATCAAATTCCATCTTGTAGCCCAGTCCAAAGCAGTCAGGACACGCTCCAAAAGGATTATTAAAGGAAAAGCTTCTTGGCTCTATCTCATCCACGCTGATCCCACAGTCCGGACAAGAGAAGCTCTGGCTGAACCTGAGAGGTTCCCCGCCCTGTACATCCACGATCGCCAGGCCTTCCGCCAGGTTCAGGACATTTTCCAGGGAATCTGTAAGACGCTTTTCAATCCCGGGCCTGACTACAAGACGGTCCACAACAATTTCAATATTATGCTTTTTATTTTTATCCAGCTTTATCTCTTCAGACAGGTCATACGTACTTCCGTCCACCTGAACTCTCACATAACCGCTTCTCTTAGCCTGATCAAAGAGCTTTACATGCTCTCCCTTACGCCCTCTGACTACAGGCGCAAGTAGCTGGATCCTTGTCTTCTCCGGAAGTGTCATGACATGGTCTACCATCTGGTCTACAGTCTGTTTTTTTATCTCTTTGCCGCACTTTGGACAGTGGGGGATACCGATTCTCGCATATAGCAGCCTGAAATAATCATATATCTCCGTCACAGTCCCGACTGTAGACCTGGGATTCCTGTTTGTAGATTTCTGGTCTATGGAAATGGCGGGCGGCAGCCCCTCTATGCTCTCCACATCCGGTTTTTCCATCTGTCCTAGAAACTGCCTCGCATATGAGGACAGGGACTCCATATAGCGTCTCTGTCCTTCCGCATAAATAGTATCAAATGCCAGTGAGGATTTTCCTGATCCTGAGAGTCCTGTCAGAACTACAAACTCATTTCTTGGGATATTCAGGTCAATGTTTTTCAGATTGTGCTCATTGGCACCTCTTATCTTTATATATTGCTTCTCGTTCGTTTTCGTTGTCATCCTTCATCAATCTCCTGCAACTGCTTCTTCAGCGTTATCATCTTGTCACGCAGCTCTGCCGCTGATTCAAAATCAAGCTCTGCCGCTGCCTTCTTCATCTTCTTCTGAACCTCACCGATCAGTTTTTCCAGTTCTTCCCTGCTCATAGATTCAGGATCCTTTTCAAATTCCATCTCTTCCTTTGCAACTTCCCTGGAAATGCTGATCAGGTCCCTGACGGCTTTCTTTATCGTCTGGGGCGTAATGCCATGCTCTTCATTATATTTTTCCTGGATAGCCCTTCTTCTCTCCGTCTCCTCAATGGCCATCCTCATAGAATCAGTCATCACATCGGCATACATGATAACATGACCGTCCGAATTCCTGGCGGCACGGCCTATTGTCTGGATAAGTGATATCTCAGATCTTAAGAATCCCTCTTTATCCGCATCCAATATGGCAACAAGAGTGATCTCAGGTATATCCAGCCCCTCCCTCAGAAGGTTGATGCCTACCAGCACATCAAAGACATCGAGCCGCATATCACGGATGATCTCCGTCCTCTCAAGTGTATCAATATCTGAGTGCAGGTACTTCACCCTGATTCCTATCTCTCTCATATAGTCGGTGAGGTCTTCTGCCATTCTCTTGGTGAGGGTGGTAATGAGGATCTTGTTCTTTTTGGCGATTTCCTTATACACTTCACCTACAAGGTCATCAATCTGGCCTTCTACCGGACGAACTTCCACCTTGGGGTCCAGCAGGCCCGTCGGCCTGATGATCTGTTCTGCACGCAGCATCTCATGCTCTTCCTCGTATACTCCGGGCGTGGCAGATACAAACATGATCTGATCGATCTTGCTCTCAAATTCCTGGAAGTTGAGCGGTCTGTTATCCTTTGCAGACGGAAGCCGGAATCCATAATCCACCAATGTGGATTTTCTGGACTGGTCACCGGCGTACATACCTCTGATTTGAGGTATGGTCTTATGGGATTCATCCACAATGATCAGAAAATCATCAGGAAAATAATCAATCAGTGTGTGGGGTGATGCCCCCGGCTCCAGTCCTGAGAGATGTCTTGAATAATTCTCGATGCCGGAACAAAAACCTGTCTCCCTCATCATCTCAATATCAAAATTCGTCCTCTCTGATATCCTCTGGGCCTCAATAAGCTTATCTTCGCTTTTAAAATAAGCGATACGTTCTTTCAGCTCTGCCTCGATATTCTTTGTAGCCTCCAGGATCTTCTCCATGGGCACCACATAGTGGGAAGCCGGAAAAATCGCGATATGCTCAAGGGCACATTTTATTTCTCCTGTCAGCGGATCGATCTGGGTGATCCTGTCGATCTCATCCCCAAAGAATTCTATCCTCACGGCAGTATCTGTAGCCTCTGCCGGAAACACCTCAAGTACATCCCCTCTGACCCTGAAGGTTCCCCTGTGGAAATCCATATCATTTCTGTCATACTGGATATCTATAAGCCTGCGGGCCACCTCGTCCCTGTCCCTTTCCATACCAGGCCGGAGGGAAATAACCATGTTTTTATAATCCACAGGGCTGCCCAGGCCATAGATACAGGAAACACTGGCCACGATGATGACATCCTCACGTTCTGCCAGTGCCGTGGTGGCAGACAGACGTAATTTATCAATCTCATCATTTATGGCAGAATCCTTGGCTATATATGTGTCAGACGAAGGCACGTAGGCCTCCGGCTGATAGTAATCATAATACGAGACAAAGTATTCCACAGCGTTGTTGGGGAAAAATTCTTTAAATTCTCCGTATAGCTGGGCCGCCAACGTTTTGTTGTGGGCGATGATGAGGGTCGGCTTCTGTAACTGCTGGATCACGTTAGCCATGGTGAAGGTCTTGCCGGAGCCTGTGACGCCTAGTAAAGTCTCGCATTGGTTGCCTTCCTTGAAACCTTTTACAAGAGCTTTGATAGCCTGCGGCTGGTCGCCGGTAGGTTTATATTCGCTGTGTAATTTGAACTCCATAATGTGTTTTTACCTCCTTGATGAACCAATAAAAACTATGTCTATCAGGCAGAAATTCGTGAAATCTTTGAAATCAGGTATTCGAACAGCTGCCTAACAGGTATACTTTCGAATTTCAGAATTTAGCTGCTGATAAAACAATATCACTTACGACTTAACAATAGAAAATAGCATCCTATAAGATTTTTTATCAATTCTTTTTTTCATTCATAAGACCTCCACATGAATTCGCTACACACGTGTAGCGAATTCATTTTCACTATTCACACTGTTATAAATGTTACCACTAATACCAGCAAAGCTACGATAGTCAAAATAATCCTCATCAAAAATTTGCCCGGTAACGCACAACAATAATTACTGATAAAGAATAAAATTTATATTGATATATTTTTCCATTATCTGCAACTTGTGCAAAATATGCACAAATTAAACTTTACTATGTTCTACATCAAAAAGTTGAGCAATCGACTTTTGGGTCAGCCATACCACTGCTCTGCGATTCGTAATGATAGCGTCCAAAGAACGAATGTTCTTTTTCATTTTACTCCATATATGCGTTAGAGTCAATGGTAAATGTAAGGGAAATATCTCTAACTTATATTTAATTTCCGGCAAAGAATATACAAAAAGCATATAGCATAAAATGCCAAAAAGCACAGACGTTCAATCCATTCGTCTGTGCTTTTACAAAATATATTATTTTTTTGCTTATCTCTCTTTCTGTCAGGCCTTTCTCAAAAGCTCCAGATATACTTCCATCTCCCTTTGGCCATGCGCCGCTGAGAGGAACATAGCTTCAAACTGTGACGGTGCCAGATTTACTCCGCCGTCAAGCATATATCTGAAATATTCTGCGTATTTGGCTGTATCAGAAGTCTTGGCTGATGCATAGTTCACCACCGGCTCCTCTGTAAAGAAGATACATCCCAGGGAACCTGCATGGTTCATCTGGTACGGCAGTCCTTTCTCTTTGAGTATCTTTGCTATTTCACCGTAGAACGCATCACCTTTTGCATTCAGTTCTGTATAAAACCCGGGATTTTCTTTCAGTATGGTAAGCTGGGTATATCCTGCCGCCATAGCCACAGGATTACCGCTCAGTGTCCCCGCCTGATAGACCGGCCCTGCCGGGGCCACCATTTCCATAATCTCTTTCTTCCCGCCATACGCGCCCACAGGCATGCCTGCACCTATGATTTTTCCGAATGTGGTCAGATCCGCCTGTACCTGATAGTAGCCCTGGGCGCCGTCTATCCCAAGCCTGAAGCCGGTAATAACCTCATCAAAAATAAGAACACTCTTATTCTCCGTACACAGCCTGCGCAGGCCCTCCAGAAAACCGGGCGCCGGAGGAACCACACCCATATTGGCGCCTACAGGCTCTACTATGACCGCGGCTATCTCTTCCCCAAACTGGTTAAAAAGTTCCTGCACGCTTTCCAGGTCATTGTAGACTGCTGAAAGCGTATCTGCTGTGCACCCTGCAGGCACTCCTGCACTGTCGGGCAGGCCGCTTGTCATTACTCCTGAACCGGCCTTTACAAGCATAGCGTCTGAATGTCCATGGTAACAGCCCATAAACTTAATTATTTTATTCCTTCCTGTATAACCTCTTGCGGCACGCACAGCGCTCATTACGGCTTCTGTTCCGGAATTCACCATACGCACCATCTCGACAGACGGCACTATACTGCAGATCAGCTTTGCCATCTCCACTTCTTTCTCAGTGGCAGCGCCAAAGCTCAGTCCGTTTTCACATGCCTTTATCACACTTTCTCTGATGCGCTCATCATTATGCCCTAATATCATAGGTCCCCAGGAGCAGATAAAATCCACATATCTGTTTCCGTCTGCATCATAAATATAGGCACCGTCCGCCTTCTCTATAAACCTGGGAGACATCCCCACAGAGCCAAACGCCCTGACTGGGCTGTTAACGCCCCCCGGGATATAGTTAACTGCTTCTTTAAAAAGTGATTCTGATCTTGTCATTAGCCTATCCTTCCTTCATCCATACACTTTGCCAGCTCTTCTGCAAAATATGTGATATAGATATCGCTTCCTGCGCGGTAGGCGCTGGCTGCCATCTCGCACATGATCCTTTCCTCATCTACCCAGTCCATCTTTGCGGCAGCCTTTACCATGGCGTACTCGCCGCTGACACTGTAGCTGGCAACAGGCACGTTCACCGCTTCCTTTACCTTTGCCACCATATCCAGATATGACATGGCAGGCTTGACCATAATAATATCAGCCCCTTCTTCTACATCCAGAAGCGCCTCTTTGATTCCTTCCCTGCTGTTGTGGAAATCCATCTGGTAGGTCTTCCTGTCCCCAAAAGAAGGCGCACTGCCTGCTGCATCACGGAACGGCCCATAAAATGCAGATGCATATTTTACCGCATATGACATGACAGGAATATTTGTAAATCCTGCCCCGTCCAGTCTCGTTCTGATTGCTGCTATGCGTCCGTCCATCATATCGGAAGGCGCCACCATATCTGCACCTGCCTCCACGTGGGAGAGGGCCGTATCAGCCAGCAGCTTTAAGGTCTTATCATTATCCACGTCATGCCCGCAGAGCACCCCGCAGTGGCCGTGGGAAGTATACTCACACATACAGACATCCGTCACATAGTACATGTCAGGGAATTCCTTTTTAGCCTCCCTGAGAGCTCTCTGAACAATTCCATCGGACGCATACGCTCCGCTTCCCACCTCATCCTTGTGATCCGGGATGCCAAAGAGCATAACACTGCTCACCCCTGCATCAGACAGAGTATCCAGTTTCCGGCATAATCTGTCTATGCTGTAGCGGTACTGTCCCGGCATAGAAGGAATCTCTTCTATGATATTGCTGCCTTCTTTTACGAAAACAGGATACATCAGGGAAGCCTTATCGACTCTTGTCTCCCTGACCATTCTCCTGATCGTCTCCCCTCCCCGAAGCCTTCTTGGTCTTTTTATCATTTCCATCCTATTTCCTCCTCACCCTTCTATCTCACTTATTCAGTCCTGTCCCGGGCTGCCAGCTTCTCAAGCGCCTCCACAATACTGTCCATGGATGCCTGTTTGGCCACATATGTCTTCATCCCCAGTGCCGCGGCTGCAGCCTGGGTCTGCTTTCCAATGCAGACTGCACTGACTGTACTGTAATCCAGTCCTTCCACTGCCTTTGCAAAGCCTCTGACCGTGGATGCACTTGTAAATACTGCATAATCTATACTGCCGTTTTCAAATTCTGCCCGCTCATCGATAAAGTCCTGTTTTTCGTATACTGTATCGTAAGTGGGAATGTCCTCCACCCTGACACCTCTGACTTTTTCCAGCGCATTCACAAGTTCCTGGTTTCCTGCCGCAGCCCTTGGGATCAATATTCTCTCATTTCCGGTACATCTCCCGGCAAGTGCCACCCCAAGAGACTCCCCGTCATATACTTCAGGCACAAGGTCTGCATAAATGCCGCGCTCTGCCAGCGCTTTTGCCGTTCCTCCCCCAATAGCCGCCACCCTGACGCCGCCAAGGGCCCGGACATCTCTGTGTTCTGCCGCCAGCGCATCGAAAAATATCCTGACACCTGCCGGGCTGGTAAACACGATCCACTGATACTCAGAAAGGCTGCTGATGCATCCGGAAAGCGCCGGATTCGGCCATATGGGAACCGTGGCAACAGCCGGCAGTTCCAGCACCTCAGCTCCTTTTCTGCGCAGCTTCTCTGACATTTGAGAGATCAGCTCCTTCGGCCTGGTCACAAGCACTTTCATCCCGGCGAGCGGCAGCTTCTCATACCAGGCAAATTCCCCGGCAAGGGCACAGACCTTTCCCACAACAATGATTGCCGGAGTTTCAACTCCCTGTCTGTCCACCTCTTCCTTAAGAGAGGATACAGTTGCCACGATCCTCTTCTGTCCTGAAGTCGTTCCCTTCACAAGAACTGCAGCCGGCATATCCTCCGCCATTCCTGCCTGAAGCAGTCCCCGGCATATATCTTCCAGCGCCGATACTCCCATGAGAAATACTAGGGTTCCCTTTGTCCTCACCAGCGCATCAAAATCAATATCATATGCCTGGCCTTTTCTCTTATGTCCCGTGACAATATGCAGCGACGAACAGAAATCCCTGTGAGTCACAGGAATCCCGTTATATGCAGGAACCGACAGGGCAGATGTTACACCCGGTACTATCTCATAAGGAATGCCGCAGCTTGTGAGCAGCTCCAGCTCTTCCCCTCCTCTGCCAAAAAGGAAAGGATCTCCCCCTTTCAGGCGCACTACCCGTTTTCCTTCCAACGCCTTGTCCGCCAGTACCCGGTTGATCTCCTCCTGAGGCATTGTGTGATTACTGGCCCGTTTTCCCACATTGATCAGCTCGGCTTCCTTAGGCATCATATTCAGCACACCCTGTCCCACAAGCGCATCATACACCACGACCTGTGCTTCACTTAACACCTGCTTTCCTTTCAGGGTGAACAGGCCCGGATCTCCCGGCCCTGCTCCCACCAGCCATACTTTTCCTGTCATTTCTGTACTCCTTTTCTGTATTCCAGGCAGAGTTCCCTGGCAAATGAACTGCCCAGCTCATCCGCCTGCTCCAGCAGCCGTCTCTTGTCAGTGACTGCCATGCTGGTCCTGCCTTTTTTCCATCCATCTGTCTCTTCATCATAATATAAGCCCAGCAGTACCAGTTCACCTTCTATGATCCTGGCGTGTGCTGCTACCGGAGAACTGCATCCTCCGTTCAGTTCTCTCACAAAGGCTCTCTCGCAGACTGCTGCGCACGCTGCTTCCTCATCTTCAAAACCCTTCAGGAAAGAATAGTCTGTTCCTTTTTTTCCCTGCACAGCCAGGATCCCCTGTCCCGCAGAAGGGATGATCTCTTCAGGTTCAAAAAAGCGGCTGATCCTCTCTTCTAACCCCAGCCTTTTCAGGCCTGCGGCTGCCAGAACAAGGGCAGAATATTCTCCCCCATCCAGCTTTGCCAGTCTTGTCAGTACATTCCCCCTGACAGGCTTAAAGCTGGCTCCCGGGTACATCTCCTTAAGCTGGATGACTCTTCTGAGGCTTGAACAGCCGATTGGAAGCCCTCCTGCCATGCTCTCCTCCAGGGAAGCCGCGCCCTCAGGCAGAACAAGCACATCCCTTGGATCCTCCCTCTTTGAGTAGGCCACAACAGGCAGGCTCTCAGGAACTTCCATTGGCATATCCTTGAGGCTGTGGACAGATAAGTCGCTGCGCCCGTCCGTCAGAGCCTTATCCAGTTCTTTCACGAAAAGGCCTTTCCCCCCCACCTTATCCAGAGTCCTGTCCAGAATAATATCTCCTGTAGTCTTCATAGTCAGCAGACTCACAGTAAGCCCCGGATTATTTTCTTCAATATAGGCCTTTACCATCTCTGACTGTATCACAGCCAGCCTGCTTTCCCTGCTTCCGATTATCACTTCACTCTTCATATAACTTCTCCAATCCTTCCACACATTCCCGAAATGCCGCCTGGCTGACAGTGTCTCTGAGGCCAAAAAGCATCTTATTAACTACCTTCCCTGCAGCCGCTCCTATGCATCCCCTGAGCTTTTCCTGCATTTCCTTTTCCAGAGGAAGATCACGGATAACCTTCGTCAGACGCAGCTCTACGTCTCTGGCTGCTTCTTCTTTGATCTCCTGTATTTTGGGGATCACATCCCTGCACTCATACCATGTGTAGAATTCTTCCATCTGCTCCTCTAAGATATGATCTGCCCTGGCAATATTTGCCCTGACTTTTTCACTTTTTATATCGACCTTAAAGTAATCAATATCATATAACGTGATATTTTCAAGCTTTCCTGCTTCAGGATCTATATCTCTTGGCACTGCCAGATCCACAAGGACTACAGGATGAGACACCTGTGCCTCTCTGACACAGTGTTCCTTCAGTGTATAATTAGGGCTTGCAGTGGCACTTATCACATAGTCACATTTTGGAAACAGCTGCATCCTGTCTCCATAATCGATCCTTTTGCAATCCCTTGGAATATCTACGATACCGCTGCGGTACTGGCGCACCGTGACAGTTACATCCGCGCCCGCTTCATGCATGACAGTGGCCGTCAGCCGCCCCATCTCCCCGTTTCCTATGACCATGCAGATCTTTCCTTCAAATGTATGCCCTTCCTGCCTCAGCGTATCAAGAGCCTGGTGTATAACCGATCTGTTGGCCGTAGAAAGAGATACTTCCGTCTTGACTTTCTTGCCTGCCGTCACCGCCATCCTGAATAATACTTCAAGGACATTATCCGCCGCATACTGCTCTCTCGCCAGAGCCAGGGCATCCTTCACCTGGGTAATGATCTGATCCTCCCCCAGTATCCGTGACTCAAGTCCTGCCGCCAGACGGAAAAGATGGGCCACGGCCTCTTCCCCTTCTCTGTATACAAAATAAGACCTGTAGAAGCCTCCGTCGGGTATTTCCCTAACCTCACACAAAAGGTCAAACAGGGACCCCTGAAATTCTTCTTCACAGCTCACATAAAGCTCCATCCTGTTACATGTAGAGAGCAGGATACATCCCTCAATGCCTTCGATGCCCTTAAAGAAATCCAATGCTTCGGCACATCTTTTTTTAGTGAATGAAAAGATTGTCCTTATATCGATCCCGGCCCTGCTGTGATCGATCCCTATCATTTGAATACTCATGTAAATACCGCTCTGCCTTTCAAACTTAATCTTGTGTTACTGTTCACAGAACCGTAACAATCTTGTATCATCATAGCACAACATGTGCCAAAATCAAACAAATTTTTTAGCCCGGCAACACTCATTTCACACATTGACAATTTATGGGACAAATGATAAAATCTTATCATAATTGAGTATCGACAGGTGTCCGTTAAACGGAAGAATAGGAAAGCCGGGTTAAAAGCCCGCACGGTCACGCCGCTGTAAAGGAACAGCAGCTATCCAGATACGCCACTGTGAAAATGGGAAGGCGGGTAGCTGTGAAGAAGCCTGAGTCAGAAGACCTGCCTGCGATAAACGATTTACACCTGGTTACGAACGATGGCCGGTGTATGATACATTCCCTTAGAATAAGGGGATTTTTGTCGTATACCCGTCTGCATCCAGACGGGTTTTTTTATGTCAGCACTCAATTTCAATCAGGAGGAAGAAAGTTATGAGTAAAAAGCAAAAAAAGCTGGTCATTCTGGCCGGCGCATTCGCACTCGCCCTTGGGATCACACCTGTGGCTAATGCAATGCACATTATGGAAGGGTACCTTCCTGCAGCATTCTGTATCGCATGGGGCGTTATCTGTATTCCGTTCCTGCTGGCAGGTTTCTTTTCTATCAAAAAATCTCTGCAGGCAAACAGAAAGGCACTTACACTTCTGGCTATGTCGGGAGCCTTTATCTTTGTAATTTCATCCCTGAAAATTCCGTCTGTAACAGGCAGCTGTTCACACATGACAGGGACTGGCCTCGGCGCAATCCTCTTCGGACCGTCATCTGTAGCCATCCTCGGTATTATTGTGCTTCTTTTCCAGGCGATCCTGCTGGCCCACGGCGGACTTACTACCCTGGGCGCCAACACATTCTCTATGGCAATTGCAGGCCCATTCCTTTCCTTTGGAATCTATAAGCTCTGCATGAAGTTTAAAATCAACAAAAGAGTGAGTGTATTCCTCGCTGCCATGCTCGGTGACCTTTTTACATACTGTGTGACAAGCCTTCAGCTGGCTCTGGCACATCCTTCAGACCAGGGCGGCGTTGGCGCTTCCGCTGTGAAATTCCTTGCAGTATTCGCACCTACACAGCTTCCTCTTGCTGTGCTGGAAGGTATCCTGACCCTGATCATCATAATCGGGCTGGAATCCTTCGCTATGCCTGAGCTGAAAGCCATCGGATTTGTTAAAAAGGAGGCTAAATAATATGAGTAAGAATACAAAAACCGTCTTAATATTGATCGCAGCCGCCATTTTAATTGCCATAGTACCATTATTTGCCCTTAAGGGCGCCGAATTCGGCGGTTCAGATGATGCGGGCAGCCAGGTAGTTGAAGAAGTAAACAGCGGCTATGAGCCCTGGTTCACTCCTGTTCTGGAAACTATGCTGGGCGGGGAGCTTCCCGGGGAAGTAGAGAGCCTTATCTTCTGTATCCAGACCGGCATTGGCGTTGGCATCATGGCTTTTTGTATGGGACGCCTTGTTGAGCGCAAAAAATGGTCGAAAAAACTTGGGAAAGAACTTGAATAGTCAAAAAGGAGTACTGTCTTGATTGTTATAGATAAGCTTTGCTATTATTCCAAATTAAGATATGTCAATGCCGGTGAGAAGTTTGCCTATGCAATGGCCACACTGATTTTCTGTCTGGTCTCACGTTCGATTGCCATAGCTCTTCTCGTCCTCGCAGTAAATGGGATCCTCAATGTAAAAACAGGGGGGATCCCACTTTCCCGTTATAAAACATTAATGGCCGTCCCTCTGGCATTCTTATTCTTAAGCACCATCGCAATTATTATAAATATTTCAAAAACTCCCCTGGATGCCTTTGCCATTCCTGTTGGGAGCTATTACATTACAGGCAGCCATTCATCTATCCTGTATGGGATCCAGCTGATCCTGACCGCGCTGGCCAGTGTATCCTGCCTCTATTTCTTATCCCTGAATACTCCTATGACAGACATCATCCTT
Source organism: Murimonas intestini (assembly GCA_003148945.1). Classification (GTDB taxonomy): domain Bacteria; phylum Bacillota; class Clostridia; order Lachnospirales; family Lachnospiraceae; genus Murimonas; species Murimonas intestini. The sequence goes on along the minus strand of QGGY01000017.1, from coordinate 56,792 downwards.
GTCCTGCACAGGCTTCACTGTCCGCTTTTGCTGCAGGAACTGATGCTCCTGATCTACCGTTTCATCTTTGTACTTCTGGATATTGCGTCAGCGATCACCACCTCCCAGAATTCACGTCTGGGCAACAAGGACTATAAGACATCCCTAAAATCTTTTGGTTCAATGATCTCAGTCCTTTTCATCAGGGCAATGAAAAAATCAAATGCCCTCTATGATGCCATGGAGGCCAGGTGCTATGACGGAACTATCCGGGTCCTGACTGAGAACTATCCTCCTAAGAAAAAGGAGATCATATATATCATACTATTCGAACTGCTGCTTCTGGCGGCTGCTATATGGAGAAGATTTCTATGAAAAACGATGACATTATTTTAAAAGCAGATGATCTTTACTTTTCTTATGATAATGAGAAAACGCATTCTTTAAACGGCTTTTCAGTTGAGATACGCCGCGGCTCCAAAGTCGCCTTTATGGGTGCCAACGGTTCCGGAAAATCTACTTTTTTCCTATGCTGCAACGGTATCCACCGCCCGGATGCGGGCACTCTGTATTTCAATGGGGAACCTGTGGATTACTCCAGAAAAGGGCTTCTAAAGCTGCGCAGCAAGGTAGGGATCATCTTTCAGGACCCTGACAGCCAGCTGTTTTCAGCCAGTGTATATCAGGAGATCTCTTTCGGGATCCTGAATCTTGGCATTTCAGAGGACGAAGCAAAAAAAGAGGTGGAAAATGTGATCGACTATCTGGAGATCACCCCCTTCCGCCACAAGCCAACTCATGCATTAAGCGGCGGTCAAAAGAAACAGGTATCTATAGCAGATATTCTTGTCATGCATCCTGACATCATCATACTGGATGAACCGTCAGCTGCCCTTGATCCAAAGCACACTACAATGGTAAATCATATAGTGGACCAGCTCACCTGTGAAGGAATTACCGTCATGATGTCCACCCATGATGTTAACTATGCCCTGGAATGGGCGGATGATATCGCTCTCCTCCATGAAGGACGTATGCTGATGTTCGGCTCCCCTCTGGAGGTATTTACGAATAAGACAGCGCTGGCAAAGACGAATCTGGAACAGCCTGCCATACTCGAACTTTTTGAAAGCCTGTGCAAAAAGGACATTCTTAAGCCCAGCCTGCCGCTTCCGCGGAATCTGGCTACGCTGGAAAAATATATAGAAGAGATCAATACTAAAAAACAGTACGGAGGAAAACACGAAGTGTGCAAAGAGTGTAAAAAAGCAATTCTCGTAGTCAGCTTCGGCACCAGCTACGAGGAGACAAGAAAGAAGACAATCGACAGAATTGAGGCAGATATCCAGAAGGCTTATCCTGACTGTAATCTTTACCGCGCCTGGACCAGTAAGATGATAATAAAGAAGCTTAAGACAAGGGACGGCATCGTCATTCCAAATGTAAAAGAAGCCATGGAACAAATAACTGCTGACGGCATTACAGATCTTGTGGTACAGCCCACCCATGTCATCAACGGTATTGAGAACGATCTCATGAAAGAAGATGTTCTTGCCTTTTCCGAACATTTCAGCAGCATCCGGTTTGGCGATGCCCTTTTAACTACTACACGTGACAATGAAGAAGCTATCTCTTCACTCATGGAAACGTGGAAAGACCTTCCCAAAGATGAAGTTCTTGTCCTTATGGGACACGGCACCACCCATTATGCGAATGCAATTTATGCCGCCCTTGACTATACTTTTAAGGATATGGGTTATGAAAATGTATTTCTGGGCACTGTAGAGGCTTATCCTACCATGATGTCACTCCTGCGGCAGGTCAAAGAATACAAACCTAAGAAAATACATCTGGCTCCCTTCATGATCGTTGCAGGCGACCATGCCAGGAACGATATGGCGGGCGAAGACCCCGAATCCTGGAGCAGACAGTTCATGGATGCCGGTTACCCCGTAGAATGCCATTTAATTGGCCTGGGAGAATATGAAGGGATACGCAGGATGTTTCTGCGGCATATTAAGGAGGCATAGCGGGTATATGTCAGCACAAAAGTGCGCTTCACTTACATAGAAGGACCGGAGTTACATATGAAATAAAAAGAGTGGGGGTGCGGCATTCATAATGCCCCATCCCCAGGTTACTTTTACATTCAGACATCACGTAATTGCGGCTTCCTTTTTACAAATACCGTTCAATCCTAGATTCAGTCTGTTCCCCATTTTTCTTGCTCACCAGTTCAAATAAGTTATCACTGGTAGCAAACAGATTTTTTTGGGGTTCTTCCTATTATCAAATACTGGTTCTTATCATCCAGTGAAATATATTTCCTTGTATCATCATCAAGCAATATATCTGCATTATCAATGACAATCAACTTCCCTGTTTCTTCACTTATTAATTTTTTTATATCTTTCTGATAATCCAGATAATTAAAACATACAATACTGGGATTTATTGCCATACATTCCTTTATGAAGGAAAATGATACAGTCTTTCCTGTAGCTGATGAACCTGTAAGAATAGTTATATTATTTGTAAACTCGAAATCCAGTACATACGAAGTATGGATCGTGGAAAAATGATCCATTACAATTGGTTTACTTTTCATTATTCCACCACTCCTTCAATTCTTCATAGTCTGTGATTACTCTGGTTCCTTTTTCATCAGAAACTTTAACGCTATTCATATCAAATGGTATTACTGCATAATCACTATATACCGCTCCATCATCTAATCCGTACAATACCTCTAACGCATTATCACCACATTCTTTCAGGCAAAAAACTTTATCTGGAAAATACTTCACATTCAATACGGTTTTACATCCTGTTGATAAGCAATCTACATCCAATGTCACACCATTAAACTTTGATTTTATTTTGTATTTTCCATCGAGTTCGGAATCGTGAATTTTTTTTACAATTGTCTTTGCTTTGCTGTCTAATTTATTAACTGTGGTTTGATTAAAAAATACATCATTAAGCTCTACATATTCTATATTCTTTGGTATGTCTTTCTTGTCTTTATATATTGTAATCACAGTAACACCTCCAATATTTTTAGTTAGTTTTTCAGGCAGCCGACAGGAATAACATATACACCATCATGGCGGCGATATGCGTAATCCCCGGTTCCCGTCAATACCATAAGGAAAGACGGCGCTTTCAGCTACCGTCTCCTCACTCATGGGAGTTTCGTCATTAGCCGCAATGTCCTGTGTAATTACGGTATTTGATACTTGGCCGCCTTGATTTCCTGCATAAGAACACATAAGCCGCCGAACTCTTTCTGGTTTTTTCTGCACATTGTCTGCCCGATTGATATCGGAATGTACAACGGCATCATAATAATCCATCGCCTGGTCAAGTGCAATCTCGTCTCGCATATCAACCGCCTGCGGCCAGCCACCACGGCATACCAAAAACGCCAGACGGTCGATATCGATATTTGAGCCGCCGTCTATGTCCGACACACCACTGAACAGGTCGTTCAAGCTGACTTCGCCCGTTGAATCTCCCGATTCATACAAACTCATTGGTCTCATAGTGAGCCGGGTAAAGCGCCCTGTGCCAGAGTGGGTGATTTCCCTGGGATCCGCAGGAACTGCAGAGCCTGTGAGTACAAACTGTCCAAGCTCGCCACGGTGATCAACTTCAAATCGGATGGCATCCCACAGTTTGGGGGCAAGCTGCCACTCGTCGATAAGTCTCGGAGCTGCACCTTTCAGAAGCCGCTTTGGATTAATCTCAGACATGGTAATGTTCTGCTCTTTTTTCTCTGGATCATCCATATACAATCTGCTTGCAGCAAGCTGTTCGGCGGTCGTGGTTTTGCCACACCACTTGGGTCCTTCGATCAGTACTGCACCTTTGCCTTCCAATTTGCGTTTCAGAATATCATCAACTGTTCGTTTCCTGTAATTCTTCATTCGAAACACCTCGATTCTATTCGAATTCCCTACAATTGTAACATAATTATTATGTATTTAATTGTTTTCTATGGCTTTTTATTTTCATAATATCCTTACTCCATGCCTTACTCACAGTTTTCAGACAAACAGGTATTTCCAGCAGTATGCTCACTCATGTCGCAAGGCTTTCCTGCCTTTCTCTTTTTATCCATTTTCTTCATATGCTTGTCCTCATTAAGAAAAAAAGTCCCTCGCCTTGCGGCGAAGGACCAAACTTTCGACCCAACCATTTATATACCGCATATTGGTCAGCAGTAAACTTTCAACCCGATCATTTATATACCACATATCGGTCAGTAGTAAACTTTCTTTGTACCTATATTTTAGCAAGCACGAAGAAAAAAGTAAATAGGGCTTTCCATAATTATTAATTTCCAAGATACCTCAATACTTCAGCCGCCACCATGCGTACAAGCTCTTCCTTCCCCATATTTTCGGGATTTTTTATATTATTCATATTCTCCCGGGCTGCCCACCCGCTGCCATACAGATATGCCTTGCCGTCGCTGCTAAAGAGCTTCATCTTCTTCAGGGATTCCTGCTTTACGGCCTCCACGGCGGCCGGGATCAGGTCTATGAGGCCCTTATCCATGGAGCTGAATCTTTCAAATTCTGCCTTTACAGCAGCCACATTAATATCTGTAAAGATATTGACCTTGCTGATCCCTTCCTGGATCGCGCGCCTGAAGTCATTATCTGTCAGGCCGGAGCCCCCATGCAGTACAAGAGGCACATCCACAGTCCGCGCAATAGTCCTGATACGCTCAAAATCCAGCTTGGGAGGCAGCTTATATGCACCGTGGGCATTCCCCACCGCAATTGCAAGCGCATCCACACCTGTCTTCTCCACATAATCCTTTGCCATCCCGGGATCTGTAAAAAATTTACCCGGATCTTCCAAATGGGAATCACCTTCTGCCGAACCCGGATTGTCACCTACATGGCCCAGTTCCCCTTCAATAGTCGCTCCGTAGGAATGAGCAATCTCTGCCATCTCTTTTACTTTTTTTACATTCTCATCATAGGAATCTGTGGAGCAGTCATACATAATAGAAGAAAAACCAAGCTCCAGAGCCTGAAGGCAGGTTTCTTTTTTCAGGCCATGATCCAGATGGATGACAACTGGAACACCTGTCTTCTTTGCCATTGGCAGAAGATAGTAAGATACCTCCTCCAGCGGCCCATATGGGAGCAGTACCTCCGCAGTTCCCATTATAACCGGGGAACCTGCGGCCTCAGCCGCGCTGATGATCCCTCTTGCCAATTCCAGATTGACTGCATTGAAAAGCCCCACCGCATAATGATTTCTTTTTGCTGGAAGCAGCACATCATTTAAATTTGCTAACATAGCTTCTCCTCCTTAGTTACTTATATTTTTCTGCCATCCGGCATCTATTTTCCTCTCAAGCTCATCAAAGGGCTTCAGCCCGCTTAGTGCATCATAGGCTACCACACAGGACGCCCCCGTGGCTGCAGACAACTGCAGCGCCCGCCTCAGAGGATACCCCTTCAGCATAGCCGTAAGAAATGCGGCAATACTTGTGTCACCTGCCCCCGTCCCGGAGAGGACCTTTTCAGGGACATAGCTCCTCTCAAAGCCTTCCTGCCCGGCCCAGCCATCCAGATCCAGCTCCACACGCCCGCTGACACCGCTGAGGGCCTCCCTGCCGGCTGTACGGTAATACATTCCAGGTGCACCGCATTTGATAAGCAGCACCCTGGCTCCCATTTCCATACACATCTCTGCGAGAGGCTTTACGTCCTTTTCAATATCCAAGATCTCTGTGATATCTCTTCCGGCTGCCCTCTCCTGCCATTTTTCAAACCGTTCCCGATCCAGCATGAAGCACAGCTCTTCCACACTCGGGACAAAGAAATCCACATAGGGGATCACGCGCTTCAGTATGCTTCTCCAATCCGCTCTTCCGGCGTCAGAGCAGGGATCCACTGAGGCCAGGTCAAGTGATGTGGCCGTCCCTGCTTTTTTTGCCTTTTTCATGATCTTCAGCAGCTCTTCCCCTTCATTTTCATACATAGACTTCATAAGCGGCGGGTATCCAAAATGAAATAAAGCCGCTTCCGCCAATGTACCCTCCGGAATATCTGAAGCGCAGAATGTATCATTTGCCCCTGGATTGTGAAGAAAAATACGGTCAATGCCTGGGACTGCAAGTACAACAGAATACGAAGTTGACTCCTTTCCAGAAATGATCATGCCTTCCTCTGCGGAATATTTTTTCAGAATGTTTAATACCATGCTTCCAAATGCATCATTTCCTATTTTCCCCATAAGCGCGGCATCTGCACCTAATACTTTCATTGCCAGCCCCGTATTGGCTACTGAACCGCCTGTATGGACATCTGCTTCCCCCATCTGGATCAGCCTGCCCGGAGTCAGCACCTCGCTCAGGGAATCTGCCTTTCTCTCCGGGAACATGGGGGTTATATCCAGGCAAATATGCCCGGCTGCAATCACTTTTTTCATATGCGCCTCCATCATGATCTATACTTCTGCTATAATGTGAGAGTGCCAGGAAGACAAATTCCCCCCGGCTTGCTCTCATACCCTTATCATTGTAATTATTCAATCCCCATCAGCAGGTTCATCACATACATTTCCAGTGCTTCAAAATCTCTGTTTTCTACACATTTCTTCTGGAAATCGTAGTCAAACCTGTCTGCCTTCTCCTCCAGCGCCTTAAATATCTTCAGGCTGTTTTCCAGATGCTTATAGCTGTCCTCATCCCTGGTGGTACGCATGGCCTTCACATCCAGCCCTACATATTCTCCGTGGTCACCGTAGCCGTTCTCTTTGAGCACCTTTACCTGATTGAAGGCTGCCCGGAGATTTTCTACGCCAAAAGATTTATCCTGGTCGTAGCGGATCCCGTTCTGGTCATTGAGATGTACAGTCATCAGCTTGCCCATGGCCATGGCAAAGCCAATCTCATGTGCAGGGTCCAGGCCTGCCAGGATGGCATGAGCGCTTTCCAGATTTCCGCCTACCCGTGCCGGATCAATAGTTGCTGCTGAAACTGCCATAACATGTCCCATTGTGCCGCAGATGCTCCTGTCGATGGGCTCGTTTGGCTTTGGCTCAATGCAGATGCGGATCTTGGAATCATATTCCAGCATCTTGTTGATGGCCTCTATGAGCATCCTGGTGGCCCACACAGGAGATTTGGATTCTGCGCAGAGGGTGCCTTCTCTGGCGAGCCACAGCACAACCATGTCACACCCCAGTTCATTTGCTATATCGATAGAGCGGTATGCTCTCCACATTGCATATTCCCTGTCCTTCGCGGAGGTACTCATGAATCCGCCGTCCTGTGTGTGAGGGTCCATCCAGAGGCGGGGCGCTACGAATTCTGCCTTTAACCCATATTTATCAAGTGTTTTTTTCAGCTCCCTGGCTTTCTCCCTGATCTCTTCCTCTGTGTAATCGTTGATGTTCGGGACTGCATCATCATCGTGGAACTGGACAGCTGAAAAACCCAGCTCGGCAAACTTTTTAAATTTCTCTTCTACAGGTATATCCTCTCTTGTGGCCGGACCGTAAGAATCAGCCCCGGTATGAACATTCCATGGCCCAACGGAAAATTTGAATTCTGACATATTTACAATTCCTCTCTTTCAAAAAGTGGGTAACTGTTCAACACTTTCATATTTACATGCTGGATAGTTACAAAAATGGTTATTGTTTTTCACCGGTGATTGATCTATGATACCTTACCGTGCCCTGCACGCCAGCCCAAGACAGGTTTTCGTGTTTCACGGATGTGTATAATATATTTATATCAGATTTTCAGTCTGAAAAATGACAATCTTGCGATTTTTCATATCCATTCTTGTGAACCTGTGATAAAATACGGATAACAGGAGGGAATTTAGATGAGCCGGAAAAAAGAGTTGGAAATCGTACAGCATACAAACATGAACCATCTGGAGATCTTTTTTGTGGAAATGACTGCCCGTGGCCCCCATGGCCACGATGACCTGGAGATAGGAGTCCTGCTAAAGGGCACGGTCACTCTTGTACTGGAGCAGAAATCCTATATTCTGCAGGAAGGGGATATTTATCTGATCAACCGCCACCAGGTCCACTCATTTGCAAGAACGGATACAGATAATCTGATCCTCGCCTTTCAGATCCATACAGAATTCTATAAGCAGGCAGATTATTCCCTGGGCTTTCTCCGTTTTGAAAATAACATTATCGGCAGCGGCAGTCTGCATGATACCCTGCTTGGGTCACTCTATGAATGTACCGGTTACTATTTCAAAGATGTGCCCTATAACGCCCTGAAATGCTCCAGCATTATGCTGGATGTCTTATTCCAGCTGGCGTGCAGCACAAACTGCCATGTGGCTACTGAAAAAGAATCTGCTTCTGCCTACCATAATACCCTGCGCCTGAAACGCATAACTGAATACATCGGCGAACACTATACGGAGCATATTTCCCTGCAGGATATCGCCTCTCTGGAAAATATCACGGATTATCACGCGTCTCACTTTATAAAAAAGATGCTGGGCATGTCTTTTCAGGAATATGTAAGCGGGCTTCGTTTTATGCATGCCCTCACACTGATACGCAAAACTGATCTGAGCATTCTGGATATCTGTATGGAGACAGGCTTTTCCAGCAGCCGCTACTTAAACCAGATGTTTTTAAAGAATTTCCAGTGTACAGCTAAAGAATATATGAAAATGAAAGAAAAGCCGCGCCTGACCAGCGCAGCTCTTCCCACAAATAATATACAAAAACGTTATACCTATGAACAGGCCTCTGCATATGCAAAGCGCCTGGGCACTCTATCCAGCAAGATATGATACTACTAGTAACCTCTGTCTGAATCCATCATATAAAGCAGTGCATTGCAGATGCATGCTGCTATGTTGCTGCCGCCCTTCCTGCCTCTGGCGACAATATAAGGTACATCTGTCTCCATGATCAGTTCCTTGGACTGGACCACATTTACAAAGCCCACAGGCACACCGACCACAAGAGCAGGGTAAAAATCTCCCTCTGTAATGTGTTCATAGAGACGGACAAGGGCAGTAGGCGCATTCCCTGCCACAAAGATCAGTTCTTTTCCAAGTGCTGCCGCTTTGTCCACACTGACTGCCGCCCTTGTTCTTCCCTGTCTCCTGGCATCCTCAGCCACGTCTTCATCCGACATAAAACACAGGACTTCACCTCCGTAGCGGGAGAGGACCTTTTTGTTTATGCCTGCCTTCGCCATCTGGGTATCTGTGACAATGGATGCTCCTCTTTTGATCGCCGCGATTGCTTTCTCTACAGCCCCTTCTGAAAAGCAGAGATTGTCCGCATAATCAAAATCTGCGCTTGTATGGATGCAGCGCTTCACAATAAGCTCCTGTTCCTTTGGGAACCGGCGGTCTTTCAGCTCTTCTGTTATGATCTCAAAGCTGCGCCGTTCAATGTCCATGGGCTTCACATTTTCTAATTCTATTTTCATAGGAATCACACTCCTTCTTCCATGATGGCATATATCCTGGCCATATCCAGGTGCTCTCTCAATGCTGCTGCCAGGATATCATACTGGCTCTCTTTAAAGGCCTGGTAATCTACTGCATTTATATCTTCCATGGAGATTCCCTTTGCCCGGGCCAGGCCTTCCACGATCCTGACAGCCACTTCCTCTTTATCGAATACACCGTGCACATATGTCCCGTATACATTATTCCTGTAAGCCCCGTCAGCTTTTAAGGTACTGTCAGACTGGGCGGCATAATTTGCGATCTCCGTCATCTGGCCGGCATCTTCCCTGCGCACGCTTTCTCCCATGTGGATCTCATACCCCTCCAGCCAAGTGCCCGAGAGTCCCTCCAGTATTCCCTGCAGAGGGGCAAATTTCCCCTTTACTCTTGTTCTTGTCTTTTCCTCTGCAAAAACTGTGTCCATAGGAAGAAGCCCCATGCCTTTTATCTGGCCTCCGGCCTCCACACCATGCGGATCACTCAATGTCTCACCCAGCATCTGATAGCCTCCGCAGACGCCAAAGATCACCTTCCCTGCCGCCGCTGCCTTCAGGACTGCCGCTTCCAGGCCATTCTGTCTCATCCAGAGCAGATCCTCCATGGTATTCTTAGTCCCCGGCAGGATGATCATGTCAGGATTCCCCAGTTCATTCACGGAATGGACATACCTCAGTGAAACTCCGCTTATACTCTCGAAAGGATTGAAATCAGTAAAATTAGATATCCTGGGGATCCTGATAACGGCAATATCTATCAGGCCAACCTCACTGTTTCTGGAAAACCTGTCTGTCAGGCTGTCCTCATCCTCCACTTCTATGTTCAAATAAGGCGCCACACCCACAACAGGTATGCCTGTCTTTTCCTCCAGCATGGATACTCCCGGATCCAGTATCGTCTTGTCCCCGCGGAATTTATTGATGATCAGGCCCTTGATCATTGCCCGTTCATCCTCATCCAGCAGCTCCACTGTACCGTAGAGCTGTGCAAATACTCCGCCCCTGTCAATATCCCCAACAAGAAGCACAGGGGCATGGGCTCTTTTAGCCATTCCCATATTTACGATATCATCTGCTTTGAGATTGATCTCAGCCGGGCTGCCGGCCCCCTCTATCACAATAATATCGTATTGTTCTGCCAAAGACTCAAAAGCCCTCATTACATCAGGAAAAAGTCTTCTCTTATATGCAAAATATTCTCTGGCGCTCATATTTCCCAGTACTTCGCCGTTTACAATGACCTGGGAGCCAGTGTCGTTTGTGGGCTTTAAAAGAATAGGATTCATATATACGCTTGGTTTAATGCCGGCGGCTTCTGCCTGCATCACCTGGGCTCTCCCCATCTCCAGCCCCTCTTCTGTAATAAACGAATTAAGCGCCATATTCTGAGATTTAAAAGGAGCCACACTGTAGCCGTCCTGTTTAAATATCCTGCACAAACCTGCTGCCAGCAGGCTCTTCCCTGCATTTGACATTGTGCCCTGTACCATAATTACTTTTGCCATTTAGCTTACCCCCATAATCCTCTGCATAGTCTTAACAAGAAGCTCATTTTCTTTTCTGGTGCGCACCGCGATCCTGAAATATCCCGCTCCCAAAGAGTGGTAATTGCTGCAGTCCCGCAGAAGGATCCCCGCATCTTTACAGGCCTCTCCCAGATTCACGGGACCTTTGAAAAAGATAAAATTCGCCGCTCCGTCATAAACCGTCAGTCCAAGCTGACGCAGGTTATCTGTCAGATACTTCCTCTCACTTCTGATCAGGTTTCTTGCCGACTCCACATATCCTGTCTCAGCCAGAGCTGCCGTTCCTGCCATCTGGGCCGGAATAGAGACATTCCAGGGCTGCATCACAGCTGCCATAGCCTCCAGGAGGGCACGGCTGCTGCTAAGCCCATATCCCAGACGCAGCCCTGCCATAGCGTATGTCTTTGTAAAAGCTTTCAGCAGAAAAAGATTGTCATATTCCTCCAGAAAAGGCCTCATGGTATATTCCATGGGACTGTCCATGAACTCTATAAAACATTCATCCACAACCAGGACCACCTTGCATTCCCTGCATTTTACCAGCACATCTCTTAAAAAATCCCTCGAATATGCAATTCCTGTGGGATTGTTGGGATTGCACAGAAACACTATATCCAGATCTTCTGTCACCATATCCACAAAATCCCTGCCTGCCTCAAACCCGTTCTCTTCCTTTAACGTATAATACGAGATACTGCACCCTGCCGCCCTGAGGGCCTGCTCATATTCAGCAAATCCCGGAGCTGCCAAAAGAGCTTTACCCGGCCTGATGCCAAGAGCTATGGCAAATATCAGTTCAGCCGCCCCGTTTCCGCAGATAACTGCCTCCCGGGACACCCCCTCTTTTCTTTCAATAGCCCTTTTTAATGTCCTGCACTGCACGTCCGGATAGTGCTCTGATAAGGCCACACCCTTTTCTGCCGCTTCTTTCACCGTCCTGGGGATGCCCAGAGGGTTGATGTTCACAGAATAATCCAGTTCAAAGCTGCGGGAGTAGATATCCCCGCCATGTATATGTGTCTCCATTCTTATGTCCTCTTATGTCTTTCTATTTCAACACGCTGATCCAGGATCAGTTCATACCAGATACATCCAGGCCGCTGCCTTGACGGCTGAAAACATGACCAGGGACAGGATGGCTGTGGCATACAGCAGCCTGTCTGCCCTCCTGATATCTTCGTATTCTACTGGCCTTGTGTCATCACCGATCGTCTTCTTTTTATGAAGCTTTCCAAAATACCAGGCATCCCCGGCCAGCTGCACATTCAGCGCCCCGGCCATAACCGCCTCTGTCTGGGCTGAATTGGGGCTGGCATGGTTACGCCTGTCACGCCTGTAGATCCGCCACGCCTCCTTTGTATCAAGTGAAACAAAAGCTGCTGCAGCCGTCATAAAGCAGGCTGCCAGACGTGCCGGAATATAATTTACAACATCATCCAGTCTGGCTGCGAATCTCCCGAAATACAGATATTTTTCATTTTTATACCCCACCATGGAATCCATAGTGTTGATGGCTTTGTAAAAATATCCAAAGGCCGCGCCGCCCACTGCCATAAACAGCATAGGCGCTATGATTCCGTCTGAAGTATTCTCCGCCACAGTCTCCACAGCGGCTTTTGTCACTCCCGCCTCATCCAGGCTCTCCGTATCCCTTCCAACGATCATGGCAACTGCTTTCCTGGCCTCTGGAAGATCTCCTGCTTTTAATTTGTCGTATACCTTCATGCTCTCATCCTTCAGGGATTTTGTGGCCAGCAGCTGATAGCACATAATTGTCTCAAGCACAAAACGCACTTCAGGACTGATCCGCCCCGCCAGATACAAAAGCAGGGCCGGCACTGCCGTTGTCACACTGATCACGATAACTGCCAGAAAAACGCCAGCAGCCGTTTCGCCTCCCTTTGTCTTTGGAAAAAACCTGCGCAGGCCCTTCTCTGTTACTGTGATCAGATTTCCCACAAGCCTGACCGGATGATATATAAAATGCGGATCCCCTATAAGCAGATCCAGCAGAAAACCAAGGACTAACGCCCATAAAGACAGCATCATCCATTTCTACCTCCAGCTTCTTTATCTTTTTTATAACGCCTGCACGCTTCCACAAAACGTCCGGCCGCTTCCGGGTTTGAGTAATAGTACAAATGAGGAAAACCAGCTATCAGGCTGCTTCCTCCCTGGATGCACCTCCAGCTGCGGTCCTGCAGGGGTTTTTTAGCCAGGAATGCGTCACCGCAGGCAGTACTGTCAAAATAATGGAACTCATGGGCTTTTATAGTTCCCACATCCATCCCCAGCATCTGGGAGTTCATTGGAGAAAGCTCTATATAACCGAATCTTCCAAGCTTATCAGTCCTGTACGCCTTCCCCCTGACAACGCCTGCCATGGGATATTCATTTCCGTCCATATCCTCCATTATATCATGAAGATACATAAATCCCCCGCATTCTGCCATACACGGCATTCCTGCTGCTGCAGCGTCCCTGATTCTCTCACGCATAGCTGTATTAGCGCTTAGTTTTCCTGCAAACAGTTCAGGGTAGCCCCCATACAGAATAAGGCCGCTGATGCCCTCAGGCAGTCTCTCATCATAAAGAGGAGAGAATTCCGCCAGTTCAGCTCCCAGCTCTTTTAAAAGCTCCAGATTATCCTCGTACATGAAGCAGAATGCCTCATCTCTCGCCACGCCTATGCGCGTTCCGTCCCTTTTTCCCATCCAGGTTTTTTCTATATGAGATGAAATCGGGACTGTACTCCCTGCCAGCTCTATCAGGCCGTCTATATCCAGTGTCTTCTCCAGCTGCACTGCAAGCCCATCCAGTTTTCTGCCCAGGTCTGCCACCTCATCCGGCATCACAAGGCCTAAGTGCCGGCTCTCCAGCGTAAAATCCGTCAGCTTTTCCACATACCCGTAAACCTTGATGCCAAGTTCCTCTTCTATGAGTTTCCTGATCCTGGGATACAGCATGCCTGACATCCTGTTGAGGATGACTCCCTTTATCAGACTGTCCTCCCTGTAAGTGAGAAACCCTTTTACCACAGCCAGAATTGAGACGCTGGAACCTCTTGCATCCACCAGAAGGACAGAGGGTGTCCTGGTAGCCCTTGACAGGTCATAGGCGCTTGCAGTAACTGACACGCCGCCCAGCCCGTCATAATACCCCATAACCCCTTCCATAACAGAGATATCAGCTCCTTCGGAGTTCTTTAGAAAAAGATACTTTGTCATTTCTTCATCTGTAAAAAAAGTGTCCAGATTCCTGGAATGTGTTCCCAGCACCTTTGTGTGGAACATGGGATCTATGTAATCAGGCCCGCATTTAAATGAGGCCGGAACAAGCCCCCTCCTCTGCAGAGCCCTTAAAAGCCCGCAGGTGACCATCGTCTTCCCGCTGCCGCTGGCCGGTGCCGCTATGAGTATCCTGGGGTTATTCATCATCCCCACCTCCTGTAAAGGAAATCACATATACTGGATTCTGTCCCATCATCATATGATAAGGCCCCGCTTCCTTTGACCTTGCCGATGACACGCTCACGATATCCACATCAGCCGCCTTCATTTCCTTTATGCAGGAGAGGGCTTCAGCCACCGTTTCCAGTACAATAGCATTTATAACGATCCTGGCCTTAGGATTCTTCTTAAAAATACAGGCCAGTATCTCTTTCAGATTCCCTGAGGAGCCTCCTATAAAAGCATGTGTGGGAGCCGGAAGTTCCTCCATTGCATCCGGCGCCAGCCCCCGCACAACAGTAATATGCTGCACCTTGAATTTATGCTTATTTTCTTCAATCAGGTCAGCTGCCTCTTCTTTCTTCTCAATGGCGTACACATGGCCTTCCTCCGCCTGCAATGCCATTTCCACAGAGACAGATCCCGTGCCGGCCCCCACATCATAGATCACAGAGTCAGAAGTCAGCTTAAGCTTAGACAGGGAAACGCTCCTGATCTCTTCCTTCGTCATGGGAACCCTGGCCCTTATAAATTCTTCATCGGGGATACCATGGGTCCTGGTAGAATCTGCATCCTGATTCTGAATGAGCATAACGCACAGGGGAGCAAACCCGGCCGCGGACATTTCTGCCGCTGTGCCTGTGACTATCCGCTCATTCTCATAAGAGAGCTCTTCCCCGACTGTCACTGTCACATCTCCCATATGATACTCACAGAGATCCCTGCAGATCTGCGCCGCCCTTCCCCTCTCTCCCACAAGAGCAAACACCTTGGGATTTCTGGCCACTGCTGAGATAATATTGGAAGATCTTCCGTGGAGGCTCACCAGCCTGGCATCCTCCCAGGAGGTATGCAGCTTTCCGCACAGGTATACTGCTGAAGAAATGCCGCAATATACATTTATTTCATCCCCGTCAAAAAGCTCATATAATTTCTTTGCACCGCTGTAAAAGCCCACGTCCCCTGAGAGCAGGACCGCCAGATGGTCATATTCAGGGTGTGACGTTACAAATTCATATATTTCTTCTGCCTTGTAGCTTTTAAAGGAGGGTTTATTAAATCCTGCTTTTTGTGCTGCCTCAAGCATTCTCTCCGCCCCTATGAGAAGCTGTGCCTTTTCGCATGCCCTTCTTGCTTCCACAGTCATATTTTCCGGATTTCCCATGCCGATCCCGACCATATCAATTCTTCGCTTCACGCTTATATGCAGTCTGGCACACAGCATAGCCTTTACCTCTTCCAGACTCTTGCCCCTCTCCCTGCCCGGCCTTCCTATCACGACCGGGTGGACTCCCGTCCTTCGGGCTGCCTGTATCTTCTCTAAAAATCCCCCGTTAGCGCCTGACTCCTTTGTGACCATATATCTGGCATCTGTCTGGCGCAGCATGGCGGCGTTTATCTCTTCTGAGAAAGGGCCCTGCATGCAGATGAGATGGCTTCCTGAAAATCCCAGGCGCACAGCCTCATCCATACTTGCCTGCACTGACAGTATCCTGGCATATACCCGGCTCTCATATCCCGTAAGCGCAGTATACTTTGAAAGCTCCTTACTTCCCGTAGTGACAAACACATTGCCTGTCGTCCCTTCCAGATATCTGACAGCTTCCTCTGCTGATTCCACCCAGGTACATCCATCAAGTTCCTCTCCTGCCGCAGTATCCCCCTCTGCCATATCCCCTGCGCCATCTTCGCGCAGGCAGGCTTTATCCGTTTCAGGGCCGGCGGCCTCCAAAGCTAAGGACTTTCTGAGCAGCCTCACATATTCAGTCCCTGTCTTGGCGCACGCCTTACTAATGTTTTCCGATACCAGGACAGCATAGGGATGTGTGGCATCAACTACTATTTCCGGCTTCTCTTCTTCTATCAGCGCATACATCTGTGCCGCATCAAGCCTGCCCGCAGATACCATAAAATCACTATCAGCTCTGCCGCGGCAGGCACTTCTTTCGGCAGGGCTGCCATCAGCTTTACTCCCCGGCACATCTGCCCCATTCCCTGGGGCTATCAGCAGCTGTTCCCCGTACTCTGTCGCTGTAAGGACATGGGCGTCTATCTGCTGGCGCCTGAGATATTCCGCCAGCTCCCGCCCTTCTGTAGTCCCGGCAAAGACCAGAATGCCTTTATTCTCTGCCATGCCTGTATCCCCTCGGTGTCACCATTCTGCCGTCTATCTCTTTTGTCTGGGAATTTCCGATAAAGACAGTAGTAAACATATCTACCTGCGTATCGCGCAGCTCCTTCAGGCTCATGACCTTCATGCCTTCACCGTCACGCCCTATATTCCAGGCTATCCCGCATACCGTTTCCGGGGACTTGTACTGCATCATAAGATCACATGCCTTCTGCAGATAATCATGCCGTTTTCTGCTGGAAGGATTGTACAGACAGATGGCAAAATCTGCTTCTGACGCGCAGAGAAGCCTTTTCTCAATCTTCTCCCAGGGAGTCAGCAGGTCGCTCAGGCTGATCAGGGCAAAATCATGGATCAGCGGCGCCCCAAGCACTGCAGCCCCTCCTGTGGCGGCCGTCACACCAGGTATGATCTCCACCTCACAATCGGGATAATCTGCCCCGATCTCCAGCATCAGGCCTGACATGCCGTACACACCTGCATCACCGCTGCATATCATAGCCACTGTTTTTCCCTTCACAGCTTCCTCAAAAGCCAGGACGCATCTGTCCACCTCTTTTGTCATGGGAGTTGTGAGAAATTCTTTTCCCGCAAAATGCTCTTTCACAAGATCCACGTATACTGTGTATCCTATAATGGTATCGCAGGAATTCAGGGCATTTGCCGCCCTCATTGTCATCTGCTCATATTCTCCCGGTCCTATTCCGACTACATATATTTTATTCAAAGTCAACACTCCATTCTTTTACGGCCAGCGCTACAGTAACGCCGTCCCCGGATTTTTTCTTATTTACCAGCTTTCCCATCCCGCTTCCAAGGAGGGCGCTTCTCTCACATACATTCCCCACGCCCGTCACAGAGCGCACAAATTCAGATTCTTCAAATTCTCCAGGAACAGCCTCCAGCTCTTCCTTTGTATACGTCTTAAAAGGAATCCCATACTTTTCACTGAACATGATCATTCCTTTTTCATCCGTTTTCAGATCTATGCTCGCCAGACTCTCGAGACAATGAATGGAAAGCCCATTCTCTTCAAGAACTTCCAGAACCTTTTTTTCAATCACATCAGCGCCTGTCCCTCTTCTGCATCCTACCCCCGCCGTGACTATCCCGGGGATCAGATGAAGCGTCTGCTTAAAGGGACATTTTTTCTCATCAAGGGTGACACAGATCCCGTTGGTACCCTCAAATACTTCATTTTCTCCCACAGGGCACAGTTCCCGGGGAATATCTGAGGCTGCAGGAAAATCACTGTAAAACCCGATTTTCTTCTCATCCAGCACGTCCGCTGATATCTCTTTTGCAAGTCTCATACTGCCTATGTAAAGCCTGTTCTTTTTAGCAAAGATATCTACTGCAAATCTGCCGTTCACATCAGTAGCTGTGGTGATGACAGGGACAGCTCCTGTGAGGTTCGACAATATCCCTGCAAGCTCGTTGGCTCCTCCAAGATGACCTGACAGCAGCGGGATTACAAACATTCCTTTTTCATCCATAACTACTACTGCCGGATCTTCTCTCTTGTCCTTCACATAAGGGGCGATGGCGCGGACAGCGATCCCTGCGGCGCCGATAAAAAGGATGCCGTCGGCCTCCCTGAACATACGCCCTGCCCACTCTCTTAAGCCTTCCTCCAGCGGTGTGACGCCGCAGGCTGCAGCATATTTTTTCATTCCCCATGCCTCACAGACAAAGCCTGCTAAAGACAATGCCCGGGCGATCTGGCCAGCCAGACGGCCTCCCTTCTCTGTAAAGCTGATAACAGCCAGATTTTTCATCTCGCCTCAGTCCTCTCAAAACCGGCACTATTCACGCTGGCTTCCCTGAACTCCGTAGTAAATGCAGGATTGTACAGTTCTGAACGGTTATAATGGCTGTGGCTCACCACATCCCCCACGATCATAAGCGCTGTTTTTGTTATATTATTCTTTCTGGCGGTCTCTGCAAGAGTTCCCACAGTGCACACAAATGCCTTCTCGTCTTCCCAGGTAGCCTTATATACAACAGCCGCCGGAGTATCTGCCGTGTATCCTCCTTCAATCAGCCTTTCAGAAAGCTTTTCCAGCATGCCTGTGCTCAGGAAAATAACCATTGTGGCGTGATGTGCTGCAAAAGATGCTATCTCTTCCTTCTCAGGCACAGGAGTCCTCCCTGCCATCCTGGTGATGATCACACTCTGGGACACATCCGGGAGCGTATATTCCAGATTCAATGCCGAAGCTGCGCCGCAGAAGGAGCTTACCCCCGGGCAGTAGTCGTATTCTATTCCTCTCTCATCCAGAACATCCATCTGTTCACGAATAGCCCCATACAGGCATGGATCCCCTGTATGCAGGCGGACAGTCATTTTATTTTCCTCTTCTGCCCTGAAAATCTCTTCCAGCACCTCTTCCAGCGTCATCTTTGCACTGTTGTAAACCTGGCAGCCTTCTTTTTTATAATCCAGAAGCTGGGGATTCACTAAAGAACCGGCATATATGATCACATCCGCCTCTTTAAGCAGATTCATCCCTCTCACTGTAATTAAATCGGGCGCTCCTGATCCGGCCCCTACAAAATGTACCATTTTATTTTTCTCCTTTATCTGAATTCTCTTTTACTATAATGAGTGAATAATAGCCCGCACTCTCAGGTATCTCTTCTGCGCTTCTGTACACCTTTTCATTTTCCATGCCGCAGTTCTCCACCATGACAACGCTGGCGTCCAGCTCCTTTAACTGCTCCTTTACTTTTCCCATCTGGCGTCCCGCCTTCATGAGTACTTTTGTTCCCGGCAGCTTCAGGGCTTCTTCCACCTGGTAGGAGGCAGGGATTACATGGAGAGGTTCAGCTTTTTCCACAAGCCCCATATTCATTCTGGCTGCGGCAGCGCAGAATGAGGTAATGCCGCTGACGATCTCTGTCTCATATCCTGCATCTGCCACACGTTTATGTACATATAGATATGTAGAGTATACAGTCGGGTCACCCAGTGTCAGAAATACTACATTCTTTCCCATATCCAGATACTCTCTCACCTTTTTTGCCGCCTTCTCATGATTCTCTTCCAGCACCCCGGGGTCTTTCGTCATTGGCATCGGAACGGCCAGCAGCTCTTTTTCCCTAAGCTGGGGCACTGCCTGTACGGCAATCTTGTAGGCCACTGTCTCTTCCGCCTCTTCTCCCGGCACTGCAATTACTTCATTCTCACTGATCAGGCGCACTGCTTTTAACGTGAGCAGTTCAGGATCCCCCGGCCCGATTCCTAATCCATATAATATCCCTTTCATGTAATTTCTCCTTTATCCTTAATTTTATATACTGCGCTTCTCAAAATGCCTGATCAGTTCTTCCGCCCCTTCTGTCTCTCCCAGATATCCATGCTGGTTGGAAAACAAAATGGCTTCTGTCTGCAGCGCACCCTGGCAGCGGTGCTGAAGGTAATATCTCACCCTCTTCGTTATCTCCGCCATGGCGGATTCTATAAGGCCTTCCCTCTTCAGAATACCCACCGCCTCCTCTGTGGTGATGGTACCAAGTATCTCCCTGACCGTCTCAATCCCGGCCCCTGCCCTGGCTGCCGCTGCCGCCATCAGCTCAGCCCTGGAATCAGCGCATCTGGAATGAGTATTCATGATTCCTCCCGCCACTTTAATAAACTTACCTATATGGGCCACGATCAGGATTCCCTTTATTCCCAGCTCAACCGCCATATCCAGGGTCTCCCCCACGTAATTGCTGCATTTCATGGAATTCTCCACATCCAGGACCATATTCTGACGTATAAAATCCGCCCCGTAATTTCCCGGGGTGATCAGAAGATATTCTGCCCCATTGGCTTTCTTCATCTCCATCTCCAGCCGGATGCTGGCGATCAGGGCTGCCTCGCTCATGGGAACTACAATGCCGCTTGTCCCCAGTATGGATATCCCTCCCTCAATGCCGAGCCTGGGGTTAAATGTCTTCCTGGCTGTCTCTTCGCCGCCCGGGACAAATATCTCTACCCTCAGGCCGCCTCTGTATTCCTGCTCTTCGCAGACATCAGCCACCTCTTTTTCTATCATCTGCCTGGGCACTCTGTTAATGGCAGCGGCTCCCACGGGCTGTTCCAGTCCCGGCTTAGTCACCCTGCCCACGCCCAGCCCTCCGTCCAGGACGATCTTATCTCCGTCCCGGAGACTCACCTTCGCATGGATATACAGCCCGTGTGTGGCATCCGGGTCATCTCCGCCGTCCTTCCTGACTGCGCATGAGACACTGCCCTCTTCTCTGCATATCTTCTCCACTGCCAGGTGCAGCATGATTCCCCTGGGGGTGGGCAGGTCAACTGTTCTGACCTCCCTGTCCAGGAACAGCATCATTGCCGCCGCCTTAGCCGCCGCGGCAGCACAGGAGCCTGTGGTGTAGCCATAGCGGAGCTTTTTATTGTCCTTTATCACATACATTCCTTCAAGGCCGTTTTTATATTCCAATGCTTTTCCTCCCAAAACACGACCGCCCCCAAACCTGCCATTGCGAGCAACGCAGCCTTGAGGGCGGAACATCTCTGTCTTAGCCGGTTGCCGCGGCAAAAAACAGTTTTAAGAAATAAGCAGGTATCTGACTTTCACAGTAACGGACTTGTGCAGGATTTTCACCTGGCTTCCCTTTTATTACGCATAAGCGGAACTTATCTCTACTATTTATATTAATATATGACTCAAAAACATTTAACCTGATTATATAATTTTCATCGTATTATGTCAATATATAGGAAATAATGTAACTGGGATTTGAGAAAAGACAGGTGTTTAAACTGTTACAGTTCAGCCGTCTGCCATTCGGCAGCCGTCTGACCTATAACAACGCTCCGCGATGCACACAAAATGCTGTTTACAGCATTTTGGCGCTGCAATTCTCGGGATTTTCGTGCATAATGCATGAAAACACCTCGCGGAACAGTGAAAGGCTGAACTGTTACTTTCAACTTGCAAATGCCCCTCAATATGATAAAATAAGTAGATAACCTGTATTTTACAGCTGCAAAGGAGTTTTATCTATATGACATTTGAAGAAGAAAAAGAAATAATTGATTTTTCCCGCGAGATTCTGACGCGGTATTTTTGTGACAATGATGTGGATTTTCTTGTCTCCACCTTTGCGGAAGATATCGTATGGCTGGGTGCAGGCGAGGCTCAAAAAGCAGAGGGACGTAAAGCCGTCAGTGAATGTTTCCTGGCCGAAGGCGCTGAAAGCATCCCTTTTCGTATGACAGATGAGCATTATGTTGTCCGGGGCCTTGGAGAGAACTATTACCTCTGTGAGGGCGACAGCTATCTGGAAGCTATAGAGACAAGTAATGCCAGTTTAAATACCCGCCAGAGGGTCACCTTTATCTTCAGGCGCATACAGGACAGGTTTCAGACTGTACATATACACAACTCCGTTCCTTTCAGCGCTATAGAAAATGATGAGCTGTTCCCTGTGCGTGCCGCCAGGGAATCTTATAAAAAGATGCAGGCTCTGCTGTCAGAGCAGAACGCACAGATTGAGCTCATGCAGCCGCAGCTTCCGGGCGGTATGCTGATCTGTAATTTCGATCAGGACTTTACGATCAACTGGATCAGCGAAGGCCTCTGCCGGATACTGGGCTATGAAAATGCCTCTGATTTCAGGATACATAATAATTATTCCTGCCGGGACTTTATACTCCCTGAAGACTTTTGTCCCATGCAGAAGTCCACAGAGGAGTCCTTGTCTGCCAAGGGGGCTTATACTGTTGAATACCGGGTGAAGCGAAAAGACGGCACTGTGGCCTGGATGATGGACGTGGGCAAATACATTACCACAGAGGAAGGCGGAATAGCCCTCTCCTGCTTTATCACGGATATCACGCAGAAGAAGAATCAGGATCTGCTTCTTCAGCAGGCCAACGAAGAGATATCCCGCCAGGCAAAATTTCTGACACAGCTTTATAATACAGTTCCGTGCGGAATCATCCAGTTTACCACTGACAGCTCACATAAAATCATCCATGCCAACAGGATGGCCTGGGAGATCTATGGATATACTCAGGATGAGTACTGGGCGGAAGTAACTGACCCCTTCCTCTGTGTTTTGGAGGATGAGCGCTCTAAATATACAGACCTGGTAACAGATCTCTCCAAAAACGGCGGACATGTATCATATGAACGTGAAGGGACCCGGAAAGACGGCTCACACTGTTTTATCAATGTCTACATGGAGCGCGTCATCAATGCCAACGGGGAAGAAGTCATACAGGCAGTATTTAATGATATTACTCAGACAAAGCTTCTACAGCTGGAGCATGAACAGGAACAGCTGCTTGAGAATCAGCTGCTGCGCGCTGCCATATTTACTGCCTACCCTCTCATAATGAATGTAAATCTGTCAGATAATTCCTATAAGTGTATTTCTTCCGGAAATTATATTGTTACTCATGAGCCTTCCGGAAATTATGAAGATATGATACAGGAGACACTTTCCAACATCCATCCTTCATACAAAGAAGTATTCCTTAAGACCTTCTCGAAGGATAATATTCTGGAACAATTTAATAACCAGAATCCTGAGATTTATACCGAACTACAGGAAAAAGGACGTGACAATGAATATCACTGGGTCTCCGCCCACATTGTCCAGGTAGAGAACCCTTATGGTGACGCTCCTCTGGCTGTCATACTGCTGCGGGTTCTGGACGACCAGCGTTCCCAGCAGGCCCGTCAGGAGCAGCTTCTGAGGGATGCCCTGGCTCTGGCCAAGGCGGCAAATAATGCAAAGTCTGATTTTCTCTCCCGCATGAGCCATGATATCAGGACTCCTTTAAATGCCATCATCGGAATGAGCACTATAGGACAGCTGAAAATAGATGACAGGAGCAGGGTACTGGACTGTTTCAATAAGATCGATGCCTCCTCCAGATATCTGCTCACACTGATCAATGACATACTGGACATGTCAAAGATTGAGCAGGGGAAAATGACTATTACCAACAGCAGGTTTGACTTTACAGAACTGGTCAATTCCGTCACATCCATCATCTATCCCCAGGCCAGTTCCCAAAATGTTGATTTTGAAATCTACCATACAGAGCCGCTGGAGCATTACTATATCGGAGATTCCCTAAGGATCAATCAGATCCTCATGAATCTTCTCTCAAATGCTGTCAAATTCACACCGGCAGGCGGCAGGATCATCCTGGATCTCAGAGAATCCCGCCGGACAAACGGCTATGCTTATCTTGATATCACTGTCAAAGATACAGGCATCGGCATGAGCAGCGAATTTATGGGTAAGCTCTACCAGCCATTTGAACAGGAAGCGAATGACCTGGCCCGGAACAAAGCTGGAAGCGGCCTTGGACTTTCAATCGTATACAGCCTGGTACAGCTGATGAATGGAACTATTCAAGTAAACAGTATACCGGATGAAGGGACATCCTTTAAAGTCTCCATTCCGTTAGAACTGACCCAGGACAGATATATGGATGAACAGCACCGCAAGTCCCGTGAACTTCTGCATGACCTGAATGTACTTATTGTGGACGACGATGCGGTCGTGGGAGAACAGGCCTGTGCCATTCTGGTAAATATAGGAGCCCGTTCCACATGGGTGGATTCAGGCTTCAAGGCTATAGATGAAGTCCGGGCCGCCTCAGAAAAAGGGGAATTATATGATCTGGCCATGATCGACTGGAAAATGCCGGATATGGATGGCCTTGAGACTACAAAACGGATCCGGCAGCTGACTGGTCCTGATACAATGATCATCATTATTTCAGCCTATGACTGGAAGAGTATCGAAGCTGAGGCAAGGAACGCCGGCGCAGACTTCTTTATTTCCAAGCCGCTGCTGCAGTCCACCATCTATGACACGCTCCTGAATCTGGATATCTCACCCAAAGAGAGGAAAAAACTGCCCTCCTACCATCTTGGCGGTCAGAAAGTTCTTCTTGTGGAGGATAATGACCTTAATATGGAAATCGCTAAATCTCTTCTGGAATTCCAGGGTCTGGAAGTGGATACTGCCATCAATGGTGAGCTTGCCATCCAGGCTTTTGCCTCAAAGCCGTCCGGCTATTATATGGCAGTCCTTATGGACATCCGCATGCCTGTAAAAGACGGACTGACAGCTACAAAAGAAATACGCGCTATGGACAGAGAGGACGCCCATACTATACCGGTCATTGCCATGTCCGCAAACGCCTTTACAGAGGATAAGGCTCTTGCTTTGTCTGTTGGAATGAATGAATACATGACTAAGCCTATTGATATTGATAAGCTTTTCCAGCTTCTTACGAAATACTTATTATAATATATTTTTTAAGGGATTGACTCCGCTTGCCACACAGCCCCCGTCACAAATAATATCAGCGCCAGTAAGAAACCCTGGTTTTTCACTGGCGCAAAATGCCATAAGTTCCGCGATCTCTTCTGGTCTGCCAAACCGTTTAATAGCACAGTATTTGATATATTCGGACGCTTCTTTTGACTCCAGTCTGCCCATGGGGGTCTCAAAATTTCCCGGCGTAACTGACAGGATGCGTATACCCTTTCCGCCCATTTTCTCCGCCATCTTCTTTGTGTACCAGATCACGAAATTTTTAGATATGCCGTAGGCTACATTTGCCTGCTGGGATCTGGGCATAAGCCTGATAAATCCCATTATTTTTTTCAAAAACTTTTCAATGTCAGTCAAAGCATGTTTATATAATCTTTTCGGCATAATAAACTGAGGCGTCAGATAAGCTGACATGGATGAAACATTTAATATGCAGGATCCTTCCCCCATGATCTCATAAAAAACCTCGTCTATATTCACCGTTCCCAGCGCATTCCCCTGCATAATCAGTCTGGCATCTCCCATGTGGGGTGAGAGCCCCGCGCAATGGATCAGCGCCCTTACCCTTCCGCAGCCTGCTGCATACTCCGCCAGCTTTTCAACTGACTGTCTGCTGCTCACATCCGCTGCAAATGCCTCTGTCTCAATCCCCTCATCTCTTAACTCCTTTACTGCACTCTCTAATCTGGAAGCTGTTCGCCCAGCCAAAATAATAAAATGGTCCTTCCCCATGATATGTGCGGCGGCAAGCCCCATGCCGCTGCCTCCTCCTGTGATCACACATACATTTTTCATTCTGCTGCCACCCTTCTGCTGACCGTTCTTTCCTTTATGAGTCCTTCCTTTATAAGCCAGTTCACTTCATCCTGCAAAGTCTCTTCATATGGGCGCGTCGTATAGCCCAGCTCCTGCTCTGCCTTAGAATAATCAAATGTATTATTACGGTCCAGATTATATACTGCGAAGGTGGTCATAATAGGCATTTTCCCGGTTTTTTGTGCCTTCTTCTCCATGCTTCCCGCAATCTTCATTGCAAGCTTTATAGGCAGATAAAACAGAGGTGTGCTGCACTGGCTGTTCTCCTTCAGCATTCTGCATACTTCCTTTAATGTCACTTCTTTATTTCCCAATATATAGCACTGCCCCTTTCTTCCCTTATCGGCGGCGGCTACGCATCCGTGCGCCAGATCCCTGACATCGCATAAATTAAAGGAACCTGCCATGCCTATCGGCATCTCCCCGTTCATGATCTGGATGATCACTCCTGTAGTCTGTCCCACTGCGTAATCCTTTGGGCCTAATATACCGCTTGGATGTACGATGCAGGCATTCAGCCCTCTCTCATTCACTGCATCCAGTACCGCCTGAGTGGCTATAGCTTTTGACTGGCTGTAGCAGCCCACCTGTTTTTTCTTATCAATGGGCGTAAACTGGTACACCTCCTTGATCTTCTGTCCTTTCGGCAGTTCCGGGATAGCCCCTGTACTGCTGACATATACCAGCTTTCTGCATTCTTTATGCTTCAGGCACTGATCGATGATATTCTTTGTCCCGCCCACATTTACATCCATTAATTTTTGATTGTATGCAGGGTCTACTGTCACCATGCTTGCACAATGGATGACTATTGTCTCCGTCTCCCCATCTACTGTAAAAAAATTATCCAGTGATTCCACGTCACAAAGGTCACCTGTCACAATTTCTACAGCCTTTGGAACATATTTTACAGATTTATCCCCGTTGAGGACTAAGGCACGCACCCTTTCTCCTCTTTCTAAAAGTTCTTCACATACGTGGCTTCCTAAAAATCCTGCAGCTCCTGTTATTAAATAAATTCTGTTTTTCATTTCTGACTCCTTTTCTTTACCTTTACTGTAAACTTGTTTGTTTTGATGTACTTAATATGCACTACAAATATTTACGTATTGTAAGAGTTTTGTTTAAGAAGTATTAATTAAGCCAAAAAATTCCTGGTTTTGCAGCGTGAAACGGCGTTTTTGCCGTTTCTGTGCATTGCGGAGCATGTTACTGGTCACAGAGTGAACCGTAACACGAGTACCATCAGCTCCAGCTGGAAATCCAAAAGATCCGGCTTGATATTGAAAATGACATCAAACCGCAGATAAAAACACTAGCGGAACATTATCTGCCGGCGGCTGATGACTTTACAGCCGCAAGGATGTCGATTGAAGACATTCAAGAGGATATTAAGTTAATGAAAAAGGGGTTATCGGAGCATAGCGAAAAGCTCCAGAAAATTTCATAGTAAGAAGTATTCACGATATCGGGCCTAATATTAGGCCCGATAGGTTTCCACAGTAACACATAGGTCCTTCAGGATGAATACATATATGTTCAAAAAGTCTGCTGTGCATATAAGTGCCCTGATGGACGCTGTGGTTTGTGATAACAGCACCGTCTAAATTCCTGTTTAATAAAAATACAATTGCGCTGTTTAACTGGGGATGATTCCATAACTCCAGATAAGCCGCGGCTTTTGAATCATGTTCAAGATGACAGGGATAAGGAAGCCTGAACCTCTAAAAAACATATTTGTAAATTGTGTTTTTCGTCAATAGACAATATCTCATTCCAATTATATACTTAACTTACAGTTTAGTCATAAGCGTAAGATGCAACATTAAAAACGGAGGTAATCAAAATGAAAAGTGCAGTATTCTATGGAAAACATGATTTACGAGTTGAGGAACACGAAATGCCTGTAGTGGGGCCACAGGATATTTTGATCCAGGTAAAGGCCTGTGGTGTATGCGGAACAGATGTACATATTTACGAGGGTGACAAAGGTGCTGCTGAAGTCACACCTCCGACAATTCTCGGGCATGAATTCTCTGGTATAGTTGCAGAAACAGGTTCGGAAGTAAAAGACTATAAAGTAGGTGACAGGGTGTGCATTGACCCAAACTGTTACTGCGGGGCCTGTGAACCATGCAGAAACGGTGTTGCCCATTACTGCGAAAATATGATAGGTTATGGAACTACAGTAAATGGCGGATTTGCAGAATACTGTGCCGTTAATGCAAGACAAGTTTATAAGCTGGGAGATAATACATCTTTTGAACAGGGCGCTATGACTGAACCCGTTGCCTGCTGCCTGCACGGCATGGATATGTGCGGGGTCCGTCCAGGGCATCAGGTTGTCGTGATTGGCGGAGGTATGATAGGACTTCTCATGTTACAGCTTGCAAAGCTGGCGGGAGCTGCAAAAGTGGCTCTTCTTGAACCGGTTGAGAGCAAACGGGAAGTAGGAAAAAAATTAGGCGCGGATGTGTGTATCGATCCGATCCATGAGGATGTAAAGGCCCGTTTAAAAGAGAACGGCATGACGTGGGTCAATACAGTAATCGAGTGTGTAGGCCGTCCTTCTACTATTGAACAGGCCATTGACATTGCTGGAAACAAGGCTGTTGTAATGATGTTCGGACTTACAAAACCGGATGAAACCATTTCAGTGAAGCCATTCCAGATATTCCAGAAAGAGCTGGAGTTAAAAGCATCATATATCAATCCTTATACCCAGAAAAGGGCTTTGGACTTAATTGACTCCGGACGTCTTGATGTAAGCAGTATGGTCTATGATGTATGCGGTCTTGACAATCTGAAAGATATATTAAGTAAACCAGAACTCCGTGCTAACGGAAAATATATAATTTCACCTGAAAAATAGAAAAAAGGTACAAAAAAGACTGGAGAGATAAAATGAATTTAAATCAGTATATGACTGGTATTCAGCATATAGGAATACCAACTAATGATATAGATGCAACACTGGACTTTTACCATAAGTTAGGATTTGAGACAGCATTTCAGACTGTAAATGAAGAAGCAAATGAAAAGGTTGTATTTTTAAAGCTGGGGACACTTGTTATAGAAACCTATGAAAATAAGTCCGCTAAAATGGAATCCGGAGCAGTCGACCATGTGGCTGTCAATGTGACAGATATTGAAGAAGTATACCAGTATATAAACTGCCACAATATGAATACAACGCAGGACACAATTCACTTCCTCCCATTTTGGGAAAATGGAGTGCGGTTCTTTACCATCGAAGGTCCAAATAAAGAAAAAATCGAATTTAGCCAATATATGTAATAAAAAACCCTCCCGTGAACAATAATAAAACAGCTGCTGCCCATCACAAATAAGTATGATGGCAGCACCTGTTATATTACAGTATCTTATTACAGCATTTTATTGCAGCAGTGTCTTTGATTTTTGCGGCAGGCTGCGGGTATTTGACTTTGTAGACAGTACCTTTCTAGGCCTGCCGGCTTCTTTTTCATTGTCCCAGGGGAGCACATCTCCCGGCTCCCGTAAATACTCAAGAATCTGCCATATGCCCTCGCCTGTATATGAGCTTACCCGGAAAATCGTCTCACAGCCTGACAGCCTGAGCCATCTCTCCGCCCTGTCGGGGTCTCCATTCGGGGAATCTATCTGTGTGATAATGCCTATTACCGGCCGAGTGGAGCATGCAGTCACACAGGGGGGGAAGAGGGAATACTGCTCTTCTGAACTGATCAGCAGACCTACCACGTCAGCCTCATAGGAATAAAGGGCAAGCGCCCTGCCCAGCCTGTTTGTTTCCGCATATTCACCCGGGGTATCTATCACTACATCGTAGTGGTTTATGTACTGTGTCTTGTGATAATGGATGGTATCACCTTTCAGGGCCTGCTGCAGCGTTGTTTTCCCGCACTCGCTGCGCCCCATCAGAATAATCTTTTTCATGACGCCGCCTTAAGTCCTTGTGACTTCACAGATGGTAAAATGCAGCTTCTCCTCCAGATATGCCGTAATAGCCTGGATAGCCGCTTCCACCTCCGCCACCCTTCCGGTGAAAATCAAAGTCCCGCTGAAACGGTCAATAAATCCAAGATCAATATTAGCCGCCTTTACTGCAATATCTCCCGCAATAACTGAGATCTCCGCAGGGCTCATGCTGAGTATGCCAATAGCGGCCCTCTTATAATCCAGTTCAGGATCCAGGCCCAGCTTCTTATATACAATAGGATCGGGGCTGGCGATCACATGTGCCAGCGTAACCTGCTTGCCCGGCACCAGTTCCTGGACGATTCGCATCCTTTTATCTCCGGAAAAATCAAGCTCATCTAGTTTCATAAAGTCTCTCCTTTACATTATATGAGAAAATGCTTCACGCAGTAATATACTAATTCAGATATTAATATAATACAACAAAATCCCACACAATACAAGGTTTATTATTCATCTTTAGCCCAGTCAAAAGAATATTTTACTGCTTTTTTCCATCCCCTGACCAATTTCCTGCGGGATTCCTCTTCCATTTTAGGAACAAAGGTCCATTCCAGAGCCCAGTTTTTCCGCACATCTTCCCTGTCATTCCAATAGCCCGTAGCGATGCCTGCCAGATAGGCGGCGCCGAGAGCTGTAGTCTCAATGCATTTTGGCCTTGCCACCTGAGTGTTTAAAATGTCAGACTGGAACTGCATCAGGAAGTTGTTCGCACATGCTCCTCCGTCTACCTTCAGGGTCTTCAGATGGATGCCTGAATCCTGCTCCATAGCCTCGATCAGATCATACACCTGGTATGCCAGGGATTCTACAGTAGCGCGGATCAGATGTTCCTTGCTGGTTCCTCTCGTGAGCCCTACTATCGCCCCTCTGGCATACTGGTCCCAGTACGGCGCGCCCAGTCCCGTGAAGGCCGGCACCACATAAGTGCCGTTTGTGTCAGGCACCGCTTCACAGTACTGCTCAGACTGGGCCGCGCTCTTTATCATGCGCAGCTCATCCCTCAGCCACTGTATGGCGGCCCCGGCCACAAAGACGCTGCCCTCCAGGGCATACTCCACTTTACCGCCGACTCCCACTGCTATGGTGGTTAGCAGGCCGTTCTTTGATTCCACAGCCTTCTCCCCGGTATTCATGAGCAGAAAACAGCCTGTGCCGTATGTATTTTTTACCTCTCCCGGCTCGAAACAGCACTGGCCGAACAGAGCCGCCTGCTGGTCACCTGCCGCGCCCGCTATAGGGATATTGTCTCCTATCACACAATCCTTCGTATATCCGTATATATAACTGGAGGGCTTCACCTCCGGAAGCATTTCCCGGGGAATATCCAGCTTGGCAAGGATCTCGTCATCCCATTCGAGCTTATGGATATCAAAAAGCATTGTTCTGGACGCATTTGTGTAATCTGTAACATGGACCTCACCCTTTGTAAGGTTCCAGATCAGCCATGTGTCTACTGTCCCGAAGAGCAGCTCGCCCTTCTTTGCCCTCTCCCTGGCGCCGTCCACATGATCCAGTATCCATTTCAGCTTAGTTGCTGAGAAATAAGCGTCAGGAACAAGTCCTGTCCTCTCCCGCAATATCTTGTCAAAGCCTTCCCTGCCAAGCTGGTCCACTATGTCTGAAGTCCTTCTGCACTGCCACACAATAGCATTATAGACAGGTTTTCCTGTATTCCTGTCCCATACGACAGTAGTCTCCCTCTGATTCGTGATGCCTATCCCCGCAATATCCTCAGGCCCTGCCCCGATCCTGCTCATGGCCTCGGCCGCCACACTGATCTGGGAAGACCAGATCTCCATCGGATCGTGCTCTACCCAGCCGGGCTTTGGAAATATCTGTTCAAATTCTCTCTGCACTACGCTGCAGATCTCTCCGCCTTTATTAAATAAAATACATCTGGAGCTTGTTGTCCCCTGATCCAGAGCCATTACATATTTCCCCATTATATCTTCCTCCTTGGATTTATTCCCGCGAGCAATGAGCCAAGTGAACATGCTTGCATGTGCATTTGGCGAATGCCGCGAGGGTCAAATACCCCGCTGCTCTGCAGCGTTACAAGTTTGATACCCCGTCTGCTTGCAGCGGGGTCTTTGATTCACGCAAGAGCCCGTTCTGCCGGGTCTATATTCTTTGTAGCGATAATATTCACACCTGTTCCGGCCACATCAGCAAGAATAATATCTCCAATATGGACAGGCGCCTTCACGCAGATATCCTTCAGTGCTTTCATACAGCTGCCTGTTTTCTCCTTGGGAATCTCCTCTGCTGTCTTTACAGAAACCATTTTCAGCACACCGCCCTCTACCCTGACTGAGGATGTCACTGTCCTCTGGGGCGCTATACATTCTTTTTTCGCATAAGAAGCCCCTTTTGCGCAGGTATTCCCCTCTACAGAAACAACTTCATTCCCCTCGACCACCGCTGTCAGCTGGCAGCCCATGGGGCATCCGATACATGTAAGCTCTTTTCTCATCGCCCTACGCCTCCTCAATCGTTATAGTTATCTTTTTAAGTCCCATCCTCTTCTGAAGCTCCTCTTTTTTCAGGATAACCTGCTCCATCTCGCCAGGCGCCATGATGCGCTTCTTCCGGTGCAATATTCTCTCTTTATCATAATATACACTAATCCAGCTGTCTTTGTAAACATCTCCCACCCGGAATCTCACAACAATCTTATCTTCTGCATTTTCAGGCTGGATGGATGAGGGCACTGTATATCTCACTCCGCCTGCTGCCTCCACCTCCACTGCCGCTCCCCGTTTAAGGCCGCTTTTTATATAGCGCGCCGCTGCCTTTCCTGCCTCTTCAGACTCCTGAGTCACATAATCAACAAGATCATGCACATGGAGCACGTTGCCGCAGGCAAAGACTCCTTCCCTGCTTGTTTCCATAGATTCGTTCACCTTCGGACCTGAGGTGGCTCTCATCAAATCTATCCCCATCCCTTTAGTCAGTTCATTCTCCGGCACCAGTCCCACGGAGAGCAGCAGGGTATCACAGGGTATATACTCTTCTGTTCCAGGGATGGGTTTCCTGTTCTCATCCACCCTCGCCAGAGTCACTCCCTTAACCCTCTCTTTGCCATCGATATCAATCACTGTATGGCTCAGCTTCAGCGGTATCCCAAAGTCATCCAGGCACTGTACGATATTCCTTTTAAGCCCCCCGGAGTAAGGCATCAGTTCAGCAACCACCTTCACCTTCGCCCCTTCCAGTGTCATCCTTCTGGCCATGATAAGCCCTATATCGCCTGATCCAAGGATAACCACCTCCCTGCCCGGCAGGAAACCTTCTATATTTACAAGCCTCTGGGCTGTACCTGCTGAATAGATGCCCGCCGGCCTGTACCCAGGAATATTCAGAGCTCCTCTCGGACGCTCCCGGCACCCCATAGCCAGGATGACAGCCCCGGCACGCACAGTAAACAGCCCCTCTTCCCTGTTCATGGCTGTTACTTCCTTGTCCGGGCTGATATCCAGCACCATAGTATTCAGCATGTAGTCTATACCGGCTTCTTTCACCTTGCTGATGAATCTGGCCGCATATTCCGGACCTGTCAGCTCCTCCTTAAAGGTATGCAGGCCAAAACCATTGTGGATGCACTGGTTCAGTATCCCCCCCAGTTCCCTGTCACGCTCAAGTATCAGTATGTTTGTGATCCCGCTCTCTCTGGCAGAAGCTGCCGCCGCCATGCCGGCCGGGCCTCCTCCGATCACTACAATATCATAATCCTTTCTCATAATTATCCCCCTCTACAGATTTTCCTTGTCAAGTCCGGCCAGCAGGTATGAGCCATGTCCTGATTTTGTCAGCTCCAGTTTAGAACATCCCAGCTCCTCTGCAAGTATCTCCATGACCTTTGGCGAACAGAAGCCTGACTGGCACCTTCCCATTCCTGCCCTCGTCCTGCGCTTCACGCCGTCCAGAGACTTTGCACCCAGCGGCCTTCTGACGGCATCCCTGATCTCTCCTTCTGTGACTGTCTCACAGCGGCAGATAACATTTCCGTAAGCAGGATTTTCCTTGATCCTGTCTGCCAGCTCCTCTTTCGTGGCTGTTGATACGCAGAAGATGCCTTTTCTTTCCACCTGAAATTTTTCTTTTCTGACTGCGCCAAGCCTTCCTGCAATCTCTTCTGCCAAAACCGCCCCTATGGCGGGCGCGCTTGTCAGACCCGGCGATTCGATCCCCGCCGCATTAAAGAAAAAGGCTGCATCCTCCGCCTCGCCGATCACAAAATCATCTCCCGCTTCATGGGCACGCAGGCCTGCAAATGATGTGATGACCTGGCCGCCTGGTACATGTTCGGCGCTCAGGGCTGCTTTTAACGCTACTTCTTCCAGACCTTCAGCTGTGGTATTCACTCCCTCTTTATCTTCAATGTCGGCCGCTGTGGGTCCCACCATCAGATTTCCATGGACAGTCGGCGTTATCAGCACACCCTTTCCCAGCTCAGTGGGCATCTGAAAGATGGTCTTATCCACAAATTTTCCTGTACTCTTGTCAAGCAGGCGGTATTCACCTTTTCTGGGAATAATAGACAGCTTTCTCCCACTAACCATGTTGTTAAATGTATCTGCATATACTCCGGCAGCATTCACTACAGCCCTGCTTCTGATCTCCCCTTTATCCGTCCTTAAAAGATAGCCTTCCCTGCCTGTATCACTTACCCTTTCAATAGAAGCCACCTCTGTATTAAATCTGAACTCAGCTCCGTTGACATATGCATTCTCCGCCAAGGCAATTGTCAGGCCGAAGGGACATACGATCCCCCCTGAAGGCGCATAGAGAGCAGCCACGGCATTCTCAGTCAGGTTGGGCTCCATCCTGCGTATCTCTTCTCTCTCCAGTATTCTGAGACCTTTAACGCCGTTTTCCTCCCCCTGCCGCTTTAATTCTTCCAGCTTTCCCTTCTCCTCTTCCTTAAAACAGAGTACCATTGACCCGTTCCTTCTGAAAGGAAAATCAAGCTCCTTTGACAAATCCTCCATCATCTCATTTCCCATGAGATTAAATTTTGCCTTCAGGCTCCCCGGCCTGGCATCATGCCCTGCATGGACGATGCCGCTGTTTGCCTTTGAAGTGCCGCAGCAGACATCCTCCTCCCTCTCCAGAACACAGATCTTCAGATCATACCTGGATAATTCTCTGGCAACAGCGCAACCTGTCACGCCTGCTCCTATTACGACTACATCATACATAAACCTTACCTCCCAAATTTCAGGCGCCATACAGCTGCCTGCTGTAATATGCCGGAACCGCATTCTCCCCGGACTGCCGTACAAAACACCGGAACAAAACAAAAAGCCAGACAAATAACACATGCGTATGCACATGTTCTTTGCCTGACTCTTTTCTCCAGCAATTCAATATTTAAATGTAACTGCCTGGTACCTTCACAGTTATATTTATTTTACCATACTTCCGGTAAATAGAACAGCCCCTTTTTTACATTTTCTGCTACATAAACCATACCTTTTCATTCGTCGTGGAGATGGATACCGCCCCGGCCTCAAGAGCAGCCATGATATCTTCTTTCTCGCTGATCAGCCCTCCCGCAATGACAGGGACTCTGAGGCTTCTGCAGATCCTGGAAATGATCTTAGGCGCTATGATGCCTGGCAGCATCTCTACAACGTCAGGCCTGGCCTGGCGGACCTGACGTTCAATATTTTCCAGGGCCATTGAGTCTATGACAAAAAAACGAAGGATGCTGCACAGTCCCAGCTCTCTCGCCCGTTTTACAAGCGCCGGCTTCGTAGTTATGATCCCGTCCGCCCTTGTGAACTGCCTGATATAATCCACTGCTGCTTCTTTACCGGAGAGCCCCACTATAAGGTCTATATGGACAAGAGCCAGCTTGCCGCCCTCTTTTATCTTATCCACAATAGAAGGTATGCCGCATACATCCCCAAAAAGCACAAAGATGATCGTACACTCTGACCCCAGGCTTTTCTCCAGCCCCTCTGTATCCTTCACAGCCGCCACCACCGGGCAGCATTCCAAAGCTTCTTTTAATGTTCCTTCCATGTATGCCTCCTGCAATATCCGCCCTTATGCCTGTCCCAGCCTTAACTGTATTTCTTCCTTTGTCCTCAGTATCTGTACAGCAAGCTCATTTATCCTCTCGTCAGTCATCCTTCCCACAGGGGCGGAGATGCTGAATGCATTCATCGGCCGTCCCCTGTGGTCAGGCACACATACTGCTATGCACCTGACACCCAGTTCATTTTCCTCATTGTCCAGGGCATAACCCTTTTCTTTTACTATCTGCAGCTCCTTTAACAGCTCATCAAGTGTGACGATCGTATGCTCTGTCTTTTTTTCAATTTCGCTGTGGTCCCAGATATATCTGACCTCCTCCTCAGACATCTCCGCCAGGATGGACTTGCCCACCCCTGAGCAGTAGAGAGGCCTCGCCAGCCCCACCTGTGAAGCCATACGGATCGCGCTCTCCTGCGGCTTTAAGGGAGCCACCTTATCCAGATAAAAGACTTCCGTCCCTCTTCTCTGCACAAAATGCACTGTCTCATTGCAGTCATTTGCCAGCCTTGTAATATAAGGATGGACAACTGTCAGGATATCCACCTTTGCAAGTATCTTCTCTGAGAGCTCTACCAGCTTAAAAGTGAGCATATATTTGCTCGTCTCCTCATCCTGCTGCACGTATCCCATACATGTAAGAGAAAGCAGAAGCCTGTGCACTGTACTCTTGTGGAGCCCCAGCATGCCGCTCAGCTCTACCAGGCCGACGGGACCTGTCTGGGCCAGTGTCTCCATCACACTGAATATCCTTTCTGCTGACTGGACCGGATTTTTAATTTTTTCTGTCTGTTCTGTTTCTGCCATATATTTAAACTCTCCTATAAAAAGGTCATCGGTTATTCCATATTATGAAACTATGAAGCGAATTTATTGTAACACTGATAAAAATAAAAAACAATGGAAAAATACTATTGACAATTCAGATTCATTCTTCTATACTCTAAGTATACCATATTTTGAAACGTAGTTTTATATGATGAAACTTGTAGTTTTATGAACCTATCTATTAAAGGAGAAATGTAAGATGGTTGAAGTTTTAGAAAAAATCTCAAAAATGGGAATTGTTCCTGTAATAGCCCTGGATGATGCAAAGGACGCTGCCCCTCTGGCAAAGGCTCTCTGTGAAGGCGGGCTTCCATGTGCAGAAGTTACATTCCGTACTGCTGCTGCTGAAGAATCTATCCGCATCATGTCTACAGAATACCCGGAAATGCTTGTTGGCGCAGGCACAGTACTCACAACAGAGCAGGTTGACCGCGCAGTAGCTGCCGGAGCTAAATTTATCGTAAGCCCGGGACTGAATCCTAAGATCGTCCGTTATTGTGTAGAAAAAGGGATCCCTATCACACCTGGCTGTACAAACCCGAGTGATATTGAGCAGGCTATTGAATGCGGCCTTGAGGTTGTAAAGTTCTTCCCGGCAGAAGCTGCAGGCGGTCTTAATATGATCAAGTCCATGGCTGCTCCTTACACTAACATGAAATTCATGCCGACAGGCGGCATCAGCGCAAAGAACCTGAATTCCTATCTGGATTTCGGCAAGATCATTGCATGCGGCGGCAGCTGGATGGTAAAGAAGGAAATGGTTGCTGCAGGTGATTTCGAAGGGATCACAGCCCTGACTAAAGAGGCGGTATCCACTATGCTTGGTTTAGAGGTTGCTCATGTGGGCATCAACGCTGCCGAGGCATCTGAGGCAGACAGCCTGGCTACAGCTATGGAGAAGATGTTCGGCTTTGCAAAGAAAACAGGCAATTCTTCCGTATTTGCCGGAACAGGCATGGAGATCATGAAAACTCCCGGAAAAGGCTCAAAGGGCCATATCGCAATATCTACAAACTATATGGAAAGAGCGATCTTCCATCTTGAGATGCGCGGATGCAAATTCGATATGGAATCAGCTAAACGCGATGAAAAGGGCAATATCAAAGCTATTTACCTGGAAGGTGAATACGGCGGCTTTGCACTTCATCTTGTACAGAAATAAATTATAATATAATTTAATAAATATTGGAGGATTTTTAAATGGCAAAGAAAGTTATTACATTTGGTGAAATCATGCTGAGACTGGCTCCTGAAGGATATTACCGTTTCGTTCAGGCTGAATCTTTAGGCGCAACTTACGGCGGCGGAGAAGCAAATGTAGCTGTATCATTAGCTAACTACGGCATGGATGCCGCTTTCGTAACAAAAGTGCCGAAGCATGAGATTGGACAGTGTGCTGTAAATTCTTTAAGACGTTATGGTGTGGACACCTCTTATATGGTGCGCGGCGGAAACCGTCTCGGCATCTACTTCCTGGAAAAAGGCGCCAGCCAGCGTCCTTCCAAGGTCATCTATGACCGTGCAGGATCTTCTATGGCTGAAGCAACTACTGCTGATTTTAACTGGGACGAGATTTTCGAGGGAGCCGACTGGTTCCATTTCACAGGCATCACACCGGCACTTGGTGACAATGTAGCAGCTGTCTGCCTGGAAGCATGCAAGGCTGCCAAGGCTAAAAACATCACTGTCAGCTGTGACCTGAACTACCGCAACAAGCTCTGGAGCAAAGAAAAAGCAGGACAGGTCATGGGCCAGCTCTGCGAGTATGTAGATGTATGCATCGCAAATGAAGAAGATGCAAGTGATGTATTCGGCATCAAAGCTGCCGGAACAGATGTCACAAGCGGTAAATTAAACCATGACGGTTACAAGGATGTGGCAAAACAGCTGGCTGACCGTTTTGGATTCCAGAAGGTAGCAATCACACTCCGTGAGTCAATTTCAGCAAATGATAATATGTGGGCTGCTATGCTCTATGACGGTAATGATTACTACTTCAGCAAGAAATATCCTATGCACATCGTAGACCGTGTAGGCGGCGGCGATTCCTTCGGCGGCGGACTTATCTACTCCTGCCTGACAGGATTTGAGCCTCAGCAGACTATTGAATTTGCAGTAGCTGCCAGCTGCCTGAAGCACAGCATCGAAGGAGACTTCAACCAGGTATCTGTTGATGAAGTCATGAAACTGGCCGGCGGAGACGGATCAGGCCGTGTGCAGAGATAACGGAATATTTTTCCGTTACCATTTATAAAATTGTCAATATCTTAATTCCTAAAATGTATATAGAAATCCCCCCTCGGGCTGTACGCCATTGCAGCCTGAGAGGGGATTTCGTGTTGGTCTTCCGCTATTCCTTCATCTTTGGTTTAAAGACAAGGCTGGCCAGATAGGAGAATACAAGTGCTGCGGATATTCCCACCGCACTTGATGTAAATCCTCCCATAAAAATACCTATAAATCCATCTGTTTCTATTGCTTCTTTGACTCCCTTCCAAAGCAGGTTCCCAAATCCCAGAAGAGGCACTGAGGCGCCCGCCCCGGCGAAGTCCATAAAGGGCTGGTAGATGCCCACAGCGCCCAGTACTGCACCTGAGCATACAAGAATGACCATGATCCTGCCTGGCATCAGTTTTGTCTTTTCCATCAATATCTGTACAAGGGCGCATATAAGTCCCCCTACCCAGAATGCATTAATATAGTCCATCATATTCCTTTTCCTCCATTTCAGCAGTGCTCTATGACAACACCGTGGGCTATCCCGGGCACACTCTGGCCTTCATTAAAGCTGACAGTAGAGAGCAGCGCGCCTGTGGGAACAAAAAGCACCCGCTTCCAGCTCCCTTTCTCTATCTTAGGAAGTATCATGGCAGCAAGTGTTACTGCTGAACATCCGCATCCGCTGCCGCCTGAATGTGTATCCTGGGTCTGCTGGTCATATATCTCTATGCCGCAGTCTGTATGCACCTTACTGATATCAAATCCCTTTTCCTTCAGCAGGTCAATCAATATCTTCTGCCCCACATATCCCAGGTCCCCGGTAATGATCTTATCATAATCCTCCGGCTGCCTGTTAAAGTCCATGAAGTTCTGATAAATAGTGTCACAGGCAGCCGGAGCCATACACGCACCCATATTCATAGAATCTTTGACGCCAAAATCCACGACCTTTCCGGTGGTCACGCCAGTAATCCTGGCTTTTCCTCCCTTGGGGGCAAGTACAAAGGCCCCGCTTCCCGTGACGGTCCAGGTAGCTGCAAGGGGACGCTGGTTTCCGTATTCCAGGGGAAACCGAAACTGTTTCTCCGCACTGGCGAAGTGGCTGGATGTAAGGGCCAGCACATAGTCACCGTATCCTGCCGCCACTGCCATAGCTCCCAGAGACAGGGATTCCCCGCAGGTTGAACAGGCTCCATAGAGCCCGAACATGGGAATGTTCATATCCACCACCCCGAAGGAGGTAGCTATAAGCTGTCCCAGAAGATCGCCTGCAAACAGGTATCTGATCTGTGTGGGCAGCAGTCCTGCCTTCCCCAGAGCCATCTGGGCTGCTTCTTTCTGCAGCGTGCTCTCTGCCTTCTCCCAGTTGTCCTCTCCAAACATGGGATCATCCCCCACCAGATCAAAAAGCTTTCCAAGAGGGCCTTCCCCCTCCTTTTTTCCTACAACTGATGCCGCGCTTATAATATGCGGCGCCTTGTCGAACTGAATACTCGACATTCCACAAATCTGGCTCATTTATTATCACCTCTCAATTAGTTATCATAAAACATGGACCGCTTTAAGCAGCCAGTAGATAAGGCCCACCAGCCAGCTTGTGAACACTCCGTAGAGGATCACAGGACCGGCGATAGTGAATATCTTGCATCCTATCCCGAATACCTGTCCCTCTTTCTGGAACTCAATTGCAGGCGCTGCCACTGAATTGGCAAACCCTGTGATAGGCACAAGTGTCCCTGCACCGCCGAACTTAGCCAGCTTGGGATAGATGCCAAATCCTGTCAGGATAACGCTCAGAAGTACAAGGATCATAGATGTCCATCCTCCTGATGTGTCTTTGTCCAGCCCCAGGCTGCCGCAGTAATTCAGCAGGAACTGTCCGATCACACATATGATCCCGCCTGTGACAAATGCCTTGAGCATGTTCATTGGCAGGCTGTGCGTGGGTGTCACCTGCTTTACGTATTCATTATACTGTTGGTTCTTCTTTTCTTTTAAAATATCTGCCATA
Organism: Murimonas intestini; assembly: GCA_003148945.1. Lineage (GTDB taxonomy): Bacteria > Bacillota > Clostridia > Lachnospirales > Lachnospiraceae > Murimonas > Murimonas intestini. The sequence continues at coordinate 16,018 of QGGY01000017.1, read as the reverse complement.
AGTACCTCCATTACCACCGCATATAAAAATGCAGCAGGCTTCCTAATATTTTTCCGGCTGCCATAAAAATAATCACCAGACTCATGCCTTTGACCAGGCCAATCCTCCTGGCCATGATCGGGAAGATATTCACAATCTCAGCCAGCGCAAGTATCCATCCTCCCACATATATGCCGGCTCCAATGCCAAGGAGAGCCAGCCCTGCGGCGCCGAACGGCACATGGATATTGTATACTGTCAGAAGCACGCCAAAAATGCCTCCCAGGAGAATAATATCCTCATAGAGCCAGAGATACTCTCCTGTATGTGTGATGCCCACATATCTTGTGACTATCCCCAGGCCTATTACCAGCGCTATGACTCCCCCTGCAACGACAAACCCGCTGCTTAATCCAATGATTCCCATTAAAACCTGCACCAACACCCGGCATTCCTCCCTTCATTCTCTCAAACAGATCTATTCTTTCCGCTTTTCCTTATCAGGTTTGCGGTTGCTGGATTCCAGCAGTGTCTTATTTATATCATCCTCATATTTTCTCATCTGGACTTCCAGGGGAGTCGGGTCTGCCGTGAGTTTCCTTCCGGCAAAGTGGTTAAAAAAGATAAGGATGCCAAGCCCTACGCCTATAGAATAAGAAAGCTCCAGAATGGTAAAGCCGTCTGACGCGCGCCCTGTGAACTGTTCAAAGAGCTGGGCGAACAGATCAGTGATGCTTACATCATTATTAAATGTCATGATGGAGAAGGCTGCCCCAAAAAACATAAGGAAACAGACAAAGGCTGTCTTCAGCCAGTCCATAGCCGTCCCATGCTGCTTTTTCTTCTGCAGTGTAATGATAAATTCAGGTTCGCCAATATTGTTTACTTCCAGACTTGGGAAATCCTGATGGATCAGCGCTATTATCTCCATCACTGAGTGTACATACCTGCCCGGCCTTCCTTTGACCGCATCAGGAAATTTCAGGGCCCTGATGCGGTTTTCGAGTGATTTATTGCTGCAGTCCAGCTGGGCGATATCCTTCAGGTATACAGTAGTGTCATGGACTTCTACATTTTGGTCAATGTTCAGGTAAAGAGTATCATTTGTCATAAACAGCACTCCTCAGTTTTCTGTCCGAAAGCTTTTACAAAAGTTCCCCCTGCTTCATGGTTATTTTTCTGGACATATGAAGCATAATAAAATATACCGATGACAAGAGCCAGCATCAGCACAGCTGTCAGGCAAGCCAGTATTTTTTTCTTATACATTATGATCACTTCCTTTTTTCATCATTTTTAACTATTATTTGATTTTAGGCCAAAAATATACGGGGAAGTTATGAAATCCTTCCCCGCATCTTTGTCAATATTTTCTTTTCCATTCTTGAAACCTGTACCTGAGACATGTCCATCACCTGTGCCACCTGCGTCTGTGTTTTATCTTCAAAATACCGCAGATGTATCAGTTTCCTCTCCTCCCCGGTCAGTGTATCCAGAACCTCCGAAAGCATCATATGGTTTAAAAGCTCTTCATTTCTATTTTCTTTTTCTTCAATCTTATCCATTAAAAATATGGCGTTGCCGTCCCCCTGATAGATCGTCTGGTACAGCGACTCCACCTCCGCGGCAGATTCCATGGCAAGTATGATATCTTCTCTTGTTGCCCCGATCTCCATGGATATCTCTTCAACTGTGGGCTCCCTGCCCATTCTTTTTTCCAGCGCTTCTTTTGTCATATATGCCTTGCAGGCTGTCTCCTTTAAGGTTCGGCTGACTTTTATCATGCCGTCATCCCTTAAAAACCTCTTGATTTCCCCCGCTATCATGGGAACAGCGTAGGTGGAGAACTTCACGTCGTAGGACATGTCAAATTTATCTATCGCCTTAATAAGCCCAATGCTCCCTATCTGGACAAGGTCCTCCATCTCATGCCCCCGTCCGGCGAATCTTCTCACTATACTGTACACAAGCCCCATATTTTTTTCTACAAGTTCTTCTCTGGCATCTTTATCCCCCTGGTGAGATCTCTCAATTAACCTAAGGGTCTGATCCATCTGCCCATCCTTTCACCTTTCGAACTTGCTCTTCCCACAGCCTATTTTCTTTTTCATGGAGACCTTAGTGCCCTCATTTGGTTTTGAAGTCACTTCTATGGAATCCATAAAAGCCTCCATGAAGGCAAATCCCATCCCTGACCGCTCAGAGTCAGGCTTTGTTGTAAACAGCGGCTCCATTGCCTGCTCAATATTTTCAATCCCTATTCCGTGGTCTGTCACGTCCACACAAAAGGTATCATCCTCTATGCGGCATTCCACAACTATTTTCTCAATTGCCCCCTCGTAACCGTGTACGATTGAATTCGTGACAGCCTCTGAGAGGGCAGTCTTCACATCCGCCACTTCTTCCAGCGTCGGGTTCAGCTGCGTCATAAATGCCGCCACTGATACCCTGGCAAATCCTTCATTACATGACCTGCTGTCAAATTCCAGCCTCATTTCATTTGAAATCCCCATTGTTCTCCCCCCTTAGATTCGGTCGGACTGCTCCGGCAGCCCTTCATAGACATCCATAATTTTTGTCACTCCTGAAAATGTCAGTATTTTTCTGATGGACGGGTTTGCCCTTATCACCATCACCTTGCCCCCCGCGTAGTTCATTTTCTTATATCTGCCCAACAAAATGCCTATCCCTGAGCTGTCCATAAAAGATGTCCTGTTAAAATCAAAAACGATGCTTCTGATCCCATTTGCTTCTATGAGATAATCAATATTTGAAGTGATATGCTGTGCGCTGTGATGATCGATCTCCGCCGGCATCTCCACTGTCAGATTTCTTTCCCGAATCTTATAACCACCTTCCATTGCCATGTCCCCTCTCTTTTTCTTGTACCGCAGATCTCCCCTGTGCTTTTTTGCCTCCCCCGGCGTTGAGCGTTTACCTGACAGAAAGCACTTTCTGAGAGATAAAAAAGGACGCATACATTTTCTGTACACGTCCTCCGCTCCGAGGTATTATCCTGCAGTATAATCCATACCATCACCTGTTCCGTCTGCGTCGCTGCCGTTTCCCTGGTATTCTCCTCCGGTGCCGTCCCCGGTTCCTGTTCCCATTCCGCTTCCGTCAGTTCCCGCTGCGCCGTCTCCCGCCGGTGCGCCTGTATCTGTACCTGCATTCGTACCGTTTCCATCCTGACCTGCAGTGACTCCAGTATCTCCGTTCGGCATTATGCCCTGGCCTGCTGTCCCTCCGGTAGTTCCGCCCGCAGCACCTGTTGCTGCATCGCTGATGTATGTCTGTACCTCAGACGCCCTTTCACTTCCGGGGAATTTTTCCATATATTCCTTAAAGGTCTTATTGGCATTTGCAGTGTCTCCGCTGTTGTAATAAGCATGTCCCAGGAAATACAGGGCATATTCCTGATCAGGATCAGCCTCTACGGCCTTCTGATAGTTTTCTATGGCTGTCGCATAGTCTCCCGCTACATATGCCGTATCAGCTGCATTTGTAAATGTAGAATACATGTAAGTCTTCAGACCTGTGTTCAGTGTATCGTACAGATCTTTCCCGGCTCCCGTCATGGAATCAGCGTCTACTTCTCCCAGTGACTGTGCGGCGCCCGCCTGGTCCTCCGCCAGATATTTGTTGGCAGCCTCCAGTATTTTCTCATAGGACTGAGCCTTCGTATCAGCTGCATCCATGGTTTTCTGAGCCTCTTCAACCTTTGCCTTATAATCCTCAATTTCCTTATTAAGGCCTGATACCTGGGCAGCCTGGGAAGCCATTTTAGAATTTGCATCTGTTATCTGCTGGTTGGCATCCTGGTATATACTCTGTTTCGTGGAAGGCACCACAAGGAACCATACGATCGCACCTCCCAGAAGAAGCCCCAGGAAGATATTCAGAAACGTAGCCACTGTAGAGCTGTCCCTGAAAGTAGCCGGCTGTATGATCGTCTCATTACCGCTCATGTATGTGGTAGTACCTGTCAGCTTATTTACCTTTTCCTTGGCATACCGCTTTTTCTTATCCTCCAGGCTTGTCCCAACGCCTGTCATCTCTTCCACTTCACGCAGATAACGGAGGGTGGTCGTATTGGTGGCATCGATCCTGGCTGCCTTTTTAAGCAGCTTCCTCGCCTTTTCGTATTCCTGACGTTTCAGGTACAGCAGCGACAGAAGATGGTATCCTTTTATCAGCTTCGGGTTCTGGACCAGCACTTTTTTCAGCTGGATGACAGCCATATCCTCATTGTCCTGATGGCAGTACACCAGAGCCTGGTTGTACTTGCGTATAGTCTGGTTGATAATATCCAGCTTGTTTTTATTTGCCTGCAGCTTCTCTATGTAGATATCCGCCACATTCCCAGGCACATTCATATTCTTGCTGATGACCCATTCACAAAGGGCTGAAACCACCTCGCCCGTCTCAAAATACACAAGACCCAGCAGGTTACGCGCCGCAATATTTTCTTTATTAAACTTAAGGCTTCTTCTCAGGCATACGATCGCCCCTGACAGATCCCTGATACTGGCCTTCTCAAGCCCCTCATTATACAGTCTGTTGGATATTCGGATGATCTGCTTCTGCAAAGAGACGTCCGCCCCGCATCCTGTACAATAGTCAATTCCGGACAAAGGGGTTCCACAATATATACATTTCATAGAATTCCCCTTATTTCTTCTTGTTCTTTTCTTCTTTCAGCAGTTCCCTTAAGACATCTGTGATATCTGTCAGATCCTGGTTATAAATAGCGTCCTCCGCCTCATTTACATCCAGACTGGGCTGAAATTTTTTCAGTTCCTCGTCAAAATTAATCATGTGTACGTCTCCTTATCACACTTTTCAGCTCCCCTACCAGGTAGAGGGAACCGACACAGAACAGCATACCATCCTGTTTTTCCTTCAGGGCCTCCTCAAACGCATCTTCGATCACCTCCACAGGTGTCACCGGAGCATCTGTATATTTCCTGAAGATTTCTGAAAGCTTCTGAACAGGTACGACCCTGTCATTGTCAATCTGTGTCACTACGACAGCAGATGGCCTGGTACTTCTGCATATTGTCTCAATCATCTTTTCATAATTCTTTTCTGCAACAGCCGAGAACAGTATTACAACCCGCCTGTTTTCCTGCAGCCTCTGTACTGTTTTCACAAACTCCTGCACACCTGCCGCATTGTGGGCGCCGTCTAGGACCACCCCCGGCATGACTGTCTCCATACGTCCCTGCCAGGCAGTATTTTGTATCCCTTCAAGTCTTACCTGAAGCGGGATATCATGCTCTTTATCAAATGTCTCCACAGCCAGCAGAGCCAGAGAACTGTTCACTACCTGGTATTCTGCCAGGTAAGGAACTGTGACTTTAACATTCTCATAATACCCATAATGCAGGCAAAAATCAATGCTTTTATCGGTATTTACTAAAATTTCATACATCTTTCGGCGCAGCGGGACAGTCTCACAGCCTAATTGTGCAGCACGTTTCTCAATCACCTCTGCTGCCCTTTCATCCCCTGCATCGTATATGACCGGTACCCCCGGCTTGATGATCCCTGCCTTTTCCCATGCGATCTTTTCTACTGTATCTCCCAGGATCTCCGTATGGTCCAGACTGATGGATGTGATCACCACGGCTGCCGGATGCTCAATTGTATTTGTCGCGTCCAGCCTTCCCCCAAGTCCTGTCTCCAGAACCACATATTCCACACCTGCCTTCTCAAATGCTGTCATAGATAACGCAAACAGCAGTTCAAAATAAGTGGGATGCGGGAAACCTTCCTCCAGCATGCCTTTTACAGCCGCCTGCACCTTCATATATGCACTGAGGAATTCTTCATCGCTGATCGGCTCATTATCTATCTGGAAACGCTCATTTATCTTCACAAGGTGGGGCGATGTAAACAGGCCTGTCCTTCTGCCCGATCTCACAAGTATAGAAGACAGAAAAGCACACACGCTGCCCTTGCCATTCGTCCCTGCCACATGGATGATCTTCAGATTCCTGTCCGGCCGTCCAAGACGCTCCATCAATTCAACAGTATTCTCTAATTTATTTTTTTTAGTAAACTTTGGAACACTTAAAATATATTCCACTGCTTCTTCGTAATTCAATGTCATCACCATTTCTTTCGTTTTATGCCTTTTGGCACCTGTGCAGGTTTTCCTGCCCTTTTCCTATTATAATATAGTGACCGCAATATGCAAGTAATTTTTTTCGCAATATCCGCCAGGATTTACTGTTTAGCAGCACATAAAGGCGGTATGGCATCCGCAAATGCCATACCGCCTGTCTGATTAATTGCTGCATTCCAGCCTTGTGCTGTTCCGGTAAATTAACACTGTCCGCTGTAAATGTACTCCCCTGTGCTATCCAGTCCATAGAAATCCGCATAGCTGATATGAAAAATATTTTTTTCCTTCAGAAGTCCGGAGATATCTATCTTATTCTTGATCAGATGCTGCCAAAATCCGCTTCCTGAAATGTCCCCCTGAAGCTGGATCCCTGTCACAATGCCGTCCTTCACGATTGCCTTTTTATACTCACTCCTGCTCTCTTTTGTGTATACCTGGCAGCTGTCATCCTTTGGTTCGATATCACCTGCCGAGAGCATAGCCAGCCCGAAGAAATTGATTGTATTTTTTATACAGAAGCTGTCGGTATACGCCACAGGCATGCCTGCCATATTCATGGCAGCCTTTCTGCCCTGGTCCATGGCATTTGGCCATATGCCTGACAGGCCGGTCACATCACCTGCCGCATAGACATCCGGGTCTGAAGTCCTGAGATATTCATTTACCTTAAGGGATCTCTCCATCTCAAGTCCGCTGTCCTTCAGAAAATCAATGCACGGCCTCACGCCGGCAGCTGCCACAACAAAATCACATGGTATTTCTTCTCCATTGGCCAAAATGACATGAGTGATCTCATTCTTATCATTTACCTTTGAATCACTTGCTCCGATACCCAGCCTGAAGCTGGCTCCGGCTTTTTCAAAGAGCTCCTGATAAGCCCCCGCGGATGTGGCATCAGTCTGAAGAGGCAGGATCCTGTCCGCCATCTCTGCAATCGTGACCTTTACGCCCTGCTCCAGCAGAGCATATGCCACGTCCAGTCCTACAAGGCCTGATCCTACGATAAACACATGCTTTGCATTCTTTTCCTCCACTGCCTTCCTGATTTTCACAGCATCGCTCAGATCCCTGAAGCCGTACACGTTATCAGCTGTCCTGAAATTAGGGATAGGCGGAACAGAGTATACTGCCCCTGACGCGATCAGCAGTTTATCATATACCAGCTCACCGTCTTCCAGAATAACCTTTTTTGCGGCAGTATCCACGCGCTTTACAGCCTGTCCCCTGCTCCAGTATATATGATTTTTTTCGAAAAAATCCTCATCAGTGAAAGCAAGTCCTTCCACATCCCGTTCTCCTCCCAGATATTTGTGAAGCATACAGCGGGAATGGGAGTGCTCATCCTTTGATACCATCACTATAGAAGCGTCAGGCTTCAGTCTGCGGAGTCTTTCGGCGGCTGCCATACCTGCGGCGCCGCATCCGATAATCACATAATATTCCATCACTATACCTCCTCCACATAGATTGCCTGCTTTGGACAGGCAAGGACGCAGGCCGGGCCTTCAGGCCTGTCATTACAGAAATCACATTTGATGATCTTCGTCCTGTCTTCGCTGATCTTTGGGATTCCATACGGGCAGTTCATGACACACATAAAACAGGAACCGCATTTTGCCTCATCATATTTTACATGTCCTGTCTCTTCATCTTTCTGAAGCGCGCCGCTCATACAGCTGTTGGCACATGCGGGTTCCGTACAGTGGCGGCAGAACATGGGGAGGTAGCCCCCATTTACGCCGCATACTATCTCATTTCTGGCAACTGTCATGGGACTGTTAAAGTCGAGAGTCTCCACGCCTTCCTTACCATCCCTGCGGTGGCTGTCCATACAGGCAAGGGCGCAGTTCTTGCAGCCGTCGCATTTGGACGCATCAATCATTATTCTCTTCATCAGGTATGCCTCCTTTTCTGCTTCAGATGTTCAGCCCTTTTCTCTTGTCGTCTATGACTGCTTCAATCTTATCGGCCGCTTTGACAGGATCCAGTTCTACGATCACCTGTCCGCCTGTAATCTGCTTCATGTCTTCTGTGAGCACTTTCACCGCCAGATCACTGCCCGCAATGAAAGGCTGCTGTCCAAGATGGAGAGGCAGTCCCAGCGCCAGGCCAAAGCATCCGTCAGCCAGGGCCTGCTCTTCCAGCCATTGGGGAGCTGAAAGTACAAGAGGCAGCTGCGGCATATCAATATTAAGCGCCTGGGCCAGCTCTGTTGCCACTATTTCCAGACGTCCGATCGCGAGGCATGGTCCGAAATTAAGTACAGGAGCGATTCCCAGTGATTTGCAGACCTCCTTCAGTCCGTCTCCGGCCAGCTCAGCCGCTTCCGGCCTCATCAGTCCGACATTTTCAATACCGCCTGAAGAGCATCCTGCTGAAAGCACAATGATATCTCTCTTGATCAGCTCTTTTGTAAGCTCGACTGTACATACATCATGTCCCAGAGCAGTGAGGTTTGAGCATCCTACAACGCCTGCCACACCTTTGATCTTGCCTGCTACTATAAGATCCAGCAGAGGCTGCCAGTTTCCTCCCAGGAATTCCTTCAGGGATATCTCGCTGACACCTGTCAGTGTATTCTTATTTCCATGTTCAGGCAGCAGGTTCACAGGTACATTCCCTCTCCTGGCCTTATAGCTCTCGATCACCGCATCTATGATCTTGTCACTGTTTTCTTCTCTTGTCTCATAGGAATATTCCATCAGTTCAGCATTAGCTTTCTTTGCCACATCATCAAGACAGATCTGTTTGATCATCAGCTCATCACATATAGGTTCGATACCAGGCAGAGTACAGTTGAACTCAGAGAGCACTGCATCAATGGCTCCTGTGGCCAGCACAGCCTCACTGGTATAATTATTTCCTGCATGTCCGTCAAATATCTCTGTATAGTGGGCGCCTCTCAGCTGCAGATCCTGTCCCACACATGTACATCCCACAAGCTTAAAGCCTTTTGCACCGGCAGCTTTTGCTTTCTCGGTCACTTCAGGATCGGTCAGACGTTCCTGAAGGTGTACAAACAGGGAATGCTGATGCCCTGTGATCATGATATTGATATAATCCGGGTTGATCACGCCAAGTCCCACAGGAGCCATTCTGATCTCCGGCTCTCCCAGCATCACATCATTTAAAAGATTCGTCAGTGTAAGTCCGTACAGGCCGGTGGAAATACCCAGTTTCAAGCAGTTTAACAGCATATCAACAGGATCAGAATTCAGATTGGTAGAACATTTTACCACACCTGCAAAAACTTCTGATTTAGCTCCGCCCGGCAGTATTCCCAGCTCTTTCCATTTCTCATATCTGGGCTTATAGGCCATCTTCTCAACAAGCTCCATCTTCTCATACTCCGGTTTATAGAGATCTTTCAAAACGAGATCTGCCACCTTGTAAGCCAGGTCATGCTCGTCGCTCCCTGTGATCCCGAATTCCTCCGCAAGGCGCTTTAACGCTCCTTTTCCTTTTATAGGCGCTTTTGCCACAGCAGCATTTTTCAGGTTCAGGGCTGTGTTTTCAACCACATGGATATAACAGCCGCTTCCCGCTGCCACGGCCCTCAAAAAATTCCTGGCCACGATCGTATCTGCATTTGCGCCGCAGATCCCTCTTGGGCTCTTCGGGGTGATCCTGCACGGTCCGTTAGAGCACAGGCGGCAGCAGACTCCTTTTAATCCAAATCCGCACTTTGTGCTCTGTCCCTCCACCCTGTGGTGGGAAGTCTCCATAGGCAGGCCGGCGATATAACCCTCCAGGCATTTATCGGCACTTTTACAGGTATTGCAGCTAAAACACTGATTCATGAAATTATCCTCCTTAGGTATGTAAATGATGTTTATTTATCAATAACAGTTATTGTTATTATATTAACAGATGATCTGCTTTTTTTCAACCCTTTCTTGTAAATTTTGTCATTTTTATTTCATAGGAAAAGAAGTCTATTATGAAATAAAAATGCCGCACCCCAAACCGGGATACGGCACCTGCCACCATTTATTTTCATATTCTGTACATCATCAGTCCATTACCGGACATGAGAAATAACACCTGCAAAAAGATCCGGCCTGCCATACTCATCACGCACGAGATGTCCTGTGCACCTGAGGGGCACCCACTCACCCTTCCTGTTTACAGCTCTGTAGCGCACATCATGGCCTTCAGCCCTGCCGTCCGCCACTACCTGATTGGCTTCCAGAAATACCTTCTTGTCCTCCGGATGGATAAGGCGTCCCCATACTGCAGCCGCGTTTGGAATAATTTCTCCCGGCAGATCAAATTCCGCAACCATGGCAGGCGGATATCTGAACGTTCCTGTCTTCATATTCCCAGCATACACGTAATTATCAGTGGCCTGGATCAGGGCATCATATAAATGTTCCTTATCGTAATCAAATTCCTCTATTTCCTTTTCCAGCTGCGCAGGGCTGATCTTCAGCCTCTCCTGAGCCTTCCTTATATGGTATTCTCTCTTCTGGCAGTACATCTGCTCATCCGCCATGGAGATCAGCTCTGACAAAGAGTGGCCATCCCTGCCAGAAAATTCTACAAGGCCATAACAGAATGACAGCTTATACTGGATATTTTCCAGAACCGTAACCTCCGATATTTCTTTAAGAAGCCCCTCTACCTTTTCCCTTGCCTCCTGCAGGTGCAGCCCCTCAAATACAATTACAAATTCATCCCCGCTCAGCCTGAACGCCAGATCCTCTTCTCTGATATTGGCCAGCGTAACCCGCCCGATAAGCGCGAGGGCGCGGTCGCCGTGGACATGCCCATATGAGTCATTGATTTTTTTTAGTTCATTTAAGTCATACATACAGATAGTCCCTGACAGGTCCTGTTCTTCCATATACCGCAGCTTTCTGGCAAGCTGCTCTTTCCCCGCTCTTCTGTTATACATTCCTGTCAATTCGTCAACATTTGCCTGGACCCTGAGCTTTTTATAGTCTGTCACATCTACTGAATGCTGGAGATGTACCTTTCTCCCGTCCACCCAGGTTATAATACTGTCATAATTAGCATAAACCCGCCCTGTCAGGCTGTTCTTCTCTTCCCAGACGATCTGCGATACATTCTCTCCGCTCTCAAGCTGCTCTTTCAGCCTCTTCACCGGACAGAACGGGCAGGGGCCGCCCATATCCCTGACCATCACTTCCCAGCAGACCTTTCCCTGTGGATCAGCAATACCGAATTCTTCCTGCATGGTCCTGCTCATAAATAAGATTTCATTCGTCTCTATATCTGTCACATATATGATGGCATGCATATTATCTAGCAGGGAATAGAATGTATGATTCATCATCTGCTCCTCCGGCTGTACTTTCATTGTCTCTCCCCCTGTAACCCTGGCTATATTCTTTTAGTACAGTATAGCAGATTCTTACATACGTTGCCAGTAGGTAATTACTGTATTTGCTGCTGCCTTATACCCGGCCTTGGGCGATCCCTTCCTTTTCAGCAGAGAGACAAGTACAAATATCTCGTGTGCCAAAAGCGGAAACGCTGCCAAGAAAATAAGATTTCCCCATTCTTCAAAGGATAGGGCTACCGTACCGAATACACCTATAAGAGCCGGAATCTCCGTAACTGCTGCCTGAAGCACAAATCCCATGACAAATGCCCCTATCATCAGCTTGTTGGAGAGATGGTTCATTCTGAAGACGGATTTTGCCACATCCCTCATCCCCACGGCATGGAAGAGCTCTGACAGGCACAGTACTGTAAACGCATATGTCTGGGACCGGTTGAGGATCGCCTCAGTCTTCAGCACTTCTGCAATATTTGCAATTGTAAATGCCATATTTCCTTCCCTCAGTACAGAGAGAGGCAGGATAAGAAACGCCGTCAGGCTCACAGCACCGATCAGGCATCCGTAGAACAGAGTGCACGCCAGCCCTCCTCCGGCAAACAGGCTCTCTTTGCTGTCTCTGGGCGGATTCTCCATAAGTTCTTCTCTGTCATTCTCATCCACCCCCAAAGCCAGAGCAGGCAGTGAATCTGTTATCAGATTTACCCACAGGATATGGCTGGCCTTGAGCGGAGAGGCCAGTCCTGCAATGATCGCCAGAAACATAGTAATGATTTCTCCGAAGTTGGAGGACAGGAGAAACAGTACGGATTTTTTTATATTCTCATATATCCCCCGCCCCTCTTCTATGGCTCTCTCTATAGTAGCAAAGTTATCATCTGTCAGAATAATGTCAGATGCATTTTTTGCCACATCAGTACCTGACACACCCATGGCAATTCCAATATCAGCAGTTTTCAAAGACGGGGCGTCATTGACTCCGTCGCCTGTCATAGCCACTATTTTATCCTTTGCCTTCAGTGCTTTGACAATGCGGACCTTATGCTCAGGGGATACCCTGGCAAACACCCTCACATTATCCAGGGCATCGGCCAGCTCTGCGTCTGTCATGGAAGAAAGCTGGGGTCCCGTCAGACATTCGCTTTGTTCCCTGGCAATGCCCAGATCACGGGCAATGGCAAAGGCCGTATCCACATGGTCGCCTGTTATCATGACAGTAGTCACGCCGGCGCTTCTGAATTTCTCTACCGCGCCCGCTGCTTCCGGCCTGGGCGGGTCGATCATTCCTGTCAGCCCGATAAAGGTCAGGTCCTTTTCCTGAAGATCCTTTTTATCTTTCTTCATCGAGACAGCCAGCACACGGAGCGCCTGGGCTGACATTCTCTCTGAGGCTTTCTCTATCTGCCGTCTGTATACATCTGTCATCCTGACTTCCCTGCCATCCAGCAGCATCTTTGTGCAGCGCTTTAGTACCTCGTCAGGCGCTCCCTTCGTATAATTGATATATCCCCCCGCCTGCCGGTGCTGGGTAGTCATCATCTTTCTTTTCGAATCAAAGGGCTTTTCATCCGTTCTGGGCTTTGCTTTTTCCAGCTGCTCCCGCCTGATATGATATTTTCCTGACAGCTCCAGAAGCGCCAGCTCTGTGGGCTCCCCGATGCATTCCTCATCGGAACATACCCCGTCATTGCACAGTGTCATACCTTCCAGAAATTCTTTCTGCCTGTCCGGGTTAAGCTGGTCTGAGTCCATCATCTGAAGGTTAACAAAGCATTTTGCCACTGTCATCTTATTCTGGGTCAATGTCCCTGTCTTGTCCGAACAGACAATACTCACAGCGCCAAGTGTCTCTACTGACGGCAGTCTCCGCACGATAGTGTTGACCTTTACCATCTTTGACACGCTGAGAGCCAGCACAATCGTAACCACAGCAGGCAGTCCCTCAGGCACTGCGGCTACTGCCAGGGAGATAGCTGTAAGGAACATATCTGCCACATCCCTCTTCTGAAGCAGGGCGATTCCAAAAAGGGCCACACAGAGCACAACAGCCACGATACTCAGCAGCTTTCCCAGATCCCCAAGGCGCCTCTGCAGCGGCGTCATCTCCTTTGGAGCTTCATTGATGATCGCTGCAATTTTGCCGATCTCTGTATCCATTCCCGTATTAGTGACAATTCCTTCCCCTCTTCCGTATGTCACCACAGTGGACATATAGGCCATATTCACCCTGTCCCCCATGGAAAGCTCTCCTCTTGCAGTAAAGTGTGCATCCTTTTCAACAGGAACTGTTTCCCCTGTCAGGGCTGATTCTTCAATCTTCAGGTTCACAGTGTCAAGAAGCCTCAGATCTGCAGGCACCTGCCGCCCGGCATCCAAAAAAACAAGATCCCCCGGAACAAGCTCTGAGGCAGCTATCTCCATCTGCTTTCCGCCGCGCTTAACTACAGCCCTGGGGCTTGTCAGTTTTTTCAGCGCATCAAGAGCCTTCTGCGCTTTTCCCTCCTGAATGACACCTACTACAGCATTTAAGACGATCACAGTCACAATAATGGCTGCATCGCTTATCTCTCCCAGCAGTATAGAGATCACTGTCGCTGCCAGAAGCACATAGATGAGGGGATCATTTAACTGTTCGAAAAATGCCCCCACCACAGTTGTTTTCTTCGCCTCTCTGAGGACATTCCTGCCATGGCTGTCCAGTCTTATTCGCGCCTCCTCGTCTGTAAGTCCATTCTTTTCATCACCCTGCAGTTCCTTTACCGTCTCCTGTATTGTCAGTTTTTCGAACACACGCTTCACTCCTTAGCAATTATTGCCGGCCTCCATAAGGCTTACCAGCTTTGTAAAGTGTATGCTGAGGGTTGTACAAATAGACATATAAAAGGGATGCCGGCTTCATCAGCGGCATCCCCTTTATGGACTTTTGGTAACTGTTCAGTACCTTCACAGTATTTCAGTTACATTCTATACTATATTCTGTTCACACCTGTATTCCTGGCAGCTTCTGCCACTGCTTCCGCTACTGCTTTTCCTACTCTCTTATCAAATGGATTAGGAATAATGTACTCCGGATTCAAATCCTCGTCTGATACAAGGCCTGCGATCGCGTATGCTGCTGCCAGCTTCATCTCATCATTGATATCCTTTGCACGTACATCCAGAGCACCGCGGAATATTCCCGGGAATGCCAGTACATTGTTGATCTGGTTCGGGAAATCACTGCGTCCTGTGCCGACTACGGCTGCGCCTGCTGCCTTTGCCAGATCCGGCATGATTTCCGGAACAGGATTAGCCATCGGGAAGAGGATAGGATCCTTTGCCATTGTCTTTACCATTTCCTCAGTCACTGTGCCCGGCGCTGATACACCGATAAATACGTCAGCCCCAACAAGCATATCTGCCAGACTGCCTGCTTTTTTCTCAAGATTTGTTATCTTTGCCATCTCTTCTTTTTCTGCATTCAGACCTTCTCTGCCTTCATAGATAGCGCCTGTGCGGTCGCACATGATGACATTTTTAAGACCCATGCTTACAAGAAGCTTAATGATCGCGATACCTGCCGCTCCGGCGCCTGATGTCACGACTCTGATATCCTCCAGCTTACGCCCTGTAAGCTTTAATGCATTTATCATAGCAGCTACAGTGACAACTGCTGTTCCGTGCTGGTCATCATGGAAAATTGGAATATCACAGCACTCTTTCAGCTTTCTTTCAATTTCAAAACACCTTGGTGCAGAAATATCTTCCAGGTTAACTCCGCCGAAGCTTCCTGCCAGAAGACTTACTGTTTTGACGATATCATCAACGTCTTTGCTACGCACACACAGAGGGAACGCATCTACTCCGCCAAACTCCTTGAAGAGCACACACTTGCCTTCCATAACAGGCATGCCTGCCTCCGGTCCGATATCACCCAGGCCGAGCACTGCCGTACCGTCAGTCACAACAGCGACCATATTGTGACGGCGTGTATACTTATAGGATAAATCCACATCTTCTGATATTTTCAGGCACGGTTCAGCTACACCAGGCGTATATGCAACAGAAAGCTGTTCCGGCGTCTCCACCTTGCACCTGCTGATCACTTCAATCTTACCCTGCCATTTTTCATGTTCCTGTAATGCGAATTCTTTCTTATCCATGGTATTTACTCCTTCCATTTCCCTTAGCATCAATTTCTTCCATCATTATAAGCTATATTCTTCCATTAGGCAACCGAATTTTTCAGGATTCAGAAAAGCGGACAAAGTCCGTGTGTGATGGACATTGTATGGCTGTTTAGGGAATTAGGGCGGAAGGACGCTTTGCACGGCAGGTAGTGAATCAGCGGAAGGGACAGGGAGGCAGCCAGGTGGTTTCGTGGTTCAGTCCGAACCGCTGCGTCGTGAAACTCTAAGGCTCCAAAGTCTGCTCGAACCGTGAAAGGCGGCCGGAAACTCGGTGCGTTTGCCGATGCAACCGCCCCTCAGACTGGTGTTAGAATATAAATAGTACAAGTCAAAATGAGAGTTTCTCATTAGAAAAATCATGGTACAATATAGGTACCTCACTGAAGGAGAATCTCATTATGACAAAACACTATGACAAACAATTTAAACTGGATG
>QGGY01000016.1 GCA_003148945.1 Murimonas intestini | reverse complement strand
CCCCAC
Source organism: Murimonas intestini (assembly GCA_003148945.1). Classification (GTDB taxonomy): domain Bacteria; phylum Bacillota; class Clostridia; order Lachnospirales; family Lachnospiraceae; genus Murimonas; species Murimonas intestini. Next base: position 137,899 of record QGGY01000016.1, on the reverse strand, counting down.
CGCTCCCCTTCCTGACGGCGCCAAGTTTGTCGGCACAAAGCTGGCTGTTATAAACAGGCTTGGGTTGGGGCGGAAAACTACTATGTATACATAAGAGTTTGGTTAAGATCTTATACATGGAGTTTCTGTTTTCGAAATTTAATATTTTCTAAATACAGTGCGCTAGTTTACGTAAGAGCCTGTTTGACACTTACAAGCTATCAATTTAATACCCACTCTATGTTGAAGGAGAAATAGAATAGTCTATATATTTTGAACATACCAAATAATCGATTCCAATATATTTCGGGAATCCAATAAAGTAGTGGCCTCACCCATACCCCAGCCTCATTACGGGAGCCAGCTTTGCATCGATAACCTTGGCATCAGTGGGAGGGGCAGGCGGGTGGGAGAGTTCGTGGTGAAGGACTTGAGCGAGGAGATGAAACTCTTAGGCCCCGAAGAATGCGGTCAGCAAAAGTGAGCGCTTGCGCTCAAGGCCGGAGCTGTCTGAGGGGCGGTTGCATCAGCAAACGCACCGAGTTTCCGGCCGCCTTTTGCGTTTCAAGCAGTCTCCGGGGCCTTAGAGTTTCACGACGTAGCGGTTGGACTGAACCACGAACTCTCCCACCCGCCTGCCCCTCCCACTGATTCACTGCCTACAATGCAAAGCATCCTCCCCGCCTTTAATCAGCTAAACAGCAATTTACATTTTATCAGTACTCAAGAAAAGAGATTCTGCCCACTTTTCAACCTGGCTTCGTTTTGAAGCAGCTCGATATCAGGATTTGTTGGTTCCTCTTTTTTATTAATACTGGCAATTTTTTGGTCACTTATTTTTTTCAGGGCTTTTTTTCCTGAAACCTGCCTTTTATAATTGATCTTGTTGTAAATTGCCAAAACAATCAATACCAATACAGGAATAGCTACTATACAAATAAGAAAAATTGTTGGTGTATTCATACCTGCTCCTTTCCCTACAATCCCTTGTAGTTAAAATATACTTTTGCGTATTAAAAGGTTCCTTATTTCTTTCAATTCACATTTTGAATCCACATACTGTTAAAAAAGACACAGCAGTTTTGCTGACTTTTATCCAGCTGCGGATTCCTCACTGGTTTTGTAAAAAATTTTATCTTTACGTTCATTATACTATACGTTGTGTGAATCAACAATATATCAGATTAAATATATTGATAATTTTGTAAAAATATAATTATTGATAAATATAATGAGGCGTAATATAAAAATTATAAATTATCATTGATATAAAGTCATGATACAAGCGGAGATGGAAAACAATAAATTATGCCAATTTCCTGATACATATTTGTTGAAGGAGAAACTTCTGAACAAATGTGGATTGAAAGAATTAAGATAAGGGGATGAGAAATATAGCCGCCTGCAGTATGAGAAATCAACCGTTCGGTTGATTTCTTTTTTTAATCCGGGTAGTAGGATATAGTTATCAAAGGAAAAGGAGAGGGCAGCGGATAAATGCGGAGTTTCCCAAATAAGGAGTCTTTCGGCATACAGCTGCCAGGTTAAAATGGATATGAAGATCAAAGAAGATGAAGGGATAAAATGCAGCGAAGGTCTGCTGAGGGTTGAAATGCTTAATAAGTCATATGGTGATAAGCATGTAGTAAATGATCTGTCGTTCCAGGTGAACAGGGGAGAGATACTCTGCCTCCTGGGGCCCAACGGGGCGGGGAAGAGTACAACGATCAATATCCTGTGCGGGCTGCTGGACAGTGACGGGGGCAGGGTACTGTGGAATGGCAGGGATATCTGGACATGTCTGAATGCCTACAAGAAAAATCTCGGAGTGGTCCCCCAGGAGCTGGCTATCTATGAGGATCTGAGCGCAGAGAAAAATGTTTCTTTTTTTGCCTCCCTATATGGCCTGAAAGGCAGTGAACTGAAAGAGAAGACAGAGGAGGCTCTTGAGTTTGCCGGCCTTTCTGACAGAAAAAAAGATAAGGCATGCACCTTCTCAGGAGGTATGAAGAGAAGGCTTAATATTGCTTGTGCCATCGCGCATGGGCCAAAGCTGCTAATTATGGATGAGCCCACGGTCGGGATCGATCCCCAGTCCAGGAACCACATTTTAAGCTCTGTCAGGAATATGCAGTCAAAAGGGATCACAATCTTGTACACTACTCATTACATGGAAGAGGTGGAGGAGATATCTGACAGGATCCTGATCATGGACAGCGGCAATATTATTGCGGAGGGGACCTGCGCCAGCTTAAAAGAGGGGATTTTTGACGAGAGACAGTTTGTCCTGGAAATGGAAGAGGGACACAATACAGATACTGATGGATTTTTCAGGATAGAAGGTGTCCGCGGGGTTGATAAAAAGGACGGACAGATCATAATATCATCCCTTAAAAATGTAGAAAACCTGGAGGGTATAATAGAGATGGCCCAGAGGGACGGAGGACGGATAAAGAATCTGTTCTGCAGGACTGCTACACTTGAAAATGTATTTCTAAAGCTGACAGGGAAAAGCCTTAGGGATTCATAGGGAGGGGATATGATGAGAAATTTATGGCTGATTGCCAAAGCAGATTTTAAGAACCTGATTACAAATCCAATGTGGGTGTTCTACGCTACTGCATTTCCCCTGCTTCTTGTTATGATAATAGGGTATCTGACAAAGGGAGCGTATGGGAATGGGTTCAGCTCATATGATTATTACGGAGTCACCCTGATTATCTACTCCGCTCTGAGCAGCGGGATGACAGCGGCAAACGCATTTATGGAAGAGCGGATAAAGAAACCGAACATGAGGATTATATATGCGCCTGGAAACGTGAAGAGCCTGTTTCTGGCAAAGATTGGTGCATCTTTTGTATTTTCTTTTTTGGCTCATATTGTTGATTTTGCCATACTGAGCCTGGTATTTGGCATTGAGGTAAAGGGAGTGGGGCAGCTGTTGGTGCTGCTGGGCCTGACAGAGCTGTTTTCGGTTACGCTGGGGATCACTATGTGCTGCGTGATCAAACAGGAGTCCATGACAAATCAGCTTCAGAGTATTATTATCAATCTTCTGGCTGTGCTGGGAGGCGTGCTGTTTTCCCTTGATGGGTTTGGCGGGACTGTCAGGAAAATAAGTATGATATCTCCTGTCAAATGGATCGTGAATGCAGCTTTTCAGATCATATATGACAGAGATTCTCATCTGCTGCTGCCAGCAGCCGGATTTTTGGCAGGGTGTATCATTATTATGACAGCTGTCTGCTGCTTTACATTCAGGAAGGAGGACTGCATATGCTGACTGTTTTAAAAAATAACTGGGCGCGTATCATGCAGCAGAAGCAATATCTTGTAACAGCAGTGCTGCTCACATCTCTTGCAGCGGCAGCAGCTATCCTGCTGACGAACAGGCTTCAGACAACGCCGGATGTTGCAGTGCTGGGAGGCAGGGCAGAATATCTGGAGGAGGAATGCAGCGTCACCTATCCGGAAAAGGCGCCCGCCAGGTCAGAGCTTCTTATGAACAGGTATGATGCTGTTGTAAAGCTTGCAGATGACGGGAGTTTTGACATTGAGACTGCTAAGGGAGACGCATACAGGGAGAGAATACAGGCAGCCGTGCAGGCAGGCCAGGGTGCACTGCAGGCCGGAAATGCAGGCAGAGCAGGCGTCCTAAACGATAAAGGTATTACTGCAGGCCAGGAAACCAGGCAGGTGGGGACGAATATCATAGGATATATGATGATGTTCCTGCTGATGCAGGGGATACTGTATGGGAGGATGTTTGCCGAAGATAAGGAAAAGCATCTTATAGAGAGGATAGCAGTATCTCCCATGTCCTTTGGCAGATATCTGGCCGGGCAGGCAGTATTTATCTGGGCTCTTGTATTTGTGCCCTCCTTCATAATGGTTTGTATCGCTAAGCTGGCAGGTGAGGATACGGGATTTACCCTGGCACAGTTTGCTTTTCTTCTGGCTCTGTGCTCTATGCTTTCTACCTGCATGGCTCTTTTCATACATTCCTTTTTTATGACAGCCGATACGGGCAATATGGCAGGGAGCTGTGTGGCTGTGCTCACAAGCGTACTCTCAGGGACATTTTATGATCTGGGAGGGGGAAGCTCATGGGCAGACAGGGCGCTTTACCTGATGCCTCAGAAGAATCTCATGAGGTTTGCTGACTTATGGGAAAGAGGAAAATTGAATCAGGATGCTGTAACATCTCTGATTTATGTTATAATCATCTCAGCAGTTTTTATCAGTATAGGCATGCTGAAGACGAGAAAGGACTATGTACGGCATGGAAAGAGATTATGTAAAGCAGAGTGATTTTCCGGTAATGCCTGTGAAATGCAGGATCCCGGCGCCAAGGAAAAACTATATTCCCAGAAGAAAGCTGACCAGGCAGCTGGAAGCTGTGGGAGAATACAGGGTCACAGTCATAAAGGCAGGGGCGGGGAGTGGGAAGACTACCCTCCTCTCCTTGTTTTTTAAAGAAAAAGGTGCTGAGGATACTAAATGGATAGCCCTGGATGAACGTATGGACCAGGTGTTTCTGTTCTGGCGGTATATCCTTTTTGTGCTGAGGGACTGCCTGCAGGGAGAGGAAGGCGCCCTGTCAGCCAGTTTCGAGGAGAACGTCCAGAAGGATATACTGTGGCAGATGCTTGCCGTGTTTGTTAATAAGATAAGGGAGGACAGGGAGATTTATCTGGTGCTGGATGATTTCCAGCATATCAGAAATGAATTTCTGATTGAAACTATCGATTATTTTATAAGAAGCATGCCAGGAAATATGCATCTTATCTTACTCTCCAGGGAGACACCAGGTATTTACATGGGCGCGCTCTCTGTCCAGGGCCAGCTTCTGCTTTTGACCGAAGAGGACCTTCGCCTGACGGAGGAAGAGTGCAGGGGATTTCTCATACATACACTTGGCTTTCAGGAAACAGACCCGTCTGTGGAAAAGATAGCGCTTACTTCAAATGGATGGATCGGAGGGGCGCAGCTGCTTGCGGTGGCATCCAGGCTGCAGAAGAATAAGGTATATGCCAATACAAGTGAGCGTGTGATCTATGAATATATCGGCCAGGAAATCTTTTTTACCCTGTCAGGGGAGGAACAGGAATTCCTTGTCAAGACTTCCGTCCTGGAGTATTTCAGCAGAAGTATCTGCGAAGAGCTGCTGCCGCATATAGCCTTTGACAGGGTCATGGGAATGATACTTGATAAAAATCTGTTTGTGGTGAACATAGGAGAGGACGGCAGAGAATACAGCTATCATGGGATCCTGAGAGGTTTTCTGCTGCATATGCTGGAGAAGGACAGGGAGGAAAAGCGAGAGCTTTGCCGCCGGGCCGCCCCAATTTATTTCCGGATTGGAGATCAGGAGGAGGGGGTCAGGCTGCTGCAGGAGGCGGAAGACTACGAGACTCTCATGGAGAAACTTCTGTCTATGCCCCAGAACGTGGTCACATTCAGCTACATGAGCCATGTCCCCATATCTGAAGCAGTTAAGAATGTAAATTTTGCCTATCAGTATTTTTTCTGCCACTATGCATCGCTGGATTTTGAAAAATGTGATGAGATCTACAGGTATATTAAAGAGAATAAGATGGATGATCCTGTTTTTCAGGCATTTGGGAATGTTAATATTTTCTTTAATGTGAATTGGGATTTTAAAAATATCACGGTGCTCTCTCTTGAACAGATAGAAGAGATGGGAATGAATGAGGTGACAAAGGCATATCTGCTTATTAAGGAGGCTTATTTTTTCTTTCTGCAGGAGAATGGGAAGGAGGCAGTGAGATATCTGGACAGGGCGGAAAGTATCTATAAGACAGCAGGAAATATTTATATTGAGTGCTTTGTGCTGATAGAGAAGACGCAGGTGCTGGAAGCATACGGGGAACTGGGGCAGGCCCTGAGGCTTTACTACAGGATGAAAAGCTATATAGAAAGTGTCCCCACCATTGAGGCATCCTACCACATCGGACTTGCGGGACTGCACATTAAGCAGATGAATATGGATGAGGCCTGGGAGGAACTTGAGCTGGCGAAGGCTTCGGTGAAAAAGGGGGCTGATTCTGTCAGCACGGCATATCTGTATACTCTGGCGGAGTGGTATTATATAGACGGACAGTCAGGGAAGGCCGGGGAGATCCTGAAGGTTCTGGAGAAAGATGAGATGTACAGGAATATATATTTCCTGGCCAGGCTTCTGAGGTACCCTATTTACATAGAACACAGCGGTGAGCTGACGGAGAGGTTCCGGCAGGAATATGAACATGCCGATGCAGTTCAGAAAAATATGGATTCAGAGCTGCTGATGATAGGTATATGTTATGATACGGGTAAAACGGGTGAGGCTCTTGATATGGCGGACAGTCTGATCGCAAGGGCGAGAAAATCAGGAAATAAGCTGAAAATCGCGGAAGGCTCCATGCTGAAAGCCAGAATGCTGTATGAGGGAGGAGGGGACAGGAGAGTACTGCTCAACCTTTTTGTGGAGGCAGTGTCTTATGGGACTGAAAATGGACTGGCTCTTCCATTCTGGTATGAGAAGGAGACTGCTGCCGCTATACTGGAAGCGTTCCCCCAGGAAATAAAGAAGAGACTGAGCCCTGAAGCAGTGGATTTTGTGAGAAAAGCGGCTGCTCAAAAGACAGGCCGGCAGGGCGGCGGAAGCAGAAGGATGAGGTATAACCTGTATGAACTGACGGCCAGGGAGCTGGAGGTGATTAAAGAGATGGAGCAGGGGCGTTCAAATAAGGAGATAGCAGAGAGCCTGTGTATATCCATGGCAACGGTGAAGACACATATCATTAATATTTACAGCAAGCTGGGTGTCAGCAACAGGGTGGCGGCTATAAATAAGATGAGGGACTGGTAAAACCGGGTCGTCTCTGCTATAATACCAGTCGTGAAAGAATTTGACGAAAGAAAGGCCGTAACTGTGAAGGTCAGGACTATTGTCCTGCAGACTATCGCTGCAAATCTGGGGACGCTGATTGCCTCTCTGGCAAGCCTGATCTCCTATATATATTATGTACGCAGTGCGGGGAGCAGCAAGGGCAGGTATCTGACAGCATTTACAGGCTACAATGTATTTTTCCTGGGCGCTCTGTCTGTTTCAGCACTCATAATATGATATAAAAAAGGAGGAGTCTGAGAGATGTATTTTTATATGCCAACAAAGGTATTCTGCGAAAAAAACTGTGTTATGAACCATAAGGAGGAGCTTTGCGGGCTTGGGTCAAAGGCATTTATTATAACAGGGAGGCATTCCTCTAAAAAGAACGGGTCCCTGCAGGATGTCAGGACTGCCCTGGAGGAGATGGGTGTGCCATATCTTGTATTTGACGAAATCGAAGAGAATCCTTCAGTGGAAACAGTGATGAAGGCGCGGCAAACAGGGCTGGATGCCGGAGCTGATTTTGTGATCGGTATCGGCGGCGGGTCGCCTCTGGATGCGGCAAAGGCAATTGCCCTGATGATGAAGCACCCCGGTGAAAATGGGGAGTTCCTCTATAGAAAGGGAAGTGATGAGGCATATCCTGTGGCTGCTGTCCCGACTACCTGCGGTACAGGTTCTGAGGCAACACCCTGGGCTATACTGACCAGGCATGAGCTGAGGATAAAGGGGAGCATATCCCACAAGATATTCCCGGCACTGGCGCTGTCGGATCCGGGATACCTGCGCAGTGCCCCTTCCTCCGTTCTGGTCTCCACTTCAGTCGATGCCATGGGGCACTGTATTGAGAGTTATATTAATACAAATGCTACTGATTATACAAGGATGCTCTGTGAAAAGAGCCTGAGCCTGTGGAGCAAGGGAAAAGAAGTACTCCTGGGAAAGAGAGAGGCAGAAGAGGAGGACCTGCAGAATATGATGAACGCCTCCACTCTGGCGGGAATGGCGATCTCCCACACAGGTACCTCCCTTCCTCACGGACTCAGCTACTACCTGACATACGAAGAGGGGGTTCCCCACGGCAGGGCAGTGGGGATTTTCCAGGCGCCATATATGGCGGCAGCAGATGAGGCTGTCAGAGGGCAGGTCCTGGATAAGATGGACTTTCAGGATATGGATGAATTTAAGCATTTTATGGATGAACTGCTGGGCAGGATAGAGATCCCGGCACACATACAGGAAAGGGCAGTCCGGGAAATGCTTCAGAACCATGCCAAGCTTGTCAATTGTCCGTATCCTGTGGATGAAGTGGTACTGAAGAACTTCTTTTAGAAGTCCACTGGCTGGGGGTCATGCCCGTCTCGTTTTTAAATACCCGGCTGAAATACCGGGCGTCCTCATATCCTGTGGCAGAAGCTATGAGTTTGATATCGATTTCTTTTTCAAGGAGTTTTTTTGCCTGCTCTATGCGCAGACCGGTGAGGTACTGCAGGGGCGGGCAGCCAAACTCCTTTTTGAACATGCGGTTTATATAGGACGGCGTATAGCCGAACTTTTCTGACAGGTCCGAGACAGATAGTTTCTTCTGATAATTGTCTGCCAGATATTCCTGTATTTTCAGGCACAACTGCTCAGAACCGGCTTCCAGGGGAGAAGCTTTCAGGAGTTCTTTCAGGATATCCTCAAAGGCTGCACACAGTTCTGCATTCGTTGTTGAAAAGACCATCCTTTCACAGAACTGGCAGCGGGCTTTCTGTACCTGAGCCTCAGGGAGCTGAAACAGGGAGGCGGCCAGCCTGAAGATGTCGTAGAGGCAGCTCTCTGTGACTGACTGGGAGCAGCGCTCCTTAAGGCAGCCCTCCAGGATATTTCTGGAGTAAGAGAGGAAGGAAGAGGGGGAATCCATGCCTCCCAGTGTATCTATATCCTGGCGCAGTTTCTTAGCAGGCGGGCTGAAAAGCTGAGGGTCCTCCTCCAAAAGGGCCATGCCCTGCAGCGCCGGTGCTGTGTACCGGGGGAGTGCTTCCCTCATACGCCGGGCGGCCTGCCAGAGCTCGCGGCAGCTGAGCGGCGAAGCCATCCAGAGTACAAAATAAGGCATGTTTTCCAGCTGTTTTCCCATATGCTGGTGAAGCCTTCTGGCAGTGAAACGTATATCTGCCTGTAGTTCCTTAATATGCAGAATAAGGAATTTCTGAAGGGGATAATGTTCATCAATGAGCCAGAAATAATCAGCCCCCGGGGTCCCCTCAGGACTGAAAAGACCGGACAGGTCCAGGCGTCCCCACAGACCGGGCGCTGAGGATAAGAAAGCAGGCCGAGAGGGAAGAGCGGCGGAATTTAAAAATACTGGCGGCCCTCCCAGAGTAATATGGGCCAGGAGGAAGCTGCCGTCCGAAAAGCTGCTGGGCATGCTGTCCAGGGGGGCATCTCCCTGGATAGCCATAGAGAGGATATTTCTTTCCTGCTGGCGTCTGGATTCCAGGATGGGGGCGGAAATCTTATCCAGGAGCCGTGATATCTCGTCCTGGGAAGCCGGCTTTAAGAGGTAGTCATCAACTCCGTATTTGATTGCCGTGCGGGCGTATTCGAAGTTGCTGTAACCGCTTAATATCACAATATGTACCTGGGGATAGGACTCACGCACACTGCGTATAAGGTCCAGTCCGTTCATGCCCGGCATCTCAATATCTGTGATGAGGATGTCAGGGAGAATATCCTGAAATTTTCTAAGTGTGTCTTCGCCTGTGGTGGCCTGGCCGCATACGCGGATAGAATCTCCGGCTCTTTCCACTTTCTTGACTATATTTCCAAGTATGATAGGTTCATCTTCAGTGACAAATACGGTGATCTCATTATTTTTCATGGTCCATTCTGCCTCCTATGATAACGGAAGATCCATCCCCGGGTCCTCCGTGGTTCTCTATGTCAAATCTAAAATCATTTTCATAAAAAAGCTTCAGACGAAGATAGATATTTGCCAGACCCATACCGTTGATATGTATCTGAGGATAAGCCTCCTCCTGGTCAAGCTTTTTGATCTTTTCATATATCCCGTCCACCACTTCCTTTGAGAATCCGCTGCCGTTATCTGAGATCTCGGCGCACCAGCTGTCCTTATCCTGCCATGTCCTGATAAGGATGTGAAGAGGCCTGTCAGGGCTTCTGGAATATTTTACACAGTTTTCCACAAGAGGCTGTATGACAAGCCGGGGGATGCAGACTGAGGAAAGAGAGGGTTCTGTGTCATATTCAAAGCAGATCTGTCCTCCGTATCTGATAGCCATCAAGTCAGTGTAGTTGCGGGTGTGCTCCAGCTCCCCTGAGAAGGTCGTGCTTTTAGAGAGGTCCTCTGTTATGTAGCGCAGCATCCTGGTCAGCTTGACACACATCTCAGATGCCTGTATGTCGTCATTTTCCTCCGCTATGATAGAAATAATAGTGAGGGTGTTGTAGAGGAAATGGGAGTCCATCTGGGCCTGCAGAGCCATGATCTGGGAATGGATGGACAGGGTGCGGCTGCGGACAATATCATCAAGTGACTCCTTCAGCCGCAGCTGCATATGATTATATGCATCGCTGAGCATTTCCAGTTCATTTAATGAAGTATCTGCATGGTAGGCCGATTTCTCTGAGATAGAGTCCAGGCTCAGGCTTGCTATACTCTCCTTCAGCTTGATGATGGGGCTGGAAATGCTGCTGGCCAGCCTGTAGGTCAGGGCTATGAGAAGCAGCAGGGAAACAGCGGCAATAATAAGGCTGACATTCCTGAAAAAAGATTTGTTGCTCTGCAGGGCAGAATCAGGCGTGCACAACAGTACAGTAAATCCCGTCCTGGAAGAGGAGGTGCCGGCTACTATCTCTGATTTGTGGGTAAAAGGATTTTTAAAATCATTTTTGTTTTCTGTATCCAGTGATATATAGTATTTGAGCTCTTCATCAGGCAGATCCAGGGGATAGACAAGGCGGCCTTCCTCATCAAAGATATATATAGATTCAGCCTGGTTATCATAGGAGAGCAGGGTCGCCTCCAGCAGCTCCTGAATGCTGGATGAGGTGACCTGTATCTCGATGACACCCTTAGGTTCTGACAGTGAGTAGCTGTAGCGTGGAAAAGAGCGGACAAAGGACAGGGTGGGAGTGTCCTCATCCACAATGTTCAGAGAGCCGTGGCCGGGGGGAACGATGAATTTCCTCCCTCTTAATGCGACGGCAGGGTCTATGATATTTTCCTGTATCTCAGGGGTGACCTTATAGTCTTCAGAGGGAGTATATATGTAGCGGCTGCCGAAGTTGATCAGTGAATGGTCTTCCAGGTTCAGGATATTCATGTGAAAAAAGCCGAAATCATATCCTGTGATGGTATAGATGGTCTTCTGAAACTCTCTGTCAGATTCAAAATCCTGGCTGGCTGCATCCACAAAGATATAATCACGGATCTCATCATTCTCCAGGATTTTCTTCTGTATCGAATTGATCTGTTCAAAATACTGGTCCAGCTGGTGGGAGACGATCTTTGACAGCTGCCGGGAACTCTTGGTGTAGTTTTTTAGGAAAGCATTGTAGGCAGTGTAATAATAGAGCAGGCTGGTGAAGATGCATATGATGAGGATCAGGGACCCGTAGGAAACGAAGATCTTTGTTTTAATGGAAGAAAAGTTAGCTTTTTTCATGACGACCTCCCGGATGGGTATTTGACTAAGTGTCTACATTATAGCAAGAACTGCAGGAAAAGAAAATAGAGTTAAACGAAGTGTTCAGTTTTCTCCACCCAAGAGTTCAGAATTGTGCATTTCAAAATCATCTCAGGGAGAATATAATGAGTTCATCAAAACAAAGAAGCCGGAGTGAGAGAAAAGGAGGATTTCAATTATGAAGAGGAATATGACAGTGAAGGTATTGTCGGGGACTATGTGCATGGCGATGGCGGCAGTGACGCTGGCAGGGACAGGCATTGGAGGAATGAAGGCGGAGGCTTCCTCGGGAGAAAAGGTGACGCTGAATTTTGCAGCTTCCCAGAACTGGATACTGGATGTAGACAGAGAGCTGGCGAAGGAATTTGAGGAAAAGACAGGGATTGCCGTCAACTTCCAGCTAAGCCCGGATGACCAGTACCAGACGATCATCAAATCAAAGCTGAATACAGGGGAAGGACCCGACATCTTCATGTCCTACTCAGGAACAAAATTAAAGGATTTTAACCCTGAAAAAAATATGGTGGACCTCTCTGATGAGGCCTGGGTGGCAGATCAGGAGCAGTGGGCCATCGACAGCTCTTCCTACAACGGAAAGCTGTATGCTCAGAATATAGCAGGTGTGGATGACACAAACGGCGTACTCTACAAACCGGCGGTATTTGAGGAACTGGGAATCAAGGTGCCTGCAAACTATGCAGAATTCAAGGAGGCATGTGACAAACTTTTGGAGGCGGGCATCACACCTGTATATGAGTTCGTGAAGGACCTGTGGCATACACATTACTGGATGGAGGGAGCCAGCGCTCTTGCACTTGCAAACAATCCTGAGCTGTATAACCAGCTGAACAGCAATGAGATCGGATTTGCAGATGTTCCGGAATATGTGCAGGCGCTTGAGCAGCTTAAGGAGATGGAGGCAGCAGGGTATTTTGGAGAGAACCATATGTCCAATATCTATGATAACTCTTATGAAGCGCTGGACAGCGGCAAATATGGCATGATCATCATCCATGGCTCTTATCCAAATGAGATGAAGAATAATATTCCGGAGCTGAATCCTGATGACTACAGTATGTTCCCAAGTCCCCTTGTGGATAATGAATACGTGACCCTGACAGCAGGCGGAACTACAAAATGCATCAATGCCGGCAGTGAGCATATTGAAGAGGCAAAACAGTATTTCGATTTCCTTGCTGAGAAGGCTAATGTTGAAAAGCTCTATGAAGAAAAACCATTATACATGATGTCAGCAGTAAAAGGCATCACAGCAGCTCCGACAAAGGCTTTCACAGACCTGATGGAAATAGCGGGCGACAAGAACGCTCCGGGTGCAGAAGCCAGCGTTTACTTCTATGACGGAGGAAAGATCAGTGAGCTTTGCCAGGAAATGTTTGTAGGGTCTCTGACACCGCAGGAAGTACTGGAAGAGTTTGATAATTCAAGAAGAGCTCTCGCTAAAGATGCAGGTCTTGAGGGATTCTGAGGGCAGGACTTTTAGAGAAGGGGTGTCTCAGGCGGGACACCCCTTTTCCGACAAAAAATGCAGTGCGCTCCGCCGTAAATGACGCTGCGCATATAGAGAGGAGAGCAGTATGAACCACAAAAAAATATATCCATCCTACTTCACCCTCCTACCGCTTATTTTGTATCTGGCATTCTTCATTATTCCCAGCTTTATGGGGCTGGCCTTATCCTTTACGGACTGGAATGCGGTCAACGATGAGATCCATTTTATTGGGATTGATCATTTCATTGATATATTTACTAATAAGCGGTACATCCTGGTGATTGTAAATACCCTGATATTTGCAGTATTCACCACAGTATTTAAGAATGTGATCGGGTTTGGGATGGCGCTTGCGCTTAACAAAGGTTTCAAAACAAGAAATTTTCTGAGGACTGTCTTTTTCTTTCCTGTAATGCTCTCGCCCCTCATTATCGGGCTTGTATTCAAGTCAATTTACAATCCTGAATATGGTGTGATCAATGATTTTCTGAGCCTGATCGGGCTGGGAGGCTTTACACACGACTGGCTGGGGGATACGAAGACTGCGCTGGGGGCAGTCATAGCTGTGGAGATCTGGAGGCTTGTGGGGCAGAATATGGTCATCTATATAGCCGGTCTTCAGGCTATCTCAGATGATTATCTGGAAGCCGCGGATATTGACGGGGCCAGCGGCTGGCAGAAACTGAGATATGTCATTCTTCCTCAGATGCTGCCGTCCATCACTATCAATCTGATCCTGAACCTGATAGCAGGGCTGAAGGTATTTGACCTTGTATTTGTGCTCACAAACGGAGGTCCGGCCAGGAAGACGGAAGTATTAAACACTGTTATCTATAAAGAATATGGTTCCGGCAGGTATGGTTTCTCTACAGCTCTGGGGCTCATCATGTTTGTATTTACCTGCATAGTGGCATTCTCAGTGCTGAAGGCTATGACAAAGGAGGAGGAGTGACAGATGACTAAGAAGCATAAAATCATGAAGACAGTCAAGGCAGCTGTATTATGGCTCTTTTCCGTCCTTGTATTCATTCCGCTGATCATTATCCTGCTGAATTCCTTTAAGACCCAGGGGGAGTCAGTCTCTATGAGGCTGTCCCTGCCAACGGAGTGGGTATTTTCAAATTACAGCCAGGTCATGGAGCAGGTGGATATTTTCGGAGCCTTTATGAACAGCCTGGTGGTGTCGGTGAGCACAGTTATAATCGCCACGGTGGGAGGCGCCCTTTGCTCCTACGTACTGTCAAGGAGGAAGACAAGGCTTCACCGGGGCCTGTACCTGTTTTTTCTGGTGGGTCTGGTAGCTCCGCTGAATATGGTGCCAGCCATTCTGGTGCTGCAGAAATTCGGCCTGATGGATACAAGAATAGGGCTGATCCTTCTGTACTCGGCGCTTGTGACCCCATTCACTATATTCCTCTACTATGGGTTTATAGGGACTGTGCCAAGGGAGATAGATGAGGCGGCCATCATTGACGGCTGCGGCTGCAACAGCCTCTTCTGGCGGGTAGTATTTCCGCTGCTGAAGCCTGTTACAGTCACTGTAGTCATCTTAAATTTCATGAATGCGTGGAATGATTTTATCACGCCGTTTTATGTAATGAACACATCCACGAAGATGCCCATGACAACCATGGTGTACAGCTTCTTCGGCCAGTTCCAGAGAAGCTGGAACCTGGTATGTGTCATCATGGTAATGATCATCACGCCTATCATCATCGTCTATGCCTTCGGACAGAAATATATTATTGCGGGAATGACAGCGGGCGCGGTAAAAGGCTGACAGAACAATATAGGAATAAATGCGGAAAGGTGAGATAAATATGGAACAATTGAGATTAGGTCTGATCGGTGCAGGAGAGCGCGGGGCAAACTGCTATGCGCCGTATGCATTTAAGTATCCGGAAGAAATAAAATTTGTCTGTGTCGCAGAGCCTCTTAAAGACAGGCGGACAGTATTTGCCAGGGCACATGGGATCCCGGAGGAATGGCAGTTTGAGGACTGGAAGGATATGATTGATAAAAATCCCTGTTTGGACGGGGTCATCATATCTACCCAGGACCAGCAGCATTTTGAACCGGCCATGGCGGCCATTGAAAAGGGGTGGGGGATACTCCTTGAAAAGCCTATGGCTGAGACGGCGGAGAAGACAAAGCTGATCACAGAGGCAGCAGATAAAAAAGGAGTGCCTCTGATGGTCTGCCATGTACTGAGGCATACGCCTTACTTTATGGCAATGAAGGAACAGATAGACAGCGGAGCCATTGGGGATGTCCAGTCTATCCATCATATTGAAAACATCGGATACTGGCATTTCGCCCACAGCTATGTGAGAGGAAACTGGCATAACACGAAGGAAACTACTCCCATGATCGTTGCAAAATGCTGTCATGACATGGATATCTTCAATTATCTCCTGGGAGGCAGAAAGTGCAGGAAAGTATCATCTTTTGGAGATCTCAGCTACTTTACCAGGGACAATATGCCTCAGGGAGCTGCCGCCAACTGTATGGAGGGCTGTCCCTATGATAAGACGTGCCAGTACTCAGCCTACAAATATCTGGAAGACAGGACAAACAGGGATAATTTCAGGGACATCATTATGAGGACAGACGACAGGGAGGCATTTCTGAAGCATCTGAAGGAAAGCCCTTACAGCAGATGTGTATACCAGTGCGACAATGATGCAGTGTCCAGACAGGTGGTAAATCTGGAATATGAAGGCGGGGTCACTGTATCCTTCCAGGCATCCGCGTTTACCCAGGAGATCACAAGGCAGACAAAGATAATGGGAACAAAGGGTGATATAGAAGGGTGTCTGGAGGAAGACAGCTTTTATATCAGGGATTTTGATACAGGAAATATTACAAAGGTCAGGGTACATACACCTAAGACTTTGCATTCCGGCGGCGATGAGAGGATTATGTCAGACTTTGTCCAGATACTGAAAAACCCGGAAAAAGGAATGGGTGCTTACGGTGCGGGAATGTCTCTGCAGGGGCATATCATGGCATTTGCCGCCGAAGAATCCAGGCAGCTTGGGGGGAAAGTGATAGAACTGCAGGATAAATAACGGGATTTTACGTTCTCTTTACAAAGGTATCCAGGTCTCCTTACATATTTTTGTTACAATTATGATAACAGAAAAATGTTGTAACTATTCAGCAGGGCTGTGCATTTACTGCGCAGACCGTAAGAAAATGATTCAAGGGTGCAAAAATCCCATCGCCGGAGGCGATATTAAATGGATTTTTGCATGCAACTGAGAAGGTACTGAACAGTTACAAAATGGTTTAAGTGAGAGGAGAGATAAGTATGAGAACGCTGAGAGTACAGAACATTTCTTTTATATACAGGATTCCCCGAAGGAATCTGAGAATCAACCCGGCTGTGATCTTCTGCATTTTATTGAGCGCCGTACTGATCCTGCTGCCGGCATCAGGCAGCAGGATCAGCGGCACAGATGCAGCAGGGGCAGGCGGTATGCAGGGGGCTGTGGCTGTTGTGGAGGGAAATGAACCTCTGAGGGTCAGGATACTGACTGGCAGTTTTGCAGGCAGTGAGGCTGAGGCCGCTATTCCGGAAACAGCGGAAACGGCTTTTCCGAAAGGAGCAAAGAAAGGTGAGAGGGTTCTTGTCAGTATGAGCATAGAAGATGGCAGGATTATAGGGGTCAGCTTATCAGATACCTTCCGCCTGGACAGACAGCTCACTCTGGGAATTATCTGTATGGCGGGTATTATCCTGCTGACAGGCAGGAAAAAAATAACTTCTATTATAATGCTTATACCGTCCATGCTTCTTATATGGAAAATCATCCTTCCTGCATGGGAGAGGGGATTTGCTCCGGCGGTTTCGGGCATTCTGGCAGCGCTGGGGATCTCAGCTGTGCTCCTGCTGCTGCAGGCGCGCAGTAAGGAGGAGTTTGCGGCAGCATATACAGGATGTGCAGGGAGTATTTTAATGACTGCTGCCGTGGCTGCTGCGGCTGTACCGGATTCGCTGACAGGCGATGGGGGCATTCTGTTAGCCGGGATGCTCTCAGGAGCATCAGGCGCTGCGGCGGATACAGGGCTTCGGATCGTAAGAACAATGAAGCGTTCTCTTGAATGGCAGAAGGATATGAACTGGCTTGAGGCCGCACATACCGGCATGGCATCCGGCAGGCTGAATATGGGCATGGCGGCAGTTGTGCTTCTGAGCGCGTATCTTTGCGGATGTGTCGGGGTTTTAGCCAGCTTTACGGGGACAGGGAGGGACACAGCCCTGGCTATGGCTGCAGGGCAGATGATGGATGTGCTGCTTCTGGGATTTTTCCCTCTGCTTGTTATCCCTTTTACATCATTGGCAGCAGGGTTTTTTATGACAGGGAAAAAATTTAAAAGCGGGTTTTAAGATACACTCCGTGAGATATACGGCAAAGCAGGGCATGCAGTTTCCGGATGCAGAAACTTTACCAAATCTTACCGTATCTTTACAAACGGCCTTAAACAGAATTTACACTGGAAGAGTAGTATATGGTTTGTACAAAACATATACTACTTTTTTCAATGGAGGAGAACATTATGAAGTTTAAGAAGATCAGCGCTATCATGCTCGCAGCTGCAATGATTGCACCAACACTGGCAGGGACACAGGCAATAACAACTCTGGCGGCAGAGGAGACAGAGGCAGAATCGGGGGCAGCGGAGGCTGCATCAGAGACAGAAGCAGCAGATTCCCAGACAGAAGCAGGGACGCCTAAGTATATTTTCCTGTTTATCGGAGATGGTATGAGCTTCCCGCAGATCCAGGCCACGGCAGATTATCTGGGGACGACTGAGAGTGATGGGGGAATCCAGTCACAGGCACTTTCTTTCATGGACTTCCCGGTTGTAGGAACGGCGCAGACATATGACAGCACATCTTTTGCACCGGATTCTGCTTCAACGGCAACTTCGATTTCTACAGGCAACAAGACTTACAGCGGTACTATTAACATGGATACAACTATGACACAGAAATTTGAGACTATCTCAGAAAAACTGAAGAGCCAGAAGGATTACAAGGTTGGAATCGTCACCACAGTAAACCTGAACCATGCCACGCCGGCTGCTTTTTATGCACATCAGGCATCCAGAAACAGCTACTATGATATTGCGATGGAACTGACAGCAAGTAATTTTGACTATTTTGCAGGCGGAGCCCTCTTAGACCCCACTGGAGAGAATGAGGACCAGACAGATGCATACCAGGTGGCAGAGGAAGCTGGATATAAGGTGGTCAAGACACAGGCTGAGGCAGAAAGCCTGACAGCTGAGGACGGCAAGAGCATCGTGATCGCAGAGAACCTGGCAGATTCAGATTCCATGTCATATGAACTGGATGTGCAGGAAGCAGAGTGGGAACTGAAAGATTATGTGAAAAAGGGAATAGACGTCCTTGATAATGACAATGGATTTTTCATGATGGTTGAAGGCGGCAAGATTGACTGGGCCTGCCATGCGAATGATGCAGGGTCCACCATCAATGATACAAAAGCCTTAAGTGACGCAGTAGAAGAGGCTGTCAATTTCTATAATGAGCATCCTGATGACACTCTGATCCTGGTGACAGGCGACCATGAGACAGGTGGTCTGACAATCGGTTATGCAGGGACAGACTATGATACCTACCTGACAAATCTGGCTAACCAGAAAATATCCTATGCTAAATTTGACTCTGACTATGTGGCAAAATATAAAGAAGAAAAGACTGAGTTTACAGATGTCTTAAAGGATATCAAGGAAAACTTCGGACTGATGGCCGGTGATGATCCTGATGCTGCAGAAGACTCCAAGCTGGTACTCACAGATTATGAGTATTCTCTTCTTGAAAAAGCTTATCAGAGGACCATGGATACAGGCAGTGCAAAGAAAGATGCAATGACTCAGGAAGAATATGTGTTATACGGCACATATGAGCCTCTCACAGTAACGATCACACATCTTCTCAATAATAAGTCAGGAATCAATTTTGCATCATATGCACATACAGGACTTCCGGTGCCGGTATTCGCAGCAGGAGCAGGCGAAGCGCTGTTTGAAGGTTACTATGACAATACAGATATTTATAAAAACCTTGCGGCCCTGACAGGTGTAGAATAATTTATGTTTAATAAGTTAAAAGGGAAAGATAGAAAAATTTCAAGAGAAAGTGTATGCTACCAGCTGCCGGTGATCTTCTGCCTGGCACTGGTAGTGCTTTTGCTTATACTGCCCACAGGCTTTGAGGATGCCGTGATCTATAAAGGCACAGAGCGCTGTGCAGCTGAGGTAGTCTCTGTAAATGACAGCAAGATCATCAGCACAGGGCTTATAAAATCAGGGGAACAGACATGTACTGTGAAGTTTCTGGGCGGGGCCTTTAAAGGCCAGGAGGCAGACGGCTTTAATATGCTCTCAGGCTCCCTGCAGACAGATAAGATATTCCAGGTGGGGGATAAGGTGCTGGTGGTCATCAGCCACAACGGCGGGGAGATAATGTCAGTGAACCTCATAGACCATTACCGCCTTAATAAAGAATGGATACTGGCAGGCTGTTTTGTCCTTCTGCTTATCCTCTTTGCAGGAAAGACAGGGATCAGGGCGGTGCTGTCCTTTGTGATTACTGTACTGATGATCTGGAAAGTCATGGTGCCTGCATATCTGAACGGGATGCAGCCGGTACTTGTGGGGCTGGGGATCGTCCTGGGGCTTACAGTTATCATTATATCTCTTGTGTACGGATTTGACAGGCGGTCCCTGTCAGCAGTCTGCGGTTCATTCCTGGGGATCATAACCACATGCATACTTGGTATTATATTCACAGATGCGTTTAAGATACATGGGGCGATCATGAGCAATTCAGAAAGCCTTCTTTACAGCGGATATGAGCATCTGAATCTGACACAGATATTCATGGCCAGCATATTCATAGGATCGTCGGGGGCAGTTATGGATCTGGCAGTAGATATCACGTCTGCCGTCAATGAGGTGGTAGAGAAAAAGCCGGATATAGGCTGGAGAGAGGCAGTGCGCTCAGGCATGGCAGTGGGGCGCGCAGCCATGGGAACCATGACTACGACTCTGCTGCTTGCTTATTCCGGGGGATGCGTGGCACTGCTCATGGTATTCATGGCACAGGGCACCCCCCTGGACAATATCCTGAATTATAAATATGTGTCATCAGAGATCCTGGACACGATAGTGGGAAGCTTTGGACTTGTGACAGTTGCGCCATTCACAGCCCTTACTAGCGGATTCTTTCTTGCTTCCGGGAAGCAGGGAAGAAAAATTGAGAAATCCTGATGTTAATCAAAATATGTTTCCCAATGATCTGAACTGTATGCATCAAAACACATCTGCAGCTGTTCCCGGCAGACTTTCTCTTCAGCCAGAGTCGGGAGGTCAGACATGGAAAAGTAATCATATCCTGTAGTTTCGATGTTGGGAATGAAGCCGCCGCCCTGCTCCCTGCACAGGATGAATATCTTGCAGATGCGGAAGGCATAGCGAGGTTTGTTGTGCTTCTCACGGTCCATGACAGCAATCACCCTTTGGGGGAGAACATGGAGTCCCGCTTCTTCTTTCACTTCTTTTACAATATTTTCATAGACAGAGAGGGTGACATCAACCCATCCCCCAGGCAGAGACCAGGTACCGTTATTTTCATGGACAAGAAGTATTTTTCCCTGTCCATTGAAAATAGCGGCTCTGGAGTCCAGCTTCGGTGTCTGGTATCCAGTCTCATTACAGAACAATCCCTTTATTTTTTCCACAGGTTCATCCGAGCAGATGCTCAGCATATGAGCTGAAATATCCCTGATACGTTCATAACGTTCCAGGTCAAACGCATCCTTTCCATAATGCAGGCCAGCTTGTGCCAGGCCCTGGAGCTCTATGATTAATTCAAGGAGCTTATCTGTGCTGTAGGAAGATATGTTTTTTGTTTCGTCAATTGCTTTTGTGTCCTGGTTTGTATTTATTTTGCTCATGTCAGGCTCTGGTGCCTCCTTCCGTTTGCAGTCTGTCTTAACCGGCTATGGTTGCAGCGGCTCCAGACCCTCCGGATATCTCCTTCTGTTTTGCGTTCAGTTCCTTCATCTCACGGACGGAGAAGAATACACAGACTACGGCGGCAGCGGCATCTGCTATGGGTCCTGCATACATAACACCGTCGATTCCCATAAACAGAGGGAAGATGACGATCAGCGGCAGCAGGAAGATGATCTGCCTTGTGAGGGACATGAAAACACCCAGCCGGGACTTGCCTATTGAAGTAAAGAAATTAGAAGATACAGGCTGGATGCCGTTTGCCAGTGTCAGGAACATATAAATCTTGAAATAGCGCTCTGCAAAGGTAAAGTACATATCGCTTCCCTGACCGAAGATAGATATGATCTGGCGGGGGAAGAGCTGGAAGCAGAGGAAGGCCACAAAGGAGAGGGCTGTGGCTGTGCCCACTGCAAGCAGGAAGGTCTTTTTGACACGGCCGTATTTGCGCGCCCCGTAATTAAATCCTACAATGGGCTGGGTCCCCTGGGAGATACCTATTACAATAGCCATGAAGACCATATTAACTTTTGCAATGATGCCTGCGCAGGCCAGAGGGATCTCGCTTCCATAAGAAGAGAGGGCGCCATAGTGTGACAGAGTATTATTCATTACGATCTGTACGATGGTCATGGCGATCTGGTTAAAGCAGGCGCTGGCCCCAAGGGCGAATATTTTTTGGCAGTGCCTCAGATCCAGGCGGAAGCTGTCCTTTGTCAGCCTGATATGTTTAAAATGGAAGACATAGCGGAGGCTGATGCAGAAGGATATGATCTGTCCTGTGATAGTGGCAATTGCAGCACCTGCCATCCCCATATCAAATACAAAGATAAGGATGGGGTCCAGGATTGTATTGACTATGGCTCCCACCAGCATGGATGTCATGGAATACCTGGGGCTTCCGTCCGCCAGTATCAGCTTGCTGATGCCTGTATTTGCAATCAGGAACGGGAAACCGATAGACGTGATCCTGGTATATGTCTGGGCATAGGGAAGCACATCCTCCGTAGCCCCGAAGAATTTGAGCATTGGAGTCAGGAAGAGGACAACTATGATGAACAGGGAGAGCCCGAAGACGGCCATGAGCATCATAGCGTTCCCCGCTGATTTGGATGCTTTTTTATCGTTGCCCGCGCCCAGTTCAAGTGAGAAGTTCGAGGCGCCTCCTATGCCCAGCAGCAGGGAGATGGCAGTACATGTGGTGGACAGCGGAAATGCGATATTAGTGGCGGCATTTCCCAGCATGCCCACGCCCTGTCCGATGAATATCTGGTCCACAATATTGTAGAGCGCCGTGACGAGCATGGAAATGATACAAGGTATTGCAAAATTAATAAGTAGCTTAGATTCTTTCTGATAACCCAGGGGATTGTCAGCATCAATAGATGTTGGCTTCATCCATAAATTCCTCCGTTCTTTCTTTTTCATTTTTATTCAGTGCAAAAGCGTTCTCTCCGGCAGTCCGGAGCATTTTCAGGAAAACCAGCCTCTCTTCCTGGGAAAAGGGGGAGAGCAGTTCTTCCACACAGTCCAATATTATAGAAAGGATCTTATCATAATCCCGGACCGCTTTATCTGTGGGATAAAGATGATAAGTCCTCTTATCAGCCCGGCTTGGGTCCTTTGTGAGATATCCTTTTGTCTCCAGTTGTGCCAGGGCACGCGTAATATTGCTTGGGCTGCGGTAAGTAGTCTGGAAAATACTGTCCTGGGTGATGCCCGGATTGTCGCAGATCCTCAGAATATAGAAATACTGGCTGCTGTTGATATTGAATTCAGCCAACTTCTTATCCAGATAGCTGCTGTAGCTCCGGTCCAGGATAGAAGCCCATTTAAATAGTTCCCTCATGATGCCTCCTTTATGTAATTGCTTACGCAAATAACTGTTTGCGCACGCAATAAGTATAGACCATTTTCAGCCTGAAGTCAATAAATAAAAGATATTGGAAAATCCCGCTGTATCATGTATAATGAAAAGTACAGTTCAGTGACGGCCGTCTAAAACGCATACAAAAGGAGAAGGATATGAAACCTGAAGAGAAGAAAAAGGTAAGAAAAAAAATCACTGCCGCGTCTATCATACTGCTGGTGCTGGTAGTGGGGTATCTTGTATATACAATAGCCAGCGGAAACAGCAATGAGACAGTGTTCAATATTGTCGTGGGAGTGTTTCTTGTACTTTACTGGCTGCTGCTGGATGTGGCAGAGCCAAAGCTGACAGGAGATCTGGAAGGCCTGGATGGGACAAGGATGAGGGCATTTTACCGCAGCGTACTGCTGGGATTTGCGGGCTATGCCGGACTGCTGTATTTCCTGGTGGGAATCGGAAGCAGCAGCACAGGGCTTCTGGGTGTTATCGTCTATGTGCTGACTATCAGTGCAAAGAGAAGGGCAAAGGAAGAATATCTCGGTATCGCAGATAAACAGAGGGCAGAAGATGCAGGAAGCCGGGATGAGGATGTCAATGATGCCGGGGGATATATCACAGATGATGAGAATATCATGGAGAATAGCGCAGATGAGAAAGTTTGCGGGCCAGACGGCGGTCAAGATATAAAGACAGAGCCTGAGGATCATGACGCATGTAACCGTGAAGATACTGAATGATTACGAATTCTGTAAAAGGATAACAAAAAAGGAGAGGATACTATGGAACATGTGCTGAAAATAGCAGATGAGGGGAAGGGGTATCCGCTGACCTGCAAAGAAAATGAAAGTATTATGAATGCCCTGCTCCGGCAGGGCATTTATGTCAGTGCCGTGTGCGGGGGCAGGGGTACTTGCGGAAAATGCAGAATACAGGTAGTGGAAGGTGATCTTCCAGTCACCCCTTCTGATGAGAAGAAACTGAAAAAAGAAGAGCTGGAGGCCGGATTCAGGCTGGCATGCAAGGCAGTTCCACAGGGGGACTGCACGATACGCCTGCATTTCCAGACAGATGAAGCATTTAATGTGGTAGCCGGCAGAGAGAGCGCGGCGGCGCGTGAGAAGGCGGCTTCTGGATATGCCATAGCGATCGACATTGGTACAACCACGCTTGCCATGCAGCTGCTGGATTTGGACACAGGCAAAGCTGCCGGGACTTATACAGGCATTAATCACCAGAGAGCCTACGGCTCTGATGTCATATCCAGGATACAGGCGTCAAATGACGGCAAAAAGGAGCTGCTCAGAAAGAGCATCTGCCGGGATCTGCTGGCGGGCATCAGGGAGCTGACAGGAAGCATGGGAGTGGAGAGGGACCAGGTGAAGGAGATCGCCATAGGCGGAAACACCACTATGGGCCATCTGCTGATGGGATTCTCCTGTGAGCATCTGGGAATCTTCCCGTTCCGGCCGGTAGATATCAGCACCATCAGAAGGCCCTTCAGTGAAATACTAAAGAGTGATGAACTAGACTGCGATATTGTACTGCTGCCCGGGATCTCCACCTATGTGGGAGGAGATATCACATCAGGCCTGCTCTCCTGCGGATTTGCAGAAAATGAAAAGGTCTGCCTTCTGGTGGATCTGGGCACAAATGGAGAGATGGCAGTGGGGAACAGGGATAAGATCTTTGTCACATCCACAGCTGCGGGACCAGCCTTCGAGGGCGGAAATATTTCCTGGGGAATGGGCAGCGTGGCAGGGGCAATCTCAAATGTAAAAATTACAGACGGGAAAGCCTCAGTGACTACCATACAGGGTGCAGAGCCTGAAGGGCTGTGCGGCACGGGGGTCATTGAGACAGCTGCTGAGCTGGTGAAGGCAGCGCTTGTGGATGAGACGGGGCTTCTGGATGAGGAATACTTCGGGGAAGGGTTTCCGCTGGCGGAAGCCGTCTCAGGAGATACCATTACATTTACCCAGAAGGACGTGCGGGAGATACAGCTGGCCAAGGCCGCGGTCCGTGCAGGAATGGAGACGCTCCTGCTGCGCTACGGAGTGGTTTATGACCAGGTAGATACACTTTATCTGGCAGGAGGTTTTGGATTCCACATCGACCAGGACAAGGCTATAGATATAGGGCTCCTTCCAAAGGCCTTTGAGGGCAGGATAAAGGCTGTGGGAAACAGTTCCCTCTCCGGAGCGGAGCAGTACATACTGGATGAGGAAGCGAAACAGAAGGTGGAACATATCATAAAGATATCCAGGGAGGTGGAACTTTCCACAGACCCGGATTTTAATGAGCTTTATATGGATCATATGTATTTCGAGCGCGATGAATAGAACAGCTTCCCGCGGCATATAATCAAGTGATATTGACAGGAATGCGGCTGGCCGGACTGGGGGCAGCTGTGTTTACGCGGGGATTTCATGGGAAAATTGTGGGAAAGCAGATATACGATATGTCTTGAACTTATGGTTCTGTTTATGCTTACAGGCGCATTTTTATATGGAAAGTTTCATGAGGATATAAGCGCGGGAGGGACATCAGGCAGCATTCGTGCAGACCAGCCTCTGGCTGAGGACGGGGGAGAAACAGATGATGTGAAGCCCAAAATAGCGCTGACCTTTGATGACGGCCCTCACCCTGTTTTTACACCCAGGCTTCTGGACGGTCTGAAGGAACGGGGAGTCCATGCCACATTTTTTCTCATAGGGAAAAATATCATCGGCAATGAAGATATAGTCAGGCGCATGAAGGACGAAGGCCACCTGATCGGCAATCATACATACAATCATGTCCAGCTGACGAAATTAAGTGAGGAAAAGGCATGTGAGGAGATCATCAAAACAAACGACCTGATATATGAGGTCACAGGATCAGGGACAGAATTTATCAGGCCCCCGTTTGGGTCATGGAATGACAATCTGGAGTGCGGGATCGAGCTGATCTCCATACTTTGGAGTGTAGATCCCCTGGACTGGAAGACAGAAGACACCTCTGCCGTAGTGAACAGGGTAGTAAAGAATGTAAAGGAAAATGATATCATCCTGCTACACGATTATTATGGATCATCGGTTGACGCAGCCCTGCAGATCGTGGATATCCTCCAGAAGGAGGGCTATGAGTTTGTCACAGCTGATGAGCTCATACTGGAATAGGTGTCATCAGGCGGATAAAAAACAGAAAAAGAAAAGGTATAATTATGGATCTATTTGATTATATGAGAAGCAATACAATGGAAAATGAATCGCCCCTTGCGTCCAGGCTGCGTCCCAGAAGCCTGGATGAGGTGGTGGGGCAGCAGCATATTATCGGAAAGGACAAGCTGCTCTACCGGGCCATTAAGGCGGACAAGCTGAGCTCTATTATATTCTACGGGCCGCCGGGTACAGGAAAGACTACCCTGGCAAAAGTCATAGCCAATACCACGAGCGCCGAATTCAGGCAGATTAATGCCACTGTGGCCGGGAAAAAGGATATGGAGGAAGTGGTGCATTCTGCAAAAGACAATCTGGGGATGTATGGGAAGCGGACCATCCTTTTTGTGGATGAGATACACAGGTTTAACAAGAGCCAGCAGGATTATCTGCTCCCGTTTGTGGAGGACGGCACCCTGATACTCATAGGGGCAACCACAGAAAATCCGTATTTTGAAGTAAACGGGGCTTTGATCTCCAGATCTATTATTTTTGAACTGAAGCCTCTTGATAAGAAAGATATCAGGACACTGATCGACAGGGCAGTCTACGATAAAGAGAAGGGAATGGGCGCATATGAGGCAGTTATAGATGAAGACGCGGCAGATTTCCTGGCAGACATAGCGGGGGGAGACGCCAGGTCAGCCCTGAATGCAATAGAGCTTGGCGTGCTTACGACAGACAGAAGCGGAGACGGAAAGATACATATCACGCTGGACGTGGCTTCAGAGTGCATACAGAAGAGGGTAGTGCGCTATGACAAGGACGGCGACAGCCACTACGATACCATATCAGCTTTTATAAAGAGTATGAGAGGTTCAGACCCCGATGCGGCGGTCTATTACCTGGCGCGTATGCTCTATGCCGGGGAGAGTGTGACATTCATTTCCAGGAGGATCATGATCTGTGCATCTGAGGATGTGGGAAATGCTGATCCCCAGGCCCTCCAGGTAGCCGTTGCGGCGTCACAGGCCGTAGAGAGAGTGGGGATGCCGGAGGCACAGCTTATTCTGGCCCAGGCAGTGCTGTATGTGGCATCGGCGCCAAAGAGCAATTCCGCTACAAATGCCATCGGGGAAGCCATGGAAGCAGTAAGAAGTTCAAAAGCAACTATTCCGTCCCACCTGCAGGATGCCCATTACAAAGGGGCGGCCAAACTGGGGCACGGACTCAACTATGAATATGCCCATGACTGTCCGAAACATTTCTCACGCCAGCAGTATCTGCCGGAGGAGTTAAAAGATAAGGTATTTTACAGACCCTCAGGGAATGGTTATGAAAAGAATATTGAAGCTTATCTGAAGTGGGTTAGAGAGTAGGATAAAAGATGTAAGGATCCGCTATTTTTAAAGAGCGGTCACATCAGCTCTTCCATCAGATAAGCATATATCTGCTGGCATTTTTTATGCCAGCTGCTGCACATGGCCTTTGCCTGGTCTTCCAGGGGGACTGTCAGGGTCAGGTCGATCAGGTCATTAGCCTTTTCCTTGACACGGAAGTGTACGGCGAACTCGTTCCCGTTTGTCTTATAATAATCTGCGAGTACGGACACTTCATTGCGCAGCTTGAGCTTATTGTCAGCCAGATATGCATCGATATCCTCCTGAATAGGCCTGGAAATCATGTGGGAGAAGTATTCCAGTGTCTCAGCGCCGGCTTCAGTGAGACGGTACTGTGAAGTATGGGATATGGTTTCCACCCGTATCAGCTCAGATTCCAGAAGTTCAGAGAGAGCCTGCTGGAGAGTGAAATAAGTTGTATATTCATGGTCCAGCATAAAATCAGTAATCTGTGCATTTGTGAGAGGAAAATCCACTTTTTTCAGCATGTAGAGGATGATCAGTTTGTACAGAGTTAAAGGTTCAGCCATAGTATCTCCTTTTGAGTCTGTCAGGCCGGGTATGGGGCTGTATACAGCCTTCCCTGCCAGGTGCCGCGGTTTTTCAGTTCCTGATGGAGCGCATTTAATACACTGCGCTTCCTGGTACTCCACATGGGAGCAATGAGAAGATCTCTGGGACCGTCCCCGGTCAGCCGGTGGACAGTGATGTCCGGAGACAGGTGCTCCAGACAGCTGATGACCAGGTCTGTATATTCCTCCTGGCTCATGACTGAAAATCTGCCGGCAAGAAAGTCTGCAGCCAGGTCAGTCCCTTTAAGGACATGCAGGAGCTGAAGCTTGATGCCC
Source organism: Murimonas intestini (assembly GCA_003148945.1). Classification (GTDB taxonomy): domain Bacteria; phylum Bacillota; class Clostridia; order Lachnospirales; family Lachnospiraceae; genus Murimonas; species Murimonas intestini. The sequence continues at coordinate 109,517 of QGGY01000016.1, read as the reverse complement.
TGGATGTCCATGTTGTTTAAATATTCTATTGTCTGCAGGATATCATCCGCAGTTTCATGGGGAAGCCCAAGTATAGTATGCACGACCACATCAAGGCCCTCCTGGCGCAGTCTGTGCACGGCGCTGTCAAAACAGGGCAGGCCATAGCCCCGGCGGATATACCCGGCCGTTTTCTCATGTATAGTCTGCAGGCCCAATTCTATCCATACAGGCTTTGTTCTGTTCAATTCTGATAATAATCCAACCACGTCCCCGGGAAGGCAGTCAGGTCTTGTTCCCACTGAAAGCCCCACTATATCAGGATGGGAGAGGGCTTCTGTAAATATTTCCCGCAGATAAGAGCAGGAAGCATAAGTATTCGTATAAGCCTGGAAATAGGCGATGTAGTGCCGGGCGTTCTTTTTATCCTTCAGAGAAGAGATCTGGGAATCTATCTGCTCTGTAACGGAGAGGCGTCTGTCCGCCGCAAAATCTCCGGAACCTCCGGCGCTGCAGAAGATACAGCCTTTGCTGCCGATATGACCGTCCCTGTTTGGACATGTCATGCCTCCGTCTAAAGATACTTTGTATATTTTTTCACCAAACCGCTCCCTCAGATGATAATCAAGCGAACGGTAGGGTTTCTCTCCCCACATCAATCCTTCATTCCCCGCATTCTTTCGTTCCAGAGGTCAGTGCAATAAATGCACAGACCTGCTAAATAGTTACGTTTATCATATCATTTAAAATGTGAGAATTCAACATGTTATTGTTTCGAAACATTTTAAAGTTGCGGCCTCTTTGTATGTATGGTAAAATAAAGTGATTATGGGGTTTTATGCATTTTTATCCTGCAGCGGCAGGAGAGAATAGAAGAAGGGAATGAAAACAGATGCGTATTTTAATTCAAAATGGCAGGGTGTTAGACCCGGCTTCCGGCAGGAATGGGAGTTTTGACATTTTAACTGAAGACGATAAGATAATAAAAGTAGAAGAGAAAATAGATGCAGAAAAGGCAGGGGCCGGAAAGGTGATCGACGCCGGGGGATGCTTTGTCATGCCGGGACTTATAGATCTCCATGTACATTTGCGGGATCCGGGACTGACCCACAAGGAAACTGTGGAGACAGGCGCCATGGCTGCAGCCAGGGGCGGATTCACCACGATAGTGGCCATGCCGAATACTAAGCCTGTGACTGATGATAAGCAGAAAGTCAGTTATGTGCATAATAAGGCGAAGATGAATGCTCCGATCCATGTCCTCCAGGCAGGAGCCGTGACGAAAGGACAGGAAGGAAAAGAGCTGGCTGATATAGAAGGAATGGCAGAGGCCGGCGCTCCGGCTATAAGTGAGGACGGCAAGTCAGTCATGGACTCCGGGCTCTACAGGGAAGCCATGAAGATCGCCGCCAGAGCAGGCATTCCGGTCCTGGCGCACTGTGAGGATATCAACCTGGTAAAGGGCGGAGTGGTAAATGCAGATGAACACACGGAGGCCATGGGTTACAGAGGCATCTCAAATGCAGTGGAGGACATTATAGCAGCAAGGGATATCATGCTGGCCAGGGAGACAGGTGTACATCTCCATCTGTGCCACTGTTCTACAAAGGACAGTGTGAGGATGGTGAAAGAGGCAAAGGAAGAGGGGCTTTTTGTGACTGCCGAGGTATGCCCGCATCATTTTACGCTCACCTCAGAGGATATCGTTGAAGGAGATACAAACTTCAAGATGAATCCTCCCCTTCGCACGAAGGAAGACGTGGAAGCGCTGAGACAGGGCTTAAAGGATGACATCATGGATGTGATCTCCACAGACCATGCCCCCCACGCAGCAAGTGAAAAATTAAAAGGCATGGATGCTGCCCCCTTTGGTATCGTGGGCCTGGAGACAGCCGTGCCCCTGACGGTCACTGAGCTGGTGGAAAAGGGGATCCTGACCCCCATGCAGATGGCTGAAAAGATGAGTTATAATCCGGCGAAGGTCATAGGAGTTGACAGGGGAAGCCTGGAAGCAGGAAAAGAGGCTGACATTGTCATAATCAACCCCAAAGAGGAATATATCATTGATGCATCGTGCTTTGCTTCAAAAGGCAGAAATACGCCGTTCAACGGGTGGAAGGTGAGAGGAAAAGTCAAGATGACCATCTGCGGCGGCCGCATCGTCTATGACGATTCTAAAAAATAAACAATAATTAAGTTTTTAACAAAATACAGCAGACAGCTCTCAGGCTGCTGCGGCATATACGGACAGGGAGGAATTTTAAGAAATGATTCAGAAATTAATCAGTAAAATCAAAAGTACAAATGCGCCGATAGTGGTAGGATTAGACCCGATGATGAATTATATACCGGAGCATATCCAGCAGAAGGCTTTCGCGGAGTACGGAGAGACTTTGGAAGGGGCTGCTGAAGCTATCTGGCAGTATAATAAGGAAATTGTGGACAATGTTTTTGACCTGATACCTGCTGTGAAGCCGCAGATCGCCATGTATGAGCAGTTCGGACTGGAAGGGCTGAAAGCATTCAAGAAGACAGTTGACTACTGTAAAGAGAAAGACCTGGTGGTGATAGGGGATATCAAGAGAGGTGACATTGGATCCACTTCAGCGGCGTATGCTGTGGGACATATAGGAAAGGTGCAGGTGGGCAGCAGGACATATGCCCCGTTTGATGAAGATTTTGTGACGGTCAACCCATATCTGGGGACAGACGGAGTCAAACCTTTCGTGGATGTCTGCAAGGCAGAAAAGAAGGGCCTTTTCATTCTGGTAAAGACTTCCAATCCGTCCAGCGGGGAGTTCCAGGACCAGCTTGTGAACGGCCGTCCCCTCTATGAACTTGTGGGAGAGCAGGTGGCAAGATGGGGCGAAGAGTGTATGGGAGATGACTACAGCTATGTAGGCGCTGTGGTGGGCGCTACTTATCCAGAGCAGGGCCGTGTGCTCCGCCGCATTATGCCAAAGTCCTTTATCCTGGTACCGGGCTACGGAGCTCAGGGAGGAAAAGGCGCAGACCTTGTACATTTCTTCAATGAAGACGGACTGGGTGCGATCGTAAATTCTTCCAGAGGGATCATAGCAGCATACAAACAGGAGAAATATGAAAAGTACGGAGCTGAAAACTTCGGTGAAGCCTCAAGGGCGGCCGTGGAGGATATGATTGCTGATATCTCCCAGGCGTTAAATAACCGTTAGGAGCGAAGACATGGCAGAAAAATTCAGAGAAGACAGTGAAATAATAAGCCAGGAATGTATAGGGACTGATATCTACAGCATGTGGCTTAAAACAGATAAGATAGCCCGGGCAGCAGTTCCCGGGCAGTTCATCTCTGTGTACAGCAGGGATGGGAGCAGGCTGCTTCCACGCCCCATCAGTATATGTGAGACAGATAAGGAAAAAGGTGCACTCCGCATCGTTTACCGCATTGCCGGTGCAGGCACGAGAGAATTTTCAAAATATCACAGGGGCATAAAGCTCAGTATTCTCGGACCGCTTGGAAACGGATTTCCTCTGGAGCGTGCAGGAGAGGGCAAAAAGGCTTTTCTTATCGGCGGGGGAATCGGAATTCCTCCCATTGTGGAGCTTTCAAAGCAGATTGGCGGAGTGAGGCAGATCATTGCGGGCTACAGGGATGAGGTCTTCCTTGCTGAGGAGCTTAAGCAGAACGGCTCCCTCTATATAGCCACAGAAGACGGCAGCTGCGGTACATGCGGGACAGTTATCGATGCCATTAAGGAAAACGGGCTGGATGCCGATGTGATCTACGCCTGCGGCCCGACACCCATGCTCAGGGCGCTGAAATCATTCGCACAGGAGCGGGGGATCGAATGCTGGCTTTCCCTTGAGGAGAGGATGGCCTGCGGAGTGGGGGCATGCCTTGGATGCGTATGCCAGTCTACTGAGGTGGACGGTCATTCTCATGTGCACAACAAGCGCGTCTGCAAGGACGGGCCGGTATTCTTATCCACGGAGGTAGAATTATGAGCAGAATAGATACCAGCGTAAATATAGCGGGCGTGGTACTGAAAAATCCTGTGATGACAGCGTCAGGGACTTTTGGCTCAGGTGAAGAATACAGCGAATTTGTAGATCTGAACAAGCTGGGAGCCGTAGTGACAAAGGGTGTGGCAAATGTACCGTGGCCGGGCAACCCCACCCCGAGAGTGGCGGAGACAAGTTCGGGCATGCTAAATGCCATCGGGCTGCAGAATCCCGGAATGGAAGTATTCATTAAAAGGGATATTCCGTTTTTGAAGAAATTTGATACAAAGATTATTGTAAATGTCTGCGGCAGGTCTGAGGAGGATTACTGCCAGGTCGTAGAACGGCTGGCGGATGAGGATGTGGACCTGCTTGAAATCAATATCTCCTGCCCGAATGTGAAAGAGGGCGGTATCGCCTTCGGCCAGGACCCGAAGGCTGTGGAACATATCACGAGTGAGCTGAAGAAGAGGGCAAGACAGCCCATTATCATGAAGCTGAGCCCGAATGTGACTGATATTACTGTTATGGCCAAGGCGGCTGAGGCAGGCGGAGCCGATGCACTTTCCCTGATCAATACACTGACAGGGATGAAGATCGACATCCACAAAAGAGCCTTCGCCCTTGCTAACAGGACGGGCGGACTTTCCGGCCCTGCCATAAAGCCTGTGGCGGTGCGTATGGTCTACCAGGCGGCGAATGCTGTTAAGCTTCCTGTCATAGGAATGGGAGGTATAGCCACAGCTGAGGACGCGATTGAATTTATACTGGCAGGAGCCACGGGAGTATCCGTGGGAACGGCGAACTTCTTCAATCCCACAGCCACAGAGGAAGTAGTGTCAGGCATAGAGGCATATATGGAGAAGTACGGCGTGGATAAGATCACAGATCTCATAGGCGCTGTGAGATAGAGGAGCGGCATTCTCCCCTTAAAGCGGGGGAGTTTGATCAGCGGATACAATAAGATGGAATACGCAGGAGGATAGAGATGGAAGCTTACAAACAGGAATTTATAGAATTTATGGTGGACAGTGATGTGCTTAAGTTCGGAGAGTTTACTCTCAAGAGCGGAAGAAAATCCCCGTTCTTTATGAATGCAGGCGCTTACGTGACAGGGTCGCAGCTGGAAAAGCTGGGTGAGTATTATGCAAAAGCCATACATGATAATTATGGTCTGGATTTTGATGTGCTGTTCGGGCCGGCGTACAAAGGCATTCCGCTGAGTGTTGCCACGACAATGGCCATCAGCAGGCTTTACGGCAAAGAGGTGCGCTACTGTTCCAACAGAAAAGAAGTTAAGGATCATGGTGATACGGGAATTCTGCTGGGGAGCAAGCTGAAGGACGGAGATAGGGTGGTGATCATTGAGGATGTCACTACTTCAGGAAAGTCCATCGAGGAGACATTCCCCATCATCAAGGCACAGGGAGATGTAGAGATCAAAGGACTGATGGTTTCACTGAACCGCATGGAACGCGGGAAAGGAAGTAAATGTGCACTGGATGAGATTAAGGAGCTTTACGGCTTCCCGGCAAATGCGATCGTAACGATGGCAGAAGTGACAGAGCACCTGTATAACAGGGAGTACAAAGGGAAAGTCATCATTGATGACAAGATTAAGGCAGCTATTGACGCATATTATGAGCAATACGGAGCAGAATAAGTTACAGTTCTATGGGTTTACTGCAGCACGGTCTGCACGTGCTTTAAAAAAGGAGGATTCGGCCATGAATGAAAAAATCTATAATACAATGAGGACTGCGGGAACTGCCGGTATTGTGGTGGGTATCGTAACAATCGCTACAGGCGTTGCCACAGGCGTGCTCATGATTATACATGGGGCAAAACTCTTAAGGGATAAAGGCAAAATGATGATATGAGAGGAAAGACCAAAAAACGGATAAGGCGTATGGGGGTCGTCTTATTTCTGCTGTATCTGGCGCTGCTTATTTATTTTCTGTTTTTTGCGGAGAGCTATGGCAGGACGAATACTGAGCGGGTGTATTCATACAACCTGATTCCGTTCTTAGAAATTAAACGGTTTTTCCAATACAGGGAGCAGTTAGGGGCAGTGGCATTCATAACCAATATATTTGGAAATGTCCTGGCCTTTGTTCCGTTTGGGGCGATTTTGCCTGTGATAAACCGCAGAACGCGGAGTTTTCTGCTCATCTTCCTGCTGAGTATGGAGTTCAGCCTGATGGTAGAGACTATCCAGCTGATTTTTAAGGTGGGAAGCTTTGATGTGGATGACATTATTTTGAATACACTGGGCGGCGTTATAGGCTATCTGTGTTTTGCGTTTTGTAATTGGATAAGGAGAAAATTATATGTCTAGAAAACCGACATATTCATTTGCTGAAAAACGCCATTCCCAAAAGGGGATCACTTCCACAGTTCTGGGAGCGCTGTCAGCCGTTATCTGCATAGTGCTCGTAGGCATTGCCATGGCAAATGGAGGAAAAGGCGGAGCATATCTGGGGGCGATCGGCATGACTGCAATCATTATTGCAGCAGCCGGCCTTGTGACAGGGCTTCGCAGCTTTAAAGAAAAGAACAGACTTTCATTCTTTTCAAAGGCAGGCTCCATGATCAACGGCACAATACTTGTGATATGGCTTGCGATATATTTGTTCGGAGTCAGATAGGGAGGCAGCATATGGATATAGAAAGATTAAAGCAGCAGATGGATTTTATCCTGGAGGCTGATAAAAGTAAAAAAGTGATAAGGCAGACATATCTGGCGGACGGAAGCAGAAAAGAGGATGATGCGGAGCATTCCTGGCATCTGGCGCTTATGTGCATCCTGCTGTCTGAGTATGCAAATGAGAAGATAGATGTTCTAAAGACGACTGCCATGGTGCTCATACACGATATCGTTGAGATCGACGCGGGGGATACTTATGCTTATGATACGGCAGGCAATTCCACTAAGAGAGAGCGGGAACTGGCAGCAGCAGAAAGGATATTCAGCCTGCTTCCCTCAGACCAGGCTGCAAAAATGCGCGGGCTTTGGGATGAGTTTGAAGAGGGTGAGACTGCAGAAGCCAGATTTGCAAATACGCTTGATAAGATCCAGCCGGTGTTCCTGACAAATGCAAATCATGGAAAGAGCTGGAAGGAACATGAAGTAAAAGAATCCCAGATAATGTCAAGAAACTCACATACCGGCGACGGTTCTGAGGAACTGTGGGCATACTGCAGGGAATTGATCGAGAAAAATATAGCGGACGGAAATATAAAGGCGGGGGAATAATAATGGAAAATGACGATGTCTTATTAGAAAGATACAGCCTGGTGGTGGAGAGGATATCCCAGATCCCGGCTGAAACGACAGTACAGGAACCCTTGAGGGACTATTTTGTAAAGATGGCGGAGTTCATCATGCAGATGGATGAGCTGAAGCGGAAGCTGGAATCAGGAGAGACGGAAGGTTATACATTAGAGCAGTGGCAGGAACAAAATGCCGCTCTCTATGCCGATATCCTTCCGGAAAATTATGAGACCAGCTATGCAAACCCGGCCTGGGCAGTGAAGACACTGGGGGATGTATACGGCCGGATCTTAAGTTTTCTGTATGCAGAACTGCGTGGAATGATCGTCTATGCCTTTGAGGGCAGGCTTACGGAAATGACGATCTTAAATGAGCTGTTTGTAGAGATCTATAACTGCTTTGAGGATGAACTGCCTTCATACAGGAAGCTGCAGCAGATCGTCTACTGGTTTGAGAGCGACAACAGCGATATTACAGTGGAATACAGGACAAGAGAGGCGATAGACCCGTCTCTTGATTTTGCAGTCAGGATCATCTGTGAGGAAGATTTAAATGATCTGCGCTATCTCTATAAATATGGTGAATATGTATCGGAAAACGAGCTGGAGATGGCACGTTTCATGAACAGTCTGCCCCAGGAGGATATAGACCTGATGGCTGACACTTATACAGAAGGATACCGTATCGGATTTGTTCTGGGTCATAAAGACCTGTCTAAAAAAGAGACAGTCAATATCCGTTTTACCCTTGGATTTGAGCGGATGGTCAAAAAAGCCATCCAGAACTTTGCACAGATGGGACTGAAGCCTGTCATATACAGGGCTGCTGTTTCCTCAGTCAATAAGAGGCAGGCCAGCCGTATCGGTTATCTGGGAGGCATCCCGAATAAGCAGTTTGATTATGACCACAAAAATGACAATGCGATCTATCTGGATAAACCATTTATTGAAAGAAAGCTTGGCGTGATACGCACTGCATATGAGAATTACAGGAAGCTGGCAAATGGGCATGCAGGCCCGGCATGTATAGAGACATTTGGAGAGCAGCCATTTGCACCGCTGGATAAAGAAGAGGCATATCATTTAAGCGATAAGCAGCAGAAGCTGTCAGCCCTGTATGACAGTGAATCAGCACAGCTGACAAACCAGTATATCATTGGGGAAGAGAGAAGCTTTACCATCATCGCATTCCCTGTACCGGAGATCGGCAGCAGCTTTGAGGAGATATTCAGGGAAGTAGTCAGGATAAATACTCTGGATTACAAACTGTACGAGAGGATCCAGCAGACGATCATAGACGTTTTGGATACAGGTGTGTCTGTTTATATCCGGGGATGCGGCAGGAACCGCACTGACCTGACTGTCATGCTGAAGGATATTGAAGATCCGCAGAAACAGACAAAGTTTGAGAACTGTGTGGCAGATGTAAATATCCCTGTGGGAGAAGTATTTACTTCACCGAAGCTCTCCGGCACCACAGGAGTTCTCCATGTGAGCGAGGTATACCTCAATGAACTGAAATATATTGACTTGTCTGTAACTCTGGAGGACGGCATGATTACAGATTATACCTGCGGCAATTTTGATTCAGAGGAAAAGAACAGAAAGTATGTAAGAGAAAATGTCCTCTATCATCACGACACGCTGCCGCTGGGAGAATTTGCTATCGGAACTAATACGACCGCGTATGCGGCTGCCAGAAAATATGGCATAGCCGATAAGCTGCCCATCCTCATAGCAGAGAAGATGGGACCGCACTTTGCAGTGGGTGATACATGCTACAGCTGGTCGGAGGATACGGCTGTCTTCAATCCAAACGGCAAGGAGATCGTGGCACGTGACAATGAAGTTTCCATATTAAGAAAAGAAGATCCGGGCAGGGCATATTTTAACTGCCACACTGACATCACCATTCCCTATGATGAGCTTGGGCTTATTGAAGTGGTCAGGGAAGACGGAAGCAGGACAGAAATCATAAAGAACGGCAGATTTGTGCTTCCAGGGACTGAAGAGTTAAATAAACCGCTTTAACAAAAAAGTTGACAAGCCGCGTGGGAGTTAGTAGAATAAATAGTTGTAATGATTCGGTAAAGCAAGACCCATAATATGGATTGAAATAATAATAAACAAAGGAGAATAAAACCATGGCAAAAGTTGGAATCGTAATGGGCAGTGACTCAGATATGCCGGTTATGGCAAAGGCAGCAGATGTACTGGAAGAACTCGGAGTAGAATATGAAATGACTATCATTTCAGCACACAGGGAGCCGGACGTATTTTTCGAGTACGCAAAGTCAGCTGAGAGCAAAGGATGGAAGGTTATCATTGCAGGAGCAGGTATGGCGGCACATCTTCCGGGAATGTGCGCTGCAATCTTCCCGATGCCGGTAATCGGTATTCCGATGCATACCACTTCTTTAGGCGGAAGAGATTCCCTGTACTCCATCGTACAGATGCCTTCCGGTATACCGGTGGCTACAGTAGCAATAGGCGGCGGCGCAAATGCAGGTATTCTGGCCGCAAAGATCCTTGCTACCTCAGATGACGCTCTTTTAGAGAGACTGAAAAAGTATTCCAGTGATCTGAAGGATCAGGTTGTGGCAAAGGCTGAGAAGCTGGACAAGCTGGGTTATAAGGAATATATGAAACAAAAATAACGTTGCCCGGATAAAGTATATTATATATTATTATAGAAGAGACAGGTTTTTAGGAGGAAAATTAAATGGATTATAAGAACGCTGGCGTAGATATTGAAGCGGGATACAAATCAGTTGAACTGATGAAAGAGCATATCAAAAAGACCATGAGGCCTGAAGTACTGACAAATATCGGAGGGTTTTCAGGGGCATTTTCAATGTCAGCCTTTAAAAATATGGAAAAACCTACCTTAGTCTCAGGTACAGATGGTGTAGGCACAAAGTTAAAACTGGCTTTTATTTTAGATAAGCATGACACAGTAGGCATTGACTGCGTTGCCATGTGCGTCAATGATATTGCCTGCGCTGGCGGGGAGCCATTATTTTTCCTGGATTACATAGCCTGCGGCAAGAACGTGCCGGAGAAGATCGCAACTATCGTCAGCGGAGTGGCAGACGGATGTGCCCAGTCAAATGCAGCGCTTATAGGCGGCGAGACAGCTGAGATGCCGGGCTTCTATCCGGAAGATGAGTATGATCTGGCCGGATTTGCAGTAGGTGTGGTAGATGAGAAAGACCTGATCACAGGCAAAGATATCAAGCCGGGAGATACACTGATCGGAATCGCATCCTCAGGCGTGCACAGCAATGGTTTCTCTCTTGTAAGGAAAGTCTTCAGGATGGAAAAGGAAATTCTGGAGACATATCATGAAGAACTGGGAACAACACTTGGTGAGGCGCTCATTGCTCCTACTAAAATCTATGTGAAGACACTTAAGAATGTTAAGGAAGCGGGAGTGCGCATAAAGGGCTGCAGCCATATCACAGGCGGTGGATTCTATGAGAATGTTCCGAGAATGCTTCCGGATGGCGTCAGGGCAGTTGTGAAAAAGGACAGCTATGAAGTTCCCGCTATCTTCAGGATGCTTGCCAGGGAAGGCAGCATTGATGACCAGATGATGTACAATACATATAATATGGGTATCGGCATGGTACTGGCAGTTGATCCGGCAGATGCTGATAAAATAATGGAAGCTGTAAAAGCTGCCGGTGAGACTCCATATGTGATAGGGCATATTGAGGCAGGAGAAAAGGGAGTGACCTTATGCTGAGACTGGCTGTTCTTGTATCAGGCGGCGGTACAAATCTGCAGGCTATTATTGACGGGATTGCAGACGGAACCATCACGAATACAGAAATCGCAGTTGTAATAAGTAATAATAAGAACGCATATGCCCTGGAAAGAGCAAGGGAGAACGGGATAGAGGCAGTCTGTGTCTCACCTAAGGATTTCGGTGACAGACAGGCTTTTAATGAGGCGCTTCTCGCAAGCATACAGTCATATAACCCGGATCTTGTAGTTCTGGCAGGCTGCCTTGTGGTGATTCCCGAAATTATGGTAAAGGCGTATCCCAACAGGATCATAAATATCCATCCTGCGCTTATCCCTGCATTCTGCGGGACAGGCTATTATGGCCTGAAGGTACATGAAGGTGTGCTTGCCCGGGGCGTGAAGGTGACAGGGGCCACTGTGCATTTTGTAGATGAGGGGACAGACACTGGCCCGATCATCCTTCAGAAGGCGGTGGAGGTACATGAGGATGATACTCCCAAGAGCCTTCAGCAGAGAGTGATGGAAGAGGCAGAGTGGGTGATCATGCCCCAGGCAATTAATCTCATCGCCAATGACATGATAAAAGTAGTGGACGGGAAAGTAGTAAGGAAGCAGTGAGGAAGCAGCTAAGGCCATGAGAATATGGCATTGGCTCGTTGTCCGGGGAAATAAGACGGAGGCAATAAAATGAAAATATTGATCGTGGGCAGCGGCGGGAGAGAACATGCCATAGCATGGAAGACCGCCCAGAGTCCAAAAGCAGATAAGATATACTGCGCACCAGGCAATGCGGGGATAGCTGAGTATGCCCAGTGCGTGAACATTGGCGCCATGGAGTTTGATAAGCTGGCAGATTTTGCCGCTGCCCATGAGATCGACCTGACTGTTATAGGAATGGATGATCCTCTGGTAGGCGGGATCGTGGATGTGTTCGAAGCGAGAGGACTTAAAGTGTTCGGACCTAAGCAGAATGCTGCTGTTCTGGAAGGGTCCAAAGCATTTTCAAAGGATCTGATGAAGAAGTACAATATTCCCACAGCAGCTTATGAGAATTTTGATGATGCAGAAGAGGCGCTGAAATACCTGGAGACTGCTAAATTTCCCATCGTGCTCAAGGCGGACGGACTGGCTCTTGGAAAGGGTGTGCTCATCTGCCAGAATCTGGAGGAGGCGCGCGAGGGAGTCAAGTCCATCATGGAAGATAAGAAATTCGGTTCGGCAGGAAACCGTATGGTCGTGGAAGAATTCATGACAGGACGGGAAGTGTCTGTGCTTACCTTCGTGGATGGGAAGACGATTAAAACTATGACTTCAGCACAGGACCACAAGCGTGCGGGAGACGGAGATACAGGATTGAACACAGGCGGCATGGGAACTTTTTCACCAAGCCCATTCTATACGGATGAAGTGGACGAATTTTGTAAAAAATATGTCTATCAGGCTACTGTTGATGCTATGGCAGCTGAGGGAAGGCCATTTAAGGGCATTATCTTCTTTGGACTTATGCTGACGCCGGATGGCCCCAAGGTACTGGAATATAATGCCAGATTCGGAGACCCGGAGGCTCAGGTAGTTCTGCCGAGAATGAAAAATGACATTATTGATGTGTTTGAAGCCTGTGTGGATGGAACACTGGACAAAATCGATCTGGAATTTGAGGACAATGCAGCAGTATGTGTCGTGCTCGCATCAGACGGATACCCGGTCAGCTATGAAAAAGGCTTTGTCATTAAAGGTCTTGAAAATTTTAAAGACAAAGACGGATATTATGTGTTCCATGCAGGATCAAAACAGACAGAAAAGGGAATCGTAACAAATGGAGGACGTGTCCTGGGTGTTACCGCTAAAGGTAAAGATTTAAAAGAAGCCAGGGCCAACGCTTATGAAGCAGTGAATTGGATTGATTTTGAGAACAAATATTACAGGCATGACATCGGGAAAGCAATCGACGAAGCATAAGCGGACAGATGAAAAGGGGTAATATATGAATAATTTTAAGAGACGTTTGAAGCACAGTTTATGGATGGCGCTTGTCCTGATCTGTATGTTCAGCATGCCTGTCCTGGCATCAGGGCAGTCAGATGACAACTCTCTGGCAGGTCTGGGGATAACCAACGGAGAAGTGTCACCGGAATTTGATTACAGTACAGTTGAATATACTGTAACTGTCCCTGCAGGAACCACAAAGCTGGAGTTAGATCCGCAGACATCCAATGAAAATGCCACTATCGTGGATATCTCAGATACGACGCTGGTTGACGGTGCAGTAGATGTAAGCATCACCGTGCGTTCCGAGAGCGGCATCGATGCACTTTATGTGCTCCATGTGAAAGAAGCCGAAGGTGCGCCTGCAACAGAGCCAGTGACGGAAGCACCTCAGACCCAGCCGGCTACTCAGGCCCAGCCAGAGGTTCCGCAGACAGAAACTCCCAATGTCCAGGCAAGTCTGGCTGAGAGTGAGGCCAACAGCCTGAGGGCTCAGGTCGATGACCTGAAGGTCAAGAATGATCTGACAATGAAAATCATCTATGGTCTGATCGCATTTGCTGTTATCCTGCTGTTTATCATTATCAACCTGATCTTAAAGAACAGGGATTTAAAAGATGACCTGAGGGATGCGGAAGATGAACTGGATTATCAGACAAATGAGTTCGCAAGGAAAGAAAAGAGCATGAGTACGGATAATTACTATGCTCCTAACCAGACAAAAGGTAAAGATGACCGCCATGAGGCATCTGCAGCCGTGCGTGACCAGGAAGTCATGGAAGAGACATTCCGCCAGACACCTGAGCAGCTTAAGCCTTCAGAGAATCCCAGAAAGGATTCAGGACGCAAGAACAGGAAGCCGTCCAGGAAGGATAACAGGAAGGCGCAGCAGGAGAGTCAGCCGTCAGTTGAGCCGACGGCAGATTATGACCAGCCTGTAAACCAGGACAAGCCGCCTGTTAAAAAAGCTCCTCCGGCAAGGAAGGAAGCTCCTGCCAAGAAGGAAGCTCCGGCACAGAGAGAGACTCCAAGACAGAAGAAATCTCCTGAGCAGTCAAGGCCCCCAAGGCAGAAGAGGCCTTCAGACCAGCCGCGTGCTCCAAAGCAGGACAGGGCTCCGGAACCCAAGCAGGTACAGGATGCGCCTGTAAGCGAAAAGGATCAGGATATTGACGTCAATATGGTAGATTTATAGAAAAGATATGAGAATATGATACAGGATTACAGAAATCCCATCGCTTTTGGCGGTGGGATTTCTGTATATAACTGTGAAACTGCGGAACAGTTATGGGGTGGCCTGTGACTCTATGTGAATCTTTAACTAAAACAACAAGGTAAATTTATCTAAAACGCTAGTTTTATAATTCTTGTTTGACATTAGGAGATTTATCTGATACTCTGTATATAAGAAATTTATTTTTTTACAGAAAAATGATGTACGTACATCATTGCGGGGTTATGAAGTGAAAGAGAAACGTACAACAAAGATAGATATTGCGCAGAAGCTGAATCTATCTATTGCTACAGTAGACCGGGTATTTAATAACCGCGGGAGTGTATCGCCCAGGACGAGAGAGCTTGTTCTGGAAGCTGCCAGGGAGCTGAACTATATACCAAATAAAAATGCCAAGTATCTCTCTAAAAAGGTAAGGTGCAATATCGGTATCTCCTATCTGCTGCCGGAATGGTTTGGAAGCCAGGTAGAGCGGGGGATACAGCAGGCATATGAGGAATTCAGGGATTTTGGAATGCAGCTTATTATCTCAAAGGATGCGCTGGATGAGAAAGAGCAGATACGGAAAATCAGAGAGATGCTTCCGGAGATTGATGCTCTGGCTGTGGCACCCTGGGAGCCGGGGACGGAGTTTTCAGATTTTATTAACAGTTTGATCGACTCCGGGATACCCGTTGTGACATTTAATAATGATATGCCGCTGTCCAGAAGATTGATGTATGTGGGCTCGGATTATGTGGTGGCGGGAAGATGTGCCGGACAGCTGATGGACGCCTTTTTGGAACACCGGGGAGAAGCCGGGATCGTGATCCGCAGCGAGCATCTTACAAATATGGGACAGCGTGTTGCCGGTTTTAGAAATTACTTATCAGAAAATTCCGGGATAAGGGCTCAGGGGCCGTTTAAAGTTCATGGAAATATGGAAAGTGTGGCGGAACAGGTAAAAGAAATCCTGGTGCGGTATCCCCAGATGAGGGGAATATTTGTGGCAAGCGATAATCTTGTCCGGGTAGCCGACGCGCTTAAAGCCTTAGGGGAAGAGGAAAAAGTCAGTCTGGTTGGTTATGACCTGAATGAGGAACATGCAGAACTTCTGCGGGAAGGGCGGGTACGGTCAGTCATCTGCCAGGAACCGTACAGACAGGGATATGAGCCGGTAAAAGTGTTGTTTGACTATCTCATGGAGGGCAGGCTGCCGGTACAGAATGAGATCATTACTAAAATGGAGATTGTGATGAGGGAGAATCTGGAGGGATACTATAAAGAAATGAAGGGGGATGTGTAGGAAAAAAGATACCGGAGGTAAAATGACGGAAAAACTGCGGGGTGTCAAATCATATTGTAACGGCCCCGCAAAAAATGCAGTTGGGCGGAAAGTACCGGGCTGTACAGTGCGCAGAAAGCTGCCTTTTAAGTAAAGGGGGAAGGGGGTTTTTTAATTTAAAATGATGTACGAACATCATTTTAAAGATTATATTGAATGATATAGAGCTATAAACAGTAAATGGAAAATATTTCCAAGGTATTATTTGAAAAATACAAATACAGAAGAGGAAATGATTTTTTGAAAAACAACAGGCAGGGTTTAACCGTATCTCGAAGAAAGGAAGAAAAGAGCGATGAAAAGTAACATGCAGGTGAGGAGCATTGAGATCCACGACACTTTAACGATCTGGAACCCAGATAAAATCAGGAAGATAACGGATTTTATGGTCAGGCATAATATGAACACACTGATATTCCATGAGAATGATATTGTAGATAAAGTAGTATACCCCTCACTGCTTTTTACGGAGGGACAGAAGGATAAGAACATCTATGATATCTACAGGAACATTTATGGGGAAATATATGACAGAACCCCCAGCCCCTTTGTATTCCATGACGAGAAGCCTATATTTGCCGAGCTTTTACGGAGTATTGTGAAGATTGCAGCTGAAAAGGGGATCAGGGTATTTCTGCAGTCAAAAGAGCTGTGGTTCTCAGACCTGATCTATGAAAGCTCTGTCGCCCATGACGGTGTGGTGTGTCCCAGTGACAGCTTTTGGTGGGACAGATACCTGCCGCAGAAATACGGGGAATTGTATGCCTGCCTGCCGGAGCTGTCCGGAGTTATCATATCCACGGGGACCCGGGAGAGCAGGGCTTCTCTGGCCCATGGCAAATGCGGGTGTGAGCGCTGTAGGAATTTCAGTCAGGACGAATGGCAGGAGAAAATTATCATGTCCATATACAGGCCCACAAAAGAGGCAGGTAAACAGCTGGTGGTCAGAGATTTTACATATTATGCGGATGAGCAGGAGGGTATCCGGGCGGGAATGCTGAAGCTTCCTGAAGACATCATTGTGTCTGTCAAGAACACGCCTCAGGATTTTTATCCCACATTTCCTGATAACGCCCTGATCGGCAGGACAGGGGATCGGGAGATGTGGATTGAATATGAGGTAATGGGAGAATATTTTGGATTCGGTGTTATGCCATGCATCCTTATAGACGATATCCGGCGCAGGATCAGGCACGGCCTGGCCAACGGGGCAAAGGGATTTACCCTGCGCGTGGACTGGGAGGCGCTGCCTTCCCACTCGGCCTTTGGTACAGTAAATGTGCTCAATGTCTATGCAGGCGCCATGCTGTCACAGGATCCTGACATGCCTGCTCAGGAGATCTACAGGGCTTATCTGGAGGAATACAGGCTGTATGGCCCCGGGTTAAGCAGGGAAGCCAGAGAGGACTGCACAAAAGCGCTCATGGAAATACTGGATGGGACATGGAGCGTCATGAAAAAAACAGTCTATATGCATGATTTTCTTTTCAGCTCAAACAGTAAGATACCGGCTGATATACGGCATGGGGATTTCCTGTCGAAGGAGCATCACGGACTTCAGAAATGGTTCCCGGAGCGGGGGCATGACCTGGATATGACTAAGGAAAATGTGGCGTCTCTGCTGGAAGAGAAGGATGAGGCTTTAAGGGAGATCGGACTGCTGTATGACAGGATTGCAGCCGGGAATCCGGGGCTGGCTCCTGATTTTTACAGCCGGCTTGTCAGCCAGTTTGAGATGTACCGCCTGTATGTGGAAATGTTCAGAGCCACGTCGAGAGTTTATCTGATGGTAAAAGGGGTGGAGGTACTGCAGGATAAGAGACAGGCATATGAGGCGCTGAAAGAGCTGCAGGATGTGGAAGAGAGGATCGGAAGATACCGTTTTCCAGTATTTGCTTACCCAGGAAGTGTGCTGCTGTGCCATGATAAGATTCACGGCTTCAGGATGGATGCCATCCGGCAGCTGGAGCAGATATACTAATACCTGTCAGCAGGAGGGCGGCAGATGGATGACAACTATATTTTGGAGATTAAGGGTTTACAGACGTGTTTTTATCAGGAGGACAAAGTTTATTATGCAGTAGATGATGTGAGCTTTGGCATAAGGCGGGGAGAAATACTGGGGATCGTGGGGGAATCGGGATGCGGGAAGAGTGTGACTGCACTGTCTGTTCTGCGGCTGATCTCAGGAAAAGGGAAGATCAAAAAAGGGGCCATTGAATTTGATGGCTGTGATCTGACCCAGATCAGGGAAGAAGAGATGAGAAAAATGAGGGGCAGAAAGATCGCCATGATCTTCCAGGATCCCATGATCTCTTTAAGCCCGGTCTATACGGTGGGCGCACAGATCCAGGAAGCCATACTGGCACATAATAAGATCCCTTCTAAAGAGGCATGGAGAAAAGCAGTGGAAATGCTGGAAAAGGTGGGGATCCCCTCCCCGGAGAGCCGTGCAAAGGAATATCCCCATCAGATGAGCGGAGGCATGCGGCAGAGGGTGATGATCGCCATGGCATTAAGTATGGATCCTAAGCTTCTGATTGCGGATGAGCCAACTACGGCCCTGGATGTGACGATCCAGGCACAGATACTGGATCTGATCATGCAGATCAGGAAGGAAAGGCAGATGTCAGTCATGCTGATCACCCACGATCTGGGGGTCATCGCTGAGACAGCTGACAGAGTGGTGGTCATGTATGCAGGAAAGGTAGTAGAATCCGCAGATGTCAGGACACTTTTTAAAAATCCGTCCCATCCCTACACTCTGGGACTGATGAATGCCCTGCCAAGGCTGGACAGGGAGTGTGAGCGCCTTTATACCATTAAGGGAACAGTGCCAAGCCCTGCAGATCTCCCCCAGGGGTGCAGGTATGCAGGAAGATGCCCGCTGTGTGAGGAGAGATGTTTAAAAGAACAGCCGGAGCTTGTAAAAGTAGGGGAGGATCATGAAGCGGCCTGTTTCTTCAGTAAAAAGACAGCAGAGCTGAGGCGTAAGATGGCTGCCGGTGACATAAGGGACAGCAGCGGAATATAAAGGAGGGGTCGGACATGAGTGGTGGGACAGCGCTTTTAGAAGTAAAAAATTTAAAGAAATACTATCCTGTTAAATCAAAGCTGTCCAGGAAACTTTTAGGCCAGGTAAAAGCTGTAGATGGTATTAGTTTTTCCATTCAGCCAGGAGAGGTCCTGGGGCTTGTGGGAGAATCAGGCTGCGGAAAATCAACTGCCGGGTGCACGGTTCTGCGTCTGGAGAATGCAACCTCAGGTGAGGTATGGTTTGAGGGGCAGGAAATATTGTCCATGGATAAAAGGATGCTGAAGGATATAAGAAAGAATATGCAGATGGTTTTCCAGGATTCCTACTCCTGCATGAACCCTAAAATGACGATCCAGGAGATCATCAGGGAACCTTTGGTGATTTATAAAATGCCCCGCAGGGAGCAGAATGAGAAAATAGGCAGGCTCCTGGAACTGGTAGGGCTGACCAGAGAGCAGGGAGGCAGGTATCCCCATGAATTATCAGGCGGTCAGAGACAGAGGGCCGGGATCGCCAGAGCGCTGGCCCTGGAACCAAAGCTGATCATTGCGGACGAACCTGTATCCGCCCTGGATGTTTCCATCCAGGCGCAGATCATTAATCTTATGGCAGACCTGAAGAAGGAGCTGGGACTGGGTTATTTATTTATCGCGCACGATCTGAGTGTAGTCAAGCATATCAGTGACCGTATTGCTGTGATGTATCTGGGGAAAATCGTGGAGCAGTGTGAGAAAAAAGAACTGTATGCCAGCCCGCTCCATCCATACACGGTGTCACTGCTGAATGCAGTCCCTATCCCGGACCCGGAGATAAAGAAGGAAAGGATCCTGCTGGAGGGTGATCTCCCCAGTCCAATAGATCCGCCGTCAGGCTGCAGATTCCACCCCAGATGTTCCGGGGCAAAGGAATGCTGCAGGATCAGTGAACCCCAGCTAAGAGAGGTAACGCCAGGGCACTTTGCGGCCTGTCATTTTGCCGGGGGAAATGTATCAGAAACAGTATCAGAAGCAGTATCAGAACCAGGAGAGGTATGAAAGATAATATGCAGGTCTGCAGGACAGGCCTGCCAGGAGAAAGGAGTGCAGCAATATGATGAGAAAAAGGGCAAAGGAACTGTTGGGGGTAGTAATGGCAATATCAGTTTTGGCGGGCTGCGGCAGTGCAGGTATACAGGTGCCGGAAAGGACTTTGACTAAGGCTCAGGATACCGGCGTATATAAAGAGGCGCCTGATCTGGCTGCAAAGGTAGAGAGCGGGGAACTGCCTCCGGCAGAAGAACGCCTTCCGGAGGAGCCGTATGTAGAGCAGGTTGAATCAGTGGGCACATATGGGGGGACTATCAGGAGAGTATACACGGGAGTCTCTGACTGGAACAGCCTCAACTATATAGGAGCCAGGCATGAACTGCTGGTCTATGTAAGCCAGGAGGGTGTAGCCCAGCCTAATCTGGTAGAGAGCTGGGAGTACCAGGGAGATGATAATACTACACTTGTGCTGAAACTGCATAAGGGCATTAAATGGTCGGATGGAGAGCCGTTTACAGTGGACGATATCCTCTATGACCTTGGAGTGCGCCAGAGCGGCAATGTCCCTCTGGAACAGAATGGCCTGGGAGCAGCCGTGGTTTCCGATGGGGCAAAGAAGATAGATGACTATACAGTTGAGCTGAAATTAAAAGAATACTATCCCATTGAATATGCGGCTACATTTGAACAGCCCTATGCACCGGAACATTATCTGAAGCAGTTTGATCCCAGATATGATGATACAAAAACCTGGGAGGATCTCACGAGCGCCTGGTGTTCCTACACAAATGGGAAGGGTTTGGAAGACCTGCCGCAGCTGTCTCCGTGGAAGGTAAGCTCCTACACGGATAACGGGCTGATAGTGGCTGAGAGGAACCCGTATTACTGGAAAGTAGATCAGGAAGGAAACCAGCTGCCCTACGTGGACACAATAGAATTTAAATACGTGGCCAGTACGGATTCCATTCCTGCCATGGTAGCTGCAGGTGAGATTGATTTCCAGGTCAGGAATATGCAGTTTTCTGATTACTCCTATTATAAACAGAATGAGGAAGCAGGGGGATACAGGGCGCTGGCGCTCAGTTCGTCCTCCCTTGGACCGTGCATCAGGCTGAATTATGCATGTGAAGACCTGAAGCTGCGGGAGCTTTTCAGAGATCTGGAATTCAGGAAAGCCCTGAGCCTGGGGATCGACAGGGAAGCGATCAGTGATTCTCTGTATTTCGGGCTGGTAGAAGGCTGGGGTGCATGTCCGCTTGAGGTGGCGCCGTCTTACCCGGGCGAAGAATATGCAAAAATGTACACGGAATATGATCCTGACACAGCAAACGAGATACTTGACGGACTGGGTCTGGAGGATACAAATAATGACGGGATCCGTGAAATAGACGGCAAACCGCTGACGATCGTAATCGATACAGAGGATGGATACGGCTCCGGGCCGGTTAAGGGGATAGAGCTGGTGGCAGAGCACTGGAGAAAGCTGGGTATCGATGCAGTTGTAAATACAATTGAGAGGTCTCTGATGCTGGCCAGATGGCAGGATAATTCCTACACGGCATATGCCTGGAAGCTGGATGGGGCGGTAGACCCGGTACGTTTTAATTATGCCTGGGCTGATCTTTCTGCACCTGATTACCTCTGGCACAACGTTGGTGTGCCCATGCAGGCATGGTACCATTCAGACGGAAAAGAGGGGGTTGAAATGCCCCGGTTTATTCAGGATATCAATGCAAAATGTGTGGAGGCGCTTGGCGCCACAGATGATGAGAAAAGGGCCGGATACGGCAAAGAACTTTCCGCCCTTGTAGCGGAGAATCTTTTTGTGATCCCCACTACAACATATATGGAATGCGGAGTAGTAAACGCGAAGCTTAAGAATGTGCCGGAAACCTGGATATCAGGAAATGAATTCTGTGGAGAGAAGCATATTCATCCCTGGATCTTATACTATGAGCAGTAGGAGGTGCTGTCTGTGAAATCCTATTTCGTGCGGCGGCTGGGTGTCGCTGTGATAACATTTTTTCTGGCCTCGATACTGATATTTTTTATCATCCAGCTTCCGCCGGGGGATTTTGTAACATATGCCATCAGCCAGAGCGGAGATTCTGCCGGAAGTGCGCAGGTGGCTGAAAAGATGAGGCAGCAGTACGGGCTGGACAGGCCCGTATATGAGCAGTATTTCAGATGGATAGGCGGTGTGGTGCGGGGGGATCTGGGATATTCCTTTCTGTATAAGAAGCCTGTCATGGAACTGATAAAGAGTGAGTTTCTGTGGACTGTCATAATCACCGGGATATCCTTTGTGCTGGCCTGGGCGGCCGGAATGTTCATAGGCATTTATTCGGCCCTGCATAAGTATTCCATAGGGGACCATGTCTTTACCTTCCTGGGATTTCTGGGGCTGTCCATACCCCCGTTTTTCCTGGCGCTGATACTGATCTATCTGCTCATATCCTCAGGATACGGGATTGCGGGAGGGCTGTTTTCCTCTCAGTTTGTAAATGCCCCGTGGAGCCTGGAAAAGGTTATGGATCTGATGAAGCACATATGGATCCCCATTGCAGCGATCTCTCTGTCTAATATTACTGAGGTCATGAGGATCATGAGGGGAAGTATGATAGAAGTGATGTCACAGCCCTATATTATGACGGCCAGGGCTAAGGGACTTAAAAAACACAGGGTCATCATCCGGCATGCAGTCAGGATCGCCATGAATCCGCTGATCAGCCTGGCAGGGCTTCTGGCCCCGAAACTGATATCAGGTATCGTAGTGACAGCTGTTGTCCTCAATCTGCCGGTCATGGGGCCGACTTTTATACAGGCGCTGAAGTCTCAGGATATGTATCTGGCAGGAGCTTACCTGCTGCTGACCGTCATACTTCTGCTGGCTGGCAACCTGATAGCAGATCTGGCGCTTGGATGGTCCGATCCCAGGATCAGGCTGGACAGTAAATAAGGAGGGGACAGGATGTGGCACAGATTTAAAAGACACAAGGTGGGAATGGCAGGATTGATTATTTTTACAGTAATCATGGTGCTCCTGGTATTTGCTGAATTTTTCGCACCATATGGGGAGAGCCAGACGACAAGATATGCCAGTACGCCGCCCCAGAGCATACATATCAGGGGTGAGGACGGGAAGCTCCATACTCCGTTTGTCTATGGGCTGGAATCAGAGTTTAACCTGAAGACAGGTGAGATGACATGGACAGAGGACACTTCTAAAAGATATCCTCTGAAGCTGTTCATCAAGGGGGAGCCTTACAGGATTTTAGGTATGAAATTTGACCTGCATTTTATAGGGGCAGAAGGAGGGGATTTCTTTCTGTTCGGTACAAACTCGATCGGGCAGGATGTATTCAGCCGTGTGCTGTACGGCGGCAGGATCTCGATCATCATTGCATTTATAACAGCTGTTATCACCCTCTTTCTGGGGACTCTTGCAGGGATGATATCGGGGTATTTTCAAGGGGCAGCCGATATGGTCATACAGAGGATCGTGGAATTATTCCTGATCATACCGAATGTGCCTCTGGGACTGGCGCTGGCCGCCTTTCTGCCTGCTGATATGAGCCCTGTGATCCTGATGCTGGGGGTAGCTCTTGTGCTGTCGGTAGTCAGCTGGGGAAATGTGGCCAGGCAGGTGAGAGGAAAGACACTTGCCGCCAGAGAGAGCGGATATGTGAGAGCGGCCGTCTCCATGGGAGCGTCCACCCCCAGAATATTGTTCCGGCACATTCTGCCGTCTTTGAACAGCCATCTGATCGTACTGGCGACTCTGACGATTCCCCAGACGATACTGGCGGAATCGGGCTTAAGCTTTTTAGGCTTTGGGCTGCGTCCTCCTATGACCAGCTGGGGGACTCTGCTGAAGGAGGCACAGAACTTCAGAGTGATCGCATTGTATCCCTGGATCATGATTCCGGGGCTGGCAATTATGCTGACAGTGCTGTCCTTAAATTTTATCGGGGATGCGCTGCGTGATGCGACAGATCCTTATTCCCGCGGGCAATGAGCCGGGTGGACATACCTGCAGGGAGGTCTTTGATTAGGGATAATGACGGACCGGTACAGCAGGTAATAGCAAAAATATAAGTGAGGAAGGGGTGCTTTATGGGCTTTCGTAATATACGTCTGCTGAATGAAGTGATTGATGTCAGCCAGCCTTTCGCAGAGGAGAATAATATATTCTTCCATATGACAAGAGTAAAGGAACTGGATGTGCACAGCGGAGCAGGTGTGATGGAATGGCAGCGGTATTCTAAGAAAATACGCACGTCCTTCAGCCAGGTATCCATGCCGTTCGAGAGGAGCGGAGGGTGGGAATTCCCTGATGAATATGGACAGGATAAGCTGCTGCCTTTTGATATATCTTTTATTGGCACAAATGTGATCCGTCTCAGGATGTCGGCAAAAGGCCCTCTGCCGGATAGAAGGGAAAAATCCCTTATGCTTGAAAAATTTCAGGAATCCCGGTGGGAGTGCAGGAGGCAGGAGGGGGGTGTCTGCTATACAGACAGCGCGGGAAGCTGTGTCATTGAGTTTGAGCCATCCAGGATCAGGATATTAGACAGGAGCGGACGGCTGCTGACTAAGACAAAGCTGATCCAGGACAAAGCGGGGATTGTAAACAGTGAACCAGTGCCCACCTCTTTTGTGCGGTGTACAGATGACCTGAAAAGATATCTGTCCCTGTCTCTGTCCATCAAGCCGGATGAAGCTTTTCTGGGAGGAGGGGAATCCTTCACAGAAATAAATAAGAGGGGCCAGAAGCTGAATTTGTGGATGTGTGATCCAAAGGGAACTATGAACCGGGAGATGTACAAACCAGTGCCGTTTCTGATCAGCAGCAGCGGATATGGACTTTTTGTGCATACCTCCGCGCCGGTGACCTTTGATCTGGGCTACAGCTATAATGCGGCTGCCAATATTTATGCCGGGGATGAGATACTGGACTGCTTTTTTATACTGGGAGATCCAAGACAGATATTGGAGAGTTATACACGTCTTACGGGGAGGGCACCTGTTCTTCCTCTTTGGACCTTTGGACTCTGGATGGGAAGGATCACTTACCAGTCACAGAAGGAAGTGATGGCAGTGGCCAAAAACCTGCGCAGCCACAGGATCCCCTGTGATGTAATACATATTGACACAGGCTGGTTTGATGTAGAGTGGCGGTGTAATTATGAGTTTGCGCCGGATAGGTTTGAAGATCCGGAAGAAATGCTGAGGGAACTTAAAGACATGGATCTTCATGCCAGCCTGTGGCAGATGCCATATTTCAATCCTAATAATACACTATATCCCGAGATCATGGAAAAGGGGCTGGCAGTTTTAGACGGGGAAGGAAGGCTTCCAGGAGAAGATGCGGTGCTGGATTTCAGCAGCGAAGACACAGGTGAATGGTACAGCAGAAAGATAGAAAAACTGACCCGTATGGGTGTTTCTGCCATTAAGGCGGACTTTGGTGAGGGGGCTCCCCTTGCAGGGCAGTACAAAAGCGGAAAAAGCGGGCTGACAGAACACAACCTCTATCCGCTGCGCTACGCAAAAGCAGTCTGTGAGGGACAAAAAAGAGCCGGGGCAGAACAGGCTGTAATCTGGGCCAGGAGCGCCTGGGCAGGAAGCCAGAAGTATCCGGTGCACTGGGGAGGGGATTCAGAGACAAGCGATTCAGGCATGGCGTCAAGCCTGCGCGGAGGCCTCAGCCTGGGAGCCTGCGGTTTTACATACTGGAGCCATGATGTGGGCGGATTTGTCAAAAAAAGTCCGGCGGAGCTGTACCTGAGGTGGCTGGCATTCGGAATTTTTACCTCCCACATAAGATGTCATGGACAGCCGCCCAAGGAGCCGTGGGAGTATGGGGAAGAATTTACTGAGAGCTTCAGGAAAATTGTCAGTACAAGATATCATCTGCTCCCCTACATCTACACCCAGTCTGTGTATGCCGCAGAACGGGGACTGCCGGTAGTGCGTGCTTTGGCTATAGATTATCCCCGGGATCCTATCTGCTGGAAGATCGGCGACCAGTACATGTTTGGAGAAAATATGCTGGTAGCCCCTCTTCTGGAGGCAAATATCTGCAGCAGATATGTATACCTCCCGGAAGGAGAGTGGATTGATTACCAGACCTGCAGGAGCTATAAAGGCAATGCGGGATATCAGATAGAAGCAGCCGGTATCCCGATCATTGTACTTGTGAAAAATGGTTCTCTCATACCTCATACGGAGCGGGATATACAGTCAACGTCAGAACTTGACTGGGAAGAAGTGGTATTCTACGGATATTCGGCAGGAGGGAAGACTGCGTCAGGAATGCTTGGCAGGCCGGGGCAGGGACTGGAATATATTGAAGCCGGGGGTCAGGATGAGGTGCAGGGAAAAGTTAAATTTATGTACAGGAGGGATGGCAGACGTGATTGATTATAAGGAATTTTGGAAAATGAACCAGGTATGTATGACTCTGGGTGAGGATATTCCCAGGGTGCCGGTCAGCCTTTATCTGAATGGAGACTGGATCTGTGCCTATATGCAGCTGGACTGCGCCAGGTATTACACGGAATATGATTACCAGCAGCAGATGCGTGAAAAATGTTCAAAATCAACAGAAAAAGAATTTGGGTATAAAATCATGCCGGAAATAGATTTTGGAGTGATCCTGGATGCGTCTGTTTACGGAGGTGCCCTCAGGTGCGGCCGTGATGCTACTCCCGTACTGGAGCCGGTCATCCATGACCCGGAGGAGATAGGTCCTTTTATCTCCAGAATGGAGAATACAGACTTTTTGTCAAGCGGGCTTGTTCCCAGGTTTCTGGAATGGAGGGAGAGGATCCAGAGAGATTATGGGATAACCATAACTTACGGCGATTCAATCAAAGGCTGTGCCACTATGCTGGGCCAGCTGTGCGGGATTACAAATTTCCTGACATGGATCATGACGGACCCCGATGAGATCCGCGAGCTGGTGGAATTCTGGAAAAGGATGTCGGTACGCTATCTGGAGTCGATGAGAAGCGCCACGGGATTTAAGGGCCAAAATAAATTCTCTTTTGCCAGCGATGTGGCAGGAATGCTTCCGCCATATCTCTATGATGAATTTATCAGGGAAGCAGAGGGGGAAATCTATGAGAGGTTTGCTCCGGGAAGCCAGGGACGCAGATATTACCACGCAGACTACCATATGCTCCATCTGCTGCCTCTTTTGAAAAATATCGGGGTAAATGAAGTGAATGTGGATCCTTACATCGAAGCAGAAGAGATCCTGAAGGTGATGCCGGATACTGTGATATATGGGCAGATACCACCAAAAGACATTCTTTTGAGGGGGACACCTGAGAGCATACACCAGTGTGTCAAAAATAACATCAGACAGGCTGGGGAAGGGAAGCATATTGTAGTCAGCACAGTGGGGAGCGTCAATCCCCATACATCCTTTGATAATCTGCGGGCAGTATGTGAAGCAGTGGAGGAGTTTGGCTATATATACTGATGGCGCACGGGCGTGTGTCTTGGAAAGTACAGAAGGAAAGCGATGATGGACGTTTCATCAGCGCTTTCCTTTTTTGATGCTCTTGTTTTATTGTGAGTTTTGTGCTATTATACGTATAACAAACGCAGGATAATCAGGCATACAGAACAGGAAAGGTGATAGCATGTATATTAAAATTGATTTTCAAAGTGAGGAAGCTATTTATATACAGCTTCGTAACCAGATAATTCTGGGGATTGCCACGTCAAATATACAGGAGGGTGATACTCTGCCGTCAGTGCGTCAGCTGGCGGAGGATATCGGCATTAATATGCATACCGTAAACAAGGCTTATTCAGTCTTAAAGCAGGAGGGCTTTGTTACCATCGACAGGAGGAGGGGAGCCATCGTATCCCTTGATGTGGATAAGATGAGGGCCATAGAAGAAATGAAGAGGAACCTGCAGGTGATCCTGGCGGAGGGCAGATGCAGGAATATATCATGCCAGGAGGTTCACCAGCTGGTAGATGAGATTTTTTCAGAATATGAATAGCAGGAGGAACATTTTACATGCGTATTGAGTATACACAGAGTGCAAAGGATGCACTGAAAGCGGCTAAAAATGCGGCAAAGCAGCTGGGACACAGCTACATCGGCTCGGAGCATCTGCTGCTGGGGCTGCTGCGTGAGCAGCACGGGACTGCAGGCATGGTGCTCAGGGACTGCGGACTGGAGGAGGAGAAGCTTCTCAGGATGATCGACGAGCTGATCGCGCCGGAGGGAAATACAGCCCTGGCCGGAAGAGAGGGATATACCCCCAGGGCCGAAGCTATCCTGGACAACAGCCGCGGGGAGGCAGTGTCCTTTCACATGGAGGAGATAGGAACAGAGCATATCCTCATGTCTCTTCTGAAGGATACAGAATGTGTGGCATCCAAGCTTCTCTATACCATGAATGTGAATTTCCAGAAGGTCTTTATAGAAGTATTAGAGACTATGGGAATCGGTGAGGAGATGTACAAGGAGCTGATCCAGAACGCCAAAGCGGCCAGAAATAAGCAGAGCGGCGGAACCGGGACACCTACCCTTGATCAGTATGGAAGGGATCTTACGCAGATGGCAGGGGAAGGCGGGCTGGATCCTGTCATAGGGCGTGAGATGGAGATCAACAGGCTTTTGCAGATCCTGAGCAGGAGGACTAAGAACAACCCCTGCCTGATCGGCGAGCCGGGAGTCGGAAAGACGGCGATCGCGGAAGGGCTGGCCCAGAGGATAGTGACAGGGGCTGTCCCTCAGACAGTCCAGGATAAGAGGGTGGTGACCCTGGACCTGGCAAGTATGATAGCCGGTTCTAAATACAGAGGCGAGTTTGAGGAGAGGATAAAAAAGGTCATAAGAGAGGTCAGTGAGAGCGGTGATGTGCTGTTATTTATAGACGAGCTGCACACCATCATCGGAGCGGGCGGCGCCGAGGGCGCTATGGATGCTTCTAATATCCTAAAACCGGCTCTGGCCCGGGGTGAGATCCAGCTGATCGGAGCCACGACTATTGAAGAATACAGAAAATATATTGAGAAAGACCCTGCCCTGGAGCGCAGGTTCCAGCCTGTGACCGTAGATGAGCCTACGCCGGAAGAAGCCCTGGAGATACTTAAAGGGCTGAGGTCCTGTTATGAAGAACACCATGGGGTAATCATCACTGACGAAGCGCTGGAAGCGGCAGTGAAAATGTCAGAGCGTTATATAAATGACAGATTTCTTCCCGATAAGGCCATTGATCTCATAGATGAGGCAGCGTCCAAAAAACAGCTAGGGGGCTACAAGGTCCCGCATAATATAGAAGAGCTCCAGAACGAGATCTTTGATCTCTACGACGAAAAGGAAGAGGCCATCAAGGAAGGTAATTTCGAGAGGGCTGCCCTCCTGAAAAAAGAGCAGGAGGATAAAGAAGATAAACTGGCCCGCATGAAGCAGAGGCTGGAGCGGAAGTATTCCCAGAACAGGCTTCAGGTGACAGAGGAGGATATCGCAGACGTGGTCTCCTCGTGGACAAAGATACCTGTGAAGAAGCTTGCGGAAAAGGAAAGCCAGAGGCTTCTGAAGCTGGATAAGACACTGCATCAGCGTGTTGTCGGGCAGGAAGAGGCAGTGACTGCCGTGGCAAAGGCGGTGCGCCGGGGAAGAGTGGGACTGAAGGATCCCAAGAGGCCGATAGGTTCTTTTCTGTTTTTGGGGCCTACAGGCGTGGGCAAGACAGAGCTGTCCAAGGCTCTGGCAGAGACAGTATTCGGAAGCGAACAGGCCATGATCCGGGTAGATATGTCTGAGTATATGGAGAAGCACAGCGTATCCAAGCTGGTGGGCTCACCGCCCGGATATGTGGGCTATGATGAAGGCGGACAGCTGAGTGAAAAAGTGCGCCGCAATCCTTATTCCGTTATCCTCTTTGATGAGATAGAGAAAGCCCACCCGGATGTGTTTAATATCCTGCTGCAGGTGCTGGATGACGGACATATCACAGATGCCCAGGGCAGGAAGATAGATTTTAAGAATACGATCCTTATCATGACCTCAAATGCGGGCGCCCAGTCAATCATGTCACCGAAAAAGCTTGGGTTCGGCGCCGTGGATGATGAGAAGCAGAATTATGACAGGATGAAGGGTAGCGTCATGGAAGAGGTAAAGCGTCTCTTCAAACCGGAATTCTTAAATCGTATTGATGAGATCATTGTATTTCATTCACTTACAAAGGAAAATATCCGTGAGATCGTGGATATACTTGTAAAGGGCTTTGCTAAGCGCTGCAGGGAGCAGATGAATATCACCCTGAATGTACGTCCGGCGGCCAGGGATTTTATCGCGAAGGAGGGCTATGACCAGAAATACGGTGCAAGACCCCTGAAGCGGGCTATCCAGAACAAGATAGAGGATGCCCTTGCAGAAGAGATACTGGAGGGCAGGATAAAAGAGGGCGATACTGTAAGTGTGGGCGTAAGCGGAGACAAAATTAAATTTTTTGTGAAATAAGATAAATATCTAGCATATTTCTCTATTTTGTGATAGAATTTAGCCAACAAATTTGAAATTACAAATGCGGCGGGAAAAGCGCAGACCGCCTTTTCCCGTTCACAACAAGATCTTAGGAGGGCATTAAAATGTCAGTTGTAACAGAGTTAATACGCACAGAAGCAGATGGTACCATTAGTTTCGGGAATTATGAACTGATTCAGAAAGAAAAGATGGATGGATACGAGCATGAAGGCGATTTATATAAGGTGAAGACCTACAGGGAAATCACGAAACTGGAACGTAATGGGATGTTTGTCTATGAGTCTGTGCCGGGAACTGCAGTTCACGGGCTCTCTGTGACAGGAGACACGATGGAATTTGAGGTGGAAGGCTCGGAAGATGCCCAGATTACAGTGCAGATGGAAGACGGTGCTGAGTACAGCGTATACATAGACGGAGCGGACGCAGGAAGCGTCAAGGCAAACATGGGAGGAAAGCTCGTACTCAGTGTTGAGCTGGATCCGGGCAGGAACGCTGCAATCAAGATCGTAAAAGGTAACTGACCATTACCTGCAGAGTACAGTAAAGCATGGGCTTATGCCTGTGCCAGAGGAGGAGGCCGTTGGGACGAGAGGTTCCAGCGGTCTTTTTCTACTAAAGGCTGCACACGTTGAGAAAACAATAGACAGAAGGAGAAATTTATGGCAAAGGGTAAGACAACGGTATTTTACTGCCAGAATTGCGGATATGAATCTTCTAAATGGGCGGGACAGTGTCCGTCCTGCAGGGAGTGGAATACATTTGTGGAGGAGGTAGTCCAGAAGGGCGTATCTGCCAGGGAGGCTGTTAAGAAAAGGGAAAATCTGAAGCCTGTGTCCCTGAAAGAAGTGGACACAAGTGAGGCTTTGAGGATCACTACGGGCATGGAGGAGCTTGACAGAGTGCTGGGCGGAGGGATCGTGCCCGGCTCCCTGGTGCTGGTGGGCGGTGACCCGGGCATAGGGAAATCCACCCTGCTGCTCCAGGTGTGCAAAAATCTGACGGAGCTGAATAAATCTGTCCTGTATATCTCGGGTGAGGAATCACTGCAGCAGATCAAGCTCCGCGCCCAGAGGATAGGAGAGTTCGGGGAGAGCCTGCTCCTGCTGTGTGAGACAAATCTGGATACGATCAGCGAAGTCATAAAGGCCAGGAAGCCGGATGTGGTAGTGATCGATTCCATTCAGACTATGTATAATGAGACTGTGTCTTCAGCGCCGGGAAGTGTCTCTCAGGTGAGGGAATCTACAGGAGTTCTGATGCAGCTGGCGAAGGGGATTGGGATCTCTATCTTTATCGTGGGGCACGTGACAAAAGAAGGCGTGGTGGCAGGGCCCAGGGTGCTGGAGCATATGGTGGATACCGTCCTTTATTTCGAGGGGGACAGGCATGCTGCCTACCGCATCTTAAGAGGGGTCAAGAACAGGTTTGGCTCCACAAATGAGATAGGTGTGTTCGAAATGCGGGATACAGGGCTTGAGCAGGTGGCAAATCCTTCTGAATATATGCTGAGCGGGAAGCCGGAGAACTCTTCCGGGTCCATCGTGGCATGCTCCATGGAGGGGACGAGGCCGATCCTGCTGGAAGTGCAGGCGCTCGTCTGCCAGAGCAATCTGGCTATGCCCAGGAGGACGGCGGCGGGAACAGATTATAACAGGGTGAACCTGCTCATGGCAGTGCTGGAAAAGAGACTGGGAATGCATCTGTCTGCCTGCGATGCATATGTGAATATTGCAGGCGGGATCAGGATGAATGAGCCGGCCATTGACCTGGCCATTGTCCTGGCTATCGTGTCCAGCTATAAGGACAGGCCTGTGGACGAGAAAACCATAGCCTTTGGCGAAGTGGGCTTAAGCGGTGAGGTGAGGGCTGTCAGCATGGTCCAACAGAGAGTGGCGGAAGCCAGAAAGCTGGGATTTGAGACCGTGATCCTGCCGCAGGTCTGCCTGAAGTCT
This sequence comes from Murimonas intestini, assembly GCA_003148945.1. Lineage (GTDB taxonomy): Bacteria > Bacillota > Clostridia > Lachnospirales > Lachnospiraceae > Murimonas > Murimonas intestini. The sequence continues at coordinate 77,454 of QGGY01000016.1, read as the reverse complement.
GTGGAAAAGCTGCAGGGCATAAAAATCATAGGGGTAAGCACAGTTAAGGATGCAGTCAGATGTATTTAATAGGGGGAGGTGCTGATTGATGGAAAATTATACATACGAGCAGCTGCTGGAGAAAATGACTGATTTAAGGGGACTGGCCATAGCGCCCAGGAAGGGTGAGCAGGGAGGATGCTTCTCCAGCTTTGACAGGAGGTCCAGATATGATGGAAGAAAAGACAGGTATATAGACTGGGGAGCAAATGAGGACGGGACTGGCTGCATAAGTGAGGAGAAGGGCTCCTATGTAGTGTTTGATAAAAAAGGGCCGGGCGTCGTCTGGAGGGTCTGGTCTGCCATGCCGGGCAAGGGCCATATCAGAATATTTATAGATGACCGCAGGGAGCCGGAGATAGATATGGAGTTCAGGGATTTCTTTGAGAAATATTGTGACGAGCCAATGCCTGCCAATTATCCGGGGATGATGATGACGCTCTCCAGAGGGAAGAACAGGTTTATCCCCATACCCTTCCAGAAACGCTGCAGGATCCTTTTGAATAAAGGCTGGGGAATGTATTACCATTTTACGTACAGTGTATTTCCGAAAGAGACTATGCTGCCTTCCTTTGATATGCAGCTCATGCGTGATATGAGGATTCCCCTGGCGGTCACAGACAGGCAGCTGTCATCTAAAGGAAAATATCCGTACAGGATGGATAAGGGGGAGAGGGTACAGGAACTGAAGCTGAGGATAAATCCTGGTGAGAGATGGAAGGGAAGAGAGAAGGTTCCGGGTGCCCTGACGTGTCTTGCTGTAAAAACTCTGCCCGGCGGGACAGACCTTTTACAGCTCTTTAGACAGACGGGCCTGAGTATTTACTGGGACAGGGAGGAGGAGCCGTCAATTGAGTGCAGGCTTGGAAATTTTTATGCCAGCCCGGGCGGTGCGTCTGAATTTCGCTCCTATCCTGTAATGGTGGGGCCGGAGGAGGCAGCCGCATACTGGTATATGCCGTACAGGATGTTTGACATAGCCCTTAAGAATAACGGGTCAGAGCCGCTTATTTTTAAACTCATCCTGGTCCAGAGGGACGAGGAGCCGGAGTGGATAGACAGCGCCATGCGCTTCTGCTGTAAGACCCACACGGGAGACGGGACAGAAGAGTTAAAGAAAGCAGGCCTTCCATATACACGTTTCCAGCCGGGTGGTGACAGGTGGCCTGACTGGCCTGTACTGCTGGCAAAAGGGACAGGCAGGTTCTGCGGGATGAACCTCATGGTGGAAAACACCTGGAAAGCCCCGGCAGAGCAGGCAAAGAGCTGGTGGTGGGGCGAGATGGATGAAAAGACTGTAGACTGGTGGTGGGGTGAAGGAGATGAGAAATTTTTTGTGGACGGGGAGAAATTTCCCTCTACCTTCGGTACAGGAAGCGAAGACTATGTGGGATACGCATGGGCGGCAGAACCTCCACATGCGGCCTTTGACAGCCCCTACGCTGTCCAGAACGAAGTTCCCATTGACGGAAACGGGATCACAAGTGTCAGCCGTTTCCACATCTGTGACAACATACCCTTCCAGAATGAGTTCCAGGGATTTATTGAGAAATACAAAGGAGAGCGCTGGGATGAGAGGCTGGACGGCGTGTGCAGGTATGAATGCACGTCCTATTATTATCTGAAGGACAGGAAAAATGGAGAAAAGTAAGTCTAAGAAAAGAAGAATCCTGGTTTCTGCCATTCTGACAGGAGCGCTGGCCATGACAGGATGTGCGGGAGCTGGGTCGGCCGTGTCCCAGGCGCCGGGGGAAACAGGGCAGGTAGCAAAAAAGACAAAGCTTACCATGTGGGCCTGGGATGATTCATTCAATGTGAAGGCGGCAAAGCTGGCAAAGGACTATTATGAGAAGGAACATCCGGATGTAGAGATAGAGGTTGTTTCCAGGGAGAGAAATGAGATAGTCGGGAAGCTGGATTACGGCCTGGCGGCACAGGCTTATGAGAACCTACCGGATATTGTGCTGGTGGAGGATTACGAGATACAGGAATTTTTCCTGAAATATGAAGATGAATTCGCGGAACTGTCGGACGTTCTGGATTACAGCGAGTTTATGGATTATAAGACAAGTCTTGTATCCAGGGAGGGCAGATGCTACGGCATCCCCTTTGACAGCGGCGCTGCTGTCATGTTTTACCGGCTGGACCTGATTGAGAAGGCAGGGTATAAGGAAGAGGATATGGAAGACCTGACATGGGAGAGATTTATTGAGATTGGAAAAGCAGTCAGGGAGAAGACAGGCGCCTATCTGCTGACAGTTGAGCCTAAGGATCTGGGGATCATCAGGATCATGCTCCAGAGTGCGGGAAAGTGGTATGTGGGACCAAATGGCACAGACGTGGATATAGAGGGAAATCAGGTCCTCAAGGATGCCATATGTATTTATAAGAAGCTTCTGGATGAGGGAGTGGCGTGTACTGCCCTGGGGTGGGATGAATTTGTCTCAGCATTTCAGAGCGGGAAGGTGGCCAGCGTAGTGTCGGGCTGCTGGATCGCGTCAACCATCCAGGAATCCGAAGAACAGGCTGGCTGCTGGAGAGTGGCCAGGATCCCCAAAATGGGCAGCTGTCCTGAATCAGTGAATGCTTCCAATATAGGCGGGAGCAGCTGGTACCTGCTGAAAAATAAAGGCAATGTGGAGGAGGCAAAGGAATTTATGGCAGGCACATTTGGGGAAAATAAGGAATTCCTCAATGAGCTTGTTGGTGAGATCAATCTTGTGAGCACCAGAAAGGACGCCGGAAGCCTTCCAAATTATCAGACACCGAACGAATACTTTGGTAACGAAGTGATCTTAAGGACATTTGCAAAAGTGGCTGAGGAAGTGCCGGGCGTAAATTACGGACTGAACACTTATGACGCAGAGGAACAGCTCTCCTCGGAACTGCAGTCCATCATAAACGGCAGTGATGTGGATGAAGCCCTGCACAGGGTACAGATCAAAGTTGTAAGCATTATAGGGGATGCCGCAGGGCATCCCCTTAAAATTTCCCAAATTTCTTAAAATATTTCTAGTACTAATTCCAGATTCTTAAAATATTAAAAATTTCTGCAAACATATTCCTAAAGAAAAACAACCCCCCTGTGATAAGATAATTTCAACAAAACAAAGAGCACTAAGGTGCAGATGAAATTTCTGGTTTTTAAAAGGAGGACAAAAATGAAGGTTAAAAAAGTGTTGGCAGTCATGATGGCAGGTACAATGGCAATGGGTATTGCAGTGTGTTCTGATGCAGGGCTCGGAACAGTAAAGGCTGCAGATGATGCATCAGACAAGACCCTCACAATATGGGCCTGGGATGAAGCATTTAATATTGTGGCGGCAAATGAGGCAAAAGAGATCTATCAGAAAGAGAATCCTGATGCAGAGGTAAATGTAGTGACTATGGCCCAGGATGATATTGTGGCAAAACTTAATACAAGCCTTTCCTCACAGTCGTATGACGGACTTCCTGATATTGTACTGATTGAAGACTACAAGGCACAGGGTTACCTGACCGCTTATACAGATGAATTTGCGGAGCTGGATGACGTGGCAAAGCCGGATGATTTTGCAGCCTATAAGACAGGAGTTAACCAGGCAGACGGCAAGATGTATGGAATCCCCTTTGACAGCGGTGTCGCAGCTACCTTCTACAGGACAGATTATATTGAAGAGGCAGGATATACACAGGAAGATATGCAGGATCTTACCTGGGAAAAATATATTGAGATAGGTAAAGCAGTCAAGGAAAAATGCGGAGTAGATATGTGTACATTAGATCCCAGCGATATCGGACAGATACGTATGATGATGCAGAGCGCCGGAAGCTGGTACACAGATGCGGAGGGGAAAGTATCTATCGAAGATAACCAGGCCCTCAAGGATGCTGTTACAGAATACAAGAATCTGGTAGATGCAGGCATTACAAAGCAGGTAGCTGACTGGGATCAGTTCGTAGGAGCATTTAATAACGGGGAAGTGGCTTCAGTTGTAACAGGATGCTGGATAGCACCTTCTATCCAGAAGGCAGAAGACCAGAGCGGAAAATGGGCAGTAGCTCCATTCCCGAAAATGGAGATCAACGATGCTTCCATCAATGCTTCTTCTATAGGCGGTGCAGGATGGTATGTGCTGAAAAACGTTGGACATGAAGAGCTGGCAAAAGATTTCCTGGCAAAGACATTTGCAGGCAACGTAGACCTTATGAACCAGCTTGTTAAGGATATTACGCTGGTCAGCACTCTGAATACGGCATCAGAAGCCCCGAACTATTCAGAAGGCTCAGAGTTCTTCGGAGGACAGAAGATTTTTGATGATTTCTCTAACTGGACAAAAGAAGTGCCAAGCGTTAACTATGGAATGCACACTTATGCTATTGAAGACATTATGACTGAAGCTGTACAGGCTATCGTTGGAGGAGCTGATATGGACTCCGTCCTGGGAGATTATCAGATCCAGGCAGAGGCAGCAGTAGCACAGTAGAAATAATATAGCGGGGGCGCGCCGAAACGGCGCACCCTTTTATCTTGAAAGCAGATAAAGCCTCCCGCGGATTGCAGAGGCATTCTTGAAATTTCAGAAGGAGAAAGCCATTATGTATAAATCACACAGCAGTGTACAGATGCGTCAAAACCGCAGATCCTGGCTGTTTATCATTCCAAGTATGGCCCTGATCATTGCATTTGTATTCTATCCCATGGTTCAGGCATTTTTTACATCGCTCCAGACCGGAATGGCAAATAATCTGAGCTTTTCCGGAGCTGCAAACTATGAGAGGCTTCTGACAGACTCCACCTTTAAAAAGGCCCTGTTTAACACAGTGCTTTATCTTGTCATCCAGGTTCCGATCATGATTATCCTGGCCCTTGTCATTTCCTCTATGCTGAACAATAAGAAACTGAAGTTCAGAGGTTTTTTCAGGACAGCCATTTTTCTTCCATGTGTGACATCTCTGGTGGCATATTCTATTATCTTTAAGAGCCTGTTTGCCACAGATGGATTTGTAAATGCCATCCTCATGAACCTGCATATTATTTCCAATCCCATAGCCTGGATCACAGATCCTGTTTTTGCCAGAGTACTTATCATTATCGCAATAACATGGAGGTGGACAGGATATAATATGGTGTTTTATCTGTCAGGCCTGCAGAGCATAGATGATTCAATTTATGAAGCAGCTTCCATAGACGGGGCAAATGGATTCCAGAAATTTAAATCAATTACCCTGCCGCTGTTAAAGCCGATTATCCTGTTTACTACAATTAATTCCACCATCGGAACCCTGCAGCTGTTTGACGAGACTGTGAATATCACAAACGGAGGACCTGCGAATGCCACGATCACAATTTCCCAGTATATCTATAATCTGCTGTTCAAATACCAGCCCAACTTCGGCTATGCGGCAGCTGTATCATATGTCATAGTTGTATTGATCGTGATTCTGTCCTTTATTCAGATGAAAGTAGGTGACGACAAAGAATGAGTAAGAAAGCAAAAGCATCAAATGCAGTCCAGTATGTGATCCTGACGATCTTGTCAGTTGTTTCAGTATTTCCTTTTCTGTGGATGATCATTGCAGCTACCAACAAGTCAGTGGATGTGACAAAAGGGACTTTGATACCGGGTACATATTTCTTTGAGAACCTGAAGGCGCTGCTGGCCTCTGATCTCCAGTACCTGAATGCATTTAAAAATTCACTTGTCATTGCAGTCGTTACCACGGTACTTGCAATGCTGGTATCCTCGGCAGCCGGTTATGCTTTTGAAGTATATAAATCAAAAGGGAAAGACAGAGCTTTCAATATTATCCTGCTCTCCATGATGGTTCCGTTTGCGGCGCTCATGGTACCGCTGTTCCGGTTATTTTCTAAATTCGGAAACATTCCGGGGCTGAAACTGGTAGGATTAAATTCGCCGGGAGCAGTAGTTATAATTGCTGTTGCCACAGCGTTCCTTATTTTCTTTTTCAGGCAGAATACAAAGACATTCCCGAGGGAGCTGATAGAGGCAGCCAGGATAGACGGACTGGGTGAGTTTGGGATATTTACCAGGATATTTATGCCCACAATGAAATCTACCTACGCGGCAGCTGTTGTTGTGACATTTATGACCAGCTGGAATAATTACCTGTGGCCCCTGATAGCACTGCAGTCCCCGCAGAAGAGGACCCTGCCGCTCATCATCTCGGCAATGGGGTCATCCTATACGCCTGATTATGGTATGATGATGACAGCAGTAGTTATCGCTACTCTGCCCACAGCGCTCATATTCTTCCTGATGCAGAAGCAGTTCGTGGCAGGTATGACAGGGTCTGTGAAAGGTTAACAATATTGCGGATATAAACTTGACTACAGTCAGGGGCGAAAAGATGGGCGTCACAGATGCCATCCTTTTTGCCCCTGACTTACTTTGGGATTGACTTACAGTGTAAAAAGCAGTTTAATAAATATAAATATTTGGGATGAGGTGAGTGACGTGGGGGATTTATGCAGGATCGCCATTGTGGATGATGAATTTATAATGCGCCAGGGGATCAAGCATATGCTGGACTGGGAAAAAGAAGGGTTTGAGATAGCGGGCGAGGCGTCCAATGGGAAAGAAGGGCTGGAACTTATCAGGAGGACCCAGCCCCACATCCTTCTCTGCGATATTGTGATGCCTGTTATGGATGGACTGGATCTGGTAAAAATAGTTCATACAGAATTTGCAGATATGCAGATCATTATTTTGAGCGGATATGATGATTTTAAATATGTAAAGGAAACACTGTTAAATGGGGCAGCGGATTATATACTTAAACCGGCGCTAAGCCCCCGGGACCTTCTGAAATCTATACAGAAAGCGGCTGAGCGGATTCCCGGCCTGCAGCTGAAGAGGAGGAAGGCCTCCAGCCTGGAATCTGCAATTGAGAGATATCTTCTGGGGTATGAAGAGAAATTTGAATCTGCGGAGGCCGGAGTGTTTTTTACGGAGACTTATTTTTGCCTGCTGGGTTTTTCACTGGCGCTGCGGTCTGAGCGGAATCAGGACATGTCCAGGCTGCTGTATGAAAAGACAGAGGACTGTCTGGAAAAAATGGATTACTGCAGGAGTATGAAGCTGCTGCTAAAAGAAGATTTTCTGTGTATTGTATTTAACTATAGTGCCAGGGATGCTGCAAGAGTGAAAGAGGATATCAGGGATATGATGAACAGGCTGGCCCTGGTGCACAGAAAAGTATTCGCAGTTCTGGGGAGGCAGCGTACAGAGATAGCAGATCTTAAGGAGGATTATGTAAAGGATATTTTCCCGGGAGCTGACCAGGGCTTTTATTTCAGGGGTGAACCTCTGAAACTGGCGGGAGAGAAAAACGGGACGCAGAGGGAACCGGACAGGTTTGATTTTAATAAATTTGCAAACAGGCTGAATGGAAAACAGTATGAGGAGGCAGTCTTTATGCTGCACGATTATATTATCCATGCCCTGGAATGCCGTGTGCCGGAGTATAAACTTAAAAACCTTACAAAGAATCTGCTTTACAACGTGCTTTCCAGTATGTCAGGGGACAGGCAGCAGTATGACAGGATGAGAAATGAGTACTTCAGAAAGATAGAAGGCGCGGATTATGCGGAGGAGTTCAGGGCAGTCTTTGAGCAGCTGACAGAGGAGCTGGCCAGGGGAAGGCAGAAGGACGATGCAGATTCTACGATCAGCAGGATACTGGAATATATAGAGGCAAATTATGAAAAGGACCTGGATCTTGCGGATGTGGCAGGAGTATTTGGATTCAACTATAATTATTTCTCTGCCTATTTTAATTCACATATTGAAGAAGGTTTCAGTGAGTACCTGAACAGGATCAGGATAGAAAAAGCATGCAGGCTCCTGGAGGAAGGAAACTGCCCTATTTCTCATATCAGCGGCATGGTAGGGTATTCAGACCACAGTTATTTCTGCAGGGTGTTCAAACGTTTTGCCGGCGTCACACCAAGTGCATACAGGCGCAGCAGAAACAGGGAGGTGCGATGAGGAGAGGACTGCATCTAAACAGCATGGTAGTGCGGATATTGTGTACAGTGGCCCTGGGGGTGCTGTCTGCCGCCGCCATCATCAGTGCAATTGTAATTCATATATCTACAGATATTTTTGTGGATACGTATGGAAAGTCACAGGAACAGGTGTTCCGGCAGATTGAAAATGATCTGAATGATTTTCACGAAAATCTTATGAAAATCGTAAATGCCGTGGATTCCAGCTGGGCCTTTCACCTGTATCTGGAGGACGGGGAACAGGAGCCGGCTCTCTCCTTTCAGACAGTATATCAGATGGACTCGGATCTGGAAAAGGCGATTCCTTCAAATATTAATGATATCAGTGTCATGGTAATTGGGATGAACCAGAAGAGCTATATAAACAGGGCAGAGACAATTACAACCCCAAAGGGGGAAATACTTGCCGGTGAAGCGGCCGTGAAGGCACTGGATAATCCTGACTCCATCCAGTATTATATGGCTGAGAACGGCTATACGTCCACAACAAAGGAGAGCAGGGTCCTTATGGCTGTAAAGGCTTTATGCTTTCTGGAATCTAAGGAGCCTTATGGCCTTGTATTTATAACTATTAAAGAAGAAGACTTTGAAAAATTTTATAAATTTTTTACCTCAGACGCAGCAGAATTTTATTTGATCGATTCATCGGGAGAAGTGATATCTTCAAACGATAAGGAAGTGATAGGCAGGAGGGAAGAGAAGGATTACCTGGCAGAAGCTGCGGAGGCGGGGGTGCTGAGATACCAGACGAAAGAAGACGGCAGGCTTTTGACGGTCTTAAATACAGATATGCCTTACTTTGCATGCAGGGCCTATGGTGTCATTGACAATGGAAAGGCTCTGGATAAACTGTACAATGCACCGCAGATTCTGCTGATCTGCGCAGTTATCGGAGCGGCAGTCATGGTGATAACACTCCTGGTAGTACGGCAGACCACAAGGCCGCTGTCAGTTATGGTCAGGAAAATGTCAGGAGCTATTGACAAGGACCTGAAGGAGCATATGGATATAACAGGGTCCGAAGAGGTGCAGGAGCTGGCCAGGACATATAACCGCATGCTGGACGACCTGAACAGTTATATCACGAAACTGATGGAGATACAGAAGGAGAAGCGTAAGGCAGAGATATCGGCCCTTCAGATGCAGATCAACCCCCATTATATCTATAATACTCTGGCAAGCATTAAGTGGCTGATCTATGAAGGGGATACGGAGAAATCCACCAGGACGATAGATGCATTTATTATGCTGCTCCGCAATACTATCAGCAATTCTGACGAGTTTATCACAGTGGGCCAGGAGATAGAGAACCTGAAAAATTATGTGCTGATCAATAATACAAGATATGGGGACAGGATCAAGGCAGAGTATTTTGTAGCGCCTGGCTGCCAGAACTGTATGATTCTGAAGCTGATCCTGCAGCCGTTTGTAGAAAATGCGTTTTTTCATGGCTTTCCGTCTGAGATGCCCGGCCATATACAAGTCTTTGCGGAGAGAGATGGAAGCAATCTGAGGATACAGATTGTGGATGACGGCGTAGGCATGGATCAGGGGCGCCTTAATGATCTGAAAGGAAAGAGGACAAAGACAGAGCATTTTACCGGCATAGGCGTAAATAATGTGGATGACAGGCTGAAGCTGGTCTATGGGGCCGAGTACGGCATCAGCATAGACAGTACAATAAATGAAGGAACAACTGTAACCATAATTTTTCCGGCAGAGGAGTTTAAGGCATGAGATATTATATAGCAGACCTGCATTTCTTTCACGGAGGGCTAAATGACCACATGGACATGCGCGGGTTCCCGGATGTGGGGACAATGAATGCGTATATGGTCAGCCAGTGGAATAAGAAAGTGCATAAGAAGGATGAAGTAGTGATACTGGGAGATCTCTCTTTCGGGAAGGGGGAGGAGACAAATGAAATATTACGGCAGCTGAAGGGGAAGCTGTATCTCATAGAGGGGAACCATGAGCGCTACCTGAAAGATAAAGAATTCCATGCGGACAGGTTTGAGTGGATAAAGCCTTACGCAGAGCTGCATGATAATAAGCGTAAGGTCGTGCTCAGCCATTATCCCATTTTCTGCTATAACGGACAATATAAGACGGATGATGAGGGCAGTCCCAGGACTTACATGCTGTATGGCCATGTGCATGATACCTTTGATGAGCGCCTTGTGGATGAATTTATTTCCATCACCAGGGCATCAGTGAAGAAACAGATAGGCAGCAGTGAGGAAAAGCCTATACCCTGCAATATGATAAATTGTTTCTGTAAATTTTCAGATTATACGCCTTTGAGCCTGGATGAGTGGATCGCGCTGGATGAGAGGCGGAGGGGAGGAAGCAAATGAATATGACGGAATTAAAGGAGCTGGGAGCCATCTGCCTGGAACGGATAACAGATGGTTTTGACAAGTATTCCTATGAAAGCAGATATATGGGCAGTCTGGAGGCTGCGGATGAGATCGGACGGCTGTGGGAGGAAAGAGGGAAGACAGGTGTTTATGCGGACTTCTATTATTATGTCCTTTCAGATGAGTCCAGGGAAAAAGTGGATGAGATCCTGACTGACAGAGAGCGGGAATATTTAAGACAGATTGGCGCGGGCGGCCAGACAGAAAAAGATGACATTATATTTCCGCTGGACGAGACGCTGCTTTCCATAGTTACTAAACTGAATGCAGCCGGGATGCTGTTCTCCACAATATACTTTACAGGAGCTGCGGGCGAAAGAAGTACATGGTGGGGGAACTATAAGGAAGAATATATCATTTTTTCTGACAAGGAGAAACGTGTATGATGGGGCTGTTCCATTCTAAAAAGAAAGATATAAAAAAGAAACAGGAGACAGGAGAATTTGACCGGGAAAGGCAGATCCCTGTACTTCGGGCCAGTATCTGCACTGGCGAGAAAGTCGCGGGCTTCAAGGATAAAGACACGGGAAAGTTCGAAGAAGTCATGCTGATATCAGGGAAACATGATCTGGATGAATTCATGGAGACATACGGGATTTCAGAGGCAGAGATAAAAAAAGAGTGGTAGTGCGCGTCCCGAGACTGTAGCGTGAAGATAATGAAAGTGTATAAGTATATTGAAATTGTGGAAAAGGAGAAAGATTATGCAGATTTATGTGGATGCGGATGCCTGTCCGGTGGTGAGGCAGGTGGAGAGGACAGCAGAGAAGTATGGCATCAATGTGACGCTGCTCTGTGATACGAACCATGTGCTTCAGTCTGATTACAGTGAGGTGAAGATCATTGGCGCAGGCGCGGATGCCGTTGATTTTGCACTCATCAACATGTGCAGGAAGGGAGATATCGTTGTGACCCAGGATTACGGGGTGGCAGCGATGGCCCTGGGCAGGGGGGCAGCCGCCATCCATCAGTCCGGGCGCTGGTATACGGATGAGAATATCAGCCAGCTGCTCATGGAGCGCCATCTGGCCAAACAGGCCAGACGCGCTTCCTCTAAAAATCATCTGAAAGGACCTGCTAAACGGACGAGGGAGGACGATGAGCGCTTTTTGGAGTCTTTTGAAAAGCTTGTGCAAAAGATGCAGCCCATGTGAGGAACAGCTGTGTCAATCCATCGCCTGAGTCATTTCCAAATTCCAGGGTTTTTCCATTTCTATCAGTAATTTACATATCTTCTTAGGCAGGATGGGCCGGCGGGATCTGCGGGTATCCCGCTGCTTATGCTTGCAGAATACCCACATATCTTTGTAGCGTGAGATGATCACGGCAAACTTTATCTTTTCATTTTCCACAGTGTCATAAAAATTAACAGTCAAACAAAATGCAGATTACGTATGAAAAAATGCGTTTTGCGCAGGCGGTGTGCACAGGGCAGAATCATGTGGTAAACTTGTGTCATCTTAGATACATAAGAAACCAGGAGGGAAAGAAATGAGGAACAAGAAAATGGCAAACGCCATGCGAGGTGTTGCTTCTGTAACAGCATCCCTGCTTACTCTGTCAATCCTTGGCACAAGTATTGCGGATTCTTACAGAAAAAACCTTGATGACGTACTCGGAACCACAAGCTATGTTATATCAAACGATAAGGACAATGCACGCTTTGTAAGTGATTATGGCACAATTGAGGAAATGGCGGCGGCAGCAAAAGACATTGCAGTGCGGGAAGGCGAAGAAGGAACTGTTATCATGAAAAATGATAATGATGTACTTCCTCTGAACACAGAAAGTGTCGCTCTGTTCGGCCTGGCGGCGTATGCCCCATATCCCTATAACGCCGGAGACTTAAGAGGCGGGAACGAGGACTCGGTTGATCTGCTTTTGGCACTGAAGGAGGCAGGAGTTCAGGTAAATGAGACAGTTGAAGAATTCTATGTTAACAAATTTTTGAATGCACATGAGGTGGTAACACAGAATCAGTGGACAGGAGCAGAAGAAGTTTCTATTGGATATGATAATATATACAACACTTCTGTGGGTGATATGGCAGATTTCGCCATCACTGAGATTCCCCCAGAAAAATATGAAGAGTTTGGCGCTCCTAAAGACTGGAAGTCACAGATCGACAAAGACAGCACCACTGCCATCTGTGTCTTTGCCCGTCCTGGCGGGGAATCGAATACTTATGCACCCGGATCAGCAGTTAATTTTGCAGGAGAAAAAACAGGTGAGGATCCTCTGGCATTATCTGAGGACGAGCTTGCAGTCATAGATGCGGCAAAAGAAACATGCTCTAAGGTTGTAGTTTTAATTAACTCCGGAAACGCCATGGAGATCAAAGAGATTGCCGAAGGCGGGGCACATGAGGTGGATGGTATTGCATACATCGGATGTATCAATGATTATCAGTGCACCGGTATCGCAAATGTACTTACAGGCAAGGTAAATGCTACGGGAGCTCTTACAGATACATATGTTGCAGACAGCGCCTCTATTCCGGCTGTACAGAACTTCGGCGGTGATTATTATGCAGATGCTGACATCGTTGCAGCAAATGCCAAGAATGGATACGATGACCGTTACCCGAAAACAGAGATCTCAAACGAAAGCGGCGCAAGTTCATTTGGCGGCGGAAGTGCAACCTACAGTGCAGGGCAGTACATAGTTGAAGCAGAAGGAATCTACGTGGGATATAAATACTATGAGACGAGATATTTTGATTCTATTATGAATCCTTCTTCCAATGCTGCAGCTGTGACAGGAGCCACACAGGGAGATTCCTGGAATTACGGCGATGAAGTTGTATATCCCTTTGGACATTCCATTTCTTATCTGGATTATGAGCAGACAGTTAAGAGTGTTGACGTGGATAAGTCTGAGGACGGGGAGATCACAGCAGTTATTGAAGTAAAGAACAATAGTGATAAGGACGGATATTTCCTCACACAGCTTTACGTTCAGCAGCCCTATACAGAATATGACAAAGAAAACAATGTGGAAAAATCAGCAGTTATGTTCCTGAATTCCGCAAAAGTAAATGTTGCGGCAGGCGCTTCAGAGGAAGTTACCATAACAGTTCCCACGAAGTATCTTGCAAGCTATGATTACACAAACGCAAAGACATATATCCTTGATGAAGGAGATTATTACTTTACCGCCGCAGCCGGTTCTCATGAAGCAGTAAATAACTTCCTTGGAGCACAGGGCAAGACGGCAGCGGACGGCATGGATGCGGATGCTGCAGGTACAGCGGTCGTATGGAATGAAAATAAAGAGCTTGATACGGCAACATTTTCAATTTCCAACAATACTAAGGTCACAAATGTTGCAGATGACGCGGATCTGAATTACTGGACTGGTGAGGACACAGTTACATATCTTTCCAGACAGGATTGGGATGCAACTTATCCGATCAACTACAATACAGATGCAGAAATCAATCTTTCTGACAGTTCTAAAGCGGAAGAGTGGATTGCAGCCCTTCGCGGACGCCAGTATGTTATTAAGACAGATGAGCCGGCAGAAGAGGGAAAAGACAACAACGTGCGGTTCAGCACACAGGATATTCAGTATGAACAGCTGGACAATATTGAAGATCCATATTGGGATACCTTAGTTTCTTCTATTACTATTGACGAGGCTGTAGGAGCCGTGATCCACGGCGGAAGCCAGACAGATACACTTACAAACGTAGATAACCCTATCGTACTTCAGAATGAGGGTGTCAATGGATTTACAACAGCATACAAAGATGAGGCAACAGGAAAAGAGTATCACTTCAATGTAAATTCCCAGACACTGCTGGGCTCCTCCTTTAACCCGCAGCTTGCATATGAGTGGGGAATCGTTGAAGGAAACTCAGGACTGTGGCTTGAGCGCTATGATTTATGGGGAACAGGACTTACACAGAGAAGGACTCCTTACAACGGACGTAACTATGAGTATATTTCTGAGGACCCGATGCTGACAAACAGAATAGGATACGGCATTATAAAGGGATGTACAGAAAAAGGTATCTTAAACGGACCAAAGCATATTGGATTTAACGACCAGGAGCATAACCGCAATGGTGTGGCTGCTTATATGAATGAACAGAAATTCCGTGAGACGGATCTGAGAGGTTTCCAGGGTGCACTGGAGGATGCTGACGGCCTGGCAGTAATGGTTGCCTTCAACCGTATAGGTGCGACAAACGCTTCCCACCATGTGGGAATGCTCAAGACCATCCTTCGTGAGGAATGGGGCTATACGGGTGTTATTTCGACAGATATGATGAACAATTCCTACTATTTTACGCCGGAATCTATGATCATGGCTACGGTAACACAGGTTGCCGACTTCGGCGGCGATGACAATCATATTAATCTTGGCGACGGCGGTGTTGACTCCGTATGGCCATACATCTCAATGGATACGGTGGAAAATGATGCCACACTTGTAAATCAGGCAAGAGAAAACCTGAAGTATCAGCTATATACCTTTGCCAACAGTGCGGTTATGAATGTATCTACAGAAAGAGTTGATGTATGGTGGGATACAGCATTAAACGTGATTAAGATAATCAGCGGAATCCTCGCCGGTGCAGCTGTCCTTTGCTGGCTTGGTTTTACACTTGCCCCAAAGAAGAAAAAAGAAGATTAGAGCAGGGCATACCATTATGCCCCCCAAAGGGGGGCGAGAAGGAGGAAAATATGAACTTGATTAAGAAACAGACAGCGGGAAGCTGGATCACTTTAATAACACTGGTCCTGGCTGTTGTGTCATTAATTGTATATAACGTAAATGTAAATGGTGAAGGATATTTTCAGAACAGCACAGTGCCCAAAGCAGTTACTTACATGATCGTAACTATTGTCTTACTGGCAGTTATAGTTATTCTGGCACAGGTGAATATGAAGGGGATCGCCGGGCTGGTCCTGGACCTTGCGGCAGGCGCAGTAAAGATCGCAGCTCCGGCAGCGGCAGTGGCGGCAGCTATGACACTTGTCTCCAGCAGAATAGAGGGATTTGCTTTCATCTATATGTCAAATGAAGAGGTTTTGCATGAGGTGCAGACAGCAGCAAATCTTTCTTCTGCACACGGGGCAATTGCAAACATCGTCCTGCTGGCTGCAGCAGCAGTATTCGGGATGGCGGCAGCGTTTTTCAGCCTCAAAAAAGAGGAAGCATAGCAGATATTATTCACAGTACACACCAATGTTCTGGGGTAGGAAAATATGAAAAAACTGGATTTTAACAATGACTGGTATTATAAACGTTTAAATGAATCGGGAACAGGCAGAAAGGTGACTGTTCCCCACGATGCAATGTGCGCTGAAAGGCGTTCAGAGCAGAGCAGGGGGCAGCATAACATCGGCTGGTTTGAGAGCTTTGATTATGTGTACTGGAAGCATTTTTCAGTGCCCGCAGAATATGAGAACGGGGAAGTACTCCTGGAATTTGAGGGTGTTTACCATAATGCAGAGGTCTATATCAACGGGAAAAAAGCAGGATACAGGCCATATGGATATACAAATTTTTATGTGGACATAGCACCCTTTCTTGAATTCGGGCAGGATAATGAAATCCGTGTGATCGCAAGAAATGCAGACCAGCCTAACAGCCGCTGGTATACAGGCTCAGGGGTATACAGGCCGGTGTGGATGTATGTGGCAGAGGATATGTATATTCCTGTCAACGGAGTAAAAATCCGCACAACAGGATATAGCAGGAAAGAAAAAACAGCCCGGGTCGAGATTAAAGCAGCCACCTCTCTGCCGGGTGAGCCTGAAATCACAATCCTGGACCCGGACGGCAGGGTGGCTGCCGAAGGACACCACCACATTTTCCAGGCAGAGATATCAGATGCAAAGCTCTGGAGCACGGAAACACCGTACCTGTACACTTGTGTTGTTAAATTCGGCAGGGATGAGGTGAGGGAACAATTTGGCATCCGTATGCTCCGGTGGGACGGGCAGGACGGCATCACTATAAATGGTGAGCATGTGATCCTGAAGGGAGCCTGCATCCACCATGATAATGGCGTTCTGGGAGCATGTGCTTTCCCGGAAGCGGAGGAGCGCAAGATCCGTATCCTGAAGGAAAACGGCTACAATGCCATCCGAAGCGCACATAATCCATGTTCAAAAGCATTGCTGGAGACCTGTGACAGGCTTGGGATGCTGGTTATGGATGAGTATACGGATATGTGGTATATCCACAAAAACGAATATGACTATGCAGCATACATGCAGGACTGGTGGAAGCAGGATCTGAAGGATATGGTGGAAAAGGATTATAATCACCCCAGTGTCATCATGTATTCTACCGGAAATGAAGTGGCTGAAACAGGCCAGAAAAAGGGAATACAGCTCACCGGGCAGATGACCAGGTATCTGCATTCTTTAGATAAGGGACGCCCGGTAACATGCGGGATCAATATCTTCTTTAATTTTCTGTATTCTATGGGACTGGGAGTCTACAGCGATGACAAGGCCAGAAAAGAGGCGGAGAGCGCTGCTGCGGAAAAAGCCAGGAAGAAAACCGTGGGAAGCGAATTCTATAATACCATGGCCGGACTTCTGGGAGACAAGGCAATGAAGATTGGGGCCACCCTGCATATGTGCGATGTAAAGACAAGAGATGCATATGCAAATATGGATGTGGCCGGATATAATTATGGTATATTCCGCTACAGGCATGACCTGAAAAAATATCCGGAGCGGCTGATTTTGGGAAGCGAGACTTTTTGCAGGGATGCGTATGATTTCTATGAACTGGCTAAGCGTGAACCAAGGATTGTGGGGGATTTCGTCTGGGCAGGGATGGATTACATGGGAGAAGCCGGGATCGGGGCATGGGAGTACGACGATTATGCTCCGGCTGACGGCGAAAGCTGGGGATGGCTTACAGCAGGAAGCGGCCGGATCAATATACTGGGCTTTCCCAATGGTGAGGCAGCCTACACAAGAGTCGCCCTGGAAAAAGAAAAAGGACCTCTTATTGCAGTGAAGCCGGTTTACCAGAGAGGGAAACATTCCCCCTCGGCATGGAAGATGACAGACGCCATGGAAAGCTGGACATGGCCGGGATGTGAGGGCATGAAGGCAGCAGTTGAGGTATATGCAAGAGCGTCTCAGGTGGCATTATATATAAACGGAAAATGTGCAGGCAAAAAGAAACTGAAAAAAAGCTGCAGCACAACTTTCCGGATCCCATACCAGAAGGGGAAATTGACAGCCGTGGCATATGACGAAAATGGGAAAATAACTGGAAAGCACTCTCTGTGTACTGCGGCAGATGATACAAAGCTGTCTGTGCTGCCGGAGCAGGAGAAAATACATGCGGGCGGCCTGGGATTTATACAGCTGCGATACACGGACTTAAAAGGCATCTGGAAGCCAATGGAAAAGCATCATATAAAGGTCACAGTGGAAAACGGGACTCTGGAAGGGCTTGGAAATGCATGCTCTTATAATGAAGACGGTTATTGGAAGAACAACACAAAGACTTATTATGGCGAGGCGCTTGCAGTTATCCGCGCCGGTCAAAATGGAAGAGTAAAGGTAACAGTAACGGATAAAAACGGGGAATACAGTCTGGAGCTCCCCATTGTGGATAAAGGAAGGGATTGAGAAGCTTTATGCTGAAGGTCAGAAAATTTACATGTGAAAATTTGACATATGGCTGTGTCACAGATGAGCCGCATCCATGCTTCTCCTTTTCTGTGGATAGTGACAGGCAGGGGGCAAAGCTAGAGAAAGCTGTTCTTACTGTAGGGAACTGGTCCACGGAAACCACCCGGCAGATTGCAGTTCCATATGCCGGGGAAGAATTACAGCCCTTTACCACATATGAGGCGCTGCTTGAGGTCCGGGATGACGCCGGGGAAACAGCCCACAGCCGGATAAGCTTTGAGACAGGAAGGATGGATACCCCCTGGAAGGCCAGATGGATTACAGACGGCAGTTATACTTTTACAGAAAAGAAGGTATCTCCTGTCCCCATGAATTTCCGTTACAGGTTCAAAACTGATAAAAAAGTAAAGAGCGCAAGAATTTATGCCACAGCCATGGGAATATATGAGATCCTCCTGAATGGAGAAAAGGTGGGGGATGAATACTTTGCGCCGGGCTTTACTTCCTATAAAACAAGGCTTCAGTACCAGACATATGACGTTACTTCGCATATTACCAGGGAAAATGAACTGAATGTGGTGGCAGGCGGCGGCTGGGCTGTGGGTTCCTTTGTATTTACAAGAAAGAACCGTATCAGCGCAGACCGCCAGGCTCTCCTGCTGGAGCTTCGTATCACATATGCAGACGGCAGTGTGTCCGTGACAGGGACAGATACAAACTGGGAAGTGACAGAAGAAGGAAATTACAGGGAAGCAGATATTTATGATGGTGAGACATATGACGCAACAGTCTGCCTGGATAAAATAAACTGGAGAAAAGCAGCTCTTGAGAAGTTAAAGATCAGGCCCAGGATCTTTGCAGCCTCCGGCGCTCCGGTGAGGGCACACGAAACTCTGTTTCCCAAAAGCTGCTCCAGGACAGTGAAGGGGCTGGTCTACGATTTCGGACAGAACTTTGCAGGAGTGGTGGAGCTTTCAATTCGGGCAAAAAAAGGACAGAAGATCATTGTAAGCCATGCAGAGATACTGAATCCTGACGGCACCTTAAACACAGATTTTTTAAGGACTGCAACTGCGAGGGCCACCTATATCTGCAGGGAGGGAGTACAGAAATACTCCCCGAAGCTTACTTACATGGGATTCAGATATATCTGCATCGAAGGGATCGCCCAGGAGGATGTGGAGGTTTCTGCAAAAGCTCTATATTCTGATGTGGAGGAGCAGGGAACATTTTGTTGTTCTTCTTCAAAGCTGAACAGGCTGCAGAGCAATATTACATGGAGTGCAAAGTCAAACTTTATGGATATTCCTACAGACTGTCCCCAGAGAGATGAGAGAATGGGCTGGACAGGGGATATAGCTGTTTTTGCGCCCACTGCATGCTGGAATTTTAATATGAGCCGTTTTCTGGATAAATGGCTTTCCGATATGGAGGCAGAGCAGCTTCCCACAGGGGGAATCCCCAATACTATTCCTGCCCAGGGCTATGGCTTTCCTGCAACTATGCCGGCAATGGCCATTGAATTCTGGGGAGATGCATGTATTTTAGTTCCATGGGCGCTGTATCAGGCAGAAGGTGATAAGCATGTTCTGGAAAAATATTATCCTATGATGAAAAAGTACGTGGACGCGTGCAGATTCTGGGCAGGTTTATTCAGCGCCGGAAAACACAGATACATTTGGAATACTCCTTCCATGCTCCATTTTGGGGACTGGGTGGCGCCTGATGTGCCGCAGATGTCCCAGTGGCAGAAACGCAGCAAATGGACGGCAACGGCAAGCCTCTGCAATACAAGCGGTATTCTCTCAGACATTGCAGAGATTCTGGGAATGGGGCAGGATGCGGAGAAATACAGGAAGATCAGTAAAAGAACAGCAGATGCATACTGCAGCATTCTGACAGACGGAAATGGAAAATTAAAAGAAGAATTTCAGACAGCCTATGTACTTCCGTTATATTTCGGGATGTTTGACGGCCCGGCAAAAGAAAAGGCCGTTGATAATCTGGTGAGGCTGGTAAAGAAAAATGACTATTGCATCGGGACAGGTTTTCCGGGAACGCCTTATATTTTGTTTGCGCTGGCTGACAATGGGAGGGCAGACGAGGCGTACCGGATGCTGCTAAATGAGAAGTGTCCTTCCTGGCTGTATGAGGTAAAATGCGGAGCGACTACCATTTGGGAGCGCTGGGACGGCCTGGATGAAAAGGGTGTATGCCCCATTGGAGATGACGGGACTGACCAGATGATTTCTTATAATCATTATGCCAGCGGTGCTGTGGGAGACTTTCTCTACAGGCGGGTAGCTGGAATAGAGGCCCGGAAACCAGGTTATAAGCGCTTTAAAATAGAACCGGTACCAGGTGATGGGCTTACCTTTGCAAAAGGGAGCGTGGAGACGCCCTATGGGCGGATCGTTTCGGAATGGAAAAGGGAAGGTGATAAGTTCACTGTCCATGCAGAGGTGCCGGTGGGGAGCCAGTGTACCTTAAAGCTGCCGGATGGAACAGCCGAAATACTGGAGAGCGGCAGATATGAGAGACACTGCAGGCTTACAGGAACAGACAGGCAAGAAAGGGAGAGATAAGCAATGAAAAGCAAGAAAAAGAGTATATGGGAAAAGCCCTTTTTTAGCTCGAAAATCAAATCCGACAGTGTAAAGATGCCGGAAATGCTGTTGGGATATTTTATCGGACCATTTGGAGCATTGCTGGCTTCCGGTATTTTCACCAGTATTCTGCAGAACTATTTTACAGATGTATTAAAACTGAATCTGACATTTTTAACTACCCTGCAGCTGGTATCTACCATATTTATCGTTATTTCAAATCTTGTAGTGGGACAGCTGATCGAGAGAACAAAGACAATGGCAGGAAAAGCAAGGCCGTGGATACTTTTGTCGGCTCTTACTCTGTCAGTGGCCAGCGTTCTCATGTTTATCGTCCCCTTTGAAGGTACAGCCAAAATGGTATGGGTGGCAATTGCATATAATCTGTTTTATGCCGTGGCCTATCCGATCTATAATACGGCAAATTCCACGTTGATACCATTATCTACAAGAAACAGCAAGCAGAGAGGCGCCCTTGCGTCATTTACAAATGTAGCGGGCCTTGGTGTCATGGGCGCAGGTTCCATGGTGTTTCCGGTTCTTGTCTCCTTTGCTTTAAAGGAAGATCAGAATCTGTGGTTTATGGCCATGCTGGCAATTGCTGTTTTTTCAGCACTAACCATCTATCTGCAGTATATGTTCACAAGAGAGCGTGTGACAGAGGAGCTGGAAAAAAAGGGTGCAGAGGAAGAAGGAAAAGGGGCGGCGCCGTCACTGGCCACCCAGCTTAAGGCTGTTGTCAGCGAAAAGACATGGTGGATCGTTATGTTTTTTTATGTGGGCTTTCAGTGGAGCGGAGCCATGAAAAACGGTTCCATGTCTTACTATTGTAAATGGGTCCTTGACAATTCCTTTTTTGGGACAGCTGATGCATGGGGAGCTTCCCAATCCCTTCTCTCTATCATGGGGGCTGTTCCCATGGCTTTGGCGGCAATTGCTGTTGTTCCCCTGTGCAATAAATATGGGAAGAGGATCGTATGCATGGGCGGAATGCTCCTGGGTGCTGCCGGAGGTGTCGTTGCCATCATAGGAAATGGCCAGATCGTACCTGTTGCCATCGGTGTGGGACTGAAATGTCTTGGTTCTGCTCCAGCATGTTATATGATACTGGCACTGCTTGCAGATGTAATCGACCATATTGAATACAAGAGCCGCATCAGGACAGACGGCCTGACCATGTCCATCTACAGCTCTATTATGGTGGCGGGAACCCCCATCTGCAATTCCATCTTCAGCGCCGTCCTGGGAATGAGCGGCTATGACCAGAACGTGGATGTGGCCATGGGGATCGCAGGACAGACGGCAGCAGCCCAGACGGCTATATCAGCCAGCTATATATGGGTGGAAACCATCGCCTATGTGATCTGTGCTGTTCTGATCCTGTTCTTCACTATAGAGAAAAAACTTCCGGAGGAGCAGGCAGCCATTGCCGCCAGGAAGAAGGCATAATAATAACCGTTATGGTATGTGAACTTTAACTGGAAATCGTCCTTTATATAAAATGTCATCTTTGGTATAATAGCTGTGAAGCGAAACGTGTAACGGCTCAGCAGGAAATCTGAGCCGCTGCCGAAATTTTATACCTTATCGTGCGAAGCACGCCCATCCGCAGGGATCTGAATTATGGGATGCACGGAGGTGTATAGTTTGAAATAGGGAGAAGAAGATGATCAGGATCGCATTGGTGGAGGACGACGCCCAGTATCGTCAGGAACTGTTAGGTTACCTGAAAAAATACGAGCAGGAAAGTAAAGAAAAATTCCAGATTTCCGTATTCACAGACGGAGATGAAATTGCAGAAGAATATAAAGCGTGCTATGACATCATATTCATGGATATTGAAATGACTTTTATGGATGGAATGACGGCGGCGGAGAGTATCAGGAAGCTGGATACAGAGGTGGTGATCATTTTCATTACAAATATGCCCCAGTATGCCATAAAGGGCTATACCGTAGACGCATTGGACTATGTGCTAAAACCAGTCAGCTACTATGCATTTACCCAGAGGCTGGACCGCGCTTTGGCAAGAATGAAAAAGCGTGCAAAGAAATATGTGGTCATCTCCAACAGGGGAAGACTGAAAAAACTGGATATCTCGGAGATTACATATATTGAGGTACAGGACCACGATCTTGTTTATCACACAGGTGAGGAGGATTTTATGACTAAAGGCTCCCTGTCTGAAGTAGAAAATGATCTTAAAAAGCACGGGTTTTTCAGGTGCAACAAGTGTTATCTTGTGAATCTGGAATACGTTGAGGCTGTCCAGAACTCCGATGCCCTTGTTGGAAATGAGTGGATCCAGGTAAGCCGCGGGAAGAGAAAAGCGTTTTTAGAAGCGCTGAATGATTATATGAACGAGGTGAGCAAATAGTGCTGCAGGTTACGCCAGATTTAAATAATACGCCGGGCATCTATTATGCCCTTGCCTATATTTTCAGCAGCAGCCTGTATATCAGCCTTAATAAAAAGCGGCTGACCGGAAAGAGACGTGCGGCAGCCCAGACAGGCTTTGCCGTTTTGCTGCTTGTTTTTATGATCGCCACCGACCAGATCGCGGTAAAGTGGTTTATTCCCTGTGTTCTGGCTGAGATAGGGATACTCTGGCTGTCTATCCATACCTGCTGTGATATGGACTGGAAAAAATCAGCCTACTTCTGCACCAGGGTATTTATCCTGGGAGAGCTTGCTGCTTCTCTTGACTGGCAGCTGTTTTATTTCGGCCTGATGAACTGGGAGCTGGAGCTTAATATGGTATGGAATCTGCTGTTTCTGACAGTTTCCTACGGCAGCGTATTTGGTGTCATGTATTTACTGGAGCGGAGTTACAGGAAAGAAAACGAAGAACTGCATATAAGCGGCAGGGAACTGAGGGTCACTGTTTTTCTGCTGCTGCTTGTTTATATGATGAGCAATATGAGCTATGTTTTCTCAAACACGCCTTTCAGCAGCCAGTTCCCGGCTGAGATGTTTACTATCCGCACCCTTGTGGATCTGGGAGGAGTGGGGATCCTGTTTGCATATCATATGCAGATACAGGAAATAAACGTAAAACTCGAAAATGCATATCTGCAGAATATGCTCCACTCACAGTATGAAAACTACAAGATCTCTGAGGAAAGCATTGCCCTGGTCAATCAGAAGTATCATGATCTGAAGCACCAGATCGCATTTCTGCGCTCATCCATAGATGACAGGGAGAAGGAAACCTACCTGAATCAGATGGAGCAGGAGATTAAATTATATGAGGCACAGAATAAGACAGGAAACAAGGTTCTGGACACTATTCTGACAGCGAAAACGCTTCAGTGCCAGAATCAGGGGATCAGCCTGACATGTGTGGCGGACGGAGAGGCAATTGAATTTATGCATCCTATGGATATCACGGCGCTGTTTGGAAATGCGCTGGATAATGCCATTGAAAGCGTGAAAAAGATTGCGGATCCTGAAAAAAGGCTGATACACATGGTAGTGTCACGGCAGAAAAATTTTCTGCGCATCAAGGTGGAAAACTGCTATGAGGGTACCCTGGAATTTGAAAATGGAATGCCGAAGACAACAAAGCTGGATAAAAAATTTCATGGATACGGCATGAAGAGCATTAAAACAATTGTTGAAAAATATAGTGGTTCCGTCACCGTCCAGGCAAAAGACGGATGGTTTGAGCTGAGGATACTGATATCCCGGGAATGAGATGGTGCGGGACGTGGATGATACCAGAGGATATGAAAACAGGTGAAAAATTTAAAGTATAAAGAGATAATCAATAAAATGACGCTGGAGGAAAAGGCCGCTTTTCTGAGCGGAAAAGGTGAGTGGGAGAGCAGGGATCTAAAGCGCCTGAATATCCCGTCAGTTTTCTTTTCGGACGGGCCTCACGGAATCCGGAAGCAGGCCGGGGCGGGGGATCATCTGGGATTGAATGAATCCCTTCCTGCCACCTGTTTTCCCACGGCGGCATCTGTGGCCAACAGCTGGGATGAAAGCCTTGGCGAAGAGATAGGCCGGGCGCTGGGGGAAGAGGCTTTGGCGCAGGATGTAAATATCCTGCTGGGGCCGGGGCTTAACATAAAGAGAAGCCCGCTGTGCGGGCGTAATTTTGAGTATTTTTCAGAGGATCCCTATCTGGCGGGAAAGATGGCGGCTTCTTATGTAAAAGGCATTCAGAGCCAGGGATTGTCTGCATGTCCCAAGCATTTTGCAGTAAACAGCCAGGAGCTCAGGCGTATGGCAATGAATGCAGTGCTGGACGAGAGGACACTCCGGGAAATATATCTGACAGGATTTGAGATTGCCGTGAAAGAAGGAAAGGCAAAGGCCATAATGACCAGCTACAATGAGGTAAATGGTACTTATGCCAATGAGAACAGCCATTTATTGCAGGATATTCTTCGCGATGAGTGGGGGTTTGACGGTATAGTGGTCACAGACTGGGGCGGCTCCAATGACCATGTAAAAGGTGTGGAGGCAGGCTCCAATGTGGAGATGCCCAACCCCGGTCTGGATTCTGCAAGAGAGATCGTAAGGGCTGTGGAGGATGGTACGCTTTTGGCTGAGGCAGTAGATGCCCGTGTGGATGAGCTGCTGGATGCTGTGCTGTATTTGACGGAACAGGCAAAGAGCAAAAAAACCTCCTTTGATGAGAAGGCACATCACGGGCTGGCCAGACGGGCGGCAGCGGAAAGTGCAGTCCTTTTAAAGAATGAAGACAATATTCTGCCTTTGCCGGCAAAGACAAAGGTTGCTCTGATCGGTGATTTTGCAGCAAAGCCCCGGTACCAGGGAGCAGGTTCATCGGTTGTGAATGCCATCCATGTGGAATCTATGGATAAAATCATCCAAAATTATGAACTGCAGACAGTTGGCATGGCAAGAGGCTATATTCGCACAGGCGAGGCGGACGCGGCGCTTCAGAAGGAAGCCCTTGATATTGCCCGGAATGCGGATGCTGTTTTATACTGCTTCGGTTTAGATGAAATCAGTGAATCAGAGGGAATGGACCGCGCGCATATGCGGATTCCCCAAAACCAGATTGAGCTCTTAGAAGCCCTGGTAAAGGTGAATGAAAATGTGATAGGGATCTTAAGTGCCGGTTCAGCTATTGAAATGCCATGGCAGAACAGCTGCAAAGCTATTCTGCACGGTTTTCTTTCAGGGGAGGCGGGAGCATCCGCCATGCTGGACCTGATCACAGGCAAAGAGAATCCTTCGGGAAGATTGAGCGAATCCTATCCCATCCGCTATGAAGACACGCCTGCCTACAGGTATTTTCCAGGTACAGAAAGGACGGCCGAATACAGGGAGTCCATTTATGTTGGCTACCGCTACTATGATACAAGCAGGGTACGGGTGCAGTATCCCTTTGGCTTTGGTTTATCTTATACGGAATTTACATATTCTGATCTTAAGATCAGTGAAAAGGGTATTTCCCTCACTGTGGAAAACACAGGAAAATATGATGGGGCAGAGGTTGTCCAGCTGTATGTGGGACTGCACAATGCCATTGTGTTCCGACCGGAAAAAGAGCTGAAAGGCTTTAAAAAAGTTTATCTAAAAGCAGGTGAGAGCAGGACTGTTGAGATTCCATTTGACGACAAGACTTTCCGCTACTGGAATGTAAAGACTGATCAATGGGAAATAGAGATGGGCGATTACGATATCATGGCTGGAGCAAGCGTGAGTGACATCCGCCTGAGAGGAAAACTTCACGTTGAGGGGACTACAGATATATATCCGTATAACCCGGCCCAGCTTCCGTACTACTATACCGGACTGGTGCAGAGCATCCATGATGATGAATTCAGGAATCTTTTGGGCCATGGGATCCCGTCAGGCAAATGGTCAGGGGAGATTGGGCCAAACGATGCCATCTGCCAGATGTTTTATGCAAAAAGCGCTTTGGCAAGGCTGGTCTATAATCGTCTCACAGCCATGAAGAAAAAGAGTGAGGAAGCCGGAAAACCAGACCTGAATATTCTCTTCATCTACAATATGCCCTTCCGCGGCATAGCAAAAATGACAGGAGGTATGGTCAGCAGAGAAATGGTAGAAGGAATGCTCACCATAGTAAACGGACACTTCTTCAGAGGCGCCGGCAGGGTGATCGGCGGATTCTTCAGAAACAGGAAGGCTAATAAGGAGTATGAGGCAAAGCTTGGGAAGACGGGGAAGAAAAAGAACATTCTTTGAACAGGATAATTACGAAAGCCGGTATACCAATGGGTGTACCGGCTTTTAGCAGGTTGCAGATTATTTGTCTATTTATTTTCAGATATTGGTGATATACTAATTATGTTCAACAAAATAATTGAGGAATCCTCCCACCTCTACAGGTTGAGGGATGAATTGCCAAAATTTTGTAAGATTAGAAAATAAAAATGTGTAGAGGAGCGAGTTGTTATGTTAAACATATGTTATGGCGATATGCCGGACGCTATTTTCAATACTTCGGTTTATTTTAAAAATGTATATGAAGATAACTGGATTACAGATGCTCAGGCAAAAGAGATGATCTTGGATATTGATAAGTCGGAGGTGCTGGACAGCGGAGTGATAGACAGCCCGGTATTGGGAAAGATACCGGCAACCAATTTGTCTGGAGGTGTAAAGACACTAATTTTGATCAAGAATGAGCCATATAAGGTGTTTAACGCTTCAGCTTGTGGAGACAACTGTGCCAAGTGGATATTGAAGATAGCTGAACAGCAGGATATCACCATTAATCTCAGGCATCTGATGGATTTTGGCAAAGGTGTGTTTTCAATTCGTATTTTAAATACGAATCAAATAGTGCATAGTATGAAAGAGTTGATTCCGATTGCCGGACATTTTGTATAGGTGATATATATATGACAGGAAAATATAGAATTATAATCCAAAACAAAAGGATTCGATATGATTTTGAAATTAAAAGAAATATTACTATAATACGCGGGGACAGTGCCACTGGGAAGACAGTATTAGTGGATATGGTACGTGAATATTATGAAAATGGAGTGGAAAGTGGAATAAAATTGCAGTGCAATAAGAGCTGTGTTGTGCTGGAAGGAAGAAATTGGAAGATGCAATTAGCGTCTATTAAAAACAGTATTGTATTTATCGATGAGGTAAGCGGATTTGTTTCATCAAAGGATTTTGCGTCAGAACTTCAAAAGACTGATAATTATTATGTTATTGTTACCAGAGAAAGTCTTTCCACTCTGCCATATAGTGTGAATGAAATATATGGTATTAGAAATTCTGGCAAATATGGATCACTTAAACAGACATATAATGAATTGTACCAGTTGTATGGCAAAGGTAACTTTTTAAATGAGGTTAGGCCAGATACGGTGCTCACAGAAGATGCTAATTCGGGATATCAGTTTTTTTATACTATATGCAAAAAGCGGAGATTAGAATGCATTTCTGCGAAAGGGAAGTCTAATATATTTTCATATCTCACGAAGCATAATGTCGGTAAGATTTTGGTCATTGCAGATGGGGCGGCATTTGGTGCAGAAATGGAAAAAGTGATAAAGCTGATGGAGATTCGGGAAGATATTGTCCTGTATCTGCCTGAATCATTTGAGTGGCTGATTTTGAAATCAGGTGTCATTCATGACAGTGAGCTTCCAGCATTTTTAGATGCACCATATGATTATGCGGAGAGCAGTAAATATCTCAGTTGGGAAAGGTACTTTACAGAGCTTATAGTGAAGAAAACACAAGGTACCTATTTAAGATATAGCAAGCATATATTAAATGAAGTATATGTCCATATTGAAATAGCTGATAGGATTTTGGAGAATATGGAAAATATAAATCTATATTGGAAGGATTCCTGTCATGGAGATGGCGACATCCTTACGGATGGGCGTGTTTCGCACGATAATGTCTGATTCATATTCGCTAATTGTCAAGCATACACTGTAAAAACAGCATCTTCGGAGGCTTATCCTTTGAAAGATTATATCGAAGAGCGGGCAGTAGAGATTGCCAATTATATTATTGAAACGAAAGCAACAGTGAGGCAGGCAGCGAATAAGTTTGGAATCAGCAAGAGTACGGTACATAAGGATGTAACGGAGCGTCTTTCACAGACGAATCCCGGACTGGCAAGGGAAGCCAGGAAGGTATTGGAGGTCAATAAGTCAGAACGTCATATAAGAGGGGGACTGGCTACAAGGGAGAAATATCTTCACCAGCATTAAAAGAGAGTAGCTGTTCAGTACCTGGCGCTACCGCTCTGCGGTGTATAGTTATATCTTCGCAGGACAAAGGGTACTGAATAGTTACAAAAAAGAATACTGTCCGGAAGGCTTATACCGCATTCCATGGGCAGTTTTTTTTATTCCCGCGAGGTGTTTTCGTGCGTATTTTGCACGAAAATCCCGAGGGCTGCAGCGCGAAACGGCGAATTTTGCTGTTTACATGAAGCGCAGTGCCGCCAGGGATTTCACATTGCAATTGTATACAATCCAATTTATAATAGCCATATAGCGGGAATAGATCTGGTTTTACAGAGAGGAGTAAACGCTTTATGAGTGTTAAACACATAAGAAGACTTATATATATTGCAGTGGCAGCAGTTTCGGTTCTGGCTTCGGCGGGGCTGGCAGGCTGCAGCAGCCTGTCCGGCTGTGTAAAGGAAGCAGTGCAGACGGAGACAGAGAAGGAAGAGATGGTACTGTGGTGTTATTGGGATACTCCAAGCCATCAGAAAACTCTGGACGGGCTTGTGAAGGGGTTTAATGAGAGCAGGGAAGATATCAGCCTGCAGGTGAAATATATTCCGGATGAAGATTTTAAGAAGGAGCTTGTGCTGGCTATGGCGGACGGGCGTGCTCCGGATGTGGCTATCGTGGACTCATCAGATTTTCAGTTTCTGTATGATGCCCAGCCGTTTGTGGACCTGACAGATGAGATAGAAGGGCTTCAGGATTATCAGGAGGTTGCCTTAAAGCCCTGTACAGTGGGAAACAGGATATACGGGATGCCATTTGGACTCAACTGTACTGCTTTGTTTTACAATGAGGACATGCTGGAGGAGGCACATGTGGATGTCCCTGAAACATGGGAGGATTTCCGCAGGGCAGCCCATGCGCTGACAGATGAGGAGCACTATGGATTTGGCATGGCTGCTGTAAAAAGTGAAGAGAGCGTTTACTGCTTTCTGCCCGTACTGTGGTCTATGGGAGGCCATGTGACTGATATAAATTCCAGAAACAGCGCTAAGGCCTTCTCATTTATTGCACAGCTTATAGAAGACGGCGCCATGAGCAGGGAAAATATGAATATGACCCTGGGAGATGTGAAGAACCAGTTTGCAGACGGAAAGCTTGCAATGATGATAAATACAACCTCTATTATAGGCGCGCTGGAGAATTCCAATCCTGAGCTGAATTTTGGTGTGACTTTTGTGCCCTCAGACGGGCAGCATGTGGCGGCAGCAGGGGGAGAGATACTGGCAGTGACACCGGGAGAACACCAGCAGGAAGCTGTTGAGTTCTTACGGTATCTGAACGATGGGGACAGGATGGCGTCATATATTGATGGTCTTGGGGTGATGTCGTGCAGGAAAGATATAATCAGCGGTCAGTTTAAGAACGACCCTCTCCAGAAAAAGAGTATAGAGCTGTTAGAAACTGCCAGGACCAGGGAGATCACACCTGAGTGGCCAAGGATCTCACTTATCCTGGCAGAAACCATGGAGAATGTGATTATAGGCGAAAGAGAACAGGGGGAGATACTTGCAGAAGCAGCCCGTAAGATAAGGGACATCAGGGAGGAAAGCCGATGAAAAGGGAGATAACGCTCAGACAGGTGCTGATCCCGGCCTTCCTTACAGTAGTTGTTCTGCCTATGCTGCTCATGGCGCTGTTTTCCATTCTGCGTTTAAAGGCAAATATGCAGGAGACTCTTGAAATGCAGATTGAAAGCAATCTGGAGAAGGCAGACCAGGTGCTGGATATGGTACTGGATAAGTACAAAACAATCCTGTATGATTTCTGCACGGATGACAGTATTGTGGAGATTGTGGAATCTGTCAACGAGGGCGTGGATGATAAAGACGTTAATACAGGAAAGCTGCGGCGGGAACTGAGCCACATCTGCAACAGAAATGACGGAGTTGTGGGGATCACGCTGCGTACAGCAGGAGATGAGAAGGTCATCTACTATGACAGGCTGGCTTCATCCTCCTCAAATGCCCAGTGGGCATCTAAAGTCAGGGTACCGGATATAAATGCGGCCGAAGATTATTATGCCGTCACAGTCCCTCTGAAAAGGAATGAGGATAATATCTATCTTATCCAGATAGCAAGAAATCTGGTGGATTACCGGAATATACATAAAAAGCTGGGAACAGTGGTGATGAGCATCAATGAGGAGATCCTGGAAAAGGCGCTTGATCCCGGGGAAGGGAAGAGTATATACCTGTGCCGGGGAAATATGATCATCAGCGCCCCTGATAATGAAGATATAGGAAAAAATATAAATGATATTCCAACTAAAAATATGCTTGTTACATCCAGAAGGAATGAGACAAGCGGCTGGAACATCTACAACTTCCACTCTCTCGATGTGTACAGTAAGACAGTGAGAGAGCAGGCGCTCTTCTGGGTATTTATAGGGGTGGGGATAATGGCAGCCCTCCTTGGTATAGTCTATTTTGCAACAAGGCCTGTACTCAAATCTCTTGATAATGTGGTGGATGCCATGGAAACCGTGGAAAAAGGAGACTTTGGCGCCAGGCTCACTATAAACCAGGGGATAACGAGTGAAATGAAAAAGATATATTCGGGATTCAACGAGATGGTGGAGCAGATAGATGCGCTGGTGGGCCAGGTAAAACAGGCTGTAGTGGAACAGAAGAATGCGGAGATCTCTGCCCTGGAAGCGCAGATCGACCCTCATTTTTTGTATAATACACTTGACACTATCAACTGGAAGGCCATTGAAAAAGAAGAGTATGAAATAAGTGGGATGGTGGGCGCCCTGGCTGATATCCTGCGTTACACAGTGAGAAATGCAGGCGGGGAGACAACAATTGAAAAGGAGCTGTACTGGCTGGATGAGTACATGCTTCTTCAGAGTGCAAAACTGGGGCGGAAGCTGAATACGATCATAGACGTGCCGGACGGCCTGCTGGAATGCAGGATACATAAGCTGCTTCTGCAGCCATTTGTGGAAAATTCTATCAAGCATGGTCTGTACAATATAGAAGGGGAGTGTATACTGAAAATTTCCATAAAAAAGCTGGAAGAACAGCTGCATATCATTATAGAGGATAATGGGAGGGGTATGAGTAAGAACAAGGTGGAGGAACTTAATAAAGAGACAGGAGATGAAGGGGAGCACCTGGGAGTTGCCAACGTCAGGAAAAGATTAAAACTGTATTATGGTGACAGGGCTGACATGTTTTTTGAAAGCAGGGCCGGCAGGTATACAAGAGTGCATCTCTTTATTCCTCTGGAAGAAATGGGGGGAAATCTGAATGAAAATAGTGATTGTAGAGGATGAAGCGCCTATACGGGAGGGTATGGGCCGGATCTTGAAAAAAATCGATCCCGGGTACGAGGTGGCAGGAATGGCCTCAAATGGAAAGGAGGGTTTGGACGTCATCAGGAAGACAAGGCCGGATCTTGTCATACTGGATATCCAAATGCCTGATATGGACGGCCTGACGATGCTGGAGATAATCAGAAAGGAGAAGATCACATGCAAGGCTCTTGTGCTCAGCGCATATTCAGAATTTACATATGCCAGGAGGGCGATCGAGCTGGGGATAGAGAATTATCTTTTAAAACCAATAAAAATACCGGAGCTAAAAAAGGCGCTCAGCCAGATCCGGTCATCCCTTGAAAAAGAGCAGAGCAAGGAGAGCATCCTGACCCTGGACAATATTTTTATGGGCTGCCTTACCGGACAGCTGACCATAGATGAGCAGATGGGAAGGCTGATAGAAGACAAATATGAATTGAAGCTGAATGACAGACTCTATTTGTTCCTTGTGTGGCTGGGTGAAGGGTATGAGTCCCAGAAGGCACAGGCAAGACAGCTTTTGGAGGAGGTGGGCAGGCACAGCAGTGAATTTTCTATGCACCTTCTGGAATTTCCAAGCCGCTGTAAATTCGTGGCAGTCCTGTATAAACCTGAGGACGGGGAAAAGCTGTGTTCCTACTTCGAGAAAGCTGTAGTCCCCATGCTGCGGGGCAGCTTAAAGAGGCCTGTGGTATGCATGTGGCAGGAGGCCGGGGGACTTGGAATGATGGAAACAGCCATCAGGCAGATGCGCCAGGACCTGGAATGGAATCTGGTGATTGAAGAAGGCAGTCTGATCACGCCCGCCAGGATAAGAGAACTGGAAACAGCCCCTATGAAGTATCCCCTGGAACTGGAGACACAGGCAAGACAGGCTATTATCAAAAGGGATGAGGAAACTTTTAAAAAGAGCTACTTCGAGTTTAAGGAGAGATGCAGGCAGGGCAGATTCCACCCCAAAGAGATCAAGGAGGCATGTCTGAGATACTGCTTTGCTGTCTTAAATACCGCAAAGGAATATGGGAATCTTCAGGAAGAGCTCTCTGCCCAGAATATGCTTCAGACGATCTCAAGAGCAGTGACCTGGTACCAGATCGGAGATGCACTGCGCCAGTTTTTTGTAAAGGTGGTGATAACCGGAGAAGGGGAGGAGAGCCTGACTGTCAGCGCTATGGTACAGAGGGCGCAGCAGATGATACAGGATTATTATAACCAGGGTGTAACCCTGGAGGAAATAGCCAGGAAGCTGCATGTATCGGAGGAATACCTGAGTACACAGTTTAAAAAGGAGACAGGCACCACCTTTTCAGAGACCATAAGGAAATGCAGGATCGAGAAG
Source organism: Murimonas intestini (assembly GCA_003148945.1). Taxonomy (GTDB): domain Bacteria; phylum Bacillota; class Clostridia; order Lachnospirales; family Lachnospiraceae; genus Murimonas; species Murimonas intestini. The sequence goes on along the minus strand of QGGY01000016.1, from coordinate 43,897 downwards.
GTGAAGGAGCTGCTGGTGAACTCCACTCTCAAGCTGAACCAGATAGCAGATCTGGCGGGATACTCCGATCCTAAATATATGAGCAAAGTATTCAGGGATGAGACGGGGATGCTGCCGGCAGAATACAGGAAAATGAACACCTGATGCCTGTAGACACAGGGGCGGAGTATCATTTTGCGTCGTCTGATGCGGTTTTATGTCGAAACTGATTAAAATTTTCTACTTATCTAAAATATTTACTCCTCCTTTTCTGGAAAGGATATGGTATTTTATCAACAACAGATGAATAAAACACAATATCGGGGATATTACTTATATATTAGATTGAAAAGGAGATATAGATAATGAATAATTTAAAGGTAGTTTTTAACAGTCCGTCAGAGATATTAGATTTTGTTAATACAGTAGAAAAATATCCATATGCGATGGATCTGAAAAAAGGCAGGATCATCGTAGATGCCAAATCTGTACTGGGAATCATGAGTATTGGCCTCAAAAACCAGATTGAATTAAAAGTTTATGAAGAAAACTGCGATGACTTGAGGAAAGAAATTTCCAAATTCGTGGCAGCTTAAGGATATAAAGCAGTCTTTCTTGACAAAGGCACTGTATCAGGTCTATGGCCGGACAGTGCCTTTTTGTCAGCCTTTTGTTGCATCACCTGTTAAAAAGGGCTATAATTTTGGGAGGAGGATTAATAAATGGGAGAATATGAACATTTGCACCATACATTTGAACCAGTGTTTGACGGCAAGTCCAGAATCCTGATCCTGGGAACCTTTCCGTCAGTCAAATCCAGGGAGAATGAATTTTACTACGGACATCCCCAGAACAGATTCTGGAAGGTCCTGGCAGCTGTTACAGGAGCTGATACGCCTGTGGGCACAGAAGAGAAGATAAGATTCTTAAAGGACAGCAAGATCAGTATCTGGGATGTGATTGACAGCTGTGACATCATAGGTTCCAGTGACAGTTCTATCAGAAATGTAGTTCCGGCAGACCTGTCTGTCATTTTAGAGAAGGCGGATATCCGGCAGATATATGCAAACGGAGGTAAGGCCTGGCAGCTGTATCAGAAATATTTACTGCCCGCGGCGGGACGAAGCTGTATAAAGCTGCCGTCCACCAGCCCTGCCAATGCCGCTTTTTCTCTGGAACGGCTGAAGGAAGAGTGGTCAGTTATTAAGGAACATCTGGAAGAAAATGATATGCCCGGGAGTTTCCGGATACAGCCATAGGATAAGCATAGAATTGGAGGATGAAAAGAAATGATGTTTACAAATAAACAGCTGCGCCAGCTGATCATACCATTGATAATCGAGCAGCTGCTGTCAGTGACAGTGGGGATGGCCGACTCTGTTATGATTGCCAGCGTGGGGGAGGCGGCAGTCTCCGGCGTATCCCTGGTTGACACTGTGATGGTGCTGATGATCAACATTTTTGCTGCCCTGGCCACAGGCGGAGCCGTGGTGGCAGGGCAGTTCATAGGGCACAGGAGGGAAGAGGATGCCTGCAGGGCGGCGGACCAGCTGGTGATCTTCACACTGATCTTGTCAGTGGGAGTCATGGCTGTCATGTACGCAGGGCAGAACCTGATCCTGAACGGAGTTTTCGGAAGTATAGAGGCTGATGTCATGGGACATGCAAAGACATATCTGCTGATCGTGACGGCGTCTATCCCGTTTATTGCTCTGTACAACTGCGGAGCAGCGCTTTTTAGGTCTATGGGGAACTCAAAAATCTCCATGCAGACATCAATGATGATGAATGCCATTAATATCACAGGAAATGCCGTTCTGATCTTCGGCCTGAAGCTGGGTGTCGCAGGCGCTGCAATCCCGACTCTCGTATCCAGGATAGCGGCCGCAGCCCTGATCATGGCCCTTCTTCGCAGACAGAACCAGCAGGTACATATCAGCAAACCGTTTTCCTGGAAGCCGGACAGAAGGATGATTCAGAAGATCCTGCATATAGGAGTACCTAACGGGCTGGAGAACAGCATGTTCCAGCTGGGCAAGATCCTTGTCCTGAGCCTGGTTGCAACCTTTGGGACAGCATCTATAGCCGCAAACGCAGTCTCAAATACGATAGCAATGTTCCAGATACTGCCGGGTATGGCAGTGGGATTTGCAATCCTCACAGTTGTTTCACAGTGTGTGGGCGCAAATGATTATGATCAGGCTAAAATGTACACGAAGAAGCTTATAAAGCTTGTTTACATATGCATGGTGGGAATGAATATCCTTGTGGTGGCAGCTCTGCCGTTTATCATAAAGATATATAACCTGTCGGAACTCACAGGCAGGATCACCACACAGATCATTATTTACCATGCCCTTTGCTGCGTCACTATATGGCCCATGTCCTTTTCAATGCCAAACACCCTCAGGGCGTCCAATGACGTGCGTTTTACAATGGTCATCTCCATCATTTCCATGTGGACCTTCAGGATAGCATTCAGCTATCTGCTGGGACAGTTCCTGGGAATGGGAGTCTTCGGAGTATGGGTAGCCATGACAATAGACTGGCTGTTCAGGGCCATATGCTTTACCGTGCGCTACATTAAGGGAAAATGGAAGCTGCAGAGGATCTGACGGAACAGAGGAAGGCTGAAATGTTACGCTTCGTCCCCTGTTCGTTCCAGGAGGAACACGACAGGCCGTACCCCGTCCCTGCAGCAGGATATGGATTTATCGGCATATTTGTACCAATACTCCTGTCCTGGTTTGCGGGCGGCTCTTTCTATGGACATTTTGGCAATATCCGGATAGAGGTCGATCCATGCCCAGGGGCATAAGCCTTTTGGCATAACTGCCTCCTCGTCTGACCTGTACAGGAAGGAATCCCCTTCCTTCAGGATAGGACAGGGACCTGCCAGACTGCCTTCTGACAGATATTCATCGGCTATATCTTTGTAGAGTTCTGTTTTTAACACTGTTATACGTACATTCATTCTTTTATCCTCCGGAATATGATTTTTATCTTAGAAATGTATAAGGCTCATCTGAACTTGCAGCTGCAGTGACAGGCCAGCACGCTTATTGCAGATCCGCATATGCCTGTACACAGGAACATGACAGCCATGCCGCTGCCCGGACCTGGACCCACGAACTGCTCCAGGAGCATGGCTGGTGCTGAACCTGAGTGCATGAAGGGTTCAAACACATAGTCTGCCAGAAATCCTCCTGAAAGAATTGCAGCGGGTATAGTGCCAAACTGGAGAGCGCTGCGGACTGCGAAAATCCGCCCCTGGATTTCCACAGGGACCTCTTTATACAGGAGCATGTGCTGACCTGCCATCACAAAGGGTATTGGGAGGCTGGCAGCAGCTCCTGCCGCGCACCACAAGAAACAGTTTTGTCCAAATCCCATTAGCATGTCACCGAGAAGGAAAGAGATGGCTGAGGAAAAATAGATCATCCTGAGCGGATTTTTCGGAGCCCTCCAAAACGATACGATCAGACCACCCACTATCCCGCCAATGCCAAGTACTGCATTGACGGCAGCAAGTACATGGCTGTTATAGCCGCTCCGGGCCAAAATCATGGGGCCAAGTATATTTTCGTATGTCAGTGATGAGAAGAAGTTTATGGCGGCCATAGAGAGGATCAGGCTGCGTATGCTTCTATGCTCCTTTAGAAAAACGATTTCCTCCTTAAATCCAGAAAAAACACCGCCGGATTTCTTTCTCTCTTGTGGACTGTCTTTAAATATTCCAGTTTGCTTCATATTGTCAGTATGTGTCTCCGGAATGGTGATAAAGAAAAACAGGACTACGAAAGCAAAGAGGAAACTCAGCAAGTCTGTGATTAAGACAAGGCCCAGCCCTCCGGCAGCCAGGAGTGCACTCCCAAGGACAGGTGATACTACCGTAATGAGGCTGCCGGCAAAGGAATCCATTCCGCTGGCCTGTGAGCGTTTCTCCTCAGGTATCAGCAAGCCAACGGCAACCGACTGGGCGGGTGACTGCAGGGAGTTCATCAGTCCGATACATAAATTCACACCATAGATATAGAAGTGTTTCAATCCGCCTGTATTCAATAAGATAAATATCCCGGCGGAGCAAAGCGCCGCACCCAGATCTGTCAGAAGCATAATGGCCTTCTTACTGTGCCTGTCCACAAGTGTACCGGCAAAAATACTTGCCGCCACATATGGCAGATAAGAGCAAAAAGCCATCAGAGAAACTGACAAAGCTGACTGTGATTGTGAATAAGACCATATGATGAGCGCAAAACTGGTCATCGAGCTTCCCAGCTGTGAAACAGACTGGCTGAACCAGAAAATTACAAAACGTTTAAAAGTATTTGTTTTCATTGGAAAATCTCCTCATAGGATTAATTAATTTTTTTATCCCTATAAGTACAAAATCCAATGTGGGCAATTATATTACTCTGTACAAATCTGCCCCTGATTGGATCTTGTACAGAGTGGGGAGCTTTCATCTACCCGCAAATGACATAACATATTATTACCTTCTTTCTATGATTCCTTAATTACGCTTCCTATCTTCATTTTCTGCCTCCACTCAGGGGCATCCCCGTCATCTCCCCAGTATTCATCAAGTGTCCTGATTTTATCGTTTTCAAGATAAAAGAAGGAAGAGACATGGAAAGACATATCGTCTGTACATACGCGGACAGCTGTTATTACTATATTGTCAATATGTATATAACGTTCGATTTCACCGTTCCAGCTGCCTGGATATTCACAGTTGGCCCTTATAAATTCTTCAACAGTAAATTTCTCATTTGTACAATGCCACTGGACAACGGCATCTTTCAGAAAGCAGCCCCGCAGGTTCTGTTCATCCTGAGCTGCCACATATCTCCAATAATCATTGATAAACTCCCGTGTATTCATTTAGCAGTTTCCTCCGTGAGCATGATTCATGGGGGCGGTAAGTTCGATATGGTTTCCCTCACTGTCCTCAAATTCTGAAACCCAGTTACTGCCAATCGGAGTGAGAGGGAAAACAATTTTCAGGCCTTTCAGCTTTTCTTTTAGTATGTCGGGTGTGTCAACCTCTATACTGGGCAGGCAGTTGCTTCCAAATATATGGTGTTCATTCATCTTTTCAAATGCAAACAGCCCCAGCCGAAATCCGTTAATGTCAAAGACACTGTATAGCTCACTTTTTTCATCTACTGGACGTTCAAAGAATTTTTCGTAGAAAGAAATGGCTCTGTCCATGTTCAGGACACACAGATAAAGTGATCTTATGCTGCAATTCATGTGGTACCTCCATTTATGCTATATCTAAGCATATTATAACATAAGTCACCCAGAAGGTGGCAAGGTAGTAATGTTTTATACGGCTAACTAGGTATTTATTCCACCTCTAATACCAAATCTTTTATTATCAGTCCGGCCTACATTGATGATGTCCCCGGCCATACTGCATATAAATGTGTATGAGACGTCATCGAGCGTTACTTCTACTGTCATTCCGTCATCTTCCAGCATGCAGAATGCTTTAAATTCCAGATCTGACCTGCTGCGGTTGAGAAATTGGCTGATGGAGCTCTCAATCCTGGCCTGCTGAAGCTTGTTTTCTTCCGTAACATCTTTACCGTTGCGGTAAGATAAAATAATTTCGTCTCCTGCTGATATGACCATAGAGAAATGCGGTCCAGGATCGGCATCCGGAGGTGTACAGCTGATGATAAGAAGTAATAGTGCTAAAATAAGAACTTTTTTCATTGCCTCTTTTTTTGTATACTATTCAGTGAAAGAAATTATCGAGTGACTTTTAGATTCATGTTCGGGTCAAAATTTTGAGTATTTATTTTAGAATGCAATCTATCTATTGCAATTGTACCTAATTTTTATACTAAAATCAATACTAATTATGGGGATAACAGTGTGGAATATTGATAGAGAGGTATGATAGTACTCTATGGAACAGAAGATAAAACAGGAAAAGGGGCTTTCCATAGGCGGAAATCTGAAAAAGCTGAGGAATGGAGCCAGGATGACGCAGGAACAAGTGGCGGCTCAGTTACAGCTCCGTAATTTTGCTGTTACAAGAAGTGCTTATTCCCAGATGGAATCAGGCACTTACAGTATAAGAGTCGGTGAATTGATTGCATTAGTGGAAATTTTCCGGACTGATTTTAACACAGTGTTCAAAGATCTGAATTACAATCAGAAATCCGAATTATGAGCAAAGATCCGAATTATAATAAATAGCCTCCGGCTATGCAGGAAGTGATATTTACCTTGTCAAGCGGACAAGAGGAATATCAAAGCACCTGCGGCTGGGGGCTATTTTTGTTTTAAGTTTATTTTCACTTTGACTTTAGAGAATTCAAAAATTCCTGGAATTTTGGAGAAGATCTGAGAAAATCATATTCTGGATCTGAAGTGTCTTCCAGATCTGCTATGATTTTGGGGAGCATCATTTTCCCCAGATTTTGGGAATCTTCCTTTTGGGCCAGGTGCCTGTACAGCGGCGAAGCTGATATATCCCATTTCTGCAGTAAAGCAGGAAGCATGGAACTTAGTGTATTTATGAAATTATCGGCATCCTTTTCCAGAACACTGAGTCCAAACTGGCCCAGATAAGAATTGTAATCCCATAGTCCAAGGAGTTTGGATAAAGGGCTGATAATATCGGCGATCTGCCGCGCATCCTCAGTGCGTCCCTCTTTCCAGGCAATATCGATCAGAACGGAAAGCATGGAATCGATCAAAGATGCTTCGGACAATAGCTTGCGCTCTGTCAGTTCTGCTGCAGCTGCAAATTCTCCTTTAGCCATATGGAGCTTTGTCAGAAGCCCGATTTTGTTAAAACTATTTTCATCTGGGATTTCCATCAGCATTTTTTCTGCTTTGTCGTATTCCTTCCGTTCCATACATTTTGAGACCAGCATTCCCATAGCCTGATTGCGGATGCCAATATCCTGGCTTCCGGCTGCCCGTTCATACAGTGTTTCCACCAGGCTGAGGTATTCCTGTTTTACAGATTCATTTTGGTAAAGCATGAATGTACCCTCTAATGTGAGGGCGGTTCCCAGAGTCAGACTGTCACATGAGGGGTATTCATGGAGTTTTTCCCGGGCAAGATCAAAGGCCGCGTCTATCCCTCTTTCAGAGGCAGCAGTTGTCAGTTCGTTTAAAAAACAGTTGATTTCCTGATTTGTAAGCTCCTCTTTAAAAGAGAGCAGTGTATTCAGATCAGTATCCAGCAGGCGTGCCAGTGCAGGAAGTATGGTAATATCGGGGTAAGTACCTCCCTTTTCCCATTTATTTACTGCGGGGGCTGTCACACCCAGATAAGAGGCGACCTGCTCCTGGGTCAGGTTAAGCGCTGTGCGCCGTTCCTTTATGATTTCATTGATTTTCATATTTAAATGACCTCCTTGTTGTTTTGCGAAGTACTTCGATACTTTTATTATAGCAACTGTACAGAAGCCAGACAATTGAAACGGCGTTAACTTTCAGGCAAGAAAATTAACCGGAGGTTAAGCGGGCAGCTTATACGGTATAGTTAAATACCGTGCAGGATTGAATTAATTTATTCAAAGTAGAAGAGATCTTCAAATTTTTTATTAAGAGCAATGCAAATCAGAAGCGCCAGTTTGGCTGTAGGATTAAACTGGCCTGTCTCGATGGAACTGATCGTCTGCCGGGAGACTCCTGTCATATTTGCAAGCTCACTCTGAGAAATATTTTTTTCTGCTCTGGCTGCTTTCAGCCGGTTTTTCAATACTAAATCATTGTCCATATATCACCTGTGTCAAAAGACTTCATAAATATAACAGAATACCAGGGCAATTGTCATAGCTCCGTTCAGTACAGATACTATGAGATCAGACCGGCGTTTCAGCTTTATATATTTGTAGGCACTCTGTGCTGTCTTCATTGAAAAGAATATAGCGTACACATCCCACCATGGCTGCCCGGCCAGCATTTTAATGATCATCAGTATTAAACATAATGTTATCATAGTGAAAGATGCGATACCATATCCCTTCTGTTCAATCTGAAGTTCCATCTCATCGGGCTGATTTGGCTTTTTACTTTGAGCTCTGCGCAGAATTTCATCTCTTTCCATACGACCACCTCTGTATTATATTTGGTATATTTTGCGGCGATTGCTTAATGCGATGCCAAGTGTACTTGTCAAGATTTATTATATACCTTTAAAATTATATGTCAAGTTTTCTTTGCAAAATCCACATAATAAACGTAGTTTGCATTTCCTGTTTATCTGATGTATGATAAGAAAAATAAACATGCCAGATGGAGGATACATATGAAAAATGAAAAGAGAGAGTACCCGCACTTTGCCCTCTGCGGACTGAGCTGCGGCCTGTGCCCAATGTACCATATCAGCGAAAACGACCACTGTCCGGGCTGCGGGCGGCCCTCCTGTGTCTATGTGAAATGTGCAAAGGAGCATGGCAAAGTGGAGTACTGCGGGTTGTGCCCTGATTACCCATGTGAAAAGTATACGAAGGCAGAACCCTATGATTCATTTATTACCTGCCGGAGTGTGCAGAGAGACTTTGAACGTCTGCGCCGGGATGGTATAGAAGTATTCAGCGCTGTTCTGGATGAAAAAGTGGAAATACTGCGTTATCTGCTGAGAGAGTATAATGACGGGAGGCGCAAGAGCTTCTTCTGTCTTGCTGTGAACCTGCTGGAACTGGAGGATATAAAGACGGTGATGAATGAGCTTGAAGAAAATTACGATGAAAATGCCCCGCTCAGGGAACGGGGCGCCCAGGCTGCCGGACTCTTCAGAACCATGGCTGATAAGAGAGGCATTGTACTGAAACTAAACCGGAAAAAATAGGAGGAATCAGTTTCTGGTTTTTTTGATGGATGCGTGAGAAATAAAAAGTGCCAGGCCAATACCAAATGCAACCCATGGAAAGGCCGCAGCCGCAAAATCTGCAATCATGTGATTTCCTCCCTTCATGATTGATTCATGCACGGGGTATTAAATGCTCCTTCTGACTGCCGCAGCTGTGAGAAGGAGAAAAAGCCTCGTGTGTAATCTGATAAAGCTATTATAGACCAGTTTTACTGATTATACAAGGTAATTACAGTGACTGCATGTGATATGGATATATTCAATTTCAGGTGTGGCCTGCCGGCGCTGTGTATGTTCCAGCTCCTGCTCATACTCCGGCTCCTGTATGTCTTCCTGGGGCTGTGTATACTCACTTGTCTCATTGTTCCGGGCAGAGTTGGGGGCTTTACCTAATTCCTGCTGTGCTTCTTATCACCTTGACTCTCCCCTTACGTCAAGGTGTAGAATACTAGTAATTCTTAAAGGAGATGGATCGTATGAATAAAAAAGAATTACATGATTTTATTAAGAAGCAGCAGCCTAATATCTGCCAGATATCATGCTTTAAAGATGGCAGAGAAGTATTTTCTGATGAATGGAATGATTACAAAAAAACAGATACATGTCATGTTATGTCTGCAACGAAAAGTATAGTGGCATTACTGATTGGAATTGCTCTTGATAAAGGTTATATAAAAAGTATAGAGCAGCCTGTATTGGATTTCTTCCCTGAATATAAGATTAAGAGAGGAGAAAAAACTATTCAAAAAGTTACAGTCAGGCATTTGCTGACTATGACAGCACCTTATAAATATAAGTATGAGCCCTGGACAAAAATCTGTTCAAGTGATGACTGGACAATTTCAGCTTTAGATATTCTGGGGGGAAGAAAAGGATTAACCGGAGAATTTAAATATTCTACATTAGGTATACATATCCTGACAGGTATTATATCTAAAATGAGCGGATTAAAGGTTGTTGATTTTGCAAATAAATATTTATTTGAACCTGTTGGAGTAGAAAAACATATTAACTATTTCGCAGAAACGGCCGAAGAGCATAAGCATTTTACTATGTGCAAAGCCCCAAAAACAAATGTATGGTTTTGTGATTCAAAGGGGATAGGCGCAGCCGGATATGGTTTATGCTTATCTGCAGCTGATATGGCAAAAATAGGACAGCTTTGCTTAGACAAAGGTATTCATAATGGAAAACAAATTGTGTCATCTAAATGGATAGAGGAAATAACAAAACCAAATTACAGATGTGGTGAAGAGTTTGGAAATATGTCCTACGGCTGTCTTTGGTGGATTATAGACGAAAAAAAGCATATATATTCGGCTATTGGAAATAGTGGAAATGTAATATATGTAAATCCGTCTGAAAATGTAGTGATAGCAGTCACATCATTTTTTAAACCAACGATTTTCGACCGGGTTGATTTTATACAAAAATATATAGAACCACTTGTTATAATTCAAACTCTATAATCTCGCCATTTTGTGGGTGGTATCCATTGCAGAGAGATTGAATCACCATTCCATGGCAGACAACTATCACTTTGGAAAAGCGTTTGTATTTTTCAAGAACAGGCAGGACCCTTTTTCTCATTGCGTTCATGTCCTCCCAATCCATTTCACGGCCAGATGGGTAATTTCCATTAAATTGGACGAATTCACGGTAGCTCTCTGCAGCTCTTTCATCACTTACATAAATATAATTTTTATTTGCTATCCATTCGTGCAAATCTGTTTCAACAATCATGCCTATCCGTAGTTCTTTTGAAAGTATAGCCGCCGTCTGAAGGGCTCTTGTATAAGGGGACGATAAAATAATACCTGCATCACACAGACGTTTATCTTTTGATGTATTTTGAATTTCTTTGATTCCATCCATGCTTAATGGAGATAAATTAACGCCGAAACCCTGATAAATCTTTCGGTTCTTCTGGGAATAATCAGTTTTCCCATGTCTGACTAAATAAAAAGCCGTCATTTAGCACCTCACTGATATAACTTCCGCCATTCTTTGGTGGAAGTTAGTTTTTATCAGTATAACATACTTATCAATTTACTACCAGCAGGGAACAGGAGAGCGCCTAAACTGTAACAATCTTTTCAAACTCTTCTAAATAAATATTGATGAAAGAAGAATTATAAAATAGATTTATATGGTATAATTTCATGGTAAAGGAAGATAAGAATCCAATCGCTGCTCATCGGTGAAATATCCGCCGGCAGATTGCAGAGAAAGAATATTGAAAAGAAAGGCAGTATTGAATAAATATGAACGCTGATTACATTAAGGTAATAGTTGATAAGATAGATGATTTACCATATAAAGCGATTCTTTTTGACGGCACGTGGGGGATTGGTAAATCTTATGCAGTTAACCAAGCCTTAGAACATAGGGATAATGTCTGTAAAATTTCAATGTTTGGTCTTAACGATGCTAAAAAAATATATCATGAGGTATTGTTCCAATTAGCACTAAAAAACAATATTGGCAGCAAGTTGAGTAAAATTGTAAATGATATACTAGAAAGCATGTCATCAATTAGCAAGAAAGCCAGTCAAGCAAAGGATATTATTTATAGCATAACAAAAGAAAGAGAATTATTTTTATTATTATCTAAAGAGTTTAAATCACCCCATATTATTGTTATAGATGATTTGGAAAGAGCAAGTGCCCAGATAAGCTTGGAAGAAGTTCTCGGTATTGTTGAAGAACTAAAGCATTGTAATTATGTGAAGGTAATTTTGATTGCACATTTAGATGAGATAAAAGATAATAACAAGGAATTATTAGACAAATACAGTGAAAAGGTAATTGATAGAATATATCATATTACTGAAAGCCCCAATAATGTGGACTGGGGTAAACTAAATATACATGCTGGGTTTATCACTGAATTTTTATCGGAGCATAAGGTCAAAAATCTTCGTACTCTTGAAAAAGCACAGAGATTTTATGATGATGTAAATACATACTGTAGTGATATTGATAATGAAGATTTCAAAAATGAGATAAGATTAATATGTTTTTCTATTGTAGTGGAATCTATTGACAACTTATATTACAGAAAAGATGGAGAAAGTGAAAAGGACAGTATTAATAATAGTTACGTTAAAATTGGTAATGAACTGGAATATAGAATAAAGAATTATCTAGCAGGAATTAAAAGCAGCAGCAATTTAGTATCAATGCTGTTGCAATATTATAAGAATGAAATAGTATTAGACAAGGATATAATCATTGCAGAATATAAGGGGTTTCTTCAAGCTGGATGCAAACCAAATTATTATAAAACAGACGAGGAGATCAGAAGATTATTACCAGATTTACTTGTCAAGATGGAGGAAGCTCAAAATCTTATTGAACTAAATAAGTTTGCTGACGAATATATGGTGTGGAGCGATATAATCAAAGAAGACAATACTGGTGCTTTGCAAAAATATAGAATTAGATTGCAGAAAATTCTAGAAAATATTATACATGACGGAAAAGAAGAAATTTTAAGTTACAGCTATGATATGTTTCACCTATCTTCTGAAAAAGTAAAACAAGTATTTATTGAAGAGAAAACCAATATGAGAAAATTCTTGGTGAAAAAATATATTGAATACTTGCAGGAGACAACAAAAGGAAATCAGGCATATGAGTATTCATGTAAGCTATGCAAATATTTTAATAATATTTCTTATCGAGATATTATAAAAAATTCTGTTGACATTTTGTATGATAGAAAATCATTTCCTGTGGAGGAAATGGATGAAAAGAAATATCATACTTGCTTTAATATAATGTATATACTTTATCATACAGATAGTGACAAGTTTTTAAAGTTCTGCGGTGAACTAGAAAAGTCTTGTGATTGTATGGCTGTTTACAGAATTGAAGAATTGATGGACGAACTGAGAAAAGAATAATAAGCACATAGGAAAACTGGTAATAAATACTAAGGAAGATAAAGACTCCGGTGGATTGCAGAGGCTCGCAGATGTAGTGTGACATGCTTTGCATGACTAGCGTCTCGCAGCAAGAACACCAAGGCGTTCTTAAATTTGTGATAATGGAGGGCAGCTCATTGAGGAACATATGGATTATGTTCACATTATGAAGAGTATTATATTTTTGCTTTAATTGCTTCAATAAAACCTGTTCCTTACGCAATTGCGCTTATGACCACGGCTGCTTATGAATTGCCGGCCGTATGAGTGTGTAAAAGAAATGCTCTTAGCAGATGACAATGACAAAGAAAATCACCTTCCCAAAATAACTACAAAGAGCCATTAGCTATGAGTTACTATCCACAGTTAGTGGCTCTTTAAATAAGATGGATTTTTCAGGAGAAGAATATTCACAACCCAGAAACGTTATCTTTACTTGATTTACGTTTTTCCGCTTCATTGGCGATAGCTTCATTATCGAGAGCGACCTGCATTTCATCAAGGCGCTCATCTGCATCTGAGACCATATACCCAAGTGTAACATATGTGTAATCCTCATTTTTTGCACCAATGAGGAGGCGTATTTGGTTATCTGATGAATCATGCCAGGTAGTAGTTGAAAAATAATCATCTTCTGTATTACTGGTTCCAGTACCATATAAAGAAGAAAGCTTCTGAAGCAAATCGTTATAGACCGCTTCCACATCTACATAATCATTAGAATCAAAAGTATACCACCCGAAATAGAATTGTGCATTGTCCTCTGATTTATCAATTATACCGTTTTCGTCAATACTGTATATATAGCAAGCACAGGTATCACTTACATCGTAACCAGCAACATTAATTCCAGAGTATCGTCCAACAATTCCGCCACCATCAACACGGTCAGTACCAGAGATTATATTAGTATAGTTTATTCCGTCCATCCTGAGAATGTTGTCTTTAAATACAGCTGTTTGTATTTTGGCTCCTCCATCTGTAAGAATTTTTTCCGTTTCTTTTTTAGTTGAATACCATGGAATATTTCTGAAGAAAAACTGCGTTTCTTTCGTTTCAGTAGCATCCACTTCAGTAGTATCCGCTTCAGTAGCATAAACTGGCATTGAACTTGTAATAAATGTAACAGGTGTTAATGTCAAGATGGTACTGGCCAATAGAACAGTACTTTTGGTGCGTGAGGGGGTAAATAAATGTTTAAGTTTCATAACAATACACTCCTTTATGTTATTTATTATTTTTTTATCACAGCAGCTTTTGGCAAGAGGTTTAAAAAGAGATTTATATTATCCTGTTCTTCAGTGATATAATTCCAGAGTATACTTCCATCATTTGTTGTAAAGGTGAATGTTAGTTGCGTGTAAGACATAGCAACTGAATTAGCTGCAACAAATTGATTGAAATATTTTAGCGCAGCCGCAAAATCCTTTTATCTGATTATACAACAAATAGTTATAAAACAAAAGTCTTCCGAAGGAAGATTCCCCCAGATTAAAATTGCCCGCTTTTAGTGGGTACAATGAATGGATCCAGGGTCAGATAGATTCCTGTGGGTACAGTTAAGCAGTTTAAGGAACATGGCAGTGGCCTTTTCATCGGAATACCTGGCGGCGCAGGTTGGATAAAACTTAGAATGACAGATAAATCAAATTGAATGATCTCATAATGGTCTTTTAATATTTTCTGGATAACGTTCATGAGAATATTATGTAACAAAAATCGGCAAAAGAAAAGTCTGCCCCTCATGAGTGAGGGGCAGGGGAGTTGAGATGCCGGAGCATTTTTAATTTAAATATTTTATTGTAGCTTATAATGTCAAAATAATATCACGGTCTCAAAAATGGATCAAAGAATCCAGTATTTAAACGGCTTCCGGGGATTTTCATTATTATTCGAATTCGGTGTTCTTTGTTATCTCTAACTATATTTGTTTAAGCTTTGTGCAGATACACGCCCTTTTTACTTCAATTACATCATTTATTCTGGTTTACTGATTTTCTGTTGCCAATATGTTGCCAGAAACCTTGTTACATATCGATTAAATCAGAATGGCTTCCAGTGTCAACTAAAGTCAAAGTTAGAATATCATGTTCAATTAAATAAATTAAAAGCCAATCTGGTTGGATATGACATTCCCTAAATCCTGTGTACCTTCCTTTTAGTTCATGATCCCTGTACTTATCATCCAATGAAAGTCCATGAATCAATTTGTCTACTACGGTATCCAGTAATTCTATATCTAATCCTCGTTTCTTCGCTCGTTTTAAGCCCTTTTTAAACTTACCAGTTAGTACTAATTGATAGGTCATAATTCCATATCCTTTAAAGCTTCGGAAAAACTATTATATTTCTTAGTGTCCGGATCTCGATTAATTTTTTTAGCTTCTTCCATCGCCTCTATAACTTCTGGTTTATATTTGGGAAGTTCTACATTAAAAGGCAAACCACCTCTTAATACACACTGCCTTAAAAACATATTTGTAGCACTCGATAAATCTGTTCCTAATTGTCCAAATAACTCTATTGCTTGTTTTTTTAACTCTTCATCAATCCTAATTTGTGTTGGTACTGTTGCCATAATCATCACCTTCCTTTAGTACTATTGTACCAGTTTCGGTTTACATCGTCAATCGTTTGTAATATTTTAATGAATATAATGTTTATTATATTATTGGCAACAAAAAATGCTCCTATTATGACCATTTGTATATAATACAAGAAATGGCAGATACTCAAAATAAATACCTGCCATTCAGAATAATATATGCAAAAATAATTTTACTCGAATTCTATCGTAGCCGGAGGCTTCCCCGTACAATCATACAGTACACGGTTGACACCCTTTACCTCATTTACGATTCTGCTGGCCACCAGATGCAGTACATCCCATGGAATAGGGGCAGCTTCTGCTGTCATGAAGTCAGAAGTGCTGACAGCGCGAAGGACTACGGCATAGTCGTAAGTCCTTTCATCGCCCATGACACCTACGGATCTCATGTTGGAGAGTGCGGCGAAGTACTGGCCCAGCGTCTTATCTACGCCGGCTTTTGCTATCTCTTCCCTGTAGATGGCGTCTGCATCCTGTACAATGCGGACCTTCTCGGCAGTGACATCACCGATGATACGTATTCCCAGGCCCGGGCCGGGGAACGGCTGGCGGAATACAAGATATTCAGGAATACCAAGTTCGAGTCCCACCTTACGTACCTCGTCTTTAAAGAGAAGGCGGAGAGGCTCGATAATTTCCTTGAAATCCACATAGTCGGGCAGCCCTCCCACATTGTGGTGGGATTTGATGACTGCGGATTTACCAAGGCCGCTCTCGATTACATCCGGGTAGATTGTCCCCTGAACCAGGAAATCTACAGACCCGATTTTTTGAGCTTCCTCCTCAAATACGCGGATGAATTCTTCACCGATGATCTTACGTTTCTGTTCCGGCTCCTCGATGCCGGCCAGCTTACTGTAGAAGCGCTCCTGGGCATTTATCCTGATAAAGTTTAATTCGTATGAGCCTTTGGGGCCAAAGACTTCCTCCACCTCGTCACCCTCGTTTTTCCGGAGCAGGCCGTGGTCTACGAATACACATGTGAGCTGTTTGCCGATTGCCTTAGAGAGCATAACTGCAGCGACTGAGGAATCCACACCGCCGGAGAGAGCACAGAGGACTTTTCCATTTCCAATCTTTTCACGCAGTTCCCTGATCGTCGTCTCTGCAAAGGAAGCCATTTTCCAGTCACCTGTGCAGCCGCAGACATTATATACAAAGTTGGAGAGCATCTTCATGCCTTCCTGGGTATGCATCACTTCCGGGTGGAACTGGACTGCATAGAGTTTTTTGTCAGTGCATTCCATAGCCGCCACAGGGCAGACTGGTGTGTGTGCAGTGACTGTGAAGCCTTCGGGAGCTGATTCGATATAGTCAGTGTGGCTCATCCAGCAGATCGTTTTCTTAGAGATGCCTTCGAAAATACAGCTTCCTTCTTCGATATCCACCTCTGTTTTTCCATATTCACTGACAGGCGCTGTTGCCACACTGCCCCCAAGCAGATGTGACATGAGCTGGGAACCATAACAGATACCCAGGATGGGGATTCCCATTTCAAAGATCTCTTTAGAACATGTTGGTGAATCTTCTTTATATACGCTGTTGGGACCGCCGGTAAAAATGATTCCCTTAGGGTTCATCGCTTTGATGGCATCGAGACTCATACTGTGGGGATGTACCTCACAATATACATTACATTCTCTGACGCGCCTTGCTATCAGCTGATTATATTGTCCTCCGAAGTCGAGGACTATGACCATTTCTTTGTTCACAGACGTTCCTCCTATAGTGTTAACAAATTAAAATTTATTTTTTACTTCACCTATTATAATGGAGCAGAGTTTGTTTTACAAGATATTATTTTTTAAACACAGCCTGACAGGAAATTCTGGCTATTAAGGCAGCTGTTTGATAGAATAGGATTATATAGACAGGATGGCAGTAAACAGCGGATTTTATACCAGATCATAGTTCTGGTGTATACAGGGGGGATGACAGTGAAGTCAGCGGAATGGTATTTGAACAACTATAAAACAGAAGAACTTCTTGCGGCATTTGACAGGCAGGATGTCTGTGTCAGCTACAGCGGCAATTACAGGAGGAGCGTACTTTCGCAGGTACACAATTCTTGTGAGCTGTTGTTTGTGGAAAAGGGGAGGGCTGAGTATCAGGTTAATGATGAGGTATATCAGGTAGAGCAAAATACTGTTCTTATTATCGGCGCCACAGACAGGCACAGGTTTACTTTTACTGAAGTTCCCTACATCAGATACGGTCTGACGGTGATGCCTTCGTTTTTGCAGTCTCTGCCGATCATAAATGGATACATGAATGTATACAGGACACAGAGTCTGAGAAACCATCATAAACTCATTGGCATTGATGATGTGATTTTTGGAAGAATGATCCAGATACTCTGGCAGCTGAGAGAGGAGACGCAGGAGACAGGGGCGGGAAGAGGAGATATGGTATATGCCCTTATGCTGGAGCTGACTGTCATACTGAAACGTCTGTTAAACCTGGAGAGCCAGAATACAAGCGAGGCCTACAAGTCTATGAATGAGATCAAAAATCATATTGACCTCTGCTATGGCGGAGACCTGAGTCTGGGAGAGCTGAGCAGAAGATTTTTTCTCCAGCCCAACACTATCAGTAAGAATTTCCGGAAGGTCTGGGGGAAAAATATAAACCAGTATATAAATTCCGTCCGCATCACTAATGCGGTCCGCATTCTGGAGTCGGAGGAGATCGGCATCACGGAGCTCTCAGAAATGGTGGGCTATTCTAATGTAAATACATTCCTTCGGCAGTTCAGGGAGAAGATGGACGTCTCACCTCTTCAGTATAAGAAGAGGATGAAGCAGGCAATGGCGGATATAGACACACGTCAGTTGTTTGAGAATGAAGATACTGTTGAGAGATAAGGAAGGGGTGAAGGTATGCAGGATACAAAGAAGTTTTTAAATTCTTATAATGAGGAGGATCATTTTATAGCCCTGAATAACCAGAATGTATATGTGAGCTATTCAGGCGATTATTCAGAAAATCCCATCTATCATGTCCACAATTCCTGCGAGCTCCTTTTTATAGAGGAGGGGGAGGCAGAGTACAGAATTGGGAAAAATTACTATCATATTGGGAAGAATGATGTACTGGTAGTGGGAGGCACAGACCCCCATTCCAGAAAATTTACAAAAGTTCCATGTCTGCGGTACGGACTGGCAGTTATTCCGGCTTTTATGCAGTCGCTCCCTATAATTAACGGGTATATGAATGTATACAGGACACAGAGCCAGGAAGACGCCCTGAAGCTGAAGAATATAGATGACGCTGTATTTAAGAGGATGATAGGCATTATATGGCAGCTTCGGGATGAGACTGCTGGCGATGAGGAAGGGAGAGGGGACATGGTGTATGCCCTGCTGCTGGAGCTGACGATCGCTCTGAAGCGTCTTCTTAACCTGGAAAGGCAGGATGTGAGCGGGACATACAAAATCATGAGTGATATTAAGAGCTACATAGATTTTCATTATTCTGAGGAGCTGAGCCTGAACGCCCTGAGCAGCCTTTTCTATCTGCAGCCCAATACTATAAGTAAAAACTTCAGCAAAGTCTTTGGGAAAAATGTAAACGCCTATATTAATTCAGTGCGTGTAACAAATGCAGTGAGGATTCTGGAAAAATCTAATGTCAGCATTACGAGTCTTTCAGAGATGGTGGGATATACCAGCGTCAACACATTCCTGCGCCAGTTTCGGGAAAAGATGAATGTTTCTCCGCTTCAGTATAAAAAAAGATTTGAACAGTATCTGGCTGATTCAGACAGCAGGCGCCAGTTTTAAAGTTACAATAATTGTGTATATAATATCTATTACATAATCATTTTTGACAGCCCTATCAAAAAAATGGTGATTTTCGTTAGAAAAATGGTGAGAAAAATCATAGAGCCGGTGTTATACTAAAGTCACCAAGTTGAACAACAGAAAAAAATCAAAACCAAAAATGCTGCAGCAAATTTCTTGGTAAAACATGTAAAAAGGTCTGTTGTTTGTGAATAATGATGATATTAGGAGGGCTTAAAAATGTTGAAAAAGAGTTTGGCTGTTGCGTTAGCAAGTGTTATGGCTGTTTCTGTTCTGCCTATGGGTGTAATGGCGGCAGATAATGGTGATAAAGTAAATGTAACGATCATGTGTGCGTATGCCAGTGAAGATCCCCATGGACAGTATGTATACCAGTATGCAGATGATTTTATGAAGGAAAATCCGAACATAAATATTGAAGTACAGGCAATCAGCAGCAATGATATTTATACGAAGCTGGCAGCTATGGTGACATCACCGGATGACCTGCCCACCATGTTCTTTACAAGCGTGGATCAGGCGCCCACTCTGTATGACCTTGGGCTGATGGAAGATCTGAGCGGCTATCTGGATGAAGAGACCTTATCTATGTTTGCGGAGGGAATTACAGAAGCCTGTACACTGGACGGATCCCTTGCATTTTACCCGATTGATGTGCAGCCGTCTGCTATGCTTTACAGGACGGACCGTTTTAAAGAAGCAGGGCTTGAAGTTCCTACAACGTGGGATGAATTTCTGGAATGTGCCAAAGCGCTGACAAAAGATTCAGATGGCGACGGCGAAGTAGACCAGTGGGGATTCTCTATGGTTGGCTCAAATAATAGTTCAGGACAGAGCCGTTTTATGTCTTACCTGTGGAGCACAGGCTGTAATATGATCAGCTATGATGAAGACGAAGAAGCATGGGTTCCTGATCTGGGAGATAATTTCAACGATTCTTTCGCATTCTGGACGGACATGAATAATGAATACAAAGTAGTTCCTACAGGTATCACAGAAGTAGATTACGCTACAGCAGCCAATTACTTCGCAATGGGGTATACAAGCATGATGCTTTCAGGAAGTAATGCTATTGGCGTGGCTTACGCCAGCAACCCGGATCTGAAAGGAAATATCGGTTCCTTCCCTATTCCAGGAGGACATCCTGGCACAATGCTCAATGCTGAAGGCTACGCGCTCTGCAGCTATGCCTCTGATGAAGAGAAGGCAGCAGCAGTTGACTTCCTGAAATTCTTCAGTACACATGATAAGGACCTTAAGTTCTGGCAGTCCAGCGGAAAGATCCCGTCTACAATTGAAGGCCAGAAAGCAGAATACATCACAGGCGATGATTATAAAGGATATCTGGATACTATTAAGGCCGGATGCATTCCGCCTATGAACTTTGCAGGTATCAGCGGATTAAAGAGTATTCTCGGAGATGCATATTCTGCAGTATTCAGCGGTGAGAAAACAAATGATGCGGCAGTGGAAGACTTCAAGGCAGCTCTGGATGAGCTCCTGGAAGACTATAACTAAAAAATATTTATAACAAATAAATAATAAGCTGTGACGGGCTGAGGGAAGGGATTCGTTCCCCCCTCAGCCTTTTGCTATTCAATATAAGAGAGGTGTTCTGCTATGGCTGCTGCAACCAAAGAAAAACCTGCGACTTCCCGGAAACTGAGGCGTTATCAGCTTGGGGGCTATCGCTTCATATCACCGGCTGTGATCATGATGGTGGCATTGATTATCTATCCTATGATATACGGAGTTTATCTGAGTTTTTATAATACGAACCTTGTAAATAAGTGGAAATTTGTCGGACTGAAATATTATCTGCAGGCTTTCACTCAATCAGAATTTTACACTTCAGTCCTCCTCACATTCCTGTTCATGATTCTTGTAGTGGCAGGACATTTCATCATAGGCTTTATCCTGGCCTCTGTTCTGAATAAAAAATTTGTGGGACGAACAATATTCAGGGTTATTTTCATGCTCCCATGGCTGTTTCCGGAGACTGTAATCGCCCTTCTGTTTACATGGATAATGAATCCAATGTACGGTGTCCTGAACAGTATCCTCAAGTCATTGGGGATAATCTCGTCAAATATATCCTGGCTGGGTTCAGCCCAGCTTGCATTTCCGTCCGTCGTGGCTGTCTGTATCTGGAAGGGGTATCCGCTTGTCATGACAATGATACTGTCAGGTCTTCAGGGGATTTCCAGTGACCTGTATGAGGCTGCCAGGATAGATGGGGCAAACAAATGGAAACAGTTTCTGAATGTAACAGTGCCGGGTCTGAAGCCTGTACTTACCACTACCATCATCCTGGACAGTGTATGGTGGTTCAAACAGTATACACTTGTATACACAATGACAGGAGGCGGGCCGGGTACAGCCACAGACCTGATCAGCCTGAATATCTACGGCACTGCATTTAATGACCTGCGATTCGGTAAAGCCGCCGCCTGGGGGATTATCGTATTCGTCATCTGCTATTTAATCAGCAAAGTGTATAGGATGGTGTTGAAGGATGAGTAAAACATTATTTAAATCAAAAAAGAGCAGAAGGATTGCCGGAAGCACTCTGCGGTACATACTCCTGATCACACTGGCTCTGTTCATATTAGTGCCGGTCCTGTGGATGGTGTCTACAGCTTTTAAGACAGAGGCTGAGACTTATTCGCCTAATCCGATCTGGATACCCACAGAGATCACTCTGGATTCTTTCAAAAAATTCTGGGGCCTGTATAATTTCGGTACAATGACAAAAAACAGCCTTGTGGCCTGCCTCGGTTCCATGATCATCTGTACAGCCTGCTCCTGTCTGGCAGGTTATGGCGTCACCAGGTTCCACTTTAAAGGTAAGAAGACATTTATGGGATTCCTGCTTGTAACGCAGATGTTCCCCAGTGTCATGCTGGTGGTTCCTTTCTATTCTGTGTTGACTAAATACCACCTGACAAATTCCCTGATCGGGCTTATCATAGTATATGCCGCAACAAATATTGCTTTTTCTACATGGATGATGACGTCTTATTTTAAGACGATCCCGGTGGAATTAGATGAGGCGGCCAGGGTGGACGGGGCATCCAGCTTCATGATATTCAGAAAGATCATCCTGCCCCTTACGGTACCGGGGATTGCGGCAGTAGCGATCTTTGTGCTGATTAACGGCTGGAATGAATACATGTATTCTTCAGTACTGATCTCAAAGGATTCCCTGAAGACACTTACAGTCGGTATCGTTGCACTTAACACACAGAACCAGGTGCACTGGAATGATATGATGGCGGCGTCAAGCGTATCGTGTATCCCGCTTATTATCCTGTTCCTGTGCTTCCAGAAATATTTTATTGCCGGAATGACAAGCGGCGCAGTTAAGAATTAATTCATAAGAAACGGAGGAGAGAGAATATGAAAGCCATAACAATAAGAGACATTAAGGTATTTGTGACAGCGCCTCACGGCAATAACCTGGTGGTAGTCAGGGTAGAGACCTCAGAGCCGGGGCTGTACGGGGTAGGCTGCGCCACCTTTACATGGCGGTGTAAGGCTGTGGTGACAGCAATTGAAGAATATCTCTGCCCCATGCTGAAGGGACGGTCTGTCCACGATATTGAAGATATCTGGCAGTCGATGATGGGCAGCTCCTACTGGAGGAACGGGCCTGTGCTGAATAATGCGCTCTCAGGGGTGGATGAAGCCCTCTGGGATATAAAAGGAAAGCTGGCGGGAATGCCTCTCTACAGCCTGTTCGGAGGAAAATGCAGGGAGGGGATCGCTGTTTACCGCCACGCTGACGGCAACAGCCCTGAAGCTGTTGAAGAAAAGATACATGCTTTTATGGAAGAGGGATACCGCTATATCCGCTGCCATATGGGCACATACGGGGGAAATTTTGACGGCAGCATCCAGAAGATGGTCCATCCCGAAAATGCGCCGGCAGGGGCTTATTATTCTACAAGGACTTATATGCAGAGTGTAATAAGGCTCTTTGAGAGGATCAGATCCAATGTGGGCTGGAATCTGGAGATTATGCATGATATCCATGAACGCCTGTCACTGGCTGATACACTGGCTTTTGTAAAAGAGCTGGAACAGTTCAAGCCATTCTTTGTGGAAGACGCCCTGCCGCCCGAACAGGTAAATTATTTTGAATACCTGAGAAAGCAGACAACTGTGCCGCTGGCTATGGGCGAGCTGTTTACACATCCAATAGAGTGGAGGACTGCGGTCCAGAACCAGTGGATTGATTTCATCAGATGCCATCTGAGTGACATCGGCGGGCTGACACCTGCCAGAAAGCTGGCGGCTTTTTGTGAGTCATACCAGGTGAGGACGGCATGGCACGGGCCGAATGACCTGTCGCCTATCGGAATGGCAGCCCAGATGCACCTTGATTTGAGCAGCCCGAATTTCGGTATCCAGGAATTTGCAGGCTTCAATGAGGCTGAGGAAGAAGTATTCCCGGGATGCCCGTTTACTAAGGACGGCTATGCTTATCTGAATGACAGGCCGGGCATTGGAGTGGATTTCGATGAAAAAGCGGCAGCGAAGTATCCGCCAATGGAGATGGATTTCAGTTGGCTGTTCTCCAGACTGGAGGATGGGACAGCAGTAAGGCCGTAGGGTGTCTGGAATTTAAAAGAACAGGCAGGCCGTTTGGCGGATTTGTGCATTTACTGCACAGACCGTGAGAATACGAGGCAGGATAAAAAGGAGAAGACAGATATGACAATAGAAGAAAAGCTGGAGAAGCTCGGGCTGGCTCTGCCGCCGGCACCGGGAAAAGGCGGGGTTTATGCCAGCGTAAAGCCGCTTGGAGAGAACCTTTACTATATTTCAGGGTGCGGAGCCTACATAGAAGGAGAAGGACCATCCGGGAAATTGGGGAGTGATCTGACTGTTGAGGAAGGACAGGAGGCAGCGAAAAGGACGATCCTGAATTACCTCTCTGTAATTAAAGAGCATATAGGAAGCCTTGACAGGGTAAAATCATTTGTGAAAATTCTGGTGTTTGTGGCGTGTGAGCCCGATTTCTATGAGCAGCCGCAGGTTGCCAATGGTGCGACACAGCTGCTTGTAGACCTTTTTGGGGAGGAGACAGGAGCGCCGTCCCGCTCTGCCATCGGGGCTGTTGCCCTGCCGGGCAATACTCCGGTAGAGATTGAGGGGATCGTGGAAATGGAACCGCAGGACGGAGCAGTATAACTGTATTCTGGAAAGAAGGGATTATATATGGATCTTTTGATTCAGGGGGCGCTTATCGTGGATGGAAGCGGTGAAAAGCCCTATTATGGTGATATCGCGGTGGACCGTGACCGCATTTCGGCTGTCGGCCGTCTGGAGGCTTTGGAAGCCAGAAGGGTGGTGGATGCAAGAGGTCTTATGGCGACACCGGGTCTGATCGACGGGCATACACATTCGGAATTAAACCTGATGGCGAACCGTCAGCATCCGAATGCAGTTTACCAGGGAATTTCAACTGTCGTCACAGGACAGTGCGGACTGGGATTTGCACCAATGAAGGATGAAATGTTTGATGATTCCATGCGGATAAATTCTGGTATCTTTGGAGATTACCGCCGTTATTTTAAAAAATGGAATACCTTTGGTGAATTTCTGGACCTGCTGGGAGGCTCTGCTGTCAATGTGGCGGCCAATGTCTCACACAATGCTGTCAGGCAGATGATCACCGGGTTTGAAGACAGGCCCCTTAATGAGGAAGAGCTTAAGGCTGCAAAGCAGGTGGTGGCAGATGCCATGGAGGAAGGGGCCGTAGGACTTTCCGTGGGGCTTTCCTACTATCCGGGCGGCTACAGCAATACAAGAGAACTTGCAGAGATGTGCAGCGTGGTGAAACAGTACGATGGTTTATTCTGCGTACACCAGCGGCTGAACGACGGACAGATCCCAATCTCATCTTTGGAAGAAGCAGCGGAGGTTGTGAGGCGGACAAAAGTAAGGCTGAATATGCTCCATTACCGCACAGGAGGCATGGAGGATTATCATACGATGTTTGCACCCTTTGAAGAACTGGAAAAGGAAGGAGCCCAGATCTATTACGAGTTCTATCCGTATCTGGTGGGAGCTGGCCTGCTGCTGGCCCTGGTGCCCGGATGGGCTCAGGAAGGCAGCTGGCGAAAGATCATGGACCGCCTGACATCAGAAGAAATGCGGGACAGGCTTTTGCGTGAAATGGATGAGCGCCATTCTTATTTCTTCGGACCGGGGCAGACTGCCAGGATCATCCTTACAAAAGATCCTTACAGCAGAAGCCTTGGAAGGACTGTGGATGAGATAGCAGAAGAGCATGGAGAGACCTTCTCCCAGGCAGTAATAAGGCTTCTTATTGAAAATGAGCTGGAAGCAGGGTTTGCAGGAATTGAAAATCAGACAGAGGAACTGAAGGAAAAGCTGTATGATGACCAGTACCGTCTTTTTACAGACGACAGGTATACGGTGGGCAGTGACACTATTCCCACAGGTATCCTCTGCCATCCCAGGGCATTCGGCTCCTTTGCCAGGATCATTGCCCATATGAGGGATCGCAGTGTTCCGGCAGAGTACATTATAAAGAAACTGACTTCCATGCCGGCACAGATGTACCACCTGGAAGACAGAGGGCTTTTGAAGCCGGGCATGAAGGCAGATATCTGCCTTATGGATTATGAAAAGGTGTGTGACAAGGCCACATTCGGAAATCCCAGAAGGCGGCCGGAGGGAATCCATTCCCTGTATGTGAATGGGCTTCCTGCCCTGGAGGAAGGGACACTGACCGGGATTCTCGCAGGAGAAGCCGTCAGGCGGGGATTGAATAAGTGAGACCGGAGAAAAAAGATATGGAGTTTTATGAAAAATTAGGGATCAGGACTCTGATCAATGCCAGTGAGACATACACGAACCTGGGGGGATCCCTGATGGATCCCAGAACACTGAAGGCCATGGAGGAGGCAGGGCGGGGCTTTGTAGATATCTTCCAGCTGATGGATGCCGTATGTGAGCGCGCAGCAGAGCTGACAAATAATGAAGCAGCCTTTGTTACCACAGGGGCGGCCGGCGGCCTGATACTCTCCGCCGCTGCCTGCATCTGCGGACCGGATGAGAAGAAGCTGGATCAGATTCCTCATCTGGAACAATTTGAAAAAAAAGAGATACTGATGTTTGACGGAAAGTTCAGGGAGCTGATCCCATACTGGAAGCTCACGGGACTGACAGGAGCGGTGATCGTTCCTGTGGAACCAAGTGTGGAAGCCATGCTGGAGGCTGTAAATGAGCGGACGGCAGCAGTTTTCCTCTTTCCGGCCACCCTGTACGAGGAGGGGATTCCCACCTGTGAAGAGGTGATACCGGCGCTTAAGGCCAGGGGGGTGACGGTAGTGGTGGATGCTGCGGCCCAGCTGCCTCCCAGCTCCTACCTCTGGTATTATACTAAGGAACTGGGGGCTGACCTGGCTATATACAGCGGCGGGAAGCATATCAAAGGGCCCCAGTGTACCGGCCTGGTGGTAGGCAGAAAGGATCTGATCCAGGCCTGCCGCATGGCAGCCAGCCCGAATCCGCGGATCGGACGTGCATTTAAGACTGGAAAAGAAGAGCTGGCAGGCTTTTTGACAGCGCTGGAGATTTTTGTGGAGGAAGAACCTGAGGAAGGATTTAAGCGGCAGGAGATCCTGCTCCAGAAGCTGGAAGGACTTCTCAGGCAGGGGGCGGATGTGCAGACAGAGCTTCGTTCCATAGGACGCCTGGGGACATATCAGCCCCTGCTGCTGGTGACCCTTCCGAAAGGCAGGACTGCTCAGGAATGCAACCAATATACAAGAGCCTTTGATCCGCCTGTAGATGTAGGTGTATACGGACCGGAATTTGGAATGCCGGAAAATGTCATTTTCCTGAATGCCTATAACTTAAAGCCGGAAGAAGCAGATATTGTGGCACAGGCTGTACTGGCATATCTGGCTGAATGAACGGTACGGCAATGATATGGTATGATACGGCAATGATGCATCTGAAGGCAGAAAAAGGCACTCATAGTTAATGGTGTGCCGCGCCGGAGCATAGATCATTTTAGAGGGAAATTTGAAGGGAAATACCGCTTTCACAGAAAAAGGGCTGAGATATCAGCTCATGGGAGGCGGTATTTTTTGTGCCGAAATTCAGAAAACAGCTGTGCCGGAAAAATTTTCTGCGGATAGCAGTATACAGACAGTAACCGGGAGCAACGGTGTGCGATGAGTTTTGAGTACATACAGAAGGTCTGTGATGCTGCTATTATAAAGCCGTGGGAAAGCAGAGAATGAGCACGAAGCAATTCAGGATATAATTTCCAAATTAAAAAAACGGTGGTCTATCCCTGGAATCCTATGATAATATAGTAATTAAAGGGCAATTATAATTCAGCGGAAGAAGGAGGTTGGAAATGGCACAGGAAGAGACAGATAAAGCTATAGGAAAAGATATGGAAAAGGAACTGGCGTCTTATTTTCCTTTCTGGGAAAAGCTGGAGGAGAGGCAGAGAGCGGATATCTGCAGCCATGCGGTTTCTTCCCGCTACAGTAAAGGCACCTTTGTGCACAATGCAGCGGAGGAGTGTGTAGGCATCATCCTTGTCAGGAGCGGCCAGCTCAGAGTCTATATCCAGTCCGAGGATGGCAGAGATATCACTCTTTACAGGCTGTTCTCCGGGGACACATGTGTCCTCAGCGCCTCCTGCTTTATGGAAGAGATCACATTTGACATACTGATCGATGCGGAGGAGGACAGCAGCCTGATCACAGTCAGGCCGGATATCTTCAGGAGTCTGGCCAAAGAGAATATATACGCTGAGAATTATATCTACAAGCAGACAGCAGAGCGTTTTTCAGATGTGATGTGGACAATGCAGCAGATATTGTTCATGAGTTTTGACAAAAGGCTGGCTGTATTTCTTATAGATGAATTAGCTAAAGCCGGGGGAGATACCCTTTATATCACCCATGACCAGATAGCAAAATACACAGGCAGCGCCCGGGAGGTGGTGTCAAGGATGCTGAAGTACTTTGAAGGAGAAGGGCTTGTCAAAATTTCCAGAGGGAAGGTCTGTGTACTTGACAGGAAGAGATTAAAAGAATTGACATAAATATTTTGTAATAACCGGGAGGTTGTTCTGTGACTTAATCACAGAAGAAACCTCCCGGTTATTATATAATAGCTATAATGAGCGCAATTGAGGCGGACAATTAGTAACTATTCAGCAGGTCTGTGCATTTACTGCACAGACCGTAAGAAAATGATTCAAGGGTGCAAAAATCCCATCGCCGAAGGCGATTTTAAATGGATTTTTGCATGTAACTGTGAAGGTACTGAACAGTTACGACAATTATAAGAAGGGGTGTTATTTTATGGCTAAGAAAACTGTTATTATCGGAGGTGTGGCCGGAGGCGCAACTGCGGCTGCCAGACTGAGAAGAAGAGATGAAAAAATGGAGATCGTAGTATTGGAGAGGGGAGAATATATTTCATTTGCCAACTGCGGACTTCCTTATTATATAGGCGATGTGATCAAAAGCAGAGAAGCCCTGCTGCTTCAGACACCGGAGGCAATGAAGAAGAAATTTGATATACAGGTACGTACAGGGAATGAGGTGACAGCCCTGCATCCTGAAAAAAATACAATTACTGTAAAAGATATTAAGACAGGAAAAATATATGAGGAGGGGTATGACAACCTCATTCTGGCAACAGGCTCTTCCCCTGTAAAGCCGCCGATACCGGGGATTGAGGCGGAGAATATATTTACACTGTGGAATATCCCGGACACTGACAGGATCAAAAAATTTCTGACTGAGAAAAGGCCAAAAAGTGCAGCTGTGATAGGCGGAGGATTTATCGGGCTTGAAATGGCGGAAAATCTGCACAGAGCAGGACTGAGTGTCTCCGTCATAGAAATGCAGGACCAGGTGATGGCGCCTTTGGATAAGGAGATGGCCCAGCTGCTCCACGAAAATATGCAGGAAAACGGCGTACAGCTTCTGTTGGGAGACGGGGTTGAGAAGTTTTCAGGTGATGGGGAGAAAACAACTATATTTCTTAAAAGCGGAAAATGTGTGGATGCTGACATGATAATCCTCTCAATAGGTGTCAGGCCGAACAGCCAGCTGGCCAGGGAAGCAGGGCTGGAGGTAAACGCCAGAGGAGGCGTGGTTGTGAACAGCCATCTGCAAACTTCTGTTCCTAATATATATGCGGTGGGGGATGTGACAGAAACTACTCATCTGGTTACAGGGGAAAAGACTATGATCCCACTGGCAGGCCCGGCAAATAAACAGGCCAGGATATGTGCAGACAATATCGCAGGGGACAGCAAGACATATGGGGGAACGATCGGGACAGCAGTAGCCCGGGTATTTGACATGTCTGCAGCAACTGCAGGGCTTAATGAAAAAATACTTAATGAGGCAGGGAAGATAAAAGGCACGGATTATGAAGCTGTAATAATAAATCAGAAATCTCATGCCGGCTATTATCCGGGAGCCACTCCGCTGACACTTAAACTGATATTTGAAAAGGATGGGAAGATCCTGGGGGCACAGATCGTGGGGCAGGAGGGCGCAGACAAAAGAATAGATACGATTGCCACAGTCATGCGTCTGGGAGGAAATGCAGAAGATCTGGCAAAGCTGGAGCTTTCTTATGCCCCTCCATATTCTTCAGCCAAGGATCCTGTGAATATGCTTGGATTTGTAGCTGAAAATATCCGAAAGGGACTTGTTTCCTTTATAAGCGTAAAGGAGCTGGATGAGCTGATGGCAGAACCTGATAAAAAGGACAGTTTCCTCATACTGGATATAACTGAAGATGTGGAGCGTATGGTGTTTTCCATCCCTGGTTCCATCCATATCCCTCTGGGTCAGCTGAGAGAGCAGATCAGGGAACTGGATACAGATAAACTGATCATACCGTACTGCGCTGTGGGGGTCCGTTCCTACAATGCCGCCAGGATATTGATGCAGAATGGATTTTCTAATGTAAAAGTGCTGGAAGGGGGTACATCCCTGTATAAAACCTGTCACTATACCCCCTCAGCATCTGAGGCGGAAAGGGAAGGACAGGAGAGAAAAGAAGTGCGGTGTGCGCAGGAGGAAAATATAATTATGGGAGAAAAGCAGAGACCTGCAGTAAATGAAATGAAAATGCAGATACTGGACTGTTGCGGGATGCAGTGCCCGGGTCCGATCATGAAGGTAAACGAGACACTCAAGACCATGAAAGACGGAGAATGCCTGGAGATATCCGCAACAGATATGGGCTTTGCCAGAGATATAGAAGCATGGTGCGCGAGGACAGGAAACACAATGCTCGGAAAACGCAGAGAAGGTGTGCAGAATATAGTAAGGATCCAAAAAGGATGGTTCCCGGATGTGCAGACAGCCCAGGCAGACGGCGGACATGATATTACAACGCCCGGCGAGGACCGGCAGGGAAAGACAATCATTGTATTTGACGGAGATCTGGATAAGGTTCTGGCTGCATTCATTATAGCAAACGGCGCGGCCGCCATGGGCCGTCCGGTAACCATGTTCTTTACATTCTGGGGACTGAACGCCCTGCGAAAGACAGAAAAGGTAAAAGTGAAAAAACCATTCATGGAAAAAATGTTTGGCGCTATGATGCCAAGAGGGACTGGAAAGCTGAAGCTCTCAAATATGAATATGGGCGGAATGGGAACAAAGATGATGAAAAAAGTCATGAAAGATAAAAATGTCTCATCGCTGGAAGAACTGATGAAACAGGCAATGGCCCAGGGAATCAAGCTGGTGGCCTGCACCATGTCAATGGATGTAATGGGCATAACAAAGGAAGAACTGATAGATGGTGTGGAATTGGCAGGTGTTGCTTCCTATCTGGGAGATGCAGAGATGTCAAATGTGAATCTCTTCGTGTAATATATCTGTCAGACAGCTGTCAATATTGTTCCTGTTTTTCTTTAAAATCAGTGTGCTTAAAATCATTGTTGAGGGAGCAGCGATAATAGATTAGAAAGTTTGTTACGTTAAAAAATGAGAACTGCGGCCTGACTACAGGGAACAGTTCTCATTTTTGCGGTGTGTATGTGGATTTTTATTGATAGATACCATTTATAGTGACTTTAAAGAGTGCATCCTTCCCATTTAAATTGTCTTTGCCATAATTTTCAGGAAAGGTCACGTTGACATCCACTGTTTCGCCGGGATGATGTCCGATCAATTGTTCCTCAAAATCATCAATATAAGTATTGGAGCCAATAACCAGATCAGTACCATTTCCTTTCGTGCTGCCGCCATCAAATTCAACGCCATCCACAGAGCCGATGTAATCAATACTAACAGTATCACCGTTCTTTACGGCAAGAGATTCATCTGTTGAAAGGCCAGTACTTTCAGTGGCATTATTCCCGGTAGAGGAAGTGGAACTCTCAGAGGTATCATTTTCCTTAGAAGATGAATTTCCGTTTGAATTGTATACGGCAAGCACTATAATGAGTATGATGAGTGCAGCAACAGGCAGGCCAAAAGCCAGGTACTTCTTCAGTTTTTTCCTCTGTTCCATTATGCGGCGTTCCTCGGCACGCCTTTCCTGCGCAAGTTTCCGGTTTTCTTTTTTCATTAATCAATACTCCTTTTTCAATAGAATTTTTTAGGATGTCTGGCGGATGCAGGTATATATCAGCTCTGCACATCCTTGATTATAGAATTATCTCCGCAATGGCAGACTGCAGAACCTGGACGGTCCATTGTCCCTGCTGGATGTAAATCTGCCATGTGCCGGAGTAAAATAATTACAGGTATTATACGATAAAACTGTGAAGAAATTGTGATTTCGGCGGACCAAGACAGCACGCAGATTAAATATTAGCTGCTCTGCAGCACTGCAAGTTTATACCCTGACTGCTTGCGGCGGGGGCTTTGATTTGCAGCAGTGTATTTGGTTTGTGAAAAAGAAATGCATATTTTATAAAAAATAGAATGGAGAAATGTGTAAGAGTAGGTTATAATAAAAACAGCATGAGGATAATCCTCATAAAATAGGAAAAGCAAAGGAGAAAGCGAAGATGAAACAGGACATGATAGTTATTCTGGACCTGGGAAGTACAGAGAACACCGTATTAGCGCGTATGATCCGCGACATGGGAGTATACAGTGAAATCCATCCGCATGATATCACAGCGGAAGAGCTGCAGAAGCTGGATAATGTAAAAGGAATTATCTTAAATGGAGGAGAAAACCGTGTAGTAGACGGTCAGACTGTAGAAGTTAATCCATTTATTTATGAAAGCGGCTATCCCGTAATCTCTATTGATTATCCGTCTGCCAAGTGCGAAAAACAATACACTTCACTTCCGGATGAAGCAGAGCTGAAGAAATTTGTTTTTGATGAATGTAAATCAGAAGCGAACTGGAACATGAAGAACTTCATAGAAGATCAGGTGGAACTGGTCCGCCGCCAGGTAGGTGACAGGAAAGTCCTGCTGGCTCTTTCAGGAGGCGTTGATTCCTCAGTAGTGGCAGCACTCCTTCTCAAAGCTATCGGACAGCAGTTAGTCTGTGTACATGTAAACCATGGATTGATGCGTAAAAATGAATCTGAGAGCGTAGTTGAAATATTCCAGAACCAGCTTCACGCAAACCTCATCTATGTAGATGCCACAGAACGCTTCCTTGGCAAGCTTGAAAATGTGTCAGATCCGGAAGAAAAACGTAAAATAATCGGCGGTGAATTCATCCGTGTATTTGAAGAAGAAGCCAGAAAACTTGACGGAATCGATTTCCTGGGCCAGGGAACCATCTACCCGGATATCATTGAAAGCGGTACAAAAACAGCCAAGATGGTAAAATCACATCACAACGTAGGAGGCCTTCCAGAAGATTTGCAGTTCGAACTGGTAGAGCCGTTAAAGCAGTTATTTAAGGACGAAGTCCGGGCCTGCGGCGTAGAACTGGGACTTCCGGCCAGCATGGTATACCGCCAGCCGTTCCCGGGACCGGGACTCGGTGTGCGCTGCCTGGGAGCCATCACCCGTGACAGACTTGAAGCAGTCAGAGAATCAGACGCAATACTGCGTGAAGAATTCGAGAAAGTCGGACTGGACAAAAAGGTATGGCAGTACTTTACAGTAGTTCCCGATTTCAAATCAGTAGGTATGAAGAACCATGCACGCTGCTTTGAGTACATGGTAATAATCAGGGCAATCAATACCATAGATGCTATGACAGCTACTATTGAAAAAGTGGATTGGGATGTGCTGGAGAGGATTACCTGCAGGATATTGAAGGAAGTGGAGAATGTGAACAGGGTTTGTTATGATATGTCTCCGAAGCCGCCGGCTACGATTGAGTTTGAGTAACGGACGGAACCCCGGAAATGCGGATAAAATGGGCATTTCCGGGGTTGCTTTATGTCGTTTGGCTCTATTTATTTGATGAATACTGGATTTGGGGCGGGTATCATGATACCTGCTTTATCTGTTTTATATAGCAAGTCCACATTCAAAAGCAAGTACCATATATTTTTCTGCGTTATTTAAACCATGCAAGTTCAAATCTCTGATTTCCCATGTATCAGAACTAAGATTATCTGCGCCATACAAAAATTGGATAAAAGGAATATGCCGATATTTTGCGACTGCTAACATGGAGGCACATTCCATTTCTGCTACAAGACAACCCTCTTGCCTGCGTTCTTGAATGGTTGGTATGGTTTCTCTGTAAATTGTGTCAGAAATCCATGTTTTGCCCTTTACATAGGGATAGCCGCAATTTGTTAGAACATTTTCCAGCGTTTGGATAGAATGTGCGTCTGCTTCAATTTCAGGCGAGGGTGCAATATAGTGATAGCTTGTTCCCTCATCACGGACAGCAGAAACAGGGATAATGATACTGTCCTTTACCTTTTCACCGTCCAATACGCCGCAGGAACCGAATAGAACAAATTTTTTTGCGCCCATAGCAACGACTTCTTCAAAGCCCACAACACAGGCTGGTGCGCCTACTCTGGATAGGTAAAAGGCAATGTCTGTGCCCTTATATCGAGATTTATAAACGGGTATGATACCATTGGCGGTATATAATTCTGCTATCTTTTCGGTATTGCTTAACGAAGAAAATTTTTGAATGATATTTTCTGAAAATGTGGAAACACATATTTCTGGAAAATATTCTACTTTTTTTGTTGTGTCGGACGGGCTGAATAATGCGGGTTCTGAAATTTCTGCTCTCTGAAATATTACATTCAAGTTTTACACACCTCATTTCTATTTGTTTTCTGGATACACTTTGACAGAAATATCTGCCGCTCCCTTTCTTACAACTCTATTGGTATCTACTAAATGTTGTTTAATCTGTTCGCAAGTCTCGTTCATCTGCTCTAATTCTTTATTAAATGCTTCCTCACTTGGAAATGCGTCTTTGGAAGCAATTAAATTTTCCTGCAATTTCTTAGCTTTTGCGAATTTTGCAAGCCGGCTGTTGATTTCCGGGTGTTTGAAACGAATACATATCGTGTCTGGAATGAGATTTCCCTCACTGTCTTTTTCACCGTCAATTTCCATATCTACCTGCTCGTCCATTTTAAAAAGCAGACTAAGGACATCAGAAGCAGTTTCTATATCAAAATCCGTGAATACATTGATACTCACGCCTAGAGCGTTGGCAATCTTCAAAAGCTGGTCGGGCTTTGGCTTCCGGCTTCCTAATTCATATTTACGAATAGTGGTTCCATCTATGCCAGCCAGTTCTCCTAATACATTCTGTGAAATTCCCCGGATTGTTCGGAATGTCTTTATTTTCTCTCCTACTGTCATGCAGTCACTCCTTTAGTATTTGATAATATGAATAATAGGGACATTTGTATTCTATCATATCTATTGAAAATAATCAATCAATTCAAGAATAATATATTAACAAGGGACAAAAGAGCCTGTATAATGAGAATGTAGTTAAGGAACAAAAGTCCCTATATAAAATATAGGAGGACAATGAATGGAGAAATCAAAGAAGATGTATGTAACGGCAGAGGAAGCGGCGGTAATGCTTGGCGTATCAACGGGCTATGCTTATAAGATTATCCGGGGACTGAATGAGGAATTAAAAGCAAAAGGCTACAGGACAATCTGCGGCAAGGTTCAGACAAAATACTTTGAAGAAAAATTCTACGGTCTGACCGTAGCCATGTGAGAAAGGAGAGTACCTATGGCGGCAACAAGGGACGGAAAGATGTGGCGTTGTCAATTCTATTATAAGGACTGGCAGGGAGTGAGCCATAAGAAGAATAAAAGAGGGTTCAAAATAAGGGAGAAGCTGAACAGTGGGAGCGTGATTTCCTGCAACAACAGCAGAGAAATTTAGACATCAATTTTGAAAACTTTGTCCACATCTACTATGAGGATATGGAACACCGTCTGCGTGAAAATACCATGCGGACGAAGAAATTCATTATTGATTTGAAAATTATTCCCTATTTCAAGAAAAAGTGTATGAATGAGATTAAGACATCTGATATTCGAGCGTGGCAAAATGCGCTGATGAAAAAGGGCTATTCCCCAACGTATCTGAAAACGGTTAATAATCAGTTGGCGGCAATCTTTAACTATGCGGTTCGCTATTATGATTTGAAAGACAATCCATGCCGGAAAGCCGGGAGCATTGGAAAGAGCCATGCCGGGGAGCGTGAGTTCTGGACGAAACAGGAATTTAAGCAGTTTCTTGAAACGGTAGAGGATAAGTCGGAAACAAAAATGGCGTTCCTGCTTCTCTACTGGACGGGCATGAGGATAGGAGAATTATTAGCTCTGACTTACAAGGACATTGACGTAGAAAAGCGTACAATCTCTATCAATAAATCCTATCAGCGGATAGAGGGCAGGGACATTATTACACCGCCTAAAACACCTAAGAGCAAACGGATTGTAACAATACCGCCATTTCTTGTAGAAGAATTGCAGGAGTATATTTCCCATTTATACGGCATTATGGCAGACGAAAGAATGTTCCGATTTACAAAGTCCTATATGGAACATGAAATTATCAGAGGTATCAACGCTTCCGGGGTAAAGAGGATAAGACTGCATGATTTGAGACATTCACACGCCTCTCTGCTTGTAGAAATGGGGTTCATGC
Organism: Murimonas intestini; assembly: GCA_003148945.1. Lineage (GTDB taxonomy): Bacteria > Bacillota > Clostridia > Lachnospirales > Lachnospiraceae > Murimonas > Murimonas intestini. Next base: position 7,616 of record QGGY01000016.1, on the reverse strand, counting down.
CGCTGGCAATCGCTGAACGGCTGGGGCATGAGAAAATTGAAACAACATTAAATACATATTCACATTTATATCCTAACAAGCAGGGAGAACTTGCGGACAGGTTGGAGATTGAAAACGGCAAGGAGGAAGAAAATGAGCGGAGTTCATAAGTATCCAACTATCAGCTTTCGTATTTCACCCAGAGAACGGGAGGAAATCGAGGCAAAGATTTTAGCAAGCGGTATGTTAAAGAAAGATTATTTTGTCCGTTCCTGCATTTATAACCGGGTTTGTGTGGTCGGTAAAAAAGAGGTGATTTATCAATTGGTGGAGGAATTAAAGGTTATGCAGACCAATATCCGGGAAGTGACGGAGCAGTTTGAACAATCGGAAATCACTTTATCGCCGGAGGGTTTGCAGGATATGAAAAATGACTGTCTGGACATGCTGAAAGCTATTCTCTGGCTATTGGACGGTGCTAAGTATCTGTGGCAGGACGAGAACGAAAAAAGCCCCAACAGCGGCAACTGTTAAGGCTTGGGATAACTGGAAAACCTCTGTTATCATATAAAATTACATTACAATTATAACAGAGGTTTCTTCCAGTGACAATGACATTTTCAGAAACGGAGGGCATTATGGAAGAAACAAAAACAGAATTACAGATGATTAAAATGTCGGAGGTACAGTCACAAAAAGTGTCGTGGCTGTGGTATCCGTTTATCCCTTATGGGAAATTGACAATTATACAGGGCGATCCGGGAGACGGAAAGACAACGATGGTACTCAATATAGCGGCAAAGCTGTCAAATGGTGAGGGGTTAGATAATGAAATGAAGCTGACGGAACCATTAAATGTGATTTATCAGACAGCGGAGGACGGGCTTGCTGATACAGTAAAGCCCCGTCTGGAAGTGGCGGGTGCGGACTGTGAAAATATTTCTGTCATTGATGAAAGCATAAAATCACTCTCTATGATAGATGAACGGTTAGAGGAAGCAATTATAAGGACAAAGGCTAAAATGCTGATTTTAGACCCAATACAGGCCTATTTAGGCGGTGGTATGGATATGAACCGGGCAAATGAAGCAAGGGATATGACAAAGAAGCTGGCGGCTCTGGCAGAGAAATATCAATGTGCTATTGTGCTTGTGGGTCACATGAATAAAGCGGCAGGAAATAAGGCGGCGTATCGGGGCATGGGTTCCATTGATTTCTTTGCAGTCGCAAGAAGTGTTCTGCTGGTAGGCAGGGTAGAGGGAGAAGCAAATATAAGGGCAGTTGTCCAGATAAAAAACAATCTGGCGGCGTTTGGACACCCGAAAGGTTTTGAATTATCAGAGAACGGTTTCTGCTGGCTTGGAGATTATGATATTACAGCAGATGAAGTTTTAGGCGGTATTGCTCCGAAAGCAAATAAAATGGAGCAGGCGAAACGGTTGCTCCGTGAACTGGCAGAAACGAATAATGCCATGCAAAGCAATGAGATTGTCAATATTGCAGACGAACAGGGCATATCCAAACGGACGTTGGAAAATGCAAAAAAAGAGTTGGGTATCCGGGCGAAGCGGATAAATAACTCATGGTATTGGGAACTGGACAAGATAAGATTGAAATAAGGGAACAACGCAACAATGCAGGGTATATAAAATTTGCGGACTTTAGGATTGTAAGGTTGCAAGAGATATAGAACTTACGTTGTTGCGGAGTTGAACGAAGTTGGAAAACTGGGGGAAGCAAAACGGCTGGAACAGCCGCCCGTCTGTAGAACGAAAGCCCCCGGCAGGGCGCAAAGGCAGCTTTTGATAGAGCGTAGCCTGTCAAAAGTGCTTTTGCGTTACTTTCGACGAAAGTAACAAAGCTATGGCGGCTTAAATGCCGCCCCTGTATTGCTGAAAGGAGGATAAGACAATCGAGAGGACAATCAGCGGCATGGTGGGAAAAGGCTCTATTACCCACAACAGCAGAGCGTTCAAGGCAAAAAATATAAAGGAAGATTACACTCAATATAATATAGAATACTGTAACGAAAATATCAAGACTGTTTACCATGAATTGTTTGATGAAGCCTTAGAGCGTTACAATGAAAAGCAGACACGCAATGACAGGAAGATAGATAATTATTACGAGAAGATACGCACATCTAAACAAGAGAAATTATTTCATGAAGTCATTTTCCAGATAGATAACAAAGATGATATGAACGCCCAAAGTGAAAACGGGGAATTGGCAAAGAAAATTCTGGACGAATTTATGAATGATTTTCAGCAAAGAAATCCAAATCTTAGAGTATTTTCCGCCCACCTCCATATGGACGAAGAAACGCCCCACCTGCATATAGATTTTATTCCGTTCGTATCTGAAAGCAAGAGGGGGTTGGATACAAGAATTTCCATGAAACAAGCGCTTGCTTCTATGGGCTTTAAGGGCGGTACAAAGCAGGAAACAGAATGGAGCCAGTGGATAGCTTCGGAGAAACAGGAATTAGCAAAAGTTATGGAGCGTCACGGCATTATTTGGAAGCAAAAGGGAACTCATAGAAAATATTTGAGCGTATTGGATTTTGAGAAACAGGAACGGGAAAAGGAGGTACAGGAACTTACCGACCAAAAGAAAGAAATTAGCCAGAGCATACAAGAAATACATAAATCGGTTATCAGTGAAACAAGAGATTTGAAACGGTTACAGGGGCAGAAACGGGAGATACAGCAGGAAATTATAAAGCTGTCATCTGATAAAGGAGCAACAGAGAAGAATATCCACATCATTCGTGAAAATCCGGCGTGGCAGTTACCGGAACCGGCGGCTCTGACAACGGCAAAAACTTATCGGGATAAGAAAGCAATGCCCTTGTTAAAGAAGGTCAAGGAAACACTGGTGGCGGCGCTTATTCGGAATGTCCAGTTGATTGAAGCGGCCGATAAATTGAAACAGCAGGTGGAGCGACTTCAAAGAAATTGCAATTATTTGGAGGGGCAGATAAAACAGGTAGAAGAAAAAAATCTTTCGCTCTCAACTGATTTAAAAGATTATGAGTGTGTAAAAGCCGGCCTTGGAGAACAAGAGGTGAAAGCTATCATTGAAGGTCAAAAAGCGGCAGAAATGTGCTTAACGGTTCCTAAACATTACAAAAAAACGGAGGTATCGCTTTGACAGACATGGAGAAAAAAGTCATGCTTCGGCTGTGTGCAAAGGTTATCCAATATACAGATTTTGAGACAGACCGGGAAGCGGAGCAGTTGGTAAATTGGGTTATACTAGATAATCAGAGGAAGCAGAACAACAATGAAATCCGTTCTTTAATGGCGGAATATAAAAAGGGGGAGCTGGAGCGGAGGGAAAGTATTAGAGAAGCCTTAGAGCGCGGGAAAGAAATTTGCGGTAGGAGGAATGAGTTGTATGAAAGCCAACAGGAGGTAAAGCATAAGCTGTGAAAGTTGGAACGGGAGATTTGATTTTTTCTTAATTACATATAGAAACATGGCGCTAGCGCCATGATGGAGAGGGCGGACAACGAGATATTGATTGCTTCGCCCTCTATGTTTTGGCTGTCAAATGAAGGATTTACGGACAGAAAAATTATTCTTCAAGGTCTGTGTAATTGCTTTGATACACTTCAATCATCATTCTTGCGCCCAGGCGGAAGCCATCAAGGAATGACCCAGAAAGTTCAAGGGGAACGGTGTCAAGCTGTTCGTCCATGATGTCAATGAATTTTTCGTGTAATGGCGGGGCGAGAGATTTTAGTTTTTCAATAAAATCTTCATAGTGTTGGTATTGTGCTTGCCGCATGGAACGATATTCCTCTGTTTTAAGACCGAATTGCTCGGCAGGACAAATCTCACCGTCATATAATCTTAGTAATATGCTTTTCATAAATAGCGTCCTTTACTAAAAGTATTTTTACTGACATTTACTGAATGTCAACTTATTTCATGGTTTATCATATAATGGAGTAAATGACAATTAGTAAATGTCAAAAATGGGAGAGGATTTTATGTACAAAAATAAGGCAGAGGACGGCGGTAATAATATCTGTGGACAGAAGATAAGGGAAAGTAGGGAGAAGCTACCAGAAAAAACGTCACAAAGGAAGCTGGCGGATATGCTTCAAAGAGCAGGTCTGGACATTGATAAAAATGCTGTTCAGAGGATAGAGAGTGGCAAACGGTTTGTGACGGATATTGAGTTGAAAGTTATTGCGGAAGTTCTGGGAGTGAGTTATCAGGATTTATTAGACTATTAGAGGTAGTGTTTTAAATCTGGGGCGAAGTATCAGATTAAACGAAATTTACTAATTGTGTTTACTATTCTATTTTTATGGGAGGTATTTATGAGATTTGATAAGGAAACATTATTTAAAGAATTAGTAAGAAAACATGGGATGAATTTGTTCCTTGGAGCCGGATTCTCGGTTTATGCTTTTAATGGGGACGAAGAAAGTCTGCCGTTAGGAAATGACATTAATGAAACGTTAATAAATTTATTTGCTCTTGATAAAAATAGAAATTTTAATTTGAGTAAAACTTGTCAAAAGATAAAAAAAGATAACGAAGGTATGTTGGAAAAAGTATTGAAGGAAAAATATACAGTAAAGTCTTTTGATAGAGAATATATGACAATTACCAAATTGCCGTTGAAAAATATTGTTACAATTAATATAGATAACCTGCTAGAAAAAATTTTTGATGATCAAGAGTCATCAGTAAATATATCAGATGCCGCTGTGTATGGTACATTAGAAAAAGAAAAAGTTGTAAATTTATATAAATTGCATGGTTCTGTTACATATCCGTTAGGGACTAAGATGTCCTTTACAGAGAAAGAATTAACAGATTTATTTATTAGAAACAAAGGATTGTTTGAGACAGTATCGTTTAAATTATCTGTAGCACCTACAATCTTTTGGGGAACAAGTTTGTATGATAATAATACATTAGAACTAATTTGTAACAGTGAGGCATATTCAAAATCTGAAATGCAAAAATGGATAGTTGTATATCCAGATGAGAAAAACAAAGAATATATAGAAGATTTTGAAGATTTAGGATTTAATATCATTGAGGCAGATACTAAAGAACTTATAAATTATTTAGGAAATCAAAGTTTTGTAAGACAATCAAATAATAAGAAATATATTTATAAAGAATATAGAGAAAAATTCCCCAGTAATTTTGTATGTAATGAACTCAAACGTTCTGGGGTGAGAAGGCCTGTTGTAGACTTTTTTGCAGGTGCAGAACCACAAATATCAGATATTATGTCTAATAATGTATGTAGAATATCCTATTTTTCAAATACACTAGAAACAATTTTATCAGGTAATATAACGTTAATTACGGGAATACCTGGATGTGGAAAATCAACATTACTAATGCAGTTAGCTTTTTCAAGTGAAATGGATGGAAGAAAATTTTGGTTTAACAGCATTATAAAACAAGAAGCGGAACGTTTAATAAAGTTGGTTGAAGCAGATGATAATGTTATTGTTTTTATAGATAATTTATATAATAATATAGATGCTTTACAGGTATTAAAAGGGGCTAAAAATATAAAGTTAGTTGTAGCGGAAAGAGCCTTAAATTATGAATATGTAAAGCGTTTTTTTAGCATTTCATCAGATAGGATAGTAGATATAAGTAATCTAAATTCAGGCGATATACAAATAATATGTAAATCTATGAATCGTTCAAGTGCAGATGCTATTGAGTTGATGAGAAATAATGAAAATATATCTTTACTAGAAATAGTATTTTTTGTATCTACTAGTGCGTTAATTAAGGAAAGAATTAAACGCTATATAAGTGATTTGATAAACTTTACCGATAAAAATTTGAAAATTGATTTGTTAGAAATATTTACTCTAGTAAACTATACTAGTTATTGTGGAGTTCCATGTTCTATGGATATGATGTACTTCTATTTTAATGAGGATATTGATTCATATGAAGATATATTATATGCATTAGAAAAAATGAATAAGATAATTGTAGAAAGTACGGAAACAAATACATGTGAGCAAGACCAGAATTATATGGTAATGAGAAGTAAATTATTCTCTGAAAAATCATTAAGTTTGGTAGATAATAAAACTATAGCTCATGTGCTAAATCGTTTCTTGGAAAACGTTAGTGCGCAGATTATCTATCGATACGATATATTTAAACGTAGAGCATATGATGCTGATATTACCAAAAGAGCTTTTGATATAGGAGATGGAATTAAATTTTATGAAAAAATATTAGAAAATAATCAATCCCCTTATATTAGGCATCAATATGCACTATTTTTGCAAAGAAAAAATGAGTATGAACTAGCTTGGGAACAAATAGATCAGGCTTATACAGAGAGTAAGAAAAGAATTTTTTCAATTGCTAATACCCATGCTATCATTATGTTTGAAAAGAATATGCGCAGTAAATTTAATGCAGAAAATGAATTGTCTTTATTAAAAAGTACTATAGAAAAATCTTTCTTAACATTGGAATATTGTATTACGCAAGATGTTCGAGTGAATTATCATGTATTAACATATTCTAGAAATGCTATTAGATATTACGAAAAGTTTGGTTTAGATGAATATACAAGCCAATATATTGAGAGTGCATTAAATCAACTTGGTATTATTTTGACATCGGGTGAGTATATTTTCCGTGGCACTTTAAAAGAATTGGTTAACTTACAAAGAGAACTTAATGAAATAAAAAATATTATATAATAGTCGGGAATGGCTCTACCTTGGCTCTAATAATTTCGACTGGTACGAATATGAGAACAAAATTTAAAGAATATAGATAATAAATTCGATAAAATACAGGGTAAAACAGCCAGTTCAAGGTAAACGCAAAATAGCAAGTACCTTTTCAAAATTATCATACGTGAGATAATAGACTCATCACTATAAAGTCAAAAAAGTTTAGTACTCAACTATTTTGACCAGACTACAGGAGGTGAGTCATGAAATCTCATACAAGTTTAGTTGCACAGCAAACACGTTTGAGTGAATGGGCTGAACTGGTCAGAGATTGTCAAAATCGCCCACAGGGTATGAAAATCGATGAATGGTGTCAGCTGCACCACATTACGAAAGCGAGTTATTACTGGAGACTCCGAAAAGTTCGGGAAGCTTTTCTGGCAGCTGCTGACAACACACCAGGTAGTGTAAATAAACTTGTGTCTTTGGAAAAAAATGACTCCTTTTTGGTAAGAATTAAGATATGACAATTCTTATCGAAAAGGAGTATTTTTATGCCAGCAGCAAAGGAACAAATACGACAGATTATATCAGAAAACAACATCCGTAGTGTTTCTGATGTCTACACTCTTCTCAAGGACAGTTTCAAGGACATCTTACAGGAGCTTATGGAAGCGGAATTGGATGCTGCTCTTGGATACGAAAAAAATAAAAAGGGTGATCTAAACACGGATAACAAAAGGAACGGGCATTCTCCTAAGACCCTTAAAAGCCAGTTTGGGGAATTACAGATTGACATCCCCAGGGACCGGAATGGGGAATTCGAGCCAAAACTTATCCCAAAATATCAGCGTGATATCTCTGGTATCGAAGAAAAGGTGATATCTCTTTATTCAAGGGGAATGAGCACAAGGGATATCCATGACCAGATCCAGGATCTTTA
>QGGY01000015.1:71337-150788 GCA_003148945.1 Murimonas intestini | reverse complement strand
CATCCAGTTTAAATTGTTTGTCATAGTGTTTTGTCATAATGAGATTCTCCTTCAGTGAGGTACCTATATTGTACCATGATTTTTCTAATGAGAAACTCTCATTTTGACTTGTACTATTTATATTCTAACACCAGAAACTCGGTGCGTTTGCCGATGCAACCGCCCCTCAGACAGCTCCGGCCTCGAGCGCAAGCGCTCGTTTTTGCTGACCGCGGAACACGGAGCCTAAGATTTTCATCTTCCTCACTATAGTCCGCCACAACGAACCCCACCGCTCCCCTTCCTGACGGCGCCAAGTTTACTGGCACAAAGCTGGCTGTTATAAACAGGCTGGGATTTGGGATGGAAAACTACTATGTATACGAAAGAGTCTGGTTGAAATAGAATAACCTATATATTTTAAATAGGGCAAATAATTGATCCGGATATATTTGGGGAATCCAATAAAGTAGTGGTCTCACCCATTCCCCAACCTCATTACGGGAGCCAGCTTTGCATCGATAACCTTGGCATCAGTGGGAGGGGCAGGCGGGTTCGTGGTGAAGGACTTGAGCGAGGACATGAAACTCTTAGGCCCCGAAGAATGCGGTCAGCAAAAGTGAGCGCTTGCGCTCAAGGCCGGAGCTGTCTGAGGGGCGTTTGCATCAGCAAATGCACCGAGTTTCCGGCCGCCTTTTGCGTTTCAAGCAGTCTCCGTGGCCTTAGAGTTTCACGACGCAGCGGTTGGACTGAACCACGAACTCTCCCACCCGCCTGTCCCTCCCACTGATTCACTACCTACAATGCAAAGCGTCCTCTCCGCCTCTAATCCCCTAAACAGCAATTTCTTTAATTGTACGTTCCCCCTCCTCCCTCCCGCATGATAAAATCCTATACATATATGTCAATAATCTACACTTTTCCCCAATATACACACAGCACAGTCCACATATTTCGGTGTGCAGACTGTTTTTTTACTACCTTATTAGTATTAGCGGGAGACATGTTATGATGTGATTTATAATGAGAAATGATCAAGATAATTGGAAATGAGCGTCTGTGATTTGGGACTCTCCTTGCATACGCCGCCGGGTAGCCGGTACCGCCAGAAAAATATTTTGTTTGTATGGAGAACTATGACATACTGTTGTCACAGATTATGTGTTAAAGTGGATATATGGTAAGGCACAGCGCCATATATAAAATGCTTCTGCATATCCGCCAAAGGAGGACTGATCTATGAACCCATATACTAAATGCCCTGAATTTGAAACTGACAGTTTCACGCTCCGTCTTGTCAGGCCATCTGATGCCGAAGACCTGCTTGGCTGTTATTCTGATCCTGAAGCAGTTAAGAGAGTCAATGCTGACTGCTGCACTACTGATTTTAATTTTACTGAGCTGGAACAGATGGAGGAATGTATTGATTTCTGGCTTGAGGAATATGAAAGGCGCTCCTTTGTCCGTTTTTCAATAATCCCTAAAACGGCCGGAAGGGCTGCAGGTACACTGGAGATTTTCGGAGGCAGTTTTAATGCTTCTTCTGATATTTCAGATACTTCTGCTTCAGATGCTCCTGGTACTTCTGACGCTTCAGATTTTGGTGTTCTGCGTATTGATCTTTCCAACGCTTACTGGACGGATATGTACTTTGAGGAGCTTATCAGGCTTGTTGTCCTGACTATGATCCCTGATTACAGGATCTTTGACCTGAAAATAAAGACTTCGAATATTCCGGACAAGACAGCGGTTCTGGAGAAATACGGCTTTGTACCCTCAAAGACCTTCCGCCCTGAAAGTGGTTATTATGAAAGAGTACTTCACACACATTTCTGTCCTGACAAGGGAATAGCATTCTGCGGACTTGCCTGCTGTGTCTGCAGCGAAAACACCGGATGTACAGGCTGCAGACAAGAAGGCTGCAGGGATAAGGAATGGTGCAGGCCATACAGATGCTGTAAGGACAGGAAACTGAACGGGTGCTGGGAGTGTAATGAATTCCCCTGTGATAATCCTATGCTCAATAAACCCAGGATCAGGACATTCGCAGAACTGGCAGATAAATACGGTGAGAATGCGCTTGTGGAGGCTCTGGGAAAAAACGAATCAGCCGGCCTTCAATATCACTATGAAGGCCAGCTGACTGGTGATTATGATCTTACAGAAGACAGATCCCATATTACACAAATGGTTTTCAGAGATAAGACGGAACCTCTCTGAGTGTCCGGCAGACTGCCAGGCAGAGGGACGATATTTCCTCATCCGGCTCCTGCAGGTCAGGTACCATTATGACACTGCATCCCGCTGCCGCCCCTGCACGCACCCCGCTGAAGCTGTCTTCCAGTACAAGACAGCGTTCAGGCGGCAGGCCCAGTTTCTCCGCAGCTGCCACAAAGACATCCGGCGCCGGTTTTCCTTTTTTTATCTCTGTACCACAGACAGATTCTTCGAAATCAAATGGCAGAGAGGCATGGGAAAAATACCACTCGACTGTTTCCCGCTGTGTAGATGTGGCGATCGCTTTTCTGTACCCTTTCTCCTTTAAAAACTTAAAGAGCTCAGGCAGGCCTTCCTTAACAGGTGTCCCTTCTTTCTCAATATATTCTGTCACATAGGCTGTGCGGACATTTCTGGCCTCATCATAGCTGATACTTCCCTGATACCATTCCTGGAATAAAGCCCTGCCTGCAATCACATTCCGGCCCCGCATCTGCCGCAGCTCATTCTCTGAAATTGTAAATCCCAGCTGTTCTCCCGCCCTCTTCCAGCCCCGGGCAGCCACTCTCTCTGTATCAAACATCAGGCCGTCCATATCAAATATGACTGCATCTATTTTGTGCCCTGACTTTCTTTCCATGCCTTCATCACCCTTTCGTATAATTCCGCCGCAGCTGTTTCATCATATAAATATAACATAATTATATCCAGGGCAAAAGGAGAAAAATCTAACGCCAATAATTCACGTGCAAAGGCCATGCCTGCGATCTCACTTAAGGCCGCCACTGCTGAGCGGTTTGTAAAAGGCTTTCTCCAGAGTTCTATTTTTTCTGTTCTTGTATAGATGGTTTTAGATTTTTGTGATTCAATATAATGGAATATCTCATGGGCCAGAAGTATCTCCTCCAGCGAATGGCCGCAGATGCCCCCGAGACTGAGCCTTGCATCCATCCGCCTGAGAACTTCTGCAGAAATAGTGATCTCATCAGGCTCTGTAAACCAGGCAAAGATTATGTGGCAGCCTCCGTTTTCGCTGTTATCATAAATTGTTTTTAGTCCGAGTACTCTGCACAGGGCTGCAGGACTGGCATCACCATGTCTTTCCATGACCGCTGCCGCTTCATACCTGCCGCAGCTTACAGACTTCCTGATAAATTCAGCCCTCTGCTCTGCTTTAATCTTATTTTTTAGAGGTTCTCTCCAGAAAGCGTATTCACCCCAGAATTGTTCCGGTACCGCCATCAGTTCTTTAAACCATGCATACAGTTCAGCCATTGCCGCCTTAGTCCTTTCCTGTTTGATCACTCTGCCCTCAGGGCCTGCTTCAGACACGCTTTGGCAGTTAAATATCGTTCTTGGCCCCTACGATAATGACATCCTCATTTGGATCTGCCATCTGCATATCAAGTTCCATCAGCATCATGATCTGCTCCAGTTCCACACTTCCTGAGAAGTCCATAACTCTGCCGCCCACACAGATGTAATAGTCAGGCCTCATGATAGCATCTGCTTTATACACGGCCAGTTCTTCCCACATCCTGGTTACCTCATTTCTGTAGGCCCCTGCCTTTACACATGAAGCTGCCGCCTCATTTCTCTGAACCTTAATAAATCCTTTCTTGTCCAGTATCCTCACAGGAGTCTTTCCGCCTCTCTTCATTCCAAACACATAGAATGACGGAGTCTTGCACAGCAGGTCCACACTGCCCTTTTCTGCCCTCAGGTCCTCAGCTGCCAGCTGATGGGCCTCCTCTTCTGTACATTCTTTCAGAAGGTCTGTCGTCTTTACCTCCGTAGAACCCAGCGCAATAGCAGACAGCTTTGAGGTCTGGGCATCTATTTCTATATGCACCTCCACCGTATCAGGCGATGCACCGCTCTCCACAGCTTTATTGACGGCCTCCGCCTTAATGCTCCTGATATCTTCCTGTGTCGGGTTTGGCACCACACGCTCCACTACATCACGGACCATAGCCAGAGCCACGCCAATCGAAGATATGACCTCCGCATTTTCCGGTATACTGTATTTTAAATTCATTTTGTCTGAACAGAAGCCTATCAGCGCAGCCGCCCCGCCGCCCACACCTACCAGGCTGATCTGGTCGTGCTCAAGCTTATACTTCTCCGCCAGCTCTGTAATGACGGGCTCGATCTTTTCATAAGCTTTTGTGAGAATCTGTCTCGCCGCATCCTCAACTGAAGTATGCATGTAATCTGCCAGCGGCTGCATGGCCTTCCTTGCGGCAGCCGCATTTCCGTATGAAAAGTGCTCCGGCTTGATCAGCCCCAGCACATTGGCCGCACACGTATTTGTGATCGTGATCCTTCTGCCGTTCTTACATCTGATGGCAACATAGTCTGAAGGGTCCCCTTCCCTGGGTGAGAAAAATTCTACCTGCGGATCCACGATCTCTTGTTCATCTGTAAAGACTGCATAGTCCAGACCTGCTATATGAGCCGAACGAGGCCCTACATCCGTCACACCGCTTTTAGATGCTCTGACCATGCTGCCGCCGGCTACTCCCAGAACCCTCACATCAAGGGAGCTGATATATGTCCTGTGTCCTCCAACAACAGAATAATCAATTGCAGGACGTCCGTTTTTAATGACTCCTATATTTGTGGTGGTGCCTCCTACCTCAAAATAAACTCCATTCGATGCCCGCAGATACATGAGGGACCCCATTACGCTGGCCGCAGGACCGGAGAGCATAGTCAGGACAGGCCTCTTTTTCATCTCATTGATCTCCATTACACCGCCGTCTCCGCGCATTATCATCAGCGGCACTTTAACACCTGCCTTACGCACACTCTCCTCCGTAGAGTTTGCCGTGTTAAGCATTTTAGGAAGAATACTTGCATTTATGGCTGCTGTCCTGGTCCTCCTGGTCAGTCCGTAGAGCTTTGTGATATCCGAGGCCATAGTTGTTTCCATTCCCTGCTTTACAGCTATGTCATAGATTCCCTGTTCATCTTCAATATCATCTACCCCAAAGGCAGTAGACGCGGCTATGACCTGGGCCCCTTCTTCCTTCAGCTCCTTCACGGCCTGTCCCACACTCTGGTCGCTCAATTCCTTCTGTTTGATATACCTTCCCAGTATTTTTATTTTGCGGCCGCTTCCAAGGTCAATATCCTTGAGCATAGTCTCCTTTTTAGCCAGAAAACCTTCTATTCCGCCCGCACCTGAGCCTATTATCCCCACATTTGCCACATCTCCCTCTATCAAAGCATTTGTGGCCTGTGTTGTACTGTGCGCCACAAAAATGACATCTTCCGGCGCTATATTATTTTCCTTTAAACAATTCTGGAAGGCTGCCACCACACCTGTGGCTACCCCGTATTTATCATCATGTGTCGTCTTCACTGAAGATTTCCCGATGATCTCATGTGTTGCATTGTCGATCGCAACCGCCTTCGTGTGAGTCCCCCCAACATCGATACCCATGCGTACCTGTCTGCCCATTTTTTCTTCCTCCTCTTATCCGAACATGAAATAAGTGACTGCCTGTGCTATGATACAGATGATCCACCCGGCCGGTACACTCAGCTTCAGAAAATCTTTTGCTGTTACTTTTGAATAATTGATGCCCCACACGATCCACGACTGTGTCACACAGCAGGAAACATTCATGACTGTGGAGGATATGAATATGAGCGGGAATATGTAGCTTACCGGGAAACCAATCCCCGTCAGGATTCCAAGTGTCGCCGCACCGCAGCCGAACATGGTCAGCGGCCCTCTGAAAAGTCCCAGCGGGGATAAGAAGGCAAATGCCACACTGATCACAAGAGTATTCTGCGGGATAATCCCTCCCAGCAGCGCGTTAAAATACGGTACACAGAGGGAAGAAGCCTTATTAAACATCGGTACGATCAGCAGGAAGCCAACAAGCGGCGCAATGTCTACAACCCCGTCGTAGAAGGTCTTGTTCAATACCCGGCAGGCTGTCTTAAAATTTTTAAGCCTTCCGCATGCGGCCAGGGCATAAAAGCTTCCGATCAGAAATCCCAGGATAATTGGAACCTTCAGTACAATGAGCAGAAGTACCGGAATAAATGGGCTGACCAGGGCACGGCCTGGCACAAAGATTTCTTTATGCTTCTGTGGATGGTCAACGCTCCATGCGTGCACTGTCTTCTTTTTGCACATGGTAAAAAGAATCATCAGGACCGTAATCAGCAGCTGTACTGCCAGAATAATGGCTCCCCAGCGGATAAAGGTATCATCATAATGATACAGCGCTTTTCCATTCTCATCCTGAAAGAATGCCGACACAATAGAGAACTGCACAGGATTGATGAACATGCCTGCTCCGATGGAAAGCATAAAGGAAACTGTTGCCACCGCCTTGGGAATTCCAAGGGAGATCAGGATAGGCAGGATGATAACTCCTATGGCTACCACGGCTCCTGCTCCGTACATACTTGAAAATATGGCTGTTGTCACCACAGAAATCAGGATGCAGATGATCGTGGGACGGTCACCGCCCAGTTCTACTGTTTTACGGATCAGTGTGGATGCTATTCCCGTCTCCAGAAGTACCCTGCCAAATAAGGAGCCGAAGACTACATTTACAAGTACCGAGCCCCAGCCCTCAGGCCCGCCCTGAAACACATTGGTGAGTGCGTCAATGACCGATATCTTCACCACCCCCGCATTTGCCGCTATAAATTCCGGATTAGTTACAAGGGCATTGCCTATCAGGGGCAGAACCGTCCATATAACAGCCATAACCAGCATTCCCATCATCAGATTGCCGCCCTTCACTGCATATACGGCAAGCCCGATAAATGACAGAACTAATAAAACACCTATAATATATTCCATGAGATCTCTCCTCTTCTATTTTATACTTTCAGGCTCCTGTTTTTCAAGTGCCCGGATCCTCTCCCATACCTCTTCCAGTACCGGTATCCCGTCACGCATATTCTCCTCCCTGGTGAGGATCGTCCTTTCTCCGGGATAATAAATAGAGCCGCCCTCTTTTACCGGTTCTGAACTGTGGATGTCTGCTGTGATCCTGTCTATGATCTCATCTGTCATTTCCTTTGTGTTAAACTTTTCGGGATCTATTGCTATGAATACCTGAGACAGCCCTATCTCCTCTTCGTATTTTTTCCCTATGTCACTGACCGCATTTGCTCCCGAAAGTACTGCCGCTATCATATCAAAGGCAACAGACAGACCGCTGCCCTTCCAGTATCCTATGGGCAGTACCCTCCACGTCTCTTCAATCTCACGCGGATCAGAAGTAATACTGCCATTCCTGTCAAAGCCGCCCGGCACAGGAAGCTGCTGCCCTTTAAGCCTTGCTTCTTCAATTTTGCCATAGGCAAACTGTGACATGGCACAGTCCACTACCACATGTTTTCCGTCACTTCTGGGAATAGCCATTACAAACGGATTATTTCCGATCCTCCTGTCCTTTGCTCCCCAGGCGGGCATATTCGGCATTGTATTCGTCCAGCATAATCCCACACATCCTGCATCCGCCGCCTGCCATCCATAGCTTCCTGCCCTCAGCCAGTGGTTGGTATGACCAATTGCCACCACGCCTATCCCGCTCTCTTTTGCCATCTGACACGCCCTGTCCATGCAGATGACAGCGTTCAGACAGCCCAGGGCAAAATGGCCTTCATATCTCTCAAAGCTTCCAAAGCCACCCACCTTTTCGGCTGCTGCCCTTGGATCAATGACTCCCTTGTCCATATAGGAGACAAGTTTTGGAAACCTGTTGACGCTGTGGGAATATACTCCGTCTGCAGCAGATTTTGCTATGATCGTGGAGGCTTTCCCGGCATTTTCCTCATTAAATCCCCGGCTGATCAATATGGTTTCAAATTCTTTTCTCAAATCTTCGTACTGGATTCTTAACATCTTATTCTTTCCTCTCTGTCCATGACTGTTCAGTTTTCTCTCATTGCAATCGATTGTAGTTTTATATTATCACAATCGATTGCAATATTCAATACATGTCATCTTGTATTATTTTATAAAGTTTACTAACATTTTTTGTCTGTTTTTCACAAATACTCCTGAATATCCATATTTTTATCCCGGTTTTCTTTCACGCAATTTTGCAATCGATTTCTTTTCAAATTATTATTATTCGATGATACTTCTTTTAACATCCTGCTCTGAAAGAAAATGGCATCCGCCGGCTGGAACGAGCCGCGGATGCCATGCTATCCATATTAAGTACTCTCTCTTTCTACAATATCTGAAAACAGCATCAGTCTTTTTGTGTTTGTCTTTCCTTCAACAGCCTCCACCAGAATCCTGGCGGCTTCATATGCCATTTCCGTCATTTTATTATCAAGAGATGTAAGCTTAGGGTATGTAAGCTCCCCGTATATTGTGTTATCTATTCCTAGTACTGCCTTATCTTCCGGTATTTTGTATCCCAGGTCCCAGAATGCCCTGACCGCCCCTGCCGCAATCACATCTTCCGAGTAGATGATCCCCTCTACCTCTCCATGTTTCCTGAGCAGCCGGACCGTGGCCTCATACCCGCTCTCCCTGTCCGCATCTGCCTCCTCAATGATCAGATCACTGCTGTCATACCCAAATTCTTTCATCTTTTCCTGGTACCCCTTCAGCTTGGCCATGCTGCTCGGGGAATCCATTGTACCAATATAAGCCAGTTTTTCTTTCCCTTTTTTTCTTAGCAGCTCTACGCACCGCTTTACCCCGTCGCATTCATCCACAAGCACACCATAGACATTTGGAAGATCCAGATAGCCGTTCGCCAGCACTACCGGCACCTCTCTCAGATGCTCAAATATCCCCTGCTTCACCTGCTCATTCTGAAACATTGAGCCAACCAGCAGGGCT
Organism: Murimonas intestini; assembly: GCA_003148945.1. Taxonomy (GTDB): domain Bacteria; phylum Bacillota; class Clostridia; order Lachnospirales; family Lachnospiraceae; genus Murimonas; species Murimonas intestini. Next base: position 141,754 of record QGGY01000015.1, on the reverse strand, counting down.
CCGTCCACACGTCTCTGCTCCAGAAGCTTCAGTCCCTCAGCCATCTGATCCTCTGACGGGCCTGCATTAATGATGATCGCGCAATATCCTCTCTCTCTGAGATAGTTTTCCACCACGAATGCCAGGTCAGTATGGTGGGCGCTGCGGATATCCACCACAAGGATTCCTATAAGCCTTGTATTCCTGTTAACAAGTCCCCGGGCATTCTCATCAGGTGTATAATTATATTCTCTCAGCAGCTGCTTTACCTTCTCACGCGTAGATTCTTTTATGCCCGGCTTCTCGTTAATTACACGTGACACCGTGCTGGCTGATACACCGGCCATTTTGGCAATATCATAAATGGTCATATCTTCATTCCCTTCTGCTAAGCAGTAAAGATTTCAGGATCTATTCTCTACCTCACAAAATTGCTCTCAATCCATTCATGGGCAAGAGACACCCAGCTCTGGCATTCTCTCTGAACACCATATCCATCATTGCCCATAGTAAGTTCATTTGCCAGTCCCAGGCCATGGCCGCCTTTCTGGAATATATGGTATTCAGCAGGAATTCCCTGTCTGTGCAGTGCTGCAAAAAGCAGCATGGAATTTTCTACAGGAACACAGTCATCCTCCTGGGTATGCCACAGAAATGCAGGGGGAGTATTTTCACTCACCTGCTTCTCCAGAGACATTTCATCCTTTAACTCTTCATAACGGTCTCCCAGAAGACATTTAAAACTGCCTTCATGTGCATATTCCCCTGAAGTGATGACCGGATAGCCCAGAATCATTCCATTGACCCTGAACATTGACGAATCACACTTATAATATCCGCTGATGATCTCTCTGTTCCAAAAAACACCCAGAGAACATGCCAGATGGCCCCCTGCTGAAAAACCCGCAACAAGTATTTTGTCACAGTCGATACACCACTCTTCTGCATTTTCCCTGAACAGCTTAACTGCCCCGGCTGCCTGCAGCAGAGCTGTGGGATATCTGGCAGGCTCTACGCTGTACCTGAGTACAGCAGTGTGATAACCCATCGCCGTAAACTGAAATGCCACAGCGTCAGCCTCTCTGTCGGAGGTCATTCTGTACCCTCCTCCCGGGCACACCAGCACCAGAGGCCTGGGGCTGTCTGTGTGCAGTTCCTGTGAATTTTCCCACAGATGTACCTGAAGCTTTGCTGTATATCCTTCTGCCTCTACAGTTAAATCTTTCAATATCATTTTTATTCTTCCTTTCTTTATGGACTGTCTAAATCTTGGCAAGGACAGATACTGCCATAGTATTCAAATTCTTCGGGTAAATATTCTCCCGGACTGCTTCTGTCCTCACATCTATAAGCTTTTCAAATTCTTTTACGGGCATGGGCTTATAATATATAAATCCCTGGACCAGGTCACATCCTGCTTCCTTAAGGAATTCTACCTGCTCCTGCGTCTCGATTCCTTCAGCCACGACCCTGATATTTAATCTTCTGACCATGTTAATTATGCTTCTGACTATCAGCTTTTCTTTTTCTATGTTGCCGCTGCTGTTCCTGAAAAACATGGCATCCAGCTTCAGAACATCTATCTGAAGATCCTTGAGCATTCCCAGGGAGGAATATCCTGATCCAAAATCATCCAGGGAACACCCAAATCCATTCTCATGGAGTTCTGACACTATTTTCAGCATATACTTCTGATTTTCAAAGGCTACTGTCTCCGTAAACTCTATTTCCAGCATGCCATCCGGAACATTATACTTGTCCTTTATCTCTCTGTACTCCTTCACAAAATCAGGATTATAAAACTGCAGCTTTGAGACATTGATTGAAACAGGCTCTACCAGCACGCCTGCCTTTATCCTGTTTTGGAACCAGATACATATCTTCTCAAATATATACTTGTCCAGTTTTCCTATTACATGGTTTTTTTCCATTATAGGGATGAATTCTCCCGGAGGAAGCATCCTTCCGTCTGGAAGTTTCCATCGCGCCAGCGCTTCCGCGCCGGAAATTTTTCCATTTGCCAGAGAGACCTTTGGCTGCAGATATACTACAAACTCACCCTTCTCCAGCGCACTGTCTATTCTGTCCCTGATCCTGTTTTCTTCAATCATTTTCTGCCTGATGCTCTCGTTATAAAATGCATAGTGCAGTTTAGGATCATTTTTAACTGTTTTCTGGGCAAAATTAGCCCTGTCTATCAGCCCCTGAACATCCAGATGTTCTATAACGTCCTCGATGCAGCAAATACCGCAGGCTACAGTCACCATATGTCTTCCGGGAAGTCTGCCTCCCTTTTCAAAAAACTTTTTATCAACATCCTTCTGCCTCTGCAGCAGCTCATCTTTATCCTCATAACAGCGCAGAGCAGTAAAACGGTCAGCAATGCTTCTCCCCACAGCCTCTGCTTCCCTTGTGTCCTTCAGCATCAAAGCCGCATAACTCCTGAGCATTTCATCCCCATACGTATAGCCGAACACATCATTTATATATTTAAAGTTCTCTATGTCGATGTACAGGATGGCAAACTTCCTGTCAGGATACTGGACCAGGATATTTGAAGCTTCTCTGTTAAATTCTGCCCCATTATAGACTCCTGTCAGCTTATCCCTGCTGGCGATATCCTTCAGCTCCCTGTTCGTTTTCTTCAGATCAAAGAAACTTTTTATATAATAGATGAGCAGTATAAGACATATGACTGACACTGCTGAAATAAACATTCCCAGCTGTGATGACCGGTATGAAGAATATCTCTCAAGCGAGAACACTGTATCATTTGCAATTTTAAATAATTTTTCACTCTCATCCAGCAGGGCCGTCTTAACTTCGCCCTCCCGCACTTTACGGATCTTTTCCAGCACAATATTCCACTGCGCATCCAGCAGCTCCAGATTTGCATTATACTCTTCCGAACGAGTCAGTGCCAGTCCAAAATCCCCTTCACCTGTCCTCAGCTCCTTCAGGATTGCCCCAACATATTCTGCCAGATCATCTTCTTCTATGCCGTTTGTCTCCAGCTTCACAAGTCTCTGGGATGCCCCCCTGACTATTCCCACATAATTGATCAATGTCCCATAATTACCGATATCATGTATCATTTTTACTGATATGCCGCTTATAATCAACAGGCACAGAAACAATACCGGAAAAAATACCCTCATATATTTTTTCATCTGTATCCTCCCAGACACCCCATACTATGTCTGACATCTATTCACATTTTTCTTTTACCACGGCACTGTTTACTGCCCCAGTATTCTGCCCCAACACCTCTTTATTCCCTGCAATACATTCTATCATTTTAAGCGCCGAAAAGCAAACCCTTTCCGCATGATGAGAAGGGGCTTCCACTCATTCTAACTGTCTTATTTTCCCTGTTCTGTCTGCCTCGGCCTGTCTATCCTGTACTTGTTCAGAGCCCTGGTAATATCTCCCTGTATAAGCACGCTCAGATGTCCCACTATTTCTTTTGGATCTTGTTTCATTCCCTTTCTGATCCAGTCAAGCATCAGGCCTACAAATGCAAATTTATAAAAATCAGCAATAAATTTCTTATCTTCATCACGCACGCTCATACCCTGAGCCTGTTCCTCCACCACTCCGATCATAAGGTCATATGTAACCTCATACAGATACATCTCCACCTGTTCACGGCTGACAGAATGGTAAACGTTCATGATGAAGGGCTTATTCATCAAAACTGCATTAAATATCTGCAGGAATCCCTGCTGCCATGTCTCATATGTCTTCTTTCCGTTCAGCGCCTTAGAAGCCTCATCAAGACACATCCATTCTATCAGGTCAAATATATCCTTAAAATGATAATAGAAGGTCTGGCGGTTGACCTCACAGTCTTCAACTATATCTATAACCGTTATTTTATCAAGGGGTTTTTCAAGAAGCAGCTTTTTAAGGGAAGCAGCCAGGGCCCTCTTTGTAGTCTGTGACAATTCACTTACTTCCTTTCCAATATCTGTTTTTATAATAATGAGTTCCTTAGTAAGCGGACCTCCGTCTGACTCATTGTGCTCATTATATCATTATGAAATAGTTTAGGCAAACTGTAACTAGTATAACGTGATGGTTCGCTGGGAGTTATACCAGAGCCGTTGCGGCAAATCTTTTATACATCCTAACCTAAAAATGTGAATACTGCCCGGCTTTTTAATGCCTCTGCCAGTTCCTTCGACGGCGGCTTTGTACCCTGTGTAGTTACAGCCCCGGCTGAGACGGCCATACACAGCCGTATCTTATCTTCCATGCCCATTCCATTCTCCCAGGCATATGCCAATGCTCCTGCCATAGCATCCCCTGCCCCCACTGTAGAACAGGCCTTTACAGGGATCGCCGGGCAGAATATCCTGTTTCCCTTTTCCAGAAATACAGCTCCCTCCGCCCCCATAGAAACTACTGCCATACCAACTCCTGCATCAGTCAGGGCCTCTGCTGCCTTTGCTGTCTCTATAGCGGAAGAAAATTCCGGCACTCCTGCATACTGGGCCAGTTCTTCCTTATTAGGTTTAATGATCTCAGGCCTGTATTGGACAGCTTTTCTGAATGCCTCCCCGTCGGCATCCAGCAGAACCTCCGCACCTTTTTTATGTACCATCTCAATGATCCTTGCATAGATATCCGTATTTATCCCCATAGGAAGGCTTCCTGAGAGCACAAAAAGCACTCCCTCGCCAGCATATCCCTCCAGCTTTTTAAGCAGCTCCTCCTCCTGGGCAGCTGTGATGTACGGCCCCGGTTCATTCAGCTCAGTGACCATCCCATTGTCTTCGAAAACCTTTGTATTAGTCCTCGTCTCTCCGTCCACAGCGACAAAATCTGATCTGATCCCTTTTTCCCTCAGATATTTTTCTATCTCTCTCCCTGTATTGCCGCCCAGAAAACCTGTTGCTGTCGTTTCCATTCCCAGTTCACTTATTGTCTTTGATACATTGATGCCTTTTCCGCCTGCATCCCATTCTGCTTTCCTTATCCTGTTGAGTCCTCCTCTTTTCAGGCTCTCTATTTCCACTGTTTTATCTGCGGCCGGATTCATTGTTACTGTAATTATCATTTTGTTTTCCCTTCCTCTGCTGTTTTCTGTACACTGCAGTCTTTCTCCTATTCTAACATATTTTTAATCATGGCATACCATATAAAGAAGAACAATCTGTAACTGTGAAGATGCTGAACAGTTACAGCTGTCCGTTACCGAACAGCTTCACAATATTTTCCAGGAGGAATAATAATGCCTGATATAACAGAAACGCCCGCGCAGGACAACATCATGTCTCAGATTCCTGTCATCACAGGAAATCAGGCCGGATATATATCATCCCGCCCATTTGACATTTACTCCGGCACAGATCTCACCGGCACAGCCACCGGAAATGTCAACCGTGAGAATTACTGCGACCTTGACTCTACCTCTGCTTCCAGATACCGCCTGAACAGGGATGATCATAATAATATTTTTCAGTTTACTATGAATTCATCTTTTTATAACGGCCCTACTTACTGTCTTGATAAATTCGCAGACGGGCCTTATGGGGATGTCCCCTACCAAAGCAGCTCTTTTGAGGCTCTTTTCCCAAATGACACTGCCCGCCAGAAGCTTATGCTGGCATGGGTCCTGGCAAACGCTTATCCATCAGTAAGCGCAGATGAAACCTTTGCTCTTGCCGGAGTTGATCCCTCAGCCACACCTGCCCTGGACAATAATGACGCTTATGCTGTTGTCCAGATCGCCATATGGGTTCTGCTGGGGCAGATATCACCCAACGAAGTTTATTTCCTTGACTGTTCTACAGGCGCGGTCCATCCCAAGTCCGACCGTCTCCGTGCAGCAGTTATGAATCTGCTGGAAAAAGCCGGAAGCTATGCCGATACAGCATCCCAGCCTCCAATCCCTGCAAATACTTCTTCAGGAAGCTCTTCAGAAGGAACGGCCTGCAGCGGCAATTTATCCTGCGGCAGCCGCAAACTTATTGAATGCTGCAACAAAGGCACTGTTCCATCAGATACGGCTGTGCCTTACCTTATCTTCCAGGGCTGTCCTGATCAGGTCCGCTGTGTCTGCGGCAGACTACTCATAGGTCCCTTTATGCTCCGCTCCAGCTTTACCGGAACACCTTCACTTTCTATCGAACCTGTATGTTCCTGTGAACAGAACTTTTCTGCATCCTTCATGGATTTCTGCGGCAATGCCATAAATACTCCGTCCATCGGACAGGAATTCTATATTGCCGTCCGCTCCGATAAAAACTGTATATGCTTTTATCTGAATGCTGCATACAAGGGCACTATATCGCGTGTGATCACCATGGGGGCCACCAGCACTGCATTAAACTACCAGCCTATAGGTTCTGCTGTCAAAGACCAGGAGGCTGTAGTCACTGCATCCATCTGTGTCTGTGTGACGAATCCTGAACTCTTCTGTGGCAGTAATGACTGCTCTAAGATCCCGGAAGGGTCCTCCTCCTGCAGCCCGCCTTCAGGCAGTGTCAACCAGAATACTAATATCAGCCAGAGCTTCAGCAACGCCCAGGGAATTCTTGTGATACCCGCCATAGGAGGCATGCCGCCGTCATATCCAGGCTGGTGCTGCCCGTCAGTCCAGCCTTCCTATCCGCCGGCGTCCCCTTACCCGCCTATGCCTCCCTATCCACCTATGCCTCCCTACCCACCAAAACCACCTTACCCACCAACACCGCCTTACCCGCCGATACCGCCCTATCCCCCAATACCGCCTTATCCTCCTTGTCCTCCTTGGGGATACTGCCCGCCTGAACCCTCATGCGGACATGACAATGATTGGCCGCCAAAACCGCCATGTAAACCGGAGCCATGCTGCACTCCTAAGCCTCCATGTGAGCCGGAACCTTGCTGCCCTTCGAAGCCTCCATGCAAACCGGAGCCTTGCTGCCCTCCTAAGCCTCCATGCAAACCGGAGCCTTGCTGCCCTTCGAAACCTCCATGCAAGCCGGAGCCTTGCTGCCCTGTTAAGCCTCCATGTGAGCCGGAACCTTGCTGCCCTGTTAAGCCTCCATGTGAGCCGGAACCGTGCTGCCCTGTGAAACCATCATTTAAGCTCTTTTAACCGTGAGAATATAATCAGTCTACTGATAATCTTAAAAGAGGAACCAGTTCAGGAGATATTCCCGACTGGTTCCTCTTATATGCTTCTTATTCTACTCGTTCCCCTGCTCCCTGAATACTATTGTGCCTTTTTCGGCATCCATGCTGTCTACAATAGCCAGAGATTCCAGCTGATAACCTAGATTCCTTATCATCCTGCCTCCTGACTGAAATCCCTTCTCTATCACTATACCGATCCCCTCTACAGCAGCTTCCGCTGACTGCACCAGCTGGATAAGCCCCTGAAGGGCGCACCCGTTTGCCAGAAAATCGTCAATGATCAATACATGGTCTTTTGCACTCAGAAATTTTTGGGCTACTATAACCTGATTTTTACATTTGTGTGTAAATGATTCCACCTCTGCCACATACATTTCGCCTTCCAGATTTATGCTCTTTGCCTTCTTGGCAAAGACGACAGGAACATGAAAATGCTGTGCCGCCACACATGCGATACCGATGCCTGATGCCTCTATAGTCAGTATCTTATTAATATTTTTTCCTGCAAAACGCCTCTTGAATTCTTTCCCAATCTCATCAAACAGAGCTATATCCATCTGATGATTCAGAAAGCTGTCCACCTTCAGGACATTCCCTTCTTTCACAATACCGTCTTTTAAAATACGTTCTTCTAAAAAATTCATCCTTACGTTCCCTTTCACTCCGGCAATATAATACTTTATTCGCAAGCGCACGACCTGCCGTATATTATCTTATTCTACCAATAACCGCCAAGAGTGGCAAGTGCTTTTTACTGCCGGGATTCAGGAATAAGTGTGACCTCAAACGTAAATTCTTCTTCATCCAGCCTGTATTTTTCCAGAAGCCTGGGGCCGCAGCTGTTTGATCCTATTCCGTTCTGGCGGTAATCCAGGCACAGGACTGTATATTCAGACGGAACCAGTTCATAATTATGTGCTTTTTCCGTGAGTTCCTCCTGTGTATACACCGATGCGTTAAATGAAAAAGATTTTTCTCCTGCTGCGCTGAAGGCTGCCTGATTTCCCTGTACGGTGACATAGCTGCAGTCATAGTGGCTGCCATTCTCCTGGGGACGGATATAATCCTCGTGCATATCCTTTACATCAGACGTAAATTCACTGTGCCAGCCCCCGCGCCGTTTATCAATATAGCTCTCAGCCGGGCCGATTCCATAGTAGGATACCTGGTCCATATCCTGCGGCAGGAACATGCGCAGTCCAAACCTTGGCAGTTCCGGCAATTCTGTATCACGCCTCACATCCAGCCTGACATCTACGGCTCCGCCGGGATATATAGTCCAATTGGCTTCCAGGTTTACTATCCTCTGTACGACCATCGCCGTGACAGCCGCCGTGCTGCTGATATGGACTGCCCCCTCCTCTATCCTGCATTCTGTCTTATATGCTCTGGAAAATGCTCTGTCATAACGGGCTGCCATCCAGGAGTGCTTAATGTTCCTGTCATTATCCGTAGGAGCCCTCCAGATATTATATTCCATAGGCCGCAGGATCAGGCTGCTGTTGGCAAAGCTCATTTTTTCAAAGACGCCTGTCAGTTTATTGTATACATAATTAAATTTTTCTCCTGACACATAAAGATACCTGTCATCTTCTTTTACAGACAGTTCCTTCCCGCTGCCTTCCTGATGCTTTTTCTCCATCAGGCTGATGGCTTTCTGGTTCTGCATAATATCATTCTCAAGTCTGAGCTCATCAAAGCCCAGCAGATATCCTGCAATGCGGAATCTGTCACTCTGCTTCAGCCTGTAATTTACCTTCAGATAACATTTTCCGGCCTCCGGCAGTCTGTAATCAAATGATATCCTTCCTTCTCCATGAGGAGCCACACAAGGCATTTCTTTGCTTTCTATGCTTCCTTCGCAGATCACTTCTCCGTCACAGTCAATTACATAATCTATAGTCAGATAATCCTTCAGATCCACAAAGTCCATAAAATTCCTGATGACAGCCTCTTTATTCTCCTGATCAAAGGATACGATCCTGGCAGGCCTGAAGACATTTTTAAATTCCAGCAGGCCTGTGTGGAGCCGCCTGTCAGGATAGACCAGACCGTCCATACAGAAATTTCCGTCATGAGGATATTCCCCATGGTCGCCGCCGTATGCGTATTTCTTCTTTCCCTCAATCGTCCTGCCCATATCAATAGCATGGTCACACCATTCCCAGACAAATCCTCCGCAGAACTTGTCATATTTCTGGATCAGTTCAAAATAATCTTCCAGGTCCCCAGGTCCATTCCCCATAGCATGGCTGTATTCACACATGACAAAAGGCTTGTCCCCCTGCTTTTCAAAATATTCATGGATTTCGGGAAGTTCTGGATACATTCTGCTGTAGAGGTCCAGATTGCTGAAATCATACTCTTTATCCGGATTCCTGTAACGGGCGCTCTCATAATGCGTCAGCCTGGAAACATCAAACTGTTTCGTCCAGGCAAGCGCAGCTTCAAATGTGCAGCCATAAGCACATTCATTTCCCATAGACCATATGAGCACGCTTGGCCTGTTTTTATCCCTGTGTACAAGACGCTTTGTCCTGTCCACTGCAGCTTCTGTAAACTCAGGGTTATCTGCTATGGGACCATTCCATCTGTGCGATTTTGCCTCCCAGGAATCATCTGCCATATAGATATCCGATGTCCCGTGGCTCTCATTATCTGCCTCATCTATCACGTAGAAGCCATGTCTGTCACAGAGCTGATAGAACTGCGGTGCATTTGGATAATGGCTGGTCCTGATGGCATTTACATTGTTCTGTTTCATTAAAAGCAGATCTTTTTCCATCTGGCTGGAACTGATAACAAATCCTGTGAAAGGGTCACTGTCGTGGCGGTTGACGCCATGGAATTTAACATTCACTCCATTGACATAAACTACCCCGTCCTTCACGGTAATGTCACGCAGCCCCAGACTGTCTTCTATGACTTCCCCCTCCGTTTCCAGCACCAGGCTGTAAAGATACGGTGTCTCAGCATTCCAGAGCTTTGGATCATCAAGTTTTACTTTTATGCTGTACGGATATTCATCCTCCTGTACTCCTGCCCTGATGCTGGTATCTGCTTTAAGCTCATCTGATTCGGCGGCCAGAGTCCCGTCATCCTCACAGATACTCAGCTTAACAGGAACCTCACTGCCCAGGAAACGGATATTTACACATATTTCCGCACCAGACATATCATCAGTGAATACAGTATTTACAAAGTAGTCAAAAATTCCTTTTTCAGGGCGTTTCAGCAGATATACATCTCTGAAGATACCGCTCATGCGGAATTTATCCTGGTCCTCCAGGTAGCTTCCGTCGCACCATTTCAGTACAAGGACAGCAAGTGTATTATTACCTTCCCTGATAAATTCACTTATATCAAATTCACTTGTTGAATGTGATACCTGGCTGTATCCTGTATACCGGCCATTTACCCACACATAAAAACAAGAATCTACCCCTTCAAAATTTAAAAAAGCCTTAGGCGCCTTTGGGTCCTTCTCATATGCGAAATGATGGATATAAAGCCCGCATGGATTATCAGCAGGCACATAGGGCGGATCCATGGGGAACGGATATCTTGTATTCGTATACTGATGCCTGTCATAACCAAAATTCTGCCAGCAGCCAGGAACAGGGATCTCATCAAACCCCTTTGTATCGTATCCCTCTCTGTAGAATTCTTCTGTCACATCATAAATGCTTTCAAAATACTTAAACATCCAATTTCCATTTAACAGCACAAACCTGTCTGAATCCATTCTGCACTCACATTTTATCCCCATCCTGCGGGAGGCCGGGATATAGTAGGCCCTGCTGGGCATGGTATTTTCATGGAGCAGGTGCAGATTTTCATAATTTCTGGGTATAATCATTCAATAGTCCTCCAAAGTAAAGTTATTTATCACATATATCCATTATAAAAAAAAACAGATATAAATCCATATCTAACATTAGACAATATATGCACAAAATGATACAATATGTATGTTCACCCGGCCCGCTGACCGCGGGAATCCATTTAAAAGGAGACAAGCCATGTACACAAATACAGGATATCTGAACCCTGAAGAAACTGAACTTGAAAATCTGTCGGTCCCGCTGCGGGTTAACAGCTGCGGCGTCTACAGGCTCATTTCCCGCCCTGATATGTTTACTCTCAGGCCTGCCGGGCGGCCTGATTACCAGCTTCTGTACATCGCATCCGGGAGTGCCTTGTTCTATTTTTCCGGCAGCCCGGTCAGGGTCTCTGCCGGAAGCATGGTGCTCTACCGCCCGCAGGCGCTTCAGCATTATATCTATTATCTGACAGATAACCCAGAAGTATACTGGGTCCACTTTACAGGATATGAAGCGTCTGCTTTAACAGAAGAATACGCAATTGATAAGGATGCTCCCATCCTGCACACAGGAGTCTCTTCACGCTGCCAGGAGCTGTTTCTGCAGATGATACGTGAACTGCAGATCCAGAGGCCATATTTCGAAGAGCTTCTCCCTCTCCTTTTACGTCAGCTCTTTCTGCTGGTGAAGCGTCAGCTAAAGGAAAGCCCGGGCCAGAGAGGCCGGATGCAGAAGGAAATGGAGCACGCTATCCAGTACTTCCATGAAAACTTTGCCCGCAGCATCCAGATCGAAGACTATGCCAGAGACCAGCATATGAGTACATGCTGGTTCATACGCAGCTTCAGGCAGTATACAGGAGTTCCGCCCCTGCAGTACCTCACCTCCCTGCGCATCACCAGGGCAAAAGAGCTCCTGGAAAGTACAGATTATGATATAGGAGAGATAGGGTTGATAGCAGGCTATGAAAATCCACTTTATTTCAGCAGGATATTTAAAAAACACACGGGTATCTCCCCCGCAGAATATAGAAAAACGCTGAAGCCGGAATGAACCTGGTTACTATTCCTGCTTCAGCGTTTGCATTTCTGCACTATTGCATTATTTCAATTTAAATTTGAAAACCACAGGGTATTCACTCTCCACGCCTGCCACCTTCAGTTTTAATGCTTCTTCATCTCTTGTCCATTCTGGTTTTGCATCAAAGCCCAGAACTTCTATATCCTCTATGATTCCATGGAAACAGGAAGAATGCTCTGCGTCTCCTATTGCCAGGGACCTGAACTTATAGCTCCCCTCTTTATCCGTTTTCAGTACTGTTCCATAGAGATATTCTCCATTGACAGTATACCTGATATCTTCAGATGTGAACTCTTTCTTAATTCCGTCTGAGAAGCCGCCTTCTACTACCTTTGTAGGCCCTTCTCCAAATGTCCTCCACACTTTAGAGTTATAGATTGCCTCCCCGTTTACCCGCAGCCATTCACCTATATTCAGCAGGATCTGTGTATCCTCTTTTGTGATGGTCCCGTCTGCTTTTGGTCCCACGTTCAGGAGCAGGCAGCCATTTTTACTCACGATATCCACCAGGTCGCACACCAGGTCCTGTGCAGGGCGGAACTGGTTATTCTCCGTATATGACCATGAATTCAGAGCTATTGCAGTATCAGTCTGCCAGAAATACGGCTTTACATCTGCGAACTGCCCTCTTTCTATATCCAGGACAGCGCTCTGGAATGCAAATGCGTCATACTTGTAGTTGATTGCCACCTGGATGCCCCATTCGGCAGCCCTGTTATAATAATAAGCAGCCATCTTTCTGAGATATGGCTTGGCAGCATCATGCTGTATCCACCAGTCGAACCACAGCACCCTGGGCTTATAATTATCGATCAGTTCACAAGTACGCACAAGCCAGTCCTCCATGAACTCCTCTGTAGGATATGGTTTTGAGAACAGATCTTTGAAATCATCATTCTCCATCCTGACAGACGGCCAGTACAGATCCCCTCTCTCAAGCGGCTCCTTCACGTCGCTGTCAAAGTCCTTCCCATGCCCCATAAAAAACCAGTGTTCTATCCTGTGGGAAGATGCTCCCCTCACAATTCCCCGTTTATCAAACTCTTCACAGAGTTCTCCCAGCACATCCCTCTTCGGCCCCATCTCATATGCATTAAAATGTGAGAGACTGCTTTTGTACATCTGGAATCCGTCATGGTGCTCAGCTACCGGGACTACATATTTCGCGCCTGCCTTCAAAAAAAGGTCCGCCCACGCTGCCGGATCAAAATTCTCAGCTTCAAACATTGGTATAAAATCCTTGTATCCGAATTCCTTATGCGCTCCGTATGTCCTGATATGATGCTCATACTCAGGAGAGCCCTGGATATACATATTTCTCGGATACCACTCGCTTCCAAACGCAGGCACAGAATACACGCCCCAGTGGATAAAAATACCAAACTTCGCATTCCGGTACCATTTCGGAACCTCATACTCCTGCAGTGATTCCCATGTATCCTTATATGGACCAGCTGCGATCACCTCTTCAATTTTCTTTAAATATTCCCTCATTTTAGCCTCCTGTATTCTAGGGTTTATATACCACTCATTTTCTTGCAGTCTGTGCAGTAAATGCACAGACATGCTGAATAGTTACGAGTTTTTTATATTCTTATTATATAAAATGAGTACATTTTTTCCAGAGCATCACTTGACATTTTAAGCTGTTTTTTGTCGCATTACCGCATGTTTTTATTGTGCTGAGAGTAAAAAGCTGGTACAATTTACAGATACACTCCATAATAATTATCCTTTAAGAATAAAAACAGTCAGGAGGAAACCATGCCTTTCTACACCAACCTGGAAATATCTTTTACCATGGGCAATGTCCGCTTTCATGCCGGCAATTTCAGCTTCAGCTCCTTTGACCAGTCCATGCCCAGCCACAGCCACGGGCCCGGAAGCTATGAGATCCACTATGTCCCAAGCGGAAACGGCACATTAAAACTGAAGGACAGAGACTGTCATATCGTCCCCAACACCCTCTATATAACAGGCCCTCATGTAGAGCATGCACAGCTTCCGGGCAAAACGAATCCTATGTGTGAATACTGCATTTATCTGCGCACAGAGTCCCTCCCACGTTACTCAAAAGGATCTAAAGATACGGTGGAGGTATTATCCTGCTTTTTAGATACTGTTTTCTGGTTTGGAGAAGACAGGCAGAATATCCATCAGCTTTTTCAGGATATCTTCACAGAACTGCATACGCAGGGCACCGGCTTCATGCTGGAGACAGAAGCTCTGCTCAGGCAACTGGTCATCCGGCTTGTGAGAAATTATAAAGATAAAAAAGAGTCCGGATCCCTGCCGGATACCCGAACCTCTGTCTTTAATCCTTCTCTCATTCTGGAAGAATCATTCCTTTATGAATACAGCACTCTCACCCTGGATTCTCTGGCCTCCCGGCTGGGCCTTAGCACACGCCAGACAGAACGCCTGCTGCAGAAACAATACGGACAGACCTTCCTCCAGAAACGTACTCACGCAAAAATGGCCGCTGCCGCATCCCTGCTGCCCGACCTGTCCCTGACGATCACAGATATCTCCGAGCTGCTGGGATATTCTTCTGTAGAGCATTTTTCAACAGCATTCCGGCGCCACTATGGCATCAGCGCCCGGGAATACAGAAAACGGCTGGATAGCACGCGTACCTGATCTATTTACAGTTCTCTCACCGAGTTTCTGATATGGAAAGTGGTGGGCAGCTTCAGACATTTGGGGAAATCTCCATAATCCCCCTCTATCCTGCGCATGAGAAGCTTTACACTCTCATCCGCCACCTCCTGGGCCGGCTGACGCACTGAAGTCAGTTTTGGCCTGGATATGCTGGAATACTCAAGATCATCAAACACAACGATTGAAAGCTCCTCTGGAACTTTAATTTTTAAATTATGTATAGCCGTCATTGCGCCCATAGTCATATTATAATTCGTAACAAATACAGCGGTCGGATGTTCTTCCAGTTCCCAGAGCCTTGTCATGCACTTGTATCCTGAGTCAAATGAAAAATCACCTTCCACAATAAACTCAGGGGCCACCTTCAGGCAATAATCTTCAAACACCCTGTAATAGCCGTTCAGTCTTTCATTGGCTGTTCTCAGGCCCGGATTTTCTCTCCATGTGCCTGAGATCACAGCTATCTTCTTATGATTCTGCTGTACCAGGTATTCTACAGCCTGATATGCACCTGTAGCTGCATTCGTGCCCACACTGTCACACTCTGTTTCCGGCACCCGGTCCAGGGCTACGATCGGTATCTTATTATTAATGGCAGCGTCCATATAGCCGGCATCGCCTGCCAGAGATAAGATAAGGATGCCGTCCACCTGTCTGGATACCATGAATTCAACACACTTCTTTGCCTTTTCATTACTGTCTCTGTGGCAGCACACCATGATGGAATAGCCCTTTTCCTTTAAGACCTGCTCCATGCGCGCTGTAATTCTGCCAAAATACTGGCTCTCCAGGCTGTCAAGCACCACGCCTATCATATAAGTCCTGGAACTGCGCAGCCCCCTGGCTGCTTTATTGGGATTATATCCCAGCTTCCTGACCGCCTCTTCAATGACTTTTTTATTCTTCTGCCTCACAGGGCCGCCGTTCATATATTTAGAGATCGTAGATATAGCCAGGTTTGTCTCTTTTGCAACATCCTTAATGGTAATCGCCATGATTTCCTCCCCGGAAAAAACAGATATAACCGCCGGTGCAAAAACACTGGCGGCATATCCTCAGTCTGCTGCTATTATAACATACCCTTTACACGACAGCAATATCTGCTGCCATACCTGCGTCCCTTCAATTATCCCCGGAGAGGTTCAAATACCGGTGACACCTCTTCAAGCTCAAGGCACACGCAATAATTCTTCTCTTCTCTCAGATCTTTCGGAAGTTCTACATTTATCATAGTATCACCTTCACATGTGGGAGATACGTCAAATTCCAGTTCCCTGCCGTCCCTCAGCACATATGCTTTTGTAACATTGTTTCCGCAATTGAGGATTTCCAGGCGTTTCCTGGGTTTAAAGACATGGATAAACAGCTTATGGTCTTTACCTGTAAATTCTGCCCAGTCCAGTTCATAAGGATAGACATCTATCCTCCTTGTTCCGAAAACGCCGTCAGCGTTCTGGTTCACATACCTGCCGACTGTATTCAGGATCTCGATGCTCTCCTTCGGCACTTCTCCGCTTGCTTTTGGTCCGATATTCAGCAGATAATTTCCGCCCCGGCTGCTGATCTTGACAAGGAGCCTGATTATATCATCAGGATTCTTCCACTCGTTGTCATCCTTATTGTAGCCCCAGGTGTCATTTAATGTGGCTGGCACTTCCCAGTCCCCTTCAAATGGAAGGCGCGGAATGAAGTTGTCACCTGTAGTCATATAATCTCCCAGCTGGTTCCCCACGCGCCCGCTCACAATACAGTCAGGCTGCATGGACTTTACAGTCTCAACGCATTCCCTGCTCTGTTCTATAGTCATACCCATGGGCGTGTCAAACCATATCAGGCAGATATCCCCATACTCGCTGAGTATTTCCTTCAGCTGAGGTTTAACCTTGTGATCCAGGTAATACTGGAAATCCTTTTTGTCATTATCATCCTTTAACTGGTCCTCACCGCCATTGGCATGTGATACATAGCCGTTGGGGTCATGCCAGTCCTGAGACTGTGAATAATATAATCCCAGCTTCATATCATACTTTCTGCACGCATCCGCCAGCTCACGCAGGATATCCCTGCCGCATGGTGTGGCATCCACCACATTGTAGGGGCTCACCTTAGAATGATACATTGCAAACCCCTCATGATGCTTGGAAGTAAATACAATATACTTCATGCCCCAGTCTTCCTTTGCCCTGCGGACAAGTTCGTCAGCATTGAATTCTGTGGGATCAAATTCCTTTGCCAGCTTTTCATACTCTTCTGCAGGGATACCCAGCGAATTCATGATCCACTCTGAGATATGGTCAGTCTTCTTTCCCTTATACTCTCCCGCGAGTATTGAGTACAGCCCCCAATGTATGAAAAGTCCGTATTTGGCATCCTTAAACCACTGCTGTTTTGTGTCCGGTACTCTGTCGATCTTTGTCATTTTTGTCCTCCCTTTAACCTTTAATTGCCCCTGTCAGCATACCTTCCTGAACCTTCTCATGGAAGAGTATATAAATAATGATCATAGGCACTACAGCTACTATAATACATGCAAATATAGGCCCGAGGGATACCTTGTATCCTCCGGTAAATGTCAGCATGGCTCTGGCCACAGTATATTTATTCTGGTCTGACATCAGGATCATACCGAAGATAAGTTCTCCGTATCCTGCGATAAAAGCCAGAATAGCTTCCGTAGAAATAATAGGCATACATACCGGCATCAAAACCCTGAATAATATCTGCCGGTCTCTGCAGCCGTCTATCACTGCCGCCTCATCAAGTTCTCTGCTGACTCCGTTTAAATAGCCCGTAAACAGGAAAATAGCCTGTGAGAGCGCAAACGCTGTGTATACAAGAATCAGGAACCAGCTCTGGTTCTTCCCATGCACCTGAGTAGCCATGGAAGATATGGGGATGATCGTACAGTGGATCGGTACCATAACGCCGATCAGGAACATGGTGTATACGATCCCTCGTCCCTTAAAGACTTTTCTGGATAAGATATAAGCCGCCAGCATACCGATAACAATTGTAAGAAGTGTTGATGTGATAGCAAAAAACATGGAATTCCCCACCGCCTGCAGGATATGGGCGGCCTCAAATGCCTGGGTATAGTTGGACCACATAAATTCTTCGGGCCATGTAAACATGCCCAGCGTTATTCCCTTATTATCCTTCACTGAATTGAAAAATGTAATAAACAGCGGGAATATCGTCATGACAGTCCAGAAGATGGCAAACAAATAGATAAATGCCTTTCCGATTTTTCTTTTCATACGTCATTCCTCCTCCCGTCTTAACAGCCTGTTGACCAGGATACTCAATGTGACACCCAGGATCAGCAGAAGCACGCCGATCGCGCTGGACTTTCCGAAGAACTTATAAGTGAATGCCTCATTATAAAGTAATGAAGCTGGAACCTCCGAAGTATGATTGGGACCTCCCTTTGTCATAGCCCATACCAGGTCGAATGCCTTCAGACAGCCTGTGACACAGAGGATAGAGAATATCTTAAAGGATTCCTTGGAAAGCGGTATGGAAATGTACCGCAGCCTCTTAAAGCCCGTACATCCGTCAATCTCTGCCGCCTCATAGATATCTCCGGGGATGGAGACAAGACCTGCGGCAAATATAAGCATATTATATCCGGCGTACATCCATTCATTGACAAGTACCACACTCCAAATGTTCAGTCCCGGAGTAGACAGCCAGTCTTTTGCAAGTCCATCCAGATGAAGGGCACGGAGAAGTTCATTTAAAGCTCCGTAGGATGGATTCAATATGTAGACCCACATAAGCGCCACTGCTGTAGTTGACAGCATGACAGGCATAAAAAATGCCGTTTTCATGAACTTTGTACCGCGCAGCTTTGATGTGATGATAAGCGCCAGTCCAAACGAGAGAGGCATCAGAACACAGAAGCCTCCGACCATAAAGAAGAATGAATTTAAAAGAGATTTCCAGAACGCATTATTCTGAAGTACCTGCTTATAATTTGTAAGTCCTACAAAATTTACAGGAGAACCATAAATCCCCTTCCAGCTGTTGAATGAAAGATATATGGTATTGATTACAGGATACAGGATAAACATTACGAAAAGGATAACCGCGGGTGCAAGATACAGTATTATCGTTGTCTTAGAAGACCGTCTTTTCTTCAAGCGTTACACCTCCCTATACTTAAGGGTTCCCTTTCCCAGGGAACCCCTTTGCCGCTTTTTTGAACATTAACCCACTGTCATCTGTTTCTACTGGCCGCCGTACTCCTGTATACGCTGCATTATTTCCTCAGCACACTGTTCCGGGCTATTTCCCATTGCCAGCCCCTGCAGCGCTGAACGTACTGTATCCAGCATATGAGATTCAGGATCATAGTTCTGGATATCTGTTCTCATATCTACAACTTCTGACTGGATCTTGTTAACTTCATCCAGAAGCGGATTAACCGGAGATTTGTCTGTTTTTTCAAATTTTACAGGTACGATAGTCTGAGCTACTTCATCAAGTCCCTGATAATATTCAGGAGATGTGATAAACTTCAGGAATTCGATGGATGCATCGATCTGCTCCTGAGATTTGTTCAGCTTGGATACAAAGAACATATCAGAAGATCCGCCCTGAGCATAGTTCTTGCAGGATTCATCGCCATAAGGGAATGCTGCAACGCCTACGTGATCGTAGAAGTCTGTTCCGAAAAGTTCGTTTGCGATAAACCATGTTCCATCGTAATGCATAGCTACGTTGCCTTCTTTAAAGATCGTATTCTCTGTGGTGGAGTCTGTATCCAGTATGTTGTCTCCAAAATATCCTTTTTCCACCATTTCTGCCATTGTCTTATAAGTTGAGATCATCTCATCGCTGTCATAAGCGAGTTCTCTGCTTGCCAGCTTGTCAACTGCGTCAACGCCGAGTGTTTTAATAACCAGATTGTTATTGAAATGTCCAAAACGGTAGTTATCTTTTTCGCCTACCTGGAACGGAAGGATATCCATTGATTTAAATGTTTCGCAGGCAGCAAGCATCTCATCAACTGTCTTTGGCACCTCAATTCCTGCTTTTTCAAAAAGATCCTTGTTATAATACATTACTACCATGTATGTCTTAAACGGAACAGCGTAGATACCTTCATATCCTTCATATATGGTCTGGTTCCAAAGTGAATCATAGAATGTGTTGTACCATTCTCCGTCATTTTCATCCAGATAAGGCTTTAAGTCCACAAGAGCATCTGCTTCCAGATAGTCCAGGCAGCGGCTTCCGCCATATTCCTGGAATACATCCGGAGTATCGCCGTTTGCAAATGAAGTCCTCAGCTTGTCCAGATAATCAGATTCCGTAGAGATATTATCCATGACAACTGTGATGCCGTTATCCATAGCGTTAAATTCTTCTACCTTCTGACGGAAATAATTCTCATCCGGATTGTCATTCGAGTAACGTGAAGAAACTGTAATCGTGATATCATCCCCGCCGGATGCTTCTGTCTGCATAGCTGCTGCAGGCCATACACCAACTGCCATCGACATTGCCATAACTACTGCTAAAACTTTTCTCTTCATTTTGTTTCTCCTTTCGTTTACTGCATTTTTATCATGTACTGAAAAACTTTCTCCGTAAACTCAGCGCTAAGTAAAACGTTTCTTGTTTTTATAACTAGATAATAGTACCATATTGTTTTTTTGTCAATACATTATGTAAATTTTGTATATTTTATCCAATTTTATCGTGCTGTTTTAGGTGATTTTTAATTGTTAACCTTTTTAAATTAAACTAAACGTTTCGTTTTTTCATATAGTATGTTCAGTTACGGGCAGTACTTGACTAACATATAGGCAACTAGTATAATTTAAAATAGTGTAACTGTTCAGTACCTTCACAGTTACCCTTTATTTATAAGAACCTGGGAGGGAAAACTATGGGATCTACAATAA
Organism: Murimonas intestini; assembly: GCA_003148945.1. GTDB lineage: Bacteria > Bacillota > Clostridia > Lachnospirales > Lachnospiraceae > Murimonas > Murimonas intestini. The sequence goes on along the minus strand of QGGY01000015.1, from coordinate 121,173 downwards.
AAGATATCGCCAGGGATACGAATCTGTCCCTGGCGACAATATCAAAATATCTGAACGGTAAGAAAATACTACCTGAAAACCAGAAATTAATAGAAGAAAGCATAGAACGTCTGGGATATATCCCCAACAAACAGGCACAAATGCTCAGAAGCCACAGAACCAACACCATCTGTATCCTGCTGCCTGTGATCAGTGATTATTTCTGGGGGTCTATCTGCAGCTATGTGGAAGAGTATATGCAGAGGCATAATTATTCAACTATCATCAGCACATATGATCCTTCCAGCCAGGACCAGTCTGAAGTTTACCGTCACCTTGTAAGCGCCCAGGTAGAAGGCGTCATAATCGTTTCTCTGGACCTGCAGCGTTCCAACCTGTTCACTCTGCTGAAGTCCAATAATATCCCGTATATCTATCTGGACCAGGTCATGACCGAGCCTGCGGGTGATTCCGTGACCTCTGACAACTGCTACAGCGCCTACTGCACAACGAAGTATCTCCTGGAAAGGGGACACCGCCGTGTAGGTGTCATCGGCGGCGATATTGACAGTTATACTACAAGCGAACGTATCCGCGGCTTTCGCAGCGCATGCAGGGAATTTTCCATCCCGGAGCAGGATCAGATAGTCATGTGCGGAGACTTTACTGCCGAAACTTCTGGAAAATTATTCAAAAAACTCATGTCTCAGCAAAATCCTCCCACAGCTGTATTTCTGCTTGGTTATTTTATGACGGTCTCTGCCATACAGCAGCTGGACAACTTGTCTATTCGCATCCCCGAAGACCTGTCGCTTATAAGCTTTGATGATGATGAGATTTTTTCTGCATTTGACCCTCCTATCTCTGTGGTGGTCCAGGACCTGGCACAGATGGGAACCGAGGCCTCCCGGCTGCTTCTGAAGCGGATACAGGGGGATTACTCTGATTTTCCCAGAACCAAGATCATTAAGACACATTTTATAGAACGGAGCTCTGTGCGTGACCTGTCAAAGTAAACCTGACATAGTGTCAATATCCAGCAGCTCTTTTTCCCCGCCTGCTTCATACAGGCGGACTCTCTCTAAATATTTTCTGATAATCTGCTTTCCTCCCCTGTCTCCTGCAAGATCCAGGAGCTCAGGGGCATAATCTGCCAGGAACCAGGCTGGATTTCCCAGGTGTCCGCCGCTGGCCATACAGCCCAGTTCGCATCCTTCCCTCTCCATTGTTTCCAGAAAGCCTTCCGCTGTAGTTTCTTTCATAAAAGGCTGGTCCGCCACAAAAAAGGCCCATGCGTCAGAATCCCCCGAAGCCCTGACTCCCGCCTTAACCGACATGGAAATCCCTCTGATGCTGTCAGGAGACATAATGACACGGACCGGCCTTCCCTCCATCGACGACATGATCTCACTGTATATCTCCTCATACTGAGTGACTGCCAGCACTTCCCAGCCTTCATGTCTTTCGCATATACTTGCCAGGCGCTCCAGCAGATGGCGGTACATGGCCCTGCCCTCTATAGGATATAATAATTTGTTTAAACCGAAGCGGCGGCTGTTTCCAGCCGCCAGGTATATCAGTGTCACTTTCATTTTCTTTCCTTTTCAAGCAGCCCCATGGCTATCTTTTCACTGGTGATGGGCAGTTCCTTAAACCAGATCCCCGTGGCATTTGCAATAGCATGAGCCAGCGCCGGAGAGGGGGTATTGATGACGATCTCACCTATAGATTTCGCCCCGAACGGTCCTGTAGGCTCATAGCTGCTCTCGAATTCCACCCGGAGTTTTCCCATATCAAGACGGGTCGGTACTTTGTACTGCATAAATGAGTTATTGAGAAGCTGTCCTTTTTCCGTATACTGTATATTTTCGTACAGAGCCATTCCTATCCCCTGCACAAGCCCGCCTTCCACCTGCACTCTGGCAAGGTTGGGATTTACCACAGTACCGCAGTCCACCACGGCTGCATAATCCAGGATCTCCACATGTCCCGTCTCTTTGTCCAGCTCTATTTCCACCATTCCCGCCATAAACGGAGGCGGGGATACGGGCGAGCTGTTGCTCTCCACAGCCTGAAGCGCAGTGCTGCTACCGCACATAGAACTGAACGCCACCTGCTCCAGAGTCACCTCCCTGCCGTCGCCAAGATGCTTCACCCTGCCGCCGCCAAACTCCAGCTCCTCTGTACTGCACTCCAGCATGCGTGCGCCCTCTTCTAATATCCTCTGCTGCAGTTTCCGGCACGCTTTCTCAACAGCGCGCCCTGTAATATACGTGGTGCTGGAGGCATAGGAGCCTGAATCATAAGGGGAAGTATCTGTGTCCGCCCCGGTAACAGTAATCTCATCCACAGAGCATTCCATGCATTCCGCGGCCATCTGGGCCAGGATAGTGTCGCAGCCTGTCCCCATATCTGCAGCAGCGATAGACAGCGTATAGCTTCCGTCCTCGTTCAGCTTAATGGCTGCTGAACCCACGTCCACCCCTGAGATCCCTGACCCCTGCATTCCCATGGCCACTCCCACGCTGCGCACCTTGTTATTGCCCATATCTCTGCACGGATACTTTTCCTTCCACCCGATCATATCCGCAGCCTTAGCCAGGCAGCGGTTCAGGGCACAGCTGTTTGACTGTTCTCCATAGTATGCCGGCATGATCTGACCTTCACGCACCATATTCAGATCCCTGAGGGCCACAGGATCCATATGCAGCTTCCCCGCCAGCTCATTAACTGCCGATTCCACGGCAAAGATTCCCTGTGTCGCTCCATAACCCCTGTATGCTCCCGCAGACATCACATTCGTGTAGACTACTTCATAAGAAAACCTGTGTGCATCTAAAGATCCATAGAGAGGTATGGATTTATGTCCCGAGAGCCCTACTGTTGTAGGTCCATGCTCTCCATATGCCCCTGTGTTGGACAGGGTATGGACATCTATCGCCCGAATTCTCCCGTTTTTCATAGCTCCCACCCTCACAGATACCTGCATCTCATGGCGGGGGGTAGAGGCCGTCTGCGATTCTTCCCTGGTAAATATCATTTTAGACGGCTTTCCCGTCATCCATGTCACAAAAGCCGGAAAAATTTCTGCCACCACAGTCTGCTTAGCGCCAAACCCTCCTCCGATCCTCGGCTTAAATACACGTATCTTTGATTTCGGTATATCAAGGGCGTTAGAAAGGATCCTTCTGACATGAAATACGATCTGGGTGGAGCTCAGTACATTCAGCCTGCCATATGTATCCATATAGCAGACCGTCCTGAAGGTCTCCATCATTGCCTGCTGGTTTGCCCTCGTATGGTATGTGCCTTCCACCACAACATCGCATTCCTTTAATACCTCATCTACATCGCCCTCATGGGATTCCCCGCAGGCACAGAGGTTGCGCTTATTGTCAGCGCCCACCGGACAGAGAGCTCTCCAGTTTTCCTCCGGGTGCACAAGTACCTCATTATCCTTGGCGCTCCTGAAATCCAGAACCGCTGGCAATACCTCATATTCCACTTTTAAGATACGCAGCGCCCTGTCCACGCACGCCTCATTCCCGCCTGCCACGATCGCCACCGGATCCCCCACATAGCGCACATGCCTGTCAAGGATGAGCCTGTCATATGGGCTGGGTTCAGGATATGTCTGCCCTGCCATCGTAAACCTTTTGTCCGGCACATCCTCCCATGTGTAGATGGCCTCGATCCCCGACACCTTTTTTGCCGCATCAGTCCTGACTGACCGGACCCACGCGTTTGCATGAGGGCTTCTGAGCACTTTCACTACAAGGCAGTCCCCAGTCTGCAGGTCTTCTGTAAAGACTGGTTTCCCTGTAACAAGAGACATAGCGTCTTTCTTCTGTACTGGCTGTCCTACTATTCTCATATGGCGCCTCCTGTCCTTTTTGATCTTCTGTATTCCAGAAATTCCCTGATCCCCCGCAGCTGTCCCTCATACCCTGAACAGCGGCACAGATTTCCCGCCAGATATTCTTTGATCTCTTCATCTGAAGGGTCCGGATTCTCCCTGAACAGAGCTATGGCATTCATGATCATCCCCGGATTGCAGAAACCGCACTGCTCTGCCCCCTGATCTGCTATAAAAGAGCCAAATTCCTCCGCCTCCTCCTGCAGCCCTTCCAGAGTTTCCACCCGGCGGCCGGATGCCCTGGCTGCAAGAACTGAACATGAAAGTACCGGCATATCGTCCATAAATACTGTACAAAGGCCGCAGTTGGAAGTTTCGCAGCCTCTCTTTACGCTGAAGCAGCCATGCCCCCGCACAAAGTCTATCAGCAGCATATCAGGGCTTATTTCTTCCTCTATTTTTTTCCCATTTAACATCACTGTAATCTTCATCTTATGATATCCCCCTCTCTTCCAGCAGACGGCAAAGTCCTCTCCTGATCAGCACCTTTGCCAGAACACTCCTGTATGAGGCGCCAGCCCGCATATTGCTGCCTGTAGTGACCTGTGCCGCAAGTCCTTCGGCTGCCGCATCCAGACTTCCGTCCAGACCACCCTCCAGGCTGTCCTCCTCCAGCCGTATACAGACAGCGCGGCCCGGACGCGCTCCCACCACAGCGCGCACTCCCCTGCCATCTTCTGACACTGCACAAGTAAGTACAGGAAAATCTGTCCTGGTATTCCTGTGAGACATATATACACAGTGCACAGGTGTCTTTTTCACGATCAGCCTCACCAGGATATCCCTGTCTTTTTTGGCTGCAGCAAATTCCTCCAGCGGAATTATGCCTCCGTGATACAGCTCCACATATGTATCCAGGGCCAGAAAGCAGGTCAGCACGTCTGAAAAACCGAATCTGCCAAATATACTGCCTCCCACTGTCGCCAGATTTCTGAACTGTACGCCGACGATACTTTCCACACTCTGCCTGATGGCTCCCTGCGTTAATTTTTCCAGCCCTTCATGCTTCTCCAGCTGGCGCAGAGTTGTCATACATCCAATAGAAAAAGCCTCTTCTGTCTCCTCTATCTTATCCAGGCCCAGCCCCGACAGGTCGATGGCAGTCTGAATCGTCCGTGAGCCCATCTTCAGCCAGAGCATGCCTCCCAGGATACAGCTCTTTTTCTTCTGATTCAGCTGGTAGGCCTCCTCAAGGCTCTCTGCTTTTACATATTCTTTTATCTTAAGCATATTTTTACGTCCTCCTCCATATCATTGTTCTTCCCTCAGATGTATCAGCAAATACAGCTCTTCTCCCGTAGAGCCGTTCCAGCTGCAAAAGATACATGTCTTCAAAATCCTCATCTTCCCTGGACAGCATGGTTTCCATCCTGCCGTCCTTCAGTATCAGAAACTGGTCACAGTAGGTATATGCCAGCACAGGATCATGGATGCTTACTATAGCCCCCGTGCGGCTCTCCCTGAGACATTTTGTGAGATCCTCAAAAAACTGATGCTGCCGTCCAAAGTCAAGTCCTGCCGCCGGCTCATCCAGCAGCATCCAGGCTGCCTTCTGTACCCGCGCCCGGGCCAGATAAGCCATCTTTCTCTCGCCTCCGCTGATCTGGTCCATATACCTTTGTTCCAGAAAGGAGATCCCAAGCGCTTCCAGCACTTCTCCTGCCTCATTGTAGTCACGTTTCCCCGGGTTCTGCAGCCACCCCAGATATGGACTGCGCCCCATCACAACAAAATCCAGCACGGTGCAGTGTGCCCATGAATGAAGTTCCTGAGGCACATATGCCATATAACGCGCGCGCTCCCGCCCGGAGAGGCCTGAAAGCCTGACACGCACAGCCTCACCGCCCTCTTTTTGCATTTCCACAGACACCTCCCCCTCATGACGGCAGCCCAGGTTCAGCATAGCCTTTATGAGGGTCGTTTTTCCTGAGCCATTTCTTCCAAGAAGACCCACAAGCCCCAGGCGGCATTCGAAGGAGATGTCATTTAATATCTTTTTTCTGCCGATCCACACATTCAGCTTTTCTGCAGACAGCTTTACTGTCCCCCCGCTCATGTGTCCGCCTCCCCTCTCTTCCTGCGCCGGATCAGAACAGCCAGCAGGAATACTGCACCTGCTGCAGATGTAATGATGCTGACCGGGATCTCCGCTGCTGTCAGAGATCTTGCCAGTGTATCAGCCCAGATCATGAAGACGGCGCCTGCGCATCCGCATATCCCAAAATTCTTCATAAGATTATCACCTGTAAAAAACCGTACCATATGGGGCACGATCAGCCCTGTCCAGGCCACCACGCCCGTCACAGACACGCTGGATGCCACCAGGACTGTAGCTGCCAGTATACAGATGAACTTCACCCTGCCCGCCGGGATCCCCAGGCTCCTTGCCTCTTCCTCGCCAAGGGACATCACCTGGAGCTTCCACCTCATGAGCCAGAGTACAAGAAACGCCGCAATCACCACTGGCAGCACCATCCTCACTTCAGTCCATCTGACAGTGTGGAAGCTTCCCATCATCCAGTAATCAATAGACGGCAGCTGCCTTGACGGGTCCGCAAAGTATTTAAATCCCATGATTATGGCATCTGCGACTGCTTTTACCACAATACCTGCCAAAATCATATTGACCGTCCGCTGGCCCCCGATAAGACCCGAGAGTGCGATCGTCAAAAAAACTGCCAGCAATCCGAAAGCCAGCGCAGAAGCCTGTACCGCAAGTGCACTCCCGCCCATCAGAATAGCTCCGACGGCGCCTGCACAGGCTCCTCCGCTCACCCCCAGCACATCTGGGGAAACCAGCGGGTTCTGCAGCAGTTCCTGGTACACAAGTCCTGAAACCGCCAGCCCCGCCCCTGTCATTCCCACAAAAAAGGCTCTGGACAGGCGGATCTTCAGGAAGACATCCTCTTTAACAGCTTCCTGCATAGTACCTGTGCATATCTCCCATATTTCCTTTAAAGTAAGCGGAAAACGGCCTATGCAGCTTGTTATGAGCACGCTCAATACAAGAATCCCCGCCATGACCCAGAACCCTCTGTGTTTCATCATGTTCCTCCAAATTTACATTTACAGCCCCAACTGCTCTTCTGTCACTGTTATATCAAAATATGTTTTGTAAAAATCCTGTGCTTCCCTGATAAATTCATCCTTTGAGTAAACATCAGGATGGAGCTGGTATGTCAGCCACAAAACTCCCAGCACTGACGAAGGTGTGGGGTAATCCCAGGCTTCGATCTCAGACGGGAAGGTAAAGACTTTTCCGTCCTTTATAGCCTGCACTTCAGCCAGAGCCGTGTCTTTCTCAATGTCTTCAAGTGAATATTCGGCATAATTGACAGCAAAGATATATTCCGGATTCCAGGCGAGCACCTGTTCAGGTGATACCTCTTTCCAATATCCATCCTGAAGCTCCGCTGATACATTCCTGCCTCCGGCCGCCTCTATCATGTCATTCTGATACATCTTAGATGTACATGTTCTCAGATATCCCGAACCGGATGCCAGATATACTGACGGCCTCTCAAGGCCTTCTGTCAGTTTCCCGGCCTCTTCCATCTTGTCGTGATAATATGCCAGCAGCTGGTTCCCTCTCTCCTTATTGCCCGTCACTTCTGCCAGCAGAGCCACACAAGCCTCAAAATCCTCCTGTGTCTCAGGATCTACAATAAGGACGGGAATATCCAGCTCTTCAAACACTGCAGCGCTCTCCTGCAGCCTGGACGGCAGTATGACAAGATCCGGGTCAAGGGCCGCTGTCTCTTCCACGTTGATCCCCTTGCCTGACCCCACAGCCGGAAGGTCCAGCAGCTGAGGAGCCGCCAGCTTATAAAGCTCTCTTGTATCAGCCTTCATCTCTATTCCCTTCAGATCATCCTCACAGCCAAGGGCTATCAGAATAGCTGTAGAAATATAGTATGAGGAAACAAGGCGGCCGGCCGGAGCCTGAAGCGTCACTTCTCTTCCTGCCTGGTCTGTTACAGTTATGCCATTTTCTGGTGCTTCCGGCATTTTTACTGCGGCAGCTGCCTGCCCTGACATCATTGTTGTCAGGAGCACAGCTGCAATAAATAAACTGATTGCTTTTTTTAAATTCTTCATTCTCTCTTATGCCTCTTCTTTGTCTTTAGGCAGCACAATGTTCAGGACAATAGCAACGAGCGCTGCCGGAACAATGCCGGAGCCGCCGAATATCAGCTGGATGCTGTCAGGAAGCTGTGCCAGGACGCCCCCGTTAGATCCGATACCATATCCCAGGCCAAGGGCAACAGATACGATAGTTATGCTCCTTGCTGTCATAGGTTTCTTAGTTATCAGCTGGATACCGCTGACCACGATAGAGGAGAACATCATGACAGCCGCCCCGCCAAGAACACTCTGGGGCATGATGGATATCAATGCTGCCAGCTTCGGAAACAGTCCGCATAAGATAAGGAACACAGCCCCTGTAGCCAGTGCAAAACGGTTCACGATCTTTGTCATGGTTACAAGACCTACATTCTGGCTGAAGGAAGTATTAGGAAGTACGCCAAACACAGCTGCAAAGCTGGACCCGATACCGTCACAGACAACGCCGCCCGAGAGCTCCTTGTCTGTAGCTTCGCGTCCCATTCCACCTTCCATTACGCCTGATATGTCTCCCACAGTTTCTACAGCTGTCACGATGAACATGATCAGGACAGGAAGGACCGCCCTCAGATCAAAGACAGGCTTCACAGGAAGGATCTGCGGCAGCGAGAACCAGCTGGCCTGTGATACCTTGTCCCAGTTAAGGACCCATGCCTTTGTGTATTCAGCTCCCTGTGCATCCACTCCTGTTGTAGGCAGTATCAGCCCCATGACAGCCGCTGCCACATAGCCCACTATAATGCCGATCAGGATGGAGGATGCACTTGTCATCCCCTTAGTTCCGTGCTTCAGTATAACGATGACCAGCAGTACAATCCCGCCCAGTATAAGGTTTTCCACAGATCCGAAATCCTTCGCCGTATTTCCTCCGCCAAAGGAATTGACACCTACCGCGATCAGGGAAAGACCGATTGAAAGCACTACTGTTCCTGTAACGACTGCAGGGAAAAACTTTCTGAGAGGCTTGAGCAGGAATCCCAGAACCCCTTCAAAGATACCGCCGATCATAGAAGCGCACATAATGGCGCCATATGCCAGCACGCCTCCGCCCATAACCTGGGCCACGCTGTTGAACACACCGATAAAACCTGAGCTGGTTCCCATAATGATAGGCACCTTACCGCCGACAGGTCCTATGGCAAACAGCTGTACTAATGTGACAACACCTGCTATCCACATTGCATTCTGCAGAAGGGCTACCTGCATATCTGCAAATTCACTGCCCACGCCCATTCCGCAGGCCCCCGTAATAATAAGCAGCGGTGTCAGGTTGCCCACAAACATGGCAAGCACATGCTGCAGCCCCAGCGGGATAGCTTTTTTCAGGGGCAGCTTCCCATAAAAATCATACTCTGCTCCTTTGTTCTCTTGTTGATTCACTTTTCTCTCTCCTTTACGTTTTTTACGTAAAGAGTATACCTTATCTTAATGTTTTTGTACAGAAGGTCTTTACAAAATCCGACAATTATTCATATACCACCACAGGGTAACCCTTGTCTACATTGCGGAAGATAATTTCCGCCTGATCTGTGGGCGTATTGATGCAGCCGTGGGACCCATTCGTCAGATAGATATTCCCTCCGAAATAAGACCTGAAATGGCTGGCGTCATGGATACCCACATTTCCATTGAAGGGCAGCCAGTATGCAACAGGCTGTGCATAATCCTGTCCTCTTAGTATCTGTCCGTTTATTTTGGCGTCTATGGCCCAAACGCCTCCGGCAGGAGTGGCATTCCCTTTATTGGGGTCACCTGTCACTACAGGTGTATCCACCAGCTCCACGCCGTCCTTGTAGAACCACATGCGCTGCTGTGAAATGCACACCTCCACATAAGTCCCTCCGATATCATCAGCAGAACGGTCCATGGCAGTATACACGTAAGAGGGCTGAAGACTTCCGTTCATCCCCGCCGAGACAGCAGATATAAGCTCCTCCGTTGTCTTCTCCCTGTCTATGCACCAGCCGTAATCACCGCCCTCCAGGCGGATGGTGCTCCCGTCATGTGCGGTAAAATCTCTTGGCAGCCCAAAGGTATCTGTATCATATGCCATCTGTTTTACCCATTCCGCCGCTTTATCTTTATCCAGAAAATAATTCCCGTACAGATCCTTAGAGAGCATCTGCCTGATGATCCCCCTGTTCACCACCTTCTGCCTGTCTGTAAAATCATATGTGATCCTGGCCCTTGTAAGCTCATTGAGCTGGCGCACTTCCGACTGAAGCTGCTCATCGCTGCCAAGCACCGAAGGCGCCTCATACAGTCCCTCCTTATCCAGGTCCAGGACCGTCTCACCATGTCTGATGGCTGCTGCAGCAGCCTCCTTCAGCCTTTCAAATCTGACCATGTTTCCCTGTTCCTCCGGCCGTATCACAAAACCTGAATCAGTTTCCTCTATAGCAGCATCAGCCGGAGGTGTAACAAGCTTCCCGTCCATAAAAGGCATCCCTTCCAGCAGGGAATCCAGAATCCCCTCATTATAGTCCACAGGAAATGCAATGTGGTAATTCCTGTCCCCCATCATGGCAAATATCCAGGCCCAGGGCTTCTGATCCCACAGCACTTCCTCCGCCTGACTCATATCTATGTACGAGAGCGCCAGCTGATTGCCTGTTATCTGCCCCTCAATCCCGCCTCTGCCCCTTATGGTAAGCTTATAATTCAGCAGATTATTCATAAGTCCGCGCTCTGCCTCCTCAGCCGTCTTGTTTGAACAGCTGACTCCGTTTATGAAAGTCCCTATATAGAATCTCCCGCTGTAATAATACCCCACTCCGGCATATCCGCCGGCAAGTATACAGACACATCCCGCCACAGCACCGGCAATCACTGCCTTTCTGTTCCTACCCCGGAATCTCTCCCAAAATCTGCCCATATGCACTTTCACCTCATGCCTGAAACAACCTTATCCTTATGTACAGCATATGAGGCCATGCCCATTTTCTTTACTTTTTTAGATTTTATCTCCATATACAGAGAGAGGGGACCGGATGTGCGGATCCGGCCCCCAGTGAGAAAAAAGTGTATTACTACACCCTTCTTAATATTATCACTCATAAATGTATATTTCTATTGGTAAAATTTGTCAAAAACACAATTATTTTTCTTCATTAACATAGCTGCTTACATTATCACTCGTAATTTTAAAATAAGACATGTAAATATATTTATCATCTTCGAACTCGATATCTTCCATTCCCTCACCGGAAACAAGGGCAACCGCCAGCTTTGCCATAGCCCCCGCTTGTCCTTCCTTGTCATTATAGACAGTTCCGGCCAGTTCCGAGTCCATGACAGCCTTCAGTCCCACGTCTGTGCCGTCGATCCCGAAAAAAACAGGGAAATTTGCCTCCGTATACCCCAGCTTCTTATAGGCATCAATTGCACCCAGAGCCATATCATCGTTATTTGCCAGGACAAGTTCAATTTTATTCTTATACTGGCCGATCATCTGCTCCATCCTGTTCTGCGCCTGAGCCCGGTTCCAGTTTGCAATCCCATAACTCAGTTTTTCAAGTTCTATGCCATTATTTTTCAGAGTATCAACCGCACTTTCTGTACGTACTATGGCGTCCTGATGGCCTGGTTCTCCTTCCAGTACCACGTATTGTATCTTTCCGTCCTTGTTGCGGTCTATCTGGCTGTTCTCCCGTATCAGGTCTGCAGCCATCTCCCCCTGCATCACACCCGGCTGTTTTGTATAAGCCCCCACATAATAAAATTTATCCCACTGTCTTAAGTCCTCTGCGACAGGCTCCCTGTTAAAGAATATAATGGGAATATCATTTTCCCTTGCAAGGTCGATGATCTCCGAAGTATTTGTCCTGTCTACAAGATTCACGCAGAGGACATTGCAGCCCGCATTGATCAGTTCTTCCACCTGATCATTCTGAGTGCGCTGTGAACCGGCCGCGTCCCTGATGAGCACTCTCGTCTCCAGGTCTTCTCTTTCATAACCGTTTAGCTGTTCTCTGAAGCTTGTAATCAATTCGCTGATGAATGTATCATTCTGGTTATAGCACGCCACCCCCACATGAACCTTGTCTGACGCGGACATCTGCTGTTTTCCGCAGGCACATAAGAGATTCACGCCCATGCAGCACAAAACCCCTGCCGCCAGGATTTTTTTCATTTTCATAATATTCCTCCGGGTTTCTTATCAAAAGCAAATTCGTTACTGACTCATTGTAAAAAGTATCTCCTGGTTTTCTTTTAAAAACAGGGTGTCTCTGCGGAGAACTGTATGGGAAACTGTTATATCCTGCAGACTGCTGAAATAATGCCCCAGTTTTTCCCATATTTCTGTCAGGCTTTGATAGCCCACATTAAATTCATCAGGCACCACCAGGCATTCTGCAAATCCCATATCCAGATAGTAGACTGCCTCCGTAGAATTTCCAATTCCATACACCAGGGCTCCATGCAGATTATTAGCCGCCGAGTAACTTCCGGCTGTTGTCAGGCTGTTATCATCGAGGGCGATCACAAAATCTACCTTCGGCTGATTCCCGGGAGAGTCCTCTTCGTTTCCATCAAAGACACCGGAAACAGACCAGCTGATTTCAACTCCTGTATCTTTCAGGGTATCTGTAAATCCCTTCTCCCTGCTTACTGCTGCCGGGGAATCAGTTGTCTCCGTCAGGATACCCAGGGTCTTTCCCTTAATGTTTCCATTGTAATCTTTCAGCAGTTCCTCCGCCAAAGCTGCTCCCATGGCATAATTATCCGGCCCTGTGGCAGGCAGCCTTGAGGCGTCCTTATTTCCGGATGCCGTATATCCCACCAGCATAACAGGAACCTTATTCTCTATTTTTTTCAGCATTTCCTCTGCATCAGGAGACGGCACCGGCTGTACGATGACAGCGTCAGCCCCATTGTCGATTTCCCACTCTATGGCACTCTTCTCTTCCTCAACAGTCAGCGCACCTCCTGTACTGACGACAAACATTTCTATTCCCTTATCTTCTGCAGCCATTCTGAGCCCGTATTTGAACGCAGCCCACTGATTGTCATCAGAATTCTGAATAATCACCGAAACTTTATAACGGTCTTTCCCGTTCTTCCCCCAGAGCATAATTAAAACCGCAGCAATTACCAGCACCGCCAAAAATGCTTCCAGCAGAATAAACAATTTTCTGTTCTTCTTCATCTCTATTTACCCTGAACCCCCGTAATTATCCAGCACAACCGCAATTACAGCTGCTTCTTGTCAATCATCTCTTCCTTGCTGAATATATGTCCCTTCTCAAGAATCTTTCTGTTTTCCTCATTATACGGAACTGCCGGAATACAGATTGAGACAGAGGTACCCTTATCCGGCTCACTTTCAATAATTAAGCCGTACTCTTTCCCAAAAAGTATCTGAATGCGGTTATTCACATTAATAAGGCCGACTCCTGACCCATGTTTCTGGACTCTGCTGCTGTCTGTCAGTATAAGGCTCACCTCTTCTTCAGACATCCCTATTCCATTATCCGTCACTGAAAGGATAATATTATCAGCCTTCAGCCTTCCTGTAACCTTTATCTCTCCGCAGTCATCCATGCTGCTGACTCCATAATTTATGGCATTTTCCAGGATTGGCTGCAGGATCAGCTTCACCGTACAGTATGAGTACACACACTGGTCCACATCATACTCAACTGAAAATGTATTCTTATACCTGATCTTCTGGATATTCATATAGCTCTGTGCGTGCTGCAGCTCATCCTTAACGCTGATTATAGTGCGCCCCTTTGAAAGGCTGATCCTGAATAGCTTCGCCAGCTGTGAGATCATGAATGAAGCCTCATCATTTCTCTCCCCCTCAACCATCCATGTGATAGATTCCAGCGTATTATACAAAAAATGCGGATTGATCTGGCTTTGCAGGGCATCAAGCTCACTTTTTCTTCTTTCATTCTGCTCCAGAACGATTTTTCTCATAAGCGTGTCTATCTGTTCATAGGAGCTTTGTATAGAATGGGCAAGGTGCCTGATTTCCAGCGTCCCGCCGATATATATCTCCGGCTTTTCCCCGGCCTCATATTTCATAACCGAATTATTCAGCTTCATAATAGGGCTGGAGACCCTGACTGAAACTATACGGTTAATGACGACAAGCATCAACACCATCAGAAGCACAAGCGCCACAATAGAATACCTGATATTGATCATTCCATGGGTAAATGCAGAATAGGGGATCACTCCAACCAGCTTCCAGCCGGTATAACTGATCGTATCCACGATAACCTTCCTCTGTTCCCCTTCAAAGGTCTCATCATAAATACCATCCTTATAATTTGCTGCTATCCCGCTGTTTTCATTGCAGATCCCTTTGCTGATCTGTATCTGCTGCCTGTGATAGATGATTTCCCCGTTGCTGTCACACAGATAATAATACTGTCCGTTATTTAAGGCATTGATCTGTTTCATCATCCGCGAGATGCTTGTATAATCCATATCTACGAGAAGTACGCCCAGATGCGTATCGCCATTGTCAGTCAGCTCCACAACACGGCTCAGTGAAATCACCCAGTAATAGCGCTGTGTGGAATCATTAAACAGATTCTGGATATGGGGCGTGGAAAAATGCATATTCTCCATCTCATCCATGGCCTGCTTATACCAGTCCTGCCTTGTGACATTAGGATCCTCCTTCTGGGACGCCACCGGTTCTGCCGCCATCAGGCTTCCGTAATTATTATAAATGGCAATGCTGCGCAGATTATCCCGGTTTGCTTCATACAGCAGGTTCATCCCTCTCTGGATATTCTGATCCTGGCTGGACAGATCATTTTCTTTTATTACATTGTAATATACAGCATCCGATATCTGCCGCATACTGACCAGATAATTTTCCAGACTCTCTCCTGCCTGTTCCATCAGCTTCTGCGTACTCTGTATTATCTCCTGTCTTGATATGGCAGAAAACCTGAAATACAGCACGCTGCCCAGAAGTAATATAATGGAGATAGATATCACGGAAAATGCAAACATAATGGTAGACTGTATCCCTCTCGGCTTTAATCTCTTCAGCCGGCTGAAGTACTTATTTTTCAACTTCTGTATGCTCCGTTCTGTATTTTGAAGGTGAAACGCCAAACCGTCTCTTAAACACATAGCTGAAATAGTTCGGATCATTGTATCCCACATTCTTTGCTATAATATAGCTTTTTTCATTTGTCTCGATCAGCTGGCGGGATGCCTGATCCATACGGTAATCCGTTAAATACCCGATAAACGAATTCCCTGTTTCTTTCTTAAAAATGGTGGAAAAATAAGAATTCGATACGCCCAGAACTTCACAGATACTGTCAAGTGAAAGTTCCTCATCCTGATAATTATTATGCACATATTCTTTTGCCCTGAATACGAAGGATTTCGTCGACATGCTCCTGGCGCTGATCAATTTTTCACGAAAAAAAAGACTGATATCGATTAGCCATTTCTTCAGCGCATCAGGCTCCTTATCAAGAAGGCTGCTGTACAGTTTCCTCACATCTCCTGTAAAATCTTTGATGACAATATCATTATTCATTGCAAACCTGTATAACGCCCCCACCAGCTCCATAATATCAATATGATGCTGCTGCAGGGATTTATCCGGAAAAGATATATGGTCCAGATATTTATCGACTGCTTCCACAACATCTTCCGCAGGATTTAAACGGATCATTTTAAACAGATTCGCCAATTCCATATCATTTCCTTCGCCCGATTTACTCATCTCCTGGGGAGCGATCTCTTTAATATTGATTGCCCTGAAAGCTCCGTAGATGGCCCTGTAAGATACAGCTTCCCTTGCGCTGCTGTAGGACTGGGGCAATTCCAGAATACTCCTGCAGACCTGTCCTATCCCTACTGAAACAACAGCTCCCATGATCCTGTGGGCATATCTGCAGAATCTGTCGCATTCATCTGTCAGTTCCGGGACCTCATTTTCACTTTTCAGCTGTGTGATCAAAACAGTGTTCCCCAGATATGTTAAGCTTTTCGCCTCCCACTTTTCTCCCAGCCGCTCTTCCGCCTGTTTCTGTACAAAGGTGGACAAAAGCAGAGGATTCGCGCCCTCAGGCACCCTGCTGGACGATGTATGAATGACAACACAGCAGAAAAACGGCCCCGAAAAAGATATTTGATAATCAGAGAGATACTTTGGAATCTCCTCTTCATGGATCCTGCCTTCAATCAAAGAGGAATAAAAGTTAGCCTGCAGAAGGGGCAGCGACTCCATATAGTATTTCTGTAATGTCTCCACGCTCCGCTTTTCGCTTATTTCCTGGTCCAGCTTTATCTTCAGCTGAGTAAACACATTAATAAGCTCTACAGAATTGACCGGCTTCAGAATATATTCTTCCGCTTCCAGATGAATAGCCTCCTTCGCATAATCAAATTCATCAAACCCTGTAAAGAACAATATCTTGGTCGTAGGATATTCCGCCTTAATATGATTCGCCAGTTCCATACCATCCATGTAAGGCATTTTGATATCAGTCATAACAACATCCGGCTGAAATTCCTCCACCATCTCGAGAGCCTTGACACCATTATTGGCATATCCTATTACAGAAAATCCCAGCCCCTCCCAATTGATCTTTCTCATTATGACCTGTATTACTTCTTCTTCATCATCCACTAAAAGAACTGTATATGTATCCATGCCTTTTTCTCCATGTGTGTATTTTTCGTTACAGTTTACGTTATTATAACAAATGCATACGCGAATGTAAATGTAAACGCTGAGCCGGGCAAACGCGGGACATTGACGTATGAATAGTAATACTAAAAGAGCCAAAACTAAGTCTGGCTCTTTTAGCAGCAACTGAATATTTTAATAATTACAATATATATTACTTCTTCTGAACATATTTCAGACAGTCAAGTGTGACTGCTGCCAGAATGATGATACCTTCAAAAACAAACTGAAGGTTTGTGTCAATGCCAAGGATCGTAAGAGAATAAGTAAGTGCGGTAAAAATCATTACACCGACAACTACTCCGGAAATCTTACCAATACCGCCTGTAAATGATACTCCTCCTACTACGCAGGCTGCGATCGCATCCATCTCCCAGCCCTGCCCGTAAGCAGCTGATCCTGAACCAACCATTCTTGCACACTCCAGCCATGAGCCAAATCCATAAAGGATACCTGCCAGAATAAACGCCCCCACTGTTACACGGAATACTGAAATTCCTGAAACTGCTGCCGCTTCCGGATTTCCGCCCACAGCATACAGATTTTTACCAAAGGTTGTTTTATTCCAGATAAACCATATGACAATGATTGCAGCCAGTGCCCAAAGAATAATAGTCGGGAATCCATTCACTTTCGGAATGATCATGCCCGGGATGGACAGCTCAATAGCGCCGAAGGACACACCTTTTGTTGCATATGTTACAAGACCAAAGATCACAAGCATGTTTGCCATTGTTGAAATAAAGGGATGCATCTTGAATTTGGCTGTAAAAAATCCCGCTATTGCAGTAAAGCACGTACATAAAAGCACACACATCACCAGCGCCAGGATAACTCTTCCAACAATGGGTATCCCTGTAAAATCAAATACATGCCCGAAGACAGAACCTGTATTAATACCCTGATGCATAACAATAGTCGCTGTAGTCATACCCATACCAATCATTCGGCCAATCGAGAGGTCCGTACCGGTAAGGAGGATCAGTCCGGCAACGCCCAGGGCAAGGAACATTCTCGGAGAAGCCTGCTGAAGGATATTCAGGACATTGTTATACGTAAGCAGCGGTGTATTTTTAATGATAGGAGTGATAATACACAGCACAATAAAAATCAGGACAATCGCAATATACAGACCGTTCCTCAAAAGGAAGGTCCTTCTGTTGAACGTATATTTATAATTTTCCCATTTCTGTTCTCTTGACTCCATAAAGGTGAATTTCGACATACGCAGCATATCTATCAGATGATATTTATATGTATAAGCAGCATGCCTTCTGTCTTTTATCTGCTGAAGCTCCTTCTCAAGCTGCATTTTTGCATCAAACAGCCTGTTCTTATAGACATAATTCTCATCCTTCACTTCCTGATGGTCAGAGAGTTTTGAGACGATTTTCTGATGTTCGCTTTTCAGTTCTTCAGTCTTTTTGCTGTATCTGGCCTTTGCCTGTGCTTTCTCCTGGTCACAGCTCTGTTTAACCAGCTGGTAATAATCCCTGTCAAAGTGTGTCTTCAGATAGGATTCCGCATCAGCAATCAGTTTTGTAACTTCATCTTTATTTTTCGCTTCAATTGATTTTGCCTTTTCCAGTTCACTTCTATATTTTGCGATCTCTTTTTCTTTTTCATCCTTTGTAAGCGCACGGTCTCTTTTTATACTGTCAATAATATTCTGAAAAGAAATAACCTTGTCTGTACCGTCCACTCTGAGGCTATCGATCTGTTTCTGAATTTTACCTACATAATCCTCGATTGGCTGACGCAGCTTCTTCTCCTGTTCAACCGTAAGAATCTTACTATTTCCATTAGCCATATCCATCAATCTCCCTCATTATAGGTATTTTGCACTGAGCCTTAAAAGCTCCTCCTGATTTGTCTCATTTGTATTGACAATTCCAGAAAGGCGTCCATTTGACATAACACCAATACGGTTCGTAATACCCAGGATCTCGGGCATTTCAGATGAAACAACAATAACCGTCTTTCCCTGCTTCGCCATATTGATAATCAACTCATATATCTCATATTTCGCTCCAACATCAATTCCTCTCGTAGGTTCATCCATCATAAATACCTGCGGCCCGCGCTCCAGCCACTTTCCAAAAATGACTTTCTGCTGATTGCCGCCGGAGAGGCTTGAAATCATGTCTTCAGGTCCCATGCACTTCGTATGCATGATTTTTATCTCTTTTGAAGTAGCTTTTACCATCTTGGAATCGGAAAGTGCAAATCCCGACTTATACTGTTCCAGATTTGCAATCGTGGTATTGAAAATAAGATCGCCCTTCAAAAAAAGCCCGTTGGCCTTTCGTTCCTCAGTAATCATGGCAAACCCATGGTCCATGGCTTCTTTTGCACTGCTGAAGTTCATAAGTTTTTTATTAAAGTAAACACGTCCTGCTGCTCTTGTACGGACGCCGAAAATCGTTTCCAGAAGCTCTGTACGCCCTGCACCCACAAGCCCGTACAGTCCGAATATCTCCCCTTCTCTCACATCAAATGAAATATCCTGCAGATGGGGTTCGAACTTTGTAGAGAGATTCTGAACAGAAAAAATCACATCCTTCGGTGTATTGTCCACCGGCGGGAAACGATTATCAAGTGAACGGCCGACCATGGCTGCGATCAGCTCATTCATATCAGTATCCTCAGTCTTCTTTGTCATAACCAGGTTTCCGTCACGAAGCACTGAGATCTCGTCACAGATCTCAAATATTTCATCCATCTTATGAGATATATAGATCAGGGAGATTCCCTGCTCCTTCAGCATTCTCATCATTTCAAAAAGCTTGCTGACTTCCTGCACTGTCAGAGAGGAGGTCGGTTCGTCAAGAACGATCACCCTTGAGTTATAGGATATCGCTTTTGCTATTTCACACATCTGCCTCTGTGATACAGACATATTCCGCATCGGCTGAGTGACATTTACTGTCATGCCCAGTTTTCTGAAGAGATCAGAGGCTTCCTTTTTCATCCTGCCTTCATCGACTACACCCATGGAATTGACAGGATAGCGGCCAAGGAATAAATTATCAATCACGTTTCTTTCCAGGCACTGGTTCAGTTCCTGATGAACCATGGCAATACCGTTTTCAAGAGCATCTTTTGGTCCCGAAAAACTTACTTCCTTGCCTTCAAGGAAGATATTGCCCTCATCTTTCTGGTATGTGCCGAAAAGACACTTCATCATTGTTGACTTACCGGCGCCATTTTCTCCCATAAGCCCCATAACAGTTCCGCGCTTCACATCCAAGCTGATACGGTCCAGAACTCTGTTTCTGCCAAAGGACTTGCTCATGCCGCGTATCGATAAGACAATATCATCTTTCTTATCTTCCATTATTTTACCCCTGTATATGTATTTTTAGTTGATTGACCCTAAATTCAAGAACGCTCCGGCGTTCTTGCTGTAGCGGCCCGTCAGCTCTGATAACATCATAGATCTGAACCGCTCTGCAATCCGCCGGAGCATCCTCCATGTTTCGATAAATATTACTGATTAAGTAAAGATGTGTAAGAAGCGGCATTATCTGTCTTAACCATGTTGATTGCAAATGCATCATACTGGCTTGGATTTCCAAGACGGTTTGTAATGTTAGACTCAGTCTGTCCATCTCCGCCTATATAATCAACATCCAGATTAAGAAGATCATCATATTTCTGCAGCAGCGGCTGGTATGTTGAGCTCAGGAAGTTATCTGCAGCATTATAGATATCAAGCCAAACCTTCTTTACAGCATGTGTGCTTTCATCAAGCTGTTTTGATACCGGCTCATAAACCATTGTGGAATCTGTGAAATCCTGATAGTTATCAGCTGTAACTGCAACATTTAATGCATAGTAGGAACGCTCTTCTTCTCTGTATACATATACATCGTCAGACAGAACATTTCCGGCTTCGTCAGCTGTGCCGATACCTGTATCGATATCTACTCCGTCAAGAGCATTACGAAGAACACGAAGTGTCAGGTATGCCTGTACATCTGCATGCTGGCTGATCGTTCCGCCGTAGCCTTCTGCGATAGCTGCCACTGCATCACTGTTTGCATCGTATCCAAATGTAGGAACCTTATTGTCATTTGACCATGCATTGAACATTGACATGCCCATTCCGTCATTATTAGATACAACAACATCGATCTCATCGCCAAAAGATGAAGACCATGTGCCGATCGTATTGCCTGCTGTAGCTGCATCCCATGTAGCACCTGCGGAGTTCTTCATTTCCTGAGAAGCAAGCTCCCTGACTACATATGTCTTTCCGTTGACTTCAATTGATCCGTCCTGTACTGCGGATGCTGAACCGTCTGAGTTTGTTCCGATTGGTTCACTGTTGATGTCTCCGTCTTTCTCAACGCCTGTGCCAAGTGCCTTACGTACACCTCTTGTACGGGCGATAGAGTCATTATGTCCGATATCTCCGATTGCCAGAACATATCCGATTACGCCGTCACCGTTACGGTCGATGGTGTCAATGTTTTTCTCGATATACTCTTTAACCATTGTACCCTGAAGCTCAGCGCCCTGGTTTGCATCGAATCCTACATAATATGTATCTTTATTATAGTTCAGAGCTGTCATATCAAGCTCGCCTGTAGAACTGTTGGATGGCTGGCGGTTAAACCATACTAAAGGTTTATCCTTGTTTTCCACCTCTGCTGATTTTGTTAATGTCACATCTGCTGGAACCTTTGCTGCTGTGTCTGCCTTTTGGGAATCACCGGCACCATATGCGGTAACTGAAAGTCCGAGCACTGCTGCCATAGTCGCTAAAGCAATTTGTTTCTTCATATACAATTTCTCCCTTCACTTTGACACTCTTTTTTCGTGTTCTTTGTTGATATTGACAGTATAACTGATGTTTATCCGATAAAACATAGAATATTTTTCTACTTTCATTGAAATTTTTAAGGTTTCTTCAGTTATATTTAATAATTTTTAATGTGTTTTCTGGTCATAACGGGCAATCCTCACAAACAAAAAAAATAAACCCTTGAATAATCAAGGGTTTATCAATGCCGACGACCGGAATACATCCGAATCAATGTGTCTATATTTCTACGACATTTTTTATTTACCTTGCGGATTTACATGTCGACTAATGTCGTAACTTGCGACCGACAATAATTGACATCCGCTGTAAAATGTCTTATTATAATGATGTTTTCATAACTCGTGCCGGATTCCTTACCGGCACTCCTGTAACCCCAGGTACTCCCTACCCGGGGTTTTTATATACAAAAAAATTTACGATACAAATTATATGCGTTTTATAATGTGTTTTGCAGGTTTCCCCTGCTGGACACCCCAATATGTGCCCTGCTTATCCCCAACTGCAAAAACAAGAACCTCTGCGTAGCCTCGGTGCTTATACACATAGGTTGTCGGGATCGTGTTGTTACTATTCGATGGAGACATCGGGTTAATATAATATTGCTGTCCATAAAGCTTTTCTGCCGCCTCTTGATAATTTGCGGCGTGCACCGTATTATTTCCATCTGTATATTTGTTCATGAAGTTTCCCCTCTCTGCCCTCGTAACCTCCGGGACGGGTGATAATCATCCTACGAATGCATATTCTACTTTTCCGCTTGAGTAAGTAATTCGGCTATAAAAGCCATCATTACAATTTACAAGCTTATTATCTACTATTTCACCGTTGTCCACAACATATTTTTTATAATATGCTGCGTTTTCTGTAATTTCTTTTTTGAGCGCTTCCGGATCTGTGATCCAGCATTTTGTCGCTCCATCCCATATAGCTTTAAAGTTACTTTTAATAAATTCCTTTGCTGTATATGTTTTCCCGGAAATGACACCTGTTAAAGTGTTAACTGTAAAGCTGTCATGTCTTGCTACTTTCATCTCGATCACTGATGCATCAATTATTCTTGCAATTTCTTTCGCTTCTTTCCATGCCCTCTTAAGACATTCTGAGAAGCTTAATCTATACTGTGCTACACATTTCTGTGTCTCTCTATAAATTTTCCATGCTTCTTTCATGATTTTTGATAAGTTATATTTTTTCATTTTTTTATTTCCTCCGTTCTTTATCTTGATTACATTATATACTATTCGTACGAATAATTCAATATGCATTCTGCCTAAATCGTACGAATGATTTTTGTGCAATTCGTACGAATATACATATTCTATTGTTTTATTTGTACGAATGATATATAATACAAAAGAAAAGGAGGTGATAAAGTGGAGCCTATAAAAAGAAAGATACTCTTTAATAAGCCTGGCGGAACTGCAAGTAAAAGTTCTATCATGGCAAGGTTAACCCTTCCAAATGACTTTATAAAAGCCCTTAATATTACTCCCGAAGACAAAGATGTAATTATCTCACTTGAGGGAGATAGAATAATCATTAAAAAAGCTTGACTATTCGTACGAATGGTAATATAATAAAGATAGTTAAAGGAGACATCCTTTAACGAATGACCGGGCAAGCGGAGAAAGGAGGAACAAATGGAAAGTATGACCAAAGAAGAAATGCAAAGATTTTTAATCAAAGAAGCGCAGAGAGGCAGCACAGAAATAGAAGCTTACAGAAATTTAATGGAAATCCTAGGAATTGAGTTTCCAAACGAACCAAAAAAACAAAAGCCTGCAGAATAGGCTTTGAGAGAAAGCAAAGGGAGGGCGGACTTGCCACCGCTCCCCCGCAAAAATATTATAACATATAATTAAGACAAAGTGCAAGGGAGATTAGAGTATGAAGACCTTTAAACATTACGGAATCGATGTAACACGTCAGATTATAGAAACAGAATTTTACAAGACTCTTGTAAAAAACAATATCCCATATACAGAGCCAGCTTGTAGCCCTGATTTAAATTTGTATGTATATAGCGTTGATGGCGTAAATAAATACGCTGTTGTAAAGCCTCTCAGTATACCTGATGATTATGCGGAGGTTGTGTACATAACAACATCCATTCCAGAGGATTTAGATTTTAACATGCTGGTGCAGGATGTTGAATCTCAAAATAATGGAGAAGAACCAATGCAGCCTAAGACAAAATTAAAACTTGTCTTAGATACTATTTTATTTCAAATTGATAATGAGGTTAAGGCCTTCGCGGCTAAAGCAGATCTACTCCCCGATGAAGAGATCATATCACAAACAGTTATCGCATTATCTGCCTATGGATATGACAGACATAAACTCATGCACAGCGCTCACAGTGATATCAACGCTGATTTTTATGCTAAATTATTAGATGCAATTTAACAAATACCCTGTAAACCAACTGCCCTGTACAAGGGCAGTTTAATTTCTTTATTTGCACAAAAAAAGAGCAACCCGAAAGTTACTCTTTTTTTGTGTGTCGCTATTTACAACTTTATTATTTCAATCCACTGCCCTTTACAGGGCAGACACCCGTTATATAACGGAAAAAACATAAATAAAATTATTAATATTTCAATCCGCTGTCCCTGACGGGGCAGACACCGTTTTGCAACGGCAAAGCTATAAATAAAACTATTATTTCAATCCGCAAGGACATTCCCTTGACATATTTATATACTAGCACACACGCTTATTTTTGTCAACTATTTCTCGTATAATCCAGGCAAATCCAGCCTGCGCCGCTCTTGAGCTTGCCCCAATTGCCTGAAGTCTCTACGATCGTATATGTACCCCGGTCAGTAATCTGCCCCGACAGTGTATAACTCGTTCCGGGGCCAGTCCTTATATTGAGCACGTCTGTCGTCACTTTTACAGTTTTTTCTTTTGCCTCCACGGTATCACCTCCCGTGACAAAACCCCCATAGCCATATGACTGTAATTTTTTCAGCATAGAGTCAGCATTAGCTTTCATGGAAAAGGCCCCTATCTGAACCTTATATAAACTCTCAGTCTGTTTAATACAGGTTTCAAACCCCTGACTCTTGAGCGTGGCTGCAAAGCTGTCAGCAAGTTTCTTGTCTTTGAAAGCCCCTGTCTGTACTCTGTAGATGATCCCGGCCTCATCTGGTTTTGACGGCTGCGGAGCTGGTTCAGTACTCGCCCCCGCAAGTGCTGCCTTGAAAGCTGCCCATGTATGTTTTGTGTGATTGTAAACATATGGATTAGGGCATGTCTTACCATTGACGTCATAATGCCTGATTACACGATCTGCGGGTATACCATATTTACTCATGAGGTACTTTGTAAGCTCAACAGCTGACTTGACTGTGGCATCTTCAAAATACCAGTCTCTGTCTGTGGCGTTCATTGTGTTGTGGTTTCTCTTATGTACGCACATCTCTATGCTGAGTGAATTATAATTAGTACACTGCCCATAATAAGCACCGCCCTCGCTGCTCTGACGCCCACCTCCTACACTCCATGCACCGTTAGCATCCTCAACGCTCTGCCATATCTCCCCGGAAAAGCCCACATAATAATGTGCGCTGGCCCCTACATCACCGCTGGCATAATACTGGCAGTTTTCTTTCGCCCCTCCCAGGGCCCCTACATAATGGATGACAATGTACTTTATCCCCTGGCCTCCACGGCCATTGTAATGATTGTACGGCGTAATTAATTTATTTATCTGCATTTACTTTCCCTCCCCTGTTAATTCAGGAAGCCCCGCCACACTGGTAAGTAAGGATAATACCCCAGCCAGCACGGCTGCGCTGCCTACCATAGCCCAGTTGACATCCCCCAGTACTGCTGCAGTACCGATGGTAGCAATTGCTGTCTGTGCTACTGTCTTGATTGCTCTGACTCCTGCTGCTTTTAACCACTGCTTTATGTTTTCTTTCTTCATAAAGGATTCCTCTCTTTCTTATAAAAACGGCCCAACGGCCATTATTAATGCTGCTGCCAATGCCCCTGCTACAGTGGAGATTATGGATGTGAATATAGTCTTTTTGATGCTACTCCACTGTTTTTTAGGCTCCTCTTCTAAAACCTTCAGCCGTTCCCCTTGCTGCCGTTGCTCTTCCAGCATGTTTTCCATGTTTAGTGCCAGCTTTTCAACTGACACAACCAGGGACTGTATGGCTTTAGCCTGATCTTCCTGTGCTCTCATCCGATGCTTGAGAGACCCTATTTCATGTTCGTGTCCCTCAAGCTTTACAGCAATTTCTTCATCATTCATTTTAAGTCTCCTTCCTTCGGGTATTAAAAAAGGACCCTGAGGGTCCGGTGCTCTTATCATCATATTCTTTTTCCTTTCTTCCGTATTTTCACTGCTGCACTAAACAGCAATATAACATACCACCACGTAACAAATACAAGCGTTGAGGCTCTTATAGCACAAGCACGGACTGATGGGCTGACTGTATTTTGGGGACAAAATATAAGTGGTATAGATGGTATTGTACCCAATGATAATGACGTAATTATCGAGATATATAGATATCCAGTCACAGAGTACGCTTCCTGCCGGGTCATTGTACGCGATTTTCGTAGCACGGCGATTAAAACAATTTCTCAGATAAATGGAGTCTTTTCAGGATGGAATGACAGCAATTTACGAATTGAATATAAAAGCTATACGATTTTAGCTAATAATGGTACGCCAACAGTTACCGAAGTGCCAATCGAATACCTGGGGACACAGCTAAAAGTCAATAATCAATCTTTTAGCTACAAAATTTGCTGCCGCACAGTGGGAACAAGCGGAAATGCCTACTCCGAATACAGTGTGTACGACAGTAAAATTGCAACTATCTTTTCGATTGGAAATACTTTGCCTACATTTCCGTCTTTACGTATTGATAGCTATGGAAATCTTAAACTGTATTTGCCTAATATCACACAAAAATATGTTGTAGCTACTTCGATAGAGCGATTAGGGGGCTAAGAAACTATAGTTTATTGCAAAATTATATCTATGGTACCTTTAATGATTAACCCGACATAAAAAGACTTTAGTGGCCATGCACCCATTTTGCCATCATTGGTATAAAATCTACCAAAGTTCATTACATTATAAGTACTATTGTATACAGCATATGCTCCATATGATGTCTTTTCGATGTCTATGATACCTGTAGATTTTTTATAGTAGATGCATTCATTTCTAGAACAGGATTTAATCACATCATTTGGGAAAAAAGATGTCTTCATTGGATTTAAATTCATTCCAAAATCGAAATATGTATTTGCTGCGTCATTCCCCGCGGCTGTATTTGCTTCCACCGTTAGCATATAATTGATATGCAGATATTTTCCCGTCCGGACAGCATATGCCGTGCAGGGACAAACCACAGCGGTATGCTCAACAGGTAGTGTAGTATAATTTTTAAATAGATTTGGGTAAAATGTACAGCCAACAAAATTGCTGTTTAGTGCAGTAATGGATGTCTCAGCTGTGCCCATTCTGGTTACTAAATTTTTCACTTTTCCGACAAGCCAGCCGGATATCAAAGACAGCTTACTACCGGATGCAGGAGCTGTCGCCGCCGTACTTTCGGTATAAGTCACCGTCTTGCCCGAAATATCACCTGCCGCTGCTGCTTCTGCCCTTGCTGTAGCTTCCTGCGCGTCTGCTTTTAGAGTTGCAAACTCTGTGACCCTGGCTGTCTCCGCATTCACCCTCCCTGTTTCCTGACTCTTTCTGGTGTTTTCCGCGTTCACTCTGGCTGACTCTGCGGTACCTCTTGCTGTCTCCTGGCTTTTGCGTGTATTTTCAGCAGATACACGGGATGTCTCTGCATTGACCCTGGCTGTCTCCTGATTCTTTCTGGTATTCTCTGCAGATATTCTGGCATTTTCCGCAGTCTTTCTGGCTGCTTCCGTTGTTTCGGCTTCCTGCGTGATCCGCTTTGCATCCGATATTGCCTGATCCAAAACGCCTAACTCCATATTCCCTTCTATTGCTCCGTCATTTCTCACTGACTTTTCTATTTTTAGTTGAAATGATACTGTTGTCAGCTTTTCTTCACCTTTTACAATTTCAAGCTGACAGATACGCTCCCCTGCGGTATCCAGCATCACTTTTGACAATGGTGCCAGAATCTTATTTCCCTCAACCTCACAATTATTCCAGATAGTTTCACTTGCTATCGATACCACTGCACCGGATGGTATTTCGAATCCTGTCCCATCTTTTATAATTTCAGCCCTTATGTATCTCCCTGTGTCATTCTGTTTTGCATTAACGGTTACAAAATGATTATCATAAAAATCCAGATAGATATCTTTTATAATCTGCATCATTTGCCTCCTATTCTGGAAGTTTACCATTGATAAAATCTGTTATATCTGCAAGCTTCTGACTTATCGTTTTATCTAAGACAATGATAGATCCTTTTATATTGTCTTTAGACGATGTCCCATCATCATTGATTTCTGAATATGTAAAGGTCAATCTCTCACCCTCACCTGTAGTATGATGCATAAAACTCGTCACTCTCTTTATCATATTCTAATTCCTCCTTATAGCACAAAATTGGCTCTATTTCTTTTTCCCTGTCACCTGCGTACAGGCTTTCTATCCTGTCTATACTTTCTTTTTCCGGTACATCGCTTTCTAACCTAAGGCCACCAAATCCTTTCTGTTTTCCTAAAATCTCCCAGGCGAACTTGAGATTACGTTCTCCTTTCACAACAAAATAACCTGAGTTAATTTCTGAAACATACAATTCTCCTTTCCCGTATTTTGTAAGTTTCACAATAGGCTCTTGCTCAATCGTCTCCTCAAAAACAGGGTCTATACTTATATAGCAATCTCCATTTTCATCTGTACATCCAGTCCCGCAATCCCCAAACATAGGGCTTGCCATCTCATAGCAATATAATTTCTTTTGACTGAAATTTTTTGTATCTGCAATCCTGGATTTTGTACCAAAACAAGATATATTTCCAAATGAATATATATCACCTGCCGCTGATATCTTAAGAGGCCTTATTGAGGGCATCCATACATCTTCACCATCTTGAGAGCCTAACCATAAATTGTCGCCTAAGTACCATGCATAGTATTTATAATCTGCATCCTCAATTGACGAAAACATATTCTTTGCAAGTTGCATTCCAAGAACAAATTTAGGTGCAAACGCATAAACTATCCCACCATTTGTAACTTTAAAATTGCTTCCTACACTCATTTCACCGCCTTTTATATTAGCGTATTTTGTTTCCATGCTGCCGTCTTCCAAAATTTTAAAATTTTGGTTGGCGGTAACCGCCCCGTTGAGGTTAATCTTATCTGCTTTTATGGATACAGCTTCAGCAGACTGGTTAATGGTCGAGATTATCTGCGTACCATTTACTTTTTTTGCCACTTCTGAATTTATATTATCTGCGGTAACTTTGATGGAAGACTTTAGGGATTCTTCAGCGCCCTTCGCCCTATTAACTTCAGTAGTTACAGCATCCGAAGTTACTTTTATAGAGGATTTTAAAGTTTCCTCGGCTCCTTTTGCTCTACTGACTTCTGCCGTGACTGCATCTGAAGTTACTTTAAGTGACGACCTTAAAGTTTCTTCACTTCCTTTCGCCCTGGTGACCTCCGCGCTGATCGCATCAGTATTAACTTTAAACTGAGACTGCAGCTTGCCTTTATATGCTTCACTGATTGCATCCTCTTCCACGGATCCTATTTTAATATTCACTCCGTTTGTATCTGCTGACATGACAATATTCCCTTTTTTATCAAGGACCTTGAATACGCCATTTACATTATTGGCGCCTCCTAATGTCAGTGTTCCGCCTCTGATCCGGTCTGCCAGCATATAGCCCGTGGCTATGATGTCTGCTACTGCCCCCTTTGCAGTGATTGCTGTTGTCCAGTCCCATTCTCGGCCGTCTGTCGTCCTCTTGTCCGCAATCTGCAGCCCCAGGCTCCCTATACACAAAGCACCATAATTGTCACTTTCTGTGTCTGTATCCTCAAATAAGATGGCTCTTACATCCTGCTTCTGAGCCACGTTTTTTTGGTACTTTAATTGTGCGTTGAAGAGATTAAGTACTCCTTTAACCTTGTCCGCCATAAGTGTACCGTTCCCAGTATCTATGGTTCCGGTGACAGCCTTATAAATCTCTGTCAGGCTGTCAGAAACATCCCATACAGCATCACCCAGTTTCAATTCCAGAATCCTCTCTGAGACGCAATCATATCTAATTCCTACACACCTGGTCTGTGTAGTGATACCCAGTCTCTTATTGGTGCAGGCCACTGTATCACCCAGGGATATCTCCACCAGGTCTTTGATGTCCTTATACTCTTCTGTCTGGGCTATATCCGCAATTGTGACCTTATAGGCTACCTGCGGCACGTCTATCCCTTTTTTAAACTCTTCTGCCGCCAATTCCCTCAGTTTTGCCTGAAGCTCTGGCAAAGTATTAAATACAAGATCATCCTCATCAGGTTCACCCTGCATATCTTCTTTGAGCTTGATGTGTTCATATTTTACAATACGGTGATGGATATAAGGATAATTGTGAATTTTAGGCGAGTCCACATAATAAGGATTACTGCACATCCTCCCGTTGTAGGCAACAGGCACGATCCTTGTTATGACGTCCTCTTTATCTGCCCTTTCTTCCACTCCGGTCAAATTATAGCCAAATGCTGCCCTGGCTCCATAATCCCCTCCAATGTGGTTGTTAATTATGATCTGATAATTATTGTATAAAATCTCACCGCCCCAGCGTTTCAGGAATGCGTTGTCATCATCACCGCTTATAGCCTCTATCAGGTTTTTGTTGATGTAGTAAGCAGTACTTACGGTACCTATATCTGTCTTTCCACTATACCTGCTGCCGCTGCACATGATATCCAGTGCCTGCTGCCCATTTTTATCTGTTGGCCTGGAATCAGGTATAAAACAATCCTGTGCCGCATCCAGGAATACCGGTCTTGCATAAGCGTGGATGGTGTAGAAATCTTTTGCGGTGTTGTAAACCCTGAAGAGCTGCTCCTGCTCAATCCCTCTTATCCCGGCCGGTGCCTTGATTACCGAATCTATCATTAGCAGCCTTATGACATCCTCAGTTATCACATGCTCTAGCTCTAGCTCCCACTCTGCATTGATTTTGCATGTAAACTCACATAATATTGGCTGAAGGACATAATCTCCGTTCCGGCTGTAATCTGTATTACCCGCTTTATATATCTGTATCATAAGCGCCTCCACATCGGCTGTACCGTTACTTTAAATCCGCTGGTAGCTGTTACGGTATTCTCTCCCTGGATCAGCCACAACCCCTCATAATCTCCCGTCACGTCTGCATTATGAATGGTACCGTCCTCCCGGTAAGCTACCATCCTATCAGTATCAATGGTCAGAATCTGACCAACATTGCATACCATAGTATTTTTATTGACCGTCAACGTACATTGGCCCTCTCCAGATATATGATAGACCGGATGTGCTGCTGCATACTCATTCACCAAGGTTCCTATTGGTATATCTATGTCTCCCGAATCAAGATACACGTATGGCTCGCATACAAATGTAGCTGCGAAAGTCCCAAACTTTCCAAGCTGCCGCTCACATTCCTTTGCTTTTACATATTTAACCTTATAATAATAGCCAGGGTCATCCGCAAACTTTAATCTGCCCTGTCCCTGGCTATGCAGCCACTTTTTTACTTCCCTTAGGCGTTCCGCCCAAAGGCTTCTTTTTTCGTAAAATCCCATCAGGATTTCTATTTCTATATCTTTGTATTTACCGGTCCTCACAGTTAAACTGCCGTCCCTGCCCTCCACGCTGTACGTTTCTATTTTTTCTTCGGGTATGGGAATATTCGGGCGCTGTGTTATCCGTACTCCCATACTCCGGCCTGTCCGCTCATTATACTGCATATCGTACATTTTGGATTCCTCCTTTTATGGCAAGTTTCCTGCCCTGCGCTCTGGACAGTCCTTCCATTGCTATCTCTGCAATTTCAGTCCTGTCATAGATCCCGTTGTTATATATCGGCATCTCAATGATAATCCTTTCAGCCCCCATAGAGGCACCTGCTGCCGTTCCGGATCCTGTCCCTGGCTTCAGGCGGCTGTAATCCATTGTCTTCTTTATCATGCCGTTGACATCTGCTATTTTATCTTCATAACCTACTCCAAAGCCTTCCGCAGTATACTCGCCTATTTCCGCAAAAACCCCGGAAGGAGAATGTATTTTCAGGCTCGATCTGGCCTGATTGACTGCCGATGCACACATATTCGCCACAGCACTGACCACAGCAGATCTGCCTGCACTTATACCATTCGCAAGGCCATACGCTACGTTTAGGCCATCGCTATACAAGCTCGGTACCCTGACATTATTGTAGGCAGTTATTCCTAAATTCTTTGCTGCTGTGGCAACCGTTGTCCTTCCTCTGTTCATTCCTGTCACAAGGCCGGAAGGTACCTGCATACCATATACGGCATACCTAAGTGGATTCATACCTGTACTTGCTGCGGTCTGTGTCTGAGTAGCCAGAATCTGCATAGCTGATGTCACATTGCTTCTCCCGGCATTAATACCTTGTGCCATACCCAGAGTTACATTACGTCCGCTGCTTGCAAAATTCGATGCCCTGAGTCCAGATGATGCACTCCTTATGATCTCATTCAGGATCTGCTGTACAGTATTGGATACGTTTCCTTTTGACTGCTTAAGGCCGTTCACAAGACCTTCATTCATGTTCCGGCCTATTTCTTCTGTCTTCCATGAAGGGGAATGTGTTCCTGCCCCGGTCTTTGCCCCATCTACAGCTGCTTGTCCTACATCATCGCCAGCTGCTTTTACCTCTACCTGTCCGCCCTGAAGTTTCTCAGTCAATCCTGCAATGGTATTTACACCTACCTCCTGCATTGCAGCTTTAACTTTATCCTTACCGCCTGAAATAGCTGTTGTAACCCCGTCCATCATACCGCTGATGTTTTCTTGTACACCGTCTTTGATGTCCAGGGATTCCTCCCACATGGATGATGCCTTTTGCAGCTCATCATCTGACATGCGCGCGAAAGCCGCTACATAATTAGCCCCTTCCGGTCCCATCTCTGCCAGATGCTGTAATAGTCCTTCATTGATGCCTCTTTGTGATAATACATTCAGGTTATCTGCCCAGTTTGTTACCCCGTCGATCTGGCTCTGCATGTTATGCAGGAGGTCATAGGTGGATATCTCAGTGCCTGCGCTGAATTCCTCAAACATGTTCATCTGGGATTCCAGCGCTCCGGTGACGCTCTCCTTTAGGGAAGTGTAAGTCTCTGCTATCTGGCTTGCACTCTCCATGAGGGTTGTATTATTCTTCCCCTGTGCCTCTGTATTGGCATCCGTTGCCGTGGTATTGGCATTGACCTGTCCGGTCACTTCATCCCAAGATACCCCTGCCTCTTCCAGATATTTCTTGACCGCCGCTTCCTCTGCTGCCAGTTCCTTTTTAGCATCCTCGTTTGCTTTTACCGCATCCGTATTATCTTCTTGCTGTTCTGTCAGCAGCTTATACTCCTCACGTTCATCCTTTTTCCCTGATATCAATGCCGTGATACCTGTTACATCTTTCAGCATCAGGTCATTCTCTTCTTCCAAAAGAGTGTTTCTACGTTCTGATATATCTGCACCGCTGTTCTGTAACTTTATCGACTCTATTTCAAGTTCTGTTTTTTTCTTGATCAACTGTATGGCATATTCCTGCGCCGCCTGCTGTGCAATCTGCTTCTGGCTGGCCTCGATGTTCTTGTACATCTCTTCTGTGGTCATATTGAGCTTTCCGGCCTGTTCGTCATAAGCCAGGCTTAAGCCCGGCACAATACTGTTTAGCTCGGCTATGTAACCATACATAACGTCCATTTCTGAACTGCTCAGTTGTGTCTTCCCGGCTAACCCTGATATCCTCTCAGCAAGGATACCCGCATACTGCCCTTGAGCTTCCATTTGTGCCGTACTGTCAGAGTAAGAAGCGATCGTCTTATCTACAGACTCTGTGACTTCGTTTGCTGATGCTACTACTCTTTTATTTTCCTCCACCAGCATTTCAACTTCTGCCGATGCTTCCCCGGCATTATTTGCATAGGTGATGATGGCCGCTCCTGCAGCTATCACGGCAGTTACAATCTTGATCACAGGGTTTGCCCCTAATACGGCATTAAATATCGTTTGTGCTGTTGTTGCTCCCTCTGTGGCAGCTGAGAATGCGGTCACTGTAGCCGTTATGGTCTTATAGGCCACAAAAGCCGTGCCTACTCCTGTCACTGCCGGTATAAGGAGGTCTATATTATCAATCACAGTTGATATACCATCGACTACCTTTGGCAGTACATTCTCCACGATCGGCTCTGATATCTCAGACTTAAATTTCCTTCCCAGTTCTTCCAGGGAGTTTGTTACAGAATCATACTTAATACTTTTCAGGCGGTCCATTGCGTTGTAGGAAGAGGATATCCCTCCCTCAACACTGGTAAGCGCACGGATCCCTTTCTCTCCCAGGTCTTCCCACATGGTACCAAAAAGATCTACTCCTGCCTGATTTCTCTTTACATCATCATCCAGGCTGAATAATGACTTTACGATGATCTCGGTCGCCTGCCTTGCGCTTTCCCCGCCTGCCGCAAACTGTGCACGCATCTTGTCCGCATTCAGGCCCAGGAGCTGATAGCCTTCCGTTGTAGTAGTTGCTGTATCTTTTGCCCGGATCGTAAACTCTTTGTAGGCATCTCCCAGCTTATCTACTGAGAATGTCCCTGCTTCTGCCCCATTTTTCAGACTGTTAAAGAAATCATCTGCACTTCTTCCGGCGCCGGCGTAATAGGAGCTATATTCGTTTATAGTGTCCAACAGGTCATCATTTTTATTAAGGCCCTGCTGTGCACCCTGGACAATCAGGTTATAAGCCTGCTTTGAGTCTATCCCAAAATTCTGCATCAGCGATTTTACAGCGCGCAGCTGTTCCTGATAATCCATGTCAAATGTATCCCGCAGAGCGATCGCGCTTTCCGTTATTTCCTGCAGGTTGGATGCATCCATATCCCCCAGTGTCTGCCTGATCCGCTCCATCACATCAGCAACATCATCATAAGATTCCCCATAATTGTTGTTATAGGCATCCTTTAAGACGCTGTTCATTTTCTGCATTTCCGCTGCTCCAGCTCCCGTGCTGGCTTTCAGTTGGTTTGATGCATCCTGAAGCTCTAATGTTGAGCTTACTGCTCCTGTCAATGAATCCTTTAAGATATCTGCCGCGCTGCTTATCGCTTTATCTCTTAATACCTCTGTCCATTTCCTTGAGACTTCTGTCGCTTCCTGGGTGGCTTTTCCAAACTTATCTATGCTTGTGGCACATTTATCCGTGGCATTCTCTGCCTCTTCCATATAGGCAGCATTCTCATTCAGCGCCTTTGTTGCTTTTACAGTCTGTGCCTGTGCTGTGTTCAGCTTCGCCTGCCAGTCTTTCACCCGGTTCCCCGCGGTCTGGTAATTCTTCTCCCCCTTTTCTATTTCCCGGTTAAGTTCTTCTACCGCCTTCTCCTGCTTTGCAATATCCACAGGTGCCGAACTGCTGCTCTGCCTCATCTGGTCAAGCTCTGCTGTTGCAGCTGTTAATTTCTGTTTTAAGGCATCCAGACCATTTCCAACATTTTTGTAAGCCTGTTCCGCATTGTCCAGCCCTTTTCTTACTTCTTTTTCTTTGTTGTTCTGTTCTTCCAGGATCTTTGTAAGTACAGAATGTTTTTTCTGCAGGCTTTCCAGCGAATTCGCCTGTCCTTCTGTCTGGGCCTTCACAAGGCCCATCTCCGTCTTTAATGCCGTCAGTGATTTATTACAGGCGGTCACCCCCGCCTTAAAATCTTTTTCCCCGTCCAGTTCTATGGTTGCCCCAATGCTTTCAGCTATCGTTATCACCTGCCCAATAAAAAAGGCACCCTTCACGGGTGCCTAAAGAAAAAGAGATGTGCCCACAAGCACATCTCCATTTACATTTCTAATTTTAATTTTAACTATCTTCGTCTCCGGCTCCATCTGTCAGCGCCTTTACAGGTTCCGATAAAGACAGACCAGCCGATCACTGCCACTCCTGTCAGTACCATATATGACTTGATTACACCCGGTACCCAGATCAGTATACAGATAAATATAAGCAGCCATACAGACAGCAGCTTATTCCTTTTGATGAAATTTATTATAAACCATAAAGCCTTCTTCATGCTATCACATCCTTTGCCTATAATATACCATTATTTCCAGGGTTTTTCAATGGTTTTAGAGGTCCATCAATGAATCATTCTGCGGCTGCTGCCTTTTATATATCCCCTTCGACATAATAAAATTATGATGCTCCTTATATGCTTCATAAAGTTCTGCCCACTTTTTAAATGACATGTGAGCGATTTCCATTTCTTTATATCCGATCTGCATCCCAATAAACACAAGCCACGCAAAGTCTATTGTCTGGTCTGTTTCTTCTAATTCGTCCCCTGCGTGGCCTTCCCGTTTTTTCCCTCAAAGCATTCTGCAAATGCTTCATGTACGATCTTTGAAATTTCTGTATAACTTTTATCTACCTTCCGCAGCAGTCCTTCTCTGGACAGTGTTTTCCCATCTGCTGCCCCTCCCTTTATCTCAAGGCCTTCCCTGACCATAAGGTAAAGTCCTTTATTGATTGCTTTGGTATCTGGTATCCCAATATTTGCTTTCCTTTTTCCCTCCTTGTCACGTATGTATTCCCCCTCTGCATCCTTCAAATACTCGATACCCAGCAGCTTATTTTCAAAATCTGCCACACTGCCGAATTCTTCCTGCAGCTGTTCCAGCACCAGAAGGTCACACTTTATGGGATACTTCTCCCCTGACAGTTCTATTTCTTTCAGTTCTTCAAATATCATCTCACGTCCTCCTTACTCACCTGTTGGTGCCGGTGTTGTCATTCCCGCCTTTTCTTTCAGCCATTCGTTAGCCTCTGTTGGAGTTTCAAATAATTTACGTTCCTGCCAGTCATCCAGATCTGTTGTGACAGCTTTCCCTGCCAGTGATGGTGTCTGGTATTCAATGTTGTCGCCTTTCGTTTTAAATGTCTCCGCATTCTCAGAGAATTTAACTTTATGCATCCAGATCGCTACATATTTCCTTTCCCCGTCCACAACCTCCGTCACGTAAAACCCCATCCCCACAAACGGAGCGGCGTCCTTCCCTTTGTACCCTACCTGCTTTTTGTCTTCCGAGACCGTATGGCCGAACAGAAGAGTATGTGCTTCCACTGGGAGGGTGGATGTATTTAAAGTGACATCCGCATATTTGAACTCCTTGTCCGTCTCTGCCATCATGTCATCTGCGTAAAGGGAACCTTCCGCGTACTGTGGTGATATTTCAATCTGTATCGCCTTTCCGCATACAAATCCTCCTGAATAAGTGTTATCTGCTACATTTAAGCTTGCAATCGTTGGTTTTGCTAATCCGATAAATGCCATATGTCTTTATTCCTCCTATTTCATTATCTTTCTGATATCTTCACTACATTGTTTTTCCATTGCCGCCAGTGCCGGACCCTTTATCGCATTCACTGCCGGCCTGACTGTCGGGTGCTTCCTCCTGAAGGAAGATCCGCTTTCCACTGACCTCATAAGCATACTGTTCGGCACCCCTTTGGGGTATTTTCTAGTTGGCACTGACCCATACCCGTCCCACCCAATTTTTGTTGATGTGACCCCTTTCATGAATTCCTGTATGGGGGCTATACCCATGCTGTCTATTAAATCACCTTTCTGTTTCCTTGAGACGCCCGTGAGTGGTGCATTCTCAGTGCCAACAGGCGGAAGCCCGTTCTCTCCCTCCTGCACCGGCAGCATCTTTAAAGCATCCTTTATGGCATCGGCCACAACTTCAGCTCCTTTATAGACCGTCCGGTTTGTGATCTCCTGTGAATTTGCTGCCAGATCATTCAATTTCTTGATCATGGCATCCAGCCCTGGTGACGCCTTTATCTTCGCCATATCATACCTCCCATACCCACTCATGATGGATCAGGCCCGTTTCATCTTCGTATTGGGAGGAATTGAACCGGTACGGGATCCCGTACTCTGTTAACGCCTTCTGTATCCGGTCAAAAACCGGGTCGAAGTCATCCGGTGTATAATAATCCACTGTCCCGGTTATAACCTG
The DNA here is from genome assembly GCA_003148945.1 of Murimonas intestini. Classification (GTDB taxonomy): domain Bacteria; phylum Bacillota; class Clostridia; order Lachnospirales; family Lachnospiraceae; genus Murimonas; species Murimonas intestini. Next base: position 83,440 of record QGGY01000015.1, on the reverse strand, counting down.
TTCAACCTTCCGGTCATCTGCATGGATGCTGTCCCCTTCCCCGTCTTCGGCCCAGATAATGTACCTGTCTGCTTCCCCTGTCTTTGTATAATGGTAGGTTTCCTTCGTGACCGTCAGCAGCGCATCACGTATGGCCTTCAATTTCTCCATATACCTCACCTATCCTTTCCAGCGACAGGATACTAATTCTTATCCCGTTCTCATCCTCTCCATGCTGTACAAAAGTGATCCGGCACTGCATCCCATCTTCCATGACTGCGACATCCTTTGCACGGATGCTGCGGTCCTGCTGTATATGGATGACCTCATCCACTTTTTCTTTTACTGCTGCCGCATTGTAGTGCCTGGTCAATCCAATTTTCTCATATCCAAAATAATATGATTCTTTATAAGCAAGCTTGTCTTTTGGTTTGTTCCCAGGCTCTGCTGCATTTTCTACCCCGTATATTTTCACGATACCGTCATCAAATGTCATGCTCCACCTGCTTTCTGCGAGAAGAGGATATTATTTAATTCATAGCGCAGGAATCGCGGCATACCTGTGTCTTTTCCTGCCCGCTTCCGGTACAGGTAGGCCGCATAATGGATGACAGACATCTGTACATCAATATCTGGTGTGATCTCTATCCCTTCCCTCCTGATCAGCTGTTCTGACAGTTTCAGCAGCTGTCTCAGGTAATCGTCATTGCTGCTGGTCAACATCTGTAGGTCCTTCTTCAATATAGACAGCCTTGTCTCCTCATCCATTTTCCTACCCCTTATTCTGTTGGTGCCTCAGGTGCCTTCTGTCCCGCGAATGTGATCCCTGATGTTGTGGGTGCCTTTGATGCATTATATAACGCAAACCCCTCCGGGATTGCCGGTATCCCGTCGTAACGTGCCGTCCCTTTGAATAATGTCTGGTCCTCTATGAATCTTGCATGCTCAGACTGTGAAATATGTGTCCCGGCCCTTTCCACCAGAAGGTATAATCCCATGTATCCAAATACGATGTCCCCTTCCGGGATGAAGTTAAGCTCTACGATGTCCCCTCCAACGACCGGCATGGTATTGTTCATCCCTGCCACGATTGCGGCATTCATGTTGGCCCCGATACTCTCTGCCAGCAGGTGCATATGGGTCTTTTTTGACATCAGCCATACCACACTTTCATTCGCATAGTCAGTGTCGATAGCCCCTGTCTTCTCCACGATCTCTTTAAACAGTTTTGCACCTGCCGGGTTCGTCCCGGTTATGATATTAGTCCCTGCCAGGTCCTTCCAGTCCCGCCCTGTGGCCGGGTAATTATCCGGCTTCGCTGCCTGCGCCAACCTTGTCACAATCCCAAGCGGCATCTTGTTGCCGGTGCCGTATACGATCGCTTTATCAAGGGCCTTTGCGATTGCTGTCCCAAGCGCGTTAAGGATCTCGCTCGTCAGGTTGACATCATTATCCTCAATGATAGCATTGCAGACAGCAAAATACCCACCTACTTTATAGCCGTCCACTTCCAGGCTGTTGAAACCCAAGTCCAGTTCATTCAGAGCGGCACACATCTCAGTCCATACCGCTTCAGGGATGCTCCCCATGATGACCTGCCTGGCTGTGCCGGCTACCGGCCTGTGGCTGACATATTTAAGCAGTTTTGAGCTTCTCTCCACGATCTCCTTTAACAGCTCCAGCATGACTTCTGGTATGATCAAACCGCTATTCGTCAGCGCCCTCTTTTCCTTGATGCATGTTCTGACCTCACCCAGGAAGTTCTTCACATCCTCGCGCTGGAAGAACGCATCCCTCTCCTGTATTCCCATACCAAAGAATTTCTTTCTTGTCTCCATTTTGTTTCCTCCATTCCTTTCATTTGTCTCTGTTGATGGTCCTGCTGCCGGTGCCGGTTTCGGCTTCTCTCTCTCTTCCTCTTCTTTGATCTCTGCTTCAATGCCTTCGATCTCTTTTTCCAGGTTCTTTTTATCCTGTTCAAACTGATCCTTTTCTTGTGCGAACTCCTCCACCTGGTCCTCAATCTCTTTCCGGTCCTCCGATGGTGTGTCCTCTGTCATCTCTGCGATCGCGTCTTCAAATTCCTTTTCCCTTCTCTGGTATTCGGCATCCTTTCCCCTTAAGGTCTCCAAGGTCCTTTTCTTTGTATCTAACTTGCTTCTGAGCAATAATGTTTTAAGAGCCATTCCCTTCATCTCCTAACTTTCTAAGTATTTTTGATTTCCATGCTTCATGTTCTCTCTGCTTCATTGTCTGCAGCTGCTGTTTTCTTGCTGTTACCCCAGTCTCTTCATATGCCGGGAATGTCACCACGGACACTTCATACAGTTTCACCTTCTTGATCGTCCAGTGTACCTCTGCCCCGCGGTCCTCGAATTCTTCATCCAGGATGTCGAATCCAAAGCTGCACTGGTCTACATCCCCACGTTTCACCCGTTCATACAGATTCACCGCGTCCTGGTCATTGGGGTTGATCTTTACTTCCCCCCATAGCCCCCGGCTGTCTGTCTTAAGCGTCAGCGTCCCTGCTTTGTTCCGTCCCAGCACAAGCCTGGTCTCGTGATCGATCAGGCACCGGATATCGTCCGAAAGCGCCCCGTCAAATGCTGAATCCGCAACGCTTTCCGTTGCCCCCGGCCATATTTCATAATTGGAATTAAAGACAGAAAAATATCCGCTGATATAAAGATCACCGGATTCTTCTGCCCTGGTCTCAAATTTTGAGGATATGCTCCGTAACTGCCGGATGTTCCTGTCTGCCATTAATCTTCACCCCCTTTGTCCAATTTTTTCTGATCCCCGATCATCCCACGCGGGATATAGTTTTCCAGGATTATAAGGTCATCCAGTCCCTCCATCGGTGAAAGCCCTATCCAGTCCCTGACCTCATTCCCGGTCATGATACCGCGGATATACTGGTCATCCCCTACTTGCGCCAGTTCCTTGATGTCATAGGCATATAAGGACCGGACATTAAACCGGAAATACCAATCAGGGCTTAACAGGAGTTTCCTGGTGAGTTCCTGCTCTATGGCGTTGCATATGGTCCCGATCCTGGTCTTGATGAAATTATTCCATTCATCTTTATCGAATTCACCCGCCCCTACCACAAAAGCCGGCACCCCCAGGATCGCAGCCACTGTCTTTTTATCCAGCGTCACCGACTCAGACAGGGCAATATCCTGCAGTGACAGCGGCCTGACCTCCTGCACCTCAAACTGGTCTGCCGGGATCATCCAGGGTTCCCCTGCTTCGCTTGTCTCTATGTACTGCTTAAGCAGCTTCCCTCTGCCTTCCTTACTCGCAAACTCTTCGGTCAGCCCGTCAACCTTGACAATGATAGACGGCTTCCATTTGCTTTCCATAAAACCTTTTTCCGTGGCCGCTGCCTGCTTCAGATTGTGTGCAACGTCTTTTAATGTGGTCTTGTACCCTGTTCCCTTCCACGGATAATCTGGATCCGGGTTGATGACAAAATGGAGAAGGTTATCCGGGTTTAAATACTTCCCTTCATATCCGATCAGGTACCCGTAACCGTCTTCCAGATAGGATACCGCCCCCATCCGCAGCGGGATCATGTTCATCAGCAGGCCGTTCTGCGTCTCCGGGTATACGACCGCATTCCCGTCACCTTCCAGGAGCAGGTTCCGTACCACTGCTGAAATGAATGTCTTTCTTGTCATCCATTTGTTTGGTGTGATGTCCACTTTTTTGGATAGCTCATTTCTGATCCTGACATCTCCCTTATCCGTGTTTGACATGAGGTGGATGGTCATACTTGAGATCAGATCTGCGATCTTCCCGACTGCCGCCTGTATCTCCGGATTTTGTGACAGTCTCGTATATCCTGAACAGCATAGTGTTTCATAGGCGTCCATCGTACACAGGAACTTTTCAGGCTCCGCCCTTGTCTTGATGCTCCTGGCTACGTCTTTCTTCTTTTTACTCATGCTTCCTCCTAACCCAGCCAGTCTGATGCATTCTGGCTCTTTTCTATATCAATCAGCATCTGTTTTGCCGCAATGATATCCGCGTCAAACAAATCTATCCTGTAATTTGGCTGCACCTTCTCAAACCGCACGAAATCGTCCGAATCTTCGATCGCCTTTACATTGCTGATGCAGTACTCATATGCTTTGTTATGCAGATAATAAAACTTCCCTTCTGTGAATTTATTCTCCACTTCCCGGAACGCCTCTGTCTTTTCCACATACCGCTGTGACTGGTCCCGCATCTTGAAGCCCGCCTTCTTCATCTTCATAACGAACTCCCTTGAATACCTGCGGTCATATCCGACCCACTTAATCTTAAACCCCATCTTCTTCATGGCTATGTACCATTTGACAGGCTCCTCATACTCGATCACTGCTGAGTTGCACATGGTCAGCCAGCCCATCTCCTCCCACCAGAATACCGGTATGTTATCTTCATCCGCCTTTTGGTGGGCAACCGCGATCGGGATAAATGCATGTGTGATTGCAATATCTACATCCTTATACCTGCCATGCAGCGCCGTCCCTGTGAGGTCCCCCATCTTCGATAGATCGGCTCCCCCGTACCATTTGATTGGCAGCTTTGCCAGTTCCTCAATCGTCCAGTTATATTTTTCATCCGATGCCTGCACCACTGCCATGTCAAAATAAGTGTTCATCGCGCTCATGAAGACATTTAGTGATTTAGCAAGGAAGTCTTTGCGCTGCTGTGGGTCATTCTGTGCCTGTATAGAATCGTTCAGTATTTCTTCTGGCCTTATGGACTCCCCGTATGCTGGGTTAGCCATTTCATGGGTAGCCGGGTTCGTGTAATCGATCTGCTCGCTCCCGTCTTCTGCCTTTACAGGATCGGCTTCCCGGATGAATATAAAGTACTGTTCATCCTCGATTTCCCCATCCAATACCCTCTTGCAGTACTTCACCTTCTGTGCAAGGAACCCATTCGGGTCATCCCCGGCAGTTGATATCCCTATCATCAATTTGTTTGTATAGGCTTTCATGGCATCCTTAAAGAGGGTATACTGCTTTGGTTTCTTAAACGCGTGTATCTCATCTGCTATGGCAATGTTGCAGTTAAAGGAGTCCTGCACATCCGGGTTTGCTGCCAACGCATTAATTTCCATCATTCCCCCGCTTATCTCCGCTTTTATGGAATGTTCATTATTATTGTCAATGATATGGAAATGTCCGCCTTCCTCATCCTCTTCCCCCATATTTCGGATGTTGTATTTCAGAAAGTCGAATGTCTCCATTGTCTGCTTAAGTGCTGCCGCCACCACATAGATCTTTGACCCTGACATCCGGTAAAGCAGTCCCAGTGCATAGGCCAGCGCCCCGGCAAATGACGTCTTTACATTTTTTCTGGGTATAAAGATCAGGCATTCATGGAACCTGTTTATTTTCGTTCCTTTTAGCTTAAATCCTAAAAGGTTATAGATAATGAACTTATGGAAGGACATTAAAAAGAACGGGGTCCCTCTTAAGCTTTCCCCGTCCCGTGTCTCACCCTGCTGGTGACATATGGTATTTTCTATGATAGATATAACAAAGTCTGCATCTCCTGGAATGAATTCATATTTTGGGTTTTCTAAATCTTTCAAGAACCTTTTACATGCTTTTATGCAGTACTCATTCGCAAGCTTCTCCCCGGCTATAATGTCAGAGACATACTGCATGACATCCTCTGCATATTTCCCTTTAAGTTCCACTCATCTTTGCCAGCGCTTCATCAAGAGCGCTCCCTTTCTTTCCGTCAAGTCCTTTTGCCTTAATGGCCTTAAGCCCCTTTGGTGTAAGCCCCAATATATTTTCCAGGTCTGCCAGTTCTTTGCGTAAAGTTTCCAGGGCCAGATACAGCGCGGTCTTCCTTACATTAGTAGCCCCTGCTTTGTTTGTATACTCCTCTGTTATGATGCATCCATCCTCAACAAACTGCTTATTCAGGATTTCAAACTGTACCCTCAGTTCTGCATATCTCTGTACCGTTGGGTCAAATTCCTGCCTGAAAACTCCCAGTTCCTTCATGCTTTTTACTGTAGTGTCATATACCTTTTTCTTTTTCCCTGTATAGGTTTTCGCTGCTATATCCTCACCCTCTTTCTGCTGCATCCCCCTTTTTTATTTTTTAGCCGGAGTTGGAAACACCTACCCTGGCCAGTAGAAAATTTTTAGAAATGTTTTTTTCAACCCAGGGGGGCTTTCCGTCTCCCTCTCCAGTCCACTCCCGGCTTTGTCCTCTGCTGCAGCTGCCTCCCCAGTCCTGTCAGCTCTCCTGTAGCCCTGTTCTCAAGCTTGTTATGTCCAGCCAGGCTTACAGATATGAGGTTCCAGTCACACCATGCATACTCTGGATAAATATCCGCAGGATAGATATGATGGACGGTGTTTGCCTCCTCCGCTTTCCCATACATCTTTGCCACCTGGCATTTGTATCCATCAAGCTTTAAGATATGCTCACGTTTCCTTTTCCATTTTCCTCCATAATAGTTAAACATGCATATCCCTCCACGCAAAAAGCGCCTGGTTTCCCAGACGCTTTCCTTTTATTCTACTGCTCATTATAAGTATATCAAAAATATAATGTGCACTTCCATGCACTCTTTTAGAAATTGAAATTTTTTAGCGCCCTTCCGTGTACTTTATGAATGCCACGCCAGCTGTAATCCATTCTTAAAGCTATCTCCTCCCACTTAAGCAAGTGTATGTACCTGTATCTAAGGACCAGCTTTTCTGTCTCATCCCCCATTTCTTCAATCTTATGTACTATCTCCCTGCGTAAATCTATACGCTGGTTCATCTGCTGCCGGAGTTCCTCCATCATTTCATCTACCTTTGCTGCATATCCTGACAGATCGCTGCACCCAGTACCATGCGGCATGCCATCCTGTGTAACACTGGGACACATCTTGTCCAGTCTCAACTGCTGTATTTCCTCTTCAATGGCCTTTTCTGCCCTGATGGCGTCACGATATCCATTCAGATATTCTTTCTTCTTTTCGTTTTCTTTTCTCATATCCTCTTTTTCTATCATTTCCGCCTCAGGCAGCTTTCCATCTGCTGCCGTACTCCTTTCCTTTTATGCTGTTATGCTGCCCTATTGTGCCGGATCCTCATGTCTTCCAGATCCTCACACAGGTAATATTCAATGGTTATTGCCGTGCTGGCGTGCCCCAGAAGCTTAGATACAAGCACGATATCCTTTGTTTTAAGATACAGACGGCTGGCAAAGGTCTTGCGGAACACATGCACTGTTGTTTTTAGATGTGCTCCCGCTCTTACTCCGATAGCCTTACAAATGTTCTCCATGCTGCCTTTTTTAACCCTTTTATATGGTGCACGTACCGAAACAAAGAGAGCCGTATCATTGCCTTTCCTAACCTCCAGATACCGGGCCAGTGATTTTTTTGCCCGAACATCCAGAAAGCCGGTCCTGTATGTGCAAGTCTTTTCGGCGTAAATTGAGACTGTACCCTCCTGAAGTTTGATGTCATTGACATTAAGCCCAACCAACTCGCTCACCCTCATGCCTGTGCTCAACAACAAATCTATGATAGCCCGCTCACGCTCATCTTTGCAGGCATCCCGCATGTCCTCCACCTCCATGTCAGTTAGCCGGTCCTTTTGCTTTTTATGGACTTTGACATACTCCAAATCTCTTGTTATATCTTCCGTAACATGACGCTTTTTATAAGCCCATTTATAGAAGCTGCAGAAGCCTCTCATAAGCGTGGACTTGTAGTTGTGCGCGATATGATCCCGGTACTGCCTGATAGCCAAGTAATCAATGATGTCCTGCGCTGTAATGGTATCATAGGTCTTCCCGGTCTCACGCAGCAGCATCCGTATCGAATCAGAATACTGCTTAATCGTGCTCTCCTTACGCCCCATAGCAAGGTAATCTATTGCAAACCGTTTAAGTATCCAATCGTTGTCTCGGACCTCTGTTGATGGCAAATACACGCTCTCAACGATATCGTAGTTATGCAGCTTAACAAGTAGTACCACTTTAAGCTGCTCTATCTGTGGCTGATCCAGTACTGGTTGCATCGCTGCAATAATATTATTAATAACGTCATCTTTCGTCATATCCTCACCCTCCATATTGCTTAAGGAGGATAATTATGTTATAATCCTCTTAAGCAGCAGCAGTGGAGTGTCCCGCCAAAGTACCTCCGCTGCTTTTTCTTTTTTTCATGGTTGCTCTCTCCCCGTTCTCTTTACTTTTTTATTTTCTGCTGCCATATCTTTTATGCATGTAATCAAGCTGGTCTATGATATCCTGCGGCAGTTTTTTCTTTGTTTCTACCGGTTCCTCTGGCAGAAATATTTTTTCTTCTGCCATTATCCTCTGTACTGTCCTGTATGATGTCTCGCATTCAGCGATTATTTCTTTTACACTCTTGTTTAACTTCAGCATAGAAATTATTTTATTCCTTTTCCCTGCATCCATCCTTTGACACATTCCTGCCATGTTGTTCCTCCTCTCTCGGTGTAAATTCTAAGCTTATAAAGGTTATTTCCCCTGACGTGTTACTGCTCACTTTCATTTCTGTTATGTCCATCTCTGACAGTATTTCTTCAAGCTTTTTCATCCTGAATATGTTTAAATCCATATATATCCTCCTTGCTTAGTCAGCTATATTTCAGTTTCAGTGTGTATCGTTACGCACTATTACGCAATAAATAATCATTCAATGCCTGTCTTACGACCCAGGAAATGGGCCTGTCCTCTCTCTGACAATAATCAATCACCCGCTTTAATTGCTCTGGCTCCATGCTTATATTTTGCCGGATATACTTCTCTTCTTTATCCTTTTTCGGTCTGGCCATACCTCATTCCCCCTTCCGGTGTGTAACGATACACAAAATTTTATTTATTTCAGTTTAGCATATTATCCAAACGCCACTTGCCCATTCCGTTGTATATAGACCTTTGGTGATGGTTCCCGTTTTCCAGCCTTCAGATAGCCACAGTTTGCATTCACCAGTGCTTCCGCCATGATCGGCACCACACTGTTTCCGATACGTTTCACCTGTTCAGATTTCGGGTATGGCTTCCAGGCATAATCTCGATCAATAATATAATCCGTTGGGAATCCCTGCATCAATTTTAACTCCTCTGGCTTCAGCATCCGAAGAAAAATGTCTTTGAGCATATACTTTTCCCCATTAATCTCCGTCACCACATTAACAAGTCCGAACCGGTCTTTTGTGGTGATTGTCCCAATTGGAGAACTTGGTGTCTGCCCGCATCCTGTCCCATAGTATTTGATCAGGAAGGCGGATATCAGGCCAAAGTGTCCCGGTGATGTAGTTATGGTATGCAACGGTTCATCGCACCCTTGTCCGATTCCTGTTTTATAAAACTTTGTAACGAACGCGGTGACGAGACCATACCTGTTACTGGTATCTATGGTCTTTATCGGCTCTGTGAGGAGCTGTCCCCTGGAATCCCCTTCCTTCTGCTCGCCGTGATACTGAATTAAAAACCCAACTTCCGACTTGTTGTTGACCATATACGGATGAGGATTGTTCACAACGTATTTCACATATCCGTTTGCTATCCTCTTCATAGTCGCATCAGCCAGCGGTTTCGGACGGTCGAATATGGATTTACCAATGTCTGACCAATCAATATAATCTCCGCATTCTTTCCATTGCTTCGGAACTCCATTTTTACTGTACGTTGGCTCTGGCCAGACAATCGCCTTACCGTCACGCCGGAAGATAGCATACCAACGTTTACGGGTAGTCGGCGCTCCATAATCTGCCGCAACCAACTCCTGGCTGTCGAAATCATATCCCAGTGATTTCATTGCCGCCACAAACTTTCGATAATCCTCGCCCTTCCTCTCCGGTATCGGCCGGCCGTTTTTGTCCAGCGGCCCCCACTGTTGAATTTCCTCCACATTTTCCATAATTATTACATCTGGAAGAATAGATTTTGCATGTTTGTATACTGCCCATGGAAGGATACGCAGTCCTGACTTTCTCGGCTGTCCTCCCTTGGCCTTACTATGGCTGGTGCAGTCCGGTGATGCCCACATAAGCGCCACGTGCCGGCCTGCTACATATTTCTGCAAATCAACCTTAAAGATATCCTCTGTCAAATGCAGCGTACTCGGATGATTGGTCTTGTGCATCCTGATAGCCTGCTCATCATGGTTGATTGCTATATCTACCTGACGTCCCAACGCCATTTCTATTCCCACACTGGCTCCACCTCCGCCAGCAAAACAGTCAATAATTAAGTCTTTCATTTTTTCAAAAGGAAGCTGTGTACACTGTCCGGCCGGAGCTTCCGCCTCCTTTCTTTTATTCAGCTAAATACTTATTTACTTTTCTAATTTTTATATCTCGTATGTAGTCACCAAAACTATCAAAGTATTCGCAAGCACCTTTTAGCCATATTAAATATTTTGCTTTGCTTGCTGTTTCGGCATCAATGAAATTCCCTTGCATATACTCTATTGACTTAGATTCATAATAGTAAGTGCTCATAATAACACCTCAATCAAATGTTAAATTAACGGTTCAAAGAACCTCTTATCTGCTCTGAAAGCGAAGTTTCCCGACCATAGATGTTCTCAATTTCTTCTACCGCCTGTTCAAGTAAACTGTTTGCGTGGTCAATATAATCAGAAAGTATTTTGGCAGATTTAGCTGCAACAGATTGGTAGTTCTGATTTTTAGACCATTCATAGGCTTGTTTTTCTTCTTCATTCATTCTCTCTGTCCTCCTAATCATTAAATTATTTAAGGATGAATCCATCCTCGCTTATATGTTCCGCGCAATCGGCTACACATTCTGTGCAGTCAGAATGGTATGAGCACTCCATAATACAATGTGTTTCCGTGCATTCTACAGTGCAATCTCCATTCTCATTAAGATAATTGCACTTAAAATTTTTACATCTTATTTCCGCGTCTCTCATCTTCTTCCTCCTCTAAATGCCGATATAGTTCAAAATCTTAATTTATTTGTAACCGACAGTGATATTGCTCCTATTTGTAGCAAACCTCCAACATTTTAAACATGTTCCACATCCCATACAATCTATAAGTTCTTCCAGGAGCATTGCTGATGGGCATGTTTCAGCATTTGCCATACTTTGTATAAATTTCTCCTTTTCATCTTCGCTATCAAAAATAATTTTCATGGTCATATCCTTTCTGGTCTTTATTTGAATTCTAATTCTGGTATTCTGGGAATCCAGAAAGTAATATTGTCATGGCTTCAATGGCTGTATCAAAATGTTTCCCGAGTTCTTTCGCATCCTCTTCGCCCTGCCTCACGTTTCTTCCGTTCCCAGCAAAAACCTGTTTTTGAAGAATTGGTTTTAATTGCTGCAATCCTGTAATGCTTTCTTCTAATTCCTCTTGCTTCACACCGATTTTTACAAATCCTTGCCCTATATTTTCAATCACTTCTATTCCTCCTCTTAATTTGTTAACTCTCTGTCATACATCCGCAACTCACGAGCAAAATCTTCGCAGGCTTGAATATATCCTTTTTGCTCTGCCGTTACCTCCGCAATCTGTTTGCTGTATTTTACAGTGGCTTCATGCTGCAATCTATCTGCAATCTCATTGGCTTTATTGCTCAGATTCATTCCGTTCTCCTTCCGAAAATGTTAATTTAGCAAGCCAATGTTTTTTTATCTTTTAATACAGGCATTGCTATTTTTCTATGACATCTCGGACAACCCACCGGAATAAGTTTTCCCCCTTCAAATTGATATCCAACGCCTACAGTAAAATAAAAATTACAATCGGGGCATTTTGTAACTACACTTGCCCCATTCATCCAAAAATATTTCTCACATTTTTCTCTTTTTGATAATTTGCTCATTTTCAGATCCCCCGTTAAATTTTTAATTGAGATAATCTCTCATTACATCTTCTACGCCTTCTCTGTCTCTTTATTATTTAAGGATGAATCCATCCTCACTAATATGTTCCGCGCAATCTGCTACACATTCTGTGCAGTCAGAATGGTATGAGCACTCCATAATACAATGTGTTTCCGCACATTCTACAGTGCAATCTCCATTCTCATTAAGATAATTGCACTTAAAATTTTTACATCTTATTTCCGCGTCTCTCATCTTCTTCCTCCTCTAAATGCCGTT
>QGGY01000015.1:0-71241 GCA_003148945.1 Murimonas intestini | reverse complement strand
TTCTACAGTGCAATCTCCATTCTCATTAAGATAATTGCACTTAAAATTTTTACATCTTATTTCCGCGTCTCTCATCTTCTTCCTCCTCTAAATGCCGTTATAGTTCAAAATCTTAAGTTACCAGCCATAATTTACCAGCTCTTCGATTTTATCTTCCATTACTTCTATTGCTGTTTCTATGGCTTCATAAACTTCTGGTTTTGCTTCTGTGAAACATGCCATCTCTTTCTTGAGTACTTCTTTTGCTTTAGTGATTTCATTTAAATGCGCCATATTCAACCTTCTTTCAATAAAACTTAAATCTTAATTTATTATGCTATATAATCCTCAAATCTCTTGCACGATCTCCATATGATCCGATTATTAACCCATCGTTGCATATCACGATAAATCTGTGCAGCATGCTTTTTGTCATATATCATCACATATGGGTCAAACCGTAGATCACGCAGTGTGTAAATCCTATATAGGTCCTGCTCTATTGTACTGTTAAAATTAACCAGTACATATACTACCTTTCTTGTCTCTGATTTTCTGCTATAACATTCCGAGAATCTTTTAAAATCCTCTGTCAAATCCTGATCAGGCTGATCCCATGCCAGATGCATCCTCCTGATCCGCATCCGGTTTAGCATTTCGATCCGTTCCGGTGTCGCCAACCTGACATCTATACCTTGCGTAAAGTCTATAATTGCCCTGGATTCTATAAGCTGCCCCAGAATATCCTCCCAGTCCCGGCACGCAAACGTATTCGGATCACACAGCATTATTTTCCCCTGTCCGTCCCAAAACTCACGGAGATTAGCTACCTTGTTACTGCATCTCCCCTCTTTCGCCGCTACATGGCAGAATTCACATCCACGCGGACAACCTCTTGTCAAAAATCCAAAAGCAGTATCAATAGTCAACTCTGGGTATAGACTGTAGTCTGGATAAATATGCTCAATCTCTGCTGGCAATAAGCTGTCTCGCTTTGCATAATAGATTTCTTTCCCATCTACCAGATCTATACAATATCCAGAACCACATTTAATTATTTCATCAGCATTTATACAATCCGTATAATCTGTGGTAAAAGAAAATACTTTGCTCATGTATACGCGATCCATGTGACCGGAAAACATTGGCTGATACCACTCAACTGTATCTCCTTGCCGCTTATGCCATGCTGACAATTTCATCAACGGCAAGTTGGGGAAGTGGTGTCCATCTATGTCTATTAATCCTATTTTCATATTTTTCAAAAGGTTCCGCATATGCTTTCCCGGCCGGGGAACGGCTCCTTTCTTTGATCGTTAAATCACAATTTTTGTAAACTGGGCATATTTAATTTCAAATTTCATATATTCCTCCCGGTCATGGATTCATCTAATCTAATATCCTGATCCTGAATGAAATCCAATAACCTCCTTAATTCGTTCTCTCCTAGCTGATATCCTTCATCCTGACATTCTGCCATAATCATTTTATTTAAGGTATCAGATATCTCGCATTCCGGTTTATTGTACAACCTCATATAATTTTTCCACATTTTATCCCTACTTGTTTATTTTCTTTGCCCTGATTCTACATTCTCTATATAGATCCTTCCACTCTACTTTATTTAATTTTCTTTTATAGCATAAATATCTTAAGAACTTTTTCTTAAAATTTTGCAAATCATTTTCAGCTTTTTCTCCCTTGTACCCAAGTGTTACCGCTACCCATAATGATGGGCTTATGGTTCCCATCCATCTATGCAGCCTGTTTTTGCATACGCAGTATGGTAATCGGGGTTTTGTTTTTTCCATATACTCTGCATAAAAAACTTTTTTGTTTCTTTTTTTAAGCTTCATCGATTGCACCCCCATTTAGCATTCTTCTTCTGATTTCGTTTCCAAGTCCTTTCCGGGCGCACGTGCGGGTGTGCGCCCTTATAACTGGCTTACAATAGTTACAACGTGATATATTTGCATCCCTGTGGGTAGGTGCCTATTGTTTATGAAATCAGGCTATCCCAAAAGTTTTGTACCGTATCCTCGTAAAAATCAGATACGTCATCCTCGCTATATCCCTCTTTACGCAAGTAGGATATTCCATCACTTGTGTGATGCTCAATCTTTTCAGCCAGATCATAATTAATCTTTGATACTGGCTCGTTATGCATCGGCACAACAACAAGATGATCGTTACCATTACTATCCGTAAACCGATTAACTATCTTGCAGACATACAGTTCCCCTTTTTCGTATTTTTCTGCATCCCTAACGATGCAGAATCCGCATTTTACTTCATACCCGCCTTTGGTGTTTATGACTTTGGCAATTGTTAACATAGTTCTTTCCTCCTCTTTTTTCCCTTACCATTCATTGACGCAAGGGTATAATTGTTTGTCAGTTTCGATATTGTTATTTTTGCATGTGTCTGTATAATGAACATGCTTTTTTAAATAATCGTTTGTTGTCCTCATACACAATGTTGCTATGTATGATTTTTTCTTTTTCCAAGGCATGGACATCCATATGCCTGATTTATAGTACGCATTGATACAGCACTCCTGCGCTATATCATCTATAAAATCAGATGGGCGCATTCTCCATTTTTTTACCTGGTATGCGACCATATTGCGTATATGGCGTGTAATCATCGGCTGTGTAAGCTCTGTCCATGCATCTGAGGCTATGTTAATAGCCTTTACATGATACCCCGGGCATATATGGTCAACTCTTCCAGAAAGTAACCTCCACGCTGACACATGGGACACATGGTAGTTACCCATTATATAATCATAGTTCCGGCATCCCTGCGGGATGTCTAAAAGTGTCAGCCTCATCTTATGTCCCTCCTTATTTGTCAAATAAATTCGTTAAGACAGTGTTTTAAATAGTTACAAATAGTTACGTCCGATCAGCTCCATGAACTCTTCTCTTGTATGCGTCTTTTCAAATTCTTTCTGGCAGATTGCCTTTAATCTGTCAGATACTTCTGCATTAACATGCACGGCCTCCTGGCCGTATTGATGATGTCTATCAATGCATAAATTGGCTTTAAATCCATATGCTTCACTGATTTGGCGCTCTCCCGGCCCGAAGAAGATGTGATGGTTATGTACTCGTTTATAGCTGTAATCCCCCTCCAGCATGCATAAAAAACATTGTTTTTCAGTTTGATCCTGAATAATACTTTTTCCATGCTTTTTTATCTTCTTTTTTCGTTCTGGCTTTGGGAACATCAACCCGCTCGTTTCCATCTTTTTTTCTTCCTCTCTTTGGCAGCCTTCTCCTGCTGCCGGTCATAATCTGTCTCGTAATAGTACTCCTCGCTGTTTGTGTCATAATAAAAGTGGTATGTATTTCCGTCCTTTTCCATGCTCCCTACGTATATCCCGAGTGGAGGCTCCCCCGGCCTTACTGATCTGGCAGAGTTCCATGCCTCCTTAAGCACATCCGTTTTCATTAGATAGCGCCTTCTTCCTATCCTGTATTTCCTTCTGCATCCATAGCTTATATGGATGACATTTTGTATACTCAACGTGTACCAAGTGCGGTTGCATCTTCTCATTAACCTTCTGCCACAAATAACTGTTCTTTACCTGTTTCCCTGCTGTATTCCTCCATCCATTTGCCTGCCATCTTTGCGGCCATCCCTCATGAAGACTGTTCGAAATATGTATATTGTCCGTAAAGACTGTTATATCACTCGGTTTCTGAAAACGCTCCAAGGCCATCCATAGGGCTTCCAGAATCATTTGATTAGCCGTCCTGCCTTTCAAAAAACAGAATCCCTCTTTTGTTTTATCAATTACTTCTCCACCCCTTACCACCTGGGCTTCAATGACATATCCACACCAACCGTCTATTGGCCGTGTACTTTTCACATTTGACTCAAGATATATTTTTACTTTCTTCACAAAGACACCTCCTGTCCCATTTGTTATCATCGTTTCTTGCGTTTTCTCTTCTTTTTCGCGGACAATAGTGCAAGTTTGTCCGCCGTTTGCTGGTATAAATCATCCTCTATCTCAATACCTTCATGGTCTGACGCTGTCCGCAGCCTTATCATTGTGTAATACCGGTATGGTTTACCGCTGACTTTATTCTCCCCTTCCACAACGCTGTCCTTGTCTATGTAATATCCCGGTAATGCTTCCGGTTCATTTTTAAACTCATGTTTATACATGTCTTCTTCTATCGGCTCCGGTACTTCCAGATTTCTGCTCCTGGTATAGCGCAGCTTATTGGGGTTACCCTCTTTTTTAAAGGTCTTGCTTGTCTCCTTTATCAAGTACTCTGCCAAGTCTTTGTATTCCCCGGTGTCATCCATCGGAACAAACTTTGGTCTCCCATATTCCCAGTTCTTTTTTACCAGTTTGGCCGTTGTTGTCTGGCCTACTATGATATTCTGGATCACTATATGGTGGTGGATCGCTTTATTTTCATACTCCGTCACCATTATGTATTTTAATTCGTATCCCAGTTTCTTGAAGTCCCGGCGCATGGCTGCCAGGAATCTTTTTACTGCCTTCCTCGCCGCCTCTACTACCAGGCGCTTGTCCTTTTCATATGTCAGGACCATGTGCCAGTCATCAGGGCCGAAGTTATTATTTATCAGCCTCCTCAAGTTCTTCTCAGCATTCCACTGGTTTTGTCGTTCTATGTCTTCCTGGGTAGCCTTTTTCTTGTCTTTCCTTTTCTGGCCCTTTGCACCATAGTTGCCTTTATGGTTCTCCTCTACCTCTATACTGTTTCTGAGAGGAAAGTATTTTCTCCTGTATTTATAATTTGCCATCCTCTATACCTGCCTATGTTTAATATCCTTATCAAGTCTTAAAAGGGCCGAAAGCCCTTGTTTTTATTGACTTTCAGCCCTCAGGATGGTATACTGATTATGGTGTTAATTCCGAGGGCTTTAAGCCTTGCCTGCATACTTCCCGGTATGCAGGCTTTTATTTTCCCATGTTTATTCATTCCGTCCAAAGCTCCAGTTTTTTCAAGCAGTATGTACACCACATCACTGCCTCCATGTAATCCTGTGCCTCCATCTCTGCAATTTCTCTCTTCAGATCCTGGACCCGCTTCTGACTGACCAGCAGCATGTCTGCTTCATTTCCCTGCTGCCGGTGTACCCCTGCATATGTCTTTCCATCCTTCCTCTTTCCCTGCATCAGCCTGTCCAAATGCGCTGTGCATTTTTTGTAGGCCTTTTTGTTTTCATTCTCTGCCCATACATCCATGTCACCTACAAAATTATAGTGTCCATCATACCTGCGCGCAGCATCAAAACCCTGATCCATAACATATACATTAACCAGACCGCCATGGTTGCTTATGTCTATGTCTGCGTAGGCGCTTGTCTGCTCCTGTACATCCAGCACCATATCAACCAGGCTGTGTATCTGCTCCCTTGTCATCTCCGCTTCCTCCTCTCTCTTATCAAATCCATGATTTCGATCAGCAGCACATAGCCGCTCAGATACATCACCTCCGCCCCGATCAGGCACGTAACAAGCGACTCTCCGCTGTTGTAGACGATGGCCAGCGATATGGCCATGGCGGCTGTACTGCATAAAAATTTCTTCCACAGCTTCATTTTTTCCTTTTTCCGGGCTATTTTGCTGCCCCTGCACATTTACGGTTATTTACTGGTTCCATTTTCCGTCCTGCTTCCCACTTTTCAAAGCTTTCCATGTTTTCCGGCTTTGAAAAAAAATCCTTCATGCTTGCAAGTAGGCCACGTACCATGGAGTTTATATGCTCTTCCGGTACCTTGTTGATGTCTATCTTTATGTCATTTATGTCCAGCACCCCCTTTAACAGTTCACGTCATTAATGTGTATTTGATAATGTAAATTATTATTGATACAATGGTGATTCCCCACCCCATTACCCCTCCCAAAATCCAACTGAATAATTTGGGGTTGTTTCGTTTGATTTCTTCTATTTTCTTTTTTATCTCACTCATGTATTTTTAAACCCCTTTCTATTCTGGTTCCTTAATTGATTTTTTCTATTTTCTCCTTTATACTATTCTTACAGGTGCTACAACACCTAGTAAAATAATAAAGGAGGATTTAGTTATGAATCGTTATAAATTTTCTTATGATTTAGCATTAATTTGTACAAAACAGTGTCTAAATTTTGTTGAACCAAGTTCTGCTGATGATGCTGTTGACCTTGCATTAAAAGTGTTTGAAAACTGCTACAATAAAATACTAAGTTCAGGCAGTCCAGTCCTTGAATTCGTTGAATCCGCTGGGATTGATTGATGTATATTCAATTATTCCTTTTGCAAATTCAATTATTTCTTTAGCTTCTTTTACATTTACTCCTTGCTCTGATAGGATTACTGCTATCTT
The DNA here is from genome assembly GCA_003148945.1 of Murimonas intestini. Taxonomy (GTDB): domain Bacteria; phylum Bacillota; class Clostridia; order Lachnospirales; family Lachnospiraceae; genus Murimonas; species Murimonas intestini. Next base: position 64,907 of record QGGY01000015.1, on the reverse strand, counting down.
TTTAGCAAGGAGTATTTTTTCCTCTCTTTTCTTCACTTACTTATATGCTCCTTTCTTTTCCGGTTATCGCAATAATAGTGTCTGCAATAATGGAGTTAACAAAAAGACATTTATCGGTCTTATCAAGCGTCTGCATAGTATCATTTTCATGTAACCTCTCTTTTTTAATAACCTTCTTCCCATTTGCGTATAGGTCCTCATTACCTTCTGGTATATCTGTAAGTCCACACTTCCTTCTTATTTCATTAATTGTAGATTTTCCTCTTCGAATATCTTCATCCCACGATGCAAAATCTGATGTCCTGTAAAGCTTTTTATCTTCCCCACCCCCAAAAAAGGCTTCGATTTCTTTTGGCCCCCTTTGGCTCCGTGACTTTCCTAATGGCCTGAAGTTCTTTTCTGATCAGAACCAGTTCCTGGTATATCTTTTTCAGCATTTCTATTTCATCTCCTTATCTTGCTTTCTTCTCACTATGGTCTGGATCCTTCATTATCTGCGCTCCTATGAGGATTCCTTTTATCTGCAGTTCCCTCGGTTGATTTTTTCCATTTTTCCCCTTATACTGTATTTACAGGTGCTGCAACGCCAAGTAAATACGAAAGGAGCTTGCCATGAATACTCAAATTTTAAAATGTTTAGTACAATTGACTAACTATCAAGTTGATACTGTAATTCCCAAAGACTTATATGAGAAATTCCCGAATTCTCCAAAGACCAGAGAAGAACTTGACTTACTAAGTAGGCTAGGTTATATCACTATCCTTTATGGCGATAATGGTATTGACGATATTGGCGTTAACAAAAAAGCTATTGATTATTTCAAGTAAACCAAGTACCGCAATGGCAAGAAGAATTAATCTATTAGTTTTTCTTGCTATTTTTAAGTTATGAGACATAATCGTTCCTGTCTTTTCGTCTATACATTCTTTTGTCATTTTAAAGTAAAATTTTTCTCTGTTTTTTGTTTCCATTGTTTCCTCCTTTCTATGCTGATTCTCTACTTGATTCATCTGTCAGCCCCAGCAAATAATTTTTCCGCTTTTCAGGCACTTGCCTTTCCATCTTCCATTTTTTCGAAGTCTGTTAAATCCAACGACAGCAATGTGCATATTTTTACAAATTCATCCGCTTTCAGTGTTCTTTTTCCGTCCAATGACCTCCGCAACAGCTCTCTGCTCATTCCTGTCTCATCTGCAATAAAGCTCGGTTTAATTCCTTTTTTTTCAATGTGATTTTTAATTACTTCATGTGCTTTCATAGTTTCCTCCTTTCAGTCTATGTTTTTTAGACCATCCTTAGTATAGTCTATCTTTTTTAGATTGTCAATATGTTTCATTGTTTTTTGTCTATGTTTTATAGATTTTTATTGACAATGTCTGCTTTATGCTTTATCATTGGATTAAATAGCACGAATGAAAGGGGTTCTTATGGTACGAGAAGAGCTAGCTAAGCGTTTAAAATATTATAGAGAATTGAATAATATGACCGTTTATGAGGTTGGCAATGCGGTCGGAAAAAGTGGAAAGACAATTAGTGCATGGGAAACTGGACGTGGGCAGCCTGATGCTGATATGCTCATTGTCTTATGTCGCTTGTATCATATCCATAGTGTAGCCGATCTATATGGTGAGGAAGCCCCTCTACTTTCTGTAGACGAAAAACACCTTGTTGATACATTCCGCTCTTTGAATAATGATGGGCGTAACAAACTTCTTGAGCGCGCATCTGAGCTTTTAGAACTTGGGTATGTAAAAGGGGAATCCGAAAAAATGGCATAAATTCCCAAATGGATTCTAATAAAATAATACATATTAATTTTAGAAGGGAAGAAACATGAGAGGAAAATGTATCTACTAAATAGAGAAATGATAAGATACGTTACATATCTTATTTACCAAATTACAATGGAGGCAATTAAAATGAAAAAGAATCTCATAATTTCTGGTATTTTATTATGTGCGGTCACAATATGTGGTTGCAATTCATCTACTGCTAGTAGCAGTAACCTATCTAAAGTGCAAGACGCTATATCCAGTTATGAAAATGTTTCTGTGTCTGAAGGAATTGTAAAAGATTGCAACATCTTGTATGTCACACTTGGGGAGAATGTTAAATCAGAAGACCTTACTGTATCTGTTACTAAACTTGCAACAGAAGATTGGTTTAATTATTCCTATGTTATGTATAACTCATGTTCAGAAGGTGTTTTATCTCATACAATGGTTCTAAAATCCGATGATATAAAAAGTGGGGCTGCTCAGATTGGTGGACATGTTTGGGTAGATGAAAACAACAATTTGATTCAAGAATAATTTTTATAACGCAAAAGCCGTCCCCATGCTAATGAGGACGGCCATGTAATCGCTCTACCGGTGTTGAGAACCGATATAACAACCTCGCAAATTGATTATATCAAATTTCCCGGCACCTGTATAGGTGTATTTTTTATACCCAATTTTAAGGAGGATGGATATGAATGGAGTAATCTATGCAAGGTACAGTGCCGGCCCCGGGCAGACAGACCAGTCTATTGACGGCCAGCTGCGTGACTGCCGTGAATATGCTGCCAAAAACGATATTACAATTATTGATACCTATATTGACCGGCATATATCCGGTACTGACTTCAAAAATAGGACGGAATTCAATCGACTCATGAACGACTGCAAGAAGCACCAGTTCAGCGCCGTTATAGTGTGGAAAATAGACCGTTTTGGACGCAACCGTGAAGAATTAGCCATGAACAAGGTAAAACTCAAAAAACAGGGCGTTAAACTCCTCTACGCGAAGGAACATATACCTGATGGACCAGAAGGTATCATTCTGGAGTCCCTCCTGGAGGGGATGGCAGAGTACTACTCCGCCGAGCTTGCACAGAAGGTCAGCCGCGGGTTGCTTGAGTCTGTAGAAAAAGGACATGTGTTAGGCGCAAATCCCTTATTTGGATATGACTTACATGATAAACGGTATTTCATTAATCCAACAACAATGCCCATTGTTGTTGAAGTATTTGAACGTTATGCATCCGGTGATACTGCTAAAGTTATAATGGATGATTTAAACCGCAGGGGTTACCGTACCATGAAAGGTAATAATTTTAATGAGAACGCTGTTTACTATATGCTCCGCAATAGGAAGTATATAGGTGAATACCTGTATAAAGGCAAAGTGTACCCTAACGTACCTCAAATTGTAAGCAGCGACCTGTTTGAGCGCGTGCAGGATATACTCGGCCTTAACAGCCGGAATAAGTCGCGTACCAGGTGCACGGCCCCGGTTGAATTCCTTTTGACCGGGAAGGTATTCTGCGGCTACTGCAAAAATACGGTCATCGGAGATTCCGGCACCGGAAGGAGCGAAACATATTATTACTATAAATGCTCTGGCCGTAAGAACAAAAACGCCTGCTGCCAGCTGAAAACTTACCGGAAAGAGTTTTTGGAGAAGTATGTGGCACGGTATACCATAAATAACGTGCTTAAGCCTGACCTTATTGAATTTCTCGCGCGCAAAATTGTTGAGCTGCAGAATGCTGATGACGAAACTATCCTGCTGCGCAACCTGAATAAAAGGAGGAAGGAGATCCAGAAGGGACTTGACAATATTATGAAAGCCATTGAGATGGGGATCATCACGGATACCACCAAAGACAGGCTGGTAGAATTAGAGAGCCAGCGCTCTGACCTTGATGCTGAGATCGCAAAGGCAGAAATAAAAAAGCCTGACATTACAGCTGATCAGGCACGCTACTGGCTATACAATTTTAAAAACGGGGATATAGATGATGTTGAGTTTTGTACAAAGCTCATAAACACCTTCGTCAACTCATTATATCTATACGATGACTATATCGTGATTGTATATAATTTTTGTGACCGCGAAGGATCACCTGAAGAGGTCAATGCTGCCCTGGAAGAAATAAAAATTGACCATGAACTTTCGAACCTCAATGGTTCGGCTGTTCATGGTCAAGTGCCGGCGACCGGAATCGAACCGGTACGGGAGATTAGTCCCGCAGGATTTTAAGTCCTGTGCGTCTGCCAGTTCCGCCACGCCGGCATTCTGCCACGCAATGTGGCAAGTGGGACCTATAGGGCTCGAACCTATGACCCTCTGCTTGTAAGGCAGATGCTCTCCCAGCTGAGCTAAGATCCCATGGGATATGAAATTGCCGCCACATGAATGTTTCATGTGAACGACCCAGATCGGACTCGAACCGACGACCTTCGCCGTGACAGGGCGACGCTCTAACCAACTGAGCCACTGGGCCTTATCTTAAGTTTAACAACAAATGGACCTTCGGGGACTCGAACCCAGGACCGACCGGTTATGAGCCGGTTGCTCTAACCAACTGAGCTAAAGGTCCAAAAGAGCCGATGATCGGACTCGAACCGATAACCTGCTGATTACAAATCAGCTGCTCTGCCAATTGAGCCACATCGGCATTTTTGTGCCGTTGCTAAACTTAAATGACTCCTACGGGAATCGAACCCGTGTTACCGCCGTGAAAGGGCGATGTCTTAACCGCTTGACCAAGGAGCCTTATTTTGTTGTCATCACCTTCAGCAGTGACCGAAAATTATATTATCATAAGTCTTTGCTAAATGCAATACTTTTTTTCGATTTTTTTAATTTTTTTCTTTTCACCTCCTGCTCATTACAACTTTATTCTTCCCAGTTCTCTTTGCCTGATACAATGAATCGTCTGCTTTTGTAATATAGCTGAACCACTCTTCTTCCTTCTCACAGCTTCCCGGGATAGCTGCGTAAATACCGATACTGACGGTTACAGCTGAGATTTCGTCTGATTTAAAAGGGATATCCATTGCCTCTATAGCTGCCCTCATTTCCTGGGCCATGGCAAACGCTTTCCCCTCATCTCTTACCGCACCGACATACATGAATTCCTCCCCGCCGTAGCGTATCAGATGTTCTTCTTCATTTATAATAAATCTTTTAAGCTCCTGTGCCGTCATCTGCAGACACTTATCACCTGCCTGATGTCCAAAGGTGTCATTATATCTCTTAAAATCATCCACATCTATCATCATCACTGCCAGGACTTCACCTTTTGCCATGCACTCTCTGTACAGTTCTTCCATTTTCCCGTCCAGGAATCCCCTGTTCTGCAGTCCAGTAAGGGGATCTGTATTCGCCTTCTCATTTAACAGCCTGTTCTGCTCCATGATCTTCTGCCTGTCCTCGTAGAAGCGCCGTTCATTGTAGTATCTGTAGAAACATATGAATACTACCATAATGATCATAATAGAGGCATTGACATAACTCCCATAATTGCTGGTCCCTTCAGGCTGGTAAAACGGAAGGCAGATATACATGATCAGCTGGGCGCTGCCATACATCATGCATGCCTGACGCGGAGTCAGATAGGAGAGCATAGAAATACTCAGAGCCGAGATCAGGTATGTGCTTATATTCTCAGAAACTCTCTGATCGTATAAAGTGATTCCAAGAGCCCAGGCCAGCATGATCACGCAATACCAAACCTGGAGCCTGATGATAAGCCCGGCCTTCTGCGGCATTATCTTTTTGAAATATGGCCAGCCTGCCAGCCCTGCTGCAGACACTGCTAAAAGAATAGCGTAGAAAAATATATACACTCTGCTTGACTGGGTATGTATCTTCCATCCTGTGTAGGCAAGTGTAAACAGCAGATTGTAGATTTGTATTCCTATTACTATCAGTAAGATAATCCAGAAGTACTTTAGAATACGTTCCGCCACAGCAGTCCTGTACCCTGTCTCCATCTTCTCTGGCCATTGCCTGTGTATCCTGTGCCCTGCATTTTTATCCATAAAGCGTACCACTCTTTCAGTATCGGTATTATCTCATTAATATCACAGGAGTGTACAAATTACAAGTATTTTTTTGAGGCTTATTATACTGGGCATATTTATAAAATGGGACGCTGCAAAATACAGCGCCCCCGCAATTATATCTTCATGGTATATATTCTCCAGGCATTTATTTTCTGCAGACACAAAATTCAGCCACCGCCTGATTATTCAGGGGATCAGGGTCATAAGTGGAGCTTGCGGCTGAGGCCTGGTTCAGTATGGTACCTGAAGCACAGCGGTCTACATATCCGCTGATCAGTATGACGGCTGATGCTCCATTTGCCAGACTTCCCAGACTGATCTGGCCATGCCACGGGAACCAGCTGCTGCCTTCATTCAGTGAGTAGTGGGCATTTTGTATGACAGACGGCAGAAAATCTGTCATCTTCACGTCCTGGGCCGTATCCGGTCCTCTGTTAGATACTATGATCCTGAATACTACAGGACGGCATGGACAGACAGTTCCTGAACTGACTGTTTTAGAGACAGCCAGATCGGCGCTTGGCCCGGTACCTACGTCAACGCTGCTGTGGTCAATATTATTTGTATAGTCAGGATCGGGGGTGTCACTTGTCACATAGGCAGTATTTGTAATAACACCAGACGCTAATGTTACTGTTCCCCTGATGAGGATGACTCTGGTCTCCTGATCCTCCATATCTCCCAGAGGATACGGGCTGATCCAGGGTGACCAGCTGTCACCTCCGTCCGTTGAAAATTCCACGCCGCTCAGTCCGTCAGGACCGTCGTCCCTCAGTCTGACATTCCGGGCCCTTACACTCCCCAGATGCCGTATGACTATCTGATACGTCACCACGTCCCCAGGCCTGGCGCTGGACTTATCCGCCGTCTTCTGCAGGCTCAGGTCCGCCGTCTGGGCCACAGGCGTCCCGACAGTTGCCGTATTATTATCCGGATCAGGGTCAGGCGTCGCCGAAGATACACTCACTGTATTTATGATATATCCTGAAGCGCCGGACTGTACACGTGTACGAATCAATATCCTCCTGACTTCTCCGGCAGCCACTGTGCCAATCTGGTGAGTTCCTGTCCATGCCTGCCAGGTTATTCCTTCATCCAGTGAATATTCAGCATCCGGGACTATATCTGACAGATTTACATCCCGGGCATCAGATGGCCCCGCATTTGATACCAGGACTATATACGTCAGATACTGGCCTGGTCTTGCCGGCACAGGATGGGCCAGCTTAGAGACAGATATATCTGCAGATTCCTGTATTTTTGTGATATCCGTGGCCGTATTATTTTCCGGATGCGGGTCAGGGGTGGATGATGTCACAGCCGCAGTATTTGTTATTGTACCTGACGAGGACAGTTTCAGGTCCCCTCTGATCTTTATTGCCGTACTGCTGCCTGCTGAAAGCTCACTAATCCTGTAAACGGAATCCCATTTTTCCCACGTCAGCCCATTATCTGCCGAATACTCTGCATCTGTGAGCTGGCTGGGCACAGCATCGATCACGGCTATTCCCCTGGCGGTTCCCGGTCCATTATTTGTAACAGTCACTGTATAGACTACCCTTTGCCCCGGAACAGCCGGAACAGGTGAGGCTGTCTTTGTAACAGCAAGGTCCGCCGTATCGTATACCTTCACCACAACCGTAGACGTGTTATTGTCCGGATCAGGGTCAGGAGTACTACTCTTTACTACAGCTGCATTCGCCGTCTCCGCTGCATTCTGGCTTACTCTTCCTCTTATAGCCAGGTCTGAATAGGATTCTCCGGCAGCCATACTGCCAATCACATAGCTGCCGCTCCATCTGCTCCAGGTACTTCCTCCATCAGTCGAATACTCTGTATCTGTGAGTTCACTCAATACTGCCTTATCTTCTATTGTCACCTGCTCTGCTTCCTCCGGCCCCAGATTCCTGACATCCACATAGTAAGTGAGAAGCCCTCCCGGAGCAGCCGTTTCAGGTACTGCTGACTTGGTGATCTTCATATCTGCCAGGCCGCTGACAGGAGTCTCTATCACAGCCGTATTATTACCGGGATCAGGATCGTCTGTTTCACTTTCTACAGAAGCTGTATTCCTGAGAATTCCTGCACCTGCCTCATTTAAAGGCAGCAGTCCTCTGACAAGGATTTCAGCCGCCATTCCTCCTGCCAGACTGGTCATCTCATACGTTCCGCTCCATGGATACCAGCTGACGCCCCCATCGATGGAATATTCCTGATTCTGGAGCACCTGCGGCAGCATATCAGTAAACTGAACATTTACTGCATCTGACGGTCCTGCATTGGAGGCAGCCAGAGTATAAGTGACCCGCTGCCCCGGCACCGCCGGACTGGGGCTGACTGATTTGACCAGTGAAAGATCCGCTTCCGGCTGTATCTGACGCTCATCGACAGCTTTATTGTCGGATGGATCAGGATCAGGCGTTGCCGATGTCACAACAGCCGTATTAATTACTGTACCGGATGCCAGGGAGGCCAGGACTCCTCTTATGGTCAGGCTCAGTTCCGATCCCGGCGCCATCACATCACTCTGGTACGTTCCTGTCCACGGCTGCCATCCCGGGATGCCGTCTGTGGAATATTCTGCATTTTCCAGGATTCCCGGCACGGCATCTATCACTGTTATATCTCTTGCAGCAGACGGACCTGCATTTTTGACTGTCAGAGTATATGTCAGTACTTTTCCCGGTACGGCCGGATCAGGTATCCCGCTCTTTGTAATTGACAGATCTGCCAACGGAACAAGGGCTGTTTCCGCAGCGTCGTTATTATTAGTCATATCTGGATCTGGTGTTGATGAAGCCACAAATACTCTGTTCATCAGATCCCCTTCCGCCTCCGGGTCTATGGTCCCCCTGAGATGTACCGTGATGCTCTGTCCATCTGCCATACTCCCCAGATATATGCTGCCCGTCCACGGGGAGTATGTGATTCCATCAAGTGAGTACTCAGGATTCTGAAGCCCCATCATGTCTGAATCTGTCATTGTAACATCTGCTGCCGTATCAGGCCCGCCATTTATAATATTTACCAGATAATTATATAGACTTCCCGGTACTGCTGTTCCCTCTTCCGCAGTCTTCGTCACGGATAAATCTGCTGACGTACTTACCGGCGTATTAAGCGTAAATATATTGTTGTCAGGATCAGGATCAGGCGTCTGGGCCGCAGCCGAGACAGAATTGTTCACAATCCCGGAGGCCGCACTGCTTAAAGTCCCCCTCAGCAATATCTGTATGCTGTCCCCGCTGGCTATATCTCCGGCCGCATAGGGATTTACCCATGGATTCCAGGTATTTCCTCCGTCTGCTGAAAATTCCGGCCCTGATAATTCCGGCGCTGTACTGTCTGTGACTGACACTGCCTGTGCCGTATCAGGCCCGGCGTTGTTCACCACTATTGTATAAGTCAGCTGCTGCCCCGGTTCTGCCGGTACAGGTGCTGCAGTCTTTTTCACTGATACATCTGCGGAAGTTTCGATGGGCGTCAGAACTATATCCGTATTATTGACAGGATCCGGATCAGGCGTCGCAGAACTGACTGCTGCTGTATTGCTCAGTATCCCTGCTGCCGCACTGTTTACTGTTCCCCTGATCAGAACCTCTGCTGAAGCATCCGCCGCTATTGTCCCAACATTTAAAAATCCAGGCCAGTCATTCCAGCTAATGCCGTTATCTGTTGAAAACTGCGGATTTGCCAAAAGTGAGGGCAGAGTATCTGCCAGTTCTATATTCTGGGCATCTGCCGGACCAGCATTTGAAATAGTGACAGTATATGTCAGTTCTCCTCCTGGTAATACAGGACTGGGGCTGGCTGTTTTTGTGACTGAGATATCGGCCGACGGATCCACAGGCGTAGCTGTGGATGAAGTATTATTGCCCATGTCCGGATCAGGTGTATCTGATGAAACTGACGCCGTATTTGCAATTGTATTTACAGCTGATGCTGCCACAGTCCCGCGCACATATACAACGGCTGCCTCACCCGCATCCAGAGTTCCTACAGAATACGGGCTGCTCCAGGGCGCCCAGTTCTGCTCATCAGCAGACACCTCTGCTCCTGTAAGGACCGGAGGCAGCTCATCCTCAAGGATAACACCTGCTGCCGCTGACGGGCCTGCATTGCTCACAACTAAGGTATAGGTCAGATACTGCCCGGGAACAGCAGGACTGAGGGAGGCTGTCTTTACGACAGAAATATCTGCACTTGCTTCAACAGACGTCGTCACTGTACCGCTGTTGTCCGATGGATCCGGATCAGGTGTGGAAGATGTGACTGAAGCACTGTTTACCACGGTCCCTGCCGCCAAAGAACTGACATTTCCGCGGATCATAATAGTTACAGATTCAGATGCTTCCAGCGTACCTGCCCGGAAGCTGCCGCTCCATGGTATATATACGCCTCCATTTACAGAATACTCCGGGTCATTTATCTCAGAAGGCACCGCATCTGTCACCTCCACATCAGCGGCAGCCCCCGGTCCTGCATTCGAAACTGTAACCGTATAAGAAATCATTCCGCCTGCTTCCACTGATGCCGGTCCTTCCTTAACCAGTGTAAGATCTGCTAAAGCTTCGGCCTGCGTAATGACTGTATCTGCATTATTATCTGGTATGGGATCAGGCGTATCACTCGCAACAAATGACGTATTCACCAGGCTTTCCGTCTGTGTGACATTTACTGTCCCGCGTATAGTCAGCGTAAAAGAACTCCCTGCGGGTAATATCGAAAGTGAGTAGCTCCCCGTCCAGGGTTCTTCTGCACTTCCGTCCACAGAAAACACAGGATTTTCAATTTCTGCCGGCAGAGTATCGGACAGGACCACATTTGCTGCATCTGAAGGCCCGTCATTGCTTACCACTACTGTATAAGTCAAAATCTCTCCCGAAAGGACAGCAGAAGGAGATGCAGTCTTAGTTACTGACAGGTCTGCCGCCGCTTCCACAGTTATGATCTCTGTGTACGTATTATTATTTGGATCAGGGTCATCTGTGGCAGAACTTATCGTAACTGTATTCATCATTTCACCTGTCTGCGCATCAGGATCCACATCACCTCTTAAATAGAGTGTATATATATCCCCCGCTGCCAGGCTCCCCGCCGCATACTCTCCTGTCCATGGATACCAGATAACTGAATCAAAAGAATATTCCTGGTTTAACAGCTCTGCCGGAAGCGCATCGGAAATAATGACCTCTTCCGCCTGGGACGGTCCGCTGTTTGTCACTGTTATAGTATAGATAAGCTGTTGGCCCACACTGACAGGATCAGGCTCTCCTGTCTTAATGACCCCCAGATCAGCCAGCGCAGACTTTGGTACAGTAATGGTTACCGTATTATCAGAGGGGTCAGGATCTGATGTGTCGCTTGTAACAGACGCTGTGTTCTGCAGCTCATCCTGAGTGCCCGCTTCCACTGTCCCCCTCAGCAGGAATGTAAAAGCAGTGCCCGCCTCAATTATCCCTGCATCCAGCTGCCCATGCCACGGCATCCAGCTGGTTCCTCCGTCAGCAGAATATTCCGGCGTGCTGAAATCTGCCGCTGCTATATCATTTATTATGGTATTTTCGGCCGGATCCGGCCCATGATTTGTCACTGTAATATTAAATGTGAACGCCTCTCCTATTACAGCAAAGCTTTCATCTGCTGTTTTAGTGATCTCAAGATCAGCTGCCCGGTCCACCGGCGTGACGGTGGTAGCTGAATTGTTGCCCGGATCAGGGTCCTCTGAGTAAGAAGTCACTGTCGCCGTATTTATCACAGGGCCAAGTACAGAACCATCAAACACCCCCTGGATAACAACAGTGTTCACCTGTCCCGGCGCCATAGTTCCCAGTACAAGAGTTCCGGGCCAGTAGTCAGACGGCCCTCCGTCCAGACTGTATCTCGCACCTGTGATCTCAGGCGGGACTATATCTGTCAGGAGCACATCATATGCATCCTCCGGACCATAATTACTTACTGTTATCGTATAGGTTATGGTATCCCCTGTGGACAGTACCTGCAGATCTGCTGTTTTAGTCACCGACAGGTCCGTGGTAGTCCCGATCTTCAGAATATAATCCTCCACTTCCCCGTCTGATGCCGGCCCCACACTCCTGGTATCCTGGATCTCTGTCCCTGTATCCTGCAGATCATCCGTGGTGAGGCGCAGGCGCAGGAATGTATGGTCCGGCGTCAGCGCACTGCCGGGAGGGCGGCCAAAATCCAGGGTATACTGGCCGGTACCTGAATATGGAGGTATCTGAATGACTGCCGCTGCCTCCGAAGCCTCAAACAGCCCGTTCTTATTAAAATCGATCCACCCATACAGATTTGCCGTATCCCCTGTATCATTCGTCACCGCTGCTGTCAGTGAATAGTTCAGGGCATCTACAGGCAGAACAGGCAGCGGAAGAGTCAGGGCATCATCCTGGATCCCCTGGGTCAGGTCATCCCCGTCTGCCATTGCACTCTGATGTGCGTCATCCTCTGAAGTTACCCGTGTTCCCAGATACAATGGACTTCCCAGACCATGCCGCGGGCCATTGCTGGCAAGAAGAGTATTGTAATTTCCTGCTCCCCCGCCTCCTCCAGCATCAGGGGCATCTCCGAAATCTGTTTCTATAATGGCATAAGGACACATTGCCGCATCAATAAAACTTCCCGGCTGTGTGGCTGAGAAACGCATTCCCGCCGCTGAATACCCGCTGAGCCTGTATCTGTAAATAGTCCCGTCGCTGCTGCTGACTGCATAGAGATTCCCATTGCCATCGACAGCCACAGCCCCGAACAAAGCACCCGGGTTCGGCCCGGTTGTATCAAGGGGAGCCACATCTCCCGTCAATTCATTGATCCTGTAAACTACCCCATTCCTCTCCACTCCGTACAGCCGCCCGTCGGCCGGATTAAACGCCCAGTCTCCTATAGCCAGCGGTGAGGACAGAGCTGTGCCATAGTCCTCTGTCTGCTCCCTGTAGCCGTCTGAAGGATCCACCAGACGGAGAAATGTGGCTGAATCAGGCCGCAGATCTACCGTATAGAACCTGCTGCCGCCCGGTATATATACATAGTAAAATCCCGACATATCAATGGCTCCGGCCGAGTAAGCCGCTGCAGGCATCCCCTCAGGCCTGGGTTCAAGATACATGACATCACCATTCTGATCTACTCTGACTATTGTATTCTGCACCTGGTCATAGCCATAGATAAAATTATCCTCTGTATTAAACCCAACAGCATTCACAGCTGCCGGGCTCTGTACAGGTCCCATGTCGGCTGCATCGCCTGTCACAAGATTGACTGCAAACCTCCCTGTAGGCTGCTCCCCTTCAAATAATATCATTTCCGGCCCGCAGTTATATGGTATCCCCCACATATCATGGCCAAAATCAGGCCCATTTACTGTATTATCACCTGATATCTCTTCCTGTGTGAGTATGACCGTCCCTTTTCTGGGAGTGTTTGAGTGATAGTACCCCGGGGGCTGGCTCACCAGTGAAGGCGGACAGCTGCCTGGAAATATTACGGTTTCATACACAGTGTACGTGCCCGGCTCTGTAACTGTAAAGCTGTAAACACCGTCTGTTCCGGTCTGGACAAAAGTGCAGGCCGGGCTGCCGGGCTGTGTACTGTCTGCTGAATATAAAACGACGTTCACTCCTGGAATTCCCGGCTCACCCGGAGTAAAACGGCCGTCATGATCCATATCATGGAACACCGTGCCGGTGATAAATGCTGGCATAAGTATAATTCCTCCTGAAAATATGCGTATAGTTTTATTGTATTCTGTTTTCAGGAGGTGGTGCCTGCATATCTACGATGTTAACACAGTCTTCAGTACATCCGTCACTTTTTTCACCGGCAGGATCTGCAGCTTCCCTTTTACCTCTTCCGCCACCTCTTCCAGGTCATCTATATTATCTTCCGGTATAAAGACCATTGTTATGCCAGCGCGCTGCGCGGCCAGAAGCTTCTCCGGCAGGCCGCCTATGGGCATTATCCTGCCCCTGAGGGATATCTCCCCCGTCATTGCGTATTCGGGGTCAACTCCCCTTCCCGTTATCAGGGAGGCAATGGCAGTCAGAAGCGTGATGCCTGCTGACGGGCCATCCTTGGGCACAGCCCCAGCCGGGACATGTATATGCAGATCATTCGTATTCAGTTTTTCTGCTTCCTCAGGATAGAGAGCTTTTACAAGGGTGATGGCTATCTGAGCTGATTCCTTCATCACCTCTCCCAGCTGGCCCGTTATCTGTATCTTTCCCGAACCTTTTGTAAGAGAAGTCTCTATAAAGAGGATCTCACCGCCTGCTGACGTCCACGCCAGTCCGGTCACTACCCCCGGAATCTTCTCCTCCAGTATTCCTTCATGATGCAGGACATTTCTTCCAAGAAATTCCGCAACTCTCTTTTCGCTTACTGTGATACTCTTCTGCTCTTCTTTTACAAGCTTTACCGCTGCCGATCTGCACAATGTATCTATCTGCTTCTTTAATCCTCTGACACCGGACTCCATCGTGTAATCGTCAATTATTTTTCTGAGCGCACCGTCTGTGATATTTAAATTTCTGGCCTTTATCCCCATGCTCAGCATTGCCTTTGGAATCAGATGTTTTCTGGCTATCTGAAATTTTTCCAGGGCTGTATATCCAGGGAACTGAATGACTTCCATCCTGTTAAGAAGAGGCTCTGGAATCGTATCCGTTGTATTTGCCGTGCACACAAACAGGACCTTTGACAGATCATACGGCACATTCATATAGTGGTCCGTAAAGTTGGAATTCTGCTCCGGATCAAGCACTTCCAGCAGCGCGCTGGCCGGGTCGCCCCCATAGTCCTTTGCCAGTTTGTCCACCTCGTCCAATACCATTACAGGATTCATCACTCCGCTGCGTTTCATGCCCTCCATGATCCTGCCCGGCATGGCCCCTATATAAGTCCTCCTGTGCCCGCGTATCTCAGCCTCATCCCTGATGCCTCCCAGGCTGATCCTGACATAGCCCCGGTGGAGCGCACGGGCTATGCTCTGGCCTATGCTGGTTTTTCCTGTTCCCGGAGGCCCCACAAAAAGCAGGATAGAGCCGGCCTGCTTTTTATTCAGGATCATCACCGCCATCTGCTGTATAATGCGCTCCTTTACTTTCTTTAGCCCATAGTGGTCCTCATCAAGTATACGCTCAGCCTCCAGAAGATCCACATTATCATCCTCATGTGTCTGCCAGGACAGGCTTGTCAAAAAATCCAGATAGTCATACAGCATCCCGTATTCATGGCCGTCCTTGCCTTCCTGCTTCATACGGTTAAGTACCTTATCGGCTTCCCTGCGCGCTTCTTCATTCATACCTGATTCATTCAGCTTGCTCTCAAACCTGCGCACATCAGATATATTCTCAGGGTGCATTTCATCCAGCTGCCTCTGCAGTATCTCTATCTGTTTCTTAATAGCCATCTCACGGTAAGCCTGCTCATTTGTCTCTTCCTGGGCATCCTCCGCCTCTCTGCTGATCTTGGATACTGCCATGAATTCATAAACAGCCGCCTCTATTTTCTCATAACGTTCTTTTTTGGAGCCTGTCTCCATAATGGCATATTTCTCTTCTGAAGAAATAGTCAAATACCCTGAAAGTGCACATGCTACCTCATCCAGGCTCCTCCAGTGCAGTATAAAGCTCCTGGCCCAGACTCCCCACTGGAATCCCTGTACAAACTTCAAAAGTGAGGACTTGATCTTTTCAAATTTCTGGCCAACTTCTTCCGGTGTAATATCCTCTTTATCCTCCAGAGAGCTGGCTGAGGCCTCAATCACCTGTTCAGAAACCTCTATATCACATATCTCCACTCTCTCATTAGCTTTAATTGAAATATTGCCCTCTGAATCAATGTTATCAACCTTTCCTGATATGCCGACAGGATAAAAATCATCAGCCGTCATTCCCCCTCTCTCTTTGTCGGATTTCTGGACTATGAACAAAATGTCCTCATCCTTTTTTATCTCTGCAATATCAGGTCTCTGTAATATTTCACTTTTAAAATAGAATGTCACTCCCGGCAGAATCATCATGTCATATATAGGTACGATTATCATAAAATCCCTCCTCCCCGATGTACGCCACTAACCTGGCATATGCAAAAGTTTTTGACTCTGGCATCTTTAGATTATTATAGCAAATTTTCTGCAAAAGTAAAATAGCTGTGCATCACGGAGCGTGTTACTGATCACGGAATAAACAGTAACAAAAAGAGCAGGCCGTCAGTCCGCTCTCTCTATCCTGTATGCTCTTACTCCTCCCCCTGCTTTATAATCTCCCGGCACACTCACCCGCAGGCATCCCATATACTTCCCTTCTACTGTCCTGCACTCCCCGCTCCATAAATCGCGGACCTGATAAGATGCCTCCGGTCCAAACCCTATCTCCTCAAGAGGTATCTGCACAATAAAATCCCTGTCAGCAATGCCCTCATTCCCCATGACCAGGATAGCCGCTTGTCCCTCAATATACCGAATATAAGGTATTGACCCGCTTTTGGGAATACACTTTGCTGGAAGGATGTTTGTCTCTTTTCTGTTATAGTGAAGGATGTCCTGGTTTTCATTCCGGATCCTTAATATCTGTCTGCAGTCGTCCAGCATTTCTCTGTGTCCGTGTTCCTTTATCTCATCCCATACGATGCGGCTGCCAAGCAGCCAGCCGCCTGACTCTGAGTCAGGATTGGAATCGTAGAAATCAATCTCCCGGCTCTTTTCAAAGCCTTCATAGATCTTTTTCTTTAAACTGCTCACGAAATGCACCCCGGAATCAAATTCCTCACCTGACATAAATAATGGGATATTATATCCAAATACAGCACTGTAACCGAATTTAAATCTGCTGCCTCTGAGCGCATAATAATTCCCGCTGCCCATATTGATCCCCTCATCATGGCAGCTAATCTGCATTGTGGCATACCCTGGCTCTTCTGAGAATTCGCCTGCCATATTATGTGAAAAATCATCCCTGTCACACTGCCTGATATGATAACGGCTGTTTTCTCCTATCACCGCTATCTCATGCCCTCTCCTTCTGCATTCCCAGGCAATGTCATCCCAAATGCCCATCACGTCCTCAAAGGGCGAAACACCGTTTGGTCCGTCCAGCCTGTACCCGTCAAATCCATATTTGACTGTAGTTTCTACCCACAGGTCGACCCACCATTTTTTGAATTCGGGATTTGCATAGTCAAAGTCCGCCATTCCCCATTCTCCGCCTCTGAACCAGCCCGGATGTTCCGCAAGCAGCGGGCTGTCCAGTGTCACTCCATGTGTCACTGCTTCTCCAATTATGCGTATCTCCCTCTTGTGAGCTTCCCTGATAAGCTCCTTCAGAGCCTCGTCTGTCCCAAGGGCAGGATCTACTTTTCTTGGATCCCGCATGGCATAGACAGTCCAGAATTCAGAAAAATGACTGCTGCCCTCAGTGCAGCCTGCCAGCCATACTGTATTAATTCCCAGCTCCTTCAGATAGTCCAGCTTTCCTATAGTACTACTGAAGGTACCGCTTCCTGAGCCGGCACCTTCTCCATCCGGTGAAGTAAAGGTCCGCGGATTAATCTCATAGATGATGGCATTCTTCAGCCAATCAGGAGGTGGGGTGGGGTTTTTCGTCGTAATTTCAATATGTGCCATTTTTCTCCTCCTCTTTCATTTGCTTCATACAAGGTACATTCTGGCCTCATATGGTCTAAGCTCTGTTTCTTTTCTGATTTCTGGATAGTTGCAAATCAGCAGTTCTCCCCATTCCTCATTATCAGGCAGCTTTATCGCTCTTGTAAGCTCATGAAAATTACAGATCACCCGCAGGCTTTCCTTCTCCCCCGTCCTTGTGTACCATATAATGTCAGGATCTTCTTTATACTCCATCGTGAATCTTCCATCCCTGAATACATCATAGGTTTTCCGTAATCTTATAAGCTTTTTGTAATAATGAAATACCGAGTCTTCATCCTGAAGCTGGGCACCGGCATTTATAGTTTTGTAATCCGGATTCACAGGCATCCACGGATCTCCGGTTGAGAAACCCGCATTTGGTGAATCATCCCACTGCATAGGTGTCCGGGCATTGTCCCTGCATTTTGCATGTACAGACCGCATAATTTCTGCTCTGCTGCACCCCGCCTCCAGTCTTTCCTGATACATCCTGAGAGTCTCAATATCTCTGCACTCTTCAATAGAAAGCCCCGGATTTGTCATTCCCAGTTCTTCCCCCTGATAGATAAAGGGTGTACCCTGCATTCCGTAAAGAATGGAAGCCAGCATTTTTGCCGACAGTTCTCTGTATTCTCCGCTGTCATTTCCCCATCTGGATACGACCCTGGGCTGGTCGTGGTTATTCCAGAAGAGGCTGTTCCAGGCCTTTCCATACATCCCTGTCTGCCATTTTTCAAAGATCTTCTTCATTCTAATAAAATCAAGAGGCTTCAGGTCCCACTTTATGCCATTCTCGCAGTCGAGTTCCATAAGCTCGAACTGGAAAATCATGTTTAATTCTCCTTCTTCAGCCCCTGCATATTTCCATGCTTCTTCCAGAGTCACTCCGCTGCACTCGCCTACTGTCATCACATCATAAAGGCTCAGCACCTTCCTGTTCATTTCCTTCAGATACTCATGGACACAGGGACCATTTGCCGTGACTTCAAATGAAGTATACCCGCTCTCTCCTGCTTCACCGTCAGGGTACCCCGGCAGCTTTGAGATCAGACTGATAACGTCCATCCTGAATCCATCGATCCCTTTATCCAGCCACCACCTCATCATTTTATATATCTCTTCCCGCACCAGAACGTTTTCCCAGTTTAAATCAGGCTGCTTCCGGGAAAAGAGATGCAGGTAGTATTCTTTTGTGGTGCTGTCCCATTCCCATGCACTTCCCGAGTAGCAGGAGCCCCAGTTATTTGGTTCATCCCCCCAGGCCTGTTCTTTACTGGTATCTAATCCCTCCCTGGTGTTCTGCCTTTTCCCCTCTTTCCATATATAATAATCCCTGTATGGATTGTCTTTTGACTTTTTGCTCTCCTGAAACCAGACATGCTCATCCGAGGTATGGTTCACAACTAGATCCATAATGATTCTAAGCCCAAGCCCATGAGCTCTTGAAAGCATCCTGTCAAAATCCTCCATGGTTCCGGCCTCTTTTAACAATTTATAATAGTCTCTGATATCGTAACCGTTGTCATCCTGAGGGGAATCATAGATTGGAGACAGCCATACAACATCCGCTCCCAGTTCCCGGATATATGGCAGCTTTTCTGTAATTCCGTTAATATCTCCTATCCCGTCTCCGCTGCTGTCCTTAAAGCTTTTTGGATAAACCTGATAAACTACTGCATCCTTCCACCATTCCATCCTGCTCATCCTCCCCTTCATTTATTTTCCATCTCAAATTCTTCCAGTATCTTAAGGGAGCTGCTGGTGCCTATCCGGCATGCACCTGCCATAAGCATCTCCCGGCATGTCTGCCAGTCCCTAATCCCTCCTGCGGCCTTTACTTTCACATCCTCTCCCGATGCTTCCTTCATGATCCGCACAATATGCGCATCTGCCCCAGAACAGCCAAGCCCGGTACTCGTCTTAATATAATCCGGTCCCACCTTCTTTGCCATACCTGCAGCCATTTTGATTTCCTCTCCGGTGAGATAACAGATTTCAAATATGACCTTCAAAATCACATTGAAGCTTTTGCACAGAGATGTCATTTCTCTCATTTCTTTTTCTATGTAATCCCAGTTTCCTGCTTTAAGCTCCCCAATATTTAGCACATAATCAATCTCATCCGCCCCGTTTTTTACTGCATCTTCAGCACAAAATATCTTTGCGGCGAGAGTATCCTGTCCAAGCGGGAAGCTGACCGCAGCGCCTACATGTACACCGCTTCCGGCCAGCAATTCCCTGCACAGCCTGACCGGCGCCGGATTGATGGCCACCATGGCAAAATTATTTTCTCTGGCCTCCCGGCACAGCTTTTCAAAATCCTCCCTGACTGCATATGGCTTCAGGTTTGTGTGATCGATCATGCTGCAGAGCTGCTGCCTTGTTATCCTGAATTCCTCCATAAATTCCTCCTACACCCAGTCCTGAGATCTTGTCATCTCAGTGCTGCCTTTTGATATGCACGTCTCCATGGCAAAGGAAAGATAAGTATCCTGCAGAGCATCCCTGAGGCTCAAAGATTCCCTGCCTGTATCCAGATATTCCTTCATTTTTATGAGGCACTCTGCCACTGCGGTTTCATCATCGTTCATCCTTACATCTCCGAAAGGATTTTTATATACATATTCCCCCTGAAACTGCATGCCGAGATGATGCCACCCTGCATTGCCGCAGATTCCTCTGTCAACCCTGCGGATATTTTCTTCCATCCCCTCATTATGGCCGTTCAGGTATCTGACTGTTAAATCATTTATCTCACCGCGCGTTCCCTGTATATTCAGCCTCCTTGTACGGATAACTGAATTATACTGCTCTCCCATGAAATCATATATACATGTTCTGCCATTTTCAAATTCCAGGGTGGCCAGAGCCCTTTTTGTATCAATGACAGTTCCGTCATAATCAAATCCGCCCCTGTCCTCCGTCTTTACAAATGATGTTTTCAAAGATTCCCCATGGATTCTGCAGTTTTCAAAACCAAGTCCCAAAAAATTTCTGAAAAGATTTACTGCGTGATAATCATGTACTGCTGAAAGCATGGCCATAGAGGTTTTTCCGATGATTCCCCTGCTAATTATCTCCCTGATAGCTGCATACACAGGCCAGAAAATATACTGCTCAGCCACCTGGATTTTCATTTTTGTCCTCTCCGCCATATGCCACAGCTGATTTAAGCCCTCCGTATCAGCTGCAGGAGGTGTCTCGCACAGTACCGGCACCTGAAGCCTAGCCAGCTGCCCAAGATACTCTTCCGCCGCTTCTCTCGGGACACAGAGCACTGCGAAATCCGGACCCGCCTTTAACGCCTCCTCAATAGATGCGAATGCCGCCTCTCCCCGCTTTCTGAGTTCGCCCGCCCTCTCACTTGTCCGCACTACTCTGGATACGGCTTCCAGCCTGTCGGGCAGCATCTGAGCCGCCCTGATATAGAAATCCGCTCTCCATCCATAACCGATTACCATATATTTGATTTTTTCCATTCTGCTTTCTTCTCCTTATTATCCTGCTGCTCCAGTTTCCTGCGGGCCAGGCATTTCCGTGCCCCTTTCCGTGCCCCTGCAGCTGTCACATGTTCAGAACCTGATCAGTGTCTTCAGTCCCTGACCGCTCTCTGCATATTCTACTGCCTCCAAAAATCTGCCAAGTTCAAATTCCCTTGTAATCAGCCCTCTCAGATCAAGGCTTCCATCCTCCGCCATGTGTGCGATCTTTCTGCACTGTCCTGCATTACACCTGGTGGACCCGCAGACCTTCAGCTCTCTGTAATGGAGTATGTTGGAATGCAGCTGTATACAGTCTTTTCCCTGGGGCAGCCCGCCAAAAAACAGAATCCTTCCTTTGATATCCATAAAATCAAATGAATTTTCCTGTACTTCTTTAGAGGCACAGGCGGTGATGCACACATCCACTCCTCTGCCTCCCGTCATGCTCATAACAGTATCTTTTATTTTTTCCGGCCCTCCGGTTATGACAAACGGGGCAACAGCTTTTCCTTTTTCCAGCCTCTCCCCGGACAGATCGCTTAAAAAGACCATACCGGCTCCCTGGGCCTTTGCAAGCAGCGCATGAAGGACTCCGATAGGCCCCGCTCCGAAGATCAGAATGTTATCTCCCTTTTTAATGCCTGCCCTCTCCTGACCGTTCAATACACATGCTGCCGGTTCAAATACAGCTGCCTCTTCCATGGATATGCTGTCTTTTAAAAGAATCACGCACCCCTGGCGTACTGCCTTATCCGGCACTCTTATGTACTCAGCAAACCCCCCGTCAGTATTGATACCGAAGGCCTCATATTCTCCGCAGAGATGATAATCTCCTTCCCGGCAGCTTTTGCATTCCCCGCATCCAAAATTAGGAGCTATGAATACACGCATGCCGGGCCTGTAATTTTTGACTGCCTTGCCCACACCCACAATCACTCCGCTGATCTCATGACCCAATGTCAGCGGATGATCTTCATCTACCCCCATATAGCCGTTTTGTATCATTCTGAGATCTGAACCGCATATGGCGGCTGCACATGTTTTAACAAGAATCTCATTCTCTCCTATCCGCGGAATCTCACACTCCACCATACGGATATCGTTTTCCCCAAACAGCTTTGCACTCAGCATACCTTCCCTCCTTTTCCCAGCACCCGGCGCTTCACAATATATTTGTGGTTGTTTTACATAACAAGCTTTATCACCTTCCCAGTATTTATAGATTCATTTCCTGCCCTCACTACAGCAACTGCCATTTTGCCATCCCTGCCGTCGGGAGCCGGTTTGCTGCCATTTTGTATACATTGGATAAAAAACTTGTCTTCCTCCAGATAAGCCTGCTCAAAAAGATTTCTCCAGCTCTTTACAGCATCGCTGTGGATACCGCTGCCTGCGCTGCATGAAATTACTGTGTCCTCCTTCAGGCTGCCCACTTTTATCACACCCCTGGTCCCCAGCACTTCCAGCCTGGCATCATATCCGTAACCTACTCCCTGGGCCCCTTCTATACACCCGATCACACCATTTTTCATTTTTATATTCAATAATACAGTATCGTAAAAGTCGGGATACTGCTCTGCCGCATCCCTGCATCTGAAATTGCCGCCCACCGCATATATCCGCTCCGGCTCACTCCCGGAAAACCAGCGCAGTGTGTCAATGTCATGGCTGTTCACTTCCGCAAGAGGCCCATTGCTCTTCTTAATATCATACATCCATTCATGAGGTGTGCTGGGCCCTCTTGTAAGAGACTTAATCATAACCACATCCCCAATTTCACCTTCATCTACCATCTTTTTCGCTTTAACAAAACCGGCGTCAAACCTTCTCATAAAGCCTACCTGGAGTATTACCCCATTTTCCTCCGCGGCCCGGAACATCCGCTCACACTCCTCCTCATTCATGGCCATAGGTTTTTCACAGAAAATATGCATTCCATGAGCAGCCGCCATAATGGCTATTTCGCAGTGGTATTTTGTAGGTGTGGCAATTACAACTGCATCCGCATTGCACTTCATTATCGCTTCAGAATAATCTTCATACCAGTATGCCGCTCCCAGTTCTGCCGCCGCCCTCTGGGCCTCTGTCCCGTCCGTGTCTGATACACCGGCTATCTCTGCATCAGGGATACTGGCGGTAAAATTTCTGGCATGTATCATACCTGCTCTTCCTGCACCGATCAGGCATACTTTTATTTTATCTCTTTTATTTTTCGTTTTTCTTTCTTTTATTGTCATTTATGCTCCTTTCTTTCCGTTTTTATTGTTTGTTTTTATTTTTATATTGAGCAGTATACTATTTGTATTAAACAAGCATAATAACAGATATATGCTTTTCTTATCCGCTTATTTTCTATCGTTTTATATCATTTTGTTTGTTTTATAAGCGTTGACGCTTTTTCCAAAATATTCTATAATTGTAAATAACAATAAACTGTATGAGTTAAATATAACCGGAGGTAATTATGGAAAACTTGTCACATCCTCTCTTTGCTGAGGAAAGAAGAAAGGAGATTCTGGAGCTTCTTGAAAGACAAAACAAAGTACTTGTGCCTGAGCTCTGTGAGCTCTTTAATGTCTCTCCCGCCACTATACGGACGGATCTGCGCATTCTGGACAGTGAAGGAGTCTTAAAACGTACACATGGCGGTGCAGTTAACCTGAGCAAAGCTGCCTACGAGCCCACTTCAGATTTAAAGCTCTCCCAAAAGAGCGAGGAAAAAAAGCGGATTGCAGAATATGCCATACAGCTCATAGAAAACAGTGACACCATTGCCCTTGATACCGGAACAACTACTCTTGAACTGGCTAAACTGCTTCCATCCAAGCATGGCCTGACTGTGATCACAAACGATATTACAATCGCCATCTACCTGGAACAGAATTCGGACGCAAACGTGATAGTACTGGGTGGTCCGCTGCGAAGAGGCTTTAACTGTACTGCCGGTTCCCTGGCCGTTAAAATGATGGAGCCTTTTAACGTAGATAAAGCATTTCTGGCCTCCAACGCCTTTTCTTTTGAGGCCGGTTTTTCCACCCCCAGCATTGAACAGGCAGAAGTAAAACAGGCAATGATACGGTCGGCTTCAGAAGTAAATATGCTGATCGACAGCTCAAAATTTGACTGTATCGCCTTTTACCGTTTTGCTTCCCTGGATGATATTCACCAGTTAGTTACAGACAATTCACTTTCTGCGGAAGACAGAGATACGCTCAGAACTTGTCACGAAACACTTAAGCTTGCCATTGTCTGATCCCCGGCCGGAAATCCTTTCTCCTATTCTTACGGTTGTTCTCACGGTCTGTGCAGTAAATGTGCAGACCTTCTGAATAGCTGCATGTATATATTTACTTCCCCTCACAAAATTCCTCTATCTTCTCCAGAAGCCTTAAATAATCCTGAGCCAGTTTTTCATATACTTTATTATTTTCTTCCCGGGGATAAATATACCCTTTTTCTTCGTCTGCAGTTTCCTTATGTTGTTCAGTACTGATACCCACTGCTCTGGCTGCGATCATAGCGCTTCCTTCCAAGGCTGTATCCACCTCTTTACATGGCATTACTTTTACGCCCAGCACGTCCGCCTTGATCTGGTTAAACAGATGGCTGCCGGCCCCTCCGCCCATAGTATAGACACGATCGAACCTTCCTTCAGGATACAGCTCATGCAGTACCCTCATATAATGTCTGTATTCATATGCGATGCCTTCCATGATGCTCCTGTACATGGCCCCTCTTGTATGATTCCAGCGGAGGCCCGCAAAGCACCCTGACAGTTTAGGATGGCAGGGCAGCACCCGGCCTGAGAAGTGGGGAATAAAAAATATGCCTCCGCTTCCCGCCTCCGCCTTCCCGGCCTCCCTTTCCAGTTCTTCATATGTGGCATGAGGACTGCCGGAAAGCTCATCCCGCAGCCACCTAAGTCCCAGACCTCCTCCATTTATATATGCCATAGGCAGCCATATATCCTCATCCGGTGAACGCATCAGTGTAATAGTGTCATACTCTGTATCAGGCTTATAGCTGTCCACTGCCCCGCAGAGTACTGAAGCCGTTCCTGCACAGTCCAGGAGCATTCCTTTCTCCATTCTGCCAGTCCCGTAGACAGATGCGGCAGTGTCACCGCATCCTGCAGCTACAGGGATTCCTGAAGGCAAACCGGTAGCTGCCGCAAATTCCCGGCCCGTCCTGCCCACCACATCAAAAGGAGAGATAATTCTGGCCATTTTCCCCTCATCTGCCTGAAATACTTCCAGAAGTTCCTCCGACCACGTTTTCTTCAGATTATCCCCAAAACCCGAATACTGGATATGTGTATAATCAAAATACTGTTCGTCTCCCCGCAGGCCTGTTATCCTGCCAGCTACATACGCCGAGGGAACCACAAATTTATATACCTTCTGATAGAGCTGCGGCTGTTCATGCTTCAGCCACAGGATCTTGGGGCCATGCGTAAATGAGACGGGAGCCCCTGTTATCTCCGTAATTCTTTTCCCGTATCTGCGTCTCATATCTTCTGCATACGTACTGCACCTGGTATCCAGCCAGGAATCATATGGTGTAACTGCCTCTCCCTCTTCGTCCGTTCCCATAATTCCAGCCATCTGACCGTCAATACCGATCGCCGCTATTTCTGCCGGCGGCACTTTGCTGTTTTCTGCGGCTCCCCTAGCTGCCTCCAGACATGCCTGATACATGCCCCGTGGGTCCTGCCAGACCATACCTGGCTGCGGACTCACTAAGGCCAGCGGTACAAAATATGTCCCTTTCCGTTTCATCTCTCTGTCAAATACAGCTGCCTTACACCCCTGTGTTCCTATATCAATGCTTAAAATATATTCTGCCATGCAAGTCTCTCCCCTCCGGTTACAAATAAGGCAATTCAGCTATGTTCCAGCATGATCTGAAGGATCTTCTCATCCGTGGAAGTCATTCCTTCTCTGGCCATCCTGCCAATACATTTGATTGTCTCCTCCGTCCCATCCTTCATAAGTCCGTCACCCGGTGCAAAGAAAATTCCCTGCTTTGCCATCTCCAGAGACAGGAGGCCTGCTTCCAGAGCTATTGCTATTTTAGACGCGCAGGACGCTTTTGCTCCATCACATACCATCCCGCCAATAGTACATATGGTATTTGCTACAGCTTTCTCTATCACTTCCCTGCTGTCTCCCTCAATCCACCCGATACCGCTGACCGCGCCGGCTGCTGCAGATACAGCGCCGCAGAATGCAGACAGACGACCGATAAATGATTTCTGGTAAATGGCAATGAGGTTGCCAAGCGCCAATGCCCTGTATAATGTCTCTTTATCTGTTCCCATCTGATCAGCATACTCTATAATCGGAACAGATACAGTCAACCCCTGGTTGCCGCTTCCTGAATTGATCACTACCGGCATAGGGCAGCCTCCCATCCTGGCATCAGAGCCGGCGGCGGCAAAAGCAACTACCCTGTTCCTGACGTCATCTCCAAAGTTTTCCATTATAACTCTTCCTACCCCTGCGCCATATTTTTTCTTTATTCCCTCTATGGCAACGGATTGGTTACATGCTATCTGTGCATCCAGCAGCCCTCTGATGTCCTCCTGCTTTACCTCTTTTGCAAACCTGAAGATATCATCCAGATTCAGGCTGGATGCCCCGCCGGTGTTCTGCATTTCCTCCTGCCCTTCCTCGTCCTCAAATACCGTTTCTCCATTTTTCTTTATCCTCACAACATGTGTATGGCCGCCTGCTATCACAACCTCAGCACTATTCTCTTCTGCTTCAGCTTCCACAGCTATATACAGATTTTCTTCCGTACAGGCCAGCTCACATGTGATTATTTCCGCATTTAAGATTTTTTTTGCCGCTTCTCTGGCCTCTATTCCTATACCGTCAAGCAGTTCCAGCTCCATTTTGCTGTCTCCGCCTGCAATTCCCAGTGCAGCTGCACTTTCAATACCCTTTAGTCCGCCTGAATTAGGCACCTCCACTCCCTTTACATTCTTGATTATATTGCTGCTGCAGCTTATCCTCACTCTCTGCGGCATACTTCCAAGGACCTCCCTTGTCCGGGCTGCCGCATAGGCAACTGCGATCGGTTCCGTACATCCCAGCGCCGGTACCAGTTCCTTCCTAAGTATTCGCAAACAATTTTGATATGCTATGCTGTCCATCTGCTCCCCCCCCTGTCATCTCACTCAGCTGTATTGATTCAGTGCCGCAAATCAAAGAATCTATTTGCGGCACTGTTTTTCCTGACTACTTTTCAGAGCTGTAAAAATCCCTGCCTGCTGCTATTTCCTCTGCCACTTCATCCAGTACCTCCCTGACCAGACAGAATCTGTGCAGGGCATCATGGTTCCAGCCGCAGCCTCCTGACAATACAAATTTGGGACCAGCTGCTTTCATGGCCGTCTCCAGCCTTCTGCGGACTGTTTTCTTTACTTCTTCTCTGCTTGGACCAGAAAGGTCTGTTCCGCTGCCGCTGCCTCCTCCTGTGATAGACAGATATCCACTGGAGCCTCTGTCATGGTCCAGACCACCCACCAGCACTTTATCTGTCACCTGGCGCATCTCTTCTAAAGAGCAGTGTTCCCTGTGAGTATCAGCCCAGTTGAATGCCTGTACAGGATAATCCAGAAACTGGCTGGCACTGGCCCTGTCCCCATGGCACAGATGCGCTAAATTAAACCAGGTCTTGCCCTTTACCGCCTCCAGGTTTCTGAGATCATATTTTCCCGCACATTCCTCATACATTTCTTTTCCCATTTTTTCATAGAGGCCCATCTGGTAACCCAGGAAAAATCCGTCAGCGCCGGCATCTACAAATGCTTCCATCAGCCTTTCATTTGTCTCAGCCACCACTTCCATGCCCATACGTGCATATTTTTCCGAATACTTAAACTGGGAAGCTATGACTTCCTGATGAAAATGTCCCGCAGTCATTTCACACATCCATACTATATTGCTGAATATAGTCGGAAGTACCGGCACATCCCCTTTGTAATGGTCACACAGCCTTTTAACCACTTCGATCTCTCTCGCCAAAGCGCCTTTTTTCAGGTCAGGTACCTTGATCTTTGCCCATTCATGCGGGTCATTGACCGCAAAACGCACAGTGTTCATCCATGTATCATCTGTATAGCTCTCAGATGGCCGGATAACCTGCCCGAAGTCCTCTGTAAAGTACACACCGTTTGGCATGACCTTAATAAAGTCAAAGTCATAATTATCCTGGTAGTGGATAGTCGCCTGAGTAAAGTCCTTTACATTTCTGTCCTCCAGGTTAAAATGCGGCCCCCACATGGCGCATGGCGGCCTGTCCGCCACTCTTCCTTCTATTGCCGCCTGCAGTCTTGCTTTGTGTGTAATCATATCCTTCTCCTCCTGATTGTTTATATAATATTTTTTAGTTATCTGCTGACATCCACCCATCTCCCTGTCCTGTCCGACTCTCTGACAGCTTCCAGGACCTGCATGCATTCTATTCCTTCCCCGGCCGGCACAAAGGAGGGCTTCTTCCCGGCAATACACTCTATGAATTTATCCACTATTGCCGTGGCTCCCCCCGAGCCTTTCTCCGCCCATGGGCTTAAATCGTAATAAACCTTTTCACCGCTTTTTTTATATAATGTCACAGACCAGGGGTCTTCAAATGTTTTAATAACCCCTTCCGTGCCGAAGATATGTGTCTCTCTGTCCGTACACCCGTATGTACACCAGCCTGTATATAACATGCCTGTAATGCCCCCCTCGCACTTCAGCAGGATCATCGCCGTATCTTCATTGCGGATCAGGCATCCGTCAGAAGTGCGTTTATCCAGAGTAGGTGTACAGGCCATAACTGAAATTATCTTTCTCCCCAGCATCCAGGGAATCAGATCTATCCTGTGGCATCCTACAGACAGCATGACTCCCCCGTTTCCTTCTGCCCTGTCGTAATAGTTCCCCATCTGCCCGCTGTCAGTCACGGAATTTTCCGGACCGTTGTGGGACAAGAATGTTCGGAAAGACAATACCTTACCGACCGCTCCTTCCTCTATCAGCTGCTTTGCCTTCCAGTGAGGTTCATAGATTCTCTGGTTGTGGGAGATCATCAGCAGCCTGCCGCTCTTTTCTGCCGTCTCTTTCATTTCCACTGCCTGCTTCAGATTTACAGCCATTGGCTTTTCACACAGTACATGCTTGCCGCTTTTAAGAGCTGCTATGACTGTATCTCTGTGATATTTTTCGGGCGTACAGACACTGACCGCCATTAGTCCGGGATGTGCAAGCATTTCCTCCAGATTCTCGTAGGGGACTGCCCCATACTGTTCTGCTTCCCGTGCAGCCCGCCCCGGTACCGGGTCATAGATGGCTGCAAGCCTTGTGTGAGGATTTTGTACATAGGCAGGGATATGTCTCCCCCTGGCGATACTCCCGCATCCGATAATTCCTGTTAAAATCATAATGTCCCCTCCTTGCCTTAAGAAGCAGCTCAGATCACTTCTACCTCCATTCCATAGACCCTTCCTGCCTGCTGTATAAGAAATCCGCAGTTTCCTTGTATCAGAATAGCATGGTGGGATGACAGGCTTTCCATTATCCTGTGTCCGTTCCTGTTTTTAAAATGCAGAAGCGCTCCGTTTCTGCAGTCTGATCCCGGATATCCCACGTACTTTTCCAGATCTGCTTCTATGACGGTTATTTTCTTCATGTCCACATGTACCTTAGCCAGCACTACAGGACCGCACTCCATACGGCAGTCGATCACCGCTGCATTCTCATTTACAATTTCCAGTACTTTTGGCCGCATCATCCATTCACAGCAGAAGCTTTTCGGCACAAACCCAAAATATCCACAGTGAACACCCAGTGCATAATTATCCGAATCCTCAAGCCGTGGGAACTCTTTTATTTTCTCGTGTTTCAGGGCGGCCATCCCAACCAGGTACGGATAGATATTTGTCATCATAAACGGAGCTTTCAGGGCAGTGTACAAGATTTCTTCGCTTAAGAGCGTCACCAGATCCCCCTCACAGGCCCAGAGGATCCCGTCATACTCAAATAACCACTCCCACGCCAGACAGGGTGTTGTGTTAGAAGAAAACGACTCATTCAGGCAATTACTGCCGATACCCAGTACATTTTTATGCTGATCTGCTTCCTCTTTTATAGCTATATACAGCTTAACAGCATTCAGTATTGTCTCTTCCCCAAGATTGGAATGCGGCATCTTTCTTTTTTCCCAGAGTTCCCTGGCTTCTTCTTCTGTAATCTCTCCTGCCCTTACATTTACTTCTTTCCAGCTTCTGAAAATGATTTCCACACCAAAACTGTTTTTTATCTGCTCAATGCACTCCTCTTCCCACCAATAAAACCTTTTAAAGATATAGGCCTGCATCCCCTCCCCGGGACTGTCCTGAAAGATCAGAAATTTTCCGCCTTCTCTCATAGAATTTCTGGCCGCAACAGATCGCAGTATGACCTTTGCCATATCCTGGCTGTAGGGTGTAAACACATTTTTCATTCCCAGATTTTCCCTGAGATAAGCTGCTATCTCCCAATCCCACATTTCCACTGTTCCAAATTCTGATGTCATGATAATCACAGGCATTCCTATCCCTGATAACTGTTCTCCATATCCGAATACCGCACCTGTCATCTGCAGAAATACTGCAGCATCAGCCTCCGCAGCAGCTCTCCCTCCAACACCAGCCCCGCCAAGAGCTGCAGGCTCCAGAAACTCTGCCTCCTGTCTGTATGTTTCCTGCATTTTTTCTAACTGTATCCTGTACTCTTCCCTTTCCCGCGTATTTGATTCTATAAAATATAAAGGCAATAATCTGGCTTTTCTCATATACCTCCTCCTTTCTTATCCCCCTCGTTGTCCCGCGTCTCCTGCCCCGGTCAGCAGTGGTTGTCCTGCAGAAAACATGCTGTATAATGGCCGTTCCCGTCTGAAATAAGCGGAGGCCTCTCTTTCCTGCACCGGTCCTTTACATACATGCATCTCGTATGGAACCTGCATCCGGCCGGAGGGTCAAGAGGACTGGGGACAT
Organism: Murimonas intestini; assembly: GCA_003148945.1. GTDB lineage: Bacteria > Bacillota > Clostridia > Lachnospirales > Lachnospiraceae > Murimonas > Murimonas intestini. The sequence continues at coordinate 33,901 of QGGY01000015.1, read as the reverse complement.
CTCCCTCCAGACATATCTGTTCCCTGTGCACATTCACATCTGCCACAGGAATTGCTGACATCAGCGCCTGTGTGTAAGGGTGGAGCGGATTTTGAAACAATTCGTTTTTATCAGCCATCTCCACAATACTTCCCAGATACATAACTGCCACCCTGTCACTGACATGTTTAACCACGCTTAAGTCATGTGAAATAAACAGGTAAGATAAATTATATTTCCTCTGGATATCTGCAAGCAGATTCAGGACCTGGCTTCTGATAGAAACATCCAGCGCAGATACAGGTTCATCACATACAATGAATTCAGGATTCAGGATCAGTGCCCTGGCTATTACGATCCTCTGCCTCTGTCCCCCGGAAAATTCATGGGGATATTTGTACATGGAATCTTCTCTGAGGCCTACTACCTTTGCCGTATCCAGAACCTTCTCTTCCCTTTCTTTTCTTGTACCTGTCTTATACACATCCAGAGGCGCCCTGATGATTTCCATTACTGTCATTCTGGGATTCAAAGATGCATATGGATCCTGGAAAACGATCTGCAGCTTTTCCCGTATCTTTCGCATCTCTTCCTTATCCAGTCTGTTCAGGTCTGTATCTTTATAATAGATCTCCCCTGACGTTGGCTCTGTCAGCCTGAGGATACACCTGCCCAGCGTGGACTTTCCACAGCCGCTCTCTCCCACCAGCCCCAGCGTCTCGCCCCTGTAGATATCAAATGTCACCCCATCTACAGCTCTCAGCTTTTTACCTTTTGTAAGAAAACCCTTTCCCACATCAAAATCCTTGCTCAGCTTATCTACTCTTATCAGAGGTTCTTTTAAGTCTGTCATATGTCTCCCTCCTTTGGCTGCTTTTCATTATAAAGGAAACACCTTACTTCTCTGCCCTGTATCCTGCCAAGAGCCGGATTTTCTTCTCTGCATCTGGGCATGGAATACTCACATCTGTCGCAGAACCGGCAGCCCCTTGGCATATCCTGAAGACTGGGGACCACACCTTCAATCGTATACAGCCTGTCCGTATCCTTTGCCAGCGAAGGGATCGATGCCAGCAGCCCTTTTGTATAGGGATGCAGCGGCTCCTCAAACAGCTCTCTCTTTCCCGCTTTTTCCACTACGTTCCCAGCATACATAACCATGATTTCATCAGCCATTTCCGCCACTACACCCAAATCATGTGTTATCAGGATAATCGCTGTATCCAGCTTTTCCTGTAATTCTTTCATGAGCCTGACGATCTGAGCCTGTATAGTCACATCCAGGGCTGTGGTAGGTTCATCTGCAATCAGAACCTGAGGATTACATGACAAAGCCATGGCTATCATCACCCTCTGCCTCTGTCCCCCGCTCAGCTGATGGGGAAATTGCTTTATTTTTGTCTCCGGAGATGGGATCCCAACCTTTTTCAGCATATCCAGGGACTTCCTGCGGGCTTCTGCCCTGGAGAGCTTCTGGTGTACCATAAACGGTTCCACCATCTGTCTTTCAATTGTCATGACCGGATTCAGCGATGTCATAGAATCCTGAAATATCATAGCAATCTCATTTCCTCGTATCTTACACATTTCTCTTCTGCTTTTCTTTGTCAGTTCCTCCCCGTGCATTCTCACGGAAGAGTTTTCCTCTATGAGAGAATTTCTCTCCGGCAGCAGTTTTAACATAGAAAGACAGGTCACACTTTTGCCGCATCCGCTTTCACCTACGATCCCCAGGGTCCGGCCGGGCATGAGTGTGAAATTTACATCTTCGACTGCATAGAATATTCCTTTCTTCGAATAAAATCCTGTTTTTAGATTTCTCACTTCCAAAATAGGTTCTGCCATATCTTTCTCCCTTCCACCGGTCTATATCTTCATTTTAGGATCCAGTGCGTCTCTCAGCCCGTCGCCAAACAAATTGATGCTAAGTACAGTTACTAACAGGCATACTCCAGGCGGAACCCACATCCATGGCCTTGTGGCAATAATGGAAACTGACTGTGCCGCATACAGCATATTTCCCCAGGAAGCCTCTGGTACCTGCACACCCATGCCCAGAAAACTCAGTCCCGATTCCTGAAGTATGGCGCTGGCTATTCCAAAAGTGAACGCGATCAGAATCGGCGCAAATGCATTAGGCAGGATATATCTGAACATGATCGCAAAGTTCTTAGTACCTATAGCTCTTGCCCCTTCTATATAATCCTTTTCCCTTACAGACAGTACGCTGCCATAGAGCTGCCTTGCAAAACCGGGCCATCCCATGATCCCAATGACTACCGTGGCCGATGTGATAGACGGACCGATCACAGAGACAAGCACCAGTATGAATACCATAGACGGGAAGGACAGGAATACATCCGCAGCACGCATTATAACAGCCTCTACAGGCCCTCTGTAGTATCCGGCAAGCATTCCAAGCGGCACTCCCACGGCAAAGCTGATCAGTACTGAGAAGAATCCCACATACATGGAGGTCCTGCCGCCGTAGATGAGGCGTGCAAACAAATCCCTTCCCGTATTGTCTGTACCCAGGATATGTTCTCCCCCTGGTACCGCTCCAAACCCACTGTATATTTCATATGGCTGCAGCTTCATAATTTCGGGAAGAAATATCAGCAGGAGCAATTCCACAATTAAGACCCACATTCCTATCATCGCCAGCTTATGAGTCCTGAACCTGCTGACTACATCTTTTAAATATGAACTCTTTTTCATACAGCGCCTCCTATCTTTTTGAAACTCTCGGATCAAGAACCCCATAAAACAAATCCACCGCAATATTTCCTAAGAGTACAAATCCTGCTATCAGTACTGTAATCCCCATTATAGTGGGATAATCTCTGTAATTAATGGACTGTACCATAAGCGTCCCCATTCCCGGCCAGCTAAACACCTGCTCTGTGATTATGGCTCCTCCGATCAGAGCCGGCAGAGACAGCCCTATCTGCGTTACCAGCGGAATCAGCGCATTGCGGAAAGCGTGGCTCACGACAACTGACTTTTCCCGAAGCCCCTTTGCCCTCGCTGTCCGTATATAATCATCCCCCAGGACCTCCATCATGCTGCTTCTCATATGTCTTGTATAAATACCTACATACTGGAGCATCAGAGTCACTACCGGAAGCACCATATGCCGCAGCAGCATGGGCAGTGTGGTCTTCACTCCTGCATCATACATGCCGCTTGTGGGAAGTACACCAAGGCGGATGCTGAAAATAAAAATCAAGATCATAGCGGCAAAAAAATTGGGGGTGGCTGCACCAATAAAAGCAAACACAGAAGATGCATAATCCCAGGCTGAATATGGTTTGTGAGCAGACAGAATACCCAGCGGAACAGCAATGCACAGGGCAAGTATGAGTGCAGCCACAGTCAGCATAAGAGTTGGACCTATTCTTTCGGCTACCATCTCTGCCACTGGCCGCATAGTTCTGTAAGAAATACCTAAATTTCCACTCAGCACATTTTTAAGCCAGATCAAATATTGGATATACACCGGTTTGTCCAGCCCCATCTGTGCCTCCAGCCTGGCCACATCGCCTTCTGTCAGATTATTGGTGCCCGCCAGGATCATTTCTACCGGGCTCCCGGGTGCCATAGAGGCCAGGACATACACCAGCACTGTAATTCCAAAAAATGTGATTACTGCGATCAGCAGCCGCTTAAAAATATATTTTCCCATAATATCTGACTCCCTTCTCCTGGCGCCTCTTCTGTTATTGTTTCTCTTTTGTATTTCTTTTATATTTCGTTTGTTATCATTATTCTATCGTTTATTATCGTTTATGTCAATATTTTTCTTTTATTTATTATCATATATTTTCATTTTACCATTTTCTGGTAATACAGGATAATACGCCACACTTTTATTTTTCTTCTCCCGAAACTCTTCCTTTGCCCTGCTGACAATTTCCGGCTTTTCCATCACTCTGCTGCAGAACTCAGCCATAACTTCCCCCGCAAATAACAGGCCTTTATGTCCTATAGAGGTACCTGCTGCCGCAACTGTTGACCAGTGATGCCCGGATAGCCCATTCACTGTCCCCCCTCCGAAAAATTGCGTGACAGGCATAATCTGGCTCACGTCTGTGATATCGCTGGAACCAGGCGTATAAAACGCTTCTCCGGAAGGTTTCTGTATTTCGGATGAGAGCAGCCCTGCACGTTCATCTTCACTTGCCTCCCTTCCTGATGCATTTCTGAACAGTTCCTCTGCAAACTCCCATTCATCTTTTGTATACCGGGGCTTTGGGACACTGAGCGCGGCTTCATATAATATCTCATTCAGTGTAAAATTCAGCAGTGATTCCCAGCTGCCCCCCATACATACAGAGCTGACCGAAGTATCTGTCATCATTGCTGCTCCCTTTGCTGTCTGGTCAAGTCTTTTTATCACTTCCTCATTCGACTTCCGTTCCCTGCTGCGCACATAGTAATACGCAGACGCATAACCCGGCACTATATTCGGACGCACTCCGCCGTCCGGAATACAGTAATGGATCCGCGTTTCCTGCGGCACATGTTCACGCAGGAATTCGGCTCCGATATTCATCAGCTGTACAGCATCCAGGGCACTTCTCCCCTCTTCGGGACAGCAGGCGGCATGGGCCGTCTTCCCCCTGAATTCATATAGAATCCCTGTCAGTGCCTGCATAATAAACTCAGCGATCCTGAAAGGCCCCTCATCATGCCAGGCCACACAAAGGTCAATACCGTCAAAGAGTCCCTTATCTATCATATGTACCTTACCATATCCCCCCTCTTCAGCCGGGCATGCCAGATATACGATCGTCCCCTCCAATCCTCTGCTCTTTACGGCTGCTTTTGCCGCTGCTGCAGCCGAAGCGCATCCTGCTGCCATAAGGTTATGTCCGCAGCCATGCCCCGGTCCGGGCAGAGGGCTGTAATAGGGCACAGCCTTTTGTCCCAGCCCCGGCAGGGCATCATATTCCCCTATAACTCCTATGACCGGGCTCCCGCTCCCCCATCTGGCAATCACGCAGTTAGGTTTCTCTGCCGGAGGAATACAGTAGGTTTCAACTGTAAATCCCTGCGCTTCCATAAACGCCGCTGTCACTGAACAGGCATAATACTCTTCACCTGAACGCTCCGGGTGTCCATGGATCTTATCTGAAAGCTTTATGCATTCCGCCTTGTATTTCTCATACCAGGCCCTTATCTCATTATTCATTTCTGCCTCCTTTAACCAAATTCAAAACATAGGTGCGCTTTGCGTACCTCGCGAGCCTGCAAGTTGAATTGCGCAGCTTTTGTTCCGCGTTCGCGGCTGCGCATCCTCCCGGAGGAGTTAAAAAGGCGGCACATTGCTGCGCTGACGCCGTTCAACAATGTACCGCCCGGTAATTCCCTGTGTGCTATTCTACTGTCCAGTTCCAGAAATCAAACACTGACTGGGACATATCTTTTGTGTTCATATTGCTGAGCCTCTTGTTATAGATTACCGTAATATCAGGTGCATACAAGAAATAATAGCAGTCATTTTCCGCCTGCCACAGCTGCAGTTCACTTGTGTATTTCATGGCATCCTCGTCTGTAAGTGAAGACATTACCTTATTGAATAACTCCTGTCCGGTGGGATCTGTCACATGCGCCAGATTGTACACCCCGTCCAGGATAAAGAAATCCTGGTTCTCAAGCGGGTTAGCCCCGTCACTTGATGTCTTCATGATTGCAAAGTCTGCTTCCTTATCACGCATCATCTGCATCATTGTAGAAAGGTCAACCGACTGTACATTTACTGTAACACCGATATTTGACATATCTCTCTGGAACATTGTGGCTGTCTGCTCACGCAGTGTATCTCCTGTCACATACAGGATCAGTAATTCCTGTGAAAAATCAAAATTATTTTCTTCCAGAAGCTGTTTTGCCTTTTCAGGATCATATTGGTTGCTGAGACTTACCTCCCCAATTTTAGGATCATAGTACTTGTTATTGCTGGCATACATCCCTTCACGGACTGTGCCTCTTCCACCAAGCAGTTCTTTCACCATCTCTTCCCTGTTTATAGCCATGTCAAAGGCGCGCCGGGTATCCACATCAAATTTCTCGTTATCCGGGATTATCCACACCTGGCCCGGTGACTGTATGGATTCCACTACCAGATTATCCTGTTCCTCTGCCATGGAAATATCAGCGATTGGAAAGCTTACCCTGGCTCCCGGAACAAGATCTATTTCACCGCTCATTAATGAAGCCAGGAGATTGGCCGATGCAACATTTCTGATCACCAGTTTGTCAAAATTGATCTTTCCCATGTAATAGTTCGGATTGGCTTTATACACCACACGCTCTCCTGGAATGGTACTTTCAAATATAAACGCCCCATTACCTACAGGTTCATTCCAGAAATCAGCTTCCATAAAATTAGCCGGTGTCAGGTCATTTAGCAGATGCTCCGGCAATACAAAGAAAAAAGCCGCCTGTTTTAAAAACATGAAATCTGACATAGGACGTTTCATATTCATCTTTACGGTCAGGTCGTCTACCTTTTCAACCTCTACACTGTCAGCTGACAGTTCAACGCCGCTGTCATCTGTCCCTGCCACATTCTGCATAAGCTGCCGTCTGCTTGTCACTATATCTGCCTTTGTAACAAGTTTACATGTGAACACTACATCATCTGCTGTTACCGGCTCCCCATCGTGCCATTTGGCATCAGGATTCAGATGGAAAATAATTGATGAGTTATCTTCTGCCACTTCCCAGCTCTCTGCCAGTCTTGGATACATAGTGCCAGACATGCCTCCTGCAACCAGGTTGTCAAATATCTGATTGCATACAGTATCACCGATCACACCAGTTGATGCATACGGGTTCAGACTGTTCCAGGTCTGGTCATATGCTATAGTTACAATCTTCTCCTCCCCGCCTTCCTTTGTCAGCCCTGCCTCTGTCTCCAGCTTATCTGCCAGCTCACCAGTGCCCTCTGCTGGCTGGCCAGCCGTATCAGCTCCGGCTGTTCCTGATGATATTTCACCTCTTCCGCAAGAACACAGCATCAGCCCCATAGCAGCAGCCATTGCAAATGATAGAATCTTCTTACACTTTGTCATACCTTCTCCTCCTTTTCTTTTTCGCATTTTGCGATATATGGTTTATTATTATTTCATTTATTATTATATTCTTTTGTTTATTGTCATTATATTATCATTTTCTTTCATTGTCAATAGCAAACAACAAAAATATAATATAACAATAGAGAAAGAAAAAAACGCTGCCGCAGGCTGCCGGATACTTCCGTACCGCCTGCAACAGCGTTCTTTTAAAGAACGTCTGTCTTATATTATATACTTCGTTTTTTTCTGCCGTCACCGCTTTTCGCAGCTTTCTTCTGCTCATACATACGTTTATCTGCCAGCTCCAGCAGTTCGGGAATTGACCCGGCTTCCTCAGGATACATTGCTATCCCCACGGAAACACCCAAAAATTCTATATCTCCTAAATTAGCAAAGCTGATTTTCTTAATCTTTTCACAAAGCCCCCGCTCTTTCGTAAGGCAGACGAATTCATCTCCTGCAAGCCTGTAGCATCCCTCCTCTGTCCCGACGCATCTCCTTAATTCTTCAGCAAAGGCACTCAGGTATTCATCACCGACTACATGTCCATACTTATCATTCACTGATTTGAAATCGTTCAGATCCAGGAATAAAAGATAAAAGGATTCCTTCTCTGACTGCAGTTTTTCCAGGCCTCTCCGAAGCGCCAGCCTGTTGCCCAGCTTTGTCAGCCTGTCTGTGCAGGCCAGCTGGTTCAGTTCATGTTTATCATCGTCCGCCTTCAGATATGAGACCCCCAGCCTGTATGTCAGAATGATAAAGTAGATCAGCAGCAGATATACGACCAGCTTCATCCACATGGGGGAATCCACCACCATTATGTTATTGTATACAATGATCAGGATAAAGCTGGCTATGGTATAGCGGATCAGCATATTCTTCTGACTGCAGTTTGCTTTTTGTATATACGGCATCACCTTTTCTTTTGAGAAATGGATGTATACAGGGAAGGATATCAGGTAGAGCAGCGTCTGTGCAATCAGTACTGCCGCTGAAAGTACATCTGTTCCAAAAAGGTAACCTATCCTGACAGCAATCCCAAAGATTGCCAGTCCATAGGAAAAAGAGTAAAAGGCTATAATGATCCTGGTCTTTTTATCTCCCCCGTAATTGAGCATAGCGGGTATAAAATAAAATGCCCCAAGTATCATAAATCCGCCGCTTCCATTGCCATAGCCCGGAAGATTTACCGCTACAAGGCACATAAAAAGCAGAAGCGGAATGGTAACCGCCGCATATGTACCGGCAGCAGCCAGGAAATTATGTTTTCTGCGGGAAAGCTCCCATATGGATGAAAACTCCACTATAATGATTTCCAAAACTGTAATAATATTTAAAAATAAACCCAATTCCATCGATATACTCCTCATGCGTAAAATTTTGCCTATATACCTGCATTCAGTATACTATATCTTTGTGGAATTGTCATCAAACCTATTCCTTATTCTTTTCCAGCAGCCTGTTTATTTCTTCTGCGCTTCTTCTCAGTCTGTAATAACTATATTTCTGTATACAGATAAAAAATGCTGTAAAAAGTAATGTATATACAACTACATTTTTCAATGATACCCCTGACCATCCAAATCCGAAATTACATACCCCCAGCATCAAATACCATATTAAAAAAGAGGCCGCATTGTAACTTACGGAACTATTAAATTCTATTTTTTCCAGAATAAAATATTCCACACATGAAAGCACGAAAAAGCATCCGGCAATCTGAAGGAACATTATATAGACAGACAGATCTCCTCCTCCAAAAATGAGATTGCTTATAGAAATAATAATTAACGTTAACGTCACCAACAAAGTTGTCATTGGTATTACTTTTTCCGTTAAAATCTTCATAGTATCAGTCCCTTCTACTTTTCATTTACTTTAATCTCTGTTTTAAAGGTTCAATATATGTTCTCCCCACAATAAGCTTCTCTCCATTTTTCAGTGTAGCCATAAGTCTGTGGTTTCCCAGTGGAGCAACACATTTCAGGCAGGACAGATTGAGCAGGCAGCTCCTGCTTATCCTTATTAGACTGCTTCCTTCCAACTGTTTTTCCAAAGCCGCGGTTGTCTCCCGGCTGGAGTATATATCTGAAGCTGTATATACATAAGTCTTACCATCCACTGTTTCCAAATAGTACACCTGATACAGGGGAATCTGGTATTGCTCTCCGTCTTTCCACACAGGAAGCTGAATAGAAAATTGCCTGATATGGTTTACAAGTTTATTTATGCCCGGTTCCATCCTGCTGCACCGTATGACCACCTCCATTTCTCTGATCTTTTCATTCTCCTTTACAAAAACTTTCATTCTCCTCACCTCACTTTTAAATCTCTTAACTGTAACCACCCTTATTGCTATTATTGTAAGCATCAATATAACATTTCTGCAACTCCTATACTGTCAAAATACCCCTACAGACAGATAAAATGCCCTGGCAGGTATTCCCGCCAGGACATTCTATCCGACTTTCAGATAATTTTTTATTTCTTCCAGTATATTTGCTCACCTGCTGAGTATTTATAAACCTGTTTTCTCAGCGATAAATTTTCTTGCCTTTATGGCATATTCCAGGGGATTTGCTTTTGTAGGGTCCTGCTCTGCCTCTACCAGCATATACCCCTCATATCCTGCCTCTTCCAGTACTTTAAATATAGGATCAAAATCAATACACCCATCTCCCGGTACTGTAAATGCACCCAGACGGACTCCTTCCAGGAAACTTAGGTTTTCTTTTTTCACCTTTTCCACAACCTCCGGACGGATATCTTTTAAATGGACATGCCGGATTCTGTCTGCATACTTTTCTGCCATCTTAAGTGGATCTGCGCCGCAGTATGCGAAATGTCCTGTATCAAAGAGGAGGCTCACGTATTCAGGATCAGTATTCTCCATCATCCGCTCCACCTCGTCCGGATCCTGTACTACTGTTCCCATGTGATGGTGGAAGGTAAGAGTAATCCCGTATTCATCCCTGGCGATCCTCCCCAGACGGTTCATACCTTTGCAGAAGACTTCCCACTCTTCATCATTCATCACATACTTATGTCCGAATATGGGAGTATCCTCAAGCCCCTGCACACTGTGGCTCTGTTCAGAAGCACCGATGACCTTTGCACCCACAGCCTTCAAAAATTCCAGCTGTGCCCTGAAATCCTTTTCCACCTCTGCAAAGGGCCTGGTGATCAGGAAAGAAGAAAACCACTGATTACAGATTTCAATTCCACGAAGACTCAGTGCTTTTTTGAGCACCTGGGGATCCTTTGGATATTTATTCCCCACCTCTGAACCTGTGAACCCTGCCAGCGCCATCTCGCTGACACACTGTTCAAAAGTATTTTCTTTTCCCAGATCCGGCAGATCGTCATTTGTCCATGCAATTGGTGCAATTCCTAATTTTACTTTTTCTTTATTAAACATTTTTCTCCTCTTCTATTTCCGAAATCTTGACCGGTCTGTGCTCTTCATATGATTTTCTGGCTGCCAGACCCATTAATACAGGCTTCAGGCCATCCATAACATTTACCGGAGTCTCTTTATTATTTTCAATGGCATCGATAAACGCCCCAATCTCTTTTCCATATGCATCCATATATCTCTCAAGGAAGAAGAACAGGGGCTTTTCACCCGTCACTCCATCCGAGTTTGTAATGACTGCAGATGACTGGCTGTCATTGCCCACTGCTGCCATCCCAACAGATCCAAATACTTCAGCTCTCTGGTCATACCCGTAAACTGCTTTTCTGCAGTTGTCTATCACGGCAATGGCGCCATTTTCCATCTGCAGTGTGATGACAGCTGTGTCCACATCCCCTGCTTCCCCGATTGCCGGGTCTACCAGGTTAGCTCCCTGGACGTATACTTCTGTGGCATCACAGCCTGCCAGAAAACGTACCATGTCAAAATCATGGATAGTCATATCCAGGAACATTCCTCCTGATACCTTTACATAGTCGATGCCGGGCGGCTCCGGGTCCCGGGATGTAATCTTTATGATCTGGGGCCTTCCCACTTTGCCGGCGGCGACAGCGCGCTGCACCGCTTCAAAGTTATGGTCAAACCTTCTGTTAAATCCCACCTGATATTTCAGATTTGTGCCTTCCAGGGCACTGATCACCTCTTTAATCTTTTCCACGTCGTGGTCAATGGGTTTTTCACAGAATACATGCTTTCCTGCCCTGATCGCTTCTAATGAAATGGGTGAATGAGTGTCAGTGGAGGAACAGATTAACACTGCATCGATCTCAGGATCGTTGATGATCTCTGTATAATCTTTAGAAGTGTGTTCCACCCCCATGCTCTTTGCCCACGCTGCAGTCTCCTCACTTAAAAATGGATCTGCCACTGTCTTGATCTGTGCATCCCTGACCCTGGTACTGATACTGGTGATATGTACTCTCCCGATTCTTCCTGCCCCTATAATTCCTACCTTTACCATTTTTCATTCTCCTTATGAACTGGCTATTTTTACAATTCCGCCTTTTTTCCATGCCTCTGTAGTGGCAAATCCGATCTGCGTGGATCTGGTGCCGTCGTAAACCGTCACATCCGGTTTTCTGCCAGTTTCCACACAATCTGCGAACTCCTGCATTTCCAGAAGATACGCTTGGGCAAACCTTTCCGGAAAGCCTCCCACGCATTCTACTACAGCTCCATTTTTGTCATATATCATACACAGGTTCTTTTCCGGCACAGGACTGATTCGCAGAGAGCCTTCCGTGCCGATGATCTCTGTTTCCACATGATAGCCATGGGCCGCAGTCCGTCCCACATGTACAAACCCCAGAGCGCCGTTTTCACAGCGGTACATAGCCGCACCTGTCTCATCATCCCCTGCTTCCCTGAACTCGGGATGCTTGAAAGTAGCGCCTGCCGCATATACCTCCACAGGGTCTGAGCCGAGAAACCATCTCATCAGATCAATATCATGTATAGCCATATCAATAAAGATTCCTCCGCTGGTAGCTGCAAACTTGATGGCCCCCTCTGCGAGAGCTTCCGGGTCAATGCCTGCTGCTTTGACCATATAAGGAGTTCCTATTGCCCCCTCTTCTATTTTCTTCTTTGCATAGGCATATGATGGATCAAATCTTCTCATAAATCCCAGGAAAAATATAAGCTCAGGATGGCGCTCAACTGCTGCCTCTGCGAGCCTGCATTCCTCTACGGTAACTCCCAGAGGTTTATCAGAAAATACATGCTTCCCCGCATCCAGAGCCGCTGCGATCTGCCAGCAGTGCTCACTGCTTGTGGTAACGATGGCTACTGCGTCAATATCTGCCTTTTCCAGCATTTCTCTGTAGTCCGTATATACATCCTCCACACCAAGCTCTTTCCTGGCATAGTCCAGCTCGGCCGGAATAATAGAACATGCTGCCGTCAGCTCTGCATTTGGAATCTTAAATGCTATATTATTTGCATGGACCTTTCCCAGTCTTCCCAATCCGGCAATCCCCACTTTTACCTTTTTCATATGATCTCACCTTCCTTTACTTTACCACAGATTCCTGTATATCTGTTTCACATCTTCTTCAGCTGTTTCCCTCATGGTATTCTGGGGACTCCCGCTGGCCATCGCATCAAATGCCATCTTATCGATCGATTTAAAAAATTCATCCCGGTCAATTCCGTATTCAGCAAGGGTAGGTGTCTCCAGCAGTCTTGTAATATCTTCCACAGCAGCCAGAAATTTCTCACTGGCCTGCCTGTCTGTATCCGTATCAGCTGCCGCTCCGATGGCACGGCCCAGAGCCCCAAACCGCCCGTATGCCCCTTCCAGGGCAAAGCTTAGGCATTCTTTTAAAAGCATGGCATTAGAAAGCCCGTGTGCCACATGGAACAGTGCGCCTATTGGCCGGCTCATACCATGGATGATCGTGACAGAGGAATTATTGAACGCGATCCCTGCTTCCAGGGCAGCTACAGACATCTGAACTCTTGCTTCCTCATCACTGCCGTCCTCAAATGCCGCCGGCAGGTACTTAAAGATCCGTTTCACAGCAGATATGGCAAAAGTATCCGACAATGTCTGGGATTTCCTGGATGTATAAGCCTCCACTGCATGGCAGAGAGCATCCAGTCCGGTAGCTGCTGTGATCTTTGGGGGAGCAGTCATAGTAAACTGAGGATCAATAACTGCCAGAGACGGCATCAGGCACCTGCCCTTAAGCAGCATCTTAATATCCTTTTCTGTATCAGTAATGATCGTAAACTGGGTAGCCTCAGAGCCAGTTCCCGCAGTAGTGGGTATAGCCGCCATAGGGGGCATCTTCACGTCGATCACATTTCCCATATAGTCAGCGATCCTTCCTCCATTTACAGCAAGTGAACCGATCGCCTTCATAGAATCAATGGGGCTGCCGCCTCCCAGGGCCACCAGAAAATCACAGCCCTCCCGCCTGTATATCTCCAACCCCTTCTCAATCATAGTGTCAGTGGGTTCTCCGTTGATCTCCGCATATACGGCATACTCTATTCCCTGGTTTCTGAGGGCTGTCTCTGCCTTGGCGCAGTTGCCCAGCTGGACCATCACTCTGTCTGTTACAATAAGGGCTTTTTTCCCCATCTCTTTTAATGCCTCTTCCGCCATCTCAAGCGCTCCGGCGCCGGATATGATCCTGCCCGGTACAATAAATTCTCTAGCCATAAGTACTCTCCTTACTCTGCGTCATGCAGCCATGTATAGCGTTCATCCTCACACCTGTCTGTCTGCAGCCATGGATTCCCGTCTAAATGACGGATCATCCAGCAGGTATACATCTGAAACCCCGGCGCAGCAGCCTGGGGATGAAGCTCACCTCCCGGTATTGCCGAGAAGCTGCCGTCCGTGCTCTTAAAGACATGGTCACCCACAAAGCTGGCTCCGAATCCCTCCGGCCTGTCAAACTTGAAGTAATATGTCTCTGGCTGCGGATGCCTGTGGGGCAGATAGCCCGACCAGTTACCTCTGTCGTTCAGGACCTCGCCCAGTACCATTTTTGAATATGGAGCAGTCTCATAGTCAAAAATCGTGCTGACCCGCCTCCTGGCCACATCACCAAATTTTCCCTTACAGGAATATACCCAGGGTGCATCTTTTGGCCTGTACAGCTTTGCGGAGAATTCTTTCTTATTTTTTGTACACTGGACAAGGATCTCAGAAGGTGATTCCGCCGTCACACTGACAGAAGTGCCTGTACAGACATGGACACACCACGGACCTTCCGTAAACACATCCTTTCTGTCCGCCTTCTCACGGTTACCCTCCCAGGCAAAAACAATATTCCCTGAAAGGAGAAGTACAGCCATCTCTTCATCCTTTCTCATAAATTCCCTTGTCTCGCCCGCCTCCAGCCGATAGACACGGATGTCCATCATCATATCACTGTATTCATTGTTATATGTTGTTAAAATTTTTTCACCATTCTTATCAAATTCCGGATAACCAAACAATTTTTTCATTCCAGATCCTCCCGGGGAATTATTTTCCTACTACTAACAACAAGCTCAATATCAATACTTTCTCGCCTCACTGCGTCCTGTCATAACGCCCTCACAGGCTTTTCTCACGCCTTCCTTTTCCGAGGTTGTTGCAATGCCCACATTCCACCAGGACTCATAACCGTCCGTCATAGTCTTTGGGATAACCTTCAGATCAAAGAGGCATGCTATACTCTGTTTTCTGGCATCCTCAAGCGCTGCTGTCAGCTCTCCGATGGTCCTGCAGGTATATGATTTCAGACCGTACCCCTCTCCGATTTTGGCATAATCCACGGGAATCAGATCTCCTGACGGCTTCTTCCCATCAGTGTAACGGAATTCTGTTGCAATGCTGCCAATACCATGGTTCATTTCCAGGTTATTGATACATCCAAAGCCGCAATTGTCAAAAATAAGGATATTTACCTTCTTCCTTTCCTGCATAATTGTCATGATCTCACTGTGAAGCATCTGGAAGCTGGAATCTCCCACCACACAATACACCTCATTATCAGGCTCAGCGAACTTCACGCCCAGGGTGGCGGCCACCTCATACCCCATGCAGGAATAGCCGTATTCCGCATGGTAGCCTCCCCTCTTATCTGTCCTCCACATGCGCTGCATACAGCTTGGAAGGGAACCCCCTGCCGTAATGACAATGGCATCCTTGTCAACCGTTCTGTTGATGGCTGCCAGAGCCGCCGTCTGAGTGATCCTGCCGTTTGTCAGCGCCACAAATTCTGGTATCGTCCTTGGGTCCCTCGCCTTGATGATCGGCTCAAAATCTTTGCCGGTATATGTAATGTCCGCCAGGCGGTCCCATTCTCTGTCCCAGGCCTCTTTCGCCGCTTCGATCTCGCCGTCATAAGCTGATACATACCCTCTTTTGCGAAGCTTCTCTGCAAGCGCTTCTATTGTGGCCTTTGCATCCCCCACAGCCTTCACTGCATCCATCTTATATGCATGGAACCTGTTATTATTTATCGTGACAAACTTAACATTTTCATTTCTGAACAGGTGCTTGGAGCTTGTAGTAAAATCAGAAAGCCTTGAACCAACTGCTATTACTACATCTGCGTCCTTTGCAATGACATTTGAGGCCAGTGTGCCGGTCACACCGATGCCGCCTAAGCAATACGGATGGCTGGATCTGCAGGCGCTCTTTCCCGCCTGGCTCTCACCGAACGGAATATGAAATTCTTCACAGAATTTTTCCACAGCTTCTCCGGCTTGTGAGTACTTCACGCCTCCGCCCACGATGAGCAGCGGCTTCTTCGCTGCTGCGATAACCTCCGTGATATCTTCCAGCTCCTCCCAAACTGCCGCGGGCCGGGTAATCCTGTGCACACGCTTCTGAAAGAAATAATCGGGATAGTCATATGATTCACCTTCCACGTCCTGGGGGAGCGCAATACAGCAGGCGCCTGTCTCCACCGGGTCTGTGAGCACACGCATGGCATTTATAAGAGCTGTCATCAGCTGCTCAGGCCGGTTGATCCTGTCCCAGTATTTACATACCGGCTTAAAAGCATCATTTGTGGACACCGCCAGACTGCTGCTCTGCTCCAGCTGCTGCAGTACCGGGTCCGGCTGCCTGGATGCAAAAGTATCTGCCGGAAAGACCAGCAGAGGGATATTATTCACTGTGGCAGTAGCGCAGGCTGTCACCATATTGGCCGCTCCCGGCCCCACTGAGGATGCACATGGAATGATCGACTTCCTGTTATTCTGCTTTGCAAATGCAATCGCTGCATGGCACATACCCTGCTCATTTCTGCCCTGCATGACTCTTAACTGCCCCGGGTCCGTATCCAGCGCTTCTCCCAGCCCCACCGCGATTCCATGGCCAAAAATAGTAAAGAAACCCTCCACAAACTTCGTTTCCACACCATCCATAGATACATACTGATTATCTAAAAACTTTACTACAGCCTGCGCTGTAGTCATTTTCCTTGTCTCTGACATGATGAAACTCCTCTCCGTTTACTGCATTCTTGCGATCATTTCTCCAAACTTCTCTTTTTCCTCTTTAATAAATTCATGTACCTCTTCCGGCCCCGGGAGAGAATCCGAACAATTATTGCTCCTCACCATCATAGATGCCTCCGCCGAGCCAAATTCCAGGCAGTCGATAATTTCCCACCCCTGGTACAGCCCGTACAGGAAGCCGGAACCATAGCCGTCTCCGCCGCCAAAGCCTTTCCGCGCTTCTACAGGGAAGGGCTTTATTGAATATTTCTGCCCGTCACAAGTATAGGCTGCAGATCCCTTCATGCCGTGCTTGATAACCACGATTTTAGCATTATAGCTCTGCCACAGCGCTGCTGATTCCTCATCTGTCATACCAGGCCGTATCAGCTTTTCTGTCAGATCGAATTCCTCCCTTGATCCCATGATGATATCAGCTTCCTTTGCCACCATGGAATAGTAGATGGATATCTCATCACTGTTTTTCCAGTTATATTCTCTGTAGTCAATGTCAAAGATTATCTTTGTATTATTTTTCTTTGCCAGAAGCACTGCCTTTATTGCTGCTTCCCTGGACGGACTCTCCGCCAGCGCAGTTCCGGATATCAGGATGGCCTTTGTACTCTTTATGTAATCTTCATCAATATCATCCACATGCAGCTGAAGATCCGCTATACAGTTTCTGTACATCAGGATACTGCTTTCTTTAGAGGAAAGCATCTCAGTGAAGGTCAGCCCCAATTTCTCGCCGCCTGTGCACTTTGTGATACAGGAAGTGTCGATCCCCCTCTCGTTAAAGTAATCCACCACAAATTCTCCAAACTGGTCATCTGACACTTTACCGATGAATCCGGCCTTAAGACCATGCTTTGTGACGCCCACAGCTATATTGGCCGGAGAACCGCCCAAAAACTTTTCGAACATATGGACCTTCTTCAGCGGTTTAAATTCCTCCTTTACCTGATCGTTATAAGCCGGGTTAAAGTCAATTGCCACACGGCCCAGCAATACAAGATCCCTCTCCCTGTCCTCATCAAACTCCACATACTTCATAAAATTCCCTCCTGATCCCCATTTGGAATTGCGTGCGTTTTATTTATTTTGTGTGCTTTTTTCTTTATCTTTGTGCCTTCATATTATCACACGCACCTGCTATGTGCAAGCACTTTTCCTGCATTTTACCGTTATTTCGCTATTTGCACAATTTTAATCAATCCTTTTGTTGCACTTTCACAACAGATTCCTTTATAATAAGTGCGTGTGTATTTGCGTGCTATTTCTTTTGTGGAGTAAATTTTTTTTAAGACAAAAGCAGCCACACCAGAACCGGACTGTTCTGATATGGCTGCTTTTACTGCATGTTGAAAGCTTCTCTGCACTACAGATTATATTTTGTCTTTATATTGATTTCCGTATACATATACTCTTTCTCCGGCTGTTTCTTAAAACAAAGTATATCCGAGAGAATAGACAATGCCCTGTACCCCTGGTCATATCCCTCCTGGTCGATCAGAAAATCCACAGTCCCCTCACTCAGCGCCCTCACATTCTTTGGAGTCAGGTCATAGATAATCACATAGGGGCGTTTCTTAAGCATCAGTTTATCGAATGCCCTCCTGACGCCGGCCTGTCCGCCAGAGGCCACAAAGATCCCTTCCAGATCCGGAAAGACAGACATAGAATTCACTATGATCTTCTCTACCTCATCTGTCTGGTCAAAGCTGCTCTGCACACCTACAAGCTCCATGGACGGAAAGCTTTTCTTCAGTTCATCCACAAAACCGTCCACCCTGCGGCTGCCGGCGCTGTTGGAAAAATACCCTGTGATCACCAGCACCTTTCCCTGTCCCCGCATCATCATTCCCATAAGGCCCGCCGCAGTCTGCCCGCTCTTCCAGTTATCCAGCCCCACAAAGCAGCACCGCCTCGTCCCCACTATATCCGTATTAAAGGTAACTACGGGAATCTGACCTTCATCCGCCAGCTCATTTAATTTCAGCCGTACACTGTCACTGTCCACCGGCATGATTGCCAGGGCGTCTATGCCCTCTTCCTCCAGCTGCCTGACAGCCTCCAGCTGCTCTGTCTCATCCACAGATGCATTTTCCCTTACAAGAACCTGTATTCCCCTGTCCGACAGCTTCTTTGCCGCTTCCCTGATCCCCCGGTTTACCTCCAGCATAAAGGAAGACTGAGAAAGCTGGGTCACAACACCAATCCTCTTCTCCTGTCCTGTCCCTGCATTTCCGCCTGAGGCTTTCTTCCTGTGCTTTGGCACATACCCGATCTCTTCGGCTATTTTTTCAATTTTTTCCGCCACCTCCGGGTTGATCCTCCCCCGGTTATTCAGAGCTCTGTCCACCGTTCCGCGCGACACTCCTGCCAGCTGGGCAATCTGCTGTATCGTTCCCGCCATAATCCGCCTCCGTAATCCTGTTACTGCACGCAAAGCACATGTCTTTATTAATAATGCACGCTTTTTAACATTATATCCTCACAGGCCGTTTTTTACAAGCTCATTTTAAAAAAGAAATCGTGCAAAATACGTGTAAAAACATTTTGTGGGACATTGTCCCGTGAGTCCTGTCTTGTCAGATTTTAATCTGTAGGTTATAATGTCGTTAGACATTATAATGTGCCGCAGCAAAACAGAGTACACATAAACTTAAAGCCCGGCAGATTAAAATATTATATTCACAGGAGGGAATTTACATATTGAAAAAATACATATGGTTATTTGCTGCCAATGTCATACTCGCAGTCATTGCAGTCATTCTGTACTCGCCCGGCCTTGTAGCGCTCAGACCGTCCGATCCCGGTATTTTCAGAGCCGGTATGTCCATCATAGCAGGTATTGCACTCGTCGCCGGATTTTTATTTGTGAACGTGCGCAGTTTGGCAAAACCAAAACAGATACTTGTGAGCAGGGACGAAGTTGCCAGCCTGGAAGATGCCAGGGCCATCCTGCGCCGCCATCAGGACAGCAAATATTTTGGAAACATTGCTAAAACTGCTGCCGGACAGCTGGAGCGTGTTATGAAATCACGTCAGAAGCTGTCAGACCTGATTGAACGGAAATTCACAAAAGGAACTATGAGCTGGGAGAAGTTCTACGGCATAGTCAAAGCCGCTGAGGACTCTGCAATAAAAAATGTTGTCACTATGGCTAACAGGATGAGCATCTTTGATGAAAATGAATACGCCAGACTGCAGCATTACAAAGAAGATGATATACCCGACGATATCCAGGAAGAACAGCTGCAGTTGTATCAGGATAATTATGAATCTGTGAAATCTGTTATCGCATTAAATGAAAGGATACTGCTTAAGCTGGATGCTCTGGCAATTGAACTGTCCTCTTTTGAAACTAGTGAAAATGAGGAAATGAACAGTGAAATACTAGTTGAAATAGAAAAACTGATTGAAGAAACAAAGTATTATCAGTAGGCAGAAATGTATAGAATGCACCTGAAGGCCGGCCGCGCCGGTATATAAAAATATCAGGTTCATTCAGGAACGGAGGAAAGTATGGATAAGAAAAAGATTGGGATACTTGCGGCCTGTGCTGCTGCTGTCTGTATCATTGTGTTTGGGGGAATCTACCTGACCAGAAACATTGGGAAATCAGATAAAGTGATTTCTGAAGAAAAAGCTTCCAGCAAACTGACAAAGCTGGTAAATAATATTAGTCCTTCAACCGCAGAGCCTGTCAAATCACCAGTGGAGTATGATGCCGTTGAGGATGAGGCCAGTGAACTGCCGGATATTGAGACATGTGATATCACTGCCAAAGCGACCACCCAGCTCTATGCAGAGATCTACTCCTCGCCCGAAAAGGCCGGGACAGGTACAGACGGCTGGCTGTGCGAAATGGCAGATGAATTTAACCGTCAGGGTTACTCAGTAAACGGCCAGAAGATATCTGTCCAGATACGTAAGGTGAACAGCGGGCAGGCTCTTGATTATATCGCTTCAGGCAAGGCAGTTCCTGACGGCCTCTCACCCTCCAATATGCTCTGGGTGGATATGCTGAATTCCAGAGGAGTAAAGACCGAAACAATTTCTGAGAGTATGGTGGGAAATGTAGCCGGCATACTGCTCTCAGAAGAAACTAACAAGAAAATAATGGAGAAATACGGCACTGTAGACTTAAAAGCTATCACTGAAGCCACTGAAGCCGGTGAATTTGCCATGGGATATACGAACCCCTTTGCCAGCAGCGCGGGCCTGAATTTTCTGATCTGTACTTTGGAACGCTATGACTTAAAGAACCCTCTTTCTGATACGGCTGTACAGGGCTTCCAGAAGTTTCAGAAGAATGTGCCTTTCGTCGCACTGACAACCATGCAGATGCGTGATGCTGCTGAGAAGGGCTCTCTTGATGGCTTTATACTGGAATACCAGTCTTATATTAATGATGCAGTCCTGTCAAAAAATTATAAGTTTACTCCTTTCGGTTACCGTCACGATAATCCCCTGGTAGCTGTAGGCGAGATCAGTCAGGACAAAAAAGAAGTCCTGAAAAAATTTGCCGAGTACTGTGCAACAGAAGAAGCTGTAAAACGTGCTTCAGACTATGGTTTTAACGGTATGCCTGACTATGTTCCTGAATATGAGAACGTCTCAGGGGATATCCTGATCGCTGCCCAGAAGCTTTACAAGACAAATAAGGATACAGGAAGGCCGGTAATCGGCGTGTTTGTTACAGACGTTTCCGGAAGTATGGACGGCTCGCCCCTGAGGGCTCTTCAGGATTCCCTGATAAACAGCATGAAATATATCAATTCAGATAATTATATAGGACTTGTAAGTTATTCCAATGATGTCACAATTGAATTGCCCATAGGTAAATTTGATTTAAACCAGCAGTCACTTTTTAAAGGCGCCGTAGAAAATCTCTATGCCAACGGCGGAACCGCTACCTTTGACGGAATCTGTGTAGCTATGGATATGATCAATAAAGCTATGGAACAATACCCGGATGCCAAGCCCATGCTGTTCGTTTTAAGTGACGGTGAAACAAATTCAGGCTGCAGCCTGAATGATATCCGTGATATCCTGAGCAGCCTCAAAATTCCTGTCTATACGATTGGATACAATGCAGACCTGGAAGCCCTGCAAAACATCAGTGCTGTAAACGAGGCTGCAAGCATCGACGCATCTACTGACGATGTCGTATATCAGCTTAAGAACTTATTCAATGCCAGCATGTAAAAAGATGGAGTCCGCTATACTGCGGCAGAACGGAGGAAAATATGAGCGGTTTTTCATTAGACCTGCCTAAACCTGAGGAGATCAAAGAAGAAGTTGTAAAAGAACTCATGCCAACTGAACAGGAAAAGACGGTGATCAAAGATGCTGTGAAAGAAAAAGCAGATATGATCATGGCCGTGGATCTTGATTCATTAACGGAGCGGCGTGAATTTGTCCAGGTAGTCGAAACTTTTGGCGCTGATATCATCAAACAGTCAGAATCTAAAAACAGTATCCTGCAAAAGAGGATCGGTGACTTTAGCAAAGCAGGCGGCGAATCCGGCGAGGTGGCAAAAGGCCTGGCTGATCTTTCAATAAAAATGAAGGATCTGGATCCATCGGGTCTGGACTTTACAAAGACAGGAGTACTAGGAAAATTTTTCAATCCTATAAGGCGCTATTTTGAACGTTATAAAACAGCTGACGCTGAAATCGCTGAAATCGTCAAGTCCCTTGATAAGGGCAAGGCAATCCTTAAGAACGACAATACAACACTTGAAATTGAGCAGGCTAATATGAGAGATTTGACAAAACAGCTTACCCAGAAAATAGAACTGGGTGCACAGCTGGACAGCTACCTTACAAATTCAGTTGAAAACGCCAAGGCTGCGGGTACAGACCCTGAGCGTATCAAGTTTATAGAAGAGGAAATCATATTCCCCCTGCGCCAGCGTCTGATAGATTTCCAGCAGCTTCTGGCGGTAAACCAGCAGGGCATCATCGCCATGGAAGTAATACGCAAAAATAATCTGGAGCTGATAAGAGCTGTAGACCGTGCAAAAACCGTGACTGTTTCTGCTCTGCGTGTGGCTGTAACAGTGGCCGGCGCTCTGTATAATCAGAAAATTGTGCTGGAAAAAGTACAGATGCTGAATGAAACTACAAATAACATGATCACCGCTACTTCCAGAATGCTGAAGGAACAGGGTGTGGCAATCCAGAAAGAGGCAATTGAAGCCAGCATTTCGCCAGATACTCTGATACAGGCATTCTCAGATACATTGTCTGCCCTGGATGATATCAATGCCTACAAAACAAAAGCACTGCCCCAGATGGTCCAGACGATCCAGGAGTTCCGGACTATCGCAGAGGAAGGTGAAAAACAGCTGCAGAAGCTGGAAAAGGGAAAATCCTTCTCCCTTTAATTTTCATTTATCTGCTTTCTAAATAAAACAGCACCGGACTCTGACAGAGGTTTTACCTCCTTTCAGAGTTCAGTGCTGCAGCTGTATCAGACTTCCAGGCACATTCTCATTTCTCTTAACGGATCTTTTTCCATCTTCCACTGCTCACCGATCACCATAGTCCACTTCTCTTCCTGTGTAAACGGTTTCCACTCCAGCCCCTCAGCAGACGGAACTCCGTCTCTGATAAACGCTGCCCAGGCATGAGCCATTTTTCTGGATAATTCCTCACTGTCAGGATACAGCACTATCCTCATCTGCAGCGGCAGGTCCGCCGTATGCCAGGAATATCTTTGCCCCTCTATTCCCGGATGCGGGCTGTCACAGGAGACTATATAGCTGTATACGGCAGCCTTCTGCCCGGCCTTTTTCATTGCCTGGTAATACGCACCGCCCCCAAGCATACTGGCCTGAGAACATATTTTAGCAAAAAGATGTGCCGGGCTGCTCTGATCCTTATCAAGTTCCCGAAACCTGCTGATGATTCTCCCCCAATCTTCTCTGTTGATTTGATATAGAGGTTCTTCTATCGTTATTTCAGCCAATGACTTGTCCATATTTTCCCATGTCATATTCTCCAGCAGTTCCGGCTCCAGGAAAATTGCCAGTTCATCCTCTGACGCTCCCACAAGCAGAGGGATATTCTCTGCACCTTCAGGCGCCGTATATCCCTGACCGGCCTCTATGTGGATTCCATCTGCCACAGGCTGGAATTCCATTGCCCCCATATTCCCTGATTCTTTCATTGCCCAAAGCAGCTCCTCCGTAGTCTTATCCTCCAGAAGCCCCGGCCTGTCTCCGGGTATCCCCAGTTTTTCCAGCAGCTTCAGGGCCTGAAGTGTTCCTTCCTCCCTGGACCTGCACCCCACAGGCATTGAACCGCTCTCCACTATAGCTGCCCGGAACAGATCCCCAGCTTCCTTCATTGCCAGCAGCGTGCTCACTTTAGCCCCGCCGCCTGATTCTCCCATGATTGTAACACGTTCTGGATCTCCGCCAAAATTTCCAATATTCTTCTGTACCCACTTAAGTGCCAGGATAAGATCCAGCATCCCTGCTGCACCAGAATCAGCATATTTAGGATCCAATTCCCCAAGATACAGATATCCGAACAGATTCAGACGGTGATTGACGCCCACTATTACTAGATCTTCTTCCCGCACCCACCGGTCAGCGCCCAGTACCAGCGTGCCCGATCCGGTGGAAAAGCCGCCCCCGTGGATATAGACCACGACAGGCCGTCTTTTGTCATCACAGCCCGGCGTCACCACATTGAGCACAAGACAATTTTCATTCTGCTCTTCCCCCGCAACGCCGAACTTTTCCGGATGACCGCCGCTGAAATATTCACCAAGCTCACGGCTTCCAGAAATGCTGCATCCGAATTGAGGCGCATAAAAGCCGTTCCTTGTACAGTCTCTGACGCCCTCCCAATTTACGGCCGGGCGCGGCGCCTGAAAGCGCCTGCTGCCGGTACAGTCATCCCCGTACGGGATACCCCTGAATATTGAGATACCCTCCCTTATTTCTCCCTTTACTTTCCCGCAGTCTGTTTCTGCCACAGGACTTTCTGTTTCCGCACTGGCTGCACATACCGTTTTCTCTTTTCCAGCCATGTCATATTTTTGCTCCATTTTACCCTCCTGCTTTTTGATTTGAAAATCTGGCTATGTGCAGACAGCAGCATGGGCGCCACAGTTTTATTTTTATAAAAACAGGACTGCCGCAAACCGCAACAGTCCCATTTTTACTCGTATATTATTCACACATCCCTGACTAACACAAAATACACTTTTGCTTTTCCAATCAGATTACAGACCGGATCAGAACTTTGTGCTGAACAAGTCAGATACGAAATTCCAGTATGCTTCCCCGTCAACATCATAAACTACAGTACATGTGGCTGATTTCGCCGGTCCAGTTCCTTCAGCCCAGGCTACTGACTCACCATATGAATAACCCATGTCAGTCACCATAGCGATATCGCGGACATCAGTCTTTGAGATCAGATCCGGGCAAAGGAAAATACCAGGAACCTGAGCATCCCAGAGTTTCTGTCTGCGGTCCGGCTCGTCAACGAATTTCGGATATGCATATTCTTCTACAAGCTTATTGTATACACTGTCACCAGATTCAATAATATGTTCTACTTTATCTTTTGTCAGTACCTGATTATAGGAAATATCATGCGGCACTACTACCTGTTTCGGGAATCCGGCTTTCAGGCAGATCTCTACAGCTGCCGGATCATAATACCAGTTTCTCTCTGCACACGGAGTATCATTTCCAGGCACATCGATTGCGCCGCCCATGTAATAGATACCTGCAGTCTTTCCTGCAAATTCAGGATCACTCTGAACTGCCATTGCCACATTTGTACATGCTCCCACAGCTATGATCGTTACCTTGCCAGGATTAGCATTTACCTGGTCAACCATAAACTTCCAGGCAGAGTCCTCCTGAGGCTTAAGAGTACTGTATCCCCAGTCCTCATTTTCAAGATCCCCCAGATTATCATAGGAAATACTGTCTCCATAAGTCAGCACTTTTTCCATACTCTTAATGCGTTTTAAACCATTTGCTTCTATTGTGGCATCGTCATTAAGGCCCATGATCGGAATATCTGTGCCCATATACACCGGGATATCGTCGCGCCCTGTGGCTTCAAGCTGATTTAAGATAGCAGTTGTTCCCTCTGCAATTGTTACATTTCCGCCGACAGATGTAACGCCCAGCAAATCAAGCCAGCCCGCAGCATCAGCCTGGAGCAGCATAAACAGCGCATAGGTGTCATCGCCAAAATATCCCATATCAGTATCAAAAATAACCTTATTGTCTTCTGCATTTGTAACGATCTTATAATCGTCCAAAGCCGCTAATGACGTCATAGGTGTGAGCATGGTCCCTGCCATTCCTGCCGCGAGAAACATTGATAACATTTTTTTCATAAACTTTACCTTCTTCCTTTTGTTTTTTATTTATTTTCACATCTGATGCAGCTCTTCGCCCTGCCGGACAGCTTGGCCAATTCTTTCCGGCCCTGGTTTTGTGCCACATCAACTGCTCAAATCCCTCACTGGTGAAAGTGCTAAGTTTATGATGATTATATGATATTCCCCTGCATTAATCTGTGACAGGAATCACACAGATTATAATTCTAGTCAACTGTTCTCAGGATGCCTGGCATTCCCCCTTTCTTTCTACTTATCCAAGCTTCTGCTCCTGCCTGACTGCTGTTCCAAATATTCTGACGGACTGATTCCCAGTGCGGAGTGGAAGACACGGCTGAAATAAAACTGATCCGTATATCCCACCCTCTCTGCCGCATCCTTCACCAGGATCTCCGGATTTTCATTCATGATACTCCTGGCTTTTTCCATCCGTATTCTTGTAAGACAGACAGAAAACGGGGAATTTCCATATTTGTGGAACATTTTGCTCAGAGTTGTCTGAGACATGGCAAACTGTCTGCAAATCAACTGGGCAGATATGCTTTCTCCCAGATGCTCATCCAGATATTGAAGGATTTCTTCATACTCTTCTTTTCGCCTGTCACCTGCCGTTTTAAGCTCTCCTCCGGGTATAAGCAGCATCTGTATATTTTTTGCTACCTCTTCCATAGAGACAGCTTCTGAAAAAATATCATCCAGCACGAATTCGTTGAATTCCAGGAGATTTCCCTTAGAATAGAGATGCCCAAAGAGATAGTGTATCTTCTCCTCAACCCAGACCTGAGGGCGTACTTCTGCCTCCCACTTCCCAAAAAGCCTCTTTATCTCCCCCTCTATCCCATGTGCTGACTTTTTCCTCACATAATATTCCAGCATGCTGAAATCTTCCTGTCCGGGTCTGAGGGACGGACAGCCTGCGCTCTGCCCGGCTGTCACGATCTGGTCTTTACCTATTACGATACTCTCATCCAGCTTCCTGTATAATTCTCCCAATATGCCCGGCAGCCCCTCTGGCTGAAATGGCTCTTCCCTGACTACCGCAGTATAAAAAGCCCCTTCCTCCTTCACCCTGGCATATACCTTTGCAAAATAATCTACAAAGCTCTCCCCATTCAAAAGGTTTTCGGGGCAAAGATACAGTGCCTCCATTTCATCTCTCCCATAGATGATGATCTTTTCCTGTGGCATGGAATACAGATCTGCTGAATACCCCTTGCTGAATCTTGAGGGCAGCCCATTTTTCCTGTAGATGGCTGCATAATACAGATCTTCTGGAAAAAGGCGCCGTATTTCCTGCACGCCTGTATTTCCTGTTCCCCCGGAGGCTTTTTTCAAAAAACTGTTTCTTTTCTCATAATACAATTCATCCAGTCTCTGCCGCAGGCTTTCCATCAGCTGCTCTATATCAGATGGCCTGACAGGCTTTAGAATATATTCGCATACCCCGGACTGTATCGCACCTTTGGCATACTCGAAATCACTGTACCCGCTAACAATCACGGAAAGTATTTCCGGCCAGCGTTTTTTCACTTCAGAGACAAGCTCAATCCCGTTCATCAGCGGCATCATGACATCAG
Source organism: Murimonas intestini (assembly GCA_003148945.1). Lineage (GTDB taxonomy): Bacteria > Bacillota > Clostridia > Lachnospirales > Lachnospiraceae > Murimonas > Murimonas intestini. Next base: position 6,451 of record QGGY01000015.1, on the reverse strand, counting down.
ATATAATCACATCAGGCTGCTCCTCCTCCGCCTTCTGAAGCGCAATCTGCCCATTCCGCGCCGTATCTGCCACCTTAAAATCAGGACACCTGTTTCTTATGATATTGCAGATATGCTTTAAGGAAGCCGGCTCATCATCAACAACTAATACCTGGTACATGATATCCCTCCCTGCTGCCTCACTCCTATAGCCACTTCAACCCCTTCTGCAAGTGTCCGGATTTCCATAAAGAAATCTTCTCCATAAATCTGATATAGCCTGGCATACGTATTGACAAGTCCCATACCGCCTATCCCCATTTCCACATGACTCCGTTTTTCAGAAAGTGCCTCGCGTATTTCCCCGCACCGCGCATATATTTCCTGTATTTTCTCTTTAGACATCCCCGTTCCGTTGTCTCTTATTTGTATGATCCAGCCATCCGGCCTCCGGCTGCCGCAGACACAGATCCGTTTTATCCTGTCCACATCCTGATAGCCATGGGCGACTGAATTTTCCACTATCTGCTGCAGGACCATCTTGGGGATTTCCAGCCCATACAACGGCTCCTCTATATTAATTCTATACTCCAGCATATCCTCATACCTGAATTTTAAAAGTGTCAGATAGAGCCTGAGGTAGTGGACTTCTTCTTCCAGCCTTGCCCGTTTTTCCTTAACATCAGTGGAATAACGGAGCATCTGAGCCAGATCCGAACAAATATCACAGATCACTTCATCATCCGCCTCAGCTCCCCTGCTGGAAATCACATTCAATACATTAAACAGGAAATGAGGATTTACCTGGGCCTGAAGCAGATCAAACTGTGCTTTCTGCTGAAGTTCTGAAAGAAGCCGTTCTTTTCTTATACTCTGTTCCAGTTTCCGAAGGACATGGATATAAGCATCATAAAGCTTTCCTATTTCCTTATCGGCAATCACAACCTGCTCCGAAACCTTCATATTTTCTATATCCGTCTGCTCCATCTGCTGTTTCAGCTGGCGGATAGGTTTGACCATATGGCGTGACATAAAGCAGATGCAGGCAAATAAACCTGTTCCCATTAAAATTACGATCATCGCTGTAAATGGAAACGCCTTTTTCATAGCCTCTCTCGACACTAAAGTATGGTCTGCGATCACCACACGCAGCTGGTTGCTCTGTATCTGGCTGACCGCCGTAAGCTCTCCCGTGCTGTTCATACGGCGCGTTCCTGGCCCTTCACTCTCCTCCTGTACAGCCTCAAGGATTTCTGCCATTTCCGGCACATTCTTGCTGCTGCTGTAGAGCAGCTTCTCACCCTGAAGCACATAGAGGCTCCACTTGTCATTTCCTGGAACAAAAAGTCCGTCTAATGCCTCAACTTCTTTCTGAACCTCCAGATATCCCAGGTTCTCCCCAAGTATTTCCTTCACTGCTGATATGACCAGCCGTCCGTTCTCTTTATCCCAATCATCCTGATGCATCCCAAGAAGTACATATTTTCCTCTCTTACCTGAAAGCTCATCCAGCCATCCTATTCCATTTATGTCCATCTGCGCATCCACGGGATTATATTTATAATTTGTCCCGCTGATCACAGTCCCGTTCTGCATAAAGAGAACCACCCTGTTAAAACTCTTTTTGTAGTAATCAGCGTTCAGCAGTGCCCTTAAAGTCCGTCTTGCCTCCGTGTAATAATATGTTTTATCTTTCTTGCTGTTCCCTTCATGTGATAAGATCTGGATCGCCTTCAGAGCCTCCTGGTTGGAAAGAATCTGTGATATGACCTCTTCCATCTGTCCTACTGTATAGGCAAACTGCTGAGCATAGTTGTCCGCCGCCGTCTGCAGATTGTTCTTTTCTGTTTCTATATAATTATTTTTAAGAGTCGTATAATAAATAAACCCAAAAATTACTGATGCTGCTAAAATCAAAGCGGAAAACGCCATAACCATTCTTTTCTGAAAATTCATAACAGACCTCTTCCTCTGCTGTCAGCACACTTCAGCCCTTTACCGCACCTGCCACCATTCCGTCCACGATCCGTTTGTTAAAGAAAAGGAAGAGGATCAGCATGGGAACTGTAATTAGAATCACATCTGCAAAGAGCAGATTATAAGAACTCTGATATTTTCCCATAAAATTATATATAGTCAGCTGCACTGTCACATTTTCTCTTCCCGGCAGAAAATAGAGAGGATTAGTAAAATCGTTAAATATTGTCACTGCATCTAATATTATAACGGTTGCCGTTATGGGTTTCAATAAAGGAAAAATAATTTTCCCGAACAGCCGCATGGGTGAGCAGCCGTCAATAAAGCCTGCTTCCTCCAGTTCTGTTGGAATATTAGACATATATCCTATATACAGCATGACAGTAAAGGGAATGCTTAAAGCTGCCTCTACCAGGATCATGCCTGTCATAGTCTTGTAAATGCCAAGTTTTTGAAGGACCCAGATAGTGGGCAGGATAGCTGCCGGCATCATCAGCCCTGTCATAACAAGCTTATTTAAAATCCCTGACAGCCTGTCATGTCTTCTCTGGAGAAAATATCCTCCCATAGAGCAGACTACGATCAGAAGGGCAACCGATATGCCCGCCAGCAAAATAGAATTTTTAAAGGCTCTTAAAATCTGATAGTCGTTTTCCTGAAACACCTGTATATAATTTTCCAGATGAATCTCCGAGGGCAGGCTAAGACTTAGAAGATTAGCTTCTTTTCTGTCTTTTAAGGACGTCAGAAGCATAAAGATGAAGGGGATGATAAAAATCAAAACTGTCATAAGACAGCCAATTATATCTCCCATCAGATACTTAATCTGTCTCTTTTTCACTCTATACCTCCTTTTTCCAGTTCAACAATTTCTGCAGAGGAAATATCAAAACAGCTATTATCAAAAATAAAACAACATTTCCTGCTGTAGACAGCCCGTAAAAACCCGCTGCGTATTGTTTATATACTATTGATGCCATATTGTCAGTCGCATATCCCGGACCGCCGCCTGTCATAGCCCACATCAGATCAAAATTTCTGAAGCTGCCTATGACGGACAGCAGGATTACCGTGTTAATCGATGAACGGCAAAGCGGGACAGTAATGTGCACAAGACGCGCCCAACCATTTGCTCCATCAATGGCCGCAGCTTCATAGTAATCTGTATCAATTGAAGTAATCCCGGCAACATAGATAACAGTCGCTATGCTCAGCCCCTTCCACAGCAGGACCAGGATTACTGAGAACAGGGCGGTTTTCGTGTCTCCCAGAAAATTGATCCTTGTTCCTCCCAAAAATTCAATCAGCTTATTAATGATTCCTTTTGTAGGATGCATCATAGCTGTAAAAGTAATTCCCACTGCAATGGCAGAGACTAGATTTGGAAAAAAGACTGCCGAGCGGATAAAGTTTTTCGTCCTGATCCTGCTTGTCAGAAATGCTGCCAGCATAAAAGCCAGCACTGTGATCCCCCCTGAGCCCAGCAATGCATAAATAAGAGTATTTTTTACACCTGTCCAGAGAGACTTTGTAGTAAAAAATGTTATATAATTTTTCAGCCCGCAGAACTTAGCCGAATCAAAATTCCAGACTGTCATGCTGAAGTAAAGCGATATCACCATTGGTACCAGAAAAAATGCAGTAAATACAATAATGAGCGGAATCACAAAACCGACATGGTAAATTTTATTTTTTCTCATCTTCTTACCTCATTAAAAGCGGTCAGCCCGCAGAAGCGGGCCGCCCTTTTATCTTTTCTATTCCCATTCTAGACCCAACTGGATAGCGCTGGACTCCAGATTCTGGTCATATGCCGCTGCTGCCTCTTCTGCCGTGATCTCTCCCATTGTCACCTGCTGAATCAGGGCAATCGCTTCTGTTCCTTCCAGAGGAGATGAGAATTCCAATGCAGGCCAGGTTTTACCCTCATCAAAATAAGCCTGCATGTCATCCTTTACAGCCGGATAAGTGTTCTTTGGCATCTCGTATTCTTTAATACAATAAGGTCCGTCAGGAGGAATCTGCTCTGAATACAGATCTAAAGCTTCATCTGATATGTAGAACTTCATAAATGCCTCTGCCGCAGCTGCATTTTCTGAGTCCTTATTCGCATAAATAGCGCCTGGCATCCATACAGTAAGGCCATGATCATCCGGATCATCACCCGGTATGCCAAATGCACCGATATTGCTGACTGCTTCCTCTCCGTAGAGGGAATAGATATTGGAAAGTACCTGTGTCAGTATGATCCAGTGTGCCCCCTCACCGTTTGCAAATCTGTCGCAGGCATCACTATAGCCTGTGGACATATAATCTTCATTCAGATATTCCGCTATATCACCACATTTCTGAAAGCTCTTAACTCCCGCAGGCGTAGCAGCCCATTTAGCCTTACCTGCCGTAAGTTCCTCAGCAAAATCAGGGTTTTCTGCATGTACATTATAATAATCTCCGAAATTTGTCACAATGCCAGGCCATCCATCCCCAAAAGCTCCTAAAACAGGCGTCTGCCCTGACTCCTTTATCACCTTGCAGTTCTCCAGAAACTCATCCCATGTATGGGGAATCTCCAGATTCAATTCTTTATATATTTCCTTATTATATAAGATACATCCTGCCTGGGATGATGAGAATGGGACACCGTATACAGCCCCATCTGCTGACACCGTTTCCAAAAATGTCTCATCCAGCCTATCTACCAATTCCTTATCGTTTGAAATATCCACAAAATACTGAGATGGATTCAGCTGTTTAAACAGCGCTCCCGAATTGTAGAGCAGTAAATCATCCATATCACCTGATGCCAGCCTTGTCCTTACAAGATTATTGTAGTCCTCACCTCCTGAACCAGTGATATCCAACTCGATCTTAAAGCCAAATTTTTCTTCAGCTGCAGTAATTACCGCATTCAACCCGTCAAGAACATTCTCATTTGTTGTCATAAGATCAAGTGTTATTCCTGAAAATTCCTTTTCTCCCTCAGATGCATTTACTGTTACTGATCCCATACCAGCCGCTACACTTCCTGTAAATAATACTGCCGCTGTTAAACCCGCCATAAACCTTTTCTTCATCGTGTTCCCTCCCGTTTTTTATTATATTGATATTTTAACGGAGAACAGCCAGAACTGACATAGAGAATTTCACTTTTGGGGATGGAAAAATCCACTTTATTACACCCTGTTTTCTAGTTTTCTGTAGCCAGTCTCAAAATCTACCTCGTTCATAACGGGTCTGCCTTCACAGAATGCTCTCAGATTTTTAACTGCTATCTGGACCACATTCTCACAAACCGCCTCCATATGAGATATACCAGAGATATGGGGCGTTATTATGAGATTAGGCGCCGTCCAAAGGGGAGATTCTGATGGAAGCGGCTCTTCTTCTGCCACATCCAGGCAGGCGCCCCCAAGCGTACCATCCTCCAGGGCTTTACAAAGTACTTCTGTTGATATGAGGCTGCCTCTGCCCACATTGATCAGTACAGCCCCCCTTTTAATATTATGCATCCTTTTCTCATCAAACAGATGATACGTTCCGGGGATTCCCGGGAGAGTACACGCTATGATATCTGCCCGCCGCAGTTCCTCATCCAATGCGTCCATAGTATACACCGCTTCAGTGTAATCCGGTTTCGCAGCCGCATTATGCCTGCGTATTCCCACTACTGTACTTCCAAGTGCACTCATTTTCCTGGCAAACTCGCTGCCGATGTCTCCCATTCCCACCACCAGTGTGCGGCTGCCGCTGATTGTCCGGGCATCGCCCTCATACTCCCACAGATGTCTCTTCATATTTTCTATATAAATCCCCAGATTTCCATATAAAAGAAGAAGCATCCCCAGCATGTGTTCAGAGATAACAGGCCCATAAGCGCCTGAAGCGTTTGCCAATATTGCTCCGGGCCGCAGAACTCCGGGCTTTGTATAGCCCTCTGACCCTGCGCTGCTCAATTGCATAAATTCCAGCTTACAAGCATGATGCATCACTTTGGGTGATACACTACCTATTATAATATTTGCCTCTGCAATCTTGTCAATTGGCGCCCTTTCTCCTTCTGTATAATAAAAATGCAGATCTGGAGAAATCTCCTCCAGCATTTGTTTATGTTCATCTTTAAGCGGCAGAATAACTAACACATTTTTCATTTAGTCCTCCTTTTCATGAAAAAAAATCCGTAAACACATTTGTCTACGGATCTTTAACGACTCCCCGAGTTGGGCTCGAACCAACAACCCTTCGGTTAACAGCCGAATGCTCTGCCATTGAGCTATCGAGGATTATTCAATTTTGAAAGTTTGCACCTTCAAAACCACACACAGTACTGATTCATTTCCATCCGTTTTCTTCTGCCTAAACCTTTATGGATAAGCCTTCGACCTATTAGTATTGGTCAGCTACACGCATTGCTGCGCTTCCACCTCCAACCTATCTACCTCGTCGTCTTCAAGGGGTCTTACCGCTTTCGCGGGGGATATCTCATCTTGAGGGGGGC
>QGGY01000014.1 GCA_003148945.1 Murimonas intestini | reverse complement strand
CTTAGGGCTTTTTTCAAACAGGCTTTGCCGTATCTGATATCATTTCTGCCGTCTGGCATCAAAAGGAAATCTCAATGCTTAAATCCCAATTCAACTGGCAGGAGGGTTCCGTGATGAAGACGCAGATGCTTCTCCATGGGCCGCCTGCCCTATTTAAAAGGAGGCTGACACTATGGAAAAGCAGAGTAATGTAACAGGGAATCTGCATGGCTATGCAGAAAAGGAAAAAGAAAAAGGGGGGATTAACCGCACTTACAAATCACGGCTGTTTGAAATGATATTCAGCAGCAAAAAAGAACTTCTAGAACTGTATAATGCTGTGAATGAGACCAGTTATGAGAACCCGGAGGAGCTTGAAGTCAATACGCTGGAAAACGCTATTTATATGTCTATGCGTAATGATCTGTCATTTATAATTGACTCAAAGCTGGCGCTCTATGAGCACCAGTCCACATACAATCCAAATCTTCCTCTGAGATTTCTGATGTATGTAGCGAACCTGTATTCCAATATGACAAAAGACAGGAATTTGTATGGGAGCAGGCCGGTCAAACTGCCGGCACCCGGGTTTGTAATATTTTATAATGGACTGGCAGAACAGTCGGACCGTCAGATTATTAAGCTTTCAGATGTTTATGAAGTGCAGGACAGAGAAATATCTTTGGAATTAAAAGCAGTAATGCTGAACATAAATAGAGGCCATAATGAAAGGCTGATGAGCAAATGCAAAACGCTGAAGGATTACAGCATTTATGTGGATAAGGTAAGAGAATATACAAAATCGATGCCGCTTGAAGATGCTGTAGAGAAGGCAATCACAGAATGTATAGAGGATGATATTTTGGCAGAGTTTCTGAGGAATAACAGAACGGAGGCAAAGAATGTGAGCATTTTTGAATATGATGAAGAAAGACATATGAGACAGACAAAAGAAGAAGGCAGAGAAGAGGGAGCAGCGCGGGTGAACCATTTAAACAGACTTCTTGCCCATCAAAACAGAACAGAAGATATTGTCAGAGCAGCAAACGACAAAGAGTGGCAGGAGAAGTTGTTTGAAGAATTTGGATTATAAATGAAACTGTCAGACACTGCAGGCATTTCGTGATGGCATACTACAGAATTTAAATTTGGGGGAATGTGTGCTTTGTCAGCAGAGATACTGTCTGCAAGCAGAAAGATGAATCGTCATAAACAAGCATCATATCAGTGCGGGTATATATCCTCCACTGAAATGAAATCACAGTTATCATTTAAACCGGATTAAAGGAAGCAAATTTTGTAGGAAATTGCTGTTTAACGGAGTAACAGGACGCTTTGTGCGGGAAGCGGTGAGCTGTCAGGAAGGGGGCGGTTCTAAACAGGCTTGGAGTGAGTTGGAAAGCTACTATGTATACGAAAGAGTTTGGTTAAAATCTTTTCCATGGAATTACCGTTTTCGTAATCCGATATTTACAAAAAAACAGTTCAATCCAGTTTTTGTAAAAGCCTATTTTTCACTTACAAGCTATCAAATTAATATCCAACTCTATATTTATAGGGAAATAGAATACCCTATATATTTTGAATATGGCAAATAATTGCTACTGATATGTTCCGGGAATCCAGTAAAGTAGTGACTTCACCCATACCCCAGCCTCATTACGGGAGCCAGCTTTGCATCGATAACCTTGGCATCAGTGGGAGGGGGCAGGCGTGGGGAGAGGTTCGTGGTGAAGGACTGTAGCGAGGAAGATGAAACTCTTAGGCTCCGGTATCTGCGGTCATACCGGCCGCCTTTCGCGGTTCGAGCAAATACCGGAGCCTTAGAGTTTCACTCCGCAGCGGTTTGGACAGAACCACGAACCTCTCCCCACCCCTGCCCCTCACGCTGATTCACAGCCTAAAATGCAAAGCGTCCTCCCCGCCTCTAATCATCTAAACAGCAATCTTAATCTGCCAGCCCAAACGCATCATGGCAGGCAATCAGAGCTTTCTCAGCATCCTCCTGGGCGACAAGAACCGTGATACGTATCTCTGATGTAGAGATCATATTGATATTGATTCCTGCATTGTAAAGGCTTTCAAACATCTTTGCCGCAACACCCGGATTTGATACCATTCCAGCGCCCACAATAGATATCTTGGCGATATCCCTCATACATGTCACTTTCTGCGCTGTGATCCTGGTCTTATTCTTTTCTATAAGGCTGATCACCTCATCCACATCATCCTCATCCACGGTAAAGCTGATGTCCTTTGTACCGTCACGCCCTACTGACTGCAGGATGATATCTACATTTATATTATTCTTAGAAAGGGTATTGAACAGCTTAAAAGCGATTCCAGGTTCATCCTTTACCCCTAACACGGAAATTCTGGCCGCTTTTTTATCCAGCGCAGCCCCGCTGATCAACATTCTCTCCACACTGACTTCCTCCTTGACCACTGTACCTTCAGAATCATTTAAGCTTGAGCGCACCACCAGGGTGACACCGTATTTTTTTGCCATCTCTACGGAACGGTTATGTAAGACACCGGCCCCTGACGTAGCCAGATCCAGCATCTCATCATATGTAATTTCTTTTAATTTTCTGGCATTCACCACGATCCTTGGATCAGCAGTGTAAACACCGTCCACATCCGTAAAGATCTCACACGCGTCCGCATGAAGCACAGCCGCCAATGCCACAGCCGTGGTATCAGAGCCGCCTCTGCCCAGGGTAGTATAATCTTCATACTTATTAACTCCCTGAAATCCCGTGATGATCACAATTTTCCGGTTATCCAGCTCATGCCGGATACGCTCTGTATCAATGTCCTTCAGGCGGGAATTCCCGTAGTTGGACGTGGTGCGCATTCCAATCTGGAATGCATTCAGAGATATGGCAGGCACACCGAGGGCATGCATTGCCATGGCCATAAGGGCTACAGATGTCTGCTCCCCCACAGTCATGAGCATATCAAGCTCTCTCTTGGGCGCTTTCGGGTTGATATCCCTAGCCTGCTCAAGCAGATGGTCAGTGGTCTTTCCCATAGCGGAAAGGACTACTACCACGTCATTGCCTTTTTGATATTCCTCGATACACCTGCGGGCCACATTAAAGATACGATCCTTATCTCCCACAGAAGTACCGCCGAATTTCTTTACTATCAGCATAACTTCCTCCTAAGTTTTCATTTCCGCATATGGCATAAAAGCACGATCTTTCAGTGACGGACCCGGCCCGCCTGACGGCTGGCCGGCTTCATCACTGAAAGACCTTATTTTATGCTGAGAACAGATGCTCCATCAGAGTGTGGCCTTCAGCAATATAATTGCCGGAAGCCGCTGCCTCCTCTTCATTATAATTCCATGTGTTATCAAGCGGCCTGCTGCTGTCGTATAGAAGATACGGCACAGGCGCTGCTGTATGTGTCCTCACGCGGATCGGCGTCGGATGGTCAGGCAGTACAAGAAGACGGTACTCTTCCCCTGAGGCATCCATGCGCTCTACCACGTATTTTATCACACGTGAGTCTATATATTCAATAGCTTTTATCTTTCTTTGCACACTTCCCTGATGGCCCATCTCATCCGGAGCCTCCACATGTATGTACGCAAAGTCATATCCATCTTCCAGCAGAGCCTTCACAGCAGCCTCAGCCTTGCCTTCATAATTTGTATCAAGCCCTCCGTTAGCGCCTTCTACAATAATATTATCCATGCCTGCACCTGCAGCGATCCCCTTAAGGAGATCCACAGCTGAGATCATAACGCCCTTCTTATGGTACTTTTCCTCAAATGAAGTCAGGGACGGCTTTGTGCCTGCTCCCCAAAACCAGCAGCTGTTGGCAGGATTTAAGCCCTGCTCTTTTCTTTTTACGTTGACCGGATGGTCCTTTAATATATCATAGCTTTTTTTCTGCATCATACGCAGCATCTCGTCCTGAGGGAGATACTGCCCTATCACCTGCCCCAGCACATCATGAGGGGCTGTAAGCTTTAGCACGCTGCCCTCCTGCCATATCAGACAATGGCGGTAACTGGTGCCTGTATAGAACCGGTATACATCACTCTCCAGCTCTTTTCTGACAGCCTCCAGCAGGATGGCAGCATCCTCTGTACTGATCTCTCCTGAGCTGTGGTCGATGATCGTCTTCTCCTCATATGGTTCTTCTTCCGAAAGCGTCACCAGATTGCAGCGCAGGGCCACCTCTGTATCCTTCATAGGTATACCTATGCTCAAGGCTTCCAGGGGAGAACGCCCTGTATAATATTTTTTCGGGTCATACCCCATGACTGACAGATTGGCTGTATCGCTTCCGGGGCTCATTCCATCGGGGATCGTATGTACCATGCCCACCTCAGAAAGCTTTGATAAACGGTCCAGCTCGCCAGTCCCGGCAAAAGCGATCGGCGTTCTGCCCCCCAGCTCTTCTATCGGCTCGTCAGCCATCCCGTCTCCTAACACGACGATATATTTCATTTTTATCTCCCTGCCTTTACACGGCGCATGCGGATCATATTGATCACAGTCCCAAGCTCTGCTGCTTTCTCCTTGTACTCTGCTTCAGATATGGTTCCTGTCTTAAATCCGAACTCTCCGTCCAATCCAGGTACAGTCACTACCTCCACGTCCCCAAAGAGCTCTCTGACCCTGGCCAAGTCAGCAGCCGGGTCGCCTTTGACTCTCACGAAGAATCTCCTTCTGGAATTGCTGATATCTGTCAGCTCCAGTTTATGGCTGCTCCAGAACGACATAATGCTTCTGTGAAGATGTTTTGCACAGTCAACTACGTCCGAGACAACTGCGCTGGCTGTAGGAAGCTTGCCCGCACCGCTGCCGTAGAACATGGCATCCCCCAGCACATTTCCGTGCACGAATATTGCATTAAATACGCCGTTTACGCTGTAAAGCGGGTCAGTCGGCCCGATCAGGCACGGAGCTACCATAGCATAGAAGCTGTCATCTACTTTCCGGCTGAAAGCCAGAAGCTTGATCGTCTTGCCCATTTCTTTTGCATACTTAATGTCATCAGCTGTTATTTTTGTAATGCCTTCTGTGTAGATATCTTCATAGTCAACCTGACGGCCCAGAGCCAGAGATGAGAGAATGGCAATCTTGCGGCAGGCATCATGGCCTTCCACATCTGCCTCGGGATTGCGCTCCGCATAGCCCTTCTCCTGTGCATCCTTTAAGACTTCTTCAAAGCTGGACCCTTCTTCGGTCATCTTCGTCAGGATATAGTTTGTTGTCCCGTTCAGAATACCTGTTATCTCATCGATCTCATCTGCTGTGAGAGAAGAATTCAGGGGCCTTATGATGGGGATACCGCCGCCGCAGCTTGCTTCAAACAGATAGTTTAAGTTCCTCTCACGGGCGATCTCCAAAAGCTCAGCGCCATGTCTGGCAACAAGCTCCTTATTGGAGGTACATACGCTCTTTCCTGCCAGAAGCGCCCTCTTAGTAAATGTATAGGCAGGCTCCACGCCTCCCATCACCTCTACAACGATCTTTATTTCCGGATCCTCCAGAATGATATTGAAATCATGTACGATCTTTTCCTGGATCTTGTCTCCCGGAAAATCCCGCAAATCAAGTACATACTTGATATTGATTTCTTCCCCTGCCTTCTTATTGATGCTGGCATGATTTGTGTCGATGACCTCCACGACACCTGAACCTACTGTTCCATATCCTAACACTGCTATCTGTATCATATTTTTCACTCCCTGGCTAATATTTTTAAATAATGCACACCATTCTTAGATTCTATCTCTTCAATCATTCTGGACACATCCCCCGTAGTCGGAAGGATATCCACACTGAGTGTCAGCGAAGCGATCCCATTTACAGGAATACTCTGATGGATCGTCAGTATGTTGGCATGGAAATCCGCCACTGCTTTTAAAACATCTGAAAGAAGTCCTGGTTCATCATCCATCTGAATCACAAAGGTAATCGTCTTTCCCCTGGCATTGTCATGAAAGGGGAATATATCATCTTTATACTTATAGAAAGAACTCCGGCTGATCCCTACCCGGTCTGTCGCTTCCTGTACGGTTTCCACCCGCTCTGACTCTAAAAGCCGCTTAGCTTCCACTACTTTCTGCAGAACCTCAGGCACGGCTTTTTGCTTTACCACAAAATATTGACTTTTATCTGCCATTACTACCTCCCGCGCACCGGATAAGTACGCACCAGAAACACATTTGTAGTCACATGGAAGATAGTATCACATTTTTTTCCATGGTGCAACCATTTTTTCTCTTTTCCTTAATTAAAAGCCTCTCCCGGCTCCCCCATGAGTCCCTCCGCTGCTGGATGTATGGGTGGTGCTGACATTGCTGTGTCCGCCTCCGCTTCCACCGCCGCCGTTATTCTCATTCCTTGGGATAACTCTTTGGGTAACATGTTTGTACATGAAGCGGTCTTCCTGTTTAGTGAGGTTCATCCTGCTCTTCTCCCTGTAGGGATACTTGTAATGTCCCCATTTGAGCCTGTACTTCCCAACCACGCCTCCGACGCATGCAGCGCCCGCTGCCAAGGCCGCGATTGCCGCGATCAGGGCTTCCATAAGAGTAATGCTTCTGTTCCGCCTGTATGTGCCCGTCTCCGAATCATAGATATACAGCTCCTTTGGCACTCCCTGGTTATACCAGGCCAGGGTATCCTTCAGAAAGCTCTCAAACACACCTGAATAATTTCCTCCGGCGGCATAATTTTCCGCATTATCCAGCATATTCTCCAATCTGTCATCCGTGAGATAGTAGACCATATTTCCCGAAGTGGAGATCCACAGATTGCGGCTGCTCATATCGATCAGGAAGCAGACTCCATCCTTATCTTTGCCGTACAGCTTATCAAAAAAATCATCTGCATAGCTCTCTGAGCTCTTACCTTCCGCATAATCAGTAGTCACTAACACTACTTCCATGCCGCACTGCCCTGTCAGTTCCTCTGCTTTTTTTTGCAGCATATCTGCTTCCACATCTGTGAGCAGGCCTGCCTGGTCATAGACCCTGCGCTGAGGTCCATCTGCCCTGGCCCCTGCACCGCAGGCCAGGAACGCGGCCATCCATACCATACACAGCGCCAGCGCCATCAATAGAGTCTTATACACTCCCTGCCGCGGATATCTCTCATTTACAGCCTTCATATGAAATATCCTCCTAAAAGTAAGATTAAAAATACAGGCACAGCTACAGCTGCAAAGAGTATTGCCAGCCTGCCGTAGTCCAGAGGAAGCTTTCCGCAGACTTTTTCAGTCTGCCCGTTCATTGTATAATAATATGTCTCCCCATTTCTGCCCCTGTATGTCAGCACCCAGACAGGAAGAAGGACATATTCCCACTTTTCTTTCTCAAACGTGATATTCGCATTCTTTTTGACCACGGAAGAATACCCGCTGACAGTATCCCGGAGCATATTTTCTGAATACTCTCTGATGTCCTGCCTGGCCTGGGATGACAGGCCGTCTTTTTCAATATCCCTCTTTTCAGCCATAAATCCTGACAGATAACTCATCGTAAAATCCTTCATCCCGTCAGCGTTAAAAGGCTGCACTCCTTCTGCCAGTGTCCTGTCATTCTTCTGAAGGGCATTGCGTGTATACTCACCAAAGTGTATAGTGCCGGCCCGCTCAACCTCATAATGGCTGGTCTCCGTATATTCTATATTTCCGCCCCTCCAGACTCTCACGTTTACTGCCTCAGCATCCAGCTGGCCCTCCACTTCTGCTGTGTAGATCCAGTATGGATAATATACACCTGTTATCTTCTCTATCTGGTCCTTTGAAAAAAAGCTCCCCGGCACAAACCGCCTGCTATGTACATATTTCAGGAAACTTTCCACTGCCTTCTCCCTGTCCACTGCAAAAGGGATCACTTTATCGGGCAGATAGCGGCCTGAGAGCCTTCCCGAGAGGACGACAGGATTGTGGCAGTAATAACAGAAGGTAGCTGCTGTGGTAGGATCTGTCACGATCTCTGCCCCGCAGCTGGGACACGAATAAACTGCTGCATCGCCGGCTGCTTTTGAAGCTTCCCCTGCCTGCTCTGATGTATTCTGCTTCCTTCCGGCATCTGTCTTATCCACGTCCTCCTGACTGAAATAGGACATGCAGTATCCACATTTATACTGCTGGGAATCAGGATCGAACTTCAGGTCTCCGCCGCAGTTCGGGCATTTATAAATAATTGCTGGCATCTTCTTCCCTCCTTATAACGCAGGGGAGCCATCGTCCCGTCCAACCGGTCCGAAATTCTGGCTCCCCTGTTCATTAACATGTATATTTAGCTGCGCGGTCTGCCGCATTCCGCACAAAACTTTCCTGTATTGACTGTGCCACAGCTGCAGGTCCAGTTTCCCTGGACCGGACGCGGACTGCCGCACTCACTGCAGAACTTCCCTGCATTTACATTGCCGCAGCTACAGGTCCAGTTACCTGCTCCCGGGGACCCTTGCTGCACCTGATCCATCTGCGGGACCGGCCGTGTGTTCTGCCCCTGGTTCATCTGCTGGCTCTGGTACATCTGCTGCTCCTGGTTCATCTGCATCTGTCTCATATTTGCTGAAGATGCCGCCCCCATAAAACCTGCGCCAGTCTGCATGCCGGCTCCCATTCCCATAAATCCGGTCATGGCGCCTGCCGCATTAGATCCGGCTGCTTCCAGGCCCCTTGCAGCAGCTCCCTGCATATATCCTTCCCTGATTGTTGGATCACCCAGCATGGCGCCCTGGTTTCTCAGGTTGATCAGCTTCTGGGACTCCTCGTCATAAGAAATGCTTGCTATCCCCACAGACTGTATCTCAATGCCGCGCATCTTTCCCCACTCATCATCCAGGGTATTAGACATATACCTGCCCAGTTCTCTGCTCTTAGAGGACACAAATGATATCCTGGTCCCGTCTGCAGACATCTGGTTGATGGATGTCTGAAGTGCCTCCAGAAATTCTGCCATGTACTGTTCATTGATGTCTTCTATTTCCAGATGACTGCAGTTTTTCGGCACTACTTCACAGTAGAACTTAAGCGGATCCACGATCTTGATGGAATAACTTCCATGGGATCTTAAAAACAGCTCTGCATTGTAAAAATTATCAAAATAGTTGATAGGATTCCTGGTTCCGAATTTAATGCCCTTTATTTCCTGAAGATTGATATAATACACCTTCTGGGATACAGGCGTCCCTCCTCCAAACCGGATCCTGGAAAATGCTTCATGGAGGGCATCCTCAAACTGCCCGTCAAACATTGACGGGGATGAGGAATTCTCTACCGTAAAATATCCGGGCTCAGCAGTATAATCTATGATCTTGCCCCCATCCACCAGAATCATGAACTGATTGTCGTAGACATGGATCACAGAACCATTTGATATATTGTCGTCTGTCCCCTTCCTGTTTCCGCCTTTTCTTATCTTTATTCCTTTGGTAAACAGGGTCTGGCCTCCCATCTCGTCAGGCTCTATCACTTCCTGCCACTGGTCAGCCAGAGCACCGCCAAATGCACCTGCTGCCGCTCTGATAATTCCCATGGTATTTCCTCCTTTTATTCACCCAGGGCCATCCATTTGAGATAGGAATTAATGAACAGATCAATATTGCCATCCATGACACTGTCAACATTTCCTGTCTCAGCATTCGTCCTGTGGTCTTTCACCATTGTATATGGCTGCATGACATAAGAACGTATCTGGTTGCCCCAGCCTATTTCCTTGACTTCACCGCGGATTCCCGAAACTTTTTCTGCATTCTCCTGCTGCTTGAGCAGATACAGCTTTGCCTTCAACATCTGCATTGCTTTATCCTTATTCATGTGCTGGGAACGCTCATTCTGGCACTGGACAACGATACCCGTAGGCAGATGGGTAATGCGGATTGCCGACGATGTCTTATTGATATGCTGGCCGCCTGCGCCGCTGGAACGGTAAGTATCGATCCTCAGATCCTCATCACGCACCTCGATGTCAATGTCTTCCTCAATATCCGGCATGACATCACATGACACAAAGGAAGTCTGCCTTTTTCCTGCCGCATTAAAGGGTGAAATCCTCACTAACCTGTGGACTCCCTTTTCCGCCTTGAGATAACCAAAGGCATTCTCACCTCTGACTTCAAATGTGACTGATTTAATACCCGCCTCATCACCGTCCAGATAATCCAGGACCTCCACGTCAAAGCCCTTCTTGTCAGCGTACCTGCAGTACATGCGGTACAGCATGCTGGCCCAGTCACATGACTCAGTGCCGCCCGCTCCCGCATGCAGCGTTATGATGGCGTCATCCTTGTCATATTCACCTGAAAGCAGAGTCTTAAGCCTGATATTATCCAGATCACCTATAAACTCATCAAGGCATTCCTGGATCTCCGGAATCAGTGAGGCGTCATTCTCCTCATATCCCATCTCTATAAGCGTCTCAATTTCTTCATACAGCTCTTTAAGATGTGCATATGTCTCCACATCATCCTTTAAGCTTTTCAATGTTTTCATGGACTCCTGTGAGCTTTCCGGGTCATCCCAGAAATCAGGAGCCTCCATTTCTCTTTCTAATTCCTGGATACGCTGCTCTTTGTTAGCCAGGTCAAAGTGAATCCCTCACTTCCACTAAGGCATTTGTGTACGATCCAAGCGTACTTTTAAACTCATCTAATTCTACCATAGCTTCACCTTCTTTCTATAATCTCTTTTTTATTCTGTCTGTATTACTGCTATCTGCGGCAAAGAGGCCGCTTATAAAAACGGCCTCTCTGGCAGTATATCTCAAACTGTTACTCCGCCTATGCTCTTCTGCCGCAACACTGTTTATACTTCTTTCCGCTTCCGCAGGGACACGGATCATTCGGGTATACCTTATCGGCCGCGCGGCGTACAGGAGCCTTCGGTCCTGTCTCATCTTTATTTGTACCAGTGATCTTGGCTACTTCTTCTCTCTCTACCTTCTGCTCAATTCTCACATGGTAGAGAAGGCGCAGCGTATCTTCCTGGATACCGGCTGTCATGGCATTAAACATCTCATAACCGCTCATCTTGTATTCTACCTTCGGATCACGCTGTCCATATGCCTGCAGGCCAATTCCCTGACGGAGCTGGTCCATATCATCAATGTGATCCATCCACTTGCGGTCGATGACCTTCAGCAGAATGACGCGTTCCAGTTCACGCAGCTGCTCCGGCTCCGGGAACTCAGCTTCTTTCATTTCGTAGAGCTTCACTGCCTGTTCCTTCAGGCTCTGCTTCAGTTCATTCTTTTTGTTTATTTTTCCAAGCCCTTCATGGTTCACCGGCTCAAGAGGTATGATCGGGATAAGAAGTGAATTCAGTTCATTCAGATCCCAGTCTTCTTTGTCCTGGTCATCTGAAATACACATGTCCACAGTATTATCTACAATGTCAGTGATCATCTTGTAGATAGCATCCCTCATGCTCTCGCCATCCAGCACACGGCGGCGCTCTGCATAAATGATCTCGCGCTGCTCGTTATTTACCTGGTCATATTCCAGCAGGTTCTTACGTATACCGTAGTTATTGCTCTCGATCTTCATCTGAGCTTTTTCAATGGCATTTGAGAGCATCTTATGCTCGATCT
The DNA here is from genome assembly GCA_003148945.1 of Murimonas intestini. Classification (GTDB taxonomy): domain Bacteria; phylum Bacillota; class Clostridia; order Lachnospirales; family Lachnospiraceae; genus Murimonas; species Murimonas intestini. The sequence continues at coordinate 148,032 of QGGY01000014.1, read as the reverse complement.
GCTCATTCTCAGCCACACCAAGGGACTTAAATACACCCATCAGTCTTTCTGAACCGAACAGACGCATCAGATCATCTTCCAGTGAAATATAGAACCTGGATTCTCCCGGATCACCCTGACGTCCTGAACGTCCGCGCAGCTGGTTATCGATACGCCTTGACTCATGGCGCTCTGTACCTATGATCTTCAGTCCGCCGGCCTCTCTGGATGCATCGTCCAGCTTAATATCTGTACCACGTCCTGCCATATTGGTAGCGATGGTAACGGCGCCGTGCTGTCCTGCCTGTGCAACGATCTCAGCCTCCAGCTCATGGAACTTGGCATTTAACACCTGGTGCTTGATTCCTTTTCTTTTTAGCATGCCGCTGAGCAGTTCAGATGTCTCGATGGTGATGGTACCTACAAGTACAGGCTGTCCCTTTGAATGTGCGGCCTCAATTTCCTCCACAACTGCATGGAATTTCTCTTTTTTTGTCATATATACCGCATCTTCGTTATCTTTACGGATAACAGGGCGGTTTGTCGGGATCTCAACAACGTCCATCCCGTAGATATCACGGAATTCCTTTTCTTCTGTGAGGGCTGTACCTGTCATACCAGATTTCTTCCCATATTTATTAAAGAAGTTCTGGAAAGTGATAGTTGCCAGGGTCTTGCTCTCTCTCTTCACCTTCACATGCTCTTTTGCCTCGATCGCCTGGTGCAGGCCGTCAGAATATCTTCTTCCCGGCATGATACGCCCGGTAAATTCGTCTACGATCAGAACCTGATCCTCTTTTACCACATAGTCCTGGTCACGGAACATGAGGTTGTGCGCCCGCAGGGCCAGATTGATATTATGCTGGATCTCCAGGTTCTCCGGATCAGCCAGGTTTTCGATATGGAAGAATTCCTCCACCTTCTTAATACCCTGCTCAGTCAGGTTCACTACTTTATCTTTTTCATTTACAACAAAATCACCTGTCTCCGTGATCTCCTCACCCATGATGGCAGACATCTTGGTGACCTCACCGCTGGCTTCACCTCTTTCCAGCTGCCTTGCCAGGATATCACAGACTTCATAGAGTTTTGTCGATTTTCCGCTCTGTCCTGAAATAATAAGAGGTGTTCTTGCCTCATCGATCAATACAGAGTCGACCTCATCGATGATGGCATAATGAAGATCCCTTTGAACAAGCTGCTCTTTATAAATTACCATGTTATCTCTCAGGTAATCAAATCCCAGCTCGTTGTTGGTAACATAGGTAATATCACAGGCGTAGGCTGCCCGTCTCTCGTCGTTTTTCATAGGATTCAGTACACATCCTACTGTAAGGCCCAAAAATTCATGTATCTTTCCCATCCACTCAGCGTCACGGCTGGCCAGATAGTCATTGACCGTTACGATATGCACGCCTTTGCCTTCCAGGGCATTTAAATAAGCCGGAAGAGTAGACACAAGTGTCTTACCTTCACCAGTCCTCATCTCTGCAATACGTCCCTGGTGCAGGATCACACCGCCCACCAGCTGTACACGGTAATGCTCCATATTAAGTACACGCTTGCCGGCTTCTCTGACCGTTGCAAAAGCTTCCGGCAGGAGATCGTCCAAAGTCTCACCCTCAGCAAGCCTTTTTTTGAATTCCTTCGTCTTGCCGCGCAGCTCTTCATCTGATAATGCCTGCATGGACGGCCTCAAAGCTTCTATCTTATCCACGATGGGATTGATCAATTTCAGTTCCCTGTCACTGTGAGTCCCGAATACTTTTTCAATCAGTTTCATTATTATTCTCCTATACTTTCCAACATAAGGGTATCCATTTTACCCCAGTCTTAATAAACACCCCTATATTCTAACACTTTAGGGACAGTTAGACAATAAATTTTTTGTGAACTTATGTTTAACGAAATTAGAATCTGTATTTGCAGAACCGCAAATAATAATTGGACCTGCCGTCTGGCAGGTCCATATACTTACTATTATTAAAATAATGTGTTTTTATACTTCCGGTTCGATCAGACCGTATGTATTTCCTTTTCTCTTGTAAACTACATTCACTTCATCAGTCTCCGCATTGCGGAATACAAAGAAATTGTGGCCTAAGAGTTCCATCTGTACACATGCGTCTTCCGGGAACATAGGCTTCATACCAAAGTGTTTTGTACGGATGATCTTGATCTCCTCGTCGTCCTCCACTTCCTTGTCTATAAATTCCTTGCGGAAATTTCCGCCATCCTGATGCTTGTCGATAATCTTATTCTTATATTTTCTTAACTGTCTCTCTATAACTTCTTCCACAAGATCTATGGAAACATACATGTCATTGCTGACCTGTTCAGAACGGATGATACCACCTTTTACCGGAATAGTGACTTCGATCTTCTGCCGCTCTTTTTCGACACTGAGTGTAACGATGATCTCGGTTTCAGGAGTAAAATATCTTTCCAGTTTTCCAAGCTTGTCCATTACTGCATTTCTTAAGCCCTCTGTAACCTCAATATTTTTTCCGCTAATTGTATAAGGCATGATGTCCAACTCCTTTGCTCTTTAATTTATATCCCAATTATACCATATCCTGAACATTTTACAACGAAATTCATAAAAAGTTTCGAATTTTATTTATGCTTGTTTTATTTATCACACAATTTTAACACTTCTCTGTATTCCACAGGGCCGCCATAAAGGTCAAGAGCGCTTCCCACAGTCACATCCAGCCTGTTCCTGCCGCACCTCCTCAGCGTCTCCAGGTCAGCATAGCTTCCCACGCCCCCGGCATAAGTGACAGGGCATCCGTCCCAGCTTCCCAGCAGCTGCGCCAGCCCTTCTTCTATCCCCTGCGCCTTTCCTTCCACATCAACAGCGTGGACCAAAAACTCATCACAGCTCTTGGCCAGCTCATCTAAGACCTTATGGGATAAAATGACATCTGTAAACTTCTGCCACCTGTCTGTGACAATATAATACTGCCCGTCCCTGCACCGGCAGCTCAGGTCCAGAATCAGCCTCTCCCTTCCTGCCGCCCTGACCATCTTTTTCAGATTTTCATAATTCAGAAGTCCATCCTTAAATACAAAGCTGGTGACAATAACGTGGGAAGCCCCCGCTTCCAGATATTCGCCTGCGTTCTTATCTGTGATGCCCCCGCCTGCCCCAAAGCCTCCCGGCCATGCCCGCAGAGCCTTAAAGGCCTGCTGCCTTGTGGCTTCATAATAGGGGGAGGAAGAAGGATTCAGCAGGATAATATGCCCTCCCCGGATATTATCTTTTTTAAAGAAATTGGCATACCACTCCCCGTCCTGCCCGGAGACAAAGTTTTCCCTTGCACTGTCACCCTTGTCCCTGAGTGAGCCGCCTACGATCTGTTTCACCTTACCATTATGTATATCGATACAAGGCCTGAATCTCATGCATAACCTCCTGATTACTTAAAGTTATACAGAGTTTAGCATAACAAAGTGCTCCATGCAAGATAACATTTGGCTTAAGCGCAGATAATGCGGCCCCAGCTTTTAAGCAGCGCCGCATTAATAATCACCCATACAGTTTTTAGTTTTATCTGTTTGTTCCCGCCGTGCCTTCTGCCGGAGCCCCGTTCTCTGCTGTCCCGTTTCCGCCGCCTTCCAGGTCATCCTTGATATCTCTGGCGCCGTCTTTGATATCATCGCCGATTTCGTCCAACAGACCTTCGCTGCCTGCTGTGTTTGTTCCGTCTGTTGCATCGTTTACATTGCCTTTATTGTTTGTTTCAGTCATATTTTCTGTCATAGAACTTGTTTCTGCCGGAGTTGTCTCTTTTTGTGTCTCTTTTGTTGTCTCTTTTTTCTCTGTAACAGCTTCAGTCTGCTTGGAAGTATCCTTGTTATTATCTTTCTTTGTGCATCCTGCAGCTGCCACCAGACATACTGCCAGTACAGCTCCGGTCATAAATTTTTTGAACTGTTTCATAATGATTCTCCTTTTCTATTAGTTTCTATAAGATTTCTCTTCGGGAATAATATGTGTCAAAAAAACCTTTTTATACATCATTTTTAATTTCCTTACTCATAATAATGGCTGATCCTGACCCTGAACAGCCTTCTTGCCAGCTGCCTGCCTGAAAATGGTATCAGCGGATAGAGATAGCTCTTTCCTGAGACTGTCTTATTAAGCGCAATAAACAGCATAGAAATAATAACTCCTGCTATCAGTCCATAAATCCCAAATATAGCTGTCAGCACCAGCATGATCAGCCGCATGAATTTCAGCGCATATCCCAGTTCATAGCTGGCCTGGGTATAATTGGCTATTGCCACAAATGCCATATAAAGCATAGTCTCAGAATTAAACCAGCCGGATTTCACTGAAAACTCTCCCACCACAAGAGCTGCAATAACGCTCAGAGGCGTTGTCAGCATGGAAGGCGTATTGATAGCCGCCAGCTTCAGACCGTCTATGGCAAATTCCAGGATCAGAAGCTGCGCGATCAATGGCACATTAACAGGATCACTTATTTTAATAAACTCAAGAGATCCCGGTATCCATTCCGGATTCTGCATGAGCAGCAGCCAGACAGGCGTCAGGAATAATGTCATAACACTGATGCAGAATCTGGTCACCCTCAGATAAGTTCCGGTCACAGGCGGAAAATAGAAGTCATCCGCCTCCTCCAGAATATCAAAAATTCCAACAGGAAGTATCATTGCTGCCGGGGAATTATCTATCAGTATTGCTATCTTTCCCTCAAGAATACTGGCCGCTGTGGCATCCGGCCGCTCTGTATATTTGAATTTTGGAAACGGATTATACCACTTTCTTCTGTAGATACACTCCGCCAGGCTTTCCTGATTCATGGTAAGGGCATCTACTTTCATATTTTCAATCCTTTTTTTAAGCTCTGCCAGAAATTTCTTGTCCACCCTGTCGTCCATATAGCTGAGCACAATATCAGACTGGGATGAATTGCCGGCTTTAAGCATCTCCATCACAAGCTTGGGGCTTCGTATCCTTCTGCGGATCAGGGCCGTGTTGAAAACCACAGTCTCCACAAAGCCGTCTCTGGAACCTCTGAGTACTTTATCTTTCTCCGGCTCCTGTACACTGCGCATGGGATATGTCCTGCAGTCAATGGCAAAGCATTTGCTGTATCCGTCTATGAACAGGCACAGGACGCCCGACAGAATATTTGTCAGGATCTCTTCTTTGTCATCCAGCAGGTCCACTTCCACATAAGGCATGTTCTCATGGGACAGCCCATGGCTGTCCTCCGGCAAATCCTCCGGTGTTATGGAGTAGAAATACTCCATCAGCTTCTGCATGATGGTATCCTTTACGAATCCATCCATAAAATAAATACTCGCATTTTTATCTGCCACCAGGGTCATCTTATAAATAATATCGAAATTTTTATCAACCTGGAGCTTGTCATGGAAATACTGCATATTCTCAAAAAGACTGCTGCCGATTTTCCCTGACGCTGCGTCCTCTTTCTCCTGTACGCCTTTTATTTCCTTTTCTTCCATAACCTTTGTTCCTTTCTAGTATATTTAAAATAGGATTTCCAAAAACTGCAAAAATATGCATGTAACTGTAACGGTACTGAACAGTTACAAAATATTAAAATTATGATACAATGAACACGGAGCATGTTTGAAAAATACTTTCCGTGAGATGTGCAGCACAGTTTGCGGAAGGCTTCTGCCCATTCTAAATTTAATAAAGGAGATTTTTTACTATGGATTTTTTAAGACTGTTAGAAGGAATACGGACACCTTTCCTGGATCAGATATTTCAGTTTATGACTTATTTTGGCCAGGATTTTCTGGTGCTGGGCATTATCTGCCTGCTCTACTGGTGTCTGAACAAAAAACTGGCCTACGAGATCGGCCTGTCTTTTTTCACCTCCGGACTTATCCTGCAGAATCTGAAGATCACCTTCAGGATCCCCCGTCCCTGGGTCCTTGATCCTGGCTTTAAGGCGGTACCCTCTGCCATACCTGCTGCCACAGGATATTCTTTTCCCAGCGGACATACCCAGAGCGCCACTACTCTTTTCTCTGGTCTGGCTCTGAATATAAAGAAAACCTGGGGAAGGATCATATGTATTGTCCTGTTCCTGCTTGTGGGCTTTTCCAGGATGTACCTGGGTGTCCATACACCTAAAGATGTTGTCACTGCCATGCTTATAGCCCTTGTTGTGTCCTGGCTGATTCACAGGCTCATGGCATCCCTGAAGAATACAAAGAAAGAAAATATCATCATAGCCATCGTACTGGCTGTATTTTCTATTGCAACTGCCTGTTATTCTCTGGCTCTGCTGGGCAGCGGGACTATCGAAGAGGCTTACGCGGCAGACTGCTGCAAGGCGGCGGGCGCAGGTCTGGCGTTTGCACTTGGCTGGTACCTGGAACACACATATATCCACTATGACACGAAAGCCTCCCTTTCATTCCAGGCAGTAAAATTTATAATAGGACTTATTGTCACTCTTTTACTCAAGACAGGACTTAAGGCTCTTCTGGGCGCCTCTGTCCCGTCAGAAATGTTCCAGTATTTTATTCTCGTCCTGTGGATCATAGTTATCTTTCCGTTTCTGCTCACTGCCTTCACTAAAAACAGGCACAAAAAGGAGAAGCTTTCATGATATCACTAAATGAATTATGCAGGCTGATCAGCCTGCCGGATGAAGCTGCTGACCTGGTATGTAAAATTGCAGAACGGCTGGACTGGGCTGCCGCAGCTCCAGCCATAAAACTCTTCTATTCCCGGGATACATGGATGGACGGAGTCTGTACGCTGAGAGAACTGTTCTCTCAAGAACAAGAAAATAAAAATGGCTTCCATATGCTCACCTGCATGCTGGAAACCTCCCGGAAGACATTTGAAGATTACATAGATCTGGGGATCGGTGAAAAGATTTTTGCAGATACCTTTAAGATGTTCTCAAGATTCGTTGGAGAACATAAAGAGAGTTTTGGCGAATATGGCTTCGACCGTGATTTTTGGACCTGCCGTATCATCGCCATGGAAGATTTCCGCATCGGTGAGATGGAATATGAGATGGAGACAGTTGACGGACACCCCAGAATCAACCTCCATATCCCATCAGACGCTTCTCTGACACCTGAATGCTGCCGCAGCTCGGTCAGTGCTGCAAAAAGCTTCTTTGAGAAATTCTTTCCCCAGTACCACAGCGAGGCGTTTGTCTGCAGTTCGTGGCTTCTTTCTCCCAGGCTGGAACATGTCCTGAGGGCAGGATCTAATATCATGAAGTTTCAAAATGCCTTCCGCCTGATCGAGGATCAGCCTGATGACATAGAATACATGACCTGGGTATTTAAAAAACCCGGGAGCTCATTAGATGAACTTCCCGGGCATACTTCACTTCAGCGGAACATCAGACAGTATCTAAAAAGCGGCGGTAAGATCGGCAGTTCAATAGGCATTCTGGAAGACGAAGACTTCGGGACTGCCTGTGTCTGATCTCACTCCGCTGCCACCATCTTCTCTTGTTCCCATCTCATCAGCCTCTTCATCCTGACAAAATAGACAGGAATCAAAGGAATCAGGGCCGATACCCAGGCACAGGGATCGGTCAGACAGATTCCCACATATCCCAGGGGCGCAGCCAGCAGCACTATAGCCAGCCATCTGGCGAACAGTTCAAAAACTCCTCCCAGCATAGGCACAAAACCATCTCCCAGCCCCTGCAGCACATTTCTGAACAGAAAGATAGTCCCCAAAAATGGATAAAACCACATACTGATGCGGAACATCTGCCTGGCTATGGATCTTATTTCCCCGGTTGGATCTTTCACAAACATGGTAACCATGGAATCTCCCAGGAAGTAAACGATCAGTGCACAGACTGCGCTGCCGCCCAGCACAATAAAGAATGCCTGCCTCATCCCTTTCCTGATCCGCTTTATCTTTCCTGCGCCCGCATTCTGTCCTGCAAAGGTAGCCATGGTGACTCCCAGGGACGGAAATACCTGGACTATAATATTCTGCACCTTAATAGCGGCTGCGAACGCTGCAATATAAGCAGACCCCAGCAGATTTAAGGAAGCCTGCACGATCATTGTGCCAAGACCTGTTATGGAAAACTGAAGCGCCATGGGTATCCCCATAACCATAAGCCTCCAGGCGCTCCTTCCGTTAAATCTGGCATCCTCCCTGCTAAAATGCAGAATCTCAAAATGCCTGCGCACATAAAAGAAGCAGAGTACTGCAGATACACCCTGTGCCAGAACTGTAGCATAGGCGGCTCCGGCCACTCCCATGGGTAGCACTGCTACAAAAAGCAGATCCAGGCCGATATTGAGCAGCGAGGAGAGTATCAGGAAATACAGCGGCGTCTTACTGTCCCCCAGAGACCTGGCAGTACCCGCCAGCATATTGTACATGATAGTTACAGGCAGCCCTGCATAGATAATGGCAATATAGCTGCGCGTATCTCCAAAAATATTATCAGGTGTATTCATAAGCCTGAGGACCGGTTCATTTGCAATAAGCAGGCCTGCGGTCATAACTGCCGCCATGGCCGCACAGAGATAAATGGACATAGCCACATAATGACGCAGACGTTTGTGATCGCCTGCGCCAAAGCTCTGCGCTATCAGTATGGCAAACCCGCTGGTCATGCCGCTCACCCAGCCGATCACCAGAAAGTTAATGGAACCGGTCGTCCCTACAGCTGCCAGCGCATCCACGCCTAAAAACTGTCCTACAATGATCGAGTCAACGATATTATAGAAATTCTGAAAAATATTTCCGATAAGAACGGGAATCGTAAACATGATGATCAGCTTAAGCGGATTCCCCTTTGTCATATCATTTGTCATCGATGCTCCCTTATCTCACATCACCCATATAGAAAAGCGCCAGGGTACCGGGTCCTGAATGGGCTCCGATAGTAGGCCCTACCGGGTTAATAAGGAATTCCTGGATCCCCAGCTTTTCCCTGATCATATCCCTCAGATACTCCGCATCTTCCAGGCAGTCTCCATGGCTGATGAATACAATATCATTCTTGTCCCTGTAGCTTCCGATCTGCTTTTCCATGGATTCTACAAGGGCAGCTATAGACTTCTTCCTCCCTCTTACCTTGGATACAGGGACAAGGTGACCTTCATCATCCACATGGAGTACAGGTTTGAGGTTCACCATAGTTCCCAGAATGGCTGCGGCTTTTGAAACACGGCCGCCCCTGTAAAGATGAAACAAATCATCCACGGTAAAATTATGGACCATATGCAGCTTATTATTTTCTATCCAGCTGACAAGTTCATCATATTCCATCCCCTGCTCCTTCAGCATGACAGCCTTATGTACAAGCAGGCCTTCTCCAAGGGACGCGCACAGTGAATCGATAACTGTGATCTTAACATCTGGATTCTCCTCCATAAGCTCCTCAGCTGCTATCCTTGCACTGTTATAGCTGCCTGAAAGTCCGCTGGAGAAAGCTATATGAATAAGGCGGTTCGTCCTTTCCAGAAAGACCTTCAGTTCTTCCTTCGCCTCATCAGGATTAACCTGAGATGTAGTAGGCATAGAGCCTGCCCTCATTTTAGCGTAGAACTCCTTATATGGAAGTTCATTCTTTTTACTGTATGTTTTCCCATCTATCATATAAGTCAGGGACATAACGCCCAGACCATGCTCCTGGAAATAGGAATCCGGCAGATCTGTCATATTATCAGTAGTTATTAAATAATCACTCATTCTCTTTTCCTCCCATAGAAAACTTTTTTCCATCATAGCATCTTTTCAAAAAATATGCAAATAGGAATAAAAGGCTGTACTGGAAAATAGACTATATAAAACAATGGTTAGGGGGGATTATGGATGAGTTCTAAGACAAAAATTATGGTATTTAAAATGCGTGAAGTTATTTATACCGGGATTTTTGCTGTACTGGGAATCATACTTATCGTACTGATGATAATCATGTTCAAGCCGAAAAAAGAGGCTGAGAGCGCACAGACCGCGGCTGACGCCGCAAAATACACTGCGGGTGTCTACACCTCCGGGATCACCATAGGTGACAGCGCCATAGATGTGGAAGTGGTGGTGGATACAAGCCATATCAACTCCATACGTCTTGTCAATTTAAGTGAATCTGTCACCACAATGTACCCTCTCGTACAGCCTGCCCTGGAAGACCTCGCATCTCAGATATATGAGTCTCAGACAACAGATGGCATCACCTTCTCTGCCGACAGCAAATATACCTCGCAGATACTTCTGGATGCCATCAAGGACTCCCTGAACAAAGCCAGGGTCAAAGACGGCAGCAAGCCTGACAAAGAGTCTGCAGACGAATCGGAGACAGAAACAAAGGCGCAGTCTGACGATGATGATGACTGACACAGCCAGAAAATCAAGTACCCCGCAGCCTGCTGCAGGGTATTTGATTCTCACGGCAGCCGCTGCTGCTTTACAGGAAGTCCTCTCCATGCCGCACAGTATCTAATCCATCTCTTCTGAATCGAAATCCTCTATCTTGTAACCTGTAAATTGTATTTTATCTGTGGAGGCAGACGCACCAGCACTTTCAATAGCACTTTTTAGCTGGTCTGCAGTAAACTTCCCGGGATTTTCTGATTTCTCAAGTATATCCATGACCCCGGCCTTGACCGAGTCTAAAAACTGCTCCCTCTCACCGACAGTCAGCTCATCTGCAGCCAGTATCCTGTATGTAAATGTATAGTAAGCATATGATATTCCTGTGGCAACCTCATCTCCAAAGACATCTTCCTTATGCTCAATCTGGAAATAATCGCTGTGCTCAGGATCCACAGTCTTTCCTGAATAGACTTCCTTAGCCCTGGCGCTGTATTCCTTTATGGAGGTTTGTATAATATTATTCAGGAAATCTTCCTCTTTGCCCGTGCGTTCATATTCGGATGCCCACAGAACTGCCTCGTAAGCTTTTAAAAACTCTTCCGTCATTTTTTCCCCATTCAGTACAGAATTTACTTCCCGGTTAAATTCACTCACAGGCATAGACTCATAATCCGAAAAATGGAGCACATTCAGCACAACGTCATATTGCTCTTTTAACTCTTCCTTAGACACAGTTTCATTGGAAGTATCATCTGAGGAATTCTCTGAAATCCCATCATCCTCAAGTTCATTCCAGTAGGGCTGCCAGTAATAATACAGATATGGATCAGTATCCGCTGAAACTTTATCTGGATCTGTTTCCAGTATCTGGATCAGTTTCTCCTTCAGTACCTCCTCCATCTTCTGCTCATCCCTGAGCTCTGACTGGTCAAATTGATCTAAAAATTCCTGCATCTGCGTCTGTACGCCCTCAAGCGCCTGATCCCTCTGGGCAACCGTCATATCTTCCAGACTGTCCATGTCATAGTCAAAGCTGAATTCCGCATACGCGCCTGTAAGCACTACCTTGTCACCATAGATATCACCGAAAGTCTCCACTGAGGCTTCTCCTGAATAGTTGGGCTTCTCCTTATGGCAGGCATTATAGTGAAGTTCTGAACACTCCTCCCATGTATTTGAAAGTGTCGTCATAAAAAATTCATATTCCGGGTCGTCATCTCTGAGCCCCCAATATACCTTTTCCAATATACCCTCTGTCTTATGGAAGGCTGTCTCATCCTCCCAGTCCAGCACTTTCTTATTATAATCCCCCACCTTCATTGATTCATACCCGTCAAACTTTAAAGACACAGCGAACTCATACTCATCCTGTGTATATTTCTTATCGTCTGAACTGTTCCAGTTCCCGCCCCTTACTAAATGCCGCTGGTATGCAGCCTTTTCTGCTTCCGGAGTCCGCAGCAGCGCCGCAGAAACATTTATCTTTCCAAAGCAGAGGCACACAGCCATGCCTGTCATCAATATTCCTATTCCTGCTTTTCTCATAGCTCCTCCTTATTCTCTATCTCAAAATAATCGATCTCACCGCCAGTGAATTCAATATGTTCGTTAGATGCTGATTTCCCTATCTTCTTTAATTCTTCCAGCGCTTCTTTTTCTCCTTTTTCTTCATCGGCAGATATATTTCCTGATTCCAGATAGTCCTGAACCCCCTTCATCACATCCTGAAGGAACTGGTCACGTTCTCGTACTGTAAGTTTGTCCTGGTCAAGGATTCTGTACGTAAACCTATAATCAATCATCCCAAAATCAACTGTGACCTTATCCCCAAACACGTCTTCTTCTGAAGTTATCTGTGCTGTGCTGCTGAATGAGGGATCTGTACGCCGGCCGGAATAAACTTCATCCATACGGGAAGAATATTCGGTTAATGAGGCGTTTACCGTATTGCACAGATATGCCTCATAAGGATCGCCGGCCGGGAGCATGCTCATAACTACTTCATATAATGTATAGAGCCCTGTATCCATGAAGTCCTCTTCTGATGAGAAAACCGCATTTATTTTTCTGTTAAATTCAGCTATTGACATATCCTCGTAATTTTCAATTGCCACTGCATTTATAAGCCTGTCGTACTGGGACTTCGCATACTCACTGTTAAGTGCATATTTCTTCATATCAAAGTTCCAGTCCTCTTCCCCTGTCTTTCCCTCCAGAATATCTGATCCTTCTCCATTAGCCAGCTCTGTTTCAATTGCTTTCCCTGTCTCATTTTGCTTCTCTGTCCCGCTTGCTTCCCCAGTCTCACTAAGTTTCTCTGTCTCATTTATGTCCTGGACAAGGGCGCCTTTTTCACTGCCTTCCTTCAGGGCCTCTTCCCCGGCAGCCATAACCTGACCGCTCTCTCCCTGGGCATTTGGAAGAAACAGGCTGAGTGCTGCAGCTACCATCAGAAGCGCTGCGACTGTGCTGATCACGGTAGTTTTTCTTGATTTCATAACTGCTGTTATCCTCTCTTTCATAGCGTTTTTACAAAAACTGTTTACAATGGGTGAACAGCCGCTGCGGTGCTCCTCAAGCCCTACAAGTGTCAATGCATAGGTGACGCGTGCCTGGCTGCCGTACTGCCTGATCACATAGTCATCACAGGACAGCTCCAGATCTCTGTTTGCAAGAATATACATGACCCAGACAAGAGGATTAAACCAATGTACACACACAAGCGCCGCCAGCAGCCATTTGAACAGTGCGTCAAACCGGCGGATATGGGCAAACTCATGGGCAAGTATAAAGGAAAGTTTATTCTCATCCATCAGGTTCAGATTCTTAGGCAGCAGGATAACGGGCCAGAGGATGCCGTATGTCAGAGGAGAGTCTATCTGGTCACAGACACGTATCTGTATAGGCCTGCGCAGCCTGTGGTTTTCCAGCCACGTCTTCACATATGAATTTTCAATAGGAAGAGAAGCCCTGTATATCCTTTTCCCCCGCATATGAGATACCCAGAAGCTCAATGCCACAATAACCGCCACAGCTATCCATATACCCGTTATTACAGATACAGGTACACCGCCCGGCATAGAACTGCTTCCAGATAAACCTGCCGTAGCCTTCATTGACAGCGGTGTCCTCTCCGTAACCAGCACGCCTCCCCGGCGGGCAGCATGCGCCAGCCGTTCTGCCGCAGTATAAATACTCACAGGCGAGGTGACTGTCACCGGGAGAGTCAGTCTCAGGAAGGCTGCAGCCCACAGCACCTTCACAGCTGTTTTTGGTATTTTGTTAAAAGTTGCCGCTCTAAGAACAGTGATCGCGATTATAAAAATGCCCCCATACAGGCTCATTTCTATAAAAGACATCGTTGAAATCATCCTTCCCCCTCCAATCTCTCGATCAGTTGCTTCAATCTGAGGATCTCCTCCCCTGACATCTTCTTCTGTCCCAGAAGTGATGCCACAAGGCGGTCCGCAGCGCCCCCATAGTTACGTTCAATAAACTCCTCCGTCTCCTGCTCCAGTACTTCTTCCCTGCTTATCAGCGCATGGCACATAAAACCCGGATCACTGCGGCGAATTGCACCCTTCTCAATGCATTTCTTAATCACAGTATAAGTAGTCGTCTTACTCCATCCTACTCTGATATTTAATTCAGCCGCAATCTCTTTAGCGCTCATATCCCCGTTGTCCCATATACATTCCATAACACGCTTCTCTGAATCAAACAATTTTAAGCTCAAGTCAAATCACCTCCTTTGTTCTACTCCATTAGAATATAATTTCATTCTACTCCCATAGAACAGAATTGTCAAGCACATTATTCTATTGGAGTAGAATATTTTATATAAATAAAAAGACAGTCTGCCCTGATATTCTCAAAGCAGACTGCCAAACTGTTCTTATTAATTTTTGCATCATGTTCTTTCGGTCCGGACAGTAAAATTTCTTCAGCGTTTATGGATTTAATTCTGCGATCCTCGTCACTGCCACATAGATTTCCTGGATTTTGAACCAGGTACTGTAATCTACCACACCTGTCTGAGGAAGCCCAAATACGCTCTGGAACACTCTCACCGCATTTTGTGTGCCCTCCCCGAATATACCGTCCTCTGCTATTTTGGGAATCAGAGGATAGTTGTTGGAGATCGCGTTTATCTGCTCCTGCATCTGGAGCACTTTTGCGCCGGACGACCCGATATCAAGAGCATACCCCGGCCACGATGAGGGAATCCCCGAAACTTCCTCCGCCGTGTTAATATACATATTGTCCCCATAATAATATCTCAGTATCTCTATCGCCTGATACCCCTGATCTCCCAGGCTCTTTGACCCCCACTGTGTCATCCAGTTGGGGCAGGATACTCTCTGTCCGTCACAGTACTGTGTCAGGATCGGCTGTTTTACATTCGGCCTTGACAGATAATTGGCAAATAATTCATCCACTATTACTGAGATACTTTCAAAAATATTTCTGCCGTATATCCACTTGTGGTCAAAGGCGGTGGAGGACGTGATAGTAAAATCAAACCCTTTATTCCTGTACCACTCTGTGTATACCCTGTTCAGGGTAAATGACATGATAGCCAATACATTCGCTCTGATGGTCGCTGCCGGCCAGGTTGCATATATTTCACTCGATGCCACATTCTTAATATAATCCTTGTACCGCACATAATAATCTGTTGCCGTAGTATCCATAGGGGAACCGTCATGCACCACCACAAATTCCGGCACCACCACTCTGCTTAATACTATCTCTCCGAACTGGCTGACAGGTTTGATCTCAGCCTCTGCAATCTTCGGCGGATAGTCGCCGAAGAGAGTATGTGCAGGTATAACAATATTATCAATCGTTTCGCCGGGAGCAAGCGGACGCAGGCGTATCTCCTGAAGAGCTGTGGCATCCGGCAGTATTTCCGCTCCTGAGATAGTCAGTGTCTCATACCCCGGCGCGCTGACACGAAATGTATATTCAGAATACGGCTGGTTCTCAGATGGAGCCATGCTGTACTCCAGCGGCGGAGCCGGAAGCTCCAGGGTCTCTGTCTGGCCGTTCTGGTCTGTTGTCACCTCTTCAACCGTGCTCTCAGGGTCTCCGGTGTACGAGATATCAATTACAGCATCCTGAATAGGGGCATATCCCGTGTTTGACACTACGGAAAGCCTGAGTTTTCCCTGGTCAGGCGCATCCTGCTGCATGGCAGTTATATTTTTTATTTCCATATAAACCTCAACGATAGCTTCTCGTTTCAGTATATGCTATATTTTTCTTTTCGTTCCCCGGCTCTAAAACAGTTTCCGCACATCATTAAACATAACGACAACCATCAGAAGCATCAGCGCCATAAGGCCGATGAAATTAACCATTCCTTCTTTTTCCGGATCAATACGTTTCCTGCGGATGGCTTCTATGATCAGGAACACCAGCCTGCCGCCGTCAAGGGCAGGTATAGGCAGAAGGTTCATGACACCTAAGTTGGCCGTCAGAAGTATGGATATATTCAGCATGTTCAGCCATATATAGAACCCGCCGTCCTCGGCGCTCTTCTCATATGTCTCGCCTATGATATCGACTACGCCCACTGGTCCTGACAGATCATTGAGTCCGACCTCACCCTTAAAAAGCATCTTCAGGCTGTCTATAGTAGTCTCTATCCAGTATTTTACTTCGTATGCGCTGTATTTTATCGTATCCCAGGCATTCCCCTTTACACGGTAGTTGCTGCTCCCGCTGATACCCATCAGGTATCTTCCCGTCTCTTTATCCAGCTGAGGCACGATGGTAGTCTCTTTAACTTCACCGTTATGCTCATACTTCAGGTCTATGGTCTTTCCCTGATGAAATGTGATATAATTTGAAACTTCCCTGTACAGATGGACCTTCTTCCCATTCATGGAAATGATCGTGTCCCCTGGCTGCAGTCCTGCAGCCTCTGCCGGCGAACCTTCTGTTACATTTAAGATCTCAGGCACATCATGGCCAATACTGCCAATGACAAACAGCGACAGCAAAAATGCAAGTACAAAGTTAAATATTGGTCCTGCCACAACAATCGACATCCTGGCCCAGACAGATTTGCTGCCAAATGAACCCGATTCCATTACTCCGTCATCTTCCCCCAGCATCATGCAGGAACCGCCGAACGGCAGCAGTTTCCATGAATATCTTGTGCCGCCTTTTACAGTGCTGATGATCCTTGGGCCCATTCCCAGAGAAAATTCCGTTACTACTACTCCGTTGTATTTTGCCAGGAAGAAATGTCCCAGCTCATGTATGATAATAATTAAACTAAATATCAAAAGTGCAATGATTATTTTCACCCTACCACCTGCTTTCAATCAATTCATAAGTCGCCTGCTCTGTCATGAGTATTTCTTCCACAGTGGGATTCTGGATTATCTTATGTGCCTGCATGCTTGCAGATATGATCTCGTAAATATCCAGGAACCTTATACGCTTATGTAGGAATTTACTTACCGCAAGCTCATTTGCCGCGTTAAACACTGTAGGCATGGAGCCTCCGGCCCGGGAAGCGTCAAACGCAAGCGGAAGTCCCAGAAAAGTCTCCATATCCGGTTCTTCAAAAGTTATCTGGGAAAGCTTTCCAAAGTCCAGCCTTTCGCCCGGCAGATACCTCCTGTCCGGGTAGTAAAGGGCATACTGAATGGGCAGCTTCATATCCGGAGTGCCCAGCTGCGCTATGACCGCCCCGTCCACATATTCCACCATGGAATGTATGATACTTTTGGGCTGGACTACTACCTGTATCTGATCCAGACTGACATCAAACAGCCACCTGGCCTCCATCACTTCCAGTCCTTTATTGACCAGAGTCGCCGAGTCGATGGTGATCTTCTGTCCCATAGACCAGTTAGGATGCTTCAAGGCATCTTCCACCTGGACCTTCTCCAGATCGCTGCGTTTTTTTCCGCGGAAAGGACCGCCTGAGGCTGTCAGCAGTATCTTGCTTATACACTTTCTGTCCTCCCCGTTCAGTGACTGAAAAATCGCACTGTGTTCACTGTCCACAGGAAGGATACGGACACCGCATTCTCTGGCAAGCGGCATAATAATATGCCCAGCTGTCACCAGGGTTTCTTTATTTGCAAGAGCTATATCCTTTCCCGCCTTTATGGCTTCTATCGTTGGCCTTATCCCTATCATGCCTACTATGGCAGTCACAAGTATGTCAACTTCCTCCATAACAGACAGCTCAATAAGGCCATCCATTCCGCTGACCACCCGGACAGGCAGGTCACGTACAGATGCCCTGAGTTCTTTTGCAGCCGCTTCTTCCCATACTGCCACTCTGGACGGACAGTACTGACGTATCTGCCTCTCCAGAAGCTTCAGATTATGGCCGCCTGCTGCCAGGGCTGCCACCTTTATATCCTTATTCTCAGCCACGACCTCTAATGTCTGGGTACCAATAGAGCCTGTGGAACCCAGAATCGCAATTGTTTTCATCATTATCTCCTCTTTATCCGTTACATCATTACCATAGCAAGAAAATAGATGACCGGCGCCGTGAAAATCACGCTGTCAAACCGGTCCAGAATCCCGCCGTGTCCTGGTATCAGCTTGCCGTAATCCTTTATTTCATGATTCCTCTTGATGGCGGATGCAGCCAGGTCTCCTATCATGGAGATCAGGGCGCCTGCCGCACATATGGCTGCATACATTACTATATGGTTACTGTCTGTCTGCAGGTATTTTCCAACCACAGCCGCATACGCTGCGCCTAACACAGCAGCTCCCACAACGCCTCCGACGGCACCCTCAACAGACTTCTTAGGGCTCAGCTTCGGGGACATCTTATGTTTTCCAATCAGCACACCTACACAGTAAGCGCACGTATCGCACCCCCAGGAACACAGGAAGATGAGCCACACAAGAAAGGCGCCGTCCTCCATCATCCTCGTCTGGTAAATATAGGAGAGCATAACGGAAACATATACGACTCCGAAAAACGCTGACATAACCTGTTCAGACCTGTATTTCGGAAAGGTGAACACATAGACAGACATAAAGGCGGCCAGTAAAAATATCAGCCCTATCATACTATATGCTTCTAACCCCAAAAGTAACATGAGATAATACAGCAGTGTGCCTGCATAACCTACAGCCGCCAGTACTGAAAATCCCTTTTCCTGAACTTTTACGGCACGGTAGAGTTCGAAAAGCCCTGCAAGCGATGTCAGAAGAAGTGTCACAAGGAGCACTATATCACCGCTTATTATAGTTACCAATGCAGCGAGAACTAATACAACCCCACTGATAAGTCTTGTAAAAAACACAATTATTCCTCCTCCACGCCGCCAAAGCGCCTGTCTCTTTCGTTGTACTTTTCAATGGCTTTCATCAGCTCATTTTTATTGAAGGCCGGCCATGGGACCTCTGTAAAATAAAATTCCGTGTATGCCAGCTGCCACAGCAGATAGTTTGACAGCCTGAGCTCACCGCTGGTCCTTATAAGCAGGTCCGGGTCCGGTATCCCTGCCGTGTCCAGATAACTTTCAAATACTTCTTCTGTGATCTCTTCCGGCGCCTGTCTGCCATCCACACAATCCCGGGCCATCTTTTTCATTGCTCTGATCATCTCATTCCTGCTGCCATAATTAATAGCGATCTGAAAATTAAGCCCTGTATTATTTTTGGAATCTTCAACCAGGTCGCTGAGGCTTTTCTGTAGATCCGGAGCCAGGGCGGACGGTTCTCCAAGGACGCGGACTTTCATATTGTTTTTTCTGGCTGTCTTTATACATGTCTTTGTATAATTTCTGAAAAGCTTCATGAGGGAGTCCACCTCCTCCTGAGGCCTTTTCCAGTTCTCAGTTGAAAAAAGGTAAACAGTCAGGTATTTTATACCCATGTTCCATGCATCCTCACAGATGACTTCCAGATTCTTGGCACCCCTCACATGCCCATAATTTCTGGGCATCCCCTTACTCTTGGCCCAGCGGCCGTTTCCATCCAGTATAATCGCAACGTGCTGCGGTATAACCATCTTTATCCTCCCTATTTCAAGTTCATTCAAGATAAAATGCTATGAATATTAAAGGAGGCTTAAAAAAGCCTCCTCTTTCTCTGCACTTTCTCTATCAGACTTTTAAGATCTCACCAGACTTTTCTTCAACTGCCTTATCGATTTCTTTTACATACTTATCGGTCAGTTTCTGTACTTCTTCTTCCAGTTCTGCGATCTCATCCTCAGACACATCCGCAGACTTTTTCAGCTTCTTGAACGCATCGTTGGCATCCCTGCGGATATTGCGGACTGCTACTTTTGCTGCTTCGCCTTTTTTCTTTACATCCTTTACCAGCTCTTTCCTGCGTTCCTCTGTGAGTTCCGGAAATACAAGACGGATAACTTTGCCGTCATTATTAGGATTGATCCCCAGGTCAGATACCATGATTGCTTTTTCGATAGCCTTTACAAGGCTGGCATCCCACGGCTGGATCTGGATCATTCTGGCCTCAGGCACTGTCACATTTCCTACCTGCTGGATCGGGGTCGGCGTTCCATAATAGTCCACCATGATCCTGTCAAGTACATGAGGATTCGCGCGCCCTGCACGGACTGCTCCGAACTCTGCCATCAGGTTATCATAAGTTTTTGTCATTTTTGTGTCGTAAATCTGAATTCTTTCATCCATTTCTTAATTTCCTCCTGCATCCTTTAACTCTTGTTATACAGTTACCTTCGTCCCTGTAAAGTTCCCATTCACCGTGTTGACAATGCTGTTTTCCTGGTTCAGCCCAAACACCATCATTGGCATCTTATTTTCCATGCACAGGATGGACGCTGCCATATCCACTACGCCCAGCTTTTTGTCAATGACCTCCTGGATGGTAATCTCGTCATACTTTTTGGCATTCGGATTATCCTTGGGATCGCTGTCATAGACTCCGTCTATAGACTTGGCCAGCAGAATAACATCAGCTTCGATCTCAATGGCACGCAGGACAGTTGCCGTATCTGTAGAAAAATACGGATGACCTGTACCGCCTGCAAAAAATGAAACCACACCTTTTTCAAAATATTTATTCACTCTGTCCTTTGAGAACAGCTTTGTGAACGAACCGCATGCGAAGGGAGTGAGGATCTGGGTCATCATACCAACCGAACGGAAAATCTCAGACACGTAGATGCAGTTCATAACTGTCGCCAGCATACCGATCTGGTCTGCTTTCGTGCGGTCGATCGTCTCGCTGGATCTTCCTCTCCAAAAGTTTCCGCCGCCGATGACGATACCCACATCAATACCTTTATCCACTAATTGTTTTACCTGGCTGGCTACCTTCGTGACCGTCGGTTCATCAAAACCAGTCTTCTTGTCGCCGGCCAGCGCCTCGCCGCTCAGCTTCAGCAATATTCTTTTCATTATTTGCACCTCTGCTTGTCTTTAATTTAGATGATGACACGCCGCAAAAAGCGCATCTTAAAACTGTGTTGATTATAACATATCCGATATAAAACTACAACTTTTTCTGGCTTTTTTCTGCTCCTACTTCAGATTAAGTTTTGCAAGCGCCTCTGCAAATGCATTGTTGACCGGCTCCTCTGCTTCCTTATTCTGTTTATTCAGGTAACGCTGGACATCCCGTTTATTTACTCCTGCCCCTTCTTTTTCACGTCTGGCCTGAAAAGCCGAGAGTTTTTCTTTGTGCCCGCAGGCGCAGATAAACACTTCCTCCCCGCCTCTCTTATACATCTCCATCCGTTTATGGCAGACGGGGCATCTGGCATTTGTTGTTCTGGAAACAGTCTCCCTGTATCCGCATTCCCTGTCCTGGCAGACAAGCATCTTACTGTTCTTTCCGTTCACCGCAAGAAGCTTCTTGCCGCACTGGGGACATGTTTTATTCGTCATATTTTCATGCCTGAATGTCCCGTCCCCGGATTTTATCTCTCCTATTATATCTTTTGTATATTCCCTGATGCTTGTTATGAAAGCCTGCTGTTTTGCCTTTCCTTTGGCGATCTGTGAGAGCTTCAGCTCCCAGGAAGCCGTCAGCTCCGGCTTTTTTAAATCCTCCGGCACCAGCTCCAAAAGCTGTTTTGCTTTCGAAGTCAGGTAGATATCCTGTCCCTTTTTCTCCAGCATGAAATTATTAAAAAGCTTATCAATAATATCAGCTCTTGTAGCCACTGTTCCAAGTCCGCCCGTCTCACCCAGAACTTTCACGGAATCTTTGTCCCTGGTCTGCATATATTTTACAGGATTCTCCATAGCTGATAAAAGGGTGGCCTCATTAAACCTGGCCGGCGGCTTTGTCTTTCCTGATGTCATTTCAGCTTTCCCGGCCTTTAGTACCTGGCTCTTTGACAATGAAGGCAGTGTCTGGTCTTTCACATTCATATTAGTATCTGTCTCTTCATCCTCATCAAACTCGTCAGAGTTATCCCCAAAACCTGCGTTTTCGTAGACAGTTTTCCACCCTGGGCTTTTTACGGTTCTGCCTTTGGCGGTAAAGCTCTCTCCTGCCGCCTCCGCCCTCAGAGTGGTCTGCTCATATTCATAGGGCGGATAGAGTACTGCCAGGAACCTCCTTACCACAAGATCATATATCTTCCTCTCTTCATTCGTCATGTGGTCCAGCTGAACATACTGCTCTGTGGGTATGATGGCATGATGGTCGCTGACTTTCTTATCGTCCACAAACGAGGAATTTGTCCGTATGGGCTTTGTCAGCAGCGGACCTGCCGCCTTTTTATACGGTCCTGTCCCGCAGGCCATCAGTCGTTCCTTTATTGTTTCAGCCACATCTCTGCCAATATACCTGGAATCAGTCCTGGGATATGTCAGGACCTTATGGTTCTCATACAGCCTCTGCATAATATTCAGAGTTTCTTTTGCGGAAAACCCGAATTTTTTATTGGCATCCCGCTGCAGCTCCGTCAGGTCGTAGAGCCCCGGAGCATTTTTATGCTTTGCACTCTTTTCCACTGAAACTACTGTCAGCGCAGCCCCATCAATCTTCTCTTTGATCTTCTCTATCCTGTCCTTCTGGAAAGTGGAAGAACTGCCGCTCTTCCCATCCGTCCAGCTCCACCTTACGCCGCCTGCCATGACAGCCAAACTATAATAATCTCTCGGTTTAAAATTCCTGATCTCCTCTTCTCTGCCTGCCACAATAGCCAGGGTGGGAGTCTGCACACGTCCGCAGGACAGCTGGGCATTATATTTGCAGGTAAGCGCACGGGTGGCATTGATCCCCACCAGCCAGTCCGCCTCAGCCCTGGCCGCCGCCGCGCCATAGAGGTTATTATATTCTCTCCCATCCTTCAGATGTGCAAAGCCCTCTTTTATTGCTTTATCTGTTACAGAAGAGATCCAGAGCCTTTTGATGGGTTTATGGCAGTCTGCCTTCTCCAGTATCCATCTGGCCACCAGTTCACCTTCCCTGCCTGCGTCTGTGGCGATTATGATTTCGCCGATATCCTTCCTAAACAGCTGTGCTTTCACAAGTGAATACTGCTTTGCAGTCTGTTTGATCACTACAAGCTGCATTTTCTCAGGCAGCATGGGCAGGTCTTCCATTTTCCACTGTGTATATTTCTTATTATAGGCCTCCGGGTCCGCCAGCGTCACCAAATGCCCCAGCGCCCAGGTCACCACGTAAGAGCTGCCCTCCATCGCGCCTGCAAGCTTCTTCTGGCAGTGCAGTACCCGTGCGATATCCCGTGCAACCGACGGTTTTTCTGCTATTACTAAAGATTTCATATATTTTCATTCTCCTGTTTATGCAATTTTCTTACGGTCTGCGCAGTAAATGCACAAACCTGCTGAATAGTTACAATTGATTACTTTATTACGTACTTAGTACCTCTTCCCCTGCCTTCAACTTTTATGACACCTTTTTGTCCCATCTCTTTCAGCAACTGTGTTGTCTTTGATTTGCCAAATGGGGCATAAGGTGCAATTTCGCTAATTGATTTTAACATTGTCCTGCTTAAAACTTTATATATCTTTCTCTCATCTTCCGTTAAATGTAAATTCTCCTCAAAAACCGGAAGTACCATCTTAATTGTATTTTCTGATATTTCAAATTCTGGTTTTTTCACTCCCTCTTCATAGAGTTGTTTTATTCTTGTAATTCCTGTTCCGAATATTTCAACAAACCCTAATCTATAAAACACGTTTGCCAGATTTCTATTTCTTAGAACTGAAATTTTACCTGATAAATATTCTTCTTCCGTTATTCCAGAGGGCAATCCTCCTGGAGAAATAACTTCTATCCTATCATCAAACATTAGAACTCTTATTTGTGATTCTACATCCCACGTTCTATGTATCAAAGCATTTGCAATTGCTTCCCGGAATGCAGCTTCTGGTATTTTTTCGACCTTCTTTCTATCGGCTCCCTGTATTTCTTCATATTGATAATAATCTCTAAATACATCTAACGTTTTGTCATATACAGCCAATACTGATATATTTTCAAATGTAACTCTCTTTTGAATGATACTGATACTTTCACCAAATTTTACCATATCAATTCCCGGAAAATGATTTTTATCTGCCAAAATACCAGCTGCATTATTATATCCATTGAATCCGTCATACAGGTTCAATGTTTTTAATGTATCTTGATTAAATGTTTCGATTTGAATACTTTCTTTTAATTTTTGATGCAGGATATCGAAAGCTAAATCCTGTTCTTTATTTGGCAGCTCTTCAAATCTGATGTTTTTCCCTTCCAAAATGAGTCTTGAAAATTCCAGCGTATCTACCTCTATTGTCGCTGTATCGTTTCTCTTATATGCTTTTGATTTGTATAAATACGGCTTCTGAACACCACTTTTTACGGTAAGCTTTATCGTTTTATCATTATTTTGTATTTCCAGTGTATAATCAGGCTGTGGCGAAATACTATCATTAATTTTATTTTCAATATCCAAACATGCCTGTTTTATGTCCGACACTCCTTTAATATTACCAGAGGCATCGATTCCAAAAAAAATTTCTCCACCATCATAATTCGAAAAGGCACTTACTGTTTTTAAAAACGTGTTTGCAATTATTTCTTTGAATTCTATTACCCTTGTTTCACGCATACTATCCATATCCTTTCCGTTTTCTTGTTTATATTATATGTAAAAGTGCGCAAGAAATCAATCGTTTTTTTTTACGATTGATTTCTTGCACATTTTTAATTGTGGTGAAAAATTATGGGGCGCAAAATCATTACGGTTCCCTAACAATCCGTCTGTCATAAGGATCAGTACAATCCGGTCTGTTTCCCGAAGCATCTCTCTTCTGTGGAATGTATCCTTGTAGTGTCAAAGCCCAATTGGGATTTCATGGCCACAGATGCTGTGCCAGCCGGTCAGAAAGTTCTAAGTATTACTTTGTCTGGAATATATGCCATTTTCTAGTATATCTAACATACTTTCACGTTTTTCTTCAAATTGAATTTTTCTTCTTCCGTTTAATCCTGATGGATGCGGAAATCCCCACAGAACTTTGCTGTACTGTGCAGACTTTGGTTCAAAAAATTCTTTTAAGATCTCCTCTACTGCTGCCCCCAATGGTATAATCAATTTTAAATCCGGGACACAATCTAACTCCTTTGAAAATTCTTCCATAATATATTTTCTTAAAATATCAACAGATCCCATCGTTGGAGTATGACCATTATAGTTTTTCCCTTGTAAAAACATGGATATTTTATCAAAGATGTAGTATGTAAAAGTGATTTATTTTTGTCAAACAACTCTAAACAAGATTTCAACCCTAAATACTCCTGAAGGTTCAGATCATCTAACATAGAAATTAGGTTTTTACGCATTGTTCCGGCAAAACGTGATTCTACTTTACATTTAAAACATATTTCTTCATCTGTATTACACGTCCCTATCCCATTTTTTGCCGTTTGAAATGCAATTTGTGTTTGGCTCCAACCTGGTGTAATGCCGATAATAAATACACTGGCTTTTTCGTTTATATATTCGTTATGAGGAGCATAATAAATCTGAATTTTAGAATCATGATAAAGTAAAAACTGTTCCGTTTGAATACTCTCTTTATTAATCACGCCTAAGTCCGCTATTTTTCCCTTGTACTTTTGGAATAAACTATTGGGGTGCAGCATATAATCCCTTCTTTCTCTATTTGTATAGTTTACACTAAGATACAATATTCGAATTTTCATCCCAGACTAATCATCCAACAAACCTTAGTTTTCACATATATTTTCTTTAGCCCCTCAATCGTAGTAAAACCGTAGTCCTCCATCAGTTCTATTTCGCCGATTTGCTGTAGTTTATCGACTCTATATTTCGTTTAAAAATTGTTAATTTTTTCATAGCATAAGCAAAATGCGGCAAAACGAGGCAAGTTGAGGAAGCTTAGTAGAAACTGGGGTTTCTTACTACTGCGATTTCTTAATACTTTTTTTAATATACATCTAAAATGTTTATTACTCTAACGCCAAACTTAATATCCTTCATGATAGGACAGTTGTGCGCGTATATGGCCATCGATCTTTGCATTCCTCTTCAATATATTGGAAACACTTTTTATTTTAAATCTTCCAACATTTGATGCCACATATTCGATAATCTTTGCTGCTTCAATACTAATCTCATCATTTCTATTGTTTCGACTTTTTATTATCTCAATTGCCCAGTATGCTATAATATCATAATCATCCCAACTATGGGAACTTTCTTGCATTTCACTTGAAGCCCTTCGTATTTCTCTTAGTGCAACTTCAAATGACACTTCAATTACATTAATAAACGGAACAGAAATATCTTGCCCGAATTTGATTATCAAATGCCACATTAATTTGCCATCGATATCTCTGTTAAAAAAGTCAATTAATCGAATCACATCTAATTGTCCACCCTTTGTATATTCTACAAGTAACTTTTCTGCTATTTCTTCAGGCGATTCATAATCTGACCTATCGCAGATAGCCGCTAAATCTTCACACATTTCATTAATATTCTCATATCTACTATCTGGATTAGATGCAGTAGCTTTATATACAATAGATGAATACTTATGTGGTGCTCCTGACATGTTCCCATCCATTATATAGTCTATCGTTTTTGCTAGTGAAAACATATCTGTTCTAAAATTACCATCTTTCAACGCAAATAGCTGAGTTGGATCTGTAAACCATGCGCGTCCAACAGCATGAGTGGTAGTTGTTTGATGAGAATATTTGCTAGAAATATCTTTCGCCAGCCCAAAATCCGTAATCATCCATTCTCCAGAACATCCCAACAATATATTACCCGGATGGAAATCCCGATGTATTACTCCTTTATTATGTAAATATCTCATACTTTCAGCACATCTAATCACAATTTCATCTTTTTCCTCATCAGATAGTGTTTTCTTTTCAATATAAGTTTCCAATGATATACTCGCCTTTTCCATTGAGTATCTAAGAGCCTGAGAATCATAATCAAACACATTAAGTGTGTAACCACTATCATTCTGTTCGCTCATAATCTCATATTCTCTCTTAAACCTATGTACCGAGCCTGCATCGGCTTTTTCAGAAATATTAAGTACTTTGTATACGCGCGATTCATCTGTAGGACAACGATATACAGTACAAAATCCACCTTCTCCCATTTTGTCATATTCCTTAAAATCAACAAATTTCAAAGAAAATTTACTGTTGTCTATTCCAAACTCTTGGTTTGAAATGCTCCATAATGCATTCAATGAAGTGAGAATTCTATCTTTTAGCTGAAATATACTGTATCCCGCTACAGTTAAATCAGTTACCCTATTTTCGATATATTTGTTAAAATAGTAATCAATAAACTCAACCAATTTTTCTTCATCAGCCAATTGACAAAAAAAACTACTTAAAATTTCTATACTATAATTGTTATTATCTAAAATTGATGTTTCCCACCCCATATCATAACAACATTCATACAGAGCTGTTTCATCAATCTTTATACTTTCTGGAAGGTCGACACTTCCTAAACCAGCAAATAATCTTGCAATATTCTTTAAATCGTCAATTTTATATTCCATCTTATCAGGTCCATATCTAAATATAATGTAATAGAAACTAGGGTTTCTTACTACTGCGATTATTCTACCATAACCTGCTTGATTTGGGGAGTAGGTAAAGCAGAAAATGCCCTGCTGAAGCAGAACACCATTTTGTTCTTTCTATTATTAAATTGCCCGGAACATTTTCTGCGATACCGGATTTTCCCCTTTGACCTTTTCTAATTCCTTTTTGGCATCCACCATGAATCTTACGGTGCGGCGGGTTCTTCCGTAATTATCCGTTTTTGCCTGGAAAATCATAGAAAATTATATTATAATTACATTAATAAAATTGGGAGATTTTCTATGAGCATGAATAAACTTGATTTAGAACTCTTCTTTCCAGAAGATAAGTTGCAGATAACAAAAGTTGAACAAACAGAAACAGTAATACATATTTACTTGAGATCGCAAACTAAAAGCTGCATCTGTCCCAAGTGCGGACACTTTACCGAGCAATACCATGGTACATATATAAGAACAGTTCAGGATCTTCCTGTTTTAGGAAAAACGCTTCAACTGCATATTAGAGCCCATGAGTATGATTGTACAAATCAAGATTGTGATGTTACTACGATTGCAGAGAGTTTCGATGGGTTTCTAAATACCTATAGCAGAATGACCGAACGATGTGCTGATTTTATCTGCACTTTGGCATTAGAAACAAGCTGTGAAGGATGCTCACGGATTTGCAAAGTCTTGGGAATAAAAATCAGTGGGGATACTGTAATCCGCCTTCTTTTAAAAAGATATCAGTGTATGGAAGAGCCCCCTGTTGGTGATGTGATAGGGATAGATGATTTCGCCTATAAGAAACGTCACACATACGGAACAATTATTGTAGATGAAAAAACGCATGCCCCTATTACATTACTAGATGGACGAGATGGGAATTCATTGCGGGAATGGCTAAAAAATAATAAGCATATTAAAATAGTTACCCGTGACAGAGCCAGTGCTTACGCAAAAGTCATTGCAGAGGAATTACCAGATGCTATGCAGGTCGCAGATCGCTTTCACCTGCATCAAAATTTACTGGAAAAAATAAAAAATGCACTGAATCATGAATTACCAGCTACTATTAAGATTTCACATACAGAAAATACACCAGAAGACAACGAAGGTAGTAAAAAAAATGGCACACGATGTGGATAACTCTCTGAATTATTCAGAAAAGTGTTATAAAACGATCTGCCAGATTCAAGCGTTGCTAAAAGAAGGTTGTAGCTGCCGAGAAATAGCCCGACGTATGGGCGTTGGAAGGAATACGATAGCCAAATACAGGACAGGTGATCCAAAAGAATTAAGTATGTACGGAATACATCAAAGCAAGTTGGATGTCTTTCATGATTTTATTTTGCAATGTCTGAATTCTAGAGGGAGTAAATGCAAAACCGTAAAAGCCATTTATGAAAAAGGATATGCTGGTTCGAAGAGCAATGCTTTTGATTATCTTGTAAAAATAGAGCAGCGTGAAAGAAAAAACTTTGACCCTCAATCATATATAAGAACACGAACAGAGTCACTTAAATATAAAATAGGGACTACTGGAAAACATGAAGATTTTATTACAAGAGAAGGTGTATTCAAGCATATGTGGATGAATGCAGCTTTGGCAGAGTTGCACAAATCTTATATCTATGATAAATTTCCAGATTTATGGAAAATCCATAGTTGTATCAAAGAGTTCCGAAATGTTTTTCAGAAAAAGATGGTGGTTCTTCTTTATCTATTCATAGATAAATATAAAAATAGCAAAATAAATGCACTCAGCAGTTTCGCAAGAGGATTGGAAAGAGATATGGATGCTGTTGAGAATGCAGTATCTTATAATTTTAGCAATGGGTTTGTATAGGGAACCAATAGCAGGTTAAAAATGATAAAGAGAACCATGTACGGCAGATGTAGTAAGGAATTATTGGAAGCTAAACTACGTTATATGAGATAACATAAAAACGGACAATTCCGGAAGAACCAAAGAGCCCCGGAATAATCACACCAGTTCTTCCATCCGCTTTAATTCATCAGCCGCATCCTCCAACCCAAGATGCGTGTAGGTATTCAGTGTCACGCCTATGTCAAATGCCCCATCAGACATTGGACTTTCTCTCCATCTATCTGTCACATTTACCATACATGATTCCGTGTAGTTATTGGGCTTCGGCTTGTGATGCAGTCTTACCCTCATGCATGGCCTGATGTGATTTCTGTTCATCAGACCAGAGATTTGCCCGTGGGTTAGTATGTTCCCCACATCCGGTTTCCTTCAGATTACATCTCGCGATGGACACCCTTGCCTTCGGCTATATCCTTCCCACTACCGGGCATATTCCGGACTTTCACCGGTCAGAAACGTGCGCCCCCAGGCGCACAATAAAAAAGAGCCACGAACAACGGAATTTAATTCCGCCATTCATGCTCAATTTTATTCCATAAAGGACTACTACCTCATTGAGTAACTCGTCGTAAAAATTTTGCTTATTCTGTTCTCACAATTTTCTCATGTCCAAGGGACTTCATTTTTTCAGCATATGAGCAAACTTCATAAAACTGTTGGTAAGTTAATGTATCATTGCTTTTGCCAAGTCCCCACGGCAATGAGCCATCATCCACACAATGCTCTCATCATAATCATCGTAATGGTAATCAGCTTCGTGGGTTTCAAACCATATTAACACAGCTACATCGAAATGTATCTCCATGCCTGGTTTGTCCTCACCCCATACATACTCCACCTTTACATCTGATATCTCCGTTTCTCCGGCACGGTGAATTCGCTTAAAATCAATCCTAAAGGAATCGAAGTTGGTTTCCGGGTAGCTTTCGGCAGCCTCCTAGAAATCATTATCAAATCTCTTTTATATATATTCAGTAAACGAACGATGTGCTGCCATAAACTCCCTCCTTGATGAGTGTCATAGTTCCAACATTTCAAGTCTTGCTTTTCATTCCTCGTTATCTTCTTCAACAACTACTATATAGTGTTTCCTCAATCCTGACCGTGTTTTGGAAACAAAAGCGTGAAATTGCCGTGCATCTTTTAATCCTAGAATTTCCGCACATTTTACTGCATTGCCAAATGCAATTATCTCTTCGGTATCCTCACGATATACGGTATAGTACTTCATCACAAGTCCTTTCACAGTAATATTTGCTTCAATGCATCTGCCGCATTATCAGAATCATTTCCCAAAATCAATTCATAATAATTAATTGAGTCAACAGACAACGGTAATGCAGCCGTCTCTGTTGAATGCATTATCTTAGCCCTACTTTCAGAACCCGGAAATGCAAAGCCACATTTTTGAACACCTGTTAACAGTACATATGAAAGTAGCTGATGTGTATCTGCTCTGACGCTTCTGCTATTAGGCTTGTATTTTGCATCTATAACCGCAACGGGATTCTGCGTTTCATTGTCCCGAATGATGATATCTGGAATACAGTACGGCATCAAATGAATGCCTCTCTCAACATCCGAAATATCGCTAACATCCTTTTGGATAAACAGCCTTTTCGAATAACTGTCCAAAGAATATTTATCCTTGTCTATGGTTCGCTTGAGTACTATACGAGTGTAAAATTCAAACAAAGTTTCCATATTAATCATATAGGGTATTGTAAATACACTTTTTGCAACCGATTTTCCTTCTTCATTTTTATAAGCATAGTATTTTTGACCGTAGATACACCTTGCTTGCTGCAACAGCGGTTTATAGTACATATACAATCCCGATGCGTCTGCGCCATTAAAATCACTTGTCTTAATACGGACGGTCTGAACACGGCGGAATGAATTCGTACAATATGCTACTCGCTTTGCCACCTCTGATGTAGTTGGAAAGCGTCTCCCTACAATTTCTTTGCATTTCAGCAAAGTAGCCTTCAAAATTCTATTTTCAATATTATCCTCAGTAAAATCAATATATTTGCAATAGAATCTGTCATTTCTGCCCTTGCAGGTGTTAATCCGTATATTCTTTTTGATTTCAATCTTTCCTCTGACCTTTGAAGAATAGTTTTCCTCTTGGTGGAACATTGTTTTTTTCAAACCCTTTTTGCATAAACCATAACATGAAGTTATAAAACTTAATGCGTATAAAAGTTCTCCATCCTGCTCTATATCTTGGGAAAGTTTAATAAGCGGTTGGTCATAAAATACTTGGAATAATGACCTGCCATCATCCTCCACTTCGGCAATATAGTCATCGTACTCATCATCAGACATTACCATTTCAAGCATATGCCAAGGCTCCATGCCATATTGCGAAGTAACAACGACAATATGCTCTTTTCCTGCCGACTGCAAATAACGTCCATTCTTGTCATGTAGCCTTCCTACTCCAACATAACCACTACTCCAAAGCCTACCTTGAAATTTGTGGATTCCAAAATTTATTTCTGGAGTTGATAAGTCAATATTATTCCATACATCATCTTTACTATTCAACACTGACCAATCATTTATTTGGTGTATTATTACATCTCGTGCCATAACATCACCTTCCTAATCAATATCCTATCTTTATCCTCACTTCTTCAATAAAAGTTCCAACATATTCGTTGTCAATACGCTTTCCCGCTCGGGTTATGTTACCAAATTCCTTTACATACAACATGATGTTATCACTAATAAAGCGTACTCGCTCACCACGGTCAGTAGCATCTCTAATCTCGGAAGGAGTGTGTTCAATAGCAATCAATTCTTCAATGGTATCCAAAATCCCGTCTTTTACATATTCTCTTAGAATTGGAATGATTTGGAAAACAAAACGTTCCACAAAATCTTCCTCATATCCTTCTTTACGCTTACGAAGGAAATACGTATGACCAAGACGTACATCACTCTTCTGATATTCATCGTTGAAATAACTTTCGTTGTCGAATATAGCCTGTACTGCATCGAATACCAATAATTCAATTGAATTTTCATCATCATTCTCCGATACATTCTGGTAACAGCTAATAACAACACCTCTGTCAGCCGGACTATCGACAAAAAGAAAACGTCTTCGAATAGCATAATCAATCGAATCAATAGATTTATCTGCAGTATTCATTGTACCAATAATAAATAGGTTCTTTCCGAGAACAATATCTTTTGTCCTTGATACAGGAATACTGACTTTGTCCTCTACTTCGTAAGGTGTGGAAACTTTGCTATCACGGTATTCCAATCCATAAATCAACTCGCCAAAAACAGTTGCAATATTTGCCCTGTTTATCTCATCTATAACAAGGTAAAATTTAGGTGGTTCGTCATGGTTAGCTTTTTCTGCAATTTTAGCAAACTCGGCAATTTTACCCAGAATTCTATTTACACTGTTATAGGATGGAAGACCACCATCCGCTTTAACTTCAATACCACGGATAAAATCTTCATATCCGTATGATGGATGAAACTGAACCAAATCCCATCCTCCTGTTGACAACTTTGCAGAAGCGGAAGGATTTGCATAGTCACTCTCACTGAGCTTATATGTATCCAGTGCAGCAGAAATCTCTTCCTGGCTTACAAAACGGCTTGTAAGCACTTCTGATTCAGGCTTCAATTGTTTTAATACAAATCTCTTGCTCTCAAAAGTTTTAGACGTGCCAGGAGGGCCTTGGAATATCATCTGTCTAACACCGATATTCTCCATGATTTGTTGATAGTCTTTTAAATCAGTCATTTTTACAACTCCTTTTATCTCTATCATTTTTTCTGTACCATTCGTGATATTAAAAATATCCTCATATGCATCAACATCAAATGCTGTTGTTCCCAAAACCAATGCATCAAATTTTTCCTTATCGACCCGGATATGAGTTCCTTGCTGATTCCATAATGTGTACAGATTCATCATCTTCGTTCCGAAATAATCAATTCGTGCTTTTTCTCTTTCTGTCTGGGTTACCGCATTAACATTCTTTAATCCATCGTGTAATGCTTCGAGATACTTTATTTCCAACTGGATTAGTGCATCTAAATCACCATATGCTTCACTGTGCCCTTTAACTAAAGAAATATTCATTTCATAGAGATTCAGATAATACAGCAACAGTCTATAAACGGCACCATAGATTTCTGCCGGGTTGTTATCCTTGCAAACATTGTTGATCGTAAATGTATGCAATCTCAATCCGTTTAACGGAAGATATATGTTACTTGGAGAACCATCTGTGTATGAAATCTCATATGCAGCCACATCCGTTCTCTCTGCCCACCGTCCGACATTGCCTGGGCGAGTTGAATAATATGCATGAGGATTTCTCCTGGCTTTTCCCTTAACTGCTGTTTCATAATAGAAACTTGGCGCATCATTCAATTTAACCAAATACGAGGCATATGCAACCGGAACTGATTTGCTTGGAATCGATGCAATCTCAATATTGAATAAAAGTGAGTCTGTGGCTATGTCACATGGGAAAACACCATTCAACACAATAGCATCTATGACGCTCTCTAAAATTCCTTTATAATCCGAACAATGATTAGATATAATTTCATTTTCATAATACCTAACGGTATCTTCTAACGAATATGGTTCAACATGTTCACCTGAATTCACCATAACCTTCCGAATGTCAGATATACGATTTAAACCAGATATCCCCGTGTTCAGTTTTGATTCAAGTGCTTTCTCATATGTTTTAATATTCCCGCGTAAAATTCCCAAGGAAGAAAGGTTGTTGATAAACGGGAAAATTTGATACATCATTTTGGGTTTGAACTTATCAAGTACGAAATAAGCTGTTCCGGTACGTTCTA
This sequence comes from Murimonas intestini, assembly GCA_003148945.1. Classification (GTDB taxonomy): domain Bacteria; phylum Bacillota; class Clostridia; order Lachnospirales; family Lachnospiraceae; genus Murimonas; species Murimonas intestini. Next base: position 113,948 of record QGGY01000014.1, on the reverse strand, counting down.
CCATAAACATACCGTGTCCCGGCATATATTTTTCTGCAACATCAGGAACTCCTGGAGCAGCATTTGTAGTTAAAAATTCTTTTATACTATCAAATATATCTATGATAATTCTTCCAGCATTCGCATTAACAGAGTCATAGTATTTTTCAAGTACGTCCCGATCCGATTTTAAGTCTGCAACATAATCCATTCTTCTTCTCAATGCATAATCAAGATGGCCCGCATGAAAATTTCTACACTCTGTAAAAATAACAATGACATTATCCGGAATACACAATGTGGAGCCATCAGAAAGAGAAACAGCCTCATTTCGGAACTCCATTGCATAAATAAGATTTCCGAGTAATGCTCCTGCATCCACCCTTGAAATATCATCAAATATTACTGCGTGAAGTTCTTCTGTATCTCGAGCTCTGTCACAAAGTTTTTTTATGCGTTTCTCTACATAATCCACCGTCATTGTTCCGGTTGCTTTAATATCAAGCCCGTATACAATGTCCTCATAGGTCATGCTCGGATAAACTTGTATAAACTCACATCTATCACTGCCGATGAAATCCTCGATTTTATCCAAATCCTTATAGATGTCTTTTGATTGGAGGCTATCAATATTTAATTTTTCATAACACAGATAATACGCAGCAGCTCTGGCAAGAAAAGTCTTGCCCGTCGCCGGGTTACCTGTGAACAACAGGTTTTTCATATAAATCCCTCTCCAATGTTCTCGCTATTTTCTACACCCAATAGATTCCTAACCAATCTTGCAAGAAAGTATGATACTTTTGGAGGAACCGCATTGCCAATCTGACGGCTTATTGAACGCTTATCTCCATAAAAAACATAGCTGTCAGGGAAACTTTGAATTCTTGCCGCCTCTCTTGGTGTTAGTGTACGGTCTTCATCCGGATGGATAAACCGACCGCCTGCAGGAGTATCAAACCTTGTGGTGATTGTTGATGCTTGCTCATTCCAACAAAGTCTGCCATACGAACCACTATGAATAGAATTAATCTGTTCATTCAATGCTGTGTAGTTTTCTCCGTTTTTAATTTGGCGCATTCTCTCTATTGCAACCTTAGAATGCCGTGACCGAGTATGATTTGTAATTGTGCGTGTATCACTAGCTAAAAACTTTTCATACGCAGTTTCTGGTGATAGATTATCAATTACTCCATCTTCACTTATCATCGCAAGATTTCCTATTGCATCCCTTACCGTCACTTCATCAAAATAATTCGGATACTCTTTTTTTATGTCCTTTATGGTTTTTTCCCACAAAACATCAATATCCGCTTCATCAATGAGAGTTCCTATAATAATCATTCTCTCTCTTCGCTGCGGAACTCCAAAGTCCGCAGCATTGATTACCTTGTGATATATGCGGTATGGTTTTCCGTTGAGTGACTCGGGGTCTTGAAAAATTCTTTTGATTTCTTCAAAAATTTTCCCACCTTGCATTGTAGATATTCCTTTTACATTTTCCATAACAAAAACTTTAGGCATAACCGTTTTTACAACATTAAAATAATGTTTGAAAAGATAATTTCGTGGGTCGTCGATAAATCCCTGTCTGATCCTTGCACCTGCCATAGAGAATCCTTGACACGGTGGTCCTCCAATAATGACATCAGCCATCGTTCCCACGAACATATCAGAAGTGTCTATATTTTTTATATCATCAACAATTACATCAACTTCAGGATGGTTACGCTTATATGTGTTTGCTATAACAGGGTCATACTCTACAGCTTTCTCAACGCTAAATCCTGCTTGGATAAATCCAAGTGATAAGCCTCCGCATCCCGCAAATAAATCAATTATTTTCATCTACGTCAATTCCTCCGCTCGTCCTGTACCTAATAGCAAAATTCTTGATATAGTTGCTTTCGGCTTCAGTTAATCCATACGCTGCATTAATAAAAGCATCTATTGCCCAAATTTCCTCCAAACACGCACGGTGCTTATATTCATACTGCGTTTGCTTTGTTCCTACATACACCTTGGTATCTTCCAACTTCTGTCTCAAATTATGTGCCAATTCTGTAGAACCAGACATATCTATTTGCCTTGGCACTATAAAACCATTCAAATCTTTACTGACGTGCCAACAATCTGACACACCTATCCAATACCACCAAAACAAAGTGGAGTTGATCAAGCAGTAACAAAAATCCGCTTCTATTGGAGTCTTAAAACTGAATACCTTATATTCTGGATCATCTACTTTTTCTCTGTAAGCTTTCATCCAAAATGCTTCACGCCTATTTAAGTAAACTGATTCGCATCCCTCTCTAGAGATTGCATATACAGACTGCATTTTTCTCTTATTAGTAATCTTTTTGTAAATATTGATATCTTGCTCAGTTCCCAACTTAGGTATAAAATCAGCATTTCCGTACTTATTCTTTACCATTTTAATATCAGTAAAAAGATTGCAGCGTTCTTGCTTATACCAATACTTATAGTTTCCAGTAAAAATAGCCTTTTCTGATTTTCTGTCTTTGCCAATCAGAATACATAATTTTTGATGCACCGAATCAAATAAGCAATCCGGTCTATCTGCAAAACTCAAAATATACTGCTCTGAAACTAACACCCCCAATTCATCTCTGAGTTTTTTCATTCTCGGCGTAGATACATAAGAGAGTGGAATAATAAATCCAATCGAACCATTTTTTTCAAGTCTCTTGGCTGCATTGAGCAATATATTTGCATAAATATTCCCATATTTTTTGTTAAGTTCAAGACCTGCTTTCGAATCTTCAACATATGGGGGATTGCCTACCACAATATGATACCTCTCATCAAATGAGGACTCATCCGCAATAAAGTCCAATGATGTAAAGTGTCTGCTCATTATATTTCCAAGTCCACAGCAATTTTCTACACCACAAGATTTCATTATATACAACAACAAGCGTAATTCCGTTATAATGATTGATTCAGCATTTACATCATTGCCAAAAATAGTAAAAAACACTTCTCGCACAAGACGTTTTGTAATCTTCGTTTTTTTCTTCAGCAAATCAATCTTAAGTTCAAGTGCCGTAAGTAAATATTCTCCTGCACCACACGTAGGATCAAATATAGTCTTGTTGCAACAAAATGAGCGATATGGAATGGCATCCAAACTCATATTACTAATATTCGATGCCTTAAGCTTTCCGTAGGATGCCTTAATACTATTTATAAGAATAAATCGTACAACATCATTCGGCGTGTAATAAACGCCCTTATTTTTTCTGATGCTTTGTTTTTCATTAATCTTTGAAAGAGTATCTTGAACTTGCTGATATGAATGTTTGGATCGAGCAGTCTTGTTTCTTCGAAAATCGTCTCGCTTTGCAATACCCGTTAGTTCATTACAAATCATTTCAACCTCATTCGGTGAATATGTTTCTTGTATATATGAATAGACAAGGTTTAATGCCTCATCAACAGCACTACATTTTTCAATTCCTGCAGCGGATGTATCAATCTTACCCATTGGGAAATGCATCCTTTCGTTTCTGTTCTTTAGATTTCTCTTCTCTAATAAATTCCATAATATCCCCAACATCACAGTTGAGTGCATCGCATATCCGAAGCAGCACATCTGTATTGACATTTCCGCCTTTTCCAAGTTTTGCAACAGATGTTGCACTAATACCACTCATTTCACGCAAGGCCTTTTTATTGATTCCACGATCTATTAACAATTTCCATAATTTATTATAGCTAAAACGCATTCGCTTTACCTCCGCTATTTGTCCCCATCTTAATACTTCTGCGCACTCTCAGTTGCCTGGAAGATATGGCTTTATCGAATGTGCTAACTTCTTAGTATAACAGTATATCACAAAGATACGCAAAAGTATATAAAGTTTTGTGAACGCGAAATTAAATCTGCTTGTGCATTTGAATTTTTGCGTATTAATAACTGTAAATCAAGTTTATACTATCAACTCTCCGCATAGTCATTCTGTCAACTCGACCCCAGATTTAGGTGATTGATATATTTCCACAAAAGAAAAACCCGGGTATCCAGGCAAACCATAGAAGGTTGTCCGAATACCCAGAAATGCTTTATTTTAAGGCTATTTACACTATTTAATTCTGTACTTTTGACAGCTAAACTACGTCTCAACATGGACGGTACACGAAAACAAATCCATATATTATAGAAGAGAAACTTTTAATTCCGAAGTGCAGTAGTCACTTGATAGAACCCTATTAACGATTTCTTTCAAGGAGGTTCATGTTATATACCCTGTTAACGATTGATTTCACATACTTTCTTTTAAAGAAGGAAAAGAGTAGTCATCCGGTAGTCTCAGAGAGCATGATGGACACTGAATTACGCCCCATTTTGCCCAGTTGTATTGAGAATTGCGGATAGTCCATGAGTCCTGCCGTGACATACAAAAAGTCCCTTATCATAACACAAACTTCGCATTTAAATAAGTGTCTATGCACCTTGAAATTTCAATAATAACTGGCTAAAAACAGCACGAGACCATCTGGTTTTAGTATAATTAAGTTACCACACAAAATTATTAAAGATAAGGGGGTATAAGTATTGAAAAAACGTATAGAAACCGCTCTGAGAGATTTATATTCTGCTCCGGTGGAGCGGCCTGATCCTGCCTCTATAGAGAGGACAATTTCGAAAGCCAGGAAAAGTTTAGCGTTTTCAGCAGCGGCACGTCAAAGGCCGTTCCGCCCGGTCGGCTTTTTGGAAATTCTTGCTGGACAGGTGCGGTTTATTGCCAGGTCTGTCTGGCTGCTGCAGGGAGTATTTCTGGCTGTCACCTGCCTGATCATTAAGCTTGCTGCCGGGCAGCGTTTGACATCTGTTCTGTATATGTCTGCAATTTTCACAGCTATGACGGCGCTTCCATTTTACGGGCGGGCACAACGCTACAAAGTTCTTGAGACAGAAGCCGTAACGAGGATATCACTTGCCAGAACACTCCTGGCTAAGCTTTGTATCATTGGAATCGGGGATGCCCTATGCCTGAGTTTGATAATTTTATTTTGGGCCGGGAGTGCAGACAGCTCGATAGAGGCGGCGTTTATCTATGTGATTATTCCTTATCTGCTGGCTGGTACCGGCAGCCTGTTTATCCTGAACCATTGCCACAGACAGCAGGGGATTGAAATTGTTTGTGGTTACTGCTTAGGCCTTGGCGTATTGTTCAAGATTATATCTGACAAAATACAGTTTAGCAGGACGGAGCTGTCACTAACACTCGCGGTTGCCGTCTGTGCAGTATTATCTATTCTGTTATTGTTTGAATGCCGAAGTATGTTATGTAAAGTCCGTGTAAATGATATGGTACCTTTAATGGGAGATTAAGGAGAAGATTATGGAATTAACAATTGAGAAACTGACAAAACGCTATGGGGACAAGGATGCAGTCAAGTCTGTGAGCCTGAATCTTACTCCCGGGGTCTGGGGGCTTATCGGCGCAAACGGAGCAGGAAAAACTACGCTTATGAGGATGCTCACTGGTATCTTGTCGCCAACCTCCGGCCGGATTTTGTATGATGGTGCAGAAATCAGTGTATTGGGCGAGCGGTATTGGGACAGGCTGGGTTATCTGCCGCAGACCTTTGGCTTCTATCCGGAATTTACAGTCACAGACTATCTGGAGTATATTTCAGCGCTGAAAGGACTTACCAGACATCAGGCGAAAAGGCGAATCAGTATGCTGCTGGAACTGCTGGCCCTAGACGACGTGCGAAAAAAGCACATCCGCAAATTATCCGGCGGCACACAGAGGCGTATAGGGGTTGCTCAGGCATTGCTGAATGATCCCGATATTCTTATACTGGATGAGCCGACCAGCGGCCTTGACCCCGGTGAGCGGGCTCGTTTCCGCAACTTGCTTTCTGAAATGGCACAGAATAAAATTGTCTTTATTTCCACACATATTGTGTCCGATGTGGAGTCTGTTGCCACACAAAATGCTGTTATGAAAAATGGTAAAATCATTGGAATCGGAACGACAGAGCTGCTTCTGGAAGAAATACATGGAAAAGTATTTTACGCAGTGATCCCCGCTGATGCCCTGCAGACATATGAGCGTTCAATTTGTATTGTAGGAGTAAAGTCGGAGGGGGACAGCATGATGAGGGTACGCTATGTGGCAGACAGCGGACAGATTCCAGATTCATGTCCGTCTAATCCATGCCTGGAGGATTTATACATCTACTTGTTTCATGAGAAAGGGGGCAGCCATGATGCTGAAGCTTGAACTGCTGCGGATTATGAAATCGCGCTCAACACGTTATCTGTCCGGCGCTGCATTACTCCTCTCTGTGCTGCTTGCAGGGATGACTATCTTTATGACATATTATTTTGACAGTGCTACTGGAACCAGCAGACATGGGCTTGCAGCAATCGCCGCTGAACGGGCGGAGGCTGCGTTATCTGAAGGTGAGATCACACCGGAGAAAATCAGAGAGGCATATGCTGTAAATCAGGAGCTTTCTCGTGTTTATGGACAAGTCATTCCCACAGAAGTGTGGAATTCGAAAATGAAACCTGTCTATAATACGATTCTAAATACAAGGCTGGTGTTTTTTGAGACAAATGGCATGCCCAAAGAGCCCACGGATATTTCTCCGGAAGAAGCGGGTAATTTTTATTCTCAGCGAAAAGACTATATCAATAAAACCATATATTATGGACATCAAAACAGGCAGGATGTTGCAGACTATGCACTGCGGCTGGATGAGAGGGTTGAGACACCTTTTGTTTATCAATATGGATTTGGCAGCAGTAATACCTTAGCTCATCTGACATTATGTATTTTTATGTTAGCTGTTATCTGTTCAGTGATTTCGGCCCCTGTTTTTTCCTCTGACTACGCCAGCGGCGCAGATGATATCCAGCGCTGTACCAGAAACGGACGCAGGAAACTGGCACATGCAAAGCTTCTCTCCGCCATTATAATCAGTTCCTCGCTTTTTTTCCTCTGCACAGGTGTATTCCTCGCTATAACGCTTCCAGTCTTTGGGCTGGATGGCACATCGGTTCAGTTTAACTATAGTACGGGGGTGCTGGCCTTTACCAATATGAGTGAAAATGGTTTTTTGATCCTGGTCCTGATTTCCGGGTTTTTGACTGTTTTAGCTATGATTTGCCTGACATTATGGCTTTCCTCCATTTTGAACAGCCCGGTAATGGTACTGGCAATATCTGTGGGAATCGCACTGCTGCCTTCACTTATTTCTGTTATTGGCGACACTGGTAATCTGGTGAATTGGATACGGCTGTGCCTGCCTTCCGGAGGAACCGGCCTTGCAAATATTTTCACTGAATTGGGCCAGGGGACCTTTCTTACTGCTGGACCCCTGATTGTCTGGTCGCCGCATCTTATGCTGGCTGCGGCACTGCTAGAAATCCCCGTATTCTATCTGCTGGCACGCCGGTGCTATATAAAGCATGAACTGTAAGTTTGGGGAAGACACCCACTAAACTTCAGGAATATTTTCCAGATATAACTGGACAAATATTACGTTATTATCATTATCACGTGTAAGATTGAGCTGAAGTATGCTCTTAGATCCATCTTCAGCTACAGTCTTCCACTGATAATAGCTGCTTTTCCCCCATTTGTCTGTGTACAGATAGCATTTTCCCAGCAGCTGCTCCTCCGCAGGTCCATACGCATCCTTCAGCCCTGTAATCAGCTGGTCAAAAAAATCATTTAACATGGAAGTAAAATCAAGATCTCCAAATGAAACTCTCACAAAATAAAGTCCTCTGTTTTTAAAGCCATAAACCTCAACTCCATCCACTCCATACATCTGGACATTTCTTACGTTTGAAAAGATTCCATTTGGTGACTCATAACCTTTTACATTCTTTCCCAAGGGACTCTTTATCTCTTCCTCAACTTTTTCTGTACTGCTACCCCACTCGATCTCCTGATAACAATATTTGCCCTGGCTTGACAGATCCGATATTTCTAATACTGTATTCTGATCTCCATTAGCACAGGATGATGACATTAATATGATCATCATGCAGACCGCCAGGTATTTCATTTTAATTTTTGTGAACTTCATTACCCACACCCCTTCCTCAGCAGTGAAAAATTTATTATTTATATTTTAACATACCTCATATGTTATCTCAATATTTTTATATTACTTAACGGTTAATTTATTATAATTATTATATATATTTATTTTCAACTATCTCTCTCTTTCTCTTTTACTATTCAGATATTTTATCAATATCAATATTTCTTACATTTTACAGAGCATGAAAAAGAGGACAATGCTCTGAACCTCCCTGTCAAACAGCGAATATTCATTGCAATGTCCTCTTTCTATATATCCTCCAAATAATCAGCTGCGTGGATTCACAGCAACTCCATCCATATCCCCATAAAGAGGTATCACTTCATAGCTGAGTTCTCCATTTTCCATCACATTCTGCCTGTAGATCCCCCATGAGCTTCCGTTAGAATAGAAGCATGAAAAATCTTCCTGGCTGACGAGGGGCGCAAAAGATATCTCTTTCTTTACCATGTCAAATTTGTATCCTGACAGGGCTGTCAGAAGTCCCCATGCTGCCATTGACCTTGTATAGTGGTTGCCGCATTCTATTTCATTGTACGGGCTTCTCCTGCTGCCGTCATATCTGCCGCGTACTGCATGGACGATATCCATGCCTTCCTCTATATATCCCTCGTAGATCAGATGGGCTGCCACCTGATACTCTATACCTGTCCACACCTCATCGCTGTATACAAACGGCTGCTTTGGCCTTCCTCCTCTCGGCCATGAACAGAGTATCAGCCCTGCCTCATCCTGGTAAGCGTATGTCCTCTGTACACTTTCATGGTCCTTCATGCTTCTGAGGAAATTATGCCTGTAAATAGAGTGTACTGCGCTCTTCACGTGTTCTTCCGGCAGAATATAGCCGAGTCCGCACACATGAGCCAGTTCCTGGCCCAGCAGCTGGTCTGCCAGACATCCTGTCCCGTACTGGTATTTATATCTGTTCAGGTCTTCCGGCGATATTTTCTGTTCATACCATTCACCGTTCCACAGAAGCTCGTCCATCCTTCTGCTGCCCTCTTCCCATGCCTTCCTGTATCTGGATGCTCTTTTTGTTTCTCCCAAATATTCCGCCATGCTGCTGCATGCAGCAAGCGCAGCATAAAGTATAGAATTGGTGAGCGAATTCAAGCCGTAAAATTCAATATCGTATGTATTATGCTGTTGGTCATCAAGCACAAAGTCGCCGTCTGAATCCCACGTTCTGAGAGAGAACTCCATAGCTGACACTACTTTGTCCCATACCTCCCTGAGGAAGGAATCGTCTCCTGTCATCTTCCACTCTCTGTACACACGCAGGATGCTGCCCAGCTGGCCGTCCGTAGCCGGAAGCATCTCCCACTTGCTGCCATCCAGAAGCCTTTTAGCCCTGAAGGCCATATTTCCCTCTTCATCAGTCTCCTGAAGAAATTCAGTCTTTCTGGCGCTTATTTCCAGATAGGGGAACAGGAATGCAAGGGCCTGGGCATAATTCCAGACATGTGTACATGTGCCTGCACAGCTCCCCGCATGTTCAAAACAGCCCTCCCATGCGAAAAATCTGCCGTCGCCAATGCGGAAACATGTATTAGAGCGCAGTACAGTGATGGCCGATACAAGAGATTCTATCACATCTGCATCTAATGTAGTGCTGTAGAGGGCATTCGAGAAATCCCTGCTGCGTCCCTTCAGCTCCTCCGCATTTTCAAACATATACTTCAGGGCATCAGGTGCATCCTTCCACACTGTACTGTAATAATTTTTCCATATCTTGTCATGCTGGGGCTTATCTTCTTCCCTGGCATGGCCATCAGGCCACCATCCGTATCTGTTTGGAAAGCTCCATGTGAAGTAGAAGGTGAAATGCGCGCATTCTCCCGGTCTTATTGTCTCAGTGCTGCAGACAGATCCCACCACCTTGGGGACATCCGCCGAGCCGATATTCGAACCTACTGCATCAGTAGCTACATCTGCGTTCAGTTTTCCGTCTTCCCGGAAATCCTGCCAGAATTCTTCTGCTCCATCCCACCATCCTCCTGCCTGCCAGCATGGTTTTAATGTTATATTTTTCCCGGTACACGCAAGAGCCAGTGTTCCGTAATTCACAGCCTCCGGATCCGCTCCCCTGTTCCTGAACAGAACTCCTGTATATCCCTCTCCCTGCAGAACATCATTTTCCGGCATTCCATCCACACAGAGGCGGTCATAACCGTCATAAGAAGTAAATCCTGTAAAGTTATACATGGATGAACACACTGATACCTCAGCAGGTCTGTCAGACATATTCTCTATGCAGTACTCCACTGAATATCCCGGGATGCCGGAATTTTTCTCATCAAGAGGAATAAATGGCGTGTATGCTTCCATAGTGATCTTCAGCGGAAGCCCTTCTCTTTTAAAGTTGTACTTAAAGAAAGGATAATTTGTCTCTATCTCACAGCTGTCCATTCTGGGCAGGCCGTAGAGCTCTCCTGTGGGATAGCCCAGAGCTTTCTCACTTAAGCCTCCCGGCTCAGCTTCCAGCACAAAGGCCCTGGAATCTTTCCCCTCTTCCCTGCACCACAGGGAAAAAAATGTATATGGGATCTTCAGCTTCTTGTCAGGATGGTTCATGATCTCAAAGTCACACAGCCTGCCGTCCCCGTCCAGAGATATATTTCCTGTGCCTATTCCTCCCAGCAGGGCTCTGAAAGCCCTGTCCTTATTGGTGTACTTCTTAGTATTTTTTTTAATTGTATCATAACGGAATGCATTCATTATTTTGTCCTCCTTTTTCTGCTGCATGTCAAGTCTTCAATCCTGACATGACTACACTCTGCATAATGTGCTTCTGCCCAAACAGATAGAGCAGCGTCGGTATGATCAGAGACATGGTGACACCGGCCAGCACCACTGAAACACTTCCGGTCCCCATAGCTCCGCTCAATATTTTCAGTCCCAGGGGCAGTGTCATCCTCTCGTATTTGGAAAGGAAGATCAGCGGATTTATAAAATCATTCCAGGATGCCAGGAATGTAAGCAGGGACGTCATGACGATCACTGACTTGGACATTGGCAGAAAGATTGTAAAATAAATTCGGAACCTTCCCGCCCCGTCTATATACGCCGCATCCTCATAGCTGGCTGGTATTGTCTTCATATACTGCCTCACGAAGAAAATATTCAGCGGGCTTATGATCGCTGGCAATATCAGCGACATATGTGTACCCACGAATCCCATCTTTGACATTACTATATATGTAGGGATCAGCTTTGCCTGCACAGGTATCATCATTCCTGAAAGGATGATCAGAAATACAACATTTTTTCCTTTAAAATCAATCCTGGCAAAAGCGTAGCCTGCCATTGTGGAAATGAATGTATTTGCTATCACTACTATGACAGCGATCTTCAAGCTGTTGAAGATAACCTGTCCGAACGGGAACTGCCTGAAAACCTCTTTATAGTTCTCAAAGTGAAAGCTGGTCGGCAAAAAAGACGGCGGCAGCTTAAAAGATTCTTTTGGCAGCCTCAGAGAGGTGGACAGTATCCATGCAAAAGGCGCCAGCATTATAATGCACAGCAAAAGCAAAAATATAATAAGGCATATCTGCGGAATTTTATTTTTTATTTTATTCATAGTCATACACCACCCATTTATTCTGTCCCTTAAACTGGATTATGGTTATCACCAGGATTATCAGGAATAGGACAAAGGAAATCGTTCCCCCATATCCGATATTCATATCCTGGAAGGCTGTCTGGTATATCTCCAGTGCGATCGTCCGTGTGGCAGTGCCGGGACCTCCATTTGTCAGCAGGTAAGGCTCGTCAAAGATCTGGAATACGCTGACAATATTAGTTATGATCACGAAAAAGATCGTTGGGCTAAGCAGAGGAAGCGTAATGTGCCGGAACGTCTGGATAATACCTGCCCCGTCGATCTGGGCAGCCTCATAATAGACATCAGGTATATTCTGCATACCTATGAAATAATACAGGAATGTAGTCCCGATAAACTTCCAGAAACTGAACAGGGCTATTGTCACATAGACCACCACTCTGTCTGTCAGCCATGGAATATTTGTCCCTCCCAGGAGCCTCACAAAGTAGTTGATAGCACCCATATCCGTAGAGAACAGATACCCCCATGCGATAGCAACTGATGCTGTTGTCACAATTGAAGGAAAATAAATAGCACTTCTGAAAAAGAATTGGAAACGTTTGGCCCTGTACACCATAAATGCCAGTATCATGCCAAGTCCGCAGTGGATAGGACACAGTATCAACAGAAATTTAAAGGTATTCCCAAATGCGGTGAACAGCCCTTTATCGGTAAACATCTTCTTAATATTTTCAAGCCCTACGAATTGGGGCGGATTTACAAGGTTATATTTAAAAAATGACAGCACAGCTGACAGAATTACAGGCAGCCCTATGAACAGTCCAAAGCTGATAAGTGCCGGTGCCAGGAAAATATAAGCCGATATTGTATCTTTTCTTTTCTTCTTAGCCGCATAATTGCCGGCTGTTTTTGTTACGGTTTTCATAGAATTCCCCTCTCTCTGGAATAAAAAGAGGGTGTCTGTTATTTAAAGGCACCCTCTTACCCCTGCTTATTTGTTATCAGCCAGGACTGCGTTCATCTCTTCAGCAGCATTATCCAGCGTCTCCTGCACATCTGACTTATTCACACAGATATCAGAGATTGCTGTCAGCACAATATTTGAGCATTCAGTAAACTGAGGCGGTGCACTGACCGGTTTATAGATATCGGTATTTGAATCCAGATAGAATATCTCGTAGTTTTCAGGAATTCCAAGGTCTGAGATCTTTGTCTGTGCCAGAGAATGCAGTGCCGGGATATTGCCTGATGACAGATACTGCCCTTCAAAATCAGCCTGCGACATCCATGCAGCCAGTTCCTTTGCCTCTTCGATATGTTTGGAATTCTTCAGTGTGAAGATACCGTCCACGCCGCCGATCTGCTGGTTAACTGTGAATGTAGGAAGATACTGGATCGCCACGTCTTTAAAATCATCCGCTATATAGTTTGCGGTCGGCCAGCGTCCCCATGATCCCATGGCTACCTGTCCATTGATGATCTGGGCAATAGCGCTTACATTTTCCTCTGGTATAGGAGCATATCCATATTCATAGATCAGGTCCTGCCACAGCTGGAACACTTCTACAGCTTCCGGAGAGTTAATTGTGCTCTCTGTAAAATCTTCGTTCATATAAGAAGCTCCGTTATTATACAGCCAGGCTTCTGCACAGAAATACTCGCCATATGGAACTGCTACTGCATACTGTTTAACACCGTCTTTTTCTGTTGTCAGCTTCTCACAATACTCAAGGAACTGATCCTTTGTCCAGTCGGCTGCCGGAAGCTCAAGTCCTGCCTCCTCAAGACGGCTGGTGTTAAAATGCATTACTACATTATTGAAGGAGAACGGGAATGCATATGTATTGCCCTCGTCATCCTTAAATACATCCTGGAAGGACGGGCTGGTGTCACTTAAGATAGCATCCGATATCTCTTTATTAGCGGCAATCCAGTCGTCGATCGGTTCAGCTATGCCCATATCCAGGAATTTTGCCACGCCTTCGATTGCCAGGATCGCACAGTCAAGATCGTCTCCGCCTCCTACCATTGTCTGGATCTTCGTACAGTACTCTCCCCAGTTGCTTGCGATAAAGATTGTATCTACCTTCACCCCTGTTTCTTCAGTGTACTGCGCAAGCAGTTTGTCCAGGGACTCTTTCGTAGTTCCGTCACCGCACATTGCAAGGGTCAGTGTCACATCAGAACTTCCTGCTTTTGTCCTAGTCACTTCATTCTTTTTTACGCCTGCCTGATCCGGATCAGCAGCTGCCACAGTTCCGCCTGCTGCAAGCCCAAGCATCATACACGTACTCATTAATAAAGCAATCACCTTTTTTTTCATTTCGCATTTCCTCCCAATCTTTATCAATATTAACTGCCAAATAACTCCAGGGATAGCCGGCCGGCTGCATGCCCCTGTAATGGCCTGCCCTATGTCATATCATCTGGCTGGACCATTGCTGTTAAACACAGTATAAAATCTGACCGTGTAAAAGTAAATGAACTATTCTCCATACACTTGTAAAATTCTCGGATGTTATTCCAAAATGATTCAGAAGCCTTTAAAATCATGATATAATAAGCGCAAGCAGACCCGATAAAACTGTCAAAGATGGATAAAGAGTATATTCGAAAGGAAGATCTTATGAAAAGGCTGAACATACACTCTATAGCAGTAAAATACTTCATCGTTACCTTTCTTCTGATAGTTGTTCCTATCTGTGCCTTCTTCTTTATTGCCAGAGAAAGCAATATCACTTTATCCCTGGCACAAAAGCAGAGTTCCGACCTGGTCACTCTGGATACGTATGCTGCTGCACTTGATACTTATATGGAATCTATAGAGTCCATAGGAAAGATCATCGCCCATGATGAAGATATTATCTCTTTCCTCGCCTCCGCACGCTCTGAGTCAGCAGAAAACGGCAGGATCATATACAAGTCCATGGACAATCAGCCGCCTCTCTCCTCCTATCACAGGGCCCTGCCTTCCCTGCGTGCTCTCTCCCTGATGGATGCTGATGGTTTTTTTATCGGTGAACAGAATCTGAATCTGGACAGGCTCACCTATTTCTTTAATAAGACACTGATGAGGGGAGTGACAGGGGAACATGTTTACTGGACAAAGACTTTCTCTATAGAATTTTTAAATGACTCTTCCGTGGAGAAGGTCTTTGCCCTGCTTGTCCCCTCCCATACTCCTGAGGGTGAGCTATTAGGGTATATAGCCTTATTTGTAGATATGTCAAAATTGAAAGAACTGCTAAAAGTCTACTCAGACAATATCTATGTGCTGGAGGGCAATTATATCCTGGCAAGCAAACAGGACCTCCCTATCTACACCAGTCTTTTCTCAGAGATGCAGATCAGCTACAGCCTTCTGCTCGAGGACAGCAGTGTTATTATCCAGCAGGCAGATGATCCTCTCATCGTTACCACAAAAAGTTTTTCCCCGCTGGACGTCCAGCTCCTTTCTGTATCCTCCTACAAGGTGCTGAAGGATAACCTGACAACTACGTTTCCAACGCTTATGACATTTACACTCTATGGGATCTTATTCGCCATTGTATTTGCAGTTGTAATATCCCGTTTCCAGACAAAACCTGTGGTATCTCTCAAAAATATCATGAACCGTGTGAAAGACGGGGATCTCTCTATCAGGACGCACCCCAGAACAAAGGATGAGATTGCTGAGCTGGGCATTACTTTTAATTCCCTTCTGGACAGGATACAGGAGCTGATGGCACAACAAAAGGCACAGCAGAAAATGAAGCGGAAAATGGAACTTCAGATGGTCCAGGAACAGGTAAAACCACATTTTTTATATAATGTTCTGGAAATGATAAACAGTATGATCCGCTGCAATATGAACCAGGAGGCCATGAAGACTGTGGAAAATCTGGCCAGCTTCTACAGGATCTCACTGAATAACGGCTCCAGCATTATCAGCATCTCCAAAGAAATACAGCTGATCGAGAGCTACCTCTGCCTGCAGAAGATGAGATATATTGAATTCATGGACTATGTCCTTGCATTCAGCCCGGCCATCTATGATTTCTCCATTCCCAAGCTGACTCTGCAGCCGCTTATAGAAAATGCCATCTATCACGGCATCAAGGAGAAAGGAGATAAAGGTATGGTCTGCGTCAGCGGATACCTTGACAAAGAGCGGATCGTTTTTGAAGTATTTGACACGGGAAACGGGATCACGGAACAGAAAAAGCAGGAGCTCACTGAAGCTATTCGTGCTGACAGGATATCCCAGAAAGAAATCGAAGACCATTTCGGCCTGGCCAGTGTCATAAAGCGTCTCTGTATCCATTATAATGACCAGGTAACCTTCCATATCGACAGTTCCGCCGGTGAATATACCTGTATCTCTATCTCCTTTCCGGCACAGAAGGAATAAAAGCATGACGGACAGCAGTAAACAAATCAGCATACGAATGAGGAGGAAGTATCATGTTAAAAGTATTTCTTGTAGACGATGAGTATTATGAAAGGCTTTCCCTGAAAAACAGCCTTCCCTGGGAGGAACACGGGCTTGTTGTCTCAGGCGAAGCTAATAATGGACAGACAGCACTGGAAATGATGATGGCTGATCCCCCTGACATAGCAATCGTAGATATCAATATGCCAAAGCTTAACGGCCTTGAACTGATATCAAGGCTTTGTGAAAACCAGCTGGAATGCCGGTATATCATCCTGACAGGGTATGATGAATTTAAATATGCCCAGCAGGCAATACGCCTGGGGGTATCTGACTATATCTTAAAGCCTATCAATTACCAGAACCTCTGCTCGGCTCTGGATGAACTGAGCAGGGAGATCCAGCAGGAGGACACTCTGAACAGCCATATGAAAAGCCTTGAGAATGAAAATGAGCGTTTTATCCTGGAGGGATACTATAATGACCTGGTCAATTGTAACTTCAGCGTGCAGAATATCGACCAGTATGACCACAAGCTGGCTGACCGCCTGCTGCCCGGCTACCAGTCTTATATTGCCGCCCTCTTCGAACCTGCATCCATTCTCCCCAAGGAGAAACTGCGCCTTCTTCTTGATAACATCCGCAAAAGTATCGGAAGAGAGGGGTATATATGCTGCCTTGACACAAAGAGCAGGCTCTTCTTTATCTTTGACGGAAATGCACAGAATGTATTTCCACAGCGGGTCTGCCAGGTACTTGCCGCAGCAGAAAAGGAAGGCGTCACCCTCTCTGCAGGCATTGGAGACATCTGCAGGGGACCTGAGGATCTCTACCTCTCCTACCATGAAGCCTGTATCGCCCTTCAGAACTGTTCTGTCCTGAAGCAGCGTGCCATACAGTACCAGAACCTGAAGTCAGCAGCCGCTCCGGCCACCATGGATGCCAAACAAAAAAACCAGCTGAAGTCCATGATCACCGCTAAAGATACTGACAATCTGGAAGTTCTGCTTACAAGTATTTATCAAAAGATGGAAGATGAGAAAGCGCTCTGGGACAATATTATCCTCCAGACCCTGTCTCTGCTGAATCTGCTCACAGAATCACTGAGCGCTCAGTCCTCCTCCCCCATATCAGTCACAGGCGGCCACGGCAGTATCCTAGATACTTTAAATAATATGAAAAGCCTGGATGCCATCCGCGACTGGATCATACTGATCTACAAAAATTCTGTCACAAGCATTTCAGGGAATGATGAATACTCAGATGTCACAATATGCGTGGAAAATTATATTCTCAGACACTATGGCAACCCGGAGCTAACGATCACCGATATTGCCAATGCGCTCTATCTGAATTACAGTTATATCTGTTACTGCTTCAAGCGTGATAAGCAGATGACCATCAATGATTTTCTAAACAAGGTACGTATAGAGAAAGCTATTTCACTCTTTCAGGACCACGTGGAAAATGTCAGCTACGTGGCAGAAAAAACAGGTTTCGCAAGCGCCAGCTACTTCAGCAAGCAATTTAAAAAAGCTACGGGGCTTCCGCCCAGTGAGTATCTGAAAACAATATAGCAGGGCATTTTGCCCTGCTATATCATTGTCCTGCTATATTTCTGCCCTGCTGTATCTCTGCTCTGCCAAACACTGCTCTGCCAGACACTGCCCTGCCGCCGTTATTTATAGATGACTGTAATATCCCTGCCGCTGTCTAAATTCTGTATCTCATCAAACAGGACTGTATCTCCCTGTACACTGTACTGCACCGGCTTTTCTCCTGAGAGCACTTCTAAGATTCCTTCTGTATCTGTCACAAATTCACCGACCTCCAGCTTTCCATATAAAACATTTAATCTGGCTGTCTTATTTTCTTTTTGTATGGTTCCAAAGCCTGTGTCCACAGACCAGAAGAACTGATAATCACCTTCCTCGATGGGGTTAAAACCTATCCTGTGCCTGTACAGGTCATAAATAAAACCGCTGTATACCAGCAGCAGTGCATAGCTTGCCAGAGACCTTACATAATTGCTGCCGCACTCCATCTCGTTCCAGGGATTCCGCTTTTTGCCGTCATACCTGTTCCTGACGGCCCTCACACATTCCAGGCCTTCCTCCACAAGTCCATGCCTGATCATGTGGCTGGCTGCCTGGTATTCAAATCCATGCATAGTCTCTTCTGCATAAGGTACAGGAATCAGTGGTTTCTTCCTGTCCGCCGGATATGCACATATCATCGTACCCTGCTCATCATTAAATCCATAGATACGGCAGGGATTCACATGCTCTCTCATGTCAGGTATATAATTATATTTGTAGACTGCACCCAAAGCTGATCTCAGCTTGTCTGTCTGGAATATCTCTCCCATATTCAACAGGTCAGCATGCCACTGTCCCAGGGCCTGGTCGATGGAACACCCCTCCCCTATCTGATATTTCATCTCCTGATTCTCTTCATTCCAGTAGCTTTTCACCGCGTCCGCCCCATGGTCAGAGACACCGCCGTTATATTTTTCCAGAATCTTTTTATCTTTCAGATCTACATCCTGGAAGAAATATTCTCCGTTGAAGAGCTTCTCATTCAGGATCTTGCAGCCCTTTTGGAATATTTCCCTGTACTCATTCTCTGTATCTGTCTCCCCCATGATGCCTGCCAGATTTGCAGCTGCCAGAAGGCCTGCCAGATACACGCCGCTCAGCCATGAATTTGCTCCAAACAGTTCCATATCCAGAGTATGGTGCTGCCTTCCTTCCATTATGCCGTCCTTATCCTGGTCCCAGCCGTCTACATTGTCCGGATTCCAGGCAAACTCAACGCTGCGCTTTACCTCCGGCCATATTGAACTGAGCCACTCTTTATCACCTGAGATAAGGAATTCCCTGTATACCCTGATCACAGTTCCATATTGGCCATCTGCCGCGGGCCTGTGGTTTGTGGGGCCGCACCCGAGAGGCAGCTGTATCCTGAATCCCATCCCTCCGTCTTTCTGCATAGAATAAGTATATTCGTTGTACCGGGCGCTCCGCTCCAGCCTGGGAAACAGAAATGCCAGAGCATACGCATATGACCACACATGGGTACATGTACCTTCGCAGGATCCCATATGTGCATGCACGCCCTCAAATGCATAGAAGGAACCATCACTCAGCCTCAGACAGGAGGGGGACTTCAGCACAGCCACATTTGCCGTGACGGCATCCATGACCTCCGGCGGAAGTGTTGAATTATAAATCGCTTCTTTGTACAGCATTGTATCATCATAGAGCCTCTGGAAATTCTTTACTCCGTACACTGCACTTTCTTTGGAATCATTAAACAGGACAGCATAATAATTCTTCCACAGCTTACTCCTCCGCCTGTCAATCTCATCCTGTGAAAGCCCCCTGTGAGTAATTTCCCAGAAATTATTCATAAACGGATTAGACCAGGAAAGCACGAAATGGATGGAAACTGTCTCACCGGGACCTGCATCCACATGTGCGGCCAGAGTCGCAATATCAGATGTGTCATTCGAATCCGGGTTTATTCTCTGCTCACTGTAATCTCTGTCGGGCAGCTCACCCAGACGTGTAAATTCCTGCCAGAATACAGAGGAATTGTCAAACCACCGTCCTCTGAACCAGTATCTCTGGAAGCTTACATGGTTGCTGTCTGTGGCTATTGTAAGGTCTCCATACTCCGCAGTATTCCTGTCCCCTCTGTTTGACAGGTATATCATCTTCACGCCATCCTTTTCCTCATATGTATGGCATGTGTCTGTTCTGTTATAGTAATTATTGCATGACAGTGCGAGTGTATATTTCAGCCTTTTATCTGTCGTATTATGTATCTCGAACTGGAAAAATGCAGCCGGAATAGAGCTGTCATCCTCATTTGTAGGTATCAGAGGATTAAAGGCCGTCATTTTCACTTTTCCCGGAAATTTACCATGGCTGAAATCCAGTTCTGCAAAAGGGAATTCCCCATTAAATGTCACTTGTTCAAAATGCGGGAAACCAATCATAGTTCCCCTGTCCGGTCCAAATCCATACCCTGTATAGAGAGGGCGCTCTGTACATCCAATATGGTCTTTCTCCAGATCACCCTGCAGGATCCTGGCATCTGCCACACCATTCTCATCCTCTGCCTTTATGGCAAAATGAGTAAATTCCGCAGTAGAATTTTTGTTTGGCCTGTTTTTGATCTCCACATCAACAAGCCCGCCGTTTCCCCCCAGCCCAATGCAGCCTGTTCCGATTCCTCCCAGCGGAAAAGATATCTGCCTTGCATATTCCTTTACATACTCCATAACATACCTTCTTTCTTCATTTGCCCGGGACTGCGCCCATGATATTTTCTATTCTGATGATATTTATTATAAGGGCAGAAAAAGGCACCTGTAAATGTCCGATTCACAGGTGCCTTGCACTATTCTCGGCAAATAAATAGAGACGGCAAATGATGCCCTTCTGACCCTACTTTTTATCAACCGGCTGCCTGCACACTGCCAGCTGTACCTTTTCAGTAGTGCCAAACTTGTTTCTATAGCAGACTACAAACAAACTGTTTATATATCCTTCCTCTGCTTTACCATTCCATTTATACTGCACAATGGTTGTCTTACCGTCTCCGCTTTCAATCTCTGATTCTTTCTTCCCTTCACCTTCTTCATAGGTATTTTCCAGCATCTGGATAATCAAATCTTCATAATTCCTTAGATTATCGCCTCCCCGATTATCAAACACTATACCCGCTTCAAACAATTTATTATCCAGGAATGAGTAATACTCCATCCCCAGCATCCCTAAAAGCTCAACCCTTCTCACCTCTGAATATTGTACCGGGGTCTGCGCATCTTTATTGACAGGTTCACCAAAATCATCCGGCTCCCTCAGTTTGATTCCGAGCAAATCTTCAAGTTCTTCCGGCGTACATCCCCATTCTATTCCTCTGTAAGTATAAGAATCGTCTTTTTTCAGGTCAGTTATTCTTATTGCTGTGGAAGTAACATCAGGCTCTGGAATTTCTTCTATGGCATAATTACTTATCAAAAGTCTCATCTGGACAGTCTTATCGTCCTTATCTGAATATACATCAATACCAAAACTGTTTTGAATTCCGCTCTGCTTGGCTCCTTCCCATATATAGTTGCGCCTTTTCCTGAAAGAATCTGACTCCTTCCCTAAAGCCTCCAATTTCTTATCAGCTTTTCCATACATTTTTTCCAACTCACCTAACAGCTTTGTCTCCAGCTCTGTTATATCTAGTGTGCCGTCCTCTGTCCCAAATCCTATCACAACTTCCCGCAATCCGCCTCTCATAAAGTCATAAGTTTCTGCCCCCTTGAAGCCGAAATAGTTTACAATTCTGGCTCTGAAATATATTCCATTCCCATTTTCAGGATCATGTACCCCTATTCCCGGATTTTCAAATTTAATTCCTGTTTGTTCTTCCACCTGGGCCGGGGAGCTTCCCCACTCCAGATTATTAAACTTGTATATATCACCATCCTTAAATCCCGTAATATCCAGATCCTCAAGTTCATTCTCTGAAATTTCCGGTGCTGTTCTCTCAACCATTAGCCTGACATACTTCACGGCTGAACCTTCATCCATATCAGCCTGCAGATAAAGAGCGTCTCCCAAACCTTCTCCTGCTTCAGCCTTCCAGCAGCTTTTTCTGAATTTGACCATATTTTCCGATACGACCGGGTACAGGGCTTCCCTCTCCAGGGTGTATTCAGGATCACCGTACAGTTCTGTCAATCCACTGCTTATCCTTTGTTCGAATTCACCCAGGTCCTGAATTCCGTCCTCCGCAGCGAATATCACTTCCACGTTTTCCAGTCCGGCTGTATCAAATTTATAATACTCTGTACCTGTCATCTCAAACAGTTCCATTCCATCTTCATTCTGATATATCTTTGTGCCATAGCCTGAATTCATAACAGGCTGATCAAACTCCAGCCCCAGCTTTTCTTCCACGTCTTTCTTTTTATCCTGCCAGTCAAGGCCTCTGTAACTAAATGAATCTCCATTACTTAATTCTGCAAGTTCCAGCCCACCCTTTGATGCGAACCCCGGCAATATCACTGCCGCAAGCACAGCTGCCGCAAATAGATGCTCAACCTTTACTGCTCTTTTTCTAACTTTATTCTCCTTCATAACTTCTCCCTTCCCGCGTAATCCCCCGCGCCATCTTTTGTTAAAATTATAGGCCGGATTGCTGCATCTGAAATTCAATTCATCTACAATTTTCCGGCCCTGATTTCAAAATCAATATTTACAGTTTCCAATTCCCCCCTTTTCCAACCCAATCCAATTTTACTAATTTTTTAACATTGTTTTCACGATTTATTTATTAAATTATATCATACTCCTTATATTTTCTCAATATTCTTCAGTTTATATTAAATATTTTAAGATTGTTTTAAAGCTTAAATAAAATGCACATCACTCTTATCCCAATACTTACTATATGTCCTGTTTTCATCACCATCAAAGTTCAACTGATACATTCTGAAAGTGACAAGATAATTTTTAGGCTGCCACATTTCTTCATAGGAATACTTGTAGGTCATTCCTATTTTTTTCATGACTTCACCGCTTGCAGGATTATTTATGTCATGGGTTGCTGTTATATACATCATTTCTGTATTCTTTAAATATCCAGCCAATGCTTTACAAGCTTCTGCCATGATTCCCATATGCCAGAATTCTTTTCTGAGTCCATACCCCAGGTCATGGCTTTCATCACTGCTGACATTAACATACCCCACAGGAATATTATCCTCCTTAAAGCACACTGCATAATAATATCCCCAGGCATCATCATATTTTCTGAGATACTTTATGTTTAGAAATTCTGCTGCCTCTTCCGCACTTCTTACAGGGAACCAGGGCAGAAACTTATTTACCTCCTGGTCACTCTGAATCAGGTACATTGCCTCAGCATCATCTTGGGTAAATCTCCTTTTCATTTAAACAGCACAACTTTTATTCTGTATGCATAGCCGCGCATCCTTCTGAAAGACTTAATTCTACAGAAACTGAAGTTCCATATAGAAGCAAAAAGCGGCCGCCCATTCATACAGGACGTACCGCTCCACCATTATTCTTCACTAAATTCTGCTTCCAGAGTTTTGTACATCACATCCACCGGAGCTTCTCTGCCGGTCCAGAGCCTGAAATTCATCGCTCCCTGATTTACCAGCATTCCGATCCCGTTTACAGTCCTTGCACCATTGGCCCTGCTCTTCTGCAGGAACAGCGGGTCCACAGGATTAAAGACTACGTCACATACAGTCATTCCTTCATGAATAGTAGCATAATCTAAATCCGGACACATGTCAATATCTGGAAATAAACCTGCGCTTGTTCCGTTGATCAGGATATTTGTATCTGCCGGCACAGTCTTTTTCTCCGTCCATGGTATGTATTCTGCCGTGCACCCTGTCCTGGACGTGATGAGTTCTGCCAGAGCCACACCCCGTGTCTTATCCCTGTTAATGATCTTTATCTCTGATGCTCCTGCCAGTGCACATTCCACAGCTATAGCTTTGGCTGCTCCTCCGGCCCCCAGCATTGTGATATGCGTTCCTTTTACCGGAATGCCTTCATTCTCCAAGGCGATCATAAAACCTTTGCCGTCTGTATTTTCCCCAATAAGCTTTCCATCCTGGTTAATCACAGTATTGACAGCGCCTATGATTCCTGCTGCTTCTGTCAGCTCATCCAGATATGGTATCACCTGGACTTTATGCGGCATAGTTAAGTTTATTCCCCGCATATGAAAAGCGCGAACACCTCTGATCGCATCTTCCAGATCCTGTGGAAGAACTTTGATGGTAAGATACCGGAAATTCAGCCCCAATGCTGCAAATCCGGCTTCTTCCATCACCCCGGTCGGATTGCCGTCCACGGGATCCCCAATTACCCCTACCAATTCAGCCCTATAGTTTTTACTCATACTACACCTCCTTTTTTCTCAATATATCATACAGGGGCTGAAATTGACAAGGGATTTTTCTTTTACCTCACATCTATACTACGATTCCTCCAGATGTTTTCTCCATAACCTCTTCTGTCATGTTTTCTGTTGTATCTTCGGCTGGTTCGTCTGAGGTCCTGCCATCTGTTTTGTCTGATACGCTGCCGTCTGTCTCGTCTGATGCCTTACCGCCTGTCGTTTCTTTTACCGTGTCTTCTGTTATTTCACCTGTTGTTTTTTGTTTTGCTTTATCTTTCCCCCAGGCCCCGTTTCTTCCCTGGCCGGAACCGCCCATATTCCCGGCTGCCGTACTTCTGTTTGAAGTGGCCACGCCGTCAATTGTCACACTCAGCAGCTTCTCGCCTCCGCTGAATATGCCGCCTGATATATAGCCTTCATTTTCTTCGCCCTCTGCACTTGTACCGCTGTATATATCATATGTCTGCCCATCATTTAATTCCGGTGTACTGATTACTGCTGTCTGGTACTCTTTGCCTGGAGTAAAGCTAAATATTGTGTTCCCATTTTCATCTGTGAGGCTCAGAGTTGTGCCTGCCGCCTGTGTTTCATCAAAATAAACCAGCATGGAACTTTGTGTGGAGCTGTCAGAGAATCCCTGGGCCATTCCGGCGCTTCCTACTGCCACTACAGTACCGCCTGTTATGGCTCCTGCCCCATTATAGTCCAGAGCGCCGTCCGCTCCGCTGGTGGGTCCGCATACAAGAACCGTTCCTCCGTCCACATACAGATCTCCATTTGAGTCAAGTCCGTCTCCTGATGCATCCACATAGACTAATCCGTCAGTGATTCTGATGTAACATCCTTCTATGGCCTGGTTTCCTCCCATACCGCCTCCGAAACCTCCTGCCATGAAATCACTGCCTTCACCGCTGTCGCTGCCTCCTGCACTGTTCAAGCCATCATCAGACGATACCACGTGTATAGTGCCGCCGTTAATATCTATTGTAAAGCCTTCAAGTCCTTCATAGCTCTGGGATACCGTTATAGTCCCCCCGTCTATTCTGAGTGCTCCGTCAGCATGGATACCGTCATCTCCCGTAGCCAGATCAAGAGTTCCACTTAAAACTGTGACATCGCCGTTTGAATGCAGGGCGTCATCCGCAGAATCAACCTTGATTTCACCGCCTGTGACAATAACTGCAGTTCCTCCTTTTAATGCTTTCATACTGTCGGATTCTGTCTCCGTGCTGCCGGCCTGAGCGGAATCCGCAGCTTTTCCATCCTGATCCATTTCCAAAACATCTCCGCCAGATGGCATCTCCGGCATTTTTCCATCCTCGCCCGTCTCCGGTACCTCTCCATCGGACGGCATATCCGGCATTTCTCCATTACTGCCCATTTCTGGTGCATCTCCGTTAGACGGCATATCCGGCATTTCTCCATTACTGCCCATCTCTGGCGCATCTCCGTTAGACGGCATATCCGGCATTTCTCCATCCTCGGCCTTATCTGGTGCTTCTCCATTAGATGGCATATCCGGCATTTCTCCATCCCCGCCCATCTCTGGTGCCTCTCCGCCAAACGGCATGTCTGGCATCTCTCCGTCGGATGGCATCTCTGGAACTTCTCCGTCAGAAGGCATCTCTGGCATCCCGCCCTTTTCACTCCACTGTCCTCTGCCAAGCATGCCGTTCATCCGGCCGCCCATTCCGCCAAATCCCTCTGTTGTCTTTGCCACAGCCTGGGAACTTCCTCCTCCGGCCTCTATCTCAATATTTCCTCCGTTTACCTGAAGGATCGTTTCGGCCTGTACGCCGTCATTTCCGGATGTAATGTTTAATGTACCTCCGTCTAATACAACGTATCCTTTATCTGCTTCTTTATCATTATTTGACTTCATCCCGTCATTGCCCGCTGTGACAGTTATTGTGCCGTCTTTTACTGCAATACTGTCTTTCCCCTTGATTCCGTCTGCCACAGCCGTGACTTCAATAGTGCCGGAAACGATTTTCAAGTCATCCTTGCTCCTGATGCCATCCTGATAATTTCCGTTTACTGTAAGCTTTCCTTCGCCATTGATTGTAATATCGTCTTTACTGAAAAATGCTGCATCCGGCTCGTCTTCACCATCTTCCAGTTTATAATCCTCTCCATCAGCCAGCACGTTTTCAGTCCCCTCTACCAGAGTCAGTATTATTTTTTCACTTTTTTTCCCGTACAGGGCGCTTCCATCTGCACATGTTATGGAAAATCCATTCAGTACTATTCTGACTATGTCCTCTTTCCCCGCATCTACCCGGATCTGGCCATCTGACACCTCACCAGAAAATACATATGTCCCCGCAGCAGTAATTGTGATCACTCCGTCTTTTTCTTCCACACCCTTTCCGTCAATTGAGATATTATCTCCATCACAGGAAATCACCACAGCATCTTTTTCATCCCATGATGCATCCAGGTCCTCATCGTCATACTCTGCCTGTATGCCGGCGGCTGATATACCAGCCGTATCAGCCGGACTCTCTGAATCTTCTGAATCTGTATTGTCACCGGCAGCATCCTCCTCTGTCCGGGCAGTTTCCTGTGCATCTGCTGCTGTACTGTTCTCCAAACGCGCCTGCCTGCTGCATCCCGGCAGATACATGACTGTCATACATGCTGCAATCCCAAGCGCCGTCAGCTGTTTTCTTCTTATTTTCATTATAATTCCTCCCGTTCAGATGCTATCCTCCCGCATACAATGTTCAGATTGCCATTGCGGCAGCGTATATCATCCAGAAAAGCTTTTTCCAGTTTCTGATCCTTTAGCTGTACCTGATAATGAAGCTCATACAGGCTTCCCATATTTACTGTCTTTACTTTGATCAGTTCAGCTCCATCTGTATATTTTTCAAATACATCGTCAAAGATTCCTGAGTAATCAAGACTCTCAGGGATGGTTATCTTCAGGTCTTTTCCCTGGCCTCTCTCTTCCCCGAAGGGAATCGTCACAAACAGGATTGTTGCTGCCCCAACGATCAGCACAAGCAAAAATCCTATCCCCAGATAACCCATGCCTGCAGCCAGTCCCACAGCCATAGCAAGGAACAGGCTGCCTATCTCCCTTGAATTGCCGGGCACGGATCTGAACCTCACCAGGCTGAAAGCGCCCATAACTGCCACGCCAGTACCCAGGTTTCCATTTACCAGCATAATAACGGCCTCAACCACTACGGGGAGCATTGTCAATGTCAATATAAAGTTTTTGGTATATCTGTTTTTATACATATGTACTGCTGCTATCAGAATTCCAAGGACAAGTGCACCTCCCGTGCATAATATAAATTCTGTAAGTGTTACCCCTGTTGATGTATTTCCTGATATAATACTGTTAAGCACAATTGCTTCCTCCTTTTGCTGTTTTCTGTACCTGATCCCCAAAAACATCCTGAATTATTTCCTGCTTGTAAAATTCTCCATATTTTGAAAATGAAGTGGTAAATATTCCAGCCTCTCCTAAAATCCTGGCCATCCATACAGGAATGGCGCCTGCTGTCTTCACTTCCATCAATACCTGTCCATTTCCCAGTATATTTTCCCCATAAACTCCGTTCGTCAGATCAAGAGCTGTATTCCTGCCTCTGATATTAAAATCAAAAGTAACCCTGAGATTCGGGTCCATATTCCCAAACATTGCGATCCTGTCATAAGAAAGATATACCTTAGGCTCCAGCCCGTATTTGTCCAGAGTATAATTCACCTCTTTTATGACCTGTCCCTTTTTGCCTTCACGTTTTCCCTCATACAGATATGCTCTGGCATCAGACATCTTCATAGCTGCCCTTCTCTTATATACGATGCCGTAGTATTTTTTCTTCAGCTCAACAAATACAAGATCCTCCTCTTTAGGTATCCCATAGCTTCTCAGTCTGAGTTTTTCTTTATAGACAGGCTTTTCAAGGGATGTCCTGATCAGCAGATAATCCGGAGTGTCAAAATAAATATTGCATATGGTATGCTTTCCATACTGATCCATAGTCATCTTCCCTTCCAGCTCCTTTTTAAGCAGTTGGAACTGCCCCTCTTCCAGCAGGTATTTTTTCTCATATCTTTGAAATATTTCCTGTTCACTCATATTATGATCCTCCTCGCTGCCATCCGGCCCGTTCAGAGCCGGACTGTACTCCTCTTTATGGCGTTCCTCATTATCATACAGACATAACCTGAAATTACACTTAAAAGTTTTCAGTAAATATTTTCAGAGTAATTTCAGCTATCCACACTATACTAAAGCTAACAGAATATTTATCCACAGCCTCCTGTCACACTTGTGCAGAAGAGTAGTTGTACATAATTCTTTTATCTTATATAATTTAAAATGAAAATACTTATTCAGATATGCTGGACGCCTGGCTTATATGGCAGGACATAGATTAAAAAACGGAGATACTGATCAGAAAGCAGGGAAAAAATGAGGATATTAATTGTAGAAGACGAAGTGCGCCTGGCGGATGCACTCGGACAGATCATGGAAGAAGCAAAATATATGGCAGATGTAGTCTACAACGGCATTGACGGGCTGGCCTATGCCGTCAGCGGCATCTATGACGTAATCGTTCTGGATGTGATGCTGCCCGGAAAAAATGGATTTGATATTGTAAAAGAGCTTCGCGCCGCTAAGATCGCCACTCCCGTCATCATGCTGACCGCCAGAGACGATGTAAATGACAAGATCATGGGGCTGGACAAGGGTGCCGATGACTATATGACAAAGCCCTTTGTTCCCGAAGAGCTCCTGGCCAGGATACGCGCACTGTCCAGACGCCAGGGCGATGTAGTATTAGAAGAGCTCTCATTTGCCGATCTCACTTTGAATCTGTCAACCTGTGACCTCTGGTGCGGGGCAAAATCTATCCACCTTGGCTACAAAGAATTTGAAATATTAAAGATCCTGATGTCCTCCCCTGGAATCCTGATCTCAAAAGAAATACTTATCACGAAAGTATGGGGAAATGATTCTAACGCCGAGGATAACAATGTGGAGGCATATATATCTTTCCTGCGCAAGAAATTTTTCTATCTTGGATCATCAACTTCCATAGGTACGGTGCGGAAGATGGGATACCGGCTGGAGGCAGGCAATGATTAAAAAACTGCGGAGAAAATTCATAATCATCAATATGTCACTTATATTTATAGTTCTCATGGCTGTATTCTCCGTCCTCTGTTTTTCCAGTTACCAGAAATATGAAAATGACAATATGAATGCGCTCCGTCATTCGCTTGAGGACAACAGGCTCGGAACAAACGAGACTAAATTCGAATTTGGGAAGGACCGCATAGGCAGAGGAGAAAAATCTCCCTTTAATCTTGTTCCTGTTTTCGTAGTCACACTCAATGATGACAATACCATCGCATCGATCACAGGTGGGAACCAGTCAACAGTTACAGAAGACCTGGCCAGCGAGGCAGTGGCCGCTGCCCTTGAAACGGGGGAACGGCGCGGAAATTTAAAAAGCCTTTCACTCCGATTTCTGATAGATAATACATCAGATTTCACCAGAATCGCTTTCGCAGACACCACCCACGAATCCAGTTCTATGAGAAGCCTGATCCTGACATCACTGCTTATACTTGCAGGCAGCATGGCCGCTTTCTTTATCATCAGCCTGTTCCTGGCTAAATGGGCCCTGACGCCTGTAGAACGGGCCTGGGACCAGCAGAATCAGTTCATAGCAGACGCGTCACATGAATTAAAGACACCCCTGACTGTCATACTTGCAAATTTAAAAATCCTCCTCTCACACAAGGAGGAAACGATATCAAATCAATTCCGCTGGATTGAAAATACACATACTGAGGCATCCCGTATGAAGAAACTGGTAGAAAACCTGCTGTTCCTGGCGCGTTCAGAATCAAATACCGTCCCTGCAGCCGTTAATACCTTCAATCTGAGTGATGCAGTGTGGAGCTGTCTTCTCCCCTTCGAATCAGTTGCCTTTGAGCAGGGAGTGACATTGAATGAATCTGTAACGCCCGGACTTTCCATGCTGGGAGACGAGGGGCAGATCAAACAGCTGACAGCCATTCTTCTTGACAATGCCTGCAAATACGCCGGAAAGGAGAAAAAGGTCACAGTGATATTAGAGCAGGTTCAGGAGAAAGCATGTCTGTCTGTTAATAATACAGGAGACGCCATACCCCCCGGTGAACTCTCACATTTGTTCGAACGTTTCTACCGCTCTGACAAATCGAGAGCCCGCACAGAGGGCGGCTACGGCCTGGGCCTCTCCATCGCCCAGACTATCGTTAAGAAACACAAAGGCAGGATCCATGCAGAAAGCAGTGCACAATCCGGCACTACCTTCATCGTCTGGCTTCCGCTAAATGCAGCTGACAGCCGTAAACAAAAAGAAATCAGACAGCTGAACTCTTAACCTGACCGATGTTCTATAGCGTATTTGAAAAACGGGGACACTGCAAAATGCAGTGTCCCCACTCTTTATTTTCGTTATATGTAACTGTTTGGTACCTTCACAGTCATATTCAAAAATCCATTTAAAATCGTCTGCTTATTTTGCGAAGATCAATCTAACTGTCTGATCTTCTTCTGTCATCTCAAAAACGAGCTGGTTATCTTCGATAGTAACAACCTGATCTTCACCATCAACTGTCAGAGTGTACTTATCTCCGTCTTCTTTCCATGTTCCCTGCTCTGTTTCACCATTGAAATCCACAGTAAATGTATTGTCTTCTTTCACATCCATTGTCATTTTGAAATTAGCGCCGGCTTCTCCAAGCTGTTCTGCAAATTTTTCCATGTCCATGCTGATTCCTGCAGACTCAATCGTCTTTCCTGTCCATGCACCTACGATTGCCGGCGTTTTCTTACATCCTGCAAGCGCAAATACCATAACCAGAAGCATCAAAACACTGATAATACTTTTTCTTTTCATTTTAACTCTCCTCCAGAAATTTAATTAACGGATTTATTATAATACAGTTCTTTACAAAAGGAAAGTCTTTTTATTAGTCCAAAGCAGATGTTCAAAGTTACTGGTTCCTGTTCACTCCGTAGCCCTCAACACCCTATGCAGTAATTCAGCCATCTGCCGAAAGGCAAATGGCTGAACTGTAATGCTATTTCTTACGCTTTCTTACAAAAATCACTCCAACTATCACTATACATACGAGTGCTACTGCGAGTATTACAATCCATATAATAATCTGTGTATTATCGCCTGTTTTAGGTACATTCGTAGGATTGCTGATCTGAGTAACACCCTGGATCGTTTTCAACAGTTTCGAATCTGTGAGCACATAGTCGGAACAATGTTCCTGTTCTATCTGTCCATAGCCGTCACTGCCTATTGTCACCTCCTGTACCAGAGTAAACCCTTCTTTTTCAGGATTGTAGTAATAATAATAGCAGAGAGCTCCTGCATGTGCCTGATCCAGAGGGAATCTTATAATAGCTTTGCCCGGCAGCTGTCCGTCATGGTTAAAATGTATAAATTCTACAAATTGCTTTCCAGCCAGACTTTTTGCCTTTTCATAGTTAGTTCCGCTGTTCAGGGAGGTTCCGAAATCATAATTCGTAACTCCTTCTACAGCCTGCATTGTTCCTTTCAGGAACGTAAATGATACACTACCATTATTAATTACAATATTCTGTTTCGCATTATCTGCAATCAGCTTATTCATATCATCTGCACTGATCACAGTCTGGCCTGAAGAAAGTGAAACAGTCTTAGTCTCCGGAAGAGCTTCTGTCTCCTTTTCCTTTATGGTAAAGTTGATCTTTATAGATGCTGTCGTACCATCAGCTGTCCACTGTGCTCCATCATAGACCTGCTTTTTGAGGTTTATCTGAAGTGTATAGTCTCCTTTGCCAAGATCAAGTGTACCCTTATATGGTCCATTCTGCCATGTTGCTGTATTATTTCCTGCTGTCCAGTCAGACGGCACATATCTCACATCGCCTTTGCCCGGAGCATTATTATCCATTCCTGCTCCCTTAACCTCAAAGGATGGCTTGTCGCCTACAGTAAATACTGAACCACTCTTGATGCCACTGACTGTACTGTTAGCCGGATCAGGCACTACTGGCACATGCTCCGGTGCCTTTGCCTCCCAAATGGCTGTAAATGTAATATTTCCAGCTATATTTGTCAATTCAGCGCCTGCATTATACGTGTTCTGCCCATCGCTCCAACCTTTAAATGTATAACCTGTCTTCTCCGGCACTTCTGCTGGAATTGTGTAGGAATTTCCTTCTTCCACGCTGGCTGCCTGCGGTACTACTCCGCCTGTCGCTCCCTGGCCGTCGAAGGTTATGTTGTAATATGTCTTCGGTATTTCCTGCCAGTCTGCTGTAAACGTGATATTTCCAGCTATATTTGTTATGTCAGTGCCTGCTTTGTAAATATTCTGGCCATCACTCCAGCCGTTGAATGTATAACCTGTCTTCTCCGGCACTTCTGTTGGAATTGTGTAGGAATTTCCTTCTTCAACGCTGGCTCCCTGAGGCACTACTCCTCCTGTGGCTCCCTGGCCGTCAAAGGTTATACTATAATAACCTTTCCACACTGCTGTTAACGTAATGTTTCCTTTTATATCTGTTATGTCAGTGCCTGCTGCATACACATTCTGGCCATCGCTCCAGCCTTTGAATGTATAACCTGTCTTCTCCGGCACTTCTGTTGGAATTGTGTAGGAATTTCCTTCTTCAACGCTGGCTCCCTGAGGCACTACTCCTCCTGTGGCTCCCTGGCCGTCAAAGGTTATACTATAATAACCTTTCCACACTGCTGTTAACGTAATGTTTCCTTTTATATCTGTTATGTCAGTGCCTGCTGCATACACATTCTGGCCATCGCTCCAGCCTTTGAATGTATAACCTGTTTTCTCCGGCACTTCTGCTGGAATTGTGTAGGAACTTTCTTCTTCAACACTGGCTCCCTGAGGCACTACTCCTCCTGTGGCTCCCTGACCGTCAAAGGTTATACTATAATAACCTTTCCACACTGCTGTTAATGTAATGTTTCCTTTTATATCTGTTATGTCAGTGCCTGCTGCATACACATTCTGGCCATCGCTCCAGCCTTTGAATATATACCCTGCTTTCTCCGGCACATCCGATGGAATTGTGTAGGGATTTCCTTCCTCTACGCTGTCGTTCCCC
Source organism: Murimonas intestini (assembly GCA_003148945.1). Classification (GTDB taxonomy): domain Bacteria; phylum Bacillota; class Clostridia; order Lachnospirales; family Lachnospiraceae; genus Murimonas; species Murimonas intestini. The sequence goes on along the minus strand of QGGY01000014.1, from coordinate 80,804 downwards.
GGTACTCCTTCTGTTGCTCCCTGGCCATCAAAGGTTATGCTAAATTCCACAGGAACTGCTTTCCATGATGCCATCAAAGTTATATCACTTGTGATATTCTCGATTGTATCCCAGGTATTATAAAGCGTATCATTATAACTCCAGCCTTCAAATATATAGGAATCCCTCTCCGGAACTGGTATTGTCTCATCTAATGTTAAGCTGTCGCCTTCTCTGACTATAATTGGTTCCGGTACATTTCTTCCTGTTTGACCATTTCCTTCAAAAGTAACCTTCCATGTTTTAGTCCAGTCTGCATACAGAGTCACATCTGTACTGACAGTCACTGGAGCACCTGGGTTATAATAATTCCATTCATCATCCCGCCATCCATTAAAAGAATATCCTTCTAATTCTGGCGTTACATCAGGGATTGTAGTTGTATATACGCCTTCTGCCAGTAATGCTTTAACCGCTTCTGGAACATTATATGTGGCTCCATTTCCATCAAATGTTATAGTATGAAAATCCGGCAGTCCATTGCCCAGCGGACTACCTACATTAGATGGCTCTGTCTGCGGCTCCCAGCCGTTCTCTGTGCCAGGCTCCGTACTTCCTGTTCCGCCATCTGGCTCTGTCTGCGGCTCTGTGCCAAGCTCCGTACTCCCTGTTCCATCATCACCTGTCTGAGGTTCTGTGACTGGCTCAGTAGTTCCGGTATCCTCTGTACCGGCAGCGCCTGTGTCCTGCCACTGTGCATACAGTACCAGGCCGCCTTCATTCAATGTCACTTCACTGCCTGCTGCATAGTTTTCACCAGTCCCGTCCCAGGAAGTATTCCAGCCGGTAAATTCTATATTTTCCGGTGTCTGAAATTCTGCTGCGCCTGCAATCTCTTCAAAACCGCTGACCTTATACTTCTCTCCTGTTATTGCGAGAATAGAATGCGATGCCTCTGTTCCATCATTCGAAATAGAATAAGTGACATTCGACTCTTTACCCCACGCAGGTTCAAGATCAATAGTTCCCCCCTGATTTTCGCGGAACAGTTCTGCCGGGATATCCCACGCATTCCTGATGACCTTAACATTTTCTTCGCCTGCTTCTGGATTTTGCTTCTTTACCTTCCAGCCTGCTGCTACGTTACCTTCATTCGTAATTCCTGATTCTTCCAGAACTGTCTTTACTTTCTCAAGAGAAATTTCCGAGCCCTTAAGAGCTGCTTCCAGGTCTTCATCCACTCCGTCCCATACAAAAGAGTAAGCCTGCTCTATTGTCTTGCCTGTTTCTTCTGAAGTTACATCTGTTGGTATTTCCTGGCCTTCACCGCCTTCCGACAGCTCACCTCCCTCAACGGGTTCTCCGGTATCCTCCTGGGTTCCTTCCTGGCCGGTGCCTGCATCTTCTTTTCCATCAGTCAGGTGGTAGACAATCCTTCCGCTGTACGTTGTGCCTCCACCATCCCCCGATGCTTCTGCTGTCAATGTGCCTGCATTCCCAAATACTGTCCCGACCAGAAACAGCATCGCCAGAACACAGGACATCAGACGTTTTACTGATTTTTTCATAGTTGCGCCTCCTCCTTATATTTGTGCAAATTCGCCTAGTTGATTAATTATATTATACTCCATATTTCAATGGCTGTCCATGAACTTCAGGAAACCATAAGAATTTACAAAAAACCTTTACAAAAAAATAGTAATAAAAACTTAATGATTATCTTCGGCAGGCTGATTGACAAACGTATTTTTACCATGTATCATTCTGAAGTAAATGAGCGTTACTGATCACTGATCGGACAGTAACAGATAAGCCTTTCAGGCAGAATGGAGAGAAATATTATGAGCAGACTGACACTAGCCGGATTAAAAGATTTTGATGAGATCTACGAATTGATGGAGACGTCTTTTCCTGACATAGAACACAGAACTAAAAAAGACCAGAGAGATTTATTTAAGGACAACGCTTATCAGGTATGGATCGTCAGGCAGGACAATGGAACTCTGGGCGGATTTCTGAGCACATGGGACTTCGGAGACTTCCGTTTTGCGGAACATTTCGCTGTAAATCCGGCACTCAGGGGACACGGGCTTGGAAAAGAAATGCTGGCGGACTGGCTGGATTCCTCCTGTCTTCCCGCTGTCCTGGAAGTAGAGCTTCCTGAAAATGAGATTGCAAAACGAAGGATAGGCTTCTATGAAAGGCTGGGGTTCCGGCTTAATACATTTGCCTATCTGCAGCCGCCCATGCAAAAAGGGAAGGATAACCTTCCCCTTTATATCATGAGTTATCCTGCCGCCCTTACAGCGGAAGATTTCCTGCCCTGGAAAAAAATTCTTTATACCAGGGTCTATAAAACAGACACCTTTTCAGGCTGCTGAGCAGACATCCCTCTCTCTCAGTCCTCAAACAGCTCTGTAGAAAGATAACGCTCTCCTGTGTCCGGCAGGAGAGCCACGATAAGCTTTCCTTCGTTTTCAGGCCGTTTTGCAAGCTCCATGGCAGCCCACAGTGATGCTCCTGAAGAGATCCCCACAAGTATGCCCTCTTCATGTGCGATCAGCCTGGCTGTCTGTATTGCCGCATCATTTTCTACCGTTACCACCTCATCATATACTTTTGTGTCCAGCACATCCGGCACAAAGCCTGCACCGATACCCTGGATCTTATGAGGTCCGGCCGTTCCCTTTGTCAGGACCGGTGACGCAGCAGGCTCTACCGCCACTACTTTTACTTCCGGATTCTTTTCCTTGAGATAGTGTCCTGTACCTGTGATTGTCCCTCCTGTTCCGATGCCTGCCACAAAAATATCTACCTTTCCATCCGTATCGTTCCAGATCTCCGGTCCTGTAGTCCTCTCATGAACCGCAGGGTTTGCAGGATTCTCAAACTGACCTGCTAAAAATGAATCCGGGATTTCCCCTGCCAGCTCTTCAGCCTTGGCTATGGCCCCCTTCATCCCCTTGCTGCCCTCTGTGAGCACGATCTCTGCCCCATATCCCTTCAGAAGCTTTCTTCTCTCTATACTCATAGTTTCCGGCATCACAAACACTGCTTTGTATCCCCTGGCAGCCGCTATACTTGCCAGCCCTATACCCGTATTTCCGCTTGTCGGCTCAATGATCGTTGCTCCCGGTTTAATCAGGCCCTGTTTTTCCGCATTTTCAATCATAGACTTTCCAACACGGTCCTTCACGCTGCCCGCAGGATTAAAATATTCCAGCTTTACGGCTACTCTGCCCTTCAGCCCTTCCTTTTTTTCCAGTTTCTTCATTTCTACAAGAGGTGTTCCCCCTATAAGTTCTGTAATATTTTCATATATCCTTGCCATTTTATGTCTCCTATCTTTTTTATTATTACTTTTATTTTTGCAGCTGCGTTGTTACTGTATAACACTGATTTTATTGAATGCCTGGTCCAGGTCATAGATAATATCATCTATATGCTCTGTCCCTATGGAAAGCCTGATCGTATTCGGTTTAATGCCTGAATCCAGCAGCTCTTCTTCTGTCATCTGTGAATGTGTTGTACTGGCCGGATGGATCACAAGGGATTTTACGTCTGCAACATTTGCCAGAAGTGAGAATATTTCCAGGTGATCAATGAATTCCTGGGCTTCTTTTGCACCTCCCTTGATCTCAAATGTGAAGATGGATGCCCCTCCTTTTGGAAAGTAACGTTTATACAGCTCATTATATGGGCTGTCCGGGAGAGACGGATGGTTTACCTTCTCCACCTGAGGATGATTATTCAGGTACTCCACCACCTTCAGTGTATTTTCCACATGACGCTCCACACGAAGTGAAAGTGTTTCAAGTCCCTGAAGGAAAATAAAGGCGTGGATCGGGGAAAGGGTTGCTCCCATATCCCTGAGCAGGATCGCCCTGATCTTTGTCACAAAGGCAGCCGGTCCTGCCACTTTTGTAAAGCTTGCCCCATGATAACTGGGATTTGGCTCTGTCAGTGACGGGAACTTTCCTGATGCTTCCCAGTCAAATTTTCCGCCGTCTATTATAACTCCACCGATGGTGGTTCCGTGCCCTCCGATAAACTTAGTTGCCGAGTGGACTACAATGTCAGCGCCGTGCTCTAAGGGACGGAGAAGGTAGGGTGTGGCAAATGTGCTGTCAACTACAAGAGGGATCTTGTGGCTGTGTGCGATCCGGGCTGTTTTTTCTATATCTATCAGGCTGGCATTGGGATTTCCTATACTTTCAATAAAAATTGCCTTTGTATTTTCCCGGATTGCCTTTTCAAAGCTGCCCTCCTCGTCCGGATCCACAAATGTAGCGGAGATACCATATTCAGGAAGTGTATGGGCCAGGAGATTGTAGCTGCCCCCGTAAATTGTCTTGGCTGCGACAATGTGGTCGCCTGCCTGGGCCAGATTCTGGAACGTATACGTAACTGCTGCCGCCCCGGATGCCACTGCAAGCGCCGCCACACCGCCTTCCAGAGCAGCGATCCTCTTCTCGAAGATATCCTGGGTAGTATTTGTCAGCCTCCCGTAAATATTCCCTGCATCCGACAGATTAAATCTGGCTGCCGCGTGCTCGCAGTTCCTGAAAACATAAGAGGTAGTCTGGTAAATAGGCACTGCCCGTGCGTCGGATACCACATCCGGCTCTTCCTGGCCTACATGTAACTGAAGTGTCTCAAATTTTAACTGTCTTTCTTCTTTCATAATAGTATCTCCTCTTCTCATTTATATATTTAATTATTAGTTACCATAGTTATTTAGTAGGAATTAATCCTAAAAAAATTAAATATAATACATGTTCCCTTCCTGCATATTCAGCCGCCGGTAATTTTCAACCAGCTCCGCCAGTGTTCTCTCCTCCAGAAATTGATTTACAGAATCATTAATTCTGTCCCAGACCATTTCATTAAGAGTCTTTCTCAGATTGTCATCTGCCTTTTCTGATTCCGGCTCATCCACTATTGAAAACCTGCCTTCCAAGGCAGTCAGGATATCCCCCAGGCATATCTCTTCAGGCCTTTTTGATAACATATAGCCTCCCTGTGCACCCTTGACGCTTTTTACAATTCCGGCCTTCCTCAGCGTGGCAAATACTTGTTCCAGATAGTTCAGGGAAATTTTCTGCCTCTGTGCCACGCTTACAAGTGAGACTGTGGTATTGTCGCCATTAGCCGCCAGATCAACCAGTGCCCTCAGGCCATATCTCCCTTTTGTAGATATTTTCATGCAGCCCCTCCTTTTTTCCTACCATTTATATATGTTTTATATGTTTTCTTTTATACACCTATTTTTACTGTATGTCAACTCTTTTTTTTACTTCTCTCCTGCTCTGGCAGCCAGCTCTTCCACGGTTACGCTCTCTGCCACACTCTTGATCCGTTCCCACAGCTCGCCCCAGGTCCCTCTTGTAGGACATTTTTCACACTCTATGCCGCAGTCAGTGGAATACACCAGACACTTGACAGGGGCAAGATTTCCTTCCACCGCCCTCAGTACTTCAAGGACTGTGATATCCCCGGCCTCCTTTGCAAGACAATATCCGCCATACGCTCCGCGTGTACTGCTTATTAGTCCCGCCTTCTTCAGCATCCCGGCTATCCTTTCCAGATACTTTTCCGACAGCTGCCTTCTCTGCGCAATATCCTTAAGACTGGCCAGCCTGTCCGGTTCCGAATGCATGGCCAGGTCCACAATGATCTCAAGCGCATATGTTCCTTTTGTAGAAATCTTCATCGTCTGCCTCCTCTGCGCACCAGAGATACGATGAACACGATAAGAAGAATCGGGAAAAAGAACCTGAGTACAAATGCCATAATAGATCCCAGGATCGAGAACAGCGCCACAACTATAACAATAATTACGGCTATGGCCAGCCATTTTCCAATACCGGAACCTGAGCCTCCGCCCTGGCTCTGGCCTGCATCCTGATTCTGCCATCCGCCCCAGTTTCCCGGGCCGAATCCTCCATGGCCTCCAAAACCGCCCTGGCTGCCGAATCCGCCCTGATTCCCATATGATCCCTGGTCATTATAGCCGTTCTGCCCGTTCCCATACTGAGAATAGCCAGATGTACCTGCATTTTCCCTGGCTTCCCTGGCAGTCTCCAGAATGCTTTTGGCAATAAGCAGCGGGCTGCCCAGGCTGGCTGTCATCTCATCCTCTGTCTTCCCTGCGCTGACACCTTCTCTTATATATTCATCATAGTAACGAATATGCTCCTGCACCTGGGCGGGACTCAATTCCCCCTCCAGACGTGCCTGCAGCTCTTTTAGAAATTCCTGTCTTCTCATACTGCCTGATTCCTTTCACAATCCGGATACCCGGGACTTAATAGTTACACTCAATTACTGTTTCCTGCATTTATTTTACCTTACTTACTATGATGTTTCAAATAAAATTTTTCTATACTAAATTCGGTAATTATAAACTGGTTACTGTTCACATGCCACTGTCCCGGGCGGGGTACTGATTACCATGGACCATTTCTGCTCCTGAGGCCAGAACATCAGCTTTACATCCTTCTGCCTGCCGCCGTCCACTATCCTGCATGCATACTCCACGGACGGCAGTCCGCAGTACCGTTTCTGCTCCTGATACAAAACCTGTATCTCAGAGACTGTATGGATCTGTTCCTGGTCGTCCTGGAACTTGATCAGCCTGGGCATCCCTTTCCCATCTCTTGTGAACCAGCAGTCGCAGCACACAGGGATCTGCATTCCCCTCACGTTCCCCGCATCTGCCTCCTCCATATTCGTCCCAATCCCAAATGCCATCATCTTCACCCCATTTCATGATTTACAGAATCTGCACCTTGTCATAATCTACATGCCTGCGTTCCCTGGATATGCCTCCTGACATATGATCAATATTATTTTCATTCAAAGACTTTGGCCCGCTGCCCGTATGAACAAAGGCCGCCCGCTTAATTGCATCGATCCCGAATTTTCTGCGGACATCATCTACCGCCATATCCATTTTCTCTAATTTTTCATAATCTGTGCCGTCAAACAGGATCAGCTGGCGGGAACACTCTGCTTCCCTGATCCTTCCCGCCCACAGGCCCAGGTGCCTGACAGGTCTGCCATCCCACAGCTCATCAAACAGCTGCACTGCCGCTCTGTGTATCTCCTGTGTAATATTCGTAGCGCTTTGCAGCACCCTCTGATGCCCAGTATAGTGAAACTCAAAATCCTTGATCCCCACAGCTGCCATCTCCGCTTTCACCCCGTCCTTCCTCATCCTGGACGCCACTGTCTCCGCCAGGGCCAGCAGGACCATTTTGGCTGTTCCCGGGTCTGTCACATCAAACGCTATGGTTGTGCTGTTTCCATAGCTCTTATTTGCAGGAGGATCTTTTTCGACTACAGATACATCCCTTCCGTTTGCAAAATTCCATATCACTTCCCCGTGCTTTTTCAGGTGGGCCCTCAGGATGTCCGGGGATGTCTGCGCAAGATCTCCGATGGTGTGGATTCCCATATTGTATAATTTTCTGGAGGTGGCCCTCCCCACAAAAAACAGATCCTCCACAGGCAGGGGCCACATCTTATCATATATTTCTTCCCTGAACAATGTATGGACCTGGTCCGGCTTCTTAAAATCTGAAGCCATCTTGGCCAGCAGCTTATTCTGTGAAACTCCGATATTCACTGTAAATCCCAGCTCCTGCCTGACCTGGTTTCTCAGACGTTCCGCCGCGGATACAGGGTCCCCCCACAGTCCTGCCGTTCCGGTCATATCAGCAAAAGCCTCATCGACACTGTACTGTTCCACATCTGGTGTATATTCCTTCAGCAATTCTATAAATGCTTTTGAAGTCTTATCGTATAATTCGTAGTTCGGGGGCACGATCACAAGCTCCGGACACTTCTGCAGAGCCTCCGGTATAGACTCCCCTGTCCTGACCCCGTACTTTTTGGCCGGGATGGACTTCGCCAGTATGATTCCGTGACGCATAGAAATATCTCCGCCCACTGCCGACGGGACCGTGCGCAGGTCCAGCCTTGCACCCCTGTGCCCCAGACGATGAACCGCCTCCCAACTGAGGAAGGCGGAATTAACATCAATATGAAATATCGTTTTATCAAACATATGTTCCACCTCACATTTTCATTATATCCGTATATATGTTCGATGTAAAGTGGAATTTTCTGTCATCCTTACCACAGATCCAGCGTCTGCTGAACATACCCACCGCTCTTTTTCAGCGGTATTTTTTTAGGCCTGAGCATCTCCCTGGCCTTCTCTCCGTCAAATATCCAGTCCCGCAGTTCATCCTCCTCCAGGATCAAAGGCATCCTGTTATGAACATCTTTTACGAATTCATCAGCCTCCGCAGTCAGGATCACAAACCGCTCTTCCCCCTCAAAATCCCCATAAAAACCTGCCAGATATAATACTTTTCCATCCTCGCGCATAAATGTCACTTTATTTTTATCAGAATCCCATTCATAGAATTTTGCGGCCGGTATCACACATCTCCTTTTGCGGACACTTTCAGAAAACATGCGCTTCTCCAGAGCTGTCTCACTGCGCGCATTAAATATCACTCCCTTTTTCTGGATTCCCGGAAATCCCCAGACAAAGAGCTCCTCCGCAAATTCTTCATTTCTGCCTATGATCACCGGCGCTCCCTGTGTGGGCACCACATCACCGCTCTTTCTCATCTGCGCCAGTCTTTCACTGACCTGGCGCACGATCTTTTCGATCTCCCTGCCTGTAGAATCATCTATATAATATCTTCCGCACATTGCTCCCTACCTGCCTTTCTTCTTATCTCCCAGTCCTGCTGCATCTCTATCTCCATTTTTACCAGAGATCATAAAATAATTCAACAGTCCGGGACAAAATATTGTTACTGCCCACTCCGAACAGTGACAAAATATTTTCTGCTACTTTCAAAAATCCTCTTCACTTTTAAATAAAACATGATATAATAACTATAGTCATCAGGTACAACTATAATGAGGAATTCACATATTTTATATGGATCAGCATTATCCGGGGATATAGCTCAGCTGGGAGAGCGCATGCTTCGCATGTATGAGGTCGCGAGTTCGAATCTCGTTATCTCCACTGTTTTTATTTGCCACATCAAAGATAGTATGTTTTCGCCTTATCAGGACATATGTAAAAGTGTTCTGGAGGATAAAACATACTATTTTTATAATCAGTAAGGAGGAGAGAAAAATGGAAATTATCCAGATTGGCGAAAGCGAAGCTAAAATGATTGCGCCGTTAGCCGCTTTATTTCGTGTTGCTTTAAAACAATTCAAGGGGATAAGCTCTTTGCCTGATAATGACGCGGGGCTGGCTGAAATCGTGGAATATCTGAATTCAGGTTTTCCCTGCTTTGCAGCAAAAGAAGGCGGTACTTACACCGGTTATCTCGTGTGCCGGGTGGACAGGCCTGTTGTGTGGGTGGAATCTGTTTTCGTACATGAAGCATACCGCAGAAAAGGAACAGCTACCGCATTATTTAAAAAGGCTGAAGAGATCGCCGCATCATTTGGAGAGACTACTGTGTATAATTACGTGCACCCCAATAACAGCCAGATGATCGCATTTTTGCGCAGGCACGGATATACAGTTTTAAACCTGATCGAGATCCGCAAGCCCTACCCGGATGAAAAGCTGCTCCAAAAAATAGATGTTGGAGAAAATACATTTGACTATTAAGTATACTGTTCCGGCAGCTGTCTGTCTTGCAAAAAAACGTCACAAATGGTAATATGGTAACTGTAGTAATGATTCAACAGGACCGTGCATCTATTGTCCAGACTCCGGACCTGCCCGAAAGGAGACATATCTCGGATGGAGGTACATAGTACAAAAAAGTTTTTGATCGGCATAGGCTGGCTCCTGCTTGGCCTTTTATTGCTGGCTATGGTTATTGTGAAGGCTTTCCGCTATCCTGTCATCGATTATTTCCAGCTGATTATTCTGACACTTTTTGTTTTTTTCTTTGGCATCACATCTCTGCTGCAGAGTTTTTCTCCTCCCACAGAGATCAGTTCCGCCGAAGAAGGCGCTGCACTGACTGCAAAATGCAACAGCATCGGATTCCAGGCTGCTTATTTTACATGTTTTGTGGGACTGGTGATCCTTCTTGTGGTGACCTGGTTTGTAAAGGAGATCGCACTCGTATATATAGCTCTTACGCTGACCGGCCTCCTGCTTATCATGTGGGTGTCCCAGCTGGCTGCCAGACTTTATTATGAGCTGCAAAGCCAAAATAAGAAGAATAAGAAGAAATAACAAAAACTGAAAATCCCTGTCCCACAGCGGTAATAACCGGTGCGGGCAGGGATTTTTACTGCTAATCAGCTGTTATCCTGTCCAGATCCCCAATCCAAAGCCTCACGCATGCATCGCTGGGCATTCTCAGATCACCTCTGGGTGAAACTGCCACAGACCCTACCTTGGGCCCGTCAGGCAGGCACGAACGCTTGAACTGCTGTGAAAAGAACCTGTAGTAGAACTTCTTCAGCCATTTCAGTATTGTCTCTTTACTGTAGGCCCCATCAAAAGCAATCTTTGCGATCCTGTAGATCTTTGACGGGCTGTAGCCAAACCTGAGTGCATAGTACAGGAAGAAATCATGAAGCTCATACGGCCCCACCAGATCCTCCGTCTTCTGAGCGATCTCGCCGTCTTTTGGAGGAAGCAGCTCCGGGCTGACAGGTGTATCCAGCACATCTTCAAGTGTCCGGGACAGCTCCCCGTCACCGCAGGTGTCCGCATAATAAGATACCAGGTGGCGCACCAGTGTCTTTGGCACGGATGCATTCACCCCGTACATAGACATATGGTCTCCGTTATAAGTGGCCCAGCCCAGAGCCAGCTCAGACATATCTCCAGTACCCACGACCATTCCGCCCAGCTGGTTCGCCACATCCATCAAAACCTGAGTCCTTTCCCTTGCCTGGCTGTTTTCATAAGTTACATCATGCACATCAGGGTCATGTCCGATATCCCTGAAATGCAGCTTAACGGCCTCCTTAATATCCACTTCCAGCAGATTGGCTCCCAGCTTCCTTGTCAGCGTACATGCATTCGTATAAGTCCTGTCCGTAGTCCCAAAACACGGCATGGTCACTGCAGTGATGGTATTCCTTGGCAGAGAAAGCATGTCGCATGCCTTTGCCATAACTAAAAGTGCAAGCGTGGAATCCAGACCGCCTGAGATCCCCACTACTATACTCCTGCAGCCTGTATGCTGCATACGCTTTTTCAATCCCAGGGCCTGTATGGAGAGTATCTCCTCACATCTTCTGTCCCTGTCCTCCTTGACGCCCGGTACAAACGGAGCTGGATCAAAAAAGCGCTCCAGCTTCATTTCTTCTGTTTCCAGATGGAATGCATTCTTCTGGTAATCCGCATTTTCAGCTGAGGTGAACGTGCTCATTCTCCTCCGCTCACTGAGCAGGCGGAAAATGTCCAGATCACTGTATACCGTCTCATTCTTAAACCGGGCTGACTGGGCCAGAAGAGTCCCGTTTTCCGCTATCATATTATGGGCGCTAAAAACCAGGTCTGTAGATGATTCTCCCTCTCCCGCGCTTGTGTAGATGTATCCGCAGACCAGACGGGCCGACTGGCCTGTTACGAGGGATTCTCTGTAAATGCTTTTCCCCGTATTCTCATTGCTGGCGGAAAGGTTCACGATCACTGTGGCACCTGCCATGGCATGAGAAATGCTTGGGGGCTTGGGGCTCCAGATATCTTCACAGATCTCAGCCGCTACCTTCAGGCCCTCCATCTCCCTGCAGGCGAACAGCTGGCTGCTGCCAAAAGGAACCGGCTTCCCGTCAAATTCCGTCCATATGACTTCTTCATTCCCCGGCGAAAAATATCGTCCTTCATAGAATTCAGAGTACATGGGGATACACTTTTTCGGCACCAGGCCCAGAAGGCTGCCGCCGCTGACGGCTGCTGCCACATTATAGAGCTTTCCCTCCTGCTCCCAGGGCAGCCCCACAAATATAAGAGCATCCTTTCCTCTGGAATGGAATATGATCTCCCGCAGAGACTTCCGCGCTTCCTTTAACAGCAGATCCTGTCTGAACAAATCCTCACATGTATACCCTGTAATACACATCTCGGGAAATACAAGGATCTTTGCTCCATGTCCGCAGGCCTCATCCATCCTCATACATATCTGCTCTGTATTAAAAATACAGTCTGCCACCCTCACATCCGGCGTCACTGCCGCTACCCTGATAAATCCGTCCCTCAACTGGCGTCCTCCTCTCATCTCTTATCTGATTGTAACTGTTCTGTACCTTCACAGTTACATGCACAGACCTGCTGAATAGTTACCTATTTGGTTACTGTTCACTCCGTGACCAGTAACCCTATTTGCTTTTCTTAAGCATCTCTCTTAGCTCCGGCACATCAAATGTATAGCTTTTATTGCAGAAGTGACAGTTCACTTCTATGGGCTTTCCGTCATCTATCATTTCCTGGATATCCTTTTTCCCGATGCTGATGATAGCTTTCTCCACACGCTCATGGCTGCAGTTGCAGTAATAAGACACAGGATACTTTTCATTTATCTCAAGGCCGAAATCTCCCAGCAGTTTTTCCAGTATCTGCTCAGGTGTATCTCCCCCGTCCAGCATGGATGTTACTGACGCCATTTCTGAGATCTTTTTCTCCAGGGCATCTATGACAGCTTCATCTGTAAAAGGCATGAGCTGAATGATGAATCCGCCTGCCTGCCTTACGGTATTATCGTGGTTCATGAGTACTCCCAGCCCCACAGATGAAGGAACCTGCTCAGAAACCGCAAAATAATAAGTCAGATCTTCTGCAATCTCACCTGTCTGCAGAGCAGTCTGTCCTGCATATGGTTCTTTCAGGCCCATGTCTTTAATTACATTCAAAAATCCTTTTCCAACTGCTCCTGAGACATCCAGCTTTCCTTTTGCATTTGCAGGCAGCATCACACCAGGCTCTCCCACATAGCCCTTGACTCTGCCATGGGAATCTGCCGTCACGGTGATCCCTTTTATTGGACCGTCTCCCCTTATCTGAAGTGTCAGAAGGTCATTTTCTCCCTTCATCATTACTCCCATCATAGCTCCTGCGCTCAGAAGGCGTCCCAGGGCTGCTGTTGCCACCGGGCTGGTGCCGTGGACTCTTCTTGCCTCCTCTGCCATCTCTCTTGTGACAGCTGCAAACGCCCTTATCTGGTTATCTGCCGCAGTCGCCCTGACTATATAATCTGCCATATCGGTTCCTCTTTTCTATTACTTTCTTTGTTTTCCCTTTTCCCGCGCCAGGACATAGATCCTCTCACTGTCCTCCTTTGGCGCCTCCTTTGTGAATGCATCATAGGCAGCCACAAATTCCATTCCCGCTTCTTCTAAAAGCCGCCGGATCACAGTAAGCCTGTATGCTTTCTGGAAGTGTGTCTCCTCATATTTCCGGTACAGGCCTCCCTCTTCCCTCATGAAGATAGTCAGATCATATTCATTGACTTCCTCCTCAGGGAAATAGCTGTTTTCCCAAATAAAGCTGCATTCCTCGCGGTTTTCGGCTATGACACAGTCCCCCAGGAGCTGCTCATATTTATAGACTGTATTCAGGTCAAAGAGAAAAAGGCCGCCCGGATCCAGGTAATTATTGACCAGGGAGAAGACCTGCCTCAGTTCATCCTCCGAAGTAATGTAATTTATAGAATCACAGACACTGACTACAGCAGCCACCGTCCCGTACAGCTCAAATTCCCTCATGTCCTGCATCAGATAAAGGATATCGCGGCCGGAAGAGCGCTTCTTCTCCATGGCTATCTCCAGCATGTCAGGAGAATTATCTATCCCGATCATGTCATATCCGCGCCCGGCCAGGTATTCAGTAAGGCTTCCCGTACCGCAGCCCAGCTCCAGCACCAGCGTATCCCTAATATGATATTCTTCCAATAATCCACAGACATATTCTCCCCACTGCTCATAGGGCACATTATCCATGAACGTGTCATACACACGGGCAAAGCTTGTATAAGCCTGCATACTGATTTCTCCTCCTTATTTCTCTCACTGTGCCGTGTATGCCTTAAGGAAATCCACAAGGGCCTGCATCTCCTGGCCAGTCCCGATCGTGATGCGCAGGAAATTGTCTATCCTTGGCTTGTTAAAGTAGCGCACATATATCCTCTTCTGCTTTAATGCTTCAAATAAATCCCTGGCCAGATACTTTTCATGTGTCACAAATAAAAAGTTGGCGCAGGAATCTGCAAAATGAAAGCCCAGTTTTTTAAGCTCTCTCTTTGTCCATTCCCTTGTCTGTATGATCTTCTCTGTAGTTTCCTGAAAATATGCTTCATCCTTCACTGCCTCCACACCCAGGACTAAGGCCGTCCTGTCCATGGTATAAGAATTGAAGGAATATTTCACGTCGTTTAAATATTTGATCAGGCTCTTATTTCCCATGGCAAAACCAATTCTCATGCCTGCCATGGAACGGGATTTTGAAAAGGTCTGCACAACAAGAAGATTGTCATATTTGTCAATCAGGCTCACAGCTGATTCTCCGCCGAAGTCGATATAGGCCTCATCCACGATCACAACCACGTCCTGATTCTGCTGTATGATATACTCAATATCTGTTAAATCCTGCGCTATCCCCGTGGGAGCATTTGGATTCGGAAATATGACTCCGCCGTTATATTTCTTATAATTCTCTTTAACAATATTAAAATTCTCATCGAGAGGCTGGCATTCATACGGAATCCTGAGCAGGTCGGCCCAAACATCATAAAATGAATATGTAATATCGGGGAACAGGATAGGCCTTCCTGAATGAAAGAAGGTCATAAATGCCATAGCCAGCACATCATCAGACCCCACTCCCACAAATACCTGATCCTCTTCAAGACCGTATCTCTCTGCCAGCGCCCCGGTCAGGTCTGAAGCTGCCGGATCAGGATAGAGGCGCAGCGCTTCTGCGTCCATCTCTCTGAGCGCCGAAGCCACTCCCGGAGCAGGCGGATAAGGATTTTCATTTGTATTCAGCTTTATCATTCCCGGCTGATTCGGCTGTTCTCCCGGCACATACGGAACCACGGTCCTGACATTCTTTTCCCATGCTTTCATGAAATTCTCCTTAGTTATTTATATATTCCTCTGCCAGCTTTCTAAAATAAGGCAGAGCTTTTTCGATAGTTTCATATGCAACACAGTAGGCGATCCTGACATAGCCCGGGCAGGCAAAGGAGCTTCCCGGCACAATAAGGATATGGTACTTTTTAGCCGCCTCACAGAACGCCTTTTCATCCTCCAGGGGTGACTTCACGAACAGGTAAAAGGCCCCTTCAGGCTTCACGCATTCATATCCCATCTCTGAGAGCCCGCTGTAGAGAAGCTTTCTGTTCCTGTCATAATACTCAATGTCCGTTGACGCCGAGGTACAGCGGGCCACAACCTTCTGGAAAAGAGAGGGAGCGTTGACAAATCCCAGTATCCTGTTGGCCACATTGGCGGCAGCCCTCAGTTCTTCGCTGTCAGCAGCCTCATCCGGAATGACCAGGTAGCCTATCCTCTCTCCCGGCAGTGACAATGACTTGCTGTAGGAATACCCTACCACTGTATTGTCATAATACTTTGTCAAATATGGGACATTAAGGCCGTCATAGGCCAGCTCCCTGTATGGTTCATCAGCGATCAGATAAATATCTGTCCCGAATTCCTTCTGTTTATTATTCAGTATGTCCGCCATCCTTGTGATGGTTTCTTCTGAATAGATGACACCTGTGGGATTATTGGGAGTGTTGATGATAACTGCCTTTGTCCTGCCATTTATCATCTCCTCAAATGCCGCCAGATCCGGCTGAAAATCAGGTGCGTGGGGAGGCACTGACCTTAAGATGCCGTCATAATTTTCCACATAGCTTCTGTATTCTCCAAAATACGGTGCAAAGGTGATCACCTCATCCTGCGGATTTAAAATGGACTTTAAAATCACATTCAGGCCGCCTGCCGCACCTACTGTCATAAGGATATTCTCTGCGCCAAAGGCTGTCCCAAACCGTTCATTTAAGGATTCTGCTATCTGGGAGCGCACGCCTTCATACCCGGAATTATTCATATAACCGTGGACTTCCAATGGGTTTTCTTCTTTTAAAATAGCCTCTATGGCTTCCTTCACTTTTTCAGGCGGGGCTACATTTGGGTTGCCCAGACTGAAATCATAGACATTCTCCGCACCGTATACTGACGCCATCTTTTTGCCTTCCTCAAACATTGCCCTTATCGCTGAACTGTTCTTCACAAATCCCTTCATCTTATCTGCGATCATCTTGCTCCTTCTTTCTTTTGTGGTAAATACACAGGTCCGCTAATTTTCTTACGGTCTGTGCAGAAAAGCACAGACCTGCTAAATATCTGCCTTTTGTGTAACAGTGCCCTTCTCGACTAAAAATGCAGGATGGTAGGAGAGCTTCGCCTGGCGCAGCCCTTCTTCGCCCACATCATCTTCTCTGTTCACATACTGATAATCCATGCACTCATGCTGTACAAACTGCTGATTGATCATCGTATACGCCCCCTGGATATCAGACATGGCCTTCTCTATGTGGACTACCATAGTGTCATCGCTGACCGGCTCTCCCACTGTGAAGGCCGCTACCTGCCCATTCACCCTCAGCACGCCTCCGCAGAATCCCAGCTCTTTATAAAGCCTCAGGGAATTCAGCGCCACGCACATCTCGGCATTTTTCTCCCGGTCTGCCTCGCAGCCGTTTTCCCTGCGCCATAAAAGCGCCATCTGGAAACAGTCCTCAACATTTTCGTCATTCAACGGCTCATAGCTCCAGTCAGGATACATACGCTTAAATTTATTAATATGGTTTTTCTTGCCGTGATATTTTTTTCCGGAGAGACTGGCCAGCTTCTCAGCTTCATATACATAGTCAGCATCATCCCTGTCATACTCTATCTCAAACCTGCCGGGATAAAGTTCTTCCAGGATATCAAACTGCCCGGGTGTCACCATGTGCAGCTTAAATTCTGCGCCTCTTTCTTTTGCATGATTTATCAGTGTCTCCAGTGCTGCCTTCACCCCTTCCCTTCTCCCTATGGGAAATGAGTAGGAGGTCTCATCCGCGCTCTGAAAGATGAGCATATCTTCCACAACAGCAAATTTAACTTTATAGTGGCAGGACCACAGATAAATATTTCCAAAAGTAAGTTCGCAGCTTCTGGACTGCTGCAGTGACAGATAGTGTTTGATCAGCTCTCTGTCTTCTAATACGGGTTTCTTAAATTGTATCTCCATGTTCTCCTCTTTTCTATCTTCCCTTGTAAAGCTTTGCATAGGCCCCGTCCTTTGCAAGAAGCTCCGCATGGGTTCCTTCCTCTTCGATTCCATTTTCAGTCAGCACCAGGATACGTTCAGCATTTCTGATCGTGCTTAAGCGATGAGCGATAACGAATGTAGTCCTGTCCTTTGCCAGCTCCTCCAATGATTCCTGAACAATCTTTTCACTCTCATTGTCAAGGGCTGATGTGGCCTCATCAAAAATTAGTATCGGCGGATTTTTCAAAAATACACGCGCAATTGATAATCTCTGCTTCTGTCCTCCTGAAAGCTTCGCACCGCGCTGCCCAATATCCGTCAGATACCCGTCCGGCAGGGACATGATAAAATCATGGGCATTGGCCCGTTTGGCCGCCACGATGACCTCTTCATCTGTGGCATCCGGTTTCCCGTAGCGTATATTTTCCATAATATTTTCAGCAAACAGGTAAACATCCTGCTGCACGATCCCGATATGGTCTCTTAAATCCTTTAACTGAATCCTGCGGATATCCGTCCCGTCCAGAAGGATCCGTCCCTCCACCACATCATAGAATCTGGGGATCAGGCTGCAGAGTGTTGTCTTGCCTCCCCCTGAACTTCCCACAAGGGCCAGGTATTCACCGGAACGGACCTTTAAGTTCACGTGATTGAGGACCTTTTCTTTATTATCCTCATAGTGGAAGGAGACATTCTCAAATTCCACATCACCTTTTACATCTTTAAGGCTATCAGCCCCTGGTACATCAGCTATATCAGGCTCTATAGCCAGTATTTCCAGGAAACGTTCATATCCGGAATAGCCGTTCTGGAACTGTTCTGTAAAGTTGATAAGCTTTTTCACCGGCTCAGTAAAGTTATTAATATAGAGCAGGAAGGTGATCAGGTCAGCCACCGGCATCCCTTTTCCTGTGATCAGCACAGCTCCCACCACGAGCACTACAATAGTGATCAGAGTTGTCAGAGCCCCAAGCCCGGAATTGTAGCTGCCCATGTACCAGTAGCTGCGCTTCTTGGACTCTACGAAACGGCTGTTGCCCTTTTTAAACTTCTCCATCTCCACTTCTTCATTGGCGAAGGATTTTACTACCCTGATGCCTGAAAGGCTGTCCTCTATCTGTCCATTAATATCCGCGATCCTGGCCCTGTTCTCCTTGAAGGCCTTTTTCATTTTTTTATTCATAAAAAAGGCATACACGGCCATGACCGGCACAAGGGCAAAAGCAGCCAGCGCCAGGAACGGATTAATGCTCACTAATATGATGAGGGACCCCACTATTTTGATGACAGAGATCAGCAGATCCTCAGGTCCGTGATGGAGAAGCTCGCTGATGTCGAACAGGTCGCTTGTGACCCTCGACAGCAGCTGTCCAACCTTCTGATTGTCGTAAAAAGCAAATGACAGCTTTTGATAGTGGGAGAAAATCTCATTGCGCATGTCATGCTCAATATTAGCCCCCATGATATGGCCATAATAGGCAATATAGAAATTGCAGACAAATTCCAGGACTACCAGCCCCAGCATAACAGCCCCCAGCGTCAGGATCATCTTCAGGGGCTCAGGCATATAAACTACTTCATTTGTGATATATCTCACAATTAAAGGGATAGCCAGCGTTACGCCGGCCCCCATGATTGCAAACAGCATATCAGACCAGAACAGTCCCTGATATGGTTTATAATATGAAATTAATCTTTTCCATTTGTGTTCCATGACTATTTTTATCCTGCTTCCGGCTGCCGGCTTATTCCGGCGGGCCAGAGTCTTTCCTTTTCATATTTCCTGCTGCTGTACACACTCCGGGCACAAAGCAGCAGTTTCTTTGTTCTCAGTTCACTATAAGCCCCTGCTCCTTCATTACGTCAATGACCTGGTTTACATATTTTTCGCAGAGTTCATCATCAGCTGCCTCTACCATGACACGTATCACCGGCTCTGTGCCGCTCTCGCGCACAAGGATCCTTCCGTCATCTCCTAAAGAAGCGCCGACCTCCTCCACAGCCTTTACCACTGCCGGATTCTCTCTGGCTGTCTTCTTGTCAGCCACCCTGACATTCTTAAGCAGCTGGGGATATATCTTCACTTCTCCTGCCAGAGTTTCCAGGCTCTGCTTCTTTTCCGTGATCACTTCCATCACCATGAGGGATGTGAGGATACCGTCGCCTGTAGTAGCATGCTTGCTGAAGATAATATGTCCTGACTGCTCTCCGCCCAGGCAGTGTCCATTCTGGACCATATTCTCATATACATATTTATCACCTACGGCAGTCTTCTCGTATTTGATGCCTGCCTTGTCACATGCTTTGTAAAGACCCAGATTTGACATGATCGTGGTAACGATCGTATCATTATTCAGTCTGCCCTCTTCTTTCAGATATTTACCGCAGACATACATGATGAGATCGCCATCGACCACATTTCCCCTGCCGTCTACTGCTATACATCTGTCTGCATCCCCGTCATAGGCAAATCCCAGATCAAGGCCCTTTTCCTTCACAAACTCCTGAAGCACATGGATGTGGGTGGACCCGCAGTCTGTATTGATATTTGTACCATTTGGCTCATTATTGATCACATACGTCTTTGCCCCTAACGCGTCAAACACACTCTTTGCGATCGCTGAAGCGCTTCCGTTTGAACAGTCCAGGCCAATCCTGAAATTTTTGAAGGAACGTGTGGCCAGAGATATCAGATAACCGATATAACGGTTTCTGCCTGCCACAAAATCCACGGTACGGCCTATATTCTCTTTAGTAGCCAGAGGTATCTCTCCGAACTCTCCGTCTATATATGATTCTATTTTCTCTTCTACTTCCGCCTCCAGCTTCTGTCCCATTCCATTAATGACCTTGATGCCATTGTCGTAGAACGGATTATGGCTGGCTGAGATCATGATTCCGCAGTCGAACCCTTCCGTGCGCACTACATAAGAAACACTGGGGGTAGTTGTCACATGGAGCAGGAATGCATCCGCACCAGAAGCGGTCAGCCCTGCCACCAGGGAATATTCAAACATGTAGCTGCTGCGCCGTGTATCTTTGCCGATCACGATCTGGGCCTTGTGTTCTCTTCCATAATACCATCCCAGGAAGCGTCCTACTTTATATGCGTGTTCAACTGTCAGGTCTACATTAGCCTCTCCGCGGAACCCGTCTGTTCCAAAATATTTTCCCATAATATAGTCTCCTTATTCAATTACTCCAATGCCAGCTTCGCGCGCACACTGCAGCGCTCTGCCATTAAAAATTACATACATGTTCAATTATACGATTGAAGTATGAAAAATACAATCTTTTTTTGCGCAGCCGGATTACCTACAGTTTCTTTTTATACTCTGTCCCCCATGCCACCATGGCGTCTAAGACCGGCTTCAGGCTGTATCCCGTATCCGTCAGAGTATATTCTACCCGGGGCGGCACCTCCGGATATACCTTGCGGCTCACAAGCCCGCTCTCCTCCATGGAGCGCAGATTTGACGTGAGCACCTTCTGAGAGATGCTGCCAATAGACTTTTTTAATTCTCCAAAGCGTTTTGTACCCCCCATAAGATCCCGGATGATAAGTACTTTCCATCTGTCACTGATAAGCATCAGTGTCGTCTCCACCGGGCAGTCAGGTAACTTTTTTTCCATAACAGGCCTCCATTTCTTTTATCCTGCATCATGTACAGTATCCAGATGCGTGAACAGTATCCAATTGGTAACTACAGCACATAAAAGTGCTTACTTTACATTTTATCTATATAGAAATATTATTAAATTATCCAGCAGGTCTGTGCATTTACTGCACTGACCATAAGAAAATGATTCAAGGGTGCAAAAATCCCATCGCCGAAGGCAATTTAAATTGATTTTTGCATGTAACTGTGAAGGTACTGAATAGTTACAAATATTATATGGTTAAGAGCAGATAAAAACAAGGCGCAAATATAAGCCTTTGCACTTCATGATATATATAATACGGAGGTAAAAGATATGAATACTCAGGAACAGCTGCTTTACATGATACAATATCTGATCCATGAAGATACAAAATACAGCAATCTGGAAATCCCTGATTCTATGGCGGAACAAAAGAAACTGCTGCGCTCCCTGATGAATATACGTCCGCCCAGACCGGTCCCTGAAGAATTTTTAGAGGTACAGGACAGCTATCTGGGCAGTGAGCTGAAGCTTAAAAGACCTGTCACACTGGCGGAACTCTCCCCTGTCCAGGAGGGGATATATCTCTGGCAGGGAGATATCACAAGGCTTCAGGCAGATGCTGTTGTAAATGCCGCAAACAGTGCCCTTCTGGGCTGCTTCATCCCCTGCCACGGCTGTATCGATAATGCCATCCACTCCGCTGCCGGGGTCCAGCTCCGTCTGGAATGCCGCAGGATCATGGAGGCGCAGGGGCACCCTGAAGCTGTTGGAACAGCCAGGATCACAAAAGCTTATAATCTGCCCTCCCGCTATGTGCTTCACACTGTCGGGCCTGTGATTCACGGGGAGCCTGACACAGAAGACTGTGCAGCACTGGCCTCCTGCTACCGTTCCTGCATGGAACTTGCTGCCGCATACAGGCTGGACAGTATTGCCTTCTGCTGCATTTCTACAGGGGAATTCCATTTTCCAAATGAAACTGCCGCCAGGATAGCCGTTGGGACAGTAAAAAAATATCTCCAGGAAAATAATTCTGAAACAGAGGTGATTTTTAATGTGTATAAAGACAGGGACTATGAAATCTACAGACATATACTCTCCGGGATTCTATCCATATAGTACTTTAGATAAGCTGCGGGAGGCATTAAACAATGCGGAGGCCATCATTATCGGCGCAGGTGCCGGTCTTTCTGTCTCCGCAGGTTTTACCTATAAAGGTGAACGCTTCGATAAATACTTCCATGATTTCGCAGAAAAATATGATTTTCATGATATGTATTCCGGCGGTTTCTATCCATATAAGACCCTGGAGGAACATTGGGCCTACTGGAGCCGATACATATACATCAATCGTTACATGACGGCTCCTAAACCTGTTTATGATAATCTTTATAAATTGGTAAAGGGCAGAGACTACTTTGTGCTGACTACTAATGTGGATCATTGTTTTCAGAAAGCCGGTTTTGATAAGCACAGGTTATTCTACACACAGGGCGATTATGGCTTATTTCAATGCAGCGAGCCCTGTCATCATGAAACCTATGAAAATATGGATTTGATTTGCCGGATGATTGAAGCGCAAGGCTATGCAGTGGATGGGGATGGTTTACTGATCTTGCCAGAAGGAAGGACACCAAAGATGACGGTTCCTTCTGAATTAATTCCTCACTGCCCCAAGTGCGGAAAACCTATGATGATGAATCTTCGTACAGACAGAACCTTTGTGGAGGATGCAGGCTGGCATCAGGCGTCAGACCGGTATTTTAATTTTCTGAGCAGCCACCAGGACATGAAGACAGTCTTCCTGGAGGCAGCAGTCGGATATAATACCCCATCCATAGTGAAGTACAGCTTTTGGCGTATGACGCACGAATGGAAAAATGCAGTGTATGCCTGCCTGAATTATGGAGAGGCTTATGCTCCGGAAGAAATTCAAAAGAAGTCTATCTGTATCAATGGCGACATCGGTGTAATTTTAGATAAACTGGTTTTAGATAATGTATAGGTTGAAAAATAGACAGCCCTATTGCATTTATGTCACGAAGGTATATACTATTTGCAACAGGGCTGGAGTAGAAACTTTGGACAGCCAACGTCGGAGCAGAAAACTGTTGACATACTGCCTGGCAGGTTAACCGATGCGAATCAGCCGTAATGGACAGAATATATAAAAGGAGTCTACACATGAAAACCTGTATCATCAATTTCAGCGGAAGAGCCGGTGGAAACGGACATGGAACAGCCGCCTTTGCCGCCGCGGAACTTATCCGCACATCTGAGCCGGAGATCATCGAGTTCTCGGGCCTTACAGTTAACGGCTGCGGCAGCTGCCATTATGAATGTTTCCGTCGCGGGCAGGCATGCCCTCATAAGGATGACGACATGTGGAAAGTCTACATGAAGGCTGCCGGGGCTGATATGTGCTGTTTCATAGTCCCCAATTATAACGGGCATCCCTGCTCGAATTTCTATGCCTTTGAAGAGAGGGGACAGGGTGTTTATCTGAATGCACGCAAAGAATATGAGAAGTATCTGAACGTGCCAAAAAAATTTATTGTCATCAGCAACACAGATGCAGCTCATTTTAGTCTTGTATTTGAAAACTGCCTTGGAAAAAATAAGAAAGCGGATATCCTTTTCCTGCGTGCCTCTGACTTCTCCCTGCCAAGTACCGGTACGGGGCTGATGACATCTGAGGATGCGCGCAGAAAAGTTTCCATGTTTCTGTCAGATTATCAGTAATTACAGCTGCTCTGTCTTTTATCTGCCCATATGACCCAGATCAGTTCATCCACTCTTTCATGCCGGCACTCATACCCCTGCGCCTTCAGCATCCCCTCTATCTCGTCTGCATTGCCGAAAAACTCATCATTCAGGACATCCTTTGCTCTCTCTGAGCACTTTTCCTCATATTCCTTTCTGGCATTCTCATCTGCGAACATGAGGTCAGCTATCACGATCCTGCCATGGCCTTCGGCTATCCTGTCCATCTCTGCAATTGCGAGGATCTTTTCGTCATGGCTGCAGTGATGGAATGCATATGAGGAAATAACCGTATCACACACATTATCACCCAACGGCAGCTGCAGGAAGGTCCCAATCCGCAGTTGGATCCCCGGGCATTTCTTTCCCGCCTCCCTGAGCATATTCACTGACTGGTCCACACCTGTGTAATCCTCAGGCCTGATCCCTCTTTTCAGGATCTCTGCTGCCAGGTTGCCTGTACCTATTCCTATCTCCACGATTCTTTTTCCTTTGGCTGCTCCGGCTGCACAGCAGATCACCTCATCATAATGGACATAAAAATCCAGCCCCTGACCGCCTCTTCTGATATCTGCATCATAGTGGGATGCCCAGTTGTCAAAATTCCACTTGTCCTCCCACTCATTTGATGCAGTGATGATATCAGCCGTCTTTTCCATTTTCTCCAGGATATCATCACATGGACCACTGCTGTTAAGCATTAATTCTATGCTTTCCCCCAGCGTTTCCCTGACCTTTGTCATAGTATGGATATGCTGGTTCAGGATATTATACTGGGCCACAAACTGATTCAGGAGTTCATCCCCGCTGTGGGCTGCCATAACAGACCCTATAGCCTCTATACTGAATCCCATCTTTCTGTAGAGGATTATCATCTCAAGCCTGCTTATATCCTCCACGCTGTACTCCCTGTAATTATTTTCACCTCTCCCGGGGCTGATCAGGCCCTTCTCCTCATAAAACCTGACCGCATTTGCCTGGATATTCAGCTTTTCCGAAACCTGTTTTATTGAATACATCTCTCTTTTTTCAGCCGTCCTGTATGGGATGACTGTTCCTCCTTATTCTTGTTAAAAATAATATAGACCTTCGCCTAAGGCGAAGGTCAAGAGGTTATTTTTGTAACTGTTTGTAACTATTCAGCAGGTCTGTGCATTTACTGCACAGACCGTAAGAAAATGATTCAAGGGTGCAAAAATCCCATCGCCGAAGGCGATTTTAAATGGATTTTTGCATGGAACTGTGAAGGTACTGAACAGTTACAACTATTTTTCGAAATCCTTATACAGAAGACTGGGCTGGATACCGCTGTTATTCTGGTACTTTCCGCTCGTGTATAACTCATATTCTCCCAAAATATCATGGTAATATATCTGGCAGATCTCAACGTCCGGATATATACGCACCGGCTGTATACAATGTATCTCCAGAGTCCAGTATCCCGAAAAGCCAATGTCTCCAAAGCCTGCCGTCACATGGATGTACAGGCCCAGTCTTCCTATGGAAGACCTGCCCTCCAGCATAGGCACGAATCTCTCTGTTTTTGTATACTCGTTTGTCCTGCCCAGATACAGCACATTTGGCTGCAAAAGCAGGCCTTCCTCCGGTATCACCAGCTTTTTCGCCGCATTGGGGCGCTTCATATCCAGTTCATGCTCCTCATATACCAGCAGTTCATTGGATAATGTCAGGTTATAACTGTTTGGATTGATCCTGCTCTTGTCAAAGGGTTCAATAAATATGTCTTTGCCAATTCTCTTCTCTATTTCTTTTCCTGATAAAATCATGTATTACGCTCCTGTCCTGTTGTGCATGTTAAAATTTGCCTGTACTTTAAATTTCCCTTCACGCCGGGTTTTTATTCGTTATACGAAAATCCGCCGTTATGAGTCTCTTTTGCCTTGTATAAAGCCTCATCCGCCGCTTTTGTGAGCGCTGAGTAATTATCACCCTTTCTTGCGCGCACAGCTCCGGCTGACAAAGTGATCGAAGGCATGTTCCTTCTGGCAGCCTCTTTTTCAAGAGATTTATTTATATCCTGCATAATGTGCTCAGCGACTGCGAAATCACCCGTATTTGCTATAAACAGTGCGAATTCATCGCCGTGCAGCCTGGAAGCCAGATCGACTGTCCTGATACGTCCTATGATCATCTGAGCACACAATTTTATAACTTCATCTCCCACGCTGTGACCATAATTATCATTGACCTGCTTAAAATGATCCCCATCGATCATGATAAAGATTGCAGATTCATCAGGCTCCATTGCATCAAGCGCCTCACCCATACCTTTTCTGAAGGACTTGTCATTCATCATTCCTGTGAGGTCATCAATCGCCGCAGCTTTCTGAGCAACTGAGAGTGCGATCTCCAGCCTGCGCTGAGTCTGCCCAAGTTCCACATAAGCCTCCTTCAGCTCCCTATTCCTGCGCGCTCTGCCAAGACTTCCCAGAACGTAGATCAGAAGTATTTCTATAATAAGAAGAGGAATCAGCCATATGTCCATGGTCTCTTTCAGCATGCCCAGACGTGGCACCAGGATCATGAAATTATAACCGCCGCTCCCAAGTGCGCAACCATAATACTGCCTGCTGCCAATGCTCAATAAAACAGACTTCCCTGAGTCCTTCTCCAGCCTGGCAGTCCCATCCCCAAACTGCTTTCTGAATTCATAAAAGGCCTTTGTGGAATCAATGCTTTCCCTGATCTTGTCAGCCTCGTCCACTTCATTTTCATCTGCACTCTCCAGCTGCTGTTCCAGCTCTGAGAGCGCATCCTCCACCTCTTCTTCCGACATATAGAGATTTCCTCCAAGATAGTCAGAGTCCGTGCTGCCTATTATAGTGCCGCTGTTGTCAAAGATCATAACCTGTGTATCATCATAGTAATCCAGATTTGTGACCAGTGTCTGGATGTCTCCCATCTTGATATCATATGCAAATACAGTTTCCCCATCCGGCTGCAGCTGGGAGATCGTAGTCAGGATATAATGATTTGCATAGCTCATATACGGGGGAGTAAATACGATCTCTCCGCCGCCTGCCACGGCGTCTTTATACCACGGCCTCTCTTTGGCGTTGTACCCTGTCTTTTCATACTGGGAATAAGGTGTGTCCCAGCTGTAAAGATAACGGTCCCTGTAATACATGTACAGGCCGTCATATGTCTCTCCCTCTATTTCAGCCAGATCACCGTCCATACCTTTCAGATGATCCCAGATCTCGTCTGGAGTATTTTCCAGTTCCTTTGTCATCATCATGGAAAATACCCTGAAAGAACGCTTATAATCTTCCATGACCAGATTGAACTGTTCGCTTATACTTTCTGAATGGTTCCCCAGACTTTCATTTATATAGTCTTTTTCCCTGATACTGATAAAGAATATGGCTGCGATATTCACAAGCAATAAAATGACGGCATACTCAATTGCCTTTCTGGTATGTTTCTTCTCTTTAACACTCATAACTTCCCCCATTATTTTAACTTTCGTAACTGTCCAGTCCCTTCACAGCTGAATGCAGAAATCCATTTAAAACAGAACTGCTGAATAGTTACTAACTTTCACATAATTATACGGTATAAGCATTTGATTTTCAATTCATTTCATGAATAATGTTTGGGAAAACAAGAATTTTCGCTGCTGACGGCAAAATCAGCCGCAGCGAATTTACCTGGTAATTAAAAAAGGCCATTATCAGCATTACAAACTGATAATGACCCCTGTTGTTTATTCAGCTCTCAGACAACATTTAAGACATGATTACGTGTTCAGTGCCCACCCTGTTCTCCGTTCTGTCCGGCAAACTCCTTTTCGTACTCCATTGACGGGAGCTTTGTGATTTCTTCATCATACACCGGAGCTTCCAGATATATGCCTGTGACATCTTTTAAATATCCTTCTTTTAATTCAATAGCCATAAATGCCGGCGTGTCTGCCTGCCATTCAGTCTCAATGCCATACTTACTGGCCTGCACAAACCCGAAACGCGGATAGTACTCCGGGTGGCCAAAGAATAAAATTGCTCCATATCCCAGCTCTTTTGCCCGCTTCATAGAATATCTCATTAAAGCGCTGCCCACTCCCATTTTCTGGAATTCCGGCAGTACGCTCAGTGGCCCGAAATTCAAAGTATCCACAAGTGAGCCGTCCGGCCGGCGAATATGAGAATGGCTGTAGATAATCTGTCCTACCGCTTTTCCATCCACATAAGCCACAAAATCCAACTCTTTTATCCCCACTTCTTTTCGAAGCATGTGAAGCATATAAGGCTCTGTACAGCCGACACCAATCTCAGCGATCCTGTCATCCCTGTAAAATGCCTGGCGTGCAATGTTTTCTGTCTCTTTATAATCTTTTTCTTCTGCTGGTCTGATTTCTATTTCTAACATATATTTTCTCCTTTTCTGGAGAAATCCTGCTATTTAGCATTGCCCCTCCAAAACGATAATTTTATTTTTTTCATGTATCGTCAACCCACCTTTCATAATAAATTTTTATTATAACTCTTGCGAGATATAAACTGAATGACTCCATTTTTAAGCATCACTTATACAAGATCCAATATCAATTATTTCATCAATTACTTCATCAGACCAAAATGGCAGGAAACCATTTGGACTACTCCTTCAATTTCAGTCTGTCCGTCATTTACAAAACTAAGATACCCATTTTGGATACATTGCCTCTTTACCTCTTCTGCAAACAGGCAGTCTCTTTCCATCCAATTATCAAAGGCTTTCTGGACGTCGCTGCACCCCTCCAAAACGTAAGGCACCCATTCTCTCTGGGCATAATGGCTTATCTGAAAATCTTTAGCCGGTACTACCGCCAGGTATCTGTTCCCGGAAATATCCCGCTTTTTCATCAGGCAGGGCAGGTAAGCTGCACCTTCTGTTATAATATCTCTGCCCTTACTGACTGCTTCCAGGTCCTGCATAATAAAATCAAATATTTCCCCGTAAAACTGCAGTTCTTCTCTGCACTGCAAAGACGGCTCTCTCATCCAGATCTCTTCCGGACTCATTTTGCTCTGCCTGCTGCAAATTTCCATCCCGGCAGCAGCGCCGTCATTTGTATACTTCTCTAAATAATCATCAACTTTAAAATAGTATAACCCGTATCTTTCTGCCAGAATCTTCGCAGCCGTACTTTTGCCGCTGCAGGGAGAACCGCCCATATAATATATTTCTTTCATAGAAATCTCCTGAACTTTATTTGGTAAATGTATTAGTATGGTTAAAGCTGTATGTCCAGATATCCATTCTAAGCCCTCCTGAAATTCAGATCATTCCTAACAGTTTCAGGTTAGATTATAACATATGTTACAATATTTTCATATACAAAAGTGCCCAATATTGGCACAAAAGCCAATATCAGGCACTCATTTTTTATCTCATATATATCAATTCACTATAACTGATCTGTTATAACTCCTTAACTCTCATTCATATTGGCAAGTTTGGCCGCCTGATCCGCTGCGATAAGACTGTCTATCACTTCATCCAGATCACCGTTTAATATATTATCCAGCCTGTGGAGAGTCAGCTTGATCCTGTGGTCCGTGACACGTCCCTGGGGGAAATTGTAAGTCCTGATCTTCTCAGAGCGGTCTCCTGTCCCTATCTGGCTCCTGCGGGCTGCTGCCTCCGAAGCCTGCTGTTTTTCCAGTTCCATCTCATACAGCTTGGAACGGAGCAGCCGGAAGGCCTTTTCCTTATTCTGCAGCTGTGATTTTTCTGTCTGGCTGTAAATTACGATCCCTGTGGGATAATGTGTCAGACGCACAGCTGAGTCCGTAGTATTGACACACTGTCCGCCGTTTCCTGACGCACGCATGACATCAATCCTGATATCTTTATCATCGATCACAACATCCACCTCTTCCGCCTCCGGCATGATGGCAACTGTCACTGTGGAAGTATGGATGCGGCCGCCACTCTCTGTCTCAGGCACACGCTGCACACGGTGCACACCGCTCTCATATTTCAGCCTGGAATAAGCTCCCTGTCCAGTTATCATAAATACTACTTCTTTGAAGCCTCCGATTCCATTTTCATTTAAGGAAATGATCTCTGTCCTCCATCTGCGTCCTTCTGCATAATGCACATACATCCTGTAGATTTCTGCTGCAAAGAGAGCTGCCTCATCACCGCCTGCGCCTGCACGGATCTCCACCATAACGTTCTTTTCATCATTTGGGTCTTTGGGAAGGAGCAGTATCTTCATCTCATGCTCCAGCTCCTCGATCCTCTTCTTTGCATCATTCAGCTCTTCCTTCAGCATCTCACGCATCTCTTCGTCAGATTCCTCCCCCAGAAGGGCGAGGCTGTCTTCCACCGTCTGCCTGCAGTCTTTATATTCTTTATATGCCTCCACTATGGGAGTCAGGTCACTCTGCTCTTTCATCAGCTTCTGAAACCTGCCCTGGTCATTTATTACTGAAGGCTCATTTAACTCGCTTAATATTTCTTCAAAGCGGATCAATAAATCTTCTAATCTGTCAAACATCTCTATTCCTCCTAATACCTGTCACCTGTATAAAATCCAAAAAATTATTCCGCCCGCTATCAGGGCAGCTTTCCTTTTACCACGCGGTCTAGTCCTGCCAGGTCTTTTATTACCCTGACGTCCGAAAATCCGGCACTCTTCATCATTTCACTGACAGAGAGTCCCTGGTCATATCCGATTTCAAAAAGAAGCCATCCTCCAGCCTTCAGAAAACCACAGCTCTTTGTGATGATCTGCCTGTAGAAGTAAAGCCCGTCCTCTCTTCCGTCAAGGGCGCCTGCAGGCTCATGGCATCTCACCTCTTCCATGAGCTTTGAAATCTCGTCCGTAGGTATATACGGCGGATTTGACACGATCGCATCATATTTCCCATCTATATTCTGAAATAAGTTTCCCTGTATGAAATCAATACATACTCCCTGCCGGGCCGCATTTTCTTTTGCCACATCCAGCGCGGCATTTGAGATATCCACGGCAGTTCCCAATATATCCTGTTTATATTTCATCAGGCTGATGATGATACAGCCTGAACCGGTACACATATCCAGCACATGGCTGCCGGGCTTTATGACTTTTAAAGCTTCCTCAACAAGAATTTCCGTATCCTGTCTTGGAATCAGCACATTCTCATTTACCATAAAAGGGATCCCCATGAACTCCTGCTCACCAGTCAGATGCTGCAGCGGAATATGCCTGGCCCTGTCTGAAAGCATGCTCTGATATCTGGCATATAAAGGGCCTGGCATTTCCTTTTCCCTGTTCATCAGGAACCAGGACCTGTCGCACTTACAGCTGTATTCCATAAGATACCAGGCATCTACAGGCGCATTATCGATTCCACGGGATACCAGATACTCCTCAGCCTTCTTCAAAGCCTCCTGATATGTCATGCCCCCGCCTCCGCCGGACTGCTCCCTTCTGCCTCTGCCGGATCTGCCTGGCCTGTTGGATCCGCCATATCTGCCGGAGCCTGCGAAACCATATCTTCCCTGGGATACTCCCAGTTAAAATTCTCAGCCAGATAAGCCTTCCAGTCAAATACGGCTTCCACAGATGCTATAGCCACTTCAACCATTGATTCATCCGGCTCTCTTGTAGTCATGTTCTGCATCCACAAACCGGGCTTGCTCAAAAATTCTACGACCTTATTCTCACTTCTGCCTGCAAGGCGTATAAACTCATAAGAGACACCTGCTATGACTGGTATGAGAAGAAGGCGGATCACCACCCGCCACACAGGTGAGTCCACACGTATGAAAATAAAGAAGATAACACTCACGATCATAACAAAAAGCAGAAAGCTGGTACCGCACCGCTTATGCTGTTTGGAGCTTCCCATAACATTTTCTGTATTCAGTTCAAGCCCATGCTCTATACAGTTGATACACTTATGCTCTGCACCGTGGTACATAAAGACCCGCTGGATATCCTTCATCCTGGAAATAAGCAGGATATATCCGGCAAAGATGACAAGCCTCAAAACTCCCTCAGCCAGGGCGATCAGCGTCTCTGACGATATCACATGGCGCAGGACCCCCGCCAGGAAATATGGCAGCATCATGAATATCACAACTGCCATTACAACGGAAAATGCAACTGTTCCCCCCATTATAACGGAGTCTGCCTTGCCTTTTGTTGCCTTGTCCAGCGCCTTCTCCACTCTGCCAGGCTCCATTTCTTCATCTTCCATGAAAAAATCAGCTGAATACATGAGAGTTTTCATTCCCAGCACCAGAGAATCTATAAAACTGAACACACCGCGCACAACCGGCAGTGACTTTATTTTCTTATTTTTGATGATGCCTTTATATTCCTCAACCTTAACTTCTATTTCCTGATCCGGCTTTCTGACAGCTACGGCATATTTATCGCCGTTTTTCATCATAATGCCTTCCATGACTGCCTGTCCGCCTATATTCGATGACTTCATAAAATCACTCTTTCCGACATTTAAAAATAGGTTGAGATTTTGCAACCTCAACCTTATCTTTATTGCTACATTATTTGTCTGCGCTAATACCATATTTCTTGTTGAATTTATCAATACGTCCGCGGGCTGCAGCAGATTTCTGCTGTCCTGTGTAGAATGAATGACATTTTGAACAAATTTCTACGTGGATTTCTTTCTTTGTAGAACCTGTTACAAATGTATTTCCGCAGTTGCATGTAACTGTTGCCTGATGGTATTCTGGATGTAAACCTTCCTTCATGATATTCACCTCTTCTTTTTTATTTGTGAACTGCTTATTGCACCCTCTCATCCTAAGGGATGCAACCGATTCCCGGCCAATACTGCTCCTCATGTTTCCACAGTAAGATATCCCGGGCTACCCCTGCAAGTCCCTGCAGTTGCGATTCATCCTTTGTTGTCTGTAACGTTGGATGCTTATGTCTCTAAAACAGCTCTTGAATTATATCATATTTTGTCTGGAAATGCAAGTTCTTTAGCTGCCCCATTAAACATATTTTTGTCTTCTGACTGTGGATGTAAATTCTTTATTATTTCTGGTCCTGACAAAAAGATTTAAGATATTTTCCACTGCCTCGTCAGACTTCATTCCATTTAAGGCCTTCCTCATGATATAAGCTGCCTCCTGCTCATCTGCATCCAGAAGCAGATCGTCACGCCTTGTACCTGATTTGGGGATATCGATAGCAGGAAATACTCTTTTCTCGGAAAGCTTCCTGTCCAGAACAAGCTCCATATTACCTGTGCCCTTAAATTCTTCATAGACCACATCATCCATCTTACTGCCCGTATCCACAAGCGCTGTGGCAAGTATGGTAAGGCTGCCGCCCTCCCTCATATTCCTGGCGGCACCGAAGAACCTCTTTGGCATATGGAGGGCTGCAGGATCAAGTCCGCCTGAAAGTGTACGTCCGCTGGGCGGAACAGTCAGGTTATATGCCCTTGCCAGCCTTGTGATACTGTCCAGAAGGATCGTCACGTCTTTTCGGTGCTCTACAAGCCGCTTTGCCCTTTCTATAACCATCTCCGAAACTCTCTTGTGATGTTCCGGCAGCTCGTCAAAGGTAGAGTATATGACTTCCACATTCGGTCCGCAGATAGCTTCCCTGATATCTGTAACCTCCTCCGGGCGCTCGTCGATCAGAAGAATGATCAGATGCATCTGCGGGCTGTTCCTGAGAATTGACTTGGCCACATCCTTCAGCAGGGTTGTCTTACCTGCCTTTGGCGGGGAGACTATCATACCCCTCTGTCCTTTTCCGATAGGGGATATCATATCCATGATCCTCATAGATACTTCCTTGGGTCCCCTTTCCATCCTCAGCCGCTCATTTGGAAAAATAGGGGTCATGTCCTCAAAATTCAGCCTCTTTGCCGCCTCTGCCGGGTGAAGGCCATTGATCGTCTTCAGATAGAGAAGGGCGCTGAATTTCTCCTGCTGAGTCTTTACCCTGGTATTCCCTGCAATAATATCACCAGTCTTCAGGTTAAAGCGGCGTATCTGTGAAGGAGACACATACACGTCATTTTCACCAGGAAGATAATTCTCACACCTGATAAATCCATATCCGTCCGGCAGCACCTCCAGAATCCCGGATGCCTGCTGCCCGCTGTCCAGCTGTGACAGTTCACTTGACGGCGCGGCGCTGCTGTTGTTATTGTTGTTATTATTACTATAGCTGTTGCTACTGCTGTTATTGCTGCTGTTGTTATTACTGCTGCTGCCGTTATTATTGTTATAGCTGCTGTTAGTATTGCTGTTATTATTACTTCCGCTGTTATTGCTTGTATAATTATTGTTTCCGCCGCTGTTGCTGCTGTTATTGCTTGTATAATTATTACTTCCGCCGCTGTTGCCGCTGTTATTGCTTGTATAATTATTACTTCCGCCGCTGTTGCCGCTGTTATTGCTTGTATTATTACTTCCGCCGTTATTGCTGCTGTTATTACTATTATTGCCGCTGTTACCTTTATTTGCTCTTACTTCTCTGTTTTCTTTCTTTTCTTCCGGCTGGCTTACGCTTCCATCGCTGCCATTTTCTTTTGTATCTGCTTCCAGCATGCGCTCGATCACTTCACTTTTACGCAGCCCGGAAATATGTCTCAGACCTCTTGCTTTTGCAAGTTCTTTTAGAGCCGCTGCTGACAGCGACTCATATTTTTCGCGCATTGATTCCATAAAAACTCCTTTCGTTATGATAACCAAAATTTTATAAATACATTTATACTCTTTTCAATCCATTTGAACTAAATATTCTCTTTCTGCTTTATAAATAACTTTCACAGGGATTGTTGTCAGAAATGACCGAATTCATTAAGACATTAATACTATAACACATATTATCCCGGAAATCCAGCATTTATAGCACTGGATTTCCAGGATTTGTAAGTACGGTGTTGCTGTTCACTCCGTGACCAGTAACATCATGGCTGCTGCTTTCAGGCCAGCATGCCCCCGAGCATGCCTCCGCCCATACACATCAGGAAAGTAGTGATCAGCTGCCAGGGTTCTGCCTGAAGTGACTGGTTTGCCAGCAGTGAGATTATGGTAAGCATCACAAAATACGCGCAGCCAACAATAAGCCCCCACATAAATTTCCTGCTCTCTACGCCTTTTCCTGCGATCCATCCTCCCAGAAAGCTGGAAATAATATAGACTGCAATGATTCCAATTGTCACCTTTCCTTCATCTAGTTCCAGCTTAAAAAGCAATGCCGCCAGGATCAGAAGCAGAATGCCTGTCACCACATAAGAAATCATTAAAGATTTCAGGACCACCATTACTTTCGATTTCTTCCAAATACTATTTTCCATACCGCCCCTCCTCTTAATCACAATATATGTGTGATGAAAGTGTATTATTCCTCCTGGTCCATATAAACTGAAATCAAAAAAGGGAAGGATACTCTGCGTTTACAGAATAACCTTCCCTTTAACTTTAATTTCAAGAATGCCTTGCATTCGTATTGGTCAGTAAATCACACACCTGCTGAATATCAGCCTATAAATCTTCCAGCCTTCTCCTGCCGGCAAAAAGTGCACCTGCCATTAACAGCAAAGCTCCTGCTCCCAGCATGACATACAAAAAGATATCTGTCTCATCGGCTGTCTTAGGAGCGCTTGTGCTGCTCTGGGCATATCCTGAACCAGAACTTGCCTGTCCCTGTCCGCTGCTCCCTGTACCGGATGGTGCACTGGTCTGAGGCGTGGTACTGCTTGTCTGGGTTCCTGTACCTCCTGTACTGTTTCCCCCTGTGCTCCCGCTTCCTGTACTGCTTCCTCCTGTACTTCCGGTTCCCGTGCTGTTTCCTCCCGGTGTGGCGTTTCCGGGCTTACTCGTTCCCCCTGTACTGCTGCCTCCTGGTGTATTATCTTTTTTCTCAGTCTCATCCTTAGAGCCTTTTCCAGGTGAATCTGCTGTCTGTCCATTGATCCCAATACCAGAAATGACAGTACTTCCCGCTATGCTGAACGGGCTGAATGAACTTGTCTCAAAAACCAGCATTCCATTTTCCTGCCTTGGAATAATCTTCTCATAGCTTCCATCTGCTTTATAGTGGAAAATTACAGGTTCCTGGGCATTCTCCCCAACCGGAGCCGGAATCATTACAGTCACCTGTTCCCCTTCCGGCAGATAATACGGTATATCATCATAAAGATTCCAGAGGCAGAGCTCATAAGGAGCTATAATATCCATTCCCTCTTCACTGGACGCTGTCTCCGACTTATCTCTGAGTACTACACGGAACTGTACAAACCATGGGAAATCGCCCACTACTGACACGCCCGCTTCCGTTTTATTTAATTCACTGGATATACTCTGTGCAGTCCACAGCGCCTCTATTGCCCCCTGACTGACCTGGGAAAGTTCTTCCTCCGTCAATGCATCAAACATTTTGGAAACTTCCAGGACCTGCATTACATCATCCCTTGATGATACCTGCAGTGCATATGCGCTGTCCATGAATGCTGTCACAGGATCTTTTGCCTGGCTTTCACTCTGTGTCTCTGTCTCTTTTTCGCTCTGGTCTTCGCCTGATCCCTCTGTCACTTCCGTCCAGCCCTCATTCTGGCCTTCTGTGGCTTTTTCTGATTCCTGCTCTGACTCACTCTGGCTTTCTGTGGCTTTCTCAGATGAGCTGCTTTGATCGTCCGCAGGTTTCTCTGCCGCTTCTGTTCCATCCTGCTCCTGGCTGCTCCCGCTCTCTTCCGGCGCCTCTGTTAAGCCTTCACTCTGAGTGCTTCCGGTCTCCTGCGGTGCCTCTGTCATGTCCTCGCTCTGGCCGTTTCCAGTCTCTTCCGTTGTCCCGGTCAAGTCCTCACTCTGGCCATCACCGGTCTCCTCTGCCGCTTCTGTCCAGCCTTCATCCTGGCTGCTCTCAGACTCTTCCGGCGCCTCTGTCCAGCCCTCATCCTGACTGTTTCCGGTCTCTTCCGGCGCCTCTGTCCAGCCCTCATCCTGGCTGTTTCCGGTCTCTTCCGGTGCCTCTGTCCAGCTCTCATCCTGGCCGTTTCCGGTCTCTTCCTGGGGTTCTGTCCAGCTCTCTGTGGATCCTTCAGTCCACTCATCTCCGGATTCACTGCCGCCTTCCAGCGCTTCGCCATATTTCATTGTCACCCCGGTGTCAGTTGTAATGATACCTTCCGGAGCCTTGACCTTTTCACCCCAGATTCTCAAAACAACTCCATCCAGATTCAGGCTCCCGGAATTTTTAATCAGAACGTCTCCGCCGCTGACAGTCACTCCGCCGATTGCCAGAGAACCGCCTTCCTTTATCCTGATCACCGGACCGTCCAGATCATCTGATGCCTTCAGCACCACATCTGACTCCGAATACCAGTCACTCTCGCCTGATACAGTCAGCGTCCCTGTCACGATAATCGTTCCGCTGCCGCCAAGCAGTCCCTCAGCCTGATAGAACGAAGCTACCGCATGATCTGCATCCGCTCCTGAATTCTCATCTGAACCATTCTCCCCGTCCAGATACACGACAGCGCCCGATGCCCTCACCACCGGTGCCGGCATTACTGACAAAATCATAAATAATGTCAGCACATATGCCAGCGCAACTTTTGCTGCCCTTTTCCCTGCTGCTTTTTCCCTGTTCATTTTCTCCTCCTCGCCTTTTGGGCTCTCCATTCTATTACAGGCGTCCCGCCTTTGATTCCTGCTCCGGCACAAAACCGGCCGCAAGTGTAATGTTCCTGATAATTGTATCATATTTCTACACGAAATGACAAGCATTTATTACGAAATTATTAACAATTCTTTGCATTATTTTTGAATCCTTGCAATTAATCTTAAAATATTGTATATTCCCATATATAACCTAATGAAATGAGACAGGAGCCGCAAGCCCCTGTCTCATAGGATAAACGTTTAAATAAAAAGGAGATGATGTTTTGGATTCCAGTGATGCCATACAGTTGGTCGTACTAGTTATCCTGCTGGTTTTATCAGCTTTTTTTTCATCAGCGGAAACTTCTATGACCACGGTAAACAAAATAAAAATAATGAGCCTTGCCGATGAGGGTAGTAAGAAAGCTTCCACGCTTCTGAAAGTGATTGGCGATTCCCCCAAGATGCTCAGTACTATTCTGGTGGGAAACAATATTGTCAATCTGAGCGCTTCCTCCCTTGCCACCACCCTTTCCATGAAATTGTGGGGCAACGCCGGCGTAGGTATAGCCACCGGTATCCTGACACTTTTAATATTGATTTTCGGAGAAATATCACCTAAAAACCTTGCAACGATTTATGCAGATAAGATAGCTTTGACATATGCCGGTGTTATATGGTTCCTCATGAGGATCCTGACACCAGTCATATTTCTGGTAAATGTCCTGGCAAACCTGTTCCTGAAAGTGCTGCATGTAGATCCGTCAGCTAAAATGAATTCCATGACAGAGCATGAGCTGCGCACGATCGTAGATGTCAGCCATGAGGACGGAGTCATCGAGAGCGATGAACGCCAGATGATTTATAATGTGTTTGATTTCGGGGATTCACAGGCAAAGGATATTATGGTTCCCCGTGTAGAGATGGTTTCAATCGACATAAACGGCACTTATGATGAGATCATACAGGTCTTCAAAGAGGAGAAATTTACAAGGCTTCCGGTATATGAAGACAGCCCTGACAATGTAATCGGAGTAATCAATATCAAAGATCTTCTTTTTTATGATTCACCCCAGGACTTCCACATACGTGATATATTGAGGGAGCCGTACTTCACTTATGAATATAAAAAGACATCTGAGCTGATGGTAGAGATGAGGCAGGATTCTATTAATTTCACGATCGTCCTTGACGAATATGGCGCAACTGTGGGACTGATCACCCTGGAAGATCTTCTTGAGGAGATCGTAGGAGAAATCAGGGATGAGTATGACAAAGATGAAGAGGACCTGATCCGCCATGTGAATGACCATGAAATTGTAGTCGAAGGCTCTCTGAAGCTGGACGACTTAAACGATGCCCTGGATCTGGATCTGTTTTCTGAGGATTATGATTCTGTGGGCGGATATATTATCGAACGCCTGGACCACCTTCCAAAGGCAGGCGAGTATGTAATGTCGGATGACGGGATCCGCCTTGTGGTTGATTCTGTAGAAAAAAACAGGATAGATAAAGTTCATCTGTATCTGCCCGAAAAGAAAACTGACCCGGAAGAGACAGAAGAAGCTTCTGAGGGTTAAACATTTTTCATAATCTGATAAGGATTTCCCATGAGGCATGAGCCGCCGGGAAATCCTTGTTTTTTATACGAAACTGTACAAAACATACTTTTGTTCCGCCCTTTATTCAGTTTCTTAACTCATTCAGTCCCAAGGGCACCGCTGTCTCCATGAGCATGGCCGCAGCAGTCTCCCTCATGCTCATGATGATGTGCATCTGCACTGTCTTCTATCTCAATCTCGTCCCCTGCCATTCTCAGGATATCCTCTATCTCCTCGATGGGCATTTCCAGATAAACAGATAATTCCTCAATACTCACCTTGTGTTCCAGGTCAAGTGTAAGATTTTCAATCGCCTCGCTTAAGAAATTTACCCTCTGGGCAATCTCTTCATCCATGTCTCTGGCATTTGCCTGTTCTTCCAGGGCTGATTCCATTGCATCTGCCACTGACCGCCTCACATATTCCCTGTATTCTGAAAGGCTTCCAAGTGTTTCCAGACCGTCCAGCGCCAGCATCAGGGCAATATTTCCCTCCTGTATCAGGTCACTCTGAGGAAGCACACCGTGGCGGTATTCTTTAGAAATGTCATAGACAGTCTGCAGATTCAGTTCGATAAGCCTTCCCTTTGCCAGGGTATCCCCGGCAGCAGCTTCCCCGTAAAGCTTCTCTTCCTCATCGCCATCAGCAGGTTTAACACTTTTTATATCCTCCAGATACATCCTTACATAGTCATCTTCCAGTACGTCTTCTGTTTCCGGATCAACAGCTTCATCCAGTTCCGGTTTCCCTTCTTCCTTTTGTACCCTCTCTGCCTCATCCTCCGCTGCTGCAGATCCCGGCATTGTATATCCATCCACCCGGATCTTCTGCCCCAGCAGATACTGGTAAATAAGTTCCATCTGATTATCGTCCAGATGCGCATTTTTGAAAAAATCTTTAATCTCTTCTACTGTAAGCCTTCCCTGCTTTTCATCCGCCAGCTCTTTGATCTCGCTCAGCATCTCGCGAAAAATTATTTTCTCCTGCATATCCTGCCCTCTCTATTTTTCGTTTAATAGTAACTATTCAGTAAATGCACAGCCCTACTGAATAGTAGAATTTAATATTTCAATTGCTTTCTGAAGCTGGTTGTCTTCCTCATGTGTGACTGTTACCTTTTTCTTGAGTTCTTCATTCAGATCTATCACCACATCCGGAGTAACACCTATTTCATGGATATCATTTCCTTTTGGAGTGTAGTAGTGGGCAATTGTCAGTTTGAGAGCCGTACCATCCTCCAGCTTGAATATCCTCTGTACGATCCCTTTTCCATATGTCTGTGTACCCACTATGGTACCCGTTCCGTAATCCTTTATAGCTCCGGCAAATATCTCCGATGCGCTTGCGCTGGAACCGTTCACTAATACAGCCATGGGCTTATTAAACTGGTGCTCTGCATCCGATCTGTATTCTTCCCTGTTCCCTGCTTTATCCTCTGTATAGACGATCAGCCCTTCCGGAAGAAGCTGATCCAGCATTGCGGTACATGTCTGAAGAACTCCGCCCAGGTTGTTCCTCAAATCTATCACAAGCTTTTCCATTCCCTGACTCTCCAGATCTGTAAGCGCCTCAGTAAACTGGCCCTCCGTGATGGTATCGAAACTGCTGACTGCAATGTATCCGATCTTATTCTCCAGCATCTCGTGAGTAACTGTGGGAACTTCTATATCCATCCGGGGCACATCAAGCTTGACAGGCTCAGTCTCCCCATCACGCATGACCTGTATATGGCTGACATCATCCTTACCTGTTTTAATCATAGAAACCACTTCTGTGAGGTCCACTCCGGTAACAGGTGTGTCATCCACAGAATACAGAATGTCCCCCGGCAGCATACCTGCCTCAGCAGACGGAGTCCCCTCATAACATTTTACCACCGTTATCACGCCTGTTGACTTGTTCTGGGAAAGGGTGGCGCCTACGCCATAGTACTCTCCTGATGTGGACTCGTTGACCTTCTCCAGCTCTTCCGCCGTATAGAAACCAGCATACGGGTCTGCCAGTCCGGCAACCAGCCCTTTATACACATAAGTCTCCACCTGGCTGCTGTCTATCTCATTAATAAATGCCTCATTTACTATCCCTTCAATCTCATGTATCTTATCCAGGATCCTGTCATCATCCAGAGAAAGTGTATACGGATCCTCAGCAGCCTGGGTCTCCCCCACTGCTGCAGATGCCTCTGTCCCCCTGGCAGCGCTGCTCCTGGCCTCGATCGTACTCTTCACAAAATATACGATGCTGACACAGAGCAGCATTACCAGTATCCCGCTCACAAACCCTCTTGTAAAGCGTTCATTGTCATTTTGATTCCTGTTTTCATTATCTGCCATATTCTGCTCCTTTTATACCACTGATTATTCGCCGCTCTGTCTATAGAAGAAAGGTTTTGGCTCCGATATAATTTTATCATCCCCAAAACCTTTTTATTCCATCTTTATAGAGGCCCCACGGGCCCGGCCCCGTTTATCCTACGTAATCATGTGGGTTTACATATGACCCGTTTACTGTAACTCCGAAGTGGAGATGCGGGCCTGTGGAATATCCCGTCGATCCGACTGCCGCTATCACATCTCCCTGATTCACAGTCTGCCCCGGTGAGACAAATAGTGCGGAAGCATGCATATAAACAGTTGACAACCCGTTTCCATGATAAATTATGATATAATTGCCTGCAGATGTACTGTAGGTGGCAGTCATGACTGTGCCTGATGCAGCCGCCAGGATATTAGAACCATAGGACGCACCTATATCAAGGCCCTGGTGGTAGGTGGAAGCTCCCTCTATAGGAGATTCTCTCTCTCCATACTCACTTGTGATCACATAACTGCTGGGCGCCGGCCATATAAAGCCGCTGCTGGTATTTGTGTTCCCAGCTCCGCCAGATGCCTGCTGCTGTTGCTGTTGTTCGGCCTCCTGCTGCTGCTGATCTGCCTGCTGCTGCTGTTGCTCGGCTTCCTGCTTCTGCTGCTCAGCCTGCTGTCTCGCCGCTTCTGCTTCTGCCTGCAGCCTTTCCGCTTCTGCCTGGGCTGCCGCCTGAGCCTCTGACTCCTGCTGCTGCTGGGCCGCCTGGGCTGCCGCTTCTGCTTCCGCCTGTTTTGCCGCTGCCTCGGCCTCTGCCTGAGCTGCTGCCTCTGACTGGGCCTGGGCCTCCGCCTGAGCCTGTTCAGCCTGCTGTCTCGCCGCCTCTGCAGCTGCCTCAGCTTCCGCCTGGGCCTGAGCTGCCGCTGCCGCATTTGCTTCCTCTATGGCCCTCATCTGCGCCTCATAAGATACGATCTCAGCAAGGACGCTGTTCTGCGCTTCCACCTCATCCGCATATTCCTGGGCCAGACTCTGTGACTGTGCTATCTCATCATTATACTGGCTGATCTCACCCTGCTTGGACGCAAGTACATTTTCAACCTCAGACTGCTGAGCAGAAACCTCGCTGTGAAGGCCCTGACTCTCCTCATATGCCTTCTGGAGTTCCTCCTCCTTCTGTGCCACAAGCTCTTTTGTCTCCTGGTACTTCTCCAGCATCTCCCTGTCATAGTCTGATATGCTTGTTATATAATCAGCCCTGTTCAGAAGGTCTGCCATTGACTGGGCATTTAACAGAAGTTCCACATATGCCACATTTCCATTTTCATACATAAACTGGATTCGCTTCTTCATGGCCTCATATTGTTCTTTTTCTGCCGCCTTTGCCTCTTCCAGAAGCTTCTGCGTCTCTTCTATCTGTGTTTCCTTTGTACTTAGATCATCAGAAAGAGTCTGAAGCCTCTCTGATATTTCATTGAGTTTCCCGTCAAGCTCAGCCACGTTCTGTTCTAAGCTTCCCTTTGCCGTTTCCAGATCGTAGATCCTGCCATTGACTTCATCCAGATTCTGCTGCAGCTCGTCTTTGGCAGCTTCCGCCTCTTCCCTGCTCTGTGAGGGCGCTGCCAGCTCCGTATTATTGTCCTGTCCGCTTCCTTCAGCGCAGACAGGCATGGTCAGATTGAAGACCATTGTACAAGAAAGAATTACTCCAAGTGTTTTCAATATCCTGCTTCCTTTTTTCATGTAATCACCCTTATTACCTTTCACTCTATACCTTTAAATGCTTTCTCACAGTGATATAGCTCCCCAACAGCCCGATACCAAGCCCGAGGGCCAGGGATACGGGAACCAGCGTGAGAAATACCTGTTCTGCCGGAAGAAATTTCAGAAAATCCTGCAGCGGCCTGAACCGTGACAGCACATAACTGATCACCTCCCGGTAACCGAAGTAAAGGATCACCAGAGGTATCACAGAGCCTGCCAGGCCTATGAGCATCCCCTCTATCAGAAACGGAGCCCTCACCACCGCATCCTTTGCGCCGATGAGCTTCATGATTCCGATTTCTTCTTTCCTCACTTCTATGCCGACCGCGATCGTGTTGCTGATCAGGAAGACTGATACAAGCAGAAGCACTACTATGATCGCAGCCGATACATAACCTATCAAAAGATTGAATGTGGACAGAGTTGTGGCCGCTGCCTCTGACTGATTCACTTTTCTGACCCCGTCCAGGCCTTTGATATATTCCACCAGCTGTGACTGGTCTTCCACATCCTTTAAATAAACTTCATAATTGGCTGAGTGTGCCAGAGGATTGTCCGCCTCGAACCCCTCCGCCAGATTTGCTGAATCCTTAAAATACTGCTCTTTAAAATCTTCCCAGGCCTGCTCTGCTGAAATAAACTCGATCCTGGCGACCTCCGGCCTGGCTTCTATCAGTTTTCCTGCATTGTCCATAGCCT
This sequence comes from Murimonas intestini, assembly GCA_003148945.1. Lineage (GTDB taxonomy): Bacteria > Bacillota > Clostridia > Lachnospirales > Lachnospiraceae > Murimonas > Murimonas intestini. Next base: position 37,175 of record QGGY01000014.1, on the reverse strand, counting down.
CCTGTGTGGTCCCTTCCTCAAAGAAGACTGTGACGGCGACTCCCTCTTCCGCCGACTTGACAATATGTCCAAAGTTTGCCACGATGGAATAAAATATCCCAAATAAAAAGATACATGCCGTGATCGTGGCTACTGATGCCAGAGAAAACCATTTATTGTGCGCTATGTTTTTGAAGCCCTGCTTCACAATATAACTTACGCCGCTAATCCTCATACAGATACTCCCCTTCCTGCATATCGCTCACAATGATGCCCTGCCGGATAGCGATCACACGCTTCTTCATTGCATTGACGATATCTTTATTGTGGGTGACCACAAGAACAGTCGTACCATATGTATTTATTTTATCCAAAAGACCTATAATCTCAAAAGAAGTCTTAGGGTCCAGATTTCCGGTAGGCTCATCTGCCAGCAGAAGCGCCGGCCTGTTGACCAGTGCCCTGGCTATTGCCACCCTCTGCTGCTCTCCTCCCGAGAGCTCATGAGGATATGCCTTGTACTTTTCTGCCAGCCCTACCATGGACAGTACCTCCGGCACCCTCTCCTTAATGATCCTGTTGGGCACCTCCGTCACTCTCTGTGCAAATGCCACATTCTCATATACACTCCTGTCCTTCAGAAGACGGAAGTCCTGAAACACCACTCCCAGTTCCCTTCTGTATTTGGGGATCTGCCGGTGCTTTAATGTTCCTATATCTTTTCCGTTTATACGGATTATCCCTTCTGTCGGATCCAGTTCCTTTAGCAGCAGCTTGATCAGAGTTGATTTCCCCGAACCGCTGTTGCCCACAACAAATACAAATTCTCCCCTGCCGATATGAAGATTCACATGCTTCACCGCAGGCTGCCCCTTCGAATAGGATTTGCTGACGTTTTCCAGATCTATCATATGCTCCTCCTCATTAAGCCCCTTATCTCACATCATCCTCCTAATAGTCAAGTGTTTCCATATATTTCATATACTTCACTACCATCAGCGCTATCTTAAATGTGATGGCGTCCTCAAAGATCCTCAGATCCAGGCCTGTGCTCTTCTGCAGCTTGTCCAGACGGTACACCAGAGTGTTCCTGTGGATATAAAGCTGGCGTGAAGTCTCCGATACGTTCAGGCTGTTCTCAAAGAATTTGTTGATAGTGGTAAGTGTCTCCTCATCAAAATCATCAGGTGATTTGCCGTCAAATATCTCGCGGATAAACATCTTGCACAGCGGTATTGGAAGCTGGTATATAAGCCTGCCGATCCCCAGGGAGCTGTATGCGATCACATTCCTCTCACTGAAGAATATCTTTCCTACATCGAGAGCCATCCTGGCCTCCTTATAGGAACGTGAAACTTCCTTTATCTCATCAACGATAGTGCCATACGCAATATGGACATTTTCTTTTCTGGCAGCTCCCAGAGCTTCCAGGATCGTCCGGGCTGTCTTGTCCATCTCCTCATAGCCTTCAGCTGAAGCCAGCTCCTTGACTACGATGATGCTCTTCTCATCCACCGCAGTAATAAAATCCCCTGATTTAGCTCCAAAAAGAGCTCTTATGCTTTCCAGGGACGAGCTGTCCTTCTCATGGTCTGTCTCCAGGATGAACACTACCCTGCGGACCTCTGTGGTAATATGCAGCTTCTTGGCCCTGTTATAGATGTCCACAAGCAGAAGGTTGTCAAGCAGAAGGTTCTTAATGAAATTATCCTTATCAAACCGTTCCTTATATGCGGTAAGAAGGCTCTGTATCTGAAATGCCGCCATCTTCCCTACCATATAGACATCGTCACTGCTGCCCTTTGCCAGCAGTATGTACTCCAGCTGGTGCTCATCGAAAATCTTAAAAAACTGCTGTCCCTGTACAACCTGACTGTCCGCAGGCGAATCCACAAAAGCCAGAACAGCGTCGCTGTATCCGTCCGCCTCCGGGAATGTAGCCGCCAACACGTTGCCCTCCAGGTCAATAATACATAAATCTATCCTGGTGATTTCTTTTAGACCGTCAATTGTAGATTGTAATATCTGATTTGATATCATGCTTGTCCTCTCCTTCTACCGTATAATCTATACCACCCCAAAAATAACCTATGGTATATTGTAATATAAAATCACCAAAAAAGAAAGTAAAAATGAACACTTTTATACATTTAAGGTATTTTGCATTCCTGAAAGCCTTCTCCCAGGACCTCCCTGGCATCGCTCACTACAACAAAGGCACTGGGGTCCGCACCGGCAACCGCCTCCTTCAGATCCACGATCTCTTTCTTGGAAACCACGCAGAACAGCAGGTTTTTATGATTTCCTGAATACATTCCCCGTGCATCCATGCTGGTAATGCCTCTCTCCGTAGTCTTCAGGATCTCTGCCGCCACTTCATCTCTCTTCTCAGTAATGATAAATGCCACCTTTGCAAAGTTTACGCCCTCCAGCAGATAATCTGATATCCAGGAGGTCACAAAAATAGCGATGATGGCATACATAGCCCTAGTAATGCCGAAGACATATGCACCCAGGATCACAATAAGCCCGTCCACCACCTGCATGATCTTTACAATAGAATACTGCTTCATAAAATGCTGGATCAGGGCCGCTACCAGGTCAGTTCCTCCTGTGGTCGCCCTGCCCATGAGCACCATGCCGATCCCGATTCCTCCGATGGCGCCGCCGAAGAGGGACGCCAGCACAAAGTCATCAATGCCCAGAGGGATGACCGGCAGTATCCACAGCCAGAAGGAAAGAGCCACAGTGGCAAATAATGTCCGCTTTAAAAAGCGGACACCCTTGATTTTCAGACATAATATGAATACCGGGACGTTCAGTACAATGTTCGTCAGCCACAGCGGGATACCTCCCGGAATAAAACCAGCTGTCAGCTCTTTTATAATGATCGCGGCGCCTGTGAAGCCTCCGGTCACCATGCTGATGGGATCATAGATGGAATTAATGGAAACAGCCATCAGCGCAGTTCCGACTGCCATCAGAAGATAATCCAGCTTTGCCGCCCTGGGCTTATGGAATTCCATATTATTTATCTCCTTTTTCGTTTTGATATTTTAAAACCTTTCGCTTAAATAAAGTCTTTTCTATCAGCTTTTCAAAAAAATTAGACTTTCCGTCTGATTTATTTTTCCCCTTAATTCCGTCCCCTATACCAAGCCAGAGCTTCGCATTTAATTTCTGCCTGTTTGCATAGAGGAATTCTTCCTGCTCCGGACGGCGCATGGCTGCCACCAGCACATCTGCCCCCGCTCCATTGATGAGATTTACAAGACTGTCATCATCCTGGGTAGCATCCTCCGCGGCAAATATCCCTGCCAGCTTCATCTCCGGATAATGTTTACTGATATACCCTGCGAATGTGGGCTTGTCCGACTTCTTCCCGCACAGAAGAGTCACGCTGTACCCTGATTCTGCCACATATTCCAGAAACGAGATCAGAAACCAGTTATCCTCTATCTCCAGCCTCCGCTCTGCATCTGTAATGCCTGCCGCATCCAGGACTGCCCTGTCTGTCACTACGCAGAGATCGAGATTTTCAATCTTATGCCTGTATTCTTCATCCTGTCCGGCTTCCAGCAGCACGCTGCCGTTTATTGTCCCCACAGAGCTTAAGGTATCTGTTTTCAAGAACTCCTTTGCAGCCTCCATAGCTTCTTGTGCCGTTACATTGTCAATCTTAACCCCCAGGACATCTATCTTACCGCTCATTATTATTTTCACCCGCCTCCAGCTAACATATCCTTCTGTCCGGACTATTCTTTCGTACTGTAAATAGTCACATTCCATCTACAATATATCAGACTTTCTTTTCGATTTCAAGCAGGTTTATTACAATAAAAAGGGGCCGGTTTCCCGGACCCTTTATATTATGCTGTTTTCAGCCCTTATTTATCCCTGCAGGCTACTGTTCATTTTTCATCTGGAATCCTGCATATGCTGTTTCCAGACCATGCTCAACCGGGTCCAGTCCTCCGATTTCTTCCTCTGCAGTGACGCGAAGGCCATTTGTCTTTTTAATAATAAAGAATACAAGGCCCATTGTCACGGCAGTCCAGGCCATCACAGAGACAACGCCCACTGCCTGGACAGCCAGCCTGCCCCATTCACCTGTGGTAAACAGCCCGTCTTCCCTGGCAAAAAATCCGATCATCAGAGTTCCGAACGCCCCGCACACGCCGTGGACTGACACCGCTCCAACCGGATCATCCACTTTCAGCACTTTGTCAATAAACTCCACTGCAAACACTACGATTGCGCCTGCCAAAGCTCCAATGACTGCTGCCGCCCACGGATCCACCGCGCTGCAGCCCGCTGTGATCGCCACAAGTCCTGCCAGGGAACCATTCAGAGTCATAGATACATCCGGCTTTTTGTAGCGTATCCAGGTCACTATCATAGTCACGACTGTTGCTGCCGCCGCTGCAATATTAGTGGTCATAAATACATTGCCAACCTCCAGCGCTTTTTCAGTTGTAGACAGGCCATAACTGGAGGCGGGATTGAACCCAAACCATCCGAACCAGAGTATGAATACTCCAAGAGCGCCAAGTGTGATGCTGTGTCCCGGGATCGCCTTAGCTTTCCCGTCTCTGCCATACTTACCGATACGCGGCCCAAGCATTGCGGCTCCTATAAACGCTGAGACGCCTCCCACCATATGAACTGCTGTGGAACCTGCGTAATCGATAAATCCTGAAGAACCTCCAATAGAAAGCGTGGACAGCCATCCGCCGCCCCAGATCCAGTGTCCTTCAATGGGATAGATGACGGCGCTGATAACAACACTGTAGATCAGATAGGAAGAAAACTTCGTCCTCTCCGCCATGGCTCCTGACACGATCGTTGCCGCTGTCGCACAGAACATGGTGTTAAATGCTATCATTGCCCAGGAAGGGATATTGCTGCTGTAATCCCCCTGACAGAACAGGTCTATTATTCCAATAAATCCATTGCCGCTTCCAAACATCAGCCCGAATCCCAGCAGCCAGTAGACTACTGAGCCGCAGGCAAAATCCATCAGGTTTTTCATTATAATATTGCCTGCATTTTTAGCTCTGGTAAAACCTGTCTCAACCATCGCAAATCCGGCCTGCATAAAAAATATAAGTGCTGCTCCCAAAAGGACCCACAGGGTATCCATCGTAGAAATATCTGCCATTTTTTCTTCCTCCTTTTACTGGATATATCAAAAAAAGAAGGTAATCGTGCCGGATACCAGACATCCGTAACAATTATCTTCTTTGATAATCAGCTTTCTTGACCAATTTGTTTTTACAGTGCATCTTTGCCGCGCTCACCTGTGCGGATACGCACAGCATCCTGGACTTCGTAAATGAAGATCTTGCCGTCCCCATAATTTCCAGTATTGATCTCCTTAACGACCCTGTCAATTATCTTTTCTGAGACATCATCATCTACAACTGTCTCTACCCTCACCTTTGGCAGAAGGTTGACATTGTACTCTGTTCCCCTGTAAAGCCTCCTGTAGCCCTTCTGGTTGCCGTATCCCATGATATTAGAAATCATGACACCGCTTGCCTGGCATTCATCCAGAATAGCTTTTAACTCTTCCAGCTTGCCCGGCTGAATAATCATTTCCAGCTTTTTCATAACATTTCCTCCTTTTTAGACTGGCGCGTAACTGTTCAGTACCTTCACAGTTACATGCAAAAACCTGCTGAATAGTTACACTGGCGCTATCATTGACGCCCAGACGCTGCAGTATTTATTATCTCTGCAACGTAAAACGAGGACGCTCCTGCTTATGCATCAGGAACGCCCTCGTTCTGTTGGGTCTAATTATACACGCTTTGCACAGTTTGTAAAGCGGGATTTTATATTTTTTTAATATTTGTTTAAATCTCATAAATTCATGGATATCTGCCGGAAATCTCTGTAAATTATTTCCAATGTAGCTCCCGGTGTTCATAATTTATTCATTTAATATTCAAAAAACTTTCATCCACACAACATTCTTTCTTCATTTCTATTACATATAATGTAACTATCAAAGCAAATGACAATTTCCTAGTATTTATATACTAATATTTGAATAAACTTTTTCATAATAATGCCAGGCAGCCGACTGCCTGGCATCCTCCCTTTTTATGGCCTGATCTGTATTCAGAGCCATTTTTTCTTTTTGCAGATCAATATTCCTGCTGTGATCAGCAGGATACTGATAATAATGAGGATGGGGTACCCGAAGGGAGAGTCATATTCAGGCATATTAAAATTCATCCCATACCAGCCCGCCAGGAGCGTAAGAGGCATAAAGATCGTAGTCACTACTGTCAGAAACTGCATGGTCCTGTTCATCTTCAGGTCTCTCTGAGCCTGATAGCCCTCTTTTAACTGGATGACCTCTTCACGGAGTACCTGGATATCCTCTATCATACTCCTGGACCGCTCTTCCAGTATGGCAAACCGCTTCAGTATCATATCACTGTACAGGACATTTTCATTCTCTTCTATCCCTTCTATGACCCTTCTGAGATGTTCATAAAAATGCTTGAACTGCAGCAGCCGTTTTCTGAAATGTACGATCTGTTTTATATATTCTTCACTGTCTACCTCTCCCTGGGAAAATTCTTCCTTTTCATCCAGCTCCCGCTCCAGGACCTCCACCCTGTCCTCCTCCCTCTGGATCAGCTTCTCCAGAAACAAGAAGACTATATATTCAGGCGATATCTCCTGCTCCTTGTGTTCCAGGGACCGCAGGAGGCTGTCTACCTTGCCGGGCTCCTGAACCATCATGATCATCTGTTTACCGTCGAATATGAAATAGACAGGGTATTCAAACGGATGGCTGGTACGCACCTCAAAGGCGGGCACACACATAAAATCAAATTCTGCATGGCTCTCAAATCTGATATCCGGATTCTCAGCCATCTCCCTGAGGAAGCTGCCGGATGTTTTCGCAAAACCTCCGGCCTGGTCAATCTCCTTTACAGAGCACAATAAAATCTGTGTTTTCTCCAGATTGTTTTCAGGGACCGGCGAAAGCCGGCCCCCTTCTATCATATATTGATATATCATTCTCACCCTCCGGGCAGGTTCTTACACTACACCTCAAACAGCAGATCGCCGTAAGACGGCATCGGCCATTCTTCTTTATCTACTATCATCTCCAGCTGGTCTACGGGCCTGCGCAGCGCTTCCATGGCAGTAAATACTTCAGAGTGATAATATACTGCCTGCTCTCTGCCTGACTCCATCATGGCTGCCCTGTCTGTGACAGTCTCCAGCTTTTCAAGGGTTTCCTTTGTCTGCGCAAGCAGCTTTGTGGTCTGCTCCAGATATCCAAGGGGGACAGATGCATCCGCCCCGGCCTGTCTGATCTCATTGGCAGTGCCTGCCAGGTTTCTGGCAAAACGCATGACAGCCGGTATGATATGCTTGCTGGCTATATCGATCATTGCCCTCGCTTCGATATTGAGCGCTTTTGAATAGCTCTCATACTGGATCTCCGCCCGGCTTTCCAGCTCGGCCCTTGTAAATACGCCGAATTTGCCGAACAGATCAACTGAACTGTCATTTAAAAGAGCCGGTATGGCATCCACCATGGATGTAATATTCGGAAGACCACGTCTGGCCGCTTCCTCCACCCACTCCTCAGAGTAGCCATTCCCGTTAAATACAATGCGCTGATGCTCATTCGCATAGAGTTTGATCAGGTCATGCACGGCCAGATCAAAATCATCAGCCTTTTCAAGTATATCGCAGGCATCCGAGAATGCTTCTGCCACTATAGTATTCAGGACCACATTGCACTCCGCAACGGAATCCCTGGACCCGACCATACGGAATTCGAACTTATTTCCTGTAAATGCAAACGGTGACGTCCTGTTCCTGTCAGATGTATCTTTGGCAAAATCAGGGAGAGTCTTGACACCTGTGTGGAGAGTCTCCCTCTTAAGGCTGTGGGTGGCCATCCCAGTGCTGATGAGCTGGGAGAGCACGTCTTCCAGCTGTTCTCCCAGGAATATGGAAATGATGGCAGGAGGCGCCTCGTTTGCCCCCAGCCTGTGGTCATTGCCCACATCAGCTGCGGATTCTCTTAGAAGGTCTGCATGGCGGTCTACAGCTCTCATCATACAAGTGAGCACCATCAGGAACTGTATATTCTCATGAGGAGTTTTTCCAGGTTCCAGAAGATTTATACCGTCATCTGTAGTCAGAGACCAGTTATTATGCTTGCCTGAACCATTTACGCCGGCAAAGGGCTTCTCATGCAGAAGGCACTGCAGCCCATGATTCTCCGCTACCCTTTTGAGTGTCTCCATGATGATCTGGTTATGGTCTGCCGCCACATTGCACTGCGCATAGATAGGCGCCAGCTCATGCTGTGCCGGGGCCACCTCATTATGCTGGGTTTTGGCTGATACGCCCAGTTTCCACAGTTCTTTATTCACATCCTTCATAAAGGAGCCGATCCTCTGGCGGATCACCCCAAAATAGTGGTCATCCAGCTCCTGCCCCTTGGGAGGCATGGCTCCGAACAGAGTCCTGCCTGTAAAGATCAGGTCTTTCCTTTTTAAGTACTTTTCTCTGTCTACAATAAAATATTCCTGCTCTACGCCTACTGACGGGGTCACTTTTTTGGAGGTAGTATTTCCGAACAGGCGGATGAGCCTGAGCGCCTGTGTCTGGACAGCCTCCATAGAGCGCAGAAGAGGTGTCTTCTGGTCCAGCGCCTCGCCTGTATAGGAGCAGAACGCTGTGGGGACACAGAGGATCGCACCCGTATCATCTTCACGCACAAAAGCCGGGGAGGTGCAGTCCCAGGCTGTATATCCTCTCGCCTCAAAAGTGGCCCTCAGGCCTCCTGACGGGAAGGAAGAGGCGTCCGGTTCGCCTTTGATGAGCTCTTTTCCTGAGAATTCCATCAGCACAGAACCCTTGGAATCCGGGGCAGTGATAAAAGAATCATGTTTCTCAGCTGTAAATCCGGTCAGCGGCTGGAACCAGTGTGTGTAGTGGGTCGCCCCCTTCTCCACAGCCCAGTCCTTCATAGCCTCGGCCACAACTTCAGCAGTCATATAGTCCAGGTCTTTGCCTTCATCGATCGTTTTACGCAGTTCCTTATAGACTTTTTTAGGAAGCCTCTCTTCCATGACCTTGTCGCTGAACACGTTTGCGCCGAACAACGCGGTTACATTTAACTTTTCACTCATCGGTGAACCTCCATTCATTCAAATTAACTATACGCATGATACCTTATTTTTTCTAAAATTGCAAGTCTTAGCTAAATTTAAGAAAGCGCGCCGGGAACGGCTGGGACAAAAAAATGCTGCCCCCCGGCAGAGATCATCCGCCGTGGGTCAGCAATCCACTACATTTTTATTTATCTTCAGACTCTTTCGCTTCGTCTTCTTTCTCTGCTTTAGAAGACATAAACCTGCCCTTGCAGCTCAAATACATCATTACAATGCCTGCAGCTACCATAAAAATAGATATAAACTGAGAAGTGGAGAGTGCTCCCACGTTTCCCCTCGGGTCATTTCTTAATATCTCGATCAGAAATCTGCCCACTCCGTAAAGGAGCAGATAACCGCTTGTGATGACGCCTTTATTAGGCTTCTTCCTTGCAGCAAGTATAAGGATGGCTGCAATCAGCAGATCTCCAATGCTGGAAAACAGCTGTGTGGGTATAAGCTTTACATTCAGCGGTGCAAACGGGGAATCGGTGAAAACTACCCCATACCAGGCATCTGTCGGGCGCCCGTAGCAGCAGCCTGACATGAAGCAGCCTACCCTTCCAAGCCCCTGTGCGATAGCTACAGACGGGATCGCCAGGTCAATGTATTCCAGAGCGCTCACCTTTTTATGCCTGCAGTAGATGACAGCAGTAAGTATCCCTGCAATGATACCGCCATATACCACAAAACCGTTCTTCAGATCATCCAGTAAAGATTTTGTCTCCATCAGGCTCTTCCATTCTGTAATAATATACAGAATCTTAGCCCCCAGAAAACCGCCCAGCACGCAGAGTATTGTCAGATTAAAGATCAAGTCTGTACTGAGCCCCGCCTTTTTGGCCCTGTAGGAAGCTGTCAAAAGAGCAGCCAGCACTCCCAGGGCAATCATAAAACCATAGCCATATATGGTAATAGGACCTATTGAAAATAATTCATAGCGCATAGAAACCTCCTGTAAACATTTTTTCAAAACAACATGTGCTATAAATATATTACTTCCCAATAGAATTGTCAAGAAAAAGCCCAGATGCAGGCCGCCGGTTTGTTACAGGCCAGCCGTTTGTCCTATAACACCTGTTTCTATATTTAAACTTCAAACAGCAGATCTCCGTAGGAGGGCATTGGCCATATTTCTTTATCTACGATCATCTCCAGTTTGTCAACGGGAGCGCGCAGTGCCTGCATGGCAGGCATAACCTCATCATGGAAAGCCCTTGCCTGTTCTTCTCCCTCTTCTTTTTCCGCTGCTGCCGCATCTGCCCGGATCAATTCGTTTAATGCGCGTTTCGTCTCTGCCAGAAGGGCGCTGGCTTCTCTCAGGAGCTCTGTCTGCACATCAGCCTCCACACCTGCTGATGTGACTGAACTGATGGTGTCTCCCAGGGTTTTCGTATAGCGGATAACTGCAGGGATGATCTGTTTTCCCGCAATGTCGATCATCGTTCTGGCTTCTATATTGATATCCTTTGCATATGTCTCATACTTTATAGCCGCACGTGCTTCCAGCTCCGTCCTGGAAAATACCTTAAAACGCTCAAACATGGCCACTGTTTTCTCAGTTGTCAGGCAGGGAACTGCATCTACCATGGACCTGATGTTTGGAAGGCCTCTTCTTCCCGCTTCTTCCACCCATGCGTCTGAGTATCCGTTTCCGTTAAATATGATCCTCTGATGCTCTGTAGCATACTTCTTGATCAAATCGTGGACTGCAAGATCAAAGTCTTCTGCCTTTTCCAAAACTTCACAGGCTTCAGCAAATGCCTCCGCCGCTATCGTGTTTAATACAGTGTTTGGGGAAGCTATGGAATCTCTTGATCCCACCATGCGGAATTCAAACTTATTTCCTGTAAAGGCAAACGGTGACGTTCTGTTCCTGTCAGTGGCATCCTTTGCAAAGTCCGGAAGAGTCTTTACACCTGTGTGCAGCACCCCTCCTTTTTTACTGTGTGTAGCCATGCCTGTGCTGATCAGCTGCTCGATCACATCCTCCAGCTGTTCACCCAGGAAAACAGAAATAATGGCCGGCGGCGCCTCATTTGCTCCAAGCCTGTGGTCATTTCCCGGGTCCGCAGCTGATTCACGGAGCAGATCAGCATGTTCATCAACAGCTTTTAAGATACATGTCAGCACCAGCAGGAACTGAATGTTCTCATGGGGTGTCTTGCCCGGATCCAGAAGATTGATCCCGTCATCTGTAGTGATCGACCAGTTATTATGCTTTCCTGAACCGTTTACTCCTGCAAAGGGCTTCTCGTGGAGCAGGCAATGAAGCCCATGCTGACATGCAGTCTTCTTCAAAATCTTCATGACCAGCTGGTTATGGTCTACGGCGATATTTGCCTCCGCATATATGGGGGCCAGCTCATGCTGCGCCGGAGCCACCTCATTATGCTGTGTCTTGGCGGAAACTCCCAGCTTCCAAAGCTCTTCATCCACATCCTTCATATAAGAAGCGATACGCTGCCTGATGGTCCCAAAATAATGATCGTCCAGTTCCTGACCCTTAGGCGGCATAGCGCCAAAAAGCGTCCGGCCTGTAAAAATAAGATCCTTCCTCTGAAGATATTTCTGTTTATCCACCAGGAAATATTCCTGTTCAGGCCCCACAGACGGAGTAACCCTCTTTGATGTTGTATTGCCGAACAGTCTGAGCAGCCTCAGCGCCTGTTCATTTACTGCCTCCATGGAACGCATAAGCGGAGTCTTCTGATCCAGCGCCTCACCTGTATAGGAACAGAAGGCCGTAGGAATGCACAAGATAGCACCTGCTGCATCCTCTCTCACATAGGCCGGTGATGTACAGTCCCAGGCAGTATACCCTCTGGCTTCAAAGGTAGCCCTCAGTCCTCCTGAAGGAAATGAAGACGCATCAGGTTCTCCTTTGATCAGTTCCTTTCCCGAAAACTCCATAAGTACAGTGCCGTCTTCTCTTGGAGCTGTGATAAAGGAATCGTGCTTCTCCGCAGTAACACCCGTGAGAGGCTGGAATATATGGGTATAGTGGGTGGCCCCCTTCTCCACGGCCCAGTTTTTCATGGCCTCCGCTACCACATCAGCCACCTCCGGATCCAGTTCCTTGCCCTCATTCATAGTCTTTTTCAATTCTCTGTATATCTTCTTTGGAAGTCTCTCCTGCATAACCCTGTCACTAAATACGTTTTCTCCAAAAATCTCTGACACATTCATAGTTTTACTCATAATTTTCCTCACCTTTCTTGAATGAAAAAGAATCTCGCTTGCGGGATTCTCCGCCTGCGGCGGGTCGCTTCAGCGACATGATTCCTTACCGCCGCAGTGCGATCCTCGCGGAGCGTTTTTTGTTACATAGGACGAACTTTCCTATGTAACAAAAAAAGGCGTCCCACCTGTTGGTGGAACGCCCTCGTTCTCGCTTTTATTCAGCTATACTTTTTTGTCTGTACAAATAATAACCCAATTCCGGAAAAAATACAATTAACATTTTCCCTAAAATTATGTTCTTAAACTGGTCAGGCTTTGTTGATTGATCCGAAAAGCTCCATTTTCTCCACTACAGTAGCTTTGATAGCTTCTGTGCCCGGAGCCAGCAGCTTACGAGGATCATAGCCTTTACCCTGCTGGTCTTTGCCAGCTTCGATGTATTCACGTGTAGCAGCAGCAAATGACAGCTGGCATTCTGTGTTTACGTTTATCTTGGCAACACCAAGATCGATAGCTTTTTTAATCATATCTTCCGGAATGCCTGTGCCTCCGTGAAGAACTAACGGCATATCACCTGTCAGGCTCTTGATTGCTTCCAGAGTCTCAAAGCTGAGTCCTTTCCAGTTTGCCGGATATTTTCCATGGATATTTCCGATTCCTGCTGCCAGCATTGTAACGCCCAGGTCAGCAATCCTCTTGCATTCCTGAGGATCAGCGCACTCGCCCATTCCTACTACGCCGTCTTCTTCTCCGCCGATAGATCCAACCTCTGCTTCCAGAGACATTCCTTTTTCTGCGCAGATCTTAACAAGCTCTTTTGTATTTGCCACGTTCTCTTCAATCGGGCTGTGGGATCCGTCATACATGATAGATGAGAATCCTGCTTCGATGCACTTCATGCATCCTTCGTATCCGCCGTGATCTAAGTGAAGTGCTACAGGAACAGTAATGTTAAGTTCTTCCAACATTCCGTTTACCATTCCTACAACTGTCTTATATCCAGTCATATATTTTCCGGCGCCTTCAGAGACTCCTAAGATAACCGGTGAATTGTTTTCCTGTGCTGCCAGAAGAATTGCCTTTGTCCACTCAAGATTGTTGATATTGAACTGTCCTACAGCATAGTGGCCTGCTCTGGCCTTCTCTAACATTTCTTTTGCTGATACTAACATTTACGTTACCTCCGCTTCCTAAATTTAATAGACTCACTTTATAAGTACACCATTTCCGTTTATAATTATAACCTACTTTAGATAAAAAAGGAACCACTTTTTTATTTTAACGCGTCAAGACTTTTAACCATTATAGGAATCGCCTGCTTATGATTAACGATCTCCAGCTGCCTGTGATTTCCTCCAAATTCCCCATCCAGAGTCCAGGGCACCTCATCCTCTGATTCAATGATAAGTCTGTCTGTCTTAAAGGAGTACATATACTTTGGATTAACCTCCTGAAGGAGCAGAGCCCCTATGATCTCCTGCAGTTCAATGGGATTCTTCGGACTCTTTATGAGAGTGACCTCAAACAATCCGTCATTCAGCTTTACATTTTTGCCCGTCATATTTCTAAAACCGCCCACAGATTCCGAGTTTGTTACCATCCCATAGATGAATTCTTCTGTGACCATCTCGCCTTCTATCTCTATGGACATCTTATAAGCCTTGATGTTGAAGATCCGTTTGGCCCCCTCCAGCACATAGGCAACATGCCCCAGGATGTTTTTTAACTGCTGGCTGGTCTGATAAGAGACATCTGTAAAAAGCCCAAAGGCCGCTATATATACAAAATAATCTTCGTTAAAGCCCCCTATATCACACAGATACTGTCTGTTCAGGGTAATCACGCCAGCTGCCGCCACAAGATTCTTTGGGATTTTCAGGCTGTGGGCAAAATCGTTTGTGCTTCCCCCCGGTATGTACCCCAGCGGCTTTTTTATCTCACTCTGCATCATGCCGGTGATCACTTCATCAAGCGTCCCGTCTCCTCCGCTGCATACGATCATGTCAAATTCCGCTATCCTGTTTCTTGTCACCTCGCATGCATCCTGGCTGCGCTGGGTGGTATAAATAGTAAGGTCCATTTTATTTTTAACAAACAGATCTACGATTTCCAGCAGTTTTGTCTTTATCTGTTCTTTTCCTGACTTGGGATTAACAATAAACAATACTTTCTTATTCATAATCTTACCTCACTTTGCCGTTCTCCCGCCTTCGGATATTGTACTACGATTGAAGGCAGGTGGCAAGTGTTTTCCTGGTCACGGAGTGACCATTAACAACAACAGTAAAGGGCTGCTGCCATCCACACATAAATTACATGTGCGCCGTGGCAGCAGCCCTGATCATTTTACTTATTTTTCTGTTAAGCTGATGTATTTCTCTACCAGCTTGTCAACTACAAGGCTCTGCCGGTAGGTTTCCTCAAGGTTATCCCCTGCTAGCAGAGAATCCAGTTTTTTTCTTTCTTTTTCAATCTCGTTTTTTAATAACTCCAGCTGACTCATTTTCTCACCAGTGCCTTTCCCTTCATACAGGTTTCTTAGTTTCTAAGTATTTCCCGGTACCCTGGTACCTCTCCTAGTATGCTTCTGGATGCAGGCCCTATTCATCCAGTTTTTTCCAGTTGTCTATACATTAAAACGGAAAAGAATAACATCTCCGTCTTTCACAACGTATTCCTTGCCTTCCAAACCAACAAGGCCTTTCTCTTTAGCTGCTGCAAGGGAACCACAATCAAGCAGGTCCTGATAATTCACGACCTCAGCCCTGATAAACCCTCTCTCGAAATCTGAGTGGATCTTACCGGCTGCACCCGGTGCCTTTGTCCCTTTGATAATTGTCCATGCCCTGGTTTCTGTTTCTCCGGCCGTCAGATAGCTGATAAGGCCAAGCAGCGAATAGCTGGCTTTTATCAATTTCTCCAGTCCGGATTCCTCAAGACCCAAGTCTTCCAGAAACATCTTCTTCTCATCGTCATCCAGCTCTGCGATCTCCTGCTCGATCTGGGCGCAGATCACAAATACTTCACTGTGCTCATTCTTGGCAATCTCGCGGACCTTTGCCACATATGGATTAGATGCCCCGTCATCCGCCAGGTCGGACTCTGCTACATTCGCGGCGTATATAACAGGTTTGTATGTTAAGAGATTGTAAGTCGGAAGCCATGCCGCCTCATCATCATCTTTAGTCTCAAAACCAATAGCCAGTCTGCCTTCCTCCAGGTAATCCTTCAGCCTCTGCTGGAACTCCAGTTCTTTTGCAGCTGCCTTATCGTTTCTGGCTACCTTTGATGTCTTTGCGATTCGGCGCTCCAGAATCTCAATATCCGAAAATATGAGTTCCAGATTGATCGTCTCAATATCACGGGCCGGATCGACATTTCCGTCTACATGGATCACATTAGAATCTTCGAAACATCTCACTACATGCACAATGGCATCTACTTCCCTGATGTTCGCAAGGAACTGGTTGCCCAACCCTTCCCCTTTGGAAGCGCCCTTGACAAGACCTGCAATATCCACAAACTCGATGACCGCCGGTGTCACCTTCTGAGAATCGTACAAATCAGCGAGAAGCTTCAGTCTCTCATCCGGTACTGCTACAACTCCAACATTTGGGTCTATGGTACAGAATGGATAATTCGCTGATTCTGCCCCAGCCTTAGTCAAAGAATTAAACAGTGTGCTTTTGCCCACGTTCGGCAAACCTACTATTCCTAATTTCATCTGTATGTAACTTCCTTTCGTCTTCCTGGGCAGCTGCTAAAATTCTGCGGCCGCCGCCTTAATTCTTCTATCTTATGTCTACTACTTTCTCTTAACATCAATCAGTTTACCACATAAACCGACAAAAAAGCAAGGTATTACGCCAAAAACTTATCGACACTATTCGACGGCAAATTACTATTTGCGGATTCGCAAATAGTAATGCGCTTCGCGATGCACAGAAACGGCAAAAACGCCGTTTCGCAATGCACACGCCCCCCTTAATCCCTGCTCTCTACAATGACAAGCTTCCCGCTCTTAAACAGTATCTGCGCTTCCCCATCTTTTATTTCATTGCTGACTCCTATGGAATCTTCACTTTTCATTGTATAATCTGTCAGCGGATAACAGAATCCCCTGAGGGTCAGCCCTGTCACCTCCCCGCTGAGTGCAAACAGAGACACGTATTTACCATACTGTCCGTCTTTTTGCAGCGTAACTGGCCTGTCAGTCAGGCGCACCCTGTTTCTTGCATCACACAGAAAGCATTGGATGTCCTTTTCCAGAGCCATCCGCAGGATCCGCACGTTTGCAAGCACATGGTCGATGCGTGTTCCAAAACAGCCCAGTATATAAACTCTGCTGCTGCCCAGACTGAGTGCCAGATCTAGCGCCAGCTGGGTATCTGTAAAATCCTTATGAGGATTAAATCTTCTTATCTCTATATTCTCATTTTTTTCAAAAAAAGAAAGAGCTTCTTTTCCCGTAGAATCGAAATCGCCCACTATGTGGGTAGGCTCAATACCATTTGCCTTCAGGAATTCAATCCCTCTGTCCGCTCCTACGAGATACTCATAAGAATGCTCTTTCAAAAATGCAAGGGCAAAGTCTTTTTCCAGACTGCCCCCGCTGATGATCACTGTAGTTTTCATTTCTGTATCTTCCCGTATCCGCTCATGATTTCTAAAAATTCCCTGACCTTTTCATCTGCGCCTTCGCCAAAGACTGCTGACCCGGCTACAATAACATTCGCTCCCGCAGACAATACAGTGTGGACTGTGTCTTTATTAATGCCTCCATCCACTTCTATATCTACCGCCAGTCCTCTGTCTTCTATAATATGGCGCAGCTTTTTGATCTTATCCGTGCACGAAGGAATATATTTCTGTCCGCCGAATCCCGGATTGACTGTCATTATGAGAACCATATCCACTTTGTCCAGGACATAATCCAGGGCAGTCAGTGAAGTTGCCGGGTTTAAAGCCACACCGGCCCTGGCTCCGGCATCGTGTATCTGCTGGATCACTCTGTCCAGATGGGTACATGCCTCTGCATGGACAGTGATAATGTCGGCGCCGCACTTTACAAACTCCTGAATATAACGCTCTGGCCTGTCAACCATAAGGTGCACATCAAAAACTTTCTTTGTAGTGCCCCTCACTGAAGATATCACAGGCATTCCCAGGGAAATGCTGGGCACGAACTCTCCATCCATGACATCAATGTGGATATACTGGGCCCCTGCCTTGTCGACAGTCTGGATCTCTTTTCCCAGTTCTTTAAAGTCCGCCGCCAATATTGACGGAGATAAGATATACATGTCTAGTACCTCCTCTTGTCTTTTAACTCGTTATATAATTCAACGTAATTTTCATAACGGCTCAGGCTGATTTTTCCCTCTTCGAGAGCTGCCTTCACGCCGCACCCCGGCTCGTTGATATGGGCACATCCCTGAAATCTGCAGTAAGGCTCATACTCCTTAAACTCAGCAAAGAAATCCTTCAGTTCTTCTTTTTCCAGATCCTGCAGGTACAGCGAACTGAATCCCGGAGTATCCATAATATACGTCCCTTCCTCCAGCATGATCAGCTGCGAGTGCCTTGTCGTATGTTTTCCTCTGTCGATCTTCTGGCTGATCTCCCCTGTCTCCATACCTACATCGGGAGCCAGCAGATTAATGATAGAAGATTTGCCCACACCGGAAGGACCAGCAACAGTTGTCGTCTTTCCTCTCAGCCGGGACCTGACATTCTCCATCCCTTCCTCCTGAGCCGCACTTGTAAACAGCACCTGACAGCCGCAGTTCTCATAGATGGTGCGCAGCTTCTGCTCCTCTTCCTCTGAGGCAATGTCCATTTTATTAAAGCAGATAACCGAGGGTACATTCTGGCGTTCCATCATGATCAGGAACCTGTCAAGAAGATTGAAATTTGGCTTTGGCCTGCTGATGGCAAAAATAACAAGCGCCTGGTCCACATTTGCCACTGCCGGGCGCACCAGAACATTCTTCCTTGGCAGTATCTCCACCAGATTCCCTGTCTTCTCTTCTTCATTGATGACATCGATGATCACATTGTCACCGACAAGAGGCTTTATCTTATCCTTGCGGAATATCCCTTTTGCCTTGCACTCATACGTGCCGGATTCTGTTGTGTGTACGTAGTAGAATCCGGCTATTCCTTTTATTATCTTTCCATGCATGTGGTTGGTGCCTCTTTATTCGAAGTTGATAGGATAGTCTGTTATTGTTCCATTAATTTCAACTCTAATTACCGCACTGCCGGAAATAGAACTTGTCAGTTGGACCGGATACGGGAAAGAAACAGCAACTCCATCTGTAATAACTGATTCTTCAACATCATTACGGCGCAGGGAAATTCTGACTGGCGAATACCCGTCATAACCTGTCGGCGGTGTCTCCAGATTTCCTCCGGCAGTATAAACACCGTTTCCGCCTTCTCCGCCGTTTCCTTCGTTTCCGCCTTCATTGCCTCCCCCCACTTCAGGGTCAGGCTGGCCTAAGCTGATCACAAGAGTAATACTTCCGCCGGCTTCAACTGAACCGCTGGCACTCTGCCCCATAACAAGCCCTTTGGCCACTGTTGTGGATACATCCTCCTGGATATTTACAGTCAGGCCCAGATTCTGTATAGCGCTCTGTGCATCTGACTGCGCCCAGCCTGTCATATCAGGTACATTGACAGTATTCGCAGGCTCTGTCTGCGGCTGTGTCTCCGGATTTGGCCCTCTGCTCAGTATCACAGTGACTGTATCCCCGGCCTGTGCGGAAGCTCCTGCCGCCGGGTTAGTCCTTATGACTAAGTCCTGGCTCACCGTATCGCTATAGGCATAATCCGTGTTCGTCTTTAATCCCAGGGCACTTAAGGCTGACTGGGCTGAAGACAGATCGTAGCCGCTCAGATCCGGAATGCTGATCTCGCCTGCACCCTTGCTCACATAATAGATGATAGTCGTATTTTTCGCAACTTTAGTTCCTGCCGCCGGGCTCTGTTCCATGATCTGTCCTGCCGGGTACTCATTAGAAGTCTTCTCGCCGCCGTATTTTGAGCCAAGCTCCAGGCTCTTTGTGGCTTCCTCCGCCTGCGCCTTTGTTTTTCCAAGCAGTGAAGGAACAGTGATATCCCCTGCCTCTGTCTTGCTTGTCTCACTTTCTTTTTTGCTTTCTGACTCTCTGTCAGTCTCAGTCTCCGTTGTTGTCTCTGTCTCTGCTTTCTTCGCAAAGGGATTGATCTTAAATCCCAGGGCATTCACAACAAGCGCCACAAAAATGCAGAAGATGATAACTGCAATAACAATACTTCCAACAGTCAGGACCTTCTCCAGCTTCGGATGCATGCCGCTCTCATCATCGTCGTCATCAGGGTCATAATAGCGCCCCTGGCGGTTATCCCTCGGAGGGTAAGCCCCGTAAGGATTATTCTGATAGCCACCGCCGCCGTAACCGTCATTTCCGTAGCCGTCCTGGCCATAGTCATCATAGCCCTGCCCGTAACCGCCCTGGTCATCGTAGCCGTCGTCGTACTGTCCGCCGTAGCCGCCACCGTAACCGTCCTGGTCATTATAACCGTCCTGATAGTTATCCCCGTAGTTCCCGTCACCGTACTCGTAGTCATCGGCCCCGGGATCACCGTAGCCTCCGTTTATCCTGTCCAGTTCATCCTTGGATATCACTACCGTCTGGGCATTGCTGCCGATAGGGACGATCTGTACAAAATCACCGTCGGGATTCACAAGAGATTCCTTCAGGTCATATATCAGTTCCTCCATATTGCTGTAGCGCCTGTCGGCACTTTTTTGGGTACATTTATAAATGATCTGCACAATGCTCTTTGGCAGGTCTGGCACGTATTTCCTCGGAGACTGCATCTCCTCCTGGAGGTGTTTGATAGCGATGGCTACCGTGCTGTCACCGTCAAACGGAAGATGCCCTGTGAG
The DNA here is from genome assembly GCA_003148945.1 of Murimonas intestini. Lineage (GTDB taxonomy): Bacteria > Bacillota > Clostridia > Lachnospirales > Lachnospiraceae > Murimonas > Murimonas intestini. The sequence continues at coordinate 16,874 of QGGY01000014.1, read as the reverse complement.
CATCTCATACATTGTAATACCCAGCGAGTAGATATCGCTCTTGGCATCACTGTATCCGCCTCTTGCCTGCTCCGGAGAACTGTAATGGACAGAACCCATCACATTAGAACTGATCGTATTTGTAGACGCAGCGCGGGCAATACCGAAATCTGTCACCTTTACCTTGCCATCTGTAGAAATGATGATATTCTGAGGCTTCACATCCCTGTGAATGATCCCTTTATTATGCGCCGTCTCCAGTCCCATAGATACCTGGACTGCGATGCTGGTGGCTTCCCGCACGCCCAGCCTTCCTTTTTTTTCAATGTATTCTTTAAGGGTGATCCCCTCTACCAGTTCCATGACGATAAAATACACGCCGTGGTCTTCTCCGACATCATACACATTTACAATATTCGGGTGGGCAAGTCCTGCTGCAGACTGGGCCTCTGTCCTGAATTTAGAGATAAATACCTTGTCATCCCTGAATTCATTCTTCAGAACCTTGACCGCAACAAAACGGTTCAGCTTATGGTCCTTTGCCTTATAGACATCAGCCATTCCACCGGAACCTATCCTGCTTATGATCTCGTACCTTTCCTGGATAAACATTCCTTCTTTTAACATTCTTCCACCTCACCTGTCAGCGGTTCCACCAGCACAACCGCTATATTGTCTTTACCGCCATTCTGGTTGGCTCTTGCCACCAGTTCTCTGGCTATCTTCGGCAGGTCTCTACCTTTTTTCACAATATGCTCGATTTCCTGGTCTTCCAGCATGTTGCTCAGCCCATCGGAACAGAGCAGCAGCCTGTCCCCAGCGAGCAGCTTCATATCAAAAAAATCAATCATGACTCTCGGCCTTGCACCGATCGCCCTTGTAATAATATTTTTATCAGGGTGGTTCCTGGCCTGTTCCCTGTTAATTTCCCCAATCCTTACCATTTCCTCCACCAGGGAATGGTCCTTTGTGATCTGCTGGATCCTGTTCCTGATCAGATACAGCCTGCTGTCCCCCACGTTTGCCACATACAGGTAATGCCCGATCACTGTAGCCACCACTATGGTCGTTCCCATTCCTGCAAAATTCTCATCCGCATTGGCCTTTGCCAAAACTTCAGTATTGGCTGTCTCTATGCCTGTCCGTATCACTTTTATCGGATTACTCTCCGGATTTTTATTGATTGAATCCAGCAGTACTTCAACTGTATAACGGGAAGCAAAATCGCCGGCCTTATGACCGCCCATTCCATCCGCAACCACAAATAGATTGGGAAGGCTGCCAACCGGCTTATTTGATGCATAGACAAAGTCCTGGTTCATGACCCTTCTCTGCCCTACATCTGTAATGCAGAAAGATTTCATACTTCTTCCTCCCCTTCTTCCTTTTCATCTGAAAGCTTTATATAACTTCTTCTGAGCTGTCCGCATGCGCCGTTGATATCCCGGCCCATTTCCCTTCTAATAGTAACATTAATTCCGCATTTTTCAAGTTTATTTTTGAAATCGTCCATAACTTTTTTCTGTGAGCTGACAAAATCGCGCTCTTTTATAGGATTGACAGGAATCAGGTTTACGTGACAGTTCAGGTTTCCGATCAGCTTTGCCAGAAGAGCCGCATCCTCTCTTCTGTCATTGACGCCTCCCACCAGGCTGTATTCAAATGTGAGACGCCGCCCTGTCTTATCATAATAGTAACGGCAGGCATCCAGCACCTCACTGATGCTGTATTTATTTGCAATCGGCATCAGCTCCCTGCGCTTTTCCTGACTAGAAGCATGGAGTGACAGTGCAAGTGTGATCTGCAGTCCCTCTTCCGCCAGACGGCGTATCTGGGGCACGAGTCCGCAGGTTGACAGGGTAATATTCCTCTGGCTGATATTCAGTCCTTTTTCATTACTCAAAAGCCGGATGAACCTCACCACATTGTCATAATTATCCAGCGGCTCTCCTGTTCCCATGATCACCAGATTTGAGACTCTCTCTCCTGACAGGCGCTGTATGCGGTATACCTGGTCCAGCATCTCGCCCCCCGTCAGATTTCTCACCCATCCGCCGATGGTGGAGGCGCAGAAACGGCATCCCATCCTGCACCCCACCTGGGAGGAGATACACACGGAATTCCCGTGCCTGTACTTCATCAGCACACTCTCAACTACATTTTTATCATCCAGCTCAAATAAATATTTCTGTGTTCCGTCGATATCTGAAGTCAGGACCTCGACAGGCCTCAGACATATGTATTCATAATTTTCACAGAGTTTCCTGCGAAGCTCTTTGGACAGGCTGCTCATTTCTTCAAAATCTTCCGCCAGCTTCTGATGCATCCACTGGTAAACCTGTCCCGCCCGAAACGGCTTCTCCCCCAAAACTGCCAGTTCCTGCTGCAGTTCATCTAAATAAAGGGATTTGATATCTTTTTTATCCATTAACTGATCCTCTTAAAACGCGAAATGAAAAATCCGTCAGCTTTGTGCACTCCTGGAAGGAGCTGCAGATAACCGGCCTTTGTGGATTTACTCTTGAGCTCATCACTGATATATGGGTCGATACTGTCCAGCCTGAACGGATAATGATCCAGAAACCACTTGACGTTGTACTGGTTCTCGTCAGCTCCGATGGTACATGTGCTGTATATGAGCGTGCCTCCCACCTTGACATACTGGTAAACAGTATCAAGTATCTTCCTCTGCAGCTTTATGATCTCCTGCTGCTTAGCCGCACTCATCTTATATTTAATATCCGCCTTTTTACCCAGCACGCCAAGGCCTGAGCAAGGCACATCTGCTATGAGGATATCTGCTTTTTCCACTGATTTTGGATCAAATACAGTGGCATCGGCAAGAACTGCTTCCATATTTACAGAATTGATGCGGTCTATATTCTCCTGCATGAGCGCCACCTTGTAATCTGTCACATCCCTTGCCTCCACATAACCGCTGCCCTTAAGCTTGTCAGCCAGATGCAGGCTCTTTCCTCCCGGCGCGGCGCACACATCTATGCAGTAATCACCCCACTGAGGCGCCGCTATCTCCGCCACCAGCATAGAGCTCACATCCTGGACCTGGAACCAGCCCTTTTTAAATGATGTGATCGCTTTAAGATAATTATAATTCCTGATCTGAAGGGCATAATCCAGATATGGGACTTTCTTCACTTCGATACCCTCGCCCTTGAGGCTCTCAGACACCTCTTCCAGAGTAGCCATATTCAGATTACACCTGATAGTCGTGGGCTGCTCCTCATGAAAGGCCTCACAGATACGTTTCACCACTGCATAATCAAACTGGAGCAGCCATTTTTCCAGGATCCATTCCGGCATGGAGTAGGTCACCGACAGAAATTTTTCAGGCTCCTTTTTTTCATCAGGATATTCCACCTGTGCGATTCCTCTTGCCACACTCCGCAGAACTCCATTTACAAATCCTTTCAGATTATAAAAGCCTCTCCTCTGTGCAATCTTCACTGCCTCATTGCACACAGCAGAATCCGGTATACTGTCCATATATTTCAGCTGATAAACGGAAAGCCGGAGCAGGTCCCTGATCAGCGGCTTCATATCCTCTACTTTTACCTTCGAAAAACAGCCGATGATATAATCTATCTGTATCATATTTTCCAGAGTGCCCTCGAACACTCTTGTGAGGAAGGAGCGGTCACGCTTTTCAAGATACTGATATTTCTCCAGCACCTCACGCAGCACGATATGGCTGTATCCTCCCTCTTCTGTCACCTGCATAAGCATTTCCAGAACCAGTTCTCTTATGTTAACCGTCTTAGTCATTTCTTCTTCCCCTTGATAAAATTAATAATCTGAGCAATTGTAAAATTGAAGCAGCAAGGCTTGCCACATATGTCATAGCCGCTGCTCTTAGCACTTTTCTGGCCCCTTCTGACTCCGTCTGCCCCAGTATCCCCATACCGTCAAGCTGGGACAGCGCTCTTTTTGATGCATTGAATTCTACCGGGAGTGTCACCAGCTGGAACAGCACCGCCAGACCAAACAGAATGATTCCCGCGGTAGTCAGAAATGGAACAGAAGCGATCAGTCCGATAAAAAAGACGGGCCAGGCAAGGGTAGAGCCGAGATTTGCCAGAGGCACCAGCGTGCTGCGCAGCACAAGCGGCCCATAGTGGACCTGATGCTGGATCGCATGGCCGCATTCGTGCGCCGCCACACCCAGGGCAGCCACTGATGTGGACCCATATACACTGTCTGAGAGACGAAGGACCTTTGACCTTGGATCATAGTGGTCATTCAGATTTCCGCTTATATGCTCTATCCTGACATCACCAATACCAGCGCTCCTCAGCAGCCTGTCAGCCACCTGTGCCCCTGTCAGTCCGCACATAGCCCGCACTGACGAATATTTTGCAAATGAGCTTCTCACTGCCCCGGACGCTATCAGTGACAGCGCCAGCCCGATCAGGGCAAAAATCATAGTCGGATCCAGGAACATCCCGAACCCGCCCATACCATATCCATAAAAATGATTTACATTATAACTCAATAACATAAGTCATGCTCCTTTCCTGTACATTTCTATACTCTCCATAGGATAGTTACAATTATTCTATCCTATTTTCTATAAAAAAGCATGGCTTTCACAATTAATTCATAAAAACTTAAGTAAAATAAATATAACCTTTCATGCAGGCCTGCGTAGGCCAAGCGGCAGCCGGCTGAATTTATTCCAGTACAGTGCCTGCCTCTACATGATACCCTCTCAGGAAAGCATCCGCGCTCATCCGCTTCTTTCCCTCCGGCTGGAGTTCCTTCACTGTAAGATACCCTTTCCCTGTCTTTACCTTGAAATCCTTTTTTGTGACCTCTATGACAGTGCCACAGGCTGTTTCCCCATAAGAACTGCCATCTCCGGCTGCTTCCTCCCCTACATCAGCAGACCAGATTTTTAAAGTCTTTCCATCCAGGCGGGTATATGCGCTGGGCCACGGATTCAGCCCTCTGATAAGGCGTTCTATGCTGGCTGCATCCCGGGTCCAGTCAATATGGCCCTGATCCTTTTTCAGCATGGCAGCATATGCCGTAGGCGATTCTTCCTCCTGCTTTTCATAGACTGCCGTCCCGTCCTCGATCTTGTCCAGGGTCTCCAGCAGAAGTTCCGCTCCTGTCCGGCTCAGCTTATCGAACAGGCTACCTCCTGTTTCCTTTTCGTCAAGAGGTACCGCTGCTTTTAATATCATATCTCCGGTGTCCAGCCCTGCATCCATGCGCATAGTTGTCACGCCTGACTCCTTTTCACCGTCAATCACAGCCCACTGTATAGGCGCCGCCCCCCTGTACTTGGGAAGCAGGGAGCCATGCACGTTGATGCAGCCAAACTTGGGGATATCCAGAACCGCCTGGGGAATGATCTGTCCGAAAGCCACCACTACAGCCGCATCCGGCTCAAGCTGTCTGAATTGTTCTATAAATTCAGGGTCACGCACCTTCCTGGGCTGGAAAACAGGGATCCCTGCCTCCAGGGCCACCTCCTTGACAGGTGTGTACTGCATGGCCTTGCCTCTTCCCTTGGGCTTATCCGGCTGGGTAATGACAGCCGCCACCTCATGCCGTGATCCTATAAGTGCCTTTAATGTCCCCACTGCAAAATCCGGGGTTCCCATAAATACTATACGCATCTTGCCACCTCATCTCTCTGATCATCTATCCTGATGTTTATAACTCTTCTTCCTCTGCCGGGGCCACGTCATATAGTTCGCCTTCCACATGCTCCACAAACATGATTCCGTCCAGATGCTCGCACTCATGGCAGATTGCCCTGGCCAGCAGTTCTTCACCCTCCACAATGATTTCTTCCATCTCTTCATTATAAGCCTTTGCTTTAACGTAATTCGGCCTTGTCACCTGTCCCATCTTTCCAGGGAGGCTCAGACATCCTTCAGAACCGCACTGTTCTCCTGAAGTCTCTATGATCTCCGGGTTGATCATGATGATCGGCCCCTCACCCACGTCTATCACAACGATCCTCTTGAGCACACCCACCTGGGGAGCTGCCAGCCCTACGCCCATCTCTTCATACATTGTTTCAATCATATCATCTATGAGCTGCCTGATTCTCGGTGTCACCTCTTTTACTTCTTTGCATTTTTTAGTAAGTACGCCATCACCCATAATCCTGATCTTCCGGATCGCCATTTTTCATTCCTCCATTATTATCTTCTCATTTTTAATTATTTATGACTGTTGTAACTTAAATAATTACTCTAATTCAAACTGTATATTGATTGTTTTATATCCCTGGTTCATCTCTATATATTGTTCTACCCTGTCCTTGACCATAATCAGCATTTCCCGCCTCTCATGCTTCACATAGAGTACTTTTCTGTACACATCGCTGATCTTGTAAACTGTCTCGTCAGCCGGTCCTACAATAGAGAGCTGGTTTTTCTTCCCTATCTGGTCCAGCAGCTTTTTCAGATACTCCATGGCCAGTTCCAGCTGCCCCTGATCTTCCGAAGTCCCATGTATGGCCATCATTCCTGACACCGGCGGATAGCCTGCCAGGCTGCGGAACAGTATCTCCTGCCAGTAAAAGCCTTCGTAGTCCTGGGAAGCAGCCGCCTGGACGGCATAATTTGAAGGGTCATATGTCTGGATGACCACCTCTCCCGGCCTCTCACCTCTCCCGGCCCTGCCTGCCGCCTGTGTCAGCAGCTGGAATGTTCTTTCCGCGCACCTGTAATCTCCGGCATGGAGGGAGAGATCAGCCGCCAGCACACCCACCAGGGTGACATTTGGAAAATCGTGCCCTTTTACGATCATCTGTGTCCCTATCAGGATATCCGCCTCCCTGTTCAAGAAGCTTTCCAGTATCTTGTCGTGGCCTCCCTTTCCCTTTGTCGTATCCAGATCCATACGCAGGACTCTGGCAGAAGGGAACTGCTTTCTTACCAGTTCTTCGATCTGCTGTGTCCCGGCTTTGAACCCTCTCAGAAAAGCAGAGCCGCAGGAAGGACATTTATGGGGGATCTCTTCCTCATATCCGCAGTAGTGGCAGACTAGTTTTCCGTTATTATGGGCCGAGAGCGATACCTCACAGTGGGGACATTTCAGCACATGCCCGCAGGAGCGGCAGGATAAAAACCCCGAATACCCTCTCCTGTTCAGAAACAGCATGACCTGCTCGCCGTTCTTAAGCCTGTCCTCTGTGAGTTCCAGGAGCCTGCGGCTGAATATAGACCTGTTTCCCGCCTTCAGCTCTTCCCTCATATCCGCGATACATACATCAGGAAGTTCTCCCTCCCTCACCCGCTTCTTCAGCTGGTAAAGGCTGTATTGTCCTTCCAGCGCCCTGTAGTATGATTCTACAGAAGGGGTTGCCGATCCCAGCACCACCCTTGCGCCTTCCATCTCCGCCCGGCGGATGGCCGTCTCCCTGGCATCGTACCTGGGTGTTGTCTCACTTTTATATGTACGCTCATGTTCTTCGTCAATAATGACAGCCCCCAGATTCTGAAACGGTGTAAACAGCGCCGATCTGGGGCCGATCATGACATCGATATCCCCATTTCTGGCCCTCTCGAACTGGTCATATTTCTCACCGTCTGAAAGGCGGGAATTTACTACGGAGATACGCTCCCCAAACCTTCTGTAAAACCGCATGACAGTCTGATAAGTCAGGGCGATCTCGGGTATGAGCATGATCGCCTGCTGACCGTTTTCTACCACATGGGCTATGAGTTCCATGTAAACTTCTGTCTTTCCGCTGCCTGTGACTCCATGGATCAGGCTGGGCCTGTCATCGCCCGCCTCCCATGCACGGATGATCCCCTCCGCCGCAGCCTGCTGCTCTGCGTTCAGGGATATATGCTGCCCTTCCGCCATTTCTCCCTTAAGAGGATTTCTGTAGACCTTTTCACTGCTGCAGACGATCACCTGCTGTTCCTCCAGGGCCTTTATTACAGCTGAAGTAATATTCAGGCGGCCGGCGGCCAGCTCATAGGGCAGCTCTGCATCCTCCAGCAGCGCTTCTAAAAGCCTGGCTCTCGCAGCCTGATGCTTTTTCCTGTAAAACTCCAGCTGGGACACTGCCTTTTCCCTGTCCATGATCAGGCGTATGCTTTTCTTTTCTCTTGCCTTTATTTTTTTCTTAACAGGTATCACGGTCTTTAACGCCTGTATCATTGCAGAGCCGTACTGCTCCCTGATCCATGCAGCCAGCCTGACCAGCCTGGACTGGGGGCCCAGCCCGTCCGTGACGATTTCCTGTATTTCTTTCAGTCTTGATAAATCGAATTCCGCAGTGTCAGTCAGCTTTATCACATATCCCTTGATCGTCCTGCTGCCCTTTCCAAACGGAACCTGCACAAGCATGCCCACCTCCAGCTTTTCCCTCAGCCGATCCGGAATAATATACTGGAATGTCCTGTCTAATTTTTCCTGTGTGATATCTACTATGATATCCGCATATAGCTTCTGCATTCTCCCCTTTCAGGCTCCCGCCCTGTCTTCCTTCAAAATCTGGGCAATCAGCACCCTCTCATCCATAGGGTGTTTTTTCCCCTCTATCTCCTGGTAGTCTTCATGACCTTTCCCGGCCAGCACGATCACATCACCCGGCCTTCCGTTGTGGATCGCATAGGCAATGGCCTCCTTCCTGTCAGGGATCCTGATATACTCACCCTCTGTTTTCTTTATCCCTGTCTCAATATCAGCTATGATATCATCCGGTTTCTCAAACCGGGGGTTATCAGAGGTAATGATCGTAAAATCAGCCAGCTGCCCGGAAACTTCACCCATCTCATATCTTCTTGCCCTGGACCTGTTGCCCCCGCAGCCAAACAGGCATACAAGACGCTTGGGCTGATATTCCCTCAGTGTGGTGAGCAGGCTCTTTAAACTCATGGCATTGTGGGCATAATCTATCATCAGCGTAAAATCATCTGACACCTTGATCATCTCAATGCGGCCCTTGACCTTGGCCTGTTTTAATGCCTGCCTGATATTGTCTCTGGATACACCGAAATGAAGGCAGATGGCAATGGCTGTCAGTGAATTATACACACTGAATTTTCCCGGGATGTCGATCTCCACATCCATATCAATGAGTCCGCTGGCTCTGTAAGACACTCCCAGGTAGCCCGGCTCCTTGACCAGCTTTACATCTGAAGCGCGCAGATCTGCATTTTCTGAAAAGCCAAATGTCTCTATTTTACATGTGTGCCCCTCCAGCACCTGATCCAGGTGCTTATCATCAGCATTCACGATACCGATGCGGCACTGCCTGAAAAGCAGGCCCTTGCAGGCCATATATTCCTCAAAGCTGGAATGCTCTGCCGGCCCTATGTGGTCAGGCTCAATATTTGTGAAAATACCTATCTCAAACTGGACGCCTGCCGTCCTGTGGAGCATCAGGCCCTGGGAAGAAACCTCCATGACAACGCAGTCACACCCTTCATCCACCATCTTTCTGAAGTATTCCTGGATGGTATATGATTCAGGTGTGGTATTGCTGGCCGGCATCACTTCATCCCCAATAATAGCCTCGATAGTACCGATCAGCCCAACCTTGTGCCCGGCTGATTCCAGGATAGACTTTACCATATATGTAGTAGTTGTCTTCCCCTTTGTACCGGTGATCCCTATCACCTTCAGCTGCCTGGCAGGATATCCGAACCAGGCGGCCGATATGAGCGCCATGGCATAGCGGCTGTCTGCCACTTTGATGACTGTGACATTCTCCGGCACCTCCACCTCATCCTGCACGATCAGGACTGATGCTCCCTTCTTTGCCACCTCGGCGGCATATTTATGACCGTCAGAGACGGCGCCTTTTATACAGAAGAACAGTGCTCCGTCCTCCGCTTTCCTGGAATCATTGACTACAGACCTCACATCCGTGTCAAGACTGCCCTGGACACATTCATATTCTAATCTTTCTAATAAAGCAGATAATTTCATTATGGGATTCCTCCATCTTCACTGCAAAATAAGCTATCAAATTTTTACAGTACATGCCTTCAGCAAACAGCAAAAGGCTGATCTGTAACCTACCCTTTAGGATATCATATTCACGGAGACATTTCAATAATCAAGAAATTTGGCAGGTGACGAAATTAAATTGAAATGAAATCAAAAAAACACCGCTGAAATAGTTGTTTTTATATTTCAGTGGTGTTTTATAATTTTCTGATGTCAGATTTTTCTGGTATTTTATCCTTCCAGCATTTCCATTAAAAACCTGAATGCCCTGTCTTCCTGCCCGGGCAGAAATTCATGGCCAAAATCAGGGTATATCTGAAGTTCCTTCGGGGCTGTGATGGCGTTATATGCAGCAAACTGGGTGGAAGGGGGGCATATATTATCCATAAGTGTTACAGCCATCTGTACTTTCCCCCGTATTCTGGGCGCCAGGTTATGGACATCTATATACCCCAGACGGCGGTAGACCTCTTCCTCCCTCTCATGCAGGGGATCAAAAAATTTAAAGTAGCTCTGCAGCTCTTCATAGGCATTCTGGGCCATGTCCAGCTCCCACACCCGCCTGTAGTCGGACAGAAAAGGATACTGGACGGCTGCTCTTGCAATACGCGGTTCCAGTGCCGCACAGGCCAGAGACAGCCCGCCTCCCTGGGATACTCCAAAAACCCCTACCTTATCTGCATCCACATCAGGCATATCCATAAGGATCCTGGCAAGCTCTGCGGCGTCCAGAAATATATTCCTCATCAGCAGGTTATCGGGCTCATCATCAAGACCCCTGATAATATGGCCATGCATGGTGTTTCCCTTTACCTGTCCTGTATCCTCCGATCTGCCTCCCTGTCCCCGGCAGTCCATGGCAGCTGTCACGAAACCCGCGCCGGCGTAAGAGAGCTTATCCGTCCAGTTTCCGCAGTTTCCCGTATATCCGTGAAAATTAACAAGCGCGGGCATCTTATCCTTATGCACCTTAGGTACCAGCACTTTTGCATGGATCCTGGCATTTCTTACACCTGTATAATACAGATCATAACAGTCTGCGGACGGCGCCTTAAAATCAGCGGGTATCCACTCCGGATCAGGATCTGTCCCGTCCAATTCCGCAAGCGCCCTCTCCCAGTACAAGTCAAAATCATCAGGCTTTGGATTAGTTCCTGTGTATTCCTTTAATTTTTCAACAGGCATATCTAAAATGGGCATTTTATTTCCTCCTATCTGCTGCCGCTTCGCAGTGAATATGATTTCAGTTTTCCGTCTTCCCAGTAAATATCAGCCGTCTGGCCGCCGCGGACTTTTAATCCTTTAACATGGCCGTTCTTCCAGGCCTTTGGCAGAGCCGGCAGCAGTTCCGGTTCTGTGAGATGGCTTTGTATGAGCATCTCTGCAATTCCCGCCGTAAATCCCAGATTGCCGTCAACCTCAAGGGGCATGGCGCAGAAAAGGCTGCTGTATATCCCTCCGTCATTGTAGGATATCTCATTTGAATTGGCCGGCTGAAGAAAACGCCGCACCTCCTCATATGCTTTTTCCCCATCTTTCAGCCTGGCCTGAAGGCATACCTTCCAGGCACGGCTCCAGGGTACGCTCCCCTCCCCTCTTCTTTCCAGAGCTCTCCTGCAGGCTGCGGCAAGCTTTGGCGTGTTTTCTGCTGTAATGGTATTTCCCGGATAAAGGCCATACAGCATAGAGAGGTGCCTGTGCTCCGGATCCTTCTCTTCAAAATCCTCATACCACTCCTGAAGCTGCCCGTACTTTCCTATCTTATATGGCGGAAGCTTTGAAAGAGCAGTTTTGACCTCCCTGCAGAATGACTCCTCCTCCGCTGTGAGGCTCCTGCACTTTTTCACATGGCCCGCGGCTTCCAGACAATTTCCAAACAGTTCACGCAGGATAGCATTATCTAATGTGCAGCTGTAAGTGATGCCATGACAGCCTCCGCCGTCCGCAAAGAGATTCTCCGGGGAGGCGGACGGGACTGTGAGCAATTCTCCATTACGCTCCACCAGCCAGTCCAGGTAGAACCTGGCGCTTTCCATGAGAACAGGCCAGGCCGACTGCAGGAGAAAATTCTTATCCGGGGTATAGATATAGTGGTTATAGATATGCTGGCAGAACCATCCGCCTGACATCAGCCAGAAGGACCAGGGCAGCACATCCACCTCCTTTTCTCTGGACCCCACAGCTGTAGTCTTCCTCCAGAGGTCTACGTTGTGATGGACTGCAAAGCCTCTACAGTGATAGTTTATCTCTGCTGTCTTCCTCCCTGCCTCTCTGATCTCCTCAATAAATTTCATAAGAGGACGGGCACATTCCGGGAGACTGCACACTTCCGCCGGCCAGTAATTCATCTGGGTATTAATATTTACTGTGTAGTTAGAACTCCATGGCGGCCGTATATCTTTATTCCAGATGCCCTGGAGATTTGCAGGCTCCGTCCCCTCTCTGGAGCTGGATATAAGCAGATATCTTCCAAACTGAAAGGCGGTAGCGATCAGCTCCGGGTCCTCTTCCCCCTCAGAAAATCTCAGCAGCCGCTTATCCATGGGCAGATCTTCGTTTTCAGAATGTCCCAGTTCCAGTTCCACCCTGCCAAACAGAGCTGTGAAATCACTTCTGTGCCTGTTATAAAGTTCCTTCCAGGAAAAACGCCCTGCCTTTTCCATATACTGCCTTACTTTTTCTTCAAAATTTCCCCGGGGCTTTACATCATATCCCAGAAAACTGTTGGCGCTGCTCAAAAGCAGGAGCGTCTCCCTGCTCCCTGTAACCCTTATGCCGTCCTCTTCCACTGCAGCACTTCCATCTGTCACTACCTTCATTCTCATCTGAAATCTGACAGCCGTTGTAGTCTCATAGTCTTCATAGAGGATGGGATATTCACCCGGATAGTAATCAGGTTCGACCACGGAAGGGCACCAGCCTGTAAGTATAAAGCAGTCCCCATCCTTTGTACAGAAAGAACGCAGCTGGCTGGAAAGGCAGAATTTCATGCCTCCCTCCAGGGTCTCTGATGACCTGATCCGAAGTGCCATCACCTGGTCAGGATATGAGCAGAAGCAGGTGCGTTCATAAGAAAATTTATCCGTCACAGCGCTTATGGATGCGGTGCCCGTGCTCAGGTTCAGTATTCTTTTGTATGCCATTATATTTTTTAATCCGGGAGTCTCTATATACAGATCTCCCATAGGCAGGTAGGATTCATTCCAGTTCCCCACCATGCGGCGGTTCAATATTTTCTCAGCTTTTTCATATTCTTTGTCAAATATAAGTCTTCTGACTTCCTCCAGATAGAGGTATGCATCGGGATCATTATAATCCCTCGGATATCCCGACCAGAGAGTATCCTCATTCAGCCAGATATGCTCTCTGTCAGTCCCTCCCAGAAGCATTGCCCCAATACGGCCGTTTCCTATAGCCATTCCTTTTTCCCATGCATCTGCAGGGGCTTCATAGTATAATTTATTTTTCATGGTATGTTATCCTTTTACGGCTCCGCCGATAGTCAGAGCTTTTTCTACTTGTTCGCTGAATATGGCATATATTATGATAGTAGGTATGCTTGCCATAACAAGACAGGCTCCCATAGCTCCCCATTCCGTAGAGTGCTCCCCTGTAAACGCAGCCAGCCCTACAGGCAGCGTCTTCACTGCATCATTGCTGATAAAGACAGAGGCTACTGTATACTCATTCCACACACCCAGAAATACAAAGGTAACGGCAGTGGCTATCGCCGGTTTCACAAGAGGCATGAGGATCTGGAAAAAGGAACGGTACACACTTGCCCCGTCAATAAATGCTGATTCCTCCATCTCTTTTGGCAGTGATCTGAAGGATGTGGCTATGATCATGCTGGCAAAGGATACATTAAAGGCAATGTAGGGTATGATCAATGCAAAATATGTATTTGACATATGGAGCTGGCGTACCAGAATGGCCAGAGGGATGATGATTACCTGGATTGGAATGAAAAGTCCCATCATCAGGTATGTGGCCGCTGTATTTTTCAGTTTCCAGCGCATCCTGGTAGTTCCGTATGCAAAGGGAACTGCCAGCACCATGACTCCCGCTATGGAGACAAGTGTGACAATAATGCTGTTTTTGTAGTAGCCCAGAATATTAAAAGCGCTGACTGCTGTCTTATAATTTTCAAACAGCGGATGTTCCGGGAAGCCGAACGGATTTAAAAAGAATATCTCATCATTTGTCTTCAGGGAATAAAACAGCAGGTAAATTAAAGGATAGATACAGACCAGGGCAAATAGAAGCAATGCCGCGGTTATGATCACTGTCTTTGCTTTCTGTTTCATCACGGTTTCCTCCTATAAATTATCTTCCCGTGAGGAGAAGATTTTATTGATTATGACTGTTGCCAGAAGGCATTGGAGTACCAGGATGATAGCAGAGGCACATCCATACCCAAACTCACCTATAGTGAAGGCATTGCGGAAGGTCATATATGTCAGCGTGTATGTAGAAGTGCCGGGACCTCCTTTGGTGAGCAGGTTCATGTGTGCGAAAGCATTCAGGCCTCCGGTGATGGCAAATACCACACACATCCTGTATGTATCCTTTAAAAGAGGAAGAATGATCCTTGTATTCACTTTCCAGTCTGATGCGCCGTCAATCTTAGCCGCTTCCAGATAATCTTCAGGGATGGCCTTTGCCCCTGCATAGATAATAGCAAACTGATATCCTGTATACTGCCACACATTGACAAATGTCACAGCAAAAATAGCCAGGTTCATATTAGAAAGCCAGTCCTGCCTGTAGCTGATTCCCAGCGCCTCAAAAATATTGTTAATAAGGCCAAACTCCGGATTGTAGATAGCACTCCACAGCTGACAGACTACTGTGACAGACAGCACTACCGGAATAAAAAAGGCTGTCTTAAAAAAGCGTTTGCCCCTGATCTTATGATTCATCATAGCAAATGTCAGGAGGGTGGCCAGCCCCACCTGGACTGTCACCAGAATGACGGCAAAGATCAGGCCGTTTTTGAGTGACTCATAGAACAGGTCATCTGCAAAAAGCTCTTTGTAATTTGCAAGACCTGTAAAAACTGCTGTATTCAGCCCGTCCCATTCAAAAAAGCTCCTGTAAGCAGTCTGCAGGATGGGATAAAATACGAATACTGTAAACACGATTATGGTAGGCAATGTAAAAAAACAGATTGCCTTTTTATTTCCCAGCATTTTGTTCATAGCGCTTCTCCTCTGATTAAGAGAGCCGCTGCATTTTTGGCAGCGGCCCTGTATTTCTCTATTCTGCGCAACTGTTCAGTACCTTCACAGTTACATGCACAGACCTGCTGAATAGTTACTATTCTACGGTCTTTTCAATGGCCTTATCCAGATTAGCTGTGAAATCTGCCGCGGATTCACCTACCAGGAATTTCTGCATCTCTTCTGTAAAAATAGTTGCAAATTTTGTATTTGGCAGAGTGTGCAGGAATTTTGTATCATAGGTATATTCATTCACTACACCAAGAAGCTTCTGTGAAATAGGATCAAGTTCATTGTCCAGGGTCAGAACATCTGATTTAAGCGGTGTAGTCACAAGTCCTTTTGCCTGATACTGGGCTGCCTCACGGTAATATCCAAAGAGGAAAGCGATCTTGGCTGCCAGTTCCGGGTCCTTTGCTGAAGCCGTCACTGCCATTCCATTTGTATCTCCTCCGCCTGTCATGCAGAATTCGTTAACTGCTTCACTGCCGGCGTCAGCTGTGGGATAGGCAGCCATGATATCCACTTTTCCTGCCATAGGCTCGATCACGTCACCTGTATACCAGCTGCCGTTTAACATCATCGCAGCCTTACCTTCTTTAAAAAGGGCTGAAGCAGTATCAAAATCTGTATTTGTAACTCCGTCCTGGAAAATACCTGCCTGTATCAGTTCTTCGATTTTCCCCACTGCTTTCTGGATACCCTCATCTGATGCCTTAACCTCACCCTTTGATAAGGCATAGCATCCTCCCGGCACCTCTTTTACTGCAAAGCTGTCAAAGAATGCACCTAACGGCCATGGCTCTTTTCCAAACATTGCCATAGGAATGATATCTTTTTCTCTGAATGCCTTCACTGCTGCCAGCAGCTCATCATAGTTTTCCGGGACTTTGATGTTATTTTCTTCAAAAAGCTCATTGTTATAGTACCAGAGGATCGGTGAGATACTGCCTATCTGGAAATGGTACATATGGCCGTCCGGGGCATAAAGGGTGTTCTGCATAATAGAGTCATTATAATAATCAGCAAGGCGGAACTTTTCTATGTATTCATCCAGCGGGATGATACTGCCGCTCTCCGCCAGCACACTGATCGTCCCTGAATCCACCATCAGGATCTCCGGCAGATCCCCTGTAGCTGCCCTTGTCTTGATGGTCTGTCCCCCATCTGAAGGATATGTCTCAAATTCCAGCGTCACATTGGGATATTTTTCTTTTATTTTTTCAGCCGCGTAGTCTGCAAAAACAGTATTATCCCCTCCATAATATGTGCAGACCCTGAAAACCGCCTCCGTCTCATCCACTTCCGGAGCCAGCAGATCCAGCGGGCTTACAGTCTGGGAAGCATTCTCCCCTGCCGCCTCTGTTGCCTCTGCCGCAGTTTCTGCAGCCGCCTCTGTGCCCTCTGACGCCTCAGCTGTAGCCGTCATACCCAATACCATAGCTGCCGCCATAGCCATACTCATCACTTTTTTCAGTTTCATGATTGTCCTCCTTTTGTCTATCCCTGTTTCTCACGGGCATCTCTTTGTTTTGATGGGTTTATTTTAGCATGTTCCTGAGGGGGACTACTAGGACTGAACGTGCATTAGGAGGGAAAAAACAGGACAAGCAGGTTAAAATTGCTGTTTAGATGATTAGGGGCGGGAGGGACGCTTTGCATTTTAGGCAGTGAATCAGCATGAGGGACAGGCGGGCGGGAGGATTCGTGGTTCAGTCCGAACCGCTG
>QGGY01000013.1 GCA_003148945.1 Murimonas intestini | reverse complement strand
TAGCCATTGTGACTATATGTCACCAAATGATTATGAAGAACTGTATCGTGAGCTTCAACAAGACGATTTGCAGTTTGCAAGTTGAGATGAGGAAAACCTCATTTTAACGTGTACTAAATCTTGACATAGGACCACCCCCCTCACGTGGTCGAGGCCTGCGAGGGCCTTGTGGATTGAAATTCTCTTTGATGCAGCTTGCATCCGCCACGTGTGGTGTCGAGGCCTACAAGGGCTTTGTGGATTGAAATGGTTACTGCCTTGCGGAACTCCCCATCTTTAAAGTCGAGGCCTGCGAGGGCCTTGTGGATTGAACTTACAATAAATTTACCTTTGAACTTTATCTATATTAAGTGCAGCATGCAAAGAGATATCACGCATACCATACTTACCAGCCCATGATTTTATAATGGGATTAGTTCAACGCTCTGGAAGTTCTTTGCATTTTTAACTCTTTCTCCATCCATTTCTACTGAATAATTTAATTCTCTAATAAAATATGCACATTTCTATTGTTTCCATCCAACCCCCCTTCTCAAAATCGGTCAGTCATAGTAGTATAGAGAAAACAGACCGAAACGGTCAGTGTACCGGAAGAACTGCATTATTTACACGAGAAGGAGTCATATGAACAGTGGATTTTTTACGCTGCCTCAGGAGAAGCAGCAGGCAGTTATAAATGCAGGATTTAAGATTTTTGCGCTGTATCCTTATAATAAGGCGCCGATGTCTGAGATAGCGGGTGCGGCAGGAATATCCAAATCTCTTTTGTTCTATCATTTTAAAAATAAAAAGGAATTATATATTTTCCTCTGGCAGAAGTCAGTAGAATTGATAAGGTGTGCTCTGCAGGAACAGGGAGTTCTGGAGACTGATGATTATTTTGAGATGCTCAGGCGCTCTCTGCGGGGAAAGTGCCGGTTGATGAAGAGCTATCCCTATGCTTCAGAATTCTCTATGAGGGCCTATTTTGAGGGAGAAGGAGAATTTTCAGAGGATATACGGCATTCTTTCTTCAAACTTGAGGCGGACAGCTGGAACAAGGTATGGCAAAGAATTGATAAATCAAAGCTGCGCGATGACATAGATCCATTATTAATGTACCGGGAGATGGTATGGGCATCGGATGGATTTATGCACCAGATGGTAAACAGCCGGAATATGGAGTTTGACAGGATAGAGAAGGAATTTGAAAAGCTGATTGACATGTGGGAGAAGGTTTATCAGAAAGCTGGTGCATAAAATGATAAAGAAATATATTGATAATGAGCGCGGCAGGATATTTTACTGGGACAGCGGACAGATGAGAGAGTGTACCATTATTTTCTTTCATGGTCTGACTGCAGACCATACATTATTTGACTGCCAGCTGGCGTTTTGGACAGAAAAATATAGAGTGATAACCTGGGATATGCCTCTGCATGGAGAGTCAAGACCGTACAGAGATTTCTCATTTGCTAATGCAGCGGAGGATCTGAGACAGATTATGGAAAAGGAAGAAATTACCCATGCTGTGCTGGCAGGGCAGTCAGCAGGGGGATATGTAGCCCAGGCGTTTGTACAGTATTATCCGGAGATGGCGGATGCGTTTATCTCCATTGATTCCACGCCGTTTGGCATGAAATATTATAAAAAGTCAGAATTGTTCTGGACTGACCATTACAGTGCCATAGCCCGGATATATCCTTATAAACTCTACTGCAGGGCGGCAGCCTCCTCATCATCCAGGACAGAGAAGGCAAGACAATCCTTTTATGAATCTCTGTGCAGGCTTGGGAAAAAGGGTATGATGGAAGCGGCAGACGCATATTATAAGGAGCTGCCAAACTGCAGTGAGGTTATATTTCCATGCCCTGTTCTTCTTATTCTGGGGGAATATGACAGGACTGGGTATGTGAGTAAATACACCCGTGCATGGTCACGGGAAACAGGTTATCCACTGCTGGTAATCCCGGATGCGGCACATAATTCAAATTATGATAATCCGGAATTCTTTAATCAAAAGACAGAAGAATTTATTGCAGCGGCATGTGGATTCAGCTGATTTTCAGTTCTTTTCTGATCCGCGCCCGTGAATGAAGGGTTTTGTCAATAGGCCAATATCTCATAGCCATTTTCTGTGACAAGGACCTGGATCTCCCACTGGGCGGAAGGCAGCCCGTCTTCCGTGTAGATGGTCCAGCCGTCATTATCATCCATATAGATTTCATCTGTTCCAAGATTTATCATAGGCTCTATGGTAAACACAAGACCTGGAACTAAGAGCATTTCTGTCCCCCGTTTTGAGACATAGCTGACCCACGGATCTTCGTGAAACTCAAGTCCTATACCATGCCCTCCTATGTCCCTGACAACTGAACAGCCATTTGAGACGGCATATTCATGGACGGCCTGACCCATGTCGCCCAGGAATCCCCAGGGTTTAACCTCTTTTAATCCGGCATCAATACATTGTCTGGCGACATCAACAAGGCGCTTCTTTTCTTCTGAGACATTGCCTATACAGAACATTCTGGAAGAATCTGAAAAATATCCTTTATAAATTGTTGAGATGTCTACATTTATGATGTCTCCATCTTTCAGAATTACATCTGAAGAAGGGATGCCGTGGCAGACCTGGTTATTTACAGAAGTACATACGCTTTTTGGGAAACCTTCATAATTCAAAGGCGCAGGAAAGGCGCCGTATGATAGCGTCTGGCTGTACACCCATTTATCAATTTCTTCTGTGGTAATGCCTGGTCCTATATGTGATGCCACATAATCCAGTACAGCTACATTTATTTTGGCACTTTCACGGATACCTTCAATCTGAGCGGGTGTTTTAATAATGGAATGAGTTGGTACAACGGCCCCTTTATGGCGGTATATTTCAATTTTGTCATCTATAGCCCCATGGCATTTTTTATATTTTTGCCCGCTGCCGCACCAGCATGGATCATTTCTTCCTATATTGTAGTTCATTTGAACTGCTCCTTTCATAGTACAGGAAATTAAATTCTGCCTTTGGATATAATATTATATTTGGTCTGTGAATTCTGTATTCACAGGGAGTGCATCCATATTCTTTTCTAAATGCTCTGGAAAATGCCTCATGTGAGGAAAAACCATATTTCATGGCAATATCCAGTATTCTGTGATCTGTCCCGGACAAATCGATAGCAGACAGGGCAAGTTTCCGTTTGAGCAGGTAATTCTTATAAGTCATCCCGGTAAACTCATGAAATTTTGCAGAACAGTAGAATTCTGAATATCCTACATATTCTGACATTTCAGCAAGAGTAGGATTCGAGGCAATATTATCTTCAACCCAGTCGACCATTGATATCACAGTTTTTATAGACATATTTAACTCCTTTTAGGAAACAGTATAACCGTTCAGACGAAAGTCCGCTTGATTTAACTTGTACATTTTAATCTGTTTTTCATTGTACTACAATTCATCAGAACAGACAATGGAAAGGAAAGGTGAAGGATTAAGATAAATTTGTATGTATATTGTCAGTTAAACTTATTTGACATATACTGTAAAATATAGTAATATAAAGTATAGAGTTGGTTTAGAACATTATTCATTAGCAAAGTTAATGTCAGTTATATGGTAACTATTTAGCAGGTCTGTGCATTTACTGCACAGACCGTAAGAAAATGATTCAAGGGTGAAAAAATAAGTTAGGAGAAAACGAGAATTGGACAGTCGGAAATACTGTTCATATATGAATGCCGGATATACGATACAAATACAAAATACAAGAAAATATATATAAAATACATATACAAAGGAGGATTTGAGAATGTTTGAATCAAGATGCGGAGTCTGTTGTGACTCCTGTGAAAGAAAAGAGAGTGTGAACTGCAGTGGGTGCCTGAACATGGAGAAGCCTTTCTGGGGCGGTGAATGCAGTGTTAAGACATGCTGTGAGGGGAAAAAGCTGAACCATTGCGGGGAATGTCCTGAGTTTCCATGTGAGATGCTTGCCACAATGGGGGTGGCGGAAGGCTTCGACCCCACACCCAAGCTGGAAAAATGCAGAGAGTGGGCAGCGGAATAAGTATTTAAATTATTTTATATTTTGTTTAAAGATAGGGATACTGCTGGTGCAGTGTCCCTTTTTCGTGGCTTGTAGATTTTAAAATTACTTTCAGCGATGGGATTTCTGTGCTCTTCGAATTTCAACAAAAAGAAGTTTTTCTGAGATTATACTGGGATAAGGTTTCGATGATGTATTTGGCGCCCGGGAAGAGCAGAGATATTCGGCAAAAGACATTGACAGAGCTTATGGTAACAACATTGTTGAAGGAGCTGGGGTTGACATTCTATGGTGTGGGATTTAAACTGAAACTATATTTTGTCGGATTGGGGAGTGTTATCTATATGGATGGTACAGGAATTAAACAGCAGGTAATTAGAGAAATCCAGGACTTAGCTGAGAGGCATAATATCAGCCGGGTCATTTTATTTGGTTCTCGTGCACGGGGAGACTTTAGAAGAACCAGCGATATAGACTTAGCAGTGGAAGGGGGAGATTTTGAACATTTTTCTCTGGATGTAAATGAAGATACATCTACACTTTTGGAATATGACATTGTTGATTTAAGCAGAGATGTGCAGCAGGAACTGTATGATTCTATCAAAAAGGAAGGAAAGGTGATTTATGAAAAAGTATGAAAATTTCTGTGCGTCCTTATCAAACATGAAAGAGATTTATAACTATAAAGAACCATTTGACAATGTTGCATTAACGGGCCTGGTAGGATTATATAAGATATGCTTTGAGCAGGCCTGGAGGATGATGAAGAATATATTAGAAATTCATGGGTATGAAGAAGGAGCAACCGGCTCACCTAAAATTATTTTGAAAACGGCCTATAAGGCAGGGATGATAAAAGATGAAGAGAAGTGGCTATAATATTGCCGCTTTTTCGGAGCTGCAGCTCTCGGGATTTTCGTGTATTATGTACGAAAACACTTCGCGGGACGGTGACGTGTGAATAGTAACCTGTACTGTACCACCAACATCAGCAATATTATAACCGCTCTTGATAAAGTATCTGTCTATATGATAATATAAAGAAACAAAGATAAAAACACAGTCCCGGTAGGTAGTCCGGGCGCAGTATACAATATTCGTGAAAATACTGTCAGTAACCCTCCTCCTTGGTCGTCCGTTCTTTGTGCATGATAATGTATACACCTGCGTGTTTTGTACGATAGGGTATAATTAAGGAGGAATCATTTTGGACAAAGAGACGGTAACACTGAAGGTATTTTTTGAGGAGCCGTTCTGGATCGGCATTGTAGAATGTACAGCCGATGGACAGATGGAGGTATGCAAAGTTACATTCGGAGCAGAGCCAAAGGATTATGAGGTTCACGCATGGCTTCTAAAAAATTATTACAGGCTGCGTTTCAGTCCGGCCGTGAGTGCTGAAGAACAGAAAGAACATAATAATCCTAAACGCAGGCAGCGGGAAGCAAGAAGACAGACCGCAGGCATGTGCGTAGGGACAAAATCACAGCAGGCGCTGAGCCTGCTGCGTGAGCAGTTTAAGGAAGAACGGAAACTCCGGACCCGTGAGGAAAAGGAAGCGGAAAAAGAGGCCAGATTCGAATTAAAACAGCAGAAGCGGAAGGAGAAGCACAGGGGCAGGTAATTCTGCCTCCTGTGCTTCTTCTGATAAAAGAAATGGGAGAACGGTATGGCAGCGACAGATATGACAAAAGGAAATATTACAAGGCATTTGATTGGATACTCAGTGCCGCTGGTTTTGGGAAATCTTTTCCAGCTTACTTATAATGCTGTGGATTCTATCATAGCAGGACGCTTTATCGGAAAGGAAGCTCTGGCGGCGGAAGGTATGGCAGCTCCGGTAATCAATATAGTTATACTTGGAATCTCAGGGATCTGCATGGGAGCCGGAGTACTTATGAGTGAGTTTTTCGGTGCACGCAAATATGGCGAGCTTAAGAAGGAAATGGCGACAACAGTGCTCTTTGGACTGTTTTTTTCTATAGCAGTTGTACTGACAGGGCTGGTATTCACGCCGGCTCTTCTTGAAGCACTGCATGTTCCCGGGGAATTGATGGATATGACTGCTGTATATCTGAGGATTATCTTTCTGGGTGCACCGTTTACATATTTTTATAATGCATTGGCTTCCTCACTGAAAAGTGTGGGAGATTCTAAAACACCGCTAAAGTTTCTTATGTTTTCAGCCGTGCTGAATGGAGTTTTGGACCTGATATTTATAGGGGGGCTGGGTTTTGGAATCGTCTGTTCGGCAGTTACGACCGTAGCCGCTGAGGCAGTGTCGGCTCTCCTTTCGATCATATATATTTACAGGAGGATTCCTCTTCTGCAGCTTAGAAAATCCGAATTATCAATAGATGGTCCGCTCCTGCGAAAAACTTTGTCTTATGGTTCAGTAACAGCGCTGCAGCAGGCCTGCCAGCCTATTGGAAAGCTGCTGATACAGGGGACTGTAAACTCTCTTGGCGTAGATATGATAGCTGCATTTAATGCTGTAAACCGTGTAGATGATTTCGCATTTACGCCGGAACAGAGTATTTCTCATGGAATCACTACATTTGCTGCCCAGAACAGGGGCGGTGGGAAAAAGGATAGGATTGCAAAGGGCTTAAGGAGAGGCCTGTTACTGGAATTTTTCTACTGGATTTTTATATGTCTGCTGATTTTATTGATCCGTGAACCGGTCATGGGACTTTTTGTGACGGGGGAGGGAGCAGGAGAAATTGTGGCTATCGGATGCCAGTATCTTGGAACAATGGCCTTCTTCTATCTGCTGCCTGCCTTCACGAATGGAATGCAGGGATTTTTCAGGGGTATGGGGTATATGAGAATGACCCTGCTGGGGACATTTATACAGACCAGCCTGCGGGTCCTGTTTACCTGGATACTTGCTCCTATGACAGGAATTTACGGCGTGGCATTTGCCTGTGCCATTGGATGGAGCGCTATGCTTCTTGTAGAAATACCGTACTATTTCCACATAAAGAATAAAACTTCTGTGAATGATAAATGATGGAATCATTGCAGTAATTATTTTTCTTGACAAGCTAGTGAATACTAGCTATACTGAAAATGAATAAGCTAGTAATCACTAGCTAAATTTGCTTTGAAGGGTTTTACGCAGGACAGACACGGAATCTCTAAAAGCGGCGGTGTCAGAGACATGTCATTTTCAGAAGGGAGAAACAATATGGAAGGTTTCAGGCTGGAGGAGTATTTGAGCAGAGGTACACAGCGCATAGTAAATGAAATTTTAAAGGCATCTATAGACAATCCTAAGCAGAGTATATTTATGCTGCAGTATGCAGGTGCAGCCAGAGCTGCAGAAAAATTGCGGAGAAAGGCAGAAGAAGAAGGAGAGCATATTCCTCCGTTTCTGATCGCCAGTATAGCCAGGGAATGTAATCTGCATTGTAAGGGCTGCTATGCGAGGGCAAATGAGTCATGCCCGGGAGAATGCGGCCAGGGTACACAAGATTTGAAAGCAGTCCAGCTTTCCCGGGAGCAGTGGGGGGATATCTTCAGGCAGGCCAGGGAGCTGGGGATTGGTTTTATACTGCTGGCAGGAGGAGAGCCGTTTACCAGGAGAGATATCCTGGAAGAAGCCGGAAAGCACAGGCAGATTCTTTTTCCTGTATTCACGAACGGTACCATGCTGGATACATATTTCCTGAAATTGCTTACAGACTGCAGGAATCTGATCCCTATACTTAGTATAGAGGGAAATCAGGGAACGACAGATGAGAGAAGAGGGAGAGGGGTATATCAGAGAATCATGGATTCAATGGAAGAACTGATGAAGAGAAAGCTGATGTTCGGAGCGTCAGTTACGGTTACAAAAAAGAATCTGAAAGAGGTGACCTCAGACAGCTTTCTGGACGGTTTATGTCAAAGAGGCTGCAGGGCTGTGATCTTTGTGGAATATGTCCCGGCAGACGGAAATTCATATCATCTGGCCCCTGATGAAGAAGACAGAACATTTATGGAAAAGCGGCTTGAGAAACTCAGAGAAGAGAGAGATGGCATGATCTATATATCTTTTCCGGGAGATGAGAAGTCCTCAGGCGGCTGTCTGGCTGCCGGACGTGGCTTCTTCCACATCAATGCGGCAGGAGGGGCTGAACCGTGTCCGTTTTCCCCATATTCAGATACGAGCCTTTTAAATACTACACTGCGTGAGGCACTGAAGTCTCCTTTATTTATGAGACTGAAGGAGGAAGGTATCCTGGATGGGGAGCATACAGGAGGCTGTGTTCTTTTTGGGCAGGAAAATAAGGTGCAGGCGTTGTTATAGTGCAGACGGCTGCCGAATGGCAGACGGCTGAACTGTAACGCTGTTCGTTACTGTTCGCACGTCACCATCTGGCGGTGGGGGATATATATTGACATACCAGGCAATTAATTAGATAATATCAGCATCAGTATAAGCCCATGCAATTACCGTATGATGTGCGCAGAACCATAATAGAGCCGGAAACAGGAGAGCAGTAGTTATGGATATTGGAAAATATATAGCAGAAAGTAAAGGTTCATTTGACTTACTGGGGGAATCGTCTAATTCTGTTTACAGGATCATGCTTGGAAATGAAAGCTGTATTTTGAAGAAGAACAGAATTTCGGTCGACAATCTGTCGCCTTTCTGGTACTCCATCAAGGAAGTATTTGGCTCGGATTTTAATACCCAGAGAAAAAATATATACAGCCTGACTTCGTTTTTGAATACAAATCCCCATATAAAAGTGGCGGAGCTGGTGGGCGTAAGTGATGAGTACTGCTGTCAGATTTTCCGGGAAGCGGGAGGAGTTAAATATAAACCAGATGAATTTCCGGATAAAGAGGAGATTGAGTATCAGTTAGGGCTGTATATTGGCTTTCTGCACAGCATTAGATTTGATACATTTGGAACATTTCCTCCTGAAAAAAAGATGGAAAAGCAAATAAAAGACGCCATGATCTGCTGCATGGAACAGGTTATAGATTTGTACTGGCAGAAGAATGAGGATGTTCAGAACACATTCAGGATTATCCGTGAGATGAAGATCTCACCAGAATCATACAGCTTGATAATGCCGGATATATCAGGAAATCAGTTTGTGTACTCTGACGGGCTTGATGCAGTCACTGCTGTAGTGGATCTTGATGCCTATGTCATCGGGCCGCGTGAATGGGAACTGGCAGTGGTGGAACAATGTCTGAGAAACGGGAGTGCTTTTGTGAAGGGATATGAGAGTTATCAGGAATTTCCGGATATTACGGAAAGCAGGAGCTTTTACAGATTTTTTTCCTATCTGTGTGATCCGTGGACGGAGAAGGATTTAAATACATTCATGACTGAACATATTCTGTTCTGAAAATATATGGAACAGCCGGAATAAAAGGAGATGCGGCATGACAACAAAAGAGAAGATAATAGACGAAGCTCTTACGCTGTTTTCGACAAAAGGCTATCAGGGAACAAGCGTTAAAAATATTGCAGATGCGGTGGGTATCAAAGACAGCTCACTGTACAAGCATTACAAAAGTAAAAAAGAGATATTTGACACTATTGTTCTGGAGATGTCCATGAGAATGGAGGGTATGTCCAGGGGGCTTGGGCTTCCCGGGGAAGAAAATATGGAGAAAGCAGCCTTTGGGTATGGGCAGCTGACAGCTGAAGGCCTTTGGGAATTAAGCAAGAATATTTATCTTTATTATCTGAGGGATGAATTTGCCGCCAGATTCAGGAGGATGCTCACAATAGAACAATTCCGGGACAGAGAAATCTATGAGGTGTACAGAAAGATTTTTATGGAGGACAGTATCACTTATCAGACGCAGCTGTTTGGAGAGATGATAAGGCAGAGTATCTTTATAGAAGCCAATCCGGCAGCTATGGCAGTTAATTTCTACGCGCCTGTATATTTCCTCCTGAATAAATATGACCAGGAATGGGGGCGGGAGGATGAAGCCCTGGCAGAGCTGAAGCAGCATGTTGAGGAATTTGGAAGGATATATCTGAAAAGGGACAGGGATGCCTGATTAGTAAGGAGCACTGCATATGATGAATTTGGCTGAGACTATAATAGAGGCGGCGAAGACTAGCTTAATAAGTAAATATATAGAATCCGACGGAAGCTGCAGGCCTGCTTTGCTGTACAATAATGTGCGGGATGGCAGGACAGTTCTGGCGGATATTGAACAAGAGCTTGAAGGATGTGAAACCTTCTGGTTTTCAGTGGCTTTTGTTACAAAAAGCGGACTGATTGTCTTAAAAGATACTTTAAAAAAGCTTGAGGATAAGGGAATAAAGGGGAAAATACTGACCACTGATTATCTGGAATTCAATGAGCCTGATGCACTTAGGGAACTGCTGGATTTCAAAAATATTGAGGTGCGGATATTCACTGAGGAGCATTTCCACACAAAAGGCTATATGTTTCAAAAGAAGGATAAAAGGACATTTATCGTGGGCAGTTCTAACATGACCCAGACTGCATTAAAATCTAATAAAGAATGGAATTTGAAGATCACATCTCTGGAGCAGGGCCAGCTGATACAGGAATCAGAAGATGAATTTTATGCTATGTGGAGCAGGGCGGCTGTCCTGACACGGGAGTGGATCAGAGATGTCTACGAGCCGGTTTACCGGGAGAAGAAGAAGGCCAGGGCAAAAGAGAAAATTGAGCGTATCCGCACTTATACTCTTACTCCGAACAGTATGCAGGTACAGGCAGTCAGGTCACTTGCCAGACTTCGGGAGGAGCACCAGAAGAAGGCGCTTCTCATAAGTGCCACAGGGACAGGAAAGACTTATCTGAGTGCATTTGATGTGCGCAATTTCAGACCCGGGAAAATGCTCTTTCTGGTCCACAGAGAACAGATATTAAAACAGGCAGCGGAGAGCTTCAGGGATGTTCTGGGAAGCAATATAAATGCAGGTATTCTTTCCGGAAATTCACAGGATTATGATGCTGATTATCTGTTTTCTACTGTTCAGACAATGTCTAAAACTGAGACAATGCACCGTTACCGGCCTGATTATTTTGACTATATCATTATAGATGAGACACATAAAGCAGGCGCTCAGAGTTATCAGCGGATCATGGAATATTTTAAACCAGAGTTTATGCTGGGGATGACAGCAAGTCCTGAACGGACGGATGGATATGATATATTCCAGCTGTTCGACCATAATATTGCTTATGAGATCAGGCTTCAGCAGGCAATGGAGGAAGATCTGCTGTGTCCATTTCATTACTTTGGAGTGACAGAGCTGTCTGTAGACGGCAAAATAATTGATGACAATACAGAATTTTGCTGTCTGGCCTCGGAGGAGAGGGCTGAGCATGTTTTAAAAAAGGCAGAGTTTTACGGGCACAGCGGAGACCGTGTGAAAGGGCTGGTCTTCTGCAGCAGAAATTCAGAGGCAGTTGAGCTTTCGGATATTTTTAATAAGAAGGGCTACAGAACATGTGCACTTTCAGGAGCAGACAGCCAGGAGGAGCGGGAGGCAGCTATTGAGAGACTGGAGCAGGACGGCCGTGAGGGCGGGCTGGATTACATATTTACTGTGGATATTTTCAATGAGGGTGTGGATATCCCTGAGGTAAATCAGGTGATCATGCTCAGACCCACACAGTCTGCAATTGTTTTTGTACAGCAGCTGGGACGGGGGCTTAGAAAAGCTCCGGGCAAAGAGTATCTGGTGGTTATTGATTTTATAGGAAATTATCAGAAGAATTTTCTGATTCCAATAGCGCTGTCAGGTGACAGGACTTACAATAAAGATACTATACGCAAATATGTGGCAGAAGGAAACAGGGTTATTCCAGGATGTTCTACAGTACATTTTGACGAGATCACCAGGAAGCAGATATATGCATCTATTGACAGTGCTAATTTTAATGATGTAAGACTGATAAAAGAGAGTTATCAGCAGCTCAAAAATAAACTGGGAAGAATTCCGGGCATGCGTGAATTTGATGAATACGGTGAAATGGACATGATGAGGATTATCGATAATAATTCTCTGGGGTCTTATTACAAATTTCTGGTAAAGTATGAAAAGGAGTATACGATACGGCTTACCAGCCAACAGGAAAAGTTCGTGGAATATATTTCAAGAAAATTTGCGTCAGGGAAGCGTGTCCATGAATTAGAATTACTGAACCAGGTACTGCGGTACAAGACGGGGATTTTTGCCAGACTCCAAAAGAGACTGGAGGATAAATATAAGATCAGCGTATCAGAGAAAACCAGGGTCAATATCAAAAATATTATGACTAACGAATTTACCTCCGGTTCGGGAAAAGGAACGTATTCAGAATGTATATTTATTGAGAAGGATGGAGAAGATTACAGGATATCTGAGACATTTGAAAAAGCCCTTGGGGATAATAATTTTTATCTTATCGTGAAAGAAATCATTGACTTTGGGCTGGACAGATATAAAAAGAATTATTCAAAACGATACATGGATACGAATCTTCAGCTATATCAGAAATATACTTATGAAGATGTATGCAGGCTCCTGGAGTGGGAAAAGGGTGAGGTAGCTTTAAATATCGGAGGTTACCGTTATGATAAGCGGACTAAAACGTACCCTGTCTTTATTAATTACCATAAAGACCAGGAAATACAGGATTCTATCCGTTACGAAGACCGCTTTATCAGGCAGGATATGCTGATAGCCATATCTAAATCAGGCCGCAGTCTGGAATCTGAGGATGTTTATACGGCACTTCATGCCCGGGAGCTGGGGGTTGATATGGAATTGTTTGTGCGTAAGAATAAAGATGACAAAATATCAAAAGAGTTTTATTATCTGGGCAAGATCATGGCTACAGGAGATGCTAATGAATTTATTATGGAGAATACCAGTAAGAAAGCAGTAGAGATCGTATATAAGCTTGTGACTCCCGTCAGGGAAGATCTGTATGAATATATTATCAGCTAGTAATCACCAATTTAATGAGTTTCAGAAAGGATGCAGCATGAAAAAAATAGAAGTTGTAGCAGCCATAATACAGGCTGGAGATAAGATATTTGCTACTCAGCGTGGATATGGTGAATTTAAAGATGGCTGGGAATTTCCCGGGGGCAAGATGGAGCCCGGAGAAACCAGGGAGGAGGCTCTGTGCAGAGAGATCCGGGAGGAACTGGATACGGAGATTGAAGTGATAAAGTATATTGATACGGTAGAATATGACTATCCGGGATTCCACCTGACTATGCATTGCTTTTTGTGCAGGGTTTTAAAAGGCAGTCTGACTCTGCTGGAGCATGAGGCCTGCAGATGGCTGGCAAAGAATGAACTGGACATGCTGGAATGGCTTCCTGCTGACCTGGATCTGATAGAAGAGATAAAGGAGATCCTGTAAATGACAATCACATATAATGACGTGAAGCTTACATACGACACAGATACCTTTGGGTTTTCTGTAACTGCCGGAAATGAGGTCAGATGGGCTTTGGACAGAACATTCAGGCCTTATTTTCTCACAGAGCAGGGAAGGACATATTTTGATGAAGCGCTGAAAATAGAGCATAAAAGTTTTCACAGCGGCATTGCTTCAGGCTTTTACAGCCGTTTTGAGAAGTTCTGCATAGGCGGAAAGGAGACGGCTGTCTCCTTTGAACTGTGTGTATGGATGGAGGAAGCCACGGGAGACATTATCTGCGAATGGATCCCTATTGAAGAGAGTGAGGCGGCTGTCTTAAAGGTTTATTGGCCTGCACCCATGGAGTTCACTTCTGAGAGTGAGAGGTGGTATTCTCTGATAAATCTGCGGCAGGGTATTTTAATACCCAATAACTGGAATGAAAAATTCGGCAAAGTTATTTTTGAAGGACGTTTTGGCACAGCGGGCAGTTATATGCCATGGTTTGCCCAGGTCAGGGAGAGAAGGGGATGCCTGACTATCTGTGAGACGCCATGGAATGCAGGATATTATCTGGACCAGCCTGACGGAACGAGCTATACACAGATAGGCGTATGGAATGACAGCAGCCTGGGCAGGATGGATCACCGCAGAATCATCCGGTATAAGTTTTTAGAAGACTGTGACTATAATGATATCTGTAAAGTGTACAGGCGCTATGCAAGTGAATGCGGAATGGTGAGGACACTTGAAGAAAAGGCGGTCAGACTTCCCAAGATAAGGCAGCTGACAGAGTGTTCCTTTATACATCAGGGGATCAAGACGTATGTGAATCCCGAATCTGACTTCTATGATGAGAAAGAACCTGCAAAAAATAATAAACTTACAACATTTGGCAGCAGAACAGAGGAAATTGTAAAATGGCATGAACAGGGGGCCGGACCTGTGTACATGCATCTGGATGGCTGGGCTGAGCCGGGATATGATAATAATCATCCTGATTATTATCCCGTGTGCAGGGAAGCCGGGGGAGCGGAGGAGATGAGGCAGCTGGAAGAGACACTTCACGCCCATGGGGATCTGTTCGGCATCCATGACCAGTACAGGGATTATTACAGGGCGGCAGAGAGCTTTAACGAAGAGGAAGCCTGCCGGCTGACAGACGGGAATATCCCGGAGCAGAGCTGCTGGGCCGGGGGACCCCAGTCTTATCTGTGTACATCCAGGGCGCCCTATTATGTGAAGAGAAACTTCCAGCGTCTCTTTGAACAGGGAATCAGGCCGGACTGTGCATATCTGGACGTATTTACCTGCAATGAGGGAGACGAGTGCAGTAATCAGCGTCACAGAATGACAAGAAGAGACAGCTATGATTACAGGCTGCGGTGTTTTAATTATCTGGAGTCCCAGAAAATACTGGCAAGTTCAGAGGAGGTAAATGACTGGGCTGTGCCGGGGCTGGTATTCTGCCACTATGCACCCTATGATTTTATGATGGGGAAGGAGGGAATTGAAAAGCGGGGGATCCCCGTGCCTCTGTTTGGGCTGGTCTATCATGACTGCCTCATCATACCGTGGATGATGGATAAAGTAACAGAAAAGAATGACTATATGCTCTATGCCCTCTTAAATGGAGGGGCGCCTTACCTGAAAAGAGATGGCGCCTATGCAAATATTGACGGGGCATTTGAGAACGAATGCCACATAAGTGAGAAAGAGCAGATAGAGAGGTGCAAAGTTGTGACAGGCCTGTATCATAAAATTGCCTTTGCAGAAATGGTAAGTCATGAGTTTATAGGCGGGAAAAAAGAAATACAGCGGACTTTATTCAGTGATGGAACAGCTGTCACTGTTGATCTGGGAAGGCAGGAATATAAGATCGAAAAAGTAAATTAGACGGGAAAACACAGGCAGGAGAAAAGCCAGAGATACTGCAGACGCAGCTCTCTGGCTTTTATAAATACTTTATTGGGTACGTTTTTGTTCCATGGTCTGCTGAACAATGCTTTCCATGATATCGGCTGTCAGTGTGCCTGTCACATAACCGAATACATTTCCGTCTTTATCTATCATAAAGGTGGTAGGAAATGCGCTTATATAGTAGGAGGAAAATACATCTCCAGTGGTATCCATGGCCACAGGATAAGTGTAGCCGTTATCCTCCAGGAACTTCTTCACAGATTCCTGATCAACGTCACTGTTCTGGGGACGGTCGTCGGTTTTAGGATTTGCGACACCGAGAACCACCAGATCCTCCTCATTCATACCATACTTTTCATACAGGGCCTGGATATCAGGCATTTCTTTCTGGCAGGGGCCGCACCATGTAGCCCAGAAGTTAAGAAATACAGTTTTGCCTTTGTAATCTGATAATGTGTGGGTGTCCCCGTTTTGGTCTACAAGCGTAAAATCAGGGGCAGGTGTAAGTGCTGCAGAGCTTTCCGTCTCTTTAGATGTTTCAGAAGCTGCAGTACCGGCTTCAGTGGATGGTGCCTCCGTCAAGGCTTCAGTTATTTCTTCAGTCATATTTTCAGTCATACGGGAGGTCTCTGTCTGGGTCTCAACAGGAGCTGAAGATCCGCCGCCTCCAAAGGATGACAGATATCCTGTAAGTCCGTTCATCCAGCCTGTCAGTGTCATAATACCCATTATGATCAGAAGCACGCCGCCGATCTTAACAGTATACTTGATAACCTTTTGATGCTTTTTAAAGAAATCTAATACAGTGCTTGTAAACAATCCGACTGCAAGGAAGGGCAGTACAAAACCGAGAAGGTAGACTCCGATCAATAAAAAGCCTTTTGCAGCCGAGCTGGCTGATGAAGCCATCAAAAGCACGCTGGCAAGGACAGGGCCTACACAGGGTGTCCATGCGAAGCTGAAGATAAAGCCAAGGATAAGGGCAGCTACTGGTCCCATGGTTCTTTTGTCTATGCTGAAAGGAAGCCTGTGTTCCTGCTCTATTTTATTAGATTTGCCCAGGATGCCTAACTGGTAGATACCAAACAGTATCATGATGATACCGCCTATCCTGACAAACCATATTTTATTGCCGCTGAAGAACTGGCCCAGCGCTGTAAAGCCAAGGCCAAGCACAACGAATGCGAAGCCTATGCCTATAATGAAGAAAAGTGTGTGCAGCATTACCTTTTTTCTGGGGTAATGGATCGTCCCATCTTCTGAAACTGTCTGCATGCCGCCTGCCAGATAACCGATGTACAGCGGTACCAGCGGCAGGATGCATGGTGAGAAGAAACTAAGTAATCCCTGAATAAATACTGTCAGGACGGGGACTCCGGTCTCGATTGTTAAATTCATAAATACCTCCTGGCTTTCTAAAGTCTATTCCCGGCGGGGAATCTGTCTTGTTGTAAAGTAATATTGCGCTTTGCATATTTTGCACATTAAAGTGTCAGAGAAGGTCATTTAATGCTTCTGCCATCGTAGGATGTGTAAATATCCCGTCTCTTAAAACAGTATAGGGAAGTCCTGCATCTATGACTACTTTTATTATATTTATAATTTCATGGGATTCAGCTCCGAAGAGGTGTGCTCCCAATATCTTATCTGTTTTGGTGTCTATGATGGCCTTGAATAATCCGTCAGTCTTTTTCAGAACCTTCGCTTTCGGTACGGCAGCGGCGGCAAGTCTGGTGACCTTCACATCGTAACCGGCTTCTCTTGCCTCTTTTTCTGTCATGCCGACTCTTGAAAATGGGGGATCAATAAAAATACTGTATGGAACAGCCCCTCTGTTGCCTGTTGTCCTGCTTCCGTCTCCTAAAAGCTGTGATTTAACGATCCTGGAATCATCAAGTGAGATATAAGTAAATTGCAGTCCGCCTGTTACATCTCCCATAGCCCATATATTTTCTGCTGTCGTTTTTAAATGTTCATCCACCATTACAGCTCCCCGTGATGTCAGAGAGACTCCCGCAGCTTCGGGGTGGAGTCCTTCCAGATTTGGCCTGCGGCCTGTAGCTGCCAGAACAGCGTCAGCATCTATGACAAGATCCTTTCCTTCAACAGACAGAGAAAGGGAAGCTTTGCCGTTTTCCTGCCCGATACCTTTGATCTGTGTATTTTTGAGTATGGTTATTCCATGGTTTTCCATACTCTTCATAGCGGCAGCTGCGACTTCTTCATCCTCCCGGGGCAGAAACTTATCGGAAGTCTGTATTATAGTAACAGAAGAACCAAAATTTGCATAGTAGGAAGCAAATTCCACACCAATATATCCGCCTCCGATAATAGCCAGCTTTTTGGGAAGCTGGTCCAGGTCCATGAGAGTTTCACTGGTGTATACATATGGATTGCCATTTATCCCCGGAATATCAGGTATAAAGGGACGGGCTCCTGTATTGATAAAAAATCTCGTGCCTTCCAGTTCCTCTGAAGTGCCGTCAGCATAGGTGACACGGACATGCCGGGCATCTAAAAATTCTGCTGAACCTGTAAGTACATCCGCTCCTGCGTCAATGGCAACCTTATCATAATTTTTCTGGCGGAGTGCCTTAGTCAGTTCACGTTTTTCATGGATTATATTCTTATAATATTTAGCCCTCTCCTCAAAATTATTCCCCAGAAAAGCAGCCTTCTGTGCTGAATTCTCAAGGAATTTAGAGGGGATGCAGGCCACATTGATACAGGTGCCTCCATACATATCAGGTGATTTCTCAATCAAAGCCGTTTTCTGCCCATTTTTGGCAAGTGCACCAGCTATAGTTTTCCCGCCTTTGCCAAAGCCTATAATAATATTATCATATTTCTTCATTCGAAAATCCTCCTTTTTATTCCCGCGAGCAATGAGCCAAGTGAACATGCTTGCACGTGCATTTGGCGAATGCCGCGAGGGTCAGATACCAGGCAGTTTGCTGCCGTGTATTGATTTAGATTGCAGCAACTGTAACTTAAAACATTACATTTATTACTGTAACTATAGCAGATACAGTTGCGGGTGTCAAGCACTTTTAAAATAAATTTTTGAAATTAATCCGGAGGCGGCAGAAGAGAAAAACAAGTAACTGTTCATACAGTCTGCGCATCTGCTGCACAGACTGTATGAACATGATGCAAGAATGCAGAAATCCCATGGCGGCGCCATGCAGATGATTTGGATCAGGAGCGCATATGTCCAAAGGTACCAGCCATTCCGGCTACAAAACCCCATTGGCGCTCCATATAATTCTTCAGGTCCAGAGTCAGGCGCTGATAGCTGCTGAGGATTCTGGAAAGGTCAGCATTAGAGGAAAAACCGGACTCACAGACGGCACGTGCTGCGGCATGGCCGCTCTCAAGCCCGCCTGAGATTCCTTCTCCCATCGGATTCAGGAAACCTGCAGCCTCACCTGCGAACAGGACTCTTCCTGAACCATATTCTATGGGACAGCCCGGCTGAATATGGGGCATGATCCATTTTTCAGAATTAACCTGTGCCTCTATCCGGGCGTTATGCTCATGTTCCATATAGGATATAAATTCTTTATAATAATGTTCAGTCAGAGAAGTATCGCTGACTGCCACACCAAAGATCAGATAATCATCTTTCACATTAAACCAGGCGTCATACTGAGACAGCCGGGGCTGCAGGTAAGCGTAAAAATAGTGTGGATCTAATGAAATACTGCCCCTGTTAAATGTCTGATAAGTAGTAATATAATTTTTGGACGCATTCCTGTATTTTCGTTTTAAAGAGCTGACAGCTCCCTCGCATATTATTACTATTTTAGCAGATTCTGTATAAGTGGCACAGTCCTTGAATGTGCAGCCTCCCTCGGATGTGCTGCTTTTAAATGTTACTGTAACAGAATCCTCTGATTCACTGTAAGCGACGGCAGCGGTACAGTCACGCAATATGGCCCCGGCATCTGCAGCCTTTTGGGCCAGCCAGCAGTCAAAGCTGCTCCGCCAGATATTTGCACCCGGCTGCTCAAACAGAAATTCTCTGCCTGTATCATTTGTAAATACCATTCCCCTGTTGTCTGCCGGAGAGCACTTAACAGAGGACGGCACCTGTTCACCGAAATACTGTGAAATCAGGTCCAGCGATTTTTTGATCAGGATCCCGGAACATGATTTATTTCTGGGAAGCTTAAACTTCTCTGCCAGCAGTACTTTATACCCGTTTGAAGCCAGCTCTTTTGCAGCGCTGCTTCCAGCCGGGCCGGCACCTATAATTATGACATCATACATGAATATTCTCCTTCATTTGTTTTAAATATAAACTGTTGCAAGGCTCTCCCCAGACCTTAAGCACAGATTTTGACATATCCGGGTATTTCTGATCAGCCTGGCATTTTTCTGCTGTATGGAAAGAGCATTGATACGGCAGCTTTATGATATCATATACAAAGCTTTTTTTAAACATCATAGGACATGTCACTGTATATTTTCCAGCTGGTCATAGACATGAATGGCATCGAGAATATTGAATTGGGCAGTAGTATGGGAACCATCGGCTCCGGCTGTTATTAAAATGTATTCTCTGCCGTTTATATTGGCCAGACTGGCCAGGCATAATCCTGCTTCATCTGTATATCCGGTCTTACCTCCCAGAATCCTTCCGCGGGAGGCCTCTGATGAGTCCAGATTAGTGAACAGTGTGCTTGAAAATGTAAATCCATCAGGATGGAGCTCAGACGGCTGTGTATGATGGGCCTGGCTTGTAAAGGCTGTCCTGAAATCATTATTTTTCAAAGCATACTCAAGGAGCACGGACAGATCCCGGACAGTAGTATAGTGGTCAGTATCATGCAGACCGGTAGTGTTAGTGAAGTGTGTATGCTCCATTCCAAGTTCTGCAGCTTTGGAGTTCATCATATCTGTGAAAGCAGATTCAGACCCGGCTATGTCCTGGGCAAAGGTGAGGCAGCATTCCGCACCCGACGGGAGAAGTATCCCGTAGAGAAGATCCCGGTAAGTGGCTGTTTCATCCGGCAGAAACCCGGCCATAGAAGCATCTTCCGCATAGAGTCCGGAGAATATCTCATAGGGAAGTACAGTGCTCCTGTCCAGGTCCGGTGTGTTTTCAATTGCCAGTATGGCAGTCATGATTTTTGTCAGTGAGGCAGGATAGATCTTGTCATCTTCACCGTGAGCGGAGATGACTTCACCTGACTGAAGTTTAACAAGAATGGCATTCGGACTGTAAAGAGACGACAGATCAATATCTTTTTCTGTGATTTTAATGTCTGCATCAGCCGGGGTAAGGCCGGCGTTTTGGACATTCTGGTTTGAAAAGCTGCCTTCCATGCCCGGGGACTGTTTTTTCGAAGTGATAAGATACATAAAGGCAATTAATATGCATACAAGGGCGATACTGATCAGTGAGCTGCAGACGCGGATTCTGAGCCGGCGGCGGCGCCTCCTCCTTGCATTTCTGGATCTGAAATCAGGCTGGTTAGTGTACAATTGGATCCCTTCCCTTCTTTTTCAGGGAGTATTTATATTTTTCGGTTTCTCTCCCCTGTTTAAGAATAGTTTAGCAGGATGAAAACAATTGTACTTTAATATCTGATTTCTAAAGCAGTAATTAAAAGTTAAGGAATTGTTGATATTTTGCTAAGATGGGTACAGGCTAAATACGGTCGATCTTGTAGCCGCATCCCCAGACAGTTTTTATATATTTGGGGCGTTCAAAAGAATCATTCATCTTTTCACGGAGATGGCGGATGTGGACAGTGATGCTGCGGTTATCCTTGCTGAACTGCTCATTGCCCCAGAGTTTGTGGAAAAGCTCTTCCGCGCTTACTACCCGGCCGTTGGCCTGGCAGAGGGTCTGCAGGATAGTAAACTCAGCGGGAGTGAGTATCAGTGGCTTTTCGTTTAAAGTACATTCATGCGTGAGGATGTTCATTGTCAGGGCAGCACAAGTAATGATGTCTTTTTCTTCAGGAGCTGAAGGGGTATTATACTGCTTATATCTGCGAAGCTGTGCCTTGACGCGCGCGACCAATTCTAATGGGCGGAAAGGCTTTGTGACGTAATCATCGGCCCCAAGGGTAAGCCCTGTGATCTTATCGATCTCCTCACCCTTGGCGGTGAGCATCAGTATTGGATATGTGCTTCGTTCACGTATCTTTTTACATATCTGGAAACCATCTGTGTCCGGGAGCATGACATCCAGGATCGCCAGGTCCAGATCCACCGAAGCGATACATTCCAGCGCCTCCGCGGCTGTATAAAATTTGTATACAGCAAATCCTTCATTTTCCAGGTACAGGGCGACAAGGTCAGAAATCTCTTTCTCATCGTCAACAACTAATATCTTTTCATTCATAGTGTTTCTCCCAATTCTTGCAATTACTGTAGGCAATGAGCTATAAGTGAATATGCCCGCCGCTGCCGTTTAGTTATAATTAAGATATATTAACAGAAATGCAGAGGGAAATCTTAACTATTTTCCTTATAAAAAATTAAGATATTCCTAAATCTATATCGTCAAATGCCTGCCCGGTCACCTTATCCAGCAGTCTTGCAGAGGTACGTTTCGCTTCCCTTGCAGGGCATGCCCAAACAGTATACAAAATCCTTTAACAGAGGCAGCCGATAGGCATAGAAAAAACGCCGGTATGGACAAATCCCACACCGCCGGCATACATATTTTATTACCTTATGTATTAACGACTTAGTATTTCACCAATCACTGACCCATTGGTCTCCTCTTCGATAATAACAGTAAATGACACGGTGCTACTCGGAAAGAAGTGATATTCAAAACTCTGTACCGTTGTATATTCAGTTGTATTACTTTCCTTGCAGCCCGTAAGCATAAAAAGCATACTTAGTGCAAGAAAAAGCGAGATTGTTCTTTGAGATAGCTTCATCACTCAAAATCCTCCCATCTTGAATTGTAATCAGTCGCTTCGCATATTCTGCAATTTTTCTATCGTGCGTAATAAGGATAATTGTTTTCCCTTCTGCGTTAAGATTGGTAAAAAGTTCCATTATTTCTTTTCCAGTTTTGCTATCCAATGCACCCGTCGGCTCGTCAGCAAGAATCACATCTGCACCACAAGCGATTGCTCTGGCAATCGCAACACGCTGTTTTTGTCCGCCTGAAATATGTGCTGCTTTCTTCTTAGAAAGAGATTTGATACCTACAGCCTCAAGTGCAGATTGTATTTTTTGCTGTCGCACCGTTTTTGAAACGGATTGCTTAATCAGCGGCATTTCAACATTTTCAAATATTGTATAGTCGCCGATCAAAGCAAAATGTTGGAACACAAAGGCAATTCTTTTTCCTCGTATTGCTGATAAATTATTTTCTTTTTCACGGCTTAAATCTTTTCCATCGAACAGATATGTACCTGCGGTGGGGGCATCCATACAACCCACAATGTTCAAAAGCGTTGTCTTGCCGGAACCAGACGCTCCCATAATTGATACAAATTCTCCCTGCTCGATTTTCAAATCAATGTTCGATAGAGCCGGTGTAACAATATTATCGGTCCGGTATTCTTTTGATATATGGTTTAATTCAATCATTGCCATTGGTATTTCCTCCTATTAAATCACCCGGTTGATATTGAAATAGCTTAAATGCCGGAAAAAGCGTTGCTAAAATCACAAGAATGACTGCGATAAGCAAGCAAACCGGCAGTGTATATTGAATATGCGCCGTCATTAGCGCCTCTCTAAACACGTCTGTATTATTACGAAATTCAACGAATTTGATAATCCAGGCAACCAGTGTTGAAGAGAAAACGATAATTGCTATTTCAGCTGCTATACAGAAAGCAATGTCTTTTTGCGTGAAGCCGTTAGCAATTAAAATGCCGTATTGCCTGCGTTTTAGCAGCGTATTTGTTGTAAAAACTGCGATAATTGAAGTAAGAGCCATCATAGAAATAAAAATCGCAATGATAATCTGTCGGGAGGTGAAAGTACCTGTTTCTGAACGATATATTTCATATTCTTCCGAAAGGGAAATCGCAGTTGCAGAAAAACCGTGTGAAAACGAGTAGCTGCATATTTCCTGCTCCAATATTTTCTCATCGGCAGTTTCAGAAAGCAGCACATAGGTGTTGTGTAAAGAAGATAATTGAGTCAAAATATCATTTCTCCCTTCATCTGAAAAAGGGGCGATAAACCAGCCATCCAACGAAACAAGCGGATAGCGGATCAAATCGTCTTCTTCAACCCATTGGCTTCCTTTTGAAAAATATCCGACCACTTCATACATTTCACCTGTCCGTTCATCTGTCAGAAAAGTGCCAACGGGTACGACATCCTTAAAAACTTCGCTGGCATATATGGGGAGGTTTGTGCTTTGGGTGCTCGCAAAAGCTGAAATTCCTCCTTTTACAAGGGGTAAAAGGGCCTCGTCAACATACAACACCTGAGATCTTTCGGGATAATCTTTATAAACTCCATTTTCAAGGATTTTTTGATTTATCTTGACATATTCTTCAGATGTTTTTAATTCGGAGAAGTTGATACCTGTTGCATCAAACTGTCCCACAGCGTTAACCCCGGGAAGCGTCTCTATGTAGTTTCTAAAATCTGCAAGTGCAGTTGTAAATTCAGCAGTTTCATCTGTTTGCAGATACTTTAGGTGTAGAATCTGACCAGCCTCAAGTCCTAAATTGCGATCAAATATTTTTTGCTGACAGATTGCACTTGTTGCATTAGTAATGGAAGTAAATACCGTAAGCGTAGCTATCAGACATACCACAAACATCAATATTGTGCGGACTCTCTTTTTTCGTATTTCTTTTAATGCCAGCTGCAGAATTGGCCTCATTATGAAATCACCTCCGCCGGATGAATTTTCAAAATCCGTATGATTGGGATCAACACGGACATAAATAGGGTGAATAACATTAACATCATTGAGCCTGATATGAAAAAAGGTGTCAGCTCTACAGAAAAAACAGCTGCATTTTGCGCGGCTAATACACTGAGAAAAATGATGCTTATAACAAGGCTGACGGTCAGCATCTTTGCCATTTGAAGAGTAATCATGCCGGTTAACTGCAAATTAGACCAACCGAACGCTTTGCGAATTGCCATATCCCGCTTCTGCGCAATCATCCAATAATTCGTTACTACAAGGCAATTAGCAACCGAAAAAATATATATGGCAGTAGCAAGAGAAAAGCCTGTATTCTGCATTGTTAAATAGATTGGTGTTTCACTACCCATTTCAGCCAATGAACTGATTACTGAATTGATGGCGCTAATGCCGATCAAAACAGAGGTTAGTGAAATGGCGAATCCTGCGATTAGAAGTATAGTAGTTGGCTTTAACCATCGTTTTATTTTGTATAACATAGTAATCCTCCATTCCTGTTTTCACCCCTATGACTATCAAAAATGGATTTCGTTACAAACAATTTCAAAAAAATATACCGTATCGGTTTTATATCCGATACGGCATTTCTGTATAGATTACTTTTCCCAAAGTAATTGGGAAGAAAGAATCGTGTTTTGAAATTCTGTTTCACTCATATTTTCCAAATTGGTGTAGTCGCCTGTGAAGTAGTAAACGGCACTTATATCATCTGATCCTTTGTCAGCAGCACAAAGTGTAAATTCTGAAAAAACTTTCTCACTGTTGATCAGCTCATTCCATTTAGTATCAGAGACATAGAATAAGAGGACATCTTTTTCTTCACCGACTACTGTAGTGGAAACTCTCTTGATTTTCAGGTAACTTACTTCACTCCCCCGTAATCGTCCAATCAAATCGCCGTCTGCTATAGAAACAGATATTTTATTGTATTCAACTACCTGTTGTGTGTTTTTTAAGATACCAATCGCTGCAAAGACAAGGATGGCTAAAGCAAAAACAGCTCCGACCGCAGCAAGCAACTGCTTACGGAATAGTTTTTTCTTGACAGATTGATACGATTCTGCTTTTTGGCGTTCCCGGTTGGCAAGAGAAGGTGTCAGCTCTATCTCATCTGAATCTCGCATTTCAGCATAAACTGCTCTACAGTCAGGACATTCAGACAAATGTTCTTCAACCGCTTTTTTACTCTCTTCGCTGCACACTTCATCAATATATAGGGGCAACAAGTCTTGTACTAATTCACAAGGATATTTCATTTGAGACCCTCCTTAATTTTTAATTTTGCACGGTGATAGGTAACTCTTGCCCAACTCTCTGTTTTGCCGAACATATCCGCAATATCTTTGAATGAAAGTTCTCCAAAAGTTCGCATCCAGAACACTTCTTTATATGGTTCGTCCAGCCGGTGAAGAATATTGTGAATTGTCAATGCTTCTTCTTTAATAAAAATACCTTGTTCAATGTCTTGAGTAGACGGTACCATTTCCAGTGGATACTCAACTTGTCGTCCACGCCGCTTTGCGTCTGTGTAAAATGTATTTTTAGCAATCTGGCATAACCATACACTCAGCTTGCATTCGCCTCGGAAAGTATCGATGTTTTTCAGTGCTTTGAAAAAAGCCTCTTGGGTGATTTCTTCTGCTTGTGCTTCATCTCCGCAGAGTGAAAGTACATAATGAAACACAATATCATAGTGTTCTGAATATATTTTTTCAAACTCTTTCACCCGAACACCTCACTTTCATATGAATATCAGGGTATTTTTAGTAATAGCAGCTTACCGCCGCTGCATACTGTTCTACCAGCCGAAAGAACATATCTTCCGCCTGTCGGTCAATGCCGGCAAGGAAGTAATAGTCTTCCCACAGTACGGACACTTTTCAACTCTGCGATGCGCCATTTTTTACCTCCTGATTTCTTCTGTAATTTAATAAATTAATTATAGCAAAATAATATTTTGTTTTCTACCAGCATTATTACTTGCAAACAATTAAAAACCACCGGCATCCCATACCAAGTCTTGCTTTTACCTCCGGAAAAAGCTATAGTATGATAAGGTACATAATTAACAGGAGGATATATAATGAAGGTTTTGGTAACGGGATTTGATCCGTTCGGCGGTGAGAAGGTCAATCCGGCCTATGAAGCTGTAAAGCTGCTGCCGGAGACCATATCAGGGGCAGATATTATTAAGCTGGAGATTCCTACTGTATTTTCTAAATGCGGACATATAGTGGAAGAGGCAGTCAAAGTATACAGTCCTGATGTAGTCATATGCGTGGGGCAGGCCGGAGGAAGGACAGGGATATCGATAGAAAAGACAGCTATCAATCTGGCAGAAGCCAGGATCCCTGATAATGAAGGGGCTCAGCCGATAGAGGAGAGTATCAGGGAAGATGGAGATACGGCTTACTTCTCTACGCTTCCTGTAAAGGCAATGGCTGAAAATATCAGGCGCCACGGCATACAGGCAGGAATATCTTATTCGGCCGGCACGTTTGTGTGCAATTATATCATGTATCAGGTCTTATACCTGGCGGATAAGAAATACAGAGGGATCAGGGCAGGATTTATCCATGTCCCGTATTCAACGGAGCAGGCGGCCCTGAAGCCCGAGGGGACGCCGGGAATGTCCCAGGAGGACATTGCGAGGGGACTGGAATATGCAATTGAAGCAGTGATTGAGGAAAAGAAATATAAGTGCTATAATATGCAGGATGGTAAGTTAAATTAAAGGTGACGAAAGGCTCCGCATGAAGCTCTGAAGATAGAAGGAGTATTCAGGGAGATTCCTGTATTTATGAAAATTAGACTTTTTCCCACTCTTAGAAACTATAAAAAGGAATATCTGCTCAGGGATATTTTTACGGGTATTATAATTGCTGCTGTCTCAATTCCCATAGCCATGGGGTATGCGGAGGTTTCGGGTCTCCCGGCAGTATATGGGCTGTATGGCTCAGTCTTTCCCATTCTGCTTTTTGCAATGCTCTCCACTTCGCCCCAGTTTATTCTGGGGGTTGATGCGGCTCCGGCAGCCATCGTGGGAGGCGCCCTGGCTACGCTGGGCATTCCTGCAGGGTCCTCACAGGCTCTTCAGTATGTTCCTATGATTGCATTATTTGCAGGACTCTGGCTTCTGCTTTTTTATTTTTTGAAGGCGGGGAAGATGGTGAATTTTATTTCAACCCCGGTCATGGGAGGATTTATCAGCGGGATCGCCCTGA
This sequence comes from Murimonas intestini, assembly GCA_003148945.1. GTDB lineage: Bacteria > Bacillota > Clostridia > Lachnospirales > Lachnospiraceae > Murimonas > Murimonas intestini. The sequence continues at coordinate 133,446 of QGGY01000013.1, read as the reverse complement.
CTATCATTCTTATGCAGATACCAAAGATCCTGGGCAGCGGATCAGGGAGCGGCGAGCTTCTGGAGCTTTTGGGGGATATCGGAAGGGCATGCGGAAATATAAACTGGATCTCTGTACTCCTGGGCAGCGGAGCACTTATACTGATACGCCTGGCTAAGAAGTTTGCGCCAAGGTTTCCCATGGCGATCGTGATGATGGCCGTAGGGGTGGCGGCGGCAGTTCTGTTCCACGTAAATGAATACGGTGTAGTTCTGCTCTCTGCGGTAGAGCCGGGAATGCCCGGCTTGTTTATTCCGGATATAGGGAGCGTGGATCTGACCCATGCAGCCGGGAGAGGCCTTATGGTGGCTGTGGTTATAATGGCGGAGACACTTCTCTCAGAAAATAATTTTGCATTTAAGAATGGATATAAGGTTGATGACAACCGGGAGATCCTGGCCTGTGCGGCGGGCAATCTGGCAGCGGCGGCTGTGGGGTGCTGTCCTGTTAACGGCAGTATCTCCAGGACGTCTATGAGCGAACAGTATGGAGGAAAGACACAGGCAGTTTCTCTGGCAGCCGGGGTGACCATGGCGGCAGTTCTTGTCTCGGCTACAGGCTTTATCAGATTTCTTCCGGTACCTGTCCTTGCGGCTATTGTGATATCAGCACTTATGAATGTGGTGGAGGCCGGGCTGGCTAAGCGTCTCTTCAAAGTGAGCAGGAAGGAATTTTATATTTTTATAGCGGCATGTATGGGAGTTCTGTGCCTGGGGACTATATATGGAGTTATTATTGGAATCATGCTGTCATTTGTGGCTGTGATCATAAAGGCAACTAACCCTCCCAGGTCATTTTTAGGAATGATACCGGGCAGGGACGGCCTGTATGACCTGAAAAAGAATCATTATGCACATGCTGTGGAGAATACAGTGATCTACAGGTTCAGCGAGAGCCTCTTTTTTGCCAACATCAATATATTCCAGGATGACATAGAAAATAGTATAAAGGAAGATACAAAGTGCGTGATAGTAGACGCTGGTTCTGTGAACAGTATGGATATAACAGCGGCCGACCATATAGAAATGCTCTCTGAGAGTTTGAAGGAGAGAGGGATCAGGTTTTATCTGACGGAACACTCATCCAGGATAAATGAAGAGATGAGAAAGCTGGGAATAGGACATCTCATAGAAGAGGGCATGGTGAGAAGGACAGTACTGTCAGCTCTGCATGATGCAGGCATAGAGAAGCCCTTCCCCCTTGAAAATATGGAAAATAAAGAATATGAGCGAGTATGGCAGCTCAGGGCAGAGGAAGAGAATTCGCTGGAGGAATTCGCATGGGCATTTGGGGATGATACAGTTGGACAGGTTGAGAAGAGAGTACACCATATCATGGACCATATCCAGAACATGCCGGACGTGGAACGGCTGGCGGAAGAGGGCGTAGAGAGAAAAATGCCGTATTGGCACAACCTGGGAGCTATCGATGAGGATGAAATCCTGAGAAGGATTGAGCTTCATCTTGATGAACTTCCGCAGAACCTCAGTGAGCAGGAGAACAGAAAGAGAGTGCTCCAGCTGATTGAAAAGCGCCGCAGAAGGATCGTAGAAGAGCTGCAGAGAGAAAACCCTGAAGTTTTGAAAAAGCTGAAAAAGAGCCGTGAAAAGCTGGACAGGCGGCTGGAAAAACAAAATCCTGAGGCTGCCAGAAGGCTGCACGAGTGGGAAGACAGGATAAAGGGAGTGTAGGGTGCTTATGGATAAGACAGAGGGAAATACTGTTGCAAAGAGACGTTATTCCAAAAAGGTATTATCAGTCTGTGCGGTGATCATACTGATGATCGCAGGCTGTATCTGGCTGAATATGTATTATTATAATGAAGTACAGTCAAGCCTCATGCAGCAGACGTACAGCGACCTGAAAAAAGAGAATGAGAGGGCAGAATCTTATTTAAGCGGCAGGATAAAGGCCAAAATAGAATGGCTTGATATTATTGCGGCATTCTGTGATATGCCTGATGGTTCGGGAGATGAAAACTGGAGACAGATAATCGACAGATATAAAAATGAGAAATTTCAGTTTGGAATAGCTGATGCAAATGGTACCCTGTACTTTGCTGCCGGCAATACAGTTGATGTATCAGGCAAGGATTATTACCAGCGTGTAATGATGGGGGAGCGTGTCGTCTCACAGGTCCTGAAAAATGATTTCGGCAATCAGGACGGTGTGGTTATGGCAGTGCCGATCATCCGCAATGACGAGATCATAGGTGCAGTCTGTCTGGAATATACAACCCTGGAGCTTGGTGAGTATATTAATGATTCGAAGATGAGTGAGTCAGGCGCTAATCTTGTGTTTGACAAGAGCGGGGAAGTTACTGCCTCCTATCCCGGGATGGAAAGCTTCGATACTGTGTATGATATGCTGGCAAAGATGGATTATAAGGAAGAGGGAGTCCTGGAAAAGCTGAAAGAGGATGTGAAAGAGGGGCGTTCCGGGTATGCCGTGTATTATAATAACAATAAGATGCGTCTGATCTACTATGCGCCTGCTGATATAAAGGACTGGACCATATTGTCACTGGTGGTTACAGACAGTTATGAGACAACGATTGATGAAATACGTTTTCTCTCAGCGGCATCTCTGATAGGGACGATCATTATGCTGGCTGTAATAGCTGTACTGACTGTTTATGTGGTCGGGCAGCGCAGAAAGGAGATGCAGGTGGTGAGCACGGACGCCCTCACAGGTGTCCTGACAAGGGAGGCAGCCAGAAAGCTTGTTGAGCAGAAGCTGCGCAAAGGGTATGAGAAAGGGAACTATGCCTGTATCTTTATGGATATTGATGATTTCAAGAAGATCAACGACACATATGGTCATGACAGAGGAGACAGGGTGCTGATAGAGGCAGGAGAGATCCTGAAGCGCTGCATAAAGCGCAACGATATTGTGTGCAGATATGGGGGCGATGAGTTCTGCGTATGGGTGAACAGTGCCAGGACGCAGGAGGAGATAGAGGCTCTCGCCGAAGATATACTGGCAGCTTTCCGCGGGACAAAGCTTATCCATGTGTGCTTGGGAATAGCTCTGCGGGGGATGGGAGAGAAGAACTACGACCTGATAGTAAAGCGTGCGGATGAAGCACTCTACTGCGCAAAGAGACAGGGAAAAAACAGATATTGTATAAAGAAGTGACTATTTGGCAGGTCTGTGCATTTACTGCACAGACCGCAGGTAAATGATCCAAGAGTATAAAAATAGAAAAGAGGTAGTGATATGCTGGAGACAGGGAACAAGGCCCCGGAATTTACATTGCAGGACCAGGAGGGCCGTGAGGTATCCTTAAAGGATTTCAGAGGCAAAAAAGTGGTGCTGTATTTTTACAGCAAGGACAATACAGCAGGATGTACAAAACAGGCCTGCGCATTTGCAGAACATTATCCTGATTTTACGGAGAAGAATGCTGTAGTGATCGGGATAAGCAAGGATACAGTGGCATCCCACAAGAAATTTGCAGAGAAATACGGACTTCCGTTTATACTCCTGTCCGATACGCAGCTGGAGGCTGTACAGGCCTATGATGTGTGGAAGGAGAAGAATATGTATGGTAAAAAGGTAATGGGTGTGGTGAGGACCACATATCTGATTGATGAAAATGGAATGATCGAGAAAGCATTCACGAAGGTGAAGCCGGCTGAGAACGCGGGCCAGATGCTTGAAAGTATGGCCGGGGCATAATGCCGCCGGCCTGTTCTGAACAAAGGGATCAATGCTCAAAGCCATGTACCCAGTCAGCCTTCAGGAAATAGATCAGAAAGACAATGGAACTTAAGGTCCATGTCAATGGGTATGCCCAGAAGATGACGTTGATTACAGGTATGAAGTGTACGATGACTGTTATGTATGTAACGCGGATCACACACCAGCAGCACAGCATGACAAGCATGGGAACCGTGGATTTTCCGGCCCCGCGCAGTATGCCTGCGATGCAGTGGGAAAAGGCCAGCAGGAAGTAAAACAGGGTGACTGTACGGGCCTGGGCTGTTCCAAAGGCCACCACCTGTGGGTCATTATTAAATGCGGCGATCAGGGCAGGGGCAAATACATTGATGATAATGCCCACCAGCTCTGCCATGATGATTGAACAGAGGATACCGAAGCGGGCCCCTTTTTTCGCCCTTTCATACTGTTTCGCTCCCAGGTTCTGGCTGACAAAGGTAGTCAGGGACAGAGCAAAGCAGGTGATCGGCAGAAATCCGAATCCCTCTATTTTAGAGTAGGCTCCGCAGCCGGCCACGGCCATTTTGCCAAAGCTGTTGATATTTGACTGGACAACCACATTTGCAAACGCAATGATAGAGTTCTGTATGCCTGCCGGAAGACCATTTGAGATGATCTGGCGGAGCAGCGGGATATGGAAACGTATCTTTTTAATAGATACCCTGTAGTCTTCAGGTGCCCTGAGCAGATGCCTGAAACAGAGGAGAGCGCTCACAAACTGGGATATGATGGTAGCCAGGGCGGCAGCACCTACACCAAAGCGGAATACTGCTACAAGTAAAAGGTCCAGTACCACGTTGACTGCGGATGATATGATCAGATACATGAGCGGCCTTCTGCTGTCACCCACAGACTGGAGTATCCCCACGAATATATTGTAAAGGACAAAGGCGATGGAGCCGCAGAAATATATCCTGAAATAGACGACAGAATTAGGAAGAACATCCTCCGGTGTTCCCATCCACACAAGTATGATGGGAGCCATGACAACACCTATGACAGTAAGAAGGATACCGGCTGTGATACCAAAAGCAATAGTGGTATGCAAAGCCTTCTGCACGCGGTCAATATCTCTGGCGCCATAATACCGGGCGATGACTACGCCGGCGCCCATGGCGATCCCGTTAAAAAAACCTACCATGAGGAAGATAAGATTTCCCGAGGAACTGACGGCTGCCAGGGCATTGCTGCCAAGGAAGTTTCCTACTATCAGCGAATCGGCTGTATTGTAGAGCTGCTGAAAAAGGTTGCCGAGAAACAGCGGTATGGCAAAGGCTATGATCTTTTTCCATATACTTCCCTCTGTCATTAAGGTCTTGCTCTGTGTGTTACTCATGATGTGATCTCTCCCATTAAATAATTTTCTGAGGGGATTCTGCTTAAATCATAAACAGCATCTTCCCTGATACATTCTACTACAGCTGGAAAATAAATGAAAGAGGCATTAAGTATATAAAAAATAGAAAGAGGAGAGCAGGTGTAAAATGTACATAGCAGATTTACATATCCATTCCAGTTATTCCAGGGCCACCAGCAGGGAATGCACACCGGAACATCTTGATCTGTGGGCCAGGAGAAAGGGAATAAATATCCTGGGTACGGGTGATTTTACGCATCCGGCCTGGAGAGAAGAACTAAATGAAAAGCTGGAGGAGGCGGAGGAAGGCCTTTACACATTAAAAAAAGAATACAGAATAGAAGATAATTTGGCAGGCAGCTGTATGCAGCCCAGGTTTGTAATTTCAGGAGAAATAAGTTCGATTTACAAAAAGAACGGAAAAGTCCGCAAGGTGCACAGTCTGATACTGCTGCCGGGCCTTGAGGATGCCCAGAAGCTGTCAAAAAAGCTGGAGACCATCGGGAATATCCACTCGGACGGCCGCCCCATACTGGGGCTGGACTGCCGGGATCTTCTGGAAATCACGCTTGAGCTGTGCCCCAGGGTAATCTTTATACCGGCCCACATCTGGACTCCTCATTTTTCCCTCTTTGGCGCTTTCTCGGGTTTTGATACTGTGGAAGAGTGTTTTGAGGATCTGACGCCTTATATACATGCCATGGAGACAGGGCTGTCCTCAGACCCTGCCATGAACTGGAGGCTGTCTGCACTTGATGGATATAATCTTGTGTCCAATTCAGATGCCCATTCTCCCGCAAAGCTGGGAAGAGAGGCAAATCTGCTGGATATCCCGCTGTCTTATGAGGGATTGTACAGGGCAGTCCAGGAAGGAATGGGGCTTGCCGGGACTATTGAATTTTTTCCTGAGGAGGGTAAATACCATTTTGACGGGCACAGGAAATGCCATCTGTGCCTGAGCCCGCAGGAGGCAGAAGCATATGGGGGAATATGCCCCGTGTGCGGCAGGAAGATTACAATCGGCGTCTCACACCGGATCGATGCGCTCTCGGACAGGGCAGAAGGTTTTGTGCCTGACGGCGCCAGGCCCTATGAGAGCATAGTGCCGCTGCCGGAGGTGATAGCGGCATCTACAGGGCGTCCGTCTGCCAGTGTAAAGGTCACACAGCAGTATATGGAGATACTCCGCAAGCTGGGGCCGGAGTTTTATATATTGCGGGAAGCTCCGATAGAGGATATCCGCCATGCATCAGGATATCTTGTATCTGAGGGTGTGCGAAGACTGAGGGAGGGGAAGGTTCTGCTGTCTCCCGGTTTTGACGGCGAGTATGGGAAAGTCAGGCTTTTTAAGCAGACTGAGATCGATGGGCTGGAGGGACAGCTCTCTCTTTTCCCGGATATGCAGCAGGAGGCGGCTGCGTCAGAAGAAAAGATCCCTGACAATATATGTAAAAGAGAACAGGAGGAAGAAGAACGCAGGCTGCGGCGGACAGAGAAAGCAGCGGAGCCGGAGGTACAGGAGATTTCCCAGACAGCAGGAGCCAGAGTGGAATGCGGCCTTCTGGATCCCCTGAATGAGGAGCAGAGGACGGCAGTTGTGACTGCTGCCAGCGCTGTTGCTGTAATTGCAGGTCCGGGGACTGGAAAGACAAAGACATTGATCACAAGACTGCTCTACCTGCTGAAGGAGAGGGGAGTAAGCCCTTCAGAAATAACAGCAGTGACATTTACAAAAAAGGCCTCCCAGGAAATGAAGGACAGGCTGAATGAGGCCATGGGCAGCAAGAGGGCGTCAAGGGCGATGAATATCGGTACTTTCCACTCTATATGCAGCGAATTCCTGAAAAACCAGGGGCTGGATTTTAAGCTGGCAGATGAGATGGAGGCTCTGGAACTGGCTGAGGAGGCCATAAAGGAATGCGGGCTGAAGCTCACTCCGAAGAAATTTCTGGGGCTTGTATCATTAAAAAAGATGGAATATAATCCGCAGGCAGAGGCAGATATAGATGCCGCATTTAATTGCTACCAAAGGAAGCTGAGGGAGCAGAATATCCTGGATTTTGATGACCTGCTCACAGAGACGATAAGGATAATGAAGGAAAATGCAAAAGACAAGAAAAAGCACAGGGGATTTTCATACCTGCTTGTAGACGAATTTCAGGACGTGAATCCTATCCAGTATGAGCTGATAAGGGAATGGAACAGGGGAGGCAGAGAGCTTTTTGTGATTGGAGATCCTGACCAGTCTATCTATGGGTTCAGGGGATCAGATTCTAAATGTTTTGAAAGGCTGTCGGAGGATTATGAAAATTTAGTGTCGGTCAGTCTCAGGAAAAATTACCGTTCTGCTCCGCCGATCATACACAGCGCCTTGGCTGTCATTTCTGTAAATCCAGGCAAAGAGAGAGTATTGGAGCCATTCTGTACCGGGGGAGATCCTGTCAGGATCATTAAAGCCAAAAGTGACCTCTCAGAAGCTATTTTTGCTGCAAAGGAAATCAACAGGCTGATAGGCGGTATTGATATGCTGGATACCCAGAGCCATATGGAAAAGGAGAACAGGCGGGATGGAAAGGTAAGAAGCTTTTCAGACATTGCGCTGCTCTACAGGACACATCATCAGGCAGAACTGCTGGAAAAATGTCTTCAGAGAGAGGGGATACCCTATGTAGTCGCGGGAAGGGATGATTTCCTGAGTGAGAAGACAGTCAGGGGGACTGTGAGCTTCTTCAGGTCGATCGCAGATAAGGGAGACATACTGGCAAAGAAAACAGCCCTCAAACTGATGTGGGGACTGGGGGAAAATGAGATATCTGACAGTATATACAGCACTATGGAAGAAAAATACAGTCTGCAGCTGAAGAAAGGTAAGCCTCAGAAGATCCTGGAAGCCTGGATGGAAGATATGGATCTTTCAGAGGATAAGGCCCTTGGCAAGCTGGCCGGCATGTCTGTGTTCTATAAGAATATGGGAGAATTTCTGGAGGATCTGTCCTTTGCCCAGGAGGGAGATCTGAAGCGCTGCCAGGGAAGGCATTACGACTCTGATGCTGTGACACTCATGACTCTCCACGGCTCCAAGGGGCTGGAATTTCCCGCCGTTCTGCTGTGCGGCGTCAAGAAGGGCACGATTCCGCTGGAAAACGAAAAACATCCTGCGGACATGGAGGAAGAGCGCAGGTTGTTTTACGTGGGCATGACAAGGGCGAAGGAAGAGCTGATCCTGCTCACGCAGGAAGGGACTTCTGTATTTCTTGCTGATATTCCAGAGGAGTATGCAGTCAGAGAAGATGCAGAACAGCAGAAGGTAAAATCTGATATGGGACAGCTGAGCCTGTTTGATCTGTTCGAACCTGGATTATGAAATATAGAGGATTTTCATTCCCTTCAGCTTTTCATGGATGGCGTTTGTGAACCATTCTTCAGCCTCCCTGCGGACTTCAGGCCGGTAACAGTATTTCCCCATGCCCCGGCCTGTCATTTTTGAGGCATCGTACAGGTCGGCTGCGGCGGGAAACGCTTCTTCATTTATTTTGCGGTGAACGAAGCTGTAAGTCATGAGGATGAGCTCCAGAAAGGAATTTTCCCTTGATTTTGCTGACAGTTCGTCAGAGAGCTGATCCAGAAGTGTGCTGTAAAGTTCCTGGTAATTGTCTGTCAGGATGATAGGAGCGATCAGAATACCAGTGCGGTAGCCTGCGTCAGCCATCAGGTTAAGGGCGTGGATCCGTCTTTTTAAGCTGGCAGTGCCAAACTCAGCGCTTGATATAATGGGCTGGGGATTGACGCTCATCCTGAAGATAACGCGGCCTTTGTGCTCCAGCGGCAGCAGAGGCCCGACCATATCAAATTTTGTGGGGAAGGTCAGAAGGCCCTTCTGGGTACGGGCAAAGTTTGTTATGGTCCACTCCAGATTTCCGGTAATGGTATTTTCAAGTACCAGGTCACTGTTGCTGCCGATCTCAAAGGTCAGATCCTTGTGGGAGCGACCGGCGGTTCTGATAATTTTATCCAGCATCTCTTCACGGTTCACAAAGAGCCTCAGATAAGAGCATTTATTGTAATTGCAAACCAGGTAGCAGTACAGGCACATGGCTGTGCAGCCTGAAGAAGTGTAAGGGACCAGAAAGTCAGAGACCTTCTGGTTCGGTACATAGCGGTGGGTCTTCCTTGTGCCGATGATGAGGTGCTGCTTCATAGCTGGAAATGAGGAATTGGGGTTAGAACGTAGTTCCTCGATATTGTTATGGCTCTGGATGGGAATCCAGGGCTTTTCTTTATATTTTTCTTTCAGCTGCTGTCCCAGCGTGTAGTCCAGAATGCCGGGTTCATAATAGATTTTGTCAGGAAACATAAGACCTCCCAGGGAAACGTATCAGTAATATTTATAGTGTGCCCCGGAAAAGGCTGCTTATACTTATCACTCCTTTTAGATAAATCAAAGAGATGCTTGACATTAGTTCTAAATAATATATAATATATTTATATAAATGAGTTATATAAATATATTATATAAAATAACACTATATAAAGCGCACGGCCCTGAGAAAGGAAAACAGATATGCCAAAACAGAGAATCACAAAGGATATGGTCATAGAAGCTGCATTTGAACTTGCACGGGAAGGCGGCGGGGATCAGGTTATAGTAAAAAATATCGCCGGAAAGCTCGGCTGCTCTGTCCAGCCAATTTACAGCTACTGTTCTAATATGGAAACATTGAAGCAGGAGGTAGCGGAGAGAACAGGCAGGTTTTTTAAAGAGTATGTGGCGGAACATATGCAACCGTCAGATTATTTTAAGAGCATTGGACGTTCATATGTCAGCCTTGCCCGGGAGGAGCCCAATTTATTTAAGATGTACTTTATGAGAAGGAGAGAGGGAGCTGGCTCGCTGGAAGAGATATACAGGCAGGAGAGCAGCCCCCAGGTGGCAGAATTTCTGGCAGAGGAGCATCATATCAGTCTGGAAGCGGCCCGCCGCCTGCATTACCATATGATTACCTACACCATGGGTGTATCTTTTATTCTGGCTTCAGCAGGTCCGGAAATATCAGCAGGTCAGGTCATGGAGCAGATGGAGGAGGCGTATGAAGCGCTTGCGGCACGTATAAAAGGAGAGGCGAAAGAGACTGCGGAGTGACGAATACAGGCGGCTGTGCTGGCTGGAGTCAGTGCAGTGGAGTGGAAAATCAGGAGGGATAAAGAAATGAAAAAAGGAATAGTTATTTACAACAGCAAGACAGGTTTCACTGAGAGGTATGCCAAATGGATATGTGAGGAGCTGGGATATCAGATGATTCCCTATAAGGAGCGTGACAAGGCAGATCTGTCACAGTATGAGTGTGTTATTTTCGGGGGCTGGGCCCATGCAGGGAGTATTAAAGGGTTTAAGTGGTTTAAGGAGAAGCTGCCCGCGCTTGAGGGAAAACGCATTATTGTGTATGCCACAGGGGCTACCCCGCCTGATTCGCCTGAGGTTGAGAAAGCTATAGAAATGAATTTAAAGGATCTGACAGGGGCACAGAGGGAGAGGATAAGGGTCTTCTATTTCCATGGCGGACTTTCCTACGAGAAGATGGGGACTGTGGACAGAGTGCTGATGAGTCTGTTCAGGAAGATGCTGAAAAAGTCTGGGGGTGAGAGTGAGGCATACCGCATGGTATCGCATTCATTTGACTGCAGTTCAAAGGAGCAGACTGAACCTCTTCTTGAGTATGCCAGGGCGCTGTGAAAGGGGCGCCGGTGGGCACCCCTCTGATGAGGATTAAATATCTGTTATCCTGAAACCAGGAATATCGTATAAAGGGTGCTTTTCATAACACTGATACCCTTTTCTGTCAAGGAACCTGCAGACGGCTTCTTTTATCTGCCGTGACATATCCATATTCAGCATGGCGCCCAGCTTTGCGGAGGCCCTTGAAGGATAACCGATATGTCCTTCATCCCTGATGAGGGCGGCGGTCCTGACGGGATCCATCATATCTCTGCCGCTGAGGGAAATATCCGGCCTTGTATGATAGTCAGGGCTTACATATTCGGGTGCAATTTCCAGCATACATGAAGTCTCAATCCAGCCGGCGTGAAAGTCATTTGGATATTTCCGGGTATTCTCAGTAAGTTCTTCCGGCTGTTCGGAGACAATACCTTTTTGGTTGGCATTAAATATGGAGCCCATAGGGGCAAAGGCTGTTATGCCATTTTCTGTATTTATTTTTTCACAAGCCTGTTCTATGGCAATTGAGTGAAGAGGGTCAGCATGTCCTGAAATCACGATGATGTGTTTAACACCCCAATTTGCAACAGCCTTTACAGTTTCGTATATAACATCAAATATCAACTTTCTGCTTACATGGATATTGCCGGGAAACATGCCCATATCAGCGAACCCCAGAGGAATTACGGGAAGCGTCCCGTAGCAGTAATCCGGGTGTTCATTTTCCAGAAATCTGATGGCGCCGTCTATCCAGTATCTTGTCTCATAAAAATCTACTCCTGTGGGCAGATGCCTGCCATGTTCCTCAACAGGCGCTATACCCAGAAAGACAACAAGTTTTCCGGGAGCCTGCCGGGATATTTCTTCCCAGTTCAGTGTAAGTAAATCACAGATCATTTTTATATGCCTCCTTTGATTTTATTAAGTTATTCATCTTCCCAATTTTACAGCAGGATGTTATGATTGAATAATAAATTAAAATAAATACTCTATATATAGAGTAGTATATATACATAGCAATGTCAAGGAGGTATTTTATGTTTTCAAAGACAATGACAATACTTGTTGGAATCATAGAACAGCAGCCGGTGAATGCTTATGAGCTGAATAAATGGCTGACAACAATGAATGTCCGGGAGTGGTATAATATTGCCAGTTCGACCGTATATGCAACGCTCAAAGCGGCTGAAAAAAAGGGATATATTACCGGAAGCATTGAAAAATCCGGTAATATGCCGGATAAAACAGTCTACACAGTAACTGACAGGGGAAGGCAGGAGTTTATGGACACAATTACTGGCTATCTCTCAGATTTTGATTATGATATAACACCCTTTCATATAGGTATGTTTTTTATCAATGCCCTGGATAAACAGATGGCGGTTGACTTGTTAGGAGCACGTGTCAGACTGCTTCAAAAGTACAGCCTGGAAATAGAAAAACAGACCGGTAAGATGGAAGGAGGGCAAGTTCCTCAAATCTATGTGCTGAATACCAGGCAGAGCCTCTATATTGTACAGGCTCAGTTAAAAGGGGCGGAGGAGATTTTGGAAGAATTATCATATGAATTACAGAACGTTGCTGAATAGTAATACTCAGATGTGAGATCAGCCAAAAGGAAAGCATCTGCTTGAGGGCAGAATCAAAATACAGGAGGAAAAGAGACATGGAAAAAATTACAGAATATCTGGACTTTATCAGAGAGACGGAAAACCTGAAATCAACTCTGAGAACAGCGTGGACTGCCCGGGGCAGGCAGGAGAGCACAGCTGAGCATTCCTGGCGTCTGGCGCTTTTAGCAGGTGTATTTCTGGAGGAATATCCCTGCCTTGATGCGGTCAGAGTGTACCAGCTGTGTCTTGTGCATGACTTAGGAGAGATATACGACGGAGATATATCAGCTGCGCTCAGGCCTGATGAGGAGCTGAAGCATAAGAAGGAAAAGCAGTCTGTGGAAAAGGTGTTTTCACTTCTGCCGGGCAGTTCTGGGAAGAAGTGGCTCGATATCTGGCGGGAATATGACGAAAATCTGACGCCGGAAGCTCACCTTGTGAAGGCTCTGGACAAGGCCGAAACCATCATCCAGCATAATCAGGGAAGGAATCCGGAAGATTTTGACTATGAATTCAATCTGGAATATGGCAGGAAGTATTTTGAGGCAGATGAACTGCTCAGAGAACTTCGCAGAGAGCTGGATGCAGAGACCCGGCGTCATATCCCGCCGGAGAGCACAGAATAGACGGTACTGTCATGGGCAGGACCTTAAATGTGAATAAGCCTTTGGTGATACACCATAATACTTTTTAAAGCATTTGCTGAAATAACCGGAATCCTTGTAGCCCGTAAGGGATGCAATATAAGTAATATTTGTCTCTCCGTCTTCTAATAACTGCCTGGCATGCTCCATCCTTGTCGTAAGGATGAAGTTCGTTATAGTACATTTCATGTATTTATTGAATAGCTTGCGTATATAGCTGGAATCTAGAATAACATAGGCGGCGATATCCTCCACTGAGAGTGTATCCTCCATATAGTGTCCGGCCACATATTCCTGCACTTTCCGGATCACATCTAAGGAGCGGGTGGATTTTATGCTGGAGTATCTGGCGAGGACCTTCTCAAACAGAGAATATAAAAAGCGGCAGCTCTCACGGATGTCCGAACCGGCAAAGCAGGACTGGTAGCGGACAAAATCCTGGTCCAGTATATCCATAACATTTCCGTCCTTCTCCATGACAAAAGCAAGGCACAGGGAAAATATGGAGGTAAAAATAGTCTGAACGGTATCAGAATCGTAGTGTTTTGTCAGTATCTCCTTCTCAAGTCCTTCTAAGATTTCTGAGAGCTCAGAAAGGTTGTTTTGGCGCAGCGCAAACATGACCTGGTTGTGGAGTTCCAGATTGTAGAAACCTTTCGAGAACTGCAGATCTGTGTCTTTATGATAGAAAAGATTTCCTTCCTCTTTTGTGCTTCTGGCCTGCAGGGCGAGGAGCGCTTTTTTAAATGATACGGGAATAGAATCAATACCCTTTTCCAGCTCACCTATGCCTATGGACAGTGTGACAGAAAACCAGGAGCGGATCAGGTCCGCAGCCTTTTGCAGCCTGCTGTAGGGGTAGGTGGCAGCAGACGCATAGTCCTTAAAGTTAAAAAGGACTACGATCCTGTCACAGGGAATGTTAAATATAAATAATTTTCCCGGTACAGACAGCGTCTCCTCCAGGCAGTTCTGTATGGAAAACTTCCAGAGGGGAAGGTTTTCATGGCTGGATTCAATTACGCCCAGATAGCCGATTTCCACCACGGCGGCCATGAAATACTCAGAGATATTCCAGGGGGAGTCAGGGAAAAGTGATGGGGATGTAATGCCGGGACTCTGTTCGCAGAAGCCCAGCAGGGAATTAAAATATTGTTCCATCATCAGCTGGTTTGCCTGCCGTTCAGCCTTTTGGCGTGAGCGGAGCAGGGCGGTTTTCTGCTTCAGCTGCTTTAAGAGCTTTGTCAGGTCCTCAGGGGAAAAAGGTTTGAGCAGGTAATCTTCAATTTTCAGCTGGATGGCTTTCTGTGTATAAGTGAAGTCTGAGTAACCTGTAATAAATACGATCAGCGTATCAGGTGATTCACTTCGTATGCGGGATGCCACACTGATGCCGTCCGCATAAGGCATATTTATATCTAAGAAAGCAATATCGACCCGGAAGGAGGTGAGGGAATTTAATGCCTCCTCACCATTCTGAGCCACGCAGCAGATAGAAAAACCCAGCTCGTTCCAGTCAACCGCAGTCAGCATATAGTTTCTGAAAAGTATCTCATCATCAGCAATCAATACGTTAATCATAGTATTTCTCCTTCTATTAAAGAGTCTCTGTAAGAGGACTGGCAGGGATCATGATCAGGACAGTTGTGCCCAGTCCCGGTTTCGTGAATACACGGAATCTGCAGCTTGTGTTGTAATACAGGATCAGACGTTTTTTTACACTCTGCATTCCAAAATGGTGTTCTTGCTCCTCTGTTTCGAAGAGCTCTTTTAAGTATTCCTCTGTCATGCCGTTGCCGTTGTCAGACACGGCCAGCAGTATCTTACCGCACAGGAAACGGCCTATGATGCGGATGCAGCCGCCGTGACGGCTCTCCTTTAAGCCGTGGTAGAGAGCATTTTCCACCAGGGGCTGAAGAGTCATTTTAGGAACCTTGCATGAGGCGGTCATGGGATCCAGAACGATATCATAATTCAGGATATCCTGATAGCGGTATTTCTGGATAGCCAGATAATTTTTTACAATATCAAATTCATCCTGCAGGGAAATGACTTCCTGCCCGTTGCTCAGAGAATTCCTGTAGTAATTGGCCAGGTATCTTGTGACTGTGGCGGCATTTTCTGTATCCTTCTGATAACACATTACATATATCACATCCAGGACATTATAGAAGAAATGGGGATTTATCTGCGACTGGATCAGTGACAGTTCATATTTTCTTTTCTGCTTCTGCTCCTCCTTCATACATTCTGTCAATTTATCAATTTCTGAGACCATGGCATTAAAGCTGTCTGAGATCCTGCCTATTTCATCCTGGCGAGCCAAAGTAGAACGTGTTTTAAGATCGCCGTGTTCCACATTCTGTATTTTCGTATTTAAATATCCCAGAGGCTTTGTTATCATATGTGTAAAGAGCGCAATAAACATGAAAACAGTAAGACATGTCAGGATTCCCACACACAGCAGCAGAAGGCTGTTGTAGGAGATATTTGCTGTCAGTTCAGACATGGGGATCTGATTAACAAGGGTGAACCCCAGGCTGTCAATGGGATGCCAGGACAGGAAATATTCCATACCGCCTATTGTAAGCGATGTGTTTCCAGTAATGGAAGGGGAAACAGCTGTCGTTAATTCATCAGGACATTGTTTTAGCACTTCCGCCTTGTCAGTGGAAGACACGATCTGGTAAGCACCGTCTATCAGGTAATAGTGCTGGGAGGAGTTCGTAAAAAGGGCAGATACAGAAGATTCCTTCATGGTGAGAAGCAGGTGCCCCAGCGTTATCCCGGAATCAATATGTAATACCTTTTTATAGAATGTGAGCACCGGTTCGTCTGAAATACCCAGGCAGGGGCGCCATTCCAGGGGGAGAAAAATATTTTCAGGCGGCATGGGGCTGGTGAGGCTGTCCAGAATGGAGTCCCGGATGAGGGAGGGGTCTATAGTCCCTGATGAACCTGCAGCAATAGGCTGTCCGTCTTCAGGATAATAGATGATGGATGTGAGGAACGGAAAAAGGTGCAGGTTATAATTAAGAGAATAAGTGATGCTTCTTTGCAGTGATGCGCCTGATGTTTTTTTAGACAGGATCTGGTTTATTTCTTTAATCAATTCATTTGCACAAAGGGTTGTATTCTGATACATATTTTCCAGCTGCTTATTGATGAGAAAGCATTCATTATCCACATGCTGCTGGGCTGTTTTGATCTCCTGGCGGTTCAGCAGTCTGTTTGAAAACAGCAGCAGGAAGATATTCTGGGCAAAAATGCAGAACAGTATGATGAGTACAAGCTTTTTCTTCAGAGACAGTTCAAAAAAACGTGAGACAATCTTATTCCCGGTATTTTCCATAATTTTCACCTGCTTATAATGATATCTTCTTAGTGTCTATGTGCTTATTATAACATAGGAGGAGAAAGATAAAAGAGAATTGGCCAACCTGCCTGAATTTTACAAAAAGTCCTGATTTGTACAAATGGAAGGAATTGGATGGGAAAACAGTCTTGAATCTTTCTATTTCCGGCCCTCAGAAGCCTGGAAGATATAAAGAGGATATGGAATAATAAAGATATCAGAAAACATAAGGAGGAACGGTAATGAAGAAGAAAATGTTGAGCGTAATAATGGCCGGAGCGATGGCAGTGTCTATGCTGGCAGGCTGCAGTGCAGGAAGCGGAATACAGGATGGTGATAAGAAAATTCAGGATGAAGAAGAACAGGCCAGGATAGTGGAGACGAAGCAGGAAAGAACAAAGCAGGGAGAGGCAAAAAGAACACTGAAGATTTTTTCTCACTATGGCGAGGAAGAGAAGCCGGCAATAGACTATGCTGTAAGCAAAGTAAAAGAGAAGTACCCGAATCTGGAATTTGAAATCGAAGCACACCCCCAGGATGATGGACAGACATTAAAGACACGGGCGGCAACAGGTGATCTTCCTGATATTATGCATGTGAATGCAGGTGATGTGGCAGCTCTCTCTACCAGCGGCAGTCTTCTTGTTCTGGATGAATATGTGAAGTCAACAGGTTATGAGGACATTCTTCTGGATTCAGCTAAAGATACGCCTTATTATACGGACGGGAAAGCATATATTTTCCCGGATGGAGGGGCACAGGCACTGCTCCTGTATTATAATAAAAGAGTCTTCGAAGAGAACGGCATAAAGATTCCTGAAAATTACGAGGAACTGAAAGAGGCTTCAGAGAAGCTGATAGAAAAAGATATCATTCCCTGTTCAATCTTTGCAAAGGAAGGTTTTGTCATCGGCGGATTTTTTGATATGTTTGCCATGAAATATAATACAGGCGGCCTGAAGGCACTTTCAGAGGGAAAAGCCCATGCGTCTGATGAAGGATACACAAAGGCAATTACAAAAATGATAGACCTGGTTGACTTAGGGTTCTTTGAGGCAGGAGCCACATCTACTGATTATGAGACAGCCCAAAGCCTGTTTACTACAGGCCAGGCAGCAATGTTTATAAATGGAGACTGGGATATCAGCTCACTGACAGAAAAGCTGGGAGACGACCTGGGATATTTTGAGTCCTATCCTATGGCAGATGCGGGAAAAGAAAATGAGCAGAATCCATATGCGTTTGCAGGCGGCTTTTCCTATGAGGGTGTAGCTGTGTCAGCAACAACAGAAGATCCGGATCTTGTAGCAGATGTAGCTGCCATCTTTGCTGAGGAATCTATCATAGGAGGCTATATTTACCAGGCAAAGATACCGAAGATCATCTCTATTGATCCTGATATCAAACCAGAGATAGAGATCCCTGAACTTTCCATAAAAGAAGGGGAGGAGATATCAAAGATGACCTTCGATACTACATGGACACATGCGCTGCCAAACGTAGAATTTTCAACACCGTTTGTGGAAACGCTTCAGGAGATGCTGACAGGCATGGATGCACAGGAAGTGATCGACACGATCGATGATCTGGTGGATTCTGCAAACTGACAAAAACAGAGGGCCGCTGCGCGCGCGGAACAAAAGCTGCGCTATCCAAGTTACAGACTCGCGGGGGTGCGCATTGCGCACCTTCGTTCTTATAAGGAGAAATATATGAATAAAATGCTGGCTGATAAAAAGACGATTTTTATTTTTACAATGCCCTGTCTGCTGTTCTTCGGACTGATTGCCTTTTATCCGGTACTGCAGACCGGAATAAAAAGTTTCTATGACTGGGACGGGCTGACTGGCGGGACCTTTGTCGGAATAGATAATTACATAAAGCTGTTTCAGGACAAATTATTTGCCAGGTCTTTTAAGAATGGCCTTCTGGTGGCAGGGGTGCTGGTGCTGCTTCAGGTCATTGTGGGATTGTTTCTGACCCTGCTGCTTTTAGACAAACGCATAAAATGCAAAAAATTTATTAAAACCAGCTTCTTTATACCGGTAGTTTTATCAGTGACGGCAGTATGCCAGCTGTGGTCTTCCATACTGAATCCGGAGATCGGCCTGATCAACCGTGTCCTGGAAATGCTGGGATCTTCCTATCAGCAGGATTGGCTGTCTGATAAATCTATAGCGATCTTTGTCATTGCATTTGTGAATGCCTGGCAGTATATGGGATATGAGTTTGTCATCATGTATTCTTCTGCAAACGCTATACCCAGTGAATATATTGAGGCCAGCAGCATAGACGGGGCATCCAGATGGCAGACAAATTTCAGGATCATCATTCCTATGATGAAGGATACGCTGCGCACATGCCTTATCTTTGCTGTGACAGGCGGGTTTAATATATATGCGCAGATGCAGCTGCTTACCCAGGGAGGGCCGGGGACAGCTACTTACAGTCTGACATATATGACCTTCAGGAGTGCGTTTAAATTAAGAAAATACGGCTACGGATGTACGGTGGCAGTTGTCCTGATCCTTCAGTGCCTGTGTGCATTGATGCTGATAAATACACTGCTTTCCAATAAAGAGGAGGAGGGGAAAAGAAGATGGAGAAAAAGAAGCGTTCAATGAACAGAGTGAATCTTCCGGCAACGGTAATCCTGGTGGCATTTGCCCTGCTGAGTCTTTACCCTATTATCTATCTGGGATTTTATTCTCTGAAAACAAATGATGAGATCTTTTATTCAAATCCCTTTGGGCTGCCGCTCCATCCCCAGTGGATCAATTATGTGAAGGCAGTAACGACCTTTGATGTGCTGACTTATTTCAAAAACAGTGTCCTGACCACAGCGGCTTCCCTTGCAGGAATCTTTGTTCTCGTGCTGCCTTTCTCATACGCTGTAGCCAGGATGCGCTGGAAACTTAAAGGACTGGCTTCTATGTTTATTTCCATAGGGCTTTTTATACCGCTTCAGGTCAGCCTGATTCCCCTGTCAGTGCTGATCAAGGATCTGGGAATGGCTGATACCTACGGGGCGCTGATCCTGCCGTACATTGCATTTAATCTGGCATTTCCCTTTATGATCCTGTCTGTATCCTTTAGGGCGCTTCCCACTGAGCTGGAGGAAGCGGCATTCATCGACGGAGCCAGCGTGTACAGGACCTTCCTTTCCATTATGGTTCCCCTGGTAAAGCCTGCCATATCCTCTGCCATGCTGTTTTCAGCCCTGGGCATATGGAACGAATATATTTTACCCACTGTACTGATATCCAGCAATAAGCTGAAGACACTTCCGGCGGGACTGGCATCCTTTGTGGGACAGCACAGTACTAACTGGGGAGCAATGGGGGCTGCCATGATGCTGGCGAGCATTCCTACGATTATTTTATATTTGTGTTTTAGCGAAAAAATTGAAAATTCACTGACGATAGGAGGGGCTGTAAAAGGATGAGTAAAGAGCTGGAAAAAGAAATGCATCAATTATACTATCAGGTGCCGGGCACCTGGTTTGGGGACTGTATGCCCTTTGCATATGACGGAAAGTTTTATCTGTTCCACCAGAGGGATAACCGCAATCCTGTTCCCTTTGGGGAGCCGTTTGGATGGAGCCTCAGCGTGACGGAGGATTTTGTACATTATGAGGACTATGGGACTGTGATCCCGGGAGGTACGGATGAGGAACAGGACCAGTTCATTTTTGCTGGATGTGTATTTGAGGCAGAAGGCAGGTTCCACAGTTTTTATACAGGCTACAACAGAGAATACGAGAAACAGGGGAAAAAGCCCCAGGTCCTGATGCATGCCATGAGCGATGACCTGATACACTGGGAGAAATGCAAAGGCAGTCTCACCTTTACGCCTCAGGCCGGCTATGATCCTGGTGACTGGCGGGATCCTTTCGTACTCTGGGACAAGGAGAGACAGGAATACCTTCTGATCCTGGGGACTCGTAAAATGTCTCCTAAGACGGCACAGACAGGCTGCACAGTTTATTTTACGTCAAAAGACCTGAAGGAGTGGAGTTTTAAAGGTGATTTTTATGCTCCGGGCATATATACCATGCATGAAATGCCGGATTTGTTCAGGATGGGAGATTGGTGGTACCATATTTTCTCTGAATACAGTGACCGTGACAAGATGGTCTACAGGATGGCAAAAAGCCTGCATGGCCCATGGATAGCGCCAAAGGAGGAAGCGTTTGACGGGAGGGCTTACTATGCGGCCAGGACATGTGAGCTGGACAAAAAGAGATATCTCTTCGGATGGCTTCCCACGAGAGAAAATAATGAGGATACTGGAAATTTCCAGTGGGCCGGTGTCTTTGTCCCCCATGAGGTCTGTCAGAGGGAAGATGGTACGCTGGGGGTTATGCCTCCGGATACATTGTGGCAGGCATTTGGAAGAGAAAGGATATTGCAGGAAAGAGAGGCGGCCTGCGGGGACGGAAGGGCAGCTGTCAGGATCGGGAGCAGCCGGGAGGAACTTTTCAGGCTGGAGATGGAGATAGAGGCAGGTGAGGGCACTAAGGATTTCGGGCTGAGATTTCTGGAAAATGAGGAAACAGGACAGTCATTTCAGTATCATTTTTGCCTGCATGAAAACAGAGTGATTTTCGAAAAGAATCCAAACTGGCCCTGGTTCCAGTGCATGAATCTGGGCCTGGAACGCCAGCTTCCCACTCCTGAGGGCGGCAGGTTCCATATCCGTTTCATAAAGGACGGGACGGCATGTGTTCTGTATGTAAATGGGACTGCCCTCAGCAGCAGATGTTATGAAGCGCCGGGAGAAAGCATTTCTGTATTTGTAACACAGGGAAAGATCTGTGTCAGAGATATTTCAATTGCAGAAGGCCTGGTTTGAGCAGAAGGGAGAAAGTATGGAAAATAAATTGTGGTATGAAAGGCCGGCTGCTGTTTTTACAGACGCCCTGCCCTTTGGAAACGGCAGCTTTGGAGGGATGGCATATGGCGGGACGGCGGAGGATAAGATCACATTGAATCAGGATACTCTGTGGTCAGGAACGGGGACAAGGCAGGAGAGGCAGATACAGAAGGAAACTCTCCAAAGGGCAAGAGAACTCATATTCCGGGGAGATTACAGGGAAGCAGATGACTTCATACGGGATCATATGCTGGGCTTCTACAATGAATCCTACATGCCTCTGGGCACGCTCCTCCTGGAGTATGAAGGAATAGATAACACTTCCACAGAAAGCTACAGGCGCATACTGGACCTGGAGCAGGCTGTGATAACCACCTCATTTGCGGACAGAGGCAGGAGGATTGAGAGGCAGCTGTTTGCCTCCTTCCCGCAGAATGCAGTTTTCTGGAAGATCACATGTAAAGGGCAGGGAGGAATCTCTTTGCGGATGTACCTGGACTCTAAGCTGCGCCATAAGTGCATGGCAGATGGAGAAGCATACTGGATGGAGGGGGAAGCGCCTTCCCATGTGGAGCCAAATTATGTGGAATGTCCTGATGCGGTACTCTACGAAGAAGGTAAAAAGGGTATCCATTTTGTATGCAGTGTCAGGCTGCTGCATACTGACGGGAGAGTGAGACTTGACAGCGGGGGAATACATATCAGGGATGCCTCAGAAGCAGAAATATGCATTGTCTGTGAGAACGGGTATCAGGGCTATGGAAAGGAACTGGAATCAGACTTTTCCATACTGCGGGGAAGGGTCCAAAAGAGGGAAAAGTCTATACTGGAATCAGGTTTTGAAAAAGCCAAAAGGCTGCATATCCAGGATTACAGCCGGCTGTATAAAAGGGTTGTTCTGGATCTGGAAGAGGGAGCTTTTTCCGGCTGTCCAACAGACGTAAGGCTGGCTAAGTTCAGGGAAGGGGAGAAGGATCCGGCTTTTTCTGCCCTTTATTTTAACTATGGGAGATATCTGCTGATCAGCAGCTCCAGGAAGGGAGGACAGCCTGCCAACCTGCAGGGGCTGTGGAATGAGGAATTGAGGCCGGCATGGAGCAGCAATTATACGTTAAATATTAATACACAGATGAATTACTGGATGGCTGAGGAGTCTGGTCTGTGGGAATGCCTAGAGCCTTATATGGATCTGGTCAGGGATCTGAGCGTGCAGGGTACGATAACGGCCAGAGAACAGTTCCACTGCAGAGGGTGGGCAGCCTGCCACAACACAGATCTGTGGAGGCAGACTTCACCTGTGGCAGGGGAGGCAAAGTTTGCATACTGGCCCATGGGAGGAGTCTGGCTCTGCGCACAGCTGTATACGCATTTTATGTACAGCAGGGATCTGGAATATCTGCGGGAATGCGCTTATCCTTTACTGAGGGGGGCTGCTTTGTTCTGTCTGGACTGGCTGGTGGAGGGGAAAGATAAGAAACTTCATACATGCCCGTCAACCAGTCCTGAAAATGCCTTCAGGGATAAGAAGGGAAGAGTGTGCTCTGCCACATATTCATCTGCACTGGATATCAGCCTTATAAGGGAACTGTTTGAACATATGCTTTATATCAGGGAAGTCTTATGCCTGGAGGATGAGATCATGGAGAGGATCGAAAAGGCGCTGCCAAGGCTTCCGGAGTATAAAACAGGGGCTGATGGGTGCCTGCAGGAATGGCAGGAAGATTATGAGGAGACAGAGAAAGGCCACCGTCATTTTTCACTGCTGTACGGGCTGTATCCAGGAGAACTCATAACGGACAGCAGAAACAGTGAACTGACAGAGGCCGCGGAAAAACTGCTTGAGAAACGGACATCAAACGGCAGCGGACAGACGGGCTGGAGCTGTGCCTGGCTGATCAGCCTGTACGCCAGGCTGGGGGACGGACAAAATGCTTACAGGTATCTGGAACGGCTGATACGTATTTCACCGTATCTGAATCTGTTTGCATACCATCCGCCTCTGGGAGCAGGCTTTGAAGGTGAATCAGATGTGTTCCAGATCGATGGAAATCTGGGTGCGCCCGCGGGCATCATGGAGATGCTTCTGCAAAGCCAGGGAGGTGTGATAAGGCTTCTTCCGGCTCTGCCTGATGAATGGGAGAGCGGGAGAGTCAGCGGCCTTTGTGCCCAGGGCAATTTCAGGGCAGATATAACCTGGGAAAAAGGCAGGCTGAAGGAAGCAGTTATCTGTTCAGAAGCAGGCAGCCCGCTGAAGCTCAAGTACAGAGAACATGTCATGATCCTGGATGATGCAGGCAGACCGGCAGATCCATGTGTTTTGGAAAAAGGGACTGTGCCGGGCAGCAGTTATAAGGTCTTTGTGGTTTAGGGACGGTTCATCTTCATATAATCAGAGGGTGAATATCCATAGAAGCTTTTGAACCTTTTACTGAAGTAAAATACATCTGTATATCCAATCCTGTCGCAGATATCCTTCAGCTTCAGGCTGCCGTCGCACAGGAGGGCGCGGGCCTTTTCCATCCGGTATTTTGTTATATACTGGACGATGGAAAATCCTGTAATTTTTTTAAATGTAGTGCTCAGATAACTGGATGTATATCCCGTCTTGTCTGCGATAAAAGACAGGTCTAAATCAGGATCTGCAAAGGATGCTTCAATGATGCTTACGGCCTTGGAGACAAGGATATTTGGGCTGGCATGTTCAGCGGAGGAGGGATAATGGCAGGCAGAGGAAAGGTAACTGCTGCACCATGCGGCTATTTCTTCCAGCGAAAGATAGTTCTCCATTAATTCATGTACATAGAAGGCATTATCTGTACCTGAGGCTTCCTGGATCTCATTTGTATAGATGCTGCAGGAAAGGAAAAATTCAGAGAGAACAATCGAGAGGTTATATGCGGAAGGAGCCTCTTCCGCCATGCTGTAGAGTGCTTCTGTGAACACCTCACAGGCCTTCTCAGGATTGCCTGACCGCAGGCTTATAAGGAAGGCGGCGCGGAAATTGCACAGGAATCTCTGGGGGGAGGCTGTGATATCACGGCATTCATCCAGCCAGTAGATCCTGTTTTTCTTTAAAAATACGGAATGTCCAATAAGGGAGAGCAGGGCCTGGAATTCTTCGGGAAGACGGGTAAAATCAAGGCAGGGCTCCCCGGATATGATCACAAAAGGCCGGGAAAAAGTCTCCGGTATACAGCCGGATACCTTGTAATAACGGGCCTCCAGCCTTGTCAAAGACGGTTCAAATATAAGCAGGCCGCAGATATTATCTGTATAAATAAAGGGATAAAAATCCTCAAAAATATGCTGGTCTTTAATGAGCGACAGGAGATTTTTGAGGATATAAGGCTCTCCGTCTTTATTTTCTATTTTGATCAGGCACAGGGCAAAAGGGGTGTCATGGGGGAACTTATCTGTAAGCTCGTCAAAGAGCGGTTTATCTTCAGGGGGAAGGGTATCGCCCTGAAGATAATTAAGGAATATATTTGCCTGTTTTTCAGTATAGTACTGGTCTGCCATGGTGTGCAGATGACGGGATTCCATGATATTCTTTGACACATCCTGCAGCACGTCCGTGAGCATCAGCCTGTCCACCGGCTTTAACAGATAGGCAAAAACGCCATAATGTATTGACTCCTGGGCATAGGAAAAATAATCATAGCTGGTGAGGATTATGACTTTTGTCCCCAGCTGCTCTTCATGTATTTTCTGGGCGATATTCAGGCCGGACAACAGCGGCATTTTGATATCCAGTATTGCCAGATCAGGCTTTAATTCTCTGATCAGCTGCCAGGCTTTTTCACCATTGGCGGCTTCTCCTGCCAGTTCATATCCCAGTGACTGGTAATCTACAAGATGTTTCAAACGTTCACGTATAAAGTATTCATCGTCAGCTATGAGTATTTTCAGCATAAGTCTTATCCCTCCAGTTACAGCGCGGTATTTTAATGAGTATCTGTGTGCCGCATCCATAGCGGCTGTAAGCCTTCATTCCATAACTTTTCCCATAATACAGCTGAATACGTTCATGTACATTTCTAAGGCCAAAGCCTTTTTTGATGCTGCCGGGCGGGCTCTCACCGAACAGGGAGGAGAGAGTGTTTCTGTCCATTCCGGCTCCGTTGTCACAGACAGAGACGATCAAAAAGGAGGAGAAAGGCCTGATGCGGATCCTGATCATTCCTCCAGGCTCATGTGTCTCAAAGCCGTGGTAGACAGCGTTTTCCAAAAGAGGCTGCAGTGTCAGGCGCAGGGCGGTGTTCTCCATCACTGAGGCGGGGGCCTCCAGTGTATAAGAGAAGCTGTGGTAATAACGTATCTGCATGATTTTTAAATAGTTTTCAGCAATATGCAGCTCACGTTCCAGTGAGATCACAATGCTTCCCTTGCTGAGAACACCCCGGTAAAAATCGGTCAGGTTATTTACCATTTCAGACAATTCTTCGATCCTGTTCAGCTCTGCGAGAGCACATATGTTGTCCAGAGTATTGTACAGAAAGTGTGGATTGATCTGCTGGTTCAGCAGCTCCAGCTGGAATTCACGCTTTACCTTCTGCTCCTGTACGAGACTGTCTGTTTTTTTCTCTATTTCCGCCAGCATCTTGTTGAAGGTGTGGGTCAGGACCCCCACTTCATCCTGGGAATGATTCTCCACCTTTACCTTCCAGTTCCCATTCCAGACAGTCTTCATTGCACTGGTGAGATTGGAAAGATTGTGCGTCAGATTCCTGGATATCAAAGATGAGATAGCGATGCACAGAAGGATGAGACAGGAACCGATCATGAGCATATAGCGTATCATGGAGTTTAATCTATCCTGTATGATATGCTTTGGAAGGGAACTGATGAGCCAGGCGTCCAGCCTGTCATAATCCTCATACATGATATAGTTTTTATCTACGGAAATATAATTCCTGTCTGATGTAAACTGTTCAGTAGGCAGGGTACATTTCGTATAAAGAAGGCTGCTGTCGGGATTGCTGATCAAGATATTATCTCTTGAGATCATATACATGCTTTCTCCATCCACAATGCTGTCGGAATATGTCCTGGATATATATGACTCATCGATGCAGATACGCACAGTGCCTATCCTGCGCCCTGTCTGGTAATCAAAAATATGGCGTGTGAAGGAGACAACGGAGGGGCGTATTGTCTTGCCGGGGACTGCTATGTAGTAAGGGGCGTCTTCGGTGGGTATCCAGACAGGAAGATCTTCAGGAAGGTTCTCCTGGGCGCTTTCTTCATTCAGGAGGGTAATGCCCGAATCATATATATTTCCATATATGTCATAGATGAGAACTGCGCTGATCGTCTCAAACGATCCTACGATCGCATTGATCCTGTTCCTCATCATGATCTGATTCTGTGAAAGGACAGAGTCTTTTGGAGCATTCCTGGAGCTTAATATATCCTGTATTTTCTCGTCAGAAAGCAGGAGAATAGAATAATTCTCCACCATATTCAGCATATTATCCAGGTTATTCTGGGAAAACACCAGGTTTTTGCGGGCTGCTTCTATAGAGGATGACATCATATTTTTATAAGTATAAGTGATCGAAACAGCCATAAATGAGATCAGTATGGAGATGGATATAATTAACATGCCGATCCGTATTTTCCAGGTGATTGAAGTGCGCGCCAGTGTCCGCGAAAGCCATGAGTTTTTCAGGTGCCGCGCCTGCCCTAAAGGGTGTCCGGCGCCTTTTTTAAGTAGATTGTCCATATGTTTACCTCCGCTCAATATCCCCTGGGCCTATACTACCTCTTTGGGGTGTGGGACGTCAATAGGATTCAGAACTTATACCAATATTTGGATAATCTGCTGAAAATATAAAAAATGGATAAACAAACATTAAAAATTCCATGCCGCAGAAAAAAATTCCATGTAATTAATAAAAACCGGATGGTATACTGTGGTCACAATCAAATACAAGAGTGAGGAAAATCTCAAAGGAGGAATTAAGTATGAAGAAAAAAGTGATGAGTATCCTGTTGGCGGCAGCAATGGTATTGCCTTTCACAGGCGCGGCAGCTGTTGAAGCAGCGGACGGGGAGGGAAATGTAACGATCTCGATCCTTTCCAGGTATGGAGATGACACAGCAGTAGATGCAAAGGCTTTCAGAGAAGGTGTGGAAGAATATAAGGCGGCCCACCCGGAAGTTACGGTGGTTGACGAATCCATCACTGACGAGACTCAGTTTAATAACAAGTTTAAGACAGCCATGGCAACAGGAGATATGCCTACGATCTTTATGACATACGGAGGAGGTACTGCAAGGAGCTATGTGGAAAGCGGTCTGGTAGCTGACCTGACAAAAGATCTGGAGGCAGATGCCCAGTGGTATAATACTTTTAATGAGAACATGTTCGATATGATCAAATTTGACGGTATCGACGGCATATATGGAATCCCTTATGCGGCTTATGCAGATTCTCTTTTCTGCAATAAGGCCATGTTTGATAAGTATGGAATAGAACTGCCTGAGACGATTGAAGAATTTGAGGCAGCCTGTGACAAGTTTCTGGAAAATGGCGTGACACCGCTTCCTGTTGGAGATAAGAGTACATTCAGAGGCGGTCATCTGTTCGCTCTGCTGATGGCTAAACGCTCCGGAAATGAAGTTGCCTTAAAGCTAGCTTCCAGAGAAGCATCATATGAGGACGACGCAGTAAAGGATGTACTGACCACAATGAAGTCCTGGGCTGATAAAGGATATCTGGGCGACAGTATTACCACTCTGGACGGAGAAGGAGAATGCCAGCTCTTCCTTACAGGACAGTCTCCGATGACATTCAGGAATGCTTATTTTATTGGCAGGGTAACAGGAGAAATGGAAAATCCTGAGGATGTAGTGAACATGGCATTCCCATATTATTCAGATTACACCCAGTACCAGAACGCATGGCATGGCGGCAGCAGTGATATCTTCAGTATCTCATCAGGCGCCACAGAAGAAGAAAAAGCAGCAGCTCTGGAGCTTTTAAAGACATGTACCCAGGAAAAATATATGATGCAGAGAAATGAAGAATCAGCCGGCGGTTATGTGTCAGTACTTAAAGAGATCCCGCCCCTTGAAAACCAGCCTCAGATCACAACTGATTTCCAGGATAACTTTGCAAAGGCAGAGATTCTCCTTACAGAACCGGCAGAATATGATCCGAATGCAGGCCTGAGAGATGCCACACGTACCGCGATCCAGGCTATGTGGGCAGGTGAGTCTGTGGAAGATACCATCGAGACGATCCAGTCTGTGATAGACAGCGAATAAAATAGCCCTGTAAGGAGGAGATACCATGAATCATAGAAAGCGGAAGATAGGGGTGGCTGTGACGCTTCTCCTTATACCGGCTGTTATCTATTCACTGTTTTTTATCTACCCCATACTGTATACCTTCTACCTCTCAACAATGAAGTGGAACGGGATAGCGCAGGTGGACAAGGTATTTGTGGGTCTGGATAATTTTATTAAGCTGTTTTCACAGAAGGTCTTTTATAAATCCCTGTGGAATGCTCTGGTTTTCATAATCGTCAGCCTTGTAGTCATATTTCCCATATCGTTTTCACTGGCGATGATGGTTTCAAAGAAGAATAAGGTAAACGGCGCTTTAAGAACGATCTATTATATTCCGACCCTGCTGCCTATGGCCGCTACAGGAATGATGTGGACCTTCCTGCTGACAAAGAACGGCGGCGCTGTCAATGCCATACTGGAGTTTTTTGGCATGGCCGGGCAGGATTGGCTGGGAAACACAAAAATGGCCATATGGGTGGTTGCCCTGGTAAATGCGTGGATGTTTGTGGGAAGCAATATGCTTGTCTTTATCACCGGCCTGACAGCTATTCCGGGGGATATGATAGAAGCCTCCATTGTGGACGGGGCATCCAGCTTCCAGAGGATCATACATATCATTATTCCTAACATGAAGGAAACTTTTAAGATATTTCTGACGAGTGCGATTGCCGGCTCTATCAAGGTGTTTGACATTATCTATGTCATGACTGACGGAGGACCGGGGACTGCCACGGATGTGCCTGCCACTCTCATGTATGACCAGGCTTTCCTGTACAGCAAGTTCGGATATGGATCGTCCATCGGGGTTGTGATCCTTATGCTTGCCCTGATGATCACGTTTGGGCTGAACTATGTGCTGGATGAAAAGGATGAAGTACGGAAAATACATAAGAAAAGGAGGGGTGCAGTATGAACAGATACAGGTTTAAGAGATATCTGGGCAGATTCGGAACAGGCTTCTATGCAGCAGTCTATGTGGTGATCTCCTTATTCCCTCTGCTGTTCTCATTTTTAAGCTCCTTTAAAGACAATATGGGGATATATGGGGCGCCGTTCGCGCTTCCGGAGCACTTTTCATGGGATAATTATGTGTATGCATTTGAAAACACCTCCATACTGAGAGGCATGTTCAACTCCTTCATTTACTCTGTACTGTCTATAGCCCTGATCGTAGTGATGTCCCTCTGTATTTCTTTTGTGTACAGGATGGGCATTCCATATAAGAATGCAATATTTCTGTTTTTTATAGCTGGTATGACCCTGCCCGTACACGCGACACTGGTTCCCCTGGCCTCTATAGTGAACAGCCTGAATCTGAAGGACTCCACAGCAGGTATTGTTGGCGTATATGCAGCCACCAACCTGTCGCTGGCTGTATTTCTGGCAAATGGATATATGAAGGGGATAAGCAGGGAATTGGACGAGGCGGCTGAGATTGACGGGTGCGGCCAGTATAGGCTTTTATTTACAGTATTGACGCCTCTGATGAAGCCTGTTATATCAACGATTGTTATCATGACGTTTTTGAGAGTTTATAATGACCTGATATTTTCCATACTGCTGATCAGCGACAGGTCGAAGGCAACCTTGTCTGTGGCGCTGATGGCGTTTAAATCAGAATATGACATTAACTATGGAGGAACCTTTGCCGGAATCTGTATTTCCATCCTGCCTATGATCATTATCTACTGTATTTTCCAGAAGCAGATAGAAGAAGGTCTGGCAGCAGGGTCTGTGAAGGGATAGGAGGAGCAATATGTATTTTAATTATGAAGTACCGGAGGAATTTAAATGGTTTCCTGAAAGCAGATATGGATTATTCATACACTGGGGACCTTATGCGTTGACTGGCCGTGGGGAGCAGGCGCTGTTTCGTGACCATATGAATCAGAGAGAATATGAAAAGATGGCCTGCGGATGGAATCCCCAAAATTATGACCCCAGGGAATGGGCAGCCTTCTGCAGGGAGGCGGGTTTTAAGTATGCCTGCCTTACCACCAGGCACCACGACGGCTATTGCCTGTGGGACTGCAAGGTCACGGACTATACAAGTATGCGGCAGGCTCCCCACAGGGATTTTGTAAGAGAGTATGTGGAAGCGTTCAGGGAAGCTGGGCTGAAAATAGGACTTTATTATTCCTGGTGTGACTGGAGGATACCTGCCTATTATGAGGGACCTGGAAAGGATCAGGAGAAGTGGGATGAAATGCAGCAGTACATCTGGAAGCAGGTGGAGGAGCTGTGTACCGGATATGGAAAGATCGATTATTTCTTCTTTGACGGGGTATGGCCAAGGAATGCAGAGGATTTAAAAAGCCGCAGTCTTGTGGAGAAGATGCGCCAGTGGCAGCCGAGTATCATGATCAATAACCGTCTGGGCTTTTCCACAGATCCCGCGCAGCTGCTGGAACATGGCGGAGGCAATGAAGAGGGAGATTTTGGAACACCGGAGCACAATGTAAATCCGGAGGGAAGGCTCTGGGAGGCCTGCCGGGTCAGCTATTGGCGCTGGTGGGGCTACCACAGCGGAGAGCGTTTTCAGGAGACGGAAAGGCTTCTGGATACTCTGTGCACCTGTGCATCAGAAGGGGGAAACCTGATACTGAATGTAGGGCCGGATGCGGATGGCAGGATACCTGAAGAATTCAGGAGAAGGGCGCTTGAGATAGGCGGATGGCTGAAGAAATACGGGGAAGCAGTATACGGAAATGACGGAGGCAGCATGACAGAAGCGCTGACATACGGCTTCCAGACTATAAAAGGAAATGACCTGTATCTGATTTTCAGGTTCTGGGACGGAAAAACAAAATTTGTGCTGCCGGATCTGACAAGCGGGGTGGTGTCTGCAGAACTCATGGGCACGGGAGAAAAACTAAAGTTTGAGAAAAAAGGTGATGACCTTATCCTGTACGGACTTCCGGAAAAAACAGAGGAGCCGTTGTTTCCTGTTATAAAAATCGAATGCAGCACAAGACCTGATACAAATAGCTGGGGCCGCCAGAGACTCTGGGAGGGGGATCCGGGACGTGTAGCTGACTGGGCCAGGGAGCAGAGAGGTTCAGGATTATGGACCAGCATCTGACAGAAATTGTTCAGGATCTGATAAGGCTTGAGAGTGAGGCGCCGCCCGGAAGAGAGGCAGGAACAGGGGAATATATCTATGATTTTCTGAAGGAAGCGGGATTGAAGCCGCACAGGCAGTACTGTACCCCGGACAGGTTCAACGTGACGGCAGAACTGGGCAGGGGAGATGAGGGAAGCCTTTCATTTCTATACTGCGGACATATGGATGTGGTACCGGCTGGGGAAACTTCGGCCTGGACCACACCGCCCTACGAACCAAATATCAGGGAAGGAAGGCTGTACGGCAGAGGAGCATGCGATATGAAAGGGAGCCTGGCCTGCGCCCTGTATGCGGCAAAACAGCTTGCGTCCAGGTCGGACCAGTTTTCGGGCAGGCTGCAGCTTTTCTTTGATGTGGATGAAGAACACCGGAACATAGGGCTTTGGCGCTTTCTTAAGGACAATCCCAGCGCAGACTTTGTCATTGTGGGCGAGCCGACGGATATGGAGATAGCCCTTGGCCACAGAGGAGTCATGGCTTTTGAAATCACCTTTACAGGTAAAAGCGCCCATGCAGCCAGGCCGGGAGAAGGAAATAATGCCATTTATGCTGCAGGCAGTTTTATCGCCCGGATACAGAAGCTTCAGGAAGAGATGGACGCGGCCTGGAAATCCGGCAGCACGGACATCCGGCTTCCGTCCAGCGCTGTGCAGGTGACTGTCATTAAAGGCGGCACAAAAGTAAATATGATCCCCCAGGAATGTACTACAGAGCTGGACTGCAGGCTGGGGATGGGGGAGACACAGGAGAGCATGGAAGAGAAGATCCGCCAGATACTGGAACAGGTGTCAGAAGAGTCAGGCTGCGGATACAGCTTCAGAAGGCTTACAAGCTGCCCTGCCGGGTGGTGCAGCCCGGATGGCAGTGAAATTGCAGCTATAGAAGAGATACTGATGGAATACAGAGGCAGGCAGCCTGTGCCCGGTGTGTTTGGGGCCTCGTGTGAGGCCGGCCTTCTGCAGAAGTACCTGAATGCTCCGGCTGTCATACTGGGCCCGGGATCTATCAGACAGGCGCATGTGACGGATGAATATATTACTCTGAGTCAGCTGGAGGAGGGGGCTTATCTCTATACCAGGATATTTGAAAAGCTTATGAATGCAAAAGTGCAGAAAAGGAGTGAGTGAAATGTATGATTATCTGCCCACGCCGGCGG
This sequence comes from Murimonas intestini, assembly GCA_003148945.1. Classification (GTDB taxonomy): domain Bacteria; phylum Bacillota; class Clostridia; order Lachnospirales; family Lachnospiraceae; genus Murimonas; species Murimonas intestini. The sequence goes on along the minus strand of QGGY01000013.1, from coordinate 100,551 downwards.
TAGTGATAGAGCTGGCACAGATGGAGGAAAATATCAGGAAAATGACAGAAGCGGCTGCAGGATATCAAATAAAGGTCAGGCCTCATATCAAACCCCACAAGAGTGTGGAGATTGCCAGACTTCAGCTTAGAATGGGATGCAGCGGCATCACCTGTGCAAAGCTGGGGGAGGCAGAGGTCATGGCAAAAGGTGGGATCGATGATATCCTGATAGCTTTCCCGCTCATAGGCCAGGAAAAGATGCAGCGGCTGAAGATTCTGAGCAGAAAGGCCAGGGTCATCACTATTGTGAACAGCGAAGAGGGCGCCAGGCAGCTCTCGGAGACATTTCAGAACAGTCCTGATAAGATCGAAGTTCTTATAGAGGTGGATGGGGGGATCAACAGGGGCGGGAAAAAGCCTTATGAGCCAACGCTGGAATTTGCCCGTCAGATAGCCGGCCTTCCAGGAATAGATATAAAAGGCATACTTTATTACGGCGGAACCATCTATGGGGAGACAGACCGTGAGGGCTTTGAAAAGACATCGGCAAGAGAGCGGGAGGAGATGCTTGGGACGGCCAGAATGCTGGAAAATGCCGGATTCCATATGGAGATACTCAGCGGAGGAAATTCCTATTCGTCCAAGATGCCGTGGCTTCTGGAAGGTATCACAGAGATAAGGCCAGGACATTACCTGTTTAATGATGTGGGCCAGCTGATGTCGGGTTTTGCAAAAGAGCAGGAATGTGCGCTGCGCGTGACGGCGTCAGTTGTGAGCATAGTGGATGAAAGGCATGCGATCATCGATGCCGGGAGCAAGACGCTCACAACAGACATATGTGCCAGAAAAGAGGGATATGGGTATGTGGTTGGAAGACCGGATATCACAATCAGCAAATTGAATGAGGAACACGGCTTCATTGAATCAGAGGGCCGGCTGGGCCTTGAAATAGGGGACAAGATCGCTGTGATACCCAATCATGCATGTGTAGTTCCGAATCTGGCTGAAGAAGTTTATGGCATAAGAAACGGAAAACTGGATCATTTGATAAGGATAGACGCCAGGGGAAAGAACAGGTGATGTAATGAGGACCCTGATAAGAAACGGGCTTGTATACGACGGCAGCGGCAGCAGTCCTGTATTGCATGACATCCTGATCGAAGGAGACAGGATACAGGAGGTCAGAAAAGCGGGGACGGCCAGCCTGGAGGGAGATATTTGTGTAATAGATGCTTCCGGCCTGGCAGTGACGCCGGGATTTATAGACAGCCACAGGCACTGTGATGCTGCAGCTATCTTAGATGAAGGCTTTGGGAAGGCTGAACTGGCCCAGGGGATCACCACGGCTCTGGCCGGGAACTGCGGGATGAGTTTATATCCCTCCTCTGACGCGTCCAGACAGGAAATGTATGATTTTCTGGAACCGTGCCTGGGAAAGATACCGGCGGGGCTGGCAGCAGAAGATGTGGACAGCTACCTGGACCAGCTCAGGCGCAGGCCGCTGCGCATTAACCTGGGAAGCCTGACAGGGACAGGAGCTGTGAAGATCGCAGTGAAAGGTTTTTCAAAAAGCGCATTTTCAAAAGAGGAACTGGACAGGGCTTGTGCACTTGTGAGGGAATCGCTGGAGGGAGGCGCTTTCGGACTCTCCTCCGGTATCATGTATGTGCCGGAATGCTACAGCAGCCATACAGAGTACATCCGGCTTTTAAAGGAGCTGCAGACGTATTCCAGGGTATTGTCCTGTCACATCAGAGGGGAAGGCGACAGTCTTGTGGAGTCTGTGAAAGAGATCACAGGCCTGGCAGAGGAGGCAGGGATTCCCCTGAACATAAGCCATTTTAAATCAGTGGGCTGCCAAAACTGGGGCAGCCAGATCTACAGGGCCATAGAAGTGATCGAATCCTCCAAAGCTGATGTGACGGTAGATTTCTATCCCTATACAGGAGGCTCCACCACACTGATGACACTGCTCCCCCCTGAATTTGTGGAGGAGGAGATGGCAGGGACCCTGGCAAAGCTGGAGACCGCCCGGGGCAGGGATCTGCTCAGGCACATGCTGAAGGAGAAAACTCCCGGATGGGACAATATGGTACAGGATATAGGCTGGGACAGGATCATAGTCTCATCTGCGGCCAGGCCGGAAAATGAAAAATACACAGGCAGGAGCATTGCGGATAATACACAGAAATATGGATTTGAGGATGAGGTGGGTTTTTTGGCTGAACTTCTCTGCGGGGACGGGGGAAAAACAGGGGGGATACTCATGAGTATGGACCAGAGGGACGTGGATACCGTGGCCTCCCTGCCTTATTCTATGGTGATATCTGATTCACTCTATGGCAGTGCAAGTTCCCCTCATCCCAGGCTGTATGGGGCTTTTCCCAGGTTCATACGGGAATATGCCGTTGAAAGAAAGATATTATCCATGGAAACAGCAGTGCGGAAGATGACAGGGCAGACAGCGGACAGATTTGGAATACCCCGCCGGGGTTACATACGGGAAGGATATTTCGCAGACATCAATATCTTTGACCCGGAGAAGGTAAAGGACGGGGCTGATTACAGCAGGCCGGTATGCTTAAGCAGCGGAATGGACTATGTATTTGTAAATGGGAAACTGGCCTGGGAAAAAACAAAGGCAGAGGGTGCCGCCGGAAGGGTGCTGTCACCAGGAAAATAAAGATAAAAGGAGTGTTGGATATGGATGTATATGAAAAGCTTAAGGAAATGAACCTCAGCCTGCCGCAGGCTCCGGCTAAGGGAGGCGTATATGCTCAGGCGAAAAGGATAGGAAATATTATATATATATCCGGCTGCGGACCAGTCACAGACAGGGAGGTAAAGGGAAGGCTGGGAAGAGAATTCAGTACAGAGCAGGGTAAGGAATTTGCAAGAGACTGTATGCTGAATGTGCTGGCTGTCCTGGAAAAGGAAACAGGGGACTTAAATAAAGTGAAAAATGCAGTAAAAGTGCTTGTGTTTGTAGCTGGGACAGAAGACTTTTATGAGCAGCCTGTGGTAGCCAACGGCGGTACCGGACTTCTTACAGAACTCTTTGGGGATAAGGCGGGAGCGCCTGCCAGATCCGCCATCGGCGTGTACAGTCTGCCCGGAAATATACCAGTGGAGATAGAGGCACAGTTTGAAATATGAAGCAGGATTTAGAATACTTAAAAAAATCAAAGCTTTAATTAAACTTTTCTAAACCCCCTTGACGGATGTATGAATTTTCCATATAATTAGCCCAATTATCCAGCAAAAGAAAAGATAACTGTCTGTCAGAGTCAATTATCCGGCACCTGGCTTGACTTTGCCCGATGCTGGCGGGAATTAACGGACAGCTATGGAAATGGCGCTAAAATGAAAATTCCGCAGCAACACAGTCATCATCAAGAAGAACTTATAAATTTAAAATAATAAAGGCATGACCCGCGTATGATAGAGAAGGGGGTCATGCCTTTTTGTGCCTGCGGCAATATTAAGGAAAGGATAGAGTATGGACAGTCTGGGAGAAAATGTCGAGAGACGGAAGAGATTTATCATTAATTTTATGTACTGGCTGATTATAGGAGGAATCGTTTTCCTTTTGCTTAAATACGGCCTGACGTATATCATGCCTTTTCTCATTGGTTTTGGGATTGCATGGATACTCAGGAAGCCTATCAGGTTTTTGGCAGATAAATGCCGCATAAAGCAGTCTATAGTAGCAGTATTGCTTGTAATAGTGTTTTATGGCGCAGCAGGAACCCTGCTGTCACTGCTGGGAATACGGATCGTGACTGCCTGTATGGATCTGTTCGCAGCCATACCGGGCTGGTATACAAAGGATATCCAGCCGGCCCTGATGGATCTCATTGCATCCCTGGAAGTAACAATGTCCAGATTGGATGCATCCGTTGTAGAGACATTGAATGAGGTGGCTTTGAACCTTGTCAAATCACTGGGAGAGATGCTTTCAGGATTTTCAGTGAAGGCAATCGGCGCTGTTTCAAATTATGCGTCCGCGTTGCCGGGATTCCTGATCAGGGTATTGTTTGCAGTTATCTCCTCCTTTTTCTTTGCAGTGGACTACGAGAAAGTGACAGGCTTTGCCATGCGCCAGATGAAGGAGAAGCACCAGAAGATGGTGATCGTGGTTAAGGATTATGTAGTAAATACTTTATTTAAATGTGTCCGCTCCTATGCTCTTATCATGTTTATCACATTTGTGGAACTGTCTATAGGGCTGACAGTCCTGGGGATTGAGAATTCAGTATTTATTGCATTATGTATAGCCGTCTTTGATATTCTGCCGGTATTGGGGACCGGCGGTATTATGATCCCGTGGGTAGTACTGGAGGCTATCCAGGGCAACTATCCGCTGGCCTTAGGCCTGCTGGCGGTATATCTTGTGGTGACAGTCATAAGGAATATTATTGAGCCTAAAATCGTGGGAAGCCAGGTGGGTCTGCATCCTCTGGTGACTCTGATGTCTATGTTCATAGGCGCGCAGCTGTTTGGCGTACTGGGGCTTTTTGGACTCCCGATTACACTGTCACTTTTAAAAAATCTAAATGACCAGGGAGTAATCCATATATTTAAATAATAAACAGGGGGAAATGAATGCCTGACAAAAAGAGTTTAAAGGAAACAGCTGTGACCGGAATAAAAGGTGCATGGGTTGGAGGCACAATGCTGGTGCCGGGTGTCAGCGGCGGTTCTATGGCCATGATACTGGGGATATATGACAGACTGGTGTCAGCAGTAAGTTCATTTATGGAGGAGCGAAAAGCAAATCTGGGGTTTTTGTGCTCCTTCAGTATAGGGGCGCTGCTTGGAATGCTGCTCTTTGCAGTGCCGATCCTGAAACTTTTACAGAAGTATCCCATGCCCGTGATCTATTTTTTTCTGGGCGCAGTGGCTGGGGGAATACCAATGATAATCAGGAAGGCAGGAATGAAAAAATTCAGCTGGAAGACGATAGTGTATCCGGCAGCGGGGGGAGCGGCAGTCATGCTTCTGTCCCTGGTCCCGGCAGGAAATCTGGCGGCTGGTATGGATATGGGACTGCTCAAGATATTGTTTTTGCTGGCGGCAGGCATGGTGGCGGCTGTGGCCTTAGTGCTGCCGGGAATCAGTGTCTCTTACCTTCTGCTCCTGCTGGGCCTGTATGAGGAGACTATGAAGGCTATCGGGAGCCTGGATATTGCTTTTCTGCTCCCGCTGGGGACAGGAGTCATTCTGGGTATACTGCTGTCTACTAAGGCGCTGGAGAAGGCCATGGTCAAATATCCTCAGATGACCTACCTTGTAATACTGGGATTTATACTGGGCTCTGTGGCAGAGATATTTCCCGGGATACCCACAGGGAGCGGGATCCTGCCCTGTATCCTTCTGTTCGCAGCAGGGTTTGCAGTCATATGGGGAATGTCCAGGTTAGAGAGATTACAAAAACCAAATTCAGATCAGAAAAAGGAAATTCTTGCAGAATCATCCATGTGATATTATAATAAAAAAGAAAAAGAAGTTACTAATAAATTAAAAAGTGGCAGCAGTTAACTGTTTTAACGGCTGTCTGGAATCCACAGAGGAGAAATATTATGAGCATTAGAATTGGAATTTTAGGTTATGGCAATTTAGGAAGAGGTGTAGAGTGCGCCATCAAACATAATCCGGATATGGAGCTGGTAGCAGTGTTCACACGCAGGGACCCGAAGGATGTCACTATTCTTACAGAGACAGCTGCCGTCTGCAGGACAGAGGAAGCTAAGGACTGGAAGGATAAAATTGACGTGCTGATCCTGTGCGGAGGCAGCGCCACAGACCTGCCTGTCCAGACACCGGAGTATGCATCCATGTTTAATGTAGTGGACAGCTTTGATACACATGCCAGGATACCGGAACATTTTGCAAATGTTGACGCAGCGGCTAAGAGCGCCGGAAAGGTGGGCATTATCTCCGTGGGCTGGGATCCGGGAATGTTCTCACTGAACAGGATGTATGCAAACGCTGTGCTCACAGAGGGATGTGATTATACATTCTGGGGAAAAGGCGTAAGCCAGGGGCATTCAGACGCAGTCCGCCGTATAAAAGGAGTAAAGGATGCCAAACAGTATACAATACCTGTAGAGTCAGCCCTGGAATCAGTCAGGAAAGGTGAAAATCCAAAGCTTACAACACGTGAGAAACATACAAGAGAATGTTTTGTGGTTCTGGAAGAGGGCGCAGATGCAGCCAGGGTGGAAGAAGAGATCAAGACCATGCCAAACTATTTTTCAGACTATGACACAACAGTACATTTTATCAGTGAGGAGGAGCTGAAGAGGGATCACAGCGGCATACCTCATGGAGGATTTGTATTAAGGAGCGGAAAGACCGGCTGGAATAATGAGAACAGTCATCTGATCGAGTACAGCCTTAAATTAGATTCTAATCCGGAATTCACATCATGTGTGATCGTTGCATATGCCAGGGCAGCTTACCGCATGGCGGCAGAAGGACAGACAGGGTGCAGGACAGTATTCGATGTGGCTCCGGCGTATTTAAGTGCTATGAGTCCGGAAGAACTCAGGGCATCAATGTTGTAAAAGGTTTTGATGCATATATAGTTGACTTTCAGCAGGTTTTCCTATAATATGAAAGCAGGAGTTGGGGGGGTTGCGCTTTGCAGCTCCCCCCTTTTGCTAATATTCTGAAGGAGGAATAGAATATGGTACTAAATGAGGCAATGAATGAACTGAATATGGATTCAGAGAAGATTTTGAGACGGTTCGGGGGGAACAGCGCCCTTCTTCATAAATTTATGAAAAAATTTATAGATGATGAGACATTTAACAAGCTTGCAGAGGCGCTAAGTAATAAGCAGGCAGATGAGATAGAGATCCAGGCCCACACGTTAAAAGGTATTGCAATGAATCTGGGCTTTGATGCACTTGGAGCTAAAAGCGCTGCCATAGTAGAATGCATGCGCAGTAATGACAGTGAGTGCCTGTGTATAGAAAAGGCCGGTCCGCTATTTGATTCTGCCCGGGAGGAGCATGAGAAAATAATTAATGTTCTGAATCAAATGGACTAAAGGAGACGGGTATGGAACCTCAGGATAAAATAATGCTTGTAGTAGATGATATGGAGCTGAACAGGGCTATCCTGAATGAGCTGTTCAGCAGTTCATATAAGATACTTGAAGCGGAAAATGGGAAAGAAGCGTTGAAGCTGATTGAGGAATACGGTACATCTATCGTCATAGTGCTTTTAGATTTGATCATGCCTGTGATGAACGGGTTCGAAGTATTGAGACACTTATCTAACAGCGGACTGATCGAGGAAATACCAGTTGTAATGATCACATCAGAGAGTTCAGAGCAGGCTATACTGGAAGGGTATAATCTGAATGCCACAGATGTGATCACAAAGCCTTTTAATCCTGATATTGTGAGGAAAAGGGTGGAGAACACTGTAGAGCTGAATTCTTATAAGCAGCATCTGGAGAACAAGGTCCAGAGCCAGGTGGATACTATAGAAAAGCAGTCTCAGGAGCTGGAAAAGGTCAATAATTTTATAATCGATACGTTAAGCACAATAGTAGAGTTCAGGGATGTGGATACAGGACAGCATGTGAAGCGCATCAGGATGCTGACCAAGGTCCTGCTGTATGCAGTTGTAAGTGAGCACAGGGAATATGCCATGTCAGAGGAAGATATCAATGTGATCTCCAGCGCTGCTGCTATGCACGATATCGGGAAGATATCTATACCGGATCATATCCTTTTAAAGCCGGGAAAGCTGACGAAGGAAGAATTCGAGATCATGAAGACGCATACAACAAAGGGCTGCAAGCTCCTGGATTCCCTGAATTACGTGAAGACAAGCGACTATTTCAGGTTCAGCTATGATATCTGCCGTTATCACCATGAGAGATGGGACGGAGGCGGTTATCCCGACGGCCTGAAGGGGGACGGGATACCTATCTGGGCGCAGGTTGTAGGGCTTGCAGATGTCTATGACGCCCTGACTAGAGAGCGTGTATATAAGCCGGCCTATTCTCATGAGACTGCGGTAAAGATGATCCTTGACGGGGAATGCGGAATTTTTAATCCGGTCCTTTTGGACGCTTTCCTCAAGGTCCAGGATATCATCAGGCTGGATGAAGAGCTGCTCAATGAAGAGATGCCCTCCGCGTCCATGTCAGTGGAAGTGCTTCCTGAAGAGAAGAGGAAAGATACTCAGATGGCGGCGCTCAAGGAGAGGACCCTCTGGCTGCTAGAGATGGAGAGAGAGAAATACAGAATACTGGCAGAGCTTTCAGGAGAGGTGATCTTTAATTATGATCTGCAGAAGGACTGTGTTGAATTTTCTGAAAAGTGCAGGGAGCAGCTTGGCTGTGAAGAGTATATAGAAAACTTCAGCGCTTATATGGAAAAAAATATATGTGTCTATCCGGAGGACAGGCAGGAGGCTGAGAAGCTCTCATATCTGCCGAAGCGCAAACATCCTAACGGGAGGGTCCAGGTCCGTCTGTTGACAGCGCGGGGTGATTATGAGTGGTTTGAAATCAATGCCTATGTGCTTACGTCCAATGAGGGGGCCCATGAGAATATTGTATATATAGGCAAGCTCTCAAACATTAATAAACAGAAACTGGAGAAAGAGAAACTGAGGATCGATGCAACTACGGATAATCTCACGGGGCTCTGCAATTATAAGAATGTGAAGGACATGATAAGGAAATACCTGAAGGCGGGACACGGCGGAGTAGGGGCATTTGTCTTTATCGATATAGATGATTTCAAGGCGATCAACGATACTTTTGGACATCTGGCAGGCGATTCTGTGCTGAAGGCTATGGGAAATGAACTGAAGAAGCTGTTCAGGAGTTCTGATATCATGGGCAGGATCGGCGGGGATGAGTTTATTGTCTTCATTAAGGATATTGATTCTGACATTCTTCTTGCCAAGAAGATGGACGAGCTTTTGAGGAAGGTAGAGAATATCAGAATAAAAGAAGACAATTCCTGCAGGGCGTCAGTCAGCATAGGACTGTCCTGCTGTCCAAGGGACGGAAAAGATTACAGAGAGCTGTTCATAAAGGCAGATAAAGCGTTGTATGACGCGAAGCATAAAGGAAAAAACCAGTTTACCATATATAATGCGGAGCTGGAGACCAGAGGGCATGCAACTGTCCTGACTAAATTTGACTAAACGTGGCGGAAAGTGATGAGAAGACAATATGGAATATCAGATAATCAGTGATGGTTCCTGCGATCTGGGGGTCCGGACTGCAAAGGAGAATTATATAGAGATCGTACCGTTTTATGTATCATTTGACGGGGAGAATTACAAGAAAGAGATTGAGGAAATCGGAGTGAGGGAGTTCTATCAGAAAATGGTGGATAATCCCACGCTGTATCCCAAGTCTTCGCTGCCGAATGTGGAAGACTATCTCAGGGTGTTCAGACCGTATGCAGCAGAGGGAATACCTGTGATCTGTATATGTATCACTTCTAAATTCAGCGGCTCCTATACATCAGCCGTAAATGCAGGACAGATCATTAGTGAGGAATTTCCAGGGGCCAGGATCGAGGTGATCGACAGCAGTGTCAATACAGTCCTTCAGGGGCTGGTAGTGCTGGAGGCAGCTAAGATGAGGGACGCAGGCTTTACATTTGAGGAAAATGTCAGAAGGCTTGAGGAAATAAAATCCACGGGGAGGATATTTTTTACCATCGGTGGTATGGAATATCTCGTCCACGGGGGCAGAGTCGGAAAACTTATGGGCGCGGCAGGGGCGACACTTGGTATCAGACCGCTGATCACCCTCAAAGAGGGGGAGATCTTCCCGTCAGGGATCAGCCGCAGCAGAAAAAAATCCATGCAGAAAGTCATTGAGCTGGTGAGGAAGCATTTCCATGAGACAGGGGAAGATCCAAACAGCTACAGCTTTGTGACAGGATATGGCTATGATTATGAGGAGGCAGTGGGATTCAGGGATGAGCTTCTCAGATCCCTGTCAGAGTATTCCAATGTCAGGCAGATGGATATTTATCAGATCGGAGCAACTATCGGGGTCCATACAGGCCCCTATCCGATAGGCACAGGTCTTGTCAAAAAAGCGGTTTAGTTAAGAGGGATGCCCGAAATATGGCATCCCTCAAAATTTTCTTAACGAATACCGCAGATATGAATAAGATAGTAGTAGACTCATTGAAATGTCAGATAAGGAGAATTCTATGATTTATGATAATGTGCTGGAGGCCATAGGCCATACGCCTATGATCCGGCTGAACAGGATGAGAGAAGAAGGCATGGCGGAGATTCTGGTAAAATATGAAGGTGTGAATATCGGAGGCTCCATTAAGACAAGGACTGCCTGGAACATGCTGAAGGCTGCTGAGGAAGCGGGGGATATCAGGGAAGATTCTATTATCGTGGAACCTACAAGCGGGAATCAGGGAGTCGGCATAGCTCTGGTGGGAGCGGTGAAGGGCTACAAGGTACGCATCATTATGCCGGATTCTGTAAGCGAAGAGAGAAGGAAGCTGGTGCAGCAGTATGGAGCAGAAGCAGTTCTTGTACACGATGACGGCGATATAGGAAAATGTATAAGCGAATGTCTTCAGATGGCGCTGAAAATGGCAGAAGAGGATGAAAGGGTCTATGTACCGCAGCAGTTCTGCAATCCCAATAACCCCCTTGTGCATAAGTATTATACGGCTGTGGAGATCCTGGAGCAGGCAGAGGGCCCGATCCACGGGTTCTGCTCAGGCGTAGGGACGGGAGGGACCCTCTCAGGCATAGGAGAAGTGCTGAAGAACCAGTACCCGGATATAACCATCTGGGCTGTGGAACCGGAGCATGCTGCCATATTGTCAGGAGGCAGCATCGGGACACATCTGCAGATGGGGATCGGTGACGGGCTCATTCCGGAGAATCTGAATATGGATATCTATGAGGATATCTGTGTGGTGACGGACGAGGAAGCCCTGGAAGTCTCCAGAAGGCTGGCAAGGGAAGAAGGACTGCTGTGCGGGATATCCAGCGGCTCAAATGTGGCGGCGGCCCTGAAGCTGGCCAGGAAACTGGGGCCGGGCCGGCGTGTTGTAACCATTTTGCCTGATACGGGGGAGCGGTATTTCAGCACACTTTTGTTCCGGTAATATTTGAATAGAGAAGTGCCTTATGTTATAATAGCTGCATTATAGATATTATAACATAAGGTGTGACATATGAGAGAGGAGAAACTATGAGCAATTATAAGATTGAGACTAAATGTATCCAGTCCGGCTGGAAGCCTGAGAAGGGGGAACCAAGAGTACTGCCTATCTATCAGAGTACCACGTTCAAATATGATACGACTGAGGAGATGGGGAAGCTCTTTGCACTTGAGGAGAACGGGTATTTCTATACAAGGCTCCAGAATCCCACCAATGATGCGGTGGCGTCCAAGATAGCCGACCTGGAGGGCGGAATCGCGGCTATGCTGACTTCTTCAGGGCAGGCGGCCAATTTCTATGCAGTGTTTAATATCTGCGAAGCAGGGGACCACATTGTATCCGCAGCGTCTATCTATGGAGGTACATATAATCTTTTCGGGACTACATTAAAGAAGCTGGGCATTGACTGCACATTTGTAGATGCAGATGCCCCGGCGGAGGAGATCGCAAAGGCATTCAGGCCGAATACGAAGGTATTATTTGCGGAAACCATCGCCAACCCGGCGCTTGTTGTCCTGGATATTGAGAAATTTGCAAAGCTTGCCCATGATCATGAGGTTCCTCTTATTGTTGACAATACATTTGCTACGCCGGTCAACTGTAGGCCTTTTGAGTGGGGGGCAGATATAGTGACACATTCCACCACAAAGTATATGGACGGCCATGCAATGCAGGTGGGCGGAGCTATAGTGGACAGCGGAAATTTTGACTGGATGGCATACGGGGATAAATACCATGGCCTCACAAAGCCTGATGAATCTTACCACGGTGTGGTCTACGCAGAGAAGTTTGGGAAGGCTGCGTATATACAGAAAGCAACGGCCCAGCTGATGCGTGACCTGGGCTCAATCCCGTCACCTATGAACTGCTTCCTGCTCAATGTAGGCCTTGAGACACTCCCACTGAGGGTGGAACGCCATTGCAGCAATGCGCAGAAGACAGCTGAGTTTCTGGATGCCCACGAAAAGGTTTCCTATGTAAATTATGCGGGCCTTCCGGGAGATAAATATTATGAGCTGGCAAAAAAATATATGCCGGACGGAACCTGCGGGGTCATTTCCTTTGAGTTAAAGGGCGGCAGAGAGACAGCTGTGAAATTTATGGACAGCCTTAAAATGGCGGCGATCGTCACACATGTGGCAGATGCCAGGACAAGCGTTCTGCATCCGGCAAGCCATACACACAGGCAGATGAATGACCAGCAGCTGGCCGAAGCCGGAGTGTCACCAGGACTCATCCGCCTTTCCGTTGGAATAGAAAATATAGAAGATATCATTGCAGACCTGGCTCAGGCTCTGGATAACGTAGAATAAACAGGTGCAGGTACAGTGAAATTTATTCATATAGCAGATGTGCATCTGGGGGTAACTCCGGATGCAGGTTTTAAATGGAGTGAGAAGAGGGCAAAAGAAATCTGGGACAGCTTTGGCAGGATAGTCGGACTGGCCCGTGAACAGGAGGCAGACCTGCTGCTGATAGCGGGAGATCTGTTCCACAGGCAGCCACTGGTACGTGAGCTGAAAGAGGTGGACTATCTTTTTTCAACGCTGACAAACACTCAGGTAGTGCTGATAGCGGGAAATCACGATTATCTGAAGGACGGTTCTAATTATTGGAATTTTCACTGGAGTGAAAACGTACATTTCCTGTATCAGCAGGAATGTGAAAGCGTCTTTTTCCCTGAACTAAATACCAGGGTATATGGCCTGAGCTATCACACAAGGGAGATCACGCAGCCGCTCTATGATGAGCTGATGCCCGTGAAGGATGGAAGCTGTTCCATCCTTCTGGCACATGGCGGTGATGCCCGCCATATTCCCATAGACAGGAGGAAGCTGGCTTTGGCCGGCTTTGATTATATTGCGCTGGGACATATCCACAAGCCCCAGGTACTGATTCGGGACAAGATGCAGTACTGCGGTGCAATAGAGGCGCTCGACAGGGATGATACAGGAGTCCACGGACACGTGGAGGGAATTATTGAGAATGGAAAGGTGTGTGCCAGATTTGTGCCGGATGAGGGCAGGGAGTACAAGGAGCTGGATATCAGAGTTGATTCAGGGAGTACAGACCTGTCAGTTATGCAGCAGATATCAGAGAAGATAGAACTCCTTGGAAGAAAACATTTTTATAAGATAAGGCTGGCCGGTTTCCGTGATCCTGATATTATCTTTAATATAAAGAGATATTATGAGCTGGGGCAGGTGGCGGATGTCAGAGATGAGACAGAACCTGATTATGATTTCACAGTCCTGGAGGAAGAATACAGGGACGGGATCATAGGTGAGTATATCCGCCAGCTTAAGGGGGACACCCTTATGGACCATCTGGATGAAATAACAAAAAAGGCCCTCTATTATGGAGTACAGGCTTTGCTGGAGACAAAGGAGTAGATATGCAGTTACTGGAATTGCGGTTAAAGAATTTCGGCAAATTTTCCGGCCAGAGGATCTGTTTTCATCCCGGAGTCAATATTATCAGCGGTGAAAATGAGATGGGGAAGACGACCATCCATTCCTTTATCAGGGGAATGCTCTTTGGAATCATTGCACAGCGGGGAAGGGCCGCAAAAAATGATGAGTATACGCTCAGGGAGCCGTGGGAAAACCCTTATTATTATGCAGGAACGCTGAAGCTGGAAAGCGGCGGCAAGGTATTCAGGATCGAGAGAAACTTCCAGAAGCGTGATAAGAGTGTCTCGCTGGTGTGTGAGACAGATGGTGAGGAGATGAGTGTGGAACACGGAGACCTGGAGGTTCTGCTGGAGGGGATGAATGAGCAGGCCTTCAGGAATACTATTTTTATCACGCAGAAATCCAGCGCTACTGATGCAGGCCTGGCTGAAGAACTGAAGAATTATATGACTAATTTAAGAGAGGCCGGGGACGCAGGTATTTACGTGGAAGCAGCTCTTAAAAGCCTGAATGAGAAGAAGAAGAGAACGCAGTCAATCATCAGCCAGGAAGAAGCCGGAAACGAAGAGCAGGCGGAGCAGATATCCCGCCGTATGGAATATGTCAGGCAGGAACTGGATTCTGCCGAAAGAGAAGTCCAGGAGCGCCGGATGAAAAGCAGGGAGCTGGAGGAGCGGTGGAAGCTGGCTGTCATGCAGTACAAGAAGGCGGCAGACGCCGCCAGGCAGCAGCATAAGGAATCAGAAGATGTGATAAGAGACAGTATAGGCAGAAGCCGCCGGGAGGAGGCAGAACGGAGGGCAGCTCTCAGAAAGAAGAGAAGGGCGCTGCAGCTGACGGCGGCCTTTTTAAGCCTGGCAGCCTTCCTGGGATGTATCTTCCTGCCGTCTGTCACAGGGAAAGCGGCGGTGGCGGCAGTGTGGCTGCTTTGTATGCTCGCAGGTGTATGGTATGTGATCAGAAGCGGCGGATCATCACAAAACGAGGAAATGGGCGCGGATACATACAGAGAGCCCGGCCCGGAAACAGGACGCATCAGGGAGCCGTCATACGGCACAGGAACAAATGCAGCCAAAGAGGCTGCAAAGCTGGCTGAAGGCCTGGAATCGCTCCAGGGTGAACGCCAGAAGATGTCATGGGGCATAGAACATCTGAAGGCGGAAATAGCAGAAAAGAAAATACTGCTGGGAAATCTGGAGGAGAGCCTGGAGGAAGCACACAGCCTGAAGGGGAATCTGGAAAGCCTGAAGAAGGAACTGGAGGCCCTGGAGCTGGCTGACAGGACCATACGGACAGTATCCAGGGAAGGGTATCTGACTCTTGCAGAACAGGTGGAGGAAAAGGCATCCGGGATCATCAGAGAGATTACGGAAGGAAAGTACACAAGCATCAGTCTGGATGAGAATATGGACGTGAAGGTGAATACCCCTGACAGGCTTCTGAAGCTCTCACAGGTCAGCAGGGGTACAGCAGACCAGATGTATTTTGCAGTCAGGATGGCAGCGGGGGAGGTATTCACAAAGGGAGCCTGCATGCCTGTAATACTGGATGAGGCATTTGCCATGTATGATGACAGGAGGCTGTTCAATACCCTGAAATGGCTGAAGAAGAGCGGCAGACAGGTGATTTTATTTACCTGCCACAGACGGGAAGAAGAGATGATGAAAAGAATATAACTATTCAGCTGGTCTGTGCATTTACTGCACAGACCGTAAGAAAATGATTCAAGTGTGTAAAAATAATCACAGCAGAGAGACAGATCAGGCCGCGGAATATTTCCGCGGCCTGAATTTAAATGTATTAAATGTACGTAATATGATCTACTGATTATGCTTTGCCAGGAAGTTATTGATCCTGTCTACAGGGCTTAACAGGCTGCTGATAGAAGCGTCATGGTTAAGAGTATCAATGATATAAGCAATATATTTGCTGAGGTCACAGTTCATATAGTAAGGCTTCTGAAGCAGCTCAGGTGTCTGGTAGATGAGGTTTGTCGTAAGGACAAAGTCAAAGATACCATCTTCATGTGCCTTGTCAAACTTATCCATACCATTGGTGAAGAGGCCGAAGGTCGCACAGATGAATATCCTTCCGGCTTTCCTCTTCTTGAGTTCAGCTGCTACTTCCAGCACACTTGTACCTGAGGAGATCATGTCATCTATAATGATCATGTCCTTGCCTTCCACATCTGAGCCTAAGAATTCATGGGCTACTATGGGGTTGGAGCCGTTCACGATAGTGGCATAGTCACGGCGCTTATAGAACATACCCATATCCAGGCCCAGGACATTTGCCATATAGATAGCGCGGTTCATTCCGCCCTCATCGGGGCTGATGACCATGGTATTGTCTTTGTTGATCTTCAGTGTGGGAACTGCGCGGAACAGACCCTTGATAAACTGGTATACAGGCTGTACAGTCTCAAAGCCTTTCAGGGGGATGGCATTCTGTACCCGGGGATCATGGGCATCAAAGGTGATGATGTTGTCAACACCCATGCGCATAAGCTCCTGGAGCGCCAGTGCACAGTCCAGGGATTCACGTCCGGTGCGCTTGTGCTGACGGCTCTCATATAAGAAAGGCATGATGACATTGATCCTTTTTGCTTTTCCGGCCACTGCTGCGATGATACGTTTCAGATCCTGAAAATGATCATCAGGAGACATATGGTTTGTGTATCCGCACAGAGAATAGGTCAGTGAATAATTGCAGACATCCACAAGAATATACAGGTCATCACCGCGGACAGATTCATTGATGATTCCCTTAGCTTCTCCGGAACCAAAACGCGGGACCTTTGTATTAAGGATATAGCAGTCCCTCTGATAGCCTTCAAAAGCGATGGTTGTTTTATGCTCCATCTCACGTTCTTTACGCCAGGTGACAAGATAATTGTTGATCTTTTCACCGATGGTCCGGCAGCTCTCCAGAGGTATGATCCCCAGCGGTCCTACAGGGATAGTTTCCAGATTGCGTTCTTCTATTGGTTGCATGATTGATTCCTCCGTTAGTTTTACATTTCTTCCAGATGCGGCAGAAGCGAAAAATGTAATTTTTTGCCGCATAACAGTATGAATATAGTTTATATCATATTGTATACAAAGGTCAAGGTTGTAAATTGCTTAATTTTTTTAATATTTCGACAGCTTCTTTTGTATACGTATGTCATCGCCAATGAGCTTCAGCATTTTATAGTTGCTTGTGATACGGGAAAAAACTCTTTCAGAATAAGTGTCTGCAAATATGTCAATAGGCAGATTTGTAGAAATTATCGTGGATTTCTTCCGGAGAAGCCTTTCATTGATAGTCAGGAAGAGCTGAGATGAGACAAAAGAATTTGTCAGCTCAGTCCCCAGGTCATCGATGATCAGCAGGTCACAGTCAAATATATAAGAATAAAGCTCTGCCTGTTCATCCTCTTTTACGCCTTTTCTGAATGTATTTTTGGCAAAGGTATCAAACAGCTCAAATGCCGAAAAATAGATCACGGAATGAGCAGAGTCGATCAGTTCCTTTGCAATGCAGTGGGAGAGGAAGGTCTTTCCCACGCCTGTATCTCCGTAGAAGAAAAGGCTCTCGTGCACCTCATCAAAGTTGTCGATAAAATGGCCGCATTCCGCGACTATTTTTTTTATGGTCGCCAGGGCCGAGAGTCCTGTGGCCGGTTCAATTATCAGGTCAGAATAATAACCGTAAGAAAAATTGGAGAAATTCTCTTCCTTTAAAACTTCACGGATATTTGACTGAGTATAGAGCAGGTCTATGATAGCCTGCTTGAAGCAGTGGCATTTTTCATTTCCTATATAACCTGTGTCTTTGCAGTCCTCACAGAAATATCTGGGTTCCAGATAGTCAGGGGGATAACCGTTTGATGATAAAAGGTGGGGACGCATAGCCGCAAGGCGGCTGATATCATTTTTGAGGCCGTCGAGCGCCCTGTCATCGCCTTCAAGGAGCTTGCGTCCTCTGGAAACGCTCAGGGCGGCGATCTGCTGGTCAATCTCCCTGAGGGCAGGGATAGCCTCATATGCCTCATCTATGCGTTTCATCTGGTCACGCCTGCTCTGAAGCTGCTTGCGGTTATACTCACGGATGATCATGTCGTATTGTGAATTCTTCAGTGCCAATTTTCACATTCCTTTCTCAGAGTCTGTCTGAAAACAGACATGCGCTAGCGGTTCAGAAGCTGCTCCTCCAGTTTCTTGTAATCGTATTCCCTCTGGTGGAAGTTATTGAATTTATTGCCGGAAGGAGCGGAGGGCGCCTTTTGTTTTGGGGCGGCAGCCTTTTTATTCTGCTGGTGCCTGATATCCAGCTGTCTGATGTCATTTATATGTTTGATTCCGTTTTTGTGCCAGTCCTCTAAAATCTTATTGGCATACTGGAAGTTGGGCTGGTGCGTTTGGGCTATTGTCCTGCTGCAGGCTTCCTGGATGATGTCCAGTGTAAAGTGGTATTCATTGAGCCAGCAGTTCATATAGTCAGTCTCTGGTTTGGCAGGCCCTCTGCCCTTTATACCGAAAGTATTTAATATAGTATAATAATTTTTATTATAAAGGTTGGTGCTGTCTTTTGCCTCCTGGACGGTCTTGATGCCCTCCTGTGACCATGCGAGGGCGACAGTCTCTATGTAGCGTGCACTTTTGCTGCCCTTTGAAACACAGTATTCAATCAGGTATTCGATCAAGTCTGCTGAAAAGTGCAGTACGTCATAGAAATACAGGATATTTGACACCTCTGAAGGACTGAGAGTCTTGCCTAGGTATTGTTCTGCAATAAAAATGAGCTGCCTGATGTCCTCAGAATCCTTAAGCGCCTTGACCCTGTCAGGGCTGAGGGCAGGTTTGGGGATGGAAACGGGAGCGCTTGCTGCAGGCTCATCGGAAGAAGTAAGATATTCAGACTCCTCCTGTACGCCCTGCAATGTATCCGCAGGCTGTTCTTCAGCAGCGGCAGCAGCGGTCTCTTCCACGGGAAGATCCAGGAAGGAGACTCCCAGAAGCTCATCGCCTTCCCCGTATGTGAGTTCAAGAAGGCCCAGCTTTTCCCAGTAAGACAGTCCCCTGCGTATATCCTTCTCTGTGTGGTCAAAGGTATCGGCCAGGGCGGAGACTGTTATGGCCCGTCCGGCGCAGGCACAGCGGAACAGGAACAGGTACAGCTTTACATATTCTCCGTTTGCGGCCGGCAGATAGTGGTCAAGAAAGTAATTTTGTATGATCGTCACGTCATTAGTGGGTCTTGTGTATAAAGATATTGATTTCAATTTATTCACCTGGATTTTCGTTCTTATTAATAATGGAATATTTATCGAACCCCAGTATAACACAGATTTTTTGAAAAGAGAATAGCAGTTTTCAGGAGCAGGGCTGTCCACAGGCCGGAGGAAAAACTTTGTGGATAATGTGGATAATGTGGATAAAATGGGGACAGAAAAAAAGTGCAACCTGTAGAATCCTTATAAAATAAGGGATTGTCGAATGTTGTGGATTTACGTAATGAAAGTTATGTAAACACAGGTATCCACAAAAAAATCCACATGTCCGGACACAATATAATGTGCATAAACATGTGGATAATGTGGATAACTATTGTCCAAGCAGGCTTTCCCCTATTTTTACAACGTCTCCGGCGCCCATAGTTATCAACAGGTCACCGTGCATACAATTTTCTAATAAAAAATTTTCTATTTCGTCAAAAGACGGGAAGTAATATGCATCTGAGCCTCGATCCTGAATATGTTCCATCAAAGTCTCGGAACTGATCCCCAGATTATCTGTCTCACGCGCGGCATATATATCAGCCAGCACAACTTTGTCAGCCAGAGACAGGGCTTCTGCAAACTCGTCCATAAGCGCTTTAGTACGTGTATAAGTATGTGGCTGGAACACGCACCATATAGTTTTATGGGGATATTTTCTGGCGGCATTTAAGGTGGCACGGATCTCGGTGGGATGGTGGGCATAATCATCGATCACTGTCACGCCTCCGATTTCTCCCTTTTTCTCAAAACGGCGGTTTGTGCCTGAAAACTCCATAAGGCCTCTCTGCATTGTCTCCAGCGGGATACCCATGATATCCGCCAGTGCCAGGGATGCACAGGCATTTGATACATTGTGGCTGCCGGGTACACTCAGGCAGAAATGTCCGAAAGTCTTTCCTCCTTTTATAAGGTCAAAGGAACCTAAGGCCAGCTCGTCATAGGTGATATCTGCCGGGGAATAGTCACTCTCGGGGGATGAGCCGTAAGTCACAACACGGCACTTGAGGCCGTCTGTGATTTTCTGGTAATCAGGTATGTCACTGTTGATAATGAGGATACCGTCTTCAGGAAGCCTTTCTGCAAAGAGCCTGAAGGAACGGCGGATATCATCCAGGTCTTTGAAGAAATCCAGATGATCTGCGTCAATGTTCAGGATAATGCTTATCTTTGGATAAAAATGCAGGAAACTGTTCGTGTATTCACAAGCCTCTGTAATAAAAGTCTCATGTCCGCCCACACGGATGTTTCCGTCTATTGCTTTCAGGATGCCGCCCACTGAGATAGTAGGGTCCATTTCAGCGGCGAGGAAGATATGGGAAATCATAGAGGTGGTAGTAGTCTTTCCGTGAGTGCCGGATACAGCAATAGGTGTCTTATAATTTCTCATCATCTGTCCCAGAAGCTCAGCTCTGGTCATCATTGGCACACCCATTTTTACAGCTCCCTCATATTCGGGATTGTCGGGATGGATGGCGGCTGTATAAACGACGAGTTCAGTATTTTCTTTTATATTAGAAGCACGCTGTCCGTAATACACGACAGCGCCTTTTTCCTCCAGCCATCTGGTCAGAGGGGATTCCTTTGCGTCAGAGCCTGAGACGACAAAGCCCCGGTCCAGCAGGATAGCGGCCAGTCCGCTCATACTGATTCCTCCGATGCCGATGAAATGGATGCTGAGTGGTTTTTTGAAATCTATCTGATACATAATAACGTTCTCCTTTGTTTCTGATAAAGGCGGATCTCCCTATAAGAAGTATCCGGTCCTGGCAGCAGACTGGGTCTGTGCTTTTTATATTATACCATATTCCGGGAAAATGGAAAGGGTTTCTTAATTCCGTACATATTTTAATGGAAGCAGAGGCAGAGGACGGGGGAAGATTGCCTTAAAACAACATAAAAGCAAAATAATAGACAAAAACAGACAGGAAATAACAAAGAATGGAACATGGAAAGAACAAACTGTCGAATAAAGATTGTGACTTTGTAAATTCAAAACAAAAATATGAAGCATTTGTCATAAAATGTAGTAAAAAAAATTCAAAAATATGTAAAATGTGTTCACTATTTCCAGGATGTGTGTTATAATAAAAAAACAAATAATTACAACAAGAGGTGATAGCGTGATTAAAAAAGAAATGATTGCAATGTTACTTGCAGGTGGACAGGGCAGCCGGCTGGGAGTCCTGACTGAAAAAGTGGCTAAGCCAGCCGTAGCTTTTGGCGGAAAATACAGAATCATAGATTTCCCGCTGAGCAACTGTATTAATTCTGGTGTAGATACAGTAGGTGTACTGACACAATATCAGCCCCTCAGGCTTAACACACACATAGGGATCGGTATCCCTTGGGATCTGGACAGAAATATCGGCGGAGTTACCGTTCTTCCTCCATACGAGAAGAGCGGAAACAGTGAGTGGTATACAGGAACCGCCAATGCAATTTACCAGAACCTCACCTATATGGAGAATTATAATCCGGAATATGTTCTGATGCTTTCCGGAGACCATATTTATAAGATGGATTATGAAGTCATGCTGGATTTCCATAAGGCCAGCAATGCAGATATTACGATTGCAGTAATGCCGGTGCCCATCGAGGAGGCCAGCCGTTTCGGCGTAGTCATCGCAGATGAGCAGAACAGGATCACTGAGTTCCAGGAAAAGCCGGAGCATCCGAAGAGCAATCTGGCTTCAATGGGTATATACATATTCTCGTGGAAAGTTTTAAAAGAAGCTCTCATTGCTATGAAAGACCAGAGCAATTGTGACTTCGGCAAGCACATCATCCCTTACTGCCACGAAAGAGGGGACAAGCTGGTAGCCTACGAATATAACGGATACTGGAAAGATGTGGGGACATTGGGCTCCTATTGGGAGGCCAACATGGAGCTGATCGATATTATTCCTGAATTCAATCTTTATGAAGAGTTCTGGAAGATATATACAGGCAGTGAGATCATTCCGCCGCAGTATATTTCTGCTGAGGCAAAGATCACAAAGAGTATTATTGGCGATGGTACAGAGGTATACGGGGAAGTCCAGAATTCCGTAATCGGTGCCGGTGTTACCATTGGCAAGGGGAGTGTCATCAAGGATTCCATCATTATGAAAGGAACGACCATTGGTGAAGGAGTAGTTATGGATCGCGCTATCATCGCAGAAAATGTTAAAATTGATAATAATGTGGTTCTTGGAGTGGGAGAAGAGGTTCCAAATAAAGTAAAACCAAATGTGTACTCCTTTGGATTGGTAACGATCGGGGAAGGAAGTTATATTCCGCCAAATGTTAAAATTGGTAAAAATACAGCGATTTCTGGTACTACGGTGCCGGAAGACTATCCGGACGGCTTACTTGAGAGCGGCGAGACTTTGAAAAAGGACGGTGAGGAAGCATGAGAGCGGTAGGAATCATTTTAGCAGGTGGAAATAACCACCGTATGAGAGAACTTTCAAATAAAAGGGCCATTGCGGCCATGCCAATAGCGGGCAGTTACAGAAGTATCGACTTTGCGCTGAGTAATATGTCCAATTCTTCCATACAGAAGGTAGCGGTGCTGACACAGTATAATGCACGTTCTTTAAACGAGCATTTAAGCTCCTCAAAATGGTGGGATTTCGGAAGAAAACAGGGAGGCCTGTTCGTATTTACACCTACCATTACCGCTGACAACAGCTTCTGGTACAGAGGCACGGCAGATGCCATCTATCAGAATCTGGATTTCCTCAAAAAATGCCATGAACCGTATGTGATCATTGCATCCGGGGACGGTGTGTACAAGCTGGATTACAATAAGGTACTTGAGTACCATATTGAGAAAAAAGCGGATATCACAGTTGTCTGCAAGGATATTGAGCCGGGCGAGGACGTGACCAGGTTCGGTGTTCTGAAAATGAATGAGGACTCCAGGATAGAAGAATTTGAGGAGAAACCTATGGTGTCCGCCTATAACACGGTGTCCACAGGTGTCTATGTCATCCGAAGAAGACAGTTGATCGAGCTGATTGAACGCTGTGCACAGGAAGACCGTCATGATTTCGTAAAAGATATCCTTATCCGTTATAAAAACCTGAAGAGGATCTACGGATATAAGATGAAAAACTACTGGAGCAATATCGCTACAGTTGAGTCTTATTATAAGACGAACATGGATTTCCTGAAACCGGAAGTAAGAGACTATTTCTTCCGTCAGTATCCTGATGTATATTCCAAGGTGGACGACCTGCCGCCGGCAAAATATAATCCTGGATGTGAAGTGAAGAACAGCCTTGTATCAAGCGGATGTATCCTGAACGGATATGTGGAAAATTCCGTGCTGTTTAAGAAAGTTTTTGTGGGAGAAAACTGTGTGATCAAGAATTCCATCATTTTAAATGATGTATACCTGGGAGACAATACCCATATCGAGAACTGTATCGTTGAGAGCCGTGATACAATACGGGCAAATTCATACCACGTCGGGGAAGACGGAATAAAGATTGTTATAGAAAAAAATGAGCGTTACGTGCTATAACGGAAAATGATGACAATACAGGGAAAGGGGCACATGAGCTATGAATATAACTGACGTAAGAGTACGCAAAGTTGCAAAAGAAGGAAAGATGAAGGCCGTTGTTTCTATTACAATTGATGACGAGTTTGTGGTTCACGATATCAAAGTAATTGAAGGTGAGAAAGGATTATTTATTGCGATGCCGAGCAGGAAGGCATCAGACGGAGAATACAGGGATATAGCACATCCTATTAACTCACAGACACGTGAGAAGATACAGGAAATTATCCTTAAACAGTATGAAGTTGCAGCAGCGCAGGAAGAGGAAGCACAGGAATAAGTCGGGGGTTTCTGATTACGCTGCATATAAACTTAAGATGAAAGGCCGCTGCGTTTGCAGCGGTCTTTCAATTTGACATGGACATTTCAGGATATTTACTGTAGAATATCATTTGAAATTTGTAAAATAGAATAAGGATGTGATGATGTGTACGTGATCGTAGGGCTTGGGAATCCGGGCAGACAGTATGAGCATACCAGGCATAACGCAGGCTTTGATGCTGTTGACCTGCTTGCAGATAAATATAATATTGATGTTGATACGAAGAAATTCAAGGCATTGTATGGAAAAGGGATAATAGAGGGACAGAAGGTGGTCCTGGCCAAACCGCTCACTTTTATGAACCTGAGCGGGGAGAGTGTAAGAGAGCTTGTGGATTTTTATAAGATAGATGAGAAGGACGAACTGATCGTCCTGTATGATGATATCAGCCTGGAGCCGGGACAGCTGCGCCTCAGGGGTAAGGGAAGCGCCGGAGGGCATAATGGCATCAAAAGTATAATTGCCCATCTGGGACATCAGGAGTTTAAAAGAGTAAAGATAGGGGTGGGAGAAAAGCCGCCCGGATTCGATCTGGCAGATTATGTGCTGGGGCGTTTTCCAAAGTCTCAGAGGGAGGCCTTTGCGGATGCATTAGAGAGGGCAGCCGGGGCTGTCGTGTCTATTATGACAGACGGCATGGATGCTGCTATGAACAGCTTTAATAAGAAAGCCTGAAATGGAGGGTATGATGAAGGCCTTTACACAGCCAATCAGCAACCTGGGGGAATTTGAGCAGATAACACGGAGCCTGTCAAAGACAAAAGGCATGGTAGAGGTTACCGGCTGCATTGATTCTTCGAAATCTCATTTTATCTATTGTGCGGGTGAGGCATACTCCTGCAAGGTCATTGTCACCTACAGTGAGCTCCGTGCAAAAGAACTATATGAAGATTATAGATTTTTTGATAAGAAGGTCCTTTTATATCCGTCTAAGGATCTTATATTTTACAGCGCCGATATCCACAGCAACCTGCTGGTACAGACAAGGATCTCGGCGCTAAAAGCGCTTCTGGAAGAGGAAGAAGTAACCATCATTACCACTATGGGAGGCTGCATGGACCATCTGGTCCCCCTGTCTGACTGGAAAAAATATATCTTCAGGCTGGACGCTGCCAGCTCTGTGGATGTGGAGAAGATGAAAAAGCAGCTGGTTGAGATGGGATATGAACGTGTGGGCCAGGTGGAAGGCAGCGGACAGTTTGCAGTACGCGGAGGGATCATAGATATATATCCTCTGACAGAAGAGAATCCTGTGAGGATCGAACTGTGGGGGGATGAAGTTGATTCTATAAGAAGCTTTGATGTGGAGAGCCAGCGGTCTATAGAGAATCTGGATGCAATAACTGTCTATCCGGCAGCAGAAGTTATTGTGGATAAGCAGCGGGCAGAAGCCGGTATCCTGAAAATGGAAAAAGAAGTCAAAAAGCTCCGCAGACAGTTGAGGGATGAGAACAAAACTGAAGAGGCACATCATCTGTCAGAGCTTCTTGAGGAATGCAGAGAAAAGCTGGAAGAGTATGGGGTAGGCGCAGGGCTTGACAGCTATGTAGACTATTTTTATGACAAGACAGTATCTTTTCTGGATTACTTTACAGACAGAGACACTCTTGTTGTACTGGATGAACCCAACAGAATCTCTCAGGAGGGGGATGCGATTGAGCAGGAGTTCAGGGAAAGCATGATGAACAGGCTGGAGAAGGGATATGTCCTGCCCGGACAGACGGGTATCCTCTACAGCAGCCAGGAAGTGACGGGAAGACTGAATGCCATGAGGTGTATGGGGCTGTGCACTCTGGAGGCTGCCAAGGGCAGTTTCAGGATCACGGATAGGTACAGCATTTTCGTTAAATCCGTAAATCCTTATAACAACAGCTTTGAACTGCTGGTTAAAGACCTGAAAAGATTTAAAAAGGAAGGATACCAGGTTATCCTGCTCTCAGGTTCCAGGACCAGGGCAAAACGGCTTGCTGAGGATCTGCGTGAGTATGAGCTGAACAGTTTCTATACAGATGATATGGAGAGAGTGGTTCAGCCAGGAGAGATCCTTGCAGCCTATGGAAATGCCAGAAAGGGATATGAATATCCCCTTATTAAGTTTGTTGTCATCTCGGAGAGTGATATCTTCGGCAAGGAAAAGAAAAAGAAAAAGCGAAAGGTGTATGAGGGGAAGAAGATCCAGAGCTTTTCGGAGCTGGCTGTGGGTGACTATGTGGTGCATGAAAACCACGGCCTGGGCGTCTACAAAGGCATAGAAAAGATAGAGGTGGACAAAGTCACCAAGGATTATATGAAGATAGAGTATGCAGGCGGCAGCAACCTCTATATCCTGGCGACACAGCTGGACGTGATCCAGAAATATGCAGATTCCCAGGCAAAAAAGCCAAAACTGAATAAGCTGGGATCCCAGGAGTGGAACAAGACAAAGACAAGGGTGAGGAGCGCTGTAAGGGATGTGGCCAGAGATCTGGTGCGCCTCTATGCAGTCCGGCAGAAAAGTGAGGGGTTCCAGTTCAGTGAGGACACTGTGTGGCAGAGGGAATTTGAGGAGATGTTTCCCTATGAAGAGACGGATGACCAGGTGCTTGCAATAGAGTCCACCAAGAAAGATATGGAAAGCCGCAAGATCATGGACCGTCTTGTCTGCGGTGACGTGGGATACGGCAAGACCGAGGTGGCTATCCGTGCTGCATTTAAGGCAGCCCAGGATGGGAAACAGGTGGTTTTCCTGGTACCCACTACCATACTGGCACAGCAGCATTACAATACCTTTGTTCAGCGTATGAAAGATTTTCCCATCAGGGTAGACCTGATGTGCCGGTTCAGGACCGCAGCGGAACAGAAAAAGACGCTTCAGGATCTGAAGAAAGGCCTGGTGGATATCCTTATCGGAACACACAGGGTGCTGTCTAAGGATGTGGAATTTAAGGACCTGGGGCTTTTGATCGTGGATGAGGAGCAGCGCTTTGGCGTCACTCATAAAGAGAGGATAAAGAAGCTGAAAGAAAATGTGGATGTGCTCACTCTGACAGCTACGCCGATCCCCAGAACCCTGCATATGAGCCTTGTGGGCATACGTGATATGAGTGTACTGGAAGAGGCGCCCCAGGAGCGCCAGCCTATCCAGACATATGTCATGGAATACAATGAGGAGATGGTCAGAGAGGCCATAAGCCGTGAACTGGCAAGAGGCGGCCAGGTATATTATGTATATAACAGAGTTAACACCATCGTGGAGATGACAAATACAGTGGCAAAGCTGGTGCCGGAGGCAAATGTGGCATTTGCCCATGGGCAGATGAAGGAAAGAGAGCTGGAGCGCATCATGTATGATTTTATCAACGGAGAGATAGATGTGCTTGTATCCACAACCATCATTGAGACAGGACTGGACATCTCCAACGTGAATACCATGATCATCCACGACGCCGACAGTCTTGGGCTTTCACAGCTGTACCAGTTAAGGGGAAGAGTCGGCCGTTCAAACAGGACGGCATATGCCTTTCTGATGTACAGGCGCAACAAGATGCTGAAGGAGATTGCAGAAAAGAGGCTTCATGCCATCAGGGAATTTACTGATCTGGGAAGCGGCTTTAAAATAGCCATGAGAGATCTTGAGATCAGAGGCGCGGGGAACCTGCTGGGAGAAGAGCAGCACGGCCATATGGAAGCAGTGGGATATGACCTGTACTGTAAGATGCTCAATGAATCTGTCAAGGAATTGAAGGGGGAGGCAGAGCCGGAGGAAGAATACGGCACTTCCATCGATCTGGATATCGATGCCTTTATCTCTGAAAAATATATCCGCAGTGAGTCCCAGAAGCTGGATATTTATAAGCGTGTGGCCGGTATCGAGAGCGAGGAAGAGTATGATGATATGATGGAGGAGCTGATGGACCGTTTTGGAGAACCGCCTAAATCAGTACAGAACCTTCTGGCTATCGCAAATCTGAAGGCCATGGCCCACAAAGCGTATATTACTGAGATATCCCAGAAGGGTGACTCTATCAGGTTCACCATGTTTGAGCGTGCCAAAGCAGACCCGGCTAAAATCGAACATCTGGTAGAGAAGTACAAGAATAATAACAAGAACCAGCTTAATTTCAAAGTAGATACAAATCCTTACTTTGAATACAAAAAACCACGCAAGAGCCTGAAAGACAATGATGATATACTGCAGGTGGTCAGGGAGCTGGTGGAGGAAATTGCGCTGGTGAAGAGCGTGTGAATGGATCAATTTCATATCTTTGCCCAAAAATCGGGATGAAAGTCATTTTTTAAAAAGCTTTCATCCCGATTTTTAATCAGATAAAGTTCCAAGTTCGGGCGTCAATACAAGAGAAAAGAGCTATTTATAGGGTATGGATAAATATCACTCTTTCGTATAATTATATCACTTTTTAGCGGACTATTTGCCGCGGATTCTTCTGAATGCCAAAAAACAGCGGTTTTAAGCCTTTTTTGCGCTCTATATAAATTTATGACAAAAATTACCTTGTTTTTTTGAAGTTGCAAAAAGCATTTTTCTTGCTATAATGATTTAAGTATAAAGATTATAGATATTTTGTAACTGCTCAGTACTTTCACAGTTACCTGCAAAATCCATTTAAAATCGCCTTTGGCGATGGGATTTTTGCACTCTTGAATCATTTTCTCACGGTCTGTGCAGTAAATGCACAGACCTGCTGAATAGTTACGATATTTTATACATTATCGTGCGAAGCACGCCTATCCGTAAGGATCTGAATTATGGGATGCACGGAGTGTATACATTATCGTGGGATGCACGGAGGTGTATAAAATTTCGCGGAAATAAAACAGAGAGAGCAGTTCTGCAAAGATAAGGTTTATAGAATATGAGGAAATACATATGAGCAGACTCATTCCAGAAAATGTAGGTAAAAGTTCGGGGGTACGTTATGAAATAGTCCTGTGTCAGCACGGCCGGGGCTTGTTTGATGTTCCGCAGCAGCAAAGCTGCATTAAGGTATTGTATGTTCTCCGCGGACAGCTTCAGATTGATGTCAATGGCAATTCCTGTATAGTAGGCACGGGGGATTTGTTTGTTGTTTTGGCGGAGGAACTGCATATGATCACATCTTCATCAAAAGATGATGCTGCATTTTGGGAGATTGCGTATGACCAGGAGCTGTTATATTCGGCCAGTCAGTCTGCCTCGGATAATAAGTTTTTGTTTTCATTTACAATTTCCGGCCGTCTTGGACAGCGTCTGTTTACACGAAATACTCTGGTGGAAAGCCGTATATCTTCGCTGATAGAGGATATGCTGGAAGAATATGAAAATCCTGAATTCTGTTCAGATATTGCCATCAGGCTGTTCCTTTGCCAGCTTTCACTCTGGTTCTTACGCAGCTGGAAGGCACAGGATGAAGAAAAGGATCTTACCAGTATCAATGATATTTATTCCATGGATCTGCTGCAAAAAATATTTACTTTTGTGGATCAGGAATATATGAATAAAATCAAGATGGAAACGATTGCGAGCCAGTGCAACATGAGTTATCATTCATTTTCAAAATTCTTTATTGCACATACAGGTAAAACCTTCCCAGGGTATGTGAACGAGGTACGTCTCACAAAATCCAAGATATTACTTACTACCACAGGAATGAACATTACGGAAATAGCAATGGAAGTAGGCTATATCTCCACGAGCCATTTTATTCAGCGTTTTAAGGAAAGCAACCAGATGACACCGCAGCAGTTTCGCAAGGAATTTAATAAATAGGGATTTATTAAGTATATTACATAAATTAAAGAAAGCAGGAATATTTTTATGACTAAAACTATTAAAAAAGATCTTCTGAACATTAAGATGTATCCTTCAAGGAGTGAGATGGGATGTGGGGCGGCCTGTGATATAGAAAAGGCCGTTTCTTCCGTAATCGCTCAGCGCGGTGAATGCAATATTATTTTTGCGGCAGCGCCTTCCCAGCGTGAGGTGCTTGATGCACTTTCGATATCCTCCAAAATTGACTGGGATAAGGTCCATGCTTTCCACATGGATGAATACGTAGGCATCAGCCCTGAAGCGCCCCAGGGGTTTGCAAAATTTCTGCGGGATGCTCTTTTTGATAAAGCAAGGCCTGGTTCAGTGGAGTATTTGAATTCTACGGCAGACCCGGAAACTGAGTCAGAGCGCTATGCTGCACTTCTAAAAAAATTTCCTGCGGATATTGTAATTATGGGAATTGGGGAGAATGGGCATATTGCTTTTAATGATCCCCATGAGGCGGATTTTAATGATGATGCGCTGGTAAAAATCGTGACACTGGATGAAAAATGCAGGCAGCAGCAGGTAAACGACGGCTGTTTTTCCAGGCTGGAAGATGTACCTGAAACTGCATTGACGCTGACGATTCCAGCTTTAGTTGCTGCCCCTCAGGTTTTCTGTATAGTTCCGGCAAGGACAAAAGCCGCTGCCGTGTATGATACAGTACATGGTCCGGTTTCAGAAACATGTCCGGCCTCTGTTCTGCGCCGTCATCCAAATGCTGTGTTATATCTGGATCCTGACAGCAGCAGTCTGATGGCTACTGTTTAAATGACGCCGTGCTGCTTGGAGGGTTTGCTGAGGGAGGTATAAACAAATGAATAATGAGCCTGCAGTTGCTTTTTATATTAGAAGTTAAACTTGAAATGTAATGACTTTTGCGTTACAATTGCATTAAAAGAAGGAGGTGCTGTCTTATGGAAAAAACAGCTACATTGAACTTAAGAGTTAATCCAATTGTAAAAGAACGTGCAGAAGCAGTGTTATCAAGATTAGGTGTGCCGATGTCAACTGCAATCGATATTTATCTAAATCAGATCTCTTTGACTGGTGGAATTCCATTTAATGTTACATTGCCAAAAGCACCAGATGTTATTAACGCTGATTTGATGACAGATGAACAGTTTCATAGAAAACTTAAAAAAGGTTATGATGATATTGAAGCTGGCAGAGTACAGAATGCAGCGAATGCTTTTGAAAAGTTTAGGGAAAATCATGGAGCATGATACAATACATTGTAGAAATTACAGATGAAGCATTGGCAGATATGGAACAGCTTTATAATTATATTGCGTTCTCGCTTCTTTCGCCGGAAAATGCAATCGGACAGTATAATCGAATTGCAGATGCAATCTTAAA
Organism: Murimonas intestini; assembly: GCA_003148945.1. Classification (GTDB taxonomy): domain Bacteria; phylum Bacillota; class Clostridia; order Lachnospirales; family Lachnospiraceae; genus Murimonas; species Murimonas intestini. Next base: position 69,680 of record QGGY01000013.1, on the reverse strand, counting down.
ACTGGATATGCTACCAGAACGTTTTCGTATTATGGATTCAGAACCAGAACATTCAAAAGGGATTCGCCAAATGCTGGTAGACAACTATTCTGTTTTCTATGTGATACAAGGCGAAAAGGTTACAGTGACAGATGTATTGTATAGTGCATCAGATATTGATAAGCGATTAAAGGGATAAAAGTAAAGGAATGGCTGCAAAGTAATAAGCTATAACAATAATAAAGACCTGAATGATGGTGAGCACATCAATCAGGTCTTTTTGCTGCTGCTAAAAGATGATACATCTTGCCTAAATAACGCTATACACACAGCAGATATCTATCTATAATGAAATCAAATACTTTGAATATATCCAAAAGGATCGGGACCTATGAAAAAAGTTGAATTAAGAGAAGAGAACCTTTATGTTGACGGCCGCCCGTTTTTAGTACGAGGGGCAGAAATCCAGTACTTTCGTTTGAATCCGGAAAATTGGGAGGAGATTCTTTCTAATGCCCAAAAAAGCGGAGTGAATCTTGTTACTACCTATATACCCTGGTTTTTTCATGAGGAGGAAGAAGGGGATGTAGACCTGGATGGACATACTCATCCATCCAGAAACCTGCGCCGTTTTTTTGAGATTGCATGCAGTCTTGGCCTCTATCTTGCTGCCAGGCCAGGCCCGTTTATTAACAGCGAATTACGTGACGGCGGTTTTCCCCGCTGGTTGTTTGAGAAGTATCCAGGGACTTTAAGCCGCAGTGCCGCAGGCGGTTACTGCCTGGGACGTCCATGCCCCGCAGAAGGGGAGCCCGTCTACCGGGAAAAGGTATACAACTGGTACAAAGCAGTTATACCTCTGATCGCAGAATTTCAGGACAGGGAAAAGGGCGGTGTGATATTATTTCAGCCGGATAATGAGCTGTCAAGCGCCTGGAGCTTCGGGCTGCTGAATTCACTGTACGACCCTGAGATTATTAATGTTTACTGGCCGCAGTATCTTCAGGAATGTTATAAAGAGATTGAAATTCTGAACAGGCACTATGAAAGCAGCTATATGCAGTTCTCTCAGGTAAAACCTCCCAGGGCTTTTCCAGGGTCACCTCTGGAGAAAAAACTTGCGGATGACTGGATGAACTTTAAGCGCCGTTTTTTTGCCGACTGGGGTATTGATATGACACGCTGCGCAATGGACCTTGGAATCCATGTACCGGTTACGCTGAATGAGCCTGTAGCAGGATTTTTTAATCACGGGGATCATTCCGGGGTGGGAGCACGCATAAAAGAAACAGGTCTGCCTGTTTTTACCTCCTGTCATACATATTCAGACCGGCTGCAGGATTGGGAGGGATGTGCCGACAATGCCATGTCTGTGCGGTTAAACCGTTCCAGCCCCTTAAATTCTGTCGCATTGGCTATGGAGGCGGGGGCAGGCTGCTATAATGAGCGGCTCAGAAAATCCGATATTAACTGGGATATGCTGCTGCGCAACAATCTTATGGACGGGCTTGCCGGAAGTGTGGTTTATTCGTATGTAAACGGCAGTTCACCTCTGGAACAGACCATTGAAGGTCCCGAGTACTGGCCTCTTGCACCCCTTTCAGCAAAAGGTGAGACAAACAGGCTGACAGAAAAGATACACACCTTCCATCGCTTTGTGGAAGCCTGGGAGAAAGAAATCGCATCGGCAAAATGTCCTGAAGAGCTGAACCTTGCTTTTACACCTGGAATGCGCCTTTCTGACTTTTTTGGGACTTATCCGCTTATGGGCAGCGGGGGAGAGGGGGCTCCGGGGGGTGAACGTTTCAGCGCAGAACCTAAGATAGACCGTGGTGAAGTTGCCTTTAGCCATGACTGGCTGGATGGATATGAAGGTGTCTCTAAACAGACTGTAAAAGTAGAAAGCAGCGCATGGCGCAAGGTGCGTGAAGCGCTGGTACTCTCAGTACGTCTGGGATTGTCCGGACGGATGGTAGATCTGGCAAATCCATGCTGCCCGCCGGACTGTCATACTCCGCTGATCGTTCCTAATGCGGGATGTCTGGAAACGGAAGCATTTGATTATTTATGCGAATACATCAAGAGCGGCGGCACCGCTATCTTTACCCCCATGATCCCGCAGTTTGATCTGTACGGCAACTATAATAATTCAATACTGAAGCTTTTAGGGGCAGAACTGACAGAAATGATCCGCCCGGCAGGCGGTGAAATACTGGATTATGGAAGCCGTGTGGTACAGGCTTGGGGCGGACAGGAATTATCTGTCCACAGCTGGATGTCTGTGTATAATTTCAGCAGGGAAAATAAACCGCTGGCTTTTTATAAAGGCAAAGCCGTTGCGTCTTCTGTCACGGCAGAGCAGGGCAAGGCTGTTGTAGCAGGCTTTGAGGCCCTGTACAACAACGGGCAGAGCGTGTCGTTCTGGAAGGATGTTTTCGAAAAGGTATGTGGTATATCACCTGCGGTCAGTGAAAAGAACGGATACTTCAGCCTGTTTTCACGAAAAAATGAGGCAATGCATTTTCTTTCCGTGGGTAATGCTGCAGGCACTCTTGAGCCGGGGATAATCAGATGCGCAGGTTATGAATTTTTGCTGGAATTAATGCCTCATGAAGGCCGCATCCTGATTTTTAATATGCCGGTCCTGGATGGGAAAAATCATATCTGCTACTGTACAAGTGAAGTGATCCCCCTTGATCCTGAGCGCAGCAGACTGGAACTGCACGGTGCGCCGGGAACCCAGGGTAAGATCGTCTTCTCCGAACCGTGCACAGTATGCCTGAACGGAAGTCCTGTCCCTCTCTCAAAGGAAAAAGAGGGTTTTGCACTTTTATATGAACATACAAGAGAAGCCTGCCTTATTTCTATTTATGAATGACGCTGTAAAGCTCTTTAGAAAGGAATATATTATGAAAAAGTTGAATTTTGCTGTAATCGGCTGCGGAGCGCTTGCCCAGGGTACCCACATTCCCTGTCTGGCACAATCTGAAAAAGCAAACCTCCACACCTGCTGCGACCTGTCAGATTATATTTTGACTCTATGTCAGACAAAATTTGGTGCGCAGCATATTTGTAAGGACTGGAAAGCTGCTATTGAAAACCCGGAGGTTGATGCCATCTGTCTTTGTACTACTGAAAAACTCCGTTTTCCTGTTATTTCTTATGCGGCACAATTTCATAAGCCTGTTTATGTTGAGAAGCCGCTTGCAACCAGTATGGAGGAGATTTATAAGATACAGAAGGCAGTACATGAGAGCGGCATACCATTCTGTATCGGACATAACCGCCGTAACAGTCCTGCTATGAGAGATGCACATGATATCTTTCGTAAACATATGGAAGATAATCGGCAGGAGCCATGGCGCTGGAAACGTGAGCCGGGCCGCCCTAACCGTAAAGATGACGGCCGTGCTTCCATGAGTGTGCGTGTAAATGATGACTGGTACAGCTGGAAGGGATGGGTGTTTGACCCTGTTCAGGCGCCATACGGTCCCATGCTGTTTGAAATGACTCACTTCACTGACCTGTGTAACTGGTTTATGGATTCTGAACCTGAGGAAGTTGTGGCGATGGAGACAGGTATGCTTAATCATGCCATTATCATCAAATATAAGACAGGAGAGCTGGCAACTTTAAATATGTGCGCAAACGGTACTTTTGGCTATCCTAAAGAGCTTTATGAGATTATGGGAAATGGAGCTATTGTTGTCGTGGATCATATGTGCGAGGTCCGCACAGCAGGAATTCCCGGAGCACCTGCAGTGAAGAAATATGACTTTATAAAAGACCGTCATCAGGATGTGGGAATTCAGGGAGGAATCGAAGGCTTCCGTGAAAAGAAGGCCGCAGCCTTAAAAGAAGCTGCAGAAGCAAATGATCCGATGCTGCAGTTTACCGCAGAGCCAGACAAGGGGCATTCAGCGGCGCTGGAAAATTTTATAGACCAGATCAATGGACTTCGCGGCGAGGTGTGCGGTGTAGATGATGCTGTCTGTGCATCGCAGGTTGCATTTGCAGCCATCAAAAGTGCAAGGGAAAAACGTTTTGTACGTGTGGATGAGATTTAATAAGAAAGCTGCCTGGCAAAAACAGGCAGCTTTTTTTATAAATATCGAATTTTTGCGAAACTCCCCAAAAGATGTTATAAATCGGCTAAAGAATGATATTCAGCAGCAAACATCAGATGGTAGTATATAGATATAAAATTCAAAGGCACCATTCAAGTTTTTCTGACAGGGTTCTCGTCTGAAATCCTGTGAACGGCGCTGATGCAGATGGAAGAGCACGTGACCGGAGCGGTAAGTGTAGATCCAAATTTATGGGGTATAGGAGGTATATAAAAATTGAGGAAAAAAGGAAAGGAAAGAGGGCATGGCACCACGCCTAGGAAAAGGAAGAAATTCCGCCGGGATGATCTTGAATTGTTTTTGATCTCTCTGCCGACTGTTATCTGGTACATATTATTTGCCTACATTCCTATGATGGGAGTTGTGCTGGCATTTAAAAATTATCGTTTAGTACAGGGAAAAGGCTTTTTTGGAAGTTTATTTGCATCCGACTGGGCCGGCCTTAAAAATTTTGAATTTTTGTTCGTGAGAGGTGACTTTTTAGCAATTATCGGACGTACTGTCGGTTACAACCTTATATTCATCATCCTGCAGATGGTTGTTCCGGTGGCATTGGCAATCATGATATCACTTTTGCTGAATAAACGTCTGTCTAAGATCTGCCAGACAGCCATGTTTTTCCCGCATTTTATGTCATGGGTTGTTGCCAGCTACTTTGTGTTTGCTTTTCTGAGTACAGATAACGGTTTGATTACAAGGTTTTTGCACAGCATAGGGATCGACTATAATTTCTACGGAAAGGACGCCAACTCCATATGGCCGTTCCTGCTGGTATTCCTGAATCAATGGAAGACAGTGGGATACAACATGGTAGTGTATCTGGCAGCAGTTACAGGCCTTGACCGTACTTATTATGAGGCAGCCATGATCGACGGCGCTACAAAGTGGCAGCAGATTAAAGAAGTGACGATACCTCTTTTGAAACCAACCATTATTATTATGGGGATTATGGCGATCGGCGGAATCATCAAATCCGATTTCGGCCTGTTCTATCAGGCAACAAAAAATTCAGCAGCCCTGTATCCATCAACGATGACGCTTGATGTGTACATCTTTAATGCACTCACACAAAATAATAATATTAATATGAGTGCCGCGGCATCTTTCTTCCAGTCGATTGTCGGTTTTGTGACAATTTTGCTTGCCAATGGTATTGTTCGGAAAATCGAGCCGGAAAACTCATTTTTCTAAGAAAGGGAGTGGTTATATATGAGGAAAAAGAAAAAGCAGGATTGGGAGACAGGAGAAAACCGGTTTATGCAGGTATCAAAACCTGTAAACATGGTTTTAAGTATATTCTTTATTATACTGGCACTTTGTTGTTTTGTTCCGTTTTTGTTCGTAGTGATCATTTCTTTTACAGATCAGACATCAATTTTTAAAAACGGATATCAGTTTTTTCCGGAGAAGTGTACCCTTGACGCATATATCACATTGTTTGAAAATGGGGCATCACTTATTAATGCAATTTTTATATCTGTTTTAGTTACTGTAGCGGGAACAATGATGGGTGTACTGCTGAATGCTCTGATGGGGTATGTGTTATCACGTAAAAATTTTGCACTCCGCAAAGCGTACACAATGCTGGTATTTATCCCCATGTTATTTAATGGCGGACTGACAGCAAGCTACCTTGTCAACACACAGCTTCTGAATCTGAGAAATAGTATATGGGCGCTCATTTTGCCTGTGGCTGTAAATTCATTTTATATTATTGTATTCCGGACATTTTTTACATCTACAGTTCCGGAGGAACTTATTGAATCTGCAAAGATGGATGGTGCATCCCAGCTGCGTATATTCTTCAAGGTCGTTATTCCAATCTCACTGCCTGCAATGGCGACGATCGGCCTGTTTCTTTCATTTGCCTATTGGAATGACTGGCAGAATGCGCTGCTGTATGTAGTTGGAGATCAGAAACTCTGGCCTCTTCAGTATATGCTGATGCGTATCGAGAAGGATATTATGTTCCTGGCGGATAACCCTTATCTGTCAGATATGACAATGGCAGCTATGAGGCAGAATCTGCCGGAGGATGGTATACGTATGGCGCTGGTAGTAATTACGGTGACACCTATCGCGCTGATCTATCCTTTTTTTCAAAAATACTTTATTTCAGGTCTTACTGTAGGTGCGGTAAAGGGCTGATGGCAAAAACGTCGTTTCGCGCTGTAAAAACTGAACAGTTACGGGAAATTAATTCCTTGAGGGGGTTAATAATAAATAAAAAACAGGAGGATATTCTTATGAGAAGAACAAAGAAAATGGTTTCTGCATTATGGGCAGGGACAATGCTGGCAACTACGCTGGCAGGCGGGAGTTTTGGAACTTTTGGCGGTGATCTGTCTGCAGGGGTAAAGGCAGCGGGAGAAGATGAAACAGTTAATCTGGTCTGGTATATTGCGGGTACAGCCCCTAATAAACCGGCTGACGTAGTAAAGGCATTGAACGAAAAATCAGCAGAGGATATAGGGATAACTGTGGATTTCCAATTCCAGGGTTCAGATGATGCCCCCACCGTGTCTGCTTTAACAGCGGGTGACAGCGATGTAGATATCGTGACATCTGCAAACTGGTTTGCAGATTACCGTGGTTCTGCCATGAATAATTATTTTGTTGATCTGACAGATATACTGCCGGAGCAGGCACCGGAGCTGTGGGAGAAGATTCCAGGTATTTTGTGGGATGGCGTAAAGGTTAATGACCGTATATTTGGTGTGCCTACATGGAAAGATACTGCTGAGACACAGTTCTGGATCGGTGAAGAAGATCTTCTGGCAGAGCTTGGCGCTACGGATGATTTTAACAAGGCTAATGTACGTCTGGACAGCATGACGCCGGCTCTGGAAAAGATAAATGCATGGATGAAAGAGGCGCCTGAAAGCAACCGTTCTGCTGAGGAGGCTACGAATGCGTACATGATGGACAAGCGCGGCGACTGGAGTATTAAAATCGAATGGGATATCCTCAGTGCACAGGATCTGGAGATAGGTGTTAAAAACTTTGGGGATGAGCATCCTACGGTACAGTGGATGTATGATGATCCGGAATATGTTGAAGATCTGAAGACGTTGAAAAAGTGGGCTGATGAAGGTCTGTCCAACGGTATCGCTGCTGCTCAGGTAGACAGCCATCCGCGCGGAGTGATCTCCAGAGGTGTAGGCTGGGATGGCGCACAGTACACAGTATGGGGAGGCGAAGCAGTAGGTTATGACACAATACTGGCAGATGCCGGAGGACCGTTTTTGAAGTCAACTGCAGCATTAGGCAGCGTGAACTGTATTCCTCTGAATTCAAAAAAGGTTGATGCAGCTGTTAAATATCTGCAGTATGTCAATACAAATGCTGATTACCGTAATATGCTTGCCTATGGTGTAAAAGGTGTGAACTATGAGGAAGTAGATGGCAGATTCAAGTCACTTACCGGTTATGACTGGGTAACTCCAAACTACACAATGGCCAGTTTTGATATGCTGTTGGCGCCGGAAGCAGTGCCGGATGCTGATATGTACAAGAAAATTTGCGACGGTGTGAACACTGCTCCGGATAATACTCTGATGGGATTTGCTCCCGACCTGTCTGCTGTCCAGAATGAGATCGCAGCCTGCTCATCTATTGTGTCAGAATATGCCTATGAACTGCACAGGGGCGATGTGAAAGACGTTGACGCTGCCATTGCTGAGTACAGAGAAGCATTAGACGGCCTTGGCCTGCAGGAGATCATAGATGAGCTTCAGCGGCAGGTAGATGAATTTGTAGCTTCTAAATAAACAGACAGGCGCATTGCTGTTCACTCCGTGACCGGCAGCACAGGCGAGACTGATTTACGAAAGTGAAATAGAACCTGCTCATAGCCTTACATATATTTTTTACGGCTATGGGCAGGTTTCTAAAAACAGAAAGAAAAAAATGAGAAAGTATACATGTAAATATACAGATTCAGAAAAAGTGGGAGCGGAAAGCTCCTGCTGGGAGCAGGCCGGGCTCCAGTTTATTGACCAGTATCCGTGGAAAGACCCGCGTTACTTAAGCTTTGAAATCAACCCGTTAGGTGCCCTGCTGATTGGGCTGGGCAGCACGGGAAACAATATATCCTATCTGACAGACAGCCGTGGGCAGTTTCAGATACAATAAAAGGTAATTTTATGAAATGCGCAGATCGTTCCGTGACGCCTCATCATGGCTGCTGGAATCTTATCTGCACAGACATTCCGATGTTTCATGTACCGCAGTACTTTGGAAGTTACTGTTCACACGTCACCATCCCGCGAGGTGTTTTCGTGCGTATTTGCACGAAAATCCCGAGGGCTGCAGCGCGAAACGGCGGTTTTTGCCGTTTCTGTGCATCGCGGAGCGTGTTACTGGTCACGGAGTGAACAGTAACTTTTGGAGTAATTGAACTGGGGAAGAAGACATCGATATAAAGAAGGTGGACAGATGGCTGGAAAAATTAAGATTGCGTCTACATGCCGCAGGTGCGGCGCTATACGGCAGAATGTTACTGCATCTGCAGCAGACTCGGCTATAATAGAGTATATTGACAGTATTCTCCGGGGGATAGAGGCACGCCGGCCGGACCTGATCGTGCTGCCGGAAATGTGCGACCTGCCGGAGGGCTGGGAAATGGGGACTTATGTCCATTATATTGCGGCCAGGACAGAGGCAGTATATGAGCATGTGAAGAAGAAGGCACAAGAACTGAATGCATGGATCGCTTATCCCACAGTGCGTCAGCTGGAGGATAAAACCTTCAGGAACAGCTGTATACTGATTGACAGAAAAGGAAAGACGGCATTAGTATACGATAAGATGCATCCTACACTGGGTGAACTTGAGGCGGGCATCCGTCCCGGAGAGGCGCCCCGGGTGCTGGAATGTGAGCTGGGATGTGTGGGAGCGGCCATCTGTTTTGATCTGAACTATACAGATCTGGCTCTGGAATATCGAAAGAGAAACGTGGATCTTTTGCTGTTCCCATCGCTGTTTGACGGGGGACTGATGCAGCAGATGTGGGCGTTTACCGCAAGAGCGTATCTTGCAGGAGCCTGCGGAGGCTGCTGTGCATCTGTAATTTCTCCGGCTGGTGAAGTGCTGGAAAGATCAACAGGATACTTTTCAGAAATAGTTTATACAGTCAATCTGGATTATGAGCTTGTACATTTGGATTTTAACAGGGATAAGCTTTTGGAGCTTACGGACAAGTATGCAGACAGCGTGACTATGCGTGACCCGGGCGGACTGGGATCTGTGATACTGATAAATGAGAGTGCCGGACGGACTATGAAAGAAATTTTAGAAGAATTCTCCATAGAGAGGCTGGATGATTATCTGGGGCGGATGGAGTATATAAAAAGCTGTTATGAGGCGAAGGAGTATGAAGTATGAATGAAAAAATTAATGCAGCGGTTCTCGGTTGTGGGCTGATGGGCAGAACGATTATTGAGAATATCTGGGATTCACCATTTTTGGGAGAGATTATCGGCTATGACGTCAGCGGGGAAGCACTGAAAGCAACACAGGAAAAGTATAATATCTGCGTGACAGACCAGCTTGATGATATTTTAAAGGATGAGAGTATAAAGCTTGTATATATTGCGGCAAGCAATGACGCCCATGTGCCTCTTGCTATAGCTGCAATGAAAGCAGGTAAAGCAGTTATGACGGAAAAACCGGTGGGGCTGTCCATTCCTGAGCTGGATAAACTGCTTGCCGTGCAGAAGGAGACAGGAGCTTTTATACAGGTGGGACTGGAACTGCGCTATTCCAAGCTGTACCTGAAGGCTAAGGAGATAATTGACAGCGGCCGTATCGGCAAACCTGTAAGCTATCATTATACATATTCCTGCTCACCTTACGAGAGAGAAAGCTGGAGAGTGAAAAAAGCCAATTCAGGAAGCATGTACCACGAAAAGCTGTGCCACTACATTGATCTTGTGCGCTGGTGGAACGGTTCGCGTGTCAGTGAGTTCGTGGTGACATCAGCTCCTAATACAATTCCATATTTTGAAATCGAAGATAATGTGCATGTCAGCTGCCGGTTTGAAAATGGCGCTGTAAGCCATTTGTTTTTCCTGATGACAGCAGCACCTACAGGTAATTCTGATATGCTTCAGATGAAGACGGATCTGTTCGACCAGGATAAGGACGGACATAAATTGAACTACATCATTACGGGTACAAAAGGAGCCATCGAGATTGATGTGTTCCAGCGGCAGCTTCGCGTTTACCGCCATGCTGGCGATCCCGCCCAGACAAAAACAGCGGAGGAGATAACAGAAGTGTATGCCTGGGATGAAGGAAGAGATCATGAGCATTTCCACAATACACAGACACAGAATCTGGATATCCTGCGCCGGGCTGCCTGTGGAGAACCACCGTACCTGTCTTTGGAGGATGCAGCGGAAACCATGAGGCTGTGTGTGGAATTCAGTGCTGCCCAGCAGGGTCATACGTGGGAAGTAATTAAACGCTGAGACATTTATAAATATATAAACTTACTAAAAAGAATTTTTAATTCAGAGGTGTAATATGTCAGTGAAAATTTTAAAAACCAGTATGGGATTTGAACGGGAAAAGCTTATGGCACCCTTTGGCTTTAAGGGAGCACATATGAATGAACTTTGGCAGGTGGCAGTTTTGCTGCAGGATGAAAATGGAAATGAGGGCTTAGGCTTAGGAGTACAGAGTGTACTATGGTCGGACAGCGCAGTGTTTGCGCAGTATTCGCCTTCTGCGGGAAACAGCATTATGCTGCTGCTGACAGAATATGCCGTGAATCTTCTCAGGGGTCAGACCATGACCTCACCAACGGAGATGCTGAAAGACATTTTTCCGGCAGTACATGATTATGGAAAAAAGATTACAGGCAATAATGATCTGCGCAAGACATTTGTCCTCAATGCCCTTGTGCCGGTGGATATGGCTTTGTGGCGCCTGTATGCGGAACAGAATAAGATTACCTTTTTTGATGACCTGGTGCCGGATGAAGCGAAGCCGTATCTGCAGGGAAGACAAAAGCAGCTTGCTTCTGTGCCGCTGATCACATATGGTTTGTCTCCTGTCAATGTAGGCAGTTTGGCGCAAAGCGGCATGTTTTTTATGAAAATAAAAATCGGAAGTGATCCGGAACATGACAATGACAGGGAAAAGATGCTTCAGTGGGACTGCCAGCGGCTGACCATGATCCACAATATTTTAAAGGACTTCCGCACGCCGTATACAGAATCCGGCAAAATTCCGTATTATCTGGATGCCAATGGCAGGTATGATTCCCGTGACAGGGTGATGCGTCTGTTTGACCATGCAGACAAGATCGGGGCGCTGGAACATATCATAATGCTGGAAGAGCCGTTTACAGAAAATTCAGGCATTGATGTCTTTGATTTCCCAACCCGTATTGTTGCAGATGAGAGCGTACATGATGCAGATGATGTGGACCGTCTCATAGCACAGGGGTATACAGGTATTGCCCTCAAGCCAATCGCAAAGACACTGAGTGTTACCTTTGAGATCCTGGAGCGTGCCGGGGCTGCAAAGATCCCCTGTTTCTGTGCAGACTTAACAGTGAATCCGCTTATGGTAGACTGGAATAAAAATGTAGCGGCGCGGCTGGCATGTCTGCCCGGCATGAAGGTGGGGGTAGTGGAGTCAAACGGTAATCAGAACTATATTAACTGGAATAAAATGAAAAACTATCATCCAATGGGATGGGAGAGCTGGGTGGACTCTTCAAACGGAGTATTCGGCCTGGATAAAAATTTCTATAGATACAGCGGAGGAATTTTTGCACCCGCCCCCCACTATCGTGAAATGGCTCTTTTATAGTAAGGGAGACACTATGAAAACATATAAATTTGGAATCATGGGCAGCGGAATGATCGCCCATATCCACGCAAAAGCTATCCAAAAAATACCAAATGCAGCTATAGCCGGCATATACGGCCCGGTTACGGAAAGCGTACAGGAATTTGCAGCCAAATATCAATGCAGGGTATACCTCTCTTCTGAGGAAATGCTGGCAGATGAGGAAGTGGATGTGGTAAATATCTGTACACCGAGCGGAGTACATGCAGAACTGGCTATTGCGGCTGCAAGGGCTAATAAGCATGTAATAGTGGAAAAACCATTGGCGGTCAATAAAGAGGATGCACAGGCCGTGGTCCGGGTGCAAAAGGAGACGGGCGTAAAAATCTGCGTAATCTCACAGCTGCGTTTTTCTCCCGGGGTACAGGCCCTTAGGGATGCAGTCCGCCATGGGAAGCTGGGCAGGATGATCATGGGCAGCTTATCTATGCTGTATTACCGCAGTGAGGAGTATTACCAGAACGGAGGCTGGCGGGGACGCTGGTCCAGCGACGGGGGCGGTGCTCTTATGAATCAGGGTATTCACGGCCTTGACCTTCTTTCTTATATCTGCGGTCCGGTAGTGTCGGTACGTGCATTTTATAAAACCTTATTCCACGATATTGAGGTGGAAGATACCCTGTGTGCAATTTTGGAATTTAAAAACGGGGCACTTGGTACAGTGGAGGCAAGTACAGCGATAAAGCCCGGCAGTCCTCGTAAAATCCACATCGGAGGGACGCAGGGAAGCGCGGTGCTCACTGAGGATGCCATCACGGAATGGAGGGCGGATGAACCTGTTCCTGAAAGCGGGGAGCATTGGCAGATAGGCGCAGCAAATGATCCCTCCGCTTTGGATGTGACAGGACATCTGCTTCAGTTTAAAAATCTGCTGGCTTCTATTGAGGGCAGGGAAGAGCTTCTGGTAGATGCAGCGGCAGGATGCAGCACAGTAGAGCTTGTGCTGGCAATTTATGAATCCGCACGGAGCGGAAAAACAGTAAACCTTGAAATGAGTGAAAAGGACATATGAAAACAGCAGTAATCACAGACGAGATCTCGCAAAATCCCGAGCAGGCGGCAAAGGTTGCCTCTGACTTTTGTTTAGATGGAATTGAATTGCGCAGTGTGTGGGACAAGCAGCCGCACGAGTTGTCAGAAAAGGAAATAGATCGGATCAAAAATATTTGTGAAAGATACGGTCTAAAGGTATGTGCCATCTCCTCACCCTTTTTTAAATGTAATTTTAATAAGGATGAAATTGAGGCACAGATAAATCTTTTAGAAAAGACCATTCAATTGGCAAAACGGCTGGATTGCCGGATCATCAGAGGATTTAGTTTTTGGCAGGAGGAAGATTTTGAAAAGATGCTGCCTCTTATTGCAGAAGCTTTTAAGGTGCCTGCAAAGATGCTGCAGGAAGCAGATATGGAGCTTGCGCTGGAATTGGATCCTTCTGTGTATGCCTGCAATGGTCAGAGGCTTGCACGGCTGGTGGAGGCTATCGGGCATCCGTGTGTAAAAGCCTTATGGGATGCAGGGAACGATATCTATTCTCCTGTTCCGGAACAGCCATTTCCCGAGGGATATCATTATGTTCGGCCCTATATCGTACATGTGCATCTTAAGGATGCCGTGAAAAAGGGGGAGACTGCAGAAAGCGTTAAAATTGGAACAGGACAGGTGGATTGGACTGCCCAGCTTGCAGCACTGAAAGAGGATGGTTATAAAGGATATATCAGTCTGGAAACGCATTATCGAAAAGGGATAAAAATTTCAGAAGAGCTGCTGCGGCAGCCCGGAGGAGCAGATTTTTCTGAATGCGGCCTTGAGGCCAGCGAAGAATGTCTGGAAGCTCTGCAGGATATATTGGGAGAACTAAATTAGATACAGCAGGAGGTTAAATGTTACCGGGCACGGAGTGGACAGTAACATTAACACAGGAGGATTGCAATGCTTGAACTTATCAACGGAAAGATCATTGCTGACCGGGTTTTGGAGGGGTGGAACCTGTGGATCGAAGGAGGCAGGATTGCGGCGGTTACTACCCGTGACTGCCCGGGCGCCCAGGTAATTGATGCAGGGGGAGCATATATAGCCCCTGGATTTATAGATATCCATACCCATGGCGGGGGAGGATATGATTTTATGGACGGGACAGTGGAAGCCGTATGTAAGGCTGCCTCCATGCATATGAGCCATGGGACTACAACACTTCTGCCTACCACCTTGTCTTATGGGGTGGATTCCATAGAAGCGGCAATCCGGCACGCCAGGGAAGCAGGGGATAAACCGGATATGCCCAATATTCCGGGGGTACATCTGGAGGGTCCTTATTTTTCTTTAAAGCAGGCAGGGGCCCAGGATCCTGCATATATTAAGTCCCCGGCAAAGGCCGAATATGAGGGCATAACAGAACGTGCAAAAGGCTTTATTAAACGATGGAGTTTTGCTCCTGAACTGGAGGGGGCAAAAGAGTTTTGCGAATACCTTACAAAGCATGGGATTTCACCCTCTATAGGGCACAGTGACGCAGAATATGCAGATGTTCTGAAGGTATATGAAAAGGGCTGCCGTATGGTCACACATCTGTATTCGGGTATGTCCGGCATTGTACGGAAGAATGCATACCGTGTGCTCGGAGTTGTGGAAAGCGCCTATCTTCTGGATGACATGGCAGTTGAGGTGATCGCAGACGGCTGCCATCTGCCTGTTGAACTGCTGCAGCTGATCTATAAAGGTAAGGGAGCCGATAAGATATGTCTGGTAACGGATTCAATGCGTGGTGCCGGAATGCCCGACGGACCGTCGATCCTTGGACGCAAGCAGGACGGAATGCCCTGTATTATTGAGGACGGAGTGGCAAAACTGACGGACCGCTCGGCCTTTGCGGGAAGTACAGCTACCTTTGACCGGCTGGTGCGCATCATGCATAAGAATGTGGGCATTTCTATTGAAGAATGCGTAAAGATGGCAAGTACCACACCTGCACGAATGATCGGACTTTCTGGATGTAAGGGAAGGCTGCAGGAAGGATATGACGCGGACATTGTTGTTTTTGATGAAGACATACAGGTGAAGAAGGTTTTTGTCAAAAAGGGTGATATGGTGAGGATGCATTGTTATTAAAACACCCGCCAATCTATTTGTAAAATCAAGTGATCAGGCTTTAAAAAGTGATATAATACACCGAAAACCTGCTATACAGCACAATATGGAAAGTCTATAATAAAATTCAGAAAACAGAATTGAAAAAGAGCATAAATCAACCATAATAAGAAAGGAAAGAGTGATTGCTATGAAAATTACGATTATTGGAGCCGGCAGTTCTTACACGCCGGAGGTTCTTGAAAGACTGAACGGAATGCGTGAGGAGTTGCCTGTAACTGATATAACACTGATGGATATCAATGAAGAGCGTTTGAACATTGTCAGCGGATTCTGCGGGCGTTATGCAAAACATATGGGGCTTAATGTTAACTTTGCATGCACAACAAAGCTGTCTGAGGCACTGCCGGGAACAGATTTTGTTATTGTCCAGATCCGCGTGGGCGGCAATGCTGCACGTATCAATGATGAAAAGATTCCTCTGTCTTTTGGTTTGGTCGGACAGGAAACTACAGGTGCAGGCGGATTTATGAAAGCGCTGCGTACAATACCTGCTATGCTTGAGATTGCTCATGCAGTGGAGGAATATTGCCCGGATGCATGGATCATAAACTATACGAACCCCACAGGGATCGTTGCTGAAGCAGTGAATAAATATTCAAATGCCAAGATCGCAGGCCTTTGTGCAGGCGGATTTAACGGACGTAACTGGACAGCTATGGGACTGAATGTGGATGCAGACAGTGTACGGTATGATCTGGCAGGCCTGAACCACTTGAACTTTGCATACAACATTACAGTAAAAGGGAAACCCCTTACGGAAGAACAGTTCCGTACTATTGCTGCATACCGGGGCGAGCAGGACGCAGAAATGTGTATTAAACTAGGTGCCCTTCCTTCACCGTACCTGCAGTATTATTACCATAAATCTAAACGTGTCAAAGAGCTCCAGGAAAAGGAAATGTGCCGTGCAGAGGAAGTGCTGAGCGTAGAAAAAGAAGTTTACAGGGACTATGCAGATCCGGCCTGTGAGACAAAACCCGCTTCCATTGAGAAGAGAGGAGGCGGCGGATACTCTGAGATTGCACTTGGGGTCATTTCTGCCATTTACAATGACAAAGATACATGGATCACTGTAAATGTACCGAACAGGGGAACTTTTAGCTGGCTGCCGGATGATGCGGTGATCGAGACAGCCTGCATGGTAAATGCTTCCGGCATCCGTCCCATAAATGCAGGTCCGGTTCCAAAAGCTGTACGCGGGCTGATATGCGCAGTTAAGAACTATGAACAGCTGGCAGTTGAGGCAGCTGTGACGGGTTCCGTAGAGACTGCGGAATTAGCTTTGCTGGCTCATCCTTTGGTAGGGGAATGGGAACTTGTAAAAGGTATGCTGCCTAAGCTTCTGGAAGCAAACCGTCAGTGGCTGAAAAACTTTAAATTATAAATGGAGACCCCTTTTATGAAATATTATTTATCTATTGATCAGGGCGGAAGCAAGACAGATGCCCTGATCTTCACCCAGGAGGGCAGAATCTTAGCCTTTGCTGATGACCGTGATCTGCGTGCGCCGGGGGAGTCCTATTATCAGCTGCAGGGCCGCTGGATCAGATATGCTGCTGAGAAGGCAGCAGAAAAGGCAGAGCTTACTCTTAAAGATCTTTCTGGGGCCTGCTGTTCGCTTAACGGTGCAGACTGGCCTGAGGATTATGTACGTCTCCGCAAGCTGGTGTCAAATGAACTGGGACTGGCAGAAGAGAATATCCGAATTGTAAATGATTGCATCGGAGCCATGCGGGGCGGTACCGGCGGAGGCAATCAGGCTGTTCTGTGTGCGGGGACTGGCATGAACTGTGCTGTGCGTGCAGCAGACGGCAGAGAGTATATCTACGGCTACTTTGTTAATGCGCCGGATCAGGGAGGCGGTGCCATCGGCACAAAGGCATGGCAGAGTATTCTGGATGCTTATACGGGCCTTGGGCCAAAAACCATGCTTACAGAGCTTCTTTTGGAGCAGCATGGTGAGAGTGATCTGACGGAGCTGTACAAAAAGTTTACTTCCAATCAGATAGTATTCAAGAATTATAATCTGAGTCCGCTTGTAATGCGCGGCGCTAAAATGGGTGATGATGTATCCAGGGATATAGTTGACACGGCTGCAAAGCGGATGGTCTGCTATATGGAAAATGCAGCCAAAAAGCTTGAGCTGCTAAATGAACAGGTGACTCTGGTGCTTACAGGTGGTGTTTTCAAAGGCGACGGGGAAGTATTGTTTCAGGCCATTGAGCATTATATCGGACAAAAGGGTCTTAATTTCATCTGTACTCCGGCCCACTATGAGCCGGTGGCGGGGGCGGCACTGCTTCTGCTGGATGAGTTAGAACCACAAAAGCGGGCTTCTGCCATGGAGAAATTTGCCCAGGATGCCCCGCGCTTCGGAGTAAAATGGGGCTGACGACAGGAGGAACAGATCATGAATGAAAACAAAATGGAAGACAAGATCTTTCTTACCACCATACATCACTCGGATCTTACATGGCAGTTTCCGTATGAGGAGTACGATGAGATCCGCGAAGAGCAATTAAATATTGTAATGGATTTTTTTGAGAAATATCCAGGCTATGGCTATATTTTTGACCAGGCTTATGTACTTCAGAATTACCTGGAAAGGAATCCAAAGAAGCTTGAACAGATCCGTGCATATGTTGATGAAGGACGCGGTATGCTTGAACTTATTGGCGGCTATTGCATTCCTGATATGAATCTGATCAGCGGAGAATCTTTTCTGCGCAACTGTATGCTGGGACGTGAGTTTTATCAGAAGACATGTGGATATACACCCCAGTGTGCAAGTCTCATGGATTCTTTTGGCACACCGTTCCAGACGCCGCAGATGCTGGCAGCAGCAGGTTATCATTATCTTGCACCGGGACGTATGCCAAATGCTCCCGAAGATCTGGATGTGGATGCACCGTTTGTGTGGCAGGGTGCGGCAGGCACATCTGTGACTGTGGCTCCCCAGGGTGCAGGTATTGATAAAACATCATATGTGACAAACGTGCCTGTAATGCTGGACGAGGATGAGCGTTTTGAAAAAACATTTACTGACCTGCAGAAAATGAAGGGAAATGTGCTGGCATACTACATCTCAGAGGTCCAGATGCTGGATGAGAGATTTTTTAAGCATCTTGAAGCGGTAAATGCAAATGCAGGTGCAGAGCGCAAGGTAACGTTCGGCCGTCTGGCTGATTACTGTAAAACATTGGATGAGGATATACTGCCTGTTTATAAAGGAGAATTTAATCCTGTATTTACCGGATGTTATACGACTCGCATTGGAGTCAAACAGCAGATTCGGGCTGCAGAGAATGCACTGTTTAATGCAGAGCTGGCATGTGCCCTGACAGACAGAGAACCGGATCTTGAAAAAGCGTGGAGACAGCTGGCTCTTGGCCAGTTCCATGACGCTGCCTGCGGCTGCCATCATGATGCATGTAATACGGGAGTGATGAAAAAGCTGCAGTTTGCTTTAAGCTGCGCAGAAGATTCCTGTGCAGAAGCATTAGGCAGAGGTACAGCTGTGGCAGTGCTGAATCCTTCAGCCAGCGGGGAGGAGCAGCTGATAGAGACTACCGCGGGGGCGCTGCCGGCAGGAGTTCCCCTCCAGCGTGACGGTGACAGATATTACTTTACTGCTAAACTTCTGCCTCTCAGTGTAAAGACTTTTGAAGCAGGGTGCCCTGATGAAGCAGTGGACCCGCTGAAAAGAGATACTGCAGGCTACTGCGGAGAAACAGATTGCTTTGCCTTTGATTTTACAAATCCCATGCCTAAGATTAAATCCAGGCGCTATGGACATTCTGTGTTTGGACAGGAAAATTTCGGCGAAATTATTTTCCGTCATGAAAGTGGCTCCATGTGGGCAGAAGTTCTCCGTGAGGTTCCTTATGGCGCTGAATTTCAGGATGAAGAAGTATGTGATGTGGAAGAAGGACCGCTTTTTATCAAAGTGACCACCAGAGGAGCGGTGCGTCCGGGCCACAGGCCTATTTCAGGGAACGCAGGTGACTATTGGCCGGGATTTGGTTCTCTGTCCTTCAAGAAAGAGTATATCTTCCCGCGGTATCTGCCATATTTCCGGCTGCGGCTGACTGTGGATTTCACAGGATACAATACTAAAATTTCCCTGCGAATCCCTGTAGAGCTGGATCCGCTGAAGGCGAAAGCACTGTATGATACGCCGTTTGCAGCAGTCTGCCGGAAACCGTATTTTGAAGTGCCGTATAAATATCGTGATACAGCTCAGCCGATGCAGCCGGGTGTGTATAATTACGCAAAAGGTGACTACCCTGCTTTGCACTGGGTAGATTACAGTGACGATCAGGCAGGATTGTCAATTGCCAATACAGGTACTCCGGGCCATCAGATGGTAGGAAAGGATATTTTCATCAGCCTGCAGCGCAGCGGAACAAACTGTCAGGACGGTACTATGTATCCGCAGCCGGGATCTTATGATAACGGGGAGCATGTATTTGATTTTGCTTTTTCAGATCATGCTCCTGAGGAAGATACTGCAGCAGTGGCACTGGGGGCGGTATTGAACCGTGCACCAGTCTGTATTGCGGGGACTTCGGTACAAAATCAGGAGAGCCTTCTGCGGTTCAGTAAATCTAATGTGGCAGTGTCGGCTGCATATCGCGATAAAGGTGTTCTTATAGTAAGAGCCTATGAGATTTTAGGAAAAGAAACACAGTGCGGGCTGATCTGCAGTGAGGGGCTGTCATGCTATGAATCTGATGTGTATGGTAACATAGGTGAAAAGCTGGACAAACAGCAGCTGCAGTTTGCGCCATTTGAGATCAGGACGTTTGTTCTTAAAATGGAAGAACAGCAAGGAGACTTTTCATGAAGAAAATAGTGAGTGGTTCTATGGAAGAGCAGGCAAAAACGGCCGCAAAGATTATTGCCTCATACGTAAAGAAAAAGCCAAATGCTTTGCTGTGCCTGGCAGCAGGCGACACTCCTACGGAGACATATGCCTGGATGGCCCGTATGCAGCGTGAAGGTCTGGCGGATTTTAGGGACTGCAGGCTTATAGGTCTGGACGAGTGGGCAGGACTGGATGAAGATACGGAAGGCGGCTGTATAAAATGTATCATTGACCATGTGGTGAAGCCCTTGGGATTAAAGAAAGAGAATGTTGTCTTTTTCGATGCCTGTTCTGAAGATTTGGATGAAGAGTGCGCCAGAGTCAATAAATATCTGGCAGCAGAGGGGCCGATCGATGTTTCACTCATGGGAGTGGGAATGAACGGCCATATTGCTCTCAACGAGCCTGGATGTGATTTTAACAGTACTGCACATACAGTGCTCCTGGATCCAATTACAGTAAAGGTGGCCCAAAAGTATTTTCAAAAGCCAACCCCTGTCACACAGGGCATCACATTGGGAATGAAACAGATATGGGACAGCCGGGTCCTGGTTGTTATTGCAAACGGGAAAAAGAAACAGGCCATTATGCATACATCCATGTACGGTGAGGTGACAAATGCTGTGCCGGCCAGTGCATTGCAGAATCATCCAAACTGTATCGTAAGCCTGGATACTGCTGCAGATTCTGCCGCAGATTGGGACTTAGATTCGGCTATCGGGGATAAAGGAGAATAGAGATAATGGCTTTTCGGAAGGATTTTGTCTGGGGCGCTGCCGCGAGCGCTTATCAGATAGAGGGTGCAGCATTTGAAGACGGGAAAGGAGAGTCTATCTGGGATGTTTTTTCTCATCAGCCCGGAAAAGTATTTGACGGCCATACCGGCGATACTGCATGCGGACATTATCACTGCATGGAAAAAGATGTAGAAATGATGGCGGATCTGGGTCTTAAGGCCTACCGGTTTTCTGTTTCGTGGCCCAGAGTGCTGCCCCAGGGAATCGGAGATGTCAATGAGGCGGGAATGCATTTTTATGAACGTCTGGTGGACATGCTGCTGGAGCATGGCATTACGCCTTATGTAACATTATACCACTGGGACATGCCATATGCGCTGTATCTTCGCGGCGGCTGGATGAATCCGGAAAGTCCGCAGTGGTTTGCTGAGTATGCGGCGCTGATAGGCCGGAGGTTAAAGGGTAAAGTAAAGCATTTTATCACTTTTAATGAACCCCAGGTGTTTATCGGATGCTCCTTTATACAGACAGTTCATGCACCAGGAGTCAGAATGGAGCGGAGGGAGTGTCTGCAGATGAGCCACAATGTCCTGCTGGCTCATGGGCGTGCAGTCCAGGCGCTGCGGGCAGAGGTGCCCGGTGTACAGATTGGATATGCACCTACCTCAAATGCGGCAGTCCCGGTAAGTGAGAGCCTTCAGGATCAGGAGGCTGCCAGACAGGCTTACTTCGCAACCCCTGGCGGTGATGACTGGGTATGGAGTGTTGCATGGTGGAGTGATCCGGTGCTGCTGGGAAAATACCCGGAGGATGGAATGAAAATTCTGGAGAAAGACATGCCGCATGTTGGCGGGGATGACATGAAGCTGATCTCTCAGCCCATAGATTTCTACGGCCAGAATATTTACCGGGGTGACCCGGTGCGCATGGGCCAGGATGGCAGGCCGGAATTTTTAAAACATCCGGCGGGCGGTCCTAAAACGGCTATCGGATGGCATGTGAATTTTGACTGCCTGTATTGGGCTGTGAAATTCTTGAATGAACGGTATAAGAAGCCGATTTACATTACTGAAAACGGCATGTCCTGCCATGACTGGTTAAGTTTAGACGGTAAGGTACACGATTCAGCCCGTATTGATTATCTGCACCGCCATCTTTTGGGACTGCGCCGGGCAGCAGAAGAAGGTATCGATATTGCCGGATATTTTCAGTGGTCGCTGATGGACAACTTTGAGTGGAGCCAGGGATATAGCGACCGCTTCGGTTTAGTTTACATAGATTTTGCAACTTTAGAACGTATCCCGAAAGATTCATATGAATGGTATCGTGAGACTATTCATATGAATGGAGAAAACTTGTAAGTGCGGTCAGCCTTAAGAAGTAATAAATAAAAACAGGAAACCTTCTGTATATATGCAGGGTGAGAAATATTTGAAGTACCAAAACAATTATTTCTGCATGACTGCGTTGATATGGAAGGTTTTTGCGGTTAAATTACTGGTTAGATGATTAGAGGCGGGGAGGACGCTTTGCATTGTAGGTAGTGAATCAGCGGGAGGGGCAGGCGGCGGGCATGTGGCTTCGGGGCTCTGTCCGAACCGCTGTGTCCTGAAAATCTAAGGTTCCAAAGTCTGCTTGAACCGTGAAAGGCGGGCGGAAACTCGGTGCGTTTGCCTGATGCAAACGCCCCTCAGACAGTTCCGCCCTTGAGCGCAAGCGCTCACTTTCACTGACCGCAGACTCTGGAACCTAAGATTTTCATGTCCTCGCTCAAGTCCTTCACCCCGAAGCCACACGCCCGCCGCCTGTCCCTCCCACTGATGCCAAGGTTATCGGTGCAAAGCTGGCTCCCGTAATGAGGCTGGGGTATGGGTGAGACCACTACTTTGCTGGATTCCCGAAATATATTGGAATCAATTATTTGTCATATTCAAAATATATAGGGTATTCTATTTCTAAATCAACATAGAGAAAGATTTCAATTAAACTCCTTCATATACATAGTGGTTTTCCATCCCAGTCCCGGCCTGTTTATAACAGCCAGCTTTGTGCCAGTAAACTTGAAGCCTTGAGTCAGGAGCAGGGGCAGGAAGAGGCCGTTGTGGCGGACTATAGCGAGGACATGAAACTCTTAGGCTCCAGACAGCGCGGTCAGCAAAAACGAGCGCTTGCGCTCGAGGCCGGAGCTGTCTGAGACGAGTCCGCATCGGCGGACTTGTCGAGTTTCCGGCCGCTTTTTGCGGTTCTAGCGGTGTCTGGAGCCTTAGAGTTTCAGGACACAGCGGTTCGGACAGAACAACGGCCTCTTCCTGCCCCTGCTCCTGACTCAAGGCTCACTGCCTTCTGGACAAAGCGTCCTGTTACTCCCCTAAACAGCAATTAATGTGAAATTATTGTGTTTCTTTACACAAAAGCATTGCGGCAGAGACAAAAAAGGGCTATAATAAGCTGGTGCAGGCGTCTTTGCGCCCTGCAGCGATTTATGAACTTTAGGAGGATACTTACTTATGAATAAGTTAGGCAAGAGATTGGCAGTTATGGGACTGTGTGCCTGCATGGGAGCGGCTTCCCTGACAGGATGTTCTGGCAGCCCGGCAAAGGTAACGGTTGCCACATTAGATGGTGAAGATATTAAATTGGATTTATATACATTTATGGTCCGCTTTAATCAGGCACAGTTCCAGGGAGGGCCGTATGCATCTCTGTTCGGGGATGATATGTTCAATACTGACCTGGCGGGAGACGGGACTACATACGGGGAGACATTTAAACAGGGGATCCTTGAGAATATAGAGCAGATGCTCCTGCTGGAGAAGCATGCATCAGAGTATAATGTAGCTCTTACGGATGAAGAGAAAGCATCCCTTACAAAAGCTGCTGAAGACTTTATTGCAGCAAATGATAAAACTGTCCTTGATGAAATGTGCGCTACCCAGGAAGTCGTTGAGAGGGCTATGACATTGTATGCAGTGCAGTCCAAGATGCAGCAGGCCATCTACAATCAGGCGGATACAAATGTGAGTGATGAAGAAGCGGCACAGAAGACGGTAAATTATGTATTCCTGAGTACTGCAGGTACAGAGAAGGACGAGGAAGGCAATACGATTGACCTGACTGATGAGCAGAAGGCAGAGGTAAAGGATAAGGCACAGAGGATTCTGGATGCAGCTAAAGAGAGCCAGGATCTGGAGGCTGCCGCCAAAGCGGAGGATGACTCCCTTTCCATGATTTCCTCTTCCTATGGGACTGACAACGGAAACCTGAAGGAAGAAGTGAAAACAGCAGCAGAAACACTTGAAGACGGACAGTTTGCGGATGAACCTGTGGAAGCTGAGACAGGTTACTATGTGCTTCAGATGAAGACTACATTTGACAAAGACGCAACAGAGACAAGAAAAGAGACGATCGTACAGCAGAGAAAAGCAGACAAGTTTGAAGAGGTGACTGCTGCATGGAAAGAAGAAGCAGAGTTCACAGTAAATGATAAAAAAGTGGCAAAACTGGATTTCTTTGATACATTTACGCTGAAGCCGACAGAAGCATCCACCGAAGCCCCAACAGAGGCTCCGGCTGCTGAGACAGAGACTGAGTCAGGTACAGAAGCCGCAACTGAGGCACAGACAGCGGGAGAAGATACAACAGAAGAAAATACAACAGAAGTAGCTTCTGAGAGTGAGTCTGCTGCCAAAGCCGAAGAGACGGAGGATACTTCTGAAGCAGCAGAGACAGAGGCTCAGAACAGTACAGAAACAGAGGCATCAACAGAAGCCTAGAGCATAATTTTATAATAAAAAGCAGTTGGAGAGTTGTGAAATTCCTTCCAGCTGCTTTTTTTCTGTCTTTTTCTGTATTTAATTTTTCATGCGGTATTCAATATGATATTTTCGCAGCTGAACAGTTACTTAGAATGAATCCTTTCCAGGGAGAATGGCAATCATAAGACTGACATAAAATTACCTGTTGGATATTGCCGAAAGAATGGCAGGAAATGGAGACTATCATGAGAAGAGAAAATATATGTATCACAATAAATGACGAAGACTTGCAAGAATTTAGGATATACCTTTATGAGCGGGAAAACTCGGAGGCCACTATAAGGAAATATATGACGGATATACGCACCTTTTACCGCTTTCTGGATAAAAGCAGGGATGTCAGCAAGCAATGCCTTGTGGATTACAAGAACTGGCTTGCCGGAAATTATGCTGTATCAAGTGTGAATTCAATGCTTGTGGCATTAAATCAGTTTCTGGTTTTTCTGGAAGCGGGGACATTGAAAGTGAAGCGTTTAAATGTACAGAGGAACTTATTTGCCATACAGGATAAAGAGCTCAGTAAAGAAGAGTACCGCCATCTCTTAAAAGCGGCGGAAGAAAAAGGAAAACCGGCATTGTCACTTATGATAGAAACGATCTGTTCTACAGGGATACGTGTCAGTGAATTGTCCTATTTTACTGTAGACAGTATTAAGCAGGGACGTATCCAGGTTCAGAACAAAGGCAAAACAAGAATCATACTGATGCCTAAGGCGCTTAAAATGAAGCTACTTTATTTTGTACAGAAACAGCATATTACAAAAGGCTGTGTTTTTGTTACAAGAACTGGAAAGCCAAAGAACAGGAGTAATATCTGGGCAGAGATGAAAGCGCTGCACAGGGAAGCAGGGGTGGATGCAGTAAAGATATTTCCTCACAACCTGCGTCATCTGTTTGCCAGAGTCTATTATGCGGCGACAAACGATATTGCCGGCCTGGCAGACCTGCTGGGACACAGCAGCCTGGAAGTTACGAGGATATATACGTCCGCCACCAGCCAGACATACCAAAAACGGCTTGAAATGCTGGGACTTGTCTGAGAGAAAGTAAATAATTACTACATAATAACAATTATGTAATACTTAGAATTAGATAGATAGTTGTTATGACTTTATTCTAATGGTTTTTCCATATAGTGTCAATTACCTTTTTTGTCAGATACTCTTTTCTGAGGATAAAATATTTTCTTTTTTTAGAAATGCATAAAAATAAGACTTTGTTTGCTGACAAAGTTAAAAAAGTTTAACTATTGGGCAGATCTGTGAATTTACTGTACAGACCTTAAGAACATGATCCCGGAATGCAGAAATCTCATCGCTTCTTTTTCCTTTGTTTACGGAAATTTCCGCCAATCCCTTCCACTGTATTTTACTACATAATTGTTATTATGTGATCGTCCGGCGATGATCCATAGTTACGAGGCAAGTGTAGTAAATGCAGCAGATGACCAGTTAAAGGAAAAGGGAGGCATTAGAATGAAAAGAAAATTTCTTGCGTTTTTATTGACAGTATCTTTGTGTATGTCCGGCGGCGGTATAGCGGCTGTGGTACAGGCGGGAAATATGGGAGAAACACAGCTTCAGCCGGAGACGCAGAGCGAATCCCATACAGGTCCGGATGCGGAGTCTGAAATCCAGAATGGGACAGAAAGGGAAACAGCATGGGCAGGTACAGAGGCGGCCGTCGGGGCAGCAGAATCTGAGGAGTCAGAAAAGAAAACAGCCAGCGGCACTTTGGAATCGGAAACAGAGACAGCCAGCGGCACTTTGGAACCGGAAACAGAGACAGCCGGCGGCACTCTGGAATCGGAAACAGACACAGGGACAGCCAGCGGTATTCCGGAAACAGAAACAGAGCCAGTCAGCGGCACTCTGGTACCGGGAACAGAGTCAGGCAGCAGCACTCTGGAATCGGAAATAGACACAGAGGCAGGCAACAGTATTCCGGAATCAGAAACAGAGACAGAGACAGTCAGCGGTACTCTGCAGCCGGAAACAGATGCAGACGGCAATGTTTTGGAATCAGAGACAAATACTGAAGGTAATGGGATACTGCCTGAAACTTCCCGCATACAGGGAGCAGCTTTGCCTATACAGCAGTATTCTGCAGGGATTCTCTCTGATGTGACAAATATAGAGACTAATATCAGTTATCAGGAGGACTCTCTTTCCTGGCCGGGGACTGGCAGTGCGGACGATCCCAAAACAAAAACCGGGGACACTACAAACAGCAGATTTACCGCACGGACCGTGGATGCACAGGCAACAATCAATGGAAATATTAATACATATACACGTCAGCTGGATTACGGGGAAAATGTGTTTGATTTAGAAGTTGTTTCAAGCGACGGTTCAAAGGCAACTAATTACAGGATAACAGTGAACCGCAATAAAAAAGCTCAAAATAATACTCCGCCTTTCTATCTGTTTACCATAATCGCAGCCACGACAGGTGATTCACAGGACGGGGGAATCGTTGGTTTTGATCCGGATAAAAAGTATGACTATCAGAGGCAGGGCGATACGGAATGGAAGCCTGTACCGGATAATGCAGACAGAATACAAAACCTTTCAGCAGGCACATATTTTGTGCGTTATGGAGAAACTGATGATACAAGGGCCGGTATAAACAGTGTCAAGGTTGAAGTGCCAGTTCAGAACCCCAGGACTATAGAGATAGGGAGCGGACTGCAGCAGTTCCTTGATTCAAATCATATTCAGCTGTCATTTCCCCAGTCAGCCACAAGCGGCGAAAACGTAACGATCAGCGCGGTTCTGCCTGTAAATACTTATATGATTACAGGAGTAGACTGGAGCCAAAAAGTTACTACATCCGGAGGATTTAGTGCATCCGGCACCTTTACAGGGGCATGTTCGGTGACAGGCAATCCTACAGACGGGTATCTGTATGAATATACATTTACGATGAACAACTATGACCTGATTCTTGAGAATATAGTGTTAGAGCAGAGCTCTTACTACATGGTCCGTCTGGATGATATATATAAGTTCATTTTGAATATTGAAGTTACTCCGTCTGACCGCAATGAGGTCATAACAAATGGATATATGACAAACTATAAGGAAAATGCAGGAATAACTGTCAAAATTACTCCCGTACAGTCTGGCAGTTATTCTGTGGACAGGGTATTTGCAGTTAATGATCTGGACGGGCAGGAGTTATACTCTCAAATCGGGAGTGAGCTTGTTTTTAATATTGGAGCAAACATTACAGTCAGGGCGGACTTAACGCCGATTCCCGCCGATTTTGATGCGCTGAATATTGTAAGAAAGAAGATACCGGCAGATCTGACAATGCTGGAGTATTCCTCTATGCTTGAGATAAGTAACCTGCTTACCACAGAAGCAAACATCAGGAAACTATTAAAAGGCAGTCAGAGTTTTGTTGATGACTATGTCCAAAGGCTCAGTGATGCAGTATACAGGATGAAGTACCGGCCGGCTGTTTTAGATGAGATCAATGCGCAAAAACAAAGAATTCCGGCCGATTTAAGCATTTATAAGCCAGAGCAGGTCAATAAATTAAATGATGCCCTGAAAGCTGCACAGGAGCCAATTGATGATAACTGGGATATCCGGCGCCAAAATGAAGTAGATGCGCTGGCAGGTGATCTTCGCAGCGCCATCGATGCTTTGGAAAAAATTCCTGCACCAACGCCAGATGCGCCGGAGCTTATCAGCGTTACAGACACCACCATAATTGTAAAAGAAGTCCCTGGCCAGGAATATTCTGCTGATAATGGTGCAACATGGCAGCAGAGCGGTGTATTTTCCGGACTTAGTCCTGCTTCCGATTACGAAATTGTGACCAGGGTGTCTGAAACAGCCACCAGCGGATGCAGCCTGAGCAGCTCCCCGGTGAAGGCCGCCACTGATAAATCAAAGGTAACGGCTCCTCAGACGCCGGAACTTCTGGAGGCCACAGCAGATTCCGTAACAGTAAAATCCGTGGACGGTCAGGAATATTCTATTGACGGCGGAAAGACATGGCAGGATTCAGGAAAATTTGAAAAACTGGACAGCAGCAAAAAATATACTGTTATTACAAGAATAAAAGAGACAAATACTGCATATGCCAGCCCATACAGCGGCGCCCTGGAGGTATCAACAGACTCTCTGCCCGTTGAATCAGAGACGATGGAACCGGAAACAGAACCGGAAACAAAGACGGAACCAGAAACAGAGACAGAATCGGAAACAGAGACGGAAAAAGTAACAGAGAGAGAAACTGACACAGATCAGCCTGAGACAGAAACAGATCAGAATGAAAGTGAAATTAAACAGTCAGAAAGCGAAATAACTCAGACTGAAAGTGAAACAAAGCAGACTGAAAGTGAAGTGAAAAAAAACCAGGATGAAACAAAAAAGCAGGTGACGGATACTCAGCCTGATACAAAAAATGCTGTATCAAATCCTGTGAAAACAGGTGATTCCACACCTATTGCTTTTTATATTGGAATATTAAGCCTGGCGGTATTACTCTTTGCCGCATTCTTACTGATCAGAAGGCGGCGGAACTAATATACAAGGTAATATTATACACCTGCGTGCATTCCATAATTTAGATCCTTGCAGATGGGCGCAGGTGTATAGAAGCGAATGCAGCATTATCAGAATAAATAAAGAAACACTGACTCCGGATTAAAATCAGTTTTTATTTGGTATAATTTCCTCCTTTTTACAAATAATAGTCTCAGGTACAGAAGTACAGATTATGAAAAGTAAAATGGAGGAATTTGATTTTATGAAGGCTACAGGAATAGTGAGACGAATTGACGACCTCGGCCGTGTCGTGATACCAAAAGAGATCCGCAGGACACTGCGCATAAAAGAAGGTGCTCCGCTGGAGATATTTACTGACAGGGAAGGTGAGATCATATTAAAAAAGTATTCCCCCATAGGAGAGCTGGGGGCCTTTGCAAAGGAATATGCCGAATCCCTGGCACAGGTTACAGGACATATTGTCTGTATCGCCGACCGGGATCAGGTTATTGCGGCAGCAGGCGGGATGAAAAAAGATTATATGGGCAAGGAGATCAGCAAGCAGCTTGAGCTGGCTATTAATGAGCGGGAGAATGTGGTTTCGAATAAAGATGACGGAAATTATGTGAAGGTAACGAATGAAGAAGGGAGCGAGAGCCTCCCCCAGGTCATCTGCCCCATCATCTGTGAGGGAGACGCTATCGGAGCTGTTATAGTGATGGGGAAAGAAAGCCGGACAAAGATGGGAGAGCCGGAAATCCTGCTTGCAAAGTGCGCTGCCAGCTTTCTGGGACGGCAGATGGAGCAGTAAGTTGTTAAAACGCGTATCATTGAGGGATGGTGCGCGCTTTTTACTGCCCTCAAAAGGGCTCAGAAGAGGCAGCGCATCCATAATCCTCACTGTCTTCATCCGGCAGGCGGAGGCTGTGATATTCCTCCAGGGTCAGTCCTGTGAGGGTCAGATAGAGAGCCAGGGACCTGGTAACATACCTGATATGCCAGGGTTCATATGCATATCCTGTGATATTTTCTTTTCCTTTAGGATAGCGCAGTATGAAGCCAAACAGCGGGGCATTTTTAGTGAGCCACCGCCCTTCCAGTGTGAGGGCAAATTCTTCTGTCAGATCCAGGCTCAGGGCTGGGCAGGAGACATCCAGGGCCAGCCCTGTCTGGTGCTCACTTCCTCCGGGAGGCGCTACATAGATGGTTTCAGGATTACGGCTGAATAATTCGTTCTGCCGGGAATAGGTGCGGTAGCCGGAAACTCCATAGAGATGAAGGCCGTCATGGCGGCTTTGTATAAAGAGTGATTCTGCGGCATGGGCAGCTTCAGACTCCAGCATACGTTTGGGATCATCCGGGGCAGCGGAGCTGTCAAATGGGATCTGCGGCAAAATTAGGCTTTCGGGCTTAAAATCTTCTGAAAGCCGCCGGTTTCGGTTTACCAGCATATCATATGAGAAAACAAGAGGCATAATAAATTTACTGTAACTGTTCAGTACCTCAGACATGCTGAACAGCTGCAATCTCCTTTCATAAATTCTTAAAACACTCTAAAGCAATGCAGGATCATAATTACAGTCAATTATGATCCTGCATATAAATGTTTATGAGAGGAGAGCCTGTTTTATGTCAACTATTTCCGGAAATCTATTTTAATGCGTCCATGCTCATCTTTTCCAGAAGATCTGCCTTGATTTTATAGAGCTTGTCTGAAAGGTCCACATATACATCATGAGGATTTACAAAACGTTTTGTTTCGTCCCAGATGGTGTCCATTTCCCGGCGGCAGAATGCCTGGATGTCCATAACACTGGGTGAACTGTAGACACATTTGCCTTTCTGGAAAACCGGAATGAGCAGTTCCTTCAGCACGTAGGTGCCGCCGTGGATCTTCGTTTTCTTCCATGTCTCAAGCGGGTCGAAGATAATCATATCCTTTTTGTCATCAAATACTTCCCCCACAAGGGCGATCAGGTCTGCACGGATTTTTCCTGTCTCTTTGTCGTAGATCCTGAATATCGTCTTGTTTCCAGGATTAGTTATTTTTTCAGTGTTCTCTGAGAGCTTGATCTTGGGGATAAATTCACCTGTCTCCTCGTCCTGGATGGCGGCCAGTTTATAGACTCCGCCGAATGCAGGGCAGTCTTTTGAGGTGATCAGGTTGGTTCCAACACCCCAGGAGGTGATTTTCGCGCCCTGGCTTTTCAGACTCTCGATGAGGTATTCATCCAGATCGCTGGAGGCGGAAATAAAGGCATCTTCAAATCCGGCATCATCCAACATCTTGCGCGCCTTTTTGGACATGTAAGCCAGGTCGCCGCTGTCCAGGCGGATCCCGTAATTTTTAAGAGGTATGCCTGCTTCTCTCATCTCGGTAAATACTCTGATGGCATTGGGAACACCTGATTTGATAGTGTCGTATGTGTCTACCAGCAGGCAGCAGGCATCCGGGTACAGGTCTGCATATTTTTTGAATGCAGTATATTCATCCAGAAAACTCATGATCCAGCTGTGGGCATGTGTGCCCTTTACCGGCACGTCAAAGAGCTGTCCCGCCAGCACATTGGAGGTTCCCACACAGCCGCCGATCATGGCAGCCCTGGCCCCATAGACGCCGGCATCAGGACCCTGTGCCCTGCGCAGGCCGAATTCCATAATGCCGTCACCCTTGGCGGCGTAGACTACACGGGCGGCCTTAGTGGCGATCAGGCTCTGATGGTTGATGATAGTCAAAAGAGCAGTCTCTACCAGCTGTGCTTCCATAATAGGCGCCACAACTTTCAGGAGAGGCTCTCTTGGAAAGACAACAGTACCCTCAGGTATGGCATAGATATCACCTGTGAACTTAAAGGTACTCAGGTAATCCAGAAAATCTTCATCAAAAGTATTTAAAGATCTCAGATAACTGATATCATCAGGGCTGAAGCTCAGGTTTTCTATGTAGTCGATCACCTGATCCAGCCCGGCAGCTATGGCATAGCCGCCGTCACAGGGATTTCTGCGGTAAAATGCATCAAAGATCACGACTTCTGTAGTATGGTTTTTGAAATACCCCTGCATCATAGTCAGTTCGTAGAAATCTGTTAACAGCGTTAAATTCATTGTGCTCATATTCGTACTCCTTTATATAAATTTATATGGATTTATATGAATTCATTATTTTAGTATTTTGCTACTCATTTTCAGCGATAAAACTTTTATCTATTGTTATAACACATTGATAGCGTTTGTCCAACCCCTTAATGGCGGAAATGACCTGGTTTTTCAGTTCCTCAGTTTTGCTGCTGCTGTATTCAATAGGCACTACCATGTCAAATATCAGGTTGATCTGCTCTCTGCCGTCAACAAAACGGAAATCATGGATACTGAGACGTGAGTCCACCTGAGCTGCGGTTTTTGCAACTGCTGCTTTGAGCGCTGTGATATGGCTGTTTTCTGTTTCAACAGGATCCATGTGTATGACAAGGAAGATATTCAGTTTTTTGCTGACTTCCCGCTCTGCCCTGTCGATGATCTCATGTGATGTCTCCACATCCACATTGTTTGGAACTTCTGCATGGATAGAGGCCATGCTGCGTCCGGGCCCGTAATTATGGATAATAAGGTCATGTGACCCCACTATGCCTTCATATGATTCCACCAGTGAGGTGATTTCCTGAAAAAGCTTAGGATCCGCAGGTTCGCCGATCAGCGGTTTTAATGTGTCCCTGGCGATGCCGATACCGGCCCAGAGGACTATGCAGGCCACGATGACACCTACAAAGCCGTCAATATTCAGATCCAGGAAGTGAAAGATCAGTATGGAGCAGATAGTTGCAGAAGTTGTCACTACATCTCCGAGAGAATCGGCGGCGGTGGCAAGCATCACCTGGGAATTGATGCGCTGTCCCAGCTTTCTGTTAAAGTATCCCATCCACAGCTTTACGGCTACAGAGAGCAGCAGGATGATCAGGGATACAGTGCTGAAAGTCAGCTCTTCAGGGTGGAATATCTTGTCCAGAGAGTCCTTGAAAAAGGTAAGTCCCACCTGAAGGACAAGAAAGGCAACGATCAGGGCGCTGATATACTCTATACGCCCGTGTCCGAAGGGATGGTCCGCATCAGCTGGCTTGCCTGCCATTCTTGTACCCACGAGTCCTATAATTGAAGATGCGGCGTCTGACAGGTTGTTAAAAGCGTCTGCCATAACGGCAACGCTGTGCAATGCCATGCCTGCCGCCAGCTTTACTCCAAACAGCAGAGTATTGCAGCAGATCCCCACTGCTCCGGCCAGAGTGCCGTAAGATGTCCTGACTCTGATATTTTCAATGTCATCTTTATTTTTAACAAAAAATTTTACAAGTAATTCTGTCATAGGATTCCTCAAATCTTCTATAATAATATTGAAATGATTATATTGCTGCTGTCCCCGGAACCGCACATTTAGCGGGG
This sequence comes from Murimonas intestini, assembly GCA_003148945.1. Lineage (GTDB taxonomy): Bacteria > Bacillota > Clostridia > Lachnospirales > Lachnospiraceae > Murimonas > Murimonas intestini. The sequence continues at coordinate 36,206 of QGGY01000013.1, read as the reverse complement.
CAAGGAATAGTAACATTATACTACTTTTTGGAGGATTGTGCCATTAATTTTAATTTTCCGGTATCCGGAAGCAGAGGGGACTTAGTGATTTAACGGCTCACAGGTGAGCTGTTAAATCAAATTGAATAAAAAATTAAAAAAATTTCTTAAAAGGGCTTGACTTTTATCAGAGGGATGATATATAATACAAAACGTTGAAACGGCAACGAGACAACATTAAAATGATGGGCTATCGCCAAATGGTAAGGCAACGGACTCTGACTCCGTCATTTCAAGGTTCGAATCCTTGTAGCCCAGTTAAAAACCAGTAATTACGAGAAAACTTGTACTTACTGGTTTTATTTGTGTATTGAAAATTCCTGTATTAAAATACCGCGTAAATAACCGGACAAATAAATAACATAATCTTCACATAATTTGAAGAAATTTCTGCCGTATTTTGTTTCTATAATAAGGATGTAAACAGCAAACAAAACAGCACAAGAAAGGAAGTAAGCATATGAAAAACAAATTAATGAGATTTGCAATTGCCGCAGCTATTATTGGAAGCACATCCTTGACCGCATTTGCTGCTAAACCCAGCCAGCCACAGGAGACAGCCGTGAGTACGCTTGGCCCGGGAGCCTCTAAAACAGATACTGCCGCAGCGGATCATGTGAAAGAAAGCTATGACAAGACACTTGGTGAGGGAGTATCTGTGATGGATACAGTGAAAGATGTAGTGCAGTAAATCACAGTGGGTGTCAAGAAGCCGGGAACCGGGAAGGTTCCCCGGCTTTTTGGGGTTCTTACTAAACATGTACAGCCGGAGGACTTATGAACAGAAGGATATATCTTGTAGAGGACGAAATACATTTAAGCCGGATTCTGCAGCTTTATCTTGAAAAAGAGGGATATGAAGTGACAACATTCCAATCAGGAATGGAGGCACTTAAGTATACAGAACAGATGCCGGATATGTGGGTATTGGACATTATGCTGCCTGATATCAGCGGATATGATATTCTGAAACAGATCAGGCTTATATCCTGGGATATTCCTGTTATATTTATGTCAGCCAGGAATGAGGAGATGGACCGGGTTGTGGGTCTGGAACTGGGCTCTGACGATTATCTTCCAAAACCATTTTTGCCAAGAGAGCTGGTGCTGCGTGTAAACAAGCTGATGCAGCATGTTTATGGCGCCAATGATGCTCCTGATGATGACAGTATTATTATTAACGGCTATAAGATAAGCAGGAACCAGAGAACAGTTTTTCTGAACGGAGAACAGGTAGTTCTCACTAATAATGAATTTGAACTTTTAATATATTTTGTTTCCAATAAAAATTTAGTGCTCACCAGGGATCAGATCTTAGACGGGGTATGGGGGACAGACTATTATGGCTCTGACCGGGTTGTGGATGATACCATACGGCGGCTTCGGAAAAAAATGGACGCCCTTCTTCTGGAGACACATTATGGATACGGATACAGACTGGCGGTGCAGCCATGAGAAGAGAGATGATCAAGACAAAATCACTGGCTGCCAGGATATGGCTGATACTCACAGCTCTGATCCTCGGCCTGATCTTATGCATCAGCCTGATTTATCTTGTGGTCTTTCAGAAAGTTCATGAAAAGACTGAAGGCAGAAACCTGATGTATCTGCATAATATTATGAAGAATGGGGAGCCTCAGGAACAGCAGATTTTTGAAAAATCAGAGTTTTTAAAAGAGAGTGATCATTTCATATGGCTGGGTCCGGAAAAACAAGAATCTAATTCCCCTGAATATGGGACTAAGTATGAAATGGACACGGGGCCGCTGCGGGAAGAGTTTGTCAAATTTGCGCAGGGGGTTGTACAGGGGGAAATGAATGGTAAATTATTTAAAACTAGTATTCAGGGCAGGACATATCTTATTGTTATAAGTTCTGTTCCCCAGGGATATCTGATCTCATCTGCTCCGCTGGATTTTGAATTCACTATCCTTTATATCGTGCTTTTTGTCTCCTGCCTTTTTATCTTTGCGGGTTTTTTTGCGTCTAAGATCATTGCCAAAAATATAGCACGTCCCTTAAAGGAGCTGGAAGATTTTACTTCCAGTATCGCAGCCAGGGAGTTTGGCCCTCCTGTTGATGTACACAGGGAAGATGAGACAGGGAGGCTGGCCTGTGCCATGAATAAAATGCAGGAGGATTTAAGAAGGGCGGATCAGGAAGAAAAAGTTTTTCTCCAAAGCATATCCCACGATCTTAAAACACCGGTCATGGTAATAATGAGCCATGCTGAGGCCATACTGGACGGTGTTTATATTGGCTCATTAAAAAATACAGCGCAAGTTATAAAAGATGAATCTGCAAGGCTGGCCAGAAAAATAAACCAGCTTCTCTATTTTAACACCCTTGGCTATTCTCTGGAATATTCAGATAAATCAGAAGAAATAGATTTGGGCCTGCTGGTCTCACAGACTGTATCACGAATAAAAGTGGTCAATCCGGATCTGGACTGGGACACGGAGACTGTTCCATTTTTTATCAGGTGTGATGCTGACAAACTAACAGTGGCTATTGAAAATATACTGGATAATGCCATTCGGTATGCAGACACCAGGATCAGTGTAAAGCTCAGGGAAGGGAGTCTGGAGATCTACAACGATGGACCTTCTATTCCGCAGGAAAAACTGGACAGAATTTTTGCAAATATGTATAAAGATAAAACTGGAAATTTTGGGCTGGGCCTTTCCATATCAAGGAAGATCTTCAACTATTACGGCGCATCTGTCAGCGTTGTTAACCGCACGCCCGGAGTCAGCTTCATGATCAGGTTTTCTGATGAAAATAAGATTTCCGGCAAGTCCGGGCAGTAAAATATAAAAAATAACAATTTTTATGCAAATTTTGGGATAAGTATTGAATTTTTGGGAATCATATGGTAGAATGTTGAAGATCAGTGAGGATTCAACAGTATGATCCTTTCAGTTTCAATACTTTTGGGCTATCGCCAAATGGTAAGGCAACGGACTCTGACTCCGTCATTTCAAGGTTCGAATCCTTGTAGCCCAGCTGCACAGGGGCGTTGCATTATGCAACGCTTTCTTTTTGTCTCACAGGGATGAGTGAGAGGCGCTTTTGTTATGACAGGAAATTTTGGGAGGTTATAAAATGGTATATCAGTTTGACAGCAGGGTGCGTTACAGTGAGGTAGATGAAAAGCAGGAGATGAGCCTTGTATCTGTCATTAATTATTTTCAGGATGTGACAACGTTCCATTCCGAGGCCATAGGGCTTGGGATAGAACATCTGAAGGAGGCTTCAAGAGCCTGGATGCTCTCAGCGTGGCAGATAGAGATAAACAGGCTCCCCGTATTTGGTGAGAATATCAGGGTACAGACATGGCCCTATGGGTTCAGCGGCTTCTATGGTGACAGGAATTTTACGCTTATGAATGAGAATCAGGAACTGCTCGTTTATGCGAATTCACTCTGGATATACGTGGATATCCTTACAGGGCGTCCTGTTAAGGTATCTGAGGAGGAAATCAGGGGATATCAGCTGGAGGAGGAGCTTCCTATGAAAAAGGCTCCCAGAAAGATCAGCCTGCCTCAGGAAGGCCGGAGAGCTGAACAGATCCAGGTACAGAAGCATCATCTGGATACAAATATGCATGTAAACAACGGACAATATGTGCTGATGGCACAGGAATTCCTTCCAGAAGGTTTTTTTGTGAAACAAATAAGGGTGCAGTATTGTAAAGCAGCCCTTCTGCATGATACAATAGTCCCATGGGTTTACGAGGAAGAAAAGTCAGTCAGTGTGGCCTTGAGTGATGAGTCTGGAAGGCCGTATGCAGTTGTTCGTTTTGAATAGGAGATAATATGCTGGAATTAGGAAAAAGACAAAAACTAAAAATTGTAAAAAGTGTAAACTTTGGCGTCTATCTGGGGGAAGCAGCTGATGCCCAGGAGCGGGTGCTGCTGCCTGCCAAGGAAGTGCCGGAAGGAGCAGCGGCCGGGGATGAGCTGGAGGTGTTCCTATATAAGGATTCAAAGGACAGGCTTATAGCGACTGTAAGAGAACCTCTTGTGAAGCTTGGAGATGCAGCTGTGCTCACTGTCAAGGAAGTAGGAAATATCGGTGCATTTCTGGACTGGGGTCTGGAAAAAGATCTCCTTCTGCCGTTTAAGGAGCAGACAAGAAGGGTCCGCCAGGGGGAGAAATGCCTCGCGGCTGTCTATATTGACAAGAGCAGCCGTCTGTGCGCCACAATGAATGTCTATGAATACCTCCAGAAAGATTCCCCCTATAAAAAGGAGGACAAGGTCACAGGTGTTGTGTATCTTATAAGTGAAGAGTTTGGGGCATTTGTGGCAGTTGATAACAAATATTCCGGTCTCATACCTAAAAAGGTGATGCCGCCGGAGCTTCACTCCGGAGATGTGGTAGAAGCCAGGGTGACAGGGGTTAAGGAAGATGGAAAGCTGGATCTTACTGTCAGGGAGAAAGCCTATATCCAGATAGACGAGGACGCTGAAAATGTCATGAAGGTCATAGAAGAATTTGAGGGAGTCCTGCCGTTTAATGACAAGGTATCGCCGGATGTCATAATGAGGGAATTTGGGCTGAGCAAGGCCGCCTTCAAGAGAGCAGTGGGACGTCTGCTGAAGAATGGCAGGATCGAGATAACAGAGAACAGGATAAAGAAAGTTAAATGAATTTTATAATTTACAGGAGGAATCATCATGAAAACAGTCATAAGCACAGACAAGGCTCCGGCAGCGATCGGACCATATTCACAGGCAATTGAAGTCAACGGGATGGTATATACATCAGGTGTTATTCCTGTAGTGCCGTCAACAGGGGAGATCCCTGAGGGGGCAGCAGCTCAGGCAGAGCAGGCTATCGGCAATCTGGCGGAGCTTCTGAAGGCTGCAGGCACATCTGTGGAGAATGTGGTGAAGACTACAGTATTTATAAAAAATATGGATGACTTTGGAAAAATCAATGAAATTTATGCAAAATTCTTTACAGAACCTTATCCGTCACGTTCTTGTGTGGAAGTTGCCAGACTTCCCAAAGATGTCCTGATCGAGATTGAGGCAATTGCTACAAAATAGCTGGATTTCATAAAAATCCGTTGCGTTTGCCATACAGGTGGTTTATAGTAATAATGTGGCAACTATTCAAATAACAGATCCGGGTTTTGAGAACCCGGGACAATGGGGCAGGAAAGGAGTTATTGGGAATGAAGGTACAGAATATTACAGATATTGACAAATTTTTTAAGATCGTAGATGAATGTGCAGGAAAAGTTGAACTTGTTACAGGAGAGGGCGACAGGCTCAACCTGAAGTCAAAGCTCTCCCAGTATGTATCAATGGCAAACATTTTCTCAAACGGAGAGATACCGGAGCTGGAAATCATAGCATATGAAAAGGAAGACATTGACAGGCTGGTTAATTTCATGATCAATGGCTAAAAAGCCATATCAGGAAGATCAGGCGATGTTGCAGGCACACAGGGCTGCGGTCAGGCATTTGGTAAATGCCTCCGCAGCTTTTTAATTTCATTGGAAACTTCGTCTCCTATGAAATTAAAAAGCTGCAGTCAGGACTACTTCCATTCTTGTTATTCGTGTGGACATTTGATATAATAGCTCCATTGGCAGCTATTATATCTTAAGCATTTAACCCTTGCGGCAGCCCCCAAGGTCAGGCGGGATTGACTTTGGAGTGCTGCCCGGGAAAATAAAGGAGAAGAATTTTGGATTCTATTGATTATTACGATAAGCACAGCAATGATTATTATGAAGCTACTGTAGATCTGGATATGTCGAAACAGCTGGAGCGTTTCTTTGAACTTTTGCCTGAAAATGCAGAGGTTCTGGATCTGGGCTGTGGATCCGGGAGGGATACTGTCTGGCTGGAGGAGGCGGGCTGTTATGTGACGCCTATGGACGGCTCAGCCCAGATGTGTGAGCTGGCAGGCATCTATACTGATAAAGAAGTCCTGAACCTCACATTCAGTGAGATGGACTTTGAAGAGGTCTTTGACGGCATCTGGGCATGCGCCTCTCTTACGCATGTATCAAAATCAGAGATAGATATTATCATGGATAAGGTTGAAAAGGCTCTCTGCCCTGACGGTGTGCTCTATATGTCGTATCCTGAAGGGGAAGGCACGGAGGAGGCACACGGACGGACTTTTAATAAGTATACACCGGAAGAACTCCATTCCATGCTGAAGAAGCATGGAGGACTTGAGATCATAGATATATGGCTGAGTGACGATGTACGCCCGGGCAATGACAGGCAGTGGGTAAATGTGCTGGCCAGAAAAATTGGAGGATTGGATAAAGAGGATGGTGAAGAATAGGACAAAAGCCGGCGGATGGCTGTTTCTCGTGGAAGTTCTCTGGGTTATGGCAGTGATCTTTGGGATCTCACCGTATCTGCCGGAAATGAATATGCTGGAGAATACCATATTCAGTGAAGTGGTTTTTGCACTGCCGCCGCTGATCTACATTGTGTTAACAAAAGTGAAGGTGAAAGAATGGATTCCCCACAACAGGCTTAATCTGTCGACAGCATTAATGGTAGTGCTCTTTACTGCGCTTCTCATGCCGGTTGTGTCATGGCTGAATATGTTCTCGATGATATTTGCTAAAAACTATGTGAATGACACTGTTGGTGTGCTCACTGATATGCCTCTGTGGCTGGGACTTCTGTCCATGGCGGTAATTCCGGCGGTTTTTGAGGAACTGGTTTACAGAGGGATCTATTACAGAACTTTCCGGGGCAGAGGATTCCTGCAGGCGGCGCTCGCCTGTGGTATAGCATTTGGAATTTCCCATCTGAATTTCAACCAGTTTTCTTATGCCTTGCTCCTGGGAGTGGTTTTTTGTGCGCTTATGGAGGCAACAGGCAGCATATATGCAACGATTTTGTCTCATTTTATTATAAATGGGTGGAGCGTTGTTGCAAATAAGATTTTGCCGCCGCTGATCGAGGCGCTGCAGGACATGCAGGCAGCCATGGGACAGCCGGTGACAACTGTTACTGATGTCTATACACAGACGGAGCTTTTTAATACCCTCAGGGGTTATACAGTTGTTGCAGCAGTGTCAGGCTGCCTGGCTTTCGGTGTGCTTGTCTGGATAATGAAACACTGCAGGAGAACAGATCATATGAGACAGATCATGCAGGATAAAGATACAGCGGAGGGAGGACGCACATTTTTGTCTGTCCCGTTTATTGCCGGTGCAGTCCTGGGATTTATCTATATGGCTTCAAGAGAGCTCTATTTTTAACATATGTCGGGCTTAGAGCGTGTTTGAAAAGGAGGACAGAAGATTAAGTGAACTTTACACATCTGCACGTCCATACGGAATACAGCCTTCTGGACGGTTCAAATAAAATAAAAGAATATGTGGCAAAGGTTAAAGAACTTGGGATGGACAGCGCTGCCATTACGGACCACGGAGTCATGTTCGGGGTGATCGATTTCTACAGGGCCGCCAGGGAGGCGGGGATCAACCCTGTTCTGGGGTGTGAAGTCTATGTGGCCCCGGGTTCCCGGTTCGATAAGGAGCAGGGGGCAGGGGATGACAGGTATTATCATCTGGTGCTTTTAGCTGAGAATAATCAGGGTTATGCCAACCTGATGAAAATAGTATCAAAAGGATTTGTGGAGGGCTTCTATTATAAGCCCAGGGTAGATATAGAGGTTTTAAGAGAGTACCATGAGGGGATCATAGCCCTGAGCGCCTGCCTGGCGGGAGAAGTACAGAGGTATCTTGTCAGAGGGATGTACGAGGAGGCAGTGAAGTCTGCCCTGAAGTACAGGGACATCTTCGGGGAGAATAACTTCTTTCTGGAGCTGCAGGATCACGGAATACCGGACCAGAAAATGGTCAATCCCCAGCTGCTCAGGATGAGCAAAGAGACAGGCATCGGACTTGTGGCTACAAATGATGTCCACTACACTTATAAGGAGGACGTGGCGCCCCACGATATCCTGCTCTGTATACAGACAGGGAAGAAGCTGGCTGATGAGGACAGGATGCGTTATGAGGGCGGCCAGTATTATGTAAAGTCTCCTGAAGAAATGGCCGCTCTTTTTCCATATGCGGCTGAGGCGCTGGAGAATACACACAAGATAGCCATGCGCTGTCATGTGGATATAGAATTCGGCGTGACAAAACTGCCTAAATATGATGTCCCTAAAGAGTATACTTCCTGGGAATACCTTAATAAGCTTTGTTTTGAAGGCCTGGAGGAGAGATACAGCCCGGTGACTCAGGAGTTGAAGGACAGACTGAATTATGAGCTGGATACAATTAAGACAATGGGCTATGTGGATTATTTCCTCATTGTTTGGGATTTCATAAAATATGCCAGAGACCATGGCATTATGGTGGGGCCGGGACGAGGATCAGCGGCCGGCAGCATTGTTTCCTATACACTGGGAATTACAAAGCTGGATCCGATCAAGTACAATCTGCTCTTTGAGCGTTTCTTAAATCCTGAGAGAGTATCTATGCCTGATATTGATATAGATTTCTGTTTTGAGAGACGCCAGGAGGTCATTGACTATGTGGTGCGCAAGTACGGTAAGGACAGGGTGGTACAGATCGTCACTTTCGGTACAATGGCGGCCAGAGGTGTCATCAGGGATGTGGGCAGGGTTATGGATCTGCCGTATGCGCTCTGTGATACAATAGCCAAAATGATCCCCAATGAGCTGAATATTACCATCGATAAAGCGCTGGACATGAGTTCAGACCTGCGCCGTGCCTATAAGGAGGATGAGCAGGTAAAGCAGCTTATAGACATGTCCAAGCGTCTTGAGGGCCTTCCGCGCCATACGTCCATGCATGCAGCCGGTGTTGTTATCAGCCAGAAGTCTGTGGATGAGTACGTGCCGCTTTCCAGGGCGAGTGACGGATCTATCACGACCCAGTTTACAATGACGACGCTGGAAGAGCTGGGACTGCTGAAAATGGATTTCCTGGGGCTTCGCACCCTGACCGTGATCCAGGATGCAGTGCGTCTGGCAGAGAAGTCTACAGGAAAGAAAATAGATATAGACCATATTGATTATAATGATAAGGACGTTCTTTTATCCATCGGTACAGGAAAAACTGAGGGAATATTCCAGCTGGAAAGCGGCGGGATGAAGAACTTCATGAAGGAATTAAAGCCTCAGAGCCTGGAGGATATCATAGCGGGAATATCCCTTTACCGGCCGGGTCCCATGGACTTTATACCACAGTATGTAAGAGGCAAAAACAACCCGGATAATATCACATATGACTGCCCCCAGCTGGAAGAGATACTGGAGCCGACATACGGCTGTATCGTGTACCAGGAGCAGGTTATGCAGATCGTGCGTAATCTGGCGGGGTATACACTGGGCAGGAGCGACCTGGTCCGCCGCGCCATGTCAAAGAAAAAAGCCTCTGTCATGGAAAAGGAGCGGCAGAACTTCGTATACGGAAATGAAGAAGAAGGCGTGCCCGGATGTATTAACAACGGGATCGATGAAAAAGTCGCAAATAAAATCTATGATGACATGATAGATTTTGCCAAGTATGCATTTAACAAGTCACATGCAGCGGCATATGCAGTGGTATCCTATCAGACAGCATACCTCAAGTATTACTATCCGCTGGAATTCATGGCTGCCCTGATGACATCTGTCATTGATAACCCGTCCAAGGTAGCAGAATATATCCTGACCTGCCGCCAGATGGGTATAGCCATACTGCCCCCGGATATCAATGTGGGGGAGAGCGCTTTTTCCGTAGACGGGGATTCTATCCGCTACGGGCTCTCGGCGATCAAGAGTATTGGCAGGCCGGTCATTGACGCTATCGTGAAAGAGCGCAGCGCAGGAGGAAAATACAGGAGCCTGTCGGATTTTATTGAACGCCTCACGGGAAAGGAAGTCAATAAAAGGACAATTGAAAACTTTATAAAGGCCGGTGCACTGGACAGCCTTGGCGGTACCAGGAAACAGTTCATGATGATCTATGTGAGCATTCTGGACAATGTCAATCAGACGAAAAAGTATTCCATGGCAGGCCAGATGAGCCTTTTTGACCTGGTGGGCGAGGAAGAGAAAAAAGATTTTGAAATCAGGCTGCCCGATGTGGGAGAATATGAGAAAGAACAGCTTCTGGCCTTTGAGAAGGAAGTCCTGGGAGTCTATATAAGCGGCCATCCTCTGGAAAAGTATGAGGAGAAGTGGAGAAAAAATATATCCAATACTACTCTGGATTTCCAGTTTGATGAGGAAACAGGAGGAACAAAGGTGCTGGATGGGCAGAAGGTCATCATCGGCGGAATGATCACCGAAAAGACTATTAAGCACACAAAGACAAATAAGACCATGGCTTTTCTGACCTTAGAGGATCTTCTGGGAACTGTGGAGGTCGTGGTGTTTCCAAGAGATTATGAGGGCAACAAGGAGCTGATGGAGGAGGATGCCAAGGTATTTATACGGGGCCGTGTATCTTCTGAGGATGACAAAGCCAGCAAGCTGATCTGCGAAAAAATATGGGCATTTGAGGATCTGCCCAGAGAAATCTGGATCCAGTTTGAAAATATGGAGGAGTACCTCAGGCAGGAAGAGTCCATGTATCAGATCCTGCGCAGGTCTGAGGGCAAGGACACGGTAGTTATCTATGTAAAGTCGCCAAAGGCCATCAAGCGTCTGTCACAGAATTGGTGTGTGGATGCAGGGGAACCTCTTTTTAGTGAAATCTCCGAACGATTTGGTGAGAAGAACGTAAAACTTGTAGAAAAGTGTATTGAAAATATGAAAAAAATGAATTAGAATGAGTAAGACAATGATAATGGTTTAACAATAGAAACAGTAACGAATCACCCTATTTTGAGATGGAGGTTAAAGTCATGGCAAAAGAAATCAAGACGATTGGAGTGTTAACAAGCGGCGGAGACGCGCCTGGTATGAATGCTGCCATTCGTGCGGTGGTAAGAAGAAGTATTTCCAAAGGGCTGAACGTAAAAGGTATATATAAAGGTTATAATGGATTATTAAATGAAGAAATAGTTGACTTAAGTGCAAGGGACGTATCTGATACAATTTCAAGAGGAGGCACTATTCTCTACACAGCCCGCTGTTCAGAATTCCGTACAGCCGAAGGACAGCAGCGAGGAGCTGAAGTCTGCAGGAAGCACGGCATTGACGGGCTTGTAGTCATCGGCGGCGACGGTTCCTTTGCCGGGGCACAGAAGCTGGCAGCGCTGGGGATCAATACGATAGGTGTTCCGGGAACCATCGACCTTGATATTGCATGTACAGAATATACGATCGGATTTGATACTGCTGTCAATACTGCCATGCAGGCGATCGATAAGGTGCGTGATACCTCCACATCTCACGAGAGATGCAGCATCATCGAGGTTATGGGCAGAAATGCCGGATATATCGCACTCTGGTGCGGAATTGCAAATGGCGCGGAGGATATCCTCCTCCCGGAAAAATACGATTATGATGAGCAGAAGCTGATCAACAATATTATCTCCAACAGAAAAAGAGGCAAAAAGCATCATATCATTATCAATGCAGAGGGTATCGGCCATTCGACAAGTATGGCCAGAAGGATTGAAGCCGCCACAGGTGTGGAGACAAGGGCTACCATCCTGGGCCACATGCAGCGCGGCGGAAGTCCCACATGTAAGGACAGAGTATATGCTTCCATGATGGGGGCATATGCAGTAGATCTGCTTGCTGACGGGAAGAGCGACAGAGTCGTCGGGTATAAAGACGGTGAATATACCGATTTTGATATTGATGAGGCTCTTGCAATGCACAAGAGTGTGTCCGAATATCAGTTTGAGGTCAGCCGGGCACTTTCCATATAGGAGGATAAAAAGGAAATGGCAGCAAAATCTTTTGTTGTATTCGGACTGGGGAAATTCGGCTACAGCGTAGCGACTTCCCTGTATGCCAACGGCTGTGACGTGCTGGCCGTAGACATAGATGGAGACAGGGTGGCTGATATTGCAAATGACGTCACCTATGCCGTCAAAGCTAATGTGACAGACCCTGAGGTGTTCAAAAGCCTTGGGCTGGGAAATATGGACGGCGCTGTGGTGGCTGTATCTGACCATATGGAGGCCAGCGTTATGGCAACTATACTGGCAAAAGAGGCAGGCATCCCCTATGTGCTGGCAAAGGCGAATACGAAGATCCATGCAACTGTACTGGCAAAAGTCGGGGCCGACGATATCATATTTCCGGAAAAGGAGATGGGTTCCCGTGTAGCCAGGAATATGGTGTTTGGAAAATTCATGGATACCTTTGAACTTTCCTCAACATACAGTATGGTGGAGATGCAGGTGCCTTCCGAATGGGTAGGCAAGTCTCTGCGTGAGCTGAATGTCCGCAATAAATATGGTGTCAATGTCATTGCGCTGAAGGAAGGCGAAAACATCAATGCAAACGTGGACCCTGACGAGCCTATGAGGGCAAATCAGGTCCTGCTTACAGTAGGGAACAATGACAAACTGCAGAAAATTAAGAATTGAACTTAGAAGAATGACGGCGCTGGGCAGTAGACAGCGCCGTTTTTGCGGGGAGGATAAAAAATGATAACCAGCACAGCAAATCAGCAGATAAAAAATCTGGTTCAGCTGCAGAAGAAAGGAAAGGCCAGAAAAGACCAGGATGTTTTTATTGCAGAAGGCCTGAAGATGTACCAGGAAGCGCCTCAGGATAAGATCGTCAGGACATATATATCAGAAAGTTTTCTGAAAAATCCTGAAAACAGCAGTATAAAAGGGCTGAAGGATGCAGAGGTTCTGGAGGACCGTATTTTTGATTATGTGTCAGATACAAAGACGCCCCAGGGCATCATGTGCATAGTGAGGCAGAGGCACGATAAGATAGAAGATATTTTAAAGGAAGAGAAGCCTCTTATTATGATACTGGAAAATCTGCAGGATCCCGGAAATCTGGGAACGATCATCAGAACGGCTGAGGGGGCAGGAGTGACAGGCATCATCATGAGCAGCCAGACTGTGGACATATATAACCCAAAGACTATACGTTCTACCATGGGCTCTGTCTACAGGGTGCCGTGTGTCAGAAGTGAAGATATATATGCGGATATAGATAAGATAAAGGAGGCAGGTGTGAGAGTGTACGCTGCACACCTGAAAGGGAAATCTTCCTATACAGAAGAATATTACTCGGAAGGCACGGCTTTCCTTATTGGAAATGAGGGGAATGGCCTGAGCAGAGAAATGGCGGAAAAGGCGGATAAATATATATTAATACCCATGTGCGGCAGGGTGGAATCATTAAACGCCGCTGTGGCATCCACAATCCTGATGTTTGAGGCACGCCGCCAGCGGAATTAGTCAAAATGGAGGATAAAAACATGGAAAACCCAGGAAAAACGCGTGTTTTGCGGTCGATTTCTTAATAAGTTCTTAAAAGAAGGTTGACAAACTGGGTGAAGTGTTATACAATACAAACGTAACAAATTTAACAAATTTGTAATAATTGTAAAAGGGTAAGCAATTACCTAAAATCTGCAATTATTCAGGAGGTAAAAAATGAAGGGTAAAATGAAACCTGTGATTGGCTGTACAGTATCAGCACTTGCACTTTCCATGTTTACATCAGCTGTGGCGTTTGCATATCCGTCAACCTTAGTAGGGGCTGGAGTCGGAATGCAGACATCAGAAACAGAACAACAGGAAAGCACCGATACTACTAGTACAGGGGCTGCCGTTACAGAGGACAAGTGGACGTATCGTTCAGTTGCGGATGTGGACACGGCTATCAATATCAGGTCCAATACCTCAACTGAAAGCAGGATTGTCGGAGTTCTGCCTAAAGCAGGAGTGGCAGATGTCATCGACAAAGGGGAAGAATGGACTTACATAAAGTCTGGAGATATCGAAGGGTATGTTAAGACGGATTATCTGGCATTCGGGGATGATGCAAAGGAACTTGCAGAAGTCTACGGAGAACAGGGAGTCGAAGCATCCTGGAATGATGTCAATATATTTGAAAGTGCTGATCCGGCATCAAAGATTGTCAGGACAGTGAATGAGGGGGAAGAATTACAGGTCCTTAATCGGGAAGGACACTGGTATTTCGTACAGCTGAATGCCGATACTATGGCATATGTTCCGGCTGAAGATGTAGAAGAAACTTTACTTCTGGATAAGGCCGTTCCGTATTCAACGGGCAGCGAGACAGGAAGCCAGGGGGCTTTTGAAGGCGCTTACGTACCGGCAGATACGAATGGTTCAACAGATTCCAACGCTGGTGAAGGGCAGACAGAAGGAAACGGCTACACAGATGGGACAAGCACAGGTCAGTCCTCACAGACAGAAGCACCACAGACCGACTATACAGAACAGACAGAAGCGCCATACACAGAGGCGCCGCAGACAGAGTATACGGAGCAGACAGAAGCGCCATACACAGAAGCGCCTGAGACAGACTACACAGACCAGACAGAAGCGCCGTACACAGAGGCACCGCAGACAGAATACACAGAAGCGCCTGAGACAGAGTATATAGACCAGACAGAGGCTCCATATACAGAGGCACCGCAGACAGAATATACAGAAGCGCCTGAGACAGACTACATAGAAGAGACAGAAGCACCTCAGACAGAGGCGCCGCAGACTGAAGGCACAGAGGCTAGCGGCAGCGATGTAGATCTTCTGGCAGCGATTATCTACTGTGAAGCAGGCAACCAGAGCCGTGAAGGCAAGGTGGCAGTAGGTGCGGTTGTTATGCACCGTGTATACAGCGACAGTTTCCCGAACAATATTCATGATGTAATTTATCAGAGCGGCCAGTTTACACCGGCATACAGCGGTTCATTGGCAAGCGCTCTGGCAAACGGAGTACCGAGTGACTGCTACGAGGCAGCCCAGGCAGCGCTATCAGGGGAGGACCCGGTACCTGGAATGTATTATTTTAATACTGCATATGGCAGTGTAAAGATTGGAGCTCACTGGTTCTCATAAAAGCCTGCAGGCTTAAGAGGAGAAAGTGATTGCAAGTGCTAACAGAGGCCGTTGCGTAAGCAGCGGCCTTTGACATTTTTAGGTTTTTTTTAATATGGCCTTCATGTATTAAAAGTAAGCCGTGTGTTATAATAATATAGAAATTAGTGTGACTGTGAAGACAGTGAGCAGTTATAAATGAAAGCCTTCTGCATTGCGGCTGTATGCAGGGGCATAAAAGGAGGAACGGGATGGATAAAAAGAAAAAAACAGTTATTATTATAGCTGCCATATTGATCTTGATCATATGTGCGCTTGGAGCATTGATGGTCTGGCAGAAAAACTCTAAAGAAGAAGGTGCAGTCAGGGCCATGTATGTCCCATACGGGGAAGGCGGATATATATTTGTGGATACAGAAAAAGGAACAGTGTTTACTGTGCATATGCCTGAGGAGATATACGATGCAGGCGGCAGGAAGATAGGGCAGGATGGCCTCCAAAAGGGAAATATAGTAAAAATCTATGGAAACGGCATTATGCTGGAGTCTTATCCGGGACAGTACCCCGGAGTGACTAAAATAAAAGTCATAGAAGAGGGGAAGCCGTCAGATGCTGACAAGTATCAGGAGATCGTTGATGGCATCTATCAGGCACCGGATCCTTCCCAGCCTCCGTATTTGAATGTGGAATATTCTACTGAGCTGGCAAATGTATCCGCGGTAATAACAAGAGGAGGCTATTCATGGTCATATACAGATGAGGACGGGCAGGAACAGCATGTGGTGGCTGACTCTGCACATGTGCTGGAATGGAAAGAAATAAATGATATAAGGCTCCAGGAGCCTGCCGATCTGAAGCTTGCATTCGATGAAAAACCGGAATCAGTGACAGCAGTAAGGTGGCCGGACAGTGAAAGAAAAGACGAAGTAAACGGAGCTGCAATCCCGGAGGGTGAGACTGTAGAGATACAGGAGAAGGACGGCGGCTACTATATCACAGGTGTGCAGGCAGGGTATGTTTATCAGATCACAGGGACCTGGGACAGAGGAACCGCAGAATTTGGCTTTTTGACAGATTAAGAAAAATTTATGTTTTATATAAATCGCTTTCATGTTGTAATTCAATTCAGAATATAGTAGAATGGATTAAACAGTAATCAGATAACACAGATAACAGAAAGCGAGGGATGTGGAATGGAATTAGAGTCTGTTTGCTGGCTGGGCATCCTTATTGTCCTGGTGATCATAGAACTGGCCACTCTGGGACTTACGACGATCTGGTTTGCCGGAGGTGCGTTAATTGCTTTTATAGCATCACTTCTGGGAGCCTCAATTGCAGTGCAGGTAGTCTTGTTCCTGGCAGTATCCGTAGTTCTGCTGTTTTTTACAAGGCCGCTGGCAGTGAAATACGTCAATAAGAACAGGATAAAGACAAATGTTGACAGCCTTATCGGCCAGAAGGCAATTGTGCTGACTGACATAGATAATCTGAGAGAAGAAGGACAGGTGAGGCTGGACGGCAAGGAGTGGACGGCCCGTTCAGAGAATCCGGATGAGATCATCAAAGCCGGAAGCGTAGTGGCAGTCCAGAAAATCAGCGGCGTTAAAGTTATTGTTAAAAAGGTGAGGGAGGAATAGGAAATGGAAATAAGAGATTATTTAGGACCAATATTGATCGTTGCTTTAATTCTTATAATTATACTGCTGGTCATCTCCTGTATCAAGATCGTTCCCCAGGCCACAGCGATGGTTGTAGAAAGGCTTGGAGGATATCAGGGTACATGGTCAGTAGGTCTTCATTTTAAAGTGCCGTTTATTGACAGGATCGCAAAGAGAGTAGTACTGAAGGAGCAGGTAGTAGATTTCGCTCCCCAGCCTGTTATCACAAAGGATAATGTTACCATGAGGATTGATACGGTTGTATTTTTCCAGATCACAGACCCGAAGCTTTTTGCATATGGTGTGGAGAATCCTATCATGGCAATTGAAAACCTGACAGCCACCACGCTCAGGAATATCATTGGTGATATGGAACTGGACCAGACTCTCACCTCCAGGGAGGTTATTAATACGAAGATGCGGGCATCACTTGATATTGCCACAGACCCGTGGGGAATCAAGGTAAACCGTGTTGAACTGAAGAATATCATACCTCCGGCAGCCATCCAGGATGCCATGGAGAAACAGATGAAGGCAGAGCGTGAACGAAGAGAAGCGATTCTGAGGGCAGAGGGCGAGAAGAAATCAACCGTCCTTGTGGCAGAAGGTAAGAAGGCATCAGTGATCCTGGATGCAGAGGCTGAGAAACAGGCAGCCATCCTCCGTGCTGAGGCTCAGAAGGAAAAGATGATCCGCGAGGCAGAAGGCCAGGCAGAGGCTATCTTAAAAGTACAGCAGGCAAATGCGGATGGTATCAGATTCCTGAAGGAAGCAGGGGCTGATGAGTCAGTGCTTGCATTAAAGAGCTTTGAGACGTTCCAGAAGGTTGCAGACGGCAAAGCAACAAAGATCATCATACCGTCTGAGATCCAGAACATGGCGGGACTTGTGAAGTCCATAACAGAAGTGGCTAAGGATGGGGAATGATCCGCGGTTACGGTATACAGGCAGGTAAATAAAAAATTTGCATGTTAGGTTGTTTCAGGAGGGTGCTGCAGGAAATGCAGCGCCCTTTAATGTTATTTGCTTTGAGTTATACCAGAAAGTGATTGAAGAAATAAGGGAAGAGTGTTATTATCTTATCATGGCCGGGAAAAGGCTGATAGAATGCAGGTTATGTAATAGTCCTGGAAGGGCAGTTCAGATAGGAGGAAGCAGATATGAATTTAAAAGGACGCAGCTTTTTAACATTGAAGGATTTTACACCGGAGGAAATTGAATATCTGGTGGATTTGGCGGGTCAGCTGAAGGCCAGAAAGAAAAAGGGTGTAACAGGCAGCAGCCTGAAAGGCAAGAATGTGGCCCTTATATTTGAAAAGCCGTCAACCAGGACAAGATGCGCATTTACCATAGGCTGTGTTGATGAGGGCGGACATCCGGAATATCTTGGGAAGGATGATATCCAGCTGGGACATAAGGAGAGCGTGGAAGATACGGCAAGGGTTCTGGGAAGGATGTTTGACGGTATCGAATTCCGCGGGTTCAAGCATGAGACAGTAGAAAAACTGGCCGAGTATTCAGGCGTTCCTGTCTGGAACGGGCTGACGGATGATTATCATCCCACACAGATCCTGGCGGATATGCTTACTATGAAGGAGCATTTTGGTTATCTGAAAGGGCTTAATTTTGTGTACCTTGGAGATGGGCGCAACAATATGGCAAACAGCCTGATGATCGGCTGCGCAAAGGTAGGCATTAATTTTACCATTATCGCGCCAAAGGAGCTCTGGCCCAAAGACGAGCTTGTGGAGCTCTGCAATGGATACGCCGGGGAGTCAGGAAGCAGCATTGAGATCACCGATTCCACAGATGGGGTAAAGGGGGCTGATGTCCTCTATACAGATGTGTGGTGTTCAATGGGTGAGGAAGATAAGGCAGCTGAACGTATTGCACTTCTGTCTGATTACCAGATAAATAAAGAGCTGATGGATAAAACAGGCAAGGATACAACGATCTTTATGCACTGCCTGCCTGCAGTAAAAGGAAAAGAAGTCACAGAGGAAGTATTTGAGTCACCGGCTTCAGTAGTATTTGATGAGGCTGAGAACAGAATGCACACGATAAAGGCGGTAATGGTTGCAACTCTTGGTGAGTAATATGAAAAAGATAAATGGGAAAAGAACATTTGAACTGGATATGCTTGTCATTGCTGTGTCATTTCTGATACTTGTGTTTTCCGCAGCATCAGTGTTTGACATGGAGGGCGGTTCTCTGTTCTTTGAAATCATATTTTGGCTGGGAACAGTGTTAGATGCATTCCTTGCCTGGATCAACATTAGAAAAGGGCGTTATGTGCTGGGAGGAGTCTGCATAGCGGCAGTTCTCATCTGTCTGGCAGCTGTCTTCCTCCCGGCACTTGCGCGTTAAGGAGGTTAGACCGTGAAGGGAAAGGTATTGAGTGCCTTAAGAAGTGCGGACGGCTATGTATCCGGACAGGAGCTGTGTGAGGAATTCGGCGTATCCAGGACAGCAATCTGGAAGGTGATCAATCAGCTCAAAAGTGAGGGATATTCAATAGAAGCTGTCCCTAATAAAGGATATCATATTACAGGATTTCCAGATGTTGTCTCTGCAAGTGAGATCAGCAGCAGGCTGAATACGAAGTGGGCCGGCAGGACTGTAAAATATTTCGAGACAATAGATTCGACGAATGAGTATGCCAAGAAAATGGCAGATGAAGGGGCCGGGCACGGGCTTTTAGTGGTTGCAGATGAGCAGGAGAGCGGAAAAGGCCGCCGGGGCAGAGTGTGGTCTTCGCCAAAAGGGAAGATGGTAGCAATGACCCTTCTGCTGAGACCGTGTATGAGGCCTGAGAAGGCGTCCATGATAACACTTGTCATGGGGCTTGCAGTGGCCAGGGCATGTAAGCGGGCGGCGGGACTGGATGTTCAGATCAAATGGCCCAATGATATTGTGATAAACGGTAAGAAGCTGTGCGGCATCCTCACTGAGATGGGGGCGGAGATGAATGAAATCCATTATCTTGTTATTGGCACAGGGATCAATGTTAATATAGAAGAATTCCCGGAGGAGCTGTCGGATATGGCTACCTCATTGCTGGCAGAGCTGGGAAAACGTGTATCCAGGGCCCAGCTTATCCAGTACTGCCTGGAAGAATTTGAAAAGTGCTATGACATATTTATGGAAACACAGGATATGACAGGGCTTATGGAAGAATACAACAGCCTGCTGGTTAACAGGGAGCGTGAAGTATGCGTCATGGAGCCGGGGAATGAATACCGGGGGACTGCCAGGGGGATAAATAAAGAAGGAGAGCTGCTGATCGAGACTGAAGACGGCAGCATCAAAGAGGTTTACGCAGGAGAAGTATCTGTGCGCGGTATTTACGGATATGTATAAAAGACAGCAATAAGAATCAGAAAAAAGGAGTTAGGAAGCATGTACTCAGATAATGTGGTTTTATGTGCGGCAAGCGCATATGAAGAAAAATTTTACCTGGACGAGAATTTTAATGCGCTGCCTGACAGTGTAAAAGACGAGCTGAAAATCATGTGTGTCCTGTATACTCAGGATGTTGGCGGGATACTTGTGCTGGAATTTGATGAGGATGGCAACCTGCAGTTCCGTACAGAGGCGTCAGAGGGAGATTTCTCTTATGATGAGATTGGGAGTGTCCTCAAGATAAAAGAACTTCAGAATACAAAAAGAGAGCTTTTGGAAGCTATTGAAATGTATTATAAAGTATTTTTCCTGGGAGAGGAATATGAAGATTAAGATAGGAAATACTGTTATACAAAACCAGTTAGTATTAGCGCCCATGGCAGGAGTAACCGACCTGCCATTTCGTTTGCTCTGTAAGGAAATGGGAGCAGGTCTCGTATGCATGGAAATGGTTAGTGCAAAAGCCATTTCCTTCCATAATAAGAATACAGAGGATCTTATGGAAATCGAGAAAGGAGAAAATCCCGTCTCTCTGCAGCTGTTTGGGTCAGAGCCGGAGCTTATGGGGGAAGTGGCCCGCCGGATAGAGGAGAGACCCTTTGATATCCTGGATATCAATATGGGCTGCCCTGTACCTAAGGTGGTTAATAATGGAGAAGGTTCAGCGCTGATGAAAAATCCCCGTTTAACAGAAGAACTGATCACAAGCGTAGTGAAGGCAGTAAAAAAGCCTGTGACAATTAAAATAAGGAAGGGTTTCAATGACAAGAGCGTAAATGCGGTGGAGATAGCCCGTATAGCTGAGGGCTGCGGAGCCGCGGCAGTGGCGGTCCACGGCAGGACGAGAGAGCAGTATTATTCAGGGAGAGCTGACTGGGATATTATCAGGCAGGTAAAAGAAGCTGTAAAGATCCCTGTGATTGGTAACGGAGATGTGACAGATGGACCCAGCGCAGCAGCAATGCTTAAGGAAACAGGGTGTGACGCCCTCATGATCGGCAGGGCTGCCAGAGGAAATCCCTGGATATTCCGCGAGATCAATTATTACCTGGAGACAGGGAATGAGCTGCCGGGGCCTGACATAGAAGAAGTAAAAGAGATGATACTGCGCCATGCTGCCAGACTGCTGGAGTGCAAGGGAGAGTATACGGGAATGAGAGAGATGAGAAAGCATGTAGCATGGTATACTGCCGGATATCCCCATTCAGCCAGGCTCCGCCAGCGGGTCAATGAGATTGAGACAATGGATGACCTGAAAAAGCTCCTTGAGGGAAATTTTGAAGGGAAGCAGTGAAACAGGAAGGCAAGAGAATCCTGGGGATTGCAGTGCGAAAATCCCGAGTTTTGCAGCGCCAAAATGCTGTATGCAGCATTTTGTGTGCATCACGGAGCGTGTTGCTGGTCACGGAGTGAACAGTAATTTTTCCAGGTATATACAGGAGCAAGATTTCATATATTATGGTTGACAATCGCGGGCCAATAGGATATAATACTGTGATTATTGGTGGAAGGAACGTCCCGCGTTCCAAAAAACAGACTTGAAAGGGTGTAGAATAAGAAATGGAAGAAAAGAAAAATCTGCTCACATATGCAGGCTTGAAAGCATTAGAGGATGAACTTCATGATTTAAAGGTAGTGCAGAGGAAAGAAGTTGCTCAGAAGATTAAAGAAGCAAGGGAACAGGGCGATTTATCTGAAAATGCAGAATATGACGCTGCTAAAGATGAGCAGAGGGATATTGAAGCAAGGATAGAAGAGATTGAAAAAATATTGAAAAACGCTGAAGTAGTTGTTGAGGATGAAGTAGATCTGGACAAAATCAGCGTGGGATGTACTGTAAAGCTGCTGGATGCGGAATATGACGAAGAACTGGAATACCGCATTGTGGGCTCTTCAGAGGCTAACAGCCTTCAGGGCAAGATTTCAAATGAATCACCTGTAGGGAAAGCGCTGATAGGAGCAAAAGCCGGGGATGAAGTGACAGTTGAGACCCAGGCAGGAGAAATCAGATATAAAGTTTTAGCAATTCAGAGATCGATATAAATAAGGAGTGAAGACGGTGGCAGAACAAAAGAATGTACAGGAACAGGATTTGAATCAGATTCTCAAAATCCGCCGGGAGAAGCTTTCTGAGCTTCAGGCGAATGGACAGGATCCATTTCAGATCACAAAATTTGATGTAACGGACCACAGTGCCTGTATCAAAGAGAATTTCGAAGAGATGGAAGGCAGGACCGTAACCATAGCAGGACGTATGATGTTCAAAAGGGTTATGGGCAAGGCTTCTTTCTGCAATGTGCAGGATCTTAAAGGCAGCATCCAGTCATATGTGGCAAGGGATTCTGTCGGTGAAGAAGTGTATAAAGCATTCAAAAAAATGGATATTGGTGATATTGTGGGAATCACGGGCGAAGTCTTTAAAACAAAGACAGGCGAGATTTCCATCCATGCATCAGCAGTCACACTCCTCTCCAAAAGCCTTCAGACTCTGCCGGAGAAATTCCATGGCCTGACGAATACAGACCTTCGCTACCGTCAGAGATATGTGGATCTTATCATGAATCCTGAGGTTAAGGATACGTTTATAAAGCGTTCCCAGATCATCAGGGAAATCCGTAATTTCCTGGACGGACAGGGCTTTATGGAAGTAGAGACTCCAATGCTGGTAGCAAATGCAGGCGGCGCTGCTGCAAGGCCGTTCACAACTCATTTTAATGCATTGGATGAGGACGTTAATCTGAGGATTTCACTTGAGCTTTATCTGAAGAGGCTCATAGTAGGCGGTATGGAGCGTGTCTATGAGATTGGACGTGTATTCAGAAATGAGGGCACTGACACAAGGCACAACCCTGAGTTCACCCTGATGGAGCTCTACCAGGCATTTACAGATTATCACGGCATGATGGACCTGACAGAGAATCTGTACCGCACCGTAGCTGAAAAGGTCTGCGGGACTGCTGTAATTACTTACGGAGACGTGACAATAGATCTGTCTAAGCCATTTGAGAGAATCACGATGGTGGATGCTGTAAAGAAGTATGCAGGCATCGACTTCAATGAGATAAAGACAGATGAGGAGGCAAAAGCCCTCGCTGACAAGCATCATATAGAATATGAAGCAAGGCATAAGAAGGGAGATATCCTGAGCATGCTCTTTGAAGAGTTTGTTGAGGAACACCTTGTACAGCCGACTTTCGTTATGGATCATCCGGTAGAGATCTCACCGCTGACAAAGAAGAAACCGGAAAATCCTGATTACACTGAGCGTTTCGAACTGTTCATTACAGGCCGGGAGATGGCAAATGCCTATTCCGAGCTGAATGACCCTCTTGACCAGAGGGAACGTTTCGAGGCACAGGAAGCCTTAAAAGCAGCCGGAGACGAGGAAGCTAACTCTATAGATGAAGACTTCTTAAATGCCCTGATGATCGGTATGCCCCCTACAGGCGGCATCGGATTCGGCATCGACAGGATGGTGATGCTGCTTACAGATTCACCGGCGATCCGCGATGTGCTCCTCTTTCCGACAATGAAGAGCATTGGAGGAACGGATGCTTCTAAAAAAGCTGCCGCACCGGAAAAATCAGTAGCTGCGGAGGCTGAAAAAGCGCCGGAGAAGATTGATTTTTCTAACGTAAAAATCGAGCCGTTATTTGAAGAGATGGTAGATTTTGAAACCTTCAGTAAGTCTGATTTCAGGGCTGTCAAAGTAAAAGCCTGCGAAGCGGTACCTAAGAGCAAGAAGCTTTTGAAGTTCGTTCTTGATGACGGGACAGACGCGGAACGCGTGATTTTAAGCGGTATTCATGAGTATTACGAGCCGGAAGAGCTGGTTGGCAAGACCTGTATCGCAATCACAAACCTGCCGCCAAGACCCATGATGGGAATTGATTCCTGCGGAATGCTGATATCAGCAGTTCATGAGGTAGATGGCAGAGAAGGGCTGAATTTATTGATGGTAGATGACAGGATTCCGGCAGGTGCGAAGCTGTATTAAGCGGCTTTGAAAATGAGTGTTTGAGCGGTAAAAAATGTACCATTGTACCAATTTTGTACCAGTAAAAAGCAGATAAATAAAAATTTGTAGAGAATTAAAGGAATAGTGTATGATTTGAGTCCTCAGGAGTGCAGATGCTTCTGAGGACTTTTTGGTTTTTCTGGAATATGAATTTCCCAATCCTTTCCCTCTTTATAACCCTTTAGCTGTTTGGAATGTACAATTTTGTAAGCCTGTGTAGTGCCTATTTTCAAAGTAGGGGGAAAGGAAGATGATTTGGACGGCGGTGACGGAAATCCTTATACAGACCCAAAGCAGACAAAGGAATTATCTGTTCCATTGGTACTTCATGGAACATCAGGAGTACCGGATGAAGCGGTAAATGTCAGGATAGAAGGCGCGGCAGAATAAAATGACTATACTACAATAAAAGATTTTTTTGAATCTGACCTGTAGTATGAGGGAGGAAAGTATGGAACGTTTTTTTCAGCGCTGACTAAGGGAATAGCAATTAAATCTTTTGTATGATAAGGCTGTCAAGGAAGTAGGAACTGACAAGAGAAGATATTTTCAAAACGCAGCTTCGGGCCTTGTATCGCACAAGTGCATACGGAAATATAATCCCCTATAGTATGATTGGATTAAGCAGGATGTTATATGATTTTGATTCCAGAGTAATGATTGAAGATATGAAAGGTTTATGGTAGTATAAATATAAAGTTGGTAGGAGCAACATTTTAGTTAAGGCTAATAATAAACAGAGAGATGCTTTATAGAAGCCTAATCTGTCCATTGAGATGTTAGTTAAAGGATATTAGAGGATAACTTAGAATTGATAATCGCATAAAGAATTTTAAGTAATCCTGTTAAATGGGGTGTATCATAGGTATAATATTAACAAGTCTGATAAAAGTATGAAGAGGGAAAACGAAATGCGTACAAGAAGTTCAGCAGTATATACCAGTATTTAAGTTCTGCCGGAAGTGCAGAGAGAAGGTGTTTAGATTGTCTGAATACTACAAATTACTATGATGGGAGAAATTTTATGCCAGTTACAATTCAGTCCTTACTTAACCAATATATTGAAGCATTAATAAAAATATATGGAACGCATTTAAAATCTGTTATTCTATATGGCTCCTATGCCAGAGGGGATTATACGAGGGATTCAGATATTGACATTATGATTTTATTGGATTTGACGGACATTGAAATTAAAAGATTTCGGCATGAACTGTCTGAATTGACTTATGATTTTAATATGGATAATGATATTGACATTAAGCCCATAGCAAAAAGTGAGGAGCATTTTAAGAAGTGGGTAAGTGCTTATCCATTTTATTCAAATGTGGAGAAAGAAGGAGTGAGATTGTTTGATGCAGCATAATGACATTGGAACAAAAAAGGATTTGGCATTGTATCGAATTGAGACTGCAAAGAGCGATATGAAATCCGCTAAAATTCTTCTGGAAGCTGGCGAGTTCAGAGGAGCGAATAATAGAGCCTATTATGGAATCTATCATGCAATTTCAGCAATACATGCATTGGATGGGAATGCATATAAGAGACATAAGGATGCATTGGCAAACTTCAATAAAAATTATGTTAAAACGGAAGTTTTCTCCAGAAGTCTGGGAAGAAGGATTGCTGAGGCAGAGGAAATACGTCATGCTAGCGATTATGATGACTTCTACATTGCAACGAAGGAAGAAACAGAGGAGCAAATAGGAACGGCGGAAGAACTGATTATACAAGTAGAGAGATATGTGTGGAAAAGATTAGAAAAACGTGGATAGAAAAGTAAGAAGCAGCATTAAAATAGGCGTCAGGGTTCTGGTAGTACAGAAGCATGATCTGACCAATGAGGTGTTATTTTAAGGATTTTTAAGGATAATTGATATTCGTAAAGAGAATATTAGAAGAGCAATCATGCTTTAAAAGTCCTGAATCAAAACAGGATTAAAAAAGCTGTTAAATGGGATGTGTTTCAGGTATTATATTAATAAAGTCTGAAAAGAAATTATGAAGAGGGGGGGAACGAAATGTGTACAAGAAGTGACTTGAATAGCATTCTGCACCAGATGGCTGAAACTTATCGTGCAATCTATGGAGATAAAATTGTAAAGATTGTGCTTTATGGCTCCTATGCAAGAGGAGATAACCAGGTGGACTCAGATATTGATATTGTGGGAATTGTACGGGGAGACCGAGCTGATCTGCAGGAGAAGCTTAAAAAATCTGGGATGTATCAGCTGACCTTGAGTTAGAGTATGGAACGATTGTTTCTCCAACAGTCATTCCTTTTCATGAATTTGAAAAATATAAGAATGATTTGCCCTACTATAGAAATATCCTAAACGAAGGGGTTGATATTGTTGCCTGACAATAGAAAAGAATTAATGTAGTATCGTCTGGACATGGCGAAAGAAAGGCTTCATTCCTCCAAGATACTTTTAGGGGCTGGGAGTTACAAAGATTCTATCGGGCGCTCCTATTATGCAATGTTTACTGCTGTGCTTGCACTGCTGGCTATAGAGGGTCAAGATTTTTCCAAACATGCAGGTGTTATTGCATATTTTCAGAAAGAATATACTAAGACTGGAAAGTTTGACAAGAAGTTTTCTAAATATATTAGTCAGGCGTTCCAGATCAGGAACAATACAGATTATGCTGATTTTTTCATCGTGTCTTTGCAAGATGCAAAGGAGCAGTACGAAAGAGCACGCGAGTTTCTGACGGTCATAGAGGAGTACCTGCAGGAAGAACCCCAAAAGTAACAGCAGAAGAATTTGATTATTTTGGTGAAGTAATGATAGATGGCCTCTTAACTGCACCTTTTATTATGATGGGAGAAATTTTATGCCAGAGGTGATTATACGAGGGATTCAGATATTGGCATTAAGCACATAGCAAAAAGTGAGGAGCATTTTAAAAAGCGGGTAAGCGCATATCCATTTTATTCAAATATGGAGAAAGAAGGAGTAAAATTGTTTAATGCAGCATAATGACATTGGAACAAAAAAAGATTTGGCCTTGTATCGAATTGAGACTGCAAAGAGCGATATGAAATCCGCTAAGATTCTGGCTGGAGCAAAACTGAATAGAAATATAAGAAAAGCTTATGGAACGAATATGTTCCACAGGCTTTTTTTATCTAAAAATGTGGGGATAGATAATTTTAACATAAAATTTAGAACGTGATGTAGGCGTGCATAGAAATTGGAGAAAAAAGTCATATAATAAATAAAAAAGACACAATCTGTCATAGTGAAGATGTATAATAAAACCATAGATGGAGGTGACTATGGAAGATTTTAAAAACAACAAAATTGAACGAGTACTTGGTATATATACAAAACTTATGAATGGATACCTTGTTAGCAAAGCAGAAGAATCCGTTAACTATGGTGTAAATGAACGCAGCATTCAGAGAGATATTGATGATATCCGTAATTATCTTGGAATAGATGGTGAAAGAGAAGGGTGCATTAATTCCGTTATATATGACCGTATTAGTAAAGGGTATCGATTGGAGCAGGTATACAAAATGAAGTTTTCAAATGGAGAGATTTTGGCATTGTGCAAAATCCTGCTGGATAGCCGGGCGTTTACAAAACAGGAAATGATGGAAATATTGAATAAGCTGATATCCTGTTGTGTTCCTAAAGAAAATCAGAAGTTGGTAGCTGATCTTATCAGTAATGAGGCATTTCACTATATAGAGCCACGGCATAAAACTAAGTTTATTGATACAATCTGGGATATTGGGTTGGCAATCCGGGGATGTAAATATATTGAGATTGAGTATACCCGTATGAAAGATAGAACCATTGTAAAAAGAAAATTGAAGCCTGTGGCTATCATGTTTTCGGAATACTATTTTTACCTTACAGCATTTATCGACGATGAGGATGTTCGGATAAACTTTGATATACTTAATGATTCTAGTCCAACTATCTACCGGATTGACCGTATAAGAAGTATGACAGTCTTGAATGAAAAATTCTACATTCCATACAGTAGCAGATTTGAGGAAGGAGAGTTTCGAAAACGGGTTCAGTTTATGTATGGAGGCAGTCTGCATAAAGTCAGGTTTAAGTATTTTGGCGCAGACATTGATGCTGTAATGGATCGCTTGCCGACTGCGCAAATACTTTCTGAAGAAAATGGTGTCTATACCTTATCAGCAGAAGTATTTGGTAAAGGGGTTGATATGTGGCTAAGAAGTCAGGGAGAAATGATTGAGATTATAAATTGAGTAGAAAACGTTTATAATTACAAATTGCAAAAAATACAAATACAGTTTGTACTATGAGCGAGAGGAATACAAATATGTACGAAAAGATTATTAAGGAATCTACAGAGAATAGGGAATTATTGCAAACGAAGGATAAATGTGATAAATATGACTATTTAGCAGCAGTAGCCTGTGGTGCTGTTGGAGGCTTAGTAGATATTTTTTTAGTAGGTGCGCCAGGTGAGAGTGTGTTGGGAGGCTGGACAGATGCTCAAATCGATAAGACAGTGTTAGCATTTGCGAGAAAAGTAGGCTGGAAACCAGGAGAAGGAAAAGAAAATAACATTTCTAGTGCGATAGGTTATTTGGAAAGAAACTATAAAGTGAATTATGATCAGAGATCGGTAAGTGATATAGGGGGATTAAATAAAGATAAATTGTCAGGTATGACTACGAAAAATCATCATATGAAATCAATAGCTCACTCTCCCGATCCTGTAGGCTTATTTTTTTCGATTTTAAACCAGTTTACGAATACATCTGCGTTTATATCCCAGGGAGAACTAATTTATATTGCCACAGATGGATCTGGATTGCAAGGAGGGAACTTTATTGCAAAAATTTTTTGTGGTATTGCAAATTGGTTTGGGCATTTGATGTCTGATGTGGCGGGATCATCTGGAGCTAAGGGCAGAGGAACCGGGATAGTAATGCCATTTTATGAATTGTTTGGCTTTTGCACATTTGGAAAATTCGATGTTGGGAAGGATAGGCAGGATTTAGCAACAATCGCTACAAGAGCTTTTCAAAATGGAATGGATTTTCGTTTTGGTTTAGCACAGGCAATTCCAGTTGTTATAACAGAACTTGCTATTCGATTAATATGGGCAATTAGAAGGCGTTTTCAATATCATATGCCGCTGAGAGAATGTATTCCGTCCAGCCAGTATGCAGATTTTCGGATAATGCTTTTTTTAGGGAATGGAACATTATGTGTCATTGATGGTATTGATGCAGGCATACGTTCCGGGGGAAATATGTTATTGCTTTTTATGAGATTAAATCTGGTTGCATGGCTTCGTTTGGTTATGCTTGTTTTAAAAGAGGTTTGTATTAGAGTAGGACTTGGAATTGACCTTCAGAGAGAAATTGAAGCATATAAAAGAATCAATGAGGCGCTGCAGGAATATTTGTATGAATTAAAGAGAATTGATGCAGAATCATTTAAGAAAGAAACGGAGCAGTATAATATCGTAATAAAAATTTTTGAATCTGCGGAAAATGCAGAAGAATTAAATAAGAAACTATTTCATACATATGAGAGTCTAAAGATTGAAAAAGCATGGCAAGGAGATTTTGATGAACATATGTCAGATAAAAACGGAACTTTGGAATTTGAATAATGTTTAAATGTGAAAAATGCGGTTGCTGTTGCCGGAATTTAAGCAAATCTTCATTGTACCGTAAGTTGGATCGAGGAGATGGAGTTTGCAAATATTTACAGGATAATATATGCTCTATTTATAAAGACAGACCTGTATTATGCAGAGTAGACCTTTGCTATGAATTATATTTCAGAAATTTCATGGGGCGGGAGCAATATTACAAATTAAATAAAGAAATGTGCAGAAAATTGCAGAAGGAGGAATGAATATGCCATTGCCATTAATTTTGGGGATAGGAGCAGCGATTGCAGGTGCTGGAGGTGTTGTAGCAGGTGCATATGGTGGAGCGAAAATGGGGGAGGCCAATAATACTTTAAAAAGTGCAGAAAAACAACATCAGAGTAATATAAACAGGTTTGAAACAACGAATGAATTAACAAGTGGAATGATGGATGAACTGGGAAATCTGGAACTGGATATATTAAAAAATTTTAGTTCATTTTCAGATACGATTGAAAAAATACAAAATAGACCAAAGTTTAAGGAGTATAATAAGAATGGTATTAAACTTCCCAAATATGACAGAGAGGAATTAGAAAAGGCATCTGTTGGAGCAACAGTGATTTTGGGAGCATTAAGCGGAGCAGCACTTGGAACGGCGGGAGGCTTTGCAGCGAGTGGTGTGGCAACTTCTGCTGTAATGGCATTCGGTGCAGCATCCACGGGGACAGCAATTTCTTCTTTAAGTGGGGCAGCGGCAACAAATGCAACATTGGCCGCGCTGGGAGGTGGTGCACTAAAGGCTGGCGGAGGTGGAATGGCACTGGGGAGCACTATTTTGGGTGCTACAGCAGTTGGAGCAGCTCTTTTTGTTGGGGGAATTATTTTTGCTAAATCGGCTGATAAGTTGGCTGTCCAAGCAGATACTACATACGCTGAAATGAAAAATGCAGAAAAGACAATAAATGAAATATGCTTATATTTAAATAGTTTAAAAGATACAGCAAGCAAGTATATCCAATCATTAAAAAAAGTCAGAGCATTATACTTGGAAAATTTTGCGTGGATATCATTTACAATCAATGATGTGCATAAAACAGATTGGAATATGTTTACACCAGAAGAAAAGCTGGCGACACAGAATACCGTGTTGTTAGTGGGACTGCTCTATAAAATGTGTAAGGTGAACCTTGTGATAAAAGCGGATAATGATGCGGAGATGAACAAGATAAATAGTGAGGATGTCAACGTGTCTATACAACAGGCAGAGAAAATAGTTGAGGAACTGAATTAGATTAGATTTATATGAAAATATAAGGATAAATGCGGGAGGCAATTATGAGAGAAAATGAAATTATGCAGAGAATAAGGGGACATAAAGATTTTGGAAAAAGGAATCCATTAGCCATAGGAGCAGAATTGGGATATAGTAAAGAAGAGATATTTGCTGCACTGTCAATTCAGGGAACAGAAAAAAAAGAGCAGAAAGAATATTTCATTCTGGATGGGCATGTAGTGTCTGTTAATTTGCTGAACAGAAGGGTATCTCTTGTTAAAGAATTACCAGAAGACTGTGAGGCACAGATAAAGTTTGGCATTTTAGTATGGAAGGTTACTAAAGATAAGGTTATATATTGGGAAAATTTGAATAGCGGAGAGAGTGGGAAATTTTTCGGACAGGATTTAGTTTCGTATCGTTTTTTTGTTGTAGGAGATGGTATCATACTAAACAATTGGAACAAAATATATAAAATGGAATACACAGGCAATGTTTGGAGTTGGGATTATAAGATGTTCGGAGGCATTAGTGTGGTTACAGAAAACAACGGAAAAATATATTTGGCTAACATGAATTCTGTCATTTGTTTGGATAGTGAAACAGGTATACTAAGCACAATATATGAAAATGAAAAAAAACGTATTACAGCTTTGGAAAAGGATGGGAATGAGGTGTGCTATTTTGTTTTTGATGATGACAAAGCATGGAATCGTTATTATCATAAATATTCTGTTGATGGGACAGAGGTGGAAAGAGATGCGATTTTTTCCGGTACCTTTGCGGAGCCATTAGGATATGTGGCAAAACCTATAGAAATTGTGACAACAAAGAATTTTAAAGCGCATAATAATGTTATTTTTCAAAAAAATAGTGGGGGTATTGTGTGGGGGTCTTCAAAGGGTCTGTCTTTTATTAGTCAGGCGGTCAGCATCTATGATAAAGATATTATTTTTTGTTGTGCATCTCGGTTGTGGGACAAAGACCAACTGGGAGTTACAATGTTTGATTTGAGTGAAAGAAGTACACCAGTCTTTCTGCCGCTTGAAGGAAATGTTTAATATTTTTGATCGCTTTCTATAGTAGCGAAGCAATATCTCCAGGCAGAATCTTTAGGGTTCTGCCTAATTCTTTCATAGGGAGTATCAAAGGCTGGATGAGATAAAAAAATCCCCAGATCTATTCATTCTGAGCAGCTATGTACTCACGAGGTGAATATTTAAAGTATTCCCGGAATGCTTTGTAAAAATTGCTGCTGTTGCTATAGCCAAGTAATGCCGCAATTTCTTCAATGGGCAAAGTTGTTCCTTTTAGCAGAATAACAGCCCGTTCCATCCGCTGCTCCAGAAGAATTTCCGAAAAAGATTTGCCCAGTTCACGATGCAGAAGGGTAGACACATAGTTCGGATGATAGGAAAAATGTTTCGCTATATCTTTAAGCGTCACACTATCAAAATGTTCGCCCATATACTGTACAATTTTTTCTGATAAACTCCCGGCGGATGAAGCCTGGTTTGCATGGACAAATTGCCGTGCTATTTGCAGCAGAAAAGAAAGGGTAAGTGACTTTAAAACGGCCTGAGTGTCTTCCTGTTTATTTGCATACTCTATGACCATCATCTCAAGCAGTGTCCGTATGTTACAGTCATGTTCAATTTTGAAATGCATATACTCATCAGAGAATTCATTTGTAGCCGGGTCAAGCAGAAAATGAAACAGTTTTGTGTTAGAGGACAGCATGGGCAGGAAAGTCCTAAAAAAGGTTTCACGCTGTATCAGGACACCAATGATCGTCGTTTCCTTATCATCATGGACACAGAGCGCATGCCCGGCAAAAGGCTGGCCTGCGTAGAGTTCTCCTTCCCTGATGGTGATACGGTTGTCATACTTATAGCTGATAGAATCATATTCGCCCTGATAGGTGAAATTAAAATAAAAAAAGTCATGGCGGTGAAAAAGCTCCTGACGTCCGCCGCTTTGATGGACACAGATCAGAATTTCTTCTTCCGGCTCCCCTGGCCAGCAAAACATTTTTTCTGAATGGCTTCCCACAGGAAAATCGTGGTAGGTCCAATCTAATGTTAAAAATTGTTTCCGAAGTTGTTCGATGGAAGCACAAAAAATTTCTTTTCCCATATCATTCCTCTTCTTTCATATAAAAAACGATTAAAATCACTATGATTGATCATCTGCCGCTGACTCATTATGTTAACTATAGTGGTATCTGGAGCATAATACTGCGGAAATACATATTGCCAGCCTCTCTATTAATTCCAACTTTCATTATACAAAGTTATATTAGAAAACACCAGTAGTAATGTTAAGTTTTAGCGCTGTTTTGTTTTATAACCCTCTTTATAATAGTTACGTGATACTACTATATATAGGAGGCAATTATGAAATCTCAAATTTTAGGCGGGGGAAACTCTGCTTTTTACCGAAAACTGTTCTCGCTTGTTCTGCCAATCGCATTTCAGCAATTTATGTTAGCGGCAGTTAGCGCATCAGATGCACTGATGCTCGGCTTTGTCAATCAGGATTCTCTTTCAGCTGTTTCCCTGGCAGGGCAGATTACATTTGTTTTTAATCTTTTTATGGGTGGGCTGACAATGGGGACAAGTATCCTGGCAGCCCAGTATTACGGAAAAGGTGATATGGACTCAATTGAAAAGATTTTTGCTTATGTTACAAAAGTATCCGTTTTGATTTCCACAGTATTTTTTCTTGCATCTTTATTGGCTCCGGAAATGCTGATGCGAATTTTCACAAAAGAGTCCCAACTTATTGAAGGAGGCATTGTTTATCTCCGTATTGTGGCAATATCATATTTGTTCACCGGTATATCACAGATTTATCTCTGTGTGCTGAAAAATACAGGATACGCAGTGAAAAGCATGGTGATTGGATCAACTGCGGTTGTAATCAATATATTTTTGAACATTGCACTCATCTTCGGGTTATTCTTTTTCCCAAAAATGGGGATTGCGGGCGCTGCCCTTGCCACTTCTGTTTCAAAGCTGATTGAACTGGTCTGGGCGCAGGCAGAATCTCTGCGGGAAAAACATGCCAGACTCCATGTAAAGCTTTGCTTTTCTGCCGATAAGCAGCTGGTGAGAGATTACTGGGTATACAGTCTGCCAATGCTGGGTGATTATCTTGTCTGGGGTGTGGGTTTTACGATGTATTCTGTGATCATGGGGCATTTGGGAAATGACGCAGTGGCGGCCAACTCGATTACAAATATTGTAAAAAATCTCATTGTAAGCTTTTGTACAGGGCTTGCAAATGGGGGCGGCATTATTATTGGCAATGAACTTGGTACAGGAAACTTAGAACAGGCAAAAAAATACGGTGGGATACTTTGGAAGATGGCCGTGATCAGCGGTATCGTGTCCGGTCTGCTTTTAGTTGCGCTGTCCCCTGTTATTATAAACGTAACGGTTTTGAGCGAACAGGCTACGGATTATTTAAAATGGATGCTGATACTTTGCGCCTGCTATATGATTGCTAAATCCATCAATATGATGACGATTGCCGGTGTATTTCCAGCCGGCGGTGATTCAAAATTTGGTTTGATCTGTGATACTGTAACCATGTGGATGTTTGCTGTTCCCGCTGGTTTTCTTGCTGCCTTTTATTTTCATTTACCGGTGGTTATTGTGTTCCTCATTATAAATCTGGATGAAGTAGTAAAAGTTCCCGTGGCCATTTTGCATTATAAAAGGTATGGCTGGTTGAAAAATATTACAAGATAGCAGCCGGCAAGCTAAAAATGAAATTTTTATGGAGATATACTGTCTGTCAGGGTATGAATAAAAATGGCTCTGGCGAATTCCCGGGTTTCATGCGGAAGCAGGGCTCTTCATCTGCAGAAAGGAAGATAATAAATATGACAGAACTTGAAAAATTAAATGCCGGTTTAGAATACGATTTTTGGGATCCGAAGGTGGATGGCCTAAAGATCCATGCTTTAGAATGGTGCCGTAAGCTTAACGCTATTCCAATGCAAAATACAGAAGAGAGGGAGGCAGCTATAAAAAGCCTTTTTAGTTCCGTCGGAGAAAACGCCACCATCCTGCCGGTTTTCAACTGTGACAACGGAAAAAATATCCATGTTGGGAAAAATTTTCTCACGAATTATAATGTTACGATTTTAGATATTGCGCCGGTCTGTATTGGAGATTATGTCATGATCGGTCCAAACACATTGATAACTACGGTGAATCATCCGATTTCACCCCTTGGCCGCCGCAGGCACCTTGGCATTGCAAAGCCTGTCAGCATAGGCAACGATGTGTGGGTTGGCGGCAATGTAACCATTTTGCCCGGTGTCTCCATCGGGAATAATGTTGTGATTGCAGCAGGAGCTGTAGTCACTAAGGATATTCCGGATAACTGCGTTGCCGGAGGAGTGCCAGCCAAAGTAATTCGGAATATTGAAAATGATATAAAGGAGAAGGATTAAAATTGTCAACCGGAAAGGCCAGATGGAACGCATTGTCACCAAGTTGGCAGGGATTTTTGCCGATTGCTCCATGCCAGCTCCATTTCAAATTCTGTTTCGTTATTTCCAGCATATATAATGATGGATGGTCCACATTTTGCAGTGATGCGCCTTTCTTGGTATGAATTCTGGTTTCCAAAATGCTGTCAGGGTACTTATGCCGACAGCCTGTGGAAAAGTAACTACATATGGAAGGCAAAAAGATGGTAATCAAACAGTTACTGAAGTATGTACCCATAACGGCAGATAACAATACTTATAATAAAAGCTGTTAAAGGGAATGGATTTCAGATATAATATAAATAAAGTCTGAAAAGTGATTAAATAACCATCAAAATGATTAGGAGATAAGGAAAAACATGGATGGAACAGTAAGAAGCAGCATTAAAATAGGCGCCAGGGTTCTGGTAGTACAGAAACAGGATCAGAGAACAGGTAAGCTGACAGAAGGTACCGTTCAGCGTATATTAACAAATTCGGCAAATCATCCAAGAGGTATCAAGGTGATGCTGGAAGGCGGCATTGTTGGCAGAGTACAGGAAATTTGTGAATAGTTGAGGAAACAGGCGGCCGTGGTTATGTACCTGAAGTATGGAAAGGCTGGAATTAGTGATGAAAAAGAAAAAGAGGAACAAAAAAGGGACGAATCAAAAAGACAAGAACTTAATGGATGGTAGTGTAAATAAACTTGTGTCTTTTGAAAAAAATGACTCCTTTTTGGTAAGAATTAAGATATGACAATTCTTATCGAAAAGGAGTATTTTTA
>QGGY01000012.1 GCA_003148945.1 Murimonas intestini | reverse complement strand
TCATGAGATAATTATGAATCAGATAGAAGAAAAAAGCAAGCCCACCCCTCAAGATTGAGGGGCAGGGGAGCTGAAGTGTCGAAGACACTTATTTAGCAGGTGAAAAGCGGCAGAAAATGGGGCAGGACAGATAAGGACACAAAACTTTCAAAGAAAAATCACACTATTCTCGAATAAAAAACACATTTTTTTTGTATTTTTATAAAGTCTATTACATGCAGCAAAAAGGAGGATTATTGTGATTGAAGTTGAGAATCTGGTCAAGAGGTATGGCAGCCATACTGCCGTAAACGGTCTGAGCTTTAAGGTGGAGCAGGGGCAGATCTACGGCTTTCTGGGGCCGAACGGAGCGGGAAAATCTACTACCATGAATATTATTACCGGCTATATTGCATCGACGGAAGGGACGGTGAGGATAAACGGACATGACATTCTGGAGGAACCGCAGGAAGCAAGGAAATGCATTGGCTATCTGCCGGAGCAGCCGCCATTGTATTTTGATATGACAGTACAGGAGTATATGGAATTTGTTGCAGATCTTAAAAAGATACCAAAAAACCGGAGGTCTGCGATGATTGACGAGATCATGCAGATGACGAAAATCAAGGATATGAAGAACAGGCTGATCAAGAACCTGTCTAAAGGTTACCGCCAGCGTGTCGGACTTGCGCAGGCAGTAATGGGATATCCTGAGATCATTATTCTGGATGAGCCGACAGTAGGCCTGGACCCAAAACAGATTATTGAGATAAGGGATCTGATAAAGGGGCTGGCAAAAAAGCATACAGTTATCCTCAGCTCCCATATTCTCTCTGAGGTAAGCGCAGTCTGTGATTATGTCATGATCATCGCTAAAGGCGAACTGGTAGCAAGTGATACACCGGAGAATCTCACAAAGAAAATGCAGAGCTGCGGCATTTTGTCAGCAGCTATCAAAGGGGATATCCAAAATATTGAAGCTGCAGTAAAAACAGTAAACGGTCTGGAGTCCTGGGAACTGACAAACCAGGAGGATGGCACAGTGGCTGCAGTCTTGCAAATGAAAGAGAATATGGATCCAAGGGAGGAGCTTTTTTACGCGCTGGCAGAGGCAAAGTGCCCCATACTCATGATGAAGCAGGAGAAGGCGTCCCTTGAGGATGTATTCCTAGAGCTTACTTCTGATGCAAATCAGGACAAGAGTGAGAAAGGAAAGAGGGGGCTGAAAAAACGGGCAGGCAGGAAGAAAAAGTCAGATGATTCAAATGAAGATGTTGCAGAAAGTTTGGCAGAATCTTCCTCCGGGACAGAAGAGATGGAAGAAGAATCGGCAGATGAAATAGCAGATAATATGACAGAAGGAGGACTCAGCTGATGAAGGCAATATTAAGAAAAGAACTCAAGGCCTATCTGGCTTCTATGACTGGCTATGTATTTATTGCATTTATACTGCTGCTGACTGGTATCTATTTTACAGCATACAATCTGCAGGCAGGCTATCCAATCTTTGGGTATACCCTCTCTTCGATCACCTTTGTCTTTCTGATAGTCACACCTGTTCTGACCATGAGGGTACTGGCTGAGGAGAGAAAACAAAAGACAGACCAGCTGCTTCTGACATCACCTGTTCAGGTGGGAGATATTGTAATTGGAAAGTATCTGGCTCTTGTAGGCATATATCTTATACCTATAGTGATCCTTTGCTTTTATCCGCTTATTATGTCTATGTATGGTACGGTATCTATGCCCATGGCATATACGGCGCTTCTTGGTTTCTTTCTTCTGGGATGTGCGAATATATCGATCGGTATGTTCCTTTCATCTGTGACAGAGAGCCAGATCATTGCGGCGGTCCTGACCTTTGTGGTGATTTTCATAGGCCAGATCATGAGCGGTATAGAAGGTTTTTTCTCTGAGACTGCGGCAACTTCATTTATGGCATTTACAGTTCTTCTTATAGCGGCATGTGTGATTATCTACGCTGTCTTAAAGAATGGACTGCTGGCATGCACCATAGGAATTCTTGGGGAGGCAGTCCTGCTCATATTGTACAATCTGGACCAGGCGCTTTTTGAAGGCGCTATTCAGAAGTTCATGGAAATCTTTAATATACAGAGTCACTTTTCAAATTTTGTGAACGGGATGCTGGATGTGACAGGAATCATTTATTACTTGTCAGTCACTGCAGTCTTTATATTTTTAACCGTTCAGTCAATACAGAAAAGACGCTGGAGTTAAGGAGGATGCCATGAAAATTAAAGAAATATTACCCAGATGGAGCAATAAGAAAATAAAAAACGGGTCCTACAGTATTGGAATGACAGCGTTTGTCATTGCAGTGATCATTGTACTGAATCTGATAGCAGGCGAGCTGCCTTCTAAATACACGAAGCTGGATATGAGTGATGAACAGCTGTATAGTCTTGGAAGTCAGACTGAACAGATAGCAGAGGCGCTTGATAAGGATGTGACCCTTTACTATATCGCCGAGAGCGGAAATGAAGATCCTACGCTGAAAGAGGTGCTGGACAGGTATGCTGACCTGTCAGGCCACATCAAGGTAGTTCAGAAGGATCCTGTCCTCTACCCTAATTTTACTTCACAATATACAGATGATAAAGTATCATCCAACAGTATCATAGCAGTGTGCGGAGAACAGAGCAAGATCATTCCGTACAATAACATTTATGAGACCAGCATCAATTATAATACTTACTCCTATGAGACAACAGGCTTTGACGGTGAAGGCCAGATCACCAGCGCGATTGCTTATGTAACTTCCGAGGGGCTCCCCACCATGTATGTGCTAGAGGGCCACAATGAGACACAGATATCAGCGTCTATGCAGGAGGCAATTGAGAAAGAAAACATAAAGACAGAGGATCTGAACCTGCTGACAGCAGACCAGGTGCCGGATGATGCAGATATACTATTTATATATTCGCCCCAAAGCGACCTGTCGTCAGAAGAAAAGGATAAAATAATCACTTACCTGAAGTCAGGTGGAAAAGCATTTATCACAAGCGACTATACAGGAAAAGATATGCCGAATTTTGAGGCAGTGCTTCAGGAATACGGAGTTCAGACAAAGCAGGGAGTCGTGGTGGAAAGCGATGCCAACCACTATGCAGGCAACCCGCTGTACCTGGTGCCGAATGTCTCTTCAGGTTCTGATATTACAGAGAGCCTTACAGGGCGGTACACTCTTCTGTTTGGAGCTCAGGCTGTAGAGAAGCTGGAAGATGCCCGTACAGGGCTTTCCATCCAGAATCTGCTGACAACATCTGATTCAGCTTACGTGAAAGAAGATGTGGAGAATATGCAGACCCTTACAAAGGAGGACGGTGAGGAAGAGGGAAGCTTTCCTCTGGCAGTAGCCATATCTGAAACTGTAGAGGCCAGTACAGAAGAAGAGGAAGTGACTGAAGCCCAAAGTGAGGCTGAATCACAGGGGCTGACAGAAAACGAATCGGAAACTGGAACTGAAGGAACAACAGAAACAGCAGCGGAAACAGTGGCAGAAACAGATACAGACACAGAAACAGAGACAGAAGCTGCAGCAGATACAGATGCGGGAAAAAGTAAGGAGACCAGGCTGGTTTATATATCAAGCGGACTGATGTTTGATGACCAGCTGAACAGTAAAGTATCAGGAGCAAATATGGAACTGTTTACAAATGCCCTGGGATGGATGTGTGATCATGAGGTAAGTGTATCCATACCAAGTAAGAGCACTCAGATAGAGTATCTGACCCTGACTGCCGCATCAGCGCGCACATGGAGTATTGTCACAATGATACTGCTGCCGGTACTGGCTCTGGCTACGGGCGGTGTGATCTGGTTTAAGAGGAGAAGAAGATAATGAGAAATAAAAGGAAATGGATACCCATGGTCTTGATGGCTGTCCTTTTGGGAGCACTTATCATCTGCTATATCCTGATTAAATCATACAATAAAAAACAGGAGGGGCAGCAGGAGAGCGAGGCAGAGAGTATTCAGATAGCTTCAGTCACAACAGACGAAGTCAGCGGACTGTCTGTGGAATGGGACGGAAATAAATTAAGCTTTACAAAAGAGGAAGACACCTGGCATTATGACGGCGATAAGGATTTTCCTGTCAACCAGGAGGCAATGGAAAACCTGATTGGAAAGTTTGAAAATGTATACGCCGTAAGGGAGCTGGAAGACCCGCAGGGGCTGGAGGAATACAGGCTGGAGGAATGCAGTGAAGTGATCGCTCTGACGATGCAGGATGGTACAACAAGGACTTTCTATGTAGGAAATAAAAATGCTATAACAAGTGATTATTATATCTATGTGGACAGCCCGGAAAAGATATATACCACCGACACAGGCATTATATCAGGCTGCCAGTTTAAGCTGTATGATATGGCCCAGACAAGTACATTTCCGGCAATCTCTGAGAGCTCTGTAGAACAGGTTAAGGTCTTGCAGGGAAGCAGTTCTCTCTTGCTAAAAAGGGATGACGGAGATGAAGATACATGGAAATATCAGATGTCAGGAGAAAAAGAAGAGGATGCAGACGGGACAGCTGTCTCCGCTCTGGTCTCCCAGGTGAGCAGCCTGGCATACAACGGATATCTGGACTATAACTGCCAGGACATGACACAGTACGGGCTGGAAAAGCCGGCAGCTTCAATTACGATTGATTACACGGAGAACGAGGCAGCAGAATCAGATACAGAGGCAGCCTCAGAATCCGGTACGGAAGCAGATTCTGAGGCTGAGACAGAGATTAAAAAAGTGCCCAGGCAGGTTGTACTTTATATTGGCGGACAGGACGAAAGCGGGAACTACTATGTTAAAATATCAGACTCCAATGAAGTCCATACCATGTCAGAAAGCATGGTAAAAGCATGGCTGGACGCAAAAGGAGATGATTTTAAGCAGGAGCAGGAATCATGATGGTTCTTCGGATTTTAGCTTGTTGACCATTCTGTCATAGGTCCAGATACCGTTAATCTCTTCTTCCACATCTGAAAGCTGAGTGTATACAGCAGCGCACAGGCCCTCTTTTTCCAGGGCCTGTATGCGGTTCTGTATATCGCGGTAGGCTGCCTTAAACTCTTCTGCGGACTGGCATTTCTGATAGCCATATGACTGTGAAGAATACATGTGGCCGGGAACGGCACATGTGATGCCTCCATATTCTGAGAGAACAAAAGGACGTTCCTCAGTCTGGACGTACAGATTCCGGAAATAATTGTGGACACTTTTCACATCCCCTCCTTTCTGATCATACCAGCCGCTGGCATGGTCTATGAGCCTGGAAGGGTCCAGGGAACGGATAAGATCTGTGACTCCCAGGGAATTAAACTGTCCCCAGCCTTCGTTAAAAGGAACCCACATGACAATGCATGGGCAATTATAAAGGTGAGCCACAGTCTGGGCACATTCTTTTAACCAGTGTTCCCTGCCCTGCCTGTCCTGTCTTGAGAAGAGCGGGTGCAGAGAATCCTTCAGGTGGTAAGTGATACCTGGGATCAATGTGGGCAGATAACACATCAGAGGCATAAAAGTCCTGCCGCCGCCGTTGACCATATCCTGCCAGACAAGCATGCCAAGCCGGTCACAGTGATAATACCAGCGGAGAGATTCTACCTTTATGTGTTTTCTGATCATATTAAATCCGGCTTCTTTCATAGAAAGGATATCCTGGATCAGGGCGTCATCACAGGGAGCAGTGTACAGCCCATCCGGCCAGTAGCCCTGGTCCAGGACGCCATTCTGGAAATACGGCCTGTTATTCAAAAAGATGCGCGGAATGTTCTGTTCATCTCTGCCAACTGATATTTTGCGCATGGCAAAATAGCTGTCTGCTTCATCTCTGCCCATTGCAAAATGAACATCATAAAGGAACGGGTCTTCAGGAGACCAGGGACGCACATCATCCAGCACGGCTGTAAGAGAGTCTGTTTGAGTTTCACCGGAATAGATTAGCTCACCATCAGAATATATACTTACTTTTTTAGGGCATGGATCTGCAGCTGCGGCAGTAAAAAAGCGGAAGCAGACAGAGGAATTGTCCAGATCCGGGGTAATCCTGACATCCTGTATGTAGGATTCAGGCACGCTTTCCAGCCAGACGGTCTGCCAGATACCGCTCTGGGCTGTATAAAACATGCCCCCAGGATGCAGCTTCTGCTTTCCGCGGCTCATCCATCCGGTGTCACTGCTGTCGTTAATACGCAGAATGATGGAGTTTGAACCTGTTGTTACATCATCTGTGATATCAAAGGTGAAGGGAAGATATCCTCCATAATGAGTGCCCTGGTATTTTCCGTTAACCCATACACAGCATATCTGATCCACGGCCTGGAAGTGGAGGAGAAGATGTGTGTCAGGCTCCGCAGCCTGTACAGGGAAAGTACGGCGGTACCAGAGATATTCGTATGGTTTAAGCTGCCGGCCAACACCAGACAGGACGCTTTCAGGAGAAAAGGGAACAAGTATAGTGCCGTCAAAGCGGGAAGGGCGTGACCGGGTATCTGTAAATGCATACTGCCACCTGCCGTTCAGACAGGTCCAGTCAGAGCGTCTGAACTGAGGGCGGGGATAATCATTGACGGGAATCTCAGAGTCAACTGCATTGCTCCAGGGTGTGGCTAGCTGCTGCGTTTTTGTTTTCTTTTTGTGTAAAGATAGTGTTTTGACTGCATT
Source organism: Murimonas intestini (assembly GCA_003148945.1). GTDB lineage: Bacteria > Bacillota > Clostridia > Lachnospirales > Lachnospiraceae > Murimonas > Murimonas intestini. The sequence goes on along the minus strand of QGGY01000012.1, from coordinate 173,175 downwards.
TTTTAAATTCATATAGTGTGTCACCTCCAAAAGATATGAAGCCTGTATCTTAACCATATCACACTGTTTGGTGACAGTAAAGAATGAATAAATTATCAGATTATTATATACAAATGCTGGATAAAACAGCTGAAAGTATTTAGAGTATAATGTAAATAGAAAACAATACAAAAATATAAAAATAGTGTTGACAAAACAAAGGTGCAGTGGTATTATAATTTCAACAAGATGAAAGCGAAAAACAAATCCTCTACCTTTACAGGTGAGGGGGCAATCATCAAAAACAAGTTATGGCTTAACCTGAACAATAAAACTTATTTCTCAGGAGGAATGAAAAGAAATCCTGACAGATAAGAAAGGTAAACTTTTTATTGAGAGACGAGAAATCTTAATAAAAAGAAAAAGGTTTAAGGCATAGTTGTTAAAATAAGAACCTGATGAAATTTCAAAATAGGGGGTCGATACCGTTGGATATCTCGGATATGCTTTCCGTTCAATATGGATGTGGTATGGCAAAGGTTTCCTGCCTTAAAGACCTTTATCTATTAAAATTTTAGTCCAGAATAATCGAATATAGTACAGATAATCGGAGAGAAATAAACTGGAACAATAATAGGTAAAGAAGAAAGTGTTTGCCACCATATTGAAGGATTACCACAAGATTCAAAGATTTCATTTTACTAAATGAATAAGATGAAAATATCGGTACTTTATATAAGAATTAAAATATAGATTAAGATTTAAAATCAAATGTATTTTTAATATTTTTATTCTTCATTTTAAAAGATTATATAAAAGAAAATATTTAAGGTTTATCCTATAAAAGGAAAACCAAAAAGCTTTGAATTATTCTTGATATACATTTTTAGATATGAGAGGTGAATTAGATAGTCTGAGAAATCTTGTATAATATTTGAGAAAATATTTAGAAAGGATTGCAAATTCGTTTTAAGTAACATAAATACAAAATGATTTCCAGGCATATACAAACATTTCAATAAAGTACCAAAAATAGTATAGATAGCAGGAAATAGTAAGAACCTCCGATTAAATTAAAATATAAAACTTACAATTAAATATTAAAAGATATAGAAGGATATTTGAGAAGCTTTTTGCTTTGAAAATATCCTTCTTTTTATGGGGGTGCTGTTTAACAGAGTAACAGGACGCTTTGTGCAGGAGGTAGTGAGCCGTCAGGAAGGGGAGCGGTGGGCAAAGGCCGTTGTTCTGTCCGACCGCTGCGGAGTGAAAATCTAAGGCTCCGTGCCCCGCTCGAACCGCAAAAAGCGGCCGGAAACTCGGTGCGTTTGCCGATGCAACCGCCCCTCAGACAGCTCCGGCCTCGAGCGCAAGCGCTCGTTTTTGCTGACCGCGGAACACGGAGCCTAAGATTTTCATCCTCCTCACTATAGTCCGCCACAACGGCCTTTGCCCACCGCCCCCCTTCCTGACGGCTTCAAGTTTACTGCCACAAAGCTGGCTGTTATAAACAGGCTGGGATTGGGGCGGAAAACTACTATATATGTGGATATGTTTTGGGAATCCAATAAGGTAGTGTTTTGATCCATACCCCATCCTCATTACGGGAGCCAGCTTTGCATCGATAGCTTTGGCATCAGCGGGAGGGACAGGCGGCCGGGTGGGTTCGTGGTGAAGGACTTGAGCGAGGACATGAAAATCTTAGGCTCCGGAGGCTGCGGTTCTAGCGTTTCACGCGGCCTTAGAGTTTCAGGACGCAGCGGTTCGGACAGAACCCTGCATCCCTGCCCTGCCTGACAGCTCACTAACTATCAACACAAAGCGTCCTGTTATTCCGTTAACCGCCTCAACAAATCCAGTTCCCCATGAAGATGCACCCCCATAAAGACAGTGATGACAGCAGATATTATATCTGAGATCGGCTGTGCATAGAGGATACCGTTTATGTTCCAGAGGAGCGGCAGGATCAGAATGATGGGGACAAAGAAGAGGCCCTGACGGCAGGCGCCCAGGATGAGACCTTCTTTTGCTTTTCCAAGTGCCAGATAAAGAGAGGAATACACGGTATAGAAACCGAAAAGAAGAAAGGACAGGCCGTTTGCTATTAATGCTTTCCGGCCTGTTTCTATCATATCCATATCGTCTTTTGTAAAACCGGAGATGATTGTTTTGGAAAATATGGCTGCGGCAATTCCGAAGACGGCACAAAAAACAGTTGACCAGATAATGGCGGTCCTGATTGTTTCACGTAAGCGGTCATACTTTCTGGCGCCATAGCTGTATCCGGCAATTGGCTGAAAGCCTTTGATGAATCCGAAGACCATGAGGCTTCCCATAGAAATGATCCTTGTCACGGCCCCCATTCCTGCGATTACAGAATCACCGTACTCTTTTGCCCTCATATTGATGAGTGATATGGACAGGCTTGTAAGTAACTGAAAGATCATTGTGGGGATGCCTATCTTTAATATTTCTGATATGATTTCCTTTGAGAAGCAGCATTTTTTAATACTAAAGCTGAAAACACTTTTTTGCTGAGAATATAGTATAAATATACTAAAGCAGAAATTATCTGAGAGATGGCTGTGGCTGCTGCTGCGCCGGCAACTCCCCAGTTCAGGACATAGATAAAGATGGGATCCAGAATAATGTTCAGGAGAGCGCCTGAAAGCAGCGCGAACATGGTAGTTTTAGCGGCTCCCTCACTCGTCACAATATTATTCATAGTAACGTTAAATATGTTGAAAATAGATGAAGCGGTATAAATACCTGCATATGTGAGGGCGTATGGGAGAATGCTCTCAGTTGCGCCTAAAAGCTTAAGGACTGGATTAAGAAAAATAAGTGTGCAGATGATGAGGACTGCACCTGCAAAAATACTGGAGTAAAGAGCGGTGCTGGCAGCTTTGTCTGCAGTTTTCTGATCTCCTTTACCCAGCAATCTGGAAATATACGATGCGGCCCCATTTCCAAACAGCAGGCCTAATCCCACAATTACCTGTCCGATAGGAAATGCCACAGAGATCGCACCCATCTGGCTTGTTCCCAGCCCTCCTACAAAGTAAGCGTCTGCCAGATTGTACAGTGCATTGATCATCATACCGATCATAGCAGGCAGTCCCATTGCTAAAAACGCTTTGGGTATTGGCAGGCTTCCCAGCAGTTCTGTTTTTTTACTTCTTTCATTCATGTTAACTCTCCTTTTCTCTTGACATAAAATATAAAACATAATACTATAAAGTATAGTACAAAATAGTAGTGGAATTGATACTGCTATAAATTATAGTAAAAGTCAAGAGCTAAATACTCCGCAGCAGCTGCCAAATTCACATGCAAGCATGTTCACGTGGCTCGCTGCCCGCGGAAATAAAGTTTAAAAGGATGGTTTTTTATGGCAACGATTGATCTGATTGTATTAGGAATGGTAAAGAACGAACCGTTAAGTGCTTATGATATTCAGAAAATGGTTGAATACCGCAATATTTCCAGGTGGGTTAAAATCAGTACTCCCTCTATCTATAAAAAGGTAATACAGCTTGAGAAAAAAGGACTCATTAAAGGGATTCTGGTAAAGGAAGGCAAAATGGCGGAGAAGGCTGTTTATTCGCTGACGGGTGATGGGGAAAAAGAATTTGAAAAATTAATGTTGGGAATCGCATCTGAGCCTGTCAATATATTTCTGGACTTTAACGCTGTTATAGTCAATCTGGACAGTCTTTCCCCTGAAAAACAGAAGATATGCCTGGACAATATTGAAAGCAGTGTAAAAACTATGAAAATGTATCTGGAAGAAAATATGAGCATGAAGGAAAATAACCCGGAGATCCCGGAGACTGGAAAAGCTGTTTTGCGGCAGCAGTTTATATTGGCTCAGGCCATTGAGGCATGGATCGCATCTGTGAAAGAAAACTTTTAAAACTTCTCATTGACTTATGTAAATGCCTGGCAAAAGAGGGGCGGCCAATGAAGTACCATACAAGATTGACTTGCACCAGGGACCTGGGTTAAAATAGAGAAAACGTAACTGTACAGTGCAGATGCGGCTGTAAGGGCCGTATCAGGGAAGGAGACAAGTATGTTAGAAGAATTGAAGCAGCAGGTTTATGAAGCAAATATGGAGCTTCCTAGGAGAGGGCTGATTACGTATACCTGGGGGAATGTCAGCGGGATTGACAGGGAGAGGGGGCTTTTTGTTATAAAGCCGTCAGGAGTTGATTATGATAAGCTGCAGCCGGAGGATATGGTAGTCATGGATCTGGAGGGAAATAAGGTTGAAGGTAAATATAAACCGTCTTCAGACACACCTACACATCTGGAATTGTACAAAGCATTCCCGCAGATCGGCGGTATCGTACATACCCACTCTCCATGGGCCACATCATGGGCTCAGGCCTGCAGGAGCATTCCGTGCTATGGAACGACACATGCAGATTACTTTTATGGGGATATCCCGTGTGCAAGGAACCTGACAGAGGAAGAGATCAGTGAAGCGTATGAAAAGAATACAGGCCTTGTTATTATAGAGACCTTTAAGGAGAAGAACCCTGTCTTTGTACCGGGAGTGCTCTGTGCTAACCACGGACCGTTTACCTGGGGAAAGGATGCCGCTGAGGCAGTGCATAATGCAGTTGTCCTTGAGGAGGTAGCCAAGATGGCAGCCAGGACAGAGCGTCTGAGGGCGGATGTGCCGCCTGCGCCTCAGGTGATCCAGGATAAACATTTTATGAGAAAGCATGGACCAAATGCTTATTACGGACAGTAACTAACGGTGTGTGAACAGCAACACCCCGCGCAATAGCGGCGTATGGACAGAAACCCGGTAGGAGCCAGCCAATATGCTCCTGCCGGGTTTTACTATCTTTTTACATAAAAATATTGTAAAATAAATTGTAACTATTCAGCAGGTCTGTGCATTTACTGCACAGACCGTAAAAAAATGATTCAAGGGTACTGAATAGTTAGAATAAAAAACAGTATTTGGAGAGAAGCGGCAGGGAGGAAATTTTATGCAGTTACTCTATGATAAGCTTAAATCCTTCGGACAGTCGGATGCATACCCATTCCATATGCCGGGGCATAAGCGGCGGGGAATGGATTTTGAAAATCCTTATCAGATAGATATTACGGAGATAGAAGGGTTTGATAATCTTCATCACGCACAGGGGATATTAAAGGAGGCAGAAGAGCGCGCCGCACATCTGTATGGCAGTGAGGAAACTTATTTCTGTGTGAATGGAAGTACGGCAGGCATACTGAGCGCCATATCGGCGTGCGCACTCTGCGGCAGCCGCATACTCATGACCAGGAACTGCCATAAGGCGGCGTACCATGCAGTTTTCCTCAGGCAGCTGAAGGTTACATATATTTATCCACAAAAGGTGGGGCAGCTGGGGATAAATGGTGGATTACTTCCTGAAAAAGTGGAGGAGATGTTGATAAAGTATCCGGATATCAGGGCGGTATTTATCACTTCACCCACTTATGACGGCATAGTATCTGATGTAGGAGGAATAGCTGAGGCGGCGCACAGACATCATGTACCTCTGATAGTGGATGAGGCTCACGGGGCACACTTTGGCTTTCATGAATATTTTCCGGAGAGTTCTGTAAAGCAGGGCGCTGATATTGTTATACACAGTCTTCATAAGACGCTTCCGTGCCTGACACAGACAGCTCTTGTACATGTAAATGGAAAACTTGCAGACAGGGCGGCCCTGAGGGATTATCTGGGGATATACCAGACAAGCAGCCCGTCTTATGTACTTATGGCCAGCATGGACTCATGTGTGGGCCTTCTTCGGGAGAGAGGGGAAGAGCTGTTTGAAAGCTATGTAAAGAGGCTGAAGGAATTCAGGGAAAGGGCACAGGCGCTTCACAGGATACGTGTGGCAGATATTGAGAGGCGGGCAGATATTTATGATGTGGACATGTCTAAGATCATAATATCAGACATAAAGGGAAAAATCCCGGGAAATGAACTCTATGAACGTCTGCGGTGTGAGTATGGCCTCTGGCTGGAGATGGCCGCGGGCAGATATGCTCTGGCAATGACTTCTGTCATGGACACCAGGGAAGGCTATGACCGGCTTGTACGGGCTCTTTACAGTATTGATGAAGAAGTGCCCCATATTTGGGAGACTGATCTTCAGGAGTCAGGATGCTGTCAGAAGGAGGACGGCCTGCCTGAAAATATAGCTGTGCTTCCCATATGGAAGGCCGCAGGGCGCGGTGACGATGGGTACAGAAGAAAACGGCTGATGCTGCAGGAAAGTGAAGGAGAGATATCTGCCGAGTACATGTATCTGTATCCCCCCGGAATACCGCTGATCGTGCCTGGAGAAAAAATAAGTGGTGAGTTTATAGAGAAAGTATTACAATATAAAAAGCTGGGGCACAGCATACAGGGGTGCTCTGACTATGAAGCTGAATCGATAGAGGTGCTGGAGCGCTGCTGAAGGAAGCAGGAGAGACTTGGGCACGCGGAAAGTATGAGGTGTTATGGGTAGGATATTTTATGTGATGGGCAAGAGCTCATCGGGAAAGGATACTATTTTTGAGGAGCTTATAAACAGGGATGAGCTGGGACTTAAAAATATAATATTATATACCACAAGGCCCATAAGGGCAAAGGAGACTGACGGTGTACAGTACCACTTTGTGGACGAAGAAAAGCTGCATGAATTTGAGCGGGCGGACAGAATTATTGAGATGAGGGCCTACCATACTGTACAGGGTATATGGAAATATGCCACTGTGGATGACGGCCAGATCGATCTGGAGCGCCATGATTATCTGGCGATCGGTACGCTCGTGTCTTATGAAAAGCTGCAGGAATATTTTGGAGCTGACATGCTGGTTCCAATTTATATAGAGGTATCTGATGACAACAGGCTGGAGCGTGCACTGAAGAGGGAACGGAAGCAGGCGAACCCTGACTATGAGGAAATGTGCAGGCGTTTTCTGGCAGACAGCCGGGACTTTTCTGAGGAAAACATCAGAAAGGCCCAAATTGAAAAAAGGTTCTGCAACGACGGGGACCGGGAGATATGCATTGAGGAGGCCGCGTCCTATATCAAGCATATAAAAGGGCTGGTTCTGTTATAAAAACTATGCTATAATGACAGCAGCAAATCACGTACAGCGTGGTTGAATCAGATATAAAGGGGTGATACGATGCCTGGATTTAGAGATATAGTAGGACACGGACAGATCATAGAACACTTTCAGAATGCAATAAAGATGGATAAGATTTCCCACGCTTACATTCTGGCAGGTGAAAAAGGATCAGGGAAGAGGACAATAGCGACAGCTTTTGCGCAGACACTGCAGTGTGAGCAGGGTCAGACGGATGCATGCGGTATCTGTCACGCCTGTAAGCAGGCGGAGAGCAGGAATCACCCTGATATTATATATGTGACACATGAAAAACCCAACAGTATTGGTGTTGAGGAGATCAGGGAGCAGCTGGTGGGAGATGTGCTGATAAAGCCTTACAGCAGCAAGTATAAGGTCTATATTGTGAATGACGCTGATAAGATGACTGTGCAGGCCCAGAATGCCCTGCTCAAGACAATTGAAGAGCCGCCGTCATATGCCGTCATCCTTCTGCTGGCAGGAAATGTATCTTCTATGCTGCCGACTATCCTGTCACGGTGTGTGACGCTTTCCATGAAACCAGTGCCGGATGAAGAGGTAAAGAAATACCTCATGGAGCATGTTCAGGTACCTGATTATCAGGCTGATGTGTGTGTGGCATTTGCGCAGGGAAATATAGGAAAAGCGGTGCAGCTGGCTTCTTCCGACAGTTTTAATGAGATAAGGGCAGCAGCCCTCCATCTTTTAAAGAATGTCAGAAAGATGGATATGAGTGATATTATGAGCCATATGAAAGGTATCTCAGAATTTAAGCTGGAAGTACAGGACTTCCTGGATTTTCTGGCGGTATGGTACCGGGATGTGCTTTATTTTAAGGCGACAAAGGATATAGACGGGCTTATCTTTAAGGATCAGGCCCAGTCCATTTCAGATCAGGCCAATATCAGCTCTTATGAGGGGATTGAAGAGATACTGAAGGCCCTCCAGAAAGCAAAGACCAGACTTAATGCTAACGTAAATTTTGAGCTTGTAATAGGATTGTTGTTCCTCTTAATAAAGGAGAATTAAGTAATGATAAAAATTGTAGGAGTAAGATTTCGGAATGCAGGGAAGGTTTATTATTTTGACCCCAAGCATTTTCAGATAAAACCTGATGACCATGTTATAGTGGAGACGGCAAGAGGCATCGAATACGGAAGTGTTGTCGGCCGTGTCCAGGAGGTTGAGGATAAGAAGGTGATCCAGCCCCTGAAGGCTGTCATTCGTGTGGCAAATGCCGAGGATGATGCAAAAGCTGCCAGGAACAGGGAGAAGGAAAAGGATGCCATGCGCATCTGCCGGGAGAAGATCCAGAAGCATAAGCTGGAAATGAAGCTCATTGATGCTGAATACACCTTTGACAATAATAAGGTGCTGTTTTATTTTACGGCAGATGGCAGGATTGATTTCAGGGATCTTGTAAAGGATCTGGCTGCTGTGTTTAAGACAAGGATCGAGCTTCGCCAGATAGGAGTCAGGGATGAGACAAAGATCATCGGAGGGATCGGCATCTGCGGCAGACCTCTCTGCTGCCATACCTACCTCTCAGAGTTTGCTCCAGTATCTATCAAGATGGCTAAGGAGCAGAATCTCTCATTAAATCCCACAAAGATATCAGGTGTGTGCGGAAGGCTGATGTGCTGCCTGAAGAATGAGGAAGAGACTTATGAATACCTCAATGGAAGGCTTCCCGGACTGGGTGACTCTGTGATCACAGATGACGGCCTTAAAGGGGAAGTACAGAGTGTGAGCGTGCTCCGGCAGCAGGTCAAGGTTCTGGTGGATGTGGAGGATGAGAAGGAACTGCGTGAATACTCAGTAAATGATCTGAAGTTCAAACCAAGAAAGAAGAAGGACAAGAAGGGCGGGCAGGCCCAGCTCAGCAAAGAAGAGAGAGAATTAAAAGAGCTGGAAGCGCTTGAGAAAAAGGAAGGGAAATCAAAATTAGATGACGATTGAGCTGCATCCGGGCGAGCGCCTGGATGAACTTAACAGAAACGGATATAAAATCATACAGGATGAGAAGAAATTCTGTTTTGGTATGGATGCGGTGCTGCTCTCCGGCTTTGCTTCGGTAAAGGAGGGGGAGAGCGTGCTGGATCTGGGGACAGGAACAGGTATCATTCCCATTCTGCTGGAAGCCAAGACAAAGGGAAAGCATTTTACAGGTCTGGAGATACAGAAAGAAAGTGCTGATATGGCCAGGCGCAGTGTGGCCTACAACCATCTGGAAGAAAAGATTTCCATTGTCTGTGGGGATATAAAAGAGGCCGATAAGATATTTCCAGCGGCTTCTTTTGACGTTATAACAAGTAATCCTCCCTATATGACAGGCAGCCATGGACTTGTAAATCCTGATCTGCCAAAAGCCATAGCCCGCCATGAGGTTCTGTGCACGCTTGACGATGTGGTGAGGCAGGCCGCCAAGCTTCTGCGCCCGGGAGGCAGGTTTTTTATGGTGCACAGGCCTTTCAGGCTGTCGGAGATAATGTGCACGCTGACTGGTTACAAGCTGGAACCCAAGAGAATGAGACTGGTTTATCCGTTTGCGGATAAGGAGCCAAATATGGTCCTGATAGAAGCACACAGGGGAGGAAGGCCCAGGATAACTGTTGAGAAACCGCTGATTGTATACAGGGAACCGGGAGTGTATACAGATGAGATCTACGACGTATATGGATATTAATATACCAGAGGAGGCAGACATGCAGGGAAAATTATATTTATGCGCTACACCTATAGGGAACCTGGAGGATATTACCATGCGTGTACTGCGTACTTTGAAAGAGGTGGATCTGATAGCTGCCGAGGATACAAGGAACAGTATTAAGCTGCTGAACCATTTTGATATCCATACACCTATGACCAGCTACCATGAATATAACAAAATAGAAAAGGCCCATTATCTGGCAGACAAGATGAAGGGCGGGATGAACGTGGCGCTTATCACAGATGCAGGGACGCCGGGAATTTCAGATCCCGGTGAGGACCTGGTAAGGATCTGCTATGAGGAAGGGATTGAGGTGACATCTCTGCCCGGCGCATGTGCCTGTGTCACAGCGCTGACCCTGTCGGGACTCGGGACAAGGCGATTCTGCTTTGAGGCTTTTCTGCCGTCTGATAAAAAGGAGAGGCAGGATATCTTAAAGGAACTGGAAGAAGAGACAAGAACCATCATCGTATATGAAGCGCCCCACAGGCTTGTCAAGACATTAAAAGAGCTGTATGGGAGGCTTGGAGACAGGCGTATGAGCGTATGCAGGGAGCTGACTAAGAAGCATGAGACTGCATTTTCCACAACACTTGGCGGGGCTGCTGCCTACTATGAGGAAAATGAGCCAAAGGGTGAATGCGTCCTGGTAATTGAGGGAAAGAGCCGTGAGACCATCAAGGAAGAGCAGATCCGGCACTGGGACAAGTTTACTGTCCCGGAGCATATGCAGATGTATCTTGATGAAGGCATAGACAGGAAGGAAGCCATGAAAAAGGTGGCCGCAGACAGGGGAATCAGCAAACGTGATGTGTATCAGGCCCTGCTGTAAGCGGCAGTTTGCCGGATGGCTGTTTGACGTGGAATAGACACGCCGGAAACAGCATAGTCTGTAAAGAGAATGGAATACTGGAGGGCTTTATGAATTACCTCTGGGGCAGTATGATCCTCATAGGGATCATCTATGGAGCTATTACAGGGAATATGCAGGCTGTTACAGATGCGGCGCTTTCTTCTTCCAAAGAAGCAGTCACTCTTTGCATTACCATGGTGGGTGTGATGTCACTGTGGGTCGGCATTATGGAAATTGCAAGGGATGCAGGCCTGATACAGAGTATGTCAAAGAAAATCAGGCCATTCATCAGATTCATGTTTCCTGATGTGCCGGACGGGCATCCGGCGCAGGAGCATATTACCACAAACATTATTGCCAATTTCCTGGGCCTGGGCTGGGCAGCCACGCCTGCAGGACTAGAGGCTATGGAGGCGCTGGAAGAGCTGAATGTGGAAGAATGCAGAAAACTGGGCAATACTAAAAAGAGGGCGCCGGATATTGCCAGCAGATCCATGTGTACATTTCTTATCCTGAATATTTCATCACTGCAGCTGATACCGGTAAACATTATTGCCTACAGGAGCCAGTATGGGAGCGCAAATCCCACGTCCATTGTAGGCCCATCCATTGTGGCCACTCTTGTAAGTACTGTGGTGGGAATAATATTCTGCAAGGTGATGGAGAGAAGGCGGAGAGAATAAAGAAAATTGTATATGAGTAGTGTGATGCGGAGCGGGGAACTGCTCCGCATTTTATATTTATGGGAAGAAAATAAATGCAGAATATTTGTCAGTGTGGTGTCAGAACCCTGTCGTATAATAAAATTGATGTTTAATTCTGTGTATCTGAAAGACAGATACAGTGAATTTGAAGCATCAGGAACTACATCAAAAATACCGCAATAATATAGTGTTTGGAGTTTTATAATTACCTGTTATACAAAAAAACGGAGAGGAGAGAAGAAAAAATGAAAAGTAAAAAGTCAGTGGCTGCATTAATGATGTGTTGTCTCATTGTGATGGGTCTTTTGGGAACAAAAATTCCGGCCTATGCAGACGGGGGAGGTGTAATGTATTATCAGCTCCTGAAAAACAGTAGTGATACGTTGAGTGCGGGCAATATTTACATTAGTACGAACGGTAATTTGGAGGACATGAGCTTTGCAAGCGTGAACTTTCCAAGTGACATACTGAGCGCTGAGCTGGAAGTGACAGGGGATAAGGAAAATGCAACTTACGGCTCCGGCACATACGGGGATGGGTATCCGGTAAATGTTATACAGAGGGATTCGCAGTTTGACAGCTGCGATGATGGACACCTGTTTTACAGTACGGATGAAGGGGCATGGCGTTATTATTGTAATTATGGAGGCGCTCAGAATGCAGGCCCTTACTATCTGTACTCCGTAGGCACTGTAAATTTTACTGAACAAAATATTCTCGTTTCGGAGAGTGATACCTATGCACCCGGGCCAGGGGCAAATACGATTACCAATTCAGACCTGAATGTACATATTGTTGTCTCGGATCAGGGTCTGGACTATCAGGTAACGAATTTCACCTTCCTGGATGACCAGGTGAATTTCCCGGATGATGTTACAGTAACGCTGGATGTTGGCGGAGTATCTGTAAATTTTGACATGCGCGGCAAAGAGGCTGTACCTATGGCTCAGGTGGATTATATGAACGGCGTCCTTACAGGCTTTGAACCAGGCGCTGCATATATGATTAACGGAACTCCATATACGGCCGACGCTGACGGAAATATTGCGGCTGATGACGGATGGAAAGGTATGGGGATTTCCATTGTAAAGACGGCTGTGGATGACAATTATGTGGACAGTGACGCACAGTTGCTGCCTGTAGTTAAGGCGGTGGTACCGCAGGCGGCAGCCAATTACCCGAATAAGAAGCTGACAGGGCTGGCCGCAGGTGTTTCATATACGATTAACGGAACAACATATACAGCTGATGCTAATGGAAATGTACCGGTCCAGGAAGTCTGGTACGGCACAACACTTGATATTTCACAAGATACGTCAAGCACTGAATTTGCCAGCGATGTTCAGCAATTGCCCGTAGCTGCCCGGCCGGCTGCAATAGCGCCGGCAGTGACAGCCAGGGATGATACGTCATTGACCATCAGGGCGGAAAGCGGACATGTTTACAGAGTCTTGACAACAGACGGCCAGACCGCTGCTGACTGGCTTTTTGACGGCGGGGAAGGTGACGCGGATACAACAGAGGGCCAGATTACTTTCGCAGGCCTTACAGAAAACACGGCTTATATTATTGAAGCGTACATACCTGTGACAGACGAAGCGCCTCAGTCGGTGCCGGTTTCTTCACAGGACGTCACTCTGTGCCGGGTCGGCGGAAAGGTCAATGGCAGCGACCTGCCGGCAGTGATTAAAATCACAGATAAGGCCACGGGCGGGGTGGTCGCTGAGGTTATGACGGATGACCAGGGAAATTACATGTCTCTGCTTCCTGCGGGTGCATATAATATTGCAATTGCGGGAAAGGACGGCAAGCAGACGCTGGATGCCGGCGAACTGACAATACCGGCTTCGGGAACCGAAGGCATTGATTTTACTATCGAAGACGTTGTGAAAGAGACTGAGACTCCAACGGAAGCGCCTACAGAGGCTCCAACAGAAAAACCGACAGAAAAGCCGACAGAAAAACCAACGGAGAAACCGACAGAAAAGCCGGCGGTAAAACAGACGGAAAAACCGTCAGCTACCCCTAAGACAGGGGATGAGACACCGCTGGGATTATATCTGGCAGTATTGCTTATTTCGGGTGCAGGCATAGCTATTGTATTGAAAAGAAAAGCCAGTGTGGATAAATAAAGCGGTTCCGGTGTTAAGAATATAAAACTTGAAAATAGTGCTAAGCCACGAACTAAAACATGTGGCTTGGCATATTTTTTGTAAAAAGGTAACAGGCGTTTAACATGTCCCGTCATCCGGAACCTGGTTATCAGCTAAGATTTCAGGTCTGTATTTCATGCTGTCACGCTCTGTAAGTTTCCTGATGACTTTGCAGGGATTGCCGGCAGCAAAAGAATCAGGGGGGATATCTTTGACGACCACGCTTCCGGCTCCAATGACACAATTATCTCCTATAGTTACGCCGGAGCAGACAGTCACCCCTGCCCCTAGCCAGCAGTCATTTCCGATAGTGACAGGCAGTGCATAGCATAGATGCTTTGGACTGCCGTTTTTATCCGCCATCATGCGGCGCTCGTTTGGGAGCATGGGGTGGATCGGGGTAACAATTGTAACATTTGGACCAAAATTACAGTTGTCGCCAATGGTGACAGCTGCGTCATCCTGGACTGTAAAGTTAAAATTGGCAAAAAAGTTACAGCCAATGGTAGTGTGTTTTCCGTAATGAAAATAGACAGGGCCCTGGATACGGCAGTTTGTTCCTCTTGTTTTGAACAGTGCATCCAGGATCCTGGTGCGTTTTATTGTCTCATCTTCGTAGGTGCTGTTATAAGCAGTATTTAAATTATGGGCTTTTAATTTCATTTCTACTAAAGCAGGGTCAGCGGGCGAGAAAAGGATTCCGCTCAATGCTTTTTCTTCTTCATTCATAATAGACTCCTTTGCTGTAAAGCTGTAAGTGTTGATGATTCCCGGATAATAAGCTCCGTACCCAGCAGGATATGTTTTGGCTTGCTGTCCGGTTCTTTTGAATGCATTGCTTCAAAAAGAATGTCTGCAGCAGTATAGCCCATTTGAAACCGCGGCTGGCTTAGCGATGTGATCGTGGGCGTTGCGATTGCGGAAAGCAGGCTGATATTATCAAACCCTACGATGGCCAGCTCGTCAGGCACTTTAATGTGAAAATGGGCAGCAGCTTTTGAAGCGGCAATGGCAAAAATATCTGAGGTTGCAAAAATTGCATCCGGTCTGTTTTCGGACATTAACAGCTGTGTGAGAGTGACATAAGCCATGTCATAATCGATCCTGGGAATGTTGACAATATAAGGTGATTCATAAGGTATATTCACTTCTTTGGCAAATTGGACAAAAGCGTCCTGCCGTTCTCTGGCATAACGATATTCTAATGGCCCGTTTACAAATAATATTTTTCTGTATCCAAGAAAATAAATATGGTTTAATACAGCTCTGGCAGCCTCATAATTATTGATCCCCACATAGGAATAATCCGGTGATATAAATTCTGTGCATTGTACTATGGGAGTAGACGCAGAGAGCAGTTCAAGATACTCCGGTTTTGTAGGGGTGCAGAAGATCAGACCCTGGACCATCCCTCTCTTTATCTGTTCAGAAATATAATGCATTGTTGAATCATCAATAGGATCGTGGCAGAACATAACATGGCTTTTATGAAAAGCCGCAGAAGTCCGTATCCCCTTTTCAATGTCGCTGTAAAACATATTGGCAGGGTCTGACGTGATCACCAGTATGAGATTTCCGGATGCGTTATCCTTAGCAGCCGGTTCCCTCCGCGGATAGTTCAGTTCTTTCATTGCAGCATGTATTTTTTTCAGGGTTTTTTCATTTACCATTGATGGATGGTTTAAAACCCGTGAAACGGTAGCCGAGGAAGTGCCGGAAGCTTCCGCAATCTTTGCAACCGTTGCCTTTTTATTCTTTACGTTCATATTGCGACAGGCTCCTTATAGATGGTTGTTCGTTTTGTGTCATATTTATTATAATCCTGAATGAAAAAGAAAACAAGAAGAAAATGAAAAGTTTTCATTTATGAAATAATAAATGTGAAATATTAATAAAAAATGCAAGCGCAAACTGTCGAATTTCACAAAAAAGCAGTTTTTTTCAATAAACTATTGACAAAACACACAAATGTAACCATAATGAGGGTATAAAAAGTTTCATTAACGATGAAATATTTCAAAGAAAATGAAAGGAACAAATGAAAGGAGAGGCGTCTATGGATATCCGGTTGGGGATTATAGGATTTGGAGGTATGGGGAAATATCACGCGTCAATTGCTCCTGAGGGGGGAGTAAAGGTAGTTGCTGCTGCGGATATTTTACCGGAAAGAGTAAAGGAAGCAGAGGATCAGGGAATCACGGGATATCATTCCGCAGAAGAACTTCTTGCAGATGAGAGCGTGAATACGGTTATTTTAACTGTCCCAAATTATCTGCACAAGGAGATTGGCATTAAAGCTGCAAAGGCAGGTAAACATGTGATCAGCGAAAAGCCCTGCGCACTTAATGTGGCGGAAGTGGAAGAGATGGAAGCTGCCTGTAAGGAAGCCGGTGTTCACTTTACAGTTCACCAGAACCGCAGGTGGGATAAGGATATGCTGACAGTGAAATATGCTTTCGATAACAAGCTGCTTGGCAATATTTTTACAATTGAGTCAACTCTTCATTCAGGAAACGGCTATGTACATGAGTGGCATCTGTACAAGAAATTCGGCGGAGGAATGATGTATGACTGGGGAGTGCATTTAATTGACCAGATACTTTTTATGATGCCGGATGCAAAAGTTAAATCTGTGTATGCGGACATCAAGAATATCCTGCATGAAGAAGTAGATGATTACTTTAAGATTATTATGAAAATGGATAACGGGATCACCTGCCAGATCGAACTGGGTACTTATATATTGAAGTATCAGCCAAGATGGCTGGCCGCGGGGGATAAAGGGACGATGGTTGTTCAGAGCTTGGGCAGGCAGGATGGCAGGATTTACAGGACCGGGAAGGTACTTGAGAAGCTGCCGCCGCAGATCGCGGAGACAGAGGCAGGTCCCACCAGGCAGTTTGCACCTCTGCCGCCAGGCGGTATTGTGGAGGAGGAACTGCCTGCCATTCAAACGGATGTGCTGGATTTTTACAGGAATTTCAGGGATGTCCTGAATGGTGAGGCCGAACAGCTGGTAAAGATATCTGAAGTGAAAAGGGTACTGTCTGTTATGGCGGCTGCCTGGAAATCTGCAGAGACCGGAGAGGCAATTTCATTCGAATAAATAGGGAGGAATACAATGGTAAAGTACATTATAAAGCGGATCCTGTACATTATTCCTGTCATGTTTGGAATTATCGTGATGGTATTTATAATGAAAGCCGTCACACCTGGCGATCCGGTTCTGGAACTGCTTCCTCTGACTGCGACAGAAGAGTCAAAAGAAAACCTGCGTGAAGAGCTGGGGCTGAATGACCCGATCATTGTCCAGTTTGGTAAATATGTAGTTGGTGTCCTGCACGGGGATCTGGGGACCTCTTATAAGACAAAGCAGCCCGTGCTCAGTGAAGTTGCGGAACGTCTGCCTAATACGATCATCCTTGCAGTATGGGCCTTGTTTATTGCACAGATCATAGCCACACCACTGGGGATCTGGGCGGCAGTGAAGCAAAACTCCGCTGTGGATAACATAATCGTGGTCTTTACCATGTTTGGCGCTTCGGTGCCCAACTTCTGGCTGGCCCTGATGCTGATACAGTGGTTTGCCATTAACCTGGGTTGGCTGCCTTCTATGTACAACGGTTCACTTATAAGCTGGATACTTCCTATTTCTGCTATACTTGTGGGCTCCATAGCACATACAGCCCGTGCGGCCAGAACAAATATGCTGGAGGTCATCAGGCAGGATTATATCATGACTGCCCGGGCAAAGGGGCAGAAGGAAGGTACTGTGATTTTTAAACATGCATTCAGAAATACTCTCATCCCGGTAATAGCCAGTATAGGAAGTGCCCTGGGCAGCCTGCTGGGCGGATCTCTTATTGTGGAGCAGATATTTGCAGTTCCCGGCGTGGGGAAATACATATCAGATGCAGTGAGCGCCAGAAATTACCCGGCGCTGCAGGGCGGTATTATTGTGATTGCTTTGCTCTGCTGCATTATCAACATTATCGTGGATGTGCTTTATACAGTTGTAGACCCGAGGCTGAAGACAACATTTATGAAATCGTCTAAAAAGCGGGTAAAGGAGGCGGTGTAAGATGTCAAAAATTACGACTCCGGCTATGGTAAAGCTTAATAAAAAGACGAAAGGCCGGCATAAAGAGACAGGCAATACGCCTATGCAGGAAGGCTTAAAAAGGCTGCGGAAGAATAAGACGGCAATGGCTGGTATGATCATTATACTATTCCTGATTATTATTGCAATCTTTGCGCCGCTGATAGCACCTTATGGATATCAGGAACAGAGCTACACAGAGGTCCGGCTTGGACCCTCCCTGCAGCATCTGTTTGGCACAGACCATCTGGGCAGGGATATTTTCAGCAGATGTGTATACGGGACAAGGTATTCTCTGCCGATCGGCCTTATCTGCACTCTGCTGGGGCTGGTCATCGGGGGCGGCCTGGGGCTGGTAGCGGCTTACTTTGGCGGGAGAACAGACAATATTATTATGAGGATCATTGATATTATACAGGCGATTCCCAGTATCCTGCTCTGTATTGCCCTGGTAGCCATACTAGGAAACGGAATGTGGCAGCTGGTGGTGGCTATCACTGCAGGAACGATACAGGGAATGACAAAGAATGTCCGGGCAGCTGTATTTATGGTACGGAATAATGAGTATGTAAATTCTTCTAAATCAATCGGGGTGTCCGATTTTCAGATCATGATCCGGCATCTTGTGCCAAATGCGGTTGGAATCATTGTTATTAATGCGGTGGGGGTTGTCGCCACAAGTATTCTGACCATCTCCTCCCTGAGCTATCTGGGTGTAGGGCTTGTGGCTCCGACTCCGGAGTGGGGTGCGATTCTTGCGGAAGGCAAGCAGTATATGGCGGTGGCGCCTCATATGGTTTACTTTCCGGGTCTGATGATCGCAATCACTGTTGTGGCTTTTTATCTTTTTGGAAATGGATTGAGAGATGCGCTTGATCCAAGGCTGAAATAATGTAGGGAGGATTTTAAGATGGCGGAAAATAGCAAGTTATTAGAAGTAAAAAATCTGACCGTACATTATGAGACGGATGAGGGAATCGTGGAGGCGGTAAATGATATTTCCTTTCACATTGCACCCGGAGAAATCCTGGGGGTCGTAGGTGAAACAGGTGCAGGCAAGACAACGATTGCCCGCAGTATCATGGGGCTTCTGCCAAAGCCTCCGGCTCATGTGATCAGCGGCAGCATCCAGATAGAAGGGCAGGAAATGCTGTCAGATAAGCCGGAATCAAAGGGATTCTTCGACTTTGCCCAAAAGAGGGCCCGCAGTGCGGATGAGCGTCGTCTGGAGAGGATTTACAGGGAGATCAGGGGCAAAAAAATATCTATGATGTTCCAGGATCCTATGACAGCGTTAAACCCGGTTCTCTATGTGGGGGATCAGATTGCAGAGGTGATCAAGATCCATGAAAATGTATCTGAAGCACAGGCAAGAGAGAGGGCAGGAGAGATGCTGGAGCTGGTAGGCATTCCAGCAGACAGATATAAGGAGTATCCCCACCAGTTTTCAGGAGGCATGAAGCAGCGAGTTGTTATTGCTATCGCATTAGCCTGCCACCCAAACCTGATCATTGCGGATGAGCCGACAACGGCTCTCGATGTTACCATACAGGCACAGATATTGGAAATGCTCAGAGACCTGCAGAAAAAGTTTGGTACAGCCATTATGCTCATTACCCATGATTTTGGAGTGGTTGCGGAAATTTGTGACAGGTGCATGGTCATTTACGCAGGGGAGAAGGTGGAAGAGGGGACTCTGGAAGATATTTTTGACAACAGGGTACACCCCTATACTGTGGGCCTGTTTGATTCCATGCCGGATATGTATGACAATTCTCTGCGGTTAAAACCCATAAAAGGACTCATGCCAAATCCAATGGATCTGCCCAGCTACTGCAGTTTTTATGACAGATGCAGTGTAAGGTGCGACGCTTGTAAAGACGGCGCTCCCGTGCTCAGGGAAATAAACAGGGGGCATTTTGCAGCATGCAGCGCGGCAGCGGGAAGAGGGGAGGTGGAGTAAGGTGCCATTGTTAGAAATCAAAAATGTAAAAAAGTACTACAGTACGCCACGCGGCCTGCTTCACGCTGTGGATGATGTGACTATGAACATTGAAAAAGGAAAAACCATCGGTATTGTGGGGGAATCCGGGTGCGGGAAGTCTACATTGGGTAAGACCCTGATCCGTATGGAGGATGCCACAGCCGGTGAGATCTGGTTTGACGGCCAGGAGATCACTGGTATGCAGCACCATGAATTCAGGAAGATGCGGATGAAAATGCAGATGATCTTTCAGGACCCGTATTCCTCTCTTGATCCCAGGATGAGTGTTTACCAGCTGATCGCGGAACCAATCCAGACATATAAGCTGGCACAGGGAAAGAAGGATCTGGAGGAGAAGGTATTTGGACTGATGGAGGAGGTGGGACTGGCAAAAAGACTGTCCAATTCCTATCCTCATGAATTGGACGGCGGGCGGAGGCAGAGAATCGGAATTGCCAGGGCATTGTCCCTGGACCCGGAATTCATAGTCTGCGATGAGCCGGTCTCAGCCCTTGATGTGTCAATTCAGGCACAGATCCTGAACCTCCTTATGGATCTTCAGAAAGATAAGGATCTGACATATATGTTTATCACCCATGATATGTCTGTTGTGAAGCATATCTCAGATGATATTGCGGTTATGTATCTGGGACAGGTAGTGGAAAAGGCGGGATTTGAAGAACTGTTTGCAAGACCGCTCCATCCCTATTCGAAGGCATTATTTTCGGCGATCCCTGTTCCATCTATCCATAACAGGCGGGAGAGGATCCTGCTGAAAGGGGAGATAACCAGTCCTGTTAATCCAAAGCCCTGCTGCAGGTTTGCTGCCAGATGCCCCCATGCCGAGGATATCTGCAGACAGACAGAACCAAAACTGCGGGATATGGGAAACGGCCACTTCTGTAAATGCCACAGGGCCGGGGAAGTGTAACTGTGCAGGCACAGGACAGTTACGCTGAATTCAATAATTAGGTTACGGACAGGCCCTGGCTGAAAGTAACTTATTTATAAAACCGGAACAGGCGGCACACGGAGAAGGCCGTATGTTCCAAAATATTAATTTCTAAGAAAAGGAGGAAGTGAAATGAAAAAGATGAAAAAATTGTTGGCGGTGCTGCTGGCGGGAGTTATGACTGCGTCCTTGGCAGTAATGAGTGTCAGCGCGGAGGAGGGAACATCGGGGGAGAGTCTCAGCGATGAGATCCTGACAGTGGCAATTGAGGCTGAGCCTAATACGCTTGTCCCGGATGTAACTTTCCTTGGAAACCACATCTCGGCGATCCTCAGACTGATCTATGAACCTCTTGTGATCCAGGATGTCACCACTATGGAGGCTACAGATAACGGACTCGTCACAAAGGTAGAGAATGTAGATGACACACATATAGCAATCACCCTTCGCGAGGGCGTAAAATTCCAGTCCGGCAAAGAGTTCACGACAGCAGACGTCCAGTATCAGTTTGAGCAGGGCATCAGGGGCGGACGTTCAGATTTTTACTATATGTGGGATCCGGAAAATAATGAGATCATAGATGACTACAATATGGTTCTGGCGCTCCATACACCGTGGGCACAGGCAACAGAGCTGTTGGGCTTTGATGTATACCTTGCTGTAGACAGTGAAGTGCTGGGGGCAGCAGGGGGCGCTGATGCTACAGTACAGTATCTGGAAAATGCAGGAACAGGAAAGTACAGAATGACAGAGTGGGTTCCAGGCCAGTATATCATGCTGGAGAGAAATGAAGATTACTGGGATAAGGACAATATGGGGTATTATGCCGGATACAAATTTGTATTCATAACAGATACATCGGCCCGTGCCATGTCAGTACAGTCGGGGGATGCGGATCTTGCTTTAAACTGTGCAGTGTCTGACTATTCTGTATATGATGCAGATCCAAGTGTGCAGGCAATGGTTCTTGAAAGCGGAAATTCTTCAGTTCTTTTCTTAAACAGTGGGAATGGAGGGCCTTTTGCGGATGAAAGAGTCAGGGAGGCTGTTTACTGGCTGCTTGATATCAAGTCAATCAAAGAAGTGGGGATCTCTGGATTGGGCAAGTATGTAGATACCACAATCTCACCGCTTTGCCCAATGTGGGATGGAATAGCGCAGAATGAGACGAAAGAGGTAGATGTAGAGAAAGCAAAAGCGCTTCTTGCTGAGGCTGGCTATGAGGATGGAATGACAGTCAAGGCCAGGATCAATAATTCAGTAACAGCAGTTCTGTCCATGATACAGGAACAGCTTAGAGTCGGCGGAATTGAAATGGAAATTGAAGTGGCAGAGACGCAGGTACATTTTGCAGCTTTGGCTGAGGGTGATTATGACCTTTACATTTCGACACAGCAGTGCGGCTATTATTCTGAAGCAGTCAGGACAACAGACGGTTATACATATAGTTTCTCTGACGTCTTTGGAGGATGTGGATACAGCAATGAAGAGTATGCAGAAATCTGCCAGAGGGCACTGACGACTTATGACGTAACAGAGCGTAAGGAAGCCTATGCCCAGCTGCAGCAGCATTTCAGGGACCACTATGTTTCCGTGGCGCTGTATACTACGGTCAATCTGGAAGTGGCACGCAAGGATCTGGAAAATATCAATCTCTATGGCATCGGAATCGTTGACCTAAGTAATCTTCGCAGTACGGGAGAATAGAAAGCATACAAAAGATTCATGACACAGAAAGAAAAGTACAGCCAGGGATGAGTTTATGGTAAAAGGTTACCGGAAGCAGGCTTCCGGTAACCGAAACTTAAGACAGACAGAAAAAGTAAGGAGGTATACATGATAAAGACAGTGAGGATAGGCATCATTGGCGGAGGCATGATTTCCCACCGCCATATGCAGATTTATAAAAATATAAATGAGAGAGCAGAACTCCTTGGATTCCGGGCAGAGATAGCGGCTATTGCGGAGATTAGCCCTGAACGGCTGAAGGCCTGGGGAGAAGAATACCAGATGGATGAAAAAGATATGTACACCGATTATCACGAAATGCTGAAACGTGATGATATCGATACGATCGACGTGTGCGTGCATAACAATCTCCATGTCCCAGTCTCCATTGAAGTGATGAAAGCAGGCTTTGATTGTTATTGCGAAAAACCGGCGGCAGTTACATATGCTGACGGGAAGCTGATGGCAGATGCGGCTAAAAAGCTGAACAGAAAATTCCATGTACAGATAAGTTCACTTATGACACCGCAGACCAGGGTCGCAAAAGAGTATATCAAGAGCGGAAAGCTTGGGACTCCCTACTATGTAAATCTGGAGCAGTGTACCAGCCGCAGGCGGCCGGGATATGATCTTCCTGAGTTTACCTCTGATTTTCTCTCAAAGAAAATTGCAGGCCATGGACCTTCCATTGATCTTGGCATTTATGTGATCGGCCAGATCCTGTATCTGTTTGACTGTCCTAAGGTACAGTCTGTAACTGGATTTACAGGCCATTTTGTAGATTATGATCCAAAGCTGGTCACGGCGCCTGACGGGTATGGGGTAGAAGATACGATCGATGGTTTTGTCCGGTTTGAGACAGGTCTTGGTTTCCACTTCCTCTCTACCTCAGCTAACAATTACAAGGATTATGCTATGACTTATATTCTGGGCTCCAGGGGCGGGCTTGAGGTGAAGGATACAGATACTGTGGGCGGAAAATTTGCAAGGTCTAATCCAAACAGGCCTCCGTCATTTGGCGGGGAACCGGACCTGCGGTTCTTTGGAACAATGGACGGCCGTGATGTGGGAATCGATCTGGAATGTGACAGCAATGGCATGCTGGAGGCAAGAAAAGACCCGCGCATGATGCTCTACAATGACAACCAGTGCATGTGGCTGGCATATAAACTGGGGATCCTTGATGATACGACACGTTATAATACACCGGAGATAGCCCTGAATCAGCTTATTATTACGGATGGATTCTTTCTTTCCAATGAGCTTGGACGCAGCGTGACATACGATGAGATAGTGAACAGTTCACCGTCCACATACATGAGAGAGCAGGAGATCGACGGCAGGTTATACAGGTTTGACACGGAGTTTTAGTACCCTGCAGAAAAGGGCACTGCGTGAAGACAGATACTAAATATTAGAAGAAAAGGCAGGTGAGAACTATGAAGAAACTTCCGGTTGGCATTCAGGTATATGGTCTCAGGGACCTTCTTGAAGACACTCCTGAAAATTTTGCGGATGTTATGAGACAGGTAAAAGCCATGGGGTATGATGGTGTAGAACTGGCAGGGCTTTATGGACTGGAGCCGGAATATATCAGGAAAACACTGGATGAAATTGGCCTTGTCCCTATCAGTGCACACGTACCGCTGGCGGATATGATGGCAGATGCACAGGGGGTAGCAGATACTTACAAAAAGATAGGGGTGGAATATATTGCTGTTCCCTATCTTCCGGAGGAATACAGGCCAAATACGGACGGCTATGAGACAGTGAAAAAGGAAATGACAAGGATAGGACAGGTCATGAAGGAGAACGGCATCAAACTGGAATATCACAACCATGACTTTGAATTCGTCAGGCTGCCGGACGGCACCTTTGGATTTGATGATATTTATAAGCAGATACCGGAGGACATATTAAAAGTGGAACCGGACCTCTGCTGGATCAAGGTGGCGGGGCAGAGTCCAGTGGAGTACCTGAAGAAATATGGCAGCCGCTGTGAGATCGTACATCTGAAGGATTTCATAAAAGAAGGAAATCCCAGGAATATGTATAAATTGATAGGAATTGAGACAGAGCAGGAAGAAGAGGACACAGGCATATTTGAATTCAGGCCGGTGGGATTTGGAATGCAGATCTGGGAGCCTGTTTTAGACGCTGTCATTGAAGCCGGGTCAAAATGGGTGGTTGTGGAACAGGATGAGCATTATGGACTGACACCAGCAGAGGCTGCCAGGAGAAGCAGAGAATATCTGAAGATTTTGGGATGGTAACTTCATAAATACTATTTTATTAAAAAGGAGAAGAAAGCATGTTTGATAAATATATGGTTAAGGAAGGAAGCTTCCAGAACAATGGACAGGACGGCTTCAAATTCCAGGTTCATGTAGGTGATTACCGAGGCTGTTTTTTAAGCCTGGTCCGGGGGTATTATGTTGAGGTTGACGGAGTGGAATACCCATTAGAAAAACAGAAATTTGAAATTAACGGAAAACCGCCCAGAACCTTTGATGAGATAGCAAAGGCAGTATGGGAACATTGGGATTTTGATGATTATGCAACGCTCTATATAGACTGTCCGGGGGGATTGTCTAAGGGCCCGCACAGGTTAGGGCTAATGCAGGGTGCAATGGTTCAGTACGGCTGGCAGCCCCATGACCAGGAGTGGATTGAGAATACCCCACTTCCTAAGGATTTGGTGGGAGAACAGACAAAGCAAAAAGAAGTTTACTATTTTGATGTTGAAATCAAATAGACAGGAGGAGAAAAAGAATGGCGATTAAAAGAGGAGTATCTTTTTACAGTTATCAGCAGGAACAATTTTTCGGAAGAATGGATTATCATGATATGGCAAAAGAAATGCATGACAATTTGAAGTGTGACGGAGTGGAGATCATCAGTGAGGCAACTGTTCCCGGATATCCGTTTCCATCTAAAGAGTTTTTAGCTGACTGGGCTAATACGATGGCCCGTTATGACTTGAAACCTGTTGCACTTGACGGATTTTTAGATCCGCTGCGGTTCCGTGACCATGTGATGAACCACAGGGAGGCAGCTGAACTTTTGAAGCTGGAATTAAAGCTTGCCCATGATATGGGATTTACACATGTACGTGCCATGACGGGACTTCCAGCCGACGTAGCTGAACGTGCACTGGATACAGCAGAAAAACTGAATGTGGCAATAGCCTGGGAAATCCATCTCCCTATTCCAATCAAGCCGAATCCAGCCATTAAAGGACTTTTCTGTGAAAGTCCCGGGACTGCTGTACAGGACACGGTAGATTTTATCAAAAAAACAGGTACAACAAAAGTCGGATTTATTCCAGATATGGGCATTTTCAACAAAGCACCTTATATAGATGGTATTGAACGTACTCTCCGTCATATGGAAGATAAGGGCCTGGCTGAAGATATCAGAGCCTTATGGAAGGAAGTCCCGCTCTCAGAACTTGGAACTGAGATTGACAAGCGATATCCCGGTAAGTTGACACAGGCAGAGGCAGGGGCCTTCCACTGGAAGAAGTGTGCGGATCCCGAAGATTTAGTTGAGATTTTGCCGTATGTATTCAGTTTCCACGGCAAATGCCATGATATGGTTGAGATTCCAGGAAAGCCAGGACAATATGAAGAACCAGCTGAAGACTTTGAAAAAGTAATCCAAGTCCTGAAGGATCATAACTGGGATGGTTATATCTGTACCGAGTTCGAGGGACAGCGTGCATGGCAGGATATGGGCAGAGAAAACCTGGTAGACGAGGTGGAACAGGTTAGGCGGAATCACGAGATGATGAGGAGGCTGATCGGGGAGTAAACGGCTGCAGTTTGTTGAGATAAATATATTTTAGGGGCATCCGTTTTGTATCAGACAGGATGCCCTTTAAAATAGAAAGGCAGAAGAGGAGCAGAAGAATATGGCAAAGATGAAAGATTTCACACAGGGAAATCCTGGAAAGCAGCTGCTGGCTTTCTCATGGCCCCTGATTATAGCAATACTTTTACAGAACTTTTATAATTCGGCAGATACAATGGTTGTGGGAAAGTTTCTGGGGGATGTGGCTATGGGTGCCGTGGGATGTGCCGGGACGATCACAAATGTGGTGCTGATGCTGGTGACTGGGATGACCCAGGGTGCAGCTGTAGTGATTTCGCAGTATGTCGGGGCAGTTCAGGAGACAAATGTGAAGAAAACACTTATGACGTCTACTTATATTATTATTGCACTGGCAGTTGTTTTTGGCATTGTGGGACTGTGTGCTTCTTCTGCACTGCTGGATTTCATTAATGTAGAAGGGGAAGCAAAGGTTCTGGCATCACAATATCTTAGGATCATGTTTGCAGGAACTGTTGCCACTGCCCTTTACAATATGGGATATGTGATTTCCAGGTCTCTGGGAGATTCCCTTAGCCCTATGATCATACTGATTTTCACTTCTGTCTTAAATATAGGCTTGAACGTTCTGTTTGTAGCCGGCTTTCATATGGGTGTGGCAGGCGTGGCTTACGCCACAGTCCTGGCGACAGTTATTGCAGCTGTTATCTGCTGGGTCATTATATGGAAAAGATGTCCTATGATCCGTCCTGACCGTACATCTCTGAAGCCGGACAGAGAGATCGGAAAGATTATCTTTAAACTGGGGATCCCGTCAGCTCTGAGTTCTTCTACAGGTACGCTTGGAGTGATGGCTGTCCAGAGTATGGTTAACAGTTTTACCACAGGCAGTCTTCCTGTCATGGCAGCCTATGCCGCGGCAACCAAAATTGAGGCGCTGGTCACTTATCCTATGGGTGGGATTTCCCATGGGATACAGGTATTGGTGGGACAGAATGTGGGAGCTGGAAAATTTGAGCGCGTGGGTCAGGGGCTGAAGGCATCTGTCAAGATCATAGCTGTTTATTCCCTGCTGTGCGGAGCACTGCTCCTTTTTGGCGGCCGCACCCTTATGAGTCTGTTTACGGCAACTGAAGCGACTGTTGGGATCGGTTATAAGTACCTGGTGATCATTGCGGTTTTTGTGTTTTTTAATGGAGTTAGCTTTACTCTGCGGGCCGTGTTAAACGGCGCCGGTGACTCTGTTGCATCGGCAGTATTTACTGTGGTTGAACTGGCTGCCCGTATTGCAGGGGCATACATACTTTCAGGATATACCCCGCTTGGCTATATAGGCGTATTTCTCGGAACACCTATAGGATGGGTGATTACATCAGGTGCAGCTACCGCCAGGTTTTGCGGCGGAAAATGGAAACAGAAAAGAATCGTTAAATCATCGTCTGTCCGCACAGCGCAGGAATCTTGAAAAATCATAAGAGAGTTTGGAGAGCAAGATTATGAAGAAAAATGTCAGAGATTTTACAAAAGGAAACCCGGTGAAGGAACTTCTTTTGTTTTCGTGGCCCATAGCTTTGACGCTCATACTGCAGAATTTGTATAATCTTGCAGATGTTATGATCATTGGACGTTTTGTGGGGGATACAGCCATGGGGGCAGTCGGTTCTGCGGGGGCTGTTTCAGGAGTCCTTCTGATGGTCGTGTCAGGGATGACAACAGGAGTGAGTGTTGTCCTGTCACAGCATCTTGGCGCGAAGGATTATGAGAGAGTAAAAAAGTGTTTAACATCATCCATATATATCATTGTTTTTGTGGCAGTCATTTTAACGATTACCGGGATCGCTGCATCAGGGTGGATATTGGAAATGATGCATGTTGAAGGGGAAGTACTGACAATGGCAAAGGATTACCTGACGATTATTTTTGCAGGCACCATTGCTACTGCTTTTTATAATGCAGGCAACTCTGTCTCGCGGGCCATGGGTGATTCTGTGACCCCAATGATCGTGCTGATTGTCACTGCAGTCATCAACATAACGCTGAATATCCTGTTTGTGGCACAGTTTCATATGGGTACCCGCGGGGTGGCCTATGCCACAGTTATAGCCACTATAATATCGGCAATGGTTTGCTGGGTCATATTATGGCATAAATTTACCATTATTCATCCGGACAGAAAGAACTTGAGCCCTGACGGAAAAGCCGTGAGACAGATAATTAAGATCGGGGTTCCGGCCACGCTGCAGTCTTCCACTATGACTATAGGAGCGCTTGTATTGCAGACATTTGTCAACTCGTTTACAACGGCCGCGCTTCCGGTCATGGCAGCATATGCGGCTGCGACGAAGATTGAGCAGATGGTCTCTTACCCGCCGGGAGGTGTATCAGATGGAATGCAGGTATTTGCAGGGCAGAATGTGGGTGCAAAAAAGTTTGACCGTGTGGGAAAAGGGCTTTCGGCATGTATGAAAATCATGCTGCTTTACTCTATATTTGCGGTGCTGGTTTTGGTTTTTGGGGGCGGAGCCCTCATGGGACTTTTTACTTCTACAGAAACCACTGTGAATGTAGGACAGCAGTATTTGACAGCTACGGCTGCCGGGATATTTTTCTGCGGTGTGGATTACACGCTCCGTTATACGCTCACAGGAGTGGGTGATGTGGCCGCCTCCGCGTCTCTCAGCTTTTTTGAACTGTTTCTCCGCATTGGGGCTGCGTATGTACTTGCTTATTATACACCTCTTGGTTATGTGGGGATTTTCTGGGCAACGCCGATTGCATGGACAGTCACCACTGTGCTTGGAGTGATCCGCTATAAGAGCGGAAAGTGGAAGCTTAAGAGCCTGACAGGAGGTCAGGAAGTCCATAGGGATATAGAAGGGGAGTAGCCTATGCCGAAATATAAAGCTTACTATAATAGGGAAAGAGAAGCAGAGAGGAGGGAAAAGCAGGAACAGAAAAGCGAAAGGAAGAGGCGGAAAGTGATCAGGGCCAATTATGAACCGCTGCTTCCTGTTATTGTAAAGGAACTTTTCTGGGCCATGCTGATTCTGCTTCCGGTCACGTTACTGGTAGAAATTATTGTCACCATCCAGGATAAGAGAACATCAGGGCCTGCAGCGTTTTTTTTAAGAAGCAGCCAGTCACTTCTGGCTGTGTGGCTGTTTTTTGCAGTACCCCTGCTTGCCCTGTGCCTGATCCAATTGATCAGGGTCTGTTATTACGGCTATAAAGAAAAAACATATAAGTTTTCAGATGAAATATCCGGCAGAGAGGCAGATGAATATACGCAGGTGAATGAAGCGGAAGACCCTGAGCTTATTCTTTATGCCGGACCGGAAGAAATTCCGGCAAAGAAAAAATATATGAAATGGATGAAGATAACGCTGCTGACAGGATGTGTGATGGTTTTGTATTATTTGGCAGCTGTAATCATCCGGAAATTTTAAGAGATATAAGAGAAATACTTTTCCGCGGGTGTCAGCCCGCAGAAAGCGGTATTAAGATATTGAGAAATATGATGAGAATATAGCCCTGAAAGCTTACAGGAAACGGGCCGTGGTATTACGGACGATCAGTTCTGTATTTAATATTATAGAAGTAGGTGTGTCGGGGCTTAAAATGTGATTATATAATAATTCAAAAGCGGAATAGCCCATTTGCCTTCGGGGCTGGCTTACTGTCGTAATGGCCGGGTGGGCCATACGGGATACCTCCAGATTGTCAAAGCCAACAACCATAATATCTTCCGGGACCCGCAGGTTAAACTGCTCCGCGGCATTGATGGCGGCTATGGCAAATATATCTGAAACCGCGAAAAACGCTTTTGGCGCATTCTCCAGGCTGAGAAGCCGGTAGCAGGTAGAAAAGGCCATATCATAATCTATCTCACCAATGGAAACGATCCAGTTTTCTGGTATTGTAAGGTTAGCCGTTTTAATAGAATCTAAAAAACCGAGTCTTCTTTTTTGGGCATACATGTAAGAGAGAGGCCCATTGAGAAACGCAATTTTCCTGCATCCGCAGGAAATTAAATAATCGGTTGCATTTCTTGCCGCAGCGTAATCATCTATGCCGACATATGAAAAGGCAGTATTATCGTTGTGTTCACAGCACTGTACTACAGGACATATAGCCTGTATCTCATTCAGAAACTTTTCCGAAACATTGTTTAACATGATCACGCCGGTTACATTCATCTGACGGACCAGACTGCAGAAAACAGGGTCAGAATCCGGGTCCAGCGCTAACTGACTTGTAATCAGGTAATAACCATGGACTCTGGCTGCCTCATAAGTCCCGCTTATGATCTCATGGTAGAACTGATAATTATTTGACGGTATGCTGAGCAGAATTAACGGGGACTCATCAATGACTGCGGCATTGTCATGGGAATCAGCTTCTGTATTAGTATTTTTATGAATATAACCCAGGGAGTTCATGGCATCTTCTATTTGTTTTAAAGTATCGCTCTTTACAAGAGAGCGGTGATTCAGCACGCGAGATACTGTGCTTGAAGAAACACCTGCTGCTTTCGCAACATCATTTAATGTAACTTTATTTTTTCCCATAGTTTTTCTTTCTTTTAGTGCATATTTTTTTATACAATCACGTTTTATTATATCATGAAAATTTTTCTAAGAAAAGTCTTCAAATTTTGGAATTACTGCTAAAATAATCATGGTGGACGGAATTCTTGGTTAAATGATATAATAAAGGAACACGGGGCTGGATGGAGTACTGGTTTATTGAAAAAACACAAGAAGATGCAAAAGAAACTTGCATAAGCCTGGAGGAAGGTATGGGGGAAATACTAAGAAAATGCGGCGGCCGCCTGAAATATTTTTTTCAGTCTATATCTACAAAGGTATTTGTCATTATGCTGATACTTGTTCTGCCCTTTAATATTCTGGCAATTATGCTGAGCAGGGCGGCTGTGGATTCTATGATTGAGCAGGCCAGGATATCGGTGAAAAACGTGATGGAGAATTATGTCACTGATATGCAGAATAACATGCAGGCAGCAGAATACCTGCTGTGGAGTATGAAAAATGAAGAATCAGACGGATTGACGCTGGCCCGGCAGGAGGAAGGGAATGATTACCAGGCAGCCAGGATCCGTCTTTATTATAAGCTGATGAACGGGATGAGGCTGGCGGACGGGACAGACGGGTATTTTTTCTATATGAAGGATCTGGACGATATCCTGGTATGGGACAGTACATTTGCCAAAAGGACGGCGGGAGAAGAATTTGTCCGGTCGGAAATTGATAAAGGTTTTAAGGCAGGGTGGAATCTGAACATGATAGGAGAGAGGCCCGCAGCCTGTCTGTTCATACAGATCGGAAGTGTGATATACGGAGGGTGGCTGTATCTGGATGATATTCTCTCCCAGTTGGAAAATGATATCCAGTATGAGAAGGCAGAATTCACTTTTGCAGAAAACCCGGAGAATCAGCGGGAGACAGCCGTGTCAGCGTATTCGAAAAAAGGTAAATTTTATCTGAATGCATGCCTGGACAGGCAGGAGATCGCAGGAAATATATCGAATGTATATATGATGATGCAGGCGGGGGCTTTTATTGCGCTGTTTTTGATACCTGTTCTCTACATGATGATATCACATCTGCTGATGTCGCCGTTAAAAACTGTTAACCAGGCCCAGAAAAGGCTGCGGGAAGGTGATCTGGACTACAGGATTACTGATAAGGCAAATTCTATTGAGTTTGAATATTCTTTTCAGTCCTTTAATAAGATGGCTGACAGGATCCAGACCTTGAAGATCGAAAATTATGAGAAGGAGCTGGCCACACAGCAGATGGAGCTGAAGAATCTGCAGCTGCAGATAAGGCCTCATTTTCTTCTGAATACCTTTAATCTGATCTATACTCTTGTACAGCGCCGGGAAGAAAAAGCTGTCCAGGATATTGTCCTGTATCTCTCTGAATATTTCAGGTATCTTTTCCGCAGCGGAAACAGCCTGGAGTTGTTTTCTAAAGAGCAGCATCTTATAGAGGGATATATACAGATGGCGTCTGTACGGTATCCGGGAAGCATTGATATTGAATATGTGTACGATCCGGAAATATCTTTTGTCCGTGTTCCTCCCCTGCTGCTGCACAACTTTGTGGAAAACATTATTAAACACGTTGTTAAACAGGGGCATATGACTCATATTTCTGTAGTGGGGCAGTACGATGAGCAGGGGGTGACCTTCATGATCATGGATGACGGACCTGGAATAGGTGAGGAGGCGCTTAAGGAACTGGATGCATCTATGCGGAGGGGGAAGTCAGATGGATCACATATAGGATTTTCCAATTCGCTCCGGCGTCTGAAATATTTCTATGGCGAGGAAGCTGACATAGTCATTACATCGGAAACAGGAGCTGGGACATGTGTGACCATACGTTTTCCATATAATCTGGAGGTACAGGATGAAGCTTTTGATTGTGAATGATGAGATTCTGACTGCTGAGACGATGAAGGAGGAAATTCCCTGGAAGCAGTACGGAATTGATGAAGTATATACGGCCTATGACGCTGAGGCAGGGAAAGAGCGCATTCAGGAGTATGATCCGGATATTATGCTCTGTGATATAGAGATGCCCGGGGAGAACGGCCTGGCTCTGCTGAGGTGGGTTCGTGAGAACAGGAAAGAGATGGAGTGTGTGTTCCTGACCTGCCATGCCAGCTTTGCATATGCCCGGGAGGCCATCAGCCTGGGATGTCAGGACTATATCCTGATACCTGCAAAATATGAGGATATAGGAGAGATCATACTTAAGGTAGTCAGGCGTCTGGAAGAGCGCAGAGTGGCCATGCGCTATCAGGAGTACGGGAAATATATGCTGAAGGAGCATCTGCGCCAGGAGGATGATAACGGGAAGATCCCTCCGGAGCAAGTGGTGGAGGAGGTGGCTGCATGTATAATCAAGAATCTGAGGAGCAGCAGCCTGAGTGTGGACGGTCTCGCAGAACAGTTTCATTTTCACCCTGTCTATTTTAACAGGATGTTTAAAAAGGCAAAGGGAGTATCTGTGAGCCAGTTCATCATCAACGAGAGGATGAAGCTTGCGGCCTCCCTGCTTGAGACAGGGCGGTATAATGCCAATGAAGTATCTGAAAAGGTGGGGTATTCCCACTATCCGAATTTCTATAATATGTTTAAAAAGTATTATGGGACTTCACCCAGCCAGTATCTGGAGGACCACAAAGAAAACTAAACCAGACATGCCGCCTGCCGGGAATAAGACCGGGCAGACGGCATTTTTACGTTAAAGCTGTGTGAAAAAGTCATATATCCTGGTCAGAGGTTTGAAATAGAAATTCCGGGGTTTGATTTAAATATGGTAAAGCCAGGGATAAAAATATACAATATTAACATCAAATCCAGAACAGCCCTTTAAAGGGAAGTAAACAAGGAGGCAGAAAAAATGAAGAGAAAAGTATTATCAATGGTTCTGTGTTCTGCATTGGCGCTGGCAGGTCTGGTCGGATGCTCAAATGCAAAAGAGCCAGAAACAGCTGCAGCAGACAAGTCAAAAGCGGCGGAGGACGTCACACAGGTGAAGACGGCAGGAGATGAGGAACTGACTGAGATCGTATGGCAGTGGCCGTCCATGGGAAGTACAGGAGCAGGCTTCCAGGCAGTGGAGGATGCCCTGAATGCAATGATGGAGCCTGATATCGGTGTACATGTGATATTAGAGCCGGTCAACTTCAGCAATCTGGCAAATGAGACTGTACTGGCTGTATCAAGCGGTGAGCAGCTGGATCTGTGTCTCTCTGTCGGAACAGGGGTGGGCAATCTGGTGAGCAGCGGACTGATCGAACCTCTGGATGATATTATTGATGAGCATGGGGCATCAATTGTTGAAAAATGTGGTTCGGCTATGTCTGGAGGGTATTACGGAGGAGAACTCTACGGCATGCCAAATGCATACATACAGGGTGAATCTTATGGATACCTGATCCGCAAGGATCTGTTGGAAAAATATAACATTGCGATTGATGAAGAAAAGTTCTATACGCTGGATGAACTGGCAGAAATATTTGAGACAGTCAAAAAAGGTGAAGGCGACAACTTCTTCTGCCTTATACCTGAGCCTATATCTGAGGAACCGCTTTCAAGGAATGCATTTGAATATGACAAGCTGGGCGCCACATCAGCCTCAGGATTTCTGATGTTAAATAATGACTTCACAAATATGAAGATCGATAACGTATACGAGACAAAGGAATATGAGGAGTATGCGGCAAGGATGTACGACTGGGCACAAAAAGGATATATCTCCAGGGATGCGGCCACGAATACTGAGGACAGGGATGTGCTGGTATCAGGAGGAAATTATCTGGGATATTTTGGCTGGAGCACACCTGGGTCAATCTGGAACACAAAAGCTAAGACAGGGTATGAAATGACAACTTTGAAGATAATTGACGGATATACAGCAGGCGACAGATTCCAGAATATCCTCTGGAGTGTCCCCATAACCTCAGCAAACCCGGAAAAAGCAGTTGAAGCATTAAATTATATCTATGAGCACAACGAGGCTGCATGGCTTCTCCAGTGGGGGATTGAAGGGCAGGATTATGAGATCGTGGAGCAGACAGATGAAGGCACAAAGATAAAATATCTTGCAGCAGATCCTACGGCCCTTCCATACTACCAGCCGTATGGGGTATATGGAGACAGGCTGGCATGGCCTGTAATGGATCCTTCACCTGTTGACATGAATAAGGCAATCAAGGAATTCAGCGACAATATACCTGATTCCAGAAAATCTCCTGCACTGGGATACTGTTTTAATACCCAGAACGTATCAACAGAGTATTCAGCTGTAACAGCTGTTATCCAGCAGTATATACCGAGTGTGAACTGCGGAACTATAGAGCCTTCTGCAAACCTGGAAGAGTTTAGAACTGCATTAAAGGCAGCGGGAATTGAGAAAGTGATAGAGGAAAACCAGAGACAGCTGGATGAATGGGCCGCAGCCCGATAAAGGGTAAGCAGGACGCGGGGATATGTTCCCCGCGCCTGAAGCCGGAAAGGAGTGTACAAAATGAGCGGAAATAAGGGAGCAGCTCTCACATTAGGAAAAAAACCTAAGAGAAAAATCCGCTGGAAGAGGATTTTTCCATTCTATCTGATGGCTTTGCCAGGGCTGATATATATGCTGGTAAATAATTACCTTCCTATGTTTGGAATTACTATTGCATTTAAAAAATTGAATTTCAGGGAAGGGATCTTTGGAAGCCCATGGTGCGGGTTTGACAATTTCAAATTCCTGTTTGCGTCTTCAGATGCGTGGATCATAACAAGGAATACGATCCTCTATAATATAGCATTCTTTCTGGCCGGTAATATTGTAGCTATCACAATAGCAATACTGATTAATGAAGTACAAAGGAAGAAGGCAAAGAAGGTCTATCAGAGCCTGATACTGCTGCCTTATCTAATGAGCTGGGTAATTGTCAGCTATCTTGCGTTTACTTTTTTGTCGGCTGAGACAGGAATGATCAATAAAAGTATTCTGCAGCCGTTGGGCAGGGAGGGGGTCAACTGGTATCAGGAAAAACAGTACTGGCCATTTATTCTGATCTTCGTTAATGTCTGGAAGGGCGTCGGATACAGTATGATCATTTACTTATCCAGCATTGTGGGCATCAGCGTAGATTACTATGAGGCTGCCAGGATCGACGGGGCTGGAAAATGGCAGCAGATCAAGAATATTACGCTTCCTCTGCTAAAGCCGACTATAATAACGCTCTTTATACTGAGCGTAGGGCAGATTTTCAGATCTGATTTCGGCCTGTTTTACCAGATGCCCAGAAACAGCGGTTCTCTGTACTCTGTGACCAGGACACTGGACGTGTATATATACCAGGCACTGATGAAAAACAACGATTATGCCATGTCCAGCGCTGCAAGTGTATATCAGTCTATCGTGGGATTTGTACTGATAGTAGGAGCTAATAAGCTGGTTAAAAGATACGATTCTAACAGCGCATTATTCTAGGGGGTGCAAGAATGAAATCGAGAGAATACAGGGTGACGCAGCTGCTCGCCCACCTGGTATGCGGTCTGTTTGCCCTTATGGCGCTGCTGCCGTTTATACTGCTGATCGTAGCGTCTTTTACAGACAACGGATGGGCCACGGCAAACGGATTTTCCTTTTTTCCTAAGGAGTGGAGCCTGGATGCCTACAGGTATATTGCGGTACAGTGGGATACTATAGGACGCGCTTATGTTATGACAATCGTAGTCACCCTGGTTGGTACTGCATCCAGCATACTTGTGACCACCTTATTCGCATACGCGATCTGTCAGAAGGACGTGCCAGGGATGAAGGTTTTGAGTTTCATGCTCATCTTCACAATGCTTTTTAACGGCGGACTTGTTGCAACTTATTATACATATGTAAATTACTTTCATGTGCGCAATACGATATGGGCGTTGATACTTCCAAACCTGATGATGAATGCTTTTAATGTAATACTGGTAAGAAATTACTTTGTAAACAGCATCCCTTACAGCCTGATAGAAGCGGCAAGGCTGGACGGAGCAAGTGAATTTGGCATCTTCTTTAAGGTTGTTATGCCTTTGAGCCTGCCAATCATTGCAACCATCGGGCTTATGACTGGCCTGATGTACTGGAACGACTGGCAGAACGGCATGTACTACCTCACAGAAAGAGGAGGGGGCCATCTCTATACGATCCAGATCATTTTGAATAATATTAACGAAAACATTAATGCACTGCTTCAGAATTCTTCAGCAACAGGAGGAATGAACATCAAGATGCCAAGCACGACAGTCAGAATGGCTATAGCCACTGTGGGTATCCTGCCCATCCTGGTTATCTATCCATTTTTCCAGAAGTACTTTGTGAAGGGCATTACACTGGGCGGTGTCAAAGAATAAAAGGAGAATAAAATGGCATATAACAGTATTCGTCCGGGCCAGGTATGGCTGGACACAAACGGAAACAGAATCCAGGCTCACGGAGGATCCATCCTCTATGTTGACGGGACATACTACTGGTATGGAGAGAATAAAGAAAAAACTACCTCAGAGAATGATATCTGGCACTGGGGCGTCAGATGCTATGCGTCTACAGACCTGTACAACTGGGAAGATAAAGGGCTGATCATTCCTCCGGAACCGGATGATCCCAAGTCTTCTATGCACCCATCCTCACAGATGGACCGTCCCCACATCATTTATAATAAAGATACAAAAAAATATGTGGCATGGCTTAAGATCATGCACAGAGACGGAACACAGACAGAAACTGTCATGACAGCAGATGACATCCTTGGACCATACGAAAAGGTCCGTGAAGGGCTGAAGCCGCTGAATATGAGTGCGGGGGATTTCGACCTGGCGGTTGCGCCTGACGGCAAAGCATATTACTATTTTGAGCGTGTGCACAGCGAGACGATCTGTGCGGATCTGACTCCTGATTATACAGATGTGACTGGGTACTACAGCACACATTTCCCGCACACACAGCCTCCTTATGTCAGGGAAGCCACAGCCCATTTCTACAGAAAGGGAAAGCACTACCTGCTCACCTCAGGAACTACAGGATATCTGCCGAACCCCTCTGAGGTGGCTGTGGCCGATACATGGCACGGTCCGTATACAGTGCTGGGAAATCCCCATACAGGAGATGAGAGCAACACCTCCTTCCATTCCCAGATCTCTTCCGTATTCAAGGTGCCGGGTAAAAAAGACCTGTACATCGCCTGTGCTGACAGATGGCTGCCTCTGTATATGGACAGAAAATATGAAGAATATGCCGCAGTCTTCGAAAAGATCTTCAGCGGTGATGTAAAGCCTGAAGAGATGGACAACAGAGAAGATGACCTGGACGATCCGGGCATGAGAAATACCTCAATTGCAGACTACGTGTGGCTGCCGCTCAGATTTGATGGGGAAATGGTTTATATAGACTGGAAAGATGAGTGGCGGGTAGAGGATTATAAGTAGGCAGCTGTTGCGTTGCACAAAAACGGCAAAATTCACCGTTTCGCGCTGCAAAATTCGGGATTTTCGTGTAAAATATGCACGAAAACACCTCGCGGGACGGTGACGTATGAACAGTAGCAGTGTGTTAAAGTTCAGCCGAATCAGGCATGTTATGGCTATATTTATTTAATTATCTATGCTATACTTTTTGGAAAGGGACGCTGTAAGCAGGATAGCTTTGACGGAAAGGGTGATTAAATGACGCCTAAAAATAAGCTGAACATAACAGATTTGGCTGAACTTGCCCGGCAGGAAGAAAAGTTAAGCAAGAAAAAAGCAGCAGAGTTATTTGAATTTGATTATTTAGATAAGTTAGAGCCTGGGACCTTTATGACGCTTTGCGAAATTCATAAGTTTTTATTCCAGGATATTTATGACTTTGCGGGGAAAATACGTGATGTGAATATTGCAAAAGGCAATTTTAGATTTGCGCCAGTTATGTATTTGCAGGCGGCATTAGAAAATATTGAAAAAATGCCACAGTCAACTTTTGACGAAATTATTGAGAAGTATGTTGAAATGAACGTGGCGCACCCATTCAGGGAAGGTAACGGGCGAAGCACAAGGATCTGGCTGGATCTTATGTTAAAAAAGGAATTAAAGCTTATAGTAGACTGGAGCAAGGTTGACAAAGACGATTATTTGCTTGCTATGGAGCGCAGCCCGATAAAAGATATTGAAATTGAGCATATCTTAAAACAGGCATTGACAGATAAAATCAATGACCGGGAGATTTATATGAAAGGCATTGATCATAGTTATTATTATGAGGGATATACGGTCTACAGGACCAAAGATTTGTAAGCAATTACTTTAAAGCTCCTTTCAGGAGCTTTTTTGCGTTACTATTAACGTCCAGTGTTACTGTTCACTCCGTGACCAGTAACACGCTCCGCGATGCACAGAAACGGAAAAACCGCCGTTTCGCGCTGCAACTCTCGGGATTTTCGTGCAAATACGCACGAAAACACCTCGCGGGATGGTGACGTGTGAACAGTAACCGTCCAGTTACTCTCCGGAACAGCAATATTGACATTCTGGCGCCTGTCTGTTAATATACCTATATCCACAGAAAGCGTTCTGCTTTCTGGAATTATTCTTTTATTCTTACATTATCATTTATTTCCCAATTGAAACAAATATTTAGAATCGGGTGATGCCTTTGCGGGGATTGTGGTTTTTTGTTGTAATCATTTGCAGCGGACATTATAATATAAGGGAGGACAGCAATATGAGTGATATTGCATATCAAAATAAGGACATTACATTAAAACTTCTCACAGAGGCTTTGAAACATAAGAGGCATGGATACAGAGGAAATCTACTTCAGGCTGAAGGAAAAAGTTAAACAGGACGGGGTTTTGAACGGTGAGGAGCTTCTTGAGTTGATTGTGCTTCCGCTTACAGTAAAGGGGAAAGAAGCAAAGCAGGAGTTAGTGAAAAATTCCATAGAATTAGCGAAGTGTATACGGGATGAGCGACAAATGCTTCAGGCATTGTCCGGGATTATCACATTTACAGATAAAGTTATAGATAAGGAATATGCGGAATATGTGAAGGGGGTAATTATGATGACGAAGGTGGCACAATTGATTTTTGATGAAGGGATTGAGAAAGGTAAGTCGGCAGGCAGGAAAGAAGGCATAGCTGAGGGACAGGCCCAGATGATTTATTGTATAAGGAGAAAATACGAAAAGGGTTATACCGCAGCTGTGATTTCTGACATCTTAGAGCAGAAAATAGACTATGTTGAAAATATCTGTAAGCTTATAGAGGATAACCCCGGATGTACGGATACAGAAATTGCAAAAAAATATATGGGTGACGGAAAAACTGCCAGTAATTAAGCAGAGGCTGTCATTTATGGCAGCTTCTTTTTTGCGTAACAGATTTTTAAAGTTTTGTCTGTATTTTCATATATCTTCATGATATTATAAGAGATAACAGAGTATATTACCGCATATAAGGGAGGTAGCTATGGATACGGGGATTTTACAGACTTTAAAAGAGAATGTTTCTAAGGTAATCGTGGGGAATGAGAGGACGATCGAGCTGCTTTTGACATGTATTTTGGCAAAGGGGCATGTTCTGCTGGAGGATGTTCCGGGGACGGGCAAGACTGTTATGGCCAAGTCTCTGGCTAAGTCGGTGCAGGCTGATTTTGGAAGGATACAGTTTACGCCGGACCTTCTCCCGTCAGATGTGACAGGGCTGAATTATTTTGACGCTAAGACTGGGGATTTTACTTTTTCTAAAGGGCCTGTTTTCTGCAATATCCTTCTGGCGGATGAGATCAACAGAGCCACGCCCAAGACTCAGAGCAGTCTTTTGGAGTGCATGGCTGAACGCCAGGTGACAGTTGACGGGGTGACGCGTGCGCTGGAGGAGCCGTTTCTGGTGATTGCCACTCAGAACCCTCTTGAGACGCTGGGGACGTTTCCTCTGCCTGAAGCGCAGATGGACAGGTTCCTGATGCAGTTTTCTATGGAAGAGCTTGGATCAGGACAGGAACGGGCCATGGTGGAGAGGTTTCTGGTAAATGAGCCGTTAGAGGAGCTGAAGCCGGTATGCGGCAGGGAAGAGCTGGCGGATATGCAGGAGCAGTGTACGAAGGTCTATGTCCACAGTGACCTGCTGGATTATATTGTGAGGGTGGTACACGCGTCAAGGAAGCATTCAAAAGTTGAAAATGGAGTAAGCCCCAGAGGAACACTTGCATTTGTCAGGGCTTCCCAGGGTTATGCCATGGTCAGGGGCAGGGAGTATGTTGTCCCCGAAGATATTAAGGCAGTAGCTGTCCCGGTGCTGGCACACAGGCTCAGTCTTTCGGCGGGTGCAGATATGCGCAGAAGTGCCGAACAGGTGATAGAGGATATCATTTCCAGTATAACCCTTCCTACGGAGGACTGGTCAGGCAGGTAAGGAGGGGCAAAATGCTGATAATATTACTTTTGGGGGTCGGCCTGGCATGGTGGCTCTCATGCGTGCTGTATAAGAAAAACTGGAATAAAAAGCTCTCAGTGCTTGTTGAATTTACTGATTCCTATGCTTATCAGGGAGAGGCATCAGCGCTCAGGGAAGTGATCATTAATGATAAAGCTCTGCCGCTGCCTGCCCTTGAAGTACGCTTGTCTATGAACAGGAACCTGGAATTTGAGGAGGAGGCCAAAGAGAATTCAAATGTGACAGATCAGAGCTATAAAAGGGATATTTTTTCTTTCCTTCTACACCAGCAGGTGACAAGGACACTGGCATTTCGGTGCAGGAAGAGGGGATTCTATCATATTACAAAGGCTGAGGTGGTGGGATATGATCTTTTTTTCGGGTCAGGCCACTATATGGAAGTTCCGCAGCAGACCCACATGTATGTATATCCCGCCCAAATCGATGTCAGAAGGATCAGGCTGATCTGTCAGGCGCTCTCGGGGATGGTAGTGGTCCAGAACCGGCTTTATCCGGATCCATTTGAATTTTCCGGCATAAGGGAATACAGGCAGGATGATCCCATGAACCATATTAACTGGAAAGCATCTGCGAGAAGCCAGGAGCTTATGGTAAATC
Organism: Murimonas intestini; assembly: GCA_003148945.1. Taxonomy (GTDB): domain Bacteria; phylum Bacillota; class Clostridia; order Lachnospirales; family Lachnospiraceae; genus Murimonas; species Murimonas intestini. The sequence continues at coordinate 131,453 of QGGY01000012.1, read as the reverse complement.
AGTATGACTCTACTACAAGCATAGAGGTGACTGTCATACTTGATGTAGAGGACAGGAATATACTGAAGTATGAAAAGCTCACAGAGGAAGGCATCAGCATAGTGTCTTCGCTGGCAGCGGCAATGGTGAGAAATAAGATGGAGCTGAATATAATCAGCAACGGAAAAGCAGAGGACTCTTCACAGGGACTGTATATGCACATGAAGGCGGGCGGCGGAAGGGTGGCGGAGCTGAATCAGAGGCTGGCATGTATTGATACGGGATGTGATGTGGAAGGTATAGCTGAGGTATTAAGAAGAGAGGCGGCTAAAAAGAAAAGCGGCCATATCTATCTGCTTGTCTCAAAAAACCAGACAGCGGAAAATATGGAGGCGCTGCGTATCCTTGCAATGAATAACAGCCAGGTCCTGTGGGTAATACCCGTACACCCGTCTATGGAAATGACGTATGCCGGGGAGAGGGAGATCCATCTTATGCGCTGGGAGGTGGAATGATGGAAGAGAAGAGGGGCTTATTGCCTGTCATATTGTCCTGGATACATGATGTCCTTTTGTTTGATGGCCTGTATATGGTGTTAGCAGGTTTCATAGGGATGGAAATAAGGGAAGCACAGTTCTATGCTGTAAAGGGGTTCTTTCTTATTATCCCAGTCATAATCAGCTGGATCCTCATCAGAAAACTGAAAGTCCTTTTGGCCTATGTAATATCAGGTGCAGCCGTCACCTTTATTATGGGAGCGGTATTTAACTCTGTGCTCACAGGAGTTCTTACAGCCCTGATATTTATCATCAGGGGATATGTAAAGATCAAAAAGGCACAGTTAAAGAAGGAAATGCAGGATATGCCCGGTGAGACAGCTGCCAATATGGATATGGAGGCCTGGCAGATCCCGACTATACTTGACAAGCCTCATCCGTGGCATTGGATACTGTTCGGCGCTGTCTACATAACAGGTATATTGGCCCAGACTGAGTATATCTGGCATTGGGAATTTTATCTTTTTGTTGCGGAGATATTCGTGTGCTTTGCATTCTGCTACATAGACAGGATGTGGGAATTTTTAAAGGAGCGCAGGAAGATAGCAAACATGCCTGTAAATATGATGAAGAGAGTGAGCAGGATCATATTTGGCATATCTGCGCTGGCCCTTGTTGTTTTTATACTCCCATCTGTATTGTATGAGAAGGATATCTTGTCAGATCTGGTGGGCATGTTCTATAATGCACAGGCGAATGGTGAGATAGGCCCTATGGAGTTCGAGAACTTGGGCGGCGGAGGCTTTGAACCATTTTACGCGGGTGAACTTGAGGAGAAGGAGCCTCCTGTATGGCTTGTTTTTCTTGGCAGAGCTGTGGCGTTTCTTGTGGTTGCCGCTGTCATTTTCGTGCTGCTCAGGATAATTTATAAGATATCCAGAAATTTCATCAGGTCATTTGGGGAGGACGGGGAAGATGAGGTTATTTTCCTGAAGAAGAGCGAGGAGGAAGAGCGGAGGCGTCTTGGAGGAAGAAAAAAAGAGAAAGGTTCTGAAATGCTGTCTGTGAACATGCGTATCAGAAGGAAATACAAAAAAATCATCAGAAAGTCTTCGAAAGAAAGGCCGAAGGGATGGGAGACGCCATATGAATTAGAGACAGGTGCGCAGCTTCAGGAGGATGAAAGCATGAAGGTTCTCCATAAAGTCTATGAAAAGGCCAGATACAGCAAAGACGGCTGTACAAAAGAAGAGGCCAGAGAAGTTTAGCGGCTAAGCTGAAATCGCTTGCATTAACAAGTTTGGTATTGTAAAATATATGTCAGAGCTAATAGTGAGAATTACTCCGGTGACCTGCGGGCCCGGAGTTTTTGGTTTGTGCAGCAGGAACGCTACAGCGTTCTTGAATATACGGGAAAGCGAGCGATAGTAAATGCCCCTAATGAATGAAATACCAGATGGTTTCTGGAGCCTGTTCCGTTCCTACAACAGGGAGACTTATATAGAAGCGCTGCTGAAGATCAGCGAGGAATACCAGTATAATAATTATTTTTTGAGCCGTGAGATATGTATACAGGTGCTGGGGAATTATTTCTCCCAGAGAAGGATCAGTATCATGCAGGAGGAGCAGGAGTCTGAAGCAGATGTTCTGGAGCCGCCGGCCACCAGGATACTGAACTGGCTGGTGAGGACGGGATGGCTGAAGAAGCTGGAAGATTATACAACAGGAGTTACCAATATTATAATCCCTGATTATTCAGCGGTTTTTATAGATGCGTTTGAGCGTCTGACAGGGGAGGAAGAGGATGACACGGAGGTATACATCCAGAACATCTATGCCATACTTTTTTCTTATAAAAATGATGCAAAGGGCAGCGAGGGGCTGCTCCATACCGCCCTTGTGAATGCCAGGAGACTGAATAAGGCGCTGCAGGACATGCTTCACAATATGGATAAATTTTTTGCCAGCCTTCTGGAAAAAGAATTTTACGGAGATCTGCTGAAGGAACATCTGAATGGTTATGTGGAAGAGGTCGTGAGGAAGAAATACCATATCCTGAAGACAAGCGATAATTTCTATATCTATAAAAATGATATTAAGCAGTGGCTGAGAGAGATACGTGAGAGCGCAGGACAATTTACAGATGAGGGCAGCCGGGAGAGGCAGATGCGGATTCTGGATATGGTAGGGCAGATTGAGAGAGGTTTTGATGATATTGAACACAGAATCTCTAATATGGACAAGGAGCACATGAAGTATGTGAGGGCAACTGTGACAAGGCTGAATTATCTTCTCAATGAAGAGGAGGATATGAAGGGACTTATTGTCAGCCTGCTCAACAGGATGAGCGGTGCGCCTGACAGGGAGGAGATTCTTTGGGAAACAGCAGGACGTTTGAATTTTTCCCAGGTGGAGATCCTTTCAGAGAAGTCCCTGTACAAGCGCAGGAAAGAGAAGAGGTCATTCAGGGAAAACCTGGAGCCTGATGAGATTTTGCAGGAGCTTACAAGAGAGGATGTGCTGAAGCTGAACAGGATCCACAACCGTTACAGCAAAAGGCAGATCGAACAGTTTATTGAAGACCATATGGACGGGGACAGTTTCAGGGTTAAGGATATTGTCATAGAAGATGACGAAGATTTTGAAAAGCTTATTCTTGCATATGATTATGCTGCCAGGAAAGGGAGCAGATACAGGGTAACAGGCGGGGAATCAGGAGAGATAGAAGGCGGAAGATACCGTTATCCGGATCTTGTGTTTGTGAGGGCAGGATATAAAGTACGAAAGGAAGAGGACAGATGATAGAATATTATGAGCAGCTGATGCCGGAGGAAAAGGAGGCAGTGAGTGCTGCCATACAGCTGCTGTACAGGCAGACCTTTGTGCTGGAGAGGAAATACGACAGAAGGATGGGAAGACTGGCCTTTAATAAGGATTTCAGGGTATGCAATACACACCTGGAGTTTATAAAAAGTTACTTTGAGATAGCGGGCATTTCTGTAAAGGAGAACAGCCAGAGCGGAATCATATATCTCCAGGGGGAGAACCTTATGGGGGAAAAGCTGCCTAAGCTGACGACACTGTACGTACTGGTTCTGAAGCTGATCTATGATGAACAGATGTCAAATGCATCTAACAGCGCCAATGTATATACAACAGTGGCAGATATCCATGAGAGGCTGGGCAGCTTCGGCCTGCTGGCAAAACAGCCTTCGCCCACAGAGGTCAGGCGCGCTGTTTCACTGCTGAAGAAATACCAGATCGTAGAGCCCCTGGACCTTTTGGAGGAGCTGGAGGGAAAGAGCAGGATGGTGATCTATCCCAGCATAAATATGGTGCTGCTGGGTGATGACGTGCGTGCCCTGCTGGATACCTTTAAAGAAACGGAGGATGAAGATGGAGAAGCAGAGATTTCAGGCATTATCCAGGATATGTCTTAATAACTGGCATTATATAGATAAAAGGATCCTGTCCTTTGCGGAAGGCATCAATTTCTTCACAGGCCATTCAGGCAGCGGTAAATCAACAGTTATTGATGCCATGCAGATCCTTCTGTATGCAAATACGGACGGAAGGGGATTTTTCAATAAGGCTGCAGCTGACGATTCAGACAGGACTCTTATTGAATATCTCAGGGGCATGGTCAATATAGGAGAGAATAATGAGTTCTCCTATCTGAGAAATAAAAATTTTTCATCCACAATAGTGATGGAATTAAAACAGACAGATACCCAGGAATGTCAGAGCATAGGTGTTGCATTTGATGTAGAATCAGCTACAAATGAAATATCCAGGCTTTTCTTCTGGCACAGGGGACCGTTTCTGGAGTCTGGTTACAGGAATGCGGGCAGGGCCATGTCAACTGATGAGATCAAGGAGTATCTTCAGATACACTGCGAAAAGGATGATTTTTACATAGGGCCCAGCAATGAGAGGTTCAGGCGCCAGCTGTATGATGTATATCTGGGCGGGCTGAATATGGAAAGGTTCCCTCTGCTCTTTAAGAGGGCAATCCCCTTTAAGATGAATATTAAGCTGGAAGATTTCGTCAAGGAATACATCTGCCTCGAGGAAGATATCCACATCGAGGATATGCAGGAAAGTGTCATGCAGTATGGCAGGATGCGCAAGAAGATAGGTGATATCAAGGCTGAGATAGCTGAACTTACACAGCTGCAGAAATCATATAAAAAGGTGGAGGCAAAGGATAAGGAGAGGCAGAAATACCACTATTTCATGACTGCCATGGAGATCAGAAAGCTAAGAGCAGCTGCATACGAGCTTCAGGTAAAGATGGCTGCCTCCACAGATGACAGGCAGAGCCAGGAGCAGTATAAAAAGAGGTTGGAGGAGGAGATAGCAGGCCTTGAAAAGGAAAGCAGGGAGCTGTTAAAACAGATAGCTTCCTCCGGTTATGATGAGATAAAGGTTCAGTTAAAAGGCGTCAATGAGATAGTGGAACGGCTGGGGGGAAGCGTGACCAAATGGCAGCAGGCTGCGGAGAAGCTCTCAGACTGGGAGGGCGAAGATATTACCCCAAATACGGTGCTGTGGGATATAGAGCGGTTCCGCAAACAGAGCATTGAGGAAGCGCAGATAGCTGGCCTGAAGACATCTCTGTCAGAGCTTCGGGGGGAGACTGAAGAACAGAAAAAAGAGGCTGACGGAAAGATACGGGATCTGAGAAAACAGGAAAAAGAGATCCAGGAAGAACTGAAAGAACTGCGCCAGGGGCGCAAGGCGTATCCGAAAGAGCTGGAACAGGCCAGGCAGCATATCAGGCAGGGGCTTAAAGAGATGACAGGTAAGGTTGTACCGGTAGAGATCCTGGCAGATCTTCTGGATATCAGAGATGATAAATGGAGGAACGCTGTGGAAGGCTATATGGCAGGAAACAAGCTGCTGCTCATTGTAGAACCCCAATATGCCAGGAAAGCCATGGAACTGTACCAGGAGCTGGATAAGAAGAAGTACTGCAAAGTGGCTGTACTGGACACAGAAAAGGTCCTGGAGGGCACGGTGGAGGTCCTGGATGGCGCCCTGGCGGAAGAGGTGGTTACAAAGGTGCCTTATGCCCGGGCGTATGTGGATTTTCTGCTGGGCGGCGTCATTAAATGTTCAGATACTGACAGCCTGCGCAGGTGCAGGGTAGGGATAACAAGTGACTGTATGCTTTACCACGGATTCAAGCTGCAGCATATTAATCCTGAACATTATACGAGGAGGGCCTACATAGGAGAGGTCAGCACCAGGAGAAGGATAGGCCAGCTGGAAAAGCTGAAGGAAAAGCTGGATGCAGAGCTGACACCGCTTATGGAGCTGTCAGCACACTGCAGCAGGATACTTTCAATGGAAGCCCTGCCTTATGATGTACAGGAATATATGTCATGGAAAAAGGATATTGATGAGCTTCCGGCCAGAAAGGCAGAGAAGTCACGCCTTGAAAAGAAGCTGAAAGGCCTGGAAGAGCAGAACATAGATGAGTGGAAGGAGAGACAGGAGCAGACGGACAGGCTGTGTGGGGAACGAAAGTCTGAGAGGGATAAGGTTATCCGGGATATCCGGGACACTGATAACAGGATAGAGGAATGCAGGCAGATGTATCTGGAGAAGAATGAGGCTCTCATTATCTGTGAGAAAAGCTGCAGGAAAGATGAGGAGATGGAGCGGGGCGTACAGGAATTTCTGAAAAAGAGGGAAAATCCTAATTATGAAAAGCTCCAGAGCTTTTTCTTTGGGCGTGTCAACGCCGCCGCCTCAGAGACAGAGGAAGCAATGTCTTCCCTGAGGGAGCTCAGATTCGAATATCTGAGGAATCATCCAAACAGGACCTTTTCAGCTGAGGACAGGGATAACAGTGCGTATGATGAGCTTCTCGGGCGCCTTCAGTATGCTGATCTGGAAGAGCTGTATGCGAAGGCTGATGAGCAGGCCCAGGAGGCTATGGAGCTGTTCAAGCAGGACTTCATCTTTAAGATCAGGAGTGCGATCCGTGAAGCCTTCCAGAGGCGTGATGAGCTGAATGGGATCATCAGCAGGCTGGATTTTGGGAAAGACAGATACCAGTTTGTGATTACTAAAAATAAAGGCCCTGACGGAAGGTTCTTTGAGCTGTTTATGGATGAGAACCTGGAAGTAAATCCGTTTCTTGTCTCTGACAGAGTAGAAAACCAGATGAATTTCTTCACAATGAACCATGAGAGCAAGTATGGGGAAATGACAAAGGAACTTATCAGCATCTTTATTCCGCCGGATAATGCTACAGGGGAGGAACTGGAAGAGGCAAAGCATAACATGGAGAAATATGCGGATTACCGCACCTACCTCTCCTTTGATATGCAGCAGATCATCGAGGGTGAGGGGAATGAGACTATCAAGATACGCCTCAGCAAGATGATAAAGAAAAATTCCGGGGGTGAGGGGCAGAATCCTCTGTATGTGGCGCTTCTGGCCAGCTTTGCGCAGGCCTACAGGATAAACCTGGGATCCCGCCTGCAGCGCAGTCCCACCATACGCCTTGTGGTGCTGGATGAGGCATTCTCCAAGATGGATGCGGAAAAGGTGGCAAGCTGTATAGAACTGATCAGGGGGCTGGGATTCCAGGCCATCATCAGCGCCACAAACGATAAGATACAGAACTATCTGGAAAACGTGGATAAGACATTTGTGTTTGCAAATCCTAATAAAAAGCATATATCAATTCAGGAATTTGAAAAGGTGGAATTTGCCCAGCTGGCACAGGAGCTGGATGAAGAAGAATGAGGAGCATATAAACAACAGGAGGAGAAGGAAAATGACAGAATCAGAAAGGCTGCAGAAGCTGCAGCGTCCGCAGGGGAAAATTGATGTGGTTATTGACACGGATACTTATAATGAGGTTGATGATCAGTATGCCCTGGCATATCTCATTAAATCAGACGACAAGCTAAACTTAAAGGCAGTCTATGCGGCTCCCTTTTTTAACAGTAATTCTGCGGGGCCGGCGGACGGTATGGAAAGAAGCTATCAGGAGATCACGAATGTTCTGGAGCTTATGGACAGGGAGGATCTAAAGAAGCTTGTCCATAAGGGGGCAGACAGGTATCTGCCGGATGAAAAGCAGCCTGTGGAATCCCCGGCAGCTAGGAATCTGGTGGAACTGGCCATGGAGCGGGACAAGGACCATCCTCTGTATGTAGTTGCTATTGCAGCTATCACGAATGTGGCTTCCGCCATCCTGATGGAGCCTGCAATCATTGACAGGATCGTTGTAGTATGGCTGGGGGGACATTCCTTTGAGTGGCCTGACACAAAAGAATTTAATATGTACCAGGATGTGGCGGCGGCCAGGATCGTGTTTGGATGCGGCGTGCCTCTTGTACAGCTGCCCTGCATGGGAGTTGTCTCGGAATTTGCCACCACAGGGCCGGAGCTCAACTACTGGCTGAAGGGGAAAAATAAACTGTGTGATTACCTGGTATCTGTAACTGAGAGAGAAGGTGAGGCCACCGGACAGAGCAGGTGCTGGAGCAGGATAATATGGGATGTGACAGCAGTGGGCTGGCTCCTGGATGACAGATTCATGTATGACAGGCTGGAACACAGCCCTATACCCGAATATGATGACTGCTATGCATTTAATAAGACAAGGCATTTTATTAAGTATGTGTTCTGGATAAACAGGGATCTCCTGTTTGAAGACTTGTTTAAAAAACTGAGTTCCTGATAATCATGACAACCCGTCAAACGGGTGGTTTAGTCACGGCCTATAACAAAAATAACTCCCGCAGTGGATAACCACCGGGAGTTATTTTTGCAGGCAGCGGGCCAAAGACAAGCCCGTCTGACCTTGACGGCTGAACTGTATCACTCATGATATCTGCGGGATTACAGTGTATAGATCTGCAGTGCATTCAGGATTGAGCTGACAAGTATCATGATAATGAAGATTGGTGCTATATATTTTATCATTACATTAAACAGCTTTTCTTTTTTAAATGCAGAGCTTAACTTGATTTCATCTGCTATAGCCTTTGGCTTGATAACGTATCCAACAAAGCACACTGTCAGGAATGCCACGATAGGCATCAGGATACTGTTGCTGATGAAGTCAAAGAAATCCAGGAAACTCATTCCCATAGGCTGTACGGAGCTCAGTGCCCCAAATCCCAAAGATGAGGGCAGGGCCATTGCAATGGCGTAAAGTGTTACAATTACACAGGAGATTTTTCTCCCCCATCCCAGCTTGTCGTGCAGGATAGAAACAATAGTCTCCATCAGGGATATGGCGGATGTCAGCGCCGCAAACAGCACCAGGATGAAGAAGAGGCCTCCTATCACAGAGCCGAAGGGCATTGAATTAAACACCTTAGGCAGGGTGACAAACATAAGTCCAGGGCCTGCATTGATGGCAGCCCCATCTCCGCCGTTAAATACAAATACCGCCGGGACAATCATGAGTCCCGCTATAAGGGCGATTCCAGTATCAAAGATCTCGATATTTGATACTGACTTCTCCAGGTCCACGTCCTTTTTCATATAAGAGCCGTATGTGATCATAATACCCATTGCCAGTGACATGGAGTAGAAAAGCTGTCCCATGGCAGCGACCACAGTTTTTAGCGAAAATTTACTGAAGTCAGGCATCAGGTAATATTTTACACCTGCCATAGCTCCCGGCATGGTGATGGAATAGATGGCTACAATGACTGAGAGGACTACGAGCACAGGCATAAGGAATTTGCTGGCTTTCTCTATCCCTTTTTCTACGCCGAGAAATACTATGACTGCTGTGATCAGGATAAAAATCACAAGCCAGAGTATAGGCTGGCCTGTCTGGCTGATAAAAGAGTCAAAGTAACCGTCAGCCGCCGCCGCTGTGGTCTGCCCGGAGATAAATACTGAAAAGTATTTAATCACCCATCCGCCGATGACACAGTAGTAAGGCAGTATGATGATAGGTACAAGGGATGCCAGATAACCGATAAAAGAATACTTCTTATTCAGCACCTTAAAACTCTGGATGGCACTCAGGCCTGTCTTGCGGCCGATAGCCACTTCAGCTGTCATGAGCGCGTACCCAAAGGTGACAGCCAGGATGATGTAGACCAATAAAAAAATCCCGCCTCCATATTTGGCTGCAAGATACGGAAACCTCCACAGGTTGCCCAGTCCTACTGCAGAACCGGCAGCCGCCAGGACGAATCCGATTTTTCCTGAAAAACTGCTTCGTTTTTTCTCCATTTGTGTTTTTCTCCCGTTTGCTTCGCTTTTTTTGCACACTTGTATGTGGTGCACATACATTTGCTGCGCATAGTATTCCTATTATAGCATAGGGCATTCTTGTTGTAAAATAAAACATTAAGGTAATTGTTCAGTAACATTTACATTCTAAATCATCTTAAGCTTCTTTTCCAGCATCTCCGGATTTGAAGCATACTTGACTGCAGTCAGCTTCGTTATGCGGTTTTGGCGGACAAGGTTAAGCAGGCTGGTATCCATTGCGATCATATCGGCGCTTGCAGATGAATAGATAACCCCGTCTATCTGATGAAGCTTACCGTCTCTTATCATGTTTCTGATAGCAGGTGTCAGAGTCATCACCTCAAAAGCGGGTATGAGGGTGCCGTCTGTGGCCGGAACGAGCTGCTGGGAGACTACGGCATTCAGGACCATGGCCAGCTGGACGGTTATCTGCCGCTGCTGGTTGGGCGGGAACACGTCAATGATACGGTCTATGGTGTTGGCTGCGCCTATGGTGTGGAGGCTGGATAAAACAAGATGGCCTGTCTCAGCCGCCGTCATGGCAGTCTGTATTGTCTCGTAATCACGCATCTCACCTAAGAGGATCACATCGGGACTCTGGCGCAGTGCTGCCCGCAGTGCCACGATGTAGCTGTCTGTATCGGTAGAGATCTCCCTCTGGCTCACGATGCTTTTCTTGTGCTTGTGAAGGAATTCAAGCGGGTCCTCCAGAGTGATGATGTGATTCTCTCTTGTGCTGTTGATATGATCCACCATACATGCCAGGGTAGTGGATTTACCGCTGCCGGCGGGACCGGTCACAAGAATAAGCCCCTTATTGGCGTCCACCAGCCGGATGATATTTTCTGAAATGCCCAGTTCATATGGGTGGGGAAGAGAGAATGCGATGACACGCACTACAGCCGCCATGGAGCCCCTCTGTTTATAAGTACTGACCCGGAAACGGGACATTCCGGGAACAGCAAAGGAGAAATCATCATCCCCATGCTCTTCAAAATGAGAGATGTCTCTGTTTCCGGCCAGTACATAGATCTGTTCTATGATATCCTGCGTGTCAGCGGGCAGAAGGTTTGTTTCAGAGAGTTCCTTTAAGACTCCGTTTACTTTATAGGAAAGAGGCAGGCCCGCTATAATAAAGATATCAGAAGCACCTGATTCCTGGGCCTTTCTAAGCATTTCAGTGATGTCCATAATATCCTCCAATCATTTTTATTCAAGGGTTCCGTTAAATAATTCTCCGGTGTCCTCATAATCCCACTCTACAGTAGAGACTACCTGCCAGCAGGTGATCCTGTAAAGCTGTTCGCCTTGTGCAGGAGCCTGTACGGTCTCAAGAGAAACACTCAGCGCCTGGGTGTCGGAGAGAGTCTCTGAAAAGGAGATAGTATTCTCCTCAGAGACAGAAAGGGAGTGGCTGTCTGCCAGCTCCTGATCTTTAGCGAGTTTGGCCAGAGCGGACTGGGGAAAGCTGCCGTCTGAAAAAGAAGCTGCCAGCTCCTGGTCTATCTGTTTTAAAACATCCTGGGCCCGGCTGCTGGCTTCATAAAAGGCTGTAATCCTGTCTGCGGTCTTTTTGCTCATCTGGTAATCAGAATTGGCGCTTACCATGGAGAGCACTCCAAAGGTAACGAGACAGAGCAGTATAAATATTACCAGGATCCAGGATATCCCTACATTCATGGAAAAATGTTTTTTCTTGTCCATCAGCCTTCGCCCCCTTTCGCAGCTGCCGGAGTATAGATGTTAAACGCCAGCCGGTAGATTTCACTGTTCTGGGAGCCAAGGCGGGATATAACGACAGATTCCCCGTTTAATGTACCCGGAGCTGCAATGCGCGGCGCCAGGACATTCAGGGAATATACCGCGCTGGCTTTGCCGCAGGGCTTCCAGGCGTCATCATAATAAACTGTAAAATGTGAGAGGCTGTCATCTGTATCCGTATCCAGGATACCCTCAGGAAACTGCAGAGCCAGGTCCTCAAGAGAACCGTTTCCGGCCTCCAGGCCTGCGGCTGCACTCTGTGCCAGGGCAACAGCTCTGTTAAGCTTTGAGGCAGAACGGCTCAGAAGATGAGCCTTCACAAATATCTGGATGCAGATCGCTCCTGCAATAGAAAAAAACAGGATCACAAGAATCAGTTCCATTAAAAAAAGACCAGACTTTGAATGTGTGGATCGGGAGTTATTTTTCATCCGTGCCTCCTTTGGCGTCAGCAGAATCATTCTTTGAGACGCTTTTTTGGCATACATCCACTGAGAACCTCCCGCCGTCCGTATCTTCTACAGTAAATCTGTACAGGCGGTCCTTCAGCTGCACGGCTTCAAAGTCTGAGACTTCCATGATCGGCTGTCCGGCTGCGAGAGCAGGGGTTGAGGAAGCTTTCTGAAAAAGCTCCTTTAACTGACCTTCGTCCTCATAGATATAAGTGGCGTATTCTGTCCCGTCATAGTATTCAGACAGGACAAGGGCGGTATGTCCTTCTATCTCCTGGGCGGACACTGATGAAGCCACATCATTCTGGCGTATTTTCTCGGATATATAGGCCAGAGAGGTTCTGGATGTATTATTTATCTGCATATGTGAGGTCACTGATTTGTATACGCCCGCGCCGATTACCGTCACCAGTACCGAAGAGGCGGCAAAAACACAGAAAAGCGCCAGCGTAAATATGAAATCAACAACATGTTCTCTTTTACCTGTAAATCTCATAGGCGCCTCCTAAGGTTTTTTATCAATGACAGTCACAACGGGCATGATGTTAGAACCGATTGGCTGATAGCTGATATAAAATCTGTCTTTATCATAATAAAGAGGGTAGTGCTCTTCTATGTAATCAAGATTTTCAGGATAAGCCCCTTCAGTGGAATAGCAGTCCATTATGCTTCTGCTAAGAGCTGCTTCAAGACTTTTTTTCTGCTCTGATGCGGTCACGTCAGAGATGGAAGAAAGCCCGTAGAGAAGCGCCGCCATGGCGGCAATAAAAGAACAGAGCGGTATGAGCAGCCCTTTTAACGGGGACCTCCCTGAATGTTTGTGGCTGAAACGGTTCATATAGAATCACCTCTTTAAAATGCGCTGATGCCTGACATGATCCCCAGAAGAGGGAGCATGACTGACAGCAGGATCATGCCTACAAGTATGGACAGGACAGCTACGAGAGACGGCTCCAGTATACCTATCAGGTGGTCGATCCTTCCGTCCACCTCTGCTTCATACTGGTCCGCCACCTTCTGCATGATCTCATCAGCCGACCCTGTCTTAAAGCCCACAGATACCATTTTTGAATAGATCCCTGTAAAGATATCTGATTTGAGAAGGGCATCTGAAAAATTTGTCCCCTCAGCTATGAGCTGCTGGCATCTGCGGATTTTTTCTTCCATAACAGGATTATCCACAAGCCTGGCAGTCATGGCAAGGCTCTCATCCATGTCAAGCCCGCTGGAAAGAGTGAGGGCCATACCGCTGGCAAATCTGCCTGAGGCGATGCTGGCAAACAGTTTTCTGGTGAACGGCAGCCTGGCTGCAAGGGCACGGAAAGAAGCACGGCCCCTCCGGGACTTTATGCAGTATATGAGAAGCCCTGCCAGCACGGCGAGAACAGCTATGAATACCACAGAATAACGGCTGAGGACAGAGCCCAGATTTAAGACACCCCGGGAAAAGCCCGTCATTTCGCTGCCCAATTGTATGAATACCTGATTAAAGATCGGCATGACCTTTATGATAAGGATCAAAATAATGACAACCATCATGGCGATCATGACAAAGGGGTATGTCACGGCATTTTTGATTCCCTTTGTAATATTTTCCTCACGCTCATAGTACTTTGCCAGTGAGGCCATGACCTCATCCAGCTTTCCGGAGGATTCACCGATCTCGGCCATATCCAGCAGGTATTTGGGAAATACTTTGGCCGCCTTTATAGCCAGGTGCAGCTGTCCTGTCTCCTCTAACTCAGTCTCTATCATACCGAAAATGCCGGCTGCTTCAGGGGTGGCGGCGTCCTCCTTTAAAATAGTGATCCCCTCTGCGGCAGAGATGCCGGAGCGCAGGATCATGGCCATCTGGTCACAAAAAGCGGACAACTCTGTGTTGGACAGCATTTTTATCTTCTCATTGCTTGCCATATGGACTCCTTTCTACTGTTATCTGGAATATTGCAGTGTATAATTGCTTCCATCACCAATATATTTTTTCAGCTGAGCGGCATCTGTATTGGCGGCGAAGGTAGGATCCATCAGCTCCCAGTCCCTGCCGTCAAATTCTATGATATTGTCCACCCATCCTGTCTCCTCTAAGTAGGTGCTGATCCAGGCGTGCTTGATCTCTCCGGAGAAACCGATCTGAAGCTTCGTGGGTATTCCTTGGGAACGGAGCATGCATGTCATGAGTGAGGCATAGTCAAAACAGATCCCCTTTTTCGTGTCCAGAGTTTCATCCAGATCAGGCAGATAACCAGTGGGCGGATCCACCGCCTTCTCATCATCATAACTTATATTATCAATTACATAATGATAGATATTAGTAACCACATCCAGACCGCTGCCGGCGCCGGCTGAAAGCTCCTGGGCGAGGGCGACGGCCTCAGTGTCTTTATTATAATTGACAAACTGGTTTGGGTACAGGAAGGGGGTAAATTCATCCTTCAGCTGAACATCTATAGTCTGGAAGAAAGCAGTGGAGTATTTATCACCTGCTATATTTTCATATACTCCAATGTCGTAAGAACCGTCTCCTGCGCTGAGAGGAAAGGTATCATATCCTCCCTGTTTCATGTCGTATGTATATGTGACGCCGTCAGGCCCCTTGATCTGGAGCTTTACCTTGGAAGAGGAGCCCAGGTAGGTGGCCATGATATAGCCGTCCTGAGTGTGGGAAGCATCTATTAAGGCAGCCTCGTTTCCATATGTAACGAGGCCGTCAGCAGTGGGGGTGAGCACCTTTGGTGTGCTGTCCCAGCTGCCCTTATCCCCGGCGCTGCCAGCCGCTTCTGATGTTTTTTTCTCATATAGGCCAGTCTCCCCCGGCGGGCTTCCGCAGCCGGCCAGAAGAGTAAATGAGAAAAGGCACAGAAGAACCCGTGCAAAAATATGAAGTTTTTTAAAATCCATTTTTGCATACCTCCTGTGCCTTTGTAATGACATGTGATCGTCCTGTCTCTGTGAATAAGGGATAAGGACCTCCTCTTTGTTACTGCTGGTTACCAGAACTGCTGATGGCCTCTTTTAAAGCTTTTGCAAGCTGGTCAGGACAGGATGTGGGCCTTCTCCCGCAGCGGATACCTTCCAGTCTGGCAATAGCCTCCTCTGTTTTCATCCCTTCAACAAGCCTGGCTACACCCTGCGTATTGCCGGAGCAGCCGCCTACAAACTCTACTTTTTTGATCTTGTCATCTTCCAGTTCGAAGTTGATTTCTGAAGAACAGACACCATGTGTTTTGTATCTCATATGTCACGCTTCCTTTCTGTATTATATTGCTAAGAAAGATTATAGCAGAGGATGGACAAAAAGCAAAGATAAAAATGATTGCGGGCCGGCTACGAAAAATACAGATTAGCTATAATGTCCTGGGGGTGGTTGCCAAAGTCTTTCCCAAAAAGAGTCAGCCCCCCTTTGTTGGCTGCACCAGGCAGGACAGCTATTCTGAAGTCAATGAACTGATGGTCTTTTATGTTCAGATCTTTCAGATTTACGTCCGAGAGCTTTTCGCCGTCAATAGCACAATTGGTGTGGCTTATCCGCAGATGCTTGAGCAGGCCGTACTGGCTCAGGTTGTCATCCCACCACGAGGGTGTGTAGAAGCCTCTTGCATCAGAAAAGTTGCCGGGGCAGGTCCAGGTGCCAATGGGTATATTGTTGATAAAAAAGGAGATATCACTTGGCCACACATTGTTGGAGTAGGGGAATTCGGAGGCGATCTCCATAACGAATTCCAGCATTTCAGGATTCTGGTCGGGAGCCAGGTTGTTTGGTATCTTGTACTCCACATACCCTTCTGAAAACCAGAGAAGGGAGGCGTTGACCCTGGAAGGCTCCACAAAGGAAAGCGGGTCATCCAGTTTTCCTACAATATTTTCTGCGGTAGCCAGCCCGCAGGTGGGGACCACCTCGAAATTGGTATAGTGGCCCAGCTGGATAGAAGTAGTGTACATGGAGAAAGAATGGTATATCTGTGTGGGGAATGTTATTTCAATAGTATCAACTGCCAGGTGAGGTATTTTTTTGACACCTGACTTTCCGGGTATTTTTTTGCTTGTTATAAGCCTCGCCGCCTCCAGCTTCTGTATATGCTTTGTGATAATGGCTTTGCTCAGGTTCAGCTTTTTGGAGAGCTCGGTGATGCTGTAATCCCCGGCAGATATCAGACGCAGCAGCTCCAGACGGACACTGCTTGCTAATGCTTCATAAATAGGTAAACTATTCGAGGAAATGTCAAGCTGCATATAAACCTCCTTGTAAAACACATTTTATTTAATTCAGTATAACATAATAAGGTTAATTGTAAAGTGAATTGTGCTGATTGAAAAAAGAGAGAAAATAATAAGAAATAAACAAAATTAAGGAATAGTTTGTAGAATAAATAAAATTAATATTTAAATATAAACACAATAGATGCTGACAACATGCACTGTTAATTCAAAAGTTAAACGTTAATAATATTATTAATTTGTGTATTGACAAACAACATGAAGTGATATACTATATGCTTAAAGATGACGGATTGCACAAAAAGCAATTGAAAAAGTACCAAATATTGGTTATTTTTCGTCTTATTGGAAACTGCAGTTTCTTGAAATGTTAACAAAAACATTAATTAAAAGGAGGACTTCAAGATTATGATTAAGAAAAACGGAAAAATAGGATTATCTCTTTGTCTGACAGCAGCACTTATGGCGGGGACATTTGCAGGCTGCGGCAACAGCGCTGATGCGGAAAGCGCAAAAACGGCTGCAGTTAAAGAAACAGCAGAAAAGGTAAATGCAGATGTACAGGATGGCGTTGTTAAAAGCGGCGATGATGCATCTGATGAAGGCACCTCTGAAAACGAGATAGAATTCTGGAACTTCTTTACAGGGCCTGACGGCGATAATATGAAGGCTATGGTTGAAGGCTTCAATGCAACAAACCCTAAATACCGAATTAAGAATGTGACAATGGCTTCAGGTGACCTTTATACAAAGATCCCGACAGTAGTAAATTCAGGAAAAGGAATTCCTGACCTTACCATCGTGGATGTGGCCAGAATCCCCATGTTTTATGCCCAGGGGCTGCTGGAATCCATGAAGCCGGTGCTGGACGCCGCACCTGAGATCAAAAAAGAGAACTACAAGGCGGCTGTGTGGGATACAGGCACATTTGACGGAGAACAGTACGCTGTGCCTCTGGACATGGGTGTGATTGGCGTGGCATATAATAAAGATCTTGTTGAACAGTATGCTCCGGGAGTACTGGATGACAACCTGATTACGATCGATGAGATTAAGGAGATCATACCAAAGGCAGCAGAGGACGGGATCGTGACTATCCCGGTATCCTTCTTCGGATATGAGCAGGCGCTTTCCCTGGCAAAGCAGGAGGGTGCAGAATTGTTCAAGGATGAGACGACACCGAACATCAATGGGCCGGAATTTGCAAAGGCTATGCAGACTTTAAAAGAGATCGTTGACCTGGGCGGCTGCAGTGACGAAGGAGAAGATAACCTTCAGCTCTTTATGGCAGGGGAAGCTATCTTCTGTCCTGACGGAGTGTGGGATGCAAATGCTTTAAATGCTATTGAAGGACTGAATTGGGGAATTACAAATTCAATCTGCTACAACACAGATACATTCTACAACTTCGCTAACTCAAACCAGTTCGTAATGCTGAAGAATGATGCCAGAAGCGATGAGAAGGAAAAAACAATTGCACAATTTCTGGAATATGTGCGCCAGAATACCCTGGAGTGGGCCAGGTCAGGACAGGTTCCGGCCAGCAGCGCTGCTGATGACGAGGCAGAGTATAAAGAGATGAACCAGCATTTCTTTGTGTCCACACCTGAAATTGAAGAATCTATCCAGTTTAAGAACTATAAATACACTGGTTATGCAGATGATGCCATTAACAAAGTATTTGGAGATATCCTGTTTGGGAATATTGACCTTGAGGAAGGACTGAACCAGGCTCAGAAACAGGTTGAGGACAATATCGCACAGAACCAGTAGAAAAGGCGGCGGGAACGATGAAGAAGACAGGTACAGGAAATACTGACAAAAATAAGCGGTCCCGGAAGGCAAAAGGCAGATTACTGCCTTTTGCTTTTATTGGCCCGCATTTGATCTTATTTACCATTTTTGTGTTAATACCTATTATATATGGTCTGGTAATATCCTTTACAAGATGGGATTTTATTAACTCACCTGTGTGGGCTGGCCTTGAGAATTACAGGGAGATCCTGTTTAATAGGGAATCAACTTATCATATACAGTTCATGGATGGTCTGAAGAACACACTTTTGTTCGTGGTCCTTAATGTACCTGTCAGCATCTTGGTGCCGCTTTTATTTGCGCTCCTGCTGAATATGAAACCAAGAGGTTCCAAGATATTCCAGTCAATCCTTTATCTCCCCACACTGTTTTCCATATCTGCTGTAGGTATCATATGGATGCAGATGCTGAATAAAAGGTTTGGGCTTATCAGCATGTTTGGAGTCAAACATTCTGTCACAACTACATACCCATATGTATGGATCGCATTGATAATCATGTCTGTGTGGTGGACAATGGGGACAAACATGGTTATTTACCAGGCGGCGCTCTCAGGCGTCTCCAAAGACCTGTATGAATCGGCGGAGCTTGACGGCGCAGGAGCCCTTAAGAGGATCTGGTATATTGCGCTGCCGTCGATCAGATTCCAGCTGCTCTATACCCTGGTCATCACTGTGGCGGGGAGCTTTAATGTATACGGGCAGCCATTGATGCTGACGCAGCAGGGGGTGGGAGGAGCTCCCAAGGTCAATGTGCTCATTATGTATATAAAAAATCTGGCATTTGGTTCCGGTCAGTCCATAGCGGGCATGGCTTCTGCCATGGCTATCATCCTCGGGGCATTCATACTTGTAGTTTCATTTATACAGTTCAGGTTAGTTTCTAAAGACGAATAGGGGGAGAAGATCATGAAGAAAAAGACAAGGGCATCAAGATGGGCATCATGTACAATTCTGACCCTGGTTGCGGCGGTATGGGTTCTGCCCATCGTCTGGGCAGTTTTTACCTCGTTTAAGACAGAAACAGAGATCAAGACAAAGGGATTCGGTTTTCTGCCAAAGGTGTGGACAACGGAGAACTATATAAATATCCTGCAGAACACGGATAACGCCCCTATTGTGAGATGGTTTCTGAATTCCATGTTCATGGCCGTTACGGTAGCTGTTTTATCCATCATTATTGTCTCCCTGACAGCGTATGGATATTCCAGACTCAAATTTAAATACAGGGACCAGCTTTTCTATACAATCATGGCTATTTCACTGTTCCCCAGTGTCATAAATATTATTCCTCTCTACAAGATCATATCTGTATTTGACTGGGTGAATAATGCAATGGCGATGATTATACCCGGCCTGGGCGCCGTGACAAATATATTCCTGGTACGCCAGTTTTCACTGGGAATCCCAAAGGAGTTTGATGAGGCCGCCAGAATAGACGGAGCCGGCGAGTGGAGGATATTCACAATGGTGATACTGCCCATGTTAAAGCCGGTCCTGACTGTTGTAGCCCTTTTCAGCTTTACAAGTGTGTGGAATGATTTTCTGTGGCCGACAATTGTATTCAATGATGTGGAAAAGATGCCCCTCACTGCGGGCCTGCAGCTGCTCCAGGGAGCTTATGGAGGGTTCCAGCTGGGGCCTATCCTGGCCGCCGCATGTATAGCCATGATCCCTACATTCCTTTTATACCTGTTTGCACAGAAATACTTTCTGCAGTCAATGTCCCTGAGTGCAGGTGTCAAGGGATAAAACATGTGCGCTTTGTATGGATAGGATATTAAGTAAACAGGAGGACAGAATGAAGACATATAAAGGAAATAAGACAAAACTGATCTCTTTCCCGCTGGGCGGTATAGGGACAGGTTCCATCGGACTTGCGGGAAACGGAAGCCTTGTAGACTGGGAAATCTTTAACAGGCCTTTTAAGGGCTCCGTGAACGGCTTTACAAATATCTGCGTCAGGGCAGAGGAGAATGGAAGTGTGCGGGATGTAAGAGTTCTGCAGGGGGATTATATTGGCAGCGCCATAGGAGGTGAGACTGTTAATATAGAGCGGGGGAACGGCGGATTTGGTTATGGGTTTGGCCCTTACAGGGGGCTGATGGCCGGAGTTCCCCACTTTAAGGATACAGAATTTGCGGGAGAATTTCCATTTGCGGAGATGGATTTTCGGGATGAGTATTTTCCGGGACATGTGAAGCTGCGTGCATTTAATCCGTTTATACCGCAAAATGACAGGGACTCCTCCCTTCCGGCAGCATTTTTTGAAATTGAATTTGAGAATACCACAGATAAAGTGCTGGACTATACAGCATATTTCTCTGTAAATAACCTTCTTCCATTTGGGACCACAAGAAACAGGTTCAGGGAGGAGGGGAAGTTAAAATCAGTGGAGATGACATCTGATACGGCAAAAAAGGATGACCTGCTCTTTGGAAACTTCTGTCTGGCCACGGATGCCGGAGAGGTAAGCTGCCAGGAATACTGGTACAGAGCCCAGTGGTTCGACAGCCTGCAGACCTTCTGGGACGACATTCACAGGCCGGGCCCGCTGAAAAACAGGCATTACAGTGAGGATGACAGGGAGAGGAGTGCCAAGGCCCGGCTGGATGGGGAAGATATGGCAACGCTGGCTGCTCACCTGAAGCTTGAGGGGGGACAGAGCGGGGCTGTACGATTTGTGTTCAGCTGGTACTTCCCCAACTGCTGTAATTACTGGAATCCCAGTGAGGTCAGAGAAGAACAGAGGCAGTGGAAAAATTATTATGCGTCTATGTTTGAAAATGCATATGAATGCAGCAGATATTCTCTGGAGAACTGGAAAAGGCTGTACGGGCAGACTAAGCTTTTTAAGGATACACTGTATAAGACAAGCCTGCCGGACTACTGTCTGGAAGCCGTTAGCGCCAATATGTCTATACTAAAGACTGCTACATGCCTGAGGCTGGAAGATGGTTCTTTTTATGGATTTGAGGGCTGCAGCCCGGACAGCGGCTGCTGTGAAGGCTCATGCTCCCATGTATGGAATTATGCATATGCCCTGCCTTTTTTGTTTCCGAAGCTGGAGAGGTCCATGCGTGACCTGGAATACAAGTACAGCCAGAGAGAGGATGGAAGTGTCTCTTTCAGGCTGATGCTGCCTCTGGGACGCTCCAGATATGATTTCAGGGCCTGCGTTGACGGGCAGATGGGCGGAGTGATCAAGGTTTACCGGGACTTCAGGCTGTGCGGGGATATTAAATGGCTGGAGGGAAAATGGGAGGCTGTCAAAAAGTCGCTGGAATTTGCCTGGGCGCCGTCAAATGAAGATAAGTGGGATGCCGACATGGACGGTGTCATGGAGGGCAGGCAGCACCACACACTTGACATGGAAATGTTCGGCCCCAGTTCATGGCTGAATGGTTTTTATCAGGCGGCGCTGAAAGCAGGTTCCAGGATCGCTCATATCCTTGGGCACGAGGAGGAGGCGCAGCTGTATGAGGAACTGTTTAAAAAAGGTATGGCCTGGTCGGATACGCATCTGTTTAACGGTGAATATTATCAGCAGCAGGTGGATCTGAAGGATAAGTCCATCCTTGAGAAATATAATGAAGGAAAGCCGCTTGTGGGGAAAGATTCTGTGGATGCTTATTGGAATCAGGAGTCTGAGGAGATCAAGTACCAGATTGCAAACGGCTCTTCAGTGGATCAGGTGATCGGACAATGGCATGCCAATCTCTGCGGGCTTGGGGATGTCTTTGACAGGAGACAGGTGAAGCAGGCGCTTGGCGCAGTCTATAAATATAATTTTAAGAAGAGCGCCAGAAATGAATTTAATGCAGCAAGGATCTACTGTATGAATGATGAGGGCGGTGTACGTGTATGTGCCTGGCCAGGGAATAAGAGGCAGCCGGCAATACCCATGACATACAGCAATGAAGTCATGTGCGGCATGGAATACCAGGCGGCCAGCCATATGATACAGGAAGGGCTTCTGGAGGAAGGGTTTGAGATCGTCAGGGCGGTGAGAGAACGGTTTGACGGAGAAAAGAGGAACCCATGGAATGAATTTGAGTGCGGCAGCAATTACGCCAGATCAATGGCCAGCTTTGCACTGATTCCTTCTATCAGCGGCTTTACATATGATATGTACGGAAAAACTATCGGGTTTGATCCAAAGCAGCCGGGAGAAGAATTTACTTCCTTCTGGAGTGTGGACTCAGCCTGGGGAATATTTGAAAAAACTGCAGAGGGCTGCAGTATCCAGGTGCTGTGGGGAGGCCTTAAGCTTAAGAAGATGATCCTTCCTTTCCTGGAGAAAGAGAGCATATCGGCAGGCAGGTACCAGGATGGCAGAAAAGGCCTGGAAGACATTCCTGTATGTTTAGAAGCGGGAGGAGTCTGCTCTTTTGATGGTGAGCTGGTGTTGGAGGAAAGAGACAGGCTGGTTATACAAAACAGTTACAATATCTGATAAAGGAGATAATACGGAATGAAAATGGAGAGAGTTCCCAGCGTCCCGCTGATTACAAGTGATCCTTATTTTTCACTGTGGTCACCGGCTGATGAGCTGTACAGCGCGGATACCTGCCACTGGACAGGCAAAGTGAAGAAGATGATGGGATATATAACAATAGACGGTGTGAAGAGGGTATTCATGGGCAGAGATGAGACTTGTCCACATCTGGAACAGACTGGTCTTGAGATCAGGCCCACGTCTTCTGTTTACAGATTTGAGGGAGAGGGGATACAGCTGGAAATCAGGTTTTTGTCTCCCTTACTGCTCACTGATATGGAACTTGTATCAAGGCCCTGTACATATGTAGAGGCAGCTGTAAGATCCACAGACGGAGCTGATCATGGATGCGTTCTGGTATTTACAATGGATGAGGGATTCTGCTATGATGGCCCTCTTAAAAAAGATATGACAGGAGGAGTCCACAGAGCGGCCGGCTTTAACGCCGCCTGGATGGGGCAGATACGCCAGACGCCTCTTGGACACAGCGGAGATGATGTGACTATTGACTGGGGATATTTGTATATGGCAGCTCAGCCTGGCGGAGAAGTTACATATAATAATGAAGATGACAGAAGTACACTAAAGGTATCCTTTGAGCTAAAAGCAGACACGGCAGGGACAGAGAGTTTTTTTGCAGCTGCATATGATGATATGGCATCTGTTATGTATTTTGGCGATGTATTGAGGGGCATATGGACGAAAGGCGGCAGGACGATCCTGGATGTGATAGGCATATCAATACAGGAGCATGGAGCAGCAGCCCAGAAATGCAGCCTGTTTGAGGACAGATTGATGGAGCAGGCAGAGTCGGCTATAGGTGAGGATTATGTACGGATCTGTGCTCTTGCCTACCGTCAGGCCATCGCCGCTCACAAGCTGGTGGAGGACACTCAGGGAAATGTCCTGTTTCTGTCTAAAGAATGCTTCTCTAATGGGTGTATCGGCACTGTGGACGTGAGCTATCCATCTATGCCGCTGTTTCTTCTATATAATACAGAATATGTGAAAGGAATGATGCGACCTGTATTTAAGTTTGCCAGAATGCCTGTGTGGAAATTTGATTTTGCACCGCACGATGTAGGGCGTTATCCATATGCCTCCGGACAGGTATACGGCGTTAAGGAAGAATACGGGTACAGGG
Source organism: Murimonas intestini (assembly GCA_003148945.1). Taxonomy (GTDB): domain Bacteria; phylum Bacillota; class Clostridia; order Lachnospirales; family Lachnospiraceae; genus Murimonas; species Murimonas intestini. Next base: position 107,850 of record QGGY01000012.1, on the reverse strand, counting down.
AGCCGCACGAAGGGCTTGTATTTCCCATGTACTATAATTATCCAAAAGGAGAGGACATCTACAGCCTGGATATGCAGATGCCCGTGGAAGAGTGCGGGGATATGCTTATAATGGCGGCAGCAGTCAGCATTATGGACGGGAATACAGGATTTGTGGAGGCAGAAATGGACCTGCTGGAAAAATGGGTGTCCTATCTTCTGCGATTCGGGGAAGACCCGGGAGAACAGCTCTGTACAGATGACTTTGCCGGGCATCTGGCCCACAATGCTAATCTGGCGGCAAAAGCTATCCTGGGAGTACAGGCATGGTCCATTCTGCTGAGTATGTCAGGCAGGGGTGAGGAAGCCAAATGGTATGAGAAGAGGGCGAAGGAGATGTCAGAGAGCTGGACAAAACGGGCCGTACAGGGAAACCATACTGTTCTTGCTTTTGGAAGCCCTGAGAGCTGGGGGCTGAAGTATAATCTTGTCTGGGACCTGCTTTTTGGCAGCCATCTGTTTTCTGAGGATATATTTGCCGGGGAAGTCAGCTGGTATAAAGAAAAAATGAATAAATTCGGAATGCCCCTGGACAACAGGCAGACATATACGAAATCAGACTGGATACTCTGGACTGCCTGCCTTACATCGGATAAGGAAGAGATGAGGGAGCTGGCTGCCCCTGTAGCCAGATACTTAAGAGAGACAAAGAGCCGTGTTCCGTTTTCAGACTGGTATGATTCCTGTTCAGGTGATGAGATCAGCTTCCAGAACAGAAGCGTACAGGGAGGGCTGTTTATGCCGCTCTTAAAAGAAAGGTTACTGTTTACTCCGTGACCAGTAACACGCTCCGCGATGCACAGAAACGGCAAAAACCGCCGTTTCGCGCTGCGGCCCTCGGGATGGTGAAGTGTGAACAGTAACAATAAGTCTTTCCCTTGTGATTTTACTGCAAATGGGATAAAATAAGTCAGTAAACATAAGGTTGGAGGAAGACAAGGATGAATAAATTTGGAATTATCGGAGCCATGGAAGTGGAAGTGGAGATCCTTAAAAAGGATATGGCTGTAGAGCGCAGGGTTAAGAAAGCCGGAATGGAATTTGTGGAAGGTACTCTATATGGAAGAAACGCTGTAGTGGTAAAAAGCGGCATAGGAAAGGTGAATGCAGCTGTGTGCACCCAGATACTGGCAGATGATTTCCATGTGGATGCGATCATCAATACAGGAATCGCAGGTTCTCTTCAGGCGTCTATCAATATCGGAGATGTTGTTGTATCTACAGATCTGGTACAGCATGATGTGGATTGTACAGCCTTTGGGTATCCGCTGGGACAGGTTCCGCAGATGGAAATCTTCTCTATTGAGGCAGATAAAGGCCTTGCGGAGCTGGCCAAGAAGGTTTGTGAAGAGGTTAATCCTGATATTAAGGCCATCTCAGGTAGAATCGTAAGCGGTGACCAGTTCATCTGTGACAAAGAAATCAAGAAAAAGATTGCGACAAATTTTAACGGCTGCTGTACCGAGATGGAGGGGGCAGCGATTGCCCAGGCAGCATACTTAAACGGAGTGCCTTTTGTAGTGCTTCGGGCAATTTCTGATAAGGCCGATGACAGCGCAAATATGGACTATCCCGAGTTCGAGAAGCTGGCTGTAAGGCATAGTGTCAGGCTGGTAAAAGGCCTTCTGGAGAAGGATGTTTAGGAAAATCTAAAAGAGGTTTACGTGAAGAGCCTCATCGTTAAAAAAGCCCGTAAATAAGCCACTTGCGGGCTTTTTTTGTCGAACAAATCTGCTTTTCAAACCCCAGGTAATCCGCTATAATGATGGCGAATCGAAAAACTAAATCCAAGAAGGGGGATTCATATGTTACAAACAATTCTGCAACAAAACATGTTTCTTTACGCAATGGGAGTTATCTGTTTATTAGGGGTGATCAGCCAGCTGGTGCTGAACAACCTATATGATAGGATGATACGAGACGCCCAGAGCACTGAACTGCCGCGGGGGAAATTCATAAAGCAATTCCGACAGCGGTTTGGAACGGTACGGCGGATGAACAGCGGGGAGATGAACGCAAGGGCATTTATTCAGAAGAGCCTTATTGAATACCAATGCATGGGTATGAGCCTTCACAGTTATAAAAGGATCGGGGGAGCCTCTTTTATAATATGTGCAGCGCTTGGCATAGCCGGCTATTATCTCAGCGGTACTATGAATTATGCGGCACAGATACAGCAGAATTATTTGTGGGGAGCAGCAGCCACCTGTCTTCTGCTGGCCGTTATCTACGGGCTTTCTGATGTAAGATATAAAGAAAGATTTCTTATTACTGAGCTGGAAGACTATCTGGAGAATTCCGGCATTTCTAATCGCCACCAGGAGGTCGAAGTGACCAACCCTGTTTTGAATAAAGGAAAGAATGCGGATCCTGTCTTAAAAGAGACGGCTGCTGTAAAGGAAGCAGCCAGGGAGGAAGAGATACCGCTTGTCCAAAAGGGTCCGTCCCTGCGGGAAGGACTGTTTATGAGAAAATCTTCTTTGAGTGAGGAGGACTTTGCCTTCAAAGAAGAACCGGCACCGGAGGAGGCCGTCCCCCGTAAGGCGCCGAAAGAAGAGGTGGCGGCAGCGCAGTCTAAGAATGTGACTGTCATGTCCAGGAGGGCCAGAAAGCAAGCTGAGACAAAGGCCCAGCGGGACAAGCGTGAACTGAAGGAAAATCTATCCAGGTTAAAGGAAGGGGTAAGTGAAAGTGCGGCGGAACGGGAAAAGGAAAAGCAGCGCAACACGGAAATCTTAAAGCAGATGCAGCCTGCTGAACAGGAGCGGATTATCAGGGAGGTGCTCAAAGAATTTTTATCTTGATAAAGTAGTATAATTTTGATAGAATTGTGAAGAAAGGGTGACTATTCAGTTATGCAGATCAGGAAAGGAAAATTTTTCTTACGATGGCTGAACAGTGACGAAAGAAATCAAAAAATACTTTGATTAAAGGAGCGGATATTATGAGTGAAAGAGTAACGTTTGACTATTCAAAGGCATCTTGTTTCGTTGGCGACAATGAAGTAGAGGCAATGAAAAAGATCGTAGCCGCAGCCAAGGAAGAACTGGTTAGTAAGAGCGGTGCAGGTAATGACTTTTTAGGATGGATCGACCTGCCCGTGGATTATGATAAGGAAGAGTTTGCAAGGATACAGGAATCAGCGCAGAAAATTCAGGGCGACAGTGAAGTGTTGCTGGTCATTGGTATTGGCGGATCTTACCTGGGCGCCAGGGCAGCAATTGAATTTTTGCGCCACAGCTTCTATAACAATGTATCTAAAGAAATCCGCAAGACTCCGGAAATCTACTACGTAGGAAACAGTATCAGCAGTACCTACTTAAAACACTTGATCGATGTTGTGGGAGACAGAGATTTCTCCGTTAATATTATTTCAAAATCAGGGACCACTACTGAACCGGCAATCGCATTCCGCATTTTTAAAGAGATGCTGGAAAAGAAATATGGTAAGGCAGAAGCAGCGAAAAGAATCTACGCAACGACAGACAAGGCCAGAGGAGCTCTTAAAAACCTGGCTACTGAGGAAGGCTATGAGACCTTCGTCGTTCCGGATGATGTTGGAGGACGCTACTCTGTACTCACAGCGGTCGGCCTTTTGCCAATCGCAGTCAGCGGTGCGGACATCCAGAAGCTTATGGATGGGGCAGCTGCCGGAAGGAAGCGCGCGCTGGAAGCTGATTTTGAGGATAATGATGCACTTAAGTATGCAGCAGTCCGCAATATCCTGTTAAGAAAAGGTAAAACAGTCGAAATATTAGCCAATTATGAGCCAAGCCTGCACTATGTCTCCGAATGGTGGAAACAGTTATATGGCGAGTCCGAAGGAAAAGACCAGAAGGGAATATTCCCTGCATCTGTAGACCTTACAACAGATCTGCACTCCATGGGCCAGTTTATCCAGGACGGAAGCCGTATCATGTTTGAAACAGTATTGAATGTAGAAGAGTCAAAGTGTGAGCTTAAAATTGGGGAAGAGCCGGTTGATCTGGACGGACTGAACTATCTTGCAGGGAAAACTGTGGATTTTGTAAATAAGAGTGCTATGAACGGAACAATTCTTGCCCATACGGATGGAAATGTGCCAAATCTCATGGTCAACATCCCGAGGCAGGACGAGTTTTCATTAGGTGAGCTGTTCTATTTCTTCGAGTTTGCATGTGGTGTCAGCGGATATACTCTGGGAGTGAATCCATTTAACCAGCCGGGTGTTGAGAGCTATAAGAGGAATATGTTTGCGCTGCTCGGGAAGCCGGGTTATGAAAAGGAAAGAGAAGAATTAATGAAGAGATTGTAACTGTGGAACCGGACAGTTGCATGAGATCATAATATCCGATTTAGGGCTGCCTTAGGGCAGCCCACATTTATTTGATTTAAGGGGCGTTTTTCCAACTGGAGAAGCGTCTCTTTATTATTTCAGGGAAACTTAATTCCCGTGATAAAGAGCGCCCCGGGAGTATGCGCAGCTGCGCGCGGTATAAAAGTGTCCGCGTGACGAAGATATGACACTGTTTAATAATTATTTAAGATTCACCACCTAAACGTTAGAATGTGGAAAATCATGCTATTATTTATTAAAATAAGGCCGTTTAATGGCTCCGGCGGGCAGGTTTTCTAAGAGTGAGACGCACTATGTACGCCCTGCACGGATGAAAGGTGGAGAATCGATTATGAACAGAAATAATAAAGGAACCCGGATAAAAAGTCTGATATGTATAATATTGGTGTTTGCCATGTGCGTACCTCAGCTTCTGCTGCAAACCGGGATCGTGCTTGCGGCAGATGAGCAGGAAACAGAGGGCCAGACAGAAGTGACAGGGGATCAGACGGAACCCGCTCAGGAAATAAGTGAGGAGATACGGACTGAAGATAGTGGAAGCGGGGACGCACAGACCACAGAGGGGCAGACACCAGGAAATGGAGACGGGGAAATGCAGCCCCCGGAGAGCCAGACACCAGGAAATGGAGCAGGAGAGCCACAGACAGATGAGAACAAGGCACTGGCAGATGAGGGCGGGGAGCCTCTGACAGAAGAAACATGGGCGTCTGAGAGGGAAAGTGAGACAGATGCTGGTTCAGAAGGCTATGAGAACGGCCGGGATGTAATAGAGTGGACGCAGGACACAGGACACCTTATTCTAGAATTAGAAAAAGCTGTATACATGAATAAAAATCAGGAGAGATTTACTGCTGCAAATAAAAGCGGAAGTATTGATCTGTCAAAGGCAGTCCTGGATGAGATGAGCAGCTTATCATTTGAATTAAGCTTTGATTTTACAGATATAACAGAAGAAAACAAAATAATTGCCGGGGATAGTTTTTCTGTAAATATGTCTCTGGGCGAATGGACGCCGGTGGACGGGGCAGCCGGGGAGGTGAGGCTTTATGATAAGGCAGAGTACAAGGCCTCAGGAACTGGCATGGCGGATGGCGAAACTGCCATAGGCACATACTTTGTCACGGACAGTTTAGTGACAGTTACATTTAATGAAAATGTGGAAGAGATCTCAGGCAGTGAGACATTTGGCGTGATCAGCGTTCCGTTTGAAGCGGATGCGGAAGCATCTTTAGAAAACCAGGGTGCAGTATGTGAGATGATCCTGCAGGAGGGCAGGAATGTGCAGATAATGCTGCCGGCCAAGCAGGAGGAGACAGAAACAGACTCAGAACCGGAATCAGAGTCAGAATCTGGATCGGAGCAAGAATCTGAAAAAGGACCAGAAAAAGGAGTGGAGTCAGAACCAGAGACCAGTCTTGTACAGGAGGAAACAGAAGATGGCGGGGAGAACGGCCTGGATCTTAGCTCCTTCAGAAGATCAGTGATGTTTTTCTCGGAGACGGCAGAGGAATACAGCATCCAGAATCCCAGGGCGTCAGCCAAGACGTTTAAAAACCCGGCCGATGGCGTGAGTAAAGTTAAAATCACACTTGTGGGTTCGGATGACGGCTATCAGGCAGACAGTGATTTAGGAGTAATATTCAGCATTGACATAGTCCTGGACGATGAATATCTGTACCTGCAGCACAGCTTACATGAAGGGGATGCAGGTTATCCGGCCTTTGGAGGGGATATAGATGCATATAATGCCAGGGTTGACGAGTACCTGGAAGGGCTGAGTGAGGAAGAGCTGCCATCTGTTGTTTATACGTTTAATCTGGGCACAGATTTTGTCCTTCCGGGAGAGGCCGCAAAGCAGGAGGTGGACCTGGTATATGAGACAGGAGGTCCAGGGGCGCCGGAGAACCTGGGCAAGTTAACGGTAGAGAAGCAGAGCGGCGGGAACTGGACGGCGTCTGTTATTTTTGATAAAAAGGTTTACAACAGGGAATCTGTCACAGCGGGCAAGACACTTGACCTGCAGGTGGCAGAGGATAAGCTGGATATAAATGAACCTGTCTATGTGGGCTGGGATGGCGCCCTTCCAAAAGTAGGGACCATGGGGAGCCTGACGCCGGATGATCCTGACAAACCACAGGCGCCGGAATATTCTGTCACAAAGGAAGCGCCGGATTCTGTAACTTCCCCATATATTGACTATGTGATATCAGCAGATGCCAAAAAGGAAGGCAGGACGCTGGCAGAAATGATCCTGGTGGATGTCATCCCGGCCGATATGGAGGTAATATCCGTCATCAGGGATGGCAGGGAATTAACAAAAGGTGAGAAATTTTCAGAAGATACATATCTGGTAACAGATGCAGGAGAGCTGCAGTACCAGTTTCCGGCCGCGAAGGAAGGACAGGAGCCTGTAAGTGCACAGTTTACAGTAAGGCTGGCTCTTACTGGGGAGTCTTTTAGGGCATCAGGGGGCGACATGGCCAGGTCTGTTGATAACACTGTATACCTGAGACAAAAGGATGGGCAGACAGAGGCGGCTCACTCAGAAGAAGTGTCCACATCCATGAATATACATCTTCTTGAGAAGGACGGACGCAAGGATGGACTTAACGGCCTGCGCTATTCCTGGACACTTGATGTGAATACGCAGTTTTCAGAGCTTGTGGGGGCGTATATTGTGGATACAATCCGCTGGGATGACCATATGTATGACGCCGTTTCCGGTCTGCAGGTCTATAATGAAAAGGGCAGGCTTGTTAAAAGCCTCCCTATATCAGAAAAAATACCTGCTGACCCTATTGCATACGCCTCTGTTACAAAAGAAAATATTGAGGGGCTTGCCGGGGGAGAGACAGATCCCTTCTATTACAAATACTCAGAAGGGGGAAGTACATATGCAGTTTTGATAATTCCCTTTGGAAGTGAATTGCAGAACCAGAAGCTGAAGCTGAAATATTATACGGAAGTTAATATTGGCGGTATACCTGTTGACCAGTGGCAGGAAGAAAACAGCAATGGAGTCAAGAAACTGACAAATAATGCAAAATTCATCTGGAACAGATATATATACGGAGTCGGACCGGGATGGGATGATTTCGAGTACAGTGCGGACTTAAATAAAGAAATATCAGATCAAGTGACACTTGGCACGAAATCAGCGGGAAATTACGATGAAACTACCCGCAGGATGCAGTGGAAGTTTACTGTGAACGGCTATGGCGCTAATTTAAACAATATGTCTGTTGCAGATATCCTTCCGCCTGATAAGTATGAACTGGACAGTGTAGAGATCAGCTATAGGAAATATCTCCGTGACGGCAGTTCATCCGCAGTAGAAACCATGGGACAGGACAGCGGGGGACAGAAACCCTATTTCAGCCTGGATACATCCACAGGAAATATAAGCATACAATTAGGGGATGTCAGCCAGCAGGAGTACTACGAGATATTTTTGGATGCGGTGGTCATGGATCCGGAAATTATGTCTACCCAGGGGGATAACGCAGGGACACTTTCCAACACAGCAGTACTTAAGGCAAATGTAAATGGGAAAGATAAAGAAAATCAGCTGACGGCTGAAAAGACAGTCCCGAATACTCTGATAGCTAAAGAAGCTGTGGGCGGCTATGACTACAGTACACGTGAAATAGCGTGGAAGACTACTGTGGACATGAACTATACCCCTGTCACAGGTATGGTATTGACGGACATACTGCCGGTGGGCAGCTCCTTCTCTGAGCTTTCCCGGGTGGCCCTGGTGGATAAAGACGGAAACACAGAGGAAGGGAAAGTTAACGGTTCAGCAGATGGAAGTACAGTTGAGTTTGACAGCGGCATCAGGATTACGCTTAATATCACAGAGGGAAAAACGGAGGATGGAAGCTATACCCAGGATACAGCAGTATTTAAATTTACGGATCAGCTTGGTGCAGAAATGGAAAGCCGGCACAGTTTTGTGATTGAGTATAAGACCAGATTTACTGATGAAGCATATCTGAGGAATATATTTCAGAATGATACGCAGGTCAAGGTATTAAATGAGGCTGTGCTCACCGGAAAAGTCAGGGGGACAGATGTTAAAGCCGGAGCAGCGGCGGCCGCAGCCCTGTATATCAAGAATAATAAAATCAGTAAAAATGGAACATATGACAGTGATGAGGGACTAATACACTGGCAGATCATGGTCAATGAGAGCAGGGCAGACCTGCAGGGCATGAGGATTGTAGATAAGATGGGAGACCAGCCCCTTGAGATCGACGATGAATCTGTCACCCTGTCAAAGGTAGACGGCGGCAATGCTGAACTGCTGGCCAGCAGGAGAGACGGCAGTACAGGCGATGGTGGATTTAAAGGCGGACTGGCTGTAAGCCCGCAGGAGATATCATACACAATACCTGCAGACTATGGAACAGAGACACTTCTGCTGGAATTTGATACAGTACTGACAGAGAGTGCAACGGCGGACCAGATCAGCAACAGGGCCAGCCTGATGGACCGGGATGCAGTATATCAGGAGTCCAATGATTCAAACGGGGGCTATACAGGTGACTTTGACATGGATGCCTATGTGCAGTCTGCCAAAAAGCCTGTATTCCAGATACTGAAGACAAGTTCTAATGATGACAGGAACAGCAGCAAGCTTCCGCTGGCCGGCGCCAGGTTCAGGCTGGAAGCATATATGGACACTGATGGAGACGGAATATACACTCCGGACACCCGTTATGATAAAGCAGGGACTACAGGGATGGACGGAAAACTGGCGTTTGTGAACCTGAAATGGGATACAGTGTATCATATAACAGAGACGGAAGCAGCAGAAGGTTATCAGCTCACGGCAGAAGACAGGTATTACATATTTAAAAAAGCTTCTGATGACCAGAATATACAGCTTAATGTAAATGGCAGCACAAAGAATGTTATCTGTATGACCGGAGGAACTGCGGTTGGCGGGGGTAATGGGGAGTTTGCAGAGGCAAACCTGGTGATCCATAATAAACCTGACGCTGATCTGGAAATAAAATTTATAAAAAAATATCCGGATGGCACCACGGCAGGCAGCGATGAAGTTAAATTTGAACTGAAAGATAAAAAGGGCCAGCTTGTAACAAAAAGCGCTGTCACAGATGAAAATGGCATTGTCAGCTTCGGGGACGTGGATCCGGGGGATTATACACTGACAGAAATCAAGTCTCCTGATCCCTATGACCAGGGGGTATCCTTTGACGTCACACTAAAGGCAGATAAAACATATACAATCACACTTGCCAGCGGGAATGCATCCGTAACAACTGACGCATCCCAGGTCAGCATAGTTTCAAATGATTATGCCAGGGGTACGATCCTGCTCAAAAAGACAGATTCTGTGGAGGCTCATCAGATCCCTTTGGCCGGTGCTGTATACACGCTGTGTGATGACAAGGGGATACCTGTGAAGAATGTAAAGGGAGAGAATATAACAGCAGCCAGCAGTGCAGATGGAATCCTCCGCTTTGAAAATATCTCCTACAGACCGGGCGGCTACATTCTGACAGAGACAGTATCTCCTGACGGATATGAGGAACCGGGAGCATTACAGCAGGTTACGGTTTCAGATACTGCTATGAAGGCTGCACTGGCAGCAGAGTCAAACAGTGAGGGAAAGGCAAAGACATTTACTGTTGATTTATCTTCTGAGGCGGAAAAGGCGAACTGGCAGAGAAATACCCGGACAAAAGGCTCTGTATCCTTTACAAAGAAAAACGATGCCCAAATTCCGGAGGCACTGTCCGGGCGTCAGTTTAAGCTTCTGTACAATGACAGTGACGGTTATAACGGGTGGACAAAAGGGACAGAGGCTGGCGGCACTGCTGAGGCGGATGGTACTGGAACAGTAACTTTTACAGATATACCATATGGCAACTACAGGCTGGTGGAGGTAACATCAGAAGGCGATATTTACCAGGAATACGCAAAAGACTTCACCCTGCGCAGCGCGATGGCGGACAGCCTTAAGGCAAACAGGGAAGATGCGGATCAGGACAATAATAACATTTTTCATGTGCAAGTGGCTGACCCGGTAATAAATACACTTATTAAAGGCTCCTTCAGCCTGATAAAAACTGACGGCGCTACGGAGGAACCGTTAAAGGATGTAATATTTAAGCTCACAGGCACAAACGCCTATGGTGAGGAAATATTATTTGAGGAGACCAGCAATGCGGAAGGGAGCATTTCTTTTGACCAGATACCCGTAGGAGATCGGGAAGATGTATCGGGAGCCATAAAGCCTTATCTGCTGTCGGAAGTCCGGCCTGACGGTTACGTGGAGCCGGCAGAGTACCATATTTATGTAAAATCTGTCAACAAAGGGACTGGAGCGGACATAGACAATGAGGCGGAGATCAGGATAGTGCCTCTGGACGCATCAGGCAGTGAGGATACCGGAGAGGCAGCAGTCCTGGATCCTGACACTCCTTATGAAATTAAGAATACGCCTGTAAAAGGCAGTCTGGAATTCAAAAAGGTAAGTGCCAAAGATTCCACAAAAGGACTGAAAGGCGCTGAATATACATTATACAGGCTGGTGGGAGGAGTCAGGGCTGATGATGAGCAGATTCAGAAAAACAGCGCCCTTTCTCCCATTACGGGAACATCAAAAGATGACGGGATTATAGAGTTTGAAAATATTGAATATGGAAACTATGAGCTGGCGGAAACAAAAGCGCCCAGCGGATATCAGCTGGATCCTGTGCCGGTTCAGATAACAAAAGAAATGCTGAAAGATGGGCTGTCTGCGAATAAGAATGAGTTTGCCCACGCTCTGGCAGATGTAAGTGATGACCCTACATCACTCTCTGTTGAAAAGCAGGATCAGTTTGGGCAGGCAGTCACAGGGGCCGTGTTAAAGCTGACAGGAAAGTTTGCTGATGAGGAGCTGACAAGGACAGGCATTAGCTGGACGACAGACGGGGGACAGAAAGATATATCCCAGAACCTGATCGTAGGAGAGAGCTATACGCTGACAGAAGTGTCCGCTCCGGACTCCGGCCTGTACAGAATGATTTCGCCTGTACAGTTTACGGTAGAAAGTGATGGTTCTGTTCATATGACAGGCGGTGATACTAATGAATATTCTTATTCTGAAGGCGTCCTGACACTTAAGGATTATTATTATCTGGCACAGGTAGAGTTGGTTAAGACAGATTCCGTCAGCAAAGCAGGCATGCCGGATGTTGTATTCAGCCTGTATAAGCAGACAGGAGAGGAACCGGACACAGACAGGGATATACTGATTGCCGGCGGCCTTGCCACCGGCCCGGAAGGCAGATGGGATTCCTCGTCTGCAGGTGGTGTGGACAATCCGGTTACAAAAGGCAGTCTCACAGACGGCCTGTGTCCTGGCAGCTATTATTTTGTAGAGATAAGCTGCGGCGAAAGGCATAAGCTGGATCAGACACCACAAAAATTTGAGATTACACAGAAGAATTTTACTGATATTCCAGAAGGAGAAGAGCCGCAGGTCAGACTTAATATTGAGAATGAACCTATTGAGGTGAAGCTTCAGAAGGTTGACAGTAAAAGCGGGGAGATGCTGGAAGGAGCTGAATTTACACTGACGGACCTGGCAGGGTCATCTGAACAGACAGTAGAAACAGGGGAAAACGGGATGGTAATACTGCCCGGTATTGTAAGCGGCAGAAGCTACCGCCTTGAGGAAACAAAAGCCCCCGCAGGCTATATTCTGAGTGACCTCCATCCCTCAGTGGAATTTACAGTAGAAGCTGATGGAAGTGTGTCCTTTATAAAGACTGAGAATACACCAGGAAATGACAGCATCACAGGGGATAAAACAGAAGCACTCATTTTTGCAGATGCAGCTGTAAAGGCAGGTATCAGAAAGCTCTCGCCCGAAGGTGATGAACTGACTGGATGGGAGTTTTCTGTCACAGGCATATTTGCTGAAGGTAAGGGTAAGACTGCAGGTTCACAGAGTACCATTAAGGTATCTGACAGCAGCCCTGAACTGCCGGAGGGCAGGCTGATTGCAGGAAACAGTTATCAGGTAAAAGAAATAAAAGCGCCGGCGGGGTATATCCGTCCGGAATGTAAATACACCATCTGTGTAAACAGTGACGGCACACTTGCACTTGATCCTGACTCCGGCCAGGGGGCGCTGACAGACAATGATGCTGCAGGCACCACAGGAGCATTGCTTAAGATTACTGACCAGCCGCTTAAATTTGGAGTGGATAAGGTAAGCAATGAGGCAGGCAAGAGCCAGCCTGACAGCCAGGATGTGGAACGGGTCACCGGGGCCGTGCTGGAGATACGTGATGAAAATGGCAGTCTCTTAAGTCCCGCAGCTGTCTGGACCAGCGATGGTGCAGCTCCCCATATGATCCTGGAGCTGCCGGCCGGCTCGTACCAGGTGGTGGAGACAGAGGCGCCTTATGGCTATTGTACTGCCGATCCGGTTGTTTTCCGGCTGAATGATAACAATACAATAGAAGTCCTGTCAGGTCCTGGCAAGGTCACAACAGGAGATGACGGCATCCAGGTACTCCAAATGACGGATACAGTAGTCAGCAGCCATGTAAAACTTGTGAAAATGAGGCAGAGTGAAACAGGGCGGGAGCCTTTGGAAGGTGCTGCCTTTAACCTCTATATGCAAAAAGGAGAGAATGCCGATATTACAGAAGATATACTTGTGTCAGCAGATATACTCACAAATGCTTCAGGCAGCTGGACCACTGAGGGAAATGCGGCTGTCCGTACAGATAATGGCCAGCCTTTGTCAGAAGGACTGAGGACTGGAAAGTATTATTTTTACGAGACAGAGACAGGCAGTAATACATGGCTGGATCCTGAGACCCGTATCTTTGCTTTTGAGATAGAGGAGAAAGACCATGGGACTGTTGTAGAGGTAAATGCTGTAAATGCAGCATATATCTCCCATGTATCCTTAAAGAAAGTAGACTGCGTGGATAACTCTCCTGTATCAGGTGCAGAGTTCACATTGTTTGTTGAGAAGGAGGGGCAGTGGGAAAGGACAGAAGCCCAAAGGACAGATGTAAATGGAGAAGTTTTCTTTGACCTGCAGGTAAAAGGCAGATACAGCCTTGCAGAGACAAAAGCAGCATATGGTTACCAGCTGGATGAAGATGCTCCGTATACTGCAGAGTTTACGGCAGATGACTCCTCATATGGAATGACACTGGCGCTGCAGGAAGTAATAGGGCAGGAAGAAGCAGATGCATTTGCGCCTGTACAGAAGAACGCCATATACAAGGACGGCAGTGTGGCCAATTTAAGAGAGCTTGGGATACTGGAACTGACAAAGACAGACCGGGAGGCCCAAAAACTGCTAAACGGGGTGGAATTTACATTATTCAGGGAAGATGATGGAGGACGGTATGAGAAGGCAGGCTCCTTTATCACAGGAAACCAGTATGTGTATACGGATGGCCAGTTTACCGGACAGGAATATGAAGAAGGAAAACTGAAGGTGAAAGGCCTGGACTGGGGCAATTACTATATTCAGGAGACAAGATCTCTGGAGGGTTACCAGTTAAATGACAGTAAATTTGAATTTACCATTGGCAAACTGAATGGTGAGATCATACTCAGAGCCGACCAGGGAAGCATTACAAATGAAAAGACAAATATCTTTTTCTATAAATATGGAAGAGTCATGGAAGACTGCGCAGATCCGGGATTAGAGGGAGTACCTGAACCTGGGTATGCAGTTCCAAAAGCCGGTGCAGAATTTACCATTTACAAGGACGGGCAGTGCTCAGAGGAAATAGAGAAAGGTATCAGCCGCGGGGACGGACGTGTGGAATTTACAGGGCTGCCGGAGGGTACTTACTATATTAAAGAAACAAAGGCTCCGGCAGGCTGTCTGAGAGATGATACAGTTTATAAGGCAGCCCTGGATAAAAACGGTATGTATGGAGGCCTGTATACCGGGGATGAAAAGGAAGTCACGGATATTACCATCGTCAATGATGTGGCAAGGACTGACATTACCCTGAGGAAAGTCTCTGAACAGGATCTGGATCTGGTACTGCCGGGTTCTGAATACGGATTGTACAAGAAAACAGACATGATACCAAAACCGCAGATGAAGGCTGCTATGATGCTTTCAGGTGCACAGCTGCCGCTGGCTGCTCAGGAGGAAGAATGGACCCTGATTGCCAGGGCTGTCACAGATGAGAAGGGCATACTCGCCTTTAAGGGAGTGCTCATGGATACGGAATACATGATCAGAGAGTTAAAGGCGCCGGATGGCAGCCAGGTCTCTGCGAATCCTGTCTCAATACAGTTTACAGCGGACAAAAACGGAAAGGTAAGAGTCGCTGAGGTAAAAGACGGGAATCAGACAGCTGAGGTGGATCTTGAGACAGGAGAGATTGTGTGGAGGGAACCTCCGATCATGCTGGGATTCTGGAAACGTAATACTGATGGAGATGCTCTTGCCGGGGCAGTGCTCCAGCTGCAGGATATGCAGGGAAATGTGGTTGACGAATGGATATCCTCCGATACAGAGCGACATATTATCTATGGTGACAAAATGGATGGAAAAATAGTGGCAGGAAACCAATATAAACTGGTGGAAACTGCTGCCCCGCAAGGGTATGCTGAAGCGGAGCCTGTAATATTTACTGTGGAAGCTTCACCCACAGGGCCAAATGAAAATGCGGTACAGGAAATTGTCATGACGGATGAGAAACAGGAGCCGGAGACAGAAGAGTCAGAGACAGAGGGACCGCAGACAGAGGAACCATCTACAGAAGGGCCGCAGACAGAGGAACCGTCAACAGAAGGGCTGCAGACAGAGGCGCCATCTACAGAAGCACCGTCCACAGAGAAACCAAAGACAGAGGAGCCTTCCACAGACAAGCCGGGCACTGAGGCGCCAGCTAAGGCGCAGACGCCGGAAACAAAAGCGCCATCAGGAGGGGAGGCCGCAAAGACGGCAGATAATACGCCTGTCGTGTGGTATTTGGTTCTTATGGCAGCCGCCGCCGCACTCTGTGCAGAACTTATGTTATATAGAAGAAAAGGCGGTAACCGGAAGTAAGACTATTACTGTTGTTCTTGTAAATCAGGATATAATCAAATATAATCTTATATAGAAACCTATGAACTATTATAAATACTGGAATATTTATATTACCCTGTAAAGGGCCGGGAGGATGAATAAGATTATGGACACTTCAATGAAAATCGTAATTTTGGAAGCAAATGCTCTGGGAAAAGATATAGACCTGTCCGTGTTTGATAAGCTGGGACATGTGACAAAATTTGGACAGACGGACTGGGAGGATCAGGTGATCGACCGTGTGGCGGATGCAGACATCATCATAGACAATAAGGTGCCTATGAATGCGCACACACTCCAGAAAGCTGCACATTTAAAGATGATAGCAGTGACGGCTACGGGCACTAATATGATTGACAGAGAATATATGAAAGAAAGAGGCATAGCCGTGGCGAATGTGGGGGGATATTCTACAGATTCAGTCACACAGCACACATTTGCTCTGGCCCTGTTTCTGACGCAGCAGCTGGCCTATTATGACAAGTATGTAAAAGACGGTGAGTATGTAAAAAGTGATATATTTACACACTTTGGCACACCCATCCATGAACTGAAGGGAATGACCTGGGGAATCATCGGACTGGGTGATATAGGAAAAAGCGTGGCACAGGCGGCGGAGGCTTTTGGATGCCGGGTGATCTATTATTCCACTTCGGGAAAAAATAAGAATCCTGATTATGAACAGGCAGACTGGCAGACGCTCCTGAAGGAGTCTGATATCATCTCCATCCATGCGCCGTTAAATGACAAAACTGAGGGAATGATGAATCTGGAGGCCTTTAAGCAGATGAAAAAGACGGCAATCCTGATCAATGTGGGCAGAGGCCCTATTGTGAATGAGCAGGATCTTGTAACGGCGTTAAATGAGGGCATGATCGCCGGCGCGGGGCTGGATGTGATCTCTGTGGAGCCCATGAGGGCGGATAATCCCCTGCTGCAGATAAAGGACAGCCGGAAACTGATCGTCACGCCTCATGTGGCCTGGGCGACAAGAGAGGCCAGGCAGCGGCTCGTGGATGAAGTATATCTGAATGTAAAAGCATTTTTAGAAGGTGAAAAGAGGAACCTGATCTAAAGTCTGTGTCAGTCCTTTTCAATTATCAGTCCTCTTCAATCACCTGAAGCTCTAAATAGTCAAAATCAATCTGTTCAATAAAGTTATCCTGATAAAAACGGGCTTTGCTGTGACGTTTGAATTCTGATGCAGTGGCATCCAGCCAGATTGGCTTGCCAAGGTCAAACTCATAGCAGAGCTCATCTAATGCATGGAACACCTTATGTGTCCTTGTGTCGTTTCCGGTGTCTGTGATGACAGCATCACGCACCAGGTGGTTATCTTTAATAATCTTACCCCAAATTCTCATATGGCAGTATCCCTTCTGTACTATTGCAACTGCCCTGTCATGGAACAGTTACTTACAATTTTATATTTTGTGCTGTCTTGGGAGATGATAGTAACATTCCCGCTTCTTTAGAATTTTACTACAGATTTGCCGTACAGGGAAGGGGAAATTATCGGCAGGTACACTGCCGGTTGATTTTTTTGAAGATTAATTAACTTTTACTCCATTGTGTTTCCGGCAGGTTCCTTTATAATGGTATAAAAGAGGTGAAGATATGAAAGAGATTAATCTGGGCAGAGTTATTATGAGAAAGAGGCATGAGCGGGGTGTCACGCAGGATGAGCTGGCTTTTGCCATGGGAGTATCAAAGGCAGCAGTGTCAAAATGGGAGACAGGGCAGTCTTATCCTGATATTACGCTTCTTCCGCAGCTGGCTGCGTTTTTTAATATCAGCACAGATGAGCTGATCGGATATGAGCCGCAGATGCTAAAGGAAGATATAAGAAAGCTCTATTACAGGCTGTCGTCAGAATTTGCCAGCAGGCCCTTTGAGGAAGTATTAAAAGAATGTGAGGAGATCATCAGGAAATATTATTCCTGCTTTCCGCTCCTTCGCCAGATGGCGCTGCTGCTGTTAAACCATGTTTCAGAGAGCGGGGATATGGACAGGATTCTGCAAATGGTTGTCAGTCTCTGCCTCCGGGTGGAAAAAGAGGGAGAAGACATGGAAGACGTAAGGCAGGCAGCATTTATGCGAGCCTGCTGTTATCTGACACAGCAGAAGCCGGAGAAGGCTCTGGAGATCCTGGGGGAGGACATAAATCCTCTGAACCAGGAAAGGGCAATGCTTGCCCAGGTTTACCTGGCTATGGGAAAGTCTCAGAAGGCAGAGGAGGTACTCCAGACAAACATGTATCAATACCTTCTGTCCCTGATAAGCGATGCTGTTGCATTTGTATATTTAAAGCAGGATGATATGGAGAAGGTGGAGGAAACAATACAAAGGATAAGGGGCGTGATAGATCTGTATCACATAGAAAGTATGCATCCCTGCGCCACACTTAACTTTTATATGGTATGTGCACAGGCGTACTGCGGTGCAGAGATGGATGAAAAAGCTCTTGGCATGCTGAAGGAGTATGTGAGGGTCTGCACTACATCTCCGGATCTGTATTCACTGCACGGGGATGAATATTTTGACAGAGTGGATGCCTGGATCAATAATTTTGAACCGGGGAACAAAGCGCCAAAGGATGCCAGAACGATCAGGCAGTCTCTGCTTGCAGGCTTGACAAACAACCCTTCTTTGCCCAGGCTGGCCAAGAAGGAGGAATTCATAAAAATGGCTGAAAGCTTACAATTCAAATTGGGAGGGGAATAGGATGGATGTGTTAATAGAATATCTGCCGGTTTTAATACCGCTTATCGTATTGGAGGTTGCCTTGGCACTGACAGCCCTGATCCATGTGCTGAGGCATCCGAATTATAGATTTGGCAATAAAGTTTTCTGGTGTATTTTTGTAGTCATTGTGCAATTTATAGGGCCGATAGTTTACTTTGCGGCAGGCAGGGGTGAAGAAGAATGAATGCTCTTGAAATCAAAGGATTAGTAAAAAGGTTTGGAAGCCATACAGTGATAGAGGGATTGTCGTTTGAAGTTCCCGAGAATTGTGTCTATGGATTTATTGGACAGAACGGGGCAGGGAAGACCACTACTATGAAAATGATTTTGGGGCTGTTAAAGCCGGATGAGGGCAGTATCAGGGTATACAATGAACAGGTCAGATACGGGCAGACAGATACCAACAGGTATATAGGATATCTGCCTGATGTTCCCGAATTTTACAATTATATGCGTCCGGCAGAATATCTCAGGCTCTGCGGTGAAATAACCGGGTGTCCGTCCGGTAGCCTGAAACAGAAGAGCGGGGAGCTTCTTGAACTGGTGGGGCTGAAGAATGTAAATAAAAAGATCGGCGGCTTTTCACGGGGTATGAAGCAGCGCCTGGGGTTTGCCCAGGCACTTTTAAATGAGCCAAGACTTCTGTTATGTGACGAACCCACATCGGCTCTGGACCCTGTGGGAAGGAAGGAGATACTGGATATTTTAGAGAACATTAAGGGAAAGACTACAGTTATTTTCTCCACACATATCCTCTCCGACGTAGAGCGCGTCTGCGACAGGATAGCAGTGCTGGATCAGGGGCGTCTGCGCCTGGAAGGGCCGCTGGATGAGATCAAGAAAAAGCACAGGAGCGGGAAATTGCTGGCGGAGTTCGGAACAGAAAAAGAGGCTGCCGGGTTTGAAGCTATGGATTTTGTTAAAAAGACAGGGGCGGATGTCAAGAGAGAGGGAAGAAAAGTGATCCTTTGCTCAGGCAATACGAGAGAAGTACAGAAGGCCATTCTGTGCGGACTGGCTGGTATGGATGATATGCCTCTGAAGATAGAAGTGCTGGAGCCTTCTCTTGAGAACCTTTTTATGGAGGTGGTGGAATGAGGGCATATGCAGCTTTTGTAAAAAAGGAATTTCTGGAGATGAGCAGGACATATAAGCTTCTGATAATGGGTATCATTTTTGGCGTTCTGGGACTGATGAACCCTCTTACAGCTAAATTCACACCAGATCTGCTGGCTGCTTTAATGCCGGCAGGCATGACGATCGAGTTGGGGGAACCGTCAGTTATGAACTCCTGGATGCAGTTTTTTAAAAACATACCTCAGATGGGGCTGATCGTGGCTGCCGTACTTTTTGGCGGTATCCTGGGAAACGAGATATCCAAAGGCACGCTCATAAATCTGCTGACAAAGGGACTCTCAAGAAATACAGTAGTTCTGGCTAAGTTTACTGCCTGGGGCATCATGTGGACATGCAGCTATGCTCTAAGCTTTATCATCACCCTCCTGTATACAAATTACTATTGGGAAGATTCAGCTGATTCTGTTCTTTTGGCAGGAGCTGTATCAGGAGTATGGATATTTGGCCTGCTTCTGATAGCGGCGGCTTTGCTGGGCGGCTCACTTTTTGCCAGTATGTACGGAAGCCTGCTGTTCATGGGAGGAATTGTAGTCATACAGTTTCTGCTTGGTATCATCCCGGATCTTGGACGGTGGATGCCAACAGGACTGATCTCCAATAATATGAGCCTGCTTGAAGGAAATATGGGATTGGCAGGTTTTATGAGGCCTCTGCTTACGGCAGTGCTGCTTACTGCCCTGTTTTTGGGGCTTTCCTGTGCAGTGTTCAGGAAAAAACAATTATAGGTTACTGCTCACTTCGTCACCAGTAACACGCTCCGCGATGCACAGAAACGGCAAGAAACGCCGTTTCGCGCTGCAAAACCCGGGCATGAGCCCGCCCGCCGCTATCTGTCCGCGGCGGCTAGGGTGGCAGTGTCATATGCCACAAGCAGGTCTACCATCCTGTTATAGCTGCTGACACCGTCGCTGTCTCCGTTGGCTTTCAGATATGTATCATTTACCTTGGAAGCAGCCTTTGCTATCTGCCCGTCATACTGGCGCCAGAACATGGTGTTGGCATTTAAGTCGGCTTCTACGTCGGGAAGGAGGCTGCTGCGCACCTGGCTGTAAAGGTCTGCATCTGTCCTGTAAAGTACATTTGTAGTATAGATCCATGCGAGGAGACTGCCGCTGTACTTAAAATCAGGAGAGTCAGAGCTCATACATGCCAGATAAGCTATAAAATTGGCTTCATCCTCCTGCATATACCCTCTGAGATGAGAGAGCTCATGGCATGCTGTGAAAGGAAGATTGAAGGCTGTCATATCACTGTTATAGTTTGCCTCTATGGTAAACGGGGAGTAGATGCCGCTTGTCTTCTGTACAGAGAGGATATCTGACACCAGCAGTTTTTTTGGCCTTGGATAGTAGCCCTGGAGGTCTTTATAAGACTGGCTTAAAGACTTCATGGCATTCACCGCCTCTTTTTTCAGCCCGGAACCTTCAACAGCTACTCCGTCTTCATTTCTGGCAACCATGGGGGCCCAGTAATTAACATCTTCAGTGAGCTTACGGCAGAGGTCTGCAAGCTCATTTTTTGTGTACTCCCGGGTAAACAAATTATTCTGCCGGGAGAATGAAGCCTTTTTGTAATTGATGCCGCAGCCCAGTGTATAAGTAAAGAGCAGCACTGAGAGGATAAGCAGCAGTGAGGTACCTGATTTGGCCAGGGTCACCAGCCTGGATTTTTTGAACGCTATCCTGTACAGGAACACTAAAAATCCCCCGCACAGTCCCAGCAGCAGGGTATACAGGGCAATTTCTGACACAGAGAAAGGAAATAATGAAAAAAAGCGCCCGAATATTTCCACCAGGTATCTGTAGACATAGTCACAGTACCACTGGGCAAATACGGCGCTTTTATCGGCAATAAAAAGCAAAAGTGTGCTTGCGGATAAAAGGATCACACTGATAATCCCTTTTGCTGCAGGTCTTCTGAATTTTGAATATTTTGTCCTACTGTTATCAGCCATTCCCATCCCCCCGTATGATTAAGCTTGCTTCTGATAAAAAACAGATAATATTATGATTATCTTAAGTTTACCAAGAAATCATTAAGGAAATAGGAACTAATTGTGAATAAATTGAAACTAAATGTCGAAATCTCCTGATAATCCTGATTAATTTATGGATTCCGGCAGTTCTGGAAAGGGAATAAAGGGGCTGGGGGGATCAGGATGGCATCCCAGCATTTTTTCCATCCAGATCATATCATACCACTGTCCTGCTTTATACCCGCATTTTGTAAAATGTGCCACGGTGGTATATCCCAGATTTTCGTGGAAGCTTATGCTCTCAGGATTGGGGTATGCAATGCATGCATTCAGATTTAATATGTTCTGTCTGCTTAAAGCATTTTCCAGAGCGCGGTACAGCTGGGTGCCCGTACCTCTGCCATGGCAGCCTTCACGGATGTAGATAGAAGTTTCCACAGACCAGGCATAGGCTGCCCTGTCTTTAAAAGCTGAGGCATACGCATACCCCAGTATTCTGCCCTCTGAAACTGCCGCAAGGTAAGGATATTTTGACAATATACCACGTATTCTGCCTGCAAATTCATCTTCGGACGGGACTTCATACTCAAAGGTAATTCCCGTATTCTTCACATAATGTGCATATATGGACAACAATTCCGGGGCATCTTTTTCTGATGCAGTGCGTATTGTAATATTATCTGCACAGGCAGCTGATGTATTATTTATTTTATGATCTGACATCTGCATATTATTCAGTCTCCTCCAGTATATCGTATTCTGTCAGAGGTGCACTTTCTTCCAGCTGTCCTTCAGGAAGCGTGATAGTATATCCGGAATCAGGATTGAAAAAGGCATACACAGCTTCACTTAAGGAATGGATCCTGCTGACGGCTTGTGCGTCATCTGACCAGCCATTTGACATAATGCAGATGATATAGTCTCCTCCCGGTGAATAGACGATAGCCGTGTCATTTTCGCACCCTTCTACCTCCCCTGTCTTACTTGCTGAAACTACTTCAGACGGCAGGCTGTCCGGTATTTTATAGTCGATCTCCTGGCCCAGAAGCAGGGATTCCATTTCCCTGGAAGCCAGATGGGAGACCATTTCCCCCCTGTAGACATATTCCAGGAACATACCGCAGTCCTTGGCGGAGGTTTGGTTCAGGCGTCCGTCATCAGACCAGAGACTGGGATCAGCCAGCCCGTTGACCTGTTCAGTGTTTGTAAAACCGTATTCCCGGATGAAATTGTTGACAATTACCATTCCTTTGGAATGATCGCCGTCAGGGTCCAGCGCACGCACAAGAGTGTTCGCTGACTCGTTGTCGCTGACAGTGATCATATTATACAGAGCGTCGGAGATTGTCAGATTGTCATCGATGGCATTCATTCCCATCTGTTCATATACTGCCCCCATAATGTAGAGCTTGATCAGGCTGGCAGCTTCCATGGGCTGGTCATTGATGATGATAGATCTGTCATTTTTCAGATCCTTTACATAAATGCTCCACCTTCCTTCGTATCTGTCTGTCATATATGTCAATATAGTCTCCAGGTCTGTCCAGGAGAGAGGGGCTTCTGTGATCTCTATCTTTATATCTGAAGTTATAAGCTTATATTTTTTGAGATACGCTTCGATAAAATCCTCAGGAATTATGAACCAGTCTGCCTGCTCATCAGATATTTTGTACTGTGAGTACGGAAGAAGAGGATTTTCACTGTCTGTCCGGAGGATATCACCCGGTTTGTACAGGCGGTCCACATCCATATGCCCTTCTGTCTCTATCTCTGTCTCCGTTCCGCTTTCAGAGCTGTTCTTTGTGGTATTTTCAGAGTCTTTTTCCGTAGTATTTTCAGAGCCGTTCCCGGTGACATTTCCAGTTCCTTTCCTGCTGTCTGTTTCCGTCTCTTCTTCTGACTTGGCGCCTGCATTTGATTCAGCCGCAGCATCTGTATCGGATTCAGCCTCTGTTTCTGCATCAGATTCGACTACTGCAGCTGCGCCTGATCCGGCTGGGGCTTCTGTATCAGATCCAGACGCCATTTCAGAACTGCCGGGAGCAGGGGGGACTTGAGTTTCAGACTCCGTCCGGCTGCTGCCGGGGCGCCAGGCCCCGGATTCCGTTTCTGCCTCAGGGACAGAAGCGGGGATGGCCGGATCAGATCCGGCCCAGATGCCCAGCAGGACAGCGAAGAACAGGACAGCGCAGCCCTGCAGGACCGGTTTTATATATTCTCTGTATTTTTTTAACATATAGATAATGCTCCCCTTTAAGATAAAATATTCCTGTTTATTTTTACTTGTAATATTCGCATTACGGACTCATCTATCCGGCTTTCGGGAATGCTTCCGTCCTGCACAGCGTTTAATACAGCGTTATAAGATTCCCCCAGATATGCCGGCATGAGAAATATGTCAGCTCCGGCATTCAGAGAAGCCAGGACAGCTTCTGAGGCTGTGTAGTATTCTGTTATAGCGCCCATCTGAAGTGAATCGGTGATCACTACACCGTCATAGCCCAGTTCATCTCTGAGAAGCCCGGTGATCATCTCAAATGAAAGGGACGCTGGGTCATTATTTCCGGTTACGGCAGGCGCGGCAATGTGAGAGACCATGACCATATCAGTCCCGGCTCCGATGCCGGCCTTAAACGGCACAAACTCTGTACTGCGCAGCCCTTCCAGGTCCTGGTCTGTGGCAGAAAATCCCGTGTGGGAATCTGTGGAAGTATCTCCGTGTCCGGGAAAATGCTTGATGCTGCTGGCTACGTTATTGTTGTGAAGCCCGTAGATCTCCTGTGCGACCATTGCAGCAGCCACCTGGGGATCAGAAGAAAAAGCTCTGTCACCGATCACTGTATTTTCCGGATTGGTAGCCACATCAGCCACAGGTGCAAAGTCCAGATTAAATCCCAGCTCCCGTATTTCCCGGCCGATGGTATCCCCAGCCTCGTAGGCCTTTGAGGTATCATTTGTATCTCCTATCTCCCTCATATTGGGAAACCAGGTGCAGTCCATCTCAGGGTTACGCCCTATCCTGGAGACGATACCGCCTTCTTCATCTACGCCGATAAAAAGCCCTGTATCGCTGGCGCTTTGAAATTCAGCTATCATTTCAGCTGTCTGTGTACGGTTTAATATGTTCCCTTCGAAAAGAACAATGCCGCCCAGATGGTATTTCTGTATGTTCTCTGTGATTGAGTCATTGCAGGATATAACACTTCCGTCAGTGTACATGTCGATCATTTCAGGAGTTACCAAAAACATCTGGCCAACCTTTTCTTCCAGAGTCATACCCAGCAGAATGTGCTGTGCCTGCTCCCTGGCGGAATCGGCCTGCACGGGCGCGTTCGTCTCCTGAAGTTTTTCTGTTTCTGTTACTGGCTGTGTCTCCCAAGAATCAGGACTCTCTGTTTCTGTATTATCCTGCCCGGAGGCAGTGTCAGCTTCTGTATTCTGTATAACTTTTTCTGCAGTTTCCTTTTCGGTAACATCACTTGCAGAATCTCCGAATAAACTGCAGCCGCTCAAGGTGATGGCAGCTGCCAGAGAGACGGCAAGTAAGAAGCGCCGTGTTTGTCTCATGATAAATTCCTTCTCGTATTTGACTTTGATCGAACCTATAGGAGTAACCATTCAATATATGATCAGTTACCTATAGGAAATAATACAATATTCCATTTGCAAAGTAAAGAATATTCTGTGGGGGGAGATATGCTGTTTATATTATTTTGGCGCTGTAACTCCCGGATTTTCGTATGAAACCTCTTGATAATTCTGTAAAATTATGATACTTTACTAGGGTGACATGACAGCTGTCAAACAATGGACGGTCAGCATGGAGCGAAGGAGAGAAGAGGAGGAGAAGATGAAACTGATAAAGAAATATCTGAACAGGATTTTTATTGACGGCCTGACCGGTATGGCCCAGGGGCTGTTTGCCACATTGATCGTGGGCACGATCATCCAGCAGCTGGGAAATCTCATAGGCGGGGAAGCAGGGGCCATTATCTTCCAGCTGGGAAAAGTGGCTGCGGCCATGACCAGCGCGGGCATAGGCGTGGGTGTGGCATATAGGTTTAAGGAGAGCCCCCTTGTAGTCCTGTCGGCAGCAACAGCAGGAACAGTGGGAGGCTATGCCAGCAAGATACTGGCAGGAACCCTGATCACAGAGGGCAATGTGCTGCTTGCCGGACCAGGGGAACCTCTGGGAGCTTTTATTGCAGCATACATAGCCATTGAAGTGGGCCATCTCGTATCAGGAAAGACGAAGATAGATATTCTGGTGACACCAATAGTAACCATCATGGCCGGCTCGGCAGTAGGGCTTCTTGCAGGGCCGCCCATATCCAGCTTTATGACAGGGCTGGGCGCTATTATCAACTGGGGGACAGAGCAGCAGCCATTCCTCATGGGAATAGTTGTATCCGTTGTCATGGGAATGATCCTGACACTCCCAATCAGTTCGGCTGCTCTGGGAATCATCATGAACCTGTCGGGACTTGCCGCGGGCGCTGCCACAGTGGGCTGCTGCTGCAACATGATAGGATTTGCCGTTGCCAGCTACAGAGAGAATAAGATCGGCGGTCTGCTGGCACAGGGGATCGGCACATCTATGCTCCAGGTGCCTAATATTGTAAGGAGGCCGCTGATATGGCTGCCTGCCATCCTCTCAAGTGCGATACTGGGGCCTGTGGGGACTATGCTGTTTAAGATGACGAACAATGCCACCGGATCAGGGATGGGAACAGCCGGACTTGTGGGACAGATCATGACCTTCCAGACCATGGTCCCTGCAGAAGGAGCCACAGTAGTCCTTCTGAAAATGAGCCTGATCCACTTTATACTTCCGGCGATCGTTACACTGCTGATATCAGAATTCATGAGGAAAAAGGGCCTGATTAAGTTTGGGGAAATGAAGCTGGATCTGTAATATCAGAGATATAATTACATCTGTTTTAGAAAAAGCCGCTGTGAGAGAAATAACAGTTCTCTCACAGCGGCTTTTAACATAATTATGAAGAAATACCGGCAGCCTGGAGTATATTTAAATTTTAATATATGCCGCCGAGCGGGGTCAGACAATTTCAGGAATAATATCTGTCAGACGGCGGGCCAGGCGTTCATGGCTGTCTTTATCCAGGTGCATGTAGTCATTGGGATGCATACTGATACCGTCTATCTCCCCGGCGTTCAGATAATGGCAGCCAAGGCGTCCTGCCACATCTTTAAACCATATGTGGAGGTTTTCTGACTTTTCAATACAGTCTGTGCCCATCTCTCCTGCGACAGCGGTTTTTTCATAGCCGCTTCCAATGGGGGCAGGGGTGATAATGAGAATATTTGGCCTGTTCCTCCATGCATCCTTTACAGAAATAGCTTTATTTACCAGCCGTTCCAGGCCTTTTCCTATATTTTCCGCGTTTACGTGGAAACGGTCCTTTGTATCATTTGTTCCAAGCATTATGATAAGCAGATCTACGGGTTCATGGCTCATGAGACATGAAAAAATGGAAGACATTCCATTTAGTCCTTCAAACAGCGGGTCTTCAAAGACAGTAGTCCTGCCGCTCAAGCCTTCTTCTGTCACATAGTACCCATCTCCCAGATATTTTTCCAGAAGGCAGGGCCAGCGTTCTTCTCTTGTAAAGCGGCCTCCGTCCTCTGATTTATATCCATGTGTATTAGAATCCCCAAAACAAACAATTGTTTTTTCCATATTTTTTACTCCTGTGTGTCACCAGTTTTTAGTCTCTTCTACAGCGCTGCGGATATCCTGATACAGCTTTATGATCTCAGGGTCGTGCTCATCAACAGGCAAAAACGGGAGACGCGGGTCCCCGATATTGACGCCGTCCATCCTGATTATGGTCTTGCAGGCTCCGTACATAGACGGGAAAGAGCAGAGACGGTAAATGAATAGCGTCACTTTCACCTGCATTTCCTGTGCTTTGGCTATCTCACCCCGGCGGATCAGCTCGTCCAGCTTCAGATACAGCTCGGGCATGGCGCCGTATGTACCGCCGATAGCCGCATCAGCGCCCATCAGGCGGCCTGCCAGAAATTGTTCATCAGGACCATTAAATACAATAAAATCTTTGCCTCCGGCCTGCTTGAAACGGAGAATATCGTGGCAGGGATCAGAGGAGCATTTGATACCGGCAACCCGTTCATTTTCCAGCATGCGGTTAAACAGCGGCATGGACAGGTTAAAGCCTGTCAGCTGCGGAATATTGTAGATAAAGAATGGAAGATCTGCGGCCTCTGTTATCTTTGTCCAGTGCTGGTAAACACTTTCCTCCCCCAGGTGATAATAGACACAGGGTACAGCAGAGGTGGCGGCAGCGCCGGCCTTCTGTGCATGGGCTGCAAGCATGACGGCGTGTCTTGTGGAAGGGCATCCCACATGTACGATCACAGACAGGTCGTCTCCGGCTTCATCCACAACAGCTTCCACAAGCTTCATGCGTTCTTCATTGTCAAGAAGGAAACCTTCCCCTGTACTTCCGCAGACGTAAAGACTTTTGATCCCCTTGTTTATGTAATAGCGGGTAAGCTTTTTGGCTGCAGCAAGATCCAGGTCGCCTGAAGCGGTAAACGGAGTATTTAGGGCTACAGTTACATTCCGAAAGCGATTCACATCATATTTTGACATTTTCTTTCTCCTTTTTGGTTATTTGTATAATGTCTACAGAGTTTCCATTTCTATAGAGAGAATTATACCATTTTTGACCAATAGAAACAAGTATTAATGAAAAAAATTTTTTTTCTAAAAAAGATATTGAAAAAAATATCCGAATGTGATATGGTTAGTATAGTTAAAAATTACAAAAAACAAATCAATAATAAAGGAAATTTGGTTAATTTCCAGAGAAGGGAGGGAAATGGATGACAAACCAGCAGGTAATTGAACAAATCAGGGGAGGGCTGATCGTCTCCTGTCAGGCGCTGGAGGAAGAGCCGCTTTACAGTTCGTTTATCATGTCCAGAATGGCATATGCGGCAATGTTAGGCGGAGCATCCGGAATCAGGGCCAATACAGTAGAGGATATCACAGAAATCAAAAAACTGGTAGACCTTCCTGTAATCGGAATCATAAAAAAAGTATATGAAGACAGTGATGTTTATATTACACCCACGATAGAAGAAGTAGATGCCCTGGTGGAATGCGGCTGTGAAATCATAGCTGCCGACTGCACAGACCGGAAACGGACTCAGGGAAAGACAGTGGATGATTTTTTTGGAGAAGTGAGGCAGAAGTATCCCGGCCAGCTGTTTATGGCAGACTGCTCTACTATAGAAGAAGGAATGCATGCAGCAGAGATAGGGTTTGATTTCATAGGCACAACTATGAGCGGATATACGCCTTATACATGTGGTGTTCAGTTACCAAATTTTCATATGATGGAAACACTGGCCAGAGAGTGCAGAAAGCCTGTCATTGCAGAGGGCGGGATCTGGTGCCCTGAGGATTTGAAAAAGGCTCTTGATACAGGCGCGCTGGCAGCAGTGGTAGGTACGGCCATTACAAGGCCTATGGATATTACGAAACGTTACGTAGAAGCAATTAAAAAATAATAATATAATTTCAGGAGGAAAGAAGTATGAAGAAAAAAGTTATTGCTACGATGCTTGCCTGTACAATGGCGTTATCACTCACATCAGCAGTGGTGAAAGCCGATGCGGCCGGTTCATCAGGAGACGCCGTAGAGATCACCTGGTGGGCATTCCCCACATTTACACAGGAAAATGCTAGCGATGGCGCCGGAACATATGAGCAGAAGGTAATCGCTGCTTTTGAAGAGAAGAATCCGGATATCACAGTTAAGCTGGAAACTATCGACTTCACATCAGGACCGGAAAAGATCATAGCTGCCATCGAGGGAGGCACGATCTGTGATGTATTATTTGACGCTCCCGGCCGTATCATCGAGTATGGAAAATCAGGAAAACTTGTAGATATCAGTGACATGTTCACAGATGAGCTTGTGAAAGATGTAAATAATGACACACTGCTGCAGTCCTGCAAGGCAGGGGATACGGCATATATGTATCCGTTAAGCTCCGCTCCTTTCTATATGGCATTTAACAAACAAATGGCAGAGGATGCAGGCGTGGCTGACCTGATCAAAGAAGGATGGACAACAGATGACTTCACAACTGTTATTACAGCACTTCATGACAAAGGCTATAATCCCGGCTCTGTATTTGCCAGCGGCCAGGGCGGAGACCAGGGTACAAGAGCATTTGTTGCCAACTTATACAGCGGCTCCATCACGGACCCGGAGGTTACAAAGTATACAGTTAATGACGAAAAAGGCGTGAAAGCACTTGAATATATTAAAGATGCTGTTGACAATGGGCTTCTTATGAACGGTTCCGCATACAACGGCGGTGATGATATCCAGAACTTTGCAAACGGCCAGACATCATTCACACTGTTATGGTCCCCGGCACAGCCAGGTACACAGGCAGCTCTTTTAGAAGCCAGCAAGGTAGAATTTATTGAAGTTCCGTTCCCGTCAGATGATGGTGTTCCTGAATTAGAGTACCTTGTAAATGGATTCTGCATCTTTGATAATGGCGACCAGGCTAAAATCGATGCATCCAAGAAATTCCTCCAGTTCCTCTGTGATGATCCGGAATGGGGACCGAAGGATGTTGTCAGAAGCGGATCCTTCCCTGTACGTGAATCCTTTGGCGATCTCTATGGTGACGAGAGGATGGCAACACTTGCTTCCTGGACAAAATACTACTCACCGTATTACAACACTATCGATGGATTTGCAGAGATGAGGACATACTGGTTCCCGATGCTTCAGTCAATCATGAACGGTGACCAGGAGCCGCAGGAGGCAGCAGATGATTTTGTACAGAAATCAGACGAAGCCATCAAAAATGCTGCTAAATAAAAACCAGAGTATTTAAGGGTTGAGGGGTGTTCCTTCGGGAGCACCCTGCTTTAAAGAGAGCAGACATAATCATAGAATTGGAGGGAAAATATGAAAAAGACATCACATAAGCTGGCCTTGAGGGAGACGATGGTTTCCTACATGTTTCTGGCTCCGGCCCTACTGTTTTTTATCGTATTTGTATTGGTTCCCATGGGGATGGGGATATTTACCAGCTTATTTAAATATAGCATGACTGAGTTCGACTTTATCGGGGTGGACAATTATGTGAAGATGTTTCAGGATGCCGTCTTTTTAAAAGCTCTCAGGAACACTCTCATTATTGTAGTCGGGTCAGTCCCCATCGTAGTTATCTTTGCGCTGTTTGTAGCTTCCCAGACATATGAGCGCAGTGCATTTACAAGATCTTTTTTCCGCTGTGTATTTTTTCTGCCGGTTGTCACAGGTACCGTAGCAGTTGCTGTGGTATGGAAATGGGTATACGATCCGCTTTCCGGCATTCTAAACTATGTTATGAAGGCAGGCGGCCTTATTAATTCGAATATTATGTGGCTGGGCGATAAGCGGTATGCACTTATGGCTATCATCATTATCCTGCTGACCACAGCAGTAGGCCAGCCAATTATCTTATACATAGCTGCCATGGGAAATATTGACAAATCCCTGGTGGAGGCGGCTGAGGTGGACGGGGCAAACAAATTCCAGGTGTTCTGGAAGATCAAATGGCCAAGTCTTCTGCCCACGACCCTGTACATTGTAGTTATAACAACAATTAATTCCTTCCAGTGCTTCTCACTGATACAGCTGCTGACATCGGGCGGCCCCAACCATGAAACAACGACCATCATGTTCTATCTGTACCAGAAGGCATTTAATCTGTCAGATTACGGTTATGCAAATGCCATGGGAGTATTTCTTGCAGTTGTAATAGGTATCATCAGCTTCGTCCAGTTTAAGTGTCTGGGAAGCGATGTAGAATATTAGAAAGGGGAGACAAAACATGAAGAAGAAACTGACTCCGTTTAGCGTTGTTTCAACTATTATATTGGCTGTCCTGACAGTAATCTTTGTCTTTCCTTTTTACTGGATTATGACGGGCGCCTTTAAAACCCAGGCAGATGCCGTATCCATACCGCCCCAGTGGTTCCCTTCAGCGCCCACGATAGAGCAGTTTGAGAGGCTGATCGTGCAGAATCCGGCGCTCCAGTGGCTGTTAAACAGTGTATTGATCAGTCTGATCACTATGCTGGCAGTCTGTTTCATATCCTCTCTGGCCGGGTATGTCCTTGCGAAGAAGAGATTCTATGGGCAGAAGATATTGTTTGGCGTATTTATTATGGCGATGGCACTGCCAAAGCAGGTCATACTTGTACCTCTGGTGCGGCTTATCAGCATGATGAATCTCCATGACACTCTGGCGGCTGTGATCATGCCTCTGATCGGATGGCCTTTTGGTATTTTCCTGATGAAACAGTTCAGTGAAAATATCCCGGGAGAGCTGCTGGAATCTGCCAGAATTGACGGATGTGGTGAGTTCCGTACATTTGCCAGCATTGCATTCCCCATCGTCAAGCCGGGATTTGCGGCTCTCGCAATTTTTACTTTTATCAATACATGGAACGAATACTTCATGCAGCTGGTCATGCTCTCATCAAGGAAGAACCTGACAATTGCACTTGGAGTTGCCACGCTTCAGGCAGAGCTGTCCACCAACTACGGCCTTATAATGGCCGGCGCGGCGCTGGCGGCGGTTCCTATTGTTACAGTATTCCTGTTATTCCAGAAGTATTTTACCCAGGGTATCACCATGGGGGCTGTAAAGGGCTAAAAAGAAAAAACAAAGGGGACTATTGCATAGCGGTAGTCTCTTTTTGTAAAATTGGAGGAAAAGTTTATGATCTATGATAAAATTACAAATATAGGGCGTTATAAGGGGATATCCCACTGGCTGGATATTGCAGTCGCGTTTATTGAAGAAAATGACCTAGCAGGGCTTCCCGACGGGAGAACAGCTATTTCAGGCGATGATGTCTTTGCCAATGTGATGGAGGCAGAGGCAGGCGGGGGCGCAGGCAGTTACGAAATACATAAGAGATATATGGATATCCAGATTGATATAGAAGGCACGGAAATCATTAGGATAGGGAGTCCTTTAAAGGGAGCCGCGGGGGAGTTCAACGCGGAGACGGATTTTGGGACAATTGAGTGTGAGGAGGCTTCCTCCTGTATAATGGGGGAGGGGCGTTTTATTATCTGTATGGCCGGGGAGCCGCATATGCCGGGAGTGGCAGCACTCCCTGACCGTCATCTGAAGAAATGTGTCATAAAAGTATCTGCCTGCCGGGAGGGCAGTGAGGAGGAGTCTTAATGAAGATAGCAGCACTGGATATTGGCGGCACGTCAATCAAGGCCGCTGAATATAATAATGGAGTCCTGTCAGAGGTAAAAGAGTTTGAAACCCATGCAGAAAGAGGCGGAGCTCATGTGATAGAGAAGGCTCTGGAAATCACGGGCAGCTTCCGGGGGATAGACTGTATAGGGATCAGCACGGCAGGCCAGGTAGATTCCCAAAAGGGAGTCATACGCTATGCTAATGAAAATATACCGGGCTACACAGGAATGAAGGTTAAGGAGATATTTGAAAAGGAATTTAAAGTTCCAGCCGCTGTGGAGAATGATGTAAATGCGGCGGCCCTGGGTGAAGCATGGTTTGGGGCAGGAAGGGAAGAAAAAGACTTTTTGTGCCTCACCTACGGTACAGGTGTGGGGGGAGCTGTGGTCATAGACAGGGAAATATATAGAGGAAGCAGCTTTTCCGCAGGAGAATTCGGGGCAATGATTGTCCGGGCAGGAGAACGCAGGCCTGGGGAGGACATCTTCAGCGGCTGCTATGAGCGGTACGCATCAGCGACAGCTCTTGTAAGAAGGGCAGCAGAGCTGGACCCGGCTCTGGATTCAGGGAGGAAGATATTTGCCCGGCTGGAAGAAGAAAAGGTAAAGAGTGTGGTGGATGCCTGGATACTGGAGGTGGTATATGGACTCTCCACCCTGATACATATTTTTAATCCCTCCTGTGTCATACTGGGAGGCGGCGTAATGTCCCAGAAATATATACTGGATAAAATACGTGAAATCCTGTATAATCATATAATGAAAAGCTATCATAATGTTGTTGTAAAGCAGGCGGCACTGGAGAATAAGGCAGGAATTTTAGGCGCAGTAAAGATAGCGGAGAAAGTGTGGGAAAAAAATCACGAATAAAGAGGTGATAGGGTGGATAGTGATAACTTCATACTGCAGATCCAGGCTTCCTATAATCAATTCACGAAGGCTGAAAAAAAGGTGGCGGACTTTGTGATCAAGAATCAAAGTAAGGTTCTGTATATGTCAATAACAGATCTGGCCGATGCATGTAAAGTGGGTGATACCAGTGTATACCGCTTTTGCAGGACCATGAAGCTGCAGGGCTATCAGGAATTTAAGATGAGGATGTTTCTCAGCCAGGGAGCCAGCGGCCCTCAGAATAAACAGGCTGTGACGTCAAGCCCCGGCGATCTTGACAGCTTTGGCATTATGGCGGAGAAGGTGATGGAGCTGCATCTGGGAGCGATAAAAGAGACATATATGCTTCTCAGCCGTGACAATTTTGACAAAGTCCTTGATATGTTCGACTCTGCCAAGCGTGTATACTTTTTTGGGATCGGGGACAGCCTTCTTACGGCGGAGGAGGCGAGAAATAAATTTCTCCGTGTTACAAATAAAGTAACGTGCATTACCGATCCTCATATGCAGGCAATGGCAGCTTCTATGACAAATGCAGATGATTTTATTATAATCATATCTTATTCAGGCGCCACAAAGGATAATATCCATGTGGCAAAGGTGGCGAAAGAGGCAGGAGCAAAGATAGCCTGTATCACACACTTTAAGAAATCGCCCCTGACGGTGTATTCAGATGCGATCCTGCTGTGCGGTTCAGATGAAGGCCCTCTGGAGGGCGGTTCCATGAAGGCAAAGATGAGCCAGCTGTATCTGATAGATCTGCTGTATCAGGAGTTCTATGAACGAAATTTCAAGATGTGTAAACTCAATAATGAGGCTACGTCTAAATCTGTGGTGGAAAAATTGTTCTAAAACAAAGACTGCTGTGGATAATGAGGTAACAAAACCAAACAGAATCGCTTATTAGAGACTCGGGGATTGTCATAAAGACATGAACGGAGTTTCTTTGTATGACAGGCGAACTTTTTACTATAGCACAGAAACTTTGAAACATCAAAATATAAAAATTTGCATCGAAACATAAAGCGTGTTAAGATGCAAAAAATCAGAATTTTATAAGAAATTTATTGTGCAAAACGGGCGTTCATAGGTTATAATAGGAAATGTAAAAATTTTGAGCAGGCGCAGCAGGAGGGGGACATGAAAAAAGGAACGGGGCTGGTCCATATCTATTATGGGGACGGCAAAGGCAAGACAACCACGGGAATGGGTCTTTGTATCCGGGCGGCAGGATTCGGCTATAAGGTCCTGATCTATCAGTTTATGAAGAATAATAAGACAAGTGAGCGCAATGTTCTTGAGAAGGTGGAGAACATAACTCTGGTGGACGGGCTTGAGTCCGAGAAGTTCAGCTTTCAGCTCACAGCGGATGAAAAACAGGAGAGAAAGAAGTTTTACGCCGGGCAGTTTAAAATGGTCACCGAAATGGCGGTCCGTGAGCATTATCAGGTCTTATTTTTAGATGAGACGATATATACGATCAGCGCAGGGCTTCTGGATGAAGATCTGGTACTGGATTTTTTGAAAGAGAAACCGGAGGATCTGGAAGTCATACTTACGGGTAATACACCGGATGCCAGACTGATAGAGGCGGCTGATTATGTGTCTGAGATTAAAAAGATAAAACACCCATATTCACAGGGACAGCCTGCAAGAAATGGGATTGAAAAATAGGAGGTAGAAAGATGTCAGAAGAAGTAAAAGAAATGCTGGAAGGCCAGGAAACAGAATTAAATGAAACAGAAGTAAATGAAGCAGAAGCAGTACAGGAAGTAAGTGAGGCTGCGGCGGAACCTGTTCAGGAAAAGGAAGAGACAATGGAAGACTTTAAGGATGAGCTGGAAGCATCCTTTAAGAAAATCAGCGAAGGAGATATTATGACAGGTACAGTCATTGGCGTGACTGAGTCATCCGTCATCCTTGACCTGAAGTATTACACAGACGGTATCATCCGCCTGGAGGATTATTCAAGTGATCCGTCCTTTAACCTGAAGGAAGATGTACATGTGGGTGATGAGATCACAGCTACTGTCATTAAAAGGGATGACGGTGAAGGACATATACTTATGTCTGCAAAAGAGGCAAATGATATACTGGCTTGGGACAGGCTGAAGAAATATATGGAAGAAAAGACTGTTCTGAATGTCAAAGTCGGCGGAGTAGTTAAAAGCGGAGTAGTGGCTTATCTGGAAGGAATCAGAGGGTTTATTCCTGCTTCCAAGCTTTCACTGGAGTATGTGGAAGAGCTGGAAGACTGGCTTGAAAAAGAGATACAGGTACAGGTTATCACAGCAGATGAGGAAGATAAAAAACTCGTGCTCTCAGCCAGAGAGATCCTCAGGGCGAAAGCCAATGAGGAGCGCAAGGCAAAAATCTCAAATGTGGAGGTTGGCCTTGTTACAGAGGGTGTGGTAGAGAGCATCCAGCCTTACGGAGCATTTATTAATCTGGGGAATGGATTATCCGGTCTTGTACATATTTCACAGATCAGTGAGAAGAGGATCAAGACTCCTGCTTCTGTCCTCACAGTGGGAGATAAGGTGAAGGTAAAGGTCATTGCTGTCAAGGACGGTAAGCTCAGCCTGAGCATGAAGGCATTAAACGATGTGGCTTCTGAGGAGATCCAGGAAGAGGTGTATGATCTTCCTGAGTCAGAGAGCATCTCCACAAATCTGGGTTCCTTATTTGCAAAGATCAAGCTTTGATCCTGAGGCGCAGCTGGTTACAGGCCAGACCAGGGAGATTATAGAAGTATAGGTGTAAATTGACAAAAACAGGTCCGATTCAGACCTGTTTTTCGTTAATTTCACAATAAATTAACTTAGAGTTCACGAAATGTTCACAAATGGTTGTTATACTTTAAACATCTTCAAAGAGAGAAGATAACAATTAAATAAGGTTTATGGCGTAATGTTTTCATTACACATATAGATAAATTTTTTCATAATAGCCTCGGTGTACCAGACGCCGGGGCACTCCTCATTTATAGGGATAATAAGGGTTTGCGGGATTTTCGCAGGCTCTTTTTTTATGGCGTTAAATAGACTGGAAAAGCATATATACCGTGACGGGCTGATCTGCAGGAATTGCTACCCTCTGCCAGTATACAGAAGCATTAAGAACGTAGCAGTGGGAAGTGATGATTATATCACGCACAGGATGGTGAAGCTTGCCCAAAAAGAAGGGATACCCTTAAAGCGGTATTCACTGGATACGATCCACAGTGTATTGTCCGGGAAGAATCAATTACTGTATGCGCTGACACCGCATGACATGAAATGCAATTTTTATGATTGGGATATTGGGTGTTGCGGATTTAACAGGGCAGATCGGGAGCGGACCATTTAAAATCCTATAAGAAATGTATGCCTGAGGCGGTGAAATGGATTCTCTGCACTTTAAAGCCCCGCAATTGAATGCAGGGCTATGTGTTAGATATTCAGTTGCGAGAAGTCGATAAATAAGTCATCATAGATACCCGCTTTTACAGAATCAGAAAATGTATATTCTGTGGTGTCTTCTGGTTGAAAGCTCCAGACCATAATTCTATTTTTTTCAGGATCGACAATCCAGTATTCCCGGACTCCTGCAGAGCGATACTGGAATAATTTGATTGCGTAGTCCATGCGTCTGCTGCCAGGGGATACAATCTCTATCACCCAGTCAGGGGCACCCTTACAGCCTTTATCATCCAATTTATTTTTGTCACAGATAACAGATATGTCAGGCTCAACATAAGTGTGGGTATTTTTATCTAGATATACGGCAAAGGGGGCGGGGTATACTTCACAATCACCTTTTTTGATATCAATATGATTAGCTATAAGTTGGTTTAATTTGCTGATAATACGTTGCTGAGTCCTGCTGGGCGGTGCCATATAGTAAATCCGGCCGTCAATCAGTTCGGCACGTTCCCCCTCTGGCAGTGCATAGATATCATCAATGGTGTAAATTTTTTCCTGTGGCAGTGGCATTATAACACGTCCTTTCATGATAGCAGTTTAACAGTTACATGCGCGTGGAGATTGTGAAGCTTGTAAGTCCAGCCGAAATTAAAAACTTTATTGTATTATTTGAAATCTCGCTCCATTCGTTCGTCAATAGCCTTTTTAATATAACCATTGACTTTCTCACCAGCAGCGTTGGCGGCAGCCTTAATCTCCTCGTATTTTTCTTTTTGTACATCCAGTGGAATGCGTTTTAATTTACATTTGTCATTTCAATCTGAGGGGAAAAGGGAAATTCTTTCGCTTCCTTTTTTGTAAAACTGACTTTATATCCTGTTCCGTCTTTATGGAAGAAACCTTCCTCTAATTCAATTTTTACATAGCACATATTTTCATCTTCCTCATTATTATGTGCAAAATACCAGGGTTCAAATTCATGGATCAGCTTTTGGCGTATCTCTTTGTTTTCCGCTGCCAGAGGATGTCCGGCATAATAGGCTTTTCCACTGAATATATGAAAATTATTACACAGGGATACATTGGGATTTACCTTTATATCTTTGACCTTATTTGACAGGGCATGAGTAACGATCCAAAATATGCCCTCGCTGCAGTAAGTGTCAACAACCCTCTGGGACGGACAGTTTCCGTTTGATGTTGCCAGGACAAAGCAGCAATCTTTGCCAAATAACTCATTTAAGGCGGCTAAGCTTTTTTCATATACTTCCATCTTATTTTCCTCCATATTTTCCGCTCTGTAAAAAGTACCATAACTGTTCAGTACCTTTGCAGTTACCTGCAATTTATGCCTGGGTCAGCGTGCCAAAGTTAAATTTGCCTGACTGGTTAAACTCATTCTATCATGCACGGTATAAACACACAAGCTTACGGCGATGGAATTTCTGCACTCTTGAATCATGTTCTCACGGTCTGTGCAGTAAATGCACAGTCATGCTGAATAGTTACGATTTTTTTACATAATCCTCTGAAATCATGCTAAAATAACTATAACGTGATATAGATAAAAAGGGTTACTATTCACACGTCAATATCCCGCGAGGTGTTTTCGTGCGCATTTTGCACGAAAATCCCGAGTTTTGCAGCGCGAAACGGCGTTTTTTGCCGTTTCTGTGCATCGCGGAGCGTGTTACTGGTCACAGAGTGAGTAGTAACTAAAAGGAGATGGGAAAATGGATATAAGCAGAGTTTTTATTATTGTTCTGGACAGTTTCGGGATCGGCGAGGCTCCTGATGCAGCCAGCTTTGGCGACGAGGGGAGCAATACTCTGGCCACCATAGTGAAATCAGACAGATATGATACCCCCAATATGAAAGAGCTGGGTCTGTTTAATATTGAAGGCGTGACTTGCGCACAGGGTACAGACAGCCCAAAGGGGTCTTATGGGAGACTTAGGGAATCCTCCATGGGAAAGGATACTACCATAGGGCACTGGGAGATAGCCGGGATCATTTCGCCTGAGCCTATGCCCACTTACCCGGAAGGCTTCCCTGAGGAAGTGCTGGAGCCGTTCAGGGAACAGACAGGCAGAGGTGTTCTCTGCAATAAACCATATTCCGGTACAGATGTGATAAGGGATTATGGGAAGGAGCATATGGAGACAGGCGGTCTGATCGTATACACGTCTGCAGACAGTGTATTCCAGATAGCTGCCCACGAGGAGATCGTGCCTGTGGAGGAATTATACAGGTACTGCAGGATAGCCAGGAATATCCTGCAGGGAAAGCATGCAGTAGGCAGAGTGATCGCCAGGCCGTTTACAGGGGAATGGCCGGATTTTGTGAGAACCAGGAACAGGCATGATTTTTCACTGGTTCCCACCGGGCAGACTATGATGGACTGTCTGCAGGAAGCCGGCTATGATACTTTTGGGATAGGAAAGATCTATGATATTTTTGCAGGAAAGGGAATTGCTCATACAGAGCCTATCTCCTGCAACCGTGACGGCATGGAGAAAACGATAGAGATGCAGGATGTGGATTTTAGAGGACTCTGTTTTGTAAATCTGGTTGATTTTGATATGGTATACGGGCACCGGAATGATATTGACGGATATGCAGGGGCGGCCACTGAATTTGACGGACAGCTGGGGACTTTTCTGGAGAGGATGAAGGAAGGGGATGTGCTCATCATTACGGCTGACCATGGGTGTGACCCGGGGACCTCCAGCACGGACCACTCCAGAGAATACGTTCCAATGCTTGCATATGGGAAGTCTGTTAGGGAAGGTGTTTCTATTGGAACAAGAGGGTCATTTTCTGATATAGCTGCAACGGTTCTTGATATGTTCGGGGTAGAAGGAGATATCTGCGGCATCAGCTTCTGGGGTGAGATAAAGGCGTAAAAGATTACTGTACTCAACCCCGCAAAAATGTGTTTCTGGGAATAGTAACCGTAAAAGTCTTTGACTTGAAACCTGCAGCAGATATGCTATACTTGTCTGGAAACTGGATGGACAGGATTATTTAGTAGAAAGGAAATATGTTATGATGACGATGAAGGAAATGCTGCACCATGTTGACCATACACAGCTGAAAGCGTATGCCACCTGGGAAGATATAGAGAAACTCTGCCGGGAGGCAGTAGAATATGAGACTGCATCTGTGTGCATCCCGCCCTGCTATATAAGCAGGGTAAAGGAGGCATTTAAGGACAGCCTGAAGATATGCACTGTTGTGGGATTTCCCCTGGGGTACAGTGTGACGGAGGCAAAGGTGGCTGAAACAAGGCAGGCGGTTGCTGACGGCGCCGATGAGATAGATATGGTAGTAAATATAAGTGATGTGAAGAATAAAGACTTTGATAAAGTGGAAAAAGAGATCGCTGCGCTTAAGGAAGCGGCAGACGGACATGTGCTGAAGGTTATTATAGAAACATGTTATCTGACAGAGGATGAAAAAATAGCCATGTGCCGTGCAGTGACAAATGCAAAGGCAGACTTTATCAAGACATCTACAGGATTTGGCACCGGGGGAGCGACACTTGAGGATGTCCGTCTGTTTAAAGAGAATATAGGACCTGATGTGAAGATAAAAGCTGCAGGAGGCATAAGAAGCGTGGAAGATATGGAAGCGTTTCTGGATGCGGGAGTGTCACGTCTTGGCACCAGCTCAGCTATAGAGCTGGTTAAGGGAAAGGAAGCCAGGGGTTATTAGAACAGAGCAGACAGAGGAGACGGCAGATGGAAGAAACCGCAAAAGTAAAGGTATATATAATCGGACATAAGAACCCGGATACAGATTCAATCTGTTCGGCGATCGCCTATGCAGACATTAAAAGCAGGACTGAGGAAGGCAGGTTCGTTGCAAAGCGGGCAGGACAGATCAGTGAAGAGACGCAGTATGTGCTGGGCAGGTTCGGGATGGAAGCGCCGGGCTATGTGCCAAATGTAGGGACAAGAGTTAAGGATATGGATATCCGCCGGATAGCGGGGGTGAGTCACAGTATTTCCCTCAAAAAGGCGTGGAATCTTATGCGCAATGAAAATGTGAACACCCTTCCCATCGTAAGGGAAGATAATATCCTGGAAGGGCTTATCACGATCAGTGACATTGCCCAGTCCTACATGGATGTCTATGACAATGCCATTCTGGCGACAGCCAGGACCCAGTATAAAAACATTCTGGAGACTCTGGACGGGGTCATGGTAGAGGGAAACGAGCATGGGTATTTCGTGAAGGGGAAGGTGGTAGTGGCAGCCGCAAATCCTGACCTTATGGAAAATTATATTGAGCAGGATGATCTTGTCATCCTGGGGAACAGGTATGAGTCACAGCTGTGTGCCATTGAGATGAATGCAGGCTGCATCATCGTGTGTGAGGGGGCTCCTGTCTCCAAGACAATACGCAGGCTGGCCGCTGATAAGGACTGTGCTGTCATCAGTACGCCTCATGATACATACACGGTGGCGCGCCTTATCAATCAGAGTATGCCGGTCAAGTTCTTCATGAAGAAGGAGAGGCTGCTTACATTTGAACTGGATGATTACACGGATTCCATCAAAGATATAATGGCCAAGAAGAGGTACAGGGATTTCCCTATCCTGGATAAGCACGGAAAATATGTAGGGATGGTATCCAGGCGGAACCTGCTGGGAATGAAGCGCAGGAGGGTCATCCTGGTGGACCACAACGAGGCCTCTCAGGCGGTGGATAATATTGAGAGTGCGGAGATTCTGGAGATCATAGACCATCACAGGCTGGGGTCTCTTGAGACTATGGCGCCTGTGTATTTCCGGAATCAGCCTGTCGGCTGTACCGCTACTATCATGTACCAGATCTATGGGGAAAAGCAGCTTGAGATACCGGAAAATATCGCAGGGCTGCTCTGCGCTGCTATTATCTCAGACACGCTGATGTTCCGTTCGCCCACCTGCACTCCGGCTGACAGGGCAGCTGCAGCAGATCTGGCCAGGATAGCGGGTATAGAGTGCGAGAGCTTTGCAACTGATATGTTTGCGGCGGGCAGCAAGCTGAAGGATAAATCCCCCGAGGAGATATTCTATCAGGATTTTAAGAAATTTGAGCTTAATAAAGCCAGCTTCGGAGTGGGGCAGATAAATTCCATGAATCCTGCTGAACTGACAGAAATAAAGGAGAGGCTCATCCCCTATCTGGAGAAGGCGCTGGGTACCCACGGTGAATCCATGCTGTTTTTTATGCTGACAGATATCATTCACGAGTCCACGGAGCTGCTGTGCTACGGCGGGGAGTCAGAGGAACTGGTGGAAGAGGCTTTCCACAAAGCACCTCAGGACTGTTCAGTTGTACTGCCGGGAGTAGTTTCGAGAAAAAAGCAGCTGATACCTGCATTTATGAATGCGCTGCAGCAGTAGAGGAGGGCTCAAATGGGAAAACAGGTCTGGAAACCAGGCAACATGATATATCCGCTTCCGGCAGTGATGGTCAGCTGCGGGAGGCCGGGGGAGAAACCGAATATAATTACGGTGGCGTGGACAGGGACGGTCTGCACTGCGCCTCCCATGGTGTATATATCCGTGCGCCCCGAGAGGTATTCTTATGCTATTATTGAGGAGACAAAGGAGTTTGTGATAAACCTCACAACAAAAGACCTGGCCGCGGCTACAGATTACTGCGGAGTGAGATCGGGCCGGGACGTGGATAAGTTTAAGGAGATGAAGCTCACGCCAGTGCCGGGAGATAAGGTAAAGGCTCCCCTTATAGGGGAATGTCCTGTAAATGTTGAGTGCAGGGTCACAGATATAAAAAAGCTGGGCTCACACCATATGTTTCTGGCGGAAGTGCTGGCAGTCCATGCAGATGAGGCATATATGGATGAAAAAGGCAGGTTCGATCTGAATGCCACAGGCCTGATGGCGTATTCCCACGGGGAATACAGGGAACTGGGCAAAAAGATCGGAACCTTTGGATATTCGGTCAAAAAAGCCGGTCAGTCTAAAAGCATACACAGAAAGCAGAAGCGGAGGAAATAGTTCTATTTCCCCCGCTCTTTCTTCTGAGCCTCCTCATTCTCTTCCTGGAGCAGGCTGCCTCTTATTACTGCATCACTGCCATAACGTTTTCGGATGGAGTCCAGGGCGCTGTCCAGCTTTTTCTGTTTTTCATTTTTCAGGCTGCCCTCCAGGAGAACATCCTTTAAAAGGCTGTCCTTGGCTGATTTTTTATCCTTCGGCTCACGGCCGCAGGACGGGTCACTATTGGAAAGATCCAGGCCATAGTCAAAGAGGCTCATCTGCACCGGAGCAGTATCTTCCAGCAGCTTAGAGGACCTGATCCCCAGAAGGCGTATGGGAGAACCATCCCACAGCCTGTCAAACAGGAGGCAGGAGGACTTGTATATGCCGTCAGCAGTATTTAAGGGGGAAGGGAGCTGCATCTGCTTGGATGTACTCTGGAAAGTATTGTACTTGATCTCTACACATACGCTGCCGGCTATCTGGTGCGCATTGCGCAGGCGTCTGGCTACGCTCTCCGCCAGGGTGTGAAGAATGAGGAAAGCATCGGCCCTGTCAGTCACATCATTTGACAGAGTGGTGGAATTTCCGATGCCCTTAGCTTCACCGGGCCCGGAATCAACCGGACTGTCGTCAATGCCATTTGCATACTCCCACAGAGTATGCCCGTGGCTCTTCAAGTGAGCGGCCAGAAGATCAGGATCTGTGGCTGCCAGTTCACCTATGGTCCGGATGCCCAGCTTGTGCAGAGTCTCCACAGAGGAATGCCCGGCCATGTACAGCTCCTCCACAGGCAGAGGCCACATTTTCAGAGGTATCTCATCCGGAAAAAGCGTATGTACTTTATCAGGTTTCTCAAAGTCTGAGGCCATCTTGGCAAGCAGCTTATTGCAGGATATGCCTACATTTACTGTAAAGCCGAAGGAATTGCGGATGTTGTCTTTTATCAGGCGGGCGGCAGCCACAGGAGATTCATACAGATGGGAGATTCCGGTAAACTCCATATAACATTCATCGATACTGACCTGTTCCAGGTCAGGGGTATATGTATACAGAAGTTCAAACAGCTCCCGGCTGAACTGCCTGTACATGGAGTGGTCAGGCAAAGCTATGACAAGGCCGGGGCACTTGCGAAGCGCAGAAGCCACGGGTTCCCCTGTATGTATTCCGTATGCTTTGGCAGGCAGGGATTTGGCCAGTACTACCCCGTGGCGGCTTTCTCTGTCGCCTCCGATGATAGCCGGGATCTGGCGGTAATCCG
Organism: Murimonas intestini; assembly: GCA_003148945.1. Taxonomy (GTDB): domain Bacteria; phylum Bacillota; class Clostridia; order Lachnospirales; family Lachnospiraceae; genus Murimonas; species Murimonas intestini. Next base: position 63,699 of record QGGY01000012.1, on the reverse strand, counting down.
GCCCGCTGCCTGTTCTCAGATTGTGCACGGAGGTCCAGCTAAGATAGGCAGAGTTCACATCAATATGAAATATAATGCGGTCCATTCCATCACGCTCCAGTTTTTTTTATAAGTATAACATATGTTCGAAAAACGGACAAGAAATCTTAGAGGTACCGGGATAATTTTGTGAAATATTATATGGAAAAAAACAGCTGTGAATGGTAGAATAAATCCGTTGATACGATATAAGGAGGCCGGTATGGGGAATATTGTTTTGATTGGAATGCCCGGGTCGGGCAAGAGTACGGTAGGAGTAGTGCTTGCTAAGGTACTGGGATATAAATTTATAGATTCTGACCTTTTGATCCAGGAGAGGGAAGGCAGGCTGCTGCACGAGATTATGGAGCAGGATGGAATAGACCGTTTTATACAGATAGAGAATGATGTAAATGCACATATAGAGGCGGAGAGAAGCATTATTGCCACAGGCGGCAGCGTGGTTTACGGGAAAGAAGCCATGGAACATTTAAGGGAGATCGGTACAGTGATCTACCTCAAGCTGGAGTATGGGCATCTGACAAAGCGCCTGGGAAATCTGAAGGACAGGGGAGTGGTGTTAAGGGAGGGCCAGACCCTTAGAGAACTGTATCAGGAGAGGGTTCCGCTGTATGAGAAATATGCTCATATTACCATTCAGGAGGATGATCTGAGCATAGAAGAGACTGTAAGAGAGACAGCCGGAAAATACAAGTCATTCAGATAAAAAGAAGACATTTACATAACTGGAAAATATGTGAAATTGTAACAAAGATTTTAATTTTTGTTTACAAAAGAAGTGATTATGGTTATAATAGAGCTTAGGTATTTTAACGTATGAGTGTGGCAGCAGGATCGGCAGGGAATATAAAGCCGGGATTAATATCCGTGAGGAAGGGCGCAGGATGTTAAGTGCATAGCTGCACAGGGCATAGACCTGGAACCGGGCAGACACAGAACCGTGGGGCACACGGGGATAGCCTACGGATACTTAGCCTGTAAGGGCTGCTGAGTAGGAAACACCCGCTTCAGAATCGCAGGATTCAAGTGGTGGGAGTATGTCATTAGGGGTAAATATCAACAAGAGCGGACTTGAAGATTTGTGACAGATATTGGATGTGGAGAGTATAAAAAAATATCGAGGTGTCCTATGGAACAGTATATTATCAAAGGCGGTAACCCACTGGTAGGAGAGGTGGAAATCGGCGGTGCAAAAAATGCGGCGCTTGGTATTCTGGCTGCTGCTATCATGACTGACGAAACTATTGTGATTGAGAATCTGCCGGATGTGCAGGATATCAATGTTCTGCTGGAAGCCATCAGCCAGATCGGCGCTAAAGTAGAACGGGTAAACAGAAATAAGGTAAAGATAAATGGCTCCATGATCGGAGACTTCAGTGTTGATTATGAATTTATCAAGAAGATAAGGGCTTCCTATTATCTGCTGGGAGCTCTGCTGGGAAAATATAAGAGAGCAGAAGTACCGCTTCCGGGCGGCTGTAATATCGGCAGCAGGCCGATCGATCTTCATCTGAAGGGATTTAAGGCATTAGGAGCAAAGGTTAGTATCCGCAACGGATCTATCATTGCAGAGGCTGACCGTCTGGTGGGCAATCATATTTTCCTGGATACAGTTTCAGTGGGAGCGACCATCAATATCATGATGGCAGCTGCTATGGCGGAGGGACGCACTACCCTTGAGAATGCAGCCAGAGAACCCCATGTTGTTGATGTGGCAAATTTCCTGAACAGTATGGGCGCGAATATAAAAGGCGCAGGAACTGACGTTATCCGTATCCGCGGTGTGGAGAGCCTTCACAGGACAGAGTACTCCATTATTCCGGATCAGATAGAAGCAGGTACATTTATGTTTGCGGCAGCGGCTACTAAAGGCGATGTCATGGTTAAGAATGTTATTCCCAAGCATCTGGAGGCAACTACGGCTAAACTCGTGGAGATCGGCTGTGAAGTCGAGGAATTTGATGATGCAGTGCGTGTTGTGGCTTCTAAACGTCTCCGCAATACGAATATCAAGACTCTGCCCTATCCCGGATATCCTACGGATATGCAGCCGCAGATAGGAGTCACACTTGCTATAGCCTCAGGCACCAGCATTGTGACAGAGAGTATTTTTGAAAACAGATTCAAATACGTGGATGAACTGGCCAGAATGGGCGCAAGTGTTAAGGTAGAAGGAAATACAGCGATCATTACAGGCGTGGACAAGCTGACGGGTGCCCGTGTGAGTGCACCGGATCTCCGCGCGGGAGCGGCTTTGGTAATTGCAGGGCTTGCAGCGGAAGGAATCACGATTGTGGATGATATCGTATATATCCAGAGAGGCTATGAGGCTTTTGAAGAAAAGCTGAGAGGTCTCGGCGCTGAGATAGAGCGTGTGGCCACTGAGAAAGATATAAGGAAGTTTAAGCTGCGCGTCGGCTAAAGAGCAAACAAAAGATCATCGTTGACCTGATTTACTGGAGACGATGATCTTTTTTGGAAAGAGGACAAAGGAGGGAAAGAGATGTATTGTTATAAGTGTGGAGAAAAGCTGGATGATGATGCCAGGTTCTGCACCAGCTGCGGTACAAAAGTGGAGGAAGAGCCCCAGACAGGTGAAGCTCCGGCGGTGGAGGCGGAGCCCTGGCAGGCGGAAGATATGGCCGGGATGGCAGCTTCTGTTTGTCAGGAAGAGGATGGAGAAGAAGCAGAAGAGACAAAGATCATTGGCCAGCTGCCCCGCCGGAGCAGTGAAGATACAGACAGAGTGGAGCATGTGAATACAGAGGAGGCTTCCAAACCGGAACGCATTTATGCCGGAGATCCGGCGTATACTCCGGGTATGGCGGGAGATCCTGCGGTGAGTCAGGACATGTATACACAGCCGGGGACATACGGCCAGCCAGGAGCCTATGATCAGTCAGGGCAGTATGTTCAGGCCGGGACTTATGGCCAGCCAGGGTCCTATGATCAGGCAGGACAGTATGTTCAGCCAGGGTCCTATGATCAGGCAGGACAGTATGGTCAGTCTGGGGCCTATGATCAGGGACAGTACGGCCAGTCAGGGACATATGGTCAGGCAGGGCAGTACGGTCAGCCAGGGTCCTATGATCAGGCAGGACAGTATGTTCAGCCTGGTGCATACGGTCAGGGAGAACAGTACGGTCCCGGAGTATATGGCCAGGGAAGTCAGTATGGCCAGCCAGGGGCATATGGTCAGGGAAATGAATACGGCCAGTCCGGGATATACGGTCAGGGAAATGAATACAGCCAGGCGGGAGCATATGGCCGGGGTAACGAATACAGCCAGTCAGGAACCTATGACCAGTCAGGGCAGTATAACCGGCAGGGTTCTTATGGACAGAGTAATGCCTATGGCCAGCAGGGCGTTTATGGCCAGGGTAATGTCTATGGAGGTCAGGAGACATATGGGCAAAATGGCCAGAGGGGTCAGTATGCACAGCAGAATGCCTACAGTCAGCCTGGTGCCTATGGCCAGCCGGGAGATCAGAAAAAAGGCCACGGAAAGCGTAAAAGTCAGGAAAATGCACAGGAATATATGCCGCAGGATGATAAGCCGCGGAAAGGCATGAAAGGCGGAGTGCTGGCCCTGATCATTATAGGTGCAATTCTCATATGCGGTGGAATCGGATTTCTGGTCTGGAGCTTCACAGGAGGAAAGAGCACTCCGGAGAAGACGATCAGCAAGCTTGAAGATGCAGTCAACAACAAAGACGTTGACGCACTGATTGATCTTTGTGACAGTACAAGCGCAGGACTTTTGGGGGTTTATGTCAAGGCAGGAGGAGATGGCCTCCTGGAAAGAGCCCTTGATGAGTACGGCAGCTTTACTATGGAGCTTACAGTTAAAGATATTACATATGAAGGTGAAAATAAGTGTACTGTTGAGGTGCGGTCAGTCATCCGCAGTGACAGCGGGGCGGAGAAAGAAGATATGGAAATTCCGCTTATAAAGGAAAAAGGGAAGTGGAAGATCGATCTTACAGGAACGATGATGAATGATATGTTTTAGATAAACAGGAATTTAGAAACCCAGAGAGTTTTTATTCTCTGGGTTTTTCACGTTAAGATATTATAAATAGGGTTTGCCAGGGATATTGGGATAACTTCCCATGGAAATCAAGAGCTCCAGCCCAATCTGGCGGGCTGACAGGACAGCCTCTTTTACAGAACTGGCTGAACCTGACAGAGCCAGAATGACTTCATTGGAATGGCTTGTCCCTTTGTTGGGAGTCATATAGCTTATAATATCCACATCTGCGGACTTTACGGCAGTGTCTGCCATGACAAGGCCTATGGCAGCAGGAGAACCGCACAGGAACCCAAATGCCTGACCATAGACTGCGTTGAACGCCTTTTCAAGGACATGGCCGGCATTTGCAGAAAAGGCAAATTCCAGATGCCCCGCTTCGCTGATATAAAGCTCGCCGGCGTATTTATTTGTCAGTTCCAGAGCAGTGGAGATGGCCTGCCTGACATCAGATACGTCCTGGCCTCCAAGTACCACATAATTTCCGTGGCCGCCCCATCCCTTCGTGTCTCGTGGTAGCTCGATGGACAGGACTTCTGTATTAGTGGCCTTCACTGCCTCATCGATAGCCGTGAGCTGTCCGGCCGCCCCTGTCCGGGAGCTGAAGACACCCAGAGAACGGTATCTTGTACCCACATCCATCTGATTCAGGAGGGCATCGTCCACCCCGGGAATCACAAGGCCTATTGTATCAAGGACTGCTGTTCCCACGAATTCAGGACGTGTACAGTCCATACTGATTGATTTAATATCCATGCTTACCTCCGTATAATAGAGCTTGTCTGAAGAATACTCTGATTTTAAGTATAAAGAAAATAAGGGGAATTGTCAATTACGACTGTCTGTTTCCTGTGGTGACAGGAAGGGTGAGGGGAGGATACAGTGAGGGCGACAGGGAGTTTGAAAATTTCTGAAAAGATTATCCGTATCTTACGTACATTTTCAAAGAAAATATTTGAAAATGTGGGGTTTTAGGGAAACTGTGTGATTGCTGTGTGACCATTCTGGTGTATAATGGTAGCAACATCATGGGTAAGTGTCCTCCCGGCCTCTATTGCCGGAGGCATAAAAATGTACAACGGAAAAGCCTGTGATACAGAGAGGCAATAAAATTAATTCTATGCAGCCCGGACTGCCAGGCTGCAATATTTATAGGGCAGCAGCTAACAATAGGAGACTATGGAGGTAAGTATATGGAAAACAAGAACAGAAGATCAGTTTTTTCAATATGGAAAAGACTGGTGGCCATGACGCTGGCAGTACTTTTGCTGGTCAGCTCAGATGGCATAACATCACTGCCGCAGGTACTGGCAAGTGCGGCTGATACAGAAGCTGTGACGGAAAATACAGGAGAGAATGAAGGGAACGCCGCGCCTGTGGCAGAGATACAGACGCAGGCAGCTGTGCCAGAAACACAGGCCCAGACAAACGCGCCAGAGACGCAGTCTCAGACAAGTGCACCAGAGACGCAGCCTCAGACAAGTGCACCAGAGACGCAGCCTCAGACAAATGCACCGGAGACACAGCCTCAGACAAGTGCACCAGAGACGCAGCCTCAGACAAGTGCACCGGAGACGCAGCCTCAGACAAATGCACCGGAGACACAGCCTCAGACAAATGAATCAGAGACACAGGCCCAGACAGAAGAGATACAGAGTGAGAGTCAGACGGAATCAGAGTCAGAGTCAGAATCAGAGACAGAGGTTCCAAAGGCGGCAAACAGGGCGCTGGGGAGTTCACGTGCGGCAGGTGATACCCATGGTTTTGATCTGACGGCCGAATTGAGCCAGTCTACTGTAGTGGCAGGCGATGCTGTGAATTATCATCTGCAGTATACGGTACCCGGTGGAGGAAAATATGAATCTCCCACTATTTCAGTCACGCTTCCGAAGGGTGTGTCATATGTGGCACGGTCTGGCGGAGATGATATTCTGTCAGAAAGCAAGACGATTCTGCAAGATGGAAGCACTATACTGGTTTTCCAGTTGAAGAACGATCTTGATACAGGAACTGGAAGGTCAATTGACTTGTCACTGCAAGTAGATAATTTTATATTTGCAGATAATACGACTTTAAATATTCCTTCAACATTGAAGCTTACTTATACAGAATCATCAACTTCAGTGGGAGTAGGAATCAATATTACAAAGACAGCGGATTTGACAGTAACCGCAGACGACGGCTGGAATGTAAAAAAGGAACGGGTCGGAGAGACTGTCCTTACAGGTGATGGGCAGTATTATGATGTTACATATAAACTTACTGTTTATAATCAGAGTCAATCTGATTATAAAGCCAATCCGAATCAGGAGACCGGGTGGAACCGTCTGGGGCGGCTTGATATGGATAATATGGCTCAGACATTTTCTTTAACGGATATTCTGCCGACAGCAGGCGTACCAACAGGCGGAGAGGCCGTAAGTATTCAGAGTGTGAAAGCATCGTCTGTAATAAATGAGGCCGGAAAAGATCTGACAAACGGCAGTGAATACACCGTTAATACGAAAACCGTTAATGGCAAAACCGTTGTGGAGTCATTGACGATTAAATATCTGGAAATGCTCACAGCAGAGAGTGCAAAAAATTATCCATTTGTTAAGGCGGGAACGCCAATCAAGACCGAATATACGGTAGTTGTCCGCTATCCCCGTGCACCATATGTCACTCCTTCAAATGAGGAACTGAAATCGTATACATTGGAAAATACGGCTCAGCTCACTTATAAACTGATCGGTCAGGAGACATCGCAAAGAGAGTCAAAGGCAAATGTTACATTAGGAGAAAAGGAAGAGGCAGGTGCAGGTGTCAGCCTTGTAGTAAAGAAATATATACAAATAGCTGAAAGTGAAATTCTGCTGGATAAAGAAACGCAGGCATTTTACGGAACTGTTTCTTTTGGACTATATAAAGACAGCAGCTGCCAGAATGTGGCCACGGATGTCACGGGCCAACAAGCGGCAGGGGCTAAGCAGGAGACAGGCGACAACGGAACCGTAACCTTCAGCGCACTGAGGCCGGGAACTTATTACTTGAAGGAAGAATCAGGGATTGACGGATTTAAGGCAGCAGATGTCCAAAAGGTAAGCATAGATGCCAGTGGGCAGGTGACTGTGGAAACTTCTGATTCTACAGGGCTGGAGAACAATGCAGTTAAGATCGTCAACAAATCTGAACAAAAATCTATTGTAGAATTCGAAAAGCAAGGGACAACATCTGCGGGAGAAGAAGACACAAGGATGCTTGCCGGATTCGGATTTAGTCTGACAAATAAAGATGATAGCGAAATTAAATATGAGGCAGTAAGCGACAGCGATGGAAAAGTCAGATTTGAAAATGTTGCAGCGGGCACATATGAATTAAAAGAGATATCCATACCGGAAAGCTTTCAGGATGAATATTCTTTAGATGGAGTTGAGTCCATAGAGATTACTGTAGAAGCTAATAAAATCGTAAAGCCTCAGTTAAATGTGGAGGGCAGTGAGGGGATCTACAGGAATACATCTAACAAGGGGTGCCTGTCCATAGAAAAGGTTGACGTTGACGATAATGCTAAGAAACTGGAAGGTGCCGAGTTTAACCTCTACGGACCTTTTGGGAAAAGCGAATCTTCGTATAGTGAAAGCAACCTCGTTATGGAGGGAGAGTCCGCCTATGTGATGAAGACGGAACAGGAATCCGGAAAGGCTGTTTCAAAACCTTTAATGCCGGGATGGTATTATGTAAAGGAAATAAAAGCTCCGGAGAACTATGTCGCAACGGAAAAAGGAAAATGGATTCAGGTCGGCCAAAATACTGTTGCAGAATCTAAATTTGAAAATAAAAAGAAGATAGCAGTATATATTAAAAAGGCGGGAACAATTGGAAAAGAGCAGATCGCTGGTCCATCTCTTGCAGGTGCAAAGTTTGAAATTTACGATGCAAAAGAAGGAGGAAATGTAGTAGGCTATTGGGTGACTACCACAGATGCCACAGGAAAGGAAACATCAAACCCTGTTTATCTGAATGCAGGTGCGACATACTGGTACGAAGAGACCAAAGCCCCCGAAGGCTATACACCAAGTATTGGACGCGTAGGCTTTACGGTAGAAGCGACTTCGGAGGGTAATGTATGTCGCGTTACATGTACAAATTCCGCTGCTTGGGGACAGATTAAGATCGTGAAAGAGAACTCCAAGACAGGAGGACCTATTGCGGGCGCTGAATTTAAGATATTTAGTGATGAAGATTGCCAGAATGAGGTTGAGTTAAATGGTAACCCTGTAGGAAAACTGACCACGAATGACAAGGGTGTGGTACTGACGCCCCTTCTTCCAGTCAGTGATGAGAATACAAAATACTATATCAAAGAAACTGGCGTACCGAATGGATATGTTTCCACAATAGATGTTATCCGAGGTATCGATAGCGATGGCTATGGCATCTTGGAAGGTGACGGCATCAGTGTCGAAAAGAATACACAGACTGTAGTAACGGTCAAGAACAACCCGCTTGTGAAAGCACAGCTGACGAAAGTGGATTCAAAAGATTTAAATAAAAAGTTACAGGGCGCTCAATTCCAGCTCTATGAAGATCCAGAAGCCCAAAAGCCTATTGGCGCAGCGGTGACCACGGATCAAGATGGTGTGGCAACTTTTGAAGGGCTTAAAGCGGGAAGTACTTATTATTATAAGGAAACTTCTGCCCCAACTGGATATGTGCTGACAGATGAGGTTGGATCTTTTACAATTCCGGGGATAGACAGCGAGGAGATAAGTAATGAGCTTATCTATGAAATAACGACATCAGTTAAAAATGACATGCTCGGAGATCTGAAAATTCAGAAATATACAAACATGGATACGACTGAGCAGGAAGGTGTTCCGCTCACAGATGAAGAGATTACTTTTAAGCTTTATTTGAAAGAAACAGAGGATTCCTCTGTTGATACAGCAGATTCGAAGAAGCTTATAGCAGAAGGGAAGACGGATCAAAAGGGCGAGGTGACCTTCAGCGACCTGAAACCGGGGAATTATTGGCTCGTGGAGGTTACACCGGATGGGTATGAAGATAAGCCCCCCGTATCAGTTACTGTGGACCCCGGAGAGAATAAGGAAGGAGACAGTTATACAAAAATTGTCCATGTCATTAAGAACACAGCCAATAAAGGAAAAATAGAGATTGAAAAGATTCAGGACGGTGATTATACAACTAAAGTTGCTGGTGCTGTATTTGACATTTACAAAAAGAACGATCCATCTGACACACCTGTAGCATCGATCATAACGAACAATAATGGCATTGCAAAATCAGGCTGGCTTGAACCAGGCGATTATTATATGGTTGAGAGGTCGAATGATAAGCATCAGGCGGTGGATGAGAAGGATAATGTTCTCAAAAAGGATGGAGTACCCTACTACAGCAGCGGTGAAGAGTTTGACTTTACAATCACAGCGGCCCAAACAAACAAGATTTATACTGGTGATCCTGCTGAAACAGGCAGTTTAAATTCAGGGGCTATTGAGAATGAACTGATGGGTAAACTCAAGGTAAATAAGAGAGCGGCATTTAAGGTGAATGGTGAGGATAAGAGCAGCGTATATTATCCTCTGAGCGGTGCTGAGATAGAGATTTACAAAGCCTCTGATACCGCAGATTCAACAACTACTTCTGAAAATATAGAGAAGGATTTGATTGCTGACAACTTGGTACTGGAAAAAACAACCATTAAATATGAGTTCATTTCAGATTATCTTCCGGCCGGGAAGTATTGGGTAGTTGAGACAGAAGCACCTGAGAATTACAAGCTGAATGAGGGCGGTAACGCAGCAAATGCTTATCTTGTTACTGTGACAGCAGGTCAGACAACACCGGAGGAGGATGCCGCTGTTACAATTGATAACGAGGCTGAATATGGTAAACTTCGGGTTAGGAAGGTGGATTCTCAGGGGAATATAATAGAGTTACCGGCAGAATTTACCATATATAAGGAGGTAAAAGAAGCCGTCTATAATGAAACTGCACCTGATGACAGGGAGACAATTTCAGACGCGAACGGAATAATAATCTACCTTATAAAGGCAAATGGCGCCCCGGCATCTTCCGATGCAGAAGGTTCCATGATGCAGACAGGTACGGCTGGAAATGGGGAAGCGGTAACAAATGATTTAAAGCCGGGAGACACATATTATCTGAAGGAGATATCAGCCCCGGACACATATTTCTTTGATGACGCATGGTCGGGTCCATATACGATTCTTGCGGGTGAGGAAATCACGGCAGTAATCACAAACTATAAGGTAAATGAAGCTACCGGAACGAAAAAGGATGATAGTGGTCAGGGTATTAGTGGCGCGTATATCGGACTCTTCGATTCCGAAGCAGATGCAAATGCATTTGTCCAGTTTGTCATAGACCAAAATTTGGAAACAGATATGACAAAACGTGCCGAGATTAAGAAACTGCTGGGTAACGGGGATTACAAAACGGATAAAACATATACGGTTTTAAATAAGATCCAAAAGATAGCAGTGACGGATAAGGGGACTTTTAAATTTGAAAATTTAAAGGCTGGACAGACGTATTGGCTTACAGAACTGCTTCCGCCAGAACCGGAATCAGCAGAGGCAGGCGGCAATTATAAATACGATACTACTGTAAAATCAATAACGGTACCAGAAGATGGTAAGATCTCAGAAACGCTTGGTTTGGACTTTGTAGATGCCAGATATGGCCAGCTTCAGGTTTCGAAAACTACGAAACTATCATTTGACAATACTGGAAATGAGGAATACAGGGTTGAGGGCGTCAAGTTCAATGTGTATGAAGCTGTAAAAGATGGATCCGGGCCATATGAAAAGGACAGTACAAAATATAAGAAGGCTTCAGATAAACCAGTTGCGTCCGGATATACAGACAGCAACGGAATCTACACTTCAATTAAGCTGGCTCCCGATAAATTTTACATTGTTGAAGAGGCTGCTGCAGAAGAGTATGATAATGACCGCAAGGTACCGGAATTTATCTCAGTTGCGAAAAAGTCGACTGATGAGAAGACATCGGATCCCAAATATGTAATTCTGCAGGTGACATCTGGGGCGGTAAATGCAGCGGAAGATAAGGACGGAAACCTGGTAGCAGATAACAAATTCTATAATGGGGCTATCTGGGGAAGGTTCAAACTCAAGAAGGTGGATCAGGCTGACAAATTGATCACTTCAAAGATTACATTTGAAATCTACCGTAAGGATGATGATGGTAACTATAACCCTTACAAATCCTACGGAAATGAGGGAGTCTTCGCTGTTAATAAAGGGGCATCCGGTGTAGGTGAAGACGGCATATATCTCTCGGATTATCTTCCGGCCGGAACATATAAGCTGGTTGAAGAATCTCATACAGGGTATACAAAGTGTGAAGACATAGAGTTTACAATTGAAGGAGGAAAGCTGACAGGAGGGACTGTGCCGCAGCAAGATAGTGTAAGTATACCTACCGTAGGCCTAAATACTCCTATTGTGGTTAAAAATATCCACAAGGGTTATCTGGAACTTAAAAAGATTGGCTTGTTCACAGATCAAGGCAATGTTAAAAAAGAAGATGAAAAGGCGCTGGCTGGAGTAACCTTTGAAATCTACCTCAAAACAGAGAATGGTTCATTTAGTAGTGATTGTCAAGCCGCCTCTGTTGCAACAGGGATGACTGATAAAGACGGAAAGATACCAACAAACGGAAAATTTGAATTAGACGCAGGTAACTATTGGCTGGTTGAGACGAGTATCGGCGAAGGAAACAAGACTTATGAGACGCCGCCTACAGAAACCCCTGATAAGTGGAGTACTGAAGAACAAGCTAAGTGGGCAAGAGAGATAAAGATCGAACCAGCTGAAACAACAAGCCTGACGGGAAACAATGCAGTAAGGAATATTACGATCCAGGGCAAATTCAAAATCCGCAAGACAGACGCCAACGATGATGCCGTAACTTTGGAGATGGAGGGTGCGAAGTTTGGAGTATATAAAACTGCAGACTGCACAGGCACCAAGGTGGATACTTTGACTATCAACGCTGACGGTACGGCAACATCAAAACTGCTTGACGCAGGCGAATATTATATAAAGGAAACGGAAGCACCAAGCGGCTATCAAAAAAATGAAACCATTTATGGCCCGTATACGGTAACCTCCAATACGCTGACAGATTACTCAGTTGATGCGTACAAGGCGGAAGGAGAAACAAACAAGATATCATGGATCCGGGATAAAAAACTGTTTAAGATAGAGGTTACAAAATATGCAGTTACCGGGTACACGAGTACAGGCGACAGTGAGCAGGAAACCAAATCCCCATTATCCGGCATTAAATTCGCCCTCTATGATAGCATGGAAGCAGCCGAAAAAGACCAGGCTCTGGATCTGGATGGAGAAACAGTTGGATATACGGAGTCATCTTTGACAACAGCGTTAACTGGGGCTAATGGAAAGCTAACCTTTGAAAAATTGACGCTTCCGACGGAGGATGGCAAAAGCGCACAGAAGACATACTATATCCGTGAAGTGCCAAATTCAAAGACCTGGGATAATAAGCCGTGCCAGACAATTAATGGTGTAGCATATACCATGGGTGAGAACACGATTCAGGAAGTGACGGTCAAATATAATTCAACAGATGCCAAAGAGTCTGTTGAGTTCACAAACTATAAGATGGGCAGCTTTGAGATCAACAAAATGTTCAGGTGGACGGAAAAAGATTCAGCGGGCAGCACTCAGAATAAAGAGATGCCGCTGGGCAACGTTACGTTCAAAATCTACAGTGTGGCAGACAACAAAACAAATCCTGATACATCAGCAGATTCAGAAACTTTTGTAAAAGAGATCACCACCGGAAATCCGGATCTGGGCGAACAGACAGCAGTGGCCGAGAGCGGTCAGCTGCCCGCCGGCTGGTATGCGGTTGTGGAGACGTCTGTCAATGGAAAGCCTCTTAAGGATTATGGATATAATCCGGTGACTGTATGGATCCAGGTTAAAGATGCAAAAGTGAACAGCGACTACAGCAAGGAAGGTTCAAAAGGCTCAATTTATAACGAGTCAGTGCGAGGCAGTTTCATCATAACAAAGTACGATGGAAAGACAGAGATGTTATCAGGCGCTGAATTTGAATTGTATAAAAAGAATGATAAGGGAGGATGGGATTTAGTTCAAAGTAAGCCCCAGACATCTTCCGGCGATGCAGAAAAAAAGATAGTAATGACTGACAAGACTTATGAGTCAGGTCTTCTTGCAGCGGGAGAGTATAAGCTAAGGGAGATCAAATCGCCCAGTTATCAGCGTAAAGACGGTACGGATGTCCAGTTCCAGATGCCTAAAGAGGATGTGTTCTTTAACATAACTGCAGGCACAACTGTAAAGATCGACATAAAGAATAATCCAAAGGGATCTATTGTATTTACAAAGAAAGCATCCCAGTATGATCAGAATGACAAACCAGTTACAGATAATACAGTGCTCAATAAATGTATCTTTAAGCTTTATACAAAAGCTGGCAAGGTATACACTGCTGTTCAGGAAACGGATCAAAGCGGAAATACCAAGGACAGAGTTTTTACAGCAAGCAATGGCGTTTACCGGATGGACAATGTGGATCCCGGAACATATTATATTCATGAGGAGTCAGTAAATACACCAGGCTATAGTGTGAGAGAGGAATTTTTCAAGGTAGTCATACCAGCGGGACTCGGCGTGGAGGATAAGCTTGTCTTTGAACCGGCGGTATCTGATAATCAGGACATCATGGAGAATGACGGGGTAATCGTTAATGATGCTAATGTCGGTTCGCTCCTGATCAAAAAGCAGGATCAGCAGAAGAATCCTCTGACGGGCGCTCAGTTTGAGGTCTATGCAAAAGACGCCAAAGGGAAATATACCATTTTAAAAGATAAAGCTACAGTGACCTCCAGTGATGGGCAGGTAACGTTCAAGAATCTCCCGGCGGAGCGTGGGGGAACCAAATATCTGGTGAAGGAGACAAAAGCTCCGGATAATTATACTCTGGATAATGCATTTGAGTCAGAGGGTGTTAAGATTGAGCAGGAGGTTACTGTGTATCCTCTTTCAGCACCGCAGCTGGATAAAGTGAATTCAGTGACCTTCACGAATAAGAAGATAGAGCAGGGCTTTGGAAAATTCCCGACATCGATTACTAAGAAAATATCTGACAGTGATGAGAAGCAGAAGGAGAGTGTTACGGCAGAAAAAAGCCTTATTGATTCCGAATATGCTGTGGACTTTACGCTCGGAGGATATGCAGACGGCAAGAATACTCTGCCGGCTGAAGAATTCTATGTAACAGATGATCAGGTACAGCTTTACTATGACGCCGGATATGCCGTTGGAGTACCTGATTATAAACTGATGGATAAGAGGCAGGAGGATTATAAGTATACCTCCGTGACTGTCCACAAAGCCCATAATAAGGACCAGTCCCAGACAGTGTCAGTATCCATGCAGTATAAACTGTATGGGGAGAGCACCTGGAGGGACTATAACGGAGGAACTAAGTATCCGCTGACAGCAGAACAGAAATTTGATTTAAGCAGCATCAGCGGACTGCAGCTTCCGGTGACAGGTATCCGTGTTTATTATCACAATGTTCAGGCAGGATTTACATTAGATTCTGCCGGGCAGGGGATATCAATAAATGCGGTGTTGAACCGCAGGGATACTATCACAAATGATCAAATGCCCGAAGTAAGAAAAGTTACAAACCAGGCAAATGTCACCCTGAAGGAACGGTACAAGAACAGCCAGGGTAAAGAGACAACAGGGCCGCAGATCAGCCTTAAGTCCAATACAGTGGAGGCATTCATACCAACATATAAGACAGAGCTTCCAACGGTAACTCTGACTAACGTGGTAACGAATAATCCGGGAAATAACAGGTTTGCATCCGGTTCAACAGTAGCATACCGGCTGACTGCCTCAAATGTCCAGGACAGTAAGGCAGACTTTAAGGCACCGATGGTTACTTTTGACCTTGCGCCATATACAGTGCTAAATACAAACTTTGGTACGGTAGGCCTGAATGGTAACAAGGGATTCAGGGTTATGCTGCAGAGTAAATCATCAACCTCACAGGGAGAGATGACCAGCACACAGGAGATACCGGCTTCTGCTTACACGATTGTGGAAGAAAAAGATGTTCCGTTCCTTGGCAGCACAGATGCACTGAACCCGGAAGGGCTTAAAACTTCACGGTATGCATTTAAGTTTAGTGATGATTTTGTGTTAAAGCCAGGAGATAGTATAGTTATTGAACTTCAGGGTATTATTTCCTATACTAAGCCCAGCGGTGACATAAGATTTGACTCACCCGCATATTTGGGAAGTAACTATAATATTCTTTCCACTCTGGAGAATCCGTATGGAACAAGTTTTCTGTCAAAATCAGCTATAGTGACGGAGGACCAGATTGATAGTACTCTGAATGGAGGAAGCAAAAAGAATGAATATGTGTCTGAACCGGTAGTTGTATATACAATTGATGGTACAGGTCTGCAGCTTCAGAAGAGTATAAGTAAAGATGATGTATATTTCAGTTCTGTTGATACAGCAAATGTGAATCCTACAGATGAAATCTACTATAATCTGACACTTTACAATTTTTCAGAGGTTCCAGGCAGAACAGCGCGTATAGCGGACGTTCTTCCATTCCCTGGTGATACCTATATCATTAATAATGTTGGACGGTACACTGATATTCCAGCAGGGGAAGAATTTGAAGAAATGCTTTTCCAATCCATGTATGTTACTTATAGGAACAGTGTGACAGGGGAAAACCAGGATGGAAACATTGAAAATATTAAATTGTATTATTTTGTAGAGGACAGCTCCTCTGCGAACGAATGGCGTGATAACAGGGCAGCAGCGGTTGCCACAATCAATGATTTCCTGGAAAACACAAAGAGTGTGGCAAATTCCCAACCGGTTTATGAAGCATGGCAGGGAAAGTGGACGACAGAACTGCCGAGTGATCTGTCAAGAGTCACAGCAGTAGGTGCAGAAGTGACATTTAAGCAGGATGCCCTCTTAGACAGGGAGCATGCGCTGAATCTGCATATTACAATGAAGACGCCGGGATATACGGCAGACCAGATAGAAGATTATGCAGGACGGAAGATGGTCAATGCTTCAGTAGCATCACTTATAAGAGCACAGGATGATGGCATCGTAGCTGCAATGGGGTTGGCTGACAAGGTAGAATCAAATGAGGTAGTAGCAAAGCTCAATCTTCCAACAGGATCAATAGGCGACCAGGTATTCTATGACCACAATAAGAATGGAATCCAGGATCTGGAAGAAGGCGGGGATGATGAGAGAGCCGGACAGGGATTAGCGGTGAAGCTGTATCAGAGGACTTATAGTTCGGTGACGCATGACAGCCAGGAAGTACTGTATGCAGTGACAGAGACAGACGGGAACGGAAATTACAGGTTTGACGGCCTGCCGTGCAATTATCTGAAGAAAAATCATACTTCAGATATGGATGATCCTGAAAATTATGTTGGCGGTGAATTCTATGAGTACCGTGTAGAATTCGAGGCTCCGGAAGGATTTGCACCGACAATAAAAGGAGCAGGAAAAGACAGAGAAAAAGATTCAGATGTTAACCCGGATGGATTTACGGATTATGTACGTCTGATGGTCTCCAGTGAAGATGGCAAACTGACCGGGCAGACAGACTTGTCTCTGGATGCAGGATATATCAAACCATACGAACTGGGCAACAGAGTATGGCTGGATATTAACCGTGACGGACTGCAGAACACATATATTGATGAGGAAACCGATGAAGAAAAAGAAGAACCGGGTGTTCCAAATGTAGGTGTTAAGCTGTACAAGGTAGAGGATGAGAACGGTGTGATCAGCGACATTGACAACCCGCTCATGACAACAGTAACAGATCAGAATGGAGAATATTGGTTCAGGAATCTGCCGGAGGGGTATTATGTGGTTGTATTTGACATCTCCATGTTCAGAAAAGAGGACGGATATTCCTACCAGTATATGTTTACTGATGCAAACGTAAGCGGCGATGGCAGAGAAGAACTGGATTCTGATGCAATGGAATCACCTGAACTCAATGAAGGAGATGAGGACCGCATCAGGAAGACAAAGGTGGTACATCTGTCCTACGATGCAATGCTGGGTGTTATACCTGATCCATATTCAGATGACAGGTGGGATGCAGGTCTTACTGTCTACAGCGCAATAGGAGGTTTCTGTTTTGATGATGAGAATTATACAGACATGCAGGATCTCTATATACCGCTTCCCGGAACAGAAGTAGAGCT
This sequence comes from Murimonas intestini, assembly GCA_003148945.1. GTDB lineage: Bacteria > Bacillota > Clostridia > Lachnospirales > Lachnospiraceae > Murimonas > Murimonas intestini. Next base: position 46,303 of record QGGY01000012.1, on the reverse strand, counting down.
GTACCGCGTAGTGAAGGGAAAACGTGAGGCAGAGCCTTTGTGTACCGCGACAGTGGGTGAGGACGGCAGATATTTCTTTGATAAATTGCTTGAAGGGCAGTATCAGATCCACTTTAAATATCCGGAAGGCTATACCGCTGTTCTGCCAGGCGTGGGAACCAGAACAACAGATTCCAATACGGAAAAATTTGAGGGTGATGACCGGACACAGGGCTTTACAACGATCATAGACCTTGGAAGAGATACGGTGGACCGCACATGGGATGCAGGCGCCTGTAAACTGAGCAGTATCGGCGACTATGTCTGGCTGGATACAAATAAAAATGGTATTCAGGATCCGGATGAAAAAGGCATTGAAGGGGTCACGGTAATCCTTCAGAGCAGGATCGATGGAAGCGAGTGGACAACGGAAGCATCTACAGAGACAGATCAGAATGGCAAATATATATTCACACAGTTAAAGAGCAGCAAGAGGTATGGTAAGCAGTACAGAGTTGTATTTGTTTTTGAAGAAGGAGTGTCTGTTACCACATCTCTGAGCGGTAAAGACAGAGGATTGGATTCTGACGCACTCTTCAGGATCCGTGACCTGGGCTGGGTGACAGCACCGATTCCTATCTTAGAGTATGGCACTTCAGATATGACATGGGATGCCGGAATTGTGGAAACTGTAGAACCAAAAGGAACTATAGGTGATTTTGTATGGTATGATAAGAACCGCAATGGTATTCAGGATGAAGATGAAGTAGGAATTGGCGGCATCGAGGTTGTACTGGAAATGAATGAGTCTGGGACGCTGAGTAATGAAAGCGGGTGGGGAGTATATGGCTCCACCACTACAAACAGCAATGGTTATTACAGATTCTATGACCTGCCAAGCGGTTACTATCGTGTCAGGTTTAAGATTCCGGAAGAGTATTATATAACCTTGTATAACCAGGGAACAGATGAAGAACTTGATTCAGATGCATCAAGAGAGGCTACAGGACGCTGGTATTACAGCAGAGGCTTCTACCTTAATGTAAATGTAAAACCAGTGGATTTGTCCTGGGATGCCGGAGTCTATAAGGTCACAGACTTGACGACTACTGTTATAAAGAGGGAACCGGGCAAGACAGTTATTAACCGGACAGATACGTATAAAACAGTAACACGTAAAGTAACCCGAAATGTGACAAGAACAGTAGGGGGGACAACACGCACTGTGACCCGTAAGACTACGAGGAAAGCGTCAAAAACAGGAGATGATACAGATATTCGGATTTGGCTCTTATTTGCCCTGCTTTCTGGAACTGCTATTGTATTTATAGTAAAGAAGAAAAGACGCAGAGTAAAAGAGTAATTGCATTGTGATCAGGTAAGGCGGCAGCATTTGCATAGTGGCGGTGTTGCTGCTTTTATCTTTATAATATAATTATATTATTATGGTGAAATACGAAAAAAACTCCCGCATGTCATAAAAAAGCTATTTGTTGTGACACCCGTGTGACAGAAGAGATTAATAATGAAACTATAGAACGAGAGACCCATGAGGGGTTGAAGATAGAAAGAGGAGTGGTAGAGATGAAGAAAGGGTTAAAAATGTTGGCTGTTGCGTTACTGGCATTTTTCGGTTTTATGTTTAGTAATGGAAATATAGCTGAAGCGGCAGCTCAGAGCGGTGGTTTACCGGCTATACAGCAGGTGGAGGTATTCGGGCCGGGAAAGACAGTATTTTATGTGTACAATGATGGTACAGCAGAGGATACGTTCAGCTGGGATGCAGGAAATTTTGGAACAGGCACGATTGTTGTACCAGCTGGGAGTTATAAAGAAATCTCATTTGATACGAATGACTATTTCTTATTTACTGTTATAAATTCAGATGGGACGGCAATGGATTATGCAAACAGTCTTACCTACTATTATGTAAATGTTGAGATCTATTATGATAATGACTGCGTAAGCGATGAAGAATACAGATTAAGTATGTCAGATGGTTCCTTCAGTTATACTGTTGATCAGCAGGTCAATGACGGGGGACAGCTTTTAGAATGTGTCAGCGCGGCAACTCAGTATCTTTATTATGGTCCGGGAAACGCATCCACTTTAGTTTTCCAGTACAAGAGTGTTGATCAGCCAGACAAGAAGGTTGGAGTTAATTTTATTGATACAAACGGTTATGTTATAGGAACAGATGAATTTACTGTATCAGTGAATGAAAATGTTATATATGAAGCGCCGGAACAAATTTCCGCAAACGGAACGGTTTATGATCTGGTGTCTGACATGTCCATTACCCATGGATATGCAAGTTCTAAGACCTCCTATTCTTTTCAGTATAAAGCACAGAAAGCTGTTTTGACAAAGTCTTACTCAGTAAAATTCAAATTTATAGATGCAGAGACTAAAGAGGTTATAGGAACAGATTCTCAGCCTATCAATAGTGGTGAGACACTTATTTATACGGTACCAGAAACCTGGTCTGTGGGTGCATATACATTATCTGCAGGACAGCCACGGGAAATTACCCACAAATTTGAGGACAGCAGCAGAGAATATTCTGTGTTATATGATGCGACAGGATCCTATGATATAACGATCAGTCTTATAGATGTGAAATCAGGCACAGCAATTGATACTTTTTCAGAAACAGTAGATGCAAATACAGTGGCAGTATATGATTATGAGCCAAGTGTAAGTGCAAATGGTGTGAATTATATCCTGGCAGGCGGACAGGGAAGCCGTCTGACACATGCATATGGGGAATCTTCCAGAACTTACGAGATATATTATAATCCTGAAAATACTGCAGAGGCAGATGCAGAGGCGCAGCCATACACAATCAGTATTGAATATGTAGATGTTAAGACAAATGATGTATTATATACAGAGGCAATAGATGTAGCAGCAGGTGAGACGGCCACAGCTTCAGTTCCGGAGACGTATACAGTTGAAGGGGAAGATTATATTATCCTTCCGGGTCAGGGGTCTGATATAAGCCATCCATATAATGATGCAAGAAAGAGTTATGTGACTTATTACAGAAATGTGAATGATGAGTCAAATGCTGCATCATCAGTAGAGGAAAAGGTGGTGACTGAGGTCATTACAGAAGAAGATGAGATAGTTAATATTCCGAATGTGATACCGGTAGTTGTAGATCAGGAAGAAGTTGTAGAAACAGTTGTAACGGAACCAGATAATATAGTGGAAATCCCTGAAGAGCCGGTAGCATTAAATGAGGCGCCGCAGAATGATGAAGAATTACAAAATAATGGAGAACCTCAGAATAATACACCTGTACAAAATAATGAAAGTGAAAATGTTATAATACCGGACGAAGAAACTCCCCTGGCAGGAACACCTGGCCAGACAGGAACCACTGCTGGAACCGGAACTAAGAAAAAAACAGAGAATAAAGCAGAAACAGAAAAGAAGGTAGAAACAGAAAAGAAGGTAGAGACGGAAAAGAAGGCAGAGACAGAAAAGAAAGCAGAGACAGAAAAGAAGGTAGAGACAGAAAAGAAGGCAGAGACAGAAAAGAAGGCAGAGACAGAAAAGAAGGTAGAGACAGAAAAGAAGGCAGAGACAGAAAAGAAGGCAGAGACAGAAAAGAAGGCAGAAACAGAGAAGAAGGCAGCAGCGAAATCTGAGCCGGAGACAACAACAATCTCTGATGAAGAAGTCCCCTTAGCAAAAGCTCCTGCAGAAACAGCAGCCACAACAAGTAATACAGTGCTTCCAATCGTATTAGGCTGTGTAGCACTGCTGGCAGCAGGGATAGCAGTATTATTCCTGGTCAGAAGAAACAGGAATATGGGCGGTAAGTAATTCAAGAAACGGAATGATTTATCAAGTAAATATTCAGGTGGGGCGCTGCGGTTTGCAGCGCCTCATCTTTTATAAAGAAATATAAAAAGATTTATAATTTTCGTAAAACCTCTTGACGAATGCTATAAAACCATGTATGTTATATAGCGTGAACATAAAACAAAATAGAATATATTATATTTTCTCTTATTCAGAGTGATGGAGATACAAAGGATCTGTGAAGTCACGGCAACCCCGTCAGAGGAAGGTGCCAACCTGAGCGAGTAATCGAACAATAAGAGGATTTACTTATCTAGTCGATGGTGAGTCCGCTTATAGCGGGCTTTTTTATTTCCGGTAGATATGCACAGCTGTGCGCATGGAAGAAAAGGTAAAGGGATATGGAAAATATAGTATAGCATTAAGGAGGAAATCATGGATAGAAGATTATTTACTTCAGAATCAGTAACAGAAGGACATCCGGATAAAATGTGCGATCAGATCTCTGATGCCATCTTAGACGCTTTGCTGGAACAGGATCCCATGAGCCGTGTGGCTTGTGAGACATGTACCACGACAGGTCTTGTCATGGTCATGGGAGAGATCAGCACTCAGGCATATGTGGATATTCAGAAGCTTGTGCGCGATACAGTAAGGGAGATAGGATATACACGCGGAAAATATGGATTTGATGCAGATACATGCGGCGTTATCACTGCTATCGATGAGCAGTCAAGCGATATTGCCATGGGTGTGGATAAGGCTCTGGAAGCCAAGGAAAACACCATGACTGATGAGGAGATCGAGGCCATAGGAGCAGGAGACCAAGGTATGATGTTTGGCTATGCCACTGATGAGACAGAGGAGTTTATGCCGTACCCTATCTCACTGGCACATAAGCTGGCGCTTCAGCTCACAAAGGTGAGAAAGGATGGGACACTTCCCTATCTGAGACCGGATGGAAAGACCCAGGTCACCGTAGAGTATGATGAGGCAGGCAAGCCGGTAAGGCTGGATGCAGTAGTACTTTCCACTCAGCATGATCCGGAAGTGACACAGGAGCAGATCCATGAGGATATTAAAAAACACGTATTTGACGTTATCCTGCCGTCCGGTATGGTAGACGGAAATACAAAGTTCTTCATTAATCCCACAGGCCGTTTCGTTATCGGCGGACCCCATGGGGACAGCGGATTGACAGGGCGCAAGATCATTGTGGACACATACGGCGGTTATGCGCGCCACGGCGGCGGGGCTTTCTCAGGGAAGGACTGCACAAAGGTTGACAGAAGCGCGGCATATGCGGCACGTTATGTGGCAAAGAACCTGGTGGCAGCAGGCCTTGCAGAAAAATGCGAGATCCAGCTCTCATATGCCATCGGTGTTGCTCAGCCAACATCTGTCATGGTAGATACATTTGGAACAGGCAAGCTCTCAGATGAGAAGCTGACAGATATTATCAGAGAAAACTTCGACCTGCGCCCGGCAGGTATCATTAAGATGCTGGGGCTTCGCCGTCCGATCTATAAGCAGACAGCTGCTTACGGGCATTTTGGAAGAAATGATCTGGACCTGCCCTGGGAAAAGCTGGACAAGGTGGATGAATTAAAGGCTTATTTATAAAAAGTTTAGAAATCAACTACATTGTTTAGGTGAAAATCAGACTCCTCTATGCTATACTTATTAAAGTAAAGTAATAGAGGAGTTTTTTATATGAAGTTAAAGACAAGGCTTATTATAGCCTTTTTTGTGATTATATTTGTTCCTGTTTTCCTGACCAGCCTGGCGCTGTTCGGGTTTGGCAGATACCAGCTGAATTCTATCGAAGAGACTTATGGAATAAAGGATCCCAGCTATGACACCCTGTCCAATTCTGTCCAGATGGTGAGCAAGTTCACACAGAAATCATTTGAGGAGATGCAGGATCAGGCAGGGCGTGACCCGGATATGTTTCTGGACCGTTCTTATCTGGACACTCTCAATGAGAAGCTGTCAGGCAAAGCCTCTTATCTGATCGTGCGCCGCGGCGGGGAGATGTATTATTCAGGCAAGGAGGAAAATATTGACGCTCTGTTTGAGGAGCTTCCGCCCTATGGCGATTATAATAAAATATCGGACAGCGGCGTGTATATCGGCAAGGACGTACAGGCATTTGTAAAGCAGATGGATGTGGATTTTACGGACGGGTCAGAGGGAAGCGTATTTATTATCACCAGCGTAAGTGCAACTCTTCCCCAGATTAAATCCCTTGTCAGGGATATGGTCATTGCAATTATAGTGATACTGATCTTTACAGCAGGATTTCTGACTATGTGGATCTATAATGGCATCAGCACTCCCCTGAAGAAGCTGAAGCTGGCCACCCAGAATATTAAAGAGGGAAATCTGGACTTTACCATGGAGGCCCAGGGAGATGATGAGATCAGCGGACTGTGCCGGGACTTCGAGCAGATGAGGCGGCGGCTGAAGGAATCTGCTGAGGAAAAGGTCCAGTATGACAGGGAGAATAAAGAGCTTATCAGCAATATTTCCCATGACCTGAAGACTCCGATCACGGCTGTAAAGGGATATGTGGAAGGGATCATGGACGGCGTGGCAGACACCCCGGAGAAGATGGATAAGTATATCAGGACGATCTACAACAAGGCAAATGACATGGACAGGCTCATCAATGAGCTGACCTTCTACTCCAAGATAGATACAAACAGGATCCCGTATACATTTAACAAAATCAACATCAAGGATTACTTTGATGACTGTATAGAGGAAGTGGGACTGGATCTTGAATCTAAAAATATTGAGTTATCCTATTTTAATTATGCAGATGCGGATACAATAGTAATTGCAGATGCAGAGCAGCTGAAGAGGGTAATTAATAATATTATAAGTAATTCTGTAAAATATATGGATAAGCCGAAAGGCTATATCAATATCCGGGTAAAGGATGTGGGCGACTTCATTCAGGTGGAGATCGAGGATAATGGAAAGGGAATTGCGACGAAAGATCTTTCCAATGTGTTCGATCGTTTTTACCGCACGGATGCCTCCAGGAATTCTTCTCAGGGCGGCAGCGGAATCGGGCTGTCTATTGTTAAGAAGATCATAGAGGACCATGGAGGTAAGATTTGGGTAAGCAGTAAACTGGGCGCAGGAACAATCATGTATTTTGTGCTTAGAAAATATCAGGAGGTACCTATTGATGAGTAAGATTCTTATTATTGAAGATGAAGAGAGCATTGCAGACCTGGAGAAGGATTATCTGGAGCTCAGCGGTTTCGAGGTGGAGATTGAGAACAGAGGTGATGTGGGATTAAAAAGAGCACTTTCTGAAGACTTTGACCTCTTTATACTGGATCTGATGCTGCCGGAGATGGATGGCTTTGAGATCTGCAAGGAGATCAGAAATCACAAGAACACGCCGATTATCATGGTATCAGCCAAGAAGGATGATATCGATAAGATCAGGGGCCTGGGTCTGGGAGCGGACGACTACATGACAAAGCCCTTCTCCCCAAGTGAGCTTGTAGCCCGCGTAAAAGCACATCTTTCCAGATATGACAGGCTGGTGAGCAGCAATGTCCAGGAAAATGATGTGATAGAGATAAGAGGGCTGAAGATTGACAAGACGGCCAGAAGAGTCTGGGTAAACGGTGAGGAGAAGACATTTACCACAAAGGAATTTGACCTGCTCACATTCCTTGCCCAGAATCCCAACCATGTGTTTACAAAAGAGGAACTGTTCAGCAAGATCTGGGATATGGAATCTATAGGAGATATTGCGACAGTAACCGTGCATATCAAGAAAATAAGAGAAAAGATCGAAATGAATACGGCAAAGCCCCAGTATATTGAGACGATCTGGGGGGTAGGTTACAGGTTTAAGATCTAAATCGGCCCTGTCTGCTGCTGGTCCCCCATCCAGTCCCGCCTGTACTGAAGCGGAGTCTTATGCTCACGGGATTTGAACAGGCTTATAAAGTGGCTTACATTATTCATGCCGCAGGAATAAGCGATCTCTTCCACGGTCTCGTCGGAACGCCTCAGCAGCTCTTTTGCATAATTCAGGCGCAGGGAGATCTGGTATTCATGGATATTCTGCCCGGTGTATTTTTTGAATTCCCGGGACAGATGGTATTTACTAATATTATATGATGCAGAAAGAAAATCCAGGGATATTTCATCCCTGTATTTTTTTTCGATAGCCCTCATAACGTCACGGATCAACTGGGGCATGGGAGAGAGTATAGTGCCTGTCTCAGTATTCCTTATGATAACCTCTGTCAGTATATCTGTAATGATCCTGGATATCAGGACATCTGAAAATGCTTCTTTCTCACGGAGGAGTGAGAACATCTGCCGGATCCGGCCTTCTATCCCGTCAGTATCTTCAAATCTTACAACGTGGAAACTTCTTCTTGTGGCTTCCTCAAAATAGCCCGCTGCGTTTGCACCCTTAAAGTGGAACCAGAGGAAGTCCCACTTTTGGCCGTCGCACTGGTAGAGGTGGCGTTCCATACAATTTATGAAGAAAAAATCCCCTTTTTCCAGGACATATTCCTGTCCTCTGTAAATAAGCCTTCCGCGTCCCGACAGTGTGTAGATACACAGAAAGTTATCAAGGTTCTCTCGTTCTGTAAAGTAAGGAGGATAAGTCATAAAACAGCCGGCCTCCTGAATAAACAGAAAAGCCTGCCTGATGTGCAGGGGACAGGTGTTGATAAGAGTGGTGGAATCCTCACTCCAGTTGCAGGATTTACGTTCCAGGTAATCTTTCATATGATGGGTATAACCGTGCAGGCAGCCGCTGTCCGGTCTTCCTTTCTGCATAATAGTGTGTTCATTCGTTACTATTCACACGTCACCGTCGCGCAAAGCGTGTTACTGGTCACGGAGTGAACAGTAATGTTCATTCATATACTCCGCAATTTTCTGTTATTATTGGGCACTTTTCTGGGATGAAACAGCAGTATATATGAGTTATGATATTTATATGCGGAGCCGGTATTTCATCCGGCAATATTAAGTATATACAATAAAATGGGGAAAGGCAAGCGGGATACGCTCAAGGAGGTAAATATGAATAATACGGAACGAGTCAAAGCAATTTTACATTATCAGCCTTATGACAAGATGCCGGTAGTGCATTTTGGATTCTGGGAAGAGACACTTGATAAGTGGTACAGGGAAGGACATATCACAGAGGAAGAATGTGAGGGCTGGAGTGACGGAAATAAATATGACAGGAGCATAGGGGAAAAGCTGGGCTTTGATTTTAACTGGTATACATGTTTTACGCCGGCTTACGGTCTTTATCCGGGATTTGAGGAGAAGATTGTGGAACACTGCGGTGATGGTTATAAGTATTTAAATGCCAACGGCGTCATTATACTGAAAAAGGAAGGGGTAGAATCTATCCCCATCGAGTTTGACCATGTGCTTAAGGACAGGAAGACATGGGAGGAAGACTTTAAATGGCGTCTGAAGTTTGATCCTGAAAGGATCGATTTTGAAAATTATGAGAAGATGAGACAGCTCCACGGCAGTGATCCCATAGGCCTTCACTGCGGAAGCCTTTTCGGACAGATCAGGGACTGGATGGGCTTTGAGGCAGTGTGCTTTCTGTATATGGATGATGAAGAGCTTTATGATGAGATCATAGATACAGTGGGGGAATTGGAGTATAAGATAGCAAAAGCAGTTCTGGATAAGGGGCTTAAATTTGATTTCGGACATTTCTGGGAGGATATCTGCTTTAAGAGCGGACCACTTGTGGTTCCTTCTGTATTTGAAGAAAAGGTGGCACACCATTATAAGAGGATTACAGAGCTGCTCAATGAGCACGGTATAGATATTGTATCGCTGGACTGTGACGGAGTGATAGATTCCCTGGCGCCTATCTGGCTGGAGAATGGCGTAAATACCATGTTTCCTCTGGAATACGGTACCTGGAAGGGAGAACTGGGACCTTTGAGGGAAAGCTGCGGAAAAGGACTCAGGGCCGTAGGCGGGATGAATAAGAATATATTTGCCCTGGGCACTGCAGAGATCGACAAAGAAATTGAGAGGCTCAGGCCGATGATAGAGATGGGCGGTTTTATACCATGCCCGGACCACAGGATCCCTCCTGAAGCTAAATGGGAAAATGTACAATATTATTGCAGAAGGATGAAGGAGCTCTTTTAAGAAGAGGAAAAAGCTGCGCGCTGGGAACAAAAGCTGCGCTGTCCAAAATACAGGCTTGCTGGGGTGCGCAAAGCGCACTTTTGTTCCCAGCCAGAGAGGATCATAGAATCACAGGCAGCGCAATTGTTTCCGCCTCATGGATTCCTCCGGCGGTAAGTTTTTCTTTTCCGGCCTTAAATACCTCAAGAGCCAGGTGCTGCAGCTCTGCTGCAAACAGTTCTGCATCTTTTTCCTGGAGGCTTTTTAACAGGGCTGTTGTTGAGCGGGAATCAAATCTAAAAGCATAAGGCTTCATATCATTCAAGGGGTAACCCAGATACTGAAAGTACATCAGCCCGCCCAGTATCTGTTTTAAGGCCGGCGACTGTGCTTTCTCGTTCAGCAGGCCAAAACAGATGCCGAATGTCATGTAGTAATCCTTGGAAATAAGGATATTCTGCAGCCAGGATATGGCGCTTTGAATGGAACTATCGGCGAGCGCAGGAAAAACAGACAGGGCCACATCTTTACAAATTACTAGAATTATCTGTACACTCTGCAGATATTGCAGCAAAGCCTTTTTAAAATTGGGCGTGGTAAAGCTGGAGATCGGGGCCGGGTTATCCAGACCTACCATCACACGTGTACCTTTCCCGGGGATGGTCTCTACAATGCCAATGTCGCTGAGGATTTTTATGGCGCGGCGTACCGTTATTAAAGGCACAGAATACTGTTTTGCCAGAGAAGTAAATGATGGAAGATATTCCTGGTTCCCAAAAGAAGAATAAATTTGCCGGAGCAGTTTCATGGCCAGATTAAAATTGACCAGAGGACGTTCCGAGAAATAATTCCATTCATACGGGATAGGTTCAACTGGATGATCAGGCGGAAGCAGCGAATCCTGATACCGCTGTACCCCTTCTATATGTCTCTGGTAAAGGCGGATCAGCAGATCCTTTAGCTGCACATAATCAGATGCCCTGCGAAGAGAAAGTATCTGTGCGGCCTCCCTTTTTAAATAAGTCATATAGCCATATATGTAAGCATTATCCCCAAGATGCATGATCGTGGAGTGCCCAAAGAAATTTGTACTCTGATATAAGTTGAGAAACAGAGGGTTTTCAAGGGACTTCAGGATATGCAAGAAAAATTCGAAGTAGGGATACTCATTATAAGGTGACATGCGCTCAAAGATCTCGTCCAGCTTTTTCAGATCCTTATCACTGCACAGCTTCAGACCCTGCAGCATGGCCTCCGGCCAAATCAGCAGCATTGTATTGCACAAGTCCAGCAAAGCGTCTTTAGTGGCATAGCTGTAGATCCTGTATTTCTCCCGGCACTCCTCCTCATTGATGTCATAAGTTACGATTGCACTCCGTCCCTGGCTCAGGGACACATAATTTTCTTCCTGCAGGAGCCTTAGAGCGCTGTGAATCGTGGCGCTTGAGACATTAAAGGTTCTGCATAGCTCAGGTATAGTAGGAAGACTTGAACCGGTAGGGTACAAGCCAAAATGAATACAGTTAAACAGGTGTTTGTAAGCTATATTATATAAATTCAATTCATCCAAGGTTTTTCATCCTCTCCAAGACATTTATTTTTTCGATCCCCTTTTTTGGTAAAAACCTTATGCAGTCTGATTTCTGTTGGAATAATCGTAAGCGCCATGATCCCTATTTGTGTAAATACCAGATAAACTATCAATGTCTCAAAATTTGAACGGTCTTTAATATACACAACAAATGCAAATGAAGTCACAGCCAGTACGATTCCAATCAAAAAAATCATTTTACCCCAATATTTGTGCGCATAAGTCCATGTATCCTGATTCAGCCTTGACATGGCAGTACGGTATCCTGAAACTCCGTTTCTATCTGCGGGAGGTTTCTTCCCCCATTGTTTTCCTAATACAATCATAGAAAGAGGAACTAATAATGAACAAATAAGTAAAAATACAAACATTTCAACGCCTTTCTGTCAATACAGACTGGTCTGTGGATCAGACTAGCTTTCAAGTAAAAATCTGGTTTTGTATCTGCTCTATAATGAGCCTTGTATTTTCTTCAATGGGCTTTGTTCCGTCTACCCGTATGAGGGGGCATTTTAAGGATTGAACCCATTCTTCAGCAGTATTCTCTGCTCTGGATTTCACAAAATGAAAAAAACTTTCCTCCCGCTCATGTAAATCACCGCCCGGCAGTATCCTGTCACCAAATTTCTGAAAAGAACGATTTTTAACTCGCTGTATCCGAATATCTTTTGGAACTTCGATCAATACGGCATACTGAAAGAAATTATAGACCGAAGCTTTGAAGTCTCCTTTCACGGAAGCAAAAACAAAATTTTCATGAAAAGAAATTTCACTCAAAAAAAGCTTTTCAGCTTCTTCATGTGTGCGTGGAGATGAGTAGGCATAAGAAAGATCTGTCCTGGAAAAATACAGATCTTCATTATCTAAAAAATAGAAATTCAATTTTTCCGCAAGGCATTTTCCGAGAGTGCTCTTACCGGCGCCGTTTAAACCACATACAATAATTCCTGTCCTCATAGATCTTTCACCATATTCCATTACTTATAAAAAAGATAATTATATTCTATCATCTTCACACCATTATGGGTACTATTTTATTGATTTATTTATAAACATAGCTTATAATAAAAAATATTAAATGAGCACAATAAATTTGAATTAGAACAGTTTCGAGAGCTAATAAATTTAGGATGATTTTTATTGTTACAATATCATCAATCTGCAGTAAACGATACGATGGAGGAGAGACTGGTGGAAATCAATTTAAGCTATGAGCAGCTCAATAACGAATACAGCATGCTGATGGGGGTATTAGGTGCAAGTGTTAGTAAACATCTTATGGATGAACATCTCACATGCATCTGGGCCAACAACTACTATTACGAACTGATCGGTTATACCAAGTCCGAGTATGAGGCCCGTTTTCAAAACCAATGTGACAGGTATTTTGAAACGAATCCGGAGGGCTGGAAGCTGCTTACTGAAAAGATAAAGGCCAGCCTGGAGGGCGGAGAAAAGGGATACTCCGTTTATCTGCCCATGGTCTATCCGGACGGCTCCCCATTCTGGGTCAAACTGCAGGCTGTCTTTACTGATGAATACATGTACGGGTACCGGGTGGCCTACACTACTATGATCGATGTGACAGATATGATGCAGGCACAGAGGGAGCAGCTGCGCGCGCAGCAAAACTATGAGACGATGACACGTGAGCAGGAAATGCTTATGAGCGCCCTCAATGTCAGTGTCAGTTCTCATCTGGTGGATGAGCACTATACCTGCATCTGGGCCAATGAATTTTATTACAAACTGATTGGTTATCCAAAGCCTAAGTATGAGGCTTTGTTCCACAACCATGCGGATGAGTACTATGGTAATAACCCGGAAGGCTGGGAGCTGCTTACAAAAAAAGTCGAATCCGTCCTGGAAAAGGGGGAGGATAAATATGAATTGATCGTCCCCATGAAATATGAGGACGGTTCCAGCTATTGGGTAAAACTTGTCAGCTTTTTTACAGACCGGTATGTTGATGGCTACCGCACCTCCTACACCGTTATGACAGATGTGACAGAGCTTGTGCAGACCAAGAATGAGCTGGAAATGATGATGCAGGCAATGAAGGTCAGCGTCAGCAAGCACAAGGTGGACGAGCATTTCTCAGTTGTCTGGGCCAATGATTTTTATTATCAGCTCATTGGGTATACGAAATCCGAATATGAGGCCCGGTTTCATAATCATTGTGACGAGTATTTCACGGACAATCCGGAGTCCTGGGATATTCTCTGCAATAAAATAGATAACATGTACGCAGCGGGGGAGGACAGCTTTGAGGCTTATCTTCCCATGAAGCTTCCGGGCGGGTCCTCCCGGTGGGTGAAACTGGTGGATTTCTTTACAAATGAATATCAGGACGGAAAACAGCTGGCTTATACTACTATGATTGACGTCACAGAACTGCTGCAGGCTCAGCAGGATAAAAGTGTTGCTTATGAGCATGTACCTGGTTTTATCGTAAAATACAGGATCCTGCCAGACAGGATTGTGATCATTGATGCAAGCAGCCGCATAAAGGATTTCTTTGATGTGGACCTGGACAATCTGGCGGCAGCTGATTTCATGGGGGTCTTACAGCCTGAGAGCCGTCATATCATTGAGGACAGGCTGCCTAAACTGCGGAATAGAGAAGCTCTGGAGCTGGATGAATCTATCCGGGTCAGGGATAAATATGGCAGGGACTGCTGGCTTCAGCTTCACGGCACCTGTATTGATTCTGTTGCGGATGACCCTGTTTACCTGGTGGTTTATATAGATATTACAGATATTACTGAACTGAGAAAGCTCCAGCATCAGCTGGAAGAGCGCACGGAAATGCTCAATACGGCTCTAAAGGCCGCTAAACTGGCAAATGCAGCCAAGTCGGATTTCCTCTCCCGGATGAGCCATGATATCCGGACACCCATGAATGCCATTGCCGGCATGACGGAGATTGCCGATGCCCACCTTCGGGAACCAGAACGTGTGAAGGACTGCCTGGATAAAATACGCCTTTCCAGCCACCACCTTCTGGGACTGATCAATGACGTGCTGGATATGTCACAAATTGAAAGCGGCAAGGTCTCTATTCATATGGCTTCTCTTTCACTGCCGGAATTAATCAGGGAGATCATCATGATTACCCTGCCAAATATCCGTACTAAGCAGCAGACGTTCAAGGTTCATCTGCTGAATGTAAGGCAGGAGCATTTTTACAGCGATGAGCTGCGGCTGCGTCAGATTTTATTGAACCTGCTGTCAAATGCATCAAAATTCACACCGGAATACGGAGAGATCATTTTTGAAGTGGAGCAGCTGCCGGGGAACTCTGCCCTTTCCTTTACAATCTCAGATACGGGTCCTGGCATAAAGGAGGACTTTCAGGAACATATTTTTGAGACATTTGCCCGGGAAAGTGACAGCCGTACAGACAGGATTGAAGGCAGCGGCCTTGGCCTTGCCATAGTGAAGCGGCTCACTGAGCTGATGGGCGGAGATATCAGACTGGACAGCCTGCCGGGGCATGGATCCACCTTTTGTGTGACACTGCCCATGCAGTACAGCAATATCTTGGATATTCCAACAGAGCATATTGGTGACAAAGAAAGAATTTTGCTGGTTGACTCAGACCCGGTTGTCCTGAAGGACGCGCAGGAAGCTCTGAGCAGTCTCGGAGCTGAGGCGGACTGTGCAAAAAACGTTGGTGAGGCAGCGGCACATATCTGTGGCAGGCGGCAGGCAGGCGAGAAGTATCAGATGGTAATCATAGACTGGGAAATACTCCGGCGGGAAGAGTTGGGGGCATTAGAACAAATCCGGAGGGAATACGCGGGGGCGCTGCCGCTGCTGATTGTATCAGCCTATGACTGGAGCGAAATCAAGGACGGGATGACTGCAGGTATTGACGGATATATAGAAAAGCCCTTTTTCCAATCCACATTTCAGAATTGTATGCAGAAGTACATTAATGGTGCAGAAATATCAAGCCATGAAACAGCGGCATACGATTTCCATGATAAAACAATCCTGCTTGCAGAGGATAATGAACTGAACAGGGAAATTGCCATGGAGCTGCTGGGAGGTTTTGGAGCCAGGCTGGAGGCGGCGGTAAATGGCAGGGAAGCGCTGAGGCTCTTTCAGGAGAGCTCTCCCGGCTACTATTCACTGATATTAATGGATATACAGATGCCGGTGATGAATGGCTATGAGGCTGCCAGTGCGATCCGTGCGCTTGACCGTACAGATGCCCGGACAGTCCCCATCATCGCAATGACGGCTGATGCTTTTGTTGAGGATATACGTAATGCAGAAGCTGTTGGAATGAACGGACATATGGCAAAGCCATTGAGTTTTGATACTCTTGCCCTGGAAATTGAAAAGTATTTGGCTTCTGCAGAATGTTAGCACCTGAATCCGTACATTGGAGAGATGCAGAGGTTTGATTATTTGGGAGGTATACTGTGAGAGAAGCTTTTTTTGAACAATCTATTATTAACCTGCAAAATTTGGTGGCGTATGCTACAGATACGGATACCAATGAAATAATATATATGACTCAACCAGCAGCCACCCTTTACGGATTCAAGGATGTGCAGGAGACTTACGGAAGAAAATGCTACCAGCTGATTCAGGGCATGGACACGGTCTGCCCATTCTGTACAAACAGTAAATTGATACCGGACAAGCCGTATCATTGGCAGCATTATAACGAAAAGCTTCAGACATGGTTTGATATTACAGACATCTTAGTCACGTTTGAGGGAAAAAGCTGCAGGCTTGAGATAGCACGGGATATCACAGACCAGAAAGTAAGGTTCGACCGTGTTTCAAGCCGCCTTACAGTGGAAGAGACATTGGTGGACTGCATTCAGACGCTTTCCAGTGAAGCAGATGTTAATGCGGCGGTGGACCGCTTTTTGGAGATCATCGGCCATTTCTACACTGCGGACCGTGCATATATCTTTGAATATGAAAAAAATTATATCAAAAATACATTTGAGTGGTGCGCTCCTGATATCCTGCATCAAATGAAGGTCCTGCAGGAAATTCCAATAGAATACGTCAGAGAGTGGAATTATAAATTTGAGCTTGACGGAGAGTTTTTTATTACTTCGCTGGATAAAGACCTGGAAATAGATACACCTGAGTACCGTATCTTAAAGGATCAGGGGATTGAAAGCCTTGCCGTCGCTCCGCTTAGAAAAAATGGGAAGATTATAGGGTTCCTTGGCGTAGACAATCCAAGGGAAAGCACGGATGACCTGACTCTGCTGCGCAGCGTGTGCAGCTTTGTGCTGGAGGAGATGGAGCGGCGCAGGCTTATACGGGATCTGGAGCTGTCCAGCTATACAGACTTCCTCACCGGCCTGCAGAACAGGAACAGTTACATAAAGATGCTGGACAAGCTGTCAGGTCAAACACTGCAGTCCCTTGGTGTTATCTATATTGACATTAACGGGATGAAGAAAATCAACGACAGTAATGGTCATGAATATGGGGACAGGGTGATCAAAAAGGTGGCGGATACCCTGAAGCTGCGCGTTGGACCTGAAGCATACAGGGTGGGCGGAGATGAGTTTACAGTACTCTGTGTGGATATAGAAGAACAGGAATTCCGGGCACTCACGGAAAAACTGGTCCGGGATTTTAATAAGAATAAAGAGTATGACGTATCAATTGGGCACACCTGGAAAGAAGGAAATATATCTGCTGATGAAGAGATACTGAAAGCTGATGATTTAATGTATGCAGAAAAGCAGCGGTATTATCATGCAGTTCTGCAGGGTGACAGAAGGGCGCGGGCCGGCATCGCCACCGAGCTTCTGGAGGATATTGCAGACCGCCGCTTTGAGGTCTACTATCAGCCCCAGATATGTCTTAAAACAGGACGGATCATAGGCGCTGAAGCTCTGGTGCGAAAATGGAACAAACGGGGAAACCTGGTACTGCCGGATCATTTTATTCCCCAATATGAGAGAGAACGAGTGATCCGTCATCTGGATCTGTATGTACTTCAGACTGTCTGTGCTGATCTGCAGAAGTGGAAAAGGCAGGGCATCGAGACCCATATTTCCTCAAATTTCTCACGTGTGACTCTGATGGCTTCCGATATTGTAATGAAAATCAAACAGATCTGCCAGGAATATGGAGTCCCTGCTGAGAATATTACCATAGAGGTAACAGAGAATATCAGCAAATTGGAACCGCATCAATTGCTGGAACTGATGGAGCAGCTCATTGGGGAGGGTTTTTCTGTTTCACTGGATGATTTTGGATCTAAGTACTCTAATCTGTCTATCTTGACCACACTTGATTTTAACGAGATTAAATTTGATAAATCCCTGGTGGATAAATTGAGCAGCGATGTGAAGAGCCGTATTGTTATGAAAAATACCATGCAGATATGCCATGAACTTCCGAAGACACGCTCTTTAGCGGAAGGAATTGAGACTGTGGAGCAGCTGGATCTGCTGCATCAGTATCATTGTGAATATGGGCAGGGGTATTACTTTGCCAGGCCCATGGGTTCGGAAGCATTTTTTGAACTAATAAGGAAAGAGCAAATCCTGGGAGCTTCTGTATTGACTCAGCAGTACTGCCGGGAGGCAGATTATGAGTAAGCCGCTCTAAACTGGATAATGGAAAACCGGGATATACATGTGTCAGGAGCTGTCACACTATGGTGTGCAGCTCCTTTAAATATTCTGCTTGACAAAAGTGTTGAGATGGACTATTATTTAATTAGTTAATTACTCAAGCAACTAACTAGATAACAAGTAGGGATTAAAAAATATAAAACAGTAGTAGAGAGGAGGGGGCATGTGAAAATTGATTTTGAGGACGAGCGGCCTATCTTCCAGCAGATAGCGCTGGGGATCGAAGATGCGATCCTGACAGGCGCTTTTGAAGAAGAGGAACAGATACCATCGATCACTGAATTTTCCGTGACATACAAAATAAATCCGGCCACAGCATTAAAAGGAATAAACCTGCTGGTGGATGCAGGTGTGCTGTATAAGAAGAGAGGAGTAGGGATGTTTGTGACAGAAGGAGCGGTTATGAAGCTGAAAGAAAAGAGAAAAGAAGAGTTCTATGACAGCTATGTCAGGAGCCTGATTGAAGAAGCAAAAAAACTTGGAATCTCAGGGGACGAGATCATTGCCATGGTGGCGAGGGGGTATGAAAGATGAGCGGGATTGAACTGAGAGGAGTAAGCAAGCGTTTTAAGGATGTGACGGCGCTTGACAATGTGACACTAAACTTTGAGGAAAATAAGATATATGGACTGCTTGGAAGAAACGGAGCCGGGAAATCCACCATGCTCAATATTATCAGCAACAGGTTATTTCCTGATGAGGGGGAAGTGCTGCTGGATGGGCAGCCGGTGAGAGAGAATGACATGGCTCAGGGACAGATATTCCTGATCAGTGAAAAGACGCTGTACCCTGAAAAAATGAAAATCAAAGAGGCATTTAAGTGGACACAGGAATTTTATCCGGATTTTGACGTGGAAAAGGCACGCAGCCTGGCGGAGGAATTCGGATTGTCTGATAAAAAGAAGGTGGATTCCCTCTCGACAGGCTATGAGACTATATTCAAGGTTATCCTGGCCCTCTGTGTGAATGTTCCCTATGTGTTTTTTGATGAGCCTGTCCTGGGGCTGGATGCCAACCACAGGGAGCTGTTCTATAAGCACCTGCTCACAAAATACGGGGAAGACCCTTTTACAGCGGTGATCTCTACCCATCTGATAGAAGAAGTTTCAAATGTTATTGAGGAGATTGTTATCATTAAGCGGGGAAAGATCATCTATAATGAATCCAGGGATGAGCTCCTTGGAAAAGGTTATACGGTATCCGGGAATGCCGGCCGTGTAGACAGCTATATAAAAGGCAGGGATGTGATCGGCACTGATTCCCTGGGCGGGCTTAAGACGGCGTATCTGCTGGGCAGGCCGGACCGCGGCAGCATGCCGGAAGGGCTGGAGCTGACAGGGATGGATCTTCAGAAATTATTTATCCAGCTGACAAATGAATAGCAGGGGGAGGAAAAGATGAAATTAAAGGCGGCTTTTAAATTTGAAATAAGAGATTTTTTAACAACTGTGTTTTCCGTATATGGTGTAATGATGCTGATCAATATTATTGCCATAGTGGTCCAGCTGGCGTCTAAAAATAATTTTAAAACAAATATGACGCTGAACGGGGCGGAAATAATCCTGATAGTGACAGTATTTATCATAGCTGCGGGGGACTTCAGGGAAAATTTCCAGATGTTGATGCAGAATGGTGTGAGCAGGAAAACCATATTTATAAGCAAGGCAGGCACAGGCCTGATGTTTGCCCTGATACTCTCCATAGCTGACAGACTGTTTATTTTCCTGTCAAGGATTATCTCTGACCTGGCAGGGGTAACAAAAAGCACTGAGTCTGTCTGGATCCAGATATACCCAGAATTTGCAGATAAACACAATGCTGTATGGTCTTTCATAGCGTTTGCGGCTGTAGGCGCTGCGGTATATATATGTTCTTATATGCTGGGAACAGTGCTCAGCGGCCTGATCTACAGGCTGGGAAAGGGAGGGCGTACAGCCCTGGCCATAGCCCTGCCAGTGACAGCCTTTGTGCTGGTTCCCCTGCTTCTGGAAATCTTCTGGGAAACTGCATTTGTAAGATGGCTGATCCATACCCTGGTCACCATACTGGGGCTGGGGAAGGGAATACCGTATCCGGCAGCTGCCACATTTACAGTGCTCTCCTGCATCCTTGGGGCGGCCAGCTGGCTGATCATCCGCAGGGCCGTGCCAAAGGACTGATCCGGCAGACAGTATGTCTAGCGCAGGGTTATAAAAGCAAAGAAACCTGCATATGCGAGTAGCATTATGAAGCCTTCCACCCTGTTCAGCGTCTTTTTTGTCAGGCAGAAGACATAGACCAGGATGCTGGATGCTATCAGGATCAAAATGTCCCATACGGAATCCTGGCTGACAAGCACAGGGTTGAGGGCTGATGATGCCCCCAGGATCAAAAGGATATTGAAAATATTAGAACCGACGACATTGCCAAGTGCAATGTCGTTTTCGCCTTTATGGGCGGCAACGATGGAGGTCACCAGTTCAGGGAGTGAAGTTCCCAGGGCAACGATCGTCAGCCCTATAAAAGTCTGGCTCAGGCCAAAGGACCTGGCTATCTCACTGGCGCTGTCCACTACAAGGTTTCCTCCCAGTACAATACCTGCCAGTCCGGCAAGGATGTAGAGTATGCTGGCAAGAGGGCTCATAGTCTTAGGAGAGTCATCCTCTGCAGATTCGCGCCGGCTTTTCAGTGAGTCACGGATAGTGGATGCCAGAAAAACAATAAAGAGCAGCAGAAGCACTAAACCATTGAGCTTAGAGATGACGGCTGAATCTGCTCCGAAGAAGACCTGGTCCATGCACATCAGAAGCAGGGCGACTGTAATCAATATGGAAAAAGGAAATTCTTTTTTCATAACAGACTGAGTGACTGCCATAGGACGTATAACAGCACAGACGCCTGTCACCACGAGCAGATTAAAAATATTGGAACCTATAACATTGCTGAGCGCCAGTTCATTAGCCCCTTTGAGAGCAGCAGTAACGCTTACGGATGCTTCAGGCATGCTTGTGCCGAAGGCAACGATCGTCAGCCCGATGATGACAGAAGGGATCCTGAGGATACGGGCCACACTGGAGCTGCCATCCACAAAAAAATCAGCCCCCTTGATCAAAAGAATAAACCCGGCGAGCAGCAGCACATATGTCATTTTTACATAATCCTCCTTTGTATACACAGTATTGTTTTCATGATAATTGTTTTGCAGGGCAAAGTCAAATATAAATTAAGTATAACCGGAAAAAACTTGGCTAATCTATTGTAATTTATACTGAAGTAGTTTAAAATCTTTAAATAAAAAGTAACCTAAAAGGAGCTTACAATGGGACCTGTGATAGTTTATGAAGACAGTGATATAATAGTATGTGAGAAAGAGGCGGGCGTCCCGGTACAGAGTGCCAGGATTGGGACAAAGGATATGGTAAGCATCCTGAAAAATTACAGAAGTACGTCAGAGAATATCAGCGGTGAACCATATATCGGGGTGGTGCACAGGCTGGACCAGCCGGTGCAGGGACTGCTGGTGTTTGCAAAGACAAAGGAGGCTGCGGCTTCATTAAGCGCACAGGCTGCAGGTGACGGGATGAAGAAATATTATCTGGCAGTAGTCTGCGGTGAGGCGCCGCGTACAGAGGGTGAGCTTACGGATTATCTTCTGAAAGACGGGAAAACAAATTCCTCCAGGGTGGTGAAGGAGGGGACAAAGGATGCAAAAAAGGCCAGGCTTTCATACCGCATATTAAATAAGAAGAATAATCTTGCGCTTGTGGAGATCAGGCTTTTTACAGGCCGGCACCATCAGATACGTGTCCAGATGGCAAATGCAGGCATGCCCCTTTATGGAGACCAGAAATATGGAGCCGGGACAGCAGCACCGGGCATTCTGGCGCTCTGTGCGTATAAGCTGTCATTTAAACATCCCGGAACAGGGAAAACGATGGAATTTTCATGCAGGCCAAAGGGCAGTATTTTTTCTGAGATTTGATAAACAGACGGACCATGGCATGAAAACAGGAGAACTGCGCATACTAACTCAAAGAATTGAGTAGATCCGGGAGGTATGCGCATGGCGGATAAATATAAGAAGTTATTAGGAGTGATAGGGATTACGGCGGCTGTATATATCGGGCTGAGATATCTGCTTGCCTACGTAGCTCCCTTTTTTGCTGCATATCTTTTTGTCCGCCTTGTAAATCCTCTCACAAGAAAGATTCAGGACAGGATGAAGATAAAGAAAGAATGGTCAACAGTATTTCTGCTGCTTCTGGTTACCGGGGCCCTGGCGTTTGGGTGCTGGATCCTGTGTGACCAGCTCATTATCCAGATCAGGAATGTGGTCATGAACCTGGACGGATACAGGCGCAGCTTCGGAGGCATGGTGGACGGATGCTGCCAGGCTCTGGAGGGCACCTTTGGCATAAATGGGGAGGATATTAGACAGTTTATCTACCAGAATATAGAATATATGGAAGACAGGGTGCAAGTGTATATCCTTCCAGGCCTCTTCAACAGTTCCATCAAGTATGCTGCGGGAATTTTAAAAGGGATAGCCACCTTTTTTGTGATCTTTGTTGCTGTCACACTGCTGATCCGGGATTATGATGAGATAAATGACAGGCTCCTGAAATACAGCCCGTACAGGAAATTCCTGGATATAATGGACAGGCTCTGGAATATCGGAGGGGCTTACCTGAAAGCCCAGCTGAGCATTATCCTCATAGTCACTGTGCTCTGTGTCCTTGGACTGTGGCTGCTGGGGAATCCCTATGCCCTGCTGGTGGGGATTGTGATCGGGCTTCTGGATGCGCTTCCTTTTATCGGCACAGGAACTATCCTGCTCCCCTGGGCAGTCATCTGTCTGATCAGAGGAGATTTTTTCTATGCGGCCTCTTACGCCACGCTTTTTCTTATTACAAATGGTGTCAGGGAATATCTGGAGCCTGTGCTTCTGGGAGACAAGCTGGGGGTATATCCCATAGTGATCGCCATCGTTGTATATGCAGGAATCTGCATTTTTGGCGTTGCAGGGGTCATATTGGGGCCGGTCATGCTATTTCTGGTAGTAGAGATACTAAAGGCTATATTTCCTAAAAAAGAGATATGTGAGATGAAGGAACAGTTCAGGAGATAAGCTTCCTGTTGTATTTGCTGCAGGTATAGGATAAAATAAACTTGTGAGTTATAGAGGTGTTACTATTCACAGCCCAACATCATAATATAGAAAGCGGTGGGATAAATGTACAAAGTATTGCTGGTGGACGATGAGGCTCTGATCAGGGAGGCGATCAGTGAAAACACGAAGTGGAATGAACTGGGATATGAACTGGTGGGAGCCTGCAAGAACGGAAAAGAAGCGATTGAGAAGATAAAGGAAAATCCTCCGGATCTTCTTCTTACGGATATATGCATGCCGTATGTGGATGGCATGGATCTGACAAAGTTCGTCTATGAGAATTACCGTGACACAAAGGTGGTCATCATAAGTGGGTATGATGAATTTGAATATGCTAAAAATGCCGTAAAATATCAGGTGGTTGAATATATATTGAAGCCTATAACAGCAGTGGAGCTGTCAGAGACACTGAAGAAGGTGCGTGAAAAGCTGGATGGAGAGCGTCTTCAGAATCAGAATATGAAAAAGATAAAAGGTGCGTACATAAGTAATCTTCCCCTGCTGCGGGGCAGATTCCTGAACAGCCTTCTCGCAGGAAATATCCAGATAGACAATATCAAAGAGAAGCTGGTGGACTACGATATACATCTGTCTGGAAAGTGTTTTATGACGGCGCTTGTCCTGGGAGATGACTTTACTTCTTTTCTCAGCCAGGAAAAGGATATAAAGCCGGACCTGGGTTATTTTGCTATCTATAATATATCAGAAGAGATCCTGTCACATTATGAGCAGGGTGTTACGTTCCAGGATATAGAGGAGAGGACTATTCTTGTTTTCAGCGGAGATGCGGGACTGGAGAAGAGAGCGCTCCAGATATGTGAGGAGATACAGAAGGCCATAATGAAATTTCTCAAGATAGAGTGCACCATAGCTGTGGGACAGGCGGTTGATTCACTGGAAAAGCTTTATGAATCCTTCGCAGATACGAAAAAAGCGCTGGAATACAAGTTTCTGCTGGGAGGAAATCAGATCATATATGCCGCCGACTTAAGAGGGAGCAGTGCACGCCAGGGGGTTGACGTAGCCAGATATGCAGGTCAGGTGGCGCTGGAAATCAAGACAGGCAATGAAGAGGGGATACGCCGCCAGATACAGGAGTTTATCCAGGCAGTCAGGGATGCTTACGTATCCAGGAACAGGAGTATCTTCTACGTGCAGAATGCGATCCTGTCAATCATGAATTCCCTGGACACCACTTCCATAAATGAGTCTATGATATTTACTGAGGAAAGAGAACTGCTCAATACCATATACAATAAGGAGCAGCTTTCAGATATCGCAGAGGACCTGGTTTTGTTTTGTGTGGATATAGCCAGAAATATGAAGGACCAGAAAGA
This sequence comes from Murimonas intestini, assembly GCA_003148945.1. Lineage (GTDB taxonomy): Bacteria > Bacillota > Clostridia > Lachnospirales > Lachnospiraceae > Murimonas > Murimonas intestini. Next base: position 21,643 of record QGGY01000012.1, on the reverse strand, counting down.
CAGCTACTGTAAAAAGCAGGCTATCCTGGCGCTGGACTACATAGATAAAAATTATGGGGACGCTGACGTGTCCCTGAATACAGTCTGTTCTTACCTGGCAATGAGCACCAGCTATTTCAGTTCTATATTCAAGGCATATACAGGTGAGACTTTTATTGAAGCGCTTACTAAAAAAAGGATTGAACGTGCCAAGCTGCTTTTGGAGAATACTGCCAAAAAGGCTTATGAGATTGCGGATGAGGTGGGATACAGCGATCCCCATTACTTCAGCAGTACGTTTAAAAAGATGACAGGGATGACTCCCACGGAATATGCAAAAAGGGTCAGGTGACAAATGAAGCAGCATTTTAAGAAGAGAGTCCAGAATATTATCTGGCATTTTAAAAGTATCCAGGATGCGATCCTGCTTCCGTTTCTGATAGTAATCACACTGGCGCTGGCGGTATTTTTGCTGATATCCCTGAATTATACAGAGAAGACAGTACTGCGCAATTCTGAGGAATATACAATGCAGCTTATTGAACAGATAAATGCTGACCTGGATTCTTACATTGGCTACATGGAGACTATTTCCATGATGGTAGTGGGGAATCCTGATGTGTCCCAGTATCTTTTCGGGGACGATGAGAATCAGGAGGAAATGAAGGATAAGGTAGGGCAGCAGTTTAAGACCCTGATTGATACGAGGACAGATATCTGCAATATCGCCGTACTGGCGGATAATGGAAAAATGTATCTGAACAGGGGGAAATCTGCCCTGAATCCCAATGCAGATATAAAAGATATGGACTGGTACAAGGATACCATGAAGGCAAACGGTTCTTCAGTGGTGTCGTCCTCTCATGTACAGAATGCCATCTCAGGCGCCTATACCTGGGTGGTTACTCTGAGCAGGGCGCTGTTAAATCCAAAAACACAGGAGAAGGAAGGAATCTTTTTCATAGACCTGAATTATAGTTCTATAAGCGGCCTTTGTGAAAGGGTAAGCCTGGGGGACAGGGGATACTTATTTATTCTGAGTGAAGACGGGAGTTATATTTATCATCCTCAGCAGCAGCTGATCTACAGCGGGCTCAAGACGGAGTGGAACGGGAAGGTCCTGGAGCAGGAAAACGGAAGCTTTATTACTGATGAAGGAAACAACAGCAAACTGTACACGGTATGTAGCTCCAGAGAGACAGGATGGAAGGTCGTGGGAGTGGCATATTTAGATGAGCTGATGAAGGACCGGGAGGGGACAAAGACCCTGTATGGATTGACGGCGCTTCTGCTGAGTCTTCTGGCTATTGTCCTGTCAATGTTTATTTCCAGGGCGATCACAAAGCCCATCCGGGAACTGGAAGGAGCCATGATCCAGGTCCAGAAAGGCAAGTTTGATAATCAGGCGGTGACTGCCAGGGGGAATAATGAGATCTCCAGCCTTGGCAATTCATTTAATATCATGACTGAGAAGATTCAGCAGCTTATGGATGAAAATATCCAGGAGCAGAGAGAGAAGCGTAAAAATGAGCTGAGGGCTCTCCAGTCCCAGATAAATCCGCACTTCCTCTATAATACGCTGGATTCTATCATATGGATGGCAGAGAGCGGTAAAAATGAAGAGGTGGTTCTGATGACCTCATCTCTGGCCAAGCTGTTCAGGCAGAGTATAAGCAATGAAGACGAGGTGGTGACTATAGCCCAGGAGATTGAATATACAAGAAGCTATCTTACGATACAGAAAATGAGATACAGAGATCAGCTGGAGTTTGTGATCGATGTGGATGAGGACATCCTCAAGTGCCACATAGTAAAGCTGGTCATACAGCCTCTGGTAGAAAATTCTATCTATCACGGAATAAAATACATAGATGGAAAAGGGATGATCTCCATTATGGGGGGCAGGTCTGACGGAAAAATAGTTCTTATCATCAGCGACAACGGCGCAGGCATGGAGCAGGAGGCGGTAGAACATATCCTGGACCAGAAGGTGCCAAACCATAAATCAAATCATGTGGGGGTCTATAATGTGCACCACAGGCTTCAGCTTTACTATGGTCAGGAATCCGGCCTGAAGTATAAATCTGTCAGGGGGGTAGGGACTACAGTGTTTGTCAGTATACCTGAAGAAGAGAGGCAGCCGAAAGATGGGAAAGTATAAGAATTCTAAATTTTATATTATAATTGCAGCTGCTCTGGGGGGACTGCTCATCGTAGTCCTGGCTTTTGCTGCTAAGTCCTGGCAGAGCAGAGGCGGCAAACTGGATGTTATATATATTCCGAAAGTACAGGATAATTCTGATTTCTGGGGGTCACTGGCGCTTGGGGCTCAGGCGGCCGCTAAGGAGTATGATATTAACCTCAAAATAGCAGGCCCGTCCTCGGAGGGTGATGTAGAAAAACAAAATGAGATCATCAGGCAGTCAATTGAGGAGAGGCCGGATGCGATCATACTGTCCCCATGCAGTTATACGGAATCCACCGAGGCCGCAAAACAGATCGTGAAAGCGGGAATACATCTCATACTGGTTGACTCTTCTATGGAAGAGCCGCTTGGAGAGACACTTGTGTGCACAAATAATACGGAAGCCGGGAAAAAGTTGGGGGAGCTGCTCAGAAAATATCTTCCTGAGGACCCGGTCATAGGGATCGTGTCACATGTGAGGGAATCCTCTACGGCTATGGAACGTGAAAAAGGGCTGCGGGAGGGGCTGGAGGGATATGAGGACCGTATTCTTCCCGCTGTTTTCTGTGATTCCGATTATGACAAGGCATACAAGGTGACTCAGCAGCTGCTGGAGGAGCATCCTGAAATAAATGCAATAGCGGGGCTGAATGAATATTCAGCAGTCGGCGCGGCCAGGGCGGTAAAGGATATGGGTCTGGAGGATGAGATCGTCATGGTAGGCTTTGACAGCTCTCTGGAAGAGATACAGCTTCTGGAAGCCGGCATATTTAAAGGGATCGTGGTGCAGAAGCCATTTAATATGGGATATCTGGCTGTCCAGAAATCAGTCGAGGTGATCTATAATACAGCTGTAGATCCCACGGTAGATTCAGGCTCGGAAGAAATTACAAAAGGAAATATGTATACAGAAGAAAACCAGAAACTGCTGTTTCCGTTTCTGGCAAAGTGATGGACGAAAGGGTAAAAATTTTACTGGTGAGTAAAATTTTTACCCTTTCTCAGAATATATTCCATTGATTTATTAACAATTTGGTCATAAAATATTCATAAGCTGATGTGATATATGTGAAAATCGATAGGGAATGGAAGGTGAAAAGGTGGGCGACGTAATTTTAACAATGAAGGGTATTGACAAGTCTTTTCCTGGTGTACATGCCTTGAAGGAAGTAAACCTGGAGCTGAGAAAAGGCGAGGTACATGCCCTGATGGGAGAAAATGGTGCAGGTAAATCCACATTGATGAAGGTGCTGACCGGAATCTATGCAAAGGACAAGGGCACTATTACTTTCGAAGGAAAAGAAGTAGAGTTTAAGACCCCTAAAGAAGCCCAGACGGCCGGAATAGTAATCGTGCATCAGGAACTGAATATGATGAACCATCTGACAGTTGCACAGAACATATTTATTGGCCGCGAGAGTATGAACGGAAAAATGATCAATGACAGGAAGATGAACGAAGAAGCTGCGAAGCTTTTTAAACTGTTAAATATTGATATTGATCCGAAAGAGACAATGGGACGGCTGACAGTCGGACGCCAGCAGATGTGTGAGATTGCCAAGGCTATCTCAACTGATGCCAAGGTAATTGTATTTGATGAGCCCACAGCGGCCCTGACAGATGCAGAGATCACCGAATTATTTAAGATCATTGAGGACCTGAGAAAGAAGAATATAGGTATTATCTATATCTCTCACAGGATGGATGAAATAAAGAGGATCACGGACCGCGTTACAGTAATGCGTGACGGTGAATATGTGGGAACAGTTGTCACAAAAGATACGACTAAAGATGATATTATTAATATGATGGTTGGCCGTGTCATTTATGAAGATCCAAAGACAGAGAGCAATGTACCTAAGAATGCCCCTGTAGTATTAAAGGTTGAACATCTCAATGCCGGAAAGATGGTCAGGGATGTAAGCTTTGAACTGCATAAGGGAGAGATCCTGGGATTTTCCGGGCTGATGGGAGCCGGCAGGACAGAGACCGCCAGGGCATTGTTTGGCGCTGATAAAAAAGACAGCGGGGAAATCTATGTCAATGGCAAGAAGGTAAATATTAAATCTCCTCAGGATGCGGTACAGGCAGGTATCGGTTATTTGTCAGAAGACAGAAAACGGTACGGCGTGGTTGTTGACAAGACTGTTGCAGAGAATACTACCATGGCATCTCTGGAGAATTTTACGAACGGTATATTTGTTAACAATAAGAAAGAAAAAGAAATCACTAAAAAATATGTGGATGCGCTGAAGACAAAGACGCCTTCAATTGAACAGAAAGTGAAAAACCTTTCCGGTGGTAACCAGCAGAAAGTTGTTATTGCAAAATGGCTGACCAGGAACTGTGATATCCTGATTTTTGATGAGCCCACAAGAGGTATTGATGTAGGCGCTAAGAGTGAGATCTATTCACTGATGAATGATCTTGTCAAACAGGGGAAATCCATTATAATGATCTCTTCCGAGCTGACAGAGATCCTGCGTATGAGTGACAGGATCGTGGTCATGTGCGAGGGCAGGAAAACAGGTGAAATAGGGATCGCAGAGGCAACTCAGGAAAGCATTATGCATGCGGCAACTTTAAGAGAGTAATCAGGAGGGTTAATAAAATGGAAAAAACAGGTAAAAAAGGAATTTTTGATGCGATCGGCACCCAGAAACTGGTAGCCATCGGTGCATTAGTAGTGTTGTTTATCTTCTTCAGCTTTGCAGGAAGTAATTTCTTCCAGTACAGCACATTTGTAAACATACTGGATTCATCTTATTATATCGGATTTATGGCAATAGGTGTTACCTTTGTTATTATCACAGGCGGAATCGACCTGTCCATTGGTACACTGTGTATCTGCTGTTCTCTGATCGGCGGAACACTGTTTATGAAAGCAGGGCTTCCTATGGCGCTTTGCCTGATCATTACTCTGCTTATCGGCTGCCTGTTCGGACTTGCCAACGGCCTTATGGTTTCTATAATGGGGCTTCCGGCATTTATTGCAACTCTGGGTACTATGATGATCACAAGAGGACTTGGCTCTATCGTCACAGGAACAGCAAGTGTTACATTCCCGCAGACAAATGATGTGGGCGGATGGTTCAGGAATATCTTTAAGCTGAAAGGCGAGGGGCTTCCTACAGCAGGTATTCCCACAGGATTTATTCTTCTGATAATTATGGCGATCTTAATGGCAGTGCTTCTCAACAAGACACGTCCGGGACGTTATATCCTGGCTCTTGGAAGTAATAAAGAAGCGACCAGGCTCTCCGGTGTGAATGTTGTAAAATGGGAAACTCTGGCATTTGTGATAAGCGGATTTTTCGCTGCACTCGCAGGTATTTCATATGCGGCTACATATTCAACTCTGATGCCTGGAACAGGAAACGGATTTGAGCTGGATGCCATTGCAGGTGTTGTTATCGGCGGAACATCTCTTTCAGGAGGTGTTGGTTCCATCGCAGGTACCCTGATCGGTGTATTTATCATGTCAGTACTTAAGACAGGACTTCCATTTGTAGGCCTTCAGCCTCACTGGCAGCTGTTCATCACTGGATTTGTACTGATCGTGGCAGTATTTGCCGACGTGGTAAACAGAAGAAAACAGTAATTGAAACGATATAATACTTCCGGCAGCAGAGACTGCCGGGGATTATATAGAAAACTAAAAATAGTTTAAGGGAGGAATTAAAAATGAAACGTAAAGTAATCAGCACAATTCTCTGTGTATCCATGGCAGCAGCAATGATAGCAGGATGCGGAAATTCAGACAAGAAGACAACAGAGGCAGCTAAGACAACAGAAGCTAAGACAGAGGCAGCTAAAGAGACAGAAGCTAAAACAGAAGCTAAGACTGAAGCCAAAGAAGAAACAGAGGCAGCTACAGAAGCTAAGACTGAAGCTAAAGAAGAGACAGAGGCAGCTACAGAAGCTAAAACTGAAGCTAAAGAAGAGACAGAAGCAGCTACAGAAGCTAAGAAAGACGATGCTAAAGAAACAGAAGCAGCCGGAGCAGCTGGAGATTACAGTGATGTTACTATAGAGATCGTAGCAAAAGGTTTCCAGCATGACTTCTGGAAAGCTGTTAAATTAGGTACAGAGAGAGCAGCAGAAGATTTAGGACTGGCTGGCACAAACTTTGTTGGACCGCAGAATGAAAGTGCAGTTGCAGAGCAGGTTGAGCAGCTGAATAATGCTATCAACAAGAAACCGAGTGCAATCTGTCTTGCAGCACTTGATCCGGCTTCTGTTGAAGGCGCTCTGGAATCCACAGACATCCCCGTTGTAGGATTTGACTCAGGTGTTCCTGGATCAAAAGTTGTTGTTGCAAATGCAGCTACAGACAACTATGCAGCAGGAGAACTGGCAGCAGACCATATGTATGAACTGATCAAAGACCAGGTAACAGACCCTGCAGATACAGTAAGGATCGGTGTTGTATCCCAGGATGCTACATCCCAGTCTATCGGTGACCGTACAGCTGGCTTCATTGACAAAATGGTTACTCTGATCGGAGAAGACAAGGCATCTGTAGAAGGACATGACAAATACAACAAAAAAGTTGACGGCGCAAAAGTTATTATCGAAGTTGGCATCCCTGCAACAGTTGATGATGCAGCATGCGTAACAGTAGCAAGCACACTTCTGAACAAGAAAGACCTGATCGCAGTTTACGGCTCTAATGAGTTCGCAGCTAAGAATACTATAACAGCTAATGAGAGCTTACAGGTACTTGGCGAAAATTCTGACAGAAAAGCTGTCGGCGTAGGATTTGACTCAGGTAAGATCCAGTTACAGGCTATCAAAGACGGTATCTTCGCTGGTTCTATCACACAGAACCCTGTACAGATCGGCTACAAAGCTGTTGAATTAGCAGCAAAAGCAGCTAAGGGCGAAAAAGTAGAAGATGTTGACACAGGATGCTTATGGTATACAAAGGACAACATGGAAAGTGATGAGATCGCTCCATGTCTGTATGAATAATCCATATATACCAGAGTGTATTTGAAAATTAAATAGTAACAGAGACAGGACTCAGGGAGGCCGCCGCATCTGCGGCGGCTTTCTTTTTAAAATTCTTGACGGAAATAAATTTCTGTCTGATAATACTAATATGAATATAAATAAAAATATCAGGAGGACAAATTAATGTTAAAAGGAATTCCACAGATCTTATCACCAGAGCTTTTAAAAGTATTATGCGAGATGGGGCACAGTGACCGCCTTGTCATCTCTGACGGAAATTTCCCCGCAGAATCCATGGGAAAGAATGCAGTTGTGATCCGCTGTGACGGCCATGGCGTGCCGGAAATACTGGATGCGATCCTCAAAGTATTCCCGCTGGACACATATGTGGAAAAGCCTGTGAACCTTATGGAAGTAATGGCAGGGGATGATGTAGAAACACCGATCTGGGATACATACAAAGAAATCGTCAAAAAATACGATGAGAGAGGCGCTGAGGCAGTGGGCAATATTGAGCGCTTCAAGTTCTATGATGAGGCGAGAACAGCCTATGCGATCATCGCTACAAGTGAAAAAGCGCTTTATGCGAACGTAATGCTCCAGAAGGGCGTTGTTGTAGAATAACAAAAAAACTCACTTTACACGGCTGTTATAAAGCTGTGGAGGGTGAGTTTTTTTCTTCTGATGTATAAGATTTTTGGGAAAGGACATTATATATTACAGCAGAAAAACAATACAAGGGCTTTTGCGCGGATATTTAGAGATTGTTAAATTATTATAAAATTCTTGTTGAAAAATTGTATATAATGGTTACAAACATCATAAAAACATAATGATTTATGGTGTAATTCACTAGACAATTACACGAAAATGTAATATAGTAAGGTATATGTTACCGCATGGTAAAGACTATACTGGAGGGATATGTATGAAAGGAAACAGAGAGGTGATGCGCTCCCTGGCCATGCTGACGCAGGTGGGACTCAGTATGCTTGCGCCTGTTATCCTGTGTGTATTTGTCGGGTATTTCCTGGACGAAAAGTTCGGGTGGTATACCACGATCCCCCTTCTGATCCTGGGCATACTGGCGGGAGCAAGGAACAGCTATCTTTTGATCAGGCAGATTCAGGGAAGGGAGTCAGATCATGATAAGAAACTGGATAAATAGCATGAACATGACCATCAAGACCATGCTGATTGGCATTCTGTGTTTTGGTGTGTTCTTCCAGGCTGTATTTGTCTGGCTGGCATCTGACAAAGCGGCATTTACCGCCGGATTGTGGATAGGCGTGGGTATATCTGTATTTATGGCGCTCCATATGAACATGAGTGTTGAAAATGCTGTTGAGAGAGACGGGGAAGCCGCTTCGGGTTATATGAGAAGGATGTATGTGATCAGGACAGTGCTGGTCATTGCCCTGTTTTTTGCGGTCTATTTTCTGAAGCTGGGAAATGTAGTTGCTGTATTTTTAGGTCTTTTTACCCTGAAACTGGGTGCATATCTCTCTGTGCCTCTGAAGAAGTATATAGAGAAGAGAAAAAGGTAAGAAAAGTGTTTTACAGTTATAAAAAAAGAAAAGGAGGGAAAGAGTATGGGTGGAGCATCAGTTTATCTGCTGAGCGCTGAAAGCCGGGATGTGGACTTTATGATCCACGGTCTGTTCAGCTATGAACTGTTCGGCAATGAGTTCTTTATCACAACAACGCATGTGAGCATCCTGATCGTGATGCTTGTCCTGATAGTTTTTGCCATTGCGGCCAACAGGAAGATACGCCATGCGAAAGAGGTCCCTGACGGGTTCCAGAACGTGGTCGAAATGATCGTGGAGAGCCTGGATAAAATGGTGGCCGGCAGTATGGGCAGCTATGCCGGTAAGTTTGCAAACTATATCGGCAGCATATTCCTGTTTATCCTGCTCAGCAATGTGTCAGGTCTTTTCGGGCTGAGGCCGCCTACCGCTGATTACGGTGTCACGCTGCCGCTGGGCCTTATCACTTTCGGTATCATCCAGTTCAACAATGTGAAGTACAATAAAGGCGGAGCATTTACCGGGCTTTTTAAGCCGCTGCCGTTTTTGTTCCCGATCAACCTGATCGGAGAGATCGCGGCGCCGTTTTCACTGTCACTGCGTCTTTTTGGAAATGTGCTTTCAGGAACAGTTATGATGGCGCTGATCTATACGCTGCTGGCGCCCATCGCCATTGGATGGCCAGGTGTGCTGCATATCTATTTTGATCTGTTTTCGGGCTGTATCCAGACATATGTGTTCTGTATGCTGACCATGGTATATGTAACAGATAAACTGCCGGAGAAGGCATAAAGTGCAGGATGTAAAAAATAAAAATTAAAACATATAAATCAGGAGGAAATGATTATGATAACAGACAGAGGTTTAATTTTAGCGTGTTCGGCTATTGGCGCAGGTTTAGCGATGATCGCAGGTATCGGTCCTGGTATCGGCCAGGGTATCGCAGCAGGTTACGGCGCAAGCGCAGTGGGCAGGAATCCGGGTGCCAGATCAGATATCACTTCAACTATGCTTTTGGGACAGGCTGTTGCAGAGACAACAGGTCTTTACGGTCTGGCTATCGCATTTATCCTGCTGTTCGCCAATCCATTGATCGGAAAACTGTAAGAGAAGCTTCCGGTGCAGACTTGAAAAAAGGAAAGGAGGCGAGACCTTGGAACGGTTATTTAATCTGGATCCGCAGCTGATCCATGACACAGTGCTGCTTGCTATTGCAGTGCTTATCATGTTTACGCTGCTTTCCTATCTGCTCTTCAATCCCGTGAGAGACATGCTGAAAAAAAGGCAGGAACGGATAAAAGCAGATATTGACGAGGCCCAGAAGGATAAAGAAGATGCCTTAAGGCTGAAGGAAGACTACGACGCCAGGATCAGGAATATTGAGAAAGAGGCGGAGGAAATTTTAAGCGATGCCAGGAAAAAGGCGCTTAAAAATGAGGCTAAGATCCTGGAGGAGGCCAAAGAGGAAGCCGCAAGGATAATTACCAGGGCAAACGCCCAGATAGAGCTTGAAAAGAAAAAAGCAGCTGATGATATGAAGAAGGAAATAATAGCAGTTGCATCCATGATGGCTGCTAAAGCTGTTACTAATTCAATGAGTCCGGAAATCCAGGACGCCCTGATGGAAGAAACTCTTAAAGAGATAGGTGATCAGACATGGCAAAGCTAGCATCTAAAATATATGGGGATGCCCTGTTTGAACTCGCTGTGGAGGAAGGCAGAGTCGACAGCCTCTGGGAGGAAGTGCGGGCAGTCAGAAAGGCGATGTCGGAAAACAGAGGGCTGACAGCTCTTATGGAACATCCCAATGTGGTAAAAGAGGAGAAGTTAAAGCTTCTGGAAGATATCTTCAGAGGCCGCGTATCAGATGATATGACAGGATTTCTTCTGGTCGTGGAGACAAAAGGGCGCTATGGGGAGCTTCCGGGCATTTTTGATTATTTTGAAAATAAGGTTAAAGAATATAAGAATATAGGTGTTGTCTATATCACTTCCCCTGCCCGGCTTTCCGGGGAATGGAAGAAAAAGATAGAGGCAAAAATACTGGCCACCACAAAGTATGAGACGCTTGAGGCGCATTACAGGGTAGATGAGAGCCTTATGGGAGGCCTTATTATCCGCCTTGGTGACAGGGTGGTGGACAGCAGTGTTAAACATAAGCTGGAGCAGCTGACGCTTGGGCTTGAAAAAATATCGTTAGAGACAAAGAAAGAAGGTGCGTTCGTTCAATGAATTTAAGACCTGAGGAAATAAGCTCTGTGATTAAAGAACAGATAAAGAACTATTCATCGAAGATGGACGTCTCTGATGTGGGAACTGTGATCCAGGTTGCGGACGGTATCGCACGTATTCATGGGCTTGAGAAGGCAATGCAGGGTGAACTGCTGGAATTTCCGGGCGATGTGCACGGAATGATCCTGAATCTTGAGGAAGATAATGTGGGAGCAGTTCTTCTTGGCGAGGGGAGAAGTATCAGTGAGGGCGACCTGGTGCGCACGACAGGCACTGTTGTGGAGGTACCTGTAGGTGACGGACTTTTGGGCCGCGTGGTGAACGCACTGGGCGAGCCCATTGACGGAAAAGGCCCGATTGAATCAGAGAAGACAAGACCTATCGAGAGGGTAGCATCAGGCGTTATCGCCAGGAAATCTGTGGATACCCCTCTGCAGACAGGTATTAAAGCTATCGACTCCATGGTTCCCATAGGACGGGGACAGAGGGAGCTGATCATAGGCGACAGGCAGACAGGAAAGACAGCCATTGCCATAGATACGATCATAAATCAGAAGGGGCAGGGCGTGAAATGTATCTACGTCGCTATCGGACAGAAGTCATCCACGGTTGCAACTATTGTGAAGACGCTGACTGAGCATGATGCCATGGACTATACTACAGTAGTGGCGGCCACTGCCAGTGAGCTGGCTCCGCTGCAGTATATCGCTCCTTATTCAGGCTGTGCTATCGGTGAGGAATGGATGGAGAACGGTGAGGACGTGCTTATTGTATATGACGACTTGTCAAAGCACGCGGCGGCATACCGTACACTTTCCCTGCTTCTGAGACGTCCGCCAGGCCGTGAGGCTTATCCGGGAGATGTGTTCTATCTGCATTCCAGGCTTCTGGAACGTGCCGCCAAGTTAAGTGATGAGCTGGGCGGAGGGTCACTGACTGCACTTCCGTTAATTGAGACACAGGCGGGTGATGTTTCTGCATATATTCCTACAAATGTCATCTCTATCACAGACGGACAGATCTATCTGGAGACGGAGATGTTTAATGCAGGCTTCAGACCAGCCATAAATGCCGGGCTTTCCGTGTCCCGTGTAGGCGGCGCTGCCCAGATCAAGGCTATGAAGAAGATAGCGGCCCCTATACGTGTGGAGCTGGCCCAGTACAGAGAGCTGGCTTCCTTCTCGCAGTTCGGTTCAGAGCTGGATGATGACACGAAGGAGAAGCTGGCCCAGGGCGAACGTATCAAGGAAGTCTTAAAGCAGCCGCAGTACCAGCCCATGCCTGTCCAGTACCAGGTTATCATTATATATGTGGCTACAAAGAAATATCTTCTGGATATCCCGGTTGCCCGGATTCTGGATTTTGAAAAGGTACTGTTTGAGTATCTGAATACAAAGTATCCGGAGATCCCGGAGAGGATCGCGGCAGAGCAGCAGATATCGCCTGAGACTGAGGAACTCCTGGTAAAAGCAATAGAAGAGTGCAAGGAAAAGTTCAGAGCGCAGGAAGGATGATCATATGGCTTCAATGAGAGAGATAAAGCGCCGTAAGAGCAGTATTACCAGCATTCAGCAGATCACAAAGGCCATGAAGCTGGTTTCCACGGTTAAGCTTCAGAAGAGCAGGTCCCGGGCGGAGCAGTCTAAGCCATATTTTTCGCATATGTATGAGACGGTGAGGTCCATGCTGGCCAAGTCAGGAAATATAGACCATCCGTATTTAAGGCCCGGAGTTTCTTCCAAAAAGGCCGTGATAGTTGTAACATCAAACCGCGGGCTTGCAGGAGGCTATAATGTAAATGTGACTAAGCTGATCACTGCAGGCTGGATGAATAAGGAAGATCTGTATATTTATGCTGTGGGCAATAAGGGGAAGGACATCCTTGCGCGCCGCGGCTATGAGATCAGGGAGGATTACAGTGCGGCCATAGAGAACCCGGAATTCAGGGACGCCAGGGAAATCTGTGATAAGGTTTTAAAATCCTTTGCAGATGGGGAAATTGGTGAGATCTATGTGGCCTATACTGTATTTAAGAATACAGTTGTCCATGAGCCAAGGCTTCTGAAGCTTCTGCCGGTAGAGTTCGATGAAAGTGAACTGAGCCGGGAGGAGAAGCTGACTCCTATGAATTATGAACCGGAGGAAGAGGCAGCTCTGGATATCATTATACCAAAATATATCACCAGCATCCTGTATGGAGCGCTGGTAGAAGCATCAGCCAGTGAGAATGGGGCCAGGATGCAGGCCATGGATTCCGCCACCAGTAACGCTGATGATATAATTGAGGCACTGGCGCTGCAGTACAACAGGGCGCGGCAGGGCTCTATCACACAGGAACTGACGGAAATCATAGCAGGTGCGGAGGCGCTGAATTAGGTTTCCGGAACCGAATGTAAAGGAGTGAGAGATAAAATGTCAGAAGAAATCAAGGGTAAGATCACTCAAATTATCGGCGCCGTGCTGGATATTAAATTTCCGGGGGGAAAGCTGCCGGATATATACGATGCAGTCCACATCAATACAAAGCAGGGGACCAGGCTGGTAGTGGAGGTAGCCCAGCATCTGGGCGACGATACAGTGAGATGTATTGCCATGGGTCCCACAGACGGTCTTGTGCGCGGGATGGATGCAGCAGCCACAGGCAGCCCGATCACTGTGCCGGTAGGAGAGGAGACCCTGGGGAGGATATTCAATGTAACAGGAGATGTCATTGATAATAAGCCGGCCCCGGAAAATGCCAAAAGGCTGCCCATCCACAGGCAGGCGCCGTCCTTTGAAGAACAGTCTACCTCCACAGAGGTGCTTGAGACAGGAATCAAAGTAGTCGATCTGCTCTGTCCCTACCAGAAGGGCGGTAAAATCGGTCTTTTTGGGGGTGCAGGAGTTGGCAAGACGGTGCTTATACAGGAGCTGATCAGAAATATTGCCACTGAGCACGGCGGCTATTCTGTATTTACCGGTGTTGGAGAGAGAACGCGTGAGGGCAATGACCTCTATCATGAGATGCAGGAATCAGGTGTTATCAATAAGACCACCATGGTCTTCGGACAGATGAATGAGCCCCCCGGAGCCAGGATGAGGGTTGGGCTGACAGGACTTACTATAGCCGAGAACTTCAGGGATGCAGGCGGCAAGGACGTGCTGCTCTTTATCGATAATATATTCCGTTTTACCCAGGCTGGTTCAGAGGTATCTGCCCTTCTGGGACGTATGCCTTCAGCAGTTGGATATCAGCCTACTCTGCAGACAGAGATGGGTGCTCTGCAGGAGCGTATAACATCCACAAGGAACGGGTCCATCACATCTGTCCAGGCAGTGTATGTACCGGCAGATGACCTGACAGACCCGGCGCCTGCAACAACATTCGCCCATCTGGATGCCACCACAGTACTGTCACGTTCTATTGTGGAGCTTGGCATTTACCCGGCAGTGGATCCTCTTGAATCCACATCCAGAATTCTGGACCCGCGTGTAGTGGGAGATGAACACTACCAGGTGGCCAGGGGCGTGCAGGAGATCCTCCAAAGGTATAAGGAACTGCAGGATATCATTGCCATCCTGGGAATGGACGAGCTCTCAGAGGAAGAGAGAGTGATCGTCAGCAGGGCCAGGAAAGTACAGAGGTTCCTGTCCCAGCCGTTCTTTGTGGCAACCCAGTTCACGGGCATGGATGGCCGCTATGTGCCGCTTTCCGAGACAATCAGAGGGTTTAAAGAGATCCTTGAGGGTATGCATGATGATGTGCCTGAGAGTCATTTCCTCAATGCCGGGACTATCGATGATGTGACTGCCCGAACGAAATAAGGGGGTGGCATGATGGCAGATGACAGGTTGTTTGATTTGGAGATTATTTGTCCTGACCGTATTTTCTACGAGGGCAGGGTTACTATGGTAGAGCTGAATACTACGGAGGGGGAGATCGGTGTGTATAAAAACCATATCCCCACCACCATGGTGCTCCAGCCGGGCGTAGTCATAATAACTGCTGAGGATGGCAAAAAAGAGGCGGCCGTCCACGCAGGATTTGTGGAAATACTTAAGGAGAAGGTCACAGTAATGGCCGAGGTGGCCGAGTGGCCCGGGGAGATAGATGTGAAGAGGGCCAATGAGGCCAGACAGCGCGCCCAGAAGCGTATGGAATCACGAGATTCTGACCTGAATCTGGCGAGGGCTGAGTTCTCTCTCAGGAAGGCCCTTGTCCGCATTGAGGTGGCGGACAGTGAGAACACTAAAAAATAAAGTTTAAAAATCCCTTCTTTCGGGAATAATTAAAATCACGAAAGGAAGGGATTTTTTATGAAAAAATTTGCTGTCATACTGCTGGGGGCCCTCTGGGTGCTGGCTGGTGTCCAGCTTCTGGCTGATAAAGATTCCAGGGAAGAAGAACGTATAATAGAAGTATTTGGCAAGGTGGGAAATTCCGCCCAGAGCAGCGTGGTGGAATATTATGGAACTTACTCCGGGGATTATCTGAAAACGGATGAGAGAGAAAGCCTTTTGGGAAATATTGCACAAGAGCTGGGACTGACTAAAGATGGCATTCATATCACAAGAGAACATGAGAATGGCAGGTATGAGACTAAGCTTTACAAGGAGGCCGGCAAGGCAGTAAGCAGCCTGAGGTTCATAACAGTGGGAGAAGAGAATGACAGCAGACAGTATATCATCATCAATCTGGCTATGGATGCTGATATGGAAAGTGCCCTGGCATACAGAAAAAAACTGGAAGACATTATGGAAGGCTATGTAAAGGACAGCAGAAGCTCCGCAAACGTTATAGGCAGGTATGACGGCAAACTTACCCTTCAGGAGAGAGATACAGTGGCGGACGGACTGATAGAAGAGATGGGAGCCAGGATCGTTACGGAGAACAGGGATATGAGACTGTATACCATATATGCCTATTCACCATATATTTCAGATTATGAGATACAGGACGGCGAGGCTGTTAATATTAATATTGCCATGTATTATAACGAGAAGGAGGATCAGACATATCTATATGCTGCCGTGCCCCTGGTTGGGCTGGATTACTAGATTACCGGATACTTGCTGCTGATCTCACCCTTTTGCAGTGATTAACCTTTTGCTCCTGGCATCATATAATATATTGAGTGTGAAATGGAGTGAAATTATGGAAGATTATTATAGAGATGATTTTGATGATATGAATGATGGCATTGACAGCCGCCAGCAGCCGTATATCCATCCTACATGTAAACCGCCATACTGGAAAGAGATGCCGGACACAGACCAGCCATCTGCATACAGAGAAATGCAGACGCCTGTATACAGAGAAGTACAGCCGCCCGCGTACAGAGATATGGAGCCTCCTTCTGTGCCCGGATATACAGTGGACCAGTTCGGAGAGGTTCAGGAAGGATACATGCCTGATGAGCGAATGGGTCAGATACCGTCGTGGCAGGGGGATACAGGTTACTCGCCGGTGTCTTATTACAGGTCTTTCGGATATCCTGAAGTATTTATAAATGAGCAGGAAAATGAGAGAGATATGCGCAGGCTCTCCCAGATGTATCCGGATGTGGCCCGAAGCATTATGGAGTATGTGGAAGATGAATGTGACAAGATGGAGTATGAAGGAAGTATTATGTTTGATGAGATGCCGGACAGAGTCATGTTCCTGAGACTGTGCGACGGTATTTATAATAAACTGAAGGATAACTTTGAGAATGTAGAAGAGATAGAGGATAAAGACGAACTTTTTGCCATGAATAAACAGACCAGAAGGAGATATCCCCCCCGTCAGAACTGGCTGGGAGATATGATCCAGGTCATTATGCTGCAGGAAATGTACAGAAGGCGCTGCCGTCACCGCAATTGCAGACGCTGGTATTAAAGAAATCTTTTGAAAATTTTAGTTGAGGTTTTCTTCTAAAGCCTTTACAATAGAGACATGATAGTAACAGTTCAGCCTTCCACTGTTCCGCGAGGTGTTTTCGTGCAAAATGCACGAAAATCCCGAGAGTTGCAGCGCCAAAATGCTGTTTACAGCATTTTGTGTGCATCGCGGAGCGTTGTTATAGGTCAGACGGCTGCCGAATGGCAGATGGCTGAACTGTAACACATGATAATAGCTGCGCTGCGCTTGTCTGCCATTTAGGGGCACGGCGCGCCGCGCGGCAAGAACGCGGGGCGTTCTTGAAAGCAAGGGGTTTAGATAATGGAAGAACTGAAAAAGGTTTTAATAGATTGTATCAATAGTGAACTTCTCCGGGTGGTTTTAAGCGGGAGCAGGAGAAAGGACGGGCCTGTTAAGTTGAAGGTGAGGCCTGTGATGCTCCAGGGAAGCCTTAAATTCCAGATGGCTGTCTCAGACGGGAAGAAGGAGTTTCACTTTAATTATGGAAAAGAGGAGCTGGTGGACGAGCTGATCCGGCGGCTGTGTGAGGATTTCAGGCAGCTGTATCTGGAAAATACTTCATACCAGGTGACTGCCCTGATGAGTAAAAAGGGAAAGGTCACTATTAAAAAGAAAAAGATCCAGGGGGAGAAAAAGGCTCCTGAACTGGAACATAACAGGACGAAAAAGTATCTTCTGGCCGAGGGATGTGCAGTCCCCTTTCTGGTGGATCTGGGGGTACAGACTCCAGACGGGAGGACAGTTCATTCCAGATATGACAAGTTTAGGCAGATCAACAGGTTCCTGGAGTTTATAGAGGATGTCAGGCCGTCACTTGATGAGGACAGAAAACTGACAGTCATTGACTTTGGGTGCGGCAAATCTTATCTTACATTTGCCATGTATTATTACCTGAAGATCCAGAAGGGTATGGATATCAGGATAATCGGGCTGGACCTGAAAGAAGATGTCATAGATAACTGCAGTGCTCTGGCCAGGAAATACGGGTATGAGGATCTGATATTTTTGAAGGGAGATATCGCATCCTTTGAGGGAGTGGACCAGGTGGATATGGTAGTTACCCTGCACGCCTGCGATACTGCCACAGACTATGCCCTGCAGAAGGCTGTAGCCTGGAATGCAAAAGTGATCCTGTCTGTGCCCTGCTGTCAGCATGAGCTGAACGGCCAGATGAGAAGTGAGATATTAGAGCCGCTGTTTAAGTATGGGCTTATCAGGGAGCGTATAGCAGCGCTTGCCACAGATGCACTCAGGGCGGGCCTTTTAGAGGAGGCCGGCTACAATGTACAGATACTGGAATTCATAGATATGGAACATACGCCCAAGAATATTCTGATCAGGGGCGTAAAGAACGGTAAAAAACAAAAAGATGAGAAGCTGAAGGCCTGCATGGAGTTTCTGGGAGTAGAACCCACGCTGGATAAGCTTTTAAATGCCAAAGGGGAGGCATAGATCATATGTGGAAAAAAGTAATCATCCGGGTAGCGGTGCTGCTGCTCGTATTTTTCGGCGCAGTCTTTGTAATCGGAAAGATCATAAACCAGGGGACACCAAACACGACGCAGGAAATGGCTGGTGCCACCCAGCCGCTCATATATATGAAGAATGAAGGGACTCTTCTGAACTGCCTGCATGGCTACAGGGAGGAAATGGATGTCACCACCATGAGAGACAGCCTCACTCCCATCAACGAGGACAGGAGTCTTGAGATTCAGATCGATCCTTATTCTATGAAGGTTACGGATGTTACATTTGAAGTAATAACTGCAGATGGGGAGAAAACTACTGAGAATACAAAGGTGACAAAGCTCCAGACAGAAGATGGTTACATAAATGCCACCCTGCAGCTTCAAAACCCCATCCTTATGAACAAGGAGTACATGCTGAAGATCCAGCTGACTGCAGGAGGACGCAGTCTCTATTATTACACCAGGATCATACAGCAGGACGGGCTTCATGCCAAGTCTTACCTGGACTTTGCAAATGGTTTTTACGAGCGCTGTATAAACGGGGATGCTGATGCGATTGCCACAAGTATAGAGGCGGATGATACAGGGGACAATACTAATTTCGCCCGGGTGGATATCCACTCCAGCTCAGATCAGCTCTGCTGGGCGGACTTAAAGCCGTCTGTGTTCTACAAACCCACGCCCAAGATAAAGGAGCTGAACGAGACAACGGCTACGATCGTGATGAACTATATGATCAGCGCCAGGAGCGAGTCGGGAAAAACAGAGCTCTATCAGGTATGGGAATATTACAGGATGCGCTATACGGATGCGCAGATGTACCTTCTTAACTTTGAAAGGTCTACCATTGAGGTCTTTAACCCTGACAATGACGTACTCATCTCAAAGGGTATCAATATAGGTGTGGCAGGCAAAGATGTGAATTACAAGAGTGACAAAGAAAATAATTTCTTTGCATTTGTTCAGGCTGGTGATCTGTGGCAGTATGATGTGAGCAGCGGCAAGCTGGCACAGATATTCTCTTTCAGACAGAAGACGGATTCTGACGCAAGGGATAATTATGAGCAGCACAATATGGAGATCATAAGTGTTTCCGAGGGCGGAAACATGTATTTCCTTGTCTACGGATATATGAACAGGGGCATTCATGAAGGGGAATCAGGAGTGGCTGTCTACTTTTATGATTCCGCCGCATCCAGCGTGGAGGAGAAGGCATTTATCAGCACAAAACAGTCATTTGGCCTGCTCCAGAAGGATGTGGAGTCTCTGGCCTATGTCACACAGAATGAGGAAGGCTTTTATATCCTTGTGGATGGGCAGGTCTATGGTGTTGACCTGCAGACAAGAGCGCTGGAGACAGTGGTGGAAGATCTGAAAGCCGACTGCTATGTAAGCTCAGAGAGCGGTAAACAGTTCGCATGGCTGGAAGAAAATAAAGCTTTTGATTCTAAGACACTTAAAGTCATGGACCTGGATACCAGGCAGGTGAGGGATATCACCTGCAGCGACAGTGAACGGCTGCGCCCTGTGGGATTTATGCAGGAGGATATCGTCTATGGAGTTGCAGACCAGGGTGATATAAATGTAGAACATGAAGGGCAGGAGCTCTTCCCCATGAAGGTGCTCAAAATCATAAACAGTGAGGGCGAAGAGGTAAAGAATTATGCTGTGGCAGATACTTATGTCACTAAGGGCGAGATATCAGAAAAGCTTCTTACTCTTACAAGAATGAAAAAACAGGGAAGCACATTTATAGAGGCTACGGAAGACCATATTGTTAACCATGCTGCGGAGGAAGAGACAGCATATGGCCTGACAACACAGGTTACTGACAGGAAGCAGACAGAGACCATCCTCAGGGTGGGACAGACTATCAGGAGCAAGACGCCGCAGGTGACCCGCCCGCGTCAGCTGATCTTTGAGGGATCAAGAGACGTGGTTCTTCCGGAAAGTAAATCCTCAGAGATCCTGTACTATGTATACGCAAAGGGCGAGCTGGACAGCATCTATGCCAATGCAAATACAGCCATCAACCGTGCCGAGGAGATGCTTGGCGTGGTGGTGGACAGCAACCAGCAGTATATATGGGAGAGAGGTAACAAGAAGCAGAAGGTTGACCGTCTTGATGTAACTAAGTTTCCTGAGATCATACGCCAGGGAAATATGAACATCACCCAGCTGGAGGAAGCTCTTGGCAGGCAGGTGCTGGATCTCTCAGGCTGCAGCCTGGATGCGGTGCTCTATTATGTGAGCGAGGGTACTCCTGTGCTGGCAAAGACAAAAGACGGTGTGGAAGTCATCTCAGGATATGACCTTTATAATACAATAATCCTGAAGCCGGGAGATGAGGAGGCCAGATATTACGGCCTGGAAGAGAGTGAGGAGATGTTTAAGGAAGCGGGAAATATCTTTGTGACATATCTGGATCCCGTGACAGAATAATATGGAGACAGTCCTGCAGGGTTTATCTTTGTTCTGGATGAATGGGACTTCATTTTCCATCAGGATTTTGTGACAGAGGAAGATAAGAAAAATTATCTGCTGTTCTTACGGAGCCTGCTGAAAGACAGGCCCTATGTGCTTATGGCATATATGACAGGCATCCTTCCCATAGCAAAGTATTCAAGCGGTTCAGAACTGAATATGTTTGCGGAATTTACGATGATAACGGAAGAACGGTTCAGCGAGGTTTTTGGTTTTACGGAAGCAGAAGTGGACAGGCTCTTCGCAAAGTACCAGACATTAGAGAAAAAAGAAAAGGTGACAAGGGAGAAACTAAAAAACTGGTATGATGGTTACCATACCTATGGGGGAGAGCGGGTTTACAATCCACGCTCTGTAGTCCTTTCTTTACAGAACAATAATTTGGGGAATTATTGGACCAGTGCCGGGCCTTATGACGAGATTTTTTCAGCCATGGTAGTCTACGGCTTTCTAAGTTATGAGAATGGGAAAGTCTGCATCCCGAATAAGGAGCTGATGGAAAAATTTGCAGATATGCTGCGAAAAGAACCTTCTTTTGGCTATGTGGACTTTATTTTTTATCCGGAAATGGACAAGAGTGCAGACTGCATCATACTGGAACTAAAAGTTGACGCCACACCGGATGCGGCAATCCAGCAGATCAGGGATAAAAAATATGCCCTGAAATTCAAAAGCAATATGGCCGGACAGTCCAAATATACAGGAAGGGTCCTGGCGGTGGGCATCAGCTATGACAGGACGGGAAAAAGCACCAGTGTAAAATTGAGGTTTTGGAGGAGCAAAACAACGGAACCGATTAGATCATACAGGACATAATGGTTCATTCTATATTGCTGTTTAATGGAGTAACAGGACGCTTTGCGCGGAAGGAAGTGAGCCGTCAGGAAGGGGAACGGTGGGGTTCGTTGTTCTGTCCGACCGCTGCGGA
>QGGY01000011.1 GCA_003148945.1 Murimonas intestini | reverse complement strand
TAAAGATCCTGGATCTGGTCATGGATATCCCTTGTGCTCATTCCCCTTGAATAAAGAGATATCACCTTTTCTTCGATACCAGAGATATCACGCTGGTATTTTGGGATAAGTTTTGGCTCGAATTCCCCATTCCGGTCCCTGGGGATGTCAATCTGTAATTCCCCAAACTGGCTTTTAAGAGTCTTAGGAGAATGCCCGTTCCTTTTGTTATCCGTGTTCAGATCACCCTTTTTATTTTTTTCGTATCCAAGAGCAGCGTCCAATTCCGCTTCCATAAGCTCCTGTAAGATATCCTTGAAACTGTCCTTGAGAAGAGTGTAGACATCAGAAACACTACGGATGTTGTTTTCTGATATAATCTGTCGTATTTGTTCCTTTGCTGCTGGCATAAAAATACTCCTTTTCGATAAGAATTGTCATATCTTAATTCTTACCAAAAAGGAGTCATTTTTTTCAAAAGACACAAGTTTATTTACACTACCAGTATAAGCATTCAAAATGATGACCCATCTTGTACTTCGGTATATTTATTTTATCAGATTTTTAAGAGCCTCTATAATTTGCTCATAAGTAATGTGGGCAGCATATGCAAACTTTTTCTGATACTTTACCCACATATCTTGTAAATCTTCGCTGGTCGATATAACTTTGACAATCATATCCGTATCTTTAATATCTTCAGTACTTCCTCTATGTTCAGCCGTTGCCGCCAGTGCTTCCCGAAACAGTTTTTTATCATAATTTTGCGTTGTGCTGAGGATATAAATATCGTAATAATCTCTCGGTCTTGTATTGAATATGCCGCGACTCAAAATCGTTTCAACTTTCTCCGCCATCACTGTTTCAATGTTATAGCCCCATAGTTTGATGCACACCTCATCATCGAAAATGCCGCTGAATTTATACTGCACTGCAGACGGCGTAATAACATCCCCGGTCGACACATCAATAGAGAGCGGTGTTACTATCGTATCATATACAGCGTTTAATCTTACACAGAATCCACCGTATTTGTCATCCTTGCGAATCGGCAAAATAGACACAGTTTCAAAAACCACATCATCCTCAAGATTGATGCTGCATATATTCTTCACTGCTTCCGCAACTTTTTCCTCGGTCAATGGCAAATTTTTCAAGGTTGTATCCAAGTCCATTGTTGACCGGGTATCCAAGCCTACAATAGCAGCAATCAGCATTCCGCCTTTTATCACAAATTTCTCGCTGTACTCCGATTCAGACATTCTTACCAGAAAACGTTCGAACATATAATTTTGAAGAACTACCTGAGCAGCAATATTGTTACTCTTGGCATATTTTTTTATCTTTGCCTTAAGGCTCATTGCTTTTGAACTCATAACAGTACCTCCAAATATTTTTTCAATTCCCTTGCAACTTTAAATTGTTTAGCATATACAGATAAGCGATTTAAGTCCTTTTTATCATATACAGCATAATTCTTGATAGCGCTAATGACTGTTTCCTCATCGCAACGATTACGGCATCTGAGAAAATCACAAATCGTTCTTTCCACATTATAACATCTGACGATGTTTCCAAAAGTCGTGTTCTTGTGGGTAATTCCAATATCATGCAGTTCCGGCTTCACATAAAAGCAAATGCATTCACCTTTTAATGAATTGGGCAAAGAAGTATTGCTTGGGATAGTCACTGTGTGCGTAAAAGGTGTTCGTTCTGACAATCCATTTAAAAACAGAGCCGTATCATGGGAAAACACGATTCTGTCAGAGCGAAGCATCATCGTATACATATCATCATGTACTGCATCCGGCAAAGTATAAACGCCATGTCTGCACCGTTCCAAAAGGCCCTCTTTCACATAATTCGTCAGCAGCTGTTTTGAATATCCTAATGAAAGCACCTGAGATGTGGTTATCATATTGTTATTTTTTTTAATTTCATCATAGATCGTCTGATTGATATTCATTTTACGCCTCCCATCATTGACTTTCAACAAAGATTGTATCTCTTTTCAATTCAAAAGTCAACATTTAGAGATTGACTTTTGAATTGATATAATTTATTTTTTCAATTTAAAAGAAAAAAAGGCATAGCCAATTGTTACAGCTATGCCTTTTCCTGATATTTCCTGAACAGCTCCATGTCCTTCTCAGTCAGCTTTATGTTCGCTGTGTAGTTCCTGCCCTCCTCTGTAGTGACAGAGACTTCTATCACTGTTCCGGGCCTGACGGCGTCTTTTGAAACTGCTTTGATGAACTTAGGGAGCTTGGGATGGTTTTTCGTAAATTGTGACCAGGCATTGTGAAACTTCAGCATTCTCCTTGGGTCAAATCCCATCCTGCATCACCTCATCTCGTGTTTATGTTTATTTCCAGTCATAATTTCTCAGATGGCCTTCCAGCCTCATATGATCGAAATTATTCTGGCGCAGCGCCTCGTAGAGTACGATAGCCACAGAATTTCCCAGATTCAGAGATCTTATATCACCGATCATGGGTATCCTAACGGCTGTCTCCTGGTTCTCCACAAGTATCTCCTCGGGTATCCCCGCGCTTTCTTTTCCGAACATGATATAACAGTCCGGCTCATAATGGACCTCCGTGTATACCTGCTTTGCCTTGGTGGTGGCCATATAGATCCTGGCTCCCGGATTTCTTTCCAGGAAATCCTCATAGTTGATATATGTAGTCACGTCCAGATCCTTCCAGTAATCCATACCGGCCCGCTTCAGGGATTTTTCATCCAGACGGAAGCCCAGCGGTTCGATCAGATGTAGCCTCGTGCCCGTGGCTACGCAGGTTCGGCCGATATTTCCTGTATTGGCCGGTATTTCCGGTTCAAAAAGCACGATATTCAACTCAGCCATCCTGTCTGCCCCCATCTCTCAGCCGCTTTATAAAGTTCTCCAGCCTGCCAAGGGCCACCTTCAAATCTTCCAGGGAGTATGCATAGGAGATACGCAGATAGCCGTCCCCACAGTCACCGAATGCAGAACCCGGGACTACTGCCACATGCTCCTCATCAAGCAGCCTGGAAGCAAATTCTTCTGAGCTCATGCCAAATTCTTTAATGCATGGAAATACGTAGAAAGCGCCATAGGGCTCGAAGCATTTCAGCCCCATCTCATGAAAGGCATGCATCAGATAACGTCTTCTGCCATTGTAGGCTTTCCGCATCTCTTCTATATCCTCATCGCCGTTTTTGAGGGCCTCAATAGCCGCATACTGGCTTGTGGTGGGCGCACACATGATAGCAAACTGGTGCAGCTTCACCATCTGGCTGATGATCTCCTCCGGACCGCAGGCATAGCCCAGCCTCCATCCTGTCATGGCATATGCCTTTGAAAAGCCGTTAATGAGGACTGTCCTCTCCTTCATTCCAGGAAGGCTGGCGATGGATGTATGTCCCGTCTCATAGGTCAGCTCTGAGTATATCTCATCAGAGAGCACATAAATATCCTTCTCAATGACAACCTGGGCAATCTCTTCAAGCTCTTCTTTTGTCATGATGGCTCCTGTGGGATTATTCGGGAAAGGCAGCACAAGTATTTTTGTCTTCTCTGTAATGGCATCCAGAAGCTGCTGCTTCGTCAGCCTGAACTGGTTCTCTTCCCTGAGTTCTATGATCACAGGAACTCCGTCCGCCATAACAGCGCAGGGAAGGTAAGAAACAAAGCTGGGCTGCGGTATCAATACCTCCTCGCCCGGATTGAGCATAGCCCTCATACACAGGTCTATGGCCTCGCTGCCTCCCACTGTGATAAGCACCTGGCTTGCCGCATTGTAAGACACCCTGCACTTGCGCTCCAGATAACGGCTTATCTCTTCTCTCAATTCCATCAGGCCTGAATTGGATGTATAAAAGGTACGCCCCTTTTCCAGGGAATAGATGCCCTCATCCCTGATGTGCCACGGTGTGTCAAAGTCCGGCTCGCCCACACCAAGGGACACTACCTCCTCCATCTGATTCGCGATGTCAAAAAATTTACGTATCCCTGACGGCTGGATTACTTTTACTTTTTCTGCTATCGGATCTCTCACGGTGTCACCAACATCCTTTCATCTTTAGCCTTTTTTGCGAAAATTGTTCCATGATCCTTATATTTCTTCAGCACAAAATGAGTCGCTGTACTGAGAACAGACGGAAGTGTAGACAGCTTGTCTGATACAAATCCCGCTATCTCCTTCAGGGTTTTGCCCTCCAGTATCACCAGCAGGTCATATGCCCCTGAGATCAGGTACACAGACTGTACCTCCGGATAATTGTAGATGCGCTCTGCAATGCTGTCAAAGCCCTGTCCCCTCTGGGGAGTCACACGGACCTCGATCAGGGCTGTTGTCTTTTCCTTTGATGTCTTGTCCCAGTCTATCAATGTATGATAGCCGCAGATGATCTTCTCCTGTTCCATCTTACTGATCTCATTTGCTATAGATATCTCATCTGATCCCAGGATGATAGCCAGTTCCTTTAAATCGATCCGGCTGTTCTTTTCTAAAAATGTCAAAATCTCTTCTCTCATCTTCTAACCTCCATATTTCCCGCTTTATCATTGCCGCGGGGTCTTTGACTCTTCTTCATCCGTCTGCCCCAGGGCATATATCTCATCTGCCCTTGGCCGCTCCAGAAAACGCCTTTCCCCGCCGTTTAATACGACCCTGTCATTGCCCGGCGTAGCCTTTCCTATGACAACGGAGGGGATTCCCAGCTTTTCCAGCTCCCTGACAAGGGAATAACCGTCCGGAGTGCCGATCAGCAGGGAGCCTCCTGAGATCAGCCCGTATGGGTTAAGCCCGTACATCTCACAGATCTCTATCGTCTCCTGCCGGATGGGTATTTTCCTGAGGTCCGCTTCCAGGCCCGTGCCTGCACACTCTGCCATTTCCCAGAGGGCGCCGAATATCCCTCCTTCAGTCACATCGTGCATGGCATCCGCCCCGAAGCGGCTGGCCGCCCCGGCCTCCTTCACCACCGAAAGGTATTTATCAAAGTCTCTTGCTTCTTCAAGCATTGCCTCCGGAAAACGTTCCGAAAGCTCTTTCCACTTTTCTTTTACAATTATAGATGTGCCTTCCAAGCCTATCCATTTAGTCACCATCAGATCATCCCCCGGCTTCAGCCCTGAGGAGGTAAGGTAGCCGTCCTTTTTAGCCTTCCCTATCCCTGTCACGGTGATAACAGGCATATTAACAGCCGGTGTGGATTCTGTGTGGCCTCCTAATACCTGTATGTGCAGGTAAGCGCAGGTCTGCTCGACCTGCGCCATGATTTCCTTAAGCTCTTCTTCTTCACAGGAAACCGGCAGCAAAATGCTCAGCATCACAGCGACAGGCTCAGCCCCGGCCGAAGCCAGGTCATTCACCGCCGCATGGATACCCAGTTTCCCACAATCCACCGCTGAGGCTGTGACAGGGTCCGTGGTGCACACGAACACTTCGTCAGGCCCCAGCTCCAGAACGCCGCAGTCTTCCCCTACCCGGGGACCTGTGAGCACTTCCGGCCTGGTGGTCTTTAATTGTCTCAAAACGGACCGTTTTAATACGGTTTCCGGAATCTTACCTGCTTTCATACATGTTTCCTCGCTTTAACCATGTTGTCAATACTGTATGGGCTGTCCATTTTCATCATAGCCCTGGGGTGCATCAGACGGAACCTGTTCTTCAGCCGGCGGATTCTCCACCGGGGCTTCTGTGGCATCTGTCTGAGGTGCATCTGTCTGAGGCGCTTCTGTCTGTGGAGCATCTGTCTGAGGCGCTTCCGTGGCCTCTGTGGGAGCTTCAGTCTCAGGCGGTGCCTCTGTCTCACTCTGTCCTGTGCCGCCCGCTCCATTTGCTATGATGCTGTTGACCATATCCAGGTCATTAGCCGCTATTGCCTCATAGATAGCCGCTGATACAGATGGGTCATCTGTGGCTGTGCCTATCTCATAAGAGGTGGGCGTAGCCTGATAAAAGCTGGAATTCACCTGTGTAGTCTCTGTTTCTCCGTTATAATATACATTTTTCCAGAGCACTGCTGTCAAGCCTTCCATGGCTGACTGTATCTGCGCCACATATCCTACATTCTGGTCAGGCTTTGCGTAGAGCTTCACGCCCTCCGGCGTAGTGCGGCTTGTAACTTCACTGACATACTCTACCACTCTGTCAGCAGGTCTTGTCTCATGCCCGTAGATCGTAAATGTCAGCTCGCCTCCATAGGCGTATCCTTCTATATAAATAGGTGCGTCTGTATTATTCTGGAATACCAGGTCCATCAGCCCTTCAGCGATAGCTGCGTCCTTGGACGGATCCACATAGGAAACTGTCATCGTGTGGTTGGAACGCGCCAGCACATCCAGCTCTGATTTCAGAACTGCATTATAAAGTGTAGTAGACACCTGGCAGATACCGCCGCCGTAGGAATCCACCACCTTGCCGCTCTCATAGGAGGGAGCCAGCTCATAGCCGTTTTCCGCTGTAAACGGCACTACTGCATCTGTCACAGAAAAGCTGTCGCCAGGATAGAGAAGATGGCCGTTCAGCCTCTGTGCCCCTACTTCCACATTTACATTCCTGCCGTAAGTAGATCCATAATATGTGGTAGCTGTCCCCAGTACATCCTGCACCTTGCTCAGCTCTTCTTCCGTTCCCTTAGGCTTCACTTCCTCAGCTGCCAGCTGTATGGACGCCGGACTTCCATTGAAAGCTGTGTCCATGTAGTCTGTGATAGCCTTTACTGACTTGTCCACATCCACCTTGACGCCTGTCACGCCCGGCACTATCTCAAAATATCCGTTTTCCCTGGTAAGACTGCCGTCCTGCGCCTCACAGTTGAGCTGTACGCACTCTGTATTCACAAAGGAGGCCAGCTTGCTGCTGTCAGTCGTATACGTCAGATTAAATGTCTTTGTCTCATTTTCCAGATCTTTATTATCTTTATAGCGCTTGATCAGGTTTCCTGACTTGCCCAGGCCTGCGGCCTCATTCACCACGCTCTTATTTTCCCATGTAAGTCCCAGTTCAGCAGCTGTCGTGTCCAGCTGCTTATCGGCTACTCTTAAAGTAACCTTTGTATTTCCCATCTCGGCCACCTTGGCCTCAACTGCCTGGGATGCCTCTTCTACAGTCATTCCTGAGACGTCTACCCCTCCAATGTAGACCCCCTTATTGATCGTTCCTGCGGAATCTGACGCATCCGCCTGAACAGAAAACAATCCGCCTGACAGAACTGCCAGACTCAGTGCCGCTGCCGTTAACAACATTCTCCTTAATTTCATATAAACACTCCTTATCATTATCTAACCCTGTTTGTTGTGAATAGTACTGCGTGTTACATCACAAGTTCCAATACTACAGGCAATATCATCGCCACGACCAGCACGATAATAATTACTGCTGCAATTTTGCGCCTTGTTTTACTGCTGTTAAAATTAATCATATTTGATTCACCTCTTGATCCTGCCATGCTGCAGTATAATTTTATCTATCAACCTGGATGCCTCACTTTTTGTCAGCGTGTCCATAGGCACGTCTAGGTCTATTCTATGATATTTTATCAAATCTATCAAGTATCCTTTTTGGATTTTTGTGGCAGGACACTCTTTTTTCACCCTGCACACCATTGGACAGGCCTCAAACACCTCCGGCGCCTGCTCATAATAGCGCTGTGCCAGCTTTCTGTACACCTCGCTTGCCGCCAGGGCATCATCCAGGGCCCTGTGCTGGTTCTCAGTCTCAATGGAAAGATATCTGCACAGATATTCCAGCTTCCTGCTTGGGAGCTGGGGAAGGCATTTTCTGGCTATCTTCAGGGTATCAATGCCATGGCGTTCAAATTTCAGGCTGTTGTTCACCGCTGCCTGCTTTAAGAAGCTGTAGTCAAAGAGGATATTGTGCCCCAGCAGAACATCATCACCGCAGAAGTCCAGAAGCTCTCCCATGGCCTCCCTGATCTGTTTTCCCCCTGACGCCATCTCATCATCAATACCTGTCAGATTCGTTATAAAGTACGGAATGGGAATCCCCACATTAATAAATGTCCCGTAAGTCTCTGTGACCCTCCCCTCCACGATCCTTGCTGCGCCTATTTCCAGTATTTTGTCACCGGATGGGTTCAGCCCTGTAGTCTCCAGGTCAATAGCTATATACGTATTATTCTTCATTTCTTTTTCGCTTTCTTTTGTTTTTCCTTATATTCCACGCAGTAATACTGAAGGAAACAATCCTCGCACCTGGGGCTCCTTGCAAAGCAGATCTGCCGTCCAAAGGTTATGATCTGGATATTATACAGGATCCAGTGGTCCTTTGGCAGCACCTTCATAAGCTCCATCTCTATCTTTTCAGGATCACTTTCCTTTGTCAGCCCCAGTCTTCTGGATATCCTTTTTACATGGGTGTCCACAACTATACTGGGTTCATGGTAAATGTTTCCCCTTATCACGTTTGCCGTTTTCCGTCCCACTCCCGCAAGTGAGGTGAGATCCTCCAGGGATTCGGGCACCTCTCCGTTATATTCTTCCACCAGCCTTCTGGCACAGGCAATGATATTCTTTGCCTTATTGTGGTAGAAGCCCGTAGGCTTGATATCCTGTTCCAGCTCTTTTAAATCAGCCTGAGCAAATTTTTCCAGGCTGTCGTACTTCCGGAACAGATCCTTTGTCACGATATTGACTCTGGCATCTGTGCACTGGGCGCTGAGCATTGTGGCGATCAGAAGCTGCCACGGGGTCTCATGGTTCAGATAGCATTTATATTCTCTTGTATACTGCCCGTCCAGCAGATCCAGGATTTCTTTGGTGCGTTTTGTCATCTTTATCTCCTCTCATACATAGATGGCTCTGGCATCATCATTCAGCGGATCTCTCTGCTGATAATCAAACAATACCCTATATCTGCCTTTTTGTCCATCCCCCAATACGTCATGAGTAAAGTATTCCAGATGGGTCATTGTCATCATCTGCCTGGCTCTGTATCCTTCATACCCCTTCAGATGCACAGGCTCTTTCTCCTCAGACTTGTAAAATTCATACTTTTCGTCCTTATGAACGGCTTCATCCCCAGCCCACTCCGGCCTGCTCCTGCTGTTTTCCCTGAGATACCAGTCAAGGGTCAAAAGCTCCTCATAAAGTTCTGTCCTGTCATCCCCGCCCAAAGCAGGAACTTCTGTGCCTGAAGGCCTCCAGGGCTCATTTCCTGACGATCTCTCCGCCACAGGGCTGTGCATCATAATGAACTCTCTCAATATCTTAAACCTGGCCATCCTGGAATGGCTCATTTTGCTGTAGCCTCTCTCCCTGTAAAATCCGGCCAGCGCTTCATACATCCCAAAGGGATGTTCAAACTCTCTCTCCAGCCTCCGGACCGTCCTCTCAAACTGATGGCTGTTATAATATACCTCCACCATCTCCTCCACTGATTTTAAAAGAAGCAGACCATCGTATGGCAGCCAGGCTGAGCAAAGCACCTCATACTGGGGGCGGCTGTGGTAGAGGATACCATATTCTCTGGCCTTTTCATGCATCAGAGAGCCCTTCAGCACCTTCAAAAAACCCAGCTGGAACTGGTCCGGTGCAAGTGCATATACATCATTGAAGGAGCGTATAAAGCTGTCCATGTCCTCAAACGGGAGTCCCGCTATCAGATCAAGATGCTGATGGATATTGCGGGCTGAACGGATACTTAAGACATTTCTCTTCACTGCCTCAAAATCCATGACCCTGCGGATCTCTCTGACTGTATCTGTGTTCGTAGACTGCACCCCTATCTCCAGCTGCACAAGGCCCGGCCGCATAGTCTTTAAAAGAGCCATTTCCTCGTCATTCAATATGTCCGCCGCTATCTCAAAGTGGAAATTTGTAATGCCGTTGTCATGATCCCTTATATATTTCCAGACAGACAGGGCATGGCTGTGGCTGCAGTTAAATGTCCTGTCCACGAATTTCACCTGGGGGACTTTATGGTCCAGGAAAAACTGAAGCTCCTGCTCTACCAGATGAAGGCTCCTGAAACGCACCCTCTTATCTATAGATGAGAGGCAGTAGCTGCATGAGAACGGGCACCCTCTGCTGCTCTCATAATACACGATCCTATGCCTGAGGTCAGACATGTCACTGTACATAAACGGTATCTCATCCATGGGCGTAAAATCCCTGGGCGGGGTGGTCAGGATACTGCCGTCCTCCCGCCTGAAGCACAGCCCCGCAATGCGCGAAGCAGAACTGTCCGGCAGGCAGTATCCGCATCCCCTGTCCATCCCGCCCCTGTCCTGGATCTGCCTTCCGCTCCCGCAAATATCCCCGCATTCCAGGTAAGCCTTTAAAAGTTCCAGAAATGTCTGTTCCCCCTCACCAGCCATAACACCTTTAATATAAGGGTTCTTCTTAAGGAATGCACTGCTCTCAAAAGAGACTTCCGGCCCTCCCACCCAGATTTCCAGCGCGGGCATGATCTTCTTCAGCTCCTCCGCCACCTGCCTTATGTATTCCAGGTTCCAGATATAACAGGAAAACGCCGCCACATCAGGCTGCTCCTGATAGACCGCCTCAAGGATCTCATCCGGCCTGTGGTTTATGGTATATTCTAAAAGCTTCACATGCCCGGCATACTCTCCTGCATAGGCCCTCAGGCTGTAGAGCGCCAGATTTGAATGTATATATTTTGCATTTATTGCTGTCAATAAGAATTTCATTTTTCCTCCGTAATATAAAAGGCGGGAGTCCTCCTCCCACCTTCAGCCGCCGCTTTTTGAAGCGGCCCCGTTTTCTTTTTTCATGCCTTATAAATACTGAAGCAGCTCCTTCTTGTTGTTGGAATACTTCATTGCGTCATCCCTTGTGATCTTTCCCTCTCTCACAAGACGTGTAAGATCCATGTTCAGCGAGTGCATTCCAAGTGAAGCACCCGACTGCATAACAGTATTCATCTGGTGGCACTTATTCTCCCTAATCAGGTTTAATGCGGCGTCCGTACCGATGAGTATCTCAGTGGCAGGATAGCGCCCAAGACCTGAAGGCTCAGGAATGAGTGTCTGGGTGATGACTCCCTGGAGCACGCCTGATAACTGGGTCCTGATCTGATTCTGGGCCCCGGGAGGACAGGCATCAATGATCCTGTCAATAGTCAGCGCCGCCCCTGTGGTATGAAGGGTGGATAATACGAGATGTCCTGTCTCGGCGGCGGTCACGGCAGCAGAGATCGTCTCATAGTCACGCATCTCACCTACCAGGATCACATCAGGATCCTCACGGAGGGCGGAGCGCAGGGCAGAGGCGAAATCACATACATCCTCCCCCACCTCCCTCTGGTGGATGACAGAATGCTTCTGCTGGTATACATATTCAATAGGGTCTTCAATAGTCAGGATATGTTCCGCCCTTGTACTGTTGATATAGTCTATCATAGACGCCAGGGTGGTGGATTTACCGCTGCCTGTAGGGCCTGTGACAAGAATAAGCCCCCTCGGCTCATCAGCCAGCCTGCGCAGCACCGGGGGCAGCCCCAGTTCTTCCAGTACCGGGATCCTGTTGTTCAAAAGCCTGATAGTGGCTGCCAGCTTGCGCTGGTAACGGTAGACATTCACACGCTGCCTGTTCCCGTCAGGTGTCTGTATGGCAAAGTCCAGATCCCTGCCGCTCTCCAGCTCCCCTTTCTGAACTGAAGAAAGCATATTCATGATCAATTCCCTGCTCTCCGCAGCCGACATATATATGCCGCTGTCCATAAGACGTCCGTTGATCCTGAATGTCAGATCCATTCCTTCTGACACATGGATATCAGAGCATCCTTTTTCTCTGGCCATCAAAATCATCTGTTCTGCGTTCATATATTTGCTCCGCCCTTCCTATGAATAATAAGCTATTTTGACAAGCTCATCCATGGTTGTGATGCCTGCCCTGACCAGTTCCTGTCCTGCCTGCTTCAGGCTCTTCATATCCTGGGTGCGCACTGCATATTCAGTGATCTCCGCCATAGAAGCCCTGTTCGTTATCATCTGGCGTATCTCATCATCTATGTTCACTATTTCATGAATGGCAACACGCCCATTATATCCCGTAAAATTGCATCTGTTGCAGCCAACCGCCTTTTTCACTGTCATGATCTCTTCGCCCAGGATCTTGCGCTCATCAGGAGTTGTCTCTGCCTCCCTGCAGCAGTGAGGACATACCTTCCTCATAAGCCTCTGGGCCACCACGCCTACAAGGGAGTTGGCTATCATGTATGGCTCCATTCCCATATCGATCAGACGCACGATGGAAGATATGGCATTGTTTGTATGGAGGGTGGACAACACAAGATGTCCTGTAATGGCGGCTCTGATGGAAATAGAAGCCGTTTCCGCGTCACGCGTCTCACCTACCATGATAATGTCAGGGTCCTGGCGCAGAAGAGCCCTCAGTCCTGTTTCAAATGTCAGTCCTGCCATATTGTTGACCTGCATCTGGTTGATCTTTGCCACATTCTTCTCCACAGGGTCCTCAATGGTGGAGATATTCACCTGGCCCTTCGCCAGCTCCTCCAGCACCATATAGAGGGTTGTACTCTTGCCGGAACCCGTAGGACCAGTCAGATAGATGATCCCGTTAGGGGATTTAAGCATCTTCCTGAACTTCATGTAATCCGTTTCATTCATTCCAAAGGCATCCGCATGGTCAATGGCTCCATTGCTGGCCAAAAGACGCAGCACTGCTTTCTCTCCAAATACAGTAGGGATGACAGAAACACGGATATTGATCATCTCACTCTCTATCTTAGTCCGGAAATGACCGTCCTGAGGTATCCTTCTCTCCGCTATATCCAGATCTGCCAGGATCTTCATCCTGGCTATGAGGGATGCGTGGACAGACCTCTGAAGAGTGACATATTCAACGATCGTCCCGTCGATCCTCATACGCACAAGAGTCTTTGTCTCAAAAGGCTCTATATGGATATCACTGGCATGGGTGCTGTAGGCCCTCTGTATAAGGCTGCTGAGCAGCTTGATAATAGGAGCGTCACCTTCGCCCTCTTCCAGCTCAATCTCCTCTACTTCTTCCTTCATGCTGGTATTGGCATTCCTGGTGGCAGCCCTGGCCTCCACTTCCGCGTAATAATATTCTATTGCCCGCGCCACAGGCGCCTTTTCTGCCAGAAGGATCTCAAGGTCCTTCCCCACCAGCTGGCGGATATCCTCCAGCCCATAGAAATTCATAGGTTCATCTGTAACAACAGTCAGATAATGCTCGGATTTCCTGATGGCAAGGATATTATATTTCTCTGCCAGCGCCCTGGGAATCATCTCCACAGCTTCCAGCTCAGCCTGCACGCCTGACAGGTCTGTCAGCCTCAGGGTCAGCCTTTCCGCCAGAGCCTGAAGCTTCTGCCGCTCTGTGATAAATCCCATCTCGATCAGAAGGTCACCAAGACGCTTTCCCTTCTGGGCCTTCAAAGCCTCCTGAAGCTGCTCCTCTGTTATGTACCCATATTCTTTTAAAACCTCACCAATGGGGATATTCTTTATATTCACGCCTATTCCTCCATCTGCCGTCCTGCGCAGTTATCTATTTCTCGCACATGTAGATCTCCAGCCCCAGCCGGAGCACAGTGCTGGTAGAAGTGACAATTCCCTTCTTGTCTGTGATCTCATTAGTCTCATAATTCAGGTCTGTGATCCTGATTCCCGGATAATCATCTGAAAATACATCAATGAGCTGACGGATATGTACTGCATCTCCTTCTGTGGTAAGTGAAACTGCCGCCACAGAGATCATACTCTGCCCGTCTGCTGCTCCTGTGCCCACTGCTGCCGCTCCGCTGTCTGTTCCGGCGGCGGCATCTCCGTTCTGGGCTGCCGCTGCTGCCTCCTGCTTCTGCTGTTCCGCTAAAGCTGCTGCCTCAGAAGCATAATACGGCGCCAGCGACTGGGGTTCCGCCTTAAATGTAATGCTCATGTTCTTAGCTTCAAGACTGCATGAAAGCATCACACCTGTTACCAGTTTGTCAATCTCCTGGCTGCTCATCATATCGCTGAAGTTTAGGGCTTCCTCTTTCCAGGCCTTATCCGCCTCTTCATATTGTGCCTGATAAACAGGAAGAGAGGCGATCTTCTCTTCCATAACCTGTTTGCTCTGCTGGGCAACCTCTATCTCCGTATCCAGACTGGAACCCGTATCCAGCAGCGGAAGTATGCCAAAAACAGTAAACAGCACGCCTATGACAACTACCGCAAGAAATGCCAGCAGCTTCTTATCTCTCTGCGTTACCTCAAATGTCATACTCAATCCACCTGCTTTCCTGCCGTCTCTGCCAGATAGCAGACCACGTTGATATTGTAAACTTTTGCCTCTTCCATATAAGCATATCCTGTATATTCCACCCGGTCAAACAGATTGGCAGCTTCCAGCCTGTCTATGAACGCATTGATCTCCGTTACATTAGCAGCCGTTGCCAGCAGGCTGAGCGTACCCGTCTCCGCCAGATAACTCTGCACCTCAATCTCCACCGTTCTGCCTCCGCAGGCTATAACCGCATCCGTCACCCGGCTGTTCACCTTGGGATAGGAACTTAATGCTGCCTCCACCGTCTGCGCCGAGGCTGTCTTCCTCTTCAGGACTGCCAGTTCCGCTGACAGTCTGTCGGCTTCCATGGACATCTCTATATTATTCATATCCATCAGGTAGGCATCCAGCTCATCCAGCCCGGCCTGCTTGAAATAATTCCTCACAAATAATCCGCCGCAGACTGCCACGCAGATCCCCAGCACCACAAGCCCCGGAACAGCATAGTGTACAGCCTCACCCAGCGCTTTCTGCCTGGCCGGATTCTTCTTATATGCCTGCCAGAAATTAATTCCTTTGGAACGCGCAGCAAATGCCCCCAGCTCAGGAAGGTAATCTCTGGCCTCCTCACCATCCGGAAGGTTCAGCTTTGCATTCAGTGACAGGTCAAATTCCTTCAGTCCCAGACTCTCCACAGCTGATATACAGTCCTCCCTCTGCTTCAGGCCGCCGATACAGAATTCTTTGACAGGCACAGAATCCTTCTGTGTGGAATTAAACTGTATGATAGTGCTGACATTTCTGGCGATCTCCCTGGCGAACTCAGGAGTCCCCTCCTCATTGAAGAGCCGGACTCTTGTAGAATACCTGTAAGCTCCTTCTATCAGCAGAATACTTGTCAGATTGTTTCCGTCCAGGATCTGTATGATACACGTCTTTCCCGACAATTCAGGCAGATATGCAAATACACTCAGCATACTCGTCCTGACCATCTGGATTCCCTCTATAGAGATGCCCAGCCTTTGGAAGAGCTGCACATACTCATCGAGAAAGTTTCTCTCAACCATAGCGCCTATGATATGCATAGCGCCCTTCTTCTCCTGCTTCCGCAGATACATATAGTCGCATAGCGGCGCTTCCTTTCGTTCCGCGTCCGCCATTTCCCTTGGAAGCATATCTAATAGCTTCCTGCTGCTCATATTAGGCAGATCCAGCTCTTTCACTGTAAACTGAGAGCTTCCGATGACCAGCATGATATTCTTTTTAGAAAGCTTATTCTCCGCCCAGAATTCCTTCAGTTCAGCCTCCAGTCCCTGAGCATTGGTGATCACGCCATTTATAAGGCAGCCTTCCGGAAGCTGCAGCTCGCAGATCCTTCCCACCGCTAAACTGCTCCTGCCTCCTGTGCCTTCCAGCACACGGACTGTATTATTCGATAAATAAACTGATGTAACCATTAAAAAGTCCTCCTAATTGTATGCTGAAGTCTCGATTGCACTGTATGAGTCATAGATTGGAAGCATAACAGCAATCATGATAAATCCCACAATAACTGCCATAACCACGATAAGTACAGGTTCCAGCATAGTCACCATCTTGCTGATGGCGATCTCTGATTCATAATCAAGAGTATCTGAGATCGAATCCAGCATAGAATCTAGGCTTCCTGTCTCCTCACCGATCATGATCGTGGAAGAGAGCTTATTTACAAATCCATCTACTGTCTTCAATGCCGCCGATAGATTCCCTCCGGCCCGGACCTGGGCGATCACCTCATCAAACTGCTGGTCCATATAAGAATTGCCCACCGTCTTTCTGCCCACCTGCAGGGCCAGCACTATGGGAAGACCCGCTGAATACAGAGAGCTCAGGGTCCTTGCAAACCTGGCCGTATAGATTACCTTATACAGCTTTCCAAAAACAGGAAGCCGAAGCTTCATTTTATCTTTCCATATATGTACCTTGGGAATACTGAATATCCCTTTGATGACCAGCACCACAACAGCCACACCGGCCAGGATAAAATACCAGTAATACTGAAAAGCATCGCTCACTCCAAGAACCACCCTGGTGGGAAGCGGCAGCTCCTCCATCTGGCTGAACAGGTCAGAAAACTGCGGAATAACAAACGAAACAATAAATATAACAACCAATACGATCAGCACAAGCAGGATACATGGGTAGATCATGGCATTCTTCAGCTTTCCATTCAGCTTATAATCCTTCTCATAGTGGACAGCCATACGCATAGCCGTCTTATCCATGCTGCCGCTCTCCTGGGCGGCCTTTATCATATTTATGAGCAGGTCAGGGAAAGCCCCGTTCTGCTGCTCCATGGCGTCTGACAGTGATATACCCTGACGTATAAGACGGAGCACATCTTCATATATCATCTTCTCATAGAGCCTCAGACTCTCTTCCTGGCTTATGATGGACAATGCACGCACCAGCGATACACCGGCCCCCAGCAAAGTTCCCAGCTGCCTGCAGAATTCAGACAGGGCCTTAGTCTTTAACTTCTTCTTAGACCTCTGCCCGTCCGCCAGCACTGCCTTTTCCAGGTACAAGCCTTCCAGCTTCAGCTTATTATAGAGTTCGTCCTCATTGGGCGCTTCCAGAAGGCCTTTTCGCTTCTTTCCGTCGATGTCCCTTGCTTTATATTTGTAACTGGGCACTTTCATTCCCCTTTCATGATTCCTTTTAATTTAATATAAAAAACCGGCATACCAGTTTATGATCGGTGTCCCGATAAATACTGCAGCCGCCATCCCCGCACAGAGAAACGGCCCAAAAGCAAAATGTTCTTTTCTGCCCTTTTTCTTAGTAATAAGCAGCCATCCGCCATAAGCTCCTCCTCCCAGCACCGCCAGAAAGAACGACAGAAGAGTAAGCTGCCAGCCCAGAAACAGGCCGCAGGCTGCCATTAATTTAATGTCTCCGCCGCCGAAGGCGCCTGGGATTAAAAATGTGATCAGGAGCATTGGAAGGCTTACGCACAGAAAACCTATCAGCCGGGAAAGCAGGCTTATCTGTGGAAACAAAAAAATGGCGGCGATACCGCTAATTAGCGCCGCAATCACAAACCCATTTGGTATCTCCATTGTATCATAATCTACAAAAGCTGTAACAGTCAATATACATAAAAAGGCAAATATTAAAACGGACTGCAGCGACCACCCATACTGCCATACCGCCAGTATGGCAAACACTCCGCCGAGCAGTTCTACCATGGGGTAGCGCAGGGATATGGGCGATTTGCAGAAACGGCATTTTCCTCTTAAAAAGACCCAGTTCAATATAGGGAACATATCTATCGCCTTCAGCTGCTTACCGCATTTGGGACATATGCTGCGGCCTGTGATGAAAGACAGGTGGCGGGGGGTGCGGTAGATTACTACGTTTAGAAAGGAAAAAATGGCAGCACCGGTAAAAAAAACTAGTATATATAACATAATTACAATTAGTTCAATCATAACAACTCCTATAACTAATAAATTCAAATAAAATATGGCTATATAAGGCAATTAATAACTATTGATAAAAAATTACTTTACTCCCTTTTGTATCCATATTAAATCAATATAAAACTATCCCTATCACAGACCTTTGCCCGTGTAGGGATTACTTAATGCATTATTACATGCTTAAATTCATATACATTCCAAATATCCTCATCCCCCACCAGCCTATAATCCACAGCAAAACCATCCTGGATATATAAGAGATGCAGGGCTGAAAAACTTTCTAAATCCCAATCTACAAGATAAATGTCCCCATTACACCCGGTAACTTTTTTTAATTCATCTACTACTCCATCTTCAAAACCATTAGATGATTCCGGATCATAAAATGATTGATTTAGTCCATAGTACTCTAATGCCGTCATCTTTACAGCAAGATGAACTAATTTTGCTTCTTTAAGAACCCTTCTGGCTGACTCTCTCTGGCTAAACCAAATTGCTCCTATTGAAATTAAGAATAAAAATAATATTAGTGATAGTATAATTGTTACTAAATAATTTCGTTTATGTAGCAGGGGGCGTTCCTTCTCTATATGTATATTTTCTTGCAAATAGAACCCCCCCCCATTTAATTACAAAACTACGTGTATACTATATCTCTGCTACATTTCTATCATTACCGTCTCAAACCTAGTAATTACGGCGCAGGCGTAGTCTTATCCGATACAGTCCATTGTGGATTTCCCTTATCATCAAGAGATAAGACTGCCATTTTATCACCCTCAGTGTAAGTTAAAGCATTAACTTTAAATTTGTTTCCTTCAGTTGTATAAAATCCAATGCTTGTTACACTACCTGCTGGTAACTGTGCCAAAGTTTCGACTGCCGTTGTTGTTACATTTGCAACGTCTGGTTGGGTCTTTCCGTACTCTTCTGACGCTAAAGTCTGTGCTGCCAGATAAGCTGTTCTAGCATTCAATACGATCTGTTTCTCCTTAGCCTTATCAATCCATCCCAACAGCGCAGGTACAAGAATAGCAGCTAAAATAGCTAAAATAACAAGCACCACAATCAACTCTACCAGAGTAAAACCTTTTTTATTTTCTCTGGCTTTTTTTGCTTTTGCAAAAATACTTTCCTTCATTTTTCGTCCCTTTCTTTCCAATAGATTTTTGTAACCTATCTGATTACTGATTACATTATACATTCAAATTCGCGTTATTTCAATAACTTTCGATCCTGGGAATTTTTTCTTAAGATTTTCTTACATTAATAATTTACTGTATAGAATTATCCCCTTAAGATTTTATGGATCATATCTGATCCATGTGGCCTTCCCATCTTTTTGATACTCTTTGCTGGAAGGTGCTGCATCCAATACAGAGACATCAAAATTTCCTTTGTCTGTAATAGAAGCCCCATCCTTTTTCCCATAACCATTCTCGTGATAATAATAATTGCCATTATAAAACAGCAGATTTACATTTAAATTTGACGATGGTGCTGCAGCGCCCAATAATACTGTTCCATCTGCCATATATGGCCTCCACTCTAAATTATTATCGCTTGGCGCATCAATAAGCTGAGCCTCCCATTCTGTCAGGCCCGGAAACTCTCCGCCATTTTCTTCCTTAAACACCTTCTGAAGCTCCTGCGTGCCTTTTAAATCATAATTCAGGTTTTTGTCAACTCTTGCATCATCAACCCAGTCATAATACCCCTTGGCATCTGCAGAGTAGCTGCTTCCTATAACGTACCGGACATCTGCATCAATATTGTATGTGACCACGATCCCATCCGCTGTCCTATACCTCAGATAGTTAATAATATGGTTATTATTTATACTGATATTCTGAATAGTACCTGTCACATCAGCAAGTTTTAAAATCTCTGCCTTTGTTTCAGATGCCCTCACATCAAAAACTGTAACCTCCCCTTTCTTTCCATAGATTTCGGTAGCTGTAGCCTGGGATGCATGCACTACCTCCCTGCATTCCAGGATAACCCCCTTTTCCTTTGCCTTGTCAATCCAGCCCAGCAGAGCCGGTACCAGAATAGCCGCGAGGATGGCCAGGATGACAAGTACTACAATAAGTTCTACTAATGTAAAACCACTTTTATCCGATATCCCTCCTGTTGTATTTGCTTTTACATCCTGATTATATCTTTCCGTCATCATCATTATCCTTATTTTATCGCATTATCATCCAAATTATAACATTGGATTATTCTGCTGAATTCAAAATCCTGATTGCTTTTTTCTACTGTGAGTATCATAGTCACTTCAATTAAATTACCATTCAAATGTGCAAACTTCAGACTCGATATTTTTGTACCCAGATATGTACCTTCTTCATATCTCCACTTAACTGGCTCTTCTACATCCCCTGTGGCCGTTTCTACCTGCTGATAAGACAGAACCAGTCTGCCATCCTCTGCGGACATTATCACAGGATAAGCATTTTTATCCACAAATGATACTGTACTATCCGTTACGATCATAATTTCGCCGCTTCCCTGAAAGCTGGCATCTGCTGCGGAACTCAACTCGCTAGTGATTGTTTCCAGAAGCATATCAGCCACTGTCTGAGCATGGGCCAAACTATTGGCCCTTACAAAGACATGTATGGAAGAAGATAATA
Source organism: Murimonas intestini (assembly GCA_003148945.1). GTDB lineage: Bacteria > Bacillota > Clostridia > Lachnospirales > Lachnospiraceae > Murimonas > Murimonas intestini. Next base: position 170,350 of record QGGY01000011.1, on the reverse strand, counting down.
CCACCACTGCAGAAGCCATGAAAATCCCCACGAGTGCAAAACCAACTATTAATTCTACCAAAGTCATTCCCTTTTTGTTTTTCATGCTTCACCTTCTTTCAATGTTCCTTCAAACAATCAGGATACCTTAATGAATTTCTCGCTGAGTTTCATTTCATTCAATTCCTGCTTTGATGTCGTCTTACCTTCTAATGCATCTGTCAGCTGCTGAATACTAAATTTGTAAAACTGGGATGTTTCCTGTGTAGTATTTGTTTTCACACCCAAAATCATCTCTGTTGCCGTAGATACATACAGATGACCATTAATATAAATCATATTCGCCCTCCACGGCTCCGGAGCGTTGCTTGCAATCAGGTAGTATCCTGACTGGCTCCTTTCGCTTGTATTATTGGCATGCCATGTTATTCCCTCCGGCATACTTATTGATTCACCATAAAGAGCTTCCAATGCTTTCTGGGCTGTATTTAATTCTGTAATCAGCGCCGGGGGATATTTTCCATCATTTTTAGACTTGATGTAAGTGTTATAGTTATTGCCGCTGTATGAATTATATCCATTCCCAAATATGGATTCATATTCTGTCCTGTTACTGAAAATATCATCCATTATGTTCTTAGCCCTTTTGTATCCAAGTCCTCCTTCTCTGGCAACAAAATATGCCAGTTGCCGGATACCTGTATCATATGTCCCAAGCTTGGCAGGCATAACAATCGACCCACCTGGTGTGGAGCCTGCCGGCACCAGATCAATATATTTAGGATTTTCAGCCGATGCCCCCCCATCAGTATAGAATATTTCCATTGCTTTCTCTGTATTCTGCCTGATGTCCACTGCTGTGTCAATCAGACGTGTAGCAAATGTAACTGCCGTAAAAAACATGGCAACTGCCAGTAGAAGGATAACAAAGGCTACCATCACTGAAACGATCGTAGAGCCGTCTTTATTTCTCAGTCTCTTCATATTATCTATTCCCTCCACATCCTCTGCCATTTCCACGATACAGGTGCTGTTTCTCCTTCATTTTTATCCACAGACTCCTCATATTGGCATTTTAGTGCATATTGGGATTTCACCTTCTGTGTCTGACCTTTATAGCTGCAAGTCACTACTACTACCAGTATGCTGTTGCTATATCTGAGTTCTTCGTCATCGATGGCAACTGTACCATCTGACTCCCAGTACATATCTACAGCTATATCCCCATAGGCGCTGTCAGACGGCAGGTTTTCTACAGTAAATGAGCGGGTCACTGCCTTTTTTGAATTATGTCCTGCTTCTGCCTCATTATAATAGAGCCATTGCTTAGAACTAATCGCTTCCCTCAGGTAAGTGCGTATACCTTCATTCTCTACCTTGAATGTAGGATCATCGTAATCCTCTGTAAGCTTTTCTTCCAGAGCTTCGCTGAATGTGATTGCTGTAAGCCTGCACTGTTCCCTGGTGGCCGCTTTCTGAGCATTTCCCATAACTACAGATGCAGAGAGAAGCACTGCCAATGATAGAGCCATGAGAACAGCCATGATACATAGTACCACTATCATCGCTGCTCCCTTGTTTCTATCTTTTCTGCAACAGTTTTTTAAAGAGTATACATTCATGTTGTCCCCTCCGTTCCGGATAAACCGCCGTCTCCCGTCTCATCCACAGGGGCTGGCTGCTGCTCGCTCTCCGTCTGTACAGAGACAGCTTCTGTCCCATCCGTAACTGGTGTATTGGTTTCTGACGGAGGCTCTGTGCCAGACTCCGTCTGTGCTTCTGTAGCTGCTTCTGTTGTTGGTCCGATGTTTTCGTTCCCAGGTTCTGTGCTTGGCTGTGATTCTTCCGTCTGACTATTTTCTTCTGTCTGTCCTCCTGTTTCTGTTTGATCACTTGTCTCTGTCTGATTTTGCTCTGTTTCAGCCGAAGTTTCTTCTGTCTGTTCAGTCTCTGTCTCTGTTTCTGAAGATGGTTCCTCTGTGGATTCCTGCAAATTCTCATCATAAGCGGCATTCATAAAGAAGTAATTCTCACCTGTCTGCTTGACAATGAATTTATCGTCTGAATCTACATTTCTGAATACTGTTGTATTAGTCTTTATCTCATTCTGGTCCGTCTGGACCCTTACCCACTCTTCCCAAAGTGAAGACGTATAGAATTCATCCGTTTCCGCCGTTCCCTGAACTGCGGCGTAACTAGTCCTGAGCATTTTTACGTCATGCAGCTCCTCCATATCCGGAAGAAGAATCCGGTAGCTGATATATTCCATAGTCCCTGTATCTGCTCTCTTGTGAACAACAGCTTGTATCCTCGCCGGAACATTTATACTATAGGCAGTACCGGGCTCTGTTTCTCCGTTATAATCAGCTGAGAAATCCTTCAGTTCAAATGAATAGATGTTTACATTCTGTTCATCTGTTACCTCTGGCTGCATCTCATATGTCTTGTCTACGATAACATAATTACCATTTTCATCCATCTCTGTTTCCTTAATTGTCACATGGAACGTAGTTTCATTAATATATTCCAGCTTAACAGGGTATTTCATGCTTTCATCCGCACCCAGGAATTTCATCCATATATTGTAATTCTTTGTCAGACCATCCTGTGCCCATTCTATAAATGGTCTGCTGACTATCACCTCTTTCTCTATTTCTCCCGCTGAACTATTCTGCTTTTCCAACAAGGTATCGCTCACAGTCCCCTGACTCAACTGTGGTTCATCCAGCCTGACTCTTGGCAATCTTACCCACTGGTAATCCGACCACTTAGAGCTGATTGCACTGTCGGAGGTTCTTCTGAACTGCAGGAACAGATACTGACCTGCATATGCTCTGGAAAGTCCGGTAATCGTATATTGAGCACTACTTCCATTATTAGCCATGGACAAAATATCCAGTCCGCTGTCAGAAATAATATCTGTGAGACGTATGCCTAACGGCTCACCTGTCTCTTCATTCATCCCCGGGCTGTCATAAACAGCAGCTTTCATTACAAACTTGATTCCATTATCCGTATTTGGAACAGATACAGTCAGACCTGCACTTTCAAAAACTACCGCTGCGATTCCATCTTCCATTGTCCCATCTTCCCTAGTATAACCGGGTGTCAGTACTGCTACATCTGCGGGCTTTTCCAAACGGGTCGGCACTGTAAAATCTCTCATGACTCCTGTAGATGAATCCTGATAAAGCAGGGAATCCGGCTTAGCATTTGCAATTATATAAAAGGATAATTTTATACCCCCTTCATAACCATCAAGATCAATAAGCGCTTCTGTAGGAATGCTACCTGTATCTACATCAGCCGTAACTTCTGCCAATAGCTGAATATCTGTCCCATCTGTTGCGTATACGGAATAACCTTTCAGATCAGCGAGCTGCCCTTCATCATTTATACCATTCCACGTTATCCTGTAAATAAGCTCGTTCTTTCCTGTTTCTTCATCCAGCTGCGGCGAGCCCGGACGGTCCACTGTATCCAACGGAAGACGCACATCGTAGGAAACCTCTGCACTATTATACAGCTTGCTGACATAATCTCCTGACAAAATCCCTTTTCTTGTCACAACAAGACGCAGTCTCTTGTATTTCCATGTACTGCCGTCTACTTCAACCTGCTTATCAGCTACTTCATTCTGACTGTAAACCAGTACTTCTGTATCATCTAAAGCATACCCATATAACTTCACAGCATATGGGCCTGCTGCCTCAGTACCATTATCCCAGCTGAAAGTATACCAGCCCTTTTCATATCCATATGTGTCAGCTATTATTGGACTGTCTACCCTCCCGGGATTTTCAACAAACGTTTTGGTTTTAACCTGGTTAGCAAATGTTGGCGATTCAAGCAGAAGGCTGTAAATTATATTATATGTACCGTCTACATTCTGCTCCACATCATAGCCTGCCTTTAACCTGTCTGCTTCAGACTCGCCTGCGAAAGCTTCAGGCACCGCCTGAATGAGGCCCTCTATAGAATCAGCTTCGATATTCCTTGCAAGGTAATACGCATATTTTACCAAATCATTTTGGCTGCTCCATGGATAAGTTCTTACTTTTATATTTTTCATATCAGTCGGCAGCAAGGGAAGATTTTTCAGAGTCACTGCTTTACCTGTCATCCCTGACGAAACATACGTTTCTGCCGCTGAACGAGATACCCATATTCCCAGGATTTCATCATAAACAAGATATTCAGCCCGGTAAGTCAGCTGCTTACTATTGATACACCCCATTGTCATATAATACTCCAGCGTATCCTCTGCCACTCCCTTAAAACCTGAGAAAGTAACATAAGCATCATTTTCTTTCAGTTTATCTTTCCACAAAATCTGGGTCTGTCCCGTAGAAGTTCTCGACAGACTTTTCCCATTGCTTGATTTCGCCTGAGCAGAGATTGTATTTACATCACTGTTCAAGGAAGAAGAGACTGGCAGCACACCTTCAAATACACCTGTCAGGCTGCTGAAAGTTATTTCATTTGAGTTTTCATATTTAATAAACGGACTTTTTACCTTAATAAAATACTCCTGATCTGTACCGTATTCTTCTGCATTTTCCAGTACACATGTATACGTAACCTCATTTTTTTCCTCTGCCGTCAACTGAAATGATACTTCCGGTGTTGGCAAAACAGCCGTTAGTTCGTATCTCTGATTTGCAAAAATCTCCTCAGAATCATAACCTGGCTGCGGTGACATACTCTTCGACTTAACAGAAAGTCCTAGGTATTTCCCTATCCACTCTTCCCGAATACTCAAAAAAGCTGTCGTCTGCCCCGTTACATAAATGACTGTTTCCGCACTTGGAGTGTCAGCGTCTATGCTATCATAGATTCTGGCGTATATCTCTGTGCTGTAAGCATCAGGATCCCCCTTCCAGGTAATTTTATAGGCCCCGCCTATATTTTCCCCGTTTATCTCAGATGGATTATCCAATGGCGAATTTCCAAAAACCTTCTGATAATACTGTTCCATTATTAGTGTATCCAGGCCATTGTAAACCTCCTGAGACAGATCCGCATTTGATTTATACGGATCTCTATTTGGATTAAGCGGCATATTCCGTATTATCACCGACCTGTCTTCTGAAAAAGCGGTATAGTCATTTTCACCCTTTTCCTGAACTTTAAGTTCCTCTCCTTCTCCTTTTGCCTGACTGTATACTGCCCGAGCCTCTCCAGATACAGCCGATAGTATTTGAGTGCCTCCGCTGCTGCCCAGCATTTCTATTTCATTAATAGATACCTTATTATAATCTTTTCCATCTGATACTACGGATAGAAGCTCCAATACCACCGTTGCTGTTTTTGCCGAATTCTCAAGACTATGTGCAACCATAACACTTTCCTCATTAGGATTCACTGTCACTTCTGCTTTATCTACAATTACTCTTTCCTCTCCGGTAATTTCTTCCCTATATTTCAGAGAATAGTTATATGTAACTGGCTTACCTTGTGTATTTCCCTCAATTCCCCAATAAATATTAATATCTGACAGCTGTATAGGCGCCTCAAATACTAATTCTATAGACGCATCCTTTTGACTTCCTCCCCCACTTGTACCTGTCCATTTATTCTCCAATGTACCATCATAAAGGGCTGATGTATCCCCATCATTTGAGAAACCATTTACAGCGACACTTGCTATTCTCAGTTTCTCCTCTGGTTCTTCCATGACTCCGTCTTCACCAAAATAATAATTATTACCACTTTTATTGGATAATGTATTAGCTGCCGCGATCGGATATACTGAACCTGAGGCAATACCAAAGCAATAATTAACATCCGGACTGGTATCATTGTTCACATCACTAACTATTCCTGAGAATCTGGGGCTGACAGAATGCCCATAATTTCTACATCTTAAGATTGTAAATTTTCCTGACTGCTTGAAATCAACAATACCGGCACTTGTTGAATTAGAGGATTTCGCTTTGATCTTACCTGTATTAACACTGTCTACCACATTAACAGAAAGATTTGACGATCCCCTGCTGTCCCCGATTATACCTGCCACAAATCCAGTTGCAGAAACAGCCCCATGATTTACTGTATTTCTAATGACAGCCGATTCACCGGCATCCATAGCAAAGAACCTACCCAGTATACCTCCGGCTATACCTCCTAATGTACTGATATCCCCGGTATTCGTACAGTCTCTGACGGTTCCACCTTTATACTTCCACTGGCCAATAATACCGCCCGCCCTTGCATATCCGGAGACAGCACCTTTATTCTCACAATCATAAATTTCCCAGGTACTTGATATCTTGACTTCCTGACGTCCTATAATACCTGCAACTGAATGACAGTTATTCTCATCATAGCCCTTCGGTGTTTTTGTAACTGCTGCTTCATTCACAAGCCCAAATATATCCTCACCTGACTCATTATAGCCAATACATCCGCCCATAGCATGGTCACCGGCAGAATTTCCGGTTGCATTAATTGTCCAGGCAGTACCTACACTGCTGTTATTTACTTTTCCTGTTCCGTAATTTATACCTACAAGACCGCCAATATTTCCGCTAAACGCCTCAACTTTACTTTTTTCTGTCCCGCTTAGACGGCATTCCGTAACTGTCCCATAATTGCTGCCTGATATTCCTCCAATATAACCTACTTTTGACTTTATTTCACCATATTTGACTTCTACCTTTGAGATAGTAGCATTCTGATAATTAATTCCAGCTGTACCTCCAACATTCGATATACTGCTTAACTCTCCACCAGCCTCAATATCCAAAATCGCTCCTGCTTTTGAGACATCTGTGTATAGATCACAATCATGGATTGAAGCAGCTACTCCCCCTGAAGTGCCATTAATCCCTGCTATTCCTCCCATTCCATATTTTTGAGAACTATTTCCAGTAATCGAACCGCTGAAGATCATGCCATATATCTCGCCTTCATTTATGCCTGCAATCCCTCCCATATTCGCCTGCACATTATCCTGTATTTTGTCACCAGACTGAATACTGACGATTATCTGGCACATTTGTCCATAAGTGTAATATTCTTCATTACCAATTGTACCTTTGTTGATTCCTGCAACACCACCTGCGCTTGTTCCATCGGTATATGCATAAATATTAACGTCACTGGCTGACCCAAAACTCATTTCAAGAGTGCCATTATTGATACCCGCATATCCTCCGATCGCACCCATTCCTCCTCTGTTATATATATTTAATTTTCTGACGGCACTTCCTTCTACCCGTCCATTATTAACTGCTGTCATGCCTCCAATATTTGCACTTCCCGAGATTACTACCTTATCTGAGCTTTCAGAAATTATATTGCAATTTTGCAGGGTACCATTGTTGACAGCCGTAATACCTCCTATATCTCCCGTTCCTGCTGTAAGAGTTCCATAATTGGCACTTTTCCATATCAGACCGCCTTCTGAATTTGTTGACATTATGCCGCCGACATTACCTGATTTTACCGCATTGACTGAACCATGATTAAAACATAGGAACATCTCATACCCCCCGCCGGTTGAAGTCCCAATTATGCCTCCTGCATCGCCATTTTGCGCAATTACCTTCGCAAAGTTTTCCAGACTTTCAAGCTTTTCTGTTCCCTCCTGAAGGCCAACCAGTCCTCCTACATTAGCCTCACCTGATACTAGTTCTCCTTCATTTTTTAGTCCGTCTGAAAGGCTTCCCGCATTTCTTCCAACAAAACCGCCAACATTTGTGCCTCTTCCTTCAACAGTTCCGCTTGACTTCACATTTTCAATGGCTCCGCCCTTCATATTGCTTCCCACAAGACCACCGACGTTGCTTCCCATTCCTCTGACACTTCCCGTCAGTATGCAGTTTTTTCCGCCTTCACTTTTAAGTTTCCCATAATTCTCTGAAACAAGGCCTCCCACATTATCCTTTCCGGTTATGATACCTGATACACTGCATCCTGATATTTCTCCTGTCTCTCCATTTACTCCGACAATTCCTCCCACATAGCTTCTGGTATTCTCGCCAAAGTTCCCGGCGTCACAGTTTTTAACTTTACCATAGTTAACTTCTACAAGACCGCCCAAATAAGTTCCTTTGCCTGTAACTTCACCGGAATCCTTATTTGAACACGCAGTCAAAGTGACATTATTTTCTGCAACCCCTATGATTCCGCCTGCAAAGGAATACGTCTTGTCATCTCCAAACTTTAATTCGTCTCCCTTGTCATCAATCAGCCCCGACGCAAGAACTCTTGTCTTATTCGTTATATTGTTAATATACAGTTCTGTATTCTTAGAACTGTATGCCACAATTCCAGCTGTATATACTGTACCTGTAATCTGGTTCAGTTCACTCTTGCCGCTTGTTATAGACTCACTGCTGCTGCCGCCGATAATATACATTTTATTGCCTGATGTACCAAAGCTATTCACTTCCTCTAAAGCTTTGCCGGTTCCTTCTTTTAGATTGACTGACTCCGCTGCTTTTTCCAGGCCTTCTCTCAGGCTCTCCATATCACTGTCCAGAGTCGTCGCCGGAAGAAGGGCATTTATGCCGATAAAGCCTCCTGTGAACGCACCTGTTGCATTGATGGATCCCAGGAAATTATCTGTATCACATTTCAAAGTAAGATCTGATTGGGACGGCACCAGATTAGCTCCGGCGATTCCTCCCACGTACCAGCCTCCCTTTACAAGATTGGGACTGGCAATCCTGTCCTTTTCAAAAAAATGCTCAGATGCATTCAGTCCGGCATAACCACTGACAAAACAATCACCGGAAATATACCCGCCTGTCACCTTATAGTCTGTAATCTCCGCCTTGACATCATTGTAACCTACAATACCGCCAACATAATTCTTACCGGCCGCTACCACAGTTATCCCCTGCATGCTCTTGCTCTTGATAGTCCCATTATTATATCCTGCAATACCACCAACATAACTTCCTGTACCGCCCCAGACCACAGCTGTTTGGAGAAGAGTCTCACCATTTACAGCAGATGTATCCACATCTGTCCTGCAGTCTTCCACAGTACCGCTGTTATAGCCTACGATTCCGCCAGCATATTGCTCTGTAGCTGAGATGATGCCTTCATTAGTCCAGCCCTTTACTGCGCCTTTTTCATTTTTGCCGGTGATTCCTCCTACATACTCTTCACCGATGACAGTAGCCTGATTCTTCATTCCATTCCCATCCAGAATTACTCTTTCGGCTTCTTTACCATCTGAGCCTGAGCTGTCCTCAGAACTTTCCATCAGCCCTACGATGCCTCCTACATATCTCTTCCCTATCACATAGCCGCCGCTTGTAGAACACTCTTCCAGAACGCCTCCCAAGCTGTAGCCCACGATGCCTCCTACATTTATTCCTTTTAGATTTTTGCTAAGTTCTTCTGTATTCTCCCCGGTGCTTAAAGGCGCACTTGTACATGCGGTAAGTTTGCTCCCCGCATTATAGCCCAGAATGCCCCCCACATTCTTATTGCCGCTTATTCCTGCTGTATTCTGCAACTGTATATAGGCACGCTCTCCGCCTGCTCCTTCAGTACCGCCCGTTACACTTTTATCTGCTGCCTCATCCTTTCCTGCAATACCACCAACATTTTCATTTCCGGCCACGCTGCCGCCTTTGACAGTGATCTTCTCCAGTGTCCCTCTATTGATTCCGCAAATCGTCCCCGTTCCAAAATCTTCCGGTTTAATCTCCTCTCCGTTTCCATCAATACTAGTCTTTTTTGCCGCCCCTTCATCCTTGCCTTCTTCTTTATCATTTTCTTTGTCAATTAGTATAGCATTATCTACAACAGCATTTTCAATTATAATATCTCTTATTGTTCCATTATTTTCACAAAATAGGCCCAGACTACTAAAAGTTTCTGCCCCCATGACAGGCAAATCTGTTTTATCCATATCGTTCTGCACAGAAATGCCAGACGCATCATCTTCTGCAGACTTGCCTTCTGTTCTGCTATCTTCCGGTACTCCGTCGTTTTCTGAATCTTTGGGCTCTTCCCCTTCCACCACTTCTTTCGCCTTGCCCAATACCAGTTCCTGTATGCTTACTTCTTTCTTGCCATATCCTTCATATGTACTGCCTTTTCCCAACATCGGAATAGCCGGGAATGCAGTCTCATTCCCTTCTGACCAGGATACGGTATCCCCTTTATCATATACATGCTTAGCAGCCAGTATACCATCTTCGCCCCCCCAGGCAAAGCTCTCTTTTTGTATATAAGTACCAACTGTATTTTCAGTCTCCCTGAATCGTATATTGAACAGATGTCTGGCATTTCGTACTGAAAATTCTTTATCTTCCATACTGCTGTCTGCGAAATAAGGACTCTCTGAATTAGACTGTTTCCATGCACTGGGTTTATAGTTAGCTCCTGATGCCTGTACCCTGGCATAAATTTTCTTACTTGTATCTAACTTCAGCCTGCTGATACTGTAAGTCCCGTCAATAACATTATAATCAGAACCTTTTGCTGTCTCCGTATCGCCTGATTCTTCCATCTTCTGAACATCTGCCGCCAAGTCCAGGCCGTCCAGCGTCAGGTAGACAACGTATTTCGAATCTACATAGGCCCTAAAGGTCAGCTCTTTTGTCTTTGCCAGGGCCTTCCCCTCATCGTCATAAAATGTCACAATTGTGGTTATTTTATTATTTGATGTCTCCTCCCCTTTTACCAACTGGTTATTGCTGTCCTTTGTATTATTTATATCAAAAGATGCTTTCAACTTTTTCTCTTCGTCAAACAGCCTGACTGTATAAATCAGGTTATTTGTTAGCACCTTATACTTATTTGTCATGTTAAACCGCAGATCTAAAGTCTCATCATTCACAAGGGTAACATCCCCTATGGCAGTCTTTTCGTATGAGGATGGTGCACGCTGAGAAAGAGCACTGCTGTAATAACCAAGACAGATATCTTTTCTGGTGCTCTCACGCCTGTCACAGATATTCATAACTCCGCCTGAAGAACTGCCCGCTTCTCCACTATATGTAAAGCTGTCCGCCCTGTCACTGTAGCACACGGCATAGACGACACCATCCATTACATCCATCTCCACACAGATAGATGCACTGAACACTGATTCATCATAAATATAATCGTCCAGCAGTTCATAAAGTGCTTTTCCAAATGGGTCAGAGGTATCCCCGCCCCTGATCATCAGATAGACCAGTCTGTCACCCGAGACATTCTTGCTCTCTGCATCCTCCGGATCCACCAAAAAAGCTGACGGGTTTACATCATGTCCCGTATCCTTGAGCAGTTCTTGCAGATCCTCCAGCTCCCCGCTGGCCTTATAATGCGTCAGCCCGGACTGAGCAGCGGCAAAAATGGTTCTGGCATATTCATTGTTCCGCTTATAATTAGCATATTTCTGATATGCCAGTATTCCAAAGATGGACGCCGACAGAACGATCGCCAGTATGGCCAGCGTGACTATCAGCTCTACCAGAGTAAAACCTTTCCTGCTGTTATTTTTCCTTAAATTTTTACTATTTATTTTCATGGGCTATACTCCACTTCTATGTATTTTCTAAAAAAAGGTACACTTATAGAATTATATTCCCATTTTACACCCCAAAGCCTACTAATTCAACTGTTTTGGCATTTCTACAAAGATACTTCATATTTTCATCACATATCTGGGAGATGTTGGGTAAATCACATGGAAACCACCACATTGCAAACGGCAGAACGAAAAAAAAGCCAGTGCAGGATACCGCCTTTGCACTGGCATATGATAATTACAATAGTATTACTCAAGAACGCTTCGGGGTTCTTGCTGTGAGACGCCTGTCATGCAGAGTATGACATAATACATCTGCACCAGCTCCTAACCTCTGCATTTTTGGTCTATCTCCGCATCCGTATCTTTTGGGTTGGCCCGGATAAGGCTGCAGACTTTCTCCACATAATCTACCTTCTGCTCCAGAAGGTCAGCGATTACCGCAGCCTCATATCCTTTGTTCATTTTAATCCTTATGCAGCGTATAGCCTCTACTGCACGGCCTCTCTCAATGCCCTGGTCTATTCCCTTCTCAATCCCCTGCTCAATTCCTTTCTCAAGACCTTCATCAAAAATAAGCTGAGCCACCTTTGTCATCATAATCGCTCCTTTCACATAATCCGCATATTCTTTGTCTATAACTTTATCCGCAAACGTAATGATTCCTGCCAATGCCTGAATCATTTGGTTTTCATCCGCAATCCCCTTTGCCAGCTCTACCGTATTTTTTACTAACTCCTGCTTAGGCTTTTTTCCCTCTACTGTCAGAGGAAGGACTATGATTTCCAGCAGTTCTTCATCATTTAATATCTCACCACTGTTAATTTTAGCCTTTAGCCTGTTATAGATATGCTCTGTATCCATATCGGTTAAAAATGCCGGTTCAATGCAAAGCTTCATACATCCAAAATCATAAATTTCCGTCCTTATACTTTGAATATCCGCTGAAAAAATAATAATTAAATGCAAAATAGGAATCTCTGTATTTTCCCTGCAAAATCTCTTCAAAATCCGTGCCACATAGTTTACATACTTTACAACATCCTCCATGGAGAATGTGCTCTCGTAGTCAATTAATGCAAGGGAATTATCTTCCAGTATAAACAGGTTGTCTAAACGCAATTCATTGGCCTCTATAGCCGGAAGATTTGTCGGCTGCGCGTCTCTGATCCTTATATGAGGCAGGCCATAGACCCCCAGGCTCTTATGTTTTAAGGCCTCCGTAAGGAATTTTAATGTAACATCCTTATTTTGATATGCAATCTCACTCATATTGCTATCCTCCTTATATTATAACGTCCGTCCTGATTTATTACAACAAAAAACTATACACCTGCGTGCATCCCATAACTTAAATCCTTTCGGATGGGCGTGCTTCGCACGATAAGGTATACACCTGCGCGCATCCCATAACTTAGATCCTTTCGGATGGGCGTGCTTCGCACGATAAGGTATTATTCCTGCATAGGTATCACCTGATTCATGTTTGTTTTTTAATGGGAAATAAAAGAAATATAATTGAAAAAAAATGAATAAAGAAAATTTACTTAGAAGGCAGAATGCCTTCCATGGATATATACAGGCTAACAGAATATAAACTGCTTGTCAAGTACTAAAATTCTGCAGAAGAATGGCCGTTACTATTCACATGACAATGTCCCGCGAGATGTTTTCGTGCCCATTTTGCACGAAAATTCCGGGGAATACAGCACGAAACGGCGTTTTTGCCGTTTCTGTGCTGCACAAAGCCACTGCGTTTTATACGTTCTGCACAGCAATCCCCTACACCGTCTGCTGAAACTGACTGTTATACAGCTGCGCATAGAAGCCTTTCCTCTCCAGCAGTTCTTCATGCCGGCCCTGCTCGATGATATGTCCGTCCTTCATAACAAGTATGATGTCGGCCTCCCTGATCGTGGAGAGCCTGTGGGCCACGATAAAGCTGGTGCGCCCCTTCATCATCTTTGCAAAGGCTTTCTGTATCCTGACCTCTGTCATGGTATCTATGGAGGATGTTGCCTCATCCAGGATCAGCATCGGCGGCAGGCAGAGCATGACTCTGGCTATACAAAGGAGCTGTTTCTGACCCTGGGAGATATTTCCCCCGGCCTCGCTCACGGGGGTGTCATACCCCTCAGGCATCCTCTCTATAAAGCTGTGGGCATGTGCGGATCTGGCAGCCTCTATGATCTCTTCCCTGGAGGCATCCGGCCTTCCATAGGCGATATTGTCAGCTATTGTGCCTGATTTGAGCCAAGTCTCCTGCAGCACCATTCCGTAATTCGTCCTCAGGCTGTCCCTTGTCATGTGCCTGATGGGAATGTCCGCCACCCTGATCTCTCCTGAATCCACATCATAGAACCTCATCAGCAGATTAATGATCGTAGTCTTTCCGCATCCTGTAGGGCCTACGATAGCTACTCTCTCTCCGGGACGTATGGAAAGATTCAGGCTGTCGATCAGAGGAGTATCCGGGCTGTAGGAAAATGCTACATTTTCAAGCTCTACCCTGCCGTCAGCCATCTGCGGTGTCAAAACTACTGCACCTGCATCCTCCGCCACCTGGGGTTCTTCATCAATAAGCTCAAATACCCTGGCTGCAGACGCAACTGCGTTCTGAAATTCTGTCACAACTCCTGATATCTCATTAAACGGCTTTGTATACTGGTTCGCGTAGCTCAGGAAACAAGTCAGCTGACCCACTGTGATCCCGCCTCTCAGCGCTATGAGTGCACCTGAGAGGGCCACACCTGTGTATACCAGTCCGTTTACAAAGCGTGTGGTGGGATTTGTCAGCGAGGAGAAAAATGTAGCCCTCAGGCTGCAGTCCCTGAGCCTTTCATTGATTTCATCAAACTGCTCCTGCGCCTCTTCCTCATGGGAAAAGGCCTTCACTGTCTTCTGGTTGCCTACCATCTCATTTACCAGAGAGGTTATCTCTCCCCTTGTCTTTGACTGTTCCTGGAACATGGAGAATGTCCTTTTGGCAATAAATCCCGCCGTAAACAGTGACACAGGAGTGATGATGACTACTACCAGTGTTATACTGAGGTTGATCGTCAGCATGAAGATCAGCGTTCCCAGTATAGTCACCACGCCTGTGAATATCTGTGAAAATCCAAGCAGCAGACCGTCTGAGAACTGGTCAACGTCTGTGACCACCCTGCTGATGATATCACCGTGCTGATGGCCGTCAATGTATTTCAGGGGCAGCTCTTCCAGGTGATTGAAGGCCTGTACACGGATATCCTTGATCACATGATAAGTGACTCTGTTATTGCACAGGTTCATGAGCCACTGGGCTGCCGCTGTTATCCCCACCACTATTGCAAACCTGATGAGTATGGGAACAAGACCGTCAAAGTCCACATTTCCTTTGCCTATGATAAGGTCAATCCCCTGGCCGGTCAGCACCGGTGCATAAAGTGTCAGCGCTACGCTCACCAGCGCGAATACAAGTGACAGGGCAATCAGATACCAGTATGGTTTTATAAGTTCAAATATCCTGAGATATGTCTCTCTATTACCTTTTTTCTTTTTCATCTCTTCACTTCCTCCTCCGAAAGCTGTGACAGGCAGATCTCCCTGTATACCTGACAGTTTTCAAGCAGTTCTTCATGGGTGCCAAGTCCTGCCTGACGTCCGTCATCCAGTACAAGGATGCGGTCAGCATTCTTAATAGAGGCCGCCCTCTGTGAAACAATAAATACTGTCATTCCCTCTGTTCTGTCCGCTATGGCCTGGCGGAGCCTTGCATCAGTTGCAAAATCCAAAGCCGACGCACTGTCGTCCAGGATGAGGATCTCCGGCTTCCCCACAAGCGCCCGGGCAATGGTAAGGCGCTGTTTCTGTCCTCCGGAAAAATTCTTTCCGCCCTGTGAGACCTTAGTATCCAGTCCCTCCTGTTTACTGTCCACAAAGTCCTTTGCCTGTGCGATGATCAGAGCCTCTTCTATCTCCTGATCCGTCGCCTCCGGCTTGCCCCATTTTATATTCTCACGGATGGTCCCGGAAAATAAGACAGCATTTTGGGGCACGATGCCTACTTTTTTGCGCAGCTGTCTGTAGGTATAATCCTTCACGTCAGTTCCGTCTACACATACCGCCCCTTTAGCGGCATCATAAAATCTGGGGATCAGGTTTATTACTGTAGACTTGCCTGAACCCGTGCCTCCTATGATACCGATAGTCTCACCCGGCATCGCTTTAAAATTAATATCTGTCAGGGATTCTTTATTACCTTTATATGCAAATGACACGTGGTCAAATGCTACTTTGGGCACCTGTTTCCCGGCTGTGCCGGTACCAGTAACGGCTCCGCTGCCTTCCTTCATATCCGCTTTCTGGGCGAATACTGCATTAATGCGGACTGCCGATGCTGAAGCCTTTGTAAATGTGATGATCAGGTTTGCCAGTGCTATCAGAGCCAGCAGTATCTGTGACATATAGTTAATGAGAGCGGCCAGCTCTCCCTGAGTGATGCCTCCCATATCCACAGTCCTGCCTCCTGCCCACAGTACCAGGATGACAGCCCCGTTGATAATAATATAAGTAAGGGGATTTAAAAGCGCCGAGATACGCCCTACCAGCATTTGTATCTTCATAAGGCCGCCGCTCTCCTGCTCAAAGTCCCTCATCTCATCCTCCTGCCTGGAAAAGGCCCTCACGACCCTCACACCGGACAGGTTTTCCCTTGTCATAAGCATGACCTTGTCAAGCCTTCCCTGTACCTTTCTGTAGATAGGTATGGACAGGAGCATGATTCCATAGATGACTACAGAAAGCACCGGAACAAGCACTAAAAAGATCAGAGCCAGCTTTACATCAATGGTAAATGCCATGATCACTGCACCCACCACAATGAAGGGGGAGCGCAGAAACAGCCTCAGCACCAGGTTCACGCCTGCCTGGGCCTGGTTGATATCACTTGTCATCCTGGTCACCAGGGTAGATGTGCCTATCTTGTCCAGCTCTGTGTAAGACAGCCCATTAATATGAGCGAACATGTCCCTTCTCAGCTCTGTGCCGAATCCTGCCGCCGCCTTCGCGGCAAAATACTGTGCCGTAAGTGAGCAGCACAGTCCCAGCAGCCCGAAGGCTACCATGATGGCACACATTTTCAGGATATATGGTATATCCTGGTTCCTGATGCCCACATCGATGATCCTGGCCACCACCAGCGGCACAAGAAGCTCAAAACAGGCCTCCAGCAGCTTAAAAAGGGGGCCTATTATACTTTCCTTCTTATAATTTTTCAGATATCTTACCAGTTTTAACATTTCTCCTCCTCATAATCAAAAGTACTGCTGTCACTCCCGCCAGAATCCCCAGGCTGATCCACTGAGATGTGGAAAGCCCCCAGAATATCCCCCTCTGCGCATCATCAAAGCGGAAAAATTCCAGTATAAAGCGCACTGTTCCATATACTCCCAGATAAAGAAAAACTGTATATATAGTCTTCCCTTTTTTCCATACAAATACAAATAAAACTGCCGCCAGAATGAGATTGCACACAGCTTCCGCCAGCTGTACGGGAAACAGCGGCACATCACACAGGCTGTAGGGTATATTGCGGTAGGTCACGGCAAAGGGTCCGTCATATGGTACGCCATAACAGCATCCGGCCAGATAACATCCGATCCTCCCAAATCCGTGAACCATGGGTATCACCGGAACCACAGTCAGCAGATACTCTTTTATCCTTATCTTATGCAGCTTTGCTCCCAGCAAAAGCCCCAGAACACCTCCTGCCAGGCCTCCGTAGAACACAAAACCGCCCTGCATAAGCTGATTTAGATATTCTAACTCTAACAGCCTTTCCCAGTCAATATATTTTATATTCAGACACAGATATAAAAGCTTGGCCCCTGCCATGCCAAAAAGAAAGCAGTAAGCATACAGCAGAAGGAAATTGTCAAAAACGAGCCGGTGTCTCCTGACCAGCACAGCGCCTGCGGCCCCGGATACAAGAACACCCAGCGCTATCATGACGCCATAGCACGGCAATGTCCTTCCCAAAAATATAAAATATCCTGTCATATATCCTCCCTTTATCATGTGACCGGCAGCACATACTCCGATATATACAAAATGCTGATTTCCCGGCATAAGACACCGAACCGGAAACCAGCATTTTATAATTCAGCCAAAATCAAGAACAAGCTTGACCTTAGCCCGCCCGCTGCCCGCAAAATAAGCTGACATGGGTTATTCTAATACTGAGCCATCCCCACCGCGCAGCCTATGCATCCCACACATGCCACATAGAATATCAGGCAGAGAATCGTCCCGACAATGGAACACACCAGGCCGCCTGTGGCAAGCCCGGCTTTCTGCGGTTCCTTTTTTCCAATTACTGCCAGGATAATACCTACTATACCGCATATACCGCCCACCAGGCTCATGTAAGGCACAAATGCAAATACGATCGACAAGATTCCAAGAACTAAAGATGCAACTGCCATAAATTCCCTCCTGTGTTCCACATTCCTCTTCGTTTATTTGATTCCGTTATACAATACTTTATTCTCAGGCGTGGGATATGTCTGTAAACTCAGATATCTCCCGGCTGATGGTACACAGATCCTCCACACTCAGATCATGGATATCCCTGTGTCCTGTGATCCTGGCAAATGTCTCCAGCTCACGTTTTGTACAGTTCAGGAAGTTTGCCACTCTCTGAGCCGCCGCATCACCTTTCAGCCTGGCCCTTAAAGTCTCATCCTGTGTTGCTATGCCCACAGGACATTTTCCGCTTCCGCAGATCCTGTACTGCTGGCAGGCCGCCGCCATCAGTCCTGCTGTCGCCACTGCAACCGCATCAGCTCCCATAGCTATGGCTTTCGCAATATCAGAGGATACACGCAGCCCTCCTGTTATCACCAGGTCGATATCTGCCCCGTGCTCATCCAGATACTTTCTGGCTCTGGACAGGGCATAGACTGCCGGCACGCTTGTGGCGTCTCGAAGCAGCTTCGGACTAGCTCCCGTAGCTCCTCCCCTGCCGTCTATTGTTATAAAATCTGGCTTTGCAAATATGCAGTATTCCAAATCCTTCTCAATTTTTCCCGCCGCTATCTTAATCCCGATAGGCCTTCCCTCTGATGCGTATCTGAGCTGTTCTACCAGGTCACGCAGATCTTCTTTCGTATTAATATCATGGAATTTAGACGGGCTGATCACATCCTGCCCGAGAGGCTTATTCCTGATCCTGGCTATCTCCGGAGTTACCTTATCCCCGGGCAGATGGCCTCCCATCCCGGGCTTCGTTCCCTGCCCGATCTTGATTTCAACAGCATCAGCCTTCTGCAGGTTCTCCGGTGTCACACTGTAGAGATTCGGCACATATTCAAAAATATACTTATCTGCAGCCTCCATCTCCTCCGGCAGAATCCCGCCCTCACCGCTGCACATGGCTGTCCCGGCCATAGCCGTGCCCCTGGCCAGCGCTACCTTCACTTCCTTGGACAAGGCGCCAAAGGACATATGTGATATGTATACCGGAGCTTCAAGAACCATAGGCTTTAAAGCATTCTTTCCTATTACGGTCCGGATATTAACCTGGGCATGCTCATCTAACGGAGGCGGATTCAGCTGCGCACCCAATATCAGTATATCGTCCCAGCCCGGCATAGGCATCTTTGTGCCCATGGCAGCTATAATAGTTTTTCCGGTCAGAGCCATCTCATGGATATCTTCCATATAGCGGCAGGACGGATCATGCCTCACATATGCGGGATCATATGCCAGGGCATCTCTCCCTGTATCCTGCAATGTCTCCGCCTTCACTGTCTCAACTGTTTCCGGGTTCACGCCATCATGTCCCGGCTCTGCGCCCTGTACACCTTTTCCGCTGTCTTCCCCAGTCTCCCTGATTCTCTCAAACATACTTGACGGATGTCCGCAGACCGGACAGTTTGTCAGTGTCTCAAATGATTTCCCCTCTTTTTCCTCATCAAATATGAATCCGCATACACTACATTTGTATTTTGCCATACGCTTCTCCTTTCCGCATAAAAACTGTACGTTTTCTGCGTGTATAGGACTATTTTAGCTTACCAGAGGGCTATTTACAAGTACACATTATATTTATTGGAGGGTACAAAAAAAGCGGGTGATGGGAATCGAACCCACGTATCCAGCTTGGAAGGCTGGTGTTCTACCATTGAACTACACCCGCATGTATATATTTATTTGTTTGAAACAGTGCCCAGAACCGGAATCGAACCAGTGACACGAGGATTTTCAGTCCTCTGCTCTACCAACTGAGCTATCTGGGCCTGTTCGAAATACTATCATAATTTTCATTGAAACGCAAGACCTTAATTGTACTTTTTTTTATACACGCCCGCTCTCCCCTGCTTACAATTTGCTTACATTATTTTGCGGACTTTTGTGTTATAATAATTTATAATTAATCATGTTAGTACCAGATTCCAAAACATTTTTATTCTCTTACATTCATGGCCCGGCAGCAATCCACATGCTGTCAGGCCGGAAAATGGGCGGGATTTCCTCTTTTGGAGGATACTGCCGGGATTTGGCCGCCTCTTAAGAAAATATACAGTTTTTCTTAAGAATTATTCATTTTTAATTTATGCAACAGACTGCAGATATATTTACACTGTACATATAGCATAGGGCCGCTGAAATGGCCGTTACTATTAATTACATTTATTTTTTCCAATATCCGCCGGTTCGGATTTGGAGGGGGAGAGTACATCATGAATCACACATTACGGCAATATTTTGTTTTATTAAAAAATGCAGGACTTGTGAAGGATTATGAGCTTTATGGAAGAGAAGAACTTGCAGTAAAAAATATGACTTATGATTCAAAACGTCCCGTAGAGGGCGGAATCTTCATCTGCAAGGGACAGAATTTTAAGAAAGAATATCTTCAGGACGCAGTTATGCGTGGAGCTGTATGCTACGTGAGTGAAAATGACTATGAGCTGGAAGGACAAGTTCCTTACATCCTGGTCAAAGACATACGCAAGGCCATGCCCATTCTTGGAAACTTTTTTTATGGGGAACCTTCTAAAGAACTGAGCCTGATCGGCATAACAGGAACAAAGGGCAAGACAACAACAGCCCATTACATACAGGCTATTTTTAACGAATATCTGGATGACTGCGGTGAGAAAGGGATTGGCTTATTCTCATCTGTCACTACATATGACGGCGTGGAAAAAACTCCCTCCCTCATGACCACACCGGAATCCCTTGAGCTGCAGCGTCATTTCAGAAATGCTGCAGATTCAGGCCTCCGCTACGTGGCAATGGAGGTTTCCAGCCAGGCTCTTAAATACCACAGGGTGGACAATCTCACATACGATGTGGGTGTGTTCCTGAACATCTCGGAAGACCATATCAGCCCATGTGAACATGAAGATTTTGAAGACTACTTCAGCTCCAAGCTTTCCATCTTCAAGCAGACAAAAACAGCATGCGTCAATACAGACAGCGCCAATGCAGACAGGATAGTCAAAGCCGCCAGACTGGCCCATGAGACTGTCACCTTCGGCACGACAGGGAATCCTGACATATATGGCTACAATATCCAGACACACAACGGCCAAATATCCTTCCATGTAAAATGTGACCGCTTTAATAAGACCTTCCGGCTGGCCATGCACGGGCTTTTCAATATAGAGAATGCTCTGGCCGCCATAGCCACTGCCTACGTTTACAAGATCCCTGTTAAATATATGGTGGCAGGACTGGCAAATGTTAAAGTGGACGGACGCATGGAGCAGTATACATGCGAAGAGGAACGCATCACGGCCATTGTGGATTATGCGCACAACCGTCTGAGCTTTGAGAGACTCTTTGACTCTGTACTTATTGAATACCCGGGCTACAAGATAGTTTCCGTATTTGGCTGCCCGGGCGGAAAAGCCTACAACAGGAGACGGGACCTGGGACTGATAGCCGGACTTTTTTCCAAACAGGTCTATCTCGTGGCGGATGATCCGGGCACGGAAAATGCCAGGGCCATCGCTGATGAGATCGGCAAGTACATGGATATCGTGGGCTGTCCCTATGAGTTTGTGGATGACAGGGGCGAGGCCATACGCAGGGCTATCGCTGAAGCTGACGAGAACACAGTTGTATTAGTCCTTGGCAAGGGAAATGAAGGCCACCAGAAATATGGAGATCTGACATATCCGTATCCCAGCGACAGTGAATTCGTTAAACAGGGGATCGGGCAGCGCAAAAAGAATGTCCGTGTTCAGGTAGCGCTGTAAAAACATGGCTTTAAAAAGGCCGGATTTTCAGAGATATACACTTATCCTCTCTGAAAATCCGGCTTTCTTCATGCAAATATGCAATACATATCCGCTTCCTGTCCTTATTTATGGTAATAGAGCCTGCATATCTCATCACCTTTGGCGATGGATTTCAAAAGCTTCAGCTTCCCGCCGTATGCCTCTCCGATCCCGTGGTCACCGCACATGGCAATGTCGCAGAGGACGGCAATCTGCTCGTCTGTACAGCCTGCCTTCTGCCATGCCTTTACCAGCGGACAGTAATGAAAATCAATAGCCAGCACATCATCTGTGCTCTTTCTTATTTTCATCTCAAAAACCCACTGGGCCGGTTTTGTGAACAGCTGCTTTCTCAGCCCTTTAAAGCTGTCCGTACCGCCCTTTTTAACGAGATCGGCCCCCTGCCCCTGCCCGCATCTGCGGATCGCGGCACTGCCGAACTCCTCCCAGGAAAGCCCTCTTTTTCCCGCCTCATCGCAGAGCAGGTAAAGCCAGGCAGCCCTCTGCTCCAGCTGCCCCCTTACGGCCTGGATCAGGGCGTTTTTAATCTTTGGTTCATTGTGGATCCTTGACACATGTAGTTCTGACATATTTGTTTCCTCCTTTTTTATATTTCACAAAAATGCAAAGGCTGTATCAGTTCAAAAACATCCCGCGTTCTTGAAGACAGATCAGACTCCTTCATAATTAAAGTCCGGTATGAAGCTCTCTTTCGCAGCCTCCCCTTCCTGTGTAAACCCGTTTTCTATCCCGATCTCCAGGCAGAAATCTATTACCTTCTCATATTCCCTGGCTGTCAGCCTCCTGGACAGTTCAGGATATTCCTTCGCCCATTCCATGGGAGTGTACTGGTTCATGATGCTGATATAGATGGTGTCGCCGTATGTCTCATGAAGATATCTGAGCACTTCCTTTGAGTCCCTTGTATGTCCGGGAAGGATCATATGGCGCACTATAACTCCTTTTTTCATCATTCCTTCTCCGTCAAAGACCGGCGTACCCGTCTGGCGTACCATCTCTGCCAGGGCCTCCTTTGCGCAGAAGCTGTACTCCTTCACTCCCGAATATTTCCAGGCCAGGTCATCGTCCATATATTTAAAGTCAGGCAGATAAATATCCACCCAGCCCTCCAGCATACGGACAGTTTCAGCCCGTTCATAGCCGCTGGAATTATAGACAACCGGTACTGCAAGGCCATTTTCCCTGGCCAGTTTAAGAGCCTCGATCACCTGGGGCACATAATGTCCGGCAGTCACCAGGTTGATATTGGCGGCATTTTTTTCCTGCAGTTCAATAAAGATCTCCGCCAGCCTCTCTATAGTCACTTCCCTGCCTATCTGCCCCGAAGCTATAGGACGGTTCTGGCAGAAAACGCATCCCATGGAACACCCTGAGAAAAATACTGTGCCGGATCCCTGTATGCCTGATATACATGGCTCCTCCCACATGTGCAGCCCGGCTCTGGCCAGCTGTACGGCGCTGTCTTCATGGCAGGCGCCTTTTCTGCCTGCATTCCTGTCTGCATGGCACCGGCGCGGGCAGAGCGTGCAGTCATCCATAGCTTTTGATTTTGTGACCCAATCCTGCATATATAAAACCTGCCTCCCTCTGTACTGTTATTTTACAGCTGCACTGCGTTCTCACAGTCTGTGGCATTTACTGCATAGGCCAGCTGAATGATTATTTTTCATTATACTATATTTTACTGGCTCTGACTAAACTTTTTATCTTTTCTGGTTCACTACAACTGAAAATTATTTCAATCCATATTTCCAGCCCATATATCAGTTAAATTTTTATTCCATCCACTTCACTTTTTTAATCTTATGCTGTATAATAAAAGAACATACGTTTCAGCAATCTTTACAGTTTATGAATTTCGAGGTACCGCTTATGGAACAGCTCTCACTTTTTGATAACAGGGAATTATCCAATCCTCTGGCCAGCCGCCTGAGGCCTCAGACTCTTTCTGACTTTGTTGGGCAGGAGCATCTTCTGGGTCCCGGCATGCTGCTGCGGCAGCTGATTGAACAGGATAAGATCTCCTCCATGATATTCTGGGGCCCTCCCGGCGTGGGAAAGACCACCCTGGCCAGAATCATTGCCGGACACACACACGCGGGGTTTGTGGATTTCAGCGCTGTGACCAGCGGGATCAAAGAGATCAAGACAGTCATGGCCCAGGCTGAGGAAAACAGGAAGCTTGGACAGCGCACCCTGCTTTTTGTGGATGAGATACACCGCTTTAACAAAGCACAGCAGGATGCTTTTCTTCCTTATGTAGAAAAAGGCAGCATTCTTCTTATTGGCGCTACTACGGAAAATCC
The DNA here is from genome assembly GCA_003148945.1 of Murimonas intestini. GTDB lineage: Bacteria > Bacillota > Clostridia > Lachnospirales > Lachnospiraceae > Murimonas > Murimonas intestini. The sequence continues at coordinate 146,291 of QGGY01000011.1, read as the reverse complement.
TTCCTTTGAGATCAACGCCGCCCTTCTGTCCAGGTGCAAGGTATTCGTCTTAAAGCCTCTGTCCACGGAAAATCTTTTAACCCTGCTTTGCCATGCCATTGATTCTCCCAAGGGGTTTGGGGGCCAGAATATCATTATTACCCGCAACCAGCTTGAAATGATAGCCTCCTTTGCCAACGGGGATGCCAGGACTGCTCTGAACACTCTTGAGATGGCAGTCTTAAACGGAGAATTCAGTGAGAATGGGACACTGGTCACTGACAAAATTCTGGAGCAGTGCCTGAGCAGGAAGACTCTTCTGTACGATAAAAATGGCGAGGAGCACTATAACCTGATTTCCGCCCTGCACAAATCTATGAGGAACAGCGACCCCGATGCCGCCGTCTACTGGCTGGCCAGAATGCTGGAGGCTGGTGAGGACCCGCTGTATATAGCCAGAAGACTTATACGTTTTGCAAGTGAAGATATTGGGATGGCTGACAGCCAGGCGCTTCAGGTTGCCGTGTCCGTCTATCAGGCCTGTCATTTTCTTGGTATGCCTGAATGCAATGTTCACCTTACCCATGCCGTCGTCTATCTCTCCACAGCTCCCAGGTCCAATGCGCTTTATAAGGCATATGAGCACGCAAAGACAGATGCTGTGGAAACCCTGGCGGAGCCTGTTCCCCTTATCCTGCGCAATGCCCCCACAGGCCTTATGAAGGAACTGCACTACGGGGAAGGCTATCAGTATGCCCATGATACGGAAGAAAAGCTCACACATATGGAATGCCTGCCCGAGTCAATGGCAGGCAGGAAATATTACCAGCCGACTGAGGAAGGCGCTGAGGCCGCTGTAAAAGACCGGCTTAAAAAGATAGAAGAATGGAAGTATCCACAAAAGAAGCTGTAAACAGCAGTGAGGAAGCTGCCGGTGAAGATGCTATGATCGGTAACGAACCGATACGTTGATTCATCTGTCAGCCTGCCGCATCTTGTCTGGCTCTTCCGGCAGATGCGGGCAGGGCCGGCAAAATGAACTGCTCAGTGAACTAATAAACTCCAATGAACTTAGTGAATTAATTTGATTGAATTAATTTTTTGTTTTTTTCAAAAAAGTGCTTGCAATTTGTTCCCTGTTATGATATATTAAACGTCGTTGAGTCACTTTTGACTCAGAAGGAAAAATATGGCTCCTTGGTCAAGCGGTTAAGACATCGCCCTTTCACGGCGGTAACACGGGTTCGATTCCCGTAGGAGTCATTTCATAGAAAACTTCAGATTTTGTCGATAAGTTTTTCTATGAAGTGAGAGATAAAGACTTGACGTCTTGTTACTCTTTTGCTATAATAAAATAGCTGTAAGGCGACATAGCCAAGTGGTAAGGCATGGGTCTGCAACACCCTGATCACCAGTTCAAATCTGGTTGTCGCCTCTTAAAATCCAGGAATGCAAATTCCTGGATTTTTTTATTTCCGCAGGCAGCGGGCCAAGCGGCCATGCATGCATGAGGACAGATTTGCAGGTAAACTGCAGAAATTTATGATTAAATTACAGCTATAACATTTACAATGGATTTCAGCATCTAAGATGCAGGAGGATTAAAAATATGACTGAGCGTGAAAAAATGTTAGCCGGTGAACTATATGATTGCGGGGATCATGAATTATTGTCTCAATGGCATAAAGCTAAAAACCTTGTGCGTGATTATAACAGGACAGATTCAGAGGATTTTGCCGAAAAAGACAGGATCCTGAATGAACTGCTGGGCGGACGGGGGAGTAATCTTTGGATCACAGCGCCATTTTTTGTGGACTATGGAAACAACATATTCTTTGGAAATAACTGTGAAGTTAATATGAATTGTACATTTTTGGACGATAATAAGATAGTCATAGGTGACAATGCCCTGATAGCACCTAATGTGCAGATCTACACGGCATTTCATCCCACAAATGCAAAAGAAAGGTTCGGAGAGCCAAAAGAAGACGGCTCCTTCGAATTCTGCAAAACTCAGACTGCGCCAGTTATAATAGGAAACAATGTCTGGATAGGAGGAGGGGCAATTATTATGCCCGGAGTGACAATCGGCGACAATGTGGTAATTGGGGCCGGAAGTGTCGTGACAAAGGATATTCCTTCAGACAAAGTCGCCTGCGGTGTACCCTGCAGAATAATCAGGGATAATAACTGACAAAAAGTATTGACCCTCACGGAACGTCATAGGTTAAAATAAAATTACTGGTCACGGAGTGACCAGTAACACGCTTCGCGATGCACAGAAACGGCCAAAAGCGCCGTTTCGCGCTGCAGCCCTCGGGATTTTCGTGCAAAATACGCGCGAAAACACCTCGCGGGACGGTGACATGCGAAGTCATCAGGGGCAGGAGGTCTTATATATGAGGACAGTGAAGGAAATATCAAAACTGACAGGTATCAGCGTGCGCACGCTCCACTACTATGACGAAATCGGGCTGTTGAAGCCCACTAAAAAAAGTGATGCGGGTTACCGGCTTTATGACGATAAGGCATTGGAAACATTGCGTCAGATTTTATTTTTCCGCGAATTTGATATTTCATTAAAAGATATTAAAACTGTGATGGATAGTCCGGCTCTTGACAGAGATAAAATACTACAGATGCAGCGCAAAATGCTGATAAGCAAGAAGGAGCGCATAGAACGCCTGCTTGCCAGCATTGACGATATCCTGAAGGGAGGAAACAAAATGGATTTTGAAGTATTTAATAAATCCGAACTGGAAGAGCTTTGCCAGGCTTCAATCGATCATATGACGGATCTTATGCAGGAATGTATTATTAAAGAATTTGGCGGGATTGAACAGTGGAAACAGCACTATATAGAACGTGCCTCAAAGGAGGACATGCAGAAAGGCTACCAAAAAGTAATAGAATGGTATGGAGGTAAAGAAAGCTACTTAAAAGCAGCCACCAATCCCCCCAGCCCGGAGGCTGCCAAGGAATGTGAAAGACAGGTTGAAGAGCTACTGGAAAAGCTGATTGCAAAAAGGGATTATCCGCCCGATTCTCTTTGCGTGAAAGAACTGATCAGGGAATATGCCCTTCTGCTGAAGGAGTTTACACATGTTAAAGACGAGGAAGGAGTCATGCTGTCCACTGCATCCAGCTACCGGGATGAGAGATTTAGATCATCCCTGGATCAGCGGTACGGCAAGGGAGCCTCTGAATTTTTTGCACAGGCTATTGAGACATATTATAAGGAACATTAAAATATAAAAACAGTTTTAATGGTTCCAGTTCAGACGGGAACTGGAACGTTTAATGCAGGCGGTCACAATTATATGATTGTAGGCCGCCTTTAACTGTGATAGAATAGTTTCAGCAAGATGATTCACTCTGTTATACATACCTAAGAAATGGCAGGTAAACAAAATGACGTGGAATATTGCGCCAGAACTTATTTCTCTGGTAATTCTGGGGATCATATGGATCTATTCCAGAAAAGGCAGCCATCTCCCCTCTCTTAAGAACAGAATGTTCCAGGGATGTCTGATGGTTACTTTTTGTGCAATGCTTTCAAATGTACTTTCTACTCTTATGATCTATAACACAGATACAGTCCCCCTGCTGCTCACATGGATAGTCACTCAGATCTATTTTATCCTGACCCCGCTGATGGGAATGGCTTACTTTCTCTACACCGTTTCTGTCATCTATGCAGACAGTCCCAGTCTTAAGAAAATTATCTGGACAGGAATCACACCCGGCTGCCTGTATGCTGTCATGGTACTGCTGAATCCGGTTACCAGAAATATATTTGACCTGACAGAGGCAAACGGCTATACAAGGGGGCACCTGATCTTTGTCACTTATCTGATCTTTTATGCCTACTGCGTAGCCAGCATCATAGTTACCCTATGCAATCATAAGAAAATTGAAAAGGAGATCTACCGCATTCTGGCGGCTTTTCCACTGCTTGCAGTCCTTGTCATAATCATACAGCAGATCTACTCTGATATTATACTGTCTGGTTCTGCTGCCACCTGTGCGCTTCTGATCATTTATCTGCATCTTCAGAACAAACAGATCTCCATGGACTACCTGACTAATCTGCCTAACCGGCAGGAGCTGCTGAATATGCTGCATCTGCTTACAAACAAATATCCCGTCCGGGGCTTTACCCTGCTGGTAGTTTCCTTAAGGGATTTCCGTCAGGTAAACAATGCCTGCGGACAGCAAAGCGGCGATGCCTTTCTTAAAAGTGTGGGACATTTCTTAAGTACAATCGGTCCTGCCGGAAATGTATACCGCTTCAGCGGTGATGAATTCGCACTTCTCTTTACTCAGGAGAACAGTGATGAATTAGACAGCTGTGTCTCTGCCATCCGGGAGCGCATGGCCCTTCCCTGGCAGATCAATGACTACCGTTTTCTGATCCGGGCTGTTATGGGGATCATACGAAGCGCCGACTGCGATGGTTCTATTGAAAATACCATCGGTGGAATTGAATACGCAGTCTCACAGGCAAAATCAGGCAAATATGGCCGGGTCTGTTACTGTGATAAGGAAATGCTGGAAAAGCGTGAACGTAAGCACAAAGTGATACGCATCCTGAAGGATAAGCTGGCTGACAAAAGCTTTGAGATGTACTACCAGCCAATCTATTCTATCGAGACAGGTAAATTTCAGTATGCTGAATCTCTGATGCGCATAAACGACACTCCCATCGGTCCCATTTATCCTTCTGAATTTATTCCTGTTGCCGAGGAGACAGGGCTTATTATAGAAATCACTTATGTGATACTGGATAAAGTATGTAAGTTTATAAACAGGCTGCGCGATCTTGGTATTCAGATTGACTCCATACACGTGAATTTCTCTGCCATTCAATTTTCCCAGCAGGATCTGAGCAAAAAAGTGCTTGAAATCATAGAAAGCAACAATACTCCCATGCCTGCTGTCAAAATCGAGTTCACTGAGAGTACTCTTGCGGAAAATCCTACTGTGGTTGCCGAATTTGCCGAAGAGATGAAAAGCTATGGCATTATGATGGGGCTTGATGATTTCGGTACAGGATATTCTAATATTGCTACAGTTATCAATATTCCATTCGGAACCCTCAAGCTGGACAGGAGTCTTGTACAGGCCTCTATTAAAAACCCCACTTCTGCCCTTGCCGTCAAAAACCTGGTCAGGGCCTTCAAAGATTTGAATATGAAGGTCGTTGCAGAAGGGGTAGAGACTGAAGAACAAAGGCAGCTTGTTGAAGAATTTGGTGTAGACCAGATCCAGGGCTTCTATTATTCAAAACCACTGTCTGAGACAGAGATGGCAGAATTTATGAGAAACCATTGACGGCCATGCATCTCATGCAACTAACAGCATGAGATCATCTGCCCGCATATGACGTGTGCAGTTTCAGTTCAGCCTGATACTGAAGAGGCGTCATTCCCATCTCTTTCTTGAAGCTGTTGCAGAATGAGGCCGCATCCCTGAATCCACAGGAGTACGCCGTCTCTGTAACTGTATGCCCGCCCTCTGAGAGCATCTGAAGCGCCTGCTTCATTCTGAAGCGCTGCAGATACTGCTTAGGCGGGCATTTTTCTATGTCCATAAAAATCCTGTACAGATATGTCCTGTCTATTCCTATGTATTTTGCCAGGTCACTGATTTTCAGCGGATATCCATAATTGTTATATATATACCCGACGGCCTTTTCAAAGTACTGCTTCTCATAACCTGCCGCTGATAATTTTCTCTCCTGACCAAACAGCGCCAGAACCCTGCACAGGCTGCCCATCAGTTCAAGCCTGCTCTCTGAACGCTCAAAGGCCTCTACCAGCTCATATATCCTGGATTCATCTTTTTTTGTAAACCCGCCTGCTGATACATATCCCCCTTCTGCAAAACAGGTCTGCTCAAGGGCCTCTTCTGCCTCGTACCCGTTAAAGGCCACCCAGGCGTACTCCCACGGTTCCCTGTCATCCGCCTGATAATATGTGGTTTCCCCCGGATAAATTAAAAATGCCTGTCCCTTCCTCAAAGGAAAAGAACTGTCTCTCGTCTGATAAATTCCTCTCCCCTCCAGAATCATATGAAGGAGATAATGCTGCCGCACTGCCGGCCCGAAGGCATGTCCGGGAGGACATTTTTCATGGCCTGCGTAGAAAACATTTAGTGCACTCATATTGTCTTTGCCCGATCCTTTCTTTTATCGTAACTGTTCAGTACCTTCACAGTTACATTTTTGGCGGTCCATCTCTCCACCTGCCCAATAGTTACAACATTTTAACAATTCCCTTGAAACATTTCAAATATCCGTCCGCTATGATTTATTATACAATCAGCTCATAAGAACAACAAGCAAAAAGGAGAGAACTCTATGATAAAAATCACTTTTATGGGGGCTGGAAGTACTATATTTGCAAGAAATGTCCTGGGCGACTGCATGTGCACCCCCGCACTGTGCGAAAGCGAGATAGCCCTCTATGACATCGATAGCAAAAGACTGGCTGACTCTGAGATCATTCTTCAGGCTATCAACAAAAACGTAAATCAGGGGCGGGCTGTTATCAAGACTTACCTGGGCACTGCGAACAGAAAAGCTGCACTCCAAAATGCTGACTTTGTAGTAAATGCCATCCAGGTAGGCGGCTATGATCCATGCACGATCACTGATTTTGAGATTCCGAAAAAATACGGTCTTCGCCAGACGATTGCTGACACGCTGGGGATCGGCGGCATTATGAGAGGGCTGCGCACCATTCCCATCCTGAGGGAATTTGCTGCTGATATGGAAGAGGTCTGCCCAAATGCACTCTTCCTCAATTATACAAATCCCATGGCCATCCTCACAGGCTACATGCAGCGTTACACAAAGATACGCACCGTAGGGCTCTGCCACAGCGTGCAGGTCTGTTCCGAGATGCTTCTGAAGAGCCTGGATATGGAAGACAGGCTGGAGGGGCGCAGGGAACTTATCGCCGGTATCAATCACATGGGATGGCTGCTGAAGCTGGAGGATAAAGACGGAAATGACCTCTATCCTGAGATCCGCCGCAGGGCTGCCGAAAAGAATCTGAAAGAACGCCATACAGATATGGTGCGTTTTGAGTATATCAACCAGTTTGGATATTACTGTACAGAATCCAGCGAGCACAATGCGGAGTATAACCCTTTATTCATAAAGTCAAAATATCCGGATATGATTGAACAGTACAACATACCTCTGGATGAATACCCCCGGCGCTGTATCAAACAGATCGCCGAGTGGGATGCCGAAAAGGCCTCCATTTTAAAAGATGGCAGGATCACCCATGAACGTTCCCACGAATATGCCTCATACATTATGGAAGCTGTCGTATTAAACAAACCCTACAAGATAGGAGGCAATGTCCTGAATACAGGCCTTATTGACAACCTTCCCTCAGACGCCTGTGTGGAAGTTCCGTGCCTTGTAGACGGAAACGGCATCACCCCCTGCCATGTGGGACGCCTTCCTGTACAATTAGCTGCCATGAACATGACCAACATCAATCCTCAGCTTCTCACTATCGAGGCGGCAGTCACCAGAGACAGGAGCCATATCTACCAGGCTGCCATGCTGGATCCTCACACCGCTGCTGAGCTGAATATTGCCGATATCCGCAGTATGTGTGATGAGCTGATCGCAGCCCACGGCAGCTACATGGCAGATTTCTCCTGATAGGAGCAGAACAATATGGAACATTTTATACGCAGGATGCGGCCTGAAGATTATGACGGAGTTAATATCCTGATGACAATTCTGCACGAGGTGCACGCAACCAACCGCCCGGATTTATTTAAACCGGCTCTGGCGCCATATGACTTGGAAGAATTCAGCGGACTGCTGGAGGACAGTTCACGTATTGCTTATGTTGCAGAGATGAGCGGCAAGATTGCAGGGCTCTGCATGGCCTCTATTCATTACCCTGCCGAAAATCCCATTACCTATCAGATTCCTTACGCCTACATCACAGATCTGTGTGTTCTGCCCTCCTGTCAAAAACAGGGGATAGGAAAAATGCTTTTTACCCACATGGAGGATTTTGTAAAGAGCCTTGGAATCCGTCAGATCAGCCTGAAGGTGTGGGCCTTTAACAGCAGCGCCCTTTCTTTCTATGAGGATATGGGCTTTTCTCCCCGCAGTTATATTATGGAAAAGGATCTATGATCCTTTTCCTTTTTATTTATGCCGCAGCTATGGATAATAACAGCTTCCGTCCCATATCATAAGCTGTATATTACACATCTTTGTAACTGTTCAGTGCCTTCACAGTTACACATCTTTTTCATCTTATCATATATTATATAAAATCAGCTGCTGTTTTGTATCAGACAGCTGTCTGTATCCTAAACATCCGGGAGTTTCAACATGAAAAAAAGAATATACGATTTTGCTGTCATCGGGGGAGACCTGCGTCAGGCTGTCCTGGCACAGATACTCACCGCAAAGGGCTGCCGTGTCTGCCACTATGCACTGTGCAGGCCCATTGACGATCCGGGCTGTCATCCTGTCTCATCGCTGAAAGAGGCCGTGCTGTGCTCTGAAAATATAATCGCGCCTGTTCCCATGACTAAAAACAATATGGAACTGAACCATCAGATCCAGACAGGAGATCTCTGTCTCTCTTCCCTGATCAGTCTTTTCTCAGAGGAGCAGTATTTTTTTGCAGGCTGTATCCCTGCCAAATTCAGGGAGGCTGCACGCCTGAGGAATGTCAGAGTATTTGACTTTATGGATTCTGAGGAACTCTCTGTTTTTAACAGTATCGCCACAGCAGAAGGCGCTGTTGCAGAGGCTATCACCAAAAGCGGAAGAAACCTGCATGGCAGCTCCTGCCTCATCCTGGGTTACGGACGCTGCGCAAAGACGCTTACAGTCTGCTTAAGGGGGATGTTCTGCCATACTACTGTATGCGCCAGAAAGCCTCAGGCCATGGCGGAGGCAGCCATTCTGGCTGATAAAGCTGTCAGTATTTCGGATTTTGAAACACATCTGAACGAATATGATTTCATATTCAACACTATCCCTGCACCTGTTCTTTTAAAAGAACATCTTGTTAAAATGAAAAAGCATGTCACTATTATTGATATTGCATCTGCACCCGGCGGTGTGGATTTTGCCGCCGCAGCCAGGCTGAATCTGTCTGCATTTCTGTGTCCGGGGCTTCCCGGAAAATACGCTCCTGTTTCCTCTGCACAGGCTATTGCAGACACTATTTTCAATTATCTGGGGCAGCCGTAAACCGGCCCGCAGGACTAAAAATCGTAAGGAGTATGTCATATGTCATTAAAAGGAAAGAAAATAGGGGTCGCATTTACCGGCTCTTTTTGCACTTATAGAAATGTATTCACTGAATTACAAAAACTGTCTAATGAGGGCGCCGAAATACAGACTATTTTTTCTGATTCCTCCCAGCAGATCAGCAGCAGGTTTGGGTCACCAGAAGAATTTATAGAGAAGGCCCGGACTGTCACAGGAATTGAGCCAATCCTCACCATATCCCAGGCTGAGCCAATAGGCCCAAAGAGTCTCCTTGATATTTTGGTGATCATCCCCTGTACAGGCAACACCATTGCCAAATTGGCCAATGGAATCACAGATACGCCTGTATTAATGGCAGCAAAGGCACATTTAAGGAACGACAAGCCCCTGCTTTTATCTATCTCAACAAATGATGCGCTGGGAATGAACATGAAAAATATCGGCCTTCTCCTCAATTCCAAAAATATATACTTTGTTCCCTTCGGTCAGGATAACCCTGAAAAAAAGCCAAACTCTATGATCGCCCACACAGAATTGCTGATTCCCTCAATTGAGGCGGCTCTTCTGAAAAAACAATACCAGCCGGTCATCCAATAGGGCTGTTAACCAATTATAAAAGATATAGGAAAGAGGGGTATTTATATGTGTGGAATTGCCGGCTTTTGCAAGCCCAGCATCAATCTGGAAAATGAGAGGGGACGGTGGGAATCTGTACTGGATAACATGAACCGTTCCCAAAAACGACGCGGCCCTGACGATGAGGGTACTTATCTGAATAAATCCTGCGGTCTGGCACATGTCCGTCTGGAAATCATAGACCTCCTGACAGGCCACCAGCCCATGGTCAGAAAAAATCCTGCCGGAGAATATGCCATAGCATTTAATGGGGAGATCTACAACATGAAAGAACTGAAGAGGGAGCTGCAGCTGGAAGGAGCAGTTTTCACTACCTCAAGTGACACAGAGGTCATACTAAACGGCTATATGCTGCACGGGGCAGATTACGCCAAAAAGCTTAACGGTATTTTTTCTGTGGCTATATGGGATTCCTCTAAAGAGCAGCTATGTCTGTTCCGGGACCGCCTGGGCGTGAAGCCGCTTTTTTATACATTTTATGATGATGGGCTCATTTTTTCTTCTGAGATCAAGGGACTGTTTGAATATCCCGGCTTCAGTCCTGTAGTTGATAAAAACGGACTGTGCGAGATCTTTGCTCTTGGGCCGGCAAAATCATACGGCCAGGGAGTTTTCAAAGGCGTTCTGGAAGTGCTGCCGGGCCAGTGCATGATTTTTGGGAGATCAGGATGCACCTCCCACTTTTACTGGAAGCTGGAGAGCCGACCCCATGAAGATTCATTTGAAAAAACTGTGGAAAAGACAGCATGGCTTGTAGAAGATGCCATAAAAATGCAGATGCTCTCTGACATCCCTATCAGCACCTTTCTCTCGGGCGGAGTTGACAGCAGCCTGGTAACTGCCATCTGTTCAGCCCAGCTAAAAAAACAGGGTAAAGAGCTGAATACTTTTTCTTTTGACTTTGTTGACAACGATAAGTATTTCCAGTCAAATTCCTTCCAGCCAAGCCAGGATAGGCCGTGGGTGGAAAAAATGACTGCCTTTTCAAAAACAAACCACAGGTTCCTTATCTGCAGCAACCAGGACCAGCTGGACTGTCTGTACAAGGCAGTGGATGCCAGAGACCTGCCCTGTATGGCTGATGTGGAATCATCAATGCTCTATTTCTGTTCCCAGGTAGTGGGCTTCAACAAAGTCACCCTGACCGGCGAATGTGCTGATGAAATCTTTGGGGGCTATCCCTGGTTCCATAAGAAGGAAGCATTTGAAGGCAGCGATTTTCCCTGGTCCATGAGCATGGAGCCCCGGAAGGTATTGCTGGCAGATGATGTGATAAACGAACTGCATATGGAAGAATATGCCCATGCCGCATATGAAAAGACCATCATGGAAACCCCGCGCCTCCCCGGCGAGGTGCAGGAGGAGAAGAGGCGGCGTGAGATCTCCTATCTGAACCTGCGGTGGTTCATGGTCACCCTGTTGGACAGAATGGACAGAACCAGCATGTATTCCGGTCTGGAAGCCCGGGTCCCCCTGGCAGATCACAGGATCGTGGAGTATATCTTCAATGTCCCGTGGAAAATGAAATGTCCAGACGGTATTGTCAAAGGCCTCCTGCGCCAGGCCGGCTCAGATAAACTGCCCGAAGATGTCCTGTGGCGCCGCAAGAGCCCTTATCCAAAGACGTATGACCCGGCGTATGAGCGTCTCCTGGGTGAACGCTTAAAAGAAGTCCTCTCTGACCCCGGCGCTCCTGTGCGCGCACTTCTGGATACCAGGAAAGTAAATTCCTTCCTGAACAGTCCGTCCGACTACGGGAGGCCCTGGTACGGCCAGCTCATGGCAGGTCCTCAGATGCTGGCCTATATGCTTCAGGTCAACTACTGGCTTGAAAAATACAAAATACAGTTAGTATAGGGGAAATGCACTTCCGGAACGGAAGAATATGAGAAACGCGAGAATCACACAAGTATAGTGCGTGATCACATCTTGCAGTTAGATTATAACCCTTATTCTTATTTAAGTCAATGGCTGTCCCCGGGATGGTGAAATATAAAACTGTTTGTGATAAAATGTGAAAAAAGCCTTGACTGTAAAGTGGGTTTATACTCTATAAAGTACCTCAGGAGGATAAAGATGACTATCAAAGAAGTAGAAGAACGGTTAAATATCACCCGGGCAAATGTGCGGTTCTATGAAAAAGAAGGATTGCTGATCGCAGACAGGAATCCACTGAATGGCTACCGGGATTATTCTGAGGAAAATATCAGCACTCTGAAAAAAATCATTTTCCTGAGAGGTCTTGACATTACACTTGAAAATATCAGAGCCCTGCAGAACCGGCAGGTTACGCTTGATGAACTCCTGGAACAGCAGGCTGTGCTTCTGAAAGAAAAGTCGGACAGCTATGCTGCATCCTGCCGTCTCTGTACGGAGATGGTAAAGGAACACCCACTGAGCTATGATGACCTGTCTGTAGAAAAATATAATGAGACTCCCCGGGTATCAGACTATGCCCTTATAAAAGATACCTTTAACAGGATCCCCGGACTCGGGATGCAGCTACTCTTCTGGACACTTATTGTGCTGTCTGTCATAAGCGCTGCTGTCACATGGCCTCTTCTTCCATCCATGATCCCCCTGGAGGGCAACAGCCTGTTTACTGTCAGCAGCCTGGAAAAGTATGTCTTATTCTTATTTCCTGCTGCCGCCGTACTTCTGCATTTTTTGATGAAGCCGCTCGCCTATGGCATTCTATGCAGACAGGCCCCTGTATTTCTTCGTTATACAGATATGCTGGCCGGATATGGCGGGATCTGTTCCGCTGTCATGCTCTTTTCCTGCCAGCTTTACACTATTTTTTATAATCAGGGGCTGCCGCTGAATATAGGCATGGTACTTCTTACTGAAGCTGTATGTTTCATCTTTGTTTCAATGTTTTCTCTTATACTGAAACAATGTCCGCCGCGTTTCCTGAAAATCAGGCCCATCCGGACTTCCCGAAAGTTAAATGTACATGATGGGTCTGCTCCCCACGATCGAGTATGAAATGAGGTAATTGTATGTCCTTAACTTTATGGTACCTGCTACTCTATGCAGCGGCAGCAATAATAATCGTCTCTGTCTTCATTTACGAACACAGAAAAAACAGGCAGTATTTTCTGCAGCACGTACTGGGTACATTTGGCACTAAACCGCCAGATATAAAATATGATTTCGACGAGCTCCGGCTCTACTGGGATTCAATCGCCGAAGAAATTCCGGCTGCTGAAAAAATAGACGAGGTCACATGGAATGACCTGGAGATGGATCTCCTGTTTAAAAGAATCTGCCGCTGCTCTTCCTTTGCAGGGGGACAGGTTCTGTATGCCAGCCTGCACCACCTTGCCTCCCCGGAAGATAGCCTGGAATTTGACAAACTGGCAGGCTACTTTCAGTCTCACCAGGAACCAAGGGAAAAGGTACAAGCTGTTTTTTACAGGCTGGGCTGTGAGGAGGCAGGCTTCTGCATCCCTTCATTTATCTCAGATCTGGACAATCTTGACCTTTCCCACAAAAGTATCTACAGGCTGCTGCAGGTGCTGCTGGCTGCACTGCTGCTGGCCTCTGCTGTAACCTGGAGCCAGACGCTGGCCTTATCTGCTTTGGCAGTCTTTGTAGTGAATGCAGCTGTTTACACTATACAAAAACAGAAAATAGAAATATATCTGGATACACTGGGCAGTATCATAAGGCTGGTCCGTGCAGCAAAGAAGCTTTCCTCCATGAACCTTCAGTGCGGGACAGAACCCCTGTATAAACTCCCGGAACATATATCCAAAAATCAGGCGCTCTTTGACAGACTGGCACGGCGGACGGCAAGGCTTCAGAAGAAAAAACAGGCCGTCATCACAGGTGATATCGCCGGTATCCTCCAGGACTATGTAATAGGAGCCACCTTCTGGGATTTTACATGTTATACCCAGGTTATCAATCTTCTGAAGGGCCATGGAAGTGAATTTATGGAGCTCCTTAAGTACGCAGGCACGATCGATATGGCTGTGAGCGTGGCTTCCTTCAGGGAGAGCCTGCCGCTCTATTGTGTGCCCAGTTCCGTCACAGAGCCTGTCATACATGCAGAAGGCCTCTATCACCCTCTGCTGGATTCCCCGGTCTGCAACGACATCACTCTGAGCAGGACATGTATAATAACCGGCTCAAATGCTTCCGGAAAATCCACCTTCATCAAGGCTGCCGCCATAAATGCCATACTTGCCCAGACCATCTCTACCTGCACAGCAGCCTTCTTCGCACTCCCCCCGTCTCAGGTCATCACATCCATGGCGGTACGCGATGATCTTATATCAGGTGAGAGCTACTATATCCGTGAGATCAGATACTTAGGAAGGATCATAAAAAGTCTGGATACCGGAAGACTTGCCTTCTGCATCATTGATGAAATACTGCGGGGTACTAATACAAGTGAGCGCATCGCAGCTTCGGCCGCAATCCTTAAATTCCTCTCCCGCCCCGGGTGCCTTCCTCTTGTTGCCTCACATGACAGGGAACTGGCTGATATACTCGGAGACAGATGCCAATGCTCCTATTTCGGGGAGCAGGTAAAGGACAGTGATGTCTGCTTTGATTACAAGATTCATGATGGGATATGCAGCACTTTTAATGCCGTCAGGCTGCTGGAGTTCACCGGTTTTCCTAAAGAGATCATACGGGAGGCCCGCTGCCTGCTCATGCATAGTCCTCGATCCTGAGCATCCTGTATCCCATGCCTATATGGGTCTGAATATACTTGGGGCGGGAAGTATCCTTCTCGATCTTTTTTCTCAGAGTTGCCATAAACACGCGCAGGGAGGGGATATCGCTCTCTGCAGTACTCCCCCACACTTCCTTCAGGATATATTTCTGAGTGAGCACCTTTCCCACATTTTTTGCCATGAGACAGAGCAGCTTATATTCAATAGGCGTCAGATGCAGCTCCTCACCGTCCAGATATACGCACCCTTCCGAATAATCGATCTTCAGGCCTCCGTTTATAAATACGGAGGCGGCGGCGCCCGACTGTCCGCTTGTATAATTGAGCCTGCGGAAAGTGACTCTGAGCCTGGCAAGAAGTTCCTCCACGCTGAAGGGTTTTGTCAGATAATCGTCTGCCCCCGCATCCAGGGCGTCTATTTTGTCTCTGTCCTCACTCCTGGCGCTGATGACAATGATGGGCATATTGGACCATGTGCGCACCTTTTTAATGATATCCACCCCATCCATATCCGGCAGGCCCAGATCCAGCAGCATAATATCCGGCTGGTGCGAGACTGCCTCCATAATTGCCTGGCTCCCGTTTGCTGCAGTTATATATTTATATTCCTGTGTCTCAAGTGTGGTTGTGATCAGATTTTTCACAGCCTGGTCATCCTCAACAACCATAATAAGCGGTTTACTCATGTAATGTTACCTCCTCTGCCGGCAGCGTAAATTTAAACCTGCTGCCTCTGGGCTTGTTATCTTCCACTGAGATCATGCCTCCATGGGCCATCACAATGGACCTGCACAGGGCGAGACCCAGTCCCATGCCGCGCCGGCTGTCAGCCACCTTATTTCCCCCCGTATAAAACATTTCAAAAAGCTTTTCCTTGGCTTCATCCGGTATGCCCTCCCCGTCATCAGCTATCTCCACAGCAACAAATCCGCTTTGCCCCTGTCCCCCGGCCTTTTCTCTTCTTGCGGATATCTCAATATGTGATCCCGGCTGTGTGTATTTGATGGCATTATCCACAATATTAATGATCACCTGCACGATCAGCCTGGAATCCATTCTGGCCATGATCATGTCATCGGGGATGACCTTTGTGATACAGTGCTCACAGCCTTTTCTGTTAATGTGCGCCAGCGCTTCGTCAATCACTTCACTGACCAGCTGGGCTTCCATGTGAATATTCATGGTCCCGTCCTCGATCCTTGTAACTGACAGCAGATTTTCCACCAGATTTATGAGCCATATGGAATCATCGTATATATCCTGGTAGAGCTGTATCTTCTTGCTTTCATCAAGGCTGGCGCCATTCCCCAGCAATATATCCGCATTCCCCGATATGCTTGTAAGAGGAGTGCGCAGGTCATGTGAAATAGCCCGCAGCAGGTTGGCGCGGAGTTTTTCCTGCTGTGCCTGCATAGCTGCCTGGTTTTTTGTCTCATACAGCTCTTCTTTCTCAAACGCCAGGGCGCTCTCCCCCAGCACTGATATCAGCAGGTTGTTCTCAAAGCTCTCCAGCGGCTGGTCATTCAGCGCCACTCCCACTACAGCATATACCTTTTGGGAACCTCTGATTGCCAGATAC
Source organism: Murimonas intestini (assembly GCA_003148945.1). Taxonomy (GTDB): domain Bacteria; phylum Bacillota; class Clostridia; order Lachnospirales; family Lachnospiraceae; genus Murimonas; species Murimonas intestini. The sequence goes on along the minus strand of QGGY01000011.1, from coordinate 130,139 downwards.
ATGCACTTTGCACTGGGCAGTGTATTTGTAAATGCCCCTGCATGCTTGTTATTCTTGTACACCCATGCCGCCACAGCCTGTTCCTCAGGCGTTATATAAAGGGAGGTGTCCTCCCGGCTGCCGTCTATTCTGGAAAATACCTTCGGCTGTACCAGTGTCCCATTCAGCACGGGATAATAGATCACCGTCCTTTTTAAAAGCCGCACCAGCTGATTGGCAGTCTCAAATATGATTTTGGGATAGCTGTCCGTCTGCTGGAGCTTCTGGCTTGTCTCCAGAAGGACCTCCGTCCTGTATGCCTGCAGGGCAGACTGCTTTGCCTGATGCTTTACTCTGGTGGTGAATGTCCCTGTGATCAGCGCCGAAAGGAACATGATCAGGAATGTCACCGGGTATTCAGGCGCATATGCCTGGAAAGTGTATTTGGGGACTGTAAAGAAGAAATTAAATGTAAACACGCTTACAAAGGAGGCAATGATACTATACTTCTTCTGCGATGTCACCACGGCTGTCAGAAGCACCCCCAAAATATAGACCATAATAATATTAGCCTCACTAAAGCCTGTCTGTTCAAATAAAATACTGACTATCGTAGCCCCTGCCAGTATACCTGCTGACTTTAATATATCCCATACCCACTCTGACGGGTCCTGGCTTTTCAGCCTGGCAGCCCTTTTTCTCCTGTACGGGACTGCCGTATTGTCGGGTATGATATAAATATCAAGATTGGGAGCCAGTTCAGAGAGCTTTTCTGCCAGGGACGGCCTGAAGGAGAATAAGCCTTTCTTTGTGTTCGTCCTCCCTATAATGATCTTGGACACCTGGGCCAAACGGGCATATTCTGCGATCTGAAGGGGTACATCCTCCCCATAGGTAGTCACTATCCTGGCGCCCAGCTGCTGGGCCAGCTTTTCATTTGCTCTGAGCCTCCTCTCATCCTCCCCTGACATACCCTTAGACTCAGGAGTCTCCACATAGAGGGCCGTAAAGCTTCCTTTAAAGGCCTTTGTCATTCTTGCTGCAGCCCTTATCACTTTTCCGTTTGACGGGGAAGGCGAGAGGCAGATCAGGATATGCTCTTTCGTAAAATATCCGCCTGAAAAAACCTGTGTTTCCTGCTTGTTCTTTTCAGAGGCCTGGTTTACATGGTCAGCTGTGCAGCGCAGGGCGATCTCCCTTAATGCAGTGAGATTCTCCTCGCTGAAAAAATTCTTTAACGCAGTCTTAGCCTGCTTTTCCCGATAGACTTTTCCCTCATTCAGTCTTTCTATCAGATCAGCAGGCTCTATATCCACCAGTTCTACCTGGCTGGCATTGTCAAATATTTTATCCGGTATGCGTTCCTGGACGATCACTCCTGTGATAGAAGCCACGATGTCATTCAGGCTCTCGATATGCTGCACATTCACTGTAGTATACACGTCTATGCCCGCATTTAACAGCTCCTCTATATCCTGATACCTCTTTTTATGGCGGCAGCCCTCAGCATTTGTATGGGCCAGCTCATCCACAAGTATAAGTGAGGGATGGCGGATCATAGCTGCATCCAGGTCAAATTCTTTAAGCTTTATCCCCTTGTGTTCCACAATGAGGGGAGCAAGCACCTCCAGGCCTTCCTGCAGGGCAATGGTCTCCGGCCTGGCATGAGGCTCCACATACCCGGCCACCACATCCACACCTGATTTTTTTACTATCTGGGCAGCTTCCAGCATGGCATAAGTCTTTCCCACTCCTGCTGCATACCCGAAGAATATTTTCAGCCGTCCTTTTTGACCTGTCTTGTCCTGCTCTTTTAATTTTTCCAGTAATTTATCCGGATCCGGCCGTTGTCCGATCACATTTACACCTCTTTCTGCTTCTCCTGTATAACAGGAAATAATATCTTGAGGAACAGTTTTTCCGCCTCCGAGCCTCTTCCATAGTCCATGCGCAGCCTTTTCCCGTCTTTATCTAAAACCTTAAAGTCATCCTCCTGGCTTTCCACTGATATCCCAAGCTCATCCAGCGCCATACGCAGCGCCAGTTCCCATGTAAACAGATAGACCATTGACCCGTCCTTCAGCGCATTTACCACATATTCGAACTCAACTGCACTCACCTTGTACTCCAGAAATAATATCCAGAGCATTTTCTTCTGGTTCATGCTCAGAGCATTCCAGAACTCCATATCTCCACCGCTCATGGGAAGATAGCGGTAATATGTGTCCGGGTAATCCTCCGCTATGCCTGCAAACAGCTTTTTAGCCAGAAGCGTCCTGGACACAGCCAGATAGTCCTGCCTGTAATCCAAATTAGCCAGGCAGCTGCACAGCTCATCCCGCTCGCCCTCATCCTCTATATAAAACCTGAGGCAGATATTAGATATTTCATCAAAATCTCTTCCCGAGGTACTGCTCTTGATGAGTTCCAGTTCTTTCCTGCCATTTATAAATCCTGCCTCTGCCCACACATGCTCCAGTTCTCCGCTGGTGCCGCAGACGCTGACAGGATATTTTTCAGAGATCAGCGCTGACAGCACTCCGTACTTTTCCAAAAAGTCATCACAGATGAAGCTGGTGTACTCATAGAACACCCACAGTGTCTTCTCCTGCCCTACAATATAGAACTGCGGTATCTTTTCCAGATCTGAAGCCACTGCCCAGACCATCTCCATCATATAGTATGGCGCATTACCCTCCGGGATATTATCCCTGAATTTAATTTTCTGCCTTGCGGCAATCACCTTTTTATGCATAACATTACCCCCATTCAGAGACAAGCCCCGTTCTAGTCAGTCAGAATACCGTCAAGTGCAAGATTTACTTTCAGCACATTGACTACAGGCTCGCCAAAAATACCAAGAAACCTTCCTGTTGTATATTTATCAATGATCTCATTTACTTCATCTGCTGTCATATTATTCCGGGATGCGATCCTGTCTGCTTGATACCTGGCGGCAGCCACGGAAATGTGGGGGTCAAGCCCGCTCCCTGAGCATGTCACCAGATCGACCGGAATCGGCTGCCCTCCTTTCTCAGGGTGGGCTGCCCTTATCTTCTCTGTCCGCTCAGCTACCAGAGCCTCATATTCAGCGCTGGCCGGATTGATATTGGAGGGGGCGGCGTACACAAGCGCCTGGCCATTGTCATCAATGTAGGTGGAGGTATCTATATTCATGATCCTGCCCCACATATGTTTCTCATCTGTATACTGCTGGCCCAGCAGCTCACTTCCGTATTTTTTGCCGTTGACTTCAATTATACTACCATTGGCCTTATCTGAAAAGAGCGCCTGGGCTGCCCCTGTTATCACAGCAGTGTACAGTATACCGCACACTGCTGAAAAAATCAGGAAGAATACAGCAGCTCTTGGTAAAACTTCTTTAAATGTCTTCATAATAAACACCTCTCTAATCTATACATGTACGCCAGTCTCCATTCCTTTATATATTGCCCACAAAGCCAAGCGCAACTATGATCATGTCGATCAGCTTAATGCACACAAATGGTGCGATTATTCCGCCAAGCCCGTAAATGAGAAGGTTCCTGGATAAAAGCCGGCCGGCTGAAACTTCCCGGTATTTCACACCTTTTAATGCCAGCGGGATCAGTGCAATGATGATCAGTGCATTGTAGATGATGGCTGACAGGATCGCGCTCTGAGCATTATGCAGATTCATGATATTTAATGCACTCAGCTGCGGATACAGTCCTAAAAACAGAGCCGGTATAATAGCAAAATACTTTGCCACGTCGTTTGCAATACTGAAAGTGGTCAAACTTCCCCTTGTCATCAGAAGCTGTTTTCCTATTCTGACAATGTCGATCAGCTTCGTGGGTGAGGAGTCCAGATCAACCATATTTCCGGCCTCTTTTGCAGCCTGTGTGCCTGAATTCATGGCCACTGCCACATCAGCCTGTGCCAGGGCAGGGGCATCGTTTGTGCCGTCTCCTGTCATAGCTACCAGATGCCCCTTGCTCTGGAAGTCACGTATCATGGCAAGTTTCCCTTCCGGGGTCGCTTCAGCCAGGAAATCATCCACACCCGCCTCCGCTGCGATGGCCGCAGCTGTCAGGGGATTATCGCCTGTTATCATGATAGTCTTGATGCCTATTTTCCTCAGATCAGCAAATTTTTCCTGCACACCCTGCTTTATAATATCCTTCAGATGGATGACGCCCAGGATCTTGTGGTTTTTTGCTACAAGAAGCGGTGTACCTCCCTGATTGGATATTCTTGTGACCGTCTCCTCACATTCCCTGCTGTATGGGTAACCCCCGTCCTTTGCATATGCCCTGATAGCGTCCGCTGCTCCTTTTCTTATCTCATTTCCCGGAAAATCAGCTCCGCTCATTCTCGTAGCGGCAGTAAATGGAATAAAGGTCATGTGAAGGTCGCTCATATTTCTTCCTCTGAGGCCGAATTCTTCTTTTGCAAGCACTACTATGCTCCTGCCCTCAGGCGTCTCATCTGCCAGGGAGGAAAGTTGTGCCGCATCTGCCAGCTCCCCCATATCAGTGCCGTCCACAGGAATAAATTCACATGCCTGCCTGTTTCCCAGAGTTATGGTACCTGTCTTATCCAGCATCAGGATATCCACATCTCCTGCTGCTTCTATTGCCCTTCCGCTCATGGCCAGGACGTTTGCCTGGTTCAGCCTGCTCATCCCCGCGATCCCGATCGCTGACAGGAGCGCTCCAATCGTAGTTGGCGCCAGACATACCAGCAGCGCCACAAGGGACGTGACAGATGTCGGGTTAACTATTCCCGCCTGCCTGGCTGAAAACAGGGAATATGCATACAGGGAAACTGTAACCAGGATAAAGATAATAGACAATGCCACCAGGAATATCTGCAGGGCTATCTCATTTGGCGTCTTTTTCCTGGCTGCCCCCTCTACCATGGCAATCATCTTATCCAGAAAGCTCTCACCCGCCTCGCTGGTCACCTGGATCACCAGCCAGTCTGAGATAACTGTCGTACCTCCTGTTACTGCGCTCCTGTCACCGCCGCTCTCACGTATTACAGGGGCCGATTCACCAGTGATGGCGCTCTCGTCTACTGACGCGGCCCCTTCCACAACTTCACCGTCCGCCGGGATCTGCTCTCCGGCGCGGACAATGACGTAATCACCTTTTTTCAGACTTGCGGACAGGATCTTTGTAATCTTCTCCTTCTGTGAGGGAGAGGGTATCTTATTTGCCTGCACATCTTTTTTCGCGGCCCTCAGGGAATCCGCCTGGGCCTTTCCCCTGCCCTCCGCGATCGCCTCAGCAAAATTTGCAAATATCACAGTAAACCACAGAATCACGGCAATCGCCAGTGTAAAGCCTGAGGGTGCATCCTTGATTCCAAACAGTGACACTACAAACAAAATGCTTGTCATTATTGCCGATATATACACAAGAAGCATAACCGGATTTTTTGCCTGGACTTTCGGATTTAATTTTATAAAAGAGTCTCTGACCGCTCTTGTGACCATTTTCGGGTCCGAGAGGGCTGTTTTCTTTTTTGTCTCCATTTCTATACCTCCTAGGGATACTTAAAACTCACGCCTATCCAATCATCTGAAAGAAATCAGCTATAGGGCCTAATGCCAGCGCCGGGAAAAAGCTTAAGGCGCCGACAAGCAGTACAACAAAAATCAGTAAGAATATAAACATGGCATTTGTTGTTGATAATGTACCTGCCGTAACAGCGATTTTTTTCTTTCCTGCCATGCTTCCTGCTATTCCAAGCACTGCCGCTATCGGCACAAACCTGGCGAAGAGCATGACAAGTCCAAGGGACACATTCAGGAACGGCGTATTCGCTCCAAAACCTGCAAATGCAGAACCGTTATTGCCGCCGCATGATGAGTATGCATAGAGGACCTCAGAAAATCCATGGGCGCCGCTGTTGTTAAGGCTGTCCGCTACTCCGGGCACCAGGGCTGCTATACCGCTTCCGGCCAGAATGGCGATAGGTGTTGCAAGGCAGGCCAGTACGGCCATCTTCATTTCATAGGGTTCTATTTTCTTCTCCAGAAATTCCGGTGTTCTTCCCACCATGAGGCCGGCTATAAACACGGCCAGGATGGCAAAAGCCAGCATCCCATAAAGACCGCAGCCCACGCCTCCGAATATGACTTCACCCAGCATCATCTGCAGCATTGTAATCATTCCGCCAAGCGGTGTGTAGCTGTCATGCATGGAGTTTACAGATCCGTTGGACGCTGCCGTGGTAAAGGCTGCCCATGTGGCTGATGAGGCTATCCCAAACCTGGTTTCCTTCCCCTCCATATTTCCGCCTGACTGTCCTGACTGACTCAGATCAACTGCACCGCCTGCTGCCAGCTGGGGTGTCGCTGCATGTTCATTGACGGCTATTATAGCAAGTGCAGCTGCCAGCATAATAAACATGGCTGCAAAGATAGCCGCTCCCTGCTTCTTATTTTTGACGTTCCTTCCAAACGTAAAGCACAGCGAAACAGGAATCAGAAGAATAGACAGCATTTCCAGCATATTAGAAAATGGCGTGGGATTTTCCAGTGGATGAGCTGAATTCACTCCAAAGAAACCGCCTCCATTTGTTCCCAGCTGCTTAATGGCAACCTGGCTGGCCGCCGGCCCCAGAGGTACCACCTGCTGTGTTATGATCTGTGCTCCGTCAACAGCTTTCCCGTCAACTGTTACAGTATCACCGTCAATTACAGCATCCTCTAAAATATTTCCATCTGCATCCACAGCTGCCGGTTCCAGCAGGTCAACTGTCTCATAGGGTTTCAGGGTCTGTACCACACCCTGTGAAGCGATACCGATCGATACGATAACAGCAAGGGGTATCAATACATAAAGGATGATCCTTGTCACATCCACCCAGAAGCTTCCCAGTCCCTGGGTCTTTACTCTTGTAAATCCACGGATAACTGCAAACAGGACAGCGATCCCCACTGCTGCGGAGACAAAGTTCTGTACAGTCAGTCCAAGCGCCTGGGTCAGATAAGAAGCCTGAGCTTCCCCGCTGTATGCCTGCCAGTTTGTATTCGTGACAAAACTGACTGCCGTATTAAAGGACAGGTGCCAGGACATTCCCTCTATCCCCTCCGGATTCCCCGGCAGCACTCCCTGCAGCATCTGCAGCAGAAAGAGGAATATGAGGCTTATGCCGCTGAAAGCAAAGACACTCACAGCATATTTTTTCCAGTTCATTTCCTCGTCTTTTTTAACATGCAGTATCCTGTATAGAAAATTTTCACAAGGTACCAAAATACGGGACATAAATACCTTTTCCCCGTTCATTACTTTTCCTATGTATGCCCCCAGCGGTATGGCTAGCGCTGCCAGGATCACCAGGTATAAAGCATACTGCAAAACCGTATTAGTCATTGTCTGTCACCTCGCATCAGAATAATCACATAGTAGATCAGCATTGCCGCTGCAGCCAGTCCAATGACTGCGATTAAGATATCCATAGTCTTTCACTCCTCCTTTTCGAAAAAATCTTATCATAAAGGAGATTAAGATGGTGTTAGGGGTTATTAATGCCATATTAAGATTGCATAAAGAAAGCCGGCAGCTGAACCGCTCCCCAAAGGCCAGACTTATAATCTGACGATTGGGGCCCGGTTCAGTTACCGGCTCCTTCTCTATTTCCAGGAACGCCCTGGGTTCCCGCCGCGGGGCTTGATTTTATTACTCACCGAAAACCATATATCTCCCGCGTCCTTCTTTTTTAGCCCTGTACAATACTTCATCCGCCTTCCTCATGAGCGCCGCATATTCCTGCACAACAGATTCAGCCTGCAATGCCCCGTCCTGGGCTGCAGTATCCCCATCAGTTCCTTCATACCAGGCAAGCCCGGATGAAATGGACAGGCTGCGGGTGGACATATCGGGGAACAGGATCTTCTTTTCCTCCACCAGGCTGTAGAATTCATCCAGAGCGCCAAGTACGGCCTCTTTAGACTCCCACCCGTGAAAACATATACAGAATTCATCTCCTGACCTTCTGGCCGTTATCCCTTTGTCATTGTCAAAGATTTTGAGGAATCTGGCACATATCTGAAGGTAGTCATCCCCCCAGTCGTGCCCGTACTGGTCATTTATTTCCTTAAAGCGGTCCAGATCCAGCATGACAATTGCCGTAGTTCCGGTTTTTCCGCTGCCTGCCAGGGCAGCGCACACATCCTTTTTAAAGGCGCTTATTTTCCTGAGTCCGGTGAGGGCATCATAGTCTCTGTCATGTTCCAGCCTTTTCTTTTCCCCCACCTCCTTTGTCATATCCATGACTACGCCAAAGGTTCCTTCCTCTCCTGTTGTCATATGGATCCTCACCCATTTTTCCGGGTCATCACTTAATTTATATGTCTCACCTTCACGTTTTTCCCAGGACATGACATCTTCCAGCCGTTTCTGGAAAAGCTCTTTATCTTCATAGAGCCTCCCGGCCTCCTCCTCTGTCCACATCATGATCTGGCGCAGACGCTCTGTTGCCATGACTCTGTCCATTTTCTGGCTGAATTCAAACGCACCGATGGGAAGATCCACAATGTCCATCACTTTTGATACCTTGACAGTCGTTCCCAGGATACTCTCTACCATCTTATTTATTCCCGCGCCAAGCTGCCGGAATTCCGGATTGTCATTTACCTGTATCTCCGTACCCAGCCTGCCTTCCGTAATATCCTCCAGCCCTTCCATGATCCTGTGCAGCCCGTCCACGATCTTGATCTTCAGCAGCCGCCTTATGGCAGCGACAGTAATAAGGCCTATGATCATGATTGCAAAAAATATAATGATCATCTGCCTTCCCCGTTCGGAATACAGCCCCTGCTCATCCTTTCCCACACCTATTATAAGGCCGTTGTGACGCTCCAGCACGAAATACATGCGGCCGCCCTCACCTGAGGCAAATCCGCCCTCTGAATACTCTTCTGTCCTGTCTTCAGACAGGCCCAGCACTTCCATATTCTTCCCGTTCATTATCTCATCAGTACTGGCAAGGATCACGCCAGTGGCAGAATCCACTGCGAATATGACACTTCCCGGATCCACAGGCACTCTGGAAAATATGTAGGAAAGTTCATTTTTCTTCTGCGCCTCCAGAAGCCTGACAGGAGCCATCCCTATCTGTACGATTCCTTTCTCGTCCTGCCTGGCTACTCCCACGTACTGGAATATCTTTTTCTCAGCACCGTTAGGCTGGATATCCTGCACCAGGAAATCGTCCGGGTCTTCCAGTATCTTCAGGAATTCTGCAGTCTGTTCTGTGCTTGCAAAGTCCATGCCAAAGTATTTAGGTATAGTTCCGGCAAAAAGGATGCCGTCACTGTCAATCACATGCAGCTCATCCACATTGAGTAATTCCTTGATCCGCCCAAGCTCCTCCTGGCTGTCCAGAACCTTTGGATTCTGCTGGATAATATAGGCGAAAGCCCTGGCTCTTGTCAGGTAATCCTCACTAAGACTGTCCTTAAGCCCTGCTATCTCTGCATTATTTCCCTCTATAGTACCTGCTGCCTGTTCTATCTTCTGTTTTGCATTCTGTACCATATGCTCCTGGGCAGCCTTTCCCTGGAGCAGCCAGCAGATCCCGGCCACGACCAGCAATGCAACTATGATGACTCCACTCATATATTTTGTGAATATCTTCTGCATCTGACCTTCCCCTCACATGCCTCCCCCTTCCGGGCTGACAGTTTTTCTTTTCATTTTACCGCCATTTCAGAAGAGACACAAGAGAAAGAAAAAAAATAAGCTGCTGCCCGCGTTCTTTATGAAAAAACTGCGGGCAGCAGTATTCTAAGCTTGTATTATTCTGTCATATCCTGGTATCCCACCTGCCGCAGAAGACATTCTCGTTATATCTGCCATGGAATCCTGATTTTCCTGTTATTTTCCGGATCGCCGCCTTCATGGCCGGCACTGAATTATGGTATGCGTTAATATACGTTTTTGCCATAGGCACGTCTATCAGATGATTTGGAAAGTTCAGTGACAGGAAGACAGTGGGCACCTCCGACACATACCAGGGCTGGTCAGTGGGGGAGGCCCATTTTATACGCATAGAGTTGAACTGGGCAAAGCCCTGTACGTTCAGGACCACAAGACATGCGTCATAACGTTTTCTAAACTCTTCCATACTTCCCTTGGCGGCAGGTGTGGAGGCATCCGCCTCGAATCCCTCTTCTTCAAGAAGACGCAGAAATTCTTCTTTTACTTTATCACTTCCGTCCTCTACCAGTTTGCCGGCTATGACCATACCCTCCCCTGCTATGAAGACTACCTTCAGCCGTTTGTGGCTCTCTGGTGTCAAAGGCAGGCATTTCTGGGTATCCTTTACTAATGTCACATACTGGTCAGCTATCCTCTCCGCCGCAGCCTCATGCTCCCGGCAGCCTACTATGTCCAGCTGCTCCCTGGGCGGCATAAGCGTCCCCTCCTTCTGCTTCCTGTTCAGGCCGATGGCAGCCTTGACACCAATAATGCGGCGGAGTGCATCGCTTAGTCTTTCTTCTGTAATGATACCTCTTCTGTAACCATCCATCATATACCCAAAATCTTCTTCAACATCATTGAAAAACAGGAACATGTCACAGCCGGCAGCTATGGCTCCCGGTACCTGCTCACTCCTGGGCATGGCAGCAAACATTCCGATCATGTGGGAGGCATCTGTGACTACAAGTCCTTCAAATCCCAGCTTTTCCCTGAGCAGGCCGTTTATCAGCTCTGGTGAGAGCGTGGCAGGCAGGATGTCGCTGTCCCTGAGTCCCGGACACAGTTTTCTTGAATAGGAGGGAAGGGCTATATGTCCTGCCATGATGGTCATCACTCCATCATCGATCAGAGCCTTATAGACTTTGCCGAAGGTGGCATCCCATTCTTCACAGCTCAGATCATTGATCCCCATGAGCAGATGCTGGTCATTTTCTTCAGTCCCGTCCCCTGGAAAATGTTTGCAGCATGTAGCAAGTCCGTTCTCTCTTGTACCTTTAAAAAATGCTTTTGCATAGCGTATAGTATCTTCAGGGCTGTTGTTAAAAGCCCTGGTCTGCACGATAGTATTTCTCCAGTTATATGTCAGGTCTACCACAGGGGCAAAATTCCAGTTGCATCCTATGGCAGCCGCTTCTCTTGCGCCTATGAGCGCTGTCTCATAAGCTGCCTGCTCTGAGTCAGCAGCAGCTATGGCCGCCCCGCAGGCAACAGTCGTCCCACCGTCAACGCCTCCGTTTCCTCCGGCCTCACAGTTAGATGCAATGAGAAGGGGGATTTTTGTATTCTCCTGAAGCACCTTATTCTGCTCATAAATAACTTCCTTTGCAGCGTTATGATAGCGTATTGCCCCTACATGGTACTCCTGCACTGTCTTTTTCAGGCTCTCAGACGATCTGTCAATCACCATATTCACGAACAGCTGCCCTATTTTTTCCTCATCCGACATACCGGCAATCGTGTCTTCCACCCATTTAATATCTTCATCTTTTAAATAATACGGCTTCGCCTTTAAATCAACCATCTGGTCCTCCTTGATCTTTTCTAACTGTTCATATCTTCACAGTTACAGATTACTCCAAAATTCATCCAGCTTCTTTTTCTGGTATGCTCCTGCATACGTTTCATCTGTAAGCCTTGCCAGCGCTTCATTTTTAAATTCCTTCCACGATTCTTCCTCATGTCCCACCAGAACGGGATAGAAAAAAATACCGTTTTTTCCGGCTGCACGGGCATCGCCCGGTGCGTCCCCCGCCATCAGGGCATGGCTCCTGTCATATCCTTTTTCCAGAAGCCTGCCTATACAGGCTGCCTTTGACCCATCCTTCTGCGTGAGCAGGATATCAGTAAATGTGAGCAGTCCATACCTGCTCCACTCATCCTCCACAGCCTTTCTGTTGGCAGATGAAACAATAGCAATATCTGCCTTTCTGCCTGCAGCCTCAAGGGCGTCCCTCACCCCGGTAAATGGTTTCTTTTCATCATCTGGTATCCTGTCTATTGCATCGTTCACTGCCCTGGACCAGGAAAGAGCCTTGTTCAGGATGAGCCTTCCTTCTTCTGTGATCCCCGGATCAGAGGCAGCCCTTTGAAGTGACCTCTCAGACAGCTCATCTGTGCTTTCTGCCCAATGCTCCAGCTCATCGATGCCGGGTATCTCCCCGTACTTACTGTCCGTCTCCCGCAGGGCTCTTGCCAGCCCCTGGAACCTGTTGATCCCTCTCGTCCTGGTATAGAGGTTCACCTCATTCCAGCTCTTCTGTATCTCATCTGCATGGCTCTCCAGAGACCATTCTTTTATCATACATGGCCCAAAACATTTCTTGTGTTTCAGGTCCATGGTATCCATAGCACATCCGTCTGAGTCTATACATATAAGGTACTCTTTCTTCTTAGTAAATCTAATAAAATTATCTTCCATAATCTATGCCCCTCATCTGCTCCCCTCTCTATTCCGTTTCTGACTCCCTGCGCTTCTGAAGTATTTCTGTATTCTCTTCCACCTTCCTCTTTGACAGCGGATATGCAAATATCAGGATAACAGCTACTGCCAGAAAACAGATACCAGGAACAAGAGTAGTGACAGAGTAAATACCATTATTCACCGCTTCCGTCTGGGCATGGGCCAGGGAATCATAGCCGATGGCCCCCAGAGCGAATCCGCTCAGGCCTCCTGCCAGCGCCTGTCCTATCTTACGCGCAAAAGAGTAGACAGCATAAACTGTACCGTCATCCCTCTGTCTCGTCATGACCTCCTGGTAATCAATGACATCAGTGATATTCGCCCAGATGACCAGGTTGAAAACACCGATCCCTATATAACCGCCCACGCTGACTGCTATATATACATAGGGGTTAGTCACTCTCATAAAGAAAAGCAGGATATAGCTGGCTCCTGCCAGAATCATGGCAGCCGCGGCAGCTTCTTTCTTTCCTATCCTTCTTGTGAGAGGGGTGACGAAGGTGGCTATAAGCAGTGTCACGCCTGTACTTATGAAGTTGATCACAGACAGGCTGTTCGTGTTCTTAAAGTAATCCTGGAACAGGTAATTATTCATGCTCTGTGACATAAGCTGGCTGAGCAGAAGCCCGATGGCCGCACCGATAATGGCCAGCAGCGCCCTGTTCCTGAAGATAGCTGAAAATGTCTGCCCCAGCGTCACTCTGTTTGCATCGGGCCTGGGTTCTGTCTTCACACGTTCTGTTGTCATTTTATAGAAGAGGATATAACAGATGATGGCACAGACAGAGAAAACACCTGCGATGACAGTCATTCTGGAACCCACTACTACCTGATTCCCTGCCGCATCTGTGGAGTATACTAGCAGCGGCCCTCCCACACCTATGATCAGGGATGCCAGAGTGGCTCCCACGGTACGGAATACTGACAGTGAGGAACGGTCCTTGGGATCTTCACTGATTGCAGACGCCATAGAACCGTAAGGAATATTAATGGCCGTATAGAATACGCTTCCCCACAGGAGATATGTGACATACATATACACCATCTTCAGAGCCATAGGAGCCCCCGCAAGCCCCGACTGGTACATCAGAAAGCTGGAAATTGCTACCGGTCCGGCTATCCAGCGGACCCAGCTTTTGAACCTTCCGTCCTTTCCCGGCCTCATCCTGTCAACCAGCCGGCCCATCCCCACATCTGTGAACGCATCCACACACCGGGCTACCAAAAAGAGAACACCTACTGCGCCCGGTTCAATGCCAAGTACCTTTGTATAAAATATCATCAGCCACGAGCTGGCAAATATAAAGGTAAAGTCATTGCCAAAGTCTCCAAACATATATCCCAGCTTATCCCGCAGGCCAAACGGCCTGACATTTTTTTCTATATGATTATCCATAAAAATTCTCCTTATTACAAATGATCCAAGAACGCTCTGCGTCCCTGCTCCAGACTCTCATTCTGCCCGGCAGTTATTTTTTATAATCCCGGGGAAGGCTCTTCCATCTCTCCCTGAAGTACCAGGCCGCATCCTTGGGCTGCCGCTGGCGGGTAAATATGCCTTTTTTATTCCCGTTTACCCTCATGATGCCCTCTGTAGTCTGAAAATCGGCAAAGTTCCATACCTGCTCTCCTTTAATGAAGCTGTAGGAATCAAATACTCTGTGGCACATCTTCAGATATTCCATCTGATATTCCTGGCTCCACATTACTGATGGAAGCTTATGCTCCATAGCGCTTGTATCAGCCCCGTATTCCGTAAACAGAAACGGCCTGTCAAGCCCCAGCTCCTTCCATTCATCCATCTCTCGCCTGAATGCCTCTTCTGCATCTGATATCTCATAACCTCCCATCATATACCATCCATAGTATCTGTTCAGGGAAATAATATCTGCGAACTGATAGCAGCTGCATGTACCCGGAAGTGAATTCATCACCAGGGCAAATGTCCTGGGCCTCTTCTGGACATCCAGTTCATGGGCTTTTGCAAAAACCTTCTCAAAATATGGTACAGCCGCTTTATCAGTTGTCTCCGGTTCATTTAAAAGACTCCATGCTATGACACATGCATGGTTTTTATCTCTTGTTATCATCTCTTCTATGGCTTTTAAATGATTTTCCAGAAGCTGGGGAGTTGTCTCTTTTTCAAAAAATGCCGTTTTCTTTCCTGTAGATGCTTCCATAAAATTCATAAGGCTCTCAAACATCCCCACCGCAGCCACTTCATCTATGACCAGGAAGCCTTCCCTGTCCGCCATCTGATAAATTTCCTCACTGTAAGGATAATGGGAGGTCCTGAAGGAATTGGCGCCTGTCCATTTCATGCACTCAAAGTCACGTTTCATCATCCCGATATTGAATCCGCGTCCCACAATATCACTGTCCTCGTGTTTCCCAAATCCTTTAAGATACACCGGCTTTTGATTGATCAGGATACTGTCATGCACAACCTCCACTGTCCTGATGCCGATCTCCTCCGTATATTCATCAATGATCCTGCTGCCATCCAGGATCCTTACTGCAAATGTATAGAGGTAACTGTCCAGAACCTCCCACGGCCTGACATTTTTGATCACAAGTTTTCCTTCTCTGCCGGAAGACAGGGCCACCTCCCGCCCTTCCTCATCCAGGACACGTACCTCCACGGGATGTTTACCCGTAGTCACCACGCTGTAAGACACTTCAGCGTCGCTGCCAAATAATTTATGGTCCACAGTAAAATCAAAGACATATTCTTCCGGGACCATCACCAGTTTAACAGGGCGCTGCAGCCCGGAATAATTATAGAAATCAAAGTAGGGTTTTGACATCTTTTTTCCATTCTTCAGCACTCTTGTCTCACCGCAGGGAATATTAGTGACTGTCAGCTCATTATTTACAAGCACAGAGACTCTGTTGAATTCATTAAACCTGGTGTTTTCTGTTATATCGGCCAGAAGGGGGAGAAAGCCTCCTTCGTGGGAAGTGATCTCTTTTCCATTTACAAAAACAACTGCCCTGTGTGTGGCACAGCCAAATCTGACAAATACCTTATTCCCCTTCCACTCCTCCGGCACAAAAACATCAGTCTCATACCAGAAATCTCCTGTATATTCACGGATATCCTTGTCCGTATAAAAATCTGCAAAGCTGGCGGGTACAGGTATCAGGTCTGCGTCCTTAAGCCCATCCTGCCATCTCTTTTCCCTTCCCTCTGAGTCCGGGTCAAATTTAATTTTCCACATTCCATCAAGGCTGACTGTACGCCTGGTTTTGCTGTTTCTCGGGTACAGCATCGAATTTTCCAACATATTTATCCTTCCTTTCCATCAATAGTTCTCTGACTGCCGGGCAGTATCTGAATAGCTAACAATATTGTTTCCTTTTTCTGCACTTTATACACTGTAAATGCTCAGACCTGCTGAAAAGTTACAAAATATGTATTATAATATATCCATATGAATAAGCCGCATGGTATTCATATGGATATACTGATGGATTTTTGCATTCCTGGTTTATTCTTATGGTCTGTGCAGTTAATGCACGGCCTTGCTGAATGGCTGCTGGAACATTTACACATTATATGAAAAGAGGGGATTGTATGTTTAAAGATAAGATTGCTGTTGTGACTGGCGGAGCCAGAGGAATTGGAAAGGTTATTTGTGAAGAATTTAAAAAGAACGGCGCTGCTGTCTGTGTGATTGACAGGCTTGAGAATGATTATTTTACAGGAGATCTGGCTGATGAAAAAGTGCTGGAGGCATTCAGCCGCAAAGTAATCTCTGATTTTGGCCATGTGGATTTTATTGTAAATAATGCTATGACATCTATGAAGGGTATAGCAGACTGTACCTGGGAGGAATTTAACTATGCCCTCCGGGTGGGTGTATCTGCCCCGTATTACCTGACTAAGCTGTTCCTCCCATATCTGGCGCCAGGGGCAGCTATTGTAAATATTTCTTCCTCACGCGACCGTATGAGCCAGCCAAATACTGAGAGCTACAGTGCGGCTAAAGGAGGGCTCTTTGCCCTCACCCACGCCCTTGCTGTAAGCCTGGCACAAAAAGCGAGGGTCAACTCCATATCCCCCGGCTGGATCGATACAAGCTTCAGGGAATACAGCGGACCGGACGCGGACCAGCATCCTGCCGGACGGGTGGGAAATCCCATGGATATAGCCAATATGGTGATGTACCTCTGCTCTGACAAAGCAGGATTTATCACTGGTGAAAATATATGTATAGACGGGGGAATGACACGCCAGATGATCTATCATGACGATTTTGGCTGGGAATTAACAAACCGGGACCTGTGAGATGGTCCCGGTACAAATAGCCTGCTCAAATAGGCAGACTGTCTCTCACACAAAGCACCCCATACCCCAGCATAGGGTTAGGATATTCTCTGTCTGCCAGAAGAGGCCTGGCTCCTCTTATGAGGTAGGCTTTCACCTTCTCCCCATACAGATAGGGGTCATTGCCCTGGACGATCCCCCACTGCATCAGCAGGGCTGAGGCTCCTGTCACAAAGGGCGTGGCAAACGAGGTACCCGTCATAGGCGCGTATCCTCCGCCGGGAGCCGTGGTCACTATTCCCACACCGGGAGCGGCAATATCAGGCTTTACCTGTGCACCGTCCCTTGTGTATCCTCTCCCGGAAAAGGAAGCATAAGTCCGCAGTCTGGAATCATAGGCGCCCACTGCTATTACCTTCCTGGCTGTGGAGGGAATCGTGAGGGTAGTCTCAGCTGTGGGCTCGTAAAAACGGGTCCCGAAATTAAGCACATTTGAACTGGGGAGCCACATATCAAAACGGCCGTCCGTGATCCTTTTGGGGATCAGCTGTATCCTCCACACGCCGCTGTCTATATAAGTGTCTGTGGGTATAAAATCCACATATATTTCCTGTGCAGTGCTGTAGGGGCTGGGCTCGCCGTAATATACAAGCAGCTGCGTGTTCCCTGCCTGAAACCGCTGGGGCCCCAGAACCTCCTGAAGAGGTCCGATGCGCTGCCCTGACGGGTGGACAAATACTATATCAAATTCATCCACATATGATTTCCATATCTGCAGATTGACAGATAATTCATTATCAGCTATGCCCAGCTCCACTTCCCTGGTCCCTGCCGTGCCCGCCGGAGGGTTTGCCAGCACTCCTGACGTATGTCCCCCTGTTCCGCCTTCATTCCCTGTTCCCACAGAGATCGTACTTTTCCAGAGATTTGCCATATCATCCAGGTATGTTTCCAGCAGAGAACTGCCGTCGTGGGAGCCATAGACATTCCCGAAGCTGAGATTAATGGCCACTGGAAGCTGGTATTCCAGGGACTTCCTCACTACATAGTCAACCGCCTCCATCAGCTCTGTAGTCCTGGGAAATCCGTCTTCACGGGGCACTCCCAGCTTCACCACAAGAATATCACTCTGTGGGGCTACTCCTCTGTACTGTCCTCCTGACGCCCTTCCGTTTCCGGCCGCTATCCCAAGCACTGCCGTACCATGGCCCGACAGATCTCTCTCCGGCACCAGCCGGCTGCGCTCCGCGGCCGTATCTGCCGCAAGAGCCTCATTTATCTGTTCTCTTGTATACTCGGCCCCTGTCCTGAATCCCTCCGGAGGGCCTGGAGGGGCATTTGCCGCGGTCTGATCCCATATATTCAGTATCCTTGTGCTCCCGTCTTCATTCCTGAAATCAGGATGCGTATAGTCCACGCCTGAATCAATCACTGCCACCAGTATCCCCTGACCCTGCAGATTGTATTGGGGCGTCTGCAGAGGACTGATACAAGAGGCCATCCTCCCCTGATTTACAGAAAAGAACAGCCTCTTTGGTTTTTCCACATATTCAATTTCCGGCTGTGCAGCCATATAATCAATCAGAGACTCCGGGAGTGTGATGATCGCATATTCATTTGACAGCTCTACCACCCGTATTGTATTGACCTCTTCTCCCAGCATGGCTTCAAGCCTGCTCCTAAGCCCTTCAAGTGAACCGGAATACTTGACGATCACATCCCAGCTCCTGTCTATAGGGTCATATCCCACGTCCAGCTCCAGGGATTTCCTCCGCTCCTCCTCAGTGGCGTCCAGCGCCAGATTCAGCATATTTTCTATCTTCTGATCCGTCATATTGAAACCTCATTCCACATTGTGTTAAAATTCTGCCTTTTGATTATACGCGGAGAAGGTCAGGATTATGACAGCTGATACAGAGAAAATGCTATTAAGCTGTTTCGTAACTGCACGGACCTGCCGAATAGTTACGCTGTTTCTTCATTCCTGGTCAGTGTCCTGATCCAGTTCCCATAGTGGGATTTCAGATATGCCGGAACACATTTAAAGATCTGGTCTGCATTCAGGCAGCAGACCACTACTGCCGGTGATGCTTTCACCACAAATGCCATGATAAGAGACAGGGGAATGACGATGCACCAGATACTGATAATATCCATCTTTACCACAAATATGGCACTGCCGCCCCCTCTGATGATCCCGTTGTTAGTCGGCATCTGATAAGACATTCCCACGCAGACTACACTCAGGATGATCAGAAATGTATCTGCCATAGCCTTAGTGGACGGGGACAGATCATAGAGGCTGAGGACCGGTATCCTTATAAAGAAGAGAAGTATGCCGGAAAATACGCCTATGATCAGAAACATCCTCTGCAAAGTCCGGGAGTACTCTTTTACCTTTGGAATATCCCCTGTGCCGATTGTTTTTCCGATAATGACAGAGGCAGTGGATGCAGCGCCCACGGCTGTTGATTTCACCAGCATGAACAAGGTAGACGCCGCACTGTTGGCCGCTATGGCGCCTGTTGTCATATGCCCCAGGATAACAGTCTGCATGGCAGTGTTCAGCCCCCAAAGCCCCTGAACAACAAGCATAGGCAGAGTTACCTTTATGTAGTCCTTTTGCAGCACCCGGTCTGTGTGAAAGTAGTCACTGAGCTTAAGCCTCAGGCTCTTCTCCTTTTTCACTATATAGACGATAACTGCTGCACATTCCACGATCCTGGCCGTCAGCGTTCCGATAGCTGCTCCGGCCACGCCCAGCTCCGGGGCGCCGAATCTGCCATAGATCAGCACATAGTTGATGCCGCAGTTGATGACCAGAGTGGACAGCGACAAGTAAAAAGCGATCTTAACGATCTCTACGCTCCGCAGTGTAGCCAGAAGAGTCATGGTAACTGCAAAGAATATATAGGTGAACCGCATGATATTAATATACCGCACACCCTCACTGATGATCGCGCCGTCCGTGGTGAACATGCCCACTGCCCGGCTGGGGAAGAGACTCACCAGAATAAACAGGATCACCGCTGTCCCCAGGGCCATGTGCATAGCCGTGGCAGATATTTTCTTCATGGGTCCCGTCTGCTTTTTCCCCCAGTACTGGCTGCAGAAGATCACCAGACCGTCACCTATAGCTGTCAGAAGCTGCTGGAAGATAAACTGGATCTGGTTTACAGCAGCCACTCCCGAGAGGGAAACTTCGCTGTAGGCGCCCAGCATCATATTGTCAGCCAGATTCACACTCAGTGAGATCACGTTCTGCAGTACCAGCGCTATATAGATAGTAAAAAAATTCTTATAAAAGCCCCTGTCTTTTGTCATGTGTAAACCTCATACTTTCATTTCCTCTTCATGCTGCGTATCATCTGCTTGGTTTCCTTGTCCACACACAGAGATTCTGTGATCTTGGCAAGCGCTTTATTGTAGGTGAAATCATCCAGGCGGGAACGTTTCAGATACTCCAGCGTGATATCCGCAAATCTGATAAAGCAGATGGAGATGGCCCATGCAGCAGCCATCTTCACATAATATTCTTCACTGCACACTCTATCCAGGATTTCAAGGTCAGCCTCTATGTGCTCTTCATCCACAAAATACTGAAGCATCATTACAATAGCAAAACGCACGCAGAATGGCCTTTTATCTTTAAAATAATCCTGGATGAACTCCCACATTTCTGCAGGATACTCTTTTGTGATCTTCAGTCCTGAGCAGAAGCTGTCACAAACAGACCAGTTATCAATCTTTGGTACAAAGTCTCTTATCAGACCCTGAACCACATCCAGATCTTCTTTTAAATAACCGATCACCATACCCTGAAGCATAATTTCCTCATACGAATCATCCAGAGCCTGCTCAAAGTATTCCTTCCAGTTACCGCGCGCCGCCTGTTTAGCGATCCTGCGCAGCGCTGGCAGGCGCACTCCAAGCACATTTCTGACACCCGGCATCAGCCCCGCGGTGAATTCTCTGAAGTCAGGTTCTGACAGCATATCCAGCTGCTTTCTTATCTCTCCAGCAGTCATATACGCCTTCACCCCTGATGTTCCATGGACCTGAGCATAGCAATCTCCCTGGTCCAGCCCTCATCGTCATTTGGCGTCTCCAGAATAAACGGAAGGTCATGGAGCGCCGGATGGTTGATGATCCTTTCAAACGCCTCCAGCCCTATCATGCCTTCTCCTATCCTGGCATGCCTGTCCTTATGGCTTCCCATGGGATTCATACTGTCATTGACATGAACTGCTTTGAGCCTGTCCATCCCGATCACTCTGTCAAACTCTTCCAGCACATCATCCAAATGGCCTGCAATGTCATATCCTCCGTCCCACACATGGCAGGTATCCATACACACTCCCAGCTTTTCCGTCACTTCCACTCTGTCAATAATGGCGCGCAGTTCTTCGAAATTCCTGCCCACTTCACTGCCCTTGCCGGACATCGTCTCCAGCAGTACAATAGTGCTCTGCTCCGGTTTAAGCAGTTCATTCAGCATATCCGCGATCATGGCTATCCCCGCCTCAGGCCCCTGCTTCACGTGGCTTCCCGGATGGAAATTATAATAATTGCCGGGTGTATATTCCAGCCTTTTCAGGTCATCCTCCATGATGTTTCTGGCAAACTCCCTCAGGCCCGGGTCCGCCGAGCACGCATTCATTGTATATGGAGCATGGGCCACAAGCCTTTCTATCTTCTGCTCCCTGGCCAGCTCAAGAAATGCCTCCACGTCTGAGGGCACTATCTCTTTAGCCTTTCCTCCCCGGGGATTCCTTGTAAAAAAAGCAAATGCGTTTGCCCCAAGCTTCACCGCCTGCTTTCCCATAGCCAGATATCCCTTGGAAGACGATATATGGTTTCCTATCTTTATCATTTCTTTCTCCTCCTCTGCTTCATTCCCGCACAGCAATATATCCTGCGTTTTCTTCCAGATATTCCCCTGTGTCATAATTCTGAAGCAGTTCCTTTACATACTGCATCCCCTCTGTAAATCTCTTGTTTTTATGATATACAAGGCTGAAGCTCCTGTTCCACGCATGCTCTCTGCTGTCGAATATCTTTACTTCCCCGCTGCGTATTTCTTTTTCCAGAAGCCTTGACGAGACTACTGCCAGGCAGCCATTCTCCAGAATGGCGCTCCTGATGACGTCGATCTCACTGGCCTCCATCCTTATATGTATGGATATCTTATTTTTGTCCAGATACTCTTCAAACAGCGCCCTTGTACCGCTGCCTTCCTCCCGCATGACAAAGTCCAGACCTTCCAGGTCCCTGACATCCAGGACTTCTTTCTCTGCAAATGGGTGGGTCCTGGCACATGCCAGTACAAGAACATCCTCTATCATAGGTATACTGACAAGTTCAGGGCTCTTTACCCTGCCCTCCACTATGCCAAGATCCAGTTCTGCATTTAAAAGGCGTTCCTCCAGCATCCTGGTATTCCCCACGTATGCATATATCTCTGTCTGGGGGCAGCTCTTCCTGAAATCCTGCAGCAGCCTTGACAGCAGGAAACTCCCAACTGTTCTTGTCACACCGATCTTCAGCCTTTCCTTCATTCCTTCCCCGGACATCTCTTCTTCCAGCCTGTCAAACTGTTCTACAGCAACTCTGGCCAGTCCCAGCAGATGCCTGCCGGCCTCCGTAATATACAGCTTTTTGGCATAGCGTTCAAACAGCTGCACATGGTAGTGCTCCTCCAGCTCACGTATAGCCTGGCTTACAGTGGGCTGCGATATATACAGCTGTTCTGCAGCCTGGCTCATCTTACCGGTGTCAGCTACCGCAATAAATATTTTCAAATGCCGGACCGTCATTGAATCACCTGCCTCTCCTCCTGCTTTGACCCTAAAAAGGCCTCCAAAGTCTTATGACTCTGAAAGCCTTACAAAATTCATATCCGGATTAATATCTTTTTTTAACCCGTGCGCCGCACTTCGAAACCCCACCACGGACGTTACTCTTACAGTTAACTCAGTCCAGGCTGCCTTACGGCACACAGGAGATTCTACTTAGTGCTGCTCCATTCCTGACCTGACACGGTTCATAGATTCCTGTTGCGTAAGACCCAGACGTCAACGCCACTTATAAAAGGCAGCTCCGCAATGAAAGCTCCTCAGATTGGCATCACCCCTACTGTAGCGGATTGTAGGTACAGGGCACCGCTGACTCCCCGGCTGCACGGATATCCTATACTATACCTTGTTTTTTATGTTTTGTCAATTCTTTCTGACCGCACAATTTTTGTTTTCTTGCGCTCTCTTAACTCCCTGAAAAACTCACTCAGCATCCTGCTGCACTCTTCCTGAAGAATTCCTCTCTCCACCTCAGCCTTGTGGTTGAACCCGTCCATCTCCAGGATATTCAGAACAGAACCGGCACACCCAGCCTTTGGATTCATGCTCCCAATGACCACGCGGTCCACCCTTGCCTGAATGATTGCCCCGGCACACATCTGGCAGGGTTCCAGCGTCACATAAAGGGTACAGCCCTCCAGCCTCCAGTCCCCCAGCTTTTTGCTTGCCTTCCTGATGGCCAGCAGCTCGGCATGTGAAAGTGTATTTTTATCCGTATTCCTTCTGTTGTAGCCTCTTGCAATGATCTGCCCCTCATGCACTATGACACATCCAATCGGCACCTCATCCAGGGCAGCAGCCTTCTTTGCCTGACGGATGGCTTCCTTCATATATTTTTCGTCGTCTGTCAATTCCTTCCCGCCTTCCAAATTTTAATTGTATATTTAAGGGTTACTATCCAGTCTACTACATTTCATGCAGCAGCTCAAATATTTTCTGGTCAACTATCTGAATCTGTGATAAAGTTGTTACTGGTCACACGTCACCATCGCGGAGCGTGTTACTGGTCACGGAGTGAACAGCAACATAAAGTTTAGGCATGAAAGGATGCGAGCTATTATGAAAATACATGGATTTAATACTCTGACTCTTCTTGACTACCCCGGGCACCTGGGCGCCACCTTATTCCTGGGGGGCTGCAATTTCCGCTGCCCTTTCTGCCAGAATGCAGGGCTTGTGCTGTCCCCTCAGTCAGAGCCATATATAGAGGAGGAAGAAGTCTTCTCCTACTTAAAAAAAAGAAGGGGTATACTGGAAGGGGTATGTATAACAGGCGGAGAGCCCACGCTGTATGAAAATGAGCTTCCCGGATTTATCAGCAGGATTAAAGATCTGGGATACCTGGTGAAACTGGATACAAACGGAACTAATCCTGAACTCATCAGGACTCTCAGAGAAAACGACCTTATAGATTACGCAGCCATGGATATTAAATCCTCAAAGGAAAACTACGGGAAAGTGGCCGGTGTAAAGGATTTGGATATCTCCTCTGTCTGCCGGTCAGTGGAATATCTGATGAACAGCGGTATGGATTATGAATTCCGTACAACTGTAGTCAGAGAACTGCACAGTACAGAAGATTTCGTGTCTATCGGAAAATGGCTGGCAGGCTGCCGGGCCTATTACCTTCAGGCCTACAAGGACTCAGAGAACGTGATCCAGAGAGGTTTTTCATCCTTTTCCCGGGAAGAGCTGGATGATTTCTGCAGGCTGCTGCGGCAAACCATGCCTCTTGTTAAGACCCGCGGGATTGACTAGAGCATTTTTCGAACAGGCGCTAAACTCTTATCTATAAAGTCCGCCTGCCTGGGTTTTCCCCGGCGGGCGGACTTTTCATTACTGGTCACTCCGTGACCAGTAACACGCTCTGCGATGCACAGAAACGGCAAAAACCGCCGTTTCGCGCTGCAACCCTCGGGATTTTCGTGCAAATACGCACGAAAACACCTCGCGGGATGGTGACTGTGAATAGTAACTGTCACGCCCCTCTATAGCCAAATACACATGCTGTCCTGTCAGTCAACAAGACGGCACCAATATCCGAAGCCTGGCCGCCGCCTTTCCCTGTCTGCTTTTTTAAACAGCGTAAAACCAAACATATTTGCCATGTAGCGTTCCTGGTTGTCAAACACTCCGGGAATACCCAGAATATACCCGCCCTTCTTAAGCCTGCCCATAAGCAGATGGCGGTAATTATAATACCCATGAAGAAGGAAGCTGTTCTTTCCCAGATTCCAGTGATTTTGTCTGAGATACTTAATATCATCAGGGCAGATCCTGATACACTCGATCACTTCATCGTCTCCAAATGGCTGGATAGACGGATACCGCTGCAGAAGCTGGCCCCACCGCTGTTCCAGACTCGGTGCCGGCAGCGGCTGCTGTCCGCCTCTCCTCTGCATATTGGCTCTCTGCTGCATGTTCCCTCTCTGCATTCCCCCAGTCGGTCCTCCCTGCTGTCCTCTCCGCTGTATCCCTCCTGACCTTCCCGTGCCTGCATTCGTAGCAGATCTTCTACCCATAACAAGGGCTTCTGCCGCCTCCTGGGCTGCCACGGCCGGCTCTCTGTCAGGGCAGTTCCCTTCTTCACTCAGACCATCACTGCTGCCATCCCCGGCGCTGTATGCTTCCTCTTCATATACACCGGCAGCTCCCTCCAGCGTATCAGCCTGCTCCGTACATGTCCCTTCTGCCGGCACACCATCCCCCGGCAATTTTCCGCCTGATATTTCAGGCTCCCTGATACGTGTACCTGCTGCATCTGTCGGGTCTTCTATATCTGACCTGTCGGTCTCATCTGGGGTATCTGCCGTTTCTATAGCTTCTGCTCCATGGATTGTTTTGGTTGGATCAAGTGTATCCGCTGGGTCTGCTGCATCTATAGCCTCATCTTCGTCTGCGGTATCAGCTGCATCCCTGGATTCCTCTGCTCCGGCAGTATCTACTGCATCCATGGTCTCCTCTGCCCCCGTAGTTTCTGCTGCATCTATGGTCTCATCTGCTCCTGCGGTTTCCTCTGCGTTTATGTTTTCCACTGCTCCTATAGCATCTGCTGCACCTGTGGTTTCCTCTGCTCCGGCAGCGTCTGTGGTTTCCGCGGCTTCCGCGGCTCCTATACTTTCCTCTGCATCTGTGGATTTCTCTGCTCCGGCAGTATCTGCCGCCTCTATGACATCCTCTGCCCCGATTATTATTTCGGCTGCGTCTGCACCATCTGCTGCACCTATGTTTTCCGCTGCATCTCCCTCCGGTACAGCATCACCAGACACTTTATGAATCTCCTCATCCCCAGCAGCCTCTTCCGTTTCCCGGCCTTCTTCCCCTGCTCCTGTGGGATCAGGTAAATCAGTCATACCAGACTGGCTGCCTGGGACCTCTTCCACCAGCTTAGATACATCCAAAGGCTCATCCACCCAGAAGGCAGCGTACATGCCTCCGCCCTCTTTTTGGATCCACAGGCCTACCAGATCCCTCAGGCTGTATTCTGAGCCGCCGATCTTATCTGAATCTGTCACAAATTTTTTCTCAGCGCTGCCCCCGCTCACAGGCATCATACCCAGATAGACACCGGGCAGCCATTCTCCTTCGCGGATTACCCCATAAACTTTACAGATTCCGTCGTCTTCCTGTGTATCCCGCAGGTGGATCCTCATCCTGCATTCTCCGTTTCTGGATTCTATCTTTGCGAATCCGGCACCGGCATCTTTTCTTCCTTCTCTATACCCGTAGACATAAGCCACAAAACGTCTATATTCCGCCAATCATGTCTCTCCCCGGAAATTCTTTACGCTATTATATGGCTTAAGACTCCAAAACATTCCAAACCTGGATACGCTTTAGGTCCCGAAGGTAGATAGTACGTTCTTCTCCCCCCAGGACTGTCCTGCACCAGCATCTCCTGTCCGGAGTAAACCAGGCCCTGCAGCCTTCCTTATCCCATTCAATATCAACTGTTATGCCTCCTCTGGCCCTCAGTCCATATACAGCTCCGCTCTCCCACTGCTTTGGAAGACAGGGCAGGATATGTATGACGCCGCTATGGCTCTGGAGAAGCATCTCTGCGATACAGCTCGTCAGCCCTGTATTGCCGTCCAGCTCATAAACATTGTCAAAAGACCCGGCTCCCCTTGTGGGCGGATGAATGATAAAGCAGTTAGGCTCTAAAAGCTTTTCCAGCATTGCCTGAATGTGACGGTACGCCTCATCGGGGTGATGAAGCCTGGCCTCGTACAGCATCAGCATGGAGCGGGCCCATCCTGTGTCCTCCCAGTTCTCTTCCGGGCTGAGCCTGGACTGGATCGTCCGCTCGGCTGCCTCTGCCAGCTCTTTATCATCAGCCGTGATCTGGTCAAAGGGAAACAGTCCAAGCAGGTGGCTGGTATGGCGGTGCTGCACGTCAGCTGCCGGATAGTCATGGCTCCACTCTGCAATAGTCCCATCCTCTTTGATCCTGTATGGCAGCAGCTTAGGAAGCTGTTCCTGGACTTTTTTGCGCAGCCTGTTCTGTCTTCTCAGGATCTCACATGTCTGATCATAGATCTTGTAGAGCTCACGGATCATGAGTATCTCATAAGTACACCCATTGCTCATCTGATATGTTTTTCCTCCCACCAGGAAGCTGTTTTCAGGTGAGATAGACGGTCCGCAGGTCAGCATACCAGTATCCCCATCCTCAAACACATAGGAGGTAAAGAATTCCGCTGCCTCCTTCACCGCCGGATACAATACGTCCCGCAGGAACAGCCTGTCCTGGGTGAATTGATAATGCTCCCACATATGAGTCAGTATCCATACTCCGCCCGTAGGACAGGGAGAGATAGGTGATGCCCAGTAAGGTGCAGTAAATGCCCAGCTGTTAGAGACGATCTCCGCCACCCAGCCCTTTCTGCCATAGCTCTCACGGGCTGTCTGCCGGCCTGAGGGAACAAGTCTGTCTGTAATATATCTAAAAAGGCTGTCCTCTGTCTCCGGCAGGCCCGTCACCTCGGCCGGCCAGTAATTCATCTGAGTATTGATATCCAGATGCATGTCACATGTCCAGCCGATCCTGCAGGCCACATTGTCATTCCACACTCCCTGCAGATGAGCCGGAAGCCTGGAATCTTTCCGGGAGCTGGACAACAGCAGATAACGTCCCATCTGGAACATAAGAGGTGCCATCTGTGCTGCCGCCTCACAAGAGCTGCTGCCGATCTTAAGGCTGGCCCTGTTCATCAGGGGCCTGAAATCATCCACATGCTCTTTTAGCAGCCTGTCCAGATCCATGGATTCCGCGCTTATCAGCCAGCGGTTCATCTGCATCTGGATCTCCCTGACCTTTGCTTCCCTGTCCATGTCCTCCATATCAAAATCCGTATTCATTAAAATATAGAGAAGAAGGCGGGATGCCTTCCTTATGGTGATCCCATCCTCTCCGATTTCCGGATAACCATCTGTTACCATAGCTGCTTTTCCCAGCAGCAATGTACCTGTACTTCCGTCACTGTGCATTTTCTCATGGGCATCGCAGATGAAAAAAACTCCACCATCATGATACCTGACATATTCCCCTTCTCTCTCAGATATAAAGCGCAGCGTCAGCTCCATTTCTTTTTTGGGCCCGGTAACCTCATATACCATCAGCCTCCGTACATTTGTGGCAAAAGCCCGTCTGGCAAAATGATCCTCCCCTGACTTATATGATACAGATACGATCCCTGTCTCCAGATCCAGCTCTCTCTCATAATCCGACACATCCTCCGCTCTGTGTCCAAACCCGATCTCCAGATGGCCAACTGGCAGATTCGTACCATAATTATTCCTTCTGCCTATGAATCCCTCCGAAGTCTTAAGTGCAGACTCATAGTCTCCCGCCTCAGTTTCCCTGCGCATCTTCTCAAATGCCCGGGCAGCACCCGGCTGATTGTCCTCTGTGCTTTTATTTCCGCTGAAGAATGTATTTTCTGACAGGTCAATTCTCTCTTTCTCAATTCCTCCGTAAAACATCCCCCCTATATGGCCGTTTCCTATTGGAAATGCTTCCCCCCAGCGGCTTGCTGGTATATTTCTGATTATCTTCATAATTGTTTATCTCCTCATCTTAATTCACTTATATACATTTTAAGGAGAAATTCCTCAAAACGCAAGTGAAACAGGGCATTTATTCATAACTGTTAAAATATTAAAAATACAGCGGTCCGCTCCATCTGTAAATGGCCGTGTACCCGCTGCATTTTTATATTGCCGTGCATTTTTGCACCCTTGCCTCATTTTCTTTTTATTCTTTTACAGCTCCTGATGTGAGTCCTCCCACGATATATCTCTGCCCCAGCAGATATACTATGATTACCGGGAGACATGTCAGTACGATGTCTGCAAAGATGTAGTTCCAGTAGTTGGTATTCTTTCCAAAGAACTGGTACACTGCCATGGTCATAGGGAACATGGAGCTCTTGCTGGACAAGTATAACGGTGTGAGGAAATCGCTCCATACACCCATAAACTGCAGGATAAAGCATGTCATCAGGGTTGGCTTCAGCATTGGGACAATGATTTTAAAGAACAGGCTCATAGGCCCTGCCCCATCGATCACGGCTGCCTCATCCATTTCCACAGGCACAGATGAGATAAAGTTTCTGATCGTAAAGACACAGAACGGAATCATTGCGCTTGTAAATACTATCAGGATACCTATCTTTGTATTGTTCAGGCCTATCGTAGAGAGTACCCTGACAAGTGTTACATAGTTTACAGGGAAGAAAAGACCGCACAGTACGAAATAATACAGGAAATTATTTACTTTATTTCTTCTCCGGCTCATGACAAATGAGGCCATTGCTGATGATACAACTCCCACAAGTGTAGAAACCAGCGCATAGAGCATACTGTTACTAAATCCCTGCAGCAGCTTTCCTTTCTCAATTACCTCCACATAGTTGGAGAACATCCACTCTGTGGGAAGGGAGAGGCTCATCCTTGCCGCTTCCGACTTTGTTTTAAAGGAGTTAATGAGCACCATGAAGAACGGAAGCACGACCGCCAGACACAAGGCTATCATCAGCGCATGTTTTAAGACAGACTGTATTCTCTTTTTCGTCATTGCTGCACCTCCTGCTTACTCATCTGTCTGACCACGAACACTCCGATGATTGCCGTGATTACCAGAAGTATAGTATTAAGCGCCGTGGACATTCCATACTGGCCTGTAGAATAGAGCTGGTATGAATATGTAGACAGTACCTCTGTGGCATGTCCGGGACCGCCGTTTGTCAGAACGTAAACGATATCAAATACTTTCAGGCCGTATGTAATACCAAATACCAGGTTGATCATGATAGATCCTGAAAGCATGGGCAGCGTGACATGGCGCAGCCTCTGCCAGAAATTGGCTCCGTCGATCTGGGCCGCCTCATAATAGGACTTTGGTATAGCGCTCAATCCTGCTATGAAGATCGTCATAACATAACCGATACCCCTCCAGGCGTCCACACCGAAAATAGATTTCCAGACAACGTCCAGGTCAGACAGCCATTTCTGCTTCAGGAACCCTAAATGTAATGCTTCTAATGTAACATTCAATAAACCTGTCTTATAATTAAAGATTGATTTAAAAATCAGGCCAATGATCACAAACGGAAGTATGGACGGAAGATATAACAGCGTCCTGTATAACCCTTTTGCTTTCATGCCTTCATTCAGAAGAATGGCAAGCAGAAGAGCCGGGATCAGTTTAATAATATTGGAGACTACCGTAAACATCAGGGTATGTCCTATACCCGTCAGGTAGTCCTTATCTGAGGTAAAGATCTCCTTGTAGTTTTCAAACCCGATAAAATTCACTTCTCCCAAACTTCTGGCATTCCAGTCTGTGAAGGAATAGCCCACGCCCAGAGCACTGGGAAGGAGGAAGAATATTGCATAGAGGGCAATCGGGATAATTAAAAACCAGGATGGATAAATTCTCTTTTTATTCACGATATCACCGCTTTCTTCTTATATGTCACGCGCCTGTCAAACTCTGCCATTGTGCATTGCCGCAGTACCCGTGTTAGATAGAATATGCCGAGAGCAGTACTCTCGGCATATATGCTTGATATACTGTCGGGTGACCCCTGCCAGTCCTTAGTTCCAAGCCTCGTCTTTAGCAACCTTCGCTGCCTCAGCCCTGTTTGTGTCCATGTTCTTTAAAACATCGTTCGCTTCCATTGTTCCCTGGCAGTAGGATACCAGGTCTGCTCCGAAGTTTGACCAATAATCATTTGTATATTTTGTACCTGTCTGAAGTACTGGTGTAGACATTTTAGTCTTGTCAATAGAATTCATGAACTCTTCTTCTTCCGGCAGCCAGTGCTGTTCGATTCCGTCATCATTCATATCCAGGTTTGTATAAGAAGGTGAGTTGTCCAGGATCTCCTGTAAGCTTTCTGTTGTTGTTACAAAATCAAAGAATGCTTTCACTAAATCCTCATGCTCTGTTCCCTTGTATCCAAACATTGTAGGTCCTGCAGGGTTAGTCGGGAATGTGTCATTGTCGCCTAATGGAAGGAGGAACAGTCCCCACTCATCATCAGAACCAGTTTCTTCCTGGAGTTGTTTGATATAGCTGGAGTTTGCCATTGCCATTGCACAGGCTCTGTCACCAAATTCATTTACCATGTTAGAGCTGTCTGTTCCGATCCAGTCTTCTCCGAAGTATCCTTTGTCAGAGAGTTCTTTGAACTGTCCCAGCACTTCGAGCATCTTCTCATTGTCTGCAAATGTAGCTGTATTATTATTCAGTCCCTCATACAGTCCCGGTGTTGCTTCTTCATATACGCCGCCGATCTGGAAGAAAGCCAGCTGGTGCTGCCATCCGTCTGCGCCCGGCAGGAACCACGGTGTGATGCCTTCAGCTGCGATCTTATCGCAAGCGCTTAAGAGTTCAGCATATGTTGTAGGAATTTCAATTCCCAGTTCTTCAAATAATGTCTTGTTATAGACCATTACATACTCCGGTGAATTATGCCAGATCTGAAGCCCGTATAATTTATCATTGAATGTACAGGATGAAAGTCTTGTCTCCGGCATTTTGCTTTCCCACTCAGCGCCTGTGAAATCGATGCAGTATTTTTCAGGATCTACGATCACAGAACCGATAGCAAATGGGTTTGACTGGATCCAGAAGATATCAGCACATGAATCAGTTGATAATTTAGACTGAAGCACATCTGAATACTGGTCAGCAGGAATTGTCTGAAGGTCAACAGTTACATCATATGTCTCTTCAAAGCGGGCTATTGTCTCATCATAACGGTTGTCCATCCAGCCTGTTGATACCAGGATACTGAGTTCCTCACCTGCAAAATCAGCTGTGGCATCATCTGCCGCCATTGCTGTTCCCGGAACCATTGTTGCTACCATTGCTGCGCATAACATAGCGCTGACTAACTTTTTCTTCATCTTGTTACCTCCCGTTTTTGGTTTGATTTGTTTTCTCCGCAAGCTTTTGTTTAATGTTTAAACTAATTGTACATGAAACGGTTCGTTCAGTCCATGCACTTTTTTTCACAGATTTTGGACATTTTTTACATTTTGCTTAATTTCAGCTGTATTTAAATCATTTTTTAGTCAAAATCACATTTATATGTTTCTCCCATTTAAAATACTCCTGGCTTTTTGTATATTTTAGTTATAATTGAACCCTTTACTGTTCTGCGGGAAGTTGTTGCTGTTCAATATTTTATTCTTTTCTTTTTTATATATTTTGATATACTGATATACAAGACACTGTAATTTATCTGAACTATACCACCTATAAGGAGCCTGCACAAATATGAAAAAGATGAAACTGCAGACCAGATTCTTTCTGGCTTATTTCTTTCTGGCCCTCGTTATCATATCTGCTTTTTCTGTCATCTTTTACCGCTATACCTCCCGTATCCTTATCGAGCAGGAGACAAAAGCGGCAATCAGCCTGAACTCAGGTTTTCTTACACAGACTGAGCAGATCATAGATGACATGGACAGCGTTTCTATCAATATCAGCTACAGCAACCTTGTCAAAGACAGCCTGTACGAGGATCTGGATATTGCAACAGGATCTGATGAATTCCGGAACCTGGCTAACCTTTTTGTGAGCATCAACGGCGCTGATATTAAAGTGGACCAGATCAACCTGTATGATTTTGAGGGTCACGTAATCCAGGTGGGCATCAAGTCAAAAGCCTCTTCTGTAAATCTGGAGGAATATGACTGGTTTGACACAGTCCAGGCTCTGGAAGGCAAAAAGTATATCAGCACCCCCTACCAGACGACAGCCCTTTCCGCCAACTTAAACACAAGGCTTTCTCCTGTGTGGTATATTTCCCTGTACCGCTCCTTCAATAATAAATACAAAAAGGAAATGGGCGTTATTGAGACAGTAAAAAAATGCAATTCTGTATTTAAATACATTATCTCTTACCAGAAAAAAAATGATAACCCTGCAGGCGTATATATCTACAACAGCGAAGGCACTCTGATGTATCCCTTTTCTATAGGTAGTGAAGAGAAGGACAAGATCCCTGATTATTATCATGCAATTGATGATTTTGTTTCCAGCAGAAGCTATACTAACCCCATAAGCGGCCTCAGAGAGATCATGGCTTATGAATCTTCCTCCTACACAGGCTGGACATATATTACTGTACAGCCCGAAAATATCATCCTGGCGCCTGTTCACAATCTGGTGAAGCTGCTCCTGCTGGTGGTATTCCTTATGCTGGTTTTCTCAGCTTTTTTGTCCTACCAGCTGTCCAGAAGCCTGTCACGCCCAATCAAACAGCTGCGCAGCATTATCAAAAAAACAGCTCTTGCCACACTTGGCCAGCAGCCCGCCCCCATCAACATGCCATATGATGAGCTGGAGGAACTAAACCAGGCATTCCAGAAGATGAGCTCTGACTTAAAGACTTCAATGGATGAGCTTATTGATACAAGACAGCAGGAGCTTAAATCCCGCAGCCTTGCCCTGCAGTCCCAGATCAACCCTCACTTTTATTACAATACTCTCTCCAGTATTATTGTGCTGGCGGAAAACAACCAGTCTGACGAGGTGGCCGTCCTGTGCAGGAATCTGACCAAGATCATGCGGTATATCACAAATTCAGGTACTCAGACAGTAATGCTTAAAGAGGAGATCGAATACGTGAAGGAGTACCTGTACTGTATGAAGGTGCGCTACCAGTCCAGCCTGGATTATGAGATCGATATTGATAATTCCATATTAGAGGAGCCTATACCGAAGCTGATCATCCAGCCTATTGTAGAAAATGCCCTCAAATACGGGACAGACTGCATCCCTCCATGGAACATCACTGTAACAAGCCAGGTCACTCCTGATTTCTGGCAGATCGATGTAACAGACTCTGGAAATGGCTTTACCGAGGACAGGATCGCTCTCATAGACAGCAGGATAAAAGAAGCCGGGGAGCGTACAGGGATGCCGGAGCTTCAGATAAATGGGCTGGGATTGTTAAATGTTTATCTAAGATGGAAACTTTACTGCCAGGATGATATAATTTTTACATATGGAAACACTGAGGATGGCCATGGAAAAGTATCCATAGGCCGAAGAAAGAAAATAACAGGAGAATAACA
The DNA here is from genome assembly GCA_003148945.1 of Murimonas intestini. Taxonomy (GTDB): domain Bacteria; phylum Bacillota; class Clostridia; order Lachnospirales; family Lachnospiraceae; genus Murimonas; species Murimonas intestini. The sequence continues at coordinate 96,002 of QGGY01000011.1, read as the reverse complement.
GATGGAACAGCCAGCTTATACCATAGTTGTGGCAGAGGATGAAGAACTGCTGCTGAACAACCTGATTCAGAAAATCGAGAAAGCAAGCCCTTATTTCACAGTTATAGGCAAAGCACAGACAGGCATACAGGCTTATGAGCTAGTCAAGGAGCTGAACCCGGACCTTGTCATCACAGACATTAAAATGCCTGTAATGAATGGCATTGAGCTCCTTGAGAAGGTACATAACCGTTATCCCTTTATTAAATTTATCATAATCAGCGGATTCTCTGATTTTGAATATGCAAAAAGCGCGATCCGGCTGCAGGTCTCTGATTACCTTTTAAAGCCTGTTGACCCGGAGGAATTAAGCTCTGCCCTTGCAGCCGTCCGCGAACGTTTTGAGATAGAGCGAAGCGCATATGCGGATATTTTCAATCCTGAAATGACACGCAATACCCCTGAACAGATCGCGGAAGCACTGAAAAATTACCTGGTGCACAATTACAATGTAGATATCAATCTGAACCTGATAGCCACCAACATGAATTACAGTTCCAGCTATCTGACAAAAATATTCTGCCAGAAATACGATGTGACGCCGTCCAGGTTCATCACTTCCATGCGTATCTCCCAGGCTAAACACTACCTGCTCCACAATCCCGAGCTGTCTATAAAGCAGATCGGCGAACTGGTAGGTTATCAGGACCAGGGATACTTCAGCAGGATCTTTAAGAAACAGGTGGGTGTCAGCCCCTTCGATTACCGGGAGAATCCCTTATAATGAAGCATGCTTATGAAGGGAAGAGCTTTTTCTTCCGGCTGCGGACCAGATGCTTACAGGAACCGTCAAAAGCTCTGCTGCGGGAACAACTGCCCACACTCCCTCCATCCCCCACAAGCGGGGAAAGATCATGACAAGAATGATATCAAGTACAACACCTCTTAACATGGCTATCAGCAGGGATGGGCCCGGCTGTCTTTTTGCGGCGCATAATGCGGATGCGACCACATTGATCCCCATTGGCACAAATGCCAGAAAATAAGTCTCAATCCCTCCTCTGGCTGTCTGCCAGAACCCATAATCACCTGAATGGTTAAAGACCCTGATAAGGAAATCCCTTCCCAGGATCCCGCCCACGCAGCAGGCTGTGCCCAGGAAAAGGGCCAGAATAAGGCCATGGGACCGTATATATCCCACTTCCTTATACTTTCCTTCCCCATATTTTCTGCTGACAAGCGGCTGTATTCCCTGGGCGATGCCTGTGAATACAGCTGCTGCTATGAGGGCAATATTAGCGATCACACCATAAGCCGCTACCCCTGTATTCCCTCCGATATCCAGAATGACAAAATTAAACATCAGTATCACGATTCCCGCCGATACCTCAGTAACAAATGAAGCACCGCCCAGGAGAACGATCCCTGTCACTTCCTTTATCTTAAGATGTGATCTCTGATACTTAAAATGATTCTTTTTCTTTATAAAATACAGTGACAATACACACATGCTGATGACCGGAGAGAGCCCGGTGGCGAAGGCCGCCCCAAACATTTCCCATTTAAATCCAAACACAAACAGGATATCCAGCACGATATTTGACATGTTTCCCGACATCATGGCTGCCATGGAAAGCTGGGGGCTTCCGTCATTCCTTACAAAACTTACAAGGACATTGTTGATCAGAAAAGCCGGGGAAAACAGCATCAGTGTCCTCATATAAGGAACCAGTTCCCTGAGCACCGAATCGTCGGCCCCAAGCGCAGTGCCTATGGCGCCGGTGAATATTCCCCCGGCCAGCATAAATAAAACTCCCGCGGTCACAGCCAGAATTACCGCCTGCGAAAAGGCCCTGTCTGCAGCCTCATACTCGCCTTTCCCCCTCGCCATAGAATATCTGCTGGCAGCCCCAATGCCAAGCATAAGCCCGGTTCCATTTACCGCCGCATAGACAGGCAGCACAAGATTCAGTGCCGTGAGTCCGTTATTTCCCACGCCGTTAGCAATGCACAGGGTATCCACAAATATAAAACAGGACATTCCGATCATGCTCAATATATTAAGTGTGACATATTTCCAAAAAGTATTTCTCAGCTGTATTTTTTCAAATTGTGTTATATTTTCCATTTTTCTCCTGATAGCTGCGTAAAAAGCACCAGCTCTCTATGCCCAAGGCCTGACGACATAGATGCTGATGCTTTTTGATCATGCTCCGCCCGGCGACGAAAGCATTAAGCTCTTATAATTTTTATTTCTCACTTCAAATGACTGTCCCTGCCTGGTGATATCCGCTACAGTCTCTATCCCGGGTTCATCCTTATACTGCTGTTTAAACTTATGTATCACTGTATAATCACTCCAGCAGTGCATTGGAAAGATGATTCCCGCTCCCACGCTCCTCATGAAATATTCTATTCCTCTTGCATAGTGCTGTTCGAGCCTTCCGTCAAGAGGCAGGAATGCCGCGTCAATCTCACGGCCCTTCAGCTTGTCTGTGTATTCCCGGTATTCCCGGCTCATCTTCTCATTGTCTTCTTCCGGCTCGCCTTCCCATGTCCAGTCATTCAGATCTCCTGCATGATAGACTGTATCCATGCCTGCACTTACCAGAAATGCCACCCCTTCATCAGTGGATCTGACAGTCTCAACAATGATCTGGCCTGCTTCCCTCTTCATATCCGGCCCCATAAATACGGTCCTGTCCATCATTTCATCAGGCACCCTGCCCTTACGTATATCATCTGACAGGATAAATACGGCCTTTGGAAACAGCTTCGGCAGATCAAAGATCGCAGGTGAAAAATGATCGCCATGCCTGTGGGATGCAAATACATAAAGAGGCTTTTCCCTGTTCATCGGCGGAAGCGTGCCCTTAAAGTAATCAAACAGAAGATATACAGAACTGCACTCCACCAGAAATGAGCTGTGATAAATATAGGTTATCTTCATTTCGTGTTACTCCCCTTAAAAATTAGCAGCTGCCATATTCCCTGGCGGCCTGCAGCTGCGCGATATTTGACTTCCGGCTCTATCCTATCACAGCTTGACCGCCTTTGTCTATCAGGTATTTGAATTCTTTATCGCAAGTTTCCCCTTTCTCTTCTCTCCGCGCTCGCTTTCTCACTCGTCATGTCGAAAACAGGTTTCCCGTTTGAAGTCAGACGGCATCTGACCCGGCATCTGGGCCTCTCCATGATAAACTGAGACATTCTGCCCCACCGGGGAGCTCTCAGGGCAATTCCTCCGCCTTTTTCCCTCCCTGCGGTCTCCTTACTGCTTTGCCCGGATGTCTCATACATCCTTACCTTAAGCAGCAGGTCCTTCTGCCTGATCCATATCTCATTTCCGTCATTTTTTATGATCCTGGCCCCTTTGTAGGTAGTTATCCTGTACTCCTCTCCGCCGATCAGTGCTGAAAAGATAATACCTGTAAACGTCCCTGGACTCTTAGTGATCTGACTGTCCTTACATAACCTTCCGGCCACAGGATGCCCTGCGAAGCCCGGAAGCGGTATTTCCGCCACTGCCAGCATAAGGCTGTGACCTGCACGTTCCCCCCAGCTGCACTGCAGCCATGTGTAGGCAGATGGGAATGAAGTGCCCCTGTCTTTTTCTATATATCCTCTGCCCCCGTCAAAATTAACCGTCCTGCCGTTTATATCAAGCTCGCCTTTAAGCTCATGGGACATGCTCAGTATACCGTGGTAGCACTGCATAAACGGGACTGCCGCAAAGGGACCCATGATATCCTTCTTGGGAGGCTTTACCTGACTGTATTCTATTTTGCCTTTTACACGCATTCCCTCACACTCAAAATCAACCTCAATGCTGTTAATGGAAAACCTGCTGTTTCCGATATGGCAGTAAAATCCGCTTTCCGATGCATAGAATCTGGACGCCGGGTATTCCATGAAGCCTGTTTTTTCATTTACAATGACCTGGAGAGAGGCAGATCTTTCCCCTCTTTCATCCACATGAAATGCAGGGATAAAGCACACCGTATCTTCCCCTGACTGATGTTTCAGGTACCATCCCTCAAAGTAACTGCTCTTTTTATTTCTCCCATGAAATTGTTTCATCGCAGATTCCCTCCTGTGCCGGATTATCCAGCAGATTTCCCCTGTAATCAAATCTCGAACCGTGGCATGGGCAGTCCCAGCTCAATTCCTGCGGATTCCATGTGAGCTGACAGCCCAGATGGGGACACCTGGTAGTCACAAAATGAGGCTCACCGCTTTCATCCTTATATACGCCCACCTTTTCTCCCTGATACTGAACTACTCCCCCATGTCCGGCAGGTATCTCATCCACCTTTTCCTTTGGCAGAGAAAAATTCTGGGCTATCAGGCTCTTCGCCGAATGAACGCCCTCTTTAAACATCTCCGGAACTGCCGTGCCAAGCTGGAACCGCTGCGGGCTGAAGACCTCAGCATATGGCACCCCGGCCCCTGTGATCATACCTGTAATGACAGTCGCTGCTGCCATAGATGAGGTCATTCCCCATTTCCTAAACCCGGTGGCCACGTACCAGTTGGCAGTCTTGGCAGAATATTTCCCGATATACGGCACCTCATCTATTGTCATGCAGTCCTGGGCGGACCAGGCCGTCTTAAGCCGGCAGCCGGGCCAGTAGGAATTCGCCGCTTCCTCCAGGCGTTTGTACTGTCCTCCTGCTTCATTTTCTCCGGTACGGTGCCCATAACCGCCTAAAAGCAGATAATCCCCATAACCTCGGAATGACAGCGCCCTGCCGTCATAATTCCCCACATGGCTGCCAGGACAAGGGTCTACCCCAAGATACATATCCTTCATCCGGGGGCATCCGGTAAATGCCGCCGCATAACTTCTCTCCTGATGCATCCTCATAAAATAGAAACCCGGAACATTGATAAAAGGGAAGTGAGAAGCGAATATAATATGTTCCGCCTTCACATTCCCATATTTAGTCTCTATGACGCCGCCCTCCACACGCTCCACAGGAGTATTTTCCACAATATCAAGTTCCTCCGAAACTGCCTTTAAAAACTTGAGCGGATGGAATCTGGCCTGATCCTTATACGCTATAGCTGCCCTCACCTGAAAAGGCAGCTCTGTCTGAAGAGTAAACTTGGCGCCCAGGCCCAGTTTTTCAGCCGCCCTGGTCTCTTCCCATATCTCTTTTTCTTCCATTACCGAGTACAGATATGAGGTGCACTCCTCAAAGTCACAGTCAATTTTTTTCTCTTCTATCAGTCTTTTATAATGGCGCAGAGCCTCCTGATTTGCGAACGCATATTGCTGGGCTTTCCCCAGTCCCATCTCGCGGATCAGGTTCTCATAGATCAGTCCGTGGGAAACTGTGATCTTGGCCGTAGTTCTCCCCGTCTGCCCGCTTCCGATCCTGCTGCCTTCTATGACCAGCACATCCATTCCCGCCTGTTTTAAAAAGTAAGCCGTGAGGATCCCTGCAAGGCCGCCTCCTATCACAGCAGCCTGGACGTTTCTGCCTCCGGAAAGCTGCTCCCGCCCAGGTATCTCAGTTGTCATCTCCCATATAGATTCCATGGTTCACCTTCTTATCTGTCATAATCCGTTATTTCCATCGGAAACTGTTCGATGCCTTCACAGTTACATGCACAGACCTGCTGAATAATTACTTCAATCGTTACTATTTGTCCGCGGAAATGAAACGGCAGTTTTGCTGCCTTTTTAGTATGTATAATTTACGAAATTTTATACAGTTTATTTTATCCTCAGTAAGTCAGGACACACTCACGGCCCATTTTGCAATCTGCTGAAACTTAAGGGTCAGCTTTCCTTCATAAATATTTACCGGAATATCTGCATCAATGGGATAGATTGCTGGTGAAACCTCACCTTTAAAAAAATATACCAGCACTCTCTTCTTGTAGGGATCTACGATCCAGTATTCATGCACTCCCGCCTGTTCATATTTATACAGTTTTGTAATATAGTCCCTGTGCTTAGTCCCCGGTGAAATAACCTCAAGGACAAAATCCGGGGCGCCCATTATGTTACGTCTTTCAATCTGGTCCGGATTGCACACAATGATCACATCCGGCTGGATCATTGTCTTCTCATCGTTGTCCAGCTGGACGTCTATGGGTGAGATAAAGGGCGTACAGGCTCCGCCCTGCTCCATAATGTAATTTGCTACCTGCCGGTATACTTCGCCTGCCATGAGCTGATGAAAGGTTGTGGGTGATGCCATATCATAAAAGTATCCATCGATCAATTCTACCCTCTGTTCATCCGGCAGCGCACGATAATCATCTATGGTATATGTGCCGGGCTTCCTCTCTGCTCCATAGGCCGAAGTTTCCCTCACCACCATCGGCTCCGCAAACACCCGCTCAAGCGCAGTGAGAGTATCATACCTGGGACTCTTCGTCTCACCGTTAAAAATCTTCTGAACCGTCCCAAGCGGCACGCCGGACAGATCCGCGATCTGGGCATATGTATATCCCCGCTCCTGCTTCAGCTGTTTCATTTCCTGAATCGTCATAAAATATTCCTCCTTTTATCCACTTTTGTTATATATATAATACCATTTAAATCACCGTTTGTGAACCTTATTTTAGTTTTTATTGGATTGTATGCGGTTATTTTTACATTTTTTATTATCATTTTTTATTATTATCCCCGTAATTAAACCGTTTTATATCCATGTCTCACAATGCTCTAAAAAAACCGTTGCTTATATTAGCAACGGCCTTACTATTTCTTATTCTAAACATTATTGTAATTGTTCAGTACCTTCACAATTACATATAAAAATCCATTTAAAATCGCCTTCGGCGATGGGATTTTTGCACCCTTGAATCATTTTCTTACGATCTGTGCAGTAAATGCACAGACCTGCTGAATAGATACACATTATTTCATATAACGTTTTAATTCCTCATAAAAATTCTCACGTGTACCTGCCAATATTACAACGACGACTTTATCATCCTCCTCATAAATGCGATAGGCTATTTCATAGCTTGTCAAGGAAGAAGCGGAAACTCTGTATCATCATAATTGTTAACTGTTAACTTTCTGAAAGCACAGCGGCCGCCGCCCCACTGCGCAGCAATTCACCCTACCCGTATAACCCCCTTCACTATCTCAGCCTTATTCTCAACGCATTCCTCTAACGCCTCCTGGATATCGTCCAGTTCAAAATAATTCGTTACTATATTTTGGATATTCACTTTTTTCCCGGCAACCGCTTCTATTGCCAGGGGATATATATTCCTGTAACGAAAAACAGATTTTAGTGTAAGTTCCTTATCCAGAACTGTCCCTATTGGGAGATTCATCATTCCGCTGGCGCTATAGCCGACAAAGACTATCACCGCTCCCTTCCTGGATGCTTTGATGAGACAGGAGGCTGTTATTTCTGAGCCGGCAGTCTCGACCGACAAGTCACACCCTTTTCCCTGGGTCAGCTCTATGATCCGTCTCACGGCATCCTCTTCCTTCCCGTTGATCACCTGGTCAGCGCCAAGCTCCAGCGCTTTTTGAAGCCTTTTTTCTATTACATCCACCACGAAAACTCTGGATACCCCCATGGCCTTTAATGCCAGAAGAGACACCAGCCCTATGCAGCCTGCGCCTGTCACCACAGCAGTTTGGCCTATTTTGGCCCCTCCCTGCATAGCCGCATGGAATCCCACAGCCAGAGGCTCTATCAGCGCTCCTTCAACCGTGCTCATGCCTTCCGGAAGTTTAAAGCACAGGGACGCCTCATGAGTCACATATTCCTGGAATACACCGTCTACAGGAGGTGTTGCAAAAAATACTACATCTTTACACAAATTGTATTTCCCGGCTTTGCAAAATTCACATTCTCCGCATGTTTTTCCCGGCTCTAATGCCACTCTGTCTCCGGGCTTCAGGCTTTCTACATCTTTTCCTGTCTCTACCACTATCCCGCTGGCCTCATGCCCCAGCACAAAGGGAGGCTCCACAACAAAATCGCCAATCCTGCCAGATTCATAATAGTGCAGGTCTGACCCGCAGATCCCCACATGTTCTATCTTCACAAGCACTTCATTATCTTTTGGCACCGGTATGGCAGCTCTGCGGATTTCTACTTTCCTTATATCCGTCATGACCGCCTGCTTCATTGTCTTTTCCATAATATCCTCCTATAACCCCTGATATACAAACCAGTCAAAATCGCCGTAAGCATCTGACTCTTTACCGTTTGAAGTCGCATATGGCCCCAGATATGCACCCGTGAATCCTTCATTTACATCGGAGCTGAGCAGGCTTGCCTCCATGTCTTTCTGGAATGGGATCATCTGATTTTCCTTATACCCGTAATAAAACTCATATGTCTCTCCTGTGCAGAATACAGTGAAGTATATCTGCCCGGCTATTTTCTGCCGGCATTCCCCGCTATCTTCTGTGTATTTTCTGTCTGTAGCCAGTTCGCGCGCAAGCTCCTTTTTAGAATCCTCCACTTTGTACAGCCTGATTACCTGTCTGCCGTCTCTCATACCTGTCACGAAGCTGTAATGATATCTGTCATCCTGCACCAGGCAGATACCGCATTCTTCATTTTCATTCTCCGGCACAAATTCCATCAGGGTTTTGGCCAAAAAACTCTTATGCTGCTGCCTTCTTCCTATAAATGACGGACAGCATATCTCTTCCATTGTCTCCTTTTTCAGATAAAGCCTCAGCCAGCCGCTCCTCTTGGAAAGCGAATAAAATGGCTCCCCGGGCGGATGAATAGTATTCCACTGGAAGGACAGCGAGTCCTCTCCAAAAGAGTCCCAGGAGGGCAGCGGCAGTACCGGGTGTTGCTTTAGATTTGGAAGCCTCTCTTCTATATTTACCATTCCAGTCTCATTATCCGCCATCGGCCAGCCGTCAGACGCCCAACGCATTGGTATCAGAAAAGTTTCCCTTCCTGTGTTGAAATGAGTCTCCTGGTAGGTACGGATTCCCAGAAGCACCATCCACCACTCTCCATTCTGCGTCTCAAACAGGTCACCATGCCCTACTACAGAGACAGGTATATCAAGGGGCATATGCCTGTGGGTGAGGATAGGGTTCCTGGGGCAGGGCTCGTATAGGCCCTCTATCTGTTCTGACCTTGCCATCATTACGCTGTGGTTTACAAAGGTCCCTCCCTCAGCCACCATCAGATAATAGTAACCGTCTTTTTTATAAAGATGAGGCGCCTCGATCCATTTACTTCTGGTGGCTGCACCATCCCAGATGACCGTGCGCTCCCCTTTAAACTGAAAGGTATCTGCATCCAGTTCACACAGGTAGATACCATGATGCCCCTCATACAGCGCTTCCCCGGTTATGAAATTACCTGTATACCACACTCTGCCGTCATCATCAAAAAATAAACTGGGATCGATCCCGTCAGCGCCTTCTATGAATATGGGATCACTCCATGGTCCTTCTGGTGAGTCTGCTGTGATAATAAAGTTATCCCTTCTGGCTTCCCTTCCCTCTGACACAAATGTGTTTATAATGTAAAATTTTCCGCAGTGCCACCGGATTGTGGGCGCCCACAATCCAAGTGAAGTTTCACAATTCTTATAATCCAGCTGTCCCGGCCTTTCTATTCCATGGCCTGTCTGTTCCCAATGTACAAGATCCCTGCTGTGGAACACAGGAAGGCCCGGAAAGTATACAAAAGATGATGTCACCATATAGTAGTCCTCTCCAACCCTGCATATGGAAGGATCAGGGTAAAAACCGGGCAGGATGGGGTTGCTGAATGTCCTTTTTTCCATTTTTCTTATGATCTCCTCTCTGGTATTGGCAGAAGTTTCACTGCCGCTATTCTTTTACTGCTCCCATTGTGATCCCGCTTATAAAGGTCTTAGCTGTCAGCATAAATAGAATAAGCAGGGGGATGATGCCGATACTGAGCGCCGTGATCTTTGCCGCCAAGTCATTCCTGTAGGCAGAATTCAGGTTGATGATCCCAATCGGGACTGTGTATGTATCTGATTTATTCAGCACGATCAGCGGTACTAAAAAAGAATTCCAGTTTGTCACGAAATTCATAAGTCCAAGTGAGGCGATCGCCGGTTTAATACATGGAACAGCTATGGAAAAAAGTATCCTGGGTTCTCCCGCTCCGTCAATTCTGGCGCTCTCCATCAATTCTTTCGGGAAATTGCTGCCTATAAAATTTTTCATCCAGTACACCCCAAAGCCTGTCGCAGCCGGAGGCACAATAAGAGGAAGCAGTGTATTCATCCACCCTATACTCTTCATCTCCACCACAAAAGCCACCAGCCCCAGCTGCGTTGGGATCATCATTGTCACTAAAACAAATGCAAACAGGAACCTGGCGCCTTTAAACTCGTACATGGCAAATGAAAATCCGCAGAGGGTGCTCACAAACAGGGACAGCGCCGTAGCTGACACAGCCACGATAATACTGTTTTTATAATACATTTCAAAATGTGCATTAAATACCGTCTTCAGGTTCTCTATCAGATAGCTGCCCGGAAGGAATGTTATTCCCTTGTAGATATCCTCTGTATACTGGGTGCTCATGATGATCATGAAGTAGAATGGGAGCAGGCAGATAAGAGCTACAAGAACCATGATTACAAAAATTATTATATTTTTTACTTTTTGAGTTTTCATCTGCCGTCCCTGTCCTTTCTCCCAAGAATTTTCATTACAATAAAGGCTGCCAGCGAAAATACCAGGATGAACATAAATGTCCCGTATGCCGCCGCTGCTCCCTTGCCATAGCGCATCTGTGATCCAAATGATGTATCGTAAATATACCAGATGGCAGTCATGCAGGATTTCAGCGGTCCCCCTACAAGACTGGAAGCACCTGTTGACGAAGTCCATGAGCTGAACAGTACCTTAGGTTCATCAAACAGCTGGAAGCCCCATATGATATTCATGATCACCAGATATTCGATAATCGGCTTAAGCAGAGGAATCGTGATCCTTGTGAATTTTGTAAAGCCGCTGGCCCCATCCACATCCGCCGCTTCATATAATTCCATAGATATGCCTGATATACCTGCGTTGAAGAATATCATATGGTACCCTATATACTTCCAGCAGATCATCAGAATGACTATCATCCTTGCCAGGGAAGGAGTCCCCAGAAAATTAATATGCTTGCTGATCAGCCCCGCCCTGGCAAGCAGCTCATTTATAGTGCCTGAATTCCAGTCAAAAAGCAGGCTGAATAATACGCCGATGGCGACAGGTATGGTAATGTATGGTAAAAAGGCAGCTGTCCGAAAGAAATTAGCTCCCTTCAGCTTTCTATTATTAAATGCAGATGCCAGGAGTAATCCGCCTAAAATAACAATAGGAATATCAAAAGCCATAAACAGCAGCGTATTTCCTATCGATTTAAGGAAATACGGATCTTCCGTAAATATATTTTTATAGTTTGACAGCCCTGTCATGACAGGCTCAGTAAATCCATCCCATTCATTCAGGCTGATAAAAAACGTGTAGATAAGCGGATAACAGTTAAATGCAATGTAAATAACAAAGAATGGCAGGATAAACATATAAGGCCACACCTGCCTGCTCCTTATCTTGCGCCTCCCCCCAGTACTGCCTGATGCTTTTACCTTGGGTACCGCCATTTTAAACACCCCTTTCCTTTAACTGCCCCGGCGTATATGACGGTGATGCCTGCCTATATGCCGGGGCTTTTCATTTATTTTTTGTCCGCAGCCTGTGTCTGCCTATTTTTTCAGTTCCGGAGCCAGAGTGTACATCTCATTTTCAAACATGGTGCAGGCTGCCTCAAAGTCAATAGAAGAATCACTGTTCACCGCTTCTGTAACCATTGACCATACTTCCATTATGGTTGCATCATGAGTGCTCACCGGACGTACCTGTATGTTTTCCATTGCCTTGTTAAACAGAAGTTCACCAATATTCTGCCCGCCGAACCATTCGTCATACAGCGCTGCAAATTCCGGATCCTTATAAGCCTCCACATTGGAAGTATTGTAATTTACCACTTCTCTCTGTGTCCTCGTTCCTTCTTCTGTATTCATCCATGAGATAAAATCATACGCCGCCTGTTTGTGCTTTGCATCCCTTGGTATCATGAAGGCTGATCCGCCCCAGCTGAAGCATCCCTGAGGCGGCACGGTCAGCCCCCAGTTTCCTGCCCCCTCCGGATCGTTTGGCTGGATGACGTAGTTAGGCGTCCAGCCCGCACACGGATAAAAGATGTGGAGATCATCCGCATAGGATGCGCTGTATGCAGTTGAGGATTCCAATATATTGTCCACAATGCCCTCGTCCCTGAATTTGATCATCCAGTTCAGAGTCTCTTTTACAGAGGTCATGTCAAGCGTATCATTCTGCACGATCGGCTGCGGGTTCTGCCCGTCCATGATCTGCTTCACATTTGTAAGACTTGCAAACATGTATACCTTTCCGCCGCTTTCCTCCCTGATTTCTTTTCCTTTCTCTAAAAATTCATCCCATGTCTGAAACATTGCCGATATTTCATCAGGATCATCTGTACCCAGATATTCCTTTGCCAGATCCCTCTTATAAGCCAGCCCTGCAGTGCTCACATCCCATGGGAGCGCACACAGCTCACCTTTTTCATTGCTGCACAGTGGGATCTCATATTCAAATATCTGGCTCTTATCAAAGTTGTATGGGGCCGCACTCAGATCCTCCCATATATCAAGTGAGAGCATCGTCCCCCTCTGATTCACCTCGCTGGGCACGATATCCGGAAGGTCCAGCCCTGCACTGATGGTAGTCTGCAGCTTCTGGAAAGATTCCTCCTGCTGGACAGTCACATAATCAAGTGATACGTCAGCTCCTGTCTCTTCTTTATACGCATTAAAGATCTTCTCTATATCTCCCGCGTTCCATCCCCACATAGTGATTGTCTCTGTTCCCTCCCCCTTTGTCTCTTTTTTAGGTTCTGACAGATCTCCTGCCGCCTCCGTTTTCACAGCCTCACTGCTTCCCTTATCGGCTTCAGATGATACACCCCCCGATGTACCGCATCCCGCCAGTGCAGAGCAGATTACAGTAATCACAGTTCCCGTTGCCGCCAGCTTTTTCAGATTTTTGTACCTCATTTTCAGTTCTCCCTTCTCTATGTGCATTTATTTCTTGAACATAGTTAGATTTTAAGCTGTAACATGACTAAAAACAATTATTCAAACTATAGTTTCTGTGTAGTATCTATATATTTGTGCTATGATATGTGCATAGGCATCAGACCTGCTTCACACAAACGCTAAAGGAGTTAACTCAATGGATGGAAAGCTGAATGTAATACTTATAGATGATGAAGATCTGGTTATAGAAGATATGCGGGAATTGATCGACTGGGAGGCAAATGGATTTCACGTTTCCGGTTATGCTTATAATGGAATGCAGACCATGAAGCTTGTCAGGTCTGTCTGTCCGGATATCGTATTTATGGACGTCTCCCTGCCTGACACTGACGGTATCCGGCTGTCCAGGCAGATCAGGGAGCTTTTTCCTGACGTGGTGATCATAATCTTAAGCGGATATATGGATTTTTCTTACGCCCAGGGCGCAGTGGAGATCGGAGCTCTCTCCTACCTGGTGAAGCATCAGATGACACCCTCCCGCCTTCTGGAGGTGTTGTTCCAGGCCAGAGAAACAATTGAAAAAAAGAGGCTTTCACAGCGTCTTGGAAACCGCCTTCTGCTGCGTGATATCCTGGAACAGAATGCAGTCTTACCGGAAGATACGCTGGAACACCTGGCCGCCTACCGGGATTCCTTTGTGCTCCTTCTTCTCTCCCCGGTTACACCTGTCTTTCAGACAGACAGCACCAAAGATCAAATACGCCAGCCCCACTCCTCTGCCTTTTGTACACTGAATGAACCTCAGATGAAGATCCTGGACTTACTGATCTGCCATTCCAATCTCGCCGTATTTATTGGAATAAGCCCGGAAGAAAAGGCCGGAAGGGGTTACCTGGCCCGGCTTGGCCTGTTCGTCAGAAGGCTTCTGGACATTATGCTGCAGACGGCCAAAACTCCTTTTTTTGCCGTACACCTGGGCCGGGAAACGGTAATTTCCGGTCTCCATGACGACTTTAAGCTGTTAGAGTCACATGCCGGGGATTACCGCTTCTGGCCCGGCCAGAATATCATTGACCTGAGCCGTATTCCGTCAGAAGCCTCGGCATTGCCGGCACCTGATACGGTTTTTCTGGACCGTGAGAATTTTCTTTCCCATAACCAGCAGTTTTACATACAGCTGTCAGACTGCTTTGAGCATCTGCTTAAAACAAAGGATGCCGTATTCCTGTCTTCTCTCTGTTCCGGGATCAGGCATCTCTTTCGGGACCTCGGAGAAGAACATCTCCTTGACGGCCTCACCTGCACTTATGCGCCGGACATCCTCCCCCAGGTACAGGAGCACTTCAAAAAAATATATGAGGAAGTACAGCGGCAGCAGCAATACTCTCCCTCTACTAATTACATGATCCGGTATATCCGGCAGAATTATAACCTCAGCCCGTCCCTTCTTGATATATCCGCCACTCTAAAGAGCAGCTCCATGTATCTGGGACAGAAATTTAAAAAGGATACGGGCCGGACATTCCATGACTATTTAAATGAATACAGGATAGAACAGGCAAAAGAACTGCTTTCTAAGACAAACATGAAGATCTTCGAGGTATCTGAGAGCATAGGCATCACAAACAGCCAGTATTTCAGCAGGATATTCAAGGAAATGACAGGCCGTACCCCCAATGAATACAGGGCAGAACATTTTTCTATATAGAGGTGTACTAAATGAATCACAGTTTAAAATTCAGAATCTTAAGCAGAATGGTCCTGAGCATCAGCATCATATTTCTGGTCCTTTCTGTCTCTATCTTATTTGTTATCTCAGATATCCTCCGCTTTTCACTGGAAAGCCGCGGAAAGGATGATATGCAGCTGCTGGCCTATTATATCAGCGATGCCCAGGAGGATGCAGAACAGGCCAGCAAGATCCTGGCTATCAATGAAAATGTGCAGCAATTCCTCATCAGGGAGCAGAAGGAGTCTGTATCCGATGAGGTGACTTCTGTGCGTTCTATGATGTCCTCCATAGAAAAAAGCGTACTTTTGCATGACTATGTCCAGAGCTTCTGTATTGTCTCTAATTCACACAGGGGCTACTGGAATACAAGTCCTAACAGCAATGATTTTCTGGAATGGTTTGAGGAGCATGCACTTGGAGGAAGCTCCGTCATGGATTTCCGCGGCTTTACTGATAATTATACATTCCCGGTCACTATAAACAGCTCACAGCCTGTGCAGCTTGTAAGCTATGTCTGCCCTGTCACCAGCATTACAAGAGATCACCAGTTGACGATTGGAAGGCTTATCATCAACCTGAACTTTGACCAGCTCATCTACAAGCTGAAAAACCAGTCAAATATATTCAGCCAGATAGCCATATTGAACCAGGACAGAGAACTGCTGTATCTCTCATCAGGTGATGAATCTGAATTTATGGAGGCTGCATCCGCCATCACCTCCAACTCCCAGAAAATAGGCGGAAACTATTATATTTCCCAGTATCTTCCCTCCACCGGGTGGTATCTGGTCACTGCCGCCGACATGTCCCAGTCCATACATTTTCTCCAGGGCTCCTACGTTGTGATCGGTATCATTATCATGCTTTTTATAATCCTGTGTATCCTGTTCTGCCTCTACCCTCTTCTGAACAAGATAACAGCACAGATCGGCGGCTTAAGCAGTGCCATTGACCAGGTCAGGCTTGGCAATCTGGACACAAGTGTACAGCTCACCGGTTCCAGTGAGCTTACTAATATCTCAGAGGGCTTTAATCTGATGACCGTGTCCATCAGGGAGCATATCCGGACGTCTATTGAAGAGACAGAGCGCTCCCAAAAATTGTCCTTTGAACTGCTGGTAGCTAAAATCAATCCCCACTTTATCTACAATACACTGAACTCTATTATTTATCTTGCCCGAAAAGAACAGTGCCAGGATATCATACAGATGACAGGTGCCTTTATCTATCTGCTTCAGGACAGTATCCATCTCGGACATTCTCCTCTGTATGCCCGGTGTGAGAATGAGGCTGAGGTCATCCGTCAGTACATCATCATACAGAAATACAGATACAGGGACCGTTTTCAATTCCATCTGGAATTCCAGCCTGAGCTGAAAGGATATTATATTCCCAGGAACATACTGCAGCCCCTGGTAGAAAATTCTCTAATTCATGGGATCTGCACCGATGATAAACCCGGTACGATCACACTCACCATGAAAAAGCAGCAGGATCTCATGGAGATCGTGCTGCTTGATGACGGTGTGGGTATGGACCAGGAATATGCAGATAAACTGCTTCTCGCCTCTGACGACACTGATGCAGACAGAAGAGCCAGAGTGCGGCCTATTGGCATCAACAACATAGCCGGCAGGCTGAATTACCTGTTTGAAGGCCGCCATGACTTCATTATAAAAAGCCAGGCAGGAGCCGGAACTAAGATAACTATACATATCCCTCTTGTAGATGACCCTGATAAAAACGGGAAATAAAATTGAAATACTTATCTGCTCTGCCCATTCAGAAAAACTCTGTACTTTTCTGTGTCTTTGCCCCGGATCTTAAAGACTATTTCATCTGTCCGGAGGCTCTGTGGTATTTCGGCCTGAATATGGAGCTCGTTATCTGTAAAACAGGCCTCCTTCACTTTAATCCCCCAAAGCCCCAGCGCCTTTTCCTTTGAAGGATCTGCAAAAATCATCCCCATCTTCTTATCCAGGTATTCTGCCGCTGTCAGTATGATGCCGCAGCCCCAGAGAAGGCTGGAATCGTACTGCATGCCCTCGTAACCACAGTGTGCCCAGTTCTCATACGGTAGGTTCTGGAATCCATCCTGCATGGCGGCCGCTGCTCTCTCCAGATATTCCCACCTTCCGGTATCAATATAATATTCATAAAGCAGGATTGCACATAATGCTTCCCTCGCATCATTCCATTCATTGTCTGTATTCTGTACTGTGAATCCGCCATATGTGTCTATTTTTATTCCTGGGTGGTCCCATACCTGCTGTGTCAGCAGCAGATAGTCCAAAACCTCCTGGGCCGCTTCCAGATGGGCAGGATCCCCTGTGATACGGCTTCGCTTCAGATAAGCAAACGAGGCAAAAATAGCCGACAGGTTGCACTGTGGGTACTGGGCTGTATATCCGTCATAGAAGCTGAAAGGCTTCTTGGCACATGACAGAAATGTCTCCAGATCAAACCATCTCTGACGCGGGCGCACATATCTCTCCACAAACTCCACCGCCTGCATACCGCAGGCCGTAAGATCTTCTCTGCCTGTGATTTCTCCCAGTTCCAGCAGGAAAATGGCACTTGCGGCAGTCTCAGCATTAAAATCGCGGAACTGCCGCCGGCTGGGATTTCCCTCCTCATCGAACCAGGATGGGATACAGCCGTCTTCATGCTGCACCCGGGCCAGAAATTCTCCATAGGGTACACAGAAATCTAATATCTCCTGCCTCCGCTGCGGAAATACACTCCTGGCCCAGCATACAAGAAGCCATGCCGTATACGACATCTGCAGCGTGTGGAACTCGTTCCTGTATCCGGCCCATCCGTCATCCCGAAGCCATGTCTCTTCCCCATCTTCTTCCAGATAGCATATGACAGGAAACATCCCCTTTGTCCTCGGAGCGCTCAATATCAAATCCAGGATCTGCTCAGAGCGTTCTGTCCACTCCCTCCTGCCAGTCTTTTCTCCATAACGGTACATCCCATAACCTGTAACCAGCTCCTGAAGCCAGCATGCAAACCATGCATCATGCTTATAGTCGGTCCGGCTGAACCATTCGCCCTGCCGTTTTCCGGTTATTGCCCCTACTGTCCTTCCATTCTTTTCATATGTATAGTAGTCTTCTACAGCTCTTTTATCCCATACTTCCTTTTCCCACTCCTTTAAAGTAAAGATTCCCGGAAAACGTATATTTTCAGCAAGCCCTCTGCTTGTCTTATCCCTGTAAGCGCTGTACCGCTCCCAGATATATCTCACTGCCCTGCGGTATCCCAGCTTCGGCTTCTCATCACTTACCATAATTGAATAACAGTACGTACATGACTCCCCTGATGCCAGATGGATCTGGATAAAAGACTTGTCGCTTCCCCTCACGATGTGGGTATGTCCTGCTTCGCAGGGCTGGTCAGGATCCACTCCCCTGATGCCGATTCCTCCATATGAGAACCATGGGTGTTCATTTTCTGTAACATCCAGATCCATTCCCAGAGGCATAGCTGCCAGATCTTCCTCTGTGATTCCCTCAAGCCCTGCGATGATACCGGCAAATATCTCATTCTGCTGCATCATCACTGCAGGGGTGCGGAAGTTGTAGTGGGAAACAACATCTGTCCTGAATGTCTTGATCCTCTGGCTCCAGACAAAGTCAAGAGGCCCTTCCAGCTCTGTATCACTTTCCCGTTTGGGGATCATATAATTCCACTTGTCTTCTATTGCCCTGAGATCCAGTTTTTTCCTGGCAGTAAGAGTCACTCTGAAATTTATCACATTATCTGCATTTTCTGCTGTCCAGTTGTTTCCCTTCATAAGTATCCTGTCCATACTCACTTCCCGGACCAGAGTATAGTCAGGATGCTCTATGCGGATCTTTGCATTTCCATCTGTACAATCGATCTCCTCTGTCCTGCTGTCATCCTGATAATATACTGCAAATAACCTGTCGTCCAGCAGGTTGGCCGCATGTGGAAAAGACTCCAGGACAAGCCTCTCCGTGGCACCATCTGTCAGGCTGATCCTTTCCCTGTACGGCCTTCTGTGTGCTTTGCCCTCTTCTGCTCCTCCTCTGTCAAATGATATTTTTAACTTCCCTTTTGTAATTGAATCTTTCATTTTAATATCCATCGCCCCTGTTCCTTTCATCTTTTAGTTATAAATGTGTATTTACCGCTGCCTGTTTCAAAAATGCAGTCATGTCTGTCTTCTCCGGCCTTTTTTATCTCCGTAACTTCTCCATTAAAAAGAATACGGCTGACACTCCCGCATTTCCCGGGTATGTATATTTGGGCCCTTGTATTAAACGGCACTGTCACCTCCAAAATGAAGTTCTCCTTTTCTTTCCTCCAGGAGGATGTCACTTCACCATTTAGTATTTCCATCTGTACATGCACCTTGTTTAATCCCTCCGGCACTGAAGGTCTTATGACAAGCTGCTGCAGACCGCTGCTTCCGGGCTGTACCCGGATCCCTCCCAGATATTTATAAAACCATACACAGACTGCAGCCAGCATGGGATGATTTCTGGAGTTCATGATATTATTGTCCTCATCTGCCTCCCATCGTTCCCAGACTGTTGTCGCTCCCTTATCCAGCATGTAGCCGAACCCCGGCGCTGTCCTCACTGTCATGATCTCATAAGCCTCATCGTCTCTTCCCGCCTGGCAAAGCACTTCCAGCAGAGCCTTTGTTCCCATGTTTCCTGTCGTCATATGCCCATTGTGCTTTCTGATATCTGCTGCTATGTTATCTGCCACTGCGTCCTTATATTCCCCGGGTACCAGCCCCAGGGCCAGAGAAAGTGCATTTGCGCTCTGACTCCCCATATCATACTGGAACGTCTTTTTATTTAAGAACCGCTCATTATATTTTTGCCGGACTGTCTCCTGAAGCCCTTCCAGATATTGTATATCGTCTTTTTTCAGTATCCGGGCTATCTCTTTTATCTGTGATATGGAATAATACAGATACGCCGTAGATACAAGTGTGGGAGTGACATTTTTAGATGCAGCGCCGGCTCCGTACTCTTCCCTGATGCACTCTTCCCTGGGGCACGCCCATTCCCCAAAACCTGTCCTGGAAATCAGGTAGCCGTCGGCCTCTTTTAAAAGAACCATCAGGTATTTCATCATACTGTCATAGCACTCTTCCAATATCCGCCTGTCTCCATACACCTCATACATCAGTAGAACAAGGCTGACCGGAGTATTTACCTGAGGGTCACAGGGCCTGCGTCCCCATCTGAACGGAGCTGTATCCGCAAAATACCCCTTTGTATCCTGCGTGTCATAGACATCCCTGGCCCATTTCTCAAAAAAGCTTCCCATATCATAGTGATATGTACAGCCTTCCGCCCGTGAAGTAGTGTCCGTAGTCCATCCATGGCGTTCATCCCTCTGGTCACAGTCTGTAGGTATCCCCATCAGATTGCATCCGTCTGTATGCCTCATGACTGCTGCCAGCCTGTTCAGAAATTCATCATCAGAGCTAAATACTGCATTCTGTTTGACACTGCTCCTTATGTATTCTGCTGTCAGTTCAGATATCTCTGCCTCCCCCTCAATCTTTACTGTGAAATACCTGAATCCATGATAAGTAAACCTGGGGGCATACTCCTCGCTTTTTCCAGTTCCTCTCAGAATATAGCTATCCTCGCATCTGGCCAGACGCAGAGCCCTCTTGTCCAGATCACCGCTTTCATCTAATACTTCAGCAAATGAAAGCGTTATTTTGGATCCGGCCTCACCTTTTGCCGTCAGCCTCACCCATCCTGACTGATTTTCCCCCGCATCATACAGTTTCCTGCCATCCTTAAAAGTCCTGATATATTCAGGCTTTGTCCTTTTCATCACCCGCACAGGCGGAAGCAGTTCCCCGGTCCTTTTTCCTCCCGGATCTTCCACCACAGTGGCCAGTATCCATCCATCCGGCCTCTGATGCTCCTTCAGGAACCGGGATTCATATTCCGGCGTATCCCATCCGTCCTTCTCCAGTCTGGCATCATAGTCTTCTCCATCATAGATACTGTTATAGACCACAGGTCCTTTCGCAACACACCATCCGATTCCCCAGTCTGTAAATTCCTCCTGTATGCTGCCATCCTCATACTCAATATTGAGCTGTACAAGCACCTTGGGCTGTCCGGCCCAGCCTGTGCCCAATATGAGACCTATCACATTTGCCCCCGTTCTCACATCCTCTGTTATATCGTAGGCAGAATACAGCAGCGTCCTGCTGTAATCACTTGGCGCCGGATCCAGCAGTTTATCTCCTATCTTCTTACCATTCATGCGCAGCTCATAATAACCCGCGCAGCAGACATATGCCCTGGCCCTCTCTATTTTCTTACCCAGACTGTTAAAAGAATAGCGCATGAGAATGCCGTTTCCTATCAAACCGCCTAAAAAGCCCATCCACTTCCCTTTCCAGTCTTCTTCCTCAAGCAGCCCCATCTCAAACCATTCCGGGGCGCTATATCCTGATACTTCACCGTTCTGATTCCAGATACATACCTTCCACCAGACTCTCTGGGCGCTTTTTAACGGTGAACCTTCATATAAAACCCCATAACATCGGCCGCCCATAACCTTCCCTGTGTCCCACAGGTCATAAACCTTTCCCTCAAGCTTCTCCTGATCAGATGCAGCCACTATCTGATATGCCGACTGAAATGCATCTCTCTCATCTGACTTTACCTGCCAGCTCAGCAGAGGCTGACTCTTTTGTACACCCATAGGCCTCATCTCATACTCGCACCGCAGGTTAACCGGAATATAATGGTTCATGTTCTCCTCCTTTAGCAAAATAATTCTATTTGATTGATAACCCCATTATCTTCGGTTTTGTACTGTGCTTCAATCATTCAAAGTATATGTTTTGTGTGTCTTTTATAGATTTTAATAGATTTCCCTGAAAAATATTAACGCTTGAACAATAATAATTAAAAAGCTGCCCGCTGCTGATCAATAAGCTTATTTCCATGTGACAAGGTTTTACTTGTCTGCCTGGAAAGCAGCATATTGATCAGAGCGCACAGCTTCTTACTTTATTATGAAATTTTTATAAATGCACAGACCTGCTGAATCGTTACAAGTTTTCTACATATTAAATTAACCACACATTTTAATCAGCCTGCTTATTTTAACAATCCTTCTGTGCGGCTGTCACTCTCATTTCCATCTGTTTTCTGCAGCTTATCCTTTGCTGTTTGAATATATCCCTCCAGTTCCGGATAATCAGCCTTATCCTGTATGCCTTCCCATATTTCCAATGCCGTCTTATACTGCAAAAGTTTATAATACGCTAATCCCAGCTTATATTCTGTATCCTGATAGTTACGTATTTTCAGATATTTATTTATCGCATTTACATATACTCCGTCATCCATCAATTTATTTGCTGACTGGTATATAATTTCCTGGTCTGCCATTTCTGGTTCTGGATTATAATCTATAATCTGGTATATTTCAGCCGCTTTTTCAGAGTCTCCCTCTTCCGATATTCTATCTGCCTCAGCTATCACTGCCTCTTTACATCTTGAACTGGCATTTGCAGCAGCTTTTATTCTCTGTTTTATCTCCATCACTTCATCGAGCCTGGAAGAGCTATAAAGGATTCTATAAAAATTAAATTGTGACAATAAAGCATCTATCAACAGCTCATCCGAATCTTTATATCCCAGCAATTTTTCAAATTCATCTGCCGCTGCATTATAACTGTGATTATTAAGCTCCCCCTCCGCATATTTGTAAGAACATTCCTGAGTCATTTCCTTTGCGTCCCTAAAATATCCTGCCTTCTCAAAATCCTCTGCTGCATATTTATAATCTCCGCTTTCCAAATGTACCTGTCCTTGCAGATAGTATTCCAGAGTTCTGTTTAGTAATAGTTCTTCATTTTGAAATAATTCAGGTTCCTGATATCCCAGTTGATCAAATAATTTCTTAGCCTCGGTATAATTACCCTCGTAAAATAAATTTACTCCTTCATTATACTTTTTTCTAGGCACTGTTACCCTATAGTGATAATTTACCCATGCAAAAACTATGACCGCTATTATGGCAGCACCTGCGCATAATATTCTCTTTATTAAGTGCGTCTTTTTCTCAACTATTCTGGAAATTTCGTCATTCAGTTCAGCTGCCTGTTCTTTTAATTTCTCTAACATCCCCTTCGCTGCAGGAATATCGGGTAAACAGTTTTCCAGATTTTCTCTATCTTCATTTTTAAGATATGAAGCCTTTAATACCAACTGGCTCCTTGTATTCCCGTATTCATTTATATATATCAATGCATCATCACAGGCCCCTTCCAAATTAGAGATAAGGATCTGGGTATCATAGTACTTACCCCTATATGGATTCATTTTTTTTGCTATCAGCCAATGTATACTCTTTTGAAATGTCTCTTTATTCTCTCTGATCTGCCTTATCAATTCATCTGCTTTCTTTCTATAATCCTCAACTTTTTCTAAGTCCTTGATTATTTCCTGCTTCAAAGTTTCTGTCTCTTCAAGCAGTTCATCATAATGTTCAGCCCAATAGCGGCTTTGTTCCTGCTCCTCCCTGATCCTTTGTGCTTCTCTGAGCGCTTCCTTTTCCTGCTCTTCAAATCTCTTTAGCTTCAGCCGAATATTTTCTAATTCCTGCCGTATTTCATTCCCGGGGATTACCTCCCCACTTCCAAGATAGTAAAGATCATATTTGGATGATTTCTGTAATGTATCATTTATTAAGCATTCCAGCTGCTCTCTCATTTCAGCGTTCTTGCATGTTATCTGATTGTCCAGCAGTTTAATTACATAATACCTTATGTAGCAGCACTTTTCTGCCACTTTCAGCAGTTCCTTCCCCATGTCGTTTTTTCTCTGCAGGATTTCTTGATCTGACTCGTAAATCTTACTGAACATTTCCAGCGAGACTTCTGCATACTTTACAAGTTCCCGGGCCTTTTTATCATTTTCCCGGCCCAGGCAGACCCCTTCCCAAAACACAGCCTCATAATTATCAGGATCCATCTCAAGCACACGTGAATAACGTTCTTCCGCCTCATGGTAATCTCCTGCCTTATAAGCAATCTGCGCCGCTTTCATAAGATTTTCTATTGCTGCCTGATTATCCACGCATACCTTCCTGACAGCTTCTTTCACAAGAATCTTGCTGCCGCAATACATACAAAATGCCTGTTCCCTGCTGTCATCCAACTGCAGTTCTCCCCCACAATTTGGACATATTGCAGCCTTAAACTCTTTTTGCCGTACACTTCCCGGTATAGTTTCCGGCTTATCCATATTTCCTTCCATATCCTGATCTCCCACAGTTTAATGTTATACTGATGTAACCTTTCCTTTAACGGGCACCAGGCTGCTGTTTCTTTACACGTCCTGATGCCCATACAGTAATTCTATATTACCGTCCTGTAATAATCAATATCCGCCTTCAGGCACTCCGCCCTGGTCCCGGCATATGTAGTCTCTCTCTCCACAATATATGCCTCACATCCATTCTGGTCTGCAGTCTCTTTCAGCAGTTTCCAGTCCACCAGCCCCTGGCCGGCAGGACAGTTGATCGCCCTGCTCTCTTCCATGCTCTTTTTCACAGCTTCCGGCAGCACCGGATTCCCATCTGCATCCTTGTCAAATGAACTGAAGTCCATGGGCGGCTGAGGGCCGATCACCCGGCTGCTCTCCTTTACATGGATCAGCTTAAATCTTCCGGAATACTGCTTAACCAGAAACATTGGGTCTGCCCCCGCTGCGGCACACCAGCCTGCATCCAGTTCAAAGCTGACATAAGAGGGGTCTGTATCCCTCACAAGCACATCTATGATCCTCTTTCCGTTACATGAATTAAATTCCTGTGTATGATTATGGTACGTCAAAGTAATGCCGTGGGCAGCACACTCTTCGCCCAGTTCGTTGAGCGTATCCGCAAAACTGTACACATCTTTTTCATTCTTCATCACTTCCATGCCTATCCCCATAAACTTCATGCCAAGGGCTTTGGCATACGGAATCATCTCCCTGATCTGCCCTGTCTGGGCGTGCATAGAAACAGCCTCCAGACCGTATGTCTCAAGCTGCCTCTTCATCTCTTCAGCCGGAACAGCAAAGTTTCCCCCGAACAGCTCCACGCCGTCATACCCCATAGCCGCGGCCAGTCTCAGGTTTTCGCATGTATCATTCATGGTACCGTCCATAAACGAATACATCTGCAGATAAATCTTCCCCATTTTAAATACCTCCAAAAGTTTTGATGTCACCATTTTATCATTCTTTATGCATAAATGCATTATATTTTTCTTCCGGTGTTTTCTGTGTATCGCGGTTTCTCCTGCGTAAGTCGCTTGGCGCCGCATTATAAAATTTCCTGAAGGCCCTGTTAAATGTCCTGTTGCTCTCAAATCCTGAGGCATAGCATATGTCTGTCAGTGAATCCTGTGTACTGCGGATCAGATAGGCGGCATAGTCCAGTCTGAGCTGATTTATGTAATCATTAAAATTTGTGTGCAGTTTTCCCGAAAAGATACGGGACAGATGATACTTGCTAACACACAGCTCTCTGGCAGCCTGCTCTAAAGAAAGTGGTTCCAGATAGTGCGCTCCTATGTAGAGCAGCGCCCTGCTGGTGAGGTCCAGAGCCGGATGTACCTCCTGCCTTTTAAATGTCATACACTCCAATAGGCGGGCACAGATTAAATGCAGCAGGGCTTTACAGACGTCAGTGTTCTGTGCCTGACCGCCTTCCCTCTCAAGAGAACCCATTGCATATGTAATATCCTGATGCAGGCTCTTAGCCCGGACAACAGGAGAATCAGGCACAGCTCCTGAAAACAGGGCTGCATACTCACCCAGCATTTCTGTAGAACAGACCACCATAATACATTTCCCTCCGGGATTTGAGTAGGCATGTATGGTATTGGGAAGTATCACTGCCAGATCCCCCTCATCTATTCTATAATCACATCCGCCTGCCATAACGTCAAGACTGCCGTCCAGCATCAGGACCATCTCCGTCTCCTTGTGCAGATGCGCCGGAAAGGAAAGACTGCATGTATTGACAGATACCATATGGTGTTCATGGTTTTCATAAAAAGGAATCATATTTACATCCTTTCATACAGCAATATTTGTCCAAAAAAAGTATTGATTTGACAATCATTATATGTGAGAAAACGATATAATTCAAGCATGAACAACAAAGGAACAGAGATAATTGCACAAGGACAAAAAGAAGGAGATTAGAAAATATGGCTAATAAGAAAGTTCTGATTTTTGAAGGCGGCTGGGACGGCCATGAACCGCAGCTCGTCTCAGCCAGGTTTGCCAGGATCATGGAGGCAAACGGCTGTGAAGTAACCATCAGCCATACTCTGGAGGTTCTCTCCGAAAAGGAGCGTCTGATGGAATATGATCTTATCGTACCCTGCTGGACAATGGGGCAGATCAACCCTGAATATACCCGCAGTATAATGGAAGCTGTAGCTCTGGGCACAGGACTGGCCGGCTGCCACGGGGGCATGAATGATGCCTTCCGCAATGACACTGACTGGCAATTTATGACAGGCGCCCAGTGGGTCAGCCATCCCGGCTGTGACGGCATACACTACAGGGTAAATATTTGCAGAGGATCCAGCCCCATAACAGAAGGACTGGAGGATTTTGATGTCTGCAGCGAGCAGTATTACCTGCATATAGATCCTGCCATAGAAGTTCTGGCCACCACCCGTTTTCCTGTATACGAGGGCTGCCACACTACAAACAAACCTGTGGATATGCCTGTAGCATATACGAAATTCTGGGGAAAAGGACGGATCTTCTATTCTTCCCTGGGCCACCACGATGATGTTTTTGACAAATATCCCACAGCGGAAACCCTGATGGAGCGCGGAATGCTGTGGGCATGCAGGAGATAAGGCGGCTGTGAATAGCTGCGGGGTTTTTGACCCTCGCGGCAGTCGCCAAGGTCAAGCGAGCTTGACTTTGGCTCGTTGCTCGCGGGAATAAGCACTATAATCCAAAGGAGGATGTGAAAATGAAACGGACAGGAATCGGAATTCTGGGGGCAGGCGCGATCAGCGGCATCTATTTAGAAAATCTATGCCGTCTTTTTACTGAAACAGAGGTGGTCGGCGTATATGACCTGGTAGAAGAAAAGGTAAAAGAAGCACAGGAAAAATACGGTTTTCGGAAATCATATAAAAGCATGGAAGAACTGCTGGCTGACTCTGAGGTGGATATTGTGCTTAACCTGACAAGGCCCTTTGAACACTATGAAACAACAAAAGCAGCCCTGCTGGCCGGTAAACATGTATACAGTGAGAAGCCGCTGGCCGCTGTATTTGAGGAAGGTGCAGAGCTTGCTGCCCTTGCCGCAGAAAAAGGCCTCATGCTTGGCGGCGCCCCCGACACATTTTTAGGAGCTGGGATCCAGACCTGCAGAAAGCTGATCGATGACGGGTTTATCGGACAGCCTGTGGGCGCTGCCGCTTTCATGATGTGCCGCGGACATGAGAGCTGGCACCCCTCTCCGGAATTTTATTATCAGCACGGAGGCGGCCCGATGATGGATATGGGGCCATATTATCTGACAGCGCTTGTCAATTTATTGGGCGGCGTATCCGGGGTCACGGGAATCACCAGAAAAAGCTTCCCCCAGAGGGTCATTACAAGCGAACCTAAAAAAGGTGCCCTGATAAATGTGGAGGTTCCAACGCACATCACTGGTATACTTGACTTTGACAATGGAGCCGTGGGAACCATTACAACTACATTTGACGTCTACTATGAGCATCAGTCCCGCCTGGAGATCTATGGTTCATCCGGCACCCTCTATGTTCCCGACCCCAACAATTTTGACGGCCCCATCTATTTGTTAAGGCCTGAGGACGGAACAAAAAAGGAGATCCCCCTGCTCTTTGATTACAGTCAGAACAGCCGGGGGCTGGGTTTGGCGGACATGGCTAAAGCCCTTTCGGCAGGCAGGCCGTTTAGGGCTGACATATCCCAGACCCTTCATGTACTGGAAATCATGACGGCAATAGAAAAAAGCAGTCAGGAAGGAAAATACCAGAAACTGCAGACCAGCTACCGCCGCGGGGACGCTATGAAGCATAATCCTGTCAGAGGCATATTAGATTAACAGCAGCTGTTCGTAACTACTCATCTCCGGAAGGGTAAATGCAATTAAATGAGGGCCAGGTGTAACTCTTACGAGTCGTACCTGGCCCTGTCTGAGACTGTCTGTTTCCCTGCTGCCTATTCCGCCACGGCGGCCGCATATCTCATGACTGCCTCTTCACTTGCTTCTTCTCTGCTGATCTCACCTGTGATCCGCCCTTCGTGCATGACAATGATCCTGTCGCAAAGGGAGAGCAGTTCAGGCAGTTCAGAAGATACCATAACTATGCCGATTCCCTGACTGGCTATTTTCTGCAGGATGGCATACACCTCCGCCTTGGCTCCCACATCAATCCCCCTTGTAGGTTCATCGCACAGCAGTATCCGTGGATCATTTGCTATCCACCGGGCAATCACTACCTTCTGCTGGTTTCCGCCGCTCAGTGTCATGATGGAGTCCTTTACATTCCCGGCTTTGATGGAGTATTCCTCCATCATCTCTTCCATGACCCCGGAAGCCTTTTTTCTGTTGATCAAAAATCTGCTCTTCAACCTTTTCATGATCGTCATCTGGGCATTCTGCTGGATGGTCATCTGAGCTATAAGCGCATCATCTCTTCTGTTCTCCGGTATCATGCTGATTCCATTTCTTATTGCATCAGATGGTGACTTAATATCCACCTTACTGCCATTGACCCAGATCTCCCCGGCATCAGGCCTGTCCGCCCCGAAAATGGCGCTTAACACCTCCGTCCTTCCGGCCCCTACAAAGCCTGCAAACCCCAGGATCTCCCCCTTTCTCAGTTCAAAGGAGATATCCCTGAATTTTCTGTTCCTGCTCAGATTCTTAACACTCATAAGTACTTCATCAGTGGCATAACTTTTCTTCCAGGCGGACTTTTCTATCTTTCTGCCCACCATGCCTGTCACAAGGTCATCGATAGTGATATCCTTTATATCCCTGGTGGATATAAAGTGGCCGTCCCGCAGTATAGTTGTCCTGTCGCCCAGCTCCATGACCTCTTCCAGCCTGTGGCTCACATACATGACAGTTGTCTGCTGCTCTTTTACCAGCTTGCGCACGATCCTGTAAAGCACTTCCCTCTGGTCATTTGTCATAGCTGATGTCGGTTCATCCAGTATGAGGATAGACGGTTTTGAATAGACAGCTTTTGCGATCTGTACGATTGCCTGTTCCGCAATGCTTAAGTTTCCCACCAGTTCTCCCGGGTCTGTCTTCATCTGAAATTCTTCCAAAAGCTCCTTTGTCTTTTCCCTCATATACTTTTCGTTAAGAAATATCCCTTTTCTTCCTTCCGGCGAGCCCAGGAATATATTGTGGGCAATAGTCATATTGGAGCAGAGAGGCACTTCCTGGTGTACAATGGCAAACCCCAGCTTCTCAGACTGCTGTACATTCTGGATGCGGACACTTTTACCGTCTATCAGGATTTCACCCTTAGTGGGGGTAAATACCCCGCCGCAGAGATTGATCAGTGTTGACTTTCCTGCCCCGTTTTCACCGCACAGACAATGTACCTCCCCTTTTCGGATCTCAAAGGAGACATCATTTAATGCAACCGTGCCGCCGAACTGTTTTGTGATATGCTGAAATTGTATATACGGTTCCACCTTATCCCCCCTAACTGATCCTCTCTTTGCGCCCGATCCAGGTATCCAGAAGAACTGCCAGAATAATAATGACTCCGATAAAGCCCGTCTGCCAGAACACAGGAACGCTCATCAGCACCATTCCGTTTTTTACAACACTCATGATGATAGCTCCTATGAAAGTGCCCAGAATGGTACCGCGTCCGCCGCTCAAAGCTGCCCCTCCCAGGATAACTGCCGCGATCACGTCCATCTCTCTGCCTTCTCCGGCAGTCGTTGGCACAGACTTCAGATAGGCGATGCTGATCATCCCTGCCAGGGCGCACAGGGAACCTGTCAGCATGAAACAGATGATCTTTATCCTGTCCGTATTGATCCCGGCCAGCCTGGCAGCCTTCTGGTTCCCGCCTGTGGCGTAGATATCAAAGCCCAGCTTTGTCTTGCTCATCACTATATGTGCTATCACGTACAATATCAGCATGATAATGACCTGTACAGGAATAACTCCCACGGATGCTCCAAGTCCAAATACCCAGCTGTTCATAGCTTTATCCGGGAAGACGCTGATACTCTGACCGTTTGAGATAGCATAGGCGATGCTTCTGAATATCTGCATGGTCCCCAAGGTCACGATGAATGCAGGCATCTTTGCCTTTGCCACCAGAGTACCATTGACAAGTCCAATAGCCGCGCCTGCCAGAAGCATCACAATAAATACAAGAGTAGGGTTAACCTCGTTTTTAAACAGGAGCGCACCCAGCATAGCTGCTGCCCCGAATATGGAGCCCACTGACAAGTCCATCTCAGCTGCGATGATCAGGAAAGACATCCCGATAGCCATGACCCCTATTTCTACAGTCTGCCTCACTATATTCACCAGATTGACCGGCTTTAAGAATACAGGGGACACAATAGAAAGGATTATGACAATAACACCCAGCACGATCAGGACACCCAGCTCCCGAAACCGCTTTATCCTCATCATTTACCTCTCCCCACCGTTATTCCGGAGTAGCGTCTGCTACATTATCCTGCGTAACAAGCTGTGCCCCTGTATTGATATCAATAAACGCTGCATCATGGGCCAGGTTCATATACAGCTCAGCTACCGCATAATATCCCTGCAGATACGGATTCTGACCTACAGTAAGCTGCATGGAGCCATTGGAGATATGCTTTAATGTACCCTCTGTCAGGTCAAATCCGGCGCCCTTTACCTCACCTTCCAGCTTATAGGCTTCTACAAAGGTACCGATTGCTTCGCTGAACACATCCACGCCCAGTATGGCGTTCACGTCCGGATGTGCCAGATATGCGTTTTCTATGACACCATAAGCATTTGTCAGGTCTGTACCAATATCAATGATGTCAATGAACTCAATGTCGGGATATTCTTCCTGCGCCTTTTTGATTCCGTTGGCTCTGGCTATGAGCGCCGTGTCAGAAGGGCCGCAGCTGGCGATGATATACTTTCCTTTTCCTTCCATTACTTCGCCAAACATATATTTCCCCATCTGATATCCGGCATCCTCATACTCCTGACCGATAAATGCCTTTGTTCCGCAGTCTTCTGCATCCATATTGAAGCCTACCATAGGGATACCTGCATCCGATGCTTTCTGGATGACGGAATTAAATCCTGAAGGATCCCAGGTCACTGTGGCGATCCCATCATAGTCAGCTGTGATACATGATTCTATCAGGCTTACCTGCTCTGACAGGTTGCTGGCTGTGGTCGGTGAGGTGACATCCACCGTGATGCCAAAATCCTTGCCTGCATCCCTTGCCCCATCTGCCAGCTTTGTGTAGAATGAGCTGTTCATGGCATGAAGGACTACCGCTATCTTCATATCCTTAGCCTCTGTATCAGAAGCCTCTGCCACACCTGCCATTGAAAATGCCATAACCGCGCTTAATACAACCGCCATAAGTTTCTTCTTCATATTACATACCCTCTCTTTCGTCTTTGCCGCTTTTAACTAAAACCTTCTCCTGTTTAGTTAAACGTTTTCGTAACATCCTAAAAAAAATTAACCCGCTGCTTCTGCCGTAAATCTGTGCTTTTCCTTACTGTACCTCGCCTGCCCGCTCTTCATAATAATCCGGCACGATACAGCCTTCCTTCTGAAACCACTTATTCGCGTCTATCCCTGATGCCAGTACTATGTTCCCCCATGGTTCAAACCCTCCTGTCCGCACAATATATTTCGCCTGCGGCAGGTATTTTTCCATCAGCTCCCTGTGCGGAACTGTCTCTACCTGGCAGTGTACTGACATGTCACATACCGCCTGATAATGCTTTGGATTATACATCTTCTGCTCTTCCGCCACTATTACTCTCTCATAGATCATCTCGTCCTCGATAAGCTCCAGAACCTGGCGGACTGTTGGCAGCTCTTCTGCTATAGCCAGGTCTATGCGCTTTGCCTGGTCGCTTACGGGAACTCCTGCGTCTCCTATGACGATCAGCTGTTCATGTCCCATATCTGCTATAGCCTTCATCAGCTCTTTGTTTAAAATACCCTTTCTTTTCATGCTGTACCTTCTCCTGTTTCCATTAACTGTTTCTATTATCTGTTTCTATTATCTGTTTTTACAGTCATACTGCTCATTATTTTGATTGTCTGTTTTTGCGGCCATACCGTTTATTATTATGGCAGGGGTTTTTACCCTATACTGTCCACTTCTTTTCTGTACGGTATGGACTGTATTACACCGTATTTTGTAACTGAAAGGCCCGCCGCTTTTACTGCCAGGGCAACAGCTTCTTTTGTATCTTTTCCTTCTGCCAGCGCCACACAGAAGCTTCCGCAGAAGGTATCTCCGGCGCCTGTGGTGTCCACTGCATTTACACGGATCCCATCTACTTTTGTCATCCCGGTTTTATCCACGATCAGGGCGCCATCCGCTCCCAGAGTCATAATTACACATCCCGCACCCATCTCCCATATCCGTGAGGCAGCCTCCTCATCCGATATCTCAGATCTGGCATCAAGCCCAAGCATCAGCCTTGCTTCTGTCTGATTAGGGATCAGATAATCGCAGAGTCCTGGCAGTTTTTCCGGCATCTGTCTGTAAGGAGCCGGATTCAGCACGAACGGTATTCCAAGCTCCCTGCACTTTTCTGCTGTGTAAATAACAGTATCCATATTGATCTCCAGCTGCATCAGCACAAGTGAGCACTCTTTCAGAGCCGGCACCATACGGTCGATATCCCCGGCCGACAGCTCCTCATTAGCCGCAAGATCTATGACGATCTCATTTTCACCCTCCTCATTGACATAGATAAGCCCCACCCCCGTAGAGCGCCCTGTCTCAGACCTTACTATATAACTTCCTGTGATCCCCTCTTCCTTCATTAGATCCATGCACATATCGCCGAAGCTGTCACATCCCACGCATCCGGCAAACAGGACATTGCCCCCCAGCCTTGCCGCTGCCACCGCCTGGTTAGACCCTTTTCCCCCATGCATCATCTCAAAATTCCTGCCCGGTACTGTCTCTCCGGCTGCCGGGAAATGGCCGCAGGCAATAGTCATCCCCACTGCATAACTGCCGATCACTGCCACAGGACGGCCGCACTTTACTTTTTCCATCTTTTCATCCCTCCTTTATCACGGTTCTTTTCCGTCCCTGTACCAGGAAGGTACTCCATACTTCAGTGCGGTGTCAAAGAGAGCCATTATCTTCTCCGGTGATATATCAGCCTGAATGTTATGGATCTGAGAAAATACGAATCCTCCCCCCGGAGCATATATTTTTATCATTTCCTTAACCTCATTGACGATATCATCAATACTGCCGTGAGTCATGGTTGTCTGTGTACTTAAAGCCCCGCCCCATATAGTCATCTTCCTGCCATATTCACGCTTTATCCTGACCGGATCCATATTTGCACATTCCTTCTGGATCGGGTTGAGGATATCGAACCCTGCTTCTATAAAATCTCCTATCAGCGGATAGACGCTTCCGCAGCAGTGAAGCGAGATATGCATATCCTTCTTCTTCCTTCGGATCGCCTCATTAATTCTGGCATGACGCGGCTTGAAGAATTTCCTGTAGATTTCAGGCGATACCAGAAGCCCCGTCTGTGAACCAAAATCATCATTATTCTGGACTACCTGGACATAATCCCCGACCGCGTCCAGATACCGCTCCATCATGGTGATATAAGCATCTGTCATCTTGTCCAGATAATACTCAACAAGCTCCGGCTCCTCATAAAATTGTATCAGATAATTTTCGTATCCCCAATCCTTTGTACCCTTCTCAAACAAACTGAAGCTGGTCGCCCCTGATATGGCAAAATCCGTATTTTCATAGATATCCTTTGCCTTTATCCTCTGAAACTCCATCTCTTCATCTGTAATCTCAGGCAATGACAGATTCCTGTCAATATCCGCCTCACTCTCCGCATTTTCCAGAGGATGATACATCTCATCAAAATACAGACCGTCTTTAGGCCTCTTTGCCAGCAGATGCCCCTGGCTGTCATAGACTCCCAGTGAGCCATCCTCCAGCTGCACCGGCTCAAAGCTTTTGGCCAGCAGGCAGCTTCCGCCGCCTCTTGGCAGCTCCCCCAGTTTATACTCATCTATGGGAATCCCTATAGATGGCACAAGCCTTGGAAGAATAACCACATCACAGCCGATCCGCCGCAGTATCTCATGATCCGGCTGTGCCAGAAGCTGCTTCACGTCAAACAGCACTGTCTCGCCCGGAACGCCCAGATATTTCTTCAATGCCTTGTATGCGATGGCATTGATACCTGTAGACCGTGAGGATCCCAAGTCAATCGGCACCCTGTCTGTCTCCTCATGGGCCAGCGCCATCAGCACCCTCTCCCTTGATGTTAAACCCATACATTACCTCTCCTTCTCCTGCATCCTGTCCGCAGCATGGCACCCTACAGCGTCATATCTGTGATGTCCCTGATGCTGCTTCCTTCTTTTATGACTGGTTCAAATATAACCTTCTTCTCCCCTGCCTCCTTTCCTTTTATAAGTTTTAAAAGATTTTCTGCCGATACCTTCCCCATATCGTATCCATGCAGCTCTATGGTATAAAGAGCCGGCTGGTATAACTCCGCCAGCATCGTACCATCAAAACCAATTACTGATATATCATCCGGAACAGATTTCCCGGAATCACGTATAGCCTTGCACGCCCCAACTGCCATCTGGTCATTAGAGGCTATCACAGCTGTGAATTCCTGCTCAGAAATAAGCTTTTTAATGCTTTTATACCCGGAAGTCATCTGATAATCCCCGGCGCATACAAGTGCTTTTTCGTATTTAATACCTGCCTCTTTCAGCCCCTGTTTATATCCCTCCAGCCTGAGCACTGCATTTGCTGCATTGGCCGGACCTGTAATAAAGGCGATCCTTCTGTGTCCATACTCATACAGTCTTCGCACTGCCATGCACATGGCTTTTTTATTGTCAAACAATACACCGGGTATCTGTTCCAGGTCGTCCCCATAGCGCTCTACAGTCACGATAGGAAATCCGCCCTCTGAGAGCTTTACAATATAGTCATTATTCTCTGAACAGTTTCCTGTCGTGATCATAATGCCGTCAACCATCCCCTGTGTCAGGCTTTCCAGGAACTCATTCTCCTTTTTCGCCTTCCCGTCTGTGTTGCACAAAATAAGTTTATATCCTTTTTTGCCCAGGTAATCCTCGGCTCCTTTAAAGAACTCCTGGAAAAAGTAATTATATATATCCGGAAGGATCACTCCTATAATATTTGTCTCTTTCGTCACAAGTGATCTCGCCGCAGGATTTGGACGGTAATGCGCCCTCTCCACAGCCTCCATCACCCTTTTCTCTGTTTCAGGAGTACAGCATCCCGGTTTTTTATTTAATATTCTGGAAACAGTCGTTATAGATACCCCACACTCTTTTGCTATATCTTTAATCGTCACACGCTTTGTCATTCTCTTTCCCCCTTGATGCCCAGGCTGCACTGCCCTTGCTGAGTTAGTTAAACCTTTTACGAAAACGTTAAACTAACTTTATAATTTGAGTATAGGCCCGGACTGATGATTTGTCAATCTCTATTGTGCATTTTGCCATAATACACAATATTTCACCTTCTTTTTTAGTTATTTATTCCTACACAAGTTATTGTACTTAACAAAATTTTTATCTGCCTTTGATGTGGCTGTTACAACCGGCTGTTATGATAAACCTGCGCAACGATCCAACAGGCCTGCAGATATACTGCACCGGCCGTAAAAAATGATCCAAGAGTGAAAAATCACAAAAGAAGGAGAAAAACTATGTTTAACCTGAGAAAAAAAGCAGCGATCTTATCAATGACAGCAGTACTGGCAGCCACTGCTGCCTCTTCTCTCACAGCCCAGGCTTCTGATGCAGCACAGGGGGATACCTACCAGCTTTCCATCGTGTATAACAATGATATCCATGGACGTGTGGACCGGCTGCCACAGTTCAAAACCCTTATCGACCAGGCAAGAGAGGAATGTGACAACCTTCTGGTATTAAACGGAGGAGATATCTTTCTCCGGGGTGAATTCCAGGAGCAGCAGGGAATCCCTGAGATGGAACTGTTAAACGCCATGGGTTATGATGCCTGGGTATTAGGAAACAACGATTTCCGCGTACCTCCCAAGGGCGGGAGCATCGTACAGGGCAATGAACAGCTCCAGAACCTGATCGGACTCGCTGAGTTTCCAACTCTCTGTGCCAATGTAACCATGAATAACACAGGAGAATATATCGACAACGCAGACCCTTATACAATTAAAGAAGTCGGGGGATTAAAAGTGGGGATTATTGGAGTCACTTCCCTAAAGCCTCAGGACAGAGACTGGAAAGAGGTTTCTGACAAAACCTTTGAAAGCGGCGAGATCACGGTTGGTAAGATTATTGAAGAGGTGAAGCCGCAGACAGACATCAATATAGTACTTTCCCATACCGGTCTGGCAGTAGACACAAAAATAGCAAATGTAGAGGGTATAAGTGCGGTGATAGGCGCAGATGACCATTATATTATTACAAGCCCTGTCTATTATCCGGGAGATGAAGGCTTCAAGAGTACTCCAATTCTACAGGGAGGAGGAGAACAGGATCAGTATCTCGGCCGTCTGGACCTGACCTACATTTATGACGAGGGGACGTGGACACTGGACGATTTTAATGGATACCTTTACGATTTAGAAGGAGTAGAAGGGAACAGCGAAATACAAAACCTTATTGATACATATCGTGCTGAGGCATCTGAGGATGCTGCCTGACTAAAAAACAAAATATACACCTTGTCGGCTTTTAACCTGCCCTGCGCCAGGGCATACAAAAAAGCGGGTGATGGGAATCGAACCCACGTATCCAGCTTGGAAGGCTGGTGTTCTACCATTGAACTACACCCGCATTTTCTAACTCTGATAGTATATCACTTTGTTTCAAAAAAAGCAAGGATTTTTTGTTAAAATATCCTGACAATATATACCTTGCTTTTTTACGCCATTAATTTAAAAATAAATTTTTACATTTGTTCTGCCAATTTCATTTTTTCATATCCCATACTAACTAACATTTCATCTAATTTTTCAAACAGAACAGTTCTTGCAAGAGGTATAAGCTTCTGTTCTGCAATCATGTTATAATCATCGGGTATCTGATCCAATTCAAAGATAGTATCAGCATCAAATTCAATCTTTAAATCATCATTTTTTGCCCCTACACTTAATTCTATATTCAACAGCACACTTTTATTATCCTCTTCACCAGGCGTCTTTAATTTGGCCCGGCATTCTACGCTTACTTCTAATCGCTTTAAAGGTCTTCTGGATACAATAATATTAGCACTGATTATCTTTAGTTTTATTATTTTCGCATTAATTTCCGACATATGACACACTCTCCTTTTTAGTCACAATAGAACCCACCTGACAAAATACTTTAAATGATTCGTCCGCCCCATTTTCCCAGTCTGTTTGCCTTGTACCATATGGAATATAAATAATTGTTTCTTTACTGCCTTTATTTTCTTCAAAAGATTTATCTATCGCCTTAACAACATACTGATTTAAAGTTATTTTTTGCTTTGCTGCTGCTAAAGCAGCCTTTTTGTGAAGTTCCGGTGGTATTCTTACATTAAAGGTTCCCTTAAATTCTTTATCTGGATTTTTTCCTATTTTCTCACATAATTCTAAATAATTATCTATACATTGTGAAAAAGTGTTTTTCAATTCATCAACAGAATTTCCATGAAAATTTAAGGAATCTGTAATGCCAAATACATCACCAACAAAAATATCATCTTCTGCATCATATTCTATAGTTGCATGATATCCCTTATATTCTAACATTGAGCTCATATAATCACCTGCCAATATTTTTTATTCAATCTCGCCAATATCCTTTAAAAATTGTATTGTTTTCTTGATCTGATATCCATATAGCTCATTTCCCGGATGTGGTTCATCAAACTGTAATACTCTTTTCGTAAAGTTCTTAGGTATAGGTTTTCTGCACAATTTTTCTAGCAGATCACTTTTCTTTGGCATCTATATTTATCACCACCGCTGCTTTATTCTATGCAACTATTTTTTAGTTACTTAATTATATCATGCTAAACCAAGTTTGGCAACATATTGCAATCCATATTATTAAAGATTTAGTAACAATTCAGCAAGGTACGCAAGATAGGCTGTCAAATGTAACGGCTGATCCTGTAATATCCTCTGGAAATTTTCTTTCCGCTTATAACAGACCTTCCAATCAGTTCTATTTCCTGCCTGCCAACGCGCACATCCATGACTGAGCCTTCGGTCCACTCACCTGCTGCCAGTGTCTCTCCTGTATGCAGGGCGGAGGGGCATATACATGCGTCATTGACATAAATATTCCCTCTGCCCGCATCATACTCCACACATCCCGGCAGCTCATTTAATGATATATGGGTGTGCCCTGATATAAATAAAATCTGGCTGTGCCTGTCCAGGAGCTGCTGTAATTCTTCATCCCGGCTCAAATATGGGCTTTTCGTACCGCCGCGGCGCATGGGATTATGGGACATCATCGGAGCATGGCACAGTACTATATGCAGCTTTCCATCTTCCACACTTTCCAGGTGCCTTTCCAGCCAGTTCAGCTGTCGTCCGCCCGGGAATACAAACCTGCGCCAGTGAGATACGGCATTCAGGCCTGTTATATCTATCTCTTCACCGCCTGCTCCTGCATAGGCACTGTAAGCACCGCTTATATCCTGTTCCCATTTTATCCCGGCCCGGCGGGCTCTCCGGCACAGCCAGTCCTGCAGCCTGTAATAGCTGCCCACATTCTGGTCCACCTGAGGCAGAGGTTTTAATAGTATGTCATGGTTGCCTGCTACTGCAAACACCGGAATATCTGCTGCCTCCTCTTCGATACACCGGCATACCTGCTCAAACTGTTCCGGCCTTCCGTCATTTGTCAAGTCCCCGGCCAGAAGAATGAAATCCGGATCACCAGCCGTCCTGAGCGCCCTTCTGAAACTGCCTGATTTACTGGAGAGATGGATGTCACTCATTACACAGAAGATGGTTTCTTCCTCCGTATGCATAAGTTTCCGGCATCCTGGTATAGGCGCCAGAATTTCTTCCCGGCCGGAAAAATCCGGCTTGACTGCCCTGGCCATCACATGGGTCGCCTCCGGCGGCACCGCCCTCCCTCCGGTAAACCTGAAAGTTCCGCATCCATTTCCATTCAGCGGGATATAGGCAAAAGCTGTCCAATCCTCCAGAGGGCCCTTTTCATCTGCCCACTGAAGGGACGCTGCCATACATCCGCCAGCTTTTATCTGATAAATTCCGTCTGCGGATCCCGGATCTTTCAGATTAAGATGCAGCTTCAACCTTCTATCCCCTTAATTGCTTCTTCCGGCGTCATTACCCCAAACATTACAGTAAGCAGACCATTGCCATATTTACTAAATGCCTGATGCGGAAAAATAATAGAATTCCTGATAACTGCACTTGAAGGCATACATTCATCACAGTCTACAGCAACCCTGAATCGTATTTCCCCATCCCTGTAGTCCATCTCAAAAC
Source organism: Murimonas intestini (assembly GCA_003148945.1). GTDB lineage: Bacteria > Bacillota > Clostridia > Lachnospirales > Lachnospiraceae > Murimonas > Murimonas intestini. Next base: position 56,467 of record QGGY01000011.1, on the reverse strand, counting down.
TTCCAAACAGCATCCCGTAATTTGCACGCGTCAGGAATTCTGATACTGCAGCCCGGCATTCTTCATCTGCATTAATATCAACTGTGGCATAAACTATATAGTCTGATTCCCGGACGCCAATGGCATAACGTATATTTTTTAATTTACCTTCCATATTGAATGTATTTGTAATAACACCTCTTTCTTTATCAAAAGAATAATGAAAATTATTATCTTCAAAGTAAGAAACTATACTTGCTGCAATCTGTTTTGAATAATCCATATACCATATCCCCCCTACAATTTTTTGTATAAACTAAATATTTTCCGCATGGTGCAGCATCGGCCACTCAGATGTCCCCAGCTCTTCCTTCATCACCCGGATGTCGTGCTGAACTGCTATCAGATCCAGCAGTTTTTCTGAAAAAAGGTCTGCATAAGCAGAAAATTCTTCAATTTCACTCTCATATCCCCCGGTGATCTCAGCGGGCTGCTGTTCTCCTAAATTCTTTATAATATTATTAAAATACTCTTCTGCAATTGCCTTTAATTTAGGCAGCAGCCTTGCTTTAACTGCTTCCACAGCCGCATCCACATAATTATTGTAAACACGGTAGCTTTTTCCAAAACGCCATCTGTCCGGATCAAATAACCCGCGCTCTACTATATGGAAGGATGGCTCCGGGACTTTAAAATAGTATACACTGCGCCTGAAGCTGTCTCCTAATCGCTCCTGCTCTGCCTGTGGGTATTTCTTCCTTATGCGTTCGTCAACCTCATCACCTTCTCTTACAAACACATCGCTGACAAAGCTTTTCGCTCTTTCACTGAATCCGGTAACACCGCAGGATCTGATATTTCGTCTCAGTTCATCTATACAATCCAGGGTCAGCCTCTGGTTTGTCCGGCTCAGTTCATTTCGCAGCGCCTGCTTCATGCCGTCCAGAGTGCTGCGGCTCTTCTGCCTGACTTCACGGATATTTTTATCGTTAAGCTGCCTCAGTTCATTAATCCGCTCCCATACCTTACGTATACAGCGGTCGCTCTCCACGCTGACCTTACGAATCTCTACCAGTGCCATGTTAAGGGGAGTATCCTTTTTGATCACCTCAGCTTCCGTCTCTATCAGGTGTTCCAGCCAGGCATCGAAACCATTTAGCTCCACTTCTCCTTTCCTGGAGTCCACCATGAAATATCTGCCTTTCCCCACTCTCTGGTTCCCATACTCCTGCAGGATCTGCTCTGCCCTTTTTTCCAGATCGATAACCTGCTCCTCCTGCTGAAGATAATTCATACAATTCAGGATTGAAATAAAATTCCCATTTGTCAGTTCATTCACTTCCCCCAGGAAACCCCGTTCATCATAAGTTCCAAACTTCGTGCAGTTAAAAGTTACAATGCAGAAATCAGCCTGATGAATTTCCTGCCTCGTCAGTTTATCCAGCTTCTTTTCCCGATCATCCCCCAATCCGGGTGTGTCCACCAGAACCACTCCTTTTTTAAGAAATGGTGAAGGCATTTCAAAATAAATATCCATATCCTCCTGCCCGGAATCCGCCAATTGATCTGTGATCAGCCGGCTGGCGGCCTCAAAAGATACCTCCCACTGCTGGTGGCTGGCATGGTTTTCCAGGATTATCCGCTGACGCTCTCCATAGCGCAGAGTTGTTATGACCTTTGTCACCGGATTGACCCCTGTGGGCAGGTCACATCCAAGCAATGCGTTAATTAATGATGATTTTCCGGTAGAGAATCCGCCGCATAATACAACAACAAGGGGGCGGTCCTGCTGAAGCTGTTCCAGCCTTTTTCTCCCATATTCCACTGTGCGGGCAACGGCCATGAGCTTCTCCGGGTCACACCGCACAGTTTCTTTAACTGTCCTGTCCATATTTTCTGCAGATTTCTGTTAATCGGAAACCTGCTGCTGTAAGCTGTTCTTTATATGCCGCCTTTAGAGCCGCCCCTGTACTGCATTTTCTTTTCCTAATGAGGCTGCTGACTCCCCCATATGCGGCAGCCGCTCCTGCTGCTGTCATAACTGCACTGAGCATAACATGCACATCTGCAGCTATGCAGATTGCAGCACAGGCCGCCCCTGCTGCAATTGCCCCTGCCGGCGCTGCAGCCCCGAAGGGCGGGACAACCGGAACTTCTTTTAATTCCAGTTTCTTAAGTTCTGACTTCATTTCATCCTGAAACTGTGGATTACCGCTATCCTTAAGCCATCTGCCCTCCGGCTGCATCTGGGTAAACCAGCGGTCCATTTTCTGCTGGTAAACCCTGTTCAATTCTGCGTGGTCTGGTTTTGCCCGGTTATTTAATTGGAAATTAATCAGCTCAACCATTTCTTCGCTGAGTTTTTCCCATTGTGTCTGAAATACCTCTTCGTAAGTCATCTTACCAATCCTTTCTCCTTCATCCTTCTGCCGGTTCCAATATTTCACCTTCCGTATAACCTTCTCCCATAGCTGCCCGCGAAAAATCATTAAAACTGTCTGTCAGCTTTCGCTTTATATTATCCAGCTTTGCCAGTTCTTTCATAACCTCTGTTTCCCTCTCTTGTTCCATTTTTTGAATGTCTGCCGCCTGCTCCTCTTTTAATATCACTTGCCTCTTAAGTGCTTTCGTAAAGCTCTCACAGCTGTCATTCATCTTTGCGGTAAATTTATTTTCCAATAGTTTCAGGAAACCCAGGCGTACATATCCCAGCATTTTAACAGCTTCATTCCTGGCATATTCCAGAACCAGGGCTCCTATATCCTGGTTCTTTTTCGTAAAGTATGTCATACCCATGGTATATGAGTCTGCCTCATCTAAATTTTCTTTTGTAAAATCAGGTATAACTTCTGTAATACATTCTGTTGCTGTCAAAGGGGCAATAGCTTCCTCAACTAAATCTTTCCAGGGCTGCCCGCTTAATTCCAGCTCATTCAGAACTTCCGCATATTCTGTGGCGAAACTGCTGAAATGCTTCATAAAAGCATTTCTATTTTCACTCACAGTAAATGTTATATTTTTTTCCTGCTCTCCAATATAAGAATTAACAGCTTCCAGCAGCTTGGCAGAATCCACCTCCCCGGCATTTCCAATGAAATTGGCTTCCATTCCTTCAAAATGTTTTCTCCAGCCCTGGCTGACACCGCTTACAAAATTATCATATCCAGCTCTAATAACAGCCCTATATTCAATACAAACTTCCTGAAATGCATACCTGAAAACACTGTCACACTCTCTTAACTTCTTTATTTCTGCCTGCTGGCTTTGTGTACTTTCCGCAGACTCTGAGTTTTCCTTTTTCAAACAAGATTTCAGCCCTAAGATTTCCTTTTCGATATTCTTAACAGCGCTGCGAAATATCTCCGTCAATTCCTGTACATACTTCTGATACTTCCGTTTTTTTAATTCAGATGACTGCAAGTACTCACCCAAGGCTTCTTCGAAGTCTGGTATACCTGTATATGCATCATCCTCCGGCGGAACAGCTGTCTCAATAAACTTATCCCCTCTTCTTCCCTTTTTGTATATACCTGTCCGGGCACATTCAGCAGTGTAAGCATCTACAAAAAATACCCGGGAACGATACAGTTCTTCATCAAACCTGCCATCCGTATCTGTAAAAACGTCGTGCAGTTCATCGAAGTATATCTTTTTACATACCGCCTCGTCTTCTTCACGCACCATATTCCACCAGTTAACTACAAAATAGACATTGTTCGGGCAGCGGCGCTCAAAATTTTTATGTATATACAGATGCTCATCCTTATTCGGCATATGCATCACATTCATCACAAATACAATCACATCTGCTTTTGCACTTCTGTCCTGGATCTCCATACTGATCAAGTCCGGGGAATCCACATAGGTTATATTTTCATCAGGCATTTTATTATACACTGTCACATAATCTACCTCTTCATATTTATGTTCACTTCCGCACTCAGCCCTGTAATTTTCGAAAAAATCATGGACAGATAATTTTTCATCCGGGCGTTTACTATCCTTGAAGGTAATAACCACCTCATCCACGCTGTCCCCAGCCGTGATTTTTGTAATGACCGCAGTAGACGGTACAATATTTGTGTACAGCGTTTTCTGACGTATCAGTGCATTTATCATGGTCGATTTACCACTACCAAATCTCCCAAGAAAAAACACCTCCGATTTGTGATTTTTAAGCCCTTCCATTATGTTCTCTGCCTGCGCTGCTTCTGCATTCCTATCAGCTAACCGCAGTGTCTTTACAAATTCACACATATACGCAGTTAGGGCGGGCTCTTGCCTCCCGCCATATTTACTTATCTCCAAACTGCTCCTCCTTACTTGTCCTCTTCTGCCGGATGCGGAACCGCCCATTCTAAAATATCACTTTCTGAGAAGCCGCGCCCAAGCAGGATCCTGCCCAGGTCATTAAAGTTGTCCATGAGCCCTTCTTTAATTCCGTTCAGACGTTTCAGTTCTGTTTTTGAATCATAATCTTTCTTCCGCTTACTTTCAAGCAGGTTCTTTAACTGACGTTCCTTCTGTTCAATCTGGGCCATGAATTCACCCGTAATTTTTGTCCTGCTCCTGCCCAGATTTTCTCCAAATTTATTTTCCATTTTTATTGCAAAACTATCATGCTCATTTTTTAATGTCTGGACAGTCTCGCCCTTTGAAGACATTATGATTTTTTTACCAATATTCTGAGCGTTCTTATTGATCCGCAGCAGACCCCAGAGAGCGCGGGCAATCAGATAAATCAGATATGTCCCTGTAAATATACTTACTATGGTCGCAATACAGTATTCCGTAATGGTAGTAACAAGTGCATCTTTGATAAAGTCTCCCCATGATTTCCCACTTACCATATCAGTAAATAAATTATCAAAATCCCGGAAGAATACAATTCCCACAAGCAGCTGTCCTAAATTGGCTTTGCCATTGATAATGCCAATATCTACATTCGCCGACAGCGCTATATTCCTCAGGATCTGTTCTCCATCCATACCGCTGGTACTCAGGTCTTTTATGTTCTCACAATAATCCATTATTGTCTGGGTCATACGGTTAATAGCTCCGTCACTGGCTGCGGCAGCAGAGTGGGCCATCTTCTCTGCCTCTTTCCTGATATACCCATTAATGGCATCCACAATAGGAGCCACAATTTTACGGAACTCTTCGTCCCGCGCCATTTTATCCTCCTGGCCCTGAGGCTTATCCTTAAATCTTCCGATAAGATCCTGCCCCCAGTATTTTACTTTCAAAGCGACTATTTTGCCTTCCTGTTTCATGCCAAACTTTACATCCTGGTTTGCAAAATATTCTTCCCAGTTATTATCAACACTGCGTACAAATCCGTCATAGCTTGAGCTGATATTTACCAGTATTTCCTGCAGTGCACTGTCAAAGGCCTGATTGATGCCATTGATTGTACGCTTAAGTTCCCTGGCTGTCTTTTCCTGTTCACGGAGCCTTTTTTCAAGCTCTTCCACACTCTTTCCTGCTTCCTCACCATATGCGTTGATGGACTCAGCGGTTGCCTTATACATAGCAGCCATCTGAGGAAGATATCCTTTATACCCTTCTTTATCAGCGTCAGAGGAGAGCAGGAAATTATTCAGAGCCGTTTCAAATTCCGGAACTCCCGTATACTCATCATCCTCCGGCTGAACTGGCGTCTCTACAAATCTTATTCCTTTTCGCTCTTTTTTAGGCATACCGGTCCGGGCACATTCAGAAGTGTAAGCATCCACAAAGAACACCCGGGAACGATACAGTTCTTCGTCAAACCTTCCGTCCGTATCTGTAAAAACTTCGTGCAGTTCATCGAAAACTCTCTTTTGAAATTCCTCCGTGCTTTCTTCAGTCACCATATTCCACCAATTAACTACAAAAAAGACATTGCGCAGGCTGCGGCGTTCAAAATTTTTCTGCACATACTGGCGTTCATTCTGATTCAGCGCATTTGTTGCATTTATCATAAATACGATCGCATCCGCTTTCGCTGAAAATACTTTTGCGATCCTGTCTTCAGTACCTGTATTATTCAGGCCCGGAGAGTCCACATACATTACAGTCTTATTCGGCATTTTCCTATGTACTGTCACATAATCAATTTCTTCGTATTTATGTTCATTTCCGTTCTCTACCCTGTACTTCTCGAAAAAATTAGTGACTGATATTTTTTCATCGGGGCGTTTACCATCCTTAAAAGTAATGACCATCTCATCCCCGCTGTCACCGTTAGCGATTTTTGTAATGACCGCTGTCTCTGGATTAATACTTGTACGCAGCATTTTTTGCCGCATCAGGGCATTCAGCAGGGTAGATTTTCCTCCATTAAACACCCCTGTAAATAGTACCTGGAATAAACCGGCACGGAATTCTTCACTTTTATCCTCCATCCGCCCCGCCTCAACGTCCATTCCTGCCAGATGCAGCAGTCTGGCAAATGCATCCATTTTTGCAGTTACTTCATTCCTCAGTTGCTCCACATCTTTGTAATTCTCCATCTTTTACTCTCCTTTGTTTTATTTTTATGCCTTTAAGAAAGGCTGTTAATCAGAGATCATGGCATACAGGCGGGGTAAATCCACCTGTGCGGCCTGACGGATTTCCTCCATCTTCCCATATACCTGCTGTGCGCTTTCCTTTTGCTTTACCAGCTCATTAAGCACTGCACTGACAAATCCATCATAAGCACTCTTTATATCTTTTTCTGCCTTTTCTGCGATATCTATAAGTGCAGCTTTCAGTTCCTCCGAAAGTTCACTTGTTGTCCTCTGGCATATCTCGTGGGCTTCCCTTTTCAATACCTCTCTGTTCTCCGCCTGGATTTTTTCCCGGGACAGCTTTTTAATAGCCTGCGATCCGATAAGCGTCCCCAGCGCCAGAGGCAGGGAGCCCAGGATCAGGACTGGGACAGAGCCTATAAGGAGTGCTTTGGATATCCTGTTTATTTTGTTCTCCGTCTCTCCCTGGGGTAATTCAACTCTGTCCGGTACTGCCGGCTGCATACAGATCATATCCAGCGCCCACTCCGGCACATCAGTAAAAAATTCCCCGGCATCCAAACGCATCTGTTCTTCCATTTCAGACACTATATTTTCTGCAGTAGACCTCATTTTCTTTGTCTGCTCCACACTAAGCTGTTTCCACGCAGAGGAGATAAAATCCGGAATCATTCTGGCTGTTTTGTCAAGATCAGATGACTGGCCGATCCCCTCGCAGATATTTACGTACATCTGGCTTCCATATTTCCTGACAGCCGTAATACATTCAAATGCAGCTTTCCCAGTCAGCTCCCCATGTACATTATTTGCGGCAATTGCCCCTTTGCGGCGCATCCCATCCCCGCATTTCTGCAGCTGTGTGATATAGCTCTCAAGCTCTTCTATATCCACGGCAGAGTGCTGCTGCATCTCATTGAGCACCTCTGCCGTCTCATCACAGCAAAGTTTAGCCGTCTGCAGTGCGGAGAGGTTTCTCAGCTCTTCCCCTACATTTGTAAGGTTATCAAAAATATACTGCTTCAAGCTGCCGTCACCTGCTTCAAAGGAACGGCACTGTCTCCCTAATGAATCCAGGTACCAATCCAGGCGTGACTTAAGCTCTTCATATGCCTCTGGATCATTTATCATCCCCATATCAGTAACCAGGATCGCAAACCGGGGCAGTCCAAAGTACCTCTTTACACACTGCTCCACAAATTCCCGTTCTTTAGCTGTCAGCATCTGTACCGCACTCGTAACCAAAAAAGCATAATCTATTTCCGCAAATTCCTTCTTCCAGTCAAAGTCCTCAAAGCCATTTACGTCACAGATCAGCTCTGCATCCATCTTTTCCAGGTTTTCACTGGCACTTTGAAATACTGCATGGACAGGCTGTTCCCCTCCTGCCAGCTGCTGCGCCGCTGACACGTCATCTGTCGTTTCTGTATCCGAATGTACATAACGGATACATACGGAACTTCTGACACTGCTGCTATTCATGTCTCCCGGCAGTGCACTGATAGAAAAAACCTCTTCCAGGGCATCGGCCAGCCCCTGAAACCTGCTGGAAATAAAGGCTGCCCTCATCTTGGAGGAATGCTGCAGCTGTCTTAAGCCTTCACTGCCAGCCTGTGTGATCGCCAGGCTTCCTAATTTTCTGCCTATTGCCAGGCAGCCATTACAGATATCTTCTGCATTTTTACAATTAAATTGATTCATTTTTCCACTCCTGTCATATTAATTTATACTTATAGAATTACCTTAATAATTTCCCCTGTTTCTTTTTCAAGCGTTTTATCATCAAGCAAGATTTCTCCATGCTCAGGAACCAGCCCGCTCAGCCGGTAGTACTTTTCTGAATGCGCAAACAGCCGCAATGCCTCCATCCGTTTTGACAAGACGGGGTGTTCTGTCATTAACTCTCCATATCTGCCAATATGCGCCTCGTTTAAATGAGTATTGGAATCATTAATATATTCTTCAATATCAATGCTGTCCGCATTCATAAACCCTGCTTCCAATTTCAAAAGTGTTCTGCAGGCTGTCTCCACATCCTGGCAGCAAAGCAGCCCGGCCCGGTCCGCAGAAATCTCAGAACGCCTGCCCCACGCCTTAAGCGGCCAGGCAATAGCCTGATAGATCACCGGCCCTGCCACTGGAAGCAGTTCTGCAATATTTCCGAATGAACTTAAAACGGTGTGGTACAATACGTGTCCCAGAGCAATATGTCCGCATTCATGCCCCAATACAAACTTCATTTCCTCCTCTGTGAGGATTGCCTTCATCAGACTGCTCACCGCTATGTAACTGAATTCATCTGTCCCCATTGTCATGGCGTTAATGCCTCTGACAGAGGAAGACACAACAGTATAAGGTACTGATATACCAAGCGTACCTGCGCAGTGCCTGAGTACAGCAGACAGTTCCGACTCTTTATTATCCACGCGGATACCTGAAGATAGCGTCAGTCCATAAAACGCATCCACGGAAAGATCCACCGCCCCTTTAAAGACTTTATTTACCGCCGGGGTATCCAGCACCCGGATAATACGTGCATCTATCGGAAGTGCAAAATCCAGCGCATGCTGCCGGAATTTTTCCTTACTGCCCTCCTCCTTTTTCCCGGCGAAATCCAAAAAAGATGGACACTGCATACTGTAATCTTCTTCATTCATTTTGTTCACTCTCCCCACCTCCTGTATATCAGGCCTGCATTTACCCTCAGCAGATTCTTTGTCAGTCCCTTTTAACCAAAATCCCCATCCCTGTATCATGCTGTCATATATCATCTGCCCCAGCACCCGTGGATCACAGCAGCTGACATATGAAGAATGAAGAGAACGGACCTCGATTTCAGGAGCGATGTATGTTTCCTGATTCCTTACCATATAAAGCCTGATGCCTAAAAGAATATCCGCCAGCGCATCAAGAGCCGGCTCCTTTGTATGTGTTGCCCCGGAAATAACCGTAAAACCATCCTCCAGAAACAGATTAACTTCCGGATAACCGTCCCCAGATTGGGTTATTACAGTCTCTGTGCCGCCGCCAGGCAGCATCTGCTCACTGATGTTTATATAAAATGATCCGATCTGACTTCACCCCATTTCCTGTTTGATAGGCACAGGATAACATATCGGCTAACTCATGTTGTCACTCTAAAAGTGACATTTATATATTCTAATCAGAGTATCCAACCGGCTTTTCATTAAACAGGTCCAGCATCTGGTTGAGGGTATCTATCGTATAAGGCCCGTTTTTAATCACGTAGGAAATAATCGTCTCCCGTCTGCTGTCCTTCCTGAATGTATAACCCGCGGCATTCAGTACCCTCAAGGTATCCCAATAGTCCAGCTGAAGCCCCGCCGTCAGCCAAAAGAGTGTCTCTTTTCTGGGATTATAGCCGGGCCTCTTAATTTTATTGAACAGCTGCCGTGAAAAATGGAGCGAATTGTAAAAATCCGAATCAGTAGAATAGCCTTTCTTCTCAATATATTCCCCAAGAATCTGATACAGCGAAGGATGTATTTCCTTCAGCTTCCTGTCTATGCCTTCCTCTGCCAAATGCTTGGCTGCACCATCCTTTGTACGGATTCCGGCAATAATCTGCCCGATTTTTGAACTTTCGCCATATTCTGCAAGCAGCTCATCCAATTCTCTGTCATTGCAGTGGGTAAGGATAGAATACAGGAGCGTTTCATCCGAATCATTTTCCTGCCTGATATGCATGCCGTCCCCGTTAAAAGGTCCACAGAACTTTACATACATTTCTCTCCAATGTTTTTCAGGGCTTCTTCCCGCCAATAGACCCGAAACCAGGTCTCCCGGCTTGCTGCGTTCCATAGATACACTTTCTGCCAGCAAATCTTCTTCCTGATTATCTTCCGTCCTGACAGGTAATTGCTGCAGTATTTTATTTAATTGATCAGCTTCTTTAAAATTAATCATTCTATTAATCACCTCTGTTTGAGTGGATCCATCCCGCACTCATTAAATTGTATCCATTGATGCCATTATATCAATTAATCGTTATATATTCAACTTTTATACGTCATATACATCTTTATTCAAATTCTGCCGCAGGCATCTGTTTTTCTATGCCGGACAGATGGATTATGATATCTTATTGCTGGATATTGAGATGGGAACTATGGAATTCATTTCTTGATAAAGCCCCGCAGCTAAGATATACTTAATGGAGCGAAGTATGCCCATCCGGAAGCACTAAGATATATGCTACATGCAGGCGTATACTTAATATTGGCTGGAAGAATGGGCGGACAACATCTGTCTGCATTCTATCCCCCGGGAGATGACATGAAATATACCATTATTAAAAGATTAAATAATATACCATTGAAACAAAAAATACTGGCTATAGTGCTTATAGGAGTATCTGTCGTGGCCGCAGCGTCTTTTACTGCTGTCCATATCTTATCCGGCTCTTACAATAAGCTTCTGTACCAGACCCTGTCGGAATCCATGGAGTATTCCTCCGGTGAGATTGTTGAATACATGCAGAAGATGGAAAACCTCACCACTATGTTTCTGGCTGAAGAAAAGGTGCAGGCTAATCTGACAGCAATAAAAGAAAGCAGCCGGGATTCCAGCATTTCTATGAGTTCAGTACAAAATATGCGTTCCTATATTGGCGAGTACTACCAGTCCTTTTCTGATGGGATTCTTAAATATATCAGCCTTTATATGAATACGTCCACAGTATATACAAATATAATTGCTGCAGATAAGACTCCGAAGGAAATACAGCAGGAGATTATCCGGCAGGCCGATATTAAGGACGGTGCGCCCTGCTGGGTAACAGGCTACATGGACGAGTATGGCCTTTTTCTGGCCAGGAAAATCCGTCAGATTGAAACTCTCCGGCTGGATAATCTGGGGACTATCCTTCTGAATATAGATATGGATGCTCTTGTTTCCTACAGCACAAAGCTGGAAGACCAGTATGGAGAATCAGGATATGTGATACTTGATGGGGAAAAGATTTTATATCATACCGACAATCTGCTTCAGGATCCCTCAGAGCAGATCCATCTAAATAAGATCAGCAAATATGGGGTACTGCAGCTGGACGGCAGTAATTATTTTGCAGTCCACGGCAGCATAAAGGAATATGGCTGGGACTATTACTGTCTCATTTCTTACGATGGAATATCCAGCCAGCTTGCAGGGATCAAATGGATCTGCCTTCTCATCATTATTTTAGATTTTCTGGCAGTGATCTTTTTATCTGTCAGGCTTGTCGGCAGGCTTATGGTCCATGTGAGCAGACTCACTCATAAAATGCAGCTGTTTGCAAAGGATAATACCAGGGTGCCGGAGGTCGGATATGACTATTCCCAGAGAGGTGATGAGCTTGGAACCTTGAATCGTCAATTTGATGAAATGAGCGAAACAATCATACGGCTGATACAGGAAAACTATATTAATGAAATCCTGAAAAAGGAAGCACAGCTCAAAGCGCTGGAGAATCAGATCAATCCCCACTTCCTCTACAATACTCTGGATTCTATCAAATGGCGGGCCAGGGCTGCCGGTGAAAGAGATATTTCCGATATGGTGGAAGCCCTGGCAACGCTGCTTCGCACCTCTCTGAATAATAAAGATCAGGATGATTTTACTGTGGGCAAGGAGATGGAGATCATACATTCCTACATAACAATACAAAAATTCAGATATGAAGACAGGCTGGATTTTGAAAACCGCATCTGTCAGGCGTACTATCCTGTATCTATCCCCAAGCTTGTCATACAGCCTCTGGTAGAAAATTCCATCTACTATGGACTGGAATCAAATGTAGAAGAATGCTATATTATCTTAGAGGTAAAGGAACAGGACAATATACTGCATTTCTATGTCAAAAACACAGGGTCCGAAATGGAAGAAGATCTTCTGGTCAGGCTTAAGTCGCATGATATCACTCCGCATGGGCACGGAATCGGACTTATCAATATAGACAAAAGAGTAAAGATGCAGTACGGCGATGAGTATGGCCTCCGGCTGTACAATGAAGAGGACTATGCCGTCGCTGAACTTATCATTCCAAAATTACAGGGAGATCAGGGATGCTGAAATTAATTATTGCAGATGATGAACGTGTAATTCGTGAGACTATATCCAGACTGATAGACTGGGAGAGTATCGGGGTGGAAGTCGTCGGTCTGTGTAAGAATGGAATTGAAGCCTACAATATGATTCTGGACGAATCTCCGGATATTGTGATGACAGACATCAGAATGCCTGGATTAACAGGTCTGGAATTAGTCAGGGAAATCTCCCAGTCAGACCAGAGAATACAATTTATAATCTTGTCCGGCTATGAGGATTTTGAATATGCAAGGGAAGCTATGAAATATGGTATACGCCACTATCTGCTGAAGCCCTGCAATGAAGAAAAGATTAAGGAAAGCATTCTCAAAGCCGGTGAAGACTGCAGGGAGGCAAGGCGCCGCCTGGCGGAAAAGGAGCAGCAGAGCCTGATGACAAAGACGATCCGCCAGGATATTGTCTATCATCTGCTGATGGACGGCATTTCTCTGAAACATGAGAAAGATGACGGTCTAAAGAAGAGGCTGGCAGAGCTGGAGGAATTTTACGGACAGTATGCTGATTTCTACCAGCACCCATGCCGCCTTTATTACGTCTATTTCCTGGAGCAGCAATATCTGGAAAAATTACTCGGCCGTCTGCGCCAAAATGAAGACAAAAGCCAAAAACAAAACATCTTTTATGGCGTTTATGTAAAAAACACTCTCCTTCTATTCTGCTATGAGGCTCTGGATACAGGGGGCCTGAAAGCAGAATGCGGGGAAGCTTCTGACTCAGTGACTGTAGAAGAATCCGCATACTCCACCCTTCTGGAGCTTCTGGAAGCCGTGCTTGTCAGGATAAGAAGATATGACACTATATATGCCATACACAATTTTAAACCTATCTCTATACTCAATAACCAGAATATCCTGCCGCATATCCAGAATATTTATCTTCAGCTGGAAAAATCAAAGGGCGATGATGCAGGAAAACTGTGTGCAGAGCTGCGTCTAATGGCTGAAGGTGCTACCCAGGCTGACTTTCTAAAAATGCTGGGAAGCAGTATTTGCATCCATTTGCCTACAATAGTGGCATGTTCATCAGTAGAAGTGGCAGAACTGATGAAGGAGATCAACCAGTCAGAAGATATTGAACAGCTGCGGATAATGACTGCGGACATAATCAGCCGGATTGAAAACGAATTGTGTCTGACCGGCCAGGAGTACGGAGTACTGGTGGATAAGGTTATGGCCTATGTGGAGGAACACCTGTCAGATAAGAATCTGACCCTGAAAAAGATCGCAGAACAGCACCTGTATATGAATGTGGACTATGTAAGCCGTCAGTTCAGAAGGATAACAGGAATTAAATTCTCACAATATCTGTCGGATCAGAGAGTAAAAAGAGCAAAAGAACTTCTCATGGATGCCGGCACAGGAAAAATACAATATGTGGCAGAACAGGTAGGTTGCGGCAATAATCCGCAGTATTTCAGCCAGATATTCAAGAAGTCTGTAGGAGTCACTCCTGGAAAATGGGCATCACAGATGCAGAATAAGTAATTTCAGAAACGCCTCGGTTTTTTGAACACAGTAGTCGGTTTTCACGGATTGAGAAAACCGGCTATTATTCTTATAATAGGATCATCAACTAATTCAAAAGACAAAGTGAGAGGAGAACTTAACAATGAAAAGAAAAGCATTAGCACTGGTGCTGACGGCAGCTATCACAGGGTCGCTGCTGGGAGGCTGCAGCACAGCTGAAGAACAGACCCGGACAACAGACACAGAGGATACGGCAGCCGTCAAAACAGACTTACAAAAGGAAGTAGTCAAGTCAGGCAGCTCAGATGACATTAAACTAAGTGTATTCTGGTGGGGGAGACAGCTGCGGAACGAAAAGACTCAGCAGATATTAGACATGTACGCAGCCGAACATCCGGGAATCACTTTTGACGGCCAGTTCTCGGCAGATTACTGGACAAGGCTGGCAACGCTTTCTGCCGGTCATACAATGCCGGACGTGGTCCAGATGGATTATACATATATTTCCCAATATGCCGAAAAGGGCCTCCTGACAGACCTGACGCCCTATATTGAAGACGGTACCATAGATGTGAGCAATGTGTCTGAAGATATCCTGGAAACAGGCAGGGTAGGCGACGGCATTTATGCGATCTGCAACGGGATCAATGCCCCGGCGCTTCTTTATAATAAAACACTGCTGGACGAGGCAGGTATCCAGATACACGATTATATGACATTAGAAGAATTTAAAGATGTCTGCCGGGAAGTATATGAAAAAACAGGATATAAGACAAGCCTGAGCTACGGCAGCAACACAAACGGAGATTTTCTGCCATATCTGCTGAGGGCGCAGGGTAAACTCCTTTACGGCGACGGCAAATTCGCAGTTGACAGTGCAGATGATTTTGTGCAATTCTTTTCAGTATTTGAAGATGGTATCAAAGAAGGATGGCATGTAGATCCTAGCCTGTATGTTGAGAGGACAAGAGGCCAGGCTGAACAGGATTGCCTTGTATATGGAAGCAGTCCAGAGACAATGTCATGGTGCGGCTTTTACCATTCCAACCAGCTGGTAGCCATGCAGAATTCAGCTCCTGAAGGCACTGACATCGCTATGACTACATTTCCTTCAGATAATCCCGAAATCTCCAATTATCTGAAGCCCAGCCAGTTTTTCTCCATCAGCACAGACAGTAAGTACCCGGATGAAGCGGCCGCTTTAATTGACTATATAACTAACTCTGAAGAATGCAACAATGTCCTGCTGGGAGAAAGAGGCGTTCCCATTTCCAGTGTGATCTCAGAAGCTATATCTGTCAACCAGTCGCCGGATGAGCAGGAAGTGGTACATTATATCAACGATGTAGTGACACCGAAATCTACAAAGATCAATCCTCCTGCTCCCGGAAATGCAAGTGAGGTTTTCAGCCTGATCGATTCTCTGACTGAAAAGGTTCTTTATGGGGAGCTTACAGCAGAGGAAGCTGCAGCTTTGCTGTTTGAACAGGGCAATGAATACCTTGCAAAGGAGTAACCTGACGCAAATGAAAAAAAGACACAGAATCAGTATTTATAAGGAAAGTACAGCGGGAATTATTTTTTGCCTTCCATTTATAATCGGTTTTCTGCTTTTCCTTGTCATTCCCATGGGGATATCTCTGTATTATGCCTTTTGTGATTATGGAATTTTATCCCCTGCAGTTTTTTCCGGATTAAAAAATTTTAAGATCATGATGGCAGATGAACTGTTCTGGAAATCTCTGCAGATCACCATTTTCTATGCCGTAGTATCAGTTCCTTTAAAACTTGCCTTTGCTCTTTTAGTGGCCATCCTCTTTCAAAAGACTTCAAAGGCAACAGGGCTGTACCGGGCTCTGTATTACCTTCCTTCTATTATAGGAGGTTCAGTAGCTGTTTCTATCCTGTGGAAAAGGATGTTTGCTACGGACGGCATGGTAAATCAGATACTTCATGGACTGGGGATCGAAGCCAGCATACCATGGCTGGGAAATAAAAATACTGCCATATGGACACTGATCCTTCTGACTGTATGGCAGTTTGGCTCTTCCATGCTCATATTCCTGTCCTCACTAAAGCAGATACCCCGTACATTTTACGAGGCATCTACAGTGGACGGGGCAGGCAGATGGAAGCAGTTCACCAGCATAACCCTGCCGCTGCTGACACCCACCATATTTTTCAACCTGGTCATGCAGATGATAAACGGACTGCTGGCATTCACTCAATGCTTTATCATCACCCAGGGCCAGCCCTTAAACTCCACGTTATTTTATATGGTCCATATGTATAACCAGTCATTTGTACACTATAATACCGGCTATGGCGCTGCACTTGCCTGGGTAATGATACTTATTGTAGGCACTGTAACAGCAGTTCTGTTTGCCACAAAAAAACGCTGGGTATACGACGGAGGGTTCTGATGAAGAAAAAGACTAAAATCAAAAAGACCGCTTATCACATCTTTGTCAGCGTGTTTGGAATAATCATGATCTATCCTCTTCTGTGGATGGTCATGAGCTCCTTTAAAGAATCAAATACGATTTTCATAACAGCCGGCTCTCTGATTCCTGAAAAGTTTGTACTGGATAATTATATCAACGGATGGAGCGGATTTGCCAAGATCAGCTTTGGGACCTTTTTTAAGAATTCCGCCTTTATATCGGTGACTGCCACTATAGGAACCATCATATCCTCATCACTGGTAGCCTTCGGCCTGGCCAGGTGCCGTTTCAAGGGCAGAAAGCTCCTGTTCGGAGCCATGCTGCTGTCCATGATGGTTCCGGCGCAGGTGCTCATGATCCCGCAGTACATCTGGTATCAGAAGCTGGGCTGGGTAGGCTCCTACCTGCCTTTGATCGTTCCATACTGTTTTGCCATCCAGGGATTCTTCGTGTACCTGATGGTCAATTTCATAGACAGTATTCCAAGGGAACTGGATGAAGCCGCCAAAATTGACGGGTGTTCCTATTTTGGGATCTATTACCGCATCGCACTGCCTCTTATGGTTCCTGCCATGGTGACAGCAGGCATCTTCTCTTTCATGTGGAGGTGGGAGGACTTCCTCTCCGCGCTCTTATATGTGAATGAAGCCCAGAAGTACCCGGCATGCCTGGCTCTGAAACTATTTTCAGACCCCGGCTCCTCTTCAGACTATGGCGCGATGTTCGCTATGGCAACGCTGTCTATTATACCTATCATATTGATATTTATCTTCTTTCAGAAATATCTGGTGGAAGGAATCTCCACCTCAGGCCTGAAAGGATAGTCATAAACATGACTGCTAAAAATTTTAAGGAGGAATAACGTGACTGTGAAGTTACTATTTGCGGAACCGCGCTTTCAGCGGGGCCGCGAATAGTAACACTGTGAAAGCACCGGACAGTTACAAAATAATCGATCATGCTTAGAACATTTGAGACACACAAGATCCGTAAAACAACTGAATTATCAGGCAGACTGTGGGATTTCACCGCACTCTCAGGTGATAAAGAGGGTGTATCCATGAAGGTGATGGTCCCAAGCTGCCTGGAGACGTATCCAGGTTTTGGAAACTACAGGGGACTGGCTTCTTATGAAACTTCCTTTGAAGCTGAAGGGAACATCCGCCTGGAATTCAAGGGTGTAAGTCATTTTGCCAGAGTCTTTGTAGATGGAGAGGAAACAGCACAGCACTATGGCTCCTATACTCCCTTCGATATATGTGTAAAAAACCTTTCTCCGGGAATGCATTCCCTGAAAGTCATAGTTGATAATGACTTCCGGGATGAATATGTTTTAGACTTCCCTAATGACTACATGTCATACGGAGGCATTTCCAGGGGAGTCGCCCTTGAATACATAAAAGACATCTATATTGACTGGATACATGTAACGCCTCTGAGGGAAGCTGACGGCATATGGAGCATCCGCGCTGAAGTCGCCTGCCAGAACCTGTCGGAAAGCCCCCTGTATGCGGATGTCCGTTTAAAATTTCTGGATACTGAAGCATGCTGCCAGGGAAAACTGCTGCCGCCAGGCAAAAGTATCATTACCTTTGAAGATCTGGAAATAGCAGACGCCTGCCCCTGGAGCATGGAAGACCCTGTCCTGTATCCGGTTTCTGCCGCCCTTCTGCAGAATGGCGCTGTGGTGGATGACATGATCGAGCGTACAGGGCTGCGTCTTGTGCGTGTAGAGGGAACCTCAGTCCTGCTCAACAATAAGCCCTTGCGTATCAAAGGCTTCTGCAGGCATGAAGACCATCCTCAGTATGGATGCGCACTTCCTGCGGAAGCCATCGCCTATGATTTACAGCTTATAAAGGACCTGGGCGCCAACTCCGTCCGCACTTCCCACTATCCCAACGATGAGCTCTTCCTTGACATGTGCGATGAGCTTGGCATACTTGTGTGGGAAGAAAACCACGCCAGGGGAATCAATGGGGACCGCATGAAAAGCCCTTATTTTGAAGAACAGTGTGAACAGGTCATCAGGGAAATGATCACGGCGCATTATAATCATCCTTCTATATATATCTGGGGTATCTTAAATGAATGCGGCAGTGAGACAGAATATGAGAAGAGCTGTTACCGCCGCCAATATGACCTGATCAGGCACCTGGATAAAAGCAGGCCCTGCAGCTCTGCATCCTGCAGATTTGGCACTGATATCTGCCAGGACCTTCCCGATGTCTGCTCCTGGAATATTTATCCCTACTGGTATGATGATGACACTGCCTCCCAGAAACTGCAGAAGCTGCATGACTGGCTTAATACAGATGGAAACGGCGGGGGCAAACCCCTTCTGATCACGGAAGTTGGAGCAGGCGGCATCTATGGTTTCCGTGACACCTCAAGTGATGTATGGAGTGAAGACCTACAGGCAGAGATCCTGGAAAAACAGTTAAAGGAGATTGCCGCCAGCGATGACTGCATAGGTATGTATATCTGGCAGTTCTGTGATGTCCGGGTCAGCAGGATCTGGTGGGCGCTCAGACGGCCCAAGAGCCGCAACAACAAAGGTATCGTAGACGAATACCGCAGGCCTAAGCTGGCCTACCGCATTGTACGTGATATATTCACCAGCCTTCCTAATTATAGGGAAAAATAAACAGAAAACTACTTCTGATACCCCACCTCCTGCAGAAATAATCCCTTTGCCTCTGCAGGAGCGCTGGCCATCTCATCAGAATGCGCATCGAATATATCTCCCGCAGCCGTCACCTCTCTTTTTCCCAACCCAATATCTAAAAGAGTGCCCGCTATCATCCTTGCCATATTGTGGAGGAAACCGTCAGCTCTCATAGTGATCTGTATCTCCCTGGCATCCTGATATATATCGATCTCTCTCATATCTTTTACAGTTGATTTATTCTTTTTGACTGTAGAATAGTACCTGAAATCATGTTCACCCAGAAGTGCTTTGGCTGCTGTTTTCATTCTCCTGATGTCCGGAGTCTTGAATGAATAATAGGTGTAACGCCTGTCAAAAACACTGGGCACATCGCCTATGGCAATCCGGTATACATAAGTGACTTCCTTCGCATTCAAAGACGCATGAAAACGCTCCGGCATCTCCTCCGCCTCCAGGACTGCAATATCCATTGGCAGATAACGGTTCAGATAATTTTTTATGTCCTTTATCTCCAGGGCTGTGTTCGTCTTAAAGCTGGCTGTCTGTGCATACGCATGCACCCCTACCTCTGTCCTGCACCCGCAGAATAATTCCACATCCTGACCGTCCATTTTCTTCAAGACTTCTGTGATCTTATTTTCAATCGTATTTGTAGATTCTCCCTTGCCCAGACGCTGCCATCCATTGTAACGCGTTCCATCGTATTCCAGGGTCAGTTTAATATTTTTCATTATAATCCTCTTTCTTTTATCAAATTAATATGACAGCTGAATGTTTTTATTATAACATGTGAAATATCAGAATACAATACGGCTCCTATGGCGGGATGCAGGGCCAGACAGCGGATGGAATGGCAAATTAACAGCCAGAATATACACAGAAAGACTCACCTTTTTACTTCCAGAATATGCCTGCCTTCCAGATCCAAAGGTATCTTTGTACACAGCTTACCATCCAAGTAAACTGCTTTTATTCCCTCTCCTCCCTGTATATGAATATCATACACGGCCTTTCTGAATGGAAGGTTTAAAATCTCCAGTTCCTTGATTGACCCGGGCATACATGGGGAGAGTCTCATTCCATCCTCATCGTAGGAGATGCCTGCTGCTCCCCCAAGCACTGTTGCAAGAAAACCTGCCGCATGCCAGAGCTGGCCTGGCCATCTCCATGCAAGACCTGTTCCGTAATCTATCACCTCATAAAATTCTTTATTCAACACACAGCCTCTCACCTGCTGCCAGAGCAGCATTTCCAGCAGTCTGCTGTCTTTCTCCACGGAGGCTGCAGCCGCAAAGCCCGCCTGCCATACATACCATATAGAATTGCAGAGATGGTTCTTTTCCTTCCGGTACGGAAACAGACAGATACCATAGTCATTCATAGCTGTCTGGGGAAGCTTTTTTAAAATCCGTCGCCTCTGTTCCCCATTTGCAATATTAAAACGCGGCCACAGAACACTTTCCTCCCCAGATGTCTCCCAGAAACCTTTTTCATATGCTTCACTGCCCTTAGGGCCGCATGTAAAAAAGCCGCATTCTTCGTTCCAGTACAGATTCTGGACAGACTCCCTCATAAGGGCCGCCTTTTCTTCCCATAATTTTACTTTGTCCTCCCTGTAATTTATCAGCCGCCCCATCTTCCCCATTGCCTCATAAGCCTGCTGATAATATACTTGTGCCGAAAGTGCATAGCCGCCGTTCTCCGGTTCAGGAAATGCGTCATTAGATACTGCATTGCCGGCTTTAACCAGGTGCCTGACACTGTCATACAGGCCGTCTGCCTCCTCGGTTCTCTGCAAAAGTGCGGGCCATGCCTCATATAAAATTTCTTTATCACCTGTTGCCAGATAATAATCCCAGATTCCTGCCTGAGACATGGCCGCACCGTCAGAACCATTACTGATCCCCTTTTGGGAAATGTATAGTAAACTCCGTCTGGCATGCAGTCTGTCCGCCAGACTGCCCATTCTCAGTGCAATATGGGCAGTATCTCTCAGCCAGACGCCAAACCCTTCCCCCTCTCCCTGAAACAGCCCTGCATTCCACATCCCCTTCTGTCCGCTGAGTGCATAGCTGTCCCGGGTACATCTGTAAAATGTGTCAAATGCCAGCTTACAGGCACTATCCAAAACTGGTATTCCTGACTTAACAGAAGGATAAGCGTCTTGTTCATACGATGGATACCACTGTCCTGTTCTTCGAACCACGCGCGTCATATCGCCCCATATATTCTTTCTCCAGGAAAATTCCTCCACTACACGGAGCGGAGAATAGATACTGCCGTCACCTTTGACCCACGCAGCAGGTTCACCGCATGAAGCATCTTTTATACAATTCTCATAGATAGTATAATGGGCAGACTCAAATACCTTCTTCCCTATGGATATTTGTGACAGAACCTTCCTTTCTTCCTCTGACCAAAATATGCTTCTAAGTCCCCAGGCAGCAGCTGATTTCAGCACCGCAGTTTTCCCCGCACAAAATCCAATCCGGAATTCCTGTTCCTTCTCCAGACAGAAGGACAGATTATCTGTCATATCATTTGAAAACCTCTCTGTCTCCTTTTCCTTTTCTTTTCCGCACACAAAAAACACCCTGTTTTCTCCCAGCACAGCCAGCCACTCCGGTTCCATCCATCCCCGCAGCACAATGCTGCCCTTGTCTGCCTGCAGAGGCATTTTAAACCCTCCGCATTTTATCCATCCATTTTCCCATATCATCTTCCATTGGCCCAGATGAAACTCAGCAAAGGATTCCTCCCCCATATCTGCCTCTATGCAAAATTCAAAAGTACTCCCGCCAATATCCGAGCTTGTTCCTTCCGCCTCAGCAATTCTGATATCCGGCCACCTGCCCGGAAGGATACGAAAGTGCAGCGGTTTTAAAAAAGGAAGCTCCAATTCACTGTCCTCCCACACTCTTTTCCAGACACGCAGCTTTTCCAGTCCCTCCACAGGCTCTGTTTCCATTTTCTGTTTATTTTTCTTTCTCCGGAATACAGGCGAGAATCCATCACCAGCCAGAAATTGATATTCATAATTTCCTCCGGGAAAAACAGTCACAATACTTCCTTCTGACCCATACCAGTAATCCTGTCTGTCTGTAACAAATGGAATATCCTCCCTACTGCCGCAGCCTGCTTCATCCCGGTAAACCCAGTGAACCCAGTCTTCTGTGAGAGCATAGCCTTCCTGATAAACCTGGGTGCATCCTGCAGGAGTATACAGAAATTTTATCCAATATATGCCTTCAGACAGGAATATCCTTTCAATTTTTTTGATTACACCATACTGAAAAATAAAACGTATTCCCCGTAATGATGGCTCTTTTAGCTCTTCTACTGTCTCCGCCGCACCTAAAAGTACATTGTCCTGCTCTGAATAAATCTCTATCTCCCTGCCTGACAGACACGGCGGAAGCCTGATAAATGTCCATTGATCCACCCTGCCCTCCGACAGGCTCACCATATAGTCCCATTGGCCGCACTCCCCCTTTACACTTACAGCTGAAGGCAGCTTTTGCATATCTGCCGGAAGTTTTAAATACTTTTTCCCTGTCATTACGAAATCTCCGCCTTTAAACCATAGCCCTCCAGTATACACTTCAATTCCATCATCCGTTCATCTCCCGGAGGGTTAAATCTCTCCTGTACCACCCCGACCTCCCGCGCTTTCTGTACCCCAAATTCGTGATAGCTCAGCAATTCTGTCTTCAAAAGGTGTTTTCCAAGTCCGCTTAAAAATTTTCCGGCTGCATGCATATTTTCATCATCATCGTTTACCCCCTGGATCACAGGCATCCTTACAATCACCGGAGCCTTCCCTGCCGCTCTGGACAAGTTCGCCAATATCCTTTCATTAGACACACCGGTATAGAGTCTGTGCCTTGCCAAATCCATGTGTTTCAGGTCAAACAAAAACAGATCCACAGCCGGAAGGCAGTGTTCAAACACTTCCCACGGGATATTGCCCGCGGTATCCACAGTGATATGAACCTTCTCTTTTTTCAGAAGCTCAGCTATTTCCATCATTCCCTGCCATTGAAGGAGAGGTTCCCCTCCTGAAAATGTGACTCCGCCTCCTGATATTTCATACAATTTTCTGTCTCTGAGTAGTTCTTCAAGTAACTCCTCTTTTTTGACCCCGCCCAAAAGTTCCAGTGCTTTCGCATTACATACCCCGGCACATCTGCCGCATTTTATGCATCTGTCCCAAATAATACTGTGCACACCCTCATCTGAAAAAAGGTGTGCCATTTGAGAACAGACTTTTTCACATGACCTGCAGCCAATACAGGAGTTTTCCACATACCTCAAAGTCTTTTCCACATCAACCGACTCCGGATTATGGCACCACCTGCACCTGAGATTGCAGCCTTTTAAAAAACATGTCGTCCGTATTCCTGGTCCGTCATGAATCGAAAGATGCTGTATATTAAAAACATTCAGTCCAATCATTTATCCTTACTCCCGCTGAGTTCTGGCGATTACCTCGTCTTGCATGTCCTTGTCAAGTGACCAAAACGGAGCGCTGTATCCGCATACACGGACAATAATATTTTTATGGTTTTCCGGGTCTTTGCGCGCCTCTAAAAGCTGCCTGCGGTCCACCACATTAAAATCCATCACACTTCCTCCGTTTTCCATAAAATAATAAATTACATCTCTGTAAATATTGCAGTCTACTCCTGTCTTTGTAACAGGAAGATCCATATAGATCACCGCACCTCCCGGATATCTGCCATAATCCATAGATTTTTGCGCGTAAGTCAGAGTTGCCGCGTCTATTCCCCCTGTACTTTCACTGGGATTGATCCCCCTGGACAAAGTATGGCCCGCCAGACGTCCATCTGGAGTCGCTCCTGTATTCTCCTTCAGCCAGGAGTAAGCATAAAATGAAAACAGAGATGGTTCATAATTTCCTCCATGGCCGCTGACAAGTCCGGGCAGAGCCGCCGCCACATCCTCAGCCGCTCTCGCAGAAAACTCCATGATTTCTTTATCCGCAGTCCCATATTTGGGAATTCTATTTAGTATGTACTGCCTGAGTACCTCATGCCCCTCAAAGTTATGATCCAGGATCTGGATCAGCTGATAAAGAGACAGCCTTTTCTCCTCATAGACAAGATATTTAATTGCGTAAAGAGAATCGATTAAAGTACCAAGTCCGGAAACGCCAAAATTATTTGTATTGTAGTCAGCACCTCCCTCGGATACATCCATCATTCTGGGAATACATCCGCTCATCAGCATGGAAAACATGGGACAAGGGTTATAATATCTCCACTGTCCCTCAAATTTATTGAAACTCACAGCAATCTGCTGAAAAATCATACGCATATTCTGTCTGTATCTTTGATAGAATTCTTCAAAATCCCAGCTGCTCTCCAGATGTTTTAAAAACAGGCCGTCCTCTTCCGTAAATTTCCAATTTTCCGGATGAAACTGCATCAAAAGCATCTGGGGAAGGTTTAAATATACATTCGCCCGGCAGTTTACCTCATTCTGAAGCACCAGTTCCTGACATCCTCCCGCCAGATAAGAATAACAGTCTCTTTCCTTTTTTCCCTGACGTTTCTGGGCATCAATAATTACCGGATCATTAAACACTGAGAGCACATTGCTCCCCTTTCCCGCAAGCTTTCCTATCATTTCCAAATACTCCGGCGGATGAGCCGGACTTACACGCGCCTGGAGTTTGGGATTTGCCAGGTTATTTTCCTGAAAGGCTTCAATAAACATCTTTGTCACATCATTAAAAATAACCTTCCCGTCAGAATCCGTACCGCCAATCATCACAGTGGCATTCGTGCCCCCCGGAATATCCGTCAGGTCCCATCTGGCATCAGTCAGCGCCAGAAAACAAAGGATCAGTTCTTTGGCTGAATTTCTGTCGATCCTTCCTTCTCTCAGATCTCTTTCATAAAAGGGATACAGCAGACGGTCAAGATGTCCCAGCACTGCAAATCCCATACCCTCAAATGTGTTGCACATCTCCCTCACGAACCACACTGCGGCAAGTGCTTCATAAAAAGTCTGTGCCGGACAGGCTGGGACACGGTATGCTGTCCTGGCTATCAATTCCAGATTTCTGCGGCTGCGTTCCTCCTTCTCTGTCTCAAGAAGTTCTTCCGCTTTCCTGGAAAACCGCTCTCCAAGGCAGCACATGCTGTCGCAGGCAATCTTTACACTCTCAACAAACTCCTTTTCTCTTTTTGTTACAGGCCTGCATGCTTCTGCCTCTTTTTTAATTCCCCGGTATCCCAGACGGATCACCCGCTCTACGTCTGCATAATGGTGTGCGCAATCCGTATACATCTCACCTGCGAATAAATCTCTTTTACGGTATTCCAGGCTCCATTTCAAAAAATTCTCAGCAAATTCCTTATTCTGATTCATCATCCAGCTTGCAATGCCAGGGCCAGGCGGAAAACTGGACGTTACTGAATTTCTCTCCCTGCCTGATATCACTTCTGCATAGAAAGGACTCTCAGGGAAAATATGCACATCACATTCTCTTGCTCCAATTTCATAAATCATTGCTTTCCGGCGCAGTTCCCCAAACTCTGGATGTTCTTTTTTTCTTTCATCCAAATTTCGTAATATACTGGAAACATCCACCGGATAGGCAGTATATAATTCATTACACTGCTGAAACAATTTTTCTAAGTCCACGCTGTAGTTCAACATTGGCACTTCCTTCTTTCTGTGGATTATTCTTTTTATTATTGATAATACAGGGAAACCTTCAGACATTTTCTGCTTTTAATCAGCTCAAAACCCTTTTCGTATTCCTCTATGGGCAGCCGGTGAGTCACAAAATCTTTCAAATCAATTTTCCCATCCTGTATATATCTGACCACTTCATCGTGAACAGAGGCTTCTATTTCAGGTACCGGCCATTGAACTGAATGTATCTTAAAGTTATATGGTCCGTTTCTCCATGCAATTCCCCGGTCTTCCTCCAGGCCGATCCCATATACTCCTATAATCCCGTCATCTTTGATCAAAGTAAGGGCTTCAGAAATTATTACGCATCTCCCCACTGCATCAATATAAAAATCCAGCTTTTGCGGCAGCTTCTTTTTTAATACTTCTGCAAAATTCTCTTTCTTTGAATTCACAGCCAGGTCAGCGCCTAATTTTTTTGCTGTTGCAAGGCGGTCATCGTGGTGCCCGGACAGAGCCACAAAGGATGCCCCAGCCAATTTGCAAAATTTTACAAGAGCCAGCCCTACAGGACCGCAGCCTGAGACAGCCACCTTATCTCCCGGTCCTACTCCCAGACGTTTAACCGCAGCACATACCTCTTTCAGTGTGATGACCATGACTCCGTCCACCGGATCTATATCCGCAGGAATAACCTGCTGGGAAATATTACTGATGTCGGCCTCAGTCACGCCATCCCGGATCATGGCCTGATAGTCCGTCACCCGTCCATATTCCCCAAAGCTGCCCCAAAGACTGTGATACAAAGGGTACGTATCATCAAGGCCGCTGCGCAGCACAAGATCACCTTCTTTATAGGAAATGACCTTTTTTCCCGTTCTCAGTACCCTCCCCACAGATTCATGCCCCAGTACCGCCGGGTAAGTATCAAAACCATTCAGATGCCCTTCTCTTAATTTCAGATCCGTTCCATTACAGATTCCACAGGCCGCAGTTTTCACAATAGCAGTATAATCAGATAACTCCGGCACAGGGATATCATCCTTCAGCGCTATATTTCCTTTTCCATCTATTACTAATCCTCGCATAAGCTCCTCCTATTTTCCTCCCATTCCTGTCATAGCGATCCCCTCCTGCAGATAGTTCTGGAAAAGAAGATAGATAATGAAGCTGGGTATAATGGCAATAGTGGTTGCACACATTAAGGCAGACCAATCTGTGCCATACTGTCCTTTAAACATATACAGGCCTAAGGGAATTGTCTTCAGATTTTCCTTGCTTGTCACAATCAGCGGCCATAGGAAAGACTTCCAGTTATCCACAAAGCTGAAAATGGCAAGAGATGCTATGCCGGGCTTAGCCAGCGGCAGCATAATATTCCAGTACAGTCTGAATGGATTGCAGCCGTCTATTTTTGCCGCTTCCTCCACTTCAAATGGAATCGTCACAAAAAACTGGCGCATTAAAAAGGTACCAAAAGCAGTAAACGCCGGAGGTACTATCAATGCCAGATAACTGTTGTACCAGCCTATCTGCTTTAATATCAGATACAGCGGCAGGATCAATACCTGCTGGGGTATCATTAAAGTTCCCAGATAGGCCAGAAACAAAATATCTCTGCCTTTAAATTTAAGTCTGGCAAAGGCATAGGCAGACATAGTAGATGTCATTATAGTCAGCATTGTGCAGCAGATCCCAACCAGAACAGAATTCAGCAGAAATCTGGGAAAATTAATAGAGGTCCATGCTCTTGCTATATTTTCCCATGCCAGATGATCAGCCACCAGTTTAAATGGTTTTACCATTACCTGATCTGCCGGTTTCAAAGCCGTTACCAGCATAAACAAAAGTGGGATTACAAATAAAAACACCACAAGGGAAATAAGTACTTGATTTACCGCAGCGTTGATTCTCCTTTTTCTCTCTTCCTTTGTCTTTACACTCTTTTTTGCTATGGTTTTTTCTTTTGACATTGCTTCCTCCCCTTTAATCGTAAACCACCCATTTTTTCTGAGCAAACCACTGGAACACAGTTATGATCATTATGATGGCAAACAGCACCCAGGCTATGGACGATGCGTACCCCATCTTCATAAAGTTAAATCCGTTCTGGTAAATATACATGACTGCAGTTGTTGTAGAGTAAGCCGGACCGCCGTTAGTTCCGATAAATGTCTGGTCAAATACCTGAAATGAACTGATGATTGTCATGATCACCGCAAAGAAAATACTCGGTGACATGAGGGGAAGAGTTACTTTAAAATATGTACGGATACGTCCGCAGCCATCGATCCTGGCAGCTTCCTTTAAGCTCTGCGGAACCCCCAGAAGCCCCGCTATAAAAATTACCATATTATATCCAAATCCCTGCCATACACTCATAATGACAATGGACATCATTGCCGTTTTTGTACTTCCTAAAAAGTTAATTTCTTTAAATCCAAAGGTATTAAGAGCGATATTGATCAGCCCGTATTCCGGCAAAAACAACCATTTCCAAAGCATAGTTGTAGCAATGACCGGTATTACCTGGGGCATAAAAAACGCTGCCCTGTAAAACTTCAGATTCTTTATCTTGCTTGTCAGCCAAACCGCCAGCAGCATTGCAATTAAGATATTCAGCACTGCATAAGCGGCCACATAAAAAACTGTATTCCCCATAACCTTTCCAAAAAGGGGATCCGCAGTAAACAGGTTTTTATAATTATCAAATCCAACAAACCGCCGTTCTCCTACAACAGGCCAGTCATAGAGACTCATTACAAAGGACATCACAACCGGGATTGCAGTAAAAATCAGAAATCCAATCAGATTCGGCGCCAAAAAACAAAGCGCTGTCAGGCCTTCCCTGTGCTTCTTTTTCATATTTTCCCTCCTTCAGAAGGGACCGGCAGCATTCACCGGCCCCATTCATATTATTGTGCGCTCTGGATAACAGCGTCTCCCATGGATTGAATAATACCAACCACATCAGATGCCGGCACACCATCCATCATTACACCTGCCAGATTCTGATTGATTATAGAGTAAACCTCCTGGAAATTCTTAGTTGGGTAGTAAGGAATCCCAAAACCTTCCTCACAAGAATCTTCCACTGCTGTCTTAAGCCCGTCAATATAATCATTTGCCTCATAGTAAGGTTCCCTCACAGAAGCCCTGGAAGGCAGCGCCCGTCCCCATTCTGCCAGTTTTTTCTGGGCTGCTGCTCCTGTAATATACTTTAACGCCTTATATGCCTCTTCCGGATGTTTTGTATCCTTTGTGATTGCAAATCCGGATCCATTGATGGTCGTCATTTGTTTTTCTGACTTATACATTGTACAGACACCTGCATTAAAATCGCAGTATTCCTTTACCCTTGTAACAGTCCAGGGTCCATCTATAACCATACCGATATTTCCTGCCTGAAACGCTTCCAGATGCCAGACAGTATTACCGCTGTCTGTGATTGGCGCTGCTACCTTTTCCACATTGATAAGATCACTGATTTTCTGAATAGCATCTGCTGCCGCTTCTGTATCAATATTTAAGTTCCCATCGGCATCAGTTATTTCAGCACCTTCACATAAGAGCTGGGGATACAGATTATCAATATTAGGCAGCGTTGCAAAACCGTAGTCACCATCACCAGTCAGCGCCCTGCACTTTTCCAGAAATTCATCCCAGGTCATACTGCTGGTAGGATATTCTACCCCGTGCTTGTCAAATAGATCCTTATTATAATAAATAATGTACGGGCCAAAATCATAAGGCAGTCCATATACATCACCGTTCACACGGTAAGCATCCAGTATTCCGCCGTAAAAATCATCTATGTCAATGTCTTGATCCGCCTCAATATACGGCTGCAGATTCAGGAAACTGTCCCCCAGATAATCTTTCGCACGCATAGCATGCATATATACAATATCCGGTGCATCTCCGCTTGCCAGATCTACCGGCAGTTTCGTCCAGTAGCCATTCCAGTCAGTATATTCAAACTCTACTTTAATATTAGGATAAAGGTCTGTCACATCATCAGCCAGTTCTTTCCACTGGCCTGCTTCTGCATCATTCTCTACCTTTGTAAACCAGCGTAAGACAACCTGCTCACTATTATTTTCCTCCGCCAGGGCTGTCATAGAAGATCCACTCATCCCCATTACCATGATTCCACTTAATAAAGCCGCAAAAATTCTTTTCTTCATTTACAATCTCCTTTCATCATCTGTTTTTCCTGCACCCAATTGCTTAACACGCTCTTCTTTTTCTTACCCTCTCCTTTATGAAATATTTTTGGTACCGCTTTCAATTCTATATTTACACTTTTACCTGCTATTTGTCAATTGTTATTTCAATATATTTGACTTTTTCTCTATTATTCACTATTTTCATCCTTTATTTTTGTACATTTCGTCCTTTTTATTTCATTTGGAAATTCCATTTTTTGGAACCGCGTTCAGCTCTTGAATAACAACTCACAAATGCCTCTACTATTTTTATTGAAATCCCATCCGAAACACACTATAATAACAATAGCAAACCATCAGTCCTTTTATAAATAAAATGAAAAACGGGGAGTTTACATGAACACTATCAAAAAGAAATTAACAATTGATGACATTGCCAGACTTGCAAATGTCTCCAGAAGTACAGTTTCACGGGTGCTCAACAACAATCCTAATGTAAATGAAGCCAAACGTAAGCGTATTATGGATATTATAGATGAACAGCATTTTGTCCCCAATTCTATGGCAAGAAACCTTGGTACCGGTTCCACCAGGACTATTGCCATTTTTGTGGGAGAAATCACAAATCAATATTTTTCAGAAATAATAAGAGGTGCCGAAGAGGTGGCCATCAGCCAGGGCTATTTCCCTCTGATCTGTTTAATCCAAAATCCCGGACGTGAGCAGTTCTATATCGAAGAGATGATCCAGCAGCGGGCCTCCGGCGCCATTATCGTCAGTTCCAGTATCAAAAATGCTGCTTCTATCCGTCAGCTTGCTATGAGCATGAGCCTGGTTTCCATCCAGTCTGAACTCTGCGGCATCGCTCCGCTCTATTACCTGGACACAGAAAATCAGCTTGGGATTTATAATATCACAAAGCATCTGATCCAACTGGGACACCGGAACCTGGCATATTTATCGACGCTGCCAAACACAACCGTCCTGGAAGAACGTTATGCGGGGTTCTGCAAAGCATGTTCTGACTTTCATCTTTCTTTCGCCGAAGACCATGTGCTTCACGGATACCATAAAGAGGATATCTCTGTATCTGTGGAGAATTTAATTCTTTCAGAGAACAGGCCTACGGCTCTCTGCTGCTGCAATGATTTTTCCGCCGGCATCGCATACCAGAAAATCCGTCAGCTGGGCCTGCGTATTCCTGAAGACATCTCCCTGACCGGTTTTGATGACCTTCCGATCGCCACTATCATGAACCCCATGCTGACCACTGTTAAGCAGCCCATACGTGAAATGGGGAGGCGGGCCATGAAGCTTTTAATTGAATCTTTGGACAATGCAGAAAATCCGGTATCCGGCACTGTACTGCGTTTTCCTTCAGAAGTTATCCTCCGTGAATCCACCGCCCCTCCTGCAGCTATATAACCTTATCTGACCCCAGCTCCCTGAACCCTTCGCAGCTCAATGATTTCAGGGGGCTGGTTCTGTCATATATACTTTGTCTTATACGAAAAACATAATTTTCTTCTTGACAAAGTCAAGTAGCAGTCATATACTTGACTTTGTCAAGAAGGAGGGATTAAAATGTTTCAGACTTTAGCTTATTACTCTTCTGTATTTCACAAGGAATTTGTTGGTTATACAAGTGATAAACTGCAAAAACTGGGGATCAATTTTGGCTCAGTGTTTTTTCTCATTTATGTCGGAAATCATCCCGGCTGTACGCCGTCTGAACTCACAAAGGCATTGCAGATGGACTGGGGGCATTCTCAGAGAAGTGTAACGAAGATGGTAAATGAAGGATTTATGACAAAAGATAAATGCGGGCGGATCTACCACTTAAATCTGACTGAAAAAGGCCAGCAGGCATTCCAGGTCAGCCATCAGGTATTTTTTGATTGGGACAAAGAAAAGCTTAAGGCTTTAACTGATGCAGAATGCAGACAGTTGTTTGAGCTGCTTCAAAAAGCTGCTATGGGAAAGAAGGATGTTAAAGATGAATGATAAAATTTCAAGCCCGGTGGATTATGGCGGAATACAATTAAAAAACAGGATCATTTTTGCCCCCACTACTATGGGCTTAAAAAAAGATGAATACTTAAAAAAGCTTCAGAAGATCGCCTGTGGAGGATGTGCAATGATCATTATCGGTGATGTGCCGGTGGGGAGGGGCGGCTTTGGCCAGAACCTTTTCACAGGCAAAGGACAGGAATATTACCGGACTCTGACAGAAACTATCCATCAGGGAGATTGTCTTGCCTGTGCACAATTACACCAATCCGATTCCAATTTCCGTTCAATGATCAAATACATCCCCGGAGTGCTGAGCAAGAAAATCAGCATGGAACAGCTCCGTCCCTTGCTCAACAAGGAGGTAGGCCCATATATATCGGAAATGCCTGAAAAAAAGATACAAAAGATAATCACATCATTTGGAAAAGCTGCTGTCCAGGCACAAACTCTGGGATTCGATATGGTCCAGATTCACGGTGACAGAATGTGCGGCAGTTTTAGTTCAACCGTCTTTAACCACCGGGCTGATAAATATGGCGGAACCATACAGAACCGTGCCCGCTTTGCAGTGGAGGCAGTACGTGAGGTGAGAAAGAATTTACCGGATATTCCAATTGATTATAAGCTGGTTATCAGACAGAAAAATCCTGATTATGGCAATGCAGGCGTTCTCCCCGAAGAACTGGAGGAATTTGTTCCCATGCTGGAGGAAGCGGGTGTCACCAGCTTTCACGTGACTCTGGCAAACCACTCTGACTTATCAGATACCATACCCCCTGCCTCCCATCCTGTCTTTGGAGGAGAAGGCTGTTTCCTGGGTTATTGTGATATGGTAAAGAAATACACAAAACTGCCAATTTGCGGCGTGGGAGGATTAACTTCCCCTGATTTTATAGAACAGCAGCTCTCTTCCGGCCGCATCGACTGCGCCGCCATGAGCAGGCAGCTGATCGCTGATCCTGACTGGCCTCAGAAGGTTATAGAAAATCATCCCGAGAAGATCCGGCGATGTATCCGCTGCAATAAGAAATGTCTGGGAGGTATGATGGAGCATACGGGAGTTCATTGTATTTATGAGAAGGGAATGCTGAAATAAAAAAAGACCGGAATCCCATAAAATAAGGATTCCGGCGCCCCTGCCAAGGAGTCGATGCGACAGGATTTGAACCTGCGACCTCTGCGTCCCGAACGCAGCGCTCTACCAAGCTGAGCCACGCATCGTTAAAAATTGTCATAACCTGTAACAGCTTTATCATTATAGCATCGGTCTGCTTAAAAATCAAGTATTTCTTCAAATTTTTCTAAGATTATTTTGATGCTGTTTTTTACTCATCAGCAGGTCTGTGCAGTACTGCACAGACCGCAAGAAAATGATTCAAAAGAACAAAAACACTTTATCCCACCATCAGCGCAGGATTCAATTTACTGTCTGTGCTTTTGATGTCAAGCAGCTGAATACTTTTCCTTTTAATCTTTATAACCTTCTCCTCTTCCAGCTTCTTCAGCAGCCTGGATATTACTTCTCTGGAAGATGCCAGTTCCTCAGCCAGCCGTTCATGAGTGACCGGAATCGTATCCGTCTTATATAAAATACAGTATTCAAAAAGCTTTTTCTTTAATCTTTCTTTCAGAGAAAGGAAACTCAAGTCATTGATCAGCTCCAGCAGCTTGCCGACCATTTCCATATAGCAGTGATACTGCCACTTTCTCATACTTGCGCATTCATCATATATCTGCATGCTTAAACGGTCCGGTATATAACAAAGCTCCGTCTTTCCGACACATATAGCTTCTATGCTGTAGATCAAGGAATCCAGGCAGCCTTTCGGCAGGATGAAACCTGAATTCTCAGCAGTGATCTTTAACAGAACGATCGTCTTGCCCTCCACATCACGCATAACAAGATGAATTTCCCCCTTCAGCAGAGTCCATATCTTTTTTCCGCCGAAAAATTCATCCATGTCAATATCTTCAGAATCTTGAAATTTACATAACACTATTTTGTTTTTAATTTGTTCTTTTGTGGAAGATTTTAGATTATTTAAATCCCCCCCCCCCCAAGATTTCTTACAATTTAAATAGCTATCAGAATTTAATATGCTCTTCTCCATTTGTCGCCCTCCCGATACTACAATAATACCTTTTACGTCATCCCAATTAGAATCTAAAGCTGATCATACCCTCTCCGGCACCTGCCCCCTTCTCCTTTCATCGGCATATTTATTAAGAAACTATTTTCTTAAAATGTTTTCTTATAATATAATACTATACTTTTTCATTCTTTGTCAATGGTATTCTGGAAGTTTTTGTCATTTTATCCAGTATCAGATGCTTTTTTTCATTCACTTTGCCACCACTTTACCCATTATTATTGACAAACATAATCTTTTGTCACATAATATTAGTAAATAATGCGGCCGTCCCATTTCAGAGGATTACTGGCTTTGACAGCCAACACTAAACTATCATGAGGTATTTAACTATGACGATAAAAGATATAGCCAAACTGGCAGGTGTATCCATTTCTACTGTTTCGAAAATCATAAATGGGAAGGATGAACATATTAATTCTCAGACACGTACAAGGGTGCTGCAGATTGTTAAGGAATATAATTTTACCCCCTATGGTACAGTCAAAAATGCGCCGGGTGCGAAAAAATTTTTACTGGGTGTCCTGCTTAGATCTTCCGAAAAATCCAGCCTTATGCTGAGCGGCATTTTACAGACAGCCCAGGAACACGGTTATGGGATTTTATTGCTGGACAGCCTGGGGGACAGCAGTCTGGAGGCAAAGCATATCACCGTTCTCTGCAAAAATCAGGTAGATGGCGTTCTTTGGGAGCCTGTATCCGCAAACAGTCATGTTTTCAGCCAGGACCTTGCCAGGCAGATGATTCCGTTCTGCTTTCTAAACAGCACTCTTCAGACTCCTTCTTTCTTGATCGACTTTACGCAGCTGGGATATATACTAACACAGAAATTAATTGAGAAGAAACATTCAAATATTGCCTGTCTTTTGAAAGAAAACAGTATCCGCTCCGAGCCGTTTCTGGAAGGTTTCCGTAAATGCCTGTATGATAACCAGATCCCCTATTCAGATGAGATGATATTTTACACGCCGGATGGGGATTTCATGCAGAGGATGATCCAGTATAATATCACAGGCGCAGTGAGCACGCACTTTGAAGCCTCCCTGGCCTTATATGAGACAATGGCAAAACAGCACTACGATATACCTTCCAATTTTTCACTTATCAGCCTGAAAGGGGGACGCTACGAGGATGCATACCATCCTTCTATTTCCAGCGTTCAGATTCCTTTCTATGAATTCGGGTGCCATACATGCCGCCAGCTCATACAGATCTGTGAAAAATCAGCTTCATCCCGGCCTGAGTATTTATTTCTTCCTCCCTGCAGCCTCAACCATGAACAAAGCATCAGCCAGCCGGCTTTTCTAAAAGAAAAGATCTTTATTTCTGTAGGCAGTATCCACAAAGATATCACATTTAATGTCAGTATGCTGCCTCAGCTGGGCAATACCTTAAAGATCCACAATTCAGCCACTTCCATCGGAGGAAAAGGCGCTAACCAGGCAGTGGGCATTGCAAAATTAGGTCACACGGTAAGTCTTGTGGGCGCAATCGGAAACGATTTCGAAGCCACCTTTATACTTAATACCCTGGAAAAAGAAAATGTCTCTACCCAGGGCATCTACCGCAACAAGAACAGCCGCACAGGCAAGGCTTACATCTATACAGAGAGTGACGGCGAAAGCGCCATAACCATACTCCCCGGGGCTAATGATGACCTTGTCTCAGCAGATATTGAGAACAGCCTGTATCTCTTCCGCAATGCATGTTTCTGCCTTATATCAAGTGAAATACCGCTGGAAACAGTGATCATGGCGGCCGAGACTGCCAGACGAAACAATGTCACTACTATTTTCAAGCCATCTGTACTGGAAGAGATGCCTGAGGATCTATATAAAACTATAGACATCATGATCCCAAACAAAAAAGAAGCTTCCACGCTCTGTCCAGAATATTCTTCTGTGGAACAGCAGGCGGAATACTTCTTTAACCGTGGTATTCCTGTGGTTATCATCACATTGGGGCATGAGGGCTGCTATCTGAAGACTCGTGATACTTCCAGATATTTTCCCGCTGTTAACTTAGCCGTAGTGGATACCACAGGAGGCGCTGATGCATTTATTTCAGCGCTTGCTTCCTATTTATTTGACGGATATACTCTTGAAAAATCCATACAGATTGCCATGATCGCTGCAGCATTCTGTGTTTCCAGGCAGGGTGTTTCCTCTGCCCTGATTGATAAAAACAGCCTTGAAGTGTACATTGCAAAAACCAGGCCCCAGCTGCTCATGGCGGATACGCAAAAGGTTATGGCAGAATAAGTTTTTTGTTTATGGCTGTTATTCAGCGGAAGACAGCTTAAAGCGGCTCACCCTGTTTTTTAAAAGCTGAGACTGCCCGTATAGTTCCTCAGAAGCAGCCGCTGCTTCCTCCGCAGTAGCGGAGTTAGTCTGTACTACCTCCGATATCTGTCCAATGCCTGCGGATACCATCTCTGTCGCATCCGCCTGTTTTTTCGATGCCTCCGCTATTTGATTTATTTTAGATATCATTTCATCAGTGCCGCTCACAATGTTCATTAATGAAGCTGCCGTCTTTTCTGCTAATTTCGTTCCGCGTTCAACCGCAGTAAGGGACTGTTGGATCAATATCTCTGTACTCTTGGACGCATCTGATGATTTTCCGGCCAAATTACGCACTTCCTGGGCCACAACTGAAAATCCTCTGCCTGATTCCCCCGCCCGTCCTGCCTCCACAGCTGCGTTGAGCGCCAATATATTTGTCTGGAATCCAATATCATCGATCATCTTGATGATATCTCTGATCTGTGTGGAGCATGCATTGATCTCCTCCATAGCAGCCTTCATTTCCTGCATTTGCCCGTTACATGCCATAAGATCTGAAGCCATTTCACCTGCCGCTACTTTTACCAGCTGGGAGTTCTCTGCATTTTCACTCACCTGCCGGGATATTTCTGACATTGTTGCTGCCAGTTCTTCCGCTGAGCTGGCCTGGGAAATTACACCTTCAGAAAGCACCTGCGCGCCGCTGGCCACCTGATCAGATCCGCTGGCCACCTGGTCAGAGAACTTATTAATTTCTGATATTGTCTCATTTAAGGAATTGACCACAACAAAAAGCGCTTCCTGTACAGGCAGAAAATCCCCCTGAAATGCATCATATCTGGGCATATCCAGATTACCGTCAGCCAGCTGCTGCATGGCCCTGGAAATCGCATCCATATAATAAAAAATCTTATCTGACATTACACGCATACTGTTAGAAAGACTTCCCAGTTCATCCTTTGACATATATTTAATATGGACCTTCAAATGTCCCTGCGCCATCTGCCTGGATGCAGCCTCCAGCTCCCTGATAGGTCTGGTAATGCTGCGGGCAATATAAATGCCAAAAATGGCGCTCACAGCTACACTGGCAGCCCCCAATACAGACAACAGAACAATGAATTTCGTCTGGGCAGCACGCAGATTGACGATCAGTGTATCTGCTTTCTCGTCTGCTATGTTGATGAGTTCATCCAGTTCTGCCTGTGCCTTATGGATGGTAACTACATTGTTGGCTTCCATATAGGCGGCCGCTTCCTCTTTTTGGTTCTGTATGGCAAGTTCCAGGACATGCTGGCGCTGGGGCGCAAGTTCATCCAGCGCCGCCTGGAGCCGTTCCACTATTTCCGGATCTCCTAAAAAATCTTTCTGGATAACAGGGATCTGTTCTTGAATTTTACTTGCACATACCTTAGTATTCTCCAGGGCTTGTTCTGCGATTTCCTGGTCGGTACTGGATATGGCACGAAACACCGATTTCTGCATTGCCTCAAAATTGGAATTCACAGTATTAGCTGCATTGAGCACTTTGAAGGGACCATTATAGAAGACCTCCACCCTTGTCCTTATGCTTACTAAATTTCCAACACTCACCGCAATACAGGCGATCAGCAGCGCTAAAATAAAAGCATAAGATATAATAAGTTTCCTACTGACTTTCAAATTCTTCACAGCTGCTTTCCTCCTGCCAGCGGCATAATTTTCTGCTGCATAATATCAATATTTATCAGATTTGCCAAACTGTTCTTTTTATTTTTATTGTGTTCATTTAATATTTTTTATTATAAACTATGTTCTCAAATAATTCAATAAAATAGTACTTTTTTACCTTTGATTAATCATCCACGCACAAAAGAGCCGCCCTGATCCGGCAGCTCCCCTGTATATGAATATATTATATATTATTTTTATTTCTCTTTCTTTTTAGAGAGCATATTGCCCTGCACAATTTCTATATAAGCCGCAATTACAATTACAATACCTGTAACGATGTACTGGTAGAAGGTATCCACACCCATAACCACAAGCCCTACCTTCAGGGCCGAGAACAGAACTGCACCTATCACAGTACCGAAGATATTTCCTCGTCCTCCTGCCATTGATGTGCCGCCGATAGCCGCAGCTGCGATGGCATCCATCTCATACCCCTGGCCGGTAGACGGGTCGCCTGTGCCCAGACGGCCGATCATGATCAGCGCCGCCAGTGTTGTCCCCAGCATTCCGATCCCGTACAGCAATGCTTTTGTTCTTTCTACACGCACACCTGAAAGCCTGGCTGCGTCCTCATTGCCTCCGACTGCATACGCATATGTACCTATTTTCATCTTTTTCAGGACGAAAGTAATGATGATGGCAAACAGGAAGAATACTATGACTGAAAATGTAATGACTGACGTTATCTTAAAATTAAATACATTTCTGTAATTGCGAGGCACATTCAACACAGGGAATCCTCCTGTGATCACGTATCCGATACCTCTGTAGATCTGCATGGTACCCATGGTCGCGATAAACGGCTGCAGCTTCATGACTCCTACAAGCACACCGTTGATAACTCCCATCAGGAATCCAAGCGCAAGACACACAACGATCCATATAGGTATGGGCATACCGGCTTTTGCAAGCTGTGCGCCCACGCAGGCAAGCAGCGCCAGTGAAGAGCCAACTGACAGATCGATCCCTCCTGTAATGATCACACACGTCATACCGATGCCCATCAGTCCGTATGTGACGGACTGTGTTACAATCGTTGCAATGTTGGTTGCAGATAAATAAGAATGTTCCAGCACGCTGAACAGGATAATCGTGATAAACAGTGCAATCAGGGCGCTCCATTCTCTACGGTATTTTTTATAAATAGCATTCATGACACATCCTCCTCCACTGTATAACTCAGGATACTCTCCTCAGAAAATTCATTTTTTGAAAGCTCGCCGGTAATCGCGCCATCACACATTACCAGGATACGGTCGCTCATCCCCATAACTTCTGTAAGTTCAGATGAAACCATGATGATCGCAATGCCTTCAGCTGCCATTTTCTCCATCAGAAGATAAATATCCGCCTTAGCTCCTATATCTATCCCTTTAGTAGGCTCATCAAAGATCATTACATAGGCATCTGTGGACATCCATCTGGCCAGAATTACCTTCTGGGCGTTTCCGCCTGACAGGCTCACTGTCATAAAAGAAGGATCATTTGGCTTTAGTCCCACAAGGGCTCCTTTTTCTTTTGCATTCTTATTCTTTTTACCCTCATTTATAACGATTCCCGACATATATTTTTTAAGGCTTGCCAAAGCTATATTATCCATATTATCAAAATTTGGCATGATTCCTTCTTCCTTGCGGTTTTCAGAGATCAATGCGATTCCCTGCTCAATAGCATCGTGGGGAGATTTACAGTGGATCTCTTTTCCGTTTAAGATCACCTTCCCGCTGCTGTAGGGATCTGCGCCAAAGACGGCACGCATGACCTCAGTCCGCCCTGCCCCTACAAGGCCAAAAAATCCAAGTATCTCACCGGGATACAGTTCAAAGCTGATATTGCTGAATGCCTCTCCAGTTATATCTTCCACCTTAAGGACCGGAACATCCCCTTTCTTCTGGCATGGCATTGTACGTTTTGCAAACAGAGAGATATCACGCCCCACCATTGCCTGGATCACTTCGTCACGTGTTGTCTTATCCATCTCGATCGTTCTGATAAATTTCCCGTCACGCAGCACAGTTGCACGGTCGCACATGCGGAAAATTTCATTCATCTTGTGGCTGATATATAAAATCGTGATTCCTTTACTCTTCAAATCATTAATGATCTTAAAGAGAGTCTCCACCTCTTTGTCACTGAGTGACGAGGTCGGCTCATCAAAAGAGATAACGCTGGCATTTACCTCCAGGGCCTTTGCAATAGAAATCATCTGCTTTTGGCCGGCTGAGAGATCACCCATCCTGTCTTTTGGCCTGATATCACAATTCAGCCGTTTTAAAAGCTCTGCTGTATCTTCATTCATCTTTTGTTTATTGACAATCCCAAAACGCCCGGGTTCTTTTCCCATAAAGAGATTTTCGGCTACTGTCATATCCGGGATACTTACGATCTCCTGATGGACCTTTGCAATGCCGAAATCAATCGCATCTGCTATGCTTGAAAATTTTGCTGCCTTTCCACCGATCCGGATCTCACCGGATGTTGCCGGAAACACTCCATGCAGTATATTCAGGAGCGTACTCTTTCCCGCTCCATTTTCTCCAATGATCGCATGAATCTCTCCCTTTCGGATCGAAAAGCTGACATCGTCCAGAGCTTTCTGACCCGGAAAGGTCTTCACTATATGCTCAAATTCGATGTATTTATCCATTTATACACCTCCGTTTGAAGTTCAGAAAACAAACTTAATAAAATGGGGGCGGACATATTACCGCCCCCGC
Source organism: Murimonas intestini (assembly GCA_003148945.1). Classification (GTDB taxonomy): domain Bacteria; phylum Bacillota; class Clostridia; order Lachnospirales; family Lachnospiraceae; genus Murimonas; species Murimonas intestini. Next base: position 15,598 of record QGGY01000011.1, on the reverse strand, counting down.
TATCCATTAATAATTATTCGAATTCCGGGCTGTAGTCATAGCCAAAGATTTCTTCAAAGGACTTATCTACATTATCTTTGTCACGGATACTCTGCGGAGCATAGATAACCTTAGGTAATTCTTCGCCTGCCAGTTTACGGATCTGCATCTCAACAGCGATCTCTGCCATCTTGTTCGGGAAGAAGTCTACAGTTGCATCCAGCTCACCGGCTTTGATGGACTCTGTTGCTTCGCTTGTTCCATCTGTTCCTACGATCACGCACTCGCTGTCAGAAGCTACTACTGCTTCCAGAGCGCCCATTGCCATTGTATCATTGTTGCAGTAGATACCTGCCAGATCCGGGTACTGCTGCAGGAGTGTTTCTGTAATGTCATAAGCCTTCTGACGGTCCCAGTCACCATTCTGAACTGCCACTACTTCGATTTTATCTTTGTCTTCAAAGAAGTCGTTGAATCCTTTAGTACGTGCCTGTGCAGCCGTTGCCTGTGAAAGGCCTGTGATACATGCAACTTTTCCTTCTTTGCCGATCTTGTTGTAGATCCACTCAGCACCCTGTACTCCTGCCTGATAATGCCATGCGCCTACAGTTGTTGTAGCATACGGCGTAAATGCATCCATAACTGTTGTCAGATCGATGCCCGCCTCGATAGCAGCCTCCATACCTGGAACAAGGTTTGCTTCTGAGATTCCAGATACAAGGATCGCATCATATTTTTTGTTGACCATATCCATGAGAAGCGTCAGCTGTCCTTCTTCGTCTGTCTCTGTCTGAGCGCCGCGCACATCCATCGTCAGTTTATAGCCTGCATCCTGGAATGCCTTCCCTGCTGCTTCTGCTCCGTCTTTTTCCATGCGCCAGAACTCATTCTCAAATGTCTTTGTAGCAAAACCTATTGTGATCTCCTTATCCAGTTTCGGCACCTTGCCAAGATCTTCGCGCAGGTCATTGTAAGAAACCGCATCCTTATAAAAGTCATATCCCTCTTCTGCCACATCTGCGCTTGGAAGCTCTGCCTCTGCCGCAAACGCTGTCATTCCCATAGACGCTGTGAGCGCCAGTGCTGTTGTAACTGCTAACATTTTTTTCATATACATGTCCTCCTGATTTTAATTATATAAATTTATTTCTTATCACTTACATGGAAACAGAATTCACCTTTTGTAAACTTAAGTTCCGGAAGTATGCCCGGTTTATTGTCCCCCACATATCTCTCTGCGGTAGGAACAGTGACTGTAAATTCACCCTGGAGCAGTCCGTCATCTGTTTTCTCTTTAAGGGTCACTGTACTCTCAACATCCTTCCCTGAGGATTTCTTTGTAAAATAATATCCTACAGAAGCTTTGTCAGAGCTCACTACTTCAATCTGGGTGATGGCATTTTTATCCATTTCCTTATCTACTTCCAGTGATTTGTTAAAGATAACTGTCATAGTAAAATCTTCTGACTTAAAGGTATATGTTGTCCCTGTAATACCCTTTGTCTGGCCGGCATACTCAAATTCAACAGGCTCCTCATTGATTTCGGCTGTAAGCCATCCTTTTCCTTCTTCAGGATTGTAGTCACGTTCTTCTGTCTCTTCTGCTGCTTCCGTCACTTCTTCTGCTGCCGACTCTTCTGCTGTTTTAGTTTCTGCTGCTGCGGCCGTGACGCTTGTACCCATTACCATGACCGCAAGTGCAAGTATGGCGATTAATTTTTTCTTCATGCTGCACATCCTTCCTGTATCTGTTAGAACTGTGTACCGTAAAGGTCAGTTACAAATGTCCAGAATGCATCTCTGTCAATATTAAATACGATCTGAACGTTCTTTGACTTGTAAGGCCCGTTTCCGCTTTCCCATGTCACAGCATTTGCATAGCTGTAAGCGGTGCTGTTGCAGTCAATTGCAAGATCCCTTGTCTCTGTCTCTGTGATCAGGTCCGGGCAGAGGAAGATACCAGCTGTGATAGCATCCCAACAATAATGGGACTGAGTGGGGTTCTCTTCATAATCCGGATATACGCGGTCCATGAACAGCTGTGTGATCTTTGTATTGTTCTTGTCTTTCATCATATCAAATACGTCTTTTTCAAGAGGCACTTTAGATGCAATGTCGTGAGGAACAACGATCTGATACGGGAAATCATTATTCAGACAGATCTGTACTGACTCCGGATCATAGAACCAGTTAAATTCACCGCATGCATTTGCATTTCCAGGAACGTCGATGGCGCCGCCCATGTAGATGATACCTGCTGTATTTTCAGCAAATGTAGGATCCATCATGCAGGCAAGAGCAACATTTGTACAGGAACCGATAGCGAAGATAGTAACTTCCCCTGGATTCTCTTTTACTGATTTGATCATAAACTCTGCTGCATTCATATCTGTCTGTGCTTCTGACTTTGAATATCCCCAGGATTCATCCAGAAGGTCTCCAAGCTCATGATAATTCTGCGGCTCCACATACTGCTCAAGCTCACGGTATCCGCCTGTCCACTGGAATCCTCCGGTCACCGGCTGGTCTGACGGCAGATCGCGGAATCCCATAACAGGTATGTCTGTGCCGATATAAACCGGTATATCCGTTCTTTCAATTGCATCCAGCTGATTTAATATTGCGTTCGTACCTGTAGCACAGATCTCATTTCCGCCTACAGAAGTCACACCCAGAAAATCGATCCAGCCTGCTGCATCAGCCTGTGCCAGAATGAACATGCAGTACGCGTCATCCCCGAGATACCCCATATCACAGTCTAATATTACTTTGTTGCTCTCTGCCGAAGTTACAATCTCATAATCCTCCAATGCTGCTAACGCTGTCGTAGGTGCGAAAAGACTTCCTACCATTCCTGCCGTTAATACTAGTGACAAAACTTTTTTCTTCATGAATCTTTCTCCTTTCATTTTTAAGTGTATCTCTTGTTGTGCTGCAGCAAATTAACTGTAAATCACTTCCCGCATACTCATTAAGTACTGTCATTATCCTTCTTTTGCCGTTTATTGTCTGTGATATAAGTCACCTATATTTTATTTTTGCCTTTTTACTTCACATCAGGCTTTCCAGAACCTCAGATGCTGACGGGATAGATCCTGCCGCCCCGGGACGTGATACAGCTATAGATGACGCCTTGGACGCCGCCTTCAATGCCTCCGCAATACTTTTCCCCTCTATTAAAGAAGCCATAAAAAAGCCAGTGAATGTATCCCCGGCAGCTGTTGTGTCCACCGCCTGTACCCGGAATATCTTCTGATATGTTTTCTCTTTTCCGTCAAAATACACGGACCCTCTGCTCCCCAGAGTCAGCACAAACCTGGCAGATGGAAATTTTTCTGCAAGGCTGTCCAGGATCTTATCAGGCTCTGTATATCCGGTAAACTGCTCACCCTCAATTTCATTCAGCATAAACAGGTATATTTTTGTCAGGTCGCAGACCTTGAGCTTGTCATCAAATGGCGAAGGGTTTAATACGATCTTCATACCTCTCTCAAATGCCCTGTCAATAATATAGTCTAAAAGATTGATCTCATTCTGCAGCATCAGGAAATCACCTGCACCAAAATGCTCCAGCACCTCATCGATATATTCTCTTGTCTGCATCTGGTTAGTGCCTCCATAGAGGATAATGCTGTTCTGGCCGTTTTTATCTACCTGGATCACTGTGTGTCCGCCCTTTTCAGGGAGCTTCTTTATATAGGTGGTATCTACCCCATACTTCAGGCAGGTCTCCAGAAGAAACTGCCCTTCCTCCCCAATCAGCCCCGCATGGTATACTGGTATCCCTGCCCTGGCCAGGGCAATTGACTGATTCAATCCCTTTCCGCCGCAGAATGTTTCTTCTTTAAAAGAGAGGATCGTCTCTCCCCCCTGCACGATATGATCCACGGAATAGACATTGTCTATATTTAAAGAACCAAAATTCAATACCTTCATCTGATACCTCCTTTTCATAAAAATTATTTTATTTTTATTGTATCTCACAGGTAATACATTAATCTGTGATTCCAATCACAGTTCAGTAAATTTCCTGCCTTTGTTCCGGCTCTGTAAATCAGCGCAAAAAAAGAACACTTGATTTCTCAAATGTTCTTAAAGGTTCTTATACTGCCGCTTCCGGTTCTTGTTCTTGTTTAAAGATCACCTTAAAAATCGGGAAGAATACCCAGAATGAAATAGCACAGTTGATGATCATTGTGATCACGTCCGCCACAGTCACACCCGCAGACCCCAGCAAATTCTGGCAGAATTGGTAGATAGGATCTTTATAAAATCCCTGCAGCGCCGCAGCTCCGATCGATATGACAATATAGGCAAGCACATACCACATGGCAGCTTTTGCAATGGAACTGTTGGACTTGAAGGTCACCTTTCTCTGAAGGAAGAAGTTGATCACCTGCGCAACCGCCATGGTGATCTCCACCGCCAGGAAGTACGCAAGTCCGCCTCCTCCCCCCGCTGATATGGCGCCTGCCGCATAGTTAAAGACGTAGTAAGGTTCCCCGCCTACAGCGCCGCAGCGCAGTACCTGAAATCCAGTATCCACAAGTGTTGTTTTATCTAATCCGGCTTTCATAACAGGCATCAAAATCATCTGCAGGACAGTTACTCCATTGCTTACTATAAAAAAAATAAGAAATTGGGACAGTGCCGGATGTCTCTTTGTAAAGTCAGCCCACAGTGATTTTATTTTATCCATATTGTTACCTCGTTTTTCAATGTTTTATTTCTCCTTCAGATAATTTTCTGGCGAACTGTCTGTTTGCCTTCCTGTTTTCAAAGAAACCTCTGATAATATGACCCATTCCTTTAAAGAAGTGTCCATTTACTACAGTGACCATCCCCTCTGCCATCTTCATACTTACTATTCCGTTAGTCATTTTGGCAATTCCCCGAAATGGTATATTATATATAAACAAGACATTTAAATCAGGCTTTCCTTTTTCCTCACTTCTGTCCTTGATATTTGTCAATATCCGGTATATCAGTCTGGCCAGCGGACTTTTGGCCTTTTCCATCTGACAGAGAGCATCATTTACAGTCAGTTCTTCTGTTGTTCTTTCCTGCGGAATCTTCCCTCCCATAAGAGCTGCAAATTGTGCATCCGGTACTTTTCTGATTTTTCCTGTATAATAAGACTCCATCATACTCCTGCTGTAAGGGATAATATCCGTAGTTCCTTTCACACTCAGAGCAGCTGTCAGCCGGATATCCCTGCTGCTGGCCCCAATCATGATCTGGTATTCTCCTTCTTCCACTTCCCACCGGCCGGTTTTTACATCCCAATACCGAAATGCCTTTTCATCAAGAGGGACCGACACCTTCTTCTCTTCTCCTGCTTTCAAAAATACCTTTGTAAATCCTTTTAATTCCCTGACCGGGCGGAATACTTTGCCGTCCCGGCAGCCCACATAAAGCTGCGCGACCTCTGCCCCGTCCCGTTCTCCGGTATTTTTCAGGATAAATGCCGCCTCGTTTTGAGTCACTGTAAGCTCTGAATATTCAAAAGAAGTATAAGACAGCCCATATCCAAATGGATACTGTACCTTTATGTCTGCTGTATCATAATAGCGGTATCCCACATAAATGCTCTCCCGGTACTGGGAATCTCTGAATTTTGCCGGATAGTAATTAAATGCAGGCGTATCTTCATATGACACAGGATATGTTTCGTTCAGCTTACCGGAGGGATTCACCTGACCAGTCAGAACTTTCAGCATAGCTCCGGCCCCCGCCTGGCCTCCCAGATATCCGTGTACAATTGCCGCACAGCAGTTTTCCCAGGGCATCTCTATAGATGAACCTCCATTTAACACAGCAATGACCTTTTTGCCCAGTCCTGCCAGCCTCTTTAACAATGCGATCTGATTTTCCGGCAGTTTCATGTGCTTCCGCTCCATACCCTCCGCCTCAATGATCTCATCCAGGCCTGAAAAATACAGGATCTGATCTGCCTGAGAAGCTATGGCCAGAGCCTCCTCTTCCAGTTTCGGATCCCTGGGGCTGTTACGCCGGTACCCCTGAGCATACCCCAGCATTAGAATCGGGTACTCTTCCAACAGATCTGTCACATTCTCCTGGCGGATACTGTTTACGTTGGATGAGCCTGCTCCCTGATATCTGGCTTTCCTGGCAAAATCACCTATAACAACAGTTCTGGCATTTGGATCCAGAGGTAATATCCCGTCTTCATTTTTAAGAAGTACAATACTCTCCGCAGCAGCCCGCTCTGCTAATTTATGATGTTCCCGGGCATCTTCTTTGCTGACAGCCGGTTCCGCGGTTCCAGGACTGTTTTTATCCTTCAGAGAAAATATCACTTCCAGCAGTCCTTCCACGCAGCGGTCAATCTCTTTCTCCGTAATCTTTCCGTCACGCCATGCCTGTACCAGCGAAATAGCTGAGTCAAATCCCGGTGTGGGCATTTCCAGATTGGAACCGGCAGCCACTCCCGCTATATGGTCATTGGAACCGCCCCAGTCAGTGATCACAATTCCCTCAAACCCCCAGTCGTCCCGCAGTATATCCTGGAGCAGGTGCTTATTCTCGTTTGCATAGACCCCGTTAACTTCATTATAGCTGGTCATCAGTGTCTGCGCCCCGCCTTCTTTTACCGCAATCTCAAATCCGGTGAGGTATATCTCCCGGAGGGTACGTTCATCCAGCACCGCATTCATAGACATCCGGCGCTCTTCCTGGCTGTTCACCGCAAAATGTTTTGGACAGGCAGCCACTCCCTGGCTCTGGATACCCCGTACATAACCGGCTGCCAGTTTACCGGAAAGATACGGATCTTCCGAAAAATACTCAAAATTCCTCCCGCACAGCGGGCTTCTCTTAATATTAAGACCCGGCCCCAGGAGAATATCTACTCCCAGAGCCGCTGCCTCACTTCCCAGCGCTGCACCGATCTGTTCTGCCAGCTTAATATCCCAGCTGTTTCCAATTGTTGCAGAAGTAGGAAAACAGGTGGCTGACAGGGATGAATTCAGCCCCAGATGATCACCTTTCCCCACCTGCCTGCGTATCCCATTTGGGCCATCGGAACAGGTAACGGAGGGTATCTGCAGCCTTGGAATATCCCTTGTCTCCCAGACAGTCTTCCCGCTGAGCAGAGCGGCCTTTTCTTCGATCGTTAATACCTTTAACATCTGTTTAGTCTTTTTTGAACAACTCATACATTCACTCCGTTATTTTTCCTGATCGCTGCTACAATGCCATCATAATGAGCAGGGCTGCAGATACAGCGCACCATACCAGCTGAGGCACTCCAATACGAGCTATCAGCCCCCGGCTTTCCTTCTCATTTTTTCTGGCAGTTAGAGTTACAAGTACATAAACAATAGTTCCCAGGGCCGCTCCGGCTGCCAGATTCGACAGCAGGAAAGTGCCTGCCACTGTCATAGCAAACGGCGCTGTCTCTTCGATACTCTTCCAGCTGATATCCATACAGCCTGCTGCCATGGACAGCCCCACCAGGACCATCATTATATCTGCTACCACAAATCCCGTCTCTGCCATCAGCTGCATTACCGTACCGTAATGACCATACAAGTTAAAGCTTATATTGTAAGAAAAAGCTGTTGCAAAGATAAACGGGACAATCCATACAAATATGGAGATCAAAAATCCAATAGAGGCCACCACAGAGGCCAGGCCTGATTTTGCACCGTCCTTTACGGCCGCTACCGACTCCTTTCCAATACTGGCCGGCGCTGCACCTATCAGTGGCGCTGCGATATTAATAAGCGCATTGCAGAAAAGCGCTTTTTGCACCCCTTTTTGTTCCCCTGAATCGAATATTTTTGTTTCCTTTGATACTGTCTGTAGCACCGCCTGAGATTCATACATATTTAAGAGCAGAAACGTGAGTATCCCCACAGCAAAAAGCAGGACCACATTACCGCCAGCCTGGGTATATGCACTGAAGTCAGACCCCTTCGTAAGCACCCTTGTAAAAGAAAAGCTTCTGAACATAGCAGAAAGGTGTGTCTGCATGGCATCTTCACTCCCCACCATCCACAGACGGCCCCACAGAGAATCAAGAGTAAACTTCTTTGTATTCCAGTCAAAACATACTACAGCAATGCTTACAGCCAGAAAGAAAAATGTGCCGCCCATAAAAGAGATGAAATAAGGGCGTTTTACACGCTGGCGCACCGCCAGGAACAGGACCACGGTAAAAATCACCGCGATCGCCCCGATCAGAAGCAGAGGATGGTATTTATCGGAGGAATAAGAGTACCTGCTAAGAGCGACACCTCCGGATAACAGTACATTCTCATTGTCCAGCAGTCCATTGCTCCCTGCTCCGTAAATGCTGATATTACTGGTTCCAAGGTTTATAATACCTGTCAGCTGAATGGCAATCCATGACATAAGAAGTCCTGCCGCAGCCGGAAGCGCTTTTCGTACAGGTTCAGGAAGAGCCCTGAAAATAAACTGTTTTACTCCCGGTGTGATCACAAGTACTGTATACACGATTGAACTGACGAAACACACGAACAGCAGATTATAGTAGCTGAGCCCAGTCTCAATGCCGATCATGGACACCAGAACTGTGGATATCCCCAGGCCTGACACCTGTATCAGTGGAAGCCTGGCTACCAGGCCAATGAGAAGACTGCCTATAAAAGCAATGATCATAGATAAAAACCAGGTCTGTGCATAGTACTCGCCGTTTACTGCAATCTGCTGTGTATTTGCCGCTGTATAGGCGCCTGAGATACTCAGCTTGGCAATTAACTGCATGTTGATGAAAAGCCCGCAGACCGCCAGGAAAAACATTCCCAGTCCTGCAGCGATCTCTCCTTTCAGAGTGCCTCCTCTGTCTTTGTAATGAAAAAATTTGTTTAACATAATCTTCACCTGTTCATCTTTTTTTGGTCTTTGATCAATCGATCAACTTTCCCGAAATACCCTGCTCTGCGCTTGTGTCGATCCTGTCAGGCTGCTGTCCCGGGTTTGCTCCAGGCATGTCCTTAAGCTGAGGATCCTGCCACAGTTCAGTAGTCACATATTCAAATTCTTCCGCAGGCTCTTCATCTGTCAGGGTAATCTCCACCGGCGTGCTCACCTTTGAATCCAGGGTAAACTCATCCTTTGTCAGTGCCTGCGCCGTCACATAGTAAGTTCCGGCTTCCAGTTCATATGTATAGATATCATTTTTAAATGCAAAGGTCTTTTCACTTGCCCCAAAAGCACTGTCACCATCTGCCTCCGGATTTACTGCAGTATAGAAATGAGGCCCCTCTGAAGTACTCCATCCCCATATATAGATGACACCCGGAGGGTTCTTCCTGAGAGTATCCATCAGCGGCTCCAAATCCACTACATCTGTTAAAACCTCCTGGGTGCACTCTGCATCTGAGTAAAAAGTGAATTCCATGCTGGGCATATACTGGGTAAAAGCATAGTCACACAGCGTCCACCAGTCCACCACCAGTTCTGCCTGGTTTCCGCTTGTCATCACCAGCATTTCCGGACGTTCCAGAGTCTGTCCCACCCCATACTGCACTGTCAGCTTCACTGGATCAGGATTTTTAATATCTGTTCCGGCAGGTGCAAAGGCTGTGAGGTTAACATGATAACTTCCCCAGGCCGCTTCCGAAAGATCAAGAGTTCCCGTGATCGTCCCCGTTGTTCCTCCTTTGATGCGTTTCGAACTGGTAATGTATTCGCCTTCTTCATTTCCTTTCTCATCCAGAGCGTAAAAGCGTACAAAATAATACCCAGTTCTATCGTCTGTTGCTGTAAAGGAATATTCTCCTGTATTTGGATCCATCACAAAATCTGTTGGGGCTGATAACTGATCCTGTAAATCTTCCCCATCTGCTTCTGTCTGGGCAGCCGTTTCTGCGGCGTCTTCCGTTATTGCTTCTGACGCGGCCTCCGTGCTTTCCTCCGCGTAAACTGTCAGGGACATACCTGCTGTCAGACTGGCACACATAAGCAGTGCCAACATTTTTTTCCTGTTCATAGAGTTCTCCTCTCCTTCCTTAAAGTGCAGCTGCCCCGCTGCCAGCCATGAGGCAGCGGTCAGCCGCAGTTATAATTGCTTACTCTTTGTCCTATTCAGCCTCAGATGCGTCTGAAGATCCGCAGTACTGATAAAGTGCGTCACGCATTACATTGTGGAGCATATAGCGTGCATATACAAATTCTGTAGGATCTCCGTAAGCTTCCACGGTTGCTGATGAATTAATATAATTGCTGATACTGAGCATGCTTCCCTCTATGCAAAGCATTGCCTGAGGACTGTTGTACACATCGCCTGCAGCGCCGTCCCCGTCTGTGATCAGCATTCCATGCCAGCCCCATTCGTCTCTCATCATAGTCTTGTACATTCCGTAGTGGAACCAGCTCATACCTATGCGGTTCAGAGAACCCATCACACCGTCTGCGCCATATTCTTTAATGCTGATCTCATAAGGTACCATATAGATTTCACGGATAGCCTGTTCATTTGCCCAGGTGGTATTTCCTCCGCGGTTTGTATCGCCGTCATTCAGTGAACAGTGTTTTATAAATACATTAGTGCCTGTAGACATGATACCTGCTACAGCGCTGCCCCCAATCTGTCCGGAGAGCAGTCCGTCCTCAGAGTAGTATTCAAAGTTACGTCCGCCGAAAGGAGAACGGTGCATATTCATAGCCGGTGCATAAGCACAGCCTATGCCGTAAAGTACACACTGGTTTCCATAGGAGACTCCCTGGCTGTTTGCCAGATCCCTGTTCCATGTAGAAGCGATTGTAACTGCACATGTAAACCAGGTACCGCCGCTGTACTGTCCATTTCCAGGTTCTCCAGGTCCGTCAACTGCGATTTCTTCCTTCTTATCCACACTGTTTACAGCTGCTACTTTCCATCCTGCATTTCCCTGAACCTCAATAGCTTCCGCCATAGAAGTCTCAGATGCCAGCATATCCCAGATAGCCAGTCCTTCTTCTGTATCAATAGGTACATTTACCATATCTGCACAAGTCAGTTTATGGTAGCTGCCGTCTGCTGGTTCTTCCGCTGTCACTACAGGCAGCCCGCTCTCAGTCGTCTCGCCTTCGATCACATAGTATGTCTGGTCCCACAGAGGATCTTCCACTGCAGCTGCATCCTGTCCGTCCGGTGTACTCTCTGAGAACGGCATCATATTATTTCCATGCGCATACAGAGTTTCTGTAATAGAAGTTTTTTCACCTTTTTTATATGTTTCAAATGTATAATCATAGCTGTCTGTTCCTGTAAGAGCCAGTACCGCTGCTATACCGTCTGATACTGTCTCATTTGGCTCTTCATTAGATGTATGCTTCATGATCTCTGCCATACCGCCTGCGATATCATTTCTTGACAGATAACCGTCCAGCATATTTCCATCGCCAGCAGTTACATCGTCCATGGCGTTCTTTGCTACAGACACATCAGAGGCTCTTGCTCCTGCATATTCTGCCTCAGCCACGTCACCGCTCTCATCATAGATGATAGACGCGGCCAAAGCCGCTTCTACAGTTGCGCTTGGGGCATTTTCGCTGCCTTCTTCTCCCCACTGGTGGGCATCCTTCTGGACATTAAATTTGTAATCACCTTTTTCCAGCACGTAGCAGCCCTGGCCGAAATTATCAAAGGAAGCCAGATTATCTGTATCAAATTCAATGGTCACTTCCTGGGAAGCGCCTGGTTCAAGTATATCCGTCTTGTCAAATCCCACGAGGACAACCTTGGATTTTTCCAGTCCCACTCCTTTGATACCGAAATTTTCAGTGTCTGTCTGGTAAGGAGCTTCCATATAAAGCTCTACCACATTCTTGCCTGCCACATCTCCAGTATTAGTAACCTTAACTGTAACACTGTTTGTTTCATGGGCTTTCAGACTGATCTGAGAATCTGTGATCTCTTCAGTAAATTCGGTATAGGAAAGACCATAACCAAATGGATACTGGACTACCTGCTCATATCCTGCAGCCGTGCCGTTCTTAAACTCATGGCCCGTGAACTCGTCTGCGTCAAAATAGCCGACAGCATCTGCTGTTTCATAGTAACGGTAACCCACGTAGATACCTTCCTCATACTGGTAGAAAGTCTGGTTATCCGCATTTGCGTAACGGTTATCATCTGTATTGTAATATGTCGGATTGGTTGTCATATCATATGCATAAGTGTCAACAAGACGTCCGGAAGGGTTGGTCCGCCCTGTCAGGATAGTTCCCACACCTACCACACCGGCTTCACCGGGATGTCCGATCCACAGGCAGGCATCTACGTTATAGTCTTCTGAATCCACAAACCCTAATTCCATAGCCGTGGCGGAGTTTACAAGCACAATGGTATGTCCGTAATTCTCTTTGCAGAAGGAGAGCAGATCCTTTTCTTCCTGACTCAGTTCCAGATATGTAGATCCTGTCAAAGTGCTTCCGTCTCCGTCATAATCCATGGAAGGAGAGGCCCCCTCCGCCCCGGAACGCGAAAATGTTACAATTGCATAATCCGTATATCCATCAGCTGTAAGTGCGTCTTTTCCATCCTCATACACATCAGCGCTAAATTCATGTATGGTGCTGTAACTTGTCCAGTCTCCTGCCGAAGACCCGAACATATCATCTCCTCCTGCGCCGGCTCCTCCCGGATCAGAGGCAGCATCATTTCTTGTTCCTCCGCACTGATCCTCCAGCCAGCTCCAGCCGTCCGCATTGACATCAAGCCCGGCCTCAGCAAAAGCGTCATTCATCATAACCGTATTCTCATCGTCTTTGCCGCCCGCAGATCCTGTGCCGCCTTCCACATAATTGTAAGACATTGCGCCCAGGACCGTCACCTTAGTCCCCTCTGCCAGAGGCAGGCAGTTCTCCTTATTTTTCAAAAGAACAGCCCCTTCTGCCTCCAGCTGAACATTCACATCGTAACCTTCTGCATAACAGTCATCCGCAGTCATAGTACCCTCTGCCAGAGCTGTTACGGAACTTGTTCCAATCAGTGACAGTACCATTGCTGCCGACACCGCCATACTTGAAACTTTTCTCCTCAAGTTACACTTTTTCATGTAATTTTCCTCCTTTTTACTACCTTTTCAGGTTTTCATTTTTGTTGTGATTAATATATCACTCAACTTACAGCCGTGCCGTTATTTACATAAACTGCACATTTTTTTCACAAACTGCAGACTATATTGTGTTTTTTAATAATTATTTAATTCCTTTTTTATGCATTATGCACAACAAAAAACACCCTGACAGAGATACGCTGATGTCCAGCCACCCTGTCAGGGTGTGTATTCCTGAATAGTTACAATTTTAATTCTTATCTGCTCTGGGAATCAGTATCTTTAATTCAAACCAGTTATCCTTCTGGCTGATGCTGACCGCCCCCTCATATTTACTGACCGCATATTTAATACTTCGAATACCGAAACCATGAAATTCTCTCTTTTTTGTTTTGGTTGTAACCGGCACTCCATCTCTCATATCCAGTTTCCCTTCAAAATAATTCTCAAACCGCAGAATAACAAAATCCTTCTGAGAAAAGATTGCCACATGGATCAGTCTTTTCTCCGGATCGTCCACCTTCTTTTCATATTCAATAGCATTGTCAAGTGCATTGCCCAGAATACTGCAAATATCCATAGTGTCCATAAAATTCAGCAAAGTCCCGTCCGCCACACAGTTCATAGTAATTCCATACTTTTCACAGGTAACACTTTTGCTTGTCAATATCGTATCAACTACCTTATGACCTGTCTTATTCTGCATTTCATACTGGCGGATCTCCTCCTCCATTTGGTTAAGAAAAGCATTCCTCTTGTCCACATCCTCCTCCGCCCGCAGCACCCCAATCTGATGTTTCAGATCGTGGTACTTGTAATTGATCATGTCAATACTCTCCTTCGACTGCTGATACTGGAGATACTGATTCTGCACTATATTCTGCATCACCTCCAGCTCCTGGCGCGCCCGCATCTCACATCTCTGTACATAATTGGCATATACCATTGCCACGCCTGCAAAGCCCACAATAGTCCTGATACTGGCGACAGCCGGCCCATCTGAGCTGGAAAACAATGTAGTTACAGGAAGATAATTAATATTGCTGACCGCAAATATAGCTCCGGCAATAAGCGCAGCCGCCAGTAATTCTCCGGGCTTTATATTCAATATCCTGTCCGGATTTTTGGGAAGGCTCCAGAGTCTCCAGGCTGTCAGATAAATTACCCCGTACACTGCCAGCAGCACAAGGTATTCTATCAACACTGAAGTATTGTCATATAAAAAGTAACAATAGCACTGCCATTCCAGTGAAGCTGCAAACTCGGCAATGATAAAGGCCTGAAGTCCGCAATAGGCCGCATCGTACCAGCTTCCTCTGATACAGATCCGGAGATAAATAATCATCCAGACTATAGCTGCCAGCATGCAGGGCACCCAAAGCCACAGCTGGATATTCCTTGTAATGATCAGAAAAAGTGACTGCCATACCAGCATCAATACAGTAATACCCGCCAGCTTTAATTTATCGAGCCGCGGTTTCAAATTTAATATAAAGACCATACATGCCGCAGTCTCGGCAAGAGCCGTAAAAAAGCGCGGAATATCCGGCAAAGCATTGTTCATCATCTCACCTCGCTCCAGTAATTGGTCAGGGCCTCCATAAAAAGTGCTTTTCTGGACCGGCTCAGCAGCAGTTTCTCACCACGTACCACTGCACAGCCATCCTGTACACTGTCTACATGGGCTAAATTAATCAAATACCCCTTATTTCCACGGACAAAATTGTATTTTCCAAGGCTGTCCTCAATTTCTTTCATAGTGCCGGCGGCTTCATAGTCTCCCGGGCTGGTATGATATATCAGAGTATGGCCCTGGCTTTCAATATAAAAAATATCTGTCACACTGATGCGAAGCATTCCTCCCCTGATGTTGACCAGAATGTTTTTTCTCATTCTGCGCTGTATCTTGTCAATAGCACGGTTCAGCCGTTCCGAAAAAGCAAAGTATGAGATAGGCTTGACTATGTAATCAAGAGCCTCCACCGCATAACCGCGGATAGCATATTGCCGCATATTTGTGATAAAAATGATGAGCACTTCTGAATCTACTTTACGGATTTCCTCCGCTGCAGACATGCCATCCATAAATTTCATCTGCACATCCATCAAAATAATATCATACTGCGCTTTATAATTATAGACGATCCCATCACCATCAGAGAAATAGGAAATCTCAAAAACTTCCTT
This sequence comes from Murimonas intestini, assembly GCA_003148945.1. Taxonomy (GTDB): domain Bacteria; phylum Bacillota; class Clostridia; order Lachnospirales; family Lachnospiraceae; genus Murimonas; species Murimonas intestini. Next base: position 401 of record QGGY01000011.1, on the reverse strand, counting down.
CTTTTCTCTTTCAAACTGATGCAGAAATCCTTTTAGCTGTTCAGCATAAGTCTCCTCATCCTCCACGATTGCGATCCGTATCATTTCTTTTCCCCCATGTCCCTTTTTCTTCAGTATATTTGTAACACAATTATACATGAAAAGAGAGCTTTTGGGACAAAATTATTTCAGAAATAAAAAAAGGCCTCCCATAATCCAGGAAGCCTTTTAATATTATTCAGTATGAAATATTATTTCTCTGTTTCTGTTTCAGTCTCGTCAGCTGCTTTGTCATCTGCTCCATCTTTTGTGAAGATATAAGCATATTCCCACTCAGCATCGCCGTCACGCTCAATGTGGTCTTCTGAGTAACCCAGTATGAGCTGTCCGTCTTTGTTCATTCCTATAACATCCATCAGTTC
>QGGY01000010.1:159433-197107 GCA_003148945.1 Murimonas intestini | reverse complement strand
CATCCAGTTTAAATTGTTTGTCATAGTGTTTTGTCATAATGAGATTCTCCTTCAGTGAGGTACCTATATTGTACCATGATTTTTCTAATGAGAAATTCTCATTTTGACTTGTACTATTTATATTCTAACACCACTGGCTCCCGTAATGAGGTTGAGGGATGGGTGAGGCCACTACCTTGTTGGTTTCCCGGAACATAGTGGAAGCAATTATTGTCTGTATTTAAAATATATAAGATATTCTGTTTTGGACCAGCATTGAGTAAGTTATTACTTTAAATTGATAGCTGGTAAACGCCAGATTGGTCTTACAACAGCTGGATTGAACTATATTTTGAGAGTATCTGGTTTTGAAACTGGACATTCCATAGAAAAGATCTCAATTATACTTTTTCGTGTACATAGTAGTCTTTCACCCCAACCCAAGCTTGTTTATAACAGCCAGCTTTGTGCCGGTAAACTTGAAGCTGTCAGGCAGGGCAGGGAAGGGATTCAGGGTGGCGGACTATAGTGAGGACATGAAACTCTTAGGCTGCGGGGAACGCGGTCAGCAAAAACGAGCGCTTGCGCTCGAGGCCGGAGCTGTCTGAGGGGCGTTTGTATCGACAAACGCACCGAGTTTCCGGCCGCTTTTTGCGGTTCTAGCGTTTCACGCAGCCTTAGAGATTCTAACATCAAGTTTCAGGACGCAGCGGTTCGGACAGAACCCTGAATCCCTTCCCAGCCCTGTCTGACGGCTCACTACTCATCAACACAAAGCGTCCTGTTACTCCCCTAAACAGTAATTTTCTCTGGCACACTCCCCCCACCTGTGTTAAAATATCAGTAAAGCATTTAGTTCCATTTCTATCCTGCGGCTTAGGGCTTTTTTCAAACAGGCTTTGCCGTATCTGATATCATTTCTGCCGTCTGGCATCAAAAGGAAATCTCAATGCTTAAATCCCAATTCAACAAGCAGGAGGGTTCCGTGATGAAGACGCAGATGCTTCTCCATGGGCCGCCTGCCACATTTAAAAGGAGGCTTACACTATGGAAAAGCAAAGTAACGTGACAGGGAATCTGCAGTATTATGCAGATAAGGAAAAAGGGAAAGGAAAAGGGGGGATTAACCGCATTTACAAATCACGGCTGTTTGAAATGATATTCAGCAGCAAAAGAAAACTTTTAGAGCTGTATAATGCTGTGAATGGAACCAGTTACGAAAACCCGGAGGAGCTTGAAGTTAATACGCTGGAAAACGCTATCTATATGTCTATGCGTAATGATCTGTCATTTATAATTGACTCAAGGCTGGCACTCTATGAACACCAGTCCACCTACAATCCAAATCTTCCTCTGAGATTTCTGATGTATACAGCAAACCTGTATTCCAATATGACAAAAGACAGGAACTTGTATGGGAGCAGGCCGGTCAAACTGCCGGCGCCCGGGTTTGTGATCTTTTATAATGGACTGTCAGAACAGCCGGACCGTCAGATTATTAAGCTTTCAGATGTTTATGAAGTGCAGGACAGAGAAATATCTTTGGAATTAAAAGCAGTAATGCTGAACATAAACAGAGGCCATAATGAAAGGCTGATGAGCAAATGCAAAACGCTGAAGGATTACAGCATTTATGTGGATAAGGTAAGAGAATATACAAAATCAATGCCGCTTGAAGATGCTGTGGAGAAGGCGATCACAGAATGTATCGAGGATGATATTTTGGCAGAGTTTCTGAGAAATAACCGAACGGAGGCAAAGAATGTGAGTATTTTTGAATATGATGAAGAGAAACATATGAGACAGATAAAGGAAGAAAGCAGGGAAGAGGGCAGAAAAGAGGGCGAAGCGTATACTTTAGAGCGGGTGAACCATTTAATCAGGCTTCTTGCCAGTCAAAGCAGAACCGAAGATATTGTCAGGGCGGCAAGTGACAGAGAATGGCAGGAGAAGCTGTTTAAAGAATTTGGATTATAAATGATTTTGAAGGAAATTGCTGTTTAGCTGATTAGAGGCGTGGGGACGCTTTGCATTGTAGGCAGTGAATCAGTGGGAGGGGCGGGCGGCGGGTGTGTGGTTTCGGGGTTCTGTCCGAACCGCTGCGTCCTGAAAATCTAAGGTTCCATATGTATACATAGTAGTTTTCCGCCCCAACCCAAGCCTGTTTATAACAGCCAGCTTTGTGCCGGTAAACTTGGCGCCGTCAGGAAGGGGAACGGTGGGGTTCGTTGTGGCGGACTATAGTGAGGAAGATGAAAATCTTAGGCTCCGTGTTCCGCGGTCAGCAAAAACGAGTGCTTGCACTCGAGGCCGGAGCTGTCTGAGGGGCGGTTGCATCGGCAAACGCACCGAGTTTCCGGCCGCTTTTTGCGGTTCGAGCGGGGCACGGAGCCTTAGATTTTCACTCCGCAGCGGTCGGACAGAACAACGAACCCCACCGCTCCCCTTCCTGACGGCTCACTTCCTTCCGCGCAAAGCGTCCTGTTACTCCATTAAACAGGAATTTTGCAGACGGTTTCTATAATTTTTATTCTACATTATCCAGGTATTTCCTGCATAGAATTAGTCCTATAGATGGATTATCTGACTCAGATTTGAGCTGGGCATCCACCACAGAAAGATAGAAATTCATTTTTCCCGATAAGCCTTGGGCGAGACTCCGAAACTCTTTTTGAAGCATTTGCTGAAATACCCCGGTTCCCCGAACCCTACAAGCTCAGCTGCCTGAGATACTGTCACATCTCCTTTATCTAACAGCTTTTTGGCCTCATTCATGCGTACCCTTAAGATGAGATCTGATACAGTGCACCCCAGCTGGCGGGATACGACCCTCCGGATATAACTGCTGTCCAGATAGACCCCCGCGGCTACATCCTCCACAGTCAGCTCCGGATCTGAAAAATGCTCCTGTATATATTCTTCCACCTGTCCGGAGATCTCTATCCCCCTCCTGGAATATGTATTTTTAAATGCATCCATCGCCTTTTCCAAGCTTTCTTTTAAAAAGGCTATCCCTTCATCCAGAGACGGCTGGTTATACAGGTTAGTATAAGGCTGGAAACCCTTTCCATAGATTTCTTCTATATTTCCGTTCATTTCCAGGATATATGACAGGCAGATAGACATCATGCCGCTCATAGCCATGCAGGCGTAATCCTGGGCCAGATGCCTTTCCTTGACAGTGGCCGCCATCTCCCCAAGGACAGTGCAGACCTCTGCTTTATCCTGTTTTCTGAGTGCATGGAGCAGCCTGTCATTTAATTCCGCCCTGTAATAGTCCGCTGACGTCCTCTTTCCTCTCTCTTTATCATAAAGGATACTGCGCCCTGTTCCCAGAAGAAACTTCTCCCCAAGGGCTTTTCTTGCATCCTGGTATGCCTGCGCAATCTGTCCGCCGCCCTTTTTCGTGCATCCCATCCCGATGGTGACTGTAAAAGAAAAGAATTCTTCCAGCAGGACCAGAAGCTTCTCCCAGGCCGGAAACACCTCCTCTTCCAGCGGAAATCCTTCATCATAATTAAAAATGGAGACCATCCTGTCCTCATATTCTGAAAAGATAAGATGCGCTCTGCCCTTTCCTTCCAGCACCTCCTCCGCCATATTCTTTATGCAGAATTTGTGCAGGGAGATATCCTCCTGATTTTTTCTCATCTGATATATATTATCGATCTCCATCACGCTTACAAGAAAAGAATTGCCTGGAAAACATACCCCCAGGTTTTCAAGCATGCCCGACAGCTCACCCTGGCTCTCTCCCGTTTCAAGCCGGATCAGCCGCTTTAAAAGCTCATCCCTGACTATGGCATGATCAATCTTCTTCTGCTCGTCCTCCTCCTGGCGCTTCAAAAGCTTGAGTCGGAGCTTTCCCATCACTTCCATAAGCTCTTCTGGTGAAAAGGGCTTGAGTATATATTCATCCGCCCCCATCTTCACAGCTCTTCTGGCATATTCAAATTCCGAATATCCCGTCACAAATACGACAAGCAGCTCCTGATCTTCCTGCTTCAGCCTCTCTGCCAGTGTCAGCCCGTCCATCCCCGGCATATTAATATCCAGAAGGGCAATATGTACATGCTCCTCCTGCACAGCTTTTAAAACTTCCTCTCCATTTTTGCAGGATGCACAGATCCTCATTCCCAGGCTCTCCCAGTCCAGGACCCAATTCATATAGTTTCTAAAATGCATCTCATCATCTGCTATTAACACATTCAGCATGGCTTCTCCTCCATTTTCTGCGGCACCCGCACAGTCACCCTTGTCCCCCTGCCAGGCCTGCTTTCTACTTCCACAGAGCCTGATTTTCCATAATAGAGGCTGATCCTCTCTATAACACTTCTCAGGCCAAAATGATTCTTTGCTTCCTCCCGGGAAAGAACTTCCTCCAAACGCTCCTTCGTCATCCCTGCACCGTCATCTTCTACCATAAATACCAGCATATTTCCTTCCTGGTATCCTCTCACCCGGACAGTTCCGGGCTTCTGCTGCTCCTTCAGGCCATGGTAGATCGCATTTTCCACCAGCGGCTGCAGAGTCATTTTTACTATCGGATAAGCCCTGATCTCCTGTTCACATTCAACTGAGAAATCCATGAGGTCACAGTAACGCTCTCTCTGAATGGAAAGATACCCTTCCACATTTTTTATTTCCTCCTGCACAGTCACGATCTCCCTGCCGCTGCTCAGGCTGACCCTGTAGAAATCTGCCAGGTATTTTGTCATTCTGGCGCCTTCTTTTGACATACCGCTCTGACAGAATACATAAATAAGGTCCAGTGTATTATACAGAAAATGTGGTTTCACCTGAGCCTGTATCAGGGCCAGCTCATATTCCCTTTTCCGGCGCTGCTCCGTCTCTACCTCCTTTAAAAGGCAGTCTACCTTGTAAGCCATGACATTGAAGGTTCTGGCCAGAACCCCCACCTCCTCCTCTGATACTGCCGGACAGCGGACACTGAAATCCCCGTTCTGCAGCTTCTCAGCTGCAATAGTCAGCTCCTGCACAGGTTTTGAGATTCTTTTTGAAAGAATCACAGTCAGATACAGCGCCAGGACAATGCCGGCCGCCCCCAGTATAAAGATCACCTGGGCTGTGGCCCTGATATCCCTTGTCAGATCAAAGATAGATATGGAACTGACAAGTGTAAAGCCAAAACCCGGTATCGCTTCCTTCAGGACAAGCGCTTTTTCTCCATTTACCGTCAGTTTCCCGCTGTCCGTCACAATACTGCCTGCCGCACCGCCGCTCTGTGCGCCATTCCCCTCCGCACCTTTTGCTAAGAATGCCATGATCTCTTCATTATCCACTTTCTTCAGGAGACGTTCCTTCTGCCTGGAGACATTCACTATCCCTTCCCCATCCACAAGAAAATAGTCCCTGGCAACCACTTCTTCTTCCTGCTCAGGAAATACGGAAGAAAGCCTTTCCTCAGAAATATTGATAAGGATATAGCCCAGTATTTTACCGTTACTCATGCTGATGATCCGCTTTCCGAAGGTCAGCGTGGGGGAATCTGCCAAAAAACAGCTCCCGTCTCCCATAGGGAACTGCATGGTAACCGCCATTCCTTTATCCGGGATCTGATCCAGATAGTCCGCCCGCAGCTCTTCATAATCCAGAGTCCCCCTGGTGCCGGCACTTGACATATTTGCCTTCTTATCAATAAACACAAGAGAACTCACATCGGGAAAGCAGCGCAGCGCATAATCCAGGGCCGTGTAAATATCATTTTTGATATCTATAAAAGCAATCTGGTCTACATTTTCCACATTTACATCTGAGTATACTCTGTTGATATTCTGGGCCAGCATATTGGAACAGGTATCCACATTTTCTCTCATTGATTCCAGACGGATGCCTATCATCTCACATTCGTCCCTGGCTATCTCCTCTGTCTTTGTTATGTTGGAGTTGTACAGCATCTGATATGATATAATAAGAATTGCCGCCACCAAAATCACCATGACCGGCAGACAGCTCATCATAAATTTCTTTCTGATAGACCAGTCCCTGAACCGTGGGATCTTTCCTCTTCCTGCATCACCTTTTCCCATTCTCTTTTCCCCCTGCTTTACATGTATTAGATGAGCCTTCCCGGGGTATATCCTCCTGGCATCCCTCAGGGTACTCCACGGTATATTCCTTGGCCATTCTTATAAATTCTCTTGCGCCGGCAGAAAGGTATTTATTCTGATGGCAGATAACTGCAAACTCCCGGTGCAGGGCAGGCATATCGAACGGGATCCTGGCTACTCTACCCTCCTGTATATCCTTCTCCACCAGCATGTACGGCAGGGCTGACAGCCCGATATTTTTCGCCACGGCCCTCACAATAGCCTGGGTGCTCAGGCTCTCCCACACAATATTCAGACGGCGCTGCCTGTATTTCATAGCTTCTTCTACAATCTCACGCCCTGCGCTGCCCCTCTCTCTGAGTACAAACGGACAGTCAGCGAGCATGTCAAAGCTGATCTCCCCCTCTGCTTTTTGGGTGAGCGGGTGGGCAGGATGGCATATAAAGCAGATAGAGTCCTCCAGAAAAGCTTCCCTTATTATCTGAGGATGCTCTATACGCCCCTCAGTCAACGCAAAATCAAGCTGGTTATTTAAAACTGCCGTCTCCAGGAATTCTGAATTATTCACTGTCACCTGCACCCTGACCTCTGGATATTCGGCAGTGAATCTGTCCACCAGCCCTGGCATCAGGAAATTGCCGATGGTGACGCTGGCGCCTGCCCTGATGATTCCTGACTTCCCCTTATCGCTGATATTCTCCTCCATCTCATCAAACAGCGAGACAATATGCAGCGCATAATCATAGAGCATTTCACCCTCCTGTGTCGGATACAGCCTCCTGGAAATCCTGTCAAACAGGCAGATTCCATAATACTGCTCCAGCTCTTTTACAGCCAGGCTGACTGAAGGCTGAGCCAGATGGAGCTTTTTCGATGCCTTCGTCATACTCAGCTCCTGATAAACTGTCACAAAAATACGCAGATGACGCAAAGTCATAATTCACCCTCCATAACTTATCACCCGGAATAATTTTCAGACATGCTCCAGGATGTACGATTCATAATATTCTAACTGTCAGGTACCTTCACAGTTGCATAATATTTTTCTTATATATTATATAATATAATACTATTTTACTTATATATCAAGTGGCCGTATACTGATATGCGGAGGTGATATTTTGGAGAATAAAAAAAATGTATTGGGGAAACTGTTTTTCTCCACCCTGTATTTAAGTACCTTTACCTTTGGAGGCGGCTATGTCATCGTGACCCTCCTAAAGGATAAATTTGTGGATAAGCTCCACTGGATCGAAGAAGAGGAAATGCTGGACCTGGTGGCTATCGCCCAGTCTGCTCCGGGCGCTATCGCAGTGAACGGCGCCATCGTGATCGGTTACAAGCTTGCCGGGATCCCCGGTATCCTTGTGTCCGTACTGGGAGCGATCCTGCCGCCTATGGTGATCCTCTCTGCCATCTCATTTTGTTATGAGGCTTTTTCTTCCAATGCCGTGATCTCTGCCATGCTGTACGGGATGCGTTCAGGCGTGGGCGCAGTGATAGCGTCTGTTGTCTGGGATATGGGCAGCGGTGTTTTTAAGGAAAAGAAGGTTCTGCCCATCATTATCATGTTTGCCAGCTTTATCGCCAATTACTGGCTGAATGTGAATGTAGTCCTGATCATCATAACCGTAGCCGTGCTTGGTGTGATTACGACACTTATTAATCAGAAAAGGGGGGCTGCTTCATGATATACCTGCAGCTTTTCTTAAGCTTTCTACAGATAGGCGCTTTCAGCTTCGGAGGCGGCTACGCGGCTATGCCCCTGATCCAGGATCAGGTAGTAAATCTGCACGGATGGCTAACCGCGGCTGAATTTACCGATCTGATCACAATTTCCCAGATGACGCCCGGGCCTATCGCCGTGAACTCCGCGACCTTTGTGGGTCTGAAGATAGCCGGACTTGGAGGCGCCGTCACAGCCACCCTTGGCTGTATCCTGCCATCATGTATCCTGGTAACACTGCTCGCCTGGCTCTATATGAAATACAGGAAGATGGCGATGCTTCAGGGAGTGCTCGGAATGCTCCGCCCCGCAGTAGTGGCCATGATAGCCACTGCCGGCGTCACTGTCCTGATCTCCGCCTTTTTCTTTAACGGAGCAGTGGATCTTCAGGCCTCCAATATTTCTGTGCGCTCAATCTTGTACTTTCTGGCAGCCTTCCTGCTCCTGCGGAAGACAAAAATGAGCCCTGTAAAGGTTATGGTGCTCTGCGGGATTTTTGAAGTAGTCTATTACTTCATTACACTTTTGATTTGAAATAACAAAATTGCTCTGGAAAAGGCCTATGCCCATTCCAAAGCAATTTTTATCTGCTTTCAGGATAAATTTAAGATTCCTGTATCTCAAAATCATAACTCCCGCTGTCAAGATACAAAATCACGTCCTGCTCATTTTCCCTCCAGCTCAGGATACTGTGATTTTCTGCTAATGGAGCATGAGATTCTGTTAATTGTGTATTCTCTGTTTGTCTCAGCACCAGCTTTACTCTAAGATTAGCCGGAATACTCAGTTTCAGCTCTATATTTCCTTCTCTCCGCTCCCAGCGGACCCTCACCCTGCCCTGAAGGACTTCATGCCAGGCATTTACCCACTCAGCTTTTCTGTCAAAAAATGGTTCCAGATGGAGAACAGGTACTGCTGTATCAAAGTCCATCTTTTTAAAACCTGCCAGACTTCCATAAAACCATTCCTCAATACTTCCCATCATGAAATGGTTCTGGGAATTCTTGCATTTACCGGGCATATTTCCATCCCACTCTTCACAGAGAGACGTTGCCCCATTGACGACCTGAAAACCATAGCTGGGATTATCTGTCCGCACAGCCATATCCGACACTATGCCGTCCATTCTGTGTTTTGCCAGCGCGCGCAGTATAAATGGAAATCCGACATCACCTCCTGTCGTATGGTTATTACGTATGCGTATATCCTTTATGAGACAGTCCAAGACTCCCTCCGAGTAATCCGGTTCCGGGATCTCCAGATACAAAGCCATAGCGTTTGCTGTCTGGCTGCCATTTACATAGCGCTGTCCCTGCTTATCAAGAAATTCCCTGTTAAACGCCGCCTTTACTTTTCCCCGGCGTTTTGTATATCTTTCCAGGTCTTTATTTTTTCCAAGAAGCCTTGAAACCTTTTCCATGATCAGCAGGTCATAATAATAGACGGCTGTGGCAGTTACAGAAATAGGAGTATTCTGTGAAAATGGCGGATTAATGCCAAAATCACACCAGTCTCCAAGTCCGTGATGAAGTATATTGTATTCTGAACGGCTGTTTAAATATTCTGCGTATTTTACCATAGATGAATATGATTCCCTTAATATATGGATATCTCCATACTTTTTATAGATATACCATGGAACAACTATAGCGGCGCTTCCCCATTCTGGTGAATCTCTGAACCCGTCTCTGAATTCCGTAAATTCAGGCGCTATGCTTGGTACCATACCGTTTTCACACTGTGAATCCCTGATATCGCTCAGCAGTTTCTCATACAAACCATGCATATGGAAATTGTACATAAGAGACGGTCCCATCAGATGCGTCTCCTCCAGCCAGCCAAGCTTCTCTCTGTGCGGACAGTCGGTTAGTACACTCTTAGCATTACTCTTCATAGCCTGGAGGATAATCTGGTGGATACTGTTCCACAGCGGCACAGAACATTCAAAATTTCCCGCCGCCTGCATATCTGTGTACAGCATCTGCCCCTCAATGCCTGTTATGCAGGCTGTCCCATGACCGCCCCCGAATTCCTCAGGCAAGGCCCCTTCTATCTGTGCATACCTCAAACCATAAAAGGTAAATTTCGGTACGAAAGTCTCAGTCCCGTTCCCTCTCAGTATATACTGGTAATAATGAGGCTCTCCTGTGAACTCCTGGCTGACTTCACCGTTTTGCCTAAGCAGTTCTCCCGGAACTACTCTGACTGTACATCCCCTCTCTCCTCTGACTTCCAGCTTTACCCAGCCGGAAAAATTAGTTCCAAAATCACAGACACAAGAAGTGTCTGATATCTTCACCACCCTTACAGGATGATACCTTTCTTTGATCCTGACAGGAGGGTTTATCCTGCTGATAATTCTGGCAGCAGGCTTTTCATATACGGCTGCCTCCTCCCATCCTTCCTCTGTATAATGTGCTTCAGAAAATCCGGGGAGTGCCTTTCTTCCGTCATAATCCTCTCCGCCATAGACACAGGAATACGTTACAGGTCCGGGGGACATGTGAAAATTCTTATCGCTGCCCCATTTTTCTATAATGCCATTTTCATATTCCATATTCACCTGAACTATAAACTGTTGGGCTCCTCCCGTGACCGTAAATTTTGCGTAACGCCTGCCTTCTATATGCTCCATTCCGTTTCCCAGAAAAATACCAAGGCCATTTTCACCAGCCTTCAGATAACCGGTAATATCATAGACTGTATAAAATAATGTTTTTTCATACGAGGTCCAGGCTGGTTCCAGATATTCCTCCCCGGCCCGTTTCCCGTTAATCCATATTTCATACGGATTCTTACTGCATATATAAAGGCGCGCTCTCTTAACTGCTCCGGCAACAGTAAAATAGCGCCTGAAAACCGGCATTACTCCATCCGCCCTTCTGCTGTAGCCGATCCAGCTGCCCACCCATGAGCCTTCTTTTATGCCTGTCTCAAAGCTATAGACAGGACTTACTAGTTTGGAGCCTTCCTCCATCCATAACTGCACCTGCCAGGTATAAACACTCTGCTCCTCTAATGGCACGCCCGCATATGGTATGGAAAAGCTTCGCGCACTTTCTGCCCTCTTGCTGTCCCATACAAGCTCCTCTTCCCTGTAAACCATAATTCGGTATGCCCTCTGTCCGGCTCCTTTTCTTTCAGAGCTCAGCTGCCACCCGAACAGCGGACTCTCTTTATCTACCCCGGACGGACTCTCTTTGTATTCTACTGTACCATTTAAAATCAAATCAGACATAACGCTACCCCTTCACGCTTCCCAGGACAAGGCCTGTGGTAAAGTATTTCTGCAGGAAAGGGTATATCAGAAGCAACGGAATGATTGAGATAAAAATCTGTGCCGCTTTCAGATTTGTATCATTAACGCTCATCCTGTTCATGATCTGGCTCAGATCCCCTTCCATCAGGGCCTGATTCGTACTTACAATCAATGTCTGCAGATAAGACTGCAGGGGATAATGACTGGTAAAGTTAGAATAAATCAGACCGTCAAACCAGGAATTCCAGTGGTTAACCAGGCTGAAAAGGGTAACCGTAGCAATTGAAGGCTTAGACAGCGGGAGGAAAATCTGCAGAAGGATCTTCCACTGTCCCGCTCCGTCCAGCATAGCGGATTCTTCCAGCTCTCTTGGAAGATTGCGAAAAAAATTCATAACAAGTATCACATTAAAAATCGGTACAGCCCCCGGCAATATCAGGGACCAGACAGAATCCATCAGCCCTGTTCTGGATACAACGTAATAGGTCGGGATCAATCCGCCGCTGAAGACCATAACTACTAAAAAATATGCCACATAAAATTTTCTGCTTTTAAACTGCTGCTCACTTTTAGACAGCGGATAAGCAGCTAAAACTGTCAGAACCAGGTTCACCGGCACACCGATGAGCACACGCTTTACAGTTACCCAGACAGAGGTCCAGAATTCATTACTTTTCATGACAAATTCATAAGCCTTCAGTGTAAAATCTACAGGCATCAGACCAACCTTATTCTCAATAATTGCCTGTGAATCACTGAATGATAAGGCCAGAACATTTAAAATCGGTACAAGACAGCTTATTGTAATGGCAGCTATAAACACATAGTTGCATATTACAAATACTCTCCTGCCCACAGAAGCTTTCCTCATACTTAACCCCTTTCCGTTTTGCACCTGCCGTGTTCTCATGCCTCCTAAAATACTTTATAGCCGGCATATTTGTCTGCAATCCTGTAAGATGCCACAATCAAAATCATGGAGACCACTGACTTAAAAAGGCCCACAGCTGCCGAGAGAGAATACTGCTGATTTACTAATCCAAGCCGGTACACCAGTGTATCAATAATATCACCTGTTTCATATACTGCAGGACTGTAAAGATTAAATATCTGGTCAAAGCCTGCATTAAGTACATTCCCAATAGAAAGTATCGTCATAAGGACAATAATCTGTGATATTCCCGGCAGCGTAATATGGATAGTCTGACTGAAACGGCCCGCCCCGTCTACTGAGGCTGCTTCATACAGTCCGGGATCGATTCCTGTTAATGCAGCCAGGTAAACGATCGTATTAAACCCAAAATTTTTCCAGATATCGCTGATAATTATAGTCGCCGGAAAGGTTTGTTTATTTCCCAGGAAGAAAACAGGCTCTTTGATAAAACCTGCCTTCATCAGAAGTGAATTGAAGAACCCTGCCCCGTCTGCAGTACTTCCCGGTGAAAGAAAATTAATTAAAATACCGGAAAGGATTACCCACGACAAAAAATACGGCAGGTACGTAATTGTCTGAACTGTTCTTTTAAACCACCTCAGCCTCACTTCATTCAGCAGCAGTGCAAACGTCACAGGCACTATTAAATTCCCGATAATTTTTGCAACGGCAATCAAAAGAGTGTTGCGTATTGCCGGCAGTGTATCCGGCATCATAAACAATATCTTAAAATTTTCCAACCCTACCCAGTCTGACTTGAAAAAGCCAAGACCGGGATAGAAATTCTGAAAAGCCATAATGTTTCCCATAATAGGGACATAACAATATATAAACACTATAACTGCTGGCACAAGAAGCATCAAATGATAAGTAAGGCTGCGTTTATTAGTAGAAACTCTTCCTCTCTTTTTCTTCATCTCTGCCACCTGTTCTATTTTTGTGAGTCATACCACGACTGAGCTTCCTTTGTCACATCTTCGCCGCCTAATTTATTCCATGTCTCAAGGAAAGCATCATAATCTTCCACAGAATCTCCTGAAATAATCTTCACAATCGTCTCCATAGCCATTTTATTAAGTGTAGGATATTTGGCCGCCATTGTCTCTGTGGGGACTGTATTATATACAGACTTGTTAAACGCATCTTCCTGAATCATCTTATCGATCGCAGCATATCCTCCAACCGGGTCACCAAATACTGTATAAAGACCGATCCCAGCCTGGAATGCGGGGTCATCTAAATCCGGGCTGCCGCCTGCCATGGCATCAAGATAAGCTTTCATGTTTGTATAATCTGACATCTGTTCTGTATTTAAGCCGTCCGTGTTTCCGGTTTCTACAGCTTTTGATTCCTTCTTCCAGTTATCATAATTCTTAAGAGGGGGTGTGGTCTGTGTAAGTGAATATTTCCATACCTGATATCCGTTATCTACATAATATTTTTTAAACTCATCCTCATCTTTTGGATGGCAGAGCTTCTGCACGCTTAAATTCATCAGTTTAATTAATACTTCAGGGTTACTGCATTTACTGCTCACCGTGTAATATGCATTGTCTACACTGCTGGCAAAATACGCTTTGCTGGAGCCTTCTCCATTTCCGTCAGGAATAGGCGCGGCAGTAAAATGAGCGTCTATATCATTTTTTACTGCATTTGCTGAAGGTCCCATGGCGCCCCACATAGGTGCAAAAAAGATGCCGCAGCGTCCTGCACTCAGATCCTCTGTAAGTGCGTTAGAATCCATCACTCCAAAATCTTTTGGTATAGAGCCGTCTTTGTACATCTGCTGAAGGACGGTAAGCCCCTCTTTCATTTCTTCAGGCAGATTGCCGCCCCACAGGACTTTGCCTTCTTTTTCAATGAAAGTAAACTGTCCGTTCCAGTAACCCGGGGCCGCACCATAGCCTTCAAAAAATGCCTGTATTCCCCCAACCATATCAAATACATTTTTCCCGTTAAATCCTAAGCCATAAGTATCTGCTTTCCCGTTCCCGTCCGGATCCATTTCAGTGAAAGCTTTGGCTGTTTCCACCAATTCATCCATAGTTTCCGGCATTTTCAGGTTCAGCTTATCCAGCCAGTCCTGACGTACAAACATCATCATGACATTATCGTACCCATTCCCCATTTTAGGGATACCATACAGCCTGCCATCAACCATAGCAGATGACAGCCCCATACCGCCGTCAGAATTTATGTATTCTTTTAACTCATCAGAAGCATATTTTTCATACACTTCCGTTATATCCGCAATAACTCCTGTCTTTGCGTAAGTCTTAAGATCCGTAGCCCCTGCAGAAAATACATCCGGGTAAGTGCCCGAAGCTACTGCGTTATTAAACTTTGTCACCGCCTGGGTACCGTCTACCTCGTAGAGCACATCTACATTGATTCCATTTGCCTGATATAGATCATTCCATGGATTACTTACAGCAGATTCCCCTTCCCTGTATTTAAAATCACTCCCATAAGAAAAACCAAATTTAATAGATACAGGCTGGGAATAGCCATAAAGATTCTCTTCATCCGCCAGGGCTCCTCCTGACTCATCCTGTGCTGCCTGTGCCGTCTCTCCTGCCTGTACTGTCTCTTCTGTCTTTTGCTCATCCGTCTGGTTGGATGCCGGACTGCTTTCTTTTTGGCATCCTGCCGCTGTAATGCCCATTGTCACTGCCATAGCTGCCGCTATACACTTTAAACCTTTTCTTTTCATGTTTATCCCTCCATCTATTATCAACAGGTTTTTTGATATCTCTATTATAGATTCAACCTGTCCGTGCAGCTATGTGCAAAATTTTACATCCGTATCAATCCTTTACTTTTTAGATAGTTTAAATATCATATTTCAGACTTTTCCATACTTTTCCCTGTATTCCAGAGGCGACATGCCTGTTGCCGCCTTAAACGTCCTTGTAAAGGAATGGGCTGACAGATATCCAACCCGGACAGATACCTCATTTATTTTATTATCCGTTCCAATAAGCAGTTCTTTTGCGCGGTCAATACGCATTTTCATTATGTAATCAGAAATATTATATCCATAAACCTGTTTAAACAGGCGTGACAGATAGGATGCGTTAAAACAGCCGATCTCTGCCAGCCTTGTCAGTGTAAGATCCTCTGACAGATGCTCCCGTATGTATTCCTGTACCTTCACTACAGTATTATCGTTTCTTTCTTCTTCTCTAGCCTCCAACAGGGTAAATACAACTTCAGATATTTGAAATAAATAGCGGGCGGCCTCCTCCCATGTGAGATGTTCATCCGCCCTGGTCAGTTTATACACCCCAATCTTAAAGGCCATCTGCTGTGCCAGATCATTTTTATTTATAAACCTGAGTATGACCATAGAGATACTGTAGTACAGCTCCAGTGAATAATTAGAATGCATGCTTCCATCTTTCATAAGGCATACCGTTAATTCCTGCAGGGATGAGTAGTACTCATTTTGTTTCCCCAACTCCAGATAAGATTCCAGCAGCTGTATCTGGCTTATCATATATCCGTAATTTTCATGCTCCTCTTCCATATGATCAGACAGCTTATCTTCTTTTATGATAACTGATTCCGGCAGACGTTTCTGGTTAACAGCGATCGTCTTCAGTTTTTCATAGCGTTTCCCAAGCTCACTGATCGGGGAAGCTGTACTGCCGATTATAAAAAGTGTACTCAGCTTTAATGTATTTTCACTGTTTTTCTGAGTATACTCAATGGCACCAGCCGCTATCCTGAATATCCTCTCCCAGCAGACCTGCTTATCTGCGGCCGCCGGCTGCACCAGTATCACTGCATAGCCAGGCTCAACTATCTGTTCATATACACACAGATGCCCCGGCATATAGTATTCAAACATTTCAAAAATCTGTTCAAAGATCTCATATTCATTTACCACATATCCCGGAACATGCACGTCATTGATCCTGCATAAAAAGGTCAGCACCGGCACATCCAGGCTAAATGGAATCTTCAGCTCTTCAAGCTGTCCCTGTGTAATATCAACAGGCCCTGTTCCGTAAATGATCCTCTGAAAGAATTCTTTTCTCAGCCATACTGCGGCTCTTTCCAGTCTGTCCTGATCAGCCTGCCTGGTTCTCTCCATTTCCAGCATCTCGTCAATTTCTCCGAAAGCCTGGAGCACATGATCCATAATCACCTGATCCCCTTCGCTTTTTAAAACATAACGCACATCCTTATTCTGTATTATTTCATAAATGTAATCAAAATCCCGGTAACCTGTCAGGAAAATCACTTTGCATTTCGGCCAGTTCTCTTTAATTTTTCTGAACAAAGCAACTCCGTCCATCCCAGGCATCTTAATATCTGTCAATACCACATCAAAGCTTACTTCATTTAATAACTGCAGAGCCTTCTTTCCTGAATTCGCCCCATAGACATCCAGCTTCCTGTCGCAGTCATAACAAAACAATTCTTTAAGCCATTCAAGTATTTCCAGTTCATCATCTACGATCAATAAATTATTAATGATTTTCTCCCCCTTTATTTTTAGGAATCACGATCTGTATATGGACTCCACCCAGTTCACTTCTTCCTATCTTCAGACCGCCCTCCATTTCAAAATAGATCCGAAGCCGTTTATGTATATTTAGTATTCCTGTGACTTCCCGCTCATCTGTATTCTCAGTGATCTCCTGCATCTTTTTAATATACTCTTCATCCGCTTCTTCTCCATTATCTTCCACATGGATATACAGATAAAGTCCATCCTCTGAAAAGAAAATACGCAGTATCCCTTCTCCTTCTTTATTCTCCAGCCCATGCTGAAAGGCATTCTCTATTATTGGCTGAAGTATCAGCCTTGGCACCAGGAAACCAGAATACTCTTCCGGAAGCTGGGCAAATTCCACTTTAATCCTGTCTGCAAAACGTACAGCCTGTATATTCGTATAACTTCTCGCATGTTCCACCTCTTTTTCCAAGGCTACTTCATCTGACTCATTTCTTGTAAGAAATTTGAAATATGTACCAAGATAGTTTGCGAATTCTTCCGCATTCTCCAAGTCTCCCCTTTTTACCCTCCGGCTCAGCGCAAAAAAGCTGTTATACAGGAAGTGCGGGTTGATCTGCGCCTGAAGCTGCTTAAGTTCAGCCCTTTGTTTCAGGTTTTTATATATGTAGACTTCTTCGATAAGCGTTTTTATACGTTTTGTCATCTGGTTAAACCCATCATAGATATAGCTGAATTCATCTTCACGCCTGTGTCCGATCTGCTCATCAAAATTCCCGGCCTTCACATTTCCAAATGCCCTCAGCAGCTTTTTAAGAGGACTATGTACAAATTTCTCCGTGTAAAATGAAAATAAGACTGCTATAGCTAAAGTCCCGGCTATATAAACAGACAAATATATTTTATAGACGTTTAGCTGGCTTAAAACTGCATCATCAGGATAATACTGGACAAATTCTCCGAGATACTCGGAATTTGAAACGGATGTCAGATAGCGTTTATTTTCAATTTTAACGATCTGCATTTTATGATCCATATTTCCTGAGAGATCTACCTGGGAAACTATCTCTTCTCCTAAAAATTCACCGCCTGCGCTTTCTATCAACATATCATTCTCTTCATTGTACAAAAAAGAACCGCTTCCTTCAATTGAATTGAAACCCGCCAGGCTCTCGCGGATCTTATCTATACTCAATGAGATAAAAAAAAGCTGTTCCGGCATCTCATCTGCAACATAATTATTGTTTCCGAGAGATACCATAAACAGTTCTCCCTCTTTATAATAAATACTTTTTTGTGTATATCTGCTGTATTCTTCAATAACTATGTAATCTTCTTCCTTAATGTTCTTTACACCATTCAGAGTAATCTTGTAACCAGAATACGGCAGATACATGTCTGCCTGTTCAATAAACAGATTGCTGTTTTTGATCGACAAAAGCCGTTCTTCTTCTGTAAGGAGGGCTTCACGCCTTTCATAATCAGACATATTTGTATTTGGATAAACTAAAAAAGCTAATTTACGGTCTGTAAAAAAGTCTGTCTGCATCTTTCTTGTATTTGATATCTGAGTGTCGATACTGCTCAGATAAAATTGTGCCTGTGCACTCATCTTCTCATAAATTGCATCCCGCGCTGAAGAGAATGCACCTTCATAGACCCCTATTGAAAAAATAACATTTACAAGTATAAATACCAGCAGCAATAAAAATTGTTTTGTTTTTACTGAATTATTCCATCTTATTTTCTGAACCATGCTTTCTCCTCATTGTCACATATTTTTTAACCATTTTTGTTAAGACAGGACTCTATTTGACTTAAATCTATCACATTTCCCGGCTAGTTTGCAACATGCTTTCAATCAAGTTCCACGCCCTGCTTATTACTGTTACTGTTCACTCCGTGACCAGTAACTTATTACTCTCCGCTTAAATATTTTACGCTGAGAGTATTGACAACTTTTTCTAATCAGGCATATACTATTACTTGACAAGTCAATCTTTTATCATACAGACTGCTGAACATTTACATTAAGGTCAGTATACTTGTCAAAGGAGGAATTACATGCAGCCATTTATTGGAAGATACATCTCGATCCTGTACCGCCAGGAGCAGAAATATATGAGCGGCCTGCTCTCTGAATATGATTTTGGATTTTCTTCTTTCAACTTTCTTCTGTATATTGCCAGGAATGAAGGTGTGAGCCAGAAACAGCTGTGCACGATCCTGGCACTGGATGAATCTCTTGCTACCAGGGAACTGCGCAGGCTTGAAGAAAAAAAACTGATCTTAAGGGACCGTGATCCGCTGGATCAGCGTTCTTACTGTGTCTATCTGACTGAAGAGGGACGGAAGCTGGTTCCCATATTCCGTCGCGAGGTGAGAGGCTGGTGGAAACAGCTGATGGCCGGTATGGACGATGAGGAAAAAGAACTGCTCAGCAGGCAGCTGGAAAAAATGGCTGACCACGCTGTCATGCTTAATCAAAAAGGGAGGGATACGGATTGTTAAAACGATTCTGGGGGTACTTCAGCAATTATAAGCGCCCCCTCATTATCAGCTGTATTTGTGTCATACTCGAAAGTATCTTCGAGCTGGTGATACCGCTACTCATGGCGGATATCATCGACGTGGGAGTCCCTGCCAGGGATACCTCCTATATACTCATACGGGGAGCAGAAATGGTAGTATGCGCACTGATAGCCCTGGCACTTGGAGCCGCCTATGCGCATTTCGGATCTATCGCAGGCATGGGCTTTGGCGCCGAGCTTCGCCGGGCAGAATACAAGAAAGTGCAGGAGTATTCTTTTTCAAACATAGACCATTTCAGCACATCTTCCCTTGTCACCCGTCTGACTAATGATGTCACTGTGCTCCAGAATGCTATCTGTAACGGGATACGTCCTGTTGTCAGAGGCCCTTTCATGATGGTTGCTGCATTTATTATGACAGTTATCCTGAATCCAAAGCTGTCCCTGATATTTCTGGCAGCCATTCCCATCCTGGGTCTGTTCCTGTACTTCATCCTGAGGAAGCTGGGCCCAATGTACGGCCAGATGCAGAAAGCTCTGGATAAGGTCAACCGCACGATCCAGGAAAATCTGATCGCCATCCGGGTAGTTAAATCCTTTGTGACTGAAGACTACGAGCGTGGAAAATTTGCAGAGGTAAACTCCCGGTTCAGAAAAACTTCTGAAGGCGCATTCCACTATGCTGCTCTCAATATGCCATGTTTCCAGCTCGTCATGTATTCTACCATAATATGTATCCTCTGGTTTGGCGGAAATATGGTCATCTCCTCCTCCATGCAGGTGGGTGAGCTGACAGGATTTTTAAGCTATGTACTTCAGATTCTGAATTCTCTCATGATGATCTCCAATGTCTTCATGATGCTTACCCGTTCCGTCACTTCCTGTGAACGTATCCTGGAGGTCCTGGATGAACCTATAGATATTAAAGATGCTTCCGTTTCCCGTGATCCTGACGGCACTGTGAAAGATCTGCAGCCAGGACTTGAAGTATCCCGGGGGGATATCACATTTGAAAATGTATGGTTTAAATATGACAAAGATGCCCCTGAATACGTGCTGTCAGATATCAGCCTGAATCTGGGCGCAGGACAGACCATGGGAATCCTGGGCGCCACCGGCTCAGCAAAGACTTCTCTTGTCCAGCTCATACCAAGGCTGTATGAAGCGACAAAAGGTCATGTCTTAATTGACGGCCATGATGTTAAAGAATATTCCCTTGTACATTTGAGGGATGCCATCGGTGTGGTTCTGCAGAAAAATACTCTGTTCTCCGGCAGCATCCGTGAAAACCTGCTCTGGGGGAACAGTTCTGCCTCAGACGAAGAGCTGATGTGGGCCTGCCGTATTGCCTGCGCAGATGAATTCATCAGCCGCCTCCCCCAAGGTCTGGACACCGTGCTGGATCAGGGCGGAGTAAATGTGTCAGGCGGTCAGAAGCAGAGGCTGTGTATCGCACGGGCACTCCTGAAAAAGCCAAGGGTCCTCATCTTTGATGATTCTACAAGCGCTGTAGACACTGCCACAGAATCCAGGATACGGCACGCACTTGCACATGATCTTCCACATACCACCAAGATCATTATCTCCCAGCGTATTTCTTCTGTACAGCACGCAGACCAGATATTGATCATGGACAACGGACATATTAACGAGACAGGAACACACCGGCAGCTCCTGGATCACAATGAAATATACCAGAACATGTACTGGTCCCAGAAGAAAGGAGCGAAAGCCTGATGCCGCATGTCGGATACAAAAAGCCAAAAAATATGCGTAAAACCCTTGCACAGCTCGGACATTATATGAAAAAACATCTGCCTGCAGTCACGGCCATATTCCTGCTCATTATTGTCAGCACACTGGCAAATATCTACGGGACCTACCTGTTAAAGCCAATCGTAAATAATTACATTGTGCCTGCTGATATCCCCGGACTTATCCGTGTTATCATTTTTATGGCTGCAATGTATGGCTGTGGCGCTCTGGCATCCTACGGCTATACACAGCTGATGGTTAAAACCGCCCAGCAGGTTATTCAGGAGATCCGCGGCGCTCTGTTCTCTAAGGTACAGTCTCTCCCACTCTCTTTCTTTGACAGCCATACACACGGGGAACTGATGAGCCGCTTTACTAACGATATAGATACCCTTTCAGATGCACTGAACAACAGCTTCACGGCCCTGATACAAAACAGCATCCTGATCGCAGGCACCTTTATCGTGCTGATCATGCTGAACTTTCAGCTGTCTGTCATTGTACTGCTCTGTTTTTTCGGCATGTTCCTCTTTATCCGCTACAGCGGCAAAAAAAGCCACGCTTATTTCTCACAGCAGCAAAAATACATGGGAAATCTAAATGGGTTTGTGGAGGAGAGCATAGAAGGGCAGAAGGTAGTCAAGATATTTAACCATGAGGCTGAAAATCTGAAGGAATTCGACAGGCGAAATGAAAATCTTCAGCAGGCGGGCACTAAGGCACTTACATTTTCCCGTCTTATCATACCTGTCGTAGTCAGTATCTCTTATTTTAATTATGCAATCTCAGCCTGTGTCGGCGCATTCTTCGCCATAGCCGGCCTGATAGACCTGGGCGGCCTGGCTTCCTATCTTGTCTATGTCCGTCAGATAGCCATGCCTGTAAACCAGTTCTCCCAGCAGATCAATCTGGTCATGGCTGCCATCTCAGGTGCAGAACGGATATTTGAGTTTATGGAAATGGAACCTGAAGAAAACCGCGGAAAGGCTGTTCTTGTGAGAGTTAAGCAGGAGACAGACCCCCTTGGAAACCAGGTCATGACTGAATGTGAGGAACGGACAGGGCTCTGGGCCTGGAAGCAGATGACAGACGACGGCTCTGCAAAGCTCACACCGCTCAGAGGGGATGTCCGCCTGAAGAATGTGACCTTCTCCTATATTCCCGGCCACCCTGTCCTTAAGGACGTCAGCCTCTATGCAAAACCCGGGCAGAAAATAGCATTTGTCGGCTCCACAGGCGCCGGCAAGACTACTATCACAAACCTGATCAACCGTTTCTATGATATCGACTCAGGGTCTGTCACTTACGACGGCATACCCATACAGGATATTGATAAGGCCAGCCTGCGCCGGTCCCTGGGCATGGTCCTGCAGGATACACATCTGTTTACAGGAACAATCGCTGACAATATCCGCTACAGCCGCCAGAATGCCACTATGGAACAGGTGGTGGAGGCTGCCAGGCTGGCAAATGCAGATTCCTTCATACGCCGCCTGCCAGAAGGGTATGATACGGTCATCACAGGTGACGGCGCCAGCCTCAGCCAGGGACAGCGCCAGCTGCTGGCAATAGCAAGGGCAGCTATCGCCTCCCCTCCTGTCCTCATTCTGGATGAAGCTACCAGCAGCATTGACACGCATACCGAAAAACTGATAGAATCCGGAATGGATAAGCTCATGGAAGGCCGTACTGTCTTCGTCATCGCCCACAGACTCTCCACGGTCCGCAACGCCAAAGCCATCATCGTCCTTGAAAACGGCGAGATTGCTGAACGCGGCAGCCATGACGAGCTGGTAGAACAAAAAGGGCGCTATTACAAGCTGTACACAGGACAGTTTGAACTGAGCTGACTGTAACTGTTAAATATCCCTACCCATACCTTTAATATTACTGTGCGGATTTCCCGGGACTTATGTCTGTGAGATCCGCATTTTAGTTATCCAAATAAGCCATCACGGTATTGCTGCCTCACTGGCTATGTAAACTATCAAATTATAAGTCTATTTCTTTTGCGATTGTCTCTACTGTTTCTAACACATCTGAAAATTCATACTCGCTGGCATAAGGAGTTTCTTCCCTATATTTATTCCATAATGAATATAATGCAGGCTCTTCCCTAATATCTCGTAAGATATCTTTCCAATCATGAATATCTTCTAATGACTCTCTCTTTTGAGCTGTGTGCAAAACAGCTTCTTTGAATATATTCATACGAATTTCATTCTTATGCTGTTGATATAAGATATGAAGATCATAAAAATCTCTGGCTCTTGTTGTTCCAATATTTCTTCTGATAATTGTTTCATACTTTTCAGCCAGCACCGTTTCTAATGAATACGCCATAACTCCAACGCTCTTTTCCTCAAACGTCAGTTGATATTCATATCGTATTGCTCCTGGTATAATACTATCCCCAGTTATAATATCAATTTTCATTGGTGCGTTAATCTTCCCATATTTTGCTTTAATATGAGCACGGAAATTGTTATATGTATCGTCATCTCGAATAGGTTCGATAGATTCAAATTTAAATTCAATACCATCATCAACCGAATTTAAAAGAATGTTTTTGATAACTTCTACAATTTCATCTTCCTCCATTGTGATACCACGCACCGTAGTATCCATATCCATTGTAGTTCTTTCACTTATTCCAATCATTGATGATATCAGCAATCCTCCCTTTAGAATAAAGTTATCGCTGTAAGGCGAATTTGCCAATCTCTCCAAAATACGTTCAAACAAATACATCTGCAAAACTTCTTGTGGTCTTAAGTTTCTCTTCTCAGCCATGCTGCGAATTTTGCCTTTTAACTGTTCTGGTGTTTTCATGTTAATACCTCCATATAGGTCCTAATTTTATCTTCAATATCAAACATTTTTCCATATTTCAAAAGTTTCCTATAATTAGGTTTGCCTTTGAAATACTCCTTAATTGCCTGACTATACAACTGCATTTCCGTCTTTTCCTTATCACGAATAAGATCACAGATACAGCGTTCCTTATCATATAGCCATACTGTGCCTCCTTGAGGTGATGTTGTCTGGGTAATCCCTACTTCATACAAATCTTTAGTCACATAATGAAAACGTAAATTTTCATTTCTATTCTTTATTCGTGTCATATTTGTTCCCTGCGGAACAGTTACATCGATCTGATGTGGTACACGATCAGACATATCCCATAAAAATAATGCTGCCCCATAGGAAAAAATCACTTTTGTACTCTGCATTTGAATCTTTACATATTCGTCAGGTACATCATTTGCAATAGCATACAATCCTTTTTTAATAACTTCCAGAGCACCCTCATCTACATATTTTTTAATTTTCTGCCTGCTGATCCCGATTTTTTCAATCTGTGAAGTCTTGATAAATCCACCATTTTCTGTAGCAATATCTTCTATTTCCTTCCATATCTCATCCATATTTCACACTTGCCTCTCTTCATACATTTGTACTTTAACTTTTACCAATTTAAAGTACAAATGTAATAACTAATGTCTTCTATCCATATATTTTGTCTTGAATGGTTCATTTCTATTCTTTGTTTTAATCATACATTCGTGCTTTAATCATAGCACATATAAAGCGCGAATGTAAATCATTTTATTAAGTCTAAGTATAAGTGGAAGTCTTTCGCTATTGACAATTTAATATAGAGACATGCTGCCTTGAAGTCATCAGCATTGCCCCCATTACTACTCCA
The DNA here is from genome assembly GCA_003148945.1 of Murimonas intestini. Taxonomy (GTDB): domain Bacteria; phylum Bacillota; class Clostridia; order Lachnospirales; family Lachnospiraceae; genus Murimonas; species Murimonas intestini. Next base: position 172,678 of record QGGY01000010.1, on the reverse strand, counting down.
GACACTGCTGGAACTACTTTGTTCTTAATCTTTGTAAATTTACCTTTCTTTCATTTCTGCTACCTCCGTTAGTATTGTTGTTTGTGTTTGAAATACTTTCACTACGCATAATCTATTTCCAACTGCAACTATTACCAAATTCAGGATGGTATTTATATCCAAAATCACAATTGACAGAACACCTGTTCTGTATTACTCTGACTACACCTTATCCAAAAATAATTAAACTGTCTATCTTCCTTCAGCATTGTCTGCTGTCACGGAAGAGCGTCAGACATATTCAGGAGGAGCATTTATGAGTAACAAAAATATTGACATTTTATCTATTGACGCTAAGGATCTCTACATTTCCAACCATTACCTCTATGACCCTGCAGACCCGGGTCAGGAGAGGGACGGCTACTGCATCCGCTACAGAAGCGGCCCGGACGAGGGAAAAATCAATACCTCCCGGTTCATCAATTCTCTCGATTACAGTCTGGATCTGATAAAGCTCCGGCAGGTCTACCAGAAAGTGTACAGGAACAAAAAATTTTCTTTTACGCAAAACGGCCATGAATACACCACAAGGGTAATCAATGTGACCTTTAAATACAGCAATAAGGAATTTAACAGAGTCCGCCGGGATATCTATGTCCGGTCCGGCTATGATTTCAACAGGCTCACCTTCACTGACAATATCTGTCTGGATGAGGAAGGCAAACTGGCTGCCATCCGGACAGGCTGTGAAGCTGCTTCACCGGCACCCGCTTCAGTCCTGGGCAAATATTTCTATCTGGAAGACGGTGTCTATAAAGCTAAGGAGCATATTCCCACCCTTCACACGGTGGCACAGCTCAGAGAGATCCTTTACAGGGAAGGCTTCTGGTGTGACGGCCTGCATTACGTCCGCTTCAAACGCTCCAGCGGTTCTGCCAGAGTGGGAAAATGCCTGTTCATCGATGAACGCCTTTACCGGCAGATGCATCAATGGGAATGCTGCGGTCTTAAAGTAAAAGAGGGGCAGGTCATGGACCTGGCCGCCTGGGAATCGTATATTTCCCTGACGTCCTCTTCTATTATCGGCACCCTGGAAATACGGCCGGAAAATATCCTGCTCACAGATGACTACACAAGCACGTTCCAGGACCGCGTGCTGGAAACCGTTATGGAAGACGGATGGCTGAACACCCATGAGACAAACTGCCAGGTATCTAACAGTATATTTGACGGTCAGTCCCTGATGGATATCTCCCTCTTCGGCCCCTATGAAGATAAAGGAATGCTGCTGCTCCGGAACCGCTTTTTTAAATCCTGCTGCTTTAATGCCAACATACAGCAGTGGTTCCGGGATATGGGCATCACGGAAATTTCCCAGCTAAATGGCAGGACATGCGCCTCCAGCATTAAAGATATCCTGCTGATCACCACACCAAGCAGCATCAAATATCTGAAGTTTGGAAGCTTTGAACAATGGCTGGACAATCTGGAACCATCCTTCGGAATTGTCAAGTACGAAAAGCCCACTCCCTTCTTTGGCGGACGGCTTGTCCAGGCCCACTACCAGCTTCTGAACACTTTACAGATGGACTATGAGACAACAGGGCGCTTTCTGGAACCCTCCTTTGACTATCTCACCCAGCTGAAAACCAATCCCGCCGTGCTGCGCAGGCATATCCGTTATCCTGAGGAGTCAGGCATTACTGATGAATCCCTGAACACAAAGAATGACATCACCTACCGCCTTCTGGGCATTAATGAGGAATTCTGCAGGACAAAATATTACATAGATTTCCGCACAGAGCTTGTGCGCTCCCTGGTCACGAATATGAGGATGGGCCATATCCTTGTCAAAGGAAATTATTCAACAATGCTTGGTAATCCCATTGAAATGCTTAAGCAGAGCATCGGGACATTTGACGGGACTTCCGAGCTGGGAACAGGCAATATACACAGCAGGAATTTTCCTTATGACAAGGTCCTCCTTGGAAGCCGGTCTCCCCACGTAACGATCTCCAATATCTGGATGCCTGTAAACCGGGATAATGAAATGATCGAGAGGTATATAAATCTGACAAAAGAGATAGTCTGTATCAACAGCATCGGTGAAAGCGTACTGGACCGGCTGAGCGGAGCAGATTTTGATTCTGATACGGTTATGCTCATTGACAACGACATCCTGATTGAAGCAGCAGAAAAAAATTACAGAAGGTTTGCAGTCCCTGTCAATCATGTAGCCGCAGACAAGCGGACAAGACGGTTTACAGCCAGTGAAAAGGCAGATCTGGATATCCGAACAAGTGTAAATAAGATAGGTGAGATCATAAATCTTTCCCAGGAACTGAATTCCCTTTTCTGGGATAAGCTCAATCACGGCGAGCCATATGAAAAACTGGAAAACTTATACTGCGATATCTGTCAGCTGGACATCATGTCCGGAATTGAAATAGATAAGGCTAAAAAGGAGTACCCCATCGATAACGGACTGGAGCTCAGGAAGCTGAAGGAAAAATATGAGCGCACTGACAGCAGCGGACGCCGCGTCAAACCTAACTTTTTTGGATATATTGCCCGCCAGAAAGGCTATTACGACACTGATAAGAAAGTATATATGCGCCATGATACAACAATGGACTATATTCAAAAACACATCAACAGTTACCAGAGATCCCGGTCCGGCAGACCCTGCAAGACGGAACTTCTGCCTCTGGCATCTGTATTAAATAAAGATATGTATAACTGCCGGGAAGTGTCCAGCCGTCAGATCAGCCGTATCCTGGATCTGATCACACAGACACGTGCTGAGATCAACGCCATCTATGCAGATGAGTTTATGGAACCTGAAGAAAAATATACTGCCGCCAGAGAAGCAAGGCTTCGCTGCAATGAATTCCTCGGAAGCATGAAAATCAATCCCAGCACTGTGATCCGCCTGCTTACGCTCTGTGATACAAAGGAACAGGCCGCCAACTACAGAACTATTGTGACTGCTCTCTTCTCATATCCAAATGCCGACTTCTTCCAGCTTCTGCGCTGCAGCCAGAAACCCGTTCCCTACTTATATGAAAACAGCGACGGCGATATCATCCTGTATGGGATTCACTTTGCACAGGAGATACAAAAAAACACAAAAATGCGCCCCTGAAATCAGAACATATATTCGTTTTTCATTTGAAACCCTTATATTCTGCGGCTTTTCACATACCGTACTCATGGACTTTAGGAGAGAACATACGTTTGTTTAATTCAATCTATTTTCTCTCCTCCCATATGCAACGGCGTCTGCCATTTCTGGCATTTTAATGTCAAAGATAACTTTTCAGTATCTTCATAGCTGCTGACATGTTACCCCTCATCTGCCACTGCAGACGCCTTTTTCTTTGTGCACAAAGATACTAAGATTTTTTTCCGTGAACAGCGATATATCATTTTTACAGGAGGTGCAGGATTGGCAAACAGTTCTATTATTTTATCTATGAAAGAAAAAGTCATTCAGGAGCTGATTGATGATGAAGAGATATTCCGGGCAATAGACAGTCCAGACATCACAGATTTTAACGATTCAGGAAGACTGGATGGTACACACATCTTCCGCTACCGTCAGCATCCTGATGCTGTCACAGGCCCGATCACGCGTCTTTGCATCCAGGTACAGATACCGGAAGAAGAACCTGTTAAAAACACAGCTCTGGTAAGCCCTGTCCTGAAAATCAGCATTATCTCACATATAAGCTGTGCAGATATGACAGCTTCATCAGGAAGTAAAGTATCCAGAATCGATCACCTGTCCCGGCTTCTTGATTTAAAATTCAACGGCCGTGAGGACTTCGGCCTGGAAAGGCTGACTTTTAAAGCCAGCACAGAAAAATGCTACGGCAAAGACTACTTATGCCGTGAACTCAGCTTTACATGCAAAGACCTCAATCTGGATACCCGGAGGCAGAACCATGCAAGCTTATGATGAACTGAAGGCTTACCGCGGACTGCCCTTTGACTTTACGGACGGCATATCCATCAGGCAGCCTACTCTTGGCGAGATCTGCGACTACGGAGAAAGAGAATACTACCAGATGGTCTATACCCTGACCTCAGTGGGCGCCGATCTCAAGTGGCAGCTCGATTCTGCCGGTATTGATTATACAAAAATCGACGATTATACTCTCTTCTATTCCATACTTTCTAAAAACTACTCCGCAGAACAGACTTCTATACTCTTTGGTGACTCACTGGACTTTTCCAGCATGGAACTGATGATGGAGAAAGACACAGAACAAGTAGTAATGCTGCAGCCCAATGGCACAGTATTCACAAAGGAGGCCTACGATGCCTGCATCCCCTGTCTCCGCAGAATGCACGGTATCCTGCGCAACGACCAGATCCCTGCCAATGAATCAACAAGACGGATCCTGATAGAGGATGCCAGGGAAGAATATCTTCTCAGCAAAGATAAACCATTCAAATCTCTGCTCCTTCCCCTGATCTCCACAATGACAAACATGCCTGGATTTAAGAGGGACGACAGTTCTGTGTGGGATATGAAGATTTATGCTTTCATGGACAGTGTAAAACGAATCAGCAAGATCCAGAATGCCGGCCTGCTGCTGCAAAGCGGTTATTCAGGCTTCGGAGTTGATTTACAGAAGATTGATAAAAAGCAGCTGGATTATATGGGGGATTTGACATAATATCTGCGGGTAAACAGTGTCACAAAATTCCAATAACAGCCAATAACCTGCTAAATAATCATCTAATTAAAATAAAGAACGCCTTCTTTTATTCACAATTAAAATGGAGGTGTTTTTTATATATAAATCTCAAAAACTTAATAAATAAGTTCTGAGAAATAAAAACATATATTTTAAGGAGGACAAACATATGTCATTTAATCCAAACGAATTAATTCTTGAAAGGGTACGTTCTGTAGAAGCATACGACCCGGCAACAAACACATTGATCGGCCGCTATACACAGATTGAAGAGCCAAGCCTCAAGACATCTGCTGAAGGTCTGGACGTAGTGGATGCTATGGGCACACCGATCCACACATTCTACAAAAACCAGCAGGCTACTTTTGACGGTACAAACTCTCTCTTCTCTCTGGATCTGGCTGCATCACAGTTCGGTTCAAAGAAGAAAATGGCTACTGCCGATGATAAAGTCCTTGTTCCGGCATCTGAGACTATCACGATCGGAGCAGGCGGAAAAATTGTTCTGCAGCATGTTCCTGCTGGTGAATCCGGAGCAGAAGTCAAATATGTCCAGGTAATCAATGAAAACAATACATTCGGACAGACTTATGAAGTAAGCCCGACAGCCGGTGACGGAAAATTCACAATCGATGCTGCCGCAAAGACCATTACTATGCCAGAAGGGACTGAAGGAACTGTATTCGTAAACTACGAATATGAAAGTGACAGCGCCGCTGTGATCTCTAAAGAGACAGATAAGGTTCCTGCAACACAGAAGCTGCTCATTCATGCAATCTTCAGGGATCCCTGCAACGCAAACCTGGTATATGCCGGTGTGATCGCATGCCCAAGAGCACAGCTGGATCCGACCAGTGTGGAACTGAGTCTTAAATCAGACGGAAAACATGCATTCAGCTACAAACTGAAGAAACCGTACTGCGATGCAAACGGCAGACTCTTTGATATCATCGTATCTGAGAAATAATAAATCCCCTGCAGCATCCGCCAATTAGGCACGCTTGCTCATTTCTGCCTGAAATGGGCAAGCACTAATCCCTGTCCGGGAGGAAATCATATGTCTGATTATATCAATACCATTTGTGCAATCTGCGGAAAAGGTTACCATATCTGTAAATCCTGCCAGGGCACAAAAACATTTTCGTCCTGGAGGACTGTTACTGATACTCCCGGACATTTCAAGATATATACCCTGATCCATGCATACCATTATGGAAGGCTGGACAGGGAGGAAGCCGCCAGTCAGTTAAAAGAGTGTGATTTGTCCGGTCTGACAGAATTTGTCCCGGAAATCAGAGCAATCATAGAAGAAATACTGGCCGCTCCATCCAACCAAAACAATAGTGATTAAATGCGGACCTTTGTCCTTGCAGCCCTGGCTCATAAAATCAGGCATAGCATATGCATAACTAAATGCTGACATTTAAATGTCCTATGCAAATTCTTTGAATTTCTCAAAGAGCCAGTGTGCTGCGCAAATGGCAGCTTTCCAGTCTGCTGGACTGCTGCCGGAAAATTTCATAATAACAGCTATGGGCTGCATGAAATCACTATAGTGTGAAACATGCAGCTCATTTTTTTACGCGTGCAGCGGGCAAAATACCAGAAAGGTACAACCATGCGAATATACAGTGAACAATTCAACCGTTACTATAATTCTGAAGACGTAGTAAATCTGGTGAATACAAAGCAGGCAGGACTTTACATAAAAAATGGAATTCCACTCGTGGACATTTTCTGGTCCAGAGACAGCCTTGTGTTTGTTTTTAATAAGATACAGAGTTTTAAAGCTTATGAGCTGTGGTGTGATCATAAACTGGCATAGAGAATGGATATTTGCAACCTCGGCGCCATTATATTAGAATACAAATATTTTATTTAACACGTAAATCATGATTTTATTTATGAAGGTATAGTATATGGCATCTTATTTAGAATTAGGGATGATGAAAAAAGATTTTAAAGCATCAAATCCAGAGTATAGCAGGATAGAAATTAGTTTTATTTCGTAAATAATTCGTGAAGGTGGTATGGTTCCAGTAAATTATTTACAGCCAGCAAAACCCGATAATTCTGGATTAGAGAATATTTCAACTTTATTTGGTTACCTTCGGTCTTTAGGTACTCTTTATGTAGATTACAAAATGGACACAGAAGCTATTAAACCAACTATCAGAAGTACAATAATTGGTATCTGCAATTATCTACGCCAATCAAAGTATTCTAATGTTTTATGGTGCGCATCACTGTTAAATCCAATCGAATTAGCTTTTGTTGAGTATGTCCAAAACAAAAACGAAGGTCTATACTCTTTTTTAGATAAGTATATTTATGAAGATGCAGATAAAAATATATTTAGTACAGATTTAAGAGATTCTGGCAATGGTGTCATAGATCTTGCAACCGGTATGGCGGATACAACAGCAAAACTGACTAATCTTCAAAGTTCATTAAATAACCATCTTATAACTCAGACTGCATACGAAACAATTGGAAACGTCGCCAGCAGATGCAATTTCAGTGATTTCTGTTGTGATTTTGATGCCATAAAAATTGCTCAGTTAATATCTGAGATGGAATCAGACAAAAATAGAAGTAATCAATCTGTGACTGGAACTGAATTCGCAGATATACTTGAAACATATTATAATGGACTATATTTAGACAGATTTAAGTATATTTTTAGTGATTTAGAGTGCAGCTATGATGATGATTTGGAAGTTATACTCAGAAGCGTTTATTCCAAAATGAACGGTATAGATGAGACTTTAGTTTTGCTTCCAAGCTTTGGCGGAAACCCTGACTCACAAGTAAATATGGATTGCTGCCTGGCATTTGCCCACTATCTGTTGTGCGAAACATCAATCTAACAAAAATATCTGAAACTTCTAGCCCCTAAAAGGCAATAATATATGCATAGTCCGTTGGAAATATTACAATATTTCTATTGTGGCTAAGATGACTGTAATTGGTTATCAATCTAAAATGATTCTATCTTTTTTTTGTCCACTTTTTTAATTCATTTAAAACGTTCTGATCATCGGAATAAAAATCAGGAGAAATCCCATTTTCTTTAAATGGTAGATAGTCCCCAAAGGCAAGCATTTTCCAAGTATTTTCAGCAACTCCTATATTAAGCCATCCTACATTATCCTTATAAAAAGGATCTTTCAAAGCTTCTGCAACCATAGCAGCTAAATCCTGGGCGTATTGTTCAAGATTATCGTCAACTTTCACAATAAACCCAATATTCCCTTCATAATCATCCACATACCTATACTCCCATAATAGTCCTTTTTCTCTGTAATATTTTAGAGCTATATTCGATGTCAGTTGATACTGATAATCGTCTACTATTCCATAAATATCACGAAAATAGACTCTGACTGCTATTTCTGGATGCTCAAAAGGAGAATAACGATTAATGCCATCCCCTCTGTTTTCTGCCACTGTAAATGTAGTATTATATTTATATTCTAATATATATATATCATGTTCTACATCCCAATCAAAATATTCCATAAACAAAAGGGCCTTTGGCTCTGCAAAAAAATGTCTGTCGGCATCCGGAAAATTGCTGCTGTCTGTTATCTGTAAATACCCACAATCCATCCGCCTTTCCATTTTCATTGGTAAAATCAGGAATAAAATAAACACTACCGTTATAAGAAAGAAAACTGCCAGATATATGCCAAAACAAATATTTCTAAAACTTTCTTCATCTTTCATATTCCATATAGAATAGCCCATGATGCTGACCGGATAAAAATAAGCAGTAAGCCTGAAAACCAACTCCACGATTGGCCGGATTGATAATCCGGTCAGTTGTGTAACACCTATGCAGATAAAGGCTCCCAGCCATAGCAGCAGATAATAGCAGCACCATTTTTTTAACTTTTCCCTTGTCATTTATGGAATCCTCTCAGAATGGTATTTATAATTATCTTCATTATAGGTCCTGCCATTTAAGTTTTCAATCAGATTCTTGTTAATTTATCAAATATTCCAGCAAATATAGAATAAGCAGAAATACACACTTAAACACATAACAGAAACTAAATATATAAATAAAATGATTAAGGAGATTTTTAACATGAGAAAAGAAAACGTTACAATCAAACCCAGCCTTACACTGCCTGAGAAAATAAGTATGACAAAATTCTTATTTAGTTCTTATTTCACTACACCGGAAGGGTATGGGGATAACACTTTTAGTTATACACCATATCTGAAAGAACTCAGTGAAATAACAGCCTTCTTTACATACTGTGTGGAAGGACTGACTTTTGAGCCTTTATCAGAAAGCCCTGAAGAAAGTACTAATAATGCAGAGTCTGGTATAGAATCCATATATGATGCAGTTAAGGATGATACAGAACTTATGGCTTCCTACGAAAATGTCCATTCTCCTGACAGCCGTTATCCGCTTCTCACTGCACAGCTGATGGATATACGCAAAGATGTAGAAGATATGGTGGATTTTGAAAAGAAACTATTGCTTTCAAAACAGAGAGACGCTCTTTCTGAATTGCTGGATACTTTAAAAAATAAAATAAATGATATAGATGTCAGCGGTCTGGATATCAATGAATTCTTCAGGGCAGTGGGCATGCCTGAAAATAAAGAAGTATGATGTTATCAGATAAAGAAAACATCCCGGCAAAATATATTCATGAACTGGATGCCTCTGCAGAAATTAAAGAAAATGATATATTTATTACTCAGACAACTGATTCTCCTATTAATACTACCCATAAAACTTCATTTGCCCAGTTATTAAACAATATAAAATCCTGGCTGATGCAAAGCATGCCATTTATTTACCTTAATGGAATTACCGGCAATATCCAAGCCCAGATAAATAATTTAAAAACCCGATTGGATGCTTCTGATGAGGCTGCAGGACATTTAACTAGTACAGTTCAAAACCTTTCCGCTCAAGTCTCAGAGGTGATACAGAAATTTTATCCAATTGGATCCCTCTACTTAACAACTGTCAGTACGAATCCCAAACAATTATTTGGTTTTGGCACATGGACATTATGGGGCAGCGGAAGGGTTCCAGTAGGGGTTAGTACAGGCGATAGTGATTTCAATACTGTCGAAAAAACAGGTGGCGCAAAAACTGTCAGTGCTGCTCACAGCCATACAGTTAACAGTCATACACATGTAACGGGTAATCATGTATTAACAGTCAGCGAGATGCCTCAACACAGACATGACGTGCTGACAGAATGGACAGTACTTCCTGGTTCCTTTCCCAGCAATCAGCTTGTTTCACCTACCGAGCAGACATATGCATCTGTATCAGGAGTAAAGGCAGGTACAAGATATCCTTTGCCCGAAACTTCTCAATATGTAGGTAACAGCGCAGCCCACAATCATGGGAATACTGGTTCTGCCAGTCCTGGTACTTCCAGTTCACTTGGAAATATAACAAATCTGCAGCCGTATATTACTTGTTATATGTGGAAAAGGACAAAATAAGTCTTTAATACTATTTTAAAATATTTGGTAGCTGTTCAGTACTTAACCAGTTACCGCTTCGGATACACATAAAACACAAAAACTTGTGCTTTGGCGCTGAAAACCCTCGCAAAATTATGCATTCTGCATAATTTTAGCTTCTCGGGATAAAGGGGAGGGAATAGCTACAATATTTGATTTTTTATCCTTGCCACTTTCATAGGCAGGGTTTAGATAAGTAAGCACCAATAACTTTACATTACAAAGAAAGGTTGTATAAAATGGAAAACACACAATATATTCAGGTAGTCCCCCAGTTAGATATTTCTATCTTGAATAACCAGTTAAAGAATTATCATGGTAAAATCTCACTTAGCATTGATACTGCGGGCCTCCAGAACCAATTACAGAGCGAGCTTGCTAAAGCGGCAAAAATCCCTATACAGCTTGAGTTAGCTATGCCTCCTGCTTCTTCTATGGCTTCTTCGGCAGTTAGTAGTTTTCAGACAATTTTACCTCAATTCTTATCTGCTTCCGGCGTGGGTTGACCCAAATAGTAGGGTGACAACAATAAATGCCCACGAAACCATCTGGCGGTGACGCTGAACGAGTCAGCATCATAAAATATACTGATAAGAGATGGTTAAGAAAAACAGCCTAAACTGGCCGCATCTGCGGCTGCAAGTTTAAATAACTCTTGCACGGGAAAGCGAAAGCTAATCCGCAGCGACGCAAACCGGCATCTAGTCTAATGCAAATAAAAACCTGACGACAGCACTATGCACATCATCAGGTATTAAAGCAGTTTAACGGTTTGAACGTTCAGAGACTATAACGGCTGCATGGTTTCATTCAACGAACAAAATGAAATCATGATGGGATAGTCCAAAACGAGCTTGTTATCACAAGTTAAAAGTTATAAGTTCATTTTTAAACATTAAACTAAAAATCACTGTTGCACTGATTGCAATGCCACTCTTTACCAATGGTTGGGGATGCAATACCAAAAATCCCCGACCAAAGTACACGCTTAACTAATGAAATTTTTTGAACTGAGCCAGAACCACAATACGGACATTTTACCTGATTAGGTTGGGCATTTTTAATTCTATTTACCGCTTGATCTATGAATTCTGCCATTTCCTTTTCAGACTGTATTTGTCTATGAAGCATGGCATCTTCACTAAATTCTGGAGCGTTTTTTATTACATTTTCAGCTATTGATTCCTTCACCCGACTACGCTCATCAAATTCCATATTAATCCATTCTTCCTGAGTATATTGCGTTTCACACTCCTCCAATGGATATCCACAAAAATGACATTTGTGACATTTTCCGTCCGCAGGACCATCTGAAATAAACCCACAATGCTTACACATAAGAAATTTCCCAAAATCCATATTATCTACCTCCTCCAAAAATATATCATAAATGTTTAAAAATGACAATTAAATTTCGTTTTGATTTTAGATAAAGCTTTAGAGAAAAGTCACAAATCTTCATATTTATCGCCTAATACCGTTCAAACTAAAGATGTACTGAATGGAAAAAGTATACCACAGGTACAAACTGAGTTTAGTAAAATAGTAGAGTCTAAAGATATTCAGGCTCTTACTAATTATAAATCACTATTTAATTCAACCGATATTCAAAATTTTCTAAATAATGCTTATTTAGGTAAAGCTCATCTTTCTGAGTTATCCGGTGTAGTTAATAATCTTAATAAAAATTTAGCAGAAACTGGTACTACAGCATCAAAAACTGGGAATCTCATGAGTTCTGCTTTTTCATTAATTGGAGGAGCACTCACCGGCACACTCATCACATCGGCCATTGACCTCGGTATAAACTTCATTGCCGAGCGTCTCCAGCGTACTCAAAAACTTGTAGACGCCGCAAAATCTGCTGGCCAAGAGTGGGAACAAAAAGATACTTCTCTCCAGACGCAAAAACAACAATACACACAATTAAAAACATTATTAGATTCAGGCTCCCTCTCCGAACAGGAAAGCGTCTCAATAAAGCAGCAGCTTCTCGATCTCCAGAAACAAATTATCGCCACGTATGGTGAACAGGCAAAAGGGATCGATCTTGTAAACGGGAATTTAAAATCACAGGTAGATCTTTTGAACCAGCTTTCCGCAGATGATGCTAATAAATTGTTAAATGAAAACCGTACCGGTATGCAAAAAGCGGCAGATGAGATGAATAAAGAGCGGGAATACAGTCTGGGGAGTACCGGTTCTGTGTCTGAGGACCTCGGAAAAAATCTGGTAGAGATTGCCAGGAAATATACAGGGAAAGGTATGGAGCTGATTCCTTTGTATCCAGATGGTTCTGCTTACCATATTCAATTTACCGGTGATGCATCCCAGGCACAGGAAGTTCTTAATTCCTTTGCAACTGATGTTCGCAATCTTCAAAATGAGTTTGGCGATAGTCATTTAACAGAAATTATCCTGGAGAACGCCGAAAGCTCATTACAAGAAAACGCATCCATCCTCGCAACATATCAAGACCTATACAACCAGTATTTAAAAGCTGATCTTTTCTCCCGAGGTATGGGTGAAAATGATCCTGCCGGTGTCTTAAACCGCTATACGGCAGCTGTACAGAGTTACAATGCCGCCCTTCTCTCCGGTGACCCCTCTGCTATAAAAGCCGCATCTGAGGAATTCAAACAGCTCTCCAAAGAGGTCAACAATGTTATTACAGAATTCCCAGAATATAAAAATATATTTGACCTAGTCACAGCTTCGCTTGATACTTCTTCTGCTAAAATTTCAAAATTCAATGAACAAATCACTGGAGAAGACACTACAGATGGATCTCTACGAGAAAGCCCAGGACTGCTCTGACAAAGCAAGAGAGCTGCAGCTGGAACTTATTGAGCTGAATAAATCAAAACTCGATAATATCGAAGATGATTTCGACAACCTCATCTCCTATCAGGAAAAGCTCATCAGCAATCAGAAAAGTTTTATTGATCTGCAGGAAGCCAAAGGCGGCTCCGCCTCTGTCTCTGATTATGACGGGATGATTGACGCCCAAAACCAGATCATTTCTTACTTGAATGGAAAACGACAGGAGCTG
>QGGY01000010.1:0-159335 GCA_003148945.1 Murimonas intestini | reverse complement strand
AGCCAAAGGCGGCTCCGCCTCTGTCTCTGATTATGACGGGATGATTGACGCCCAAAACCAGATCATTTCTTACTTGAATGGAAAACGACAGGAGCTGCAGAATCAGTTTGATTCTCTGACCAGCAGTGGTGTTCTTGTTGAAAATACAGATGACTGGTGGGAGTGGAAAGGAAATATAGAATCCATCCAGAAGGAGCTGAACAGTGCCAGGTCTGATATAGAAGACCTGAATGACTCAATCCGTGATATACGGTGGCAGGGCTTCAACGACGGCATCGATAAACTGGATGACCTGAATGATGAATTAGATTTTCTTTCCGATAAAATTGAAGATTCTGCTCTCTTCTCGGAGGACGGCAAACTCACATCCGCAGGCAGTACAAAAATTGCTCTGCTCTCCATGCAGATGGTTAACGCACGGACTAAAGTAGCTGATTATGATATGGCTATTAAGGCCCTGGACCGTGAGCTTGCAAATGGAGTAATTTCCCAAAGCCAGTATAATGAGGAGCTTGGAAAGTATAAAGAACAGCAGCGAAAGGCATCTAATGAGTTGTCAAAATATAAAAAGGCAGTCATAGATGTTGTAAAAGAAGGCATCGATAAACAGACCGATGCAATGGAAAAATATATCAAGGCCCAGAAGGAGGCCATATCTCAGGAAGAACGGTACGAAGATTATCTGGAAAGGGTTAATGAAACTCAGAAACAGATCAACTCTATCCGTGGGCTGTGCAGAAAAAACTCTGAGTAATCTGCCCATTTTTAGTTCGTTGAAACAGTGGAGTACCAAGTTTAACAAATATTTTATTAAATTAAAACCATATTATCTTTTATTATTTCGATTTCTATCCTTGCAATTTTCTAACAAGCAGGGTTTAGATATAGTAACCATCAACCGATTTCCATCACAAAGAAAGGATATGTATAATGGAAAATTCTCAGAATATAACAGTCATTCCTCATTTGGATACCAAGAGCCTCACTGCCCAGCTGCAGAACTACACGGGCAAACTCAAGCTTGATATTGACTCTTCGGAACTGCAGCGACAGCTTCAGACAGCTCTCAAAATCCCAGTTAAGGTACCTATAGAACTTAAAACGCCTGCCCCTCCGTCAAACGAGAAAAACGGCTTTCTCTCCTTCCTGTCGGAAGCTTCTTCTTATTCAACTAAAACAGTAATACCCAGCGTGGGTTGACCCAAAATGTAGGGTGACACTCAGGATGCCCACGAACCGTCCGGCGGTGACGCGGAACGAACCAGCTAGATTCACACTGGTAAGGGACGGTTAAGAAAAACAGCCTAAACTGGCCGCATCTGCGGCTGCAAGTTCATATAACTCTTGCACGGGAAAGCGAAAGCCAATCCGCAGCGACGCAGACCGGCGTTTTCGTTTACTACATATAAAAACCTGATGACAGTATAGTACATATCATCAGGTATTAAAACAGTTTAATGGTCTGAACGTTCAGAGACTATAACGGCTGCATGGTTTCTTTATCTATATCATAAAATACATGAATGCACGGAGAAATCATGAAGGGATAGTCCAAAACTAACCATAAGATTTTAAATGTAAGTCTATATGGAAAAAGTTATAACAACCCCCTATCGGTTGTTTGGGAAATGATAGGACTTAAAAATCACTATTACAATTATAACAATGCCACTGCTTACCTATTCCCTTAGAAAAAATGCCAAAAAATTCATTAGATACTATACTTCCCCCTGTAATCTTTCCCGTATTATTACTATGGCAATATGGGCAAGTCACTTTAGGCTTAGAATTCTTAAAAACCTCCTTCATTATTTTTTTTTGCTTTATTTTTCGGCTATCGTATGCCTCCTGGCTATATTCGGGGGACTTTTTTATAATATTTTCTATTATTTCATTTCGCGCATTATTATATTCCTCAAAACTCCAGCTGTCTATTTCCTCTTGTGAATTTTGTAATTCATATTCACTAAATGGTATATTACAGAAATTGCAGCTTCCACCCTTTTTCCCATTATCAGGAGAAAATCCACAACGTTTACAGTAGCGAAAAATTTTAGGTTGTAAAAAATTATACATATTAATCTCCTTACATATTTAATATATTTTTATTTTAACATCTTTTTTTAATTCTATCAACTTCCCAATAATATAGTTTTGATTCTAGATTCAATAATAAAATCATTAAGCAGTAGAAAAAAATCATTTCAAGATTCTTTAAATGGTTTTGATATAAAAAATTTATATGGTAGGTACCAGACTATAAAAGCTTCTGGTGACCCTTTCGGTTTAAAGAATTTTCTAAATAATCTTCCTTCAGATAAACTAGAAGGATTTTTTACTGAGCTCGATAAAGGAAATATGGATATAAATGAATTTTCTGAATTTATCCAGAACAGTGCCTCTGAAATGTCTGTCTTTGGTGCTATGGCATCCGGTGCCGGTTCCAGCATCCGTTCGGCCTTGAGCGGCATTGCCAGCTCTTTTGTCAATTTTGGCATTATGACGCTTGCAAATCTAGCTGTTTCTGGTGTCGTAAGTTTTATTGATGACCAGATTCATAAAAGTGAACGCCTAATTGAAAAGGGTAAACAAGCTAAATCTACAATTAATGACCTTAAAAGAGAATTCTCATCTAAGGTAGATAATGCACATTCTTTAGCCTCTCAATACGACACACTTGCAAGGGGCGTCGATACCTTAAATGGAAAAAACATTTCCCTCAATGACGATGATTACCGGCAATTCCTCTCTGTCAACCAGCAGCTTTTGGAACTCTTCCCATCACTTGACCGCGTATATGACAGCAATGGAAACGCCATGGTACGTCTCAATGGGGATGCTTCAACCCTATCTGATTCATTAAATAATATTTTAGAATTACAGGGCAGGGAGAACAGTAAAGCAATTGTAGAAAAACTGCCGGATGCTTTTAATGGTACTCTTGAGGAGGTCAATAAATCTAACCATAAATTAGAGGAATTAAGGCATCAAAGAGCTCTGATAATGTCACAGCTGAATCACGATCCACTTAGCATTGCAGACAGCTTCTCCAACAACAGCAGCATTGTTTTCTCTGGCAGCAGTTGGGATGATGCCTCCAGTCTTGCCAATACTTTTAAACAGTTATTAGATGAATCAAATATCACATATGAACAGCCCAAATTTCAGGAAATATCCTCTTTAGACAATACTTCTGTTTCCTGGCTTGCACAGGTAGACGTTAATGCTGAAGAACAAAATAAAAACCGACAGCTATTTCAAGAAGTATATTCCAAATTTTCATCTGATGCTTACACAGATACCATGAGGGATTATGTTAATAATACATTGGATATGTTAGCTGTCCTTGAGCAGGATAAAGAATCCTGGGGAGAACTGGATGCTTCACTTTATACCTGGCTCCAACAAGAATCCGATGACTTTAATTATATGACCAATCAAGATAAAAACGCAGTCAACAATATCATTGCAAATACAAACTGGGATAAAGTTGACGGAGTATCTGACTTCAGTGATGCAAAGTTATATATCCAGGACAACATTATTCCTCTTTTTAAAGAAACAGTACTGAGCGACAGCGGAGGTTCAATGCAATCCATGCTGCTGGATTTCCTCCAGGTTGACCCATCTTCTCTTAGTTCCAAAGCTTATATGGATATCTACGATAATATGATAGCAGATATACAGAAGCAATTCGGCGAAGAAGAGGCAAACAAAATATCCGTCATATTCGAACCCACAATCGCTAATGTCAGGGAAACTGATTCCCTTATCCAGTCTATGCGCGATTCAATCAGCGCCACCTTTTCAAAGGACACTTCGTTTAATAATAATATATTAAATACATTTTCCGATGAAGAGATACAACTTATCTATAAGATAACTGCCCAAGATAACTTCTCTGACACTTTTAGCAATGTACTCAACCAGGTCGATGCCATTACACAACAATCCACCATCAAAATCTCAGCCAAATTTGATGATGCTGAATCAGGCTTTAATTCATTTATGTCATCCTTCTCATCTATCTCTGATATTTTGTCATCCCAATCAGCTGGAACCGGAATTTCAATGGATATATATAATACTGAAGGTCTTAATGATTATCGTTCTGCCCTTGAGAATGTTAATGGGGTTATTCAGTTAAATAAAGATAAAGTAGAAGAACTTTCAAAAGCTAAAGCAAAAGAGACCCTCACAACATTAGAAGCAAATGACGCGCAGGCTAAGAATCAATATATTCGGAATATGGAAGAAATAGAACAGCTGCGCAATTCGGATCTTGAATTAACAGAAGCCCAGAAAACTCGTCTTGAATTTTTAGAATCACAACAATCGCTTATTTCATCAAACTCTCAGCAATATCAAATTATGGCAGATACTATCAGGCAAGCAACAGGTGCATACCAGGAATGGCTGGATAACCAAAACGGACCTGAGGCCGGCGATATGGGAACTGATGTAGAAAATGCTATTACTGCTATACGGGATGTCGCTGACGAAAATTCTGATAGTTATGGCCGAATAGGTACAAATAAGTATAAAGCAGCTATGGAATTTATTGTCCCTGACACAATACCTGAAGAAGAAGTTCAGTCATATGTGGAGAATCTCCAAACTTATTTTAAAGATAAAGCAGGCGCAGAAAAATTTATCGAAGAGGCTCTTGACAAAGGTTTAATGGAGTATTCCCCAGATAACGGCACTTTACAAATTGCAGCCGGGAAAACTATGGAGGACTATGCTGCTGCATTTAATTGGAAACCTGAAACAATACAGGCGATGTTCGGTATTCAAAAAGATTTTGGGATAGATTTACAATTTGAAAATTACAATACTGGTTCTATTAATGATGAGATAATTTCTACACAAGAGAATATAGATATCATCCAAGCACGAATTGATGAATTAAATGAAAAGCCGTATCATACGAAAGTAGAAAGTGAAGAATTACATCAGCTTCTTGAAGATCTTCAGATGGCTTATGAATTACAAAACAACCTTGGTTCCCAAAAAGTATCTGAATACGTTGGCCTTGAGCAGGAAATAGGTTCAAGAACATCTATTTTAAATGCTTACAAACAAGATGGTATAATTAGTGAAGATGAAATCGCTCAAGCGGAAGCCCAAATTGCAAATCTAATAGCACAAAAAGAACAGTTAGGAGTTCCCACTCAAATACAAATTGAAACATACATAGGGGAACTAGATAGTCAGATTGAAATTTATCAGCAAGAATTAAGTACTTTAGAGCAGAAAAAAATGCATTTAGGCGTTGCTATTGAACCTGGAACTGAAGAGCGTATAAGTGAATTAAAACAATTAATCTCCAATGCTGAAGCTGATAAAGAGACCGCAAAACTATCTTGTACTGTGGAATTAAATTCTAATACTTATACTGAAAAAAAGAATACTATAGAAAATGATAGCTTTACGCCTAAGAGAATTACTGTTTCGGCAGAAGTCTGGGATGCAAGGCAGCAGTTGTATAATATTCGCAGAGAATTAGATGCTATTAAAAGTAAAACTGTCTATATAACAACAGTCAATTCTACCCTCAATCTGCCTTCAATAGGTAATACTACTTCTGGTAATGATTCAAAACCGTCGATTTCTGGTATACATACCGTTAATGGTACTGCTCATGTTAATGGTACATTATGGGCCTCCGCTTATACCGGTTTAGCTTATGCAACTGGTAATTGGGCATCCAGAAGGTCTGGGACAACATTAATTGGTGAGCTTGGACGAGAAATCGTGGTAAATCCCAATACTGGAAAGTGGCGAACTTATGGTGACAATGGCGCTGAATTTATAAACTTGCCTTTTGGTGCAATTGTCTTTAATCACAAACAAACAGAGGCTCTGTTAGAAAGAGGATTCGTAGCGGGCAGAGGGGCTGCTATGGTAAATGGTACTGCTCTAATCCCTAAAAATACACAGACTAACTCTGGCAACGCTTTCGTCTCCGGCACCGCCCTGGCCGATGGCAATTCCGATTCTTCTAAAAAGGCCGACACCACAATTGACTGGATAGAACGCCTGACAAAGAGCCTGGAGCGGATGTTTGACGCTCTGAAATCTTATGCGGAGGACTTATATCAGACTTACCAGAACCAAAACGCAGCTATAGATACTGCCCTGGCAAAGGGCAATAAAGACGTTAAGACATTCCGGGACGCCTCTGTGTATTATACAAAAAAAGCATCTGCTGTCGGGATCGATAATAGTCTGCAGAAGAAAATCCGTGAGGGCCAGCTGTACATTGAAGATATAGAGGATGAAGACCTTCGTGAAAAAATAAAGGAATTCCAGGATCTCTACGAAAAAGCCCAGGACTGCTCTGACAAAGCAAGAGATCTGCAGATGGAACTTATTGAGCTGAATAAATCAAAACTCGATAATATCGAAGATGATTTTGACAACCTCATCTCCTATCAGGAAAAGCTCATCAGCAATCAGAAAAGTTTTATTGATCTGCAGGATGCCAAAGGCGGCTCCGCCTCTGTCTCTGATTATGACGGGATGATTGACGCCCAAAACCAGATCATTTCTTACTTGAATGGAAAACGACAGGAGCTGCAGAATCAGTTTGATTCTCTGACCAGCAGTGGTGTTCTTGTTGAAAATACAGATGACTGGTGGGAGTGGAAAGGAAATATAGAATCCATCCAGAAGGAGCTGAACAGTGCCAGGTCTGATATAGAAGACCTGAATGACTCAATCCGTGATATACGGTGGCAGGGCTTCAACAACGGCATCGATAAACTGGATGACCTGAATGATGAATTAGATTTTCTTTCCGATAAAATCGAAGATTC
Organism: Murimonas intestini; assembly: GCA_003148945.1. Classification (GTDB taxonomy): domain Bacteria; phylum Bacillota; class Clostridia; order Lachnospirales; family Lachnospiraceae; genus Murimonas; species Murimonas intestini. Next base: position 152,514 of record QGGY01000010.1, on the reverse strand, counting down.
TGCTCTCTTCTCGGAGGACGGCAAACTCACATCCGCAGGCAGTACAAAAATTGCTCTGCTCTCCATGCAGATGGTTAACGCACGGACTAAAGTGGCTGATTATGATATGGCTATTAAGGCCCTGGACCGTGAGCTTGCAAATGGAGTAATTTCCCAAAGCCAGTATAATGAGGAGCTTGGAGAGTATAAAGAACAGCAGCGAAAGGCATCTAATGAGTTGTCAAAATATAAAAAGGCAGTCATAGATGTTGTAAAAGAAGGCATCGATAAACAGACCGATGCAATGGAAAAATATATCAAGGCCCAGAAGGAGGCCATATCTCAGGAAGAACGGTACGAAGATTATCTGGAAAGGGTTAATGAAACTCAGAAACAGATCAACTCTATCCGGGCACAGCTGGCTTCCATGTCCGGGGATGATTCCGGTTCTGCAAAAGCAAAACGCCAGTCTCTGAATGATGAACTTCTGAAGCTGGAAGATAAACTGGCTAAAGATCAGAAGGATCATAAAACCGATATGCTCAAAGAGGCATATGATGAAGAGCTGGATGCTTTAAAGGAAAAAGCAGATAAAGAGAAAGAACTTCTCGATACTGACCTTACAGCGCAGTCAGAAGCCATTGCAGGAATGCTCGCCGGGGCACAGGATAATTATGCAGCTGTCTATGAAGAGCTTGGAAGTATGGCGGAAGCCTACGGGATCCACCTGTCATCTGAATTATCCGATCCCTGGAAAAACGCTGTCACTGCCATAGAGACTTACAAAAAAGCGGCAGCAGCAGCCTCCCAGACTGCAGCCGGACAATCAGCCGTTGGCAGCAATGTGGCTGATATTAATACAAATGCCCAGAAGCAGGCCACAAATAATTCTGCATCCGTGCCGCCTGCCAAAGAAACTGCCGCGGCCAAAGCCGGCGGACAGTGGAAAAAGAACAACACAGGCTGGTGGTATGAACATGACGGCGGTTCCTATACAAAAAACGGCTGGGAACAGATAGACGGCAAATGGTATCATTTTGACGGAAAAGGTTACATGCAGAAGGGCTGGGTCAAAGACGGACAGACATGGTATTATCTGAATCCGGGCGGAGATATGGCAGTCAACAAATGGATCAAAGCCGCTAATGGCAAAGACTGGTACTATCTGGGCAGCGACGGCAAAATGGTAGAAAACGGGATGATTAATTCCAACGGTAAAGATTACTATTTGGCTGCCGGCGGAAAAATGAAGACAGGATGGTTTAAACTTGGAGCCACCTGGTACTACGCCAATGCCAGCGGTGCCGTCCAGAAAAACCAGTGGATCAAAGGAGCCAATGGAAAAGACTGGTATTATGTGGGGCCGGACGGTATCATGTACGCAAATATGAATGCCGTCATAGACGGAAAGAATTCACGTTTTGACGGAAATGGACGCTGGCTGGGTTACTTTGCCAGAGGCGCCAGAGATATCTCTTCCCTTACCGGCTACGGTGTCATTGGTGAGGGGGGCCGCGACGAGCTTGTTGCTACTAAAGGCGGACAGCTTGTGAGACTTGATGATGCAAAAATGATATTCAGCAATGAACAGACAAAACGTCTCTGGGAGCTGAGCCAGCTGAGTGCTCCCCTCTCCCTGTCCGCTGCCGCAAGTTCTCTTCCCGCTGCCGCTCTGCCTTCTCAAAAAGCAGTCAGTATATCCCAGAACTTCGGCAGTTTAATTACAGTAGAAGGCAACGTAACAAAAGATGCCCTGCCCGGGCTTGAAAAAATAATGGACCAGAAATTGAAGTCCTTTGAAAAAAATATGTATCAGGGCCTGCAGTCCTTGACTGGCCTGAAACGCTAAAGAAAGAGAAGGTGATTACATGCAAGCTTTTGGAAACTCCTTTATCTATAATGGTTTTTCCTCTGAAGATTTAGATCTGGTATTGTGCGCCTTTGGTTCTGAAAACAACTCCCCTGCCATAGTAAAACGGCAGGGGATCACAAGTGAGATGAACCAATACCGCCCCTATCAGAATTATAAAGGAATGGAATACACAGACGTTCTGCGTTTTCCTGTTTCCTTCATGAAGGCAGATGCCGGACGCCTTACACGTGACGAGATCCGCCAGATCACTGCTGTACTGACAAGCCCCAGTTTTCCCAGGGCCTTCTCCATAGAAGGCCTGGCCGGGGATGATGAACAAGTCTATGAAAACCTGGTTTATTACGGGGTATTTGATGATGAGTTCAGTTATTTTGAATATGGCGGGGTTAAATGTGGATTTACTGCTACTTTTACCTGCAATGCTCCCTACCCCTTTGAACCATATACTGCCAGCTTTGCCTGTCAGACAACTGCTGTTGTCACTATAGATAATACCAGTGATGAATTGGAAATGTCATTAAGTCCAGTTCTGAGGATCACTCCCCATTCATCCGGTCTTATATCCATAGACAATCAGACAGATACCACTCAAGGCCCATGTACTCTGAATTGTATAGCAAATAACGTTATCACTCTGGACAGCCGCAGAAAAAAGCTTACAGATATTAACGGAAAGCCATATTCCTTTGAATATTTTAACCTGACGTGGCCCCGGCTTATCCCAGGCAAGAATAAACTGCTGCTCTCCGGAAATTTTGACCTGGAGATTCGATGTGAATTTCCGCGAAAGGTAGGTATCTGATATGAAATTAAAATATGATTACTGGGACAGGACCCGGCCTTGTGATATTTATCTGGCACGTTCCGGCAAGCGGATCCTGGGAGCATTAAATGGCGTGCAGCGCGCCGATCTCACCCCCAGAATGTGCGAACCCTCCACCCTGGAGCTGGAAGTTGCCCGTATAGAGGGTGGGGAAGTTTCAAATTTTTATGATGAGATAGACTCCTTTATGGAACTCTATATCCCGGAATTTGGCTGGTTTTATATCGAAGAACCTCCACGCATACAAAAAGAGGCCAGCCAGGAAATAAAATCCCTTACAGCCATGTCCTATGAATATACCTTAAAAAATGATGACCTGGTTGGTTTCAAAATTAACTGCGGTACAGAAGGCTCCCTTGAGATGTATGAGGAAAATACAGACGTGGATGGAATTCCGAAAGAACAGATTGTCCTGTACAATCCTGACAAGCCTTCCTTAAGCCTCATCAATCTGGTCTTGTCCAATGTCAGCCGTACCTGGAAACCTGGCCACATAGATACTTCTCTGAGATCTCTGCGGCGTTCCTTCGAGGAAGACTCTGTGGATGTCCTGTCATTTTTTCAGAAAATGAGCAAAGCGTTCCGCTGTATCTTTCAGTTTGATTCCGAACACATGGAGGTAAATGCTTACGATCTTAGTACCTACGGCCAAAATACAAACATCTGCCTCACATATGATACCATCCTGAATAACTGTTCCATACAGTCAGATTCTGACGAGATTTATACTGTATTTACAGTAGAAGGGGAGGATGACCTGCTTATTAATCCTGTAAATCTCGGAAGCTCTGATATTGTCAATATCAATTATTTCCTCCACCGGCAGTTTCCACAGTCAGTAATAGACAAATATGATGCATATCTGGCTGCCCGCAGCTCTCTCGCCGCCCAGTATCTGGTACCCTATAAAAAATACGCCGATGCACTTGAACGACAGTCAGAAATCCTGAACCGGGTGCCTGAAGATGCTGTCACAAACAACTGGGCAGCCTATGACCTTCCCCAGCTCTACACGGAACTGGATATCTATAAAAAGCTTATTGTGAAAATTGAGGAGCGGAACAAGAAGCCGGACGGAACCCTGGACATGTCAAATTCCCCTGATCTGGGTATGTATCTGAGTTTTAAAAATGTAGTTATTCCAGATATTCAGGCGGAGATCACAAGAAAAGAATCCGGGGCTGTGGAGGAAGCCCCAAAAACTGATTATGAAATCATGTGGGATCTCTACGGTGTCAATGAATTGGAAGCTAAAATCAGTAACTATGAACAGCTGATCGCCTCCTACCAGCAAAATGGCTATGACAAGCCCTGGCCAGGAGGTACAGGGACAGGTACAGAAGCCCTCTGGAAATCCCGTCAGCAATCCTATAAGAAATACAAGGATTACCTGAAACAGGCGCAGGCTGCGCTTAAGAACCGCCAGGCACAGGCGGATTCCTGGAAATCAATTATGGATGCCAGCGAACGTGAAATGGACACTTTATCAAAAAAAGGCCGTCCTGATCACCCTGATTACGGCTTTTCAAAAGAAGAACTCGCAGCAATCAAAGCACTTTATCGTCATACGGATTATACAGACAGCAATATCATTTTATCTGATTTTGACGGTGTGAATGGCAGGCTTGAAAAACAAAAAGAGCTTCTGCAGTCGGCACAGGACCAGCTGGAAATTGAATCCCAGCCGCAGCTGCAGTTTTCCATCAGTACAGATAATCCCTTTTATATGGAAGAATTCTCCCATCTGCGTGAAGAAATGGACATTGGAAACTTCATCTATGTGGAGACAGCTCCAGACTATTATGAAAAAGCCCGGATATCAGAAATGACATTTTCAATCCTTGAGTGGGACAAAGACCTGGATATTAAATTCTCCACAGTCACTACCTCTTATGGGAAAAAAAGTGATTTTCTGAACCTGGTGGACAAAATCTCCAGTTCCGGCAAAAATACCATAAAGGCCGCAGCCAGTACTGCCACTGATTCAGCTATACAAAAATTCCTGCGGACAGTATTTGACCGGTATTCTGGTGAAAATGCACTCAATTCCCAGATCAGCAGTATAAACTCCGATACCCTCCGCCAATTCGCCAATATCGAGACAAATTATTTAAAGACAGAGGAACTTGCGGCGGAAATCGCCAAGGTGGGAAAACTTGAGGCTGACAGTGCTTTTATTAAATATCTGACTGCCCAGTTCCTTACAGCGGATTCTGCTGTATTCCAGGATCTTTCTGCTGAGATTGCGAAATTTAAGGATATGGTTGCAGGGAATATTCTGGTAGAAGATGGTTATGTATTCAATTTTACCGCCAAAAATGCTCATCTGGATGAAGCCTTTATCCGCGAATTTGTAGCCAGCAAAATTACTGCCTTAGTACTCACATCAGCTAAAATCACTTCAAATGATCTGCTCATACAGTCTGATGAAGGTGACGCAGGAATGAAGCTGGCTGGTAATACTCTGCAGTTCTATGACAGTCTGGGCAAAGTAGGAATTCAGATAGGATATGATGCTGCAGGGCATCCCAGCCTGCTGATCTGTGATTCCACAGGAAATATAATGCTGGACGCTTCCGGACTGCACGACTCAATAGTACCAAAAGATTTTATAAAATCTGACATGGTAGGTGACGGCGAGATTAAACAGCGCAATATCGACACCACCGGGATACGGGAGTGGCTTGATGAAGACGGCAATACAATATTTGATGTCAGTAAAATGAAATTTAACGATCAAGAGTTTTCAGTTATGTACGAAACACAAAAACAGGAAATAGAACACCTTTCATATATGACAGACTCTATCACAATAGTCGGAGGCCAGGTATTTACGGAGGCAGATAATATCATCACCCCTTCATCTATAACTGTACATGCAATAGCAAGAAATAATGCCGTTATCTCCAGATGGCTGCTGGATGGCATAGAAACTTCATCCGGTATTTCTGAAGACAAATCTTCCATTACCATTCCCTCCTCTGCTATCACAAATAAACAGTCACTGCATATCCGCTGTGAAAATCAGGATAAAACTTTATATGACGAACACACAATTTACTGTGTCAGGCAGGGGAAACCCGGTGAATCACCTGTCTTAGTATTCCTCTCAAGAGACAGCCATTCATTCCTGGCAGCCGCAAACGGACTGGCCGTTCCAACCAGTATCATAGTCAGCATAAGCTGCTATAAAGGAACTAAAGCCGTGGCATGCACAGTGGGCAAAATTGGAAATATTCCTCCCGGCATGACTGTTACAGTAAAGAATAATGACAGCATGACCTCATATCTACAGATAGATGTTATTCCATCTCTTACCGGCAGCAGCGGTGTACTGACTATTCCCGTGAGGCCGTCAGATTCCTCCGATAGCACGTCTGAATATATAAAAGAATTCAGCTGGTGCAAACTGGCAGATGCGGCTGAGCTTGAAGGCGAACTGATAACACTGAAAAATACTGTTTCCGGAGTCTCCACCAAAGTAGATGAGGTTCAGAATTCCATCGATAATTCCGTATGGCTGAATACCACAATTGATTATTATGATGAAAATGGAGATCCCGTTAAGCACGAGCTAAAAAATCTGGGTTCACTGATCCATCAGGATTTTGAAAAGATAAGCCAGACAGTGTCAGAAACAGATTCCAAAATTGGAAATCCGGGGGATCCCACCAGTGGCACCTCTGTTTATTCGCATATTTCAAGTATCGAGCAGACCGCCAAGAGAATAGATTTAGTTGTTAAATCAAATACAGGTGCCTCCAATCTGGCTCTTACGGATCAAATGATTGCCGTAGCTACCAGGGATCTTAAGATCAGTGCACTGACTACCTTTATGAATGCATCACAGAGTGGAAGTTCCACCGTGATAGATGGTGGGGCAATAAAAACAGGAAGCATTGATGCCAACAGGATAAAAACTAACAGTATAACTGCTGACCGAATAAAAACTAACGCCATTACTGCTGCCCAAATAACCACTGGAAATATAGCTGGTACAAACGGATGGATCAATTTGCATAGCGGAACTTTTAACTATGGTTCTGGCAAATTATCATGGAACGGAAGTACGTTAAGCATAAATGGTACAGTAACTGCTACAGCCGGAAAGATAGCTGGTTTTAATATTAACAGTACTTATATAGCCCAAAATACCACCTCTCTGGGAGGTACAAATAATAGTGTGTACTTAGGAAATAATGGCATTAGCTGCGGTACTGCCTTCAAAGTAACAAATGCTGGCGTCTTAACTGCTACTAACGCTACAATTTCTGGAAATATCACTGCAAGCAGTGGAAAAATTGCAACTTGGACCATTGATGGTGACCATATCTATAACGGTATTGCTTATACAGGTGCTAAAAACAATAACTCCACTGGAATGGGTGCTTATGGTGGTGGATGGGCTTTTTGGGCGGGTAATGGGAGATTTTCTGTAAATCAATCAGGTACCCTTATAGCAACAAACGCTACCATTACAGGTACAATTGACGCTACTTCCATAAATATAAAAGATAAAATATCAATGTATTCAAACTATACCCAAAGAAATAGTTCTATGCTACGTCTTGTACCCGTTAGTACCTATGATATGCTTTATATTGGTGAAGGCCTAAGTGAAGCTGGGCATATTGAACTAAGAAAGTATACTACTATATTGAGTGGCGTAAATACACCAATTATTACTTGTAATAGTTTAAGTGCAGGTTCCATAATGTGTACCAGTGAAGGTTTAGGGATTAACGCTTCTAATGGTGGTCAAATTAGTAGTATGAATAATCTTATATTACGCCCTAATCCTGTGGATACTGATTACGGCAGCATAATGGTTGATGGAGCCGGTTATCTGCGACCCACTCAACCTGCCGGTGACAATGCTGGTTTCTCATACGGCAGCGCCTCTTTTAGAATCCATAAAGTTTGGACACTTAAAGGTGTTGACACATCATCAGTTTATGACCTCAAAACTAATATTGAAAAACTTAAATCCGCCCGGGAAGAAATCATGAAAACGGATGTCTGCAGTTATAATCTAAAATGTGATTTAAAGGATGGCATTTATCAGAAAAATTATGGTTTTATCATTGGAGGAGGATACTCTATTTCAGAAAAATTTATTTCCGAATCGGGTGAAGGTGTCCTGGGTTATAATATCGACGCATTTCTTTGTAAGGGAATACAGGAATTATATTGTGAAACGGATTCCCTGGAATTAAAATATCAAGAATTATTAGCTGCAGTTGAATCTTTAAAAGCCCAAATAGCTGACTTAAAGCAAAACAGTTGTATTAATTAGTATTTTAAGCAATTTAGCAAAAGGAGAAGAAGAATATGAAAATCAACATGTCCATTGAAGAGATACTACAAAGGACGGAATTATTAGACAATTTAATCAAAAAAGATTTATCTATGCCCGGCAGACTTTCCTGGATTATCAGTGATAACTTTGATGAATTAAAAAAAGTAACTGATAAGTTCCGCCAAAAACAAGCACTTATAGGCCAAAAATTTATTGATGCAGGTAAAACCACCACAACGAAAGACGGAAATGTTGAAATAATGCCAGAATTTTTCTCTGAATATGCATCATCTATTCAGGAACTTCTGGAAATTATGAGGGAAGTTGATATTCAATTAATACCAATTGAAGAATTTCGGAAACTTGACATTTTATCAGTACTTGATGTAAAAGCACTATCATTCATGACAGATAAGTAGGGGGTACTAAGTGAGAAAAATTATTTTAACAGATGCAACAGAATTCTACGTTATAAAAGCAGTAGAAGATCCCATAATTGGAACAAACAAACGTGGATTCACAATAACATTCCAAGATTATTCGTTTGATTCCATTAAATCAGCATTCACCAGTCCTTCATCTATTAATTCAATAAAACTTATAAATGAAGAGGGCGAACTCGTCAGGGTGATTAATAATTATTCGCTTTATGATATTCAGCTTAAGCTTTCTAATGAAAAAGAACAGATTCTGGTAAATCTAGTTGAAAGCGACTCTTTACAACATCAGATCAACACATTAACCACAAAAGTTTCAAGACTGGAATCAGACTTGCCTATAGAAGAAGATATGGATATGATGTCTGCCTCTGAATTAAAAACTTATAAAAAATCTGTTTTACAGGCTGAGTGTAAAAAATCTATTTACGAGGGGATTATAATCAAGACTTCTATTGGTTCCCAGCATTTCAGCTACACCGCCGAAGACCAAAGAAACCTTGAATCACTCTTCAATATCGCTATCCTCACAGGACTTGATATACCATATCACGCTGACGGTGAAAGCTGTACACTCTATCCTTCCAGCGATATTATCCATATTTATACATCTCTTCAAAATCATAAACTCTACCATACTACTTATATCAATGCGCTGAATAGATATATTGAAGATTTATCAGACCTGGACGTTATAAAGTCTGTCTCTTATGGAAAAACTACTTTACCAAAGAAATATCTTGATGAGATGAATTCTGTTCTGGAAAATGGACAGACCGTTATCCAGCAAGTCAAAAGGAGCATAAAATGATAAGGACTTTACAGCTGACCAGTAAATATCTATTCCTCTTCGCCATAGGCGGCGCCCTTTATTATACAGGTGAAATACTCTTCCGGGGCTATAGCCACTGGTCAATGTTTCTGCTTGGAGGTCTGTGCTTTCTGTATGCCGGTCTCCAAAACGAATTTACAAACTGGGATAAGCCGCTGATATTACAGGTTATACAGGTAGAACTATTTGTCCTCATGGGTGAATTCCTTACCGGCTGCATTGTAAATTTATGGCTTAAGTGGAACGTCTGGGACTACTCCAATATGCCTGCAAATGTAGCGGGACAGGTCTGCCTTCCATTTGCGCTTTTATTCCTGCCGCTTTGTTTAGGAGCAATCGTTCTGGACGACTATCTCCGCTATTGGTTCTTCCATGGAGATAAACCTCACTATAAATGGTTCTGATCGTCCAGATTCATAACTGCTTCAGTCTCTGCAGCTTTCCCTTTCACTTATGGGTAAGCTGCTTTTTTCTATTTTCTGCCTGTATGGAATATTAAATTGTAAAATGTGATGCATCTGGACCACTTCACTAAACCTAAATATTCCCTACAGGCATTTATATATTATCTATTAAAAAAACATATAAGAAATGAGGTAAAACAATGAGTGTAAAAACTGTACAGGCTACTATTAACGGGCAGACCTATGATCTGGCCTTAAATAACACTACCGGAAAATATGAGGCATCTGTCACTGCACCATCTAAATCCAGTTATACTTTAGATGGCCATTATTATAATGTTAAGATAACAGCTGTCGATGATGCCGGCAATTCTACTGTTAAAGATGCTTCCGACGCCGCACTTGGTGCTAAACTGCGCCTTATTGTCCAAGAGAAGGTGGCACCGGTTGCAACAGTGACCGCACCTACTGCTAATGCCCTGATAACTAACAGTACTCCTGTTATCACCTGGACTATTACAGACAATGATTCCGGTGTAAATCCTGATACTATCAGCCTTACTATTGATAATAATACACCTGTGACATCAGGTATCACCAAAACAGCCACCTCAAACGGCTACAATTGTTCTTATACAATTACATCAGCTTTAGATGACGGAATTCATACTATCAGACTTGCCGCTGCAGATTTTGATGGAAATGCCGCCGCTGCCTCATCAAGCACTTTTACTATCGATACTGTTCCTCCCACACTTTCTGTAACAACACCTGCTGTAGGATTTATTACAAACAAGATCAGCTGCCTCGTATCGGGTACCACAAGTGACGTTACCAGTGGACTTGCTTCTCTTACTATAAAAGTAAACTCTGGTATTGCTCAGGAAGCAGAAGTAATAGATGGCAATTTTAGTAAAGAAGTCACCCTGGCTGACGGTAAAAACACTATTACGATCCAGGCAACAGATGTAGCCGGAAAAATCACTGTTGTCTCCAGAGAAGTCACCCTGGATACTATACCGCCTGTTTTTGGTGATATCGTTATTACTCCAAATCCAGTGCCAACAGGAACTATTTTCAAAATTACTGTAAATGTTACCGATGCCTAAGGAGTGATTACATAATGGTTGTTAAAGTAATTGGAAAGGCAGATAAATTTGAACTGGTTTTTGAAAAAACTGGTGAAAACAGGTGGGAAGCTACTGTCCCACCTGACACATGGGGGGAATATGTCCTGGAACTTTATGCCCATGATGATGCCGATAATATAAGCTATATTACTAAAATGTTATATATGGTGAGTAAACATACTATGCAGGCAATATTGATCCCGTTTGGATATGCGGCATCGCTCAGTATGGACAAGTATACAGAATACTATGCTTATCTCAAATCAGGTGAGTTTACCGCCATACTTCAGTCTGATTCATATCAGTCATATATGGCTGAACATGCCCTCATGACACACTAAATTTTGAAAGGAAGGTGAATATTATGGCTCAGAAAATTAAATTTGACAAAGGGGAAAAAAGGCATGTCAGAACCCAGGTACAAATCAAGGATGGTGAAGACCTGCCCTTTAAAATACTAAATGCCACTTATGAACTCCTTGACGGCAGCGGAAGGCTGGAGGCTTCCGGTAACTGCCACATCGATACCCATGAACTGGATGTCTTTATTGCTCCAAAAGGAACCGGCGATTATACGCTCCGATTCATATATGAAGTTGCTGACGAGACATGGGTAGATCCTGTAAGGGTGGTGGTCAGCTGATGGCCGCCGCTAATATCAGAATAGAAGATGTCTCCTATAGCAGAAATCCTGTTGCAGCAGAAGAAAAATTTATCATCAGTGTATCTTTAAAACCTGAAAAGATCCATATTATGACTTCCGATGGGTACATCATTACAGATACAGAAGGAAACCACATAGTCTATGAAGAAAAATTGTAAACAGTCATCAGGGGTCTGATACACATATAGAAAGGACATTAAAATGTCAGAATTACCAACAAAAAAAATAAATGAATTAACTGATTCTTCCGCCATCAATGAATCGGATCTTGTTATTGTTCAAACTGCCGGCAGTACTCCCAGAACTCAGAAAGCCACCATATCTCTTCTGTTAAATAAAATCAAATCCTGGCTGTTAACCATCAGTCCTTTTAGCTACTTATCTTCTGTTAATAAAAACATCCAAACGCAGATCAACGATTTATCTAATGGCAAAGCTGCTTCAACCCACACACATGATGACCGTTATTTTACAGAAAGTGAAATCAACAATAAATTGTCACCAATGTCTGCATCAATCACCAGCTTATCCAGCAATAAATTAGATAAATCTGGAGGATTATTAACTGGTGACTTAACTGTCCAAAAAAATGATTGTGGCATCTTCTTTTATAATGCAGAAAAAACAAGAGGGTTTCGGCTTCATTATAACAGTGATAATGCATGGTTCCATTCCTACAAAGACGGGGTGTATCCCCACAAAACCCCTATAGCATTTCATATTGACGGAAATGTAGATATAGCAAATCTTACAACCCATTCACTTGTTGGACAGAGCAGTTATATGCGTAATGGATGGACGATTCGTGAAAACAATGCTGTTTCTTATTTTTGTTTACGCCGCTTAGGACATATGGTTTTTATCAACGCTCAATTTATTCCCGGTACCAAAACAGAAGGGGTCGTTATTGCCAACATCCCCTCACCTTACCGTCCAAACGATGGAAATGAATTTGTACACGTTTTGTGTACCGATACAGATGTAACCAGCGCAGTCTTTATCCGAACAGACGGAAACATGAATCTGTATGGAAATGTTGGAAAAATGAGCGGATGCATAATAATCAAAGGCTTTTGGAACAGCAATGAAATTCTCTGATACTTACATAGTTCAACATAATCGCAAAGTCGTTGCTGCTTCATAAGCAAATGAATGACTATTTAACATTTTGAAGACAAAGGAGGTCAAATAATGACTATTAACAAAAACCTCATGTCCCTCAATCACACCCCTTTAAAACGCAGCAAATCCGACATCCAGTTTATCGTCATCCATTACGTAGGTGCCCTGGGTGATGCAAAAGCAAACACTGACTACTATAAAAGCCAGTATGTAGGAGCTTCTGCGGATTTCTGGGTTGGCTTTAACGGGGATGTGTGGCAGGGTAATGACTACCATAACTATTATTCCTGGGCCATCGGCGGTGGTCTGCAGGGCTCCGGCCCCCACCCATGGTATCAGATAGCATTAAACAGTAATTCCGTCAGTATAGAGATGTGCGTCCGTAAGAGGAACACAGCAACCATGAATGCTACTGACAAAGACTGGTACTTTGAGGATGCAACAATCGAATCCTCGGCAAAGTTAACCGCCCAGCTCATGAACGAGCTAAATATTAATATTGATCACGTTATACGCCATTATGACGTCAACGCTAAAATTTGTCCAAACCCATTTGTCTATAATACTGGTAAAATTACCTGGGATGGATTCTTAAAAAAAGTATTATCATATCTTAATACCTCTGACGCAAATGCTGGCTCAGGCAATGATTCAGCCCCCGGACTTGAAAATAACCACTCTGGCAGCTCTGCATATGATAATCTATACCGTGTAGGGACAGGATGGCAGAATGGCCGCTGTGTAAACCAAAAAGGAGCATTTACCATATTGGATAATGCAAGATCTTTTGCATCTGCATGCGGAAGCTCATATAACGTATATAGATCTGATGGAGAAATTGTTCATACATATACAGAAGATAAAATATCACCGCCAACTTCTTTCAAACCTTATACAGTGAAAATATCTGCCCCCGATGTCTATATACGCTCAGGCCCTGGGATATCTTATCATCCAACAGGGTTTACTGGGATTGGGACATTCACTATAGTAGATGAAGCCAGAGATGCCAGCAGCCAACTCTGGGGACTTTTAAAGTCTTATGAAAAATTGAAAGATGGCTGGGTTGCACTATGGCTTTCCTGTGTAAACAAAACCGATATACATTAACAATTATAAGGAGGATCTAAATGCCTGACGATATACTTTTAAGCCAAACACAAAATACAGCATCACATGCAGCCGCCCCTGCTTCTGATACTGTTCCGGTAAAAACACTGGCGGAACTTCCAAAAGCCGCCTCCATTAACGATTCCGATATATTTTTAGTCCAAAACAGCACTACAACACAATATGGCCAGATTTCCCAGCTGCTGGAAAAATTCTCAGACAGAATTATGCAGCAGACACTAAACCGTTTCCATCCTGTGGGAAGTCTTTATCTGACTGTGACTAACACTAATCCAGGCACTCTATTAGGGGGCACATGGGAAAGATATGGAAATGGAAAGGTTCTTATGGGCGTTGATGAAAACCAGACAGAATTTAATACCCCGGCTAAGACTGGCGGTGCCAAGACTGTCAGCCTTTCCCACAGTCATACGGTTACAAGCCATGCCCATTCTGTTGGCGGCCACGCCCATTCTATAAACGGGCATAGCCATACAGTAAATAATCACGGGCATTCTATGGGTTCACACAGTCATACAGTAAATAATCATACTCATTATGTCCAGGGACACAGCCATACAGTTAATAGTCATAAACACCTTCAGACTATGGGATCTAATTCATCTTATTTTTACTTTAGATGTGATGCTCCTAATGGCCAGCTGAACCAAAATGGTACTGTTGGCTACTGGGATGTAAAATCAGCGGCGTCCAGGGCCGGAGCATTTGATTATACGTCTTCAGTAGCTCCAGGTACGTCAGCTACTGCACTTAATACAGACGGTTCAGCGCCTGGAACATCTGCGTTTTCGGGAAATACAGGAAACACTGCTCCCGGAACTAACAGCGTCGGTCTTACTACAAATAACAGCACCGCGTTTAATACTGGCAGTTCTGCTCCTGGCACTAATTCTCAGCTAAGCGCTGCCCAGAGTATCCTGCCGCCTTACCAGACCTGCTATATCTGGAAACGTAAGGCCTAAAGGACGGTGACCCATGGACCACATCAAAGAACTCCTGAACCTTGGACTCCCATCAGTCATCATGATCCTCCTGGGCGTGCTGTTCGCCTTTCAGGAGATTATCCGGCTGATTGACTGGATACTGACGCGCTTCGGCATCCAGTCCAGGTATTCTCTTGAGGAAAAAACAGAAAAAGAGATGATCCTTCAGCATGAGGAAAACTTCAACAGGATCGACCGGACTCTGAACTGCCTCTGCGCAGCTAACCGGGAGGCCCTTGCTGACAGGATCAATCAGAAATATAAGATCTATATGCGAAAAGGGTATATCCCTGAAGATGAATTCGAAGAATTTGTAAATCTCCATGACGCCTATAATGGAGTGGACGGCAACCATACGGGAGATGCCAAATTTAAGAAATGTATGGAGCTTCCTGTACTTGTAGAGGAAGACCTGATTGGAGAGGAGGTAAAAAATGAGTGAAATATTCCGGCTGATGCCTGTTCTTGCAGTGGTGATCACCTTAAATATTCTGCTTGGCATATACAATTCTATAAAAATCGAAAACTTCCGTTTCAGTAAAGAAAAACTGTTAAACGGGATTTTAAAAGCGTTGATCGTGGCAGGTTCATTTATTGGCTTTGCCTACGTATTTTCTATGATCGACTTATCGTCTGCAGGCATCACCCCGCTACTTGTCATGCAGGTCTCAATCATAACATATGCCACAAAGGGCATAACAAACCTGGCCAAGATCATGGGGATCAGCAGTCTGATAGAAAAAAACGGCAGTTCTAAAAAATAAATGCCCGGAGGGCAGCAGCTCTCCAGGCACTCTCTTTAACTATCTCATCTCTTGATCTGTCTGACCCCCAATCCCGCGCATATAAGCACAACGCCTGCGCAGGCCAGCCAGATCTTAGGTTCATATCTGTCCTGCATCATGGAAAACAGATAGAAATTTTTCAGGTATTTATCCCCGCTGAAGTTGGTAGCATAATAGACTATGGGGATCATGTATCCAATGATCACATTGTCAGACAGGCCGTATGCCGCTATCCCCAGGCCTCCCAGGAAGAAGGCTTCTGACAGGACGCCTGCATACATTTCAAGGACCGGAAACTCACAGCCGCCTGTCTTCAGATACAATGTGAAGGCCCCCAGGAGTAATACAAGAAATATAAAGCTCTCTGCCAGTCTGACCATCTGGACTTTCAGGGCCGGGGTATATTTTGCCGCTGTCAGGTCCCGGATATTTTTGTCCTGGTCTGGAAGAAATATGGGTACCAGGAGGATGATGCCTATAAGGGCTGCATACATCTCAAGCGACTGGGCGGTCTGGGCCGGCTCCAGGTTTCTCACGCTGATCAGAAGCGGAGACATTACCAGGAAAGCCGCCGCTATCAGCAGATGGCGTGACAGATGATATTTTAAATTTACCTTTCCTATTTCGACGCACGTTTCCATGGCACTTCCCACTTTCCTTTCCTTTTCAGTTCATAGACGATAATTGTTCCCGCCAGCAGCAGCAGGGCTATTGCTGCATAGAATATCCTGTTTGTGATAAGGTCAGGCAGCTGTTCTGTGAATTTTTCATATTTACCGCAGGTATTCCATCTTGGTATAAGGTTCAGTCCAAAGCTCCCTTCCAGGGTTCCTTTTCCGAACGCCATGAAATTGCTTGCCATCCACCATATTCCCTGAACCAGGACTGCAATCGGAGAATCTGTCAGCTCGGTAAAGAAAAATCCTACAGACAGGGCTGTCATGGCGGTGGGCATCAGCCAGCCGAAAATATGTTTCAGGAATGCGAAGGCATCCACATCCACGCCAAGGCCCCTGCCATAATATATACACTGTACCGTGACCATCGCACCCAGAACTATGACAGGAAGAAGCGCAAATAAAAGTGTAGCCAGGTATCTTGAGAGGATGACCGCTGCAGATGATACTTTCCTTGCATAGATAACTTCGGCTGCTTTTGCCCTCCTGTCCCTGAGCGCTCTCGTCGCCGAGAGAAATACCGGGAGGATAGCCAGCATGAGCCCCAGATAATCACAGAATTCTCTTGCATATGCGTTTGATATCTTATCTTTGTACAAGGTATCTTCATATTCTTTCTGCAGATCCTCAAATGTCAGTTCCTTCTCAGCGTTCATATAGAGTCTCGACGGGGCAAAATCAGATCCGCCCCCGATAAGGCCGTCTATTTCTTTCATCTGCTTTTCAAACTCATCATATGTCAGTCCTTCCACTGCCGGAATATCAGGCCAGAACTGCATGCGCCTCTCAAAATCATCAGATGGCTGGGCCTCATATGATTCATCATCAAAATTTTCAGGATCATAACTCTCCATATCATAATTGTCCGGACCATAATTTTCTGTGAAAACTTCAGGCCCTTCATTCACATCTGCCTCTGCATTAAAATATTTCTGCATGAATTGAGTAATTTCATTTTTATCCATGCCCGTGTCTTTTTCAATGATCTCTGCTACACGGGCGGCCTCATCTTCATCCAGCTTTACACTTTTGTAAAATCCCATCGGATAGGCAGTATAACTATTAGTGTAAAAACAATAAGCCAGCTTTCCCAAAGTGCCATCCATAATGTCCTTTTTATCGACTGCATAATCTGCACCGTAGCTCTTCATGCCCGGCTGGGGTTTCACCAGCGGGGTAAATGTAGAAAGCTGTGAAAAGTAGAAAAGGACAAGTATGACCAGGTACAGGTAAAATGTAATGCTTCTTAAAAGCTGCCTGCATTCTTTCCAAAATAATGACAGAAACATTATCGTACTCTCCTTTCCTTCTGCATCAGATACATATAAGCATCTTCGACATTTGCCTCGCAGAGGGCTGCTCCCTGGAAAGGAAGTTTTTCCGATACAAGACGCACATCTGCGTGAGCTGCACTGACCATCATTCCGGTCACAATATATTCTTCCTTTATTCTGGGCAGTTCTTTCTTAGACACCCTGGCAGTATAGATTTTCCCATAGGCTTCACCCAGCAGGCCTTCTACCGATCCCCTGTAAATGAGCCTGCCTTCGTTAAGTATCCCAATATTTTCACAGGTAGCTTCGATATCTCCCACTATATGCGTAGACAGGATAACGATCCTGTCTTCTGCGATCTCACAAAGAAGGTTTCTGAAGCGCACCCTCTCTTCCGGGTCCAGGCCTGCAGTAGGCTCATCTACAATAAGCACCTTGGGGTCATGCAGGATGGCCTGGGCAATTCCCAGGCGTCTGCGCATACCGCCTGACATGGCTTTTACTTTTGTCCTTTTATTATTCTGGAGGTTTACCTTTTCCAGAAGATCCGGTATACGTTCTTTACGGACGGACTTTGGCAGGCCTGAGAGTACTCCCAGGTAATCCATAGCCTCATACGATGACATGTTTCCATACATTGAAAAATCCTGGGGCAGATACCCTGTCATCTTTCTTATTTCCCTGGAATGCCCAATGTCTGTACCGCATATTCTGACCTCTCCCCCTGTTTTTGGAAGAAGTGTGGACAGGATTTTCATCAGCGTTGTCTTCCCCGCTCCGTTTGGTCCCAGCAGCCCGAACATCCCGCTCCCTATTGTCAGGTTCACATTTTTTAAAGCCTGCTTTTTTCCATATGTTTTATCCAGATTCTGAATAACTATTTCAGTAGACATGTTTTCTCCTTCTTTCTTAATATCTTCAGGTACTTCCCTGTTGTTATAAGCAAAGTATAAACAGAAAATTTCTATACTTTTCCTACAGAACAAAGAAAATGCATCTCCAGGAATGCCGGGCCGGCTTGTAAATTCCGGCATCCCTGAAAATGCATTTTGAATCAGATTATATAGAAACTGGCGCAGCAGATAGCCCCGCCCTCTATACTGTTTGACAGATCCAGCCGTCCTCTGTGTTTTTCACACAATACCTTGCAGATAAACAGGCCGATACCAAAGTGCCCGCCCTTTCCTTTTTCCCCAAAGTATGGCTTGGAGGCTTTCTCAAGGCCCTCCCTCGTGAAGCCCGGCCCGTCATCTTGGACGTAAACCTGGAGATAATCCCCGTCCTCACTGATATCCGCATATAACTCTATGTGCTCTTTCGCGTAGCGCATGGCATTTGAGATCAGATTCTCCGCCACTTCCATGATCATGGCCTCATCCGCATATACTTCCTTTCCCTCTTTTACTGCATATTCGAATGTAAATGATATGCCTTCCATGCCGTCCAGGATCAGTACAGTTTCCTTCAGCTTTTTTACCAGGGCCAGTATATCCTGCTTTTTCAGCTTTGGCTCCAGCTCTTCCATGGTATTGATTTCTTTCATAGTATTAGAAAAATCCCTGAGGCGTATCACCTGGTCATCAATCAATGTCAGGTATTCTGTCAGGCTCTCCTCACTGACTTTTCCTGTCGGGTAATATGTCCTCAGAAATTCAGTGTAACCGCGGATCACAGTCAGCGGCGTCCGCAGGTCGTGGGCAAATGCCGCATTCAGACATCTCTGTTCTTCCATCAGATTCCATGTAGTCTGGTAATTATCAATCAGCCTGCGCCTCATGGCATCAAACGCGCCGCACAGCTCACCCATTTCGTCCAGTGCAGTGTAAGTACAGTCAAAGTCCAGTTCTCCCCGGCTTACATGCATGGCTCCGTCCTGGATGATCGTAATGGGTTCCTCCAGTTTATTCCTGTAAAACATCCAGGACACAAGGATAATAGCGCCAATTGAGTAGAATAAAACACACCAGTTTTCTATATACCAGAATACAGAATATATGATTTTATCTGTTCCGCTCATTACACTGTAATACTCTCCGCTTACCAGGATCCTGTACATATCCTCTTCCGCTTCCCGTTCCCACTCGTATGCCGTGTCCATGGGCGCATATCTCATATTTATAAGCTTACGCCAGCCTTCACACAACATGCCTGTGCCAACGGACAGGCAGATAACTGCAGCAGCTGCCACTGCTATATAGACGGCCAGCGACTTCTTCAGAGAAGCATCCAGCAGTTTTTTCCGGATCTTTTCAATGATCTCTTCTATCCAATCCACTTATATCCAACTCCCCACACTGTGTCTACATAAACCTTGTCTGAAAATTTTCCTATTTTCAGCCTGATCCTGCGCACATGCTCAGCAATAGTGCTGCTGTCACCTTCTTCTTCAAAGCCTCTTAGGGTCTCATATATCTTTTCCTTGCTGAAGATCTGCCCTCTGTGCATAGACAGCAGTTCTACGATGTCAAATTCCATTCTTGTGAGAGGAATCTCTTTATCCTGATAAAAAACAGTCCGCTCAGTATAATTAATGACCAGCTCATCGGAAAATTTCAATTTCTCCTTTGAACCACTTCGTTCCTCGCGTCTCAGATGCGCCTTTACCCTTGCGGAAAGTTCCTCCATGGAAAACGGCTTTACTACATAGTCGTCTCCGCCGATCATCAGCCCGTTTACCCTGTCTCTTTCCTCCACCTTTGCTGTCAGGAAAATGATAGGACAGTTCACATGGTTCCTTATTTTCCTGCATACTTCAAAGCCATCCATATCCGGCATATTGATATCCAGCAAAATCAGGTCCGGCCCTTTTTCCAGCAGTTCTATAGCCTCTCTGCCGTCAGCAGCCGTATAGACAAGATATCCCTGCATATTAAAAAAATCCTTCAGCAGCCTGCGGATAGGTTCTTCATCATCCACAGCCAATATTTTATACTGCATTCTTTTTCTTCCTCCCTTATCCACATACTTTTCACCTGCCCCGGAAGTAATCCACATTTTATTAGTGTAACATACAATTATCTATAAAAAAACTACAAAGTAAGACTGCCTTAAATTTCCTGCTCCGCTGCATCCAGCAGATTTTCTTCTATGATATACCGGGGCCTCTGTTTTACTTCCCCATAAATTTTTCCTATATATTCACCGATGATTCCCAGGCAGAACAGCTGCAGCCCTCCTACCAGCCAGATGGAACAGATAACGCTTGTCCATCCCTGAACAGTATACCCTAATAATTTAGTCAGCAGGAAATGCAGTAAAAAAAGAAGGCTGATAAATGAAATAAGGATACCGATCACGGATATGGCCTTCAATGGCTTTACTGTAAAAGAAGTAATGCCGTCCCAGGCAAAAGCAAGCATCTTTTTAAAAGGATACTTGGATTCTCCTGCAAAGCGCTCGTTTCTTTCGTACAGGACCACATCGGAGGTATAACCGATCAGCGGAAATATCCCTCTTAAAAACAGGTTTACTTCCCGGAAATCTTTCAGGCTTTCCAGGACTCTTTTACTTGTCAGGCGGTAATCAGCATGGTTAAATACTGTCTTCACCCCCATGGCAGACATGACCCTGTAGAAACTCTCCGCAGAAAAACGTTTGAAAAATGTATCTTTTTTTCTGGAGGACCTCACTCCATAGACTATATCATTCCCATCCATATACTTTTTGATCATTTCATCCAGAACCTCCACGTCATCCTGAAGATCCGCATCCATGGAGATCACTGCATCTGCATAGTCTTTGGCTGTCATCAGCCCGGCCAGCAGTGCATTCTGGTGTCCCATATTATGGGCCAGGCTGATGCCTGTAAACCGCGGATTTTCTCTGTGTATCTGCTGTATGAGCTCCCATGTCCTGTCCTTTGAACCATCATTTACATAGAGTACCTTACTCCTGCCGTCATCGATAAGCCCCTCCCTGCACATGCGCTCCATCTTATCATTCAGGCGTTTTGTAGTTTCCGGAAGTACTTCCTCCTCGTTATAGCATGGTACCACCAAATATAATCCACATCCCATATGCCCTGCCCCTTTCTATTAAACCAGGTCCTTCAGACAGCTGGCTGCCCGCCTGTATCCTTCTCTAAAATATCTGCTATCCTGATGCATGCATTCCCGTCTCCATATGGATTGGATGCCCGGCTCATTTTATCATACTCGTTTTTATCCGTGAGCAGCTGTCTGAATACCTGATATATTCTTTCTTCTTCCGTTCCTACAAGCTTCAGCGTTCCCGCCTCAACTCCCTCCGGCCTCTCAGTAGTGTCACGCATTACCAGGACGGGCTTTCCCAGGCCGGGAGCCTCCTCCTGTATTCCGCCGCTGTCCGTCAGCACCAGATAGCAGCGCGCCATGAGATTATGGAAATCCATTACATCCAGAGGTTCTATCAGATGGATCCTGTCAGAATCTCCCAGATATCTCTTTGCACATTTCTGTACAAGCGGGTTTAAATGCACAGGATAGATCACTTTCACATCCTCAAACTCATCAACGATCCGCCGGATTGCCCTGAACATCTGCTCCATCGGCCTTCCCAGGTTTTCACGCCGGTGGGCTGTGATCAGGATACACCTGCTTCCCCGGGCCCATTTAAGCTGGTCATGAGAATAATTTTTCCTGACCGTTGTCTTCATGGCGTCGATTGCCGTGTTCCCTGTAATAAATACCCTTTCCGGCGCTGTCCCTTCTCTCAGCAGATGCTCCCTGGCCGCTGCCGTGGGGGCAAAATGATAACTTGCCATGATCCCTATTGATCTTCTGTTCATCTCTTCCGGGAAGGGGCTGAATATGTTGTAGGTCCTCAGCCCGGCCTCCACATGTCCAACAGGTATCCTGAGATAAAAGCCGGCAAGAGCTGACGCGTAAGCAGTCGTGGTATCTCCGTGTACAAGTACCACATCCGGTCTTTCCTTTTCCAGCACCTCTTTCATCCTGGTCATCACCAGGACCGTCACGTCAAAAAGTGTCTGGTTTTCTTTCATGATGTTCAGGTCATAATCAGGGTGTACGTCAAATACCCCCAGGACACTGTCCAGCATCTGGCGGTGCTGTCCTGTCACACACACTATAGTCTGGATCCCGTGCCTCTTTTTCAGTTCCAGTACAAGGGGGCACATTTTAATTGCTTCCGGCCGTGTCCCGAATACTACTGCTACTTTTTTCATCCTTTTTCCCCCTTCTCAGCCAGCTTATCAATTGAACCACTGTGATCACTGTGAGCAAATCGTGGCATACCATAAATCCAAACATCTGCTTCTGATTGTCCGCAAACCCGTTTCCAATCACAGACAGAGGGTACTGCAGACATCCAATGAGCATGATTCCCATATAAACAACACATAAAAGCTTCTTCTGTGCCGGGTTATCACGTTTTCTGATACAGCTGATGCAGTACCACAGCAAAACTCCATAGACAGCCGCATATTCCCAAAAGGCGCCAAAGGAGAAGAACGGCCTCCAATACAGCCAAAGTCCCAGCCTGTCAACAGGATCATGCTCCCCTCCATAGTTCTGGCCTTTATAAGCCCTAAACCCATTGTACAGTTCCCTTGACTCTGCCGCTGAGTAGTCCAGCATTTTCAGCAGCTGCAGAGGCCTTTTCAAATAATATTTAACCATGGTGAAGGTATTCACATGATCATAGAATGCTTCATCTGCTTCTGGTGAATTAGGGCTGATCACATAATCTGCATCAGGCTGGTAGGCATCTTTTCCTATGTCAGCCGCCATCCTGGGATCTATTCCCAGTTCTTCCATATCCCCCACAGGATCATCAGAAACCATCAGCGCTCCATAGAATACGGACTGCCATACAGTCTGCCTTTCTGAAATATTGCCATTGTCCTGATAGATGCGTATTCCCTCATATGTCATCCCGGCGAACAGTATCATAAACAGGATTGTATAGGGAATTAATTTTTTCAGCTTTAGCGGCCTGTGATACAGGGCGAATACGATCAAAAGGATTCCCAGCACAGGCAGGGCAACAAGCATCTGCGCCTTTGCGCACAAAAGGAACCTGCAGGCAAGCAGCAGAAGGAATACATGCAGCATGCCCTTTCCCTGGGGTATTACAGCTAAATGCACACAGCAGGCCGCCACCATAAAGACGCCCAGAAAAATACATCCTTCACCGAACAGGGAATTGAACCATACAAGATAGCTTTCACACAGAAAAACAACACACATCCCTATACCAAATAAAAGCGTGTATTTTTTTAAATAAGGAAACATATCCCTCACAATTGACAAAATGCACAGCAGCAATATGATACTCATGACAATGCTTACATAATAGGTGCTGAATGGCTGCTGCAGGATATAGCAGATCCCTCTTACAATTGCTACAGGATAGATCAGGCTGTATGTAGGCTTTATAAGAGTAAGCGTCCTGAAATCAAAAGCAGAGCGGTATGCATATTCCTCGATCACCCTGTTTCCCAGCTGTGCGTTAGTATCATAGAAGATATCACCAGTCCATATAAGGCCTGTCTGTTCCATCATACGTCCAAAATCGCCGTTATTTACACACCCTGCCCTTGGGTCTGCCAGCAGTATGACTGCAGTCATGCACACAGCGGCGGCGGATACTGCTGTCATTACATACTTCCTGTTTCCTGCAGCTTTCATGACCAGCTTATACAGCTTCCCGGCTTTCCCGGCTATCCAGCTGTACAAAAAGACGTTTTCATTTTCATCCCCAGTGATTTCCCCGCTGATCAGCAATCCGCTGTCCTGCTCCGGCAGCTCGCTGTATATCCTGCGAAACCACCCGGAAGCCTTAACCGCCCCTATGTATAAACAGGTCAGGACCCCTGCTGCCTGTAATGCAATGACGAAGACGGCAAAAACTCTCATAAATACCATTGATGCCCTGCCCTCAGCCATAATGTACAAAGGCAGGCTGCTGGCTGCTCCCAGCGCCCATGTAAGGATCACTGCCGGCAATACCCAGGCGCCCCGTTTTTTATTTCTTATTCCTTTTATAAATATCAGAACTGCTCCGGCAGCAAAAAGTAAAAATAAGATCAGCAGCATGGCACAATTTTCCGGAAACAGCATTTTCAGAAGTGTATCTGCCAACGACCAGCTCTTTGTCACTTTATCCTGCTGTGAACTGAACTGTCCTACACCCAAGACCCATTCTGTCTCAAAACTGTTAAAAGGTTCTTCCTGGCAAATGAGTGTTTTTAAAATCCTCCCGGGATGATTTAAATACCATGTGAAAATTGTCTTTTGGTTCAGCTTGGAAAATAGCATCTCTGCTTCTTCCTCATCTCTGGGATTATGTACATAAGTGCCCGCATCCTGATAGTATGAATTGCCGATATCAGATATATAATCTTCATCAAGACCAAAATCCTTAAGATCCCCGGCCGGGTCAGCCGATGCCTCCAGAAATCCCTGGAAGGCTGCATGGTAGGCGGATGTCTCAGAATTCATATCCGGGTCGCTCTGATACTGCCGTACACCGGAGCTGATCCCTGTCACCAGGATTCCCGCCAATATCACTCCGCAGATCACTTTCCGTGAAAAATTCTTCTGTTCACACACAAATACCCCGGCGGCGGCAATAGCAAATGGTATAAAAACTACCATCACCGGCGATGCATTAATAAGAAATACTAATGCGCCTGCAAGAGGGAAAAGGGCATAACCGCCTCTTCCCTTCCTGTAAGTCAACGCTCTTAACAACATTGAGGATGCCAGTAAAAATCCTATGATCATAGTACCTGTGCTGTACAGGGAATTAAAAAATACTGTCAGATTCCTGTCAGAGAGGAGCAGAAGCAGCAATGCCCCCGGCAGCCAGGCGGCTCTCCCTGCCAGATATGCGGTTCCCCGTACCAGCGCATATACACTGTAAGCTGCCGCAGCTGCATAGATCATGTACAAATATATAGTAGAAAAATCCAGTCCGAAAGGTTCTGTCACCAGACGTATGAGGGCCACCGGGTATATCAGGCTTCCGCACCCGCTGGGGGCCAGCAGCTTCGCATAAGAAAAATGTCCGTATCCATAGTTTTCGATCACCCTGGTATACGTCAGGGTACTCTCCTCTGCCTGATCCCCGGGGGTATAGACAAGACCTGCTTTGGCCATCACGTTTTCGTATTTTCCTGAATCAACTGTCCCCAGCCTGGGAGATGAGGCAAGCCCGGAAACAGTCACCACGAATGCCAGGATTCCAAACAGCAGTCCCATGGCTCTTGCATCGTTATCCAATATCTTCTTTAAAAAGATCAATACTTTTTTCATCCATATATCCCCCCGGGTTCTTTCAGCCTGATTTCTCTCACTCATTTTGGAGAACATCTGATACTGTCATTTCCAGAATCTCAGCCTTGGAGAATCTGAATTCATTTCCGTCAATATCTACAGCACATCCAAGATGCAGCGTCCCATCATATTCAGATGTCCTGCTTTCTACATTTTCCAGCACTTTTTCACCATTCAGAATCACGGTATACATATACCCTGACTTGATGATCTCCAGTTCTGACTCCGGCTGCGGCGGCAGTTCTACCTCCTTTGCAGTCTGTCCAAGTGTCAGGCTTAAGGTAGACTCATCCAGAACATTGATGATCAGCCCCCTGTAATTTACAGGCTCCTCCGCAAAACACGTGGCCAGCATCTGTCCAGCCTCCCCCTTCCTGAATTTTAATTTCAGCGTCCAGTTTTTATCTGCTGTATCATACAGCTGTATTCCAGTATCCACAAATTCAGAAATACCGTCGCCCAGGAATGGATGAGGCAGGACATAATCAACTGGTGAAGGCTCTTTACCGGGCTGCTCCTCTTTATAGTCAGGATTCCATTCCATTATCCGGCTCTCTCCCACGATCCCGTCGTACACTTCAAAGTTATAGACTTTAATATCACTGAATCTGAATTTCTCGCCTTCTGCCGTCTCCTGGCAGCCAATGAGCAGATTACCCTTGTATTCATCCACTGCTGACATCTCATCACTTATGATCTTCTTTCCATTCAGATAAATATTGTAAGACGCCTGTTCCTTTGTAATCACAAGGCGGATAACAGAGTCCTTCTCTACCTGGACATTCGTGCTGTGGTTTCCAAACATTATATTAATGTTTCCTGGTTCCAGCCTCCTTACCAGCAGCCCTCTGTAATTGCTTTCTTCCTCACAGAAACATGAAAAATAAACTCCGGCCCCTATTTCTGACGTCTCACCAAACTGTGCCATGACCGTCCAGGATGCCCCCGGATCCTGGTACAGAGGAATGCCCGTGTCCAGATACTTTTCTGCACCGTCGCCGGCAAACTGTTGTGCCAGTTCATAATCAGCTTCTGAGCCGGCAGCAGGCGCCTGATACTCCTGCGGCCTGGGCAGTTCCCTTGGCTCCCACTCGCGCACTTCCTGCTCATCCAGGCTGATATCATACACTTCCAGGTCTTTCACATCCGTATCGCTGTACCTGAACCTCCTGCCTTCGGCATCCGCCTGGCACCCCAGCAGCAGCGTTCCCTCATATGGACTGATCTTATCCATTGTTAATTCTCCTGCCAGTGAACCGTCTGCGTAAACTTTATAATTAAGACCGTTTTTCACAACCGCAAGCTTCAAAGTTTCGCCAAATTCGGTGATCTCTATCCTGCTGATGGCATTAAAAATTACATATATTTTTCCATCTTTTTTATTTATCAGCAGGCCTGTATAATTATCAGGCTCCTCACTAAAGCATGACATCCATACCTGGTCTTCACTGTCACATTCTGTAGATATTTCTGTTAACAGAGTATAAGAAGCCAGCGGATTATCATATAACTTCACTTCTGTATCCCTATAATTTAAGCCGCCGCCCACAAACTGTTCATCCAGAGCAAAAACAATATTTTCGGATGTCTCCTTCTTCTGTGCCCATATGTGGCTCTCATCTTTTCTTCTGTCAGGGAGTTCATAATTTTGTCTTAGATAATTTGCCAGATAAGTGGAATATCTCAGTATCCCGCTGTCGTTCAAATGCCCCGGATCCCTGAAATCTGTTTCAGGATTGATCCCCGCCTCCTGATAAAAATTATTGAAATTTAAAAACTCAATCCCGTTCTCCATTGCTATCTCAGAAATCTTATTATAGCGTTTCTGTTCAATCTCCTGGACATCATAGGGGGAAGTAACCAGCATCAGGGGGATATCCTTTTCCCGGCAGTAATCAATGATCATATAAAAGTATCTGCCCAATTTTTCTGACAGCTCTGCTTTTTCAGTGACTGCCGACGTGTCACGGATAGAGATTGGCTGTACGATGCCGCCGGAAGATTCAATCGTCTGTATGTCTGTATTTTTATTCCAGAAAAAGCTGCTGAAATCTTCGGCGGTCAGGCTTCCATATCTATAATGATAGGTAGGCAGCCCCAGCAGTACACTGTCTCTGTATTCTGGTTCCACCCCTGCTTCTATAGCTTCCAGCTTATCTTCTGAGAAACGCATACCCTGGACATTTTTTACAGAATTCTCATAGGCGCTGTACTCTAAATCATTTACTGCCAGATACGTGTCCATCACAACAAGTTTGGGAGTCTGGTATTTCAGGCATTCTTTCAGGAAGTAATAAGTATTCCATGTGGGCTGCATACCGCCCCAGCAGGCATAAGCGGCTATACCCTGCTCGTCCCAGAGGATACTTGGATCTACATTCATCCCCATATGGCTGCTGCCAAGCAGGAGTACATCCACAGTATCCTCCGGCAGGTCATAGAAATTTTCCATGGGCTTCACACCATCAGCATATTTAAACTTTAATATACTGCAGATAAAATACAGTCCAACCAGAAAACATCCCAGAAATACTATGGTTTTTACAATTTTCTTTATTTTGTCTTTCATATGGCATCCTCTTAAAACTGGAAATAAATAAACTGTGTGGCATCAAAATTTGGACCGTAATACCCAAAAATCAAAATGGAATACACAGCCAGCAGATAAATGCCCCAGCGGAACCACAGGTTCTGTTTTACGATCCATTCACGTATATGTATATTCCTGCTGTGCAATATATCAACAGCCAGCAGTACAGCTATGGCGATCATCCCAATCCAGAAATCTATGAATGACAGTCCCATTGCATACAGGCTCCCGTCGATCAAGATCCATGGCCTGAACCCGGAAAACATCTGCCTGATCAGTGAAAATGCCGCCTCTATATTATCTGCCCGGAAGAATATCCATGTAAAATCCACAAGCAGAAATGTGATTACTGTGGCCAGCATTTTATAGCTCCAGCTTTCTTCCCGTATGCCTGCTGCTTTTTTTATCCTCTTCCTCAGATTCAGTGTCTGGGCTCCAACTATCTGAAACGCTCCATTCAGCCCTCCCCAGATCACATATGTCCAGCTGGCCCCATGCCACAGCCCGCTGGTCAAAAATATGATCATAATATTTCTGTATTTTATCCACTTTCCTTTTCTGTTTCCCCCCAAAGGAATGTAGAGATAATCCCTGAACCAGCTGGTGAGGGAAATGTGCCATCGCTTCCAGAATTCAGCTACTGAACGGGCCAGATACGGCTGTGTAAAATTCTGCATCAAATCAAATCCCATCACCTGCGCTGCGCCCAATGCAATATTAGAGTAACCTGCAAAATCGCAGTATATCTGGACTGCAAAAAACAGCATTCCTATGAAAATCTCCAGTCCTGAATAATAATTGTAATAGTTGAATATCTGGTTCACAAACACTGCCACCCTGTCCGCGATCACCATTTTCTGAAAGAATCCCCATACCATCATCATCAGGCCCTTGCAGACGCGGTCATAATCAAACTTGTGCCTGTCATTAAACTGGTTCAGCAGACGTGATGACCTCTCAATCGGTCCTGCAACAAGCTGAGGGAAAAAAGAGACAAAAACTGCATATTTAAGGAAATTCCTCTCTACCTTCACATCTCCCCTGTAGGCATCCACCGTATAGCTCAATGCCTGAAAAATATAAAAGGAGATTCCCACCGGAAGAAGGATATCGAACTTCGGAATAACAAGTTCCATACCGAACCTGCCAAACAGCAGATTTAAATTATCAATAATAAAGCCTGTGTACTTAAAAAATATTAAGATTGTAAGATTTAATATAAAGGAAATTGCCACAAACCCTTTGCTTTTCAGCCGTTCCGGATCATTTTCCTCATGTTTTCCGGCTGCCTGTATAGCCAGGCCGCTGGCATATGTTATGGCTGTAGATGTAAATAACAGTAAAGCATAAGCCGCATTCCAGCACATATAAAAATAATAGCTGCAGATCAGAAGCCAGATATACCGTATTTTATGCGGTATCAAAAAGTAGATCAAAGTAACAACAGGAAAAAATATCAAAAAATCCAGGGAATTGAATAACATATGCCCCCTCCTTAGCTTCCGAATAATACGTCTTTAGAATATCCATATAAAATCAATGGCATTAACTGGTCAAATGCGATAACATCGTCACCGGCTTCCTGGTTCATAAAGCTTCCATAAAAACTGCTTCCTGTATCCCATACCCGGTTCTGCTCTATTTTCTGCAGCGCTCTTGTATATATCCCGGCATTCCCGCTTTCATATCCAATCAGCCCTGCAATTGCGTAGACAGCTGTCGTTTCATAGTCATATCCCGGGACCACTGTACCATCCACATTGTATCTGGCAGCCAGCCCGTCTCCTTCCAGCTGTTCCAGGAGCCATTCCTCCGAAGTCTCCTTTAAAAGCCCGGCTTTTGCCAGATGATACAGGGTCATCAGTGCCTCAGCTGTATTTATGCTGTCCTGGCTGTATTTCTTTTTGTCATAGTCATAGCTGGAAAAATACAGAGGAAATCCATCACCGATATATCCGTCCTGCACAATAGCAGCCATCCTATCCTTAAGCTCCCCCCATTTATTATTCTGCTCCTGAAGCCTCCCCAGAGCATCCAATTCCCCATAACACAGGGAGATAACACTCCCCGGGCTTTCCTGGGAAAAATCATAAAAACTGCTCATGCTGTCCCCGTACACATTGTATTTAAGTATGGCATCCGCCAGCTCTTCTGCCTCTTTGATGTAGCCTCCCCACTGCTCTTCTGCCATGCACAGTGTCCTGCAGATCCTCAGATCATCCAGCAGCGCATTCGCTCCTGCCTTTTTTCCATCTGCAGTCACATACCACGAAAATATCCCCTGTTCATACATATTTGCTTTCAGAAAATCATACGCCCTGTCAAAAGCTCCCTGATCATCCGCTAAGACAGCATATTCCATCATCAGCCCCTGGGATTCACTCAGGACATCATGTCCTGTGGGGTGAGTACCTGATTTTCCCTTGTAATTTGTATAGATTCCGCCTTCGCTCCCGGACAATTGGCTGGCTATAAACTTTTCTGCTGCTTCACTCCCCCCATATTTTACATAATCCAGTACTGAATCCAGAGCTTCCCTGCTCTCTGGCACATCTGCTGCTGCATATCTCACGATACCCTCATCATCCAGCACGATCACAGTGGGAATTCTTTTAACTCCATATGCCTTATAAGCTTTCAGCCCTTCGTCATACAGACACTCAAGCCCAACCTTTTTCTCACTCAGCAGGGCCCGGACTTTTTCTCTGCTCTCACCTTTATCCTGGTCCAGTTTATCGATCAATACCATATTTGTATCTTTTCGCTCCTCAAGCAGTTCCCTGAATTCTTCAGAATGCTCCAGGAACTGCTCACAATATTTGCACCAGCTCCCCCAGAAAGCTATAACAAGCATTTTCCCCTGGTATTCTGACAGCTCTTTCTTTTCTCCCGTCCCATCTGTGAATTCAGTGACCGGCAATCTTTCCCCGTACAGTACACCAGAAGGCAGAAAATCATTCTCCTCTGTCAGTTTCTTTTCCCCTTCTGTCTCTTTCTGTACTGTTTTCTCCGTCTCTGTGGGCTGTTCTTCTCTGCCTGTAAGTAAAATGGCAATACATGCAAGCGCAATAACTGCTAAAACAATAATGGCTGCTATACATATTTTTTCCGCTGATCTAACCTTTTTGTCCATCTTCCTTTTCCTTATCCGGCTCTGACGGGTCAGGCGTCCCATCCTTTTCATATGCCTCAGATACGCTGACAGTGACATATCCCTTTTTCAATGCATCCATCATATCAAAACCGCATCTCATAGCTTCTTCCCTGCGCTTTTTCAATTCCTCTTCCTCATTTAAGAGAACTTCCATCTTTTTCTCATCTTCCTGCTTTTCCAGAAGACAGCGTTCCTTTTCTTCCCGGGAAGCCAGCACTTTGCAGCGGTTCATTTCATAGACTTCTTTTATCGTAAATCCTGCCAGCAGCACAAACATAAACAGCGCGTGATAGTGATAACGGTTCTGGCTCTCAACAAACAGATGCATCCCCGCAGTTCCCACAAAGATCAGGATGAACGGAAAAGTGATGCCGTTTCCCCGCTTCCACAAAAATATCCCTTCTACCCCGGCCAGCGCCACTAATGTTAAATAAAATAAGTTGCTTATATCACGGACTCCATAGAGAAATTTTTCCCGGGCAGGGGTGAGTGTTCCCTGCTGGTCCATAAATAAAATATTCCAGGTGCTCCCATAGTCATCATTAGCCCACAATGCCTGGAATTTATGTACGAAAAGGTTAAATATTCCCTTTGGGTTTTTAAGCCTTTCCAGAGCCAGGTCCCGGCAGGCTATATGGGCCTGGGTGGCGCTGCCCGTCTGTTCCATGGCGCCATACAGATAATCAGCATCTTCCTGGTTCCAGCCTCCATATGACTCTTCATTCAATCCGACCAGGAGGTTATAGCCAAAGGAGGACGTCCCGGAGGCGGTCTTCTGATCTATGGTATAAGAAATACCCATGGAAAAGAAATTAGAGACACAGAAATATGTAATAACAATAACAAGGCATCTCATCCACCCTTTTCCCAGTATCCGAAGTGACAGTGGCTGATCGCTGGGCAATTTTACCGGAAGGCGCATT
Source organism: Murimonas intestini (assembly GCA_003148945.1). Taxonomy (GTDB): domain Bacteria; phylum Bacillota; class Clostridia; order Lachnospirales; family Lachnospiraceae; genus Murimonas; species Murimonas intestini. Next base: position 120,155 of record QGGY01000010.1, on the reverse strand, counting down.
TTCTGCGGAAGTATGCAGATCACGATCGTTATCAGAAGGATCAGCGCCATGGGGCGGACCGCTGCCGTCACAGCCAGCAATACCCCAATTGCAAAGTGCAGGAGTACGCCTCTCACGGGCTTCTTTGTATCAGGCGGATATTCTTTTATTGTTTTCACAAAAAGATAAAGACACAGCATGAGCAAAAATGAAAATAAATATTCACTTGCAACCATATTGATGTAAAGGATCTGAGACGGCCAGAATGCTGTCAGGAAAAGGGCAGACAAACCGCATATCCTTCCTCCCGCAGCTTTTCCTGTCCTGTATGCCAGAAATACAGTACCCATGGCCAGAACCACATTAAAATACTGGGCGGTCTGTACACTTGTCCCGAATATCCTGAATAAAACTGCCAGCACATACGGATAGCCGAACACATGTGGAAACATAGCTATATAGTCACAGTATCCCGGCCCTTCCTTTAACAAAGTCCCTCTGTTTATCAAATCAGCAATCTCATAATAAGTCTTATAATCTGATTCCGGCTCCATAGGCATTGACTGCAGATATCTTATACGGATGATAAACCCCGCCGCCAGCACAAGAATTACTACAGCCGCCTCCGCATATTTAAGAACCTGCTCCCTGGCTTTCAGGCGGTTACCTATATCAAATCTGGCCAGCATCCCCGTGATCCCGTTCAGGGCCAGCCACACTGCCAGAAGCATCACAAGAAATACCCCCTGGAGCAGATAGGGATATTCCTGCCCTTCCCCCAGCGCAGTCACTCCGCTGATCAAGGTGTATAATACCGCCGTTATATAAAGGATGATCACAAAATAGCTGAATACATTTTTTCTGGGTTCCATATGCAACCTGACCTTTCTTACTTTTAGCTTGGTGTATGCTATTTCTTTCTCTGCCTCCAGTATATACGTATGAGTATTAAGACTACTGCCAGCAGAAGCAGAAGCATAACAGATGTGGCTGCAACAGCGAAAATCACAGAATCCCTGTTATTCTCAAAAATCGTCTTCAGAACAGGCTGCTTTCTGTTCTTTTCAACAGCTGCCATTTCAAATGTCTTGATTTCCAGTTCATCATCTATAAGCACTGTATCCTTTTCCAGCTTCCACACATTTTCATCTTTACTGATAAAGGATTTTATATTTGACAAGGTCTCATCATTTAATGCCCCTGCCACAAGTATGGCCTTGTTGTCCGCATACGGTGAATAGAGCAGCTGCAGAGAAGCTATCTTCCCGGCATAATCATCTGAAAGCACCAGCCGGCCATTACTTTGGAAAGCTGTCCCATCTTCATTGTATTTAAAATACAGCTGACCGTTGAGTTCCTGTATAAGACTGTTATCATTGTAATTTCCAACTGTAATGATGTTATGGGATTTCTCCTCCCCGGTACCTAATTCCCCTGCCCTTTTTACCTGTATATCCCCATATGGAGTGATGCTTTCCCCATACAGAGCTATGATATGGCCTAATGTATCTAATTCCTCCTCTGTTATCTCATCCGGGATCACAACAAGAAGATCATTAAACATAGAGGATATCTCAAAAGGATACGGCCTGGTGGATAATGAATAATTACTTTCCACACCGACAGGAAGATAGAAAACAGAATCCTCTGTCACATACGCCCACGGCATCTGGTCCATCCTTGGAGTACAGAACAGTTCCGGCAGTTCCAGATCAAATGCCACTGATATCTTGCCGGCATATGTGCCAATCACATCTTCGGGCATAGTAAAGGAAAGTTCATCGCCGTCCGCGTTCTCTTGCGTCAGTTTCTTGCTGGCAACCGGCACGTCTCCCCAATAAACAGTCACCATAGAACGGCGGAAATCCAGATTCTCACTATAGCGGAATTTCAGCACTACTTTTCCTGAATCCGCCAGCACATATCCGCCTGAAAACGGCAGATAAATATCAGCTGTCTGATGAAATGGCCCTATAAAATTCAATCCTTCTTCAGTCAGTGCATCCAGCGTATACCTGCCGGCTATCATATCACTCTTTGCCGAAGATTCCCTGATGATCTGCGCACTCCCCTTTTTAACAAATGTCTGGCTTGTTTTTTCCTGTGACACACGTTCTTCATCCAGCAGCATGGTGACTGCCTCCACAAGGCAGTCACCGTCTTCCGATGTGATGAGTAGAAGCGGATTGCCGTTTTTATCCGCCATGAATTTCACCATCGCCTGCTCTTTCAGATCTCTGCCATTCAGCCCTTCCTGCACAGCCTGCTTCAGTTCCCCGTCCAGGCTGTCAAAAAGTGATATGATGATTTTATTTCCCTCATCCCACGGAAGCGAAGAATAAGTGACGAGTGAAATATCATCCTCCATATCAGTCCTGCTTCCCAGACCGGCCCTCACCATCAGCGCCGCTTCCAGCTCTTTCTCATCTTTTGCGTCAGATACGGCAATATATGCCAAACTTCCCGACTCATCAACTGTAGATATAAACGGGTACGGATAGTAAGATATCATCTGATCATGATCCTTTAAGCTATATCCTACCTGAATAAAAGATTCCTTGCGGATGCTTATCCAGTTAGCCCCTGAAAAATCATCAATACATCCTTCCTCATCATAGATCCTGGCATACCCTGTCACATCGAAGCTGTTATAGCCTTCCTTTATCATTTCAATGGGGATCTCCACATACAGCGTCTGTGTCTTCCCATTTTGGTAATCCATTTTATAAGAAGTGACAGGGACATTGTTGACCATAAACGTCAGGGAAGCCGGGACGTCCTGTATCATCTGGCTAAGTTCTACCTGTATCCTGGCATATGCGTATTCGCTGTCCCAGTAATCCGGGACCTGGAAATAATAAGTGTTCGTCTGAAATATACCGCTCAGAACAATATCATCGCTGTATTCAAAATCCTTATGGTTTTCAGCGCTCACATCGGGTTCCTTAGTGTTCGCCTCTAAAGCATCCTCCGGATCTGAATCCATAATATCCCCCAGCGCCTCTTCCTTTGTGGGCGTATCCTGGGCTGCCGCATATACATCTCTTCCCGATACCAGTATTACTGATAAAAGGAAAAGCACTGCTGCTATGGCGAAACCGCTTTTACTTCTTGCCATTTTTCTTCCTCCTTGATTTCTTATCCAAAAAATCTTCCATGTCCTGGTCATCTTCCTTTGACGCTGCCATCTCCACATACCTCACTGTCTTGTCCCACATCACTTCTTTATGGAATACCTGATCTGTGATACTCAGCCAGACCGCCTTGAGCACTACAAATACCCAAAGCTTTGCATATGTAAAAAGCATTAAAAATGACAGGATCACCGACTCCAGTGAAAATTCATTTTTTTCTGTTACAAGGGTGAGCATAATATTTACTACAAAAACAAGGATAGCCATCCCCCACAGTAAAGAGGAAAATCCTCCCAGCGTAATATGGACAAACCCCAGTATGCCGCTGAAAAATATAATGTCTGATATGATCAGTGAAGACAGCATCAGTACATATACGATCGTGTAATAGAAGACATCAAGTCTCATGGGGCCGGCAGTTTTGTCAAAGCCATATCTGAAATTTTTCAGCAGCACGTAGATATTGCCTTTGGCCCATCTTGTCCTCTGTTTGAACCAAACTTTCATCAGATGAGGTTCCTGCTCCCATGTGACCGCCAGCGGCATCTGCTTAATGTAGTATCCCATCCTGTACAGACGGAAGCTGATCTCCGTATCTTCCGAAAGCGCCTTGGTGTCCCAGCCTCCGATTTCTTCAATAATGCTCCTGCGTATTACATAATTCGTACCGGGTATCGTACAAAGCTTAAAGAAAAAATACCTGCCCGCCTGATTCATGCACTGATATGCCAGTGTCTCAATATTCACAAAACGGCTGAGAAGTGATGCATATTTATTCCTGGTCCTGAATTTTCCTATGACAGCCCCCAGCTTATCATCAGACATCAGGTTTTCCACCAATATTGTCAATGCATCTGGTTCCGGCGTGTTATCGGCATCATATATTGCGATCACCTCACCTCTTGCCATGGAAAACCCAATGTTCAGCGCATTTGATTTACCTGTTCCTCCCACCTCAGGGCCTGTGTTGATAACGATCAGCTTATGCCCCGGAAATTCCCTCTGAAGCCCTTTAAGCATTTCAGACGTATTATCATTTGAATTATCATTGATCACAATGATCTCATAAAGCTCTTTCGGATAAGTAAATCTCAGCAGGGATCTGACTGTTCGCATAATGACAATACTCTCATTGTGGGCAGGAACAAGGACGCTTACCATTGGATATTTTTCCAGGGGTATCCTGCCGTCGCCTTTTCCTACCTGCATATAGTAGATAAAGCCTCCTACTGACAGGATCACATTCATGATCATTAAGAGCCAGATCGCAATAATTGCAAAAAGTGATAATAAATCTATAAATGACATATCCTTCCCTACTCTCTCTTATCATCAAAGAAAAAATTCCTTCTGTTCCTCTTTCTTGCATATATAATAAATGATACAAATATCACTACTATTGCCGCGACTAAAACCATCAGGATCTTATTCTGGTTCTGAAGGCTGACTGTTATCCTCTGTATGATATTCCTTCCATAATCAAAATCCTCATCAAATGCCTCCGGCTGAAATTCAATGACAGCCTCCTTTCCATTGATGCTCAGGATACGGTCTTCATAATTCATCCAAAAATCATTCGCCCATACACTGTGGTTCATATCCCACAGATTTTTAAACGGTACTGAAGATTCCCTGCAGTTTTTTATTTTTTCTTCCAGGACCCCTGTCTCTTCACAGGAATCCAGATACAGGGCAGAAGAGTAACATTTTAGATAGGAAGTCCCAGTCTTGTCCAGCCCGATCAGAGGCAGTACCAGCTGGTGATAATTGTAATAAAGAGAATTCTTATGGGAATCCAGGTCAAATCCGCTGCTGCTGCCGTCATCACAGACAAATACCGTCCTGTATCTCTGCAGGACTTTCAGATATGTCTCATCATTTGTCCAGCTTAAAGGTACTTCAATCCCAAGAGGATATACTCCATAATCCGTATATGCCACAGTCATATCAGTGAGCTTTTCATAAAGTTCATCAATATCTGTATCTGCTTTATGTATCACAGGCGCATTTAAGATAACTGCTCCGCCGTTTGCCTGGGCATAGCTCAGCACCTGGCAGAATTGCTTCATGGAGGGAAATTCCGTATTCTGCAAGACCGGCATAACAGAAATCACAAAAGGTATGCCCGACTCAATCAGGATATCAACCCTCTCCTTTAATTTTTCTGCACTCATAAACGGATAAACCTTGTCAAGTACAAAATACTGGGCATAATCCGGCGGAGAATCCAGATAGGGCCACATCCACTGTACGATTTCCTGCATAAGGGCCGCCCTGGCAAGACTTCCTGAAAAATCAGTGACAGGTATAAACCTTACATTTCCCACCTGGGAACAAAATGGGTAGGACTTATTTCCTGCTGTAATCTCACCATTTGTGTAGCCTTCTTCCAAAAATTTTCTCATGCCCCTGATCTCCACAAGCTCTTCAAATCTGTTCTCTTCGGAGAAGCAGTATTCCAGCTTTCCCTTTTCCTGAGTCTCCCTGCCTGCGCAAAACGCTGCCTGTCCTGTCTCTGTCAGATATTTTTCCATGAAGGCGCTGCCCAGTACCATCAGACTGCCATCATAGTCCCCTAACTCTTCCATAAATTTCCCGGGAACCTCATCCAGACCATAGCAGATGATATAACTGTATTTGGAGACAATATCCGCACACTGCTCTGGTGTTCCAAAATCAAGGCTCCTGTTCAATGCATTGGCTAGCATGCTGATATATTCAATGTCTTCCGCTTCATCATCTGAAGGGGATTCATTATGCACAAGAAGTATCTCAGCTTCACCGGCCGGCAGATACTCCCGCTCCTCCTCTGCCTGTACCAGCACAGCTGATATCAGCCACAGCAGCACCGCCAGTACAGGTAACCTCTTAAACATCGTACTGCAGTTCATTTTCTGCCTTCTGCTTAAATTCAATCGCATTAGATACCTTCTCTTCGTCATATTCAAAACACCCTGTCTTAATTTCCACCTTGATCGCCCTGTCCAGAATATCTTCAAAAGTTTCCCTGTCTCCCATCTTCTTCAATATCCTGCTTTTCATAATTTCAGTGCCGCCCCTGTCACATGTACAGATGATCCCGATGGAGCCGGAAGCATCAATGGCATACAGACGGTCTTCCAGCCTGACGGAATCTTCTATTGCCTCCGCCATCCTCCGTTTCAGTTCATCAAATTGTCCGGCATTTAATATAGACCGCAGTTCCTGGACATACCGCAGCTCCACGATCATCAGGGACAGCTTAAGCTGATTCCTTCTGCTGTAAGCCATCTGTCTTTCCAAATCCATGTACATACTTTTCAGGTTATACAGCCCTGTCACAACGTCCACCAGGACCATATTTCTGAGCTGCTCCTCCAGCATTTCCGTCATTACCTCAGTCTTATAAGTTGTCTGCATAAACACCAGCATGGCGGCAATGCATAAAAGCGGAAGTACCAGCCATATATATGACATCCATGTAATCTCCACACCGTTTGCAACAGCCTGATAAATTTTGTAGACTGTATAAAATAAAGTCTGTACAGATCCCAGCACGACAGCTATGTACCTGGCTTTATAAGATGCCAGAAGGATGCCCGCTCCCAGCACAAAGAACATCACCACATTTTCTATCCTGGCATCTCCTTCAGATGCGGCGATCACAAGCGCTCCGGCCAGTATTCCTCCCAGAAATACCAGCAGGCCCACATCCTGGAGCACTGATTCCGCCTGTTTTGTCCTGATGATCAAATTTGCCTGATTTTCATCTTTTTTCTTCATTTCTGGCCTCCAGTATATTTAATTTGTGCAGGATTTCAGCCAGTACATAGTAAAATAAAATGTCCATGCTCACTCCCATGACCATATTAAACTGTACCAGCTGCGTGTCACCACTCTTTAACATTACATAAGTGATGTCCACTACTCCAATCAATAAAAAGATAACCATTACTGTAAAATAGACATAGTCCCATCTCCTGACTACTCTTTTATTAAATACTTTTCTCCCCGACATTGCAGAAAATACGACAACAAGCAAGGCCAGATAACCTATAGTCTTTGGCGCGGATCTCTCCTTGAAGATGCTCCATGCCGACCAGAAAATACTTTTTCCCATAGCAGGCATTCCTGTACTGCTCTCATAGTTGCCGCAGTAACTCCTGCGAAGGTTAAAGGCAGATTTAACGCCCAGATCCCACATGGAAAGCATGGCACCGGGGTGCTTAATGTAATATAGCGCAATCTCTCCCGTAGTATATTTATCCATAAATTCCTCATGCAACAGCGGATTCTCTATCTCTGACACAGGATAATAATCATACAGGGAGCAGTCAGCCAGAACAGCATACGAAGCATCTATCCCAAAACTGTCCAGCGTTTCCACAGGGTTGGGGGACTGGAGCAGAACTCCTCTTGTCATGGCATGGAATTTGCCAGTTTCGTCAAATTCTTCCGTACACTGAAAAAAACTCACAACTGAACCTGCTAAAAGGACGGCTGCCGCCATGATGAGCATCTTCTTAAAACGGTATTCTTGAAAAACTCTGATCTGAAGGATACAAAAGAAAGCTAAAAGTATTCCTGCCAGGAAGCATCTTCTGCTGATGAAGCAAAAGACAGTCCCTGAGATTGTCAATATCAATATGTACGCAGGACTCCATCTGCTGTTTTTATGCAGGGCCAGTGAAGCGCCTGCAGCATACAGAATGCATATATAAATCAACGCATCTGTATATAGAGAATTGAAATATGTCAGATAACTTACATCCGCAAATATTAGTACTCCGGCTACTGAGAGAACCACTCCCTCAGAAAAGTACTTCACCCTCTCCAGGGCTGACTTTATAAGCAAAAATACTCCCGGCAGCCAGCATATCCCATAAAGAGCGCCTAAAAAGCGGATATCAAAAAGATTGTCTCCTGTAAAAAAAGAATCAACAGCTTTGGCAGCTGTTACAAATAATGTATGTACTGTAAATTCCTGCCCGTCCGCATGTACGGATTCATAAGTTTTAATAAAATATTCATTTGACTGAAAGCTGTCTTCCCGTGCTGTATCTTTCTCAAGGTAATCCAGGCCAAACCCCTTCATCTTCTGATTTGCCATGCTGTCGTTGGCAACTCCCAGATACGGTGAAATAAAGAGCATAAGCACCATGATCAGCATGCATACTACAGCCGACGCAAATGCGAGCCGTACCGGAGAATAATGCTGCTCCATCCTTTTGTTCAGGCTGCGGCGTTTATTTTTAACTGCTTCTAAAACAGTGAGCAGGGCAGTATAAATATCTTTTCTTCTTACCTTTAATCCTGTCATTATATATCATCTCCCTACAGCGTCTGCAGCTTATCTGGAACCTTGTTTTATCTGCCCTACCACATAATTCTCATTCTGTGGTAAGCGCCTGAATTATTTTCCTGAGAGCCGGTTATAAATGTCATTTTTGCGTATCTGCAGAAAGGCCTACAGAAATAAAAATTTCTATAGGCCTGCTCGTGCTATATTCAGACCGGATTGGGATCTTCTGGAAAAGTATTTATGACATAATCTTGGCAAAACTGTTATGAAAATATAATTTTTCGACAAATAATTCTTGTATTCTATCTTAAAATCTTTTATAATGATTTTATGTATCCATTTAATTGATGCGGAACTACCACAGAATGAGAATTCTGTGGTTTTTTTATAAAAGCAGACACATCTTATCTAAAGTTTCTTCATATGCTTTGGCGCTGGCCGCCACATAAATACGCGTTGTCTCTATGCTGCTGTGACCCAGAATATCTGCCAGATGAGCCAGGTTTTTCTCGATGGCATAAAAAGTACGGGCAAACAAATGGCGGAAGTTGTGGGGAAATACTTTGCCTGGTTCCACTTCTGCCAGCTTACAGAGTTTCTTCATGTCATGACATATATTAGACCTGTCGAGAGGCTTTCCGCTCTTTGTCTGAAAAACATATCCCTCCCTGATCCCCTGCCCTTTTACATATTTCATCAGCCGTGTCCTGAGGCTTTTTTGCAGAAGGATAGTCCTGCCTTTCCCTTTCAGATATATTTTGGCCTGCCCCTTTTCAAGGGCATCTATGGTAATAAACTTCAGCTCGCTGATACGTATGCCTGTTCCCGCGATAGTCAGCATCAGATGGTACAGGCGGTCATCGTCCTGCTTCTTAGCGGCATCCAGCAAACGTTTATACTCCTGCTCCGTCAATTCTCTCTTCTCATCTACAAATGCCGCCCGCTGGACCCGGAATAATTTTAATTTGCAGCACTGCAGCCCCATATATTCTAAAAACGCATTAATAGCTGACAGCTTTCCATTCACTGTCTGGACAAGATTCAGGTTCTGAAGATACTCCCTGTAATCAATCAGCAGATCTTTTGTGATTTTCCTGCCGTTCAGATAATCAATAAGTTGTCCAATTTCTCTTGTATATTTTTTAATAGTTGCCTGTGATTTCTCATTTCTGTGCAGGCTGTCTTTAAATCCTTCCAAGTGAGATGCATATGATTTTTCTTTCTCCATCATCAATTCTCCTCCATAAAATAATGTTGCAAAATATTCACATACTATAGGGAATGAGGTTTTTGGTCAAAAAAAACTTCTGACAAATAGTATCAAACTTTAATTAAAATTTGATACATATGTCAGAAGTTTATATTTAAAAATATACTTATCCTTGAGGTATACCTTTCTCAGATCCGTTTGATTTCCACCTCGGGAAGAATTCTTTCCATATCTTTCTGCCTGAAATTTCCTGTCTGCATAGTCATGGCATTGGCCGCTGATACAGCTACTGCATAGCGGAGCGTCTCTTCTATAGAATACCCTCTTGAGAGTCCCACTGCAAAAGCTGCTGTCATTGAATCACCGCATCCCACAGTATTTACAACTTCGATCTTAGGAGGTTTTCCCTGTAACACACCATCTTCTGTCACCACCAGAGCACCGTCACTGCCAAGGGATACTACTACTATTTCTATCCCCATCTTCTGAAGCTTCCCGGCTCCTTCTATGATCTCTTCCCTGTTTGTGACAGGTACCCCAAGCAGGGCTTCTATCTCATCATCGTTCGGCTTGATCATTGTAGGGCGGGATTTTACGCCCTCTTCCAGAAGCTTTCCGCTGGTATCCAGGATCACCTGCTTTCCGGCTCCTTTAATCTTGGTTATCAGACTCCCGTAGATATCTGACGGGACTCCCCTGGGAATACTTCCGGAAATGGTCACCACATTGCTTTCCCGTATGATCTCATCAAACTGGTCCAGAAAATTTTGTACGTCTTCGGGTCTTACAGGCTCACCCGGTTCCAGAAATTCCGTTGAGCTTCCGTCTTCTGCCAGAACATTGATACAGCTTCTGGTCTCACCCGGTACATGTACAAAACGGCTGGGAACCATCTTCTCTTTTAAAAGATCCTCTACATAGGCGCCATTATGTCCTCCCACAAATCCGGTTGCAAGCACTTCCTCACCGCATAGCTTTACCACCTTAGCCACATTCAGGCCTTTTCCCCCTGCCGTGTTGGAGCATTGGAGAACACGCATTACCTCACCTTTGTTCAGTTCTTTTACAGTATAAGCTTTATCGACCGCTACATTTAAGGTCACTGTTGTTATCATTTTCTTTCCTCCAAATCTATACTCTGACTTCCGGAATATATTCTTTTCTCCGGATACAGCATTTAAAATGCCGGTTCCCTGTGCGGGGACACATCCCCGGGAACCGGCACTTCTGCCTGTCAGAACATGGTCAGCAGCTCACTTCCACTGATCAGCAGTCTGTACAGTCTACGATCTTTCCATCTTCATCCCACAGATCATGCCAGTCGTTTGCACCTTCCCATAAGAAAACCTGTCCTTTTACAAGGCGGTTATTCCTCTCGAGAGTTGCAATAGACGCCATCTCTTCTTCTGTCAGAGGATCCTCTGTTGTACACTGCAGATTGCTCACATATTCATTTTCATGGATAGAAAACGGAATTGGGATCTGGCCCCTCTGCACTGCCCATTTCAGGGAGATAACTGCCGGGTGTACGCCATGTGCCTTAGCGATGGCCTGCATCTCGGGTGTCTGGATATCCGCGATATCCTCAGGCATCATATCCCTCTCCGGCCTTGTGGGGGAACCGATAGGCATGAACCCTACAGGCTGAATGTCTCTTGCCGCAAGGTAGTCAAACAGTTCCTGCTGCTGGAAGCACGGATGAAGCTCCATCTCGCAGGCTGCCGGTTTGATACGCATTTTAGGGAGAACAGCCTCAAGCTTCGGGATCGTCATATTGGAGATTCCAATATAGCGGATCTTTCCTTCATCAACTAATTCCTCGCACTGCCTGTATGTATCAAGAAACTCTTCCACAGAAAACGGCCTTGAATCCGGGTTGCGTGAATCCACATCACAACCTGGCGCATGGTAATTCGGGAACGGCCAGTGGATAAAGTACATATCCACATATTTCAGCTTCAGGTCACTTAAGCTTTTTTCAAGCGCTTCCCTGACTTTTCTGTGCATATCGTTCCATACCTTTGTCATGATGAACATGTCTTTTCTTTCTACCACACCTTCATCAAAAGCCGCTTTGAAAACATCACCGATCATATCCTCATTTTCATAACATGCTGCACAGTCGAACATACGGTAACCCGCGCGGATAGCGCCTGCAACTGCTGCCGATACCTGCTCTGCCGTGAAACGGTCGGAACCGAAGGTTCCCATTCCAATACATGGAATCTCTTCACCTGTATATAATTTTCTTACAGGCACTTTAGTTAAATCTACGGTTGTCATTTTGACTCCTCCTATATTCTATATTAATTTTATGTAACTGTTCAGTACCTTCACAGTTACATGCAAAAATCCATTTAAAATCGCCTCCGGCAATGGGATTTTTGCACCCTTGAATCATTTTCTCACGGTCTGTGCAGTAAATGCACAGACCTGCTGAATAGTTACTATTTTATTTCTCACTGTCGATTAAAATCTTCCCTTTTACAGTACCAGGTGTCTTATACATCTCAAATGCATCAGCTATCCTGCTGAGGGGCATTTTGCAAAAGATAAAGGAATCATCGAATTTAAGATCCCCTGTCTTAAAATAATGTGCCGCCAGCTCCCATTCCTTACCGGGGAAGGGCGCGCTGTATGACATCCATGAACCTGTAAGCTTGAATTCTTTCCTGTTCATGTTCTCCCACTCGGATACGCTAAAGGACAATTCCTTTACAGGTGTCCCGATAAAACATACCTCAGCCTTATTGGCTGCCAGTTTAAATGCCATTTTCATAGTAATGGTATTGCCTGCTGTCTCGTATACATAGTCAAAGCCTCTTCCGCCTGTGAGGGCCATGGCTTTGTCCATGAAGCCTTCTTCCAGAGTGTTTATGCATGCAGTTGCCCCAAGGCGCCTGCCAAGCTCAAGCCTTTCTTCCACAATATCGAATACAACTACTTCCCGTGCCCCGAATATCTTTGCCCACTGCATAGTCATCATGCCGATTGTACCGCCGCCTAAGACAGCCACGGTCTTTCCGCCCGTGTAATCGCATCTCTGAAGCCCGTGCAGCGCCACAGTGGCAGGCTCGAAGAACGCGCCCTGCTCAAAGCTGACAGAATCATCAAATTTTACTGCATTTTTTTCGGGAACCACCACATATTCTGCAAAACTTCCAAATTCCCTGGAGCCAATAAAGCTGTAGTGCTTGCACAGAGAATAGTTTCCTTTCTGGCAGTCCTCACATTCCATACACGGCACAAGAGGAACTCCCGCAACCCTGTCTCCCGGCTTCAGGGAGGTTACTCCTTCCCCGGCCTCTTCCACGGTGCCGGAGAACTCATGGCCCAGCACATTCGGGAAGAAATGACATGCATCTCCGTTCACCCTTGGCACATCAGAGCCGCAGATCCCTGTATACTTTACCTTGATCAGTACTTTTCCCGGGCCTGCCTGAGGCTTTTCGATATCGTCATAGCGTATATCATTCATCCCATAGACTACGCCCGCTTTCATTTTGCTCATGTCCTGTCTCTCCTTCTTACCTCTTTTTTGATTCTTATCTGAACCTCCTGAAGGTATCCTTCAGGTCATCATACAGCTCCAGATACAGCTCCATTGATTTCTTATACTGCTCATGTGCATTTTCATCCGGCTGCTGCTCCCTGGTGATCACGATAGTCTCCTCTGCTGCCTGCTCAAAGCTGTCATACACGCCTACTCCCACTCCCGCCAGGATACATGCCCCCAGGGTAGTAGCCGTGTCTGATGTGGGGACCTTGATCTTCCTGCCTGTCACATCGGCTTTGATCTGAGTCCAGAGGATGCTGTTGGAAGCTCCTCCCATGGCAATGAGCTCATCCGCCTCCACGCCTGCCTCGGCAGCCGTCCTCAGATTATGCTCCAGGGCATATGCCACGCCTTCCAGCGCTGCCCTTATAAAATGCCCCTTTGTCTTGTCAAAGCTCAAGCCATAGAATACTCCTTTTGCATCAGGATCCCAGATTGGCGAACGCTCTCCCGACATGTAGGGAAGAAATATAACGCCGTCACTTCCCGCCGGTATCTTCTCTGCCAGGGAAGTCAGTTCATCAAAGGAAACTCCCTCTCCGAACTCCAGCTTCATCCAGCGCAGGACTCCTCCTCCGCCCACTGTTCCTCCCTGAAGCAGCCACTTGTCAGGCACTACATGGGGGCTGAGTATCAGCTTTGGATGTGCCAGAGCTTCCTCCAGGCAGATGCTCATGCCTCCCGCCTGTCCTCCCTGTTCCTGTGTCTGGCCTTTCTTGATAACACCTGCGCCAAGCGTCCCGCAGGCCGCATCCAGACCGCCTGCCACCACTCTTGTGCCTGGGGCCAGCCCTGTTGCCTGCGCCGCTTCCTCCGTGACAGTCCCTGCCACTGCATGACATGGCAGAATGTCAGGTACAAGGTCAGCTGAGAGGCCCAGCTCCTCTGCCAGTTCTGCATCATATGTACATGTCTTGTTACAAAAGAAATGGATCCCGTATCCCTGGGACATATCCTGGGACATCACTCCTGTGAGTTTATAGACGATATAACTGTTGCTCTGGAGGAATTTGTATGTCTTTTCAAAGATTTCAGGACGCTCTTCCTTAAACCAGAGCATCTTAGGCGTGGAATAAGATGGAAGAAAATCATTTCCCGCCACTGCAAATATCCTGTCAAAACCCACTTCCTCTTTCACACGTTCACAGATATCCCTTGCCCTTGTATCCATCCATATGGGCGTCTTTGCCAGACAGTTCCCGTCCCTGTCCACCGGAATGGCGGACCAGCTCTGGCCGTCTATCCCTATTCCTGCTATATCCTCCGGTCTTACGCCGGAATTATCCAGAACTTCTCTGATTCCTGCACAGATTGCTTCCCACCACTCATCAGGGTCCTGCTCCACCCACCCGGGCTGGGGATAGTAGAGGGGATACCCCTTGTTTGACTGGGAGAGCACCTCGCCCCTCCTGTTAAAGAGAGCCACCTTGCAGGCTGAAGTCCCAATATCGATCCCTAATAACAACTGTTCCATCTATGTACCACCTGTTCCGCCTTTATCAGGCCCTGCCGTCACAGCCGCAGACCTTCATTCTGTTCATGACCAGCTGTTTTACATTCTCACGTCCCACTGCCCCGTATTTCTTAGGATCAAATACTTCAGGATTTTCAGAAAGCACCTTTTTGACCCCGTCAGAATATGCGATCCTCAGCTCTGTAGCAAAATTCACCTTGCAGATTCCTCTCCTGATGCTTTCTCTCACAGCATCATCAGAAAGCCCGGAAGCCCCATGGAGCACGAGAGGGATATCAACAAGCTTTCTTATCTCTGTCAGCCTGTCCAGATCCAGCTTAGGCACTCCGCTGTAGACACCGTGCGCTGTGCCAATAGCCACTGCCAGTGAATCAACGCCTGTCTTTTCAGCGAACTCCTTCGCTTCCTCAGGTACAGTATAACCGCCTGCGCCTCCGTCCAGGTCATCCTCTTTGCCGCCCACCTTGCCAAGCTCCGCCTCCACCGGCACGCCGGAAGGCGCACAGGCGTCCACAACTCTTTTCGTAAGTGCAATATTTTCTTCAAAGACACTGTGTGAACCGTCGATCATGATTGAAGTGTATCCTGTCCTCAGCGCCTGCATAGCCAGTTCAAAACTGCTGCCGTGGTCCAGATGGATACATACCGGCACGCTTGCTTTCTCTGCCTCAGCCTTCACATTTGCCAGATAAAGGGCAAGGCTGGCATATTTTACTGTGGAAGGTGTTGTCTGGATCATGACAGGAGCCTTGACCTCTTCTGCCGCCGCTATGATTGCCTGCACCATTTCCATATTTTCTGCGTTAAAGGCTCCTACAGCATATCCTCCTGCCTGTGCGTCAAGCAGCATCTGTTTACTCGTTACAAAAGACATATTGACCTCTCTTTCTGTGAACGAACCGTTTCGTTCTCTCTTTGATTTGTAGGTTTCCCCGCGGACCTGCCTCAGGGTTTTATACTTAAGTCGGCAACCGAATCACCCGGCAGCAGGCTTGTTTTTAGTGTTATCTTCTCTGTCGTCTCCGGCACCCGGCCAGCCATTCGATCCAGCAGCATCTGTGCCGCATGCCTGGCGATCTCCTGCATGGGCTGCACCACCATCCAGAGATTTGGCTTCACCACCTGTGACAGCATCATATTGTCAAACCCAATGATCGAGATATCATCAGGAAATCTCACACCTTTCTCATTCAGCGCTATTACCGCCCCAAGTGTGATCTCATAGTTGGAAAGAAATACCGCCGTGGGGGAATCCTCCATTTTCAGAAGCTCTGTTATGGAATGGTAGCCGTGCTCCACCTCCAGTCTGCCCCTCTTTATATATCTGGGATAGATCGGCAGGTCTGCCTCTTCCATAGCCTTAAAATACCCCTGGAGCCTCATCCTAGCAGTATAGAACTTATCTTCCCCGCATATTATGGCTATTTTCCTGTGTCCGCGCTGTATCAGGCTCTTTACGGCCTCATAAGAGGCTGCTGTATTATCCACCAGCACACTGTCCCAGTCCCTGTCCTCAAAGGCCCTGTCCACCAGCACCACAGGAACCTCTCTGTCTGATGCTGCCTGAAGATATTTAGATGACCTGGAAGTTGGTATCGTAAGTATCCCGTCCACTCTTTTTCCCAGAAGGAACTTTATGGACTCTTCCTCCAGCTTTTCATCTCCCCTGCAGTCACATACTATCGTCCCATAATCATGTGCCCTGAGGATATCCTCTATTTCCGAGATCACTGTCCCTGCGAAAATATTGTCAAACCGCTCTATCAGCACTCCCACGGTCTTCGTCTTATTTGTTGCCAGTCCTCTGGCTACCTCGTTTACTTCATAGTGGAGGACTTCAATGGCATGCTCTATAGCCAGCCTGTTCTCCGGCAGTACATTCCCGCCGTTTAAATATTTAGATACCGTAGCCAGAGACAGCCCCGTCATCTTCTTAATGTCACGTATTGTAGCAGCCAATTTACCACCTCCATCCTGACCGGGCCGCGCAGAGCGAACCGTTTCGCTCCATCTGCCTACATAATACAACTCATGTCCAAACTTGTCAAGAAATTTATTGTTATTTTTCTGGTCCGGTGATAGAATAAAAATAACTGTGAAGATGCTTAACAGCCATGAAGAAAGTTATTATTCACAGCCACTGTAAAAGGGCATTTTTTCGTTTCTGTGTAAAAGCAGAGGCTGATTCTTGGCTGAAAGCTGTATTTATATGGCAGAACATGGGAATACTTCAAATAATATTAAGAGAGGAATGATAATAATGTATTTTTATGGATTCAAGATCCCTGAGCCGGCAACTCTGGCACTTTATATCGTAGTTGGAATTGCCGTGTTTGTACTTCTGTTTTTCCTGTTCCGGCTGATCAACTGCTGGTACTTCAAGATCAATCACCGCCTGAAAGAACAGCAGCGCACAAATGAACTGTTAGAGGAGCTTAACCGCAAGCTGGATATGATCTGCGGCAGCCATGTCCCCCAGCAGGATCCCCGCTATTCCGGCAAAGATATGTATGGACGCGCACCTCAAAATCCTGCCTCCGCTGCCCCTTATGATGATCCGGGACAGTATGGCTGGCAGAGGCCGGGAACGGCCGCCTCTTATACGGCTCCCGTCCAGAACTTTTACGGACAGGCAGCTCCAAAACAGGAGGCCGATTTTTCTGCTGAATTTGCACGTGATTTTGCTGCAGCTCCTGACATCAGGCCTGGCGCCTCTGCTTCAGATAACCCGGCAGCCAAAGACAACACTCCCGCCGCCAAGCCGCCTGTTCCCCCATCCGTGCCGGTACCCGGACCTGACGCCCCGGGCAGCGGCCAGGATACAGGTGATACTCTGCTGATGGGAGGCGCAGGTTTTTCAGGCAGTGACACAGGTATTCCGCTGGACGAGATCGGTGACTGCGGCCCGGCCTTCTGTCCTGGCTGTCATCTTCCGCTGACAAAAGATACTGTCTACTGTCCGAACTGCGGACGCAAGGTGAGATAACCATGGTATTTAAGAGAGGAGCTTTATGATGAGACAACAGATTATTATTCCAGACACAGACCTTGGCCCCATGTTCCCTCTGGGGCTGGGCGCTGCACAGGCGGGGCTTAAGTGGGACGGCGCAGATGCCGACAGGCTGTTTGATGCCTTCCTCTCTTTCGGAGGAAACGTCATTGATACAGCACGAGTCTATTCAGACTGGGTGAAGCCTGAGATTGGCCGCAGTGAACGCGTGCTGGGCGACTGGTTTTCCCGTTCTAAAAAGAGAAACCATGTTATCCTGTTTACCAAGGGAGGCCATCCTGATATGAATATCCCTGTCCCGGACCTTCATTTAAACAGGCTGTCACGCCAGGATATGGTTTATGATGTGGAGGCTTCTCTGAAGGCCCTCCGCACAGATTACATTGATATCTACTTTTATCACAGAGATGATAAATCCATACCTGTCTCTGAATTAATTGAGACACTTCAATCTTTTGTGAAGGAAGGAAAGATCCGCTATTACGGCTGTTCTAACTGGACTTCCTCACGCATGAAGGAAGCTGATGAATACTGCCGCCGCATGGGATACAGAAGCTTTGTGGGTAATGAGGCGCTTCTTAATATCGGATACAAATATATGAATCCTCTGGCTGACGACACGCTCTGCTATGCAGACAGTGAAATGCAGGAATATCATAAAAATAATTCCCGAAACCTCCTGATCCCCTATATGGGTATCTGCGGGGGATTCTTCCACCACTTCCTGGAAAAAGGGGAGGACAGCGTAAAAGACAGCCCCTACTATACAGAGGGGAATATAAGGACAGCCGCCAGGATCAAAGAACTCACTGAGAAATATGGCATAACAGTCTCCCAGGCGGTCCTCGGCTTTTTCACACAGCAGGAGTTCCCGTGCCTGCCTCTGTACGGTCCCAGGAACATGGAAAATCTCTCAGAAGTAATGAAGACCTTTGAGATACCTTTTGAAAAGAGTGATTATTCTGATCTGTAGGTAATATATGGATTCAAACAGCGGAAATGACACCTTACCGGTGACCTTTCCGCTGTTTTTTCTTGCATTAAATTCTATTAAAATTTGTTTCTTTAGGCACTGCCCCAATTGTTCCTTCGTCATAAAGCTTGACAGAAAGGATCTTTGACCGGATATCCTGTGCCGGATCCTTTATCCGGCTGATCATAAGATCTACGGCTTCATCAGCGATTGGTTCGTTTGCAGTATAGGAAATACTGGACAGCGGAAGAAGATGAGGAAGGCTTTGGCGCAGATGGTCGAAGCCTACGATAGAAACATCTTCCGGGATACGGTATCCTTCTTCCTGAAGTGTATTCATTGCGGAATAGGCAACCAGGTCACTGAATGCGCAGATGGCAGTGTAGTCCACCGGAATCAGAAGTTTTTTCAGTGATTGGGAGACGATAGCATCCTGAAAATCTTTGTACGATACTTCTCTGACGCTATCGGCGCTTATACTGGATTCAGCCAGAGCCTGCATAAAGCCATTGTAACGAAGCACCTGGGAAGCACTGTTCCACGGACCTGACAGAAAGGCGAACTTGCGGTGCCCCTGCCTGATGAGAGACTTGCCCGCCAGATATCCGCCCTGATAATCATTGCACCGAACAACATCGTTTGTCCGGTTAGGAAGCTCACGGCCGATGAAAACCAGGGGAATTTGATTCTGGTTAATGGTTTGGATCATATAATGGCTCTCTGCTCTCGGAAAGAGAAAAATACCGCTGACATTATAGGAAATGACAAGGGAAAGTGCATCTGCATCGTGCATCCCCTGAAACTGCGCGCACAAAATAAAAAGATGATAATTAAACGCTTGGAGCTTCCGTGCAATCTGCGCCAGCATCTCAGAATAGTACGGGTTCTGAATATCATCGATAATGGCCACGATCAGGTTAGTTTGTCCGCAGCGAAGAGAGGAGGCTGCGACATTGCGGATATAGCCAAGTTCTGTGGCAGCAGTCTGTATTCTGGAAATAGTATCAGCCGGAAGCCGCGTATCGTTTCGAAGCGCCCGGGATATAGTGTTTACGGAATATCCGCACACATCAGCGATATCCTTCAATGTGACACGTTTGTTCTTAGACTCCATGTGTCCATCTCCTTGTATTATTTTTTGTAATATTTTTGGTAACTGTTCAATACCTTCACAGTTACATTTTATGTATCTATTCATCTATTGTATTTATATTTTACCTGAGGAAGCATTAAAAAGCAAGAGATAACACAATGCACAAAAACAAGAATGCACTATTGTAAATTTCCAACAAAATAACGAAAAACTTTAAAATTAGTATTGACAAATTATAAGATTAACGTTAATCTAGAGATACAAAACATCGTGAAACACTGCAAACAGTTACCGCAGTATCAAAATCAAAGGAGGAATTGAACATGATGAAAAAGTTGCTTGCTGGAACACTTGCATCTGTAATAGTATTGGGAACGGCGCTGAACGTAAGTGCCGCAGAAGATGCATCCACACAGGGAAAAAACACATTTGTTGACGGAGCTACTGATTTGAATTTCTGGACTTTTCAGGAGCTGCACGTAGGTTTCTGGACAACAATGGCGGATGTCTGGAATGAACAGAATCCGGACAGAGCAATTAACCTTACTGTTACATCAGGAGAATCTCAGCCTATGCACAGTAAACTTTTAATTGCATGTCAGTCCGGCAGCGGTGCTCCGGATCTGGCAGACGTAGAGATCGGATATTACGGCTCATTCTTGAAAGACGGATATCTGCTCCCCATCAACGAAGCAGTAGAACCTTATAAAGATGACATTGTTTTCTCCCGTGTCAGCATGTACGGCGACACAGAAGGCAATTACTATGGAGTAGACTTCCATCTTGGTGAAACAGTTACTTACTACAATATGGACATTATGAATGAAGCCGGCGTAGATCCGGCAGAAATCGTGACATGGGATGACTACGCAGAAGCAGGAAGAAAAGTACTGGAAGCTACAGGCAAACCAATGTTTGCAGTAGAGACAAATGACCTCTTCCTTCCACAGGCAATGCTCCTTGAAAAAGGCGGTCAGTATGTGGATGAAGAAGGAAATCCGAATCTCGCCACTCAGGAACATGCAGATGTTATCAATTTCATCAGAGGTCTTTTAGATGAAGGCGTTTGTGAAATCGCTCCCGGCGGCGGTGTTCATAAAGAAGAGTGGTACGGCCACTTAAACAGCGGCGGCGTGGCATCTCTCACAATGCCTCTGTGGTACATGGGAAGATTTACAGACTACTGTTCAGATCTGAAGGGCAAAATTGCCATCTATCCCATTCCTGTATGGAACGAAGGCGATGTTCGTGCAGTTCTTCAGGGCGGTACCGGCACATCTGTAATCAAAGGAACAGAACATGAACAGCTTGCGAAAGACTTCCTCGCATTTGCAAAGCTTTCCAAAGAAGGCTGTACTTATGAATGGGACGTTCTGGGATTTGACCCCATTCGTACTGAATTATGGGATGACCCGGCCATCACAGAAAATAAGGATAATAAATTCCTGAGCTATTTCACTACAAACCCGTTTGACGTTCTGAAAGCAAATGGAACAGATATTATTGCACCAAACATTGCAGGCGCTTATTCAGCAGTATATGGCAGCTTAGTATCCACAACTTATGCAAATGCATTTGAAATTTCAGCAGATCAGGACGCAATGGAATTACTGCAGAGCGAACAGGACTCTATTATTTACTAAGCACTGCGTTGAAAAGTAATGAATGGGAGTGCCGTGACTTCACGGCACTCTTATTTTAAAAAGGAGGCGCTTATGAAGAAAAAGAGCGTATTTAAAAAATTTATATATTCACGGAAAGCCGCCCCATATGTATTTATCTCCCCGTTCATCATCACATTTCTGGTATTTTTTGCTTACTCCATAGTCAGCATGATCATTATGAGTTTCCAGAAAGTAGCGGGACCGAATACAACCTTTGTGGGATTTGAAAATTATAATATTTTAAAAAACGCTGTTTTTATAAAAAGTCTGAAAAACAGTATCTTTTATACAATAGGCAGCTGCATACTGATGATCCCTATTCCTATGGTACTTGCTGCAATGCTGAACAGCAAACATATGCGTGCGAAAACCACCTTCCGAAGCATATTGTTTATTCCTGCACTGACTTCCATCGTTGTGGCAGGTGTTGTCTTCCGGCTGATGTTTGGAGAGCTGGATAATTCCTTTATGAACCAGGTGCTGAGCGTGTTTGGAAAAGAACCTGTCGTCTGGCTGAGAAAGCCGGTGACTGCGTGGACAGCAATGTTCCTTCTGTGCCTGTGGCGCTGGACCGGGGTCAATATGATGTACTATCTATCCGGACTTCAGCAGATTCCCGGTGATTTATACGAATCTGCATCCATCGACGGTGCAACCTCCCTGCAGCAGCTTCGTTACATAACGATACCGCTTTTGAAGCCCACAACAATCTATGTACTGACCATCTCCATTTTCGGCGGTATGGCAATGTTCTCGGAATCATACATTCTGTTCAATGGAAACAAATCACCGAACAATATTGGAACCACACTGGTGGGCTTTCTTTACAGACTTGGACTGGAGCAGAACAATTTTGGAATCGCCAGCGCCATCGGCGTTATTTTCCTGCTCATAGTTCTTGGAATCAACTTTATTCAGCTTAGGCTCAACGGAACAATGGGAAAAGGAGGGGATAAATAGTGATTAAAAAATCAAGGATTATTTCCGTATGTCTGGTACTCTTTTTCCTTGTGATCACCATGGTCACACTCCTTCCGCTGGCACTGCTTGCAGTATCCTCCCTGCGCCCCGGCTCCGACCTGATGCGTTACGGGCTTAATTTTTCTGTTGACTGGACGACTGCGAACCTGAATGAATACCGCATGCTTTTCAGCGGAGCAAACCCATATTTTACCTGGTACAAAAACAGTCTTGTCGTTACTATCGTGCAGGTGGGACTGGCGCTGTTCTTAAGCGCATGTGTGGGATATGGCTTTGCTATGTATGACTTCAAAGGAAAAAACATCGCATTCGTATGTGTACTGCTGGTCATGATGGTGCCGGCAGAAGTTATTCTTCTTCCCCTGTACCGTCTGATCGTAAATATGAAACTCATGAACACAATGTGGGGAATTATCCTGCCTTACCTGGTAGTTCCCATGCTGATCTTTTTCTTCCGCCAGTATCTCTCCGGAATTCCAAGGGATTTCCTGGATGCTGCCCGCGTTGACGGATGCAGTGAATATGGTATTTTCATAAAAATCATGCTGCCCTTAATGAAGCCGTCCTTTGCAGCAATGGGTATTTATCAGGGCATGCAGAGCTGGAATAACTTCCTGTGGCCCATGATCGTTACCAATGATATTGACAAGATCACTTTGCCGGTTGGTTTACAGAGCCTGATCTCTCCTTACGGCAACAACTATGATATACTGATTGCAGGTTCCTGCTTTGCGATCATACCAATACTTATTTTATTTATATGCTTCCAGCGTTACTTCATTGAAGGTATGACTGCGGGAGGCGTAAAAGGCTAAAGAAATCCGGGAGGAAAATAATAATGAAACAATCCAGAATGATAATTGATAAGGCTTTTAAAATTTCAGAAGCAGACAAACGTATTTATGGTTCTTTCATTGAACACCTTGGAAGAGCAGTATATGACGGAATCTACCAGCCGGACAGTCCCCTTTCCGATGAGGACGGATTCCGCAAAGATGTGCTGGAAATGGTGAAAGAATTAGACGTCCCCATCGTAAGATATCCCGGCGGAAACTTTGTTTCCAACTTTATGTGGGAAGACAGCGTAGGTCCTGTTGAAGACAGGCCGAAGCGTCTGGAGCTTGCATGGAGAAGTCTGGAGGAGAATAAGATCGGCCTGAATGAATTTGCCAAATGGACACAAAAGGCCGGCTCCGAGATGATGATGGCACTTAATCTGGGAACAAGAGGCATTGCGGATGCGTGCAATATCCTGGAATACTGCAACCATCCCGGCGGCACCAAATACAGCGACATGCGTATCAGACATGGAGTGAAGGATCCCCACAACATAAAGGTATGGTGCCTGGGAAATGAAATGGACGGACCATGGCAGCTGGGTCATAAGACCATGGATGAATACGGCCGCCTGGCAGAAGAGACTGCCAAAGCAATGAAGCTTATCGACCCGTCCATCGAGCTGGTATCCTGCGGGAGCTCCAACCTGGAAATGCCTACCTTCCCTGAGTGGGAGGCAACCACACTGAACTATGCATACGACCATATAGACTACGTATCCCTACATCAGTACTACGGAAATAAAAATAACGATACAGAAGACTTCTTCGCCCTGTCAGATGATATGGATCAGTTTATACGTTCCGTTATCGCAACCTGTGATTATGTAAAAGCGAAAAAACGGGGCAAAAAGAATATCAACTTAAGCTTCGATGAGTGGAATGTATGGTTCCATTCCAATGAGGCAGACGATGATATAATGACAAATCATCCATGGCAGGCAGCTCCGCCGCTTCTGGAGGATGTATATACTTTTGAAGACAGCATTTTAGTAGGTTTGATGCTGATCACACTGATGAAACATGCTGACCGTGTAAAAATGGCATGTATGGCACAGCTTGTAAATGTTATTGCTCCCATTATGACAGATAAAAACGGAGGACCTGCATGGAAACAGACTATCTTCTATCCGTTCATGCATGCTTCCCGTTACGGGCGCGGCGTTGTGCTTCAGCCTCTTGTTGACACACCCGTTCATGACACTAAGACTCATGAGAACGTAACCGATCTTTCCAGTGTGTCAGTATGGAATCAGGAAGCGGATGAGCTGACTATTTTTGCCGTAAACCGAAACACAAAGGAAGATATGGAACTGATCACGGATCTGAGAAGTATGGAAGGCTATCAGCTTACAGAGCACATTGTGCTGGAAAGCAATGATATGAAGCTCTGCAACAGCGCAGGACAGGAACTGGTCGCTCCCAGGACAGTTAAGAGAAGTACTCTGGACGGCGGCAGGCTGACAAGTATGCTCTCTAAAGCATCCTGGAATGTAATCCGTCTGAAAAAATAATGGTCCGCAGTTTGGCAAAACATCCTTTCTGAGTTCATGGCTTTAGACCATAGAAACTCAGAAAGGATGTTCTTTGTCTTCCGAAACATCTGTCTCTTTAGCCTCGTCTGCACCTTCCCCTGCGCAGAATTCATTTTCCTCATCTTCCAGGGATGCCAGCCTTTTTTCAACAGAGCGCCTGACCCCTCCAAAAAGTATGGTACATGCCAGAAACATACCTGCAAAACTAATGGCTGCTGTCTTCACATCCAGCCTGCCTGTCTGCACATACACATAAATACATATAATAATAGAAAAAACTGCTGCAAATACAGTGCTCTCCCACAAGAATCCCCGGCTGGACGTCTGTTTTCCATTTCCGTTTCTCTTGCGGGAATCATTATTCTCTGTACTGCTTTTTCTGTGACTGCCAGTCTGCATCTTCTGATTACCATCCTGTCTCATTAATGGTTTATTCAAGCATGGCACCGACTGCATCCATCATCCCGAAATCTTCAACTACGCTTTTGATTCCGTCCTTGATCTCTTCTCTGGAATAATTGTGCTCTTCCAGGAAATCATCGCTGAAATCATTGATATGGTCATAAAATATCAGCGCAGCCCTCAGATCACTTTTTCTGGATGTATCAAGAGATTCCAGAAGGATATTCTCGGCTTCGTTGATCCTTCCTGCATCTGCCATCTTCATAAGCTCTTTTTCATTCATGCCGCCCTCTGTGGTCCAGGCTTCCTCTATCTCATCTTCCTGGAATTTCTTGCCAAAGATCACAACTGCAAGCGCTCTTATCATCTGTTTGATCATTCTCATTATATAATCCTGCTCAAAATCCATTTGTCATCCTCCTTTTGTATTTTCTACTCCTCTGTTCCCTGCTCATGCAGGACTTCCCTGTATACCCTCATAACATTTTTATAGCATATCTTCTCAATTTCCTCCGCTGTAAAGCCGTCCTTCTCCAGAGCCATGACCAGCATGCCCATCTTCCCGGCATCGCTTATCTCCAGATTATCAGGAATACCGTCAAAATCAGTTCCAAGAGCACATACATCAATTCCGCCTGTATTGACGATATGGCGGGCATGGCGCACAATAGCCTCCACTGTACTGTCCGGGTCCTTCTCCCACGAATCAGGCTGCGTCAGGAAAGCCCCGCAGAAATTCAGGCCCATGACTCCGCCCCTATCTCCCAGGCAGCGTATCATATCGTCAGTCAGATTCCTGCACACGTCACAGACTGCAGCAGCATTCGAATGGCTGGCCACAAAAGGCTTCTTCGTATGCTTTGCCACATCCCAGAATCCTCCGTCCGACAGATGTGAAACATCCACTATCATCCCCAGACGTTCCATCTCACATACGGCTTCTGTCCCGAACGTGGTAAGGCCTTTTGGATTCCTCTCCCTGAACAGGGGCCTCCCCTCCCCGTCCTTTATCAGGTTGCAGACACCTATCTCATTTTCATAATTCCAGGTAAGAGTCATCATCCTGACACCCATGCGATAAAAGGTCCGCAGATAGGAGAGCTTCCCTTCTAAGACTGCCCCCTCCTCAAGAGTAAGGACGGCGCTCATTTTTCCATCCGCCTGATTATCAACGATATCCCTGAAGGAAAGAGCCTTTCTGATATATGCTCTGTTCTTTTCAATCTCCCTTTCATAAGTATCTATCATTTCAACCGCAGCCTTAAAAGGACTTTCCACACTTCTGCTGTCAATAAACATGGCAAAATTCTGGACAAGGTAATCAGCCTTTATCATCTTCTGCAGATCCACATGATACTTATTCTCTTTCAGGCACTGGCCATCCAGGTGGATCCTTCCCATGGTGTCACAATGCATATCTGCTATCCTCATTTTTATATTTCCTTTCTTTACATTCGATGATATAATGAACGCAAGTGAGTCGGATGGAGCCCGCTTGTAAAATATTATGTAAATGCACAGACCTGCTGAATAGTTACAATATTATTATTTTATCATATCCATCCGGGAATGGCAACGCTGCACTCTCATATCAAATTATCTATGACTACGGAGGTTCTCTCAAATGAAGCTGCATTACAACCACACCAGATATGCCTGCTACCTGGGTTATATCACCCAGGCCATCGTCAATAATCTGGCACCGCTGCTGTTTGTCACCTTTCAGGACCAGTTCTCTGTCTCCCTGGAGAAGATCGGCCTGCTTATATCCTTTAACTTTGGCATTCAGATGATCGTAGACATCCTGGCTGCAAAATTTGTGGACAAGATCGGGTACAGAATCTGTACTGTGGCCGCACATATCTGCTGCACAGCAGGACTGATAGGAATGGGTGTGTTCCCCTTCCTCTTTGCTGATCCTTTTATTGGACTTCTCACCGCAGTCTTTATCAATGCACTGGGCGGGGGCATGATCGAAGTCGTAATCAGTCCGATCGTGGAGTCCCTCCCAGGTGATGAGAAAGCTTCTGCAATGAGCCTGCTGCATTCCTTCTACTGCTGGGGACATGTAGGCGTAGTCATACTGTCCACCCTGTTTTTTGTTACTGCCGGCGTCTCCAACTGGTATATCCTGACAGCTGTATGGGCGCTGCTTCCTTTGTTCAACACTTTCTTTTTTGCGAAAGTCCCCCTGAACACCTCACATATGGAAGAGGCTCCAATGCCTCTGCGGAAGCTGTTTTCCATGAAACTGTTCTGGATCTTCCTGCTTCTGATGATCTGTTCCGGCGCTTCAGAGCAGGCCATGTCGCAGTGGGCATCCCTGTTCGCCGAAAGAGGCCTGGGCGTTTCAAAGCTGCTGGGTGATCTTCTGGGACCATGTGCATTTGCCGTGCTGATGGGCGCCTCCAGAGTCTTCTATGGAAAATTCGGGGCCAGGATAAATCTGAAACATTTTATTATGTGCAGCGCCGTCTTATGCATCTTGAGCTATCTCCTTGCCACGCTGTCCCCATGGCCTCTGCTCTCTCTTGCAGGCTGTGCCCTCTGCGGACTCTCGGTGGGGATCATGTGGCCCGGGTCATTCAGCCTTTCCTGTGAGTACTGCCCCCAGGCCGGCACTGCAATGTTCGCGCTTCTGGCACTGGGCGGCGATATCGGCTGCGCAGCGGGTCCCGGCCTTGTGGGGGCAGTCTCCAATGCCGCCGGGGACTCCCTTAAGATAGGACTATTATTCGCAATTATTTTCCCTGTGCTGATGTTCCTCACAGTAATGGGGCTAAAGCGCATGAAGCGGTCTGCCGCTTAGATAGAAGGAGGACTACAAAATGAAACATGAAGAAAATGCACCAAAATGCGATTATATACATGCACATCCTGACATCGTCAACTCTGTCAATACACGTATGCCTGACGAGGAGCTGCTGTATGACCTTGCTGAACTCTTTAAGGTATTCGGAGACTCAACCAGGATAAAGATACTGTATGTACTGCTGGAAAGCGAAATGTGCGTCTGTGATATCGCGCAGCTGCTGAATATGACCCAGAGCGCCATATCCCACCAGCTGCGCATCCTGAAACAGAACAGGCTTGTCAAGTTCCGCCGGGAAGGCAAGACCATCTTCTATTCCCTCCTGGATGAACATGTGTGCAGCATTCTGAGCCAGGGCATGGAACATCTTGAGGAGTAAAAGCTTTATAAATACCGCCCGCATCACTCTCCTACAAAACGTCGGAATGTATCGGAAAAACATTCAACGCAATGGAGTATTTAACCTTTCCTGTGAAAGTCATATAATTGGTATATGTAAAGTAAATCAGCAGTATATCAGACACCCCAGGGCGTCCTGACCTCTGCTGTATGGTGCGTACCAAATGTATGAAGGAATTACTGTTAATGGGCCGCTGTGCCATGAATAGTAACTGAAGGAGGGTTTATATTATGCTTACCACTAAACAAAATCTCTTGGAAACTCTGAAAAAAGACGGCCATCCAGACCGTTTTGTAAATGAATACGATCCATTCGTCCCAATTATGAATGAACCGCTTGCCCGCTATACCCGCGGCAACCGTGTCCGGGGCACTACATCTAAGGACCGCTGGGGAACAACGATCGTATTCCCTGAGGACCAGTTCGCCGCTATGCCTCACGTGACAGTATCTGACAAAGTATGTCCTGATGTCACAGAATGGCGCAAATATGTAAAGGTTCCTGACCTTCGTGCCAATTGTACAGACTGGACAGATGCCCTGGCTTCTGCAGCTGCCGTTGACAGAAATGAATATTTCGTAATGGGCTTTATGGGAACAGGAATTTTTGAACAGCTCCATTTCCTCATGGGATTTGAAGATACATTGATGAACCTGCTCGCTGAGCCTGATGATATGAAGGAACTGATTGAAGCTGTGGCAGAATACAGATATACTTATGCCGAGATGCTTGTAGAGAATCTGAAGCCTGATTTTATCCTTTCTCATGACGACTGGGGTGCTAAGAAGAGCCTTTTCTTCAGCCCTGACGTATGGCGTGAGATGTTCAAGCCTCATTATAAAAAAATGTATGGTATGATGCATGACCACGGGGTAAAAGTTATCCACCATGCTGACTCTTATCTGGAACCAATCGTGGAAGATATGGCTGAGATCGGTGTTGACATCTGGCAGGGTGTACTTCCGCAGAATGATATTCCAAAGATCGGGAAGCTGGTAGAAGGCAGAATGGGTCTTATGGGCGGGCTGGATGCCGCGATCATTGACCGTGCCGATGCCACAGAGGAAGAGATCCGCGCAGAGGTGAGACGCGCATGCACTGATTACAGGAATGTGCCGGGATTCATCCCCTGCCTCACATATGGCCTGACAGGAAGTATTTTCCCCCATGTAGATCCCATCATCAAGGATGAGATTGACAAATGCAGCAAAGAAATGTTTTAATTAAATAAAGCATATAGAAATATCCGGCAAAAGGCTGACTGCAGTCTTTTGCCGGTTTTAAATTTGATTCAGAGGAGGTCTGCAATGAAAAGCCCTGTTACTTCTGTCAGTGAAGGTTTCCGTATCAATCTTGGCATCATCATCGATGAGCTGGGGATCGAAGGCAACGATATTCTATTCTATGACAGGACATCCCGTCCGTCATGTTCAGGATGCCGTCTTATCGGCCCGCGCATCTATACAGGGCAGCTGGGCCTGCATAAGGATTACGTCTATCTGGCTGAGGCCTCCAAACTGCCTCCTGAACCTCCTGGGGGAGGCATTCCTTTTATCATACTCGGCAGCCTCCCTCCGGCCTGGCTGGAGACAGAATCCAGTTTTATCGTACTTCACCGTCCAATTGACATCGAAGTGCTTTTCGAACGGATCCAGGATATTTTTGACAAGAACAGACGGTGGGATGAACGGCTCCAGTATGCCCTCAACCACGATCTTGGCATAGCAGAGCTCTGCCGGATCAGCGTGGAATACTTCCAGAATCCCCTGTTCATCCACGATGCCCACTTCCACATTATTGAATGTCCCACCCACACGAAGGGGATGACATCCTGGGAGAGGGATGACCGCACGGGCATGGACATGGTCCCTCTGGATCTGATCAATGATTTCAAGGTAGACCCTGAATACCTGGAGACACTCAAAACAAAGGGCGCCCACATGTTTTCTGAAAACCTCAGAGGATACCGCATCCTGTATGTAAATATCTGGGGTGACCAGGGCCGCTATGAAGGACGTCTGTGTATTGACGAGCTCCACACTCCCCTCAGGCCGGGACAATTCCTGGCTGCTGAGCACCTGGTGGATATGGTCAAAATAGCTCTCCGCCGCCGCAACCTGACAGCGGGCAACTTTTCCCGCCCCATCGAACATCTGATAGAAGACGTCCTGGAACGCCGCATATCCGATATAGAAACTGTGGAAAGAGAGCTGGGATTCTGCGGCTGGAGTATGGATGATAAATACATGTGCATCAAAATTTCAATAGAACAGCGCCACATTGACAATATGGCGCTGATCAGTACATGTAATTTTATTGAGGCGAATATTTCGGGCAGCTACGCCTTCCAGTACAAATCTGATATTGTGACTGTAGTCAACCTGACAGAAGGCGGGATAGACAGCGGTAAATGCCTCACACAGCTTGCCTATATCATCCGCGAAGGATTATTTAAAGCCGGTGTGGGCAATATCTGCCGTGATTTTTTCCAGCTCTCCTACTTCTACCGTCAGGCAGAGATAGCCCTGGAATATGGCGTATCTAAAAACAGCACTGTATGGTGCCACCATTTTTCTGACTACGTCCTGCCCTACATCCTGGACCATGGCTGTCTGGAAATGCCCCCGGGCCTTGTCTGTGCCCAGGGACTCTTTAAACTGCGCCGTTATGACAAGGCAAATGAGACTGAACTGTATAAGACACTTGCTGCATATCTGCGTAATGAACGCCATGCCACCAAGACTGCCCAAGATCTTTATATACACCGCAGCACATTGTTTTACCGTCTGGACCGGATCAATGAAATGATACAGATGGATCTGGACGATCCAAAGGTACGGCTTTATCTGAATCTGTCCTTATATCTGCTGAACGAATAGATCATAACAGGTCAGAGATTTGTATATCCCATAAGGGATTCGTCTACTGCTTTGGCTGCCTCCCGGCCTTCCCGTATGGCCCACACTACAAGGGACTGGCCTCTGCGCATATCGCCGGCAGTAAATACATTTTTTACTGAGGTCTGGTATTTATCCTGCTCTGTCTTTACATTTGTCCGTTCATTGACCTCTACACGGAAGGCATCTGTGACGTATTTCTGGCTTCCCAGAAATCCTGCCGCTATGAGAACAAGGTCTGCGTCCACCACTTCCTCAGTGCCTTCCCTGGGAGCCATGACCATGCGTCCTGTTTTTTCATCCTTTTTAGATTCCAGCTTCACAAGCCTGGCCTTGCATACATTGCCCTTCTTGTCTGCGATAAATTCTGTCACAGTAGTCTGGTATACTCTCGGATCATGTCCAAATACCGCGGCGGCCTCCTGCTGGCCGTAGTCAGTCTTGCACACTCTGGGCCACTGGGGCCAGGGATTATTCTCAGCCCTTTCATCAGGCAGCTTCGGCATCATTTCCAATTGAAGGACGGATGCCGCCCCCAGCCGGACAGAAGTCCCCACACAGTCATTACCTGTGTCTCCTCCTCCGATCACCAGGACTTTTTTCCCTTTCACAGGAACATACCTCTGGTCTTCCAAACCAGAATCCATAAGGCTCTTTGTGACAGAGCTCAAAAAATCCACTGCAAAGTATATTCCTTTTGACTCTCTGCCTGGTACTTTGATGTCCCTGGGATTAGAAGCGCCACAGGCAAGCAGTACTCTGTCGTAGTCACGGAGCAGCTTCTCGGCCTTGACATCAGCTCCTATATCCGTGTTTAGAACAAATTCTACTCCCTCAGCTTTCATGAGCTCGATACGTCTGTCGACCACGTCTTTTTCCAGCTTCATATTCGGAATGCCATAGCGCAGCAGGCCTCCCGGCCTGTCGCTCCGCTCATACACAGTCACACTGTGTCCCCGCCTGTTCAGATAATATGCCGCTGCCAGTCCTGCCGGGCCGCTGCCGGCTATGGCAACACGCTTTCCTGTACGCACTTTTGGCGGCTGCGGTTTCACCAGTCCTGCCAGGAACGCATTCTCTATGATCGCTCTTTCATTTTCCTTTGTAGATACCGGTTCGCCATTTAAACTGCATGTGCAGGCAGCCTCGCAGAGTGCGGGGCATACCCTGGCAGTGAATTCCGGGAAACAGTTTGTCTTTGAGAGCCTGGCATACGCTGCCTCCCAGTTTCCATGGTAGACAAGGTCATTCCATTCTGGTATCAGGTTATTCAGAGGACAGCCTGATACCATTGAGCCTATCATCTGCCCAGACTGGCAGAATGGCACTCCGCAGGCCATACATCTGGCACCCTGGAGCTGCTGCTGTTCTTTAGACAGAGGGACATGGAATTCTTTAAAGTCCTTAATTCTGGCCCTGGGGGATAACTCCCTGCTGGTCTGTCTCTCATAGTCTAAAAATCCTGTTGGTTTTCCCATTTTCTTATCCCTCCTATCCTTTCTTATTAGCGTAGAATGCTTCTATCTGTGCCTGCTCGCTGCTCAGGCCCTTTTCTTCCATCTGTACGATTTTCATCATCATTTTATTGTAATCATTTGGAATGATCTTTTTAAATTTAGGCAGGTATTCTGCAAAATTCTCAAGTATCTCTTTGCCCTTGGCCGAGTTTGTATATGCTGTATGGTCTATGATCATCTGCTTTAATTCTCCCACATCGTACTTGGACGTGAGCTTCTCAATAGACACCATCTGTTTATTTACCTTTGTATAAAGGTCATTATCCTCATCCAGGACATAGGCAACACCTCCGCTCATTCCGGCTGCAAAGTTTTTCCCTGTCCTTCCCAGGATGACTGCACGGCCGCCTGTCATATATTCACATCCGTGCTCACCTACGCCTTCAACTACTGCTGACGCGCCGGAATTGCGCACGCAGAAGCGCTCGCCTGCCACACCGTTGATATAAGCCTTTCCGCTGGTGGCGCCATACAGGGCCACATTTCCTATAATAATATTCTCATCCTCTTTATAATGGATTCCGGCCGGAGGATAAACGATCAGCTTTCCTCCTGAAAGTCCTTTTCCGAAATAGTCATTGCTGTCACCCACAAGCTCCAGTGTCAGCCCATTAGGGATAAATGCTCCAAAGCTCTGGCCGCCAGCCCCTCTGCATTTCACAGTATACATGTCATCTTCCAGAGTGTCCCCATACATCTTCGTGATTTCAGACCCGAAAATAGTTCCGAAAGCCCTGTCTGTATTCGTGACATCCACCTCAATGCTCCGTTTTTGCTTTGAAGCAAGGGGGCCTTTTAGTTTCTTTAAAAGCACTTTGACATCCTTTGTCTTTTCAAGCTGGAAATCATATGCCTGGGCCGGATCATAAATAACCTTCACCGGCTCTTTTACATATGGATTCTCAAGTACATTTGTCAGATCCACTCTTGCAGCATGGGGAGTCACTGTCTGCTCCTTTCTCTTCAGGAGATCTGACCTGCCTACAAGTTCGTCTACTGTCCTGACTCCCAGTCTTGCCATATATTCCCTCAGCTCCTGGGCTATGAAACACATAAAGTTCATGACATATTCCGGCTTTCCTCTAAACCTTTTTCGAAGTTCCGGATTCTGTGTGGCAATTCCCACCGGGCATGTATCCAGATTGCAGACACGCATCATGACACAGCCCATGGTAATCAGCGGAGCTGTGGCAAAACCGAACTCCTCAGCTCCCAGCAAAGCAGCGATTGCTACATCCCGCCCGCTCATTAATTTTCCGTCTGTTTCAATGCGGACTTTATTTCTGAGTCCATTCATTATCAAAGTCTGATGTGTTTCTGCCAGCCCCAGTTCCCACGGAAGCCCCGCATTGTGGATTGAACTTCTGGGCGCTGCCCCTGTCCCGCCGTCGTAGCCTGAGATGAGAATAACCTGGGCGCCTGCTTTCGCCACACCTGCTGCAACTGTCCCCACTCCTGCCTCTGAGACCAGCTTTACAGAGATCCTGGCGTCTGTGTTAGCATTTTTCAGGTCATATATGAGCTGGGCCAGATCCTCTATGGAATAGATATCATGATGGGGCGGCGGTGATATGAGGCTGACTCCTGGTGTGGAATGTCTTGTTTTGGCCACCCACGGATAGACCTTTCCTCCCGGAAGATGGCCTCCCTCACCGGGCTTTGCCCCCTGAGCCATCTTGATCTGTATCTCCTTTGCACTCACCAGATACCTGGATGTGACACCGAAGCGGCCACTTGCCACCTGCTTGATCGCGGAGCACCTGTTGACTCCATCTTTTCCGGGCACAAGACGCTCCAGGCTCTCTCCGCCCTCTCCGCTGTTTGACTTTCCGTGCAGCCTGTTCATGGCTATCGCCAGAGTCTCATGAGCCTCCTGGGAAATGGATCCGTATGACATAGCTCCTGTCTTGAACCTGGTCACAATAGAATCCACGCTCTCTACTTCTTCAATGGGGACACCATTCTCCGGGTAGTTAAAATCCATCAGACTTCTCAGATACCCGCTGTCCTCCTGATCCACCAGATGGGTATATTCCTTGAACAGCCTGTAATCTCCCCTCTGAGATGCCTGCTGCAGCAGATGTATTGTCTGTGGATTATATCTGTGCTTCTCACCTGCACTCCTGAGCTTATGCCTTCCCACACTTTCAAGAGTCAGGTCCGTCTCCAGCCCAAGGGGATCAAAAGCCTCTGAGTGCAGCTGGTCAGCATCTCTTGCAATATCCTCCAATGTGATGCCGCCTACACGGCTGACCGTATTTGTAAAATATTTTTCAATGACACTTTCATCAATGCCCACAGCTTCAAAAATCTGTGATCCCTGATATGACTGTATAGTAGAGATACCCATTTTGGAGGCGATCTTTACAATACCGTGTATCACAGCGCTGTTATAATCATTGACTGCCGCATAATAATCTTTATCCAGCATCCTGCTGTCAATCAGCTCACGTATAGTCTCCTGCGCCAGATACGGATTCACGGCGCAGGCCCCATATCCCAGCAGCGCAGCAAAGTGATGTACTTCCCTTGGCTCACCTGATTCCAGGACTATGGCCAGTGATGTCCGCTTCTTAGTCTTAACAAGGTGCTGGTGAACGGCTGACACTGCCAGCAGTGAAGGAATCGGCACGTGGTTCTCATCCACCCCTCTGTCTGTCAGCACCAGAATATTGGCCCCGTCTCTGTGAGCCCTGTCAACTCCCACAAAAAGATGATCGATGGCTCTCTCCAGTTTTGTATTCTTGTAGTAGGTGATAGGAACCTCAGCGACCTTAAAACCTTCCACCTTCATATTTTTTATTTTCAGCATGTCAGTGTTTGTCAGGATCGGATTATTTACCTTGAGCACCTGGCAGTTTGCAGCCTCCTCTTCAAGCAGGTTTCCGTCCTCCCCAATGTACACGGTTGTTGATGTCACCACTTCTTCTCTGATGGCATCGATCGGGGGATTCGTAACCTGCGCAAACAGCTGTTTAAAGTAATTGAATAAAGGCTGGTGTTCCTTTGACAGAACTGCAAGCGGGGTATCCACCCCCATGGCTCCTATACTCTCCGCGCCATTCAGCGCCATGTTCAGGATCGATGTCCTGTATTCCTCATACGTATACCCAAATGCCTTCTGAAGCCTTGCAAGCTCCTGCCCGGAATATTCCTGGACTCTCTGGTTTGGTATCTTCAGGTCTTTTAGCTGCACCAGATATTCATCCAGCCATTCCCCGTAAGGCTGTTTCCTGGCATATGTTTCCTTAAGCTCCTCATCATCGATGACTTTCCCTGCAGCTGTATCTACAAGCAGCATTTTTCCCGGATGCAGCCGTTCCTTCTGCACGATCTTTTCCGGACTTATATCCAGTACGCCAACTTCAGATGACAAGATCAGCTCGCCATCCTCAGTGATATAGTATCTGGAGGGGCGCAGGCCATTTCTGTCCAGAACAGCTCCCACAATATCACCATCTGAAAAGACAATGGATGCCGGACCATCCCACGGTTCCATCATAGTGGCATAATACTGGTAGAAATCTTTTTTATTCTGGCTGATAGTCTGATTATTAGCCCAGGGTTCGGGTATCATGATCATAACTGCCAGCGGCAGCTCCATCCCGCTCATTACCAGGAATTCCAGAGCATTATCCAGCATTGCTGAGTCAGACCCCTGGGTATTCACTACAGGAAGCACTTTGTGAAGTTCCCCTGCAAAGTGCTCAGATGACATGGTCTCTTCCCTGGCCAGCATCTTATCTGCATTTCCTCTGATCGTATTTATCTCACCGTTATGCACGATAAACCTGTTGGGATGTGCCCTTTCCCAGCTGGGATTTGTATTTGTGCTGAACCTGGAATGAACCGTGGCGATCGCTGATTCATAATCCCCGCTCTGAAGATCTTTGAAAAACGTTCTCAGCTGTCCTACCAGGAACATGCCCTTATAGACAATTGTCCTGCTGGAGAGTGATGCCACGTATGTATTATCCGTGCTCTGTTCAAATACCCTCCTGACTACATAGAGTCTGCGGTCAAAGTCCAGTCCCCGCTCCAGATGCGCCGGCCTTTTGATAAATGCCTGCATGATACACGGCATGCATTCCACAGCCTTTTGCCCCAGCACCTCAGGCATGGTCGGGACCATCCTCCATCCCAAAAATTCCATCCCCTCTTTTTCCACAATGATCTCAAACATCTTTTTAGCCTGATTACGCTTTAATTCATCCTGCGGGAAAAAGAACATCCCCACACCGTAATCTCTCTCAGAACCTAAAAAGATGCCGAGGGATCTGCAGGTTTTCGAAAAGAACTTGTGAGAAATCTGTAATAGGATTCCTACACCGTCACCTGTTTTTCCTTCGGCATCTTTGCCAGCTCTATGTTCTAAATTTTCAACTATCTTTAATGCATTCTCTACTGTCCTGTGTGTCTTGATACCTTTTATATTAACTACGGCACCAATTCCACAATTGTCATGTTCAAACTCCGGCCGGTACAGCCCCGGACTCTGAGCAGCAGGACTTTGCGCTCTATATTCCATACGCCCATTCCTTTCTGTTTTGGTTTGCTGATAATATACACCTATTTTTTAAATCTGTAAACCCCAAATTTTTTCCAAACTGTCAGATTATTTGTTTATTTATCATTTTAATGCAAAATGTGTACACTTATTCTTCTGTTTTCTTCTGATGCAGTGTTATGTCTTAACATCGCATCAGAAGAAATATGCCGGACAATCAAAAATAAATTAAAAATCCGTAGTTAAGCCTATAAACAGCTTAATTTGACAAGATAATTTTGCTGCAAAATATCATCCTGATAAACATATAAATCCGATTCACAATTACAGTTATTTTAAGGCTTCCTTGCCAGCTGTAAATCAATGGTATCATATATTGTAAATGTCCCGCCATACTGATTTATTGTTTCTTCTATTTTTGTAAAAAATTCCGTTCTTATCTTTTCTTCAATTGCAATATGGTCTGAATACGTACCAAGTAATTCAATATATTCTTTAGCCAAAAATGTTCTTGTCCTGTAAAACATAGCGTGCCTTATATCAGTAAAACCATATTTTTCTGCAATTTTCGCCCGACAAATAGCCTGTTCTTCACTGTATTCCCTTTCAGCTTTTATATCTTTGCCGTAGTATTCACAATAATATTTTGAATACAGCTTATCAATTTCTGCTGAAATGTCAGGATTGCCCTTATCCCGATACGGATGATTGGCAAATCTTGCAAAAGCTCCGCCATGTTTCAGCATACCATAAACTTTTGTATATCCAATATCTTCTGGTACCCAATGGAAAGCAGACGCAGAATAAACCAGGTCATATTGAGAATCAGGAAAAGAAACATTTTCAAATTTCTCATTTATAACCGAAAAATTTTTATATTCCTCAAACTTTTTCTCACATAATTTTGAGAATTTCTCTCCATATTCAACCGCTGTTAAGATACATCCTGTTTTCAGAATTGGTAATGTTGCCTGTCCTCCTCCAATCCCCACCTCGACAACATGGGATGAATTATCGATGTCAATATACTCAAAAAGCATCTTGTAAAGGTCATCTGTATATCCGGGCCGAAATTTTTCATATGCCGCTGCAACTGTATCAAATGTCCATTCCAAACCTTTATTTACTGTCATAACACATATCCCTCCATCAAACCGCATTTTATCAGCGTCGTTTAAAATGACAAATTTAGGTATTACATTTTGTAAAAGGCATTTATCAGCACCGAAACAAGATTTGCCGCCATATGGAATACAATCGGCGCTTTGAGGTCCCCCCATTTTTCATATACATAGATCAGGATAAGTCCCATGGGAAATGCATAAATGATCTGAACCATATTTCCGTGGTAGAGGGCAAATATCGCTGATGACAGCAGCACTGCCTGATACCCTTTAAGAAATGCCTTCATCCTGCCATATAAAAGTCCTCTGAAAATCAGTTCCTCTGTAACCGGCGCTATGAGTCCGAATCCCGCTATCTGAACCACAAGAGCGCCTGCCATTAGAGATTCCTGTGCCTCATTAGAAAATGTCTGAGTCACACCTGCCAGATTCATGATCCATGTAAAAGCCTGGCTGATTATCACAGCTCCCACAACGATCAGGATATATGTCCAGGCTTTATATTCTGCTTTTTTGATCCTTATTTTTCCCATCTTCTTGTCCCTGCTGTACAGCCACAGCACTACAGGCAGCATGACAAGCGCCGTTAAAGCCGTAACCAGAGTATCTCCCAGAGCAGTTCCCAGAAGTATATACAGGACGGAACCTGCAACATAGTATATTAGCATAGGGTAAATGGAATCTACAAGATTATACAGCATACGCTTCTCCTCTTATGAATGAATTTAATCAAGAGTGCACAAATCCCCGGCTGCATAAATACGGCCGGGGATTCCCACATCAGAACAGGAAAGAAAACTGTCCAAATGCATATCTGAGGACTGTAGAACCAATCCCCAGGATAACAAAAGCATAAATCACGATTGTAATCACATTGTTCACTAAAAATCCCAGGAAAGCTGCATAAACCAGCTGGCTGTCACTGGCTCTTGTAATCCCCTTCATACCGGTGAAGAAGAAGAAATACCCAAGGATGACACCGAGCCCTGCTATCATGTAGGAAAGAAGCGGCGAAAGGATTCCGAAAAGGATCCCTCCTGCCAAAAACGGCAGAACTGCTATTGTCTTAGCTGCCACACAGCAGACTGACTGTCCAAAGCTGACAGGCTGCTTTGAAATCCCGTGGTAAATGGGCATAAATACAGCTGCAAAGGCTATGTTGATTCCGAAAGAAGCGATCAGTACTGAAAGGAACATCAGGAAAATAGTTCCGCCCAGACCGCTCGTAGACCCGGAAAGTGTCCTTAAAACTACTACAAGAACATAGAGTGCCATCAGGACAGATTCCGCTCCTAACAGAAGCATTCCTTCTTTTACGTCACCTTTTGCTGTAAACTGCTTTAAAGACTCAGGATTCTTCAGGCCGCTGATAAATGTTTTCCACATGCCCGACATAGCTGCGCCGAAAGCTCCCGGCTGGCGGTGATGCTGCTGTCCGTAATACCCCTGATACGGTCCCTGGTATGGTCCCGGACCTGGCTGGCCCTGATACGGTGCTCCGGCTCCCGGTCCTCCCGGATACGGCGCTCCCGGCCCCATATGACCCTGATATGGTCCCCCGGCTCCTGGTCCTCCCTGGTATGGCGCTCCAGGACCCGGCTGGCCCTGATACGGCGCTCCTGCTCCCGGCTGACCCTGATATGGTCCCCCAGGTACTGGCTGGCCCTGATATGGCATTCCCGGTATCGGCCCTCCCTGGTATGGCGCTCCAGGACCCGGCTGGCCCTGATACGGTGCTCCGGCTCCCGGCTGGCCCTGATATGGCATTCCCGGTACTGGCTGGCCCTGATACGGCGCTCCCGGTACTGGCACTCCCTGCCCTGACTGGCCCTGATACGGCATACCTGGTACTGGTCCTCCCTGGCCTGGCTGACCCTGATACGGCATTCCTGGTACTGGTCCCTTCTGTCCTGGCTGGCCCTGATGTATTGCCTCTGGTTCCGGATCACTCTCGCCTTCTGCCTCTGCTTCTGACTGACTCTGATCCTCTGTCTCTGCTTCTGACTGACTCTGGTCCTCTGCACCCGGTCCACTCTGGTTTTCCGTCTCTATTTCCAGCTGGATTTGATCTGCTGCCCCGGCTTCAGTGTCCTGCTCCTGTACTTCATCAGCATCATCCGATTCCGTCTGATCCTGATCCAGTACAGTATCCTCAGACATGCTCTCAAGTGTTATATCATCACTCTGCTGGTCCTGATCAGGTTTCTCAGCTGAAGTCAGGTCCTGCTCAGGCTCTTTGGCCTCCGGCTGGCTCTGCCCGGCAGTTTCCTCAGTCTGGAGCGCCTGTTCCGCATCATGTACTGGATTCTCTTCTTCCTGCCCTGCTGCTTCTTTTATTTCCGTCTGGCAAGAGCATACTTCCCCATCTTCAAGCTTTTTCCCACATTGTGTACAAAATGGCATGATTTGTCTCC
Organism: Murimonas intestini; assembly: GCA_003148945.1. GTDB lineage: Bacteria > Bacillota > Clostridia > Lachnospirales > Lachnospiraceae > Murimonas > Murimonas intestini. The sequence goes on along the minus strand of QGGY01000010.1, from coordinate 79,356 downwards.
TCCTTATCGGTATGTACTCATATTTATTTCCAACCACATTTTATTTCCAACCACATTTTGAACCCATATATCGTTCAAAATGACTCAACAGTTTTGCTGTCTTTTATCCATCTGCGGATAAGTCTTGACCTCATGTCAGTGAAGGATATATGCCCGCCACTGCCGCTAAACTTGTTTTTGGCGATTCTTCCCTCCACCTGCAGAGGCGGAGATTTCTCGCTCATTTCGTTAAAATCATATCACAGACGATTAAAAAAGTCCATTCTTTTCACGAAATGTACACATAAAGCTCCGCTTCCCGCAGCCCCGAAAAGGACGATTAAAATCCATAATATTCCCGGAACGCTCCTCTTATCTTCTTTTCCCTCGTTTCCAACCTGCTCTATATTATTCTGATAGCTTACCTCAGCATCTTCTGCCTGTCCGGATACTGCCTCCCCACCATCTGCTTTCCCTGTATTCCCTTCTTTTGGTGCTGGCGCCTTGTCCTCCTTCTTCATCAAACTGCCATTTATGGATCTTTCATTGTTTCCTCCTGCATATATCCCTGTATCTCTACGTTTTGAAATGATCCTGTATCCTTCAAAAGTATTTGAAACGGAAGCCATGTTATCTGCCTTATCCCACGCCTGTACCTTCAGTATGGTCTTCTCTTCATTTAATAAGCTGAGATTCTCTGAAAGCTCCTCTGTTCCATTTACTTCCCATTCCTCTCCTGTGTAGGACTTCCACAGCCTTCCGTTTTTTATGATTTCTACACCGGCGAGACTTATTGCATCCCTGACCTCCACCCTGACCTTGCCCGTAGTTCCCATACTTCCCACAAAGATCAAAGGAGGAGTCTTATCTATTGCAAATACAAGCTCCATCTTCTGCAGCTGGCTGTCTGTTTTATTGCCGGCTCTGTCTGCGGAAGCTACCACTACTTCATATATTCCCTCCTGTTCAAAACAATTTTCATTGATCGTGTACTCATACTTTCTCACCCCGGCATTTTTTTCGGCCGTTTTAACAGTGTAGTCACTGCCATTTTCCAGAACCTTCAGTTCTCCCTCCAGACTCCTGGTAATCGTAGTCTTCTGGACAGAGTCCAAATTTGTCTCAGTTAATACTATTGGAAAACTCTCTCTGTTATAAAATCTGGCGATCCTGTCTCCTGATTCTTTCGCCAGAGAATAGACCGACCCATTTCTGTTCAGAGTAAAATGAATGCTTTTATCTGATCTATTTCCAGCTCTGTCAGTGGCCGTCACAGCCAATTCATAATTTCCATCAGGGTATTGTTCCAGAGGCAGATTCCCCAGAATAAATTCTATGCTGCCATTCCCTCTTTTCATGAGTACAGGCAATGACTTTTCGGACATTATTTTTCCCATCCGGCTCAGGGTAATATCAATGTCTTCTTCAAGAATGTTCAGATCCCTGACCGTCACTCTGGCTGCTGCCCCTCCGTTATATGATACTCCATCCATGAGTCCGCTGATCTCAATCCTGGGAGCCGCTGTATCTATCGTAAATGCCGGGCTTTTAATAATACTTGTATTTCCGACTCTGTCTGTCAATCTGACAGACAGGCTGTACGTTCCATCCCCCTGAATACTCCAGCTTTGGCCAACTCCCCAGTCCGTCCATTCACCGCTCCCTTCTTCTGCTGTCTCTTCACTCTGTACGCCTGTTTTCATTTTTACCAGCCGGGCCTGGACAGTTCTGATGCCGCTTCCCTTATCTTTCGCATATGCAAGGGCTGCAGCTGCACTGTTATTAGAAAAACCGCTCTTGTCAGTCCCGCTTACGGATATCTCACCTTCAGGCGCCTCTCCATCCACTCTGTATGATGCCGAGGCTTCCAGGGATTCTGCCGCCTTCCCCCTTACATTATAGTTTGCCAGTGTAAACTGCCATATGCCGTCATCAGAAAGCGGCCCGCTTTCCACTGCTGTGTTATAACCGCTCTCCGCTTTTGGAACTGCAGTCAGGCTTGTCCCGGCTTTCACCCAAAGTGTACCGTTTTCATCTCTGAAGCTGTTATCAGAGAGTATAGCAAACTGTGTATCCTGGATACTGCCCGGCGTAAGTACAATACTGCCTCTCCTGTAATATCCGGATCCATCTGTAAGGTCATAACAGTAGTTTGCCGTGGGATCCCCCTGATTATCTTCTCTTATTATGATTGCATTTTGATATACAACAGGTTTTCCATCCTCATACATGGGACTCTCTTTCCGTATCACTGTACTGTCAATATCCGGGACCGGCATTTTAAACCCTGCCGGAAATCTGTCTGATGGCTTCCCATTCTCATAAAACCCGCTGACCCTGACAGGAGCCTGCTGATTCTGGAACACCAGATTTCGGTAGTCCGCCTCTGTGTAATACTGCTTCTGTGCATCCCCTATTTCCACATACAGTGTTCTCGGTACGATCTGTATCTGAGGAGGTGAAATCTCAGAAGATATTTCAAGCTCATATCCGTCTGCCTTCTCCCCGGACAGGCTGCAGCTGTATTCCACATTCCAGGTTCCGGCATCGGCGCTTTGTGCCTCCCCCTTTACCTCAATGACCATGCCATGCTCCAGAGCTTCTTCCGTGACAGCTGCCAGCTCTACCTTCCTGCTTCCGTCATAGATTTTCCTTCCATCTGCATAATCTGGTCTTATTTCTATAATTTTCACCTTTTTCTTTATTGCCGTCTCTGTTTCCGTACTATATATATTTTCTTCCGTTTCCTCCTCTGTTTCAGTCTGTTCTTCCTCTCCTGTCTGAGTCTCGGATTCTCTCCCCGGTTCAGGCTCACTTTCTGACTCCTCTCCCGGTTCACTCTCTGATTCATTCTCCGTCCCGCTCTCTGGCTCTGTTTCACTCCCGTTCTCAGATTCACTTTCCTGCTCTGTACCGGGCTCCGGTTCGAACCCGCTTTCCGGTTCGGATTCACTTTCTGACTCTCCTTCTGATTCACTCTCTGATTCGTTTTCTGTCCCGCTTTCCGGCTCTGTACCAGGCTCTGTCTCTGTTTCACCTCCAGACTCTGATTCACTTTCCTTTTCTGTACCGGACTCCGGTTCGGACTCGCTTTCTGGTTCAGTACCAGTTTCAGTCCAGGCTTCGCTTTCTGACTCAGTTCCAGTTTCCGTTCCCGTTTCACTCTCCGATGCAGCCTCACTGTCTGGTTCACTCTCCGGCCCGGACCCGCTTTCTGGCTCTGATCCACTTTCTGGCTCTGATCCACTTTCTGACTCTGATTCGCTTTCTGGCTCTGATTCGCTCTCTGACTCTGATTCGCTCTCTGATTCCAGTTTGCTTTCTAACCAGCTTTCACTCCCTGACTCTATTTCTGTTTTTTCTTCCTGCCTGCCATTTAAGCCGCTTTCCTGCTTATCCTCCGCTCTTTCATCTATCCCGGTATGATATTGTATTCCCCTGGAACTTAGTGTCTGCATGCCAATCACAGGCAGCCCTATACATACGGCGGCTGCTATCGCCCATGCCCTTTTCATCTGCCCCTCTCCACCTCCTGCAAAAATGTGCGGAAGATTGCTTCTTCCGCAAGAATGATAGTTTCTTTTATTCTTCCGGACAGCTGCGGCTCCACACTGCTCTGACTGCCGGATATATCCATCTCCCCCATTTCGTTCTCTATGTCCTCAAGCACTTCCTCCATCTGGGTCTTTGTCACACCAATCTCTCTGAAATCTGCACAGTGTATATATATTTGTGTCACGATCTCATTCATCAGGCGAAGCTGCGTAACATTATTGTCTATTTCTGAGATACTGCTGTCCTTTAATTCCATCAGATCTGCCCAGTACTTCTTATAAATTTCTCTTTTATCTCCTGATACATCTTTTTGTCCCAGTTTTTCATAATAACCTCCTATCCTTAAAAATACCTGTGCTCTCAGCTGATGGGCATGGTCCATTTCTCCCTCAGACGCCTCAGCTGCTTTTTTAAACCATGGCAGTGCATACTTTTTCCCGCCATTTTCCTCGTAAAAATACCAATAAGCCAGTCCAAGCTGATACGCAAATTCCCGGCTGTCTGCCATATTGTCTATTCCCTTCTCTGATATTCCCAGGGCCTCCCACATTTTTTCTTCTTCTCCGGCTGAAAATTTATCATCTTCCAGATATATATCCAGCAGCCTGAAATACGCTTCAGACCTCCCGGCATCTCTTGATATTGCTTTCATGCAGTTTTCCTCTCCGCCCTCCGCCAGCAGTTCATCATATGTCTTCTCTCTTATTTCCGCCTCCTCCCCCCACTTGGGTATTTCATTTCCGGCTGCCAGACATCCTGCTGCCAGCGCCGCAATTATGACGCAGCAGGCACGGTTTTGCCGGCCGGCCCCTTCTAAAGCCTTCCGTACTTCTCTGACAGATGAATACCGATGCTCCGGATTCGTCTCCATACATTTCTGAAGAATTCCCCACATTCTTCTGTTCATCAGTTTCATCCTGCCCATGTTGTCTTCTATGCCCGGTTTTCCGCAGAAAAGCTGGTACAATGTCACTCCCAGACTATAGATATCTGTTCTGGCATCCAGCACTGCATCCCTTGCAAACTGCTCCGGCGCAGCATATCCCCTTGTTCCGAAGCAGGCAATATTAGGAGCTCCGGATCTGGACAGAGAACCATAATCTAAAAGTACAAGTGTACCATTATCCCTGCATATTATGTTTGCCGGCTTGACATCTCCGTGGATAAGAGCCGGCTGCCTGGTATGCAGGTATATCAGGGCATCGCATATCTGTACTCCGTAGTCTTCTGTTCTCTGCAAAGACAGCTTTCCGCTCTTCTTCAGTATCTGTTCAAGTGTCTTTCCTTTTATATATTCCATGATGAGATACGTTTTCTGATTCTCATTTATAATGTCAACGATCTGAACCAGGTGCTCATTGTCAAACCTGCGCCACAGCCCCGCCTCCTCTCTCTGCCTCCCGGCAATCTCCTTTACCGCCCATGCCTTATATGTGCGGATATTAACTGCAAGCCATACACTTCCTTCACCTCCCTTTCCAAGTGGTTTCAGGATCTTATACTTTTTATCCAGCAGGTCACCTCTTCCAATCTGACCACCTCCCGTCTGTATGCTGTAAGCCTGTGCCGCAGGGATATGAGCCCATCATTTCATGCTTTAAACTTGTTCTGGGCAAATTCATTCCTCCGCCTGCCAAGACAGAGGATTCCCCGCTTATTTTATAAACCTAAATCAGAATTTTTGTCTGGAATTATAATGATTTGTAATAGATAATAATAGATTTTAATCAGAATTTTATTAGCTTCTTAAAAGAAACTCCTATTGATTTATTAGAATTTGGTAACTGTTCAGTACCTTCACAGTTACATGCAAAAATCCATTTAAAATCGCCTTCGGCGATGAGATTTTTTGCACACTTGAATCATTTTCTTACGGTCTGTGCAATAAATGCACAGGCCTGCTGAATAGTTACGAATTTGGTAACTACTCAACAGAGGATTCCTCACTCATTTTGTTAAGATCACTATATCTCAAATATACATTTCTGTCCATTAGTAAAATATCATAAATTAATTATGTTTGTTTCTTATTGTATATGATACATTTCAAAGAAGCCAACATTCTCTATTCGAAATTTCCCCTGTTTTACCGCTAATTACATCATGCATCACATGCCTGGACATGTTAGTCAAAATGTACAAAATTAATCTTATTTCAATTTACACAACATGAAAGCCAAAGCCTCCGCGGAAATAACTGCCCCGTACTTTGGCAAGAGACCAAAAGTGCGCTTTGCGCATCCTCCCGGAGGAGTTTATTCTATAGGATAAAAAGGACCAGGACACACGCCCCAATACTGCAGCCTGCATCCTGGTCCTGTAAGCCACAGCGCACCTGCTGTGGCTGTATGTTATGTTCAGGAACGCCCTGGCGCTCCTGTGCCCTGTTACATTCTCTCTGGTGCAGAGAATCCCAGCAGACTTATACACTGCTCAAGTACGTCCCTGCACAGCTGAAGCAGTTTGATAAATCCTGCCTTACGGCTTTCATCCTCCTCTGCAAGGATCTTAGTCTCGTGATAGAATTTATTAAACGCGTTGGCCAGATCATAGATGTATGCGCAGATCTTGTGGGGAGCCAGCTCTTCAAACGCATTTTCCACGGCGCTGTTGAACCGTGAAAGAATAAGCATCAGATCCTTTTCGCCGGAACCTGCTGCAGTACCTATTACACATCCTGACGCATTACCTCCATTTTCTTTATACTTATTGAGAATGGATTTAATACGCACGATCGTATACAGGATATACGGTCCTGTATTCCCCTCAAAGGATGTGAATCTGTCTATATCAAAAATATAATCCTTTGACGCCTGATTTGACAGGTCGCCGTATTTGAGTGCTGAGAGTCCCACGATCTTGGCAGTCTCCTTTGCTTCCTCCGGATCAATATCGTGATTATCTGTGATCTTTTTATACATTTCCTCATTAATGCCCGCAATCAGGGATTCCAGACGCATAACCCCGCCTTCCCTTGTCTTGAACGGCTTGCCGTCTTTTCCGTTCATTGTGCCAAAGCCCAGGAATTCAAGCTTAGTATCTTCCTTCACCAGCTTAGTCTTGCGCGCACAGCGGAATACCTGTGTAAAATATAGCTCCTGACGCTTATCCACCACGTAAATGATCTCATCAGGGTCATATAACTTCATCCTCTCAACGATCGTTGCCAGGTCAGTTGTATTATACAAAGACGCGCCGTCAGATTTTAATATCATGCATGGCGGAATTTCCTTTGTATCCCCTTCCTCCTTCACATCCACAACAAGTGCCCCGTCATCCAGATGGGCATATCCTTCGTCCTTCATATACTGGACCATATCCGGGATGTAAGGCTGGGCGTCTGACTCACCTTTCCACAGGTCAAAATGCACGTCCAGATTCTCATAATTTTTCTTTAAATCTGTTACAGATACATTCAGAATATGCTTCAGAACAGCCTGATATCCCCGTCTGCCCTGCTGCAGCTGGAACGTTGCCTCCATAGCTTCTTTCTTATACTCCGGATCTTCCTTCGAGTAAGCGCTGGCGGCAGGGTAGATGTCTTCCAGCTCACTAATGGTAAATGGCGGCTGTTCCGGATATTCACCTTCAAAGGTTTCATCGAAATAGATGAGATCCGGCTGGCGCTTCTTAAGTTCTGTTATGACAAGCCCCATCTGAAGCCCCCAGTCACCCAGATGCACATCTCCTGTCATATCATGGCCCAGAAAACGTCCCATCCTCTTAATGCTCTCTCCTATAATTGCAGAGCGCAGATGCCCTACATGAAGCGGCTTTGCCACATTGGCGCCGCCGTAGTCTATGATCATTTTTTTAGGCTCTGCTGTCTTCTCTACAGATAAATTCCCGTCTTCCTGCATCTTCCGCAGATAGTCTGCCAGAAATTCATCATTTAATTTCAGGTTAATAAAACCCGGGTTCACTGCAGCTGCCTCTGAAAACATCTCCCCGCCTGCCAGTTTAGCTACCACATCATTTGCTATCATAACAGGCGCTTTTTTATACGCCTTGGCGGCAGCCATGGCGCCGTTGCACTGGTATTCACACAGATCCGGGCGGTTGGACAGTGTTACTTTTCCATAAGCAGCATCATAGCCTGCCTCAGCAAACGCTTTCTCTATTTGTTCTGTTATCATTTCCAGAATCTTTTTCATATGGGTACTCCTTTACCTTGACGGCAATATTCTGCCGTTTTCAGTTACTGTTCACTCCGTGACCACTAACCGTTTTTATACTGACTATTATTATACTGGCTGTTCTGATGATTTTCAATGGGAAATATGCTATAATCAGGAAAAATGCAAGGAGGTCTTATTATGACACCAATGGAATCCTTTTACGAAAAACAGGCAGCCGCTATCATAAAAGCGCTGGAGAAAAGAGGCATGGAGGGTTATTACTGCCCTGACGGAAAATCAGCCGTTGAAAAGGCAATGAGCTTTATACCGGAAGGTTCTTCTGTATCCTGGGGCGGCTCCCAGACTCTGGAAGAATGCGGGATGATGGATGCCCTGAAGTCTTCTTCCCTCACCCTGGTGGACCGCTCGCTTGCCCGCACAGCTGAAGAGAAAAAAGAATATTACAGAAAAGCCTTTTCTGTAGATTATTACTTTATGAGCGCCAATGCCGTCACTCTGGACGGCCAGCTTGTCAACATTGACGGCACAGGCAACAGAGTTGCCGCACTCTCCTACGGCCCGGACCATGTCATCATGATGATCGGCATGAACAAAGTTGTCCATGACACTGATGCAGCTATCAGGAGGGCCCACGACCAGGCGGCTCCCCCAAATGCAATGCGCCTTGACATGAAGACACCCTGCAGCCTTACAGGAACATGTGCCGGCTGCCTCTCCCCTGACTGTATCTGTGCCCAGACCCTGATCACACGTTTCAACCGCACCGAGGGCAGGATCAAGGTTATCCTCATCGGTGAGAACTACGGTTATTGAGGGTAGATAACTTTCAGCAGCGTCAGTCCTCTGGCAGGTGCCGTTGGCCCTGCCAGGCTTCTGTCGCGCCCCCTCAGAATGGACTCTATTTCCTTTGGACTGCGCTTTCCCTGTCCTACCTCGATGAGTGTTCCTGTCATGATCCTGACCATATTATAAAGAAAACCTTCGCCTCTGTACTCAATAAAAAGCTCATCCCCGTATTCTCTGAATGTAACTGCATACAGCTTTCTCACTGTTGTTTTTTTCATCCTTTTATTTGCGCAGAAGCTTCTAAAATCATGTTCCCCTTCCAGATATAAAGCCGCCTGCTTCATTTTTTCCACATCAGGCTTCTCTTCCAGGAATGTTATAAACTTTCTCTCAAATACATGCTTCTGTTCTCCAAATGCAAGATGGTAGGAGTAGATCTTCTCCACAGCATTAAGCCTGCTGTGAAACCGGCCCGGTACCTCCGACACATCCAGGATGCCAATATCTTCAGGAAGATATTTATTCAGATACACCCTGATCTCTTCAGCTGTCCTGCCTCCATCCAGGTGAACATTTGCAACCTGCTCTTTTGCATGAACGCCTGCATCGGTGCGTCCTGCCCCATGCACCTCCACTTCATGTCCCTGCATCCTGGCGAGCACATCTTCTATTTTTCCCTGTATTGTATTTGTTGTATTTCCCTGTTTCTGCCAGCCATTATACTTTGTCCCGTCATACTCGATCAATAATTTATAATTCAATTGAATTCTCCTTTAATATTCTCTAACAGCATTATTTTGCTGAATCATTCTCTTATAATCTGTGCAGTTTTATTTTATCATACATTTTCTGCCGGATGTATTTTTTATCAGCTTTTCCCTAATAATAAATGTGACTTCAATGAACCTTTAAATATTAAGGAGGGCTATACCATGGATAACAGATACAACAGCAAAGAAGATAATGAACTCAGGAATTACGAAAGAGTGAAAGATGATACACCTTCCCTGTCAGAAGCTGCAACAAAAAATGAAGCTGCCTTTGACTCCTATGACTATCTCGGCAATTCCTGCTCTGCCTGGGAATGTACAGGCCTGATCCCTTCTGCTCCCCAGTCCGATGCAGAGCTTGAGTCTTATGAGGATCTTTACCGCTTTGAGGCCCCCAGAATGGCTCCCGAAGAAAATAAAGACAAGGCCAGGTAGCGCAGCAGCTCCCGGGATTTTCGTGCATTATGCACGAAAACACCTCGCGGAACAGTGAAAGGCTGAACTGTTACGGAAATAGCAACAAATAGACCTTTGGGATTGACGAACCTTCCTCCTTCGATTAAACTATGAGTGTATGGACATTCATTTAACGGAATGCATACAGCTTAATTAAGAAAGAAGGATATGACTTGAATACTATTGAAAACTTAACAGAATACCTCAAAAACAGTGTTTCTCCATTCCACATGGTCGGACATTCCATTGACCTTCTGGACCAAGCCGGATTTATCCCCCTTTCCTCTAAGGAATCCTGGACACTTGAGAAAGGAAAGGGCTACTATTGCCGGACTTTCTCAGGTGAACTCTTTGCCTTTAAGATCGGCCGGGATGCCGACTTATCCAAGGGTGTCCATATAGGAGGCGCTCATACGGACTGGCCCTGCCTCCGTGTAAAACCCAACGGTACATTTAATAAAAAAGGATATCTCCAGATAAATGCAGAGATCTACGGAGGGCCTATTCTCAGCACGTTTTTTGACAGGCCTCTGTCCATAGCGGGACGTCTTGCCCTCAAGAGTAAGGACCTCTTAAACCCGGATGTGGTATATGTTGACTTAAAAAAACCTGTCCTTACCATACCAAACCTGGCTATACACATGTCCAGGTCAGAAGAAAATGCCGGAGGCCTTGACAAGCAGACACACCTCATGCCTCTCTGTGCCATGGTGAATGAGACTCTGAACCAGGATGATTATCTCTTGCGTTATATTGCCGGCAGTACAGGGGTAAAATACGAAGATATCCTTGATTTCGAACTGTATATCTACAACCCGGAAGAACCGCAGCTTGTAGGGCTTAACGGGGAATTCCTATCCAGCCCGCGCCTTGACAACGCTACCTCAGCGTGCGCTTTAATCTATGGGCTGATGGACAGCTCACCCTCAGACAGGATCAGTCTGGCCGCCCTGTTCGACAATGAAGAGATTGGCAGCCGCACAAAGCAGGGTGCTGACAGCCAGATGCTGAGTATTATCCTGGAAAAGATCTGGGCTTCCCTTGGGCGGGACAGGATCTCATTCCTCTCTGATATCCAGGGCAGTATGATCCTTTCTGTAGATGTAGGCCATGGTTTCCATCCCAATTACCCGGCCTCCTATGATATTACCACATACCCGAAGCTGGGCAGCGGATTTGTGATCAAGATGGACAGTAACCAGAAGTATACATGGGACTGCGAAGCCGTAGGCGGTCTGATGAACCTCTGCCAGACATTTGGCATTCCATATCAGCGCTGTGTAAAACGCACCGGACAGGCAGGCGGCGGTACCATCGGCTCTCCGCTCTCTGCCCAGGTACCTGTAAAGACTGTTGATATCGGTGTTCCACTTCTTGCCATGCACTCAGCCAGGGAACTGATGGGCACCGCAGACCAAATTTCACTCACAGACGCTGTGACAAGATTCTTTACAGCCTGAATATTTTTGAAAAGCCTTACATGATGTACTGTTTTGATACTGTAAACAACCAACATATTATGAATCAGGAGGAATATAAAATGAGCAGAATAGATGAAGTCAGAAGTGCAATGGTAGCAGCAATGAAGGCTGGTGAAAAGGAAAGAAAAGATTCTCTTTCCATGCTTTTGTCCGCCCTAAAAAATAAAGCTATCGATAAGCGTGAGGATCTGACAGAAGAAGAAGAGAATGAAGTTGTACTTAAAGAGATCAAGCAGACAAAGGAAACTCTGGATCTGACACCAGCTGACCGCACAGACATCATCGATGAATGTACAAAGAGAATTGCTGTTTATGAGGAATTCGCCCCGCATATGTTAAATGAGGACGAGATCAGGAACGTGATCACAGAAGTTCTCACGTCACTTGGGATAGACGCACCATCCGCTAAAGACAAAGGCCGCATAATGAAAGAACTGATGCCCAGGGTAAAGGGCAGGGCAGACGGCAAGCTTGTAAATCAGGTTCTTCAGGGAATGATGCAGTAGCCCCGCTGTATCAGAACAAAAGTGTGATTTAAAACCGGAGCTCTCCACTCCGGTTTTAAATCCCCGCGTAAGTCATTAAAGTGACTTTGCACGCTCCTGGATATTTCTTTTAAAATTAATTACCTGATGCTCATATTCCTTATCCATAAAGGCAGATGTTATCATAAAATCTGCTGTTGCCTTATTATTGGCAATGGGGATGTCATAGACCTGTGCAATACGCAGCAGCGCTTTTACATCCGGGTCATGAGGCTGTGCCTCCAGAGGATCCGAAAAGAACACGATAAAATCCACTTTTCCTTCTACTACTTTTGCCCCGATCTGCTGGTCACCGCCCAGAGGGCCGCTGTTGTAGCCTTTTACAGGAAGTCCTGTCTTTTCTGTGATCATCCTGGCTGTCGTTCCTGTACCGCACAGAAAATGCTTTTCCAGAGTTGACTTATTGTCTGCACACCACTGGATAAGCTCATTTTTCTTCCCGTCATGGGCGATCAACGCAATATTCTTCTGTTTTCCTATTGTGAATGTAATAAATTCATCTTTCATCTTTTCTACCTCTTTTTCTTTTCTTACCACTATGTTTCTAAAGGAATGGCAACTGTTCAGTAATTTCTGCACACCTGTATCATGTGCTCATGGTCTGTGCATTAAAGATACAGGCCTGCTCTTATATTATAAATGCTCCTGGAATATTGTGCAACTAATTTCAGCAGAACGCCAGGTCCTGATGTTACAATTCAGCCGTCTGACTATAACACAGTTTCGCGGAACAGTTAAAAGCTGAACTGTTACGGCCTTATTCAGCCTTCAACGATAAACGCTTCGAACCCGGCCTCCTGCAATTTTTCCACTGTCTTCCTTGCATTTTCTATATTCTCAAATGCCCCGGCCTGGACCTTGTACATGCCCGAAATCTTCTTTACAAATGCCGGAAAACCCTTTTGTGCCAGAACAGCTGAAAAACTTTTGGCCAGCTTCTCATCCTTGTATGACCCGGCCTGGACATAGTATTTGATCTGAATATCCGGCTTGGAGCTGCCATCCGATGAATTCATACATGCCCGGACATCCGCCCTGAAATCATCCATACTCTTCCCGTGTTTCGGGAACCACTGCAGTACATCGATGTGATCTGTGGCAACTCCTTTCTGATACCCCTCCTGATGGCACAGTACATGGCTGGAATCAGGTTCCCACCCATACTTTTTACAAAAATAAGCGCTCAGTTCCACTGCATAAGCATATACCGTGTTAAAATACCTGATATTTTCAGGCAGGGTGGGATCATAATTTCCCATAGTGGCCCACTGTCCATTATACTGGAATGTACCCGGCTCACATATTTCATAGCTGATATACATATCATTCGCCGGGGAACCCGCATGCCAGCTTCTGTGTTTCTCCGGCAGCAGCTGGTATATGCCCGTATCATCAATAATATAAGTCGTACATTCTGACACATCCCCATTCCAGTAGCTGATAAAGTCTTCCGCCGTCCCACCCGGCGTGGCTGTTGAGTGGGTCATGATTCCCTGGGGTGATATTGTTCTTCCGGTTTTATAACAACTGGAGTTCATAAGAATCCTTTTTTTAATTTCCATAATTTTATTCCTTCCGGCAGGCTGCAGTTTTCAAATCTGCAGCTGCTTCACATCTTCACAATTACCACTGCTGAATAGTTACTCATCTCTGTTACTGGTCACGGAGTGAACAGTAACTCACCTCTAGTTTATGCAGCAGTTTCGATTTCGAGAATTATTGCAATTTTTTTCATGTTGTGGTAGACTTATATTACTAAAAGAGCGGATGCGAATTATATCACTATAATTTGCATCCGTTCTTTTTTATGTGCAAAATACAGCGGGGTTCCCAGTACTTCCCCGCTCCTGCACGGATCAATATGAATGGAGGAACTGAAAATGAAACTAAATTCCAAACACAAAGAAAGCATCAAGGCCTTTGCAATAGAGCTGCTTGGCAACATCCTGATCGCCATCGGCATCTATAATTTCGCCATGAATGCACAGTTTCCCATGACGGGATTCTCAGGTATCTCTATCATCTTCTACAGGCTGTTCGGCCTGCCTGTAGGGCTTACCACAATAGTCATGAACATCCCTCTGGCCATCCTCTGCTATAAGCTGCTTGGCCGCACCTTTTTCCTGCGATCTCTCCGCTCGATGATCATCTCTTCTCTGCTCATCGACTTTGGCGCCCCTCTGCTGCCTGTATATGAAGGACCCAGGCTCCTTTCCGCCATATGCACAGGTGTGATAGCCGGACTTGGGTATGCACTCATATATATGCAGAATTCCTCAACAGGAGGCTCGGATTTCATTATCATGGCCGTCAAGGCAGTAAGACCCCACATGTCCATAGGGAAAATCGCCTTTTTATCTGATGTAGGGATCGTACTTGCCAGCGGGCTCATATTCCGGGATGTAGACGGCATTATCTACGGTATGATTGTAAACTATCTGTTTGCAATTGTTACAGACAAGGTCATGTACGGAATAAATGCAGGTAAACTGGCCCTTATCGTCACTTCTGATGGGGCCAGGATAGCAAACACGATTGAAGAATGCTGCCAGAGAGGCTCCACGCTTCTGAAAGCTGCCGGAGGATACAGGCAGGATGACAAAGAGGTGGTCATGTGCGCATGTAATAATAAACAGATGTACGCCGTACAGAAGGCTGTCAAGGCTGCCGATCCTGACTCTTTTATCATTGTCCTTGAATCAAATGAGGTACACGGTGAAGGCTTCCATACGATTCAGGTGGGTGAAAAAAGAGAGTGATAAGGAACCAGTCAGTTTCATCTGCATATTTTAAACAAAAAAGGAATATTTCAATGGCAAACCCAATTTTTGTGCCTGTGACAGGCATTATACAGGAAATAGCACCCTTCCAGAACCAGTGCTGCAATCAGCTTATTACCCTCCGGACATCTGAAAATGTTGTAAACTTCATACTCAATGCTGATACCTATGTGGTGGATAATATGCAGCTGCGCCCAGGGATGCGCGTCACGGCTTTTTATGATGAAACACTTCCGGTTCCGCTCATATACCCTCCGCGCTACCAGGCGGCTCTCATAGCAAGAACAGGAGCTAATGAAAATGTGATGGCAGACTTCTTTGACAGAAATCTAAATGCCGCAAACCATTCTCTTAAGCTGAATCCATCCTCAGCAACCCAGATTGTCACTGCAAACGGCCAGCGCTTTAACTGCAGGCCCGGCGGACATTATCTTATCGTCTTCTATGGCGTGACTACAAGAAGCCTCCCGCCTCAGACCACACCGCGTAAGATCATCGTACTCTGCTGACGCAGTTTCTGCATACTGCCGCCCGGCCATCAGCTATACAGCTGGCGGCCGGGCTGTTATGCCTGACATCTCTTAACCGGAACTGCAAAATTCGCCGTTTCGCGCTGCCAAACTACCGGCTGGTTTTCTATAGTCATCCCAGGATGGGCGCGGCATGCCGCACTCTATTGACCTCTTAATATCTCCATAATAGCTTAATTTTCTCTTTACATGTTCCAGGTCAGCCTGAAGCTGTACGATCTGTTTTTCCACCTGCTCCTTCTGCCCTGACAGAAGAGACAGGATATCATCTATATGATCTTCTTCATTCTCTTCATAAGCAAAGAATGCCTGGAGCTTGGGGATAGACATACCGGTCCCCTTGAAGCAGCAGATACTCCTGAGACGGTTAATGTGCGCTTCTGTATAGATGCGCTGCCCGGTATCTGACCTCCCGATATTTGTCAGTATGCCCATCTCCTCATAATACCGGAGAGTAGAAGCCGGAAGATTAAATAATTGTGATACTTCCCTGATCGTATATGTTTTCATACCATCCTCCATACTTATCTGAATTGTAAAATTCCCGGTTGACTTCAAGTATACTTGAAGTGTTAGTATATGTAAATACAGGAGCTGAAAACTAAACATATATTGCAGCATGGGGGGTAGTGTTCACACGTCACCATCCCGCGAGGTGTTTTCGTGCATATTTGCACGAAAATCCCGAGGGTTGCAGCGCGAAACGGCGGTTTTTGCCGTTTCTGTGCATCGCGGAGCGTGTTACTGGTCACGGAGTGAACAGTAACGCAGGGGGTACTGTTCACATGCCACTATCCCAAGACAGCCGGACTGCTGCAGTATATGCCATGACAGAGAGAAGGAGAATATTTACATGTACAAAGCAAGTGATACAAGATACAATGAGACAGCTTATAACCGCTGTGGCTGCAGCGGCCTGAAGCTGCCAGTGGTATCCCTGGGATTATGGCATAATTTTGGTGATACGGCAGCTTTCAGTAATATGAAAGCGCTGTGCTTTACAGCCTTTGACAATGGCATCACTCATTTCGACCTGGCAAATAACTATGGACCGGAACCCGGCAGCGCCGAGAGAAATTTTGGAAGAATCTTAAAAGAAGACTTGGCCGGATACAGGGACGAGATGATAATCAGCACAAAGGCAGGCTATACCATGTGGCCCGGCCCATACGGAGACTGGGGCAGCAGGAAATATCTTCTTGCCAGCCTGGACCAGAGCCTGCAGAGGATGGGTTTGGAGTATGTAGATATCTTCTATCATCACAGGATGGACCCTGAAACTCCTCTTGAGGAAACCATGGATGCACTGGACCAGGCAGTCAGAAGCGGAAAGGCTCTCTATGCCGGCCTCTCCAACTATGACGGGCCAACCATGGTAAAAGCGGGCAAAATCCTTAAAGAAATGGGCTGCCCGTTCATCATTAATCAGAATTCCTACAATATCTTTAACCGTACCATTGAAAACAATGGTTTGAAGGCTGCTGCCGTGGAGCAGAAAAAAGGAATCATCTCTTTCTCACCCCTGGCCCAGGGAATGCTGACTGACAGGTATTTAAAGGGGATCCCATCTGACAGCCGCATAGCTACAGATGGACGTTTTCTGCATAAAGACCAGCTCACCCAGGAACGCCTGGACTGTATCCGTCAGCTGGATTCCATAGCCAGATCAAGAGGAGAGTCTCTCGCACAGATGGCCCTCGGATGGGTGCTCAGAGACGGCGCCGTCACAAGCGTCCTCATAGGAGCCTCAAAGCCTGAGCAGATCCTTGATAATCTGAAGGTTATAAAACACTCTCCCTTTACTGCTGAAGAACTCAGGAAAATAGATTCCCTTACAGCCGAAAAATAATTGTAACTATTTTGCAGGTAACTGTGAAGGTACTGAACCGTTATAAATAATTTTTAACAAGTAACCGCCCTACGTTTCTGTGCACCGCGAAGCGTGTTACTGGTCACAGAGTGAGCAGTAACGCGCCCCGCTCATGCGGGGCAAATTAAATAAAAATATAGTTGAAAAACTTAGTAAGATAAGATATAATAAAAACATATTTTCCGGGGGCGTAGCTCAGTTGGGAGAGCGCTTGAATGGCATTCAAGAGGCCATGGGTTCAAGTCCCACCGTCTCCATTATAGGATTTCCCTTGTAATAAGGGGAATCCTTTTATTTTACAGCCATCTTTAAATGATATTAATTTTCTAAGAAACCCGAAATTTTTTTTACTACTATATATGATTATGTAGTATATTTTGGGCCAAATCTGAGGATCGGAAAGATGATGAATCAATAGGCAAATTGCCTTTGATTATAAACAAATGAGGGAGGAAATAGTTATGGCAATGATAACATGTAAAGAATGTGGAAAAGAGTTTTCAGACAAAGCTGACAAATGTCCAAACTGCGCAGCGCCTATAGAGTATTCGCGGGAATTTGGTGTTCCTTATGAGGCTCCGCCGTCTTTGATTAAAAAGAAACTAAGTATATGTTTACTGATTTCTTTGATTGTGGGTGTACTTTACCTGATATATAGCGTGTTCTATTGGTCGGGAGCTGCCAGTTCAGGATCTGACGCTTATGAACAGATCGGCGCAGGTATTGCAACTGCACTTGTCATGCCACACCTTATCGCCACATTTATAGCTGCCATATTCAATGCTTTAGGACTGATTATGAAGAAAAGGGGCTTTGCCTTGGCAGGAGCAATCCTATATTCTGTAGCGATGGTATTATTTCCAATGTATTTCATGTTTGTAATCATTGAAGTAATCCTGTCATTTATTGGATACGCCAGAACCCCTAAATATTAATTTGTAAATAAAAGAACCTGCCCCGCCCCAGGGGCAGACAATAATATACTTACCCGGGCAGCCGAACAGGCGGCAGCTCTCTATCCGTTCCGAGTCTTGCGGAAGGAGGAGATGCCTTATGAGTACATATGAGGAATTTATGATTATACTGACCGTTGGTCTTTTAATCACAGCAATTCTGAATTTAAAAAATAAGAAATAGCCGTCCTGCTCTCGTCAAAGTTTAGGAACGGCTATTTCTTTTAGCTAACTAACCTCGCCGGGATGGGTAGTGTGCACCTACCTGTCGGCTGTCTTGTTAAATATATTATAGCAAAATATACATAAATGTCAACACTGTAATGGCTACGCTTACCCAGTCTACTGTTCAGGCATGGATTAATGATATCTCAAAAAAACGAGTCCAAAGACATATTCCAGCAATCGAACCAGCGAACTTCCCGCCTTTGTCGTCAGTCGGCTCCAGGATATAAAGGGAAATTTGGTTAAGCTTAATCATGATATGGTGCCCCATCGGTTTAATAATACGGTAAATACAAGGGTTTTTAATGGTTTACTTTTCTTTTACGTGGGTGAACTATACTGTATTTTTCTTACGTTTTAACTTCTTTGCCAGTTTTACCAGATCATACCACAGCACAGAACCAGCTCCCAGCCCAAGAGCGGCTAACAGGAAGGGAACAGGCAGCGCAGCCAGTTTTAACACTCCTGATACTGGTGTATACAAGATAAGATACAGCAATGCCAGCGTTCCCAGGTTCACTGCCCACATCACACGGTCTTTCATTAATTTTTGCGCTGACTGAAAAGCAAACTCATGATCGGAGCTGTTGACCTGCACAAGAAACAAGTTTGCCAGCATAATGACAGCGAGTCCGATGGAGCGCGCTGTGGGCGCATTGTCTGCATTGCCTGCCAGCACTGTAAAATACGCTCCGAAAGAAGCAGCAAACACAGTAAGTCCCTGCAAGACACTTTTCCCCAAAAGGCCGGCTGTCAGCAGCTTTTCATCCGCATTGCGGGGACGGCGCTCCATAATATCATTCTCAGCCGGCTGCCGCTCCAGAACAATAGAACAGGTAGGATCAATGAGGACCTCCAGGAGCACCACATGGAGCGGCAGGAGCAGCAGAGCTGCGGGAGAGATACCCAGGAAGGGAGCCAGCAGGGATGCAAACGCTATGGGAATATGGATCGTAAAGACATACCCTACAGCTTTGCGTATATTATCATAAATGCGCCGTCCATCTTTAACAGTCTCCACTATGGTAGTGAAATTATCATCCATCAAAATCAGGTCGGCGGCTTCGCGGGAAACCTCGCTCCCCCGCTTGCCCATGGCAATTCCGATATCGGCATATTTTAGAGCCGGAGCATCATTTACCCCGTCACCTGTCATGGCCACAACTTCCCCGTTCATTTGGAAAGCCTTCACAATCCGCATTTTATGTTCCGGTATCACGCGGGAGAAAATGGAAACTTTCCTGACCGCCTCCCGCAGTTCTTCATCACTCATATCATTCAGCATATCACCTGTGATGATTTCATCACTGTGGGACAGGCCAACCTTTTTTGCTACCGCAGATGCGGTGATCCCATTGTCTCCTGTTATCATGACTACACGGATTCCCGCCCGGCTGCAGACCGCAATATCTTCTTTCACACCCTCCCTCGGCGGATCGGCAAGACCCACAAGCCCCAGCAGGGTCAGACGGCATTCTGTAAGAGATGCCGGAATGTCTCCCTCACTTGCAGGCCTGGCTGCTGCAATGGCGATCACCCTCAGCCCCTGAGCTGAAAGCTCCAGGTTTTTGCGTTCCGCCTCTGTGCGCTGCTCTTCTGTCATACCGCAGACCGTAAATATGCGTTCAGGACTGCCTTTGGCAGCAATCAGGATCTCATCATCATGTCTCCACACATGACCCATCATTTTTAGTTCGTTGGTAAATGCATACTCTGTCAGAAATCCACTTTCTTCAAAGAGATGCCCCCTGGTGATGCCATGGGCTTCACAGCAGGAAAGCATGGCTTTTTCCATGGGATCATATGTATCTGTCTCACAGCCAAGTCCCATCGTTTCTATCATTGACAGCTCATCACCGCTGGCTATCCACAACTCCTGCACGGACATCTGGTTCATGGTGATAGTTCCTGTTTTATCCACGCAAAGCACGCTGACAGCGCCAAGAGTCTCCACACTTGGAAGTTTACGAACTAATGAATGTTTTTTTGCCAGACGCCATGCTCCCATGGAAAGGAATACCGTGAGGATGACAGGAAATTCCTCCGGTATCATGGCCATAGCCAGTGTTACGCCGGACAGGATGCTTTCAATCAACCGCTCCCGAAGGCTGTGATCCGGTATATTCAGCCATGTAAAAATCCCTACCAGAATAAACAGCACACCTGCAATAACAGCACATGTCTTTACAAGTTTCCCTGTCTGCTTTTGGAGCGGCGTATCCTCCGCAGGTGCGGCAGCCACGTTTTTACCTATCTTGCCGTATTCTGTATTCTGGCCGGTTTTCTCTACCCGTACAACGCCAGTGCCCTGGATTACCAGCGTACCTGCATAACAATAGTCCCTGCGCCAGTAGTCACCCTCAGGTTCTGCCTTCTCTGCCGTCACCTTCCAGACACCGTCTGCCTCCCCGGTAAGAGAAGATTCATCCACACATAAATCAGCACACCTGACCACAGCACCGTCAGCGGGAATCTTCACGCCTTCGCAGATCATCATCAGATCCCCCGGAACAAGATCAGCGCTGGCAATAACTTGTTCTGTTCCATCCCGGATAACAGTAATGTGAGGCGCTGACAGGTCTTTTAAGGCACTCAGCGTTTTGTCAGTTTTCCATTCCTGGATCACATCAATGCTGATGATCCCCACCACGAACACCAGCATGATGATTCCGTCTCGGGGTTCACCCAGCACAAAGTAGATAGCCGCAGCTACCAAAAGCAGCAGAAACATAGGTTCACAAATAATGTGAACTGTCTTTTTCAGAAAACCCTCTTTCTTTTCCTGCGTCAGGACATTTTTGCCATATTGTTCCTGAAGTCTGACGGCTTCATCGGCGGTCAGTCCCGCCATACTCCCAGTTTCGTTTGTCATAAAAGAATCCTCCATTTCGTCATTTGACTTGTTAGATTTCTCTTATGGCACTCCATTCTCAAGAGCCAGTTGTTCAATTTAGGGTATAAAAATACACACCTGCAGAACAACCACTGTCCCACAGATGTGTCTATCGTCCATCTGCTGCCGCCATCTGGCGGCCCGGCCCCACGCCCTCCCGGGCATCGCCTGCTCAGTTTGTACTGTTGATCGCACATTCCATAAGGAATGTAATGCAGTGCAAAGAGATTTATAGTAGTATATGAGATACCCCTGCTTTTGTCAACTATATTTTTAATAAATTTAGCTTTAAAACAGATTATCCCTGGTTATATTATGCAGCCACTTGTTGCTCTTATAGTGCTTCAGCACCCACGGCCATTTGACAAATTCATCCGTACACAGCAGGAAATATACCCACATGACCGGAAGCTTTAACACAAAAGCTGCAAAGAATCCCAGCGGAACCGCATACAGCCACATGTCGATGGTATCGCAGATAAATCCAAAACGGCTGTCACCTCCCGATCTGAAAACTCCTGCTATCAGCGTTGTATTCACTGCCGCCCCCATAACATAGTAAGTATTGATGAGAAGCATGTATTTCAGATAATGCATGGCCGTCTCGGAGAGTGAAGCATACCGCAGTACAAAAGGTGTTGCGCCCAGTATGATAAGCCCGCCTAATGCACCGCTGGCCACTGTCAGCTTCATAAGCTTTCTGGCATCATTTTTGGCATCCTCCAGACGGTTCTCACCAATCTCCCTGCCCAGCAGTATACCTCCGGCGCTGGCGATCCCAAAGCACAGGATCGTCCCAAAATTCCTTACCACTATAACAAAAGAGTTAGCCGCCACCGCATCGCTGCCCATATGCCCGATGATCACGGAATACATGGAGAAAGCAACTCCCCACGCCACATCATTGCCAAGGGCAGGCAGGGACAGTTTCACAAAATCTGAGAAGAGCAGCTTGTTTTTTATAAACATATAAGAAAATTTCAATTTTATATCTCTGCTCAGAGCAGAGACTATAAAACAGGCAATCAGCTCAATCACCCGGGACGTGGAGGTAGCTACAGCGACACCTGTGACTCCAAGCTTTGGAGCGCCGAAAAGCCCGAAAATAAATACTGCATTCAAAAAAATATTTAAGGTAAATGCAAGGGCATTCAGGGAAGTGCTTATTACCACCCTTCCAATACTGCGGAGAATAGCCAGATATATTTCTATGATCCCCCAGCACAGGTAGCTGACGCTCAGTATCCGAAGATAAGAAGATCCCAGCCTGATCAGTTCCGGGTCACTCGTAAACAGAGTCATCATCAGATCCGGTATGGCAAGCGCTGCAAGGGCAAACGCAGAGGATATAGCAAGAGAAAACCGCAATGCGATGCCTTCCACAGCCTTTATGGCTTTCATATCACCCTTTCCGAAATACTGTGCGCACAGCATAGTGGCTCCTGTCCCCAAGCCGTAGTACACCATAAAAAGGACGCTGGCATACTGGGATGCCAGAGATACAGCCGATATGGAAGACTGGCCCACATAATTGAGCATGACTACATCGGCGGAATTGACGGCGGCGCTCAGCAGGTTCTGGATTACAATTGGGATCACAAGCCTTCTTATCTGGCTGTAAAAGGTATCTTGTAAATTATTTCTCATTCGCATATGGATTTCCCTTACTGTTTACGTTAAATTTTTTTAATCTTATATCCCATAATACCGCAGTATAGCTCCCGCCATATACTCAGAGCTGCCCTCTCCATAGACACTGTCATTTGCCGCTCTGAGTTTTTCATCCTTCAGGTAACCATCCGCCATTTCCGTCAGCAGCGCCCTAGCGTTATCCAGCCGGAACATTTTCTTATAACATTCCGCCAGCCTGCTTATCAGCTGTTTCTCCTTCTCTGAACCGCCTGAGTCCTTTATCATGTAAAGCTCTCTGCAAATTTCATCATTTTCCCTCTGGTACCTGCTCATATCTGACGGCTGTGCTGTGGCTGATTCCAGCGCCTTCTCTTTACTGCCATACAGTCTCATCAGTTCCGCACCCGTCTTCTCATCCTTCAGATTCCCGGAAAATGTCTCCCTCCATTTTTCAATGCTGCCGTCCCCGTATCTCTCTACTAATCTCTCAAATTCCTCCCGGGGCATATTCTCCTGGATATGGTCCAGTATCATGTCGATCTCTTCCTCTTTAAATGCTTCAAAACTCATAGTATTCGCTCCTTCCATCACGTCTGTGATCAGCTCGATGATCCCGTCCAGGTGGTTTCTCTTTCTTTCCAGAAGGGATCTCTGGGCTGCCAGGGCACATGTTCTGTCATAAGCCGGGTTTTCCATTATATCTTTAATGTCCACCAATGGAATTTCCAGTTCTCTGTAGAACATGATCTGCTGCAGCCTCCCTATAGCCTCATTGTCATACAGGCGGTAGCCTGCATCTGTCAGCTGTGTCGGTTTCAGCAGTCCTATTTCGTCATAGTACCGCAGTGTCCTTATACTAACTCCGGTGATTTCCGACACTTCCTTTACTGTCTTCATCTTTCACCTCCTTAGAGGACATGGTAATCCCTGACGTTGCGTGAGAGTCAAGGCGAATTTTATATCTTTTATATCTTGCTGCAAATAACCGTTAAATCTTATTTATCTCATCTTCACAAGAACGCATGGCCCGGATCGTCATTTCAAAAAGTTTATCAAGCTCCCATCCAAGCTGGTCAGCCCCCTGCCGTATAATATCCCTGGAACAGCCTGCTGCAAAACGTTTATCCTTGAATTTTTTCTTGAGGCTGGAAACTTCCATATCCATGACACTTTTGGATGGGCGCATCTTGGCCGCAGCTCCGATCAGCCCTGTCAGTTCATCCGCTGCAAAAAGGATCTTTTCCATCTCATGCTCCGGTTTCACGTCTACAGTGATTCCATAGCCATGGCTGCAAACAGCATGGATCAGTTCATCACTTGAACCGATTTCTTTTAACAGCTCCGGGGCCTTTATACAGTGCTCATCCGGATATTTTTCAAAATCCACATCGTGGAGAAGTCCCACCAGTCCCCAGAATTCCTCGTCCTCACCATATCCCAGCTCCCTGGCGTACCAGCGCATCACACCTTCAACTGTCAGGGCGTGTACCATGTGGAATTCATCCTGATTATACTTCTTCAGCAGGTCCATGGCCTGTTCTCTTGTTATATCTGCATGCATTTTATTTTCCTCCTTATACACGGTTAATTTGTTATTTTTAATTCAATCCCATAATTCCAAGCAATATTGTAATAATCACCAGACTGAAAAGTATAGATATGCTGTTTGCACAGCTGGCCAGCCCCTCATCTCCTCCGCACATGCCTATGTAGGCCGGGGAGACAGCGCTCATAGGCGCAAAACATAAAAGGGCCAGTGTCTGCCGGATCACCAGATCAAAAGGCAGAAAAAAGTAAAAGATAAGCGCACATACGGCGGCAAAAATATGGCGAAGCCCCAGCAGGCGTATGATCTCCTTTATGTATTCTTTCTTCAGCTCCAGGTGGAACAGCAGCCCCAGCATCAGCATGGCTATGAATGTATTGGCGCTGGCCATAGGGTTTACCAGGGTCAGGACGGCATCCGGCAGCTGCAGGCCCATAACTGACAGTGTAAACATAACGACATATGTAACAAGCGGAGGGCTGGATATAAGACGTTTCGCGAATGACTTCAGATTCAGCCCCCTCCTGTTTTCTGAGGTATATTCGGCAACAAATGCATATGTTCCCCCTGTACACATGATGCTGTTTCCCACATCAAACATGCAGGCGGTGACACTGCCAAGCGCCGGAAGAAAGCTCTGCACAAAGGGGAGGCAGAACGCGCCGATATTAAAGGCCGGAAGACAGAGCATATTGAGCGCCTGCTCACCTCGTGTCCTGTGTCTTGTAATAAGAGCGCCTGCAGCGATCATGATCACATTGGCAATTATGCCAAGCAGTGCTATCAGCACCATCTCCGCACCTATGTCAGTGATAGCGGAAAAGTTTGTAATGATCGCAGCCGGCAGGGTGATATATATTAAAAATTTCTTGACAGCATCCCCGGCATTGCTGCTTACAAGCCCTGAAGACCGCATGACAATACCGATAACAATGACAAGAGTAAAAGAAAAAGCCCGCAGCAGTACGGAAGTCATATTCTGCCTCCTTTGGTCCTTGAAGAATTTTTTGAAAATCCATTGACATTCAAACACTGATATGATAAAATTTCTAATCGTAGCAGTTCATTTGCTATAAGCTGTTGTGGCACAGTCGGTAGCGCACCTCATTGGTAGTGAGGAGGTCACGGGTTCGATTCCCGTCAACAGCTTTGATATCATTGGGAATTAGGGCCTTTCGAGGAAGACATCTTCGAGAGGCCTTAAATATCTTCCTTTACATTCAAAGAATTTATGCTATAATAAAGATAGAAACAGGAGCAACCGCCCACAAAGTGGTTAGCCTCTAAGTGGACATAAGCCTACCTCGACTGCCAAGTACAAAGGTAGGCTTATTTATTTTTGCTTGTTATTCCTATCTATATAGGCAAGCAGTGCAATGAGAAAAGTACCGCCCAAAAACAAAAGGCTGAGAACTTCATATGTATTCATCCGCACCACCTCCCCTCTTTTGTAAAGTATGGGAGGCTGACCACCTTGTTGTACACGATTGCTCCATAAATAAATAATACCATAGCAAAGGTAATAATACAATCATGTAACGCATGTGAACTTTTTGGGTAATGAGAAGGTCACGGTTCAATTCCCGTCAACACCTTCTTCCTGATCCTCTGCAGGGCATTATCAATGGATTTTTGTGTCTTTCCCATTATACTTCCTATCTCTGCATAGTCCTTTCCCTCCAGATAGAGGCTCAGCACCTCCCTCTCGTAGAGGCTGAGGCTTTTCTTCAGCTCTTCCTCCATCATCCGGGCATTCTCCTGACCGATCACAAGTTCCTCCGGATTATCCAGGCCCGAAGAGGCCAGAACCTCCTGAAGGGGTATCTCACGCTCATCCTGGCTGACTGTCCCCGAGTACAGGGATATATATGTATTAAGAGGAACGTGCTTCTGTCTGTTAGATGCCTGTATGGCGCTGTAAAGCTGCCGTGAGATGCACATATCCGCAAAACTCCTGAAGGAAGCCTCCTTTGCCTGGTCAAAATCCCGGATGGCTTTAAAAAGGCCTATCATTCCCTCCTGGATCAGGTCGTCATTATCTCCGCCCATGAGATACAAAGCCCTGGCCTTTTTCCTGACCAGGTGCTTGTATTTCTCCATGATATGATCGATAATCTCCGCATTACCTTCTTTGGCCTGCACAAGCAGTTCCTCATCGGCACAATCATCATATCTGCCCATCTACGACATCCTCTGGCGCACGATCTCATATGCCAGCACGCCTGCTGCTACAGAAGCATTCAATGAATCAATATCTCCCTTCATTGGAATGGATGCCACAAAATCACATCTCTCCTTAACCAGCCGGCTGACCCCTTCTCCTTCACTGCCGATCACAAGCCCTATGGGGCCTTTCAGATTCAGGCTGTACATCACCTCGCCGCCCATATCTGCGCAGACGAACCAGAGCCCTTTCTCCTTCAGTTCTTCAATAACTGCCGAGAGATTTGTCACCTTTGCCACAGGCGTATAATTCAATGCCCCTGCCGACGTCCTTGCCACAGTGGCCGTCAGTCCCACTGCCCGGCGCTTCGGTATAATGACTCCGTGGGCACCTGCCAGATTCGCAGTCCTGATGATGGCCCCCAGATTATGGGGATCTTCAATATTATCCAGCAAAAACAGAAACGGCGGTTCTCCTTTTTCCTCAGCCAGCTTCAGCATATCCTCTACCTCAGCATATTCATATGCAGCGGCATAGGCTATGACGCCCTGATGCTTTCCTGTCTCAGACATCTGGTCAAGTCTTTCCTTTGCCACATAGCTGAGCAGGGTATCCTGTTTCTTAGCTTCTCTTATAATAGAGCGCACCGGGCCGTCCTGGCATCCGTCCAGCACAAAAAGCTTGTCTATGGTCTTTCCTGAACGGTAAGCTTCCATGACAGCATTGCGCCCCTCTATAGTCAGTTCTTCGTATCTCATCCTTCTTCTCCTTTATCCAGCCCGGCCTTTACCAGCTCTACGATACGCCCCATATCACCCCTGAGGTACAGAAAGCCCATCAGGGCTTCCAGGCCCGTAGCCTTTCTGTATTCCAGCACAGACGCGTTTTTGGCCGTAGAAAACGATTTTGCATTGCGGCCTCTTTTATATATCTGTTCTTCCTCCCCGCCAAGCAGCGGCAGTATCCTCTCAATCATTTCCGCCTGGGCAGGCGCCTTCACGATCTGGCTTGTCCTTTTATGCAGCTTGTGGGGCGGGCAGTTTCCCCGCTCCACAACTAAAGTCCGTATGATCAGATCATAGACAGCATCTCCTATGTAGGCCAGCGTCAAAGGTGAATATGTCCTGATATCCACCTCCCCCATCTGAAATTCTTCCTTCAGATAGGCCGCCAGGGATTCTATGCCCTTTTCCATTTCACACCTTCTCTTGTATCCTCCAGGATGATCCCCTTCTCCAGCAGCAGGTTCCTGATCTCATCCGCCTTCGCAAAATCCTTTGCTTTTCTGGCAGTCTGGCGGTCCTCAATCAGCTTTTCAATATCCTGATCCAGCATCTCCTCTTTCTTCTCCACAATGAGTCCCAGGATATCGCTCAGGGCTGTAACCCTATCCAGCACAGCCTGGATATAAGCTTTTGAATTCTCCCCACCCACCGTGGTATTTGCAAACCTCACCAGCTCAAAAATAGCTGAGATAGCATCTGCTGTATTAAAATCGTCATCCATTGCCTCATCGAATTTTTTCTCAAAGGCATCCAGCTCTGTAAGTCCTGCTGCTTCCTCCGGCTTTAATTCCTCAGTTTTGGCAGCCTCCTTTAAAAACTTCAGATTCTCCACTGCTGTCACGATACGCTCAAGTGCATTCTTGGATGACTCCATAAGTTCCGCGCTGAAATTAAGCGGGCTTCTGTAGTGGGCGCTGAGCATAAAGAAACGCAATACCTGGAGGTCATATTTCTCACCGATCTCACGGACAGTAAAGAAATTGCCCAGAGATTTTGACATCTTTTTATTATCAATATTCAAGAATGCATTGTGCATCCAGTAGCGCGCAAAATGTCTGCCATTGCATGCCTCGCTCTGTGCGATCTCATTTTCATGATGGGGGAATACGAGATCCTCGCCGCCTGCATGTATATCTATCTCTTCTCCCAGGTATTTCTTTGACATTACTGAGCACTCAATATGCCAACCCGGCCGCCCTGCGCTCCATGGTGAATCCCATGCCGGTTCTCCCTCTTTTTTTGGTTTCCAGAGAACAAAATCCAGCGGATCCTCCTTCTGGTCTTCTCCTGATACGAGCAGAGAGCGGTTCCCCGACCTCAGATCCTCCAGGTTCTTGTGAGAGAGCTTTCCATATTCTTCAAACTTTCTTGTCCTGAAATACACTGTGCCGTTTACGTTGTATGCATACCCCTTCTCTATCAGATCAGAGATCATCTCTATCATACCGCCGATCTCCTGGGTAGCCAGAGGATGCGTGGTAGCCGGCTTCACATTCATGTCTGCCATATCCTTCTTGCACTCCGCAATATAACGCTGTGCCACTTCCTCAGACGTCACACCTTCTTCAATGGCTTTGGCAATAATCTTATCATCCACATCTGTAAAGTTGGATACATAATTTACATCATATCCTTTATGCTCCATATATCGTCTTACTGTATCAAATACGATCATGGGCCGTGCATTTCCTATATGGATAAAATTATAAACTGTAGGTCCGCAGACATACATGCTGACATGTCCGGGCTCCAATGGAATAAATTCTTCCTTCTGTTTTGTCAATGTATTATATATTTTCATCTCTTTTTTCCTCTCTTCCTCCTGCCGCCCGGCAAGAAATACATTACTGTTCACTCCGACCAGTAACACACTCCGCGGCCAGTAACAGATATGGAACTAGTCTATGCAATATTTTTCTGTTTGTCAATAGGGATCACGTCACACTGTCTCATCCAGAAAAATTTTTTTAGATTTAAATATCTCTTCTCCAAGCCTGGCCGCTGAGACGACGGGTGCCCCCTTCTCCCTGGCCTCCCTGTGGGTGACTCTCCTGCAGCTGCTCCCTGTGCTTCCCAGGGTACAGTAATATGCCCCGGAGTTCTGGACCAAAAGCTCATCCTCCACAATCACATAGAAGGAAACCTGCTTCTTTGTCCTAAGGGATTCCATCAGAGTCTCCAGATGGACGATCCTGCCCATCATGAGCGGCACATCTTCTATATCAGCGCTGTATTCTTCTGCCAGTACACATTCCAGATCATCCCCGAAATCCAGAAGCCTTATCTTTTCACAGGAATCCAGCCATCCGGCAGCAGCCTCCAAAAGCAGGCCCAGCAGTTCTTTCCTGGCAGCAGGCTCCCTTATTTCCACAAGCCCGTCCTCCGGGTGAACAGCCTTATCAGGAGCGAGAAAATAACCTGCCAGGCCGCTGCCATCCTTCATAAGAACTATCCTGCCGTTCTCACTCACCTGCTCCTTTAACAGCCGCTCACAATACTGTGTGCTCCGCACAGCATATATATCATAATTATTTTCCAGATACTGTCCTGAAAACGATGACAAAGCCTCGAGATCCCCTGGTCCGGCCACGGTGCACCAAAACCTCCCGCTCTCTTCTGCCGCTGTCAGATCCTGACTGCCGTCCACGGAAGAGTGCTCTGTGATCCTGTCTCTTTTCACAACCGCAGTTTTCCTGCAATTCATATATCTGAATCCAAATGGAGTATATATGGCTTCTGCAGCTGGCATCAGAAATGTAAAGGGTTCTTTTCTCTCATACATTTCTCCCAGGGATGTCAGGATAAGCTTCTTCATCATTCCCTGATGGCGGCATCTCTCTTTTGTTGCCACTGCCACTATATAATGGTAGTCCATCTCTGAACCGCAGACTGAGAGCCTGTATGGATTCAGGTGAAGCATTGACACGATCTCCCCCTCATCCTGATCCTCCCGGGCGCTGTCATACTCTTCTATCACATATATTTCATTTTCAGATGCCTTACAGTGATAATAATAATCTACAAAGTCCTTGCTGTCCTCAGTAAATATTTCCTCATAAAGCGGCCTCGTCCTCCGGTTCTCATCTTTTTCCAGCTTCTTCAGTCTCAGCATACATGTTCTCCTGACGCACATTTGCCATATAATTATCTTCTTTTATTTTCTTTTATTTACTTCTCTATTTTTCCGCGGCAGCCGCCGCAGCCGGGGCACCCTCCAAAAGACGCCCTGTCGTCAGCCACCAGGTCCATGATCGGAAGCAGGCAGCATATGGCCTGGGCCGAGATACCCTCACCAGTGCCTGTAAAACCAAGCCCTTCCTCTGTAGTGGCCTTTATATTGACCCTGTTTTTTTCTATTTTAAGCGCACTGGCTATATTTTCTTCCATCTGTTCAATATACGGCCTCAGCTTTGGCCGCTGGGCGATGATCGTACCGTCTATATTTTCGATCAGATAGTTGTTTTCCTCCAGCAGCCCTCTCACATGCTCCAAAAGCGCGATGCTGGAAATACCTCTGTATTTCTCATCTGTATCCGGGAAATGTTTTCCGATATCTCCCAGCGCCGCCGCTCCCAGAAGAGCATCCATGACAGCATGCAGTATCACATCTGCATCAGAATGTCCCAGAAGCCCCTTCTCATAGGGGATATCCACCCCTCCTAAAATGAGCCTGCGGCCCTCCACCAATTTGTGCACATCATATCCCATACCAACCCGCATATATACACTCCTTCATTTCTCTGCCCCCAGAGGCGGCAGATTCCCTGTTAATTTTCTTGAATGCCTTTATTCTAACATGTTTCCCCATTTCTGAAAAGAAAAACGTGCAATCTAAAATTATCCCATCAAGTGCTGAATCAATATCTTTATGCCCATTGCCACCAGCACAAGCCCTCCAAACAGCTCAGCCCTGGACTTATATTTTTCCCCAAATACATTTCCAACCTTGATACCCACTGCGGAGAATATAAAGGTCACTACGCCTATAAAAATCACGGCCGACACAATATCAACCTGCAGAAAAGCAAAAGTTACTCCCACTGCCAGAGCATCAATGCTTGTGGCTACAGCCAAAGGCAGCATCGCCTTGCAGCTGAAGCAGCCGTCCAGTTTTTCTTCCTCACTGCGTGACTCCCTGATCATATTGACTCCGATCAGCCCCAGAAGTATGAACGCGATCCAGTGGTCTACACTTGTGATCAGCGCCTGGAACTGTGTACCCAGAAGATAGCCCAGCAGCGGCATAATTGCCTGGAAGCCTCCGAAATATATTCCTGCCGTCAGACAATGCCTGGGACAGACTTTCTGTACAGACAGCCCCTTACAGATGGATACTGCAAATGCATCCATTGATAATCCTACCGCGATAATAAACAACTCCCATAAACTCATTTTTCTTTCCTCCTTAGAATGTGATCATACTATTGCTATGCACAAAAAACGAGGCTTATCTGTATTTTAACAGATAAGTCTCGTCATTTAATACAAAGCCAGGAATCCCGATTCCAGTATGTTGGCCTCATCACGCTATAAAGCGCTGACTACTCCCTTATATTGGCAATAACTATAACATAGAATTAAAGGAAATGTCAAGAAAAGAATCTCCGTGTTACGCATCCTCTTTAATCAGCATGCGCAGAGCCTCTACGGCTGTGGTAATGGCCTTCTCTGTATCATGAACCACCTCGTTGGCAAGCCCCTGCTTCTCTCTTTCCTGATTTGCCACCACAAGGAATACAGAACCAACGCGCACCTTCAGATAGCTGCCGACGACAAACAGCGCTGCAGACTCCATTTCAGAAGCCTTGCATCCCAGGCGCAGCCAGGCATTCCACTTGTTGAGCAGCTCATAGCTGACCGGCATCTTTTCCGGTTCGTGCTGTCCATAGAAAGAGTCTTTGCACTCTACTACGCCTGTATGACAGCGGTAGCCTAACTTTCCGGCTGACGCTGCAAGGGCATTGGCGACACTCAGATCAGCTACCGCCGGGAATTCAATGGGCGCATATTCCTTACTGGTTCCCTCCATCCTGATGGCTCCTGTGGCTATAACCACGTCACCGCTCTGCACATCCAGATCCATGCCGCCGCAGGTTCCAACACGTATAAAGGTGTCAGCTCCGGCCTTCACCAGCTCTTCCATGGCGATTGCCGCTGAAGGCCCGCCGATTCCCGTGGAAGTAACGCTCACCTTCACGCCATCCAGGTATCCTGTATAAGTAATAAATTCTCTGTTGTCAGCAACTAATATGGCATTGTCAAAATGATTTGCAATCTTTTCACATCTCTTGGGATCCCCCGGCATGATCACATATTTGCCGACTTCCCCTGTCCTTACTCCAATATGATACTGTAAACCTTCTTCTGCATATTTCATATCTGACACTCCTTTTCTATGATCTGCCGTAACCTACTGAATAACTACGATCTGCCTTACTCTGCAGATTATCCTTTGAAAATCCCAGAGGCAGCAATTCCTCCAGGCGGAAGACCCTGTAATCATCCTCTCCCTTTGCCAGAATTACAAGGAATTCTCCGGGATCACAAAATTCCGCCATCACCTGCCTGCACACACCACATGGCGCACAATAATCCCTTTCCTCTTCAGATGCCCCTCTTTTGTTTCCCACAATAACGATTTTCTTAAATTCCGTCTCTCCTTCAGAAACCGCCTTAAAAAATGCCGTTCTTTCAGCACAGTTTGTGGGTGAATATGCAGCATTTTCTATATTGCACCCTGTATATACCCGGCCGCTCCTGCCAAGCAGAGCCGCGCCTACCTGAAAACCTGAGTATGGTGAATATGAATACTGCTGAGCTCTGTATGCCTCTTTAATCAACTCTCTGTCTTCCATGAACTTATCCCCTCCTTAATCTGCCGTATATCCTGTTAATTAATAATAGCTCCTAATCAGGTTTTTAGATAGGACTTTTATGCTTTCTTTGATGCCGGATCAT
Source organism: Murimonas intestini (assembly GCA_003148945.1). Classification (GTDB taxonomy): domain Bacteria; phylum Bacillota; class Clostridia; order Lachnospirales; family Lachnospiraceae; genus Murimonas; species Murimonas intestini. Next base: position 46,309 of record QGGY01000010.1, on the reverse strand, counting down.
CATTTCGTCTTATTCTACAATTTTTATCCTGGTTATTTAGTCATATTTGTTATTATTGCATCCCTCTCCGGAGGTTTTTCCCGGAGAGCAAAGTATTCTATACACCTCCATGCATCCGCAAGGATCTGAATTATGGGATGCACGGAGGTGTATGGAATTAAAAAAAAGCTCCCGGAATACCGGAAGCTCTTTTAATTTTACATTATTCTGCTGCTTCTGTTTCAGCCGCTTCTGTTGCTGCTGCTTCTGTTTCAGCTGCTTCTGTCTGTGCTGCCTCAGTTGCTGCTGCTTCTGTTTTAGCTTCTGTCTGTGCTGCCTCTGTTTCAGCTGCTTCTGTTTTAGCTTCTGTCTTTGCTTCTGTTGTTGCTTCTGTCTTTGCTTCTGTTTCTTTTGCTTTTTCTCCACATCCTACTGCTAAAGCTCCTGCTAAAGCCATAACTGCCATTAAACTAATAACTTTTTTCTTCATACTAATTTCCTCCTCATTTTGGGATAACCAGATTATCCCGATAATCATTACAGAGGTTATCCTATCATACTTGTCCCGGAAAATCATGCCCTTTTCATTAATTAATACAAAAAATATTCTTATGTTCCTTAAGAAAACTTAAGAAATTGTGCATACAGTTCAACTTTTTTATACATTTATACTTATATTTCGCTCTTTCTCACTAAAGCATTAATTTGGTATCTCAATTTATTCCATCAGTTTTTCACTATCAAATATCCTGTCCAATATTTTTTTACCGAAACTGCACAACTATATTGTTTTCCCTTAGGAGCGGATACCCTGTATTCCTATGACAAAGATCATAACACACTGTGACGCCGGTAATTCCATTTTTCCTGCACAGGTTAATCCTTCCTGCCGCCGCTTACTTTAATCCTTTTACAAAAGGAATCAGGCAGAGGAGAGCAATAATTCCAATGATCCCTATCACAATGCCCAGTACCAAATTGCTCCACACCATTGTAAGGCACATACCCACTCCCAGAAGCAGGGCTCCGATAACTCCAATCAAAACTGCTCCTACTGTTTTCCCTGAAAGCCTAATGGGAGCTTTGTTTTCCATTTTTCTCCAAACGCCTGCCATGATCAGCAGCACAACCGCACCTGCTGCCCCCATAATAACCCCGGGCCTGAATGCATTCCATTCCGGAATCAGCGCCATGCACATTCCCAGGGCAAATAATATGCCGCCAATCGTTCCTAAACTCATTGCAGTAAATGTACTCTTTTTCATTATTCAACACCTGCCTTTCTTCTTGCCTGCCGTTCTTCGAAAGCCAACCTATCCGCTTCTTCTCTTTCCTTCTGTTCCTTTGCAAGTCTGGCTCTCGCGTCCTCTACGGATTCGCCCTCCTTTGTCAGAAAGTTGTCTACAAACTTATCAGCTATCTTATTGAAACCTCCTACTGCTCCCTCTTCAATCTTTTTGTAACCGCCAACTACACCTTTCTCAATTTTTTTGTATCCGTCAACTACACCTTCGGCAATCTTTTCATTTGCTTTTACTAACTTTGATTTAGCCATACTGCTTATCTCCCTTTCATTTGTCTCTGCTTTACTTGATGGTGTAAGAATATCATCCCTTTATTGACGTTACGTTTCACTTTTGTTTATGAAATATTAATAGCCGCGCATCCCCCGGAGGTTTTTGTTTTGCTGGAAATGAAGTTTCCTGAAAAATAAAAAAGCAGAGACTTTATCATCTCTGCTTAGTAATAGCGGAAGGGAGATTTGAACTCTCGACACCACGGGTATGAACCGTGTGCTCTAGCCAACTGAGCTATTCCGCCATATTTAATTATCATGGGACCTATAGGGCTCGAACCTATGACCCTCTGCTTGTAAGGCAGATGCTCTCCCAGCTGAGCTAAGATCCCATGTCAAGCAGCCCTTGTATCGGACTGCTTTGCTATTATACTATTAAATTCCTCAAAATGTCAAGTAGTTTTTTTCAGCAAATTCAATTATTTCTCCATCTGGTCCCATGACTTTAAAAAAGCGGATCCCGCGTTCCAGTATCGGAAGTGTCTGGACTACATAATGTATCATCCTGAAGCCTTCTTTTTTTGCAAGAAACAGCGCATCTGAGATATCCGACACATCGAGGGCAATGTGGTCAATATGTCCCGATGTCCTTTTATCCAGTTCCAACAGGCCCTGCCCTGCCATTTGAATGATTTCAAGCATAAATCCGTTGTTCTTCATGAATGCGATCTCCAGGCGGCCGTCATCCGTCATCAGATAACCCCCGCCGCACTCTTTAAATCCCAGCTTACCGTAAAATTCCCTGGAGCGTTCCAGATCTCTCACTTTAAGCGCAAGATGCGCCCACCCCTGAAGGCCTTTCCTTGCTCCATATCCAATGCTGTTGTCGTGGCAGAATTCTACTACCTCCTGGTTTGGACCTGCAAAATTAATCCCTTTTACGCCCTTTTCCCCAAGTGTCGTATAATGAATAATACCATCAGGCGTTGAGGAATGTACCTGCATTCCTTTCTCCAAAGCCTCCCTGGCACATTCTTCAATATCCGGGGCCTCTATGGCAAAATGGTCAAGTATGCCGTCGCGCCTTTTTGCCACTTCAATTCTTTCTCTGCCTGAAGGCTGGTATATCTGCAGCATAATATCGCCCAGAACCAGAATAGCCATCTCCATATAATTGGGATTCAGGACTATTTTCTGCTGTACCCTGCGGAAACCGAGCTTTTCCTCATACCAGTTTACCGCTTCGTTTAAATTAACAACCGGTATCCCCAAATGTTGAACACCCTGAACGATATCTGCCAGCCTCATATACCTTCCTCCTTTGCATTGTGATCACTACTTTTTCAATTCATATAAACCATTTATGGGAGAACTCTCCGACTGGCTGTCCTGTGTCAGAACAGTCACGTCTACCTGCCCGTCAGACAATACAAACTGGACCATGTAATGGTCATCACCTTCGTATGTGGCGCTGTTGGGATTCTCGCTGATCCTGGCGACTCCATTTATCCCCGATGTTCCAAACTGGAATTCAAAGGATGTGGCGTCCACAGCTTCCATTGTCAGCGACTCCCCTTCTTTTACATACGTTCCATTCCAGTCCGCCTCAGGCACACCTGCCTCAGTGAGCGTCATTTTCTCAGTGAGCATCTCTGTCTCCTGAACTGCCTGTGTGTCATTCTGTGAAGGTATGTTTGCTTCTGTCTGCCCTGCTTCCGTCTTCTCTGCTTCTGCAAGAGGAACATCACCTATCACTTCAGCAGCCCCGGATGTCTCATGCATAACCGCCTCAGTCTTCTGTTCCGTATCAGCCTTCTGCTCTTTTCCTTCACTGCCATTACAGCCTCCCAGAACTGCGGCAGTAAGAACAGCCGCCAGCAATAATACCGTTTTTCTCATTTTATCCTCCTCATTTAGATGCGCGTCCCCGCGCTGAGCCTTTCACAAAACTACCCATGCAGTTATTATACCATTTATTTTCTTAAATAAAAATTAAATTTCGCTTTTTTGCATTACATTTTTATCAAATTAACGTTTTTTATAGTAGCTGGAAAACTTTTTTCTGGCTTTATCAATATTTTCATCCAGCAGATGCAGCATCGGCTCCTGACTCACGATCCCGCTCAGATATCTGCCTGAATAATCCTGATAACTGCTCCACCAGTAATCGGACGCCCTCTTAACGAACTCTTTTTTAACAGGCAGATTGTGGAGCTCCAGCCAGCTTTTCTTCAGCTTATCTTTGGAATCAAACACCCTGGCTCTGCGGGCATCCCGTATCACAGCTCCCTTTATCTCCCTGTTCAGCCTGTAATACGCTGTAAAATCATCGGCTATATCACATAATACTTCTTCCTCTGCATCTGCAGGCATTTTAAAAATAAATCTGGCCTCGCTGTCAAGTACGCAATAGGCATACACCTTGAATGGAAGACAGATTTTGATCTGCTGCACAATATCCAGCAGCTTCTTTTTGTCACATTCGTCCGCAAGCACATTTTTCTTTTCCTTGCCTTTAAGTATAAACAGGCCGGTTTCTTCTTTCGTTTTCATAACTCTCTCTCCTTATATATTTGTCGGCCCTTAGTCAGCCCACCACCGTTAATATAATCAGAGCCGCATACACAATACTATACAACAAGGAAAGATTGTTTGCAACATATCATTTATAAATGCATCATTTTGTATCATCTCTCTGATTATGCAACTTTTTAGTTTCTTTTTTTCATGAATGCATTAAAATATGCTACATTTTGTTGCGTTATAAATTCAAGAATGCTTCAGCAAAGTGCGCTTCGTTCCCCTGGCGGATCTATAACTTGGGTTACATTGAAACAAAAAAGTCCCCATACAGATGAACCATCTGTATGGGGACTGTAAAAGCCTATCTGATTTTTATTTAAAGTAAGCAACACCTGATTCAAATATCTTCAGATCTTGATCTCCGTAGATATTGATTGCCACAGATTCATCACGGCGCTCTACGTGGGCCATCTTTCCAAGCACTCTTCCGTCAGGGCTGGTAATTCCCTCGATAGCCGCATAGGAACCATTTACATTCCACTCTTCATCTCCTGTAAGTCTGCCGTCAGCGTCACAATACTGGGTAGCCACCTGTCCATTGGCAAACAGCTTGTCTATCCATTCTCTGCTGGCTACAAAACGTCCTTCCCCATGTGAAGCCGGAGTCGTATAGATTCCTCCCAGTGCAGCGCCTGCCAGCCACGGTGATTTATTTGATGCAACCCTTGTATAAACCATCTTGGATATATGGCGTCCCACCGTATTAAAGGTCAAAGTAGGAGAATCTTCTGTCTGACCTGTGATCTCTCCATACGGCACCAGTCCCAGCTTGATTAAAGCCTGGAATCCATTGCAGATACCAAGTGCAAGTCCGTCTCTTTCATTTAACAGACGCATCACAGCTTCCCTGATCTTGGCATTCTGGAAGGCTGTTGCGAAGAACTTAGCGGAACCATCCGGTTCGTCACCAGCTGAAAATCCTCCCGGGAACATAATGATCTGGGCCTGGTTGATGGATTTCTCAAATATCTCCACTGAATCCCTGATATCGTCCGCCGTCAGGTTCCTGAACACTTTTACGTCCACTTCAGCGCCTGCCCTCTCAAAGGCTTTTGTACTGTCGTATTCGCAGTTTGTACCCGGGAACACAGGTATAAACACCTTCGGCACTGCTACTTTGTTCTTGCATACATATACTTCCTTTGTATTGTAAAGCCTGTCCGGAATATCGCTCTCAGCCTCAGCATTTGAACGTGTCTTAAACACCTTCTCCAGAGTTCCCATCCATGCTTCCAGGGCCTCTTCCATGGTGATTGATACGTCACAATAATCAAAGGCGGCTTTTTCCTGAACTTCGCCTACAACTGTATATGTGATAGAAAGCTCACCAACTTTATCTGACGGAACCTCAGCCACAATATAGCCGAAGCCTTCTGTAAACAAGTCTCTGGCATCCACATTGTGTTCTACCTTTACTCCGAGTTTATTGCCGAACGCCATCTTGGAGAGCGCAGCTGCCAGACCATTTGCATCTAATGTATATGCAGAGAGTATCCTTCCCGCTTTCACATCCTCGTGGAACTTTCCATACTGTTCCATGACCTGAGTGTAGACAGGCAGATCATATTCATCTCTCTCAATCTTCAGTACGACAAGCTTATTTCCTGCACTCTTGAGCTCAGGTGTGATCATAGTCTTCTCACTGGCCACGTTAACTGCAAATGAAACGAGAGTCGGCGGCACATCTATTTCGTTGAAGGTACCGGACATACTGTCCTTTCCTCCGATAGAAGGCAGACCAAATCCCAGCTGCGCAGAATAAGCTCCTAAGAGGGCTGCAAAAGGCTGGCTCCAGCGCTTCGGGTCCTCTGTCATCCTCCTGAAGTATTCCTGGAAGGTAAAACGGATGCTGCTGAAATCTCCGCCCGCTGCCACGATCTTCGCTACTGACTCCAGAACTGCATACACGGCGCCGTGATACGGACTCCAGCTGGACAGGTAGGGATCAAATCCATAGCTCATCATTGTCACTGTGTCTGTCTTGCCTTTTAATACAGGAAGCTTGGCAACCATGGCCTGTGTCTCTGTAAGCTGGTATTTTCCGCCATATGGCATAAGAACGCTGCCTGCACCGATGGAGCTGTCAAACATTTCCACAAGTCCCTTCTGTGAGCAGGCATTCAGGCTCTTAAGCGTATCCAGCCATTTTCCCTTTACATCTGACACTTCTTCCCTGACAAAATACTTGTCTGTCTCAGGCGGCATCTCAACCTCTACAGCTGTCTCCTGATGTGCGCCGTTTGTATCCAGGAAGGCTCTGGAGATATTGACGATCTCCTCGTCTCTCCAGATAAGCACCAGACGCGGAGCCTCTGTCACTACTGCCACCTCAACTGCCTCCAGGTTCTCCTCAACAGAATATTTCAGGAACTCTTCCACATCCTTGGGATCTACTACTACTGCCATACGCTCCTGTGACTCAGAAATAGCGATCTCTGTCCCATCCAGGCCTGCATATTTTTTCGGTACCTTATCCAGGTAGATATGGAGTCCGTCTGCCAGCTCGCCGATTGCCACAGACACACCGCCTGCACCGAAGTCGTTGCATTTCTTAATGAGGCGGCTAACCTCCGGACGGCGGAACATACGCTGTATCTTCCTCTCTGTAGGCGCATTTCCCTTCTGTACCTCAGCACCGCAGGTCTCTATAGATTCCTCTGTATGCACCTTAGAAGAGCCTGTGGCGCCGCCGCAGCCATCCCTTCCTGTACGTCCGCCCAGAAGAATAATGATATCTCCCGGGTCAGATGTGAGCCTCTTTACATCTTTTCTGGGGGCAGCGCCCATCACAGCGCCTATCTCCATTCTCTTTGCTGCATAATTGGGATGATAAATCTCTTTCACATATCCCGTAGCAAGTCCGATCTGGTTTCCGTATGAACTGTAGCCGTGTGCCGCTTCGCGGACCAGCTTCTTCTGGGGCAGCTTGCCTTTCATAGTATCCTGAACAGACGCTGTGGGATCTGCTGCTCCTGTCACACGCATAGCCTGATATACATAAGTACGCCCTGAAAGCGGGTCACGGATAGCGCCGCCAAGGCAGGTAGCCGCACCTCCGAAAGGCTCGATCTCAGTCGGATGGTTGTGCGTCTCATTTTTAAAGTTCACAAGCCACTCTTGCGTCTCCCCGTCAATCTCCACCGGAACTACAATACTGCACGCATTGATTTCATCAGATTCTTCCTGGTCTTCCAGTTTTCCTTCTTTTTTCAATTTGCGCATCGCCATCAGCGCCAGATCCATCAGGCAGACAAATTTATCTTTTCTGCCCCTGAATATCTCTTCCCTGTCAGCCAGGTACTTCTGATATGTGCCTTCAATGGGGGCTCTGTAATAACCGTCATCAAATTTGACATCTGTCAGTTCCGTGGAAAAGGTGGTATGACGGCAATGGTCAGACCAGTATGTATCCAGCACGCGGATCTCTGTCATGGACGGATCTCTGTTCTCTTCATTCTTAAAATAATTCTGGATATGGAGGAAGTCTTTAAATGTCATGGCCAGGTTCAGTGATCTGTAAAGCTCTTCTAATGCTCCCTCTTCCATACCGGTAAAGCCGTCAAAGATTTTCACATCTGCAGGCTCTTCAAACCTGGTGATGAGCGTGTCCGGTTTCTCAAGGCCTGTTTCCCTAGAGTCTACCGGGTTGATACAGTATGCCTTAATTGCCTGATATTCTTCATCGCTTATATTTCCTTCAATAACATAAGTAGTTGCGGAGCGGATGACAGGTTCTTCATCTTCATTTAGAAATTTCACACATTGTACTGCTGAATCTGCCCTCTGACCAAACTGTCCGGGCAGAAATTCCACTGAAAACACCTTAGAACCTTCAGGGAACGGATACTCTTCTTCATACAGGGTATCTACAGGCGGTTCTGAAAATACTGTCCTGCAGGCTCTTTTAAAGACCTCATCAGAAATATTCTCCACGTCATAGCGGATCAGGACATGTACTGCGCTCATCCCCTCCACACCCAGATAACTTCTGATCTCATGCCTTAAATCCTTCGCCTGTACTGCAAAATCAGGCTTCTTCTCAACATATACTCTTCTTACGCTACTCATAGCTTCCTCCATACTCTGTGTTATTCACGCCACTGCGGAGAGCCGGATTCGACATAATCCGGCGCCCTTCGTAATCATTTTACCACCCTATGCTGTATCTTGCAAGATTTTTAGAAAGCATGGTTCCCTGCCACTAAAGCTTCAGTTACCGCCATCACCTCATCGAGTGCAGCTTTTTTCTGTATCCTCTTATCTCTTGTCACAATTTCGCAGCAGCCTTCCTTCATATTCCGCGGGCTGACTATGACCCTCACAGGCACTCCCAGCAGGTCAGCCTCTGAGAACATCACACCTGCGCTGATGCTCCTGTCATCATATATCACCTCAATGCCGGCATTTGTCATCTCTTCATAGAGCCTGTCTGCATATTCCTTTACCTCTCTGTTGTCAGGCCTTACGCAGCACAGATGGACCTGCCAGGGCGCTATTGCCGCAGGCCAGACAGGTCCGTATTCATCATGGTGTGCCTCGCAGACAGATGCCGCCAGACGCCCTATGCCGATGCCATAACAGCCCATCACAGGATAATGCTCTTTCCCTTCTTTATCCAGATACTTCATTTCCATGCTTTCTGTATATTTTTTACCCAGCTGAAATATATTTCCAACCTCTATCCCTCTGGATATTTTTATTGAGTGTTTTTTGCATTCCGGACAGATACCATTCTCTTTTATTTTTGCAAAATCATGGTACACCGCATCAGGACAGTCCCGCTCCATACACAGTCCTGTGTAATGATGCTCCTCTGTATTCCCTCCGCAGGACAGATTGCAGCCGCCCCTCAATGAGTCATCATACAGCACTGTAAAATCTCCGTCTAAATGATAAGGTCCGATATATCCCGGATGAAGACCGCTGTCCTCCGTGATATCCGCTGGCCGTATCTCATCCCCTAACCAGTTCCTCACCTTTGTCTCATTGACTTCCAGGTCCCCTCTTATGAACAGGACTACGAGCCTGCCATCTGAGCATTTCTGATAGACTACTGCCTTGCATGACTTCTCCCTGCTGCTCTTAAGAAATTCGCATACCTCCTCTATCGTATGGATGTCAGGAGTATAGACAAGACTAAGTTCCTTAAATGGCTCGCTCTCGTTCCTTATAATGCTTGCGGCGCTCTCCACATTTGACTTATACCCGCATTCTTCACACACTGCAATGGAATCCTCCCCTGCCGGAGTGAGCAGCATGAATTCATGTGAAAGGCTCCCTCCCATCATTCCTGAATCAGAGGCAACTGCTATAGTTTCAGGGATCCCTGCCCTTTCAAATATCCTTTCATAAGCCCTGAAGCATTTCTCATAATATTCCTCCATATCCTCCTGGGAGGTGTGGAAAGAATATGCATCCTTCATAGTAAATTCTCTGACACGGATAAGTCCCGCCCTTGGCCTGGCCTCATCTCTGAACTTAGTCTGGATCTGATATATCATAAAAGGATATTTTGCATAGCTTTTTCCATACTCCCGGACAAGCTGCACAGCCGCCTCCTCATGGGTCATCCCCAGAACCATCCGGCTTTCGTTTCTGTCCTCAAACCGCAGCAGTTCACTGCCCACACTGTCATATCTGCCTGACTCCTCCCACAGAGAGGCCGGAAGAGCTACAGGAAACTGTACCTCCTGTCCGTCGATGGCTTCCATCTCCTCCCTGATAATGCCCTCAATTTTTCTGCATACTCTTCTCAGAGGCGTATACTGAGAATAGATCCCATTCGCCACATACTTCATATATCCACCTCTCACCATGAGTGCATGGCTGTCAATACTGCAGTCTGAAGGCCTCTCCTTAAAACGTTCACCTACCAGTTTCTCAATCTTCATTTTTACATTCTCCTTTCTTTTCAGGTAAAAAATGGTTACTATTCACGGAGTGAACAGTAAAAAAAAATGCCCTAAACCGGTATGAAACCAGTTTAGGGCGAATATCTCAATATCCGTGTTACCACCTAAATTCAGAGACTTATCTCTGCTCTCGCGGGTACGGGGCGCACGCGCCTGATACCTTTTCCCTGTAACGGTGGAAATCCGTCAGCTCCTACTTATCTCTGTTCGGCCTGAGGCTCAAAGACCGGTTCAGTTCCCTTCCCATAAAGCCTCGCACCTGCCGGCTTCTCTCTGGATGTTCCAGGATCCTACTATCTCTTATCAATGCCTTTTACTGTTTAACGAATCTTATCACACTTCAATGATAAAGTCAATTCCCCGGCTGCTCTGTTTCCATAAGAAAACCTATCTTACCGGCATAATACTGGCTTACATCATCAGGCGCATCATTCCACACCCACTCGTCATCCACATAGTACATGACAAGATAATGCTCCAGGCCCTGGTCATTATTCGGCTCACCCGGCGCCCATTTGGAGTACGTAAATTCATCCCCGTTTGACCATTTAAAGGTTCCGCCGGTGCTCAGATTCTCTGCGCCCAGCCATACTACCTTGACCGTGGGATCTTTGGCGATCTCAGCCTCTGCCATTTTCTGCTCTTCCTCCGACGTTACTGATGCCAGATATCCTCCATGCTCCTGGCAGTATTTAAGCGCCTCTGACCATGTATAATCACCCTTTACAAGCGTATAGCTGCGGACAGTTTTCTCCGTTTCCGTCTGGGCCGCTGTCTCTGTCTGTTTCTGTGCCTCCGTCTGCTTCTGTGTCTCTGGCTGTTTCTGCTGGTCTGTCTGCTGTGTTTCAGACTGCGGCGGCTTTACAGCCTGGGTCTGTGCCTGCGCGGGCTTCTCTGTCTGCGCCTGCTTTTTCGTCTCCTGCTGCTTCACCGACTCTGTCTGTCCCCTGCTCTCTGTTTCTTTTTCTGACTGTTTTCCGTCACTCTCCAGCTGTCCGCTTATCTGCTTTTCTGCCGGGGCAGATTCATTTTGATTCTTAACTATTAAAAAGATTCCGGCCGCGATACTGACGATCAGAAGCACGATAAGGATACTTAAGACTATCACAAGCCCCGTATTCTTTCCCGGCCCTTTCCCTGAGGGGCCTCCCTGCTGCCTCCCGCCTGGGCTTCCGCCTGCATTTCCTCCGGGACGGCCTCCGCCGTAGACCGGAGGCACATTTCCGTATGGACCTCCCGACGGTCCGTTATAAGGTCGGTCTCCCTGAGGCCCTCTGTACGCCTGGCCTCCGGGACGGTTTCCTGGTGCATTCACCCGGCCTCCGGGGCGGCCTTCTGGTGTATTTGCCTGACCTCCAGGGCGGTCTTCTGGTATATTCATCTGACCGCCGTTCTGGGCATATCCCGGTCCCCTGACAGGTGTCTGGACCGGTTCCCCGCAATTAGGACAGAATTTACCGCCCTCCTCTATCTTTGTGCCGCATTTTTTGCAAAACATACTGAACCCTCACTTTCTCACTCCCGCGTCTGCGCTCACATGTCTTCTAAAATAATACTCCCTGCAGGATACTCTCTACATTCTCATCCAGCAGGCTGAAGTTTCCGTCTTCCGTATAGAGCTTAAGGTCCCCTGCCAGATCTTTGGAGCTGTAGTCAGACAATACAGCTAACCCTGTGCCGGGCAGCTCCAGATACATATGTACGTCCTCAGCTATGGTCTTTATCTCTGTTCCGTCATAGCTTTTCATTACTCCGCGCTGCTTTTCTTCATTGTAATCAGATGCATATACCACCGACAGTGCCTCAGAGAGAGGTCTGGGGGAATATTTGTAGACATCTGTATCTATCTTTTTCCCGTCGCACCAGAGATCTCCTTTGGAATTATTTTCATCCTTTATGTAGTACATGCTCCCGTTCAGTATACATGAAAGATAAGTCACATTCTGATCTACTTCCGCAATATTTAATGTCCCATCCTCCTGGATGTCTATCCTGACCAGCTTAGGTATGATATTCTCCTCATTGTGCAGCAATACTCCGGCTATCCCTGTCTCCTCCTCAAAGCTGGACTGGTAGATGCCAAATCCGGGCGCAATGGCAGTTACATCCCTGCCTGCTGTCGCACAGACAGCAGTATTTTCAAATACAGCTGTTTCTATAGCTGATTCAGCCTCCGCAAAATCCTGAAAATCTGAAAGCTTCAGTTTCTTCTCTGACGGCGGCTTTATGCTCTCATATATGATACCCTTATTCCAGCCCGGATAATCAAGACTGCCATTAAAATTCTCTTCAATAACACCCGCTTCTCCGTCCCCATAAAAACAGAGCTGCCTCTTCTCTATACTTATATCTAAACTGTTCAGCTGTTCTCTCAGCTTATCCCTGGCTGTCTTCTCTTCATAAGCTTCCACTGCCTTCTGATATGCCTCTTCATCAGGCACGTAAACCTTCTTATTGCTTCCGCTTGACTTCTCCGTCTTCTGTATCTGGAAATCTTCCTGGGCCGGATAGCTCAAAATCTCATCTGACGCCTTCATGTCATCATCAACGAAGGCTGTCCAGTCCATGTTGTCATCAGACGGCTCCTTCATATAATAAAATGTCTCAAGATTTTCATCTCCGGGCCGGGCACTTTGTACATCCGAATCAACTTTGATTCTTTCCTGTCCTCCCCTCTGAAGATACAGAACCTTATCCCTCAGGTAGATAAAACTTCTCATATCTTCAGAATATCCTGCCAGGGTTGCCTCAGAAGCTATCTTTTCATTTTCAGCCTCTTTCTCCGTCAGCGCCCTCACATACAGATCACCCTCTACTGCCGCATCCGTATTATGTACATTCTGTATCCATGTCACCATCGTACCGCTCTTGTTTACCTTGAAATCATATACACCGGCGGCAAGCTTTTCTTTTTCTTCTCCGTCCTTCAGGTACAGGGCCTTGTCTTCTCCCCCCGTATAAACGATCCTGCCGTCCGGGAGCAGCTCATACACAGTCACTTCATCTGCAATATATTCCACATCACCTGTATCAAGACTGCGCCTGCACAGTTCAAATGAATAATCGACCGTGTCAGATTTTTTATCAGGATAATAGATATATGAATGATCTTCTGAATATCTGATCCTGTTTTTCACAAGATATCCTGAGATGCCTCCCACATCATAGGAAATGCTTGACATTTCCAGATCATAAAATTCTTTTTCCGGCTCTTTTTGGGAGGCGTCAATTGCCCATGCCTCGCCGCCCTTTGTATAAAGTACCTGGCCGTATCTTCCTGCTGACGGTCCATCGCTCAGCAGCATCCAGCCTGCAATGCCTCCCGCTGCCAGCAAAACTGCTGCTGCACCGATCATTGCTTTTTTCTTCTTTCCCTGCCAGATCTTTTGCGGCCTGACAGTACTTTCGTCATCCACATGAAGTATTCCCTCATCAGGCACAGGCACTATCCCCGGCTCCGTCCGCACATCCTCCTCAGGAGACTCATCCCTGTCCTTCCCGTGCCGGCCCAGTTTTTTCACCTTAAGGATTCCAGCCTGCCTGGCCTTTTTCTTCGGCACACCGCCGCCTGACGCATTCCCCCAGTCATATCCGCATGCCATCTCCTGCTCGCCCTCGTTCCCGCCGTCAACAGGCCTGCCGCAGTTGGGGCAGAACTGGGCGTCCGCCCTTAATATCCTTCCGCAGTTAATACAGAACCTCTTTTCCCCGTCACCGGCTGTCCCTAAATCTTCTGACTCGACCCTCCAGCCGCAGCTGCCGCAAAATACATCATCCGGTGCCAGTTCCTTACCACATTGTTTGCATACCATGATATCTTCCTCCCATCTGTGGTATATACGCAGCGACATGCTGCATATTACATACAGTATAGCTACTCTCAACCCCCCGGTCAAGAATCTTGTTCTCTCGCACTCCAGAAATTTTGCAGCTTATCCTCCAGGCTTCTTAAAGTACATACATCATAATCAGACCATTCTACAGGAAACATCTGCAGATATTCCCACTGGAGGAATCTGTCGTCCAGCAGCAGTATTACCCCTTCATCCTCCTGGGTCCTTATCACCCTGCCCGCGGACTGGAGCACCTTGTTCATTCCGGGATACCTGTAAGCATAGTCAAACCCGTCCATCTCCCTTGAGTCATAATAGTTCTTCAGAATCTCTCTCTCATTGCATATCTGAGGGAGGCCTGTCCCCACTACCATCGCTCCTATAAGCCGGTCCTTTTTCAGATCTATCCCTTCGCCAAAAATGCCGCCCATCACACAAAAGCCCACAAGGCCTTCCGGATTGTCCTCCTCAAATGCCCCCAGAAATTCTTCTCTCTCCCTCTCATCCATCCTGCTGTTCTGGCAGATAGCCCTCACATCTCCCCTGATCTCCTCAAAGCTCTCCGCCACATCCTCCAGCATCTTATAGGAAGGAAAGAAGGCCAGATAATTTCCCTTCTTTAATTCCACTGTCCTTTTGATATATGCCGCCGCTTTATCATATTCTCTTTTTCCCCGCCTCGTGTACTTGCTGCTGATATCATTTCCAATCAAAAGCAGCTTGCGTGACGGGTCAAATGGTGATTTTGCATAAATCGTGTAATCATCCGTCCTGGTGCTCAGCAGCCTGATATAGTATTGTATGGGAAGAAGCGTTGCGGAGAAAAATACTGTACCCCTCCCTTTATCCAGAAATTCTGCCAGGTTTACAGCAGGATTTACGCAGAACAGCTTCAGCTTGAATCTGCCCGAGTTCTCCATCTCCGAATATATCACATAGTTCTCATCCAGCCTTTCGTGGATATCCAGAAAAGTCCTCACAGCAAAATAGAGGTTCAGCACCAGTTCGTGTACATCCCCCCGGTCTTCCTCCAGAAATTTTTCCATCTCTCCCGCCACATTCATCAGGCTGAGTGCAAAATTCCCCACATTATCAAGCAGGCTGTAAGCCGTACACTCTCTCTTTAAATCCAGCAGATAATCATTGCATTTGGTGAGGTATTTCTCCAGCTTCCTGCTGTAAGGCTTGACAGCTCTGCGCACCTCCAGTATATCTTCTTTATATATGACAGCGCTGTACATCTCTCTGCCCCGCTCTACCAGATTATGTGCCTCATCTATCAAAAACAGATAGTCGCCTTTCACACCGTCCCCAAAAAATCTTTTCAGATGTGCCCTTGGGTCAAAAACATAGTTATAATCACAGATCACCGCATCTGTCCAGAGTGACACATCCAGCCCCATCTCGAACGGACATACCTGCCACTTTTCGCTCTGGGCAAGAAGAGATTCTCTTGTAAAATCATCAGTCGTTCCCAATATCTCAAAGACTGCGTCATTTACCCTGTCATAATGACCTTTTGCGTATGGACATGCATCAGGATTACACTCTGTCTCTTCCATGGGGCAGATCTTTTCTTTTGCTGTCAGGGTCGCCACCTTATACTTAAGTCCCTGCTCCCTGAGCATGGCGAATGCCTCCTGCGCCACTGTTCTGGTTATCGTCTTGGCTGTCAGGTAGAAGATCTTCTCTCCCAGTCCTTCCCCCACTGCCTTTACCGCCGGAAATATTGTTGAGATTGTTTTTCCTACTCCGGTAGGAGCCTCTATAAAAAGTTTCTTTTTCCGCGCTATCGTCCTGTAGACAGCTGCTGCCAGCTCCTTCTGCCCCTCTCTGTACTCAAACGGAAATTCTACCTGAGTGATGGATTCCTGTCTGATCTTCTTCCAGCCAGCCGAAAACATGCACCACTTTTCATATTCCTGCATCAGCTTTTCAAACCACTGCTCTAACTCTGCATAAGTATACTTCTGTTTAAAACGCCTGATGTCTTCTGTTTCCATGTTGCAGTATGTCATCTGGACAGCTATCTCTTCCAGTTCCTTCTCTTTTGCATAAATGTATGCATAACACTTTGCCTGGGCCAGATGCACATCCACCGGTCCTTCCAGATAGGCCAGATCACGGAATATCCCCTTTATCTCATCGATCATCGTTCCGTCCGCATCTTCCTGGATCCCGTCCGCTCTTCCCTCTACAACAATTACAATATCCCTGCATGGATACTTCAGGCTCAGGCTAACCTCGGCCCTGTAATTCGAACCCATCTGCCCCTGGATCTTCCGGTGGAGCCGGCTTCCAAGCTGCATGGCCTCTTTATCCGCCATCGTCCCCCTGCGGTTATCTATATCTCCGGAACGCAGTATAAATTCCACAAGACTGCGCACAGATATTCTAATCTCTTCCATTCCGGCCTGTCTCCCTTTTCCGCTTTTCTATAGTCCCCAATATCTTCTCAAAACATAAGTTCTGCCACTATCATAACACAAAAAAAGGATGCTGTAAAATACAGCACCCTCATTTTGTGAGCAGTTATCAACTCGTTACTGGTCACGGAGTGAACAGTAACATCAGCTCCGTATCTGTTACCCTTATCTTCCTTACGTACTTAGTCATGACGCAGAATATTTGTCTAAGATATTCTCAAACTTCATATCATCGCCGCCATATTTTACGGTCAGTACTTTTGTTAAATCTAAACTCAATACGCCCAGGATAGATTTTGCGTCAATTATCACCCGGTTATAAAATACGTCGATATCGAAATCGCACTGACCGGCAGTCTGAACAAACTCTTTCACATCATTGATCTCTGTGAGTTTAATCTTCCTTTCTGACATGTTAATCACCCCTTCTGTTCTAAATTAGTTTCAGCCATAATTTTATGTTGTTCCGATTATGCCACTTCTAAATACATTTGTCAAATATTGCATTTTTCGCCATATTTTTCATTTAGGGGTGTTTTCTTATGCGTTCTGTACATTTTTGTATTTTTATAAATACATTCTTTATAAAAATTTTCGTTTCCGCTTACTGAGCCGCTTCTGAATACTTGACAAAGATTGCACTGTAAGAAAAAATATTTGGTAGGTTTTTCAAAAATATTTTCGCCGCATTCTGCTCTCAGGCTTCTTTATCATCCCACTCAGTCATATCTTTCCTGTATCTGAGCGGCAGAAGCTGCTGCTGAAGTCTGGCGTTTTTCCGCTCCTCGATACCGATCGTCCTGTGGAATACCTTCCAGAGCTTTCTGTATCTCAACTCATTTTCAGAAATATCATTTATCATTTCCTTGTCAGGCACCTCACCTGAGATGAGCATCCACGGCCTGTTTGCCGCATGTGCAAGAAACATCTGATGGGTCTTGTCATAAATCAGGAAATCTTCCAGCGGAAACCTGTCTGAAAAATGATCACCAATCAGCGGGAGCACCTTATTCTCCGGTTCTATCTGCGCAAAAAGCACCTTGTTTTTTAATTCAGAGAAACGCAGGAAGCCTGTAAACTGATGAGCCTCATGTCCTGCCCTCCTGGAGCACTCAAATACACGCCGCACAGAATAATTGCTCAGATTCTGCATGATATTCTCTCCGTCAGGCATATACAGCCCCATGACGACAGTTCTGTAGATATGCTCTGCCTTATCCTTCTCACGTGACAATGTGGCATTATATATCTGTTCATACACATCCGCCTTCAGCTTCCTCCTGATCGTGGCCGCCACCTTCCCTGCTTTGACACCGTCCGTCTCCACCCGCCTGTACTCGGAAAATAACTCCATATCATACTCTCTTCCAGCCTCCAGCTTCACATTCCTGTGCCCCACTCTGCTGTCCCAGGCATCATAAATGCCTGTAAAAATACCATCTGTACTGTCCTCACATTGAAAGACTACCTTTCCCATCAAACCACCCTTCCGCACTCTGATCTTATTATATCCGCTGCCTGCATATTAAAATCATCAAAAAGTGTGAGCTGCCTGTATCCGTCTATCCCCAGCGGCTTTCTTTCCTTTTCACTCAGCAGGTTCCTGAGTATATAGTCCTCGTCCAGCTTTGTGGGATACATCATCCTGCCGCTGCATGTAATAAAGTACAGGGCCCGCTTCAGTACAACTCCCAGCTTCTTCAGGTCTTCAAACCTGAGGCAGGCGAATCTCCTTGCCTGAACGATGTGCTGTGCGGACTTGGTGCCTATCCCCGGCACACGCAGAAGCGTATAATAATCTGCGCGGTTGATCTCCACAGGGAACTGCTCCAGATGGCCCAGCGCCCAGTCACATTTTGGGTCCAGGAATACATTGAAATTAGGCCTCTTCTCGGAGAGCAGCTCATCCGCCTCAAACCCATAGAATCTCAGCAGCCAGTCAGCCTGATACAGCCTGTGCTCCCTCAGCAGCGGAGGTCCCCCGGGAAGGGCCGGAAGACTGGCATCCTCATTTACCTTCACAAAGGCAGAATAAAAGACTCTTTTCAGCCTGAATTTCTTATAGAGTGATTCGGCAACTGATACGATGGCATAATCACTTTCCGGTGTGGCGCCAATGATCATCTGGGTGCTCTGCCCTGCTGGCACAAATTTAGGAGCATTTCTAAAAACTGCCAGCTCTTCTTTATTTTCTGTCATCCTGTTCTGGATCTGGCGCATTGGGGCAAGTATCGTCTTCCTGCTCTTATGCGGCGCCAGCTTTTTCAGACCTTCTGATGTAGGCAGTTCCAGATTGACGCTCATTCGGTCTGCCAGAAATCCTGTCCTGTCAATCAGCTCCTGGTCTGCCCCCGGAATAGCCTTCACGTGGATATACCCCTGAAAATTGTATTCACAGCGCAGCTTATACAAGGTCTGATAAAGCAGTTCCATTGTAAAATCAGGATTCTTTAATATACCGGAGCTGAGAAAAAGGCCTTCTATATAATTGCGCCTGTAAAATTCCATAGTCAGCCTGCATACCTCCTCCGGCGTGAAAGAGGCTCTCGGTACATCGTTAGAGCACCTGTTCAGACAGTATTTACAGTCAAAAACACATTCGTTTGTAAACAGGATCTTTAACAGGGATATGCACCTGCCGTCTGATGCAAAGCTGTGGCAGATCCCTTTGGCTACACTGTTGCCCATGCCTTTCCCGTCACCATTCCTGTCCACGCCGCTGGATGTACACGCCACATCATATTTTGCCGCATCAGTTAAAATCTCCAGCTTTTCCATTAGATCCATTTCTTCCTGAATTCTTAGACTCATATCATCTCTCCAAACATTTGTTTGTTATTATTCTAGCACATATGTTCGAATTTAACAAGGAGTTTTGTGAAATAATAGATCAAACTCTGATTTTATTGTTACTTATCGCGGGATGGTGGCGTGTAAACAGTAACACTTTGTAATTACCGGTACTACGTACACTGGTTGCGAAATCTTGCGATTTGGATTATACTTAAGCTATCATGAGAAAGGAGGAACGGTTGTATGCCACAGACAATTTATATACTGCTTAATCAGTATTTATCAGAAGTACAAAAGATTTACGGCGCACACCTTAAGAGCGCCATTTTATATGGTTCCTATGCAAGAGGTGATTATACATCTGATTCAGATGTAGATATCATGTTATTAGTGGACTTGTCTCCTGAAGAAATGGATGCTTATTCAGATGCTCTGTCAGAACTGGGATATGAATTTAATGTAAACAATGATATTTGGATGATGCCTGTTGTGAAAAATCTTCAGCATTTTAAGCAATGGGTAACAGCATATCCGTTCTATACCAATGTACAGAAAGAAGGGGTGATTTTATATGAAGCAGCCTGATTCTCTGGATGTTGGAACCAAAATAGATGTGGTGCGTCATCGCCTAGATTATGTTCAGTCTGAGATTTTTCCCCGTGAACTTGGGCGGAAGATTGTAAAGGCAGAGGAAATACGCCATGCAAGCGATTATGATACCTTTTATATCGCTTCCAAAGAGATAACTGCACAGCAGATCGAGACAGCTGCTAAGATTTTGAAGCTTGCAGAACATTATCTATTTACAGAAGAAAAACTGCAAAAATGACAGGGATATCAGCGACCGGTACATGGAAAAACAGTCTGTGTGCCGGTATTTTTAAGTCTTGACTTCATGTCAATGTGGGATATTTTTCCGACACTGCCGCTCAGCTTGTTTTTGGCGATTCATCACTCCACCTATAGAGGCGGAGGATTCCTCACCAATTTTGTTGATATTCTAGAGCCTGTCTATCACTGCCCCCCTGCTATTCCTGATCGTTTGTCAGATGGAATTTCTCCAGCAGATAAAATATCAGTCCAAGCAGCATGCCGACAACACATGCCAGCACCATACCTGTCAGCTGTATATTTCCAAATTTTACAGTGATTCCGGAGAGTCCTGTAACAAATATGACGGATGTCATGATCAGATTTTTTGATTTTCCGTAATCTACCTGGGAGTCTACCAGTATCCTTATACCTGATGCACCGATCATTCCATAGAGCAGAAATGATATTCCGCCGATGACAGGTCCCGGTATTGTCTGGATCAGGGCGGACAATTTGCCCACAAAAGAACAGATAATGGAGAGCACTGCTGCTCCGCCGATCACCCTGACACTGTATACCCTTGTGACAGCCATGACACCTATATTTTCACCATATGTGGTTGTAGGCACTGATCCGATAAGGCCTGACAGCATAGTAGAAAAATTATCGCCAAATAATGTGCGGTGCAGCCCCGGATCCTTCAGAAGATCTCTGCCAACTATCTTGCTTGTAACTACCTGATGGCCAATATGCTCTGATGTGATTACAAGTATAACAGGAAGGATGATCAGGATCGCCTGGGCGCTGAACTTTGGCGTCTGGAAATTCGGCAGGGCCAGGATAGGCGCAGCTGCCACTTCCGTAAAGTCTACGATCCCGCAGCAGATAGCTGCCACATACCCTGCAATCACCGCGATCAGAATTGGGATGACTGACAAAAACTTTCTGAACACAACAGAGCCAAATACAGCGACTCCAAGCGTTACAAGAAATACTATAACATTCTGGGAGCTGATATTTTCATCCAGCATCCCCGCATTGCTGGCCGCTGAGCCCGATAATTCCAGTCCGATCAGGGCAACTACAGGTCCCATGGCAGCCGGTGGAAGTACCACATCAATCCAGTCTGAACCAAATTTATAGATAACTCCAGCCAGTATACATCCTAAAAATCCCACTGCAACAAAACCGCCGAGCGCATACTGATATCCCATCTCACTTATGACTATCCCCGCAGGCGCCAAAAATGCAAAGCTTGACCCCAGATACGCTGGGGCTTTACCCTTCGTTATCAGGATAAAAAGTAATGTTCCCAGGCCGTTCATAAAAAGTACGATAGCCGGATTTATTCCAAAAAGAAAGGGTACCAGAACCGTAGCTCCGAACATTGCAAACATGTGCTGCACTGACAGGGGAAAAAGCAGCTTAAACGGCACTTTTTCCTCTACCTGAATAATTCTTCTACTCTCCATTTCTTAAATTCCTCCTCATCTGTAATCCCGCGTAACTGTAAAGGTACTGAACAGTTACACAATCCCTCTGAATATTATCTTTCCTTATAATTTACAAAGCTTCTGCAGCGCATTATCGAGATATGTGCTCTTAACTTCGGCAAAGCGGCCCTCATCTGCCATGGCGGCCAGCTGCGGCTCTATAGGAAGCTTGCCAAGCACTTCCGTACCCAGTTCTTCAGCGATCTCATCAATATGGCTCTCACCAAATACATTCATTACTTTTCCGCAGTCCGGACATTTCAGGTAGCTGTAGTTCTCTACAATACCCAGCACTTCCACATTCATCTGCTTTGCCATGTTATATGCTTTCTTAACGATCATTTTGACAAGATCCTGCGGTGAGGATACGATAAGGATACCTTCTACCGGCAGGGACTGGAATACAGTGAGCGGCACATCGCCTGTTCCCGGAGGCATGTCCACAAGAAGATAATCCAGCTCGCCCCAGATAACATCTGTCCAGAACTGTTTTACCATGTTGGAAATAACAGGGCCTCTCCAGATCACCGGCGCCTCCTCGTCCGGCATAAGCAGATTGATGGACATGATCTTTATATCATTTTCTGCCAGCATAGGAAGTATTCCTTCCTCATCCGCCTGGGCCGGTCCATGTATCCCGTACATTTTCGGGATAGAGGGGCCTGTGATATCAGCGTCTAGGATACCGACCCTGTACCCTCTCTCTGCCAGGAGATTGGCCACTGAGGCAGTGACCATGGACTTGCCCACGCCGCCTTTGCCGCTGACTACTCCGATTACATGCTTGATTTCCGTATAGATATTAGGCTCTACAAGGAAACTTTTGGGCTGTCTGCTCGGACATCCCTCGCAGCTCTCTTTACTGCAGCTTGTGTTGTTACATTCTTTTTCTGACATGTTTCTTCCTCCAAAATACTTTTCTGTTATCGTGCACCGTCTTTAACTCATTCATCCGGCGCATCAGTCTCTGTTTGAAATAATACATCAATCGGCGGCTTTTTACAAGTCACTGTTTACAGGCCTTACTGCTTTTTCTTACCCTGTGCGGCCTTAGGCTTTTTCACAAAATTCCGGTGTCTGGACGCCGTTTCCTCTGGCGGACCTTCTATTCTGGAATCCGACAGCTGTTTTTTTGACAAGTGCCCATTGACACTGTCTCTCAGCAGTGCATAAAGCACACTGGCCAGAGGGACAAAGATCAGCATTCCAAGCACTCCCATCAGACTGCCGCCCACTGTTACCGCCACAATGACCCAAATACTTGCCAGACCCACTGAATTCCCCACAACTCTGGGGTAAATCAGATTTTCATCTATCTGCTGCAGAACAATGATCATTACCACGAACCAGAATGCCTGCAGCGGACTTGTAACAAAAATGAGCAGGGCCCCAAGCGCCGTACCAAGAAATGCCCCCAGTACCGGAATCAGAGTTGTAAAACCAATCAGCACAGATACGCTCATAGAATACGGAAAACGGCACAGCAGCATCCCTCCGTAACACAGCAGCCCAAATATAATCGCTTCCATGCACTGCCCTGATATAAAGCCTGAAAAAGTCCTGTGGGAAAGCCGGCCTATAGCAAAGAACCTGTCTGCCTTTGCAGAAGGAATATATGCATATATGAGTTTGCGGAACTGGAATCCCAGCTTCTCTTTCTGCGCCAGTATATAAATCGAAAAGATAATGCCAATACACAGATTTGTCAGGACTCCCACTACTGAGGTTGCAATCCCCCAGGTAGAGGAGAGTATATCCGTAACTCCGTTTTTCAGGAAGTTTACTGCAAGATCAGTCACATTGCTCCAGTTTATCTCTACAGTGCTCAGATACTGGGTAACTTCAGGATAAGATTTCGTAACCCCGCGTATCCAGGTATCCATTTTTTCCAGAAATGCCGGGATCCCGTTATTCAGCGCCACGATGGTATCTACCAGTTCAGGTATCACGGTCAGCAGGACAAAGATGATGATCCCGCCTGCCAGGAGCAGAGAAAGCAGAATGCTGGCTGCCCTTACTACTTTCTTTTTGTCCTTTAAGAATCTGGACAGCTGGCGTTCAAAAAAACGCATGGGCACGTTTAAAATAAATGCAATCGCAGCCCCCAGCAAAAATGGGGACAGGACGCCCACAGTGATCGATACTCCATCCAGGATGACCGGAAAGTGGTTCAGGCTCCAGTAGAGCAGGATAGCAAATGCGATAATAAACATTACCGTCTTTTTATTGTTAACTTTTATCTCCAAAAATAAATCCCCTTTCAGCTTCTGGCTCAGCCAATAAGTATTTTTTCCTCCGGGTACTCCACAGGGGAAGTCTTCCTTTTGTCAGTAAAGGAGAGGGCAAATGACAGGCTTCCCACCCTGCCGCAGTACATCAGTATCATGATCCCTATTTTTGACACTGCTGTAAATCCTCTTGTGATGCCTGATGACATCCCGACTGTACTCATAGCTGACACCGATTCCAGCAGCACATCTGAGAGTCCCATCCCCTGTGTTCCGCATATCAGCAGCGTGACACTCAGAGCCAGCAGCAGGTTTGTGCAGACTACCGCACTTGCCTTTTTAACTGAATCTTCATGTATCCTTCTGTGGAATATATTCACACCCTTTGTCTTTAACATGTTTGACCTCATGTACAAAAGAAATATCACAAAGGTTGTTGTCTTGATTCCTCCGGCTGTAGACCCCGGGCTTCCTCCTATAAACATCAGAATCGTTGAAAGGAGCTTGCCCGCATCTGTGTAGGCAGCTATGTCCGTTGTGTTAAAGCCCGCCGTCCTGGTTGTCGTGGATGCAAACATGGAACTTAAAAATGTTTCCCCTGGTCCCATGCCTGCCAGTATATTATCTTTCTCAAAGAGATAGAATAAAAACGCTCCTCCAAACAGCAGCACTGCAGTTGTTATAAGAACTATCTTCGAATGTACCCTGTACTGTTTGAAATGCCATTTCTTTTTCGTAATATCATCCCAGACGATAAAACCAATCCCGCCGATTACGATCAGAGAGATCAGTGTGATATTTACCAGCCAGTCCCCGGAGTAATTGACCATGGAGGAATACTCCCCCTGATACCCCATAAGATCAAAACCCGCATTACAAAATGCTGAGATAGAGTGGAAGATCCCGTAGTAAATGCCTCTCGCCAGGCCAAGCTGGCCGCAGAAGCGGACAGACAGCAGGATTGCCCCTGTGCCTTCCACTATGAGCGTCCCTATCAGGATCTTTCTTACCAGTCCCACAATCCCACCCAGCTGTATCGCATTTACACTTTCGGAGATAAGGCTTCTCTCCTTGAGGCCTATCTTCCTGTGCATCATCAGTGCAAAAAGCACTGAAACTGTCATAAATCCCAGTCCTCCGATCTGTATCATGACCAGAATGACTATCTGTCCAAACAGGCTCCAGTGTACCCAGGTATCAACTACCACCAACCCGGTAACACAGGTGGCGGAAACCGCCGTAAACAGAGCGTCCAGAAATCCCGTACATTCCCCGCTTCTGCTGGCCACCGGCAGCATCAGGAGCAAAGTGCCTGACATGATGACAATTAAGAATCCCAGTGCAATGATCTGCATCTTACTCAGCCTGTTAGATATTTTAGCAAGACGTTTTACTATTCTCTCTCTTATTTTTTCTTTTATATTCTCGTCCATTTTCTGCTTTTTAATCCGCCTCAAAGATGCTCTTCCATAAAATCAAGCATCTTTTCTTCATACTCCTCTCTGGCTACATAGTAGCTTCTGGCATGTGCCGCCCCATCTACCAACCATAATCTTTTCTCAGAAACACAGGCATCATAAATCTGCCGTCCCATTACAGTAGGAACAAAATCATCTTCTTTGCCATGAATGATAAAGATGGGGATTTTTGTCTTTTTCACTTCCTCTAATGTGGAAAAATCTGAATAGCCATATCCTGCAATTAATCTGCATATGATACTGGACAGTTTGAGCACGGCCGTCCCTTTAATACCTAACTCACGCTTAAAGCAATATTGAAATTCTTCCATGGGGGAGGTATAACCACAGTCAGCTATAATCCCCTTTACATTGGGAGTCAGGTTCATGGATGATGTCATGAGCACTGTAGCTGCTCCCATTGAGACACCGTGCAGGAAGATACTGCATTTGCCGTTAAACCTGTCATCCAGATAACGTACCCACCTGTAGCAGTCTTCTCTGTCAAGACATCCGAATCCTGCATATTTCCCGTCACTTTCCCCATGAGCCCTGTCATCCACCATCAGGAAATGATAACCCTGCTCATGAAAAAACCTGGCAATAACAGCATATTCATTACTGCTGCACGAGGTTATGCCGTGTACTCCCAGTATTACCTTTTCAGACTTGCCTTCTGCCGGAAGAAAAATCCCGCGCAGGGTAAGACCGTCAAATGACTGTATGGAGACATGCTCCGGCTTCTGGTTTTTCAGCCATGCCTTCTCCTCTTTTACAATTTTTATAAATCGCTCCCCGTCCTTGTCACGCTTCAGGCTGTCTTCGGCATATGCCGGCCGCGGCCTTGATATAAAACGCCAAAAGAAAGCGTATGCACCGCCTCCCAGCAATGATGCGCCCGCGATTGCTGACCATTTCAGAACCTTAGAAATCTTCATATACAAAACCTCTCCTTCTGCTGCTTCCTTTTCCAACCATTCCCTGCCGCTGTTATCACTCCCATTCTAACAGCTTTTTCAGATATAATCCAACAACATTTGAAAAATTGCCGATCTGTCTGATATAGGCAAAATCTCTGCCAAATATCCTTTTTTCTGCCGCCAGGTCTTTCTCCCTGCCAGCAAAAACTCCAAGTACAAAGATCCCCTCTTTCCTGAGCCTGCGCACCTCAAAAGCCGTGTCACTTACTGCATATTCCCCGCTGTATGTCCTGGGATTTCTGCTGCCCGGCCTGTTGACGATCACATCATTTGGCCGTCCGTCACTGAGCACGATCAGGATCTTATTCTCCTCGGGGCGCTCCAGGAGGGAATCCCCTGATGCCCTGATCGCCAGCCCGTCCCTGTTATTAGCTGTGGTATTGTATTCAAATATACGCCCGGATGCTTCCCTGGGGTCATCATAATCCCTGAACAGCTGCATGACTGTATAGTCCCAGAAGGTACAAAAGCCCATGACCCTGTGCGGTATCTGTACATTGCACAGCGCTGCGCTTATGATATATCCCTGAAGCGCCACCTGGCTCTGCCTTCCCCTCTGAGAACCGCTGGCATCCATCAGGATCTCAACCACAAAATCAGAATTATCCTTCTTGTTAAGCTTCTCAAAAAGCTTCCGGGGCTCACACCTGCCCGCCTTCCACAGGCGGCTTGGGACCAGCTGCCCGTAATCTGAGGATATAGTTTCAATCTCGCTGCGCTGTATCAGCGAGTGCCTGAGTTCATTTGTCATTATCTCTATATTTCTCTTTGTCACCTGCCTGCTGTTATGATAAAGCAGCCTGTTTCTGTCTGCCTGCTTTTTTGCATTTACATACTGGGCATTGACCTTTACAGGATTTTTCAGGATCCCTTCTGTATAATAAAGGCTGCAGTCCGCATGTGCTCCTCTGCACAGCTTTCTGTCCGCCTTTTTCTGGTCTGCTTCAGAGAGATACGACTTTCCAAAATTCAGCTCCATATAGCTGTACATTTTATCTATATCTTCTTTATTTAATATGACTGTGGAAGCTCGTCTTTTTCTTTTCTGCTGCTCCTCCGGGTCCTCCTCTCCCGTGGCAGTCATCCTGTTGGAGATCTGTTCCAGGTACTGCTCCAGGAAGTCCTCCGCCGCCTCCTCTTCCATAAAATCATTCCAGTCATATCCTGCAAGTTCCTCCATGGTCACTGCCAGAACATGCTCAAGTGTGCCGTGCTTCTTTTCAAACTCCCTGTCGATCAGGCTGTTATAGAGTTCGTCCACTGTCTCTATTATCTGCATGGTGTCCCCGGCATTCTCCAGGCTTCTTATCTTATCCACTGCCCAGCTGATCCGCCGCTCACTGCTCCAGTCTCCTGTCAGGCTTCCTCTCATCAGCGCAGCCTTCACTTTTCCAGGAAGTGATGAGACGAGTTTGTGGAAATCCTGGTCCAGGACATCTTCAAACGCCCGCCGCCTTATCTGTTCTACCCCCGGCCTCTCTTCCGTAATCTTCAGATGGACAGCCATATCAATGGCCATCTGGGCCAGATTCATCAGCGCCTGTTCATCCGCCTCACAGTATATTTTCTTTACAATATACATGGAGAACTCTTCCTTGTCATAATAGTACGCAAAGGCTCCCTGCTTAATAGCATCGTAGAATGCGGCGTCCTTTGATCTCATGAAGGCATCCGCATCCGGTTTTGCCTCCAGGCAGTAGTCTTTGCTGACTGTCCATACCAGATTCTTTATTCTGTTTTCTATCTCCAGACGCTTCTCATCAAATACGTCTTCATTTATTTCCATCATCTGAAGGTACCTTTCCGTCAAAAGACTTCACTGCTGCCCATGCTTTCCGGTATCCTGGTCATCACCACATCTTCAA
The DNA here is from genome assembly GCA_003148945.1 of Murimonas intestini. Classification (GTDB taxonomy): domain Bacteria; phylum Bacillota; class Clostridia; order Lachnospirales; family Lachnospiraceae; genus Murimonas; species Murimonas intestini. The sequence continues at coordinate 18,431 of QGGY01000010.1, read as the reverse complement.
TCAGCTCACGCTCAAATACGTCAAAACTCTTATTCACCATTCCCATCCTGACTGCCAGCAGCGGTGAGAGACCTGCCCTGATTGTTTTTGCGGCCCCGATCAGTCCTCTCAGATCCAGCGGCCTTGTTGAAATCTCATTGTTGGAGGCCTTCAGCTGCAGATCCAGAAATACTCCAAGAAGCTGCTCCATTCCCGCCTTTTTAGCATCCGGGAACATGCCGTACATGATCCTCTGCAGGGTATCTTCTGTCATTTCCGGCATATCGATCACCATAAATCTGGAGACAAGTGCTTCGTTTAATTCCTTTGTTCCCGCATACCCGTAATTCATAGTCCCTATAAATCTGGCGGCTTCATGGAGCCTGATCTTATCATATCCCGGCACATCTATCATCCTGCGGTAATCAAGTGTGGCATGCAGAACTGAGACAGCTTCATTTTTCGCCATATTAACTTCATCAAAAATACAGAAACCTCCGCCGACAGCGCTCTCATACACCGGGCCTGTCCGAAGCTGGACTTCATTATTGCGGAATGTATCTGTTCCGATCAGGGTACTGCTGTCCGTATTCACATGAAATGATACATTATAAGAAGGCCGTCCGAACAGCCAGGCCAGATTCTCAGCCAATATATTTTTTCCTGTAGCCTTCGTGCCCGAAAGCAGTATATTCTCGCCTTCCAGCAGAGCCGTAGCCGCCATCTCCAGAATTTCTCTTCCATAGAATGGAAGCTCAGGCTTTACCAGTCTGTCTCTGAGCCCTTCCGGCACCGGGTATTTTTCCCTGAAACGCTCTATTTTAAGAAGCAGGGCTTCACTCACGTTCTGTTCCCTGTAGCACTTCATTATCTCGTCCATTTTAATCTCCTTATGCATATGGCAAAGCGGACACACGCATATGCATGCATCCGCAGCCTTTATATCCTTGTAAACGTATATTTCTGTTTAAGGCCCGAGGCAAGTATATCAAATATAACTGTTCCGTCTTCCAAAACAGTTTTCTCATAGCTTACATCTCTGCCCTTAAACTTGTCTTTTATAAATAATTCCGGATCATCTGTCTTTACCTCATCGATAAAAACATCCCTCATCTGATTGTTTGCACATTGATTAAAAATTTCCCAGACTGCCTCATACTCCTGCATATGTTCCCTCCTGCATAAGACGAAGGATCTCATCCATGATGCGCCCGGCCGCTTCTTCTTTGCTCATCTTGTCCAGACTGATCTCTTCTTTCTCTGTTATGATCGTCACAATATTTGTATCCGTCCCAAAGCCAGCGCCTTCCTGCCTGAGATTATTTGCCACTATCATATCCAGATTCTTTTTGCGAAGCTTGGCCCTTGAATTTTCAAGCATATTCTGGGTCTCCATGGAAAATCCGCAGAGGAACTGGCCTTTTACTCTGTTTTCTCCCAGAAACTTCAGGATATCATCCGTCTTTTCCAGTTCCAGAACCATATTGCCGTCTGTCTTTTTTACTTTTTCAGTACTGATGGATTGAGGTCTGTAATCTGCCACTGCAGCAGCCTTTACAATGATCTGCTTGTCCCCATAATGCTCCCTCACAGTCTCATACATTTCCCTGGCGCTAGTCACCTCGATTATATTTACAAATGACGGCTTGGGTATGGTTGTGTGCCCTGTGATAAGGGTCACGTCTGCTCCCCTGAGCATGCATACCCTTGCTATGGCATATCCCATTTTTCCTGTCGAATGATTCGTGATATACCGCACCGGATCTACGGCCTCCATAGTGGGCCCGGCCGTTACCAGGACCTTCATCCCTTCCATGTCCTTTTCACATGATATCTCTTTTAATATATATTCCAGCAGAAGCTTTTCATCAGGCAGTTTCCCCTCCCCGATATCTTTGCAGGCCAGCATTCCCACAGCAGGAGCTATCACCTCGAAATCATTGCTTGCCAGCTTCTTTAAATTTTCCTGTACGATCTTATTCTGGTACATCCTTGTATTCATAGCAGGAGCTACGATTTTCTTGCACGTACATGCCAGCACTGTTGTTGTAAGCATATCATCTGCAAGCCCATATGTCAGCTTTGCAATGACATTTGCAGTGGCAGGCGCTATCATAACTACATCGGCCCTCTTAGCCAGGGCCACATGCTCTACACTGTACTGAAAATTCCTGTCAAAGGTGTCAACGAGACATTTATTTCCGGTAAGAGTCTCAAATGTAATAGGGTGTATAAAATTAGTGGCGTTTTTTGTCATAATGACATGAACATCACATTTTAACTTCACCAGCATGCTGGCAAGATTTGCTGTCTTATAAGCGGCGATACTCCCGGACACTCCCAGAATAACCGTTTTTCCTTGTAACATCTCTACGCATCCTTTCTTATAACACTATTCAAACTATGGACATTTTAACATACAAATCTTGTCTTGAGAAGTACTTTGTGCTATACTAGCCCCGTAATTGTATTGTATCCCATAAGGGAATAATAACAAGGAGGAAAAAAATGAATAACGCAAAAGCAAGTGTCCAAAAACCGAAGACTCTGGGCATGGTACAGGTTGCACTTTTCGCAGCACTGATCATCATCCTGGCCTTCACACCATTCTTGGGGTATATCCCTCTGGGCTTTACCAGGGCGACGATTATCCACATACCTGTCATCATAGGCTGTCTCATGCTGGGACCGAAACAGGGAGCCGTACTTGGTTTCATATTCGGCCTGACAAGTCTGATCAACAACACTATAAACCCTACCGCAACATCATTCGTATTCTCACCGTTTTATGAATTGGGAGAAATACATGGCGGAGTAGGAAGCATAATCATCTGTTTTATCCCGCGAATTTTAGTAGGAGTGGTGCCATACTATGTATATCACGGCCTCCGCAGAATATTGAAAGACGGCAAGTCTCAGATGACTGCAGCACTTGGAGCTGCCGGCCTGGCCGGAGCATTAACAAATACGCTGCTCGTTATGAATCTCATCTTCATATTTTTTAAGGATGCATATGCATCTGCGAACAATGTGGCCTCCGGTGCAGTCTATTCTTTTATTCTTACCATCATCGGAATCAACGGCGTACCTGAAGCAATTGTAGCCGCTGTCCTCACTGCGCTGATCGGCCGTATATTATTAAAAACAAAATACGCTGTGCACTGATCTGCTGCCCGTATATAAATCTGGAGGAAAATAATATGATTCTGGCAATTGACATTGGAAACACTAATATAGTAATAGGATGTATCAGCAATGAAAAAACGCTTTTCGTTGAACGTCTGTCTACCGACGCGACAAAAACAGAGCTGGAATATGCAATCAGCTTTAAAAATGTTCTGGAACTCTACCATATTAATCCTGAAGAGTTAAACGGTTCCATCATTTCATCTGTTGTCCCTCCTATTACAAACATTATCCGGGATTCTGTCATTAAAATAACCGGTAAGAAAGTAATGATCATCGGACCCGGAGTAAAGACGGGACTTAATATACTGATGGACAATCCTGCTCAGTTAGGCAGTGACCTTGTCGCCAATGCAGTGGCCGGAATCCATGAATATCCTGTACCTCTTATCATTATCGATATGGGTACTGCCACCACGATCTCTATCGTTGATAAAAATAAAAATTACATAGGAGGCATGATAATGCCCGGTATCCGTGTATCCTCGGATACACTTACACAGCGCACTTCACAGCTTCCTAAAATAAGCCTCGAACCGCCCAAAAAGCTTATTGGCACCAACACCATAGACTGTATGAAAAGCGGAATAGTCCATGGTAATGCCGCCTGTATCGACGGCATGGTCTCAAGGATCCAGAAGGATCTGGGGCAGAAGGCCACTGTCGTTGCCACCGGAGGACTTGCAAAAACAATCGTCCCCCTGTGCGAGGCAGAAATCATTCTTGATGATGCCCTTCTTTTAAAGGGACTGAACTATATCTACGAAAAGAACAGGGCCTGAACTTATCTCAGCGAGGACTTCTCCATCTGCCTGATCTGGAGGAGTCCTCTTTTTGTATAAGATAATAGCTGCTGCTAATAGCGTCTACTGTTTCCTGCGTTTTCTTTCCCGTTTCTTCTGCAGTCTCCTCCACAAAATAAAGCAGATGCCTGCTAAGGATATACTAAGCAGAAATATCATTTTTAATGCCTGGCCTGCTGCAGAATCATTTGTCTTTACAGGTGATGATATAGTTCCTCCTGTTTTTGGCGGCGTTCCGGGCGGCATTTCTGTCTCCTTCTTTTCCGTCTCCTTCTCGCTCTCTGCTGCGGGGGGATCTGTCTCTGATTCTGTTGACTGCACCTTTGTCTCTGTCTCCTGCGGCTCCGGCCTTGTCTGCGGCTCTGTGAGGGGCTGAGTCTCCGGTTCTGTCTCTGGCCCGGGTTCTGTCTCCGGCTTGGGTTCTGTCTCTTGTTCTGTTGTCTGTCTGGTTTCCTGTTCCGTCTCCGGCTCTTGTTCGGATTCCATTTCAGTTTCCGGCTCTGGCTCTGTCACTGGCTCTGTTATAGGTTCCGTCTCCTGCTCTGTTTCTGTTGCCGGTTCCGTTTCCGTCTCCGTCGCTGTCTCAGTTTCAGGCTCTGTCTCTGGTTCCGTTTCAGGTATATCCAGATTTATTTTGTCATTATCCCAGTCGTCCTCATCCTCGGGAACCTGCTTTTCCACCCCGTGATCATCATATTTTCCAAATACTCTGGAAAGGTTGTCAAGCTCCTGCCGTTTATCTGTCTCATCCTTCAGCCTGAAGACAAAGTGGACCTCCACACTGTCCCCCGGCTCCAGCCTGTCTATTGATATTTTATTTTTTTCCACATGTCTTACCACAACCTTGTCTCCTCCTTTTGTATATAAAACCTGTCCTTTTCTGACTGCAAATCCGGCACTCTCCTCCTCTATATAAGGAAGTAGCTCATCACTTGGCTCATCTTCTATTTCCAGGTCTGATACACTGATATTTCCTGAATTCGTAATTGTAATTGTATAATTCACAGTCTCCGCACCCTGATATGTTCCGGCCTCTTTATTCCCCTCATATCTTCCATCCTTCAGACTGGCTCCCTCTGTCCTGTCAGCAAGCTTGGCAATTTTTACGCGGGCATCTATCTCCTCATTTTGAATCTGTACGTTACTCTGGGTCACTTCCATCTCCTGTCCGGTATACTCCAGCTTCACCTCATGGGGGTCATCACAGGGCAGATAGCCTTCCGCAGACTGCGTCTCCACAATTTCATATGTGCCCAGATACAGTTCTTTTCCAAAAGCACGTCCTTTCTCATCTGTAATCATGGTATCTGCCAAAATCCCTTTGGAAAGTCTCAGTGTTCCGTCCGGCGTAAAGATATCCTCTGCTGCATAGATGTTAAATGTCACTCCTTCGATGGGAAAACCTGTATTTTTCCCTGTCTTGTTTATCACTATCCGTCCCTTTGCCGGCATATCAAAGAAAGCAACGGTGATGGGCTTCTCATACAGCCCTCCTTCTTCAACAAGAAATGATATTTCCTCTCCGTTCAGCAGATATCCTTCTGGTGCATTGATCTCTGCCAGAGTATATTTTCCGGCCGTCAGTTTTTCAGGAAGGAGTACCTGGCCGTTCTCATCCGTCACAAATGTATCCAGAACCTGTTCATTAGGATAATGCAGCTTCATTACAACCTGCTTTCCTTCGGAATCAAATATCTTGAATTCCGCCCCTGCAACAGGGATGATCCTTCCAGATTCCATGTCTTTTTTCACAATCTGGACAGCTCCCAGAATTCTTTTATTTTCAATAACATAAGTATACAGCCTGTTCTCTTCCTCCACTTTTACCTTAAAAGGTTCAATGGCCTTAAAGCCCTCAGGTGTATTCATCTCTTCTATAAGATATGTGTCATAAACCAGGGCACCCTTTCCATCTGTTCCCTTCGTCTCTGCTTTTCCCCACTTGTCTGTCCTGATCGTCACTGATCTGCCTGTAGACTGGGAAGTGATTTTAAATTCTATGCCTTCCAGAGGCTTCTGTATCTCCTGCTCCTGATCCTGTGCCTCCCCGAATTTATAGATCAGAATATCACCTCTTATTATCTGTTCAGCTACACCCAGATCTGCATAAAACACCCTCTCACTCTGATTCTGCTCTTTCAGCTGTACTGTATATGCATGTCCGTCTACAAGAAAGCCTTCCGATGCTGTTTTTTCTATCACGTAATAGTCTCCCAGCTCAAGTTCCTCTGAACTGCCGCGTCCTACTTTATCCGTTATGATTTTTCCTGCATAGGATGCAGAACCTTCATGATCGCCCGCCGTGTAGCTGTCTTTTTTATATATTTGATAAATTGCCCCTTCTAAAGAAGCCTGTCCCTGAGCAGCGCCATCAGATTCACCATCCTTTTTCTGTAAACGGATAATTCCTTTCTGCCTGACGTTCTCCACTTTATAGGAAAATGTCTGGGTGACAGTATTTCCCGTGACAGAAATAGTAAATTCCTGATTCCATCCCCCATTTACATACCCCTTGGGAGCCTTTGTCTCTACTGCTTTAAATCTGCCTTCGTTAGACGCAGTCCATCTCATCCCCAGCTTTTTATATCTCTTAGCAGCGGCGTCATATTCAAGGAGTCCATATTTCTCATAAGAGTTTTTTTCTTTATTCCATTCGTATAAGGTAAACTCCGCTCCAGTCAAATCTGTTCCGTCCTCACTGTCTGTTTTTTCTATGACAATGCTGCCCTTATACACTTCATTTTTTACATTGTAGGAAAATTTCTGGGAAGATGTTCCCGATGACAGATCCAGAGAAAATTCTGCAGCCCAGCTGCTTTTTACGTATCCTTTTGGAGGGCTGGTCTCTTCAACTTTAAATTTACCCTCATTTGAACTTTTATAAAGAATTCCTTCTTTTTTATAATACCCACTGTCCCGATCATACTCCAGGCTTCCCAGAGCATCATATCTGCCAAAGCTGCTGTTCCATTCATACACAGTAAATACAGCCCCCTGAAGCAGCCCGCCTGTCTCACTGTCTTTTTTCGATATATAAATGCTTCCCTCATATATATCATTCTTCACCTCATATGAAAAATCCTGGGAGGCATTTTCTGATGACAGATCCAGGAAGAATTCTGCAGACCATCGATCATTCTTATACCCCCTGGGAGCACCTGTCTCTTCTACTTTAAACCGTCCTCCGTTAGACGCCTTATAGTGTATCCCTTCTGCTGTATATACTTTCTTTTCTCCGTCATACAGGAGTGTTCCAATTTCTGCAAATTTTCCCTGTCCGTTATTCCACTCCGATAGTGTAAATACAGCCCCTTCAAGACTTCCCCCTGTCCTGCTGTCCTTTTTTGATATTATCAGATTCCCTTTGTAGTGCTGATTTGTCACATTAAAGCTTACAAATCCCTCAACACTGTCTGAAAGATTAAATTCCTGGCTCCAATGCTCATTTAGATAGCCTCTTCCGGATTTAGACTCCTCCACCTTAAATCTGCCCGCATTATCCGCAGTACCGGTAAGTGTATCCGAAATATATTTTCCGCTCTGGTTTATGTATGATAAAACACTGTGCTGCTTCCATTCCTGCCTGGAATTGCTCCATTCATACAAGATGAATTCAGCATCTGAAATACCTCCCCCTGTATCTCTGTCAGTTTTATTTACCTGGACCCTGCCTGATAAAACAGGAATATCTGCTCCTGCATTACCAATTACCTGCGCCCCGCCATAACTGGCTTCCAGAAATGTTACCCGCTGAAATCCTTCAACAGGCGGATCATACACCCAGTTACTGTAATAAACTGCCTGCTTTCCGCTAACCTGCACATTTATGGTGCATCCTCCGCTCGCTGCCTCCCGGAGATATGCATCTTTGGGCATAAATAAGTAAAATGCAGCAGCATTTGAATCTGCCCCTACCTGCAGGCTGTCATTGGCAGCCTTGACGATACTTGCCCCATGTGATTCTCCTGCAAATTCTATATTCACACTGCTGACATTTCTTGCTTCACCTGTAGTTGGGATATACAGCTGCTTTGTACGGTAGCCTTCTGTTCCATTTTCCACACAGGGCGTCCACTCCCCCTGTGTCTCCGGATTTATGCTGTAGCTAAGTCCTGACGGCTTAAATTCTCTCATTTCCGCACTGTCAAATTCCGAATAATTTGAGTCCTTCCGGGCCGCAGTAACCATACGTTCAATTGCAGTATACATGCCTCCTTCTGCCTTCTCCTTTATTTCCTCCAGTGTGTATTCTCCGTTGAAAATATGGATAGCATAGCTGGTAGCCACATAATCTGCCTTCCATCCAAGACCTGTGCGGTAAGCCGGCCATGCCGCCTCCTCTCCCCAATAACGCACACCGTAAGCTGTACAATAAACGATCTCTTTTCTCATTCTCCCGGCAGTATCCCAGGATATCTCTCCGTTGGGTGTGGGCAAGGTATCATCCAGACAGTAAACCATCCGCCACTTTCCCGTTCCGCTGTCAGGATCGCTCTCATCGCTTTTAATATATTTCAGGTGCTGTTTCAGACCGCTGCTGCTATAATCTCCTCCATCCAGCACCACTATGCTGCCGTTTGACCTCATAAGACTGCGCTTTGTGTATGAACCTCCGGGAATTACCTCCTCTTTTCCAAGTCCGCCTCCAATGACTTTTACTTCATCACTTGTCTCAGGCTCCGTTTCTTCCATATTCTGATCCGGCTTCTCATCGGCCTGAGGATCTGCTTCTGTCTGGCTGTCTTCAGTAATATTCTCTTCTTCCTGCTCTGGCTGATCCTGCACAGCTGATTCTGGCTGAGGCTGATTTTCTGCTCCCGGCTGGGTTTGTGTCTCTGGCTCTGGCCGGGGCTGGCCTTCTGTGTCTTCCTGGGGCTGATTTTCTTGTTCCGGCCGGGGATGGTCTGCTTGCTCCTGTTGGAGCTGGCCTTCTGTACCTCCCTGGGAATGGTCTTCCTGCTCCGGCTGGGATTGGCCTTCTGTACCTCCATGAGGCTGATCTGCCTGCTCCGGCGGGGACTGGCTGACTGTCTCTGTCTGGACTCGGCCTTCTGTACCTCCCTGGGACAGCTTCATCTCCGTCTCCAGTATTTCTCCTGTCAAAAACAGAATATCCTGCTGCTGCACATTATCTGCCATGGATTCCGCCACTGTCTGCAGTAATTTCCCCGTATGGGACTGCTCAGCTTCCTTCTGCTGAATATTCTTTGTTGCCGGCTGGATTTTCTTCCTTACGGCAGTATTACTATTATCCCCGGTAAAATTTTCCGCTTGTGAAGCTGCTTCTTCCGGTGAAATATTCTTCTCCCGGACGGCTGTTATAACAGTATCATCCATCCATGGCGGCAGCCACAGTATGCTGAAAAAAACTGCCATACAAAAAACGATCATTAATTTTATCCATTTTTTCTTTTTTTGCATAATGACTCCTTCAATTTGTTATTATTTAATGGCGGGAACAGGCTACTTATCATATCTTACCGTCTAAGCGATAATTTCGGGTACAAAAATAAGACGTCCCGCCTGGCACTTGACATATTCTTCTATGTAGTTGGTTTCATTTTATTGGAAAATTTAGATTTCAGATATGTGACGTCACATCACACATAGAATTAAGATGTACACATATATATTATCACCATGTACTTATAAATGCAAGATTTTTTTATAAATATTATATCTGACAAAAACTAATAATATTTCGGATAAAAGACCAAATATTGGGAGAGGTTGTACAATGCTTCTTGTTGCTCTATAATAAAATGTGCAGGTTATTATTCTGGTCTTTCATCTCTCTTTTTTGTGCATAAAAAGAGAGGTGGATAATGAGAATATAAGTTAAGATAAAATACATCACAAGGAGCAGATAAAATGGAATGGATAGAACGTCTTAATAAAGCAATAAATTATATCGAGGAACATATTACTGAGGAAATTGATTATGAACAGCTGGCAAAGGTGGCCTGCTGCTCTTCTTATCATTTTCAGCGCATGTTTGCATACATGGCAAATGTCCCTCTTTCAGAGTATATACGCCGCAGGCGTATGTCCCTGGCCGCAGTTGACTTACAGGCCGCAGATGACAAAGTCATAGATATTGCCCTTAAATATGGGTATTCATCCCCCACAGCCTTCAACCGCGCTTTTCAGAGTGTACATGGGATAGCTCCCTCACTTGTAAAGAAAGGCGGTGTATCCATGAAGTCTTATCCACCCCTCAGTTTTAAAATCACAATAAAAGGAGTGGAAGAATTGAATTACAGAATTGAAAAAAAAGAAGCATTTCGTATTGTGGGCGTCAGCCAGCCGCTTGAACAGGACATTGAAAAAAATTTTGCTGTAGTACCTCAGATGTGGCAAAAAGCCGCTGTTGATGGCACAATCCCCCTGCTTGTCCAGATGATGGACAGCCAGCCTATGGGAATTCTGGGAGTCAGCGCCTGCGATGATTTGGAACAGTGGAGATATTATCTAGCTGCTTCAAGTACAAAACCCGTTTCTGACAATCTGGAAGAGTATGTAGTCCCTGCCTTCACATGGGCCATTTTTCCAGGGAGCGGCGTCTGCCCTCAGGCAATTCAGGAGCTGGAGCAGCGTATCGTCACAGAGTGGCTTCCCGCCTCAGGTTATGAATATGCTAACGGGCCTGATATTGAAGTCTATCTGACTCCAGATCCCGGCAACGCACAATTTGAAGTCTGGATACCAGTAACAAAAAAATCTGATTCAGCGCAGTAATATGGCAGGGCAGCAAGCCTGCAGGCCTGCTGCGCATTATGAGGAAAAATGATGAGTGAACACAAGTTTAATGAATTTCTGGAAAGTATTGATGAAGAAAGCAGACTTTTTGCCTCTGAAATCAATGTATATCTCTTAAAAAGTGGCTGCATCTGCGATATAAAAGAGGCTAAAAGCGGTTATACTGTCTCCTATATTCTCAAAGATCCGAAAAAGACTCTTGCTACTTTTATATGCCGAAAAACCGGGGTGAAACTGCGGATATATCCGCGTTTTCTTGCCCAGTATTCTGATTTTCTGGATACACTCCCAGATAAGATGAAATCCGGTATTGCAAAATCATCTGTATGCAAACGTTTAATCAATCCTGATGACTGCAACCCAAAATGTGTCAAAGGATATGATTTTTATTTGGACGGCCAACATTATCAAAAATGCAGATACTCAGCATTTACACTTCCGCTGACGCCGCTGAATATTCCATACATTAAAGCATTCCTTGAAAAAGACTTGAATTGCCAGATTATTATTTAAATCTAAATATTTTATTCTGGGTATTGACTTTTTCCTTCCGAAGTTTTATAATAACACTATAAAAATTAATCAAGATAATTGATTAGTACTTTGGAAGGAGGTGTGCGTAATGGGAAAAAATAGGTTAAATATTCCTTTAAATTGCGTAGCTTTCGAACCGTTCAGAAATGTTTGTGGTCCAGGCGACTTTTAAGGCGGGTCTTGTGAGACCCGCCTTTTTATTGTGAATAGTAACTTATTTTGCACATATGCAAATGATATTTTAAATCTTATTTAGTTTCATAAAAAAGGTAACTGTGCAGTATATATACAGACCTGCTCAACAGTTACAGATAAAAATCCGAAAAAAGCTGCCGCAGTCTGAGACTTCACGGCAACTTTCTTATGACTAATTAATCCATAATTACTTAACCCATACACCATTTTCATTTAAATAATATTGTTTCCCATTTACGGTAACCCATCCTGTAGCCATGGCTCCGCTGGATTTCAAATAATACCATTTATTATTGAGCAGTTTCCATCCTGTGGCCATGGCTCCGCTTGGTTCCAGATAATACCACTCTCCTGCAACTTGCTGCCAGCCTGTAGCCATCGCTCCGCTCTCTTTTAAATAATACCATTTCCCTCCAACTTTTGCCCAGCCTACAGCCATGGCTCCGCTGGATTTCAAATAATACCACTTGCCTCCAAGCCGCTGCCAGCCGGTGGCCATCACTCCGCTTGATTTTAAATAATACCATTCATCACCCACCTGCTGCCAGCCGGTGGCCATGGCACCATTTGACTTCAGATAATACCATTTTCCTCCAACTTTTGCCCAGCCTGTAGCCATCGCTCCGCTTGACTTCAGATAATACCATGTGCCGCCTAAGTTTTGCCAGCCAGTAGCCATTGCCCCGCTGGATTTCAAATAATACCATTCATTACCCACCTGCTGCCAGCCAACTGCCATTTCTCCGCTGTCCTTTAAGTAGTACCATGTTCCCTTTATCCTCTGCCAGCCAGTAGCCATCTCGCCGCTGCTTTTTAAATAATACCACTTGCCTCCAAGCTGCTGCCAGCCGGTCTTCATGTAGCCGTTGGCATCGAAATAATAGTATTTTCCTTCAATCAGCGCCCAGGTACTCTTCGGGTATGCACCACCCTTATATTCATACCACCAGCCTTTTGTATTTCTTTTCCACTGTCCGTTCAGCTTTTCGGCTGTAATTATCATAGTAATCTGCGCTGTAGTATTGGCAAGTCCTTTCGTAATATATAATGTCATATTACAACCGCCATCAGTCCCCTCAGGATTTGCTTCTGTACCAGCCTGAGCCAGCCTGAAATCAGGACATGAATAAATATTTTCGGCAGTAAGCTTTATTCCAGTCTGGTTCATACCTTCCTGGGAATTTAACTGGGCAAATAATTCGTTAACTGCTGCATCTTTTGTCAGTGCAGCACTCTGGGCTATTGTAAATATTTTATTATCTAAGATTTCTTTTACCTTGTCTACAGCTTCTCTATCCTTGGAATCTACTGGTTTTTCTGATTCTTCCGGCTTTTCTGATTCATCTGGTTTTTCTGCTTCTACATATCTCTCTGCCCTGATCACAGAACTGATAAGTGCATTATTCTCATATTTGCCCAGAGGAACTTTTACCCAGAACCATAAGTATCCGTCAGTCCCTTCAGGGTTTGATGACGTTCCCTGTTTTGCTGCACTATAATTGATTGCTGTCGCTAAGCTGCCCATATCAAGATTTATTCCCGGACCTGCTAACTCAGGCAGCGAATTTACCATCCTGAAAAGTTCAGTAACAGCCTGATCCTGAGTGCCTGCTTTTCCCTGGCCTAATTCAAATCTGGTGAAATTGATTTTAGACACTGCATCCTGCAGCTGCTTATATATTTTTCCATCAGGTGTTTTTTCAAATGGGGTGGCAATTATATCTCCGTAAATGGGCGCCATTGCATTAGCCTTCCCCCGCTTAATATATAGAGAAATACGATGAAAATCACCATCTTTTCCTTTCGGATTTTCCAGTGTTCCTTCATGTGCCAATGAAATCTCTGCTGAATCATCAAAATCATCACGATTAAACTTCCATCCGGCTTCGGCCACTCCTGGCAAATTATTTATTATTTCAGCTAATTTCACCCAAAATGCATCATAAGAAAGAGCATCCTCCTGCATCATATCAAAATCAGCATTCAAAATTATCTGCTTAAGATTTTCTACATCTTGCAAGTCTTTATAATCTTTCGGATCCGTAAAAGAAATTGTTTTTGCTATAATATTTTTAATTTTATAGGAAAATTGTGTGCCAGCCTTAATAGTAATATCTACGTTAAACTTTCCGTCTATTCCTTCAGGTTTATCCAAAGTACCGACTACCGGCATCACCATATCTCTATAATCAGTATACTTAACTTCATCAATTACTACCCCTGTCTCTGCCATTCCCGGTAAATTTTTAATTTTTTCTTTGACAGATGCCTCCAGCTTGCTTATATCATAACTGTTCCCGCTTCTGATATCTTCCCATTTCACTTCGATTACAGAATTTTCAATAATCGTACCCGCCTTATTTACTGCCTCCCAGTCTTCTGTCTCCGTACTTCTGGACTGCTGCAGGCTATATCCATTTCTGCCCGCATCACCTGGCGCAGCTTCATTTTCTGTCTGTGCCATCTCCGTTAAAGGCATTACATTCAGATTTTCCTCTGTCTGCAAATCGCTCTCCGGCTCTTCTGTCAAATCTTCTGTCCAGCTTTCTGTTGATTCTTCTGTTGCTCCTTCTGTCTGTAGTTCCTGCCCTGACGTTTCTGATTCTGACTGCGTAGCTTCTGTACCTTCAGTTGTTCCTTCTGTTTCCATACCGCCGCTCTCAGCGGCCATGGCTACCCCCGGAGTACCTGCGGCCATGCAGGCTGAAAGAAGGATTGCCAGCGTGGTTTTTCCTAACTGCTTTAATAAATTCTTATTCCTCATTTCCCTGTCTCCCTTGTTCCTTTTACACGTCTACGTATAGTTCGTCCCCTGCGGACGCTAAAATAAGTATAACAGATATCACCGGAAATAAAAAGATTAAAACCGCTTTTTCTTTAACAGCCAGACCTTCAGAGTATAGACACAGCCTCCATAGACCAGCAGCATCAATGCCGCTCTCAATACTTTAAACACTTCAAAAAATTCTTCTTTCGTGAAAATCTTTACTACATCATATATTGGCGGAAACAGCCAGGCCACTATGCTAAACAGCGCGAATTCCTCCCCTATGGCGCCTTTCGTTACGGCTATCAGCGCAATTAATGCTGTTGCCACAACCGCGATCCTCCTGTTCTTCACGATCCTTTGATGCATCAGTGATCCCGCCGCTCCTCCCGCAAAGGATGAAGCAAATATTAAAACAAACCCGCTTATTACATCCATAGCCTCAAGAGGCCTTAAAAACAGATCTTTCCCATTCACCAGATCCTGATACACAGGAAAAACTGCCAGCAATGCACTGATGATCAGGCTGATTACTGTAAGAAAGATCACATCTGAAATATAATATTTTGTATCGCTCTTGATCCTCAGTATCAAAATCTGTTCTGAGACCATATCTTCCAGAGTATTATAAGTCATTCCCAACCAGACCATGGCAAAGAATCCGGCTACAACCGACATTGCATAACTGTCCACTACCCCTACCGGTTTTATCGTGAACATACCATAGAGATATACGATAAGCACTGCCAGCGGCATAACAAACCTGCTGGTCCTGAAATAAACTCTGCAGTCATATTTAATTATTTCTATTATTGGTTTCACATTATCTTCCCCTCATGGTACAGCTGCTTCAGTTCCCATCCTTTATGGAGCAGTAAAAGTATTAGTTCCCTGCTCTCCCCGTCTGGAACTGTTACCTCTACAAACGGCCCCTTTTCTTCTGCTGTAAATCCTGCCGGTATATCCATTATGTGGCTGCCGTTTCCGGTCGGAGGCTGAAATAACAGGACATCATTCTCTCGGATATAATTATTTGACATATCTGTCTTCTGCAGCTGCTTGTCTCTGATTTCATACACAGTATCGGATATGCTGTTAACAAGATTCATTTCATGGCATGACATGAAAAGAGTGCAGCCATTTTTTCTCAGCATGTTCATAGTATCTATAAATACCTTCTGAGAATCAGTATCCTGGCCGGACAAAGGCTCGTCCAGAAGCAGTACATCAGGTTCTGTAAGCAGCGCCTGAATCACTCCCACCTTCTGGAGAGTCCCTTTTGACAGATGCTTCATTGGTATATCTGTCATCTCATCCATGTAAAACATTTTAAAGAGTTCGCTGCTCCTTTTTTCCAGATCTTCCCGCCCTATTCCGTCTATCCTCCCCATATGCCTGATATACTGGAATGCACTTATATTCATCTTAGGAAAATGTTCAGGAATATAGTGAAACAGCAGTTTCTTACTGCATATGATTTTTCCCGCATCAGGTCTGACAAGACCTGATACTATCTTAAGAAGTGTACTCTTTCCAATTCCATTATGCCCGATAAAAGATATGGACTGCCCTTTTCTGATAGACAGATCTATATCTTTCAAAAGTACATTTTGATTATAGATCTTTGTTATTTTCTTTAATTCTATGATACTACTTTCCAACTGCCCCTCCTTTTTGGTCTGCTGATACTCTTCCCACTATCTGTTCAAGCTGGATGCAGCAGCTCCCCTCACTTACATCCCCGGGGACATCAGGCAGCACATAATACTGCTCTGCATCCAAAATAAATGTAAGCTCTGTCTCCCCCGGCACTTGTATGTATTCCTCAACAGGCCTTCCGTTTATACTAATCTTCCCTCCCTTTATCTCTACCCTGTCACCCGGTAATCCAAGTATGCGCGAGATCTTAGTCTCTTTACCGCTTTTGTAAATAATCAGATCATTATACATAGGCTTCTCAAAAATATATGCCAGCCTGTTCACTGTACATTGACTGCCATCTTCTATTGTATACCGCATACAGTCTCCTGCAACGATTACTGGCTGCCTGATACTGTTAGCCAAAAATACTGCGCCAAAGACCACTGCCGCCCCAAGGCATACTGCCGCTGCCCTCCTTTTTCTTATTTTTCCGGCAATCTTTTTATATCTCATCATTTCCGCGATCTCGTCTACATTCTGACCTTCAGTATATCCCGCCATACAAAACCTCCAGCTTTTTGCGTACCTGTTCTTTCCCTCTGTGGTATATTACCTTCACTGAACTTTCCTTCATACCCAGAATCTCTGCAATCTCATGAAAAGAAAATTCAAAAAACAGCCGGTAGACAACAACATCTTTATATTTTTTCTTTAAGGACATGATTTCCTTAATTATACCCGAGGACAGTTCCTTATTTTCTATAATCTCTATCATGCCTGCTGAATTATTTATAAGCTCTCTTCCACTGCTATCCAGAGTTGACAGTGCTACACAGACAGGATTCTTTCTGTAGTATTTACAGCATACATTTTTAGCTATTGAACAGATCCAGGTATAGACAGAGGAATCACCTTTATACTTACTGAGAGACAAAAAGACCTGAAAAAATGTTTCCTGAGTAAGCTCCTCCGCAAGCTCAGGATCATAGCCTGTAAACTTCAGCAGAAAATGATAGATCCGCTCATTATATTTAAGATATAGCTCCTGAAATTCTTCCATAGCAGCCTCCTCCTATATTTAGTACCGCCAAAACAAAAAAGGTTACAAAAAAACAGCATAAACCATTTATTTACAGTTTATGCTGTCTGCTAAAACAGGGGATGAGAGAATCGAACTCCCGCTAAGAGTTTTGGAGACTCCTGTCATACCATTTGACCAATCCCCTGTATCTGTTTGTGCCCGTTAAAAACGGCCACTAGATATTTATACCACAAGCGGCTGCTTTTGTCAATTAGCTTCTTCGAGATATTCAACCATCTCATCCACAGTGTATGTAAACTCAACAACAACTGAAGCCCCCTGGTTCACTATAAACTCGCTGAGTCCATATTCTGTGCCATTGTCAGCGTAGTCATATGTATATCCCAGTCTTGTCCACGGATACTGTGAGTCAAAATAAGACCAGATAATATTGCCGTCAAACCACTCTTTATATTCTTTATCTGTATTTTGAGGATCCTCAAAATTGCTTAATACTTCATCATCAGTCACATCAGGGTTATATGCAGGCCGGATCATGTCAGCTGGATCCACCCACATTGCTGTAAAATGAGTATGGGCCTTATCTGCCGGCATTCCAAGAAGCATTTCAAATCTGGCCGTCCAGTCTTCTTCGTCCTGTCCCTCACTATAGTTTTCTGTAAACCAATCCTCCATTTCAGCCAGGCTTGTCACCCAGGTATCACCATAGTCCATGGTAATCTCATTCCCGGCAGGATAACTGTCAGGATAGCGGTGCAGAGTAACCATGAGCACTTTTCCTTCATCGTTCCAGCGAATCTGATCTTCATCTTCATTTATCGCCAATACAGGAAGTATCTCCTCTGGCTCAATAGTCATAGCATCCTTTACAGCCTGCTCATAGAGCAATTCCCAGCTCTCTCCAGATACATCTTCTGCATCTGCCTGCATAGAGACAGACCCTGCCAGAATTGTCACTGTAAGTGCGGCTGCCAATTTTACTCTGCTGTTATTGAATAATTTCTTCATTTTGTCCTCCGTATTTTATTATATGGATACTAAAGAACCGGGAAGCCACAAAGGTTTCCCGGTTCTTTCTTTACAGGGGATGAGAGAATCGAACTCCCGCTAAGAGTTTTGGAGACTCCTGTCATACCATTTGACCAATCCCCTATAGGATTTATAACACTTTTATTTATACCATAATGCTTGTAAATTGTCAATATTTTTCATACAAAAAAGAAATTTAAAAGTTATAAAATCATTATGTCAGCTTTTTAGCTTTGGCAGTAAAACAAAAACACCGGTATCTCTACCGATGTCATCCATTATGTCTCGTGTTCTCAAGTTTGTACCTTCAAAACCACACACAGTACTGATTCATTTCCATCCGTTTTCTTTTGCCTAAACCTTTATGGATAAGCCTTCGACCTATTAGTATTGGTCAGCTCCACGCATTGCTGCGCTTCCACCTCCAACCTATCTACCTCGTCGTCTTCAAGGGGTCTTACCGCTTTCGCGGGGGATATCTCATCTTGAGGGGGGC
>QGGY01000009.1 GCA_003148945.1 Murimonas intestini | reverse complement strand
TGCATGAATTCCTTATGGAGGATGATGACTTAGATGACGATGAATTTGAAGAAGGATTTTATATTGACCTCTTTTAATCACCGTCTGTTTGCTTCACCCGCATTTTGCGGGCTTTTTTATCAATGGTTCGCCATTTGGCGAACTTTCCTATTATACAAGAAAAAAAGCCCCAAAAACCTTATAATCACTAGAGAATATAGTGTTTACAAGGCTTTTGGAGCCCTTAAAATACTTTCATTAAATTTTATTGCAAACTTCGCTTAATTGCCCATCTGCTTTGCAACTTCAGCCGCGAAATCCTCTTCCTTCTTCTCGATACCTTCACCAGTCTCGAAACGAACAAAACCTTTGATTACTATCTTGGCATTGTTTGCTTTTGCTACGGAATCTACATAAGCCTGTACTGACTGCTTTCCGTCTTCTGCTTTTACATAGATCTGGTCCATGAGGCAGATTTCTTTAAGCTCTTTGTTGATACGTCCCATAACCATTCCACTGATGATCTTATCATTTGCATCCGGTTTCTCATTCTTAGCCTGAACTGTGAGGATTTCTTTTTCATGCTCAATATAAGACTGATCTACTTCTGCCCTGTTTGTATACATAGGCTTAAGAGCTGCTGCCTGCATTGCTACATTCTTAGCCATCTCTTTGATATCATCGTTTACTACATCTGTCTCTACATCTACGAGAACACCGATCTTACCGCCCATATGTGTATAGGAAGCAACGAAACCGTTCTCTTCTGTAACCTTTGTAAATCTTCTGATGCT
The DNA here is from genome assembly GCA_003148945.1 of Murimonas intestini. GTDB lineage: Bacteria > Bacillota > Clostridia > Lachnospirales > Lachnospiraceae > Murimonas > Murimonas intestini. The sequence goes on along the minus strand of QGGY01000009.1, from coordinate 203,084 downwards.
CATGTTTTCACCGATTACAGAAATCTGAGCTGCAAGAGCTTCCTGAACTGTCATGGAATTATCGAATTTCCATGTTTCAGCCTTGAATGCTTCGATATCTGCTGTCTCTGTATCCATTGCCTGCTCAGCTACCTGTGCTACATAGCCCTGGAATTTTTCATTCTTTGCAACAAAGTCTGTCTCAGCATTAACTTCAACAACAACTGCTTTCTTATCATCATCAGATACAAGAACCTTGCAGAGACCTTCTGCAGCGATTCTGCCTGCTTTTTTCTGAGCTGTTGCAAGACCTTTTTCTCTTAAGAATTCTACAGCCTTGTCCATATCACCATCTGTAGCGCCTAATGCTTTTTTACAGTCCATCATTCCTGCGCCGGTCATTTCTCTTAACTCTTTTACCATTGCTGCTGTAATAGCCATTTCTTTATTCCTCCGTTATACTGGTATTTTGATTTCTATTCTATCTGAGCCGCCTAAAAGGCGGCCCAGAACCTGTCGTTTCCGAATATCAGATATTGATGTAACAGCCTCTTTAGCATATTACATATTGATTTCCTGATCTGCTGATATTATACCTCTGCTGTCTCTTCAGCTGCGATTTCTTCCATATCAGTAGCTTCTGTCTCCGGGAACTCTACTGCTTCCTCAGCGCCCTGGTTTGCTTCGATAACAGCATCTGCCATTTTAGAAACGATCAGTTTTACGGCTCTGATAGCATCATCATTACCTGGGATAACAAAATCTAACTCTTCAGGATCACAGTTTGTATCACAGATACCGATCAGCGGAATTCCGAGAGTATGTGCTTCCTGTACACAGATTCTTTCTTTTTTCGGGTCAACTACGAAGATTGCATCCGGGATTCTCTTCATTTCTTTGATACCGCCCAGGTTCTTCTGCAGTTTATCTAATTCTTTCTTTAATTCAATTACTTCTTTTTTAGGAAGAACATCGAATGTTCCGTCTTCCTGCATAGCTTCGATGTCTTTCAGACGTCTGATCCTGCTCTGGATTGTCTTGAAGTTTGTGAGCATTCCGCCTAACCATCTCTCATTTACATAGAACATGTTGCAGCGCTCTGCTTCAGACTTAACAGCATCCTGAGCCTGTTTCTTTGTTCCTACGAAGAGGATTGTGCCGCCTTCTGCTGCGATGTCAGAAACTGCCTTGTAAGCTGTATCTACCATACCTACAGATTTCTGAAGGTCGATGATGTAGATGCCGTTTCTTTCTGTGTAGATGTACGGAGCCATTTTAGGGTTCCATCTTCTTGTCTGATGTCCGAAATGAACACCTGCTTCGAGTAACTGCTTCATTGAAATTACGCTCATGTTTCTAATCTCCTTTTGGTTGATTTCTACCGCATGTTTTACGCTCCCTCAGAGACCGTCTCCGGCACCGTCCTCAGAATCTGCATGCGTGATTTATTTTTGCCTATGAAAGTATATCACAACACCCGGGTACGTTGCAAGCCTTTTTTCATAATTTTTCCGTTAATTCATACCTTACAAGAATTTCGTATAAGGTGGTTTTGTAAAGTCAGCACCATTTTGGCATCACTGCCACAATCCTTTATGTGATTCAATAAAATCAATATAATTTTTCCTAGAAACTTCTTCACTATGCTTTATATACCACTCAAACGATTCTCGTAACCCATCTTCTAAGTCTTTTGTATTATCAATCAATTCATTTTGTTTTGTGACATCTAAATAATATTCGTAGTCATGAAAGCTGAAATAATCTCTCTGATTTTCATGATTATAAACATTTACTATTTTTAATTCTTTTCCAACCACCTTATAACATAACGATACAAATTCGTTAATATTGACTAAATTCTTATTTCCTACATTTATAATATGATAATCAGGATGTGTTTCAATGATTTTGGCAATCACTCTGCATAAATCTTCAACATGAAAAAACTGCATTTTCATTGTTCCATCTTTTGGAATATAAAAAACTCTATCAGATAATGCACACTCAAAAACAAAAGGCTCACGATAAACATTCTGCATTGGTCCATACAGATATGGCGGACGCAAAATATATGCTGCAGGCATTCTCGAGGACAGGATTTTCTCAGCCTCAATTTTATTTGTTCCATAGTTTCCCCAAATAGAGTTACTTCCTATTTCCTGTTCTTCTGTAAAAGGCTGTACATTTGTTTCGGGATATACTGCTGATGAACTAATAAGTATATAGTCTTTGACCCCATCTGGAAGAGCATCTGCCAAATCACTTACATCTTCTCCGGTATAGGCACAAATGTCCAAAACAGCATCAAAATTGTATTCTTTCAAAATATTACCCAAATTATGACGGTCAGCTTCTATTAGATGTACTCCATCAAGCTGTTTCTTAGTATTTCTATTCAACACAAAAACTTCATTATTATTCTTAAAATAATTTGCTATATATTTACTGACAAATACAGTTCCACCCGTCACTAAAATATTCATATTTATAACTCCTCTATAAGTTCTAAATGAACGAACTATGCCAGCCGTTTACAAATGCGTATGTCCCTGCCCATGGACAGACAAGAGGGCGAAATCAACAAGTGCTTTCACCCTCGGAAATGATTACAGATAGTTCAAAAAACAAATACTACTTTTTATCTTTATTGAATGCGTCCCTTACATCCTTCACTACATCCTTCATCATGCCTTTAACTGCCTCTGTAGCTGCCGCTGCCTTTTCCTCAGCCTCTGTCTTTCCCTCTTTCGCATATCCGCTGTGTGAATCTTTATCCCCGGATTTTCCGGCTTCTGCTGTTTTATCCTTTTCTTTGCCAAACAGACCGTCAAATCCTGTAAAATTAATATTCTTATTTACTTTCGCATCATACGTATCGGCCCGCATGATTTCTGCAAGATCCACACCCGTTGTCTCCTTCATGGCTTCCATGACCTTTGTAAGTACAGCCGGCACATTTCCGGCAATCTGGCTCACACCGCTTCCGTCATCCCCGCCGCCGATCAGGACGATCTTGTCAATCTGTGCGAGAGGCTCTGCAATCCTTCCGGCCATTTCAGGAAGGATATTGATGAGCATTTCAGCCATTGCGGCTTTATTATATTTACTGTAGGCTTCGGCCTTCTTTTCCATGGCTTCGGCTTCAGCTTTTCCTTTTGCTTCAATTGCCTGAGCCTCTGCCTGTCCCACCAGCCTGATTCCTTCCGCAGTCTGTTCCTTTTCAAATTTCATGGCTTCGGCGCGTGCCTTCTGGGCCTCTGCCTCCTGCTCCTGCTCATAACGGGCGGCCTCAGCATCCTTCTGACGCTTGAACAGCTCTGCCTGAGCCTTCTGCTCCTGTTCATAACGCATGGCGTCCGCTTTCTTTTTTACCTCAGCATTCAGCTGCTGTTCACGTACCGATGCTTCCTTCTGCTTGAGCTCTATCTCCCGCTCCTGCTTTGCGATGTCAGCATTTGTTCTTGTAATCTCCAGAGTCTTACGCTGGTCCTCTGTTCTGATCTGATAGACCATATCAGCTTCAGCCTTAACTGTGTCAGCCTCTTTTTTAAGCTCTGACTGTCGGATAGCCAGCTCATTATTCCGCTTTGCTATCTCTGTCTGTGAGATTACCCTGGCGTCATTCGATAATTTGTCAGCCTCAGCCTGGGCAATTGCGATTTCTTTTTCGGAATTTGCTTTTGCGATCGCCGCATCCTTTTTAATCTTTGAAGTATTATCCATACCCATATCCTGGATAAGGCCATGCTCGTCCTCTACATTCTGGATATTGCAGGATATAATCTCAATGCCCAGCTTCATCATGTCTACGGAAGCCTTTTCCTGTACCTGATTACTGAATTCATCCCTGTTGTTGCAGATTGTCTTAAGGTCCAGAGTTCCGATAATTTCCCTCATATTTCCCTGAAGAGAATCCTGCAGGTCTGTAACGATCTCCGAAGGCTTCTTATCCAAAAAGTTTTTCATAGCGAGAAGCATCATCTCTTCACTGTCAGAGTTGATCCTTACCTTTGCAACTGCATCCACCTGCACATTGATATAATCAAGAGTAGGTATATAATTGTCCGTTTTAATATCGATAGTTATCTGATTCAGGTAAAGTACATTCATCCTCTCCAGAAACGGTATCCTGAAACCTGCCCTGCCTATAAGGATCTTAGGTCTCTTACGCATACCTGATATGATGTAAGCTTTATTAGGCGGCGCTTTAACATAGCCCGCGGCCAGCAAAATGATGATCAGTACCGCTATTACTGCTGCAATAATGATTCCGATAGATATCCCTTCCATTTCTCTTCCTCCTGTGTGTATGATTGATGTGCAGCCCGCCAATATTTTGGCAGTTTTTAAATTAAATGCCTATATTTAGTACAATACCACACTTTTTTCCCTGTGTAAATGACAATGAAAGCAATTACTCATATATAAATCCACAATTTCCACACAGCTTATCCCGGCAAGCGGTTCTGACGGATAAATTTACTTTTATTTTGTACCGCTCGCAGCTTCCTTCCCCCTATCCAGTGTTTTGTCTCTTCGAAATATACATTAAAAGAAAAAAAGGGGCCTGACAAGTCAGGCCCTCAAATCTCCGGTGCACACCCTTTGCAGAGTCTACATACTCCGGAGGCAATTCTGCCCGAAGGCAGCTTTACTCAGAACTTTATTATAACTGCTCAGTAAATACAAATATCTGCTAAATAGTTACAATTTATGATACATTTACTCATGTCTCAGAGCATCGATAGGATTCAGGTTTGATGCCTTGATTGAAGGCAGCAGGCCGAATATGATGCCTATAAGCATTGAAAAGATAACGGATCCTATAATAGCCGGGACGCTGATGGCTACCGGCGTCTGGGACATTTTGGAGATAGCCTGGGCAAGCCCGATTCCTGCAATGACTCCTATAATGCCTCCAAGGCTTGTAAGCACAGCCGCCTCTGTAAGAAACTGGCCGAGAATCCTCTTCTTTTTTGCCCCTATGGCCTTTTTAAGACCGATCTCACTTGTCCTCTCTGTGACCGAAACAAGCATGATATTCATAACGCCGATGCCGCCTACAAGCAGTGAAATACTAGCGATCCATATCAGCTGGTTATTTGTGGCCGCGCTCAGATCCTGGAGCTCCTTAGCCTGTTCAAGCAGGTCAGCCGCCTTATATTTCACGTCATCCTGTGAAGTGACGTATGCGTTCAAAATATCAGCACATTTCTTACCTACGGCACTCATCTCATCTGTGCTGTTAGCCCTGACTATTACATTCTGAGGCTCATCATACTGGTAGGGCACACACCAGGTAGCATATGGCATATAAATAAACCCGCTGGCCTGGTTCCCCATATACGTCCAGTAATCCTCCATCGAATTGATAACAGGCTCAAAAGCCTCGCTTTTCTCTGTCACGCCCACAACGGTGAAAGGTTCACCCTTAATCTCTATAGTCTTGCCCAGAGGATCTTCCTCCTGAAACAGGCTGGTGGCCGCTGTCTGATCCAGAATCACGACCTTTCTGAATTCATCATAATCCTGCTGTATGAATTCACGCCCTGTCCGCATGATATACCCGCAGGTATTAAAATAATGCAGATCTATCCCCATAACATTAGCGCCATCCATACTGGTATTCTTATAATAAACACTGTCGGCATAACTTCTTTTGGAATAGAGCGAAACATCGGCTACACCATCTACCTTTTCCATCTCTTCCCTGACTTTTTCTGTAACTACAGGAACTCCTTTTGGGATACCGCTGTAATCATCCAGATAATATTCCATGTCTCCCTGATACAGCTTGATATCCACCGTATTATTTCCTGAACCGATCAGGTTCTTCTTTATCTGCTCATTTGTCCCCTGAATAGTAGAAACAATGGAGATGATGGATGCTATACCAATGATGATTCCAAGCATTGTCAGGAAAGAACGCATTTTATGCGACCATATTCCCTGAATTGACAACCTGATATTTTCTAACACCTCTCCACCTCCTACATCGGAACAACGGTATTATCATCTTCATCCGATGTCTTTACCTTTGCCCCTTCCTTTACATTTTTCCCGTAAGGGAAAGCAATGCTGTCATCCATAGAAAGACCTTCCTTCACTTCGATAGCTGTGGAATAAACTGTCTTTCCTGTCTTGATATACTGCTTTTTCAGTCTGTTATTTTCGTCCTTTTTATAGACATAGCTCTGACCGTTCTCTGAGCGGATATAAGCCTTTTCAATATATAGTGAGGATGCCGCAGACGCGTCTACACTCTCCTGAATCTGAAGCTCCACATACTGATAATTGCTCAACCCCTCAGTACTGTCCCCTTCTATATAGGCTGTGAACGGATAATATGATGCATTGTTATTCCCTCTGTAATAATTTCCTGAGGTGTCAGGGTATGGGGAAATTTCTGTGATTGTGGCAGAAAATGAAGCCCCCGTATCATATGCAAACCCTGTCATGATGGAACCTACCTTCACTTTTTCCAATTCAAGCTCACTGAGTGAACCTGTGACATACAGCCCCTCTGCACTGACAACCGTCATAAATGGTTCGTTGTTGACCTCACCTACATTGGGATCCCCAACAGTTTTTACAATACCATTGATAGAACTCTTCACTACTCCATTATCAAGTTTTCTCTGCTGTGACTGTATCTTCAAATCTGATTCTTTTTTATCCAGTTTCAGTTTCTTTATCTCGCTCTCTTTATCAGCTATAGCCTGCTTAAGCTGGTCAGCCGTATAACCGTTGCCTCCGAAACCGCCTCCGAAATCAAAACCGCCTCCAAAGTCAAAATCAGGTTCCTCTATATTTGGTTCCTGAACCTCATTGCCCCCTGTCTGCTCCAGCTTTGAACTGCTTATTGTCCACTCACTTGAAGGTGCGAATCCCGTATCTCTCGGCTGTGTTCCGTCTATGGCAAACGCACTCATAAATTCTCCATTTGCCTGGTCATCTTTCCTCATTTCCAGAACAACATACCTGCCTGTATTGTCCGTCAGCCTTGTCTGGCCATCCTTATCATACCCATATACCTTATTCAGGAATGAAGCGTCGATCTTTGCACCCTCCTGGCAGAAATATACATCCGGGGATTTTTTCGTTCCTTCCCCCTTCTTATATGGCTCTGACTTTTCATCCAGCTTATCATATGCCTTTGGCGTGCACAGCAGATCAAAGGTCTTTGTATTCTCGTCATAAACAGACTGGATGTCATATGCATCACCTGCATCAGTAGTCAGACTGTATGTGCCTCCTATAGGCATAGCCAGGTATTTATAAGTCCAGTTATTTTCCTTTGTGAGTTCAACTGTCTCTTTACTTACATTGAGAACTGTATCATTCAGAGTTACCTTCACCTTTTCAGGTCTGAGGCTCTCATCAATCTGCTGGTTCACAACGACTGTAATATCAATGATCATCGGTACTTCTGTTTCCTGGGGTGTAACCTCTGTTGCATCAGTATTTGGCTCCGTAGTCTGCTCAGAATCCCCGGTGTTAGGCTCTGTGCTCTGATCTGTCTCACCGCCTGTCTGAGATGCGTCTGTCTGTGATGCATCCGTCTGCGGTGCGTTGGTCTGTGATGTGTCTGTCTGTGGTGCGTTTGTCTGTGATGCATCTGTCTGTGGTGCCTCTGTCACTGGCGGCTCCGTCTGTGATGGTTCCGTCACTGGCGGTTCTGTCTGTGGCGCCTCTGTCACTGGAGGTTCCGTCTGTGGTGGTTCCGTCACTGGCGGTGCCGCCTCACTGGTCCCCTCCGCTGATGCCGGAGCCGGTTCAGTCCCCGGGTCTGTGCCTTCAGTGCCCCCCTCTTCTGAGGCAGCCACCATCACCTGTCCGTTTTTCATAATATCTGCCTCCGCAGATGCACTGATGGGTGTTTCATTTTTTAATTTTTCAAGGTCCTTCTCAGCTGCTGTTATCTGCAGATCTATTGCATTGCCGTTCAGCTGTTCCATTTCCAGGTCTAGCTCTGCAAGAGTCATATCATAGGCCAGAAGAGGATCTCCTATCTTTACCTCATCGCCCTCTTTTACATAAATCTCTTTCACCAGCTGATTTGTCGTCATATGTACCTGCTGAGTCACTGTTGATGAAACCATTCCTGATGTAGATGTCGTCTGTCCCCACCAGCCCATGTTCAGATCAGATACTTTTACTACATCCACAGGCGTACTGTTTGAACTGACTACTTTATAAATGCCATATCCTCCGCCGCCTACGGCAGCGACTGAAACAGCGCAGATAAGGGCTATCCACTTTTTCTTCACAACGCCACCTCCTCATCTCTATGCTCAGAAAGCTCACCATCAAAAATATCCACGATACGCTTTGCATGCTCTGCTATATTTCTGTCGTGGGTTATCATAATAATAGTGACACCTTCCTCATTCAGCTTCTCAAAAAGCTCCATTACCTGTGCACTGGATTTGGAATCAAGAGCGCCTGTAGGCTCATCTGCCAGCAGTATCTTTGGATTATTTACCATAGCTCTAGCAATAGCAACCCTCTGCTTCTGTCCGCCTGAAAGCTGGTTAGGCTTAAAATGGTACCTGTCGCTCAAACCCACTCTGTCTAAAGCTGCTTCTGCCATTTTTATTCTTTCTCTTTTAGACACACCTGCATAAATCAAAGGCAAAGCCACGTTTTCCACTGCCGACTGCCTTGGCAGCAGCTGGAATGTCTGAAAAACAAAACCAAGACTGCGCAGGCGTATTTCAGCAAGTTCATTATCTCTTTTATTCAAAAGGCTTACACCATCCAGAAGGAACGATCCTTTTGTCGGCTTATCCAGGCATCCTATAATATTCATGAGCGTTGATTTACCTGAACCAGAAGGCCCCATTATGGCTACATATTCTCCTTTTTCCACATGCAGCGTGATATCTTTTAATACAGGGACTATCATTTTCCCCTGTATATAATCCTTATAGATATTATCCAATTCGAGAATCACTGTGAGTCCTCCATTCTTATTGTGCTGCTTCCGTTGGCGCCAAACCGTCTCCCAGGTCAGACACATCTTCTGGCCCTGCTGGTCCTTCTTCTCCGCCTTCGCCTGCCTCAGGTCCAGGGGCATCCTGACCTCCATCCGCCTCCGGAACTTCTTCCTGTGGTCCCACCATATCGTTGCTTCCTGCTTCTCCGTCAGGCCCGGCCGAAATGCCGTCTCCGCTGTCCATAACACCATCTTCATTTCCCGGCACCATAATATCATTGCCAGGCATCATATCATCACTGCCTTCCGGAAAATCAACACTGCCTCCAGGCCCGGCATCCATTGAGCCGCCGTCAACAGGGCCATCGCCGCCCATCATATCAACGCTTCCGCCGTTCATGTTCATCCCCATCTGTTCAACATTCCGCACTACAGACATGCCTTCCTTGAGATTCTCACTCGGGAATGTGATATAATCATCCGGCTCCAGGCCTTCTGTTATCTGGTATTTCTGAGTGACATCATCTAACTCTCCTAAAGTAATGCTGCGTTTTTCCAGCTTGTCCTTATCATTTGCCGCCCATACGTAAGCTTTTCCGTCCTCCTGGACGATGTAATAACTGTCAAGCCAGATTCCTTCCTTTTCTTCGCCGTCTTCCTGCCCGTTGTCTATCTCAATATATACATGCTGTCCAAGCATAAGGTCATCCGCATTATCAAGTGTTATATAGAAAGGATAATTTGTGGAATTTACACTTGAAGTAGTGCTTCCGCCGCCCATTCCATATGAAACGTAGCCTCCTGATGAGTTATTATCTGTCTCCGGGTTCTCACGGTCAATCGTAGTTATCGTCCCTCTCCAGATTCTTTCATCATCTACTCTGGAACGAACGATCACAGGAAGGCCCTCCATGACAGAGGCCATATTCTGTTCATTAATTTTTCCCTTAACACGGTAATCCCCTGTTGCAAGTATTGTCATGAAAGCATTGTTATCCCCGCTATTTCCCATAGGTGAAGATGTAGTGCTGTTATCCTCATTGATTTTTTTAACTACTCCATCCAGTTCACATGTAACGATGGAATTAGCAATGGTATTTTTCAGCTGCTCTATCTCTACATTTTTCTTCTTAATATCATATTCATCACGTTTAATTGTATTCTGTGCAGTCTGTATACGTGTTGTATAATCCAGCTGATCCTCCTGTGAAGCGTTTGCTTTTTCCTTCTGGAGTAACTCTATCTGAGCATTGGTTGTATCTATCTCATTCTGAAGGCGTTCCAGATCTATCTGTGCCTGGTTCAGGCTCTCTTCCTGATCTGCGGTATCATATTCAAACAGATTCGTTCCAAGTGCTACTTCTTCTCCCTCCTGTACAAATATATTCTTAACCTTCCTGTCCTGTGCAAGCTCTACATTCCAGGTCTTCTGAGGCTCTACAACACCTGAGAACCTGTCCTGCATCCCATTTCCTGAACCAAGACCCGTTATATTTGCCACTGAATCTACATATGCCGTCTCGTCACCAGCTGACTGAGCTGCAGAAGGCTCCCTGAAAACCAGAAACCATACCGCCGCCGCTGCCGCTGCAATTATGACGACTGTTATAAGCACTCCTATGATAATATGTTTCCTTTTCTTTGTTTCCATCTCTTTTCCTCCTGAATGATATGCTTCATTACGCCATTTTGGATTTTATTATACCATGTATGATTTTGCTGTGCCTTAAAAATCTCTTAATCTTTTTTAGCCACTTTGTAAATGTTTTGTGTTCAAAACACTTAGAAAAATCCACCCCCAGTTCTTCTGCTGCTTTTTCTGTGGCTTTGACTAAATTGCTGTTTAGATGATTAGAGGCGGGGAGGACGCTTTGCATTGTAGGCAGTGAATCAGTGGGAGGGGCAGGCGGGTGGGTGAGGCCACTACTTTATTGGATTCCCGAAATACATTGGAATCAATTATTTGGTATGTTCAAAATATATAGACTATTCTATTTTTCCTTCAACATAGAGTGGGTATTAAATTGATAGCTTGTAAGTGTCAAACAGGCTCTTACGTAAACTAGCGCACTGTATTTAGAAAATATTAGATTTCGAAAACAGAAACCTCTTATGTATACATAGTAGTTTTCCGCCCCAACCCAAGCCTGTTTATAACAGCCAGCTTTGTGCCGACAAACTTGGCGCCGTCAGGAAGGGGAGCGGTGGGGTTCGTTGTGAAGGACTATAGTGAGGAAGATGAAAATCTTAGGCTGCGGGACCCGCGGTCAGCAAAAACGAGTGCTTGCACTCGAGGCCGGAGCTGTCTGAGGGGCGGTTGCATCGGCAAACGCACCGAGTTTCCGGCCGCTTTTTGCGGTTCGAGCGGGGCACGGAGCCTTAGATTTTCACTCCGCAGCGGTCGGACAGAACAACGAACCCCACCGCTCCCCTTCCTGATGGCTCACTGCCTCCCGCACAAAGCGTCCTGTTACTCCCCTAAACAGCAATTCAGCAGCTTGGGATTGACCATCCGCCCTGAATATTGCATAAATTATAAAAAAGCTGATTTCCAACAAGTTACTCCCCCGGAAATCAGCTTTTCTATTTATTCTTTTACAAGCATTTATACTGTTTTAATTAAGAGGATACTTATCAGTAAGCCCCTTCACAAGAGCCTTCGCTCTCTCTTCACAATTATCTTCACCCTTTAACATCATGGCAATGGCTTCTGCTATGACATCCATATCCTCTGCATTCATGCCTCTTGATGTGACTGCAGGAGTTCCGAGACGGACACCGCTTGTCACAAAGGCTGACTGGGGATCGTTAGGGATCGTATTCTTGTTGCAGGTGATGTTGACACTGTCAAGAAGGTTCTCTGTTTCCTTCCCTGTCTTACCTGTATTCACCAGATTGACCAGCATCAGATGGTTGTCTGTGCCGCCTGACACAATATCGATCCCGCGTTTCATAAGGCCTTCGCAGAGAGCTTTTGCATTAACTACCACATTGTGCTGGTATGTTTTGTATTCATCAGTCATGGCTTCCTTGAAGCAGACAGCCTTTGCAGCTATCACGTGCATCAGCGGGCCGCCCTGGATTCCCGGAAAGATTGCTTTGTTAAATTTATGCTCTTTGGCAAATTCTTCACTGGATAAGATCAGTCCACCCCTGGGTCCTCTCAGGGTCTTGTGGGTAGTAGTCGTAGTTACGTGAGCATACGGAATCGGGCTTGGATGCTCTCCCGCTGCTACAAGTCCGGCTATATGCGCCATATCTACCATGAGGTATGCCCCTACCTCATCAGCTATTTCTCTGAATTTCTTAAAATCTATGGTGCGGCAGTATGCGCTTGCTCCTGCCACGATGAGCTTCGGCTGGCATTCCTTTGCTATCCTTCTTACTTCGTCGTAATCGATAAAGCCGTCATCATTTACGCCATAAGGAACTGCCTTGTAATAAGTCCCTGACATATTAGCGGGGCTTCCGTGTGTCAGATGGCCGCCATGGGCTAAATTCATGCCAAGTACAGTATCTCCCGGCTGCAGCAGTGCAAAAAATACTGCCATATTGGCCTGTGCTCCGGAATGAGGCTGAACATTTGCATAAGTACAGCCAAAAATCTCCTTCGCTCTCTTTATAGCCAGATTTTCAACCACATCTACGCATTCACAGCCGCCGTAATATCTCTTTCCCGGATAGCCCTCTGCATATTTATTTGTAAGCGGGCTCCCCATTGCTGCCATTACAGCCTTGCTGACCCAGTTTTCAGATGCAATCAGCTCAATATGGCTGTTCTGCCTCTCCTGCTCTTCTACGATCGCTTCTGCCACTTCAGGGTCGACTGCCCTGACTTCATCCAATGAATACATCTTCCATCCTCCTGTATTTTACCACATTAAAGTATTACTACTATACATTGCATTTCGCATTTTGTCAATAACATAAATGCCAAAAACGGGCCCCCTTGATCAAAAGGCCCGTATTTCTTCTAATTATCAAGATCTTCGAAAGTTTCCTTCAGTTTATCCATAAATCCTTTTTTCTTTGGTTTTTCAGGAGCTGCCTGTGTCTGCGGCTGGTTCAGGGAATTTCCTGTTGCGGCGTCAAATCTGCGGAGCGCTTCCTTAGCTTCTTCATTCAGCTTCGTAGGCACCTGCACTACCAGAGTTACATAATGATCACCGCGAATAGCTTTATTGCGCAGTGAAGGAACTCCTTTGCCCTTCAGACGCACCTTAGTATCTGTCTGAGTGCCCGGTTTTACATCATAGAGCACATCGCCGTCAACTGTGCTGATGCGCACTTCGCCGCCCAGCGCAGCCTGTGCGTAGGAAATCGGAGCTGTAGAGAATATATTCATATCCTGCCTCTGGAAGATAGGATGTCTGGCAACATTTACTTCCACAAGAAGGTCGCCTCTCGGTCCTCCGTTGACTCCCGGCTCACCCTTATCCCTGATGCGGATGCTCTGTCCGTCATCGATACCTGCCGGAACTGTCACAGCTATCTTCTTGCGGTTTGATATATATCCTGTTCCGCGGCAGTCTGTACACTTCTCTTTTACGATTTTGCCTGTTCCTGCACAGTCCGGACATGTCTGGACATTGCGGACTGTCCCGAATAATGACTGCTGTGTATATACCACCTGGCCCTTGCCGCCGCACTTCGGACAGGTTTCCGGGCTTGTTCCCGGCTTGGCGCCTGTTCCGTGGCAAGTATTACATTCATCCTTCAAATTGAGCTCCAGCTGCTTTTCACATCCATTCACTGCCTCCATGAATGTGATACGTATGCTGGCTCTTGTATTGGCGCCCTTCATAGGGCCATTATTCGCTCTCCTGCTTCTGCTGCCGCCTCCAAATAAATCACCGAAAATATCTCCAAAGATGTCTCCCATGTCGGCGCCGTTAAAGTCAAAGCCGCCGAATCCGCCGGCTCCACCACCTCCTTGTTCAAAGGCTGCATGGCCAAACTGGTCATACTGGCGTCTCTTATCTGCATCGCTAAGTATAGCATAAGCCTCTGAAGCCTCTTTAAACTTCTTCTCCGCTTCTGCGTCTCCGGGATTCATATCAGGATGATACTTTTTGGCCAGCTGTCTGTATGCTTTTTTAATGGTGGCCTCATCGGCATTTCTGTCGATACCGAGGACCTCATAATAATCACGTTTGCTTTCTGCCATTGTATTCACCTTTTCCTTTATCTGTATAAAATCAAACCCCCAAAAGACGGAGTATACTCAGCATCTTATACTCCGTCCCCTGGTCTGCGGCCATGCTGGAACTACACTGTTCCTGCATCAGCCTTTTTATATTACACTTCTTTATAATCTCCGTCAACTACATCGTCGTCTGCCTGATAGCTTCCTGCATCTGCTGCCTCAGGACCGGCTCCTGCTGCTCCTGCTGCACCGGCTGCTCCCTGTGCCTGCTCATATACTTTTGCGAACAGCTTCTGAGCGCTCTCCATAAGCTTTTCTTTTGCAGCTTTGATTTCTGCAACCTGAGCGTCAGACATCTCTTCCGGAGTACTCTTTGCCAGCAGGTCCTTGAGTGCATTCAGATCAGCTTCTACTGCTGTCTTATCGTTTGCATCAATCTTGTCGCCTACTTCTTCCATAGCCTTCTCTGTCTGGAATACCATGGAATCAGCGTCATTCCTTGTATCGATCGCTTCTTTTCTCTTCTTATCCTGAGCTTCGAATTCAGCTGCTTCTTTTACAGCTTTTTCGATATCACTGTCGGACATATTAGATCCTGATGTGATCGTAATGTGCTGTTCTTTGCCTGTTCCCAAATCTTTTGCTGATACATTTACAATACCGTTGGCATCGATATCAAATGTTACTTCGATCTGCGGAACACCTCTTCTTGCTGGCGGGATCCCATCCAGCCTGAACTGTCCTAATGTCTTATTATCTTTGGCGAACTGTCTCTCACCCTGTACTACATGGATATCAACAGCTGTCTGGTTGTCTGCCGCAGTTGAGAAGATCTGGCTCTTCTTTGTCGGGATAGTTGTATTTCTTTCAATCAGCCTTGTAGCAACGCCGCCCATTGTTTCAATAGACAGTGACAGCGGAGTAACATCCAGAAGAAGGATATCGCCTGCGCCTGCATCGCCTGCTAATTTACCGCCCTGTACGGAAGCGCCCAGTGCCACACACTCATCCGGGTTCAGAGATTTGCTTGGCTCATGTCCTGTCAGAGCTTTAACCTTATCCTGTACAGCCGGGATACGTGTAGATCCGCCGACAAGAAGGACTTTGGAGATCTCGCTTGCTGTCAGCCCTGCATCCTTAAGCGCTGTTGTGACAGGTGTTGCTGTTCTCTCTACAAGATCATGTGTCAGCTCATCAAATTTAGCTCTTGTCAGGTTCATATCAAAATGCTTCGGTCCTTCAGCTGTAGCTGTGATGAACGGAAGGTTAATGTTAGTTGTTGTTGCACTTGAAAGCTCTTTTTTCGCTTTCTCAGCTGCTTCTTTTAATCTCTGGAGAGCCATCTTGTCATTTGACAGATCAACTCCTTCAGCTTTCTTGAATTCCTGTATCATATAATCTGTAACTCTCTGGTCGAAGTCGTCACCGCCCAGCCTGTTATCTCCGGCTGTTGAGAGAACTTCGATGACACCCTCGCCGATTTCAATGATAGAAACGTCGAATGTACCGCCGCCCAGGTCATAAACCATGATCTTCTGCTCTTTTTCATTATCAAGTCCGTAAGCCAGCGCTGCTGCTGTCGGCTCGTTGATGATACGTTTAACTTCCAGGCCTGCGATCTTACCTGCATCTTTTGTTGCCTGACGCTGAGCATCGTTGAAATATGCGGGCACTGTGATAACTGCCTCTGTTACTTTCTCACCAAGATAGTTCTCTGCGTCCTGTTTCATTTTCTGAAGGATCATTGCGGAGATTTCCTGGGGTGAATATTTCTTGTCGTCAATGTTAACCCTGTAGTCAGTTCCCATATGTCTCTTAATAGAAGAGATTGTCTTGTCAGAGTTTGTAACTGCCTGACGTTTTGCAGGCTCACCTACAAGCCTCTCACCTGTCTTTGTAAAAGCCACTACTGACGGTGTTGTCCTTGCTCCCTCCGTATTCGGGATAACTACTGGCTTTCCGCCTTCCATAACTGCTACGCAGCTGTTTGTTGTTCCTAAATCAATACCAATGATTTTGCTCATAATAGAGTCCTCCTCTTTCAATAAGAATTGTTTTTAATTTATCTGTTATTATTACAACTAGTTAGCTACTTTAACCATACTGTGGCGTACCACAGATTCGCGGTAGGTATAACCCTTCTGGAATTCTTCCACCACGATGTTGTCGCCGGCTTCTTCATCCTCCACGTGCATCACTGCGTTGTGGAAATTCGGATCAAATTCCTGTCCGACAGCTTCGATCGGCTTTACTTCCAGCTCCTCAAATACTGTCATCATCTGTTTATAGATCTTTTCCATCCCTGTAACGAAGGGATCATCCTTTTTATCCTCTGTAACCTGAGCCAGCCCTCTTTCGAAGTTGTCAACTACAGGAAGCATCTTTTCAATGACGCTCTTGGCGCCTATCTCATACATTCCCGCTTTCTCTTTTTCTGTCCTTTTGCGGAAATTGTCAAACTCAGCCATCTGTCTCTTCAGTCTGTCGGTAAGTTCTTCTATCTGGCTGTCTTTCTTGTCTTTTTTCTCCTTCTTCTTTCCGAAGAAGCCTTTCTTACCGCCCTGAGTGTCACCGTTTTCTTTTGACTCTCCGTTGCCGGCCTCCTCAGCCTCTTCCATATCCTCAGATTCTTCATCTGTACCGGCTGTGGAATCCTCTACAGCATCCTCTGCGCTGTCTTCTTCTATATCTTCCAGCATCTCATCTGAAATATCGATTTCGCTGTCTCTTTCTAAATCTTTTTCCATTTTTTCATCGGCCACGTTTCTCTACCGCCTTTCTCATTCTTTTTTAAATATTGTATCAAGCTGTATCATCAGGGTCTTCAGGGTGCTTAAGACTTTATCGTAATCCATCCTTTTAGGACCAATGATCCCTATTGTTCCCTGCATCCCCTCACCTAAATCATAAGTTGCCGTAACCACACTGCAGTCCTTCATAGCCTGTACGGGCGTCTCATTTCCTATATAGACCTGAATGCCGTTTTTATTGGCATTCTCAACAGTCTCGGTCACCAGATTTGCCAGCTGATGCTTTTCTTCAAATGTACTGATCAGCTCACTTGCTCTCCCACTGTCACTCAGTTCTGGATACTTGAAGATGTTTGTGGCACCGCTTGTATATATCTCCAGGTCTTCATCATCTGTCTGTATGGCTTCTGCCACAGCATCCAGAACACTGTTGACCACTTCACTGTGGATCCCGGCCTGCTCCTTCAGCCTTGAGATGGTCGCCAGATTGATCTGTTCGATCGTAAGGCCGTTCAGGCTTGTATTCAGCAGGATATTTAGCTTTAAGATGGTCTCATTATCCAGTAAGTGTTCTATCCGGATCATCTTGTTTTTTACTACATTATTTTCTGAGACAACCACTGCCAGCAGCTGTCCTTCATCCACCTGTGACAGTTGTATGAATTTCAGCTTTGTCCTGCGGTACTGAGGCGTTGAAACCATTGTAGCATAATTTGTGTTTGTCGCCAGCACCTTTGCCGCTTCCTTAAGAACCAGATCCATCTTATCCTGCTTCTGGATCATCAGCTCTTTCATTTCAGTGACTTCCCGTTCTTTCTCTTCCATCAGCTGGTCTACGTACAGCCTGTAGCCCGTATCTGTTGGAATCCTTCCGGCCGAGGTATGGGGCTGGATAATATAACCCAGTTCTTCCAGATCAGCCATCTCATTTCTGATTGTTGCGGAGCTCAGATTCAAATCAGCATATTTTGATATTGTTCTGGACCCTACCGGCTCACCTGTTTCCAGATAAGTCTTTATGATAGCCTGTAGTATCTTTGATTTCCTGTCGTCCAGCTGCATCTTTGAAATCTTCCTCCTTTCTTTATCCATGCCTTATCGTGCGAAGCACGCCCATCCATAAGAATCTATACTATGGGGTGCACGGAGGTGTATGCCTTATCATGTTATTAGCACTCTATTAAGTCGAGTGCTAACATCTATGTTCCTAAGATAGCACCAGACATCTTCTTTGTCAATAGGCTTTATATTTTTTTTATACATTTTTTGAAATTGACACAATTTGATATGCTCTTGAAGTTTCTGCACCGGAAAGCCCCTGGAATGGCGAATGGGGACGAAAGGATTTGTTTGACTTTTTAATGAAATATGATATGATTGCAATAATCAGCCTATATATAAAGAAAGGATGTCCACACAGGACTGAAAAAAGAATGAAAAAAGGAAATACACTCTGGATGGCCTTTATCACTGTTCTGATCATTGCTTTGCTGGCATTCACAGCTTATCTTACTATCTTTATGAGAAAAGATGAGAGCACAGACAGGGCCGCTTCAGAATCAGCCGCACTGTCCTCCCCGGATGGACAGGCTCAAAATAAAAATGGCCCCGATTCCTCTTCTATAGATGGAAATCAGGGCGGTAATGGATCTGCTGCTATGCCGGAGCACCGTTTCATATTTGTGGGTGACTCCAGGACTGTTGGGATGCAGGAGGCAGTCAAATCGTTCTATCCGGAAGATAGATGTATGTTTGACGCCAAATCCGGTGAAGGTTACGTATGGTTCAGGGACACAGGGATGGCACAGCTTGAATCCTTTATATCTGAAGCACCAGACTGCCCGGTCATCCTGAATCTGGGGGTAAACGACTACAAAAACATTAATGAATATATTGAATTATATCAGGAGCTTTTTTCCTCTCATCCTGACACCGACTTCTATATAATGTCTGTGAATCCTGTGATGGATGAGCTCTGCCCCGCCATCAGCAACAAGATCATCTGTGATTTTAATGACAAGATGAAGGAATCCTTCCCGGACCGTTATCTGGACTGCTACACATACCTTCTGAGCACTTCTCTGGAGACAATGGACGGACTCCATTACACAGAAAACACTTATATTGCCATTCATGACTACGTAGTCGGGAAACTGGGAGCCGGCAGCTGATGCGCCGGCCGGCCCCCAGGATGGCGTGTCAGTCCAGCAGGTACTGTGCCATCACATAATTGCTCAAGTCTGTTCCTCTCTCCGTCAGGGCTATCCGCCCGTCTTTCCTGTAAAGCAGCCCGTCTTTTACCAGCTTTTCAGTAATATCTCCATACATTTTTTCAAATCCCGTCTGAAACTGTTTCTCAAATTCTGATACGGAAATACCGTCACACATACGCAGGCCCAGAAACATGAATTCTTCCATGGACGCCTTTGTATCCAGATATTCCGCTTCCTCTCTTCTTTTGTTTCCCGCAGTATAGGATGACATCTGCCGTGTGTTTGAAAACCTGCACTCATTGATCAGGGATGACGCGCCCAGTCCAAATCCAATATAGTCCTGACGCCTCCAGTATGCTGTATTGTGCCTGCACTCATAGCCGGGCTTTGCATAATTGGATATTTCATAACGCCTGTATCCTGCTGCACACAGTATAGCAGCCGTATCTTCATACATCATACGCTCCTCTTCCTCTGAAGGAAGCAACCTGCACGCTTTTCCCTCTTCCCTGAGTTGCACATCATGCGCATACCTGTCATAAAAAGGCGTCCCCTCCTCTATGATGAGGCTGTAGGCTGAAATATGCTCCGGCTCCAGCGCGCACACCTTATGCAGTGTGTCAGCCCAGGACTCTCTCGTCTGCCCGGGCAGGGCCGACATCAGATCCACATTAATATTATGAAAGCCCGCCTTTCTGGCTGTTGAAAAGCTCTCAAGAAATTCTTCCCAGGTATGGATTCTTCCCAGATTTTTCAATTCTTTATTGTGAGAAGACTGCAGGCCCAGGCTGATCCTGTTAAATCCGGCCCTCCTGCATATGTCAAGCTTTTCAGGTGTCAGAGTTCCCGGATTTGCCTCCATTGTAATCTCAGCGTCCTCCTCCACTTCAAAAGACTGCCTCACAGTCCCTAAAATCTCTGCAAGCTCCTCACCCTCCAGAACAGACGGAGTGCCGCCGCCAAAGAAAATGCTTGTCACCAGCCAATTATCTTTTGTTTTTACGCTGCCGGTACCACTGCCCAAACTGTCATCCCCTGCATTTATCCCCTCTGCTATCTCCCGCTTCAGAGCCTCCGCATACCTTTCCCGCTCTTCCTTTCCTGAGGTAAATGACAAAAAGTCACAGTAATCACATTTTCTTATACAAAACGGAATGTGTATATAAATACCAAGTTTTTTCTTCATGACTGAGAGTATACCATGATCAGGATCAGAAATCCAGAATAGCCTTGACAAATTTTATTTTTGATTGTATTATTGTGATATCAAATTAATATCATTTTAGCATCGGTATTCTAAAAGGAGGATACACCATGGAAGAGAAAAAAAACACATTCACAGAAGAAAAGATTTTAAAGCCAAAAAGCGGCCTCGCTATGCTGCTCCTGTTAATTCTGGGGCTGGCAGCCAGCATCGGTCTCTTTATCCTGGGGGTTGCTGCTTTTGAGGAAGCCTCAGGAGTCTTCATTGCTGCCGGCATACTTTTATTTACGGTCTGCTGTATCGCATTCCCCGGCCTGAAGGTCATCAATCCTAATGAGGCACTTGTCCTTGCACTATTTGGTAATTATTACGGCACCTTAAAAAATGACGGATTTTTCTTCGTAAATCCGTTCTGCACCTCTATAAATCCCACCGTTAAAAGGTATGTGCAGGCTTCCGGCACAGGTGCCAACATCAATATCGGAGGAGAAGGCAGCAAAAAAGTTTCTTTAAAGACCATGACCCTGAACAACGAAAAGCAGAAAGTCAACGATGAATTAGGCAATCCCATAGAGATCGGCACAGTTGTCATCTGGAAGGTGGAAAATGCCACAAAGGCTGTATTGAATGTTGAAAATTACAAACGATACCTCTCTATCCAGTGTGATGCTATCACAAGAAACGCTGCCCGCAGATATCCTTATGACACCAGCGACGGAGGTGATGAAAGATCACTTCGCGGAAGCAGCCAGGAGGTAGCTGATATCATGAAGGGCGAGCTGCAGGAAAAGGTAGAAGCTGCGGGAATCCGTATTCTGGAAGTCCGCATCACCCACCTCTCCTACGCTCCTGAAATAGCCTCAGCCATGCTCCAGAGACAGCAGGCTGCAGCCATCATCGATGCCCGCCAGAAAATCGTGGAAGGCGCTGTAAGCATGGTTGAAATGGCTCTTGAAAAGCTCAGTGAGAATAATATCGTAGAGCTGGACGAGGAAAGAAAAGCCGCTATGGTCAGCAATCTTCTGGTAGTCCTCTGCGGAAATAAGGATGCACAGCCTATCGTTAACAGCGGCTCTATTTATTGATAAGAACGTAACACTTTAGAAAGGTATGGTGGAGGATGGAAGATCAGAAACAAAAAGAAAAAGCAAAGAAACAGGTTCCTCTCCGCCTGTCTGCCAGTCTCTGGAATGAGCTGGCCCAATGGGCAGAGGATGATTTCAGGTCAATCAACGGCCAGATTGAATATCTGCTGACAGAATGTGTGAAATACCGCAAGAAAAAGAAAAATGACTGATCCGGGGGATGCTCCCAGTACAGACTAATCTGTTCCTTCATCGGAATGCGGACTGTATGAGTAGTTGCCGGTTACCTTTCTCCAAAACATCTGGCGGGATATACGACTTTTTCTCACCTCTATTCTGAAAATAGAAAAGCCGAGGGACTTTCATAATGAATGAAAATCTCTCGGCTATTTAAAAATAATCTTTGATTACAACAATTCATGTGCTAACGATTTTGCAGGCTTGTTTTAATAATCCGCAGCCAACAAAAAATCTGATAAATGCACAATCTTAACACCGTTGATATTTCCTGCGGCAAGTTCATCAAGAGTTACCACATATTTCGGGTAATGGTCTCTAATTTCAAGAAGATTGGCGATCTCCCGATCAGATTCCTCCGGCAGTCTGCGGCAAACCTGAACATAAATACGCTCGTCACGCTTCACTGCCACAAAATCAATCTCTTTGGTTTCATTTTTGCCAATATAAACCTCATAACCTCTTCTTCTAAGTTCGAAATACACGATATTTTCCAGCATAGCGGCAATCGATTTCGGATTGAAGCCCATAATACAGAATTTCAAAGAAACGTCAGCCAGATAGAATTTTTCCTGCGTTTTCAACACGGATTTTCTCTGCAAATCGTAGCGCTGGCAGCGATAAATCACAAAAGCTTTCTCAAGCCATTCCAGATAATTATATACCGATTCAACAGAAAGGGAGCGCCCCTCGCTTTTCAGGAACTTCACGATAGCATTTGCAGAAAAAGTTTTACCCACATTCTCTACGATGTACTTTACAACACGGTTAAACAGTTCAAAATTTGTGATGTTATGCCGTTTTGTAATATCATTTGTGATAACTGAATTATAAATACCTTCTACAATCTGATATGCCGAGTACTGGTCAAAGCTGCCAAGCGCAACAATCGGAAAGCCCCCCATACGGATATACTCATTCAAAAGCTCTTTGGGAGATTGACTGCTCTGCTTTTTGAAATCCAGATATTCTGCAAAGGACAGCGGATAAACAGGAATGGAAATATATCGTCCGGTCAGATAGGTGGAAATCTCACCTGACCTCAGCTTTGAATTGGAACCGGTCACATATATATCGGTATCTGCATTTTCAAGCAAGCTGTTGACGGCTTTCTCCCAACCGTCGATTTCCTGTACTTCGTCCAGCAAAAGGTAGTAACGACCGTCTCCAGTCATTTGTTCTTTGATGCCTTGATACATTGCTTTATCGGTCATACCGTCGTCAAAATCTTCCGATGTATAGCGCATACTGATAATATGCTCTGCGGCAATGCCGTTTTTCAGCAGATCGTCTCTCAGCATTTCTAAAATTGTGGATTTTCCGCAGCGTCGGATTCCAGCCAGTATTTTTACAAGCGGAACATCACGGTAAGTTTTCAGCCTATCCATATATTGCGGCCTGATAATCATATAATCGCCTCCTTTGATCCTACTAAAAGTATACCAAAAAAGCTTCAAGAATATCAATAGTTTTTACTTGAATTTCGGAAAAACTTTCTATTATTTAAAACTTTTTCATACAGCAAACTAATGTGATTTAAATAAACTTTCTAGATATATGGTGAGATTCCAAAGTATGGAGGGATTTTCATGCACTATGCACGAAAACACCTCGCGGAACATTGGAAGGCCGAACTGTTACGAGGTCTTACTATTTTTTAATACTTTTTCTTGACAATAAGATTTCATTTGCTTATAATCAATTAATTATACAATTATCCCCGTGACGAACAAGGAGGTGAAAAAATATAGTATTCACCGCAAAAAATCTGCTAAATCTCAATTGCCGGTCAAAAATCCGCGGCTGGTCTAATTCCGTTACTGTCGCTGCCCGCGGGAATAAAATCTATATGCAGAAGTGCATAATGCTGAATTTGCGGCGTCAAGACATCACAATTGTATTAATGTCCGAGTAACTAATTGCAAATGTTTCTAAAAAAACAAGGAGAAAAATAACATGGCAATCTATATCAATGAACCGTCACATACCTTTGGGGAATACCTGCTCATACCAGGCTATTCGTCTGTCAAATGCATTCCCTCTAATGTAGATCTGACAACGCCTTTAGTTAAATTCAAAAAAGGTGAAGCTCCCGCAATCTCATTAAATATACCCATGACCTCTGCTATCATGCAGTCTGTGTCTGACAATAACATGGCAGTCGCCCTGGCCAGAGAGGGTGGACTGTCTTTTATTTATGGTTCACAGTCTATTGAAAGCCAGGCACAGATGATCACAAAAGTAAAGGGCTACAGGGCCGGTTTTGTCATCAGTGATTCTAACGTGCGCCCGGAGAGTACTTTAGCTGATGTGCTTGAACTCAAAGATAAGACAGGACATTCCACTATGGCCGTTACAGATGACGGAAGTCCCACAGGCAGGCTTCTGGGCATTATCACAAGCCGCGACTACCGCATCAGCCGGATGGCCCCGGATACCAGAGCCGAAGATTTTATGACCAGATTTGAAGATCTTGTCTGTGCAGGAGAGAGTACTACATTAAAAGAAGCAAACGATATAATCTGGGAACACAAGCTGAATTGCCTGCCTGTCATTGACAATGACCAGAGGTTAGTTTCCTTGGTCTTCAGAAAAGATTATAATGAGCATAAGACAAATGAAAGTGAGCTTATTGACGGCTCAAAAAGATATATAGTTGGAGCCGGGATCAATACACGTGATTATGAAAAGCGAATCACTGCGCTGCTTAAGGCCGGTGCAGATGTTCTCTGCATCGACAGCTCCGAGGGTTATTCAGAGTGGCAGAAGATCGTCCTGGATCATGTCCGAAAAAACTATGGGGACACTGTAAAAATAGGGGCAGGAAATGTAGTTGATAAGGATGGATTCCGCTTTCTGGCTGAAGCAGGAGCTGATTTCGTTAAGGTGGGAATAGGCGGAGGCGCCATCTGCATCACAAGAGAGCAGAAAGGGATAGGCCGCGGCCAGGCGACTGCGCTGATAGAGGTCTCTAAAGCCCGGGATGAGTATTACCAGGAGACAGGCGTATACATCCCCATCTGCTCTGACGGCGGTATTGTGCATGATTATCACATTACACTGGCGCTTGCAATGGGCGCTGACTTCTTGATGCTGGGAAGATATTTTGCCAGGTTTGACGAGAGTCCCACAAAGAAAGTAAATATTAATGGAAGCTATATGAAAGAATACTGGGGCGAGGGCAGCGCAAGGGCCAGAAACTGGCAGAGATATGATCTGGGCGGCGATGCCAGGCTTTCCTTTGAGGAGGGGGTAGATTCCCTCGTACCATATGCAGGCAGCCTGAAAGATAATGTAGGCCTGTCCCTGAGCAAGGTCCGCTCTACCATGTGCAACTGCGGCTGTCTGTCGATTCCGGAACTGCAGAAGAATGCCAAGATCACATTGATCTCCTCCACAAGTATTGTAGAGGGCGGGGCACATGATGTGGTGCTTAAAAACGACAGTAAAATTTTGTAACTGTAAAGATACTGAACAGTTATAAAGTTTTATAATTATCTACTGCAGAGTTTCAAGAACGCCGGCCGCATCCGGGGTATACTCCCCCGGTGCGGCCGGCGTTTTCAAATAAACATACTGTGACCCGGCTTCGTCCAGCGTCCGAATGGTGCTGGATTTTTCTCCGTGCATTCTCTGTTCTATACCGTCTGTTCAGAATATACCTTAAATTCCCTAGGAGACATATCGTATGCCTTCTTAAAGTTTCTGAAAAACGAAGAGTAATCTGCAAATCCACAGCTTTTGTACACATCAGATATGGGACAGCCCTTCCAGATCTCCTCACACGCATGGAGCAGTCTCTTCTTGATGATAAAATCATGGACTGTCATACCTGTAACAGTCTTGAAGCTGCGCAGGAACTGGTATTTTGTCATGCCGGTGAGGTCCGCCAGCTCATCAATGATGATCGGGTCTGAAATATGGCTGTCAATATGTTCAAACACCAGCTTCATCATATCATTTGTGGTTGTCTCTTCTTCCTGGAACTGAAATCCCCGCCTGGCGCACAGCCGGTTCAGATACACAAAAAACAGCGTCAGATATGATTTTTCTATGAGCATCTGCTCAGCGTCTATCCCGTCCTTTGTGGAAACGCCGAATAAGATCTGGAACAGATAATCTGCCAGCTTATCCTCGTGATGTGCCGGGAAATGATATGCCGGTGCGCCCTCCATAGAAAAGCACGCACTCAGGTCCACTCCCGCTCCTGAAAGTTCATTCAGAAATTCTTTTGTGACCCAGAGCAGCACGCGTTTAGAATCCTCATGCTTATTCTCCACATACTGATAATGGTGCATATGATTCCTGTCTATCAGAAGAAAGTCTCCTTTCTTCAGGTAGTAGGTAGTATTATCAATGAGACAGGCAAACTCTCCCGCCGCAATATACAGTAGCTCATAGAAATTGTGAAAATGGATCTGCATGGCTCCTGTGGGCACACCGTACTTTTCCATTATTTCAAAATTATCATTCAGCATATACTGACGTTCATCTTCAGGCTCCATCAAATGAGTATTTGAACGATTCATTTAGTCTCCTCCATATCAGCTGCACGATGGCGGATGTCCGGGACTTGCTAAATCCTGATGACACCTTTTACGATATCCGCTTTATTTTTCACGCAGGCATCAAGTGCAGTCTGGATGTCATCCAGCTCAAAGTAATTTGTGACTATATTTTTTATGTTTATTTTTCCTGAGGCAACAGCATCTATTGCCGTAGGATAAATATTGCGGTAGCGGAACACTGTTTTAAAATTCAGTTCCTTATCAAGCGCCATGCCAATCGGCAGTGTCATCTCTCCTGTAGCGCTGTATCCCACAAATACGACCGTTGCACCCTTTTTAGCTCCTTTTATCAGCTGTGAGGCTGTGATCTGGGTTCCTGCTGTCTCAATACCCAAATCAAATCCACGTCCATCTGTCAGTTCCCTGATCCTTGCCGGAGTATCCTCTTCCCTTCCATTGATCACTGCATCTGCCCCCAGCTCCAGAGCTTTTTGAAGACGTTTCTCCATCACATCCACCACGATGACTTTAGATACGCCCATTGCCTTCAGGGACAGGAGGCTTACAAGGCCTATACATCCGGCGCCTGTGACTACTGCTGTCTGTCCCAGACGTGCACCGCCCTGGGAGGCTGCATGCATACCCACAGCCAGAGGTTCTATCAGCGCCCCTTCCATGGTGCTTACATTCTCCGGAAGCTTGAAGCAAAGCCCCGCTTCATGTGCCACATATTCCTGAAACACACCGTCCACAGGGGGAGTTGCAAAAAAGATGACATCTTCACAGAGATTGTACTTGCCCTGCTTGCAGAACTCACACTCTCCGCATGTCTTTCCGGGTTCCAGAGCTACCCTGTCCCCGGGTTTTAAATGCTTCACCTTCGCCCCTGTCTCCACAACAGTGCCGCCTGCCTCATGCCCCAGAACAAACGGCGGCTTTACGATAAAATCACCGATCCTCCCTGATTCATAATAGTGCAGGTCTGAACCGCATATCCCCACATATTCAACCTTTACAAGAACTTCATTTTCCCTGGGCTGCGGGATGGGCCTCTCCTGGATCTCTACTTTCATGAGATCTGTCATCACTGCCGTTTTCATTGTACCTTCCATAATTGTATCCTCCTTTTTTAATACCTTCATAGTTACATGCGGACAGCATGAAAAGGACCGCACACTTACGCAGTCCTTTCCCCCGGCCCCATTATCACTGCCGGCAATGACAATGGATCGTCTGAAAATTACTGTTCACGATCCACTGTCCTGCCAGGTGTTTTCGTGTGTATTTTGCACGAAAATCCTGAGAGCCGGAGATATTCTCTTTATAATTACATTCCCAGAATATCCTTTGTATCATTAAATATTTCATTGACCTGATCTGTATATTTTGTGCTGCCCTTTGACTCACAGTCTGACACGTAGGAATCCCAGTCCTTGTCAATGTCTCTCTTGCCTGTAATGAACTCAAGGGCCGCTGTGTTTACATAGTCCATAAGAGATACCTTGATCAGGTTCAGATCTTCCTTCTGCATCTCATCTGCAAGTACAGGAGGTGTCAGCTGCTGGTTCACCTTATTTGCATTGATCCTCTCGTTCCATTCTTTCTCAGCATCTGTGAACTTTGAGAGCTGTATATCTACATTTCCGCCGTATGCGAACACTCCGCCGCCAAATCCATAGTCTACATTCAGCTGCTTTGATGCGCCCGGATTAAATCCATTGAAGTAGATATCAGAATTCAGTGTGATATTTCCTTTGTCATCCTTTGTGTAAGTCTCACCCTCTACGCCCCACTGTGTCAGTTCATGTCCTTCATCTGAGTACCACAGCCAGTCAATGAAACGGAGCATTTTGATAAATCCTTCTTCGCCCAGGTCATCAAGCGCGTTCTTTGTGATCACGATACCATTTTCCAGACGTCCTGCAGCACTTGAGACTTTCAGATTGCCTTTTGGTCCTGACGGTGTTGTCATGAAATAAAGGTCAGCATCCTCTACCTGCATCTTATTCTGTGACTGGATGTCTGAGAGTATCTGGTAATTTGATGAGAGTACATAGGAATCACCGCGGAAGAATTTGGCCTGTGCCTGCTGGCTGTCCTGTGTAAATGTCTCTGGGTCAAGGATACCTTCCTTGTAGAGTTTATTAAAGTATTTCAGGAATTCTTTGTAATCCTCTGTAGTATCTGCAAAATAAAATTCATTTTTCTCAAAGTCAAACTTCATACCGTCCTGGAGTCCCCAGTCGCCGCCGTCTGCTGAATTTCCGGCCTTTACGCCGTAGACATTTGCTGCCAGGTTCATGGCGCAGCCTAACTGGAACTGGTCAGACCAGATATTATCTTTGCCCGTGTGCTCCTGCACCTTCTTCAGCGCATCATAGAAATCTTCCCATGTCCATTCAGCTTCCTTGCTCATATCCACCCCGGCCGCTTCGAATACATCCTTGCGGATAATCAGGGAGTAGCCTCCTGCCACTGATTCCCACATACCGGGCAGCCTGTAGTACTTTCCGTCAGATGCAAGCATCTGCTTTAAGTCCTCTTCCATGCCCCATTCCTTCACCTGCTTCTGGTAATTTGGCATATACTGTACCCAGTCGCTGACCGCTATGATCTGTCCGCTGTCCTCATATGGCTTGGAATCATAGATCTTCGGAACGATATACGGCGCACTTCCGCTGTTTACTGCTGCTGTCACCTTGGCGTTGTAATCTGTCCTTGCCACGGAAGTAAGTTTAAATGTAACATTTGCCTTTTCCTCAATGGCGCTCCAGATCCTCCAGTCATCCTTCATAGGATAATTCTCATGGTCTGAGAACATCATGGTATACTGTACTGGCTCGTCTGAGTGGAAGGTCACGTCCTCCCCGTATTCATAGCCCAGATCGTTTTCTGCCGCATCTGTCCCGGCAGCGTCTGTTCCTGCCGCTTCTGATGACGCTGCATCTGCTGCGGAAGTTTCACCTTTTCCGCCTGAAGCTGATTCAGAACCGCCTCCGCATGCTGTCAGTGTTCCTGCCATGACTAAAGCCATTGTCAGTGCTGCTAATCTTTTTTTCATATCTGTTTTCCTCCTTAATTTATAAACACAGCCGGCCGCCGTTGGCATACCGCGCCGCCGGCTGTATATATCTGTTTACTCTGCGGCTGTATTGCCGCGTGGTCAGTTGTTAACCCTTGACTGCTCCCATTGTCATACCCTGTACAAAATATTTCTGTACAAAAGGATATACACAGATGATTGGCAGTGATGTAAGTACCATTGTGGCTGATTTAAGTGTGGCCTGCACACTGCTGGCCTCTGCGGTAGAACCTATATCCACCTGATTTGCTCCTTCCACCAGCTGTCTTACCCACAGAGCTATGGGCCATTTATCTCTTGATTCTAAGTACAGGAACGGTCCAAACCATTCGTTCCACATTCCTACTAGGTAAAACAGAGTCATTGTTGCAAGAATAGGCTTTGACAGCGGCAGGATAATCTTTACAAAGACTCCGTAAACTCCCATACCGTCCATTGCCGCAGCTTCCTCCAGCTCCTCAGGCAGGCCTGTGAAGAAGGACTTCATCAGCAGAAGATTAAATGTACTGATGGCTCCCGGCAGTACAACTGCCCATATAGAATCTGCCAGTCCCAGCCACTGTGTGACAAGGATATAGTTGGGGATCATCCCTCCTGTAAAGTACATGGTAAATACTACAAATGGTGTGAAGAACTTATTCAGGCGCAGTTTGGACTTTGACAGCGGGTAAGCCAGGATGGCTGTCCCAAACACGGAAATGGCTGTCCCTACAACTGAGTAAAAAATAGTGTTTCCGTAAAATTTAAAGAATGAATTATCCCTTAAAATATATTTATATGTCTCCAGACTGAAATCAATGGGGAACACCGTCACCCGCCCTGAACTGACTGCCACGTCGCTGCTGAAAGACTGAGCGACAAGATAGACAAACGGATACAGAGTTATAATGATTACCAGTATCATGAGGATCGTGTTGACTACCTGAAAGGTCCGGTATCCTTTAGATGGTTTTATTTTCATTTTTTCCGCTCCTTTCTACCACAGTGATGTTTCTGTGAATTTTTTCGAGAGGAAGTTGGCTCCTGTAACAAGGATAAGTCCTATGACAGCTTCAAACAGTCCAACTGCGGCCGCATAGCTGAAGTTTCCTCCCGCAATACCCATCCTGTAGACCAGTGTACCGATAATATCCGCGCGCTCCTGTGTCAGCGGATTGTACAGAAGCAGGATTTTCTGCATGTTGCTGGATGTAACGATTCCTCCGATATCCATGATCAGCAGGGTCATGATCGTGGGCATGATGCCCGGAATCGTCACATGTATCGCCTGCTTGAATTTTCCGGCCCCGTCTATGGAGGATGCTTCGTACAGCTCAGTATTTATGTTGGTCATGGCCGTCAGATAAAGGATTGTTCCCCAGCCCAGCGCCTGCCAGACACCAGAACCTATGTAAATGGTGTCAAACCATCCCGGTTCAGACAAAAACGCTATCTTGTCCAGCCCCAGAGAGGCAATCAGACTGTTTATCGGCCCGTTTGATGCCAGCAGCTCTTTGACCATACCACAGACAACAACCAGAGAAATGAAATGCGGCAGATAAGAAATGGTCTGTACTGTCTTTTTCCATTTCTGCTTGCGGATCTCATTGATCAGCAGGGCAAATATGAGGGTCACCGGAAATCTTACTAACAGATATCCAATGCTGAGCCTCAGGGTATTCCAGAATGCATTCCAGAATGAGGGGTCTGTCAGGAACTGGTTGAAGTAGCGGAAACCCACCCAGTCCTGCCCCAGGATATTCGGGCCTCCCTTGTACCTTCGGAAGGCTATAATATTGCCGAGGACTGGTACGTACTTGAAGAGTACATAATAGAGGATCGGCAGAATGAGGAAGGTGTAGAGCTTCCATTCCTTCCTGATGTGGTGCAGCAGGGAATCTTTCTTCCTTGCCGCCGGCCGGCTGGCTGCTTTTACTTTTGACATGTAATCACCGCTTTCTTTTTATTTTTTATCCGGAAGTACTTATCTCCATCAGTAGATCTGACGGCCTTTTTCATCCGGTATCATACTTTTTCTGAAGAAATATGTGTTGATCTGGTCTCTCCATTCTTTAGAATGCTCTTTCTGATGCTCCAGACGCTCCTTCACCCTTTTGTATACTCTCTCAGGTATCTTTCCCTCCAGAGAACTCCAGAGGATATCCATACTCTCCACATCCCCGGCGCCTTCAAAATGTGTGTCATATATGTGCTGGATCAGCGTCTTGCCTGACTTAAGCCGGTATGTATAAGGAATATAGTGGAAGAATAACAGTAGTTCCTCGGGGCATGTCTTTATATCCTCATAGAGATCTGCATTTTCTTTCCTGTACTGCTGCGCATATCCTGTTCCCTGTCTGCTTCTGTCTATCCCCAGTCCCAGATGATCTGCCCTGTGGTACGTTCCCCAACGGTCGTACTCATATCCGTCCACATTCGGTCCATAGTGGTGGTTTGGATTTACCATCCAGCCGATTCCAAGAGGCGCTGTATATTTCTCATAAGCCGGCCAGGACATCATCAGAATCTTTGTGACTGTCTCCGTAACCACTCTGTCATTTCCAAAGGTACATGCAGCCCATTCCTCAGCAAGCTCCCTGGCCCCGGCGTCTGTCTGAAAGCTCAGCCTGCCGAATCCGTACAGATTAGCTGCCGCCAGGTCATGTCCCGTCCAGTTGTCATCATTTCCCGTATTTGCCACAGCCGCCATGCCGCAGCTTTTCTGCCCCCAGGTCCTGCCGCTTACAATGTCTGCCACTGTATCCTGCCCGCCGCAGCAGTAAGTATGGAATCCAAGAATCTCCTTAAACATGGGGATCAGATAGCATACATGTCTCTGCTGGCCTGTATATTCCTGTGCGATCTGGACCTCCAGTATCTGATTTGTATCTGTAAGCCCTCCCAGCAGAGAAGACACCGGTTCTCTGACCTGGAAATCCATAGGTCCGTTCTTGATCTGCAGGATCACATTGTCCCGGAATTTCCCGTCCAGAGGCATGAAGTTGTCATACCCTGCCCTGGCCCTGTCTGTCTTCCTGTCTCTCCAGTCCTGCTGGCAGTTATATACGAAGCATCTCCAGATAATGATGCCTCCGTAAGGCGCCGCCGCATCTGCCAGAACGTTTGCCCCGTCCGCATGGGTCCTGCCGTAAGTAAACGGACCCGGACGCCCCTCTGAATCTGCTTTTACAAGAAAGCCTCCCAGATTCGGTATCCTCCTGAAAATATCCTCCATGGTATCCTTCCACCATGCCGCCACCTGTCCGTCAAGCGGGTCCGCACTGTCAAGGCCGCCCAGTTCCATGGGAGCTGCAAAATTCAGGCTCAGGAAAAGCCGTATCCCATATTCTGCAAAAATTTCCGACATCTCTCTGAGCTCTTTGCCGTATTCCTCTGTTATCAGCTTCGTAGCATTGCCTCTTACGTTAACATTGTTGATCACTGAGGCATTGATTCCAACCGAGGCCGCCATCCTGGCATACGCCCTTGTTCTCTCATCCACGATCACTTTTTCATCCTTAAAGAAAAAGGAATTCCCTGAGTATCCCCTCTCTATGCTCCCGTCCATGTTGTCCCAATGGTTCAGCATACGCAGAGGATTAGAAGGTGTTTCCAGCATGCAGAGGCCTTCGAGAGGAAGTTCCATCTGAAGCCGCCTGATCAGAGCAAAGCTGCCGTACAGCAGGCCTCTGGCCCCCTCTGAGCTGATGGTGATGCATCCTTCTTCCTCCCGGAGCTGATAACCTTCCTCTCCTATGGCCGGGTCAGACACCAGTCTCAGGCATATCCCTGCTTCAGCGGCGCATCCCGCCTGCTCCATCCTGACACCCAGTATCTCCCTGCCTGCCCTCTCCAGCTCTTTAACGGCTGTCACTGCCACTATGCTTTCATCTTCTGCATACACCTTGCTAAAATACTTCTTATCCCGGCTATCCTGCCGCATCCTGTAAGTCAGCCATGCGTTTTCATAACTCATCAGCATACTCCTTTCCTGGAACCTGTGCACTGCTTTAGCTTTGCTGTGCTTTGGGTAGTTTGTACATTTTCTTTTTGCTTTTTCTTAATTATAGGGCATACTGACTTCCAGTGCATTGCATTTTTTGCCAAAGACTGCGCATATATTGCTTTCTTATTTGCAATATATCCTTTTTAAACCACATTATCATTGCATATATTTCGTCAAATCTTTGACGCAGGCCGTTTTATTTGCAAAGTATAAAAGAAATGCCCCGGAATCCGGAGCATTTTCTGTTCTTTATATATTTTGCACAACAAAGCGGAACCATTTGAAATCAAATTCACTTCCGGGCAGAAAAACAAAGCTCACCGACTGGTTTCCCTTTACTCTCTCAATCTCAAATACCTGCTCTGAGACTCCTTCACTGTGCTTAAATTCTATGAGCTGGACGAACTCGCCTTCATCAGAACTAAACCTGATCTGCACTGCATTCTTCTCCATGGGAGTATAGCCGCAGATAACAATGGCACCTGCACCTGTATCCCCGAAATCCATCTGCTCAAACTGAATAGTCACATTGTTACCGATGTGGTCAATCCCGTCCTCATTTTTCACAAAACTGTCACCATATACATTTGTGCACTCTGTGATCTTCAGCTTCTCATACGCTTTTTCCAGGCGCTTAAAGCTGAATCCTTTCAGGTGGATCTTCTGATGCAGAACAAAACAGATACTTGTAATTCCCCGAAGCCTTCTGTTCAGGCGGTAAGTCTCCTCCTGATAAACATTCCAGACAGAAGGCTTCTTGTAGATCACCTCACCTGCTATGCTGCTGCCCTCCTCACCAGGCATTCCCTCCCATATCTGTATGGGGTATTCCTCATCAGTCAGGGCAAATATGGGCATTGTTATCTCATCTGAGCCATAGTCTCCAAAGTCGATCCCATGGAAGCCAACCTGTGTCTCCCCGTCCCTGGCTGTAGCAACTCCATGCTCATTGCCGTTTCCTACAGCTCCGCGGCTGTAATCATACAGGCCTCCTGCTATGAAGCCATATGGGTCCAGCCACGCTCTTCCCATGCCAGTCACTTCAAAATCCAGCTCTGAGATAATCCGTATATTATCTGTTCCGGCCTTTGACATACAGCGCAGCCTGAACCTTCCGTCACTTCCGGCAGTTACTTTTGCCTGCAGCCCGCTGGCTTCCACTTGTGCTAGGGAAGAGGGAATACCTGCATCATTCACCGCGCACCAGACCACCTCCCGGTCTGCAGCATCCGGCGGACAAATGACTGCTGTCACTGTGGCAGAGGGATGTCCGGGATCCAGGCATGTTCCCCCATCGCTGTAAAGCCTTACGGCCCTGACCGGGATATCCTCATCTGGTATATCTCTCTGCACAGCTGGTACCATCGCTTCTGCCGTATCCGTCATCTCTGTCTGCACAGCTGTCTCTGCCTCATCTGTCATGTCAGACCGCACAGCTGTATCCGCCTCATCTGCCATGTCCGCCTGCACCGCTATCTCCAGCCTGGCGCCTGTCAGCCCCGGTGAAGAAGCCTCCACAACCACCTGGCCTTCACCGCCTCCCGCCGCGATCACCGCCAGCAGTTTTCCGTTAAAGAGCCTTCTGCTGTCTGTTTTATATTCATCTGTATCTGTGCTGTCACCATTGTCCAAACCTGCCAGATATCCTGGCCCTGAGACTTTCACATGTATGCGGCTGGATGCATTTTCCACAGGATTCCCGCATTCATCCTCCGCGCTGATTTCTGCAAATGCCAGTTCCCTGCCTTTTATAACAGCGGTATTGCTTCGAAGCACGATCCTGGACGCTTCTCCAAATGATCTGCGGCTCTCTTTTGCTATTATCCTGCCTTCCCCGTCATAGGCGGCAGCCGTCAGTTCTCCAGGTACATACGGTATCTTCCAGTGCCCCAGCAGCTGCGTGCCCCTCTTATGATCGATCTCATAACAGCCCTGGCTCTTCCCGTTTAAAAACAGTTCTATTCTTGGCGCATTGGAGCATACACGTACATCCACCAGCTGCCCCTCATTAAAATCCCAGTATGGAAATACATGGATCATGGGCGCTTCTCTGTAATCTGTCCATTCTGCCTGATAAATATAATAAGAATCCTTGGGAAAACCTGCAGTATCTGCCTGCCCAAAGTAGGAATTCCTCGTATGATAAGGGGTTGGCTCCCCTATATAGTCAAATCCTGTCCAGAGAAACTGGCCGCAGGAAAATTCATGGTCACGCTCTGCAATAATACAGCTCTCTGAAGACTTAGCGCCCCAGCTGGTAGTAGAATTTCCCAAAGCAGAGCACTGTTCGTCCTCATCCGCAAGCACTGACTGCTCATAGGGGAAATGGTATACACCTCTGCTCTGCACTGTTGATGATGTCTCGCTTCCATATATTATCCAGTCAGGATGCTCCAGATGATGCTGGTCATAATACTTTTCAGAATAATTATATCCGGCTAACTTTATGATATCAGCACATTTCTGTGCATTTTCCCAGGGCATATAATTAGAGCCGATGGTTATGCCGGCATGGCCGTCGGGATCATGCAGTCTCACCTCACAGCTCAGCTCCCTTGTCACTTCCTGCCCTCTCTCATCTATATGTGTATCGTATATCTCATTTCCAATACTCCACATGATCAGGCTTGGGTGATTCCTGTCACGCCTTACCCAGCTTGCCACATCCTTTTTATACCACTCCCGGAAAAACCGGGCGTAATCATAAGTTGTCTTGGACCTTTCCCACATGTCAAAGGCTTCAGAGACAACAAGAAACCCCATCTCATCTGCCAGCTCCATCACATCCTGGGCCGGCATATTATGTGTCAGGCGAAGTGCATTGACGCCCATTCTCCCGAGGATCTCCAGCTTGCGCCTCATAGCTGACGAATTATAGGCAGATCCCAGGCAGCCCAGATCATGATGTTCACAGACCCCGTTTAATTTTACCTTTTTACCGTTGAGCAGAAATCCTTTTTCAGGCGAAAACTCGATTGACCTAAATCCCACGGTGTATGCTTCCTGCTGCCAGAGAACTCCGCCTGACTTTAAGCTTACCTTCAGCTTGTAACGGGCGGGTGACTTAATATCCCACACTGAAGGGTTCAGCACTTCCCCGCACACACAAGCCTGCCAGCTGCCTTCGTTCTGAGCCGTTTCCAACTGCATGAATCTTTCCTGCTTCAGTTCTGTCTGTGCCAGTTCCGTCTGCGTCACTTCTGCCTGTTTCAGTTCTGTCTGTTTCGGTTCTGTCCGTGTCAGTTCTGCCTCCAGCATTTTCCTGCCGCCTAATCTTTTTTGTTCCCCTGTCTGCATATCCCACAGCCCATATTCTAAAGTAAAGGCTCCGCTCCCTGCATCTTTTAGATCTTTACGGCACACAGAAACTTCTGTCCTGGCTTCCAGATGCCACCTGCCGTTCTCTGACTCTTTAATTGTAATATAACTGCCGTCTGATACAAGATGCGTCAAATGCTGCACCTTCAGCCATACATCCCTGTAAATCCCGGCGCCGGAATACCATCTGCTGTTTGGCGCCTGATGCGATACCCTCACCAGGATCTCATTGACTCCCGCTGACAGATACGGCGTCATATCTGCCTCAAAGGTAGAGTACCCATATTTCCAATGGCACACCTCCCGCCTGTTCACATAGACAGTGCTGTCCATATATATCCCCTCAAACCTGAGCACAAGACGTGTATCTTCCGTCTTTTCCCAATAGAAATACTTTCTGTACCATCCGCTGCCATCCTCATACAGGTTGGTTCCCTGATAGATCAGCCAGTCATGAGGCAGCGAAACGCTCTTAAACACAGGCCGGCATCCTTCCAGCTCATCAAGTGTGACTGACAGCGGAAGCTTTACAAACTCCCAGCCGTTGTTAAAAAGACTGGTACCGTATTCTGACGGTATCCTGGCGCATAATTGCTTGTCCATATTCTCTCCTTTTAGTCCCTGCCGATTTTGAAGGGAGCTGCCAGAAGGCCCTGCCCGCTGCAGAGCAGCCCACGCCTCGGTGCATTTCCCCAGGCATAGCGGACGGCCTGTGGCTCTGCTACAGCTTCACTTCTGAGCACAACCCGGTTTCCCTGAAGTTCACATTCAGCCGGATAAAACTTTCCATCTCTTCCTGCCAGGCAGAATTCCCCCGGAACCTGTCCGTCCGCTGTCTTTAGAAGTCCCCCGTAAATAGTGTCAAAAACGATGCTGACGTTCCCTTTCTCAAAGGTACAGCTCACAGGAACCGGCCCCCTGTACGGCACATCTTCCCCGTAGACCATACCGCGCGCCGCAAGCGCCGCACGCTGTGCAATCTCCCTTTTGTCCTGAGGATGCAGATCATTGTCCTCACCCAGATCCAGATTTACAGTCACCGCCGTATCCGGAAGGCATTCCGCTCCCTTCTGTGCCTGGCGTATCTTTGGCCAGCCGCTGTTTTCCTCCGGAAGATCAATAGAGAACCCCGGAAGCTGTATCACAATGAAAGGAAGGGCATCCTGATCCCACTCTTTCCTCCATGATAATATCATCCTCTGCAGCAGGTCCTCATAGTCATCCGGCCTTCTGTCATTTGACTCCCCCTGATACCAGAGCACACCTCTCACAGTATACTTCTGGCTGGGGGAAATCATCCCGTTATACAGACCTGATGCTTTACGGCACAGAAAATCCATCTCCGGCGCTTTTTCACAGCTGCATCTGACCTGGTACTGCCACCGCCCTGAAAGATCCACACGTGACTCCCCTGCCGCCAGAAAGAGCTCCTTTCCAGGAGTCACCCTTCCCTGTCCGCTGTTGCATATAAGCCGGATGCATATTTCATTTTCTCCCTCGCGCAGGATTCCCTCCGGCACAGTATATTTTCTTGGGGGATACTGGTATCCTGTCTCACCTGCCAGTTCCCCGTTTATGTAAGTCCTGTCGCTGTCATTCATTGTCCCCAGCCAAAGGCTGGCCTGCCGCCCCGCCATCTGATGTGGCACCATAAAGGTGCGGCGCAGCCAGACACATCCGGCAAAGTCACAGAGACCCGCACTGTCTAACCATCCCGGCAGCATGATATCCTTCCAGCCTTTTGCCGGCTTCTCCTGTGAAGCAGCTTCCACACAGGAAAGCCAGTCAGACATGGCTTTATCCTGGCGCTGCACAAACTCCTGCACCGCCTTCTCCCCTCTGTACTTGTCCGCCTCTTCCAGCAGTTCTGTATATCCTTCCAGAGATCCTCTGCTCATCCATGCCTCTATCCGGGAGCCGCCCTTGCTTATATCCAGCAGCCCTACAGGCACCTTTCTGTCCTCCTGCAGATACTGCCCAAAAAAGCAGGCAGCGGCTGAAAATTCTGATATATTTTCCGGTGTGCGCTCTTTCCATTCCCCGCTTGTATAATCCTTCTGCGGCATTTCAAAATCATAGCGCTCTGCCACCTTAAACATTCTTACGTACTGATTACTTCTGTCCATCTCTTCAGGATAGCGGTCCTTCACCCTCTGCATGGGAAGTTCCATATTGGACTGTCCTGAGCATACCCACACTTCGCCCACATAGACATCCGACACGATCCTGCATTCTCCGTCAGAGCTTTGAATTTTCATCCTGAATGGTCCGCCCGCTGTCAGGTTCCTGAAAAACAGTTCCCAGCTGCCATCTTCGCGGACCTCCGTTGTCTTTTTCTGTGCCTGCAATTGCGCAGTGATCTCAGTGCCAGGATCTGCATATCCCCATATCCTTGTTCTTTTCCCCTGCTGCAGTACACATCCGTCACTGATGAGCCTGGGCAGCGTTATCCCCACACTCTGTCTGTCTTCATTCAAACAGCGCCGCATATCAGCCCACCTTCACACATGCCTTTTCTAATATTTCTGTTTTGCCGGCCTGCACCTGCAGACATACAGGCTTCTTCCCCGTCAGTTCACTGCTGCGTTCGTCAGGCTGCTGGGTTCCCACATAAATCTCGTAAGTACCTTCCCCCAGCACCAGATCTCCGTTTTCATCACGCAGGCCAAATGACCTGTCAGACAGCTCAAGCCGTATCCTTTTTGATTCTCCCGGCTGCAGCTCTTCTTTTTTCAGGGCTTTTAACTGTGCATTCGGTGTCCCTGGACGTTTTGCTTTTATGTATACCTGCAGTGTCTCTGCTCCCGCCATCTGGCCGCGGTTGACAAGCACAGCTTCTACACTGAGCTTCTCTCCCTTTTCTATAGTATCCCCACTGACCGTTGCTTCCTCTACTCCAAAATCTGTATAGGAGAGACCATACCCGAATGGATAGAGCGCTTTCTGCTCCATATACCTGTACGTCCTTCCTTTCATAGAATAATCCCTGAAATCCGGCAGTTCTTCAGTTGTCCTGTAAAAAGTGACAGGCAGCTTGCCTTCAGGCGAGTATTCTCCAAACAGGACACTGGCCAGGGCTTTCCCGCCCATGGCGCCCGGATACCATCCTTCAATTATGGCCGGCACATGCTCATCTGCCCACGTCACCGCCAGGGCGCTTCCTGAGAGGATGACAAGGATTACCGGCTTGCCGCTTTCGCAGGCTGCTTCCAGGATCTCCTGCTGCAGGCCCGGAAGGGAAAGTCCCGGCTTATCACCGCTGGCAAATTCATTGCCCTCATCCCCTTCTTCTCCCTCAAGGCTTGAATCCAGCCCAAGGCACGCTATGACCACATCGCTGCTGTCGCATACTGCGCGTACTTCAGCCAGACGGTCATTTTCCTGTCCAAGACCGCTGACCTTCTTTTTGCACAGATGGCAGCCCTCGGAATAAAGCACTCTCACATCATCCCCCACATAGTCCTGGATTCCTTCTGATATGGTATAATAACGTGATGCAGTTCCCTCATAATTTCCCACAAGGGCTTTTCTGTTATTCGCATTAGGACCGATGATCCCGATGGTCTTTAATTTATCTTTATTGAGAGGAAGCAGATCTCCCTCATTCTTCAGGAGCACAAAGGACTTTCTGGCTGCCTTGAAATTCAGCCCGGCATGTTCTTTTGTGTCATTCTCTTCATAGGTGATGCTGTTATACGGCACTTTCTCCTCTTCCTCAAACAGGCCCAGCTTCATACGGGCTGACAGCAGATTTGTAACCGCCTCATCCAGGCGCTCTTCACTCACCATTCCCCTCTTCACCGCTTCCGTCAGATACAGAAACAGACTGCCGCAGTTTAAGTCACAGCCGTTCTCCATTGCCATGGCTGCTGATTCTAAAGCTGAAGATGTAACCTTGTGGTGCTCATGGAAGTCTTTTACTGCCCAGCAGTCAGAGGTCACATGGCCTTCAAATCCCCAGCCCTTTCTCAGTATATCTATAAGCAGCGTCCTGCTCCCGCAGCACGGTTCACCGTTTGTCCTGTTATAAGCTCCCATGACAGCTTCCACCTTACCTTCTTTCACACACGCCTCAAAAGCCGGAAGGTATGTCTCAAACAGATCCTGGGCAGATACCCTGGCATCGAAGGAATGGCGTTCGTCCTCGGGACCTGAGTGAACTGCGAAATGTTTTGCACAGGCTGCTGACTTCATATAATTATCGTCATCCCCCTGGAGCCCCTCTATAAAACGGACACCCATCCTGGAGGTGAGATAAGGGTCTTCCCCAAAAGTCTCATGGCCCCTGCCCCACCTGGGATCCCTGAAAATATTTACATTTGGCGCCCAGAATGTAAGTCCTTTATAAATGTCACGGTCACCGTACTTCTGCTGCATATTATACTTTGCACGTCCCTCTGTGGAAATAACATCCGCCACCTCCCAGACAAGCTCTTCATCAAAGGCTGCCGCCATTCCAATCGCCTGAGGAAATATGGTGGCGACCCCTGCTCTCGCCACTCCGTGAAGCGCCTCATTCCACCAGTTATATGCCTTGATCCCCAGTCTTTCAATCCCGGCCGCTCCATGGATAGTCTGGGAAACCTTTTCTTCCAGTGTCATCTGCCCTACCAGCTCTTTTGCTTTTCTGCGGCATTCTTGTGCTCTCTCTTCTCTCATCTAGCTATCCCCTTTACTATTTTTCATGATGTCTCAGTATTTATGTCTGGATCCATGTGTCCGGACATTACATATTTTCCTATATTTTTATTCTTTTTCGATTATAATCATAGCATTATGCACAAACCATTTCTTCCTAATTCTTGCCTCTTTATCCTCACATATTGCTTTTCCCATCTCAGACAGACACGTTTCATATCCAGGTTTCACTGTCTGCAGAATAATTTTTTGCAATTTGAGCAACATTTGAATACTTTTCCGCAAGCTTTTGCTAGCAATATCTGACTTGTTATGTTTTGATAAATATAATTATAAAAGTACTGAGCAATCATCTTATTTTTATGAAAGGAATATATCAAAATGAGTAAATACGGCCAATTTGAAAATCCAATCTTAAACGGTTTTTACCCGGACCCTTCTGTCTGCCGTGTAGGAGAAGACTATTATATGGTGACTTCGTCCTTTGTCTATTTTCCCGGTCTGCCCATCTTCCACAGCAGGGATCTTATACACTGGGAGCAGATAGGACACGGCATCTCCTCACCGGAACAGCTGGATTATAAGAACTGCGAGACATCACTGGGGCTCTGGGCGCCGTCCATCAGGTATCATGACGGAACCTTCTATATCATTAATACTTTTGTCTCAGAGGGACGGGAAGCCCGCAGGGATAACTATATCATAACAGCCTCTGACCCTTCAGGCCCCTGGAGCAGAGCCCATTTTATAGAGGGTGCGGACGGCATAGATTCCAGCCTTTTCTTTGACAAGGACGGACGTATGTGGTATGCCGGCAACTATATCTCCAACCCCGGATTATATGAAGGGCACCATGGCATTTATCTGTGTGAACTGGACCCTCTTACATTTCAGTTCAAAGGGGAGAGGACTGTTATCTGGGACGGAAATAAGACACGCAGCAAATGGATAGAGGCTCCCCACATTTATTATGAGAACGGATACTATTACCTCATTGTGGCAGAAGGCGGCACCTTTACAAACCACAGCGTCATGATGGCCCGCTGCCGCACAATAGACGGTGATTATGAAATATGCCCACGCAATCCTGTCGTCACTCACAGACATCTCTCGCTTGAACATGAGATCTCTGTAGTCGGCCACTGTGATATTGTAGAGACTCAGAATGGTGAATGGTGGATGGTACTTCTTGGAGTCCGCCCCTATAAAGACGCCCACTTTAATCTGGGACGCGAGACTTTTCTAGTGCCTGTCCTCTGGGAATCTGACGGCTGGCTCCGGATAGATAATGAAAATGGGCTGGTAAACAGGGAAGAACGCCGCCCGGAGCTTCCCTCCTTCCTCCCCTCCCCTGCGCCCTCCAGCGATAA
Source organism: Murimonas intestini (assembly GCA_003148945.1). Lineage (GTDB taxonomy): Bacteria > Bacillota > Clostridia > Lachnospirales > Lachnospiraceae > Murimonas > Murimonas intestini. Next base: position 160,628 of record QGGY01000009.1, on the reverse strand, counting down.
CTTTGAATCACCTGTGCTGAAATACTGCTGGAATACGATCCACCCGCCGGTTCAGTCCTTTTACTCCCTGACAGAGCGTCCGGGCTGCCTGAGGCTGTATCTTCGTCCCGAAGTCCTGCATGAAATCTGCACCCCCGCGTTCATAGGCCGGCGCCAGCAGCACGCCGCTTTTCTCATGCAGGCGGCACTTGATTTTACACCCATGGAGAACTGTGAGGAAGCAGGCCTGGCGCTTGTCCAGGACGACCGTTTCCACTATAAATATACGGTCACAAAAAAAGGAAATGAACGGCTGCTGAAACTATCAGCTGTCCGCATGGGCTGCCCCGCTCTCTTAAAAGAAGCGCCTCTGCCCACCTCAGGACGCATTTACCTCACTGTAACTGCCTCCAGGGAAGGTTATCATTTTTATTACGGCATGACAGACCAGGAATTCCTGCCCTTCTTCACAAACGCTGATCCCACACTGCTCAGCTCCCTGACAAATGAGGGCTTTACAGGCACCTACCTGGGAATGTACGCTTCTTCAAACCACCATGACAGCAATAATTATGCTGATTTTGACTGGTTCCTGTATGAACCATTACGCCAGCAATAAGGACACAGTTTGTGATTGCCCGCGGGTATCAAAGCCTCTGGGGAAAATGTATTTCAGGCCGTCCTGTACCCTGCTGTATCTTACAGTCCCAGGGTACAGGGCGGCCTGATCTTTCATTGCCTCCGTTTATTCTTTGAGCCATGAAAATTCCTCCTGCATGGAAATTCCTCCTGATCACGGCTCCGTTTTTTTACACTGCAGACATTCCCATTTTTTCCTAAAATCACTTGGTGCACAATTTTTAAGAGTCTTAAAGGTACGGTTAAAAGCACTCAAAGAAGAAAACCCTGAGTTCATGGCCACATCAGTCACGCTCATCTCCTGATTATAAAGCAGCTCTTCTGCCCTCTTCACCCTCTTGGAGTTCAGATATTCATAAAATGTCATATTCATATACTGCTTAAAAATGCGCGTAAAATGATATTTAGAAAAACCACTGACTGCTGCTACCTCCTCCAGTGTGAGATTTTCCTGGTAATGTGAGTTTATGTAGGCGCAGGCTCCCATCACTGCCTCAATATACACCTGCTTCTTGGCAGATGGTATCTTTTCCTCCGTCTCGATCTGGTACACTTCACGGCGGCCCAGTTCCACAAATATTTCAATCAGGCTGGCATAGATAAGCGCTTCCTTAAAGGCAGAGTTGGAATCATATTCATGGATTACCTTCCTCAGTTTTTCATATATAAAGCCGTACAGTTCATCTTCCTTTCTGTTTGGCAGAAAAATCAGCGGCTGCATCATAAACAGCAGTGTCTCCATTCCCTTCAGGCCATAGAGCAGTGCCGTATCAAACTGAAGGATGATGCGTTCCCCTGTGGGAGGCGCCTCCAGAGAGTGAATGATCCCTGAATTTATCAGCACGATATCCCCTTCCTTCAGTTCCAGGCGTTCTTCCCCCACAATAACTGTATACCCGTTCTCCACAGGCATAATGATCTCAATCCCTGTATGCCAGTGATCACCGTAATCCTCATATTCCACATTATGATACAGGCGGAATCCCTGGGAATCGCCATAATTTATAGTCTCATGCATTCCATTTAATATTTCAATCACGTTCATCCCCCCTTTTTATTTATTATAGGGGACAGAAACCTGGTAGTCAAATATTAGTTGCCCGGAGGATATGCTACGGAGTTTCCCTGTTACTGTTCACACGCCACCATCCCGCGAGGTGTTTTCGTGCGTATTTTGCACAATAATTCCGAAATTTGCCGTTTCTGTGCATCACAAAGCGTGCTATAAAGATTCCTAAATATCGTTGAAAGATATAATTTAATGCCGTTCCAAATAGCTTTCTACCTCTCTTACAAAAGACAAGGCTTTATTTAACTGAAGTTCCGCTTCAATTTTACTTGCTATATAAAAATCGTCATAATCTGATTTTTCCCGCAAGTAAGAGGATTCCTTGATGATCTGAGATGATTATCCGCCGAAGCTGAAAGCATTTCCCTTGCCCGTTCCATGCGGTAGCTGGCTAATTCTCTTAAGCTGCTTTCCAAAGAACCACTCCTTCCTGACGGATGTTTCTATAAAATGGCAGGATATCACCATACTTATCCATACGTTCCTTTTCAATATCAATAATAGAAAACACCTTATCATATTTTAAATCCAATTCTGCAGACCATGCAATAAACTTCTTCTTTATCTCAGCATCAAATCCATGCCTTAGAATGATCGCAACATCAACGTCACTTTCTTGCGTTGCCTGATTTCTTGCTACAGAACCATACAGGATAATCTGCTGGATGTTATCACAGAAGATTTCCTGTAAGCCATCTATTAATTCACGTATTATTGTCTCAGTCAAATCATCCCACCTCCATTCTGGTAAACGGTCTTTGACCTGTCTTATTCTCGCCTGTGTTTTTCTTAATTATACAATGGCAGCACTTAAAAATCCACCCGCTAATCAAAAAACGAGCTGATACGATTTTCACAAAGTATCGGCTCATAAGGTAAATACCTTGAGAACGCCGTCCTTAAGTCTTTTACAATAGCAGCGGAAACAGGATTTGACCCTGCGGTCTTTGGGTTATGAGCCCGTAGACTGGTATTTTTTCATTCCAAGACGCCATATAAGACAGCTGGGAATCAGAAACATGGCAGTTAAAACAGGAAGGGCACAATACCAAACCGGTACATCCCTTCCAATCAGGTACAGAAAGGGATAGTACTGGAAGAGTGCAAAAGGTACTATATAGCTGCATATAGTAAGCACTGTTTTCCCATAGACAGACACCGGATACTTTCCGTACTCTCTTGCTCCATCTGTAAAGATATTCATGACTTCCAGGCCTTCCAGCGTAAAAAAACACAGGCCTGCAAAAATAATAAATAAGCCTGCAAACACTGTGATGCCGCCTACTATCATCAGCACAAGGGTCAGGACCCGCAGAAAATCCCACTTTATTCCGCTTTTAATGATCCCATATCCAAGCATGATAAATGCCTGGAAGAGACGCCCTATCCTGGTAAGTTCAATCTTGCTGGCAAGGACCTGGAAAACTGTATTTCTGGGCCTGACAAGTATCCTGTCAAACTCTCCGTTCCCAATCATGGACGGGAACATATCAAAGCCTCTGAAAAAGCATTCCGCCAGTGAAAAAGAGATCAGGACAGTGGAGAAACAAAGCAGAATCTCACTGTAGGTAAAACATTTTACATTATTAAAGCGTTCCATCATAAAGAATACCCCCAGGAACACATTAAATGATACAAGGAACTGCCCAAGAGCAGTTAATATAAATGATGTCTTGTACTCCATTGCGCTCCGCACATGGATAGAGAGATAATGCAGATATAATTTCATATTCTTCGCCTCCTTTTCAGCCGCCCTGGACCACTACCTGTTTCAATGCCCTGTGCATCAGCAGTTTTCCGGCTGCACACATAAACACCAGCCAGAACAGCTGAAGAGCGATGACCTGCCAGGCAGCCGCTCCTGCTATATCCCCGCTGTATATCCTGAGGGGAGCATTCTGCATGGATGCAAATGGCAGGAACTCTGCCAGCTGCCTCAGTCCATCCGGCATGAAGGGAAGAGGGATCACTGCCCCTGACAGGAATTCTGCCAGACAGGAGGATATCATTTTAATTCCCTGTCCGGAAATAGTAAAAAACACAGATATGTATATCAACATGGAAAAGGCTACAACTACTCCAAAAGCCAGCAGCATAGAAAGCAAAAACAATACCGTTCCCTGTATATCCCCTGGCAGCATAATGCCATACGGGGCTGGCAGGAACACGGCGGCTATGAGCACCGGAAAACAGCGCAGGACAGCTTTCGACAAACGTATCGCCATATTTTTGGTAAACCACATCTCATACAGGCCTGCGGGCCTGCACAATTCATATGAAATATTCCCGTCGGAGATCGCTTTAAATATCTCTGCATCCCAGAACCAGGGCATAAACAGAGCCAGAAAAGCCTGCTGCAGCCACACGTAAGAAGTGAGCGCCTCAAAGCTCATGGGAAATGCGCCGGGAGATGCCTCATAGAAGGCTTTAAACATGAGGATTTCCATTCCGCCCCATACAAACTGGGTCGAAATGCCTGCAATGGCCGCAGTGCGGTACTGAAGGCCTGTCTGGAATCTGATACGAAAAAAAGACAGATATTGTTTCATCAGGCCCCTCCTTTAAATGTGGTACTGGCAGTACAGTCTCGCCACCAGTTCATCTAAAGATTCATTTTCACCCGCCAGCGCCTTAAATTCCTCCAGGGAACCGTCCAACAGAAGACGCCCTTTTCCGATCAGCATTATTCTGTTGGTCAGCGCCTCTATGTCCTGCATATCATGCGTAGTCAGAATAACAGTCGTATTATACTTTTTATTCAGCTCCTGTACAAATCCTCTGACAGCGATCTTGGACACTGCATCCAGTCCGATCGTTGGCTCATCGAGAAAGAGGATCTTCGGATTATGCAGAAGTGAGGCCGCAATCTCGCAGCGCATCCTCTGGCCCAGCGAAAGCTGCCTTGTGGATGTCCTCAGGATATCTCCCAGCTTCAGCAGTTCTGTCAGCTCCTCCTTCCTGTCCCTGTACGCATTCTGCGGAATCTTATAGATATCTTTCAGCAGTTCAAAGGAATCAATGACAGGCACGTCCCACCAAAGCTGTGAGCGCTGTCCGAATACAACGCCGATGTCCCTGACATGTTCCCGCCGTTCTTTCCATGGCACCCGGCCATTGATCAGGCACTCTCCCTTATCAGGGGTCAGAATACCGCTCAGTACCTTAATAGTACTGCTCTTTCCTGCTCCGTTTGGACCTATATATCCCACCATCTCCCCGTCGGGGATCGTAAATGAGATATCATCCAGAGCCTTTATTTCTTTGTATTCTCTGTGAAATAGTGATTTCAGGGCAGACGAAAGCCCCGCACTGCGATTTGCAGTCCGAAATGTTTTGCATAGATGTTCCACCGTAATCATGGTAAACCTCCTGGTAGTAATATTTTTAGAAACAGTTGCATGTTACTTCAAATATCTTGCCAAGCGACAGAACCCTGCCGGGGTATGTCAGTATGCCGCCATTCTGCGGCTTCCCGCACAGACCTGACACAGTTCATTTCCCCTTGGATTTTGCCAAGGGAACCCGTTGTGGTAAATATTATTTGAAAATCTTAATATATCTCCTCTCCTTTTTTCAATATTGTAGCACCTGTCTGAACTATTGTCAAAATACATTTACTAACCTAAACTGTAACAAAAGGTAACAGTTCAGCCTTCCACTGTCCCGCGAGGTGTTTTCGTGCAAAATGCACGAAAATCCCGAGAGTTGCTGTTTCTGCGGTTCAAACATATTCTTTCCTTTTTCTGAAAGAAACTCCTGTACAGGACTTTTACAGCCAGATCTGCTTCTTTTTCTTCCACTTCGAATAATATGCTTCCCTCAGCTGTATTTTGGTTTACCATCTTCACACTGATCTTCTCGGCCGTAAGTGCATCACACGCTTTTCCGGCTGCCTCTGCATATCTGGCTATATCTTGCCCGATCAGCATTATGACCGCCCGGTTATTTTCAATTTCTATCTTATCAGCTTTCAGCTCCGTATAGATACGTTTAACTATTCTCTCCCTTTTTTCTGCATTTGTCTCTGAAGCCCTTGCAGTAAATGACACATTATCTATACCGATTGTCAGATAGTCATAGGTTAATCCTTCTTCATCAAGGATTCCAAGCAGATTTCTCTCAAACCCTGTTTCATACTTCATCAGGCTTTTAGTCACATGCATTGTCACAAATCCTTTTTCAGCTGCGATGCCTACGATTCCCGGATGGTTTCTGCCGCATTTTCCGGATACTATCATGGTCCCCGGTTCTTTAGGGTTATTAGTGTTTCTTATATTTATCGGTATCCCTTTTCTCCAGGCAGGGGCGACTGCTTCTTCATGCAGCACCCCAAATCCCGCACCGGAAAGCTCCCTCATCTCCTCATATGACATAGTCCTTATCGGAGCCGGGTTACGTATGACAGAAGGACTGGCCGCAAAAACAGAATCTACATCTGTAAAATTTTCATACAGCGCCGCATTTACTGCAGCAGCCAGTATGCTTCCTGTGATATCGGAGCCGCCTCTGGGAAAGGTAATGACCTCCCCTTCTGGTGAATATCCAAAGAACCCCGGGAATACCATTAATGATTTTCTTTCCTTCAGCTTTGAAAGGGCCTCATATGAAGATGGGAGAATCTTAACATGCCCTTCTTCCTCACACAGCATCAGCCCTGCATCTTTAGGATTTACATATTCTGCATTTTCACCCTTCTGGCATAAGTATGCTGCTATCAGCCTGGCGCAGTTATCTTCTCCTGCTGCTTTTATCAGATCTAGGAATTTCTTTTCCGGCAGATGTGCGGACGATATTCTGTGTTTTATGTCTCCCTCTATCTCATCCGCTATACTTGATCTGATCCCCAGCTCCTCAGCTATCTGCCTGTATCTGGATATTACCCCCTCCAGGGCCCTGACGCAGTCCCTGCCTTCCAGGCAGTCACAGGCAAGCTCAATCAACAGGTCTGTCACCTTCCGATCCTGACTGTACCTTTTTCCCGGCGCTGATACAACTACAATTCTGCGCTCTCTGTCATCACATATAATCTCTGCTGCCTTTTTGATCTGTTTGGCATCTGCCAGTGAACTGCCTCCGAATTTTATTACCTTCATAGTTATATTCTCCTTCATCAATTATCAAATCGCAGACAAACATGCAGAAATACTTTTAAAACTGCTTACAGCGATGGGATTTCTGCACTCCTGAACTGTTATAACAGCTTCTTATATACTGGCATTATAAAGTCTTCTATATTAAAACAGTGTTAATATTCAGGCTGTTGGATTAAAATTTGTATTAATATTGAATGTCATGCAGGCGCTGAAATGCTGCAAAAAGAAATCCCACTGTCAAAGACAATGGGATTTCTGCAAGCCTGTATCATATTTTCACAGGCTTTCATGCTCTATCAGCAGATTTACTTCCTTCCTCAGTTTGATAAACTGCTCTGTATCCTTCAGTGACAAGTCCCTTTCGCCGGGGAGCAGGACAGGCACTGCTTTTTTTACAGTCCCCGGCCGTGATGTGAGCACATAGATTTTACTGGACAGGAAGACTGCCTCCTCAATATCATGAGTGACAAATATAACAGTAGGTTTTTCTTCCTGCCAGATCTGGCGCATGAGCAGCTGCATATCAGCCCTTGTCTGCGGATCCAGCGCTGAAAACGGCTCATCCATCAGCAGCACTTCAGGACTGTTAGCCAGTGCACGGGCAATTGCCACACGCTGTTTCATGCCTCCAGAGAGTTCCTTGGGATAACTGTCACGAAACTTTTCCAGCTTTATGATTTTCAGGTATTTATCGGCAATGATATCCTGCTCCTGCGGAGGCATATTCTTTATTTTCAGCCCAAACTTAATATTTTCAGCAACTGTCATCCAGGGAAACAACGTATAGGACTGGAACACCATTCCCCTGTCTGCGCCTGGTCCCATAATATCCCTGTCATGGATTACAATCTGGCCTTCTGTAGCCTCATCCAGGCCGGCGATCATCCGGAGCAGAGTGGATTTTCCGCATCCGGACGGACCGACAATGCAGACAAATTCGTTTTCCAGCACATTGACGTTCACGTCCTTCATGGCTGTCACATCCCCTTTTGGGGAAGGGTAGACCTTCTGCAGGTCTTTTACGTAGATTGTGCTGTTGGCAAGATTGGCTTCGATATGCTCATGCCGTTCTGGCAGCTGCTGTTTCTTTCTCCCAAACATTCTCATACTCACTTGCCTCCTTCCACCCATGGGAATAATTTTTTATTCAGGAATGCGAATATCCTGTCTGTGATCAGGCCCAGCAGGCCAATCAAAAGGATCCCTCCAAATATGGCATCTGTCTTCAGGAACCTCTGAGACTTTAGGATCGTATAACCCAGTCCTGTGTTGGCGGCCACCAGTTCCGCACTTACCAGATACGTCCAGGCCCACCCGATCATCATACGGAGTGTCTCCATCAGACGGGGAAGCATGGCCGGAATCATAATACGGAAAACTGCCTTTTTTGTATCTGCACCCAGAGTATAACCGGCATTGATCAGGTCGTCCGGCACCGCCATGGCATCATCCGCCACCATCAGTACCAGCTGAAAAAATGTACCGATAAAGATAACTGTGACTTTTGCGCTCTCTCCGATGCCCACCCACACCATGATCAGCGGCACAAATGCCGGAACCGGCATGTAACGGATGAACTCGCACAACGGCCTGATGACTGCTTCGATTTTTTTAAATGTACCTGCCAGGATCCCTACCGGGATACCCAGCACTACAGCGATCAGAAATCCCAGGGTAATCCTTATCACACTGATTCTCGTATTCTCCCACAGTGAGCCGTCCTGAATGGCGCCCACATAATACTGCAGCACACTGGAGGGTTTGGGCAGGAAAATCTCTTTTACCGCCCCTGTTCCGCTTACAGCCCACCAGATCAGAAAAACTGCCAGAAAGGCCATCGCGGCAAGAAAGATATACTTTTTCTTTTTGACCGCCTTTCGGATTTTTATCTTTATCATGTACAGGCCCCCTATTTGATATAAGTGTCATCCAGAATCACAGTCACATCCTCCGGCAGCTTATCAATCATTTTTGTATCCAGAAGGAATTCTGCCGATTTTTCCAGTGTATAGTTCAGATAAGTATAATCCTCCCCTCTTTTGAAGGTCTCCTGATTCTCAGCCTTATCAAAGACAGTCACCCCATCCAGCATAGTGATGTAATCTTCCTTCTCCAGTTCTGCTCCCTGGCAGATGGCCTCAATAAATGCCTCATCTCTGGCGTCCAGTTTTTCCACACCCTCAAACCAGGAATCTACAATTTTCTGTACATCTTCTCCTCTTTCATCCAGCACCTCCTGGCGCACTGCCAGTGTATCAGGAATGAGGCCAGGTTCCTCCTTCGTGCTGTATAAGAGATTTCCTCCAGCTTCAATTGCCGCGGACAATGTGGGCTCCCAGAGTACCGCCGCATCTACGCTTCCTGCAATAAATGCCGGGCCTGCGTCATTGATCGTCATATTCGTAAAGTTCACATCATCAATGGTCATCCCATTTTCTTCCAGTATCTTTAGTAAAAACATATGCTCAAGTGTGCCGACCTCGGTGGCAACTGATTTTCCCTTTAAATCCTGCACAGACTCAATTCCATCCTGGACTACCAGGCCGTCTGCCCCATAGGAATTATCATTTACAAGTACGATTTTAAAATCTACTCCTTCATTCAGAGGTGCAACAGCATCTGAACCTGCGATACAGATGCCGTCTACCTGACCGGAATAAAATGCAGTCAATGAGTCACTGTAAACAGGGAAAAATTCAATTTTCACATTCACACCATTTTTTTCAAAAATTCCTGTGCCGTCGACTCCGTACCAGGCATACCAGCCTGTCATAGGGCTGACCCCCAATACAAACGGGTCCTCTGCGGTACTGGCCGCTGCCGTATCAGACGGCGCACCAGATACTTCTTCCATTCTATTACACCCTGCAAGCAGGCTTGACGCCAATATAGCTGCCATAAATAATCCCGTAAATTTTTTCATATTCTCCGCATCCTCTCGTCCGAATATAGCTGTCAATATTCTTCTATATGATTGCCTCTAATCCCTGTTCCCCTGTCCGAACACGCATGGCATCTTCCACCGGCATCACAAAAATCTTGCCGTCCCCCGCGTGGTTCGTCTTATTGACTTCCACTACTGTTTCAATTAAATCCTGCACTTCTTCATCCCTTACAAACATGTCTACCAGCCTCTTAGCCACCAGACGGTGCCTGATCTCTCCATTTTCTTCATCCAGGACATACTGTACAGGTTCCCGGCCCCTGCCGGTCACCTCATGTACATTCAGGGAATGGAATCCGGCTTTATCAAGCGCCTCTTTTGTCTTAAAATACATCTTTGGCCTTAAGATTAACATTACCTCTTTCATGGTCTCTCCTCCTTCTACAGCCCCTCTTCCCCGCTGCTGATGGTCACTGCCCTTTCTACCTGGCTGACAAAGATTTTGCCGTCCCCATATGTTCCATTTTTATCTGTCTTGGCTGCACCCGCGATAAGCCGAACTACCTTGTCCTCCTCTTTGTCCTCTATGACAATCATGAGCATTTCTTTAGGTATCTCGTCATAATACGTGTCCCCTACCTTCAGGCCCTTTTGTTTTCCTCTGCCCAGGACACTCATCTTAGTCGTTGCTGCAAATCCCTGCGCCATTAATGCATCAAGAACATCTTCCGCCTTTTCCGGCCTTACAATCGCTTTAATCATTTTCATTTTAGATTCCTCCTCGCTGTTTTGCAGCCTGCACACGGCAGGCATTACCGTTCTTCTTCCAGAAATTTTTCTGCAAGCCCCCAGACCAGACTTTCCTCCTCTGCCAGGGCAAACATGGTTATTCCAAAGGGCAGTTCCTTGTCTTCCATGTTCTGCGGGACAGCCGCTGCACACAGCTCCAGCAGATTACAGTGGTTTGTGTAAAGCCCCATCATGCTGTTTGTCTCCACCGGCTTTTCTCTTACTTCTTTTCTGGTAAATGTGCCCCCTGCCGTGGGCAGCACCAGCACTGTATCCTCTAACATGATTTTCGCCTTTCTCTTGAGCTCCTGTATTTTGTGCAGAGCCTTAAAAGTACCAGCAGCCGTATATTCTTCCTTTGCCCCGCCCCGCAATATTTTCTCCGTCACGGGGAATATTTTTCCCGGGTTTTGTTCCACGAAACCGCCCAGATCACACCATCGTTCAGCAACCCAGGGGCCTTCATACAGAACTTTCGCCGCCTCTGCAAATATGGAATAATCAATAAATTCCACAGGGATGCCCAATTCCGTGATCCGTTTTTTTGCCTCTTCCCATTTTGGCTCATATATATCAGCGTACTCTCCAAAAAAGGCTATATTGTTATATGGAAGACATATTTTAGTTGGAACAGAAGCTTCTTGCTGTTTATACTTCCTGGACCAGCAGCAGAGAGAGTCATATCCTCTGGCCTGTGTATCTATTTCTTTTGCATCCGCCAATGTATTTGCAAATACGCTTATACAGTCAAGGCTTGCACAGGCCGGTACGACTCCCCGTACAGACCAGGCACCCGGAGATGGTTTATATCCCACCAGCCCGTTCAATGCTGCCGGTACCCGGCCAGACCCGGCAGTATCGGTTCCAAGTGCAAAAGCTGCCGTTCCCAGTGCTACCGCCACCGCAGAACCGGAACTGGAACCGCCGCTTATCAGTTCCGGGTTCATGGCATTTTTTACTTCCCCATACGGGCTTCTGGTTCCCACCAGCCCTGTGGCAAACTGATCCATGTTTGTCTTTCCCACGGGTATGGCCCCTGCTCTGATCAGCCGTTCTGCCACCGCTGCATTCTCCCTTGGTATATATGCATAGTCCGGACAGGCAGCCGAAGTCGGTACCTGTTCCAGGTCAATATTATCTTTGATGGCAAAGGGGATACCCCACAGAGGAAGTGAAGATGGGTCCTGCGGCAGATTTTCTATATAATTCTGCATCAGGCCGGCTGACGGTTCCTGTATCCAGATATGGTACTCCCTGTATCTGTCCGCCCTCCTTATGATCTCCTCCGCCACTTCGGCCGGTGTCACTTCTTTCGACCTGTAACTGTTTCGCAGCCAGGCAATTGTAAATTTCTCCGGAAAATATCCCATATCGTCTCCCGTCCTTTCGATTTCAATGTGTCACTGTACTGTCACTTGGCTGTGCCGTCCGTATACATGCTGCCAGCTGCCCTGCATTTACCTGCTCACCCGGCACCAGACAGACTTTTTCTATAAGTCCCCCGTGCACTGCCTCCACAGGAAACTCCATCTTCATGCTCTCCAATACAGCAAGTGTCTCTCCTTCCTGTACTTCCTGCCCCTCTTTCACCAGAACTTTCCAGACACTTCCCGGAATATTTGTCCTGGCCGCCTCGCAGCCTTCAGGTATCTCCTCATCTGTAATGGCAGGGGCATCCTGTGTCTCTGAATCAAATTCGTCCAGCCCATTTTCTTTCCACATCCGGCGCTCCGCCTCAAATGCCGCTTCCTGATGCTCTTTAAATTCCGATATGGCGGCCGCATGATTTTTCAGAAATTTCTTATATTCTCCCAGATTAAAAGTTGTCTCTTTGATGTCGATCTGAAACCTGCCTCTGAGGAAATCTTCTCTGTCCTTCAGTATTTCTTCTGGGCTGACCGGATAAAATTTTATCTGGTCAAAGAAGTTCAGAAGCCATGGTTTTCCCTTTTTAAAGTACTCTGTCTCCCGCAGGGGATTCCACATCTGGACTGTTCTTCCCACAAACTGGTAGCCTCCGGGGCCTTCCATGCCGTATACACACAGGTAAGCGCCCCCAATCCCCACCGCATTTTCCGGTGTCCACGGACGGGCCGGATTATACTTCGTTGTAACCATACGGTGCCTGGGATCTACCGGGGTTGCTACAGGCGCCCCCAGATAAACATCCCCCAGCCCCAGAACCAGATAGCTGGCATCAAATACAATGCTTTTTACGTCCTCCAGACTGTCCAGCCCATTGATTCTCCTTATGAATTCCGGATTGCTGGGACACCACGGCGCATTGGGACGCACTGTCTGCTGATACCGCTCTGCTGCCAGGCGTGTCTGGGGATCATCCCAGGAAAGCGGCAGGCTGATGATCCTGGAAGGTACTGTAATATTGGATAAATCCGGCAGGCCGTCATTGACCTTAATAACAGTGGCCGCCATCTTCAAAGCGTCTGTCCTGTCTGTATCAAAATGTATCTGAAGAGAACGTATACCGGGAGTAAGATCGATGATTGGAAGCTTCATCTTCTCCAGTTCCTGCATCAGGATATGCACCCTGAACCGAAGTTCAATGTTCAGTTCCATCTCCCCATACTCTGCAAGTATGTTCTCCTCACCTGCAAGGCGCACCACAATTTTAGTCCCGTCAGATTCCCCGCGCCCCAGAATGGCATATTCAGGTTCCAGCTTTTCATTCTTTGGCACCGGCAGACTCCTGTATTCCTGGTTCAGATTCCCTTCCAGCAGCTTTCTCGCCGCTGCTGCCTGTTCCAGGCTCATCAGTCTGAAATGTACCTTATCGCCAGGATGGAGCTGGCCCAGTTTCCACAATTCACCCTTTGCTGCAGTGACAGAGCACACAAAACCTCCCAGACTCGGGCCGTCCGGCCCTAATAATACAGACTGGTCTCCCGTCAGATCAAGGGTACCCACAGCGTATGCATTATCATGAATATTCGAAGGATGAAGACCTGCTTCTCCTCCGTCTTCCCGAACCCACTGGGGTATCGGTCCATTCAGGCGTATCCCTGTGCGTGCACTGTTAAAATTTACTTCATACTCCGAATTTGTCAGTGTATGAAGATATTCTTCCGACAGATACTCACCCGTGGGCTGGGGTCCCGGGATCACTCCGATCACCCAGTCATTTGTCAGTTTTGGCCTGCATTTCTCCGGGAAAGATTCTATAGAATCAATCAGGCAGTTCTCATTCAGTCTGAGGACATCGCCTGACCGCAGTACCCGGCCATTATGACCGCCGAATTTCCCATCGATAAATGTAGAACTGCTGCCCATGATTTTTGGCATATCCAGCCCGCCTGCTGTCAGCAGGTAGGTCCGCATCCCCCTTTTGCACTCGCCAAATTTCAGGATCTGCATAGGCGCTGCATGTATCACCTGATACATGGCAATTGGTTCTCCATCCAGTGTGGCTCCCATATCTGCCCCTGTCACACAGAAGCTGACGCTTGTGCGGAACCGGAAGCTGCCTCCCCGCAGGGTCATTTCCAGCCCCGGGGCATCCTCTGCATTTCCCAGTATACTGTTGCCGATACGGAAGCTGTAGTTATCCATAGGGCCGCAGGGCGGAACTCCCACAGCCCAGAAACCGGTCATTCCCGGATAATCCTGCACGGTAGTCTGTACGCCCGGCTCCAGAACCTCAAGCGCGGCTTCCTGGGGGAAGAAACGTCCAAGCATGCCTGTGGACAGCCGCCCCCTGTCATAGTCTTCTGACTGAACCAGTGCAAGCAGATACTGAAGGTTTGTTGTCACTCCATAGATCCTTGTATGACGCAGGACATGCTGCATTTTCTTAACTGCGTCCCTCCTGTCCTTTCCATGTACAATTAATTTAGCAAGCATGGGGTCGTAAAGAGGTGTGATCTCAATCCCTCTGCGTATCCAGGTCTCTACACGTGCAGACATGTCAAATAATGCATCATCAATCTTACCTGTGCCCGGTCTGAAGCTGTTCAGGCAGTCTTCCGCATATACTCTGACCTCTATCGCATGGCCCGACGGTTTCCTGATCCTGGACTTTAACTGCCTCAATTCCCCGGCGGCTTCTTCCACCATCCATTCCACCAGATCGATGCCCAATACCTCTTCTGTAATTCCATGCTCTACCTGAAGACGTGTATTGACTTCCAGAAAATAAAATTCCTCTGCTTTCTCATCATACAGAAATTCCACTGTCCCGGCGCTTCGGTAGCCGGCAGCTGCAGCCAGCCGTTCAGCTGCTTCGTACATCTTCGTCCGCACTTTTCCAGGCAGATTGGGAGCCGGGCACTCTTCTGCCACTTTTTGATTTCTTCGCTGTACGGAACAGTCGCGTTCCGCCAGGGCTGCTGCTTCCCCATATTCATTTCCAAATATCTGCACCTCTACATGACGTGACTGATCTACATACTTTTCCAGAAAGACACCTGCATTATTGAAATTGGCCGCAGCCAGATGGCAAACAGCATCAAATGCCTTCTCAAGTTCTTTTTGGCTGCCGCAGATCCGCATGCCAATTCCGCCGCCTCCGGCAGTACTTTTTAAGATAACAGGATAACCTATCCCTTCTGCTTCCTTTACCGCCTCTTCCACTCCCCTCAGCAGCCCTGTCCCCTGCAGCAGAGGCACCTGCGCCTTTTGAGCCAGTTCCCTGGCAGAGTGTTTCAAGCCGAACAGTTCTATCTGTTCCGGTGCCGGACCGATGAATGTAATACCGCATTCTGCACATTTTCTTGCAAAATCTGTATTTTCACTTAAGAATCCATACCCGGGATGAACAGCCTCTGCCCCTGTATCCAGGGCTGCCTTTACTATTTTCTCCGCGTCCAGATATGTCTCCCTGGCATTTCCATCTCCCAGCAGCACTGCTTCATCTGCATTCTCAACATGCAGGCTGTCCCTGTCCGCCTCTGAATAGACAGCTACACTTTCAATTCCCATCTTTTTTAAAGTTCTCTCTATCCTGACCGCGATTGCGCCGCGGTTAGCAATCAATATTTTTTTAAACATCTGTGCACTCACTCCTCCCTGCTATTCGTCCCAGATCAGCAGCCTGACCGGCGACGGGTTATATGCATTGCATGGGTTATTTAGCTGCGGACAGTTGCTGATCAGAACCATCGTATGCTCTAAAGCTTTCATTTCCACATATTTTCCAGGCGCTGACACTCCATCATCGAATTTCAGGCCGCCTTCCTTTGTGACCGGCACATTCATAAAAAAATTAATGTTCGGTGCCAGATCTCTTTTCCATATGCCACAGTTATTTTCCGCCAGCGCAAGCATAAAGCTGTCGCGGCAGTTATGCATATCTATTTTTTCCCTTGCATAGCGCACCGTATTGCTCTGTGAGGAGCAGGCGCCGCCCAGTGTATCGTGGCGCCCGGTAAGATCCGCTGTGATCTCAAGAAGAGGCTTTCCTGATTCTGCCCTCAGGATACTTCCTGTCGTCAGATATATATTCTGCTGGGCTGTGATTGTCGCCACTGCGCCGTAGTGGTCCTCCGGATCAGTCATATCATAAAATGTAGTGTCAACCGCCTGATTCCCTTCCAGATCCAGTATCCGGAAAGACTGCCCCGGCAGCAGCTCATGCATCCATCCCTTCCCCGCCTCCAGAACTTCATCGTAAACAGCATCCTCTATCTTTAGATCACTTTCTCTTTTTATAAATCCATACATCCTGTCGTCCTCCTTATTCCATGCAGGTTATTGTTCTCGTGTTACGCTGTATCCGCCTGAATATTTACAGCAGATTTATATAATCCCAGGTGTTTTCAAAAGCCCTGTAATTTTCAGGCCTGTAATTCACACATTCGTCTGTCAGGTCCACCTTGGGAGCTTTGTATACCTCCATTGTCACAGGCACAGCCGGATATAGCGCAGCAGGATTCAGAGGGTTTGGTGTATTGGATACAATGAGCAGTATATCCATCTCAGTCCGCAGCGTCACAGTAGCCCCCGCCTGACAGTGGCCGCTTTCATAGTGCATGCTGCCGTCCTCCTCTACATAGACCTTTGAAAACAGGTTCACACAAGGCACCAGGTCACGGGGACTCATGTCATTTCTGACAAGTTCTATCCTGAAATTTTCTTCCCCGCAGCGCAGCCAGTCATTCCTCATCTCCTGATATGTTGTCCTGCCATACTTCTCATCCGTCATCGCCCTTGTGGTATACCCGGCTATGGCGTCATGCCACCCCAGGCTGTCCTCCACAATACTGGCAAGCACCCTGCCATTATCGCTCATGAGCACGTTGCCTCTTGTCAGATGAGCCGTGTACTGTGCCTTCAGGCTGTCCGGCATATTGTACCGCTCTGATGTATCACGCATGTTGTACAATAAAACAGATACATTGGCATCCTCCCCCAGAGCCTTAAAATGGATATACTTGCCTCTTCCAATATTTCCTGACCACTTTTCTCCTGGTTTTAACTGTTTGCTCCAGATCTTTTCCATAATCATTTCCACCTTTCCGGATAAGAAAGAGGGTGCATATCTAAGATTGATATGCACCCTCGCACGCCTGTTCAGCTTTCTTTTAATGTTACCCATTTTATCACTGCGGATTCCTGCCCACAATTCCACAAACGGAGAATTTTATCAGAAAAAAGTAGAACTTTCGGTCAGAAAGTTCTACTAAAGTTCTAGTATTACACCTTATCCAGCAGCGCCCGCAGCTGCGTTCTTGTATTGACATCCGTCTTCAGATACACATTATATATGTGTTTTTTGACTGTGGATTCGCTGATCGAGAGTTCCTCACCTATCAGAGCATTGGAGCATCCCTTCACCAGGCAGTCTACCACCTCTTTTTCCCTCTGTGAAAATCCGTAAATACACGCCGCCCGCTCCAATGTTTCGATAGTTCTCTGTCCGCTCCTCTCGCAGGCCGGCTCTTCCAGGCCGGCTACACGATTTGCCAGGTGGTCTTTTATGACTTCCAGTATATAAAGATCCTTATCCGAAAAGTCACCCAATTCACCGCTCCTGAACAGATTAATGATCCCCAGGAGCCTGCCTTCCCGGCGCAGAACAATGCCAAGTCCATACGGAATATTGTTAGGCCATAAAAATTCCCGGTAGAATTCCGTCTTTTTTCTTATTGACTCTTCCATGATATCTGTATCCCGGTAAGTTATAGTACCATCAGACAGTTCAAATACCAGTCTAAGATAATCTTTTTCATAATACATTTCTGTATACGTATTAAAGGTCCGCTCATCCATCTCCAGAAAAGAGGAATAAGTGAGGTCGATTTCACCCTCCGGATCATAGATCAAAAAATAACCCTGTGAGTAGGGAATCAGCATCCTGAACACCTTCAGCATCTTTTCCGTCAGCTGATTCAGTTCCCGGATCTCGTAAAGTTCCAGCAAAACACGGTTGATCGTACTCCATTCCGTTTCTTTTAATACAGCCATAATGATTATCCTTCTTTCTCCCACACAGCTTTTGTTCCGGTCATGCAGCCTCTCATCCCCCGGATGAATACATTATTTTCTGCAACAGGAAAAGGGAGTACAGCCAAAGCTGCACTCCCTTGCGCATTCTCATCTCTTTTAATCCACATTTTAAGACCATATATCACTCAAATTAACATGGTGATTTTACTGCATTTTAAATTGAGAAATATATTATCATACCATTTCTGTAAATGCAATAATAATCTTTTTGTTAGCTTTACATATTGCTCTGCCCTTCGCTCTGACCATCTATCAGATCTTTAAATATCCTGGAGCCTGTGCTGTATGAATCCCGTACTTCTTTCAGCATGCTCTCATAAAACGATACTGCCGCATCCCGGCGTTCTGAAGCGATCTGAGTTCCGCGTGCAGTATAAAACTTTGTATAAAGGCCCTCCAGCTTATACTTGTATTCCTGGAAGAATGACGGCTCTTTGTCCTCTGACCCGTCTGATACTACTCCATCGGGCGAGACTGTATAGAGCGGTTCTGATAACTGTCCTCCGTAAAAGATAGTCCTGGCTATCCCCACAGCTCCCGTAACATCTATCTTGTCGGCATCATATAAGATCTTTGCCTCTATACTCTCCGGCCGGGAATCCGATCTGTAGCGGTGTGCCCTGATGCATGAACTGACCTTCCTGGCAAATTCTTCTGAAAAGCCATTTGCAGCCAGAAAATTAAAAGCCTTCTTTGCTCCTTCTTCAGCGTGGCACAGGCCCGGATCCTCAAACTGCTCCTGCCGCCCTATATCATGCAGCAGACACGCACAGACCAGGACATCATAGTCCACCATTTCTTCCCCTGAGGCAATATCCAGTGCGTTATATAAGACACGGTAGATATGATCTTTATCGTGGGCGCTGTCTTTCATCCAGGAAAGCATATAATTTTCTATCAGCTCATAGGTTGTCCTATCCATCATTTTACGTTTCCCTTCAGACTTCTATTTATCATCCAGCTTCAGGACACTCATAAATGCCTTCTGCGGAATCTCAACATTTCCTATCTGGCGCATACGCTTCTTGCCTTCCTTCTGTTTCTCCAGAAGTTTTCTCTTACGGCTGATATCACCGCCGTAACATTTGGCGAGTACGTCCTTGCGCATAGCTTTTACCGTCTCCCTGGCTATGATCTTGCTTCCGATAGCTGCCTGGATAGGGATCTCAAAGAGCTGGCGCGGAATCTCTTCCTTTAGCTTTTCGCACATTCTCCGCCCTCTGTCATAAGCAGTATCTGCGTGTACGATAAAGGAAAGGGCATCCACTTCTTCATGGTTGACAAGGATATCCAGCTTCACAAGTTCTGACTGCTGATACCCCTTCATCTCATAATCAAAGGATGCATATCCTCTGGAACGTGATTTCAGCGCATCAAAAAAGTCATATATGATTTCGTTCAGCGGAAGCTCGTATTTAAGCAGCGCCCTTGTCTCCTCCATATACTCCATCCCCAGGTAATTGCCCCGCCTCTGCTGGCACAGCTCCATGATGGAGCCGATAAATTCTGTTGTCACCATGATCTCAGCGCCTACGATAGGCTCTTCCATATATTCTATTTCTGACGGGTCGGGCAGGTTGGATGGGTTGGTCAGCTCGATGACTTCCCCATTTGTCTTATGGATCTTGTAGATAACACCCGGTGCAGTAGTAACAAGATCCAGATTATATTCTCTTTCCAGACGCTCCTGGATGATATCCAGATGCAGCAGTCCCAGGAAACCGCACCTGAAACCAAATCCCAGCGCGATGGATGTCTCCGGCTCAAAATGCAGGGATGCGTCATTAAGCTGCAGCTTTTCCAGTGCATCCCGAAGGTCAGGATACTTTGCCCCGTCAGCAGGATACATACCGCAGTATACCATTGGATTTACCTTCTTATATCCCGGCAGCGGCTGTTCACACGGATTTTCAGCGTCTGTTATTGTATCACCAACGCGTGTGTCTTTTACATTTTTGAGGGATGCTGTAATGTAGCCTACCATACCAGCTGAGAGTTCGTCACAGGGTATGAACTGGCCTGCCCCGAAGTATCCCACTTCCACCACCTCTGCCCTTGCACCGGTGGCCATCATGAGCATCTGAGTTCCACGCTTCACACTTCCCTCTTTTATCCTGCAAAAAATAATTACTCCCTTGTAGGAATCATAGAGAGAATCAAAAATCAATGCTTTTAAAGGTGCATTCGCATCACCTTCCGGAGCCGGTATCTTTGTAATGATCTGCTCCAGAACTTCTTCTACATTCTGGCCTGTCTTAGCTGAGATCAGAGGGGCATCCTGAGCCTCGATTCCGATAATATCTTCAATCTCATTTATTACTCTCTCCGGCTCGGCACTTGGCAGGTCTATCTTATTAATGACCGGCATGACATCCAGGTTATGGTCGATTGCCAGATACACATTTGCAAGTGTCTGGGCCTCTATACCCTGTGCCGCATCAACAACAAGGATCGCCCCCTCACAGGCTGCAAGGCTGCGCGATACCTCATAATTAAAATCCACATGTCCCGGGGTATCAATCAGATTAAATATATATTCTTCCCCGTCTTTAGCCTTGTACACGGTGCGCACTGCCTGCGCTTTAATAGTGATGCCCCTCTCACGCTCCAGTTCCATATTATCCAGAACCTGGGCCTGCATCTCACGGCTGGTCAGAAGTCCGGTCATCTCGATGATGCGGTCTGCCAGTGTAGATTTACCGTGGTCTATATGTGCAATAATGCAAAAATTCCTTATTTTGCTCTGATCGTTCTGTGTCACTTACGTTCCTCCTTGTGGTAATTCCACAGTCTATTTCAGAAAACAGTTTATCACATCTTTTACTCTCCGCGCAATACCTGATTCAGAATATCTGCAAGTGGTTCCATGGCATTCATCTCTTCTTCTACCGTATTTAACTGTGTACCTGACTCTATCAGCAGTGAACGCGGACGCATATGGAGGTTAAAGCGCAGACTCTTCAGGTAGATATTCCTGGTGAATCCCGGATAGTACTGCGCAGCCTTGAGCTGAAGCTGAAAGGAAAAAGCAAGGTTATCCTGGACATACGGGTTAGGGAGATAGTCAATATCCCCTGTCTCAGCAGAATAGCTGAGTCCGTTAAAAAACATGATCCTGGCCGTAGGCTTCCCGTCTATATCAGTCACAAACCTGTAACCGTCCACTCCGTCCCTGTGCAGGTCGATCACCACCTCTATTGACGGATAAGTATCGAGTATACTCTGTATATCCGGCGCTGCCAGATTATACGCCTTGTTCCTGTCCAATACCCCGTCGATCATATCATACACGGCAGTATGATGGATGACATTAAATCCATATTTATCCCGCAGAAGTTCTGCCAGGTGCTCCCCCACCCCAACGATGGTCGTACCCGTATCTCCAGGTACTGAATCGGTAAATCCTTCCTGGGAATGTGTGTGGTAGATCAGTATCTGGGGCTTTGAATTGTCTTCGCTTATGCTGAGGTCTTTGCCCATTAATGAGTCCAGGTTTAATCTGCTGCTGTCGATAGTTGTAGTCATGTCTACTGTGAAAAAATTATTCAGAAGATAATCAAAGTTCTGCAGCTGGTCCATTGGCACCTCTGCTATTGGCTGCCGGGCCATGCCTCCCGGCTGATTCATCATATTGGACTGTGACGCGTCTGCCAGCTGTGTATCGCTGCCGGTCTTTTCAGTTTCCGCGTCCGGTCTTTCCATTCCTGGACTCTCAGTATCCGGTGACTGGGCTTCCGTCACCTGGCTTTCTGTTCCGGCTCCCGGATTTTCCGTTACTGAATCCTCTGTCCCGGCTCCTGTACCTTCTGTTCCTGAATCCTCTGTCCCGGCTCCTGTACCTTCTGTTCCTGAACCCTCTGTCCCGACTCCTGTACCTTCTGTTCCCGAACTCTCCGTTCCGGCTCCTGTACCTTCTGTTCCTGAACTCTCTGTTCCAGCTCCCGGATTTTCTGTTCCTGAACTTTCATTGCCGGCTCCCGCCCCCTCTGTTCCATGGTTCTCGTTTCCGGCTCCCTGACCTTCCATGCCAGAATTCCCGTTTCCTGCTCCCTGGCCTCCCGTGCCTCCTGCACCATCGCCCGCCGGATGGCCGGGCAGCTGGTCATGGCCGTCCTGAAGTCTGCTGTCCTCCCCCTCGGCTTCAACCATCATCTGATATTCGGGGCTGCTCTCGATGGCCTTGGTATCCTCCAGATAGTTTCTGACATAATCATATACAGGAAATTGCTCACCTATGATGCGCTGGACCCAGTCTTTATTTTTATCTTCCCCAGGTTCTTCATATGTCAGCCCAGCCATATACGTATCCACCGACATTTTCTCAATCAGGCTATGTATATCAAGGAATCCGCTGTCTTCCATGATTCCGATCCCCCGGATCAATATATAAGTCCCGACGGCGAAGATGCCTGTCCATATTACCATACGGACCAATTTCTGCATATGCTTCATATTTTCACCCCAATCACAAAGGCGCCCTTTGGTGCCTTTAAGCTGACAACGAGCCAGATAAACGTGCATGCACATTTATCTGGCGAATACCTGTCCACATAGCTATATGTGTTCATTATATGAAGAAACATCTCCAATTATGACAGCTTAAGCGCGGCATTGATTCCTTCTGAGATGGTAAAGCTGATCCTCTTGATGGTATCATCAATATCTTTTGGTGTGACAAACATGGTATTAAGATGCGGTGAGATCAGTTCATGGATAAGCTCATGCTTCTCTGCCTTATCCAGTGTTCCCAGGGCGCCCCCCAGGTTCTTGATGCCTTCCGCCTCATCCATTGAGGCAATCAATGTCTCCATAGCATCATTTACGATGGTGGCGGCATCCACTACCGTCGGCACACCGATGGCAATGACAGGCACACCCAGCACCTGCTCGCTTATTCCGTTTCTGTGGTTACCCACGCCTGATCCCGGATTGATGCCCGTATCAGTGATCTGGATAGTCCTGTTCAGCCTTCTCGTACTCCTGGCTGCCAAGGCATCAATGACGATAACAAGGTCCGGCTTTGTCTCATCCACAACACCCTGTATGATTTCCAGAGTTTCCATACCGGTCTGGGCCATGACACCCGGAATGAGGCCGCTTATCATGTTCATCTTTTCTTCATTCATGGAAAACTTGCCGTATTCCTTAATTACATGCCTTGTTATGCGCACATTTCCAACAACACAGGGGCCGAGTGCATCAGGTGTCACATCCCTGTTTCCCAGGCCAACGATAAGCACAGACTGTTCCTTCTCACCCATGAGTTTTTTCAGATGTTTGGACAGCTCCATTGATATTTCTCTGTGATATCCCTCATCAGGCATTGACAGATGAGGAGCCTCCAGCGTAATATAGGTTCCCACAGGTTTTCCCATGGCCTTGGCGCCATTCTCCGTCTCGATCACAACAGTAGTTGTACAGATCTCCTTCTCATCATCCTTGTCTTCCCAGATTTTCACACCCCGGATCTCCACATCATCTTCTTCGTAACTCTCTTTTGCCTCCAGCGCCAGATCGGTTCTGATATTAAATTTGCCCAGCATGACATCCTCCTTAAAAAACTCTTTGTTTTTCTCATATTTTTTACATTTTTTTGAGAATTATGTATTGACATACCAGCTTTGTTGGACTAGAATATATGAGTATGTGTAACTGCTTAATATCATTATGCTTATCGACCGCGGTACTGCTGATATTAAAGTTACTAAAATGTTTACATTAGAACGTCCGTGTCCGGCTTTAATGAAACAATAAAAAATAACAACTAATAAAGAAGAATAATTTTGGAGGTGTAGGTCTTGGCTAACATCAAATCTGCGAAGAAGAGAATCTTAGTAAACAGAACAAAAGCTGAACGTAACAAATCAATCAAATCAAGTGTTAAAACAGCAATCAAAAAGGTGGACGTTGCTATTGCCGCTAAGGATAAGGAAGCTGCAACTGCTGCACTGATCAATGCTACTTCTGTGATTGACAAAGCTACGAAGAAGGGTGTTTATCATAAGAATACTTCAGCAAGAAAAGTATCCCGACTGACAAAAGCTGTCAACAGCATTGCTTAATTATAAATAAAATAAGAGATCCTTTTTAGTATCTCTAATAATAAAAAATAACCGGGGCCGTCACCCGGTTATTTTTTATCCTCTATTCTCTTTTGACATAAACGGCAAATGACTTAAATCATCAGTTTTGTATAAAATCCGCAATAGTATCTGTTACATTTTCAGGAATATGTTTCTCCCCCGTATAATCTGCCGGACCGTTCTCGTAGCTGCCGGGCATGAACATATGAGTAAGGCCGGGGAAGGATTTAAATGTCCAGTTCTCTTTATCCTTAAAACCGTCTTCCCAGATCTTGTAGTCATCCATAGTCACCTGGTAGTCTTCCTCTCCCTGCAGTACAAGTACCGGCATAGTCATATTTTCAGCTTCTTTTACATTATCATACTCCAGAATGCTCTCTATATATGCTGGATACAGGCCCATCACTGTCTCATCCTCGCCAAGACTCTTCCAGTCTTTCAGGCGCTCCACCTCTTTTCTGGTGTTTTCATATGCTGCCTTATCTTCATCTGTGGGCTCCTGATTCAGGCTCTCCATAAACTCACACTGGCGGCTGAGCGTGTCTGTAAAGCTTCTGGCAGGCGCAGCCATCATGATACATCCGTCCGGTGCAGACGCTTCCGCTATAGCCGGCATCATCATGCCGCCCTGGCTGTGTCCGGCCACATATACTTTTGTAACTCCCTTCAGGGAGCGTACCATCTCTACAGCTGATACTGCATCATTCACAGTCTCATCATAAACAGTAAAATCTTTATCTTTTGCCAGTTCTTCTCCGTAAACATAGCTGATCTTGTCATAGCGGTAAGAGGCTATACCCTGCTGTGCCAGCCCCCATGCCAGGTCCTGAAAAGGCTTCAGTTTCCCTACTGTCTCATTTCTGTCGCTGGAACCTGAACCATGGACAAATACTACCACGGCATATTCATCTTGATTTTCGGGCTGTGTAAAGGTTCCAGGAAGCTCCCAGCCATCCCTTATCTTCAGGCTCATTTCTGTCTCCTTAACTCCTTCCGGTGTTACAGGTCCAGCATTTTCTTCTTTATATAAGCCGGTATGGATCCCTGCTATCTTGCCCTGTGCATCAAAGCTGATTACCATGTTCCACGGCTGCACAGAAAAATCGCACGGTACCTGCACATTTGTATACTGGACAGTACTGTCACTGATCCAGGCAGGCATAATACTTCCCAGCTCACCTGAAGCTGCTATGGCTGGCGCCATACTCTGCTCCAGCTGCCCGCTATCCACCGCTTTTTTCATTTCATCCACATATGGATAATCTGTTTTCAGCTTATCATAGTCTCCTGCTATCAAGTCAGCAGCAAATGCCTGGGCCAGATCTGTTAATCCATTCTCCTCCTGTGACACTCCCGATGTCTCATCTGTACCTGCCTCTTCCTGTGCAGCAGCTGATACTTCTTCTGTTGATGCCTCTTCTGTACCTGCTTCCTCCTCAGCTGCTGATGCCTCCGTCTCAGCCGCCGCTGCAGTTATTGTGCTGCCAGCCAGCGCCAGAGCCAATCCCAGGGCAGCTAAGCCTTTCATATTCATCTTCTTCATTGTCTCCTCCTGTCCGCACCTGAATCCCGATGCTTATAATTTAGATGCATATAATTTGTTGATATCAGTAGTATAACACAGCCATATTCTAAAACAAAAGAGCTGATGACTGATGTATGGTTTTTCGCGTTTGAACGATTAAGCGGTTACAAACAGCTTTACATTAAATCATTTTCTTACGGTCTGTACATTGTTACTTTACATTTTCTTTTCTGAATTGTATGATTAGAATTGAAGCCATAAAATTAAAGTCTAAGTAGTGATATGCGCTTTTAGGACTTGACATATAAGATCAGAAAAGGGAGAAGAATCATGAGACCACCATTGATGACGAAGGACAAAATGATTGGAATATGTACGGCAAGTCATGTTGCTGACAGAAAAGAGTACGCAGAAACCATCACTGCAATTGAATCAAAGACAGGATTCAAAGTGTTAGAAGCTAATAATCTGTATAAGGACACATATGGTTATCTTGCATCACCAGAGGAACGCGCGTCAGATTTTAACCAATTGATTACAGATGAAAGGGTGGGAATGATATTTTTCGGAGGCGGTGAAGGAAGCAATGAACTTCTTCCCTTCATTGATTTTGAAAATATTAAGCGTAATCCCAAGATAATATGCAGCTATAGTGACGGTACAACAATACTCAATACAGTTTGGGCAAAAACAGGTCTGGAAACGTTTTATGGACAGGCACCGCATATTTTTAATGAACTTACAGAATATGATTACGGCTGTTTCCAGCGCAGCTTTGTGGAAGGCAGCAGCAATAAGCATGTATCAAACAGCAAATGGTACATCCAGACTTCTGGAACAGGCAAAGGTATACTTATAGGGGGATATGCGCGGAATTTTGCAATGCTTTTGGGCAACAGATATTTTCCGCTTGCCCCTGATAAAAAGTATATTTTATTTATAGAAGACCACGAAGTGTTTGGCAATGTCGGCTACGTCAGTGCCATGCTGTCACATATGGAACAATATGATTTTATAGATAATGTCCGGGGGCTGCTCTTTGGAAATTATTCAGACAGTATACACCCGGAACTTCTCGCAAGAATTAAACGCTTCGGAGAAAAACACAAAATACCCTCCGCATATTGTGATGACTTTGGACACGGGGAAAATCATGCAGTTCTTCCAATAGGTAGAATGGCTGAATTTAACAGTGAAAAAGAGTTACTGAATTTTTTATAACCTGGAAAGAATCTATGTTACTTTTTAAGGGAACAATGGGACAAAATAAAAGGCAGAGCGTCCTCCCGCTCTGCCCTGTCCCTCTATTTCGCGCTGTATTTTACAATAAGCAGCTCTACGCTCATTCTGTCATTTATCTGTCCTGTCTTTACTGCCTCTTCTGAATCCACACAATCTTCCACGGCTTCTTTCAGCTTCTCTTTTGTAAATGCTCCAGCCTGCCTCACATAGTTTCTGGCTATGAAGCTCTGCAGTCCTGTTTTAGACGCTATGGTATTGATATCATACCCCTGCTCCAAAAGTTCCTTGACCTGATACAGCAGATTGAACTGCCTGGCTATGAGGAACAGAATTCTCATTGGGGGCTCCTTCAATGCCAGCAGGTCATAGTATAGTGAGAGTGCCCTTGCCTGCTGTCTGCCTGCGATCGCATTGATCATGTCGAAGATCTTATTGACTGTGCGGTTTGTGCCTATTGCCTCCACATCATCCTTTGTTATTACATCTCTGCCCATGGTATAGCAGATAAGCTTTTCCAGCTCCTGGGAGATATTCTCCATATCGGTCCCTGTCTTTTCCAGAAAGAGCTGCATAGTGTCCTGGGTAATATTCTTCCGCTCACTCTTTAGTATGCCCAGTATCCAGCGCATCAGAGTCTTTTCATCCTGCCTTGCAAATTCTACCGGTCTTCCTGCGCTCTTTACAGCCTTGTACAGCTTTCCTCTTTTGTCCACTTCAGATTCTACAAAAACGATATAAGTCTCGGCTGGCACGGTCTTCATGTAATCAGCCAGCTCCGGGCTTGCATTCTTAAAGAATCCGCTGTCCTCTATCAATATCAGCCTTCTTTCCCCGAAAAAGGGCATTGTCTCCGCCTGGTCTATCACTTCTTTAACGTCAATTCCTTTTCCTGAATAAATATTCAGGTTCATCGTATCCCCCTCAGGGATCAGGGCGTTTTTTAATTTGTTCTTGTACTGGTTCTTCAGATAAGTCTCTTCCCCGAACAGGAGGTAGACATTTTTAAATTCATGCTTTTTTAAATCTTCTATTAGGCTTTTCATTCGTTCTCATCCCTATCCTTTAACTTGCCGGAATGCCCGTTTGCTTCTGATAATCATACTAAAATAATGCACTTCCGTCAAGCGGGACCTTGCTTAAAAGGCCGGGGCTTTCTTTTCTAAAAAGCTATTTTGTTTCTTTTAAAGCCTCCATCTTCATCTCGCGTTTCTTCTTTGTCATAAGGCCGCCCACCCTTCCTGTCTCTTTTGCAGAAAGGCTCTTCCAGCCATCCTTCAGCACTCTGTCCATCAATCCCAGCTCCTCAGCTATTTCATATTTCAGCTGTTCCTCCGGTGTCAGTTCATCCAATTTTATTTTCTTTTCCTTCTTTGCCATAAAAAAGCCATGCTCCTTTCGTTGTTCTGATTGGAGTATGGCCTCTTTTCACACTTTTATACAAATTTCCTGTCAGCCTTCCGGCGGATAAGGTATAACGATCGCTGCAACGATATAGATGATAAACCCGGTGGTGGTACATCCCAGCAGCACCATCAGAAGCCGGATCAGAGTCGGGTCAATATTCAGGTATTCTCCTATGCCGCCGCAAACTCCGCAGATCATCTTATTCTCTATTGATTTATATAATTTTTTTGGTCCCATACTAATTTCCTCCTTTAAATTCAATGTCTATATTTCCCATATCACAATCAAGCTCCAGGTCCTTTGACGCACCATTGTCGATCTCTTTAGATACACTCAGCCCGGAATCTTTCTTTCCGTCAACAGAAACACTTCCCATGCCGCAGTCTATATCATAATTAAAATCATCCTTCTTTCCTTCCAGGCTCACTTTTATGCTTCCCATACTGCATTCAAATGATCCTTCCTTCATGATACTGCCATCCATATTGATTTTTCCCATATCACAGCTTAATTCCACAGAATCAGCCTTGATACCCTGAATATTAGCTTCTCCCATATCAATGGACATCTCTATTTCCTTAAAAACCAGGTCTCTTGGCACTTTCAGCGTCAGAAGGGATTCCTTATTTTGTGATATAGGGATATTTTTCAACTTACTCTCATCCCAGATCTTCAATGTCCTGCCGCTCTCCTCATACAGCAGCTCCCTGCTGTTTTTCATATCCGCCGTAAGAGATATATCATCACCGTCATAGTATAAAATATCTACATCACATATATCCAGTTCTAATTCTATGCTGCGGATGTCCTTAAATGACTCTTCATAGTGTTTTGTGCTTCCTGATCCCTCATCTGCACCTCCTGCCACCAGCCTGTGATTTTCTGAGTCCCAGGCCAGGGACCATACATGGTCCTGAGCTGCATCTCTCAGATCTATAAATCTGACCCCCATGCTTACGGCTGCGATGCTGAAGACAAGTCCCAGGCTGATGAAGATGGCACATAGAATCAGCATTGTCTTTGTAAATTTTCTCATGCGGCCTGACCTCCTCTCCTATGAAAAAGCATACTGAAAATATTTACGATCACACGGATAAACCATGGAATAAACCGCCCTGCTATAGTTACTGTCAGCCAGATCATAAGCACTCCAACTGCCAGTGAGAACATTCCCAGTCCGGCAAACATCAGCCCGATACCGGGAGTCGTAAACATCTGGGCAATGCCGATACCTGTCAGCACGATCCCGCAGATAACGCCTGCCAGTGTAAGTGCCCCGGCAGCTACCACAAGACCAAATACAATTCCAAAGATTCCTACTATTATTCCAAATGCTGCCCCAGCTACAGGTATGATCACCGGTACGGCGAAGATACATAGAAGTATGATCAGTATGATCTTTCCTGCATTTCCATTATCCCTTCCGGCATTTGTACTGTAGCCGTTTTGGTAATTTCCGTAGTAGTCCTGCTTTGAACCGTACTGGCTGTAATTGTAACTGCTGTCACTGCTGTAATCATAATACCCGGCCTCTTTACCCTCCTCTCCCTTTCCGGCGCTGCTGCCGTTCTCTTCCTTCTGAAAGGCATCCCGCTTTTCAGGCATATTTTCTTTTTCCTTAAACCTCTTATCCTGGTAGCCGGTCTCTGTATATTCACCGGCATCAGCGTTGCCTCCTGTAAGTCCGTCCCTAACCATGGCGGCTACCTTTTCCGGGCTGCCAAGCTTCTCCCCAGTCTCATCCTCAGCGCCTATTCCCGCTTCATCAAAATAATCCTGGTAATATTCTATTGCCCCCTCCCGCTCTTCCTCAGGAATATCCTGAAGCAGCCAGGTCAGCTGTTCAATAAAATCATTCCGATTCATTCCTAATCCCTCCCTAATATGTTTGCTATTTTAGAAGAATATTCTTTCCACTCTGATTTGTAGAGATTCAGCTGCACCAGGCCCTGTTCTGTGATCTTATAATAGCGCCTGTTCCTGCCTCCGAACTCCATATCGTACACCTCCAGGCACTGGTCCTTTAACAGCCTGCGAAGTACCGGGTACAGCGTAGATTCTGATACATCCAGGACTCCTCTTACGTCCTGCGTGATCCGGTATCCGTATGTTCCTTCTTTATCTTTTGAAACGACAGCAAGGACGATCGCGTCCAGCAGTGCTGCTCCTGTATTAAATACCATATTATCACTCCTTGGTTTCCTTATTTCCCACTCATTTCTCTTCTTAGAACCTCTTTCCCCTGTTTACTGTTTTCATTGTAATATTGTTTTATATTTAATACTATATTCCATATAATATTATTTGTCAACAAGGAGTTTCTTATGAAGATATTAAGTTGCTGTGAACATCCTGCACTTTCCGCATTTCTTTTTTACAGCAATATTGAAAGAGCGCCTCATCCCTCTGTCATCAGTGAAGTTAGAGACAAGATACAGGATCGATATAAGATCATTCAATATCCTCTGCCCTGCTTCACCAGAATCAGATTTTGAAGCGCCATTTTACATTATAATTTTCTATTTTCAAAATACACGAACTTATCTATAGCATCCAGAATATCCCTGAAGTCTTCTCTGGGCGCCAGATCAATATATTTCTTCAGCAGTTCCTGCTCCTTAGCCCTGAACCGCCCATAGAATATGTCAAACAGATTATGTCCCCTCATGTATTTCCTGAACTCTTCCATGTGGCTCTTTAGCTGCTCCTCTGTCTGGATTTCAAACCCCAGCACCTCTGTCAGATGGCGGCCGCTTGTTATCCTGTACAGGTATTCCTTCCATTTTTCCAGCAGGATGCTGTAGAAATCCTCTTCCTTCCCGATCACGCCAATCTGGGCCATGATACGCGGATTCAGAAAATAATTCTCAAAAGAATAATATTTGAGCACCAGTACATTTCTGGGCTGGACTCTTGGGAGACGGTCCGCGTCCTCCATATTCCTGTCCGCGTAATATCTGCACAGCTGACCGGACAATTCTTCCCTGTCCTTCCCGTCACCGTCACGTATCATCAGAAACTGGTCCTTCAGATAGAGCTGGTTCATATATTTCAGATTTGCATATGTCTTAATATTTGTACAGCTGTTCGTTGTGATAATAGCGACTCTGGAAGGCCTGCCCTTTTCATCATAAATCTCTGAATAGTATTTTTCCAAGAGCAGGGGAAGGCGGCTCTTATCCTGCTTCCCTTCCACGATAAAGACAAAACTCACATTCATAAGGTCGCTTGCGTTATATCCCAGGTCATCCAGGATATCATCAATATCTGTCTTCTCTTTTACAGAGGTAAAGTACTGCTTATCAAGAACAACCTGCCGTATCTGACGGCTGTTAAAATTAAATATCATATCCGGGGAATGCGTAGAAAATACTACCTGGTTCTTCCTGGAGAGGCGGTAAAGTATCTCGCCCGCTTTCTTCTGGAGCTGTGGATGCAGAAACATCTCAGGATCCTCCACCAGCATGATGCTGGGCACTCTTCTCTCATCCTCCGCATATGCCTCCAGAAGCGACAGCATATAGATGCTCCTCATGCCCTCCCCCATCTGGCTGACTGGCAGTATCCTGCTCCTCTGCTTATTGCTCATTTCAGCCACTACCTGGCAGACCTTCTCCACATCACAGCGCATGGTGTAGGAGATATCATCAAACCCGCCGTTCCTGTGAAAGCTTGTGTTGACCCTTTTTGCAAATTCCTGCAGATTAAGCTGGGAGAGTTTATATTCTAAGAGTTTTACTGATTCCAGGGCTGTCAGTTCGGCAGGACACTTCTGATTTATCAGTCCGATGCACTGAAAACACCTGGTACAAGGTTTCGTCTGGTCGAACATACATGTCTGAGAGCGCAGGCGCTTCAGCTGCACGTCCTCCTCAAATGAAAGAAGGCTTTCCTGGATCTGTTCCAGATTCCTGTCAGTCCCTATGAAAAAAACTTTTGGTATGACCTCCCGGATATATCTGTTATCCTTGCTCACTCCGTCCCCGTAGCGCACTTCCTTCTGGTAATTTGCAGTAAACTTAAAATGAAGCACTCCATCTTTATAAGAAGGCAGCTTTTTACAGAAATCTTCATACCAGACCTCATATCTCCTGTACTGGCTCACCATCCCGTAGTAGTGGAGCAGCTTTAAGTCTTCCTCACTGATCAGCAGATCTGCCAGGATCTCCACCTTCTGTTTCTTTTCATTAAAATCCTCATCTGTTATGCTGCCTGCTCCGCTTACAGCCCTGATCGCATCCAAAATGGCTGTCTTTCCTGTATTATTCTTTCCTACAAGAATAAGCGCATTTTCAATCCCGGTGATACGGATATTCTTAATGTATTTAAAATTCTTGATCTGAATTCCAGTAAACTGCATATGCCATCATCCTTTCAGGTGCGCTGTTTAACTTCATACTACTGTACACATCTTCTCATGTCAACCTTGGGCTGCTCACGTAACACGCTGTGCAATGCACAGAAACAGTAAAAACGCCGTTTCGCGCTGCAAAACCCGGGATTTTCGTGCTAAACACGCACGAAAACATCTCGTGGGACATTGACGTGTGAAAAGTAACCAAAATATTTCTGTACATATCCCCTTCCATTATACCTCACTTTTTATTATACTATCTGTAAAAGCAGTCTCAGTATATAAATCAGCATATATATAAATTCCGCTGCTGCTTAAAAAGAAAAGGAGATTACAGCTATGAACGCAGACAAAATAAAAGAGCTCGTATCACAGATGACACTTGAAGAAAAGGCTTCTCTCTGCTCAGGCGCCGACTTCTGGCATACAAAAGAAATAAAACGTCTTGGTATCCCTTCTGTCATGGTATCAGACGGCCCTCACGGGCTGCGCAAGCAGGACCAGAAGGCTGACCATCTGGGAGTAAATGACAGCATAAAGGCTGTCTGCTTCCCCGCAGGATGTGCCACGGCAGCTTCCTTCAACAGAGATCTGATTAAGGAAATGGGTGAAACACTGGGAAATGAATGTCAGGCAGAGAAAGTAAGCGTGATCCTGGGGCCTGCTGTAAATATAAAACGTTCACCCCTGTGCGGCAGGAATTTTGAATATTATTCTGAGGATCCTCTGGTAGCCACAGAGATGGCCGGTTCTTTAATAGAAGGAATACAGAATAAAAATATTGGTACAAGTATCAAGCACTTCCTGGCAAACAATCAGGAAACCCGCAGAATGTCTTCCTCCTCTGATATTGATGAGAGAACGCTGAGGGAGATTTATCTGGCCGCCTTTGAAGGCGCTGTATGCAGGCAGAAGCCATGGACTGTAATGTGTTCTTATAATAAGATCAACGGCACATATGCTGCAGAAAATAAAACATATCTGACAGATGTCCTGAGAAACGAATGGGGATTTGACGGCTTTGTCATGAGCGACTGGGGCGCTGTCAATGACAGAGTCCGGGACCTTGAAGCAGGCTTGAATCTGGAGATGCCATCCTCCAGCGGCATCAATGACAAGCTTATAACTGAGGCTGTGAGAAGCGGAAGATTAGATGAACAGATCCTGGACAGGTCATGTGAGGAAATGCTGAATATTATTTACAGAGCAGTAGAAAATCAGGATGAAAACGCTGTGTTTGACCTGGAAAAGGATCATGAAAAAGCCAGAAAGATTGCAGAGGAAACTATAGTACTTCTGAAAAATGAAGATATCCTTCCGCTCAATCCTGGCTGTAAGATTGCTTTCATCGGAAAATATGCCAAAAAACCACGTTATCAGGGCGGCGGAAGTTCCCATATCAACAGTTTTAAGGTGACAAGCGCACTGGAAGCAGCCGGCAGCCTGCCTGGCCTCGTCTATGCCCAGGGCTATGATGATGCCAGAGACGAAGTCCTCCCCGCTCTGGAGGAAGAAGCTGTCAGGGCGGCAGGCTCCTCTGATGTGGCTGTCATCTTCGCCGGACTGCCTGACGCATTTGAATCTGAAGGTTTTGACCGCTCGCACATGCGCATGCCGGACTGCCAGAACCAGCTTATTGAAAAGATCGCTGCTGTACAGCCAAATACAGTCGTTGTCCTCCACAATGGCTCCCCTGTGGAAATGCCCTGGATCAGCAAGGTTAAAGGCGTGATTGAGGCTTATCTCAGCGGCCAGGCTGTAGGCGCTGCTGTGACGGACATCCTGTTTGGAAGGGTCAATCCCAGCGCCAAGCTGCCTGAAACCTTCCCTCTTAAATTAGAAGATAATCCTTCCCACCTCACATACCCCGGAGAAGGAGACCGCACAGCATATGCAGAGGGTGTGTATGTGGGCTACCGCTATTATGACAAGAAGAAGATGGATGTCCTCTTCCCCTTTGGGCACGGACTCTCCTATACCTCCTTTTCCTATTCTGACCTGACTGTTGATAAAGAAGAACTGGATGACACAGACACCCTTAAAGTCTCCGTCAAGGTGACTAACACAGGCAAACTCGAAGGAAAAGAGATCATCCAGCTCTATGTAGGCGCATCCTCAGGCAAGATCCAGCGTCCTGTCAAAGAGCTCCGTGACTTTGCCAAGATCTCACTTAAGCCGGGTGAGACTAAGGAAGTAACCTTCACTCTCGGCAGGCGTGCGTTTGCTTACTGGAATACCACTCTGAAAAACTGGCATGTGCTGACAGACGATTATGATATCATGATAGGAGCCTCATCCAGAGATATCCGCTGCCAAAAATCTGTCAGAGTCAATTCTACAGTACGGATTCCGGTCATTTATACACTGGA
Organism: Murimonas intestini; assembly: GCA_003148945.1. Lineage (GTDB taxonomy): Bacteria > Bacillota > Clostridia > Lachnospirales > Lachnospiraceae > Murimonas > Murimonas intestini. The sequence continues at coordinate 125,737 of QGGY01000009.1, read as the reverse complement.
CACCACCTTCGGAGATGTCATGGAAAACGAGAAGGCTGCTGCCGCTATCCACAAGTTCATGGAAGGGAGCGAACTCTTTGCCTCCCCTGAAGAAAAGGGTGAGAGTGATGTGGCTGCAGAGGCCATCTCAGCCGAGATGCAGGAAGCCATGATGCGCTATATGCCTCTGCGCGGTATGATCAGCTTCAGCGGCGGAGCAATGACGCTTGACAAACTGGAAGAACTGATTTTAGAGTGGAACAGGGATAATATCAACAGATAAGCCATTTAGAGTAAAAAGGCGTGCCAACACATTGCACTTCACGTTGGCACGCTCTTCCCTTTACTCATGAAGTTCCAGCGGAAGCCCGTCCGGGTCAAAAAAGAATGTCATCTTCCTATCTGTGAACTCATCTGTCCGCAGAGGTTCACACTCAATGCCAAGTGCTTCTAATTCCTCTACTACCTTTTCTATCCCCTCTACCCTGAAGGCCAGATGCCTCAGTCCGCAGGCCTCAGGCCTTGTCAGTCTTGCCGGGGCACCAGCTATTCCAAAGATCTCCAGCTCCGCTTCACCCAGCTTCAGGTCCAGTTTATAGTCTCCCCTCTCCTTTCTATAGTTTTCTCTGATCACCTCAAATCCCAGCTTGTCTACATAAAACTCTCTGGATCTCTCATAATCAGATACTATGATTGCCACATGGTGGACTGCATTCAGGTTCATACATTATTCTCCTCTCACGTTTTCATCAGTATAACACAATTTCTGTAAAGAATTCTATCATTACTATTTTATTGTGCCTATGATCAGCAAACCTGTCTTGTCACCTGAATATACAAAAGTCTTGACTTTTTCACTTTACTGTGCGATATTAATACACAGACTGAAATGGTATTTGTTTATTTGTCTTATAACCCCTGCGAGTGGGTTTACTATGAGGAGGATGTTATGCAAGAAAAAATAGAATTGCTGAAAAAATTAAAAAAAGAGAAGGACGCTGTCATTCTGGCACATTATTACGTAAATGACGAGGTGCAGGCAGCAGCCGACTACGTGGGTGACTCCTATTACCTGAGCAAGATCGCCACACAGGTCCCCCAGCAGACTATACTTTTCTGCGGTGTGAAGTTCATGGGTGAGAGCGCCAAGATACTGAACCCGTCAAAAAAAGTCCTGATGCCTGATGTGCTGGCAGACTGTCCTATGGCACATATGGCCCAAAAAGAAAAAATCGAAGAAATGAGGCAGCAGTATGATGATCTGGCCGTCGTCTGCTACATCAATTCTACTGCTGAATTAAAGCTCTGTGCAGATGTATGCGTGACTTCTTCCAATGCAATGAAGATCGTCTCTGCCCTGCCAAATAAAAATATCTACTTCATACCTGATGAAAATCTGGGGCGTTATATTGCGTCAAAGCTGCCTGAGAAAAATTTTATCTTTAACGATGGTTTCTGTCACGTACATACCAGTATCACAGAAGAAAATGTGCGAAAGGCCAAAGAGGCACGTCCTGATGCCCTTTTCCTGGCCCATCCGGAATGCAGAATGGATGTCCTGAAGCTTGCCGATTATATTGGCAGCACTTCAGGCATTATTGACTTTGCTTCCGCCTCCGGCGCAAAGGAATTCATCATCGGAACAGAGATGGGCGTCCTGTATGAATTAGAGGCAAAAAATCCCGGCAAAAAATTTTATTCTGTGGGCCACCGCCAGTACTGCCCTAATATGAAGAGGATCACCCTGGAGAAGGTCATAGCTTCCCTTGAAAAAGGTGAAACAGAGGTCCTTCTGGAAAACAGCCTGATCGAAGAAGCAAAAAAGCCATTAGAGAAAATGCTGGAGCTGGCTAAGTAACCGGCGCCCGTAAAAGGGAGTGAATAATTATGAATAACAAACTGGAACAGGCATATGATGCCATCGTAGTCGGCACAGGAGCTGCAGGACTTTTTACTGCCTGCTGCCTTCCCCCGGATATGCGGATCCTTATGGTCACAAAGGATGATGTGGAAAACAGTGATTCTTATCTGGCACAGGGAGGCATCTGCGTCCTGAAAGGGGAGCAGGATTATGAAAGCTACTTTGAGGACACTATGAGGGCGGGACGCTATGAAAATAACAGGGAATCCGTCCGCATCATGATCCGCAGCTCCAATGAGATCATCAAAGAATTGATTTCTCTTGGAGTAGATTTTGACAAGGAGCCTGACGGAAAGCTTTCTTTCACAAGAGAGGGGGCCCATTCCACCTTCCGTATCCTTCACCACAAAGATGTGACCGGCAGAGAGATCACCAGCAAGCTGATCTCTCAGATAAGAAACCGACCCAATGTCACTGTGCTGGAACATGCCGTAATGACAGACCTCATAGAGGCCGGCAACTGCTGCCATGGAATTATCCTGGAGCTGCCCTCAGGACAGTCTGTACCTGTCTTTTCAAAGGTCACTGTCCTGGCCACAGGCGGTATTGGCGGCCTTTTCGAGAGCTCTACAAATTTCCGCCACATCACGGGCGACAGCTTTGCCCTGGCCCTGAAGCATGGGATTGAACTTGAAAACATTAATTATATCCAGATTCATCCCACAACCCTCTACTCCCGGAAAAAGGGACGCAGGTTCCTTATTTCCGAGTCTGTCCGTGGAGAAGGCGCCGTGCTGTTAAATCCTGAAGGAGAACGCTTTGTGGATGAGCTGCTTCCCAGAGATGTAGTTACTGATGCCATCAAAAAGGAAATGGAGAAGTATCAAAGTAAATACGTATATCTCTCCCTCACACATATGCCTGAGGATGAGATAAAATTCCGCTTTCCAAATATTTATGAGCGCTGTCTTAAAGAAGGCTATGACCTTTCACATGACATGATACCCGTGACTCCGGCCCAGCATTACCTCATGGGCGGCATAAAAGCTGATACAGAGGGACGTACCTCCATGTCAAACCTGTTTGCAGTTGGTGAGACTGCCTGCAACGGCGTCCACGGCGCAAACCGCCTGGCCAGCAATTCTCTCCTGGAAAGCCTTGTCTTTGCAAAAAGGGCTGCGGGAGTCATCAGTGACAGTCTGGACCAGATACCCCTGATCACAGACAGCCGCATAAAAGACGCTGCTGTCTCCTACAAACAGCAGCAGGCTGAGTTTAGCAGAATAATTTTAAATGAAATTAAAAGAAGGGATGGACAATTTTATGATAAGTGGTGTAACAATGAAAATTAATATAGACAGATACATTTTAAACGCTCTTGAGGAGGATATCACAAGCGAGGACGTGACTACAAACGCAGTCATGCCTGTGAGCAAAAAAGGACGTGCAGAACTTATCTGCAAGGAAGACGGGATCATCTGCGGCCTCTCTGTATTTTCAAGAGTCTTCGAGCTTCTGGATGATACCTTCCGTTTCGAGACAAGCTTAAATGACGGAGATGAAGTCAAAAAAGGCCAGCTCATGGGAATACTCACAGGGGACATCCGCGCTCTCCTGTCAGGTGAACGGACAGCCCTGAACTATCTCCAGAGAATGAGCGGCATCGCTACCTTCACGAATTCTCTGGCAGCTGAACTCTCCGGCTGCAGCACCAAACTTCTTGACACCAGGAAAACCACGCCAAATATGCGGCCATTTGAAAAATACGCTGTCAAGATAGGCGGCGGCCATAACCACCGCTATAACCTCTCAGACGGCATACTGATAAAAGATAACCATATTGGCGCTGCCGGAAGTATCACAAAAGCTGTAGCTCTTGCAAAAGAATATGCCCCGTTCGTGAGAAAAATAGAAGTTGAGGTCGAAGACCTTGCTATGCTTCAGGAGGCGCTGGATGCGGGCGCTGACATTATCATGCTGGACAATATGGACAATGAAACCATGAAAAAAGCTGTGGAAATGGCTGCCGGCAGAGCCGAGACAGAATGCTCAGGAAATGTGACAAAAGAACGTTTAAAGGAAATTTCTGAAATAGGCGTGGACTATGTCTCCTGCGGCGCCCTGACACATTCGGCGCCTATCATGGACATCTCATTAAAGAACCTGGCTCCCCTGGAGTAGAAATGGAGTGTTCATGCAAGGATCACAAAGAAGAGAACAGATCATGACACTTTTATCAAAGAGCGGTGTTCCTGTTACCGGCCGCGAACTGGCAGGTCACTTCGGAGTCAGCCGGCAGGTCATAGTCCAGGATATTGCACTGCTGCGCGCCTCAGGCAAAGAAATCCTCTCCACTACGACCGGATATCTGATACTTCGGCCTGTCTCCACGTAAACTGACCTGCCCCGGCAGGTCAGCCTGCCTGGATTCCTTCCAGCAAAACATCCAGTTCCACCGGCCTGCCAAAATAATATCCCTGGTATATTGTACATCCCAGGCTTTCCAGCATCTGCTTTTGTTCTTCATTCTCCACGAATTCTGCCACTACACGAAAACGGAGGCTGGAGGACATCTGCATGATGCCTGAGACAATGTCCCTTGAGCGCTCATTGTCCATGAGCTGGGTGACAAGATTTCCGTCTAACTTCACCTCATCAAACAGATTCTCCTGGAGACGGACCATGGAGCCATGCCCCATTCCAAAATCGTCCATGCTGAATTCCACCCCTGCTTTCCGCAGCCTGTTAATCCTCTCCATCAGCCTGTCAGATGTCTCCAGCACTGAGCGTTCTGTAACCTCCAGCACAAGATGCACCTTCCCCATCTGATATTCTTTGAGTATCTCCAGCACTGTCTCTGAAAAATCCTCCTCTTCCAGCTGCCTGGGAGATATATTGACTGCCATATATACAGGATATCGGACGTTTCTGTCCAGCTCCTGCGCATCCCGGCAAGCCATCCTCAGCACATAATACGTCATCTCATTCATGACCTGGCTCTCCTGAGCCAGATTGACAACTACAGGCGGGGCAATGAATCCCACTACAGGATGCTTCCATCTCAGAAGCGCCTCCACACCGTGCAGCTGATTCCCCTCCGACACCTGAGGCTGATAATACAATTGCAGCTGGTTTCTGGAGATTGCGATTTTCAGATCCATACTCAAAGTCTGTGCATAAGACTGACATGGATAGCTGTTATCCAGGAATCTGGGCGTGATGCCTCTTATCTCCGCTGCCGCCATATCTGTCTCCATCTGCCTAACCGCACTGCAGAATTCTTCTGACTGCTGCTCTTCACTTCGTCTGACAAAGGGTATATAGATCAGCATACCGATAAATACATTTACAAGCTGCAGAATACTGCCTGCCACAGAACCTGTGGCCTGATAACCGCTGGCAAGTACAGGGACAGTCCACCCTACAGACTTTGTCACAAGAGGCACCAGCCCCAGTTCCATGGCAAGGGTACTCGTAAGAGTCATAACAAGAGGGACCGCCACAAACGGTATCAGCATCGTGGTGTTGAAAATGACCGGCAGGCCAAACACTGCAATCTCACTGATATTAAAGAGGGCCGAAGGGAGGGCTACTCTGGCCAGCTTTCTGTTATGACTCTTGCGTGCGCAAAAACATAAGGCCAGCACAAGGCTTAAAGCGCAGCCGCAGCCTCCCAGAAAGACAAATGTATCCAAAAAAGTCTTTGAATAGATCTGGGTGGGCGCCTGTCCGGCAGCCACCAGGGCCTGGTTCACGTCCACTCCCTGTTCGAAAAGCCTCTGGGACACAGCCTCCAGGGTATTTGTACCGTGAATGCCCGCGAACCACAAAAAATGTGATAAGAGTACATACAACAGGATTCCCGGAAGGTTTCCGCCAATACCGCTGAAGATCCTAAGAAACAGGTAAGAGCCAAAATTCGTAATATTGCTGTCTCCCCACACAGCCCTGAGTGTATAGCCCAGAGCAGCAAAGGCTGTCACAATAACTATGGCCGGTATTATACTCAGTATAGACTGGTTAAATAAATATTCTGCACCAATCGTATGAAGCCTCCGAAATCTGCTGCACAGCTTTATGCCTTTTCTGAACAGCACACATGACAGCAGAGTTATACACATGGCTGTAAAGACCCACTCCGCCCCGAAGATATATTCCCCCTGCTGTTTAATCCCGCCGCAGAATGCCAGGTAAGAAGCACCTGCCATAAGAGGATAAAACATCACCTCATCAACACTGCTCAGCTTTCCATAGGACAGACTTATAGTAATAAGAAGCACAAATGCCAGAGATCCCAGTGTCACCTCATAGATGACTGTCAGTATTGCTGAAAGCGCCCCGTTTAAAAAGGACGCCAGAAACTCCTGGTAGGCCGTAAGCGGAAAATTATTGAGAAGCAGGGCAAAAGCCCCGACTGTTATAAACGGAATGGCCAGGGTAAGTCCATGACGTATAGAGAGAGCGTATATTGAATACCGAAATTTCACCTTGCTGTGTCCCTGCTGCATATTGTCTCCTTTGCTCAAAACCTTGTGATTTTGCTCTTTATATCTGCACTGTAACTAAACACATACTGGAATTATTATACATGCTTCCGTAGAAAAAGTCATTCTTTTTTCACAGTCTCAACAGGCATTTCGATTGGAATTTATTTCCATAATAAACACTAAAAGCAGCGTACATTTTTTCAAATGTACGCTGCCGTTCCCTGTGACATAGATTCTTTAAATCAGGTGATACCTCTGCAGAAGCTCTCCTATTATAGTTCCTGAAGCCCTCTTGATCGCCTTCTTCTCCACCAGCTCCGCAATAAAAGGCAGCTTGATATCTGTGATCTTCTTTCCATCCATCATCTTAGATGTGGCATCCAGCAGACACCGCACATCGTAAGCGCTTCCCCAGACTTCCGGAACTCCTCTGTCAATATCCAGCAGTGTGTATACTGCTTCCATAGCTGTCCTCACTGAATACTCTGTAGTAAAGATAGTATCTCTCGGCGTCTCTGCAAACTGTCCCAGGAATGCAAAGTTCACACAGCCCTCCGGCACTACATCAGGACGGTCCCCTTTCCTTCTGGGCATGAAGAAAGCAGTGATATAAGGCATCATTACAGGTACACAGACTGCAGATTTCTCTGCCAGCTCTTCTATCTCTTCCTCCGGCACTCCGATATGATACAGCCATTCCTCTGTGATCTCTTTACCTGTACACTCCTTCATAGGCTTCTTGATATAATCTCCCGGCCTGTCTGTATACAATCCATAGACCCAGACACAGAGCTGGTCCTTGGGCTGTGCTTTAAACTGCTGCTGGCGGTTTAAGGTCCAGCTCATATACCATCCTGAATCCTTTACAGTGACAATTCCTCCTGTAACCACGTTGCCGGAGAATGGATCTCTCCTGCAGATCTTCTCAATATACGGAGGAATCCTGTTGTCAAGAGTAGTGATAGTCGCGGATTCCCAATTACTCTTTCCAATGTCGGAACAGAATTTCTCAGGATGCCCAAAAGACGGGTCCTGTGCTGCTATATTGCGCCACAATTCCCAGCAGTCCCCCTCACCATCCTTTACTTTCAATTCAGGCGCATGGTTCTGGTCACCGTAGGCAGAGCTGTCTGTACAGCATCCGTTTGTCACAAATACAAGATCATCCTCGATCAGGTCAATACTGTCTTCCCTGCCGTCCCTCACATAAATTATCTGCTTTGCAATTTTTTTGCCATTATCATTCTCAAACTGCACATTCGTCACTTTTGTGTCATATTCAAATCTGACGCCGTGGCCTTCCAGATATCTGACCATAGGAAGGATCAGAGACTCATACTGATTGTATTTTGTAAACTTCAGCGCCGAGAAATCCGGCAGACCTCCAATGTGGTGAACAAACCTCTGTATATACAGCTTCATCTCCAATGCTGAGTGCCATGTCTCAAAAGCAAACATCGTCTGCCAGTAAAGCCAGAAATTTGATTTATAGAACTCTTCATCAAACACGTCATCGATCGTCTTATCATACAGCTGCTCATCCGGTGTGAAGAAGAGAGTCATGATCTCCATAGCTGCTTTATCAGATAATTCAAATTTATTGTCAGTATGGGCATCCTGTCCCCTGTTAAGTGTGGCGCGGCAGAGGGATGAGTTTGGGTCATGCTTATTCAGCCAGTAATACTCATCAAGTACACTGACTCCTTCTGTCTCAATGGATGGAATTGAGCGGAACAGATCCCAAAGGCATTCAAAATGGTCTTCCATCTCTCTGCCGCCCCTCATTACATATCCTCTTGTGGGATCGTCGATACCGTCACAGGAGCCTCCCGGTACCTTCAGCTGCTCCAGGATATGGATGTGCTCCCCCTTCATCTGTCCGTCACGTACAAGAAAGCAGGCTGCTGCCAGGGAAGCCAGACCGCTGCCCACAAGATACGCTGATTTTCTGTCCACATCCTTTGGTTTTTCCGGACGTGCAAATGCTTCATAATTTCCTTTTGAATAATACATATAGAATTCCCCTTTCAGTTCTCTTTGCTATGTGAAATATTTGATTTCTTTTTGACTGTCTTCATTATATAACTGAAGGGGTACATCTGCCATAGACACCAAACCTGCCATGCCTGAAGTTTCGGCATGGCAGGTGAATTGTAAAAATTTTATACACTGGAGGCTCTTTGTCTAGTGAACCATTATTTTACAGCGGCAGATCCTTTTTTGAAAACCTGACCGCACCAATTGTATAGCAGACAATGGCTACAGCAACTAAAACTAAAAGCTTCCATACAAAGGCGGTGTCCACACTGCCGGTTCCAACTGTTGCCAGGGAATCTACATCATACAGTCCCACCAGTGTCAGTTTGTTAAATATCTGCAGTTCTTCCACACCCATCCCCGTATTGACCATATTCTCTGATCCAAACATGCCGATCATGGATGCAAGGAAAAACCAGACTGCAAGCCCGCCGCCAAAAGCCATGGATTTTTTGCTCTGCGAGAACAGGCAGCTTCCCATATAGCACAGTGCGCATACTGCTTCGACAAGAATATACATTCCGCCGAACAGGGCAAGTATTCCCGGCACGTTTACTTCGTCGTAAAACATAAAAGTAGTTCCTATCCTGGTGGCACACACAACGGCAATCATCAAAAACGGCACAATAAGCATAAATACCATCTGTGTGATGGCTACTGCCGAACGCTTTGTGGGTGTAGACAGTACATACGCCATGGAGCCGCGGTCAACCTGACTTGCGATCAGAGAATTAGACAGTATAACAATAAGAATAAAAATAGGCAGAAGGCCCATGGCTGTATAGTACATTTGATTCATCATTGATGCAGGATTCATTTCGCTCATCTTCTCAACCATATCTGATGAAACTCCCATCATATCCAGCGTATTTGTAAGCATTTCCGAAATGGTAAGCTCTTCTTTATCAAATACGCCCTCTGACTGATTCAAAGCATATACATATTCAAATTGTTTCACATATTTATTAAGGCTGATATCAGACTGGGCCAATCCGTCAATTGCTTCCTGAAAACCTTCTGTGCTGAGGTCCATACCTGCCTGTGCATTCAGCATTCCAAAGGCTGTCTCATAGGCCTCTTTGTTTTCCCCGCCTGAAAAATCATCATAGGATAAGTCCTGCTGTGCCATTGTGTTATAGGTAGCCAGCGCTCCCAGATAAGTATAGAAGCTTTCCTGATACTCTGTCACATCGGCATCAGATTTTTCTGTCGCCATCATACTCATGGCATAATTCATTACATTTCCCAGGAGTATCATGATGAACAAGATTGCAAGGCATAATGTCCAGTTAGCTTTGATAGTCTGCCCCATCAAAGGCTTTGAAAAAAATCTGGCTGTTTTTTTATTTGTTTCCATTTTGAGTCATTTCCTCCTTATATGCTCTCATAAACTGCTGCTGCAGTGAAAGATGGATTTCCTGTAAATTCGAAATAGAGTAGTTTTTAAGTACATTGAATAAATCGTCCAGTTGTTCCACAGAGCATTGGACCCGGCATGTATTTTCCTTCGTGACGTCAATTGAGAAACTGGCATTTTCCGCAAACTGCCGCTGCTGCCGGATATGCTCAAATTCTATTATAAAGTTCTTTGTTGTCGGATGGCGCAGATCATACAGTGAGGATGTATTGATGATATGACCATTTTTTATCATGGCAACTCTGTCACATACAGCTTCTATTTCCTCAAAAATGTGACTCGACATAAATATAGTATGTCCTTTCTGCTTTTCCTCACGTATCAGTTCCAAAAATGCCTCACGCATCAACGGGTCAAGCCCGGTGGTGGGCTCATCTAATACGAGGATCTCTTTCTCTCCCATTAATGCAGCAACAATGGCTGTCTTCTGCTTCATACCCTTACTCATCCTTTTTAAATTTGCCGTAGGGTCCAGCTGAAGCAGTCCGATAATATGATTCATATATTTAAAATCCGTAACACCAAGATACCTGGCCTGGGATTTCAAAAATTCTGTACCTGTTTTCAGCGCCGGAAAAGCGATTTCTCCCGGGACATAGCTGACATTTTTCATAATATCTGCAGACCTGGTCCATGAGTCAAGGCCGTTTATGACAGAATTTCCCCTGTCAGGACGGATAAATCCCATCATATTTCGGATCGTTGTGGTCTTGCCTGAACCGTTTGTTCCGATAAAACCAAATACTTCTCCTCTGTGAACCGAAATATCTAAATCAAAGATCCCACGGCCTTTACCGTAGTCTTTTGTCAGCCCTTTTGTCTCTATTACCACATCATTCATCATTTCACCCCCTCAAATAATTTGTCCTCATGATAAAACTGCATAAAATAATCTTCCAGGGAAAATGGAAACTCTGTAAAATCCCTGACATGATATTTAGAAATATCTGCCAGGAAAGGTGTGATCTCACTCTTTTTCAGCTGGATCCTGGCACGCAGCTTTCTTTCATTTATGGAAGTAAAATGATAATTGTGGGAGGTAAAATCCTGCCACTGTTTTTTCTCCTGAAATGTAACTCTGTATATCTTGTCACTTTCTTTTTTTAACACCTCCGGATCAAATTCCGAAACAATTTTCCCGTCCCTGATAATGGCGATCCTGTCGCATGAAGCATCTACCTCATGAAAAATATGTGAGGATAAAAATATAGTTTTTCCTCTTTTCTTTTCTTCAAGAATATATTCAATGAAGATCTCCTGCATAATAGGATCAAGCCCAGAGGTTGGTTCATCCAGGATCAGTATCTTTGGATCATGCAGAAATGCAGTGACAACTGCCAATTTACGTTTTGTTCCCAAACTCATCTGCCTTAGCCCGATATTCGGATCCAGTTCAAACTTTTTCAGCAGTTTTTCTAAATACGTGGCATCTGTGACACCTCTCATTTTCTTCTGCATTTCCAAAAACTGCGTGCCTGTCATTCCGGCAGGCAGGGCAATTTCTCCGGGCAGATATCCGACTTCATGCTGAAGCTCTGCCGAATACTCCCAGCAGTCCTTCCCATTAATGACTGTTTTTCCGTTCTGAGGCTTGGAAAATCCCATCAGATGTCTGATCGTTGTACTCTTACCTGCACCGTTTGGCCCAAGAAATCCAAAACACTCTCCTTCTTCCACATGCGCAGATACATCGAATACACCACGGCCATGTCCATAGTCTTTTGTCAAATGAGCAACTTCAATATTTACCATTCTTTTCACTCCTAGCTTGACTTTAATAACGTGAAAGTAAACTTTTTATTGAAAAAGTAACCCAACACGTTGTATCATGATTATAGTTCTGTGAAACTGACTTATCAACCACCAGTTATATTAAAACTGTCGGATAATATGAGGAGAAATGTAAATGAGAAAACACCCGGAAGTAACTGAAAAAACCCGCCAGCGCTTTATAGATTCTTTCTGGCAGGCATTGAAAAAGAATGGATTAAATAAAATCACAGTGAGTCTGATCACAAAAGAAGCAGGTTACAACAGAGGGACATTTTATGAATATTTTAAAGATATACCGGACCTGTTAGAGCAGATTGAAGATGGGCTTATGGATGATCTGTCAAATAGGATGACTGATATATTTGACAGAGGACTTCCTTTTAATTTACAGACATTCTCCCAGGAATGTGCCTCTATTTTACTGGAATTTGATGATAAGCTTTTTTATCTCCTCAGCGAACATGGAGACCCCTCATTTTCTTACCGTTTTAAAAACAAATTTATTAATGAAATCACAAACCACTTTGATTTTGGTGAGAAAGACTGCTATAAAAACTACATAATAGCATATTGCTATTCTGCTCTGACCGGATTAAGGCTTTATTGGTATGAAAATGGAAAGAAATTAAGTTTTGAAGAAGTCGTCAAAATTACACAGGGTTTAATTGCCACAGGGCTGTTTGGGTTTATCGGGCAGGACTATGTGATATGATGTCCTGTTCAACAAGAAGCTCATCCTCACCGAACCATAAAGGTATTTACTTTGCGTTATACTAGTGAAAAAGCACCCTATATATGTTATTATGTTATTGCAGCAAAAAAATATTTAAATATATATACGACAGGGGGCTTTTCCATGCGTTTTGGAAAATCACACAGACTGCCGGTCTTGATTCTGGCAGTGTTTTTTATATTATTTCCGCCCATCACAGTGTACTGCGCTTCCCCCGTTGAAGCTATTCGTCCGATCCAGGTTGCCTACACAGGCTACAATGCTTTTATTGAACAGGACTACAATGGTTACTATGAAGGATATGGTGTGGCATACCTGAATAAGATCGCCCAGTATACCGGATGGAAATATGAGTATGTGCCTGATACCTGGCTGAACAGTCTGGATGCACTGGAAAAAGGTGAGATAGATTTGATCTGTTCTGCCCAGTGGACTGACGACCGCTCTCTGAAATTTGAATACAGCGCTTCCCCCATCGGAACAGAATACTCTGTTGTCTGCACCAGGAAGGATAATGATAATATATATTATCAGGATTATGAAAATATGGATGGCGCCAGAGTCGCCATGCTGACTGGTATTTATCAGAATGACCAGTTTGCTGAACATGCCCGCGAAAAGGGATTCAGCTATCAGCCTGTCTATTATCCCACAGACGCTGACGCTGAAGCTGCAGTCCTCAGCGGTAAAGCTGATATGGCTGTATTCGGGAGCCTGTCCAGGCATGATGGTCTGAAAATGGTGGACAAGTTCGGACCAGCCCCCTTTTATATCATAACCTCAAAAGAAAACAGTGAGATCATGGGGCAGCTGAATGAGGCGCTTGACAGCATCCATTCTGAGGCACCTTTTCTGGAGGATGAGCTCTACCAGGAATACTACCGCTCTGACGAGCCTGACGGAAAGCCGCCTCTTACAAGAGATGAAGCAGAATACATACAGAATATGGCTCCGCTTACAGTAGCCTGCATTGATGGATACTACCCCTTAAGCTACGCAGATGAGGATACAGGGGAACCTGCCGGGATCTACCCTGACCTGGTGAGGGAGGTGGCAGCCCTCAGCGGACTAAAGCTGCAGCTCATATCTGTTCCTGAGGGCGGGATCCCTGACCAGCTCATTCTGGATAAAGAAGCGGATATGGTCGCCGGGGCGCTCTACTCCCAGGAAATGATTGAAAATCCGTATATACAGCTGACTGATAAATTAACCTCGCAGAAGGCCCTCCTTGTCACACGTCAGGGCACTAATGTATATGATATGGATGAACTGACTATAGTGCTGCCTGCCACATACGCCCATGTACAGAGTCTTTTGTCTGAGGCACTGCTGAAGCATCATCTTATCTACAAAAATACGATTGAAGAATGCTTTGAGTCTGTCATCCTGGGGGAAGCAGACGCTACGATCCAGAACAATCTCGTAGCTAATTACTATATGCAGATGGATAAATATAAAGAACTGAGCCTGGTATTCCTTCAGTCACTTGATGAAGGATGCTGTATTATGGCTTCATCCGGCGCTGACAGGACTCTGATGTCCATCCTGAATAAAACCATCAGCAGCATGAATTCATCCTCTGTCAACCAGATCATATTAAAGCACACAACTGCCCAGCCTTACGAAGAGACTTTATCAGATGTGCTTTACAGGTACCGGTTCCAGCTGCTGACTGTACTGCTGTGTACCTCTCTGATGGTAGTGCTGTTCCTGATTTACAGCCGGCAGCATACCAGGATGCTGCTCCGTCTGAAGGAACAGGAGGCTTACAGGCTTATGGCAGAAACTGATGAACTGACAGGGCTGATGAACAGGAAGCCTTTCTATGAAAAGGCTGTACGGCTTATTGAAGCATCTCCTGATGACAAGTTCCAGATTTTTTACTTTAATATTGAACATTTTAAGATTATCAATGATATGTTCGGCATCCACTCCGGTGACAAGCTTCTCTGCTATCTGGCCGCCCTGATCAAAGACTGGTGCGGCACACATAAGGGCATCTGCTCCCGTTTTGAAGCAGACCATTTTGTTGCATTTGTTTCCGGCAATGAAAAATATCCTGAAGAGATCATGGAGCTTCTGAGCAGCGCACTCAAAAAATATCCGCTGGATATTCCGGTCAGCATCACATGCGGAGTCTATCAGATCGTTGATAATGAAATAAACATAAATATTATGTGCGACCGTGCCCATCTGGCGGCTGACAGCCTGAAGGAATCACACACAGGAAATATCGCTGTCTATGATGATTCCAACCGCAAGGCCCTGATCCATGAACAGATCGTCTTAAATGAAATGGATGAGGCCCTTTCAAAAAGACAGTTCCATGTATATCTTCAGCCCAAGTACAACATGGCTACAGGTGAGATCATCGGAGCGGAAGCACTTGTGCGCTGGGTCCATCCTGAGCGGGGAATCATAAGTCCCGGAGAATTCATCCCCATATTCGAGCACAATGGCTTCATTGCCCAGCTGGATACTTATATGTTTGAAGAGACGTGCCGGATCCTGGACAGATGGCGGTCAGAGGGCAGACAGCTAATACCTGTATCAGTCAACCTTTCCCGGACAGGCTTTTATAACCCTAACCTCTGTAAAAACTTATGCAGTATCGCAGAAAAATACAGCCTTCCGCCTGCCCTTCTGGAAATTGAGATCACAGAGACGGCATATGCCTCCGACAATAATATCATCCATGAGCGCCTCCAGCAGCTCAGAGACAGCGGCTTCCACATACTTATGGACGACTTTGGCAGCGGCTATTCATCCCTGAACATGCTCAAGGAGGCTCCCATAGATGAGATAAAGCTGGATATGCGTTTTCTCAGCGCCGGGGATCCCTGCGGGCGCGCAAAACATATCCTGGAGATGGTCATCGCCATGGGCAATAAAATACATATTCCTGTGCTGGCTGAGGGGGTGGAGACAAAAAGCCAGGTAGACCTGCTGAAGAGCTACTCCTGCAATCTGGCACAGGGCTTCTATTATTCCAGGCCTCTGCCTGTGGAAGAATTTGAAGCTCTGCTGCAGGGTGCACAAAAAAATAAATAATTGTAATAACAACTGGTTTACATGCAGACTGAGGGCCGCTCATAAGAGCGGCCCTCAATATTACCATTCTGCAATTGTCCCGTCAAAATTTCTCCATACAGGATTCTTCCATGTGGGGCAGTCTGCCGCTGCTTTCCTCACAGAATCCTCGTCAATATCGATACCCAGTCCCGGTCCTGCCATCAGGTCGATAAATCCCTCTTTATACTTATAAATTGATCTGTCCTTCAGATAATCCATCAGGTCAGCATTTTTATTATAATGGATGCCAAGGCTCTGCTCCTGTATAAATACATTTGGCGTGCAGGAATCAAGTGCCAGGCACGCTCCCAGAGCAATTGGCCCCAGAGGACAGTGGGGAGCCACTGCCACATCATATGCTTCTGCCATGGAGGCTATCTTTTTACACTCTGTGATCCCACCTGCATGGGAAAGATCAGGCTGAATAATATCCACATAGCCCTCCTGGAGCAGATTTTTAAATTCCCATCTTGAGAACATCCGCTCTCCTGTTGCGATAGGTACAGGAGTATACCTGGCGATCTCCCTGAGCGCCTCGTTATTCTGAGGCAGGACAGGCTCTTCGATAAACATCAGCCTGAACTGGTCCAGCTCCCTTGCCAGGACCTTGGCCATTGTTTTGTGCACACGCCCGTGGAAATCCACTGCAATGTCCAGCTTTTTCCCAACAGCTTCACGAATGGCAGCCACACGTTCACAGACGGCATCTATTTTTGTATAGGAATCAATATAATGCATTTCCTCTGTGGCATTCATCTTTATGGCTGAGTAGCCCTGCTCCACTGCAAGCCTGGCTTCCCCTGCCACATCAGCCGGACGGTCCCCACCGATCCAGCGGTACACCCTGATCTTATCACGGCATGCCCCGCCCAGCAGATCATAGATGGGCGCATTAAAATATTTTCCTTTAATATCCCACAGAGCCTGGTCGATCCCTGCGGTGGCGCTCATCACTTCTGGGCCTCCCCTGTAGAAACCGCTGCGGTACATATACTGCCAGTGATCCTCTATCCTTGCCGGATCTTTTCCAATCAGATACCCGGCAAATTCTTCAACTGCCGTCCTGACAGTATCTGCCCTTCCTTCAATGACAGGCTCTCCCCATCCTGTGATCCCTTCATCAGTTTCCATTTTCAGGAACAGCCATCTTGGCGGTATCTTAAACAGTTCTATATTTGTGATCTTCACCTTATTCTCCTCGTCATTCTGCCGGCTTTACCGGCTCTATTTTTAAGTTGCATTTTTGACACAGCTTCTGAAACTTCAGCTCTCCTTCCAGCTCAGCACATACTGTGACTGCCAGATCTTCACTCCTCTCCTCTGGAAGCAGCACCCTGAACCTGTACTCATCCCTGGCAGGCTCATATGACTGGTAAAAAGTCAGCTCCCGGCCGTTCTCCAGCAGGAATACTCTTTTTACTGCTGTCTCCAGCCCCACGGTCAAAATCTCATAGGGAAACCTGGGATATTCCAGCACATGCAGGTACAGCCTTCCCGGCCCCGCTGTCAGCTTGCCCCAGCGGATCTGATATGTGGTGTCCGGCATGGGAAGTGTACCGTAAATGCTCTCACCATTTTTTTCCAGCCACTCTCCCACTCTACGCAGCACCTCACAGCTTCCGGGCGGAATCCTGCCTTCCCCGTCAGGCCCCACATTCAAAAGCAGGTTTCCTCCTTTTCCCGCTGCATCTAAAAGCCTCTCCAAAACTTCTTCCGGAGATTTCCAGTCTTCATCCTCACTGGAATATCCCCATGTATCATTCAAAGTGACAGGTGTTTCCCATGGCCCATGATATGTAAGCACCGGCATCTGGTTGTCCGACATCTGTCTGTAATCCCCAAGACCGTAGCCGATCCGCCCGTTAATGAGGCACTCCGGCTGCCATTTTTTCACCCAGTCCCGCAGCTCCCTGCACAGCTCTATTGGCATGACATACGGCGTATCAAACCAGATGATACCTATCTTCCCATAATTTGTGAGCAGCTCCCTTACCTGTGGCTTTACCTTCTCATTGAAATATTTTCTAAAATCCTTTTCTTCATTTTTTCTGAAATCCCACTCATTCCCCCAGCCGTTCTCGTCTTCCCAGTCCTGCATCTGTGAATAGTAAAGGCAGAAAACGATGCCCTGCCTCTCACACTCCTCCATCAGTTCCTTAACGATATCCCGCCCAAAGGGAGTATTCATGATATTATAATCTGACACCCGGGTATCGTACATGGAAAATCCGTCATGATGCTTTGCTGTAAATACAAGATACTTCATTCCGCTCTTTCTTGCAAGTGCTACTGTATCTGCAGCGTTAAATTCTCCGGGATCAAATCTTTCCATAAGCTGCCTGTATTCATCCAGGGGGATCTGCGCATTTTTCATGATCCACTCTGCACCATAGGGAATCGCTTCTCCTTTATATACACCGCCCATCAGGGAGTAGAGTCCGAAATGGATGAACATTCCATATTTTGCTTCTAAAAACCAATTATCTGACATACTGTGTTTTCCTTTCCTGATCAGCCTTTTACCGCGCCTGACATGACACCGCTCTGGACCTGGTTGTGGAACAGGATATAGATCAGTATCGTGGGTATTGATGACAGTACGATAAAGGCGTACTGCGGACCTATCTGCGCCTCGAACTCTCCCCAGAAAGAAAGCAGCGCCCTGGGCACTGTGTATTTCGCCGGGTCAGAGATCAGGGTCAATGAAAATACAAGCTCTCCATAAGCATAGATAAAAGAAAAGATTGCTTCTGTTGCAATAATAGGCTTGCAGATGGGCAGCAGGACCCGGCTCAGCAGCTTTACATCCCCGCAGCCGTCAATGATCGCAGCCTCATCCACTTCCCTGTCAACTGAGTTCAGATACCCTGTAAACAGAAAAATCCCCTGGGCAAGATTGAAACATGTATACACCATGATGAGATAGAAGAAATTATTCTTCATCCCCCAATTTGCTGCCATAGAAGAGATAGGTATTAAAGTCGAATGAATAGGTACCATAACACCTATGACAAACAGCATATATGCATGTCTGGCATAAAATATATGGCGTTTTCTGGAGATCGCATAGGACGCCATCATTGCCACTATAACTTCCAGGACAGTCGTTGCACTTGCCACAAAAAGAGAGTTTCCGATGGAACGCAGAGAATGCCCCAGTCCATCGGCAACTGCATAGTTTTCAAACCTCCACTGTCCAGGCAGCTGAAGGGCGCTCTGATACATCTCCTCATTTGTCTTAAAGGATGAAATCAATGCATACAGCATGGGCATGAAGGTAACAAGAAGCCATAAAACCGCGATACAATAAAGGATTACATTTTTTCTGCTGACTTTTTTCACTTTCATCACCCCCTAATACTCTTCCTGCCTGAATATTTTGTTGCACCCGATACTTAAAATCACGCCCAGTATCAGCAGTATCACCGCGATGGCCGCACTCCGTCCCATCAGCTTAAAGGAATACGCATTCAGATAGAGAAGGATGGCCGGCGTGGAGCTTGATGCATTCGGGCCTCCGCCTGTCATGGCCCAGATCAGGTCGAAGGTTTTGATGCACCCTGTAATACACAGGATAGAATATACTTTAAAGGAATTCTTGCTGAGCGGAAGGGTGATATATCTGATCCTCTGCCATGTGCTGCAGCCGTCTATCACAGCCGCCTCATTCAGGGCAGCAGGTATGGTGACAAGTCCGGCACAGAAGATCAGCATATTGTAGGCCGAGGATTTCCAGCAGTTTACAAGAGCCACGATCCATACATTCAGTCCCGGCGTATTCAGCCAGTCGAAATTGAGAGAATCCAGCCCAATCCCCTTAAAAATCTCCATAAATGCTCCGTAATTGGGATTCATCAGATTTTTCCACATGACGGCGACCGTAGTCGTCCCCAGGATAACAGGCAGATAATAGACTGTTTTAAAAACCTTTGTCCCGCGTAGCTTAGACGTCACCAGCAGCGCCAGCCCAAAGGAGAGGGGCATCTGTATCAGGAAACCCACCACAAGAAAGATACCTGAATTTAAAAGCGACCTGCCAAATGATTTATCTGTCAAAATCTTTGCATAATTTTCTATGCCGATAAAATTCTTTTTAGTTCCGAATATCCCCTTCCATGAATGGAAGGACAGGATCACATTATCGATGATCGGATACATGACAAAAACTGCCATAAGAAAAACTGCAGGAAGCAAAAAGGCAGCCGCAACCCAGTAGTCTTTTTTACGCTTCACATTGATTCCCCCTTCTCACCTCCAGGGCAGCACACTTCTGTGCTGCCCTGATATCAGTCCTATTCATAATTTGCCAGGTTATCCATGATCTCCTTGCCTATCTCCTCAGGAGTGGAACCGCTGGCCAGCATCTGCAGGGCATTGCGGACAATAGTCAGTTCTGCTGTATTCGTGCTCGCCTGAGCCAGCTCTCCTACATAAACAGCTGTCTCTCCCATTAACCCGTTGCACTCTTCAAAAAGATAATTATCGATGATCCCTTCAGAAGGTATAACGGAATAAGTATTTGCATACTTTTCTACAAGTCCGTTAACAAAATCTGATGAGGTCAGCCACTTTAAAACCTTCAGAGACGCTTTAATCTGGTCATCAGATTTATTCATGGTACATACAAAGTAACTCTGGGAAGCGCCTCCCATGCTTACATCAGCGTACTGTTCATCCAGATACGGGAATTTGGCCGCATGGATAGTACCATCTTTGAAACATTTAGAGTCAGCCAGAACTGCACCTCCTCTGGAAAGGTCGATCATAAATGCACAGTCCCCTGCCCCGAAGTAAGAACGCTCAGCATTTGCATTCACGCTCAGCACATTTTCACCAAAATAGCCTTTATCCTGCATGTCCTTCAGTTTTTGTATCAGGCTGGTGATCTCAGGGCTTTCATATGTATACTCTCTGGCAGCCAGTTTGTCCTGGAACTCCGCTCCATAGGCTTTTGCCGCCATCACGCTTAAATTGTGGGCATATTTATAATTGTCACCCTCTCCAACCATAAATGGCTGATAACCCTTTTCAGTCAGGACTTCACAGCACTTCACCAGGTCATCCCAGCTCTTTGGCACCTCAAGGCCGCAGTCCTTTAAATAATCTTCATTATAATAGAGAAGGATCTCATAAGCTGACCAGGGTGCGCCGTAGATACCTTCATACCCATACTTTTCAAAGTCTACAGGCGCCCAGTTTGCTTTTACAAATCCGTCGTACCACTCCTGGTCATTTTCCAGATACGGCTTCAGATTCAGAACTATATCTGACTCCACATAATCAAGGCAGTTTGTTCCCCCATACTGCATGAAGATATCAGGAGCGTCACCTGAAGCAATATCCGTGGCGAGCCTGTCCAGATAATCATTTTCCGTAGATATAAAAACAGTTTCAATGGTAATGCCATTTTTCTGCTGGTTCCACTCATCTACCTTTTTTATAAAGTACTCACTTTCAGGATCTCCCCCATCTGCGTTCATGCGGTGATAAAGCTTCACTGTGACATCAGACACCTCCATTGCGTCAATGTCATATTCATCTCCTGCCTGTACCGCAGCCCCGGGGATGCACAGCCCTGCACCCAGGCTTAAAACCATCATTGATGCTATGATCGCATTTCTTTTCTTCATATTCTTCCTCCTGCCGTTCTTCTGATTTTTCCCATTACATAGTTTTTGTTTTCGTTGCTGTTGCCTTTCCTACTAAATACTTCAATTCAGCTTTTATTCTGGTAGATCTCTCACCGCCTCCTTTATTCTTATATGCGAACTATATTCTTTATTAAGAACCATTGACTTTATTATAAAAAAGCTTTCGTCTCTTGTCAATCACATTTTATTATATATTTTAATTTTTATATCCAATATTTCACGTTTATTTTTGTGCATTATTCACATTGACGCTTTTCGTGTATGATCTTATTATTCTTATATACGAACTAGTTTCTTTATTAAGTACCGCAAATCAATAACTACAGCAGCAATCTAAAGTCACCGCTGCTCTGCAGCACACCACTAAACAACCATGCAGGCTCCATCCTGCGAAAGGAGTATTATGGATTTATTATCACTGATCGGAACACATAAAATTATCGCTATATTAAGAAAGCTTACATGTGAGGAGGCAGTAAAAGCGGCTGGCTGCCTGGAAAATGCCGGTATCCGCTTTGTCGAGGTAACCTTCGATGCTGCCGGCCCTTCTGAAAATACACTTCATTCCATCGAAACTATCCGCCGGACATATCCCGGCCTCCACGTGGGAGCGGGCACTGTTCTGACACCTCAGCAGGTACATGACGCTTACCAGGCCGGAGCGGAATATATAATCTCGCCCAATACTGACCCAGAAGTCATAGAACTGACTAAAAAGTATGATCTGGTCTCTATACCAGGGGCGCTCTCCCCCACTGAGATCGTCCTTGCCTACAGCGCTGGGGCCGATATAGTAAAGCTCTTCCCTGTCAGCAGTGTAGATCCCTCCTATATCAAGGCATTAAAGGGTCCTCTGCCGCATATCCCGCTGGCGGCTGTAGGAGGCGTCAATCTGACAAATATTAAGAGTTTTCTGCAGGCCGGGGCTTACTGTGTCGGGATCGGCTCAGAGATAGTACCAAGATCACTCATACAAAAAGGCGATTATCAGAGTATCGAAGAAGCGGCACGTATTTATGTCCATGAAGCGGAGTGAAGAAAATATGTATAACCTATATTATGATTCAGGCACAACGAATACACGCGCATACCTGTTTGACGGCAGCAGGCTTCTTAACAGCCTTTCTTCACCAGTCGGCTCAAAGGACAGTGCACTGGCTGGAAATAACCTCTGTCTCTTAAAATCCCTCCGGCAGATGATGCTGGATCTGGCTGACAGCTGCCAAATATCCTCAGAAGATATAGGCAGCATATGGATGTCCGGTATGGTCTCATCACCAACTGGAATTACGGAACTCCCGCATCTGCCTGTACCTGTGGGTCTTGGCACGTTAAAGGGCAGCATAGCCATGTACTATGAACCGCTGGTCTTCAGGCGGGAACTTTGCATTATCCCCGGGGTAAAAACTCTGCCTGCGGAGGGCACGGTAAATATTGACAACTTTTATTCTGTGAATACTATGCGCGGTGAGGAGACAGAGATTTTTGGCATTCTGGATGAATATCCGGTCCTGAATGAGAACAGTGTCCTCATAATGCCAGGCAGCCATACCCAGATCGCCTTTATAAAAGGCGGCCGTATTGTAAATATCCTGTCTACCATGACAGGAGAACTTTACCAGGCAGTTACCTGCTCTACTATTCTGTCCACCAGCCTTCCGGAGCGCACATCGCCGGGTGTGGTTATTCCTGAAATGGTGTGCAGAGGCTATTCTCTGCTGAACCGGCTTGGCTTTAACAGGGCTTTATACACAGTGCGCACAATGGAACTTTTCCTGCCTGCCACCGTCGATGAACGTCATTCCTTTTTTGAAGGGATCTTAAATGGCGGTGTAGTAAAAGCCGTGACTGACGCATTGGATAATACGGAGTCCCCCATACTGGCCGTATATGGGAATTCCCAGAGTATTGATGTATTTCACGCATTATTTGAGAAATATTATCCTGACCTTCCGTTTATGCCCATACATAAAACGGATATTCCCTATTCCGCCAGAGGTTTTCTCTGCATAAGCGGTCAGGAAGACGCGTAACTATCACCAGGTATTTTAATTATTTTGTAACTGTTCAGTGCCTTCACAGTTACGTGCAATTATGTTATACTATTTAGCGGGCCGGTAATTTAAGAACTATTTCCGGCCCGCTAAAAACGTACCGCGCAGATGCGGGAAGCTTCACGCGCGGAACAATGGAGGTCCCTATGGAAACAAAGGATAGACACCGCTCTACACAGAGGGTAATTGATATATTAGAAAACATCGCACAGAGCGGAAATGCAGGCCTGTCACTTACTGAACTGGCTGCCCGCCTCGGCGCGCCTAAAAGCAGCCTTTTTCCTATCATCCATACACTTTGCGAAAATAAGATGATTTCCATGAACCAGCAAAGCGGTAAATACACCATGGGCTACAAGACATATGAGCTTGGAAGCTGCTATATACAGGGTGATTCAGTAAATGCTTCAATTCTGGAATTGATGAACTCTATTACTGCCCAGTGCAGAGAGACATGCTTTTTTGGCGAACTCATTGACGGAGATGTATTTTATGTCTTTAAGGTGGATTCCCCTGAATCCCTGAGGATGGTCACCCCCGGCAAAAAGCTGCCCGCCTACAGTTCAGGGATAGGCAAAGCCCTGCTCTCAGATAAGACTCTTGAAGAACTCAGGCAGTTATATCCGGAACCACTTACTTTACTGACACCAAACACCATAACAGACCTGTCTGTCCTGTATCAGCAGCTGCAGGTGATCAAAGCTCAGGGAATCGCCTTTGAGAAGGAAGAATCAACTCAGTTTATCCAATGTGTGGCCATCCCCATCCATAAGAACGGGCTGGTACGGGCCGCGCTCAGCGTAGCTGTACCCGTATTCCGCTATTCTCCCGAGAAGGAGGCCATGATAATAGGTCTGCTGAAGCAAGCACAGATCAAAATAGAAATGCTGCTTGCCTCAAACGACTGGACACATTTCTAAACATAATCAGCTGAATAGTTACAATGGAGGTTACAAATGAACAGCATAGAAAAATGGCATACCTGTTTTGACGGCATTTCCATACAATGCGAAGAAAAATGGGCAAGAATTAAATGTGACAAAGCACTGAAGGACTATCTTATAAAACCCGGCAACGGCTCCAAACAGCTGGCCGGTTACATTTTAAAGTACTATGAAACATCTGAGGGGAAACAGCTGAAGATAGGTCTGCACTCACTGGCCATCGAAATACTGGCCCACACATATACAGATCTGTTCTGTAATGCTATGAAAAGCCTGAAGGCCGTACTTCCCTCCAGCCTCTATAAAGAACTTGACAAAGTTCTGGAAAATCTTCTTACCCATACAGAAATTATCGACTGCGGTGAAAAGGATGTGGATTCCAACCGATTTATCTGGGACGGACTTGAACCTTTTCACCTGCTTATCTATGGGTTTTTAAATAATCTGGCATGAGGTCTTTGCAATCACAAATTTCATATGCAGAGGTTTATTCAAGAATGCCAGTGTCTGGTTTTGCCAAAGATGTTGATGAAGAGGTTCTCGTATTCCGGGAAGACCTGATCCAGCAGGGTGATGACCTTGCGCTTCAAACCCGGAACAGAATCGATCCTATCAGCTCTGACATCTGAATGACAAAGCTATGTTGAGATGGAATGCCAATGCAGACAAAAACTTTCGGAAGGGAGAATGAAAATGAAAGAACTGATTCAAAAATTAAAAGAAACAAACCGCTTGGAGGCCTTAGATTCACTAGAGTCATTGCAGAAGGCAGCAGGCGAGCTTGGATTCACAGAAGAAGATGTTATGAAGTTTATGGAGGATTTCAAGGGATTCCCCCTGGATGATGATGACGTGGAAGAAATTACTGGAGGGATAGGTGCGCCACCTGCTTCGAGAGTGAAAAGAGGCAGTATGCTTTAAAAGAGGACACCACGGCAGTGTCCTCTTTTCGTTTCTCTTTATGTCATTTTTCCAATGGCTCTTCCCTTACATCCACAGGATACTCTGCATAGTCCCATTCCATTTTTCCCGTATCCCTCACTTTAACGCTCATGACTCTTTTGAGCAGTTCAAGTGTCATTTCCTGCTGTACGGCAGAGTACTCTGCCATGCCGTACAGATTATGTATCTCCCCGGGATCCCGGGACAGATCATAGAGTTCACAGCAGTCATCAGCATAGATGGACAGCTTGTAATCTCCCTTTCGGAGCATGGAGCCGCAGCCATATGATGTTGGTGCGAAAGGCGCTTTTAGTTCCAGCCCTTCCACAGGTGTTTTCAATGTAGGAACCGCTATTCCGGCTTCGCACAGTGCCGTTTCCCTTCCTGCATCCCTGCCTGTATGGCCGCATTCTATGCTTTTGGCCCAGGAGATACCAACCATGGTAGGCGGCGCCGCTATTCCCATAAATTCCAGGATCGTAGGCGCTAAGTCTACCTCTTCAGCCAGCCCTTCAAAAGTCATGCCTGCTCCAATACCCTCGGGATGGCGTATGATAACCGGGATTCTGGACAGACATTCATAGAATACAGGGATCTTGTGCGTCATGCTATGGTTTCCCAAAAGCTCTCCGTGATCGGAAAAAAACAGAACTATCGTGTCTTTATCATGTCCTGTTTCCTTCAGAGTCTCCATCAGCCTGCCCACCATGTCATCCACATACCGTATCTGGCCCATATATGCCGCCGCGGCCTTTTTCATATCCTCTTCCGTACACAGATCCATCCTGGAATGTTCACGCCACACCTGGCACCTCACCGGTTCCCTGCTCTTATCGTAGTCATAATAGGATCTGTCAAGAACCACGTCTTCAGGCTTAAACAATGTATCATATGGCTTGGGACAGGCAAATGCCGGGTGAGGATCCTGGTAATTTACCCAGGCGATAAACGGCGATTCCTGCCTGCGTATGAAATCAACTGTCTCATCTGTCAGCCGTCCGGTAATATGATACGGATGGTCTTCCTCCATAGTAAATGAACTGAAGGCGTGTACATATTTCTCATGGTCATCACAGTTCCCCAGGCAGATCTCATCCAGCTCATCCCAAAGCTCCGGCAGGCGCTCATAAGTAAACAGATGATTTTTACCGAACATGCCAGTCCTGTAGCCTTCCCTTTTAAGAGCTGATACCAGGTTTGGCACATCCGGGCTGACTGTTGCTCCATAATTGCGGTGATTGTGCTCACTGAAATAAGTTGACGTGGCAAAGCTGATCCTGCTTGGCCCGCACAGGGGGGCCGCACAGTAACAGCTGTCAAACCTGATTCCCTCTTTTGCCAAAGCATCCAGATGCCTTGTACCGATCGTGGGGTGCCCGTAGCACCCCATATAATCGGCCCGCATCTGGTCAGGCGTGATGATCAGCAGATTGTAACTATTTTGTGCCATAACCGTTTTCCTCTGACCAGTCGTTTTCAATCTTTGCATTCTCACACATACTCTGCCACTCTGTATTCAGCTCGCTTGTATATTCTTCCAGATCCATGTCGTCTGTGAGATATACCTGGCTGCTCAGTACCTGGAAATCTGTGAATTCCTTTGAAGTTGCATAGCCGAAGTAATTGGCATGAAGGAAATCCTCTGTATCTGTAGTGAGCCATCCTGCCAGCTTTTCTGACAGCTCCATGTCTTTTAATGGCGGGATTACAAGAAACTCATCCATGAGGACATTTAATACTTCCGGTGAAAGCAGATACTTCACGAAATCAACTGCCGCTGCCTGTTTAACAGGATCATCTACCTTTGTAACCGCATAGACATCCACAAGACGTCCGCCGTTATTCAGGGATTTGCCTGTCACCTGGGGATAGTCGTCTGTTGTCAGAACCGGCAGCTGCATCAGGCCGTATTCATAGTCAAGGCCTTCCAGCTCGGTCAGCAGGTTTGCCTGGAAACTGCCGACAGTAGTCATAGCCACCTTGCCTGAAAGCCAGAGATCTACTGCTCCTGTCTGATCTGTGCTGTTGAAATCAGAATTCCAGTATGTAGAGAAATCCTTCAGGATCTCAATTCCATCCTTAAACGGAGATTTAGTAAAATCAATAAGTCCCTTGTCCGTAGCTGCCACCAGCTCATTCTTTGCCACAAATCCGTCGCCGTTCATATCCATTTCAGCCCTGAGCTCTGCGTCCATCTGAGACACAAAGTTGTGCAGCCACCAGTTCATATGTGCATCATTAACCTTTGCATTTGCAAATCCAAACGGCACATATCCTTTATCCTGAAGCTTCTTGCAGGCATCAATAAATTCCGTATATGTCTTTGGCAGTTCTGTCACACCTGCATCATTCAGCATTGTCTTATTATAGATGATCTTTACTCCCAGCACTCTGCCAGGGATGCCCGGCATAGTTCCGTTGTCCGGGTTCACAGCCTGCTGGAGCAGAATGTCTGACATTGTATCTTTCAGGACCTTATCCCCATTGTAAGGATTCGTTGTGTCCAGATAATCATTAAAGTCGATCAGATATCCTTTATTATAATCTTCCCATGCCCAGCTGTAATTCAGGTCAAATACTTCGGGGGCATTATTTGCTGCGTGCTGTGTGGTGATCCATGTCCTGAATTCCGCATTTTCGAAATTCTCCATCTCCACCGTGACGCCGCTCTTCTCTTTATATGTCTCCAGTATCTGGTCCCAGACTGCCTGTGTCGCTTCATCCTTAAGTGAACTGGATGCGAAACGGATCGTAGTTCCTGAGATATCAACAGATGAATCCGCCTGCTTTGTAATATCCTTTTCCGTAATTTGCTTTTTGGCTGTGTCACTGCCGCCTGCTGCTGTCGCACTGTTTCCGCAGCCTAATGCACCTCCGGCCAATACTGCCGCCATGCAGATACCTAATGCTCTGTTCATTTTCTTCTGTTTCATTTTTCTTCCTCCGTTCTCTTTTTCATATTAACCTTTTACCGCGCCAGCTGTCAAACCGCTTATAAACTGCTTAGAAGCAAACGCGAATAAAATCAGGATTGGGATGGCGGCTATTACATAAGCCGCAAACAGCGGGCCGTTGCCCTCGCTTATAGACGCAGTCAGCCTTGTAATAGATACGATTACAGGCATGACATCTTTACCGTTTGTGATGATAAGGGGCCACATGTAATTATTCCATAAATTCAGCCCGGTTGTAATGGAAACAGTTGCCATGATCGGTTTGGACAGGGGCATAATGATCCTTGAAAACATCTGCACAGGTCCGCAGCCTTCTACCTGGGCGGACTCGATCACACTGCCCGGTATCGCTTTGAAGAAGGTCGTCATCAGCATGACTCCCATTGCCACATTGTTAGCAGTGGGCGGCAGTATCTGCCCCAGGTAAGTATTGTAAAGATGCATATCCCTGACCACAAGAAACTGCGGTATCAGAATGACAAACCCCGGAACCATCAGCAGGGATATGATGTAAAAATAAAATATCTTTTTCCCCGGCACATCTGAATGGGCTATCGCGTAAGCTGCCAGGGCTGAAAACAGCACTGTGAGTACGATCCCGACTCCAGTCACAACAAAAGAATTGAAGATCGGCCGCATGATCTGTGATGCTGCAACCTCATAATTGTGAAAGTACATTGGCATTGTAAAGAACCACGGGTTGTCTACAAGCTGCATTTTATTCTTTAATGAACCGAACAGGAGCATACAAAACGGATAAAATGTGATGAACAGCAGAACCACCGCAAGCAGTGTTATCAAGGCTCCTGTAATTTTCTTTTTCTTTCTCATTGATAATATCCTCCTGCCTTATCCCATATTGTCGCTTTCTTTCATGATCCTCTGGTTGAAAAGCGTAACTCCCACTACTATTATGAAAAGGATGACCCCGACTGCCGATGAGTAGCCGAACTGGTTGTAATTAAATGCCCTTTGGTAAATATACAGAGCCGGCGTCAGTGTGGATGTACCCGGGCCTCCGCTTGTCAGGACGAACGGCTGGTCAAACATCTGAAATGCCTGGATGAGCATATATGTAATTACCAGCTTTCTCTGACTGGACAGAAGCGGAATGTCTATATAGCGTATCTTCTGCAGAAGTCCTGCGCCTTCCAGGTCTGCAGCCTCGTAGAGGTCTTCCGATATATTCTGCTTTCCTGTAAGGTACAGCAGGAACGGCAGGCCGGCGATCCATGGAAAATTAATTGCTATGATAGACCAGAGGGCTGTCCTTGAGGTTGCCAGCCAGGGTGTTATCAGGTTGTCAAGTCCGACTGCGCCCAACAGCATATTCAGGACTCCGTAATCACCTGCCAGTATCCACTTCCATAGGAGGATGACTACCATGCTCGGCACTACCATGGGAATAATGAATCCCATCTTAAAAAAGTTCTGTTTCCTCTTTCCATTTAAATTTGTCACGATCTCCGCTGCCAGAAATGGAAATATCAGGTTTATTACCACTGTAGCGAGACAGACCTTTACAATATTGTATATGGAACTGTAAAAAGCTTTATCCTGAAAGATGTCAATATAGTTTTTAGCCCCGTTAAAAATATGTACATTGGCGCCATTCCAGTTAAACACGGATTGATATACTGAAGTCAGGAACGGATAGTACTTAAAAATCGTTATGACCAGCACTGCCGGAAGCAGAAACAGGTAAAATATTTTATTTTTCATTATCCTGCTCCCAAGGCTTTTCTTGTTTCCTCCCCCTGCCGCCCCTTTAGGCTGTTTGGCAATCTGTCTTTGCATTTCTCCCACCTCCGTTTTAATAAGTCCGATTATAGCACCGTCTTTTTTCAATTACATGGGAGAGAATTTTGCTGTTTATGGGAATATTTTTGGCTAAACTTTATGTTTATTGACACTAGTAAATAGATATATTACACTGAAATTACTACCTGATAATATGCATACAAATTAGATGGGGGAATAGAAATGCTTAAGATAATGCTTGTAGATGATGAACCCTGGATACGCACCAGCCTCAAAAACAAAATAGACTGGTCGGACAGCCTGCAGCTGTGTGCGGAGGCCTCAGACGGATATGAAGCCCTCCAGCTGGCTTTCAGCCTGCGCCCTGATATTGTCATAACTGATGTCCGAATGCCGGGCATGACAGGGATCGAGATGCTTAAAGAAATGCACCTCTTCCTTCCTGATGTACAGGCCATCTTTATAAGCGGATACAATGAATTTGAATACGTAAAATCTGCAATTGAGCTTAGCGCCTCCGGATATGTATTAAAGCCTATCCGGAAAAACGAGCTGAACGAGACTCTTTCACGCTGTCTTGAAAAAATACGGAAAAACGAGCTGCTCAAACGCAGCACACAGACTCAGACGGACCTGCTGCTGAAGATGCTGGAAGTCCTTTATCACCAGCAGTCTGTGTCACCTGAGCGCCTGAATGAAGTGCTGACAGATCTGGGCTTCCATACCTCATATATGTATATCATGCTTGTCCGCTTCACCGCTCCTGACCAGGATCCGGAAAGCCTGAGCGCCCTGCTCTCCCGGACTGCCGCTTCCATATTTTCTGAAACTACCTGCACTGTTTTTTCTGTCAGCCAGAGTATATATGGGATCTTTCTGACCAGTTCCAAAAAAGCCAAACTGCTGGCTGGGGCGCGCAGCCTGATCAGACAGCTCTCAGACAGATCCGGCCTGGATGCCAGCGTGGCTCTTGGCACTGAAGCCTGTTCCTGCAAGTCTCTGGCAGGTTCCTTTGCCAGCGCCCATGGGGGCCTGAAGCTGATGCACTTATACAGCAGCCATGAGATAATCCTGCCCGGACAGGATAAGGAGGAGGGCAGGACATCACTGCCAAGAGAGATCACCTCCCAGATCCTGGACAGTATCTACTCCCGCAATACCCTGGATCTAAGCCGTGCCCTGGCAAAGCTTAAGGATTTTCTTGCCGGATCACCCTCTGTCACTCTGTCGGATGTCACTCATATCCTCCATCTCCTGCTGGGAAATATTCTCCGGGTACTCTGTGAGCAGGACGAAAATAACCTTCTGGCTGATGAAGGCATCACTCTGATGCAGAATTTATCCGCGGGAAGCCCCCAGCAGGAAATTCTGGAAAGCTTCTGCACTTACTGCCAAAAGGCAGCTCTCGCCCCCGGAAAAGCCACATCGGTGACAGCTACAATTGAAAAAGCCCGCCACTACCTGGATACTCATTATGCTGAGGAGATATCCCTCAGGAAAATGGCTGCGCTCTACTATCTGAATGCATCATATTTCAGTGTTTCATTTAAAAATGTGACGGGAAAGAATTTTAATGAATATCTGACTGAGCTGCGCATAGAAAAAGCAAAAAAACTGTTATCCAATTCTGACAGAAAAGTAAACCAGGTCGCCCACGCCGTAGGCTATGAGGACTGCAGCTATTTCGGCAAGACCTTCCGCAAGCTTACCGGAATGACACCTGCAGAATACCAGAGGCAGGCTTTAGCAGCTCCTGACCTGGCAGATCACAGGAAGGAATCTCTATGAAAAGACAAAAGCTTCCATTTACCAGCATCCGCACTAAACTCCAGGCTTTTTTCCTTATTTCCTGCTTGGTTCCCTTTATTATCCTGGGATTTATCTCCTGGTACAATTACCAGAAAACTATAAATGAAAATGTCCTGTTCTATAAGCAGCAGGTCATGTCTCTGGCAGCCGACAAGCTTGAGAACTTTCTGAGTAATCTGGACCAGTATTTCTATGCTGTCTATTCAAAAAATCTGAATCTGAACCTGGCTAAAATTGAAGAGCGCTCTATAGAGGGTGTCAAGGCCAATCTGGCCCTGGCTGATACCATATCCCAGCTCAGGTCATATTATGGATTGTCACATACGCTCCCCTATATCTCCATCCTGTCATCTGATGGGGATATTGTTTACCAGAATGACCTGGCCCTGACCACGGACTACAGCTTCCGGGATGCAGAATGGTTTACCCGTTTTACAGCCTCAAAAGAACAGCGCTGCCTGTCCATGCCTCAGCTGCTGCCCTACCATGATATGCGCTATACCACCCCGACCACAGCCTACATGGGCTATGCTCACAAAATAACAAGCTATAATACTACAAAACACCAGTATATTTTTTATATGGAATTTGACTCTTCCCAGATCAAGACCCTGCTGTCTCCTCTCATAGGAGGGCAAAACGGAAATCTTTTCCTTTTTTCAGGTAGTTCACAGATCTATACGCTGAACAAGGAGCAGTTCTCAGAAGAAGAGTTAATAAATATCTATCAGTCCTGCGGTCCGGACGCCGCATCCCGGACCATGGATATTGACGGACACCGCTACCTGGTCAATCTCTATCCTCTTGAGGGCTTTGCACTGAGCATCCTCTCCACGAACTCTCTTGAAGAGATCATGGCCGGTGTGCCTGACCTGAAAGAATTTATGCTTCTGCTTATAGGCCTTTCACTGTTTCTGACCATATTGCTGGCCAGGTATTTTTCCAGGAAGCTGGTGAAACCCATCGAAGACCTGAAGGCAGTCACTTATGAAGTGATGAACGGCAGTCTGGAGGTCACAATCCCGCCTCTGCCAAAGGATGAGACAGGGGAGCTGGGCAAATGCATCGACCAGATGCTCCTGCATATACGCCAGCTCATTCAGGAAAAATACCAGTATTCACTCCGTGAAAAAGAAATGCAGATTCACACCCTGCAGTCCCAGATCAATCCTCATTTTCTCTATAATACTCTGGAAACCATCAGCAGCATTGCAGAAAATGAGGGAATTGAACAGGTCAGCGATATTGCCCTTTCCATGGCTGACTTGTACCGTTACAGCATCAGTTCTTCAGACGAGCTTGTGCCCATCTCTGACGAGCTGACACATATCCGCAATTATCTGGATATCATGCAGGTGCGTTATGGAGAGCGGATCTGCCCGCATTTCCACATCGATGAAGAAGCTGCACGCTGCCGGATCATGAAGCTCACACTGCAGCCTTTAGTAGAAAATGCTATTTACCACGGGCTGGAAGCCAAACGCTCCCAGGGCAATCTGGATGTCACTGTCTGTGCAAAGGGTGATTTTGTCCTGGTGACCGTGGAAGATGACGGCACCGGCATGGATACCGGACAGCTTGATGCGCTGCGCGAAAAACTAAGTCCCGGGGATGTGGATTCCTATAAGTCAAATGGGCATATCGGAATCGTAAATGTCTACCAGAGGCTTCGTCTCAGATTCGGTGATGACTGTGCCATGCTTCTGGAAAGCAAAGAAGGCACCGGCACAAAAGTGATTGTGCAGGTGCCCAAGAATATGGAATATTGCTGATACATCATGACATGATTCCTATCAACTGAGCTTTTGGGGGGGCGGGCATATCTTCACGCTCCGCCGCCCTCTCCCCAAAAGCAGTCCGTTTAATATCCTACTCCGGTTTCTTTATAGAATAATAAATACAATGATACAGCTGCTCACGATATTTGATCGTCTCCTCTCTTTCGGTCCGAGTCATTTTACATTTCTCCATAACACGGCAGCTGGCAGTATTATTTTCAAAAGCTCCTGCAATAATTTCACCAAATCCTTTCTGAAACAAGTCCCCGATTGCTGCCGAAAGCGCCTCTGTTGCATATCCTCTGTTCTGAAAATCCGGATGTATCACATAGCCTAATTCTATGGAATTTCCCTCTGTAAACACATCATTTATAAATCCTATCAGCTTCTTATCAAGGTATATTCCTCTTTCATAATGCTGGCCCGAAACTGAAAACTCCAGGCACCTTTTAAATAATGCTATAACATCAGCCCTGCTTTGAAAATCCGGGATCATAAATGTCTTTTTTATCTCGTCATTTGTCAGTAATTCAACCATTGACTCCTGATCTTCCGGCTCATAAGCTTTTAATACTAATCTGCTGGTTTTTATCATACCCTTCCTCCTAATCCTCCATAATCCAGATACCTGCTGATAATAAACATACTCCTCACATGCCTGATTGACAAGTGGTTTTCTGATTATTGTTTACGCCGCGCAGTATACAGAAATGCTTTACTGGCAAAATGAAATTTTATGTGGTATAATCATCAGCAATTCCAATGCCATATGCGTATACTAAAAACGAGTTAAAGGGGAAATAATATGCTGTTAAAAGAAAAAGAAATCATACTTTCTGACGGAAGACACTGTATACTTAGAAGTGCATGTACAGAGGATGCAGAGGACTTGGTTCAATATTTAAAAATAACATCCGCTGAGACGCCGTATCTCATGAGAGAACCGG
Organism: Murimonas intestini; assembly: GCA_003148945.1. Taxonomy (GTDB): domain Bacteria; phylum Bacillota; class Clostridia; order Lachnospirales; family Lachnospiraceae; genus Murimonas; species Murimonas intestini. The sequence continues at coordinate 91,538 of QGGY01000009.1, read as the reverse complement.
AAGAAATCACCCTGACTTCAGCCCAGGAGAAGGATTTCCTTCAAACTATGGAAGAAGCCAAAAGAGAACTGCTGCTGATCGCCCGTGTGGACGGAAAACATGCCGGGAACTGTTCACTGTCATCCTGCGGCAGCTATAAACGGTATGCCCACAGATGCAATATCGCCATTGCCCTGTATCAGGAATACTGCGGGATGGGACTGGGAAAAGCTATGCTGAATACAGTTCTTGAGACTGCAGCCGGCTGTGGTTATGAACAGGCGGAATTAGAGGTGGTGACTGCTAATACTGCCGCAGTCCGCCTATACAAAAGCCTTGGTTTTGAAATCTATGGCGAACAGCCTCACAGCATGAAGTATAAGGACGGAAGCTATGCAAATGAGTACTTAATGGTAAAAAATCTCACACCAGTTAAATAATACCTCTTATATGGTCTGCAATGCCAGTACACACAATAATATACACCTCCGTGCATCATTTCCAGAAAACAATAATCAGTGCCGGCATTGCATCCCTCTTCCATTTTTCCCTTCTTCCTGTATATCCTCGGATTCAAAAAAAATTACTTTTTGATGTAACTTTTTCACTGCTGAAACTACTAATAATACAAATCAACAAGAAAGGTGGGATGATGTGGATCCATTCGAAGAACTGTATACTGAATACAGGCAAGACATTTACCGGTTTATATGTAAGCTGACCGATTATGATCTTGATCTCTCCGAAGAACTTTTGTCGGAAACGTTCTATCAGGCCTTTCTGTCTTTTGGCCGTTTCCGGGGAGAATGTGAAATTAAGACATGGCTTTGCCAAATAGCCAAAAATACTTATTCCACCTATATACGCAAGGAGATCAGCAAAGAACATCTCTGCGACAGGCTGCAGAAAATGCAGTACACGGAAGATATATCAAAACATATAGAAAACCGTGAGCTGCTACGCTGCATAGAGAATATTTTAAATGGCTGTGATAAAAAAGCCCGCGATATTGTCCAGTACAGGATGTATGCCGGGCTGAAGTTCAAAGAAATCGCAAAACTAGAGAATATCAAAGAAACAACAGCAAAAGTAATTTTTTACAGAACGAAACTATATATCCAGACTCAGTTAAAGGAGAGGTTTGACTATGAAATATAAATGTGATCTGATACAGGATTTAATGCCGCTCTGCACAGATGATTCCGCATCAGAGGGCAGTAAAAAAGCAGTCTTTGAGCATATGGCTGAATGTAAGACATGCAGCGAATATTATCAGAAACTCATGCAAAACGTTGAAATGGAAACAGATCAGGATGATGTAAAAACTTCAGAATATGCTGCTATCGCCAGGAAAATCAGGCGCAGAAAGCTGAAATACAGGACGCTCCTGGCCGTACTCACATGTTCTGCTTTCCTTTTGCTTGGAAACTATGCCATGGGTTATCATTTTACCGCCGGTGCAGCTGCCCGGAATTCGGGAAAGCTCAACCCGTCTTCAAAAGTACTGGGTACACTGGACTGGGGTAATATTAAATTTTTCTTCTATGAGGGAGATTGTAATTACGATACAATCGCAGCAGACAGGCACTGGAACGGATGGCGCTCCGATGATAATTATTTTGCCTGGCCCAAATATCCCGCTGACAAGGGCAAGCTGACCGTGACCAGCCCACTCTACTTCTGGGATTATGACAGGGGTATCCTCCTCTTCCCGCTCCTTTCAGAGGATCCTGATATCACAAGAGTGACCATTACCGCCTTTGGACTCTCAAAATCAACCGATATCGACACAGGAGAACTGGCAGTCCTGGCTTTTGAAAATGGAGATGCCTCTCTCAGCCAGGATGCCGTGGGCTATGCCTATGACCAATACGGGGCCATAAAGTATGAACTGTCTTATGACAAAAGTATGGGGCGCTGGGTTTGGGAGTAGCTGAATGTTAAATTGACAGTCTCACCTTTCCATGAATCTGCAGGTCAAGCCTGACACATCCTTTTATCTGAACGTGTTCCCTTCGCCCGTCGTCATAGTGGACTTCCGCCTCCTCCATGCCGGTCTCAACAATGCATGCCTCACCTGCCAGGCTCTCTATCTCTATCCAGACGGTCCGGTGATCCTCATACCGGGCCGAGACCCGGAATCCGCCCTGTGCGGCAAAACCTGAAAATGATGCGCTCTCCCATTCATCCGGTACGGCCGGAAATACTCTGATCTTTCCTCCCCAGCTTTGCAGCAGAAGCTGCTGGATGCATTCTGCTGCGGCAAGCGGGGTTTCCATTACAGGGCCTGCCTCCTGGTACATAGTATTAAAGGTTACATGCTCTTTTAAAAGCCAGCGGATCTGCTCCGCTGCTTTATTTCCCTTCTGGTAAGCGCTGTATAGAAGTGATGCACCAACATGGGAGAATCCCAGGATATCCCCCCTGTAGCTGAACCAGTGGTTAATGGAGCGCTCCACCAGGCTCCATGTATCACTGTTGTCACAGTTCACCAGATAGAGCGGCATATGCATCATCAGGTGTGAAAAATGTCTGTGTGTCCTGGCATACGGCAGGTCCTTTCCTATCATATATCCGGTCTCATTTCTGGGATAATCAGTCAGATTCTCACAGACATTCATCCATTCCCTTTTCTTCTCATCATCAATTCCAAGTGTCTCTGTAATATCCAGCAGGGCCATACAGCCCCAGCGCAGGAGGCTCAGGTCATAATTACAGTCCTCACAGAGTTCCCCGTATTCCGGTGAAGAGGTGGGCGGCAGATGAAGCCTTCCATCTTCACCCTTCCTCAAAAAGTGCAGATAGTAATTGATGCTTCTTTTCAGAAGAGGATAAAGCATAGTGCGAAGCATTTCCTTATCCATGGTCATGCGGTAATACAGCCAGCAGTCATGCAGCGCCCATGTCAGGTTTCCCAGCTCCACAAACTGCTGCCCATTATCTGTTTCCGGGTCTGCGATCCCGGACTTTAAGTTCCATGTAGTATTAGTGCCGATGCCACTGGAATCATACCTGTACCTTTCAGGGACATTCTCAGTCAGGTCATCTTTGTACCTCATCAGGAAATGATTGAGGGATGCGGCCTGGCTCAATCTGCCCGCTGTGTACAGAGGCCAGTAGCACAGCTGTACGTTCAGGTTCCACCATGTCCCGGGCCAGGGTGTCTCAAAAAGCCAGGGCCCCTGGTTGTCCATCACCCGGCTGTCCTCTCTTACAGCACAGCCCAGCTTATAGATCTGCCTCCAGTAAAAAGCTTCCAGACTGGTATCCGGGATACTAATTCCACTGACAGGATAGTACTCGTGCCACCACTGCAGATGGAGCCTCCTGTAATCCCGGCTCTTTTCTCTCTCCAGGCTCTTTTTCACTTTATCCGTCTCTATCCCCTGCCCCTGGCAGATCTCGGCAAACAGACAGCCTCTGTTTACGTCTCTCTGGATAACCGTTATCGTCCTCCAATCCCCGTCCAGTTCCTGGACACATGCAGTTTCCTGCATTGTCTCTTCCCTTGCCTCTTCCAGCCTGGGTTCAGGATGATACTTGTATTCCCTGTCAATCCTGCTATCCTCTCCCATCCTCAGCCCAAAAGATTGTCTGGGGCTGACGGCTTTTCCAGGTATGAATTTCCACGCAGACAGCGCACCTCTTCTCTGCTCTGCCACAATCATCTGATTTGACGCGCACACATAAAACATGCATTCCAGTTCCATGCTCTCTGTCCTGATATACAGATCAGCAGATGCGTCATAAAGACTTAAATGCATGGTAAAGTCCAGGATTTTGCCAGGGCAGGGGTATTCCAGGCTTCCTACAGGAAGGCGGGGGCTGTCAAACTGCTTAGCCATCCAGAAATCCCTGGAGCTTCTCCTGTCATAGACATCATGGCTGCCCAGCTCAGCATGCAGCTTTCTCTCCTCCCCCTCCCCTGTAAAATAAAGCATAACGCCCTGGACACCATTTCCAAGAAATGCGCCTTTTGTCCAGCCGTCCGGCAGCCTTTCCTTATCTGTCCACCAGAAATCATAAGCAGAAAGCCTGTTTCTCCAATCTTCCATCTTTTTTTACCTCATCCTTTGACAGAACCTGACGTGATTCCTTCTATGAAGAACCTGTTCATGAACAAGTATACAATTACCATGGGGAAGACTGCCAGTACACTGCCTGCGATCATAATATTCCATGCTGAGATTCCCTCCCCCATATCCTTCAGGGCAATGACCCCCACTGTAAGAGGCCTGATCTCCGGTTTGGACAGGGACAGTGCCAGCGGCAGCAGATAGCTGTTCCACGCATTTTTAAACGCAAACAGGGCTACTGTGGCCAGTATCGGCTTGCTCAGCGGCAGCATTATATTATAAAACAGTCTGAAAAAGCTGCAGCCGTCCATCTCCGCCGCCTCATCGATCTCCCTGCTGATACTTACCATATAAGACTGCATCAGGATGACAAGAAACGGAAGACCTGAGGCTGTCTGGGTGATAATGATGCTCCAGATATTTCCCATCAGATTTAAACTCTGGCACATCTTAAAAATCGGGAAAATCAGGACCACATTCGGAATAAACATGACCAGACCCAAAAGGCCAATGATGGCCGGCTTTGCCCTGAAGCTGGTCCTTGCCAGCACATAGCTGGCCATGGAGCCTACTATAAGTGTCAATACTACTGTCATACCGGAAATAAACAGGCTGTTCAATGTATACCTGGCGAAATTTGCCTCCTTCCAGGCTTTCGCATAGCTGGAAAAATCCCATTGGGCCGGAAGTATGTTTGCACCGCCGTTCAAAAATTCCACGCTGCTTTTAAAAGATCCAAAAAAAGCATAGATGAGCGGAAAGGCGGAAAATATAGTCATTGCTGTCAAGAATGCATAACAGAGCACTCTTCCCGGTTTTATTCTTTTTTTCTTCATTTCGATTCTCCTCGTCTCTTCTGCTTTGCTACAGGCTTCCTATAACGGGCCTGCGGCAAGGCGGTACCGCCGCCTCTAATTTTCTTTGAACTTTTTACTTGTGACCAGGAAATACAAGGCTCCTACAGCTGCAGTGATAAAGGTAGCGCATACACTGACTGCTGAGGCATATCCCTGCTGCGCCCCCGTGCTGTTAAAGAAGTAATTGTATATGTACAGAGCCATGACTGAAGTCTGGTTGCCGGGTCCGCCCCCTGTAAGTACCTTCACAGAGTCAAACAGCTGGAATCCGTTCAGAATGCACATCATGGAGATCACCTGGAACATCTGCCCAAGCATAGGAAGAGTCACACATTTAAACTGCTGCCATTTTGACGCTCCGTCCAGTGTGGCGCTCTCATACAGCTCTGTGGGGATCTTCTGGATGGCGGCCAGAAAAAGGATCATCAGATATCCTACCTGGCTCCAGGTATTCAGCAGAATGATGATCAGCTTGGCGCTTGTTACATTTCCAAGCCACTCGACCGGCCTGTTTATCAGTCCTGCCCCCTGAAGCATACCGTTCACGATTCCATTATAAGAAGAAAACATAAAGAAAAAGATGATGCCGATAATGGCCGTACTTGTCACATTCGGCAGAAAGATTATTGTCCTGAAAAAATTCTGTCCTTTTATCTTGCTATTTACCAAGATAGCTAACAGAAGTGACAGCGGTATCTGGATCACATAAGCCATCACAGTCAGCTCAAAGGTATTCAGGACCGCTCTCCACCAGCTGCTGTCTGAAAACAGCCTTTTATAATTTGCCAGTCCGTTGAATACAGGTTCAGTGAAGCCATTGTATTTCGTAAAGCTTAAGTAGATCGAATCAAACAGGGGATATGCGCAGAACAAAAAAAACAGAACCAGCATAGGCAGCAGCATCAGAAACATCTGTATTCCTTTAATGCGGCTGTTCTTCCTGCTTTTTACAGCTTTATTCATAAAGTAGTCGCTCCTTTTTTTAATTTGACCCTCGCGGGAATAAATAGGGGCTGTCTCCACAGCCCCCTTCTTGTTTATCTCGTATAGTAGTCAAAGCCTTCCGGTTTTAAATCTTTTTCTTCCAAAAGACCTTCTGATACTGCATTTTCAAGCGCCGAATTGTAAGTTTCAGACAGCTTATCAAGCTCTGCATCCATATCCATGCTGCTGCCCTGGATGATAAGAAGCGGGTAAACAGTATCGCGGCTGTCTCCTTCCAGTGTCAGGGCAGAATGAGGCGTAACAGTAAAGGAAGAAAGGTTTTCTGTATCCATGCTCAGCCCTTTGATTCCCTTTAACTTCTGTACTTCCGGGCTTGCATTGATCTCTGCATTATCCTTGTCGATCAGGGACAGGGACGGCGCCACTTTGGATGCGTCCTTTCTGGCCGGAGCTGAATATACATTGTGCAGAAGATATGAGATCGCCTCAAATGCCTCTGCGGGATGTTCACTGGATGACGAGATACAGTGGCCGCTTTCCAGCATCAGATAATCTTTTGCCCGCTCAGTTCCCTCAAAGACAGGTACAAGAGCCGTATCCCAGTTTGTTACATCGCCGCCCTCAATCTCATTGTTGTAGCCGTTGACCATCCAGTTGCCGTCAAAATACATTCCTACCTTATTGGCAATGAAATTAGCGCGGAGCACTTCGATGTCTATTGACTCTGAACCCGGCATCATAATTCCGTCCTCATACATCTTAGCGAAATACTCGATGATTGGTTTCTGTTTTGAAAAATCAAATTTACCTGTTGTATAATCAAATCCATAAGGTCCTGTCAGCCCTGAAAGGATCGCTATATCATCAATATTCCTCTCCCATGTGGAGCCTGACTTGATAGGAAGCCCAAAACCGTAAAATTCTCCGTTTCCTGCTTCTGTTATTGCCTTTGCCGCATCATACATGCCTTCCAGGGTTGTGGGGAAATTATCCGGGTCCAGCCCTGCTTTCTCAAACAAGTCCCTGTTATAATATACCCTTATATATCTTGTCATATGGGGAATGGCATATACTTGTCCGTCATATGCATATTTGGTAAATGCTGATGGATTAAATTCCGCCTTCAGCTCCTCCGTCAGATATTCATCCATCGGATATGCAAGACCTGCATCAATATAAGATTTCACATCGCTCAGTCCGCTGATCTCGAAAATATCAGGAACCTCGCCGCTGTTGCAGGCCAGCTTCAGCACTTCCTCATAATTGTCCCCGTAACACTCTACAGTTACGTGTATCCTGTCCTGGGAAGCATTGAATTCGTCCATGGTAATTGTCTGGTTATTGTCAGCCGAGCTGGCTCTTGCCCAAAAGGTAAGCTCTACCTTTTCACCTGATGCATCATCACCAGATGCATGCTTCTCCATCACATTCTCAGCTTTCACTGCTCTGGCTGAATCTTTGTTTTCTGTCTCTGCTGCCTGCCCCTGCGTTTCCTTCAGGGCACCTTCTGTACCTGCTGCATTTCCCTGTGCACTCTGGCAGGCCGTCAGTCCCAGGACCATAGTCAGGGACAATGCTGCTGCAATTCCTTTTTTCAAGTGTGTCATTTTCTTTTCCTCCCTTGCTGTTGTATGAGGTAATTATAAATGTTATAATCACTTTTGAAAATGCGAAAAAATTATCCGGCAGGGGGGAATAATTTATGAATCTGATAAAAAAAGCCAGCCTGGCCGCAAAGCTTCTCATCAGCTATGTGGTCCTGGTCGTCTTTCCGTTTCTCATATCGTCCTTGGTGCTGAGCTCAACCTCAGCTTCCAATATAAAAAATAATACACTGTCCTATATCAATCTTTTCGTAGAACAGATATCTTCCAATATTGACAGCTATATCGGTGAACTGGACCGCATGACCCGGGTAGCCACTCTTGACAACACTCTCGTAGACCTGCTGACTGCCTCTCCTGAGTCTGACAAGATGGCGAATTATAATGCCGCCAAGTATCTCCACAATGAGATGCTCAAACTGATGACTCAGCAGCCCAGCATCCGCAATGTCACATACGTAGGTGCAAACGGCATGATCTACAGCGGTACTTCAAATGAGATCAAAGATCTCCCCTCCTTTTATGAAATCACTCATGCGGACCGCCTTGATGAGCTGAACCAGAAGGTATATATCTCTGCTGCCCATATCCCCTCCTACCTGCTTGTGGATTTTGGCCGCAGCAAGGAGCCAGTCTTCACGCTCACCCGCTTTCTCTACACCTTTGACAAGAAAAAAATAGGCGCCATTGTCCTCAATGTCACCTGCCAGGATCTGCTGGACGCCATCAATATAAATTCCTCTCTGCTGGAGAGCGGGGCCAAGATCGTTATAACTAACCAGGACAATACAATTGTCGCCGACACCTCCGGAAATTTCACCCCTGAGTACCTGAACGATCCGGAATATATGACCTTTGCAGCCACTGAGCAGGAGGACGGGCAGGACATGTACTTTTCGAATTCCTCGGATACCCTCACCTCCACAGTAATCATCAACAGGAACCAGTTATTTAAAAGTACGCATGATTTCAACCAGTTTGCTGTCGTCCTGGTGGTCATGCTGATCATCCTGATCATTCTGCTCAGCGGGTATTTCTCGTATAAACTCGTCAAACCTTTAAAGCTGCTTAAAAATGCCGCCAACGAGTGTGCCGCAGGAAATTATTCCATCCGTATCCCTGTGGAATCTCAGGATGAGATCGGCAGCCTCTGCTCCAGCTTCAACTTCATGACTGAGGAGATACAAAATCTGCTTGACCGTGTCTACCATTATCAGCTGGCTACCAAACAGGCTCAGCTGGAAGCCCTGCAGAACCAGATCAGCCCGCATTTCCTGCACAACACCCTGGAGATCATCCGGATGAAGGCTTTGATCAACAAGGATAAAGAGGTGGCTGTCATGGTACAGACACTGGCCAAGCTGTTCCGCATCACCCTTGACAGGACCAGCAATATTGTCACCGTCAGGGACGAACTGGAGCACGTGGAGACTTACCTGACCATCCAGAATATGCGGTTCAACAACCGTTACCGCTTTACCCGGCATGTTCCGGAAGAACTTCTGGACTGTTCCATAATAAAGCTCACCCTTCAGCCGCTTGTAGAAAATTGTATACAGCACGGCTTTGTCCAGACCTTTGGGGATGAAGAAATAAGTATCTCTGTGGAAGAGACTGGAAATGACCTGATCATCAGCGTCTCAGATAACGGAGTTGGAATAGAAGAAACAAACCTGAAGAGAATACAGAACAACCTGGAGCATACAGGGCCTGCTGAAGAAGGAGCTGTCCACAACAGCATAGGCATCGTGAACATTTCAGACCGCATACGGCTGGAATACGGACAGGGATATTACCTGCGGCTGTATGCAAATTCACCCAGGGGCACCACGGTACAGCTTTGCATCCCGAAGAATTACAACATGGAGATCCTGCCTGAACCTTAGAGCCTGGAAAAATATTTACTAAATTCTGATAAATTTGGAGGAAGTATGGAAAAGTATAAAGTATTGCTCATAGATGACGAACCAATCATAACCCAGGGCCTTCAGATCCTGATAGACTGGGAGGCCTGCGGCTGTGAGATCGCAGGCTGCGCCTCTGACGGCCGTGAGGGCCTGGACATGATCAAAAGCCTGCAGCCTGATATTGTCATATCCGACATCCGCATGCCCAACTGCTCCGGGATCGATATGATCCGCCAGGCTCTTGCCATACACCCCTGCGGCTTTATCATACTCAGCGGGTATTCTGACTTTTCTTACGCAAAACAGTGTATGTCCCTGGGGGTCCAGGAATATCTTCTGAAACCCGTAGTGGAATCCGAGCTGATCCAGGCTCTGGAAAAGGTCAGGGAACAGCTGGCCCTTCAGAGAAAAACACAGACAGCCCTTACGCAGCTGGAGGATGTTAGCCAGCAGCTGTCTGCCCTGGCTCTCGACGATGTGCTGCGTGATATGATGAACTCCTACTTTGAGACAGATGAGGATCTTAAGATTGCCCTGGCCGATTATGATATCTCTCTGGCCCCCGGACACACTTATCTGGCGGCCGCCTTTCAGGCCGCAGCTCCGGAAAATATCTCAGTGCTGCGCCAGGAGCTTCTTGCGGGCCTGTCCGCATTAGGCATTCCCTTTCTTCTGTATTATCATGGCAGCAATACGTATCTGGGCATTTTTTCTCTGCCGCTTGATACGCCTCCTGATTTTTTTACGGAACAGCTTACAGAGCTTCACCAGAAAATGTCCATGCAGGCTCACGGCGGGCTCTGCATAGGTGTCGGAAGGCCTTACCCCTGCGCCAGCCATCTTCCCGTCTCCTGCAAGCAGGCTCTTTTTGCCCTGTCATACAAGATCATCCGGGGCGCCAGCTCCGTCAATCCTTTTGACAGCAGTTTAAAAAATGCGCATTTTATCCAGACTTTGCCCGACGGACTCTGGGACGCATACCGCCAGAGCCTGATGCAGTCTAATTTTGCCAGCATCACAAGCTCTATCCACAAAGTATTTCATTACCTGTCCGAAATTGCAGATACACCCCTGCTGGGCATACAGATCAATGCTCTGAACCTCCTGATGACATGTATCCAGTACATGACCGAGAGCGAAGCTGCCCCTGATCCGGATGCCTATGGGAATGTGGATTTTATGCAGCAGATCTCTGCCATCCAGACAGCAGATGAGTTGGAAAAATATGTTCAGAATATTGTATACAGCCTGATAAACCGTTCCAGGGACAATGAGCTGGCAAGACCCAGCGAACTGATCTCCCAGGTAGAAAATTATATAAATTCCAATTATCTGGAAGATCTCTCCCTGATGACAGTGGCCCAGATGTTTTACATTTCCCCCATTTATTTAAGCCAGGCATTCAAAAAGCAGACGGGACAGCTTTACCTGGATTATGTGACCCAGGTAAAGATCAATGCCGCCAAAAAACTGCTGCTCACCACTGATCTGATGGTCTATGAGATAGCGGAACGGCTCCACTACAAAGACAGCAAATACTTCAGCAGGTTATTCGAGAAAAAGACAGGAAAAAAGCCGAGTGAATACAGGAAAAGCCCCGGCGGGCGCTGAACTTAATCAAACCAGGAATGGCCATAGCTGTTCAGAAGCTGTTCCGCTGCATCAGGGCCGTCACTTCCCGGCTTGTATACATGGATTGGAACACCGCCCAGGCGGTATTTATCCCGTATGGCATCAACATATTTCCAGCTGGCTTCGATCTGGTCCCATTTTGAGAACCAGGAACGTTCCCCCTTAAAGCAGGCGGCAATCAGCCTCTCATAAGCCTCCGGCGTGTTCGTCTGGTTGACAGAGGAACAGCTCTGGCAGAAATCCATCTTGGCCTGGATGACGTCTACAGACTCTCCGGGCTTCTTTATATTAAACTGCAGGTATACACCTTCTGTGGGCTGGATCTTAATATTCAGGATATCCGGCTCAATATCAGGGGCAGGACTTTTGAATACTACAGCAACCTGCATTTCCCTTTTATCCAGCTTTTTGCCTGTGCGGATATAGAAGGGCATTCCTCTCCACCTGTCATTGTCCACAAAAAGCCGCACAGCTGCATAAGTTTCCGTGGAAGAATCCGCCCTGACAGACGGTTCCTTGCGGTAACCATCATACTGCCCCAAAACCATACTCTCAGAGATATTTTCCGGCAGGCTGAGAGCTTCCAGTACCTTCATCTGCTCTCTGTGCATATCTTCCACTTCCTGGCTCTTTGGCTGCTCCATAGCCACTATGGTAAGTATCTGGAACAGGTGGTTCTGCATCATATCCTTCAAAGCTCCGCTGCGGTCATAGTATCCGCCTCTGCTCTCCACACCCACCTCTTCCATGGCTGAGATCTGGATACACTCAATATGTCCTGCATCCCAGACATTAGAAAAGATAGGGTTTGCAAAGCGGATCGTCTGGATATTTCTGACCATCTCCTTTCCAAGATAGTGGTCGATCCTGTATATGTGACCCTGACTGAAAAATCCTTCCATTTCCTCATTCAGCCTGGCTGCCGCCGCCAGATCCTCTCCGAACGGCTTTTCCAGCACCACCTTACCGTCCCTGGCTCCATCCACCTTATGGAGCCCGCTTACTATTATTTCAAAGAAACGCGGGGCAACGGCAAAATAGAAAATATGCTTTTTCGCCCCCATTTCCCTGTAGAACGCATCAAGTCCCTCATAAGAGGCCTCATCAGTAAAATCCATGCGGTAATAAACGATTTTTTCCGCCAGCTTCTCATAGACTTCTTCCTTATAGCTGAGCCTTGCAAATTTTTCCACCCAGTCCCGGGCTTTCTCTCTGTACATGCTGCTGGTGTATTCTCTTCGCCCTATCACCACTATCCGCGGACAGTATTCTCCTCCATCTGCCATCTCCATGTTATAAAGTGCCGGAATAAGCTTCCTGAAGGTCAGGTCTCCTGTCCCTCCGAATATTGTAAAAACCTGCTCATTATACATGTCCCTGCCCCCAATCATGATGGAAGATACCTTCCCTGTCTGTTCTCTCATAGGTATGTGCCCCAAAGCAGTCCCGCTGTGCCTGTATCAGGCTGGCCCCCACAGGGACTCCCCTGAAAGCGTCAATATATGCAGCAGCTTGGCTCATAGCCGGCACCGGTATCCCGTTTAAGATCCCGGTACTTAAAATCCTTCTCAGGCTTTCATGTCCATTATTGATTCCATTCCTGAAGAAAGAGTCTGTCATCAGGTTTGTAAGCTCTTTATCCTTTCTGAAAGCCCTGGTAATATCATCCAGAAATTCCGCCTGTATGATACAGCCTGCCCGGAAAATAGCGGCGATCCTGCCATAATCCAGATCCCATCCATATTCACCGGAGGCATGTGACAGCAGTGAAAATCCCTGTGCATATGCCGCTATCTTGGCTGTATACAGTCCTTCCCGTACTGCTTCCCCAAAAGCCTTTTTATCCGGGATGCCGCTTCGTTCAGGGCCTTTTATAAGCTCTGACGCCATTTTCCTCTGCTGTATCTGGTTTGACATGATCCTGGCATTGCAGGCAGCCGTGATCATGGATACGTTGACTCCCTGCTTCAGAGACTCCAGGCTAGTCCAGCGTCCTGTCCCTTTCTGGCCTGCACTGTCCAGAATATAGTCTATCAGCTCCCCATTTTCAAAATCATCCTTCTCTCTGAATATATCTGCGGTAATCCCTATCAGATAGCTTTTCAGTTTTCCTTCATTCCAGGCAGAAAATGTGTCCGCCAGTTCTTCATTTGTAAATCCTCCCGCATATTTGAGAAGGAGGTAAGCTTCCGCAATCAGCTGCATATCCGCGTATTCTATCCCATTATGCACCATCTTTACATAATGTCCTGCCCCATCAGGCCCCATATAGGCACAGCAAGGCTCCCCCTGGGCTTTCGCTGCTATAGCCTCCAGCACGGGAGCTATATGCTCATATGCCTCTCTGTCACCGCCGGGCATAATTGACGGGCCGAAGCGCGCCCCTCTCTCCCCTCCTGACACTCCTGTCCCGAAGTAATATATACCCTTTTCCCTCAGGCTCTTTTCACGCCTCCTTGTGTCCTCAAAGAAAGAATTGCCCCCGTCCAGTATCATATCTCCTTCATCCAGAAACGGAACAAGCTGCTCTATCACCATGTCCACAGGTCTCCCCGCTTTTACCATGATCAAAAATTTTCTCGGCCTTTCCTGTGACTCCACAAGCTCCCTCATATCATAAAAGGGGAAAAAATTCTCATGCGGATACTCCTTTATGAGATTTTCAGTCACTTCCCTGCTCCTGTTATACCCTCCCACCTTAAACCCATGGTCCGCCATGTTAAGTGCAAGGCTTCTTCCCATGACTGCCAGGCCTATCACTCCTATTTCTGTTCTATACATACGATCCCTCCTGTTCTTCCAACAGCACTGACACTCCCTCCTGTATGTGGATCCGGCTTCTGATTTCTCCGATCAGTCCGCTCTCCCTGTCCCGTTCCATGCTGACAATTCCACCCCCGAACCTGTTTGCAGCAAGGAGAAAGCCTTCCTCCCGGCTCAGGATAAGATCGCGGGGATGCACGCCTCCGCAGGGTACATGCTGTATGACCTTTGCCCTGCTTCCTCTCACGTCAGCCACTGTCAGGATATCCTGCCCCCGTACAGATATATACAGGAACCTCTCATCACTGGTGAGACGTATGGCCGCCGCGGCAGCTGTTTTGCCTCCGTCCAGATATATCGGAAGAATCTGCTCCAGACTGAATTCTCTGCCCCGTACCTTAAATATGAACAGTTCATTGCTCCGTTCACTCACCACGAATAACTTTGTATGTTCCCTGTTGAATACCCCATGCCTTGGTCCGCTGCCTTCAGGAAACATGATTTCTCCTGACAGGGCAAATCCATTATCCATATCAAACATCCTGATCTTATCCTGTTCCAGACAGGGCACCATCATATCCTGCCCATGGATGAGGATCTGATGGCATCCTGCCTCTTCCCCATTTTCAATCCTTGCGACAATATCCGGTTTTTTATCTTTAACAGAGTAGACCATAACTGTACCCTCATGGTAATTAGCTGTACAGACGAATTCCCCCTCCTGCAGGATGTAGCAGGGTGCTGTCCTCTCTTCAAGGATTTCATAAGCATAATCAGCCTTTCCATCCCTGAGTCTCAAAAAACAGGTGCCGGCGTGCCCTTCCTTTCTCATGGAAAAAACAAGCAAGCCGCCGTTTTTAGTTACCCATTTGGCATTCTCTGTTTCATAAAACAGCTCAGGCTCTGTCATCTGCCCGTTCTTTTCATTAAAGGTAAAATGATAGACTCCTCTGCTTTCTTCCGAATGATACGTTCCTATATAACCGTGCGAATAAATCTTACTGTTATACATAATACATTCCGCCTTTCTTTCTGTCTTGATTTGTGATCTCGCGGACACCTCTGGCAATGGTCTTTTCCCGCAGAAGCGCTCCTCCGCCCTTGATGTCACTACTGCCTGAAGGCGCATACCTGCCTTCACTAAAGGGCCTGCCTCCTGTATCAGATAATAAGCCATTGAGCCAGTTCCATCCGCATCCCGCCTTTCTGTGATTCAAAGCCGTTAACACTTATAACTGTAATTATACATGTTACAGTTGCGTTTGTCAAATCTTTTATATTTGTCAATAATAATGTGATATAATTCTTATATCCAAAAAGATAAAGCCGGGATAATTCTTATCTTTATAAACTGCAGCGTTTTTAAGCATGGAGGTGAACGCATGGATACGCATGGTTACTGGGTTTTTGATAAACGGACTATGGGATGAATGGAAGAAAGGTGCCCTATTTGGTGCCCGAAAGAAAATGGTGTCTTGCAAGAACTGCTAAAGCAATATAAGACTTGATTTGACAGATACACGCTGAATCATTAGAATGGAAAAAGCGGAGTAAATACGCCTTAGGCGGAAAAGGCGTACTACAGGGTATTTCTATTTGCCTATGGCGAATAGAAATTGGCGATGCGACCTCATGGCCGCCGCAATTTAAATTAAAAGCGCCTACCAAATAAATAATCCCACAGAGGTTCTGTGTTTATAATAGATACTACAATTATAAAGGAGATGTTCATTATGATGATTAAAAATAGCCGAAACAATACAAACAGGAGGGTAACTTTGAACTAGCCCTCCAAAGCGATGGAGGAAAATCATGAATAATATTGTATTAAAGAGAATTGATGAGTCAAATTTCATTGATTGTTTCAACTTGAAATTGGCGGTAGGACAAGAAAAATATGTTTCAAATCCCATTCGTAGTCTGGCACAAGCATATGTATATTATAGCCAGTGTACGCCATTTGGTATATATGTGGAAGATAAAATGGTTGGATATGTCATGGTTATCTATGATTATGATGAAGAAGTGTATAATATTTGGCACATGATGATAGATAAAGAGTTTCAAGGAAATGGGTATGGCAAAGGTGCGTTGAAAGAGGTTCTCCGTTATATTTCTTCGAAACCTTTTGGACAATCACAGACCGTTTTCATTACTTGCAATCCTGAAAACACAATAGCATATGGTCTATATCGCCAACTTGGATTTATGGAAACCGGTAGAAGTGACGATGATGAATTGGAGCTTGGTATAACCCTATAAAACATCTATTCTTCCTGTTATGAGCCTTTTGCGTAGTGCGCCTTCTTGGTATAAGGCGCACCACGCTATCTGGTTGTTTTCAATAGTGGCAAGCAGTGTATGAGTGTACACACTCATGCAAAACGCTTGTTGTGGGTACACACCCTCAATTCTGACGACTAGACCATCCGGAATGGAGCGTATGATCCTGTTTTTGAGGTTAGGAAATACTGAGGGCGACTATACGAGCAACCTCCAAAATGGGCTTCTATCGTTCCATGTGTACCGGCTGGAAAAGAAAGTTTGTGGTGCCGCAAATGGTGCCCAACTTGTACAAATATCTTGTAAGAGGATTTGAAGACTTGGCGAACATTTATCTGCTGAAGCAATGCCCCTTCTTTAGTCACTGTTCATGTGTTACCAGGCTGCGCAGGGCTTTTTCTCACCCTTTCTCTCCCAGCCAGGCAAGCGCCGGTTCCAGGTGTTTCTGCCAGTATGCCCAGTCATGTGTCCCTTCCCCTTCCTCATACCTGTGGGGGATATTCTGCTCTTCCATAAATTCATGGAGCCGCCTGTTAGGCTCGATCAGAAAATCATCCTTACCGCAGCATTGGTAGATATCAGGTATCTGCTTTCCCTGCGCCCTCAGCATCTCCATGCACCAGCGCGGGTCCTTATCTGATTTCCGCAGTTTTCGTGGATCCCCGTATACCCTGCGCTGATATTTCTCGTCTGATACCTCATCCGCTTTGTACTCTCTGGCGTCTGCCAGGGTTATTTCAATAAATGCCCCTGAGAAGCTGATGATTTTTGAAAAAGTGTCCGCATATCTGAGTCCGTTAACCATAGCTCCATAGCCGCCCATAGACAGACCACCGATATAAGTATCCTCCCTCTTGTCTGAAAGATGGAATAAGCTTCTGGTAAACTCTACAAGCTCACTGCCCACATACCTGCTGTACAGCTCGCTTTTATCTTCATCATCCAGATAAAAAGAATTCTCACCTGAAGGAAAAATTATTGCCAGATCATATATCCTGCACAATTCAAATAAATTCGAAAAGACAAGATAATCATTGGCATCTCCTGAGTACCCATGCAGCATATATAAGGTCCTAAAAGGCTCTTTCCTATACTCCGGCTCCTGACCGGGCATAAAATTGATCTCATTTGGAATCAGGGCATTGATGCTCACTGATCTTCTCAGACTGCATGACGGAAATGTGATGTTTAATAATGCCATTTTTTTCTCCTTCTGCTGCCTTGTTTATAAATACTCAAAAGGCTCCTTTGCATCGATAAATACTACTTTAGTTCCATCCAGAGCCGGCTCCAGCCACTCTCCCAGATACTTCATGCCCGGCTCTTCGCTGCGCTCATGTCCCAGCACCAGCATTCCTTTATTGAACCCCAGCTGCATGGCATCCCTGATGTAGGCAGGCAATGTCCACTCTGTAATATCCCCGCAGATCACCAGATCCAGGTTCATCTGCCGCATAAGGATCATAGGCATCTCTTCTGTGCCAAGCCCCAGACTTCCGCCGCCCACCAGGACGCCGATACGCCTCACTGCCATTTCCGGATCTCCGATTATCTGAATCACGTCCATCTCCATTTTTTCCTTAAAGAACTCACACAGCTCTCTTAAAGAGGCGGGCGGTATTTCGTAGCAGCCTCCGAATTTACATAAAGGATCATCCACTCCCTGATACGGGATACGGTATTGTCCCCATCCTGTCTCCTTCTCAAAGCCCCGGTAGATGCCGTCCTCACTGCACATGTGCATGTGGTCATGGAAACGCCAGATCGCTATGTGATTTTCTTCGATGAGTTTTCTCTTTTCCAGATAGATCTCATCCTCTTCCACCCAGCCTGTATCATCTTTTCCTGTAAACCAGGTAGGCTCATGAGTTATGATCATATTTGCCCCCGCCTCTATTGCCTCTTTGATCACATCCACAGTAGCCATGAATGTAGAAGCCACTTTTGTGACCTCCATCTCCCCATCCCCAATCATCAGATGGTCGCAGGTCTTCTCATGCGGAATAGGAGTAAGGCCTGTCTTTTCTATGACTCTTTCAATCACTTCTCTTACTTTCATATTATTTTTTTCCTCCAGATTAATTATCCTTTTACTGCTCCGACAACTACTCCCTTTATAAAATACTTCTGCACAAACGGATAGATGATCAGAATCGGAAGTATTCCTATCACAGCCAGGGCCATCCTGACCGCCGTGCCCGGCAGTTCTACCGCATTTGTGCCCAGCATGGCTGCATTGCTGCTGGATTTCAGGAATTGTATATTATTCATGATCTTGATCAGCAGATTCTGGATACCGTAAAATTTAGAATCTGTTATGTAATATAAACCGTTTGTCCAGTCATTCCAGTAGCAGAGTGCGGTAAATAAGCTTATTGTGGCTACAGTGGGAACCGCAAGAGGAAGCATGATCTTCCTGAATATAGTCAGCTCAGAAGCCCCGTCAATCTTTGCCGATTCAATCAGGGAATCTGGCACACTGTTTGTAAAATAATTTCTGACCAGAAATACATTAAAAGCTGTCACTACATAATTGGGGAGCATTAATGCCCATATCGTATTCTTGATGTGGAAAATATTGCTCCACATAATATAAGAAGAAACCACGCCTCCGTTAAAAAGCATTGTAAAAAATACAAAGAAAGACAGCTGGTTCCTGTAGCGGAAGTTTTTTCTGGACATGGGATATGCCAGCATAGTGGTGAGGAGCACGCTGATGCAGGTTCCGCCGACTGTAACAAAGATAGAGACCCCGTATGCTCTGGCAATCATAGCTCCCTGCTTCAGCATATAGTAATAGGCGTCCAGGCTCAGCTTCCCGGGCAGATACGAATAGCCCTCCGCGATCAGGGTATGTTCATCAGTAAAGGAAGCGATCACGATCAGCACAATCGGCATAAGAACCAGAAAGGCCAGTACTGCCAGTATGATTGATGCAATGATGCGAAACCTTTTTTCATCTGTCATTTTTTTTATCATATCTGCCTCCTAGAACAATGCATTTTCGGAATCAACCTTCCGGACAACTGCGTTTGCCGCCACAACTACTATGAATCCTACAACAGACTGGTACAGAGCCGCTGCCGCGGACATTCCCACATCATTTAATTCCATAAGCCCCCGGTATACATATGTGTCTATTGTCTGTGTCGTGCTGTATAAAGCTCCTGAGTTCATCGGCACCTGGTAGAACAGCCCAAAATCCGAGAAGAATATCCTGCCCACTGACATAAGAGTAAGCATGATGACTGTAGGTTTCAGCAACGGCACTGTAATACTGAAAATCTGGCGCAGCTTTGACGCCCCGTCCAGCCTGGCCGCCTCAAATATACCTTTGTCAATCCCGGCTATGCTGGCCATATAAATGATCGAGCTGTAGCCCATGTTTTTCCACAGATAGACAAGGATCAGTATGAACGGCCATTTGGAGCTTTCTGTATACCAGGCCACACCCTCTTTGCCCAGGCTGCTCAGGACAGTGTTATTGATAAATCCTGTTTCCGGATTTAAAAAAGCATATCCTATGTAGGCGATCACCACCCATGAGAGGAGGTTGGGCAGCAGCAGGGCGGACTGAAAGAATTTCGCCCTGAAAAGCTTGCCCACCTCATTCATGAGGATAGCAACCGCAATGGCAAAGACTGTGCCGATGACGATAAATGCCAGGTTATAGAGAATTGTGTTTCTCGTCATGATCCACGCATTCTCAGTGGCAAACAGAAATTTAAAGTTGTCCAGTCCGCACCAGTCGCTTCCGAAGATCCCTTTGAAAAAATTATAATCCTTGAAGGCCAGAAATACGCCAAACATAGGCAGATAATTATTCACCAGGATATACAGTATTGCCGGAAGAGCTATCACCAGCAGAGGGACTGACTTTCTGAAGCTCTGCTTCTTTTGCTTTGCAGCTGCTTTTACCATAATTTCCTCCAATCGCCTGCCGCTTATTTATTCTCCGCCATCCATGTATCCAGCTGCTCCTGCTTTGCAGATACAATAGAACCCATTCCTGCGCTGTTTAAGGCATCAATAAATTTAGGCAGTTCTGTCTCAGGATCTACACTGCCGCACTGAAGGCCCGGCAGATACTGGGATACCACATTTGCCACAGCTGTATATTCTGTCTTCACACTGCTGGAGTTAAAGCTGAAACCCATGGCGTTAGAAGTCTTTGCAGCTTTGTTCTGCTCAAGCTCCCAGTCAAGTGACTCTTTATTCGTGCCTGCCATAGGATACATGATGAAGAAATTACCCAGCACGCCGCAGCTTAACTGTGCAGTATAAGGAACTGTTGACGCATCCTGTCCTTCCGGATAGCTGACAAAATCTTCTGCGTCTTTTACATAGTCCCTGCCTTCTATACCGTAAATAATAAGATTTACTACCTCTTTATCAGTAAATGTAAGATTCAGGAACTTAAGGGCTGCTTCAGGCACCTTGCTTGTTGAAGAGATCATCCATGTAAGGGCATTGACAGAAGAAGTATCCAGATATGCCTCACCAATAATCTTGGCGCCTAATTCAAAGTTTCCGCACTGGGCTTCCAGGGAAGCGGCAGTATCTGCTTCGGGATAGCTGTAAGCCGCCACATAACAGAAGGAATTATCTGCTGACATCAATTCGGCTGCTGCCGCCGTAGTAGTTGCCGCATCTTTCATGATCAGCCCTTCATTGTACCATGTCCTTGTAAGGCTGCAGAGTTCTTTAAACCTGTCTGTTGAATAGAAATCCACTACCTCTGTGCTTTCGCCCATGAGCACACCCTTGGGTGAAGTATAGTCATCTGACAGAAAATCCACATCCCCTGCTGCCTGCATGATCCCTGTCTCTCCAGAATTGACAGGTACAAGCGGCGTAATGTCAGGATAAGCTTCTTTCACTTTTCTCAGGACATCTGTCAGGTCTTCTATCGAATTCACCTTTGACATGTCAATCCCCAGTTCATCTACATATTTCTGCTTGTAAACCACCATTGGCGTAAGAGCTACAGGCTTGTATGTAGGAAAACCGTAGACAGCCCCCTCCTTTGTGGTCGTCTTCATCCATTCCTCCCCGATAAGATCACGTGTCTCCGGTGCATATGTATCCACAAGATCTGTAATATCTGCCGCCATTCCCGTGGAAACACAGTTGTTAAAGTCTCCCAGGGACATGAAGCAGTCCACCGCTTCCCCGCCCTGCAGTGCCAGAGTCACCTGCTGGGTATATTCTGCAATGTTCAGAGGCATCAGGTCCACTTCCACATTTATTTTCTCCCTGGTGATCTCATTGATGGCTTCTTCCACAGAAGCTATGCTCTCTTCTGTGGGGATGTTATTAAAGGACGGAAAAGCATATACCACTTTTTCATAATCTCCCTCTGCATGTACCTCAGCTGCCGGCACACTGCCGCATATCCCTGTCATCAAAACCGCTGCCATAAAATAAGATACTACTTTCTTTCCTTTCATCGCTTTACGCTCCTTTTCTTTTGATATTACCAGTATAAAGAAAAAACACCCTTCTTTCTTTTAAAATTAAGGGGTGTTCTTTCATTTTTAAGAGTTTAGATGTATCTGCTGCTGGTTTGTCTTATATTCTTTTGGCGTGATTCCCGTATATTTTTTAAATAATGTAGAGAAATAGGAAAAGTTATCAAAGCCCACCATTCCCGCCACATCGCTGATCCTGATATCTTCCCTTGCCAGCAGTTCTTTTGCCTTTTCGATCCTGACCTCTATGACTGCATTTTTGATACTCACACCTGTCTTTTTCTTGTACAGCTTTGCCAGGTATTCTGGTGTCAGAAAAAATACTTTCGCGATTTCATTCCTGCTGATATCCTCCGCATAGTGTCCCCTGATATACTCCTCGATCCGGCCTATAATAGTAGCTGACTTTTTCACCTCATCTTCATATGAAAAAGTACGTTCCAAAAGATAATTCGCCCAGCGTATCATATCTACAGACGACTGGGTGGCCCGCTCCAGCAGCTTTACAGATATCTCATCGTGAAACAGTTTGGCAGCCTGTATCCCGTTCTGAAGGAGATAGGCATAGTCCATCTGCAGCAGTTCCTGCTTTATCAAAAAGAGGGCATGTTCATTTAGTACTCTGTTTCTCTCCTTTTCAGAGAGCACATCCTTTAGATATCCCAGTATCCGCCTCCGGTCGTGCTCCTTCAGCCACATGTCCAGGTCTTTTAAGTCCAGCGCAGTATCGCTCTCCGCCACCTTCTCCACGGCCTCCTCCTCTGTGAATACCTTTCTGTAAAATGCTACATTCTCAGAAATACAGCGGCCCAGACGTTCTTTTGTTTCTGCGAGAGCTTCAGCCTGTACTGGACTGCTGATGCAGCAGGTGACGGGAACGTGGATATATGCCTCACATTTTTCAATGAGGTCCTCACACCGCCCGCGCATGTCTTCTTCACTCTCACCGCCGCATACAGTGACAAACAGCTTGCCCTTTCCATCCTGATAATACAGAGTATGACGGTTCTCAATTTCTCCCAGCAGCACCTCGGAACAGAGGCCCAGCAGAAAAAATTCCAGAAGGTTTCTTCCCATCTGCTCTTCTGCCTGCTCATAGTTCACCACTCTGGAGATGACAAGCCGGAAGCAGCCCTCCGGGTCAATGATAAGCTGACGTCCTGCAATCTCTCTTCTGATTTTCTCTCTGTCCCACATAGCATAGCCGCCCAGCAGTTCATTGAAAAAAGAGAGGTAATTCTTCTTTTCATTGCTTGAGAGCCATTCTCCCCGTTTGCTGCTCTGCTTCAGGGCCTGCTTATCCCGGGCCCTGTGAATGACCTTCAGAAGCACCGTCTCCATCACTGCAGGATTAAAAGGCTTTGTCAGGTATTCCGCCGCATCCAGCCTGAGCGCCCTGCTCGCATAGGAAAAATCCTCATGGCAGGTCAGCAGGAGAAATTCACTGTCTTTCCCGTTCTCCCTCATCCATTCCAGCAGCTCCAGCCCTGAACCCTGGGGCATTTCAATATCGCTTATGACAATATCCATCACTGCAGACTCCAGAACTGCTTTAGCCTGATGGATGTTGTAGGCCTTTTCAACCTGTTGGATGCCCAGACGTTCCCAGTCTACAGAGTCGCATATCATATCTACAGTCGCTGTATCATCATCTACTATCAGTGCCTTCATACGTTCCTCCCCTTCCCGGCATCTCATTTACTGGCTCCTTTGGAATCAGGACCCTGTTCCTGCATCCGTGAGGCTCCACATTTTCAATGGAGACCAGATTCTTTTTGTCATACATCAGCTCCATCATCCTGCAGATACTGCTGAGTCCTACTCTGCTGCCGTCCCCGGCAGGCTGGGGATTTTCTTCCTCCATCCACTCCAGGACCTCCTCAGGATATCCGGGGCCGTCATCCTCCATTTCCAGCAGAAGATACTCTTCCCCATCCTTTTCGGTCCTGGCTGCCGTAATCAATATGGTGAGGGTAGATTCCACGTTCACCGCATACTTATATTCATTTTCCACAAAAGTGTGGATCAGCATCTGCGGGATCCTCCATTCCTCCAGCTCTTCCGGTATATTTATAAAATAAAATACGCATTCAGGATACTTCATCTCCTGCATTTCCAGATAATTTTCCACATGGCGGATCTCCTCTTTGACAGGCACCGTGTGGAAGCCTGAGCGGAACATATACCTGATGTTGCCGCAGAACGCCTGGATATAGTCCTGAGCCTGGCGTGTCTTTCCCTGTCCGCACAGGCTGGAAATAGTAGTCAGCGCATTTAAAAAGAAGTGAGGCTTCAGCTGCAGACGGATACACCGAAGCTCTGACTCCTGAAGGCTTAACTGCTTCTCGTACCTCTGTATCTTCAGGCCGATGATCTCATCCATAAGCCTGTTAAAATTCTCTTTCAGTGAAGTGAATTCCCGGTTATGGCAGTTCTCCTCCACCCTGCAGTTATAATCACCCTTTTCTATCTTCTCCATTGTCCCCATCAGATGTGTCATGGGTCCTAACACTTCTCTTGTCAGGTACCTGATAAGAAAGGCACTGAGCACAACAATAGACAGGATCATGACAATAAAAACCAGCAGGCTTCCCTGTATCTTCCACACAGCTCCCGTTCTTCCCATGAGGGCAGCTATAGAAAGGCCTGTATCACCTATACCCTTCACAAATGTCCAGCTATCCGTTCCTCCCGGCTCTTCAAAGCTTCTGCCGCACCACTCTGCTCCCCCGGCGCCTGCTGCCGCGCGCACTGTCCCTTCTTTATCTGCCAGCAAAAATGACAGTCCGTCCAGCTCCTCATTAAACACCTGATCCATCAGCCTTTGCTTTTGTACGAAAACTCCTATGGCCTGGTGATTATAAACATGTACCTTATATAAGTATTCCACCCCGCCTATGTTCTGGAACTCCCAGTCTGTCTCAAAGAATTCCTCATCCAGATAATCCTTTATACGTTCCCTCACCAGCAGAACCTGGGAATATGGCATAGAGCTCTTGGCATACTGGTAATTTAAATTTATATCATATGCCTCATCAGAAATAAGGATGGCGTCAGCGCATTCATTGTAAGTCAGCAGTTCCTTCATATACTGTTTCAGATCCAGGGATGCATACAGGCGCACTGCCTCATTCTGGCTCTTTAAAAGCGAAAGCTCCTGTGTCTTAAAAATTACATTTTTCATCAGAGTATCCATCCCTGATATCCATTTTTCCAGATTCCCGCAGTATACATCCAGCAGATTTTCCCCATACTTCCGGGATTCCTTCTGGGAGGAGCGCAGGGAATAGACAGAAAATCCCACCAGCAGAACCATGAGCATAAACAGCAGGATACTGGTATACAGTACGATCCTTTTAACAAAAGATTTTTGTTTCATATTTCTATCCCTCCCTGGTGTATGGATTTTGGGCTGCCCAGAGCGTGCTTCAAAAATACTGCCAGCCTGACTTTGACTCCATCATAGCAGAGTTTCTATCCTGAGGCAATTCAAAGTGAAGTGGAAAAAAATGTTACTACTCACTCCGTGACCGGTAACTGTCCGGCTGCTATCTGCGGAATTGAGCAGTAACTGTATTAAAGTTTTATTCATCCAATACGATATACATGGATTTCCACTGAATTTGGAATCTTACCGCCCTCCAGACTGCCCACATAGACTCCTTTATTCAGCCAGGCGTATTTCCCATTTTCATCCGCGGTAAATCTTGGGACTGTTTTGATCCTGGCTGTACTGTCTTTCTCAAGTATTCCTTCATTTTCCACTGCAATATATTCTCCGTCATCAGTCTCCAGCATGTACTTTGCAAACACATGGGCATCCCCGTTTGGTTTCTCTGTGTTCCAGTCTGCGCCGCCGCTCACAACGCTCCCTCTTACCCTGCCCTCCACGGATCCTCCCACAATGGGAATGACCCGCAGATAGCCGTCAAGACCGCTCCTTACTTCCCTGGCCTCCTCACAGATCACATTTAAACACATTACCTCTTCTGCCTGCAGCTGCATGATTATATCCTCCTTTATCCTCTGCTGAATAGTTACCTATACTTACAAGTTTATCACTGGGCAAGGCACGGCTCTTTTAAATTCGGGCACAATATTATTAAAATTAAGGGAATTCCGTGAAAAATATTCAGTACTGTTCTTTTACCTTTATGCATGGTATACTTGTAGCTGTTTAGTACCTTCACAGTTACACTTACTCTACTAAATATAAGCTCATGCATCCCGGCAGTCATCAGCATCAAGCTCGTTTGACTTTGATCCACTGTCAGGATGAATAATTAAGGAGGACATTCCTATGTCTAAAAAAACAAAAATTATACGCGGTATTATAGTTACTGTTTTACTAATCTGTACAGCGTTTATCGTATATTCAATAGCTACAGATCCCTTGGGCAAACATGATGTTATGCTTGCACTGGCTGTTACGGCGGGCTTTATTGCACTTGGCACTAATAAAAATGGCGCGAAAGAAAAATAGGCGCTGCTCAATCATACTTGACACTCTCACTCGAGCATGATATGATACGTTTAAACTTTTAAACGCAAGGAGGCTGCTATGAGCAAAAGAACCCTAAATATTTTATCAGAATGCATTCCTGTTTTTACAATGCTTCAGGATGAAAACAGGCAGCAGATCCTTATGCTTTTATTTGATAACAAGGAAATGTCGGTCACAGAGCTTACAGAACAGCTTTCCCTGTCAAGGCCTGCAGTCTCCCACCATCTGAAACTGCTTCTCGACAGTAAGCTTCTTAAGGTCACGAAAAACGGAAAAGAGAGAATTTACAGTATTAGTATGGACAGCGCAGTCAGTCAATTAAAAGCTTTGCTGGCTTCTCTTGAAAATGACATGAATACAACGCCTGAATAAAAGGCGTTATATTTTTAGTCTTTGCGTTTAAAAGATTAAACTTATAAACCTATAGGAGGATTTATTATGAGCGAAAAATCAATAGCTATTGTAACGGGGGCAAATGGGGGACTGGGAAAAGAGTTTGTCAAACTCCTGCTGAAAGAGGAAGGTATCTCTGAAATATGGGCGATTGCCCGAAACAAGGAAAAGCTGAACCAGCTTTTAAATGAGTTTGGTGACAAAATACGTACATTTTCAATGGACCTGTCTAACAGAGCAAGCTTTGCAGAAATTGAAAAAGAGCTTAATGCAAATGATGCAGCAGTTAAATATCTGGTAAACAACGCAGGCTTTGCAAAATTCTGCTCTTATGATGATATTGGTATTGATGAATCTCTCAATATGATCGACTTGAACATCGGCGCTGTTGTGGCTGCCGGACTGACATGTATCCCGTATATGAAAAAAAACAGCCACATTATCAACATTGCTTCGCAGGCATCCTTTTTTCCTCTTCCGTACCAGAATATCTACAGTTCAACAAAAGCATTTGTACGCAATTACACCAGAGCGCTAAATATTGAATTAAAGGACAAGGGAATAAGCGCCACTGCCGTCTGCCCCGGATGGATGAAAACAGGGCTGTTCGACAGAGGCCTCATCGGAGCTGAAAAAGGAACAAATAATTTTTCAGGAATGGTTACACCAGATGTTGTTGCCGCTAAAGCATTAAAGGATGCCAAAAAGGGAAAAGATATTTCCGTATATGGACTGTATGTAAAATCTACCCATCTTCTCTCCAAGCTAATACCTCAGAAAATGATGATGAAAATATGGCTCAGCCAGCAGCACTTTTAAGCGCTGTCCCGTCAGCCTGCCGGGGACTTTCTGCTGCCAGGATTTCCAAATTTTTTAAAAAAAGCAGTGTATCTTGTCATGGGAATTGTAATGATAATGGCAGTGTGATAGAATGATTAAGAAATAGATATTGTAGCTGTTCAGTAAATGCACAGACCTGTTGAATAGTTACCGAATATCTATAAATAAAAAGGGAGGCAACAGGAATGAAGAAAAAATCATTATGGGCAGTGACCGCGGCGTTAGCGGCCGGTATTTTGTCTTTGGGCACAGATGTCAGTCTGCAGGCTGCTGAACCTGAGACAGTCGTGGAGACAGAAGCTGAGGAGACGAAAGGATCAGAAACAGAAGGATCAAAAATCCAGGAAAATGAAAAACAGGACAAAAACGGAGAGTATTTTGGTGTCTGGCGCTATATCTGGTATGACAATACTGACTATGCCCTGTCAAACGACCTAATGTTTATGCCGGATGGAACTATTTTTCTGGCAGATGTACCGGAAGCTATTCAAGTGGGAACATACGAATTATCTGGCGGAAAGTTCACAATGGAAAACCTGCCTGAGGAAGTGGCCGCACAAGCGAACAGTATCACAGGTGAATTTACTCCGCTTGTGAAAAGTGACGCAGCCACATATAAGCTAAAATCAGAAGATGCTGATCTCTATTTCCAGAATGAAGAAGAGGATAACAAACTGGTTATGACTGTGGATGCCACAGATGAGACAGACCCCCTTGCTCCCAAGTCAATACAGGCAGCAACCGCTTTTCTGAAGCTTAAAAATCAGGACCTGTTTCTGAATAAGCTCCTTCAGGATACAGCCTGGGACATCGACGGAAAGGTCCTTGTCATTTCATCAGACGGAACACTTAACCTGGATGACGGCGCTCAGACCGGCAAGTTTACTGTCAGCTCTAATGAAATTAAATTTGCCTGGGATAAAGGTGCCGCTGTCACATATATGCCGGAAGAGATAACAGAATACAGCATAATTCTGAGTAATCTGGAAGATGACAGCCAGATCATCACACTGACAAGAAATGCTGATATTTCCATGCCTGAGGCAGACACTGAGGCTGAGACAGAATAAATTGTAATTAAGCTGTCAGAGAAAAAGCCTTCTGCTGTACATAAGATTAAGGAGATATCATGGATGATCTACTAATGACCTCAGGGTATAATTTCGAGGGATATAAAATAAAAAAATATATTGGTTTCTGTTCCGGAGAATGCGTTCTGGGAACAGGCTTTCTCAGTTCTTTAGGCGCAGGACTTGCAGACTTTCTGGGTTCAAACAGTTCTATGTATGAAGGAAAATTGTACAAAGCTAAGAATATGGCGATCTCTGATCTGATAAGCACTGCAAAGAATCTGGGTGCAAATGCGGTAATTGGACTCGATGTGGATTACACAACTTTTACATCAGATATAATGGGAGTGATCGCCAACGGCACTGCTGTCTATATTGAGCCAGAACACGCGGAATCACCAGCAGAGATATCTTTTTCTACATCTCTCAGCCAGGCAGATGATAAGTCAAAAGAAAAGATTATAAATATTCCTGTCATAAATTATTACACTGATATATCTGTCAGGCCATTTATGATAAAGTATAATATTTCAGCTCATACAGTAAAACTGCAACTATGTAAATATAACGATCTTCCGGTGACTGCATTGAATCTGAGCTTTATATTCAATACTATTTTTGGAACAACTGCTGTATTTGAGGATATTAATTTTACTGACATTTCAGTCAAAGAAAATTATCTTGAAACAGAATATGTCACTTTGTCTATTCCTCTTAATACCTTGAAAATAATCAACAGCTGTACTGTTTCAATACATCATTATCTGGAGGATAAAGTATGCTATACACCAGATTCCCCATACCGTCTGACTGTACTGGAGCCTGACAGGCTGACCGGGCTCCGCAATATCTACGGGAGCGATGTAGTCTCAGATTATGCTGTCGGAGAAGACCACTGGCTATGTCTGTGCGGCATGGAGAACCCTCTGTATGCAGACACCTGCTGTCTGTGCGGACGCTCTCAGAATGCACATCAGGCTGTTTCCTCTGATACAAGATTTCCCTGCACTTTTATACAGACAGCAGAAGATTTATCCTCCGCACTGGAAATCAAAAAGTATATAGACAGCCTCGCAGATAACCAGCTTCTGCCCGATGCCTTACTGAATGAAATAGACAAGCTGACAAAATATGAACGGCTGTACGGCAACATGAAAGATTCCTGCATAAAGATAATAAAGCAGTATCTTCAAGCCGAAAAGTGAAACAGTATTTAATCGGTGCAGTCCCCGGATAGCAGCATGTGACCAGTAACTCTGATTGTATGCTGCTATCCTTTTATTCCCGTAGAAGCGATCCCCTCCACAAGATACTTCTGCATTGTCACAAATATCAGGAAGATCGGTATCAGTGACAGTGTGGCCATTGCAAACATTGCACCCCAGTCAGAGCCTACTGTGGGGTCCGAAAACATCTTCAGCGCATAGCTGACAGGATATTTCATGGGGTCATTCAGATAAATCAATGGTGACAGGAAATCATCCCAGCGCCACATAAACGAAAAGATTGCGCTTGTCACAAGCGCCGGCTTGACAAGCGGCAGGATGATCCTGGCAAAAATGCCATAGATACTGCACCCGTCCATTCTGGCAGCCTCATCCAGATCTCTTGGTATTCCTTTCATAAACTGGATATCCAGAAAGATAAAAAATCCCTGTCCAAAAAACTGCGGTACGATAATCGGAAGATAAGACCCCACCCAGCCCATCTTGTTGAACATGATATACTGAGGTATCATGATCATCTGAAACGGAAGCATCATGGCAACAAGCATGCATGCAAACCAAAATCCCTTCAGCTTAAAATTACATCTTGCAAATCCAAATGCCACAACTGCAGATGAGAACACTGCACCGATTGTGGAAATACCTGCAATGATAAAAGAATTTTTAAAAAATATTCCAAACCCGTATCCTGCAAAGCCCTGCCACCCTGTTTTGTAATTCTCCAGTGTAAACGTGTCCGGTATCAGCCGGGCTGCTGTTTTGAAGATTTCCCCGCTTTCTTTAAAGGTACTCATGATCATCCATACAAGAGGGTATACCATAATACAGGCTCCTGCAAGCGTAACGGTATGATATAACACATTTTTTCCGGCTCTTTTTCCTCTGTAACTTCTTCTGTTCTCCATAGCTCTCAACCTTCAGATTCGTAGTAGACCCATTTGTTCTGGGATTTAAACAAGATGAATGTCAGCAGCCCTATCACCAGTATCATGAACCAGGCCATGGCACAGCCATATCCAAGTTTATTGTATGTAAATGAATTCTGGTACATGTATACTGCATAAAACCTGGTACTGTCCCGGGGGCCTCCCTGAGTGATGATATAGCTCTGTGTGAATGCCATAAAACCTGTAATCAGCTGATTGATCAGATTAAAAAAGATGGAGGGGGTCAGCATGGGAAGAGTGATCTTAAAAAATTTCTGGAAACCGCCTGCCCCGTCCATAATAGCTGCCTCATACAGATTGACAGGAATCTGCTTCAGTCCTGATAAAAATATCAGCATAGAAGATCCAAACTGCCAGACCGCCAGGATGATCAATGTCCATATAGCAGTGTCAGAGCGCCCCAGCCAGGCCGTACTGCACGGAATCCCTATGGCCTGCAGCATGGTGTTGATCACTCCGTCCCCTGAAAACATCCTTTTCCATAGAATAGCTACAGCCACACTTGATCCCATAATAGACGGCAGATAGTACACAGCGCGGTAAAAGCCTGAAGCTTTTGTTCCCCTGACAAGCAGCATGGCCACTGCCAGAGCCATAATAAGCCTGAGGGGAACAGAGCAGAATACATAATACATGGTAACTCCAAATACCTTCCAGAATTTCGC
Source organism: Murimonas intestini (assembly GCA_003148945.1). Taxonomy (GTDB): domain Bacteria; phylum Bacillota; class Clostridia; order Lachnospirales; family Lachnospiraceae; genus Murimonas; species Murimonas intestini. The sequence continues at coordinate 60,376 of QGGY01000009.1, read as the reverse complement.
ATCCTTTGTAAACATTGTCATATAATTCTCGATCCCGATAAAGACAGGCGATTCCAGTATATTATATCTCGTAAAAGAAAATCCAAAAGATAAAGCCATTGGGACAGCCATAAAAGCCAGGAAGCCTATGATGAAGGGCAAGATAAATACATACCCTGCCGCCTTCTCCGTGTTCAGCTTCTGCGCCAGCGTCTTTTTACTTTTGGGAGGTTTTTCTGTCTGTTTCATACTATTCCCCTCCGCATGCGTGTCCGCCTATTTTGCTGCCTCATCTAAAATTCTCTTAGCATCGGTCATAAAGGATTCTGTGGCTTCCTCCACTGTGATATCACCATATCTGAGATTTTCAACAATAGAGTTGCATAAATCATCCACTTCAGCTCTTCCTTCTGGTTCAGGCGGGTCTACTGAGCCTGCCACCGTATTTACTTCTGCCACATAATCAAAAACTACCTGCGCAACCGGATCAGCCTTAGGCTTAATAGCCTCTGATACATCTGTATTGACAGGCATTCCTCTCTCTGCCATAAGAATCTCATTACATTCTACACTGTTTATGAACCAGTTAATAAATTTTGCCGCCTCTTCTTTATTCCTGGAAGTTTCAGCAACACTTAAGAAGGCTGCCGGCTGAAGGTACATAGGCTTAGTATCCTTCCCCTCAACTGTGGGGTACATAGTAATTCCCAGTTCACGGCCGGCTGCGCTGCAGATGCTTATATACTGGTTGCAGTATGAAAAATCATTCCAGGTTGTCCCATCATTTATAGGCTTTGTTTCTACCACATACGGATTTTTTTCCGCCAGTACATCAGGTGAGATGGCAAATTCTGCCTGTGCGAATTTCTCCACAAGTGCGAAATGTTCTTTTACAGAGGTATCATCCCCGGCATTAATGTCTTCAAAAAGTGAACTTCCGTTTACTCTGGCCATATATTTTAACGTATTCATTCCTCCGTCAAAATAAGTCCTTGCTCCTGTCTTATCATAAATCTCCTGTGATATGTCATATAACTCGTCAAATGTCATCTGCTGAGGAATTGTTACACCTGCTTCCTCCACGATTGCTTTATCATAATCCATCATGAGGGCTGTGACTCCGCTGCTTATTCCATAGCATTTGCCATCGATTGTGCTGCTGTCGATGACAGATTTATTTATCTTTTCCGTATCAATGACACCGCTGTCTATAAATTCCGAAAGATCAGCCAGCTGTCCGCTGCTTTGATAGCTGCCCAGATATCCGTAATCCTGCTGCATGATATCCGGCAGATTGCCTCCTGCCGCCATAGCTGACAGCTTATCCCAGTAGCCTGTCCAATCTGTAAACTCAACTTTGATCTCAACATTCGGATTATTGCTCATATAAAGGTCCACTGCTTTTTTTGTAAGATCATTTCTCGTCTGGTTTCCCCACCAGCAAAAGCTCAATGTTACTTTTTCATCGCCTGACCTGGTGAGGTTTACTTCTGTCTCACTTTTCTTTGCCGGCTCCTTTGCCGTTTTTGTCTGTGCACCCTGAGAACATCCTGCAAACGCTGCCGCCGCCATGACTGCAGCCAATGATCCTGCTAATAGTTTCTTTTTCATTTAGAATCCCCCTTTTCTTTTGCTGCCGCAGCCATCGGGCTGCATGACACCTATTTGATGTCTACATTCTATATTTATCCCCTCTGGCTGTAAAGTCAAAAAAGCGGGTTTTCCTATCCAAAAAATGGTTCTCTGGATTTGAACCGGGAAGGCGGAATTCCCATATATTTCTTAAATACTCTGGAAAAATGCTGTCCGTCAGCGTCATATCCCACGATCTGAGCCAGGTTTGACACAGGTATTTCAGGTTCAGATCTCATGATCCCGGCAGCTGTCTCTATACGGATTTTTGTCAGATAGACAGAAAATTTTTCATGCATCCCGGCCATAAATATGCGGCTGAAATAATCTTCATTCATGTGCAGGATATTTCTGCACAGCCACAGGGCGCTCAGCTCCTTCTTGTTCAGATTTGCATAGATTACCTGCAGTATCACTGCCATCTTAAACTCTTCTGAAGGGAGATCACCAAATTCTTCTTCCACTATGATCTGCTGAACTGTTTTATAAACCAGGGCTTTTGTATACCTTTCAGGCAGCCTGTTATACAGTTTTTCAGTTCCGGCATGATAGAGAGTTCCCACAAGTACTGCGCTCATCTGAAGGATTTCTTTAGCTGTACAATTTTTAACAGTGAACATGCTGTATATCAGATTAAAGTGAAACAGCAGGGCTGCACAGTCTTTTTCACCCTTTAAATGAAGATACGGGATCTTTGTTCCCTCCGGCGCTGATCCTCTTATATAAAAAAATGCCTCTTTCAGGCTCTCCGGTTCCCTGACAATCACCTCCGGAAAAGGGCGCGGCGGCCACTCGCCGGGATCTCTGGCTTCCATTATATTTTGAAAGACATGGACGCTCAGCAAAAATGCTGTACTCCCGGTTTTTCCCTCTTCCACGATCCTTCTGAGCGCCTGGTATAAATAGCTCTCCTCTTTTTGGGAAATATGGAAAGGCACTTTTTTTCCGTCTTTCCATATTTCCGGACTGTTCCAGTATACCTTTCTCCCTTCCTTCTGTCCTGATGGCCTTTCAGATGCATATTGCCCCAAGATATCAATATGCTCCCCGGTCCGGCAGACAATGAGACGGTGAAGCCGCTCCCTGCTGTCACGCAGAGGGCTTAAAAATGTATAGTCGCACTCCCGCTCTGCCCTGGCCAAAAGGATCATCCTGTCGTCACTATTCACAGCCCCGCTAAAAACGCTGTTCCGAAATAGCCGCATCCTGCCGCCTTCTTCTCTCTCTTCAAAACTTGTCAGTTCATCCAGCGCTTTCATTACTGCTTCCTTCAGTCTGTCTTGTCTGCATGGCTTCAGCAGATAATACTTCACTCCGCATTCCATCATTTTACTTGTATATTCATAGCCTTCATATTGGGCTACAACAATAAAAATTATCTCCGGCTTGATCTTCCTCCCGCTCTCTATCATCTCCACACCGTTCATTACCGGCATTCTAATATCTGTAACTACAATATCAGGCCTGATCTCCCTTATCTTCTCCAGACCTCTTTCTCCGTTCTCTGCCATACCTGCCAGTGCAATTCCATAACTTTCCCATTTAAGAAGTGACGCCAGCCTCTCCCTGTCTTCTGGCTCACTGTCTACAATAAGCAGTTTCCGCATTCTGTTTTCCTCTCCGCAGTCAGCATCTTATGTCACTAGTATCTGCGTTAACTATATCAAAATCACCTTTGAAATGCAAACCTCATCATCCCCTCTGCTCCTTTGCCCGCATGCCGGAAATAATGGACTGCTGAAAATATTGCACGGTTTTTGTCAGACGAATGTCGGTTTCTGCTATTCCCCGGAATAAATATTTCCTGTATAACTCTAAGTAAATAAGTTGATTGGGAGTTAACTTATATATTACTTCTAAAAGTAACAGGAGGAAGCTGTGAAAATATGAAAAAAACATTATATTCTTCAGATTACGGGATTGAACCAAATGGGCTGACGGATGTGACAGGCAAGCTTCAGCAGCTCATAGATGATGCCGGGGCGTCAGAGGGAAAGGCTGTGGTCCAAAGAGGCATCTATCTCACCGGAAGCCTTTTTTTAAGGAGCCATATGGAGCTTCATCTGGATGAAGGCGCCATTTTACTTGGCAGTAAAAATGAGGACGCTTACCCCCTAATGCAGACCCGGGCCGCCGGGATAGAGATGGAATGGATGGGCGCTCTGCTCAATGCCATAGACTGTGAAGACATCGTCATCTCAGGTACAGGTACACTTGACGGGCAGGGCGAGATCTGGTGGGAAAAGTTCTGGGGGAAAGACCGCAAAGGCGGAATGTGCAGCGAATATGAAAAAATGGGGCTTAGATGGGCCGCTGACTATGACTGTCTGCGTCCGCGCCTAGTCCAGCTGCGGAATTGTAAAAATGTGATCTGTAAGGATATTCACCTGACCAGGTCCGGCTTCTGGAACCTTCATATATGCTATTGCAGCCATGTTCTCGTGCAGGGTGTCTGGATCACAAATGCCCAGGGACCGAGTACGGACGGGATAGATATTGATTCCTGCTGTGATGTACTTATTGAAGACTGCGACATATCCTGCAATGATGACAACATTGTCATAAAATCCGGCATGAATGCAGACGGCATGCGTGTAAACCGTATCTGTGAAAAAGTGGAGGTCAAAGACTGCACACTTCGTGAAGGTATGGGGCTGGCCTTTGGAAGTGATATGGCCGGAGGCATGGATGAAATCTATCTCCATGACATTCACTTCATCGGTACGGACAACGGCGTATACATCAAATCCTCTAAAATAAGAGGAGGCTTTATAGACCATACACGGGTGGAAGACCTGGATATGATAAATGTAGACTTTGCCATTAATTTAAACACCAACTGGTTTCCAGATTTCAGCTATCCGGTGATACCCAAAAATTATCAGGGGAAAATCCCAAAACGCTGGGAGCTTCTCACAGAAAAGGTTCCTGAAGGAAAAGGCATGCCCCAGGTCAAAAATATGGTTATCAAAAATCTGACATCATCATATGAAGAAAACTATACAGGCCGGTCCACAGCCTTCTTTATCCAGGCATTTGACGAAAACCCCATCCAGAATATCCAGATGGAGAATGTTAAAATATATGCAAAAGAATTTGGCTCTATCCATCAGGTCAAAAATATAAACATGAAAGACGTGGAAATAACAATAAGAAGTTAACATTATCCTGAGTTTGGAGGTATCCTATGTCAGGCCGTCTGAAAAAATACAGGGACTTTTTCTTAAATCTGTCCCTTTACAGAAAAATCGTACTGATCGTCTCTGTCAGCCTCTTCTGTATGTATCTTGCATTCTATGCAAGTATACAGTATCTGTCAAACTACTATGAACAGGAGCTGTATGAATCTAATGCAAAATCCCTGTCTCATACGGCTGCAGCCATAGCGGCACAGATGCAGACAATAGAGACGATAACTGCCAATATCATAGATGATTCTGTCATACAGGATAACCTGTACCGGCTGAAGGATACTTCCCCTGAAAACAGGACCGCTCTTTTTAAAAAAGATATATATCAGGCATTATATGCCTACACCTTCTATAACAGTTATGTACAGTCTATCAATATCATTCTGGAGGACGGCAGCAATATCTGTATGGGCAATTCTGACTATATCAAAAATTTTGACCTTGCAAAACTGGAAACAGATGCAGACAGCAATAAGGGGAGCCTCAAATGGGCTTCTCCTGTATCTGCTGACAGTGATGTCACCTGTTTCAGGCAGATCAGACAGAAAAAATATCTGACATTTGAAAAGCTGGCTGATCTGTATATTGTTGTGGACATCGGGGGACTGATCCGGGATTCCCTCACAAAATCGGGCTATATCCCTGATGGGTCAGACTTTGTACTTTTAGAGAACGGAAAGCGGATTTATCCTGGTTCCCCATCCAATGACAGCCTGTATGGACAGATCTTCAGCACTCTGAAAGAAGACAGCCGTTCTTATACAGTAATGACAATTGAAGGAAATAAGGAATTTATTATAGCAGGCACTATTCCGTATATTGAGTGGAATTATCTGTACTTCAGGGACTATGCCCCCATCTTCCACAATCTTTGGCTGACCAGGATCAAGGTTCTGATCGTAACTGTATGCTGTACTATACTATCGCTGTTTGCGGTACAGGCTACTCTGAAATTTATTTTTAAACATTTTAATTATCTTATTGAAAAAATCCAGTGCTTTGGAAACGGCAGGCAGCCTCCTGACGACATCAGGAACCACCAGTATGAATCACGCCAGGACGAGATAGGCCAGCTTCACAGAAGTTTTGATGAGATGACTAAAAATGTAAGATCCCTTCAGAACCAGAATTATGAAAAGCAGCTTCTGCTCAAAGATGCCACAATCAAAATGCTCCAGCAGCAGATTAATCCGCATTTTCTATACAATACACTGGATACAATTAACTGGATGGCCCAAAAATATGGTGTGGAGGATATCTCTGTCATGGCCAAGTCACTTGGGAACCTGTTCCGTGCGTCAATCAATGGACAAGATGACCTGATTCCTCTGTCAGAGGAGCTCTCCGTCCTTGAGAATTATATACGTATACAAAGGATACGTTTTAAGGACCGTCTGGAATTTATACTTGAAGTCCCCGAAGATATATCAAGTCTCTGTGTCCCGAAACTTTGTATACAGCCTCTCGTTGAAAACGCTTTAAAACACGCAATGGAATATTCAGATGATATCTGCACGATTCACGTAAATATCCAGGTCTCAGAGCAAAAATGCAGAATCAGGGTATCCAATACAGGTTCCAGGTTTTCTGAAGACCTGCTTCAAAAAATTGAGACTATGCAGGTAACTCCCCGTGGCTCCGGCGTGGGGCTTACAAATATTAATTCCCGCTTAAAACTGCTCTACGGGGAAGAATATGGGCTGAAGTTCTATAATACAGACGATATGGCCGTTGTAGTTCTGGTCATTCCGCAGGAAATGGAGGTTTCTGATGCTAAGACTGATGATTGCTGATGACGAACAGATCATACGTGAAACACTGGCAGAAATAATTGATTATGAAGCTCTTGGGTACACACTTATCGCCGCCGCCCGGAACGGCATGGAAGCCTATGAGATCATCTGTGACGAGTATCCTGATGTCGTCATTACTGATATCAGGATGCCCATTCTGGGCGGCCTGGAATTAATAGAACGGGCAATGAAATCAGATTCCAATATCACCTTTATACTCCTGTCAGGCTACAGCGAATTCGAGTACGCCAAACAGGCTATGCGCTATGGGGTACGCCACTACCTGTTAAAGCCTACTGATAAAGACGAGCTGATAGATGCTCTTAATGCAGTTCGCCAGGAACGTCTGCTGGAAAGCCGCCATAAGGAAGAAAGCCGCCGTGAGATTCTGGCAAAACTGGAAGCGCCGCTGGAGCAGTGTTTTCTTATGGAAGCTCTGGAGTCTCTGGACAATTTCCCACCTGTATACAGAAAATACCAGTCTCTCCTGTCCATTCCTTACGCTCATCTGACTGCCTGTGTCTGTTCCTATGTGGAGGAGGTCTGCCTGAAAAGATTCGCCTCAGACGTGTACCAATATTTTGCCGCCCGGCATATTCCGCTTTGCTTCCCTGTCTTATATGTCCGGAATAATGCAATTCTCATCTTTCAGGCAGCAGCCCTGAAAGACCTGGAAAATCTAAAAGAATATTTAAGCCAGCTTACCTGTCCCGGCCAGACAGTGACCTTTGAACCAAACATCCTGCATCCAGACACAAGTCTGAACCTTTTTCATACTGTTTTTGGCAAGCTTTCCCGTTTTGAGCAGATACTTATGCTGGATCCCGGGGGTAAAGTCAATGAAATCCACAATAACATCGCATCACCTTCACAGATCAACCGCATAACTGAAGCTATCCTGCTTGCTGATAATTCCTCTTCTATAGGCACAGTGCTTGATACAGTTTTTGACGATCAGCTTTCACTGGATACAGCCAGAAATCTGGCTCTTGGTCTTTTTCTGAAGCTGAATCCCATTCGTGAGGAGCAGCCCCTGGATGCAGCCTGTGATTTCTTCCACAAATTATACAGCTGCACTGATATCAGCGCCGTCAAGGATTTCATGCAGGTGGCAACCCAGCAGAAAAAGGCCTGTCCTTCTTCGGAAAGACAGAGCCCTAATATCACTCTCGTAAAAGCATATGTAAAAAAACACTATGCAAATGAAAACCTCTCGCTTAAGTGGCTGGCTGAAAACTACCTGTTTGTAAGTGTCGGTTACCTCAGCAAACAGTTTGTTAAGGAAGAGGGAATCAGGTTTTCTGACTATCTGAACAGGGTAAGGATGGATGAGGCTACACACCTCATGCGCTATTACCACAGTGACAACATTAACAATATAGCACGGCAGGTGGGTTTTGGAAACAATCCCCAGTATTTCCGGCAGGTATTTAAGCGATACCACAGCTGCACTCCCAGTGAGTACCTGAAAAACCTGCAGCCTGCGTAAAATTTACCCTGCCGTCTATCATCTATCAGCCTGCGTCAATATATTTCCTTAGTGAACTGCACGTCGTCAAACATCTGCCCTGCTGTAAGATAAGCCATACCATCCTGGTAATCATGGAGCACATCTGGTGAATACAGTATTTCTGCAAACATGTTGCGGGGGAGCAGCGAATAGAGGCTGTCACTGACCGGCCCTATGCAGTCCCGGCGGACCCCCGGTCCCCCCAGGGCAATATATCTGGGGTTAAGTATGCCGCAGATCCAGCTGATCATTCTTGTCACTGCCGCTGTATACTGTACATCATCTTCTGTACCATTCATCCATTCTTCCAGCAGTCTGCCATCTTCCATGTAAATCAGTCCCAGCTCTCCTGCAAAATTATGGCAGCCGCGTATGATCCTGCCTCCGGCGATAAATCCTGCACTGACACAGCCCTTTTCAAGATGAATGTAGGCCATGTTAGTGTCCTCCATCTTCTCTTCCGGAAACTCCCTCAGATAGCAGCGTCCAAATCCAATTGCAGTAGCATTCAGATTATTCTCCAATACAACGGGGATATGATACCTCTCCGAAAGGATATCTCCCAGGTCAGATTTAAACCATTCATCACCGTGAATACTCTTTTTCCAGTAGCTGCCTCCCTCTACAATTCCCGGAACGCCTATCCCTATCGCTCTTATCTCTTTCTCCTTGAGCAGACCGTCCAGAAAGGATGTTATAACCTCCTGGATGTCCCTGTCTGCGATATCTAATTCTGTAGTATCCGTTATTTCACCGCAAGTGTTTACAAGAAGTCCGTAAATTTTCGTGCCTTCCATACATAAAGCAGCGCCATAGTATCTGTCCGGCCTGAATCTGTACCTCTCAGCCTTGCGCCCGCCGCTTGACTCATCAAATCCGATACTCTCTATTTCACCGTTCTGCATCATTTCACTCAGCAGAGCGCGGACTGTGGTGGAACTGATCCTGGTTTCCTGTGCAATCTCCGCCCTTGTAGCTGTATTTTTATCCCTTATGGTTTTGCGGACAAGGGACAGGTTGGCCTGTTTCAATAGCATGGGCCTGGCTGTTAATCTATCTTCCATATTTGATTCTCCTATACTTTCAGTTTGTATCGGCCACTTTCAGCCTTTACTTTTATAAGTTTATAATATAAGTATATCTGAAATTTTAGGTAAGTCAACACTTTCTTTACACTCCGTTTCGGTATCCGCTTGCAGGAGTCAAGGAATATAATATCTGAACTCCCCATCGCAAGAGTTTGTTCATGGAATACACGCATGTAAAAATTTTGCTCTTGACCATTGTCTTATACTGTATTATACTGTACTTGTATCAGCAATACACTTTACAATATCACGAGGAGGCATGGAATGGAAATATTGATTAATAATCATGCCAGCAAGCCAATCTACGAGCAGATATCTTCTCAGATAAAGGCTCTGATCATGAATGGAGACTTAAAGGCCGGGGAGGCCATCCCATCTATAAGAGCCATGGCCAAATCCCTGCATATCAGTGTGCTCACTGTGCAGAAAGCATATGATTCGCTCCAGGATGATGGATTTATAGAGACAACCGCTGGAAAAGGCTGCTTTGTATCCGTTCAAAACCAGGATTTTTATTTAGAAGAACAGCAAAAGAAAATCGAAGAACATTTTACAGATGCTATCGATATCGCACGGTCCAGCGGAATTAAACTGGATAAACTGCAGGCGCTGCTGACTTTATTGTATGAGGAGGATTGAGATATGGGCAAAAACGCACTAAAAATAACAGACCTTACAAAACAGTACAAGGATTTCACTCTGAACAACATTTCCTTTGAAGTGCCCCAGGGAAGCATAGTAGGCCTGATAGGAGAAAACGGCGCGGGTAAAAGTACAACATTAAAAGCAGTACTCGGTCTGATAAATACAGATGGCGGAAGTATTTCCTTATTTGACGGCGGCGGTATAAGTGAGGAAAATAAAGATCATATTGGAGTGGTATTCGACGGCAGCAACTATCCTGATACCCTCACCCCAAAACAGCTTGGGAACGTACTTAATACAATCTATCATACCTGGGACAGCAAAATATACAGCCGTTTACTTGATGAGTTTTCCCTTCCCCTGAGTAAAAAGCTCAAACATTTCTCAAGGGGAATGACAATGAAATTTTCTATTGCAGCTGCTCTTTCTCATAATCCCAGGCTGCTGATCCTGGATGAGGCTACGAGCGGACTCGATCCTGTCATAAGAGACGATATTTTAGATATTCTCCTAGATTTTATGCAGGAGGAAGACCACTCCGTCCTGGTTTCATCACATATTACAAGTGATCTTGAAAAAATTGCCGACTATATTGTGTTCCTTCACAACGGAAAGGTAATATTCTCCAAGCCAAAGGATGAATTATTAGTAAATTACGGGATCATCAAGTGCGGTGCAGCACAGTTCAGCCTTTTTGACAGACAGGATATTGTTACCTGCAGGAAACAGGATTATGAATGGCAGGTGCTTGTCTCTGACAGGAAAAAAGCAGAAAAGAAATATCCAAAAGCACTTATACAGCCTGCCACGATCGATGAGATCATGCTCATGTATTTGAAGGGAGAAAAGCCATGAAAGGACTTCTTTTAAAAGACTTCTATATTATAAAATCATTGCTTCTTATAATACTTGTAGAGTTTGTAGCTGTAGGGACAGGTCTGGCCTTCCTGGCCTCACCGTATGTCCTGATCGTTCTGGCCACTGTAATGTTGGGAATGATATCTGTTACTACAATAAATTCTGATAAAACATCCGGCTGGGCCAAGCTTTCTGTGACACTGCCTGTCAGCAGACAGACTTTAATCAGCAGTAAATATCTCATGTATGTTCTGCTCAGTGCGGCCGGACTTGCCGCCGGAACGCTGCTCAGCCTTGTTATTTCATTCATGTTCCGTGAGTTTGATCCTGAAAAGATATTCCTATTTATAAGTATCAGTATCACGCTCTGTTTTTTGTCAGGAAGCAGCATGATACCATGCTACTTTATTTTCAATGAAGAAAAAAGTATCTTAGGCTCCCTTATATCATATCCTTTGGCTGCCGGTATATTCGTAGTTCTCTCTCTGTTGTTCGATAATATGCTGCTGATGTCCATAACCTGCATCTGTGCTTCTGCTCTGTTATTTTTTATCTCGTTGACTCTGTCATGTAAGTTCATTCCGAAAAGGGATATTTAATATTAATATAATATGAAACATATACAAGAAAAGCACTTTACCCATCTTAAGGCAAAGTGCTTTTCCACTGGATCCCGGCGGCAGATGGATTCTTCCGCCTAATCCATCAGCGTTTTTCGAATTTATCTTTCTTCTTTCTCCTCAATGCCAGCATAGAGAACATTACCAGCAGCGAGCCTGCAGCAGTTCCCCACAAACCTCTGCTATCAGTGTTATCTCCCGTTTTTGGTGTCTGAGTGTTGCCTGGGCTTTGGGGATTCTGGGAGTTGTTTGTGCCTGACTTTACCTGATTCCATCCTGCATACAATGTCATATTGCCGCTGACCCTGTCGTTTTCAAAATCCCACAGTCTGATGCATTCTTTTTCAGTATACCAGCCCGTAAATAAATAATTATCACGTTTAGGTGATGCCGGAGACTGAATCAGGCTGTTTTTTACAATACCTGTCATACTCTCTACGGCACTTCCGCCCTGGCTGTCAAAAGATACAGTAAATACGGCCTCAGAAGCAGGCGGGGTTTTCCCAGCTTCAGTCTCTGACATCCCTTCCGTTTCTGTCATTTTTTCCGACTCGGAAGCTTCTTCTGTCTCTGCCGGTTTCTCAGACTCTGCAATCTCTTCTGTCTCTGTCGGCTTCTCTGTTCCTGACTCACCCTCTGATTCTGTCATTTTTCCCGGCTCTGTGGTCTGCTCTGTCTCTGACATTTCCTCTGATTCAGATTCAACAGGCCGCCAGCCTGCATAAAGCGTCATATCACTGGTTATGGCATACTCTTCAAAATTCCACATTTCCGTACATTGCTGATCTCCATACCATCCTGTAAATATATAACCATTTCGTACAGGCTCAGCCGGAGGCTTGATTTTATCACCGTAAGCTACCCCGTCCATACTGTCTATCGCATTTCCGCCCTGACTGTCAAAGGATACTGCATACTTAATCTGAGTATCCTTATATGCTATGGAATACGCGGAAAATTTATCACTTACAACCAAGATTGTTGATTCATCAATATCTTTATGCGGTAAAATCTCAGCAGTTGTAATTCCATCTGACGTGTGTGCCCGGACTATAAAGATCTCCCTGGTATATCCTGCTGGAGCCTGCCTGATTTCAGCCGGTATATTGAAGATCAGGCTTACCGGAGTTCTCAGCACATTGATATGTTCAGTGCTTTCCTGGCTGTCTGCGCGAACTGTCTTTAATACTCTCACATTAAAATTTTTATACATTGTAGCGCCTGCCAGCTGGTTTTCTATAGCCTCACCTTCAGACTGTTCCGGTACCTCCTCTTCCACGACAAGTTCAATTCTATACGCACCATTATTACTTTGCTGTAATTTCTCCGCTTCCTCAGAAGTCATATTTTCCAACAGCATATTCTTGTCTTCAACAATTACATCCCCTGAAACTTTTACCTCAACACCAGGCAGTTTAGCTATGGCCTCGTTTAACTGTTTTTTAGAGTCCTCTGTGACTGCTGCCTGGGCATCTTCCGCCAAAGCTTCATAATGACGCTTAGCATCCAGAATTGACTCCTGCTGTTCAGGATCCGGGACAGCCCCCTCAGGAACCTGGGGTATCTGTTCTATTATTTCCTCCACATCTTTGGATGACATCAGAGAAAATACAGCGCCGACTGTATGGTCTGCCTGAATATCAGCAATTGTATACTTGTTCTTGATAACTCTGTCTATAACATCTGTACCATCTACTATGACACTTTCCAGCATATATCCGTCATCAGCTTTAAACTTTAATTCTATATCTGTGCCCTGTACAGTCTCAAATGCATCCCCGGGACTTATCTGCCCATGGTCAGCCTTATTGACTTCTATATTAAATACCTTTCCATCGACTCCATTTAACTCAGCCTTGCCTGTCACTGTCTCATAATTATAGCTGTCTGCACTGTTTATTTTCGGTATGAAGGTCCATGTATACTCGTTTTTACCTGCCTGAAGCGTCTGGCCCGCATTCCAGCTGACCGTGCCCTCTGTATCCCCAACCGACAGTGATATCTCCGGCATCCCATCCGCAATATTTATCATTCCCTTTGGATAAACTGGCGTTACTGTAGACGGGGCCTGGCGCAGATTGACAGAGAAGTCATGGTATGTTGTTTTAAATGAAGTCGCTACATATTTACCATTTTTCTCATTGATAACGCACGCCTCAATCTTTACCCGACATGCTATCGCAAAACCCGGCTCCCTGACATCAGTCACCTCATAAGAATCCTTATCAAATCCTTCAAACTCTGTTTGAACCGAATTCAGCGTCAGCCAGTACCAGGAATAGTAAAATACCACATCCCCGACAGATGCTTTCCCGATAGGCTTTGCCAGGGGATGTTCTGCCGTCACTGTCAACGTCTGAGGAAGACCGTCATAGACCTTATCAATTCCATCACTGTAAGTATATACTGGGTCAGCCAACGGAACGATTGCGTAGAGTTTTTCCTGGGTCACATTGTCAGTCTCTGAGACTTCCTTTACCGCACTTGCAGAAAGTCCCCACCCCTTTCCCTGAATAACAGGAAATCTATAAGTACTGTCAGCTTTCCATACCCCATTTATATCCTTTGTGTAATTAAATGGACGGTTATATAGTCTGCTGATTGAATCTGCCGCCTGGCCGTCTCCATCCATAAATTTTATCTGGACTTCATATCCCAACTTTTTGCTGAGCGTAGATCCCACTAAGTTTTTGATAATACTATAATCCAGCTCATCGCAGACAATCGCATTCAGTTTTGGCGAACTACCGAAGGTACTGCTCTGTAAAAACTCTGTGTTTGACTGGTCATCCATTTTAGGAAGATACACTGTTTCCAGATTTGTACCATTAAACGCATTGGCTCCTACTTTTTGAATATTAGACGGAATGGTTAAAGAACCTGTCAGTCCACAGTTTCGAAATGCAGATGTGGGTATTTCCTTGAGAGATGTACCCTCAAATCTGACAGAAGTGATACCTGCATTTCCTGAAAATGCAATTTGGTCAATTTTAGTTACATTCCCCGGTATTACCAATTCCCCTGAGAAGCCTGACAGCCCGGATTCGCTTATCCTGAATGCGCTGTCCCCTATTGTCTGCAGGCTTTCCGGTAAATTCAGCTCTCCGCCGAAACCACTGTTACAAAATGCATACCTACCAACACTTTGTAAATTTTGTGGCAGCTGCAGGCTTCCTGAAAATCCTTTACAGCCGCTGAATGCATAAGCGCCAATTTCAACTACCTGATCTGGTATCACAAGTGACCCCTGGAGATCAGAAGCATTTTCAAATGCATACTCCCCTATCTTCTGCAGATTTATGGTCGATGATAGATCAAGGCTTACAAATCTGTAACCTTTGTAAGTGCTGTTCCATTTAGCACTAAATGCTTTACCGCCTATCTCTGTGACAGCTACTCCCCCGATACTCTCGGGAATAACAAGATGGATATTCTGCTTTTGATTATCTGTCAGCGACGACAAAAATGAAGCCGTTAATCCCGTGATTGTAATCGTGTCATTATTGGTGGAATAGTTAAAATCTGATTCCTGAGTAGTGACTTCATCACCATCTCTCGCATTTGGATTCTTCACCCCGTTAATTTCAACTTCAATGTAAGGCACTGAAAATATATCAACATTTTCAGCCAGAATATACTGCTGCTCATCCCAAACAGGTGTGAATGTATACAATTCGTATTCTGTATTCTCATAGTCATCGTCACACACCCAGCTCACAGAGATTGGCACTGCAGTATCTGTATTGTTTATATAAACTTTGATCTGCCCCGGAAATATTATCTCACTTAATGGCTGTTTCTTCTCAAACTGTATAACATCTTCTTTCAGAGGCTCAAACCCTGTGATGATCTGTTGGCCTGCCAGGTTATCTGTATTCTCCAGCGGCTCTGTGACTGCTTCTGTCTGTTCCTCTGTTTCTCCTAGCGGCTCTATGACTGCTTCTGTCTGTTTCTCTGTTTCTTGCTGGACTGCAACTGCTTTTGTCTGTTCCTCCGTCTCTTCCGGCTGCTCTAAGGCTGCTTCTGTCTCTCCACTTCCTTCATAGCTGACGGCCATTGAACTGAAACCTGATATATTTACAAATAGCACCAATGCCAAAAACATCGTTAACACTTTTTTGATTTTTTCTCTCATAAAAAACCCCTCCGATACACTTGTCTCATTTCAAATTCTTATACTATTTTATGTTTCTGTCACAAAATCGTCACATATAATTATACTACTTACTTCCTACAAAAGATAGCATTATTTATTTTACACTGTTCAACACTGATATGAACAAAGCGGTGATGTACTTTCCTATGAAATGAAACAAATCCGGACATTGAGTCCAAATATAAAAATATCGCCCGGATATTTTTTTTAATAAAAGAACCGTTGTCCTGGATATAACATCAGAAACAGCGGTTCTTATGATAAATTATATGTAAATTATTTCTTTAATTATATCCTTCTCAAAATAATCTGCAGTCCAAAAAGAATATTCATTATCCTTTCTTTTTTAGAGTCCCTGAGGATGTCTGAAATTTTAAGGATTTTCTTTTCCTCCCAAAAACCTCAACATCCCAAAGTGTATAATCCCTCTCGAATAATTCCTCACACATCTGAATCTTTAAATTCTCCCAGTCCAGTTTTTCCAGAAGCTTCTGCTGCACAAATTTCTTGCTTTTCTGCCTGTACACCGGCAGATGGTTGATTTCCAGCAGATGCTGCAGCTCAGGGCGCCACATGAGGCTTATCTGCTGCTCTTTTTTCATCTTTAGATTCTCCTGAGCCGGCCTTTTCTCCTCTATGCAGACATTTTTATCCCTGGCCTGGACTGTCAATATCCCCCATTCTTTTGGGATATGTTCCTCTACATGCTTTTCATGGGATTTCCCAATGATGATATAATTTGCGTCACAAAACTTATTATAATCGCGGATCTGGCGCTTCAGGCGCTCATAAGTATCGGCGTCACTTTTTATTTCCAGGCCGATGATCTGTTTTTCCGTCAGAAGCAGGATATCCGCCCTGGATTTTCCAATTGTCTTTTCTTCAAAAACCCGGGTCTTTCCGAAACGCTCCTCCAGATAATCAAAAACCGGTTCTCTTATATCTCTGTCATACAGCACTTTTTAAACCTTCTCCTGCTTCCTGGCCTTGAGACGGAAATAAATCTGTTTCTGGCCGTTTCCTGTAGATATTTTTTCCACATCGTAATCCTCAAGAGACTTAATAAACAGCGTCAGTTTGGAGAATCCATAATTCCTGACGTCAAAATCAGGCATACGTTTCGACAGCTGGTCCCCCAGCTTCCCTGATGACAGCCATCCGTCCTCATCAGAGAACTTGTCTATGATGGCATTGATCGTAGTTCTGATATGTTTTAATTCCTTATCCTTTGGCTTTATATCTTTCCGCTTATTCTTTCCTGATTCCGGATTCCTTGAACCGGACTGCTTCTCCACTGCCTCTTCCTTTTCCTCTTCCTGCTGGTTGGAATACAGCAGATCCAGATATTTGAACTGATTGCAGGCTGAAATAAATGGCTTTGGAGTCTTCTCCTCACCCATACCGATCACCTGCATCCCCGACTCTCTGAGACGCGCCGCAAGACGTGTAAAATCACTGTCAGAGGAAACAATACAATATCCGTCCACAGTCCCGGAATACAGAATATCCATGGCATCAATGATCATGGCTGAATCTGTGGAATTCTTTCCTGTGGTATAGCTGTACTGCTGCATGGGAATAATTGAATTCTCAAGCAGTACATTTTTCCATGAAGCCAGCTGCGGGCTTGTCCAGTCCCCATATATCCTTTTGTAAGTAGCAATGCCATTGTTGGCAGTCTCATCCAGTATGATCTTAATATATTTATCAGATATATTATCCGCGTCTATCAATATTGCAAATCTTAATTCGTTATCCATTTTTCCACTCATACTCCCTTTCTCTTTACCATTTTTTCCGCGAGAATCAAAGCCCCACTCACGAAGATATATACTCTATTTTACCTGAATACCAGCACAAATGCCATCCCATTTTTTTCTTTTTCTGCAAAAATTTCTCCCCCCATCTTTCTCATGATCTCTCTGCAGATATAAAGTCCCAGCCCGTTTCCCTGCTTTCCCGTGCTGTTAGTCCCCCGGTAAAAGCTCTCGAAGATGTGATTGAACTCATTGTCTGACACAGCCATCCCTGTATTGAAAATACGGATCAGCTGGCAGTAATCTTCCTCATAGAATGATATCTCTATTTTTCTGTTGTCTCCATATTTAAATGCATTCTCAAAAATATTATCAAATACCTCCACAGCCCTGTCTATATCCCCCTTAAGCAGACGGTCAGTAAAATCTCCTGTCTGCAGTTTAAGCATCCTGATACTGCATTTCTCATCCTGTGCATCCAGGACCCTTCTCATCAGTTCAGCCAGATAGAATTCTTCATTCTTAACGTGAATGTCCAGTATATCTTCTCTGGAACTCTTCATGATTTCTTCTACATACTGTCCGATCCTGGCAGCATTTACCCCAATCTGCCTGGCCGCGGTCTTTTTCTGTTCCTCATCCTTATACAGTTCTTCCTCCAAAGCTTTCCCGTACAGTTTAATCGTATTTAGAGGCGTCTTGATATCATGGGACAGGGACATGAGCATTTTTTTCTTCTCCCTTTCCAGTTCCAGCCTTCTTTTTCCTGACACCTCCAAGGCATCCTTCATCTGGCCCAGACTCCGCATGAAATTTCCGAAGTATTTATTTTTCTCCTCTTTCACAATGCCCGTCAGGTGTCCCTTCGCAATATCTTCCTGAAGGCCGGTTAGCTTTTGAAAAGGCCTGATAAGCTGATATTTCAGATAGATCAGGACAGCCATCACAAAAAGCTCAAGCACCCCCAGACATACCTGAACAATTATCAAAAGGGATCGTATATTATACCCCGGCTCCTGATAGTCAAATCTAAGTATGCCTTTCATGAAGCCGTCTGCAAAGAGGGGATGAAGCTCCGATTTGAGCGTATTTCCTGCCGCAAAAAAATCTCCGGCCTTTTCCTCGCTTTCTATATCTTCTGCCGCCAGAAATGTGACTGCCTTCACATATCTAAAAGTACGCAGATCAAGCCTGTCTGGGGACATATCTCCTGACAGGCTGTTGTAAATACGGTTTATCTCTACTTTATATGCTTTATCTCTGCTTGTATCAGCTTTTCTTACAGCATATCCGGCAATAAGGGCAACGGCCAGATACATAAAAACTGAAAACATGATCAGCTTATTATATTTCCTCATATCTGTATCCCACTCCCCACACTGTAATGATCCGCTCCGGTTCTCTGGGATTTTCTTCTATTTTGCCTCTCAGCATTTTGATGTGGACTGTCAGCGTCTGGTTTTCACTGAAGCTGTCCATTCCCCATATCTCTCCGAAAATATACTCTTTTCTCAGTGTTTTTCCGGGATTTCTTAAAAACAACAGCAGAAGCTGGTATTCTTTTACATTCAGTTCCAGCTCTCTGCCCTTCAGATACACTTTTCGGGATGCCTGGTCGACAGTGACAGCGCCCGATGAGAGGATCTGAGATTCCTTCTGCACTCCGTAAGCTCTCTGCAAAAGAGCTCTGACCTTTGCCGTCAGTATCTGGGCGTCTATGGGCTTTTCCATATAGTCATCCGCTCCCAGCTCATACCCTGTCAGCTTATCTTCCCGTCCTGACCGGGCGCTCATAATGAGCACAGGCATATTCCACCTTTTACGCACAGCCCTGCAGACTGCAAACCCGTCCATCTCAGGGAGCATGATATCCAGGAGAAGAATGCCCGCAGTCTCTTCCTCCAGAAATTTTACGGCTTCTCTTCCCGATATTATGTGATGGACTGAATATCCTTCTCTCTCCAGGAAATCTTTTATCAGACCTGCCAGTTCCCTGTTATCTTCCACAAGTAAAACATCTGTCATCTCTTACCATCCTAATTTGATCAGCCAGTCATTCAGCTTTCTTTCTCTCTCCCTGTCCTCACCGGCTCCTGCCCGCTTGCCCAGAGAGATGTCTTCCCGTATATCGCCGTCCTCTATATAGAGGACCCTCTCACACTTTGACGCCACCTTCATATCATGAGTCACCAGCAGTATACTTGTTCCCTCCCCATTGATTCTGTTCAATTCTTCCATAACTTCTATGGAATTCTGCTTATTCAGGGCGCCCGTAGGCTCATCCGCAAAGATGATCTTCGGGCTGTTGATCATGCTGCGGCAGATACAGGCTCTCTGCAGCTGTCCGCCGGATACCTCATTCACATCATTATCCGCAATTTCACTGATACCCAGCTTCTGCATCAGCAATCCCGCCCTGTCATTTATCATTTTCCGTCCGGCTCTGCTCTTTCCTGCCTTAGACTGGTAAGCCGGCAATATTATATTATCATAAACAGAAAGGTTTTTCAGCATATACATCTGCTGAAAGACAAATCCCATACCTTCCAGGCGCAGATCGCTCATCTCATTGGAGCTTAAAGCTGTCAGGTCCTTTCCCAAAAAATCAACCTTTCCTGCCGTAGCGCCATCCATACCGCTGACTGTATAAAGCAGTGTAGTCTTTCCTGATCCGGATGGCCCCATAACGCCCACCATCTCTCCCTCATTTATTGTCAGGTTTATATTTCTCAGTACATTGTTCTGCCGTTTGTTTACAACATATGTCTTGCATAAATTAGATACTTTTAAAGCCTCCATATTATTATCCTCCTACTCCAGGTTGCTCAGTTCCCGTATATTTATTTTTTTCACATTTATAGTTCCTATCCCCGCTGCAATGATGATGCCTGCCATCAGTATCCCAGGGTATATACCATATACCTGCCAGGGAATTACCTGTATTTTCAGCTCTGCTCCCATAATGGCAAAGATAGGCCTGAGTACAAAATGATTTGCCAGAAGAGAAAGAGGAACTGCCGCTGCCATAGATATGACTGCCGCCCATATCATCCGAAGTATCTGCCACAGACGGATGTATCCGTTCCTGTAGCCAATGCTCTTCATCATTGCAATCTCGCCTTTTTCCCTGACAATAAACAGCCTTTCCATCAGGAATGTTATCAGCATGATTATGGCACAGAGCAGTGCAGTCATGGGAATCATCATCTCCTGCAGAGACTGCTGGATGCCTCCCACATTTCTGTCAATCACCTCCTGGGCATCTGACCAGCCATAATCGGGGAACAATTTATTTAACTCTTCAGCCATCTCACTCTGGGAACTATCCGTGTCCATATCCACTATAATACTCCAGTAATCAAACATTATCTCATTGCTGCAGTCCATTACAGGATTCATCCTTGCACTGCGTCCCAGCTGTGTGTAGTCAGAATATATACCTGTAATAATAAATTTCTCTTCTTTTCCATTTATGGCTGCCTCTATGCTGTCTCCAATTTCCCATCCATTCTCTTTCATGATATCCTTTGAAAAAGCAATCTCATTTTCCAGCACAGGTGCACTGCCCTCCTGATAAGTCATAAAACCGGTGTTGGGGCCCAGAGCCTGCACTGTCGCGATCTTGCTTTTTCCAGTCTTTCCGGCCTGTTCATACTGAAGAAAATAAATGGGAATACCCGTCAGTTCAGCATCATACCCTGCATCCTTAAGCTCACTCCTTACACGCTCCATCCCTTCTATAAGGTCCTTACTGCTCTTAAAGGAGCCTTCCCCCTGCTTTTCTATATCCTTGACATACACTGCGCTGTCCGGGTCCAGACAGAATTTGCTTGCCATCTCGCTGCTCTTCATGGTATTGATAGTGTTGAGCGGGATCGTGATGAGCACAAAGCTGATTCCGAATGTGATTATCATTACAAGATACCTTCTGACATGACTGAGCATATCATTTATTCCAAGAAATACAGCCACTGGCATCCTGCTTCGGCGGTGCAGACGTATTCCTCCTCTTCCTGAATACCGCTCTCCGGTCTGACCGCCCCGTATAGCCGCTATCGCTGAGACTTTATTCAGCCTGTTTGTGCAGCAGTAACAAAACAGCATCACCAGGAGTATGATAAGCAGCGTACAGATAATATTTACCCACAGATTCGCACCTGCATCTTCCATGATCATATTTTTACTGACCCCTTTTACCATCATGCTGCTGGCCGGCACACTGGCTGCCAGCCCTATTATGGAGCCTGAGGCTACAAGAACAAGATATTTAATAAGGTATAGCTTCTTAATTGCAAAACCCTTCATTCCCACAGCCTTCATAATGCCAATTTCCCTGTAGTCCTCCTCAATGGTAAAGACAAGAGTGAACCTGAGTACAAGCATTGCGATCAGTATCAGGCAGATTCCTATCAGGATCAGCAGCGATGCCATGACCATATCAAAGGAATATGCCATAGCATAAGTGGAACGGGTCACCGAGTTCATTACAGATAAAAATCCCTGATCATTCAGTTCTCTGACAAAATCTGCCGCCCCGTCTGTATCCACATAATACATCCCCAGCAAGTCAGCCTCCGGGTTTAATTTATACATCGAGAAATCTGATTCACTTACAATCAGCCTCGTCATTCCTGCCATATCATTTCCAAAGCCTGCATCCTTTGTGGAAAGCCCGACTGTAAATTCTTTATCCACACTGCCCTCAGCGATGCGGATCTTATCACCGGGCTCTAAACCATTTCTTTCCATGACCCCGGAGGTCATTGCGATCTCACCCTTATTAAGGGAGAAACTTTTGCCGTTCTCATCAAACACCTTGCAGTGATCTGCATCTGACGTGCCCAGATATATACTTGCACCATTGGAATTAAAGCTGGTTTCTATACCGCCACGCTCCAGTGTGATGCTTTTTTCTGCCAGAATGACAAGTATCCCGCTCTCATATGACCGCACAAGCGGCCCTTCATTTTCAATCCAGTCATTTATTTCCTGCTCCTCATCTGTGCCCGCGGTAAACAAGCTCACTTCAGGAACCGCTGCACGGTCCATATAGTAATCCACTGCAGAACTAACAACCAGGATATTATTGACGCTGCTGGACAAGAATACGGATGCCAGAGTGATAAATATAAATAATATAATATTAACGCTCTTTCTCCGTTTCATATCTTTTTTCAATATCCGCTGTAACATATCATTATCCTTACCCTTCCATATTTTATACCGGGATTATAACAGCTCAATTATGAAAAAATCCTTAAATGGAACAAAGTTTCCAGCTCCGGAAACTTTCCTGCGCAAAAAAATATGGCAGTCTGAACCATTCTCTGTCATATAGACAGAGGCCTGTTCAGACTGCCGTGCTTTTTATCACAGTTCATTAAGCCTTTATGGCCCACCTCATCTTTGTAGACCGCGCCCTGCTGTTCATGCTGCACTCTTCTGCGGAGGGCCTGATCACATCTGTTGCTATCTCGCTGTATATTCCTTCATTCTGAAAATATTTAAAGGATTTTTTAACAAGCCGGTCCTCCCCTGAATGAAATGTCAGGATCGCCACACGGCCGCCTTTTGCCAGGGCATCCGGCAGCTTTTCCAGAAATTCATACAATACATCAAATTCACTGTTAATATCAATCCTGAGAGCCTGGAATGTTCTCTGACATGACTTTTTGACCGTCTCTTTTCTTATGTCTGCCGGAATAAACTTGAGAGAGTCTTCTATCACCTCTCTCAGCCTTTGGGTGGTGGCAATATCCCTTCCTTTTTTAATTTCGCTGACCACTGCCTTCGCTATCTTATCTGCATACGGCTCATCTGCATTCTCCATCAGCATTCCCTGCAGCTCTTCCTGGCTTATGGTTTTCAGACGCTGCGCCGCTGTAATCCCCTTTTCCGGATTCATCCGAAGATCCAATGGCCCCTCTGTTTTATAAGAAAATCCCCTGTCCGGGTTATCTATCTGCATGGAGGAAACACCCAGATCTGCCAAAATGAAATCAAAAGGCCCGCCCTCTGCAGCCACCTTATCTATATCTGCAAAATTCATCTGCTTAATAGTAAGGATATCCGGACCGTATCCCAGACGCTCAAGCCTTTCCTTTGTCCTGGCAGACTCTATGGGGTCTACATCGAGAGCGTATATATGCCCCTTCTGTTCCAGGCACCCCAGCATCTGCTGTGTATGGCCCCCATATCCCAATGTGGCATCCAGACCTGTCTGGCCCGGCTTTATCTGAAGAAATTCCAGGATCTCTTTCACGCAGATTGATATATGCATCCCGGCTGGCGTACTGCCTTTTTGTATGACTCGCGCTACCGTATCAGCGTATTTTTCCGGCTGATGCTCCTTGTATTTTTCTTTATAATTCTTTGGATGCGTCCCCTTGTATCTGACGCGCCGTTTATGCTGCTGTTCTTGATTATCCATTTATTACCTCACTTTTACCTCAGAACGAGTAGTTTTTATGGGAAGTGTCTTTCAAACAAACACCTTTTAGCCAGTACTGGGCTGTTTATTTCAGGCCAAAACTGAACCGTTACAAAATATTATAATAGAAGCAGCCTTATACTGCAAGCAGAGATGCCTATTTTCTCATATCCTGATCATTGTACAGATGTTCTTAGTTACTGTTCACACCTCGCGGGATGGTGACGTGTGAACAGTAACGTTCTTTATCATAGTCTTAAGATCGTCTCAATATCGGAATTTTGTTGTAAGAAATTTTTAAATTACAATGTAATTGTTCCGATTATGTGATATACTATCTTTGTATTTTGATGTCCTCATAACAGGAGGTAAAAAGATGGAATATTTAACAGTTACACAAGCTGCGGAAAAATGGGGTATTTCTACCCGGCGTGTTCGCCTGCTTTGCGCCAATGGAGAAATTGACGGTGTTATCCGTAAGGGTAAATTGTATATGATTCCCGCAGGTACCGACAAGCCATTAGATAAACGCAAATTGCCTAACAAAAGAAAGCGTGGCGAATTTGCTGATATACTGACAGCAATAGATAGTAAAAAAGTAAAACTCGATAGTATGCGGCCGCTTACCGCAGGAGAAACACAGCGTTTGCGTGATGAATTTATGATAGATTTCACTTATAACTCAAACGCTATCGAAGGCAACACACTAACGCTCAGAGAAACCGCTATGGTGCTTGAGGGAATGACGATTGACCGCAAACCTTTAAAAGACCACCTTGAGGCTGTCGGTCATCGTGACGCATTCCTTTATATCGTGGAGATTGCACAGAACAAGGTGCGTTTGCGTGATACGGAAATTAAGGCTATTCATTCGCTTGTGCTAATTAACAGACCTGAAGATAAAGGCATTTACCGGCGTATTCCTGTTACTATTGCAGGCGCATATACCGAACCTGCACAGCCGTATCTCATTGAACCAAAGCTGGCGGAATTGCTTTCCGAAAATGAAGAACGAAAAAAGACAATGCACCCCACTGAACGCATTGCCCGTTTTCATCTTGAATTTGAAGGAATCCACCCTTTTATCGATGGTAACGGCAGAACAGGACGTCTGCTCTTAAATCTTGAACTTATCCGCAGCGGATACCCTGCAATCAATGTTAAGTTTGCAGACCGCAGACGGTATTATGAGGCTTTTGACACATTTTATCGTGACGGCAAAGCCAATGATATGGTTTTACTTGTCGCAGAATATGTAAGTCAACGCCTTGACCAGTATTTAGAGATTGTAAAATTAAAATCATGAAAGGGAACTGCGGGACGGACCGCCTATACTTACAAGTATTTTTAGAATACCCGGAATCCGGAAAATTCCGCATACCTCTCAGCCCCATCACTTTCCGGTACACCGTTTTTTATAGAATATAGGCCTATCTTTGCCCCCATCCAGGTATCTCTGCCTGTCTGGTATTCCTCACCGATGGCATAAAACTTTCCGTCTTCTCCTTCATAATAAAAACTGCAGACTGCGTTAAATCTGACGGCCAGGCGCAGACGTATCTGATGACGTCCGCCGGCCGGTATTTTTACTACCGCCTTTTCCCACTGCTCTTCCTTTAGCACAACTCCTCTTCCCCAGATGATCCTGCACTCTTTTGGTCCTCCTGACAGTTCCAGAAAGCCGTATTGATTCCCCACTGCCATCAGCCCGGCCCTCACTCCATCATGCACAAGGCCCACAGTCACCTCCGCTGTAAAATTAGGGCCCGGAAATTTACATGCCAGAAGGTTCCTCTGATCAAAAAGGCAGCCGCTCGTCTCCGGCAAGAGAGCGCGCAGACGCAGATGTCCTGGATTCTGGCTGGTATCATACCAGTCTTTTTTGTGGTTTGCATTCCACTGCCAGATAAGCCCCGGCCCTTCTCCTGTAAAATCATCATCTGTCTGGGGTATCTCCGCAGGGTAATTTCCACTGACATATGGTTTTGTAAATGTCTGCACCGGCTCGCCGATACCATCTCCATTTACATCCTCTCCAAACACAGCCCAGCCATCTTCCAGCCATTTCACAGGCTCCAGACAGATGACCCGGCCATACGATCCCATATCACGGAAGTGCAGGAACCATTCCCTCCCCGAGTCATCAGCCACTATATTTCCCTGTCTCGGTCCATTAATAGTGCCGCCCTCCAGCTCATGCAGGATGATCCTGTCCTCATATGGCCCTTCTATACATTTTGACCGCAGCATAACCTGATAGCCATGTTCAATCCCGCCTGCCGGAGCGATGATATAATACCATCCGTTCCTTTTAAACAGCTTAGGGCCTTCCAACGTATCATGGCGCCCTCTGGCATCAAAAATGTCCGTCTTCTCCTCATCCTTCAGTGACATTCCGTCCTCACTCATTCTCCGGAGAGTCAGCACACTGTTAAACCCGGCCCTGCTGGCGGCATATCCGTGTACAAGATAACAGGCACCATCGTCATCCCAGAATACGGTACAGTCAATCCAACCTCTGGAACTGCAGATTTTCTTTAAAGGGCTCCATGTACTCTCAGGCGCCTCAGAAGTACTGACAAACAGCCCTTCATCCGGCGTAAACACATACATATAAAGACGTCCGTCATGCTCCAGCAGACTCGGGGCCCAGATTCCCCTGCTGTGCTGCGGCACATCATATCCATCCAGAGGAAGATTTTCTGATATGTAGCTGCATATCCTCCAATTGATCAAATCAAACGACCTGAGCACAGGAATCACAGGAGTCAGATTAAAGCTTGATGCGATCAAATAATAGACTCCCTTATAACGGACAACGTCCGGATCTGAATAATCCGCGAAAATAACCGGATTTTTATACATGCCATTTCCCAGGTCAGGAAACCACCTGCCCGTTTCTTCAGCATACTCAAACATAATTGCTTCCTCTCCTATCCACTGTTTTAACCTTTCAGCTCCCTGATGATCTCCCGCTTATATTCCAAAAATTCTTCTGTCAGATTAAAATCTTCCCGTCTGGGCTTTGGTTCATTTATGATGATTTCCTTTGTGATAGTCCCAGGCTGTCCGCCCATCAGGAAAACTCTGTCTGAGAGAAGGATGGCTTCATCTATGTCATGGGTTATAAATATTGTGGAGAGCTGTATCTGTTCCATGATATCCAGATACCATCTGTGCATGGAGCCTTTTGTTATTGTATCAAGTGCGGAAAATGGTTCATCCAGGAGAGCGACCCCTTTTGAAAAAAGGTAAGTGCGCAGCAGCGCAGCTCTCTGGCGCATGCCTCCTGAGAGCTGGGCCGGATATTTTTTCTGTGTTCCTTCCAGCCCGAATTCTTCAAAATACGCACCGGCCTTCTCTCTGGCTTCCTTTTTTTTCACGCCTTTTACCAGAAGAGGGAGGGCCACATTATCAACTATTGTCCTGTAAGGCAGCAGCAGGTCTTTTTGCAGCATATAGCTGACATAGCCCGGCTTTCCTGTGATCTCCTCCCCTTCCATGACTACCTGGCCTTCATCCGGCATGGTAAGGCCCGCTATAATATGGAACAGTGTTGTCTTCCCAACGCCGCTGACGCCCAAAAGGCTTACTATTTCCTTTTCTCTTAATGTGATATTCACATCCTTTAAAACCTGCTTGTCCTCAAAGGCCTTGGCCACATGGGTTACTCTTAATTTTTCCATACTTTCTGCATCCTTGTCTCTATGCCGTCAGACTCTTCTCATTCCGGCAGATAATCATTAGAGAAGCCTGTGTTCTCCTGGATGGGAGCAGTTACAAGCTCATTTTCATTTAACCAGTTATAGAAAGCATTCCATCTCCCGGCATCAATATATCCCCACTTTTCGGCTTCTGCCTGGTACTTGTCTGCCAGATATTCCTGGCTTGCCTCCACCATGGCTTTATCCAGCTCAGGAGCTGCTTTGCAGAGGATTTCCGCTGCACCCTGGGGGTCTGCTATGGCATCCTCATATCCCTTTGACAATGCGCTCATGAATGCTTTGGCAGTTTCCGGATCTTCACTCAGAAAATCGTTATTTGCAATAATTACAGGAGTATAGTAGTCAAACACCGGATTCAGATCTGAGAAAGCAAAATAGTCAGTCTCCAGGTCATTTACCTCTGTGGCAATGCCTCCCCATGCATAATAGACCCAGATGGAATCCACCTGCCTGGATTTAAGGGCGCTCACCTCATCTGTGACTGTACTTGGGATCATATCCACTTTGCTGAAATCCCCGCCGTCGCCTTCTACCACATTCTTTATCATTGCCTGTTCTACCGGAAGATCCCAGGTGGCATAAGTATGCTCCTCCATTCCTTTAGGCCTGTCCATCCCTTCCCCTTTTCTGGAAATGATGCCCGATGTATTATGCTGTATCACGGCCGCCACTGCAGTCACCGGCAGCGCGCTGTCCCCTGAGAGAGCCGGAGCCATGCTGTCCTGGAAATCTACCCCGAACTGGGCCTGTCCTGAAGCCACCATAAGCGTAGCCCCGTCTTCCGGCGGCTGCACGATCTCCACCTCCAGGCCTGCTTCTTCAAAATACCCCTTTTCCTGGGCGATGTATAATCCCGTATGGTTCGTATTTGGAGTCCAGTCCAGAACAAATGTTATTTTTGATGCAGCTTCTGTTTTAAATCCCGTGCTGCCTGTCAGGACTGCTGCAGCCGCCAGGGCCGCTGTCAGTAATATTTTTTTCTTTTTCATGTGTTTCCTCCTCTTTAATCTTGGTCAATTTATTTTTTCTCCCAGGGCATACATTTCTTTCTCAGCAATGTAACACAGCCCATAAGCAGGAGACTGATAGCGGATATCAAAAAGATCACCGCAAACATTTTGTCAAACGCATAAGCGCTCCTTACTCTTGTCATATAAACCCCAAGCCCTTTATAGCCTCCCAGCCACTCTGCGATCACTGCGCCTACTACAGAGTAAGATACAGAAATACGCAGGCTGCTAAAGAAGCTGTTCAAAGCCTGGGGAAATTTTACATATCTGAAAATCTGCCACCTGCCTGCTCCCATAGCCTTCAGCAGACGCAGGGCATCCTCATCCGCTGAGCGGAATCCTTCCAGGAGCCCCACCGCGATCGGGAAAAACGTGACGATCACTATCAGGGTGACCTTCGGAGCTATATCATATCCCATCCACAGTACAAGAAGCGGGGCTATGGCAATCGTTGGAATCGTCTGTGTGATGACAATGACAGGATAGAATGCCCTGTAGCAGCCCTCAAAGCTGTCCATGAGCAATGCTGCCAGAAACCCGACAAGAATACCTAACCCCAGTCCCAGAAATGCTTCTGCCAGGGATGTCCACAGATGAGACATGAGCAGCGGAAAATCACCGATAAACGCCCTGGCTACTCCCACCGGGGACGGAAGCATAAATTCCGGCACCAGGCCTGTCATACTGACCGTCTGCCAGATAACAAGCACTGCAGCTATGGCTGAAAACGGAAGCAGCCTGGAAGCGAATCCATTCTTCTTATTCGCCCTGCTGCTGATGATGTTTTGTGACTTTTTTCTCAATTGTCAGAACATCTCCTTCCGGCTTATAGGTAACCTTGATATAAGCTGACACAGAGGGAGCTCCGGCCCTTATTGCTATATGCTGGCATTCCTTTACAATATCCATGAGCTCGTCATAGTCCCCCTCAATAGCTGTCTCAAAAGGTCCCACATAATAATTCAGGCCTGTGCTTTTAATATAATCGATCACCTCATCAACTATACGGATCAATTCCTCATCATTTTCTGCCTTTGGCAATGTCTGGATCGCTACACTTGCGTTCATATTCATTCTCCTTTTTTTTGAAATTATTTTATTTATAAACATTAAAAAGGACCTCCTGCCTTGGAAGAAGTCCTTTTTAATGAATGAAACACAATATAATGTATCAACACTCTATTCTCCCTACGTTGGCATTATCCAAATCAGGTCATGGGTCTAAACATTCTGGTAGTTTACTCTCAGCCAGGCTCTCCCGGCTCCCCGTGTTTTCTATTTAAATTTTCAGCTTCCGGGATTCCCAGAAGGCATCCTATCTGCCGCTTAAAAATTCTTCAATCTTCTCCAGCGCATACTCTTCATCGCCGCCGTTCGCAGTGACAGTGATATTCTCACCCTCTATGAGACCCAGGGTCATCATTCCCATAATACTCTTGGCATTAACCTTTTTTTCTCCAGATTCTACATAAATGTCACTCTCAAACTGGCTTGCCACCTGTACAAGTAAAGCTACAGGCCTCGCCTCAAGACCGCTTGCAATCTGAATGGTAATTGGTTTCTTTTTCATAAATAATGCTCCTCCTTACTTTCCTCTAAGCTCATCTGCTAAGTTGCTTAACTTTCTCAATCTATGATTCACACCTGATTTTCCTACCTGTGGTGTCAGCATCATACCTAGCTCTTTTAAGGTGGCTTCGGGCTGCTCCAGCCGCAGCCTTGCAACATCCTCAAGGCCTTCGGACAAAGAATCAAACCCAATCGTAGACTGTATATATTGAATATCCTCGATCTGCTTAACCGCCGCATTTACCGTCTTATTGATATTGGCCGTCTCACAGTTCACCTGGCGGTTCACGCTGTTGCGCATTTCCTTCAGGATACGGACATTCTCCAGATTCATCAGAGCCACATGTGCTTCCATCACATTCAGGATTTCCACGATCTGGGCTCCCTCTTTGATATATACAACATAGTACTTCTTTCTCTGCACTATCTTTGCATCAATATCAAAGGTATTAATGATTGCCTGCAGCTGTTCTGCTTTATATACTGACATACAGACGATCTCAAAATGATAGAACTTTTCAGGTGCGCTGATTGATCCGGCTGCCAGAAACGCTCCTCTTATAAATGCCCTTCTGCAGCAGGCATTCTGCACTACCACGTTACTTACGGCAGAAAAGTCCTCACCGATCTCCATATCTTTCCCTATCAGCTTCGCTGCCTGCAGTACACGCATAGTATCCTCATGGCTTTTAATAAGGACCATGTATGTACGGCTTTTCTTCTGGCTGACATGCTGCTTAATCGAGACCTCAGTACATATATTAAATGTTTTTTTCAATAATGTAAAGTACTTTCTTGAAACTGCCACATTTTCTGTCTGGATTTTCAGGCAGTATCTGTCTTTCGCAGAAATAGTGATCCCTCCGCACATGCTTATGATAGCTGCTATCTCGGCTATCTGGCAGTGCCTTGCTGTGGACAGCTGCCTGGACAGTTCTTCTTTTACCTCGCTTGAAAAGGACATATGCCACCTCTCATCTGCTTATATCTCTGTGCTCAATCTTGACCCCGTATTCCTTCTGTCCATTCAGACATTCATAGAGCTTGTTCGCCAGAGTCACTGAACGGTGCTTACCGCCTGTACAGCCTATACTAATCACCAGCTGGTTCTTTCCCTCCAGCACATAGTTGGGTATCAAAAACTCTACCATATCAGTCAGCTTACTTAAGAATGTCTTTGTAAGGTCAAAACCCATCACATAGTCCTGAACTTCCCTGTCATTTCCCGTTTTACTGCGCAGAGCATCGATATAAAACGGGTTGGGCAGGAATCTCACATCAAATACTAAATCAGAATCACTTGGAATCCCATACTTAAATCCGAAAGAAAGGACAGTAATCACAAGATTCTTAAACTCTTCATTTTTTACAAATATCTTATCCAGCTCCACATTCAGTTCTCTTGTGAGCAGCTGGCTTGTATCAATAATATAATCTGCATGCTTTTTCAGAAAGGCAAGCTTCTTCCTTTCCTGGGCGATTCCCTGGTCCACCCTGCCCGCCTTGGCCAGCGGGTGGCTCCTCCTTGTCTCCTTGTACCTCTTAACCAGCACCTCATCTGAGGCATCCAGAAACAGGATCTCATGCTTGATCC
Source organism: Murimonas intestini (assembly GCA_003148945.1). GTDB lineage: Bacteria > Bacillota > Clostridia > Lachnospirales > Lachnospiraceae > Murimonas > Murimonas intestini. The sequence continues at coordinate 28,819 of QGGY01000009.1, read as the reverse complement.
CTGTCAAAGTCATCTTCTCCAGGATTTTTTCCATCTCGCTTAAAGCAACGCCGCTTCTGATATCTACACCCATGGCAGCTTTTTCAATCTCGTTCCCCGGAGTGCATGCCAGATGGGCAAATTTCTCCAGAAGAGGAATCGGAAGATTGTCTACGCAAAAATAGCCCATATCTTCCAGCATCTTCAGCGTTGTACTTTTCCCTGCTCCTGACATACCTGTCACAATGACAAATCTCATTTGAATTCTCCCAACATCTTCACTTCCGGCTCAAGCGTAATCCCCGAGTGCTCCCTGACTCTGCGGACCACCTCCGCCATAAGCTCTCTGACATCTGAAGCCGCAGCATCTCCTCTGTTTATCACAAAACCGCAGTGCTTTTCAGACACCTGCGCATCTCCCACTGAAAATCCGGCAAGTCCAGCTTCCATAATAAGCTTTCCGGCAAAATTTCCTTCGGGCCTCTTAAAAGTACTGCCCGCACTGGCAAATTCCAGGGGCTGTTTTGAAACTCTTTTTTCCTTCAGTTCATCCATCCTCTGACGGATCTTCAATTTATCTCCGGGCGCCAGGGCTATCACAGCCTCCAGTGCAATATAATTTTTCTTTGCCACAGCGCTGGTCCTGTATCCTAAGTCCAGCTCATCCCTGCCGAGAACAATAACTTCTCCCTCCTGGCTCAGGACTGTGACTTCCTCCAGGACATCTTTCATCTCACCGCCATAGGCTCCTGCATTCATCACGACTGCCCCTCCCAGAGTACCCGGGATGCCCGCCGCAAATTCAAAACCTGTAAGCCCGTATTCCAAAGCTTTCGCTGCTATCCTGGACAAAAGGGCTCCCGATCTGGCCCTGATCATATTTTCCTCCAATGTGATATCGCTGAAATTCTTCAGCAGCTGGATGACCGTTCCCCGGTATCCTTTATCTCCAACCAGAAGATTACTTCCATTTCCAAGGATGTAGTATTCCTCACCGCCTGCCCTGCAGGCACTGATCACCTGCATAAGCTCCTCTCTGCTGTGTGGTATGATATAATAATCAGCAGGTCCGCCGATCCTGAACGTTGTATGTTTTTTCATCGGTTCATCGATATATGCGTTGTCACTTCCTACTATACTGCAGAACTGATTCCATAAATCCTGATTCACTGACTTTCCCCAATCTAAATTATTTTAAAGACTGCTAAAAACACAGCCCTTCTTTTTCTTAAAGATATGCCTTATTAATAATACAATAGAAGTCTTTTTTATTCAAGCATCTTTTTTGCCAGTGGCAATACTGCCGTAACAGTTCAGACGGCTGCTGAATGGCAGACGGCTGAACTGTTACATATTGCCTGTTCACCGTTGCTGTTTATGGCTCTGCTTTAAAGCAATGCCGGGAATATTCACTAATTTATGGCATAAGTATGCTGGTATCAGCGTACTTGCAAATACAAGAGGCACAATCACAAAATACCAGCCCAGCTTATCAGGTATAAACGCCACCTTCTGGTTGAACTGCTTATAGATGATCTGGTCAGCTATCCATGACAGCAGATATATGCTCAGTGAGCAGGCGCTGACAACAAAAAATATCTTCTTTACCAGCCAGTTATGTATCTCTATCCGATAGAGCATCAAAAATACCAGGACAGCTATCCCCACTGTGGGAAGCGCTCCATATCCCGAGGGAAAATTCCAGTTGAATTTATTCTTATCAGTTACTGTCATAAAGCTGACAGCTGCCTGTCCAAAAGAGAGGGCCGCAATTCCCAGGGCACACTTCCACTTGGCCGGCTTTAACCTGAATTCAGCCAGATAGCAGCCGATAAAGTAATATGTAAATGGATAGAGTCTCGGCCACCATGCAGGAAGATATGAATGCTCATAATTAATGATCCCCGGAAGCGCTGTGATGAACAGCATAGAAAGTAAAAGTATCTGCTTATGCTTTTTAGGTACTTCCGGCCCTCCGTAAGCCTTATTCAGAAACGGTATCAGCAGGAAAAGCCCTGTATACATAGAGACATACCAGGAATACGGCGCTGCCGAGAAATCCAGGATAGAATAGATCCATCCCGCAAAATCCAGTTCCTTGTCCTGGCAGACTGTTTTAAACAGATTACACAGGATGCAAGCCATCAGATATTCTCCCAGGATTCTGAATATCTTCATATAATATGCCTTATCCGGTTTTTTCCTGTTCATCAGGAAACCCGACAATATTAAAAACAGAGGCACACATGAGTAGAACAGCCACCTCATGGCTGTCATCAGAAACATGTTTACGCCTTCCAGCTCCTGGCTGTAATACCCATTATTATAGAAAAAATGCACAGATACAACAAAAAAAACTGCCGCGCTTCTGACAATGTCAAGGCCCGCGCTCCTGCCTGCATCTTTGCTTTTCACTCTGCCTTTTGTTCCGTTCTTTTGTTCACTCATGATCATCTGCTCCCCTTATCCAGTATACCGCTCTCTCTGACAGCCTGTACGGCCTTTTCCATCTCCTCAGCAGGCAGCACAAGCGCAAACCTGACATATCCCTCGCCCAGGCTTCCAAAGCTGCTTCCCGGCACGCAGATGACTCCTGAACGCTCCATCAGTTCCAGAGTAAATTTTTCGGAATTCTCATAACCTTCCGGCAGCGGCGCCCACACAAACATTGTACCCTGGCTGTCCGGAACTTCCCAGCCAATATCCCTCAGGCCCCGGCAGAGTGCATGGTTCCTTTTCTCATACTCCTCCCGCTGCATCCTGACAGCATCCTTCGGCCCTCTGAGGGCTGCAATGGCGGCATACTGCACTGGCAGAAAGACCCCGTAGTCAAACTGGGTGCGCAGATCCCTGAATGTCCTGACGATCTCCTTATTGCCCACCACGAAAGAGATCCTGGCGCCTGTCAGATTATACGATTTAGAGAGTGAGTAGAATTCTACCCCCACCTCCTTGGCCCCTTCATGTGCCAAAAAAGAGCCGCCGGTTCTGCCGCCGTACACAATATCAGAATATGCGTTATCATGCAGGATCACAATCTCATATTCCCTGGCAAATGATATCAGCTCTTTATAGAAGCTGTCCGGCGCTGTCACACACACAGGATTCAGCGGATAGGAGACTATCATAAACTTAGCAGCCCTGGCCGTCTCCTCAGGTATTTCTGACAGCCTGGGCAGATAACCATTCTCCCTGTAAAGGGGATACGGCACCGTTTTGGCCCCGCACAGCAGAGGACCGGCAGAAAATATGGGATATCCCGGATCCGGTACAAGGACAATATCTCCCGGATCACACAGCGCCCAGGCAAAATGGGCCATTCCCTCCTGGGAGCCGTTGACAGACATGATTTCTTCTCTGTCCAGGCTCACGCCAAAGCGCTCCATATAAAAATCTGATACTGCATCCAGAAGCTCCCTTTTATCTTTCAGGGCGTATTTATAATTTTCAGGGTCTGAGGACGCCTTTGTAAGGGCCTCCATCACATGGGGCGCAGGTTTAAAATCAGGCGTCCCCACAGAAAGATTGTATATTTTCATTCCTTTATTCAGGAGTTCCTCTTTCCTTTCATTCAATACCGCAAAAATGCCGGCCTGAAACATTTGTGTTTTCTCTGAAAACTTAATCTGCATTGTTCTTTCCTTTCCAGACAGGTCCTGCCTGATTCGTTACTGTTCACTCCGACCAGTAACCCTGATTCTGCCTTTTACAGCCGAGGGGATGCTGCCTTCCCGGCAGCACCCCCTTATATTCCCATGCCCGGACAGTCCGGCAGTCAGCCGGCACTGCCGTCGGGGCAGCAGGTTCATCTCTTTTCTAATCAGCCGTTTCTGCGTGCAAGCTGTTTCTACGGGCAAGCTTTCTTTCCAGTATTCCACTGGCCATATAAAGAGCTACGCACAGGAACGTGAGGATACTTCCCTCCCACAGCCCTGGAGCTGTATATTCCATAGAAATCGTGTGGACTCCGGCATCCAGATCTACACCCATGAGAGCTTCACCTACACGGTAAGCCTCCGTTCTATGTCCGTCAACAAGTATCTTCCAGCCTGTGTCATATGGGATCGTAAGCATAAGCGTCCCCGCCTTCTTCACATCCACAGTGCCTTTTACGCTGCCGTCAGATATCTGCGTATCCTCCAGCTGGCTCTCTGCAAGAGCGCTGCGCACATTTTCATAGGCGTCATTGTCACAGTAATAGAGCCTTGCTTCTACAGGCCCCTTCTGGCTTTCCTTCAGCGTACAGGTGATGGTTGCCATCTCCTCAGTGTCATAACATCCCAGATCATAGAGATGATCATTATATGTCTCATATTTTTTATCATATTCCGGAGTGACTACCTGCAGCTTCTCTATCTTGGTGCCCAGATCAATATAGACCTGTTTTCCCGCCGGAAGAGTCACATTATAGCTTTTGCCGTCCTCCATCTTGATAGTACTTATCTCTGTGTAGATAGGGCCGTTCCCTGTAGCCAGAAAAACAAACTGGTTCTGTACATTCAGGGGCTCCTCCTGATCTATATCCCAATTCCTGATATTGGAGTTGACCATAAAGCCTATAGATAAAGCATTTGTATTTTCATACAGGGCCAGCGGATCTTCAAAATCGATCTGAGGCATCTGGTAGAGTGTCTGTCCGTTTGTCTTAGACACCACGTATTTCACTCCAAAGACATCATTCATCAGCTTAGTAAAGCCGTTATATCCGTTTTTATTCGTCCTTGCCTCAATGCCCAGGGCATCGCAGAAGTTTGTAGTGGCTTCCGGCATCGTAGAGGAAAACAGAACCACCCCATTTGCCCCAAGGAACATATTCTCATTGCGCATCCTTGTGCTGTCAATCTCACTCCTGAAGAAGGTATCATCACCTTTCCTGGCCATGAGCTTTTCATATGCCTTCTGCTCATTCAGGTAGGTGCTTCTGCCCACAGTTCCATTGCAGCAGACACCGTAGATCCCATAAGCAGCCATCTCTGCCACAGTCACGCCCAGTATGACATTGCGGAATAATTTTTTCTTATTCCTCACCAGTCTGTATACAAGCAGAAGGACCATGTAGACCACTATCAGTATGCCTGTAATGATGTAGGCATATGTCTTCTGTTCCCCGTAACCAGTCAGGCCGCAGAATGCCGTAAAGCCTAATGGGACCAGGCAGGAAAACACGATTTTCACCGGATGCAGCTCCCTGACATCTGAGAGAGTGTCAAACCCGATCGAAAGCAGCATGATGATATACAGGAAAGCAAACCTGTTGGGCAGCCCGTTCTGGGTATGGAAACCATGCCAGATAAAGTTGAGCACATTTAAATCAAAGCTCAGATATAAAAATGCACAGAGCAGGCCCTTTGCTATCCTCTCACGCTTAGTCCTCTTATTATCCAGCAGATAGAGAACCATGAAGATCAGCGTCAGCGTTCCGCAGAAAGCATTCAGCCCCTCCTGTGTATCCGCGATATTGATAGGCTCCACAAACGCAAACTGTCCTGTCATCTGAGAGAGGCCGCCTGCATAAAACTTTATTGTGGACGGAAAATTATTCCCCACCACGGATTCTGTAGTCCCAAGTCCCAGATAAGCAGGCAGCAGCACGATCGCAGCCATGCCTCCTGCAAGAAGAGCGTACCAGCCGAAGGTCAGACAGGATCTGAATATCCTTTTCACTCCCGCTTCTTTTGCGCTTACCCACTGTACAAGGAAGTAGAGGCAGGAGAACAGGCACAGCATGAACCCAATATAATAATTGCAGAACAGCCCGTAGAAAAGGGCAAGGCAAAACAGTCTCCCGCTCTTTCCTTTCACAATGCGCTCTATTCCCATCATAATGAGGGGAACCATTGCAATACTGTCCAGCCACATCAGATTAAAATAATATCCGATCATGAAGCTTGACAGTGCAAACATAGTACCGAACATTACCGGCAGATAATTTTTCCCTCTGTTCCTCACAGACAGATACCAGGAGAAAATACCGCCGCAGGCTCCGATCTTCAGCACGATAAAAAGAGCCATCACATCCATCATATTTTCCTTAGGGAAAAGCGTAATCAGGAAATTGAAGGGACTTGCCAGGTAATAGGCATATGTCGCCCAGAAATTATATCCAAGGCCGCCTCCAAAAGAATACAGCAACGACTCACTGTTGGCCAGCTTGTCGTGGAAGTCTGTAAAAAACGGCAGGTACTGGTGCAGGGAGTCTATGATCAGGACTCCATGATCCCCCAGCGGGAACACCCTGTTGACCATGAATGCGATAACCATAACGACTGCAGGTATGGAAAATCCCCAAATACAGCAGCGCTTTGTCACACGCCTTCTTCTGCTCTCCTGGGCCGATATCTCCGTCACCAGATCTTTTTCTTTGAATATGTACATTTTGCTGAAAATATAGTTGAGCACGAGAACAACCACCTGGATCACCAGCTTGGCCACCATGTCATGAATGCCCCATACACAGCTGAGCAATATGACACCGAATACTTCGATGAACATGGTGCTGAGCCTCATACCGATAAACTGCGCACATTCCTTCGCCAGTTCCTTAAAACCATGTGTCCTGCTCTCAAATACAAAAAGCTTGTTCACCACATAGGCAAAAATGATGGACAGTCCGATAGCCATGAAATTTGCAATCGTAATGTCAATTCCCGCGACATAACGCAGGCTCGCGTATGCCCCCAGGTTTACAAGAGTCGTGCATCCTCCGAAAAAGATATATCTGAACGCCCTTGTCTGATACAGTTTCTTTATAAATTCAATCATACTCCTCATCCTAATCTTCAATTAATCCACAATAGTATACCTTTCTTTTTTGCATAAATCAATCAGTTATTCCTTAACTCTTTCTGAAGCCAGAAAGAGTACAATATCTTCTCCTTTACCTTCTTCCCTGTCATCCGCTCCAGCGCCGCCGCATAATAATCCAGCTGGACTTTGTACTTTTCACAGAGGTTCTGCTCCCCCCCATACGGCACATAATCTGTCTTATAATCCACAAGCACGATTTTTTCTTCCTCATAGAAAAAGGCATCTATGATTCCCTGTACCAGAATCTGCTCTTCGCTGTCCCATTCAGGATTTGCCTGGTGTGCATCTATTCCCAGGATAAACTGCTGTTCTCTGAAAAGTTTCCCTTCTCTGGAAGCCGATGCCATCCTTTTGCCCAGGGAACAACCCATAAACCTGTCCAGCCTCCGGGCGTCCACAGCCCCCGCCTCATCAGCCGTCAGCCTGCCGCTGCGTATCATTTCCTGTATCTGTTCCTCTGCGCCCTCTATCTCAAAGTCCAGATTTTCCAGGATCTTGTGATAGACAGTTCCTCTGGCAGCGCCGCTGACCTCCTCCTGTGCCTGCATAAACTTTGGTATGAGCGGCGCTGCCTGTGGTTCCTCATAATGCCGCACTGAGGATATCTCATCTGCCGCATCCGCTGCCTGGCTCTGCTTTTTCAGTTCAGAGACTGTGATCTTTGTGTGGATTCCCGCATTCTTCTCATATGGATATACTGCCTCCAGCCTGCCTGCTATCCTGTCCCGTGCTTCTGCGTCATACACCTCCCGGACATTCCAGTCAAGCAGCTCCTCCTTTGAGAAGACGCTCTCCAACTGCTGCCTGGCTTCCGCCATCACAAGTTCCCCCGGCAGTACCGCCCTGACCTGCAGATCCAGCGGTTTTTCACTGCTGATATCCCTGTGCGCCATGATCCCATACTGCTCCAGAAGTCTCACAGACCTTCCGTGTCTTAAAAAGGCGGGCATGACCCAGTCCAGATAACTTGATGCCCCTGCCAGCGCGGAAAATGACAGCCTCTCTTCTCTTCTTAAACCCTGCTGGCTCCATTTCTTCAGCCTGTCTTCCAGTTTTTCCGCCGCCCCGGTCAGGATGAGCTTCTCTTTAGCCCTTGTCAGAGCCACATATAATACTCTCAGCTCCTCCCCCAGATTCTCATTGGCAGTCTGCCGCTGTATCACTTTTTTCAGCAGGGTGGGAACACGAAGCCTGTGGTCCGGATCTGTATAATCACAGCCCGCCCCCAGATCAGGGTGCAGCACGAGTTTGCTCCTTGTATCCTGCTGGTTGAATTTCTTTCCCATACCTGCCGCAAACACCACGGGATACTCCAGGCCTTTGCTCTTATGGATACTCACGATCCGGACAGTGTCATCTGCCTCTCCTTCACTGCTGGCCTCTCCATAATCCACATCATACTTCTTCAGGTTCTCTATGTAGCGTATAAAATTAAACAGTCCCCTGTAGCTGGTAGATTCAAATGCCATCGCTTTCTCCACCAGCATATTCAGATTAGCGCTTCTCTGGTCCCCGCCCGGCATGGCAGAGACAAATCTCCCGTACCCTGTCTTCTCCAGCACATCCCACAAAAGCTCATGCATAGGTGTATACGGTACTTCTTCCCTGAAGCTCTCCAGCATTTCTAAAAAAGCTGCCAGCTTACTTCCCGTCTCATCCTGCTTTTTGCTGTATGACATACACGCCTCATAAAAGGAAAGCTCCCTAAACTCACTCTTTATCACAGCCAGTTCCCTGGCGCTCATATTCCCCACAGGTGAGGACAGTACGGCCGCCATGGGTATGTCCTGGCGCGGATTGTCAATGATCTTCAGCATAGCAAGTACTGTCTGCACCTCAACGGCTGAAAAGTAGCCTGTCCTGGAGCCTGTATAAGCGGGGATTCCCATGCTCATCAGTATCTGCGCAAAAGAATCTCCCCAGCCGGATATGGTCCTCAGCAGAATAACTATATCCCTGAAGCACGCTTTGCGGTATTTTCCTGTCTTCTTATCCAGTACCTCTTCTTTTCCGACTATCTCAAGGATGCGTCTGCCTATCATCCTGGCTTCCATCTCTCTGGCCGTCTCGCCTGATTCCTCCACGACCTCCTGCTCCTGTGTAAGATCCAGCAGAAGCAGCTCGATCCTGCCGCTCTCCTCTGCATCCGGGAAAGATGCGCCCGCGTAGAGCGCTGCATCATCATTATAATCCACATTGCCCAGAGCCTTATCCATGATCTGGTAAAATACATAATTGATCCCGTCCAGCACCTGGCTGCGGCTTCTGAAATTTTTATGCAGGTCTATCCTCTGAAATGGCCCGTCCTCCAGTGTATAAGTATCATACTTCTCCATAAACAGCTCCGGCCTTGCCAGCCTGAACCGGTAGATACTCTGCTTCACGTCCCCTACCATGAAAATATTATTTTTCCCCTGATACTTTTTAGACACACTTGTCAGTATCAGCTCCTGGACAAGATTGCTGTCCTGGTATTCATCTATGAGGATCTCCTCATAGCGTTCAGCCAGTTCTCTGGCCGCGTCTCTCTGTACGATCTCCCCGTCTTTCTCTTCTACCAGTATCTGCAGGGCAAAATGTTCCATATCCCCGAAGTCTACCAGATTCTTATCACGCTTTTTCTCTGCATACCGTTTTGAAAACTCTCCCGCAAGACGCAGAAGCTCCCGTACCGCCGGGGCAGATGACTGCATATCTGTGAGCAGCTGGTCAGGAGAATCATAAAAATACTGTTCCATTATGGCCGAAACCGTCTTCTTGACCTGCTCACGCATATTTTTCACCTGCTCTTTTGCCTCATCTGAGACATTCACATCCCTCTTGGCAGAAAGGCGCGCGAATTTTCCTGCATTTTTAAATGCCGACGCATATTCCAGATACGACCTGCACTCCAGCAGCCCTTCTATCATCTTCTTATCAGACAGCAGCGCCTCCTCATACATGTATGGCCCATCTTCCTGCAGGCACAGCCTGAGAGCTTCCTCAGTCTGTTCCCTGGCATCCTCCAGAAGGCTGTTCACATTCTTCACCAGCAGCTTCATCCACTCTGCCCTGTCAAGCTCCTCCAGACTGCGGATCTCATATGCCTTTTCACATTCCCCGTACCATTTAAGGGGCCAGGGATAGCTCATGGAAAACTCATGGAGCTTCAGTATCAGGTCTTCCAGCTCTCTGTCGTTCTTGCCCGTGGCATAGCATTCCACGCAATGGGCAAACTCCCCGTCCTGGCTGCTGTAAGCCTCCTCAAGCAGCTCCTGGGCCACATCTTTTTTCAGAAGCTTTAATTCCCCCTCCTCACCGACTCTGTAGCCCGGGTCCACGTCTATCACATGGAAATAGCTCTTCAGCACATACTGGCAGAAGCTGTCAATCGTGGTGATCTGGGCGTTATTCAGCAAGGTAAGCTGTCTCTGCAGATACTCATCCTCAGGGTCCTCTTCCAGGCGCTTGTCCAGTGCGTCACGTATCCTCTCCTTCATCTCACCCGCCGCCGCCTTTGTAAAGGTGACGATCAGCAGCTTATCAATGTCCACGGGACGGCGTTCATCCGTCACCATGGACAGGATACGCTCCACCAGGACTGCTGTCTTTCCTGAACCGGCTGCTGCTGAGACAAGGATATTCCTGTTCCTAAGCTCTATAACTTTTTTCTGCTCTTCTGTCCATGTCATCCCCATTTCAGACTTCCTCCCCGATTCTCTTCCATATCTCTTCCGGCTTATATTCCTTCAGCCTGCGCACTCTTGTACCCGGGATCTTCTTGTCAAATCCGCATACCTCCTGATAAGGGCAGTAATCACAGCCTGTCTTGTCACGCCGCTCATAGGGGGCCGCCTCGATTTCTCCCTCCAGTATCCTTCTGCCCAGATCCCGCATCTTTTCATTGACAAATCCTGACAGCTTTTTGAACTGTCCGGCATCCGCAGCGCTGGAATATCTGGACAGGCTTCCATCCTTATTATAAGATACAGGGATCACTTTTGAATCTTTGCCCATTCCCTGATCCATACTCTCCACCACCTCCGGGTCCTGGTTCACCAGACCGGAAAGCCTTAGTTTCTTAAGTATCTTCTCATTAATTATCTCAGGAGTCTCCCCTCCCTCCCGGTCCAGCATAGGGTCATTCATCCTGTAATAGAAAATGCCCGCCGGGATGATCTCCTTACCGGGATGCACGCGTTCTTCCAGTTCCACAGCCGCATTCAGATACACGACCAGCTGAAGCTGCAGTCCATAGTAGAGCGCCACCATATCAAAATCTGTATTTCCTGATTTATAATCTATTACCTTTACATAGATACGGTCTTCCTCCACACATGTGTCGACTCTGTCTATCCTGCCGCGCAGGCGCATCTTTTCATCATCTGTCAGAGCTATATTGACAGCCTCCAGGTCATCCACCACTGCAAACGACACCTCGTAATTGGCAGGTATAAAACGTCCCGCCCTGATCTGTTCCTGAAGTGCCCAGATGGTCCGCCTCATAATGCGCTTCATCCGCCCGATCATGTATTCATTTCTGGCGCTGCTGTGCAGAACCTTGCTGCCGTATTCCTCAGTGACCTCATCTGCACATTCTTCCAGAAGGCTGTCACGGAAATCATCCGGCATATCAAACCAGGTGTACTCACTTCTCTCCAGTTTTCTAGAAAAGACCTCTATGATTTTATGGAACACATTTCCCATATCCACAGGCTCAAATGAATATTCCTCCCGCTCCGAAAGTCCCAGCCCATACTTCAGGAAATGGGAATATGCGCATGCCGCAAACTGCTCCAGTCTGGTGACGCTGTTCTCCAGAACACTCCCGTAGAGCGCCCTTGCCACAGCTTTCCCAAGTCCTTCCTCAGATCTTGTATAAAATGCGGCCTCCACCAGCTTCTCCACCTCAGCCCTGTAATCCTCCCTGCTGAAATACCAGCTGTACAGTTCTTCAAAAGCAGGTTCCCGCTTGAACTGTTCCAGATGCTTCAGACCGTCCGCCAAATACTGCATGCCATTTTCAGGTGATTCCAGTCTGCCTATAAATCCGTCATATTCGTCCTCGTCATGCACCACAAGTGACGGAAACATCCTTCTGACCATTGATATCAGGTAGGAGGGGCGCATGGCCTGCCCATCCATCTTACTCTTTCCGTAGGACAGATAGAGACGCCTGGACGGCTTTGTCAGATTTAAATACAGGTAGAAACGCTGGATATATCCGTCTTCTCTTGCAGTGGGGGCCAGCTCTACTTTACACTCAGCCAGACTCTCCCTGTCCACATCAGAGAGGATACCGCTCCTCCCCCCTGCCTTTGGCACCCATCCATCATTCAGCCCCAGAAATATCAGCGCTTTAATGTCCGTCAGCCTTGTTCTCTCAATATCTCCTACCATGACACGGTCCGCTGTGGGAGGAATGATTCCGATCTTTGCCTCCTCAAATCCTGCTTCCAGTATCTGTGTATATTCGCGGATGTTCATCTCCTCACTGCCCAGCAGTTCCACCATTTTATCCAGCAGCTCCATTGTGATGCCATAGATCTGGCTGTATTCTTTAGCCTTATCCATCTCACCCCTTGCTGTGAATCCCTCCTCAAGTGCCAGGAGCTTCTCCTGAATACCGTAGGAAGTGATCAGATGATACAGGGCCTTTGTCAGCTCTTCTGCTGAGGACCTCCTTTTTATGCTCTCGGCAAAGGGCTCAAGATGCTCCATGATCCTTATCCTGAGATTTTCATATTCTGCAAGTTCTTCCTCTTTTATATGCTTTCCTGTCTTCACGAAGGGGTTTTTCCACTGCTTTGCCCCCTTTATCCCCGCTGCCAGCACATAATTCTCCAGCTTATCCACATCTTCAGATGTAATATCACACATACCTGTGCGGAGACAGCGGAACATGCTCTCATAGGAAAAGTTTCTGGATGTGATCTCCAGAGCGGCCCTGATAAACTCTATAAACGGGTTAAGCAGAACAGTTTTCGTATTATCAATAAAGCAGGGAATCTGATACTGTTCAAATATTTTTTCCAGATAACTGCTGTAGGACTCCATATCCCCCACAATGACAGCCATATCCTGGTACCGCCATCCCTTTTTCCTCACCAGGTCCTTTATGGTCCGGGCAGCAAAATGTGACTCTTCTGCCGCATTTGCCGCTGTGTGTATGGAAACAGAAAGTTCTTCCCCTTCTGCCGGGATATAAGATCTTTTATTATACCTGAAAAGATTCTGCTCCAGAAACGCCAGCTGGGGAGCTTCTGCAAATCTGGGCATTGTCTCCGTCCCTGAACCCAAAAGCACAGGGGTCTCAATCTCTGCCCCTGCCTCCTTCGCAAGCCCTATGAGGGCATGCACTGTCTTCTTGCTCAGATAGAAAAGCCTGTGGATCTTTCCCACACTCTGGTAGTTTTCCCGTGCATCCATGGCAATGCTCACCATCACCTTCTCAGACAGCCCAAGGAGCTTTTTCATCACCTTATTCTGTATCGGCGTAAAGCCGGTAAATCCATCAAAGGCAAATATGCCTTCCTTTACAAGTGAGGAATGATCCAGCACCTCATAAAGAACCTCCAGAACCTCCTCGGCTGTAATGTACTGCTGCCTGAGCCTGCTTCTGAATCCCTCATAGAGCACACGGATATCTCTCAGCTTGTAATAGAGCTGAGGCCTTTCCTCTGCAAAACGAAGCATTTCCTCAAGCTGCTCTTCCTCCACATCATACTGGGTAAATTCCGATATCACAGACTTCACTTCAGTGATATAACCCAGCTTATCCAGCTTCCCTTTCAAAGTGACCAGCTCACTTTGTTTTTCCATTGCCACTCTGCGCAGGAGCAGGTTTTTTCCTGTATCATCCAGTACAGTCCTCCTGTCCGCCCCTACTTCCTCAAAGACACGGTATGCCAGCCTCTTAAAGCTGAGCACGTCAATATTCATGATCCCATGCTTTGGATGCAGACCCACGATCTCCTTCTGAGTCTGCATGGTAAACTGTTCAGGAACCACCACCAAAAAATTCTTCTCCGGATGAGCGAGGGATTCCTCAATAATTTTCTCATATAAATAACGGGATTTACCGCTTCCCGAATTTCCCAGTATCAGCTGTAATGACATATTTTTTCTCCATAGTTCCCTGGAAAGCCGCATCAACAGTTTCAATATAACACTAAAAGGACAGGCGTAAGCCTGTCCTAAATACACCTGTCCTTATTTTAGCCGTTTTTCTTTTTCAGTGCAAGCTATTTTGGCGCCCCCCTGCAGCGGGGTATTTGACTGTTACTGTGCATCGCGGAGCGTGTTACTGGTCACGGTGTGACCAGTAACTTGACTTTCACCGGATGACGTATCACTGTCTTCATCCTCTCAGGCGCTGTCCTCCTGAAATCGCTTAAATATATCTCATGGTGCTGTCTTACTTCTGTGATGTCAGTCTCATACCCTGCTTCCCTGATATAGGCCTCCAGCTTCTCTATAGAAGCCGCCTCCTCGTCAAATGGACCTGTGTGCATGACCTGGCAGCATAATCCCTCTTCATAAACTGCCAGCCTTGTATTTGTAAAGTCTGTATCCGGCTTTTTCTTAAGAAGCCTCTCCTTTGCTTTTTCAAAGACCTGGGGTGTTACAAAATCCGGCTGGCGTATCATGGATATCCATTTGAAATTATTCTTATCCCTTATAATTCCGCCCTCCATGGAGGTGTCTTCCAGCTGCCACATTCCCTCCAGAGGAAACACTGTATATTCAAAATATCCCTCCGGCCTTTCCTCACCCTTCCTGTTCATTTTTATACCCCATGACAGGCCGTACAAAATCTCTATGGCATCCTTGTATTCCTGACATGTATTGGGGTCCCCCTTTCCTGTGACCTGGATAAATGTCATCCCGGGAACCTGGATGAGAGACGGGGTGCTTTTTGGAAAATACAATTCTTTATATGCTTTCTTATAATCTAATTTGTCCATAATCCCTCCTGGAACATGTCTGAAAAATGCTTTCTGTGAGATGTTCGGCACAATAGCTGTATCTCACTCTGTGACCGAAATATACATGTGTATCACTGCATGTTCTGGATCACTGTTCTGGTATTCCTCAAAATCACATATAAATGAACGGTTCAGATCCATTGCCCAGAGACTGCTCCAAAATGCCCCCGCCGCCTGTTCCATATTTCCTTCTACCACAAATTTTGCATATTTGCCTGCCGGTATTTTCTTTATGGCAGTTCCTTCCGGTACTTTTATTCCCGCCTCCACCTCACAGGCCACAGTAATATTGTAATCACCGTGCTCATCACTGGCATAATCCGAATAGATTCCAAGGGTCTTCTCATTCACCTTTCCATCTATCCCCATATACACTCCCTCATTAAAAAATTTTCCCCAGAGGCCTCCGATAATCATCCCCATATCCGGTGCATTATTATTTGTTCTGGCTGTCAGCCCTGCTGCCGTCTTCTCTTCCAGTGTTACGATCTCGTATTCCATTCTGTTTGTTTCCATTTTGTGCTTCCTCTCATTCTCAATATTGTGCAGAGCGCTTACATATCTCGGATCTTATAAATTCTATCACTCCACATCTGCAATAAGAATAGCACAGAAAACACGACATCTATATGTCATGTTGAAATACAGTCAGGTATTAAACTGGATCAGACTGCTTAGAAAACCCGGCCATATTTCTGTGCCAGCCGTCCAAACCTGTCCGCCAGCTCATCTCTTAGCTCTTCCGGCTTTATCAGTTCTGCCTTCTCGCCAAAGCTGATGATCCATCCGAAAAGATTCTCTTTATCTGCAAACCAGAAATGGAACAATAACATTCCGTCCTCCTGCTCCATAAAGCTTTCAGCCCCGAATTCCTCTATGAGCCGCCATTTCATGTCCGGTGATATGAGGGCTTCCACCTCATACCGGAGAGTAAAGATATTCTTTTGTTCCGGATCATATGGCGGCAATTCCCGCTTTTCAAAACTTTCGGTGCAGCGGGAAAGCTCCAGCATCCTGTTCAGCTTGAACATTCTCCAGCCCTCACGCTCCAGGCAATATCCCTTCACATACCAGGAAGACCATTGGAATATAAGCAGATATGGCTCAATGGTGCGCAGGCTCTCTCCGCCCGGAGCATAATACTGAAAGCTTATCAGCCTCCTGTTCTCAATGGCGTCCTGGATCAGTTCGATTTTAGGGGCCAGTGAAGACTTATACCACGAGGATAAATCTATCATGATATGGCTGTTGGAGGACAGCACATTTGACTGGCCCGCAGAAATTTTTTCTATGAGCTGCTGGTATTTATTTGTACCCGATACGCTGTCCAGGCTGCGCAGTCCTGCCAGGATAGACTGCATATCTGATGAAGTCAGAACAGTACGGTCCAGCTTGTAGCCTTCCATGATTGCTATTCCCCCGTTTGTCCCCTGCGTGGTTACCAACGGGATCCCCGCTTTGCAGATATCCTCTATATCCCTGTTAATTGTCCTTCTGGACACCTCGAATTTTTCAGCCAGATAAGGAGCCGTCACTTTTTCCTGCTGAAGAAGGATGGACAGTATGCCGATCAGACGGTCGATTTTCATGACTAATACCTCACTATTCCATGTATCCGCCCTTCATAGGCGATACAGCACGTTCTGAGAAAATTTTCAGTACCCCCTTCTGATATTTTCCCGGTTTGGGTTCCCAGGCCGCTTTGCGCTCAGCAAGTATCTTCTCTATCTCCTGCTCACTTTTGCGTTCTCCCGCGATTCCCACGATCCGCAGCACCCTGTCAGGAATGCTGACTTCGATCAGGTCTCCCTCCTCCACAAGGGCGATCGGTCCTCCCTGAGCCGCTTCCGGAGAAATATGTCCTATTGCCGGACCTTTCGATGCCCCTGAAAATCTTCCGTCCGTGAGCAGCGCTATGGAAGCACCCAGCTTTTCATCTGATGCAATGGCCTCTGTTGTATAGAACATCTCCGGCATGCCGCTCCCCTTGGGACCCTCATATCGTATGATCACTGCATCGCCTGGTTCTATCTCATGCGTGAGCACTGCATGGATGGCATCCTCCTCACAGTCAAAGGGACGGGCTCTTAGCACTGCCTTAAACATTTCCTTTGGGACGACAGTGTGCTTGACAACTGCCCCGTCCGGCGCCAGATTTCCTCTTAATATGGCTATGCTCCCGTCAGTGCCGAAGGGCCTATCAAAGGGCCTGATGATATCCTCTCTTTTCAGTCCTAGCGGTTCTAAGTACTTGCTGCATTTCTCATAGAAACCATTATTCTTTAATTCATCTAGGTTCTCACCTAATGTCCTGCCTGTAACTGTCATCACATCCAGGTGGAGCATATCCCTGATCTCCTCCATAACAGCCGGTACTCCTCCTGCATAATAGAAATACTGTGCAGGCCATTTTCCCGCCGGCCTTATATTCAGCAGATAATGGGCTCCCCGGTGCAGCCTGTCAAATGTATCTCCGTCAATCTCTATACCGAATTCATGTGCAATAGCCGGCAGATGCAGGAGAGAATTCGTAGAACCTGATATTGCTGCATGGACCATAATAGCATTTTCAAATGAATCCATAGTAACTATCTTATCAGGAGTAAGGTTTTCCTTAGCCAGCCATACAGCCTGCTGTCCTGCCTCCCTGGCTGCCTGGCGCAGCTCCCGGCCCGTCGCCGGCATCAGAGCGCTCCCCGGCAGCATCAGCCCCAGCGCCTCTGCCATGATCTGCATAGTTGAAGCTGTACCCATAAAGGAACAGGCTCCGCAGGACGGACATGCATTGTGCTTATAGAATTCCATCTTTTCTTTAGTGATCTCCCCCCGTTCGCACATTGCATGATACATCCCGATCTGTTCCAGAGTCAGCAGATCAGGTCCTGCATCCATGACTCCCCCTGTCACTATAATAGAAGGGATATTGATACGTCCCACAGCCATGAGATTCGCCGGCATACTCTTATCACAACTGGCTATAAATATGCCTCCGTCAAACGGTGTGGCGTTTGCGTGGATCTCCATCATGTTGGTCATCATATCTCTTGACGCAAGAGAATAATTGATGCCGTCATGACCCTGTGCCTCTCCGTCACAGATGTCCGTACAGAAATACCTGGCGCCAAATCCCCCTGATTCCTTTACACCCTCTCTTGCCTCTTCCACCAGCTCAAGCAGATGTCCGCTGCCCGGATGGCTGTCGCCGAATGAACTTTCTATTATGATCTGGGGCTTTGAGAGATCCTCCAGCTTCCATCCTGTGCCAAGCCTCAGCGGATCAATCTCCGGGGCTAACTTTCTCAATTCCTGGCTTCTCATCATTTTTAACATTCCTTTCTTCTCTGACCGTGGCCTATTTTTAGTAAGACGTATGATGTCTTATGTATTTAATCATACTATATGCCGACCTGACAGTCAATTGTACATTACCTCAAATTCACCTGCTGATGAGTCTCTGGATCTCCTCTTTATTCAGCTTGAGATGGTCTTCCAAAGCAGCCTTCGCCCCTGCCCCGTCTCCATCTTCAACTGCCCTGATTATTTTGTTGTGTGTCTCTATAGTCTCTTCTCTCAGCACAGAGTCCGTCACCTTTACAAACAGGTTAACTGCCGACTGTATGACCGGAATCAATTTGGGTACCACCTGGTTCTTGCTCATTTTCGCCAGCGCTTCATGAAAATTTATATCCTCTGCTGAATGGTCCTCTCCGCTTCTGATCTTTTCCTCCACGGCATATCCGGCATTTTTAAGAGAGGCGATCTCATCCTTTGTCCCCCGCTCTGCTGCCAGCTCCGCTATCTCCGGTTCTATCATCATTCTGACCTCGCAGAGGTCTAAAGCCAGCTTCTGCTTGTCTTCAATCATCCACAGGCCCAGCGGGTCATCCGCCAGGCCTGTCCTCTCACAGACAAATGTCCCGTTTCCTCTTTTTATCTCCAGCACGTTCTGGGACACAAGGATTTTTACTGCCTCCCTGATCGTCCCGCGGCCTACCTGCAGCTGTTCTGCCATTTCAAATTCATTTGGCAGCTTATCACCCGCTTTCAGGTTTCCTTTTGCTATTAATTCCTTTATCTGTTCTGATACCAGTTCCGGGAGGCGTTTCTGGTTCGGATGCACGGATTTGAGCATATCACACATTCTCCTTAATCATACGTATGATGTTTCTTTCAACACTATATCATCCGTAAATGGGGATGTCAATTGCATCCGCCTCCCCTATTTGGGGATTTCTGATATGTAGTCTTCAATTTCCTTAAGCACTTCCTCCCCCAGCCCCAGCCTTGTCCCGATCCCCAGGAAAAACGGAAGCTTCGACATCTCAGGAAGTGTCATATTCTGAATACCCGCACCATCTGTGTGCACCAGCATTGGAGCCTTTTCATACAGGAATTTTTTGATATCAGGATTCTTTACCAGTTCCTTTACGCTGTCCGTCAGATGGTAATATGGGCGGTAGTTTTTCCTGAGCCTGCCTTCAAAGACCCATTCTCCCGCCGCTGCCCTGAATGCACGGCCTGTGTCTGTGCGTAAGACGGCAGCCTCATGGCGCACTGATATCCCGTCCTCACACGGCGGCAGTATAATCTCAGCATCAGCGTCAAAGGGAATTCTGCAGCTGAGCCAAAATTCATCGTTGTCCATGATCTTCCAGCTGATCTCATACCTGCCTGCAGCGCTCTTAAGCCCTGTCTTCATCCATCTGATGTCAGGATGTATCCGTGGATTGATGACCACACTTTTATAGCCGGCGCTCCCCTCTCTGTTCCTGATTCCTGCCATATATCCATACATCCACTCCATCACAGATCCGTTGGCATAATGGTTCAGTGAATTCATGCCGCTGTCGCTCATGCTTCCGTCAGGATTTAAAGCATCCCAGCGCTCCCACATGGTAGTAGCTCCCAATGTCACAGGGTACAGCCACCCCGGATAATCCTGATTTAAAAAGATCCTGTATGCCATATCATCACAGCCGCACTCTGAGAGAGCCTTCAAGATAAACGGAGTCCCCACAAAGCCAGTCTTCAAACTGTATCCATCCTTTCTGAGACGTTCCAGCAGCTGTTCCTTTACCATATCTCTCTGTCTGCCGTACTTCACAAGCCCAAAGGCAATGGCTATGATACATGCCGTCTGAGTGTCGATAGAGAGCCTTCCGTTTCCGGTAAAATATTCTTTTTGGATCTCTTCCCTGATACTGTCAGCCTTCTGCCTGTACTTTATATGGTCCTCTGCCCTGTCCAGAACCTTCGCAGTCCTGGCAAGTACATCCACTGAATAATAAAAATACGCACTGGATACATAAAACACATCTGTGCCGCCTGTAGGCATATGATAATATCCTCCGTCCAGCGCCAGCCAGTCACCATAATGAAACCCGTTCTTCCAAAGATGCGGCTCTGTGCCGTTCTCTTCATTTTGCCTGTCAATATATGAGATCCAGGCTTTCATGCTCTCATACTGCTCTTCTAAGATCCCGGCGTCCCCATAACACTCATACAGTGTCCACGGGATAAGCACGGCTGCATCTCCCCAGGCCGCCGATGTCCTTTCATTCCTGCCAACGGACGGCACGATCTGCGGCACAAGGCCGCCTGTACATTTCTGTTCTTCCGCAATATCATTGAGATATTTTCTGAAAAATTCATAGCATTCCATATTCAGGCTGGCTGTCCCGGCAAATATCTGTGCATCGCCCGTCCACCCCATTTTCTCGTCCCTCTGGGGACAGTCTGTGGGAATATCCAGAAAATTTCCTTTCTGGCTCCACAGGATATTAGAGATCAGCCTGTCTACCAGCTTATTTCCCGTCTCCATCCAGCCTGTCTCTTCCATATCAGAATAGACAACTTCACCGCAAAAATCTGAAAGCTCCGGCTCTGTGAAGCCTGTAAGCCTCACATATCTGAAGCCGAAGAAACACAGCCTTGCATGGACCTGCTTTGGGGTCCCATCTGAAATGTATTCAAATCTGGCTTTTGCAGTCCTGTAGTTTTTATTGTAAAAGCACCCGTCCTGAAGGACTTCCCCATGCTCCAGAATGACTTTTCTGCCCCTTTCTTCCCTGCATTTAAAGGAGACCCATCCAACCATATTCTGTCCCATATCCAGGACACACTCATTCCGGGATGTTTTTATAATGGATACTGGATGCAGTATCTCTTTTACTTTAATAGGGATTCCCAGCCTTTCCCTCACCAGTTTTTTATCAAGCTTCCCTGCTTTGACAGGATATCTTTCACTGTTATCCATGACAGCGTCTTGTATTTCCCCATCATAGATATCTGTAAAAACCACTCTGCTTTTCCTGACCTGCCACTCCATATCAGAGCACATTACAAGCTCACCGTCTGCATACAGATCTGCCAGCAGTCCAAATTCCTTTCCTTTTCTGTAGTCAGCGTTCTGCCTGTACCCGTATAATCCCTTATACCACCCGTCACCGGCCGCTACTTCCAGAATATTTTCCCCTTCCTGCAGTATCCCGCTTATATCATAAGTCTGGTACTGAATATAGCTCTCATAGCATGTGAGGCCCGGGGCAAGTACTTCATCGCCTACCCTCACCCCATTTAAATATGCCTCATAAACTCCCAGACATGTCATGTACAGGCGGGCATCTGCGCATGGACGGTCCAGAGTAAATTTCCTGATAAAGACAGGCTGTATGGAGCTGTCAAAGGAAGGGGCTATCCAGTTTCCTGAAAATCCTCCCTCCATCAGCCCTGTCTCAAACCATGCGGGCAGGCTTCTTGCAGAATTACCGTTTTCATCCCAGACTGTTACATTCCAGTAATACCGTGTCCTGGGTCTTAACATGAACTGCAGCCTTGTGCCCAGCCCTGATACTTCCTTCTGCCTTCCTGTATCAAATACTATTCTTTCAAATGCTTCATCCTCTGCCACCATAATTCTTGCGCTGTCCTGTCTGCATCCTGTGTCACACTCTGTGATGTATGATGCAGTCAGTGTTTTATACAGATATCCCAGCGGATTTGTAATATGATTTATCTTCAGGCTGTGTACTTCCATCATCATACTGTCCCTATCCTTTCACGCTTCCGGCAGTCAGTGAAGATACAAAGTACTTCTGCAGGAATAAAAATACAAGGTAAAGCGGAATCACTATCATACAGATAGCTGCGCACATGAGCGGCCAGTCAGTTCCAAATTCCCCTTTAAAATTCATAAGTCCTACTGTCAGGGGCAGTCCCTTTACAGTAGTAAGTGTTGCCGTCTTTGCCCACATCAGTTCCCCCCACACAAATGTAAAGTTCATGACGATACATGTGGACAGAGCGCCCTTCATCAGCGGAAGGACGATCTTAAACAGATTGCGGATCTCCCCTGAGCCGTCGATCCTGGCAGCCTCCAGCAGCTCCTTTGGTATCGTGTCAAAGAAATTCTTCAGGATCACCGTCGTCCCCGGTACGGACCATCCCACATAAGCCAGGATGATCGGAAGATACCTGGCTCCCAGCAGGCCCAGCTTTGACATCATCATATAGAGCGGGATAATAATTGTCTCGGTGGGGAGCAGCTGGATGGCAAAGCAGAGCATAATGATTGCCCCTGTATGCGGGATGCGGAGTCTTGCCAGTGAATACGCTGCCATAACTGAGATTACTTCTATACTTACAAGTGAAACTACAGCTATCACTACACTGTTGATAAAATATTCTCCGATGTGTCCCTTCGTAAAAGCCTTTGCAAAATTGTCAAGCCCGATCGTATGGGGCAGCGCCCATATATTTGCAAAAAATTCATCAAGTGTCTTAAAAGATGTCTGCAGTGAGAACAGGACCGGATAGATCCAGATCAGGATGAGAGATATTAATATCACCCTGCATGCGATCGGGAAGACCTTTACTTTTTTCTTCTGTACACTGTATACTGCCGCTGTATTAGTACTCATACTTGTCTCCTCCTACTCCTTTTCTCAGTACTGCCAGGATAATGATGACGATTATGGCATAGATTACGCTGTTTGCCGCCGCCAGTCCATATTTATTGAACATAAATGCCTGCTCAATGATCTTCAGCGGAGCTGTTTTAGAGATATCCCCCGGACCTCCTCCAGTCATGGAAAATACAATATCATATGTTTTGAATGCACTCATAACGCACATGGAAAGGGCCAGCTGGATCGTCGGCTTTACCAGCGGCAGGATGATATGGCGAACTTCCTGGCCATATGTGGCTCCATCCAGCTTAGAAGACTCAAACAGGTCAGCCGGAAGCCCTATGATTCCCGTGTATACCAGCATCATGACTGTTCCGCTGCTCCTCCACCCCTGCACAAGGCCTATGACCACAAGTACCATTCCCTTTTTGGCAAGCCATGCATTCTGCAGATTCTTAAGACCGATCAAACCAAGTATATTATTCAGAAGCCCCTCATCAGTAGCCAGAACAAGAGTGAAAAGAAGCCCTACGACTGACAGCGGGAGCATTACAGGGCTGTAGAATACAAACCTGTAGATTGCTCCCTCCAGCTTAGTCACTTTATAGATGAGCAGAGAGAGCCCCACTCCCAGCACCATTGCCGTGGCTGTTGCCACCAGTGCGATGATCAGGGAGTATCCGATCGCTTTCATGCTGGCTCTGTCTGCAAAGATCTTCGTAAAATTTGCTATCCCATTGAAGCTCATTGCAGACACGCCATCCCAGTTGCAGAAGCTGAGCACCACATTCCAGATAACTGGTATGATTGTTGCAAATGTCACTATCACAATTGCGGGCAGGCCAAACAGCCCCCCGATCAGCTGGAGCTTCCTGGTACTGCTGATTTTTTTCTTTTTATTTACATTTACTGTCATTGCTTTCGCTGTCAAATCCATCTCCTCCTCTAAAAAAGCCGAAAAAAATACTGCCTCAAAACAAATCACAATTATTTTGAGGCAGTAAGTGCCTTTAGTACTGTAACTTATTTGCTGACTGCTGCTTCTCTCATCTCTTCCAGTTCGTCTAATGACGCCTCTCCATTGTAGATATAATTTGCAGGCATCTGGTTCTGCAGGTAATCAGATAATTCCGCACCTACGTTGATTATCTCTGTGGGATAGATCTGGTCTGAGCATCTTGAGATAGATTCCATAAATGCCTCATCCACATTAGCTCCTGATGCGATCTTAGCGCACGGTACCTGTCCGCCTTCTGCACGGAGTGTCATGATCTCTTCTCCTGTGAGATATTTCATTGCTTCGATAGCCCCCTCTGTGTTCTTTGCACATGTAGGGATGAAATATCCGTCACAGCCTCCCAGGAGCGGATTTGTGGGATTATTTCCCATAGCCGGGAAATCACATACTTTATATTCCTTCAGGCCTGAGTTGTCGATCGTTGTCTTAACAGCTGTTGTCGGCTCAAAGATAAAACCTATCTTGTGTGCTGAGATCGCTCCATAGAGCTGGTCCTGAGTCACTGCCAGAGCGCCTTCGCCCGGATAGAACAGTCCCTCTTCAAACACATCCTTTACCATGTCAAATGCCTTGACAATATGCTCATCCTTAAAGGATACTTCACCTGCATTCCATTTATCCAGCTCTTCATCAGTATCCCAGACCTGCATCACAGCGTTTCTTGTCAGCCAGCATGCATATGTATCAGGAATCCCGGCTCCGGACATATCTGTGTTTTCCTGGATCTTCCTGCAGAGCTCACAGAATTCTTCCCAGGTCATCTGGTCTTTTATTTCTTCATCCTTGATTCCCGCGGCCCTTGTCACTTCCAGGTCTACCAGCATAGCCGGGTATACAGTTTTGTATGCAACATTATAGAGCTTTTCATCATAAGTTCCGATATCCAGAACACCTTCGTTAAATGTGGCTTTCCACTCATCATCCATATATGGTGTCAGATCTGTGGCAAGTCCAACCTCTGTAAAGCTGTTCATCTGGTTGGGCCAGTACTGTACAAGGTCAATCTGCTCATCTGCCGCTGCTGCTGTCTTAACTGTCTGCTCTACAGATGCGGAATCCCACGTTTTAGTTATAATATTGTACTTGTCACCCAGTTTTTCAATCAGCCTCTGCTCCACTTCATTATTAACATCGCCCGGATTAGTTATCATAATAACAAGATCCTGCTTTTCACCAGAGGATGCAGCTACCTTTACTGTATCTGTCTTCTCCAGCTTTCCCTGGGCTGCTTCAGTGTTTGCCTCTGTCTTCTCTTCTGTCTTTCCTGCTTCTGTTTCCGTTTTGCCGGCACATCCCATCATAGAAAGTGCAAGCGTTCCCGCCATAACAGCTGCCAGTAATTTCTTTTTCATCTCTTAGTCCTCCTGTTTCTGTGATTAATTGTAAGATGTCTTTATTATACCAGCCACATTTATTAACCCTTATGATAAAATTCTACAAAAACATGCAACAATTAATTACTTCGGTTCCTGCCCATTCCTGTAAACCCCGGCGTTCTTTCCCGTATGCTTTCTGAATGTCCTGGAGAAGTATGCATAGCTGCTAAATCCCACTTTCTCTGCGATCTCACTGATGGGTATATCGGAATATTTCAGCATAGAAACTGCTTTCTGGATCCTCAGCTCAATGAGATAATCCGTAAAGCTCTTACCTACCTCCCTTTTAAATTTAGATGAAATATAGTTAGGTGTCCTGTTAAAAGCCTCCCCTACAGACTCTACACTTATCTGCTCACTAAAATGCGCATCCATATAATCACAAATGTTCTTAATCATAGCAGAAAAGCCTTCCCTTGGTATCCTCTCCGGCTTTCTGACTGCAAATTGAATAAGATAGTCCTCTAATTCTTTAAGAGATGTTCCAAAATGCAGGGCATTTTCAATCACATTTTTCTCAAAATCCGGGTCATTATCCAGCTCTGTCCGGCGCACGATCTGCAGGTAGAGCCTTTTTAAAAAGGCAGTCATCTCCATATGGGGATATTTGTGTTCTATTCCTGTCTCCTTTAATCTGGCCATAATACTGCGCAGCCCGTCCTCATCCGATCTGAGAATACTCTTTGTGATCCCCTCAATAAGCTCCTTCTGAAAGGCTTCCGGAAAACTCTCTCTTTCCCCCTCCATATTCTGCATAAACAGCACGCAGTCTCCGCTCTCGCCATAATACGTCTGCTCCAGCGCCACAATGGCACGTTCATATGCAGCCTTCAGCTCATTCATTCCCCTGGAGTCCGAGATTCCTGCTGTCACAGCCAGATTCTGTCCGGCCAGCTCCCCGTTAAGCTTTCCTATTATATTTTTGAGCCTGTACTGGCAGCTAAGACTCATGAGCTGTGAACGCTCCCCTCTGAGGACCAGCAGAAAGCGCTGGGGGCCCATCACAAAGAAAGCCCCTTCCTCCTTCAGCGCCGCTCTTATCTGTTCGCTGACATCTGCCTGCAGCGGCTTTTTCGGCAATTTTCCATCTGCCTGCTCTGCCCGCAGTACAGCTAAAAAGATACAATTATCAGGAAGTGACAGCCTGTATCTGGATTCCAGGAATTGTTTCACTTTTTCTGTTTTTTCCAGCTCACCTCCATTTTCCAGAGAATGCAGGAAGCTCCGCTCAAACATATCATAATAGGACTCCTTCTCTGTCTTTTCCGCAAGAAGCTCTCTTGCGTTTTTCATCACAACCTCCACCAGCTTTTCCGGTTTCACAGGCTTTAGTATGTAATCATTTGCCCCCAGGCGGATAGCCTGCTGGGCATAGGAAAAATCTGAATAAGCACTCAGTAGGATATATCTGCAGTTATCCGTCCGTTTCCTGACCTCCTCCAGCAGCTTCAGCCCATCTATGTTGGGCATCCTGATATCAGCAATTATAATATCAGGTTCAAAATCATCTAAAGCTTTCAGGCATTCCGAGCCGTCGGCAAATTCCTGTATCTCACTTATTCCATACCTCTCCCACTCAATCCCAAAATGGATCCCCTCCCGTATCTGTCTGTTATCGTCTACGACCACCATTTTCATTGTTTTTTGCCTCCCACTTTACTGTAACCGTCACAATGGTTCCCCAGCCACGTCTGCTGTAAATCTTCAGTCCGTATCCATCCTGGCATCTCAGCCGTATCCTCTCATCAATATTTCTGAGTGCAAAGGCTTCCCTGCCGTCCTTCTCCTTTATAGTTCTCATAACCTGTTCTGCATCGCATCCTGCCCCATTATCCAGCACGCTGATGATCAGCATATCTCCCCTTCTCCTCATACGCAGCTTGACCCTGCCGTCCCCTGAGACATCCTTCAGCCCATGCTGCACCGTATTTTCCAGCAGCGGCTGGATGATCAGCTTGGGAATCAGACAGTCATGCAGTTCTTCCGGTATATCCCTAATAAATTCTATCCTGTCCCCAACCTGAAATTCAAGAAGAAAGAGATAGTTGTCAATAAATTCCATCTCATCCCTTACAGTGATCATCCCCTCACCAAACCTTAAGATGTGGCGGTATACATCAGCCAGCGCTTCCAGCTGCTCACTCACCTCATAATCTTTATTCCTGATAGCCAGCCAGTGAATAGAATCCAGGGAATTATAAAGAAAATGCGGGTTCATCTTAGTCAGAAGCATTTCCCTCTCAGCGTCCTGAGTCTTAATCGTCTGCACATACACCTGATTGATCAAATGGTCAATGTGAACCACCATATCTTCAAAGCCCTTTTCCACATTTCCTATCTCGTCCTGGGCTACCTCATAGTCCTTTTTCTCCAGCACGCCGCTCTTTACAGCATCAATCCTCTTTGACAGATGATGCAGCGGCTTTATGATAGTCCTGTTCTGTATCATCCCATATACGATCCCAAAAACAACGCACAGCAGGACAGCTATCACAATAAAAAGGATCTGCGTACTGTACAGTGATATCTTCTTTTCCATCTGAAACAGATACCAGCCGCTGGATCCGCACTTTGTATACAGCACAATATATACTCCGCTCCCCGTCTTTACCGGAAAGTATCCTGCCTCTGCCCTGTTCTGCTCATTTTCAAATTCCTGCCAGCACAGCCTCTCCGCCTCTTCATTTTTTGTATTAGACACCAGCGTATTCCCATCCCTGTCAAATACAAATACATTTTCCATCATGTCATCATCCTGGTAAGGAACAAACTGCCTGATAAAATCCAGCGCGCTCAAATGTATGCTCAGCACTCCCTCATTCTGCAGAGTGAGCTCCTTCATGATGGTGGTATAATATGATATCTGATTCATATTAGTAATATTGATCCCTCTCTTAAAGGTGACAGGATGTTCAGCCGCCCACAGATACGGCGTCCTGTTATCTTCTATCCGGGCTGTATATCTGGCATCCTCCCTTTCATCCATATACAGCCGCCCTCTCTGGAACAATACTTCACCGCCTTTGCTGAGCGCGATGGCGCTGCAGTAATCAATCCGCTCACTCGCGTCCAGCATCCTCTTTGCAGCATTCTTATAATCCATCACCGAGGCATCCCCCGCCACAATAGCCTTAACAGCCCCATCTCCTGCAAGAGTGGCAGCCTCCTGTATAATATTCTCATACAGGCTCTCAATATCTTTTCCTGACTTAGTCAGCTGGTTGATCTGCACCTCATACTGGTTCTGTTCACTCAGCCGCAGCACCCTGGTGGTGGTAATGATTCCCAGCAGAATAATAGGTATAATGACGCACAATGCAAGCGAAACGATCATCTTCTGCCGGATCGATAAATTCCTGCTGAATCTCTCCCAACTCAGCATAAAAGGCTTTCTTCTCAAAAAATCCCCTCCCGTAGTGGTTGTAATTATAACTGACTATGACATTTTATCATGTATTGCGGTAAGGCTCCATGTGGGATATTGTTGTTTAATGGAGTAACAGGACGCTTTGTGTGAAAGGTAGTGAGCCGTCAGGAAGGGGAGCGGTGGGGTTCGTTGTTCTGTCCGAACCGCTGCGGAGTGAAAATCTAAGGCTCCGTGCCCCGCTCGAACCGCAAAAAGCGGCCGGAATGGTCCTATGTCAAGATTTAGTACACGTTAAAATGAGGTTTTCCTCATCTCAACTTGCAAACTGCAAATCGTCTTGTTGAAGCTCACGATACAGTTCTTCATAATCATTTGGTGACATATAGTCACAATGGCTA
>QGGY01000008.1 GCA_003148945.1 Murimonas intestini | reverse complement strand
TCATGAGATAATTATGAATCAGATAGAAGAAAAAAGCAAGCCCACCCCTCAAGATTGAGGGGCAGGGGAGCTGAAGTGTCGAAGACACTTATTTATGATGTTCAAAAAACATAGTTTTGTCTGGCAGCACGTTCCTCCTTGTAAAAAAGCCTGATATAAAACCATAAAATCAGCACCTATATCACTTTGATTGTTTGATTGCTGGTTAACTAAATGACATTGGACACTGAACTGCTACAATGCATTAAAAATGTATTTGGAAGAATAGGAGAAGATCTCATGTAACACCGTTAGATTTTTCAAATGAATCGTTCGTAAAGTCGAAGTTTCCATTTGCATTTATCATTGAAGAAAAACATACAGTATGATACAATAATATGGATTGAGAGTATAAGAACGAAAATGAATAACATACTTTCAAAATACAGGAAAACCATAAGTTTTGTATAACGAAGAGGGAATACATATGGCAGTATCATACAATGGATTATGGAAGCTATTAATCGATAAAAACATGAAGAAAGTGGATATAATGAACCAAGTGGGAATCAGCAGCAGTACCGTGGCAAAAATGACGAATGGCAAGCTGGTTTCCATGAAGGTTCTGGAGAAGATCTGCGAGAAGTTAGATTGTGATTTCGGAGATATTGTCCATTATGAAAAAGAAACAAAGGATGGTGGACAGTAATGGAATATAGTGCAGGACTTACATCAAAATTATTCTGGCTGCAGGAGTCCAGAAAAACAGCAGGGTATATCCTGGAAGGGTTTAGCAAGACAGATATCCGAAAGATTGCCTGGGAGGAAAATATCTATCAGGTGAAAGCTGAATATCGTGCCTACGAAGTGTTGAATGGAACCTACAGAAGGGTATCCGCTTTGCCGGAGGCAGTATTGCAGGAATTTATCACTTGTGATGTGGAAACTGCAAAGATTCTGAATCTGATTGCAGTTCTGATGGACAGCAGATTATTTTTTGAATTTTTACATGAAGTATATGACGAGAAGATTCGATTAGGTGAAAAAGAGATCACAGACAGGGATCTGAATGTCTTTTTTGCAGATAAGGTAATGCAGAGTGATGTAGTTGCAGGCTGGACAGATACTGCAGTACGGAAGTTGAAACAGTGCTTCACAAGAATGATGTTTGAGGCTGGATTACTGGAAAGCAGTGCAAAGCCGAGAACGATCAAGCCAATTCATATTGATTATCGTACAGAAGAATTACTGACTGTAAATGGACTTGGAGAATACTTGAAGGCTGTGAAGGGAGTCTAAGGATGGCTGGATTGAGTTTGGAAGAAAGACTGAACCGGATTGAAGATAAGATATCTGAAAAGTCTTTCCGTGAGAATAAGGGACTTGGAAATGAAGTTGGATATTATGTGTTTGATTATGATCCGAGAGCAGAACTGGAAGTGCGTACTCATATCGCATATTTAAAAGGCCGAATCAACAACGGCAATAAAGACTTTAAAATTATAGAAGTTGACCTATTTCATACGATGATTCAGGTATTAGAGGAAGAAGGATATCTGGAAGCCTTCTTTGATCTGGAAAAGGATAATGGCTTTTTTGATATGGCCGACAGCTTGGTAGAAACATTGGGACTGGATGAGACGAACGAACTAAACCTTATTATTTCAAAGATCTTGCAGGAAGATCTGACCGACAGCGTGATTTTTCTGACAGGAGTAGGAAAATGCCATCCAATCATTGCAAGCCATAATATTTTGAATAATTTACATCAGGTGCTGGACAGTGTACCGGTTGTGATGTTTTATCCTGGAGAATACAGTGGACAGGATCTGAAATTATTTGGAACGATGGATTCCAGAAATTATTACCGGGCATTCCGGCTTGTGTAAAACAAAGGAGAAGAAAAATGCAGATTAAAGAGATGTTTGAAAAACAGATTGATCGTGATATTAAGGGCGTAATTAAAGTCGGTCAGTCTGATGAAGAAAATGTATATCAGGAATTGGACGAATATGTGGTAACAAAAGAACTGTTAAAGCATTTCCGTGATTTTTTCGATAACTACGAAAAAGGGATTCATAACAATACTGACAAAATGGGTGTCTGGATCTCCGGTTTCTTTGGAAGTGGTAAATCTCACTTCTTAAAGATTCTTTCTTACCTGTTAAAAAACAGTGTGGTGGAAGGAAAGAGAGCGATCGAATACTTTACAGATGGCAAAAAAGTTGAAGATCCAATGCTGATTGCCAAGATGACCAATTCAGGAACCATTTCTTCTGATGTCATGCTCTTTAATATTGATTCCAAGGGATCTGCAAAAGTTGGCTCAGGGAAAGAAGCCATCGTGGAAGTATTCATGAAGGTATTCAATGAAATGCAGGGATACTGTGGCTCAATTCCGTATCTTGCAGAATTTGAGCGTCAACTTGACAATGAAGATAGATTTGAGGAATTCAAAGAGAAATTTGAAGAGATTGCAGGTGCACCATGGGAGAAAAAGAGACAGGCCTTTGCAGTTATTCAGGATAAAATCGTAAAAACCATTGTAGCGATGGACTTTATGAGTGAGGAAGCGGCTCGTAACTGGTGTAAAAATGCAAAAGTAAGCTATGATCTCAGTATTGAAAAATTCGTATCTCTGGTAAAAGAATATTGTGAGAAAAAAGGACCGAACCACCATGTCATTTTCCTGGTGGATGAGATTGGACAGTATATTGCTGATGATACCCAGTTAATGCTGAATTTGCAGACTATTGTAGAAGACCTGGGAACTGCCTGCAGAGGAAAAGCATGGGTTATCGTTACCAGTCAGGAAGATATTGATTCTATTACAAAGACAAAAGGAAATGACTTCTCAAAGATTCAGGGACGTTTTGATACCAGATTATCTCTGTCTGCATCCAATGTAGATGAAGTTATCCGTAAACGTATTCTGGAGAAGAATGAGATTGCGGAGTCTGCATTGAAGCTGTTATATGAGCAGAAAGAATCCATTATCAAGAATCTGATCACATTTACGGCAGATACTGCAGATAAGAAATTATATACAGACAAGACAGATTTTGCTGATTGCTATCCGTTTATTCCATACCAGTTCAATTTACTTGGACAGGTACTGACAGCCGTGCGTACTCATGGAGCCAGTGGAAAGCATTTATCCGATCAGTCCCGTTCTATGTTGGCACTATTCCAAGAGTCTGCGATTCGATTAAAAGACAGCCAGGAAGGTGTGCTGGTACCATTCAGCTATTTCTATGATCCGCTGCATAAATTCATTGACCATCAGCACAGCCAGGTCATTACGGATGCAGAGGACAATAGCAGACTGGATGAGTTCGATGTAGAACTGCTGAAAGTGCTGTTTATGATTAAATACGTCAAAGAGATCAAGGCAAATGTAGATAACCTTACCACACTGATGATCTCCAATATTGACGATGACCGTATCGTAATTCGTGGAAAGATTGAAGAATCTTTAAAGAAACTGATTCGAGAGACATTGGTACAGAAGAATGGAGAAATCTATATCTTCCTGACAAATGAAGAGCAGGAAATCAATAATGCCATCAATAACGAATCTGTAGAAATGGGAGAGATTATCGGAGAGGCATCCACAGTAATCTTCGAGGAAATCTTTACAGACAAGAAATATCGTTATAGCAGCCGTTATTTATTCCCATTTAACCAGAAAGTAGATGATCGGTATTTCAAGGGAATTCAGTCTAATGATATTGGAGTATCGATAATTACACCATATGGAGAAGATTATCCGGATTCTGCCCTGCGTATGCTTTCCGCACAGGAACATAGTGTGATTGTGAAACTGCCTAACGACAGTACCTTCCTGGATGAAATCACAGAATCTATCAAGATTTATAAGTTCCTGAATAAAAATGCTTCCGGTGCAAGAGGAAGCTTTGACAGTATTCGTCGTGCAAAAGAAGATGAACGTATTGAAAAGAAGGACCGCATCCGTATTTTTATCGAAGATGCCCTGAAACATGCGGATATCTATGTGAATGGAGATAAAGCAAACATTTTAGCAAAAGAACCGGCAAGCCGTATCAATGAGGCACTTGGAAAGTTAGTAGCAATGCAGTATAACAAGCTGACCTACATGGAGACAGCTCCGGAACTTTCTGATATTGCTGCAGTATTCAATGGCAACGACGGACAGGTTTCTTTCCTTGGAACCAGTGATACCACACCGAATAAACTGGCACTGGAAGAAGTGATTCAGGTAATCGGTCTTAACAATGCAAGACATATGAAAACATCCCTGAAATCCCTACAGGATAAATTCGGGGCAGCTCCGTATGGCTTTGATCCGAAAGACGTGCAGTGGCTAGTTGCCATGCTATTTAAGATGGGACGGGTATCCCTGACATATAACAGTCAGAGCCTATCCATGCTGTCTAATACAAAAGATGAACTGGTACGCTATCTGACAAAACGTGAATTTGTAGAAAAACTGCTGATTGATATCAGGGAAAGAGCGACAGACGGACAGATCCGTTCGGCAAAAGAAGTATTGAAGGATTATTTTGGATTCTCTGTATCCAGTGATGATGACGATACAATTATGAGAAACTTTAAGAATAAAGCTCAGGATAAGCTGGATATTTTCAATGAAATCATGATTGAATATCGTGTAAATCCAAAGCTGCCATGTAAATCCTTGATGGAAGAGGCGAAGAAGAATCTGAAAGAACTTCTCTCTATCAAAGAGCCGGTCGAGTTCTTTAAAACAGTAGATAAAAAGCGAGATGATCTTTTAGATGATGCAGACAATACTGCACCGGTATTTGATTTCTTCAAAGGTGGTCAGAAAAAAATCTTTGAAAAAGCACTGGAACAGATCCAGATGTTTGAAAACAGCAAGACCTATGTTCGGGAACAGGGGATCATTGACAACGTGGCTCAGATGGAAGCCATTGTGACGGCAAAGAATCCATTTGGACAGATTCAGAAACTGCCGGATATGTCCATGAAGTTCGTACAGCAGTATGGAGCCTTACTGGAAAAAGAAGCAGAAGAGATGCGACCGATTGTGGATGATGATCTGGAAAAAGTATTATATACGTTAGATGAGAAAGAATTTGCATCTGTATTTAGGGACAAGTTCGTAAATGCTTTTGCAGAACTGAAGCAGAAACTGGATACATCCCATGAGATTGCAGCAGTAAAAAATATCAGACTGGAAAGTGATACATTGAAGCTTCGTTGTATGGATGAGATTACAGAATATGAAGAAGCACATCGTCCGAAACCGGTACAGCCTGTACCTCTGGTAACACCACCGACAGGCGGCGGCCATACGGAACCACCGAAGCCGGTAACACCGCCAGTTCAGCCGAAGCCAAAGAAACGCAAGAATGTATCCATTAGTAACGTAGCTGGTGCGAGAATCTATTCGATTGAAAACGAGCAGGATATTGACAAGTTCCTGGCAGAGCTGAAGAAAAAATTATTAAACGAGCTGGATGAAAATACAATTATTACATTGAGTTAAACATTCCAGTGGGAGGAAATAGTACATGAACAAGAATGCGATAAAGAAATTTGCCATAGAAGCAAGAAAAAAATTGATCGATTCGGTTACAGATAAAGCAGGTATGCTTGGTATCACAGAGAAATCCTGTAGTGAACCAATCACTAAGGGAGCGGACTTTGAAGTATATCAGACGGTTGCAGGAACAGAAGTAACATTGAATAAAAGACAGTGTGAACAGAGAAGACGACTGGTATCTCAAATTGAGTCTCGTGGTTTTGAAGCAGTTGTAGAGGAAGTGGCGTATACCTGGTTCAACAGAATCTGTGCTATCCGTTTTATGGAAGTAAATGACTATCTTCCAAACAGAGTTCGTGTGCTTTCTTCTGAAAAAGAGGGGAAAATGGAACCGGATCTTGTGACACAGGCACCAGATGTAGATTTAGACCTGACAGCACAGGAAAAAGAAGAAATCATCAATTGGAAAATGAGTGGTACATCAGAAGATACCGATAAAATGTACGGTAAATTATTCTTGAAACAGTGCCATCAGCTACATGATATCCTGCCAGGACTGTTTGAAGCAGATTCAGACTATATGGAATTGCTGTTTGGTATTTCTTACACCAATAAAGATGATGTGATTTATATGCTGGTGAATCCGGAGACAGGTATCCCGGAAACAGACTTTAATGTATCCACACTGGATGAAGAAGGCAATCCAACCGGACAGGTAGAGATTATTGGATGGCTGTACCAGTATTACAACACAGAATTGAAAGATGATACCTTTGCAAAATTGAAAAAGAATGTAAAGATCACGAAAGAACGAATTCCGGCGGCAACCCAGCTTTTTACACCAGACTGGATTGTGCGTTATATGGTTGAAAACTCAGTGGGAAGAATCTGGATTGAACACTTACGGGCAGTAGATCCAAGCACAGATGAAAAGACAGTTGCTGAAAAATTCGGATGGAAATACTACCTTCCAGAAGCAGAGCAGGAAGAAGCAGTCAATGTGAAACTGGCAGAAATACGTACCACATACAAAGATCTAAAACCAACAGATATTACTTGTATTGATCCGTGTATGGGAAGTGGTCATATACTAATTGCAATGTTCGATGTATTGATGGATATCTATGAAAGTGCTGGATATGACAAGAGAGAAGCGGCATTTGAAATCGTAGAACATAATATTCATGGACTGGATATCGACCAGAGGGCATATCAGCTCGCATACTTTGCAGTTATGATGAAAGGTCGTGGATATAACCGACGATTCCTGCGTGGAAGAGATGGGAAAACGGAACCGAAAGTGTATGCGATTATAGAGAGTAATGGGATTAACCGGAGTCATCTGAAATTTTTCGGTACACATTTAAGCGAGATGGAACGAAATCTGGCAACGATGCAGATGGAAGGATTACTGGATACCTTTATAGATGCCAGAGAATATGGTTCTATTTTGAATGTAGATACCTGTGACTGGAATGTACTGGAAAAATTTGTAGAAGATTTAGGAACAGATGGACAGATTTCATTTGAAAGTGTAGGAAGTGAAGAAACACAGAAAATTTTACGAAAACTGGTAAGAGTAGCGAAGAATCTGGGACAAAAGTATGATGCAGTGGTGACAAATCCGCCGTATATGGGAAATGGCGGTATGAGCGCAAAGTTGTCTGATTTTGTAAAGAAGAATTATCCTGATAGCAAAGGTGATATGAGCACGGTATGCATGGAAAAAACTTTAACTATGTGTAATTTAAATGGGCATATGGCAATGATTAACATTCCGGTATGGATGTTTTTATCAAGCTATGAAGAATTGCGAAGAAGTTTGCTATCACAAAATACATTTGTTAATATGCTTCATTTAGGAAGGGGTGTTTTTGGCTCTGACTTTGGTACGACTTCTTTTGTAATCAAAAATGGAAATTATGCAAAATACACTGGCACATACCGCCGACTCTTTAGAAAACAAGGAGCTGTAGATTCTGTTGATACCAAAGAAATATGGTTTTTTGATGGAACAGGATATTTTCTATCAAATCAAGATAGATATTTCGATATTCCTGGAACTCCTATTGCTTACTGGGTAAGCAGTAGATTTATTGAGTGTTTTCATAATCAAGCAATATCAGATCTTGCACAAGCACGCTTAGGAATGGCAACAGCAAGTAATGATCGCTTTCTAAGATTGTGGCACGAAGTTGCACTTGACAGAATTGGATTTAATATAAAAAACAGAGATGAAGCACAGTTGAGTAAAAAGAAATTCTTTCCATATAACAAGGGCGGAGAGTTTAGAAAGTGGTATGGGAATAGGGATTATGTTGTGAACTGGGAAAACGATGGACTTGAAATTAGAAATTTCAAGGACGAAAAAACAGGGAGAATTCGTTCACACAATTATAATTTGGATTTCATATTTAGAGAAGGGATAACATGGACGTTTTTATCGTCAAGTAAATTTTCGTCAAGATATTTTGAAAAAGGTTTTTTATGTGATGCGGTCGGATGTGGCTTATATGCTGCTACCAAA
This sequence comes from Murimonas intestini, assembly GCA_003148945.1. GTDB lineage: Bacteria > Bacillota > Clostridia > Lachnospirales > Lachnospiraceae > Murimonas > Murimonas intestini. The sequence goes on along the minus strand of QGGY01000008.1, from coordinate 275,888 downwards.
GATATTTCATATATAGAGGCACTGTTATGTTCTTCAGTGACAGACTACATTCTCAATGTTCTTAACCCGAGTATTTCGTACCAACCTGGCAATATTGGATCTATTCCATTATGTATTTTAGAGGAAAAACGTCATACAATTGAGGAGATGGCAGATAAGTGTATTTCTAATTCAAAACGAGACTGGGACTCCTTTGAAACCTCTTGGGACTTCAAGCAGCATCCTCTCATCTGTTCTGTTTCCACTGTCTCTGAAGCCTTTGAGCAGTGGAAGACTGAATGCGATGAACGTTTCAATCAGTTGAAAAACAACGAAGAAGAACTGAACCGTATATTTATCGACATTTATGGTTTGCAGAATGAGTTAACACCAGAAGTAGAGGATAAAGATGTCACAGTTCGTAAGGCAGATTTGGGACGGGATATTCGTTCTTTCATTTCCTATGTTGTGGGCTGCATGTTTGGTCGTTATTCTTTAGATGAAAAAGGGCTGATCTATGCCGGCGGTGAATGTGACAGTAGTAAGTATAAGACATTTCTTCCGGATGACGATAACTGCATTCCAATCACTGATGAAGAATATTTCTCAGATGATATTGTTGGACGTTTTGTAGAATTTGTCAAAACTGTCTACGGCTCCGACACCTTAGAAAAAAACCTTGATTTTATTGCAAATGCATTAGGCAATAGGGGTGATACTTCCAGAGAAGTCATCCGTAACTATTTTCTAAAAGACTTTTATACAGACCATCTGAAAGTATATCAGAAGAGACCAATTTACTGGCTCTTCGACAGTGGAAAACAAAATGGATTTAAGGCACTGATCTACATGCACCGTTATGATGCAGACACTGTTGGACGTGTAAGAACAGACTATTTGCACCGCGCACAGAAATATGTAGAAACAGCGATGCAGAGTGCTCAGTATACCATTGACAATGCAACCTCAGCTTCCGAAAAATCGAAGGCAACAAAAGCAGTGACGAAATATACAAAACAGCTTGCAGAAATGAAGATTTATGATGAGGCCATTGCTCATATTGCCAACAAAAGAATCGAGATTGATCTGGATGATGGAGTAAAAGTAAATTACGAGAAATTCCAAGATGTAGAAGTGGCACAGGAAGGAAAGAAAGCATTAAAAGTGGATCTTTTGGCTAAAATTAAATAAGAAGGAATGGAGGTGACAGATAATTGAAATTAAAAAATATCAAGATTTCCAATTACAGATGTTTCAAAGAGGCTGAGATTGATTTTGATGATTATATCACATTGGTAGTTGGTAAGAATGGAGCAGGAAAGACTGCAATATTGGATGCAGTGGCTGTCTCAGTCAGTACATTTCTATTGGGGATAGATGGTGGTGTTAGTAGAAGTATTTTAAAGGATGATGCCAGATATGAGTTCCATGATTTAAACGGAACGATTGATCCGCAGCACCAGTTTCCAGTAAGTATTGAGAGTATTGGTGATTGCCTGGCTCAGCGAAATGTTAAATGGATTCGTTCTTTGAACTCTGAAAGTGGCAAGACTACTATCAAAGATGCAGGTGAATTGACAGCTCTTGCGAAGAAAGCACAGAATCAGATCATGACAGGAGATAAGTCACTGGTGCTTCCGCTGATATCGTACTACGGAACTGGACGTTTATATGCACAGAAGAAAGAAAAGAGAAATCTGAAATCTTTAACGGAGTTTAAACGTCAGGTCGGCTACGTGGATTGTGTGGCAGCCGAGTCAAATGAAAAGTTGATGCTAAACTGGTTCCAGATGCAGACACTAAAAAGTCTTCAGGAACAGCAGAAGACAGGCATACTGGAAAGACCATTACTTTTGAAAACAGTCGAAAAAGCAATCTGCAGAAGCTTTGAGAGAATCAGCGGTGCACGAAATGCCACCCTTTTCTTTGATCTTGATACCCATAGACGGGTACTGGAATTTGAAACTGCGAATGGCGATGCACAGAAATTTGCAATGGATGAGATGAGCGAAGGATATAAGAATACTCTCAGTATGATCGGTGACATTGCCTATCGTATGGCAGTATTAAATTCTACGCTGGGAGATCAGGTGCTGGAAAAAACACCTGGTGTTGTGCTGATTGATGAAATTGATTTACATTTGCATCCGCAGTGGCAGCAGACGATTCTGAGTGACCTTCATGCAATTTTTCCGGAGCTCCAGTTTATTGTCAGCTCCCACGCTCCGGCAGTTATCAACTCTGTTAGAAGAGAGCAGATTCGAATTCTGGATCATGGAGAAATCTACATGCCGGTGGCACAGACCTATGGAAGAGATGTAAATTCCATCTTACGGGAGGTTATGAAAGTATCGGAGCGTCCGGCTGATATCAAGCAGCGTATGGATTTATTCTATGCGTATATGGATGAAAATAAATACAAAGAAGCAGATAAGGTTTTGATGGAGATAGAAGCGATTGTCGGAACAACAGATCCGGATTGAACTTGAATTGCCAGGCACTTTCGTTACCACAGACAAGGAAAAATGTTTTGATGGCAGAGAAAAATAGAATCATGAGAAAGTGCAAAGGTAAATCACAAGATGCATTTATGCGTGAGCTGGAACGCACTTATGCAAATCTTGTACAGGAAAGAAATTTGACACCGTATTGTGGAATTATCATTTCCTGGCTTGAGAGCAAATTGAAGATATCATAAACTGTGCGGAGATTAGGCACAAATAAACTTGAAGGTGAAAAGATGGATTTACAAAATATACAAGAGCAGTTGAATTCTGAATTTTCCAAGGAAGAGACTCGTATTATATTCTGGTTTGATGATAAAGGGGAATACGAAGACGAGGTATCTGAATTGCAACTGGACAATGCAAAATTACATATTCTGGATGGTACGAACTGGTTTTATTCCAAATGGTTATTAAATGAATCAGATACAGAGAACAAGTATCTTGTATACGCACCATTTCCTAAACCTGGTGATGCGGAGAATCCATTGGCAGATATGTATTATTACTCTGTTCCGTACTACACGGACCGGGTATCCCAGATGTCACAGGAAATTGGAATTGATAACCGATTTAAAGAACATCTGGCACAGTACAGTAACTTCTGGAAGAATAAGAATCGTATTGAGAAGTTTAAAGAACTCGGCATAGACCATTTCAATGTGGAAACCATTGATATTGGTCTTATTGCCGTGCTTACAGATGTAAAGACTCCGAATTTTGAAGAGATTACCAGACAGTTATTACTGCATGACAACGAAGCATACATGAAGGCGTTAGAGGATAATGGACTTTTAGAAAAGTTCTGGGAATTATGTGAGAAGTGTTTTGGATACCAGTCTGCAAATCCGAACATAGATGATCTGGCAGCATGTATGCTTTTGACATATGCATCGGTAGCGTTAAAAGATACGGTACCAGCTGTTTTAAAATCATATATATTGAAAAAGAAGAATGATGTAGTCGTATTTGTCCGGAATTTGATGGACAATGTACTTTATCAGAATGCTTATGACGTATTATCAGAAAAAGTGGACAAGACGTTACGGGTAGTGAGCAGAATACGGGATGAATTGAAAAAGGATGCGGACAAATCAAAAGATCAGTCAGCACAGCTTCTGGATATTGCAAATTGTGATGCTTTCAGAGAACTGGATCATATTTTAATTGACTGGGCGTTGGATCAGCTGAACGACGAGATCCTGGATGCTCAGATTGATGGCATGAACCTTGCACAGATTACAGAACAGCGAACTGCAAAGTCCTGCCATTTTGGAAACGTATACAAGAATGAATATCAGGCAATCAAATATGCCTATCAGATGATGAAAGCGGTATCTGTTCTGGAAGTAACCAGTGATATCAAGGCTATAGTAGATGATTATCAGAAACAGACATATTTGATTGATTCTTATTATAGATGGTTTTATAGTGCTTATGACTGCATAGAAGATACAGAGAGATTTTCTAAGGTAAGAGAACGCATTGAGAATATGTATTCCTTCACTTATCTGCAGAAAGTAACCCCGAAGTGGAATCAGGAATTGACGGATAATTTGATAGTAGATACCGGATTAAAACGTCAGGAAGATTTCTATCGCAATTATCTGAAGTCATACGAAGGAAACAAACGTGTAATCGTCATCATTTCTGATGCTTTTCGGTATGAATGTGCAAAAGAATTGATGGAACGATTGGAACTGGATGAAAAGTGTACGCCGAAATTAGAGTGTATGATCAGTGGACTGCCTTCGGTAACATCAGTGGGAATGGCAAGCCTTCTGCCACATAAGGAATTACAGGTAGATGATAAATTGAATATCACAGTAGATGGACAGAGCTGTGGTGATCTGGCCTCCAGAGATAAGATTTTAAAAGCGCAGAATGAAAACAATGTAGCTTTGGCATTTGACGATTTAATTGACGCAAATCAAGATAGACTTCGTGAACTACTGCAGGGAAAAAATATTGTATACATTTATCATAACCAGGTAGACGCTCGTGGAGATAAGGCAGCCAGTGAGAATGAAGTTTTTAAAGCCTGTGAGGAAGCAATAGATGAAATCCATCGCTTGATACATAGATTAACAATGTATTTATCAGCGCCGAAATTCTTTATTACAGCAGATCATGGCTTCTTGTATAAGAGAGACAAGCTACATGAATTTGACAAAGTATCATATGACCGTGAAATCTGTGTATATTCCAACAAACGGTTCCTGCTTACAACACGGAAAGTAAACGAACCGGGAATGAAGTCCAGATTGATGGCATATATGAATAATTTATATGTGACCACACCGATTGGAGCAGATATTTTTAAGGTAGCCGGTGGAGGACAGAACTATGTGCATGGAGGTTCATCACTTCAAGAGATGCTGATTCCGGTAATTGAACTGACAACGAATACTAGAGCGGTTGCTTACGATTATGTAGATGTGATTCCGACTTCTGTGAATCGAAAGGTGACCAACCTGATTACTTACTTTGATTTTATTCAGACAGAGAAAGTAACAGATACTATGAAGGCAAGAAGTTTGGTGGCATACTTTGCGACAGAAGATGGAGAAAAGATATCTTTTGATGTACCGATCGTGGCGAATAGTCGTGAAGATGCACCGGAGAAGAGAACATTCCATGAGAAGTTTACATTGAAGTCCAGAGAATACAAGTATGGTGATAAGTATTATCTGGTGCTGGCAGATGCAAATGATGAGAAGAATATTTTGCAACAGTATGAATTTATGATTGATATTGCGTTCGTGTATGATTTTGGGTTTTAGAAATGTATTAGAAAAATATTTTGTGAACAAAGAAACAGCAAAACAGTATGAAGTGTTGGAGAGGTGATGTAAAAATGGATTTATGGATGGAAGATAAGCCTAGCAATTCAGAACTCTGCACGATCCTTGAAAAATTGATCAAAAGTTGGGAAATGGAAGTAGTTGAATTTAAAGAGGCAGGAAAGGACTATGATAAAAATAAAATAGGACAATATTTTTCTGCAATAAGCAACGAATCAAATTTAAAAGGATTGCAGCATGGATGGCTGGTTTTCGGAGTAAGAAATAAGGATAAGGCTATTGTTGGTTCTGATTATAGAAATAACAAGGGCTTGGATACTCTGAAGCAGGAAATATCAGTAGGAACTACAGGTGGAATATCTTTTATAGAAATTTATGAAGTATTTCCTGTGGTAGATGGTGAAAAGAAACGTGTAATTATGTTTCAGATTCCAGCAGCAACAACGGCAACACCGACAGGGTGGAATGACCATTTTTATGGACGCAATGGAGAATCTTTGGGAGCATTATCTGTAGAAGAACTTGATCGAATTCGTGGGCAGGAAAAGAAAGACTGGTCGAAGCAGATTGTTCCAGAAGCAGAAATAGAACATCTGGATACCAATGCTATTAATCTTGCACGAGAAAATTATAAAAAAAAGATGAATAAATCGTACATCAGCGAAGAAGTGGATCGAATGACAAATGAACAGTTTCTGACCAAATTGAAGCTGATGCTCAATGGTAAAATAACAAATGCGGCAATGTTGTTACTGGGAAATGAAGATTATGATTATTTGTTTAAAACTGTTCCTGAAGCATCATGGAGAGTGTACGATTCAAAAAATGAAGTGAGTGATTACGAAATCTTTAAAATTCCGTATATTACTTTAAGTGAGCGACTGTTTGGAAAGATTAGAAACCTTACTTACAGATATATGCCGAACCAGTTAACACTATTTCCAACAGAAACAAAACAGTATGATATGTGGCTTCTTCGAGAGCTTTTAAATAACTGTATTGCTCATTCGGAATATACGTATGGTGGAAGAATATATCTAAATGAATTTGAAGATAAGATTATCCTTACCAATCCAGGATCTTTTTTGCCGGGAAAAATTGAGCCAGTATTGAATCCGGGATATAATCCACCGTTTTATAGAAATCAGTTGTTGGCAGAGACAATGGTGAAACTGAATATGATCGATTCACAGTCTACAGGAATAAGAAGAGTATTTCGGATTCAAAAAGAAAGATACTTTCCGCTCCCAGATTATGATTTATCGAATAGGCAACAGGTAAGAGTTTGCATATATGGAAAAATTCTTGATGAAAATTATTCGCAGATATTATTTAAAAATCCTGACTTCGATTTGGAAACGGTATTTTTGATCGACTGCGTACAAAAGGGTATTAAAATCGATAAAGCAGCTGTGAAATACTTGAGAAAGCTAAAGGTTATAGAAGGAAAAGTACCTAATATTTTTCTATCAGCTTCTATATCAGAAACAATCGGTGAAAAGAGCCAGTATGTAAAGAATAAAGCATTCGATGATCAATACTATAGAGACTTAATTGTGCGATATCTTAAACAATACAAAAAAGCAAAGAAAAAAGATATAAGGGCACTACTTTGGGATAAATTGCCAGAAGTAATGGAAGATAAGCAGAAAGAAGATAAGATACGAAATTTGCTTGCCACTATGCGAAGAAAAGGGATTATTACCACAGATTCCCAAAATCAGCAGAGGTCATCTTGGATTTTGGTGGAACAGGTTAAACAAGAAAAATAATATTTACACAAGAATTTACACAAGAAATCATTGAAAAGAATAAAAAAGCCCTCAAAATCGAGGTTTTTGCTTGTGTAAATCAGAATTTAGAGAGCATTTACACAAGCGTTTTACACAAGATTTGTGAGGAGAAAAGTATATTTATGGACGATTTGCATATGGAAAATACAACAGAAGACAAACGAGAAGAAATAAAGCAAAAGCTCCGTCAATACTATGACGGTCGTATTGTAAGGAAGGATTTAACGAAATCCATCCGTGAAGGAGCCAATGTTCCAGTCTATGTACTGGAATATCTCCTTGGACAGTACTGTAATTCTGATGATGATGAGATCATTGAAGAGGGAGTAGAAAACGTAAAGCGTATTTTGAGAGAAAACTATGTGCGTCCGGATGAGGCACAAAAGATTCTCTCTCTTTTGCGTGAAAGAGGCAGTTATACAGTGATTGACCGAATTACGGTTGTGCTGAATACAAAGGAAGACCGTTATGAAGCGACATTCTCAAACCTTGGCGTGAAGGGGATTCCAATTCATCCGGATTATGTGAAAGATTATGACAGACTGCTCTGTGGAGGTATTTGGTGTATTCTGCAGATGGAGTATGAGTTTATTGAAGAAGATAAGAAGAATACTCAGCCAATCCGTATCCGTAAGCTGACACCAATCCAGATGCCGCATGTGGATATGGATGAAGTGAGAAATGGAAGAAAAGCATTTACAAAAGCTGAATGGATGGATATCCTGCTTCGTTCGACTGGTTTGGAGCCTGAAAGTTTCAGTGAGAGAGCAAAATGGCTTTTAATTGCACGTATGATCCCGCTTGTAGAGAATAATTTTAACCTTTGTGAATTGGGACCACGTTCTACCGGTAAATCCTACATATATGAGCAGATTTCTCCGAACAGCATTCTGGTAGCTGGAGGACAGACAACGGTTGCTAATCTTTTTTATAATATGTCCAATCATACGGTAGGTCTTGTAGGTATGTGGGACTGTGTGGCTTTTGATGAGGTTGCAGGTATTAAGTTCAAAGATAAAGACGGTATTCAGATTATGAAAGGATACATGGCATCTGGAGCATTTTCGCGAGGAAAGGCAGAGATTCAGGCAAAGGCTTCTATGGTGTTCGTAGGAAATATCAACCAGAGTGTAGATACCCTTTTGAAGACTTCCAGCTTATTTGCTCCATTCCCACCAGAAATGGGAACGGATACTGCATTTCTGGATCGTATGCATTGTTATATTCCGGGCTGGGAGATTCCAAAATACAGACCGGATTCTTTTACTAATGATTATGGATTTATTACAGATTATCTTTCAGAGTTCATGCGAGAGCTGCGTAAAGACAGCTACAGTGACCTGATGGACAAGTATTTCCGCCTTGGAAATAACCTGAACCAGCGAGATACTATTGCAGTTCGTAAGATGATTTCTGGATTTACGAAGCTGTTATATCCAGACGGAGAAGTAACAAAAGAAGAATTACGTGAGATTGTAGAGATTTCTCTGGAGCTTCGCCGCAGAGTAAAAGAGCAGTTAAAAAAGATCGGTGGTATGGAGTTCTATGATGTAAATTTCTCTTATACAGATAATGACAGCTTTGAAGAGCATTACGTTTCAGTTCCAGAGCAGGGCGGTGGAAAGCTGATTCCAGAGGGAATGGGAAAACCAGGATCTGTTTATACTGTTTCCAAATCAAAGACAGGAATGATCGGATGTTATGTGCTGGAAACACAGATGATGCCTGGCAATGGAAAACTGACGTGTACTGGTATTGGATCAGGAAAAGAGCCGAAGGAAGCAACGAATACTGCATTTAATTATTTGAAAGCCAATGGAAATCGTATATCTGGACAGATCAGTACTACAACAAAGGATTATATTATCAACTATCAGGATATGCAGGGCATAGGAATGACAGGAAATCTGGCATTGCCGACACTGATTGCAATCTGTTCAGCAGCTCTTGAAAAGACACCACTAAACAGCCTTGCAATTCTTGGAGAGATCAGCATCGGTGGGACTTTGATTAAGGTGGATGAGCTGGCAAGTACCCTGCAGGTATGTCTGGACAGTGGAGCGAAGAAAGTTTTACTTCCGATTACTTCCGCAGGAGATCTGGGAACTGTACCATCGGATCTGGTTGGTGCATTTAGCTTAATTTTCTATTCTTCTGCAGAAGAAGCAGTATTTAAAGCACTTGGTGTGGAATAAGACTTGAGCACAGTACAAAAGCAGATAAGAAGGTGACGAGTTATTTTTGAACAGGATTTTGAAGAGTTGCTGTGGCAACACCAGGCATCTCTGGACGATAGAAAGAAATTTACTGTATTGGTAAAAGACTTATTTCCAGACCAGGCGAAGAATGTCAACTTACTGCTGATGGCATATAACATGGGAATCGCACAGGATATCCAGAGCGCATCACATATCAATAACACCTTTGCTTTTCGATATGTGAAGCAGCTCATGGATGATTTTGGTATGAGCCGTGTCAATGCTGACTGGATTGTATCGGTGTGGTGTTCCTGCTATGGAGGAAAAGTATTGGGAAAAGCCTACGATATTCAATTTCCGTTCAGAAGCAAGGAAGTGGACCGGCGATACAGGGAGAACAGTCATATTCGGGCAAATCTTATGGGGATCTTTTTCCATATGAGAAAAGCCGCAGGGGAAAAGGTCTTGCAGTCACTGGATTCCGTGGAGATAAGAATAAGACCATTATTTTTCAGAATAGATCAGGGAATACTCCAGTGGTTGAGATTGCAGATGGCAGCTTCAGTAATTCACCAATTATGAATCCTGGCTCTGTTTTTATAATTTTTCTCTGGTAAATCTCATTGCAAATTTTCACCTTGTTTGTATTGGTATAGAAAAAGTGTTATTTGGTCATCACCATTCAGTGCTATTTTGGTAGAATCCAGGCGTTCAAATCCCTGATGTTCATAGAACCCATAGTTACACAGGGTGTCTGTCTGGACGTAAAACGCATTTTCATTACCGTGTACCGCATATGAAATAAAGCCATCAACAAGAGCTTTTCCGACACCAAGACCCTGTGCCTCTTTTCCGACAATCAGCAGCTCAATGTGTCCTGTAAAAATCTTTTTTTGTGCTCCTATCATCTCCTGTTCTGTCTTAGATATTTTCAACGCATTTTTTAATTGCTGTCTCATCTGTCTGGTTGAGTGGAAAAGCAGCGAGACACTGCTCTTGACCAACTGCCATAATACGGAAAATCTGTTAAACAGTATTTTTTGACTGTCATCTTTACCCAGCAAAATCCCCACAACTTTTCCGTCAAGTATCGCTGCTTTGCCATATGAAATATCAAGCAGACTGGATTGAAGATAAATATTCAGAGAATCCTCCAATCCCTGCGCAGTGCCACAAAATTGATTTAAATCCCATACTTCATCGATCAGTTTTTTTATCGAATTATAATCTTCCTGGCAGATTTCCCGATATGTTATTTTTCCCATTCTAATGTCCTCCCTGTTAATACCCATATCTTTTTCTGTATCGGAAAAAGCATATGAGCGAAACTATGGTTCCTAAAAATTCTGCAGCAGGTGTTGCAAGCCAGACCCCATTGATCTGTAATATTTCCGGCAGCAGCAGAATTGCCCCCAGTGAAAATAAAAAGGTGCGGCAAAATGCAATTATTCCAGACACAATGCCATTTAAAAGCAGCGCAAATGTAAATAAAAAATTTCCATGCACTGCTATTTCGTAAACTGCGGTTCCCGTTTCTGCAAAAATTCTAATCAAATTTTCTCCAAATGTCCATGCACTCAAGGCAGAAAGGCCAGATACCAGTGCTATGAAAATAAGATTTACTTTCGTAAGTTTTTTTAATTTAACTGTGTCACGCTGACCGTAGTTGTAGCTAATGACAGGGGCCACTCCATAAATGTAACCGATATACAAAGCAGTCATTACGCTGAAAACATAGTAGATAACCGTATAGGCGGCAACACCGTTTTCTCCTGCATAACGAAGCAGCGCACGGTTCATAAAAAGCGCAGTGATGCCGGAAACAAGCGTGGTGGCCATTTCGCTCATTCCGTTTGTTGCAGAGTCGATCAGAGTCTTGATCCTGAATACCGGTTTTACAAAATGCAAAAGCCGGCTTTTTTTCATAAAGTAAATGATGCAGACCACGGTTGGTATCAGGCTGCTGAATCCGGTAGCAACTGCTGCACCTTTGACACCCCATCCGGCAACTGCCACAAAAAGATAATCAAGTCCGATATTTACAAGCCCCGCTGAAAGTGAAACGCCAAATGCCAGCACAGGGCTGTTTGCCGCGACAACATAAGTCTGGAGATTACTCATCAGCAGTGTTGGGATTGCAAACAAGACACGTATTCTAAATGCCTTTATTTTTTCCATGTCCATTATCAGTCCTCCCTGTCTGGCTTTACTTGTCCTGTGTTTTCGTTTATAATACCACTATAGACTCTTGACTTACTCAAGAGTCAAGGGGAAAGTGATATTATTACCAAGTGAAATTATTAAAATTCTGCGAAAGGAAATTGTGATGGGAAAGCTGTTAAGGATTGGACAGGTTTGCAAACTTTATGGAATATCACTTGATACATTGCGGTATTATGATAAAATCGGGCTTTTGAAACCTCTCGTCACTGAACCGAATGGTTATCGGTATTATTCTTTTGAACAGCTTGATATACTGGAGATGATTTTAGCAGGACGCTCTCTTGATATCCCTCTGGAGAATTTGCAAAAACGACTGGTTTCCGGGAAAATCGATGATTATATGCTCCTTGTGGAGGAACAGCAGGCAGCGATAGTGGAGCGAAAGAAGGCATTGGAGCAGCTTGAAAAACGCTCCCGCCAGATGGCGGATTTGCTCACGGAAATCACGCTGCATAAAAATGATAATAAGCTGCAGAATATCCAATATGAAACCCTGGATAAAGAAATCTGCCAGATTTCGGTTGAGGGGTTTCCGCCAACGGGATTTGACTGGAACAATGTGGGGAGTTTTCTGCAGATGGAACAATGGAGCTTTTATCAGAGCGATTCAAAAGGGATTGTTGCAGAACCGCCTCAGAAGGCGGGAATTTCCTGTCAAAATAAGGAGTATGCCAGGAAAATGGTCTCTAATTCCGGCAGCACGAAAATAGTGAAGGTAACAGGGACATATGGAAAAATCAAATTCTGGGGCAAAAACAAAGAACTGCATACTTATCTGAATAAAATTTGCAGGAACCTTAAGCTGCGGGATGCCCAATTACTTGTAAAATATATTTTTGCATTAGCACATGAGGATTTAGACAATGAGTATTTTGTAGAGATTTATTTTCTACTTAAGGAAGTGGAAGATAGTAAACGAAATCTTGAGAAGGAGAGAGAAAATGAAGAAAGTTCTTGAATTTGACGCAGTTCTGATTAAAAATCAGGATATGGATGCTGCATATGTAGAGGTGCCTTACGATATAAAAGTGATGTTCGGAAAATCACGGCTGCCGGTACATGCAACTTTTGACGGTGAGCCTTATGACGGACAGGTGGTGAAGATGGGCACGCCATGTCATATCATTGGTGTCCGGAAGGATATCCGCGCGAAGATTGGCAAACAGCCGGGAGACAAGGTGCATGTTACCCTGGAGGAGCGGGAAAAGCCAAAGCCGGCGTTTTCTACTGTAGATGAATATATTGCAAGCTACAGCGGTGATGTGCGGCAGCGTATGGAAATGTTACGGCAGATTATTTTAGAGTGTTCGCCGGATATTACCGAGAAGATTTCCTGGGGGATGGCTACCTTTGTGCTTAACGGTAATCTTGTCCATTTTTCAGGGGAAAAGAGACATTTGGGTTTTCATCCGTCTCCAAGCGCAATTGAAGCATTTAAGGACCGGTTTGCGGACTATAAGTATTCAAAAGGCACTCTGCAGCTGCCATATGATAAACCCATGCCATATGAATTGCTTCGTCAGATGGTCATGTTCAGGGTTCAGGAACAAACGAAGAAATAAAGCAGGGAGTGGAAAGAGATTCTTGTATTTTAATCATTTGATATTTGTGGTATATTGAAGGAAATAGAAAAGGTGATTGGAGATGAGGATGCAGATGCAGATGGATGAGAGAATATTGTTATTCTTTGAAAAAAACATGGATGCTCTGCCTTTGTATGAACAGCTTGAACAGCGTATTTTATCTGAAATAGGGGAAGTCTGTATTAAAGTACAGAAAACGCAGATATCATTTTCAAATAAATATATGTTTTCGTGTGTTTCTTTTGCACGGGTGAGGAAGAAAAAGGATTGTCCCAGTTCCTATATTGTTGTGTCATTTGGTTTGGGGCATAAGGTTGAATCGCCGAGGATTGATGTGTCTGCGGAACCTTATCCTAACCGATGGACACACCATATCCTTATTTCAGAGCCGGATGAAGTTGACGATGAACTTATGGGGTGGATAAAAGAAGCAGCTATTTTTTCTGCGGGGAAGCGTTAGGATGTTTCACTGGCGGGACAGCTTTTACAGAAAGTCAGATTGATTTGGAGGCAGCATCAATGAGCAACGATAAAGTGTATCAGATGAGTTTTTCAAAGATATATCCCCTTCTTGTGAATAAAGCCGTAAAAAAGGGGCGTTTAAAAGAGGAAGTAGATGAGATTATCCGGTGGCTTACAGGATACAGCCAGGAGGAATTGGAAAAAATATGTGAAGAGCCGATGAACTATGCGGATTTCTTTCGCAATGCACCAAAGCTGAATCCGGACAGGACGTTGATAAAGGGAACCGTCTGCGGTGTAAGAGTGGAGGAGATTGAAGAACCGCTTATGCGGGAAATCCGTTATCTTGATAAATTGATTGACGAACTTGCCAGGGGAAAAACGATGGATAAAATTCTCAGAAAGCAGGGAGCTGTATAGAGGAGGGCTTGCAAGACGGGATGGACCAGCATAAGGAGTATGAAGATGATTGAACTTAGAAAAATGAGCATGGATGATTTATCCATATTTAAAAAGTGGCTGTATGAACCACATGTAGCAAAGTGGTATGAGCATCCAGCGGACTGGATTTATGAAATAGAAAAGCAGGACAGTGAATATAACTGGATACATCATTTTATTGTGGAACACGAAGGAAGGCCCATTGGATTTTGTCAGTATTATGCCTGCAAAGACAGTGATGAACTATGGGAAGGCTATACAGAACTGGGTGGTTCCTACAGTATAGATTATATGATTGGAGAAAATGATTATATCCACAAAGGATATGGCAGGCAGATTGTGCTGGATCTAGTGAAAAAAATCACTCTTCACAGTGATGCTAAAAGAATTGTTGTACAGCCGGATGAGGACAATAAAGCCTCCTGCGGCGTATTGCTGTCCTGTGGTTTTGTGCTGGACACGGAGAAGAATATTTATGTGAAAGAAGTCTGAGCGCGGCGTGAAATTGTTTATAAGCTGATTATGTGAAACATCTCTTTGGATGTGTGCGTGTTAATCTGTGATTATATCAAGCCACGGAACTGATAAAAATTGAATAATGCTTTCCATAGGCACTTGTCAGAAATGGCGGGTGCCTTTTTCTGTACATAGTAGAGTCAGGAAAGTTTTTTTATTGCGGAATATCCAGATGAAGTTCTTGTGGAGATATTTTCGGTGTCCAAAAGATGGTGGTTTATGAAATGAAAATCATATTGACAATCATCTATGTATCACATATAATGACACATAGACAAATATCTATGTGAGGTGAATACTATGAATACAATGGATGTAGCATTGATATGTAAGGCGCTTGGGGATACGAACCGCCTGCAGATTGTTCAGATGCTTTCGGATGGAGAAAAATGCGGCTGCAAGCTGCTGGAGAAATTTGAGATTACCCAGCCTACACTTTCCCATCATATGAAGATTCTCTGTGAATGCGGACTTGTGGAGACAAGGAAGGAGGGGAAGTGGTCCCATTATTCCCTGCATTGTGAAACGCTTTTGGCATTTAAACAGTTTATTGAGGGACTGTCCTGCTGTAAAGGGAAAGGAGGAGACGGACAATGATATGGGATTTTATCCAGAATGAAGTGCTTGGCATGCAGTGGCTGAATTTTCTGATTGGGAATCTGCTTTCCTCTTTGGGGATGGATGTGGACTCACGTCTGGGTGGAAGCGTGCATTTTTTTATTTATGATGTGATGAAGATTACCGTGCTTTTGTGTCTTTTGATTCTTATGATATCTTATATCCAGAGTTATTTCCCTCCGGAGCGGAGCAAAAAGATTATGGGGCGGTTCCATGGCATTTGGGCAAATATGATTGCGGCTCTTTTGGGGACGGTAACGCCATTCTGTTCCTGCTCTTCCATTCCGCTGTTTATCGGCTTTACCAGCGCGGGACTGCCCCTGGGAGTGACGTTTTCGTTTCTGATTTCTTCACCGATGGTGGATCTGGGAAGCCTTGTTCTGTTGATGAGTATTTTCGGGACTAAGATTGCGGCGGCCTATGTGGTTGTCGGTCTTGTGATTGCGGTGATCGGAGGCACGTTGATTGAAAAGCTGCATATGGAGCCTTATGTGGAGGAGTTTATCCGCAATGCAAGTGCGGTGGATATTGAGTCCCCCACACTGTCCCAGAGGGAACGGTGGGTTTATGCAAAGGACCAGGTGGTCTCTACCTTTAAGAAGGTGTTCCCCTATATCCTGGTGGGTGTGGGAATCGGCGCATTGATCCACAACTGGATTCCGAAGAGCTGGGTGGAGGCTGTGCTGGGAAGCAATAACCCATTTGGGGTGGTTCTTGCAACCGTGCTTGGGGTTCCCATGTATGCAGATATTTTCGGGACGATCCCGGTTGCCGAGGCCCTGCTTTATAAGGGGGCGCAGCTTGGCACGATCCTGGCGTTTATGATGGCTGTCACGACGCTGTCCCTTCCGTCTATGATCATGCTGCGCAAGGCGGTGAAACCGAAGCTGCTGGCGCTGTTTATTGCCATATGTACGTTTGGGATTATTTTGGTAGGGTACCTGTTTAATATTTTTCATTTTTTACTTATTTAGCACAGGGAGGAAAGGAATATGGGTTTATTTGGTAAGAAAAAACAGGAAGTAGAGGGGAATGGATGCTGCTGTGGCGGAAATTGTAATGCGGATACCATGGCAGAAGCAGAGAAAGCAAAGACAGCGGGCTGCAGCGTGAAGGTGCTGGGTTCGGGATGTGCGAAGTGCAATGAACTGGAGGCCGCAGCGTTGGAAGCGCTTAAAGAGCTGGGGATGGACACGGAGATCGAGCATGTCACGGATTTTACGCAGATTGCGGCTTATGGCGTTATGACGACTCCTGCGCTGGTTGTGGATGGCAGGGTAGTTGCTTATGGGAAAGTCTTGAAGAAGGATGAAGTGGTGAAATTATTGAAGAAGGCGAGAGGGTAGGGCGTTATGGATAAATGTAAGGTGGCTTTTATCTGCGTCCATAATTCCTGCCGCAGCCAGATGGCGGAAGCATTGGGGAAACACCTGGCTTCGGATGTATTTGAAAGCTATTCTGCCGGAACGGAAACGAAACCGCAGATCAACCAGGATGCTGTGAGGATTATGCAACAGCTTTACGGGATTGACATGGAACAGACGCAGTATCCAAAGCTGCTTTCCGATATTCCGCCTGTAGATGTGGCAGTGACAATGGGATGTAATGTGCAGTGCCCATGCCTTCCATGCAGGCATCGTGAAGACTGGGGGCTGGATGATCCAACCGGGAAAACGGATGAGGTATTTATTGAAACTGCGCGTGCAATTGAACGGAAGATGAAGGAACTAAGAAGTTTGATATATGATGGTTTGATATAGTTGGATTTGAAATGTGGGGCACTTGTCAGAAATGGCAGGTGTCTTTTTCTATAAATTCAGGGAGCCAGTGATAGCTCTTTTTTTCGTGGCAGAGTGGCGGTGGGAGCGTGGCATCAGGGCTTTTTTTAAATAAAACCCAATGATTTTTAAAGATTTCATGAAAATTTTAAATAAAATCATACGGGTTATTGTTATTATAAAATTGTAGTTGTTCAGTACCTTTATGGTCACATGCAATAAGCCATTTAAAATTACTTTTGGTAATGGCTTTTATAGAAGAGGTGGGGGATGAAATGAAAAGGAAGAAAATAGTAATTGCAGGAATCACAGGAATTGCAGCTATTGTATTATTGACAGCGGCTGTCTTTATCTTTGCAGGAGTAAATAAACAGAGGAAAGTTGAGGCAGTAGCTTTTATCTATGATTCCTGCGGCGGCTGCTCTTCAAATGGGGTACCCTGTAAGGCATGCAAAACAGAGGAAGAATTTTATCGGAAATATCAAAACCTTTTAAAAGAAAATAATCTGACCGAAAGTGTAAATCTGACTGTATATAATACTTTTTTTACTAAATACCAGGATTTGTATCAGAGCTATAAAGAGGAGTATCAAATTACAAGTACGATACAGCCGATTATGTTTATTGACGAGACCATTCTGACGGGAACGGAGGAGATCAGCGCCTTTTTTCTGTCAGAAGTTCAGAGGGACAGGACGGGCCTGCACTCGCCGGGATATCTGGGTCTTGAAGTTGCTGAGCCAGTCTACCAGGAGAAGACACTTGATAAAATGGTATATTTCTATATGGTGCAGTGCCCGGACTGTGTTGAAATGAAGGAATATTTTGACAAGATAAAAAGTCAGATTGATGATTTTGACAATTATTTTTTGAAATATGATGTGCTTGCCGGGGAGAATAAGGAACTGATGAAGGCATATTGGCAGGCATATGGGAAGACGGACGGCCTGGAAGTTCCCGCGCTGTTTGTTAATGGAAAATGCCTTGTAAATGTTGATGAGATAAAAGAATATATGGAGGCAAATATCGTTGGAAAAGAATTCACCATTCAGACAAAAGCTTTTGTTCAGGAAAAATAAGAACAGATTATCGGTGAAGATTATTCTTCTATTTACGGTGGTGACTGTGATTGTACTCATTATACAGCTGATCTTTGCGCGGTATTTAAGTGACAATATTGTTGTGAAAAATACGGATACTCTCTTTGAACAGACAGTGTATCAGATTTCAAAGCGTGTAGACCTGCGTCTCCAGCAGTGTAATGATGCGGTACAGGAGCTTAAGGGAGACTATGCGATCAAGCAGAATCTGGAAAGGATACGGGAGGCTCCGGACTATTACCGTATAGGGAAAAGTGCAATAATGCAAAGTATATTGAAAAACCAGAATCTGGACCTGATTGATAATATATACATATTTATGAAGGACCAGCCGCCGATCAATTGCTTTTACAGCAGAGCCCTGGAGGATATTCCCGAGTATTATCTTTCTTATGTAAATGGTTATAATACATTATTAGGGAATTCTATTCGCTGGGAAGTGACCGGGATTTTTCCGGAACAGCTAAGTGCAGTTACTTATCTCACGGATGGGGATATCGTTCTGGGAACACTTGTTATGGTACTAAAACAGGAAGTAGTCGGTGATATTTTTGATAAAGAAGTAAGCGATGGAAGTAAAATTTACCTGTTAAATTCCTCAAATCAGATAATGTATTCAAACGAGCATGATACTGTCAGTAAATATATTTATCAATATTATGGGGTGGATGAGTTAAAGATAAGATTTCCCATCGAATTTCAGAATTGGGGGATCTCAGCTAAATTGTCGGATCAATTACTGGCTGACAATATAAAAGAACTTTACGTTTATTTTGGGATTATTGCTGTCTTTACATTGGCTATCCTGCTGATCCTGCCGATCAGTCTTATATTCAGCATTTTTAAACCTATGAACAAACTTCTGAAGGGTATGGAGTATGTACAGAGGGGCGATTTGAATTTTGTGATAGATAATAATGTAAATAACGAGTTTAAGATCCTGATTGACAACTTCAATAATATGATACGGAAGATCAGGGAATTGCTTCACACTACTGTAGAACAGCAGAAGCTGTACCGCCGTTCGGAGATGGCGGCTCTGAAATCGAAGCTGAATCCGCATTTTCTGTATAATACACTGGACATGATCCACTGGATGCTTATTATTGAGGATCAGATGGAGATAGGAGATGTGGTTGTTACGCTTGCTGAAATTCTGCGTTATTCTGCTTCTCAGTCTGATGAGCTTGTGACATTGGGTGAAGATATCAGTCAGCTAGAAAAGTATCTTGGAATCCAGGCGATGCGGTTCGAAAATAAACTCTCTTATAAGATCCTGGTTGACCAGGAGGTATATGAATGCCAGGTCCCCAAGCTTCTGATCCAGCCTGTGGTAGAGAATGCAATTAAATATGCGTTTACGGGGAAGAGTGGGACAGGAGAAATTGTGATCACTGCCAAAATGGCGGGAGATATGGTCAAAATGGAGATCATTGATAATGGTGTTGGGATGGATAAAGACAAGCTGGCACGGTTAAGGGCAAAGTTAGATGAGATCACACCCCAGACAGGACTGGGCATCCAGCTGGTGTCCCAGCGCCTGAAGGATGCCTATCCGGATAAAACAAAAATATGGATAGAAAGCGCTGAAAAGGAGGGAACACAGATTACAATATTGCTGCCGTATGTAACTGCAGAACACGAAGAAGTATAAGGTAAGGAGGGGGCTTTTATGTTAAGAATAGTATTGGTGGATGATGAGAATACAGCGTTAAAGGGGATCTGTTATATCCTGAAAAAATTTTGTCCCCAGTATCAGGTAGTGGGTGCTTTTGAAGACGGATGGGAAGCGCTGGACTGCATTCAAAAGAATGAGGTGGATGTAGTTATTACAGATATGAAGATGGATACTATCCAGGGAATTGATCTGATTGACAAGTTAAAAGAGATGAAGCCGGAAATCCGTGTAGTTGCTCTGAGCGCTTATTCTGACTTTGAATATGTGCGGCTGGCCATGAAGCGGGGAGCTTCGGATTATCTGCTGAAGCCCTGCCGCCATCAGGACATAGTAAATTTGCTTCAACACTTTGAAAAAGAGATAAATGCCAGAAAATCGCAGCAGCTAAAGGAAGAAATGCTGCAGGAAATTTCTGCAGTTTTGACTGGAGAAAAGGAGAAATGTGAGTGTTTTTTAGAAGATAACGTCAAGGCGGTTCTCTTTCAGCCCCGGAATGAAAATGACAGGGAGCCGGTTGCAGGAAGAATTGCAGAACTGCTGTCTGAGCAGGAGGATGTAGAATGCTTTGCATTAAACCTGCCGGAGGGCAGTGTGTTTCTGTTGTCTTCACTGGGATCCCTGGAAGGAAGTCTGCCGCTATATCAAAAGTTATTTCAGGATATGGCACATAAAGGCCATTGCCTGTCAGCCGGAATATGTTTTAAGGCCCAGGGGAGCTTTGGATTAAGAGTTTCCTATGAGAGGACCCGGCTGATAACAGGCTATCTGAAATTTAATGGGATTTGCAGGCTGCTGGATTGGGAAAAATATCAGGTGTATCTGCAGCGTCTGCAGGATTTTCATCTGTACCATTATTTTTCCATAGAACAGATCGTGCAGATGATCCGTAAATCAGAGGATCAGGACCTGCTCAAAATGCTGGAAAAGTCATTTCGCCGTGTATCTTCAGATGTGAAGGCTCTGGATCCTGTCAGGATCCGGCAGGAGAGTCTGGAGATACTGGTAGGGATCAAGCGCCGTCTGCAGGAAGACCAGATCCTGAAATCAGATGCGGACCTGGGGATCATGCATCTGATCGACCGGGCAGAAACGCGCCGTCAGTGGGAGGATGCTGTGAAAAGCTGTCTGTTTGAGCTTTATGCCGCCTGTGAAAATGGACATGACCGCCCGAAGTTTATATTGGAAGCGCTCAACTATATCGAGGCAAATTATATGAATGATATCAACGTGCAGGAGGTTGCAGATGCGGTATTTCTCAACATCTGGTATTTCAGTGCCCAATTCAAAAAATATACAGGACAGAATATGACAAAGTACCTGAATCAAGTCCGTATCAAGCATGCAAAAGAGCTGTTGAAGGATAAGAACCTGAAAGTATATCAGGTAGCGGAGATGGTCGGTTTCCAGGACGCCACTTATTTCAGTACGGTATTTAAAGCAATTGAGAAAAAAACACCTAAAAAGTACCAACAGGATTCACAATGATTTTAAAGGTTTTATAGAATTATCTAAAAAAAAGAAAAAACAGTTTTGTTATAATAAAAGAGGAAAGGATACAAGTAGAAAGGCATTCAAAAAGGAGGAGGTTTACATGAAAGGTAAGTTTAAATCAATTATGGCGGCAGGACTGGCGGTTGCCATGGCAATGACTGCGGCGTGCGGAAAAGATACTGCACCGCCGTCACAGCCAGAAGTTTCCGAAACAGTGTCAGAAGCAAATGCAAAGACAACAAACGCAGAGAAAACAATTGTTAAGGAAGCAAAGACAGACGGAGATGATGCCAATGTGGAAATGACGGATGTGGGGACTCCGAGAAATGAAACACTGATCGTGGATATTCTGAACGGCAATTCACCTGATCCTATGCAAATGAATCCGTATCTGCCGGGCTGTGTAGCGCTTGACTCCGGCCTGCATCAGCTCGTATTTGTCCATCTTTGGGAAATCAATTCTGTGAAGGGTGCACAGGAGCCGGCTCTTGCAGCCGATATGCCGGAAGATATAAGCGGCGGAAAGTATACAAAATTCCGTTTCCATATCCGGGAAGGCGTAAAATGGTCGGACGGCGTTGACCTTACAGCGGAGGATGTGGAATTTACAGCTGATATGATAATGAATACACCGGAATTTTCCTATAATGCATATTTTACCTCTCTGGTGAAGAGCATGAAGGCAGTAGATAAATACACGATTGAAATTGAACTGAATAACCCGGAAACAAGGCTGGTTGACCGCCTGGGTGCCGGCTATACAAGCAGTTTTAAAGTCGTACCGAAACATATCTGGGAAAAGGAAGATCCCAAAACCTTTAAAAATTCTGACTGCATTGGTGCAGGCCCCTATGTGCTCACAAAAAGAGATGAGCAGCAGGGCAACTGGTACCTGTTTGAAAAACGGGATGACTGGCAGAATACAGATGTGGGAATTAAGGTGGGAGAACCCGGACCGAAGTATATGCTGTTTAAATTCTTTGGAACAGAGGAAAAGCGTGTGATGGCGGCAGTGAACAATGAGATCGACATTTTACAGGACATCTCACCGGAAAGCTGGGAAATTCTGCGTAAGAAGAATGAAAACTTTAAGGCATGGTACGATGAATTCCCGTATGCGGATATGGATGACGCCTGTGCGAGAGGTATCTCCTTTAACTGTGAAAAAGAGCCGTACAACAACGAAGATGTGCGTTGGGCACTGACACTTGCTACAGATATCAAGGCGGTTTCCATGGCGACTTTTTCCGGAATGCTGAGGGTTACACCGATCAGCGCGCCTCCTGTATCTGTAGTCCAGGATACATACCAGAAACCGATGTTAAGCTGGCTTAAGGAATTTGAATTAAAAGACGGATATAAACCATTTGACGATACATACGCGTCTTCAATGGTTGAAATGCTCAAACAGCAGGGAATCGAAGGCCTGCCTTCAGATGAAGAGGAAATGGTCAATACGTTTGGTGTTGGCTGGTGGAAATATGATGTGGAAGAGGCAGGCAAACTGCTTACAGATAATGGATTTACTCAGAAGGACGGCAAGTGGTATCTGCCTGATGGTACCCTCTGGACAATTGTTTTAAATGCCCCGGCAGATTTTGAGATTGAATCTATGCGGCTTGCATTTGCTGTTGCAGATTCATGGAAAAAATTCGGGATCGATGTTCAGGTGAAACAGCTCGACTCTGCTACTTTCTGGAATGCGGAATCAACAGGTGATTTTGAAGCCGGCGCCTACTGGCCTGCCTGCGGCAATACGCCGGATATGGTGGAAGGCCTGGCTGGCTGGAACCAGAAATATTATAAACCTACAGGAGAGATCGCGTTTAACAACGCGGGCGGATGCCGCTATAAGAATGAGGAGATATCAGAGATCCTGGACAGTCTGGAATCAGTGCCCCCATCTGACCCGAAAGTGATCGAGGGCGCGACAGATGTGTACAAGCTGCTTGTCCAGGGAAGGCCTTTTATCCCCATGTTCGGAACTTCGAAATTTGTTCCTGTAAACACAACCTACTGGCAGGGGTTCCAGTCCTCTACGAATTATTTTGAAGGCCCCTGGTGGTGGTGGTCACAATTTAAGTACTACACACCTCATTTTCAGCCCGCTGAATAATTACAAAAATATAAAAGAGGTGCCTGCATGAAATTTTTAAAATTCCTGGGAACGAGGATCATCACGTTCGTTCTGGTCATCATGATCGGCGTCACCACTATTTTTTTCGTGCCGCGTTTTATGCCGTCCGATCCGGTGGAAAATATGATAGGCCAGATGATATCAAAACAGTCAAATATGACGCCGGAAGCAATTCAGCTTTACCGCGAATCGTTAAGCGATACCTTTGGACTTGAAGGCAGCCTTGGAGAGCAGTATGTGGGGTTCCTGAAAAAAGTGTTTGTTACAGGAGATTTCGGACCGTCCCTTGCGGCATATCCCACTCCAGTTATGGATATGGTCAGGCGTGCTGTCCCATGGACACTGGGATTGATGCTGACGTCAACGCTGATTTCATGGCTGCTTGGTAATTTTATAGGCCTGCTTGCAGGGTTTCGGAAAAATAAATGGTACGCAAAGATATTGGAAGGAATGGCAGTTTTTCTCTATCCGATTCCCTACTATGTATTTGCGCTGGCTCTGATCATGATCTTCTGTTATGTGATTCCGGTGTTCCCGCTGTCAATGACACTTGATAATATGGCATTTGACTGGAGCACCATCAGTACGATCCTGAAAAATTCTATCCTTCCGGCACTGTCACTGATACTTGTCGGCCTCGGATGGTGGGTGATCAGTACAAAAGCGCTTACTACAAGCGTGGTAGAAGAAGATTATGTATATTACGCAAAATTAAAGGGGCTGAGCCAGCAAAGGATCATGATGCGATATATCACTCCCAACGTGGCGCTGCCGCAGATAACCACATTGGCGCTGCAGATAGGGGGAGTATTTAACGGTGCTCTGATTACGGAGATTCTGTTTGGCTATCCCGGCCTTGGAAAACTTATCTATACAGGTATCGTTCAGGCGGATTACAACCTGATTATGGGAACCATTACGATATCCATTGTTTCCATCACGATAGCCACATTTGTTGTCGATATCATCTATCCGTTCCTTGATCCGCGGATCCGGAATACATAAGGGGGCATCCAGAATGAAATTTGTTAATAAAAAATTGAAGATCGGCGTTTCAGTATTAGCTATTTTTCTCATTTTGGGTTTTATCGTCCCCTTATTCGGGCCGGAAAACCCCACAGAGTGGGGGGCATATCTGAAAAATATGCCCCCAAGCAGCGAACATCTGCTGGGAACTACCAGCCTGGGGCAGGATACATTTTTTCTGTTGGCGCATTCGATCAATAATTCTTTTAAAATTGGTATTGCAGTCTCCTTAATAGCCACGGCAGCCGGTGTCTTTTTGGGGCTGATCGCGGGATTTAAAAGCGGGCTGATCGACCGTCTGATCTCTTTGCTCACAGATTCCTTTATTGTTATACCATCGCTTCCAATCCTAATTTTACTGTCAAGTTTTCTGAAAGGCACGGCATCGGTTTCTTTTATTGTTGCTATCCTGGCCCTGTTCAGCTGGCCGCTGCCGGCGCGGCAGGTGCGTTCCATGGCACTTTCCCTGCGTGAGAGAGAATCTATCAGCATGGCTCTGTTTTCCGGGGAGAGTATGATAAAAATCATTGTCAGGGAAATATTTCCATATATCTCAGGCTGGACGCTGGCGAACTTTGTCAATGGGATCTTGGCAGCGATCGCTGCGGAATCAACTTTGGCGGTGATCGGAATGTCCAGCAACAGCACGGCGACACTGGGGACCATGATCTACTGGGCAAACCAGTATCAGGCAATGCTGGGCGGACGCTGGCTCTGGATTGGCACGCCGGTTGTGGCAACAGTTATTATATTTATTTCACTGTTCCTTACCATGAACGGATATCAGGAGTATATGGCGAAAAGGAGGGGGAAAAATGCTTAAACTGACAAACGTGTGTGCACAGTATGAGACAGGCCATGATGTGGTCCGGGCAGTTGATCACGTAAACCTCGAGATCAGGGAAAACGAGATCATGGGAATCGCAGGTGAATCCGGCTGCGGGAAATCTACGCTCATGAAACTGATGTATGGCCTGATCGAATATCCTTTGAGCCTTACGGACGGGTCCATTGAGCTTAAAGTGGCAGAGGGGGGCGGCCGGCACGGGACATTCCTCAATGAAGATATTCAAAAACAGTGGTGGAAAGGAATCTCTTATGTTCCCCAGGGGGCTATGCATGTGATGAATCCTGTCAGCAAAATAAAGTCTCAGTTTTTTGACGCCGTGTGTGATAAGAGCAAAGATAAAAAGCAGCTTGAAAAAGAGATCGCTGAATACTTAAACGAGCTGGAACTGCCTCGGGAAGTCCTTTCTGCATACCCTCATCAGCTGAGCGGGGGAATGCGTCAGAGAGTGCTGATCGCGCTTGCAACTTTCTTAAACCCGGAGATCGTCTTTGCGGATGAGCCTACTACCGCGTTAGATGTGGTGGTACAGCGGGGAATCTTAAATATGCTGTCCCGGGTACATAAGAAAACAAAAAATTCAATGGTAATGGTCTCTCATGATATGGGAGTTCATTATCAGATCACGGACCGCCTCTGCATTATGTATGCAGGTCAGGTGCTGGAAGTGGGGCCGACCATGAAAATATTTGAAAATCCCCGTCACCCCTACACACAAATGCTTATTCATGCTCTGCCGCGTATCGGAGACAACAGTCAGAAGGAGGGAATCAAAGGCGCTCCGCCCAGCCTGAAGAATCCGCCTGCCGGCTGCCGTTTTTCCCCAAGATGTCCCCATTGTGCGGATGAATGCCGGAAAAAACGTCCGACGGAGACATGGCTGGATGACGGCCATATGGCCAGCTGTCACCTGCTGACGGGAAAAAGAAGAGAATCCTTTGCAGAAATGGAGGGAAAGTAATGACCAGCAGTTTGAAGATCCAGAATCTGAATAAGCAGTTTAAACGGGGGGGATTGATATTCGGCACGAAGATCACCGCTGTTGAAAATGTAAATATAGAACTGCCAGCCGGAAAACCGTGGATAATGAGTATCGTGGGAGAATCAGGCAGCGGAAAAAGCACGCTTGCGATGATGGTACTGCGTTTGATTGATATGACATCCGGAGACATATTTATTGATGAAAAGCCACTTTCCTGTTACCGGCATAATAAAACTGAGTTTTACAAGAAGGTTCAGCCCATATTTCAGAATCCTTTTTCAGCATTCAGTTCGCGCCGGCGTGTTGATGCTTATCTGTACAGCACCGCAATGAAGCTGGGAGGTGCTCAAAACAGGACAAAAGCAAAGGTGATGATCGAAGAGGCGCTGGAGTCTGTAGGGCTTGACTATCAGACGGTGGAAGGAAAATATCCAAACCAGTTTTCGGGCGGAGAACTGCAGCGTATTTCTATTGCCCGGGCATTGATCACCAGGCCCAGCCTGATCGTGGCGGATGAACCAGTTGCTATGATCGATGCTTCACTGCGGACTAATATAGTTAATCTGTTTAAAAAAATAAAAGATGAATATCATGTCAATTTTATTTATATCACTCACGATCTTTCTACTGCCTATTACGTAAGTGATTACATTGCCACGCTCTACCGCGGAAACCTGATAGAGTTCGGCAACGCCCAGGAGGTTCTCAATGATCCTGCGCATCCGTATACGCAGCTTCTGCTGGATTCTGTTCCAAGAGTGGGAGCTAAGTGGGAGGATGATTTTGTCCTGCCGGATATGGAAACGAAGGAATATGGACTGGTAGGATGCAAATTCGCCAACAGATGCCCTTATGCAAAAGAGGTCTGCAGGACAAAACGCCCACCCTCCATTCAGAAATCCGGCAGTCATATGATTCTGTGCTTTAAATACAACGACTATAACGAGATGACCTTTTCTGCCACAGATGGGGACATTATTAAAAAGATATAAAGAAATGGAGGTATCGCTGTGCAGCAAAAACAGCCAGCCATTTATGGGACAGAGCGTATGACCCGGCTTGAAGATCTTCCTCTCCTGATTCCGGAGAGCTTCTGCGGCCAGTTCTGCTCCTGCGCGCGCGATGGAGGAAACAACGATGGCTTTCGAAGCAGAAATTTTCTGGGACAGGACAGTAATGGAGATTATGTGCTGTGTGACCTGAAAGGGGCGGGATGTCTGAACCGTATCTGGATGACAGGTTCTATAGACCGGCAGAAAAACCATTTAAAGTTTTATTTCGATGGTCAGCCGGATCCGCAGATCGACATGACATTTGATGAATTTTTTTCCGGCAGCAGTTTCTTTGCTTCTCCAATAACAGAAAAGGGGACAAAGAGCGCCGGCGGTGAGATCAGCTATAACCCCTTTCCCTTTGCCTCATCTCTGCGTGTGACATTTACCGGGATCAGTACAGACCCGGACCCGCTGGGAAATCCGGGCTTTTTTTATCAGATGGATTATGAGATGTTTCCGGCCGGGACAGAGATCCCTTCCTGGAGCCGGGATCAGTCTATAGACAAGGGACTGGAACAGTGGCGGGCCTGTTCTGAGGATCCAAAGGAAGAAGAAACAGAGTATTACTCGGGGATATTGGCTTTGCCTGCTGAAAAAAGTGCGGAGCTCTGCTGCATCCGTAAAGCGGGACAGATATCATCGGTCCGTATTAGGATTCCCCAGGCTGCCAGGGAAGCAGATCCTGGTTTTGGACGGGAATATTTAAACGGCCTCTGGCTGAAAATCCACTGGGACGGACGGATGGAGCCGGATGTTTACGCACCGCTGGGGCCGTTTTTCGGGATTGGCGACAAGGGAATACAGAATCCTGTAAGGGGGCTTTTATTTGGAATTGACGGGGAGGATACGCTGTATTCATACTTCCCCATGCCTTTTCAGGAGAATGCAGTTATCACATTATGCAATCGGAGCGGGGCGGATATTCCACAGATATTTTTCGAGATACAGTGTGCAAAACTGCCGGGGCCTATGGAAGAGCGGGGGTATTTCAACGCTGTATACAGGTACACCCACGTGGCAAAGGACGATCCCTTTGATGTGGTATTGTTTGACTGGCGCGGCTGCGGAAAATTTGTCGGAATGCAGCAGAATATTACAGGGCCGGGAGTTGAGCCCACGTTTGAAGAAGGAGATGTACGGGTCACAGTTGATGGAAGCGAGGCGCCGGCGTATCTGGGCACCGGGATGGAAGATTATTATAATGGAGCCGGATATTTCCTGGATATGCGGGAAGGAGAAGAATGCAGGAGCGGGTGGGGATTTTTTACAAATCCATTGACTGGATATACTGCAAGGGAAGACATAAATTTTAATCCCAGTATCTCTGCTTACCGCGTTATGGTACATGACAGCATCCAGTTTCGCAGCAGTATCATGGTCAGTATCGAACATGGGGGCGGTGCGGTGTCGGAAGGATACTACGGCCCGGTCAGCGCTGACTACTGGACACTGCCATTCTGCTACTGCAGACAGGAAACACAAATGGAACAGACAGACCGGCTGGATATAGGTGACAGTGAGAGCAGACAGGCGCATGGCTGCCAATGTGCGGGTGAGTTTTGCCAGGAGGTAAAGGTATCCTCATATGAAGGCCAGATGTGCAGTCTGAGCCGTGAATATACGGGCCGGCGCCATCATGGAGCATGCAGCTTCAAGGTCAGAATCTCACCGGAGAATGAGGGGGTCATACTCCGGCGTCTGATGGATCAGTCCGTGGAGAACCAGTGTGCCTGCATATCCATAGACCGGCAGGAAATGGGGGAATGGTATACGGCCGGAGGCAATGTCTATTCCGGCTGGAAGATGAGTGATTTTCCGGTCGCAGCATGGATAACGGCAGGTAAGAAGTATTTAGATATCCGTTTGGAGGTGCCGCAGGGAGCGCCTGACTGGACAGAATACAGGTATGATGTGTTCTCCATAAAGCCGTCGGCAGCCCGCAGTTTTGCGCTGATACCCGGCGGAGTATACAAAATGCTCGATGGCAGGGAGCTTCTGGCGCCACAGTATTCATCTGCCTGTGCAGGGACACGGATCATTTCGGGAAAAGGAAAAGGGGCATTCCAAAACTGGAGAGCCATATTGGCGGGCGCCCAGTGGGTCTTCGTAAACAGCGGAAGCGGAAAAGTGCTGACAGTGTCAGAAAGGTCAGGGAAGACAGCGGCTCTGATACAGGAAAGGTGGAGGGGAACTCCTGATCAAATGTGGGATCTGGAAGTGCTTACCGATGGCAGGATCTGCCTGTGTTCTGCTGTGGGTAGAAGACTGGTTCCGGCCCAGTTTCCGGGGACCGGGCTAAACAGTGCTGCTATAAGCTTTTGCAGAGTGCTGGAGCAGGAGAGGGATGACTTTTATCCGGGAGAGGGATGGTACCGTCTGCTCAGTGAAGCGGGAGAACTTGCTCTCGATGGCGGAGCAGGTTCAAGCAGAGCGGATGAGCTGGTCCGGCAGTTTTATGTGGTGGATACAGCGGCACAGCGGTGGAAGCTGGAACAGGTGCATCCGGAGCAATACAGGATCATAAATCAGTACGATGGAAAAGTTTTGGCTGCTGACAGGAGCCAGGATCCCCCAAGAGTCAAAAAAGAAAATTGGGATGGACGGGCGGATCAGCTGTGGTATCTCAATGAAGTGTGCGAGGGATATTTTATGCTTCTGCTGAGTGGTCCCGATGGCGCAGAATTAGCCCTGACAGTGCCGGGGGACGGCCGGGAGCCTGTAAGTCTGCAGCTGTGCCCCATATGTGCGGCTTCCGCCCAGCTATGGCATCTGGAAGAATTATAGAAAGGCGTAATGCCGGCATACGCTATTAGGAGGAGTAGTATGGATCAGAATTATTTTATCGGGAGTCTGGGATCGATTGCACTGACTTCCGACGCAAAGACAAGATCAATTTCGCCTGAAAATTTTAGCGGAGAAAAAGCGGGGGGAGGGAAGGCGGTACAGGGTACGGGCGCACACTGCGCCAGGGAACTGGGAAAGGGCTGGAAAATATCTCCCAGTGTGGATGTAGCGCCGGGTGAAACCCTGTGTGCTGCGGATATTGAAGGACCGGGAGTGATACAGAGTATGTGGTTCGGAGGAAATATCGGACGGAGCTATATTATCCGCATCTACTGGGATCACCAGGAGCAGCCCTCTGTGGAATGTCCTCTGGCAGAATTCTTTGCCTGCGGATGGACCAGCCATCCAAGAGATCCGTTTCGGGGTCCATTTTATCCCATTAATTCCATTCCTGTGGCAGTCAATCCGAACAGGGGACTGAACTGTTTCTGGCCCATGCCGTTTCGCTCCCATTGCAGGATCACGGTGGAAAACAGGAGCAGCCATGTCTATACTTCATATTACCAGATCAATTATGCGCTGACCGATGTGCCGGAGAATGCTGCATATTTCCATGCGCAGTTTCGGATGAGCTGTCCGGTGGAAGGCGGAATGCATACCATCGTCGATGGTATAAAAGGAAAAGGACAATATGTCGGCACGGCTCTGTTTGTGGGGCTGAATGGAGCCGGCAACTGGTGGGGAGAAGGGGAAATGAAGTTTTATCTCGATGGAGATACTGATTATCCTACCATCTGCGGCACAGGTACGGAAGATTATTTTGGCGGTTCCTATGACTGGGAGGTAGACGGCAAATATCAGACATATACGACACCGTTTATGGGGATGTATCAGGTGCAGCAGTCCGACGGACTCTACAGCCACCAGCAGCGTTTTTCCATGTACCGCTGGCATATTATGGACCCGGTCCGGTTTGATGCAGATTTGCGCATTACATTGCAGGATCTGGGCTGGAAGGAGACAGGAGACTTGTATCTTAAGCGCAGGGATGACCTCATCAGTGTGGCTTACTGGTACCAGACGCTTGAGACACAGCCCTTTCCACAGCTGCCGGATGACGGGGAGCTTTGGATGATCTGAGGTATCAGATCCTGTTTTATTATGGAATTTTCATTTTTCAGGAGTATCACACTTACATGAAATTTTTTTGAGCTCATGTAAGGGATGATACTCCTTTTTTTATTTCCCAGGAGCAAAAAAATGATATTTGTCAGTCTGGTGTCAGAACCCTGTCGTATAATAATATTAATTTTTGATTCTGTATCTCCCTAAAACAGATACAGTGAATTTGTCAGAAAGATGTGAAAAGAGAGGTGTATTATTGTATAATAGATAATAACTACTATTGATGAAAGGGACGATGCCCATGAGTACGGTAGGATATATAAATGTATCTCTTGAAATTTGGGGAGCTATTCTTTCTTTTGTGTTTATAACCAGCCTTTATATGGGCGGGGATGTTAAAAACAGGACCGATAAAGTTTTTTTCCTGATCCTTTTGTGCAACAGCCTGCTGCTGATAAGTGACGCGGCAGCATGGCTTTTTAAGGGGCATGCAACGGCTGTAAGTTACTGGGGCGTGCACATTGCCAATTTTCTGGTTTATGTTCTCGGTTATCTTTTAATGGCGCTTTTCACCGAGTATCTGGTGGGGTATCTCTCGATAAGAATAAAAATTTCACGCCGCGCTGCAGGATTTGTATGGGGGCTCTGCGCTGTAGGAGTGATTTTGACGATAATATCACAATGGAACCATATGTATTATGATTTTGCGGAAAATAATATTTACAGACGGGGAGAATGGTTCTGGCTGTCGCAGTTTTTAGGGCTTATTGGAACAGGTGTTGATATCAGCCTGCTTTTAATATACAGCAGGGAACTTAAAAAGAAAGAATTGTGGGTGTTTCTTTCCTATATTTTTCTGCCCATGCTTGCCATGACTGTTCAGATGTTTATTTACGGAATAGCGTGGCTGTACCTTGCCACTACAATCTCTATCATATTTGTATATGTAAGCTTGCAGGCCAATCAGGCACAGAAACAGAAGCTGAGGGAAATGGAACTGGAGATTTCCAAGTCCGCCATCATGCTGAGCCAAGTGCAGCCGCATTTCCTTTACAATACCCTGCTTGGGATCAAGCAGCTCTGTGACAGCAATCCTCAGAAGGCTTCAGAAGCTCTGGAGCATTTCGCATATTATCTGCGCGGAAATCTTGATACGATAGCCCAGAAAAAAATGATTCCATTTGAGATGGAGATGAGCCATGTAAAAGATTACCTGTATCTGGAAAAAATGAGGTTTGACCAGAAGCTTACGATTGTAATGGAATTAGAGTATACGGATTTTATACTGCCGGCAATGACCGTCCAGCCCATAGCTGAAAATGCAGTGCGGTGGGGAATAATTAAAAAGAAAGGCGGAGGCACACTCACGATCAAAAGTGAAATGGCAGAAGAAAATGTCATTATCTCCGTCATAGATGATGGAGTGGGATTTGACCCGCTTGAAAGTAAAAACGATGGCAAAACTCATATTGGAATTGAAAATGTGCGCCAGCGGCTCATGTTCCAGTGTAATGGAACAATGGAAATAGAAAGTAAAAAAGGCTGCGGTACAACAGTGAAGATTATTTTGCCGCGGAAAGGAATGACAAATGAATATTATTGTAGCAGATGATGAAAGACTGGCAATGGAAAATATGTTATCCCTTTTAAGAAAGCTGGAGCCGGATGCCGTAATTATAGGATTTACAGAAACGGATGACGTATTTGAATATATTGAGAATAATCATGTAGATATCGCCTTTTTGGATATTGAAATGGGTGAGTATAACGGGATAGAGCTTGCAAAAAAATGCAAGGATATCGCCCCGTACCTGAACATTATCTTTGTGACCGGTTATTCTGAATATATGATAGATGCATTCCGGCTGCATGCCAGCGGATATCTGGTAAAACCAGTGAGGTCAGCTGATCTTAAGGCAGAGCTTGATAATCTGCGTCATCCCCCGGAGTATAAGCCCAAGTGCCGGGTCAGGATACAGACCTTTGGATTTTTTGAAGTATTTGTAGACTCTATTCCCCTTAAATTTACAAGAACAAAGTGTAAAGAATGTCTTGCTTATCTGATCGACCGCAGGGGAGCCCGCGTTACTTATGCGGAGCTTGCGGCAGTTTTGTGGGAGGACTGTGCTTACGATCAGGCAGTGCAGAATAATACCCAGAAAATTGTGTCTGATCTGGCTAAGACACTGCGGGAGATGGATCTGGAAAAACTTATTATCAGGAGCAGGCAGGATATCGCTGTGGATACTACGCTTGTGGACTGCGACTATTATGCGGTTCTGGATGGCGACATGGCCAGGCTTAATACATTTATGGGTGAATATATGTCCAATTACAGCTGGGCTGAATTTACAGTGGGCGAGCTGAT
Source organism: Murimonas intestini (assembly GCA_003148945.1). Lineage (GTDB taxonomy): Bacteria > Bacillota > Clostridia > Lachnospirales > Lachnospiraceae > Murimonas > Murimonas intestini. Next base: position 242,396 of record QGGY01000008.1, on the reverse strand, counting down.
CAGATTAAAAGAAGAAATGAAAGGCGGAAAATCAGAATGGTTATAGTGGCAGTTGATCCTAATAAAAGTGATCTGAAGCGGCTGGTGACGACTTTGAGGAAAGCGTATCCGGGAAGCGAGATAGTTATGTTTACCGAGTCTATGCCGGCGATTGAATATCTGAAAAATAATCCCATTGATATTCTCTTTACAGAAATACCAATGTTCCAGGCAGACGGCTTTGCGCTGCAGGCAGCAGCAGAGGCAGTACAGCCCGCGATCCTGACAGTATTTGTAACTGATACGGATGTCTATGCCGGGCGGGCGATAAAAACTAATGCATCAGGTTATATTTTAAAACCTGTAACTAAAGAAGCGGTCTATGAAGCTCTGGAAGATACAAAATTCAAACAGTGGATGTACAGCGTATGAGAGAAAAGAGCGGAATTGCATTCAGGGAGGTTAAACCATGAAGTCCATACAGACTAAATTTATCATATTAATTTTAAGCTGTATCTTAATATGTTCCACTGTCATTGGCGGGGCGGGTATCATTAATGCTGAGAAAGTAGTTGATGAGGATACTGCCCAGATGATGAATTACAGCTGCAGCGAAAAAGCAGGTGAGATGGATGCTCTGCTCTCGCGGATCGAGCAGTCGGTCAAAACCCTGACAGACTATACGAATGAACATCTGGCGGGGATAGAGCGCCTGAAAAACGACAGTGCTTATCTGGATGAATTTACAAAGCAGCTGGAATCTGTGGCAGTAAATGCGGCCAATAATACAGAGGGAGCTGTGGCGGTCTATGTACGCTATAACCCTGATTTTACACCGCCCACGTCCGGACTGCTCTGGAGTAAAACAAACCTGAATGGAAGTTTTCAGCAGCTTGTTCCTACAGATTTTTCTAAATACAGTTCAACAGATGTAGAGCATGTAGGCTGGTATTATATTCCGGTTAAAAATGGAAAGGCTTCCTGGCTTGCCCCGTATTCCAACGAAAACCTGAATATACAGATGATTTCCTATGTCATTCCCATCTACAAAGAAAATGAAACAGTTGGCGTTGTAGGGATGGATATTGATTTTACAGTGATCAAGGATATGGTAAATGATGTGCGGATCTATGACAGCGGTTATGCTTTCCTGACTGATGACAAGGGAAATATTATGTGCCATAAGACGTATCCGTTTGAAAGCCCGATGGTAAGCGTGGATAAGAGCCTGGTCCAGCTTGTGGATGAATTGAAAAACGGTACAAGCGGAAGCAGCCTCTTTTCTTATGAAAATGATGGTGTCAAGAAAAAAATGGCCTTCAGGACTTTGCGCAATGGAATGCGTCTGGCAGTTACAGCTCCATTTTCAGAAATTGATAAAAGTAAAAACCAGCTGCTGCTGCAGATCCTGATCTCACTGGCTGTTATTTCCACACTCGCTGTATTTGTGACAGTACTGATCACAAGACGGATGGTGAAGCCTCTGAAGGAACTGAATACAGCGGCAAAGAAGATTGCCGCGGGGGATCTGAGTATTTCTCTCACCCAGCAGACAAAGGATGAGGTCGGCGCATTATCCGACAGCTTCCAGCAGACAGTCAACCATCTGCAAAAGTATATTGATTACATAAACAGCCTGGCATACAGGGATGCCCTGACTGGCGTGAAGAACAAAACAGCCTATAAGGAGACGGAACGGAGACTGGAAGAGCAGATGAGGCAGGGACATCCTGAATTTGCAATTGTTGTTTTAGATATCAATGACCTTAAGCAGGTCAATGATAGCTTTGGTCATGATTTTGGGGATATGCTGATCATTGATGCATGTAAGCTGATCTGTAAAAGTTTTACCCACAGCCCCGTATACAGGGTAGGCGGGGATGAATTCGCAGTCATCCTGGAAGGCAGCGACTATGTAAATTATAAGGAGCTGCTGGAAAATTTCCAGGCCGCAATCGAAGAATATAATAAGCATATAAATCAGGAAAACCATCTCTCTATTGCAAGGGGAATCGCTGTTTATAACAGCAGTACTGATCTTGTATTTTCAAACGTATTCAAACGGGCAGATGACGCCATGTACCAGAATAAAGCAGATATGAAATGGAGGTGTGTACGCGCAGATTACGACAGTTAAGACAAAAGTGTCGGTTGAATTTTCTGCTGTTTCTAGTATAATGCAAATTATAAAACAGGCAGAGGAGCGAAGTTGGATGCAGATTATTATGATTTTTATGGCAGTTATATTTTTAGGAGGCTTTATTGGTCTGACTGTAAATGCAGGCCGAAAACTTTTTCTTTGGTTCCGGCCGCTTTTCACGGCTTTTAATCCTTTAGTTTTTGGAATTATATACGGAATTATTATGGCCGCTGTCATGATTTTGTTTGTACTCAGCCGAATCCCAAACAGCAGGATTCCAAGAGTTGTATTTCTTGCGGACCACTATGCGCTGGGAGCAGCTGTTTTTGTGATAATGTTTGTCAATTTTGCAGATCTTGTTTTATTCATACTCAGGCTGTGCCGTTTGCTGCCTGTCCCCCTGCCCGGAGGGATAACTGCTGCAGTGGGAACGGCAGCATTAGTTATATCGGCAGTATTGTGTGTTTACGGAGGCATTCATGCATCGGTGATTCAGACGAAAAATTATGAGGTCGTTCTGCAGAAGTCTGAAGGAAAAACGGATTCCATGAAAATTGCCCTGATCAGTGATCTGCATTTAGGATATGTGGTTGATAAAAAGCATGTGGAAAAAATTGTAGAGGCGGTTAATGCCGCTGAGCCGGACCTGGTCTGTATCGCCGGAGATATTTTTGACGGAGATATCACAGCCCTGGATGATCCTTTGGCACTTCAGGAACTTTTTCATAAAATAAATGCTCCCTATGGTGTCTATGCCTGCCTGGGGAATCATGATGCAGGAGCGGGATATGAGGGGATGCTGGAATTCCTGGACAAAGCGCAGATCCAGCTGCTTCAGGATGAGGAGGTGCTGATAGATGACAAGATAATTCTGGCAGGCAGAAAAGATTCAGCCCCTATTGGCAGTCAGGGAGACAGAAGGACAGAACTGGAGGAAACAGGGGAAGCAGAGAACATTCCCAGGATCATACTGGATCATAAGCCGGAGAATATTGGAGAATACGATAAGAGCACGGATTTGATCTTATGCGGGCATACTCATAAAGGGCAGTTCTTTCCGGTTAACCTGATCAATGAAATCACTCTGGAGGTGAATTATGGATATTACAGGAAGAATGAGGAGAGCCCTCAGGTTGTTGTTACATCAGGTATAGGAACATGGGGGCCGCCCCTGCGGGTAGGCACGGACAGCGAAGTTGCAGTCATACATGTAACCTTTCCGGATGCAGGAGGGGAAAATTAAATGGGAGCATAGCGTCAGTTTCATTCTGAGGCTATGCTCCCTTTCCGGTTATTTTTTATTTATTTACCGTTCATCCTTCTGCGTTTCCTAAAGACTAAAAGGAGTGCCGAGCTAAAGGATACCATGGCAAGGTATAACCAAGACCATATGTGGGAAGTGTCACCTGTCTTTACAGCACCACTTCCGGCCTTATTCTGCGTGTCACTGCCGGGCGCGGCGGGCTTTGAGGTCTCCGGGCGGCTGATCGTGAATTCTTTTTTTGCTGAATCCGCTGCCTTATAATTCCTGTTCTCCGCCGCATGTGCAGTGACCTGGTAAGTTCCGGTCTCAGATGGAGCAGCAGTGAGGGCTTCCCATACAGAGCCGTTCTTCTTCTCCCAGATGAAGCTTACCATCCCTGTACTTCCGGTGACCGTGATGTCCCTGTCTGACAGGGAGACGGGTTTGCTGTCATACGTTTTATTGAGATCTTTGTTGATTGACACCGTGGTATCTGCTTTGCGTATCTTGAACGAAACCACCTCATCCAGCCCTGTGTACTCGTTACTTTCTGCCACACTTGCCTTCAGATACCATGTACCTGCATCAGAAGGTGTGCCGGCAGTAAAGGTTCCTGTCTCTGAATCACTGTAACTAAACTCTACAGTTCCGTGTTCAGCCCTGCCTGACGGCTTGTTCGCTGCCTCTCCGTAGGTCCAGTCTTTGATCAACGGTTCTTCTGTCCAGCGGTTCTGCCCTTTGGAGACAGTAACCTTCAGCATCCTCTCCACAAAGGCCCCCTGTGCCTGATAACCTTCTGCAGCTGTATAATCATAGTTCCTGTCATCCACGGTCAGCCTGGCCGGATATCCGGAGTTATCGGCGCTGACCGTCTGGCTGCCGTCCACCCAGGCCCAGCCGCCTGGCAGTGTTACAGAGGAGAGTATGGCATCCTGCACGGCCTTCAGATCATCCGGTTCTGTGACTGCGGGAGCGGGTGCTTTATGAATTATGAATTCTTCCACTGCTTCCAGAGATTTATAATTTGCTGTCCCCGGTACAGATGCTTTTATGTACCAGGTACCCGCTGTTTCCGGGTTTGTATCCGTGAAAGTACCGTTTTTAGAATCACTATAGGTAAATCCAGGCGTACCAAAGAGGGATTCACAGGATGGGGAACCCGCCGGCTCTCCGTAGGTCCAGTCTGTAACTGAAAGATCCTTCGTCCATCTGTTATCCGCCTGTGAGATCACAAAGCTTTTTGGTTCTGAGTATGCCTCATTATAATCCTCATCTGCATCCACGTGAGCGGTCACCCGGTAGGAACCGGCTTCTGTGGGGAGAACAGAGGTGAGCGGCTCCCATGCAGAGCCGTTTGCTTTCGCCCATTGGTAAGTGACTGCCCCGGCACTTCCTGAAATGATCAGGTCACTGTCTGATAAGGAGACCGGCATGCCGTCGTAAAGCTTGTCCAGGTCTTTTTCTATAGAAACAGAGGTGTCTGTTTTCGGCGGAAGGTCAAGAGTCAGAGTTACCGTCAATATCTCTTCGTTCTGGTTATTTGTGCCGCAGCTGTATTCGTAGATGACAGGTATGCCCCGTTTATATCCGCTGAGGATGTTCCCGTCAAGGGTGCCGCCGCTGAGGATATGGATCCTGCCTGCCCGGATTCCCAGGAAGGCTCCTGTTATGTCAAAGGTCTTCCCGCCCGGAGCGTAGGATACAGCGGAAGCCATGGGTCTGGACAACAGGCCTATCCCGGCAGATCCAAGGTCTAAATAGGCAGGGGAGGTATCTGTGCAGTCCAGCTCACGCAGGAGCGGGTTCCGGGTGACGTCCAGGGAGGCAAGCATGGTCCCGGAGCACCTTAATTCCTGCAGATTGGTGTTATTGCGGACATCCAGCTCCATGATCCTTGTACCGCTGCAGGAGAGGCGCATCAGTGCAGTGCAGCTGCTGACATCGAGATATGTGATCCCTGATCCGTCACAGAGCAGGGCTTCCAGGTTTGGAAAGTACCGGATGCCTGTTACATCTGTGATATCACTCCTCTGGGTGATATCGATTACTTTCACCTGTGCTGCCTCGTTTTGGGATAAATAGCCGTTATGATCCAGGTCGAATGACCTGACATATTCCCGGAAATTTGGATCAGGAAAGCTTGTACCATCTATTTTTACCCCTTCAGGGATCGTTACTGTGACTGTTACTTCATCCCTCTTTGTATCGTCAAATACAGAGGTTGCTATGACCCTCAGGGTGGCAGACGTCTCATCAGGATCCACCGTCAGCAGACCGTCAGGATCGATGAAAGTATCAGGGGAGCTCTGATCCTCCACAGACCAGTACACGGAGGTATCGGCGCCGCCTGCTGCTGACACATTGGCAGTGAACCGCTGTTGCCTGCCTGTTTCCACAACTGCTGCGGGCGGGTCAATGGTCAGATCAATAATGGATGGCGGTTCTGCAATGGTCAGTGTGCCAAGTTCAGTTAATGGTACGGCTTCATTGTTTACATCTCCGTCTGTTGTCCATTTGATACTGTACGTGCCTGGCGAAAGAGTATCCAAAAATGCAGAGAGAAATTGGTAGTTAATCTCGTTAGAAAGATAGGCCTCTAAACGGTCAGTAAATATTTCATCGCTCCCATCGTATAGTCCAAACTTAAAGGGCAAGGAATCTAAATATGTATACCCATCGGACAGTTCAAATCTAATAGCAATATCCTCGCCACTGCCCGGAACATATGTACTATCTGTGGGGAAACTCATGCTAAGGACAGGCTGGGCTTTACGGACGAAGATGCTCTTGGAAAATTCAGAACACTCACCAGCAGACGTTTTAGTTAAAATTGTTATGCTATGAGTTCCAGTAGTCTGAAATCTATAGCCCTTTGGACTGAAAGGTATTTCAGGGCCACTGCTATTCAATTTCCAACTCAAAGAATACACCGTACTACCGTTCATCGTATCCGGCCCCCGAAACTGTACCTCCTCCCCAACCACCGGTTCCAGTGGCGACCACGTGAAGTCGCCATCCAATACGTCCGCCGTTTGATCCGCACGCACCTCATACACCCCAACAGGTACACAGGAAAAGACAAGCACCAGTATTACCAAGAGACTGGCCAGCACCCTTACTTTTATTCTTTTACTCATAATTGCCTCCTTCTGGCCGGATGGGACTGCTCCGGCATTTGTTAAACCGTGAGCAGAGATGAACGTTTTGTCACCTTACCCCCACCATATTATTATTTTACCGCAGCTGTTCAGTACCTTCACAGTTACATGCAAAAATCAGCTGGACACTTATATTTCACCTCTATTATAACGCGGATACCAATACCGCACAATCGTACCGGTATTAGGTTTTGAAAGAAAATTTTCTTTGGCGGCCAGGTTTTATGATATAATAAAATTGCCGTCAGCAAAGGCGGTTTTATTATGAACAGACGTAACTGTTCAGTACCTTCACAGTTACATGCAAAAATTCATTTAAAATCGCCTTCGGCGATGGGATTTTTGCACCCTTGAATCATTTTCTTACGGTCTGTGCAGCAAATGCGCAGACCTGCTGAATAGTTACGAAACAGACACTATTTGGATTATAAACGACAGGAGGAAACTTCTTAATGGATTTTAACGGAGAAAAATACAGCCCCGGGTCATTGCCGGAGATATGTGCCCCACGGAATGAACTGCTCAGGAAGCTGGATCACAGGAGCAGGGAACGGCTGCTCTATATACAGGCGCCGGCCGGATACGGCAAAACAGTGGTGACGAATCTATGGCTGCAAAGGAGCGGCCTCCGCCATCTTTGGATCACGCTGGATGAGTATGACAATGATCCGGAGCTGTTTTACCGGCTGCTCTGTTCTGCTGTCACATATACGCAGGAGGGGAAGCATAATCCTACTGGTTTCGACAGGACCGGGATGTTCGCCAGCTCTCCGGTGGAACACGCCATGCTTTTGACAGCCCAGGTCACATCCCCGGGGCAGCCGGTCTATCTTGTGCTGGATGATCTCCACTGCATCATGCAGGAGGATATCCTCCAGTCCCTCCCCAGCTTTATCCGCAGGCTTCCTGCGGATTACCATTTTATCATGCTCAGCCGCACTGCCATGCCCCGGAAGCTCCAGGAGCTTTTTGAAGGCCGCTGCCAGCCTCTTAGTGAGACGGATCTGGCTTTTTCTGAGAAGGAGATCCAGGAGCTGTTCCGTCTTGCAGGGCACGCCCTGTCTCCGGCAAAAGCCGGTTCCATCATGGAAAAGACAGGCGGATGGGCCATTGCGGTGAGCACCCTTGCTGCAAGTGAGGACCTCCCGGATCTTACAAGAGAGAACGGAAACGCCCTGCACCAATATATGGAAAGACAGATCTGGAGCGGACTTTCCCCAAAAGATAAGAACATGCTGCGGAAAGTCAGTGTTGTCAATGACTTTAGCTCAGAACTATTCGGAAAGCTGACTTCTGTAAAAAATCCGGAGGCAGTGGTCAGAGGGCTTTTGCAGAAGAATGTATTCCTGAGCAGGATCGGGGAGGACCTGTACAGGTTCCACGCCCTGTTCCTGGAATTTCTGCGGGACCGGCAGAAGGAAGCCCGGATGGACCCGAAGAAATTATTCAAGATTGCTGCCCAGCATTACAGTGAAAAGGGGGAGCTGTACATAGCGCGGCACTATGCCATATTGGGGGACAATCTTAAATTCCTCGCCTGGCAGATCTATGGGGAATCCCAGTATACAGGTTTTTCCAATAACCGTTCCATCAGCGCCTATGTAAGCGGGGTTGGTTCCTATATTGATATGCTTTCCACAGAAGCCTACGGGAAATATCCTTATCTTAATATTTCAGCTGTATGGTACCACTATCTGACAGGGAACGTGCTGAAGATGACAGAGGCTCTGGACAGGCTTTATGCCAGCCTGAAACGCATTGCCCTTCTGCATCCGGAATTTCTGGAGCTTACCATCCTTGTGTGTACGCTGGACCCAAGGAAGAAATTCATGGAGATGATGCAGCAGTTTGACAGGCTCCCGCCTGTCAGGATACGCCACGGGGAACAGCAGGGCGCTTCCATCACGGTCAATATGCCCTTTGCCCACAGGTGCCTGCGGGATTATTCGGAGTTCTCTCTGTATGAAGATTTTGACGTGAAGCTGGAGGCCACAGCCGGGCTGCTCCTCAAGAAATATTTTAAGATCGCCATGCTGTTGATCAGGGCGGGATTTGCCTATGAGAGAAATCAGTGGAAGGAGGCGACGGCTTACTGTGACCAGGCAGATCTGGAGGTGGATGAAGAGACCTCGGATGAAGTTCTGTTCACTGCCATGGTACACAGGTGGGCAGCCCTAACTGCCATGGGCAGGGATGCAGAGAGCCGGGAGGCTGGACAGAGGATCGAGCAGATGCTGGCAGAAAAGGACGCCCTTTATCTGATGCCCAATTATAAGGCCCTGAAGACTGAAAATGCTTTGAGGGAGGGGAACCGGCAGGCGGCGGAGGAATGGCTGGAAGAATATTTTGTCCATCCGGAAGAACAGCTGATGCTGTACCGCACTTATCAGTATCTGACGACCATACAGGCATTGATAGCTCTGGACCGCTTGGAGGAGGCAGAAAAACTGAGCCGCAGGCTCAGGAAGATGGCGGAGGAATTCAGCCGGGAGACCGACATGGCAGAGGCGGACGTTCTGCTGTCTGTCTGCTTATACAGAAATGCCCGTATGGAGGAGGCGGTAGAGACCATGCTGCGCGCCATAGAGCTGCTGTATCCCTACAGGTTTATCCGGCCATTCTCCATTTTGGGATCAGCAGTCGTGCCAATATTAAAAAAATGCCTGACGAAAGTGGAACGCCGTCAGGACGTCTGCAGCTATGACAGGCGCTATGTGAATGAAATCTATATCGCAGCCAGGGAGCAGGCGGGGCGCAAGGCAGGGCTTCCGGCGCCGGAGCTGCCCTTAAAGAAGCTGTCAAAGCAGCAGAAACGGATGATCGAATATCTGTCCAGGGGATATACGAACGGGGATATTGCCAGTGAGACAGGATTGTCGGTGCGGACCGTCAAGACGCACCTGTTCCTGGCCTATGAGAAGCTTGGCGTATCCAGTGCGCCGGAGGCGGTGTCCAAGGCACGTGAGATGGGCCTTATATGACAGTAATGATTGGCGTCTTTGCACGGTGTATGATACAATAGATATTATCAAGTAAGCGTAACTTCACCATTGCATACTGCAGAAGGAGGAATGAGGATGGATCCAAGGCTGGAACCGCTATTTACACCATGGAAAATAGGAAAATGTGAGATCAGCAACCGTATTGTTTTAACCTCGATGGGGGGAACAAATCTGTTAGGCTGGATGGAAAAGAACCATTTTGATAAGGATGGCGCCCGCTTTATAATGGAGGTGGCAAAGAATCATGCCGGCCTGGTACTGCCCGGGTGTCAGCCGGTCTACAACCCGATGTTTGGCCAGTGGCTCTATAAAAACAGGAAGATGTATGAAGATCTGAAGGAATGGATGCCGGAGTTCCACAAGACAGGAGCAAAACTGTTTATCCAGCTGACAGCCGGGTTTGGGAGGTCCTTCACTATCAGTAAAATGATGGAGTCTCTTTATACAAACAAATTTTTAAGGGTTGTTTCAAAGCCCTTTATGGATCTTGATAAGATCACAGCTTCGGCCAGCCCGTCCCCCAACCGCTGGTCGGATAAGGTGCCTTCCAGGGAGATGACCGTGGAGGAGATCCATGAGTATGTGGAAGCATTTGCAAAATGTGCGAAACTGCTTCAGGAGGCAGGGGTGGACGGAGTTGAGATCCATGCTGTCCATGAAGGATATCTGCTGGACCAGTTTACTTTGAAATATGTCAACCGGCGTACAGATGAGTATGGAGGTTCTTTTGAGAACAGGTACCGTTTTCCTGTAGAAATCGTGCAGGCAATCAAGAAAGAGTGCGGAGCGGATTTCCCTGTTTCCTTAAGATACAGTGTGCGTTCCATGACAAAGGGCTTCAGGGAAGGGGGACTTCCGGGAGAAGACTTCAAAGAAGCGGGAAGAGATATGGAGGAGTCAGAGAAAGCTGCAAAGTATCTTCAGGAGGCAGGTTACGATATGCTCAATTGTGATAACGGCACATACGATGCATGGTACTGGGCGCATCCGCCGATCTATATGCCTGAGAATTGCAACCTGCAGGATGTGGAGCATATCAGGAAGTTTGTGGATATACCTGTTGTATGTGCAGGCCGGATGGAACCTCTTGCAGCAGCAGAATCAATCGCGGCAGGGAAAATTGACGGCGCCGGATTTGCCCGCAGGTTCCTGGCCGACCAGGAGTGGGTCACCAAGATGATGGAAGGGCGTGATGAGGATATCCGTCCCTGTATATTGTGCCACAATGGCTGTTTTAACATGTGCCATTATAAGGGAGTGCCGAATGACCAGGAGCTTTCAGACAGCCTGCATCTGTCGCGCTGTGCCGTAAATGCGGAGACTCTGCAGTGGAAGAAGCACTACATTAAAAAGACGTCATCGCCCAGGAAAGTCCATATTATCGGAGGCGGTATCGGGGGCATGGAAGCCGCAAGAGTTCTCAAACTAAGAGGCCATGAGCCTGTGATATATGAAAAGAGTGATGTACTGGGCGGCACGTTTATACCGGCAAGTGCAGAATCCTATAAAGATAAACTCAGGGAACTGCTTGCCTGGTACAGAAGCCAGATGAAAGCGCTGGATATAGAGATACATCTGAATGAAGAGGTCAGGGACACTGCCGGGTTTGAAGATGAGCCGGTCATAATCGCTACAGGCGCTGCCCCCAGAATATTAAAGAATGTGCCCGGCCATGAGAGGATGATAGAGGCATGTGAGTATTTAAACGGAGCTGAGGTTGGAGAAGTGGTTGCCGTGATCGGCGGCGGCCTGACCGGCAGTGAGATCGCATATGAACTGGCATTGGGCGGAAAGAAGCCGGTTATTGTAGAGATGAAGGATGACCTGGTCTCCCAGAAAGGAGTCTGTCTTGCCAATAGTTCTTATCTGCGTGAATGGTTTGCACTTCATCAGGTTCCTGTATATCTGGAGACTACCCTGAAAGAAGTGAAGGAAAATTCAATTATCTGCAGGGGGAAGGACGGAAAAGACATAGAGATAGCCTGTGATTCCGTGATCAGCTCAGCAGGATATATCCCGGCGCCGCTGCAGGGCCATGGCGATGAGGCTTATCTGGTAGGCGACTGCTATAAGGTGGGGAATCTCAGGTCAGTAATATGGAGAGCATATGAGACAGCTATGAAAATATGATGGGAGGCGGGATAATATGATGGCATATAAAATGAAGCTGACAGCTTCCCAGGAAGCGGTCTTAAATGGCAGCAAAGGGGATGTTATGGCAAGGGTGATGGAGACGATGATCCGCTACGGAGAATTGTTCGGAGCAGAGTCAATGGTGCCGGTCACAGGCAAGTACAATCATCTTGTCACTTCCTTTGGACTAAAGGCTCTGGGGCCGGTCTATGACCTGATGGAGAAATTAATAGACGCCGGGTGTACGTCTGTACAGAAATTTACTGCGGACCCAAGGCCCCTTGATAAGAATGTGCCAAGTTCCTTTATACAGAAGATCGTGTTTGATCATTTTATGTACAGTAAGCAGGAATACTATGAAAGCCAGCTGGATAAGCTGGGGCTGCTGGAAAAAGACGCTTTTACATGTACCTGTTATATGGATGAGGTTGGAAATACTCCCGGCCCCGGGGATGTGCTTTCCTGGTCAGAATCATCCGCTGTAGTATATGCAAACTCTGTGCTTGGGGCCAGGTGCAACAGGAATTCAGGGATCATTGATCTGATGGGCTCAATTGTGGGCTGTGTGCCGTACTTCGGCCTGCTGACTGATGAGGGACGAAAAGCCACCTGGCTCGTTGAGATAAAGACGACAAAGAAGCCGGAAGCGCAGCTTCTGGGATCTGCCATCGGAATGAAGGTAATGGAAGATGTGCCGTATATTACAGGGCTGGATAAATGGCTGGGGACACTGGATGAGGATGCCAGGACTTATCTGAAAGATTTTGGGGCAGCTACTGCTTCCAACGGTGCAGTGGGACTATACCATGTGGAAGGGATCACGCCGGAGGCAGCAGAACAGAAAAGAGCGCTGCTGGCAGAAAATCCGAAAGTCTATGTCATCGATGATGCGGAGCTGAAGCGTGTTTATGACAGTTATCCGGTCATCTGGAAAAACAAGGATGCCAGGCCAAAGTTATGCTTTATGGGATGTCCCCATATGAGCATGAACCAGCTCATCAGCTGGACAGAAAAAGTGGAAAAGGGATTAAAAGAGTCAGGAAATGAAAAGGTGGTCATCCCTACTGTATTTACGGCAGCACCTGCTGTGCTGAAAAAATTTAAGGAGACATCTTATGCCATGCGTCTTGAAAAGACGGGGGTGATAGTTTCTTATATCTGTCCCCTTATGTATATGAATAATCCTTTAAGCGCCAGTATGCCGGTCATTACATCCAGCAATAAGCTTCGTACATACACAAGTGCGAGATATTATACGGATGATGAGATCCTGGAACAGATCACGAGGGGAGGGAAGATATAATGAAAAGTTTTAAAGGAAGAGCTGTCACTCCGGGAAATATAACCGCGGAGGCCCTTGTATCACATGGAGGCTTAAATACACTGGCTTCCTTTCAGAAAGCGCTGCAGTTTGGTGATAAAAAGGCAACCTGCGGGGATCAGAATAACGAAGATCTGTATGGAAAGCAGATGGCTGGAAAAGCTCTCTGCCTTCCTCGCACAATAGGTTCCACAACAGGCGGGTTAGTGCTGTATTGTGCCTGTTCCATGAAACGCCAGCCGGCATGTATGCTGTTTTCTGAACCTGTAGACTCCCTTGCCGGGGCCGGGGCCATTCTGGCAGACGTGTGGCTTGATGATGTGACCATGCCTGTGGTGGACTCTCTGGGTGAAGAGTTCCTGGAATATGTAAAAGACGGTATGTCTGTCACGGTTAAAGAAAATGGCGTTGTGGAGGTGGAAGGCAGCCGGGATATCCCCTCCAGATAAAAAGAGGGTGCACCGGCTTAAAATCATGGGAACATGTGACTGAGAACCTCACTCATGCGTATCAGCCCTTCAGCGATCTTATCGTCCTGCATATTGGAAAAATTGATCCTGAGGGTGTTGAGCTTTTGCTTATTTGGAAAAAATGAATTGCCTGGAACAAACGCTACATTGTGCTCCAGGCATTTTTCCAGGAGTTTTGCGGCATTGATTTTTTCATTAAGTTCCAGCCACAGGAAAAGTCCGCCTTCAGGCACGGTATACTTTATGTCGGAAGGAAAATATCTCCTGATAGTGCTTATGGCTATATCCCGCCGCCTGCGGTATACTTCCCGGATACTTAAGATATGTGCGTCAATATCATAATTTTCCAGATAAGCTGAGATGATCATCTGCGCCATTGTGTTGCACTGCAGGTCCGCCCCCTGTTTCACCAGCACATACTTGCGGATGACATCTGTTTCGGCGGCGGCCCAGCCGATCCTGTAGCCAGGGCAGAAGATCTTAGAAAAGGTCCCTGTATAAACTACATTTCCTGAGCGGTCAAAGGATTTCACAGATGGCAGGGGCTCTCCCTCATATCTGAGCTCTCCGTAGGGATTATCTTCGATAACTGCCACATGATACTTAGCTGAGAGGTCAGCTAACTGTTGGCGCCGTTTGAGGCTCCATGTCCTTCCGGTGGGATTCTGGAAATTTGGTATGACATAGATGAGCTTTGATGTGGGATGGGTCTGTAAAGCCCTCTCCAGGTCTGACATGATCATTCCTTCTGTGTCTGTCTCTATTTCAACAAACTCGCAGCCATATGCCCTGAATGCGCTGATGGCGGCTAAATAAGTAGGACTCTCACATAATACTACATCCCCCTCATCTAAAAATACTTTTCCTGAGAGATCCAGAGCCTGCTGGGAACCATGGGTGATCAGGATATTTTCGTCACAAAATGAAGTGCCAAGCTGTGCGTTCATCCTGTCTGCGATCCATTTCCTCAGGGGCGTGAAGCCCTCTGTTGATGAATACTGCAGGGCCTGCTCTCCATTGTGGGTCAGGACATGACTGCTGGCCCATTTGATCTCCTCCATAGGAAATAATTCCGGGGCGGGCAGTCCTCCTGCAAACGAGATTACTTCCGGCTTCTCAGTCAGCTTTAATAATTCTCTGATCTCTGATGCTTTTATCTGTGAAATTCTTTTCGCATATTTATATTCCATGATAATTCTCCTTAATGATTCGTCTTAATAATTATTCTGAATAATTACTCTTATAAGATCGGATTGATCTCGCTGTCCGGGCAGAGTGTGTATTCAGGGCGGGCCGATGCCAGTTCTTCAATAACCTCACACAGAATCCTGATTCCTTCTGCAATCCTGTCCCTTGGGGGAAAGGTATAGTTTAGCCTGATATAGCATTCTCCCTTGTAGGGAGTCAGATAGGACGGAGTTCCGGGAAGAATGGCAACGCCTCTTTCTGCCGCCCGTGTGACAAGGATATCTGAAGACAGGCCTTCAGGAAGCCTGCACCACAGATAGTATCCGCCCTCCGGTCTGTTCCAGGTCAGGCCGGCAGGAGCATATCTGCTGAGGGCATCTGTCATAATATCCCGCCGCTCCCTGTACTCTCTGCGTATGAGGGTCAGATACTTTTTTAGCTCACCGCTTACGATAAAACGTTCTGCAATCTGCTGGGAAATACAGCCGGAGTGCAGGTCCATAAGCTGGCGGATGCCTGAAAGGCGGCTGATCAGTTTCTTATCTGCACAGATCCACCCCAGACGCAGTCCAGGATAGATCGTTTTGGAAAAGGTGCTCAGATATACTACATACCCGCTCTTGTCCATAGACTTTAAGGGGGTGACTGGCGGCCCTTCATAGTTTAATTCGCTGTAGGGGTCGTCCTCCAGCACAGGTATCCCATATCTGCCGGCAAGCTCCAGAAGGCGGACCCGCTTTGGGATACTCATTGTGACGCCGCAGGGGTTGTGGTAGGCAGGCATGGTATAGATCAGTTTGGGCCTGTACCGGGTCAGCAGCTGTTCCAGGATATCCACATCCATGCCGTCCTCCTCCATTGGCACAGCCATTAATTTTGCACCCATGGAGCGGAAGCTGCGTATGGCGGGAAAGAAAGAAGGCTCTTCAATCAGTACAATGTCCCCCGGATTGACAAATGCGCGTGCAATGAGATCGATACCCTGCTGTGCTCCTGAGGTTATCATTATTTCTGATGGCTGGCAGAAGCAGGAGCGTTTCTGCATGTAGGAGCTCATAACTCTGCGCAGGGAAGAAAAGCCTGCCACAGGAGAGACAAGCAGTCCATTCCCGCTGCCCAGTAATTCTTTCTCTATCCCGGCAAATGCCTGTACGGGAGGCAGCTCAAAGGATGCTATTCCGGCGGCGAAGGAGATCACATCCCTTTGATTTGCTACCTCCAGGTATTTATTAATATCAAAGCTGTCCTGATTTTTCATGTGATCGCTGAACAGATGCTCCCACATGGGATCTTTGCGGTGACTGAGGATGACAGGCTCTGCATTTTGGTTTCTGACGGCTACTGTGCCGCTCCCCACATGAGACGCGATCAGCCCGTCTGCCTTTAATTCCTTATATGCATTTAGGACAGTCGTGCGGTTTACACCGAGGGCATCAGCTAACTGCCGTTCTGACGGAAACTGGAAGCCTTCAGGAATCTCACCGGATGTGATCTGAGCCTGTATCTGCCCTGCGATCTGTTTATACAGAGGAGTTTTATCAGATCTGTCTATTTGAATTTTCATATATGCCTCCAATTGGTTGAATCCAATATGATTATAAATGGAAAATATGCCTTGTTCAACATCCAATCTGGAATATTTTTAGACATCCAATTCTAAAAGCAATATACCGGAAATCATGCGTACTGGACAATGAAAAAATGTAACAAAAAATAATACAGTTACCATTGACAATAAAAACTGTAACTGATATAATTACAATAACCTGATAACTATTTCCAAAGATAAGGTGGTGTTGGTTATGCGCCGGAGATTATTGTATATACTATCAATTATCGCAGTTATTGTCATTATTTTTGTGATTCCGGGGGTCTATGGCAGAGGTGGGACAGATTCAGTTTCTGCGGCAGAAAAGGAAAGTGAGGTATCTTCTATGAAAGAAAAAAAGCAGCCGGACAATTTGAAAGAGATATATTTTGCAGGAGGATGTTTCTGGGGAGTGGAAGAGTATTTCTCCCGGATACCCGGTGTATATGACGTGATTTCCGGATATGCAAACGGCAATAAAGAAAATCCTACTTACGAAGAAGTGTGTTCTGACAAAACGGGTTTTGCCGAGACAGTACAGGTTAAATACGATCCGGGCATCATTTCGCTTCGCACATTGACGGAGCAGTATTTTGAGATCATAGATCCTGTCAGTGTGGACAGACAGGGAAATGACAGAGGAAGCCAGTACCGGACAGGGATTTATTATACAGAAGAAAAGGACAGGGCGTCCATACAGGTGGTTATGAATGAAGTCCGGAAAGAATATACAGAACCGCTGGCTGTGGAACTGGAGATGCTTCAAAACTTTTATCCAGCGGAAGATTACCATCAGGATTACCTGCAGAACAATCCGGGAGGATACTGCCATATAGATTTCAGCAGTCTGGACAAACTGGAGATCCGGCAGAACGGAACTGTGGGAAGGAAGCTTGACGAGGAAGATATCAGGGCAAGACTCACAGACGAGCAGTTTAATGTCACTCAAAATTCTTTCACAGAACATCCATTCAGCGGTGAGTACTGGGATAACGACGAGCCGGGAATATATGTAGATGTAGTCACCGGGGAGCCATTGTTTTCTTCAGCTGATAAATTTGACTCAGGATGCGGCTGGCCAAGCTTTACAAAACCAGTTGACCAGGATGCGGTTATAGAAGAAGAGGATACAAGCCTGGGAATGAACCGCACTGAGGTGAGGAGCCATGACGGAGATTCTCATCTGGGACATGTGTTTGACGATGGGCCGGAAGAAGCGGGCGGCTTAAGATACTGTATCAATAGTGCATCCCTCCGCTTTATTCCACTGGACAAAATGGAAGAAGAAGGGTACGGGGATTATATATCTGCAGTCAGCCAGGCACAGTAATGGATCATAGATATATTTAAGAAGGGCACCCTTCGGGGTATGCGCAGCTGCGCACGCGGAACAACAGCTGCGCTATCCAAGTTATAGGCTCGCGGGAGGGGGGGCAGAGCGCACTTTTGTTCTTTCACAGTATTACTCTTGCAGCGGATTTTCCGTCTGGTCAGGCGTTTCCTTTTTCCGGTACCCGGAAGGGGAGATGCCTGTTATTTTTTTAAATACTTTGCTGAAATAATATACGTCATTAAACCCCAGTGTATCTGAGATCTCCTGAAGGGGCAGGGAAGAGAAACGGCGGAGAAGTTCACATGCCCGCTCGATCTTCAGCCTGTTGAAATAATCGATAGGTGAAATGTTTTTATACTTTTTGAAGATGCGGCAGAGATATACCTTTGATACGTTCATCTCATTGGCAAGCAGCTGGAGCGTGATAGTCCGGGACAGATTTTTCTGGCAGTATTCTTCAATCCTGCGGACAAATTCTTCACCGCCCGGAGCGCTCTCTTCACTGCCCCGGGGAGCAGATGCCAGTTCTGCCAGAAGCTGTGAGAAGTTACCGGCCAGTTCTTCAGGGGTGGAGGAAAAGCACATGATATTTTCTATAAAGAAACGGCTGTCCAGATCAGCAGTCTTTTTAACTGAAAAGCTCTGCCTCAGGGAATTCAGGATGAATATAAGGTCGGACTGGCAGGAATTCACGGTTCTGCGGGCCTCCTGCCAGCGCTGGAAAAGGCGGAGCAGATTGGAGCGTATCAGCTCATAATCCTCCTGATGGATCAGCAGTGATAAAAGCTCGATCGTTCCGGTCAGATCCTCCGAAGGGGAGGAGGCGGAGAGTGTGCAGCTGCAGCCGCTTATGCCAAAGACGGCGTTTTTCACACAGCCCCTTCTGGCAGACTGGATGTCATAAGTCAGGGATTTGGCCCGGCTGCCTGTATAGTACAGTGTGACGGGACAGGAAAAATGATCTTCCAGTAGGGCAGTGATCTTTTTTAGTGCAGGCTCCGTCCTGGGGCCGGGTGAAGTATTGAGAAGGATCACCTTTTCATTGCTGAAGATGCCGTCAAAACAGAATACTGCAGTCTCAGGGAAATTTTCTGTAAAAAGCTTTTGTATTCTTGTACCCGGCAGATAGCCTGTTCCCGGATGCATAAAGGTTTCCAGATTGTTCAGGGGATTGGAGGCAATGAGATATACAAGCGTGAAATTATCATTTGAAGTGATCTGTTCCAGGCTGAATGACTCATCTCCGATCAGAAAAGAATAAATATTTTTGCGGCTGTATCTGTCCTCCAGTTTCTGACGGCAGTTCTGCAGGCATTCTTTCAGTTCACTTAATTCTACAGGCTTTAAAAGGTAATCCTCCACACCCAGCCTCATAGCCTGCTTTGCATATTCAAATTCCTGGTAACCGCTGATTATGACAGGCAGGGCGGAAACCTTCTGCTCTTTCATTTTCTGGATCAGAGTCAGGCCATCCATATCACTCATGCGTATATCTGTCATAACTATAGCAGGTTTTGCGGCCAGGATCTTTGGCAGGGCTTCAGTACCGTCTGTTGCTGTCCCCACGATCTCATAGTCTTCCTGCAGGTCCAGGATCTTCCTGTGAAGTGTCCGCAGGGCAAAAACCTCATCCTCTACAAGAAATATTTTAATCATTTCCATTCTCCCTTCTCACTGTCAGTTCTACAAAAGCGCCCTGCCCCCCGGGTGTACTGCCGAAAGCAAAACGGAACCTGTCCCCATAGAGGATACGGCACCTCATATAAATGTTGCTGATCGCCAGATTGCCGATCTTCCTGTTGATAATGTCTTTATGGTTTTTCAGGCCATCGTCACAGTTCTTCAGCTGTTCTTCTATTTTTGCCGTGCTCTCTTTTGTGAAGCCGGAGCCATTATCCGTCACCAGGATCTTCCACTCCTTATCAGAACCGGAGACAGACATTTTTACTACAAAATGTGGGTTTGAAGAACGCAGGCCGTGTTTTATGCAGTTTTCTACAAGGGGCTGGAGGGTAAACTTGGGTATTGCCTCCCCCAGCAGGTCCTCCTGGGCTGATATATGGATGTCCAGTCTGCCGTCATAGCGCTTCTGGATTAAAAATGCATAATTCTGCAGGTGTGAAACTTCATCCTGGATCGAGTACGTATCTTTTGTATAATCAGAAATATAGCGCAGCATCTTAGAAAAACGGATACAGAGTTCTGAGGCTTCCAGATCTCCGTTCATGTAAGTCACACCCTCTATCATGGATATGGTATTATAGATGGTATGAGGGTTCATTTGAGACTGCAGCGCCAGGTAATTGGCGCGCTCCTCATTCGTCTTGCTCTGGATGCTGATGTTGATGGCGTTTTTGAGATGGCCAAACATCTTTTGAAAGGACTGGTTGATGTCCTCGATCTCCTCGATGTTGTACTGCTGCGGCAGTTCAAGGGACAGATTATCCAGGGAGACTTCCTTCAGCGCCAGGTTCAGGTCATTGAGAGGAGCTACCATACGTCTTGTAAGGACACGGAACATGAGCAGGACAGTGGCGATCAGAAACAGAAAGATCAGGAGAGAAAACAGGATCATCTGCAGCCCGTAGGGCACCACTGCCAGAGTGGGACAGTGCAGTATGGCAGTCCACCCGGAATAGGAAGATGTGACATAGGAGATCTGTGCGCCGTTCTGCCGGAAGCTGCCGTCAGGCTGCTGCTGTCTGGAAACTGTCCCATAAATATTCTGGTAAAACTCCGGTGAATGGCTGCCGCCGTCAGACAATGACGGGTAGATCTGCGTACTGTCAGGGGCAAAGAGCATGATATCAGCAGATACATTGTCAAGTCTGCAGATGGAGAAGATCTCGCTGTATTCATTCTGGACCTCTATAATGCCGTAATCATTTTTTCCGTCAGTGATCTGGCGGGCTACAGAGTAGACAGGCGCGCCATGCTCAGAGAAATCATCCGGGTGGACGGGGATTATAACTTTTTCGCCGTCAGCAATCCGGACAAGCTCTGCCCAGGGGTATGCAGATATGGCATCTCTTATGTAGGACGGATTTTCATCAGATTTTGTGAGAGTGTAGTAGACATCCTCATTGAAAGCGATTATCCTGTAGGTGGACAGGTCAGGAACGTCCATTGTAAGGAAATAATTGAGTACCTGGCTGTCATAGACAGGGGTGCTGGATGCAGCCTGGGAATCAGACATGACGTCCATAAAAGATTTATTAAATATGAGGCCGTTAATGATGCGGTCCATACCCTCCAGGGAAGAATCCAGCTGTGACTGGATCTGGGAAACAAGCTGGCGGTGTACCTCCACATTCCGTGCGTACTGTTCCTTGTAGATAAATGTCAGGACAGCCGCAAAGAGAAGAGTGAGAAAAAGGAGAAATGAAGCAGAATAAGTAAAAAACAGCTGATTGAAGTATTTATGTTCTTTTTTCTTCATTTACCGCACCTCGCCGCTAAAACTTTTACGGTAATTTTAACATCGGCAAAATGAAAAAGCAAGCAGTCAGAAGGGGAGTTTACTATTTTACAAATTAGTGGTTTACGATATTACATTTTCCGTATCATCCATATGAGATATGGTTTTCATATACGGGAAATACAGGCCGGAAGAGTTACAGGGCGCTGCATGTTGCAGCAAAGCACAGTTACTATGGAACAGGGGAGGAGAAGTATGAGAAAGAAAAAGATATCAGAGCGGAGGTTAGTATATGCCATGCTGGCCGTCCTGATGCTGGCAGGATGCGGAGGCAAAGATACAGCCAGGGAGAGCGAAAAAGTCACGCTGTCCTTAATGATGCCTCAGTCACACTACAAAGAATTTTTTAAAGAAGAGATCGGCAGGTTTGAGGCAGAGTACTCCCAGTACCACATTGAAGTGCTCAGGATACCTGACAATCAGTGGATCGAGGTGACAAAAGCAAAAGCAGCCACAGGAGAGCTGACGGATCTGGTCAGGATAGATAAAGGGCTGATGGAGGATATAGGGACAGGAAAGTTTGTGGAGATGGGGGAAAAAGAGAGCTGGTACAAAAGAGTAAAGGAAGAGCAGCTTGAAAATAAGAAGATAGGCGGAAAATTATACGGGCTTCCCGTAGGATCTACAAGCAGCGTGGGCCTGATCTATAATAAGGATGTGTTTGAAAAGCTCAGGCTGGACGTACCGGGAAGCATGGAGGAGTTCAAGCAGGTGTGCAGGGTTTTAAAAGATGAAGGATATACCCCTCTGTATGCCTCGGATAAGGATTCATGGACATCCGCGGTGGCTTTCTCATCATCCGCGTCTCAGACCATGACGGATGAGGTGTATGAGAAATTTAAATCAGGGGAGGCCCTCTGGAACAATGAGGAATACAGGACCATACTGGAAGAATTTGCCGCTCTCAGGTCAGAGGAATATACGAACAGTGATTATATGAGAGCAACTTATGACAGCGCAGTTGACGCAGTGGCGGACGGCAAAGCCGTAATGTACATGTCAGGGCAGTTCTTTATCAATGATGTAAGGAAGATCAATCCTAAGATCGATCTGGCCATGGTCCCCAGCCCCTACTGCAGCGGGATACTCACAGTTAAAAACGGTGAGGGGATGTTTGCAGTTTCAGCCAAATCAGACCATATAGAAGAGGCGAAGGTATTTCTGGAATGGTTCTCCGCCCCGGAAAATATGAATGAGTTCAACGCAGGATGGAACCACATGCCTGTATTTAAGGATCAGGAGATGGAGATGGCGGACTGGCAGCAGAATCTGTATGATAACTATATCCTGCAGGGAAAGACGGAGCCTGAGATCAATGAGCGGTTCAGCGGGATCGACATGAGCGAATTCTGGAGTGACCAGCAGAAGATGTATATGGGGCAGATGAGTGCAGATGAGGTTTTGGAAAACTGGGACCAGTCTTATGCAAAACAGCTTTCAGCAGGGAGGTAACACAGCAGTTTACGATTTTACATGACGGTTATATATGATAGCACATTCTTTTTTGGGAGCCGGTGAAGTAGAATAAAGTCATCGAAAGGGAGAGAGCTCCCAATAAAAGGAGGAAATCGTTATGAAGAATTACAAGAAGGTATTGGCGGCAGGTATGGCTTTATCCATGGGATTTACAATGGGACTGCCGGCACAGGCAGCTGAGGGTGGAGACGAGCTGGAAGGAAAGCTTATCTACTGGTCCATGTGGAATGACACAGAGCCTCAGGGCGAGGTCTGGCAGGAGATCGTGGATGGCTTTATGGAGCTGCATCCGAATGTGGAGATTGAGGTACAGTGGTGCGGGCGTGACAATAAGAAGATCTTAAAGCCTGCCCTGGAAGGCGGAGAGACGATCGATGTATTTGAGTATCCGTTTGAGATCGACCTGAATGAATACATCATGGACCTTACACCGTATATTGACAAAGAATACCAGGCAACAGACGGAAAGAAATTCTCAGAGACACTTCTTCCAAGCCTTTTAGAGACTCCCAAGACAATGCTGGGCCAGACGGATATCCAGCCGGCAGTGGGATACAAGCCGTGGATGTCACTGTTCATGTATAATAAGACGATCTTTGAGGAGGCTGGAGTAACAGAAGAGCCAAAGACATGGGAAGAGTTAGACGCTGCCTGTGCCAAGATCAAAGATGCAGGCTATGTTCCCATCACCTTTGATGACGCTTACGCTTCATGGCTTCCCGGAATGTACCTGGCAAGAGAAAAAGGACAGGAATGGGTACAGGAGCTTGTAAAGGATACAACAGGGGAAATGTGGAAAGACGAAGCAGTTGTCAATATGGCAAAGGCATATGAAGATTTTGCAGCAAAGGGGTACTTCGATGCGAATGTAAACGGAAATAAATATCCGGCCGGACAGATGGATGTGGGAAATGGCAAAGTGGCAATGTATTATAACCTGACAGGGCTTACAACAGAAGTATCTTCCGTAACAGGACCGGACTTTGTCTGGGGCGGCTTCTCCTTCCCGGATGTGGCAGAGGGACAGGACAGATGTGGCAAGGAAGACCCGACAGGATGTACACTTCTTGCAATGAACAAAGATACAGCAAATCCTGATCTGGCAATGGAATTTATCGCTTATGCACTCAGCCCGGAAAATGACCAGAAGATGGTAGAGCATGCAGGAACAACACCGGCAACGATCGGAACAGAATGGCCGGCTAGCCTTGCAAATATGAAGAATGTATTTGAGACAAACGAAGCTGCGCTTAAGAGCGGCGCTGATATTACCTCAAATGCAGACCTGGCTCCTACAATCTCTGAAAACTTTATCAAGCTGGCAGCAGGACAGATCAGCGCAGATGAATTTGTCAGCAACATGGCGGCAGCAGCAAAGAAATAAACTTGCGGGAATAAATAGTTATCTGGAGTGGAAGAGGGATTAAAAAACCTCTTCCATCTTTATAAGCAAGTATGAAAGGATAGATGAAATGAAGAAGAAAAAATGGTTTCTCATCCGTTTCCTGGCGCCTGCCGTTCTGTGTATGATCGTGATCTTTCTGTACCCGGGCCTGCGGACACTGCTGATGAGTTTTTTTAAAGTTGGTTTTATCACAGACGATATGAGCAGCTGGGAGTTTGTGGGACTGGCGAATTATACGGAAATCTTATCCAGCCCGCTGTTTCAGCGCTCCCTGATTAATTTCCTGAAGATATGGCTGATCGGCGGCGTTGTCATCCTTGGGCTTGCCATGTTTTATTCTGTCATCCTGACTTCGGGGATCAAAGGAAAAAATTTCTGGCGGTCAGTGCTGTATCTGCCGCATATCATCAGTTCAGTAGCCTTAGTTTCCATGTGGCTTCAGTATGTCTTTAATAACCAGTACGGCATGCTGAAAGGTCTGTTTGAATTTCTGCACTGGGATTATATGGCCCAGTTCCAGTGGACGTCGCCGGAGCATCTGTTTCTGGCAATGATGATCGCCTATACATATGCGGGCGTGGGATTTTACATGCTGATACTCGTGGCGGGGATCGACGGGATCTCGGAGGATTATTATGAGGCAGCCAGGATAGAAGGCGCCGGCGCATGGAAGAAATTTACAAAAATCACTGTCCCGCTGCTGAAAGATATCATCAAGAGATGTATTGTGCTCTATTCGGCTGCAGCTGCCGGATTCTTTGTCTACTCAACTCTGTTCTCCTTTAATACGGAGAATTCCACAGTAACACCAATGGTATATATGTATGAGGTAGTATTCGGCAATTCAGCCGGATCAAGCACCACGGAGCTGAATGTGGGGGCTGGTGCAACTGCCGGGGTCATTATTATGATCATTGTGCTGGCAGTAAATACGATCCTCAATAAACTGATCCGTTCAGAAGATGCAGAGTAGGAGGGAAGCCGGATGAAAGTAAACTATAAAGAAAAAAAGTGTGTAAAAAAGCAGATCCGGAAACTGCCGAAGTATCTGCCGCTTGTAATATGGCTTGGATTTACAGTGGCGATGATAGGCTGGATATTCCTGGCGTCTCTGAGCAACACAAGTGAGATCTACAGCGGTGATATCCTGGGCAGCGGTCTGCACCTTGAAAATTATATAAATGTGATGAAGAAGCATAAAATGGCTGTCTATTTCATGAACAGCCTCCTGTACTGTGTGGTGGGCTGCACAGGCGTAGTCCTCATATCCGCCCCTGCGGCTTATGCCCTGTCCAGGATCAGGTTCAGGGGAAAGGAGATCATCAATAATATCTTTGTGATAGGCATGTCCATACCGTCTGTCATGCTGATCATGCCTCTTTTCAAAATGGCCACATCCATGAATCTGATCGGTTCCAGATGGACACTGATGATCCTTTACATCTGTGTCAATGTCCCCTTTGGGGTATTTTTCCTGTCCGGCTTTTTCCTGACGCTGCCCAAGGCTCTTGAGGAGGCGGCTGAGATTGACGGGTGCTCGCCTTCAAAAGCCTTCTGGAGGATCATGTTCCCTCTGGCACAGCCCGGGATCGTGACACTGACGATCTTTAACTTTATAACGATCTGGAATGAGTATTTCATGGCCCTGATCTTTGCAAATAAGACAGAGCTGAGGACAGTCTCCACAGGACTTCAGGCAATTGTACAGTCTATGAAGTATTCAGGGGACTGGGCAGGACTGTTTGCAGGTGTCATAATAGTATTCCTGCCAACCTTCCTCCTGTATATATTCCTGTCAAATAAGATCATCGCCGGTGTTACAGGCGGAGCCGTCAAGGGGTAGGAGGCATTATGGAAAAAACAGACTGGCTGCAGAGGATGACAGAGATCTTCGGACCGGATGATCCTGTGAAGATCACAGAATACTGCAGGAGAAACTGGCCGGAGTATGTGGAGCATGTCTTCAGAACGGCGGAGGATGCCTGCGGGAATAAGTTTTTATTTGACTATGAATGGGATATGGAGCGCACATGGGAACATGAGCATTTCCAGGGAGAAATAGACTGGAGCCGTATTCCTTCTGGGGACAGAGAATTTTTATGGCAGTTTAACAGGCACCGTTTTCTGATGTGTCTGGGGCAGGCCTGGCAGATGAGCGGTGATGAAAAATATGCCGTGCATTACGTAAGACTTTTGGGGGACTGGATAGACAGGGCAGAGCCGGGAGAAAACGCCGGGCTTGGTCCATGGAGGACTTTGGAGACTGGGATAAGGGCTGAGATATGGCTGAGATCCCTGCCTCTGGTCCTGGGATGCCGGGCGGCAGATGCCGGATTTCTTGAAAGGGTGTATGGCTCTCTTAAAAAGCACCAAAAAAGGCTGATGGAAAATTTCCAGCCCCACAAATATATAAGCAATTGGGGCGTTCTGGAGAGCTGCGGCCTTATGCTGCTGTCTCTGGCGCTGCCGGATTCAGAAAGCTGCCTGAAAGAGGCCGTCTGCAGGCTAAAAGATGCGGCATCTATCCAGGTGCTGGAGGACGGCATGCAGTGGGAGCAGTCTCCCATGTACCACAATGAAGTGTACCACTGCTTTCTGACGGCCCTGTATTATGGAGAAAGAGCTGGAATAGAGATGCCCGGACTTATCAGGGAGACAGTGAAAAAGATGGCGTATGTGGATCTGAAATGGAAGAGGCCGGACCACACACAGTTTGCCCAGGGGGACAGCGATGCCTCTGACCTGAGGGATCAGATCAGCGCGGGGGCTGTGATACTGGGTGACGGGACACTTAAATCAGGCGGATATGAATTGCTGGATTATGAAAATGCATGGCTCTTCGGATACAGGGGCTGTGAGGAATACAGTAAGCTAACGGCAAGAAGGCCGGATTTTCTGTCTGCCAGCCTGCCTTTTGGAGGGAATTATTATTTCAGGAGCGGCTGGGAGGGAAAAGCAAATCTCCTTCATTTCCGCTGCGGGGAGACAGGGGGAGGCCACGGGCATGCGGATAAGCTGCATGTTGACCTTGTGATATGCGGGGAGGACCTGCTGGTGGATTCAGGAAGGTATACATATGTGGACGGGCCGGAGCGCAGCCGCTTCAAGGAAGCTGCCGCCCACAATGTGATCCTGGCGGACGGCAGAGGGTTTGCAGAATGTGAGACTTCCTGGATCTATAAGAATCTCTGCACCTGTATCAAGCAGCAGTATTATGAGGGACGCCTGGGAGCATTTGTGGAGGGCAGCCATCTGGGGTACTGGGAGGATGGTATCCTTATTAACAGGAAGATCATCTGGATCAAACCTGATATTTATGTGATCGCAGATGATATCTTTGGCCGGGGACCTCACTCTTATGAGAGCTTCTGGCATTTTGGAGGTCAGGGCAGTGTAAAGCTGTCGGGAGATATGATCCATTTTATGGGAGATGAGATGGAAGCATATCTGCAGTCTGCCCAAAGTATATCCGGAGCGACAGAAGAGACAGAGCTTCAGGCTTCTGAAGAGTCATATTATTATAATGAGAAGCATGCGAACACAGTCTGCCGCATAAGGGCTAAGGCCGATGGTTTTTACAGGAGGATAACTGTGGTGAACGGCGGGAGGAAGGGAAGTACAGAGCCGGTCAGGGTAGAGAGCCTTCCACTGTATTCGGCGGTCCATGAATGCTGTCTTGATAAAAGTCTGGCGGAAGCCCTCCGCATTGAGGACGGGAAGCATGAATACGTCCTTTTCATCATCCACAGGGAGGTCCTCACACCCACGGATATCCTGCAGTGGGAAAACTGTCTGGGATATGGGAAGATTGTCCTGTTTGACAGGACAGAGGAAAAGAGTGAAGTGATCACAGGTGAAGCGCTTGCCTGGTAGGAGGTAACATGGAGCATCAGATTTGTTTTCAGGATGTAGAGACCGGATGGCATAATGCACTGCCTCTGGGGAATGGTAAGATGGGAGCTATGGTCTATTATGCGGACAGAAGTCTTCATATAGCCTTAAACCACTATGACTGCTACTACCATATCCTGCCCCAGTATGCAGAGTGTCAGGAGGGAGGGCAAAGCGCATCCTTTTCTGACCCGGCGCGCCGGATAAAGACATATGAAGAGATAAAAGCTGCCGCAGAGGAGGCTGCGGGCGGAGAGGACCCCAGCCGCACCCACTATCTGCGCACACTGAACCCCTCTGAAACTGCGAAGCGCCCGCTGTATAAGGGAGGCAGCTATCCTCAGGGAGGAGAGCTGACAGTAAGGTTTTCAGAGGAGGTAAATACCAGCTGTTCCTCACTTGTACTGCATATAGAACAGGCGGCAGTTGAATTTGCCGCGGGAGAGGGAGAAAACAGGGTAGGGGCCAGGATTTATGTCTCAGGAAATTACGATGGTGTGGTGATAGAGCTTTCTCAAAAAAAGCAGGGCTTGTGGAGACAGGCAGGCATCTGGAGACAGGAGGCCCGGGGGCAGGGAAAATTCTCCTATGAGGACAGCGCCGGACCGGAAATGCTCACTTTGCGCTGCCGGTTCAGGCCTGACGGGGAATCTGAAAAAACCAGGCCCTTTGTGCAGGAAACATCATTCTGTCTTCACGGCGCCGGACCGGGCGGAGAACTGTCAGTGTGCAAAAAAGAATTCTGCCTTACTGGCTCCATCAGGGCAGGGGAGGGCTGCGCAGAAGAGACGGCCCGAAAACTGTGGGAGAATGCAGAGGAAGACAGAAAAGCCCATAAAGAGACGTGGGATAAGTTCTGGAGAAGCACAGTTGACCTGCCTGACAAGTATCTGGAAACCCTCTGGCACCTTTATGTGTACCTGCTGGAATGCTGCAGCGGAAAAGGGAGCGTACACAGCGAGCAGGCCTGCGGCCTGAGCGGTCTGTGGGATATCAGAAGGCCATGCATGTGGGGGAGCATGTGGTACTGGGATGTGAATATCCAGACTGCATTTTATGGAGCCTTTGCATCAAACCACATGGAACATGTCCGGGTGTTCTGCGACGGTTTTTTAGCCTGCCGGGAAGATGTGAGGAAGTATGCCAAAGAAGTATACGGCCGGGAGGGCTGGGCGCTGGATTATCCCCATACGCTCTACAACTGTATACAGCCCTGGTGCGCCCTGTTTCTGTGGAATTACTATTCATATACAGGTGATGTGGATTTTCTGAGGGACAAGGCATATCCTGTGTTTCTGGAAATAGCGGAGTTCTACAGATGGATCAGCAGGAAGGACGGGGAAGGGATACGCCATATAGATCCGGATATCTGCCCGGAACAGGGACCGGTGGCCAGGGACTCTGTGATCACCTCGGCTGCCCTTAAGCAGATGATCGTGTATGCCTGCCGGGCCGGGGAGATCCTGGGGAGGCCGGAGGCGGAGCTGGAGGGCTTTAAACAGCTTTTAAGGGAGATGCCTGGATATGCAGTGACAGCTGACGGCAGCAGGTGGAAGGATTCCCCCCTTGTGCAGGATAATATTTTCCTGCGCCATCCATCAGTCCTGATGCCTGTATTTCCGGCTGAGGAAGTACATATGGAAAGCAGGGGGGAGCTGGTCCGGCTCGCAGACGGCACTATCCGCTATGCAGCTGAGAATACAGAGCCGGGTACCTTTGGGTTTGCATGGGTGGCAGCGGCAGCGGCAAGGATGGGCGCGGGGGAGAGCGCACTGCGCATTCTCTATGAGAAGGGACTTGACTATATCACACATTCCAATGGACTGGGATATGAGGAATCTGAGCGCTTCATCAATTACTGCCACCTGACGAAACCGGCAAACTATCTTCCCGCAATGTGTGAGGCGGGGGGAGGCGTGACAGCTGTCATTAATCTGATGCTCCTGCAGGAGACAGAGGGGATTCTGCATGTATTTCCAGCTGTGCCGGATGGAGAAGACATGTATGCCGTCCATAAGACCCAGTACTGCCACGATGACGGTCAGCTCTCAAAGAGGTACGGCCCGTGGAAGGACTGCGGCTTTGACTCTCTGCTGGCACCCGGCGGTTTTGTGGTATCGGCACAGATGAGGGGAGGACATGTAGTCTGGATCATGATAAGGGCACAGCGGGACAGTGTTCTGGGATTATGCCTGCCCGCAGGATTGTCCGGGCAGAATGCGCCCGGAATATACAGGAAAGATATGAGGGCCGGGGAAACGGTGTGCTTCGGACACCCCGCCCCGCCTGCTGATAACAGGCCGGATGTTTCAGGGGTGCTGATGCATAAGGCGGCACGGACCCACAGGAGGACCTTTATCGGTGAGGACAGAGATACTGCATTTTATAAAGCAGTGGACTCTATGGTATGCCCTTATGGGGCTGCCGACACGCTTCGGTATGCCATGACTCCCTATGTCTTTGATTTTACAGAGGAGCAGGAGAAGGATTACGGCCAGGTCTATGACTGGCAGCTGACAGAGGCAGGGAGGTCTGTACTGTTTGCAGGAGGCCCCAGATGTACCGGCCCGAAGCTCTATACAAGTGACAGGGGATATGGTTTTGCTGCGGCCGGAGGTATTACCGCAGCGGGGCGGAAGAAGCCTGACGCCCTGCGCAGGGATTTTGTCCAGGGAGAAGCTGCGGCTGAGTTCTGGGTGGAGCTTCCAGCAGGAAAATATGATTTGCTTGTCATTTCAGGTGATGAGGAGGAAGGATCCCTGACACATCTGGCAGTCCGTTCTTCAGGTGTATACGCAGAGGGAAGTGTACAGGAAAAAGGAAGGTACCAGTGCAGGCTTCTGCCCGTGGTGCATGGCCGGGACGGCATTTTAAAGCTGTCTTTGAGCACATGTCCGGGTATGAAATGGAAGCTGAATGCACTTTTTATAAATAAAGAATATTCGCTGCTTTAATAAGGCGGCAGCCGCGCAGCAAGGAGGCAGAGCATGAACAGAGAAATAATAAAAGAGGCTTTTGAGAGGGCAATGAGGATCGCAGAGCGCCACCTGGATGACTTTGAGGGAGGTTTTCCGGCGCCGGCCAGTGAGAATAACCGCTATCCCAGGATAGAAAATAATGACTGGACCGCAGGATTTTACACGGGCATCCTCTGGATGTGTTATGAATATTCTGGCAAAAAGGTGTTTTACAATGCAGCCATGGGGAGGCTGCAGAGCTTCCGCAGCAGGATTGAGAACCGGGTAGTGGTGGACCATCATGACATGGGATTTATATACAGTCTTTCCTGTGTGGCAGCCTATAAGCTGACAGGGGATGAATTTGCCAGGGAGACAGCTCTCATGGCGGCAGACAACCTGAAAGCCAGGTTCCGGGAGAAGGGCCAGTTTATCCAGGCCTGGGGAGAACTGGACACTACAGAGAATTACAGGCTGATCATTGACTGCCTGCTGAACCTGCCCATACTGTACTGGGCATCTGAGGTGACAGGTGACGGGTCCTACAGGGAATGTGCAAGGATACATCTGGCCACCACAAGGAAGGTGATCTACAGGCCGGACTATTCCACACATCACACTTATTATTTTAACATGGAAACAGGAGAGCCGGCATATGGAGCCACAAAGCAGGGGTATTCCAACGATTCCACATGGTCCAGGGGGCAGGCATGGGGTGTTTACGGCCTGATGCTCAACTATATGTATGAAAAGACAGAGGGGATACCGGAGGAATGGAAAAAGGTCACAGATTATTTTATAGCACATCTGCCGGAGGATAAAGCAGCCTACTGGGATTTCCACTTTATGGACGGGAACGAACCCCGTGACAGTTCAGCTTCGGCCATCGCTGTATGCGGCATATTTGAGGCTTACAGGCAGGGGGTATGCGGTGAAGAATATCTGAAGGAGGCGTATGCCATCCTGGAGAGCCTGGCAGAAAATTATGGGGCTCCTGAAAATGAAGAGGTAAACGGACTTCTCCTCCATTCTACATATGGAAGGCTGCTGGGGGACGGCATTGATGAGTGCTGTCTCTGGGGAGATTATTTCTATATGGAAGCATTGATGAGAGTTCTTAAGAAAGAATGGAGGCCTTACTGGTGATCCGGCAGGCCCGCGGGGGGTGTGAAGCCCCCCTTTTTTAATCTTTAGGGGGCGCCAGCCACCCGGTACATTTTAAAATGGATTTGTCACGGACACAGGACATCTGTTTCCTGTATTTCATAGGCGTCATCCCTATGATCTCCATGAAATGCCTGTTAAAGCTGGAAACTGAATGAAAGCCTATCTCTTCTGAGATATCCAGCACCGGCACCTCAGTAGTCCTCAGAAGGATGGCCGCGTGGGTGATGCGTATGCGGATGAGATACTCAAGCGCTCCGAAGCCCATAACAGAGCTGAAGGTGCGCCTGAAGTGGGTGGGGCTCATACTGCACAGGGAGGCAAGGTCCTCCATGGGGAAATCCATCATATAATTTTTCCGGATATAATAGAGGGCCGGAGCAATTGCCAGTGAGTTTTCATGAAGCTGTATATTGCTGTCTGCGGCCTGTCCGGCGGCAGAATAAATATTTATGAGCCTCATCATCAGGGATAACATCAGGCCGCGCACGCT
The DNA here is from genome assembly GCA_003148945.1 of Murimonas intestini. Lineage (GTDB taxonomy): Bacteria > Bacillota > Clostridia > Lachnospirales > Lachnospiraceae > Murimonas > Murimonas intestini. Next base: position 209,977 of record QGGY01000008.1, on the reverse strand, counting down.
GAACTGGAAGTTCAGCTCTTTTTTTTGCAGTTCAGCAATGATCCCCGACACCAGCGTGTGAACCTGAGGGTAGCTGTCCTTTGGAAGCACGGCGCAGTAATTCCTCAGAAGCTTATGGAACATATCCCTGTTTGAGATGATGTCCATGGGAAAATATGGCTGGAATAAATCTTCTACATTTACAAATATGTAAGACCACTTGCTTGCCGTGCCTGGCGCGGAATAAGTAGTGTGGGGGACATCGCTTGCCACGATGGTCACGTCCCCGGCATGGAAGGCGCGGCTGCTGTCTGCAAACTCCATCATCCCGCTGTCAGATTCACATAAGCCGATCTCCAGACAGTTGTGGAAGTGCAGAGTCCCTGAAGGGACATCTGATATTCTCCAGACATCTCCGGTCAGAAGAACGATAGGAAAATAGGGGGGAAGCGCATAGTTCCTGTATTCTACAGGGGAATGTTTTGGCCTGGACAAATTATTCATCTCCTCATTTTGACGAAATATGGATACCGCAATCATTACACTTTGAATTATAATATACAATTTAGACAAATGCAAACCTGAATACAGGGCAAAAAGATAAAAAAATTCAAAAAGCAAATATAGATGAAACGGTGGAGCTGATTTAAAAAGATAAAACAAAACAAAGACAAATAGCACAAAAAAAGCGGGGTAAATCTATATAAACCATACAAAACACCGTATGTGCATAAGAATAAATGGACAAAATCGCTAAGTTTTTATAAGTATGGAAGTTGAAGAAGCATTGGGCATTTTGTATAATTGATTTAACAATTAACGGAGCAGTCAAAAGGAGTGAGGTTGAGGATATGAAACGAAACAGTGCTGCGAGAACAGCAAAGCCGGCATCCGCCGGCCGCCCAAAACAGAACCTGGCGCTTTATATGAAAAAGAACTGGCAGCTGTATGCACTTATGGTGCTGCCCCTGCTGTTTATATTCATATTTAAGTATGCCTCTTATTCTGGCCTGACCATTGCCTTTAAAAATTATAAGGTTGCAAAAGGATTCTCAGGCAGTGAATGGGTGGGACTTGAAATTTTCAGGAAGATATTTACCCACAGGGATTTTGCAAAATCAGTCAGAAACACGCTTTTGCTGAATATCCTGGATCTTCTGTTCAGCTTCCCTATGCCGGTGATCCTGGCATTGGTTTTAAATGAGGTACGCTGCAAATGGTTTAAGAAAGTATCCCAGACGCTTCTGTATCTGCCCCATTTCCTTTCCTGGGTCATTATAGGCGCGCTGGCTTACCAGCTCTTCAGCATGAGCGGAGGCGTGGTAAACATACTTATACAGAATATGGGGGCAAGCCCTGTACCATTCCTTCAGGATGATGCATGGTGGCTCGTATCGTACATATTGATCGGTGTGTGGCAGTCAATGGGATGGGGAACAATTGTTTATCTGGCGGCTATAACAGGAGTAAATCCTGAGCTGTATGAGGCAGCCAGAGTAGACGGAGCCGGCCGCTGGAAACAGTGCCTGCACGTGACGCTGCCGTGTATCAGAAGCACCATAGTGATTCTGCTGATCATGAATCTGGGCAAAGTGATGCAGGGTTCATTTGAGAGGATTTATGCACTGTCCAACATGAAAGCCACAGAGTTCACGACTACAATACCTGTCCTTGTATACCGCTGGGGCATGGAAGGACTGAAGTTCAGTGAAGCGACTGCACTGGGACTGTTTCAATCTGTGATCGGCCTTGTCTTAGTATTAGGGGCAGATTTCATTTCGAAACGGCTTGGTGAAGAAGGCTTAATATAGGAGGCGGAGTCATGAGTAAAACAAATACAATAGCAGTAAAAAGGAAAAAAGAGTGGACCCCGGCTAAAAGAAAAGACCTGGCTGTAGACATAATCTTCTATATAATACTGACAGTAATATCACTGATGTGCCTCTTTCCGTTTCTGCATGTGCTGGCAAAATCCATAAGTGAGGAGTCATATGTAATTGCCAATAAAGTGGTGCTCTTCCCAAAAGGATTCAGCCTGAGTGCATATCAGAAAGTGTTTGCTGACAGCTCTGTCCTGAGGTCTATGTTTGTAACTATAGTTGTGACAGCGGCATTTACAGTAATTGGCATGTTCCTCACTATCTGTGCGGCCTATGCCCTGAGCAGAAAAGAACTGAAGGGCAGAAAAGTAATGACCTTCCTGATCATGCTTACCATGTACTTTACAGCAGGAACGATCCCGGATTATCTGCTTATGAGCAACCTTCATATGCTGGATACATGGTGGTGCCTGATCCTTCCGCTCTGCTTTGCACCGTATAATCTGCTGATCATGAAAAATAACTTTTCAGCCAGCATACCGGACAGCCTTGTAGAGTCAGCGCTGATTGACGGGGCGGGGCATTTCAAGATACTGGCCAGGATCGTTGTACCGCTTTCCAAGCCTATCATTGCAACAATAGCCCTGTTCTATGCTGTGGGACGCTGGAACGCATATCAGGACGCGCTTTATTATATCAAGCAGCGGACGGACCTGCGGCCTCTCCAGTTAAAGCTCTATTACCTGGTAGTATCCGCACAGGAGTCCTTCCAGGCTGAGGGCGGCGTAGTGGGAGTTATGACAAATCCGGAAGTATTAAAAGCAGCATGCGTTATCTTTGCAACCCTGCCGATCATCTGTGTCTATCCGTTTGTGCAGAAATACTTTGTACAGGGAGCTATGATCGGGGCAGTAAAAGAATAGGATATTTGAACTGTTTTTTTGGGGCTGCACTTAAACAAGAATGGTTGGTGAAAACCAGAGTTACATAAAATCCTGGGCGCTCCCATGGGAGCTGCCCGAATAAAATGAAAGGAATGTGAGTTTTATGAGAAAAGGAAGAATGAAAAAGGGGACATCAGTAGTGCTTACAGCGGCAATGGCCTTAACAGCGTTATCAGGCCTTGGAGCTCCGGTAAAGGCAGAAGCAGCAGATGCAGGCGGTTCATATACCGATTATTCAGAGGGGTTCCCGGAGACTGTAACGATCCAGATACCTGTTTATGACAGGGCCTTTGAGGGATGGAACGTTACGGATAACTACTATACGAAGTGGATTCAGCAGGAATTCGGAGATAAATATAACGTAAAAGTAGAATATGTGGCCATCGGGCGTACTACAGAGGTACAGGACTATATGCAGCTGATTGCGGCGGGAAACGCTCCTGATATTATCTTCCACTATGATATGCCCCAGGCAGTGAACTACTACAGCCAGGGAGCTATGCAGGCGCTGGATCTGGATGAGATAGCATATTATGCACCTGATTATTTTGCCAGCATGGGTGATACCATCCAGAAATACGGTCAGATGGATGGAGAGAATGTATTCTTCTTCGCAGAGCGCGATGCGATCTATTATAATTGGGTTACCCTTATCCGCCAGGACTGGCTGGATGCCGTAAACATGGAAATGCCCACAAACAGGGAGGAACTCAATAACGTACTGGCTGCATGGAAGGATGCGGGCCTTGGCCAGTGGAGCGAGCAGCTTATCCAGAAGAGCTTTACTTATGAATATCCGTTCTTTGATGAGGGCATCACTGATGAAGAATATGCTCTTTATCTGGACCTGAATGTGGCGCCTCTCACCTGGAAGCCGACAGAAGATTTCCTGCGTGCATGGAATAAAGAGTACAATGAGGGACTTATTGATCCTGAATTTTATCTGAATGTAGAAGAGCCGGATGCCAAAGCAGATTTTGTATCTGGAAAATCAGGAGTTTTCTCATTCTATATCAATAATTCCACAGATGTCATCACGTCACTGCTGGCAAATGATCCTGATGCCAAGGTGTCAGTTATGAATCCGGCAGCCAAGAGCCCCACAGGCAAGAGCTACTATTATGAATATCCGCCTTACGGCATGATAATGGGAATCAATAACACAACTACTGATGAAGAGAGAGCAGCAGTGTGGATGTTCCTGAACTGGATGGCACAGCCTGAGAATCTTTTCTGCCTCCAGAATGGTGTGGAAGGTGAGAATTATACACTGGATGAAAGCGGCATCGCAGTACCAGTGGCTGATTTTGCAGGAGAGTCCAAATTATCTCAGAACAACAACAAGGATTACTGGTGTCTCGTAGCTGAAGTTGCAACATACGGGGACGAGGAAAAGAACTATCAGGCTAATCTGCGCACACTCGCTCCGGCCGGATATGAAGACCTGATCCAGCAGTCTTATGATTACGACCAGGCTAACAGAGAATACGGCGTTGTGACACCGATCTTTACAAAGACAGTTGAGTCTTCAACCGAATATGCATCTGATCTGAATGCAATGTGGCAGGAGTTCTATGTAGATCTTGTTACATGTTCCACAGACGAATTCGATCAGAAGTATGCAGATTACTGCCAGGAATATTTAGACGGCGGTTATCAGGCGATCCTGGATGAAAAACAGGCTCTGCTCGATGAGGGAAGCTATATCGCAGAATAAAAAATAAAGGACTGGGAAAAGGCTGCTGCATATCCGCAGCGGCCTTTTCCTGAATAAATGAGGTGCAATTATGGCGGGACTTGAATTTGATAAAAAAGAGATAGAAGACCTGATAGAAAAGATCGCAGTGCGGACCATGCGCATGGATATGACGTGGGACTGGCCCTGCGGCGTGGCATATTATGGGATCAGCAGGGCCTTTGAAGTGACAGGCAGCGAAAAATATCTGAACCTGATGAAAGACAGGATTGATGAATATATGGAACTGGGCCTTCCTGTCTGGACAGTGAACACATGTGCCATGGGGCACTGCCTGATTACTTTGTATGAGGCCACCCAGGATGAGAAATACTGGGAAGTGGTGATGAGCAAGGTGGATTATATCAGAAACCACGCCCTGCGGTTTGGCGATTCTGTGCTGCAGCACACAGTGTCGTCAAAAAATGATTTTCCGGAGCAGGCCTGGGCTGACACACTGTTTATGGCTGCATACTTCCTGCTGAGGGTGGGTGTTAAGCTTAAGGATGAAGAGCTGATCAACGATGCATTGAATCAGTATTACTGGCATATCAAATACCTTCAGGACCAGGAGACAGGGCTTTGGTACCACGGCTACAATAATATCACAAAAGACCATATGTCCGGCTTTTACTGGGGAAGGGCAAACGCCTGGGCGTCCTATACTATGTCCCGGGTGGGCAGCATACTGCCGGAATGCTACCTGTATCCCAAATATATGGATATAGTAGGCTCTCTGGAAGAACAGCTGGCGGCCCTGAAGCTCCTCCAGACAGAGAACGGGCTGTGGCGCACTATCCTGGATGATGAGGAATCATATGAAGAGGTATCTGCATCCTGCGGGATAGCTGCAGCTATGCTCCAAAAGGGGAATCCTCTGCATATTAAATATATCAGCCGTGCGGTAAAAGGGATAACAGGCCGCATAAGTCCTGACGGCCGCGTTCTGGATGTATCAGGGGGGACGGCAGTTATGAAGGACAAAGAAGGATACAGGAATATTTCAAAAGACTGGATACAGGGCTGGGGACAGGGTCTTGCGCTCACATTCCTGGCAGGCGTGCTGGACTGTGGAAATTCCAGGAACGACGGGGCGCTGTAACAGTAACCAATAACAGGAGGAGAGCAGTATGACGGGGATGGCTAAAGGAAGCTTTACTCTTCCGGGAGAAGCCGGTTATGAAGATTTGACATTAAGGATGGCAAAAAAGTGGGGGGCTGACGTGATCCGTGACAGTGACGGAACGGTTTTGTCAGATGACATTACAAAAGCCGGCTACGGCATTTATTCCACTGTCTGCATTATCAGGGACCATAATAAATGGGCAGCAAAACACCAGGATAAGCTGCAGCAGACTTTTCTGGTGACTCAGCCTGAGGTGGCTGTTGACGAGATCCTGAGTATCCACCTGCTGGATAACTATTTTAAAGAACAATTCAGATTAAATACGAGTGAAGAGGCTCTGCGCTTCTGGGAAGTCTACGACAGGACTACTAAAGAGAAGCTGCCGGGCGGACGCTGGATACTGGAAAAAGAAGCGGGAAATGTAGTGATCCAGGAAGCTGTTCCTTTCCATACATATACAGTCAGCTTTCTCGCTTACCGGATCTGGGAAGAAATCTCCATGTATAACCATGTGACTAACCACTGGGAGAAGGAACATCTGATGCCGGTAGACCCCAGATCGGAGGAAGCCCGGGAGTATCTGTATACATGGATGGACAACTGGTGCAGGGAGCACCCTGATACCACGGTAGTGCGTTTCACTTCCATGTTTTATAACTTTGTCTGGATATGGGGGGACAGTGAGAAGAACCGCAGCCTCTTTTCGGACTGGGGATCCTATGACTTTACAGTAAGCCCCAGGGCATTGGAGGATTTTGAAAAAGAATATGGCTATGGGCTCTGCGCTGAAGACTTTATCAATCAGGGAAAATTCCATGTGACTCATATGCCCCCGGGAAAACGCCAGCTGGATTATATGGAGTTTACGAACAGATTTGTGGCAGAGTTCGGAAAAAAACTGGTTGACCTGGTGCATAGCTATGGCAAGCAGGCTTATGTGTTCTATGATGACAGCTGGATTGGTGTTGAACCGTACAGCAGCCTGTTTCCCAAGTTCGGGTTTGACGGCCTTATAAAATGTGTATTCTCCGGTTATGAGGCAAGGCTCTGCGCAGGAGCTGATGTCCCGGTCCATGAGCTGAGGCTCCACCCGTATCTGTTTCCTGTGGGCCTGGGAGGAACCCCTACATTCTCTGAGGGCGGGAATCCCACACTGGATGCCAAAAAGTACTGGATCAGCATACGCAGGGCGCTGGTAAGACAGCCGGCAGAACGTATCGGGCTGGGAGGCTATCTGCATCTGGTGGAAGATCATCCGGATTTCTGTGACTATATTGAGGAGCTGGCAGATGAATTCAGGAAGATAAAAGAGATGCATGAACATGGGGATGTGTATAATATCCCATGCAGGGTGGCGGTCCTCCACAGCTGGGGAAAACTGCGTTCCTGGACTTTGTCGGGACATTTCCACGAGACATATATGCATGACCTGATCCATATAAATGAAGCTCTCTCAGGACTTCCTGTGGAAGTCAGCTTCATCAGCTTTGAGGATGTAAAGGCAGGGGCGCTTGAACAGGCGGATGTGGTGATTAACGCGGGAAGGGCAGGCACTGCCTGGAGCGGCGGTGATGCATGGAAAGATGAGGAACTGGTTGTAAAGCTCCAGCAGTGGGTCTACAGGGGAGGAGTATTCCTGGGAGTGGGCGAGCCGTCCGCAGCCGGGGGCAGCCAGTATTATTTCAGAATGGCCCAGGTGCTGGGAATAGACATGGATACAGGCGCGAAAGTATGCCACGGCAGGTGGCAGTATGAGATTGATAAGGGGCTGCAGAATACTTTAATGCCAGCCAAAGCTTCAGTGCCCCAAAAGGACTACCTGTATCTCACTGACGGCAGGGCGAAAGTCCTGGAAGAAAAGAACGGCCTTCCTGTATTTACAGTGAATGAATTCGGAAAAGGGAAGGGGATCTATCTGTCCGGCTTTAAGGCGGATAACGCCAATACAAGGATGCTTCTTAATATCCTGCTGTATGCGAAGGGGACAAATTCCGGGCAGAATTATATAACCGATAATGCAGATGCTGAATGCGGGTATTATCCGGCAGATAAAATGCTGGTGGTCCTCAATAACAGCCAGGATGAAGTACATACTGCTGTAAAGACGGAAAATGGTAAAAAGAACTTTATACTAAAGCCTTATGAGACGCAGATCACTCATATATAGGCTATAAAAAGCCGGTCCGGATAAAAGGGCCGGCCTTTTGTTTGTATTAGCCTTGCATTTCTTCTCTTAATTTAGTAAACTAGGAGTAATACATTATTAGCTGCGGATACAGGAGATAAGAATGGAAACTCCATATATATTGTTTCAGGCAGGAAAAATAAATTTCCTGGTATTAATGGAATATGTTGATGTGATAGACAGGGCGGGCAGCGTAAGCAGCCAGAATATACCCGTGTATGATTTTGCAGGGATATGCGGCCTGAAGAAAAACGGGGGCAGAAGCAGCTATGCGCTGCTCATGCACACAGACAGCTGCAGGTTCGGGATCGTGTCCGATAGGGTAGTGGATGTGGTGAATATCAGTGATGGGGATATACTGTCACTGGAAGGCCCCGCACTGTGGGAAAAGAACAATTATCTGGCTGGGGTGGTCTGGACGGGAAATCCGGAACCGCCGGCTATGTATTATATAGATGTGCCGTCACTGTATGAGAGGGTCTCCTCAAGTGAGCCGGATTACTGGTTCTGAGGATATGCCGGCAGATTTAAATCAATGAAAAGAGAGTAATAACATGTGGGATGACAGAGTATGCCGGGGGATCGATCCTCTGACAAAACTATGGACAGAAGACGCCGCGAAAGAACTGATAGAGGATTATTCAAGAGACGGAAAAGAATATGAGGGCGACGTGCTTTATATGATTTACCTGGAGGGCTGGGAGAATTTTAAGGAAAGGGCCAGTCTTGAGACAGGGAATTCAGTACTGCGGCAGGTCGCCTTTCTGTTGGAAAAATTGTACAGAAGGCCTGATGTCACCGCCAGGGCGGGGGAAAATGCTTTTATCGTGTATGAGCTTGGATGCAGGTCTGTAAAAGAAGCTTCTGAGAGAGCGGAGGAGCTGTGTGCCGGCCTCAGGCGGATCAGATTTTTTGAGGATGAGAAAAACGGCGTGAATATCAGGACCGGGGCCGTGTGGTGCCGGGGAGAGATAAGAGAATACAGTACTCTTGTCAGGGCTGCGGGATATGCCGTAAAATGTGCCGCTGAGAAGGGAGAATATGTAAAGGCCATAGCTGAAAGCAGCTTCTTAGAAGAGCCGGATGCCGGGTCAGTGGAGATTGGCAGGATCGCGCCCTATGATGTTTTCGGGGGCGAGACAGATATCGAGTTTATAACTGAACTTACAGACATGCTGTTTCTGTGTGAGGATGCGGCAGTGGGGATTGAGATGTCAATGGAGAGGCTGTGCCTGTATTTCCAGGCTGACAGGGCATGCGTCATGGAATTGTCCACAGACAGGAAATATTTTGAGACTGCATACGAATATCACACAAACAACCTGAGGGTAAAAAATGATAATCTTTTCCGTATCCCCACCTTTTTTGTGAAGGCCTTCAGCCGTAATTTTGATGAGCGGGGACTTTACGTGTGCAACAGCCTTACAGAGCTGGAAAAGGAAAACCGGGTCATAGCTGAGCGTGAGAAGGTTTACGGCACAAAAGCCCTGATGCAGAGCTCTGTTCTGGAGCAGGGAGAGTTCAGGGGATATATCAGCATCTGCGATATGAAGGAAGAGAGGCTGTGGACAAAAAGAGAAATCACCACCTTTCTTATGGCCGGGAAATTGATAGCCGCCAGTATACTGAGGGTGAGATCCCTAGAATATTCACAGCACGTTACATACAGGGATCTTCTTACGGAATCCTGGAACAAAAATAAATTTATCATGGAAGCCGCAAAAAAGCCCCGTAAGCAGGGGATGAAAAGGGCTGTGGTCACATTTGACCTGAAGAATTTTAAAGTAATAAATCAGGAGTTCGGCTATGACATGGGGAATGCGGTCCTGATTGAGATAAGCAATCTTCTGGGAATGTTTATAGAGAAGGACGAGTGTTATGCCAGGATAGAGGCGGACACTTTTGTTCTGCTGTTCTACTACAGGGAAACGTCTGAGCTGGAGGCAAGGGTGGGAAGGCTCCTGAACCATGTGGAGCGTTTATCTGCCAGGCTTGGACTGGTGTTTTCATTTATCTGTATGGCAGGGATCTGCGCTGAAGAGGACGGCAGCATGGAGATCCAGGAGATGATCGAGTGCGCTGATATGGTCAGAAAGTCTATAAAGGATTACCATAAGAGCAGCAGCAGCTTTTTTAACAGAGAGATGCAGCAGCGCCGGGACAGGGAGAAATATATTGCCTCCAGGATGAAGAAGGCTTTGGAGAGCGGGGAATTTTTAGTATACTATCAGCCCCGGGTGGATATCCGCACAGGGGAATATATCAGTCTGGAGGCACTGGCCAGGTGGCAGCCTCCGGGGGAGGCCCTGATCATGCCGGGAGAGTTTATACCGCTGTTTGAGCAGAATGGATTCATCTCGGAACTGGACATGTATGTGTTCGAACAGGTATGCAGGGAGATCCAGGGCTGGATGAGGTCAGGCAGAAAAGTATATCCGGTTGCGGTCAATCTGTCACGTATCCATATAAGGGAAAAACATTTCCTGGAGCATCTGGAGAGCGTATGCCGGAAATATGGAGTGCCTGTGGATTATATAGAGCTGGAGCTGACAGAGAGCGCATTCCTGGATGATCCGGAGGTTATAATGGAATCCGCGGTAAAAATAAAGGAAAAAGGATTTGTGCTGTCTATGGATGACTTTGGGACAGGATTTTCTTCACTGAGTATGCTGAAGGATATCCCTGTAGATATCATTAAGCTGGACCAGTCCTTCTTCCAGAAAAAGATGACAGAAAGGGAGAAGATAATTATCTCCTATGTGATTCAGATGACAAGGGAACTGCAGATAGAAGTAGTATCCGAGGGGATCGAGACAGAAGAACACGAACAGTTCTTAAAGGAGATCGGCTGCGATATTGCCCAGGGCTATCTGTACGCAAGACCGGCGCCGTTAGCGGTGCACGAGGCAAAGCTATGGAAATAAATGAACAGCTGCAGCCGGCGGCAGATGAAAAATATGAAGACAATCAGGAGATACTCTGCATAGAGATACGCAGCGGGGGAAGGAGCAGCCTGCTCCCGGTAGAGCTGGTGGAGGCTGTTATATCTTCCCCGGTGGTGGCGGATATACCGGAGTCAAGAGAGGAAATAATTGGAATTGGCATGTATGGGAGGTGTGTGGTACCATATTACCAATTGTCGGATGAGGCCTGCAGCAATAAAGGCCAGAGGGATATCAGATGCGGCGTCATACTGCGGGGGCAGCAGGGATGTGCAGGGATAGCTGCAGATGAAATATCAGAGGAAAAGAAGGTTCTGACCTGCGAATATGAAGAGCAGATCCCCGAGCATCTGAGATGGATCCTGGGAGGAAATAAGTGTGATAAGACTGGAAGACAGGGAATTTGAGTATATTGTGCAGTATGCAAAGGAAAAATATGGGCTGAACCTGGAAAAAAAGAGAGTGCTTGTGGAATGCCGTCTGAAGGGCGAGTTGGAAAAGCATCACGTTTCTTCATTCAGCGAGTACCTGGTAATGATCTCAAGAGACAGGTCGGGGAAAATGGCTGAGGATATGATAAGCCGTCTCACCACCCATTATACATATTTTATGAGGGAATTTAAGCATTTTGAGCTGATCAGGGATGTGATACTGCCGGAGGTCAGCAGGAAACAGATGCCTTCGGTGTATTCTGTGTGGTGTGCGGGATGTTCAACGGGTCAGGAATGCTACACGCTGGAGATGACGCTGGAGGAATACAGAAAGACAGGCAGCTGGATGCCCGTAGTCATGATGCTGGCAACTGATATCTCAGAGCCTGTGCTGAAGCAGGCACAGAGCGGCATCTATAAGCTGAAGGAGCTGGAGAGCATCCCGCCTGCATGGAGAGAGCGGTACTGTACAGTCGGGCAGGACCAGACCTTTCAGATAAAGGAAGCGCTCAGGACGCCTGTCAGGTTCAGGAAACAGAATCTGAAGGATTATGTGCAGGAAAAGGAACAGTTTGACCTGATATTATGCAGGAATGTGATGATCTATTTTGACACTGCTGATAAGAGAAGGCTTGTAAGGGAACTGGAAAAAAGCCTGCGGCCGGGGGGATATCTGCTGGTGGGGCACTCAGAGCTTCTTCCCAAGGATGAGACATCATTAAATTACGTTGGTTCAGCTGCGTACAGAAAGGAATAAGAGAAATATGGATGTACAGATATTATTTGTAGATGACGCACTTTTCATGAGAAGAGTCATCAGGACAGCACTGAATGAATGCGGGTTTGAAAACCTGCTGGAGGCTGCCGACGGGGATGAGGCGATAAGGATCTACAGGGAGTCCAGGCCCGGTATCGTTCTGCTGGATATTACTATGCCGGGCAAATCCGGTCTGGATGTGCTGGATGAGATAATGAAAATAGATCCTGAGGCTGTTGTGATCATGTGTTCTGCGATAGGGCAGGAAAAGACAATAGAGCAGGCGGTCAGAAAAGGAGCTTCTGACTATATTACAAAGCCGTTCAAGAGTACAAATCTGGCTGGAATCATTAAAAAATACCTGTAGACCGGAAGGTGGGAAAGCTGTGAAGAAAGATACTATGGAAGAAGAGGCAACAGACATATTCCTGGAGATGGGAAATATAGGGACAGGAAGTGCAGTCACAGCCCTGTCCAATATGATCGGAAGGCCCATAAATGAGATATTTCCCAATGTAATGCTGCTGGATTATGACAGGCTTATGGAGATACTGGGCCAGGATGATGAGAGAGTCCTGGGACTTTTATTTCCTGTGTGCGGTGAGATATCGGGACTGCTGCTTTTTGTCTGGAAACAGGATTTTGTTTCAGATATATTTGAATCCCTTCAGGGGACGAAAGCCAGGCTGCAGGATCTGGACGAGGAGAAGCTTTCAGTTATGAAGGAGATAGCTAACATTATGACGTCTGCGTACTTTACGGCGATCTCAAGCTATACGGATAAAAAGATAGAGATACATGCGCCTGCGGTATCTGTGGATATGGCAGGCGCGGTAGTTACAGAGCCGGCCGGTTGGACATCAGGCAGGGGGAAATACATAGTCTGTGTGGAGAGCGGTTTTTACGGACAGGATGAGAAAAAGGCCAGCCATTTGTGTTTTATGATGTATCAGGAGTCAACAGTAGGATTTCTGAAGTCATTGGGGGTGGAGGTATGAATTTGTATCAGATAAGGCCGAATAATCTCGCTGTGGGAAGAGATGAAGATGAGATTATGGCAAAAGCGCTGGGATCAGGCGTAGCTGTATGCCTGTACGATGAAGGCAGCAGGGCGGGAGGAATGGTCTACACCCTCTTCCCGGACAGCAGGACAGACATGAAGCTTCTGGCAGATGAAAAATTAAAGTATGTGGACACGGCTCTTGAATGTCTTACAAAAGAGGTAGAGCAGCTGGGAGCGGAGAGAGAAAAGCTGTGGGCCAAGGTCATCGGCGGTGCCCAGATATTCCGGTTTGCTAATGGGCGGGAGCAGGAGAATATAGGGCGCCGGAATGTGGCGGCTGTAAGGGAGTGGCTGAAGGAGCATCAGATCCCCATAAAAGCTGAGGATACGGGCAACAATTTTGGCAGGACAGTCAGGTTCCGGATGCAGGATGGAAATGTTGAGATAGAACTGGTGAATAAACACAAGTATTATATATAAGTACTGGGATAAGTACGTGAAAGGTCAGTGAGCAGATGAAGGGGAAAGTGAAAGATCTGAAAGTGGGCAGCAAGCTGTTTATGGCTTTTGCTGTTATTGTTTTATTGTATATAGTGACTGTGGTATCGGCAGTTGTGGCTGTGGAGAGCATGTCAGGCTCTTTTCAGGGTTTTTATGACAGCCCGTATCAGATCGTAAGTACAACGAAGGACATGAGGGCGGCTATACAGGGAGTTGGCAGGAACATGCTTGCCATGATGACAAGAAGTGATGATGCTGATAAGGATTATCTGGAGGAAGCACATGAATTTGTCAAGACTGTGGAAGATGGTATCCTGGTATTAATGGAGAAATCTGTAGATACGAAGGATACGGTAGAGGCTCTTAAGGTCCAGCTGAATGAATTAAAGCCGTCCCGGGATAAGGTTTTAGAGCTTCTGGCAGCAAATAATAATGCAGAAGCTTTTAGGGTTTATGAGGAAGAATATGAGGTAAAAGCCAAGGCAGCCAGGGCGTCTTTAAAAGAGATCAGCCAGCAGGCTGCAGTATCAGCTGATAAGTACCTGGAGGAGGCGCACGGTGTTGAAAGCAGGATCGTGACACTGATCATCGTGCTGGCTGTTCTTGTTATCCTGGTGACAACAGTCATATGGATGCTGATCACAAGATCTCTTACGCATCCTATTATAGAGATCCAGAAGGCGGCGAGAAAGATATCCATGGGGGATCTTAAAACAGGGCTGGCATTCAGATCTAAAAATGAGCTGGGAGAGCTTGCAGATAATATCAGAAACACAACAGAAGCCTTGAATACATATGTCACAGAAATAAAAGAGGGCCTTATAGCCATAGGAAGCGGAAAGCTGAATTATACAACAAATGTTAAATTCCGGGGTGATTTTGTCGCTCTGAAGGAAGCAATGGAGCGTATAGCCCAGCTGCTGCGCACATCTCTTCAGCAGATCAGCAGCAGCGCTGAGCAGGTGGCAGGCGGCGCTGAACAGATGTCAAACAGTGCCCAGCTGCTCTCCCAGGGAGCCTCAGAGCAGGCAGGCTCAATTGAGGAACTGGCAGCCAGTATCAATGAGATATCTGACAGCGTAAAGGAGAATGCGGACAATGCAGTGAAATCCAGCCAGCTGACAGATGCGGTGGGCGGCCAGGTGCTGGACAGCAACCAGAGGATGAAAGAAATGATACACATGATAGGGGAGATAAAGAGTAATTCTGATGAGATATCAGGAATCGTGAAGGAGATAGAGGATATTGCCTTCCAGACTAATATACTGGCGCTGAATGCATCTGTTGAGGCGGCAAGAGCCGGAGAAGCGGGCAGGGGATTTGCTGTAGTCGCAAATGAGGTCAGGAGGCTGGCGGCCAAGACCAGCAGTGCATCTAAGATGACTGCAGAGCTGGCGGCCAAGACTTCTGCTGCTGTCAGCGAAGGGATGCTCACTGCGGATGAGACGGCCCAGTCACTTATGAAGGCTGTGGACGGCATGCAGGATGTCAACGGCATGGCCGACCGCATATCAGAGGCATCGGTCCAGCAGGCGGATGCTGTTACACAGGTCAGGAAAAGTATAGAGCTGATCTCAGAGATCGTGCAGGGGAATTCTGCTACTTCTGAGGAGAGCGCTGCCGCAAGTGAAGAGCTGTCCGCCCAGGCTCAGCTGTTAAAGAGCATGGTAGAGCAATTTGAGATCGATTAAACAGTTAAAAATTAACTGAAAAATAAATGTGGTAAAGGAGCTGTGAAGCCATGGATGAAAAAATACTGATAGTAGATGACGCGCTGTTCATGCGCGTAAACTTAAAGAGGATACTGACAGAAGCCGGTTATAAAAATCTGCTGGAGGCAGAGAACGGGGAAGTGGCATGCCGGCTTTATGAGACGGAGAAGCCGGATCTTGTGCTAATGGATATATCCATGCCTGTCATGGATGGCATAGCGGCGCTGAAAAATATAAGGAAGCAGGATAACACAGCAGTTGTGGTAATGTGTTCGGCAGTGGGACAGGAGGCAATGATCATGGAGTCCGTGGAGAACGGAGCCATGGAATTTATTGTAAAGCCCTTCAAAGGAGAACAGATAGTGAGCGCTGTGAAAAATTGCCTGGAAAATTCGAGGGGATGATACAGTATGGTAAATTATTCAGAATTAGATGACACTGCCCAGGACCTGTTAAGAGAGATTGGGAATATCGGTACGGGGAATGCTGTGACTGCGCTTTCATCTATGGTGGGGCACAGCTTTAATGTGGAACTTCCCCAGGTCAGGATCATTAACTACAGGGAGGCCCCGGAATTACTGGGAGGTGCAGAGACATTCCAGACAGGGATACTTCTTGAGATAGGGGGTGAGCTGTCAGGAATGTTCATGTTCCTGCTGAACGAAGAATTCTCCAAGGTAATGCTGGATGCGCTCCTGGGACCGGGAGACTGGGACCCTGTCAATATGGATGAAATGTGCAGGTCGGTTATCTGCGAAGTCGGAAATATAGTGTGCTGTTCCTATGTAAATGCACTTGCCAGGCTGATGGGCATCAAAATAGAAGTCTCAGTGCCTGATATCTGCAGCGATATGGTGGGGGCGCTGCTCAGTGTTCCAATGATTCACTTTGCCAACCTGAGCGATGAGCTTATGCTGATAGAGAACAGGTTTTTCACTGACAAAACGGCTTTTACCGGACATGTGCTGTTCCTTCCGGAGATGGAGTCACTTGAAAAAATGTTTTCACTTCTTGGTATATGATATGGATAAAACAGTAGTAGGAATTGCGGAAGGGAAAGTAGTAAGGTCTCCCGGGGAGCTTATCACATACGCGCTGGGCTCCTGTGTGGGTATCTGCCTGTATGACAGGACCTGCAGCGTGGCAGGGATGGTCCATATACTCCTGCCATATAAGAAGACAGCCGTGAATCAGAGTAATCCCTATAAATTCGCGGATACAGGGATAATAGCGCTGGTAAAGGATATGGAACGGTGCGGTGCAAATGTCAGGCGTATGACGGCAAAGATCGCAGGCGGGGCGAAGATGTTTGAACGGTCAGATACATTTAAAGGCGAAGTGGATGAAACACAGATCGGGCAGAGAAATGTAGAGGCTGTCAGAGAAGTATTGAGAGAACTGAGGATACCCATTATAGCGGATGATACAGGAGACAGGCTGGGAAGGACAATTACCTTCTCGGCAGAGACAGGACAGCTGACGGTCAAGACAGTCAGGTGGGAATGGAAAAAGCTGTAGTGGAAGCAGGAGGAGTATATGGAAACAGCAAAGAAGCAGACGGTATTAATAATTGATGACAGCATCCTTGTCTGCGAGCAGATAAAACATATTATGAAAGAAGAAAATATCGTCATCAGAGAGGCCCATACCGGCAAAGAGGCAGAGCAGGAGCTGGATAAATGTCAGCCCGACGTTATACTTCTGGATGTAGAGCTTCCGGATACAAAGGGATATGAGCTGTGTGAAAAAATAAAGAATAAGTATAAGAGCAGCGCCTCTGTTATTTTTATTACTGCAAAAAGCGGAGATACTGATGTTGACCTGGGATTTTCTCTGGGGGCCAGCGACTATATAAGGAAACCTTTCCGGCCGGCGGAGATGAAATCCAGGATAATGGTCCAGCTGCAGAACAAGCTTCAGAAGGATGAGCTGGATAAAAAGTACCGTGAGCTGCAGAACAATGTGGAGCAGCTGAATTATATAGCCTTCAGGGATGTGCTTACAGGCCTGTATAACAGGCGCTATGTAAAAGATGATCTGATGAAGGACATAGATATGCATGAACCGGGGGTAGTCGGAAATTATATCATTATGGCCGATGTAGACGATTTTAAGAGTGTAAATGATAAATACGGACATGAGGCCGGGGACGAGGTACTCATCTGCATATCGGGCATTATGGAGGAAGTATGCAGAAGGCATAAGGTGATTCGCTGGGGCGGCGAAGAATTCATGATGGTCCTGTTTGCCGTGACAAGCGAGGAAGCATTTGGAATAAGTGAACAGATCAGGACAATGGTGGAGGGCTTCAGTCTCACACATGGAGATCAGACATTCTCATGTACATTGACTCTGGGCCTCTGCCGCTATGATGAATCAAGGAGCCTGGACAATAATATAGAATGTGCTGACAAAGCTCTCTATGAAGGAAAAAGAAGCGGTAAAAACCGCAGTGTCTGGTACACCCAGGATTCAGAAGCGGGGATGAAAGATGAGTTACTTTGATGAAGATTCGCAGGCAATGCTGGATGTATTTCTGCTTGAGACAGGACAGCTGTTAGAAAAGCTGGAAGAGATTCTGATCGAGGCAGAAAAAAATAACAGCCTGGAAGGGGAAGATATCAATACCATCTTCCGTATCATGCATACTGTCAAGAGTTCCGCAGCCATGATGGGGCTGGACAGCCTGTCTGACGTGGCCCACCGGCTGGAGGATTTATTCTCTGAGCTGCGTGACGGTAGCGGCCCTCCGGGAGGGAATAAAAGACAGCTGTTTGAGGTATTATTTGAGGTTGCCGATTTTATCCGGGATGAGATGGGAAGGATGCGGGATGAGAATTATGAGCCTTCAAATATGGACAGGATCCAGGAGAGAATAGCAGATTATCTTACAGAGGAAAATAGTGGTGGAGGCTCCGGAGGGGAACAGGAGGAGACGCCCGAAGAGCGCGCCTTTCTGAGCCGCGAGGGGGACTTTCTGCATATCAGATTCGAGCCTGGCTGCAGGATGGAGAATATCCGCGCATTTATGCTGATGCGCAGGCTGAAGAGTATCTGCCCGGAGGTGGAGACACTGCCTGCCAGGCTGGAGAATAATCCTGAGGCGGCTGAGCAGATAAAGCAGAGAGGCCTTTTGATCAGGGTAGAGCCGGGAAAGGCTAAAGCAGCACAAGAGGCACTTTGCGGAGGCGCATTTGTATTGTCCTGTGAGAAGCTCACGCCGGAGTGGCCGGAACAGAAAGAACAGGGACAGCAGTATAAAGATGTCCCATCAGGTGAGGCGGCAGAAGGTGACAGCAGGGCATCGTCACCTCCATTTCAGGAATCTGAATTTGTAGATGTGCGTGTGGACAGGCTGGATGAACTGCAGTATCTCTCGGGAGAGCTGCTGGTAATGATGTCCTCTTTTTCAAATGAGCTGCAGTTAAAGGGGCAGGAGGAGCTGGAAGAGAAGTACTGCCGCCCTGTCAGGCAATATCTGGATGAGCTGGGAAATACTGTCCTGAACATGAGGATGGTACCCATTTCCCGTATACTCCCAAAGCTGCGCAGGGTACTGAGAGATATCTGCAGGGACCAGCAGAAGGAAGTGGAACTGGAGGCCGCCGGACAGGATACGGAAGCAGATAAAAATATAGTAGACCAGCTGTATGAGGCAGCGATGCATATCGTCAGAAATTCTGTAGATCACGGCATAGAGCCTCCCGGGGAGCGCAGACGTCTCGGAAAGCCTGAGAAAGGGACTGTGCAGCTGGCCGCTCAGAGCAGAGGAGACGAACTTGTAGTCAGGATCAGCGATGACGGCAGGGGAATGGATATAGAGAGCCTCAGGGAAAGGGCAAGGGAAAAACACCTGTTTACAAGACCGGAGGAAGAGTACACGGAGGAGGAGATCCTGGACTTCTGTACTGTTCCCGGATTTACTACAAATGATGAGGTGAACAAGTACTCCGGCCGGGGCGTGGGGATGGATATTGTTAAAAAGCTGGCCCTGAGGGCAGGGGGGCATCTGAAAATAGAGAGCGCAAAAGGAAAGGGTACTTCTGTAATCATCTATCTGCCCCTCACACACACTATTGTGGAAAATATTCTCTTTAAGTCGGGAGGACACTTGTTTTCCATGCCATTCTACCAGGCGGAACGTTTTTTTGAATACGGGGAGATAAGCCAGAACATACACACTGATCATCAGGGGGCAAAGGTGCTTGTATATGAAGATAAGGTAGTGCCGGTCATTGATGTGGCCAAAGTGTATGGGCTGGAGGCGGAAAGCACAGAAAAAGTTGTTTTATATGTAAAAGGCTCAAAGAGAGAGGCCTGCCTGCTGGCCGATGAGGTGCTGGGACGTGAGAAGCTGCTGCAGAAGCTGCTCCCCAAGATGCTGGGCGCAAAGTTCAGATCCAGGACGGGGATGAACGGCTGCTGTGTCATGGGAGACGGAGGCATATGCATGGCATTGGATGCTGACAGCTTTATCCAGTGCGCTGTGCCGGAGACGGCAGATGAGGAGGAGAGCGATGGAAAATGGGAATAGTAAAGAACTGCTTTGTTTTGCCGGAAAAGGTGTGACATATGCGGTGGAATTTTCAGAAGTCATCGAGATCTGCACTCATATAAAGGCAGAGAAGATCCCCTGCCTGCCTGAATATTTCTGCGGGATCTGCCATTATAAAGGCAATATAATCTCCATCGTAGCTATGGACAAGTCAGGTGCTGTTCCTGCCAAAGATACCTTGGGCGGTCAGGATAAAGGCGGACATGATAATGTGGTTATTGTAGTCGATTCCGGACAGTATCAGTTTGGCATCAGCATTCAGGGCGAGCCATGGATAAGCACTGTTGACGGCAATAAGATCGAAGATATCAGGGAGAGTCTCGTCCCTGATAAATGGAAGGAAAAAGCGGTGTACAGGACAGAAAGCGAAGTAATATGCCAGCTGGATCTGGCAAAGTCTTCGGAAGCCCTTGCCAGCCAGTGAAAAATGCAGTGTCCTGGCTGGATGACAGAGCTTCATATTCCTGACCTGCACTGAGGCCTCATTAGGATCATGGATAGATTTTTTTAAAATATTTCTGGTATTCAGAAGCAGTGCGTCCGTGGTATTTCTTAAAAGCACGGTCGAAAGTTTTTATATCGTGATACCCCGTAAGAGCGCACACGCTGGATACGGGGTATCCTTTTCGGAGAAGCTCGCAGCATTTTCCCATTCTGTATCCTGTAAGGAACTGATAGGGGGTGCTGCCTGTTTCTTTTTTAAATTTCCGGATAAAATGTTCAGGAGTATAGCCGAACTGCCTGGCTGTATCTGAGATGCTGATATCTTCACTGAAATGCACGCACAGATAGTCCAGCACGGGAGAAAAGGCAGGGTCCGGTTTTTCCAGGCAGCCCATCTGGTACAGGTCCTGTATAAATATTTCAGCACAGTGGCTGAGGCTGGCGGCGGGCGGATAAGCTTCCTCCATAATGCAGCGCATCAACGAGAAGAGCAGCGCCTGCTTTTGTGTATAAGGTATTGAAAGGAGCTCTTTGACGAGGACTGGATAGATATTCATATGCAGCCAGGTGCAGTGGGTGTCTGTACCAGGCGCCGGCTTCATGGTGAAAGGAGCGTGGGAGGGAAGGATATAGACGGCTTCCGTATCCAGGGCGCATGACATGGCGGTATCAGAATAGCAGATACTGCCTGATGTGAGATGATAGATTCTTATATAGCTGCAGTTGGACTTCTCTGTCACGGACCATGAACTGTCAAGCTCCGTATTTCCCCAGGCTAATAATTCCATAGACTTTTCCTCCTCTGCGGCATGCCCCCTCTGGCGAGTCTCTTTTGGTACACCTCTTTTGATGCGCCGGTATACAGACAGTATAGCACATATTCTGCAGATATCAATATTTGCGTACTATAGATCAGTATATTAGGGTGAATAAATCAATTAAAGTGATATAATTTGATATAGATATCAATTCATGCAGATATTGTGCAACATACAAAATGTATTGGCAAAGAAGGAGGATATGTATGAGACAGGAGGAAATACAGCTGCTGCGGGAGCTGGCAAAAGAAAAGCTGCAGATTTCCATGGATGAGAAAAACCTTGAGAACAGGGAATTGTGGATATGTACAAATGACCTGCATATGAAAAAACCCCCGGTGTATATTGATGAGATATGCTGGAATGAGATGAATGTGGACCAGGAGCTGACTCTTCAGACAGAGGATGAATTCTGTAGAAAGCTGGAGCTGGAGCTTAGAAAGGAGATCTATCTGTGGAAACATATGCCTGGAAATATGGTAGTGAATCCATATATAGACTGTCCTGTCACTGTCAGGGGAGGAGAGTTTGACGATGCATTTGGGATCTCTGAGAGTGTCACGACTGTGCAGGCGGATAAGACAAGCGCTATAAAGTCCCGCCATTTTAATATCCAGATCAGGGGTGAAAAAGACATTGAAAAGATCATGGATCCTGTTGTCACAGTAGATGAGAAGGACACTTCAGATAAACTGGAAAAGATGCAGACAATATTTGGAGATATACTGGATGTAAGGCTGTGCGGCGAAAGGGGAAAGTGGTTTACGCCCTGGGACTATCTGATCAGGCTGACAGGGGTGGAGCCTGTCTTGTATGATCTCATAGAGAGGCCGGAATATATAAAGGCGCTTGTAAGAAGATTTACAGATGCATCCTTAAAGCTGATGGAGCAGTATAATGAACTTGGCCTTTGGGCATCAAACAACAATAATACCCGGGTTGGTTCGGGCGGATATGGTTATACTGACATGCTGGCAGCTCCGGAGGGGCTGGACAGGAACGCTTCTGCAAAGCAGCTGTGGGGATGCGGGAACGCCCAGATATTTTCCACGGTATCAGAGGAGATGCACTGGGAATTTTCCCTTGAAGAAGAGATAAGGTGGATGAGTCATTTTGGGCTGAACTATTATGGCTGCTGTGAACCGCTCCACTATAAAATGAATATCCTGAAAAAGATCCCGAATCTGAGAAAAATATCCGCAAGCCCATGGTGCAGGATCAGACAGATGGCTGAAATGGCCGGAAAGGATTATGTCATGTCATGCAAGCCAAGCCCGGCTATATTTTCAGGGGGCTCCTTCCATGAGGAGACAGCCCGCAGGGATGTCAGAAAGATCCTGGAAGAATCTCAGGGGTGCAGCATTGAGATTGTCTTAAAGGATCTGAGTACTGTAGATTATAAACCGCAGAACCTGTGGAGATGGAATGAGATCGCCAGAGAAGAGATAGACAGGATGTATGGCTGATAAGCGGAGAATCAATACAGTGTAAATACAGAGAATAGGACTGTATATATAAAAAGGGCTGCAGTAAAATGTAATGGACTCATTTTACAGCAGCCTGCGTTTTTACAGAGGATATTAATCCTGTTTTATCAGATACAGGGACTTGAATTCATCCGGCAGTATTGGCCTGGAAATATAGAACCCCTGGATGGTATCTGCGTTGATGTCCAGGACAGCGCTCAGCTCCTCCTTCTGTTCTACGCCCTCCACACATACCGTGATGCCTACGCTGTGACAGAGCTGTATAACTGCATTGATAAAGCTGCGGTTGAAGGAATTGACATGGATGGAGGAGATAAACAGCCTGTCTATCTTTACAATGTCGGCCGGAGACTGGGCCAGCATCCCCAGGGAGGAATAACCGGTGCCGAAATCATCCATGGCAAGACGGATATTCAATTCCCGGAGCTGACGGAATGTCTCAGCGAGAGAATTCATCTCTGTGACAAAACAGCTCTCAGTCAATTCTATTACAATATGTTTTGAATCAAGGCCTATCTCATCAAGAGTGCTTTTTATGAATGGGATAAGCTGGTCGTCCAGTATCTGTATGTAGGAGATATTTATATTCATCACAAAATCCGGATTATATTTCAGCCACTCACGGCAGGTCCTGGCAGCGTTTTGTATCACCCATCTGCCTACCTGATTGATCAGGCCCATAGTTTCCAGAATAGGGATAAATTCATCAGGCCCCACATTCGGGCAGTGGCTGTTCTGCCATCTGAGAAGGGCCTCGGCCCCGTTGACCTTCATAGTCCTGGCATCTGTCAGCGGCTGGTAGACAAGGTAAAAGCCTTCCATACCTGAGATAAGGCTGTTCTGCAGCTGGTCTGCTATGGACAGCTGGCGCATCTTCTCCTGGATCAGTTCCTGTGAAAACAGGGTACACATATTTTTGCCCTTATATTTGCTGGCTTCCAGGGCGCTGGACGCAAATTTGATCAGATCCAGGTAATTATCCCCATCTTTCCCTATCATGGCTATACCGCCGGAAACTGTGCAAAAATAGCTGATATCATCCACCTCATGCTGGCGGTTGCAGTAGGCGTGGATCTTTTCGTACAGATCTAATATCATGTCAGTATCCGCATCAGTATATACGATAGCGAAGCTGTCACCGTCAAAGCGGTACATTTCCGCCTGTATCGGCAGCAGGGACTGGACAGTCTGTGCGAACTGTCGGAGTACAGCGTCCCCGAATATATGATCATTTAATTTATTTATATGTGAAAAGTCATCCAGCCCCAGGAGCAGTATTCCGCCCTCCTCCTGATTCTCGATCAGTGTGTCCACCTTGCCTTTACAGGAAGTTTCAGTGAAAAGGCCTGTTATATTGTCAATCTTGCCTCTTGAGCCGAGATTGGTAACGATCCCGGCAAACATCAGAGGAACACCATTTTCATCTCTTTTCAGAAGTCCCCGGCAGACTACCCAGATATACTCATTGCTGCGGTTTCTGATCTGGTATTCTACATTGTGCTCGTCTGTATCCCCGTTCATCATAGTTTCTATGGATTTATAATATCTTTTCTGGTCACGTTCATGTATCAGATTTCCCCACAAAGGAATCAGCCCTTCAACAAGCAGGCCGGGGAGATCGAAATCATGATACATATTCTCTGATACAAGAGAAGTATCATTTGACATATTAACAATATAGATATAGTCGTCCGTGCTGTTTGTAAGAGCATCATAAAACAGATAAGGGTCTATTGAAAAACTCTGAAAAATTTCTTTTTTGATCATTGCATACTTCCCCCTTTCTTTTCCGGAAGAAAAGAAAATCTGATTAATTAAGCATAGCATTTAATTCATAAAAATACAAGTATGACACTGAAGAATTGTGCCCGCACCATACCGGGCGATGCACAGAAGAGGATGGCACCTTAGAATAGCTAAATAAGAAAAAATATGCTACTATGGAAAAAAGGGGGGATTTATGTTGGCAAAAGGCGTTTTGTTTGGCGTGAAGACAAAGATGATCCTGACATTTACCATATGCATCATTATTCCGGGCATAGTTTTCTTCGTCTTTTTTCTTCAGAGCTATTCATCTTATGTGCTGGATAATGTGATTGAGAATAAAGAGAATATCATGAAAGAGGCCCAGAAAAACATGGAGTTCAGGTTTGAGGCATATAAAAATACATCCATGACACTCTATTATAACGAAGCTATGAAGGCGTATATCAATCAGGAGGAGTATGCAGAAGAAAATCCTCTCGTGAATCAGTTTTTGAGCAGTATTGTAAATTCTGACAGGTATATTGCCGCCGCCGTGCTCCGTCTGGGGGACAGGATCTATGGAAGCGGTTACAGCTATCAGAATCTGGAGGATTATTTTGTGCGCCATGAACAGGATATACTCGCTCAAAAAGGCCGGGCCATGTGGAACCCCACGGAGGTCATGACGGCTTCTTATAACCAGACCCCTGATAATTTCTCTCTTGGCAGAGCAGTCAATTCAGAATTACACAATGTGGGTTCTTTCTGGATCTTTTTTTCCAGTGAGATATTCAATAATATATTTAAAAACAGTATCTTTCACGAGGAAAGTACGGATTACTACATGATATCTGAAGACTATCAGATCATTACAAGCAGTAATAAAGAAATGACCGGAAGCAGGGGGGAGGAGGGACTGTGCAGGAGAGCCTGGGAAACAGGGAATGGAAATTTTCTGTATGAGGACGAAGGTTCCGGCAAGGAGAAAATTGTAGTATGTTCTTATTCGGATATGACAGACTGGCTTTTGATTACTGTCACAGATAAAAGCACAGCTTTTAAGGATGTCACTGAAATGAAAAAGGCTTCTGTCATCATAGGAAGTCTGTATGTGCTGTTTATCCTCATTGCTTATTGCTTCTTCTCAAAAGAGTTTTTCGGGCCCATGAAGAAGCTGAGCAGGAAACTGTACAATGTGACGGAGCGGAAGTTTGAAAAGATCGAAGAGACGGGCAGGACAGATGAGATGGGAATGCTCATGAACAACTATAATTATATGGTAGATGAGATACAGGCCCTGATAGAGAACATCAGAGAAGAGGAGAAGGCGAAGAATGAGGAAAAGATGAAGGTGCTGTCCATGCAGATCGGCCCCCATTTTATTTATAATACCCTGAACACAATTAAGTGGATGGCTGTGGTGAACAGGCAGGATAATATAAAAAGGATGGTTGAGTCCCTTGTAAAGCTGATGATGAGCGTCACCTACAATAACAGCGAAGAGATTACGCTAAAGGAAGAAAAGGCTCTGCTGGAAAGCTATGTTTACATACAGAAAATGAGGTTTACTAATTTTGATGTCGAATATGAGCTGCCGGAAGAGATACAGGAGTTCAAGATCCTGAAGCTTCTGCTGCAGCCCTTTGTGGAAAACTGTATTCTGCACGCTTTCAAGGGAAAAGCAGGTGTGGGGCAGATAACGATCCGTTTTTATGAAAAGGGAGGTGTACTGGAGATAGATATCACTGACAATGGTTTAGGCTTTGATCCTGATGCCATAACAAAAAACGGCAATGAAAAGAATGAGATCGATCATGTGGGGATCTGCAATGTTATAGAAAGGATATGGCTCAATTATGGGAAGGAGTATGGAGTGACAATAGACAGTGCGGCAGGAATGGGGACGGCGGTCCATCTTCATCTGCCGGTGATTTGCGGCGGAGGCGAAAAAAATGGTGAGAGTAGTGATAGTAGAGGATGAGATGCTTGTACGTCTCGGGGTAAAAATGAGTCTGGAAGATTCAGGAGCACAGATTAAAGTGGAGGCGGCCTGTGCCAGTGCGGAGGATGCCCTGGAATATTTTGAAGAAAATATGGCGGATGTGCTCCTGACAGATATCAGGCTTCCGGGCATGGACGGACTGGAACTCATAGAAAGGCTGAAAAAGACAGTTCCGGGGCTTATCACAGTAGTTTTAAGCTGCTATGAAGAATTTTCTTATGCCAGAAAGGCAATGGAGCTGGGAGTGGATAAGTATGTCCTAAAACATGAGCTTTCAGAGGATGAGCTTGTAGCTATTATAGAAAAACTGTATGAAGAGAAGCATATCCGCGGCGGCAATGAGAAAAATGAGCGGCCCTCCGGGCGGAGAGTGTCAGAGGCTGCGGCAGGGCAGAAATACAGGATCGCATATATTGTTCTGAGAAAAAAAGAAGAGAGCCATAATCTCTGCACCGATGATATTGACTTCGAAATTGCTGTTGAGGTCCTGCAGGAGATATTGAATATAAGGCATAACGGTGAATGCTTTCTGCGTCATTCCCAGGAGATATTCTGCATCATAAGGTTTGATGAAGATAAGAGGGAGGAGGAGATGCGTCAGCAGACGCTGGATTTCTATGAAAATGCACGTAAATCTATGAAGAAATACTTTAATGCCAATCTCTATATGAATGTGTCAAAGGTCTTCAAGGAGCTGGAAAGGTCACGGGAGGTTTTTGAAAAAGTGAAAAAGGATGAGAGCGGGTCGTTCTATAATGAAAGCTCCTGCCTTAGCTATATACAAGACGGAGCTGAAAAGAAGCCCATAAGACTGGGAAGATCAGAAAAACAGATACTTTCAGATGAATGGTATGAAGAGACTGTGAGAAATACAGAGAACTTTCTGTGGGAGGCCCGCAGGGAATCTGTACCGCCTGAGGATGTAAAAAATGAAGTGGTTAAGTTTATATATGACCTGTCCGGTCTTTTAAAGAAATATTATGCCGCAGATCTGGAGGAATGGATGGGGGATGGTGAGAGGACAAGCTATACTTATATCAGCAGGTTCGGCTCGTGTCACTCCCTGCTGTCGTACATAAAGGAAATTTTACAGGCGCTTATGGATACCAGGCAGAAGGAAGTGTCAGAATACAATAAGATTGCCCGTTACATTGATGAAAACTATATGAGGGAGCTGTCATTAAAAGAAGTATCTGAGCACTTCCACATGAGTGCGCCGTATTTCTGCCAGTATTTTAAAAAGTATACAGGCAGTACATTTGTACAGTACCTGAATCAGGTCAGGATCGAAAAAGCCAGTCAGCTTCTTGGAAACCCTGAACTGACCACAGATGAGGTGGCCGGGCTTGTGGGAATATTTAATACCAACTATTTCTTGAGGCTGTTTAAAAAGATGACAGGCAGGACAGTGGGCGAGTACCGCAGCGATCCCTCGTAAAAATGTGAAAAAATATTAATATATTGAACATAGCCTGAAGATTAGTTAAAAATGTGAATAAAGGCAGAAAGTATATTCCTGTTATCCTGTTTAACTCCTTATTATAATATAAGTAACAAGAAGGCATTGTAGAAGGAGGTAAAGGAATGAAAAAGAAAATCGTGAGTTTACTGATGTGTGCTGCTGTGGTATCGGGGCTTCTGGCAGCCAATGTGCAGGCTTCTGCGGGGGAAGATGCCGCAATTGAAGGCAAGCTGGTCATCTGGGAGCATACAGCCCAGTTTGAACAGCCTCTGAAAGAGGTTATCGCAGGATTTAATGAAAAATATCCCAATGTAGAAGTGGAATATGAGATTAAAACTGCAGACCAGTATTACAATCTTCTTCAGACAGCCATGCAGGCAGGAGAGGCGCCGGATCTGTTCTGGACAAACGGCACGGCTACCACTAATATGGAAGCCTATGTGAAACAGGGAAGGCTGATGGACTTAACTGACAAAGTGGATTTCTCCTTATTTGACGGGACAAATGCCATGAGCCTTGTGGAAGTGGATGGCAGGGTGTATGCTTCGCCTACTGCGGAAGTAGGAGGAAGGGCAGTATTTTACAATAAGGATATCTTTAAAGAGCTGGGGATTGAGGTTCCCGGTACATTCAGTGAGTTTGAAGCGGCCCTGGAAAAGATAAATGAGGCAGATTATCTTCCCATTTCATTCAGCGCCTCTGATCCGTGGACTATCCTGTTCCAGTTTGAACCGGTGCTGGCAGCTACAGCTCTGGACTGGCTGAACGAATATCTGGATACAGGGGAAGTCAAGGTAAATGACCCAAGAGTCGTGGCGGCATATGAGAAAATGCTGGAATGGGCCGACAAAGGATATTATGGACCAGGTTATACCGGAGTAGACGGATCAGGAGCACTGCTGGCATTCTCAAAAGGGGAAGCAGCTATGTGCATTGATGGGACCTGGAATATACAGACGATCCAGGAAAACAATCCGGAACTTAATTTCGGGGCATTCCAGATCCCCACAGAAGATGGGACAAGGCCGTTTGTAGGAACAAGCTCAGTAGGATTCTCAGTCAGCAGTGATACGCAGAATGAGGAAGCAGCGCTGGCGTTTGTAAATTATTTTGCAAGCCTTGAGGGACAGACAGCATGGATTAAAGCCCTTGACTCTATTCCGTGTACAACTAAGATTGTTTCTGACAATGAAGTGATCAATGAGATCGCGCAATATGATGTGCAGACAGAAAGCTACTACAGCATACTTGGATATCTGGAAGCAGATGGAGAAAGCCCAAGGAATGTGTGGGAAGAAGACCAGACTAAAGTATTTTCGGGCGGCCTTACCCCGCAGGAATTCACAGATTCACTGGAAGCACTTACGAAATAGCAAAAGGCTCAATAAGACTGCTGCAAAAGAAAGGAGGCTGACTTTTGCGGCAGTCTTTTGCATACTTTTGTCTTGAAAGGAGAATGCCTGTGAGAAAGAAGAAAGCATATATCGGATTTATTGCTCCGGGGTTTATTATTTATACCATTCTGATGATAGTACCCATTGCCTGTGCAGTTTACTTCAGCTTTTTCGAATGGAGCGGGATCGGTCCCATGAAATTTGCCGGTCTGGATAATTTTAAGAAGCTGTTTTTTGACGCGCGTATGTCAAAAATTTTCTTTAATGCATTGAAGAATAATATTAAATACCTGGTCTGTGTGCTCCTCATTATCACACCTCTCCAGATCTTCTTTGCATATATGATCTATATAAAAATACCCTGCCATAAATACATAAGGATGATGCTTTTCCTTCCCTATGTCATCAGCACATCGATAGTAGGTTTCTTTGCCATTATCATGCTGGATCCAAACATCGGGGTGGGGAACAGCATAATTGGAGCGCTTTTTGGAAATAAGGCAAAGCTGGCCTGGCTGGGAGATCCGGCTATGGTCTTTAAGATCTTTGTCATGGTGGTGATCTGGCAGTGCATAGGGTCAGGCATGATGATCTTCTATGCTGATATGCAGGAGATCCCGTCAGAGATCATAGAAGCCAGCATCATTGACGGCGCAGGCGGATGGACCAGGTTCAGCAAGGTGGTTTTTCCGAGCCTGAGCGCATCCTTTTCCACGAATATCACACTCAGCGTGATATACGCTCTGACAATGTTTGATATTCCTTATATCCTGGTAGGGCCTCAGGGCGGTGTAAATAATAAAATTGATTTTGTAAATATGGTATTTTACAGGTATGCGTTCGGAGGAACATATTTCGGAGAAACCTCCATCGGATTCGGTTCCAGTATCAGTGTTACAATGTTTATTATTATTTTAACCTTTTCCTTTGTGACAAGAAAGCTGCTGAAGGGAAGGGCTGGCAGGGAGGACAGAGGATGAATGCTAAAAGAATAAAAAGAAGAAAGCTTAAGAGGCCGGGGCCGGGCAAGATCATTGTCTCTGTCATACTTGTGATATATTCCTTCCTGGCCATATTCCTGATTGGGAACACCATATTATCTTCATTTAAAACAAAGTCCGACTTAATAAATAATACGATAGGGTGGCCCAGGGAGTTCACACTTGAAAATTTCAGGATCGTCCTTGTGGATGACGGGTTTTTAAGGTGCCTGTTTAACAGCGTCTTTCTGGTGGGGATCTCTCTGCTGCTGCTGATAGCTGTCTCATCCATGACAGCTTACGGGCTGGCACAGTACAGATTTAAGGGGAGGGCTGCACTGCAGACTTATTTTCTGGTGGGACTTATGTTCCCCATACAGCTGGGGATACTGCCGCTTTATATCATGCTCTCAAGAGCCCATCTGACAAATAATCTCTTCGGGCTGGCGCTCATATATACGGCAAATATGTCATTCCCGGTATTTGTGTTCACCAAATTTTTCAATGAACTTCCTATAGAAGTGATTGAATCAGCCAGGGTGGACGGGGCAGGGGAATTTCAGATCTTCGGGAGGATCATCGCGCCTATCTCAAAGCCCGTGATTGCCACTGTGGCGCTGCTTAATTTTGTGACCATCTGGAATGATTTCTATATGCCG
This sequence comes from Murimonas intestini, assembly GCA_003148945.1. GTDB lineage: Bacteria > Bacillota > Clostridia > Lachnospirales > Lachnospiraceae > Murimonas > Murimonas intestini. Next base: position 179,295 of record QGGY01000008.1, on the reverse strand, counting down.
CTTGTATTTTTAACAAAATCGTCTGTAAAGACATTGACACTGGGAGTATATACATATACGGCTAATTTCCTTGCCAATTGGAATAAGGTTTTTGCAGCAGCCACTGTAGCGCTGATCCCCGTTATTATAGTTTATTTACTGTTTTCGGACCAGATAGTGGCGGGCCTGACAGGAGGAGCTGTAAAGGGTTAATATATAACAACCCCATTTCTTTTCCAGCCAAAAGGCGTTATAATATAAATATCAGTCTGCGTGATGTGCGGCAGGCAGTTATGAGAAAACATACTTTGAGGCCGGTTTGTGGAGAAAAGGAGAAGCAGCTATGAAGTACAGAAAATTGGGAAATACGGGATTAGAGGTCAGTGAGATCGGACTGGGCGCTGAGTGGATGGAACGCCATTCGGCGGAGGAAGTGAAGGAAGTAGTTGAATGCTGTGAGCGGGAGGGGATCAATATCCTGGATTGCTGGATGTCAGAGCCAAAGGTGCGCTCTAATATTGGCGCAGCCATAGAGGGAAGGCGCGGCAGATGGATCATCCAGGGACATCTGGGATCCACCTGGCAGAACGGCCAGTATGTGCGTACACGTGACTTGGACAAGGTGAAGGCTGCCTTTGGGGATCTGCTGGAGCGTCTGCGCACGGATTATATAGACCTTGGGATGATCCACTTTGTGGATCAGGCTGATGAATTCCACAAAATAATGGAAGGGGAATTCATAGAGTATGTCAGGGAGCTGAAGCAGAAAGGGGTTATCCGCCATATAGGGCTGAGTACCCATAATCCTGATGTGGCAAAGCTGGCTGCCCTGTCAGGGGAGATTGAAATGATACTTTTCAGCATCAATCCTGCATTTGATCTGATGCCGGCCACTGAAGACATGAACCAGTATTTTGCAGAGGAATATGATAAGGAGTTGAGCGGGATCGCCCCTGAACGTGCGGAATTATATAAGATATGTGAACAGAAAAATGTGGGAATCACAGTTATGAAGGGGTATGCCGGAGGCCGCCTGTTCTCAGCAGAGACATCACCCTTTGGCGTGGCGCTCACTCCGGTCCAGTGCCTGCATTACGCACTCACAAGGCCGGCTGTGGCCAGTGTAATGGTAGGGTACGATACGCCGGAGCATGTGGCGGCAGCTGTTGCCTATGAGAATGCTTCGGATGAAGAAAAAGATTATGCAAGTGTCCTGGCATCAGCGCCCCGCCATGCATATTCCGGTCAGTGTACATACTGCGGTCACTGTGCTCCCTGTCCTGCGAAAATAGATATAGCCATGGTGAACAAGCTGTATGACCTGGCAGACATGCAGGATGAGGTGCCGGCTGCAGTAAAAGCCCACTATCTGGATTTAAGTGCCCATGCAGATGATTGTATCAAATGCGGGGGATGTGAAAAACGATGTCCTTTCGGGGTACATGTGATAGAAAAGATGGAGAAGGCAGAAAAATTATTTGTATAGAAAATAAAAAATATGCAGAATCTATATAAAACGTTATAGGAGAGAATAAATGAAGACGATTTATATAAATCTGCATACAACAAATGAGGCCCAGAAGTTTGTAGAAGACGTTTCCCTCATGGAAGGAGACTTTGATCTGTGTTCCGGCCGTTTTACTGTAGACGCCAAGTCTCTGAAAGACGTGCTGAATCTGGGACTCTCAAGCCCGCTCAAGCTTATGGTTCCTGAGGGGACAGAATTAAAGATCTTTGAGAAATACAAACAGCAGTAACTTGACAGCTGCCTGGTGTATTTTGATTGTAAGTGATATGGAATACTGATATAATAGCCTTATATGTTTATAAGGCTATTATTCATGTAAAGCAGCAGGATTATTGATCCTGTGAGATTGATTAAATATAACGGAGGCTGGCTGTATGAAAATAGAAGAGTACCTTTGCGGGTTGACAAAAAAGATGTGCAACTACTATCTGCTAAATCCCACAGAAGAAAATTTTGGGAAGATCATAGAGACATGGTCAGACAATTTTTCCATGATAGGGACGGGCAAGCATGAGGTATATACTTCTTTTGAGGATGCTGTTAACGGAATAGCAGGGAATCAGACTGAAGCATCACAAATAAAGTTTGAGATTCTGGATGAGTGGTACCAGGCTGTTATGCTAAGAGAGGATGCCGCTCTTGTGTACGGAGGGATCTGGGTGAGGGAATTGATGCCGAAAGAAGGGGAGGCCCTCATAGAGATGGATACCAGATTCAGCATCATATATGTCTGTGATGAAGAGGGGAACTGGAAAATGGTGCACCTGCATCATTCTATGCCGTATTTTGACCAGGGACAGGATGAATTCTATCCCAAGGCGCTCTCTGTGAAAGTGCGGGAGGCAATGGAACTGGTGGAATTATTTAAAAAGAGGTCAGAGATGGATCTGATGACCGGGGTGTATAACCACGAGTCATTCCAGAAGAGGATAGAAGAGCAGCTGAAGAAAGGAAAGAAACTGAACCTTTATATACTTGACCTGGACAATTTTAAAAATGTGAATGATACATACGGGCACAGCGCAGGTGACGAACTGCTGAAGTATCTGGCAAAGCTGCTCCAGAAATATTTTAAGGAGGACGGCATCATCGGCCGCATAGGCGGCGATGAATTTGCGATGTGTGATTTTAAGGCCTCAGGAAGTGAAGAGAGCGGGAAAAGGCTGATGGCCCTGTGGGATGAATACAGAGAAGGCTCTGCAAAGATCCTGAATGGAAATTATTCCGGATTTTCAATTGGAATTGCCGCAAATGAAGACGAAAAGCTTACATACAGGCAGCTTTTCAGGCGTGCTGACCAGGCAGTCTACCAGGCAAAAAATATAGGCAAGGACAGGTATGTGTGGTATATGGAAAAATAGGGGTTATGCCTTTGTCATGTGGCCGGAATGTTTTTGTGCTCCAACTCACCGGCCCACTCAAATCCTTTTTTTGCGGCGATGACAGCTATGATTTCGTTTATAACTGCTGCGGCCGCAATCGTACCCTGTATAATCCGTGCGCACTCGGGGGCAGGGCCTGACAGGACGGAAACGGCAATACCTGTAAATACCAGGGAGACACCCGAATGGGGGAGCAGGGTGAGACCCAGATATTTTTTGACTGTATCCGGGGATTTTGTGACAGATGCCCCCAAAAAGGCGCCAAAATATTTGCCGCAGGCTCTTATGATTATATAGGCGGCTGTGTAAAGCCCGGCGCCCAGTATCAGATGATAATCCAGGGGAGCACCCAGGTTCAGGATGACTACGATTATTGCAAATCCCAGCAGAGGATTAAAATATTCGACTATCTGTTTCAGGCGCTGTTCTGAAGCCATGTTTGAGAAGGCAGCGGAAAAGGCCATCCCTATGAGCATGAAATTCAGCACAGGCTTTGGCATCACATAAGTATTGAAGAAAAATCCGGTGGCCGAGGCAAATAATATACCAATTATAAGGATAAAAAGTGTTTTTTCTTTGTTATATTCTTCCCTCAGCAGCAGTCCTGAAAGAAATCCTGTGGCTGCGCCGATAGCCAGGGGAAGTATGACTACAAGCGGTATCATGTAAACCGGCATTTTCTGGTCTGAAATTACGGCTGAAATGATTGAGACAGAGGTAAAAAAGACTACAACAGCCACCATGTCATCCAGTGCAGCCATGGGGATCAGGGTTTTAGTAACAGGTCCGTCTGTCCTGAATTCGCGGACGATGGAGAGTGCCGGCGCAGGCGCTGTGGCCAGGGCTATGCCGCCAAAGATAACAGCAAGGTACAGGGGGACTCCCTGGATGAGGAATATGATTCCGAATCCGAGAGTCACAAAAAGAAAAGTGCCGAGTGACTGGGTAAGTGTAGTGACGATTATCTGTTTTCCTGTCTTTTTAATCTTTTTCCAAACCAGCTCTGTTCCTATCAGCAGTCCTACTGCGCATTCCATGCAGTGTATGATGATATTATACCATTCTGTGTTAAGGACTGTGTCGTTGATCAGTGAGAGGGCATGCGGGCCGAGTATCATTCCTGTAAGCAGCCAGCCCAGTATAGCGGGCAGCCTAAGCTTTGAGATCAGTTTGCCGGCGGCAAATGCTATAACAATGGCGGCGGTAAGACGCAGTATGATCATTTTCTTATACCTCCTTTACAATCCCATAGAGCATAAAATCAAGTATCCGTGCAAGCATTTTTTCATGGTCGCTGATGATATCAGCAAATGATGTGTCTGTATATGCGGAGCTGCTGAAGTAACCGTTGAACATTTCCTGGACAAGGCTGAAATAAGCTACAGCCTCTTTTTCTGTCACTCCCTCCCGGAGCGTCATTTTCTTCAGAGCCAGCCGGTAAATATCCCTGTTGAATGCGTCAAAGTCCTTTTTTAAGAGTTTGATCTCATTGACAAGATGTGGGGGAGGCTGCAGCACAGCTTCGAAGAATATCCGGCTGATAAGCGGATCTGCATCAAAAAAGCTGTAGCGCAGGTCCATGTAATGCTTCAGATCTCCTGAAATATCATTTTCTTTCATATAATCCATAAATGACTGCAAGGCATGCTGCACACACTGCAGATAAAGGTCTTCCTTATTTGTAAAATTGTGATAGATCAGTCCCTTTGAGATATCATGCTCCCTGCATATATCGTTTATTGCGGCCCCTTCGAATCCGTTCTTGCCGAATTCAGTGAGGGCTGCAAGAAGGATACGCCGTTTCGTATTTTCTGTTTTTTCGGATTTTTTCATAACTGTTCCTTTCTAAAACGGATAGTTAATTGACTGTATGGTCTATAATTGTAAGATAGCATAAATAGACCAACTAGTCAATAATAAATTTAAAATATATACCCATAGGGATTAAAAAACGGAATAGCTAAAAGAAAATATAAAAATCCTTTTGCCGGGTAAAAGAGTTATATTAAGTGTAAGACGTTTTACAAAAGTAAGGAGGTGCCTGTGTTTGGACGATAAAGAGCTGGTCAGGCGGATTCAGAATGGACAGAAGGAGTACCTGAATGTAATTGCGGACAGATATTACGATGATATCTATAATTTCTGCTGCTATCATTCGGGAAACCGGGAAGATGCATATGACCTGGCACAGGAGACCTTCCTGCGTTTCATCAGGTATGTGGGGCAGTATAAGTATGTGAATCTGAAAGGATATCTTCTGACAGTGGCCATGAATGTGTGCAGAAATTATTATAGGGATAAAAAAGAGGAGACAGACAGGACAGCCGGGGAGCAGGAGGCGCCGGAGGATGTCATACACAGGGAGTATCCGCCCGGAAAATATAGCGGGCAGGACGGATACAGCCGGCTGGAATACTGCATGGTCCTGAAAAATATTCTGGCGAAGATACCGGAAGTACAGCGGGAGGCTGTGATCCTGCATCATTTTTACGGCTATAAAAACAGAGAGATCGCCAGGATGACAGGAGCCTCCTGTGCGGCGGTGAAATCACGTGTGAACCAGGGAAGCGGGATAGGGATGAAGCTTCTTGCGGCGCTGGCCGTTTATATTTTTGTAAGCGTGGGTATGATAGGGCTTGTCGTGCTCCTTTATCTCTCTGTCTTTGGGCCTGACGGCCTGGAAGCTTCAAGTCTTTTGATGAACATCCCTTCTGGGGGATATCATCCGGAAACAATACTGGGGTTTTACTTGTATGAGATTGGGATGTCATTTTCCGGCATGCTGCTCCTTATGGCGGTCACAGCGGGCATCTCGGCTTACAGCAGGAATTCTTATATGTCAGTCATAATGTCGGTGATCGTATTTCTGATTCCTGTTCTGTGGATTAAAGTATTTGCTCCTATGCAGATTTTCGGGTCCTTTACAAACGTGGTCAATCATTTCATGGCCTCCATGCCGGTCATGCTTCCTTTGAGCTGGGGGTTTGTTTTTACAGGAAAGCAGACAGCCGTGCACCTGGGGGTGGCAGGCATCACGGCTGCAGTATGCAGCGTGGCAGCATACCGGAAGTATAAGAACTATCAGGGCAGGTAAAAAGTGCAGGATGTCTGTTACTGTTCGCGGAACCGTGTTTTAGCGGGGCCGTGAATAGTAACGGCTGCCGTATTTTGGTATATGAGGAGAGTGTACTGCACCGGGGAAGTGTGGTATACTTTCCTTATATTATAGTACGGGCCGGAAAGGAAGAAGATTATGCACTATAACTGTCTGATCATAGATGATGAGGAGCCGCTGGCGGAAAGTACAGCGGAGTATTTTAACATATTTGGCGTCAGCGCCGCCGCAGTGTTTGACGCTGAAGGCTGCCGCAGATTTCTGGGGGAGAACAGTGCGGATATCATACTATTGGATATCAATCTGGATAAGACCTCCGGGTTTGACCTCTGCAGAGAACTGCGCACAAAAACACAAGTCCCCATACTTTTTATCAGCGCCAGGCAGAGTGACGATGATATTCTGCTGGCTTTGGGGATCGGAGGGGACGACTATATACGCAAGCCATATACGCTGAGCGTTCTTCTGGCAAAGGTGAAGGCTGTACTTAAAAGATGCGCGCCCAAGGAAGAGACACGTTATCAGTGTGGTGAGCTGGAAGTAGATTTCCTGGCAGGAAGGGCTTATAAATGTAAAAAGCCGTTAAAGCTAAAAGCCATGGAATACAAGCTTCTTGCATATCTTGTGAGGAACAGGGGAAGGGTCATACATAAGGAAGAATTATTTTCACAGGTGTGGGGAGATGTGATAACAGGGGACGGCACCCTGAATGTGCATATCCGCAGGCTGAGGGAACAGATCGAGGAGGACCCCAATCATCCGGTGTATATAAGGACTGTATGGGGAACGGGGTACCTGTTTGAGGAGATGCAGCCATGAGAAGAAAGATTATTCTGATTATGGCCGTTTTTCTGATCATACAGAGCGGGCTTGCCCTTGCGGTGCTCCGCTTTGACGGGGAGGATAAGTCTTCTCTGGACATGGTAAAGGTAAATGAGCTGATGTATTCCTGTGTGGAAGCCTGGCCCCGGCTGCAGCAGGGGATCACGGACAATATGCCCCTGTCAGATTATGAATATGCGCTGCTGGACAGGGAAGGCAGGCTTATATATGCCCGGGATGGACAGGAGAAGCTCAGCCTGCAGGAGGCCATCCGGAGGCGGGATACAGTGATAGATCTGTATGACGGAAGTGAGCAGCTGGGGAAACTTGTCCTGGTAAATGATCTTGTTTTGCAGGCCGGCAGGCAGCAGGGCAGGGTGCTGGCAGTCCTGGGTGCGGGAACAGTTCTTTTCATTCTGGCAGGGATATGCTATGTGCTGTGTCTGGAAAAGACAGTGTTCGGGCCATTTAAGAGGCTGAAGGTTTTTGCGGTCCGTGTGGCAGAAGGAAATCTGGATATCCCCCTCACCATGGACAGGGATAATGCATTCGGTGCATTTACGGAGAGCTTTGATCTGATGCGGGCGGAGCTGAAGAAGGCAAGAGAGCAGGAGCGAAGGGCAAGCCAGAGCAAAAAAGAGCTGGTGGCAAAGCTCAGCCATGACATAAAGACTCCCATCGCCTCTATAAAGGCCGTGGCCGAAGTAATGGCAGTGGGGGCGGAACGGGAGAAAGAGAAACAGCAGCTGGGGATCATCGAAGCAAAGGCTGACCAGATCAATGCCCTCATATCTAATCTGTTCCACGCCACGCTGGAGGAACTGCAGGAACTGGAAGTAAAGCCTGCTGTGCAGGATGGCAGGAGCATAAGGGAGCTTCTCATACAGGCTGATTATCTCAAAAGAGCGCAGCTGGGGGATATACCTGAATGTCTTGCAGTATTCGACGCGCTCAGGCTGCAGCAGGTATTCGACAATTTATTTGAAAATTCATATAAATATGCAGGGACGCCCATACAAGTGACGGCAGAGACAGGACAGGGATATTTGTCCATAGTCTGCCGCGACTACGGGCCGGGGGTGCCTGAAAAAGAATTTCCCCTGATTTTTGAAAAGTTTTACAGAGGCAGCAATACGGCTGGAAAAGACGGCGCTGGCCTGGGACTGTATATTTCCCATTATCTCATGGAGAAGATGGGAGGGAGCCTTGTGTGCAAAAATCTGGAGGATGGATTCCTTGCAGAGGTGAAGGTGAAGCTCTGAGAGGACAGACAAGGCATTCTTAAATGATTTAAGAATCCGTTAAGGAACCGGCAAAGACTGTTAAGGAACCGGCGTGGTAATATGAGTGCATAAAATACATGCGAGGTGTAATCAGAATGAGTGAGATCATATTGTCCACGGACAAACTTTGTAAAACATTTTCAAATGGGGGAATACAGCAGCATGTGCTGCGCAACCTGGACGTAAAAATACAGAAAGGCGATTTTACTGTGATAATGGGGTCGTCAGGTGCAGGAAAATCCACACTTTTATACGCGCTTTCAGGCCTGGATAAGCCCACTCTTGGCAGGGTATATTTTTCAGGGGAGGAGATATCAGGATTTTCAAATGACAGGCTGGCAGTGTTCAGAAGAAAACACTGCGGCTTTGTTTTCCAGCAGATATATCTGATGGACAGCATGAGTGTGTTCGATAATATAATGGCTGCGGGGCTTCTTATTTCAAATGACAGAAGGGCAGTGGCACAGAGAGCCAGGGAACTGCTGGAGGCAGTGGGGATCCCGGAGGAGACACACAGGAAATTCCCGGCCCAGCTCTCAGGAGGGGAAGCCCAGCGTGTTGGCATTGTCAGGGCATTGATCAACAGTCCGGAGGTTGTATTCGCTGATGAGCCTACAGGACAGCTCAATTCTGCATCCAGCACTGACGCACTTGATGTGCTGACCGGTTTCCACCGGCAGGGCCAGAGTATCGTTATGGTTACACATGACCTGAAGTCAGCCCGGAGAGGTAACCGTATCCTGTATCTTCGGGACGGTGTGGTCTGCGGGGAATGCAGACTGGGAGAATACCAGCCCCGGGATGGGCAGCGGCATGAAAAACTTACTGCTTTTCTGGATGAGATGGGGTGGTAGGTATGAGAAAAATAGTATCACTTGCTTTCGCCAATATCAGAAAGAATAAGGGACAGTCTCTTTCATTTTTTATTATTATCTTTGTCTCTGCTCTGTTTTTAAGCCTTGGACTTGTCACAATGTTTGAGTACACGGAGAATTTTGACAAAAAAGCACTGCAGCAGGAAGCGCCGGATGTTATGTTTGCTGTCCAGGAGGACAGGGAAGAACTGCTCACTTCTTTCGAGAAGGAGATGGCTTCAGATAAAAGAGTGATCTCGCTGGCGAAGATACCTGCCCTGCTGGCAGCAGGAGAATTTTACTACGGAAATGGGCTGAACAGCAGAAATGCAGTTTTCTTTGAAGCATCAGATGACGGAAGCATACCATTTGGAGCCATTATGGAGAAAACCGATAAGGAGGTGGAGGATCCCATCTATCTGCCTTACCTGTTTAAAATGGGCGGCGGCTACAGCACCGGAGAGCCGTTTCATATTACACTTGTAACAGCGGGAATGGGAAAAAAGGAATTTTCATTTACAATAGCCGGTTTTTATGAGGATATTTATTTCTCAACGATCAACAGCACTATCACAGGATTCCTGCTTGGGGAAAGGCCGTATAGGATGCTCAAAGAAGCTCTCGGGAGCGGTCCGGCAGGATGTGTATACGCTGTTGAGGCGGCAGGTCCTGATGATAATGAAAGAGTATCCTCTGTATATGGCACTAAGCTGGGAAACATCTGTAATGGGGCGGGGCTTATGTGGGACAGCAATCACTATGCGTCTGTCAAATCTGCCAGGACTGTGACCTCATCTATCGGGACCAGCATCATAGTTGGTTTTTCAGTACTTCTGCTGCTGATCGCACTTGTGGTGGTGAACTTCAGGATCAAAAACAGCGTGGAGGAGGAGATCAGGAATATTGGTGCATTAAAGGCTCTGGGATACACAAGTTCCCAGCTGATAGGCACATTTCTGATGCAGTTTACAGTCCTTTCACTGGCAGGCGGACTGCTGGGTATCCTCTGTTCTTATGGGGTACTTCCGGCTCTGTCTCTGATGTATGCCATGCAGACAGGGATCGTCTGGGAGCAGAGTTTTTCGGGGGCTGCATTTGTACTGACTCTGGCACTGACAGAAGTTCTTGTCTGCTTTGTTGCCTTTACTTCATCTGTGCGTATCAGGAAGCTGCCTCCTATTGCAGCCCTGAGGACAGGACTTCAGACTCACAGCTTCAGGAAAAATTATTTTCCTCTTGATAAGGGAAGGGGGCCGCTTATTGTAATAATGGCGGCAAAACAGCTGGTGCGCAGTATAAAACAGAATATTCTGATCGGGCTGATCGTGACGGGAGTAACATTTGCGGCTGTGTTTGCAGGAGTCCTCTATTATAATATAAATATTGAAAAAGATATCTTTATCCAGATGGTGGCGGGTGAAACACCGCACCTGCAGCTGGAGGCCGGCGGGCCGGAGGCGGCAGAGAGGCTTCTTGAGCATGTCAGAGAAAAAGAGGGGACAGATAAAGCGTTCTATTTCTCAACAGAAGTGGTAACATGTGAACAAAATTACGAAGCCTACGGATATATCCTGAATGACTTTGATATGATAGATAACACCAATTGGCTTTATCAGGGAAGATTTCCAAGATATGATAATGAGACGGCCCTTGGGGGGCTGCTGGCGGAAATTCTGGATAAAAAGCCGGGAGATACAATTACTGTCACACAGGGAGATGTAAGCCGGGATTACCTGATAACGGGACTTATCCAGGGCTCAAATTATATGGGGCATGATCTGTGCATGACGTCAGAGGCATATCAGCGGATCAATGAGGGATTTTCCCCTACAATGATCAACGCCTACCTGAAAGACAGAATAAAGGCCGGGGAATTTTTAGAAGAACTTATGGACAGTTCAGCGGATCTGCTAAATGCTGTAAATGCAGATGAGATGATCAGAAGCTCCATGTCTTCCTATCAGGATATAGTGGCTGTCCTGGCCGTGGTAGTAAGTCTTGTGACGGCAGTGATAATCATACTTGTGCTCTATCTTGTCATAAAGACCCTGCTTGTAAGAAAGAAGCAGGAGCTTGGAATACAGAAAGCGCTGGGGTATACCACAGGAGAGCTTGTTCTCCAGAACGCCCTTGCCTTCCTTCCGGTGGTCCTGATTGGCGCGCTGCTGGGAGGATGGGGAGGATGCGTGGGGCTAAATCCATTCTTTAGCCTGCTCTTTTCAGGAATTGGCATGATGAAGGTGGGCTTTGTGATCTGCATGCCGCTTATTATAGGGATCTGTGCATTTATAGCAGCGTTTGGATTTGCAGTGGCAGCTATTGTATCATTGCGGATAAAGAAGATATCACCTTATTCACTTATCAGTGAGTAATAAGCTGGGCTGTTCCTGGCTAAACAGCAGTTGTGCCTGATAAAAAAAGCGGGTATAATAAGAAAAACAGGTATAATAAAAACAGATGCAGTAAATAAGCCCCATGCTCTGGTGCAGGCGGGGCGCTATGGGATGTGACGGGAGGCGGTCATGGAACGTTTTACAGGACAGGGAGCATCACCGGGAATTGCTGTGGGGCCGGCAGCCGAGTTAGCGGATGAGGGGCAGGCAGCAGTTAAGAAGCATGTGGATGATATAGATGCAGAGGAAAAAAGATTTTGGGAGGCTCAGAGCATTGCCGCTGCCCAGATAGAAAAAATAAGGGATAAAGCTTTAAAATCAGCAGGCGAGCATGAGGCAGGTATTTTTGACGCGCACAGAATGCTGCTCATGGATGAAGCGTTTACCCGGGAGATCCTGGATACGGTCCGCCGTGAGGCAGTTAACGCAGAATATGCAGCAGCCCTGGCATGTGATAAGTTTTCAACTGTATTTTCCAGAATGGATGATGAGTACATGAGAGAGAGGGCTGCAGATGTCAGGGATGTGGCCGGACGCCTTATAAAAGTACTTGGCTGCGGAGGTGAGGAGCAGAATATTCCGGAGGTTCCTTCTATAATAATAGCGGATGATCTCTCCCCCAGCCAGACAATACAGCTGGAGAGAAAGAATGTCCTGGCGTTTGTGACAAGGAGAGGCTCTTCAAATTCCCACACAGCGATCCTGGCAAGGACAATGGGCATCCCGGCAGTAGTTGATGCGGGAGTTCCCGCGGGAGCCGGCGGCAGGATGGCCGTGGTGGACGGAAGCAGGGGCAGCATTGTGCTGGACCCGGATGAGGAAACACTTGAGAAAGCCAAAAGGCTTAAGCAGGCTGCTGAAGACAGGAGAAGAGAGCTCTCAGAGTACAAAAGCCTGCCAGCCGTTACAAGGTCGGGGAAAAAGATCAGAGTCATGGCAAATATAGGAAGCCTGTCAGATATAGATGCAGCCATACAGAACGGAGCGGAGGGGATCGGTCTTTTCAGGAGTGAGTTCCTGTATCTGGAGGGCAGAACCTGCCCGTCCGAGGAGGAACAGTTCCTGGCATACAGAGAAGCCGCCAGAAGAATGGACGGAAAAAAGGTCATAATCAGGACAATGGATATAGGGGCCGATAAGCAGGCTGATTATCTGGAGATGGACCGGGAGGAGAATCCTGCCCTGGGCTGCAGGGCTGTGCGTATCAGCCTGACAAGGGAGGATATATTCAGGACACAGCTGCGGGCCCTCTACAGGGCCTCCGCATATGGAAATATTGCAGTGATGGTCCCTATGATAATTTCTGTATGGGAAGTGAAGAGAGTCAGGGAGATCATGGGAGAAGTCAGAAAAGAGCTGGAAAAAGAGGATATCCCTTTCAGGAATATGGAGCTTGGCATTATGGTAGAGACTCCGGCAGCGGCGCTGACCGCTGATGATCTGGCTGCAGAATCCGATTTTTTCAGCATTGGGACAAATGACCTTACACAGTATACGCTTGCCCTGGACAGGCAGAATGCAAAGCTTGAGAGATTTTATGACCCATATCATCCCGCTGTAATGCGGCTGCTGAAGATGACATGTGATGCAGCCCACAAGGCCGGTATATGGGTGGGTATCTGCGGTGAGCTGGCAGCCGATGTGAAAATGACAGAAAAACTCATCGGAATGGGAATTGATGAAATGTCAGCAGCGTCCGGGATGATACTTGAGATAAAAAAAGCCATATGCGAGAGCAGATAATAAAAAGGTATACCGCAAAGGGGGATGCGGTATACCTTTTTAGCTGTACACTTTTGTTCAAGCTATCTCTGGTAGGTCGGTGTCATATCATCCGGGAAGGCTGGTTCTGTCTGCTGTCTGTTGTCTGACTCAGAAGTTTCAGCTGCATGGCCTAAGGTGAGAGAAACTGTTCTTTCATTGTAAGTTCCGTTCTGTGCCGACTTAAGAGTAACTTCCACTGTTTCACCGGCAGCATAGTACTGGAGCAGATCTTTAAGCTGATCGATATCGGTTATTTTTTTGCCGTCAAATTTAATGATAACATCGCCTTTGATGATACCGGCTGCTTCTGCCGCACCACCGCTTGTCACTTCTGACACGTAGACGCCCTCGGGAATGCCATACATCTGATTGATGGCTTCAGTTACGGAAGCTCCTTTGATCCCTATGCTGGACTGTTCATTATCAGCGACCTTTGAGCGTGTTGTCTCATTCATGAGGTTTTCAATGGTATCAGAGACTCTTGCCATTGGGATGGCGTAGCCCATTCCCTCGATTTCCGTGCTGGCCAGTTTCGCTGAATTGATGCCGATAACCTCACCCTTCATATTTACAAGGGCGCCGCCGCTGTTGCCGGGATTGATGGCAGCATCAGTCTGGATGTAAGTCGGTATGTCAGCGGCATCTGCGGAAGTATTGACAGTTCCGTCTGATGAGCTGGCTGTCAAGGAACGGTTTGTTGCACTGACAATGCCTGTGGTGACAGACTGGCCGTATCCTAATGCATTACCGATAGCTACAACCTGCTCCCCTACCCTCAGTGAATCAGAATCACCGATGGCAGCTACTGCAATTTTTGACATCGTATCAGCCGAGATGGAATCAAGCGGTATAGCGATCACTGCCAGGTCATTATCAGGGTCTGTGCCTTTTACAACTGCTTCATAAACCTGATTATCGATGAAGCCTGCTGAGATTGTAGTGGCATTTTGAATAACATGGTAGTTAGTTACTATGAGCAGTTCAGAATCATTCTTGCCCACGATGATACCGGATCCTCGGCTCTCAGTTTCCTGAAGCTGTGGCTGGCTCTGTCCGCCATAACCGAACATACTGAAATAGTTCTGGACTTCCTGCACGGATTTATTTGTGATGGAAACAATAGAAGGCATCACTTCTTCAGCGATATCAGAGACATCCAGGCCTCCTTTTACAGCTGCGGTGTTTTCGTTTCCGGCGGCTGAAGTATTCTTCAGCAGACTGCTCTTTTCTGTTGATGCTGTATTTTCAACTGCCGGACTGCTTCCGGCAGGATTTCCAGCTGCATAGCTGAATCCGTAAAATGTTCCGAAGGAAACTCCACCAAAGAGGACGGCGCTCAGGGTGATGGCTCCTATCTTTTTAGCAATCCGTGCTGCCTTTCCGGAAGATCTGTGCTTTTTATTCCTTCCTGGTCCCTGGGACGGCTCTGTATTTCCTTCTGTCATGTTGTAATGGTACATGTGCTCTGTGTTTTCAAAATTGTTCTCATTATATTCTAACATAATTAACATCTCCTTATTTTTTATACATGGGCTTTGTTTGTTGTTTCCTTTGTTTCTATGCTCACAGTATAAAAGAGATCTGTGATAGAATTGTTGAGATTTTGTGATAAAATTGAGGTAAATTTGTGAAAAAAAAGTGTTCAAATATTTTTTGCTCTAAGCTCCCATCAGCTCCCTGAAAAGGCCGGAGTATTCAGTGCGCTTGGCATCTATGAACTCGATCGCCACCGAAGGGTGTTTCTTTTCCTGGCCTGTGAGCAGATAAGGGATATCATAGCCCCAGACAACGCCGGAACGCTTCAGAGGCAGCATCTGCTGTTCAATAAAGTCAATAATGGGAAGTTCATCATATTTTCTCAAGTTATCAGCGCCTGTACTCTTCAGATATCCCAGCAGCTGTTCTGTTGAACAGTTTCCGGCCCCGCGCCCCATACCGTTTACAGTCACATCCAGCAGAGATACGCCGCGTGCCATTGACTCTATTGTATTGGCAAATGCAAGCTGCTGGTTATTATGGGCATGTATGCCCACCCTGGTGCCTGCATCCTTTCCAGCGTCCAGATACATATCAGCAAGCCTGCGTATCTGCTCCGGGTAGAAGGAACCATAGCTGTCTACCAGATATACGGCATCGGCCGGGCTGGCTGAGAGGATCTTGAGGATATCCAGTAATTCCCTGTCTGTATTATTTGAAACAGCCATGATATTTACTGTTGTTTCGTAGCCTTTTTCTGAACAGTATTCCGTCATCCTGACGGCCTCACCGATTGTATCGCTGTAGGTGGCAATGCGCACCATGTCTATGACGCTGTCCTTTTTATCAATGATATCTTGTTTATAATCTGTCCTCCCCACATCTGCCATGACTGAGATTTTCATAGAGGAAGGATTGCTGCCCACAATACTTCTGATATCATCCTCGCGGCAGAATTTCCACTTGCCGAATTCCCCGGGGTTAAACAGCTTCTCAGAAGCTTTGTAGCCAAATTCCATATAGTCGATTCCGGCCCGGATATTTGTCTCATATAAGCTGCGCACAAATTCATCAGTGAAATAAAAGCGGTTTACGAGACCTCCATCCCTGAGTGTACAATCTAAAATCTTCATTTCCTTCTGCTCCATAATAATCTCCTTTCGGTTCAACTAAAAAGACCGATGTCTGCACATGCAAACATCGGTCAGTCAAACCATATTCAGTCTACTTTTACTGAGTTTTATTGACTATTCTCAAATGTTCCAGTGCATCACAAATAGCTGGTACAAAATAAAAGTACCAGTAGCTAAAAAAGGAATATGCAGATGTAGTTGCACACATATTTTTATTTAAGCTGTTATTTGCTGTCATAATGAACACTCCTGTAAAATAGTTATCTGCATTATAGATTAACAGAAAAGATTTGTCAATCAAAAAATAAAAAAACTAAAGACAATAGAGTATATTCGTTACTTTTCACACGTCACCGTCCCGCGAGGTGTTTTCGTGCGAATTTTGCACGAAAATCCCGAGGGCTGCAGCGCGAAACGGCGCTTTTGCCGTTTCTGTGCATCGCGAAGCGTGTTACTGGTCACAGAGTGGGCAGTAACGTATATTCTTATAGTCTTTAACATAGTATTTGATGTTTGTCCTGCCTTTTTTCAGTATAACATGTCCTTCGGCCTCCAGTTTTTCCTTCTGGGCTTCGACGCCGCCCGGATATTTGGGGTTCAGTTCCCCGTTTGCCTTTAAGGTCCGCCAGTAGGGAGTCTCATGATCCTTTCTCTGGTAACTGGCCCAGGCTGCTATTGAGACAAAGATCCCGGCCGTGATAGGATCTGTGAAATCCGCGTTATTCTTTTTTGCCAGATAGTCACGTATATCCCCGATGGTGATGACCTTTCCCTCGGGAACAGTCTTCATGATTTCATCATAGGTGATGGGCGGGGCAAAGTACATTTTTTCACCGCCGTATTTATTGATGGTCTTCTGGTCAGTTACGATCTGGATCTTAGGCATCCCTGTATCCCTGTGCAGCATGGCGTTAAAATCCTTTTTATCCTCATTTGCCATATCAGTACACCTCCTCTGCCTTTATAATAATACACAATCATAAGCCATGCAATGAGACGGTTTTAAGTTTTAAAGAATTTTACAGAATTGGCGGACGCTTCTGTTTCTGCTTTTTCGCTTCCAGGCGTTCGCAGGCAGTGAGCACCAGTTTCTTCATAGAACGGTGGTGGGCCCTGCAGGCATGGCAGTTGCCATGCCTTTCACAGGATGTCCTTTTACAGGGACAGTCAGTTTTTGTGTCAGCGTTTATATTAATATTGTTTTTTTCTTTTATTTTGTCCATTTAATCTCCTCCATTGCCCTACATTAACATAATCATTTTATGCTATCAATGGAACTTGAAGGAAAAAAAGTACATGCCAAAAAATAGTTTTTTCCATGTACTTTTTTGCATTAGTAGGTTAAAATACATGTACGACCGGGTCAATGCCCGCGGGAATATAGAATTTATATCAGGAGGAGAATTGCAGAATGAAGATTTCAAAGCTTATGGTAAACCGTCTCACCTCTCCGCTGGGGTTTGACTTAACATCGCCCAGCCTTTCTTATGTAGTGAGCGGGACGGAGGCAAAGACACAGAAGAGTGCAAGGATACTTGTCTCGGCAGCTGAAGATTTCTCGGAGGTTGTTTATGACAGCGGCGTCCGTGAAGATATCGACCGCCTGGATTTTGAGCTTCCCATTGAGCTGATGCCATCCACGAGATATTTCTGGAAGGTACAGGTTTGGGGAGATAACGGGGAAGAAGGGGAAAGTGAAACAGCCTGGTTTGAGACAGCAAAAGATGACAGCTGGGTGGGAAAATGGATATCGCCGAAGGCGGATAAACAGATCCAGGCCTCTGTGTACAGGGATTTTACCGTAGATAAACCTGTGAAAAAGGCGCGTATGTACGGTGTGGGCCTGGGAATCTATGAATTATACTTAAATGGAGAGAAGCAGGGAGAAGAATATCTGCTGCCGGGGCTTCACTCTTATGATGCGTGGATGCAGTACCAGACATTTGAGCTGGATGTGAAAGAAGGTACAAACCGCATAGAATTTATGCTGGGTGACGGCTGGTACAAAGGAAAATTCGGTCTTTCCAAAAAAGAGGAGAACTATGGAGACAGGCTTGCCTGCATAGGAGATCTGGTGATCTGGTTTGAGGACGGCACCACTATGACAGTGGGCACAGACACCCAGTGGAAAGCAAGAAGAAATAAAGTGGAAAGCAGCGGCATCTATCCGGGTGAGCATTACAATGCAATGATGGATGTGAGCGAAGTATTTGAGACTGAAGAGATCAGCCCTCTTGTAGGTCCGCTTACGCCAAGGCTCAGCCCGCGCATCGTAGTAAATAACCGGCTGAAACCAGTGGAGCTGATACATACGCCTGCAGGAGAAACAGTGCTGGATATGGGGCAGAATATGGTAGGCTGGATAACATTTACTAATAACCAGCCAAAGGGCACAAAGCTGCTGTTCCAGTTTGGAGAGATCCTTCAGGATGGGAACTTCTATAATGACAATCTGAGAAAAGCAGAGGCAGAATTTAGTTATATATCAAGCGGAGAGCCTGAGGAGGTCAGGCCGCATTTTACATTCTACGGTTTCCGCTATGTGAAGATAAGCGGATGGACAGGAGAAGTAAATAAGGATGATTTCACAGGCCTTGTGATCCATTCAGAGATGACAGAGCTGGGTAATATCGAGACAGGAGATCCTCTCGTGAACAGGCTGTTCCTCAATGCAAAATGGGGGCAGAAGGGAAATTTCCTGGATGTTCCTACAGACTGCCCCCAGAGGGATGAGAGGATGGGCTGGACAGGAGATGCCCAGATCTTC
Organism: Murimonas intestini; assembly: GCA_003148945.1. Lineage (GTDB taxonomy): Bacteria > Bacillota > Clostridia > Lachnospirales > Lachnospiraceae > Murimonas > Murimonas intestini. The sequence continues at coordinate 160,799 of QGGY01000008.1, read as the reverse complement.
TCAGGGACAGCCTGCTACAACATGGACACATACGCCTTCTATACAAAGTACGGCCGTGACGTGTACAGCGAGCAGCTGAAATTAAACGGCAGCGTGCCGGATGTGGTCCCGCTGGTAAATTTTGAGGGGGACGGCTCCACTGCCTGGGGAGAAGCGGCAACTGTGATCCCGTGGAATGTATACCTGCACTATGGCAAGAAGGGGATACTGAGGCGCCAGTATGCCAGCATGAAGGCATGGGTGGACTACATGAAGGAACAGGATGACAAGTACGGCTCAAAGAGGCTGTGGCAGAGCGGCTTCCACTATGCTGACTGGCTGGCTTTAGACGGCAGGGTCGAGGGCGGAGTGTATGGAGCTACGGATCCGTTCCTTGTATCATCTGCATACTATTATTACTCAACTGATATAGTCGCAAAGGCTGCGAAGGTACTCGGAAATGAGGAAGATGCCGTGAAGTACCAGACTCTGGCCGAAGAGATCAAGGCAGCTTTCCAGGAGGAATACTTTACAAAGACAGGGCGTCTCTCCGTGGATACGATGACGGCATATGTCATGTCCCTGTTCATGGGCCTGACTCCTGAAGGGGCGTATGAGAGGACATGCAAGGGACTGCTCAATAAGCTGAAAGAAAACAATTACCATCTCTGCACAGGATTTGTGGGGACGCCGTATCTGTGCCGTGCCCTTTCAGACAATGGAATGAATGACCTGGCATACCACCTGCTCATGGAGAAAGGTTTCCCGGGCTGGCTCTATGAAGTCATCATGGGGGCAACTACAGTGTGGGAGCGCTGGAATTCTGTTCTTCCCAATGGAAAGATCAGCGGAACGGAGATGAATTCCCTGAACCACTATGCATATGGTTCCATCGTAGAATGGATGTACAGGGATATGATCGGTATCTGTCCGGCAGAGGGAGAGCCTGGATTTCGGAGGGCGGTCATTGCGCCTAAGCCAAACTATGTGATCGGATGGGCCAAGTGTACGCTTGATACGGCATCCGGGACATACAAGGTAAGCTGGGAGCTGAAAGACAAGAAATTAAAGTTCTGTGTGACTGTTCCATTTGATACACAGGCTAAGCTTGTACTGCCTGATGCAGATGCAGGCAGCGTTGAAGTAAAAGCGGCAGAAGGCTGCAGTGAGGCGGCTAAGGTCCAGGCAGGTAAGAATGTTGAGATCGAACTTGCTCCGGGAGAATATGAGTTCACTTATGAACCTACAGTGCCTTACAGAAAGATATACAGCATATACAGCCCGGTGGAGGATCTGATGGAGAATGAGGCCGCCAGGAAGATCTTGCAGGAAGATTTCTTTGATGTGTACGGAAGGATCCCGTTTGTGAAGGAAACTCCTGTACTTTTGGATCTGGCAAATGGGCCGTTCACACAGATGCCTTATGAGAAGCAGGCTGAGATAGATGCAAAGCTGAGACAGGCAGAATAAAATAAGAATTAGAAAGCGGGCAGGGAGTGCTTTATAGACGTTCCCTGCCCGCTTTTCTGTATTCACCAGGTGTCATGCCATAGGCGGTTTTAAATGTCCTCATGAAATGCTCCGGATTTTTGTATCCGGCCAGTTCGCAGACAGAAGAAATGGGGAGCCGTGTCTCCTTTAAGGCGCGGCAGGCCTGTCCCAGTTTTATGTCCCTGATGATCTGCAGAAAGGTCCTGCCTGTCCCTTCTTTGATCAGGGTACTGAAGTGGGGCGCGGAAAATCCGAAATGTCCGGCAGCCTCGCCAAGAGTGACGGATTGGTAGTTGGCGCTTAAGTAATTCAGGATGCTTGTGATAGATGCGCTGCCATATTCCTTAGTCAGCATACATTGGATATCATTCTCATGGTAGCGCAGAAGCTGCGCCCAAAACATCATCAGCATGGTATTTAAAAAAGCAGTGCTGTATTTCTGGCGGCTGAGGTATTCAATATAAAGGTCCTCAAGTGAAGAACGCACTCTGTCATCACAGCCTGTATGAAAGATCAGGTAGTTCCCCTTCGTCTTTCGATACAGCACGTGGGTAAAAAACTGTGACAGGGCATTGTCAGCGGCCAGCAGCTGGAAGAAGGTGGATTGAAACGTACTTCTCCGCACAATGATGTTGATGGCAATGCTGTCATCAAAGATCTCAAGCCGGTGGCTTGTATCAGGGGGGATAATGCAGATGTCCCCGGCTTTGAGGTGATGCTCCATCCCCTGTATTAATGTACGGACTTCCCCCTCATAGATACATAATATTTCAAAAAATTCATGCTCATGAGTATAGCCCGGAGTATACCTGTAATGTTTGGACAGCAGGATATTGCCGGGAATATTTAAAAATGTGGCTGCCTCATCCAGGTATGGGATCCACTCAGGATTGCCCAGAGCGGGAACGAACAGCTTGCGGTCGCGTATATAATTTCTGTCAAGTGAGGCTATGTATTGAGGGAAGGTCTCCGGATGTGTATGCTCCTGTATATAGAGGTCCCTGTAAAAGAGCTCATCTTCCTCATATGCAGTAATATATTCATAAAAATTTTCTTTCCTGATCTCCATTTAAAGTCTCCTCTCTGGGATTTATTATATCATGGAGGAGGGAATTTTGCTGTGATATCTGAAAAAATATCAGTTAAATCTCTTAAAAGCCTCAATTGGATATGCCGGAAAAAGAGGTAAAATAGTTATGACAGAGTATCTGATAATTTAATTAAGAAAATTAATTTTAACGGGAGGTTTTTATGGCAGCTGTAAGCAGTGATATCAATATGGTGAGAGTTACAAATGAGGAATTCGTTAAAAAGGCGCGTGACTGTGAGCCTGTACTTCTGGAAAAGACAGTCTATCCGTCACATATTGTAAAGATTGAGAAAAACGGGAAGACATATCCGGATGTATCTGTGACTGGCACCCCGGAAGATCTGCCGGATCATCATATGAAAAAGGGAGACAGCATCTGCATGGATTTTGGTGACCACCAGGTAGGATATGTGACTTTGAAGCTGGCTTCAACAGGCAGCCCCCAGGATTCACCGGCGTATTTCAGGCTGAAATTCGGGGAGATAGCAAAGGAGATGACAGAGGTCTCGGAAGAATATGACGGCTGGATCAGCAGAGGCTGGATACAGGAGGAATTTATCCACGTGGATGTGCTTCCGGCGGTTGTTGTCCTGCCAAGGAGATACGCGTTCAGATACCTGGAGATACTGGCCATTGACACAAGCCCGAAATGGCAGCTGGTGGTTGAGGAGGTGTCATGCAGGAGCGTATCAGCAGTGGATATGGAGAGCGTTTTGCCTGTCAATACTGAGGATGAGTTACTGCGGCGTATGGACCAGGTGAGCCTGAGAACCCTTCAGAACTGTATGCAGTCTGTATTTGAGGATGGGCCTAAACGTGACCGCAGGCTCTGGATCGGCGACTTGAGGCTGCAGGCCCTTGCAAATTATGAGACTTTCAAAAATTATGACCTTGTAAAGCGCTGCCTTTACCTGTTTGCAGGCCTGACAAGGGATGACGGCAGGGTGGGAGCCTGTCTGTTCATTGAGCCGGAATATATCGTGGATGATACTTTCCTGTTTGATTATTCACTTTTCTTTGCCCCTATCCTCCTGGATTATTATGAAGAGACAGGCGATAAGGAGACACTTAAGGAGCTGTGGCCCTGTGCATACAGGCAGATAGAGCTGCTAAAGGGGATGTTTGACGAGAATAACCTGATGGTCTGCGCTGAGGGATTCTGGTGCTTTATCGACTGGACAGAAGGGCTTGACAAGCAGGCAGCTGCCCAGGCAGTCTACATTTATTGTGCCAGGAGGGCGGCAAAGATCGCGGGCATATTAGAAGAGTTGGATAAAGTGAAGGAGCTGGAAAAGGAGATCGGTGATAAGGTAAGGGCATCTTTGGAATATCTGTGGGATGAAAATACAGGGCTGTTTACAAGCGGAAGCAGCAGGCAGATCTCCTATGCCAGCCAGGTGTGGATGATACTGGCGGAAGTGGTGGATCAGGAGAAAGGCAGGGCTGTATTAAAAGAGCTGGAACGCCGGAAGCCTGAAAAAGGAATGGTTTCCCCGTACATGAACCATCATTTTACAGAAGCGATGATCCAGTGCGGCATGAAGGAAGAGGCACTGGAATATATGAAATACTACTGGGGAGGAATGATACGGCTGGGGGCAGATACTTTCTGGGAGCTGTATAATCCTGAAAATCCGGCGGAATCACCTTATGGCTCCAGTATCGTGAACAGCTACTGCCATGCATGGAGCTGCACGCCTACATACCTGCTCAGAAAATATTTTCTCAGCTGATCAGGTATGAATGTTTCTTTTTATTAAGACCTTTCGGAAAATCAGTGCTATAATAACGATAACAAAATAAACACCGGGAGGCAGCAGCTTGAACAAAATTGTAAAAGATATCCTTGAGTATATAGAAGACAATCTGGATGAAGAACTTTCACTTGACAGGATCGCAGGGAAACTGTGCTATACAAAATATCATATAAACCGTCTGTTTTCACAGGAGACGGGGACCAGCATCTATAAGTATATCCAGACAAGGCGCCTGTCAGAGGCAGCCAGGAAGCTTTCAGAGACAGATATGCCCATTGTTGATATAGCGTATGAGGCGCATTATGGTTCACAGCAGGCGTTCACTCAGGCCTTTGGCAGCGTATATATGTGCAGCCCCATGGCTTACAGGAAGATGCATGCAGGATGTGCAGTACAGATCATTGAGAGATTTGGCAGGCTTGAAAGAGCAGGAGGAAGCAGCGGATTTACCGGCTGCATGAGAGGAGGTATGGCGGCATGAGCATAGTGCCATATGTGATCCAGAGGACAGGCCAGGGGGAGCGGAGTTACGATATATTTTCCAGGCTTTTGTCTGACAGGATCGTATTTTTGGGAGAAGAGGTCAGCGATGCCTCAGCCAGCCTGATCATAGCGCAGATGCTGTTTCTGGAGGCGGAGGACCCGGGAAAGGAGATACAGTTCTATATCAACAGCCCGGGAGGGTCCATCAGCGCAGGGTTTGCCATATATGACACAATGCAGCATATCAGGTGCGATGTGTCAACCATATGCCTGGGGATGGCGGCCAGCTTTGGGGCGTTCCTTCTGGCAGGCGGAGCAAAGGGCAGGCGTATGGCGCTCCCCAATGCAGAGATCGTGATACATCAGCCCCTTGTGGGAGGAAACGGCATTCAGGGGCAGGCGACTGATATCATGATCGCCTCAGAACATATCTTAAAAAACAGGGAAAGGCTGAACCGTATCCTGGCTGAAAATACAGGACGGACTGCAGAGGAGATCGCCAGAGATACAGAGAGGGATAATTATATGAGTGCGGCGGAAGCGCTGGAATATGGGCTGATCGATAAAGTGCTGGCTCCGCGCCAAAATTAAAGAGCAGCAGGGCTGGGATGAGTGTATGTACTGGTTACAAGGTGAATAGTAAGGCGGGCTTTCAGGCTGTTTTCAGGTTTCTCTAAAGAGGTGCTATCTCCTTGACAGATTGAGAAGTTTATGATTAAATATGGCCATAGGGCACTTGAACTGCAGGTGTTCTGATCTAACTGGTGACATGTGAAAAGTGATCAATATCACCCGGTATGCAGGGCTGGATCCGGGATATTGACTGAACCAAGGGGATAAATATATGGTATATTTAAAAAGAACTGCCGGGATTGCCGTGCTGCTGGCAGCAGCGCTTGGCATTACAGGCTGCGGAGATACGATGCTTGAGCTGCCCGCCTCCGCCCAGCTGGACATACCGGAGGTGTTTCAGATGCCTGAGCTGCCTACCGGATGTGAGTCAGTGGCGCTTACAATGGCATTGATGTATGAAGGGTTTGAGCTTGATAAGACAACGATAGCGGATGACTATCTGGTCTACAGTGAGGATGGGGATTTTTCCGGCGGATATGTGGGGGACCCTAAATCCGCGGAAGGTGCAGGATGTTTCCCGCCGACGATCGTGGAGACTGCAAATGCCTACCTGAAAGAACAGAATTCCACAAAAACAGCTGTAGATGTGTCAGGGCAGTCTATGGAGACTCTGTTCCAGTATGTGGCTGCGAACAGGCCGGTACTTGTGTGGACCACAATGTATATGCTGGATCCGGAATATACGGATGAATATTTCGAGATACAGGGAAAGCAGTATTTCTGGTACGGCCTGGAGCACTGTGTTGTTATTTCAGGATATGATATAGAGAGCGGCACAGTTACCGTGAATGACCCTCTGGAAGGAATCGTGGAGCGGTATATGGATGACTTTGAAAGATTGTACAATGATACAGGAAAATATGCTGTTGTATTAATGTGACAGTGATGCTAAAAAATTGAATCAGGATACCCGGGCCGGCAGGATGACATGCTCCCGGGTTTTTTGATTTCCGGATAGGAAAGCTGAGGTAAAGCATATGAAAATGAAGGACGGATGTCTGCCCTGTGTGGTGAACCAGGTGATCAAGGTAGCGGATATAACAGATGCGAAGGAGAGGGAGAAGCTGTACCGCCATGCGTTTGCATATCTGAGCACTATGGATTTTGAAAAAACGATCCCGGAGAATATGGGAGAAATCTTTGATATGCTGAAAAAGCATATTGGAAATGAAGATCCCTATAAAGAGATACGCCGTTTCTATAATGAGCTGCTGCTGGGGGTGAGCGGACAGTTTGAAGAGCGGATAAACAGGGCAGAGGACCAGTTCATGCAGGCCATGAAATATGCCGTCTTAGGTAATATCATAGATTTTGGACCCATGCATGATATCACTATGGATGATGTCATGAGCCTCTTCGACGCCTCAGACGGGCTGGAGTTCAAGATCAGCCAGGCTGCCGGGCTGAGGGAGGATATAAGTAAGGCGTCAAGTCTGCTGTACCTGGGGGACAACTGCGGGGAGATATGTCTTGACAAGCTCTTTATAAAATATATCAAGAAGCAGAATCCTGAGATAAAGATTTATTTCGGAGTGAGAGGCAAGCCTGTGCTCAATGATTCTATTGAGGAGGATGCCTATTTTGTCGGTATGGATGAGTATGCCAGGATCATCAGCAATGGTGACAGCTCTGTGGGCACAGTTCTGGAACGCACCAGCGGGGAGTTTAACAGGATCTTCGGGGAAGCAGATGTAATACTGGCAAAGGGGCAGGCTAATTACGAATGCCTGAGTGAGTACAGGGAAAAGAAAATCTATTTTCTCCTTATGGCAAAATGCCGGGCTATAGCCGAAGATATTGGTGTGGAGGAGAAAGCGCTGATCTGTATGTCAAACATGTCCGCGGGTTGACAGCAGGGTTAAGATGTGCTAGACTGTCACAAATGAAAGGCGGGCCGGTATTATGTACAGACTGAAGTTTGCGAAGCTTCATAGGGACGACGATATCTGGCGCTTGTAGCTGTGTTTGATTCAGACATAGGTGCAGGCGCTTATATTGCTGTGCCTGTGTGGAATGGATAAGAGAAGGCCACATTGGTGAATTTTTTACCTTTGTGGTCTTTTTTTGTTATATATAGCTGCGAAGGCACTGGACAGCCGCTTTTAAGAAGACAGGAGGAATGATATGATGCAGTCAAGGACACACACATGCGGAGAATTACGTAAAGAAAATATTGGCCACACAGTTACTCTGGCGGGATGGTATGAGAATCTGCGCAAAGTCAGCAGAAATCTGGGATTTCTTATAATCAGGGATTTTTATGGGGTCACCCAGGTCGTGATCGAGACAGAGGAAATGATGCGGACGGCAGAAGAGATCAACTGTGAATCAACCATCTCTGTCACCGGGACGGTGCGGGAGCGCTCTAATAAGAACAGGGAGATTCCCACAGGTGAGATCGAGGTGGTGCCTGAAAAGATAGAGCTTTTGGGGCACTGCAGGTATAATGAGCTTCCCTTTGAGATCAGACATTCAAAGGAGGCGGATGAAAATGCCAGGCTGAAATACAGATACCTGGACCTGCGCAATCCCCGGGTAAAAGAAAATATTATCCTGCGCTCAAAGGTCACATCAAGGCTCCGGGAAAGAATGACAGGCCTTGGCTTTATGGAGATCACAACACCCATACTGACAGCCTCATCCCCGGAAGGGGCCAGAGATTATCTTGTGCCCTCCAGAAATTTTCCGGGTAAATTCTATGCCCTGCCCCAGGCTCCCCAGCAGTTTAAGCAGCTTTTGATGGCATCCGGCTTTGACAGGTACTTTCAGATAGCTCCCTGTTTCAGGGATGAGGATGCCAGGGCGGACAGGTCTCCGGGAGAATTCTATCAGCTGGACATGGAGATGGCATTTGCTTCCCAGGAGGATGTGTTCAGCATTATGGAGGAGGTGCTGGCCCCTGTATTCAGTGAATTTGGCATCTATGAAATTGTGTCAAGGCCGCCTTTTAGGAGGATACCCTACAGGGAGGCCATGGAGAAGTACGGCTCTGACAAGCCGGACCTGAGGATCAGTCTGGTATTGGAGGACATATCTGATGATCTCAGAGGCTGCAGCTTTAGTATTCTGGGAGATGAAGGCGCGGTCGTTAAGGCGGTTGTGATAAGAGGCTTCAGGGAGAGCCGCAGATTTATTGATGAGACATGCGCCCAGGTACAGGTCCAGACAGGCAGGCCTGTCTACTGGTTCAGGGTGAATGAGGCAGGAGGATTCACAGGCGGGGTATCTAAGCATCTGGCAGGCTATGAGGACGGACTGAGGGCCAGGCTGTCATTAGAACCTGGTGACCTGGTGTGCATGGCAGCGGGAGATAAGCTTTTAGAGGTTCAGAAGACGGCGGGCGTTATTAGAAAGATATTCGGCACAAAGCTGGATTCCTGTATTGACAGGGATAAATATGAATTCTGCTGGATCGTGGATTTTCCCATGTATGAGATAAGCGAGGAGACAGGAAAGCTGGTATTCTGCCACAATCCGTTTTCCATGCCCCAGGGAGGCATGGAGGCCCTGCTTTATAAGGAACCGCTTGAGATCTGTGCATACCAGTATGACCTGGTCTGCAATGGGACCGAGCTCTCTTCCGGCGCGGTGAGGAACCACGATCCGGATATTATGGTAAAAGCATTTGAACTGGCCGGGATGGGGGAGGAAGATGTCAAAGCCAGGTTCCCGGCTATGTACAGCGCTTTCTGCTACGGCGCCCCGCCTCATGCAGGCATAGCTCCCGGTGTTGACAGGATGGTCATGCTGCTCTGCGGGGAGGAGAATATACGCGAGATCATACCATTTCCAATGAACAGCAGGGCGCAGGACCTTATGTGCCAGGCGCCGGGGGAGGTAAGTGAAGAGCAGCTTGAGGCGGTACACATTGTCCCGCGGGATATGGCTGTCAGGAGGAAAGAATGGAAAATACCAGAGATATGACAAAAGGGAGCCCGGCGAGGCTGCTGTTTTTCTTTGCTATACCGCTGATGCTGGGAAATCTGTTCCAGCAGCTGTATACCATGGTGGATACGATAATCGTGGGGCAGGGCGTGGGCGTGCAGGCGCTTGCATCCCTGGGAGCTGCAGACTGGCTCAACTGGCTTTTTCAGGGGATCGCCACGGGGCTGACACAGGGATTTTCTATCTTGTTTGCCCAGTTCTACGGCGCCAGGAATGAGGAGGCTCTGAAGAAGTCCATTGGAAACTCTATTGTGCTGACACTGGCTGCGGCAGTTCTGCTCACAGCCGCAGGAGAGATACTGCTGACAGGTATACTGAACCTCTTAAAAACACCGCAGGATATCTACGGAGGAGCCAGCATATATCTGAGGATCATGTTCGGCGGGATTCCCGTTGTACTGTTTTATAACCTGGAAGCAGCGCTGCTCCGGGCCCTGGGGGACAGCAAATCTCCGCTTATTGCAATGGTAGTGGCAGCATGTACAAATATTGCGCTGGACCTGCTTTTTGTAATGGTATTTCACTGGGGGATACCGGGAGCTGCAGCTGCAACCATAATAGCCCAGTGTGTGTCTCTGCTTTACTGCCTTGCTGTCATCAGGAAGATCAGTATAGTCAGGCCGGGCAGGGAAGACTTCAGGCTTGGCAGAAGCCTGTGCCGGCAGCTGCTGGGGCTGGGGATTCCGGTGATGTTCCAGAATACTGTCATCAGTGTGGGAGGCATGGTGGTGCAGTCTGTCATTAACGGGTTTGGATTCCTGTTTGTGGCAGGATTTACAGCTACGAACAAGCTATATGGACTGTTGGAAACTGCCGCTATTTCTTTTGGCTTTTCTATTACCACTTTCGTGGCGCAGAATATGGGGGCCGGAAACTACGGGAGGATCAGAAAGGGCATGAGAAGCGGCGCTGCCATGGCTCTGCTGACATCAGTAGTAGTCTCCGCCATCATGCTGCTCTTTGGAAGGCAGATTTTGTCCCTCTTCATATCTGCGGATGCAGGGCAGGCGGATGAGGTGCTGTACATAGCGTTCCATTATCTGACCATTATGAGTATTTTCCTGGCAGTGCTCTATGCGCTTCATGCATACCGCTGCGCACTTCAGGGCCTGGGAGATACTGTCACCCCTATGGTGTCAGGGATAGCGGAATTTGTGATGAGGGTGCTGGCCGCCCTTCTGCTGCCCAGGGTGATGGGACAGGAGGGGATCTACTATGCGGAGATCCTGGCCTGGATCGGGGCGGCTGCCATCCTGGTGACTGCATATTACAGAAGGATGGGCAGAGAAAAGGGGAGAGTCTGATAATCGTGAAAAGTAATAGATTATCTCGTTTTTTAGCAGAATTTATAATAATATGGTTTACAAAGATGCCGTTTGGCTGCATAATAGGAAACATAAGTTAGAAGGAACATTAATAAGGAGAGGGGACGTAAGTAATGCAGCAAAAGAAGAGTAGAAAGCGAAGATCCGGCTTAGCCGCATACATTGTGCTGGGGAGCATTCTGTTGATCATAGCGGCGGCTTATCTTGTCATGGTAAATCATTATACCAACAGGTTTTTACCGGAATCCAACCTGAATGGAATGGATGTATCAGGCATGACGCCTGAGGAAGTGAAAAAGGATATACAGGCTTCCATCACGTCATATCAGCTGACGATCAAAAAACTGGACGGCCAGGAAGAGGTCATCACATCTAAGGATATGGGCAGAGAGTACGCGGATGACCATAAGGTGGAAGAACTGATAGACAGTCAGAACCAGTGGCTCTGGTTTGAAGCATTATTCTCAAACGAAAGATATGAGATGACTGCCGGGGCTGTATATGATGAGAATCTTCTAAAAGCCAGTGTGGACGGGCTGGATTGTTTCAAACCGGCACTTGTGACCGCACCGGAGGATGCATATATCCAGGAGGATGTCACAGGCTACAGGATCGTTCCGGAAGTAGAAGGAAACACCCTGGACAAGGAAAAGGTTATGAAGGCCGTGAAGGAGGCCGTGGATGCCGGGAAAACAGAGATTGACCTGGCTGCTCTGGAGTGTTATATCAAGCCGGAGGTTTACAGGGATGACGCCAGGCTGAACAGCCAGGTGGAGAGCTTAAACAGGCTGACATCTGCAAATGTCTATTATGATTTCGGCGATGAGCGCATAGAGATCATAGGCAGGGACATGATAAAAGAGTGGCTTGTGGAGGACGGGGATATCTACCGCCTGAACGACACATCCGTCTATAATTATGTGGCGGCCCTTGCAGAAAAATATGATACATATGCCATGGAGCGGGAATTCACCACTCATGACGGAAGGACGATCAAGCTCAACAATGGTGAGAATACCGGAGTCTATAAAGGCGAATACAGAGGTGACTACGGCTGGGTGATGAACCAGGAAGAAACAGCCATGGGTCTGATAGAGGCTGTCAATGCGGGTCAGACAGGGCAGATCGAGCCTGTGTGGCTGTATGAAGCCATGAGGCTTGGCATAGATGATATAGGCGGCACATATGTGGAGATCAGCATAGAAGAGCAGAAAATGTGGTGTTATCAGGACTACAAAGTAGTGGTGGAGACACCTGTGGTGACAGGCAATCCGAATACCGGACATGCTACGCCCCAGGGAGGCTGCTGGGCAATCGATGCCAAGATCACAGACACCTTCCTTGTAGGTGAAGACTACAGAGCGCCTGTAAAATTCTGGCTGCCTTTCGATTCCCCCAACGATGTGGGGATCCACGATCTGGAAAGAAGTGAATTCGGAGGGACTGTATACCAGTCAAACGGTTCCCACGGATGTGTTAATACGCCTTATGATGCTGTGGAGCAGATATTCAACATCGTATCTGTGGGAACAGCGGTAATTGTGTATTAAGGATAAACAGGAAGAGTTTTTATGCTGTTCCCGGCGGAGTAAGTTTTGACCGCCGGGAGCAGTATTTTTTTACCAATAGTTACAACCATTTTCCTATTGACAATCTGTGTCAAAATGATAATATATAGTATATACTTTAATAAAATATTTTATAAAAGAAATATACTAAAACAGGAGGGATTTTATATGCTGCAGGAAATTATGGTGAAGCCTGGTAAAATTGAATTTCAGGAAGTGGAGATACCGCAGCCCGGGGAGAACCAGGTATTGGTGAAGATAATGAAAATAGGGATCTGCGGATCCGATATCCATGTGTACCACGGGGAGCACCCCTTCACATCGTATCCTGTGACACAGGGACATGAGGTATCAGGGGAGATAGTAAAGCTGGGAGAGAAAGTCAGGGATCTCTATGTGGGGCAGAAGGTCACAATAGAACCTCAGGTATACTGCGGTGAGTGCTATCCGTGCCGCCACGGCAAATACAATCTCTGTGAAGAACTGAAGGTGATGGGGTTTCAGACAACTGGAACGGCCTCAGAATACTTTGCCGCAGATGCCTCAAAGGTGACTCCCATACCCCAGGAGATGTCTTATGATGAGGGGGCTATGATCGAACCTCTGGCCGTGGCCGTGCATGGGGTGAAGCAGGTAGGAGACGTGAGGGGAATGAAGATCGCCGTTCTGGGAGCAGGGCCCATTGGAAACCTTGTGGCACAGACAGCGAAGGGCATGGGAGCTGAAAAAGTCATGATAACAGATATCAGTGACCTCAGACTTAAAAAAGCAGAAGAGTGTGGAATCCATGTGTGTGTAAATACAAGGGACAAAGACTTTGGCGAAGCTATGCTGGAAACCTTCGGACCGGATAAGGCAGATGTGATATATGACTGTGCGGGAAATAATACCACCATGGGGCAGGCGATCAAGTATGCCAGGAAGGGCAGCATCATTGTGCTGGTGGCGGTATTTGCAGGTATGGCGCAGATAGATCTGGCGGTGGCTAACGACCATGAGCTGGATATCAAGAGCACCATGATGTACCGCCATGAGGATTATCTGGATGCGATCCGGCTTGTGCAGGAGAAAAAGGTACATCTGAGTCCGTTAATATCCAGAAGCTTTGCATTCAAGGATTACCAGAAGGCTTATGAATATATTGATGAAAACAGGGAAACAACAATGAAAGTTCTCATTAATGTGCAGGAGTAGAGGAAGGAGCAGATATACGTATCCGTGTATTCCTTGTCATATCTGTCTATACATATTGACAAAATAAGATTACAAGTGTAAGATAATAACTATTACAGATGTAGGATAAAAGCCATGCCTGCTTTCGGGCATGGCTTTTGACAAAGTTAAAATCTTACAAATGTAATAGAATAAAGACATGACAAGGGGCGATAAGATGAAAATTAAAAAAGGTATCTCAAGGCTTGCCATACTTGCGGGACTTTTTACAATTATGGGAAGTATTCTGATCTTCCGGCTTTATCAGCTGCAGATCATAGAGGGAAAAAGCTATGAAGAAAATTTTGAACTGAGGATAAAGAAGACCTTGACAGAGAAGGCCGTCAGGGGAAACATCTATGACTGCAGCGGAGAATTGCTGGCAGGCAACAGGCTGGTCAGTACAATTACGATTGAGGACAACGGTACTTACGAGACTGACAGGGAGAGGCAGCTTACTCTGAATGGGACGATCTACCGTGTCATGAAGCTGCTTAAGGAGCAGGGGGAAGAGCTGATCAATGAACTGAAGATAGAGCCGGGGCAGGACGGCGGTTACAGATACCTGGCTGAAGGTACGGCGCTGGCAAGATTTAAAGCTGATATATATGGTAAAGCGTATATAGAAGATATGACCTCCCAAGAGGCGGATATGGATGCTGATGAGATGATCAAGTACCTGAAAAGTGAGGATATGTATTCGCTTTACAGTGAGGGCGGCAGGCCATATACTGACAAAGAATACGCAGAATACGGACTGCCCGGTAAGATGACTGAGGAGGAAGAGCTGGCTGTTATTGGAGTCCGGTATATGCTCTCATTAAATTCTTACCGGAAATATCTGCCGGTGACCATAGCCAGGGAGATATCGGAAAAAACAGCTGCAGCCGTCATGGAGAACAAGGCGGTCCTGCAGGGAATAGATGTGTCAGAAGAATGGATGCGGGTCTACAATGGAGGGGATGCCTTTGGCCATATCCTGGGATATACGGGAGTGATCTCGGCGGAGGAGATGGAGAGCACCCGAAAGAGGGGGGAAGACCCGGCTGCAGATGACATAGTGGGAAAGACTGGCATTGAGTATTATATGGATGAGTGGCTGCAGGGGCGGGACGGAATAAAAGAAGTCTATGTAAATAATACGGGAAAGGTGCTGCAGGAGGGGGAAATCATCAGGGAGGAAAGTCCGGGCGGCGATGTCACACTGAGTATCGACAAAGAGCTACAGGAGGCAGTCTATCAGATACTGGAGCAGAGGATAGCCGGTATCCTGATACAGAATATTATAGATGCCAGGAGTTTTGATGTGACATCTGTGGCTGATGCTTCAGATATCAAGATCCCTGTATATGACGTATACTATGCCCTGTTTGACAATGATGTGATAGATATGGACAGGATGGGGGAGGATGGGGCGTCCGCCCTGGAAACAGAGCTGAATGCCCGCATAACCGGAAAAACCGCTCTGGAGGCGGGGAGGATACGTACAGCCCTGGAAAATGAAAAGGCAGATTACGGGAGTATGCCGGAAGAACTCCAGATATACCTTACATATATGCTGGATGACTTCCTGGAATGGGAGGAAGACAGGCTGGATAAAAGCGATGGTATCTACCGGGCATGGCAGCAGGGAAAGCAGACTGACATCAGGGAACTGCTCATGCGGGGAATCGAAAAAGGATGGTTTGCTGCCGGAGGGGCAGATGAGGGAGATAAGTATCTCACAGGCGGGGAATTATATGCGCTTTTCCTGGATGAGACTCTGGAAGGACTGGAGAATGATAAAGGTTTCAGAAAGCTGGTTTGCAGGCAGATGATCCTGTCAGATGGGATATCGCCTTCAGAAGTATGCAGACTGCTGTATGAACAGGGGGAACTGGAAGAAGACGAAGATTACGGGAGACTCTTGTCAGGCGGGATCTCCCCATATGATTTTATTATTGCAAAGATAGCTTCACTGCAGATCACACCAGGGCAGCTGGCCTTGGCGCCGTGCTCCGGTTCCGCTGTAATTACTGATGTGAATACAGGAAAGGTGCTCGCCTGCGTCAGCTACCCCGGATACGACAGCAGCAGGCTGGCAAATGAGATGGATACAGATTACTATTATAAGCTGTATCATGATAAGTCAGCCCCTTTCTATAACAAGGCTACTCAGCAGCTGACAGCGCCGGGCTCTACATTTAAGCCGGTCACTGTCATAGAAGGGCTGCAGGAAGGCATGATTGATTATCATACTGCTCTGGAATGTGACGGAGTGTTTGACAAGGTGGAACCTCATCTGAAATGCTGGAACTGGTCAGGCCACGGGCTCATCACGGGGGCAGCTGATGCCCTTAAAAATTCCTGCAATGATTATCTGTGTGAGATATCCTACAGAATGGGCATGTCCGGCAGGGAGGAATTTTCAGATGACCAGGCATTAGAGTACATACAAAAGTATGCCAGCCTTTTCGACCTAGATAAAGAGTCAGGGATAGAGATCACAGAAAGCAGCCCTCAGATATCAGACCATTACGGTATCCCCTCAGCGATCGGCCAGGGGACCCACAATTATTCTACATCACAGCTTGCCAGGTATGTGACAACACTGGCTAATCAGGGGACAAGCTATAAGCTTTCCCTGATCGAAGAGGCAGGCACGCAGCAGGCTCCCAGGATCGAAAGCAGGATAGACCTGCCCCCGGAGGTCTGGGATACGGTGAAGGAGGGGATGGAGGAATTCGCATCATCGGCCTCATATCTGGGAGAGCTGAATATCAGGACTGCGGGAAAGTCCGGGACTGCGCAGGAATCAGATATCAGGCCGGACCATGCGCTTTTTGTAGGCTATGCGCCGGCAGATGCTCCAAAGATAGCTGCAGCAGTCAGGATAGCGAACGGATATACATCGGGGAATGCTGTGGCAGCTGCGGCAGATATGTTTAAGTATTACTTTGAGGGAGATGAATCTGTGCTCAACTCAAAAGCTTCCCAGGCTTCCACGGTGAGGACAGACTAAAAGCAGCGGCGCCAAGTATTTTCATGCAAAATACGTGCGAAAACACCTGGCGGGACACTAAAAAGCTGGACTGCAACGTAAACCTGCTTTTATTATAAAATCTGCTTGACTTTCCGGAAGAACCTGTATTAAAATAAAAAAAGTACGGACTCGGACTAATTTACAGCTTATCATTGTCAGAAACGGACAGTCCGGGAAGAACTTTGATCTTAAATATAGGAATCTGGGAGGATAAGAATATGAACAGGGAAGAAATGAAGAGCCAGGTCAGGCGGTATTACAATATATGGAGGGAAATGCTGGTCAGCTATGAGGAGTGGGCAAAGGAGTACGGTATCTCATATAACTGTCTTCTGGTGCTCTACTCCCTCTGGGAAGACAGGGAAAACTGTACACAGAAGGAGATCTGCCGCCAGTGGGTGCTGCCCAAGCAGACGGTCAATACAATTTTAAAAGACCTGCAGAAAAAAGGGATGATAGATTTTAAAGTGATGGAAAAAGACCACAGGAATAAATCTATCCATCTCACGAAAGAAGGTGAGGGCCTGACAGAGGAGATCATCCCGGCCCTTCAGGAGCTGGAGGCCTCAGTGATGGAGGAGCTGGGGGAAGTCAGAAGCAGCTCTCTCATAGAAAATACAGCATTGTTTGCAGAGTATTTCAGAAAGGGGAAGGAAAAAAGAAAATGAGGGAAAAGAAAGAGTTTTTATTATATGTGATCCCCTCAGTACTGGCTTTCGCCCTTTCAGGAGTATATGCTATCGTGGACGGCTTTTTTGTGGGAAACAGCATAGGGGATGCGGGGCTGGCGGCTATCAATGTGGCCTATCCTGTGACAGCCCTGCTGCAGGCTCTGGGAACGGGGATAGGAATGGGCGGGGCAGTGCAGTATTCCATCCATGCAGGAGAAGATAAGAGAGAAGAGCAGAGAGCATATATTAGCTGGACCCTCCTTCTGCTGGCGGTTTCAAGCCTGGCGGCTGTGCTGCTCCTCTTTCCTTCTGTGTCAGCTATCCTGTCTGCTTTTGGTGCAAAAGGGCAGCTGCTGGAGATGGGAAAGGAGTATCTCCGGATGATCATTCTTGGAGCAGTTTTCCAGATATTCGGGACAGGTCTTGTGCCTCTCATCAGGAATATGGGAGGTTCTGTTTTTGCCATGTGTGCCATGATCGCAGGCTTTCTCACAAATATCCTTCTGGACTATCTCTTTGTGTGGGTATTTGGATATGGGCTGGGCGGCGCTGCGGCCGCAACCATCATCGGCCAGACAGTTACTGTGGCGGCATGCGTGGTGTTTGTACTGAAGAAGGGACCCGGACTGTCATTAAAGTCAGGGATAAAGCCTGGAAGGCTGTCAAGAAATATCATGAAGGTGGCAGTGTCGCCTTTTGGACTTACCTTTTCGCCGAACATAGTGCTGATCCTTATGAATAAGTTTTCTATGATGTACGGGGGAGAGGGCGCAGTGGCTTGCTATGCAGTCATTGCCTATATCTCCACAATAGTGCTTCTGCTCCTGCAGGGAGTAGGGGACGGGAGCCAGCCTCTTGTAAGCAGGTATTACGGAAGGGGGAGGGCAGAGAGTGTCAGGTCAGTTGGAAGAATGGCATATATCAGCGCTTTTCTTCTGGCAGCAGCCTGCATAGCGGGTCTTTATGCTGCAAGGAATCTGATAGCCCCTGTATTTGGGGCATCTGCGGAGGTCAGTAAGATGTCGGCGGAGGTACTGCCGTTCTTTCTGGCAGGATTCATGTTTATAGCATACCTGAGGATAACTACAGCCTGCTGCTATGCCACGGAAAAAAATGTAAGGGCGTTTATCCTGATATACGGCGAGCCTGTTATGCTGTTTGCAGCGCTTTTGCTTCTTCCGGAATTTATGGGGCTGGAAGGAGTGTGGGCTGCAGTGCCGGTATCACAGTTTCTGACCGCGGCATGCGGCGTGATCATTCAGAGACTGCCGGCTTCCTGAGCCGCTTTGCGAACCCGCTGAGGAGTATCACCGTACAGCCTTTTAAACGTCCTCATGAAAACCTTATAATTGGTGATTCCGTTTTTTTCCATGAGGAGGGTGACACTGTCATCAGTCCTCTTCAGATCCTCATACAGATGCATGGTACGGACTGCATTCAGATATTCAAGGAATGTCTGGCCTGTATATTTTTTGAACATCCTGCAGAAATATTCTCTGCTGAGTCCCAGAAAATCAGCCGCATCATCCAGAGACAGGGAATCCTGAAAATGCTGTCGGACCCATTCCATTGCACGTGTGATCCTGTACAGGTCCCGGCTGGCAAAGCCGGATTCCTGGGGGATGGAGCGGCTGGAGTAATCCTTATAGAGATAGTAGATCAGCTCATACAGCCTGGAGGTGAAAAGCAGCTGGTATCCGTCCTCCTGAGCCTGGTATATTTTCAGCATCTCCTGTATATAGAAGAAAACCTCATCAGGTTTCTCCGGGCCGGGGGATATCAGTGTCTGGAAATGAAGAAATTCAAACCTGGGCAGGTACTGCTTTATCTGTTCCACAGATATCTGCAGCAATATGTAGGTAGTGAACCCATATGTCTGCGTCATATGCAGATCTTTGGAATTAATGACGATGATATCGCCCGGTGCCATATTATATGTCTCCGCCTGCACAACAGCTGTAAGCTCACCGCTTATGAGGTACAGGATTTCCAGATACTCATGCCAGTGGGCAGGGATCGTATTTGTGGAGCACTTTACGAGATTGAATCTTGCCGGCAGGTATTCAGTTTCTGCGACGACTTCATGTGTATATTTGGGCATTGTCTCATCCTTTCGTCATTCTTATGTGTTGTCATCATTATGTTATTTGCCGGGGCGTCTTCCTGGTGTCTGATATAAGCCTGATACGAACTATATCAATTATGACAAATTTTAATTACAAATATTCTATCAGAATCATATAAAAATATCAATATCAACCTATAAAAGGATAAAATGGAGTCTAGAAAACCAGCCCTGGATCATGCATAATAGATGATAACAGTCATGCTGCCGCAGCTGTTTTACAGCTTGGATTTATGAAGGCATGTATCGCAAGGTTATATATGATAATGAGGAGGATATACAATGCAGTTAAAGACGAGGACATTTACAGGAACTACATCTGATGGGGTGACATCAAGAGAGCTGGCAAACAGAAAGCTTGCACGCAGGGCGGCAGCAGAAGGGTTTGTGCTCTTAAAAAATGAAGGGCATTTCCTTCCTGTGGAGAAAAACAGCAAGATCGCGCTCTATGGTGCAGGAGCAGTGAAGACGATCAAGGGCGGGACAGGCTCAGGTGATGTGAACGAGAGGGACTGCGTAAGTATCTGCCAGGGAATGAAGCAGGCAGGTTTTATTATAACGAGTGAGAAATGGCTGGATTCCTATGCCGCCCTGTATGACCAGGCGAGGCTTGAATGGAAGGAGGCCATCATGAAGAGAGTAGAAGAATATGACGGGAATTTCTTCAGGGCATACTCTTCCATACCATTTACCATGCCCTGCGGCAGTCCTCTTGATATGGAGGCAGCCAGGGCAGATGATGCGGACACTGCAGTATTTGTGCTCAGCCGTATAGCGGGAGAAAATAAAGACAGGCATGATGAGGCGGGTGACTATTATATCACAGAGGAAGAAAAGGCGCTGCTCTCACAGGTGTCAGAGGCTTATGAAAATATCGTGCTTGTGATCAACACAGGTGGTCTTGTAGACCTTGCATTTACAGAAGAGTTTACAAATATCAGGTCCATCCTGCAGTTTATGCAGGCAGGTCAGGAAGGCGGAAGTGCA
Source organism: Murimonas intestini (assembly GCA_003148945.1). GTDB lineage: Bacteria > Bacillota > Clostridia > Lachnospirales > Lachnospiraceae > Murimonas > Murimonas intestini. The sequence continues at coordinate 140,511 of QGGY01000008.1, read as the reverse complement.
TTTGCTGATGTGATAACAGGTGAAGTGACTCCTTCCGGAAAAATGACAGATTCCTGGGCAATGACATATGGAGATTATCCTAATTCATGCACCTTCAGCTACAAGAACGGCAATACTGACACTGAAAAATATGAAGAGGGCATCTATGTGGGATACCGCTATTTTGATACGTTTGACATACCGGTGCGCTATTGCTTTGGTTACGGTCTGTCCTATACAGAATTTGATATCTGCCCGGGCAGCATAACAGTAGACGGAATGGGGACGGAAAAACCGGAAGTGACAGCCAGGGCAGCTGTAAAAAATAACGGCAGCCAGTATTCCGGCAGGGAAGTGGTGCAGGTCTATGTATCCTGTCCTCAGGGCAGGCTTCCAAAGGAGTACCGCCGTCTGGCAGGATTTGGGAAGACACGCCTTCTGAAGCCGCAGGAGACACAGGATATGAAGATAACATTTCCTCTGTATCAGCTGGCTTCATATAGTGAGGAGAGATCAGCCTGGATCCTGGAGGCTGGAACATATGGAATCTGGACAGGAAATTCATTAAATGATGCCAGGCTGGCAGGTACGCTTACACTGGATGAGGATGCAGTAATGGTCCAGTGCAGCCATATCTGTGAGCTGAAGGAAGAGTTAAAGGAACTTGTGCCTGATGAAGCAAAGATGAGGGCGAAGGAAGAAAAATGGCTGAAGGAGGCTGAGAGCCTTAAGGTACAGAATATAGCCATAAAGGCTGAGGATATCCTGACAGAGACTGTAGAGTATTCAAGCATACCGGATGAGTTTTCAGGCAGGGCAGGTGAAATAGTAAATACACTTTCCGAGGAGCAGCTGATTCAGCTTGCAACAGGTGATCCCGGAAAAGGCCAGGGAAATGCACTCGGCAGCGCAGGACTTACAGTTCCGGGAGCGGCAGCAGAGACATCCGGTGCGGCAGCTCTGGAACCGTGGAATGTGGCAAGTATGGTTTTGGCTGACGGGCCGGCAGGACTCAGGCTGAATAAGACTTACCAGGTGGTGGACGGCAAGATCAAACAGGAGGATTTCCTCAAGTCCTTCGAGGGCGGTTTCTTTGCTCCTGAATCAGAAAAGGAAGGAACTACTTATTATCAGTTCTGTACAGCCATCCCTGTGGGAACGCTTCTGGCTCAGACATGGGATACGGAGCTGGTAAATGAGATAGGCGAAATGATAGGCCACGAGATGGAGCTGTTCAATGTGACATTGTGGCTGGCGCCTGGAATGAACATCCACAGGAATCCTCTCTGCGGCAGGAATTTTGAATATTATTCAGAAGATCCGCTGCTTGCAGGCATCATGGCTTCAGCCATGACACTGGGAGTGCAGAAGGTGCCAGGCTGCGGGACCACGATCAAGCATTTTGCGTGCAACAACCAGGAAGACAACAGGATGGGTTCAGACTCTGTTCTTTCAGAGCGCACTCTCAGGGAGATATATCTGAAGGGCTTTGAGATAGCAGTGAAAAATGCCCAGCCAATGTCCATGATGACATCCTATAATATGATCAACGGGGTCCATGCAGCCAATTCTTATGATATCTGTACAAAGGCAGCACGTGATGAGTGGGGATTTGCAGGAGCCATCATGACAGACTGGACCACCACAACTGATTCCACAAGAGGGATCTGTACTGCAGCAGGCTGCATGAGGGCAGGAAATGATATGGTAATGCCGGGCGTGCCTGAGGATCATGACAATATCAGGGCGGAATTAAAGGACGGCACACTGGACATCAGATGGCTGAAGAAATGTATCTGCAACACAGTGAACCTGGCCCTTCAGTCAAACCAGTATGAGGGGGCTGTCAGCTACCTGGATCAGTTTGAAGGCCTTGATACATATATGAAAGCAAGATAATTGAAAAAATATACGACAGATATACAGGGGGGCTGCACTGGCAGCGCCCCTTTGTTTTGTTCACTGAATAAAATTATTTATTTGGGTCAATACTCTAATCAATTAAAGTATATGTACGCCCTTTCGGGGCGGCAGGACAGGGGGAAATTGTATGTTAGAGTCGATAGAAGAAAAAACAATGGTACATTTTTTGAGCAGATTTACAGATCATCCTTTTGTGATAAAGTTCAGGGACCACGAGTTTCCTGTGGGTGAGGGCAGCCCGGCGTTTACAGTTGTATTTAAGGAGGCTATACCTGTTTCAAAGCTTCTGACCAGCACATCCCTGGCTCTGGGTGAGGCCTGCATGGACGGAAAACTGGAGGTTGAAGGGAATCTCTACGAAGCACTGGACCATTTTCTGGGCCAGATGGGGAAATTCTCCACAGATGAGAAGGTACTTAAAAAGCTGATCCACACCTCCACCTCTAAGAAAAACCAGAAAAAAGAAGTAAGCAGCCATTATGACATAGGGAATGATTTCTACAGGCTCTGGCTGGATGAAACCATGAGTTACTCGTGCGCCTACTTTAAAAATGAGAATGATACTCTCTATGAGGCCCAGGTAAATAAAGCAGATTATATTCTGGAAAAGCTTTACCTGAGGGAAGGAATGTCACTGCTGGATATCGGCTGTGGATGGGGCTTCCTGCTGATCGAGGCTGCCAGGAAATACAAGATAAAGGGCACCGGGATCACATTGAGCCAGGAGCAGGAGAAGGAATTTAAAAGGCGGATCAGGGAGGAAGGGTTAGAGGATTATCTGGATGTAAAGCTGATGGATTACAGGGACCTGCCGGATTCAGGCCTGTCATTTGACAGGGTAGTCAGTGTGGGTATGGCGGAACACGTCGGCAGGGAAAATTACAGACTCTTTATCGACTGCGTGAATGGGGTATTAAAGGAGGGCGGCGTATTCCTGCTGCATTTTATCAGCGCCCTTAAAGAGCATCCCGGGGATGCATGGATCAAAAAATATATCTTTCCGGGCGGGGTGGTCCCTTCGCTGAGGGAGATGATCTACGGATTGGCTGAGGATAATTTTCATGTGCTGGATGTGGAAAATCTGCGCCTTCACTACAACAAGACCCTGCTGTGCTGGGAAAAGAATTTTCAGGAGCACATCGGGGAGGTAGAGCAGATGTTTGATGAAAAATTCGTGAGAATGTGGGAGCTTTACCTGTCGGCATGTGCTGCAACCTTCCACAACGGAATCATTGACCTGCACCAGATCCTGGCCACCAAAGGCGTCAACAACAGCCTGCCAATGGTGAGATGGTACTAAATAGCAGCTTAAAATCCACGCAGGCCGTTGTAATGATCGATCAAATACGAGAGGCGCAGCAGAAAGCAGGTATGCACATCCTCCAGATCAAGTCCGCAGACTTCAGAAATTCTGTCCAGCCGGTACACAAGTGAGTTGCGGTGGATGTAGAGCTGCTCTGAAGAGAGCTTGATGCTTCCGCCGCAGTCTAAATATACACACAGTGTCTCATAGAGCTGTGTGTTATTTTTATGGTCATACTGCCGGAGCCGGGCCAGGGCCGGGTGGCAGAAACGCCCGAGGGAATCAGGGGAAGAGACTGCGGAAAAGAGGTCGAAGACCTGATAATCCACATATCTGCAGACCTCCTGGTCAGGAGAAAATCTCTGTCCCAGTTCAAGGGCGGCATAAGCCTGTTCATAGTGGGATACAAAGTTCTCCATATTAGAGAATGTATTGCTAATCCCCAGACGTACATGCTCTTTGGATGAGTACTGGCCGAGCAGGGTATATACATGTTTCTGCGCATCTGAGTCCTTCTCTGCGGGGACAACGGCTACGATCCCGTTTTTATGGTAAGTGACATGGGTGCCCGGAAGCAGTGACTTGAGGTTTCTGGCTGTATATTCCTTGAGGTGGCGTCTTCCCATATATTGGGTGGGCCGCACAAAAAGTACATACATGTGTTCAGGAAAAGCCATCTTGTCCAGACGGGGAAGGATATCCCCGGAAGGGGCGCCGATAAGCATATCGTAGAGCAGCTGCTGGTAGGGGCTGGGGCCCTGGTAGAGATCAGGAACATAGTGGCCCACAGTATAACTGAGAGCCTGGCTGACTGTACTCAGCATTTCCCTGTGTGAAGGTATGAACGCAGTCTCCCCCTCTATCATGAGCACGAAACCGATCTGCATTCCTCCGTGGAAGACCTTACAGCTGAGCTTGCGGTAGGGGGATTCCGGGCAGGTGACCTCCACGGCATCCAGAGTCATGGCAGCATTTTTCAGAGGCTCCAGTTCTTTCACAGCGCTGATGAAATCATAGCTGCAGTATCCCTGGCGTATATTTTCCTTCCACAGAGGATCAATGACAGGGATAGAGGAAGAATTGGCTATGATCTTAAAGGTCATATCGTTAAAGACAAGAGAATTGCCAAGCCTGATAGCGGCAGCATTCAGCACTGATTCAAGGGAGTGTGTCTCATCAGCCAGCGCTTTCAGTTCTTCGTAGAGCCCCCGGCTTCTGTTTGATTCTATATACGTCCTGGCCTGGTTGAAAATAGAAAAGAGGGAGGAGCTTTCAATAAGGGCGGCATTCCGGAATGGGAGAGCCGCGAGAGGGCCATAACAGGATGTTTCAGAAGACAGGCTGCTGCAGCCAAGTATGCACTGGGGAGGCAGGGGCTGGCCGGGATTTATTTGGTCACTGTAACCAAAGTAAAGCGTGCTGGTGTTGTAGCGGAACTGGCAGTTGTCTATGAGAGCCACATCCTGGATCTCCCAGCTGTCTGAGGCCCGCAGAATGTGTATTTCGCATTTATTGGATATTTTTTCAGTCAGATATATAAAATTCATGGCATATTCCCCCTTCTGCATGCAGGCGCATCCCTGTCAGGAATATATGGGGCTCCTGTCTGCGGACTTGCCAAACCGGCTGTTTTACATTGTCTTAAGTAGAGTATAGTGCACGGTGCACAAATTGTCAAATATTTATCATTCACGGTACACGTTGAAAAGAAATGCAAATTTGTATAAAGTTAGGGGTAGAAAAGAACGGAAAGGAAATTCATTTTATCCGCCCTGCACAGATTAATACAGGCGCGGGTACAATACAAGGAGGCAGCAGTATGTACGAAAAAATGTTTTCACAGGGAAAGATCGGAAATGTAACAATTAAAAACCGTCTTGTAATGTCACCAATGGGGATCGGGCTGGCAAATCTGGACGGAACGCCGTCAGAGGATATGATAGCTTACTATGAGGCCAGGGCAATAGGCGGGGCAGGGCTCATCATTCCTGAAATCACCAGGGTCAACGATGTCCACGGAGCGGGCCTGCTGCGCCAGCTGTCCGTGACAAAGGACAGACATATCGAACCCCTTTCACGGCTGGCGGATGCCATACATAAGCACGGCAGCAAGATATTTATACAGCTGCATCACCCGGGACGTGAGACTGTGTCGGCGCTGCTTGGAGGACAGCCGGTGGTGGCGCCTTCTGCCATACCCTGCAAATATCTGCAGCAGAATACAAGGGCTCTGACAACCGAAGAAGTGAAAGAGCTGACCAGTCAGTTTGCAGAAGGTGCCGTCAGAGCCAGGAAAGCAGGATGCGACGGAGTAGAACTGCACGCTGCGCATGGTTATCTGCTTCAGCAGTTTCTGTCACCGTATACAAATAAGAGGGAGGACGAATACGGAGGCAGTTTTGAGAACAGGCTGAGGATCGTCACAGAAATTATTGAAAAGATCAGAGCGGCCTGCGGGGAGGAATTCCCGGTGGGTGTACGTTTAAGTGTGGAGGAATTCCTGGATCAGACAGGTGTCACAGAAGATTACATACACATTCAGGACGGTGTGAAGATCGCAGCAGCCCTGGAGAAAACAGGCATTGATTTCCTGGATGTGAGCTGCGGGCTGTATGAGACTGGTATGACATGTGTGGAGCCCATCTCATTTGGACAGGGATGGAGGCGTGACCTCATTGCTGCAGTAAAGAGCAGGGTAAAAATACCTGTGATAGGTGTGTCGGCTATCAGGGAGCCTGAGGAAGCTGAAAAATTCCTGGAGGATGGCATTGAAGATTTTGTATCCATGGGACGTGCCTGGCTGGCAGATGAAGAGTGGGGGCGCAAAGTCCGGGAGGGCAGGGAGAGTGAACTGAGAAAATGTATTTCCTGCCTGCGCTGCTTTGAGAGCCTGAATGAATATAATGCAGCAGGAATGCCGCCGGAATGTGCCGTGAACCCCAGGCTTGCAAAAGAGAGGAAGTACAGTGGACTGCCGCATGTCACAGACAGCCGCAGAGCAGTTGTAATAGGAGGCGGCCCTGCCGGCATGAGTGCAGCCAGGACACTTGCCTTGCGGGGCGTGAAGGTAACACTTATAGACAGGCAGGATACACTTGGCGGGACAGTCAATCTTGCAAAGAAACCGCCACTGAAGGAGCGGATGCAGTGGGTTGCCGACTATTATGAGGAGGAATTTAAGCGCCTTGGAGTAGAGGTCAGACTGAATACGCAAGCAGATGCAGACATGGTTATGGAGTGCCGTCCTGATGCAGTCATCGCAGCTACAGGCTCTGTGTCTGTTGTGCCCGGAAAAATACCGGGTATCCATGGGCCGAATGTATATACAGTGGAGGAAGTTTTAAAGGATGAGGCCAGGCTGGACGGAAAAAAGGTGACAGTTATCGGAGCAGGGCTGACAGGTCTGGAGACAGCTGAGTATCTCTGCGCAAAGGGGTGCAGCGTTACAATTGTAGATATGCTGGATAAGCCCGCACCGGCAGCAAACCATACAAATGTGATGGATGTATGCGGCCGTCTTCAGAAATACGGGGCCAGATATCTCCTGGGCCATACACTAAAAGAAATCGGGGAAGACGGTGTGACGGCAGAAAGTGCAGAGGACCATAAAGAGAAAAAGGTACCTGCAGATGCAGTAGTCTTATCTCTGGGCTTCCGGCCGGACTGCTCCCTGGCTGAGGAGTTAAAGAGCCGGGGTGTGGAGGTCAGGATCGTGGGAAGCGCTGTAAAAGACGGCAATATCGCACCGGCAGTACGCACTGGATATGAGGCGGGGCGTGAGCTGTTTGCAGAAAAAGCGAAGGTTCCAAGCTTTAAAGTATCTCAGGAAGAGATTTCCCAATTTGGAAAAGTGTCCCTGATGGATGGGCAGGAAGGGCTTTACATGGCCTATCTGACCGACCCGGCAGCCATAGCCAGGCTGCTTCCGCCGCCTCTTGTGCCGTTTTCCATGCCGGTAGTCACATTATCTGTCTGCCGTATAAAGAACCCCACATTCGCTGATGATTATTATGAAGCGATCCTGGGAGTATATGCCACATACGGGAAGAATCTCGGTCTGTATCCTCTGGGACTTGTGCTGGGAGGCCCGGGCGCGGAGATGGCAGTGCAGTGCGGCCGTGACAACGGCAGCATCCCTAAAAAAATGGGCGCTGAATTCGTGATCCGCCGAAACGGAAATACGGTGACAGCGGGAGTGACAAGAAGAGGGACCCAGCTGGTAGAGGCCGCAATGGAGCTGGGCGAATACAACAGCCCCCTGACACACATGCTCTATCAGGCTCCAGGAGCCGGGAAGAAGACATTTGGGGGCGGATTCTACTATCACTTTGACAGGGAGCCGGATGAGAACGGTATATCCCATTTCAGAAACGGAGCGCTTCTTATGAACCAGTGCGAATATAATTACGAATCCTGGGAGCCGGGATGTGTCTCGCTGAATTTGAAATCCAGTATAGATGACCCGTGGGCAGAACTTCCTATAAATACTATTATAGGCGGAGCATATTCTAAGAACAGCCTGCTGGTGCATAAACTGAATCTGGCGCAGAATCTGGATGCCGATACAGTGATCCCTTATCTGCTTACAGGACGCTATGACAGGACAGCATTTATGGAGACCGGCCGCATATAGGCCGCAGGAAAGGATGGTATGAAATATGACAGGATTATTTGATCTTACAGGAAAAACAGCAGTAGTTACAGGAGCTAGCTCAGGACTTGGGGCAGACGCGGCGCTGGCCTATGCACAGTCGGGCGCAGATGTGGCTCTTCTGGCAAGGCGGGTGGATAAGCTGAACCAGGTAAAAGAAGAGATAGAAAAGACGGGGCGCAGGGCTGTCGCACTTGCATGTGACGTGACAGAGGAAGGGAGCGTAAAAGGAGCCGTCGAAGAAGTCCTTAAGGAATTCGGACACATTGACATTCTGCTCAATAATGCGGGAGTAGCTGTCCGCGGCGGCGTTGATTCCATGTCGGAGGAGGACTGGGACAGATCCTTCAATACAAATGTAAAAGGCATCTTCTTTATGTCAAAATATATAGTGCCCCAGATGAAAGAGCGCGGCTACGGAAAAATTGTAAATATCGCTTCCGTAAATGCAGTTATAGCTGACAAAAATGATATGTTTATCCGGCATTCTTATAATGCATCAAAGTCTGCAGTCCTTGGACTTACGAAGGGAATGGCCTGCTCCTACGCAAGATACGGGATCACTGTAAATGCTGTAGGCCCCGCTCTTTTTGAGACGGAGATGACCGCCGGGACGCTTTTCAAATCAGAGCAGTTCCTTCAGGGATATTCAGCCATGAATCCGGCAGGGCGTCCGGGAAAGAAGGGAGAGTTAAACGGTACAGTACTCTACCTCTCCAGTGATGCATCCAGCTATGTACAGGGACAGTTTATTGTGGTAGACGGGGGAGGAGCCATCGTATAAAAAGCATAAAAAGCTGCAGATGGTTTCTAAATATACCTTGAACTGACCGTATATTTTTGGTATAATATTTATGAGAATAATCAGACTAAAACAATATATACTTGAAGGTGCCTGAAATTAATAGGGTGTACATTCCTGTTCTTTCACAATCAGTCAGAACATAAATGTACAGAAAGGAGTGCTTATGAACAGCGCAATAATCTGGCTTCTGATATTTTTGTTTAGTCCTGTTATAATACTCATAATCTGTGCAGTCTGGTCCAAGATCGATTATAACAGGCAGGTGGCAGGCAAGAAAAAAGTCAGGGGACTCAAAAAAGATCAGGTGATCTTAGATGATAAAGGGGTTCCCAATGTAGAAACCGAGATGCTTCGGAATGAAGCGAAGATGAAGAGTGCACAGAATGCCATGAGCATGATGAATCTGAAATAATACAAAATAAAATCCTGGTCAATACCATAAATGTTGACCAGGATTTTGTGCGGGAAAATGGAGGATGGGTAAATGGAAGGAATCATCAAAAGGGCGGAGGAATTTTTGCACCATAAGTTTAATGACAGCAGTTATTTTCGTGAACACCCCGGAGAAAAGGCGTACAGGCTGGAACACAGCATCAGGGTGGCGAACATTGGGGCTGCAATAGCGAGGCAGGAGGGGATGAATACAGAAGCCATGGCAATAGCCTGTCTGCTCCATGATGTCAGTTATTGCAGGGGTATCACTGCAGTGGAGGACTGGAAAGAGCATGGAAGAGAAGCGGCCAGAATAGCAAGGCCTTTTTTAGAATCACTCCATCTGTCGGAACATACAGCAGAACAGATCATGTACGGCATTGCTGCGCATGTAGATGGAAAGACGGATTTTGCCGGTGAGCCGACTGCATTTACAGAAACAGTCTGCGATGCAGACAATATAGACCGCTATGATGTGTACCGCCTGTTCGAAAATCTAAGTAACAATGGTTTTATGGAAATGACACTGGACGAGAAAGAAAAATATGTAGTACAATTAAGTGATAAATTGTCCTGCTACAGAGATGAAGAATTAGCCACGGAGACGGCAACACTGATGTGGAGGGAGAAAATTAACTTCCAGCTTACGTTCTTTGAACACATGGAACGGCAGCTGAAGGACAGCAGAAGTTACCGTTTACCGGAGTGAACGGCAACAGGCTGAAGTCTTCAGCACTAATAAGCAGCAGGCTGAAAAGAGAGGAAATAAAATGGAACGAGAAATACCGGCAGAAGATTTAAAAAAGCTATATGGCTCAAATGATATGGTAAAGGCAGACTGTGGCGGCTGCAAAGGGTGCTCAAGCTGCTGCAGCGGGATGGGCGAATCAATCGTGCTGGATCCCCTGGATATCCACTTCCTGAAAACGAATCTGGGCATTTCATTTGAAGAGCTGATGCAGGAGAGGATAGAACTGAATGTAAAGGATGGCATCATACTGCCGAACCTGAAGATGGCTGGGGAGCGGGAGGCATGTACTTTTTTAAGCCCGGAGGGGCGCTGCACGATCCACTCCTTCAGGCCGGGCCTTTGCAGGCTCTTCCCCCTGGGCAGGTATTATGAGGGTGGATCCTTCCGGTATTATCTGCAGAGCAGGGAATGTCCGAAAGAAGATAAGACAAAGGTCAAGGTAAAGAAATGGCTGGGAATACCTGACCTGAGGCAGAATGAAGAGTTCACTTCAAAATGGCACTATTTCCTTAAGAGTATAAAGTTAAAAGCTGCCGGGGAGCAGGATATGCGCTTCAGCCGGGAATGCAGCATGTATGTGCTGGAGAATTTCTATATAAAGGATTATGCGCCTGATAAAGACTTTTACAGCCAGTTCTATGAAAGACTTTCTCATGCGGAAAAACTGCTTTCAATGTGACAGCGCAGCGGAAACGATAATTATTGTTTGTCTGCAGTCTGCGGGACCGCCTCAATCGAGGCGGTCCTTTCTTTACATTTTGCACAAAATATAAGCCTGTCTATATTGATAATTATGACGAAATTGCATTTATAATCAAAAAAACACTGACAATTTATATTTTAAAATGATAAGATACAGTTATAAAAATAATGGTTATAGAAAGGCAGGAAATGCGATGAGAAGAATTATTAGCGCCTGTTTGCTGCAGACAATGAAATTTGATACTGCACATGACGCGGATCCCGGGAAAGAATTTGAGATGTACTGCAGTAAACTCGACAGGCAGGGAGTCAGATATGTGATCGAGGAAAATAAGCTGCAGGATGATGGCTCTATAGTTGTAAAAATCAGGAAACAGTATAATGCATATAAAACAGAGGGGTATCTGGACTGACAGTTGCTGCAGGTACAGATGGCCTTTCTGGGACTGCAGAAAGGATGAAATGCGGATGTTTGGAAAAGGTGACTATGTAGTTTATGGAAGCACCGGTGTGTGCAGGATAGAGGATATCACTGTAATGGACATGGAGGGAGTGCCAAAGGACAGGCTGTATTATCTGCTCTGCCCTCTGGGGCAGATGGGAGGCAGGATATTTACTCCTGTAGATAATCCCAAGGCTGCTATGAGAAGCGTGCTGGTCCGGGAAGAGGCATTAAGCCTGCTGGAAGATATACCGGAGATAGAGGAGGTAGTCGTCCCTAATATCAAGCTCCGTGAAGAGAAATATAAGGAATGTGCCAGAAGCGGTGACTCCCGTGATTGGGTAAAAATCATCAAGACACTTTATCTGAAACGTCAGAAGAGGATACGGGAGGGAAAACGCCTGCCCGCCTCAGATGAGAGATATCTGAAGATGGCTGAAGAGAATCTGTTTACAGAACTTTCAGTGGTATTTGGAGAGACACAGGAAGAGGCAGAGCGCAGGGTCGCTGAGAGGATGCTGGCTGAGTGCGCAGACAAAAGCCAGATGGCTGAAATGTAATAAGGGCAGATTTATTCTGCCCTTATTCTATTTACAAATACTCTGCGGTATGGTTATAATAACCTGGAGCGTGTTTAAAAAAAGCTCTTTAAATGACAGAAATCAATCGAAGGAGACGCAGATGCTTTTTTATTTTGCACCAATGGAAGGAATTACAGGTTATATATACAGGAATGCGCATGCCAGGTATTTTGGCGGGATCGATAAATATTTTACGCCCTTCATCATGCCAAACCAGAACAGATGCATGAATACTAAGGAGTTGAATGATGTTCTGCCGGAACATAACAAGGGAATGGAGATTGTTCCGCAGATTTTGACAAATAAGGCAGAGGATTTTATAAACGCAGCAGAAAAACTGAAGGAGCTGGGGTACAGTGAAGTAAATCTGAATCTGGGATGTCCCTCCAGAACAGTTGTCTCAAAGGGAAAAGGAGCCGGCTTCCTGGAATATCCCGACCGTCTTGAGAGATTTTTAAACAGTATATTTGAAAGCTCCGGTTTGAAAATATCTGTAAAGACAAGGCTGGGAATGTATGAGCCTGAGGAATTTAACAGGCTTCTGGAGATATTTAATAAATTTCCGCTGTCTGAGCTGATCATTCATCCCAGGGTCCAGACTGATTATTATAAAAATAAGCCGGTCCTGGAAAGCTACAGGAAGGCTGAAGAGTCGTCCGAAAATATTCTCTGCTACAATGGAGACGTGTTCACCAGGCAGGATTATGAGGCGGCAGTATCAGGATTTACAAGGACAAATGCAGTCATGATGGGGCGGGGGCTGCTTAGAAATCCAAATCTTGTACATAATATCAGGCAGGGAGCTCAGACAGACAAAAAGATCCTGAAGGCTTTCCATGATGAGATCTATGAAGGCTACAGAGAGATACTGCCAGGTGAGAAACCAGTCCTGTTCAAAATGAAGGAGCTGTGGACATATATGCTGGTAAGTTTTTCAGATGCTGAGAAGTGCTGGAAGAAAATAAAGAAAGCAGACAGGCTTACAGCTTATGAGCTTGCGGTAACTGAATTGTTTGCAGAAAAAGATATTGACAAAAGCAAATGTATCTGATATAGTTACAGTATGAAATGTATCTATAAAAGTTACAGATTAATCTGCAAAGGGTTAGAGCGTATTTGAAAATGCTCTGGGAGGTACTATGAGGAAAAAACTGACAGGGATCGTATTGGCGGGAATACTGGGCTGCATGATGGTTTTGGGTGCATGTTCTGCCGCCGGAAAAGGGGAGAGTGAGACAGGCACTGAGCCCGTATCAGCTGCCGGGCAGATGCAGGAAGCTGATGAGGCCTACCACAAAATCACAGCCGAAGAAGCGAAGAAAATGATGGATGAGGGTGGCGTGACAGTGGTGGACGTGAGGACAGCCCAGGAGTATACAGACGGGCATATACCGGGAGCAGTTTTAGTCCCCAATGAAGAGATTGGTGATGAACAGCCATCAGCCCTGCCTGATAAGGATGCTGTCCTTCTTATACACTGCAGGACAGGAGTGAGAAGCAGGCAGGCTTCTGATAAGCTTATAAAGATGGGCTATAAGAATGTATACGATTTTGGCGGTATAGTAGACTGGACATATGAGACAGAGACAGGAGAAGCATCGAATTAGTTAAATAACAGGATAAAGATATCTGGATAGAAAGGGGAAATACAAATGAAACAAGTATTAATGATGATTTTATCAGACTGCCCTCACTGCAGAAAGGCGTTGAGGCTGATGGAGGACCTGAAGGAGGAAAATCCCGAATATGAAAAAGTAGAGGTCCGTATTGCAGACGAAGAGAAGGAAAAAGATCTTGCAGAGTCCCTGGATTATTATTATGTGCCCACTTATTTCGTAGACGGCGTGAAGGTCCACGAAGGAGTTCCTACAAGAGAAAAGGTGCGCCGGGTATATGAGCAGGCGCTGGAAGATTAAAGAAAAAAATCAGAGAAAAAAACGCTTTTTTGTGTATAGAGCCGTTACAGGGCAGTGCACAGAAGAGCGTTTTTTGTTACTATTTACACGCCACCAGTTACTGTTCACTTCGTGACCAGTAACGCGCGTACAATTGTCTTTATCTTGAAAGCAGGATTAATAAAGGTTATAATAACAGAAAAGGCGAAACAGTGGCTCGTGAATAGTAACCAGAAAGTAGCCATGTTTGGAATCTGGCGGTGACAGAGAAGGAGGATGTGGGATTGCATATAAAAGAACAGTCTGAAAAGGACGGGATCTGCAGAATTGTATTAGATAATGGCAGGACTCTGGCATATTCTGCGGGATCGGGCGTTTCAGTAATAGAAAGGGACGGTTTTTATTTTAAAGATCTGGAAAAAAGCGGGGAGCTTCTTCCATATGAGGATTGGAGGCTGCCGCCCTGGGAAAGGGCAAAGGACCTGGCAGGAAGGCTGACTGTTGAAGAGATAGCCGGCCTGATGCTCTATTCTCCCCACCAGGCAGTGCCGCCGGCAAAGGGAGGCCCCTTTGGAGGAAGCTTCGGGGGAAGGCCTTTCTGGGAATCGGGAAATCAGCCCTGGGAATTGTCTGATGAACAGAAAGAATATCTTTCGGAGGAACACATACGCCATATCCTGCTGATGACAGTAGAAAATGCAGAGGTCTCTGCCAGGTGGAGCAATGAGCTTCAGAAAGTGGCAGAGAGCCTTCCGCATGGTATACCCGTAAATCTGTCCTCAGATCCCAGAAGCGGTGCAAGAGAGTCGGGCGCTGAATTTAAGAGTGCAGGACAGGATGTAAGTAAGTGGCCGGAAGGACTGGGTTTTGCAGCCTGCTTTGACACTGAGGTAGTAAGTGATTTTGCAAAGACTGCATCCAGGGAATACAGGGCGCTTGGAATCACTACAGCGCTGGGACCGCAGATCGACCTCTGTACAGACCCCAGATGGATGAGGTTCGCTGATACCTTTGGGGAGGAGGCAGAGAAAACCAAGGAAATGACAAAGGCTTACTGTGACGGTATGCAGACAACGCCGGGAGCGCCTGACGGCTGGGGCGCAGAGAGTGTCAATACGATGGTAAAGCACTGGCCCGGCGGGGGAACAGGAGAAGGCGGGCGGGATGCCCATTATGCGTTTGGCCGGTATGCTGTTTATCCGGGCGGAAATTTTGAGATGCACCAGAAGCCATTTACGGAGGCTGCCTTCTGCCTGGACGGGCCTACGAAATATGCCGCTTCAGTTATGCCCTATTACACAGTATCCTGGGGTGAAGATAAAAAGAACGGCAAAAATGTGGGGAATTCTTACAGCGAATATATGATCAGGGATCTGCTCAGGGAAAAATACGGTTACCAGGGAGTGGTATGCACAGACTGGGGCATCACTCAGGATCCTGATGCCAGGATTGATTCCTTTGGAAGCAGGTGTTATGGTATGGAGGATGTGACGGAGGCCGAGAGGTGTCTGTGTGCCATTATGAATGGAGTGGACCAGTTCGGAGGGAACAGCAGAATGGAGCCGGTGATACAGGCCTGCAAATTGGGCTGTGAAAAATACGGCGAAGAAGCTATGCGTCAGAGAATGGAATTATCTGCTGCAAGGCTTCTGAAAAATATTTTCCAGTGCGGCCTCTTCGAGGATCCATATCTGGAACCGGAGAAATCTGCCCGGATCGTGGGCTGCAGGGAATTTGTCAGGAAGGGCTACCAGGCGCAGCTAAAGTCAGTAGTGCTGCTGAAAAATAAAGACTGTCTGCCGCTTGCCAGGGGGATAAAGGTATATATTCCAGAGAGGAGGATAAAGGCGTCAAAAGGATTCTTCAGGCAGGATATACCAGAGCATACAGAAGACCCGGCTGCCGCTGATGTTATTTCAAAGTATGCAGTGAGGGTGTCAGATCCCGGTGAAGCGGACGCGGCGGTCGTATTTATTGAGAGTCCGCAGTGCAATCCGTATTCCGAAGAGGACGCGGCAGCAGGAGGCAATGGATATCTGCCGATTACGCTGCAGTACCGCCCCTACACGGCGGTAAATGCCCGGGCCGTCAGCATAGCCGGAGGGGACCCGAGAGAGAAGTTTGAAAACAGAAGCTATCGGGGAAAGACTAACACATCATATAATGAGGCGGATCTGGATAATATTCTGGAATGCAGAAAGGCCATGGGAGATAAGCCTGTAATTGTGTGCGCTGCACTCAGCAATCCCATGGTTATGCATGAATTTGAAAAACAGACAGACGCCATCCTTGTTGAATTCGGAGTGTCAAAAAGTGCAGTCCTGGATATTCTGTTTGGTGAATATAGCCCGACGGGAAGGCTGCCGGTCCAGATTCCAAGGGACATGGAAACAGTTGAAGAGCAGTGCGAGGACCTGCCGCTTGATATGGTTCCTTATAAAGATTCAGAAGGGAATACATATGACTACGGATTTGGCATGAGTTACTGATGTCTGTCCGAAAACCAGCGGGCAGACATCTGCGGCTGCAGCTAAAGCCCCGCAGCAAACAGACGGGGATATTAAAAGGGGGATCATATGGAAATAAAACTGATTGAGGCAATACAGAAGAGTGAAACGCATTTTAGAGGTTATGTTGATCTGCTGGAACTGGCCCGGCTTCTAAGGGATTATCCGTTTGAGGACGAGGTTCTTCAAAAGGCCAGGATCTATAAGAAATACATGGAAAACGGCATTATAAATTTTAAAGTGACTGTCAGGCTTGAGCCGGACACGGATATATCAGAAGACGGGGATGACAGGGTCTTCAGTTTCAGCCAGTGTGAGATCAGAGACGGCAAGAGCCGGGCGGCAGCTTTGTGCATGCTGCCAGAGGATATCCTGGAAGACAAAGAGACAGAGGCAGAGATTTTTTTGGCAACAAAAGAAAAGATGGATAAACTGGAACAGAACAAATTGTAAGTCAAAAACCTCGCAGAAATAAAAGAGCATGCCCGGATTTATATAACTCGGAACATGCAACTGTTCAGTACCTTCACAGTTACATGCAAAAATCCATTTAAAATCGCCTCCGGCGATGGGATTTTTGCACGCTTGAATCATTTTCTTACGGTCTGTGCAGTAAATGCACAGACCTGCTGAATAGTTATCTTTGACTTTATATGAGGTAACGTAAAGTGCACTTTTGCTCTGATCAGAGAGTCACTCCCTGTTTGAATATAGCCATATCATGGAATCCGGCTTCCTCGGATTTTACTTTTTCTCCTGAAGCTACTCTAATAATATAATCAAAGAACTCGTCACGCAGCTTTGTCAGGTCTGAATCTTCCACAAGGGTGCCGCAGTTAAAGTCGATCCAGTTATTTTTCTTATTGTATAAGGCTGTATTCGTTGAAATCTTTACTGTAGGCACAGGAGATGCAAAGGGAGTCCCACGGCCTGTGGTAAACAAAACGATATGTGCTCCGGAAGCTGCCAGGGCAGTAGAGGCCACCAGGTCATTTCCGGGTGCGCTCAAAAGGTTAAGGCCTTTTGTCTTTACAGGTTCACCGTATGCCAGCACGCCGCGGACTGGAGCGCTGCCTGATTTCTGGGTACATCCCATGGATTTATCCTCCAGGGTAGAGATACCGCCCTTTTTATTGCCGGGAGAAGGATTTTCATAAATCGTCTGGTCGTGGCTGATAAAGTAATTTTTAAAGTCATTGATCAGGTCCACTGTCTTGTCAAACAGCTCTTCAGACTCGCAGCGGTTCATTAAGAGAGTCTCTGCGCCAAACATTTCAGGAACTTCAGTGAGGATAGTCGTTCCGCCCTTTGATATAAGGAGGTCTGAAAATGCGCCTACTGCAGGGTTGGCTGTTATACCTGAGAGACCGTCGGAGCCGCCGCATTTCATGCCGATTATCAATTCACTGCAGCTGACAGGCTCACGCCTGGCGCTCCCGGCATAATCAACCAGCTCTTCTATCAATGCCAGGGAGTCAGCTATCTCATCCTCAGATTCCTGTGCAACCAGGAATTTGACCCTGTTCTCATCGTAATTCCCAATATATTTTTTCAGTTCATCAATATTGCTGTTTTCACATCCAAGGCCTAAAACAAGAACGCCGCCGGCATTGGGATGGTTGATAAGATCAGCCAGAATCTGGCGCGTATGTTCCTGGTCATCTCCCATCTGTGAACATCCATATGGATGGGGGAAGGCGGCGATCTCATCAACAGATCCTTTTTTCAGTCCCTGGGCTTTTCTCTCAACAGCAGTTGCCACATTATTTACACAGCCCACAGTAGGGATGATCCATATCTCATTGCGCACCCCGACTTTCCCGTCAGCGCGCCTGAACCCATCAAAAAAGCGTTCCTCCGTAGGCGGAAGCACGGCAGCCTGCTTCTCATATGTGTAAGTCAGAAGGTCGCCCAGGCCTGTCTTTAAGTTATGCGTGTGGATCCAGCTGCCGCATTTGATATCCTCCCTGGCTACGCCGATCGGACTGCCATATTTAAAAATACGGGAACCTGCAGGTATGTCGGTGAGAGCAAACTTGTGTCCCTGGGGGATATCTTCTAAGAGATGAATCTGCTGTTCCTCCAGACTGATGTCAGAAGCAGCTGTCAGCGGACAGAGTGCAACAGCAACATTATCCTGGGGGTGGATCTTAATATAATTTTTCATGAGCAGTGTCCTTTCTTTATCTGTATCTATTTAGTTATAACAAAATGTAAGTACTTACATTTAAGGTACAACATTTTTGAGAAATAGTCAATAACAAAACAATTTTTTCCGCGGGAATACAATTTTCAAAAATTGGGAAGTATATGAGGAAAACAGGAAAAGTATGGAGGCGGAAGCAGTGGCTAAAAATAAATTCAGTAAATATGCAGCAGTCTTTGCGGGGCTTGTTCTGCTGACAGTGTTGACAGGATGTGCAGGGCAGGGGGAGAGCAGGAGGATAATCAGGATCGCCCATGGACAGTCTGAGACACATCCGGAGCATCTGGGGCTTCTGGCGTTTAAGGAGTATGTGGAAGAAAAACTGGGAGACAAATATGAGATACAGATATTTCCTAATGAGATCCTCGGATCAGCCCAGAAGGCGATCGAACTGACACAGACAGGCGCCATTGATTTTGTGGTGGCCGGGACGGCAAACCTGGAGACTTTTGCAGATGTATATGAGATATTCAGCATGCCATACCTGTTTGATTCACCGGAAATTTATGAATCAGTCATGAATGATAAAGATTATATGAAAAATATATATGAGTCTACGGATGAGGCGGGCTTTGAAGCTTTGACATGGTATAACGCGGGAACCAGGAATTTTTATGCCAAGAAGCCAATCTATGCGCCTGAAGACCTGAAGGGGCAGAAGATACGTGTACAGCAGAGCCCTGCAAGTGTAAAGATGATGCAGGCATTTGGGGCGGCTGCGTCTCCAATGAGTTTTGGAGAAGTCTATACGGCCATCCAGCAGGGGGTTATCGAGGGAGCTGAAAATAATGAGCTGGCTTTGACAAATAACAAGCATGGGGAAGTGGCAAAATATTATTCCTATGACCAGCATCAGATGGTACCAGATATGCTGATAGGAAACCTGAAATTTCTTGAGGGACTTACAGAAGAGGAAAGGAAGATATTTGAGGAGGCAGCTGATATCTCTACACAGACAGAACAGGAGAAGTGGGCAGAGCAGATAGAGGAGGCAAAGAATATTGCTGAAAATCAGATGGGCGTGGAATTCATAGAGGTGGATGTAGACGCGTTTAAAGAAAAGGTACTTCCCCTTCATGAGGAAATGCTTGAAAAAAATGAGGATATCAGGGATTTCTATGAGTATATCCAGGAGATCAACGAAAAGGCAGCAGAGGACTGAAGGAGGAGCGGTATATGAAAACGGTAAAGACAGCCAGATCATGGCTGGATAAAATACTTGGAACTGCATGTGCAGCCATTTTTGCATTTATGGTCTGCATCGGCACCTATCAGATCGTCATAAGATATTTCTTTAATAGCCCCAGTACCGTTTCAGAAGAGCTTCTGACATACAGCTTCACATGGATGGCTCTTCTGGCTGCTGCTTATGTATTTGGAGAGAGGGATCATATGAGAATGGGATTCCTTGCGGATAAGCTGAGGGGAAACGGACGGCTGTGGCTGGAAGTTCTGATTGAGTGCCTAATTTTTGCTTTTGCGGCTATTGTAATGGTCTATGGGGGCATCAGCATCATGAAGCTGACGATGACCCAGGTAACTGCTTCCCTGGGGATACCCATGGGCGCAGTATATACAGTAGTGCCGCTTTCAGGAGCGCTGATCATGATCTATAATGTACTGAACGTGATCACACTCTTCACAGATAAGGACAGGGAGGGATATGAATAATGGATATTGCAGTCACATCAGGATTAATCATTTTAGTATTGCTGCTGATCATGCTGGTGGCGGGAGTGCCCATCGCGGCAGCGCTGGCAGTGTCATCTGTGTGCGCCATCCTCCCGGTGCTGAACTTTGAGGCCGCCGTTGTCACAGGGGCACAGAGGATATTCTCAGGGATCTCCATTTTCTCCCTTCTGGCCATCCCTTTTTTTATTCTGGCCGGAAATATAATGAACAAAGGCGGGATAGCCATAAGGCTTATCAACCTTGCAAAGCTTGTGACGGGAAGGACTCCCGGGGCGCTGGCCCAGACTAACGTAATTGCCAATATGCTTTTCGGGGCTATCTCAGGTTCAGGTACAGCGGCTGCATCCGCAATGGGTTCCATCATCGGTCCTGTGGAAGAAGAGGAAGGATATGATCCTAACTTTTCAGCGGCTGCCAATATAGCCACAGCGCCAACCGGACTTTTAATACCGCCCAGCAATGTAATGATAACATTCTCGCTTGTGAGCGGGGGAACTTCAGTTGCAGCTCTTTTCATGGCCGGATATATTCCGGGGCTTTTGTGGGGGCTGGCGTGTATGCTTGTCATCTATATGCTGGCAAAAAAATTTGGCTACAGGAGCAAAACGAAATTTGAGGCAAAAGAAAAGCTGAGCATTCTCTTTCAGGCTCTGCCCTGCCTGCTTCTGATCATTATCGTGATCGGGGGGATCATATTCGGGATTTTTACAGCTACAGAGGGTTCAGTAGTAGCAGTTGTATACAGCCTGATCCTTTCTCTGTTCTTTTATAAATCCATCCGTTTTAAGGATCTTCCTCAGATTTTCAGAGAAAGCGCCAGGATGACGGGGATCATAGTCTTTTTGATAGGAGTTTCTGCGATCATGTCGTGGGTCATGGCTTTCACAGGACTGCCCACAGCTATTTCCCGCGGACTTCTGGGACTTACGGACAATAAATTTGTGATCCTGTTTATCATTAACATTATACTGCTTTTTGTGGGAACCTTCATGGATATGACTCCTGCCTGCCTGATCTTCACCCCTATATTTTTACCTGTGTGCACAGCGCTGGGGATGAATACTGTGCACTTTGGAATCATGCTGATTTTTAATCTCTGTATCGGGACGATCACTCCTCCGGTAGGGACAACACTTTTTGTCGGCGTGAAGGTTGGAAAAGTGAGGATCGAAACTGTCTTTAAGCAGCTTCTGATATATTTTGCAGCTATTTTTCTTGTACTGCTCCTTGTGACATATATTCCTCTGCTGTCCCTGTGGCTGCCCGGACTGATGGGATACGTATAATTTGCCTTTATGTTGAAAAACTGGAATACTTTTTAGGAGAGACTCCCACGGCTCTGGAGAAGGCCTTCAGAAAATTGCTGTAATCATTGAAGCCGGATTCTTCACATGCTTCGTTGACTGTTGAGCCTTCTGTGAGAAGAGCCTTTGCGATGGTGATCCGTTTTGCGGTAATATATTTATTGATAGTCGTGCCCGTGGCCTGCTTGAATATGCGGCAGAGATAGGAAGAGCTGAGATAGAAATGTGATGACAGCTCTTCGATAGTTAGGGGATTTTTTATATTCTGGTTAATATAACTGAGTATCTGATCTACCTCTTTATGATAATTACTCCCCTCGTTGAATTGTCTTTCATGACAGCTCTCGCAGAATATCCTGTTCAGAAAAACCATCATTTCTACAAAGCCGGACTGCTCCAGCAGATCTTCGCCGTATCCCTGAATGCTGCAGAGCTTGTGTATGTAATACCTGAAGCGTTTCTGGTCTTCAGGCGGGAGGGAGATCTTATGATGGCAGCCCCGGTCCCGGTGGGAGAAGCAGTAGTTGAGGTCAGTGGCCTTAGTACATAAGTTTTTCAGATATTCCGGATAGATAGAAAGTACGATGCGTTCATGGATCTGGCTGTCTATCTGGGTCAGATGGTGGCTCTCGTACTGATTAATAAAAAATATATCGCCGGGCTGGATATCGTAAAAACGGTTATCTATTAAAAACTGTTTTCCTCCGGAGATAGAGTAATAGATCTCATAGCTGTCGTGTATGTGCATATCCATGGGTTTTTCATCCTTATAGAGATGGGCGATGGCAAAGGACTTTTTGTCTATGCAGGAATCGATGGCATCCTTACAGGAATTAAATTCCTTCATTTTATTCACCTCCATTTAATCTCTGTGGTTTCTTACGGCTATTATAACATTCTCAGACAGAAAAATGTACAATATTTGCAAGGTTTTTGGCAATAAATCACAAGAAACTGATAATCCGGCATGTTATGATAGATAGCATAACACAGCCGGAAAACTATGGACGACAGTCAAAGATAAGAAAGGGTGCAGGAAATGGAATTAAGGACAGCTTCATCTCCAAGAGATGTAAAACACTATACAACGGAGAGGCTCAGAGAGGAATTTTTAATACAGGGGCTTTTTACTGCTGATGAGATCAAACTGGTGTACAGCCATATTGACCGTATTATCACAGGCGCGGCAACTCCTGTCAATGAAAAGCTGGTACTGACAGCAGGTGAAGAGCTCAGGGCAGAATATTTCCTTCAGAGAAGGGAAATGGGAGTCATCAACATCGGAGGCCCGGGAAAGATAAATGTTGACGGGAAGGTGTACGCAGTAGGTGCAAGAGAAGGCATGTACATTGGAATGGGGAAAAGGGAAGTTGTGTTTGAGAGTGATGACAGCGCAGACCCTGCCAAATTCTATATAAACAGCGCACCGGCCCACAGAACATGCCCTACAGTATTAATAAAGCGGGAGGGTGTCCCTGAGGAAGGCACAGTGATCATTAAGGACGAAAATAAAGTAGAACTGGGATGTCTGGAAGAGTCAAACCACAGGACGATCTGTAAATATATCCTTCCCGGACAGGTGGAGAGCTGCCAGCTGGAAATGGGTATGACAAGCCTGGAGCCCGGCAGTGTCTGGAATACTATGCCCTGCCATACTCATGACAGAAGGATGGAGGTGTATCTGTACTTTGACATGCCACAGGACGCATTTGTCATGCATTACATGGGAGAGCCGAATGAGACAAGACATATTGTGATCCGCAATGAAGAGGCAGTCATCTCTCCGAGCTGGTCAATACATTCGGGAAGCGGAAGCAGGAATTACACCTTCATATGGGGAATGGTGGGAGAGAACCAGGACTTTGACGATATGGATGCAGTGGCAATGAAGGACCTGATGTAAACAGGCTGCAATAAAAGTAAGTACATGGACAGGAGGACAAATATGGATATTATGAAGAGCTTTTCACTGGAAGGAAAGGTTGCGCTTGTGACAGGGGCAGCTTACGGGATTGGATTTGCCATTGCGGAAGCATATGCAAATGCCGGTGCAAAGATTGCATTTAACTGCCGTGGGCAGGAACACATGGATAAAGCCATGGAAGAGTACAGTGCAAAAGGAATTGACGCAAAGGGATATATCTGCGACGTGACTGATGAGGACCAGGTCCGGAAGATGGTGTCTGATATTGAATCAGAGCTGGGCACAATAGATATCCTTGTAAATAATGCGGGAATTATAAAGAGGATCCCCATGCATGAAATGTCAGCCGAGGAATTCAGACAGGTGGTGGATATAGACCTGAACGCTCCGTTTATCATGTCTAAAGCTGTCATCCCCGGTATGATCAAAAAAGGACATGGCAAGATCATAAATGTCTGCTCAATGATGAGTGAGCTGGGACGTGAGACAGTGTCTGCCTATGCGGCTGCAAAGGGCGGCCTTAAGATGCTCACAAGGAATATATGCTCTGAATACGGAGAATACAATATCCAGTGCAACGGGATCGGGCCGGGGTATATCGCCACGCCACAGACGGCTCCCCTCAGGGAGACACAGCCGGACGGCACAAAACATCCCTTTGACAAATTTATTATAGGAAAGACACCGGCAGCCAGGTGGGGAACACCTGAAGACCTGATGGGACCGGCAGTATTTTTGGCATCAGATGCCTCTGACTTTGTAAACGGGCATATTTTATATGTGGACGGCGGAATTTTGGCATATATTGGGAAACAGCCGTAACCCGGGTCAAATACCCTGCCGCATCAATCAAGGATCAATAATGGAGGAATAGAAAATGAAAATAGCACTTATCAACGAAAACAGCCAGGCATCAAAGAATGCCATGATCTTAAATTCATTAAAAAAAGTAGTTGAGCCCATGGGGCATGAAGTATTTAATTATGGAATGTACACGGCAGAGGACGAATGCCAGCTCACATATGTCCAGGTAGGGATTCTGGCAGCAGTTCTTCTGAATTCCAAAGCAGCGGATTATGTGATCACAGGCTGCGGCACAGGAGAAGGGGCCATGCTGGCCTGCAATTCATTCCCGGGTGTGATCTGCGGCCATGTGGAAGATCCTCTGGATGCATACACATTTGCACAGATCAATGACGGCAATGCAATTGCGATCCCCTTTGCAAAAGGATTCGGATGGGGCGGAGACCTGAACCTGGAGTATATATTTGAAAAGCTGTACGTGGAAGAGAGCGGGCAGGGCTATCCCAGAGAGAGGGCTGTTCCGGAACAGAGGAATAAAAAGATCCTGGATGAAGTGAAGAAGCATACATATACAGATCTGGTGACTATCCTTAAGAATCTGGACAGAGAGCTTGTAAAAGGCGCCCTGTCAGGGGAGAAGTTCCGGGAGTATTTCTTTGAAAACTGTAAAGACGAACAGATTGCTGAATGCGTAAAAGAAATCCTTCAGTAAAAAATGCTGCCCCACAGCTGAGTTTCTATGCTGTGGGGCACTTTTGTTTTCATCTTCAGCTGAAATATTCTTTCATGAATTGTATAAAATCCTTCAAAGGCTGGTTTCTCTGCAGTGTCTTATAATACAGACCGAATGACTCCGGCTGGACACCTTCCAGCAGGACATGGGAGAGGGCGCTGCTGTGCTCAGGCAGTATAGCAGGAAGTATTATAAAGCCAACCCCAGCCTGCACCAGTGTTATTCCGCACTCAATATTGTCACAGAAATATACATCAGAAGGCGTCCTGCAGCCGATCAGCTGTCCCTGGATCCTGGATACTGCCGCAGAGGTTTTACGAGGACTGCATATAATAAGCTTTCCCTCTTTAAGATCCTCCAGGCGGAGGCTCTCCCTGCTGGACAGTGGATGGGAGGGAGACATGACACAGGCCAGGGGGGCTTTTGTAAGTTCTACATATACTCCCGGCAGTTTCTTTGAGTTTTCATCCAGGAATCCCATCATTACATCTATATTTTCCTCCTGAAGAAGATTCTGCAGTGCCTGAAACGGCACCATCTTCAGCTCAGGGTGGATATCAGGGTATTTCTTTAAAAAAGCATTCAGCGGTTTTGGAAGCAGAGAGAGTTCCATGGGGCTGTGGCAGCCGATCCCGATAGAACGTATCTCTTCCGTATTATGGCTTGAAAGGCGTGCTTTAGCCATATGTGTCATATTCAGGATGGTTTTTGCGTCGTTGAAGAAACTCCACCCTTCTTCTGTCAATTCTACAGTTCTCGTTGTTCGCTTGAATAATTTTACATCCAGCTCTGATTCCAGAGAATTTATCTGATGGGTGACGGCAGGCTGGGTTATGTGAAGATGCTCAGCGGCCCTGGCGAAGTTCAGTGTCTCGGAAACAGCCAGAAAGCACTCTAACTGTACAGTATTCAAAATTATCCTCCTTTTAAATAAAAGCTGTTAAACAAAATTGATAAAGGTTGTTTATTAATAATAACATTTTTTGATTTCACTTTCAACAGGAACAGTGAGAAAATGTTATAAGAGATTGAAATGAAGGAGGAAGCATTATTTATGATAAAAATATTGTTGAGCCAGGTTAAGGAGTATAAAAGAGCATCTCTTCTGACGCCGCTTTTTTCGGCGCTGGAAGTTATAATGGAGGTTTTGATACCGTTTGTTACGGCTGCGATCATTGACAGGGGGATAGAGGCAGGAAACATCAGCCAGGTTTATTTTTATGGCGCCCTGATGCTTCTGCTGGCGGCATTCAGCCTGTTATCAGGAGTCCTTGCAGGAAAATATGCAGCCAGCGCGTCATCGGGATTTGCGTGCAATCTCAGGGATGGCATGTACAGTAATATACAGACATTTTCATTTTCAAATATTGATAAATACAGTACAGCGGGACTTGTGACAAGAATGACAACAGACGTGACAAACGTGCAGAACGCATACCAGATGATACTCAGGATCGCGGTGAGGGCGCCTATGATGCTGGTGTGCAGCATGTTTATGTGCTTTTTTATTAATGTGAGACTGAGCCTCATCTTTGTGGCTGCGATCATAGTACTGGCGGCTGTGCTCATTCTGGTTATGACCAGAACGACAAAGATTTTTGACGTAGTATTTAAAAAGTATGACGCCTTAAATGCCAGTGTCCAGGAGAATGTCTCCGCCATACGTGTTGTAAAGGCATTTGTGCGGGAGGATTACGAGAATGAGAAATTCACAGAGGCGGCAGGGAGGCTTTACAAGCTTTTTGTTAAGGCGGAGGGCATTCTGGCCTTTAATAATCCTGTCATGATGCTTGTTATCTACGGATGTGTCATTGCACTTTCCTGGTTTGGGGCCCACTATGTTGTGGCAGGAAATCTGACTACAGGGGAGCTCACTTCCATGTTCAGCTATATCATGGGAATCATGATGTCCCTGATGATGCTTTCCATGATATTTGTAATGGTCACTATGAGCGCTGCCAGCGGGCGGCGTATAGCGGAGGTGCTCACTGAAAAGGCCAGCCTGACGAATCCGGAAAAGCCGGAGACAGAGATCAGGGACGGGAGTATTGATTTTAATCATGTGAACTTCACCTACAGACAGGGAAGCAAAAAAGATACACTTCATGATATAGACCTTCACATCAGCGCAGGGGAAACCATAGGCATCATCGGAGGCACGGGCTGCGGCAAGTCGAGTCTTGTGAATCTCATCAGCAGGCTCTATGATGTGACAGAAGGCTCTGTCTGCGTGGGAGGAAAAGATGTGCGTTCCTATGACATGGAGTGCCTGCGTGACCAGGTGGCTGTGGTGCTGCAGAAAAATGTCCTGTTTTCAGGAACTATCCTGGATAATCTCAGATGGGGCGATGAAAACGCTGATGAAGAAGAGTGCATAGAAGCATGCCGTCAGGCATGTGCGGATGAGTTTATCGAGCAGCTGCCGGACAAATATAATACTTATATTGAGCAGGGCGGCTCTAATGTCTCAGGAGGGCAGAAGCAGAGGCTATGTATAGCCAGAGCGCTTCTCAAAAAGCCCAGAGTCCTTATCCTGGATGATTCCACCAGCGCTGTGGACACGGCCACGGATGCTAAGATCAGGGAGTCATTTACAGCCAGGATCCCAGGCACTACAAAATTGATCATTGCCCAGCGAATTTCAAGTGTACAGGATGCTGATAAGATACTGGTGCTGGAGGACGGCAGGATAAATGGATTCGATACCCATGAAAGACTGCTTGAGAATAATGAAATATACAGAGAGATATATAATACCCAGATAAAGGGCGGAGGCGACTTCGACCAGGCTGAGGGAAAAACAGATGTAATAAAAGAGAAGGCGGTGTGACAGATGGCGGAAAATGCAAAGATCATAAACGGTCCCGGAGCCGGCAAAACCGGTCCCAGGCCTCACGTTGAGAATCCCGGGAAAATTTTAATAAGACTTATAAGCTATATGCTTAAGAACTACAAGTTCTCGTTTTTTATGGTAGCAGCCTGTATCATCGGTACAGCTTTAGCCACTTTAAGGGGAACCTTATTTATGCAGAAGCTGATAGATGATTATATCGTACCCATGACGCAGTCATCATCTGCTGACTTCGGCGCTCTGGCGGGGGCGCTGCTGTCAATGGCGGGCACATATGCCGCAGGTATTCTCTGTGCATACGCATATAACAGAATCATGGTCAATATCAGCCAGGGCACTATGAGGAACATACGTGTAGACCTGTTTACCCATATGGAATCCCTGCCTGTCAAATATTTTGATACCCACGCCCACGGAGATATCATGTCAGTGTATACAAATGACGTGGATACGCTCCGCCAGCTTATCAGCCAGAGCATTCCCCAGGTACTCAATTCAGCTGTCACGATCCTTTCCACATTTATCAGCATGGTGGTGCTTAATATTCCTCTGACCGCAGTGACACTTGTGATGGTTGGAATCATGATGATCACCACTAAAAAGCTGAGCGCCAGGTCAGCTGAATACTTTACAAAGCAGCAGAAGGATCTGGGGGCTGTGAATGGTTACATTGAGGAGATGATGGAAGGCCAGAAGGTAGTAAAAGTCTTCTGCCACGAGGAGAAAAGCCTGGAAAATTTCAGAAAAGTAAATCAGGAACTCAGAGCCAGCGCAGACAGCGCAAATAAATTTGCAAATATTATGATGCCGGTAAATGCCAATCTGGGCAATATCAGTTATGTGCTCTGCGCTGTAGCAGGCGCGCTTCTGGCGCTGGGAGGCTTTTACGGGCTGACGCTGGGAACACTTGTCTCATTCCTGACATTAAACAAAAATTTTACCCAGCCGGTAACACAGATAAGCCAGCAGATGAACAGTATTGTGATGGCCATGGCAGGAGCCAGCCGTGTCTTCGGGCTTCTGGATGAACAGCCTGAGAAGGATGAAGGGTATGTGGAACTGGTAAATGCCAGAGAAGAAGAGGACGGAACCCTTACTGAGACAGAGGAGAGGACTGGCATATGGGCCTGGAGGCACCCGCACAGGGCTGAGGGCACAGTCTCATATACAAAAGTCATGGGTGATGTGACATTTAACGACGTGGATTTTGGATATAATGATAAAAAAATCGTGCTGCACGGTGTGAAACTCTATGCAGCCCCGGGGCAGAAGATAGCATTTGTGGGGAGCACAGGGGCAGGAAAAACTACGATCACAAACCTGATCAACCGATTCTATGACATCCAGGATGGAAAGATCAGATATGACAATATCAATATAAATAAAATAAAGAAAGCAGACCTGCGCCGCTCCCTTGGCATTGTACTCCAGGATACCCACCTGTTTACAGGCACAGTCATGGATAATATACGTTACGGGCGTCTGGATACTTCAGACGAAGAATGCATAGCAGCAGCGCGGCTGGCAAATGCAGACAGCTTTATCAGGCGCCTCCCGGACGGATATGACACTATGCTGACAGGAGACGGCAGCAATCTGAGCCAGGGACAGAGGCAGCTGCTGGCCATAGCCAGAGCTGCGGCTGCAGACCCGCCCGTACTGATACTGGATGAGGCGACCTCCTCCATTGATACCAGGACAGAGGCACTGGTTCAGCAGGGGATGGACCGGCTTATGAAGGGAAGGACTACCTTTGTCATAGCCCACCGCCTTTCCACAGTGCGCAATGCAGACTGCATCATGGTCCTGGAGCAGGGCAGGATCATTGAAAGAGGTACCCATGACCAGCTGATAGCCAGAAAAGGAAAATACTATCAGCTCTACACAGGCAATTTTGCAGAAGAATCGGCATAGATCCTGCTGTCAATATAGGATTCCATATACCTTTTCATGCGCTCCATGGTAAGGGCCGTCTGAGGATTGGTGTATGGGATCCTGTCTATGATTCTGGAAACATAATTTTCCTCCCGGATGACTGACAGGCTTTCCGCAAAATTAATATCATAAAAATATGCCACATAAGATACCCAGTAATCAACTTTTGTGATCCTCTCAGAGAGCAGGATGCATTTGTTACTGAAAAAAGTCCCGGCTATTTCAGGCGTGACTTCCATGGCGCCGACTTCCACGGGGGAGGCGTCCAGGAGAACCTCAACAGGTTCCTCCAGCTTAACACGGCAGTTATCCAGCTTATCGGCATCACGTATCAGCCGGGCATGGAGCAGTGTGCGGTCATCTCCTGTTATGTCAAGACTGTAGGCGCTGTGGTGTGCAATGGCTGTCCTGATCATGGCGTCCCATGTATCTTCATCAATAAACCGGCGGATCAGTCCTTCGTCAAAGAGCACATGCACACCATAGGCCGCATGGTCCATAACAGATGCATCCCAGGAGTGGAACTGCTTCAGCTGTTCAAATCTTCCTATATCGTGGAGAAGGGCAATGATCCTGGCAAGAGTCACATCTTCCTCTGAAAGCCCCATTCTGCGGGCCACTTTTTCACTCTGTTCAGCCACGCCATATGTATGTATGATCTTTAATTTTATCTTATCATCCGTCCGGTCATATCCGTCCAGATATTTCTCAAATTCATTTCTGGCTTTTGAATAATCCAACATGTATGATCTGCCTCCCTGTATATGAATGTAAACACAGATGGATTATACCATGAAAATCCGGGGATGGGAATAGTAACAAACCTCTTGCGGAATGGAAGGGTTTGCTATATAGTATGTGCAAAGAGAGCAGCGGCAGGCCAGGTCCTGACTGCTGTCAGAAACAGGAGGACGGTATATGGAAAATAATGAGATATTGATGATATATGGGAAGAATTATAAAGAGATGACAAAGGAGATCCTGGAGGCTTCAGGGCTGGAGGAGAGGGTGCCGGGGAGAAATGCGAGGATAGGGATCAAGCCGAACCTTGTATCTCCTACGCCTGCCGGTTACGGAGCGACTACACATCCGGAGATCGTTGCAGGCATAATCGAATACCTGAAAGAGCGCGGGTATGAGAATCTGGTGATACTGGAAGGCTCGTGGGTGGGAGACAGGACAGAGGAAGCCGTACATGTATGCGGTTATGATGCTCTGTGCAGTGAGTATGGGACAGAGTTTCTGGATACGCAGAAGGACAGCCACAGTCTCCATGACTGCGCAGGAATGAAACTGGATATCTGCGATGCTGTGACGGAACTTGATTTCCTCATAAATGTGCCGGTGCTCAAGGGTCACTGCCAGACAAGGATCACATGTGCGCTCAAGAATATGAAAGGCCTTATACCAAATAAAGAAAAGCGCCATTTTCATTCTATGGGCCTTCATAAGCCTATCGCCCACCTGAATACAGGAATTCACCAGGATTTTATCGTGGTGGATAATATATGCGGGGATCTGGATTTTGAAGATGGGGGAAATCCTGTGCAGATGGACAGGATACTGACAGCCGCCGACCCTGTGCTCTGTGATGCATATGTCTGCAGCCTTCTGGAATATGAGTTGTCTGACGTGCCTTATATACAGCTGGCGGAGGAACTGGGTGTGGGAAGGGCTGATCTGTCGAAAGCAGTGATCAGGTGTCTGAACCAGCGTGAAAATGAGGTGAAGATATCGGCGGGAAGGAAGATCGTGGAGCTGAAGGATGCTGTGGAGGAAGTGGAATCCTGCAGTGCATGCTACGGATATCTGATACCGGCGCTGGACCGCCTGAGGGAAGAGGGGATTTTAAAGAAGCTGGATACAAAGATTTCCATAGGACAGGGATACCGGGGGAAAAAAGGACGGCTGGGCATTGGGAACTGTACAAGGGGATTTGAATGCCATCTGAAGGGGTGCCCTCCCACAGAAGGAGAGATCTATGAATTCTTAAAAAATTATATCCGGAAAATAAAATAAAAACACGCTCTAGGATTTTCCGTATTTTAGTGTTATAATAAAGACTGATTTAGCTTTTATTTCACATACGAGGAGGGGTTCTTATGAAACTGGTAATTACAATGAGCCGCCGTTATGGGACGGGCGCCAGCATAATCGCGAATGAATTGTCAAAACGGCTGCAGATACCTGTATATGACAAAGCGGATATTGAACAGGGTCTGGCAGAGAATGACTACAAGACCGAAGAGGCAGCCATCCGTAAGCTGGCAGAGGAGCCATGTATCATACTGGGAAGATGTGCTTCTGAGATATTAAAAGATAAGAGGAATGCTTTTAATATTTATGTTTGCGCTGATAAGGAAGACCGTATTAAACGGATCATGGGAAAAGAATCTCTGTCCTATGAGGAGGCTAAAGAAAAAGTAGAGAAGACGGATATAGAAAGAGCTGATTATTACCATGAGCATACAGGTAGGGCATGGGGTGATGTGAACAATTATCACATGATCCTGGACACGACGAAGCTGGGTATAGAGAATTGTGCGGATATCCTGATGAAGTATTTTGAAAGAATGGAATATATCTAATATCATATAGAATTAAAGAATAGGCTCTTGGAAAGGGGCCTATTTTATTCTATAGGAAACTTTGTTTCCTATAAAATAAAAACCATCCGGGGGATGCGCAGCTGCGCGCGGAACGAAAGCTGCGCTATCCAAAATATAGGCCCGGAGGTACGCAAAGGCAGGAAGGACGGAAAACATGTATTTTAAAAAAGCAGAACAGGAATTAATAAAGACAGATAAGCTGAAGTCTTTTAGTGTGATAGGGGACCCGGGGTGCGAGGGTGTCGGGATCGTAATGATGCAGACTTATGCCAGCGCCCTGACTGCTGCAGAGGACGATGATATGATACTGATCGCCGGGGATATGGTTCCGGCGGGAAACAGGCATTTTTATGAAACAGCGAAAAATCTGACGGAGGCAGTTGCAAAAAAGGATGTATACACATTAAAAGGAAATCATGACACAGGTGATTATGAGAAATACTGCGGGCTTGCCGATTATGTGATCCGCGGGAAGGATTTTTCCATAGCCGTACTGGACAATGCGTCCCGCAGGTTTTCAGATAAAGGGCTGGAACTTTTGGGCAGAGAATTGGAGGAGCAGGAAGTAAAGCAGGTAGTTATAGCCTTCCATATCCCGGTTCCTAACCATTTTACGGGAAATGCTGTATCAGATGAAGAGTTTGCAAGGCTGAGAAAGGTGTACGGGCCTTATAAAGATAAAGTTTCTTATTTATTGTGCGGCCATGTCCACTCCAGGTTTGAAGATGAGGTGGACGGGATTCCCTTTATATGTACAGGCGGAGGCGGAGCCTTTATAGAAGATGTCTCTGAAGATATCAGAGCCTGTGACGTGGACCACCATATCGTCCGGTTCTTCCTAAAAGAGGGGAAGCTTTCCCACAGAGTGGTGGACCTGGAGGGTATTCCTTACAGCCGTGAGGTGCAGGATAAAGTCCTCAGAGAAGAGATAGAGGGTGCGCTGGCAGGAGAGCTGATGGCTCATTTTAAATACCTGACATATGCTGACAGGGCCAGGCGCAGAGGGTATGAAAAGACCGCAAATCTCTTTGAAGCATTGGCAGAGTCGGAATACCGCCATGCCAGATCATTTTATAATTTGATAGAAAAACATACGGCATTTACAAGTGAGGCAGATAAGTACACAGCGCGTGAAAAATTTGAAGCAGAAAATCTCTATCCTATGCTTTCTGAATATGCGTCCGGACAGGGAAAAATCCTCTGTTCCCAGGCTTTTTCAGATGCAGGAGAAGCCGAGAAGGTACATGCCAGGCTTCTGTCAGAGGTTTCTGAGAATATTGAGGGATATCCCCATGATACCATATATGTATGTCCTGTCTGCGGCTATGTGATGGCCGGGGAGCAGGCGCCTGAACGGTGCCCTGTATGTGGAGCACCGTCCAAAAGCTTTAAAAAATTTTCAGAGGCTCAAAATAGGGATTGAAACAAACGCCGGGTAAGAGGCCAGCCTACCACTCACTGATGAAGGGGCGCGGGTTCAGCCACCATTGTTCGAAATCGGCCTCATAGCGGGAAAGAACGGTGCTCAGTTCTTGGGGAACTGGATACGGCAGCCATTTTAGAAAGGCATCCACAAGGCGGTCACATGCCTCATCGCTTAAACTGTCTTCAAATTCACGGCAGAGTTCCATGAAGCCTTCAGGCTTGTTGGCTGCCTTGGCGGCTGTTTCCTCTAATCGGCGGTTGGAGGGAAAGAGAGTCTCATTTATCTGCAGGACCATGCGGCAGCAGGCATAGATGATCTCAGCTGCGGTATGGAGTTTCATATAGCCTGATGGCCGGCAGATCTTCCAGAAGTAATTATAGTTCAGACTCAGATCGCTGTAAAAAGACAGCATCTTATCATCCTTTTCCTTTTGCTGGAAAAGGGGGATCTGTCTGACATATCCGGTGATGTCCTCATCCCGGGTAAAGAGTACCCTGGAGGAGACAAAGGCATTTCTTGTGGGCTCACTGGCTGTTCTGGCTGCAGCCTCAAGGAAATGTTTCGTGATGTACTTGACATCGAAATATCCGCCCTCATATGTACACCATCCGTATATACATTCAGAGAGTGTTCCTTCCGCCATATGTCTTTCATAGCGGCCGGGGGTGACGACTACCATGGCGTCCAGATCTGAATCAGGGCGCTCCATGCCTTTGGCAACTGAGCCGCCCAGGATAAGTGCGATGACGTCCTCTTGCTTCTTGAAATAATCAGTCATGATCTTTATAGATTCCTCGTGATGATTGTACATATCTGTCTCCTTCATTTTATTATTTTCGCGGGGTTTTGACTTATCCTGATTATAATGCGGAAGGGAGGATTTGGCAAGCAGAAGGGGGAGAATATATCCGGAATAGGAGGTTACTGCGTTACTGGTCACGGAGTGAACAATAACGTTATTACACCATGGAATATACAATACCAGATTATTATAAAAAGTTCAGATGTATTGCCGCAGACTGCCCTGACACCTGCTGCACTGGCTGGAAGATCAGCATTGATGAGAAAACGCTGGAAAAGTACAGAGATGTGGATGGGGCATTCGGAAGCCGTCTGAAGAATTCAATTGACTGGGAGGGAGGCTGTTTTCACCAGTATGAGGGCAGATGTGAATTTCTGGACGAAGACGGCCTGTGTGACCTGCAGCGTGAGGCAGGGGAGGATATGCTTTGCCGCACGTGCAGGAGATACCCAAGGCATGTGGAGGTATTTGAAAACAGGCGGGAATATACTTTGTCTCTCTCCTGCCCTGAAGCGGCTAGGCTGATCCTGGGAAATCAGGGAAAGGCCGGATTCCTCCATACAGTGAGGCAGCAGAGGGCTGAACACTTCAGGGATTATGACAGGCTGCTGTTTAGTATGCTGCTGGAAGCCAGAACGGTGATGTATGATATTCTCAGAGACAGGAACGTTGATATAGGCATGAGAACAGGTATTGTCCTGGCATTTGGGCATGATCTGCAGCAGCGCATAGGCAGAGGACGCACAGACAAGACAGGCAGCCTCATAAAACGTTATAAGAGCAGCAGAAGAGAAGAGTATTTCAGGGATTTTTTCTGGAAGTACAGGAAGAGGGCAAACAAAGCTGCCGGGCTCAGAGACAGGATGATGGCCGTTTTTAATGAATTAGAAACGGTAGAGCCATCCTGGCGTGCATACCTGAAAAAGGCGGGGGAGAAAGAGAGCGTCCCGGAATGTAGCAGGACAGAGGAAATATACAGGGAACAGCTGATGATATACTTTTTATCTGTATATTTCTGTGGCGCTGTCTATGACGGAGAAGCATACGCAAAGGTAAAGTTTTCAGCCCTGAGTACAATGTGGATATGCAGCCTGGCCCGGAGAGGGGGCGGGGGCATGGAAGCGGGATATGCGGAGGCTTCATACAGATTTGCCAGGGAAATAGAGCACTCTGATAAAAATCTGGAGTTTCTGGAGAAAAAGATCATGGAGGATGATCTTTACAGCTTTGATAATATCATGATCCTGCTTTTGAATTAGCCGGAAGCCTGCCTTCTGGAAAGTGAGCATATAAAAGGGTGCCCCAAAAGCCGGCCTGGCTTTTGGGGCACCCCCATTTATATCTGAAGCTTGTTACTGTACGGCGCCGTTAAATATCTGGGCTATGGGTGAATCTGATGAGAGGACGACAGTTTTGTCTCCGCCCTTCATAGAAGCTTTTAAAGCATCCAGGCTGCGCACGTAGGAGTAGAAGTCCGTTTTGCTTTCATCAGAATATGCCTCTGAGAGAATTCTCATATATTCAGCCTCGCCTTCAGCGATAAGGATTTCAGCCTGCTTGCTGGCCTCTGATATTTGTATGGCAATTTCCTTGTCCGTAGTGTTGCGGATCACCTTAGCTTCTGAGTCGCCCTCAGCTGTGAAGGTAGCTGCAATGTTGTTGCGTTCAGAGATCATCCGCTCATAGACGGCATCTTTATTGTCATCAGGAAGGTCCAGCTGCTTCAGCTCGAATACAGTCAGCTTAATGCCGTATTGCTCCATATTGCTGCCTATATTGGCCATTACCATGTCAGATAACAGGCCGTCCCGGCTTGTTATGACCTCGTCCTGGTTCATGCTGCTGATTACATTTTTTGTGGCATTGTAGACAGCAGTGTTAATGCGGTTTTCAGCATTTGAAATTGAAAAATTCAGTGTCTGGGCAAACTTTAAAGGATCCTCGATCTTCCAGAGTATATAGCTGTCACTGATCATGGTCTTTTTATCCTTTGTGATCACATCTGAAGGGGCCAGATCGTAGAGCAGCGTCTCCTTTGGAAGTGTGTCTGCAGACTGGATAAAAGGAAGCTTCAGGCCCAGCCCGGCAGAGTCAATGACCCTGTTTACTTTTCCAAACTGCCGTATCAGCTTATACTCATTCTGGTTCGTCACAACTACAGAGGAACCAAGGATGATGACTGCTGCCACAGCCACTATAATACCTATTACATGTTTTTTCTTCATAATCGTTCCCTCCTAATTGCCTGCTTCAGTTTCTTGTTCCGGTGCCGCATCCTCTGAAGGGCTGCCCTCCCCGGAGCTGCTGTTAGCTTCAGTGCCGGCAGGTGCGGCCTTTTCAGCGGCAGGTTTCTGTGGATCTGCAGTTTTGGGCGTCTGAGTACCTGTCTGTGATTCAGCGCTGCTGTCTCCTGTGAAAGAATCAAGAGGGAGCACCTTCTGCACACCATCGCCGTTGTCTATTATGATCTTCATGCCCGGAAGGACTTCTTCCATGGCTTCATAAAACATCCTCTGTTTTGTTACTACAGGATTTTTTTCATATTCCGCATACATGGAATCAAATCGTGAAACCTGGGCCTCAGCCTCATTTATACGTGTCTGTTTTTTTGCCTCGGCATTTTTGATGATCTGGTCAGCTGTTGCCTCAGCCTCAGGAAGTTTTTCATTCCTGTATTTATTTGCATTATTCAGAGAAGTTTCTTTTCCCTGCTTGGCTGTCTCCACAGCTTTGAAGGCCTGCATTACTTCAACAGTGGGGGGCTCAGAATCCTGAATGGTGATATTTACCAGCTGGATGCCCACGTCCTGTTCCTCCATCTTGGTGAGGATCATTTCTTTTATCTTGGCCTGGATCTCACTCTTTCCAGTAGTCAGTACATCATCTACCTTGTAGCTTCCTATGACAGTACGTATGCTGCCCTGGGCGATATTTTTTAAAATATCTTCAGGCTGTTTAGAAGCGTACAGATACTGGACAGGATCAGAGATCCTGTATTCAACAAAGAAATCAACATCGATAAAATTATAATCATTTGTTATCATCACACTTTCTGAATCAAGAGGTTCATTTGTTGCGGGATCATATCCGATAGGAAATCCCTGAATAGTCGTGTTCACTTTTTTTACCTGCTGGATAACAGGAAGCTTAAAGTGGAGTCCTGTTTCCGTGACAGCTTTAGGTTTTCCAAAAGTGATAAGCACTGCCTGTTCCTGCTCCTGTATCTGGTAAAATGCGCCCATGCCCAGGAAAACAAAAACAACTGCGGCAATCACTATAATGACAGTCCGTTTAATGCGGCCGCCTGATCTGCCGGAACTGCCGCCTGAATGGTATGTACTGTCTGAGCCGGTATTAAATTGTGTCTTTCTTTTAAAGAAATCTTGTCCGTTTGGTATCTTCATAATCGTTCTCCTTCCGGTTGCAGTGCCGGTATGCTAAACCATGGTTTTTAGTGTTCCGGCAGTCATCATGTTGAAGATAAGGAGCAGCTTAAGACTGCGTGTATAATTTTTTATAAAAAAAAGACTTCTATTCCAGGCCGGGCCTGAAATAAAAGTCTTGCTAATCACTTACATGATGCGGATATCGCTATCGTACTGACGACACCATGTACCATCTTATTTATTATATCGATGGCAGCTACTCCCTTTTCTTTGTCAAAAGATTAACATACTTTTTGAGAAAAATCAATTAAAAATTTATTAAATATTTATAGCTGTAAAAGCTTTTGGCTGTTCCAGAGGAAAATAAGATAAAGGATGGAAGCCACCAGCTGTACAACGGCTGTCACAACACTTACAAGAGCAGCCATAATATTGATGATCGGTATATAAGACAGAAGTCCGCAGACAATAGAGATAGCCATACATACTGCATACAGCATCCATATTGTGCGTGCGCGCTCTGCCTGCGTATAGGCCTGAGCCATACTCATCCCTGAAAGCAGCTGCCCTGTGCTGGTGCACACGTAATAAACTACCAGGAAACTGATGATATTTTTCAGGATACTTAACACACCGCTCATAAATCCCCCTGTAAAGAAGTTGGCGAGAATGCCGATGACCATTCCCACAAGAGTAAGCGTGAATGCATTCTTATAGTCTATGGTTGCCTGTGACAGGGTGTAGAGCCCATAAAGGGAGATGACAGCGCCGATGATAAGTGCGGCCAGCCCCAGAAACGGGATAAAGCTAAACAGAGCTACTATCTGGCCGGTAAATACAAACATTAGCCCCCGGCCTGCAGTTCTTCTTGTTTCTTCAAACATAATTTCTCTCCTTCCGCAAGATTAGAATATACAGCCATTATAGCATAGGAGGAGGAGACTTGCCATATGAAAGTTCAGATATTGATGTTGCAGTGTAAAAGTTCAGCCGGACCGCCTTTATTCACGCGGGCAACGGGCCAAAGTCAGGCTCACTTGACCTTGGTGACTGCTGCGGGGGTCTTTGATTTACTGGCAGCTCCTTTCAGAAACAGACGCTTCTGCTTGTATACATAATAAATGATAAACAGGATCGATGTAAGCACCCATGTTATAGGATAGCTGAAGATAATTGTCGATACGGAGGGGCTTACTGGAACTGCGATTGCCACCCAGACTATTCTGAGCGCGCAGATGCCGAACATGGTCAGCAGCATTGGGATAAGCACATCCCCGATACCCCGCAGGGCTCCGGAAAGGATCTCTATAAATACAAAGAACACATAACAGGGTGTGATCATCTCCAGCATTTTTGAACCGATCTGAATTACGTTGTCATCGGCTGTAAAGATGCTAAAAAGCGGAACTCTGGCGAGCATCAGGAAAACCACCAGGATAGCGGCCACTGAAAAATCCATGAACAGGCAGATGCGGACACTTTTTTTGATCCTGTCGTATTTGCCGGCGCCAAAATTCTGCCCCACAAAAGTAGTGATGGCTATGCCGAAGGCGCCGCTGATCATCCAGAAGATAGCGTCCAGCTTTCCGTAGGCGGCCCAGGCAGCTGTGGTATCGGTGCCAAACTGGTTCAGCGCTGCCTGGATGATTATATTGGAAAAACTGTACATCACAGACTGAAGCCCGCCCGGAAGGCCTATCCGGAGCTGGGAGCGCAGCACGTTCCTGTGGAACCTTATTTCCTTTAAGGACAGTGAAAGAATGTCACTTGATTTCATTAAAGCCCTTGTTACAAGGACAGCACTGACAGCCTGTGATGCCAGAGTGGCAATAGCTACGCCTGCCACACCCAGAGGGAACACGACCACCAGAAGGATATCAAGCACAATATTTAAAAAACAGCAGACGATCAGGTAGTAAAGAGGCCTTTTAGAATCCCCGGCAGCTCTCAGGATACTTGAGCCTATATTATAAATGAAGACAAAAACTATTCCGCCAAAATAGATCTGCAGATAAGCAGTGGAGTCTGCCATCAATTCAGGCATCGTATTCATCTTTTCAAGCATATAAGGGGCCAGCAGGATGCCGACTATTGTAATGATAACGCTGCCTGCCAGAGAAAAGGCATAGGCTGTATGTATGCTCTCCCCCAGGCTTTTGCCGTCCCTTGCCCCGTAGAACTGGGATATGATAACAGTTGCTCCGGCTGTGAGGCCTGTGAAAAAGCCAACTACCAGGTTGATGATCTGGCCGGCTGAGCCTCCCACGCTGGCAAGAGCCTCTTTGCCAACAAAACGCCCTACGATGACAGCGTCTATGGTATTGTAGAACTGCTGGAAAAAGGTACCCAGTACAATTGGAAAGAAGAACAGCAGCAACTGTTTCCAGATGACTCCTTCAGTAATGTGGTTAGTTTTGATCATATTCTTTTTCATTTAGTAAAATCCATCCCTCGCGCTAGAATTAAAAATCAAGCCTCTTCCACCCATTCTGAAATCTTCTTTAAGGTATCTGCAATCGGCTCATTTATGACCAGGTCAGCCTGGCGGTCTGAGTAGTCGGACACAGGATTAATGACTATAAGGTGGTCGCCTTCAAAATACCGGGCGTACTGCCTTGCGGGTTCAAATCTCAGGCTTGAGCCGATCACAAGAAGAACGTCAGCTTTTGAAACCTCAGCGGTGGCGCGGCTCATGAGAGCATTATCGACTGTCTGTCCGAAAAAGATCAGTCCGGGGCGCAGTAAAGCTCCGCATTTGCTGCAGCGGGGAGCATTTTTGGACGCGAGGATATATTCTTTGGGATATTTTTCTTTACAGTGGGGACAGTAATTATTTTCAATATCACCATGCAGGGAAACTACGTTTTCGCATCCGGCTTTTTCCGGATAGCTGTATACGTTGTTTGTGATCACGCATTTTAATTTTCCGCATTTTGAAAGGTCTGCCAGATGATAAAAGGCCTCCCCGGGACAGCCCTCTCCGGCCAGTATCTCATTTCTGTAGAATTCAAAAAATCTGTCAGGGCGGGTTGAATAAAAAGAACTTGTGAACATTTCTTCCGGAGAATATCCGTATTTTTTCTCAATCTCATAGGCGCGGTCAGGGTCGCGCATGCTGAGCTGGCCGTATTCCTTCAACATTCCGCTCCCGCACAGGGCGACTAAGTACCTGCTCCTTAAGACCGCTTTTTTTAAGGCTTCATCTAACATATGATTTCCCTCCTTGTTTTGATTCTATTTTAGGTCATGGAGACAGATGAAGTCAACATATTTGGAGAATATATACAAAATATGCACGAAAATACTCCCCGGGCCAATAGCGTGAGAAAAGTAACAGAAAACAGGCACTTGTATCATATTTAAAGTTGTATTATACTATATCAAAACGGAGGCGGCAATTATGTTAAAGGAACAAAAAGCAGTTGTTGAGCTGATTGGGAGTCTGGTGCTTGGAAAAACAGCAGACATCAGCAGGGTAGAGTATTTTCCTCAGAAGCCGGCTTTTCCCCAGGGGGAGCTGCAGCAGAAGTTTCCCAGGGCGACACCTGAAAGCCAGGGGATATCTTCGGACTGGCTGTCCGGCATGATTGAAGAGCTCTCAGAAAGCAGGACGGGTGACATCCATCAGTTCATGGCAGTAAAGGGCGGACATGTCATCTGTGAGTGCGGTTTTGCACCATACAAAAGAGGGATCTGGCATATCACACATTCGCTGTGCAAGAGCATTACAGGTATGGCAATTGGAATGCTGATAGCAGAGGGAAAGCTTAGTCTGGATGACCATCTGATAGATATATTTAAGAACCGGCAGAATCTTTTTAGTTTTCTCAGACAGAGAGATATTACCATCCGGCACCTGCTTACTATGGCAAGCGGAGTCTCATTTAACGAGACCGGAGCTGTTGCGGGAAGTGACTGGGTAAAAGGATTTCTTGAGGCGGGCATTCATGACAGTCCCGGTACTAAATTCGAGTACAATAGTATGAATTCTTATATGCTCTCTGCTGTTGTCACGGAAATAACGGGCGAGACCATGATGGACTATCTGAGGCCGCGTCTGTGGGAGCCGCTTGGTATAACAAAGGTATTCTGGGAGACATGTCCCAAAGGTATAACAAAAGGCGGATGGGGACTTTTCCTGACCCCGGAGGATGCTGCGAAGCTGGGCTGGCTCTACCGCTGTAAGGGAGTCTGGAACGGGCAGCAGATCATAGCTCAGGAGTGGATAGAGGAATCTGTAAAAAAACAGATAGATACGGATGAGGACGGCAGTTCCTGCGGTTATGGCTATCAGATCTGGCCTAAAAAGAGGGAAGGCAGCTTTAATTTCAATGGCATGCTGGGACAGAATGTACTGGTATATCCAGATCTTGACCTGGTTATTGTTACGAATGCAGGAAGCAGTGAAATCTTCCAGGAGGGGGCTGTCATGGGCATCCTGGAAAAATACATAGGTAAATTGTCTCCTGGAGCAGGCCCTCTGCAGGAGGATTTGGAGGCGGCAAGGCATCTGAAAGCAGTAATACGCAGTGCAGAGGCAGCATCAGGCGGTGTCAGTCTGATTGAACAGGGAGGCTGGAAAAACAGAAAGCCGTCAGGCAGGTACTGCAGACGGGAACGGCGTGCAGGAAGTGACAGATATGCCGCTGACTTGACCGGCAGGAATGTTCAGGCCGGCATCAGGGATCTGATGCACATGGCAGAGGGGCGCCGGTACATAATGGACAGCGGTTCAGTGGGCTTTTTCCCGCTGATGATGCAGGTTTTTCATAATAATTATACAGACGGCATTAAAAAGCTGTGGTTTACGTCGGAAAACGGAAGACTGTGGATGGAATTTACAGAAGGTGAAGAAGATAAAAAAATAGAAATCGGCATTGGCAGGGCCTGTGTGACGGAGATAACAGAACATGGGGAGCCATATCTGGCTGCAGTTACAGGAACAATAGCCAGAGATGAGGATGAAAGGCTTGTCCTGAAGCTGGATATATCGTTTCTTGAGGAGGCAGCCAGAAGGACCTGCAGGATATATTTTGAAGATAAAAAAATCGAGCTCAGATTTAATGAAGCTCCCGGTAAGGTGGTCATACTCAATGGCCTTGCGGGGATCATGCAGGATGCAGGGAGCAAACTGAAATGGTCTGATAAAAAGGATGGCAAAGGAGCCAGGCTGATCCAGAGAGTTATGGAGTCATCTATTGCCCCTATAATCTACGGAAGTGAGGAAACTGCAGAGACTGAGCAGGAGGAATCAGTAGAAAATTAGAGCGTGTATACCGAAAAATGGATTTTCGAACACGCTTTAGGCAAGAGGAGATAAGGGCTATGAAACAGAGCGATATAAGAGAGTGGCTTAGCGAGAATGGGACAGGAGAGTTAAGCTACCGGGAAATCTTTGAACATGCTCCTGCAGGCTATGTGGTCTGCAGAGATGACGGGCAGATACTGATGGCAAACAGAGAGTTTTACAGGATGACAGGAGGGGAGAAAAAAGCCAGAGCATCTCTGACAGGGTACGTGGCAGAAAAAGATCATGGGGAACTGTTTTCTCTTCTCAAAAAAGCTGAATGCGGGACGGCGGCGTCAGCAATAAGCTTTCTGAGCACAGGGAAGAGACAGTGCATACCTGTGGCAGTGACTGCCAGCAGCATTGTGGGAGCGGCAGGACTAAATAAGGATAAATGTATTTTGTGCATATTGACTGACATGGAGACCTTTGCAGCCCGCTATGAGGAGATAGCACATGAAAATCTGTGTGATGCAATGACGGGACTTTTTAATAGAAGGTTTTATACCCAGTTTCTTAAACAATATGATGAAAAATCAGGTATGCCGTTCTCTGTCATGGTGTTGGACCTTAACGGCCTGAAAATGATAAATGATTCTCTGGGACATCAATTTGGAGACAAGGCAATCATAGGTGTTGCTGATGCGCTTAAAAAATATGCGGGACCAGGTTACCAGCTGGCCAGAATAGGCGGGGATGAAATCGTGGGGCTTTTTCCGGAAACTGGGCCGGATGAGGTACAGAAGTACATGGAAAGGGTGGAGCGGGAAGTGGCCAGCCATAAACTGGGCGGGTTGACTTTGTCTTTCTCATGGGGAATGGCCGTAAAAAGGAAAGAAGAGGAAGGGCTTAATGTGACGATCCATGCGGCCGAGGATGCCATGTACAGCCAGAAAGTCATAAGAAGCACCCAGCAGAAGTCGGAAACAGTAGATATCGTCCTGAAGACTTTATTTCAAAAAAGCCCCAGATTCCATAATCACTGCAGAAACGTATCTGTGATGGCGGCAGAATTCGGAAGGTATCTGGGATATGACGAGAAAGGGCTTCAGAATCTTCAGCAGCTGGGGTATCTGCATGATATTGGGATGGCTTCCATGTCGGGGGAAGTGCTGGACAAAAATGTGCCCCTGAAAAGAGCGGAGCGTCTTGAAGTCAAGCGTCATCCGGAAGTCGGCTACCGTAT
This sequence comes from Murimonas intestini, assembly GCA_003148945.1. Classification (GTDB taxonomy): domain Bacteria; phylum Bacillota; class Clostridia; order Lachnospirales; family Lachnospiraceae; genus Murimonas; species Murimonas intestini. Next base: position 96,395 of record QGGY01000008.1, on the reverse strand, counting down.
CCTCTATTCGGCTCCGGAACTCAGGAATAAGGCGCTGTCGATCCTTTACCACCATGAGAACTGGGATGGAAGCGGATATCCTTACCATATCTCAGGAGACAGGATTCCTGAGGAAGCCATGATCATTCACATAGTAGACACTTATGACAGGGCCAGGTTTGGCTATTTAGGCGTTGAGGGCAAGCCGCAGGAAAGTGTCCTGGCGGACATCAGGAATCAGAGCGGGAAAAAGTTCAGCCCCAAGATCGCGGAGGCATTTGAGAAGTGGATGAGGGTAAAGGCAGCTGAGCGTGTTACTGAGCATGGAGTGAACGGTAACTAAGATATTGGTTATTATGCAAAAATCAGCCAAGCCCTTGACAAAATCCCCCAAATTAGCTATTATTGGGTACATAGTTAAAAAGGTGGCGAGAAAGAGGAGTATATTTACACCGTCTGTCAGAGAGGATGCCTCATGGGCTGGGAGGGCATTTCAGATAGGATAAATAGAAGGTAGCTTTTGAACTGAACGGCTGAGAAACAGTGGATTAGGCCGTTACGCGTAATCAGCGTTAAAGGATTGGAGAGATATGGAAGGTCCTGACAGGATTTTCTGTATGAAAAAGGTGGTACCGCGTTTAATACGCCCTTTGCATATGCAGAGGGCGTTATTTTTTTGAACTCCGCGCCGGAGCATTTTTCGAAAATGCTCTAAGCTGCGCGGTCACATTTTACCGGACAGAGGATGCCGGATTATCCAGGAGGAATTATAATGAACAAAGAACTGGCAAAGACATACGATCCAAAGGGTATAGAGGACCGTCTCTATGAGAAGTGGATGAACAAAAAATATTTCCATGCGGAAGTGGACAGGAGTAAAAAACCATTTACTATCGTTATGCCGCCGCCCAATGTAACAGGGCAGCTCCATATGGGACATGCGCTGGACAATACAATGCAGGATATCCTGATCAGGTATAAGAGGATGCAGGGCTACAATGCGCTTTGGCAGCCGGGAACAGACCATGCCGCTATTGCCACAGAGGTAAAGGTGATAGAGAAGCTCAGGGAGCAGGGGATAGACAAGGATGAAATCGGAAGAGAAGAATTTCTGAAGCATGCCTGGGAGTGGAAGGAAGAGTACGGCGGTAAGATCATCAATCAGCTGAAGAAGATGGGCTCATCTGCTGACTGGGACAGGGAACGTTTTACGATGGACGAAGGATGTTCCAAAGCTGTAGAAGAGGTGTTTATCAAGCTCTACGAAAAAGGATATATCTATAAAGGTTCCCGCATCATTAACTGGTGTCCTGTATGCCAGACATCCATATCGGACGCGGAAGTAGAGCATGTTGACCAGGATGGCTTTTTCTGGCATATTAATTATCCTATTGTGGGAGAAGAGGGGAAATTTGTGGAGATCGCCACCACACGTCCTGAAACTCTGCTGGGGGATACTGCAGTTGCCGTTAATCCGGAAGATGAACGTTATAAGGATCTGATTGGAAAGATGCTGAAGCTGCCGCTCACAGACAGAGAGATTCCTGTGATCGCAGACAGCTATGTAGATAAGGAATTTGGTACTGGCTGCGTAAAGATCACGCCTGCCCATGACCCGAATGACTTTGAGGTGGGCAAACGTCACAATCTGCCTGAGATCAACATTATGAATGATGATGCTACGATCAATGAGCTTGGCGGAAAATATGCCAATATGGAGCGTTATGCTGCCCGCAAGGCTATGGTGGAAGACTTAAAGGAACTGGGACTTCTTGTGAAAGTAGTACCGCATACACATAATGTAGGCACCCATGACCGCTGCAAGACGACAGTGGAACCAATGATCAAACAGCAGTGGTTTGTCAGGATGGAGGAGATGGCTAAGCCTGCAATAGAAGCTATTAAGAATGGCAGCCTGAAATTTGTGCCTGAGCGTTTCGACAAGATATATCTGCACTGGCTGGAAAACATCCGCGACTGGTGCATATCCAGACAGCTGTGGTGGGGACACCGTATACCGGCATATTACTGCGATGAATGCGGTGAAATTGTGGTATCTGGAAGTCAGCCGGAAAAATGTCCAAAATGCGGATGTACACATCTAACACAGGATGAGGATACACTGGATACATGGTTCAGTTCAGCTCTGTGGCCGTTCTCCACACTTGGATGGCCTGACAAGACAGAGGATCTGGATTATTTCTTCCCCACAGATGTTTTAGTGACAGGCTATGACATTATCTTCTTCTGGGTAATCCGTATGGTCTTCTCATCTCTTGAGCAGACAGGAAAGGTTCCGTTCCATCATGTACTGATCCACGGCCTGATCCGTGACTCCCAGGGACGCAAAATGAGTAAATCTCTGGGGAATGGAATCGACCCGCTGGAGATCATAGACCAGTACGGGGCAGATGCGCTCAGACTGACGCTGATTACAGGAAATGCACCTGGAAATGATATGCGTTTCTATATGGAGAGAGTGGAAGCGAGCAGAAACTTTGCGAACAAAGTTTGGAATGCATCCAGATTTATCATGATGAACCTGGAAAAGGCGGAAGTGCCCTCATCAATGGAATTAAGCCAGCTTACCAGCGCCGATAAATGGATTCTTTCAAAAGTAAATACTCTGGCAGGCGATGTCACAGAAAATATGGATAAGTATGAGCTGGGTATTGCCGTTCAGAAGGTTTATGACTTTATCTGGGAGGAATTCTGTGACTGGTATATTGAGATGGTTAAACCACGTCTCTATAATGATGATGACAATACAAAATCAGCTGCTCTCTGGACTTTGAAAACAGTGCTGGGCAATGCCTTAAAGCTGCTCCACCCGTTTATGCCTTTTATTACAGAAGAGATATTCTGCACACTGCAGGAAGAGGAAGAATCCATCATGATATCCGAATGGCCGCAGTTTAGGAATGACTGGGATTTTAAAGAGGATGAAACGGCAGTCGAGACGATCAAAGAGGCAGTGCGCGGTATAAGGAATGTGCGTACAGGTATGAATGTCCCTCCAAGTAAGAAAGCAAAAGTATATGTGGTTTCTGAAAAGCAGGAAATCAGGGATATCTTTGAAAATGGAAAAGTATTTTTTGCCACTCTTGGATATGCCAGCGATGTAGAGATCCAGACTGATAAGACAGGAATTGCTGACGATGCTGTGTCAGCAGTGATACCTGATGCAGTGATCTATATGCCATTTGCTGAATTGGTGGATATTGAAAAAGAAGTAGAACGTCTGAAGAAAGAAGAAGAAAGGCTCACAAAAGAACTTGCACGTGTTAATGGAATGCTGGGAAATGAGAGATTTGTGAGCAAGGCTCCTGCTTCCAAGATCGAAGAAGAGAAAGCGAAGCTGGCCAGGTATACAGATATGATGGCACAGGTGCAGGAAAGACTTGCACAGCTGGTGAAATAAAACCAATTATGCCGCCTTACTTCCTGCCTTTTATAATGATATCCCATAACAGCCCCAAAATAAGCAGCAGAGCCAAGATAAATCCAATAAAGGCAGGCCAGGGGACACCCCATATTGTGGGGAGGGAAGAGAGTGCGCACATCATAGCTGAACCGATGAAGAGCGCTCCTGAAACGATGCCGAGACATAACCTGCCTGATGAACGGCGGTTTTCACGGATGAGGTCTGAAGCGTCAGAGAACTCAATATTCAATCTTGTCTGCCCGTTTTTTGTTATATTTAAAAGGTCGCAGAGCAGGGCGGGGATATCAAGTGATTTTGTGCCGGAAGTGTAGAGCTTTCTGGCCAGGTGTCTGCCCTCTGTCTTGAGATCCAGACTTGTAAAGGCAATTGATGACATATGGGATGTCAGGATCTGGATCATATTAACATTGGGGGAGCAGGCCCGGAGGGTTCCTTCCATAGTTATCATGCTGCGGCCAAGGAGTGTTATATCAGAAGGTATGGCGATTTTATGCTGTTTTACCATATCCAGCAGGCGTTCAATGAGTTCGCCCAGATCCATGCTGCCAAAATCCATGCTCATGTACCGGCTGATGAGGTCATCCAGATCTGTATAGAGGCGGGCATGGTTAATCCGCTCCCTGGCTTCACCGATAGACAGGATGACATTTTTCAGTTCATAAATGTCATTCTGCAGAAGGGACAATATAGCATGCTGAATAAGCTGACGGTAACGGCTGGACAGATGTCCGGCCATACCGAAGTCCAGCCATGCTATTTTACCTTCACAGATGTACAGATTGCCCGGATGAGGGTCTGCGTGGAAAAATCCATCCTCAAGTATTTGCTTACAGTAATTTTCCGCAGCCTTCTGCCCGATCTCCTCCATGTCATATCCTCTGGAGGTGAGCAGCTCTGTCTGGTCGATGGGAATACCGTCTATGTATTCCATCACCAAAAGCCTGGGAGTTGTGAGAGAACGTATGACCCGGGGGCAGGTTACATATGATATTTTTTCCTGATTGCTGGCAAACAAGTCGAGATTAGAAGCTTCCAGATTAAAATCCATCTCTTCAAGAGCTGTCTTTAGCAGCTCATCCAGAATAGTATTAAAGTCTATCAGGTCTCCTGTCCCCATAGTGATTTTTAAAAGGCCGCTGGCCTTCTTCATGAGAGTGATGTCATTCTCCATAGTCTCACGAATGGCAGGCCTCTGGACTTTGAGGGCAACCTTTTTTCCGTCCAAAAGCAGTGCACAGTGCACCTGCGCAATAGAAGCAGAGCCTAAAGGAACGGGGGAAATTTCAGAAAATATCTGTTCCACCGGTCTCTCAAGCTCTGCTTCTATAACTTCTTTAACTGTCTGGAAGGAAAATGGCTTTACTTCCGTGCGCAGCTTTGTCAGTTCCTGACAATATGATTCAGGAAGGATATCAGAACGCATAGACATGATCTGTCCCAGTTTTACATATGTGGGCCCTAGGTCCTCCAGCAGATTTTTAAGCTTTTTAGGAGACACTCCGCGGGTCAGATGATGTTTTTTCAGTACAGATGCCATTTCGCCTATGCGTTCAATGGAAAAAGAATTATTTTTGTCCATATATTTTATTTATAACGGAATTATTCTTCCGTTTCCGATTTAGCCTCTTCAGCAGCAGTGTTTTCTTCCTGGTCAGCAGCTTCGTCCTCAGCTTCGGCAGCACATGTCTCCTGGTTAGCAGCTTCTGTCTCTGCTTCAGCAGCTTTGGCTTCTTTTTCGGCCTTTTTAGCTTTTTCTTTTGCAGCCTTTTCCTCAGCGGCCTTTTCAGCAGCCTCGATCTTTTCCTTTAATGCTTCCAGCTCTTCGGCAGTCATGTGATCAACAGCATTCATTGCATCTTTGTATTCTTTTACAATATTTACAGTAACATGATCCTTTACTTTTTCTTTTACATCACGTTTGAGTTCTTCATTTATTACTTTTCCCTGAGATACAGCAGCTTCGCCCTTTTCAACAAGAGTATTTGCAATATCCTTTACTACCTCAACGGATGCAGTGGCAGCCCCGATACCTGCCAGCAATACTTTTTTGATGCCCTCTTCAATATCCATAAGAATTTCCTCCTTTAATCAGCTTCAATTACATTATTTTAAGATTTTTTAATTATACCATATTATCTGGCAACAAAGGCGTATTTTATGAAATCTTATGAAATAATTTAGAATGTTGGCCTGGTATATAAATATTTTAGATTTCACAGAAGGCGCCTGTTTCTTATGGAATATATTAATGTTACTGGTCACGGAGTGAGCAGTAACATATTAATTGGAAATTAAGAATTTAATCTGCGAATATTAAAACTGAAAACGTTGTAATATGGTATACTCAGTAAAATTGAATGGCCCAAAAGCGGAGGTTGGAATTGAGGAACAAAAGTAAAATCATTAATAAGGCGGTGCTGGCAGTAGCCTGCACCGTTGCAGTATGCGCTGTCCTTCTTTCATTCGTGGATGATGGACTAAATGGAGCCGTGGCCGACTGGTTTTATAACAATTTTATGAACACATATGATATGTCATATGGAGAAATGGAGGGTTACCATACAGTTACCGAGCCGGACTGGGCAAACCTTAAAAACTTTGTTATAGTCTTTTTTGTGATTTCATCTGCAGCTATTGCCCTGATGGCAGTACTTATATCCGCCAGAAGCGCCCGAAAAAAGGAGATAGCGACTATCAGCTACATTTCAGAGGCAATGAGGGTGTATTTGAAGCAGGAGGATGCGGGGCTGGAACTGCCAAAGGAATATGCGGAGATTGAGAGCCAGCTGATACAGGCTAAGAACAGGGAACAGGAGCATTTGACACTTCTGGAGAAGGAGTCTCAGCAAAAGAATGATCTGATCACATATCTTGCGCATGATCTTAAAACACCTCTGGCATCGGTTATTGGTTATCTGTCTCTTTTGGATGAGGTGCGCGATATGCCTGTGGAACAGCGTGAAAAATATACAGGTGTGGCTTTAGACAAAGCATACAGGCTGGAAGAACTGATTGACGAGTTCTTTGACATTACCAGATTTAACCTGCACTCCATAGAGCTGAGCATGGGGAGAGTTGATCTGTATTTTCTGCTTCAGCAGCTGGCTGAACAGTTTTATCCCATCCTTTCACAGCAGAATAAGGAGGTGGAGATCCATTCGCCGGAGGATACTATGGTCTGGGCAGATGGAGATAAGCTGGCAAGGGCATTTAACAACATTTTAAAAAATGCCATAGCCTACAGTTATGAAAATACTGTCATAAGGATCTTTGTGGAAATAGAAAACCGTACAGTAGTAGTGAGATTTGTAAATAAAGGGAATCCGATACCGCCTCACAAGCTGGAAACCATATTTGAAAAGTTTTACCGCCTGGATACCTCCAGATCTACAAATATGGGAGGCGCAGGGCTGGGGCTGGCCATAGCAAAGCAGATCATAACTGCCCACAGGGGAGAGATACTCGCAAGCAGCAGCAAGGAGAGCACCGTATTTACTGTAGTACTTCCGGAAGCACTGATCCAGGAAGAACACTAGAAAAAAGATGCATTCTCCCCAGCCTGCCGGCTGATATTTTAAAGGACGGGCTGAATTTAAGTAACAACTTTAAGCGAAAACAACTTGTTAGTCAAATGTTGGTCAAAGACAAAAAAACGGTTTCCCACAATCTGGGAAACCGCCTAAAACAACGTGCGTGAGAAGATTCGAACTCCCGGCCTTCTGATCCGTAGTCAGACGCTCTATCCAGCTGAGCTACACGCACATCTCAACAACGAAGCTTATTTTATAGTATTATTCGAAAAATGTCAACCCCTAAATTTAAAATTATTAAAAAAAATTGTAATAGTTACAAAAGATGCAATATACAACTATAATTAACAAACGTACCGAAATGTGGTAAAATGACCCTGGGACCAGAAATTATAAATGACTGTTCAGCAGTCAGACAGGAGGCAGAATATGATGAATAAAAAGTTAATGGCCGCTATATGCTGTTTTTCACTGTGCGCGGCTTCACTCAGCCTGGCAGCAGGCTGCAGCAGCCAGCAGAAGGAAACGGGAAAAGAGACAAAGGCGGCTCAGGAAATACAGAGTACAGAAACCGCGGCAAAACAGAATGATGAAACTAAAGCGGCCGGAACACAGACTGAGAATGATCAGACAGAAACAATGCCGGAAGAGCAGAAAACAGAGGGACAGATTACAGAGGAGCAAAATACAGAAGGGGAAAGTACAGACGGGCAGAGCACAGAGGGTATAGATGAAGAGGTGTATACCACGGAGGGCCAGCCTGTGGGAGCAGACACGGGAACAACAGCAGAGACTCAGGGTACCGCAGATGTGCGGAAGGATCTGATGCTGTACATAACTCTGGGAGGAGAGGATTTTCAGACATATCCGTATAATGGTGAGGAAACGCCCGCCGGCCTGATACAGGGAATTGCAGATCTGACAGGATGGAATCTGACACTTGCTGACGAGATATACAGCGGAAAAGGCGGAATATCCGTTGCATTTTCACCTGAATCTTCTATCTTTACAGGGCCTCCGGAAAATCAGGCTGATGAATTCCATGTTTTTGACAGTGAACAGATGACATATGCCATATTGGACAGTGTACAGAAGACCCTGCAGAATTATGCCAGCTCTGTGAATCCTGACAGTGTAGATATATGGTACAGCATGGGTGACGGGCAGCCCCTGACAATAGATTCATTGGGAGTTACCCTGCCAATAGATCAGCCGTATTCTCATGAGGCGCTTATGGCTCAGATGGAAAACGGCATTAATTAGAAAAAGAGGCGATAGAAGTGCTGAAGGTTGAACACTTATCTTATGAAGCAGAAGAAAATGGAATACGACGCAGAATTCTGTCCGATGTGAGCTTTACTGTTGAGGACGGTGAAATGCTTGTAGTAACAGGCCCAAACGGCGGAGGAAAATCGACTGCTGCCAATCTGATCATGGGAATCGAAACTCCCAGCCAGGGAAGAATCTGGCTGGACGGCAGAGAGATTACAGATATGAGCATAGACGAAAGGGCGATTGAAGGAATCGGATTTGCATTCCAGCAGCCGCCGCGTTTCAAAGGGCTGACGGTATCAAGACTGCTCTCTCTTGCAGCAGGACGAGAACTGGCCGGGAAAGAATGCTGTTCTCTTTTAAAAGCAGTAGGCCTGTGCGGCAAGGAATACAAGGACAGAGAAGTGGACAATACTCTTTCTGGAGGTGAAATGAAAAGGATAGAGATTGCTACTGTCTTTGCCAAAAAACATAAATTAAGTATTTTTGATGAACCGGAGGCTGGAATAGACCTGTGGAGCTTTTCAATGCTTATAAAGCAATTTGAGAAGATGCACAGAGAGAAGAAAGAGAGTATCCTGCTTATATCACATCAGGAGAGGATCATCAGAATGGCAGACAGGATAATGGTGATCAAAGACGGAGCGGTTCAGAAGATAGGGAAAAAAGAAGAGATGCTGCCCAGCCTGATGATCGGGGATGCCGGGAGCTGTACCTGTATGCAGCACAGAGGAGGTGCAGGTAATGAAACTGGATGCAGTGACGAGTAGGATATTAAAATTCATAGATGAGAGAGGATTCAGACAGAAAGGCGCTTTTAACCTGAGATATAACGGGCAGGCAGTCTGCCATGGAGATACAGAAAATATCAGGATTGTAAAGAAAAAGGATAATCCTGGCATAGATGTCTATATCAGCGGAGGGACAAAGGGAGAAGAGATACACATACCTGTAGTGGTAGCGGCATCCGGTATGACGGATGTAGTCTATAATGATTTCTATGTGGAAGATGGTGCGGACGTAATTATAGTGGCCGGCTGTGCCATACACAATGATGGGTGCAATGAAGCAAGACATGACGGCATCCATTCCTTCCATGTAGGGAAAAATGCAGCAGTACGCTACGAAGAAAAACATTACGGGGAAGGAGAGGGGACAGGGGAGAAAATACTCAATCCAGCAACAAAGATTTATATGGGAGAGAATTCGGTTTTCACTCTGGACACGGCACAGATAAAGGGCGTTGATTCAACTGTCAGAGAAACATATGTGGAAGCAGGGAAAAATGCAAGGCTGTATGTGACTGAAAAGCTGATGACCCATGGGGAGCAGAGCGCCATTTCTAATATGGAAGTGCAGTTAAATGGAGATGACAGTTCCGCTCAGATCGTATCGCGTTCTGTGGCCAGAGGCAGATCCAGCCAGGTATTCCATCCGAAAGCAGTGGGGAATGCCCTTTGCCATGCCCATATACAATGTGATTCTATTATCATGGATCAGGCCAGAGTCTCCTCAATTCCTGAAATCAATGCCAACTATCTGGATGCCCAGATCATCCATGAAGCTGCGATCGGGAGAATAAACAGCGCCCAGCTTATCAAGCTGCGTACTTTCGGGCTGACAGAGTCTGAAGCGGAGGCTGTTATAATCGAAGACTTCCTGAAATAGTTCTGAACGAAAACAGGTGGTTTAGATAGAAGGGGACAGTTAAAGGGTGCTGCAGTTTAAAATGCAGCACCCTTGCCGTTATTATGGTCATATTGGTTATTCAAATTCAAAAAACTTCTTGACTGGAACATTTAATGCATCCGAGATCTGAAACAGTATCTCAAGGGAAAAAGATGTGGCAGCATCAGGAGCCTCTATATTACTTAAATGGGTACGGCTTATGTTGATGCTTTTAGCCAGCTGCTGCTGCGTATAGCCGTTCAGCTTTCTGTGATAAGCGATGAGGAGACCGATTTGGCGGTACTCTTTAATATGTTTTTGCTTAATCTGGTCTTTATCCATATTTAAGCCTCCTTTTGACAATACATATAGTGTAGTCTTGTCAAAAGAAAAACTGAACAAACTATATATTAACTTTTGCGAAGTAATAAGTTGCAAAAAGTGAGATGTAGTAGTATAATATCAGCTGAAAACCATGATAGAAGTAATAGGGGAAAACGGCAGCCTTATTCCTTTCTGCCAGAAACGAATTTTTTGAATGCAAGATAGTCCAGCACGTCGTTTTGGTGTACAGGGGACAAAGCTCGGTAATCACAGATTATACCTGCCTCAGTCTGATTGAGCGGGATAAGATGTACGTTGTTTACTTCTTCTTCATATGAGGCAGCAGCATCGAGCAGGGAAGTCAGGGATATACTGTACAGTTTTGTGAGGCGTATAAGTATATCCAGGGAAGGCATACGCTTATCGTTTTCATAATGTGAGTATGACTGACGTTGTACATTGAGATACTTGCTTACCTCTTCCTGAGTCATGTTGTTATTGTGGCGTAGTATTTTAAGACGTTCTCCTAAAGTAGATTGCATGTAATCACCCCCCTTAAACTGTACCTATTATACCAATAATTGCAAAGAATAGTCGATTCAGTTACAGAATGTATCAGAAGGGGATTATGTTACAGAAAATAGCAACAAAGTGTTGCAAAAATCAACTGTTTGATAGTAATATAGTTATATCATGATGTCATAATTTAATGTAGGAAGCAGGAGAGAGAATATGAAATTACTGGAGCTTGGAATGAAACTGGAAACTAGCAAAGTGATGGGGACAGGATTACTGTCTGGAGTCTGCTGTACGGCAGCAAGATGGCAGGCGGATCTGATTGAACGCAGACTGGAGAGAAGAGATTATTATCTTCCTGATGACTGTTTAACAGTTGAGGAAATGATGGGATATATCAATCAGCGTATGTGAAAAATGGTTTAAGAAGATAACAAAAATTAACATGAATTGCGGGCCGCAGAGGACCGGGAGTTTATTTTCCCGGTGTCTGCGGCCTGCTGTCGTTCTGACTGAGCTGACTGTTATGGTACTCGCCGGAAAAAGTGACATCTCTGCCAAACCAGAGAGGAGGCACAAAACTGTCTGCTTCTTCTTTGGCGGCAAACTCCACTTCAGCCATCTTCAGCCCGTCCAGATGGCCGTGAAAAATATCAAGCTCGATAGTATGTCCGGCATCCAGAGGAATCAGATAACGTGTCTTGCTTATCATATATCCGTCCACTTTAGAAGACAGATGTTCATAAGCTTCTTTTGTCAGAGGCAGATTATATTCTTCCCTCACCATAAGCCCCTTTGATTTATAGGTAAGTATATAGTCATCATCCTGCCGCCGTATGCGCACAACAGGCTCCGTATTAAGGTATCCCTGCTCAATGATATGAAAAGGATAATTCTCAAGATCTTCCGGCAATTCTTCAATCAGATATTTACGTTCAATTTCCATGCTAATGACCTCCTGGTTTTGATTATGATGAGAATGCGGTGATGTTTATTAGTATACCATAAAAAGATTATATTTTTACAAGATATGCGGTAAATATATTGCTGATTTCATTCTATTCCGGGAATCCAATAACGTAATGACTTCACTTATCCTCCCTCCTCATTATGGGAGCCAGCTTTGCACCAAGAACTATAGCATCAGCGTGAGGAACAGGCAGGCGGCCAGGTGGTATCGCGGTGAAGGACTATAGCGAGGACATGAAAATCTTAGGCTCCAGAGGCTGCGGTCAGTGAAAGTGAGCGCTTGCGCTCAAGGCCGGAGCTGTCTGAGGGGCGTTTGCATCGGGCAAACGGACCGAGTTTCCGGCCGCCTTTCACGGTTCGAGCAGACTTTGGAGCCTTAGATTTTCAGGACGCAGCGGTTCGGACAGAACCACGATACCACCTGGCCGCCTGCCTGTTCCTCACGCTGATTCACCATTCACAATGCAAAGCGTCCTCTCAGCCAGTAATCATCTGCAGTCCCACAATTAGAGTAGAAATCCTCCCCATCTTCTGTTAAAATAACAATTATGGAACTGTTATAGCACAAGGTATCATGCGGCGGTATATGCGCGGGCATGTGAAGATCAGGAGGTTAATGATGGGCAGAGTATATTTGTTTTTGGCAGATGGGTTTGAGGAGATTGAGGGATTGACTGTTGTGGATATTTTAAGGAGGGCAGGAATTGGGATTCAGACTGTCTCTGTTACCGGAAGCAGGAATATCTGCGGGGCGCATGAGATACATGTGGAGGCGGATGTTCTGTTTGAAGAGTGTGATTTTGGGGATGCAGACATGCTGGTCCTGCCCGGCGGAATGCCGGGCACAAGGAATCTGGGAGAACACAGAGGGCTGTGCGGGCTGCTTAGAGAGGCGGCAGGGGCAGGCAGAAAAATTGCAGCTATCTGTGCTGCACCGAGTGTTCTTGGGGACCTGGGACTGCTGGAGGGCAGAGATGCCGTATGCTATCCCGGATTTGAGGACAGGCTTAAGGGAGCCCGGGTGCTGGAAGAGGACGTGGTGGTGGATGGGAATATCACCACCAGCAGGGGGATGGGTACAGCGCTTCCCTTTGCTTTAAAGTTGGCCGAACAGCTTGTGGGAAGCCATGAGGCCGTTAAAATAGGCCAGTCAGTAATGTTTCTAAAAAGTTGATAAAGCGCTGAAAAAAGGGTGGCATTTTGGAAATGCGTATGCTATACTATTAAAATGACTGTAAGTATGGATAAGTTTAGGCAGTTTAGGCTTTAGCTGTGCCTGAAGCTTTTCATATAAGAATCAAGGAGGAAATAGGATAACATGAGTTTACAGGTAGAGAAGTTAGAGAAGAACATGGCGAAGCTGACAATTGAGACAGCCGCTGAAGATTTTAACAATGCAATCCAGAAAGTATACCAGAAGAATAAAGGCAAGATCTCTATGCCGGGATTCCGTAAAGGAAAAGCACCTCTTGCTATGATCGAAAAGATGTACGGCAAGGGAGTTTTCTATGAAGATGCGGCAAATGAGCTGATTCCTGAAGCGTATGCAAAGGAAATAGAGAACTGTGAACTGGATATCGTGTCACGTCCTAAGATTGACGTGGTTCAGATTGAAAAAGGCAAGACTTTCATCTTCACAGCAGAAGTTGCTGTTAAGCCTGTTGTCACATTAGGTGATTACATGGGTGTGGAAGTTGAAAAGACACCTGTTGAAGTGACAGATGAAGAGATCCAGAAGGAGATCGACAAAGAGAGAGAAAACAATTCCAGAATGATCGATGTAGATGACAGAGCTGTTGAAAACGGCGACATCATCAAATTAGACTTCGAAGGATTTGTTGACGGGGTTGCATTTGACGGCGGCAAGGGCGAGAATTACAGCCTGACTATCGGTTCCGGAAGCTTTATCCCGGGATTTGAAGATCAGCTTGTAGGGGCTAAGCTGGGCGAAGACATGGAAGTTAACGTGACTTTCCCAGAAGAGTACCAGGCAGCAGAGCTGGCAGGAAAAGCAGCAGTATTTAAATGCAAAGTAAATGAGATCAAAGTAAAAGAGCTTCCTGAAGCAGATGATGATTTTGCTAAAGATGTGTCTGAATTTGAGACAATGGAAGAATACAAAGAAGACATCCGCAAGAACCTGTCTGAGAAAAAGGCTGCTGAAGCTAAGACAGCTAAACAGAACAAGGTTGTTGCCAAGATCGTTGAAAATGCCGAGATGGAGATCCCGGGTGCAATGGTAGACGAGCAGGTAAGACAGATGGCAGATGATTTCGCAAGAAGGATCCAGTCACAGGGACTTACCATCGAGCAGTACTTCCAGTTCACAGGCATGACAGCAGAGAAGTTATTTGAGCAGATGAGGCCGGAAGCTGAGAAGCGTATCCAGAACAGCCTTGTATTAGAAGCTGTTGCTAAAGCTGAAAACATTGAGATCAGCGATGAAAAGATGGATGAAGAGATCGCCAAGATGGCTGAAATGTATAAGATGGAAGCTGATAAGTTAAAAGAACTTATGGGCGATGCTGAGAGAGACCAGATGAAGAATGATCTGGCTATCCAGGAAGCAGTTGCTCTTGTAACTGAGGCAGCTAAAGAGGTTTAATTGAAATTAAAGGCATTTAAGAGTTTACTGGCCGCGCAGCGGATGGTAGCTCTATGAGAGGAGAATCATCATGAGCTTAGTGCCATATGTCATTGAACAGACAAGCAGAGGCGAAAGATCCTATGATATCTATTCAAGATTATTAAGTGACAGGATCATATTCCTTGGAGAAGAGGTTAACGATGTCAGCGCCAACTTAATAGTTGCGCAGCTGCTGTTCCTGGAATCCGAGGATCCGGGAAAGGATATACATTTGTATATCAACAGTCCGGGAGGTTCTGTTTCAGCCGGATGGGCGATTTATGATACAATGCACTATATTAAATGCGATGTCTCCACAATCTGTATGGGTATGGCAGCCAGTATGGGTGCCTTCCTTCTGGCGGGCGGAGCAAAAGGAAAGCGTTTTGCGCTTCCCAATGCTGAGATTATGATCCACCAGCCTTCAGGCGGTGCAAAGGGACAGGCAACAGATATTAAAATAGTTGCAGATCAGATCCTGCAGACAAAGAAGAAACTGAATCAGGAACTGGCGGCAAACACCGGACAGCCTCTGGAAGTCATCGAAGTGGATACTGAAAGAGACCATTATATGAGTGCGGAAGAAGCAAAGGCATACGGGATTATCGATAGTGTGATTGCACACAGGTAATAAGCATAAGATAAGACTCCTGCTCAGATGGGCGGGGGTCTTAATGCAACTTAGGAAATAATGGACTGGCCGATGAGGGCCGGTTACCTTAGGAAATATATTTATGAGGTGAAGAAATGGCAGGGAAAATTGGAGAACAGAAAGTAAGATGTTCTTTTTGTAATAAATCAGAAGATCAGGTCCGCAAGCTGATTGCAGGTCCTGACGGAGTGTATATCTGCGATGAGTGTATTGAAATATGCTCTGAGATCGTGGAGGAAGAACTGGACGATGACTACGATATTGATACAGAAGGTTTTATCAATCTGATGAAGCCGGAAGAGATCAAAGGCTTTCTCGATGACTATGTCATCGGGCAGGATGATGCAAAGAAGGCATTGGCTGTGGCAGTATATAACCACTATAAGAGGGTGACTGCTGTCAGGGAGATCGGTGTGGAGCTTCAGAAGAGCAATATCCTGATGCTGGGGCCGACAGGCTCAGGTAAGACGCTTCTGGCACAGACATTGGCAAAGATGCTGAATGTGCCTTTTGCGATCGCAGACGCCACAGCTCTGACAGAGGCCGGTTACGTAGGCGAGGATGTGGAAAATATCCTGTTAAAGCTCATTCAGGCCGCTGACTATGATATTCCAAGAGCTGAGTATGGGATCATATATATAGATGAGATAGACAAGATCACAAGAAAATCTGAGAATGCGTCTATTACACGTGATGTGTCAGGCGAAGGTGTCCAGCAGGCGCTGCTGAAGATCCTGGAAGGTACGGTTGCATCTGTGCCGCCCCAGGGAGGCAGGAAACACCCGCACCAGGAACTGCTTCAGATTGATACTACAAATATTCTTTTCATCTGCGGCGGAGCATTTGAAGGCCTGGAGAAGATCATCGAGGGCCGTCTGGATAAGAAAGCCATAGGTTTTAATGCATCTGTTGCTGATAAGAAGGATAAAAATGTGGGAGAACTGTTAAAGCAGGTACTTCCCCAGGATTTTGTCAAGTTCGGTATGATCCCTGAGATCATAGGCCGTGTGCCCGTGGTGGTTTCCCTGGATTCACTGGACAGTGAAGCACTGCTGAAAATATTGAAGGAGCCGAAGAACTCTATCGTGAAGCAGTACAAGAAGCTGTTTGAGATGGACGGCGTAGTCCTGGAATTCGAGGATGAGGCTCTTATAGCCGTGGCTGAGAAATCACTGAAGAGAAAGACAGGCGCCAGAGGGCTCAGAGCTATTCTGGAAAAGTCCATGATGGATATCATGTATACGGTGCCGTCAGATGAAACTATTGAGAAATGTGTTGTGACAAAAGACACTATTGAAGGAACGGGAGAGCCGAAACTGATCCATAAAGAGCTGCTGCCCGGCCGGAGTGTCAAGAAAAAAAGGATTGAAGAAACTGCATGAGTGAAGTATTAAAAAATATACCGGCTGTTGCCCTGCGCGGGATGACTATCCTGCCGTCTATGATCGTCCATTTTGACATCAGCAGGGATAAGTCGATAAAAGCTGTAGAGGAGGCTATGCTGAGGGATCAGAAGATCTTTGTGGTGACACAGAGGGATCCCGATACTCATGAGCCGGCAATAAATGATTTATATAAGATTGGAACCCTGGCAGAGATCCGGCAGGTCATTAAACTGCCTAAAAATATTTTCCGTGTCCTTGTGGAGGGAACCGACAGGGCAGAGCTCCTGGATATGGATGAGGCTGCAGGGTATCTGGAAGCGGAGATCGCCTGTTTCCCGGCTGATGACGGAAGCCTTCCGACTGGCCCGGCCTATGAGGCGATGGTACGCAATCTGAAGGAGATCTTTCAGGCATATAGTATTGAACATGCAAAAATGAGCAAGGAGCTGGTTCATCAGCTCCTTGAGCTGGAGGAGCTGGACAAACTGATAGACCAGGTATCTATTAATATCCCCCTTCATTATGAGGAAAAGCAGAAGATTCTGGAAGCGGTGAGCTTAGGCGACCGCTACGAGCTTCTCTGTCTGATACTCAGCAATGAAGTCCAGATCATGCAGATCAAAAAAGAGCTGCAGATGAAGGTGAAGGAGAAGGTAGACAAGAGCCAGAAAGAATACCTGTTAAGAGAACAGCTCAAGGTGATCAGGGAAGAACTTGGTGAGGACACCACGATCTCCGATGCGGACCACTTTGCGGAAGAACTGAAGAAATTAAAGGCTTCCCCGGAAGTAAAGGAAAAGATAGCAAAGGAAGTAGAACGTTTTAAGAATGTAGGCAATAATTCATCGGAAAGCGCAGTGATCAGGGGATATATAGAGACTCTTCTGGAGCTTCCGTGGAATAAGGCGTCGAAGGATAACAAAGACCTGAGAAATGCCAGGGACATACTTGAGGCGGACCACTACGGACTGGAAAAGGTAAAGGAGCGCATCCTGGAATTTTTGGCTGTGCGTATCCTGACTAAAAAAGGTGACAGCCCGATCCTGTGTCTTGTAGGACCTCCCGGTACAGGTAAAACGTCCATAGCCCGCTCAGTTGCCAGAGCTCTCAATAAGAAATATGTCAGGATCAGCCTTGGCGGAGTCAGGGATGAGGCAGAGATCAGAGGCCACAGAAGGACATATGTGGGTGCTATGCCGGGCCGCATCGCAAACGGGATGAAGATGGCAGGAGTTAAAAATCCCTTGATGCTCCTTGATGAGATCGACAAGGTGAGCAGTGACTACAAGGGAGATACTTCTTCTGCGCTGCTGGAGGTACTGGATTCTGAACAGAATAATAAGTTCCGTGACCATTACGTGGAGATACCTATTGACTTGTCGGAGGTGCTCTTTATTGCAACTGCAAATGATATTCAGAGTATCCCAAGGCCGCTCCTTGACAGGATGGAAGTGATAGAGATATCCAGCTATACTGAAAATGAGAAGCTTCATATAGCTAAGGAACATCTGGTGGATAAGCAGATCGAGAGGCACGGCCTGGAAAATGCAAATTTCACTATAAGTGACGGGGCTTTGAAGAAGATCATTTCCGGCTATACGAAGGAAGCAGGAGTGAGAGGGCTGGAGAGGCGGATTGGAGATATCTGCCGCAAGGCCGCCAGGGAAATACTGGAAAATAAAAAGGCCCAGGTGAAGGTGACAGAGAACAGCCTGTCAAAATATCTGGGAAAAGAGATATACAGTGTCAATATGCTGAACAAGGCCGATGAGGTAGGTATTGTCCGGGGGCTGGCATGGACCAGCGTGGGCGGTGATACTCTGGAAATAGAAGTGAATATCATGCCCGGCAAAGGAGAGTTTCTTCTGACAGGCCAGCTCGGCGATGTGATGAAGGAGTCAGCGCAGACAGGGATCAGCTATATACGTTCTGTGAGCGGTGAATATGGCATAACAGGGCAGTTCTTTAAGGAAAATGACATCCACATACATATTCCGGAGGGAGCAGTGCCGAAGGATGGACCTTCTGCCGGAATTACGATGGCGACAGCCATGCTTTCTGCCATAACGGAGATACCGGTCAGGGCAGATATAGCTATGACGGGTGAGATCACGCTCCGTGGCAGGGTCCTCCCCATAGGCGGGCTCAAGGAGAAACTGCTGGCGGCCAAAAATGCAGGCATGAAGATCGTTCTTGTACCTGCCAGGAACAGGCCGGACGTGGAAGAGATCGCGTCAGAGATCAAGAGAGGTCTGGACATCCGTTTTGTGGAATCTATGAAGGATGTTCTGCCGGCTGCTCTTGTCAGAAAGTAAAGGTATCTGGATATGATAATAAAGAATGTAGCGCTTGAGACAGTCTGCGGCATTACAAGCGTGCTTCCCAGGAATGAAAAGATGGAAGTCGCTTTTGCAGGAAAGTCAAATGTAGGAAAATCATCACTGATCAATGCGCTTATGAACCGGAAATCGCTGGCCAGGACCAGCGCACAGCCAGGTAAGACACAGACAATAAATTTCTACAATATAAATGATGAATTGTATCTGGTGGATCTGCCGGGCTATGGATATGCAAAGGTGTCACAGGCGGCCAAGGATCAGTGGGGAAAGCTGATCGAGCGGTATCTGCACGGTTCAGAGCAGCTGAAGGCAGTATTTCTTCTGATAGATATACGCCATGAGCCTTCGGCAAATGATAAAATGATGTATGACTGGATCTTGTACAATGGATATGAGCCGATCATTATTGCCACTAAAATGGATAAGATCAAGAGAAGCCAGATCCAAAAACATATCAAGATGGTAAAAAATGGTCTTGATGTAAAGCCGGGCACTGCAGTAATTCCATTCTCAGCTGAGACTAAGCAGGGAAGGGAAGAAATATGGGAAGTGATCGAACAGAAGATCAAACCCGAATGTGCATCCGGGGTTTCAGACTCTGAGAATTAATATAAGTCAAAGTAAAGCGGTGCAGTCCGCTTTACTTTTTAAAATCATCCGACCGACCGGTCGGACGGAAATAATAGAGGAGAAGAATTATGATATCAAAATTCAGTGTAAAGCGTCCATATACGGTTGTGGTGGGTGTGGTGCTGGTGCTGATCCTTGGGATCGTGTCATTTACCAGCATGAAGACGGATCTGCTGCCGGACATGACGCTGCCCTATGCACTTGTCATGACTACCTACCCGGGCGCCAGCCCGGAAGAGGTGGAGACAGTAGTCACCAGGCCTGTGGAGCAGGCGATGGCTACGATCAGCAATATTGAAAATGTAACTTCTGTATCAAGTGAAAATATGTCCACGGTAATCCTGGAATTTGCCCAGTCTGCCAATATGGATGCTGTCACGATCGAGATGAGGGAGAGCCTGGATCAGATCAAGGGTTACTGGGACGATACTATAGGCAGTCCCATTATCATGAAACTGAATCCTGATATGATGCCTGTTATGGTGGCGGCCCTTGAAGCCGGCGATATGACTAGCGCGGAGCTGACAGATTTTGTGGAGGGGAAGATACTTCCGGAACTGGAAAGTATAGAGGGCGTAGCCTCTGTGACACCCTCAGGCAATGTGGAGGAGCAGATCCGGGTAGTGATACGTCAGGAGAAGATTGATGAAGTAAACCGCCAGATCACAGAATCTCTGGACAGGAAATTTGCTGACGCCGAGGAAGAGATGAGTGAGGCGAGAAAAGGGCTCGAAGAGGGAAAAGAACAGCTTGAGGAGGGAGAAAATGCGCTTGTATCAGGTACCTCCAGCGCCCAGGGACAGATCAGTACCGGCCAGGCTGAGCTTATTAAGAATGAAGTACAGATAGATTCCAGCCTGCAGACAATAGCAGAAAAGCTTCAGGAGCTGGAGACATCTGAACGGCTTCTGACAAGCCAGGAAAGTGTACTGGATGAAGGACAAAAGCAGCTGGATGCACTTCCGGGCCAGCTGGAGGAGCTGAACGCACAGGAGGCCCAGCTAAATGCAGCCATAGAGATGCTGGAGCAGGCGCCGGGCCAGTTGAGTGCCCTGCGTCAGGCCAGGGATGCGGCACAGAGCACACTTGATGCACTTGGAGCGGGCAGCCAGCCCCAGCCTCCGGAGACTGGCAGCTCTGATGCGGAGACGGGGGCGCCGGAGACAGGAAGCCCTGATGCGGGGACAGGAGCGCCGGAGACAGGCAGTACTGATGCGGGGGCAGCCACAGAAGCCACGCTTCAGCCTGACAGCACAGAAGCCCTGCCCCAGCCCAGCAGTATAGAGGTACCGCCTCAGCCTGACAGTACAGAGGCAGCACCGGAGATCCAGCAGCCTTTGACAGAAGGAACTCCGGAAGCCCAGACTTCATCTGCGGCGGATATGTCAATGACATCGGGCTATAGTGGCGGCCAGTCTGTATTTGTGAATGCTTCAGCCCAGGGAGCAGACGCTCCGGGGGGATTTTCTGCAGCCAGTGCGGCGGCCATGACAGAGAGTCCGGCGGAAGGAAGCACAGAGGGAAACACAGAAGGTAATACAGAGAAGAGTACGGAGGGCACACAGCAGATGCCTGCGGTACCGGAAATGCCGGATATCAACCCGGGACAGACTGCCGATATCGCCCAGCTGCAGGCCCAGATCGCCCAGGCAGATGCGGGGATAGCAGCTATACAGGCCGGCCTTTTGGAGTTTGGGATCGATGAAAGCCAGATAGCGGATAAGAAAGCAGAGCTGGAAGCGGCCAGGACTGAGCTTACAAAGGGGAAAGAAAAGCTTGCGGAGGCCGTGGAGAAGATTCCGGAGCAGCAGGCTGAGATCGATAAGGGCAGAGAGCAGATCGCAGCGGGAAAGGCCCAACTGGAAGCAGGAAGGCAGCAGTTAAATACAGCCAAGGCGCAGCTGGAGGGCGCAAAATCCCAGATAGCATCAGGGAAATCAACTGTGTCCCAGGCAGTGGCAGAGCTGAATAAGCAGCAGGTGTCGGCGTCTATCCAGATGGCAACTACAAAAGTCAAGCTGGAGACAGGTGAAAAAGAACTGGACGCAGCAGAGGAACAGCTGAAAAGCCAGAAGGAGACAGCATATGACAGCGCCGACCTGACAGATATCGTCACGGCGGATATGGTAAAAGGGATCCTTGCGGCCCAGAACTTCAGCATGCCCGCAGGCTATGTGACAGAAGAGGGCATCGATTATCTGGTGCGTGTGGGAGACAAGCTGGCAGATGCAGAGGAGCTTAAGAATCTGGAGCTTCTGGACATGCATATGGACGGGGTTAACCCTGTGAGGCTGGAGGATGTGGCAGATGTAACTGTGACAGATAACAGCGGCGAGGTTTATGCCAAGATAAATGGAAATGCAGGCATACTCTTTACTATGCAGAAGCAGTCAGGATATTCCACTGGCGATGTATCTAAGAGGATCAAGGCCAGATTCCAGGAAATTATGGAGGAGCAGGATAACACACATATTATCACCCTGATGGACCAGGGAGTCTATATCGATATGGTGGTGAGCTCCGTGCTCCAGAATATGCTTTTTGGTGCGGCGCTGGCAGTTATAGTCCTGCTGCTGTTCCTGAAGAGCATCAGGCCCACGATAGTAATCGCCTTCTCCATTCCGATCAGTATCATGACGGCGCTTGTGCTCATGTATTTCAGCGGGATCAGCCTGAACATTATCTCTCTGTCAGGGCTGGCTCTTGGAATAGGAATGCTGGTAGATAACTCAATCGTAGTAATTGAAAATATATTCAGGCTCAGGAACCAGGGAATGTCGGCCAGGAAGGCGGCGGTAGAAGGGGCCAGGCAGGTGTCAGGAGCCATAGCTGCCTCCACGCTGACTACGATCTGCGTATTTGCGCCTATCATATTCACGGAAGGGATCACAAGACAGCTGTTTGTAGATATGGGTCTTACAATCGCCTACTCACTGCTGGCCAGCCTTCTGATCGCGCTGACGCTTGTCCCTATGATGGGTGCGGGACTCCTGAAAAAGACAGCTGAAAAGAAGAGCAGATTTTTTGAAAAGCTGCAGAATGGCTGCGGACATCTCATTACCCTGGCTCTCAGATTTAAAGCTGTTGTCCTTCTGGCGGCAGTGGCGCTGCTTGTAGTGAGCGGTGTGCTGGCTGTCTCAAGAGGAACAGCCTTCATGCCGGAAATGGAGAGTACGCAGGTATCTGTGGGAATAGAGCTGGGCAAAGAAGCTACACTTGAGGATACAGGGAAAATGGCTGATCAGGTCATGGAGCGTATTCTCACCATTGAAGATGTGACAGATATCGGCGTCATGGCAGGCGGCAGCGGAGGCAGCATGATGGGCGGCAGCTCCAGCGATAATGAAGCCACCATGTATGTGCTGCTCAAAGAAGATAAAAAACTCACTAATGATGAGATCACAGAGGCGATTCTGGAGAAGACAGAGGACCTGGCATGTACGGTAAATGTCCAGACTTCAAATATGGATATGTCTGCCCTGGGCGGCTCCGGGATCTCAGTTAAGATCAAAGGACGTGAGCTTGACAAGCTTCAGGAAATAGCAGCTGATGTGGCAGCTATTGTAGGAAATACAGAAGGCGTGGCAAATGTCTCAGATGGTGTGGAAGAAAAAGAGATGGAGCTGAGGCTTAAGGTTGATAAGGATAAAGCTATGAAATATCAGCTGACGACAGCCCAGGTTTACCAGCTCCTTCAGGGCAAGCTTGCTGATGCAAGATCAGCCACCACTCTGGCGGCGGATGCTAAAGATTACTCTGTCATGGTTGTAAACGGAACTGATAAGGAGCTCACAAGAGAAGACATTAAAAAATTAACTATTACAGGGAAAGATGCCGGGGGCAAAGAAAAAGACGTGCCGCTTAGTGAGATCGTCACATTTGAGGATAAGGAAGGGCTTACGTCAATACGCAGGGAGGCCCAGACACGTTATCTGACAGTGACAGGCGAGATCGACAAAGACCACAACATAGGGCTTGTTTCAGCTGAGATTGAAAAAGAGCTGAAGAATTATGATGTCCCCAAGGGATATTCCGTAGAGATGGCGGGAGAGGATGAGACAATAAATGAGGCTATGGGCGAAGTATTCAAGATGCTCGGCCTGGCGGTTGTGTTCATGTATCTGATCATGGTTGCCCAGTTCCAGTCACTGCTGTCACCTTTTATCATCATGTTCACCATACCGCTGGCATTCACGGGTGGACTTTTCGGCCTTTATATTACGGGCAGCCCTGTGAGCGTCATCGCCATGATCGGATTTGTCATGCTCTCAGGTATTATTGTAAATAACGGTATCGTGCTGGTAGACTATACGAACCAGCTGCGCCGTGAAGGGATGGAAAAGAGGGCGGCGCTTGCGGAAGCGGGCAGGACAAGGCTGCGCCCCATCATTATGACAGCTATGACTACAGTGCTGGGACTTTCAACTATGGCTGCCGGAATGGGAATGGGGGCAGATATGATGCAGCCTATGGCGATCGTAACTATAGGCGGCTTGATTTACGGAACGCTTCTGACTCTTTTTGTTGTGCCGTGTATTTATGATATATTCAACAGGAAAAAGGATATGACAGAGGAGGAGATCTGATATGCTGGAAAAAGAACTGCAGGATTTTTTTAACCTCTCATCTCCTAAGGTCATCTCCATGTATGATGCTGTAGGTGAGCTGATCAGCCAGGGAATGGACCTGAATGATATCACCGTCCTGGATATCACGAAAAAAGCAGGTATCGGAAAGGGAACGGCGTATGATTATTTCAGCAGCAAGGAAGAAATAATCGCAAAAGCCCTTCTCTATCACATACAGAGAGAGATACAGGTTCTGGTGCATGGCATAGGGGAAAAGGACAATCTCCATGATAAAATATATACACTGCTTAACAATATTGAGGCCAATTACGGCAGCAGAAGCAACTGGATGCAGTATCTGTGCTTCCACATGCAGGCTATAGTCATGAGACAGGAGCTCATGGAGAAGTTTGTAAAATGTAATGTATACCAGGACGAGGTAGAGAAATTCATAAGAGAATTCCGGGACCAGGCTGTCAAGGAAGGAGCATCATCATGTGAACTGCCTCTTCACTGTACAGCAAATGCCCTCTTCTCCCAGGTGCTGGCTTTCTGGTACTACCTGGACAACGGGCTGGGGGCGGAGGAGCTCTCCATGGAGGAAGAGAAAGCATTTATTTACAGGAACATCCTGAAGATCATCGGAGGATGACAGCTTACAGTTAAATACAGAGCGGGGCGCCGCACCATCATGATAATAAATGATGGTGCGGCGTTTTTTAATTAGTTACCAAGTTTGAACAAATATTAACAGAAACGGCTATTCCTAAGGTGAAGGCAGGAGTTTATAATAGTGTTAAGCTATAAGAGCAAAAGGAGGAGAAGGAATGAAATACGGACATTTTGACAACGACAGAAGGGAATATGTCATTGACAGAGTAGATCTGCCGGTATCCTGGACGAATTATATCGGAGTGGAAAATATGTGTGCCGTAGTGAACCATACAGCAGGGGGCTATATGTTTTACAAGACGCCTCAGTACCACAGGGTAACCAGGTTCCGTGCAAATTCAGTGCCTATGGACAGGCCGGGGCATTATGTGTATCTGAGGGACGACAAGAGCGGGGATTATTGGAGCATTTCCTGGCAGCCGGTGGGAAAGCCCCTGGACAAGGCCAGATATTCATGCCGCCACGGCATGTCATATACAGTTTATGAGTGTGAGTATGATAAGATTCAGGCATCCCAGACACTGCTGGTGCCTATTGGGGAAAATGCGGAGCTTTGGGACGTGAGGATAAAAAATACAGATGATAAGGAGAGGACGATAAGCGCATTCTCCTATTGTGAATTCTCATTCCATCATATTGAGATGGATAACCAGAACTTCCAGATGAGCATGTATGCTGCAGGCTCCTCCTATGAAAACGGCGTGATCGAACATGACCTGTTCTATGAAGAGTTCGGGTTCCAGTATTTTACAGCCAGCTTCGAACCTGACAGCTTTGAATGTCTCAGGGACAGATTTATCGGCCCATACAGGACAGAGGATAATCCCATCGCTGTAGAGCAGGGAAGCTGCAAAGGCGGATCTGAGAAGGGAAATAACCACTGCGGAGCCCTTCAGAAGCAGTTTGTGCTTAAACCTCAGGAGGAAGTCAGGTTTGTCTTTATCCTGGGAGAGGGAAGACGGGAAGAGGGAATAAAAGCGCGGGAGAAGTACAGCGATATGGCCCGTGTGGATGCCGCATATGAGGAATTGAGAAAATTCTGGGACAGGAAGTTTGAAAAGCTGCAGATCGAGACTCCTAATGAGGGGATGAATACACTGATCAATACATGGACCTTGTACCAGGCAGAGATTAATGTCATGTTCTCCAGGTTCGCATCCTTTATAGAGGTGGGAGGACGTACAGGACTGGGCTACAGGGATACAGCCCAGGATGCTATGACCATCCCCCATTCAAATCCTGAAAAATGCAGACAGAGGATCGTAGAGCTGCTCCGGGGGCTTGTATCTGAGGGCTACGGGCTGCATCTCTTCCAGCCTGAGTGGTTTGATCCGGACACTGAGGTAAAGCCGTTCAAATCCCCCACTGTAGTGCCCACGCCAAGCAGGGCGGACGTAGTGCACGGGCTGGATGATGCCTGCTCCGACGATGCCCTGTGGCTGGTGAGCGCCATCACGGAATATGTAAAAGAGACAGGGGATTTCTCTTTCCTGGATGAGGTATACGGATATGCTGATAAGGGAGAGGGAACTGTGTATGAGCATATGAAGAAAATCCTTGACTTCTCTGCCCGCCAGGTAGGAGAGGACGGCATATGCAAGGGACTTCGCGCAGACTGGAATGACTGCCTGAACCTGGGCGGGGGAGAGAGCGCAATGGTGTCCTTCCTTCACTACTGGGCAATTGTGAACTTCCTGGAGCTGGCCAGATACAGGGGCTGCCGGGAGGACATTGAGAAATATGAAGCCATGGCTGCCGGAGTGAAAGAAGTCTGTGACACAAAGCTGTGGGATGAAGAATGGTTTATCCGCGGGGTAACAAAAAATGGAAAGCGGATAGGGACCATGGCGGATGAGGAAGGAAAGATCCATCTGGAGTCTAATGCCTGGGCAGTCCTGTCAGGGGCAGCTTCACCTGAAAAGGGAAGGAAGGCAATGGACAGCGTGGATAAATATCTGTACTCACCGTATGGGATAATGCTCAACGGCCCGGCCTACACAAAGCCGGATGATGATATAGGATTTGTTACAAGAGTATACCCGGGGCTGAAGGAAAATGCATCTATATTCAGCCATCCGAACCCATGGGCGTGGGCTGCGGAGTGCCGCCTGGGCAGGGGAGACAGGGCCATGAAATTTTACGATGCACTAAGCCCGTATAATCAAAATGACATGATCGAGATAAGAGAGTCAGAGCCCTATTCCTACTGCCAGTTCATCGTGGGCAAGGATCACACGGCATTTGGCAGGGCAAGGCATCCGTTTATGACAGGCACGGGAGGCTGGGCTTACTTCTCGGCTACCAGATATATCCTCGGTGTGCGGCCCCAGATCGACAGTCTTGAGATCGATCCGTGTATTCCTGGAGAATGGGACGGCTTCAGGATGCAGAGGGTATGGAGAGGGGCGCTCTACGAGATCCAGGTGGAGAATCCTGACCATGTGATGAAGGGTGTCAAAGAGTATTATCTGGACGGACAGAAAACAGACAGGATACCTGCCTGTGAAGCGGGAACGAAGCATCAGGTCCGTATAATAATGGGATAAAGGAGCGAATAAAATGATTAAGTTTGGTACGGGCGGCTGGAGGGCCGTCATCGGAGATGAGTTTACAAGAGAGAATATCCAGAAGCTGTCAAAGGCTCTGGCTGTGAAAATGAAGAATGAGGACGTGGACCACAAGGGTATCTGTATCGGATATGACAGACGCTTTCTTTCAAAAGAAGCAGTTATGTGGGCATGTGAAGTATTTGCAGCTGAGAATATTACCTGCTGGTTCGTGAACCGTTCATCTCCCACACCTCTCATCATGTATTATGTGATGGCTCATGAGCTGCCTTACGGCATGATGGTGACAGCCAGCCATAATCCGGCTATTTACAACGGTATCAAGGTCTTTACCCGGGGCGGCAGAGATGCCAACGAAGAGCAGACAAAGGAGATCGAACAGTATATAGCTGAGGTAGAGCAGAGTGTGGCAGAGGGCGGGAAAATTGAGATCATGCCATATGAAAGAGCTGTTGCCGAAAAGCTTGTCATTGAGTTCAATCCTCTGAATGAGTATATCGATAATATTATTCAGGCTGTGAATATGGATGTGATCAGGGAAAAAGGCCTCAGGATCGCCCTTGATCCCATGTACGGCGTCAGCCAGACTTCTCTGAAGACCATCCTCTCCATAGCCAGGTGTGAGGTGGAGACTATCCACGAGAGACATGACACACTGTTTGGCGGAAAGCTTCCGGCTCCCAATGCCCAGACACTCCGCTCACTGCAGAATTATGTGCTGGACCGGGGCTGTGACATTGGCATAGCCACAGACGGTGATGCGGACAGGATCGGAGTCATTGATGATAAGGGAAGATTCCTTCATCCAAATGACATCCTGGTGCTGCTGTATTATTATCTTGTTAAATATAAAGGCTGGAGAGGGCCGTGTGTCCGCAACGTAGCCACGACACATATGCTGGATAAGGTTGCTGAGAGCTTTGGGGAGCAATGCTATGAGGTCCCGGTTGGATTTAAATATATCTCCTCCAAGATGCAGGAGACAAATGCCGTGATAGGCGGAGAATCTTCAGGAGGACTGACTGTCCGCGGGCACATCCACGGCAAAGACGGCATCTATGCGGCTGCTCTTTTGATCGAGATGATAGCAGTGACCGGCAAGAAGCTGTCCCAGATAGCTGAGGACATCGAGAAAGAATACGGCGCTATCTTCATGGAAGAGAGAGATTATAAATTTACTGAGGAGAGGAAGAAAGAGATCCATAAGACACTGATGGAAGATAAGCTTCTGCCTCAGATGGATTTTACCATTGAAAAGGTCTCATATCTGGATGGGTGTAAAGTATACTTCAATAACAGCGGATGGATCATTGCAAGATTCTCAGGAACGGAACCGCTGCTGCGTATCTTCTGTGAGATGCCGGATAAAAAGGACGCAGCCAGGCTGTGTGAGATATTTGAAGAGTTTTTAAGTCTTTGATCTTCATAAAAAATAGGTGATTTAAGGAGAAGTGACGGTCTATCTGTCTGATAAAAGTCAGATCATAGATTACAGGCACTTCTCCTTTTTGGTATAAGAAAATATTGCTATGCCCATTCAGGGGATTCTATGCTAGAATGGATTCAGCCGTATATATAGTATATAAGAAATATAAGGAATGTATAAGGGAAAGAGCGGTGCGGGAGGATTTCATATGAGAAGAAGAGAAAACAGAAAGATGTACTCCATCAGAGGGAGGATGATAGGCATTGTACTGATGTGCTGGCTCCTGCCATTTGTATTGGTGATCGGGGGGATGGGATATTATATCCTGAGCAACAGGTCGGATAATAAGGCGCAGAGCCTGGAGGCCCAGCTGGCCTTTAACGACCAGATATGTGTGGAGAGGCTGAACAATGCGGTAAAGGATTCTAAAAAAGCTTCTTATGACAAAGAGATAGAAAATGCCTTTAAATACAGGGATACTGTCTATAAAGGGGAAGGAGACTGGGAGAGCAGCAGGTGGACAGGAATCATGCAGGTGACGAGGGAATATATATCTGCTCAGTACCAGTCAAATATCTGTTTTATGGATACTGTTTTCTGGTATTATGACAATCCTGAAAAACATAATACAAGTATTTTTAATCTCCGGGCAGGAGGGGGCTACTCTCAGATCGACAGCTATTGGAAAAATGACCATGAAGAGATTTATGAAACTGCCAGGGAGCTGGATACAGCCGTGGCTTTTAAATATGTAAACGGCCGGCTGTATCTTGTGAGGAATCTGATAGATTCCAGATTTGAGCCTATCGGAGCCCTGGTAATGAGGATCAATATGTCTTACTGCTTCAGTACTCTGACAAGCTTCCCCTTAGGGTCAGCGCTCACCATTATGCTTCAGGATGAAATGATCACTCTCCAGGGGAGGGAATTAGATGAAGAAGAGCAGGGGTACCTCTCTGACAAAAAGTCAGGCTACGAGTGGAGCGGTGAAGGCCTTTATGTCTACCACTCTATGCGGGGAAGTGATTACAGGCTTTCCACAGTGATGCTGGCTGACAAGTCCACAGCCCTGTCCTCATTTTTCGGTTACCAGTACGTGCTTCTGGGGATGCTGTTATTCCTTATTCCCCTCATGCTGCTGCTTATGCGGCTGCTGAACACCCAGATCGCAGTGCCTATCCAGGGACTGGTGAGGGCAGGTGACCAGATAAAGGCCGGGAATCTGGGGTACCAGCTGGAAGACGAGCCTGGTTCCACAGAATTCATATCACTTACAGAATCCTTCAACCAGATGTCAAGTACCCTGAAGTATCAGTTTGATCATATATATGAAGAAGAGCTGGCGCTGCGCGATGCTAAGATCATGGCACTGCAGTCCCACATTAATCCTCATTTCATGAATAATACGCTGGAGATCATCAATTGGGAGGCAAGGCTGGAAGGAAATATCAAGGTATCAAAGATGATAGAATCACTCTCCACCCTTATGGATGCGGCCATGGACAGGCATAAAAGGCCCGAGGTGCTGCTTTCAGAGGAGATGATATATGTGGATGCGTACCTGTACATTACAAAAGAGAGGCTGGGCAAGAGGCTGACGATTGAGAAAGAGCTGGATGAGGATATGATGGAATGCTATGTACCCAGGCTTATTCTCCAGCCTGTAATAGAAAATGCCATAGAGCACGGAATCGTGCCAAATGGTTCAGGAATTGTCAGGATCACAGGAGAGATGGAGGAAAATTACCTCTACCTGTATATTGAGAACAGCGGGACACTGATAAAAGAAAATGAGGAGAAGATAGAGCGGCTGCTGGATCCTGATTATGACACCAGTAAGGAGTCATCAGGCAACCTGGGAATCGCAAATGTGAATCAGAGACTGCGCATCCTGTATGGCCCCGACTGCGGCCTGACCATCAGATCTGCCGGGGAAAACCGGATCAGGGCAAGACTTGTTATTAAGAGGGGGCAAAAAGAACAATAAAATACAACAAATGGCAGAACGGGTTATTCAAAATTGCCTGCGGATGCGCGATAATATAATCACAAGGTATACAAAATATATAAAAAATCCGGGAGGTAATGAAATGAAGAAAAAAGTAGTCAGTGCATTATTAAGCACAGTAATGGCAGCAACAATGATCGCTGGGTCTGCATCAGCAGGAATGGGAACAGTTGAGGCAGCAGGGACAGAGGAATTTGATACATCAATGCTTACAAAAGCTGAGAATCCTGTAGAGCTGAATGTAACAACAACATTCGCAGGCGAAGACGGAAACGTTAAGAATTTCCAGGATGCAGTTAAAGCTTATGAAGAGGCTACAGGCAATACGATCAACGATATGTCCGGTACAGCTAATGAGGCTTTCAAAGCACGTGTGTCAGCTGACTTCCAGACAGGATCTGAATCAGATGTACTTTTCTACTTCAATGGGGTGGATTCAAATGAGTTTGTTGAGGCAGGCAAGGTAATGTCAATTGACGAGATCCGTGAGAAATATCCGGAATATGCGTCAAATATGGATGACGGACGTATGGGTGCATCACCGGTTGACGGCAAGAACTACTCTGTTCCTGTAAACGGATACTGGGAAGCATTGTTTGTAAATACAACAGTACTTGCAGACTGCGGAATAGATGTTCCGGGACCGGATTATACATGGGAGCAGTTCCTGGCAGACTGTGAGACAATCAAGGAAAAAGGATACTCACCTATAGCAGCAGCTCTTGGCAGCGTACCTCATTACTGGTGGGAGTATTCAATTTTCAACAATGACACACCTGAAACGCATCTGAATGTACCAGAGACAGTGGATGATGAGGCAGGAAAAGCATGGGTAGCCGGACTCAATGATATAAAGGATCTCTATGATAAAGGATATTTCCCTGAAAATACACTCTCAGCATTGGATGAAGAGACAATCCAGCTGTTTATGGAAGATAAGGCAGCATTCCTTGTTGACGGTTCCTGGAGAGTAAACGGCCTTGCAACTAACTGCCAGTCAGATCCGGAAGATCCGTCCACACTGGATACAGAGAGACTTGATAAATTTGCAGTAACATATTTCCCGGCAAAAGACGGTAGAAAAGCAACAGATGTGCTGGGCGGCCTTTCAGAAGGATATTTTATCTCCAGAAATGCATGGGAAGATGAAGAAAAACAGGCAGCGGTTGTAGAATTTGTTAACTATATGACAAGTGACGCTATGGTAGCCAGATTTGCACAGCATACAGCATCTGCATTAAAAGCTGCTCCTGATGTTGACAAATCACAGTTCAATTCACTGCAGTTAAAGTCTATGGAAATGATGGCAGGCGTAACATCCTTTACAGCAGTTGTACAGGATCTTGTTCCACAGGACTGCAGGACTCCGATGTTTGACACAGGAATGCCGGCTATCGTTTCAGGTGATGTGACACCGGAAGATGCAGTACAGCAGAGTCTTGACCTGATGGCTGAAAAGGCTGCTCAGTAAACTACAGCTCAGTATAATTATTTTAATCAGAGAAAAAAGGCCGGAGGCAAAATCTTGAGTCTCCGGCCTTAATATGAAGAGGGTGGAACAATGGGTGCAAATATTTATAAAAATAAAAAGCCGCTGTGGATTTTTCTCTTTCCGGCATTTCTGTTTATGGCAGTATATCTGTATTATCCGTTTCTGATGAATATATATAACAGTTTCCAGTCCATAACCGGCCTGGCACATGCAAGTAAAGGGCTGAATTCTCCGTGGTATTCCAATTACGTTAAGCTTTTCCAGGATAAAGCCATGAGGACGGCGATCGTCAACACACTTATTATGATGGTTGTGACAATCGTAGGCCAGGTGGGTGTCGCCATCATTCTGGCACTGCTTGTAGACAATATAAAAAGAGGAGCTAAATTCTTCCGTACAGTTTATTTCTTCCCTATCGTTATCTCAGCTACGGCTTTAGGACTCTTATTTAACCTGATCTTCTTATACAACAAAGGTATGGTCAACCAGTTTGCAGAGCTTTTCGGGGCTACAAAGCTGATTGACTGGAAAGATAAATCTTATGCATTATTTACAATGATGCTTCCGGTAATGTGGCAGTACGTAGGGTTCTACTTTGTCATATTAATCACAGGTTTGAACAATATCTCAGAGGAACTTTATGAAGCATCATCTATAGACGGTGCATCGAAATTCCAAAGAGTTAGATATATTACGCTTCCTCTTTTGCACAATGTGATCTGTACCTGCTTGGTTCTGGCTGTCACAGGAGCGCTGAAAGTATTTGACTTGCCATGGATCATGTTCAGGTCAGGAATGCCAAACGGGGCTACGTGGCTGACAGGCACATATATGTACCATCAGACTATGATCACAGGGGATATTGACTATGCTTCTACCATTGCCATCGTCATCGTTATACTGGGAGTCATAGTGTCCAAGATAGTAAATACAATATTTAAAGAGAAAGATTATTAAGGGGGAGAGGAAAATGAAAAAGAAAAAACATATATCCCTGTCAACAGGCGTGATCTATGTGATCCTTTCCGCCTGGGCACTTACAACGATTTATCCGATCTTCTGGATAATTCTGAATTCCTTCAAAAACAGGAATGAAATTGTATCCAATTCCTTTGCGATTCCCACAGGGGACCTGTTTACACTGTCAAATTACAAACAGGCATTTGAAAGGATAGGCATCCTGGGAGCCTACAGGAACAGTATTGTAATCTCAGGTATTGTAGCCGTGGCGGTTGTCCTGTTTGCAGGCATGGCATCCTTTGCACTGGTCAGATATCATTTTAAGCTGAAAAACGTAATGATGACTGCTGTTTTGGCAGGGATGATGTTCCCGGTTTTTGCAACTATAATTCCCGTATTTGCCATGGAGGCTTCCTGGGGTATCGTAAATACCTCCAGCCTGTGGCTCTCGCTTGTTTCTGTCATACTGCCGCTGATCGCGGGCAACCTTTCATTCGCCATCGTTATCCTTACAGGATATATGAAGGGCCTGCCCATAGAATTGGAAGAGGCGGCGTTTATGGAAGGCTGCGGACCGTTCAGGATATTCTTCCAGGTTATAGTTCCGCTGACAAAGCCGTCATTTGCAACAGTTATGATCTTCTCATTCCTGTGGAGCTACAATGACCTGTTTACACAGAGCTTTTTCTTAAGGACACCGAAACAGTATTCGATCACAGCCCTTCTGAATATGATCACGGCCCAGCAGGGAACGAATTACGGGCTTATGGCAGCTACAGTGACACTGATCGTAGTTCCTGTCATCATTGTATATATCTTCCTTCAGAAATATATCATCAAAGGGATGACAGCAGGCGCTGTTAAAGGCTGACAAAAGGCATTTGCCTGTGTTATAATGATTTAGACGTGACAGGGGTGTTGCATAAATGCAATGCCCCGTCCGGTTGTTCAAAAACATATGCGCTGTAATCAAAAATATGTGCACAGTAATTCTGAATAGCTGCCGGTCTGTATACTGAACCCGGGATTTGGGTTTAAATGTGGGAGGTACGTATGTACAAGGTTATGATAATTGATGATGAGCCAATTATAGTGGAGGGGATATCCAAGGTAGTGCCCTGGGAGAAATACGGGTGCACTGTTGTGGATACAGCCAGCGACGGGAATGAGGGACTGGAGAAGATCCGTGTCAATAAACCGGATATTATCTTTTCAGATATAGCTATGCCGGGACGGGACGGGCTGAAGATGATAGCTGCACTGAAGGTGGAGTTCCCGGATATGATGATCTGTATCCTCACAGGCTACAGAGATTTTGACTATGCCCAGACAGCCATACGCCTTGGGGTCACCAGATTCCTCTTAAAGCCGTCCAACATGAGCGAGATAGAAGAAGCAGTGGAGACTATGGTCGCAAAGCTTAAGAAGCAGCGGGGGGATGCACCGGAGGAGGAGCATGAAGAAGAAGGAAAAGCAGGGAGCTTTATTGTCAAGAATGCACTCCAGTATATGGAGGAAAATTATAAAAATAAGATAACCCTCAATGACGTGGCTGAAAATACATATGTAAGCCAGTGGCATCTGAGCAAACTTTTAAACAAGCATACAGGAAAAAGTTTTTCTGACCTTCTCAACCAGATCAGGATCAGCCAGGCCAAGCTCCTGCTTATGGACCCTTCCCTGAGGGTAAGTGATGTGGCGGAAATGGTGGGTTTCCTGGATGTGGCACATTTCTCCAGGGTATTTAAAAAGCAGGCAGGGATGTCAGCTAATGAATTCAGGAACAAACAGTAACACATGTAGTTATCATTTGCAATGTAATGTCCAGAATGCTCTTTGCAATATACAAGTTATCTGCTATAATGGATTTGTTATAACCATTATCGGAAAAGGGGCAAGGAGGAAAAATTTATGGGCATAGTTATTAGTGATGAATTGGACCCGTTGTTCGAGACGGGTGTGCTTCTTTATTGCAGCAGCAAAAAATTTAATGCAAAAGACAGGATTATCGCTGAGCTGAACGGTTTAGGGATAAATGGTGAAGCATTTTATCAGAAGCATTTCAGCATTATTAAGAGATACCTCCGGTATTTTAAAAAAAATATGGTAGTAATAGAAGGAAAAGAGTTCTTCTTTAATGCGCAGGAGGACTTTTTTGCGTTGGCACTTAAGATTTTGGTAGAAAACAGGGAATGGATAGATGACTTTGGAGGGGTCTCTGATCTCGAAGTCAGAAGCCTGATTGCCTTTATGCTGGAAAACAGGCAGAGCACAAGGCTGCCGGATAAGGAAAAGATGCCGGTATTGGAGGGCAGCAGTGAAATAATAGATTTTCTGCAGAAGCAGGATATTACGGAAGAGATGAAATGGCATTTTATGGAGTTTATGAGCAGGCCCAAGTACTGGCTGGAAGTGTTGTTTGAGTGTATCAGCGCCAACATACCTGCTTATGAGCAGGCGGTATATGTTGTCAGGAGGCCGTATGCGGAGGTGCTGAAACGCTATCGTGATTATACAGAGGCACATGCAGAGGATATGCAGAAGAGATATGGTCCGGACAGAGTAGTGCATCCCACGCTGATCGCTCCTGTGCAGCAGCTGGATACATTCACACGGGGGTACCATGGAATGCTGAATGAATTTATCAGCAGGAAGGACAGGAATCCTGATGCAATAAAGGATTCTCTTGTTATGAAAATGAAGGCCCTGGGCGACAGGAGCAAATTAGAGATACTGTGTACCCTGAAGGAACAGCCGAAATATAATCTGGAGCTGGCGGACAGTCTTAAACTATCTACATCCACAGTGTCACATCACATGAGTGTGCTGTTTAACTGCGGTCTTGTTTCTGTGCAGAAGAAAAATGCAAAGGTCTATTATTGCGTGGAGACGGAGGCAATTGAAGAGATGGCGGCAGATCTGCAGAATCTGTTGGGGTGAAGCAGACAAATGCCGGGCGATTGAAATAATTGAGACAGGATATATTCCTGTCTTTTTTTGCGCATTTAGCACATAAACATCTTGCGGAACTGTAACCTTTTTCTATGCATATATATATTTTCAGCTTGCATATATGTGTAAGAAAGAATACAATTAATGTAACTGTGAAGTTACAGAACAGTTGCCAATATAGAAAAAATCATTGTGACAGTGAAGATAATGAAGGGTTGCAGTGGTATCAATCAAGGAGGTAAATTTATGGAGTACAGAAGATTTGGGAAAACAGGACTTGAAGTGTCTGCTCTGGGATTTGGCTGCATGCGTTTTCCAACAGTAAAGGATGAAAACGGCAAGGACCATATTGATGAAGAGCTGGCGGTAAGCATGGTGCGCCGTGCCATCGATGAGGGGGTTAATTATATTGACACTGCTTATCCGTATCATGACGGAATGAGTGAGATCGTGGTAGGCAGGGCGCTGCAGGACGGTTACAGGGAAAAAGTATATCTGGCCACAAAAGCGCCTGTCTGGATGTATAAAAGTGAAGAAGATTTTGACAGGACACTGGACGAGCAGCTGAAGAAGCTGGACACAGAGTACATAGATTTTTATCTGCTCCATGCGTTGAATAATGAGCGTTGGGAAGACACTGTCCTGAAGTATAATCTGCTGGACAAGGCTGTAAAGGCAAAGGAAGAAGGGAAGATCCGCCACATAGGATTTTCGTTCCACGATGAGATGGATATATTCATGAAAATCCTGGACGGATTTGACGGATGGGATTTCTGTCAGATACAGATGAACTATATTGATGTGGATCACCAGGCAACCATAAAAGGTCTGGAGGAAGCAGGAAAGCGCGGACTCGGACTTGTTATTATGGAGCCGCTTCTCGGCGGAAAACTGGCAAATCCCACAGATAATGTGAGAAAGATGCTTGGAAAAGAGAAGGAGCCGGCAGAATGGGCTCTGGACTTCCTGTGGAACAGGCCGGAGGTCAGCCTTCTGCTCAGCGGTATGAGCAATATGCAGCAGACAGAAGATAATTTGGTCTATGCATCCCGTTCATCGGTGGGCATGCTTACGGAAAAAGACCTGGATATGCTGGCTGAGGCTAAGAAGGTCTACGACACCATGGCTCTTGTATCCTGTACAAAATGTGAATATTGTATGCCGTGTCCGGCAGGAATCAATATTCCAAAGACGTTTGAGGCATATAACCAGACTGCATCTAAGGGGGTGGAAGAGGCCAAAAAGCTCTATGAGACTCTGGAAATAAAAGCCGATGCGTGCAGGAAATGCAGGAAATGTGAGAAGGTCTGTCCGCAGAGTATCAAGATCAGCGAGAATATGGTGAAAATAGCTGAGATATTCAAAGCAGATTAAGACGGAATATTAACAAAATAAACAGATATAAAAGGGGCAGTCGGGAAATAGATAGTCTCAGACAGGGGGGAGGTTAAAACTAGAATTAACCGCCCCCCTATTCTGATTATTTCATTGCTTTCCTATGACGTACCCTATACTCTCCAGGTGTCATTTGAAAATATTCTTTAAACAGCCTGTTAAAGTGTGTACGATTTTCGTATCTTAGCTGTTTAATAATTGTCTGCACATCTAACGTAGTAGTAGAAAGCAGTCGGGCGGCTTCTTCCATACACACAGTCTGACAATAGTTCAGAATTGATCTGCCTGTCTGCTTTTTAAACACCCGGTTAATATAATCTCCATTATAGGACAGAATTTCTGCCACTTCTTCCCTCGTTATTCTCCTTTTTCTGGGCATTTATGTAATAGATTACTTCGTCTGTAATGTTCTTATCAGAAAGCAGACCAAGGCTTTTTGGTTCAAAGCGATAAATGTTAATAAAAAGTTCGAAACCCGACTGTCTTTCAGACATCTCGATTTTAATCTGATTCCATATATTTGCAGCCTCTAAATCTTGGATAGATCTGTCCTTTAATATAAAATCTATATAATCTTTGTTTTTTTGGGAATTATCATCTAAGTTCTGACGAAAAAAACGCAGGATATTTTGTGGCCAGCCAGAAATTCTAATTCACCTTCACTTGAACTCACCTCTCTACTTTCCTAATTTAATTTATCTTTTGTTCGATCCTTCTATTAACATGTCCTCCTTCTCCTTAAGGCATAATTTTTTGTAACCAATTCAGACTATTTTTTCTCATTATTGTAGTAATTAATAATACATAAACATAACACAAGTAAAATGAAAACAATAAAATGTTATTCTTCTTACAGAACTACAAAAGAAGGATGGATACAAAATGAAAAAAATCATGAACAATACCTGTTATTGGACAATTTTATTTTTTACAGGAGGCATAATAGGCTGGTTACTAGAGATGATTGCATTTAAAGGCTCCCATGTTAATGTCTCCTGGATTGAGATTGTTTTGAATCTTCGAGGCGTTTTGCATGGCCCATGGGTTCCAATTTATGGGTTCGGATTTATACTACTTGTACTGTTTGGACATAAATTGAAAAAATATCCTATTTTCCTTTTTATTGGAAACATAGTAATTTGTGGTCTTTTGGAATATGTCACTTCTTACGTACTAGAGTTAATCTTCAACGCAAGGTGGTGGGATTATAGTTCTAAGTTCCTAAATCTTCATGGACGTATTTATGTTGGAGGGTTATTGATGTTTGGAATTGCCGGCATGCTCGCTGTATATCTCATTGAGCCATGGATGCGTGCTCGATTAGAGCGTATTAATCCTTGTGTGAAAGTTGTATTTGCTGTGCTGCTGATAACTATTTTTTGTGTAGATGTAGTTGTTGCATTACAATCCCCGAATCTCGGAATGGGGGTATCTATTATAGGGGGAAAATAACGATGTAAACATGCAGAAAGTGCCAGGCTGAGTATATAAACATTAAGAATGGAGTTTGACGATGCAAAGAAAAATTATTATTTTAACAGAAAGTGGAGCTGATATACCTGCAAAAACGGTTAGAGAACTGAAAATACATATTGTACCGATGCATGTGGCTTTGGGGGAACGAAATCTGAATGATGGTGCCTTTCCGCAAAAAGAAATCTTTGAATATTATAAACAAACCAGACAGATTCCATCTACGAGTGGAACAAATCCGCAGGAATACCGAGAGGCATATTTGAAGATCAAGCAACAGAATCCAGATTGTAAAATCCTTCATCTGTGTTATTCGGCGGTGACAACCGCAACATGGCAAAATGCAATCATTGGAAGTGAGGGTATTTCAGGCATTACCCATATAGATACAAAAGCGGTAAGTGCAGGTCAGGGCAATCTTGTAATAAAGGCAGCAAAATATTTGGAAGCCCACCCAAACATATTATTGGATGAATTGGTGGGAGCCATTCATAAGTGGATAGAAAATGCCCGGATGTATTTTATACCGGAAAACCTGGACTACCTTCTTGCAGGAGGAAGGGTGAGCAATGCCCAATATATTGGCGCTAATATTTTACATTTAAAACCTATGATTGAAATAAAAAATGGATATTT
Organism: Murimonas intestini; assembly: GCA_003148945.1. Classification (GTDB taxonomy): domain Bacteria; phylum Bacillota; class Clostridia; order Lachnospirales; family Lachnospiraceae; genus Murimonas; species Murimonas intestini. The sequence goes on along the minus strand of QGGY01000008.1, from coordinate 56,911 downwards.
AGTTTCTACAAAAAAATATAGAGGGCGAATGAGAACGGTTTGTTTAAGGCTGTTAGAAGATGTGCTGAAAAATAATCAATTTGGAAAAGAAGATATCTACCTGTTGTATTCAGAAGGACTGTCAAAAGATACGTTGAGAAGAGCCGGACAATTTTTGGGAGAAAACGGGTATTCAAATGTCCGGTGGGTTCAAACAGGCTGTGTTATTTCGACACATGCAGGACCTGGTGCATTTGGAGTTGGCGGGATAGTGACTTAATAAAGGGATTTTGTGGTCTTTGCGGGTCATGGCAGGCATTACAATTACAGTGGTTTGTTTGCTGTAAGTGAGATATTAATTTTTCTCAAACAAAATTGAATCGATTTTTAAATAATCAAGGCGTATGATGGCATTGTTGTTGAAGTACCGTGTCAATGACCACATATCAAACAAAGGAGGAATGAGATATGGCTTTTAAAGTCGTAGTTGTAGCTGTAGTAGCTGTAGCAGCAGGCGCTATTGCCGCTGTTGTTAAGAAGAAAAATAAAAAATAAGAAAACAAACAATGCACAGGGGCTTTGGGCAGAATGTTCAGAAGTCTCTTTTGCTAAAGATAATAAAAGAAAAGAGGACAAAAGAATGCCAATAAAAGAAAATGTGGAAGCGCTGGCTTTGAAAACGGCGCTTGGATATCTTGACAAAGACCCAGAAAAAAATATGCTCAAATTGCTGGCATGGTTTGACAAATTTGATAGAAAAAATACTTTGAAATCAGAAAGAGAAGCAATCCATAAAGTTATGGGGAACAAAAAAGGCAACTGGTATAAGCTGGTCATGAGCCTGTGGTCTGATATTGATGCCGGAGTTCGGAATAGACTGTTTGAAAACCTGATCATCAACGGTTGTCTGCTGGGGTACCAAAGACAGAAAGAAAACAAGGAAAAATATAACTGTAATGTGCCCTGGGCAATTTTACTTGATCCCACAAGTGCCTGCAATCTGAAATGTACCGGATGCTGGGCTGCCGAGTATGGTAATCATATGAACCTGACCTATGAAGAAATGGATGATATTGTAAACCAGGGGGTTGAACTTGGAACTTATGTGTATCTTTTTACGGGAGGGGAACCGCTGGTGCGGAAAAAAGACATTGTCCGGTTATGTGAGGAACATCAGGACTGTGTGTTCTCCACATTTACCAATGGAACCCTGATCGATGAAGCCTTTGCTGACGAGATGCTCCGCGTGCAGAATTTCATGCCGGCCATCAGCATTGAAGGATTTGAAGAGGCGACAGATGGAAGACGCGGTGAGGGAACTTATGAAAAAATTTTAAATGCTATGTCAATCTTAAAAAAGAAAAAACTCCCTTTTGGAATTTCCTGCTGCTATACAAGCAATAATGCAGAAGTGATCGGCAGCGAAGAATATTTTGATTATATGATCGAACTGGGAGCTAAATTTGCATGGTTCTTCACCTATATGCCGGTTGGAAAAGGAGCGGTACCTGAACTGATGGCTACAGCTAAGCAGCGTGAGATGATGTATCACAAGATCCGTGAGTACCGTCATACGAAGCCAATATTTACGGTTGATTTCTGGAATGACGGCGAATATGTTGGCGGCTGCATTGCCGGTGGAAGGAGCTACTGTCATATTAATGCTAACGGAGATATTGAACCCTGTGCCTTCATCCATTATTCTGATTCCAATATCCGGGAAAAGACATTATTAGAGGCTTACCGCTCACCCTTATTCATGGGATACCATGACAACCAGCCGTGGAATGACAACATGCTTCGCCCATGTCCGGTACTGGACAATCCAGGCCGATTGACAGAAATTGTAGAAAAGAGCGGTGCTGTAAGCACAGATTACCAAAATCTGGAGACCGCAAAAGAGTTTTCTGATAAATGTGTGCTTACTGCCGCAAAATGGAAACCGGTGGCAGAAAGATTATGGTCTGAGTCCAATAGATGTATGGCCTGTGGAAAGTGCGGAACAGACAACAGAATCATTTTTCCATAGGGTACAAGGAGCAGAGAGAGGACTAGGCTGCGGGATTTTAAAGGGGGCAGTTTCACATAAGGACTTTACGATAATTTTTTCAAAATCAGTTGTTTCTAAAAGCTCCAGCGTCTTAGCTTTCAATTTCTTATCCATATCACCAAATCCTTGGTTATTCTTTGTATTCATAAAAATCTCCTTTATTCCAACACGAATTGCTGTATTGATGATTGAACCCTGCGACGGCTGCTGATAAAATCTTTATATAATCCAGGTATAAAAGCAACGTGTGTTGGAAAAAAGAGCGAGGTTGCATTAATTTTAATAATTCTAAAACAAAATACAAACAGAATAAAAACGAACAGATGATATTCTCAGATAGAATTGTACTGATACGGAGGAATAATAAAGATGAAAGCAGCAATTTATTTAGGAAAAGAGCAGATAGAGGTGAGAGAACTTCCCCTGCCGGAATGCGGGGAAAATGATGTTTTGATCAAGAATATTTATTCCAGTATTTGCGGAACAGATGTGGCGGTCTATCAGCATGGAGCGAATACAGGACACAGGATTGCTGTTGGAGCGGAATTTGGTCACGAGACAGTATCCAGGGTTGTGGCAGTTGGTAAAAATGTGACGGAATTTCAGATAGGGGAAAGAGTTTATCCATATCCCCGTTATGTCAAAAATGACACCAGTCGGGCGGGAACTATTGGCGGATTTTCAGAATATATCCTTGTGCCGCAGGCGAAAAAGAATTACTCCCTGTATGATGTGCCGGAACAGATTTCAGACCGGCTGGCCTGCCTGATTGAACCTTTTACGGTGGGATGCAGGGCAGCCAGGCGGGGACAGCCGAAGCCGGGAGAAAAGGCAGTTGTGTTTGGCTGCGGGACCATTGGTCTGGCTGCGGCAGTTGCTCTTAAATACTTTGGAGTGGAGCAGGTAATGATTTGTGACTTATCGGATTACCGGCTGCATATTGCGGGGGAACTCGGTTTTGCTGCCTGCAATACAGCAAAAGAATCCGTGTGGGAAAAAGCAGAGGAATATTTTGAAACGGCGCCGGCTCTTATGGGTGATACTGCGGATGCGGACATCTTTCTGGATGCCGCAGGCCATGAGAGTATTCTGGAGGATTTTATGGCGCATGGGAAAATAGGGAGCCGCTTTGTGTCCGTGGCAGTGAACAATTCGATGCGTCAGCTTGACTTGCTCCATATGACTTACGCACAGAAAAGCATCATTGGTTCCGGCGGATATTTTCCCGAAGATGTAAAGGATGTGATGGATATGATGGCAAGCAGGAAATGGAATCTGGAATCTGTCATTACCCATGAATTTTCGATTGATGAGATTGACAAGGCAATCCAGACAGCGTCGGATAGGGATCATGCACTGAATGTGACAATCCGGTTTTAATCATACAGGAGGGAACTATAGGTGGGTTTACATTGGCTGAGTTCAGGGAAAAAAGAAATAACGGAGATCAGCAGTGCGGTCAGGGAAAACTATGATGAGTCTGACAGCCGTTCCCTTCTGGCGGATTGTGAAAATGGGGGCGCAGAAAAATGCCTGTCTGGAAAGAAAGGAAGAGAAAGATGATTTCTATACTTGTGGTAGATGATGACGCAAAATTAACGCAGAGTGTCTGTGCTTATCTGAACAACAGCGGATATCAGGCGAAAGGCATGCTGTCGGTGGATCGTGCCTATGAAGAAATGTATGGTGCGCTGTATGACCTGATCATTTCTGACATCATGATGCCAGGGACGGACGGGTTTGCGTTTGCGGAGAATGTCCGCAGGCTCAACAAACGGATTCCAATTTTATTCATGAGCGCCAGAGACGATATGGCATCAAAGCAGAAAGGCTTTGATATGGGGATTGATGACTATATGGTTAAGCCTATAGATATGAGTGAACTTCTGATGCGAGTCAGGGCGCTTCTTCGGCGTGCAAATATTGAGGAAAGCCGGAGGCTGGTGGTGGGTGAATTGATCTTGGACGCGGACGCCATGATGGTCATGTACGACGATGAGGAGATTTTCGTCACGGTGCGTGAATTTAATATTATGTTTAAGCTGCTGTCTTATCCAAACCATACCTTTTCCAGAGCGCAGCTTCTGGATGAGTTCTGGGGTATAGAAAGTGACACCGGTCTCCGTGCGGTGGACGTTTATGTGACAAAGCTGAGGGATAAGTTTTCTGTTTGTAAGAACATACAGATCAAGACAATCCGCGGCCTGGGATATAAGGCGGTGATCCTATGAAACAGGGGGGGAAAACAACAGACCCAAGAATATCCCGGAGCTATTTTAAGCTCCCCATTTATCTGGCATTGTTTTTTACTGTGGGTACTTTGATGCTGCTGCCCACTGTTTTGTACGGGGGTATCCATTTGATTCGGGACGATTCAGGGCCTTATGTGAAATGGTATTTTATTTACTGTGTTGTAGTTTCGGCGGCGATCCTGTCTGCGCTCAATCTGTATAAGTACATGACGGTGGAGCGCCCGATCCGCAGGCTGAGCATTGCCGCGAAGAAGGTCGCGGAGGGAGATTTCTCTGTATACCTCCCGCTCCGCCACGCCCCAAATGATATGGATTATATTGATACCCTGTATATGGATTTTAATAAAATGGTGGCGGAGCTTGGTTCTATTGAAACGCTGAAGAATGATTTCGCAGCAAATGTGTCCCACGAAATGAAAACGCCGCTTTCTGCTATTAATAATTATGTGCAGCTATTGCAGGGAACGGAACTGGACGCTGTACAGCAGGAGTATGCGGATGCCATACTGGAAAGTACAAAACGCCTGTCCTCCTTGATCTTTAATGTTCTAAAACTCAATAAGCTGGAAAGTCAGAAGATACAGCCGAAGCCCGAGAGGTATGACCTGTGCGGCCAGTTGGCCGAGTGTGCCATAGGGTTTGAGGCAGTCTGGGAAAAGAAAGGGATTGAATTTGAAGCGGATATGGAAGAGTGTGCTTATGTGGAGGCGGACAGGGAGCTAATAGGACTGGTATGGAATAATCTTTTGTCCAATGCGTTCAAATTTACGGATGCAGGCGGTACGGTGAGCATACGCCAGTATTCTGACCAGGAATATACTACGGTGGAGGTATCTGATACCGGATGTGGTATGTCGGAACAGACTATGAAGCGGATGTTTGATAAGTTTTATCAGGGGGATACTTCCCATGCAATGGAAGGAAACGGGTTGGGACTGTCGTTAATCCTCCGTGTATTGCAGATGAGCGGAGGAACGATTACGGTGAAGAGCACGGAAGGGAAAGGAACTGTTTTCCGTGTGGGGTTCCCGGTTTCCATTATAATGGAAAAGGAACAGGAGGAGTGATTTTATGACAGAAGTCAGCAATGTCGGATCCGAATATGTGGGGTACGAATATAAAACAAAGGAAATATTGAGGGAACATGCTTCTTTGTATCTGGACAGTTATCCCTGTTTCGGATGGGAGGAGGACCCAAATGCAGAGGTGGTTCAGGAGCGGGCGCATATAGGAGGTTATACGACCCTTAATTTCCGGCGGAACAGGATGATCTGCAATAAGGTGGAACTGACCAGGCTGCAGAGAAATTTTGACAGCTGTATTCTGGAAATTGACAGGCTGGAAAAGTCGAAAGCGACCCTTGCAACGATTGCAGCAATACTGATTGGCATTGTGGGCACTACCTGCATGGCAGGCGCCGTATTTGCAGTGACGGCGGAGCCTCCGCTTGTTATGCTGTGTATCCTCCTTGCCATTCCAGGGTTTGCCGGGTGGATTGCATCCTGGTTTGTGTACCGGATGCTTGTCAGAAAAAGAACGGAAGAGATTCAGCCTTTGATTGAAGATAAAATGGAAGAACTTTATGAGGTGTGTAGAAAAGGGAAAGACCTGCTGATATAGGAAATGTAATTGATAGTAAGGAAAAGAATCGTCGTAGGAGGCGGTTCTTTTTTAATATTTCGCAAACCATACTCAAATTATTGAAAAACAAAAGGGGTGTAAACTGAAAGAAAAACAGAATGGGGACGCCTATGAAAGAAATAAATATTTTATTGACAAAATATTCGGACTGTGTATCCAGTCTGGTTTACTATGTGTGCGGTCGAAGCTATACTCACGCTTCTATATCGTTGGAGGAAGAGCCGGGGAAATATTACAGCTTTAATTATCGGGGATTTGCTGTCGAAACACTGGAGAAACATAGGAAGCGTGGTGTGAAACACAGCTGCTGTTACAGGATTCAGATTACAGAGGCAGCTTATAAAAACATACAGGACATTCTCAGATTTTTTCTGGCTGAAAAGGATTCCTACAGGTATACAAGATTGGGTGTTTTATGTTGTGTACTTCATATTCCCATGCATTGGAAAAGGCATTATTTTTGTTCGCAGTTTGTTGCAGAACTGCTGGAGCGGTCGGGCGCAGTCACTATGAGGAAAACATCCAGCCTTTTTCTGCCAGGTGATTTTATCGAGTTAATTGAAGGGCATTTGCCTTATCAAAGGGTGGACAATCTTGTTTGATTTTAATATTACAGAAACGAGATTCAATCAAAAAACAAATATTCCTGTGGTATCCTAATTTCTATCAGATCAAAGACAGGAAGTCTGATATATCAAACAGGAAAATGTGGATAAATCATCCTGACATTTGGAGGGAAAAGAAAGGGGGGGATTAGATGTTAAAAGTTGTAGTTGTAGCGCTTGTTATTGTAGCGGTAGGTGTCGTGGTAGTGGTTATAAAGAAAAAGAAATAAGCAGTACATAACAGAATCAAGGGGCAGTCGGGAAATAGATAATCTCAAACAGGGCCAGGTGCGACTCGTAAAAGTCACACCTGGCTTTAAATTTTTCAGGCTTATCCTAAAACGGGACACGTTGATGAAACAAAATCTGTAAAGGCCGGTCTGCCATTCTATGGGGAGGACAGCAGGATATTATTCCAGAGTTACATTCTCTGCAATCTCCCGCAGCCTGTCATATGCGTCACAGAGAAAGTCCTGGTAAGGGCAGTACCCGGGTTCTGCCTTATAGAATGAACGGTATCTCTTGCACCCTCCCCCGCACAGGCCTCTGACGGGGCAGGAAGGGCATAGAGAATTCTGGGGCTCCTCATATTTTATAAATCTTTCGGTGCCTGCCGCTTTCCTGATCTCTTCAAAGGAGCTGGTCATGATATTGCCGCTGTAATATTCATCCAGTACATAGAAGTCGCAGGGATATACGCCTCCGTCAGCCTCCACCACGAATTGGGGAGAACAGAATCCCATCATGCCGCACTGCTCAGCCGGCCGCCCTTTCATCATCCATACCAGGTTGTCAAACTGACGGACGCTGATGTAACGGTCTTTCCTGAGGCCCTCATACCAGAGTGCAAAGAAATCCTTAAGAAAAGAGGAGTAGAGCTTTGGTGTGAGGTCAAACGGCTTATCAGGCTGATCCTGTGCCTCCAGGGCCTTCAGGCACGGGATGACCTGCACATAATCTATCTTTTCCTTTTCAAAAAAACGGTATAATGTCTGAGGTTTCTTTGCCGTCTGCTTTGTGAGCACTGTTAGCACATTGTATTCAATTTTATGGCGCTTCAGCAGATTCAAAGCCCTGTGCGTAGTATCAAAGGTTCCCTTCAATGAAGAGTCCAGCCTCTGAAAGTCATGGATCTCTCTGGGACCGTCCAGAGAAAGGCCCACAAGAAATTGATTCTCCTTGAGGAACCGGCACCATTCTTCATCTAATACCTGGCCGTTTGTCTGGATGGCATAAGCGACAGTGTGTCCATCCTGCTGACGGCTGCGTACCTCCTCCACAAAAAATCTGTAGTAGTCAAGGCCTGCAAGCGTTGGCTCCCCGCCCTGGAAAGCAAATGTAAGCTGCCCCGGCGCAGGAGTATATTCAAACGCCCTCTCGATCAGCTTTACGGCAGTTTCTTTGTCCATGACGCCGTAAGAAGCCACTTCCCTGTTAGAGACAACATCATAGTAAAAGCAGTAGCGGCATCTCATATTGCACAGTGAAGATGCCGGTTTTATCAGTGTAGAGAAATATCTCATCTGCAAAAATCCCCCTGAAAATATATTTAAGATCAGTATTACGCCCAATTGCAGCGTGTGAACAAGAACTTTCATTTGTCCTTAATATCGTACAGGTTTGGGAGTGGTTTGTCAATTGAGTTTTGTCAAACGCTGGGGATGGTGACGTGTGAACAGTAACGGATTCCTGCCTTATCTGGCAGCATATTTTTCCATATGCCAAAACTGGATATTCTATATGCAAATAAGAAATTAAAAGATATAATCATTTTATATGCAGTCAGGATTTTGCAGAGTGCGGGGAAAGGGGGGAAGAGAATGTATACAGTAATGGCAGTAGATGATGAGCCGGCGGCCTTAAACCATCTGTGCAAAATAATCCGCAAAATTGGGAAGGATTTTTGTATTCTGGATACCGCGGAGCATGGGGCGGATGCATTGGAGAAGATGAAGGAAGGGCAGCCGGACCTGCTGTTTACAGATGTAAAGATGCCGGTCATGGATGGGATCGGACTGGTAAGAGAGGTAAAAAACAAGTATCCGGCTGTTTTGTCTTATGTAATAAGCGGATATCAGGAATTTGAATATGTGAAGGGGGCCATACAGTCAGGGGTCTGTGATTATCTCCTGAAACCTGTAATACCTTCCAGGATGGAAGAAGTGCTCGGGCAGGCTAAGGCAAGGCTGGATGAGATCTATTACAGGAAACGGTACGGACTTATTAAAAGACTCTGTCAGGGGAAAGAAGGCCCAGGGGAAGAGCTTAGGCATTATTTTCAGGATGAATGGTATTACAGTGCACTGATCAGGAAGAACGGGCTGCCCCGGCGGTTTACAGAGGCCGCGGGCATTGAGGTATTTTCTGAAGAAGCGGAGCAGATAATGTTCTATGGGAGGGATGAGATGGAGGCGCTCTATGTCTGTCCGGCATCACTGTCCAGAGAGAGAAGCTTTCCGGCAGTGATTGACAGATGTCTGAAAAAAGACTGGAACGGGACCGGGTATCATACGTGTATCATATCCGGGGAGGCGTTCCAAATAGAGGATCTGCCGGAGAAAGCGAAGAAGCTGTATAAGGCCCTTAATAAAAAATCAGCCATAGGAAAGGATCAGAGACTTATTCTGGAAGAAATGGGGCAGGAGAAAAAAGAGAGCGTATCACAGGGCGTATTTCTTGCGATGAGTGTCTATCTGGAAAATGGACAGACAGAGCTGTTTATAAAAGAGGTAAAGAAGTGTCTGCGAAAATGGACACAAGAAGGGCGTTCCCAGCTGTGGGTGGAGAATATGGTACGGCAAATTGTATACATAATGCAGAAGACAGGATACAGGAATCTGGAGGGGGAGGATTATGAATTCGTTTTAGAGGATGCTTTTTTCTATGCGCTGGATTCGGAAGACCTGATCCAGAGCCTGGAAGGGCTGCTGTCAGCAGGGAAAGAGGGCATACGGGGGCATGGTGCAAAGGCGGATATGGAGAACTTCTACAGGGAGGTCACGGCCTATATGCAGGAACATCTGGCGGAGCCTCTGACTCTTCAGCATATCTGCAGGCAGTTCGGGGTATCCCAGACATATTTAAGCAAAGCGTTCCGGCGCTGTGCAGAGACATCATTCTCCAATTATCTGACTATGGTCAGAGTGGAGGCTGCCAAGAGGATCATGGGGGAGCAGGAAGGCATATTTGTTCGGGATGTGGCTGCTATGACAGGATTCAGTGACCAGTTTTATTTCAGCAGGATATTCCGGTCAGTGACAGGGATGAGGCCCAGCGATTACATGGCAGATCACGCAGCGGTAAAGGAAGAGAATAAATAATGATATTTAAAATAAAAAACTGTGCGGACACAGTTCAAGGAGAGGAAGAGGATAATGAAGAAGCCAAATATATTGTGGATCATGACAGACCAGCAGAATGATAAGATGATGAGCTGTGCGGGAAATACCTGGATTAAGACACCTAATATGGATTATCTGGCGCAGGAGGGCGTCAGATTTACGGAAAGCTATTGTACGAACCCTGTCTGCCTTCCGTCCAGATTCAGCCTATTCACAGGCCATTACCCCGGGGATATCGGCCTGAAAAGCAATGATTACTGCAGGGAAGTGGAGAGGTTGCCAAAACGGCTGCTCACAGACGGCCTTGGGAAGAAACTAAAGGAGGCAGGATATGAAGCGGTCTATGGAGGTAAGGAACATCTGCCCCATATGCGCGCGGCGGATCTTGGATTTGATTATATCTGCAGTGATGAGAGGGGAGAACTGGCAGATACATGCGCCAAATATATAAGGGATTACAAAAAAGAAGAACCGTTTGCCATGGTGGCTTCTTTTATCAACCCGCACGATATCTGCCTCATGGCCATATCAGATTTTGCGAAGCAGTCAGGTCCGGTGGAACAGATGCTGGCGGAAGAGCTGATCACAGAGACAGAAACAGTACACGAGGCTATGAGGATTCCTGAGGGGATGCATCCTGACGTATTTTACAGGACCATCTGTCCCACGCTCCCAAAAAACTATGAACCGGCAGCGGACGAGCCGGAGGCCATAAGGATAATGCAGGAGCAGAGGCGTTTTAAGAAGCTGGCCAGAGAACAGTATACAGATGAGAGATGGCGGCTGCACAGATGGGCATACGGGAAGCTGACAGAAAAAGTTGACGGGGAGATAGGAAGGCTGCTGTGTGCACTGAAGGACTCAGGAAAATGGGAGGACACAGTAATTATATTCACAAGTGACCACGGTGATATGGACGCGGCACATAAGATGGAACACAAGACGGCGCTGTATCAGGAATGCTGCAAGGTACCGCTGATCATAAAAGGAATCAGCGGCCCGGGGAATGAGGTGAGCAGCAGCCTTACAGTGAACGGGCTTGATCTCATATGTACTGTCATGGATTATGCGGGGATAGAAAAGCCGGACCATCTGGAAGGAATATCTTTGAAAAGAGAAGCAGAAGGGGAGAGTGACGGGACATCAGAGAGGAAAGAAAGAGAATGTGTGATCGTGGAGAGTGAATTTGGAATTGCGGCGGTTGGCAGGAGCGGCAAGTATGTGAGGTATTCCTGCGGGAAAGATAATGAGCAGTTTTATGATCTGACTGTAAATCCGGGTGAGGATCATGACCAGATGTCAGAGGAAAAATACAGGGAAGAGGCAGAGAAATTAAAGAAAGCGGCGGAGCTTCATATTACGTTAAGAGAGGACAGACGGAAGAAGCTGCAGTGCATACCCATGTACTGACATGTATCAGGCACACTGGATATGTTACTGTTCACTCCGTGACCAGTAACACGCTTCGCGATGCACAGAAACGGCAAAAACCGCCGTTTCGCGCTGCAGCCCTCGGGATTTTCGTGCAAATACGCACGAAAACACCTCGCGGGATGGTGAAGTGTGAACAGTAACCTGGATATTACATACGGACGGGCTTAATAATCCATGTATACAAAAGCCCTTAAATGTTATTATCATATCATCAAATAAAGGAGGGTTTTTAGTATGAACTGGAAGAAAAATGGGGCGGCTGCGCTGGCAGCAGTGATGGCATTAACAGGAACAGCGGCAATGACAGGATCAGGGATCCTGGCTGAGGCATCTGACGGAGGGACAGCAGGGCAGGAATGGGAGTATAAGGAGGATACGATCACAATGCTGATCGATACGGATACTTCTATGGCAGGGATCCAGGCAGTGTGTGATCTTGCAGAAGAAAAGCTGGGCATTACAGTAGAGATCGAGACGAGAGTTGGAGGGCCTGACGGAAGAAATATTGTGAAGACAAGACTGGCTTCAGGTGATATGGCAGACCTCTGCGGGTTTAACAGCGGCTGTCTGTTAAAGGAGCTGAACCCCTCTGAGTATTTCATTGATCTCTCAGAAGAGGAATGGGCTAAGAAGCTGGATGACACATTTAAGGATGCCGTAACTGTAGACGGGGCAGTTTACGGGATACCGCTGACAGCCACATCGGCGGGGCTGGTGCTCTATAATAAGGATATCTACAGGGAATATAACCTGGAGGTGCCAAAAACCTGGGAAGATTTTATGGCTAACTGCAGGACACTCAAGGATGCAGGAGAGACGGCCCTGATCGGGTCCTTTGGCACAATGTGGACAGCCCAGGTGCCTTATCTGGGGGACAATTATAATGTATTGTCACAGGAGCCGGATTTTGCACAGGATTTTGAGAACGGCTCAGCAAAATATGCAACTACTCCGGCGGCGCTCAGGAGCTTTGAAAAACTGGCAGAGACAAATGAATACTACAATGAGGATTATCTGGCAACCACCTACGATGACGGCTGTGATATGCTTGTAAACGGTGAGGGAGCACACTGGATCATATTGTCTCAGGCTCTTTCTAATATCTATGAGATCTATGGGGATGAAGTAAATAAAATTGGGGCATTCGCTGTCCCGGGAGATGATGCCAATGACAACGGGCTGACTGTCTGGATGCCGGGAGCATGGTACGGAAATAAGAATTCAGAGCACATTGATACCATCAAACGGTTCATGGAATTCTACATATCGGAGGAAGCCATCCATGCGTACAGCGAGGCGATTCTGCCGGAAGGGCCGTATGCCATAAAGGGAATGGAACTTCCGGACAATGTATACGGTGCAGTAAAAGATATGCAGAAATATTATGAAGAAGGAAAAGTGGGGACTGCCATGGAATTCCAGTGCGCTGTCAAAGGAGCCAACTGCGGCGCCATCTGTCAGGAATGTGTGTCAGGTCAGACGGACGGAAAGACAGCGGCACAAAAATATGATGACGACTGCAGAAAGCAGGCGATGCAGCTTGGAATAGACTGGGAGTAAGAGGGAAGTGAGCAGATGAATAAAAAGAAAATATATTCTGCCTGGTTCCTGGTACCCACACTTGTGATCTTTACAGGACTTTTTATCCTTCCCATGGTGACTTCACTGTTTTTCAGCCTGACTGTCTGGGATCTGAAAAATTTCACTTTTGTGGGACTGGAAAATTTTAAGATGTTTTTTTCAGAGGGCTCACTGAATATCGGCATCAGGAATACGCTGCTTTATGCGGTCATCGGATGTTCCCTGAAAGTTACAGCAGGTTTTCTGATTGCGGTATTTCTGACAAGCAATATCAGGACAAAGAATATTCTGCGCTCTGTCATATTTTTTCCCAATCTGGTGAGCACCATCGCTGTGGGCATCACCTTCAAAGCACTCATGCACCCCACAAAGGGGCTGATCAATTCAGCCCTGGGCGCTGTGGGGCTGCGGGGCGCTGACTGGCTGGGAAACGCCCGCACAGCCCTGTTCTCTGTGCTCTCAGTTGAAGCGTGGAAGGGAGTGGGTGTTGCAACGGTGATATTTATTGCGGGAATGCAGGCTATAGACAAGACATACTATGAGGCAGCTTCCATTGATGGGGCGGACGGATGGCAGAAGTTAAAAAACATCACTCTGCCGCTGTGCAGGCCGGCAATGAATTCTGTCATACTTCTTGCTTTTATAGGAGGCATGCGCTCTTTTGACCTGATCTGGTCAATGACAGGAGGCGGCCCCGGTTTTGCCACAGATGTGCTGGCATCTGTCATCTATAAGCAGTATGCCGAGGGGTTTTATGGTTTATCAACAGCGGGAAATGTCATCATGTTTATCTTGATAGCATTTATAGCATTTCCTCTTCAGAAGTTCCTGATGAAAGGGGAGGTGGACTAGATGAAAAACAGAAAACGTCTCTGCCTGCTGGGGGATATTGTTGGAATGCTGGCGGCAGGAATCATATTTATTATTCCGTTTCTTTTCATTTTCTTAAATTCGCTGAAGGGAAGAAGGGAAGCAAACCTTCTGGACCTGTCGCTTCCCTCAGTCTGGGAATGGGGGAATTATAAGGCAGTATTTGAGGCAAATAACCATATTATACTGACGGCTTTTAAGAACAGTTTTCTTATAACACTGGGCGCCATTATACTGCTGATCTCTTTTTCATCAATGTCCGGGTATGTGCTCCAGAGGAGAAAGGACAGACTGACCAGGGCAGTAAATGTGATGATCATGACAGGCCTGATGATCCCTCCGGCTATTCTGCCGACTATCTGGATCATGAAGGGGATACATATCTATAAGACGCTTGCTGGGATCATCCTCATAGAGGTGGCCCTGCAGACACCGTTCACGATCATGCTTTTCAGAGGCTTTATGGGATCTATCCCCACAGAGCTGGAGGAAGCGGGGGTGATTGACGGCTGTTCGCCCTTTTCACTGTTCAGGCAGGTGATCTTTCCCCTCCTGAAGCCTGTGACATCTACAGTGGTCATACTGAATTCTGTCACTATATTTAATGATTTTATGAATCCGCTCTATTTCATGCCGGGCAGCAAAAATGCAACTGTACAGCTGACCCTGTATAATTTTATGGGGCAGTATTCCAGCTCCTATAACCTGCTTTTTGCGGATGTGATGACGATCACGGTTCCCATGCTTATACTGTTTATCATTTTCAATAAAAAAATAGTGGATGGGATGGTTGCCGGGGCTGTCAAAGGCTGAAGCAAGAACCAGAGGCGGCCCGGACGGATGGCGGATGATCACCGGGCCGTGAGCTGAAATGTAATGCAGACATTGTGGATAAATGAAAAAGGGGGAAGGCAGCAGTAATGAAATTCAGGAGAAAGCTTATTATTACCTATACAGCTTTTATGCTGGCAGTTTCAGTGGTGGTGGGTATAGGATATCAGGGCTACAGCATGAAACAGTACAAGTATAATGAATACATGAATATGGAGATCCTGGCACGCCATATGATACAGAATGCAGATTTTACGCTTCAGTCTATGGAAGATGTCATGAGTTATTTCCTTTCAGATATGGAAGTGCTGGGGGCGATCAATACGCTTTCGAATACTGCTGCAGGTGATGGCGGAAGGCTTAGCTACAGGGAAGAAGCCAGAAATATTGTGCGCTCAAAATTAAATACAGACTACATCATAAACAGGTTTTACAGGGTGATCTATTTTAATCAGGCGGGAGATATTATTGCCAGCAACGATGATGGCAGCATGCTGGTTGACAGCGGGAGGGCCATTGAGGACTACCCCTGGCTTAGGTATATAGAGGGGACCAGGGGAAAGCCTGTACTGATTCCGGATCATGAGGATTACTGGGGGTTAAAGCAGAATCCTCATGTTTTTTCGCTTGTAAAAGAGATACAGGGACCGCGTCTGGGATTTCTTGAAATCCAGAAAAAGGACGATGATCTGGAGGAGCTTTTTAAGGCAGAAAAGCAGGGAATGGATGTGGTTGTATTCCACGGAAGTGATCTGTTTTATTCCAGCAGGAAAGATATTTCCCGGGAATTTTATTCGGCAGCAAGAGACTCGGCAGAGAACGGAATACAGGAAGCTGTTAATCCCGGGACGGGGAAAAAGGAAGTGATTTTTGACTATACATCGGACGAAAACGGCCTGACGATACTTGTTGTGGAAGAAAAAGTGAAGATTACAGAAAGCCTGCCTGCTATCCTGCCGGTCACAGTCCTTGTGTCAGGATGTTTCTTTCTGGCAGCCATCTTTATCATTGTAATTTTGTCCAACAGGCTTACAAGGCCGCTGATACAGCTGAAGGAGACAATGGAAAAGACACAGATAGACAATCTTGCAGCCGAGCTGGTGAGCGATGATGTCACCGATGAGATTATGGCAGTTAATCAGGCGTACCAGAATCTGATCGCCAGGCTGAATGAATCTATGGTGCGGGAGAAGCGGCTGTCACTTCTGCAGCTGCAGGCACAGTTTGATCTGCTCCAGACTCAGATCAATCCCCATTTTCTTTATAATGTGCTGAATATCCTGGGTGACAGAGGTGTGGAGAATGAAGATGACATGACTTGTGAAATTTGCGGCAGTCTGGCTTCCATGCTGAGGTATTCCCTGAATACAAAGGAAAGGTATGCTTCTGTGGAGGATGAGCTTGCCTATCTCAGGCAATATTTTTTTCTGCTTAAATGCAGATATGAACATAAGCTGGAGTATACTATAGATGTGGAAAAAAATATTATGAAAGTGATCATACCAAAGATAATCCTGCAGCAGTTTGTAGAAAATGCTGTCACTCACGGATATGAAAATACAGCGGAGATAATGAAAATAGAAGTGAAGGGATGGCAGGAAAATGGTTTCTGGTACCTGCTGGTGAGGGACGGCGGCGCAGGATTCGGGGAGGATATTATTCGCAGGACGGAGCAGAAGATCGGGAAGATCAGATACCAGCTCACCAGGAACAGAAATAATCTGGAGGCTGAGATTGGCGGACTTGGACTTGTAAATACATATGCCAGGCTGTATCTTATCTATGGGGAACAGCTGGTCTTTAAAATCACGGACCTTCAAAAAGGAGCTGAGGTATTGATAGGAGCGCAGATTTCACAGTTACTGTTCACTCCGTGACCATTAACACGCTCCGCGATGCACAGAAACGGCAAAATTCGCCGTTTTGCGCTGCAAAACTCGGGATTTTCGTGCAAAATACGCACGAAAACACCTCGCGGAATGGTGGCGTGTGAACCAATGTCATTTAGATAAGCTTTCAAGATATATGGTTAGATTCCAAAATATAGGGGTCTAACCATTTTTTTAAATTTAACTATTGACATATCACCTCAAATGTGCGGCCGCTCTCGTTAACGATTGTTTTTCGGTAACGAGAGCGGCCCATGATTTAGAACTATATTTTCTAACTCATGGAGGTATCTATTATGTTTCATCATAAAATTAAGTCACTTTTTCAATCCGCTGTCTCTTGTGTTACACGCAACATTTCGGACTACGCTGTCCATCCCGGCAGGGACTTTACACGTAACAAAAAGCTCCCTCCCGATCTGTTCATTTCCTTTCTTGTTTCTCAAGGTTCTTCCTGCACCGGTAACGAGCTTTTGGATTTTTGGCATTTACAGGATTCCTGCCCTTCTGTTTCGGCTTTCAACCAGCAGCGCTCCAAGCTCAAGCCTGAGGCCCTCCAGGCTGTTTTTAAACAGTTTAATTCTCTGGCCCTTCCTTTGGAACCTCCCACAAAATACCGCTTTCTGGCGGCTGATGGTTCTACCTTTGCTTTCTTTAGTAAGCATTCCTTTGCCTCAGACGCTTATTATGTGTCAGAAGGCCATTCTAAAAAGGGCTTTTATAACATGCATTTAAATGCTCTTTATGATCTACAACGCCATACTTACGCTGATGCCATCCTGCAGCCTGTACATGATAAAGATGAGTTCCGTGCTTTCTGCGATATGGTAGACAGGCAGGAGAGCCTTCCCGGCACTAAAAATATCTATATTGGAGACCGGGGATACTGCTCTTACAATAACATGGCCTATGTCATCCAATCAGGTGAGTACTTTCGGTTCCGCACCAAAGATATCCATTCCAAAGGGCTCGTCGGGAATTTTGATCTCCCCGGCGAGGAAGCCTTTGACATGACAGTCACGGTTACCCTGGTACGCAGCCGTTCAAAGAAGCTGGCTGCGGCACAGGGTTAAAAACGTTTTATTGATAAAGCTATTTCCTTTGCTTTTATAACCTATGGTTCCATGGATACTTATGAATTATCCTTCCGGATCGTGCGTTTTCCGCTGCAGGATGGTTCCTGTGAATGTATCGTCACGAATCTTCCCAGGGAGGAATTTCCGGCAGAACGCATTAAGCAGATCTACGGCTCCAGATGGGGGATCGAGACCTCCTTCCGAAAATTAAAATATACGATTAGATTGAGTAACTTTCACGCTTATAAACCGGAATACATCCAACAGGAGATATGGGCAAAACTATTAGCGTATAATATCACGGAGATCATGATCAACCACACGGTCATAGAGAAGAAAGAGACGAAGCATGCATATAAAATAAAGTTTACAGCAGCCGCACATATTTGCAGAATCTTTCTCCGTCTGACCACAGAGAAAGATTCCATAGATGTGATGTCTCTGCTAAAAAAAGAGCTGATCCCGATCCGGGATGAACGCCAATACCCAAGGCTAAAAACAGCTCATTTCAGGAAAACACGATATTTTATATACCGGGCTGCATAAACAGATCCATCCTCCCTATCATACCCTTTTTTGAAGCAGATGTAAATCTGCTTATTTGTAGTACCCAAAAAATCTGTTAACAATGATGATCTCCCTAAAATGGGATTGAAAGCATAACCCACCTTCCACAGTAGGGTGAAAATAAAACTGTTTGTATTGTTATCTAAATGACATTGCGGAGTGAACAGTAACCTTTCATTTGTCCTTAATATCGTACAGGGTTGGGAGTGGTTTGTCAAATAAGAAATAAACAGATATAATAATACAAAGAAAAGTTATTTGCCATGACGGCTTATTTTATAAACCCGTGTGTAGCACGTTTATGGGTGATTCTGGGAGCGGTAAAGAAATTTCAAGATAACTGTTATAAAAAATTTATTTATATGATAATATAAACAATTCTTAAACATTTATCTGATATACTCAGATGGTAATATGGATTATATGTAGAAAATTATAAGATAAAGATATCTGGTGTGGAGGACGATGCAAAACTGAAATAATAGTCGTTCATACTTAGGTGATAACAGATTAAACAAGGAGTATAGTTATGAAGGTTTCCATGGATATGATTGACAGACAATATAGAAGAAACGGGCGTTTTATGAAAGTATTTTTGCGTTATAAGGATGAGAAGGCATTGGTCACAATGGGACGTTTTTTACAAAAAGTTTTAGGAAATAAAAAGAGCCTGAAACTGAATAATGATGTATATTTTATTGAAAGGGAGGACTCCAGAAAGCTTCGTCTTTGTGTGTATTCACCCAAAAAGAAAACAGGCGGCGGAAAGTTGCCGGGTATTCTTTGGCTGCATGGCGGAGGTTATGCGCTTGGCAGTGCAACAATGGCAATACCCTATGCCGAGAGATTGATATTGGCTTCAGAGGGTATTGTAGTATCACCGGATTATACTTTATCAGGGGAAAAGCCTTATCCTGCCGCGCTTGAAGATTGCTATGCCGCGCTTCTGTGGATGAAAGAACATGCGGATGATTTGGGGATATATAATAATCAGTTTTTTGTCGGTGGAGACAGTGCAGGCGGAGGACTGGCGGTTGCCGTTTCTCTGTATGCCCGTGATAAAGGAGAGGTGGGGATTGCGTTTCAAATGCCATTATACCCTATGCTTGACGACAGGATGACCAGTGGATCTATGATAAATAACGATGCTCCTATGTGGAATGAACACGCGAACCGATTAGCATGGAGGCTATACTTGGATAATATGTATGGAAAAGATGACGTTTCCGTTTACGCAGCACCAGCCAGGGAAATGAATTATAAGAACCTGCCTCCTGCATTTTCTGTTGTAGGCTCGCTTGACCCGTTTCATGATGAAACAGTATGCTATATGGAAAATTTGAGAGCCACTGGAATTGAGGTTGAATTTTATGAATATGAAGGTTGCTTTCATGCATTTGATCAGGCAAATGCTAAGGCGGATAAGAGCCAGGATGCATTAACAAAATTGGCGGCCGCTTATAAAAAAGCCGTCCTCAGCATATTTAAATAACAGAAATGTTATTATGAATATACGGAAGGAAACGATGGAAAAGACGCAGATCAATCCGCATTTCCTTTATAATATGTTGAAGATCCTGACTTTGATCGGAGCGCAGATTTCACAGGACAATGTATAAGATATATCCAAGTGGGAAAAACTGATGCTGAGGTGATGAAAATGATAGATAATCAGGAGCTTCCCATTGGCTTTACAATGGAACTGGCTGAACATTCTGATGTGCTGAATTATTTCGCAGGCCTGCCAAAAAGCCAGCAGGACCAGCTGGTGGACGGGGCCAGGAATGTAAACAGCAAAAGTGAGATGCGCAGCTATGTAGAGAATATCGGCAGGACAGCTGGTGTGAGCACAGAGGAAAATCCAGCGGGAAATCCCATGAAGGGATAAAGCCTGAGGGGAGGCAGCGGCGCTGTATCCCCCGGCAGCTGCCGTATGTGAATATTCAACGGTTGTGAATATCTGTCCTTTGAACAAGATTTTCTGATATGGTACATACATTAAGTCATATTTTATTCACAAACATTTTAAGAAATAGTCATGAAAATCTCATATCTGTGTCTTATAGTGATAATTGAACATAGCCAAGAAACTTGTTGCTATAAAATTTTCTTTGTAACTGTTCAGTACCTTCACAGTTACATGCAAAAATCCATTTAAAATCGCTTGCGGCGATAGGATTTTTGTACCCTTGATTCAGTTTCTTACGGTCTGTGCAGTAAATGCACAGACCTGCTGAATAGTTACTTTTCTTTTTCATACTGCCAGTGCTTTTTAGCACTGGCTCTCCTTTTTTAGGGGAAAATATCAGAGAGGGAGTTATTTAGATGAAAACAGCCAGTATGTCTGATCCAGGCGCCCGGTCAGTTCCATTTATTCCGGGCAGTACTGTTTTACATTATGAAGACCTTTTTGATGCAGATAATCTGCTGAGGGGCCAGAATGATGCGTCACAAAAGGTGCTTCTGCCATATCTGCAGGAGACAGGAAGAATGTTTAATGAAGCAATAAAGAAATATGACAGCAGTGAATGCAGCGGCTGCAGGGTATTTCCTTCATTAGACCTGGGATTTCCAAATAATGTATGCCGCCTTGCGGGAGGATTTGCAACAGGGATGCTCCTTGCGTGGAAGTGTGAGGTCCCAGTTGTGCCTGTGGATGCTACTGTTAATGTGTGTACCAGCAGCGTCTTCAGGCTTAAAGAGTTTGATCCGGGGCGCCTGAAGAGGCCGGAAGAATTAAACAGATCCCTGGAACAGATATTCAGAGATGCATATGAGGAAAAGGGATATTCGTTCAGCTTTACTTCAGGCAATCATTTCCTGATGATAGGAAGGAATGAGAGCAGCCAGACAGGGGATGAGTATTATCTTGTCCTCCATTCATCGGCAAATGACCTGAAAAAATCATATATGGGGCTTTATCCGGCAGAGGGAAACTGGTATGCGGACAGATTAGAAAAACTCAATGGAAAAAACGGCCGGTATATCAGATATCTGACGGGTGATGATGCCAGATATTTTATTACTATGGCCCACCATTTTGAGGAGTATAATGAGAAGATACACAGGTGGCTGGCGGATAAAATAGACAACGGCAGGAGTATTTCCGGCGAAGGAGGTCAGGAGTGGGTGAAACATCACTATTATATGCCTACCGACAGCTCTGTCGCAATTGGGACATTTGCTGAACCTCCCGGAACACAGGTACCTCTGTTCTCAGCGCCGGGAAAACCAGTATACATATTTGAGACAGGAAAAGACAACTGGCAGGCAGATCTTGGCGGAAGGAAAGGGAAGGTGTGTCTCGTCCCTCATGGCTGGGGGCAAAAGATAGAGAGAATAAGATCAGTAGGCACAGACGGAGAAAATCTGCTTCTGGGTGTGGGTGAGGGAGTGAAGAAGATCCGCATCGATTCCAAAGCCCGGATAACCTGCCCGGAGAAACAGCTCAGGCAGTTTGGGGATGGAGAAGAATTTCTGCGGATAGGGTCCAGAATGGTACGCGGAGAAATAAAACTGACCCTGACTCCAGTATTCGAGTACTCAGGCAGCAGGGGAAGGTGAGGCGGAAAAAATGACAGAGATATATGCCCTGAGGCACTTCAGGACAGATAATAATATGAAAGATGTGTTAAACGGAAGAAGTATCCGGCTGCCTGTATCAGAAGCCAGACAAGTGGAGTGCGGTGTACAGATAGACAAGGTATATTGCTCAGAAGCTCTAAGATGCAGGCAGACACTGGAAAAATTCCTGGAAACGAATAAAGCCGGGGAAGTTGAATATACTATTGAATTGCTGGAGCGTGATCTGGGAGACATGGAGGGCAGGCCAAGGCAGGAGATGATTTCTTTATATCCTGATAAATTTACAGGCAGCAGGCTTGATGTATTCGCCGCCCCTCCGGGCGGAGAATCATTTGAAGAGCTAAGGGAGCGAGCATCCTCCTTTCTCAGAAGAACAGGTCTGGACAAGGAGGATATAAAAGAAAAAAGCAATATCCTGATCTGTTCACACAACCAGTTTTTAAAAATGCTGTATTTTACCATACATAAAAAAGAGATAAAAAAAGCCGCCTGGAACGCCCTGTCCTTCCCGTTCGGAGAGGTCATTAAAATAAGCTGAAGATATCTTTTCCGGCATTCACTAAAAAAACAGTTGAAAACTGTCGATGTATGTGGTAAAATCTTTTCAATTTGAGAACCTATAGTCATACTGGTCTGCTATACATTAAAATGTACAGCCAAGCAACACAACACCAGTTCAAGGGGGAGCGCACAGGTAAAGAGTTTGCGGCTATAGGCAGCCTGAATTCCTGATGGCGTTCTCTTTTTTTGCGCGAAATCGATGAGCTGTGCGTCCAGGCTCAAAAGGACACCGGCAGCTGCTTGCAGATGCCGGCGCCCTTTTAAGCCTGGACATAGGGCGAACGCCCGCGACATCTAAGATGCTCTGCATCTTAGATGTGCACAGCTCAGGTGTAGTGAGAAGCCACCCAGAAATTAACGTGACTTCCGCCCCCAACCCCCAAAGCACGCTCGAAGAGCCGTGCGGCCTGCAAAATCCAAAGCAGTGTCCCGCCCCCAGCCCCAAAGCACGCTCGAAGAGCCGTGCGGCCTGCAAAATCCAAAGCAGTGTCCCGCATCCAACCGCAAAGCACGCTCAAAGAGCCGTGCGGCCTGCAGAATCCACAGAGCATCCTGCCCCAAGGCCGCGCCCCCCAAAAACAAACCCTCAAAATTTCACCATAGAAAGGAAAAGATGCCCCATGAAAGCATTTCTAATACTAGAAGACGGCACAGTATTCACCGGAACCAGCATCGGTTCCCAAAAAGAGATCATCAGCGAGATCGTATTCAACACATCGATGACAGGATATTTGGAGGTGCTGACCGATCCGTCATATGCAGGACAGGCAGTAGTCATGACATATCCGCTGATCGGCAATTACGGCATCTGCCATGAAGATATGGAATCGGCAAAACCCTGGCCGGATGGTTATATTGTAAGAGAATTATCCAGGATGCCCAGCAATTTCCGCAGTGAAGACACTATCCAGAATTTCCTCACAAAGCACGATATCCCCGGTATAGCCGGCATCGATACACGTGCCCTCACCAAGATTCTTCGTGAAAAAGGTACCATGAACGGTATGATCACCACTAATGAGAATTATAATCTAGATGAAATACTTCCCAAATTAAAAGCTTATACAACCGGAAATGTAGTAGAAAAAGTGACCTGTAAGGAAAAATATGTCCTGGAAGGGGACGGTCCTGCGGTAGCTCTGCTCGATCTGGGGGCGAAGAAAAACATAGCGGGAAGTTTAAATAAAAGAGGCTGCCGGGTCACTGTTTATCCTGCCTTCACTCCGGCTGAAGAGATAATCGCATCACATCCTGACGGCATTATGCTTTCAAACGGGCCCGGGGATCCAAAAGAATGTACAGCTATTATAGAAGAGATACGCAAACTGTACAACACAGATATCCCTATCTTTGCTATCTGCCTGGGACACCAGCTGATGGCCCTGGCAAATGGTGCGGATACCCACAAGATGAAATACGGACACAGGGGGGGAAACCATCCGGTGAAGGACCTGGAGACAAACAGGGTCTATATCTCCTCACAGAATCACGGTTATGTGGTGGATACTGATAAGCTGGATGCATCTGTGGCAGTACCGGCGTTTGTGAATGTAAATGACAGCACAAATGAAGGACTGGCTTATACAGGGAAAAATGTATTCACTGTGCAGTTCCATCCGGAAGCCAGCCCCGGTCCGCAGGACTCAGGTTATTTATTTGACAGGTTTATGAAAATGATGGAGGTGACTAAATAATGCCCAAAAATCCGGATATTAAAAAAGTACTAGTAATAGGTTCAGGCCCGATCATAATCGGGCAGGCGGCAGAGTTTGACTATGCCGGGACACAGGCATGCCGTTCCCTGAAAGAAGAGGGGATAGAAGTAGTCCTCTTAAACTCAAATCCGGCTACGATCATGACAGATAAAGACATTGCGGATAAGGTATATATAGAACCTCTGACAGTAGAGGTGGTGGAGCAGCTTATCTTAAAGGAAAAGCCGGACAGCGTGCTGCCGACTCTGGGAGGCCAGGCCGGGCTGAACCTGGCAATGGAGCTGGAAGAGGCAGGCTTTTTAAGGGATAATGATGTGAAGCTCATAGGCACTACATCTGAGACGATCAAAAAAGCGGAGGACCGCCTTGAGTTCAAGAGCACAATGGAAAAGATCGGCGAGCCTGTGGCAGCGTCACAGGTAGTTGAAAATGTGCCGGACGGCGTGGCGTTTGCGAAAAAGATAGGCTATCCCATCGTTCTGCGCCCTGCTTATACACTTGGGGGCAGCGGCGGCGGAATCGCAGCCTGTGAAGAGGAGCTGGTAGAGATACTGGAAAATGGACTCCGCCTTTCAAGGGTGGGCCAGGTACTTGTAGAGCGCTGTATCGCAGGATGGAAGGAAATTGAGTATGAGGTGATGCGCGACAGCCTGGGCAACTGCATCACAGTCTGCAATATGGAGAATATCGACCCTGTTGGTGTTCATACAGGAGACAGTATCGTTGTGGCCCCTTCACAGACACTGGGGGACAAAGAGTACCAGATGCTGCGTACTTCCGCATTAAATATCATCAGTGAACTGAATATAACAGGCGGATGCAATGTACAGTATGCTTTAAACCCGGACAGCTTTGAGTACTGTGTCATCGAGGTAAACCCCCGTGTGAGCCGTTCATCTGCCCTGGCGTCAAAGGCCACAGGTTATCCCATTGCAAAGGTGGCAGCCAAGATCGCTCTGGGCTATACACTTGATGAGATCAAAAATGCTATCACAGGCAAGACTTATGCAAGCTTTGAACCAATGCTGGACTACTGTGTTGTAAAGATCCCAAGGTTACCGTTTGACAAATTCATCAGTGCAAAGAGAACGCTGACTACACAGATGAAGGCTACAGGCGAGGTCATGAGTATCTGCGATAACTTTGAGGGCGCTCTTATGAAGGCTGTCAGGTCCCTTGAGCAGCATGTGGACAGCCTTATGTCATATGATTTTACCGGACTGACGGAAGAAGAACTGGTAAAGCAGCTGCATAAGGTAGATGACAGGCGTATCTGGACGATCGCTGAAGCCCTGCGCCGGGGGATGACATATGAACAGATACACGAGATCACCAAGATCGACCTCTGGTTCATAGATAAGCTGGCTGTCCTTGTGGAGATGGAGAATGCGCTGAAGACTCAGGAGCTGACAGCAGAGCTTTTAAAAGAAGCTAAACGCATAGAGTTCCCGGATAATGTGATAGCGGACCTGACTGGAAAGACAGAAGAAGAGATCAAGAAGATGCGCTATGAAAACGGCATCGTAGCCGCATATAAGATGGTAGATACATGTGCAGCAGAATTCGAGGCGTCCACTCCATATTATTATTCTGTGTTTGGCAGTGAAAATGAGGCGAAGGAGACTAAAGGCCGCAAGAAAGTGCTGGTGCTCGGCTCTGGTCCTATCCGTATCGGCCAGGGTATTGAGTTCGACTTCTGTTCTGTGCACTGTACCTGGGCATTTGCAAAAGAGGGATATGAGACTATCATCATCAATAACAATCCGGAGACAGTCAGTACAGATTTCGATATAGCAGATAAGCTGTATTTTGAACCGCTCACACCTGAAGACGTGGAAAATGTAGTAAATATTGAGAAACCGGACGGAGCCGTAGTGCAGTTCGGAGGCCAGACAGCCATCAAGCTGACAGAGAGCCTGATGAAAATGGGAGTTCCCATCCTGGGCACTTCTGCTGAAAATGTAGATGCAGCTGAAGACAGAGAATTGTTTGACAAGATACTGGAAGACTGCGGCATCCCAAGACCAGCCGGACATACTGTATTTACAGCAGAGGAGGCCAAGAAAGCTGCAAATGAGCTGGGATATCCTGTGCTGGTAAGACCCTCTTATGTGCTGGGCGGACAGGGAATGCAGATCGCCATCCAGGATGAGGATATAGACGAATTTATCGGTATTATCAACAGGATCGCACAGGAGCACCCCATACTTGTAGACAAATATCTGGTAGGCAAGGAAATCGAAGTGGATGCCGTGTGCGACGGCGAGGATATCCTGATTCCGGGTATCATGGAGCATATCGAGCGCGCGGGGATACATTCAGGTGACAGTATCTCTGTATATCCCGCGAAGAGCATCAATGAGAATGTAAAGAGGACAATTGAGGACTACACAAGGAAATTGGCACGCTCCCTGCATGTTATAGGGCTCATCAATATCCAGTTCATCGTATGCGGTGAAGAAGTCTATGTGATAGAGGTCAATCCCCGTTCCAGCCGTACTGTGCCGTATATCAGCAAGGTTACCGGGATACCTATCGTGCCCCTGGCCACAAAGGTCATATTGGGCAGGAAGATCAGGGAACTGGGATACACACCAGGACTTCAGCCGGAAGCAGAATATTATGCCATCAAGATGCCTGTATTCTCATTTGAAAAGATCCGCGGCGCTGATATCAGCCTGGGACCGGAGATGAAATCCACAGGTGAATGTCTGGGAATCGCAAAGACCTTTAACGAGGCGCTCTATAAAGCCTTCCTGGGCGCGGGGATCAATCTTCCCAAATATAAGAACATGATCATCACTGTGAAGGATGCTGATAAGCCTGATGCAGTGGAGATCGGAAGACGCTTTGAGGCCATAGGCTATAAGATATATGCCACAAGAAGCACGTACAAGGCTCTTCAGGCTGGCGGTGTGCACTGCAGCAGGATCAATAAGATCGAGCAGGAATCACCAAATCTGATGGATCTTATCCTTGGTCATGAGATCGATCTGGTCATTGATACTCCGGCACAGGGGATCGAGCATGCAAAGGATGGCTTCCTGATCAGGAGGAATGCAATAGAGACAGGAGTC
Source organism: Murimonas intestini (assembly GCA_003148945.1). GTDB lineage: Bacteria > Bacillota > Clostridia > Lachnospirales > Lachnospiraceae > Murimonas > Murimonas intestini. The sequence goes on along the minus strand of QGGY01000008.1, from coordinate 29,857 downwards.
AATGTGCTTACTGCCATGGAGACGGCAAAAGCTCTGATCACGAGCCTTGAAAACACAGATATAAAGAAACTGACATTGATCAATATTGCAGAAATTTAAGATATTTTAACAAGATGTTGTGTCCGGGCTTAAGACAATTAATAAATGTGGGATTGAGGAATTGTTAAAAATTCCTTAATCCTGCCGTCAGCCCGGGATTTTTTTGGTTAAATTAAAAGTAAATTCTGCTTGCATTTTGGGAACTGAACGAATACAATGAAGAAGGTGGGTAAAAATTAATAATCCGGTATCAGTTTGGGGAAACGGGATTGCCGGTCATTGTATTTTGGAGGTTTTATATTGAGAAAGAAATCACATATTTCACTGGCGAAGTATATTGTTAATGATATCGATACACTGGAACTGGATAACCACAGGAAAGCATTCTATCTTGGAAGCATCCTGCCGGACTGTAAGCCGTCTTTTCTGACAAAAAAACATGAATTTGCCGGGACCTTTACAGAAGTGCAGAAATCCCTCAGGAATCTCACAGTTGACTGTGACCTGAATGAGCGGAATGAGAGAGTTTACTGGAGAAGACTTGGAGAGGTCATCCACTATGTGGCGGATTACTTTACATTTCCTCATAATACCACATATGACGGCAATCTGAAAGACCACTGCATGTACGAGAAGGAGCTGAAGCTCCGTTTGAAAGAATATATCAGAAGCGGTGAAGCTCAGGAAAACCAGCCGGAGATCATGAAATTTTATACAGTGGAATCATTGATTAAATTTATAGAGAATTCTCATGCAGAGTACTTAAAATTCAAACGCAGTGTGGAAGAAGATGTGAGATATATCGTTGACCTGTGCAGACAGGTGGTGGCAGCAGTAGTGGAGCTGCTCTACAGAAGGATCGCATCCCTCAGCCTGATTCAGCAGGCAGTATTTGCATAGAAATTATAAAAACATAAAATTGAAAATAATGGAGCCTTTTACAAAAGGCTCTTTTTTGTTGCACCATTTCAGATTTTATTTTACAATAGTATTATTGAGGATGGCTGAATTACAACAAAGTACAGGCGGGATGGTGTGTCAGAAGATGAAGAATAAAAAACTGTTTTTAAAATATCTTGGAAGGTACTGCGGAATATTTGTAATTGTATTGATCAGCAGCCTTTTGCTGGTAATGCGTGCATACCAGATCACAGAGCGGAATGTGATGGAGGAGAATACCTGGAGGCTGCAGAGCGGTCTGGATAAGCTGGAGAACCAGCTGACAAGAATGAGCAGCATGACGGAGACCCTGAGGCAGGTCACCAGCCTGAATTATTTGAAATCAGTTGAAGGTGAACTGAAGATCTCAGAGTATGTATATCTGAATGCACTGGAAGAGCAGCTAAAAAATATCAGTATCCTCTATGATTTTGCGTCCATGGAATTTATGATGTTTCAGAATAATGACTGCTATATCTCCAATACCCAGGTGACGGATGCCTTCCAAAACTATTATGGGGAATTTTTTCAGTTTGAGGGCATAAGCGCCCGGGATTTCAAACAGATAGTATTCGGACAGGAACAGAAAATGTATCTGATGCCGGGAGAGTATTTAAAATATAATAAGTATGGGATTATGACTGAAACAGAAAATCCCATCCTCTGCGTGATCAGACCTTCTCTGGGCGGGCAGGCCAGCCTTGTGGATGAAAGTGTGGCAGTTGTATTTGTCATAGAGCAGGAAAAGATACTGGATCTGCTGCTTGGAAATGAAGGGGACAGGAAGGCCGTCCTTCAGCTGTATGATTCCGGGGATAATCTGGTGTTTGGCAGCGGGGCAGCCCAGGATGGCGACGGGCAGCGGGCTTTCAGTGAGGGAGATAAGAGCTACCGCTATGCAGTCTACGAAGGTTCAGAAAAGATACTGAAGGTGAGGGCAGGATTTTCAAGTGAGACAGTGCAGCGTTATATCCTGGAGCTGATGGGCATGCTGATCCTCTATGTCTTTCTGGGACTGGGTGCGGCAGTTGTCCTCTCCCTCATTCTGGCGGGCAGGGAGTACCGCAGTATGCATGGTCTGATCACTGATGTAGTATCAAAGAGTGACGCAGAGGTCACCACAGCGAAAAATGAGTACGACCTTTTGAGCCAGTCTTTCAGCCAGATGGCTCAGACGAGAGAGGAGTACAGGACTAAGGTAACTCTTCTGGAAAACCAGATGAAAAACAGTATACTGGAAAATGCTCTTCTGCAGGGACTCTATACAGAAGAGAGCAGGCAGAGGTTCAGACAGGTGTTTTCTGTGGATATTGAGTATTATTGTGTGGCTGTGATGAAGATAGATGCAGAGTGTGCAGGACTTTCACCTGAGATATCCCTGGAAGCCAGGACAAGGATGGATGAGCTGCTGGGGCTGGAGCATCCATTTATGAGTGTCCTTTCAGGAAGCAGCCAGGAGATATTTCTGATACCCCGCAGCCTTAATGATGTGACAAATGTAAACCAGCTCCAGGAGAAATTTGAGAAGCTGATAACCGGCCTGTCGGCAGAATATGGCATAACATTTCCGGCGGGCATAAGCGCCATAGGGAAGGGGCTGGAAAACCTGCACTCCTGTTACGTTCAGGCTATCCAGGTGCTTCAGGCCTTTGAGGTGGAGCACACAAACACAGTGGGAAATTATTATCTGCTGAAAGGGGAGAGCCGCCTTCCGGCATTGGTGGATCTGGAGTTTATGCAGAAGCTGACAAATCTTGTGCTGTGTGCTGAAGAGGAAGCTGCAGGGCAGCTGTTTGATAAAATAATTAAAAATTTCAGGAGGAACGCCCCGCTGTATGAGATACACAGGGAAGAGGCTTTTTACGCAGTCAGAAATGTGGAAGCCGGGCTGCTGGAACAGCAGATCTTTTCGGGCTGCCAGCTGAAGCTTCCTGAATACAGGGCTGATATAAAGTTCGAGGTCCTGATGGAATCCTTAAGAGAGCTGGCCCTGAAGCTGTGTGAGGTAGTCAGGAATAATAAAAAGAGTAAAAACGTGGAATTGAAGGAGTCCATCATCGGTTATCTGGAATCTAATTTCTGTGATCCGGGTTTGACGGCCGCCCGGCTGAGCCAGGATATCGGGATATCGGAGAAATACCTGTACCAGTTCATCAAGGAACAGACAGGGACCACATTTGCGGCATATCTGGAGCAGCTGCGTATGGGGCGTGCGGAGGAACTTCTTCTGACCACCGGGCTTTCTAATACGGCAGTAGCGGAAAAATCCGGCTTCGGGTCGGCGAATACATTTTACAGGGTCTTCTCAAAAAATAAAGGCATTTCACCTGGAAAATTCAGAGAAAATTTTAAAAAAGATGAGTAGGAGATTCCGGCGCATTTATCTGTGACAAGAAAATGGCGCCGGAATTTTTATTCCTGCGGGCAACGGGCCAAAGCCAGGCGGCGAATCGAAAAGCCGCCCAGACCCCTGAAAACCTCAGTAAATCCGGGGATCTGGGAGTGCGGGAGGAAAATGGGAGTGTGGAATTCTTACCATGTGGGAACGAATTGGGGAAGTGAAACTTTACGTTTAAGTTTAAAACTGGCATTATAATGGCATCACCGGTGCACACCGGATAACCAAATCAATAAGGAGGGTAATTATGAAGAAACACAATGGTATGAGAAAGGCTACGGCTTTTGCACTTGCACTTGCAATGACAGCAGGACTGTTCGTTCCAGGTACTCAGGCGGAGGCAGGCGAGGAAAAGGAGACTCTTACAATAGGTCTTGCACAGAACAGTAATGTAGAGGATTATGAAACTAATTATCTGACACAGCTGATTGAGCAGGAATGTAACGTGAATCTGGAATTTGTCTATCTTCCAAGTGCAGTTGATGATGCAAAATCCAAATTTGCGATCATGGCATCCTCAAATACAACGCTTCCTGATGTAGTGGTAGTCGCAAATAATCAGTTTACTGACCTGGAGATAGCTGATTATGGAAGCAAGGGGATATTCATTCCATTAAATGAATATCTGGAAAATAAGGATCTGGCAGTAAACTTCTCCCAGATTCCTGAGGAGGACCAGGAGAAGATGATAAGTGCATCAACCAGCCCGGATGGGAATATCTACTGCCTGACCCAGAATACTCCTGAGGACTGGAATATGACACCGTTCAGGTTCTGGATCAATAAGGCATGGCTGGAGAAACTGAATCTTGAGACACCTACGACTACAGATGAGTTTTATGAAGTTATGAAAGCGTTTGTTGAACAGGACCCGAATGGAAACGGAACTGCCGACGAGATCGGAATCACCGGCTGTACAGACGGCTGGGGATGTAATCCTGCTTATTATATCATGAATTCCTTCGTATTCTACAACGGAGACCAGTCTAACGGCGGGCTTGCCTTAGATGAGGATGGAACAAAGGTAACTGCTCCGTTTGCATCAGAAGGATGGAAGGCAGGGCTTGAATATATGAATAAGCTCTGCAGTGAGGGGATCCTCTCTCCTGCAATGTTCACTCAGGATGCTACACAGTTTACAAGTGTGCTGAGCAATGAGACACAGATCACTGGCTCATGTGCTGCCGGCGGGTTTGGATATTGGAGCGGTGCACAGGAAAATGCAAATTTCCAGGAAATGGAGCTGCTGGCGCCTCTTAAAGGGCCTGAAGGAATTGCATATGCTGCATACAATGAGTATACGCCAACACCGGCCTACCTGATTACGAAAGACTGTAAAAATCCGGAACTGGCATTTAAGGTAGGAGACTTCTTCTATAGAAATGATGTATCTCTCACAGTACGCTATGGTGAGGAAGGGGTAGACTGGACGACTGATGCAGAAAAATGTAAAGAGTACAAGGGTCTCTATGAAGATCTCTGGGATATCCCATGTTCACTTGTACAGCTCAACACAGTGTGGTCAAGTGTACAGAACAAACACTGGTATAATGTAGGACCCCGCTACACAAGCCTGGAGGATTACCGCGGAATCAACAGTGACCAGATGGCAGGTTCAGATGCAGTGGATTATACATCTCTTACAAGACAGCAGTCTGCAGAGTATTATATGGAAGCCCATCCTGAGAAAGTGCTTCCTGTTCTGAAGTATACAAATGATGAAGCTGAGAAGCTGGCAGAGATCCAGGAAAATGTTCTGACATATGTGAAACAGAGCCTGGCAGAATTTGTCACAGGAAACCGTCCGTTAAGCGATTGGGATAATTATCTGAGTGATCTGGAGAACATGGGGCTCCAGGAATGGCTGGATGTAGCTCAGACAGCTTATGACAGGATAGAGAAATAAGGTACTGAACAGTAAAAAATAGCAGATCAGGGAGGGGAGCCAGTAAAACGGTTCCCCTTTCAAGAAGGAGGATATAAATGAAAACCTGTGCGGTTACGGCAGTTGATAAAAAGCGGCGGAAGGCAGCCCAGAGGGATCTGCTTAAAAAGCAGATAAAAGCGAGGTGGCAGATTTACCTTCTGTTACTCCTGCCTTTGGCCTATATTCTGATTTTTGCATATATTCCCATGGGCGGACTTGTCATGGCTTTCAAAGATTATGATATGACTAAAGGGATATGGGGAAGTGATTTTGTAGGTCTGGCCAATTTTCAAAAATTCTTTTCTTCATACAAGTTTACCCAGGTCCTGAAGAATACGCTTACAGTATCTGTATACAGCCTGCTTATCACATTTCCGGTCCCGATTATATTTGCGCTCATTCTGAACTCATTTCCGGGGAAACGCTTTAATAAAGTGGTGCAGACTACTACTTATATACCATACTTTATTTCTACTGTAGTTATGGTAGGGCTTGTAATGCAGGTGCTCAATTACAGGACAGGCATATACGGCGCCCTCTATTCCCTGTTTACAGGAAAAGTGGCGCCCGATATTCTGGGAAAAGCCTCATCCTTTAAACATGTCTATGTATGGTCCAGCGTCTGGCAGACAACAGGATACAGCGCAATTATCTACATCGCTGCGCTTGCAAATGTAGATCCGTCACTCCACGAAGCCGCAAAGATCGACGGTGCATCCAGATTCCAGCGGGTGCGCTACGTGGACTGGCCAAGTATCATGCCTACAGCAACTATCATGCTGATACTGGCAGCGGGAAATATTATGAATGTGGGATTTGAGAAGGTGCTCCTCCTGCAGAACGACTTAAATATTGCTTCCAGCGAGGTTATCTCCACCTATGTATACAAAGTGGGACTTGCAAGGGGAATCGGTGATTTCTCATTGTCTACGGCGATCGGTATGTTTAATTCCGTGATAAATTTTGTTCTGCTAGTCTCTGTCAACTGGCTGAGCAAGAGGCTGAGCGGAAATGGGATCTTTTAGAGGAGGAGTATGATGGAGAATAAATCAGTGAAAAAGAAAAGACTGCGCGGGACAGGGGGAAGCGACAGGACCTTTTATATAATTTCAGGGATCGGTCTGTCCCTCTTTCTTCTGGCAGTGCTGTACCCTATTGTCTTTGTGGTGGCGGCATCATTTTCATCAGGCCAGGCAGTGTCTGCCGGAAAAGTATTTCTCTGGCCTGTGGATTTCAGCCTGGAGGGATACAAGACAGTATTCCACAATAAAGATATTCTGATCGGCTTTAAAAATTCAATCGTGTATACAGTAGTAGGTACACTGATAAATCTTGTAATGACTATGATATCAGCTTATGCGCTTTCCAGGGACGATGTGCCGGGAACGAATAAGATCATGCTTATATTTACTTTTACCATGTTTTTCAGCGGCGGTATGATACCTACATATATGCTGATACGTTCCCTGCATATGCTGGATTCTATCTGGTCCATGGTTATCCCGGGAGCTGTAGGGGTCTATAACCTTATAATAGCCAGGACATTTATTAAAAACAGTATCCCGGGTGAACTGCTGGATGCAGCAAAGATCGACGGGTGCAGCGACATCAAATATTTTACAATGATCGTGCTGCCGCTGTCCAAGGCTATCATCGCCGTGCTTGTACTTTTTTATGGGGTGGGACACTGGAACTCATATTTTAATCCCATGCTCTACCTGAATTCCCGGGAGCTGTTTTCACTGCCTATCTTCCTGAAGGAGATCCTCATAGCAAATCAGATAGATCCGTCTACTGTCACAGACCCTGAGCTGCAGATGCAGATCGCCCAGATAGCAGATGTAATAAAATATGCCCTGATCGTAGTGAGTACAATACCGGTGTTAGTGATATATCCATTTATACAGAAATATTTTGTGAAAGGAGTCATGATCGGATCTGTAAAGGGCTGATCATGGATGCAGGATACATACTATGGAATACAGAGAAAAGCAGTACATAAACGAGGGCTGGCGTACCAGGTTTGAGTCTGTGCCTTGTGAGGAATTGCAGGGCAAAGCATTTAAGGATGAAGACTGGGACAAGACAGTGGATCTGCCCCACAACTGGGAGGATTACCAGGGATACCGCCGTCTCTCTCACGGAAACCTGCACGGCACGGCCTGGTATAGCAGGAAGCTTGAGATCCCGGAAAGCATGAAATACGGCGGAGAAGAGAAACATACATTTCTGGAATTTGAAGGCGCAGGCTCCTATATGTCGCTCTGGGTGAATGGAAAATATATTGGCGGGCACAAGGGAGGCAGGACATGTTATACTGCTGACATTACCGGGGCGCTAAAATGGCAGGGGGAGAACCAGATCCTTGTGAGGACTGACCATCCGGAAAAAATCGATGACCTTCCATGGGTGTGCGGAGGCTGCTGGGGCACGCCGAATACAGAAGGCTCCCAGCCGCTGGGGATTTTCAGGCCTGTATCATGTTATCAGACAGGCAGTGTACGAGTTGAGCCGTTTGGCGTGGCCGTCATCTGTGAAAAAGAAGAAGACGGTCTTGTAAAGATCACAGTCACCACAGAAATATGCAGCTTCAGGGAGCAGGAGGCCGAGGTTACTATTGTCCACAGGATCAAAGGGCCGGACGGCAGTCTGTGTGCCGGGCTTGAGAAAGAGATAAAACTGGAGGCGAAAGGCAGTAAGACAGATGTACAGTCAGTAAAGCTGGATAAATATGAGCTGTGGGATTTGGATAATCCGGCTGTATATGAGGTCAGTACAGATGTCATTGTAAAAGACGGCGTATCAGACCATGTCAGGAACAGTTTTGGGATCAGGTTCCTGGAGTGGGAAAATTTTGGGGATGATGAAGGACAGGTACTTGATCAGGAGCTGCTGACAGCCAGACCCGGCAGAGAGAACCACTACTTTAATGAAGTGGTAAAATGCAGCAGCAGCCCAAAAGTCCGTATCACGGACGGAGGAGTCAAAATAAGGATATCTGACCTGGCATCGGAGGATACTGTCATTGAAATAGAGACAGAGGTGGAGAATCTGGATACTGTCCCCCACCGGGTGGAACTGGAATCCTTTGTCCAGACATATAACAGGACGAAGTCCATCGCGGATCTGAAGCAGAGTGCTGCGCTGCAGCCGGGAGAAAGAAAAGTGATTTTCCAGAAGACAGAGAGCCTGCAGTTCCTTGACAGATGGTCGGAAACGGCACCTTATTATCATCAGGTGGCAAGCACCCTGAGGGATTTGGAAGGACGCCTTACCGAACCTATGCAGGTAAAGACACCCTTTGGAGTGTATAGGACTGCGGAGACAGCCAACAAGGCATATCCCTATAAGCAGCCGGCCAGGGCCGGGGAGAAGCCCCACCGTTTCTTCCTTAACGGAAAGCCCGTCCTGATAAATGGTACATGTGAATATGAGCACCTTATGGGGAATGACCATGCATTTGATACAGAGCAGATAGAAGCCAGGATGCGCCAGATCAGGGCCGCCGGGTTCAATGCTTTCAGAGAGGCACATTGTCCGCATAACCTGCGGTATATGGATTATTGTGACAGGAACGGAATACTCTACTGGGCACAGATGGGGGCACATCTCTATTTCGATACGGAAGAATTCAGAGAGAACTTCAGGAACCTGACAAGAGAATGGGTGAGGGAGAGGCGCAACAGTCCCAGCCTGATCCTCTGGGGGATCCAGAATGAGTCTATGCTGCCGGAATCTTTTACTGCTGAACTGACTAGAGAGATCAGAGAGCTGGACCCAACCACATCAGGGCAGAGGAAGACTGCCACATGCAACGGGGGAAGCGGAAGCGACTGGAATATTCCACAGAACTGGAGCGGCACTTATGGGGGAACCGTATCTGATTACGGTGCTGATATCAGAAGACAGAAGCTGGTAGGTGAGTACGGCCAGTACAGGGTTCTGGGGAAACATGAGGAAGGCAGCATGGAAGAGCGCCAGAATACAGGCGGGGATGTGAGTGAGGAGCTTTTCTGTTACTGCCTGCAGAAGAAGGTGGAGGAGATAGAAAAACAGAAAAATTATGTGGCAGGTCATTTCCAGTGGATATTTAACGCACATGCCAATCCCGGAAGAGAGACGCTCTACTGTCTGGACGGCAGGGGCAGCAATGCAGTGGGGGTAGTGAACAGCAAGGGTCTGCTGACCAGCTGGGGAGAGCCCACAGACTGTTTTTACATGTACCGCTCACATTATACAAGCGGCAGGTGTGAGCCTATGATCTATATTGTCTCCCATACATGGCCTGACAGGTTTATAGATGGACCACGTACATGCGATGTGACTGTCTATTCCAACTGCGATGAGGTGGAACTCTATAACGATTATGAGAGCAGGCTTCTGGGAAAGAAGAGGAGAGGAAGTACAGGTGTACCGTTCCTGTTTGAGAATGTCAGTGTGGAGAGGGGGATGCTGTATGCCGTCGGGTATGTGGATGGACAGCCGGCAGCCCGGGACACTGTTCTGCTGGAAGGGCTTTTGGAGCCTGAAAATGCAGGAAGGCTTTATGAGGGGGCGCTAAATCTGACGCTTCCCGATGAGGGCAGAGAAGACGGATATCTCTACAGGGTCAACTGCGGAGGCAAAGATTATGAGGATGTCAACGGCAATAAGTGGTATTGTGACAGAAAATGGACCGGCAGAGGATATGGGTGGACTTCCTGGGGAATGGAGTATGACAATGTGGAGGATGAGATTGGAAGTGAAGGAAGGACATATGATCCAATCATAAATTCCCGGGATCAGGAATTATTCCAGTCCTACCGCTATGGCAGGGAAAAGCTGGCTTATCATTTTGAGGCAGAGCCTGGCGAATACGAGCTGGAGCTGTACTTTACAGAACCCTGGTATGGTATCGGCGGAGGCATGGACTGCAGAGGATGGCGGATATTTGATGTGGCCGTTAATGGCGAAAAGGTCATAGAGAATCTGGATATCTGGCAGGAAGCAGGATGTCTGAAGGGTCTGAAAAAGTCTGTAAAGGTAAAGATAAAAGAAAAAGAGCTTGTTCTGCATTTCCCAAGAATAAGAAGCTATCAGGCAGTTATCTGTGCTGTGGCTGTCAGAAGATGCCTGGAGCAGTCCAAAAACGCCGCAGGCAATGAGATATAAAATATATTAAAACGCCCGGAGTGTGCTTTGTGCACCCCGGGTAATTTTTTTTGTTTTAATGGAAAGCTTACTTGACATTCTGCGGATCTGTGGTATACTCAAGATATGGAAAGCAAACTTTCCATAGAAGGAGGTGGCTGTGTGAAAAATCGATTGGAGGAAATCAGGAAACAGCGGGGGATCAACCAGGAAGAATTGGCTGCAGCCCTTGAGGTATCGAGACAGACGATCGGTTCACTGGAAAACGGAAGATATAACCCGTCAATCATACTTGCTTTTAAAATCGCACGTTTTTTCGGAACGACCATTGAGCAGATTTTTATTTATGAGGAGGAGACAAAATGAAAAGGTATACACCTACGTGCATCCCAAAATTCAGATCCTTACGGATGGGCGTGCTTCGCACGAAAAGGTATAAAAATTATCTTATTACTGCAGCCGGGCTGATTCTGATCATTGGCGGGCCAGCCTTATCTTACATCGAGTTTTTCCAGGAGTCGCTGAAGGGCCTGCCCTATGGCCTTATCGGTATTGGCTGCGGGATGTTCGGCTATGGATTCGGGGAGTTGTATACAAAGCGCGTATACAGGAAACATCCTGATATAGAGCATCAGAATGAAATAAACAAAAATGACGAGAGAAATATTACACTTGGAAATATCGCAAAAGCAAAGGCATTTAATATCATGACATATGTTTTCGGCGCAGTTATTCTGGCGTTTGGGTTTATGGGGATATCTCCAGAAATCGTGCTCACCCTGGTAGCGGTTTATCTGTTTGTGGAAATATATGCAGTATACAACAGGATCAGGCTGGAAAAAGAATTATGAAGATTAAGAAGAAAAAGGAGATCAGAGTATGAAAATTGGTGTACGGGCACATGATTATGGAAAAATGGAAATAGAAGATCTGGCGCGTGTCCTTCATGAAGAAGGATATGATGCGGCGCAGCTTGCGCTTCCGAAGGCATTTACGGGAATCGACAGCTATGAGGATATCACGCCTGCTCATCTGGAACGGATCAGACGGGCATTTGAATCCCAGAAAGTGGAGATTCCGGTGTTTGGCTGTTATATGGATCTGGGCAATCCCGACGATGAGATCCGTGCAAATGCACTCGCAACGTTAAAGAAGTGTCTGGCATACAGCAAAGAGGCAGGAGCGAATGTTGTCGGCACAGAGACTGCGTATCCGCATCTGGATGCCCAGCAGAAGAAAATCTGGTATCCGCATATGCTGGACAGTTTGCAGCGCGCGGTGGAAGAGGCGGCCAGGCTGGAGGTAAAGCTTGCGGTTGAGCCTGTATACTGGCATCCCCTTGAAAGCCTGGAGGTACTGATGGAGGTGCTGGAAAAAGTAAATGACGAAGCACATTTGCGTGTGATTTTCGATGCCTCTAATTTACTGGAATTTCCGGATACCACAGACCAGGAGAAGTACTGGAGCGGGTGGCTTTCGCATATGGGCAAATATATAGAGGCCATGCATATCAAAGATTTTGTATTTGGGGAAAACGGGGAATATCAGCCAACCCTGTTAGGTGAAGGCTGTATCCAATATGATGCAATAGCTAAATGGCTTCGTGAAAATGCGCCGGATATGTATCTGCTCCGCGAGGAAATGAATCCGCAGACAGCGCAGCATGACATCATGTTTATGAAAGAAGTTCTGTGTTAAGATTGTGGAAAGGTATACTGCCTGAATCCTGAAAAGGAGAAACTGTAAAATATCAGGGGAGCCAATGACTTGCACGAGTCATTGGCTCCCCTCTTTAAGTCTGCCTGTTTCCGGCAGCCTCCTTTTTATAGGAATATCCTGTCAGTACATTAATTATCTTCCAGAGAGGCATCTGCAGTATAGACCTGGCGCTTTCTGGCCATCTCGTCACTTGCAAGATACTCATCGTAGGAAGTGATCTTATCGATCAGGGCGCCGCCCGGCATGATCTCCATAATGCGGTTGGCTGTCGTCTGGACAAACTGGTGGTCATGGGAGGCGAACATCAGCACACCTGGGAATTTTATAAGCCCGTTGTTGAGGGCTGTGATTGATTCCATATCCAGATGGTTGGTCGGCTCATCCAGGATCAGTACGTTTGCCCCTGAAATCATCATCTTGGAAAGAAGGCAGCGCACTTTCTCACCTCCGGAGAGGACTTTGACCTTCTTCACTCCGTCTTCACCTGCGAAGAGCATACGTCCCAGGAAACCGCGGACATATGTCACATCCTTGATTTCAGAATACTGGGTGAGCCAGTCCACGATGATCAGGTCATTGTCGAATTCAGCAGTGCTGTCCTTGGGGAAGTAAGCCTGGGTGGTTGTGACTCCCCATTTATAAGTCCCTTCATCCGGCTCCATCTCACCTGTCAGGATCTTGAAGAGAGTAGTTTTTGCAAGTTCATTTCCGCCCACAAATGCCACCTTATCCTCATGGCCAAGGGTGAATGTGATGTTGTCCAGGATCTTCACACCGTCGATAGTCTTAGAAAGGCCTTCAACAGCCAGAACTTCATTTCCGATCTCGCGGTTTGGACGGAAATCAATGTAAGGATATTTTCTGCTGGAAGGACGGATCTCATCAAGCTGGATCTTCTCAAGGGCTTTCTTACGGGAAGTAGCCTGCTTTGATTTTGAAGCATTAGCGCTGAACCGGGAGATGAAGTCCTGCAGTTCTTTGATCTTTTCTTCCTTTTTCTTGTTGGCTTCCTTCATCTGTTTGATGAGGAGCTGGCTGGATTCATACCAGAAATCATAGTTTCCGGCATAGAGCTGGATCTTGCCGTAATCAATATCTGCTATGTGTGTACATACCTTATTCAGGAAGTAACGGTCATGTGATACTACGATAACAGTATTTTCAAAATTGATCAGGAACTCCTCCAGCCATTCAATGGCATCCATATCCAGGTGGTTGGTAGGCTCGTCCAAAAGAAGGATGTCGGGATTTCCGAAAAGCGCCTGTGCCAGAAGAACCTTCACCTTTTCGCTTCCGTTGAGCTCTGACATCATGGAATAGTGGATGGAAGTGTCGATCCCAAGGCCGTTGAGGAGCTGTGCTGCGTCAGATTCTGCCTCCCAGCCGTTCATCTCTGCAAATTCGCCTTCCAGTTCGCTGGCTCGGATACCGTCTTCATCTGTAAAGTCTTCTTTTGCATAGATAGCTTCTTTTTCCTTCATGATGTCATAAAGGCGCTGGTTTCCCATGATGACAGTGTCAAGTACTGGGAATGAATCATATTTGAAGTGGTCCTGCTGCAGGAAGGAAAGACGCTGTCCGGGAGTGATCACCACATCGCCGTTCGTAGTTTCCAGCTGCCCGGAAAGAATTTTCAGGAAAGTAGACTTGCCGGCACCATTGGCGCCGATAAGGCCATAACAGTTGCCCTCTGTAAACTTAATATTTACATCCTCGAACAACGCTTTTTTGCCGACCCGGAGGGTCACATTGTTTGCACTAATCATATCTCAACCTCATTTTCTTTGTTTCTTATCGGTAATTATCAGCATAGTCCCTTATATTGTAACCGAAAAATAAAAAAATGCAAGGAAAAAATTGCTTGACATCATAAAATTCCTATGCTAGAATTTATCCAATTAAATAGCTAAAGTCTAAGAACAAAAGGAGTACTGACGGAAGGTACATTACAGAGAGCCGGTCATGGTGGAAGCCGGCATGGAGAGCTGTCAGGAATGGATTTGGGAGATGCAAGGTGAAATTTCAGTAGCTGCAGCCGTGTCCTCACGTTACAGAGGGAAGATATCGAGAGCGGATGCTCTCCGTATTGGAAATGAGCCGGCTTTTATCACAGCGGGAACAGTTTCTGTGAACAGGTACTGTAACCGGAAGTGGATAAGAATCGGGAAAAAGGGTGGCACCACGTTTATATACGTCCCTGGTCAGAGAAGACCAGAGGCGTTTTTTTGTTCAGCTAATCAGCCAAACAAGTCCCTGGTCTGAAAGCAGATGTTAATAGTAAAGAGAAAACAGGAGGAACACTATGAAACGAATACTCAGAGCTTATAAGAAGACTGTCAGCATTGTAAATGAGACCGCAGTGGGACTGTATGAAGGGCTGGCGCAGGGAAAAAAGGGCTTTCTGCTGGAGAGCTATGATAAAAATAATGGAAGATACACTTTTTTTGGCGCAGAACCACAGGAAATCATCACTTCCAAAGGAAACAGCCTTGTTATTAAAAAATCTGATGGGAGTGAAGAGGTGAGGGAAGGCAATCCCCTGTCCCTTCTGAAAGAATATTATGATTCGTTTGAAGTAAGAAAAGATGAAGGGGAGCTGGCGTTCACAGGAGGACTTGTAGGCTGCCTCGGCTATGATTTTATACGGTATACGGAAGATCTGCCGGACAATAATTTTGATGAGATAGGGATCGAGACAGTCCAGTTTATGCTGGCAAAGGAATATATTGTGATCGACCATGTGGCAGAAACGCTCACGGGAGTCTGTCTGGAGGAAGACAGCCAGGAAGGGCGTGTAAGCGGCCTTGCAAGGGCGGAGGAGCTGATCAGCACTGCCAGGGTGAATATGACAGATGGAAGCGGGAGCATGGAGCATGACGGCATAATTGTAAATAAATCAGACGGACCCTGCCAATATGGTGAAAAGGTGGAGCGGATCAAACACTATATCAGGGAAGGGCATATTTTCCAGACAGTGCTGTCCCAGCGGTGGACTCTTGAGACGAAAAGAAAAGGGATCGACCTGTATAAGGAGTTGAGAGTCTTAAATCCCTCACCATATCTTTATTATTTTAATTTCGGAGAATTTGAAGTTATCGGCAGCTCACCTGAGATGCTGGTCAAGAAGACAGATAATAAAATATATACATGCCCGATCGCTGGAACAAGGCCGAGAGGGGCAGATGCGAAAGAGGATGAGAGGCTGAAAGAAGAGCTTCTGGGAGACGAGAAGGAGAGGGCAGAGCACGTAATGCTGGTAGACCTTGCCAGAAATGACATGGGACGGATCTCAGAGTTTGGAACTGTCAAGGTGAGCCAGTTCATGGATGTACAGAATTATTCTCATGTGATGCATATCGTGTCGCTTGTGGAAGGCAGATGCAGGAAAGGAATAAAGCCGCTGGACCTGGCAGCGTCGTTTCTGCCTGCGGGGACTCTCAGCGGGGCGCCCAAGATCAGGGCAATGGAAATCATTGATGAGCTGGAGGATATGAGGAGAGGGCTGTACGGCGGGGCTACGGGATATATTGACTTCAACGGCAATATGGACCTGTGCATTACCATCCGCACTATGATAAAGAAGGGCGAACTTGTCTATCTGCAGGCTGGCGCCGGCATTGTGGCAGATTCAGTGCCTGAGAAGGAATATCAGGAGTGCTGCAATAAGGTGATGGCGCTTGCCAAGACACTGGAAAGGGAGGAGAAATTATGATATTATTAATTGACAACTACGATTCATTTACTTACAACCTCTATCAATACGCAGGCACTTTTAATGATGATATCAAAGTTGCCCGGAATGACATGATCACAATTGAAGAGATAGAAGAAATGGCGCCGGAAAAAATCATTCTCTCCCCCGGTCCTAAAAGCCCTAAGGAAGCGGGAATCTGTATGGAAGTGGTAAGGCGTTTTTACAGGGAATTGCCGATCCTGGGCATCTGCCTGGGACACCAGTGCATCGGTGAAGCCCTGGGCGGGAAAGTTTCCTACGCAAAGGAACTGTTCCATGGAAAGCAGTCAGAGATCTGTCACGATATGACGAGTGTGTTTACGGGAATAGACACACCTATAAAGGCAGCCAGATATCATTCCCTTGCTGTCCAGGCTGAGGGACTCCCGGAAGAACTTAAGATCCTGGCCAGGACAGAGGATGGAGAGATCATGGCCATGAGGCACAGAGATTACCCGGTGGTGGGTCTGCAGTTTCATCCGGAATCTATTTATACAGAGCATGGGAAGAGGATCATTGAAAATTTTGTGAATGGGATAATATAATATAGAAGGAGTACCTGTATGATATTAGATGAGATTGTGCAAGATAAAAGGAAGAGGCTGCCGGAACATAAAGCCCTTGTCAGCCCTCAGAGGATGAAAGAGGAAGCGCTGGCCTGCACCAGAAAGCCTGTAAGCTTCCGGGAGGCCATAAGAAAGCCGGGGCTTTCTATCATCGGAGAATTTAAAAAGGCCTCCCCCAGCATGGGCGTCATTGAGCAGAAGATAGAGCTCACCGACAGGATCGGCCAGTACAACGCTTCAGTGGACGCGGTATCTTGTTTAACGGAGGAGGATCATTTCCTTGGAAATGTGGATTATTTAAAGCAGATAAGGAGGATTTCCCCGCTGCCCATCCTGAGGAAGGATTTTGTGATAGATGAATATCAGATCTATGAGGCAAAGGTCATCGGGGCTGACGCGGTCCTGCTCATAGCGGCCATTCTGGATGACAGTCAGCTGAGGCGCTTCTATGACCTGGCGCATACGCTGGGGCTGGATGTGCTTACGGAGGTGCACGATGAGTGTGAAATGGAGAGGGCGCTGAAACTGGATGTGGATATTATAGGAATCAACAACAGGAATCTGAAGGATTTTACTATCTCCCTGGAGACGACAGGAAGGCTTTCCAAGATGGTGCCGGAGGGCAGGCTTCTTGTTTCTGAAAGCGGAGTGGGTGAGGATGGGGACATTCTTTATCTGAAGGAATGCCATGTTGATGCCCTGCTGATCGGGAGGGCGTTTATGGAATCGGTAAATCCCGGGAACCTGGCCACAAGGTGGAAGGAGATATATTTGGGACATGAAGGATGAAAGTTTGGTAAAAGTTAAAATATGCGGTCTGACCAGCACAAAGGAAGCTTCCCTGCTCTATAAAAGCGGGGCGGACTATACAGGCCTTGTTTTGTTTTATGAGAAGAGCAGACGCAATAATACTGTGGCGAATGCCTGGCAGATACTGAGGTATGTACCCCGCGAGATACAGAGGGTAGCGGTCACAGTATCGCCTACTTTGGAGCAGTTAAAGCTGATTGAACAGATGGATTTCCATATCCTGCAGGTACACGGAGAACTGCGTGAGGAGGTGGCCAAAGCCGCAGGGCTGCCAATATGGAGGGCTTATAACATTTCAGGAGGCGAAATTCCTGCGCCTGGTGCATATGATGAAAAAATCACGGGCTATGTGCTTGACGGAGCAGTTCCGGGTGCCGGCAGAAGCTTTGACTGGAGCGCGCTGGCTGACTTTGACAGACGCGGCAAAAAACTCATCCTCGCAGGCGGTCTGAAGGCGGATAACGTATGCCAGGCCATAGAGGCGCTTCACCCTGATGTGGTGGATGTGAGCAGCGGGGTTGAAACAGATGGCGGAAAAGACGCTGCAAAGATAAAAGAATTTGTGAGGAAGGTAAAACAATATGGATAAGTATTATGGAAAATTCGGCGGTCAGTATGTATCTGAATCGCTTATGAATACACTTGATGAACTGGAAAAAGCATTTGATGAGGCAATGGCTGATCCCTCATTTATTGAAGAATACAATTATTATCTGAAGGAATATGTAGGGCGTGAGACACCGCTGTATTTTGCACAGAGGCTGAGCAGAAAGTACGGCACTAAAATATATCTGAAGAGGGAGGATCTGAACCATACAGGCGCCCACAAGATAAATAATGTGATCGGACAGATCCTGCTGGCAAAGAGGATGGGAAAGAAAAAAGTGATTGCTGAGACAGGGGCCGGTCAGCATGGCGTCGCAACGGCTACAGGAGCGGCACTCTTTGATATGGAGTGTACAGTATACATGGGCGAGGAGGATATCAAACGCCAGGCCCTCAATGTGATGCGCATGGAGATGCTGGGGGCAAAGGTGGTCAGTGTGAGATCAGGCAGCAATACCTTAAAGGATGCCACAAATGAAGCCATCCGCACCTGGGCAAAGACGGCGGAGGATACTTTCTATATTATTGGTTCGGCTGTGGGCCCGTACCCTTATCCTAAAATGGTAAAAGAATTCCAGAGGGTGATCAGCAGGGAATCTAAGAGGCAGATACTTGAAAAAGAAGGACGCCTGCCTGATGTGGTGATGGCATGTGTGGGCGGAGGCTCTAATTCCATCGGCATGTTCGCTGATTTTATAGATGACAGGGGTGTTGAACTGATCGGGGTGGAGGCTGCCGGACTGGGGATAGAGACAGGAAAGCATGCCAGCGCCATGGCGCTGGGACAGCCGGGGACTCTCCACGGCATGCGTTCCTACCTGCTGCAGGATGATGACGGGAACGTCCAGCTGGCCCACTCCATATCCGCAGGTCTGGATTATCCGGGAGTAGGTCCTGAGCATGCTTATCTGAAGGATTCCGGCAGGGCCAAATACGTATCCATCACAGATGCGGAGGCTATGGATGCACTGATGGAGCTGTGCAGGCTGGAAGGGATCATCCCGGCAATTGAGAGCGCCCATGCTCTTGCATATGCGTTCAAAAAGGCAGGCAGTATGAAGGAAGATGATATCATGATAGTCTGCCTGTCCGGCAGAGGAGATAAGGATGTGAACACCATCGCGGATTATCTGGCAGGCAGGGGTTATCTGAATTAAGGAGAATATGTTGGCGCAAAACAAAAGCAGGAGGAGAAATGTCATGAACAGAATCGAAAATGCGATGGCTGCCCTTAAGGAAAAGGGTGAAAAAGCTTTTATTACATATATGACGGCAGGTCTTCCGGATATGGAGAAGACAAAGGAGATCATAAAGGTGCAGGAGGAGGCAGGGACAGACGTTATTGAACTGGGCGTCCCGTTCTCAGATCCGGCGGCGGACGGGCCTGTCATCCAGGATGCTTCATACCGTTCTATACAGCTGGGGACGAATATACATAAAATATTTAAGGCGGTGGAGGAAGTGAGAAATGAGGGATGTGAGATCCCCATCGTGTTTATGCTCTATTACAATACGATACTTCACTACGGAGTGGATGCGTTTGTGAAAAAATGCACCCAGGCCGGAGTGGACGGAATGATCATCCCGGACCTGCCTTTTGAAGAGCAGGGAGAAATAAAGGAAGCTCTGCGAAATACGCCTGACGCGCCGGTCCTGGTGCAGCTTGTATCGCCGGTGTCAAAGAAAAGAGTGCCCATGATACTGGAAGACGCCAGAGGGTTTGTTTATTGTGTTTCATCCATGGGTGTCACTGGACAGGCGGCTGATTTCCACAAGAATGTAATCAGCTACCTGGAAGAGGTGAAAGCAGTTTCAAAGATCCCTGTGATGATGGGCTTTGGCATCAGGACTGCTTCTGATGTGGAGCCTATGAAGGACATCATCGACGGGGCTATCGTAGGGTCACATTTCATCAGGCTCATGGAAGAGAGCGGCTATGATGCGGAAGCTGTGAAGGAGTACTGCGGTTCGTTTAAAAGTGAACTGAATCAGAAATAAAACCCGGTTCCGGTCCGGGCTTCCCGGTATGGAATACGGTAAATTTGGTATTGGTTGGAATTATGTGGCTTTCCGGTACGGAATGGCCGCGATCCGTCTAAAATGCGCTAAAGCCTTGAGTTTTCAAGGCTTTTCTGCGTTATAAAAATCTTGAGAAATATGTTGATTTTTAAGATGAATCGTGGTAGAATAAATTAAACCAAAAATAAAACAACACAAACAAACATGTAAGGAGGATATTTTTCATGGCTAACGAGTATGAAATCAAAAAATTGATGTGTGACATTGGTAAAAGAATCTACGACAGAAACATGGTAGCTGCTAACGACGGAAACCTTTCTGTTAAGCTGAATGACAACGAATTCCTTTGCACACCAACCGGTGTATCAAAAGGATTTATGACACCAGAATATATCTGTAAAGTAGATGCAAAGGGAAATGTGATCCAGGCTAACGGAAACTTCAGACCTTCATCTGAGATCAAGATGCACATGAGAGTTTATGAAAAGAGACCTGATGTCGGAGCAGTTGTACATGCTCATCCTACATTTGCAACAAGCTTTGCAATCGCAGGGATCCCTCTGACACAGCCGATCATGCCGGAAGCTGTTATCGCGCTTGGATGCGTTCCTATCGCTGAGTACGGCACACCTTCTACAGTTGAGATCCCGGACGCAGTTGAAAAATACCTTCCGTATTATGATGCAGTTCTTCTTGAGAATCACGGAGCGCTTACATGGAGCACAGACCTTCTGGCAGCTTACCTGAAGATGGAATCTGTTGAATTTTATGCAGAGCTGTTATACAAATCAAAAATGCTTGGCGGACCGAAGGAATTCGATAAAGAGCAGATCGCTAAGCTGTACGAGATCAGAAGAAAAATGGGACTTCCGGGAAAACATCCGGCAAATATCTGCGCAGAGCTGAACGGACCTTGCAAAGGATGTCATTCTACAGACGGACAGTGCAGCTGCGGAAGCAAAGATGCTGACAAACCAGATGTTGAAGCTATTGTAGCAGAAGTTACAAGAAAAATCCTTTCCCAGATGAAATAAGGAGGCACCATAATGGCTATTAACGAACAAGATATTCAAGACATTGTTCGGAGCGTCCTCAAAAACATGGTTACAGCCTCAGATACTTCTAAACCTGCCGGAACAGACAAAAAGCTCCTGGGCGTATTCGATGATATTGAAGATGCCATAGCGGCAGCGAAGGCAGCTCAAAAGGAAATCCAGCCAATGCCGCTTGAATTCCGTGAGAAGATCATCTCCAACATCCGCAGGAAGACTCTTGAAAACGCAAAATTATTTGCGGAACTGGGAGTGGAAGAAACCGGAATGGGCAATGTGGGACACAAGATCCTGAAACACCAGCTGGTGGCTGAGAAGACACCTGGCACAGAAGATCTTTCAACTATTGCCTGGTCAGGAGACAGAGGACTTACACTTGTTGAGCAGGGACCGTGGGGAGTGATCGGGGCCGTATGCCCGTCTACAAATCCCACAGAGACAGTCATCTGCAACAGTATCGGTATGATCGCAGCTGGAAATACAGTTGTATTTATGCCGCATCCGTCAGCCAAGAATGTTTCAAATCTGGCCATTGATATGGTGAACAGAGCCAGTGTGGAATCAGGCGGACCGGAAAACATCGCTGTTGCGGTGAAAGAACCGACAATGGAAGTAAGCAATATTGTGTTTAAACATAAAGATGTCAGCTTATTAGTGGCAACCGGAGGCCCGGGAGTAGTTACCAGCGTGCTTTCCTCAGGGAAGAGGGCGATGGGAGCGGGTGCAGGAAATCCGCCTGTACTGGTTGACGAGACAGCCAATATTCCAAAGGCTGCCGAGGACATCATCAACGGATGTACATTTGACAACAACCTGCCCTGCATAGCGGAGAAGGAAGTTGTAGCTGTGGATATGATAGCGGACGAGCTTATCTATCATATGGAGCAGGTTGGCTGCTACCATGCCAGCGAAGAAGAAGTGCAGAAGCTGATCCAGACAGTTTTCATTGAAAAGAATGGAAAGAGGACTCTGAACAGGAAATGTGTTGGCCGCAGCGCCAAGGTCCTTCTGGAGAAAATAGGCGTAGCTGTGGGCGATGAGATCCGCTGCATCATCTTTGAAGGTGAGAAGACAAACCCGCTTATCTGGGAAGAGCTGATGATGCCTATCCTTGGTATTGTGAGGGTGAAGAATGTAGATGAAGGAATCGCAGTTGCAGTCGAACTGGAACATGGGAACAGGCATTCCGCTCATATGCACTCTACAAATGTCAACAATCTGACAAAATTCGGAAAAGCAATCGACACGGCAATCTTTGTAAAGAATGCTCCGTCTTATGCAGCTCTGGGATTCGGCGGGGAAGGATATCCGACCTTTACGATCTGCAGCCGTACAGGTGAAGGCCTGACATCAACGAAGAACTTTACTAAGATCAGAAGATGTGTCATGGGCGATGCACTTTGCATCAGATAAGGAGTGATAGACGTGGAAATGAATATAGAAGCAATCGTTAAACAGGTGCTTGAAGAAATGCAGGGCAAGACACCGTCAGCTGCTCCGTCAGCACCGGCTGCATCAGCAGCTCCGGCAGCAGGCAGTATCCCGAAAACTTCAAGGGTTGCAATGCTGACAGCATTAGAGCACTATGATATTAAAGAATATCCCATCCCGGAGATCGGTGATGATGACATTCTTGTAAAAGTTGAAGGATGTGGTGTCTGCGGTACAGACGCACATGAATTCAAGAGAGATCCGTTCGGACTTATCCCGGTTGTTCTTGGCCATGAAGGAACAGGCGAGATTGTCAAAATGGGTAAGAATGTTAAAAAGGACAGCGCAGGAAAAGCACTTGCACTTGGTGACAAGGTTGTAACCTGCATGATCTTTAAAGATGATCCTGAAATTACAATGTTTGATTTGAATAAGCAGAACGTTGGCGGCGCTGATGTATATGGTCTTCTTCCAGATGATGATATCCATCTGAACGGATGGTTTGCAGATTACCTGGTAATCCGCGGCGGATCCAGCGTATTCAACGTAAGTGACTTAGATCTTGACAGCAGAATCCTGATCGAGCCGTGTGCCGTTCTGATCCACGCTGTTGAAAGAGCTAAAACTACAGGCATCCTGAGATTCAACAGCAGAGTTGTTGTTCAGGGATGCGGACCGATCGGCCTTATCTGTATCGCTATTTTAAAGACAATGGGCGTACAGAATATCGTTGCAGTTGACGGAGAGCAGAAACGTCTTGACTTCGCAATGGAGCTGGGCGCCAGCGCTACAGTAAACTTTAAAGATTTCAAGGGCACCGAAGCACTTGCAGGCGGAGTAAAAGATGCATTTGGCGGACATCTGGCAGATTTTGCATTCCAGTGTACAGGTTCACCTGTGGCTCATGCAAATATCTACAAATTTATCCGCAACGGCGGAGGACTCTGCGAGTTAGGCTTCTTCATCAATGGCGGAGACGCTACGATCAACCCGCATTTCGATATCTGCTCCAAAGAAATCACCATCGTAGGCTCCTGGGTATACACTCTGAGAGATTATGCTACAACATTTGATTTCTTAAAGAGCGCCAAAGCAATAGGACTTCCGTTAAATAAACTGATTACACATAAATTCCCGTTAGATCAGATCAATGAAGCTCATCAGACAAACCTGGCTATGTCAGGACTGAAGATTGCTATCGTAAACGAATAAGGAGTGAGGACCCATGCAGGAAGCAGCAGGAATTTTAGAAGTGTTTGGATGTGTGGCGGCATTTGTGGCAGCAGATGCAGCGGCAAAAGCAGCAGACGTCCGGATTGAATCTATAGATAAGAACAAGCCTGCCAATGCCGATTCATTGCCGGTTCCGCTCATCACCTGCCTGAAGATCAGGGGCAGCGTGGCAGCAGTAGAAGCTGCTATGGATGCCGCCGCAGAGGCAGCTAAGGGAGTCACAGGTGTCATCACGAGACATATCATTGCGGCGCCCACAGAGGATACGGAGAAGATGCTCCGCATCAGTGCCATCTAAGCGATAATTATTTACAATGACGCCCGGATGGTGTAAAATTAAAAATAGTTGAAGGTAAGCGTATATTAAGGAGGATTATAAAAATGACACAGGAAGCTTTAGGAATGGTTGAAACAAGAGGTCTGGTTGCAGCAATCGAGGCATCTGATCAGATGGTAAAGGCAGCAGACGTTGAATTAGTAGGAACAGAAAAAATCGGATCAGGACTTGTAACTGTTATGGTTCGCGGAGATGTGGGAGCTGTTAAGGCAGCTACAGAAGTTGGCGGAAACGCTGCAAGCAGACTTGGCGAGCTGGTAGCTGTACATGTGATCCCGAGACCGCATTCAGATGTAGAAAAGATTTTACCGACCATCTAATTTTAGTGGCGGCTTAAAGCAAAGGGAACGCGTATGAAATCGATAGGATTAATTGAATTGCCTAATATTACAGATGCGATTCAGGCGCTGGACGTTATGATGAAAACAGCGGAAGTCAAATTTCTTACTTGGGAGAAGAAATTGGGCGGGAGGCTTGTCACGATTATTGTTCAGGGAGAAGTTTCTGCGGTGACGGAAGCTGTGGAGGCTGCTAAGAGAAATGCAGTCGGCAATATCGTGGCTTCAGCAGTAATTGCAAATCCGCATGAAGAAACAATGAAGCTTGTGGCAGTAAGTGCGAGAAAATACGCATTCCTGCAGGAAAAATAAGCGTTCATCGGTTATTGCATGTGGAAGCCTGTAATAGCAGACTTATAGTTACTGTGACTGAGTGGACAGTAACGGTTTGTATGGTAACGCAGTAGAACAGTCAGGAAATATGAAGGAGGAATTCATAATGGATCTTCAGGCATTAGGTATGATTGAAACCAGAGGTCTTATTGCCTCTATTGAAGCAGCTGACCAGATGTTAAAGGCTGCTAATGTAGTATTGATCGGAACAGAAAAAATTGGTTCCGGGCTTGTAAGTGTTATGGTCCGCGGCGATGTAGGAGCTGTTAAATCAGCTGTTGAAGCCGGAAGCGCAGCAGCAGGCAGGCTTGGAGAAGTGATTGCTGTACATGTAATCCCGAGACCGCATTCAGATGTGGAGAAAATTCTTCCGCAGCTGTAATCAGTGAGTGAGACATAGGGTGCCAGGCGCGCGTCTGCACGCCAGGCACCCTTTCTTCTGTGAAAAGCCCTGCGGGGCTTTTATAAGAGCGGGATGAGAGAGGGAAAATCATGCAGGAACAACAATTAGTAGATGCGATTGCGAAACTTGTGATTGAGCAATTGAAGAATGTGGATGTATATAATCCGGAAGACAAGATTCCGGTGGGGATTTCTGCAAGGCATGTACATTTGTGCAGGGAAGATCTGGAGACACTGTTCGGTAAAGGCTATCAGCTGAATAAGAAAAAAGATCTCATGGGAGGCCAGTTCGCAGCCCAGGAATGTGTCACCTTAATAGGCACAAAACTCCGCGCAATAGAAAATGTCAGAGTTCTGGGACCGGAAAGAAGCAAGTCTCAGGTGGAAATATCCAGGACAGACGCAATTAAGTTAGGACTTACCGCACCGGTACGCCTTTCAGGTGATCTGGCCGGTTCTGCACCGATTGCCCTTGTTGGGCCAAAAGGTGTCGTTTATTTAAAAGAGGGTTGTATCATTGCTAAAAGACATATCCATATGTCCCCGGCAGATGCAGCTAAGTTTGGCGTTGAAGACAAACAGGTTGTAAAAGTCAGGTTTGAAAGCGGAAGAGGAGGCATATTGGAAGATGTGCCGATTCGTGTGGATGATTCATTTACGCTTGAAATGCATATTGATACTGACGAGGCAAATGGTTTAGGTATCGGCAAGGACATGGGTATCCTGATTAAGTAGTCAGGACCCTGGAAAAGAGGAAGACATGATTATAGGCAAAGTTGTAGGAACAGTAATTTGTACAAGAAAGAACAGTGATCTTGTAGGAAGCAAATTTCTGATTATAGATCCCATGGAAAAGATGAAAGCGCCGGATAATGAGCGCCTGGTGGCCGTGGACAATGTAGGGGCAGGTATCGGTGATATCGTACTGGTAACTACAGGGAGCTCGGCAAGACTTGGATGTGGAGATCAAGAATCGCCGATAGATGCCTGTGTTGTAGGTATTGTAGATGACCCACAAAAAATAGTCATAGTAGAATAGGTTGGAGTGAACTCAATGAACTTAGTAGATATGAAAAAAGCTTTATTCGATGGCGGGATTGTAGGAGCGGGCGGCGCTGGCTTTCCAACTTACGCAAAGCTTTCAGACCAGGCGGAGACCGTGATCCTTAACTGTGCGGAATGTGAACCTTTGATCAAAGTTGACAGGCAGCTGATGACGGATCATGTAATCGAGGTTCTTTCCGGAATGCAGATGCTGGTTGAGGCAATGGGCGCTAAAGAAGGAATCATTGCCGTTAAAAAATCCTACACAGCCTCAATTGAAGCTATAAACAGCAATATTGGAAGCTATAAGAGTCTGCGTCTTCATATCTTACCGGATATCTATCCGGCGGGTGATGAAGTCGTATTGATTTATGAAACCACAAAGAAGATCGTTCCCCAGGGAAAGATACCTATTATGGTAGGCTGTGTGGTTGTCAATGTGGAGACAGTGCTCAATACATATAATAAAGTCACAAGTGATACAAATGTTGTATCTAAATTTGTGACTGTTGCAGGTCTTGTAAACCATCCGGTGACAGTTGAGGTCCCGGTGGGCATTACAGTGAAAGATCTGATCGATATGGCCGGAGGAGTTTCCACAGAAGAGCATGTCCTGCTTATGGGCGGACCGATGACAGGGCGTATCTGCTCCCAGAATGATATTGTAACAAAGACAACAAAGGCGCTTCTTGTTCTGCCTCCCACATGTCCGCCAATTGAAAAGAGACAGAGAACAATTAAGCATAATCTGAGAAATGCCATGTCAGTCTGCTCACAGTGCTCGATGTGTACAACGCTCTGTCCGAGAAATCTGCTTGGACAGTCCATCAAACCTCATGAGTTCATGAGAGCGATCGCAAATGGAATAACAGACAATGTGGAACCATATCTGAATTCCTTCTTCTGCTGTTCATGCGGACTCTGCGAGATGTATTCCTGCCATCAGGATCTGTCTCCGAGAAGACTGCTGGATGAGTACAAGGGACGGCTACGTGCAAAGGGTGTGAAGATACCTGATAAACAGGGCAAGGGTGTTGCCGACAGTATGCGTGAGGAACGCCGTGTACCGGAACATCGTCTTGTTAACAGGCTGGGCCTTCATTCTTTTGATATCCCGGCACCGATGTCAGGATGTCCAAAGGAGATTCAGGAAGTGAAGCTGATGCTCCGCCAGAATATCGGGGCGCCTTGTGTGCCGGCTGTTAAGGTGGGAGACACCGTGACAGTGGGACAGCAGGTGGCAGCTCCGCCCGAAGGTGCACTTGGAACCTGTTTACATGCAAGTATCGCCGGAAAAGTTACGGCAGTTACAGACAATTACATCAGTGTCCATGCATAATGGAACT
This sequence comes from Murimonas intestini, assembly GCA_003148945.1. Classification (GTDB taxonomy): domain Bacteria; phylum Bacillota; class Clostridia; order Lachnospirales; family Lachnospiraceae; genus Murimonas; species Murimonas intestini. Next base: position 2,455 of record QGGY01000008.1, on the reverse strand, counting down.
GATCAGCCTGCACGTCAGGCTGTGTGGCCCAAAAACATTACTGTTCACTCCGTGACCAGTAATCTAAAAACCACATAAGAAAGTCATGAGATGGAGATGAAAACGATGAAGGCAATTGGAATGGTAGAATATAAGACTGTTTCCACAGGTATTAAGGCCGCTGACCTTATTGTGAAAACAGCAGAGGTTGAGCTGATTCAGGCTCAGACAGTCTGCCCCGGTAAGTTTATCATTTTATTTACCGGCGATTTAAGTGCGGTCAGAGTTTCCGTTGATGCTGCCAAGAGAGAGTATCCGGAAAGCATGATTGACAGTTTTGTGCTGGGCAACCCGCACGAATCTATTTTCAAAGCACTTACATGTACGGCAGAGATCGATGATGTACAGGCATTAGGTGTTGTAGAGACATTTACAGGCGCTTCTGCGATCGTGGCAGCAGATCACGCTGCAAAGACTGCACAGGTGGATATTTTTGAGATCCGTATCGCGCGTGGTATGTGCGGAAAATCATATCTGCTCCTGACAGGAACAGTAGCCGCTGTCTCAGAGGCTGTTGAATCGTCAGTCGCATTGATTAAAGAAGAAGGACTTGTCCTGGATTACGCTGTAATTCCTAGTCCGTCAAAAGAGTTTGTAAAGACTTTGATTTAATCCTTAATATATGTTTGTTGATTGAAGGGGGCGCTGCGGCGTCCCCTTTTTGTGTTGCGGGTTGAGGGGGGACAGAACCACGGATCTCTCCGCGGATCCCGCAGCCTAAGATTTTCATCTTCCTCACTATAGTCCTTCACAACGAACCCCACCGCTCCCCTTCCTGACGGCGCCAAGTTTATCGGCACAAAGCTGGCTGTTATAAGCAGACTTGGGTTGGGGCGGAAAACTACTATGTATACGAATGAGTTTAGTTGAAATAGAGTACCCTGTCTATTTTAAATATGCCAAATAACTGATTCCACCATGTTCCGGGAATCCAATAAGGTAGTGGTTTCACCCACACGCCACCACCCGCTGATTCACTGCCTACAATGCAAAGCGTCCTCCCCGCTTCTAATCATCTAAACAGCTATTTTCCTCAAAATCATTCATAACCCAAATTCTTTAAACAGCTTCTTCTGCCATTCTTTGTCACTTGCTGCTTTGACAATATCCGCAGTTCTGTTTTGAAGGGCGAGAAGTTTGTTTAACTGGTTTATTCGCGCTACCTCCTTTCTGCCTTCTTCTCTGCCTTCTTCCCTGCCCTCTTCCCGGCCTTCTTCTTTTATCTGTCTCATATGTTTCTCTTCATCATACTCAAAAATACTCACATTCTTTGCCTCCATTCGGTTATTCCTCAGAAACTCTGCCAAAATGTCATCTTTGATACACTCCGTTATCGCTTTTTCTACAGCATCTTCAAGCGGCATTGATTTTGTGTATTCCCGTACTTTATCCACATAAATGCTGTAGTCCTTCAGCGTTTTGCATTTGTCCATCAGTCTTTCATTGTGGCCTCTGTTTATGTTCAGCATCACTGCTTTTAATTCCAGTGATATTTCTTTATCCTGCACTTCATATGCATCTGAAAGCTTAAGAATCTGACGGTCCTGCTGTTCTGACAGTCCATTATAAAAGATTACAAACCCGGGCGCCGGCAGTTTGACCGGCCTGCTTCCGTATAAATTCCTGTCTTTTGTCATATTGGAATACAGGTTTGCTGTATACATCAGAAATCTCAGCGGAAGATTTGGATTATAGGTGGACTGGTGCTCATAGAGCGCCAACCTTGAGTCAATTATAAAAGATAAATCATTACGCATAGACATATAGATAGCGTTTTCCAGCGTGTTGACTTCAAGTTCCTCCGGGTTTTCGTAGCTGGTTTCATTCACAGCATTATACAGCTCTAAAAGTTCTCTTTTACTGCTGAATATCATTTCAAACAGCCGTGATTTGTAAGTGCGGTTAATCCCCCCTTTTTCTTTCCCTTTTTCCTGATCTGCGAAACCCTGCAGATTTCCTGTTACGTTACTTTGCTTTTCCATAGTGTAAACCTCCTTCGAAATGTGGCAGGCGCCCCATGGAGAAGCATCTGCGTCTTCATCAAGGAACCCTCCTGCCTGTTGAATTGGGATTTAAGCATTGAGATTTCCTTTTGATGCCAGACGGCAGAAATGATATCAGATACGGCAAAGCCTGTTTGAAAAAAGCCCTAAGCCGCAGGATAGAAATGGAACTAAATGCTTTACTGATATTTTAACACAGGAGGGGGGAGTATGCCAGAGTAAATTGCTGTTTAGGGGAGTAACAGGACGCTCTGCGTGAGAGGCAGTGAGCCGTCAGGAAGGGGAGCGGTGGGGTTCGTTGTTCTGTCCGACCGTTGCGGAGTGAAAATCTAAGGCTCCGTGTCCCGCTCGAACCGCAAAAAGCGGCCGGAAACTCGGTGCGTTTGCCGATGCAACCGCCCCTCAGACAGCTC
>QGGY01000007.1:223474-304684 GCA_003148945.1 Murimonas intestini | reverse complement strand
GCCCCCCTCAAGATGAGATATCCCCCGCGAAAGCGGTAAGACCCCTTGAAGACGACGAGGTAGATAGGTTGGAGGTGGAAGCGCAGCAATGCGTGGAGCTGACCAATACTAATAGGTCGAAGGCTTATCCATAAAGGTTTAGGCAGAAGAAAACGGATGAAATGAATCAGTACTGTGTGTGGTTTTGAAGGTATAAGAAGAAATTGAGTGACTAGAAATAGTCACTTAAGTTTTTTTGAATATAGCCTTGACTTTAAAATAGAGTTGTGGTATAACTATTAAGTGTCAAAAATAATTGAATAATCCTCGATAGCTCAATGGCAGAGCATTCGGCTGTTAACCGAAGGGTTGTTGGTTCGAGCCCAACTCGGGGAGTTTGGAAAATCCGTAAATTTTATAATTTACGGATTTTTTAGTGATATTTTAAACCAATGTCTCCAGTTTTTCTTTAAAATCTTCAGCAGATATATCGAGAGCGATAGAAAATTCCTGGATAATCAGCTTTTCTACCTGCTCCAGGTATCTGCTGTCTTTTAAATTCAGCTGTTTTCCGGCAGCATTGCGTACATATTTTTCATGCAGGATTCCTTTGAGCATACAAAACCACTTCTGGAAGTTGCCTGATTTAAGGACCTCCGCATATTCCCGGTCGCGGTTTTTATTATCCTCATTATACTGTCCCTGAAGTTCTCTGACACCTGATAAACATTGGATTGCATTTTCTTTTGTTATGATATAGCGTATATCTGACTCATGTGTAAATGCAACATAAACTTTAGTAGTGGGGTTTTCAAGACACTCTAGAGTATAATAGAGCTGTCCTGTTGTGACGAAATCCGGCGTACCGATATTATTGATCCGGCATACACCGCCGTTTTCATGAAAGACTATATCGTTGATCTGATACATTAAATCACCCTGGCTTTCTTGCTGCTTGATGCAGTTACAGGCCTCTGTATAAGCGCGGTCTGTTAGGTTAAAAGAAAAAGCTATGTCGACACTGTGGAGCGAGGTCAACATAGCTACATATTTATTATACCACAAAATTTAAGGAAATAGAAGCAAAAGTTTTGACATGGAAAGGCAGAAACAGGAAAGCGACGTGCATCCCGTAATTTAATCCTATGGATGGGCGTGCTTTACATGATTAACTACCACTGATATGATAAAAGAAAGGGCGAAGGAGATATGAAATTCAAGGGAAAGATAGCATTATGGTTCTGGATAATCTTTTTGGGAGGAGAGAGCCTGATACTTTATAAGATGGCAGAGAGTATATTTTCCGGGCATGACACAGAGGATATTATTGTACTGGCCATTTCCTTTGTGATCTATACTCTCGTGTTTCTGCCAATTGTGGCCAGAAATTATGTTCTTATTGAAGATGGAAAGCTTAAATTGTTTTTTGGGTTCTCAACGGACGTGATAGATATCTCGGAAATAAGAGAGATCAGGAGCACATGTAGCCCGATTGCTTCATCAGCTGCATCTCTGGACCGTCTTGTGATAAAGGGTCGGAGACAGGAGATGATAGTTTCAGTGAAGGATAAACAGAAGTTCCTGGAGGAATTAAAAAAGAGGATATAGCTCCTTTTCACAAGAGCTTCACATGTTGTCCGTCAGCCGGTTCATCTACATAGAAGAATTCTGTCAGGTCATCTGAATCAAATACCTGCAGAAGTTCCAGAAAGTTCTCAGCAAGCCGGCAGCTGGACAGCTCATCTCTGTGCAGCCATTTCATGACGCCTTCCTCAGATGAGGTGAGAGTGCCGGTAAACTGGCTGGTTTTAAAAAGAAGAACTACATATCTTTCATTTTCTTCAGTTTGAAACTGCTTGATCCCGCAGAGCCTGGGGGAGCTGATCACAAGCCCGGTCTCTTCTTTTACTTCACGCTTTACAGCGTGGATGAAGGATTCACCCTTTTCTACATGGCCTCCTGGAAAGGTTAAGCCAGGCCATATATTGTTTACACGGTCCTGCAGTAAAAGTTTATCGTTATCGTATATCATACATAAAACAGTTAAAGTTACTTTTTCACTTCTTGACATATGTTTTCTCCTGTAAATCACTGTACCCTTATTTGCTTGTTTATGGCAATTGATCTCCGCCTTTTCTCATTTTACGCTACTGTTCACTCCGTGACCAGTAACTATTTTACTACCAAATTCTGTGAGGTTCAACAGCAATCTTTTGCATTATCTCATGATGTATTGTAAAATGTTATAGAGAATCGTTGGAATACACCGGATTATGAGGTTATGAAATGAAAAATAAAAATGTGGACCCGAAAATAAAAATTGTGGAGTCGGTGCTGGAATACTGGCATACTATGGAATTCCTGGTACAGGATGCGCTTCCACAGCTGACTTATGAAGAAAAAAAGAAGAATCAGGAAGCTGTCAGAAAAGCTCACACTGGAAATGGCGGCCCGAAAGTGCTCAGGGTGCTGGTTAGTCTGGAGAGGGGAAGCAGCTTCCTTGAGGCAGCAAAAACAGAGGCAGAGAAGCATGGAATGACATGCTGGGGTAATCTTACCTTTTATGTGGGAAAAAGCAGGAGAGAGGCGTGCATACAGAGAATCGCCGCAGCTCTTGTGGAGGAAGATGACCGCCCTGAGATAAACAATGAGGAAATAGCCTGGTTCAGCCTGCAGACCAGCCCGGAGGGGGCATATATCTCTCAGACATTTTCTTTGTCAACGATCATCTGGGCTATGAACCATGTGGCAGAGGCCGGAGTGAAGCCCCTATCGGAGTGTCTGTCAGAGGAAAGCTACAGGGATGATATGCAGGTCTATGAAGAAAAGCTGCAGATGTGGGGAAAAAGAAATTGCACAGACAAAGCGGAGGATGAGGAAAGCGGGCTATATGAGCAGGAGTTAAATGGAGATTTTACAGAAATCACGGTGGAAGATATTGCCGGGATAAATGATGAGATATACAGCAGTTATATTAAAAAGCTGCTTGGTGAAAATTTATCTGCAGGAAAAAAGCAAGACTTTGAATGTATGATGCTTTTCCAGATCTACCAGGATGAGGAGGCGCGGGAGAAGTATTCTGATGATGATTATCTTGGTCTGGGCAGGGCCTTTTTTGCGGACGATGTGAAGATGGTCCTGAGTGCGGCCAGGACAGATGGATTGCGCTGTGCCTCCTTTATGGGAAAGGGACTGGCAGATTATATTGCAGGAGCTTACAATGAGTATTATCCGGAGAAAAATATCTGTTCTTCAGGCAGCCGTTTTGACCTGGAGCATGCAGGTGAGGGGGAAGAAGAGAAGGAAGGACTTCTGGAGTTTTTTACAGATGTGCTGGATGTACGCCGTGCCCCTGTGGGAAAGTGGCCTTCCAGATTTATGCCGTCACTGATGCAGCAGACTGCCGTGAATCTGGCTACAGATGAACGCACAGGACCTGTATTTTCAGTAAACGGTCCGCCGGGCACCGGCAAGACCACACTGTTGAAAGAGATTATTGTAAATCACATTATTGAGAAAGCCATGCTTCTCTCAGAATATGACAGGCCGGATGATGCATTTGAAAAATGCTTTTTTCAGCATGGGGAAAAGAAGAGCGGCGGCTATTCAGACTGGTATCCTAATTATTATAAATTAAAAGATGATAAAATAAATGACTACAGTATCCTGGTTACCTCCTGCAACAATGCGGCAGTAGAAAATATAACAAAGGAGCTTCCTTTGGAGAAAGGGATCACAGGAGCCCTGAACTGGGGGCCGGACGACAGCGGGGAGATGAAACAGGAGCTGGAAGAGATACAGAAGCTTTTTACAGAAGAGGAAAGCCCCAAAAGTGAGCAGCTGTACTGTAAGGATGGGGCTAAAAGCGGCGTATATAAGGACATATATTTCACAGAATACGCAAGAGAGCTTGTAGACAATCAGGGGGCCTGGGGGCTTATTTCAGCATCTCTGGGGAAAAGATCCAACATACATAAATTTTATCAGAATGTATTAAGGCCCCTAGATTCAGATTTTTACCGTAATGAAAAGATAGATGCCAGGCTGGATACTTACAGGCAGGCCAGGAGGCGGCTTCTGGAACAACGGGCAAAGGTGGAGAAACTCAGAGACAGTCTTGCCCGGAACTGTGAGGATGTAAAATATATCAGAGAATACAGCCGGGATATGGAAAAGAAGCTGGGGCAGCTGGATGAGGAAAAAGACAGGTTGGAGCGCAGGGCAAAAGAATGCAGTACGCAGCTGGACAGTCTCAGAACACCTTTAAAGCAGCTGGAAGAAGAGCTGCTGAAGCGGGAGCAGTATATGGAAAAGTGCAAAGAGGACTGGAGATGGGCCTGGGTTGAATACGAACGTGTTTACGAAGAGTATAAAGACAAGCAGAACAAAAGTGACGAGCTGAATAAGAACAAAGGTATATTTAGAAGGTTCTTCCGTCAGTCAGCAGTGAAAGAGGATGAAAGACAGGCGGCTGTCCTTGCCGCTGAGGCACAGGAGTTAAAGCGGAAAGCAGTTATACTGAAGGAGGAAGGGGACAGGAGAAAAGCCGCTTACGAGAAATCCAGACAGTTGACAGAGATGTCCCGGAGCCGGTTAAAGGAGCGTGACGGGATAGCACAGAAGCTGGAGAAAGAGCAGTCAGAAATCAGAAAGAGGCTTCGGGATATACAGGTGGAATATGCAGGGATCAGAAACAGACTGACAGCGGAAATCAGTAAATACAAGAAAAAGCTCTGGCACCAGATGGAAGCATTTGGGGATATGGGAAGCTTTGTACCTCTGGATGAAGCGTTCATAGAGGGAATGCTAAGCAGGGATGAGAAGGAGAGTACACGTATACAGACAGCGAATCCATGGTTTACAAATCATTATAACAGAGAAAGGGAAAAGCTGTTCTATTATTCACTGCAGCTCACTAAGGAATTTGTACTCTCTTCCAGGTGCTGTTTCCGTAATTTCCGCAATCTGGCGCTGCTTTGGCAGGAGACCCAGGAAGATAATGAAAAAGTCATTTTCCATCCGGAAGACCGTGAGGCATGTTTCGGGCCTCTGCTGCAGAACCTTTTTCTTCTAGTGCCTGTTATTTCCACAACCTTTGCTTCAGTGGGGAATTTTTTAAAGGATATTAAGATTCCGGGAGCCCTGGGGACATTGATCGTGGATGAGGCCGGGCAGGCTCCGCCTCAGATGGCTGTGGGAGCCCTGTACAGAAGCAGAAGGGCTGTTATTGTGGGAGATCCGCGGCAGGTGGAGCCTGTAGTGACAGATGATCTCCAGCTTTTGAAAAAAGCATTTAAAGAAGATGTCTATAAACCATATAAGTCGAAGAAGATCTCAGTCCAGCAGTTTGCAGATACGATTAACCCATACGGCACATATCTGGAAAATGAAAAGAATGAGAAAGAGTGGGTAGGGTGTCCGCTTGTAGTGCACAGAAGATGTATTTCTCCTATGTATGATATCTCAAACCAGATATCCTATAATAATACAATGAAACAGCAGACAGCTGCCCCGGGAAAAGAAAAAGAAGCGTCTTTCTGCTACAGCGGTTCCAGGTGGATCAATGTAAAAGGAAGGGAGAAGGGGCGGAAAAACCACTATGTGGAGGCACAGGGAAAACGTGTGCTGGAAATATTAGAGACAGCCTTCGCTAAAGCGGATGCTCCCAGTCTGTTCATCATAACACCGTTTACATCTGTAAAAACGGGTATGATAAAGTGCATAGAGGATCATCTGAAAGGCAGCCGCAATTCCATTCTGTATGAGAAAAGGGAGATGGTTACTGCCTGGATGTATAAGAATATCGGGACAGTACATACATTCCAGGGAAAAGAAGCGAATGAGGTAATCTTCCTCCTGGGCTGCGATACGGGCAAAGAGGCTTTTGGAGCCATCAGGTGGGTGAACGCCAATATTGTAAATGTGGCAGTTACCCGGGCCAAGTTCCGCCTCTACATGATCGGCGATGAGAATGCCTGGCAGGCTTCACCGTATATCAGCCAGGCCAAAAGCATCATAGACCTCTATGCCCTCAGAGAAGTGAGTGAGATTGTAAATGGGACCGCAGATGAGAGTTTTGAGGAGAAGAAGAAAAAAGCACTTTTCTTTTGTGACAAGCTGCCCACAGCAGAGTCTTTTTCAATGGATGTTTATGAGGATGAAGACGGCAGCCTGGAATATACAGGTGACTCTGGTATATTCCTGAATGAACTGCAGGGAGGGGGGCTTCTTTTAAATGAGCTGACAGATGAACAGCTGGAAGGTTATGGTTTTACAAGGGCAGCCTTTGACTCCCTGATCCCCCGGGTGAGAGTCAACATAGAGTGGGGGATCAAGCTTTATTCTATGCTGAAGAGATTTGTGAAGGAGTATGGAATTACCGGCCTGGATGCTTCCTGCTGCGGAATCCTTTTCTGCAAGGCTGCAGAGCTTCAGGTGAAAGACTGTCTGGCGGAGGGCATGAAAAAACGCCTGCCGGAATTTAAGGTCAGTATACCTGGAAGCAAGGGCGGGAAGCTAAAGGAAGCAGCAGTTGAGAAAATGACCCTGGGAACCTTCTGCACTGTCTTAAGAGCAGAAGAAAACAGACAGATCCTGGCTGAATATATGATAAGTAAAGGCAGAAATAAGTATGGTGTCAGGTGGTGGGAAAAGTATAATGACAAACTGCTTCAGTGTAAAGAGCTGCGGAATGCCTGCTGCCACAGCGGGGCATTCCCATGGAAGAAGCTGGACCAGCTCCTGATCGTCTTGTTTTTATGGGACAGGAGCAGAGAAGAGCCTGTGATGGACGGGCTTGTAAGAGACAGCGAGGCGGGGAGGTATCTGATTGGTCTGTGAAGATTGCATAATAATAGTAAATTATTTCATACCATATCTCCGTCATTTGGTTTATAATCTGTCTGACAACAGGAAAAGGCTGGAGAGATTTTGAAAAGCCGGCAAAATATGAGGATTGGAAGGGAAGAAAATGAAAGAACGTTTAGATGCAATGCTTAAGGATATGTGTGACAGAGGAGATTATATGGGACTGAGTGTCCTGGCAGCTAAAAAAGGAGAAGTGCTGTACCGCAGGGACTATGGATTTGCAGACAGGGAGAAGGGAAGGGCACAGGCTCCGGATACCATTTTCCATCTGTATTCTATGTCAAAGCCGGTCACGGCAGCAGCGGTGATGAAGCTGTGGGAGGATGGGAAACTGGACCTTTATGATCCTGTATCCAAATATCTGCCCGGATTTCTGAATCAGAAAGTAAGGGAGAACGGTGAGCTCGTCCCGGTTAAAAACGAGGTCACAGTAAGGGATCTTCTGAACATGACATCAGGGATCGTATATCCCGGTGATGAGAAGACGCCGGAGCTGAACAGGCTGTTTGATGAGGCCATGGAGAGGGCGGACGGCCCGGAGGCATTTGATACTGTAGAGTTTGCCAACAGCATTGGCCGGACCCCTCTTATGTTCCATCCGGGTGAGAACTGGCAGTACGGGGCTTCTGCAGATGTGCTGGGAGCTGTTGTACAGGTAGTTTCGGGTATGAGATTCGGAGATTATCTGAAGAAAACCTTCTTTGAGCCCATGGGAATGAAAGATACAGGATTTTACATACCGCCGGAGAAGAAAGACAGGCTTGCAGTGATCTACCGCATGGAGCCTGGAAAAGAGGTTACAGAGTATCACGGACGCCATCTTGTCATCATGGATTATGAAAAAGAGCCTTCATTCCAGTCAGGCGGAGCAGGACTTTTCTCTACAATGGATGATTACCTGAAATTTGCCTCCATGCTGTGCAGTAAAGGTGTGTATGGAGGCACGAGGTATCTGACAGAGAGAACTGTGAGATATATGAGCAGCAACCAGCTTACAGAAAAGCAGCTGAATTGTATGGAATGGCAGGCAATTACAGGATATGGCTACGGGAATCTGATGAGAGTTCTCCTTGATCCCTGCCAGGCTGCAGTAGTGACTGAGCCCGGTGAATTCGGATGGGACGGCTGGACAGGAACCTACATGGAAGTAAATCCAGCAGAGGACGTGGTAATTATGCTTATGACGGCCCAGATTGACAGAGATAATGTCTGCAGCAGACGCAGGATCCGGAACTTTATTTATCAGCACATTGTGTAGGATGAGCAGCAGCCGGCTACAGCTTTTTCGCGCTCCGCTCCCGTCTGTAGCTGGCGGGAGAGACATTATAGTAGCGCTTAAACGTGCGTGTGAAATAGGCCTGACTGGAAAATCCGGTTTTGTCTACGATATCCTTGATTTTCATGTCTGTTTCCTCAAGAAGCTCTGCCGCTTTTTTCAGGCGGACTTCTGCCAGGTAATCATTAAAATAATAACCTGTCTGCCTGCGGAAGATGGTGCCCAGGTATGAAGGGCTGACGTTTAGCTTCAGAGCCAGGGTTTTCAGTGAGATATCTTTGTCATCTGATTCCTGCACGCTTTTGATGACAGCGTCTACGCATGGATACATGGACTGCTGGAGCTTTGAGAGCAAGTGGCCTGAGTATCTGAGAAACTGCAGTGCATACCGGGCATAGTCAGAGGCATCCTGGGACTTGACGGGCAGGCCGGCAAGTTTTTCGGCCAGCTCAGGAAATTCTTCGTTCAGCCTGTATACATCTTTGCATATCATCTGTATGCGCTGGGTTAGCAGGGCGGCAGTACATGAAAATGCCGGATATTTTTCATACAGTTTTTTAATGGCATCGATATCTTCACCCGGACCTTTATCGTATTTTTCCAGGGCCTGGCAGGCGGCATCTGTCAGGCTCTGGTTTTCTTTCTGAAAGTAGGTAAGCAGCCGGGTATGTTCCAGCCACAAATAAGAGCAGGCAAGCAGGCGGCTCTGATGTACGTCTGAAAACTGTGACACACAGGGACCGGCACATGCGAAAACATGCAGGCCGGCAGATAAGGCATCATGTATGATCCGTCTGATAAAATCCTTTATTTCCTCTGTACAGCTTGGAACCGGAGAGAGTATGCCGACAAGGCAGGTTGGCGCCTCAAAATAAAAGTTGCCGGTATACCGTCCGGGCAGGTAGTGCAGGAACAGGTCAAAAAATTTAGACATGATGTCAGGAGAACCATTTGCACAGGAAAATACCACTGCAGTAAACTGCCCCGCCTGCAGGTCAATTCCCAGCAGTTTTGCCTTTGTGGCAAGCTCATTTCCAGACAGCAGGTTCTTGGCCCACTGTTCAGTGAAGGCATTGCGGAAGGTCAGCATAGCCTGGCCATATGTACTGTTGAGCTGTTCACGTTCCTGAATGTGGCCTGCGATCTGGCTGATCGTATCGGATAATTCATCAGAATCTATGGGTTTGAGCAGATAATTTTCTGCGCCGTACTTCAGGGCAGTTCTGGCATATTCGAAATTATTGTATGCACTCAGTACAATCACATAGATATAGGGCTTAGCCTCCTTAATATGCTGTATCAGACTGAGGCCGTCCATATCCGGCATGGCAATGTCTGTGATTACTATGCTGACCGGATTAGCCAGAACATATTCCAGAGCCTTTACTGAGCTTGTCGCGGCATATCCTATTTCCAACTGGAATCCGTTCCAGTCTATTGCGTGGGTAAGATGTTCGACGATGTAAGGTTCATCGTCTACAATAACTGCCTGGTACATAATTACCTCCATTTCTGAATGTTATATATTACCTCAGACAGCAGTATTATCTGAAGTACCGGTACTGGCCGCCGGATGTGACAAAAAATTATTCTGCAGCTCATCTGCGGACATGGCAGGAAATATCAGGTCTATCTGAAAGCTTATATCGTCTTCACCTGACTTTACTGTCAGGCGGCATTTTTCGCCGAATGCTATCCTGAGGCGGGTGTATACATTAGCCATGGCAAAGCTTCCGGATTTTCCGGTCTCAAAAACACCCAGATCTAAAGAACGGCTGATTTCGGAAATTCTTTTTTCTGAGATGGGATTTCCGTTATTACACAATGTGATATGTACATATCTGATCTCGTCCATATCCTCCAGGAAGACAGATAAAAGCAGCAGGTTGTCTTGTGCCCCCGATTTTATTCCATGTACGAAATAATTTTCAATCATAGGCTGAAGTGTATTTTTAGGGATGGCATACCAGCCTGCATTGCTGTCTACATCAAATTCATAGTCAAAATTCTGAAAACGGCTCTGATAAAGTATTATAAAATTCTCACAGAGCTCAGCCTCCTCATCTAATGTGATAAACATATCCGTATTTGTCTGGGTCCTGTATATCTTAGCCAGAAGAAGCAGCATATGAGATGCTGTTCCGGTATCTGCACTTTGAATCTGTGAGCGGATCATATCCAGAGTATTATAGAGGAAGTGTGGATTGATGCTTGTCTGCAGGGCATACAGCTCTGATTTCTTCTGCTGCAGCTCATACACATAGGAGCGTTCTACATTTTTCTGCAGCTCGTCACACATTTTGTTAAACCCGTCTATGATCTGAGTAAACTCATTCCCTTTTTGAGGCCTGTTTATCCTGTAAGAGAGGTCGCTCAGGCTGAATTTTTTCATCCCGTTTAAGATGCCGCCGATATTTTTGTTGCTGAGATAGTAAGTGACATAATACAGGATAAAGGAAAAAGCAGTAACAAATAAAGCAAGCATAACAATCATAATGGTAAGCCGGCCTTTAGGGAGATGCATCCGCATAACTTCGTAGGAGACCTGGAATCCATTGTCAGTATTTGCAACTGTATTTGTATAGACAGTATTCCCGGTGATGTCTGACATGGGATTTGACTGGAAGTATATGCGGTTATTATCATCGCTGATCCTGAAGCTATTCTGCTCATCCAGCTCATAATCGTTCAGGATATTCATAAATTCCGCAGTGGAGTAGATGGGGATCATATATCCAAGCGGAACTGCGGCATTCCGGTAGAGGGTAGCTGCCAGGCCGTAATAGCTGTCATAGGACCCCTCTGATCTTGTGCAGGCTGCAATGACGTCGGAAATGGTCTTGTTGTCCAGTTTTGTTCCGGCAAAGGGAACGAGATCAGGCAGATCAATATCCATACTGGCGCAGCGCAGATAGTATTGGCTGTCAGAGTAATAATAGACCATGCTGTTCTGCGGGGAGTATAGAAGTACTCCCCGCAGATACCTGTCATTACTGCAGATGGATGACAGGAGAGTGATGACTTCATTGCGGGTATCAGCGGATATCTGGTCATAGGAGGAGGCATTCATCAGCATGCACAGATTTTCATCACATTTATTATTTACGAGTATCCTTCCCACAAGGATGCTGAAGGAATCAATGTGGCTGGAAAATGCCTCCGACAGATTTACAAGAGCCAGGTCATAGCTTTTCAGAAACTGGCTTTTTTCATATTGGGAAGACAAAAATCCAACGATCACACTTGCAATCACAGAAAAGCTAACGAGCAGTGAAGTGCAGATTAGCAGCATGCGGGTGAAAAATCCGTATTTTTTTTGCACCATAAGTATCTCCGTTTTCTGAAGCTTTTGTTTTCGTGCAGGAGTCAGACAGCCGCAGCCTTGTATGCATCCGAGAGAAGTATCTCCCTGTTCGTTCCATAGAAAATATCTTTCTTTCCGGCAATCAGGCGCAGGAACTCTTCAAACTGGTTCCATGTATTATGGATATCAAATTCATAACTGTGACCCCATATGTACATAACAGAGAACTCATTATTGTCCAGTTCAAGGAAACGCTTTCCGTCCTCAAACAGGCGGTCTCCGTCCATAATGTGGTAGACAGTGGGCCGGAACTGGTACAAATCTCTCTGGGGAGTGAAATTGTGGCTGCATACAGTAGTCCGGGCATACTGGATGTGTGTCCTGCCGGCGATCAGTTCTGCCACGCGCCGGTTATAATTGACGCCGCCTCCGGGATAGGCCATCCCTGCAACTTCATAGCCGGCAAGCCGGCTTAAGTTCTGGCGGTCTTCCTCAACCTGCCGAATGATTTCAGAATCCTCCTCTATCTGGGGAAGAAGAGGGTGGGTGAGGGTATGGGCGGCTATCTCATGTCCGGCATATATATGGCGGATATCTTCCGGTTTAACCTTTGTATGGCTGACCTTTACACCCTCCCGGATGAGAGACCCGTCCAGGCCAAGCAGTTCTGAGTTTAGGTTGAAGGTGGCCTTCAGGCCGTATTTATTCAGCAGAGATATGAGGCGGATATCCTGGGTGACTCCGTCATCATAGCTGAAAGTGATGGCTTTTTTTCTGCCCTGGATTGTAGTTGTGTCTAAATTGGGGGAATATTCCATGTCTGATCTTGTTCCTTTCATTATGGTTTTAATAATTAAACTTTAGCACAAAAACAGCAAAAATAAAATAAAAGCATACTAATTTTTAAAAATTTCAAATCTTTGCACTAATTAAAAGTATGTGCTTCTGATTCATTGACTATCTGCCTAAATTTCCTATAATGAACCCAAAGCAACGGCACTGAGCCTGAGCGGCGGTATCAGGCGGCAGCCTAAGATAAAGGAGGAGAAGTAATGTCAAAAGTAAAAAGCGGCGGGGAAGCGGCTGTTTCTAAAAAGACCCTCGGGCAAAGGGTATATGCCCACAGGTGGTTCTATTTTCTGGGGGTCCCCGGAATGATCATTCTTGTTATGTTTAGTTATCTTCCAATGAGAGGTCTTCTGATGGCTTTTCAGGAATTTGACCCTCATCTTGGAATACTTGGCAGCAGGTGGGTGGGGCTAAAGCATTTTGAAAAGCTGTTTTCAGATCCGAAGTTTTATCTGATGCTGAAGAATACCCTGATAATCAGCGGCCTGTCACTTTTGACATTTCCGGCTCCTATCATACTGGCCCTGCTGCTGAATGAGGTACGATGCCAGAAGTATAAGAAATCCATACAGACGGCAGTTTACCTGCCGCATTTTATATCCTGGCCAATTATTGCCAGTCTTACCTTTCTGCTGCTGTCAAAGGAACAGGGGGCAGTTAACAAATTAATCATGGAGATGGGGGGAGATGCCCACGCTTTTTTATTTGATACAGGCTGGACATATCCCATCATAGTCCTTCAGTCTGTCTGGAAAGGTATTGGCTGGGGCTCTATCGTGTATCTGGCGGCCATTACAGGAATTGACCAGGAGATGTATGAGGCTGCCAGGATAGACGGGGCAAACAAGATTCAGCAGATGATAAAAATAACCATTCCCTGTATTATGCCGACAGTTGTAGTCATGCTGGTACTGAAGATGGGCAGTATAATATCTGTGGATTTTGAGCAGATCCTGCTGGTTTCAAATGCAATGAACAGGTCACAGACGGAAGTATTTGAACTATTTATATACAACTATGGAATTGCGTCAGGTTCAACTCAGTACAGCTATACCACGGCAGTGGGTATGTTCAAATCAGTAGTGAATACATTCCTTGTGGTACTGACTAACTGGTTAGTGACCCGCAAAGGGTATGACGGTGTTTTCTAAGAAGGAGGAAGCAGTTAAGATGAAGAAAAAAGAGAAAAAGAAAATGGGCATGAGGGCTAAGACCTTACTGGGCCAGTCAGTCTTAAACTTTATATTATTTTTACTTGCCGCAGTCATGATCGTCCCATTTATCTATATTGTAATGGTTTCCTTTACAGATGCAACTGTCTATGAGGCAGGAAAGTTTATACTGTGGCCTGAGAAATGGTCTCTGGATGCTTATGAGTATGTACTCACAGGGAGCGGTTTTCTGGATGCACTGAGATCTACACTGTTTATCACCCTGATCGGCACACCCTTAAGCGTTATCTTTAATGCAGGGCTTGGATATATGCTGTCAAAGAATACGCTTCCGGGAAGAAATATACTTAATAAGCTGGTTATGTTTACAATGCTTTTTGGAGCCGGAATGATTCCGGGTTACATAAACATGAGCAATCTGGGGCTTATCAATTCATTGTGGGCATGCATCCTGCCGGGAGCCTGCAGTGCATGGAATGTAATGGTAATGAAATCCTTTTTCCAGGGACTGCCTGCAGAACTGGAGGAGGCTGCGGAGATAGACGGCTGCGGTACCCTGAGGATATTTACCAGGATAGTACTGCCTCTGTCTAAGGCAATGCTCGCTACATTTACCCTTTTTGGGGCTGTATCATACTGGAATACGTATTTCAGCGCTGTGATGTATATCACAAAGACTGCCATGCTTCCTCTTCAGGTGTTCCTGCAGAAGATAGTGCTGGCATCTAATATCTCAGACGTACTGGATGTGGCCAGCAATCTGTCAACGGCTGTGCCGGAGGAAATTACGAAGATGGCAACAGTAGTAGTTGCAGTAGTGCCCATCCTGTGTGTATACCCGTTCCTGCAGAAACACTTTGCAAAAGGTGTGATGGTGGGAGCGGTGAAAGGCTAATTTACATATAAATAAAAATTTTAGGAGGAAGAAGAATGAAGGATTTAAGGAAATTCACAGCACTCATGCTGACAGCAGCACTGGCAGTCTCCGCACTGGCAGGGTGCTCCAAGGGAGAGGAAACAGTAAAGGCGGAGAGTGCCAAAGAGGAAAACACAGAAAAAGGAACTGAAGAAAAAGAAGCTGCCACAGACAAAGAGACGGATACACAGTCTGCAGCTCCGACAGACTCCGGGGAAGATATCGGCACTATCACTGTGATGGGAGTTGACTGGGGATTCGGACCGAAGCAGAACAGCAGCATGGAACAGTATTGGGAGGAATATTTTGACGTTGATCTTGAGATCGAATGGGTTTCTTATAAGGATTATGCCCAGAAGCTGAATACTCTGCTGGCATCAGGGAAGGCACAAGATATTCCGGATGTTGTTCAGGTCATGTCTTCTAATAACGGAGGTTTTTACTATCCTGTGTTTGCACAGGCAGTAAATTCAGGAATGTTTGTCAATATGGATCCTTACCTGTTTGATGAAAAGCTGGTGGAGAATAACAGAGTCATGAAGGAATGGTCCGATGAGGTATGGGAGAATACAAAGTACAAAGGGCATACATATATCCTTCCAAGAAGTATTTCAGAGGTAGCCCCCAATTCAGGAATCTGTGTGAGAAGAGATCTGATGAAGGAATACGGGTATGAAGAAGAGCCAAAAACAATGGAAGAACTTAAAGAATGGCTGCTCGGGCTTTCAGAGGCATCCGGCCTGTATGCTCTGGAATTTTCCACTCCGGACTTCAATGATGTCAGAGTAGCCGGTTTTGCCACTGCTTTTACAGGTCAGGGACAGTGGGGACTGGATGAGGAAGGAAATTTTGTCTACCAGCCGTTTGCAGAGGGATATATTGATTTTATGAATTGGATGAAGGACTTATATGATGCGGGGGCAATAGATCCGGAATTTATCCTGAACCAGTCAGAAGTGTCCAGCTGGAGGGCAGGCAAATCAGTTGCCAATCTGAATGCATGGTATAACTGGAACCAGTCTGAGGATAAGGTGTCTAATAAAGTATTTGACAAGAACACACCTGATACTTATGAAGCGTGGTGTCTGATGCCTGTGGAAGGGCCCAAGGGATATTCCTTATGCCTTCATTCCCTGGGTTATGGAGAATGTATAGCAATAAATGCAGGATGTTCTGAGGCTAAGATCCGTAAGATCATGGAGATTTTTAATACAACAGATGAAGAATATATGGACATTCTTATGAATGGTGTGGAAGGCCTCCATTATGACATGGTGGATGGTGAGCGCGTTATCAGTGATGAGCAGAAGACTGCCAGGCAGGAAGGTTATGTGGGCGGCTGGAACCAGATATTCTTAAAAGATAATTTTGATATCGTGGAACAGAAGTTTAAAGAAAAGAACTGTTCTGCGGAGGCCATCGACAGGGCTTATGAACTGAAAAAGGCAACAGAGGAGGAGGTACAGAAGATGGGTCTTGTCAGCCCTACTAACAATTTGATCTCCGAGACCTACAATAATTCATGGAGTACCTTGATTGCAGATTGCAATGATATGATAGCCCAGTATATAATGGGAGTTGTAGATCTGGATGGATGGAACAGCTACGTGGAAAGCATTACGAATTCACCGGAATACATGGCGATAAACGAGGAATTCAAGGCAGCAGCCCAGGAAAAAGTGGGTTAAGCGCTGCTATATAAATTAAATTGACGAGAGGTGCAGGATGGGAAATCAGTACGAAATAAAAGAGGGAAGTTTTAAGGCAGAGTTTGATTCACTTTACAAGTTCAGATGTCCGGAGTGGTTCCGGGACGCAAAGTTTGGCATATGGTCTCACTGGGGTCCCCAGTCCGTACCTATGTACGGGGACTGGTATGCCAGGAATATGTATATTGAAGGCAGCCAGCAGTATCTGTACCATCTGAGGCACTATGGACATCCCTCAAAGTTTGGATATAAGGATATCGTGAAACTCTGGAAAGCCGAGAATTTCGATCCTCAGGAACTGATGGAACTGTATAAGAAAGCCGGAGCCAGGTATTTCCTGGCCCAGGCTATGCACCATGACAATTTCTTTAACTACGATTCTAAAAAGAACAGGTTCAACAGTGTGAATATGGGGCCTCAAAAGGATATCGTGGGGCTCTGGAAGAAGGCTGCAATTGATAAGGGACTGCACTTTGGCATGTCAGAGCACCACGGCGCCTGCTTTGAATGGTTTAACACAAACAAGATGTGTGACAGGACGGGACCTTATGCGGGGGTGCCCTATGACGGCAATGACCCGGAATATCAGGATTATTATCTGGACAATAAGTATACGACTCTGCCGGGCCATACCAGAAGGCATTATACCTGGGATGAGAACTGGTATCCGAGATGGTATGAGGCGGTAAAAGAGGCTGTGGATATGTATGAACCGGAGATATTATATTCTGACGGAGCGCTGCCTTTCTACAGGAATTATGCGGATACACATGACAAGACATACCTGCCCGGCTTGTCCATGGCGGCACACCTCTATAATTCAAGTGAATCTAAATATGGCAGGAATGAATCTGTGTACCTGCATAAGGATGCCAGAGAGGAATTTTATAAAATAGGACTCCTGGACTTTGAGAGAAGTACGGATGAACAGGTCAGGGAGGAACCATGGCAGACTGATACCTGCCTGGGGCACTGGTTCTACGATGTCCGTGCTGAATATAAGACAGCCAGGCAGGTTACAGACTTGCTGGTGGATATTGTATCTAAGAATGGAAATCTTCTTTTGAACATTCCGCAGCGGCCGGATGGTACCATTGATGATGAGAGCAGGTTCACCCTGGAAAAGACAGCTGAGTGGATGGCAGTCTGCGGGGAAGGAATCTATGAAACAAGACCGTATGAGGTATACGGGGAAGGGTTGACCCACATTGAGGCGGAGAAGGCAGCCCAATGGACAAGGTATGATGTCAGGTATACCGGGAAAGCAGATGTGGTATATGCATTCCTCATGGGAAAGGGCAGCAATGCTGTGCTGCATGAACTTAGGGATTCATCTGAGGTAAAGCGTGTACAGCTTCTGGGTTATGGTGATGTGCCGTTTGACAAGGACCTGGGAATCTTAAATGTGCAGCTGCCCGATAAAATGCCCTGCGAATTTTCAAATTGTCTCAAAATACATTTTAGAGAGTGAGAAAAATGAGTAAATATCAAGAAGCTTTTGAAAAATGTCTCGTAAAAATACATAATACAATGCGGGAAATGCCGGAAACACCTGCAGAGTACGCTGCGTGCTCTGACGGATATTATTTCAGGCATGATGTATATCTGCCGTTTACACATATCGGGACATGGATGACTTCCTTTTTCACAGGGGAAGCCCTGCTGGCCTACCATAAGACAAGGGAGCAGGAATATCTGGAGTGGGTGAAAGGGTATCAGGAGGCATACAGGAGCAAGATTTTTGATACACCTATGGACACAATGCATGATCTGGGTTTTTTGTATACTCTGTTTTCAACAGGTGTTTATAAAGAAACAGGAAATGATGAGTACCGTATTCTGTCTATAAAGGCTGCAGATGAGCTGGCCAAGCGGATGAATCTGGATTGCGGGATGATCAGGGCCTGGGGCAGGTGCGATGTGTGGAATCAGCATAATGCCGGCCTGGCAATTATAGACTGCATGATGAACCTGCCTCTTCTGTTCTTTGCATGGAAAGAGACGGGAAATCCGTTTTATAAGAAGATAGCAGTAATGCATGCAGATAAAACACTTGAAAATTTCATACGCCCGGACGGGTCAGTCTGTCACGGATACCAGTATATGGAAGCGGCAGGTGTTCCTGTGGGGGAAGTGAATCACTGCGGCTACCAGACCGGGTCATTCTGGGCCAGAGGGCTGACATGGGCTGTCTACGGGTTCGCGCTTGCATACAGGTATACAGGTGAAGAGAAATACCTGGAGGCTTCTGCGGCTCTTGGGGACAGATTCCTGGAAGAGACCGGGAAGGACGGACAGGATCCTGTACCGCCATGGGATTTCAGGCTTCCTGACGGCCGGGAGAAAAAGCGTGACAGCTCAGCCGCGGCCATAGCAGCGTGTGCATTTCATGAGCTGGGCAAATACAGGGGGGCAGAAAAGTTCAGGGATGAGGGTGCCAGGATCCTTAGCAGGCTTTTAGAACCCGCCTATCAGAATAATGATATGGAGAGCAGCGGATTTTTAATGCAGTCCAATGGGTTAGGACATTGCACCAGCTTTGGGGATTATTTCTATATGGAAGCGCTGCTCAGATACATGGATGATTTTAAACCTTACTGGTAAGTATACAGCAGGCCTGTGTATTTACCAAAGCCAAATAGAAGGAGATAATTATGGCAGAGAAGACTGTACCATTCCGGTACCATGTGGGAGAAGCGATGGTGGAGCCGTTCTGGGATCCTGCTGTGAGCGGGCTGAAAGAATGGAAGATAGCAGACAACGGGGCAGCAGGCGTGAAAGTGAATCAGTACTGGTGTTATGTTCCGTATGAGTGGAGCAAAACGGCAGAGGACGGCACAGGAGCTGTCATTTACAGAGACTATGAGGATTTATGTGTGGATGGATATGATAGTCTCATCCTGGCGGCAGTAGTTCCCGATA
This sequence comes from Murimonas intestini, assembly GCA_003148945.1. GTDB lineage: Bacteria > Bacillota > Clostridia > Lachnospirales > Lachnospiraceae > Murimonas > Murimonas intestini. The sequence goes on along the minus strand of QGGY01000007.1, from coordinate 285,690 downwards.
ATGGTTTTTTACGGCTGTCAGCAGATACAGAACTGGGTGTAAAGTCCGCTCAGGCAGATGGGGCGGGGAAAAAAGAACTCGTCCTCTCTCTGGATGGAGCCGTAAAGATCACAAGAATAACAATTTCCATCGGAAATACTACACGTATGCCTGCTACAGGATGGATAAACTGGCTGGGGGTACAGAATGACAGGCTGTTAGAGGAGCATCTGAAATTAAAGGCCCAGTTTGATGAAAAGTGGGAAGGATACTTAAAAGATGAGGATTATGAGCCGTCATTCAGGCCTGAGTACGGGCTGATTGCCACGGAAGAAGAGCTGGAAGTGCTGAGGGAGAGGTACAGGCAGCATTTGAACGAAGGCGGAAGAGATGTGTTCTATGAGAATATAAGCACGTACCTGGATATGAAGCCGGAAGAAATGATAGGTGACTATATGCGTCTGGCTGATGATGTCCGTTTCTGCAGGCAGAGAGATGAAGGACAGTTTATGGCTTTTAGCATCGCGGAAAAGCTGGTGCAGTATGCCCTGCTGAAAAAGGATAAAAAGGTGCTGCGTCTGGCTGCCCGCTATGCCATGTCTCTGATGATGACAGAAAACTGGCTGGATGGTTTTATCGCTGACTATCCTCTGGGGATATGGGAGCATTCTGCGTTTGTACCGTCCAGTATATTGAGTGATCTGGCCGCTGTGCTGGATGGTGCAGGAGAGCTTCTGACAGAAACTGCTAAAAAGATGATACGAAAGCAGATGATGGAAAAAGGGCTTTCTAAGGTCAATTCTGTAGTCTGGAGATATGATTCAATCTTTAAATGTAACCAGCTGGCCTGGTACAGCTACGGCCGGATGAGTGCATATGCTGTTCTCTCAAAGGAATACAGCCGCATTGTTCCATATATGGATCTGGCAGCAGGAGATATCGCGGACAGCATGAAGCAGGCCATAGGCACTGACGGAGGGGCGGACGAGGGTGTGTCATATTTCCTGTACCAGCCGGGCAACAGCGGCGGCGGCCTTTTCTGGTATGCACGTGCTCTGGGAAAGGATTTCAGGGATTGCGTACCCGGCGAGCTGGGACGGACAGATATGTATATTGATGCTATGAGTTCTACTATGGAGGATAAGGCATTTCTGCCTGTCTGCGATTATTCAGAGCCGAGGGATATCAGGGGTCTGGCTGTGATGGCTTATTTAAGGCCTGACAGCCTTTGGGTAAATGCGTACCACAAGAAAAAGGAAGAGCTTGGGGGCATGCCAAACGATTTTATTTCCTTTTTACTTGACTCAGAGATACCTGTGGAGGACAATGATCCAAAGACATTCGTGAGATTGTCCCAGTCAGGGTATGTTTCTTCTGTCAGAAGCAGCGGTGAGGGTAAGATGAAAGTCTTCGTACCGGGAAACAAAGCGGGGGCAGGACATAATCATGAGGACAAGGGAAGTTTTCTTGTGGAGTATAACGGGGAGCAGTTCTTTACGGATCCTGGCATGGTGAGTTATGGAAGCGCCCAGAGCCGCAGCCTGAAAATGTGTGATTTCCACAATATGCTGCTGCCAGTCGGCCTTGCAGAAAATCCTCATCCTGTAAATCCACTGCCGTATTTCTTTACACCTGAGGGAACAGGTGATGAGAGTGAGCTTCATCTGTCTATGGATATGACGCCGTCATTTGACAAGTATTTCAGCCTGTGGAGAAGAAGCCTGGATTCAGCATCTCCCTGTGAGCTTGTACTCACAGATGAGTATGTCCTGGGTCAGGGAAGCGGCGCGGCGGTACTGCTGAATACGTGGTTTGAGCCTTTACATACAGCAGACAGTATCATCCTTCAGGGCGGGAAGTCAGGATGTATCATAGAGATCCCGGAGGATATGGAGGCGGAAGTAAAGAAATATGAGATCAGGGACAAGGATCTCTTCCAGATCAGGCTTTACAGGCAGGGCAGCAGGGGGAAGATTCAGCTTAACATGAAATTCGAACCGGGTATCCCACAGCGCCCCGGTATACAAGGAGAATAATAATGAAGAAATTGACTGTATTTAGAAATCCTGCTGAAGATAAGCGGATCACGTATGGCATAAACCTTGTCATGGAGGAACTGGAGAGGCAGGGATATGAGCCGCTCTTTCTTGAGCGCCCGGAGGATCCTGCAGATTACAGGTGTACGCCGGGAAAGAAAATATATGCGGGAATCCTGGAGGAAGATGAATTTCTCAGGTGGGCATACCAGGAGGAGCTGCTCATATTCCATACACAGGCGCCAAAAGGCGAAGGGTTCTATCTGCAGACGCTTCCGGGAGGTCTTACGGTCATCTGCGGCGGCAGCAGTACGGGAGTCCTTTACGGGTGTATGGAACTTTTGGAACGCATTAAAGAGTCAGGAGAGCTGCCGGAAGAAATTGCATTTGGAGATGAACCGGTATTCAAACTGAGAGGACCGGCAGTCGGGCTGCAGAAGACAAAAATTGAGCCTCCCAGGCTTACTTATGAATATCCTGTTACGCCGGAACGTTTTCCATGGTTTTATGAAAAAGAGCAGTGGAAAGAATTCCTTGATATGCTCCTTTCCATGCGGTGCAATGTGCTGTACATATGGAGCGGACACCCCTTTTCCTCCTTTGTGAAAGTGAGTGATTATCCTGAGGCCCTGGAGGTCACGGAGGAGGAATATGAGAGGAACTGTTCAGTTTTCAGATGGCTGACAGAGGAGTGTGACAGGAGGGGGATCTGGGTGGTCTTAAAATTCTATAACATCCATATTCCTTTACCATTTGCAAGGGCGCACCGCCTGGAACTGCTGCAGAGCAGCATCGATCCCCTTGTGGCGGATTACACGTATAAATCTATTGTGGAATTTATTAAAGCATTTCCGAATGTGGGGCTGATGGTATGTCTTGGGGAAGCTCTCAGGGGGGACCAGAATAAGACTGCCTGGTTTGTGGAGACCATACTTCCGGCTGTGAAGCAGGGACTTTTAGAGGCAGGGATCCGGGAGGAGCCGCCTGTCATTCTCAGAGGCCATGACTGTAATCCTTTCACAGCCATGGAGGGGGCTAAGAAGCTGTATTCAAATCTCTTCACTATGTGGAAATACAATGGCGAGAGCCTGACTACATATTATCCCAGAGGGGTATGGCAGGAGCGTCACCAGAAGCTTTCGGAAATCAAGACAACACATATTATGAATGTACACATCCTGGCTGATCTGGAACCATTCCGATTCAATGCACCTCTCTATATACAGAAGTGTACCCAGGCGGGCAGAAGCCGGCTGGGAGCAAACGGCCTTCACCTATATCCGCTGTTTTACTGGGACTGGCCGTATTCACCGGATAAGACGAGTGAGCGCCTCAGGCAGATGGACAGAGACTATTTCTGGTTTGCGGCCTGGTTTAGGTATGCATGGAACCCGGACAGGGATGAGAGGGCGGAGAAGGAATACTGGATCCACTGCTATACACAATATTATGATATTTCCCGGGAAACGGCCGAGAAGCTGTTTGAAGCCCAGGAAGATGCAGCACAGTGCGCGCCCAGGATACTTGGACGGGTGGGGATTACAGAAGGCAACAGGCAGACGCTGAGTCTTGGCATGACTATGAGTGAGCTCACAAATGTGGACAGATACAGGCCGAACAGAGAGCTGTGGAACAGTGTGGCCAGAAAGGGTGAGCAGCCGGATGACTATGTCAAGAAGGAGCTGGCAGGAGAAAAACACGTTGGAGAGACGCCTTATGACATGATAAGCGATGTCCGGGTTTTTGCAGAGAGCGCCCTGAAAAAGATTGCGTCTGCCGTATCTGAGGTCTGTGCAGGCGGCGGGCGCCGGCAGGAATTATTTAGAATAAAAACAGATATCCATGCAATCTGCCTGATGAGTCTTTCCTATTGCAAAAAAGTGGAAGCAGCTATGAAGATCCTTCTATATAAATATACGATGGATGAGAAATGCCAGGGAGATTTCAAATTACTGGAAGAGGCAGCTGAGCTTATGAAAGAAAGCCTGGATTATTATAGGGAACTGGCGGATCTGACACAGGACACATATTTATATGCCAACAGTATGCAGACAAGGCAGAGGAAGATACCTTTTACAGACGGCGATGCATACGGCCACTGGACACAGTGTCTGCCCGAATACGAAAAAGAATATATGTCATTTGTGAGGAATCTGGATGGTTTAAAGAATGGAGTGCTTCCAAGAGCTGAATCAGAGGAAGAAATTGTGCCACTTCAGCCTTCAGGCTTTACTCTGCTTTCTGAGGAATGCGAGACATATAAGATTGAGAAGGGGGAATGTATTTTTAAGGATTCCCACGGACAGATACAGAAAGCAGCCCCTGAACTGAGTAATCTTACGGGCATCAGGATGGATCTGGGAGATGCCATGAACGGCGGGGTTCACATTAAAATCAGGTTTGAAGAGGATTCATACCTGCTTGTAGGCTACATGCAGACCGGCGGGGTGGAGTGGCTGAAGCTGCCGGATCTGGAAACAAATACACATGCCGATGACAGGGGAGGCCTTGCAGCAGTTTACAGGAATGCTGTTAAAACAAAAGGCTGTCCTGTAGTTGAAATCCATGCCTACCAGTATGAAAAAGGTGAACATGATATATATTTTGGCAACGGCGGATATATGATAGCCGGGGTAGTTTCACAGCAGACGGTGCTGGCGCCCAGAAATGCAGATCTGGGGGGAGAGGGGCTGGAGACTCTGGACTGGATGTACGGGCAGTAACCTGGAGGTATCGGAATGAAGAAAGGAATTATTGCAGCGGTATGCTGCATGGTGCTCCTGCTGGGTGCGTGTTCAGGGAAAACTGCAGAAGAAGACAGCAGTACTGCCGGAAATGAAGAGGCAGCGCTGAGCATACTTGTGATGAGGACAGAGGAGACAAAGGAGGGAATCTGGCAGGGCTGGGGAGCAAAAAAGCTGTACGATGACCTGCAGATAAAGCTAAATTTTTTTCCCACAGGAGTAAAGTCAGGAACTACGCTTTCACATTATCTCATTGCCGGGCAGCTGCCGGATATCATGGGGCTGAAGGGAACAGACTATGCACAGCTGGTGATGGATGCAGATATGCTGCTGCCATTAGACGAATATGAGGACAGGCTGCCCAATATATTCCAGAATGAGGCTTATGCAGACGCAGTCAGATATTCCAGGGACCATACAAGCGGCGGCACGGGGCATTTATTTATTATGCCGGTGGCTATCGGACCTGCTGATTTTCATTCGTTTAACTGGGTGCCTCTTCTGCAGTGGGATGCATATAAGCAGGCTGGCATGCCGGAAATCAATACGCTTGAGGACTATCTGGACGTGGCAGAACAGATGACTGCTATCAAGCCGGTTACAGAAAAAGGTGAAAAGGTATATGGATTTTCACTGTTTAATGAATGGGATATTGTATCAGCGCTTGAAATATCTACACTCTCCTACATGTATGGGATCGATTCAAATTTTGTTTCCCCTCTTATGGAGACGAGCATGATTACCAGGGAGACAAAGTCTCTTCTGGCAGAGGACAGTTTTTATAAAAGAGCGCTGAGGTTTTATTTTGAGGCAAATCAGAGAGGGCTTCTCGATCCCGATTCCATGTCACAGAAATACCAGGATGTGGAGGATAAGTTTAGTTCAGGGCAGGTTATGTTTTCATGGTTCTCCTGGCTGTATGGAAGTTATAATTCAGAAAATCAAAACAATCCTGATGGGGCTGACGGTATGGCCAGTGTGGCAGCGAAGGATATGAAACTGTTTAAGGCGCCTGAGCAGACTATCGGAAGGCAGTGGTATTTTTCCATATCAAAAAACTGTAAAGACATAGATGCTGCTCTGGAATTTCTGAACTGGCTGTATGATCCGGCTGTACAGCAATATCTGACAAACGGCCCCCAGGGAATAACATGGGACTATAATGAAAAAAAAGAGCCTGAAATCATAAACTGGGAGTTGGTAGATGATTCGGATAAACCTTTGATGCCGGAGAGCATTGGAGGGGGAGCATTTAAAGACGGGGTTGAGTTTTTAGGAACCCTGGGTATGGAAGCGGCGACAGTTATGGAGGATGGTTATTCTCTGAGCTACAGGTACTGGCCCTCCACCCTGGAACGAGATCCCTCCCTGATGAAGCAGGAGGTAATGGAAATGCTGGGGTGTGATACTCTGGCAGAATACCTGTATAAGAATCATATGGTGGCAGAATCGACCCAGGCTATTAACATGGTTCCAACGGCAGATCATGAGTTAGAGCTTATTATAAATGATATTGGCGAAGTTGTTAAAAAATACTCCTGGAAAATGGTGTATGCAAAAGAAGAAGCTGAATTCGAAAGGATGTGGGATGAGATGACAGACCAGGCGGAAGAACTGGGAATTGACCAGGTGACTGAGTATTATACCAGAGAGTGGGAGAAGGCCCTGAGGTTGGTGGAAGAGTATGAGTGAGAATACAGAAAACAAAACTATAACACCGGAGTGGAGCAGGGTTATGCAGGAAGCTCCCAAATGGTTCCGTGATGCCAAGTTCGGCCTCTTTTTCCACTGGGGCCCGTACAGCGTTCCGGCTTATCAGAATGAATGGTATTCCAGAAAAATGTACACACGGGGCCTGAAGCAAAATATCTATCATGAGAAAACATTTGGCACACTTCATGATTTTGGGTATAAAGATTTTTATGACATGATGGACGGAGGTAAGTTTGACGCCGACGCCTGGGCGGACCTTGTTGTGCGTTCCGGGGCACGCTATGCAGGGCCGGTGACAGAACATTGTGATAATTTTTCCATGTGGGACAGCCGGGTCAATCCTGTCAACAGTGTGAATTACGGACCCCACAGGGATATTACGGGAGAATGCGCAGAAGCCTTCAGGAAACGCGGGATCAAGTTTATTTCTACCTTCCACCACCAGTGGCTATGGGGCTGGTTCATGTCTACTGACAGTGAGGCGGATGTCTATGATCCGGCAAATGAAAAATTTTATGGCCCGGCTCTCCCGCTTGAGACGAACCGCTATATCCCGTACAGGTATCCTGATGAAAAGTTCTGTAAAATGTGGCGTGAAAAAGTATTTGAGGTCATTGATAAATACCAGCCGGATGCCATATATTTTGACAGCCGTACATGTATCATTGATGAGGAAAGCCGTTTTTTAATTGCAGATTATTACTATAATAAGACAGGACATAAGGACGGGATCATCACCTATAAGAAGGAAGATTTTCCGAAGGGGATTGGTGTATTTGATATTGAGTGCGGGCGATTTTCAGAGCAAAAGCCTTTTCCCTGGCAGTCAGACGATCATCTGGAAGATAGTAACACCTGGTGTATGGTACAGGAACCAAAGTATAAATCCGCTGCTACGATCATACACCAGCTCTGCGATATCGTAGCTAAAAATGGATGTCTGCTCCTGAATGCAGGGCCATATGCCGATGGCTCATTTCATCCCGAAGCTGTAAAAGTGCTGTATGAAATCGGGGATTGGCTGTCAGTGAATGGGGAAGCCATCTATGAGACACGTCCATTTAGAGTCGCTGCCGAAGGGCCGGCTGATGTTCAAAGCGATATCCTCACAAGCCGGGACTTCCGTTTCACTCAGAAAGACGGAGTAGTCTATGGGATTGCCATGGGCTGGCCGGAGGATAATACCCTGCGTATCCGCACACTTGGAAGAAAAGGCCCGGGGAAACTTGCCCTGGATGAGAACTCCAGGCTTTCACTTGTGGGCAGCAGCAGCCCTGTCTCCTGGGTGCAGGAGGAGGAAGTATTGATCATCAGCCTGCCGGATGAGAAACCTTGTATGCATGCATATGTGGTACGCATTGAAGGCGGACAGTCCTAAAATACATTACCGGGACACACAATAGCGTTTATATAGTGTATCATAAACCCGTATTTCTGCAACCGAAAGGCACAGAAATACGGGTGTTTTCATGCTTTTGCATGAAAACACCTCGCGGAACAGTGAGCGGTAACGTTTTTTGCAGAAAGCAACTGGAAGCCAACAATGGTATGATTCTTAACTAACTGATGTTAGAGATTGGTTTTGACAACATAATTATAAAATGTTTAAAAATATATAGACAAAAATATAATTATGCTGTATTATGAGGGGTAGATTAAGGGGGTATTTAGATGAACAGTAAGAAAGAGATATGGAACCATTCAATCGATGATATTGTAAAAGGGTACACTGAGAGTGAGGATGGGTATGAGTGTATCGTATGCGGCAGAACCTTTGAAAGAGGAAGGATATATCCTGAAAATGAATTATTATATGACGCCTGCGGCGCGGTCAGAAAGCATGTGAGCGCTGAGCACGGGAACATGGCAGACTACATCCTGGGGCAGGAGCTGGGGCTGACCGGACTGTCGGAAGTCCAGAGACAGATCATGCAGCTGATGTCAGGCGGCAAAAATGATAAAGAGATAGCTTCTGCTGTGGGGATAGCCCAGTCTACGGTCAGAAACCACAGATTTAAACTGAGGGAGAAGGAAAAACAGGCCAGGATGTTTCTGGCTCTGACGGAGGCCCTGGAGAAAAAGACCAGGAGCAGGATCGATATCAGTGATAAGGGAGTAATTGAAGAGATACATTCTTCAGCTACAATGATAGATGAGAGGTATGGGATCACCGAACAGGAACGCATTAAGACTGTGAAAACTTATATGGATGAGAATGGCGGGCTGAAGCAGTTCCCTGCAAGAGAGAAGAAGAAGATCATACTTCTGAGAGAGATAATGAAGAATTTTAAAAGGGATGTGGAGTACACAGAGGCAGAGGTGAACAGGGTGCTGAAGAGGATCTATGAAGAGGACTATCCGGGTATCAGGAGGGCTCTTATAGAATATGGATTTATGGACAGGGCTGCCGACTGCAGCGTGTACAGGGTCAAGGAATAGTATTATCAGTAAAGACATCAAAAAAGACAGAAGCTGAAAAAGGTGGAATGCACAGATATAGTGCATTCCACCTTTTTGTTGGATAAAATGCATAAAATACTGCTCTTTTATACAGTTTCTGTTATCCATATTAATGCAAAATGCCAAAAAATATTAAGTTAAAAGGAAGATATAGACAAGGAAAATAATTTGTGCTATAAATAGGTTAAACGATTAAGCGGTTATTCGATTAACCGGGCGGAGGTGTCATATGGCAAGACCTACTTTAAAGAATGTGGCTGAACGGGCTGGGGTATCTGTGGCAACAGTGTCTTATGTGCTCAACGGCAAAAAAAAATATATATCAGAGGAAACAAAGGAGAGGATCTATAAGGCGGTGGAGGAGCTGGATTATATTCCGGACATGAATGCCAGAGGACTGGCTGCCAGGGATACGAAATTAATAGGGGTGGTGATCCCCCAGACAGAGCCTGGCTCAGAGCTGATGTTCCACAATCCCTTCTACGGTGAGATATTGAGCAGCATAGAGTATCAGGCGCGTCTGAACGGATATCAGCTGATCATATCAGGGATGGATGTGGATGCCAATTATATGAGGCTGGCAAAGGAGAGGAATCTGGACGGCATCATAGCTATTGGAATGTATCCTGATGAGCTTTACGAGCAGTTTAAGAAAATCGACATCCCTGTAGTACTGGTGGACAGCTACTGCAAGGATAAATTCTTTCACAATATCAGGATAGACGATACGATGGGGAGTTATGAGGCAACAAAGCATGTGATTGGCTGCGGCCACAGGAAAATTGCCTTCCTCTCAGGAATGCTTAAGGAAAACGGGGTTATGAAGAAAAGGTTCCTGGGTTATAAAAAAGCTCTGGAAGAGGCCGGGATAGCTTTTTGTGAAGAGTACATATATGAAGGCGAGGTTGATTATAAAAGCGGAGAGGAGCTGGCGCGCCTCATAGCGGAAAAACATCAGGGCATAACAGCAGTTATAGCGGCAGCAGATATCCAGGCCATTGGCGCCATAAAGGGATTTTACGAAGCAGGAATAAATGTGCCCGAAGACATGTCAGTAATGGGGTTTGATAACCTGGAAATGTCTCAGTTTATCATCCCCGGTCTGACAACAGTGGGGCAGAATATAGCGCTGAAAGGGGAGAGGGCTGTGGAACTTCTTGTAGAGAACATGGACAACCCTGATATGGAGAAGCAGGAAGAAATACTGCCTGTTATGGTGGTGGAGAGAGGCAGCATAAAGCAGATATAACATCAGGACGGATGAGGAGAAAAAGAAAGTGAAAAGAATTAAATTATGTCAAACGCCAGATTACAGTGGTCACAATACAGGCAGCAGCGCTGATCAGAGGATGGAGTGCAGCACGGACAGATTTCTTACAGAACTTCCGGGCAAAGAGACAGCAGCAGTTTCGTGGAATCAGGAGGGGGAACAGATCCATTTGGAGATCAGCCTTCCATATGAAGGGGTCTACGGACTGGGAGAAAGGTTTAACGGACTAAATCAGAAGGGTAAGAATCTGGTGATAAAGGTCGAAGAGAAATTTTGCTACCAGGGAGAAAAGACATATTGTCCCATGCCGTTTTTCTTTACTGACACAGGATTTGGATTCTACGCAGATACAAGCTGTGTGACAGAGTTTGAGTTTAAGGAGAAGATACGCTGTGTACTGCCCGCTGGCACAGAAATAGTAATTTTTACAGGCACGCCAGCGTCTGTCATATCGGAATACATGGAGCTTTGCGGCAGGGCAGTCCTTCCGCCTGACTATGCCTTCGGTCCCTGGATATCCGCAAATCACTGGAATTCAGAGGCAGACGTATACATGCAGATGGAGAATCTGGAGAAGTTTGTGTTTCCAGCCTCTGTACTTGTCATGGAGGCATGGAGCGATGAGGCCACATTCTACCTGTTTAACGGAGCCAGTTGTACCGGAGGAGACAAAGAGAGGCTGGCAGTCTCTGACCTTGATTTCAGCAAAAGCAGCCGTTTCAGAGATCCTGCGGAAATGATCAGGAAGCTTCATGAGAAAGGGCTCCATCTTGTCCTGTGGCAGATACCTGTCTATAAAAAGCAGGGCGGGGATGAAGAAGTGAGCGTGCAGAATGAGAAGGACAGGCAGGAAGCGCTGGAGAACCGCCTCTGTGTGATGAATCCGGATAATACCCCCTATGAGATACCAGAAGGACACTGGTTCGCCGGGTCATGGGTCCCCGACTTTACGAATCCCAGGACAAGAAGCTTCTGGTTTGGAAAAAGGCAGTACCTGTTGGATATGGGGGTGGACGGATTCAAGACGGACGGAGGAGAGTTTATCTACAGGGATGATGTAGTGTTTGCCGATGGTTCTGCGGGCAGAGAAGGTATAAACAGATATGCCGCCGATTATCTGAGGGCGTATACAGAATTCATTGGTTCAGGCCGTGTGCTGTTTTCAAGGGCAGGGTATACTGGGATGCATACTGTACCCATGCACTGGGCGGGGGATCATCAGTCTGATAATGAGGAATTTGTAAGTACTCTTCATGCCGGATTGTCTGCTTCAGTGAGTGGTATAATTTTCTGGGGCTTCGATATAGGAGGATTTGCGGGACCCCTTCCCAGTCTGGATCTGTACAGAAGGGCTACTCAGATGGCCTGCTTCTGTCCTGTGATGCAGTGGCACTCGGAGCCGGATGGAGGCCAGTTCCGTGAGCTGATGGCCGGAGGCAGCGGAAATAATGAGAGAAGTCCCTGGAATATGGCCGAAGCATACGGCTGCCCAGGTTTTATAGAGGAAATGAGATATTGGCACTGGCTGAGGATAAACCTTCTGCCTTATATCTGCAGCAGCGCGCGCAAATGTGTGAGAGAGAATATGCCATTTATGAGGCCGCTGGTATATGGCTGGCCCCAGGACAGAGAGGCTGCCGCTAATGAGGATGAGTATTGTTTTGGAGACGGGCTGCTGGTTGCACCTCTGATGGAGGAGGACAGTACACAGAGGCAGGTGTATCTGCCGGAAGGCGGCTGGTACAATTTCTTTACGAAGGAACGCACAGAGGGAGGCAGAAGTGTGATGACAACCGGCGGCGGACCAGGAGTCTTCGTGAGAGAGCATCAGGGAATCGCACTGCAGACAGAGCAGGGTAAGAAGCTGGGAGAGCCTGTTAAGCACCGGGAGGCTGCAGACTGGAAGCTTCACCTGATACTTGCAGGAAGAAGCGGTGAGTACACTTATCTGTCGGACAGAGAGCCGGTCAGTATAACATGGGATTACCCTGATGTCAGCGTGGCAGGCGGACACATAGACGGCCTGTCCTGGGAGATATGGGTCTGATATAAAATTTATATTCCTGGTCTGTATGGGAAAGGAGGAGAGTATTGTGCAAAAAGAAAAAAGAAGGCGTCAGTACCTGCCGCGGGGGACATGAAGTCCGGGATACGGGGAATAAAAAGGAATAGCAAAATACCTGTCGTCGGCAAACGAACGGCACTGAAGGTGCCGTACAGTATCGTGCTACTCCAGTTTTATTCTAACGTATCGGCAGAGAAGATGCAACTAAAAACAGAACAGATTAAGCTTATGCCGCCGTATGCGGCAGACTGGAGGAATTTATGAGAAATAAGAAAGTTAACAAAGCATTGTCCATTATGTTAGCATCTGTTATGGCAGCATCCATGGCCGGATGCGGGACTGCCGCAACAGTACATGCAGCTGATTCTGAGACGGAGGCGGCTATGGCTCCGGTGAAGGACCCGGAGGAAGAGGTAACTATTAAATTTACGAATTTTAATGCTTCAGGCGGCCATGAAGAGACACTGGAGAAGATGTATGAGGCTTTTTCAGAGGAACACCCTACGATTAAGGTTGACATAGAGACAGTTGGTTATGATGATTACTTTACACAGATGCAGACAAGAGTGGCAGGGGGGACAGCCCCGGACTGTTATGAACTGAATATAGAGAATTTTGCGGCGTATGCGGCTAAGGGTGTACTTGCGGAGATCAAAGATGTGGATACAAGCGGCATTAATGAGACAGCCTTACATGCATTTAATGTAGACGGCAAGCAGTACGGCGTACCAGGCAGCTTCTCCAATGTAGTGCTTATTTACAATAAAGACCTGTTTGACCAGGCAGGGGTGGAATACCCGGACGCAGACTGGACCTGGGATGATGCGCAGGCAGCGGCAGAGAAGATCAGGGCCCTTGGGGATGATATTTACGGTATCTACGCTCCCACTACTTATAATGAATTCTTTAAAGTAGCAGCACAGTACGGCGGTTCCCTGCTCAATGAGGACAAGACAGAGTTTACAATTAACTCAGCTCCAAACCAGGAAGCTGCAGAGATGATGGTTGGAAGGATCGTGGATTCTAATGTACAGCCTACAGAGGCCCAGATGGGCGGAATGAAGGACTGGGATCTGTTCGAGAGCGGCAGGCTGGGAATGATTCCTACAGGCATATGGGCATTCGGCGAATTTACAGAGGCATGTGAATTTAACTGGGATATCTGCGTAGAGCCGGGCGGAACACAGAAGGCTACACATTTCTTCAGCAATGCTTATGTAGTAAATGCAGACAGCAGCCAAAAGGAAGCGGCATCCATATGGGTAAGCTGGCTTGCCTCCAGCCCTAAAGCGGCAGAGATCAGAATAGCAGACGGATGGGACCTTCCGGCAATCACAGATGAAACAGTTCTGGCTGACTATTTAAAAACAACACCGCCGGATAACAGGCAGGCTGTATTTGATTCTCTGGATTACCTGATCACACCGCCGATCATTGAGGATTACAGCATGATGTCAGATATCATTACAGAAAAACTGGGCGAAGCGGCATCCGGGAAGATCACGGCAAAGGAAGCGCTTGACCAGGCACAGGAAGAATGTACACAGAAGATCAAATTAAAATAGTTACAGCAGTAGTCTCCAGGCTGCCGGAGGATGTCCGGCAGCAGGGTTATCCTGTGCCCGGCAGTGCAGGATAGCCTTATGGGAGAGCCGTGATTTTTTAGAGGAGAGAGGTAACGGTATGAAAAATAAGGGTAAGAAAAAGCGGGAGGCGCTGGGAGCAGTCCCTTTTATGCTGCCCAGCTTCTTAGGCATGATAGTCTTTAGTCTGCTTCCTATTGTTGTGTCTATTATCATGAGCTTTACTGACTGGGATGGGCTTGAAAAATTAAATCTGAACACTCTGGTAAGCCATTTTGTGGGACTTGACAACTATGCACAGATTCTGGGAGGCAAAGAATTCTGGGCAGTCCTGGGGCATACCTGCTATTATATTGTATTATATATCCCGCTTGTATTTATTGCTTCACTTGCCATTGCCACGCTGCTGAATAAGGCGAGGAGAGGGGTATCGGTATTTCGGGTCATGTATTACATACCAGTGCTGACCTCCTGGGTGGCAGCCAGCCTGATATGGAAATGGGTGCTGAGTCCCCAGTATGGTATTTTAAACCAGCTGCTGGCAGTTATCGGGATCACAGGTCCTAACTGGCTGACCAGTGAAGTCTGGGCCATGCCCGCGATAGTTCTGGCCTCTGTGTGGAAGGATATGGGGTTCTTTGGACTTTTCCTGCTCTCAGGACTGCAGTCTATTGACAAGACCTTTTATGAGGCTGCAAAGGTTGACGGAGCCGGTAGGATAAGGACATTTTTTCAGATTACCATACCTCTGCTGACTCCTTCTATATTTTTCTGCCTTGTCATGGCGCTGATAAACGCGTTCCAGCTGTTTCCACAGGTCATGATCATGACGGAAGGGGGACCTAACGGGGCCACGCAGGTAATGGTGGAGCGTATCTATACTTACGGTTTCAGTTACTTCAGGATGGGATATGCCGCCGCATTTTCATGGCTCCTCTTTATTATAATCTTTGCGCTGACTTCAGTACAGCTGAAGCTGCAGAAAGGCTGGGTGCACTATGAATCGTAAAAAAATATGGGGCAGTGTCGGGTACTATTTTTTGACGACTTTAATTGCGGTCATTGTCATGATCCCGTTTTTCTGGATGATCTCCACATCCCTGAAGAGCAAGGGGGCCCTGATGGCTATGCCTATCCAATGGATACCAAAAGAGCCTACCACGAAAGCGTACTCGCAGGTATTTACTATGTTTCCGTTTCTGAAAGCTGCCGGAAACAGCCTCTTTATCACGTTTACATATACACTGATCACAGTGATCTCTGCATCTATGGCGGCTTTTGCATTTACGAAAATAAAGTTTCCGTTTTCGGAGAAGCTATTTAAGGTATATCTGGCATCAATGATGATACCTACACAGGTGACGCTCATCCCGCTGTTTATTATAATGAATAAACTCCAGCTCATAAATAAATATCCAAGTGTGATACTGCCCTCTCTGTTCAGGGTATTTGGAATATTTCTGCTGGTACAGAATATGAGGTCGCTGCCGGATGATTTTATAGAGGCAGCCAAGATAGACGGAGCCAATCTTTTCAGGATATACAGAAAGGTGATACTGCCGCTGTGTATGCCCACTATCGCTACACTGTGCATCACTACGTTCATGGACTGCTGGAACGATTACCTGTGGCCGCTGCTGATGCTGACTGATAAAAATAAGATGACGCTGACCCTGGCCTTAAACAGCTTAAACGGACAATATGGAACTGCATACAATGTGCTTATGGCAGGCAGCCTTCTGTCGATGATACCAATAATCTTAGTATATATAATTGCCCAGACCCAGTCTAAAAAAGGTTCTATTGAGGGCGGCGTGAAAGGATAAGATATGATATTAAAATATTGCTATGGAAATCCTCTGGAGACAGAGGCTGTAATTGAAAAAATCAGATTGACAGAGAGCGTGCCGGCAGAGGACGGCGTATTGCCGGAGAGCGGCCTGGACTGTCTTAAAATGAAAGAGGGAGGATGCGGATTTACCTGCAGCCTGAGCGAAAATGATATTGTATACGGTCTGGGGCAGCAGATAAGAGGGATCAATAAACGGGGCTGGGTCTACGAGAGCTGGTGCTCAGATGATCCTGATCATACAGAGAATAAAAGATCCCTGTACGGTGTCCATAACTTTTTGATCATTGACGGAAAAGAATGCTTTGGGATCTTTGTGGACACACCACAGAGAGTGCGGTTTGACATCGGATATACAGACCGGGATATCCTTGATGTGTCCATGGCGGCGAATGACTATTATCTGTATCTGATAAAAGGGGATGACCCTGAAAATATTGTAAAAGAATTCCGCAGGATAACAGGGAAGAGCTACATTCCTCCGAAATGGGCTTTTGGATACGGCCAGAGCCGCTGGAGCTATAGGGATGAGGATGAAGTCAGGGAGGTAGTCCGCAGGCACAGAGAAAACAATATTCCCCTTGACAGCGTTTATCTGGATATAGACTATATGGAAAGGTATAAGGATTTTACAGTCAATGAGGAAACCTTCCCGGATTTCGCAGGATTTGCAGAAGAAATGCGGGAACAGGGAATACATCTGGTGCCAATCATAGATGCCGGAGTGAAAATAGAAGAAGGGTATGACATCTATGAGGAAGGTACAGAAAAAGGGTATTTCTGCCGCAAGGAGGACGGGACATACTTTACGGCCGGAGTGTGGCCGGGACGTGTGCACTTTCCCGACATGCTGAATGATGAGGCAAGGGAATGGTTCGGCAGCAAATATAAGTTTCTGCTGGACCAGGGGATTGAAGGCTTCTGGAATGACATGAATGAGCCGGCCATCTTTTATTCAGAGGACCATCTGAATGAAGTATTTGAACAGCTGGAGGAATATAAGGACAAGAACCTGGATGTGAATACATTTTTTGAATTCCAGGATCTTGTAAGGAGTATTGCCAACAACCCTGAAGATTACAGGAGCTTTTACCACCAGTATAAAGGGGAGAAGATAAGGCATGACAAGGTTCACAACCTCTTCGGGTATTACATGACAAGAGCGGCAGGGGAAGCATTTGAGAGGCTCATGCCTGAGAAAAGAATACTTATGTTTTCCAGGTCGTCGTATATTGGCATGCACCGTTACGGGGGTATCTGGATGGGAGATAACCATTCCTGGTGGTCACATCTGCTCCTGAATATCCATATGCTGCCGTCCCTGAATATGTGCGGATTTTTGTATACAGGTGCAGATCTGGGCGGTTTTGGCTCAGACGCAACAGAGGACCTTCTGATGCGCTGGCTGGAGCTGGGTATATTTACGCCTCTTATGAGAAACCATTCTGCATCAGGTACGAGAAGGCAGGAAGCATACCAGTTTAAGAAGCTGGAAAGCTTTGCTGGTATCATTGGGCTGAGATACGGGCTGCTCCCATATCTGTACAGTGAATATATGAAGGCTGCCATCAAGGATGAGATGCTCTTCCGTCCCCTGTCTTTTGTATACAGAGATGACAGCCAGGCAAAGCTTGTGGAAGACCAGCTGCTGGTGGGAGAAAGTATAATGATCGCCCCTGTATATGAGCAGAATGCCCAGGGACGCTGTGTATACTTGCCGGAAGATATGAAAATGTACCGCATGCGCAGCCTGGAGGATATGGATACAGAGATCATGGAAAAGGGATACCACTATATCCAGGCCAAACTGGACGAAGTCCTTATGTTTATCAGGCCGGACCATCTGGTGCCTGTATCCTCAGGGGGCCGCTGTGTGGAAGAAGTAGACGAGAACAGGCTGAGAGTACTGGGATATATAAAAGATGGCGCCGAATATGAACTGTATCAGGACAACGGATATGAGAAGGATTACAATATACAGAGGCATACATCTGTAATTGTTTTGACGCCAGGCGGCCAGCTGGAGGAGACATCCTGCTGGAAGCAGATGCCGGATGGAATGATTGTAAAAAAGTAGAATAAAGAACAGCCGGATGAGCTGTCTTAACCGCTGCAAAGCCGCATAAATATTATATTTGTGCGGCTTTGGCGGTGAGAAAATTCCGATTGCAGTTTTATGACACCTGATGCTTCTTAAATCCCAGCTTTGCCAAAGGAAGCATGATCACTGCCAGAGCAGCATACAGAATCGTCCTGACGTAAAAAGCGTCTAAAACAAAGCTTCCAAATTGGTAAGATATATATTTGCTGACTTCGGGCATGGAGGCACGGTATGGCAGCAGAAACAAAGTCTGATTGTATATTCCCGAGGTACCATCAGGGGACAGGAAGATGGGAATAAAAAGGACAGGCACAAGCACAGTCAGCACAATATACGGACTTTTCATTTTTGCGGATAAGAGCAGCGTCAAACTGATCATGGCTATCAGGATCATATATACAACACCCAGACTAATTAGTGTGGCCTGCAGAAATGTATAGGGGTAAGGTACAGTTGTGCCTGCAGCCTGCAAAGGCAGGTTCCATCCATCTGCGCCAAATGCTGCAAGAGGTATTCCGAAGGCGGCTATAATATGAAGCGTAAAGGCAAGCAGTCCAAACAGAAGCGAAGCTATGATTTTTGCTGCTGGCAGTTTTGTTTTGCCGTATTTTGCAGATAAAATCACGGCATCTGTTCCGGCCTGATATTCACCGGAAAAAACAGGGGCAAGCACGATACATATTGCCAGAAGTGCAAACATCAGCAGCTCAAAGCTGCTTATGATTGTTGTCCACGCTTCATGGTAGCCGTATTGAAAAGGTTCTTCCACATTGCTGTTCATCTTCCGCCAAAACGCTTTTTGTTCTTCGGACAATTCACGGGACGGAGTATTAAGCAGCTTTTCAATCTTATCTTCCCTTGCCTGATAGAAGTCTGTACCTCCTCCTGTTATGTCCAGATCCGGCAGTTTATTATATCCAGCGCTTTCACCTGGAGCAGCATATGTTGAGGCGATCGTATTAAGCAGTTTTTCTCTCGGAGCGATATTGTTCCAGTATGCGTCACCTATTAAAAATTGTTCATTTCCGTCATAGCCCACATTATTGGGATCCTTAAAAAGTTCTTGTACCTCACGGACTGTCTGGGTGATATATTCATTTGTCAAAAGAACAGATACAGCTGAGAATTGCTCTTTCTCATAGGCAATACCTTTAGTTCCTTTTAGTACACCGTCTTTATTGTATGTCTGAAACTGCAGAACCGGAAGACCAAAAAGGAAGGCTGTTACAAGCAGGCTTACAGCCATGATGATCAATGTAGATTTTTTTCGCAGTATTTTTAGAAATTCACATCTTACCAGCATTTTACTACTCACTCCTTTCATTCTGAGCTTCTTCCCCAAAATAGTACAAGAATAGATCCTCTAAACTCGGCGGAACGGTAAATGCACCCGCAGCCGGGGATGTTTCATGGATAATGCGCAGACGCACCATATTGTTTTCGTGGTGGAGATTGACTACGGAAAAACGCCTGCTATATTCTGCGGCTTCACGGCTGTCCGCCACAATCTCCCATACCTTGCCGTCAATGCAGTCAGTAACGGTAGCCATAGGTTCCTGCAGTAAAAATCTGCCATCCTTCATCATTAAGATCGTATCTGCAATATAGGAAACATCAGAAACAATGTGGGTGGATAAAATGACGATTTTTTCCTTTGCAAAGTCAGATATCAGATTACGGAAGCGCACGCGTTCTTTCGGGTCAAGCCCGGCCGTGGGTTCGTCCAATACAAGAATGGACGGATCGTTCAATTCAGCCTGTGCTATTCCTAACCGCTGCTTCATTCCGCCGGAGTAGGACCTGATCTTTTTATTTGCCACATCACTTAAATTAACCATTTCTAATAATTTCTCAGTGCGTGTTTTGGCTTCTTTTTTGTCAAGTCCTTTTACTGCCGCCATATAGAGCATAAATTCACGGGCGGTAAAGTCAGGATAAAATCCCAGATCCTGCGGCATATAGCCCAAATGAGAGTAATAGCGCTGCCCAAGATCTTCAATGGTTTTCCCATTTAAATATATATTGCCGGAAGCAGGCCTTAGTACGCCGCATATCATTCTCATTAAAGTTGTTTTCCCAGCACCATTTGCGCCGAGCAAACCATATATGCCTGGTTTTAAAACAGTGCTCACATCATTGACAGCGTATTTTGTACCATAGCGTTTACTCAAATGCTGTAATTGTAATTTCATTGCGGACCTCCCTATATTTAATTATAGGCGCATAAAAAAGAAAGCAGCCTATGCTTTATAGAATAGACTGCCTGTCTTATGTGTGGTTTTTTCCTGTCTTAATTTAACCTTAATTAGTAACTGTTCAGTACCTTCACAGTTACATGCAAAAATCCATTTAAAATCGCCTCCGGCGATGGGATTTTTGCACCCTTGAATCATTTTCTTACGGTCTGTGCAGTAAATGCACAGACCTGCTGAATAGTTGCCTTAGTTATCAGCATTCTCATTTTTCAGCGGGAGTATGATTAAAAACTCCGTACCCCTGCCGGGTTCGCTGCTGACTGTAATATCGCCGCCGTGAAGTATTATAATCTGCTTTGCAATTGCAAGGCCAAGGCCGCTGCCCTCCGGCTTTTTTTGAGTATCTGTACCTCTGTAATAACGGCGCCATAAGCCTGACAGCTCCGCTTGACTCATGCCTTTCCCATTATCACGGATGGAAATATGAAATCTGTTTTCAGATACTTTACTGACGGATATTTTTACTTTTGTATCAGGGCCATTATGCACAAGGGCATTGATAATAATGTTTTGAACAGCGCGGCAGATCAGATCAGGGTCAAACTCTGCTGTCATTTCCGGCATACTGCTTTCAAACTCTATCACACGTTCCGAAAAACCAGGATCATTTGCAATATCGATCACTAATTCTTTTAAGAAACGTATGGTCCTGATTTTTTGCGGGGTATATGGGATAACACCGGCCTCAAGCTGATATGTCAGCTTCAGGTCATTTATCAGATTTTCAATATAGGTTACGTTTTTTAAGATGATTTTCCCATAGTCACGAACCGTCTTTCGGTCAGGGCTGCTGCCGTCCGTAAGAAATTCAGCATATCCTTTTATGGGGGAAAGGGGTGTTTTTAAATCGTGAGTAATATTTGCAATCCACTCTTTTCGGGTGCGGTCTGTCTCTTCCTGGATTTCGCTGCTGCGCCTTATTTCCATGTCCATCTGATTCAAGGCGCCGTAAACCTCGCCGAATATACCTGTTTCCTTTGCAGGCTTATAGCAGTGAAGGGATATCTTTCTAATACTGTCCATGATGGCTGATAATTTCCGTGAGAGCCAAAAGGCATATACAAATGCACAAATAACAAGCATACAGGCAGCGATCAATATTATATTTCTCACCATTGGCGACAGCCGGGCTACGTTTTCGCCATTATAGTATAACGTATATTTTCCTACGGCATATGGAAAGCCTACTATATAATTCAAAGTTTTATCGGAATCTTCAAAGCTGCTGATAAAAAGAGTATTTCCATCTTCAGATTTGCCTGCAGCAAGAGTTACAAGTTCCGAAATACTGTATTCTGCCGGATAGTTTTCTGGCTTATTGTGGGAAAATACCTCCTGTCCTGCTTCATCAATAATCTGTACCCATAATCCATATTCATCTAATCTGTCAAGTCCGATCTCCTTTACACTGACGGTTTCATCTTCATACTCTATCCATATAGAAAAATTGTTGGTAAATGTATTTGGCCATGAAGCAAGGCTTAGTCCCTCCGGCTCCGGAATGGAAAAGGCATAGTAAAACATACCGATTGCCAAAGCTACGATTATGAGGAATAAGGCGGACAGAAAAGCGATGATACGCAATAAGGGACTATATTTTAGTCTGTTTTTCATAGGGATTCACCAACTTATAGCCTAATCCTTTCATTGTAATGATATATTCAGGAGCTGCCGGATCACTCTCCAGCTTCTCCCTCAAATGCCGGATATGCACCATGATCGTGTTGTCACAGCCAAAGCTGTCCTCCCCCCAAACTGTTTCATACAGACGTTCCCTGCTGATAACACGCCCGGTATTCTGGGCTAAATAATGTAAAATTTCAAACTCACGTGCAGTTAATCCTATTTCCCTGTTGTCTTTCATAATGCGGCAGCCGTCCGGGTCAATGGTGATTGCCCCAATTTTAATCAATTGGGCCTGTACCGGGCTCTGTTTATACTCAGCCCGGCGCAGCTGCGCTTTTACACGGTAAGCTATTTCTTTTGGGCTGAAAGGCTTTGTTACATAGTCATCGCCCCCGACAGCCAGGCCAAGTATTTTATCAACTTCATCATTCTTTGAAGAGAGAAACAAAATAGGGCAATGAGAAAACTGCCTGATCTGTCTGCAGACCTCATAACCGTCCAGATCCGGCAGCATGACATCTAAAATAATAATGTCCGGCTGTTCTTTTTTGCAAAAATCTACAGCGTTTAACCCTGTTGTAACTTTGATTATGTTGTGAAAGCCTTCAATTGTTAATGCTTTTTCAAGCAAGTCTAAAATATCCTGCTCGTCATCCACAACCATTATTTTATATTTATTCATCAGATATATTCCTTTCGTGATGGTAACTGTTTGGCATCTTCACAGTTACATGCAAGAGGCGTGACTTTTTGTGCAAAGTTTTTCCTGTATATGGCGGGGCTGTACCCAAAGTGTCTGCGGAAGGTTTCTGTATAGTAGCTGGGGCTGCAGAATCCTGTGTCGCAGCCTATTTCCGCGATGCTCATATCAGTCTCCCGCAGCAGTTCCAGGCTTTTGTCCAGCCTGTAGTCTGTCAGATACCCGTTAGGCGTCTTGTGCAGATAACTCTGGAAGATAGAACAACAGCTGCTCTTGCACACGTTTCCGGCAGAGGCTATTTCATCCAGGGATATTTTTTCACGGTACCGGTTTTGTATAAAACCCATCATATCCCTGAGGGATGTCAGCCTCTGGCTGGGCTTGGGCGCCTGTTTTACCGCCGGAGGCATATGCTCATATAGTATCGCCCATATATGAAAGAAAAGGCTCTGTATCCGGAGCATAGATGCCGGTTCTGATTTATCATAATATATCTGCCGTACAGAGGCAAGTATCTCATTTTCCCAGCAGGTATCAGAGGATAAGAACCTGTAAGCAAAGTCTGCATTTGACAATACAGGAGAAACATAATTTTCTTCCATCTCCCTTGTAGTACAGAGCAGGACAGGATGAAGCAGGACACAGATAAATTCACACTCGGAGAAATCTTTAGAATATCCATAATGCAGCTGACGGGAATTCACAAAAATGCCGCTGCCCTCCTTCAAAGTTACTATATTTCCATTTACATTATAATTCATATGCCCGGACAGTACTGCAATAAGTTCCACATCATCATGCCAATGGCTAGCTGCGGCATAATTGGGATAGTAGGAGAGGTACCCTTTACGGGCATACACAGGAAAGTGCGGAGTATCATAATGTACCCTCTCTGAGCGGTCATCTTTTAAATCAATAGTAATATTCATATTCTGCTACGTCATAACCTTTCTGCCGAAGGATGTCCGGCTTACTATGGAACTATTATAACATAGAATAGAAGATTGTTATAGGATTATGTAATATGTTGATTGTTGAGGGAGGGGGGATGGAATATTATTATAGTGTTTAGGGGAGGAGAGGAGGACGCTTTGCATTTTATGATGTGAATCAGCTGGAGGGGCAGGTGTGGGGAGAGGTTCGCGGTTCAGTCCAAACCGCTGCGGAGTGAAACTCTAAGGCTCCGGAATCTGCTTGAACCGCGAAAGTCGGCCGGAAACTCGGTCCGTTTGCCTGATGCAAACGCCCCTCAGACAGCTCCGGCCTTGAGCGCAAGCGCTCACTTTCGCTGACCGCAGATACCAGAGCCTAAGAGTTTCATCTTCCTCGCTACAGTCCTTCACCACAAACCTCTCCCCACACCTGCCCCTCCCGCTGATGCCAAGTTTATCGGTGCAAAGCTGGCTCCTGCAATGAGGCTGGGGATGGGTGGGACCACTACGTTATTGGATTTCAGTAAATATGTTGGAAACGATTATTATCTGGGATCAAAATATTATATATGATATTTGATTTCTTTATATTTATATTGAATCAGGTACTAAATTTGTAGGTATATTGAATCGTATTTTGAGAATATCGGATTTTAAAAGCGGGGATCTTATAGGAAAAATTTTAATAAAGTTTTTTTCTATACATAGTAGTTTTTCACATCCACTACAGCCTGTTTATAACAGCCAGCTTTGTGCCGAAAAACTTGAAGCTGTCAGGCAGGGCAGGGAAGGGGGTCAGGGTGGCGGACTATAGTGAGGACATGAAACTCTTAGGCTGCGGGGAACGCGATTAGCAAAAACGAGCGCTTGCGCTCGAGGCCGGAGCTGTCTGAGGGGCGGTTGCATCGGCAAACGCACCGAGTTTCCGGCCGCTTTTTGCGGTTCTAGCGTTTCACGCAGCCTTAGAGTTTCAGGACGCAGCGGTTCGGACAGAACCCTGACCCCCTTCCCTGCCCTGCCTGACAGCTCACTATCCATCAACACAAAGCGTCTTGTTACTATCTTAAACAGCAATTTTCGAACAGGAGCATAAAAACATGAATTATAAGAAAGATTTCTACAAAAAATTAATGACCCTCGTAATCCCTATTGCATTTCAGCAGTTTATGCTGGCGGCGGTCAGTGCTTCTGACGCGGTTATGCTGGGGGCGGTGAGTCAGAATGCACTTTCGGCCGTATCACTGGCAGGGCAGATCCAATTTGTATTTAACCTTTTTCTGGCCGCACTTACTATTGGAACCAGTATGTTTGCAGCACAATACTGGGGGAAGGGGGATACAGATTCTGTTGAAAAGATCCTGGGGATCGTATTGCGTGTATCTGCAGCGGTCGCAATCGTATTTTTTGCAGGCACGCTGCTGATTCCGGGATATCTGATGAGGATCTTTACGCCGGAACAGGACCTGATCGAGAAAGGCGTGCTCTACTTAAGGATCGTGGGGGCTTCTTATCTGCTTACGGGGGTCTCACAGATATATCTCTGTATAATGAAAAATAGCGGACATGCGGCAAAAAGCACTGTGATAAGTTCCAGTGCAGTAATACTGAATATTGTTCTGAATGCAGTATTTATATTTGGGCTGCTGGGTGCCCCTGAAATGGGAATAGCGGGAGCGGCCATCGCAACAGTGATTTCCAGGTGTGTTGAGCTTTTATGGGTGCTGGCTGAATCCATGAAAAAAGGATACATCAAGATAAGGATTTCATATCTACTGCACAAGGATAGATTATTGAGTAAGGATTTGTGGAGATATACTATGCCTGTCTTGGGAAATGAGCTTGTGTGGGGGTGTGGTTTTACCATGTATTCTGTGATCATGGGGCATCTGGGAACGGATGCGGTGGCAGCTAATTCTGTTGCCAACGTGGTTAAAAATCTGATTGCCTGTTTCTGTATGGGACTGGGCAGCGGAGGCGGAATCATTGTAGGAAATGAACTGGGGCGCGGAGAATTGGAGAAAGCCAGAGAATATGGCAGACGGCTATGCGAAATGTCTATTATCAGCGGACTTTTATCAGGGCTTCTGCTTCTGGCCCTGAGTCCGGCAATTATGAGAGCTGCCAGCCTCAGTACACAGGCGGAGGATTATCTGGGATGGATGCTGGCCATGTGTGCTTTTTATATGGTTGGGAAATCAGTGAATTCCACCACCATTGCCGGTATTTTCTGTGCCGGAGGTGATTCTAAATTTGGTTTTAAATGTGATGCAGTGGTGATGTGGCTGATAACCGTGCCTCTGGGGTTTGCAGCAGCATTCTGGCTGAACCTGCCTGTTGCTGCCGTCTACTTTATTATAAATATGGATGAGATGATCAAGCTTCCGGCAGTCTATAAACACTACAAAAAGTATATATGGGTGAAGGACCTCACCAGGTGCAGGGACTCCGCAGCTGATCAGATACAGCCCGCCAGTCCTGTCAGCCTTCGGAAGGCAGAATCTGATTAGAAGACTGAATCTGATTAGAAGGCAGGATCTGATCGGAAGGGAGGATTCGGTCAGAAGGAGACAGCGGCGGGAATGGCACACTATTTTGAACAGTACAGGTCAGGATCTCAGCCTGTACTGTTCAGGCGTCATGCCTTCCTTTTTCTTGAATACTCTGAAAAAGTATTTTACATTATCATATCCCACAGATTTTGCAATCTGGTACATCTTGCGGTCCGTTGCAGACAGCATTTCTTTAGATTTTTCTATCCTGACAGAGTTTACATAATCCACGAATTTCTGGCCTGTTCTTTTGCGGAACAGGTGGCTGAAATAATCAGGATTCAGATAAAAATAGCAGGACATCAGCTCTGTGGTAAGATTTTTCTGGTAATTTCTTTCTATATAAATTCTGGCTTTTTCAATTACATCATCCACTGCATATACATTATTATTATTTAAGGCTGTGGTCAGATTAGTAAAGAAGTTCTGATAGTATTCTATCAGTTCATCCAGGCTGAATATGCTTTTTACAATATTCTGCATGCTGATGGAGGGCTTAAACTGCTTGGAATAATAATTCATAATTGGCCAGCATTGGTTAGTCAGGCTGTACAGATAGTATTTAACATCGCCAAGTGTCAGTGACTGTGCGGAAAGACAGCAGCGGCTTAAGTCATACAAAAGCTCCCTCACCTGCACGTTCATTCCTGATTCAAGGCGGAACAGAAATTCATCTTTTTTCTCCCAGGCAATCTCCTGGAAATCCTTTTCTCCTGTATAGAAAAAATAATATTGCTGGCTGTCATAGAGAGGCTGGGTATTCAGTGCGGTACAAGTCTCATCGTAGGCTGCGGGAAGCTGGTCCAGACAGCTGTGCATGCCGCTGATGCCGAACCGGACATAGACCTTATTATCATTTAAGAGGGCGGAGAGCCCCTGCATGATCTGGCAGCAAAGTTCACGGCTTCTGGGAATACTGGGGCCGGGGACTGACAGGAGGACAAAACCCTGGTACAGGTTATTCAGGTGTGCCAGGTACAGAGCGATCTCGTGAAAGCCTGAGTCATCCAGATAAGCCTGGACGGCTGCTCCGTCAAGAGGATTAGTGGCGTTGAAGGTTATCAGGAATAGCCCTTCCTGAGCATTTAGAAATCCCAGCTGGGAAGATGTGATTTCCACTGAGTCCACGGGATTTCCAAGGACAAGGTTCCGGAGCATCTGGAGATCATATTCATAGTAAGCCTGTTCCTTTGCTTTTTCGCTGCTGGAGATCTGCATATTTATAGTTGCGGCACTATTTAGACGTTCCATCGCCTTTTGCACTGTCTCCTGCATTTGTTTTCTGGAAAAGGGTTTAAGAACATAGTCAATGGCATTGGCGGACATGGCAGTCTTGATGTAGTCAAAATCTTTGTAGCCGCTGATGACGATAAGCTGCAGGTCAGGATAATGTGCAGTGAGGTAGGGGAGCAGCTGAGAACCGGACATGATGGGCATCTGCATGTCAATGATGGCTATATCAGGCATGGAAGACTCTATCAGGCTGACAGCGTCCCGGCCATTGGCAGCCTCCCCGCAGCAGGAGAGCTTGCCGGACAGAGGCTCCAGCATTTTTTTGATACCGGAGCGGATGACTGATTCATCATCTACAATAATATATCGGAACATTTATTTTCCCTCCAGAATAGGTAATTTTATAGTGATCGATGTGCCATGCCCGGGACTGCTGTCTATAGAGAGACCATAGTTGTCCCCATAATAGAGGCGGATACGGCTGTCTATATTTTTGATACCGATCCCGCTGTTGCTCCGGTGTCCCAGCTCGGTGAATGCAGCTTCCTCCTTCAGAGAACTCAGAAGAGCATCCAGCTGTCTGTCTGTCATGCCCTGTCCATCGTCAGCTACGGTGAGCAGGATAAAGGGCGGCTTCAGTGAACCTGTTATTTCTATCAGACTTCCCACCTGGCAGTTTTGCAGGCCGTGGATGATAGCGTTTTCCACAAGCGGCTGAAGGATAAGCTTCAGGACATTCAGTGACATCATGGATTCAGGCAGGTTAACCGTGAAACGGAATGCATTGTCAAAGCGGATGGACTGGATCATAATATAGTCGTTTACATGGTTCAGCTCATCCCGGATCGTGACAAGCTCGCTTTTTGTCTTAATGGCATAGCGGAACATATTGCCAAGTGATATAGACATAGTTGAGAGACGTTCACTTCCGTCTATCTCAGCAATACTGCTGATAGAAGCCAGGGTATTAAATAAAAAGTGAGAATTGATCCGGGCCTCCAGAGACTTCATCTGCGCGTCCAGGGTGATCAGTTTGTTCTGGTACTCATTTTTTATGTAGGTATTCAGTTTCTCGGCCATATTATTGTATTCATTATACAGAGTGCCTACCTCATCAGTACGGTCGGGATACTCGTGGGCGGGAATCAGACCACTGCCCTCCTGTCTTGACATGATATGGCTCAGATGAATGATCGGCTGGGTCAGGTAATGAGACAGCACATAAGCCAGAACCAGGGAGATCAGGAGGCTCGTCAGGGCCAGGGCGATCAGTATCAGCCCGGTCAGGTTGAATTCTCTTGAGAGGCGGTCGTAGTTAATGGCTGCTGTAAGCTCCAGAGAAGAATCACGGATGCCGGCAGACATTGTCTGCGTGCTATGCTTTAAAAAGTCTCCCTGCCCGTTATCTGTATTACTGATGTATACGGTATCCTGTGTATCTGTATTTTTCAGTTCAAAGGTTACGATGTCCGGCAGTGCATTGAGATTGCTCAGATCAAATATTTCAGGGGAGCAGTTCATTAACAGTACACCCAGATATTTGTGGGAATAGATATCATAGAGGTATTTAGCGAAAAACACGGAATCATCTCCCCCTGTAAACATTGTATCATGAGAGGAAATATTGCTGATATACAGCTGGCCTTTTAAGGCAAAGGCTTCCTGGAACCAGTCCTCTTCTGCAGGATCATATTGGTACAGGAGCTTTGATCTAGAGTTTCCGTCATAATTAAAAGTCACGCCGCTGGGTGTGAAGATATACAGACCATATATAAAATCATATGTATTCAGGATATTGGAGCAGAGATATTTCATATTCTGCTTAGTCTGGTAGATGGCAAGGGGGGAAGTGTCGGCGTCCTCACCTGCATAAGGCTTCAGATTCTGAATCAGGGAATTATTTCCATTCGAATAAAAGGTAAATAAATCTGCAGCACGCCTGACATCCTCCAGAGCATCGTTTGTCTGCTGGACTGCCTTGCCGAAGATGTTTGCGGAATACTCATCCATCTGGTTCTGGGTTGTTGTGTAGTAACGGTAATAAGCCACAGATGATATTAATAATATGGGGACTGCGGCAATCAGAAAGAATATGATAAAGAATTTACTGCGCAGCTTCATGAAGGTAATCTCCTGTCTAAAAATCTAAGAAAAGTATACCACACGTCCTCTGAAAAGTATACCGGGACTTTGCTATAATGAAATCACCAACAGGAAAGACTGTAAAACAAATAAGAAAACACAAGAATTGGGAGGAACAACATGAAAAAAAGGATTTTAACATTAATGCTTGGTTTAACAATGACTGTGTCTGCAATGGCAGGCTGCAGCTCATCCGCAGACAGCACAGAAGCGGCACCCGCAGAAGAGAAAGCAGGAAACACACAAGAGACAGCTGCAAAAGAAAATATTTCCGCTGATAAGGTGACAGCGGATGCGGGAGGAGAAAAGGCATCGATCAGGGTACTTTCTGCCATGCAGATCGTAGATGAAGAGATGATGCAGGAATTTATGGATGCCAATCCTGACATTACTGTAGAATTTGAATATGTGGATTC
The DNA here is from genome assembly GCA_003148945.1 of Murimonas intestini. GTDB lineage: Bacteria > Bacillota > Clostridia > Lachnospirales > Lachnospiraceae > Murimonas > Murimonas intestini. Next base: position 256,037 of record QGGY01000007.1, on the reverse strand, counting down.
AGGAAATTATTCAGCTAAATTCGCAGCGCTGGCATCTGCCAATGAACTGCCGGATGTATTTTGGACCCAGACAGGATATTATTGTGACCAGATCAAGGAGGGACTGCTGATGGACCTGTCAGATGCCATGGCATCCAACTCCTATGAAGGTGACAAGGCGTGGAAGGATACTTTTATTCCGAACCTTCTGACTAATTTTGAAAATATTGCTCTGAGCGGATGCGGGGAGATGGAATCATACGATTACGGAGTGCCGTTTACAATGACTACAGTGGCAGTTATGTATGATAAAAAGATATACGATGATCTGGGACTTTCTGAGCCGGAGACGTGGGACGCATTTATGGATAACTGCAAAGCCGTGAAGGACGCAGGCTATACGCCTCTGACAGTACAGAGCAATGTCTGTGCCGACTGGATCCCAAGGCTTCTGTGGGACCAGTACTGCCGTGATGAGATTGAAGTACAGGGACTTAGCTTTGCGGATAAAGGCATGACCTTTGAAGCTGAATCTGTAAAGAAAGGACTGAGCCAGTTTAAAGAGATGTGGGATGAAGGATATCTGGCAGAGAATTATTTTACAGCTGACATTGATACAACAGCCCAGATGTTCCTTCAGGGAGAGCTGGCACAGGTACTGATCGCACCGGATAAGATCTCATATATTATGGATAATGCACCGGAGACAATGGAGCTGGCTACATTTGCTCTTCCAGGAGCTGCAGGGCTTCCATCCAGATCTTTGGGCGGTTCCAGCAATATCTTTGCAGTGAGCGCCGATACAAAGGAGCCGGAGGCAGCTGTCCGCTTCCTGAAATATCTGACCTCCAGGACAAATTTTGAGACTGCAGAAACTTTGAAATATTCTAACTCCGGGCTTGAGGGAGTGGACAAGGGAGAAGAGCTGAACCAGATACTGGCAGGGTATGCAAAAGCGGCGGACGGCGGCTTCTGCCCGGATGTATTTGTTCCGACAAACGCCAGCACTGAGATAAGCAGCCAGTTCAGGGATGACCTGCTGCCAAATTACCTTCTGGGAGATATCAGTCTGGAAGATGTATGCAGCCGGCTGCAGGAAATGTATGATTCCTACCTGGAAGATCTGTAAGGGATGAAGCTGCTGCCCTGGCTGGGCCGGGCAGCAGCTGTCCGGCCGCATCTGAAAAGCAACGGAGGAAAAGAAATTGAAACATAAAACAAAAAATTCGTTATTAAAAGATTTAAAGGAAAGTATACCAGGTTACCTGCTGGTACTGCCTACCATAGCCACGCTGATCATTTTTTTGTATATCCCGTTCTTTAATGCATTCAGAATCAGCTTATATAAATATAAAGGCTACGGGGCACTTACAAAATTTATCGGGCTTGACAATTATGTGACAGTATTGAAGGATAAACATTTTTATGAGGCATTCCTACATACCTTTGAGCTGATCGGATGTGACCTTGTTATATCTATAATCATTGGTTTTCTGCTGGCTTATGTGATGTTCAGGGGAATCAGGTTTAAACGGTTTTTTAATACATCTCTTTTTATCCCTTACCTGATCTCTATGGTAGTGGTGGGATGTATCTGGAAGATACTGTATGATCCCACGATCGGTCCGCTGAACCAGCTGCTCAAAGCAGTCGGGCTGGAAAGCCTGGCGCAGGCGTGGCTGTCCCAGAAGTCCACATCTCTGCCATCTATCATCATCACCTGGATATGGCGCACCATACCCTTTAATATGCTGATCTGTTACGCAAATATCATGAATCTGTCAAAGGACTATCTGGAAGCTGCGGACATCGATGGTGCAAACCAGTGGCAGAAGCTGCGCTACATTATTATTCCGCATATGAAGCCTACATTTATGACGCTTGCTATCCTTACTGTCACAAATGACTTAAGAGCATTTGACCTTATATGGGTTATGACAAAAGGAGGACCCGGCGGGGCTTCAGATGTCATGACTTCGTATGTATACTCAAAGGCATTTGTCTCACAGCAGTTTGGGGCTGCAACCTCAGCCTCCATTATTATGATGGTGGTCATGATAGGGCTTACTGTTCTGCTTCAGGTGGCCAAGGGAAGAAGAGGAGGCGGGGAGAATGCATAGACAGAAAAAAGAAAAAGGCAGAAGTAAGAATGTATCTGTTTTTGTATTCATCATTGTACTTCTGTATGCACTTATTTCATTATATCCCCTTATCTGGGTGGTGCTGCAGTCATTTAAAACTGAGCCGGAATTTTTGAGCAGCATCTGGTCACTGCCGTCCTCCCTCCATCTGGATAATTACATTACGGCGTTTACTAAAGGGAACCTGGCAGTCTACCTGAAAAATACTGTCATCAATACAGGTGCTACACTTGTAGTGGAGATCGTATTTATCACTCTTGCAGCATTTGCTTTTTCTAAACTGAAGATGAAGTTTAAAAATGTGATATTTTATATGATACTTATCAATATGCTGATCCCGACGCCGATCATACTTTTGCCTATGTACCTTCAGGTAATTAACCTGAATATACAAAATACACTGGCGGCTATTGTATTTCCATATTTTCAGGGTTTTGCCCCTCTGGGACTGATCCTGCTGAAGAATTATATGGATGGCATCCCGAATGAGATTATTGAAGCGGCCAAGATAGACGGCTGTTCCACCCCAAGGATACTGCTGAGCATAATGGTGCCTCTTGTAAAGCCAATGATGGTCACTCTGGCTATACTGGGAGGGATGAGCGCCTGGAATGAATATATGTGGGCACTGGTGTCCATAAGTGACACTTCAAAGTATACTCTTTCCGTGGGCATTGCGATCCTGAAGGACAAGATATCAACGCTTGGATATACACCTGTGCTGGCTGCACTGACTGTGGGGGCAATGGTATTTGTAATTATATATCTGGCAGCGCAGAAGACCTTTGTGCGTTCCATCACGGAAGGTGCCGTAAAAGGCTGATCTTACAGGGAGGAATATATGAACAGAGAATTAGAACTTAAGAAGGAGGATGGCCGTAAACAGGCATCCTCCTTCTCAATAGAAGAGTTTAGAAAACCGTCTGCCAGACACCGGGGCATGCCTTTCTGGGCTTGGAATACCAGGCTTAAAAAAGAAGATCTGGAATGGCAGATCGAGCAATTCCGGGATATGGGCATGGGAGGATTTTATATCCACACCCGCGTAGGTCTGGACACCCCTTACCTGGGGGAAGAATTTATGGACTGCGTAAAGAAAAGTGCCATGCTTGCAAAGGAGAAGGGACTTTTCTGCGGCCTGTATGATGAGGACCGGTGGCCTTCAGGTTATGCGGGAGGAATGGTGACAAAGAACAAAGAGTACCGCTGCAAGGCTCTTCTTATCACACCTTACCGTCAGGGCACCAAGCAGTATAAAAAACCTGAATTTGATTCAAGGGCAGCCTTTTCTCCTCAGGGGAATGGAATGTTTCTGTCAGCATACCAGGTGAAGCTGGACAGTGAAGGAAGACTTGAGGATTACATCAGATGCTGTGAAAATGAAGCTGAAAAAGAGGGATACAGGCTCTGGTACGTATATGTGGAGACAGCTTACGACAGTCCCTGGTTTAATGATCAGGCATATGTAGATGCATTGAATGAGAAAGCTATCGCCTGCTTTCTGGAAACAACGTATGAAAAATATTATGAAGCCCTGGGTGATGAATTCGGAGTCACCGTCCCCTCTATTTTTACAGATGAACCCCAATTAATACCGAAAGGGACTCTTGGCAGGGCAAAAGGACTGGAAGAAGTGATGCTGCCCTGGACAGGAGATTTTAAAGAGACCTTCGCACAGGAATACGGGGCGGATATTCTGGAGCATGTACCGGAGCTGCTCTGGGAGCTGGCAGGAAATCAAGTATCCCGGTACAGGTACTGGTACCACGACCACGTGACACAGAGATTTTCACAGGCATATGGCAGACAGGCAGGGAAATGGTGCAGGGAGCACAGGATCAGTCTGGGCGGACATATGATGGAGGAACCAGCGCTTCAGTCACAGACAAAAGCACTGGGCGAAGTGATGCGAAGCCTCAGCGGCTTTACATTGCCCGGGATCGACATGCTATGTGATGCCAGGGAGTATACGACGGCCAAGCAGGCACAGAGTATTTGCCATCAATATGGAAGAGAAGGAGTCATCAGCGAGCTGTACGGGGTGACAAACTGGGATTTTGACTTCAGGCGCCATAAGCTGCAGGGAGACTGGCAGGCAGCCCTGGGTGTGACAAACAGAGTACACCATCTGAACTGGATGAGTATGGCAGGGGAAGCTAAGCGGGATTACCCTGCGGCCATCGGTTTCCAGTCCCCATGGTACAGAGAGTATCCAGTGGTGGAGGATCATTTTGCCAGAGTGAATACAGCTATGAAGAGCGGAAGACCTGTGGTGCGAATAGGTGTTATCCACCCTGTGGAATCCTACTGGCTGTATTTTGGGCCGAATGACCAGACAGGGGGAATACGGGAAGAGCTGGAAACCAGATTTACACAGATCACAGAGTGGCTGCTGTTTGGAAATCTGGATTTCGATTATATATCTGAAGGCCTGATACCGGAGCTTTGGGATGGAAGACGGCTGGGCGCCATGGATTATGATATTATCCTGATTCCCGGATGTGTGACGCTCAGGGGTACGACTCTTCGTATGCTAAAGGATTTTCTTGACCTGGGAAAGCAGGTCTTATTTTTGGGAGAAGTTCCACAGCTGGTGGATGCAAAGGAGAGCAGGGAGGCAAAGAATCTGGCAGAGAGGTGCCTGCATGCAGAATTCACAGAACGTGCAGTGATGGAGGTACTTGAAGAGTACAGATTCCTGGATATCAGATATTTTGGCGAGAAACACCTGAAGAAACCAAATCACAAGAAAAACTGGAACGGAGAACGTGCGAAAAAGTATCTTTGCCAGGTCAGACAGGAGGAAGAAGGAGTCTGGGTATTTCTGGCTAATGGAAAAGCTCTGGAAAACCAGGATCTTATTCTGCCGGATGATCTGGAAATAAGATTTAAAGGCCTGTGGAAAGCGGTTATCTATGATACCCTGACGGGGACAGAACATAAGGCAGATGTCCTGCATGGACATGGGGCTACTTATCTGAATATAAGGATGTACGAGCAGGACAGCCTTCTGCTTTTGCTCATTCCGCTAAGTGGGGATAAGGCTGTATGTACTCAGGACATATCAGGGCAGGACAGGGGCATCTCCGGCAGTAAAATGCCGGCGGTACTCTGGGAAAAAAATCTGTTCCGTGAAAAGGTGGATATTGTATCAGAAGAGCCGAATGTGCTTCTGCTGGATCTGGCAGAGTATATGTTTGATGATGATGCGGACAGCGCCGGAGGACCGGAGGAGATCCTGCGCATAGACAATATCTTCAGGGAAAAGCTTGGTTACCCGCTGCGCAGGGCAGCTCTGGCACAGCCATGGACAGTAGAAAATAAAGAAGCAGAAAGGCATATCCTGTGCCTGAAATATATCATCCAATGTGCTGATGAGTTGAAAGGCATTAGCCTGGCTCTGGAGGCGGCGGAAAATACAGAAATTTTTCTGGATAGGAAAAGGCTTGAGAAGAAGATCACGGGGTATTATGTGGATCCCTGCATCAGCAGTGTCTTATTGCCGGACTTGTCTGAGGGTACTCATGAATTGCTGCTGAAGGTCAGCTTTGGCAGAAAGATAAACGTAGAGCCTTGCTATTTGCTGGGAGAGTTTGATGCAGAGCTGCAGGGGTCAGCATCCATACTCCGCAGGAAACGCAGCAGATATTCATGGCAGGGAATAGATGGGCAGGGGATGCCTTTCTACGGAGGTAATTTTGTATACAGAACAGAAATACAGCTGGATGAGGGATATTATGAGGCGGAGGTATCTAAGTTCAGGGCACCGCTCATTCTCGTAAAAGTAGATGGCAGTACTGCAGGCAGAATAGTATATTCCCCATACAGGGTCACATTTAATATCACAGAAAAAAAATCTCATGTGATAGAGTTTTATGTATTTGGAAACAGGGTAAATACATTTGGCGCTGTCCATAATTGTGATGAGAGGGAAATCTATTTTGACCCCAACGCCTGGCGGACGTCTGGTGAGGGATGGTCATACGAATACCAGCTGAAGAAGGCAGGGATCTTAAAGGCTCCTGTTATCAGAAAGCTGTCAGATAAATCAGAAGAGAGGCAGGAATAGGAAATGTTAGCAATTAAATATGAAAAGCCATGGGATGTAACGTGTGTAAATACAGAGAAGCCAGCGCCGGGGCAGGGGGAGGCACTGATAAAAGTCAGGTCTGCCGGCATATGCGGCAGCGACATAGGGGCATTCAGGGGAACTAACCCTCTTGTTACATATCCCAGGATCATTGGACATGAAATAGCGGGGGAGATCATATCCATCCCTGAAAATAAAAAAGGCTTAAAGGCAGGGGATCATGTGATCGTGGATCCTTATATGTACTGCGGCGCCTGCTATCCTTGTTCCCTGGGCAGGACAAACTGCTGTGAGGACCTGAAAGTGCTGGGAGTCCATGTGGACGGGGGGATGTCAGAGTATTTTACACATCCTGCAGATATGCTTTGGAAGCTTCCTGATGATATGCCCTGGGAACTGGCCCCGATTGCGGAGCCGCTGACCATTGCTCTTCACGGAATACACAGGGGCAGACTCAAAAAAGGAGAGCACGTGGCAATTATCGGTGCAGGCCCAATAGGAATACTGGCGGCAATGGGGGCGCTGGCTTACGGCGCAGAGCCTATTATGATTGACTTAGTGGAAGAAAGGCTGGAGGAGGCAAGGCGTCTTGGTGTCAGATACACGATCCAGTCAGGAAAAGAAGATGTGGCAGCAAAGACAGCCGGGTATACAGACGGAAGGATGGCAGAGCTTGTCATGGAATGCTCCGGAGCCAATGCAGCTATACAGATGTCTCTTGATATAGCGGCAAATGCCGGGCGTATTACATTCACCGGATGGCCGAAAAACGAAACACCGCTCATGACCGGGACGATTACAAAGAAAGAAGTGGATATCCTGGGGGCGAGGACAAGTGCAAATGAATTTGAGGAAGCTATTGAACTGATACATACAGGCAAAGTTGACGCGGGGAAAATACTGACAAAAGTCATCAGCCTGCAGGAGGCTCCGGAGGCTATAAGAGATATTGAAAAAAATCCGGGGAACTATATGAAAGTAAATGTTGTCATGTGAAAATGATATATCATCAGGAAGTATCTGAGGACTTCAGGCGTATATAAAAACAGAGAGTATAGGGCACAAGGGTGTCCATACTCTCTGTTTTTAGTAGTGATTGACACCAATGGATTCACCCGTTAGAATGAAACTAAGCCCGATACACCTGCATGCTGGAGCATTTTTCAAGCATGCTCAAGAGACGGCTGAATACAAGAAAAGTGACTGATTGCAGATGATGGAGATGGATGAAGAGATTAGGTGTCTGAAGGAATACAGAGACAAAAACAGGGATTATCCTGTGATATGGGCAAGATGCAGCCGAAGGCTGATAGAGCTGTACAGGCTGTCCGGGGAAGAAGCAGAGTACAAGGGGGAGCTTACTGATTATGTGCTGCATCACAGGCCGGAGCTGGAGCTGTACAGGGAATTAAAGAGCATATCACAGGAGGCAGAGTGGGAGGCAATAAGAGAAGAGCTCTTTGCCGGTGCGCCTTATGACTCGGCTAATTACATTTATTATGCGGAGGAAGGTTTGTATGAACGCATTCTGGACGGACTGCGTCATTCAGGTATTATATGCCAGCTGGACAGATATGAGCCTCTCCTGAGGGAACACTATCCCGCCCGGATCCTTCAGATGTATGAGGAATATGTAGTGATGAGGTCTGAGCCGGCCACAGACAGGAATACATACAGGCATCTGGTGGAATATTTAAAGAAGATGAAGAGCTATCCGGGCGGAGAAGAACGGGTGGATATGATCGTGCAGGACTGGAAGGCCAGATATGGCAGAAGGCATGCCATGATGGAAGAACTGGAGCAGCTTGAATGACATATGCATATGGGGAAAGGAGCAGGAGACATGAAGCTTTTATTAGTGGAAGATGAGGTTATGCTTTCTAAATTTTTGGCAAAGGGCCTGCGGAAGCTGGGATATGCAGTTGACTGTGCATATGACGGGGAAGAGGCTATGGATATGTACGAAATCAATGATTATGATCTGATGATCCTGGATCTGAACCTGCCTAAAAAGGATGGAATGGAAGTCCTTGAAACTATCAGAAAGAAAAACGGAGAGTTCAGGATACTTGTCCTGTCCGCCAGGAATGCAGTAGAGGATAAGATCGCCGGCCTGGACCTGGGGTGCAATGATTATCTGACAAAACCATTTGACTTTGCAGAGCTGGAAGCCCGCATCAGGAGCCTGCTCAGAAGAGAATTCAGGGTCAGGGACGTGAAGCTGCGCTGCGGCAGCCTGACTCTGGATACTGCGGCAAAAGCAGTATATGTGAAGGATGAAGAAGTGGCGCTGACGAAAAAGGAATATGCTCTGCTGGAATATCTGCTGAACCATATGGGGAATGTGGTCAGTACAGAGGAATTGATTGAACATGTGTGGGACAGTGACGCAGACTTATTTTCAAATTCATTTAAATTCCACATCCATTCATTAAAAAAGAAGCTGGATGGGGCAGGCGGGGCCGGGAGATATATTGTTAACCAGCGGGGACTGGGTTATAAGATATCGGAAGTGCAGGAGGAGAAGGAATGAAAAAAATAAGGACTCTGCAGTTTCAGATCACTCTTGTGGTGGGGATCCTGCTGGTGGCGGTCAGCATCATACTGACTGTAAATTCTATTTACTCTGCCAACAATTATTATGGCTTACTGCAGGACTATGAAGGTGAGTCTATAGAGCTGCTGCCGGAAATCGCTGCATCGGAGGCAATTTATGACCCGGAATTGATTGAGGAGGATAAAGTTACCTTTGCAGATATGATGATCTCCTTTTCAGTTCAGGGGCTGGTTGTCATGTTTGTTACAATAGCGGTTTCACTTCTGATCGTATACTGGATAACCGGAAAAATGCTGAGGCCGCTGTACCGGCTGACAGACTCTATACGCATCATTGATGAGAAGCATCTGCATAAAAGGCTGGAGAAAGTGCCGTCAACAGAAGAGATCGACCAGCTGACCAGATCCTTTAACAGCATGATGGACAGGCTGGAGGAATCCTTTCTGGTCCAGAAGAGATTTGCAGCCAATGCAGCCCATGAGTTAAAAACGCCTCTGGCAGTCATGAAGACAGGGCTGCAGGTATTAAAGATAGATGATGAGCCTTCACTGGAAGATTACGAGGAGGTCACAGACGGTATGGAGCAGAGCCTTGACCGTTTGATAAATACCGTGAACAGCCTTATGTTTCTGGCAGATGAAGGTTTGGCGGAGGAGTTTGAATCAAATTCACTTGGGGAACTTCTGGAGACGGCCGTTCAGCAGCTGGCGGGGAAGGCGGAGGAAAAAAAGGTCTCCATATATATGCAGTGCGGTGATTCCAGTATTATTGGAAGTCAGACGCTGCTGTACAGGATGTTTTATAATATTATTGAAAATGCAATTAAATATAATAAAGAGGGCGGAGAGATATATGTTAAGGCTGAACAGAAAGACCAGACCGTGACTGTTCAGATAAAAGATACTGGTGTGGGAATGGAGCCTGAGGATATTAAATATGTATTTGATCCGTTCTACAGGGCAGATAAGTCCCGTTCCCAGCAGATACAGGGGAGCGGGCTGGGGATGTCCATAGTAAAACTCATTGTCGAAAGATGCAGGGGCGATATTCGGATTGAGAGTGAGCCTGATGCAGGAACTACAGTAGAGGTACAGCTTCCGGTAAATACTGCCGGAACAGAAAAATAAAAAATTTTGAAAGCTTCAAAATCTAACTTTCTTCTAACTTTCTGTTTGTTATGATAGGCACGTAAACAAATACCGTAATCAATTTGGTTAGGAATATAATAAAAAATAGACAGGTAAAGGAGAAGATGATTTTGAAGAAAAAAAATTTAGCGCGATTTGCGGCAATAGCAGCAGCAGTGTCACTTGTATTATCAGGAAGCAGCACAGCGGTACAGGCCACGGACAGCCAGATAGATGGAGCTGAGCAGATAGAAGATGCGGGGGCGCAGGAAGAGGAAAACAGCAGAAAAATACAGCCAATGACTATTGAAGAGGCTGCGGAGTATCTTGCAAAAGCAGCAGATGACTACAATCCATCTGTTACAAAAGAAGAATTATTAAAAGGCTATGAGGGGACAGAGAATCAGAATATAAACCGTATACAGGCCCTTGTCATGATAAGCCGCGCCTTTGGCATCCTTCCTGAGCCTAAGGGCAATAATGCCAGGATCAGTGATGCTGGCGCCGGTTATTCAGATATACCCAAGGATGCGAAAAGTGAAGTGGAAAATCTGCTGAGGGGCGGTGTCCTCACGAGTACAGAAGACGGAAAGCTGAATCCCGAAGAAGAGATGGGCAGCACTGAAATAGAGCATATTGTCAGAAGGATATATGCACTCTTCGGTAACAACCTGAAAGATGATTTTTACAATACCGTAAATAAAGATAACCTGGATAATAAAGAGATTCCTTCAGGGGAGACAGATGCAGGCGGCACCTATGACCTGAGTAAAAAAGTGCAGGATCAGGTGAACGAAATTATCAAAGGCATTGCAGAGGGTTCCGGATATGAAGAAGGGAGCATGGAGCAGAAAATAAAGACCTTTTATCAGAGTGCAGCAGATTTTGAGACAAGAAATAAACTGGGTGCAGAGCCCATAAGAAAGTACCTGGACGCCATTGACGCAGCAGGAAATGTGGAGGAGCTTTCAGATTCTCAGGTCCTTTCAGCAGAAGAGATCGCCAGCGGCGGTATGTTCGGTTTTGTGAGGATGACAGATTTCAGGGATCCTAAGAAGAGTGTGGCTACAGTTATGAGTCCCATACAGCCTCTTCTGCAGAAAGAAGAGCTGGAATCAAAATCAGGGAAGGACTATGATGCTTTAATGGAACTCTATGCTACGCTGCTGAAGCTGGGCGGTGAGACTCAGGAAGAAGCTGAACGGCATTTAGAAGAGTATCTTAAGTTTCTGAATGCCTATTATGAAAATGTTCCCGAGCCGGAGGATTATCTGGATACAGAAAAAATGAATAAAATAGTGTCCCCTGAGGAACTAAAGCAGATGATGCCCCATGTGGATGTGGAAGCTGTGATCAGAGGAAATGATGGGAAACTGCCAGAAGAGATCAACATTATGAGCCCTGCTGAATTCGAGGGATACTGCCGGCTTCTGGAAGGCGGAGAGTATCTGCCGGGTATAAAGACAGCTGTAAAGCTGAATCTTCTGTCAGCGCAGTACCTGAATCTAAGTGATGATTTCAGACAGGCGTATAATAAATATAATGAAGCAACGATCGGCCAGGCAGAAGATACCAGCACTCCGGAAGAGATAGCCTGCGCCCTTGTAGAAAATTCCCTTGGAGAATATATAGACAGGCTGTATGTGGAAAAACATTTTTCGCCTGAGGCAAAACAGAATGTAGAAGAAATGATAGAGGGATTCATTGAAGTATACAAGGAAAGGATCCAGAAGCTTGACTGGATGGGTGAGGAAACTAAGAAAAATGCAATCGAAAAACTGGAGAGTATGAATTTTCTGATCGGTTATCCCGATGAGTGGGAGGATACTTTAAGTGATCTGAAACTGACAGATAACTTTTTCCAGAATCAGGTGGAAATTTCCAAGATCACTCTGGCAAAGATGGAGGAGGAGAGAAAAGACGGACAGAATAACAGGGGAGAAAAAATAGCCATGCCTCTCACTATGGTAAATGCGTATTATGATCAATTTTCTAATACCATGTGTTTCCCGGCGGCCATCCTGCAGGCCCCCAACTATGATGTGAATGCATCCCTGGAAGAGAATCTGGGAGGTATAGGTACAGTTATAGCCCATGAGATCACCCATGCGTTTGACAATAATGGCGCCAGGTATGACAAAGACGGAAAAGAGCGCCAATGGTGGACTGATGAGGACTATGCAAAATTTGAAGAGCTCTGCAGAAAGGCGGAGGCATTTTATGACGGCTGGGAGTCTGCTCCTGGAATTGAGATCAGCGGAAAAAATACACTCGGTGAAAATATTGCAGATATCGGCGGAGTAGCATGTGCCCTTGAGGTGCTTAAAAAATCAGAAAACCCTGATTATGATAAATTCTTCCAGGCTTATGCCAGGTCCTGGGAAAAATCTACTACCAGGGAGAGATCAGAAGCTCTTGCGTATGCAGATGAGCACAGCTCGTCTAATCTTAGAGTAAACAGGGTACTGTCTAATTTCCAGGAATTCTATGATACTTATGGTATCAGTGAGGGCGATGGAATGTATGTGCCCGCAGATGAAAGAATCAATATATGGTAAAAGAAAAGGCCAGGTAAATTTAATGCTGCCCTCCGGAAACAATGTATTCCGGAGGGCAGCATTTTAGCTGTAATTATATCAGATACTCTGCTCATTCATTTCCGGCTCACTCATCCTCCTGGGCATTCAGCATTCTGTATTCACCGGGAGGCATCCCTGTTTTCTGCTTGAACCTGCGGATGAAGGATGAGGTGTCCAGGTATCCCACCTGCTGTGCCACGCTGCTCAGAGGGAGTTTCGTGGAAGTCAGCAATTCCTTTGCTTTCTCTATGCGCTTCTCAGCCAGATATTCGATGAAGGTCATGTTCATGACAGACTTAAAGGTCTTGCGCATGGTAGATTCCGATACGTGGAATTCATCTACAAGGCAGGTCATGGAGAAATTACAGTCCATATAGTGAAGATTGATGTATTGCTCCAGCTGCTGCTTCAGTTCCCTGTCTGCTGTCTCATTTTGTTCCCGTATGCTGACAGAGAGAACGGAATTTACATTTTGATGGAGTATCTCTGTGATCTGCTCAAAAGAGGTGAGCCTTGCAATATTCATAATATTGTGATATCCGATGGTCTTTTTGTAAGGCAGGGACTGGGCCACCACAAGTGAGTCCGCCAGGATGCGCATCAGATCATAGCAGACATATTTAGCTACATATACGGGTGTATTATTGCTGTGCAGGTATTCCATGATCTGGTCCAGCACCATATGCACCTTTTCGTCATTTCTGGCTTTTAAAGCAATCTCAAACTGCCTTGTCATCTCTTCCGGGTACCAGTTGTGGGAATAGCCTGAAACACCGATTTGAGAGAAATAAATAATCTTGCCGTATCCATAGACGATCCTGTAGTCCAGGGCTGTCAGAGCTTCCATATAGGATTTGCCCAGGTCTGCCGTCATTTCGCAGAGGTTGCTGCAGCCCATATTCAGTTCGAACCCAAAGTATTCGTGGAGATTGTTATAAAAGACCAGCAGATTATTGTGGAGTTCCTCGTCTTCGGCCCGGTCAGAGCAGGCTACGTAAATTATCTTTTCATTCATTTTGTCAACAAATCCATAACAGATGATCCCGCAGGGCATGTGTTCTTCACTATAGCTGAGGATCTCTTCCAGGATCGCTGTTTTTTTCGTCAGCCCGTTCTGGCTGGAGTCCACGATCGATGTGGCCAGTATAAATAAATAGCGGCCGTGCAGGTAAAGGTCAGCAAATTTTCCTTTCTCATTAAATTCCTCCAATGAATCAAATTCATCCTTGATCAGTGCAGTCAGCAGAGACTTTCTGTATGCAGGGAGGGACGTCTCGAGATTCTGATTTAATTTCTCCTGTTCATTTTTAATAGTGATCAATGTGTTCTTAACACGGTCAAATTCATTTATCTTTGTCTGCTCAGGCTCTGAGCCGGTGTAGTGCAGCACCTCCGCTATGGGGCGGTAGCTGTCCCGCCAGAACAGCACGATGATCCCGCAGCCTATGAGTGAGAAAGCTGCCAGAAGGATCACATAGAGCAGGCTTATATTTTTCACTGACTGGTTCAGAGACGCCAGGTTCCGTTCCAGCACGATCTGGACAAGAGAGTCCGGCGCGGAATAGACAAGGGTCAGATGGTCTCCTGTCTTGTATGACTGAAGCGCCTCCTGGTAGTCCTGTTCATAAACAGACTTTTTTGGGGAAAAGTCCCCGCCAGAGGCTGCACTGCTGTGGATAAGCATTCCATTATAGTAGATTTCCAGTACATCCTGTGAATCTTCAAGCAGCTCCTGTTCTGTCTGTGTGATATTTGCAGACGGAATAGTATAGATGGCAGTACTGAAGTAGGAGTTTGCCAAAGGGATAAAGACAGTGACAAAAGACTGGCTGGAAGCATGTATGGCACAGGGCTGTTCCGGCAACCCCTCCGGCTGGGAAAGCCTGTCAGTCAGCTCATAAAAGTCGCTGCTGTCAAAACTCGCATACCGGTATATCTGGTCAAAATAAAGTGAGGGGCTTGCTGTGCCCGCGGAAAAGTAGAGCTTATCTTCTGCCGGGGAATATAAAGCTATGTCGGTCAGGTAGCTGCTGTTGAGGATATAGTTGTCAACTTCATAGCATACAGCCATTTTTTCAGTTGTTGTTATTGACTGTTTTTTGACTTTCAGGTCCTTGTTGCTTAACAGATGGGTGGAGATCCTGTGTATCTCCTCAAAAATCAGTCCCATATTGTAAGAAGACTGCTGGAATAACTGCTGGGAGGAAGTTATGTAATTTGTTTTTTCCACATCCTGGATCTTAGAGAGGAAAAAGACACTGGCAGAGATGAGGGGAACAAAAAAAACGATTATAAGATTGAACAATAATTTATATTTGTACCTCATGTTTCCGAAAAATTTTTTCACCATAATTCCCCGCCCCTTCCATTGATGTTCCACAGAATCATTATAATAATGCATAAAAATAAATGCAAGCAGGAAAGTTTTGGTATCGGAAATGCATATTAACCGAAACTGCAAATGTCGGAAATGTCAATTTAAAATGGGAATTGCGCGTTGATTTTGTGCATAATGTGCAAGATAATGTGGGTGTACCGAAGCAGTGCCTGTACAGGGGGAAATCAGCAGGACGGCGAAGGAAGGTACAGATACATATAAGTGCTCGGAAAGGAGAGGGACATGAAAGGAAGAAAAAAATATCCTGTGGTGAGGGCCAGGCATAAATGGAAGAATATGGATTTGTTTTTGCTGTTGTTACCCGCTATGATACAAGTGGTTATATTCAGATACTGGCCCATAGCAGGAATACAGATCGCGTTTAAGAATTTTTCCGCCAGAAAGGGGATCTGGGGAAGCGCCTGGGTGGGATTGAAACACTTTATTACATTTTTTAACTCCTATAACTTTTGGGAGGTGCTTGGGAATACGCTTACATTGAGCCTTACAATGCTGCTGTTCTCGTTTCCTATCCCGTTTATATTTGCCCTGTTTTTGAACAGGCTGAGTCCCAGGTTCAAAAAAGTGCTGCAGACTGCCAGCTATGCTCCCTATTTCATTTCAACAGTAGTGTTAGTGGGGATGCTCTATAACTTTTTCTCGCCTTCTTCTGGCGTTGTGAATCTGGTGGGACAGAAGATAGGTATGGAACCTGTCAATTTTATGGGAAAAGCTTCCTGTTTTGTGCCCATGTATGTGGGTTCGGCCGTGTGGCAGACCCTGGGGTACAGTGCTGTCATCTATATAGCGGCACTGGCAAATGTGAATCCGGAGCTGTATGAAGCGGCAAAGATAGATGGGGCCAGCAAGTTCCAGTGTGTCATCAATATCGATGTGCCAAGCCTGATACCTACTATGCTGATCCTGCTGATCATGCAGATCGGACAGATCATGAATATCGGATATGAGAAGGTCTATCTGATGCAGAACGCACTGAACCTCTCCAAGTCGGAAATCATATCCACATATGTGTATAAGCTGGGACTGCAGCAGGCCCGTTACGACTTTTCTACTGCGGTGAATCTCTTTAATACGGTGATCAACTTTGCTGTGCTCATGGTGGTAAACCGTGCCGCCAAGAAGATCAGCGGCACCAGCCTTTGGTAGAGGGGGAGAGAAAATGAAGAAAAGAGTAAATGGGGCAAGTGCGGAAAAGAGAAGGAAGGCCTCACGGCCTGACAGGATTTTTGATGTCACGAATACAGTTATCATGGTTATCGTGTTCCTGATCATAGTATACCCGCTGTACTTTGTGGTGATCGCATCTGTGAGTGATCCGAATCTTGTGAACTCAGGCAAGGTCATACTGCTCCCAAAGGGGTTTAACCTGGATGCCTACATACATATCCTGACAAATAAAAATATTTTAACTGGTTTTGCCAATTCTGTGCTGTACACCTTAGTATGGACAGTCCTGGCAGTCGCCATCACGGTTCCGGCGGGGTATGCCCTGTCCAGAAAGGATCTGCCGTGCAGGAAGTTCTGTACCCTGTTCTTTGTATTCGTGATGTATTTTCAGGGAGGGCTTATACCTACATATCTGGTGGTAAAGGATCTAAAACTGCTGGATTCTATGTGGGCCATTATACTTCCCACCTGCCTGTCTGTCTACAACCTGATTGTCTGCAGGACATTCTTTGAGGGGACTCTCTCTGAAGAGCTCCTGGATGCGGCCAGGGTGGACGGGGCCAATAACCTGAAGTTTTTCTTTAAGATAGCCCTGCCGCTGTCAAAAGCGCTTGTGGCGATCATGGTGCTGTTTTATGCGATACAGCAGTGGAACTCATATTTCGATGCCATGATATACCTGAATTCAAAGGAGCTGTTCCCGCTCCAGCTGGTGTTAAAGGATATCCTCATCCAGGCCCAAATGAACAGTTCAGGGGCTTTCGGGGATGCCGAGAGCGTGGCGGCCATGCAGAGGATAGCGGAGCTGGTGAAATATTCATCTATAGTGGTGGCCAGCCTGCCAATGCTGATCCTTTATCCTTTTGTACAGAAATATTTCGTGAAAGGGATCATGATCGGTTCTGTAAAAGGCTGACAGGCAGCAGATATAATCAGATACACAGCTGAAACATTTTAAAGAGCAGTAATAATAAAAATCAAATAAAAGGGAGGATTTTACATGAAACAGAAAAAAATTGCAATGATGGTGGCGGCAGCCATGGTTCTGTCACTCACAGGAGGAGCAAAGGCAGATGCAGCCGGTGATACAGCGGCCCGGGAGGGACAGATCACCTTTCCGCTGGAAGAGAAGGAGGAGATAAACATCTGTGTCCAGGCGCGTACCCTGCACACTACCCCATTTGACGATATGCCCTTTGTAAAAATGATGGAAGAGATGACAAATGTCCATGTAAACTGGACGGAATATCCGGAAACAAGCTGGGGTGAGAAGATCAATCTGGATTTTGCCAGCGGGAATCTGGCGGATGCCTATATGACATGCTACGGGATGGACGACAGCACTTTTATGAATTATGCTGCAGACGGTTCGGTGATTGCCATTGATGAGATTCTTGAGAGGCAGGCTCCCCATTTAATGGCAAAGTTGGACCAATTTCCTCAGGTAAGGGCACAGGCGACAGCGCTGGATGGCCATATCTATGGACTCCCCAGATATGAAAATGAGGGCAATGATATTCCAAGTTTTATGTATATTAATAAAAAATGGCTGGATGAACTGAACCTGGAGATTCCTAAAACAACAAGTGAATTAACAGAAGTGCTCAGAGCGTTTAAGGAACAGGATCCCAACGGGAATGGGCAGGCTGACGAAATCCCGGTAGCAGGTATTGGAGACTTTTCAAAGCAGGATTATTCATTTTTTAATATGTTTGGCATGTTTGGAGTAGCCACAGACATGAACGGGCTGATCATTGAAGATGGGACGGTAAAATGTGCCGCCACTCAGGAAGGCTGGAAGGACGCCTGTAAATACTTTGCAGAATTGTATCAGGAAGGGCTTCTCGACAATGAGACATTTACCCAGGGTGAGACGCAGGTTACTGCAAAAGGCTCCGGCGAAGATGAAAAAATAGGCCTTCTTATGGGATGGAATGCAACAAACTACGTGGGAAGTACATACGTATCTGATTATGTGGCAATCCCTTATCCGTCAGCGGAAGGGTATTCAGCAAAAATGTATAAAAACAATGTGGGCTTAAGCTACAATAACTTCTGGGTCACAAGTGAATGCGAAAATCCTGATCTTGTTATCGCATGGCTGGACTTTATGAACAGCAGTGATGTGATGAGTGTTCAGGCATCATATGGGATGATTGAGGATGGGGAGAATAAATATAATCTTCATTATAACGAAGACGGGGCTCTGGAATACTGGACAGCTTCGCCGGAAGGCATGACCTTTGGAGAATACCGTCATAAATATTCTCCTGCCACAAGCGCCTATGTCATACATGATATAGCAGATATGGCCCAGAAAAATATTTTCCTTGGAAATCCAAACAACATGGCAAAGGCTGCTGAGTGCAGAACATTTGATGATTATGCCATAGCGGAGTATATGCCTGTAGTGAAATTTACAGACGATGAGGCAGAGACACTTGCCAACATAAAAAACAGCATTCTTGATCAGATACTTCAGATGTCAGCAAGATGGATCGCAGGAGAATCCAATATTGATGAGGACTGGGATTCTTACATCAGTTCACTAAACGGCGTAGGGCTGGATGAATATATATCTATTTACCAGGAAGCGTATGACCGTTATAAAGAGCAGCAGTAAAAAGCAGCTGAGGGCTGTTCCGGCACAGCTATGCAGCCGGAATGGCCCAAAGAAAACGGAGGGGAAAAAATTATGGATGTGATGAAGCGTAAAATCGGGAAATCAGGCATAGAGGTCAGCGCAATGGGAACCGGCTGCTGGGCAATAGGAGGCCCTGCTTTTGAAAAGGACGGGACGCCCATAGGCTGGGGAGATGTAAACGACGAAGATTCTCTCAGGGGCCTTCAGACTGCAATGGATATGGGAATTACTCTGTTCGACACTTCTAATATGTATGGGACAGGACACAGCGAGAGCCTGATCGGGCAGGCTATAAAGGGCAGGCGGGATAAAGTGGTCATCTCCACGAAATTTGGCTGGGTGTTTGACCCGGTGACGAGGACAAAGCTGGGTTGGGATGTGAGCCCTGCTTATATCAGGAAATCATGCGAGGATTCCCTGAAACGCCTGGGGACGGATTATATAGATGTGTATTTCCTCCATGTCTATTTCTATGACAGGGAAAAGACGGAGGAAGTGAGGCAGACGCTGGAGGAGCTTGTGCAGGAGGGGAAAATACGTACCTATGGATGGTCTACAGATGATGTGGACAGTGCAAGGGTATTTGCTCCGGGACCCCACTGCGGCGCCGTACAGCACGGACAGAATATTTTTGAGGACAATGCTGCCATGCTTGAGCTGTGCGATGAATATGACCTGGCCAGCTTCAACAGAGGGCCGCTGGCCATGGGGCTGCTGACAGGAAAGTTCAGGCCGGAGACTACACTGAAGGATAATGATATACGCGGGAAAAATGCACCTGAGTATATGAAATTTTTCAAGGATGGAAGGCCAAATCCTGAATTTCTGTCAAAGGTGGAAAGCATTAGGGAGATACTGACAGAAGGCGGAAGGACTCCGGCACAGGGAGCGCTGGGATGGCTGTGGGCGAGAAGCCCAAGGACGATCCCAATACCGGGATTTAAGACTCCGAAGCAGGTTATGGATAATGCGAAAGCTCTTGAGTATGGGCCTTTGTCAGAACAGCAGATGGAGGAGATCAGCAGAATCCTGGATGGGATGAGATAACTAAAAGGCAGTAAGAAATTAGATATATGGAGAAGGAGAGAGAAGATGCAGTATAAATGGAAGAAACAGAAGAGTACTCTGGGGACTTATGTAATGTACGATACCGGGAGAAATCCGCAGAAGAATTATGGCAGGCATGAGGATGGTGTGATCTGCTTTGAAGCCACTATAGACAGGGCTGTATTTATGTCAAAGGTAGATGTGCAGGGATTCGGGGGAGCAATACTGTTCGCGGATAATGAGGAAAAAGGATATGAGCCGTCAGAAGAAATCAGAGATTTCTGGAGGGAGGCCACAAAAAGCAGGCTCTTCAGAGTAAAACGCCATCTGGAAGAAGCGGCAGGAAAATATAATCTGGAGCTTGAGGGAATAAGGAAGAGAATAGGCAGGGCAGAAGAACTTCTCTTATCTCTTACAGATGAAGATGTAGAAAAAGCGCTCTGTGAAATACTCAAAGCAGGTGAGCAGTTAGTTCTGCTGGAGGCACAGATAAAGATATCTGACAGGGGAGACAGGGATGATTTCTGCTTTATGGGGTGCATGAAAGGATTTACAGATGGAGGGGATGTATTTAAGAAGTATTTCAGCAGGCTGTTCGGGGAAGCTGTGATACCTACACACTGGGGATGCGTGGAGCCAAACGAAGGTGAGAAGCATTACGACATGATATTTGAGATGCTGGACTGGTGTACAGAAAATAATATTCCGGTGAGGGGCCATGCACTTGTCTGGTTCAGTGACTGGTGGGAAGGGGAAAACTGGATGGCCAGGTATGGCAATCACGACTATGAGGCTTTTAAGAAGCTGGTGGTTGAGAGAGCTGAATATATGTTATCCAGCAGGCCAAATGCATTTACTTATGTAGATTTCAATGAGCCCCTTCAGAGCAATCCATTTAATTTTACATTTGACCAGCATTTTCAGATCTGTAAAGAAGTCTACCAGGTCATCCGGAGATTATCTCCGAAAACAAAGCTAATGGTGAATTTTTATGATGAATGGCAGGGAAATTACGGGTTTGATGAAAATTCCATCCCGGAAGTGAGGGACTGGAAAAAGAGCTACGGGCTGCCGGAATCTGTGCCCAACAGGTATTGTGTGTCCATCGCTGATTTTCTTGACAGATGTAAGCAGGAGGGGATAAAGGTGGACGTGCTGGGACTGCAGTTCCATGATTATCCATACGATCTGTTTAATACTATGGAAATGATAAATTGGTGGCATGACAGATACCACCTGCCGATCCAGCTCACAGAGGTGTCTACTCCTTCAAATACCGGCAGATGCAGGTTCCACATGGGCAACAGGCCCGTACCTGTCACAAAGTACTGGCACAGGCCATGGGATGCCCGCCTTCAGGAGGAATGGTACAGGAAGTTTTCCACTCTCTTTTACAGTATGGACTGTGTGCAGGGCGTGACATGCTGGAGCCTGTCCGATGAGCCGGCGCAATGGGCAGAATTTCTGGCCGGACATCCAAATGAAAAATTCAGGCTTCAGGCGTTTGATTTTGATGGGCTGCTGGACTATGAGAATAATCCTAAACCTGCATACTACGGTCTGTGCGAGCTGACGGAGGAGTGGAACTTAAAGACAGGTGATAAGCTGCGGCCAAAGACTGAAGCTGACTGAGGAGATTAACAGATGAAGATTACAGAAGTCAAAACAATTTTAACATGTCCAAAGCAGAATTATCTGTTTATCAAGATAATGACAGATGACCCAAAGATCTATGGCATCGGGGATGCATCCCTGAATGGAAGAGAGAAGGCGGTGGAGGATCTCACACTGGAATATTTAAGGCCCATGCTGATAGGGATGGATGCTGACAATATTGAGGAGATCTGGCAGTTAATCTACAGGGGCTCCTACTGGCGGGGCGGGAATATCATCATGAGCGCTCTGTGCGGGATCGATATGGCTTTGTGGGATATCAAGGCCAAAAGGGCAGGACTGCCCCTGTACTCCCTGCTGGGAGGAAAGGTGAGGGACAAGGTGCTCTGCTACTCCCATGTGCTTGGAAAGACAAATGAAGAGAAGATAGAGAAGGCCGCCAGTTTTGTGAAAGATAAGGGGCTGAAGGTCATCCGCTTGCGTGCGGGTCTTCCTTCGGCAAACGGGACATTAGGCAGTGATGCCGTCCAGAACATGCCTAAGACAGAGGACTGGGATCCGGAGTTCTGGGCAGATGCCATGATAGACTACTTTATCAGGATCAGAGAAGTAGTAGGCAGGGAAGTGGGAATTATCTTCGACCTGCATGAGCGCTTCAGCCCCGAGAGGGCAGTGTATATCATGAATAAGCTGGAACCCTATAATCCGTTTTTTATAGAGGATCCCATAGCGCCTGACTGTGCGGAGAGTCTGAAGTCTGTCAGAGAACACACAAATGTGCCTATTGCTTTCGGAGAACTGTACAAGAGCCGGTGGGAATGCCTGCCCGGGATCACGAACAGGTGGCTGGACTTTATACGCTGTGATATCATCCGTATCGGCGGCATAACAGAGGCGAAAAAAATACAGGCTATCGCGGAGACTTATGACATCAAGACAGCATGGCATGGTCCGAATGACGTATCGCCTGTCACTCATGCAGTCAACTGGCACATGAATGTATCTGCCTATAATTTCGGGATCCAGGAGGACGGGACTGTGGATGACACAGTAAAGGAAGTGGTAAAAGGCGGACCTGTCTATAAGGACGGCTATCTGTATATGGAGGATGCGCCGGGCATCGGCTGCGACATTGACGAGGATGCTGCCAGAAGATATCCGTATAAAAGAGCTTATATTCCTGTCTGCCGCCGTCCTTTGGACGGCAGCCTGTGCGACTGGTAGGAGATGAAAGGAAAGAAAAATCCAGAGAAAAGTATTGTCCGGGCCGGCCGCTTCCATGGCCGCTGTCTGGTTAAGAGTAAACAGGAGGGGAAAATGAAAACAAGGCAGATAGGCAAATCAGGTATTACGGCTTCAGCCATCGCGCTGGGTACATGGTCTATGGGCGGGGATGCCCAGTGGGGGGCGCAGGACGATGAGGCGTCCTTAAAGGCGATACATTCTGCTGTGGAGCATGGGATTAACACCATCGACACAGCGCCTGCATATGGATTTGGCTACAGTGAAAGACTGGTTGGCAGAGCGATCAGGGAAATTCCAAGAGAGAAGCTGGTCATACAGACAAAGTGCGGATTCTGGTGGAGGGATGATGAGGGCGCTGTCATAATAGAACGGGACGGAAAGGTGTGCAGGAGAAATCTCTCAAGGCGGGCTATCATGCTGGACGTGGAAGAAAGCCTGAAAAATTTAGGTACAGATTATATAGATGTGTACATAACGCATCACCAGGCCAGAGAGCCATTTTTGGTCCCGGTATCGGAGACTATGGATGCCCTTATGGAACTGAAGCGCCAGGGAAAGATCAGGGCAGTTGGAATTTCAAATTGTTCCGAAAAGGAGATCAAGGATTACTTAAGCTACGGGGAAATAGATGTGCTTCAGGAAAGGTTCAGTATGCTGGATCAGGACAAGGCGGACAAGTATCTGCCCGTCTGTCAGGAAAATTGCATTACATTTGAGGCGTTTTCTCCCCTTGAACAGGGGCTTTTGAGCGGTAAGATCGGCATGGACTATGTGGTGCCGGAAGGAAACCTACGCAACAATATCAAATGGTACCGGACAGAACTGAGGCTCCGTATCATAGAGATGCTGGACGGCTGGAAGGATCTGTGCAGAAAATACGAATGTAATACAGCTAACCTCGTAGTGGCCTGGACCTCTGCAAAGGCTGAAAATCTGATCATCCTGGGAGGAGGCCGGAAGGAAGCTCATGTCCTGGATTATATTAAGGGCGGGAACATAGAGCTGGAGAAAGCGGACGCAGAAAGGATGAACCGGGATATTGCGTTGGCGGGAGGAAGTACTGAATGAAAAAGGGTGCCGCAGGGCAGGAGGAAGTACTGCATGAAAAAGGGTATCGCAGGGCAGGAGGCAGTTTAGTATGAAAATAGGGTTTGTGGGGCTGGGTACAATGGGCGGCGCTATGTGTGCCAATATTGTGAAAAAACACCAGGATAAGGTCTATGTATATGATGTACAGGAGGAACGTGTCCGGGAGCTTGAGGCAGCAGGGGCCATAGCATGTGAAAGCAGCCTGGCAGTGGCAGAGAGCAGTGATATCATCATCACTATGGTTCCCAGGTCTGAGCATTCGCTGGCAGTGTGGGAAGAGATGCTTCCTGCGCTGACCCGGGATAAGACGGGGATCGATATGAGTACCATTGACCCTGACGTTTCCCTTAAAATAGCCAGGCTTGTACAGGAAAGGACAGGGGCCGGATTTGCGGACTGTCCCGTAGTGAAATCAAAAGCTGCGGCCATATCAGGAAAATTGGGAATATATGCCGGGTGTACAGAGGATGTTTTTGACAGGATCTATCCCGTCCTGTCCTATATGGGGGAAAATATAATCCGTATGGGAGAAAATGGGAAAGGAATCATTATGAAAATCTGCCAGAATGCACTGTCCCATGAAATACAGGCAGCGGTAAACGAAACACTTACCCTGGCACAGCTGAATGGGATTAGTGTAGATGACTTTGCCAGGGCTGTCTCATATGGAGGAGCCAGAAATTATTATCTGGAGAGTAAATATGAGGCCATCAGGGACGGCGATTATGAACCGGCATTTCCTGTGGAGTATGCCCTGAAGGATCTGAAGATATGTGAAAGGCTGAGCAAGTCCTGCAACTTTTCCATGCCGGCGCTTTGCCAGGCGATAAGCATTTTAAATAAGGCAGCAGATATGGGACTGGCTAAGGCGGATAACTGTGCGTGTATAGAGGCAGTGCGCCAAGGAACTTCGCTTGATAAGAACAGTAAAATGCAGCAAAAGAAACAGTGAGAAAGGGAGCATGGACGTGAAAGAGCAGGAAAAAGAGCGGGATTACAACGTTTCGGGTCAGGCCAGACAGCGGGATTACAGTATGCTGGGCCTGGATGGACAGAAATGGGAGGGGACGGTCCTGCTCACCGGGGAGGCGGATATTTTTTATTTCACAGGCTTTTATACAACAGCCAGAAGGCCGAAACAGATTGGCATGACTGCAGTCATATTGGCTTCTGGCGTTAAAAAGTTTGTGTATCCCCGTAAGTGGCAGGGACAGATAGAGGAACAGGAGCTTTCAGGTCTTGGTGAACCTGTGCCTTATGAAAATACAAAGGAAGCTTATCTGGAAACATTAACTGAGCTTTTGCGCAGGGAGGATATGTCTCTTCTATGGATTGTATATGACCAGACGGACCTGCCCACATACCTGGCTCTGCGTCCGCTGGCCCGGATGATAAAAGACATAGGCCCAAAGATGGCAGAGCTTCGTCTGATAAAATCACAGGATGAAATAAGAAGAATAAAACAGGCTGCGGCCATAGCTTCAGATGCCATGGAGTATGCCAAAACTTTCTTAAGGGCTGGAATAACAGAGCTGGAAGCAGCTGCAGAAATTGAGTACCATATGCGCAGGAACGGATCCGATGGTGTGCCTTTTACTATGAAACTTATATCAGGCCAGCGCTCTGCGGTGGTAACGAGGGTTCCTGAAAATAAGAGGATAAAAAGAGGCGATCTTGTACTGCTGGATTTCGGAGCAAAATACCTGGGATATTCATCAGACTGGACGAGGACCTTTTGTATCTCAGAATGCACGAAAGAGCAGAGAAGCCTTTATGAACTGGTGAGATATATGGAGTCGGAGTGCATCAAAATGGTGAGGCCGGACCTGCCCATGCAGGAGCTGATAAAGAAAGCAGCTGATATTGCAGCCGGACATCCGTATGGAAAGTATTTTAACCCGCATCTGGGGCACAGCGTGGGGATTACCAGCCATGAATGGCCGACAATTGATGAAAATGTGAGCGGAAGGCTTCAGGAAAACATGGTGATAACCATTGAGCCGGGAGTGTATGTTCCGGGGCTGGGAGGCGTCAGGATAGAAGATGAGGTACTTGTAACAGAAAGAGGATATGAAATCCTGACAGGGTTAAAAGAAGAAACTTTTGTTTTGAGTTGAAAGGAGAAATTATGCTGAAAACAGGATGTGTGAATCCGGAAATAATAGCCGCGCTGTCAAAATGCGGGCACGGGGATAAAGTATTGATAGGAAGCGGGAATTTCCCGCTGGAGAGCCAGACAAATCCACAGGCAGAGAGGATATATATGAATCTCTCCCCGGGGCTGCCCACGTCCTCTCAGGTTCTGGAGGCACTTCTGCATCTGATAAATGCAGAAGGAGCAGAAGTCATCTGTCCGCCGGACCTGCAGGGAGAACCGGAGGTTTTTCTGGATTATAAGAACTTACTGGAAAAAGTGGAGCTGAAAAAGTATTCCAGAGATGAATTTTATGAAGCATGCCGTTCTGGCTCAGTGAGGGTCGTGATAGAGAGTGCGGACCAGAGAGCTTTTTCTAATATTCTTCTCACCGTGGGGGTGGTGCGGCAGGGGACCGTCAGCACCATATGAGGATACATATTAAGGAAGGAGAAGAATTTTTATGCGTGTAGCAAAGCTGACAGAGGTACAGAAAATAGAGGTAACAGAAGAGGTTTTTAATAAAAAACCTGCCAGGGGACAGGCAGTGGTGCAGGTGAAGGCTGCGGGCATCTGCGGGACTGACTTCCATATATTCAGGGAAGGACGGGCTGACGTAGAGCTGCCGCGGGTCATGGGCCATGAACTGGCCGGGATCGTAGTAGAGACAGGGGAGGATGCAGCCGGGTTAAAACCGGGTGACCGTGTAGTAATGGATCCTGTCATTTCCTGCGGACACTGCAGGACCTGTGTGTCAGGACATGAGAATGTCTGTGAGGATGTGAAGTGTTTTGGAGTCCAGATGGATGGAGGGTTTCAGGATTATATTATAGCGGATGCCAGAAGGCTGTATGTATTTCCGGAAGATCTGAGTTTTGAGGAGGCGGCATTGGCAGAACCATTTTCTGTGGCGTCTAATATCCTGTGGAGGACACAGCTGAAAGCGGGTGACAGGACAGTGATCATCGGGGCCGGAACGATCGGTCTGGCAGTGCTGCAGGCGGCAGCAGGCCTGGGGGCTTCGGTGCTCATATCCGATATAGAAGATAAGAAACTGGAAAGGGCTGCGGCCTTTGGAGCGGACAGGACAGTGAATACACGCAGAGAGGACTTGAAAGAAGCGGCAGAGAGCTTCTTTCCGGGCGGCGCTGATGTGATCATTGACGCTGTAGGGGCGTCCGCTCTTACTCAGTCAGCTGTCGAACTTGCGGCTCCCTTTGCCAGAGTGGCAGTTATCGCATTTGACGGGAAGCCTATGGAGATCCCTCCTGTATACATAACAAAAAAGGAACTCACTCTTGCGGGCTCAAGGATGAACTGCGGGCGTTTTCCGGAAGTTCTGCAGTGGATGAAGGAAGGAAAGATCCGTCCAAAAGAAATAATAACGGCTGTCTATCCTATTGAAGAGATACAGCATGCTTTTGAGGAAATGATGAAAGGTGACAGCGCTTCTGTAAAAACCATAATCAGTTTTTAGGCGGAAGGAAAACAGTTAAAGAATGGGAGAAATTGGGAATGTACAGTAAAAATATGTTTTCACTGGAAGGGAAGACAGCACTTGTGACAGGCGCTTCCTATGGGATTGGCTTTGCAATTGCCTGTGCTTTTGCAGCGGCAGGGGCAAAGATCGTGTTTAATGATATTAACAGGGAACTGGTAGAGAAAGGTCTGGCTTCATACAGGGAAAAGGGGATAACTGCCTGCGGATATGTGTGTGATGTCACAGACGAGGATGCTGTAAACAGTTTTGTAAAAAGAGTTGAGGCAGAGGTCGGAGAAATAGATATCCTGGTAAATAACGCAGGAATTATTAAAAGGATCCCGATGACAGAGATGACTGCAGAAGACTTCCGAAAGGTGGTGGATGTGGATTTAAATGCCCCATTTATAGTTTCCAAGGCCGTCATACCGGGGATGATCAGGAGAGGACATGGAAAAATCATCAACATCTGTTCTATGATGAGCGAACTGGGGAGGGAGACAGTGTCAGCCTATGCGGCTGCAAAAGGCGGCCTGAAGATGCTGACAAGGAATATCTGTTCAGAATACGGTGAATATAATATCCAGTGCAACGGAATCGGGCCGGGATATATTGCAACACCTCAGACAGCGCCGCTCAGGGAAAAGCAGCCGGACGGCAGCAGACATCCCTTTGACCAGTTTATCATATCCAAGACGCCTGCCGCCCGCTGGGGTTCCCCTGAGGATCTGATGGGACCTGCGGTATTCCTGGCGTCAGAAGCTTCAGATTTTGTAAACGGGCATATCCTGTACGTGGATGGAGGCATCCTGGCATATATAGGGAAACAGCCATAAAGGAATGATGCGCAATAATGCAAAGGAGGCATGGATGTGAATCGAGAGTATATGGAAAAAGCACTGTCACTGGCCGGGCGGTACGCTGCAGTCACTGGGGCCAGTTCAGGTATCGGACGCGGGATCGCAGTTTCACTGGCCGGGTTTGGGGCGCATGTGACACTGCTGGGCAGAAACCGGGAAGGCCTGCGCCAGACAGAAGAATGTATCAGAGAGGCGGGGGGAAGCTGTGACTCTGCAATTATAGATATATCCGATGCGGACGCAGTGCGCTGCTTCTTTCAGGAATATGACAAAAGCGGGCATCCTCTGGATATCTTTGTGGCAAATGCAGGCATCAATGTCCGGGCAGAGCTTCTTGATACCACAGATGAAGAGATGGAAAGGCTGCTGGATATCAACTATAAAGGAACCCTGTACGGTGTTATCGAAGCCGGAAAGCGCATGAAAGAACAGAAAAGTGGGAATATAGTCATTATCTCATCAGTCAATGGAATAAGCGCCATGCCGAATCTGGCGGTGTATTCCAGTATTAAATATGCTTTGGAGGGGATAACAAGATCTCTGGCATCCAGCCTTGGCCCATACGGGGTAAGGGTCAACAGCTGTGCACCCGGAGTCATACTATCCAAAATTAACGAAGCCATCTATTCAAAACAGGAAATACTGGATGCAAAGCTGGAATCCATACCGCTGGGGAGAATCGGAAGTCCAAAAGACATCGGGGATATAGTGGCGTGTATGGTGAGCGATGCATTTAGTTTTATGACAGGTACCACAGTGCTGGCTGATGGAGGGGAGCTGCTGCGGAGAATGCAGAGGCAGTGAAGGGGATATAGATTGCTTCCAATTTTCTGCCCCCTTACTGCTTGAAGTCATGGTTCTCAGTCCTTTCATTCAATCTATTTATCTAAAATGGGAACAAAAAACCACCCCTGTTCTTTGCATAAAACAAAGACCAGGGGTGGTCTTTTTGTTGTCTGTGGATTAAGTTATCAGCAAAATAGTGTTTCTGAAAAACGTGTGAAATCAGGCATAAATATATCGAAAAAATGTACAAAAACAAAGTTGTAACCACGGGAAAAACGTGTTACACTATACAAGAACACATAGAAAGGGGGGTGATTGTCTTGAAGCGCAACGCTATTAAAGATTTAATACAGTGGAAATCCAGTGAAGACCGCAAACCTATGGTGCTAAAAGGTGCCAGACAGGTTGGGAAAACATGGATTATGAAAGAATTTGGAACGAGCTATTATGACAGCTTCGTGTATTTCAACTTTGATGAAGAACAGGAACTGAAATCCATCTTTGAGACGAATAAAACCCCACAACGGATTGTTGAACTGCTTTCCCTGATTGCAGGAGAAAAAATTGAACCGGGGAAAACGCTGATTGTCTTTGATGAGATTCAGGAATGTCCCTCAGCTCTCAATGCCCTAAAATATTTTAAGGAAAAAGCAAATGAATACCATGTGATTGCAGCGGGCAGTTTTCTGGGTACACTCCTTGCACAGCCAAAATCTTACCCGGTTGGCATGGTCAATCTTCTTGACCTCTACCCATTGACCTTTGACGAATTTTTGGAAGCGACGGACCCAGCCTTATATGCATACTATTTAAGTATTACGAAAGAACAGCACATTGAGGAAATATTCCACAATCGCCTGCTGGAAGCGTACAACAATTATCTTATCATCGGCGGTATGCCGGAGTGTGTCACTTCCTGGATAAAATATAAAGACCCGGCCAAAGTTTCCCGCATTCAAAGAGAACTGATTGAAGTCTATGAAAATGACTTCTCCAAGCATAATGGCAAGGTCAACAGCGGGCGTATCCTCATGGTTTTCAGAAGCATCCCCACACAGCTTGCCAAACCAAATGAGAAGTTCATGTATGGAGCTGTCCGTGAAGGCGGCAGGGCGCGTGATTTTGAAGAAGCAATCGAATGGCTTGTATCTGCCGGTATGCTGAACCGTGTGTACAATGTCTCTAAGATGGAGCATCCGCTTTCCGCTTTTGACAAGCTGGATTGCTTTAAGCTGTTCGTCTTTGATACCGGCCTGCTCAAACATATGGCCGGTATTGATAATAGTGCAATCCTCTTAAAGACTGATTATCAGTTTAAGGGGCCGCTGACTGAAAATTACGTTTTACAGCAGCTTCGTGGTCAGTTTGAAGTGGAACCGCGTTATTTCTCTGACAAAAAAGGAGAGATTGATTTTGTAATTCAGTACGGCACGGAAATTATTCCAGTGGAAGTAAAGGGCGGTGAAGATAAATCTGCACCATCGTTCAAAAGCTATATTGCCGAACATGAACCTGCCCATGCACTTCGTTTATCAAAGCGCGGATATTTGAAAAATGGAGCGATTACTAATTTTCCGCTTTATCTTGCAAAAAAAATAAAGGACTTGCTGTAAATGATGCCCCTTGCAGCCGCTGCGAGGGCCTGTGTACAGCATAGAGGTGGATATGGCAAAGTTTGGGAATTATGATGTTGAAAATATGGAGGTGCTGTGTGGTCTGGGAAAGGCGATCTCTTCTCCAGAGCGTGTGGAGATCTTGCAGCTGCTGTATGACAAGAGCCTGATTATCGGAGAGATAGCAAGGCAGATGAACCTGCCTGCCTCAAGTACAGCCTATCATCTGAAGATCCTGGAGCAGGCAGGCTTGATCCGTATGGAGGAACAGCCCGGAACAAGAGGAGGCCAGAAGCTTTGTACACGTAAAGTAGACCATGCCATCATAGATCTGGTACGCAAGGATATCAATATAGACGAGGTATACAGCGTAGAGATGCCGGTGGGGGCTTACAGCCGCTGCGAGGTTACGCCTACCTGTGGTTTGTGCACAACGGATGGTACAATTGGAAATGAAGATGTAGAATATTTCTTTTATACGCCACAGCGATTTAAGGCGGGGATGCTGTGGACGTCCTCCGGCTATGTTGAATATGAGTTTCCAAATGGTGTTCCCAAGGGGAAAAAGCCGAAGAAGATTTTAATTTCTATGGAGATCTGTTCTGAAGCTCCGGGATATCGGGAAGACTGGAAGTCGGACATTACTCTCTGGATAAACGGGAGAGAATGCGGGACTTTTACATGTCCTGGTGATTTCGGAAAGAGAAGAGGACGGCTGACTCCGCCGTGTGTTGCGAATGGTTCCAGCCAGTATGGCCTGCAGACTGCCTGGGAGATACAGCAGAAGGGAACATTTATAAATGGTGAGCAGGTTTCGATGATTTGTGCAGAAGACCTGGATCTGGACGGCGCCCCATATATCACTGTGCGCATTGGGAATAAGCCGGATGCGGTATATATCGGCGGTTTTAACCTGTTTGGAAAAAATTTCGGCGATTACAATCAGGATATAGTGCTTAATATTGAATATTGATGGAAACTGTCTTGAGATAAATATCAGGGGCTGTAAAAAACTCCTTAATTAAGAATCGCCAGATCCAGTAAATTGCTGGTTCTGGTGATTCTTTGTTTTTATTCTATTGTGTTTAAGTAAAAGAGCAGTAAAGCCTGAACCATTTTGATTGATCCATGAGGCTGCCTTTTTAAGACAGCCTATGACTTGTTGTTATTCTTCTGTTTCTTTCTTGCGTTTCCTGCTTTTTAGGAGTGCGGCCGTTCCGGCGGATAACGCCATTAGCATTGCCCACAATCCGGTAGTTGTGGTGTCACCTGTTTGTACAGCGCTGTTCTTATCATTTTTCGTGGTGTCGGATGCTTTCTGCGTATCTGTGTTGTCAGACGGCTTTTTATTCTCTACTGTATAAGTCCTTGTAACTGTTCCTGTATAATTCCCTTTAAATGTGATCGTGACAGTGACTTTGCTGCCGTCCTGCTTCTTATTAACATCATAGTCAGTGCCCCTTTTCAGCTCCTTGTCGCCATCCTTAATGACAAGATTCTCTACATCCTTATCACTCTTAATGTAAGGTATGACAATCTGGCTGTTATTGTCTATATTCTTTGGAGTGATCGTAAAGGCACGGGTAGTTTCTACCCCAGCATAGTTGTCTGTGCCTGTGACAGCTGCCTTCACATACCAAGTGCCTGCGTCAATCGGAACGGTATCTGTATAGACTCCTTTTTCTGAATCACTGTAAGTAAAAATCACATCACCGAAAATTGCCTTAGCTGTTGGAGATACTGCCTTTTCCCCATATGTCCAGCCTGTCATAGCAAGGTCCTCTGTCCAGCCGTTAGCTGCCTGTGATATTGTAAATTCCTTTGTAGCTTCTAACGCTGTATAGTTGTCTGTGCCTGCGACAGCTGCCTTCACATACCAAGTGCCTGCATCAGTCGGAACGGCATCTGTATAGGCTCCTTTCTCTGAATCACTGTAAGTAAAAATCACATTACCGAAAATTGCCTTGGCTGTTGGAGATACTGCCTTTTCCCCATATGTCCAGCCCGTTATAG
>QGGY01000007.1:0-223375 GCA_003148945.1 Murimonas intestini | reverse complement strand
CTTTCTCTGAATCACTGTAAGTAAAAATCACATTACCGAAAATTGCCTTGGCTGTTGGAGATACTGCCTTTTCCCCATATGTCCAGCCCGTTATAGCAAGGTTCTCTGTCCAGCCGTTAGTCGCCTGTGATATTGTAAATTCCTTTGTGGATTCTACCCCTGTAAAGTTATCTGTGCCTGTGACAGCTGCTTTCACGTACCAAGTGCCTGCATCAGTCGGAACGGCATCTGTATAGGCTCCTTTCTCTGAATCACTGTAAGTAAAAATGACATCACCGAAAATTGCCTTGGCTGTTGGAGATACTGCCTTATCTCCATAA
Organism: Murimonas intestini; assembly: GCA_003148945.1. Lineage (GTDB taxonomy): Bacteria > Bacillota > Clostridia > Lachnospirales > Lachnospiraceae > Murimonas > Murimonas intestini. The sequence goes on along the minus strand of QGGY01000007.1, from coordinate 223,055 downwards.
GTCCAGCCTGTCATAACAAGATCCTCTGTCCAGCCGTTAGTTGCCTGCGATACTGTAAATTCCTTTGTAGCTTCTAACGCTGTATAGTTGTCTGTGCCTGCGACAGCTGCTTTCACATACCAAGTGCCTGCATCAGTCGGAACGACATCTGTATAGGCTTCTTTCTCTGAATCACTGTAAGTAAAAATCACATCACCGAAAATTGCCTTGGCTGTTGGAGATACTGCCTTTTCCCCATACGTCCAGCCTGTTATAGCAAGGTCCTCTGTCCAGCCGTTAGCTGCCTGTGATATTGTAAATTCCTTTGTGGATTCTACCCCTGTAAAGTTATCTGTGCCTGTGACAGCTGCTTTCACGTACCAAGTGCCTGCATCAGTCGGAACGGCATCTGTATAGGCTCCTTTCTCTGAATCACTGTAAGTAAAAATGACATCACCGAAAATTGCCTTGGCTGTTGGAGATACTGCCTTATCTCCATAAGTCCAGCCTGTCATAACAAGATCCTCTGTCCAGCCGTTAGTTGCCTGCGATACTGTAAATTCCTTTGTAGCTTCTAACGCTGTATAGTTGTCTGTGCCTGCGACAGCTGCTTTCACATACCAAGTGCCTGCATCAGTCGGAACGACATCTGTATAGGCTTCTTTCTCTGAATCACTGTAAGTAAAAATCACATCACCGAAAATTGCCTTGGCTGTTGGAGATACTGCCTTATCTCCATAAGTCCAGTCTGTCATAGCAAGGTCCTCTGTCCAGCCGTTAGCTGCCTGTGATATTGTAAATTCCTTTGTATCTTCTGCACCTTTGTAGAAGTCGTCCTCTGCCAGCTTTGCAGTTACACGGTACTTCCCGGCATTGGTTGGAATGCCAGTATATTTATCCCAAATTCTGCCATTCCAAATTTCATAAGTATAGTTAACATCCCCTGTACTTCCTTCCGAATCAACAGATGGATTTTTAACAGGGTTTCCGGTATAAGTCATATCAGGATTGCTTGTTATTTCAATCTTGCTGACTGACTTGGATAAATTCAAGGTGACAGTCAATGTATCAGATGATCCATTCACGTTCCCACAGGCATAGGTATATTGGATTGGCGTTCCAACTTTATAGTCTGTGATATTGTTGCCATCCAATCTTCCGCCACTGATAACGGTCAACTTGCTGATGTCAATACCAGCAAATTTCTTTGTAATATCGAAGGTATCACCAGTTACAGTTAGATCAATCGTTGATAAAGTCTTACTCCACGTACTCAGATCAGCCGTTCCCCAATCAAGATAAGCCAGATTCATATACCTTGTATCTAAAAACTCCAAATCAGGACAATTGCTGACATCCAAGGCTTGGATTTTTGTTCTGGGACAAAACAAGTATGTCAAAGCGGTATTTTTACTGACATTCAAGGCTTGGATTTCTGTGTTGGAGCAGTACAATCGTTTCAGATTGGAATTTTTACTGACATCCAAGTCTTGGATTTCTGTGTCGGTGCAAGACAAGGTTTCCAGATTGGAATTTTTGCTGACATCCAAGGCTTGGATTCCTGTGTAGGAGCAAATCAAATATTTCAGATCAGCGAACTTTTCAATCCCCTTTAAATCCGTTATATCTGTTCTGTCTTTAACATCAATAAGAGTAACATCCGCTATCGCTATTTTGTTCTCACCATCACCGTTGAATTTATCCAACAAATACTCCCTAAACTTTTCATCCGGAAAATCAGTGGAATTGATCTCAACTTTCCCCGTATTACTGGATATGCTGTTTGCTTGCGGTGCCTGAACTTGTTCCTTTGCAAAAAGAGCTGTGCTTTCTTCCGTTTCCGGCACCAGAACAGTAACAGGGATATTTTTCTCTACAAAATGTTCTTCCGCATTGTAGCCCTCTACTGCGCTGTAATCATACGTCTTATCGTCCACTGCGATCCTGGCAGGGTATTCTGGTTTTTCCTTACTGATGATGGTGTTTCCATCCGTCCAGCTCCATCCATCCGGTAAAGCAATGTCCTGCAAAGCTTGTCCGTCATTCCCTGACAATTCCTGCGGCAGTGTGATCAGCGGGGCATTTTCCCTGGCCTCTGTTGATGTGGGATTGATCTCAATTTCCCCCGTATTACTGGATATGCTGTCTGTTTGTGGTGCCTGAACCTGTTCCTTTGCGGAAAGAGCTGTGCTTTCTTCCGTTTCCGGCACCAGGACAGTAACAGGGATATTTTTCTCTACGAAATGTTCTTCCGCATTGTAGCCCTCTACTGCGCTGTAATCATACGTCTTATCGTCCACTGCGGTTCTGGCAGGGTATTCTGGTTTTTCCCTGCTGATGATGGTGTTTCCATCTGTCCAGCTCCATCCATCCGGTAAAGCAATGTCCTGCAAAACCTGTCCTGCATTCCCTGACAGTTCCTGCGGCAGTGTGACCGGCAGGGCATTTTCCCTGATCTCTGTTGATCTTGTCTGCTGTACGATTGCTGTCTCTGCATCTGCTGCGTAAACAGCGGCAACAGGTGAAAGCACGAATGTGATACTCATTACCGTGGCAGCCACGACAACGGCACTTTGTTTTTTCTTATTTGTCATTTCTTTTCCTCTCCTTTTCCATAGTCGTTCACAAGGCGGAAAACATAGCCTTAATGTAATGATTAGACAGACACTGTCCGCACTGGTAAAAGCCGGGGCTTCTGGTGGTGCGTTCACCGTCAGGGTCATGACAGTAAATCCCGCTGTCCAGAAACCGTATATGTTTTTACTCATTGTTACAGATTCATCTCTCGAAATCAAGAAAAAAAGCGTAAGCCGTTCCTACAGAGCCTAAGCCGGAGGGAACCTGCTGTAAATCCGCTCCGCTTCATGCTATAATGATCTTGAAAATTATACTTTTCTGCCTTTTGGGAAAGGAGGGATAGAGATGCTTGCTGTGATCTGCGATGATCTTGCAAAGGACCGGGACATCCTGTTGGATTTTTGTGCCCGATATGCAAAAAATAATCATCTGCCCGTTGCTGCGCTGAGCTTTGAAAACGCCGGAGCGCTGCTGCAGAGCCGGGAGGCCCGGAGCGCTGACGTGATATTTATGGATATTTATATGGAAGGCGCCCTGGGAGTTGACGCGGCCCGTATCCTGCGGGGGAAGGGCTTTCGGGGAGCGCTGGTCTTTACTACTACCAGCCGGGAGCACTATGCGGATGGCTTCGACGTGGAAGCCTCCCATTACTTGATCAAACCGATAAGCTGGGAAGCCTTCTGTGAGGCCATGCGGCGTACCCATGACCGGATGGGTGTTTCCGCCCGGAAGGTGCGTGTGACTGCCGGACGGAATGAACTGGATGTGGATATTTCTGGTATTTGGTATGTGGAGGTCTACGGGCATAAAACGGTACTGCACACTCTGCGGGGTGAGGTGGCAGTGAACCAGTCTCTTTCCGCGCTGGAGGAACGCCTGGGCGGTGACCCGTTTTTGCGGTGTTACCGCTACTTTATTGTCAACATGGATTTTGTGAAGCGCTTAAACGAAGACTGCTTCTTAATGAAGGATGGCCGGGAGATCCCCCTCTCACGGGATGGACGCACTGCCCTCAAAAACCGGTATATGGCCTATGTATTCGGCCGGATGGAGGAATGATAAGATGGAGACGATTACTGCAGAATACATCACCTGTGTGATCGAGGCAGCTATGACCATGTTTTTCTGCCTCTATGTGACCAGGGGCCTGCTGCAGGTGCCAATGCGGATTCTGGCGCCTGTGGCAGCGCTTCTGGCCGTGGCCGGCAGTGCTGCCAGCATGGCGCTGTCGGCATGGCTGAGTGCCTGTCTGCCCTTCTCGATGGATACCAGTACAGTCTCCCTGCCGCTCTGGTTTGCCGTTGGCTATTTCAGCCTGCGCCGGGCGACTCACGAGCGGGCAGGCGGACTTCTGTTCATCCTGCTTTTATCGGTACAGGTATTACATTTATGCCGGAGTACCACTTACTTTTTCTATGGCCTCTTTTTGCCTCATATGACAGACGGTCCATACTGCTGGGCGGATATCCCGGGGTTTGGCATTCCATCGGTTGTACTGACGTTTCTGCTGGCGGTCTTCTGCCGCAGGCTCTACCAGAAACTGCGTGGGATCGATCTGCGGGGATATCTTCGGCTGTGGCTTATCCCACTCTTTTTTGTGATCCTTTATATCCTGCAGACCAATATCTATCCGCTTGGGAATTTTACCCTTACAAATGGCTTTCGCCTTTTGATCGGCTTATGCGCTTTTGTAACCTATTCCCAGATGGTTTCAGCCATCTCTCATGCGGCGATGGCGGCGAGAGAAACAGAGATCCATACCCAGCTTGCCCACCAGCTTGATCTGCAGCGGGCGCGGGTGGACGATCTGGAAAGCCATGCTGAGGAGATGAAGCGCATCCGCCACGACCGCAGGCAGCATGTGCAGGTCCTGCGGGGCTTGTTGGAAAAGGGGAAGGTCCAAGAGGCTCTTACTTATCTGGATGACTATGAGGACAGCATGGCTGGCGCTATCCAGCCGCCCCTCTGTGAGAACTTTGTGGCTGACACGCTCTGCCGCCGTTATGAAACACTGGCAAAGCAATCGGATATCACGGTGACGATGAACATTTCTCTTCCAAAAGAACCGGGGATTTCCGGCAGTGATCTTGCAGTCATCCTTGGAAACTTGTGGGAAAATGCCGTGGCAGCCGCACTGGATGCAAAGGAAACGCACCGCTTTATCCGGCTGCGGATACAGACCCGGGAGGAACAGATCCTGATCCGTATGGAGAACGGCTACGATGGGGTAATATGCCAGGAAGGTGAGCGGTTTTTGTCTTCCAAACCTGGCAGGAACAGAGCCGAAGGCGTGGGGATTGCCAGCATCCGCTCGATGGCACGGCGTTACAGCGGCCTGACGGCCTTTGACTATACCCCGGACACCTTCACCGCCTCGGTACTGCTCTATCTGCCAAAGCCAGGGGAACTTATGCCAACAAGTACCAAGGCATGATCCATGGCTGGCAGCAGCACTCACAATAAGGTAGTGGTTTTCGCAGTAACGATTGATAAATTGTCACTGCGAAAACCACTACCTTATTTTTATAAATTAAAACAACAAAACTGTTGATATAATCAAAAATAAATTGAATATTACCGCCTGATATGCTATTATATAACAAAAATATTGTTTAAATAAGAGAAGGAGAAGACAAATAATGAAGTGTTATAAAAAAGATTATCCAAGGCCCCAATTTGTCCGTGAGAATTGGACGAACTTAAACGGAGAATGGAAGTTTCGTTTTGATGATGAGAACTGCGGTGAAAAAGAGCGCTGGTTTAGCGGCCTTGAGGAAAGCCGTAAAATCCGGGTCCCCTTTACATATGAGACAGAATTGAGCGGGATAGGAGAGACAGAACGCCATGATTTTCTGTGGTACGAGAGAGATATAGAGATCGACAGAGAGAAATTGAAAGATCACAGATATTTGCTTCATTTTGAAGGGAGTGATTTTTGTACAAAATTATGGGTGAATGGGGAATATGCCGGGAGCCACTGCGGAGGATATGCCCGCTTTTCCTTTGACATTACACGTCTTGTGAATGACGGTACAAACCGCATTGTGGTGAAGGCAGAGGATTCCTTTGATATGCAGCAGCCAAGAGGCAAACAGCGCTGGTTGCCCCAGAGCTTTGGATGCTGGTATGTGCAGACTACGGGAATCTGGAAAACGGTGTGGAGTGAATATGTGCCGGAGGTAAGCCTCTCCTCAGTGAAAATGACTCCAAAGCTGGAAGAATACGCACTGGAGGTGGAATATCATGCAGATGCATCCCGCCAGGTTATAGAAGAGGGGCTGGATGTGGAAGCTATAATCAGCTTTGAGGGAAAGGTGATCAATCGTACAAAGTGCATGCTTACAGACAGGCAGATGAGCGTTACGCTGGATGTGTTTGCCAGAAATGTTCAGGATATGGAATGGGGTGTGCGCACCTGGTCACCGGAAAATCCTGATCTGTACGATATCCGGTTCAGGCTGAGCAGGCAGGGACATGTAGTAGATGAAGTGGGTTCTTATTTCGCAATGCGCGAGATACGTATCGAGGGGAGTAATATTCTGCTAAATGGCAGCCCGCTGTATCAGAGGCTTATCCTGGATCAGGGATACTGGAAGGAATCACATCTGACACCTCCTGATGAGGAAGCACTTATAGAGGATATAGATAAAATCCATGCGCTGGGTTATAACGGCCTGAGAAAGCACCAGAAGACAGAGGATGAGCGCTTTTTGTACTGGTGTGATGTGAAGGGGATGCTGGTGTGGAGCGAGATGCCTTCTGCCTACCAGTTTTCAGATGATGCTGTGGAGGAATTCACAAAGGAGTGGATGGAAATCGTCAGGCAAAATTATAATCATCCCTGCATTATCACATGGACACCCTTTAATGAATCGTGGGGAATCAGCAAAATAGATACGAAACGGACTGAACAGCATTTTACGGAAGCAATCTACCATCTGACGAAAAGTGTGGACCCTTACCGTCCGGTAATCGTAAATGACGGGTGGGAGCATACAGTATCCGATATCCTTACGCTTCACGATTATGAGGAGGACGGTAAAATTTTTAAACAGCGTTATATGGATTTCAAAGAGGAAATATTGGCATCCGGCCTTTCTCATAACCACTTTAAGAGAGCTTTTGCAAAAGGCTGCTCCTACCAGGGACAGCCAGTGATCATTAGTGAATTTGGAGGGATTGCATTTGAAAACGGCAGCTTGGGATGGGGCTATGGGAATAAAGTTGGTACAGGTGAAGAATTTATCAGAAGATTTGACGCGATCACTACTGCTGTGAAGGAACTGCCCTATGTCTGCGGTTACTGTTACACCCAGGTGACAGATGTGCAGCAGGAAATAAATGGTCTGATGGATATCGAGAGGAATTTTAAGATAGAACCGGAAGTTATCCGGGAGATCAATGAGCGCAAGGCAGGCTGCGGGCGTGCCTGTGTATAATGTATTCTGCTGAGAGTATAGAGTAAACGGGAAATGGAGAGGGGGATCTGTATGGGAAAGCTGAAGGAACAATTAAAAAATATTCGGAAGCCTAAATACAGGCTGCGTATGCTTATGGCATTTTTTGCAGTGGCAGTCCTGGCTATTGGTTTTGTGGATATCGTAGTATTCCGGAGCCTTTCTGCGCAGATCCGGGAGGAGTCCGAGAAAGAGACACTGGATTTTTTAAAGAATGTAACCAGCTCCTATGAGAGCCAGATCACCCAGTATCAGGAGAAGGCGGAGCTTCTGTTCAGAAACCTGGATGTGAAGGCATACCTTTTATCAGATGGCAGTGAGGACCTATATCTGAAGTCTATCTATGAATCCATGAAAGCGCTGGCAGGCAATACTCAGGGAATCACTTCAGTGGTGCTGTTTCATGGGGAAAGGGTCCTGGCCAGCTATGATACCGGTATGATACTGCAGAATACAAAGGAGGAGCTTGTAGAAAGAATCCATGAGACAGTTTCAGACAAAGAGCTGTTTTTTATCAGCGCTGACAGCAGACAGATAAAACGGCAGATGGTAGTATTCTGGAGTGCCAGAGAGTACTTATATGGTCCCAGCAGCTACGGAGTTGCACTGGTAGTGCAGTTGGACGTTTTGCAGCAAAAAACGGCGCTGCTGGATCAGAACAGAGAAAATCCTCCCTGCATTTTCTATCAGGATGGGGAAGCAGTGGTCTGGAAAAAGGATGCTTATGAGGAAAAAAGAAGAGAATTATTTCATACAGTCCAAATGTCAGATCAGAAGGAAGGTGTTTTGTATGAAACGATTGACGGCAAACAGTATAAGATTTCTTTTGCGGCGCCGGGAGAAGGACGTTTTTCAGCTATTTGGCTGCAGGAAATGTCTCCCAACCAGGAGCGCATCAGACAGGCACTCCAGATGATACTGGCTGCCACTGTGGCGGGGATGGCCATCATGGCTGTGATCGTGTGGATTTTGTCAGGCTGGATGTACCGTCCTCTGGGTATGCTTTTTCGCAATATTTTTGAACTGGCCGGAAGCAGGGAGGACCGTACTGCTGGAAACAGCAGACTGGGCGGCGGATCTTTAGAGGATGTGAACCAGAGTATGGCGCTTCTGAGAGATCAGATCCGCAGCAATGTGTTTGTAAGATATCTACGGCAGGAAGGCCAGGAGCAGATGGATGAGCAGGTCTTTGGATTCGGCGGGAAAACTCCGAAGTCGTTTTTAGTCATGGTCATGCGTTACTGTCTGGATGACTGGAACAAAAATGATGAGATAGCTGCTTTCATCCGTGAAAACAAGAGCCTTGCAGGCACGGATGAACTGCAGTGTTATCAAGTCTCACGTTCCGAGATCATCATGCTCATCTGCAGGGGCACAAACGAAGAGGCGGATGACGGAGGGGAAGCGGCGGCTGGTGAATTACTCTCTGAGCTGGAAGATATTTATGGGCTTCAGGGCTGTATCGGCATTTCAGGCTGTGAAGGGACAGAGCAGCTGCCGGATGCTTACCACCGGGCCAATATGCTTACAGGATACTATATTTTGTCAAAAAAGATCCAGGTTATACCGGAAAAGCTTCTTGGCGAAAAGATGGACGGTCCTGTGCAGGAGCCGGAAAAAGAGCGGATCATGCGCTGTATTAAAGAGAATAAAGAAGATGATATGGAAGAGTGTATCCGAAGTCTGCTGGATAATCTGACTGCTTATCATATTAAGGCGGCAAAGAATTACCTGAAAATGCTTACTGCTGATGTCATACGGCTGTCTGAGAGGATCAGCGGTGAAAAAAACACAGAATATGAGATTTATCTGGAAGACTTTCTTACATATGAGATATTTATCGGGCAGGAGGATATTGAGACGTGGCTGTGCCAGCTGTTTTTGCAGGTAAAGGCACAGCTTAAAGCCTGGAAGCAGCCTTCTGCATCCAGCCTGATGGATGAGGCAGTTGTTTACATAGAAGAGCATTGTCAGGAATGCTGTCTTTCTGTTGAACTGGTGTCTGAACATTTCGGAGTCAGTGTGTCTTATTTTAGTAAGCTGTTTAATCAGTACACCGGAAAGACGTTCCCGGATTACATGAAACAGCTCCGGCTGGAAAAAGCCAGAAAAATATTGTTGGAAGATCCGGACAGGTCTATCTCTGATATTGCAAAAGAAGTGGGATTTAACAGTTCCTCCTATTTTTCTGCGGCTTTCCGGAAATATTATGGCGTAACACCAAGCCAGATAAAAAAGAATTAGAAAGTGTACAACATGCACAAAATATACGGCCCAAAATTGATATAAATATGCAAAATAAGATATTTTTTAAAGTAAAAACATGTTTTTGTTATTGCGTAGTGCATAAAAATGACATAAGATAGCCTTGCTTTTGAATGAATCAATCAAAAAACAAGGAGGTAGCAAAAGAGATGAAGAGAAAGAAAATGATGGGGATGCTGCTCACGGCAGCAATGGTCACAGGGAGCATGGCAAGTGCGTTCACTTGCATGGCTGCGGATGAAAAGCCTTATGATGGAGTAAATTTAAGTATCATGATAGAGAATGGTACTGATGAGTCAAGCTATCAGCCGATCCTCGATCTTATTAAAGAAAAAATGGGTATCACTGTTGAGGTGGAATTTAAGCCGGCAGGTTCAGAGGGAACTAATCTTATAAAGACCCGTCTGTTATCCGGAAATATGACAGATCTCATGATCTATAATGTAGGATCTTTACTGTCTGCACTGAATCCTCAGGATTACTTTATTGATATGGCAGGCACAGACCTGGCAGCGACCTTTGATGATTCCTTTACACAGGCAGCAAGCTTTGAGGGCGGTCTTTACGCAGTGCCCGCAGGCTCTGCTTCAGGCGGCGGCGTAATGTATAACATGGATATCTATGAGAAATACGGCCTTGAGGTTCCAAAGACATGGGATGAGTTTATCGCAAATCTGGATGTTATCAAAGAAGCAGGTGAGGTAACTCCGCTGATTGGAACTTTTGCAGATGCCTGGACAGCACAGGTACCATTTTTAGCAGATAATTATCAGGTGATGCATAATGACCCTGCCTTTGCAGAAGGATTTACCTCAGGTGAGAAGAAGTTTGCCACATCTGAAGCTGCCTTCCGCAGCTGGGAGAAGCTGGAGGCGACTCAGCCTTATTATAATGAAGACTATATGGCTACTACTTATGACATGGGCTGTGACATGCTGGCAAATGGTGAAGGCGCTCATTACATCATGACCTGTGGTATTCTGCAGAATATCTATACATTGTATGGTGAGGATGTAGTAAACCGTATAGGAGTATTTCCTGTTCCCGGGGACACAGAAGAAGAGACAGGTCTGACTGTATGGACGTCAGGCGGGCTTTATGGAAATAAAAACAGTGAGAATGTAGATGCTGTAAAAGCTGTTATGGAGTTCTGGACATCTGATGAGGCTCTTGATGTGCTGGTGGAAAACAGCAGGCCGAGCGGTCCGTTCCACAATGGGTATAAGCTTCCGGATACTGTATTCAAAGGTGTTAAGGACCAGATGGTATATTTTGAGGCTGGTAAAACTGCACCCGCCCTTGAGTTCCTGACCCCGGTTAAGGGAGCAAACTGTGATGCCATTTGTACAGAGCTTGTGACCGGACAGACAACAGCAGAGGAGGCTGCAAAAGCCTACGATGAGGACTGCCTCAAGATGGCTGTACAGCTTGGTCTTGACTGGAAGTAAAAAATTATGCTGAGCAAAAGGGGCTGCCATATAACATATGCAGCCCCTTTTTAGAAAGGAGAGATTATGAATAGGAAGAGAATATATCCGGCATGGTTTTTGCTTCCGGCAATGAGTGTTTTCCTTGTTTTCTTTATAATACCGATGGCTGTTTCATTCTTTTTCAGTATGACAGTCTGGGATTTTTCAGGTTTTACTTTTTGCGGTCTGGACAATTTTGCTCTGTTCTTTTCAGAGCGTTCTCTGAGCCACAGTGTTGTGAATACGATGATCTATGCGATTGGCACTTCCGGGTTAAAAGTAATCCTTGCATTTTTTATTGCAGTATTCTTAACAAGCGGGATCAGGACAAAAAATCTGATCCGCTCTATTGTCTTTTTTCCAAATCTGGTTAGTACAGTAGCAGTAGGCATGGCTTTCAAGGCTTTGATGCATCCAACGAAGGGATTGTTTAACCAGATCATTGCATTTTTCGGTGGACATGGCCCGGACTGGCTGGGAAATGTGGACATGGCTTTATACTCTGTCATATTAACTGATGTGTGGAAGGGTGTTTCTGTTGCCACAGTGATCTATATAGCCGGTATCGTCTCTATTGACAAAAATTATTACGAAGCGGCGGCAATAGACGGGGCAAATGGCTGGCAGAAGCTTAAAAACATAACTATTCCTCTCTGCCGCCCGGCTATGAATTCAGTAATTATCTTATCTTTTATCGGAGGACTCAGAAGCTTTGACTTAATCTGGTCTATGACAGGGGGAGGTCCGGGTTTTGCATCTGATGTACTGGCTTCCGTGGTATACAAGCAGTATGCAGCTGGATTTTATGGCCTGTCAACAGCCGGGAATGTGATTATGCTGATATTGATCGGCCTGCTGGCCTTTCCGCTGCAAAAGTTTTTGCTGAGCAAGGAGGTAGAATGAGATGAAAAAAAATAAGAGGTTCAGGCTGCTTGGGGATATCATTGGGATGGCAGCAGCTTTTCTGATTTTTGTGGTTCCATTTATCTTCATACTCAGCAACAGCTTAAAAGACAGACGGGAAGCAAACCTTCTTCAACTGGCTCTGCCGGAGACCTTTGTCTGGAAAAATTATTCAGAAGTATTTACGGCGAACAATTATATACTGCTCACTGCTTTTAAAAACAGTATTCTGTTGACAGTATTTTCAGTGGGAGGTCTGATCATTGTCTGCTCCATGGCCGGTTATATCCTGCAGAGGAGAAAAGACGGGCTGACAAAGGCGGCTAATTTTGTGACCATGATGGGCCTGATGGTGCCGCCGGCTATCCTGCCGACTATCTGGATCACCCAGGGGCTTCATATAGACGGCACTATGTTCAGTATGGTCATGATAGAGATTGCTCTTCAGATTCCTTTTGATATCATGCTTTACAGGGGATTCGTGGGAACGATACCCATAGAGCTTGAGGAGGCGGGCTACATAGATGGATGTGAGCGGCTGGGAATGTTCTGCAAAATCATCTTTCCTCTTTTAAAGCCAGTCACGGCAACAGTTATTATACTGAATGCAGTCAGCGTATTTAATGATTTTACAAATCCTCTGTATTTCTTCCCGGGGAGAAAAAATGCTACAGTCCAGCTTACCCTTTATAATTTTATGGGGCAGTATCAAAGTTCATATAATTTATTATTTGCAGATGTTATAATCATTACAATACCAATGCTGATCTTATTTATTATTTTTAATAAGAGAATAGTGGACGGCATGGTGGCCGGTTCAGTCAAAGGATAACTGGACGTTATTTCATAAGAACAGGAGCAGACAAAGTTTATGAAGGATAGAAAAAATAATTGGAAAAAATGGACAGCAGGAGCAGCAGCTTTATTTGTGCTGGCAGGGTTCGGCTCTGATACTGTATCTGCAAAAGAGCCTCCGGTAACTGTAAATCTGCTCATGTTCGGGGAAGAATCCGCGAGGATGCAGGAATTGATGGAGGATGAGATACATCAGAGGGTGCTGGATGAGATCAATGTGGACCTGCAGATCTCTTACCTGCCATGGTCAGAATACGGAACCGGCAAGTCGGAAATGATGTTTTCCACGGGAGAAAAATTTATGTGCTATACAAACACAGAGATCACAGCCCAAATGGCAGGCAAGGGATACTATGCGGATGTGACGGATGTGCTTGAGGAAAATGCACCGCAGCTGTATGAATACTGTGATGAAGCAAATGCAGTAAGAGCTTTTGTGATTGATGGGCGGGTGTATGCAGTGCCGGTGGGTTATAAAGAAAATGCCGGGGAAGATTATCTCATTATGGTACGCAGGGATCTCATGGAGGAGGCCGGATTTTCCGGGATCAGTACGCTGGAGGAACTGGAGAGATTCTACAGCACATGTAAAGAACTCCATCCGGACTACATCGGGCTGGGAGGCAAGATGAATCCCAGAATTTTAAACGGCGTTATTGCCTCTGATAAAAATATGGAGTTTATTAATAACTTTATTATGACTGATGCAAACCATCCGGAGGATACGGCGTTGTACAGTTATTACGAATCCCCGGAGTTTAAGCAGGTGTGTGAGATCACAAGCAGGTGGAAAGAGATGGGGATCATCCCGGAATATCTTCTGTACAATGCTATACAGTCAGAAAATGAATCCGATGTAGGACATTCCATGTTTGCGGTCAGTTCCTGCGACAGGATCTTTGAGATGATGGAGAAGGTGCGCCTGTCAGTTCCGGATGCAGTGTTTGAGAATATTTACCTTGGGGATGTAAATGAAAAGCCTCTTATAGACTGGGGAGGGACTTATGTGACAGCCTTTGCGGTCAGCGCGGGAGTGAAGGATGAGGAAGAGCTTGCCGCCTATGTGAAGGTGATCAATCTGTTTCAGAAAAATCAGGAGTGGGTGGACCTGTGGACATATGGAATAGAAGGGACAGATTATACTCTGACTCCGCAGGGGCGGGTAAAGCGTCTTTGCTCCGATGGGCTGATCAACAGCTGGATGACAGTAAATCCTGTCTTCCGCAGATTCCCGGACTATGTGACGGACGAACAGATAGAGACTTATTATGCAAGTTCAGAGGGCAGCATCCCGAAGAAGACCCGTCACTTTATTTTCAATACAGGGCCAGTGAATATGGAATATGCACAGCTTCAGGCAATAGAGGCAGAATATCTGCTGCCCATCGCACTGGGGTTTCAGGACTATGATGAGAATATCGCCGGAGCCATTGACAAGCTGAAGCAGGCCGGTATAGATGAGGTCCTTTCCGAAGCGCAAAGACAGTTTGACGAATTTAAAAAACAGCAGCAGGAATGATGGAGAATAAAGAATATGAGAGATCAGTGGACAGAAGAGGAATTTAAAAATCCTCCGGCATTTTTTCGGGGAGCGCCCTTCTGGGCATGGAACAATAAACTGGATGCAGAACAGCTGACCAGGCAGATCCATTACTTTAAAGAGATGGGGATGGGTGGTTATCATATCCACTGCCGTGTGGGGCTGGATACACCTTATCTGGGTGAGGAATTTATGGACTGTGTGTCAGCGTGCATTGAGGAAGGTAAGAAAGAGGGACTGTACACATACCTGTATGATGAGGACCGCTGGCCATCAGGAGCGGCAGGCGGTATTGTGACAAAGCAGAGAGAATACCGCAGCAGGCACCTGCTCTTTGTGCCTGAGGGAATGGATAAGAAAGAGAGCCAGGACTGCAGGCTGCTGGGTATTTACAGGATAGAGCTGGAGAATGGATGCCTGAAGTCCTGGCAGAAAACAGAAGCGCCCGTGGAAGAGGGCGGAGGTGATATATGGAGGCTTTATCTGGAAATTGCAGAACCGACACCCTGGCATAATAACCAGACTTATGTGGACACTCTGAATGGGAAGGCAATCGAGAAATTTATACAGGTGACTCATGAAGCCTATGCACGGCGTTTCGGAGAAGAATTCGGGGAGGCAGTGCCATCCATCTTTACTGATGAGCCTCAGTTTGTACGGAAAGAGACGCTGGATTTTGCAGGAGAAAAAAAGGCGCTTGTGATTCCATACACAGACAGCTTTGAGGATTTCTACCAGCAGCGTTTTGGGGAGAGTTTTCTGGAGCATTTTCCGGAGGTCATCTGGGAGCTTCCCGAAGGCGGTGTTTCGGCTGCGCGCTACCAGTACCACGAAGGGCTGGCAGAGCTGTTTGCATCTTCTTTTGCAGATACGGTGGGCAGCTGGTGCACCGGACACGGCCTTATGCTTACAGGCCATATGATGGAAGAACCTACACTGCTCAGCCAGACTTCAGCCCTGGGAGAGGCCATGCGTTCTTACAGGAGCTTTGGGCTGCCGGGGATCGATATGCTGTGTGACTGGAGAGAATATACTACAGCGAAACAGGCACAGAGCGCTGCCCATCAATATGGCCGTGAAGGTGTGCTCAGTGAGCTCTACGGGGTGACAAACTGGGATTTTGATTTCAGGGGGCATAAGCTTCAGGGAGATTGGCAGGCAGCTCTTGGTGTTACCAGAAGGGTGCATCATCTCTCATGGGTAAGTATGGAGGGGGAGGCCAAACGAGACTATCCGGCTTCTATTTTCTATCAGTCCCCCTGGTATAAAGAATATAAGATGGTGGAAGACCACTTTGCACGGGTAAATACTGCCATGATGCGGGGAACACCACGTGTGCGTGTAGCCGTGATACATCCGGTGGAGAGCTACTGGCTGCACTTTGGGCCCAAGGAACAGACAGCTCAGATCAGGGATCTTTTAGAACAGCAGTTTAAAAGTATTACCGAATGGCTGCTGTTTGGTCTGACAGATTTTGATTTTCTGGCAGAGTCCCTGTTGGCCGTGCAGCCTGTGAATATTGGAAAAGGAACCATTGCAGTAGGTGAGATGCAGTATGATGTAATTCTGGTTCCCGGGTGTGAGACTCTCAGAAGCACGACGCTGGCATATCTGGAAAGCTTCAGGAAGGCAGAGGGGACAGTGATCTTTGCGGGCAAGGCGCCTGAATATGTGGATGCCAGAAAAAATCCTGCAGGTAGGAAACTGGCAGAGCAGTGTGTACGTATTCCCATGGATAAAATAGAACTGCTCAAAGCTCTGGAGCCTTACCGGGAAATAGAGATACACATGCCGGACGGAAGAGCAGCCGGACATTTTCTTTATCAGATGCGGCAGGATGGGGAGTGCCGGTGGATATTTATTGCTAATGGAACAAAGCCAAAGACACAGGATATGACCCAGGAAATACAATACCATATACGTTTGGCAGGAAAGTGGAGAGTGGATATCTGCGACACGCAGATAGGTATAGTGAGAAAATGCCCTGCCACTGTAAAAGGTGGCTGGACAGAGTTTAAGCAGGTCCTGGATCTTCATGACAGCCTCCTTCTGCACCTGCATCCTGTTCAGGGAGAGTACATGGGGATACAGACTGCGGATGATGCTGCTGCGGGACAGTTTGTGAGGCCGGATAAACACAGGGAAGAAAAATTACTGCCCCAGCCGCAGGCATTTTATCTTGAGGAACCTAATGTGCTGCTTCTGGACCAGTGCGAATACCGGTTTGACCAGGAGAGCTGGCAGGAAACAGAGGAGATCCTTCGGATAGATAATATACTCCGGGAGCGTCTCGGCTATCCCAAGAGGATGGAAGCATGGCCTCAGCCCTGGGTAACTGCTGCGGAGAAAGAGCTGGAGCATACAGTCACCCTGCGCTATACGGTATTGTCGGAAACCAAAGAGGATATGATTTATCTGGCCCTGGAACAGCCAGGGGAGGCAGAGATCACCTGGAACGGAGAGGCTGCAGAAAAGAAAGTCTGCGGCTGGTATGTGGATGAATGTCTGAAGAAGATCGAACTGGGAGGTGTTCAAAAGGGCAGGAATGAACTGTGTATCACACGTCCTTTTGGGAAAAAGACAAATCTGGAATGGTCTTATATGCTTGGTAAATTCGGTGTGCGTACAGCAGGCCGGGAGGCATATCTGACAGCTATGCCGGACAAACTTCTGTTTGGAGACTATACGGTCCAGGGACTGCCGTTTTATGCAGGAAATCTGAAATATGAACTGGCATTTGAGACAGAAGAAGGTTCCTATGCTGTCCAGATCAGCAAATTCAGCGCGCCGCTTTTGAAGGTATCCGTGGATGGCGGCAAATGGCAGCCTGTTGCATATGCCCCTTATGAAATATCCCTGGGGCACCTTGCTGCCGGAACACACAGGCTGGAAATAATTTCATTTGGTAACCGTATCAACGCCTTTGGCACTGTGCACAGCTGTGATGAGATCGTAGAGTGGTCATCCGGACCAAACGAGTGGAGAACACAGGATGAACGGTACGCCTATGAATATCAGCTGAAAAGGATGGGGATACTTAAAACTCCGGTCATATTCCGGACAGACTGAAAAAACAGTTATAAACGAATCTGTTGATTTTTACATATTTTGCTTGCAACTTAGCTCCAAAGAGTATATAGTGATTTCCGGAAAAAAGAAAATTGATATGAGATGGTTCAAAGAATCATTAAGGAGCAAAGGATATGGCAAAGTCGTCCGAGAAGACAAGAGTGAGAGATATGACGCAGGGTTCTCCCATGAAGCTGATATTGGGATTTACCCTGCCTATGGTATTTGGTTTTTTGTTTCAGCAGTTTTACAGTATGGCGGATACACTGATCGTGGGGCGTTTCCTGGGTGTTAATGCGCTGGCGGCAGTGGGGTCCACAGGATCAGTGAATTTTTTTGTGATCGGGTTTTGTATGGGGATATGTAATGGATTTGCCATACCGGTAGCGCAGAAATTCGGGGCCAGAGATGAGAACGGGCTGCGCCGCTTTGTGGGAAACAGCGCCATTCTGGCAGCGGGGTTTGCGGTAGTCATGACAGCCGTATTTGTCCTGCTCTGCAAAAAGATTCTCATAATGATGAATACTCCGGATGATATACTGGAAGAGGCGTATAAGTACATCATCGTGATCTTCGCGGGGATTCCGGCCACGTTCCTTTATAATCTGCTTTCAGGATATATCCGTTCCCTGGGCGATGCTAAAACGCCGGTGGTATTTCTGACATTATCTGCCCTGCTAAACATAGTCCTGGATCTTTTATTTATAATAGTATTTAAGATGGGCGTGTCAGGGGCGGCATGGGCAACTGTTGTATCCCAGGCTGTTTCGGGCATACTCTGCTTTTTCTTTATGATAAAGCATTTCCCTGTACTGAGACTGAAAAAAGAGGATTGGGAAATCGGCAGGCAGTATGTATCTGTATTGTGTAAAATGGGAATTCCCATGGGACTGCAATATTCTATAACAGCTGTGGGAAGCGTAATCCTGCAGACTGCGGTAAATTCCCTGGGGGCTGCTGCGGTGGCTTCTATAGCGGCAGGATCCAAGATAGGGGCATTTTTCTGCTGTCCTTTTGATGCGATGGGGGCTACTATGGCTACATACGGAGGGCAGAATGTGGGAGCCAGGAAGCTGGACCGCATAGGAAAGGGCTTAAAAAGCTGTGTGATCCTGGGGGCTGCATATTCTGCTGTGGCCCTGGTGCTGATACTTGTATTTGGAAAAAGCCTTCCGGTTTTATTTGTGGGCAGGGAAGAAACACAGATCATCAGTCAGATATATACATATCTGCTTCTGAATGTAGTCTGCTATCTGCTGCTTTCCATTGTTAATATTGTAAGGTTCCTGATACAGGGGATGGGCTACAGCATGTTTGCGATCCTGGCAGGCGTATGCGAGATGGCAGCCAGGTCATTTGTGGCATTTGCGCTTGTACCTGCATTCGGTTACACGGCGGCCTGTCTGGCAAATGGCTGTGCCTGGATAGCAGCTGACCTTTTTCTGATCCCTGCGTATTTCTACGTAATGAAAAAACTCCGCATCATGTTTAAAGAGTAACCGGAGAATCGTATCCAGGGAGGCAGCTATGGCAGAAGAGAGCGGAAAAACAAAATATTTTGCCCTGATGGAGATGCTGAGGGATGAGATCCTGAGCGGCAGGATAAAGCCGGGGGAAAAGCTGCCGTCGGAAAATGAGCTGGCGGCTGAACATCATATCAGCAGGCATACGGTCCGGAAGGCTCTGGATATCCTGAATCAGGAGGGGTATATCAATGCCGTCCATGGGAAGGGGACATTCTGCTCAGAGCGCATGGGACATATGAGGCAGTCCCACAATATAGGTGTTATCACTACTTATATATCTGACTACATTTTTCCGTGGCTGATACAGGGCATGGACAAGGTGTTCTCTGCAAACGGTTACAGCATCATACTGAAAAATACGGGAAACAGCAGACAAATGGAGAGAATCTGTCTGGAGGACATTCTGAAGAAGGATATTGACGGGCTTATCATTGAGCCAAGCAAAAGTGAGCTGCTCTGCAAGCACACCAGCCTCTATGAGAAAATGGATTCCTTTGGGATTCCCTATGTATTTATACAGGGAGTTTATGAACAGATGGCAGAACGGCCCCATATCCTTATGGATGACTGCCAGGGGGGCTACCTTGTGACAAAGTACCTGCTTTCCCTGGGGCACCGGAGCCTGCTGGGCATCTTCAAGGCAGATGACAGGCAGGGGCGTGAACGCCACAAGGGTTATGTTAAGGCGCTGCAGGAGACAGGGATACTCTATGATCCTGACAGAGTCATCTGGTTCCACACAGAAGACAGGGGGAGCAAACCCTTCCTCATGACAGTGAAGCTCCTGGACAGGCATGTGCCTGTTGACGGGATAGTCTGCTATAATGACCAGACTGCAGTGAAGATGATACATACTTTAAAGAAAAGGGGGATACAGGTGCCGGGGGACATTTCTGTGACAGGATATGACAATTCGTCCATGTCGCGGGAAGAGGCGTTTAACCTGACCACCATTGCCCACCCTCAGGAGAAGTTAGGGGAAATGGCAGCGGAGCTTCTCCTTGAGCAGATACACGGTGTGCCGGAGACGGAGAGCCATGTTCAGACACTTATTGAACCTGAATTGATTGTACGGGGATCGTGCAAAGCCATATAAGTATAAGACCTGCAGGAGCAGTATCCCCACAGTTGAAATGAGGTAGAGCAGCCGGATGCCTGCAAAAGGAATACTGTCCGTGAGAACCGGACTGGATTCTGCCCATCCCCGCAGCAGGCCTCCCGTCATAGGCCCCAGGATAAATCCCAGGCCTACAGCGGCAGTATAAAAGTTGTCGTAGACGATGCGGTTCTGCCGGGGCATCAATTCATAGCGCCGGTTAAAAACTGCTGTGACAAATCCCGCATTACCCACAGAGGCCGCTGAAAAAGCCAGAGGAATGAATAAAGACCAGCTTTTGGGCGATGCAAAGGAGAGAAACAGAGTTTCAGCGGCAAAGAGCCAGACTGAGGCATTCAGAACAAACTGGTGTCCCCGCCGGTCGCTGATCCTGCCCCAGATGGTAAGAAGGAAAAGCTGAGGCAGTGAGATGATCATAGACAGCATGGTTACAGTCTGATAGGGCAGGGCCAGATACTTCATCATGTAGACCATGGTAAAACTGTCTGAAATATTGAGCAGCAGATAAAATAATGAGATATATGCCACAAAGCCAAGATAGCGCCTGTCTTTAAGAGGCAGCCTGATAATATCCCACGGCCTGCATTTCACTGTCTGAGGCTGGTATACTGTGCTGTCCGGGGTTCGTGCCAGTATAATGATTTCAAAGAGACCCATCAGGCCGGCTGCTGCAAAGATGATGACGAAGCCCATATATCTTCCGCCCATATAGTCCATCCATCTGCCGCCTGTCATGGATAGAACGACTGTGACAGCCAGGGTAAGTGTCTGGCGCAGAGAGATGTAGCGGCCGCTTTTTTTCTCATCTACAAAGCCCAGCATCCATTGATTCAGCACAACAGAGGCCTGTGCCTGCAGGGTGAAGGCTATGATGACCGATGGGATGAACAGGGCAAGCTCCTTTCCAGCAGGCGCGGCAGCAGGAATAATTACAATGCAAAGAGTGAAAATTTTGGAGAGTGCGGTCAGTATGATTGCAAGGCGCTTCCGGCTGCGGATGCGTTCTAAAAATGTGGAAAATGCCAGGATCAGGACACCGCAGATATTGATAATAACACTCAGATAACTGACAAGTACATCCCCGGCCCCCATCAGGATAGCCAGCCCGCTGAGGAAAGCTCCGCTTGTCAGATAAGTAAATGAAGTTCCAAGACAAGCCTGGGCCAGAAAGCAGTTGAGAGGTCTTTTGCCGGGATCCGGATGCTTCAGGAAAAACGGTCTGCTATTTGATATTCTCATATATATTTCCTCCAATACTTTTGTTATAAACTTTTAAAAGAATATAATAAAAGTATATGACGGTTATTGCAGTTTGTCAATGGGAAGATAATTTATTTCTGATGACAGATGGGGCTTGTAATCAACAGAAACAAGTGTTATACTAATATATAACAGTATAACACATGGAGGGCACTGACTTGGGATTTAATACAGAACAGCCAATCTATCTGCAGATAGGTATGGATATCAAAGAGCAGATCGTGAGCAGGAAGCTGGCGCCGGGAGAAAAGCTGCGCTCTGTACGTGAGTACTCAGTTCTATATGAAGTCTCGCCGCTGACGGTCCAGCGCGCTATGCAGTATCTGGAAAGTGAAGGTATAATATATTCCCAGAAAGGGGTCGGAAATTTCATAAAGGCTGACGTCATGGACGGCCTGGAAGGCAGTATGCTGGATGAGCAGATCCATGGCTTTATAGTACATCTTCGAAAATGCGGACTGTCAGATGAGGATATAATAGGACGTATATTAAAAGAAATGAAAAACTCGGGAGAGGAGGTTTTGAGAGATGACAGCGGCAGATGACATATTACAGGATCGGGGGACGCTGCTTACAATGCGGCAGGCAAATAAGTGGCTGGATGGCAGAAAAATAATCAATATGGCAGACCTGACTATTAAAAAGGGCAGGATCATAGGAGTGGTGGGCGATAACGGATATGGAAAGACAGTGCTTCTTAAGATGATGGCAGGTCTGATGGAACAGGACAGCGGAGAAATAGTACGGTATACAAAGGAAATCTCTTTTGTCCTTTCGGGCAGGAGCTTTTATCCGTGGATGAGGGTAATGGACGCCCTGAAATATTACAGAGATTTTTATGATGACTTTGATATAAACAGAGCACAGCAGCTGATTGGGGAATCTGCACTGGAGCCGGACAGGAAGATAAGGCTTCTGTCAACGGGGCAGCAGGAACGTCTCTGCCTTATCCTGGCCCTGGCCAGAAACAGCCGCCTGTATCTGATGGATGAGCCTTTAAATGGAATCGATCCTCCATTTAAGAAGGACTTTAAAAAATTCCTTCTGGCTAATCTGCCTGAGGATGCATCTGTTGTGATGGCCACACATCTTTTAAAGGAACTGGAATATCTCTTTGATGAGGTTTTGTTTGTGACAGGATATGGGATCCGTCAGATGGAGACGGAGGAAATAAGGGAAAAGTACCATCAGTCTGTGGAAGATTACTATATGGAGGTGGTTCGCTGTGAAAAAGTTTAAAAGCTGCCTGTACTGGGAAGGCAGGACGAAATACGAAAGACTCCGCTTTCTCTTCCTGGCCCTGATATGTGCCAATCTGCTCCTGTGGATTATGCCTGAGAGCTGGTGCAGATATGCAGATGATACATTTTTTCCGGCAGTCATGCTTCTAAGCCTTTTTTACTCGCTGTCGGCCCTGGTCATGATGTTCTATCCAACTCTGTCTTTAGTAAGCGGCTATGGGGAGTTTTACAGGGATATGGAAAGGCTGACAGGAGTTCCGGTCTGGCAGAGACATGCTGCAAAACTGGCTGTAAACCTTGCAGTTACCGGGGTATTATTCGTATTAGTTAAAATAGGTGAGAATGTCATGACAAAATTTGCCGGCGAGACTCACTCCTATTTTAGAATGCAGTTGGATCTGCCTGCACCGGAGATGATACTTGCAGTGAGCGTACTGTTTCCGGTCCTGTATATATGGGCCTATCTGGTGCTGTATCAGAGGAATGGGAACAGGCATGGTGTGCTGGCCTGGGTCATTGCAGCCTTATTGTTTAATATGTTTCATTTTGCAGGTATAGATATGATATGGAGGATAGTCATAAGGACTCTGATCTGTGTGCCGTTTTTCATAAGCGCGGGCAGGATGGAAAAACGGCTGGATATATAGAGGGATATTGTGGATTGATTCTGCTGGATCGGTATGTTATTATAAAAATGGTGATTATTATGAATAGAATCGTGATAGATGAATTGAAAAGACGAATCAGCTCTGTGCAAATGGTACCGGTGAAACATTGTACGGAGCTTAAACTGGAAGCGTAAGTGCTTTTGAACTCACCGGAAAAGCAGGTATATCTGCGCACTCATTAGTGCGTTTGTTTTTTGTACCTATTTTCCGGTTAAGGGGCATTTTATGCATAGAGGGCTGCGGGCAGTGTTTTCCCGCAGCCTTCTATTTTTATGTCTTAAAACAGAAAGGAAAATATTTATGAAAAAACCAAATTGGAAAAGTTCTATAGCACGCTTTTTAACTGCACAGACTATCTCACTGCTGGGATCGTCTCTTGTCCAGTATGCTATTATCTGGTATATTACACTTTCTACTTCATCGGGGAAGATGCTGACAATCTCAACGTTATGCGGCTTTTTGCCCCAGATCATGATTTCTCTCTTCGCCGGAGTATGGATTGACAGATATGACAGGAAGAAAATGATAATGCTTTCAGATTCAGTGATTGCGGCAGCCACACTGCTGCTGGCAGCTGCGTTTTTTACGGGGCACAGGAGCTACTGGCTGCTGTTTGCAGTGCTAGCCGTCCGCTCTGCGGGAACTGGAATCCAGACTCCAGCAGTTAATGCGATCATTCCTCAGCTTGTTCCGCAGGAATATCTGATGAAGATAAATGGCATTAACAGCACACTCTCCTCCCTGATGATGTTTCTGTCTCCTGCACTCAGCGGTGCGATCCTGACAGTTGCGCCATTGGAAACTACTCTGCTGATCGATGTAGTGACAGCTGTCATTGGTGTGTGCATCACAGCCACTATTTATGTAAAGCCCTATGAACAAAAAGCAGCAGAGAAAAATGAAAAAACAGAAGGTAAGATCAAAAATTCCAGCCTGGAAGATATCAGGAGCGGATTTAGATATTTAAAAGAAAACAGATTTATAAAAAGGCTGCTTATTTATCAGATCACTATCCTGTTTCTGATCAGTCCATCCGCATTTTTGACACCTCTCATGGTGAGCCGCACTTTTGGTGAAGAAGTGTGGAGGCTGACAGCAAGTGAGATGACATACAGCCTGGGGATGGTACTTGGAGGGATTGTAATCGCCTCCTGGGGCGGTTTTAAGAAAAAAATGAATACGACATTGTTTGCGGGAGCTGCTTATGGGCTGCTGATGATAGGGTTGGGAATCGCCCCGGTATTTCTCTTCTACCTTATCTGCAACACAATGATCGGTATCACATCCCCCTGCTATAATGCACCAATTACCGTAACAATCCAGGAGAATGTTCCGCCAAAGATGCAGGGAAGGATATTCAGTTTTATGCAGATCGCAGGTTCATGTGCATTGCCATTTGGAATGGCTGTGTTCGGGCCCTTGGCAGATATGATCCAGGTTCAGAGGATATTGTGCGGCGCAGGTATCTTGGTTGTTTTGATCTCTCTGTCAGTAAAATACAACTTGTTGAGATGTGCGTACAAGTTGTAGACTGTAAATGAGATGGCAGAATATGTAAATGTAGTTTCTAAGGCCGAAATTGATAATTTATTAGAGGAATATTACGCAAAGTATGATATAATTTTGGAAGACAGAGATCCGGAGGAATTCAAGAAGCATGCGGCAGTTCAGGACGGAATAGAAATATGTTTGCGTTAAAGCAGAGTATTCTTGGAATCTGTAAATTAAAATATAATGAAAAAAGGAGAAGGATGAAAATGGGAAAAAAGTATTCATTAGGGCTTGATTTTGGAACACAGTCAGGCAGAGCAGTCCTCGTGGATGTATCAAATGGTGAGGTTGTGTCACAGGCAACAAAGATGTACACACATGGAGTCATGGAAGAATATCTTCCTGACGGGACAAGGCTGGGACCGGACTGGGCGCTGGAAGATCCCGCGGACTATCTGGAAGTGCTGGAGGAGACAATTCCCGCAGTATTAAAGGAATCAGTGATACCAGCTGAGGATGTCATCGGAATGTCCATAGACTTTACAGCCTGCACAATGCTCCCGATCGACAAGGATGGCCTTCCTTTAAGCTTCCATGAAGATTTAAAGAGTGTCCCGCACGCATGGCTGAAGCTCTGGAAACACCATGCTGCACAGTATGAGGCAACAAAGCTGAACAAGATTGCTGAAGAGATGGGGGAAGATTTCCTGGCCAGGTATGGCGGCAAGATATCTTCAGAATGGATGATTCCTAAAATTATGCAGATCCTGGATGAAGCACCTGAGATTTATGACATGACTGACAGGTTTATTGAGGCGGCAGACTGGGTGACCATGCAGCTCACAGGCGTTGATGTGAGGAACAGCTGTACAGCAGGTTATAAAGGACTTTGGAACAAGAGAAAAGGCTATCCTTCAAAGGAATTCTTCAAAGCCCTGGACCCAAGGCTTGAGAATGTCATAGAAGATAAATTTACACCGAACATCCTTCCGCAGGGAGCCAAAGCAGGGGAATTGACTGAAGCTATGGCTGCCAGAACGGGACTCTGCCCGGGAACAGCCGTAGCTGTGGGGAATGTAGATGCCCATGTGGCAGTTCCTGCTGTAGGTATCACTGAGCCTAATAAGATGCTCATGATCATCGGAACTTCCACATGTGATATTATGTGCAGTGAAAAAGAACAGATCGTGCCGGGAATGTGCGGAGTGGTAGAAGACGGAGTACTTCCGGGATATTTTGGCTATGAGGCCGGCCAGTCCTGTGTAGGAGATCATTTTGAATGGTTTGTTAAAAACTGTGTGCCTGAAAGCTACTATAAAGAGGCAGAAGAGCGTGGAATCAGTATCCACCAGCTGTTGACGGAAAAAGCTTCCAGACTGAAAATCGGAGAGAGCGGGCTTCTTGCTCTGGACTGGTGGAACGGCAACCGCTCCTGCCTGGTAGATGTGGATCTGACAGGAATGATGCTGGGCATGACCCTGACGACTAAGCCTGAAGAAATGTACCGCGCTCTGATAGAGGCGACTGCATATGGCAAGAACATGATCATCCAGACATTTGAAGAGTCAGGTGTTCCTGTAGACCAGCTCTATGCATGCGGCGGCATATCTAAAAAGAACCCGATGATGATGCAGATCTATGCAGATGTGACAAATAAGGAAATCTTTATCGGTGCATCTGATCAGAGCCCTGCACTGGGAGCAGCTATGTTTGGCGCCGTGGCAGCAGGGGCTGCCAAAGGCGGGTATGATTCTATCTTTGATGCTGCCAATGTGATGGGCAAAGTAGAGGAGAAGACATATAAACCGATCCCGGAGAATGTAGAGGCTTACAAGAAGCTGTACGAAGAATTCAAACTCCTTCACGACTACTTCGGACGCGGGGGGAACGATGTCATGAAGAGGCTTAAGAAGATGAAGGCTGAGGCCATGAAAAAATAACCCGGTTTTAGGGGATTGTATTAAAAAGAAAAGTGCTGTTCCGTATTAACAACTATATAAAGTGGTTAATACGGCAGCACTTTTTATTATCCCCGCTTTATATATTCCTCCCAAATTGCAGGAAATTTAGCCTGGACAAATTTAGCATAGGAGCATGTTGGATTTTCTTTCATATTTTTCTCAGAAAGATAATCCAAAAGTTGTCTCTGTAAAAATTTGAACTGTTCAGGCGTTTTATCTTTATATTTCTTAAGTATAAAAGCCCCGGATTTTTCCTGTTCCATCAGCCACTGGTAACAATCAGGTATTGTGATACAGTCAATAACCGACATAGGCGCTGTGCCGAGTTTTGCGCAGGGGATTTTTTTTAATGGGAGAACATCCAAGCCCGGAAGTATTGCTTCCGTGATATAAAATCATTGGATCACCTCGTAAAATTTATTTACCGGACTCTGCCCCTTCCTTCAGCGCCAGAAAGAACATAATAAACCCAACACCAGTCAGGATATGCCCGATGCCAGCCACACCGCTGATGGATGCATTGGCTCCCGCAGACAGGGATGTCCCAAGTACTTGTGTAATGCCGCGGACAGCCAGCATAATGGCTGTGAGGGACACGCCGATGTTATAAAGGAACAGGAATATCCTGAATTTTTTAGAGTTTTCCAGGCTGCATTTATCGTAGAATAGAGCAGCGGCCAGAAATACAAAAGTTCCCAGCATGAACAGGTGGGTGTGTACTTTTCCAAGCGCTGTGACTCCGGTGTAGGACTGAAATTTCGTGAATTCTCTGTAAAAGACTCCGCCTGCCATTGCTGCAAGTGCGTATATAAAACTTATATTTATCATTTTTTTCATTAGATTTTAGTCTCCTTTTTTCATTGCAGAAAAGCCCATCCATACGACCCATACGTAGGCGCATGTCTTCGGCAGCATGAGAGCGCCTACAGCAGGAACAGTGCCGGCAAACAGGACAACAGGTATGTAACATGCAAAGCTTAGGACAACAGCCAGCCACATAAAACGGAAATGTACGTCCTTACATTCCTTGGCTTTCCTGTAAAACAGGAGAATGACTAAAAGTCCAAGAAGTGCAAATGGAATGTTGCGGTATATTCCCCAGCTGAGCGGTGCATCAGTACTCATCCAGTCGTTCTGCGGGAAGAGGCAGAGGACAATGCGGATGACTGCCAGACCATAAACTGCAGCACGCAGTTTTGTATTTCTGTTTACTTTGTATCTCATCTCCCAGACATGGAACAGTATGACATAGAAGGCAGTCATGGTCACGGATGTGACAGCCTGGCCAAATCCCAGCGGTGCGGCGGCAGAGTTACTGTCAAGTCCGGGACCCCACATAGCCCAGACTCTGGGGATAAGATGGAAGGCATCTCCGCAGCCGAGGATAACCGCCATAAGCCCGAACAGCCAGTACTGGCTTCTGGGTGCGGATGATTTTATCATTTTTATGCCGAGGGTGATGACTGTTATAAGGTAAAGAACATCAAATATAGTTTCTCCAATTCTCATAGTAAGACCTCATTTCGTAAGTGTTTAGAACAGCAGTCATTTTGCTGTCCTGTTGATCAGATCCAGCGGCTCTGCTGGGATGAAACAGGTTCCGGAGCGCGGCGTGACCTTAAAAACTGCAGTGCAAATCCCACACCTGCTATAATCAGAGAAAACCCAAGCCCGCTGTAGAACACCGCAATAAAGATATCCGGTGCAAGACCGGAAACCCTCAGGCCAATACCAAAGGTCATCATAAATATCATGATACAGTAGGCCTGTCTGTCAAAAAAACGGTAAAAGGGAAGACGCTCTTCCTGGTAGTCTAAGATACGTTTTGTGTGTTTCCTCACCATTTTCCGGAATACCATGTTGTGGAAAAGCAGAAAAACAACAATGCTTATGCACAGCATCCACCACAGCCAGATGCCTGAAGAGGCTATGATGCCGATCCTCATAATGTTGAATCCGGCTATGAACCAGATAAAGCCTGCAATCAGCAGTAAAATATTTCTTTGAACTTTCAATTCAAATCCTCCTTTTTGAATAATTTTATTTGTACAGGATCCTTTTTATAGTTTTAAGGAAAAAGCTGCAATCCTCCTGTCTGCCCCGCAGCATACTCATAATATGCCAGAATAAGAAATCAATAAATTCCTCCATGGGATAATCCTCTGACCAGATATCCCGGGAAACAGATGTATCCAATTTAAGTGCGTCAGCCAGCAATGATTTCAGGTAACAGAAACACTGTGTCTCTAATGCCCGTCCTCTGCGTTTATCATCATCCGGCAGATTTTCCATCTGTGTCAGCCAGCCCTGTTCAAAAGCAGATATTTTTTTGTAGATTATATTATAATATGCTGACGTAAATTCAATGAAACTGCCCCCGGAAGCTGACAGGTCGGACAGTTCACAGGCTACGCCATCCCAGAAGCTGCTGACAATAGAGAAAATCAAATCAGCCTTAGTAGGAAAATAATTGTAAATGACTCCTGTGGAAATAGAGCATTCATTTGCAATATTGCGAATACTGACTTTATGTATGCCCTCATTTGCAGCTATCTTTAAGGCGGCGGCAATTAATTCTTCTTTAGAAGTTACGTTTTTATTCATGAGCACCTCCATATATATGATTACAAAACGCAGCTGACTGCATATCACAATGAATATGAACAGTGTTCATTATAATCATATATGGAGCATATGTCAAGCAGAATAAAACGTAACTATTCAGCAGTTTTGTGCATTTACTGCAACAGTTGCAATAAAATTATATCAAAAACTGCAGAAGTTATGATAGAATATAACATGTCCTCAGGGAGCGCCAATTCCTGGTAATCCCTTTAATTAAAATAACGGCAGAACAGAGGTGAGTACGGATGGACTTTTATAAACGGATGGAGATAGTATGCCATTCTATTCCATATGGAAGGGTATGCACTTATGGACAGATAGCTCTTCTGTGCGGAAAACCAAAGAATGCAAGGCAGGTGGGATTCGCGCTCAGCCACCGCCTGTTGGCGGAAGACATCCCGGCACACAGGATCGTAAACAGCAGGGGAATCCTTTCAGGTGCTGGTGCTTTTGAATATCCCGGTCTTCAGCAGAAGCTTCTGAAAAAAGAGGGGATTTGTGTGCAGGATATGTGTGTAGACTTAAAGAAATATGGGTGGCATAATACAATGGACGAGGCTGAGGCCCTGCTGGCGGAATTTGAACGCCTGTCATTATAGAGGGGATTATACTTCGCAAAGTGCGACGGGAATTATGTAAAAAGATAACATGGAAGACAGGAGAAATATGGAAAATACAATAGTAAAACTGAAAAAAGGTGAAGGACGCCTGCTCAAATCAGGCGGAATGTGGGTCTTTGACAATGAGATCGACAGGATAGAAGGAGAATTTGAAGATGGAGATATGGTGGCTGTAGAAGATTTCGACGGCTATTTCCTTGGACATGGTTTTATTAATACAAAATCCAGGATAGTGGTCAGGATCATGTCCAGGAAGAAAGCAGCAGTGATTGATGAAGCATTTCTGAGGATGAGAGTAAAAGATGCCTGGGAATACCGCAAGGCTACTGTGGATACATCCAGCTGCCGTTTGATATTTGCAGAGGCAGATTATCTGCCCGGTCTGGTGGTGGATAAATTCTCAGATGTGTTGGTGGTGGAATCTACAGCTCTGGGAATTGACAGGATGAAGATGCAGATCCTGGACATTGTCTGTGAAGTGCTTGGGGAAGATGGCATACATGTGCGCGGCATCTATGAGAGAAGTGATGCCAAGGTGCGGATGAAGGAGGGGATGGAGAGGACAAAGGGATTCCTCACTGAACCCTTTGATACGAAGGTGGAGATCACAGAAAATGGCGTGAAATATATCGTGGATGTGGAAGAAGGCCAGAAGACGGGATTTTTCCTGGACCAGAAATACAACCGGCTGGCAATCCAGCGCCTGTGCAGGGATAAGAAAGTACTGGACTGTTTCACACATACAGGATCCTTCGCATTAAATGCCGGGATTGCGGGAGCAGCCAGGGTGCTGGGCGTTGATGCCTCCGAGCTTGGTATATGTCAGGCCAGGGAAAACGCCAGGCTCAATGGTTTGGAGGACAGGGTGGAATTCATATGCAGAGATGTATTTGAACTCCTTCCGGAGCTTGAGAAAAAGGGAGAAAAGTTTGATGTGGTCATCCTGGACCCTCCCGCATTCACAAAATCCCGCAGTTCTGTCAAAAATGCTGTAAAAGGGTACAGGGAGATCAACCTGCGCGGCATGAAGCTGGTCAGGGACGGAGGATATCTGGCCACCTGTTCCTGCTCACATTTTATGGATCCTGAGCTTTTTACAAAGACAATCAGGGAAGCAGCAAAAAATGCTCATAAAAATCTGCGGCAGGTGGAATACCGCACGCAGGCGTCTGACCATCCAATACTCTGGAATGCAGATGAGTCGTATTATCTGAAATTCTATATTTTTCAGGTTTGTGACGAGAAATAGGAGAAAGCTTCAGCGCTGCTAAGTGCCGGCCATGCTTAGCAGCCATCTGGCCTATAACAGAATTTTCGCAGTTGTACGCACTTTTTTTATGACAAATTTTCACCGGGAACTGCAAAAGAAAAGTTCATTTTATCGTCGGTTATTTTATTTCCCATGAATTTTTCTATAAATTCAAAATAACCATTTGCTCCTAAATTCTTTTCCCAGGTATCTATGGACTCTTTTATTCTGAGGATACAGATAACGGGTTCCTGGTAAAAGTTATGCAGGTCGTCAGTGTTTTCTAAATCTATGCTGGCTGTACTTTTAAGGGAAGCCATGACTTCTTCGTTTGTGAAGGGGTCAAAAGCCATAAGTAAAGCCTGTTCGAGACGCTGGTTGTCTTCATTTCTGAAGGAAGACAGGTCATACTTCTCGCCGGTACAACGTTCTTTTATGTCAAATAAAACGAGTGCTGTTGCCTCTTTAAGCCTTCGGCTGTTTGAAGAGGGGTATTTGCGGTTTATCTTCAGCGCATTGGTTTCTAATGGCATCAGCATGAAAGAATGATCATCTTCCTGCCCTGGCTTTATTCTGCCAAATTCCTTTTGCATTTGTGAGTATATTTTTTCAAATTGATATTGCTGCATATGAGCCTCCTTATGGTTTATATCATTTTCTAACGATTATATCATGCAGGCCTGCGGCTTTCAACAGGACTGTGCATTTAGCCAGGGCTGTTTCATGACCAGTAATACTTGACAGGCCGTTCACATTCTGTTAGTCTGTATATATTCTATTCATGAAAGGCATTCTGCTTTTTATGTAAATACTCTTATTTAATATTTTATCAATTATTTTTCTTTTATTTCCCATTAAAATCAAACATGAATCGGGTGATGCCTATGCAGGGTGTATAGTTTTTGTTGTAATAAATCAGGGTGAACGTTATAATATAAGGAGGATAGCAATATGAGTGAGATTGCATATCAGAATAAGGATGTTACATTAAAATTCCTTACGGAGGCCTTAAAACATAAGAATCTCGGGATCATTACGTTTGCGTATAAAGTTATAGACAAAGAATATGCGGATTATGTGAAAGGAGCGATTATGATGACAAAGGTGGCGCAGCTTATTTTTGATGAAGGTGTTGAGAAGGGCGTTGAGAAGGGTATTGAGAAAGGCATGGAGTACACTTTAGTCCGGTGTATGCGGAATATGCTGTATAAAGGCTATGAAGCAGCAGTGATTGCGGACCTTCTGGAGCAGAAAGCAGACTATGTTGAGAAAGTCTGCAGCCTTATCAGATCCAATCCAGAAGATACAGATGTGGAAATAGTTCAAAAATACAAAGGTTAAATCTAGTATAACTCCCAGCGAAACATTACGTTATTTACTTTGGGTTATACTGGGCATTGCCCACATCTTCCCGCGTTTCAATCAAAATTTTAGTGACATAACCGGTCATATCCTTCTGGGCGACATCTGCTAAGAGATATTCTTCATAGGCAAATTTTCCAAGGAGGATTTTGTTATCTTCAGCGTATTTCAGCATCTTTTTGTAAGTCTGATGGATAGTGTCATAATAACCATGGTGGCAGGCGTACAGGTAGATGCCTTGCTTTCGTGCGAAATCTGCTGACTTATTTCTGGTGTCAGTAGGCATATATAAATAAGAATAATTCAGATAGTTTTCTTTCTGAAGATTTTCTACAGTAATCATATTGCCGACAAATTCAGGCGAGACTGCATGGTGTGAACCGCAGAATCTCATATATGCATCCATAAAGATAGCCAGGTCATCATTTGTCTTGTTTTCCATATTTTCGGATAAGAGGAGCCGGGCCGCGGGCAGGGATTTGAGGCATATATCTTCGCCGGAATCCATGGCCTCTTTCGTATAGTCTTTCAGACGTTTTATCATTTGTTTAATATCTTTCAGGCGTTTTATCTCTTCATCAATATCTTTATTTTTCTCATCTATGAGCTTCAGAAAAAGCTCTGGATTCCTCTGGTCTAAGTAGACCTTGATATCCTTCAGTGACATGCCGATACTCTGCATGGCCCGTATGACTGCAAAAGTATCATACTGGTAGCAGGAATAATAGCGGTATCCATTATCTCCTGTTATGGCAGGGCTGAACAGGCCGATCTCATCGTAATGGAAAAGCACATGTTTTTCTATGTGGCAGAGCTTTGCAAATTCTCCTGTTGTAAAATATTTATTCTGCATTTTATAAAATCTCCTCTTGACTATAAGGTTACCTTATACCTTACACTAGAATAACCGCGGCAATTTGTCAAGGCAGAGGAGGAAGAAATGAGACTGATCTTAAAATATTTGAAAAGATACAAGAAAATGTTTCTTGTGAATGTGATATCCGTTTTTGGATTTGCACTGGTAGAGCTGGGAATTCCAACTATTGTGGCGGTCATGATCGACAATGGTGTGGCAGCGCAGGACGGAGCCTACATATGGAAGATGGGAGGAGTCATCCTGGCTATATCACTGCTGGGAGTGGCCGGAACTATCCTGCTGGGATACTGCTGCGCCTGGCTGTCCACATCTATCACACGGGATCTGAGAAACGATATTTTTAAAAAGACGCAGGGATTTTCACACAGCGAGTACAATAAATTCGGAACATCATCCCTGATCACCAGAACTAATAACGACGCGTTCCAGATACAGATGTTTGTAAACATCCTGTTGAGGACAGCGCTTATGACCCCGGTCATGATGGTGGGAAGTATTTTCCTTGTACTGAAAGCTTCCCTGGAGCTGTCAGTGGTTATTCTGTGTACCATACCTGTCATTATTGCAGGTGTTGTCATTGTGGCAAGATGTTCAGAGCCAATCAGTGAGGGGCAGCAGTCATCTTTGGAATGGATCAACAGGATATCCAGGGAGAACCTGAGCGGAATCAGGGTTATCCGGGCTTTTACGAATGACAGCCATGAGAAGAAGCGGTTTGATGAGGCAAACCAGTCCTACATGAGCCACTCAAAAAAGCTGTTTAAGCTGATGTCAGTGACACAGCCTGCCTTTTTCCTGCTGATGAATATTGCAGGTATGATAATCTACTGGATATCAAGTGTGATGATCAATAAGGGAAGCCTGCAGATAGGAGAATTGGTGGCATTTATGGATTACCTGTTCCACGTGATGTTTTCCATTATGCTGTTCTGTATGGTGTTCATGATGTATCCTAAAGCACAGGTGAGCGCCAGGAGGATCACAGATGTCCTGAAAACAGAAGCAGTGATCAAAAATGACGGAAGCGGAAAAAAGCTTTTAAGGCCCATTGAAGAGATCTGTTTTGACCATGTGGATTTTGCATATCCTGACGGGGAGGAGGCTGTCTTAAAGAATATTTCCTTTACTGCATCTAAAGGGGAGACAGTTGCTTTTATCGGAAGTACAGGCTCAGGCAAGAGTACATTGATCAATCTGATCCCCAGGTCATATGATGTGAGTGCAGGAAAGATCACGATCAACGGGGAAGATATCCGGGATTATGAACTGCAGGGATTAAGAAGCGCTATCGGCTTCATTCCCCAGAAGGCCATGCTTTTTATGGGCTCTATTGCAGATAATATCAGGATCGGGAAAAAGGATGCCTCTATGGAAGAGATCATACATGCGGCAAAGACGGCCCAGGCCTATGATTTTATCATGGAAAAGGGAGGCTTTGAGGAACAGATAACTGAGAATGCCACAAACGTATCAGGAGGACAGCGCCAGAGGCTGTCTATAGCCAGGGCGCTGGTGAGAAAACCGGATGTATATATCTTTGACGATTCTTTTTCTGCTCTTGATTTTAAGACGGATGCAGCTGTGAGGCGTGCCCTTCGAAAGGAGACAGGGGAGGCTGTGGTAATGATAGTGGCCCAGAGAGTCTCCAGCATAATGGACGCAGATAAGATCCTTGTTCTCGATGAGGGCAGTGTAGTGGGAACCGGAACCCACAGGGAGCTTCTAAAGAGCTGTCCTATATACCGTGAAATCGCGGCTTCACAGCTGAGTGAGGAGGAACTTGCCCATGCGTAGGAAAATTGCAGATTTTATAAAAATGATAAAAAAATTATCGCCATTTATCGCACCATATAAAGGAAAATTTTTTGGAGCAGTCCTGATGGTGGTGGTCAGTGTGGCTGCAATGACAATTGCTCCCAGCGTGGAAGGTATGATCACCACTCAGCTTGCAAAGGATGCAGGGGAAATGGCGGCAAAGGCAGAAGGCGCAGGAGTGCATTTTGATATTGTCATACGAATTTTAATAGTACTTTTGATCATTTATCTGATCAAGACATTATCCCAGGTATTTGCCAGCTTTTTCCTGACTGACTCTATCCAGAATGCCATGCACGACATGAGGAATGCAGTACAGGATAAGATAAGAAGGCTGCCGGTGAAATATTTCGATACACACAGCTTCGGAGATACACTGAGCCGTCTGACGAATGATATTGAAGCTGTGTCTAATGCACTTCAGCAGAGTTTTACAGAGGTGATAAGAGGAATTATGACAATCATCCTGGCTCTTGTCATGATGTTTGCCATCCAGCCTGTGATGGCATGGCTGGGCGTGGCGATCATCCCCTTGAGCATACTGATCAGCCAGGGAGTGGTAAAGAAGAGCCAGGGACAGTTCAAGGCCCAGCAGGATGCGCTTGGGGAGCTTAACGGCACCATAACAGAGCTGTACAGCGGGTATAATGAACTGCTGCTCTACGGCAGGCAGGAAGAGGCGGAAAAACAGTTTAAGGGAATTAACGGAGCGCTTCAGAAGCATGCATTTAAGGCACAGTTCATGTCATCTATTATGAGCCCGCTTATATCTCTTGTCACATACCTCTGCATCGGGGCGGCAGCTGTGATGGGGTGTTTCTTTGTTATCAGCGGGACT
Organism: Murimonas intestini; assembly: GCA_003148945.1. Taxonomy (GTDB): domain Bacteria; phylum Bacillota; class Clostridia; order Lachnospirales; family Lachnospiraceae; genus Murimonas; species Murimonas intestini. The sequence continues at coordinate 187,291 of QGGY01000007.1, read as the reverse complement.
ATAACAGTCGGGAACCTGCAGGCTTTTATCCGCTACATCTGGCAGGTCAACGACCCGCTCTCTCAGGTATCACAGCTGTCCACGCAGATACAGGCAGCATTTGCGGCCCTGAAGCGTATCATTGAGATACTGGATGCCGAAGAAGAGGTGGCTGAGGCGGAATCGCCCAGACATATATGGAATGTAAAAGGAAATGTGGAATTTGAGGATGTCTCATTTGGATATACAGACAGGGCAGTCATTAAAAATCTGGATATGCATGTAAGTTCAGGGCAGATGGTAGCCATTGTAGGTCCCACGGGAGCGGGAAAGACAACAATCATCAATCTGCTCCTGCGCTTCTACGATGTAGACAGCGGCAGGATACTGGTGGACGGTGTGGACATCAGGGATATGAAGAGAGAAGAGCTGCGTTCCATGTTTGGGATGGTACTGCAGGACACATGGCTGTTTTCAGGAACTATCTATGAAAACATCAGGTATGGCAGGCTGGGGGCAAGAAAAGATGAGGTTATCGATGCGGCCAGGATGGCAAATGTCCATCATTTTATCAGAACCCTGCCGGGCGGCTATAACATGATGATCAATGAGGAAGGCAACAATATCTCACAGGGAGAAAAACAGCTGCTGACAATAGCCAGGGCAATCCTGAAGGATCCGAAGATACTCATACTGGACGAAGCTACTTCGTCAGTGGATACAAGGCTGGAAAAGATGCTCCAGAATGCCATGCACAAAGTGATGGAAGGCAGGACCAGCTTCGTCATTGCCCATAGACTGTCTACAATTAAGAATGCAGATAAGATCATGGTACTCAGAGAAGGAAATATAGAAGAAGTGGGAACCCACGAAGAACTGATGTCCGAAAACGGTTATTATAAGCAGCTGTATAATTCACAGTTTGCCTGGCAGGAAATGTAATTGCGGAGTACTGAAAAGTTAGTAATTTTTGTTAAATATAAGACAATGATTGCATTTCCCGTTTCCCGTGATATACTAAAAGTGACCAGAGAGATGCCGCAGGCTGTATAGACAGGCCGGCTGAAGGGGAGCCGGAGCATTTTGAGGCAAATATCAGAGATTATTCCGAGAGGGGGAATTCAAAAAAAGTGGCAGTTGAAAGAAAAATGAAGCCAGAAGATGAAGAAAGATTTTTTGAACTTGTGAAGGAAGTGGTCGGAAAAGGGAGATATTCACAGTTAGAAGAATATATTCAGCATGGAGACACAACTGTTTATCAGCATAGCCTGGCAGTGGCATACTTAAGCTACTGGATGGTATTGAAATATGACCTGAAGGTACATTTAGAAGAGCTGATCAGAGGGGCGCTGCTCCATGACTATTTCTTATATGACTGGCATGAAAAGGATGCCGGTCACAGCCTGCATGGATTTACTCATCCAGGCAAAGCGCTGATCAATGCGTGTGAGGATTTTAATCTGACGGATATCGAGAAGGATGTCATAAGGAAGCATATGTTTCCGCTGACACTGATACCGCCGCGTTACAGGGAAACCGTGATCGTATGTATGGCAGACAAGATCTGTTCAGTATATGAGACATTCCATATGACTTTATTCGGGGAATTGAGCCCGGTTTAATAAAACAAGCATGTAAGGGCAGAGGATGCCAGGGGCGGATTATGATCTGCACCGGTTCCTCTGCTTTTATGTTAGAAGAGAAAGGAAAAAAGAATGCTGTTTATTGAATATCCAAAGTGCAGCACATGCCAGAAGGCCAGAAAATGGCTGGAGAGCAGTGGTGCAGAATTTGAAAAAAGATATATTGTAGAGCAGAATCCCACAAGGGAGGAGCTGGAAGAGTGGATTAAAAAGGGTTCACTGCCGCTGAAAAAGTTTTTTAACACCAGCGGCAGGAAGTATAAAGAGATGAACTTAAAGGAAAAGCTTCCGGCTATGAGTGAAGATGAGCAGCTTGAACTGCTGGCATCTGACGGAATGCTGGTAAAACGTCCTGTGCTTGTGGGAGATGATTTTGTACTGACGGGATTCAAAGAAAAGGAGTGGCTGGAAATAGTACACAAAAACTGCACCATGTAACAAAAACTGCTCATGGATTTTGATTCCTTAAAAGGCTACAATACAGAAAAAGGGCAGCCAAGGAGGAAAAGCAGTGAGAGATGTTATGGGTGAAGCAGAAAAAATACTTTCCAGTCTGACACTGGAAGAGAAAGCGGCGTTATTGTCCCAGGGGCTGATTGAGCAGCGGGATATGGAGGAATATGGCCTGAGAAGTTTCTGGGTGGCAGATGGACCTTCGGGAATAAGGCGGAGGAAAGAGGCAGATGAGCAGAGCATTCCTCTGATATGTTATCCGTCTGCCAGCACATATGCATGCTCCTGGGACAGGGAACTGATGAGGGAGCTTGGGCATTATCTGGGAGTGGAGGCGCAGACAGAAGGAATTGATGTATTGTTTGGACCGGGCTGTAATATTAAACGAAGCCCGCTGTGCGGCAGGAATTTCGAGTATTATTCGGAGGACCCGGTTCTGACTGGGGAGCTGGCTGCTGAATATGTGGCAGGGCTCCAGGCTGAAGGGGTGGGAGCATGTGTGAAGCATTATGCTGCCAACAATCAGGAGACCAGGAGGATGTCAATTGACGAAAAGATAGATATCCGTGCCCTCCATGAGATTTACCTGAAAGCATTTGAAAAACCTGTACGGGCTGGAAAACCATATATGGTCATGACAGCTTATAATAAAATCAATGGGGAATACGGCGCTGAGAATGAAGTGACATTAAAGCATGTGCTCAGGGAGGATTGGAATTATCAGGGGAATGTGGTCACAGACTGCGATGCTGCCCTGCATTTGGAAAAGTCAGTTAAAAACGGCTTAAACCTCCTGCTGAATGGACAGAGTGCTGAACGCCTTGCAGAAGAGGTAAAAGATCTGATCGCTGCAGGAAAGATGACGGAGAAGGATCTGGACAGGGCGGTGAGAAATACAATACAGCTCTGCCTCATGTGTGAGAATAATTCCAGAAAAGAACGTTTTGACCCGGAGGAGCATCACCTGTTTGCAAAAAAAGCAGCTGAAGAAAGTATGGTGCTTCTTAAAAACGAAGATAATATACTTCCGCTGGACAGAGGAGAATCCGTGGCAGTTATCGGCGGCATGGCTGGGAAACTCAGATTCCAGGGCGGCGGAAGCGCCCATGTGGAAGAATACAGGCTGGATGAAGTATACGAGTCAGTGAAAGAGCTGTGCCCAAAAGCAGTGTACGTCAAAGGCTATGAGGAAGATTATTCAGAACCTGAATGGATGGAAGAGGCTGTCCGGACAGCGGCAGAGTGCAGTAAAGTCCTGCTCTGTCTGGGGCTTCCGGAATCTTATGAGTCTGAGGGCTATGACAGGGTGCATATGAAGCTGCCCAAATGCCAGGAAGAGCTGCTGGACATGATAGTGCGGATAAATCCCAACACTGTTGTGGTTATATTCCATGGTGCCCCTGTAGAGATGCCCTGGAGAAAAGACGTGAAGGGCATACTGGATGCGTATCTGCCAGGTGAGGCTGGCGGGGCTGCGGCAGCAGATGTGCTGTTCGGGAGAGTAAACCCCAGCGGAAAGCTGGCTGAGACTATGCCGGTGAAGCTGCAGGATACCCCATGTTATCTGAATTTTCCAGGCGGGCAGAAGGAAGTGGTCTACGCTGAAGGTATTTATGTGGGATACCGCTATTATGATAAGAGGGAGATGGAGGTGGCGTTCCCTTTTGGATATGGTCTGTCTTATACTACATTCTCCTATGATGATCTTCAGATCACCCGGGATGGCGGAAAAGACAAGATATCCCTTAAGGTAGAGAATACTGGAAAACGAGAGGGAAAAGAAGTCGTGCAGCTGTACATAAGGAAACCCGGCAGTCTGTTTAGCTGTCCTGTCCGGGAACTCTGTCAATTCCAGAAGATAAGTCTTTGTCCGGGGGAGAGCAGGCAGGTGGATTTCTGGCTGGAACAGGATGCATATCAGGTGTACGATCCCGGGAAAGGTGGCTGGGTGACTGAGGGCGGAGCATATGCCATAGAGATCGGAAGCTCTTCCAGGGATATCCGACTGCAGGGAGAGATACTGCGCAAGGCAGAGGGAATGGCTGACAGGATCACAGACGAGACAACTCTGAAAGACATGATGACACTATATGGAAAAGAAGAACAGCTGGCCAGGCTGTTTGAAGGCCATCCCCATACGAAACTGCTGCTGGAGCTCTGCAGGGATGAAAATCCAACAACGCAGGCCTTTGGGGCTTTGAACACTATGCAGACTATAAAAAGGACTGACAGTACTGTAACGGACGCACTTATCGCAGAGTGGCTGCAGAAACTTAATGAGCCGGACCAGGCTCTGTAAAAATGGAAAAGCACACAGAAAATACATTATCTTCTGTGTGTTTTTTGGCATTATAGAAATATCAGGAGGGGATTTATGGAGGGAAGAGAAATACCAGAAAATAAAAAGTGTCCCTGGTATCGGAGTATTGTGTTTAAGCTTATGTGTATCTCTCTTTTTACACTGCTTCCCACTGTACTTTTGTTTGGTCATCTGTACAGGACATTTCAGAAGGAGACAATTCAGAGTTTGTCAGAGGCTGCATATACAAGAGATTCCCAGATCTTTGACAGTTTTTACGGCAAAATAGAGGAAGTGGAATACAATGTGCTTGAGATGTTCAGCACCACGAATCTTTCGTTGCTCTCAGATATGTGGGACTATTATGATTCATATGAGAGATCAGAAAAAATAGTAAAGATCCAGGACAGGATGCAGTGGTACCGCTTTATGGAATGGTTTGTTTCAGACCTGCGCATATATCTCACACAGAGGGATGTGTGCATCCACAGTAATTATTGGGCGGATATGAATCAGGAGGATTTTGATTCTGTTGACGATTATTTTGCGAACCCTAATAAACTGATAGTGGACCACGGAAATGTGCAGATGTATATAGGAGATCTCTCCCAGGGGACGGTCAGGAGCCATATTCGCTCTGTCAGCAGAATGACTATCTCAGGATATAAATTTCAGGAGCTTTTGGACAAGCTGTGTGATGACGGGGCGGCACAGGCTATCATATTGATAGAAGGCAGGGTGCTTCTTAACAATATCGACAATGAAGAAAAACTGGAGAAATTACTTGAGACATACCAGGCATCTAAAGAGGACAGCGGGAGCGATACTTTCGAAATCACTGTAGGCAGGGAGAAGTTTTTCTGTTCCCGGGCAGGGGATTACAATCACAGGATAGATGTGATAACCTGCCGGTCCTATGATGATGTATTTGAAAAGACAAGGGAGAGCTATCATCTCATACCTGTAATGATCCTGGTCAATGCCCTGGTGCTTTTTTGCTTCTTTTTATATGTGAGGAAGTATATCAAGAAGCCTGTCCTGCTGCTGACGAATGCCTTCCGCACTATGAAGGACGGCCAGGAGGAGGTATTGATCAGGGCCCATTCTCAGGATGAGTTTGATGTTCTGTATACAGGCTTTAATGAAATGAGTATGCGTCTCAATAAAAATATCCGGGATAATTATCTGATGAAGATCGACTTGCAGAGGGAGCAGCTAAAACAGCTGCAGGCTCAGATCAACCCACATTTTCTGTATAACACTCTGCTCCTTATAAAGATCAGGATCAGGAGAGGTGACCAGGCCGGCGCGGAGAAGATGGCAGGGCTTTTAAGTGATTATTTCAGGTTCATGAACAGGAATAAGAGGGATGTGATCCCGCTGGAGGAAGAATGCGGCTGTATCAGTACATATATGAATATACAAAGTGAACGCTTTTCAAACAGATTTGAATTTGAACTGGAACCATGCCCTGAGGATATCAGAAATCTTCCCGTACCCCGGCTGCTTCTTCAGCCCCTTGTAGAAAATGCGGTTAAATACGGGATGGAAAAGATAGAAGAAAATGGGAAAGTGAGAATGTTTTTCCTGCGGAATGAGTCAAAAGTAAGTGTGGTTGTTGAAGAGACAGGGATTGATATCACCTGTGAGGAAGTTGCTGAAATGAATGAGAGAATACAAAATCCTCCGGAAGATGGGGAAATCACATCAACTGTCAATACCAACAGGAGGATCAAGTTATTTTACGGGGAAGAATACAAGCTTTTGTATGTGAGGACAGAGCAGGGGGCATTGCAGGCGATAGCGGAACTGGACGGAGGAAAGGTATATGAACAGGTGGAAAATCATGGTGGTGGACGATGAAGCGGAAATAGCAGATTATGTGGGGGATCTGGTGAGGGAAACACTGGGAGATATGGGTGAGGTAGAAGTATTTTACTCAGGGACACGTGCAAAGAAAAGGCTGGCACAGCAGGCTCCGGATCTGCTGATGACTGATATAGTGATGCCAGTCACAGATGGCTTTGAACTGCTTGAATATGCGGCTGAAAATTTGCCTGACACAGAAGTAATACTGCTGACCGCCTATGAGGAGTTTTCCTATATTTACAGGGCAAACAAGATCAAAAGGTGCCGGTACATTGTTAAAACAGAGCAGGAAGATATGATCAAGAGCGCAATCCGGTCAGCAGCAGAAGTACTGGAAGAGAAAAGATCCGGAAGAGAATCAGTGGAGACAGCAAAAAAACAGATTGAGTAGGTAAAGCAGATCTTTTCTGAAGAAAAGGCCAGACAGATGATCAGTTATGAGGGGGAAGGGCCGCAGCATGACCAGGAGCTGATCAGGAGGATCAAAGGGTATATTAAGGAGCACAGCAAAGAAGATTTGACGGCAGCCTTGATTGCGGAAAAGTTTCACTATTCTCCAGCCTATCTTTCGAAGATATTCAGGCAGTACGGAAAAGAGAAGCTGTCTGCATATATCATGGAACAGAAGCTTCAGGGTGCAAAAAAGATGCTTCTTGAGACTGATAAATCCATACAGGAAATATCCCAGGAATCAGGCTACCTCTCACCCCAGGCGTTTGCAAGGGCCTTCAGGAGAGAGCTGGGTATAACGCCCCAGGAATACAGGCGGGAATATGCAGGAAGAAAGATGACGGAGACATAATGAACAGTTACAACTGTTATAAAAATGCACCATATGACAAAAAATGCACATGGTTTTGAATGGTCATAATGACTAGAATAATCTTATCAGAATTAAAAAAATAGTGAATGTGACGAAGGAGAATGGAAAATGAAAGAAAGAATGAGAAAAGTGTGTGCCGTTTTGTTATGTGGCAGCATGGCAGTATCAATGTGTGCCTGTGCGGTGACGAAACCGGGAAAGGATGAGGACAGTTCTTCAAAGAAGGAGACATCAGAAGAGGCAGCGGAAGAAGGTACAGCAGATACAGGTGAAAAGGGAGAGGATGAGCTCAGATCAGTAAAAATCGGCGTGGCACGTGATACATCTTTTAAGTTCCAGGGGGATGAGACAGCCGACAATAATACATGGGTGAACCTGTACCGTGAGAATGGAATAAAGCTGGATGTAATGTATGAGGTGGACCTGTCACAGAATACAGAGAAGCTTTCACAGTGTGTCATGTCAGGTGATTACCCGGATGTGTTCAGTGTGGATTCCAAGCAGTTTAAGGAATGGGCTGAACAGGGAGTCTTTGCAGATCTGACTGAAGGATTTGAAAAGTATGCGTCCGATGAAATAAAGGAATATTATGACACAGAGGCGGGACGGAGGGCGCTGCAGGCGGCCACCATAGACGGAAAGCTTTACGGGCTGCCAACGGCTGCATCCCCCAATGACAGCATGCCTATCTTGTGGATACGTCAGGATTGGCTGGATAATCTGGGCCTGGAAATCCCCAGGACTGTAGATGAGTTTTATGCAGTTGCAAAGGCGTTTAAGGAAAATGACCCGGACCAGAACGGAAAAGATGATACATATGGGCTTGCAGTTAACGGGAAAGATGTATTCCAGCAGTTTGGAGATCTGGGTACATTTTTTGAAATGTTCGGGGCCCAGCCGGGACATTTTTCAAATATTGTCCCATTTATAGATGTAGATGGAAAGGCAGTATACGGAGGTTCAAAGACAGAAGAAATGAAGCAGGGTCTTACGCTGCTGCAGAAGATGTATGAGGAAGGGATTATCTCAAAGGATTTTGTGACAGCAGGACAGGACCAGATCATACAGGATATGTCAGCCGGAAGAGTAGGAATGGCCTTCAGTATTTTCTATGGGGCTGAAATGCCGTGGAAGAATGCAGTGGCGACACAGCCGGATGCAAATTTTGTGTCAGCGGCGATCCCGGGACTGACTGAGGAATTAAGAGGGCAGGCTTTCTATACCGCGGCAACGAATTCTTTTAATGTTATGAGCAGCAAGTATGATGATATGGAGACCTTCTTTAAGTTGATGAATCTGGGAACACATTACTGCGGCCGTCCTGACAAACTCACTCAGGAGGAGTATGAGATGTACAATGGACTTCCGGGAAAATATACGGGATATACCCTGTGTGTGGGAGGAATGTCAGTTGCGTCTAAAAATATGAAAGCGTATGATCTGCTTCAGAATGCGTTTAAAACAGGGGAGACAACAGGACTCAGCGCTGAGAACCTCCGGGATTACAAGGCGATGATGCAGTATTACGACAATAGGGACAGGAGAGATGAGCTTAACGAAGAAGAGCTGGCGGCTTATGAGGCAGGAATCCTCTACTGGTCCGTGTGGGGAAATGAGCATTGTGCCTACCAGACACTTCATGAGATGGATGACATGGATAATTATTTGTATTCCGCGTATGACACTACGGCTACAGAAAAGATGAATGAGTGTACAACAAGCCTGATCACACTTGCAAAGGAAACAATGGTGGATATCATTACAGGGAACAAGAGCGTGGATTACTATGATGAATTCCTTGAACAATGGAGCGCCCTGGGCGGAGCAGAGATCACAGAGGAGGCGGATGCCTGGTACCAGGCATCAAAGGGCAATTAAATATAGTCAGATACGAGAGGCGATAAGAAAATGAGAAAAAAGAAAAAAATGACATCGGATCAGATGATGTTTCATCTGATGGTCTGGATCCCTCTTCTGTGTATTATTATTTTTAATTATATTCCCATGATAACAGGATTCAGCATTGCCTTTAAAGACTATAAACCAGGGCTGGGGATAGCAGACTCGCCCTGGGTGGGCCTGAAGCACTTTGAAAAAATGTTTATTACCGATGATACACTCAGAGCGCTGAGGAACACACTGATTATCGCATTTATGAAAATAATCGGCAATCTGGCGGTGCCCATCACCTTTGCCCTGATGCTCAATGAGATAAGGGTAAAATGGTTTAAAAAGATGACTCAGACTATCACATATCTGCCCTATTTCCTCTCATGGATCATCCTGGCAGGCATATTGACGAATATACTCAGGACAGACGGAGGGCTGGTAAACAGGATAATAGAAGCTTTTGGACATGAACCTGTTTTCTTTTTAGGAAGCAACGACACATTCAGGTGGACACTGACAGTCAGTGATGTATGGAAAAATTTTGGCTACAATACAATAGTCTATCTGGCAGCCCTGACAAATATAGATCCGGCGCTGTACGAGGCGGCAGCCATCGACGGCGCTGGCCGGTGGAAACAGACACTGCATATTACTCTTCCGGGGATATCCATGTTTATCGTGCTGATGACTATCCTCTCCATTGGAAATATATTAAACGCAGGATTTGACCAGGTATTTAACCTCTACAATGTGTCTGTCTATGAGAGCGGAGACATTATAGATACCTTAGTTTACAGGCTGGGTATACAGCAGCAGCAGTATTCCTTCAGCACAGCTGTAGGTCTGTTCAAATCCGTGGTATCTATCATATTGATTGCAGGTTCCAATAAACTGGCAGACAAATTTGCAGGCTACAGGGTATTCTAAGGGGGATGGGGATGAAAGAATATAAATCAAAAGGCAGGTTGGTCTTCAATATAATTAACTACATAATCATAATATTCATGATGCTGTCATGTCTTGTCCCTCTCATACATATTTTGGCGCTGTCCTTCAGCGGGGCCTCCTATACGGATTCAAACATGGTCACGCTGATCCCGAAGGGTTTTACACTGGCTGCGTATAAATATGTAATGCAAAATAGCATGTTCTGGAGAGCTTTTGGTGTTACCATCACAAGGCTGGCTGTTGGCGTACCCCTGGGGCTGCTCCTGACTATCCTGGCTGCCTACCCCCTTTCTAAGGAGGAGCAGTATTTTCCGGCCAGAAAGATATATATGTGGCTGTTTATGTTTGTAATGATCTTTAATGCAGGCCTGGTGCCCACCTATCTGCTGATCAAGGACTTAAAAATGATGGATACCATCTGGGCGCTGGTGCTGCCCATGGGTGTGAATGTATTCAATATTGTGCTGATGATGAATTTCTTCAGAGGAATCCCGCGGGAGATCGAAGAGTCTGCACTTGTGGACGGCGCAAAGCAGCACACTATACTGTGGAAGCTCTATCTGCCATTGGCAAAGCCCTCCATTGCCACCATTACTTTGTTTACATTTATGGGGCACTGGAATTCCTGGATGGACGGGCGGATCTATATGAACAGTACAAGCAATTATCCGCTTCAGACTTATCTGCAGAATGTCCTGCAGTCATCAGACCAGGTACTTCTAAACAGCAATAACATGCAGAGCATTATTGAACGAATGGCCGTGAGCGGACAGAATCTAAGAGCCGCACAGCTGTTTATTTCCATGATCCCGCTGCTGATCATTTATCCGTTCCTGCAGAAGTATTTTACGGCCGGGCTTGTTATGGGAAGCGTAAAAGGCTGAGCTGAAGCTGCAGTTTAAGGAGTTTGGCAAAACTCGGGATTTTCAGTGAAAATCCACGAAATGCGGTTATTGCAATAGAAAACTGCCAATGCTATAATATAAATATAGCATTGAGTTTTACCGGAGAGGAGTGAGAGAATGGATAGGATTTATGCGGTAAGCGAGATTAGCAGGATTATTGCGCCGATTCTTGAAAAATATGGTGTCAGCAGAGCCTATCTGTTTGGCTCTTATGCCCGTGGTGACGCACTGCCTGAGAGTGATATTGATTTGCGTATTGACGGCGGGCGGATACGGAGTATGTTCGGGCTCGGTGGATTGTACAGCGATTTAACGGAGGCGTTGCATAAGCCGGTGGACTTAGTTACCACGGAGGCGCTGAATCACCGTGCCAACGCAGAACATACAGAAAATTTTAAAAAACATATCAGGGAGGACGAGAAGCTGATATATGAAGAAAAAAACAGCTGATATTTTAGAACATATTCGTCATTACTGTATTGATGTGCAGGAAACACTTGAACGGTTCGGAAAAGACAAAGCAGTTTTTGAAATGGATAAAGATTTCCGTAACTCCATTTGTATGAGTCTTCTCCAGATAGGTGAGCTGACAGGACACTTGCCGGAGGACTTCCGGGAAGCGACGAAAGCAACCATTTATTGGCCAGCGATTAAGGGGATGCGTAACTTGTTTGCACACAATTATGGTGCAATGGACATTGATCGTGTTTGGGAAACGGCGGTGGAGGATATTCCGATGCTATTGAAGTTCTGCAACAATACTATTGAAATGCACCGCATGATGGAGCAGGAAGCCGTGCAACCGGAAGAGGAATGGGAACGCTAAAAAAACAAATAGTCATTGATGAAGAGAGGCTGTAAAAAAACTTCTTAATTAAGAATCACCAGTTCCAGTAAATTGCTGGTTCTGATGATTCTTTGTTTTTATATCTGCGGATGCAGTAAAGAATTTTTAGATTTACTGCAAAGGCATGGAGGGAAGTAAATCCAGAATTCACAAGCCTATTACAAAATCGGCAATTGCGCTTATGAATTATTTTTCGGGAAAATATGGCACTGATTATGGCGGAACGTAAGGCGCGTGTCATGTAAAATCAGGTATCAAATACCTGTGCATAATCGATTAAGAAGGAGAGCTAACTATGAATCTGATATATCAGGAGTATTTTGACAAGGTTCTTGGAGGTTGGATAGGAAAATGTCTGGGCGGGGCAGCGGGGGCGCCGGTCGAAGGGATAAAAAAACTGATTCCGTATGAGCATTACAGTGAGGTGATCCGGACAGATCTGCCGAATGATGATTTAGATTTACAGCTTTTGTGGCTGGAGGTTCTGCAGAAGAAAGGAATATCCATCACCGTTTGCTAAAAGGAAAAAATGAAATTGTACTCAAGCTTTTGAGAAGGACAGAAAGCTTCAAATTCAGTTTAGGCCTGCGCAAATACGAGGGAGAACACTTCCACAGGAAACGCTGGTATGTGGATTTCAGCTCGGAATTTTGAACAGTGGTGTCAGGCGGAAGTAAATTCCGCCGGCATTTGCTTTGGGATCGTTATAATAACCGTGGTCCCAAGGCCTTCTGTACTGTGGATCTCCATCTGGTAATTACCCTGATAAATATAGTTAAGACGCTGGCGGATATTATTAACTCCTATGTGGGGCTTTTTATCCTTATAAATGCTGTAATCCTGCTCCATGACCTGGGAAAGGCGTTCAGGGGAGATTCCCTTTCCGTCGTCACTGACCTCGATGATCAGATTTTCTTCGATGGCATAGATCATAATATCGATATGGCCATGCAGAACAATGTCCATATCACCGAAACCATGATAAAAAGCATTTTCAACCAGAGGCTGAAGGATGTTCTTTGGTATTTCCATGTCCATAAGGGCATCATCGATATCATAGTGGATTTCTACCTGGTGCTGGTAGCGGTAATTCATAATGACCTCATACTGGATCATAGTATCATATTCATTTTTAACCGTATCATGGATAGAGAGCTTGCTGTTTAGGCGCTCCCTGAGTATCCGGACAAGGGCAGTATTGATTTCTACAATTGCAGACGTATTGCCCTGGCGGGCCATGATATTGATGATGTTCATGGTATTATAGATAAAGTGGGGATCTATCTGGGTTGCCAGCAGCTTATAGTTGACTACAGAGTTTTCATGTTCTTTCAGGCCTATATCTTTGACCTGTGCGTTGATCTCTACAACCATCTTATTAAATACATTGCTTAGATCTTCTATTTCATCCCGCGTATTTATTTCTGAACGGATATCCTCCCCGGCGTGAAAGGCGGCCATTGTATCGGCCAGGTTTTTAAGAGGCGCCAGCTGTTTTTTTGTAACAGAGACGAGAAAGATATTATACAGGATCGGAGAGATCAGATACAGGGCGGTGACAAGTCCAAGGATGAGCAGAAGGTCCTGCAGCATACGTGTAAAACTTACATACGAAAAGACACGCCAGCCGGTGGCGGGAATGCTTTTATAAAAGCAAAGACCTTTCTGAAAACGGAAACTGCCTACAGAAGATGAGAACTTAAAGGAATCCTCCAGGAGATAGTTCCTGAGCGGTTCTGAAAGTGCAGTGTCAGTCGTATAGATCACATCATCATACTTATCCAGAATAAGGTAGCTATTGAAAGAGGAGGCGTTCAATGTATTGTTTTTCTGTAAGGTCTCGGATATTTTATAAAAAACAGTCAGCGTGTAGGTATTCACGCCGTAAGAATAATTTTTTGAAAAATATATCAGGTCGTCATAATTGGCATCCATATAGGTGGTTTTTTCCGTGTAGATCCTGCTGGTATAAATAGGCGAATAATAGCTGTTGCTGTGGGTAGACAGAAGGTTCTGGTAATGGACGTTGCCGTCAAGCAGTTCTCTCTGCTGGATATTGGTATAATAGAAAGAGGAAATATACTCTCCGGAGGGAAGACTTACCCCAACAGCTGCGTAATTATGGTAGGAAGCTGCGTAGCTTGAAAGGGCCTGTACAATTAAGGCACGGCTTGCATCGTCAGGCAGTTTTACATATGTATCCAGAAGCAGAAAGAAATCGTTGCTTAAACTGTTCATACTTTCTGAGAGCTGTGTCTGTAAGGCGGCATACTCTTCTGTGAAAATAGAGTGCAGCTGTGTTTCCCGCTTAACTGCGTCCCGGTAAAGGATTGGAGTCAGGACAGCGAGAAGAGAAAGCAGCAGAAGAAGGTAAATGGCAGTATAGATGAATGCCAGTTTCCTGCTGATGCGGGCTGCAATTTTAGAACGTAAGAGGGAAGGGGGGTGCTGCATAGCCGGGCGTCTCCTTTCATATACTACTTTGACGGCAGTTTGCGGTAATCGATGGGCCTTCTGCCTGTATGCTGGTAAAAGACCTGGCTGAAATACTGGGAAGACCTGTAGCCGCATTTTTCAGATATTTCATATATCTTGAGGTTTGTGTTGGCCAGGAGCCAGATAGCGTGGCTGATCCTCAGATGTGTCAGGTATTCATTGATCGTCTGTTGAGTCTCTTGCTTGAAGAGGACGCCTAGCCTGCCGGAGCTGAGGGCAGCATGTTCTGAGATCATTTCTGCGTTCAATGTGTAATCTGAATAGTTCTTTTCCATATAATCTATAGAATTTTTTACAGGGAGCGAATAACGGGCGGACTTACCGTCACGTAAAGCAACCAGGCATTTCTCATAAGTATTAAAAATCCACTTGAGCATATCTTCAAATGAAATAAAATAATTCGGATCTAGAAAATCAAGACTGCATTCCCTTAAAGTTTCCATGTGTCTGCAGAAACCAATATAAAAGTTCATAATAGAAGGCAGGTCAAGAGCATCATTGCAGGAGACCAGAAATGTCTTTATTTCCATAATATTTTTCTCCAGATTGTCAGGGGAGGAATCTAAATGCTGAAAAGGAAACTGCCTGCCCGCCTGTATACAGTGTTTCTGTTTCAGTTCTTCTATGGGAACGGGCTGTCCCGGACAGAACATAGAATAAAACCGGAGTATGGGAAGAACCTGTGTATACAGTTTCCTGAATTCCCGGATCGTCTGGCGGCATCCTGTATACACCAGCATACATGGCCTGGGGCTGCGACCGTTTATCAGGGTGAAGATGCGGCGGCTTATAGATGACAGCAAAAAACTGCGCTCTGTGCTGGAGCTTTCTATACGGATACCTAAAAGTACAAATTTTTCATTCGTAAAGACAAGAGAGATGGGAAAGCTGTCAATCTGCCGTGTCAGTGATATCAGATAGTTTACAGATGAAGTAAACAATTCATTGGAGCGTGTTACATCCAGCAAAAAGGGCGTGGACTGTCCCAGTATAAAGAAATAATACCTCTCCTTTTCAAGGTATTTCAAATTTCCGGATGCAGCATCAAATGCAGTATCGGGTGCAGCAGCAGATACTGCATCGAATCCCGTACTGTTAAGCTCCGATTCAGCAGAACCTGCAAAATATGCATTCAGCTCCTGGGACAGGACAGCCCCATTGATTTTTGAAGATTCGCGTATGGAGGCAGCCAGAGCAATGAGCTTTTCAGTAAAAGAAGCAGCGGTGATTTCATTTTTCAAGATGTAGTCGGAAACCCCGAGCTTGATAGCTTTTTTTGCATAATCGAATTCATCATAGGAAGAAATGATCATGATCTGTATATCAGGTGAGGCCTCGCGGACTTTCAGGATCAGTTCCAGGCCGGACATGCCGGGCATAATGATATCTGTAATCAGAAGGCCGGGCTGGTATTTTTTAACGTATTTAAGAGCCTGCTCCCCATTTTTAGCGGTGGCGGCAATACAGAATCCAAGCTGTTTCCAATCTACCAGCTGCTTTAAGTCCTGCAGCACAAGCCTGTCATCATCTGCAATTATCACGGATATAGGTTCCATCCATATTCCTCCCTTATCGTATTAAAGAAAGTATAGTAAACATTATCTGAAAAATCAACGCTCCTACAGAAAGACATTGGGATTTCTAACAAAATAGAGGAATTGCTGTATAGGATTTAAAAAAATGTTTTGTTAGAATCTGAGACAAGAGCAAAACAATGATGGGAGCTACAGGAAAGGAGGAATATATTTGGGAGAGCAGGGGCTTTTATTAAAGACAGAAGAAATGTATAAAAGCTTTGGCATAACAAAAGCGCTGAAGGGTGTCGGCATTGAACTGAGAAGGGGCCAGATTCTGGGTCTGATCGGGGAGAATGGTTCAGGGAAATCGACTCTGACTTCTATTGTCGCAGCCATACAGCCGGCAGATTCGGGAAAGATGTATCTGGAGGGTCAGCCTTATGAACCGTCTGATACCATGGAGGCTAATGAAAAAGGCATCTGCATGATATTACAGGAAAAAGGGACCTTTGACGCGCTTACAGTAGCCAAAAACATATTTGTGGGGAAGGAGAACCTTTTCTGTAAAAAAGGGATTCTGGATAACCGGGCTATGAACAGGGCGGCACAGGAGGCATTGGACGCGGTAGGCGCAGATTATATCAGGGCCTCAATGCCGCTGGGGGCGCTGAATTTTGAGGACAGGAAATTAGTGGAAGTAGCCAGGGCCATGTACATGAAGCCTAAGATCCTGATCGTAGACGAGACAACGACAGCACTCAGCAGAAATGGCAGAGATATCCTGTATGAGATCATGAAAAAGATGAAAAAGGAAGGGAAATCTGTTATTTTTATTTCACATGATATCGATGAGCTGATGGAAATATGCGACACACTGACCATACTCAGGGATGGAGTATACATAGATACCCTTGAAAAAGAAAAGTTTGACGCCGGCATGATCAGAAAGCTGATGGTAGGCAGAGAAGTGGCAGAAAATTATTACCGCAGCGACTGCGAATCGAGCAAGAATAAAGAGGTCGTACTCTCTATGGATCATGTCAGTGCCAGGGAACTTAAGGATATTACATTTGAACTCCACAAAGGTGAAATACTTGGCTTCGGCGGGCTGGCGGACTGTGGAATGCATATCCTGGGCAGTGTGGCATTCGGCAATATAGAACCGGACCTGGGCCGGGTGCTGGCGGGGGACGGCAGTATCATCGCCAGCCCAAGAGATGCTATGGGAAGGAAGATTGCTTATATTTCTAAGAACAGGGATCAGGAGTCGCTTATGGTGGCTTCCAGTATCCGGGACAATATCTGCTGCGCTTCTTACAATAAATTGAGCCAGGGTCCGTTTCTATGGCCAAAAGCACAGGATGCGTTTGTGGACAGATGGGCCGGCGAACTGGAAATAAAGATGCAGGGGCTGTATCAGTATGTTATGGAACTGTCAGGCGGAAATAAACAGAAGGTGGCGCTTGCAAAGTGGCTGGGCTTCGGAGCTGATATTTTTATTCTGGACTGCCCCACAAGAGGTATCGATATTGGCGTCAAGTCAAATATCTATGCCCTGATGGAAGAACTCCGGAGCCAGGGCAAAAGTATTATCCTGATCTCAGAGGAACTGCCTGAGGTCATAGGGATGAGCGACAGGACTATCATACTTAAAGACGGACGTATCAGCGGTGAATTTAAGCGGGAAGATGGGCTGACAGAAACCTTACTGATAGATTATATGGTGTAGGAGGCGGGAAAATTGTCTAAAATATTGCAGAAACTTAAAAAAACAGATTTCCAGACCATTTTTCCATTTCTGGGTCTGATAGCTGTTCTGATTTTCTTTGAAGTATCAACAGGGGGACGCCTTTTTACCGGGAAGAACCTGAAGGCAGTCTTAAATGACGGCCTGTACATTATTATCGGGGCTACAGGGTACGCTTTTATGTTTGCCATGGGTATTCTGGATTTTTCAATAGGCGCCAATATGGCGGTAAGCTGTGCAGCGGCCTGCCTGGCTGCAAAGATCAATCCACTCCTGGCGATACCGGCTGCTATACTTACCGGAATGATATTATCAGGAGTGCTTGGGCTGATACATGTAAAAGCCCATGTGGATGCTTTTATTACAACTCTTGCAGGCCAGTTTATTTTCAACGGTCTTGTACTGATCGTACTCAATAACAGCATACAGCAGGCGCCGCTTTCCATGCTGAAGTGGTTCACCCTTCCTCTGAAGCTGGTGATACTGGCAGGAGGACTGGCAGTGGGCTATATGGCATTTGAACACTGCGTGTACGGCAAGACCTGCAAGCTGATCGGCTCCTGTGAGGAGGCGGCCAGACAGACCGGGATAAATGTAGGCAGATACAAGATGTGCGGTTTCCTTACAATGGGGGCTATTGCGGGCCTGCTGGGATTTATCAGCCTGATCAGGACCGGGACGGCCAGCAGCCAGACAGGGAGTACATTGATGATGAATGTATTAAATGCAGCCCTTCTTGGAGGACTGCCCATGTCAGGCGGCCCTACCACAAAATTCCGCGGAGTCATCATTGGAAGCCTGACTATGGCATTTTTGACGTCAGGGATGACGATCATGGGGTACAATGTAAACACACAGCAGTTAGTGAAGGGCTTGATCTTCCTCATAGCCATATCTATTTCATTCGACCGTAAAAACATGAAGGTTATTAAATAAAAGGAGGATTTGAAAATGAAAAGGTTAACAGCAGTATTATTAGCAGGGGCAGTGGCTGTAAGCCAGCTGGCCGGATGCAGTTCCGGGAGCCAGTCAAAGACAGAGAAAACCACAGAAAAGGCAGCAAAGGAAAACTCAGAGTCTGTCGCAGAAGGCGGTACGGAGGCCAGTGAGGCAGAAAAGGCAGCAGATACGAAAGACAGCGCTGAGACAGAAAAGACAGCGGATGCAGGAGATGGGGCCAAGGCAGATGAACCAGCGGCAGATGTGGATTTAAAGGAGATCACGATCGCTATCCCTATGGCAGATACAGGAATGACCTTTCAGAATCAGATGTCTTATAATATGAACAACATCTTAGGCCCTGCCGGGAATGCTACTTTTGTCTACAATCAATCAACCTTTGATGCGGACGGGACCATGAATTTTGTAGAGAGCGAGATCGCTGCAGGTGTTGACGGGCTTATGTTCGTGCCGCCTTCAGACTCTGTACTTCCTACTGTCTGCTCCCTCTGTGAGGAAGCTGAGGTGTACTGGGCCATTTCTATGAGGACAATTGAGGATGAAGAGATAAGAGAAATGTGTGAAAATTCACCATATTATGTGGGAAACTGTTACGAGGATGAAGAAGAGACAGGGCGTCTTGTGGGTGAATATCTTGGTAAGCAGGGAGCTAAAAAGATAGCCATCATTACCACAATTAAGGGTGACACCACAGGTGAGGCCAGGGAGGCAGGGCTTGCAAAAGCGTGTGAAGAGTATGGGATTGAGATCGTGGGCGAGGCGAGAGGGCTGACACAGGCATCAGATGTGACAAATGCCGTGGAAAGCTTCCTGTCTGCAAATGCTGAACTGGATGCAGTTTTCTGCGTGGGAACTACAGTGACAGGTGTGCAGGAGATTACAGTAAAAGCAGTACAGGACTCTGGGCGTAAAGGTGTACAGGTAGTGTGTGTGGATCATCCTGACGGGATCACGGATCTGTTTGAATCAGGTACGCTGACCTACTCTATAGGAACACCAAGCTTTGCTCTGGATACTTACATCTGTGCGATCAAAATGGTAAATGCGATCCAGGGATACCCCATCAGCGGAGAAAAAGAAGGGAAGAGCAGCAATTTCATTGCAATGGCAGTAGTGTCAAATGCAGAGGAGGCCAAAGTATATGAAGAGGCCAGCAGCAATAATGAATACACATTTTTTGATGAGAAGGAAATTAAAGACCTGTTAAGGTGGAACAATCCCCAATTGGATGAAAGCGGGCTCCAGTCTGTACTGGACAACTACGAATTATAAAAACAGGCCCGGGACAGTAATGTCCCGGGCGGAAAGGAAATATTATGAAGAAAAAAGCAATCAGCAGTGTGGGAATATTTGCCCTCCCGGTTTTGTTGTTTTTATTCTTTTCCCTGATATGTGAAGGGTTCGGAATACATACGCTCCAGATTGTCATAAGCCAGAGTATTATCCCGACCATACTGGGACTTGCAATGGCTCTGGTGATGCTTTGCGGTCTCATGGACTTCAGCGCAGGGGCGCGGGTGATCCTGGGTTCTGCAGTCGGCGCGCTGATGGCTCAGTGGTTTGGCCTTGCGGGTTTCCTTATTGGCTGTATTGCAGGCGCGTTTGTGGGCGGGATCATCATTGCATTTTTATACAGGCTCCTTCGTATCCCTTCCATGGTGGTGTCTATGGGCGTGGTACTTGTCATGGAAGTAGTCTCATATAAGCTGGCGGAGATCGGCGGACTGACAGGTGCGGTGAAGATCAGCAATGAGATAGCAGCATTTGGAGAATGGCCAAAAAATCTGATCATTATAATCATTGCTTCTCTTATCTATTATTTTATCCAGTATAAGACAAGTACAGGATGCAGGATCATGGCCTGCGGGAACGACGAAGTGATGCTGAAGAATATGGGTGTGAATACTGGCAAATTAAAGTTTACGGCATTTGCGCTCAGTGGTATTTTCTGTGCCTTTGGCGCGGTAGTACAGAGCTGCTATTCAGGCCAGGTGACAGTAGCTATCGGCATGGTGAGTATGTCCATGGTGTTCAAGCCTATGATGGGTGTACTGATCGGAATGCAGCTGTTAAAGCTGGTGGACAATATGCCGCTGATGATCTTTATAGGGGAGCTTACGATATCCATCATTTTTAACGGATTTATCGCATTAGGGCTGACTGATAATCTGCAGAATATCGTATTGGGAGTATTCCTCCTGGCTGTTCTGGGGATCTCGGGAAATGCAGGCAATATCGCGGAATACAGAAGAAAGAGGGCAGTCCGCAGGGAAGCAGGGACGGTATAATACAGAATCCGCACGCAAGCAGGTGCGGCATCATCCGGATGCCGCAGAGAGGAAGGTAATATGGGATTAATAGTAAATAATTTGAAATGTGACCATCGGAAAAATCCGCTGGGAATAGACAGCAAAAATCCGCTTTTTAGCTGGGAGCTGCAAAGCGATGAGAAAAATGTACTGCAGAGCGCTTATCAGATAACCGTAAAATCAGGCGGGCACATCCTTTGGGATACGGGAAGATGTGAGTGCGGGCGGTCTGCATTTATCAGGTATGAGGGGGAGAATTTAAAGTCCGGGACGGTCTGTGTCTGGGAACTTACAGTTTGGGACAATCATGGTAATATGGCAGCGGCACAGGCGGAATTTGAGACAGCCTTCATGAATAAGGAGGACTGGAAGGCAAAATGGATAGAGCCGGTCCAGACACCCGCCTATCATGAACCGCCTCAGACATCCATGGATATGGGATTTTGCAGTATTGAGGCAAAGGATATAAAAATGCAGCCAGCTCAGATGGTAAGAAAAGAGTTTATACTGGAAAAGCAGGTCAGATCAGCCAGGGCATATGCCACAGCCCATGGAGTCTATTATATGCTGGTCAATGGGCAGAGAGTGTCAGATATTCAATTAGCTCCGGGAAATACTGCATATGGAGATTATCTGGAGTACCAGACTTATGATATTTCTTCCCTTCTTCAGCCAGGCAGCAATGCAGTGGGCATGGTGATCGGAGACGGGTGGTATGTGGGCAAGGTGGGGATTGCAGGACAGAGCTGCCAGTATGGTGATATGCTAGGGGGATTGTTTCAGCTGGAGATCACATATGAGGATGGAAGTAAGGCCGTTGTAGTATCAGATGAAGAGTGTACTGCATCTGCCGGACATATCCAGTATGCTGATATCTATGTGGGAGAGTGCCATGACGCAGGAAAAGAGCAAAAAGACTTTAGCATGCCGGGATTCGGGGCGGATGGCTGGAAGAATGTCACAGCTGCAGAATATGGTTATGAGAATCTGCGGGCACAGTACGGGGACCCGGTAAGGGTCTGCGATGTATTAAAGCCGGTCAAAATATGGACTTCACCAAAAGGCGAGATAATGCTGGATGTGGGACAGGTAGTCTGCGGACATGTGCGTATGCGTGTAAAAGGAGCTGCCGGGACAAAGGTTGTACTGGACCATACAGAAACGATTGACAGAGAAGGAAATTACCAGTGCAACATTATAGGAAAACTGATTCTCCAGCAGGATGTCTATATTTTAAAGGGGGAAGGGGAAGAAGTATTTGAGCCTGAATTCACCTTTCACGGATTCCGGTATATCCGGGTGTCTGGTTATCCGGGCGAAATGACAGAGGATGATTTTGATATTCTTGTAATCAATTCAGATATGGAGAGGACAGGCCGATTTACATGTTCTGACAGCCGCCTGAACCAGCTGGCCCACAATATCTATTGGAGCCAGAGGGGGAATATGCTTTCCATACCCACTGACTGCCCTCAGAGGGAGAAGGCGGGCTGGACAGGAGACGCCCAGATTTTTGCCCCCACTGCCTGCTTTAATATGGATGTCATTGCATTCTTAAAACGCTGGCTGGCCAACATGAGGATAGAGCAGAGGGAGGACGGACAGATCCCCAATATTATTCCATATCTGAAGGCCTATCATCCCAACGGCGTAATGCCTTCAAACACACATTGCTCTGCCGGCTGGGGAGATGCAGCTGTCATTATCCCGTGGAGGCTGTATGAGAATTATGGGGATAAAAGTGTGCTGGAAGAGAATTATGATATGATGAAGAAGTGGGTGGAATATATCCGATTTACAGCAGAAAATGAGCTTCCCGAAGAGCTGGAAAATAAGCTTAAGGAAGGGAAACTGACGGAAGAAGAAAGAGAGCGGCAGAAATACCTGTGGAACACAAACTTCCATTTCGGAGACTGGCTTACTCCAAGTGTGAGCTTTAACTTTGAAACCGGGGATGTGGATATGATACAGAGTGCCTTCAAGACAATGGATATTGTACCCACCATTTTCTACGTATACTCCACAGGACTAATGATAAAAATCGCAGAAGCGCTGGGAAAAAAGGAGGATCAGGCCTACTACCGCACTTTAAATGAGAAGGTCAAAACGGCTTTTACAGAAGAATATGTGGATGAAAACGGATACATCCAGACGAACCTGCAGGGAATCTATGTGCTGGCGCTGCAGATGGGGCTTATACCAGATCAGCTGAAGGGGAATGCTGCATCCAGGCTGGATGAAATGATAAAGGAAAACGGAGGTAAGCTGGATACAGGATTTCTGTCTGTACCCTTTCTTCTGGATGTGCTTTGTGACAATGGATATGAAAAAGCTGCTTACGACCTGTTGTTTCAGGAGGAATGCCCTTCCTGGCTGTATGAGGTGAAGATGGGAGCCACCACAATGTGGGAGGCATGGCAGGCTGTTCTGCCCGATGGGACAAATACTTCAGTTTCCTATAATCACTATGCTTTTGGCTGCGTGGGCGACTGGATGTATAGAAAAATAGGAGGACTGGACAAATTAGAACCTGGCTATAAAAAAATCCTGATCGCACCTGTACCGGACGAAAGAATAGATTCTGCGGAAACGGTATACCAGTCTGTCTATGGAAAAATCGCAGTCAGCTGGAAGAGAAATGGACAGAATATGTGCGTGGAGACTGTTATTCCTGCAAATACTTCCGCCAGGATCAAACTGCCAGGAGGGGAGACTGTGGAGACAGGATCAGGCACTTACAGATATGAATACACAATGCAGATGTAAGTCAAAGCCCCGAACAGTTACTAAATAATAAAATTAAGATGAATACTGGAAATGCCGCTGTCCAAATATCCGGCCGCAAGCCGGAGTTGTGGGAGCGGCATTTAAGCGTGATGCTATTTGTTTTGCATATGATTTCATGATAAGATATATGATATCATGAAAAGCGATAGGGGAAGGAGGATGCAGCAGATGAGGAAGATAAAGCAGATGGACCAGACGCAGCAGCCAGGACAGAAAGGCGAGCTTGTCACAATGGATACGTATGAACAGATGATACCGCTTGACGTGGTGGAGGGATTTCCAGTGCGTCCTGGTATGTATGATGTAAATGGAGCCACTGCACTTAACGGGGCAGTTAATTTTACTGTGCATTCTAAGTATGCCTCTGCCTGTGAACTGCTTTTGTACCGGAGGGAAGAGGAAGAACCTTATGCAGTGCTTAAATTTCCTGAACATTATAAAATCGGAAATGTATATTCTATGATCGTGTTCGGGCTGGATATCACAGAGTTTGAGTATGCTTACCGCCTTGACGGGCCCTGGGATCCCCCAAAGGGGCTTTTATTTGACAAAAATCATACACTTCTGGATATGTATGCCAAAGCAGTGACAGGGCAGAGTGTATGGGGAGAAAAGAAGAGGGCAGATAAGAACTACCATGCCAGAGTAGTAAAAAATAATTTTGACTGGGGAAACACAGTCCAGCCACTGCTGCCGGCAAGTGATCTGATCATATATGAGCTTCATGTGAGAGGCTTTACCAGGCATGAGTCATCCGGGGTGAAGCATCCCGGAACATTTTCGGGGCTGATGGAAAAGATTCCTTATCTGAAGGAGCTTGGAATTACTGCAGTAGAGCTGATGCCTATTTTTGAATTTGATGAGACTATGGGAGAGCGCCATGTGGATGGGAAGCATCTGCTGGATTACTGGGGATATAATACAGTAAGCTTTTTTGCGCCAAATACCAGCTATACGGCTGCAGAAGAATATAACCACGAAGGTACGGAACTGAAGACCCTTATCAGACAGCTCAATGCAAATGGGATAGAGGTGATACTGGATGTAGTATTTAACCATACAGCGGAGGGAAATGAGGAAGGACCGTTTATATCCTTCAAGGGTTTTGACAATAACATTTATTACATGCTTTCGCCTGATGGACATTACTATAATTTCAGCGGCTGCGGCAACACCATGAACTGTAATCATCCTGTAGTCCAGGAAATGATAGTAGAGTGCCTGCGCTATTGGACAACTGCTTACAGGGTGGACGGCTTCAGGTTTGATCTTGCCAGTATCCTGGGCAGAAATGAGGACGGTTCCCCAATGAAGGATCCTCCGCTGCTTCAGCGCCTTGCTTTTGACCCTATTCTTGGAAATGTGAAGCTGATTGCGGAAGCCTGGGATGCAGGCGGCTTGTACCAGGTAGGTAACTTTCCGGCATGGAACAGGTGGGCTGAGTGGAACGGCAGATACAGGGATGACATGAGGAGTTTTCTGAAGGGTGATTACTGGATGGCCCCTGAGGCGGCAAAGAGGATAACTGGTTCGCCGGATCTGTACAGAGAAGGGTATGAGGGCTATAATTCCTCTGTAAATTTTCTGACGTGCCATGACGGTTTTACGCTCTATGACCTCTATGCCTATAGTGAGAAGCATAACCTGGATAATGGATGGAACAATACAGACGGCTCGGACAATAACCTGAGCTGGAACTGCGGCGCGGAGGGGGAGACAGAAAACGGGGAAATCAACAGATTAAGGCTGCGGCTGATGAAAAATGCCTGCGCTGTTCTTATGTGTAGCAGAGGGACCCCTATGTTTTTAGCGGGAGACGAGTTTGGAAATACACAGTATGGAAATAATAATGCCTATTGTCAGGACAATGAAATCTCCTGGCTGGACTGGGGTTTTATAGACAAAAACAGGGAATTATTTGAGTTCTTTAAGAGAATGATCTATTTCCGAAAGGCCCATCCGGCAGTAAGACGTGACCTTGAGCCTGCGAAATGTGGATTCCCGCGGATAAGCGTGCACACGCAGAAACCCTGGAAGAGTGATATCAGCAGTGATACAAAGGTACTTTGTGTGATGTATGCGGGATATGATGGAGAAAAAGGAAAAGATGATATAGTATATTTTGCTGTTAACGTCTACTGGGAGGAGCAGGAGATCGTGCTGCCCGGGCTCTTAGAGGGCTGGGGCTGGCAGCTGTATGCCTGCACAGGGGAGGAGCAGCCGGGCGGCATATGGGAGAATATGCGGATGCAGCCTCGAAGCGCAGCGGTGTGGCAGGCGGTGGAGAGGTAGGGGGAAGCAGGCTTCCCTCTTATCCCGCCTCTGAAGTTTTGTCTTCTATTTCGTTTACAAATGAGAAATGGATGCCGTCCTCAGATTTAAAGAGCGCTTTCAGGAGGGTTCCATTTCTGGCGTAGTCGCCGTCGTCACCCTGTCCCACGACCATATATGTTATCCCTTCCTCCTGATATATGCTTTCCATGCAGTCATATGGATTATAGCCAAGGCTTGCGATAATGTCATTGTCATGGGGAAGGCTGTACATTTCGTATGATTTTCCGGCGTCCTTTGTCATATAATAGCTGTCGGAACTGCCTGCATAGTATCCTGTATTATCATCTGTCCAGCAGACACAGGAAGCATTAGAAAAAAGCGGGTCAGGCAGTGATACGGATTCCCACCCGGTCAGATCAGAAGAACGGAATGACCCATAATAGTCACTGCCCCCTGTCCTGTCAACTGCAAAGGTAACATAGCAGAAATTATCTGTTTTTGACAGAAATGTATTTGCATAATAACCGCCCTCATATATTATGCTTTCCTGCCAGCTTTTTCCTTCATCCGTACTGTAAATAAGCTTTGTTTTACCACCGGAAAAGCCTGCAAAAGCAGTCAGAGAGCTGGTCACAAGGCAGCTACCGTCCGGCAGGTACTCGTTATACGTTCCATTTGGTGTTTTAAGCACCTGTTCATATCCGTCCGGTACCTCAATAAAATTCATGCCGCCGTCATAAGTCACGTACAGAACTCCATCTTTGACAAAAGGAGCTTCCTTTTTGCTTGAATCGTATGAAAAGTGGTCTGTCTGAGGCTTATTTATTTCTTCCTGAAATTCAGGGGACTGTATCTGATATTGGACCGGGCTCAGCACTTCTGTTATTTTCCAGAGTCCGTCTTCTTCCTGCCATTTCAGCACCCACTGTCCTTCATACACATTCCTGCTGTCTGTACTGATCAATTCCAGATTCTGTACGGCTTTTTGGCTCCACCATGATATCCTGGCCCTGTAGTGGACCTCAATATAGCCGTCTTCCAGACTATCCAGATTTATGATCTCCGTGTCCTTCAGGCGGTAAGACGGCGGTACTTTCCAGCCTTCATGTCCATCCGACCATTCTTCAAACCATTTCCTTGTTATACTTTCAATGGTATTATCTGATGCATCCGCCGGAACTTCCGCCCCCATAATTTGAGGCGCCTTATATTGTGACCATACAAACGCTGTACACACGGTGCAGAGAACCATAACAACGGTAATGATAAGAAAGATCTTTATTCCCAGATTCATTTTTTTAGAGGGATGTTTCAGTCTTTTTTCAGTCATTTATTCCTCCGCTTTTTTATAAAGCCAGCTTAAGTGATTAAAAGAGATAAATCTTACAAATGTAATAAAATATATTATACTTTCATTCAGACAGGAAGTCAAATATAAAAAGTAAAAAAGACGTTACAGAGAAATTAAGTAGTTACTGTTCACACGCCACCATTCCGCGAGGTGTTTTCGTGCGTATTTTGCACGAAAATCCCGAGAGTTGCAGCGCCAAAATGCTGTAAACAGCATTTTGTGTGCATCGCGGAGCGTTGTTATAGTTCAGACGGCTGCCGAATGGCAGACGGCTGAACTGTAACATTAAGTATTTTTTGCCTGTTTATTTTACAGGCAGAATTGTGATATACTGCTGTAAATAGAGGATTTTGAGGCGTGCTGCGCACGATAAGGTATAGAGTAGCTATAAAGCATGTTAGAAGTGTATTGGACATGTATTAAAAAGGAAAGGTGAGGGAGAGATTATGAAGAAGAGGAATACAAAATCAGGGGTTTTAGCTGCAGTCGTTTTTTCTGCTGTGTTATCTATGTCATCTGTATTTACAGGATGTCAGGGAGCGGGCTCAAAGGCAGCTGAGAAAGAAACAGTTTCCAGGGAAACAGAGAGTACTGCAGCAAAGATAACCGGAAAAACTGTACTAAAGGAAACTGAAGAATCAGCACAGAAAACTGCCGAAACAAGTGTGCCGGAGACGGCAGAGACTGCAGCTCCCGTCACAGAGCAGCCGGTACCTGAGACATATGTGCCGGAGACGGCAGCGCCTGAACAGACAGAGGCAGTACAGACAGAGGCAGTACAGACAGAAGCAGCACAGACAGAGGCAGTACAGACCGGGCCTGAGACGGCAGAGGAAGTGTATGAAGAGCCGGAGGATCAAATATACAGAATGGAATTAAGCGATTATATGTATGAAGAAGGACTGCAGTCTCTTACAGAGATACTGGAGCTTCAGGAGACAGAGGCCCAGCAGCTGGGGATGTATGCGAAACGTTGTGAAGGGGGCGGAATGTCTGTAGAGTGGAAGCCTGCTACAGAGACTAATCCCAGGGTGCCAATCACAGTTAACTGCGTTGGAAATGACAGTGTTGCCATGCTTGGGATCTACTGCGGACTCTCATATCAGGAGGCGAAAGATATGCTCATGCAGTCTGGCTGGCATATTGTAGGATATGACCTGGAGCACCCGAATGAATTTTATATTGAGATAAGTGATCAGGAATGTGATCTTATCCATCTGACAACGGAAGATGCGGGTGATACAGTCAGTGAATGGATGTGGCTGAACTGGCCCCAGGGTGAGTTTATCACTAACTGATATTAAAAATAGAAACAGCAGGAACGGGATCGGATAGTCAGTCCTGTTCCTGCTGTTTTTATTTCCTCTGGGTGTTTGAATGTTCTTTCATAGGAAACTTCGTTTCCTGTACTGTAAAGGTACTGAACAGTTAAATAACAGATATGATTACAGGGAAACAGGCAATGAAAACGTAATTACAGCACCGTTGTCATTGCGGATGGACATCTGTATGGAACCTTTACTGTAGTAGTACAACCGCAGACAGGTGTTCAGCAGGCCTATGTGCCCGTTGGATTCCTCTGTGGAGACCTTGCCGGCATTTATATCATCTATACGCTGGCGGAGATTCTGAAGTATTTCTTCTGAAAAACCTGTGCCATTATCATGGACTTCCAGAAGCAGGTTTTCTCCCGAAATTTTTCCTGTAATGGTAAGTACACGCAGTACATTTATGCCGTCATAGCCATGAGTCAGTGCATTTTCTACGATGGGCTGCAGTGTCAGCTTGGGTACTTTGATATCCTGCAGGTCATCCGGTACGTCAATCGTGTATTCCAGGTTTTGTTCGTAGCGTGCCTTAGCCAATGTCAGGTAATTGCGGACATTTTCGATTTCATCCTGCATTGTGGCCGTGCGGGAGCGTGTATCCATGGCATAGCGGAGCATAGAGGCAAACTGGTCGCAGATCTCAATGACATCAAAATTTCCGCTCTCCATGGATTTGGCAGATATGATATTGAGCGTATTGTATATAAAATGTGGGTTGATCTGTGCCTGAAGGGCGCTGAGCTGTGCCTGCAGGGCGCCCTCACGCAGCGCCAGCTCACGCAGTGTATTGTCACGCAGGCGGAGCATCATGCTGTTATATGTCTGTTCCAATATGTGGATCTCATAATCGCCGGAGGAAGTAACAACATTCATAAGCGCCTGCGTTGTGGACGGATTTCCCGGCAGTACACTCTCAGCAGGCATCTGGCGGACTTTTTTTGTCAGACGGCGGATGGAGCGTGTCAGACCAAAGGCGATCAGGGTGATAAGTGCGATAGCAGGCAGCATAATTAACAGGGCACGCCGCATGATTGAAGTTCGGAGATCTTTATTTCGCAGAGCAGCATAGTGGCTGTCCTGGATAATATAGAGGTTTAACCCGAGTGACTCTATTCTGGTATGAAGCACTTCCAGCTGTGTATTATTTTCAGGGTCTGTCCATTCCTGCATACTTCCGGTCTGCATATCCATAGGAAGAGGGTATACCTGGCCTGTGCTGGAAAACAGGAGAGAGCCGTCATCAAAGACGGCCTGTACTTCTACCTCATCCACGTTGTCAACAAAATTCATAATGTGGCTTAAAGTGCTTTGTTCATTTAAGATAGAGATATAGCCCAGCATATTTCCACGGTAATAAACCTGCTGAACGATTCCGTATACCAGCATATCCTGGCGGGTACTTAATTCGTCTGACTGGGGAGACAATATGTAATAAGGGATGTCTGTGCCCGCTGGAGGTATCTCACCCAATGAGTTGTAAAGACGGTATAGTTTTTCGGAAGTACTGGAGTGCTCCTGGTCTTTATCAATCAGACTGGTGATGTACAAACCATTTGGGGAAATAAAGCTGACACGGTAAAAACGCTCAACCAGAGGCGACTGATAGAGCTGCTGAAGGGCTGCCATGCGGGCTGCGTTTCCCACTTTCTGATCTTTGCTGTCATCACGCACAAATTGGTTGAGGGCAGCCATGAACGATGTGTTGCCGGTGAGTTCGTTCAATGTGAGAGACATCATGCGGATCTCCTGTTCCAGATCCCTGGAGATGGTAGCGCTCATATTCATGAAGCGTGACTGTGTATAACTCCTGGCGCCGTCCAGCGAGATTTGTGTAGTGTAGGCTGAAAGCATCAGAATCGCAGCTGCCATAATTACGGAAAATAAAAGTGTCATTTTGAGACTCAGCTTCATATCATTCACCATCCTGTCATATCGTGTTTTTTATTATCACATTATAGCACAGCAGCTGTCCGGTGATAAGGGGAGGGAGATATAAATATGGCACTGTGTCTGATATTCCTGCTTGGTGTGCCGGATATTTATGTTTTACGGCGGCATGCTGGATTTATGCAAATAAATGTGTAAAATCTTTTCGTGTTCTCTTTGGCATACTGCGCTATAATAAAAATAACAAAAGGGGAGTAATCAGGCCCTATATAATTAAAGGAGGAGAAATTACTATGAAGAAAAGCATTTCCCTGTTAATGGCGTTAACCTTGGCCCTGGGGGCAGGCAGTACCTCACTCGCGTACTCTGATAAGAATCTGGAAGCACCTAAGGCATCCGATGTAGTCATCGACGGAGATTTAAGCGAATGGGATACGAGTAAGTTTTTACGTATCGATTCTGAGAACCAGATCATTGATCAGATTGAGCACTGGGACGGTGTGGAAGACTGTTCCATGGATATCTACGCTATGTGGGATGAAGAAAATCTCTACATCGCGGCAACTATCTATGACAAAGATCCGTTTGTCTATCGTGAGGGATTTCCGCTGGACGAGCTGGATGCCATTATTTTGTTTTTGAGCACAGACCCGGAGGCGGATCCGGAACGAACAGAGTACAGCGCAACAGACTGGCGTATTGTTCAGAGTACTGACAAGTATGATTTCTTTAACTATGTGGACAGAGACATGATTGCAGATAATCAGGGCTACGAGACACAGGGTGAATATGGCGATGAGCTTGTTTTTGATGATTATGAAGCTGTAGCCGTGGCTGATAAGGAAATTGGCGGTTGGATCCTGGAGAGCAAGATTCCTCTGCATAACCTTTCCAATGATAAGATCGCACAGCTGAAACCTGAAGCAGGTATGACTGTTGGCTTTGATTTTTCTATTCTGGATGTTGACCTGCCCTGCCCTGGAATTCACAGTCTGCGCATGCAGTCATCAGCAGACCTGACAGGCAAGGACCGCAAGCCGGAAATGTATGATGTGGACAATAATCCCAGCCTTTGGGGAAGTATGACATTTACAGAATAAGGGAACTACAAATGTAACTGTGAAGGTACTGAACAGTTATCTGCAAAAAAAATTAGGAGGAGACTGTGAATGAGACTTAGAAAACTCTGCGCTCTGGCGTTGACAGGCATGCTGGCATTGAGCGCTTTCCCTATGAACAGCGTGGAAGCAAAAGGGGAAAAATTAAATGCCGATGATATGGATATCCCGGCGATATTGGAAAATACCGAGGAAGACGGTACGGTCAATGTATACCACTGGTGGACAGCAGGAGGAGAAAAGGACGCAATTGAGAGCGTTGTCCAGGGCTTCTCGGATGCTTACGGTGAGATAAAGGCAAAATCAAATGCGATTCCCGGAGGCGCCGGAGGCGCAATGGTAATGAAGGTTAAGGTTCTGCAGCAGGCAGGAAAGAGCCCGGAGACCTTCCAGGCACATCCCGGACAGGAGATTGAACCATATCTGAATTCAGACTTGCTGCTGAATCTCAATCAGGTGTGGGATTACGCAAACCTCGCTGAGCGGGCGCTGCCGGGACTGGAAGACTTGTGTACGGCTTCAGACGGCAATAAATATATTGTGCCGATCGGTATCCACAAATCAAATGTTATTTTTTACAATATTCATGTGTTTGAGAAATATGGTATTGAAATACCGGATCATGAGAACATAACCTGGGATGAATTCTGGTCTATCTGTGACCAGCTTGCCGCTGCTATGCCGGACGGGGAATATCCGCTGGATCTGGGCGACCGCAAGGGCTGGCCGGCCTGCCAGGTTTTTGAAGATATCATGCTGGGAACAGACCCGCAGATTTATGAAGACTTCATCAACGGAAACTATAATGTAGAAGACGTGACGAATGTACTTTCTACCTATGCAAAAATGATGAATTATGTGGCTCCTGACCATTCCAGCCGTGACTGGTATGAGACTTCAGGACAGGTGGTTGCCGGTACATATGCAATGCAGATTATGGGAGCATGGATGCAGCCGCTGATGACTTCTATGGGCCAGGTTTACGGTGAGGACTATGGCGTCTTTACATTCCCGGGGACGGACGGCTGGTTTGGTATGTGTGTAGACGGCTTTGTAGTCAGCAATGATTCCGCGGATGTTGAGGGCGGTCTGCGCTGGGCTTATAACGTATCTACCAATGAGGTGCAGAAATCATTTTCAGGGCTTAAGGAATCTATATCACCTTACAATGACACTCCTGATGAAACCTACGGTGAACTGACTCTGAAATTTAAGAATGAACTGACGGCAGAAGATACAAAGGTATTCCCAAGCTTTACCCACGGCACGGCACTGCCATGGAGCGCGGCTACAAGCCTGCAGACTCAGATTCAGGAATTTGCGACTTCTTCTGATTACGATGCAGAGTATTTCGCTAATAAAATTGTAAATATACTTAAAGAAGCTGGTGTGAAAGGAGAGTGGAATCTTGTTGACTAATCGTTTAATAAAACGCGGCCTGTCCCTTTTGGGAACAGCCGCTATGACAAGCAGCCTGCTGGCAGGCACAGCCTTCGCTGAAGGTGAGAGCTACGAACAGCCTGTGCTTGACCCTCATGTAAAATCTATTATCGAGGCCGACGGCTACCAATTTATTGACCTGAACGGTAACGGAGAGCTGGACGTGTATGAAGACTGGCGCCAGGATGCCGAAACACGTACAGAGGATCTGGTAAGCCAGATGACAGTCCGTGAAAAAATTGCCCAGATGCAGCATCCTACATATCTGCCCCGCTCGGACGGTAAGGTTCCGTCGTATCTTGAAGAGTGGTGCAATCAGGAAGGCATTGGAATGCTGCTGATCCGTGAGCTGAGCAGCGTGGAATCTGCGGCAACAAATATGAATATGATCCAGGAATATGCAGAAGGCTCCCGGCTGGGAGTGCCGGTACTTGTATCTATGGACTCTGTACACGGCCTGTCCTATGTGTCGGGCGCTACTGTAACAGGCCATAATCTGGCTCTTGCAGCCACACGTGATAAAGAGCTGGTGACAAAGTTGTCTGAGATTTCCCGCGATGAGCATATTGCAATCGGCGTGCGCATGACCCTTTCACCGGAAGCGGATATTGCTTCTGAACCGCGCTGGGGACGTGTAATGGAGACATTCGGCGAGGATCCTGACCTTGTGACTGAGATGGTGACAGCTCAGGTAGTTGCCTTCCAGAATGGTTCTGACGGTCTGAACAGCGGATCGATCGTGGCTTGTATGAAACATTTCCCGGGCGCTGGCCCGCAGATGGACGGAAAAGACACATCCCCGATCATCTCCAGCGAAGAGACACTGAAGACTCATTTAAAACCTTATTATGCCGCTCTGGAGGTTAACGTGGCCTCTATTATGCCGTACTATTCCGTACCGCTGGCATTGGATATGGAAAATTCAGCAATCGGTTCCGCTGCTACTCTGCAGGACCTGCTGAGAGATGAGATGGGATTTGAGGGCATTATCCAGACTGACTGGGGCATGATCTGGGCTATCCAGGAAGCACTGGGCACAATGACAGGAGAAGAAGTTTCTGATGAAGAGGCTATCCTGATTGGTGTTACCCAGAGCCGTGTGGATGGTATCGGCGGCGAATCTATCCGCCTTATTGACCAGATGGAAGAGTTTACAAACGACGGTAAGATTGATGAGGAAATCCTGACAGCCGCTGCAAAACGCATCGTCAAGGCTAAATTTGAGATGGGTGTATTTGAAAATCCTTACTGTGACGTAGATTATGCAGTTTCCTTTGTAGGCAATGAAGAAAGCCAGAAGGTAAACTTAGAAGCAGCCGAAAAGGCTATGACTCTGCTGAAAAATGACGGTATTCTCCCGCTGGATGCTGATGCTGAACAGACTATCCTTGTCTGTGGACCGCGTGCCGGCGATATGGATTCACTTGTAGGCGGCTGGTCTTCCTCACAGGAAGGGCTGACTATTGCAGGTGCGCTGGAAGCTTACGCCGGAGAGAATACGAAAGTTATCTATGAGGCGGAGGATGTAGAAAAGATTACAGAACTCGCTAAGGACGCGGATGTTATCGTGGTGTCAGTGGGTGAACCAAGTTACCAGCATGATCCGCCATGGGGATACGATACCCTGGAGATCGTTGAAAGCCAGCAGGAGATACTTGAAGCTGCAAAGGCCAGCGGAAAACCAATCGTTACAGTGGTTACAGGCGGCCGTCCCTATATTTTAACATGGTGTGATGAAAACACGAATGCGATTCTTGAGGCCTATTATCCGGGAGCCCAGGGCGGTATCGCCATTGCGGAGACTCTGTACGGCCTGAACAATCCAACTGGTAAGACACCAATACAGTTTCCGCGTGACATGGAGTCTGTCAACAGTCAGGAGGGCGATGTTTCCTTCGATCTGGAGAACCCGCTCTATGATTATGGCTGGGGGCTGAGCTACGAAGAGTAAACGATAGGAGGCTCCACCTATGGAACAGATCTTGGAATTTTTTGAGAATTTTAAGTATATGACTTTTTCTGACGGGCGTTTTTGGATAATTTGCGCCGTGCTGGCGGCCGTCATTATATGTTACCAGCTGCTGAAGCGGTTTGCACCAAAGACGGTAGCACCCGTCAGTAAATTCCTTACCCGGCATCCGTTAATCTGGATCTGTATTCCAGCGGCGCTGCTGATCTACTTTGTATATGTCTCTCTCGGCTGGAACCTTTGGGTGTCTGTGTCCGACTGGGAAAACGGCGCACTGGAAGCCAGCTACGGCTGGGGGGGATTCGGCAATTATGCCAAGATGTTTGCCAGTGCTGATTTCTGGCCGTCCCTGAGGAATACACTGCTGCTGTTCAGCCTGATTCCGCTCTGTCTGCTGTTAGGGCTGGGATTGGCCCTGCTGATGGACCAGGGGCTGCGCGGTACATCCGTATTCAGGACACTGATTTTGCTGCCATTTGCCCTTTCATTTGTGGTAACCGGTACTGTATGGGCATACATGTACCGGCCCACAGGCGGGGTTCTGAACTCCTTCTTAAGTATAATCGGGGTAGATGTGGCAGGTGCGATGAAAAACGGTAATCTGATGTGGGCCTCGTCAAATTCGACGATAATGGTCTCCATCATTATTGCGATGGTGTGGCAATTCTCCGGCTATGTGGCTGTTATCTTTCTGGCTGCTATCAAGAATGTGCCCACGAATATCATCAACGCCGCCAAACTGGACGGCGCGTATATGCCCAGTATTTATTTGAAACTTATCATCCCACAGCTTAAAGGTGCGATGGGAAGCTGCATAACTATTCTTGCAATGTATGCACTGCGTTCCTTCGACTTCATCGTCTCACTGGTGGGTTATACCACATCTTCAGCCTGGACGCTGCCTGTCTGGATGTACAACGAGGCATTTCAGAACAACAACTTTGCCTATTCTGCGGCAATCAGCTGTTTCTTACTGGCATTGGTGCTGGTGTTGATTCTGCCGCTGACCTATTGGACGAACAGGAGGAAATAAGATATGCAGAGTAATATGAGTATTGAGCGCTCGAAAGCCGGCCAGGAGGCGCAGACTGTGCGTGTGAAGCCAAAATGGCACATGACGGCGCTGCATGTTGTTTATTACCTTATTATGATTGGATTTCTGATATTCTACATGCTGCCGTTTTGGGGCACTGTAATGACCTCCTTTAAGACAAATAGTGAGGTAATGACTTCCACGCCTATTACACCACCTTCTGTATGGACGCTGGAGGGGTACGCAAGTGCTATGGAGGAACTGGGGCAGCCGCTTCTCACCTCCCTTATGGTTACACTGTTCGGAGCGGCGGGTTCAGTGTTCTTAGGCTCTATCTGTGCCTATGCACTGAGCAAATGGAAATTCAAACTTAACAATGTGTTCTTTGTCGCATTAGTAGCAGCTACTTACCTGCCTTTCCAGGCAATCCTGATTCCGCTGCTGCAGACAATTAATTCACTGGATCTTTACGATAATATTTGGGGGCTGGTGCTGGTACACACGGTATTCGGAATGCCCATGTGTACGGTTATGATGCGAAGTTATTACGCCGATGTGCCTGATGCATTGATTCGCCAGGCAATGATTGACGGCAACGGGATGTGGCAGATTTACCGGAAGATTGTGCTGCCTAACACCATGATTGCCACTATTACGGTGTTCGTATTCCAGTGTACATCTATCTGGAATGAGATGCTCTTTGCACTGGTGCTGGGAGGCTACGATTCCAAGCCGGCTACTATTGCGCTGAATGAGCTGGCAGGTACTATGGCAGCCGAGTTTAATGTGCAGATGGCGGGTTCCCTGATCCTTGCCTTACCGGTGCTTGTGCTCTACATCTTTATGGGAAAATATCTGATTTCCGGACAGATGAGCGGCGCTGTGACGGCATCCTGATGAAAAATTGCGGAGGGTATAATAATGAAACATTCTATTAAAATAGTAACTGCTCTGACAATGGCCGCAGGGCTTGGATTATCCTCTATGCCTGCTGTACAGGCAGAGGAGTCGGCCGCACAGCCCGAATTGGCTGCGCGTGTAAAGAACATTATTGAAGCAGACGGACTTCAGTTTAAGGATTTGAACGATAACGGCCAGTTAGATCCTTATGAGGACTGGAGACTGCCGGCTGAGGAGCGCGCCGACGATCTTCTCAGCAAGATGGATGCAACACAGAAAGCAGCCCAGATGGTGCATCTGACCCTGGTAAGCAGCAAAGAAAGCTGGTTTACCGAGAATAATGTGGGGTTTGCGCTGGTTTATGAGTACATATTTGACAATGCTGCCGAGGCTGCGAAGCGCACCAATGAGATTCAGGAGCTGTCTGAGTCCAGCCCTCTGGGTATTCCGATCATCTTTTCTATGGATACCGAGGCCGGAGCGGCTTTTGTAAGCGATGCGACTTTCCTGCCGGATGAGATTAATCAGGGAGCTGTAAATGACCCTGAACTGGTAACAAAACTAAATACTGTATTAAAGGAAGAGCTGATGGCTGTAGGTGTACGTATGGCGCTTTCACCGGATGCTGATCTGATCACGGATCCCCGCTGGGGCCGCAACCAGGAGTGCTACTCCGAGGACAGCGAGGTGGTACAGAGTTTGATCACAGCTGCTGTCACTGGTCTGCAGGGAGGAAGTGAGCTGACGGGCGAATCTGTCATGGCTACTGTGAAGCATTTCCCGGGTGCCGGCGCACAGACTGATGGTGTGGACGGGACTCCCCTGACTATCCAGGAGGATTCAGAAGAACTGCACCTGGCAGGATTTAAGGCTGCTATAGAGGCAGGCGCTGCCGCAGTGATGCCCTATGGTTATTCTACAGTTCCCTATCTTGGGGGCGATGCAGTTGAAAATTCAGCTGACCAGTCTTCAGCAGTCATGACAGACCTGCTGAGAGGCGAATTAGGCTATACAGGCATTATCCAGACAGACTGGGGCCTCAACTTTACAGGCGCAGCAAATGCAGGTGCAGACATTCTGGGAGGCGCAGGAGTGCGCTCTACCAAACAGCTGGTGGAAGAGGTAGACGAAGAGAGGCTGACAGATGCCTGCCGCCGGATCCTCATTGCAAAATTCCAGCTGGGGATTTTTGAGAATCCTTACGTGGATGAAGACAAGGCAGCAGAAGTCCTGGGAAGCGATGAACACAAAGCGGTAGCAAAGGAAGCTGCTTCAAGATCCTTTACTATGCTGAAATATGAAAATGCCCAGGCACTTGCAGGCCAGAAGGTTGTAGTTGCCGGCAGCCTGGCTCAGGATATCCGTGCGCTGAACAGCGGCTGGACGGCAAAAGAGCCGATTGAGATCCAGGGAACAACTATTTTAGATGCTATCCAGGAAAAGGCCGGAGCTGACAATGTGACATATATTGAAACAGCAGCAGATGTACCTGCGGACCTGACGGGTGTGACTGCCCTGGCGGTAGTTGGTGAAAAGAGCGGCACACACGATCCTGAATGGGGAGCTGATACACTGGAGTTTCCAAAGGAACAGACAGACCTGGTCAATGCCCTGAAAGCCGCAGGCGCAAACGTGGTGGCTGTAGTTGTTATGAACCGCGCTTATGTGATGACACCTGTTGCAGAGGCAGCGGACAGTGTGCTGTTAGTTTACCGTCCGGGTGTAACCTGCGGGGCTGAGGCTGTTGCGGACGCACTCTATGGAGAGACTTCCATTACCGGCAAGCTGCCGTTCCAGATTCCTAAGACAATGGAACAGGTGCTGGAGCAGAGGGAAGATCTGCCAAAAGACATCGATGAACCGCTATATGAGTACGGTTTCGGTATTGATGTGGAATCCTTCGGTGCATAACCGCAGGAATCGCTGCCATTCACAGTTCTGCAAAAACGCAGTTCTGTGGAGGGCAGCCAGAAAAACTCAATAAGAGAGGAAAGGTGACCATATGGCTTCCATTACGATTAAGGATATGAGTGTATCCTACAATAAAGGAAAATCCTATGTGTTGGACAGGTTGAACCTGGACATAAAGGATGGTGAATTTTGTGTATTTCTTGGCCCCTCCGGCTGCGGTAAATCTACAGCCATGCACTGCATAGCAGGCCTTTTACATCCGGCCAACGGCGAGATACGCTTTGGTGATGAAGTAATGACTTCTGTCAACGGCAAGAAAAAAGATAAGACTTTTGTTCCGCCTCAGGAGCGCAATATTGCTATGGTATTTCAGGAGTATGCGCTTTATCCAAATATGACCGTGCGGGGGAACATGTCCTTTGCCCTTAAAACAAAGAAAGCGGCTAAGGAGGAGATTGATAAACGTGTTGATTACATGGCAAAGATGCTCTCCATTGAAAACCTGCTGGACCGCCGTCCGGCAGAGTTATCAGGAGGACAGCGCCAGAGGGTGGCGCTGGGACGCGCTCTGGTGCGTGATCCCCAGGTTTTCCTGCTGGATGAGCCTTTAGGCAATCTGGACGCGAAGCTGCGGGACCAGGTGCGTTATGAACTTAAAAAGATTCAGGAGCAGCTGGGTATCACAACTATCTATGTAACTCACGACCAGACTGAGGCTATGACTATGGCGGATCACATCGTGCTGATGAAGGACGGCCATATCATGCAGCAGGGTACGCCCAACGAACTGTACGATCATCCTGTCAATGAGTTTGTCGCAGGCTTTTTGGGAACACCCCAGATCAATATTTTTCCATGCGATGTCAATGAAGGGATACTGGATGGGGGCGCATTCCGGCTGAAGATCCCAGAGTGCTTTAAAGAATGCCTGGCGCCATATAAAGGAAAGAAAATCGATTTGGGCATCCGCCCTTCAGATTTTGAACTGGCAAAGGATGGCGCAAATGCCATACCGGCCCATGTGGATTCCATTGAACCGCTGGGTGATGCCTATCTGATTTATGTACATGTGGGCGAAAAGGTGATCGTGTTTAAGTATACGGGAGAGAATGCTCCCAAGGAAAAGGAACTGCTGCTCGTGCCAAATATGGCAAAGCTGCACCTGTTCAATCCTAAGACACAGGAACGTATTAATAAATAAATAAATATACCCGCGGCGCGCGTTTAGCACGGACCCGAG
This sequence comes from Murimonas intestini, assembly GCA_003148945.1. GTDB lineage: Bacteria > Bacillota > Clostridia > Lachnospirales > Lachnospiraceae > Murimonas > Murimonas intestini. The sequence continues at coordinate 147,368 of QGGY01000007.1, read as the reverse complement.
CAGCGCGCAGATCAGATACCCCGCAGCAGGCTAGCAAGCTGCGGGGTTTCTGGCTACCGGGAAATTTAAAAAAATTTGTTAGATAGTGGGAGGAAGCCATATGGATGAAAGGAAAGAATTGCTGGAAGTATTGTCCGAAATCCGGGAGGATGTGGATTTTGAGGACGAGACAGAGCTGGTAAGCGGCGGGATAATTGATTCAATTGATTTGACGCAGATTATAGCCGCGCTTGATGAAACCTTTGACGTACATATTACCACCGGAGATATAGAGCCGGAGAACTTTAACAGTGTGGATGCTATGCTGGAACTGATTCACAGCTGTCATATGGAGAGATAATGAGAAATGTATTGGATTGGCTGGATGCAGCTGCTAAAGAGGCGCCGCAGTCAGCAGCTTTTGACCAGCCGGATATGGGGATAACCTGGGGGGAATTTCAGAAGAGGGCGCGGGAGATAGGTTCGTTTATCGCCGGGCGCCTTCCGGCACAGTCACCTGTTCTTATTCTGATGGAAAAAAGTCCTCTGTGCATTGCGGCTATGCTGGGCGCTGTATATGCAAACTGTTTCTATACGCCTGTGGACTCATCTATTCCTGAAGCGAGAATGCAGATGATCGTTTCTGTTCTTCAGCCTGGCATGGTACTGTGCGGCGGCCGTTTTAAAGAAACTGGACTCAGGCTTATGCCGGAAAACACCGTCTGTGTGACAGATGATATTCCTCATCAGATTGATATGCCTGTACTTGTTAAGAGGTCTGAGGAGCATATTGACAATGATCTGCTGTATGTGTTGTTTACAAGTGGCTCCACAGGTGTTCCAAAGGGTGTGGCCATCACCCACCGCAGTGTGATTGACTACATAGAATGGGCCTGTGAGGCTTTGTGCCTGCCTTCTGGCTGCCGGTTTGCCAGTCAGGCTCCGTTTTACTTTGATAATTCGGTACTGGATATATATGCCACTATGCGGATGAAGGGCAGTCTTTACCTGACTCCCAGGGTTGATTTTTTATTTCCTAAGAAGCTTATCAAAACACTGGAACAGGAGAAAATCGATACGGTGTTTTGGGTTCCGTCAGCTCTGACTGCACTTGCCAATTCCGGTGTGCTTACGCCGGGATGTCTGCCGCAGCTTTGCCGGGTGTTCTTCTGTGGTGAAGTTATGCCCTGCCGCACGCTGAATATGTGGAAAAAGGTTCTTCCTGAGGCGGATTATGTGAATATGTACGGGCCTACGGAAATTACGGATGTGTGTACCTGGTACAGGGTAGACCGGGATTTTGCAGATACAGATAATCTGCCTGTGGGCCGCCCGTGCGCCAACACCAGGATACTTTTGATCGACGGAGAAATCTGTGTTGGAGGAACATGCTTGTCTCCCGGTTATTATAATGCACCGGAAAAGACGGCGGAGGCTTTTGTGCAGAATCCGCTCCGGCCACAGATTCCGGAGATAATCTACAGGACCGGCGATATGGGGGAATTAAACGAAAGAGGAGAGTTAATGTTTCTTGGGCGGCGTGATATGCAGATCAAACGAAGCGGATACCGTATTGAGCTGGGCGAGGTAGAGTGTGCGCTGAATTCCTTATCCGGTGTTTTGCTGGGCTGCTGCTATTACGATGCATCACGGGAACGGATTGTAGGAGTCTATACAGGCAGTGCAGATGAAAAAACAGTAAGGCTGGAGATAAAAAAGATTCTGCCAAAGTATATGATTCCGGATGAATGGCATAGGCGGGAATTCCTGCCCAGAACAGGAAGCGGAAAAATAGACCGCCTGCAGGTCAGACGGGAGGTTGAAGATGAATATTCTGTCATTTGAATTCCTGGTTTTCATAATGGCGGTATTGATAGTCTATTATGTGCTGCCGTTAAAATTACGCTGGCTGGCGCTGCTGGCAGGCAGCGCTGTTTTTGTTTCAATGTCCGGCTGGGCAGGTGCTGCGCATATGACGGTGATTGCGCTTTGCGCCTGGCTGGGCGGACTTGCGCTGTCTGCCCTGAAGCAGCGTGAAAAGCAGCTGCGCAAGGGTGGTGATGAAGGCTCCGGGGAGCGTGCTTCTGCCTGTGTAACCCGGCAGAAATTGCTGTTGGCATTCGTTCTCATAATCGATATCGGCGCCATGGTATTCATAAAGTATGAACCGGCCGTGGCAGCCTGGATGAACGGGCTGACGAAGGGGAAACAGATGATCCCCGTGTGGGAGCTGGCAGTGCCGCTGGGGCTGAGCTATTTTACATTCCAGTCAGCCGGCTGGCTGATTGATATCTACCGGGGAAAAGCCCAGGCTCAGCGGAATCCTCTGAAGGCCTGGCTGTTCGTGGGCTATTTCCCCCAACTGGCCCAGGGACCTATCTCCACCTGGAAGGAGCTGGGGGAACAGCTGCTGACGGGACACCGGCTGGAACCGGTACAGTTCGTATCAGGGTTTCAGCTGATGCTGTGGGGATATTTCAAGAAGATGGTTATCGCAGACCGGCTTGCCCCCACCACTGCAGCCCTTCTGGGAGAGACAGGTTCCATGCCGGGATGGATGGTTTTGGGCGGCGTAGTTCTCTACATGCTGCGCTTATATGCTGACTTTTCCGGAGGCATGGATGTAGCGCGCGGCATATCGAGAATGCTGGGTATAGAGCTTCCTGAAAATTTCAGGCGTCCGTTTTTTTCAAAGAGTGTGGCAGAGTACTGGCGCCGCTGGCATATTACATTGGGGGCATGGTTCCGTTCATATCTGATGTATCCACTGACTACCTCCCATGCCGGGATTGCCCTGGGACGCAGGGCGTCTAAGGTATTTGGAAAGAAAACCGGACGTGTGATCCCTACAGCTTTGGCAACGCTTCTGATATTTGTGCTGATTGGAATGTGGCACAGCGCCAACTGGAACGCTTTGGTTTATGGGGCATATTTCGGCCTGGTAATGGCTGCGTCAATCCTGCTTCAGCCTCTTTGGAAAAAAATGAACAGTGCTTTTCACCTCCAGGGAGAAAAAGCAGGCGTAAAAGCGTTTTGCATGGCTCGTACCTGGGTGCTGGTGCTGGCAGCGCAGTTTTTTGCGTTCACGTCCAGCCCCCGGCAAGGGCTGTCTCTGTTAAAGCAGAGCTTTGTTAACTGGGATTTCTCCCATTTTGCAGAACAGATGACGGCAATTATGTCAGTGCGGGAATGGGTGATCGCCGGTATTGCCATGGCTGTATTACTGTTGACGGATATCTTATGTGAACGGGGGATTGACCTGTGCGGCAGGCTCGCTAAGGCGCATATCTGGGTGCGCTGGCCGGTGCTTCTTTTGCTTTTGATGGCAATACTCATATTTGGCATGTATGGTGTGGGATATGACAGCACGGCCTTTATGTATACACAGTTTTGAGAGAGACAGCATCATAATTGAGGCAAGAAAGTTTCATAATGAAGGGAGAAGGCATTATGGAGGAAAAAACAGAAAGCCGGCGCAGAGTATTGGTTTTTTTCTGGCTGCGGCTGGCAGGGTTTGCGGTGATAGCGGCCCTGATGCTGAGCTATGCTACTTATGTGCTGACACCGAAGAGTGATTTTGGAATATGCAGTATGATTAACATGTACCGCCAGCCTGAGGACAGCGTGGATGTGCTGGCGGTGGGGACCAGCCTTACTTATGCAGGGATCAATACAAATGTGCTGTGGTCGGAATTTGGCATTGCTTCCTACAATCTCTGCAGCGCGGAACAGCCCTTCTGGGTCAGCTACTATACCATCAAAGAGGTTTTAAAGACCCAGCATCCCAGAGTGATCCTGCTGGATGCAAAACCTTCTATCTATGAAAGGGATTATACTAAGAGGGGGAGGACGATCCTTTCTACCTACGGTATCCGGGGTCTGGAAAACCGTATGGGAGCCATTATGGCCTGTGTAGAAAAAGATGCGGCAATGGGTTATATCCTGGGGCTTCCTGAGGTACACAGCAATTATGAGCGGGTAAAGTTGAATGATTTTGTATTTCCCCCGGATAACGGCGGGCGCGGCGTGGACTGGAAAGGGTACATTGAGATGGACGAGATTGAGCATCATCAGCGTCCTTCTCTGGTTTTAAACAGTGTCCGGCGGAACATGAACGACAGGGAAGAAGAATACGCCCGGAAAATTTTTGAAATGTGCCGGGACGAGGAAATTGAGCTGATGCTGATTGGCATACCGAACCCTGATTATGCGGTTGACCATATGTATTATAATGCACTGTGGAGCATTGCCGATGAATATGGGATTGGCGGGATTAATTATAACACTCTGGATGAGCGTTTTGGTCTGAGGTTTTCTTCCGATTTTGCCGACTGGCAGCATCTGAACGTAAAGGGCAGCATGACTTTTTCACGAAAACTGGGGGAGGATCTGAAAGAACGGTACGATCTGCCTGACAGGCGCGGTGATGCAGCCTATGTATCCTATGAAAACTGTGCAAAAGACTGGTACGACAAGTATCCTGATTTTAAATCATCAGGGATGAAAGGAATGTGATGAATATGTTATCTAATATGTTAGAATATTTGGAATTAACGGTAAAGCGTGTGCCGGACCGGGTGGCTTTTTATGACGACCAGGAGTCTATGACATTCGCAGAGCTGGAAGATAAGGCCGGGCGGATAGGGACAGCCCTTGCACTGTCAGTGCTTCCGTGTTCTCCTGTGGCGCTTTTAATGGACAGCCGCAGTATAAACAATATTCCGGCCATGTATGGGGTGCTCTGTGCAGGAGGCGCCTATGCGCCTCTGGACATCAGCATGCCGCCAAAACGCCTGGCCCAGCTGCTGGGCCTTCTGGAGCCTAAGATGATCCTGGCAGATGAAAAGGGGGAGAAGGCTCTGGAGGCGCTGGGACAGGTGGAAATTCCTGTACTGAGCTATGACAATGCAGTCCGGACGGAAACAGACCATGAGCTGCTGAAACAGATACGTAAAAGTACCAGTGTCTATGATGCCATGTCCATACTGTATACAAGCGGTTCTACGGGAGTGCCCAAAGGTTCTGTCCAGACACATTTCAGCTATCTGCACTGGACAGAGGCAACAATTGAGGTCTATGGCCTGGATGAGAATGTGGTATTTGGCAATCAGTCTCCATTTTTCTATGCAAATTCTATCATTGACATTTTTCCGCCGATCGCCCTGGGAGCTACCGTTTATCTGCTGCCCTCAGGCGTGCTGACTTTTCCGAAAAAGTTCATCGAATGCCTGAACAGCCACCATGTAACGGAACTGACAATGACTCCATCCAGTTTTGTGGGGGTAGCAAATGCGGGTGTTCTGGATAAGAACTGTCTGCCGGAATTGCGCTATGGCATCATGTCGGGCGAATCCATGCCGTGGGAGCCGCTCAAGGTGTGGATGCAGGCTGCTTCAGGTGCGGATTGGTGGCATTTTTATGGCTCTACAGAGATGTTTTCTGTGGCGGTTGGCAAAGTAGAAGGAGAGCCAAGGCAGGGAGAGCCTTTGGCAGTGGGCAGGCCCTTTTCACAGGTACATATTTTGTTTGTGGATGAAAAGGGAAATGAGGTTGATAATGGAGTGCCCGGAGAGATGCTGGTTTCAAGCCCCTGGATTGCTGCAGGCTATCACCGGGATGCAGGACGGACACAGGAGGCGTGGATCGATGACCCAATGGACAGGGGATGGCATGAACGCTTTTTCAGGGCAGGAGATCTTGGTTATTTCAGGAAGGATGGCCAGCTGGTGGTCACAGGAAGGCGTGACACACAGATTAAGCACATGGGCTACCGAATGGAACTGGGAGAGGTGGAGGCGGCGCTTCGCCGTATACCTGGCTGGCGGGATGGCTGCGTGCTCTTTCATAAGCCAACCGGAAAAATCTGGTGCTTTTTTACCGGAGAATTAAGAGATCAGCAGCTGAAACAGGGTCTGAAGACTCGTTTGGCCAGATATATGCTGCCGGATGTTTTTGTCCATCTGGATGAAATGCCGCATACGGCCAGTCTGAAGCTTGACCGGGCCGCATTGACGGCTATGATGGAAGTGCATGAATAACAGTATAAGGCCAAACTGCAGCTCTTACTCTCCTGTTGTCCATTGAGACGGTGTTTTTCCTGTATATTGGCGGAAGACCTTGGTAAAATAGGAAGAATCTTCATAGCCTACACAGGCGGCCACGTCCCGCAGGAGCAGGTCAGGTTTTTCTAAAAGCAGCTGCATGGCGGCCTCCATGCGGCATTTAGTCAGAAATGCATTGAAAGTAGTGTTGCTGTACTTGCGGAAGAGGCGGCTTAAGTAGGTCTGGGAAATGCCGATTTCATCGCAGACACTTTGCATGCTCAGAGGCTGTACATAGTTTTCCCGGATGTATGATATGGCATAATCGTAAAGCTCTTGTGTTGACATTTTTCTGTCACGCGCTCCGCCGTCTTCAAACAGGATTGAATAAGTTCCATCCATCAGATCTTCATAGGAATTGGTGCAGTGGATCAGATTGTCGAAATCGTGAAGAATTTCATCCAGACGGTTGCAGACCGGCTGGTATACGGCAGCTATCTGGTGTATGATTTGATGTCCCATATGCCAGACCTGCCGCTGTGGTGTATTTGCGTGTTCCCAGGTGAGGGCCAGTGAGGAGAAGTAATCCTTGATCATACGTGTTTTGTCGAAAGATATAAAATAGGTGAGCTGCTTAAGGTCAGAGGCTGGCAGTTTAATTATTTTTGGGGTGGACCCTCCGGTGAACTGCATGATCTGATGTTTGCCTATAATCGTCCTCTGATAGATCATATTGATAGCAGGAGTTATAAAACTTGTGAGTTCTTCTATTGGACGGAGAACAGGTGTATACACGGCGGACCAGGTGGAAAGATTGCCATACATAGTCATATATACGCTCAGCTGAGAGAGGAATTCGTCAACGCCCCTGTCTTCTGCAATCAGGATGCGTTCATCGTCATCCCGGCCACGCAGCACGTAGAAATTTTCGTTAGCAGGCAGAATCAGAGAAGTTGCTCTTAACGACTTAGGCAGTGCCATATCCAGATTTCCCCAGCGTATATAGGCAAAGCGATAGCTGTTTCTGCCATAGAGGCGCTCTACATTCTCTTTGCTGCAGGGCTGTCCGCAGGCAAGGGCCGGAAGAATGGAGGCTGAGAGATCCATGTTTTCAGTCTCGAGCTTTTCCTGGATAGACTGCAGTATGGCGGCCATTTTTGTTACGCTGATTGGTTTGAGCAGATATTCGTCTACTCCGGCCTGGATTGCGCCCTGGGCGTACTCGAATTCACCGTAGCCGCTTATGATGACAATATGTATATTTGGCTGCATTTTACGTGCAGTCTGTGCAAGCTCAATGCCATTCATACCGTGCATACTGATATCTGTCACCAGCAGATCTACCGCCTGCTTTTTTAAAAAATTAAGTGCCAGTTCTCCGCTGGATACCGTCCCCACAACCTTGAAAGCCTGGGAAAAATGCTCAATTATGGAGCTTACAAACCGCAGGGCAGGGAATTCATCGTCTACAATCAGTACGCGATACATGAGTACACACTCCTTTTCATATTTTTTATTAGTATAGCATAGAAAATGAGAAAATTCAGCATAGTACTTATTTTTCTTGTCAATTGTGCCGGATATTTCTATGGTATAGCTGATTGGTTCCAAAAATCATGAACTGAGCATTTGATTTTTATATTTCTTATGTTTTTATTTTTGTACAATGTAAGTATATTTATTAATGTAGAAAGTTTGATTTCTGCAGTAAGGAAGGAGTAATGGATATGAAAAGAAGACCTAAATTATCTTTGATGCTCGTACCCGCTTTATTAATGACTGGGGTGGGGCAGACTGCCTTTGCCGAGGATTCGGCAATCAAGGAGAGCGCATCCGGCTTTTTTTACATTGAAGCTGAGAATGAGCGTCCGCGTCTGAGCGCTGCGTCCGCCGATAAGTTTATTGAGGTGGATGGAGAATGGTTCAAAGACATGAATGGAAATGGTGAACTGGATGCTTACGAAGACTGGCGTCTGAACTCAGAGGAACGTACAGCCGATCTGCTGACTAAGATGAGTCTCCAGCAAAAGACAGGTACTTTATCATTCGGAGGTATTGGAGGCAAGAACGGCATTACCGTGACGGACTTCTCATCTGATGATCTGTCTACCGGACAGACGGGGGTTTCATTTATCAAGCCGGACAGTGAGCAGATGAATAACGACACGGATAGCTACATTACTGTAGACGGTGTGGTATATGCGCCTGTGGCGTACCAGATCAAAAATATGTATGAGACTACTATGATTGCCGCCATGACTGGAATGCCAAAAGACCAGCTGGATGTGCTGAATAAGATCCAGTCCATTGCAGAAGACACCGAACTGGGAATCCCGGTAGTATTCTCCGGAGACCGTACATATAATACCTGGGGCGGTATGATTGATGCTGCGCATTACTCTTTCGGCGTAGCCCGTGACGAAGATCTGCTCTACAATCTGTACAGCGAGTATGCCAAAGAGTCAGTGGCGCTGGGGTATCATCAGGTGTTCCACGGATATGGAAATGAGATTGGCTCCTTCTATGGCGACGATCCGGAGTATATCGCAAAGATGTCAGCCCTGGAAACAAAAGCCTATGAGGACAATGGTTTTAACAGCCATTCCAAGCACTTTATCGCCCGCGGCGGCCGTAACAGCTATGCTAAAGCAAAATCCCCCGCTGACCTGATAGACAGCTGGATGATAGGCTGGAAGGCTGTTGTTGATGCAGGTACTCAGTGGGTTATGACAAATAATGCGGAAGGACGTACACCGGGCCTGCAGGGTTATACAGACAAAGAGACTTATAAACTTCTGCGTGAGGATTTGGGTTATAAAGGCATTATCTGCCTTGACTGGCCGCTGTCTGCTTCCTCTGTGATGAATCTGACAGGAGTGACAACAGACGGAATAGATATCTCTACTTTATCTCTTGGAGAAAGATATACTTTGATTCTGGACGTCGGCATTGATATGTTCAGCTGCTACAGCATGACTCCAGGAGTTGAAATTAACGATGTAGATGAGGCAGTGACTAACTGTTACCATCCGGATGCCATTATCGCTGAGATTGAAGCCGGTAAATATGCGGAAGAAGATCTTGATGTACATGTGGCACGTGTCCTGAAAAATAAATTTGATCTTGGTATTTTCGAAAATCCATACAGGGATTGGGAAGAGGCTCTTGTTGTATTAGGAGATGCAGCAGCTGGTTCTGTAGATACACTTCCTATGAACAACGAGGATATTAATGCTCTCCGCCGTCCGGAGATTACCGAGATGGAAGAGCAGCTGATGGTTGAATCTTCGATTCTTCTTAAAAATGACGGAATCCTGCCGCTCAGTGCAGATCAGAAGGTATTTGTTGACTCTACTTCAGAACTCGGCAAGGAAAAGCTGACGGCTGCTTTTGCAGAGAAAGCTGCTGTTGTGGAAAGTCTGGGCGAAGCAGATGTATGTGTTGTTGAAGTCAGCAGCTTTAACGATACATATGAGCTGATGATTGAGGATGCACAGGATGCAGGCGTGCCTGTAGTGCTTGTATTTGAAGGCACTAATTCTTCTGAGCCTGAATTACAGCAGTTTATGGATGCCAACGCCCTGCTGATGCAGACTTATAATAATACACCTGACCATGGTTCCTCTGTTGGTTCCTTCTACCGTTATGTGACACCTTCTGTTACTGTTGAAATGCTTTATGGTGAGAAAGAGCCTGCCGGAAAGACATTATTTGAACTGGGCTATGACAGTGACGCCAAGACTATTTCATGGGGGGAGCTGCAGGATGACATCGGTGTGGACAATGCAACCCGTCTGTATATGGCTATGATGGCTAAGCAGAATCCTTCTATTGATATGCCTAACAACCTGGGAGATGTTATTGTGACTACTGATTACGGAATCAGCTATTCCAATCCTGCTGATATCCAGCTTAGCCTTTTGACAGTACCGAAAATGGCACAATCTGTAGATGTAGAGGTTTCTGAGGGTTCTACCAGCACACAGGTTTCTGCTGTAAATGTATCTCCAAAAGCCGGAGAACCTTTTGAAATCAGCTTTGTGGCAGAGAATAAGGGTGGTTCAGGGCTGATTACCGTTCAGGTGATGGACGGAGAAACAGTCGCGGCTGAAAAGGTTATCGGCCTGGCTGAAGGTCAGTTCCGTGTTGTTACTATGGATGTTACACTTGAAGCCGGAGAGCATACAATTACGGTAGGTGACATGAGCGAGACGATTGTTGTGGAATGATTTTAGCAGCATTTGTAACTGATTGGCTTGCAGGAGGCGGGGATTGCCCGCCTCCTTTTTTCTCGGAGGAAAGTATCCTGTCCGGGAGATTTATGGGAGAAATATGACATGAAAAAGACGCTTATACTTTTATTTTTTCTCTTTTTTAATATTTGGGTATTGCCAGCCTCAGCGGAAACAATTACAGTGTCTCCGGATGGACTAAGCCTGACGGAAGCGCTGGCACAGTGCTCTGACGGCGATGTGATCGAGCTTTCAGACGGCGTTTACGCCGAACCTGAGGAAGTTTTTCCTGTGACGGTGACAAAGACAGTGACGATCTGCCCGGCGGATGGAGCGCACCCTGTCATAGATGCCCCGGCATTTCAGGCGGCGATACGGGTGGAGGCTGCAGGTGTTAATCTGCAGGGACTGGATATCAGGATGCGCCGGACCGGGATCTATGCCATAGGTGATGATATGACGCTTACGGACTGCCGGATCAGCCTGGCAGATGAAGAGTGGCGTACATCTTCCTGCGGCATGTGGTGCGGAGGTATTTACCGGATGAAGGTTTTAAACTGTACCTTTGAAGGCTGCGGCATTTCGCTTGCCGGACCTCCTCTGTCGGAGCGCAGCCGGGAGCTGCCGGTACTGACCGGCCTGTTTGAGGTGGGAGAGGATGAGGCTTATTTTACCAGTCATACCATAGAAAATTGTACGGTCAACGGTAAACCGTTATTTTATGCAGTATCCCAGGATACGGTGAATGTGCCCGAGGATGCAGGAGAGGTTATCTGCTGCGGCTGCAAGGAAGTCATTGTGAAAAATGCCGATGTCTCAGATGGCAGCATGGGGATGGTGCTGACCTACAATGACAGCGTCACCATAGAAAATTGTAAGGCGGACCGCTGCGGTGTGTTTGGCATTTATGTGGCAAAGTGTGAGGGCGGTACGCTGCGCGCCTGCAGTACAGAGGGCACCAATCATGGATTGGATATCCGGGCCTGCAGGAATTTCGCACTTATTGACTGTGAAGCTAAAGACTGTGACCAGGGACTCTTCTTCTCCCATGTGGAGGACAGTGTAATGACCGGATGTACAGTCAGCGGAACGGGGCAGGGCTATTTCATGGCGGGAGGAAGCCGAAACGCATTGTGGAATTGTGTGGCCCTGGACTGTGAGAACGGCTATAACCTGCAGAAGGAAAATGATGTGGCGATGACGGGCTGTATAGCTGAGGGCTGTACTGTATGCGGCATCCGCCTGGACTGGACACCGACGGTTCTTTCCGGAAATCAGGTGAGGAAAAACTGGGTGGGCGTCATGTGCTATGGCGATGTGGCATTCGAAATCCTGGATAACACCTTTGAGGACAACGAGGCATGCGGGCTTTATCTTCGGGATATAGCAGGCAGCAGATTTATCGGGAACACGATTACCGGCAGCGGCGTCGACAGTGCAGAGGCGCTGGGTACAATGAACGGGAGCCTGTGGACTGCAAATACACTGGATGTGCCTATGACGGCTGAAGAGGGTATAGACTTTAACTATGTGGAGTGATGACGGGCTATTACTGTTCGCAGCCATTGCTCCATATAGTAACGCCGTGTTGGATTTTCCAGACTCATGTGCAAGATTATCTTGATATTTATTGAGCTTTTTATGATAATATAATAACAACAAGACAACAGGCAGAATAATGCTCTGCTGATGAAAGGAGTATAACATTATGAAGAAGATATTAACTCTGTCCGTCAGTGCACTGGCAGCACTGACATTTGCACTCCCCGTACAGGCGGAGGAAGCATCCCGCCCTGAAATCACAGCTTATAAGGCGGAAGAAGTAACTATTGACGGCAAGCTGGATGAATGGAATCTGGAATCGCCTGCTGTAGTAAAGGATCCCGAGCAGATTATCAGGGATGCAGTGTTCTGGCAGGGAGAGAATGACTGTTCAGCAAAATACTACCTGGCCTGGGATGAAGAAAACCTCTATATGGCAGCCGATGTGACTGAGGATACCCCTCTGGGTGCTATTGAGATGCTGCCCATCGACGGGGAGGATAACCTGAAGCTTTACATATCCACTGATCCGACAGCAGATCCTGAGCGTACAGAGTATGGTACAAACGATTTCCTGGTATACTTTATAATGGATGAGGGATTCTGGGATACAGCTATTGACCGCTCTATGGTACCGAAGGAAGCCCGCCAGCGTTTTGTCAGCATGGGTATGGACGGCGGAGAGAGCGTGCTGGAAGGATATGAGTGTGCAGTAAGTATGACAGCTACAGGCTTTATCTGGGAAGCAGTGATTCCCTGGAGCTGTTTTTCAAATGACAAGATAGAAGTATATGCTCCAAAGGCAGGCGATACGCTTTCCTGTAACTTTGCTATTACTGACATCAGCTATCCGTGTCCGGGTACAGAATATATTCCTCAGCTGGCTTGGAGCGGTACACAGAATATTAATACAGATCCCAGCGAGTGGGGTTCAGTGACTCTGGCGGAATAAGCCAGGCTTTCTGTAAAAATCAAATACAAAACCCGTCAGGTATTGCCTGCCGGGTTTTGTTTCTGCCATAAGCTAACTCCCCAAAGCAGGTCTGCGCTCCGTTTTGGCTGTTACCGGTTCTCTGAAAAAATGGTAAATTTTAGTCATTCTGCTGTGTCTTTATGTATTAAAGTACGTGATTTTCTATATATTGGTGTACTATTTTACAAACGCATACGCCATTGACGTATTGTTCATGACTTCGGTGTCTAAATTTACAATTTATTAACATTGGCTTTGTGGTATGCTTGATACAGCTGGAAAGCAGCTGTGAATACGCTTATATGACGAATACAATTTATAAGAGAGGAGGTTTCTGTGTGGAAAGCACAATATAATGTTGTAATTAATCCAAAAAATCGTAACTATTCAGAAGGTCTGTGCATTTACTGAACAGTTACAAAAAATCTAAAAGAGGGAAAGGGGATTTACATGAAGAAAAAAGTATTATCCACTGCATTAGCACTTATGATGCCGTTTACCTGTGTGACAGGCGTTTACGCGGCAGAAGAACAGCCAGCTGCGGAGACAGCAGAGACTATGGATGAGGCGGCTCAGGCCGAATCGGCAGCCCAGTCTGAAGCTGAATCTGAAGCAGCAGCAGCTGAGGAAGAATTCCTGCAGGGAAATTGCGAATTTTCAGTAATTGAAGCTGATGAATCTACAGGTCAGGCCAAATTGACTTATATGGAAGGAGTTACACCGATCATTGAGGCAGACGGCTTGAAATTTAAGGACATGAATAAGAACGGTGAGCTGGACGTCTATGAAGACTATCGCCAGGATACCGACACGCGTGTTGCGGATCTGATCAGCCAGATGAATGCTGAAGAAGAAGTGGGTCTGCTTTTCTGTGTAAACACACAGTTGGTGGATGCGCGTCATATGGTGCAGGAATATAATCTGACCTGCCAGCTGTTCAATCTGAACGGGACGCCTATCACTATTACAAATACCCTGAACAATCTGCAGGCAAGTGCTGAGGCTGAGCGTCTTGGCGTGCCGATGGTATTTACCTCTGACCGTGAGTACAATGCGTTTGGCGGATACATTGACAAATCACACGAAGGTTTTGGAACTGCCAATGACCCGGAATTAGCTTATGAACTGGCTTCCTATTATGGCAAGGCCATGAGAGCAGTAGGCATTCATGTTACATTCGAGCCATATGCAAATGAAATCGGGGCACAGTACGGAGAGAATCCTGAACATATCGCCAGCATCGTACACGAGGAGATCCGCGGCCTGGAAGAGAACGGCCTGGCTTCCTGTACAAAGCACTGGATCGGACGTGGCGGAGATTCTTCTTTTGGAAAAGCACGTTCTGTAGCTCAGAACTTCGACAACTGGATGGTTGGCTGGGAAGCTGCATTGTCTGCCGGATCTGAATGGGTTATGACAAACTGCGGCGGTACTGGTATTGCCAATACTGTTGATGTAAAATGGGACAAGGAGACAATGAGTTATCTCCGTGATACACTTGGCTTTGACGGCGTTGTAGTCACTGACTGGTGGGGATTGGGCGGAGGCCCGAACAACCCGGGACGTATGAGCGGTATCACAGCAGAGGGCGTAGATCTGGGTGAGCAGACTATCGGCTGGCTGTATAATGAAGCTCTGGCTAACGGAACTGATATGTTTGGCTCAGGCAGTATAAGCTATGACTATTCTGATTGGGAGTCTTCACCTTCAGGCAACTATCCGGGCGCTATCATTGACGGTCTGGAAAGCGGAGAAGTGGAGAAAGCTAATGTAGACCAGGCAGCAACCCGCATCCTTCGGTTCAAGTTTAACAAGGGTCTGTTTGAGAATCCTTATTGTGACGTTGATGCAGCTGTTGAACTTTGTGCCAGCCCTGAATGGGCAGCAAATCCCACAGAAATCACAAATGACGAAGAACTGCGCGCAGCCCGCAATCCTTATGAAGTGGAGCTGACAGAGAGGCTTCAGACAGAATCAGCTGTATTAGTGAAGAATGACAATAACATTCTGCCACTGAGCAAAGATGCAAAGATCTACATCGACGGTTCTAGCACCACAGCTCTTGAGGGATATAAGAAATATATCGCAGACATGGGAGCTACTGTAGTAGACAGTATGGAAGAAGCAGACGTAATCGTTGGTGATTATGGAAAGATTGATGACGCTACTGAGCTCTTCATTGAGGACGCACAGGATATCGGAAAACCGATCGTACTTACAATGAATACTACTAAACCTAATGCTTATGCGCTGGAGAATGCAGACGCTGTTCTGTATCTCAGCTACAGCCAGGCAGCTGACCATGGATCTACAGAAGGCGGTTTTGTAACCGGAACATCTCCATGGATCTACGTTGATATGCTGTTCGGTGAAAAAGAACCGGGCGGAATCATCACAAAAGAAATTGCACGTGATGAAGTAAGCGACAACGACCAGTGGAAGGATCTGGCCGGCGACCAGGGTGCATCTCCTTATGTCCGTCTGATGGTACAGGCTACAATGGAAGATGACGAGAACCATGCATCACCTAATAACTGGGGTGACCCGCTTGTAACTTATCAGTTTGGCATGAGCTATGGCCAGGATCCTGATTTCAAGTATTCTTGTCTGATTCTGCCAACAGTACAGCTTACAGAAGAAGTTGAGAGTGGTTCTTCTACGACTACTCAGACTACACTTGTCAATGAGACAAAGGCAGGAGAACCGTTCTCCGTATACGCTCTGCTGCGCAATAACGGTGCAGATGGTCTTACTACTGTACAGGCTAAAGCCAACGGAGAAGTAGTTGCAGAAAAGATCATGACAGTTGAAGGCGGAAGCTGGCGCGTAGTACAGATGGAACTCACTCTGGATGCAGGCGAGTATACTATCGAAGTAGGTGACCAGACAGGCACAATTACTATTACAGAATAACAGGTTAATTAAGAGTATAGCAGATACCCGGCAGTGCGGCATAGTGCCTTCTGCCGGGTATCCGGCTTTATAGGGAACAGGAGTGAACATGATGAAAAAAATGCTTGGCTGTATATTGACACTGGCTATGCTGCTTGTCCCTGCATTTGAGACAGCGGCTGAAGAGAACAGAGCTGCGGCAACAGTGAACGGCGAGGAGATACTTCAGACGGAACTGGAAAATATGGTCAGTACACTCAGCAGCCGGATGGCTCTGTATGGAATTGAAGCCTCTGATGAGAGTACCACAGAGATCATAAGGTCTTCAGCGCTGCAGGAGCTGGTGGATGATTGTCTGCTGACACAGGATATGACAACACAAGGCTGCTATGACACATCGGATGAGGAAGAATCAGCTATTGAAGCGGCTGCACAGGCTTCATGGGAGAATCTGTCAGAACAGTATGAAAATTACGATACACAGCCGGGCGGGGATCAGGAAGATACAGAACTGACAGCTTCTGAGCGGGCGCAGAATTATCTGAAGGAAAACGGCTATACGCTGGAATACATGCAGAATTATTACCGCAATGCGCTGGCCTCAGAAAAATACGAGCAGTGGCTGATGAAGGATGAACCGGAAATCACTGATGAAGAAGTGCAGGAAGCGTATAAACAGCGTGTTGAGGAAAGTAAAACGGCATATGAAAATGATGTTGAGTCCTTTGAGACAGCAATGGCCAATGGGCAGGAGGTCTGGTACCGTCCGGCAGGATACAGGGCCATTCTCCAGATCATGATAACGGCAGACGGGGATGACGAGAAGGCAAAACTGGAGTCGGTAAAAGAGAAAACAGATGAAATCTATGCCCGATTAGAGGAGGGAGAATCTTTTGAAACCCTGATTGCCGATTATGGTGAGGACAGTTCATTTAATGACGAAAGCTTTCTTGAGACGGGATATCAGGTACATAAGGACTCTGTTTTCTGGGAGGAAGCTTTTGTGGAGGCTGCCTTTGGGGATGATATGCAGAAGAGCGGAGATTACAGCCAGCCTCATGTATTTGGAGATCATGTACATATCCTCTATTATCTGAAGGATGTACCGGACGGCCCTGTGGAGCTTTCAGATGCACTGGCAGCTGCACTCAGGGAGGACATTTACGGAGAACAGGCAAATGTAAAGATGGAGGAACGCCTTGCGCAGTTAAAAGAAGAGGCAGAGATTGTTTACATGGAATAGTATAGCGGACAGAAAAAGTGTTAAATAGAGTAACTGGCCAGATACTGAACAGTTTTTAAATAGTATTGATAAATAGGCATCATTTCGGGTATTTTACTGCAAAATACCTGGGATGGTGCCAGTATTAATTTATTGCGATTAAAAGGGTGGCTGTATGGAGGCAATTAACCTGACAGCTGCATTTTAGTATACTTGATGGAATAAGTAATTCTGTGGTAAGATATAGAAAACTGTATTATCATAAAAATGAATAACTATAAAATATGATATAAATTTAAAGACTGGACAGAAAAATGATTATATACGATGGAATAAAGACAGACTTTTTAAAGAGTGTGGAAGAAGATACGATTGCCGTTGAAATTGAGGAAAATATATATAAAAAAATGAACCGCCGTACAGCAATAAATGAGTTCCGTGCATGGGAAAATTCATTAGAATACATGTATAAGGTTTTGAATGACATGGAGATACCCTCCGATGCTGGTGTGGCTATTGAATACAACATTCCTCAGACCTCAAAGAGAGTGGATTTTTTGATTTCAGGATATGACAGGCAGAACCAGGGAAATGTTATCATCATTGAGTTAAAACAGTGGGATCATCTGGAAGCTGTAGAAAGCCGGGATGCTCTTGTCAGGACATATACTGGAAATGCAATGAGGAATGTAGTTCATCCTTCATACCAGGCCTGGTCTTATGCAACAATGATCCAGGACTATAATCAGTCGGTTCAGCTTCACAATATTTGTCTGCACCCTTGTTCGTATTTACATAATTACAGGCGTCATGAACCTGATGTCATTGATGCTTTACAATATAAAGAGTATCTGGATGATGCCCCTGCATTTACACGCGGTCAGGTAAAGGATTTACGGGGATTTATAAAGAAAGATATTGTCAGAGGCGATGACAGGCAGTTGATTTACGATATTGACCAGGGGAAAATCAGGCCATCAAAAAGTCTTCAGGATTCCATAGCAAAGATGCTGAAAGGAAACCGAGAATTTGTAATGCTTGATGACCAGAAAGTAGTTTACGAAGAGATCCTGTATATATCCAAGCAGTCACAGCATGACGGGAAGAAGCGTGTGATGATCGTAAAGGGAGGACCGGGAACAGGAAAAACGGTAGTGGCTGTTAATCTGCTGGCCCAATTGACTTGTGAAAGCCAGTATTGCCAGTATGTTTCTAAAAACAGTGCTCCCAGAAACGTCTACCAGAAAAAATTAAAGGGATCTGTAAAGAAGGCAAGTGTGGATAATTTGTTTAAGGGTTCGGGTGTGTATGTAGACGCCCGGGAAAATACTGTGGATACTCTCTTGGTAGATGAGGCGCACCGATTGAATCAAAAATCAGGAATGTTTCATAATAAGGGTGAGAACCAGATTAAAGAAATTATTCGTGCAGCTAAGTGCAGCGTATTTTTTATAGATGAAAACCAGCGTGTTACTCTAAGCGATATCGGAAGCGTTGAGGAAATCCGAAAATGGGCCAGGGAAGAAGGGGCACAGATCTACGAACAAAAACTTGTTTTACAATTCAGGTGTAATGGGTCGGATGGTTATTTAGCTTGGCTGGATGACGTGCTGGAAATCCAGGAAACAGCCAATTACGACTTGGAAGGAATTGACTACGATATAAAAATTTTAGACTCTCCGGAAGAGATGCGCCAGATCATTATAGAAAAGAACAGAATATCAAACCGGGCCAGGATACTGGCAGGTTACTGTTGGGAATGGGTGAAGGCTAACAGGAATAAAACAGAGGAACATGATATTAAGATCGGAGATTTTGAGATTAGCTGGAATTTGGAAAATACTACAACATTTGCAATTGATGAAGGTTCTGTTTCAGAAGCAGGCTGCATACATACTTCCCAGGGACTGGAGTTTGATTATGTAGGTGTTATTATTGGCGAGGATATGAGATATGAGAACGGCAGGATTATAACAGATTACACAAAACGAGCCCGTTCAGATCAATCCCTGAAAGGAATAAAAAAACTATATAAAGAAGATCCGGAAAAAGCAAAGCAGCTGTCAGATGAGATAATAAAAAACACGTATAGAACTCTGATGACAAGAGGAATGAGAGGATGCTATATATATTGTGTTGATCAGAAACTGGCCGATTATTTGAGAGAGAGGATAAAATAATGGAAAATTATACAGTACAGGAATTGATGAAAATGGTAAGAGATTTTTGTGAGGCTCGTGACTGGGATCAGTATCATAATCCTAAAGATCTGGCTATAGGCATATCTACGGAAGCTAATGAACTCCTGGATATTTTCAGATTCAAGTCTGATGAGCAGATGCGGGCTATCTTTGACTCTCCGGCCAAGAGAGAACATGTGGGGGAAGAACTGGCTGATGTATTGTTTTTTCTCCTCAGGTTTGCCCAGATGTATGGACTTGATCTAAAAGAAATACTGGAGGACAAGATTATAAAAAACGATAAAAAATATCCTGTTGAAACATCAAAAGGAATGAATGAAAAGTATAATGAATAAACGGATATGCGGCTATTCCGTTAAATATTACAGTAGTCACATAGTATAAGGCTTTGATAAAAAGGCAGTGGGCATCATTTTGGGCGTTTTTTACTTAATGTCTAAGATGATGCTTTTTTATTAGAATTAGTACAAAAATCCCCATTAAAAATAAAAAATTGAAGATACCCTGAGCCACCTCCACATGATACACTGGAAGTAAAAAGAAAACGGGAAAGATGCAAAGGAGAATGATATGGGGCATCATTTTTATCTTACGAAACCGGCAGCGGATTGGCAGATGGGATTTCCGGTGGGAAATGGAAGGCTGGGGATGACACAGCAGGGAGGAATAGACGAGGAGAATCTGCTGATAAATGAGGAATCCCTCTGGTACGGAGAATGGAGAGGAAGGGAAAATCCTCAGGGGAGTGAGGCGCTTGGAGAGATAAGGAGACTTTTGAGGGAGGGAGCTGCAGAGGAGGCACAGCGTCTGGCAAGGATGAGCCTCACAGGAATTCCTAAATATATTAATCCCTATCAGCCGGCAGGCGAGGTGCGGCTGGCTTTCTGGTATGGGCGGAAAAAAGGGAAAGTCAGCTGTTACCGCAGGGACCTGGATCTGGATAAAGCTCTGTCAAGTGTGGAGTATTTTGCAGGGGAGACATTTTTTAGAAGAGAGTGTTTTGCGGATCTTTTTTCAAATACTATATGCATCCATTTGTCCTGCAGCCGGCAGGAGCTGTCATTCCAGATGAATCTGAACCGCCGGCCTTTTGAAGAAAGGGGAGGAAGAACAGAGGAAGGGATATTGTATTTGGCGGGCGGCACGGGTATACGCTATGTGCTGGCTGCACAGATCGGGGAGACGGATGGAAAAGTTTCTGAGGCAGGAGATATTGCAGCAGTGGATGGAGCTTCCAGTGCAGTTATTTATGTCACCGCCGCCACAGATTATGAGGGCGGTGATCCTATGGAAAAATGTAAGGATAATCTGAAAAGGGCCGGATCTCTTACTTATGAGGAAAAGAAACTGAAGCATGAAAAAGAGTACCGCTCCTTATATAATAAAATGTCACTTTCTTTAAACATGGATGAAAAAAGGCAGGAGCTTCCGGCGGATGAACTTTTACGAAATGGAAGCACGGCTGAACTTTCAGAGCTTCTGTTTGCCTATGGAAGGTATCTGCTCCTGTCCAGTTCTTATTATTGTGCCCTTCCGGCGAACCTGCAGGGAATCTGGAACGGAAGCTTTATACCTCCCTGGGAATGTGCCTATACTATAAACATTAATCTGCAGATGAATTATTGGATGGCAGCCAGGGCAGGCTTATCGGAATGTATCTCTCCGCTGGTGAACCTGGCAGAGAAAATGCTTTCAAATGGGAGAAGGACAGCTAAGCTGCTCTATGGCTGCCGTGGTTTTGTGGCCCATCATAATACGAATCTCTGGGGAGATACGGCCATTGACGGACTGTGGTCTTCTGCATGTATCTGGCCAATGGGCGGAGCATGGCTGGCGGCACAGCTTTATGATATTTATTTGTATAATGAGGAAGAGGAATTATTAGAGAAGACAGTTCTTCCTATGCTGATGGAGACAGTAGAATTTTTCTATGACTATCTTGAAAGACGTGAGGATGGAAGATGGCTGACAGGCCCTTCTGTGTCTCCTGAAAATACTTACAGGACGGCTGATGGGCAGGAAGCTGCAGTCACCATGGGGCCTTCCATGGACTGTCAGATCCTCCGGGAGGCTGCAGGCGATTATCTGGAGGCAGTAAAACGTAAGCTGACTACGGAGAAAATAACAGAGAGAGAGCAGGATGCGGCCTGCAAGGCTGCCGGGATCCTGGAGCATGTGCCTGGAATCCGTTTTGGAAGGGACGGCAGGATACTGGAATGGGAAGAGGAGTATGAAGAGACAGAACCGGGCCACCGCCATATTTCCCAGCTCTACGGTCTGTATCCCGGACATGAAATAAGCCCCGGGAATCAGGAGTTATCGGAGGGGGCCAGAAAGACCCTGGAATACCGGCTGGAGCACGGAGGGGGGCATACAGGATGGAGCAGAATATGGATCATGTGTTTTTATGCAAGGCTGTTTGACGGGGAAGCATTCGGGGAGCATCTCAGGCTTTTTCTAAAGAAAAGTGTGGCAGATAATCTCTGGGATATGCATCCGCCTTTTCAGATCGACGGAAACTTTGGTTTTTGCGCAGCGCTTATGGAGGCATTAGTAATAGAAGAGGGTGAAATGCTGTATATGCTTCCTGCACTTCCAATACAGTGGCATCAGGGAGCCGTAAGCGGGCTGTGCCTGAAGGGAAGGCTTTCTATAAATTTTAACTGGGAACAGGGACAGGTGAAAAGGATAGAATTCTTTCCGAAAAAGAGCAGACGTCTGATGGTTCATGCCAATGGTTCGGAGCGGGAAGTACAGCTTGAGGCATTTCAGGAATATTGTCTTATACTGTAACAGCTATGGAATTCTTACAAGGAAATCTTTGCATTACATACAAAAGGAGAGAAGAAAATGAGAGATAAAGAGTTATTGCCTGAAGCAGGGAAGTTTTACAAAGGAAATCTTCACAGCCACACAATAGTATCGGACGGTATAATGACACCGGAGCAGAGTAAAAGAGCATATAAAGAGAGAGGATATCAGATTCTGGCATTTACAGACCACGAAATATACAGAAATCATCAGGAACTGGATGACGGGGAATTTATCACGCTTCCGGCTCTGGAAGTAAGCCTGAATGAGCGCAGTAAAGACAGGCTGCTGCCGGAAGATAAGACGTACCACATCAACTTCTATGATACCCGCCCCCAGTGCCGCACAGAAGATGAGCTTGAAAATCTGCTTCCCAAGGTGTGTTATCAGGACAAAGAGGGAATAAATGCCTATCTGGAAAGAATGAAGGATTCCGGTTTTTTGGCGTGCTATAACCATCCATACTGGTCTATGCAGACTTATGAGGATTATAAAGACCTGCGTCATCTTTGGGGAATGGAGATATATAATCATGGGTGTGAGCTGGATGGCATGTATGGATATCATCCTCAGGCTTATGATGAAATGCTGCGCTGCGGTATGGGGCTAAGGTGCCTTGCCACGGATGACAATCATAACCAGTATCCGTTTGGAGATCCTCTCTGTGATTCTTTTGGGGGCTGTATAATGGTGAAAGCACGGGAACTGACTCATGGGGCAATCATGGAGGCTTTAATAAAAGGAAACTTTTACAGTACCATGGGACCGGAGATATACAGGCTTTATATTGAGAAGGATGAACTGATCGTGGAAACCTCTCCGGTGAAGAGGATATATGTCATAACAGCCGGGAGGAACTGTCCGCAGAAGACAGCGCTGTCGGGAGAAGAAATCAGCTGTGCCAGGTTTGCGTTAAGCGGAACAGAGGGCTACATAAGGGTGCAGATCCAGGATGTGAATGGAAAGTATGCAAATTCAAATGCTTACTTTTTGGAGGCAGAGTAGATGAAGAAGCATAATGAAAAAAATATTTGTACTGATCAAGTAAATGTCCGGACTGAATTTAGCTCCATCGGCAGCTGGGCGCTGAAGAACTGGCCGTTGGAGTCGGCACATATCATAGAGACAGCAAATAAGCTCTGCAGAAATACATTTTTGTTTGATCTGCCCTGGGATATGGAGCAGACTCATGCTCCGGTGACTTTCGAAAGTGATGTTGACTGGGAGTATATGCCGGGAAATGATCCGGAATTCATATACCAGATGAACCGGCACCGGTATTTTATCTGTCTTGGCCAGGCATATCATATGACGGGGGATGAGAAATATGCGGACTGTTTTGTGCGGCTTCTCCTGGACTGGATCAGGAATGCGCCGTTAACACATGAGGCTGCGGCGAGTACATGGAGAACTCTTGAAGCAGGCATAAGGGGAAACTGCTGGACTAAAGCCATGAGATATTTCCAGGGAAGCCCCAGTATAACAAAAGAAGTCATGGCTGCTTACACAGACAGTCTTAAGGAGCACGGAAAATATCTTCTGGACTCATTTACACCATTTAAAATCACCAGCAACTGGGGGGTGATAGAAAGCCAGGGGCTGTATATGATTGGAAAGGCCCTGGGAAATCATGATTACTGTAAAGAGGCGTTAAGGAGACTGAAGCTGGAAGCAGTAAGCCAGATCCTGCCTGACGGGGTACAGTGGGAGCAGTCACCCATGTACCACAATGAAGTCCTGAGCTGTTACCTGGATATACTGTGGGAGATGGAAAAGGCAGAAGAAGCGCCGGGGGAAGAGATGGGAGATGCAGCAGGGGAGATAAAGGATGCAGCAGAGATAGCTGATGCGGTAGAAAAGATGGCCATGGCAGATCTGGCCTGGCAAAAGCCGGATTATACCCAGCCGCAAAGCGGAGACAGCGACGATACAGATATGAGGGACATCATGACACATGCCTCCTATCTGCTTTATAAAGCCGGAAGGGAGAAAAGCGCTGGCCTTATCAAATCAGGAGCCTTTGAACAGATGGATTATGAGGGGGGCTGGGAATTCGGCATGAAGGGTGTGGCCGAGTATGCCCGGATAGGAACAGAAAGATCAGAGCAGCATTTGTATTCTTTAGAAGAAAGCGGACATGATATTCTGCGCAGTGGATGCGGTCCATTGAGTGATTACCTTCATTTTTCAAATGGTCCGCTGGGAGGCGGACATGGACATGAGGACAGGCTGCATCTGGACCTCTGCTGGAACGGGGAAAATGTTCTGACAGATGCCGGGAGGTATAATTATGTCTTTGGAGAGGACAGAGTTTGGTTTAAGAGTGCAGGAGCCCACAATACGATTCTGGCAGACGATGAGAGCAGTATTGAATTTCTGGATTCCTGGGGGACAGGCGCTGTACTGGAAGGAATCCGCATAAACCCAAAAGAAAGGAACGGCTATACTCTTCTGGAAGGCGGCCATATGGGGTATTTTCAGAGAGGAAAAAATATTTATATGAACCGTAAGATCCTGGTACTGGAGGAAGGGCTGATTTTTCTTATTGATACAGCCCTGTCTTCTGAGGAACACGCATATCAGAGGTATTTTCATTTTGGGGAAGATGGCAGAGCTGAAAGAGAGGATACAGTTTTCAGGTATACGGGGAGAAAGTCTGCCGGACGTATTTGGTTCGATGGAAAATCTTGTGTGAAAAAAATTGAAAGCAGGCTCTCAAAACATTATAATGAGTATAAGAGCAATGAATGTCTGAGGGCAGAGACATCCGGCAAGGGTATGACTGTCATGGGAGCTGTATTTTCAAAAGGAGAGGAAACGCTGCAGGTCCTGGAATGCCGGGTGGAAGCCCCCATACCGCAGAAGCAGCTGAATATAGAACAGGCAGAAGGATGGAGGATCCAAAAAGGAACGAGAAGCTACAACGTGATTATGAGAAAACAGGATATAGGCGGCGATGTGGTGCTTTTGAAATCCGGTCCGTGTATGGGAATTGGCAGGCTGCTGGTGTGCGGGCCAGATGGGAGAACTGTCTCATTTTAAAGTGAAAATACGAATTAAGGGGAGGAGAAAAAATGTACCAGTTAATCATTGTGGAAGATGAAAAAGCGATCGCCCAGGGGATAGCAAACAGCAATCCATGGCATGAGTGGGGATTTGAGGTGGCAGGTGTCTGTTACAACGGGGAAGAGGCAGTGGAGTTTATAAAAGAGCATCCGGTAGACCTGGTGCTGTCAGATATCAGGATGCCAAAGATGGATGGAGTGGCATTGATGCAGCATCTAAACCGCTACCATCCGGAGATCAAGATCATTATCCTGAGCGGCTATAATGATTTTGAGTATCTGCAGACTGCTATAAGGAGCGGTGTGACAGAGTATCTTTTAAAACCTACAGATGTGGATGAATTTGCAGAGCTCTTTCAGAAGGTGAAACAAGCCCTTGACCAACGGGATCAGGAACGGGAAATGAAAGAAAAAGCAGAATTCACAAGAAGGTGTAATTCACTGCTCCGGGGGTACGGTTATGATGAGGAGGCGGAGGAGCAGGAATTTTATCAGGCTCAGGCAGACCTCATTGGGGTAATGGTCATAAATCTCTCGGGGGAGGACATAAGGGAAAAGAAGAAATACCATAAGGGTCAGATGGCTGCCCTGGAGGAACTGAACCGTCTGAAAGGAGAAGAAGCTATTTTCGGGCAGTTTATTTTAAATTATGAAGAGAAGATAACAGGAATACTGCGTATAGACGAGGACTGCGGGGAGGACTCCATCCGTGATTTCGCCAGAAGACTGGCGGACAAGGTGCAGGATAGCACAGGATTTGAACTGAATTGCGGGATCAGCAGCTTTTACCCGGATTTCAGGATGCTGCCCCAGTGCTATGAACAGGCTAAATGCAGCGCTTATCAGAGAATTTTTCTGGAAGAGAAGCAGAGAGTGATATTTTACAGGCAGATACAGGAATCGGAGTTTGACTACTATCAGTTTGCATTTGACGAGGAGAAAATACTGAAATATATCCTGAATCAGGAGAGGGGAAATCTCGCTTTGGAGATACAGAATACTTTCAGTTATTTTCGCAACCATATGGTGGAAAATTATGATTATATCAACCAGATGAGTCTTGAGATACTTTTCTATGTGTCGCGGAAGCTGCTTAAGTATAATGTCCGGGCAGAAAAACTCATGAAAGAGCACGGATGTACATATACAGATGTCTTCGAAAGGGAGAAGCTGGAAGAAAAAGAGGCATTTTTGCTGTTTGTATTTGACATGTTTATGGAAGAATGCCAGGCCCAGTACAGCAGCAGCACTAAGACCAGGGACCTGGCTGAGAGTATCAGAGGGATCGTGGACCGGGAATATATGGTAAATGGGATATCCCTGGATTATGTGGCTGAAAAGGTCAGAAAGAGCACTGCTTATATCTCTAAAATCTTTAAAAATGAATTTGAATGTAATTTCAGCACCTATATAACTGAAAAAAGGCTGAATCACAGTCTGGAACTGTTGCAGGACCCGTCCAGGAAGGTCTATGAGATATCCCAGGATATAGGCTGGGCGGACGTGTCAAATTATATAAAGGTGTTCAAGAAGAAATATGGAGTGAGCCCTGATGAGTACAGGAGGCTGCTGCCAAACCGCCAAGTATAATTGATATAAAAGAGGACAATATGAGAGATAACAGATGGAATTTGAAGAAAAGGATGCTTGTTGGTTTCCTGGCGGTCCTTGGTGGGGTATTTGTCATAATCACTGTATTATTTCTCCACACCAGAAATACCTTAAAAGAAGAATACAGGGCGATGCTAAAGGCGCGTGTAGAGGGGATCGGAAATGATATCGATGCCCTTATACGTGATGTTTATAATGTGTCGGACAATTTCGCCTTTAATGACCAGCTGGAGAGCTACATAGACAAGGTATACAAACCGGAGGACTGGGCCATTAAAAAGGCAGATACACTGAAGCTCTACAAACAGATTTTTTCTGTCTATGATATGCTGCAGGAGCGCCAGAAGCTGGGAGCTATCTATACTTACAAGGGTATCCTGTTTAATTTTATCGACGTTAACAATGACGGTCAGGAAGTGATTGACAAGCTGGAGGAGATGGGGGTCAACAAAAAAGAGCATCTGATGCGTTTTTACTGGTATCCTCTTCAGGACAATTTTTTTGCTTCCGATGCTTACGGAGATATAAGGAAAGACAAAATTGTCATGGGGGTCAGGAATGTATATTCTGTGTGGAAGGGCTTCTATGTCTGCACCCATATATTCAGCCTGCGTGAGGAGGAGCTTTACAATCTCTATAAAGACGATATTCCTTCGGTAAAGGGGGACATATTTGTGCTGATGGGGGAGGGGGAGCTTCTTTCATCAAGTGACACGGAGGCTCTGGGGAAGGAGCAGATTGACCCGGAACTCAGGTCTATGATCAGGAGCAGGGAAGCTGATGAATTCCGGTGGAACAACAATCAGGTCTGTGTACGCCAGTCTGAGGTCAATAATTGGCTGACTGTGGCCGTGATACCGGAAAAAGTGATGACGCAGGAGATAGATACACTGTATCTCAGGATCTTTTTAGCGCTGGGCGCCTGCATGGCACTGTGCTGTGCAATGATACTCTATCTGTACCGCAGCCTTATCGGGCCGGTCAATGAACTGAGCACGGCTATGACTGAGGTTTACGGCGGAAATCTGAATGCCTATGTCAAAGTGACAGCCAGAAATGAGATCGGAGACATGATGCGTTACTACAATGATATGTTAAAAAGCATTAATGTACATGTGGTAGAAAAACTGGAGGCTGACAGAAATAAAAAGGAACTGGAGCTGGAGGTTTTGATGAGCCAGATCAACCCTCACTTCCTTTATAATACGCTGGAAAATATCGTGTGGAAATCCAACGAAGCCGGACGGCCTGATATTGGGCGTCTGGCAGCATCCCTTGGAAGGATGTACAGGCTCTCTATCAGCGGCGGCAAGGTGATAGTGCCTATGCAGCATGAAATAGAACATCTGATGGCATATATAAAAATACAGAAAGACCGCCATGGTGAAAATTTTGAGTTTGATCTGAGAATTGACGCGGCAAAAGCCAGACAGCTCTACTCTCTCAAGATACTGCTGCAGCCGGTGGTGGAAAATTCATTTCTATATGCTGCAGAAGGGCTGGAGCGGAAGCTCATCATCCGCCTCTGTATGAGAGAACGGGGAGAGGAAATAGAGATCCGGGTCATTGATAATGGAGTGGGGATGGGCAGAGAACGCCTGGCACAGGTCCGCGACCAGATCCGCAATGGACGGAAGCACCAGCAGGAAGACGAAAAGAACCGGCGCAGTACAGGGATCGGCCTGAACAGTGTAGCCGCCAGGCTTACTCTGTATTTTGGCATACAGAATCCCATAAAAATCTACAGCAAGAAAGGTATGGGAACCATTACAGTTATCAGGATGCCAAGACTCACCGGGGACATGGTGGGGGAGGACGGGGAACTGAAAAAGCCGTAAATGCCCGGCAGCTGATTTCGCAGTTATAAAATAACCAATAAAGGCAAAATCCAGCCTATAGGAAATTTATGGAAGCAAAGTTATAATAAAGACATCAAATGAAAGATACGAAGGGAGATCAAAAATGAAAGTAAAAGAGTGCATGAAAAAAAGTACGGCGGTTATCATGGCTGCAGCTATGGTTGCAGGAATCCCCATGGCAGGTATGAAGGCAGAGGCCAGCGATGATAAGCCATTTGACGGAGTTACCCTGAAATGGGCCCTGACAGACAACGCTGCTTCAGGGGAAGAGACAAAAGCTATGGTGGAGCTGATCAAAGAGAAGACAGGGATCAATGTAGAATTTTTCATTTCCCCAACAGCAGCACCTGGCGAGATCGACAAAGTGCTTGTAAGCCTGATGGCAGGAGATGACATTGATATTATCGGCAGGACGCCTATCCAGCTGGAGGAGTTCTACAGGGCAGGAGTGCTGGAGCCGCTTGATGAACTGGCTGCCAATGTAGATTACGACATGGAAACCGTCTATGACGGAAGCGCTCTGAAGTATGATGATGGAAAGACTTATGGGCTGCCTACAGAGAGAGATATCTGGCTGACATATTACAACAAGAAAGTTTTCGATGATGCAGGAATACCTTATCCGGAAGCAGAAGGATGGACATGGGAAAAATATGTGGAGACAGCACAGCAGCTCACAGATACAGATAAAGGTATCTGGGGTTCCTTTATCGGGAATGATGCAGTACATAGCTATATGTATGCAAACCAGTCCGGAGTGCCTGCATATAAAGAGGACGGCACTTCAAACCTGGATGATCCTGCATATGCAGAAAGCATGAAGTGGTTCTTCTCTCTTGGAAATGACCTGAAGATCCAGCCAAGCTCTGTGGAAGTAGCTTCAGGTACTTATCCATATAATGCATTTATGATTAATGATAACATTGGAATGTTCGTATGCGGCGGATGGGTTGCAAGCACACTGACAACACTGGAAAAATACCCCAGGGACTGGCAGGCTGGAATCCTCCCGATGCCTTATCCGGAAGGAAGCGAACCTTCTTCACTGGTCATTGATATGTGTTACGCAGTACCGAGCACCAGCTCCAATAAGGAAGCAGCTTTTGAAGCAATCAAATGTATCGCAGAGAACAAATACACACTTGGCTATGGACGTGTTCCAGCAAAGAAACTGACAGAAGAGGAAGCCAGAGCTTACGTTGAAGAAACCCTCGTTCCTATGTTTGAGCATGACGGGATCACAGCTGATGAATTCATGGCAGGCTGGTTCGACAGCAACCGCAATTACATCAGTGAAAAGATAACAGGAACTGCTGACACGGTAATCAGCCAGATTATCACAGAAGAATGTCTGTTGTACGGCCAGGGCGGAAAGAGCCTGGAAGATACTATGGCATCTATCAAGAGCAGATCGGACGATGCAATTGCAGAGGCACAGGCTGAATAAGAAGGGACTTACGGGGAGTGTTGCAGGAGTTGTAACACTCCCGTTTTTTACCCAAATTTCCATAAAAACAGATGGAGGTTACTATGAAGAGTCAGAAAAAAGTTAAAATGAAAACTTCAAAAGCCCAGAAAAAAGAAAACCGTGCAGGTTATCTTTTTATCATGCCATACTTAATCTTCTTTATAGTGTTTACAGGAATCCCGTTCCTGATGGCTATAGGACTGTCCTTTTTAAATGTTAAGTACATAACCAGGCTGGATGATTTAAAATTTGTAGGGCTGAATAACTTTATCAAGATGTTCCAGAGCAAGGAAATTGTAGATTCCCTTTTCAGGACATTTGAATATGCACTTGTGTATGTGCCGCTGATCATGATCGTGGGATTTGCACTGGCGATGATTTTGAACAGGGGAGTTTTTGCAAAAAATGCACTCCGGTCCATGGCATTTATGCCATACGTGTCTAATATCGTAGCAGTGGCTGTTATTTTTAAAGTGCTTCTTGGAAGCAACAGCCCGATTATCCAGGGGCTTAAGTCTATGGGCTTTGATCCGCCGCTGCTGCTGATGGATTTAAAGCTGGCCCTCCCCACTGTGGCAACGGTAGCTGTCTGGAAGGGCGTTGGGTTAAATATGGTCGTGTACCTGGGTGCACTGCAGGGAGTACCAACGGAACTGATGGAGGCGGCCCAGATTGACGGCGCCACTAAATGGCAGAGGGTCAGGAATGTGGTCATTCCGCTTGTATCGCCAACTACCTTCTTTCTGCTGATCAGCTCAATCATCGGCTCACTGCAGAACTTTACAATTATCCAGGCGCTGACAGAGGGAGGCCCGGGGCAGGCTACCACGGTAATGTCAGTCAATATTGTCCGCACTGCATTCATGAAATATGATACCAGCCTGGCAAGCGCCATGGCTATGGTAATGTTTATAATTGTTATGATTATTACCCTGATCCAATGGAGAGGGCAGAAGAAGTGGGTAAATTATTAAAGGAGGAGATAAGAATGGAAAAAAAAGGTAAAGCAGGAAAGTGGATACTGACCATTGTTATGCTGCTGGTCGGCCTGATCTGTATCTTTCCGTTCATTTTTATGATTTCTTCGTCCTTTAAGGTCAGTGGAGAAGTCATGCAGTTCCCATTTCACCTGATTCCGGAACATTTTACTTTTGACAATTTTATCGGGCTGTTTCAGAACGGCATGTACAATTTTCAGAAATGGTATGTTAACACGGTGGTGATGACAGGGCTGTGCATTTTAATAAAGATATTTTTTGTCAGCTTTACAGCATATGGATTTTCAAAAATTAATTTCAAGGGAAGAGACACTATCTTTCTGATCCTGCTGTCAGCGATGATGATCCCAAGCGATATCATGATCCTCCCAAGGTACATCATATTTAAAAATCTTCACATCTTAGATACTATGTGGGCACTTATTCTGCCAAGCTGTGTGGATGTGTACTTTGTCTTCCTTCTGCGGCAGTCATTTATCTCCGTACCGGAGTCTATCAGTGAGGCGGCCAGGATTGACGGCTGCGGACATTTGAGGATTTACTGGCAGGTGATCTTCCCGTTGTCAAAGCCGGCTATTGCAACTATGGCGCTGTTTTCATTTACATGGGCATGGAATGATTACATGGGACCGTACCTGTATATCTCCACCATGGATAAACAGATGCTTTCTGTGGGAGTAAAGCTGTTTGCATCAGGGCTGATCCAGGATTATGGCTCCCAGATGGCAGCGGCCACTGTTGTGCTTCTCCCGGTGCTGGTAGCATTCCTGTTCTGTCAGAGATTCTTTATAGAGGGTGTGGCAAGCAGCGGCGTGAAAGGATAATTTTCCGGAAAATCAGGAGAGAATGATGAAGCAAGAAGAATTAATAAATGGTTTATCTGCTGTCCGTCCAATGGAGGCAGAAGAGATACAGGAAGCGCTGGAGCTGGCAGTTTCACAGGTCAGGAGGAATCTCCCCTTTTTCAACGGGGGATTTCCCGGGGCATGCAGCCGGGACGGCCTGTATACAAGAACAGCAAATGATGACTGGACAAATGGGTTCTATACAGGAATGCTCTGGTTATCTTATGAGGAAACAGGGGAAGTGGTCTTTAAACAAGAGGCGCTCAGACAGGCAGATGATTTTCTGGAGAGGATCCAAAAAAGGATTGTTGTTGACCACCATGATATGGGTTTTTTATACAGTCCTTCCTGTGTGGCGGCTTATAAGCTTGCGGAATATGAAACGGGTAAGGAGGCCGCCCTCATGGCTGCGGATAACCTGCTGGGAAGATTCCAGGATAAAGGGGGATTTTTCCAGGCGTGGGGGCTTCTTGGGGCAGCAGAGAACTACCGCCTTATTGTAGACTGCCTTTTAAATGTACCGCTTCTTTTCTGGGCAACCCAGGTGACAGGTGAGGAGAAATACAGGGAGAAGGCGGTTATACATATTGAGACTTCCATGAAATATCTGCTTCGGGAGGACTATTCAACTTATCATACCTACTATTTTGACCCGGAAACAGGCGAGGCATTAAGAGGAGCTACCCAGCAGGGAAACAGAAATGATTCCATCTGGGCAAGAGGGCAGGCCTGGGGAATCTACGGGTCAGCCTTAAGCTACGGAGTTTTAAGAAAAGAGGAGTATCTGGATATTTTCAGGAAGGTGACAGACTGCTTTCTTGAGCATCTTCCTGAAGATCTGGTGCCTTACTGGGACTTTGATTTCAGGGAGGGAAGCAGTGAGCCGAGAGATTCCTCAAGCGGCGCTATCGCTGCCTGCGGTATGCTGGAGATGGCAGCTTATCTGCCAGACAAAGAGGCAGATAAATACCGGGAGATGGGGTCAAAGCTTTTAAAAGCTCTCACGGACACCTGTCTGAACAGGGAAGGAAATGCCGGAAGCGGGATCCTTCAGCATGGAACTTATGCAAAGAGTTCCCCAGAGAATGGAGTGTCCGACAGCGGTGTTGACGAATATACACTGTGGGGGGACTATTTCTATATGGAGGGGCTTACGAGGCTAAAAAGGAACTGGGTGCGGTATTGGTGATTAGGGCGGGAAGAGATGAGGTTATTGATAAGTACATTTACCAAGATTGTTTTTAAGATAGTCTTATGATAGAATTATGGCGTAAATCGATGTTGATGTCAATGTGGAGGAGCGTCTATGAACACTTCAATGAGATTACCGGAATCGGAGTATTTAGATATAAATCATTTTTCCCGTCTTTTTGATAATATGAGCGAGAGCTATAAAATTTTTTGGTTCCAGGCTATTGTAGAGTTGGTTCTGGCTGGTAAAGACAGGATGTCATATGATGAACTGCTGAACCGAATGATCGTCTCGGCCTGGTATATGGTTTCTGAATACCATCTGAATATGGGACCCAGCGACACCTTGGAGGGCTTAGTCAATTACATATATAAAACCAGTGGTTTAAAGTCAAATGAAAAACCAGAGAAGATTCTGGCTTATCTGGGACAGTTGGAAGACGGAGAATTTAAAAATAAGAAAAATGTTATTTCTTATAATGTACCGTACCGGCTGCAGGCTCCGTTTATGCCCTCCATGAAAGGCAGGGCATGGGCGCTGCCAAAGCCAAAGCTGGCAGCCCGGATTAATCAGGAAAAGAGGCTGATCTATTATTTCCTCACTATTCAGGGGATGCAGAGTGAAATACGTGTACAGCCAGAGTGGATCAATTATATCACAAAAAATCAAGAAATCATTAAAGGGTGGATACAATTTAATCTGATTCTGTATTTGCAGAAGAGAAATCCCAGTGTGCCAGGAATTGCAAGTAAACTGTATCCCCCACAGGAGCGTAAAATAGAGCGGGTAAAGAAATACTGGAAGGCAATTGCTGCTGTCAGTCCTCTGCACGATATATATGGAGATACGGAGCTGACACAGCATAATCTCTCTATTGACCACTTTGTACCGTGGTCATATGTGGCGCATGATGAGTTATGGAATCTCCACCCAACCACAAGGAGCATAAACAGCAGCAAGAGCAATAACCTTCCTGAATGGAATGCCTATTTTCCAAAACTGTGCAAGATTGAATACCTGGGATATTGTCTGTCCTGGCAATATGAACAGGTGCACAAAGAATTTGAAAAATGTTTAAAAGAGCATGTGAACAATTTAGATATTCAGGTAAAGCTTTATAGTAAGGATCTTTCAAAAGAACTGTTCGCAAACCGTCTGGAGGAGGTCATTTATCCCGTATATCATGCTGCTCAGGAAATGGGGTTTGGCAGCTGGAATCTGCAGCAAGCACAAAACGGCATTTAGGATAATTTGAACAGCCGTAAAAGCTGCTGCCCGCGTTAGCCCCTTTTCTGGCAACTGCTATATGATATTTCTTACAGTTTCAGCAAACCTGCAGACATCCTCCGGGGCATCAAAGCTGTACAGTAGACCATAGGGGATACTATAGTCCCAGTTTACAGGAATGGACACAAGCCCCGGATGGACTTCCTGCCAGCACTCTATGGTAAGCAGAACATTTCCTGTTTCGGCACATCGGTTAAATACAGACAGGTCATAGAATTTAGGAGTGTCCTCAATTACAATCTGAGGATGATGCAGTTCTAAATCATTCCTCAAAAAATCGTTAACGCCAGAATCTCCGCGCTCAACCATCATCAATGTCTCACCATATAAATCTTCTATCTCAACACGTTCTTTCCCGGCCAGGCGGTGTTCCCTGGATACGGCGATCATTTTCCGGTATCTTCCCAGAGCAAGAAAATTGCAGCGGGAGAGCCATTCTTTGGAATCGCAAACACCGATTAAAAAATCAAATTTTTCCCCTAATTGTTCAATCTCGCTTAGAATCCCCTCATGGTTATCCTCAAAAGGAACAAGGTGGAGTTTATGTTCCGGGAAATCTTTATTTACACGGTACCACAGATCCATAAAGGGCTTTGCGGGATTCAAAAGGGAGGTGCCAATGCAGAAGGTCGTGTCATTTGCATGAATGGCGGCTTTGGCGCTTGCAAGGGATTTTTTGGAATAGTCAATCATGAATTTGGCATCCTGGTAAATGAGAGAACCTGCCGCAGTCAGACGGACACCAGATGAGGTGCGTTCCAGCAATTTTATGTCCAGATGGTTTTCCAGGGCATTCATCTGTTTCATAACAGCAGTAGGGGAGATATACAGGTATTCAGCGGCTTTTGTAAAGCTGCCGTAATCAGCGACTGCTATAAAAGTATCCAGCATATGGTTATACATGGGCTGCCTCCTTTCGCTTGAACTTAAAGTTAATACTATCATAACATCTGGGAGATTCCAAATCAAGGAAACAGGAGATAAAATATAAAATAATAAGGAAAACAGCAGGAGGTAATTAAAATGGCAGAATTAAT
Organism: Murimonas intestini; assembly: GCA_003148945.1. Taxonomy (GTDB): domain Bacteria; phylum Bacillota; class Clostridia; order Lachnospirales; family Lachnospiraceae; genus Murimonas; species Murimonas intestini. Next base: position 112,113 of record QGGY01000007.1, on the reverse strand, counting down.
TGCGTACTTCTCAAGGGGAGATGAGAACTATGTGAACGGAGAGATTAAAAACCTTGAGATTGGAAATACTGAGGTGGCGGCAGGCATGATTGGGCGGTTAACAGGGGCTGATCTATTTAAGATAGAGCCTGAACAGGCTTACGCAAAGGATTATAATGAGTGTATCGCACAGGCACAGGCAGACCAGAGGAGTGATGCCCGTCCAAAGCTCAGGACCTGGCCGGAGAGTATTGACAAGTATGATGTCATATATCTGGGATTTCCCAATTACTGGGGAACAATGCCAATGTGTGTGTTTACATTTCTGGAGCACTTTGATTTTGCAGGGAAGACGATCAGGCCGTTCTGTACCCATGAAGGCAGCGGTATGGGCAGCAGTGAGAAGGATATCAGGAGGCTCTGCCCCAAAGCCAAAGTGGAAGCAGGACTGGCAATCCGCGGGGGTAATGTACAGAGGTCGGAAAAAGAGATTGAAAGGTGGCTGTAAATGGAATTTACAAAGTTAGGAAATACAGACATTGAGGTATCCCGCCTGTGTGTGGGATGTATGAGTTTTGGAGACCCTGCCAGCAAGATGCACGCATGGACACTGGACCCGCAGGAGAGTGAGGTTATCATCAGACATGCGCTGGAGCTGGGAATTAATTTCTTTGACACCGCAAACTGCTATTCGGCGGGAACAAGTGAAGAATATCTGGGTAGAGCTATTAAGAAGAATGTATCCAGGGACAAAGTGGTTCTTGCGACAAAAGTATATTTTAATGAAGGAAAACTTTCAAAGGAGGCAATCCCGAAAGAGGTGGATGGCTCATTGAAGCGCCTTGGCACAGATTATATTGATCTGCTCATCATTCACCGTTTTGATTACAGCACACCTATTGAGGAAACCATGGAAGCACTGCATAAGGTTGTCCAGTCAGGCAAGGTCCGCGCGTTAGGCGCCTCTGCCATGTATGGATATCAGTTTATGAATATGCAGTACGCAGCAGAACGAAATGGCTGGACAAAGTTTGTATCAATGCAGAATCATTATAATCTGCTTTACCGTGAGGACGAGCGCGAGCTGATCCCCATCTGCAATGAGCAGAATGTGGCAAGAACACCGTACAGTCCGCTGGCTGCCGGGAGGCTGTCACGTCCCGGCTGGTCTGCTGATACGGCAAGGAGCAGGACAGATGTGACAGCAAAAGGAAAATATGATAAGACACAGGAAAAAGATATGGAAATTGTGAGGCGGGTATCTGAACTCGCACAGAAAAAAGGTGTCACGATGACGCAGACAGCACTTGCCTGGCAGTTTGCAAAAGGTGTTGCAGCGCCTATTATTGGTGCCACAAAGGCGGAATATTTTGACGATGCAGCAGGCAGCTTAGATGTAAAACTGACTCAGCCGGAAATTACATATCTGGAGGAAGAATACACACCACACAATATAGTCGGCGCATTATAAGACGGGAGACTGATAAATCGGAAATGTATTTATTATTTTAAATTTATATATAAACAGCGGATTCTAAGTCTCTGCAGGCACTTACCGGAAATGGTTGGTGCCTTTTTCTTTTTTAAGAAAACTCTTTATAAAATTATAAAATATGTCATGTGTTTTGCGATATATAACCGCAAAATACCTTGAGGATAGGTTAAAATTGGAATATACTTAATATTAACAAAGGAAGCCGAAGTTTGAACGTAAAAAAGAAGAGAAGGGAAACATGATAAAAAAATATGGTATTTTACTGCAGTTTTTTGTATCCTTTTTTGTTGTATTGCTAATTCCCACAGTGATTTTTATCTATTCATATTTCTATGCGTCAAATCTGGTGTATGGAGAGCTGGAGGATAAAAATAGGGCGCTGCTCCAGTCGGCATGCAAGACGGTGGACGCATATCTGCGGGAGAGCGACAGTTTTTTTAATACGCTGCAGCTTCAGACGGAAGTCAAAAAAATGAGCATGGTGGAAAGTCTGAAGACTGACAGGAGCAGTGTCAGCAGCATCAGTGATTTTAAAGACTTTTTATCTGCCTACAGATATAGAAATGAGCTGATCGATCAGATCTATTTTTATTTCGGCAGGAGTGATATCATTGCCTGTGCAGATGATGTGTATACAGATTCCAATTTCTTTTACAGGGGGTTTTTCAGCATAGAAGGCATGGACTACGGCGTGTGGCTGGATATGCTGGAAAATGTGTCATATGCAGGTTATTACAGGACAATGCTCATCGGCGGGGGGACAGACAAAAACGATGAGGAAAAAGAGAGAAAGATTGTTTGTATCCGGAATGTTTTCCCCTATAAATCAGATGGCAGCAATGTGTCTGCGATGATGCTTATCCGGGAAAAGAAGCTGATGGACATGCTGATACCTCTTTCAGAATCAGAGAGCGGATTTGCAGCAATTTTAAATAGAGACAATTCTCTGCTGGCAGCTACTGACTGGAAATATAATTTTCCTATTGAGGAGATCTCTCAGGGGAGTAATGAGTTTACCATAGGGGAGGAAAAGGTGTTTGCCTTTGTGGAGCAGTCAGGGTACAATGGGTGGAAATACATAGTGGCCCTTCCGCAGAAGGAAGTGTTTCTAAAGGTCGATAATCTCAAAAGTATCTACATTTTGGCAGGAGCATTGGCAATATTGATGGGTCTTGGATTCTCAGTCAGGTTTTCACTGAGATACGGAAGGCCAATCACGGACTCACTTAATCGGATGAAGGAAAGCCTGGGCGAATACGACAGGCCCATGAATCTGACAAGTCTGTTTGAACAGACAAAGAAGCTGATCACGGCGGAGCAGGATAAGAACAAACGGCTGGAAGATTCACTTCCTTATTTGAAACGTGATTATATTAACAGCCTGCTTCAGGGAAATGGTATGAAAAAACCTGTCATGGAACTTGGTAAACAGGTGGGGATCAGTTTTGAATATCCGTATTTTTATGTGATGATCTTTAATATTGAGAGTGTCACAAAAGAGATGGATTTCTATGAAATAGAGCAGAGCAAAACAGCCATCAAACAGGCAATTCTGAGCATAAAACAGCATGTGCTGTTTTATGAAAGCTCATTAAACCGGCTTGAAATCATATGGAATCTTCCCGATAACGGCCCGGAACTGTATGACCAGATAGATGTATGGATAAAGCCTGCCCTGCAGGAATTTAATGACAGGACAGATCTTTTAGTACAGGCAGCAGGGGGAACTATTGCAGGGAAGATTGAGGATATCGGTAGGTCGTATAAGCAGGCGCAGGAGGCCTTGCGATATGGAATCCTTGAGCCGGATCAGAATTATATCAGGTATCGGGAGCTGAATATCAGCAATGAAGTTTCAGTGATTTCTTATGAAAAGGCAAGCAGGCTGATCGGTCTGATACTTCAGGGAAATACGGAGGAAGCTTTAGAGTGGGTCAGTACGTTGTGGGAAAAAACAGTCAGCCAGACGAATGTTTCCCGGCCGCATTTAAAGTATCTTCTGGATAATTTCAGGAGCCTTTTGTTTGAAGCGGCCAGCAGGATCGCCCCGGAGGCGGATCCGGACAAAAAGTTCCGGGACGAGGTGATCGCCATAGACAGGCTTTCTACCACATCACAGCGTTATGCGGCAATTTTGAAGTGTACAGAAATGATAAGCGATAGTGTAAAAGTGAAAAAGCAGGAATCTGCCAACACGCTGGCACAGAAAATTGCGGCCTGGCTGCAGGAAAACTATACAGATTCGTCCATATCGCTGAAAATGACAGCAGATACATTTGGACTGAGTGAACCATATCTGTCCCAGTTTTTCAGTAAACAGATGGGAATCAATTTTTCTGCTTATATCGAAGACCTGAGACTGGAAAAGGGGATCGAATATTTAAGGACAACAGGAAAAACCATCAATGAGATTGCGGAACTTATCGGATATAACAGTTCCTCAGTGTTCCGCAATGCCTTGAAGAGAAGATACGGCGCCAGTCCAAATCAGTTCAGGAATGATATGAAAAAAGAGTAAACTTGGAAAGAGGAATGTGAGTGGACCTGCTCTATAGTGAGCAGGTCCACATTTACTATAGGAAGTTTTGTTACTAATATTCTGTAGCAAAAACGCAGGGGTATTTTGAATCAGCCGCCATACTTTGCTTCATATGCTGTGTTATAAATTTCCAGATATTCTTCTACCTGAAGATCCTTCATCTGCTGGATGTAGGAATCCCAGTCTTTTTCGATATCCAGATCCCCTGTGACAAAGCGCACAAGGCTCTGGTTTACATAGTCTTCCAGGTTGACCTTCAGCTGATAGGCAGTGTCGGTAACTTCCGGATCTAAAAATACGCTGAAAGATTTCTGCTCATTCTGATGTCCCTCATACTTATTCTGTGTTTCCTGGAACAGACGTCTTTCATATCCGTTCAGGGTATAGATATCCTGGTCATATGTCCATTTTCCCCGCAGGCCGTTAAGTTCGGAACCTGTGAAGTGAAAGTTTTCATTTCCCCAGTTCTTGTTATGAGCTTCTCCGCTGACGTGTGTATACTCAAGACGTGTGTAGTCTGCAGGCTCTCCAAGGATATTCAGCTCTCCGTCTTCTGCCTTTCTCCAGCCAACACCCTCCAGGCCGGTGGTTGTTAATAGGGTGCCTTCTTCGCTTGCCAAGTAATCAGCAAGTCTGAATGCTGCTTCCGGGTTTTCACAGGCATCCGTGATGACACAGCTTGCGCCTGCGTATGCGGTGAGGTCATACATAGCATAGTTTTTGCCTTCTGGTCCGGTGAGGGGTTCCAGCGCGGTGTATTCCGTATGGCGGGGCTTATCGTCACTTATAGATACAAAGTGGCCGGGGTGCAGGGCTGTGACTGCGCCTAGAAGCGCGGCGTCCGGATTGGTTCCGAGAGTTGTGATCTGCTCCCTGGAAGAGGTAAATGCACCGGAATCCAGAAGTTCTTCATCATAGAGCTTTTTCATAAAACGGAGACCTTCCCTCCATTCGTCCTGGATAGGGGCATAATCAACTTTTCCTTCCTCATTGATAAAGAAATAAGTCAAGTTGTTTGTATAAATAAACGGGTTCATCAGGAAAACATGGGAATTCAGGCCTGTAAGCGGGATTTCGTCTGCGATACCGTTTCCATTTGGGTCCTGTTCCTTGAAGGCTTTCAGTACTTCATAAAATTCATCTGTGGTCTTTGGTGCCTCCAGCCCAAGATTATCGAGCCACTGCTGGTTGATCCATAACTTAGAAGGGAAGGTACAGTGGTAGGCAAGCTCCCAGGAGGGTAGTCCGTAAATATTTCCGTCCGGAGCAACGATTTCGGATGCATAGTCAGGGTCTGTTTCGATTACATTTTTGATGCTGTCCCCGTATTTATCAATCAAGTCATTCAGAGGAATAAAAATCCCCTGTTCTTTTCCGTAAAGCATCAGTTCTTCATTTGTGAACTGATGGGAAACGCCAGTGGCGAGGAACATATCCGGATAATCACCGCTGGCCAGAAGGATGGACATTTTCTCCTTTGCATTGTCTTGTGTTGCAGTGATGATTTCCAGGTCAATACCTGTTTTTTCTTCAATGGCCTTTGTCACCTCATTGTCGTCAAGACTGGAAACATTGGCTGGCTGAACCAGGAACACCTTTATGGTGGTAGGTTCTGTCACGATTGGAAAAGTACCTGCCTCTGTAACTATAGAACTGCTTCCTTCGTTGGCGAATGCAGTAAGGCCGGTAAAAGATGTAGCTACAAGCGTTGTTGTAAGCATGAGTGCAATTTTTCTCTTCATATGAGTCCTCCTGTTAGTAAATAATGTTAATATTATGGTGATGTTTGTGAATAGCTGCCTGACAATAATTGTAAAGACACCTCCTTTGCTGTATATAATACCCGGGCGGATATCTGGTATTACTGTTTACTCCGTGACCAGTAACTATTTGGCAGCAGTTTTATACAAAAAGTGAGCCGGCCGGGTTTTAATATTTCTCAGTCTATTCTTTCACAGCTCCGAGCATCATACCTTGTACAAAATACTTCTGTACGAACGGATAGAGTATAAGAATAGGAATACTGGAAATTACAATCATGGAATACTTCAGCAAATCTCTCATACCTTCCATTTCCAGCATGGTTTTCATGTCTGCAACGGAAGTAATGTCTACAGTGTTCTGAATCAGGATCTGGCGAAGAACCAGCGCCAGTGGAAAGTTTTCCTGCTTATCGATGAAGAGCAGTGCATTAAAGTAGCTGTTCCAATGTGTGACACCATACATCAAAGCCAATACCGCAATGATTGGCTTTGAAAGCGGCAGAACAATCTTTATCAGAATTTTGAACTCTGAGGCTCCGTCCAGGTGGGCTGACTCATAGAGTGCTGTCGGAATGGAGCTCTCAAAGAATGTCCTGGTAATGATCACATAGTAAGCGCTGAGTGCTGTTGGCAGGATTAATGCCCCGTAAGAGTTGATCAGATTTAAATCCTTTACAACTATATACAGAGGTACGATGCCGGGGGTAAAAATCATAAAGAACACAAATATAAACATCAGCGGCCTTCTTGCCGCAAAGGTTTTTCTGGAAAGCGGATAGGCGGCAAGGACTGTCATAACAATATTGACCAATGTTCCAAAGAATAACAGGATAAAGGAATTCTTCAGTCCTGACAAAAAGGTCTTGTTCTGGAATACTCTGATATACCCTTCCAGCGAAAAATCTACAGGGAACAGCCAGACCTGTCCTGAGATGACCGCGTGGGGAGAGGAGAGGGAGGCGCTTATCACATAAACCAGCGGGTAAAGGATAACGAGCAGGGTCACAAGCAGATAGATGTGGACAGCGGTCAGAAATACTTTGTCGCGCATACCTATATGAATCCTTCGTCTTTTTTTCTTTTTGTTTTCAGCAGCTGTCATATGCATATTACCACAGACCTCCTTCCCCAACTTTTCTGGCAATCTTATTGACTATAACTACGATGGTGGCATTGATTGCCGAGTTGAATAGTCCGATTGCTGTGGAAAAGCTGTATTGAGCTTTCACCATGCCGATTTTATATACATAAGTAGATATAATTTCTGAACTTATCATATTCATGTCGTTTTGCAGTAAAAATACTTTTTCAAAACCGATATTCATGATTTTTCCGGATTCCAGAATAAGCATAACAACTATTGTAGGGAGGATTCCCGGGATATTGATATGCAGGATCCTCTGGAAGCGGGTCGCGCCATCCACCGAGGCTGCCTCATACAGACTGGGGTCAATGGAGGACAGTGCGGCGATGTAAATGATCGCGCTGTATCCGGTTGTCTGCCAGATTCCGGACAATATGTAAATGGGACGGAATGCGCTGGGCATTCCCAGGAGATTGCCTTCGATTCCTATTTTGGAAAGCCAGTGCGCCAGCAGCCCTACATGGGGATCCAGCAGCAGGTTTACCAGAGACACCATTACAACAACAGAAATAAAATATGGTGCGAAGGAGACTGTTTGGACAACCTTTTTAAATTTAGGGCTAAGTGCTTCGTTGAGGGCAAGGGCCAGAATAATCGGGAGCGGAAATCCCAGAATAAGCTGGCCAAAGCTGAGCAGCAGGGTGTTTGAAAGGATACTCTTAAATTGGGGAGAGTTAAAAAACTGTTCAAAGTATTTAAATCCTGCCCAGGGGCTGCCCCAGATTCCCTCCTTAATACGATAGTTCTTGAATGCCATTACATTTCCCAGCAAAGGGACAAACTGGAAAGTAATCAGATAAAGAAGGGGAAGCCCAATGATCACATATAGCTGCCAGTTCTTTTTCAATTCTTTCCGGATGCGGATGACGACCGAAGATTTTTTTTGCCGGTTATCCATAACATACCTCCTGTTCTTTAGTAGTTTCGTTATCACTGAGAAGCTATGTCAATCATAACAACAGAAAGCAGGAGTGCGCAAGAATTGATTCTTCAGAGAACATTCCAATTTTAGGAAATGATATGCGATAATTTTTAAGTCAACGGTTTATTTTTAATATAATGGGGTGTCTAAAAATTTAAAGAAGCTCTATTCTTTATAATATATTGACCCTGGGATAAATCTTCTGTATAAACTGGAAATATAAAGGAGTTGTAACTCTATCATGCTCTTATAGTTAAAAACAGTTTCATAATTAAAAATTTAAGGAGGAATATTATGAACAGCCGAGAACGTTTTTTTGCAACTGTTAACAGGGAGAAAGTGGACCGGCCGGCAGCTTGGCTCGGGATGCCGGATATACATGCACAGCCTGCTCTATTTGAATACTATGGAGTGATAAATATGCATGAGCTCAAGATTGCGGTGGGGGATGATTTTTATGCCATTGAGGTTCCCTATCAGTCTCCTGCGGCAACTGCTATCTTTGCTGCCTTTGACTGGTATATGGACGGCAATGTGGATGCCCGGGACAGGACGCTGACTGCGGACGGATGCTTCAAGGATGCACAGGAAGTTGAGGATCTGGCTTTCTTTGAGTGGCCAAATCCGGAGAAATACATTGATGTGGAGGAATGCAGACGCCGTGCTGCGACTGCCCCAAAAGACAAGACCCGGTTAGGGATGCTCTGGTCCGCCCATTTTCAGGATGCCTGTGCTTCTTTTGGAATGGAGACGGCTCTCATGAATATGATCCTCAACCCGGAAGTCTATAGGGCAGTGGATAATAAAATCGTAGAGTTTTATCTGAAAGCGAATGAAATATTCTATGAAGCCACCAAAGGACAGCTGGATGCGGTCCTCATTGGAAACGATATGGGAAGCCAGAGGGGGCCGATGTTATCTCCTGAGATGGTGCGCAATTTTGTGATTCCGGGATGTAAAAAGCTGGTGGAGCAGGCGCACAGCTATGGGCTTAAAGTAATCTACCATTCCTGCGGTTCTATTGTGGATATCATACCGGATCTCATCGAAGCGGGGGTGGATACCCAGGATCTGCTTGTTAATGGCACGTCTGAAGAGGTTCGCGCCAAAGTACGGGAGCTTCGGAGAATTTTCCCCACAGGGCTTGTGATTTCCCCGAGCCATGAGGCTGTTATGGCGGACGTGCCTCCGGAAAATATTCATGCATTGTTTGATGAGGCAGGAAAAATATACGAATGATAAGGAAGAAACGGAAGTGATCAGAAGATGAGGATATTTCAGTTTAAAAAGGCCCGGCCGGTATGGGCGCAGGACAGGGCCATGGAAAAGAACTGTGAGCTGGCATTCAGGACAGTCCTTCCCAGGGGGGGCTATAAACTCTTTCTTGCGGCGTCCAGTATATACCGGATTTGGGTGAACGGAGTATTTACGGCGGCTGGCCCGGCCAGAGCGCCCCACGGCCATTACCGGGTGGATGAGTATTCGTTGGAAGGGTTTCTTAGCAAAGAGGAAAATGTGATTGTGATTGAGGTGGTGGGTTATAACGTAAACACCTATGATACGTTGGATCAGCCCTCTTTCCTGACAGCGGAAATCAGATTGGGGGAGCAGGCGCAGGCCTGGACCGGTGAGGATGGAATTCCGGTTTATGATCTGCGCCAGCGTGTGCAGGATGCACCCCGCTACAGTTTCCAGAGGGCTTTTGCGGAGGCCTATACTTTGAGCAGAATCAAGGGGCACTTTTATGTAAGGGACGAGGAAGAATTCCAAAGAGAAAAAATAGAGGTGCAGCCGGACAAGACTTATATATACCGGGAGGTGAGGATGCCTTTATTTGAAAGACTGGAGGCCGAGACACTTCCTGAAGAAGTTCAGGAGGGAGAAGGCACCTGTATGTATGCGCTGCCGTATAATGCCACTGGATTTTTCCAGATTGAAGTGACGGCTTCTGGAAATAGCCGGATTGAGGTACAGTTTGATGAGATCCTGGTGGACGGGAAACTGGATTTTCAGAGGATGAGAAGTTTCAACTGTTTTACATATAATATAGAGCCGGGGCGTTACCTGCTGACAAGCTTTGCGCCGTATACCATGAAATACATAAAAATTAAGGCAGAGGGCGCTGCGGTAGCAGGCAGGGGCAGCTTTATAGAATATAAGCATCCTCCTGTGAAAAACAAGATAAAGACAGAGGATGGGGAGCTGGAAATTATCTGCAGGGCAGCCCTGGAAAGCTTCCGTTCCTGTTCTCTGGATACATTTATGGACTGCCCATCGAGAGAGCGGGGAGGATGGCTCTGTGACAGCTACTTCACTTCCAGCGTGGAGCATGTGCTGACAGGAGAAAATATTCTCGAACGTGTGTTTTTAGAGAACTTTGTTGTGAATGACACATTTGCTCACCTTCCGAAGGGAATGCTTCCCATGTGTTATCCGGCGGATCACAATGATGGAAATTTTATTCCCAACTGGGCGATGTGGTATGTGCTGGAACTGGAAAAATACTGGGAGCGGACTGGGGACGCAGAGCTTATACAGCAGGCGGAAAAGAGGATTTATGCACTGTTGGATTATTTTTCCGGTTTTGAAAATGAACTGGGGCTTTTGGAAAACCTGGAGGGCTGGGTATTTGTAGAGTGGTCCGGGGCAAATGACAAGGATCTGGTTACCGGAGTGAATTTTCCTACAAATATGCTGTATGCCAGAATGCTGCAGGCAGCCGGAAGGCTTTATCATAAATCAGAGCTTAGGAATAAGGCAGAGCAGCTCAGGAATGTGATTCGGAAGTATTCTTTTAACGGCAGGTTTTATACCGACAATATGCGCTGTGACGGAAAAACACTGGTAAACAGTAATGTATGTACGGAGGTCTGCCAGTATTATGCCTTTTTCACAGGTGTTGCGGATACAAAAAGAGATAAGGCTTTATGGCAGATACTTTTAAGTGAGTTTGGCCCGGAACGGGCAGTGCATAATACATACCCGGAGATTGCATTTACCAATACATTTATCGGGCAGTATCTGCGAATTGAGCTTTTGTACCAGAACCACTGTTATGATGAAGTGATTAAGAATATCAAAAGCTATTTCCTGCCCATGGCCAGGGAAACAGGGACGCTGTGGGAGCATAAAAAGCCTACGGCAAGCTGTAATCATGGCTTTGATTCTTACGTGCTCTACTGGCTGGCAGGAATCTGCGGAATAGTAGCAGACATAAAATGGCTGGATGAGGCAGAGGTGTTCCGGGTGGGAAAACTTCCGGCACACAGTGACCATCTCTGCTTTCTGGATGAGGCGGAGGCAGAGGAAGGGAACTCATCTTTTGCAGAGTCCCTGGACGGATCATGGCAGTTTTGTTATTCCAGGGCGCCAAAGCTCCGGCCAGTGGACTTTTACAGAGAAGATTTTGATGCGGAAAGCTTTGGGACGATTCCAGTGCCGGCTCACATCGAGCTGGAAGGGTATGACCATGTGCATTATATGAATAAGATGTATCCATGGGAGGGCATCAGCTTCCGGCGGCCCGCGGATGTTTTGGAAGATATGCCTCTGGGCTGCGGCTCTTTTGTGGAGACGGACTATAATCCGGTGGGGTCTTACCGAAAGACCTTTGATCTGCCTGAACGTATGCGAGGAAAACGGATTATTCTCCGGTTTGACGGAGTTGAGCAGGCTATGTACGTCTGGTTGAACGGAAAATTTATCGGGTACTCCGAAGACAGCTATACGCCGGCGGAGTTTGACCTGACGCCTTATGTCCGGGGCAAGGGCAACCTCCTCTGTGTGGAGGTATATAAATGGTCAACGGCTGCTTTTTTGGAGGGGCAGGATTATTTCCGCTTTTTTGGTATTTTCCGCAGTGTCCGGCTTCTGGCACAGCCGTCCGTACATGTGGAGGATATGGAGCTTCGGCCCGTACTTTTTGAGGACGGCTCCACCGGTACACTGCGTGTCGGTCTGAGGGCTTCGGGTGAATTGCAAGGCGCTCTTACGCAGATAAGGCTGAAGGATCCGGAGAATCACACTTTAGCAGAAGCAGTGAGTACTTTATCATCAAAAACAGAGGTCTTTTTTGAAAAACTCGCAGGATTACGTCCCTGGAGCCACTTTACACCGGTTCTGTATGAGCTGCAGGTGATAGTAACAGACGTGAATGGGGAAGTTGTAGAGTTTGCGGTCAGCAAGCTGGGATTTCGCAGGATTAATATAGTGGGAAAAAAGTTACTTCTGAATGGAAAACGCCTGAGAATCTGCGGGGTGAACCGACATGAATGGAGCGGACGTACCGGGAGATGTATTTGCGAAGAGGATATGAAGAGGGATATGCAGGTTTTAAAGAGAAACCATATCAATGCGGTGCGTACCAGCCATTATCCGAATCAGGTGAAGTGGTATTCTATGTGCGATGAAAACGGTATTTATGTGATGGCAGAAACAAATCTGGAGAGCCATGGAAGCTGGCAGAAGCTGGGGGAAACAGAACCATCCTGGAATATCCCCGGCTGCAGCAGAGTTTGGGAGAAGGCAGTGCTGGATCGAGCTGCGAATAATTATGAACTTCTCAAAAACCATCCCTCCATCCTCTTCTGGTCCCTGGGAAATGAGGCATACGCGGGGACTGCTCTGGCAGCTATGGACCGGTACTATAAGGAAAAGAAAGACGGGAGGCTTACCCATTACGAGGGAGTGACCAGGAACCGCGCCTATGAGACAGAGATATCAGACCTGGAAAGCCGCATGTACGCTTCTCCCGAAGCAGCAGCTAAATATATGGAAGAAAATCCGGCAAAACCTTTTATTCTGTGTGAGTACCTTTATGGAATCGGAAATTCCGGAGGCGGGATGAAGGAATATATGGAACTTTTTGACCGTTTTGATACATTTGCAGGGGGATTTATCTGGAGCTTTATGGACAAGGCTCTGATCATAAAGGACAATGTCACCGGCAGGGAAGTGATCCGGTGCGGCGGAGAGTTTGATGACCGGCCGTCAGATTACAGCTTCTCAGCCGACGGGATCATGTTTGCGGACGGTACGGAAAAGCCGGCAATGCAGGAGGTGTGCTATTTTTATGAAAAATACGAAGCTTAAACTCATTTTCGGAGATGTGTCCATTGGGGTACAGGGAACGGATTTCGACTATATTTTTTCTTATCAGGCGGGCGGTATGGAATCTTTAAAGATCAGGGAGAGGGAATGGCTTTACCATGTGCCGCGTCCCGCATTCTGGCGCGCTATGACGGATAATGACAGAGGAGGGGGATTTTACAAAAAGTCCGGTATGTGGCTTCTTGCGGACAGCTTCCTTGTCTGTAAAGGTATGAGTATTGACGCAGATGGAAAACCCGTGACAGACTTTAAGGCTCCCCTTAATAATCAATATAATGGCAGTGAGGAGGCAGAAACCGTCACCGTAACCTATGTATATGATACACTTACCATGCCGGAGACAGAGGCGGAAATACGGTATACAGTATTTCCGGACGGAAGGATCCGGGTGGAGGGCCTGTATCACGGAAGAGAAGGCCTGCCTCAGCTGCCGGTTTTCGGAGTTCGTTTTGTCTTCCCAACACCGGCTGTGAGATATACTTACCAGGGACTGACCGGAGAGACATATCCGGACAGGATGAGCGGGGGCAAAAAAGGTATCTGCGAGATAATAGGGCTTCCCGTGACACCATATCTCACCCCGCAGGACTGCGGCATGCATATGGAGACGGATTGGGTAGAGATTGTGCGCAGCAGGACACTGAGATACAACGATGGGGACAAGGATGAATTCAGCATTCGTTTTTGGGCGGATAAAACCCCTTTTGCGTTTTCTTGTCTGCCCTACACACCGGAACAGATGGAATTTGCAGATCATCAGGAGGAGCTGCCTCCCGCCGTGAGGACAGTGCTGACAATTTATGGAGGAGTGCGGGGCATAGGCGGCATCGATGCCTGGGGATCTGATGTGGAACCGCCATACCGGCTTTATGGGGATAAGGATATTTATTTTTCATTTATGATTGAACATGATCCCGTTGGGAAATAGAAGGAGAAGAATATGAAGAAGATGAAGGATATGAAATGGTTTTTAGATGCGCATTATGGCCTGTTTATTCATTGGGGCCTTTACTCTTTGATGGAGGGTGTACATGAGGGGAAAGAAATCCCATACGGCGCCGAATGGATACAGAAAAATGCAGGGATCCCGGTGGAAGAGTACAGGAAGCTTGCAGACCGCTTCAATCCGGTCCATTTTGACGCGGCGGATATCGTCAGCCGCGCGAAAAAATGGGGAATGAAATATATTGTTTTTACAGCAAAGCATGTGGATGGTTTCGCCATGTATGCGTCAAAGGTATCACCATACAATATTATGAACACGCCGTATCACCGTGACCCGTTGGCAGATCTGGCAGCCGAGTGTGAAAAACAGGGGCTTATGCTGGGCATTTATTATTCCCAAAACCAGGACTGGGAGGATGAGAACGGCTGGGGAAATGAATTAGATTTTAAGAAAAATGAGGAAAAAGATTTTCCAAAATATTTTTATGAGAAGGCAATACCGCAGGTGAAAGAGCTTCTTACAAATTATGGGAAAGTGGGCCTGATGTGGTTTGACACCCCGTATACCATGCCAATTGAACTGTGTGAAAAACTCCGGGATGTTGTAAACTCTCTGCAGCCGGACTGCCTGATAAATGGGAGGATCGGTTATGATCTGGGGGATTACCGGGAGATGGCAGACAATGAGATTCCGGTGCTGCCATATAATAAGCCATGGGAGACGCCTGTGACGCTGAATAATACCTGGGGGTATTCCCGAGTGGATGAGCATTGGAAAAAACCGGATGAGATTATTGAAAAGCTGGTGAGCGTGGTGGAAAAAGGTGGAAACCTGCTTCTCAACATTGGCCCGGATGGCCTGGGAAACGTACCGGAGGGCAGTATTGCCGTTCTGGACGAGATTGGCGCCTGGCTTGAGAAAAATGGGGAGAGTATATATTCCACAGTGTGCGCCCCCAGGTTCCCCTATGAGAACAGATGGGGAAAGATTACGGTCAGGGGAAACTGCCTGTATCTGCATGTATTCCGTTACCCTGATTTCCCTTATGAAATTCTTCTGTGCAATCTGCAGCAGCGGGTAAAAAAGGTAACGCTTTTGGAGACAGGTGAGGAGCTGACCTTTTACCAGAGTTATGAGATAGCGCGGAACGAATACCGTTTCAGGGTGATCCTTCCGGAAAGGAAAGAGGGAATTCCCTGCGATGTGGTCGTCCGGGCAGAATGCGGGACGGAAGAGCTTTCTTTTGAACAGTTGGTGTAGAGGAGACTTACTATTATGAAGACTTACATAGTATAGAAGTGAAGAAACCTGATGTTTTTGACGAGCTGAAAACTCCGGTGAAGCTGGGGAATGTTCTTTTCACAGTTTAATTCTCATGAGGAGTTCACCGGCTATGAAACATGGATGGCATCCATTCATCCGGAGGAGGGGGCTTGGAGCCTAGTCGATATTGTAGTTTTTGGATAAGGGATGAGAAAATATAGATCTGGTTGACGAAACGATAAAAAGAAACTTATAATTATGATGTAAACACATTATACTTTAGAGAAATATGGAAGGAGGTAAGCTCCGGAAAGCACCTGATTGTGGAGTAAAAGGTAATTGGAAATCAGTAGATGAGAGAAAAAGGTCAGTGTAGGAAAAACAGCCGCAGGGCGGTCTTATTGGAGGCGATAAGATTAGTGGAAAAAGTGTTGAGAAAGAAGGGATTGGTTATGAAGATTAAAAATAAAATGTATGTTTTTCTTGCTGCTATGATATTGGCATTGGGTTGTATTACAGGATGCCGTAATAAAGATGACAAAGAAGAGATAATTCGCAAGGGAAAGGAAGCACAGCAAGAGATACAGAATGCCTTTAATGAGTATCAAAATAAGAAAAGATTATTACAATGAGTGGACGGGGTTTAGTTTATATTAAATAGTGTTAAAAGGATTATGTCTGAACCATAATCCTTTTTAAGTTCAAAATTATACCAAGCACGGTGGTCAAATCCTGAATCGCAATCATAGCCAAAGGCGATTTTAATAAATATTTGCATATAACTGTTCAGTACCTTCACAGTTACAACTTTGTGCAGAAATATAAGCGCATATTGAATCAGATACACTGAGCAAGGAAAAAGCAGAAGGGGAATTTTATAAAAATGAATCAAAGTGAAAAAGAATGGGACAGGCTTCTGAAGATTAAAACCCAGGGGAGAGATGATTCTGCTTCAGATCAGTATCGTTATCCATATGAGCCAACACCCTATTGTGTGCTGGAACGCTTCTCAAACAGCGGCTATATTGGGAAGAACAACGTACTTATTGATTACGGCTGTGGGAAGGGGAGAGTGGATTTCTATTTATCCTATCAGACCAGATGCAGATCTATTGGAGTCGAGTATGATGAAAGAATCTATGAAAGGGCTGCAGAAAATCAAACTTCTGGGGTGTCCGCAGGTTTGGTATCCTTAGAAAAAGCAGATGCTGTATCATTTAAAGTTCCTGCGGAAGCCGACAGGTTTTATTTCTTCAATCCATTTTCTGTTGAGATATTGAAAAAGGTGCTGGGAAGAATAAGAGAATCCTACTATGAAAAGCAGAGAGAACTTCTGCTGTTTTTTTACTATCCTCAGGATGAATATATATCTTATCTGATGACAGTGGAAGAGTTAATGTTTTTGGATGAGATAGACTGCATAGACCTTTTTCCAGGGGAAAACCCCAGAGAACGTATTGTGGTTTTTGAATTACTTTAAAGCATCAGCCGGAAACGGCTGGTGCTTTTTTGTGTAGTGTGCTGCTCAGTTCACAGGATATCCTGCCTTTTATGTATTTCTTTTGGGGATTCAGGTGTGAGAATTGAGTGCAGAAATGCTTCCAGAAGCTGACGCTGCGTGGGGGTAAGACGGTAAATTGCCTCCACGAGAGAGCTGACGGTCGGCTCCTGACGGCAGTATTCGTTGAAAAAATCGGCAAGTGATATCTCTAAAGCGTCACAGATATAAGAAAGGGTTTCAACGGTTGGATTTTTTTTGCACAGCTCTACGTCCCGGAGATAGCTTTGGGACAGACCGGCCTCATTTGCCAGCCTGTTTACGGAGTATCCCTTGTTTAAGCGGAAGCTTTTAATTTGTTCTCCTATTTTCATATATTTTCTCCTTACTTCTTTCCATATAATAACAAAATTATACATAGATGCTTACATCTATAGAGATTGAAAATAAAATCTATAGATGTTATAATTTATCGAAAAAAGAGTGGATATGATAAGGTGCAAAATGGAACGGCAGGTACAGTGAATTCGTTTGGAGGGGACTAACATGGAGCAGGAATATGAGATTGTAAAGCATCTGCAGCTGGAGGATCTGAATATTTTCTTGGTAAATATGACGTATCGAAGGCTGCATGTGCATAAGGAATTTGAGATATGTATGGTTCTGGCCGGCAGCCTTAAAGTATATGAGCGTCAGGGCTATATCTCGCTGGGGAGGGGAGATATCGTGCTGTTTAACCCGAGACAGGCCCATGAGCTGCACAGCTTAACGGAAAATACAGTGCTGCTGTCTATCCAGATATCCGGAAATTTCTGCCGCAAGATATATCCGGATATAAGACTGCTGGAGTTTGAAGAAAATATTCTGACGCTGGATAAATACGGGAGGGAGCAGAAGGCCAGGCTATGCGGCTCGATCTTAAATCTTGCCAAATTTTATTTTCTGAACGCGCCGGGATATAATTTTTTTTGTATGAGCAGTCTTTTTGAACTTTGGGGAATTTTGATCAATTACTATCCCTGGCATATAATTACGGAGAAGGAAAAGGCGGAGCGGTATAACAAGAGCAACCGGCTGGAGCACATTATGGCATATATTGACGCGCATTTTACGGATAAAATACTCCTGACTGATATTGCGGAGGAGGAGCATCTCTCCCTGAACTATCTCTCCCATTTTTTTAAGGATATGATAGGCATGTCATTCCAGCAGTATGTGGCGCTGCTCCGCTTTGACCGGGCCAGGAGGCTGGTAGAGCATACATCTATGAGTATTACAACCATATGCATGGAATGCGGCTTTTCTGATTACAGATATTTGAATAATATCTATAAAAAGCAGCTTGGATATACGCCCATCGAGTACAGAAATTCACATGCTGTGACGGACGGATACATCGAAAAAAAGGCGACAGATCTGGAAAACATGCAGGAGTTTTATTCAAGGGAGGAGAGCCTGAAATTATTAAAAATAGCGGAAACGCAGGGGATATTTATATAACGGCGAATTAATCTGTGTGCGGCTGTAAAAAGACGCTGGACAGCCTAAAGCTGAAGGCGGATCTTCACATGGGAATCGAATGAAAAAAGCATAGAGTGTTTTTTGGCATTAGGGGAAAACGGGAAGATATAACCAAATCTTCCCATTTTTGTATTTTAGTCATTATAGAAAACAACATATTTACCTATGAGGCACATGGAAATAAACAGTGCTTATTACGGGTAAAAAATATAAAATAATTCTTATAACAAATATAAGACAGAAAGGAGAAAACTATGAGACTGGCTGATAAAAGCTCTATTGAGACAATCATCAATGAGATGTCACTTGAGGAAAAGCTGACCCTGCTCACAGGAGAATCGGAATTTAAGGGACCGGCTCTTGAAAAGTATGGAATCCCTTCAGTGTACTATCTTGACGGGGGAACAGGGGCCAATTACATGCAAATGGTTCTGGACGCTTATGGGAGGCTGAAGAATATCACGGACGGAGGCGAAGCAATATTTGGAAATATCTTTGCCCCGGTGCCCACCATCATCGACTGTCTGCTGAATCCGGAAAAAGAGAAGGATGTAAAGAATCCGCAGCTGCTGGAGGATATTGCAGAAATGAGAAAGATGATGGAGGAGTACATACCTGGCGGAGAACTGCCGGGGTGCTTTCCTCCGGGAGTTGTATTCGGCGCTACCTGGGATCCGGAAAACATTTATGAGAGCGGACGAGCGCTGGGGAAAGAGGCACATTATTTTAACATAGATGTTCTCCTGGGTACTCCTAATGTAAATATTCACAGAGATCCGCTGGGGGGCCGTATGTTTGAGGGGTACTCTGAGGATCCGTGTCTGGTATCAAAGCTGGCTCCGGCCTTTGTGAAGGGAATCCAGGACGAAGGAATAATAGCCAATGTGAAGCATTTTGCCGCCAATAATCAGGAGACAGACAGGCGCACGGTCAATGAGCACATACCGGAAAGAGCGCTGCAGGAAATTTATTTCCCGGGATTTAAGGCATGTGTACAGGAGGGCGGCTGCAAGACTGTTATGAGCGCCTATAATGCCATTAACGGCGAGTATTGTGCACTGAATAAATGGCTTTTGACTGACGTCCTTAAGAAGGAATGGGACTTTGACGGCTTTGTTGTCAGCGACTGGACGGCGGCATACGATCAGGTGAAGGCGTGGAATGCCGGAAATGATATGGATATGCCGGGACCGCGCTCGATAAAAGGCGTTCTTGAGGCGGCAGAGAGAGGAGAGCTTGATGAAGAAAAGGTAAACGATTCTGTCAGGAGGTATCTGAATATTATATTGGAAATGCCTGTCATGAAGGGACGCCGGTATAATCATATCGACAGGGCAGGTTCTGCAAGGGCTGCGTATAACAGCATAAAAGAGGCGATCGTACTTCTGAAAAACGAGGGCGGAACTCTCCCCCTTGACAGGGAAAAGGGAGTCTGCTTCTTCGGTGAAAAAAGCAGACAGTTTCTGGAATCCGGAAGCGGAAGCGCGAATGTGGTAACCTCCGAGAGCACCAGCCTCTATGAAACGATGGTACAGAAGCTCGGATGTGACAGGGTGTCCTTTGAAGAAATCACGGACAATACGGATACCGTTGTGATAACGGTTGGGATTGTGGGGCAGGAAGGCTTCGACCGCGCCGAGATGAATGTTACGGCCAGCGACAGGATAATGCTCAAAAGGGCGCTGGGGGAAGCGAAGGCAAAGAATAAAAAAACTGTGGTGATCCTCAATGTGTGCGGGCCGGTTGATGTATCCGATTATGTGGACGATGTGGATGCCATGCTCTGCATTTTTATTCCCGGTATGGAAGGCGGCCATGCTGTTGCAGACGCACTGCTGGGTGAGTTCAGCCCATCCGGAAAGCTTCCGGTTACGTTCCCAAAACATTATCGCGACGTTCCCAGCTGCAGTAATTTTCCCGGAAGAAACAAGGAGGTCTGGTATGGAGAGGGAATCTTTGTGGGCTACAGATATTACGACTACCGCGGCATAGAGCCCCGTTATCCCTTCGGCTACGGATTATCTTACACTACATTTGAAATTGAGGGTGCCAAAACCGATAAAAATATTCTTAACAAGGACAGGGATGACGACAAGATCACTGTGACGGTCAATGTTAAAAACACGGGAAATATGACGGGTAAGGAAGTGGTCCAGCTGTACATAGGTGAAAAGAATCCCGCACTTGTGAAGCCTCCGAAGGAGCTGAAGGATTTCAGGAAGGTTGAGGTGGCGCCGGGTGAGGTAAGGCAGGTGGTGTTTGTGGTAACAGCAGCCGAACTTGCAAGCTATGATGATGCAGCCGGAAAATGGGTGGTGCAGCCCGACGAATATACACTTTACATTGGAACCTCCTCCAGGGATATTGCCGCTGAGCTGAAGATACAGGCAGAAGGCTGGAATGCGTTTGGCATCAGCGCAGATACACCGTTGGGCGTGATCGCTGCAACACCAGGCGCCCTTGATAAGATGCTGGAATTTATCCCGGACGGCATCCTGACGCGGGAGATGGTAGAGCTTCAGGTACTGTTCCAGGATACAGATTCACTGGAGGGCTACTGGAAGGCGGCCGTTGAAAGCCTGTTGGATCTGCCGGAGGAAGAAAAGAAAAAGCTTTATGAGAGTCTGTTAAATGCAATGAACGCTTTTGTCGTTTAATAAGAGTAAGAACAGGGTGAAAAAATGGAAAAAGAAGTAATCTTGAAATGTACAAAGATGTGCAAAAGCTTTGGCCCAACAAAAGCCCTTGTTGACGTAGACCTGGTGGTAAACAGAGGAGAGATACGCGGCCTGATAGGAGAAAACGGCTCCGGAAAATCCACGATTTCTTCTATCGTAGCCGGAGTTTTGCCTTATGATTCCGGAAATATCGAATTTCTTGGCAAGCCCCACAAACCAGCGGACATGCTGGAAGCACAACAGGCCGGAATAAGCATGGTGGTGCAGGAGGCGGGGACGATCCAGAACCTTACGGTTATGGCTAATATATTTGTAGGTAAGGAGGAGCGTTTCAGCAGAGGCCTGTTTCTGGACAAGAAGGCGATGAAAAAAGAGGCCCAGCAGATATTGGATGAAATAGGAGCCTCCCATATCAGGGCAGACGACTCGATCATGCGCTATAACTTTGAGGACAGAAAGCTTGTGGAGATCGCCAGAGCGCTCTATGAAAAACCGGAGCTGCTGATCGTGGACGAAACCACAACAGCGCTGCCGCATAAGGGGCGCGAGGTTCTTTACAGACTCATGAAAAAGCAGGCAAAGGAGAACAGGGCAGTATTGTTTATCTCTCATGACATGGACGAGCTGATGGACAACTGTAATGCCATCACCGTGTTGCGGGATGGCCGTCTGATCGCCACCCTGAACGAAGATGAGATGAGTATACCGAAGATGCGCTCCCTGATGATAGGACGCGAAATCAGCGATGAATACTACCGCACGGATCTGGACGGCAGCTTTGGCGAGGAGGTGGTTTTGAAGGCGGAGCATCTGTCGGCAGGGGAAATACTCGAGGACTTTTCCTTTGAACTCCATAGAGGAGAAATCCTCGGAATCGGCGGATTGAGCGACTGCGGTATGCATGATCTGGGAAAGGCGGTGTACGGCGCAGTGAAGCTGCTGACCGGAAAGGTGATTTACAAGGACGGGACAGAAATAAAAAGTCCGGCGGCAGCCGTTTCAAAGAAAATGGGCTATGTATCTAAAAACAGAGACATTGAATCGCTGATCCTGAGCAGCTCTATTACTAGTAACGTCGCATTGCCCTCCCTGAATAAGCTGCAAAAAGGCGTCTATTTGTCAGCAAAGGACGAGGAAGCGCTCACCAATGAGCAGATTAAGGAGATGAGCATCAAATGTGAGAACGGGGCCCAGACGGTGGATAACCTTTCCGGAGGCAATAAACAGAAGGTGGTATTTGGAAAGTGGATCGGAAATAAAGCGGAAATTTTAATTCTTGACTGTCCTACCAGGGGTATAGACATCGGCACAAAGGTAGCTATGTATAAGCTGATGTACCGGCTGAAGCAGGAGGGCAGATCGATCATTATGATCTCGGAGGAGATACCCGAATTAATCGGTATGAGCGACCGCATTATAGTTATCCGTGACGGAAAGCTTTCCGGCATTCTTGAAAGAAGCGACACATTAAACGAGCACTCGGTTATTGAGTGTATGCTTTAGAGGAGGAAGGATATGAAGACAGAAAAAGTAAGGAATTTTCTTCCTCTGGCAGGACTGCTGATTGTATTTATAGCTTTTGCTGTGCTTTCGGGAGGAAGAAACCTGACATCATCGAATCTGCAGAGCATTTTTAACCAGTCTTTTTTTATCATGCTTGCAGGTATTTGCGCGACCTTTGTGTATGCCCATGGCGGAATAGACCTGTCTATCGGCGGTTTAGAGGGCATATGTATGCTGATCGCCGTGGTGTCCATGAGGAACATAGGATTTGTCCCGGCGCTGATTCTTGTCATTTTAACAGGGATTGTCAGCGGTATTCTGATCGGTGGTATTTCCGTATATGGAAATATTCCGGTATTTATCACAGGCCTGAGCCTGCAGTATATTTACCGTGGAATTTTGAAGGTTGCAACCTCCAAGGCACTGATAACAGTGCCCAACCAGTATACGTGGCTGGACAGCTGGGGAGTGAAGGCCGTTGTTCTGGTGGCCGCGGCAGCCGTTGTGGGATATCTTTTTAAATATACAAAGATTGGACGATACGAAAAAGCAATCGGCGGAAACGCAACGGCGACGACCCTGTGCGGTGTAAATGCAAAAAAATATTCTGTGCTTGCGTATGTGATACTCGGAATCGGGGTGGGAATTGCCGGGCTGTTCGCCATGGTGCGCGCCGGGGGAGTGAATCCCCAGGCAGGAGCGGCTTATGAAATGGACGTGTTAATTGCGGTAGTCCTGGGCGGCATGCCGCTTACGGGAGGAGCTGCGGCCCGCGTCAGATGCGGGATCATCGGCGCTCTGCTCATCGTGGTAATTGAAAACGGATTTGTGCTTTTGGGGGCGGATCCGAATCTGGTGGACGGCATCAAGGGGATTATTTTTATCGCAACTGTTTTTGTAACGATTGCCCGCAGAAAGGGGCAGGTAGTTAACTAAAAAGCAAAGGAGAAAAATATGAGTAAAAAAATGAAAAAATTAATGGCGGTACTATTATGTTTTGCAATGTTATTCAGTGTAACCTCTGTTGCCCAGGCTAAGGAGGACACGGCGGATGTAAAGCAGGTCAGCATCGGGTTCATCGGATGGGGATACACAGATACGCTGGGAGCGGCCTATAAGGAATATTTTGACTATATAGCAGAAGAATTTGGCATGAACGTAACGCTGGTTGCGGGCACGACCCAGGAAGAGCATATTTCCCTGGCGGAGGATCTGATAGAGGCTGGTGTGGACGGGATTCTGGCGTATCAGGTCACTTCTCCCATGATGAAGCTTTGCGACGAGGCTGGGGTATATCTGATGCAGTTTGGTTCTCCCATCACCGACGAGGACATTCAGGCAAATCTTGACGGAAGCGACTACTGGCTTGGAACCTCCTCTGTAGACGATTATAAGTCAGGCCAGAATATGGTGGAGGCATTATACGAGGACGGATGCAGGAATATGGTGGTTTTGGGCGTGGCAGCCGGAAACCCGTGCCATGACCTTCGCTGGAACGGCATTATGGATAAAGCGGCCGAATATGACGATATGACAGTTATCGGTGAATACAGGGGCGGAACTGCGGCGGCACAGGAATACTCTGACCAGGTCCAGAATTTTGTGGCTATGTACCCGGAAATGGACTCTATTGCCATGACAGGCGCTTCCAGCGGCAATCTGGACGCAGTGCTCTCGGCCCTGGACACCGTTGGGATGACGGGGACTGTTAAGCTTGCCACACTGGACGTGCAGGAGGGGACAGACACATATCTTGAGGAAGGCTCCCTGCTGTTTATTGGCGGAGGACAGCATCCTGAGGTTATATTCCTTGCAATCTTGATGGCAGACATTATAAGAGGCAGTCTGGATATGGGCGGCGAAGAGGTTTCCCTGGTCGGACAGTTTATCAATATTGTCGGAACGGATGGATACGAGGAATTCAAAAAATATATAATGGACGATTTCCCGTATTATATTGAGGAACTCAAGGCGGTTTCCACATCATTCAACCCGGATACAAGCTACCAGGAGCTGTATGATCTGTGGAATTCCTATAGCCTTGATGACGTAGAGACAAGACATGCGAAATAGCGCACCATCGAAAGGGTGGAAAAGATAAATGAGTAAAAAGCTTTCAAATATTGTAAAATGCCTCATCCTGCCCATTGCTGTATATGTGATATTCTTTGTTTTTTCAAAGGGCAGGTTCGGAAGCCTGCCGGGAATGCTGGCGATCGGAAGACAGTTTGTACTGTACTGCCTGGTAGGATGGGCATTGATGCATAACCAGCTTATGGGAGTGTGGGATTTCACGCCGGGAGCAGTTGTTGCCCTGGCGGGGATTATTGGCGGAAACATTGCCCTCAGCACAAATACGGGAGTTGCCGGGCTGGTTGTATTCTGCATCCTGAGCGCTGTGACCCTGTGCCTGCTTACGTTTTTTGTATTCCATTTTTTGAAGATCCCGTCTATGATCTGCGGTCTGGGTATGGTATTGATCTATGAAATGCTGACAACGCAGCTGTTTGGCGGAACAGGCGTGAAGCTGACGAAGGATATCACATTGCTGGCAAAGTCGCCCTACTGCTACGTGGTGCTGGCGGTTGCAGGCATAATACTTTATATTCTTTTCAACTTTACCAAGAATGGAGCAAATACAAGGTCTCTGGGGTACGGGCAGGATATTGCCATGAGCATAGGCGTAAGCCTGACTAAGACGAGGCTGAAGAACTTCATCATTGAAGGGATTTTTCTGGGGCTGGCGGCGGTTATTTCCAGCAGCCAGAGAGGGAGTATTGCGCCCACGCTGAATATGTCCACGCTGTCGCTGGGGTTTGACGCAATTATGGGCGTGTTCATTGGTCTGAATCTTGTGAATAACTGTAATCTTGTCGTAGGTATCGTGATCGGTACCTTTACGATGAAGATGGTCAGCGCAGGACTGATCGCAATGGGGCTGGATTCTAATCTGCAGTCTGTGGCACAGGGACTATTCCTTCTGGTATTCATAGGAATATCTTCTAATAAGGATGCAGTGTCAAAATACTTTGCAGATAAGAAAAAGAGTGCAGAAATATTAGCTAAAATTAAAGCCTGAGAACTGATTTAAGAAGGCCATTGCAGAACATGGAGGTATGTGATGCAATGGCTTTTCATATTAAAAAGGAGGATAGAGATGAGTGCAAAACTTATAAACAGGGAGAGTATTCCAGCGCTGCTAAAAGAGATGACCACGGAGGAAAAGGCGGTGCTTGTAACGGGCAGAAGTTCCTTTACCACACAGGCGCTTGAAAAATACGGAATCCCCTCGTGCAGAGTGCTGGACGGGGGAACAGGCGTCAATCTTTTTCAATATTACGGCGATGTTATCCAGCGGGCGAGCTGGGAGGAGGATGAGACTATGCGGGAGTCACTGGGGGGCGTCGCGAATTCCGTGATGATCATGAAACTCCTGGAAAAAGAGGAAAAGGGCGCCGTGCTGGATGAGAGGGAGAAAACGGTAAGGCATATTATTGATGAAAAAATGAAAGAGATCACCCCCTCAGGACAGCTTCCGGGATGTTTTCCCCCGGGGATATTGCTGGGTGCTACATGGGATCCGGAAACCGTATATCTGTGCGGAAACGCCGTGGCTAAGGAGATGGACGCATACCAGGTGGATATGGTTCTGGGAAGCCCCAATGTAAATATACACAGGGATCCTCTGAACGGCCGTATTTTTGAGGGATATTCAGAGGACCCCTGCCTGACGGCAAAGCTTGCGCCGAACTTCGTGCGTGGTATACAGGACGAGGGGCTGACGGCAAATGTAAAGCATTTTGCAGCAAATAATCAGGAAACCCACAGACAGAATATCAACGAGTTAATTCCTGTGCGCGCTTTATATGAAATTTATTTTCCGGGATTCAAAGCCTGTGTGCAGGATGCAAATGTGAAAAGCCTGATGGACGCATACAATAAAATAAACGGAAAAGCATGTGCCATGAATTCCTGGCTTTTGACGGATGTTCTCCGGGACGAGTGGGGATATGAAGGCCTGGTGATATCCGACTGGGGCGCGGTGTATGAGCAGGCGGAGGGAATAGCCGCAGGAAATGATCTGGATATGCCGGGGCCGCGCAGCACACAGCCGATCCTGGAGGCGGTAGAGAGCGGCAGATTACCGGTGGAGGCTCTTGACCGGGCAGTGACTAAAATATTGGAAATGCTTCTGGATATGCCTGTTATGAAAGGGAGAAGAAATACCTGCATCAACAGAGAATATTCCCGCAGGGCCGCATACCAGGGGGCAGCAGAAGGGTGCGTTCTTCTGAAAAACAATGGCTTACTTCCTCTGGCGGATAGTGTGAATATCAGCTTTATAGGCGAAAGAAGCGAGAGATTTCTGGAATCCGGCGGGGGCAGTGCCATGGTTTACACAGATCAGTCCACCGGCATGGCGGCAGTAACAAGAGAACGGATCGGGGACAGCCATGTGACTATAGGGAGGATTGCCCCCGAGTCGGATGTGGTGGTAATAACAGTCTCCGCCTGGGGACAGGAGGGCAATGACAGGCCGCAGATGGATATTGAGCCGGAGGATAAGGAGCTTCTGCTGGAAACGCTTTCCAAAGCCAGAGAATTAAGAAAAAAGGTGGTCGTGGTACTGAACATATGCGGCCCGGTAGATATGACGGAATATATTGACGATGCAGACGCTGTGCTCTGCGTATTTTTGCCGGGGCAGGAGGGAGGAAATGTCGCCTCTCAAATTTTGTTTGGGGATATAAATCCTTCGGGCAAGCTGCCCCTTACATTTCCAAGGCACTACAGGGACTGCCCCACATTCGGAAATTTCCCCGGATGTGCGGCGGAGGTCTGCTACGGGGAAGGAATTCTGGTGGGTTACAGATATTATGAAAAAAAGAAAGTAAAACCGCTGTTTTCCTTTGGTTTTGGGTTAAGCTATTCGACTTTCAGCATTTCAGATCTAAAGCTTACCTCAGACCGCATGGACATGGACAGAGACGAAGAGCTTCAGGCTTTTGTGAGAGTAAAAAATATCTCCAGGATTGACGGTAAAGAGGTTGTCCAGCTATATATCCGCGACCCAAAATCCACACTGCTGAAGCCGGAAAAGGAATTAAAGAATTTTAAAAAGGTATTTTTGAAGGCAGGAGAGGAGACAGAGATCAGGTTTACCATCACCAGGCATGATCTGGAAAGCTATGACCCCAGGCTGCAGCAGTGGGTAGCCGAGGCGGGAAAGTATCAGGTGCTGGTTGGAAACAGTTCAGATAACATCGTGGAGCGGCAGGAATTCCTTGCGGTGGGAGTCACCGCCTACAACTACAACGAGACGACAATGCTGGCAACTCTATATGAGGACGGAAGGGCAAGAGAAATCCTGGAAAGCGCATTGAAAAAATATGATATGGAGGGAGAACTTGCAGACTGCTTG
Organism: Murimonas intestini; assembly: GCA_003148945.1. GTDB lineage: Bacteria > Bacillota > Clostridia > Lachnospirales > Lachnospiraceae > Murimonas > Murimonas intestini. The sequence continues at coordinate 84,331 of QGGY01000007.1, read as the reverse complement.
TATTACTTTCCGCACCGTGAGATAGGAAAGGTTCTGGACATGCTCTGCGGTAATGCAGCCGGGATACAGGAAGAAGAGCTTAAGAGCTGGAAGAACGGGGTAATGGAGCAGCTTCGCGAACTGGATTTGAGTGTGTTAGGGTAGACAGAACGGCGCCGGTGCGGTAAAATGGGAGGAAATGTAACAAGGAGAAGGTAGGGGATGAAAGAGAGATTATTTTCCGATAAGGTATTTTACAGGAAGCTGCTGCAGCTCACGGTGCCTATAGCACTGCAAAATCTGATGCTTGCCTCCGTGGCGGCAGCAGACGCCATTATGCTGGGAAGCGTTGCGCAAAATGCCATGTCTGCGGTATCTCTGGCAACGCAGATCCAGTTTATACAGAACATGGTACTGACCTCGGTCGTATCAACTGCCATAATTTTGGGAGCGCAGTATTGGGGCAGGCGCGATACAGGAACCATCAGCGATATTTTCTGCACCAGCCTCCGTTACTGCGGCGTGGCTTCCATATTGTTTTTTATTGGCTGCATATTTTTTCCGAGGTATCTGATGCTGATTTTTACAAATAATGAGGCGGAATTGATTGAGACAGGCATACATTATCTAAAGGTAGCCGGATGGTCTTATCTTCTGACAGGCATCTCACAGTGCTATCTGGCGGTGATGAAGATCAGCGGGCATGCGGCTCAGGCAGCAAGAGTCAGCATTGTCACGGTAATTCTCAATATTGTCCTGAACGCGGTGTTTATCTTTGGACTGTTTGGGCTTCCGGCAATGGGCGTGCAGGGCGCCGCCCTGGCGACGCTGCTTGCCCGGATTGTTGAGCTGGTCTGGTGCATGCGCTGTTCCTTCAGGAAGGGATACATACGTCCGGACCTGAGACGTCTTTTTCGAAGAAACAAGCTGCTGGCCGCGGATTTTTGGAAATGTCTGTATCCGCTGCTGGGAGCCAGCCTGTTCTGGGGCGTTGGCTTCACCTCCTACTCTGCATTTATGGGGCATCTGGGAACGGATGCAACGGCGGCAAATTCCGTAGCAGCGGTGGTGCGGGATCTGATCTGCTGCCTGTGCAATGGCCTTGGCAGCGGCGGCGGGATCCTGGTGGGAAATGAGCTGGGAGCCGGTAACCTGAAAAGGGGAAAGAAGTACGGCGACCGTCTGCTGAAGCTCGCAATTCTCTGCGGGGCGGTTTCTACTCTGGTTATGCTGACAGTGACTCCGGTCGTCCTGAACTTTGTCAGGTTTACAGAAGGGGCCCGGAAATACCTGATCGGAATGATGGTGATTATGGCGGTGTATATGATTGGGCGGGCCATCAACACTATTGTGATCAATGGAATCTTCGCATCGGGCGGCGATACCATGTTTGATTTGTACAGCCTGGCGGTCACCATGTGGGGCATCGCCGTCCCCTTGGCGGCAGCAGGCACATTTTTGTTTGACTGGCCGGTGCTTGTGGTGTACGCCTGTACATGCCTGGATGAGGTGGGGAAGATCCCATGGGTTCTGGCTCATTACAGGAAATATAAATGGGTGAGGGATTTGACAAGGGATATGAACTGAAGAATTGATATATGCATGCCCATCCGAAGGAGCTGAAATACGGAATGCACGGAGGTGTATAATCGGTCCGCTGGAGCAAAGCAGGGCAAATATAAGCATTTAAGGAGCATTTTACAAAATGATCAAAATACTGTTCGTCTGCCACGGCAGTATCTTGAAAAGTCCCGAAAAAGCCAGTAAAATCAATAGTTCCACGAAGAAGAAAGGCGTTTACTACACCACTACTGCACCATTTTTGAAAGAGCCTTGATATGATAGGAAAAGCAAGTTAAGATATAATTATTATGGAAAATCGAGGTGATATGATGGAAAAACTTTTGACACCATACCAATCAGTTATTACAGAAATTAAAAGTATTATTTCTTCTGGACAAGAAGCAGCCTATAGTGCCTCCAGTAAGGCAATGCTGCTTACTTATTGGAATATTGGAAAACGAATTGTAGAGCAGGAATTGGGCGGCAGTGAACGTGCAGAGTACGGTAAAGGTTTAATTTCTGCATTGGCAGATGCAGATTGTGAACGCATGCGTTCATAATCTTAACTGGACGCATATTCGGAGTCTTCTTCGTGTCCCGGATGAAAATGCACGATATTGGTATACGAAAGAGGCAGTTGATGAGAACTGGAGTTCAAGAACCTTAGATCGCAATATCAGTACGCAATATTATCAGGGACTTCTTCAAAACCTGAAAAAGAATGCTGTAATTGAAGAAATGAGGCGGAAAACGGCGGAATTTCAAAAAAGTCAATTTGAATTCAAAAGTCCAGTGATTGCAGAGTTCCTTGGCTTCAAAAATGAGGATACTTACTTAGAAGGAGATTTAGAATTTGCTATTATTTCACATATTAGAGATTTTCTGATGGAATTGGGTAGAGGATTTGCGTTTGTGGCTCGTATTACGTACTTATCGATTTAAAGATGGGGAAGATTACGCATCAGGATGTGGGACAGATTGATATGTATGTGCGCATGTATGATGATTTAAAGCGAGGGCAGGGAGATAATCTCACCATTGGGATTCTCTTGTGTTCAGAAACTGATGAGGATATTGCCAGATATTCTGTGCTTCATGATAACGACCGATTGTTTATGTCAAAATATCTGACTTATTTGCCTACGAAAGAGCAGTTGAAAGCAGAAATTGAAAGACAAAAAGAAATTTTTTCTATGCAGCATCCAGTTTTACAGGAGAATGGGGAGTAGAGAAATAGATATTGGATTAGATAGTCATGGTGATGTTTAAAAGCTTGCTTAGTGATACTAATCAAGCTTTTAAACAAATTTATGAAAACGTCGAAAGGCCAGTAATTACAGGCTTTTGAAGGCTTATGAAGGGATATAAAATTATGATTAAGGTACTATTTATCTGTCTGGGCAACATCTGCCGTTCCCCCATGGCAGAATTCGTCTTCCGCGACCTGGTAAATAAAAGAGGGCTTACCAAGCATTTCCTGATAGCCTCTGCCGCCACCAGTTCGGAAGAAACAGGCAATCCAGTGCACTATGGCACAAGAAAAAAATTGGCTGAATATGGGATCAGCACAGAGGGGAAGCGGGCCGTCCGCATGACAAAGGCAGATTATGAAAAATATGACTACCTGTTAGGTATGGAAGAGTGGAATCTGAGAAATATGAGGCGTATAGCGGGAAGTGACCCAAAGAAGAAAATACACCGTCTTCTTGACTTTTCAGATTCCCCCAGGGATATTGCCGATCCCTGGTATACGGGAGATTTTGATAAAACTTATAATGATATACTGGAAGGCTGCCAGGCCCTGCTGGAGCATATCATAAAGGAGCATAAGCGTTACTGTTCACTCCGTGACCAGTAACACGCTTCGCGATGCACAGAAACGGCGAAAAGCGCCGTTTCGCGCTGCAGCCCTCGGGATTTTCGTGCAAAATGCGCACGAAAACACCTCGCGGGACGGTGACGTATGAACAGTAACGCATAAGCTTCACTAGATACACTGGATACTGAACTGTGCCGTCTCACGGAAAGCGTTTTCTAAATACGCTCCAGGTAAAAAGCCGGTTCAGATGGGGGCATCAGAGAAAAAATCCACCGCCTTATCGGATATCTTTTCCAGCATGCTGAAAAATGCGGCAAATTCAATATCACTCATGTCACTGGTAAGATAATTTACCCAGTTATTGCCGAAGCCTTCCAGTGCTGCGCAGATATCATAAGATTTCCGGGTAGGATAGACAATCATGGCCCGGCTGTCGGCAGTATCCGGTTTCCGGGTAATGTAGCCCTCGGCCTCTAACTTGGACAGCATTTTGGCTACAGTGCTCTTGTCCATTTCCAGCAATTCGCAGAATTTATTCTGGATCATCTCTCCATTTTCACATGTGATTAAAATAAAAGGTGCCTGGCTGCCTGTGAGGCCCAGGTGCCTTGTCTGTTCATTCAGATACATCTGAGTTTTTCTTTGAAGCGTAGAAACCATCTTGATCACTTCAGACTGGCAGGACTGGTTCATAATGATATGCTCCTATTATATATTTTTTATATAAATGCTGATTATTATAAAAGTTGGCATTGCAACGTTATGCCTGCGTGATTAGGAAGCAGGCGGCTGACATTTACTAATATAGGGGTTTAAAGCAGAAAAGTCAAGAAGATATAAACCAGAGCGGGATTGAAAAATTAAGAATTGACAATTAAAATGTTATCTTATAGAATAGTAATGTTATGGTTGTAATGCCAACTAAATATGACTTTTATATCAAAGTATGTTTGGAAGAAAGACGGGGAGGTTAAAACTCCTTTGTATTTTTAAGAAGAGGAGGAAAAGGAAAAATGAGTGAACAAAACACAGTAAGACAGGAAAATAAAATGGGCGTTATGCCTGTTAATAAGCTGCTGCTGAGTATGTCCCTGCCTATGATGATTTCTATGCTAGTGCAGGCCCTGTACAATATTGTGGACAGTATGTTTGTGGCACAGATCAGTGAAAATGCCCTGACGGCAGTGTCTCTGGCGTTTCCTGTCCAGAACCTGATGATCGCGGTTGGGACAGGTACTGGAGTAGGTATTAATGCGCTGCTCTCTAAGAGCCTGGGTGAGAGAGAGTATAAGAGGGCGGATGATACGGCAAAGAATGGTATTTTTCTGGCGCTGATGAGTTTTCTGCTGTTTCTTGTGCTGGGACTTACGATGTCCAGGACTTTCTTTACCTGGCAGACAGATATCCAGGAAATTGTAGATTATGGAACAGAATATATGACTATCTGCTGTGTCTTTTCCTTTGGACTGTATTCTCAGCTGATATTTGAGAAGCTTCTCCAGTCTACAGGAAAGACCTTTTATACAATGCTGACTCAGGGACTGGGGGCTATTATCAATATTATTCTGGACCCTATCCTTATTTTCGGGCTTTTCGGTATGCCGAAGATGGGAGTCGCGGGAGCGGCAACAGCTACAATTATCGGGCAGATCATAGCGGCCTGTCTTGCAGTTTATTTCAATGTTAAAAAGAATCATGAGATCTCAGTCAATCTGAAGGGATTCCGTCCTTCAGGAAATATTATCAGGAGGATATACGGAGTGGGTGTGCCGTCTATCATTATGGCATCCATCGGTTCTGTCATGACCTTTGGCATGAATAAGATACTGATTGCATTTACTTCCACTGCCACAGCAGTATTTGGCGTATACTTTAAGCTTCAGAGCTTTATTTTCATGCCGGTATTTGGATTGAACAATGGGATGGTTCCTATCATTGCGTATAATTACGGCGCCAGAAAGGAAAAGAGGATAACGCAGACTATGAAGCTGAGTATCATATATGCGGTGTCCATTATGATTGTGGGATGTATAGTCTTTATGACAATACCGGACCTTTTATTGAAGATATTTAACGCTTCAGATACAATGCTTGAGATAGGTGTTCCTGCTCTTCGCATTATTTGTATCAGCTTCCTGTTTGCAGGGTTTTGCATTATTACTTCGTCTGTATGCCAGGCGCTGGGCCATGGCTTCCTGAGCCTGCTTGTATCCCTGATCCGCCAGCTCTGTGTGCTTCTGCCGTCAGCATATATCCTGTCCAAAGTAGGGGGGCTTCACGCGGTATGGTGGTCCTTCCCAATTGCGGAGGTAGCTTCACTGATATTATGTACCATATTCCTGAGGCACATTTACAGAAAAGAAATCAAACCGCTGGGGAATACAGATCATAGTTAATGCTCACTCCGTGACCAGTAACAGATCATACAAAATAAAAGAAATACCCCGGATAATCTGCTTGAAGAAACAGATTATCCGGGGTATTCTTGTATATGGAGATAGTTGTCCCAGTCAAAAACAGCAGGAGGAGTAAGCGTGGACTACAGAAAAGTAGAAATAAATGAGATAGACAGAGAACTTTTCAGAAATTTTAGACGCCGGCAGGCCGTAACGGATTGCTGGAGGAAAGAGAAGGGAGAGTGGGTGATCAGAAATTGCCCGTTCATTGATGAATGGAGTGAGGAAGATTATCTTGTATTGGTGAAGTGCCTGAGAGAGACGGTGGAAGCGGGCGGCATAATGTTTGGAGCCTTTTTGGATCGAGAACTCAAAGGTTTTGCAGCTGTGGAATGTACTCCTATGGGTTCCAGGGGGCAGTATCTGGATCTGCCCAGCCTCCATGTGTCAGAGGATATGAGAGGAAGGGGCGCCGGGAAGGAGCTGTTTCGTCTGGCAGCTGCCTGGGCGAAGGAACACGGCGCACGGAGCCTGTATATATCAGGACATTCGGCGGTGGAGACCCAGGCCTTTTATAAGGCTATGGGCTGTGTGGAAGCTGAGGAATACAGCAGGGAACATGTGGAGATGGAGCCATTTGACTGCCAGCTTGAATTTATTTTAGAATAAAAAAGCCCTCATAAATGAGGGAGAGCCAGCACCTTTCGGTGCTGGCGGATTATGAAAAGAAATTTATTAATGTTTGCTGTACCCTTGGTACACTTATAATATAACTTTAAAATGTGAAAAAAATGTGATGGACTCTTGAAGAGATTGTGAAATCGGGAGCACCGGGGGCATTCTTAAAGCACCTCTCTTACCTCGGGCTGATCAGGTCTTCTGCGTCCAGCCTCCGGTCTTTCAGGAGGTTCATATTACTGCTACAAAAAACACCATACCGGGAAATGTGAGGTATCCCTTGGTATGGTGTTTTTTATATTTATATAGAAATCATATGCCTCTTCAAATCCTCTAAGGTATCACGCTCCCTTATGAGCACTGCCTCACCACTTTCTCTGATGAGTACCTCTGCCGGGCGGAGGCGGTTGTTGTAATTGGAGCTCATTGTAAATCCGTATGCGCCTGCATCAAGGATCCCCAGGATATCCTTTTCCATGACGGGGGGCAGCATCCTGTCTTTTGCCAGGATGTCACCACTCTCGCAGATATTTCCCACGACTGTCACAGGCTGCAGGTTGTTATCATGTCCGTCCCCTGTGCTGTGAGTCTTGTCAGCCCCGTTCTGTGCAGCAGCATCGTTACTGCGGTAGATCTCTATTCCGTGGTAAGAATCATACATTACAGGCCTTGCCAGGACATTGAAGCCTACGTCACATCCTGCATAAGTGATCCCGCTGTTTTCTTTGACAGAATGGACCTGGCCCAGAAGTACACAGCACTCGGCGCTGATATAGCGGCCCGGCTCTATGCGGAACTTGACCTGACGTCCATATTCTTCTGCAAAAGCATAGAGCTCCTTGTCAAGCTCTGTTCCCAGGGATTTCAGGTCAAGACGGGCTTCATCTGTCTCTTTGTGGTAAGGGATGCCGAATCCGCCGCCCAGGTCGATGAACTCCAGATCAGGGAACTGCCTAGCGATGTCAAACAGGGAGTGGATGCTGGAGAGGAATGCCTCACCTGTCATAAAGAGGGAGCCGATATGCTGGTTGATTCCTGCCAGTGTCAGGTTATATTTTTTCAGTATTTCTTTTACAAGAGGAATACAGGACGGATCCACGCCGAACTTCGTCTTTTTCCCCGCTGTGACTACCTTGTCATGATGGCCTGCTCCGACTCCGGGGTTAAAACGGACAGCTACCCTGGTATTTGGGGCCAGGCGTCCGTACTGTTCCAGCTGGCTTATGGAATCGACACTTACAAGTACTCCTTCTGAGACAGCGTACTGCATCTCCTCCTCTGATACATTATTACAGATATAGAAAATCTCATCAGATTTAAAGCCGGCAGCTTTTTCAATATAGATCTCACCGGGTGACATGGCATCCACTTCCAGTCCTTCAGATCTTACGATCTGCAGGAAAGCCAGATTGCTGTTTGCCTTGGCTGAAAAATCAGCCACGAAATTTGGGTAAGTCACCAGATTCTTCAGTTCCCGGCATCTGGTGCGCAAAATCCTTTCATTATAGACATAAAGAGGGGTGCCGTACTCCTTTGCAAGGGCTGTCGGATCGTTTCCCTCATAAAAATTCATTTCATCAGTTACCTTTGTATATATTTTCTGCATGAAAATGCCTCCTTGGTATTCATATCCCGGACTTTCCGCCGGCAGAAAATTTGTTACAGTTCAGCCATCTGCCATTCGGCAGCCGTCTGACCTATAACAACGCTCCGCGATGCACACAAAATGCTGTAAACAGCATTTTGGCGCTGCAGCTCTTGGGATTTTCGTGCATTTTGCACGAAAACACCTCGCGGAACAGTGGAAGGCTGAACTGTTACGAAAATTTGACTGCGGCAGTCTGTCTTGACTTATTATAGAACCGAATTTATAATTTGTATAATGAATATTAATGATTGATATAATCGAAAATTTAAATTGTCATATAATAATGATGCGGGGCTGAGATAAAAGGAGAATACAGATGGATACTGAGAATCTGAAAACATTTCTGGTACTGGCAGAGCTGAAAAATTTTACGCAGACTGCGGACCAGTGCTTTGTGGCACAGTCTACTGTGACTAACAGGATCATGGAACTGGAGAAGGAGATAGGAAAAGTCCTTTTTGTGAGAAAGAAAAGAGGGGTGGAGCTGACTGAGGAGGGGAAATATTTCCTGTCTTATGCCCGGCGTATAGTGGAACTGGAGAATTCCGCCGTATCAGGGCTGCAGCATTTTCCGGATTATTCGTGCAGCCTGCGTATCGGGTCAGTGAATACTGTCTATGACTGCCATATGCTGCCTGTTCTTTCAGAATATCTGAAGAGCCATTCCCAGATAGCAGTCAAAGTGATCGTGGACCATTCAAATGTGCTCTACAGGATGCTGCAGGACGGGACTCTGGATGTGATTTTTACTTTTCTCGGATCAAAGAAAAAGGGGTGCGTCAGCAGGCTCTTTAAAACGGATGAGCTGGTGCTGGTGACCGGCGCGGCTAACAGGGAGTTTGAGAAGGGGATCAGAAGGGAAGAGCTCTGCGGCATCTATTATCTGTACTGTGATTTTGTGATCCAGGAGGGCGCCGTATCTATCAGGGAGATTTTTCCGAAGAACTATCCGTTTCCCTTTGAGATAGACAAGAGCACAAAGCTGCTCCCGTATCTGCTGGACGGCATCGGCTACACCTTTCTGCCGCGAAGCTTTGTAAAAGAATATCTGGACGGGGGAAAGCTTTTAGAGATACCGCTTCTGGATTTCGAAGCTCCTGAGATCAAAAGCTATGTGATGGCCCTGGAAAAAAGGGCGAAGGAAAAACATGTGGCGGATTTTCTGGATATGGTATAAAAAAACCCCCTAAACGGAGGGAGAGCCAGCACCCTCGCAGGATGCTGGCGGATTATGAAAAAGTATATTATCAGTGTTGCTTGCTTTGTACCTTTCGTACAATATATACTATAAAGCAGAATTGTGACAAGAGTGTGTTATGTGCTTGAACAATTTGTGAAAGTATTTTGAACAGGCAGTACGACTGTGAAGGTGGCGCCGCCGCCCGGCGTGTCCTTTACCTGTATCCTGCCCTTGTGCAGTTTGACGATCTCCTGGGCAATACATAGGCCAAGTCCAAAATGAGATTTACTTTTATGGGACTTATCTGTCCTGTAGAAACGCTCAAATACAGCCTCCTTCTGGTCATCTGGAATACCGGGTCCGTTGTCGGCCACAGTATAGCTGAGCTTTGAACATGAGCGGGCCAGGCTGAGAGTGATCTGCCCGCCTTTTGGAGTATAGCTCATTGCATTATCTATAAGGATGGAGAGGACCTGGGCAATACGCTCCCCGTCCATAGAACATGCAGGGCAGTCCTCATCCGGGATATTTACAGACAGCCTGAGCCCTTTTTGGCTGGCCAGGCTCTCGAATTTCTCATATGTCTGCAGCAGCAGGGTGTCAGGTTCCACGTTGGAAGCATGTATGCTCCAGCTGCGGTTGTCAGCATTGGCAAGGCTTAACATATCCCCGATCAGGCGTGACATACGCTGTCCCTCAGCCTGTATTGTGTCAGAAAAGGCCTCGGCCTGCTCTTTATCAGCCATCTTCATAGCGGAGAGGCTGGAGAGGATGACTGTCAGCGGAGAGCGCAGCTCATGGGAAGCAGCGGCGATGAACTGAGACTGCCTTTCCCGGCTCTCTCTTATAGGTTTTATCATCCTCTTGGTGAAGTGCCAGGAAAAGAGGAACAGCAGCAGAACGGCCAATACGTCTATGGAGGCAAACAGCAGGCGCTGGTGCCGCAGCTCTTTTTCCTGGGCGTCCAGAGAATAGAGGGCTGTGACATTCAGGACTCCGTTTTTCTTTGGTATGAGGGCAACGGAGGCGTAGTATTCACCGGAATCTTCTCCGTGCATCTTGAATTCAGCATGGTTATAGGACAGCTCTCTGTAGGACAGGTCACTGCTGTCGATCCCGTATTTCCTGTAAGCTATGTCTCTGGCCTGTTCAAAAAGTTCTGGGGGATACTCGTCACTGCTGCCCAGGCGCTGGGAAAAGAGAGGATTACCATTGTCCAGGATATGCATTTTCAGATGATATGTGCTTTCCATCTGCAGAAGCCACTGATGGGAGATCACATTCTGTTCTTCAAAATATGAGAAGATAGAAGTCAGATTATCTGAAAAGGATATATAGCTCCTCTCCTTCGTATTACGCTCTGCGATCAGAAGGCAGAGACATGTCATGGAAATGAGGATCAGGCTGGTGATAAGGGTGCAGAAAAATGTCATCTGCCTGTGAAGTTTTTTAAACATCCCCTTCCTCCAGGCAGTAGCCAACGCCCCGGACAGTCTTCAGGCTCAGGGTGCTTCCTGCCTGTTTTAAGCGTCTTCTTATAAAATGTATATAATTGTCAAGATTGCCATCCTCCACTCCGGCATCAGGCCCCCACACCTTTGTGAGTATTGTATTCCTGGGAAGTATCTGGCCGGGATTGCGAAGAAAGAGTTCCAGGAGAGTCCCTTCCCTTTTAGACAGCGTGCATATGCAGTTTCCAGATCTGAAGAGCTGATTGCTGGCGGCGTCATAAAGGATATCCCCGAAAGTCAGCTGGCTGCTGCTCTCCCAGGTGCGGGGGCGGCGGCAGATGCTGCGGATCCTTGCCATCAGCTCCTGGAATGCGAATGGTTTTACGATATAGTCGTCAGCCCCGCAGTCCAGTCCCGTTATCCTGTCATTTAATTCTCCCAGGGCAGTTACCAGGATCACGGGAGTGTTGATATGTTCCGCCCTCATAGTCCCCAGGACCCGCAGCCCGTCTATCAGAGGTATCATCCTGTCTAAAAGTATCACATCGTGGGCCTGTTCACGAATGAAGTGAAGGCCATCCTCGCCGTCATGGCAGACGTCAACATTTATCTTTTCTTTTTCTAACTGAAAGCTTAAAGACTCACAGAGCTTTTCATCATCCTCAATAATCAGTACCCTCATAATACCCTCCTCCTAGATGCCCCCGCTGCCTGCAGCGCTGCAAATTTGATGCCCATTGCCTGCGTCGCTGCAGATTTGATGCCCCATTTCCTGCGGCGGGGTTTTTGATTCACAGCTAATGCAGCTATTATACATGATTTTCCGGTCCGCAGGATAGGGGAAAAGTTCATAGAAATAAGGAATCTTATGAAGTGTGAATTTGGATAAATCTCTGAAATTTATTTTTTGGCCCGAAATTTTTGATTTTAGAGAAAACTTAGAGGAAAGGGTGATAAGATGATGACAATGGTTTGAAAATATTCACAGCCATGATCAGAGAGCAGTGCCCGGACTTGAGTATGTGCCGGATTGATGTATGCAGGAACTGGGTGAGGATGAAGCCGTTGCGGGAGGAAGACTATGAAAGAAAAATGGGTGCTGGCCGGGCTGCTTGCGGCAGCCGTTGGTATAATGACTGGATGCAGTGGGGGTGAGGGACAGAATAATAAAGACTCGAATGAAGCAGAAACCACAAAAGGGAGGTATGTGGAAGAAGAGTGCAGCCTGCCTGATGAAATAGGAAGAATTATGGATCTGGCCGGTACAGGCGGGCAGAATGTGAGAATGGTAGCGGATACCGGCGTATATGATTCAGCCGATGGAGGAAGGTCATGGCAGGCATGTTCTGAAATAAGTGAGGAAAAGGCCAGGAAAATCACTGGCGGCATATCCTGCGCCGCTGTGAGCAGTACGGGCGATATCGCCGCTGCATACATGGACGGACAGAATGCAAATGTGGAGATCCTGACAGGTGACAGGGAAAGCGGCCCGGTTGAAGTGGGGCAGGCTGTAATTACATCTGTTATGTTTTCGGGAGAGAAGGACGTGGCGGCCGTTGATGTAGAAGAGAACATTATGATGGTAGATATGGCAGCAGACACGTCAGTAAATATTATTCCGGCGGATGACGGACAGAGGACAGGGATTGCATGTATTGGGGAGCAGATCCTGGTGCAGAGTGTTAACAGCGCCCAATTATATGATAAGAAGGGCAGCAGCCTTCAGACAGATGAGGTCCTTATCAGTCTTGTCAAAGAGAATAAGCAGCAGCCTGGAATATCAGGGGCCAGAAATTCTTTGATAGCCTCCCAACCTGATGGGAAAGGATTATTTTACTGCAGCAGGAAGGGGCTGTACAGCTACAGGCTTGGCGGTACCACAGCGGAACAATTGATTGACGGCAGTATGACGTCAATAGGGAGTCCGAAATTGTATTTCACAGGGATGGCTGCAAAAGAAGATGGATCCGTCCTGGTCTCGTATATGGATGGAAACGGGAAGCCCCTGCTGAAGAATTATGTTTACTCGGAGAGCGCTGACACTGTCCAGGGGAAGGAACTGACGGTCTACTCACTGTATGATGACCCTGTGCTGCGCCAGGCAGAACAGCGTACCTAAAAGAAGAGACAGGTCTGGACGAAGCGGCAGAAAGAATTAAAAGCCAGATATCAATTTACCTGGCGGAATAAGAGCAGAATAAAATGAGGTGAAATTATTATGAGAAAATTTGTCAAAAACCTGATCAGCAGAACTGTTTGCCTGACTGCGGCGGCAGCGCTGGCGCTCTCGGGCCTGGCAGGGTGCAGCGGCGGCAGTGAGAGCGATACAAAACAGCAGGAAAGTGAAAAAACCTCCGGTGACGGGAAGAGCAGCGCGGGAGGCAGCGGGAGTATGGGAAGGTATCTGGAAGAAGAGGTAAGCCTTCCGGAAGGTACAAACCGCATATATGATATGAAAAAGACGGAAGACGGAGGAATATGGACAGCAGTCCGGACAGAAACAAATCTGTCTGCCTGGAAGACAAAAGACGCAGGCGGCAGCTGGGAGAAAGTTTATGATTTGCCCATGGAAGTACTGGAAAAGGGAAGCGTGCTGCAGATAGCTATAGCGCCTGACGGTGAAATGTTTTGCCAGACAGGTATTTCAGCAGGAGAAGATCTGGAGTACCATTACTGGAAACTGGATAAAGAAGGAAAGGCATCGGAGATATCACTCGCACTGAGTAAAACACTTGAAGAGGATGCTATGCAGGGAATGTCAAATTCCCTTTATGAATTTGTATACACAAGTTCAGGTGATCTTGCCGGACTGGACTATGCGGGCAAGGTATATCTGTTCGACACAGGCACAGGAGAAGTAAAACAAAATTATGACAGCGCAGAACATGTTTATTCAATGGCCTGTCTGGGGGAAGAACTGCTTCTGCAGACAAAGTCAGATGTTCTGACAGTGGAGATAGAGAGCGGCAAGACAAAAGAGACGGATGAGAAGCTGAAGGAAGCCCTGCTGAATAATTCTTTTGCGGGGAGCGGCTTTGGCGGCGCCGGGAATATTTTATTTGAGCAGGGAAAAGACGGATATCATTTTTATGCAGATTCAGATGGAATCTACAGCTGGCAGCAGGGAGGCAATGTCTGCGACCAGGTAGTGAACGGCGCTCTTACAACGCTCTCCGATCCCAGCCTGGGACTGATCAGCCTGGCAGCCATGGATGACGACAGCTTTATGCTGGCAAGTGAGGATGGAAACGGGAATCCAAAGCTGCTGCATTATGTATATTCTGCGGACACTCCTTCTGTACCGGAGACTGAGCTGAAGATCTACAGTCTGAGAGACAGCAATGAATTAAGGCAGATCCTCTCTAAATTCCAGAAGGATAATCCGAACATTCTGGCGACACTCCAGCTGGGCATGACGGGAGAAGATGCTGTCACAGCTTCGGATGCGCTGAGGACGCTGGCTACAGATATATTGGCCGGGAAAGGGCCGGACGTGCTGATCCTGGATGGTATGCCGGTAGATTCCTATATTGAAAAAGGGCTGCTTTCAGACATCAGTGAAGTGGTGGAAAAAGCAAAGGAAAAAGACGGCATGTTTGAACAGATTGCGGGGGCGTTTGCGGGGGATGGTACTTACTATGCTGTGCCCACAAGGTTTGCAATTCCTGTGATACAGGGATATACAGAATCTGTTGACAAGATCAGTGACTTTAAAAGTCTGATAGAGACAGCGGCAGCGGTTAAGGAGAAATATCCTGATGCAGCAAGCGTGATGGGAACTATGGATGCAAGGTCAATGGCAGCGAGGCTTATGGGGGTATGTTCACCAGCCTGGCAGAAAGAAGACGGAACCCTTGACGAGGCATTGCTTCAGGAATTTTTTGAAGGACTTTCACAGATGTATGCTCTGGACAAGGATTACAGAGAAATAAATTCCGGAAACATATATGGAACTAATATGCAGGGGACGGCATCAGATACTGCCAACAGCCTTGAATCGCTGGTACTCCTGACCAAGTCAGCCCTGCTGAATCCTGGCATGTTGTATGGGCTTCATGATTATTCATATCTCACATCAGTGGATACGTCTGCCGGAAATACGTCTGAGAACAAGATGAACGGCCAGGCTGCCGATGTATTTATACCTCTTTCAGTAGCCGGCGTCAGCAGTAAGAGCACACACAGGGAAGAAGCCGTGGGGCTTCTGGAATATATGCTGGGAACAGAGGGACAGAGTGTTTCTCAGGGAGAAGGTTTTCCTGTCAACAGAGCGGCCTTTGACAAGATCCTGGCTGAAGAGCCGCCGGAAGGTAAAAGTGAGGGGATAACTATCTCGAGCGATGATGGAATGGATCTGAATCTCAGCATAGAGCTGCCTTCTGAAGAAAAGAGGCAGGCGCTGAAAACATGGGCTGAATCACTGAAAATACCTGCAGTCACTGACACTGTAGTAAAAGAGGCGGTACTGGAACAGGCACAGAGATGTCTTGAAGAGGGGATAAGCCCGAAGGATGCCGCAAAAAATGTGGTTCAGAAGGTCAACCTCTACCTCTCTGAGTAGGAAGCGGCCGGATACGCCTATGAAGAAAATAAAAGGCTGTTTTCCTGTTTTAAAGAGACAGGGACACGGCGGCAAAAAGGAGTGGGCAGGGATATTATTTATCCTGCCCAGTTTCATAGGGACGGGAATCTTTGTACTGATCCCGTTTGCAGATGTGGTGAGGAGGTCGTTCACAGAGTCCATCAGCGGGAAATGGTCAGGTTTAGAAAATTACAGAGCAGTATTTGCCACTCCCGCTTTCAGGCTGGCGGCATCTAATACGGCACGTTTTACAGCTGTATGTATCCCTCTTCTGATCATGTTATCGCTGCTGCTGGCTATTTTCCTGCAGAGGCAGGGAAAGGCAGGAAGCCTGCTCAAAAGCGCGTTCCTTGTGCCTATGGCTATTCCCGTTGCATCTGTAGTCCTGCTTTGGAGGGTCCTGTTTGACAACCAGGGAATATTAAACGGAATGCTTCAGAGGCTGGGAATGGCGGGCAGCGACTGGATGAACGGAGGAACAGCCTTCTGGGTCCTGGTCTTCAGCTATATCTGGAGAAATTTGGGTTATGATGTGGTGCTGTGGATGGCAGGCCTCTCAGGGATATCTGAGAGTATCTATGAGGCGGCGAGGGTAGACGGGGCTGGAGAGTGGAAATGTTTCTGGAAAATAACACTGCCAAATCTGCTGCCGTCTATGTTTACAATAGCGGTGCTGTCATTGCTGAATTCCTTTAAGGTATTCAGAGAAGCATATCTGGTGGCCGGGGATTATCCCGATGAAAGTATGTATATGCTGCAGCACCTGCTCAGTAACTGGTTTAGGGAACTGTCCATGGATAAGATGGCCGCGGCATCTGTGATAAACGGGCTTGTCATTTTTGTACTGATCTTACTTTTGAAAAAAGCATGGGAAAAGGAAGGATGAGGGTGTGAGAAAAAGCAAAAAAATAATCCATTTCATCATTATATCTTTTCTCGGAATTCTTGGATTTACAGCGTGTTATCCGGTGCTGTTCCTTTTGACTGGTTCACTGATGGGGGCGGTGGAACTGACAGACCGCCTGGGCCCTGCATTGGGCGGAGCAGGCGGCTATGTCAGCTGGCGTCTGCTGCCTGTCTATCCCACGTTAAAGGCCTATGTAAACCTGCTGATAGACTCGCCGGAGTTTTTTGTAATGTTCTGGAATTCCATAAAGCTGACAGGAGCTATCCTGGCCGGTCAGCTTCTGGTGGGCGTGCCTGCAGCCTGGGGATTTGCAAAATTCAGGTTTCCCTTCAAAAAGGCCCTTTTTATGGTGTATATCCTGCTAATGATGATGCCGTTTCAGGTGATGATGCTTTCTAATTATCTTGTCCTGGATAAGCTCCATTTGATCGATACGCATCTGGGGATCATTCTTCCGGCGGTATTTTCCACATTTCCGGTTTTTATCATGTACCGTTTTTTTGAAAGCGTGCCAGATGCAGTCATTGAGTCGGCCAGGATCGACGGGGCCGGGAATTTTCAGATTTTCTTTTATCTGGGTATCCCCTTAGGCTCAGCAGGGATCATCTCAGCAATGGTACTGGGATTTTTGGAATACTGGAACCTGATTGAGCAGCCCCTTACCTTTTTAAAAACAAAATCGCTCTGGCCTTTATCACTTTTTCTGCCCAATATCGGGCTGAATGAGGCCGGAATAGCATTTACCACTTCGGTAGTGGTACTTCTGCCGGCCATGCTGGTATTTCTGGCAGGGCAGGACTATCTGGAACAGGGAATCGTAGCGGCGGCAGTAAAGGAATGATACAGGAGGATGACAGATGAGCAGAAAAAAATTAGTCAGTATATTGGCGGGATTTCTGGCCTGTATGCTGTTATTTACCATATTGTCAAGGGCTGCTGACAGTGCGGGGATCGCAAATGTACAGGCAGAGATACCTAAGAATATATCCCTGGACCACAGTGTTTCGGGCAGCGGAAAAGTAGTCCAGAGCAGAGAAGAGGCGGTGAGCACTTTGCCGGATATAAAAGTGGATACGATCTATGTGAGTGTGGGGAGTCAGGTGGAGGCCAATGCAGCGCTGTTTGATCTGAATATGGAAGACATTCGGGAACAGCTGCTAAAAAAGAAACAGGAGCTGAAGAAGATGCAGCTGCAGGCTAAGGATACCCAGAGCAGAAATGCAGCTGACGCCCAGAAGAAAGCTATTTCACAGAACCAGGCAGCCCAGGATCTGGGATTGGCAGAAGAGCGGGGAAATCAGGATATTAACGCGGCGGCCCAGAACCTGGAGACGGCAAAGCAGAAGCTGGAGGAATACAGAAAGAGCCAGGGGAAAGATACAGGGGCGGATGATACTGTAAGAAAACAGCTGGAGACGGCAGTGGCGGAGAAGACGGCAGCCCTCAAGTCAGCCCAGGATGAACTTATGGCACTGAGGGAAGAGATAGAACAGGAAGTAAAGCAGGCAGTAGAGGCCCAGAATAATGCAAACATGAGTGAGGCGGAGGAGCAGAAGAAAAAAGAAGAATCAGAGAAGGCGGCGCTGGAGGAACAGCAGCGCCAGTCCGAATCCCAGAAGGCGGCGGAGGAAGAACAGCAGCGCCAGTCCGAATCCCAGAAGGCGGCGGAGGAAGAACAGCAGCGCCAGTCCGAATCCCAGAAAGCGGCGGAGGAAGAGCAGCAGCGCCAGTCCGAATCCCAAAAGGCAGCGGAGGAAGAACAGCGGCGCCAGTCCGAATCCCAGAAGGCAGCGGAGGAAGAACAGCGCCGCCAGTCCGAGGCCCAGAAGGCGGCGGAGGAAGAACAGCGGCGCCAGTCTGAGGCCCAGAAGGCAGCGGAGGAAGAGCAGCGGCGCCAGTCCGAATCCCAGAAGGCGGCAGAGGAAGAACAGCGGCGCCAGTCTGAGGCCCAGAGGGCAGCGGAGGAAGAACAGCAGCGCCAGGCCGAAGCTCAGAGAGCAGCAGATGCGCTGCCCCGGGAACAGTCATATGAGACAGGAGAACAGCCGTCACTGGAGCCGGACAATACGTCGGCGCAGGCAAAGCTGTGGAAACCATCATTGAGCATGGTAGGCAGTTCACAGACCACGGCAGCAGATCCCGCCCAGGCGGAACAGGATGTCAGAAATTCATACCAGGCAGATCTGGATGCGGCAGAGCAAAAGGTGTCAGATGCCCGGACAGCACTGGAAAATGCAGAGGCAGCGCTTTCGGCTTACGAAAAAGAGAAGCTGGAACAGGAAGCGGCAAATGCAGGGCAGGAAGAGCAGCAGCTCATAGAAGCTGTCCAGTCCAGCCAGCAGGCATATGACGCCGCTGTCCTCTCAAAGAAACAGAGCGTCACGTCTGCAGCACATTCCCTGGAGAGCGCGGGTGCACCGGACGGCAGTGACAGCAGCGCAGAGATCAGCGCACTGGAGCAGGAGGCTCTGGAGCTTGAGATCACGAAGCTGGAGAGGCTGGAAAAAGAAAACGGACAGATAAAAGCGCCTATAGCCGGAATCATTACAAAGCTTTCACTGACTACAGGAGATAAGACACCAGATGGAATGGCAGTGCTGATGGCGGATACATCAGCAGGAAATAAATTTACGGCCCAGATACCTGCGGGACAGGAAAAATATATTGCCCGCAATGACGAGGTGACACTGAAGCCGTCAGGAGCGGGAAAACAGCCCATAACGGGTCTGAAAGTTGAGTCGGTGAGTATGAGTGAAGCATCGGAAGATATGCTGGATGTGACTGTAAACCTTCCGGCGGATGCCCTGGAGATCGGTGAGGCTGCGGAATTCAAAGTGGAGAAGATTTCTAAAGCATATCCTCTGTGTGTGCCGATCAGTGCTGTCAACGAGGACAGTAAAGAAAAATTTGTCTATGTCCTGCAGGAGACTGATTCAGTGCTGGGGACTGAACTGACAGTAAGAAAGGTAGCAGTTAAAATCCTGGATAAAAATGAGTCTTATGCAGCGCTGGAGGAAGGAAGCATCAGCAGTGACCAGAAGATCATAACAGGATCTGACAAGAATCTCTCAGAAGGAAGCAGGGTGAGGCTGAATGATACGGGAGCGAAGTAAGATATATCTCGTTATTTCTATGGCCATGCTTATCGTACTGATTCTCTGCTATGGGATGGCGGTAGGAAGTTACATAGAGCTGAGAAAAAATACAAAAGATACAGTGACGGCAATCCTGGATAACGGAATTACGGGAGAGAGAATAAGGGAGATCATAAAAACAGAGCAGGAACAGGATAAAACTGTACTTTTTGCAGCGTGGAAGGAAGAGCACAATGTGACGGCGGCCGGGCAGGAAGGCATCCGCAGCACTGGTTTGAACCTCATAAAGGCCCAGGGCAGCCTGCAGCTCATATTTGGAACAGGCAGTGTATTAGATGAGGATGACATGTCGGGATGCCTGCTGTCGGAGAAGGCTGCGGAAGCCCTCTTTGGAAGCTCTGACGCAGCCGGAAAAACAGTGGTCTGCCGGGACAGAGAATATACAGTCAGGGGAATCTTAAAGGCAGATGCCCCTGTCCTGGCGGTGAGAGGCTTTAATGGCGGTCAGGAGAAGGGCGCTGCATACGGTGATGCGCCGGGGTCCGGCAAAGATACGGCAGAGAGCGCAGAGATGCTCACACTGGGGGCAAAAGACAGCCTTAAAGAGTTTATGGTGCGGCACAGCCTGAGCGGCAGGATACTGGAGCTCTCCCTTCTGGCTGAGATTGCTCAGATATTTGTGATCATTCTGCCGGTGGTTACGGCGGGCTGCCTTGCAGCTGTGCTTGTAAGAGGCCTGCTGATGAATATAAGAATGAGAAAAAGGCTGCTTCCGGCAGTGTGGGCACTGCTGCTTATCATTGTGGCGGCAGTCTTGTTTATTACAATATCAAAAGTACTTCATATACCTTCTGACATTATCCCTACAAAGTGGTCAGACTTTGGTTTCTGGTCTGCGTGGTTTAAGGAAAAAAGAGAGGCCTTCCTCTTTCTGCTCCAGGCAGGAAAGAGTTATGAGCAGGCCGCAGACATTCTGCTGTTTGCCAGATGTGCAGGACTTAGCATGATCTCATTTGTGCTGTATTTCTTCTGCGCAAGGAATTGTTTCCTTTCGGACTGTGACGTGTGAATAGTAACCTTAGTAGTTACTATGAAAATTCCCGCCAGTATGCTATACTGGATTAACAAAGCATCGCACCGCATTCTGGCAGACAGGGCGGATGGGATATGAATACGGAGGAAAGTATGGGCAAGAGCGGGGAAATTTTACAGATGTGCAGAGACAAGGGAATTGAGATGATTGATTTTAAGATGACCGACCTGGACGGTAGATGGCGTCATATTACTATACCGGCCGCCAGGTTCAGTGAGGAGATATTCACGTATGGGATTGGATTTGACGGGTCCAATTATGGGTATGCGCCTGTTGAGAAGAGCGACATGGTGTTTATACCGGACCCGGCTACTGCATTCATAGATCCCTTTGTGGAGATCCCAACCTTGTCTATGACAGGGGATGTGTGCATGATCGGGGAGAAGGAAAACAGGCCATTTGACCAGTACCCCAGGAATGTGAGCCTGCGGGCCGCAGAATATATGAGGCAGACAGGGATAGCGGACGAGATGGTGATAGGGCCGGAATTTGAGTTCCATATACTCGATGAGGTCAGATTCCAGGTTGAGCCAAAAGCAGGCTTTTATTCTGTTGAGACAAGACAGGCCCAGTGGAACAGCGGACGGGATGACGGCTATAATACAGGGTACCAGATCCCCTCAAAGGGAGGCTACCATATCGCTGCCCCGGGGGATATTCATTATAATCTCCGCAGCAGGATGTGCATGACCCTGGAAGAGTGGGGAGTAAAGGTAAAATACCACCACCATGAGGTAGGCGGTGCAGGGCAGATGGAGATAGAGGTGGAACTGGGAGAAATGGTTGATATGGCGGATAAGACCATGATCACCAAGTATGTAGTGAAGAATATGGCTGCCCGGGCAGGAAAGACTGCCACCTTTATGCCCAAGCCGGTCTATAAGGAGGCCGGTAATGGGATGCATGTACATATGCTGCTGAAAAAGGACGGAAAGCCTGTTTTTTATGATGAAAACGGTTATTCAGGCCTGAGCCGCACAGCGCTGTATTTTATCGGAGGTCTGCTGAAGCATGCAGCATCCCTGTGTGCATTCACAAACCCCTCGACAAATTCCTTTAAACGTCTTGTACCGGGATTCGAGGCTCCTGTGACTATCGGATATGCTACCTCCAACAGAAGTGCGGTGATCAGGATACCGGCATATGCGAAGGCGCCTGAGGCAAAGAGATTCGAGCTGCGCTGCCCGGATGCAACTGCAAATCCATATTATGCTTATGCGGCTATCCTGATGGCAGGACTTGACGGGATCGAGAATGATACAGATCCTCAGGCAAACGGGTGGGGGCCGTATGATTTTAATCTCTATGACCTGCCAAAAGAGCAGAGGCAGCAGATAAGATCACTGCCCAAGACTCTTGATGAGGCCCTGGATGCATTAGAGGAAGACCATGAGTATCTTCTGAAAGGCCAGGTATTCCCGGAGAGGCTGATCCATATCTGGATCAGCAGGAAGAGGGAAGAGGCCCGGCGGATAGCGGAAATCCCTCATCCGGCCGAGTTTTTGCAATACTATGATTTATAATTCTATTTGAAAAAGCTGTATTTTGCTCCCATAATCTGTTATACTATGCCTGGAATGCCCGCAGCAGGGGTATTTCAGGCGATTTTGATCTATGGAGGTATATGATGAAGAAAAAAAGCATTATTTTATTCCTTGCCCTCTGTCTTGCCCTTGGCGGCTGTCAGAAGAAGGATGAAGGGCCCACCAGAGTGGAAACAGGAATGTCAGAGATAGAAAACCAGTATTATGACAAAGCGCTGGAGAATTTCCAGGCTGCCCTCTCAGAAGATGATGAGGATGAGAAGCTCATGGCCTACCGCGGGGCCGGCATGGCTTATATGGGGCTGGGGCAGTATGATATGGCTGCAGCGTCATTTGAGGAGGCATTAAAGAGGACTACGGACAAGATGCCGGATACGAAAAAGGATATCCTCTACTATAAGGCAACCGCCCAGTATAAGATGGGGGATTATGAGGCTGCCGCTGCTTCCTGCAATGAGATACTGGGCATAAAAGGGGAGGCTGACGCCTATTATTTAAGAGGGGCAAGTTATCTGGCAAATCAGGAGCAGGACAAAGCGAAGATTGATTTTGATGCAGCTGCCGCCCTTGCGCCTAAAGATTATGACCTTTTTCTGAATATCTATATGTGCTATGAGGAGCAGAAGCTCTCCGCCAATGGGGATGAATACCTTCAGAAAGCCCTGGCCATCCAGGGGACGGAGACGAAGGATTATTATAACAGAGGAAGGATATACTATTATCTGGAGGACTACGAAGCGGCACAGAGAGAGCTGGTAAAGCCTGTGGAGGAAAAGGACGCTGCATCGCTGCTGCTCATGGGCAAGGTCTATATGGCCCTGAGTGACACGGCACACTCCAAAGTAATGTACCAGCAGTACATTGATGCATATGGAGAGACACCGGAGGCATATAATGGTCTGGCGCTGGCAGAAATGAGTGACGGGAATTATGACGCAGCGCTGGCAGATATAGCCAAGGGACTGGGCCTGGATGAAGAAAAGGGCAAACAGGAGCTGTATTTCAACGAAATCGTGGCATATGAGAACAAGAAGGACTTTTCCACAGCTAAGGTAAAGGCTGAGGCTTATGTGCAGATGTATCCCGGAGATGAGCAGGGGAAGAAGGAATATGACTTCCTGTCCACAAGATAGAGATATAAGGATCGGAGAATAAGAGGAATTTATGGCAGAATTATATGAAAATGACGAACTGCAGGAACGTGTCATCCTGGTAGGCGTCAGCATGCAGGATGAGGATGACACAGAGGAGTCCCTGGACGAGCTGAAGGACCTGGCGGACACGGCAGGCGCTGTGACAGTGGCAAAGCTGATCCAGAACAGGGAGCAGATACATCCGGGAACATATATAGGAAAAGGAAAAATAGCTGAGCTGAAGGAGCTGGCGCAGCTTATGGACGCCACAGGAGTCATCTGTGATGATGAGCTTTCTCCTGCCCAGCTGCGCAACCTGGAACAGGAACTGGATATGAAGGTCATGGACAGGACCCTGATCATCCTGGATATATTTGCAGCCAGGGCTTCCACCAGTGAAGGAAAGATCCAGGTGGAGCTGGCCCAGCTGAAGTACAGGCTGGCCAGGCTGGTGGGCCTGCGCAGCTCGCTTTCCAGACTTGGAGGCGGTATAGGAACAAGAGGGCCGGGAGAGAAAAAGCTGGAGATGGACAGGCGTCTGATAAAGGACAGGATATCCCAGCTGAATAAAGAGCTGGCTGAAGTAAAACGCCACAGGGAGGTCATCAGGAGCAGGCGGAGCAGGAACAATGTGCCTGTGGCTGCCATTGTGGGCTACACGAATGCGGGAAAGTCTACGCTTTTAAATACCCTGACAGATGCCGGGGTGCTGGAGGAAGATAAGCTGTTTGCAACGCTTGATCCCACTACAAGGACACTGAAGCTGGAGAGCGGACAGGAAGTGCTGCTGACGGACACGGTAGGGTTCATCAGGAAGCTGCCCCATCATCTGATAGAGGCATTCCGCAGTACTCTGGAAGAAGCAAAATATGCAGATATCATCCTTCATGTGGTGGATGCTTCCAATCCCCAGATGGAGAAACAGATGCACGTAGTCTACGATACCCTGTCTGAACTGGGGGTAAAAGACAAGACAGTCATCACCCTGTTCAATAAACAGGATAAGATACAGGAAAAAGAGCGCTTGAGAGATTTTAAGGCAGATAAGACCCTGAATATTTCTGCGAAGCAGGGAACGGGACTTGATGAGCTGAAGAGTGTGCTGGAAGAGATCCTTCAGGCGAGAAATGTGCTGATCGAGAGGGTATATCCTTACGATAAGGCGGGCTGTATCCAGCTGATCAGGAAATACGGCCAGCTTCTGGAAGAGGATTACCGTCCTGAGGGGATTTATGTCAGGGCATACATCCCTATGGAAATATATGGAATGACAGAAGTGTAGAATATGATTTGAGACAAGATATTGTTGCCGGATAAATGAGTGAAAAACAAGGATTTATGTAGAAAAATAGAGCGATTGAGCTGGTTTTTAAAGAATACCACATGCGAAAAGAAAAATAAAAAAACACTATATCTAGTTATTGCACAAAAAACAGCACATAGATATGGTGTTTTTTTGCCTTGACGCATATGGGAAACTTTGCTACAATGGGTGTAATCGGTTTTTCCGGTGCGGGGGAAAATCCGGAGTCTGCCCAAGGAGTGAAATAAGCGGCAGAGCTTCGTTTACCAGGATATAGGGGAATTATTTATTCGTTCGGAAGGAGAATTAGGATGTTTAAAGTTGTAAAAAGAGATGGAGAGGTTGCGGAGTTTAATCTGCAGAAGATCAGCAGTGCTATTGAAAAGGCATTTGATGCTGTGCAGAAACAGTACGACGATGATATTGTCAGCCTGTTAAGCCTTCGGGTGACTGCGGACTTCCAGGAAAAGATCAAAGACGGCACAGTGGATGTGGAAAGTATCCAGGACAGCGTAGAGAATGTACTTGTCCAGACAGGATACGCAGAAGTGGCTAAAGCTTATATCTTGTACCGCAAGCAGCGTGAAAAGATCAGGAATATGAAATCTACGATCCTTGACTATAAAGACATTGTAAACAGCTACGTAAAGGTGGAGGACTGGCGTGTAAAGGAGAACTCCACAGTCACATATTCTGTGGGAGGGCTTATCTTAAGCAATTCAGGCGCTGTCACTGCGAATTACTGGCTCTCAGAGATCTATGACGAAGAGATAGCCGAAGCACACAGGAATGCTGATATCCATCTGCATGACCTGTCTATGCTGACAGGATACTGCGCAGGCTGGTCCTTAAGGCAGCTGATCACAGAAGGCCTGGGAGGGATCGAGGGCAAGATCACATCTGCTCCGGCAAAACATCTCTCCGTGCTCTGTAACCAGATGGTCAATTTCCTGGGGATCATGCAGAATGAATGGGCAGGCGCCCAGGCGTTCTCCTCCTTTGACACATACCTGGCTCCGTTTGCAAAGGCAGATAAACTGACTTATCCCGAAGTGAAGAAATGTGTTGAATCCTTTATCTATGGTGTAAATACGCCCAGCAGGTGGGGAACACAGGCTCCGTTCTCCAATATTACTCTGGACTGGACAGTGCCGGATGACATGGCAGAGCTTCCTGCGATCGTAGGAGGAAAGCCCATGGATTTCTGCTATAAAGACTGTAAGAAGGAAATGGATATGATCAATAAGGCATTTATTGAGATCATGATCGAGGGTGATGCCAACGGACGCGGATTCCAGTATCCTATACCTACTTACTCTATCACAAAGGATTTTGACTGGTCTGACACAGAGAACAACAGGCTTCTCTTTGAGATGACTTCTAAATACGGCACACCTTATTTTTCAAATTATATCAACAGCGATATGCAGCCAAGCGATGTCAGGAGTATGTGTTGCCGTCTGCGCCTTGACTTAAGAGAACTCCGCAAGAAGACAGGAGGATTCTTCGGGTCCGGTGAGAGCACGGGTAGTGTGGGGGTTGTCACTATCAACCTTCCTCGTATTGCATATCTGTCAGACACTCAGGAAGAGTTTTACAGGCGTCTTGACCACATGATGGATATTTCAGCGCGCTCCCTGAAGATCAAGCGAACAGTAATCTCCAAGCTTTTGGATGAAGGGCTTTATCCATATACAAGACGTTATCTTGGCAGCTTTGAAAACCACTTTTCAACGATCGGCCTGATCGGAATGAATGAAGTGGGGCTGAATGCAAAATGGCTGGAGAAGGATCTGACAAACAAGGAGACACAGGAGTTTGCAAAAGATGTGCTCAACCACATGAGGGAACGCCTTGTTATCTATCAGGAGGAATACGGCGATCTGTACAATCTGGAGGCCACTCCGGCTGAATCAACCACATACCGCCTGGCAAAGCATGACAGGAAACGCTGGCCCAAGATCAGGACTGCAGGAAAAGAAGGGGATACTCCGTATTACACAAACAGCTCCCACCTTCCGGTAGAATTTACATCTGATATTTTTGAAGCCCTGGATATCCAGGACCAGCTTCAGACTCTTTATACTTCAGGAACTGTGTTCCATGCATTCCTGGGAGAGAAGCTGCCTGACTGGAAAGCTGCTGCAACCCTTGTCCGCAAGATTGCAGAGAATTATGAGCTTCCATATTATACATTGTCACCTACATATTCAGTGTGCAGGGAACATGGCTATATCGCGGGAGAGCATTTTGAGTGTCCGGTCTGCGGTGCCAGAGCAGAGGTCTACAGCCGTATCACAGGCTACTACCGTCCTGTCCAGAACTGGAATGACGGCAAGAGCCAGGAATACAAGAACCGCCAGCTCTACGATGTACAGAATTCCTGTATGCACAAGGTACAGAGCAGTATCGTGACTGTGTCTGATGAGGATGTGAAAATAGAGCCCCAGAATTCTATCAAATATCTGTTCACAACAAAGACATGTCCGAACTGCAAGATTGCAAAAGAGATGCTTAGGGACGAGGATTATCAGGTGATCGATGCGGAAGAGCAGCAGGATCTTGTAGAAAAATTCGGTGTTATGCAGGCGCCCACCCTTGTAGTAGTGAACGGAGAAAAAACTAAGAAGTACGTAAATGCATCCAATATTAAGAAATATGTGGATACAAGCCACGGACCCAACTGCAGGTAAGCAGGATATCAGACTTTTAATGCTGCAGAGCAGTTAAGGCTTTATTGATGAGAGACAGAACAGAGATGTCAGGTTTAAGGCGTCTCTGTTTTTTTGTTATTAGAAATATTTGCTAATGCCTGATGAAAGAGATGGAATTATGTAGTATAATTGTATATAACTGTGAAGGTGCTGAACAGTTACAATTGTATTAATATGTACCTGCCGGTCAAAGAGACCGTCCAGGAAGGAGGCCGGAGTGTGATCTGTGCAGGCCGGGAAAGGAAAAAGGATGGATAAAAAAAGAAAGCTTCTGAATACTGCAGAGTCATTCTGCCGGGCATGGTTCGAAAAGCTTGATATAGAGCAGGCAGTCCGGTTCCTCTCAGAGGATGTTTCGTTTGTGGGGACTGGTGAGGACGAGAAAGCCTTTGGGAGAGAAGAGGTCTGCGAATATATACGGCAGGATATAGATGAGATCAGTACTCCTTTCGAAATTAATTTTACAGATGGTCAGGCGAACCTTATTAAACAGGACACTGGTATAGCCATACTTGAGTTTGATATGAGAAACAGCGATTACAGATGGCATGTCCACAGTACCATGACAATGACTGCATGGGAAGACGGATGGACGATATGCCATATACATTTTGCCGTACCCGCGTCCCAGCAGGAGCCGGGAGAACACTATCCGCTTACACTTGTCAGGAGGCAGATCGACGATGCCCGCCACGAGCTTTTATCATCCAGTATAGCAGGGGGGCTGATGGGAGGATATCTGGAGGATAAATTTCCCTTTTATTATATTAATGACAGAATGCTGGAACATCTTGGATATGGATCAGAAGAAGAATTTGTACAGGATATCGGCGGATATATATCCAACTGTATGCATCCTGACGACAGGAGTCAGGTGGATGCTTCTGTCAGCAGCCAGCTGGCGGAGAATGACGAATATACTGTGGAATACCGCATGAGGAAGAAAAACGGCAGCTATATCTATGTACATGACATCGGCAGGGTGATTACGGCCGAAGATGGGCGGACTGCTATCTTATCTGTGTGTACAGATATTTCTGAACAGCTTTTTGAAAAACAGCAGAGTGAAAGCCTGATCAAGGCCATGAACGGCGGCACGATGATATGCAGGATATCCGGACAAAAGTATATCCCTCTCTATTTATCAGCAGGCATGGGCAGCATCACAGGATATACAAGAGAAGAGCTGAAAACAATAGTCTTGGAGGACCCGATGTCATTAGTGCATCCCCTGGACCAAGATAAGCTGTCCGCAGTTCTTGGAAGGGTGGAGCAGGGACAGGAAGGTGCTGAGGAGACATTCCGTGCAGGACACAGAGACGGGAATTACGTGTGGGTCACGGGCATTTTTCAGAAGATGGGGGATGAGGACGGTGAACCACTGATACGCTGTATATTTACCTCCATGTCAAAACAGTTTGAACTGCAGAATAATATCCTGGACGGGGCAGATATCGGCATTTGTGTGATTGACGCCGGGACATTTGAACTGTGTCTTGCAAATGAGGCTGTATTTGCCATCAAGGGACGCCCTGTGGGTGATTATATGGGGAAAAAATGTTATGAAGTATTTGAAAAGCTGGAACACCCCTGTGAAAACTGCATACTGCATACTAATATAATGAAGCCTGAAGAAATATACATCCCCCGGCTTGACAAGACAATAACTATGACAAAGAAAGAATCACGATGGATGAACAAAGACGTTGTGATAGAATACTTAAGTGATATCACAGACCAGAAGAAAGCACGGGAGGAGCTGAAACTGGGGGAGGAAAGACTGGCAACAGCTGTCCGTCATGCAGGGATCCAGTTCTGGGAGTATGATATTAAAAGCGGCGTGGCATATATGAGTGAATTTTCTCAGCAGAGTTATCATGTGCCGCATATAATGGAAGATTTTCCGGAATCATTTATAAAACTTGATATCCTGCATCCCTCTGACAGGGAGTCCTTCCGGCTGCTGCACAGGAAGCTGCAGGGGGGAGAAAAAGATGCCATGCTGGAGTACCGGGTGAAGATGCCGGGGGAGGACTACTGCTGGCTGCTGGCACATTATACGAACAGTTTTGATGAGGAGGGACATGCTGTCCGTGCATTTGCCACGGCTGAACGGATAGACAGGTACAAGGAGTTAGAAGAGCAGTTTACTGTGGCGGCCAGACTCACAGGAGTGCGTGTATGGACTCTGGATATGCAGAATGGCACGATAACCTTTAATGATAATGATGCCAGGGATTTGCAGGTCTCCAGAACAGTATCCTGCTGTACGGCAGAGGATTTAAGAAAGACCGGGATACTGCATCCGGATGATGTAAAGACAGCCTGGGAAAAATCAGTGGAGCTAAAAAAGGGAACGAGCAATGTCTCATTTAATATAAGGCTTAAAGTCAACGATAATTACAGATGGAACAGAGTGTCCTACACTGTCATGAGGTCTATGGGGGGAACTCCGGTAAAAGCAATAGGTTCCTCTATCGATATCCATGAGCACGTGATGCTGGAGCAGAAATTTAAGCAGGAGCTGGAGTATTCAGCCGGTCTGGAAGAACCCAGCCTGATCAACAAGGCACAGTGTAATATTACAAAAGGAATTGTTACTTCATATTTAAGTGATATTAATGCAGCTGTAACTGTTCCGGGAGCCGGCTATGAGGAAGCGGCAGAACACCTTGCGGATGCAGCTGTGGAGAGAGAGAAGCGGGAAGAGCTCCGCCGCATACTGAAGCCTGAAAATATTGCTGAGTCTTACGCCCGCGGCGAAAATTATTATACAGTGGATTATCAGAGGAAGGCTGCTGACGGAACTCTTTTCTGGGCCAGCACCACAGTCAGGATCTATCAGAACCCTGAGACCGGTGATCTTATGAGCTTTATGTATACATATAATATCGAGGACAAGAAGACAGCGGAAATTATAGTGGACCGCGTGGTAGATACGAACTTCGAATATCTGATATTGTTTAATACGATCACAGGCAAAATAGAGAAGACAATTGATAAATCAGGCGCATTTTTAAGCTGTGTTGATGGGCGGCAGTATGAGGATGTTGCGGAAGAAGCGCTTATTAAAGAGATCCTGCCGGAGGAGAGAGAAGAATATCTGCCTCTCTTTACCATAAAAAATATTACGGATAAGCTGGACAAAAACGGTTCCTATTCTATTTCAAGTGATATTCAGGAGCAGGGCGGGGAGGAACTCAGGCATAAGCTGTGGGGATTTAACTGGTTTGATAAGCATCATATGAAGGTCTTATGCTACAGGAGTGATATTACGGAAGCACACCGCCAGGAGCAGCACCAGAAGGAGGTGCTCTCAGCCGCCCTTACTGCGGCTAAGCAGGCGAATGCTGCTAAATCAGATTTCCTTTCAAGAATGAGCCATGAGATCCGGACTCCCATGAATGCCATTATTGGTATGACAGCCATTGCGGCCAGATCCATCGGAAATGATGACCAGGTGTCTGACTGTATCAGCAAGATCGGTATATCCTCCAGATTCCTTCTCTCCCTGATCAATGATATCCTGGATATGAGCCGGATAGAATCAGGGAAGATGCTTCTGAAGAAAGAAAAGATTCCTTTCGCAGAGTTTATCACAGGAGTCAATACGATCTGCCATACTCAGGCTGCCGCAAAGGATGTGGAATATGAATGTATCGTGGATCCGGTGGTGGACGACTATTATATCGGGGATGCCATGAAACTGCAGCAGGTTCTTGTAAATATCCTTGGAAATGCGGTGAAATTTACCAGCAGCGGGGGTAAGGTGACATTTGCAGTCAGCCAGAGAAAAAAGACTAAAAATGATGCAACTCTCCGTTTCGTGATCAATGATACAGGAATAGGCATGAGTGAGGAATTCATTCCACATTTGTTCGAGCCTTTTGAGCAGGAGTCAATGGGGATCACCTCGGGGTATGGAGGAACCGGGCTGGGACTTGCCATATCCAAAAACATAGTGGACCTGATGGATGGAAGGATCCAGGTGAGGTCCATCAAGGACCTGGGGACAGAATTCACAGTGGATGTCAAGCTGGGCATCACGGAGGAGGAAAAGCAGCGGAGCAAAAAGCAGCACGTCCATAACTTCTCCCATCTGAAGACACTTGTGGTTGATGATGATATCACTGTCTGCGAAAGCGCTGTCCTTACGCTGAAAGAAATAGGAATCACGGCTGAGTGGGTAGACAGCGGCAGGAGGGCTGTGAACAGAGTACAGGAGAAATGGAAGAACTGCCAGTATTATGACATGATCCTCATTGACTGGAAAATGCCTGAGATGGACGGAATAGAGACGAGCAGGCGCATACGGGAAATCGTGGGACCTGATGTGACCATCATTATTATGACAGCCTACGACTGGTCTGCTATTGAGCAGGAGGCAAAGGCAGTGGGAGTCAACATGCTTATGAGCAAGCCCATGTTTAAATCCAGCCTGATCTCAGCCTTTTCAAAGGCTCTTGACCAGAAGGAGGAAGAGAAGGAAGAGATCCCTGTGGAAGAGTATGATTTCAGGGGAAGACGACTCCTTCTTGTGGAAGACCAGCCGCTCAACGCAGAGATTGCACAGATGATATTGGAAGATGTGGGATTTCAGGTGGAAACAGCTGAAAATGGGCTCCGGGCCATGGAAATGTTCTCAAAGACAGAAGAAGGTTACTATGATGCCATCCTTATGGATATACGTATGCCTATCATGGACGGTCTGCAGGCATCCATGAACATACGCCACCTGTCCAACAAGGATGCCAAGACCATCCCGATCATTGCCATGACAGCAGATGCCTTTGACGAGGATGCCGATAAGAGCAAGGCGGCAGGAATGAATATGCATCTGGCTAAGCCTATCGATCCGCCGAAGCTTTACCGGACGCTTTATAATTTTATATATGGAAGAGATATAGGGGAAGAATTATAAAGAGACAGAATACAGGTAAATTCAGAGGCTGCTGGTTGGATATATTCCCGAAAAGAATATATCCAACCAGAAAACGAATTGCCCCGGCTTCTTCCGGCATGCTAGAATATTTTCAACTGGGAAAGTATAGAACGGTTATGTGAATATTTAAACTCACCATATAAGCATGGAAATAAAAAGTCGGAGGTACAGTATGACAAGTTTTGACAAGAATAATTTTCAAAAGGAAACAATGACCGGGCAGGGAATGACGATCCGGTTCAGGGCATACAGGAATCTGTGCTACGTGGCTGCTCCAGCAGATGAGAAATATCAGACCATGAATATCTATGTGCCGGAGGCATATTATCATGGACAGGCTGTGGGGATGTACACAGCCGCGTCAGCACCTGTATTTATGCCCAATACAGTGGGCGGCTATATGCCGGGGCTTCCTGAAGAGCCAGGAGTGAACCGGCACACGAATAAATTAAATGCGGTGTTTGAAGCACTGGCGAGGGGATATGTGGTGGCAGCTCCAGGAGCACGCGGCAGAGGGCTGACTGACGGGAAGGGCAGTTATACAGGCAATGCCCCGGCGTGTATAGTGGACCTGAAGGCGGCGGTAAGATATCTGCGCCACATATCAGAGGACCTGCCGGGAGATATGGAGAAGATCATTACGAATGGCACAAGCGCAGGTGGAGCCCTGTCAGCCCTTATGGGAGCCACGGGAAACAGCGCTGATTATGAGCCTTATCTGAAGGCATTGGGAGCAGCAGATGAGAGGGACGATATCTTTGCGGCGTCCTGCTATTGTCCCATCACAAATCTGGATCACGCAGATATGGCGTATGAGTGGATGTACCACAACCAGCATGATTTCCACCGGATGATTTTTCAGATGACAGACGAGGGTCCTGAGCGCAGGGCTTATGATGGCATGATGACGGAAGAGCAGATAGAAGACTCCCGGGAGGTGAGAAAGTTATTTCCGGGATATTTGAACGGACTGGAATTAAAGGGCGGGGATGGCAGACGGCTTTCACTGGATGAGAACGGAGATGGCAGTTTTAAAGAATATGTGAAATCATTTGTCACCGCTTCAGCACGGAAAGCAGCTGAAAATGGGGAAGACCTTACAGGAGAGGAATATTCCTGGATCTCCTGGAAGGAGGGAGTGCCCTGTGACATTGATTTTGACAGGTATACAGCTTATGCAGGAAGGATGAAGGCTGCACTGGCTTTTGATTCTATGGAAATGAACACACCTGAAAATGAACTGTTTGGCAATGAGAAAATTCAATACAGGCATTTTTCAGAATATTCTGCGATGAAAGATGTACGTGAAAATACGCTGGCTGAGAGTCTCATTATAAAAATGATGAACCCCATGAATTACATAGATAATGAGAAGGCCAGGACAGCGCAGTTCTGGAGGATCCGGCATGGGGCGGTGGACAGGGATACCTCCCTTGCAGTACCGGTGATCCTGGCCGCAAAGCTGAGGGAACAGGGATGTGATGTGGATTTTGCCCTTCCCTGGGGATATGGCCATGCAGGAGACTATGACCTGGAGGAGCTGTTCCTATGGGTGGATCGAATCTGTGGATAAGCGGTATTTTTTCCTGTACTCTGATGGTGTGATCCCGAAATATTTCAGAAAGTACTTATTATAGTGGGAATGGTCATAGAAACCCAGGGCCATTGCCACATTAGTGATTGGCACACCCTCAAGCAGCATGCCGCAGCTGTTCTCCAGTTTGCTTTCCAGAATGAACTGGTTGAGGGAGATCCCCAGATCTCTCTTGATCAGCCGGTTCAGGCTCTGGGGGTGGAGTGAGAGTCCGGAGGAGATGAGGGAGGTCAGCTCAGAGGAAGGCAGGGAGAGATGCCTCTCGATCAGGCGGACGATGGTGAGCACACGGTCGTCCGCCTGAAATGATATAGAAGGATTGGCGCTCTTAAAAGTATCACAGATGATATAGAGCAGTGCGATCATGCAGTGATACTGGAATGCGTCCATGGACGAAGAAGCAGTGGGTGAGTATCCTGAATAGGATTCCAGCAGGCTGCCCGCTGCCTTCAGGTTCTGCCCGGTAAGCTGGCAGAACATTTTATTTTCCATGAGCGGTGAGCCTGCCAGTGTCAGAAACTGCTTCAGATCCGGCGGAAAATGGCGTGCCAGTGCCTTGGGGAGCAGATAGATATTCTGTACATGCCACCTGGAAGAAGCCTGCAGGCTATGGGACTGCATGGGTGCGATGAGATAGACAGAGCCGGGAGACAGCAGGCGGGAAGAACTGCCGGATGTGTGGCGGGCTGTCCCGTCCAGTGTGACACCGATCTCCATGAATTCATGGGAGTGTTCTGATATCTCATAAGCGGCCGGATAATGAAAGGACTCTGTATAGAGGCTGTTCCATCCGTTCTTAAATACTTCCTTATTTGTGATCAATTTATTTTGTGCCAATATCTCACCTCATTTTTAGCTGCTGTTCACTTGGTGACCAGTGACTGTTTTTATACTGAGTGATCTTTTTTTACCCATGGAGGCTGTCAGATCACGGTATGTTCTGATGATTTTCTGTGTATATTATAACACAGGTTTTAGTGAATAATATCATAATCTTCTGAAATTTACCTCTTTCTTTT
This sequence comes from Murimonas intestini, assembly GCA_003148945.1. GTDB lineage: Bacteria > Bacillota > Clostridia > Lachnospirales > Lachnospiraceae > Murimonas > Murimonas intestini. The sequence continues at coordinate 49,691 of QGGY01000007.1, read as the reverse complement.
ACCGGCACGGCCTGTGGTTTAGTATGTTTGTATTTTACACATATGATATCCGGCGGTACAAGATTAAATGTCCTTTTTCTGGTATTGTTTATTACATATAAAAATACTGCGGAGGAGGCAAATAGTATGAATGATTCAGAAAGGCTGCTGGGCACACTGGGGTTTAAGAATATGAATGGGGAAGGGGCTGTTGCGGAGACGTTTTTTCCCTGGGACCTGTCGGTGGACCGCTGGGTTTTAGAGGGACTGCCGGATCGTTTTGCCAGCAGGAAGCTTTACCGTGCAGAAGGAGAGAGATATCAGGATTATTATAATGATTATATGGCGGACCCTGTGTACGAGTATGAGCAGTATCTGGGCTATGACGGAGTGAAGAGAATGTCCTTTCGGATCCCCTTTAAATCTTTTGAGGAAAAAGTGATTGAGGAGACAGATGACTATATCCTCAGCCTGGATACAGATGGGTGGCAGAGAAGGCATCACAAGAAGAGAAAGCTGGTAGAGCATGTGCGCCCTGTGGTGACTTGTGAGGAGGACTGGGAAAGCCTGAAGGCCCGGGCGTTGGAGGAGATGCGCATCTGGTGTACGGATGAAAACATGGAAAAAGTATATGGAAAATACAGGGAAGACCACGAAAAGGGCAAATTCTCTGTCAGGTTCCGGGCTTCAGGCTTTTTCTGGACACCGAGAGAGTTGTTCGGCGCAGAAGAGCATCTCTATGCTTTCTATGACATGCCGGAGCTGATGCACGATATTAACAGATTTATTCTGGATATTTATAAGGAATATCTGGGGAAGATCGCCAGGATCCTGCAGCCTGAGGTCATTCTGTTTGAGGAGGATCTGAGCGGTTCCACAGGCCCTATGATCTCGCCTGCTTTGTTTGACGAGTTTGTGGGGGCTTATTATAAGGAGCTGATCCCTCTGCTCAGGGAAAATGGGGTTAAGAATGTCTTTATTGACACAGATGGTGATTTTGAGGCTCTGATCCCGAATTTTCTGAAGGCCGGAGTGGACGGCTTCCTGCCCATGGACGTGAATGCGGGAATGGATATTGTAAAGGTGCGGGAAAAGTTCCCAAGGGTAAAATTCATCGGGGCATTTAATAAGCTGGAGATAGATAAAGGAAAAGAGGCTATAGACAGAGAATTTGCCAGAATCCTGCCGGTGATCCGCCAGGGAGGCTACCTTCCGGGAGCTGACCACCAGGTGGCGCCGTCCGCATCTTATGAGAACTACCTGTACTACATAAGCAGGCTGAAAGAAATGATGAAACAGGCCGGGGCAGATATTATATAGGATAAATTAAAAACAGATCCATTCAGGGAGATAAGGTATCTCCGGAAAGGATCTGTTTTCTTAGTTGCGCACGGTCTAAAGCTATATTAACTTATGCTTTGTTTACGTTAGCAGCCTGCATTCCGCGGTTGCCTTCCTGTAAATCATAAGTAACTGCCTGTCCTTCATCGAGAGTCTTGAAGCCGTCTCCCTGGATTGCTGAGAAGTGTACGAATACGTCAGCTCCGTCTTCTCCAGTGATGAATCCATAACCTTTTTCTGCGTTGAACCATTTTACTGTACCCTTATTCATTTCCGGTACCTCCATTAAATAAATTAGTTGGTTGAAAATAAAAAATTCACCAGCTACTACAGATTATATAGGTGTTAAATATAATCTCTAATAACTAGTGAATTACTTTACATCCAATACATCCTTGATACATTTCTGATTATAGCTTTTAGCAGATAAAATGTCAAGACTTTTTAAAAAAAATTCAGTATTTTTTCCTTGTGTAATACGGCAGGATATATTAACATAGAGTATACCCATCCGGATGCCCTGTCATGCCTGTAAAAGAACAGGAAAACAGTGCCGTGCAGGCGGGGGAAGGGGAAATATGAGACAGAGATAGGAGTAGAAGAATGGATTTTTTAGAGATGCTAAAGGCAGTCCTTTTTGGGATTGTGGAAGGAATTACGGAGTGGCTGCCCATCAGCAGTACAGGACACATGATCCTGCTGGATGAATTCATAAAAATGGATGTCCCAAAGGAATTCCTGGATATGTTTCTGGTAGTGATACAGCTGGGAGCGATCATGGCTGTTGTTGTACTGTTCTGGAACCAGCTGTGGCCGTTTAGCACAAAGGAAAAGTACTTTATCAAAAAGGATACCTTCACCATGTGGTTCAAGATCTTGGCGGCATGTATACCGGCCGCAGTGGTAGGTCTGGCTTTTGATGACAAGATCAATGAACTTTTCTATAATTACCAGTCCGTGGCGGCGGCGCTTATAGTTTTTGGCGTGCTGTTTATCATTATAGAAAACAGGAACAAGGGTGTGTCCCCCAGGATCAATTCAATTGCTGAGATCACATGGAAGACTGCTGTGCTGATTGGCCTGTTTCAGCTGATAGCCGCTGTTTTCCCGGGTACATCCAGATCCGGGGCTACGATCCTTGGAGGGATACTGATCGGGATGTCCAGGACGACAGCCGCGGAATTTACATTTTTCCTTGCAGTGCCTGTAATGGCCGGAGCCAGTCTTTTAAAGCTGGTGAAATTCGGCTTTGCATTTTCAGGAAGTGAGCTGATATTGCTTATTGTGGGAATGGCTGTGGCATTTGTGGTTTCAATCCTTGTTATTAAATTTTTGATGAACTATATACGCAGGCACGATTTCAAAGTCTTTGGATGGTACAGGATCGTACTCGGGGCTGTCGTGCTGGCTTATTTTATCCTTGCATAAAAGGAGGAGATAGTGTGGAGGTCGGACTAAAGATTGATCTGCCGGAGCATGTGCAGGCAATCATCGGGAAACTGGAGGAGGCAGGCTATGAAGCCTATGCCGTGGGAGGCTGTGTGCGCGACAGTCTTATCGGCCGTATACCGGGGGACTGGGATATCACCACCTCGGCAAAGCCCGGTGAGGTCAAGGCTCTGTTTGCGAGGACGGTGGATACTGGTATCCAGCATGGCACAGTGACAGTCCTTATGGATAAGATGGGGTATGAAGTCACTACTTACCGGGTAGACGGAGAGTATGAGGACGGGCGCCATCCCAGGGAAGTGGAATTTACTGCCAGCCTTTTAGAAGATCTGAAAAGAAGAGATTTTACCATCAATGCCATGGCCTATAATGACAGGTGCGGGATCGTAGATATATTTGGCGGCAGGCAGGACTTAAAGGATAAGATAATAAGGTGCGTGGGAGACGCCATGGAGCGGTTCAGTGAAGATGCGCTGCGAATTCTGCGCGCCGTGCGCTTTTCGGCCCAGCTGGGCTGCACTATCGCGGAATCTACAAGGCAGGCAGTCTCTTCCCTTGCCGGAAACCTGAAGCATATCAGCGCAGAGAGGATACAGGCGGAGCTTGTAAAACTTCTGCTCTCTGATAATCCCCAGTATCTGAAGGATGCCTGGGAGCTGGGGATAACAGCAGTTATACTCCCGGAATTTGACGCCATTATGAAACAGGAACAGAATACCCCCCATCACTGTTTTAATGTGGGGGGCCATACCTTAAAGGCCATGGAGCTTGTAAAGCCTGACAAGGTGCTGCGCCTGACCATGCTTTTCCATGACATGGGAAAGCCCCTCGTACATTCTTCAGATGAAGAGGGGAGAGACAGGTTCTATGGCCATCCCGACGTAAGTGAGGAGATAGCAGGAAGGGTTATGAGAAGGCTCAGGTTTGACAATGATACCATAGGCAAGGTATGCAGGCTTGTCAAGTACCATGACACTCATCCTGTCCTCAAACCGGCAAATGTAAGAAGGCTTGTCCATAAGGTGGGAAATGAGCTGTTTTTATCCCTGCTGCTTGTCCAGGAAGCGGATATCAGGGCCCAGAGCACATATAAGAGAGAGGAAAAACTGGAAGCCCTCTTAAAACTGAAGGAAATTTATCAGGACATATTAAGAGACAGTGACTGCCTTTCCTTAAAGGACCTGAAGATCACCGGAAAAGACCTGATCGGGGATGGAATGGCCCCGGGCAGAGAACTGGGACAAGTCTTGCAGGGCCTGCTGGATGACGTACTAAGTGAGCCGGAGCACAATACAAAAGAATATCTTCTGGATGCAGCCAGAAAGCTGCGCCGCCAGTATAATACCCCGTAAGCCAGGCTGCGGGGTATTAACATGTCCGGGAGCTTCATATTTCATCTGCCCTGTGCATAAGATAGAGGGAGTAGTCGAGTGGGGGGAATGGAGTTGAATGATAAGGGATTAAAATTATTGGAACAGTATGACCTGCAGGTGCAAGGTACGAGAAGGGGAAGAGGCTCCTATATCTGCGAAACAGATAAGGGGCTGAAACTATTCACAGACTTCGCAGGCTCTTCAAACAGGCTGGCTTTTGTGAACCGTGTTTTGTACCATCTGCGGGAAGAGGGATTTACTAAGGTAGATGTAGTAATGCCGAATAAAGAGGGCGAGCTTTACTGCAAAGACTGGGAGGAAAACCGCTATGTGGTAAAGGACTGGTATGCCGGCAGAGAGTGCGATACAAAAAATGAAGGGGAGATCCTGGAGGCCGTGCGCAATCTGGCCAGGCTCCATCAGGTAATGAGGATGGCGCCGGGACCGGAGGATGCAGGAAAATATGAGGCAGTCTCCCTGGAAGAGGATTTTGTAAGGAAGAACAGGGAATTAAAGAAGGTGCGCACATTTATACGCGGCAGGCATCAGAAGAATCCTTTTGAGACAGGGTATCTGAATTATTTCACCATGTTTTTCGAACAGGCTCTGTCAGCTACAGAACAGCTGGGCAGCCAGAATCAGGAGGAGCTCCAGAAAAGGAGCATAGAGGACGGCCTGCTCTGCCATGGGGATTATAACCAGCATCAGGTACTGTTCTGCCGGGACGGGATAGCTACCACAAACTTTATCAAGTGCCGTTATGACGTCCAGGTCAGTGATCTCTATCAGTTCTTGAGAAAGATACTGGAGAAGCAGAACTGGTCCATGGAGCTGGGGCGCTCCATATTAAATGCATATGAGCAGGTGAGGCCTTTAAGCGCATCCGAGTGGGAGAACCTGCGCCTGCGCCTGTCATATCCGGAAAAATTCTGGAAGCTGGCAAACCACTATTATGGCAGGAACAAGGCCTGGATTCCGGGAAAAAATGTCGAAAAACTGGAAGTTTTGGTACATCAGCAGGAAAGGCGCAATCTATTTCTAAAAATGCTGGAGTAAGTATTCCTTTTTGCGAAAATTTATTATATAATACAACTAATATAAAAATTACACAGGGAGGTAATTCGATGGACTACAAGAAAATTTATGATGAGTGGCTTTCTAACCCATACTTTGATGAGGCTACTAAAGCAGAGCTGAAGTCAATCGCAGATGATGAGAATGAGATAAAGGAACGCTTTTATACGGAACTTGAATTCGGTACAGCAGGACTCCGCGGCATTATCGGAGCGGGGACAAACAGGATGAATGTCTATACAGTCCGCAAAGCCACACAGGGACTTGCCAATTACATAGCTGCCGTGAATGCACAGAGCAGAGGAGTTGCCATCGCTTATGACTCCAGGAGGATGTCTCCGGAATTTGCAGACGAAGCTGCACTCTGCCTGGCTGCCAACGGCATAAAGGCTTATGTATTTGAATCCCTGAGGCCCACCCCGGAGCTGTCATATGCAGTCCGCAGATTAGGCTGTATAGCGGGCATCAATATCACGGCCAGCCACAATCCGCCTGAGTATAATGGATACAAGGTATACTGGGAGGACGGTGCGCAGATCACGCCTCCTCATGACACAGGGATCATGGCAGAGGTTAAGAATGTGACAGATTTTGACACAGTGAAGACTATGGATAAGAAAGAGGCGGAGGCTGCCGGACTTTATGAAGTCATAGGACAGGCAATAGACGATGCATATATTGAAGAGCTGAAGAGCCAGGTCATTAACTGGGATGCTATCAAAGAAGTGCAGAAGGATATGAAGATCGTGTATTCACCTCTCCATGGCACAGGAAATATACCTGCCAGACGTGTACTTAAAGAGATCGGTTTCGAGAATGTATATGTTGTAAAAGAGCAGGAGCTTCCTGACGGGGAATTCCCCACAGTCAGCTATCCGAACCCAGAGGCTGCGGAAGCATTTGAACTGGGCCTGAAGCTGGCCAGGGAAGTGGATGCAGACCTTGTGCTTGCCACAGACCCTGATGCAGACAGGCTTGGAGTCTATGTAAAGGACACAAAGAGCGGGGAGTACATCACTCTCACAGGCAATATGTCAGGCTGCCTCCTGGCGGATTATGAGCTGGGACAGAAGAAGGCGCACGGCGGACTTCCTGAGGACGGTGCGCTCATCACCACCATCGTTTCCAGCAATATGGCTTCTGCGATCGCCAGATACTACGGTGTAAAATGTATTGAGGTCCTGACAGGATTTAAGTTCATCGGACAGCAGATCCTGAATTTCGAGACATCAGGAAAGGGCACATACCTCTTTGGATTTGAGGAGAGCTACGGCTGCCTGATAGGTACGCATGCCAGGGATAAGGATGCCATCGTGGCGACCATGGCCCTCTGTGAAGCGGCAGCTTATTATAAGACACAGGGTAAGACGCTCTGGGATGTCATGATCGATATGTATGAAAAATATGGATATTACAAAGACAGCATACAGTCTATCACCCTTAAAGGCATCGAGGGGCTTCAGAAGATCCAGGAGATCCTGGAGACTCTGAGGAATAATGCCCCGGAGAGCATCGGGGACTACAAGGTGCTTAAAGCAAGAGATTACAAGAAAGATACTATCAGGGACATGGCAACGGGCGAAGTGACAAGCACCGGGCTGCCGGGTTCCAATGTGCTCTATTATGATCTGGAGGATGACGCGTGGGTATGCGTGCGCCCGTCAGGCACAGAGCCGAAGGTTAAATTCTATTATGGAATAAAAGGAACTTCTCTGGAGGATGCTGACGCTAAGTCAGCGGCCATGGGAGAGAAAATCCTGGAAATGATCAACGGGATGCTCTAAGATGGACAAGAAATACAATTTTGAAGAACTCCGGTCCGTAATAGCCGCGCTCCGCGGCGAGAACGGCTGTCCGTGGGATAAGAAACAGACCCATGAGAGCCTTAAGCCGTGCATGATAAATGAGATGGTGGAGGCAGTGGCGGGGATCAATATCTATAAAGAGACCGGCGATGGGACAAACCTCTGTGAGGAACTGGGAGATGTGCTGCTTCAGGTCCTGCTTCAGAGCCAGATAGCGGAAGAGGAAGGGCTTTTTAATGTGGAAGACGTCATAAGCGGGCTGTGTGAAAAAATGATACGCCGCCACCCGCATGTGTTCGCCGGACAGGCCCCGGGAAGTGATTCTGCACTGCTGGCCAGGTGGGATGAGATCAAGAAAAAAGAGAAGTCCGGCAGGAGCAAAGAGCATGAAAAAACCTTGAAAGATGCCGAAAAAGCGGCTAAAATAGAGGTCTTCCAGTATCTGGAAAGTGATTTATGAATTTTATCTTAATAGTCAATAAAATTCCTTGACAAATGATAGGTAAAAGCTTATAAATAAACGTAGAGAACGCGGCACCATTGGATTTAAGCAGGTGTGGTTCCTATAAAAACAGAATTTTGTTTCATATAACGAACAAAGAGAGAAATCAGAGGAGGAATTATTCCATGAACAAAACAGAATTAGTGGCAGCTATTGCCGAGAAGACAGAGTTATCTAAAAAGGATGCAGAAAAGGCTCTCAAAGCTTTTGAGGAAGTAGTTGCTGAAGAATTAAAGAAAGGTGAAAAAATCCAGTTAGTTGGATTTGGCACTTTTGAAGTATCTGAAAGAGCTGCAAGGGAAGGAAGAAATCCTCAGACAGGTGAAACTATGACTATCGCTGCTTCCAAGGCTCCGAAGTTCAAAGCCGGAAAAGCTCTGAAAGATTCTATCAACGAATAATTTTGATTCGCAGGAATAAGACTTTAGCGGGGGGTGCTGCATATACAGCATCCCCTGACTTGTTTTCAGGAAAAAACAGTTGGAAAAGTGTGGATAGCGACTGAAAAACACACTTTTGCCTATGGGAGGGAAAAGACATGAGACTGGACAAATTTTTGAAAGTATCAAGACTGATCAAGCGCCGCACTGTGGCAAATGAGGCATGTGACGGCGGACGTGTGCTGGTTAATGACAAGGTGGCAAAAGCCAGCGCTTCGGTAAAGGAAGGGGATGTCATTGAGATCCAGTTCGGCAACAAGTCCGTCAGGGTAGAGGTGCTGGATGTACAGGAGACAGTGAAAAAGGAAGAAGCAAAGGAATTGTTCCGATATTTGTAAAAACGGGTTGTATATCCGGGCTTTTGCAGGAAATGATTTATCATAAAGAGAGCCATCCCATAATATATTAAAGAGAGAACAATCTTGGGGATGTCCTAATGGAAGAAAAACAAACGCAGGGAGCACATAAAGTGACCATTACCGGAAGAAGAAATGGCACGATCAGCGGGGTGGCTGATGTGCTCTCTTTTGATGTCAATGAAGTCGTGCTGGAAACAGAGCAGGGCATGCTGATGGTAAAGGGTACGGAGCTGCATGTCAGCCGTCTGAATCTCGAAAAGGGAGAGGTGGACCTGGACGGGAATATCGACAGCCTCACTTATTCGGATGGAAGGGGCGGGCGGCGCCAGGGTGAATCCCTTATCGGCCGTCTGTTTAAATAGCATATGAGCGAGGTCATACATGGAGAAATCCTGCTATTTCTGATATCTGCTTCCACCGGGGTCCTTATTTTATTTGTATATGATCTTCTGCGCGTGCTGCGCAGGGTGTTTCCAAGAGGAGCCGTACTGGTGGGCATTGAGGACCTGCTTTACTGGTGTGCGGCCGGCATTTTGATCTTTTACATGATTTTTACGAAGAACAGCGGAAGCTTAAGAGGATTCAGCCTGGCTGCAGTTTTGCTGGGTATGCTGCTGTACAATCAGAGTATCAGTAAATACCTGGTGAAAGGGCTGTCAACCGCATTAACCGCCATTTTTCGACTTTTTAAGCGGGTTTTTCACGTGATTTTCCTTCCGTTTTCATTTTTATTCAAAAAAACCCGGGAAATTTTGCCGAAAACATTGAAAAATTGGACAAAACGGTTTAAAATGGCCTTACGTAGACATTAATAGGGGATAATGTTAATTAAGGAAGGGTAATAATGGCTAGAAAGAAAAAACGGAGAAAAAGAGGCAACAAGAAGGGGATGCTCTGTATTTCTGCGATCGTGGCGGTGCTGCTTGTATCTTTGTCGGTACAGAGCAACTCCCTGAAGGAAAAAAATGCGGATTATGCAGCGCAGGAGGAATCACTGAGACAGCAGATCGAGGATGAGAAACAAAGATCCGATGACATTGCAGCTATGAAAGACTACATGAAAACGGATGAGTATGCTGAAGAAGTGGCAAAGGACAAGCTGGGACTGGTATATAAAGATGAAATATTATTCAAATCGGAAGATTAGACCTTGACAAAAGGCGAAAAGCCTATTATAATGTAGAACTGTGTGGCGGAATAGCTCAGTTGGCTAGAGCACACGGTTCATACCCGTGGTGTCGAGAGTTCAAATCTCCCTTCCGCTATGTCAGACAGAAAGGATGTTGCAGTGTGCAGCATCCTTTTTAGTTATTCCCCCGGGCAGTGGGCCGGGTGGATATTCATACAGCAGGTCTTTGACTGTTTCGCTGAAACAAGCGCAGTTTTTGTCAAAAACTTTTTCATTTTAGGGCGCTGGTTTGACAGACATTTCCATCCGGGCAGGCTATAATAAGCAATTAGCAAAACTGTCAGGGAGGTAGGAAATTGATGGGGGAATTTATCATCGCTGTTTTGATCGTCAGCGTTCTTTGGATAGCATGGGACGTGCTGAAGCTGGTATTGGGGGAGAGTGCCAGGGAGGATGCGGCAGCTGCGGTGGCTAAGGAGCCGGGAAGGGAGCAGATGCTGAAATACTCGCAGTCCTTTTTTAAATTGTCTGAGACTTTCAGAAGGATGCCTGAAAAAAAGGAGTGTCTTTCGCAGCAGGATATTGAGGACATGTTCAGGATGGTGAAAGGGAAGGTATGCCAGAATTGCCCGCAGTGCGCATTGTGCTGGCAGGAAAACTACTATAAGACGTACAGGCGTATCTACAGCCTGTTAAACAGTATCGAGGAAGAAGGGGAAGAGTTAAATACAGGGAGACAGGAAGCCTTCGGTGAATTCTGTGTGACCCCCCGGGAATTTTTAAATGAGCTGGACATGGCCTTCAGACAGGCTAAGATCAACCTCACCTGGAGCAACAGGCTTTTGGAAAACAGGGCGGCAGTGGGGGAACAGCTCTATGAGACAGGACTGACGCTGCAGCATGTGGCTGATACGATCTATGATGTGGAGCAGCTGGAAAGATCAGTGCTTCAGGAGCTGCGTTTGAAATTAAAGTTCAGGGGCGTCTTTGTAAAAGAGGTATGGATATCAGAAAATGACCCGGAGCGCCCGGAGATATTTATGAATGCCAGGACGAAAAAGGGAAGATGCGTCCCCACAAAGGAGGTCGCAGAGGTTTTGTCTGAAGCCTGCGGCAGGCCTATCGTTCCTGGAAAAGACAGCAGGATGATCGTCAATAAGGAGTATGCTACCCTGATGTTTGTGACAGAGCCTGAGTATTGTCTGTTAAACGGCGTAGCCAGGGTCACAAAGGATGGGGAGCTTGTCTCGGGGGATAATTTCGCATTCCTGTCTAAAGAAAACGGACAGGCTGTGATGAGCCTGGCGGACGGCATGGGCTCAGGATTTGGGGCATGTCAGGAGAGCGAACTTGTGATTGAGCTGCTGGAACAGTTTCTGGATGCAGGATTCTGCAAGGAGACGGCTGTGAAGATGATCCACTCAGCCATGATGATGCAGAACAGCGGACAGATATTTTCAACAGTGGACCTTTGTACAGTGGATCTTTACAGCGGGGAGTGTGAACTTCTGAAGGTAGGGGCCTCCACAACCTTTGTAAAAAGACAGGACTGGGTGGAGTCAGTGACTTCTACAAGCCTTCCCCTGGGAATGCTCCAGAATATTGATTACGAGTGCACAAAGAAAAAGCTGAATTCCGGGGATTTTATAATCATGATATCAGACGGTGTCCTGGATGCCCTGCCGGGCAGGAATTCCCAGGATATGATGAAAGAGCTGATACTGCAGATAAAGACAAGCAATGCCAGGGATATGGCGAGGAAGCTGCTGGAGCAGGTACTGTCGTACCAGCAGAGCAGGGCCTCTGATGATATGACGATCCTGGTAGGCGGGCTTTGGAAAAAATAACAGGAGCGAGAGCAGTGGAGAACAGTTTCGAGAAAAAGGTGGTCCATCTCATAGATGAGTACCGCATGATAGAAGAACAGGATTGTGTGATAGTAGGCGTATCAGGAGGCGCGGACTCTGTATGCCTGCTTTTTGTACTGTACAGGCTGAGCAGGGTGAGAAAGTTTGGCCTTATGGCAGCCCATGTGGAGCATGGGATCAGGGGGAAGGAGAGCCTGGAGGATGCAGCGTTTGTGGAAGAGCTCTGCAGGAAGCTTGACGTACCCCTGAGGATACGCCATGCAGATGTCCGGGGGATGGCCCGGCAGGAAAAGATATCCACAGAGGAGGCCGGAAGGCGCATCAGATATGGATTTTTCCGGGAGATAGCAGGGGAATGTGCTTCCGGGATACATGGGAGGGTACACATTGCCGTAGCCCACAATGCGGATGACCAGGCTGAGACGATCCTGTGGAACATGGTGAGGGGCAGCGGCATAAAGGGCCTCTGCGGCATGCGTCCTGTGAGGGATGGGATCATAAGGCCCCTGCTGGAATGTACCAGGGCGGAGATAGAGGCTTACCTGAGAGGACAGGGCGCTGTCTGGCGGACAGACGCCACTAACCTGGAGACAGACTATACCCGCAACAGGCTGCGCTTAAAGGTTCTGCCTGTGCTTGAGAAGGAGTGTAACCACCAGGCGGCCAGGCACATAGTCATGGCGGGGGGCAAACTGGCAAAGGCGCAGGATTACCTGGAACGCCAGGCAGATAAGGCGCTGAAGGCCTGCATGGCTTCTGAGAGGGCGGGCAAGGTCAGCCTGGATGCAGCCCTGTTCTGCAGTGAAGAAGAGATCCTCCAGGAATATATGCTCAGGGCAGCTATTGAGCGGACAGGCGCAGGCCTTAAGAATGTCACTTCAGGCCATATCGATGATATCAGGAAGCTGGCCGCCTCCTGCGGAAGGAAGAGCCTGTCCCTGCCCGGGAACTTGACGGCACAGCTGCAGGGAGGGAGACTCAGCCTGATCAATGCTGAATTGAGCCCGGATATGGCCGCAGACGGGGAAGACAGCCTTATTTTTGTGAATATAGAGAAAAAATATGATATTTTAATCCCTTCCTGCATAAAAATTGGGAATATAGCAGTAAAATTTTCTCTAGAGCCCTGGAAAAAACAATTAATTCCGGAAAATAAGTATACGAAATGGTTCGACTATGATACAATAAGGAATAAACTTCAAGTGCGGAACCGCCTGCCCGGTGACTGTCTTTCTGTCACAAAGGACGGCGGGCACAAAAAGCTGAAGGATTATTTCATAGATGAAAAAGTGCCTCATGAAAAGAGGGGGCAGGTTTTGCTTCTGGCAGAAGGCTCCCAAATCCTCTGGGCTGTTGGATACCGTATCAGTGAAGCATATAAAATATCAGAAAGAACAAAAACAGTTTTAAAAGTACAAGTGATGGAGGAGTTTTAAGAGATGGAAGATAAGATTCGCGTGCTGTTATCAGAAGAAGAAGTGGATAAAAAGATCGAGGAGATCGGGAAACAGATCAGCAGGGATTATGAAGGACGGTCTGTACATCTGATCTGCGTGTTAAAGGGCGGCATTTTCTTTACATGTGAACTGGCAAAGAGGATCACAGTCCCTGTAACTCTGGATTTCATGTCTGTCAGCAGCTATGGCGCAGGAACAAAGTCAAGCGGTGTGGTCAAGATCGTGAAGGATCTGGATGAACCTCTGGAGGGAAAGGATGTCCTGATCGTGGAGGATATCATTGACTCAGGTCGTACACTTGCCTACCTTATAGAGATACTTAAGAAGAGAGGGCCTAAAAGCCTCTCCCTGTGCACGCTTCTGGATAAGCCGGAACGCCGTGTCACTGACGTAAAGGTAGATTATGCAGGTTTCAATATACCAGACGAATTCGTGGTAGGCTATGGCCTGGACTATGCGCAGAAATACAGAAATCTCCCATACATTGGAGTAGTGGAAGTCTAGAAAGGAGATTCTTACATTGAATAAGAATTCAAGGGGTCCGGGCTTTTATATAATGATTGCCCTGGCGGTTGTATTGTGTTTTATGATTTTCAGACAGGGTTTTGTGACCCAGGAGACATACAGCTATCAGCAGTTTGAGACAGCTGTCTCAGAGGGAAATGTGGCTTCTGTGGATATACACCAGAATGCAGAAGTGCCCACAGGCCAGCTGATCATCCATATGAAAGACGGATCGGCGAAAAAGATATATGTCCCCGATGTAAGTGAAGCACAGCTGAAGCTTCAGGGTGACAATATTCCGTATTTTGTTTACGATGTGCAGAGACAGAGCCTGTTTCTCACAACAATTCTGCCAATACTGATCATGGGAGGCATTGTGGCTTTCCTGTTTATGTTTATGAACAGGCAGTCAGGCGGCGGAAATAATAAAATGATGAATTTCGGAAAAAGCCATGCCAAGATGATGAGCCCTGACGCAAAGAGGGTGACATTTAAAAATGTGGCTGGTCTGGAAGAAGAAAAGGATGATTTAAAGGAAATCGTAGATTTCTTAAAAGAGCCGAAAAAATATCTGCAGGTGGGCGCCAGAATCCCAAAAGGTGTGCTGCTTGTAGGCCCTCCGGGAACAGGCAAGACACTTCTTGCCAGAGCGGTGGCTGGGGAGGCGGGAGTGCCCTTCTTCTCTATCTCAGGTTCTGATTTTGTAGAGATGTTTGTAGGTGTCGGCGCGTCCAGAGTCCGTGACCTCTTTGAGGAAGCCAAGAAGAATGCTCCCTGTATTGTCTTTATCGATGAGATCGATGCCGTTGCAAGGCGCAGGGGAACAGGAATGGGCGGCGGACATGATGAGAGGGAGCAGACGCTGAACCAGCTCCTTGTGGAGATGGACGGTTTTGGTTTCAATGAAGGAATCATAGTCATGGCAGCCACCAACCGTGTGGATATATTGGATCCTGCCATCCTCCGTCCCGGCCGTTTCGACAGGAAAGTGGGCGTAGGGAAGCCGGATGTGAGAGGGCGTGAAGAGATCCTTCAGGTTCATGCAAAGGGGAAACCCCTGGGCGATGATGTGGATCTGAAAGAGGTGGCTCAGACTACAGCAGGATTTACAGGGGCTGATCTGGAAAACCTTATGAATGAGGCAGCTATCTATGCGGCAAAGGAAGAGCGCAGCTATATAGTCCAGCAGGATATCAGGCAGTCCTTCGTAAAGGTCGGTATCGGTGCCGAAAAGAAGAGCCGCATCATATCTGACAAAGAAAAGCAGATCACGGCATACCATGAGTCAGGCCATGCGATCCTGTTCCAGGTGCTCCCAGATGTGGGGCCTGTCCATACGATCTCTATCATTCCTACAGGGATGGGCGCGGCAGGATATACTATGCCTCTGCCGGAGAAGGATGAAATGTTCAACACCAGGAACCAGATGCTCCAGAATATCGTGGTGTCCTTCGGAGGGCGTGTGGCTGAAGAGCTGCAGTTCGGCGATGTGACCACAGGGGCGTCACAGGATATCAAGCAGGCCACTGAGCTGGCAAGAGCCATGGTGACCCAGTATGGTATGTCTGAGAAGGTTGGTATGATACGCTATGACAACGATGAGGATGAAGTCTTTATCGGCAAGGACCTGGCTCACGCAAGGAGCTATGGTGAGCAGACGGCCAGCCTGATAGACAGTGAGATCAAGCGTATTATTGATGAGTGCCACGATAAGGCGAGAGCCATCATCAAGGAACATGAGAGTGTGCTCCACCGCTGTGCCGCACTTTTGATAGAAAAGGAAAAGATAGGAAGAGAAGAGTTTGAAGCTCTTTTTGTGGAATGTGAACAAAAAGTGATTGAGTAATTTGTGAAGTTTGTGCACACTTATTGGGGACATGATGCTATAATAATCATCGTAAAACCCCCCCCAATACATTATATAGTTTTTGCTACACCCCATAAGAAGAAATACCTTCTCCAAAAAAGGCAGCTGTTCGTAGGCTGCCTTTTTTCCGTCTAAAAACTGTTTTGAGGCGTGAACGGTGTTAAAATTGGGTTGTAGGTTAGAATTATATGGTATAGAATAGTAATATGTTATGCGGTGCCTGCAAAAGGGCAAGTAAAGGAGAATTTTATGGATCCCAATAAATTAGAACAACTGCTTAAAGAGCAAAAGTATGTAATGC
The DNA here is from genome assembly GCA_003148945.1 of Murimonas intestini. Lineage (GTDB taxonomy): Bacteria > Bacillota > Clostridia > Lachnospirales > Lachnospiraceae > Murimonas > Murimonas intestini. The sequence continues at coordinate 34,243 of QGGY01000007.1, read as the reverse complement.
AGATGAGGCCTGTTTTTAAGCCTAATGCGTTGTTCAGCGATGAGACCTCAAATTATGTGACGCCAATGGAGCCTGAGCCCGGGGATGTGGTGACGATCCGGTTCCGTACAGCCAAGGATAATGTGGACGCTGTTTTTTTTATAAGCGGAGCAGACAGGCTGCTGATGGAATATGACAATACAGAAGGTAATTTTGATTATTATAAAATAGATGTGCAGCTGGACGATAAAACGCTTCATTATTATTTTGAAGTAAAGATCGGAAAGGCGAGATGCTTCTATAATAAAAGGGGAGTATCCCATGACCTGAAGGAATACTACTCATTCTCCATTGCACCGGGCTTTAAAACGCCCCAGTGGGCTAAGGGTGCAGTCATGTACCAGATATTTGTGGACCGTTTCTGCAACGGGGATCATGGAAATGATGTGGAGAACGGAGAGTACAGCTATATAAATGATACTGTCACCAGGGTAGAGGACTGGAATAAATATCCTGAGCTGATGGGAGTAAGAGAATTCTACGGCGGAGATATCCAGGGTGTCATGGATAAACTGGACTACCTGAAGGACCTTGGGATTGAGGCGATCTATTTTAATCCTATCTTTGTGTCGCCTTCGAACCATAAATATGATATACAGGACTATGATTATGTGGATCCCCATTATGGCAGGATCGTCCGTGACGAGGGGGAGCTGCTTAACTATGGTGACAAAGATAATACCCATGCCACCAGATATATCAGAAGGGTGACTGACAGGGAAAATCTGGAGGCAAGCAACCAGCTCTTTATTGAGTTTGTGGAGGAGGCACATAAGAGGGGCATGAAGGTGATCCTGGACGGTGTCTTTAACCACTGCGGCTCTTTTAATAAGTGGATGGACAGGGAGAGGATATATGAGAACCAGCCCGGCTATGAAAAAGGCGCCTATGTGGACAGCAGCAGCCCTTACAGGAGTTTCTTTAAGTTCAACAATGAGCATGACTGGCCTTATAATCCTTTCTATGACGGCTGGTGGGGACATGACACCCTGCCGAAACTGGCATACGAGAATTCCCCCATGCTGTGTGACTATATCCTGGACGTGGCAAAAAAGTGGGTTTCTCCCCCCTATAATGCAGATGGCTGGAGACTTGACGTGGCTGCTGACCTGGGTTTCTCAGAGGAATACAACCACCGTTTCTGGAAAGCCTTCAGGAGCGTTGTAAAGGAGGCCAACCCTGATGCGCTGATACTGGCAGAGCACTATGGGGATGCAGGCCCGTGGCTGAAGGGTGATGAGTGGGACACTGTCATGAACTACGATGCTTTTATGGAGCCGCTCACCTGGTTTTTCACAGGCATGGAGAAACACAGTGATGAGTACAGGGAGGATATGCTGGGCAATGAAGAGAGTTTCATAGGCGCTATGAGCCATCACATGTGCAATTTCCTGGGGCCTTCACTCCAGACAGCCATGAACGAGCTGTCTAACCATGACCACTCCAGATTTCTCACCAGGACGAACCACAAGGTGGGGCGGGTGGCACACCTTGGATATGAAGCGGCCAGCCAGGACGTGGACCCTGCCGTGATGCGTGAGGCTGTAGTCATGCAGATGACATGGCCGGGTGCGCCTACCATCTATTATGGTGATGAAGCAGGAGTCTGCGGATTTACTGACCCGGACAACAGGAGGACATACCCCTGGGGGAAAGAGAACAGAGAGCTTCTGGATTTTCACAGGGAGATGATCAGGATACACAAAGAGCACAGGGTCTTTGCACACGGTTCAATCAAACTGCTCTCATCCAGGCACAGCTGCCTGAGCTATGGGCGGTTTGACAGGGAGGAGCAGATCATATGTATCTTTAACAACAGCCAGGAGGAGCAGCAGTTTAAGGTTCCTGTATGGGAGGCACAGGTGCCGGGCGGGGCGCAGCTTACCAGGCTGATACAGACGGACGCTGATGGCTTTACCACAGAAAATGCATCCTTCCCCACAGAGAGGGGAGATTTCATTATTTCACTTCCTCCCAGGTCTGCTGCTGTCTACCTGTCAAAAAGCATAGCTTAAGGTCTTGCAATTTCTGACAGGATATGATATAAATATATCTTGTCAGCAGGATTATTTAGTACTGCTGTTTAAATGGATGGATTCCCGAGTGGCCAAAGGGGACAGACTGTAAATCTGCTGCAAATTGCTTCGGTGGTTCGAATCCACCTCCATCCATTGCCGGTAAGGGGGTGCTGCATTTCGCAGCACCCCCTTAGACGTACCGTCAGAAAATAAGGAGAAATGACCATGAGAGAAATGAAATATGTCGCTGATTCTCAGACGGAAAATTCATATCTGCTCATGCCTGCCCACATTAATGGATATGGAAGGCTGTTTGGGGGCAAGCTTATGCAGTGGATCGATGAGATGGCAGGGATCGTCTCAAAACGCCATGCAGGGATGGAGACAACCACAGCGGCAGTTGATAACCTGCAGTTTAAGTCAGCGGCCAAAATAAATGATATGCTTGTCCTGCGGGGAAAAATCACATACGTGGGCCGCAGCTCAATGGAAGTCAGGGTGGATACTTACGTGGAAGGCCTGGATGGCAGGCGTCATGTGATAAACAGGGCATATCTGGTGATGGTGGCAATAGATGAAGAAGGTGTGCCGGTGGAAGTGCCCGGACTCATCCTGGAGAATGAGAATGAAAGGGCTGAGTGGGAAGGCGGCAGAAAACGCAGTGAACTCAGGAAGCTGCGCAGAAATGAAGGCTATTAAAATTTTATGGTTCCGCAAAGAGGGCAAAGCCGGCGGATACAGGAGGCATGTATAAGATGGATGAGACACTTGATTGGGAGATAAAAAATACGAATGAGAGAGATGTAGTCCTGGCGTCAGCTTCGCCCAGAAGAAAGGAGCTGCTGCGTCAGGCTGGTATTACTTTCCGTATTATAATCAGCAACGTAAAGGAGACCATAACTAAGACAAACCCTGATGAGGTGGTGGAAGAGCTGTCATTCCAGAAGGCTCAGGCCGTGGCCGGCAGGATAGAAAAAGGCATACTTGTCATCGGCGCTGATACTGTAGTTGCCTTGGACGAAAAGATTCTCGGCAAACCGGAGAATGAGGCTGATGCGGCCAGAATGCTGAAATCACTCCAGGGCAGATGCCACCATGTATATACCGGGGTCACCTTTTATATCAGGAAAGGCACAAGAGAGGCATATCACACATTTTCAGAATGTACTGAGGTGGAGATGTATCCAATGTCTGATAAAGAGATAAGAGAGTATATTGCAACTGGAGAGCCTATGGACAAAGCGGGGGCCTATGGGATACAGGGCCGGGCCGGTGTATTTGTAAAAAGGATATGCGGGGACTATAATAATGTAGTTGGCCTGCCCATAGCCAGGCTTTATCAGGAGATGAAAAAATTCAAAAAGCTGTAGAAAAATTACCAGAAATTTTACATGAAAAAGCCGTTCATTTTTACATTTTACGGATATCCTAATAGAAAAGGCAGATTGCCTTAAGGAGGTTCGGAAAATGAAAAGAACGGCTTTATTTTGTGCAGTTTTATGTTTGATAGCTGGGGCAGGCGCCGGAGCTGCCTCCTGCGGCCGGACATCAGAAAAATATGAAGAGCCTGTGACAGAGGTTCAGGCTGAGGTTGACATGCGGATGGAGTACGCCAGCTGGGAGGCATGGCACTTAAAGTAATAAAATCCCATTGTGCCCTGCAGGAAAGGGAAGTATAATGTATTAAGGTATCATAATTTACATTTTGATGCTTTTTTTCGCATTTTACTGTGCTAGAATCACTGCAAGGAGGGAGTATGCTGTGCAAAACAGAATTTTAGTAGTGGAAGATGACTACTCCATATCGGAGCTGATCTGCATGAACCTGACTGTGGCAGGTTATGAGGCAGTGCCTGTCTATGAAGGGGACGGTGTAGAGAAGATATTGGAGGAGAGTAGGGCCTTTGATCTGGCTTTGCTGGATGTGATGCTTCCGGGGAAAGATGGATTTGAATTAATGGATGTCATGAAGATACATAATGTACCTGTCATCTACCTGACTGCCAAGTCAGATGTGGGCTCCAAGATCAAGGGATTAAAATCTGGGGCTGAGGATTATATTGTAAAGCCATTTGAAGTGCTGGAACTATTAGTAAGGGTAGAGAAGGTGCTGGAGAGGACAGGCAAGCAGAGAGATATTATTTCTGTGGGAGAAGTGGAGATCAATCTGTCTGAACACCAGGTGCTTAAAAACGGTGTGCAGGTCAGCCTGAAACCTTTGGAGTACGACCTTTTAGTGCTTCTGGCAAAAAATAAGAATGTGGCATTTACCAGAGACCAGCTGCTTAACCAGGTATGGGGCAGTGATTATCTGGGGGAAACCAGGACCATAGATGTTCATATAGGGCAGATCCGGAAGAAGCTGGATCTCTCAGATGTGATTAAGACAATACCTAAAATAGGATACCGTCTGGAGGATTAAGATGAAATTATCAACGAAGATTTCCCTGGTGACTGTGGTGACATTGCTGCTGGCGACTGGGATCTTCGGTGCTATTGTTATATACAGGACGGCGGTCTACAGCCTGGAGCAGACTATAGAAAATTATGAGCAGCAGGTCCGCGCTACCTCATATGCGCTGGGTCAGGAGATGTCTGACAATGAACTGCTCACTTACAGTGAGGCTACCAGAAAATCATTTATTAATTATCTTTTAAAGAAATATGGAAGCAATAAATATATTATGATAAAGGAAGGCCAGATAGTCTGTAATCTGACGGATTTTGAACTGGTGGAAAAGGATTCAGGCCGCTGGACGTCAGATGATGTGACTCATGTCATACAGAACCTGGAAGGCGCCAGGATCCTTATCATGGGAAGAAATATTAAAGTGGAGCCGTCCGGTGATTATCAGCTGCTGATGGTAAGCGATATTTCTTCCATGTACGAGGATATAGCGAAGCAGGCGCTTCTGTTTATAGGAATATATCTGGCAGTTGCCCTGACGGCAGCCATGGCTGTCTCTGTTATGGTGCGCAGGACTCTGAGGCCTTTGAAACGCCTCCAAAGGGCTGCAGCAGGCATAAGCCGCGGTGAGCTGGACCGAAGGGTGAGAGTGGAATCAAGGGATGAGCTGGGTATGGTCGGCACCGCGTTCAACCAGATGGCAGAACAGGTAGAGAACCAGGTCAGAGAGCTGGAGGATGTCTCTGAGAGGCGTAAACAGCTTCTGGGAAGCCTGACGCATGAACTGAAGACCCCCATGACCTCCATCATAGGATATTCTGACACACTTCTGCACGTGAAGATCAGTGAGGATCAGCAGAAGAAGGCCCTGGTCCATATTAATTCAGAATGCAAGCGTCTGGAACGTCTTTCGGGAAAACTGATGAACCTGATCGGCATGTATGATAATGAGACTGTGGCAATGGAATATTATCCTGTGCAAAAGCTTTTTAAAAGGGTAGAAGTCCTGGAGGGCTACCACTTAAAGGAAAAGGGAATGTATCTGGTGATGTCCTGCTCCATGGGAGAGCTCCTGATGGATGTGGATCTGATGGAAAGCCTGATGGTTAACCTGATCGACAACGCCATGAAAGCCTGCAAAGAGGGTGATACGATAGATGTCATTGCAGTGGGGAATCAGATCGTGGTGAGAGACTGCGGGAAGGGGATCCCCGCGGATGAGATCCCTAAGATCACGGAAGCCTTCTATATGGTAGATAAATCCAGAAGCAAGAAAGCCGGAGGAATCGGACTTGGTCTGGCGTTATGTAAGCAGATAGCATATCTCCACAATGCCCGGCTGCAGATCGAGAGCACTGAGGGCGTGGGAACAAGCATCCATGTTATTTTTGATGATAACAGCAGGGGATATGAAGAACAGGACCAGTACAAATAAGTGAAGAAATGCCGCAGCGGCCTGCCTGGCCGGGTGCGGCATTTTCAAATTGTTTACATTTCTATGTATACTTTAACGTTGATTCTCAGTTATAGTAAATTAAGAATGAAAAGTTGGCAGGTCTGTGCCTATCTGCACAGACAGCAGAAAGAAAATGGAGGTATATACATGAAATATAGATTGGGAGCTGTTCTGTTGTCAGCAGCAATTGTCACAAGTCTTGCAGGATGCCAGGAGACGCCTGATGAGGAGATCGTGCGGCAGAAAACAGATATTGAGCAGGCAGAGACTGTAGCGCAGGATGAATTCGAAAATGTTAAAAAGCAGGTGGCTGCTCCTGATGAATATAAAGCATCTCTTGAAGATCCCACAGGATCCCTCAAGGTAACAGTGGATGCCCCTGTGACAGTGCCGGATGTTCAGGGGATAAAGCTTATGACTGTCAAAGCCAGAACTTATACACAGGCTGACATGGATGCTGTCTACAAAACGGTGATGAAAGAAACTGAATTGTGGACCAGGAATTATGGCAGCGGCCTGTCAGGAATGACAAAATCAGAGATAGAAGAACAGATTGTCAGTTTTAAGTCAATCAAGGAACGGATTGCCAGCGGTGATGAAACGATTAAGCAGCTGTATGAAGGAATGGACCTGGATGCTTCTATAGAAGAATGTGAGGCAGCATATGCGGATGCCCCTGAGACTCCCCAGACTGAGATCGTGGAGCCGAAGATACAGTATGATGAGAAGGCGGCAGAAAAGTATGCGGATAAATTTGTAATCAATCCGGAACCTGTTGATATTACAGATGAAGACGGACAGGAGGCAGGTGAGGAGACAAAAGAAGAGGTGAATCCCAATTATTTTTACGCAAATTTTAATATGGGCGGGAGGACTTATTCTGTAGGAGTGAGTAATAACCTGAGTGATGAATATAAATGGACATACTTCGATATATGCTGTAATGATGGTACATATCAGCGTCCCTTCAGCAATGCAGAGCTGCAGAATGCCAAACCAATGGAAAAATCGTTGGATGAGTTAAAGCAGGAGGCAGATACCCTTATGCAGGAACTTGGGTTTACTGATATGGCGTTTTCAGCGGGGGACATAGTTTTATATGAAAATTACAGCGGAGTAGCAGGTTTAGACGGAAGAGACGGTGACGGGACTCCTAAGAAGCAGGGATACATGATGTACTATACCAGAATGGTGGACGGCATTCCTGTTATCTACACACCAGATGAGGGAACCTACTCAGAGATGAGCGCTGACAATCAGTTTTCGCCTGTCTGGGCTTATGAAAAGATCAGCCTGATATATGATGATGACGGCCTTGCCGCTTTCTGGTGGGGGAATCCATACGAAATTAGCGAGTCCTCCAATGAGAATGTATATCTGATGCCTTTTTCAGAAATACAGAAAATATTTGAAAATATGATCATTAATAAATATACAAGCGATGATAAAGAAAAATCAAGGACTGATATGCGTATCACGGATGTCCGGCTCAGTTATATGAGAGTCAGAGAAAAAGACAATCTGGATGAAGGAAAACTGATACCTGTATGGGATTTCTTTGGGAGCAGGGATATCTATCAGGATGGAGGGACTGAGCCTTACACTGAGGATCAGGCGAATATGAGCTTTCTCACTGTCAATGCCATGGATGGGACCATTATAGAGAGAAACAGGGGATATTAAAAAGAAAGGTCCGGATATTTTACCGCAGGAGATGTTATTATGGGAAAATTATTGTTATTAAAAAAAGGATCTGCATTGGCGGCGGCAGCCGCTGTTGTGCTGGCAGGAACGGCGGGCTGCGGCGAGACTACAAATACGGAAATTGTAAGGTATAAGACCCAGGATTCAGAAGCCAGGATGGTGGAAGCAGGTGAATTTGAAAATATCAGATCCCAGGTGGCTGCCCCGGAGAGATACAGGACAAACCTGCATGACCAGAACAATATGATGTATGTCAATGTGGATGCAAGTATCCAGATCCCGGACGCTGAGGGCGTCAGGATCAAGAGGGTGGAAGCAAGGCCGTTTGAGCAGGCAGATTATGACGCTGTCCATAAGGCGGTCATGCATAACGCCGGGACATGGACAGGAGGATACTATCCGGAAACCGGAGAGCCTCCCATGACAAGAGAAGAGGCTGTGATAAAAGCACAGGAACTGGAGAAGATTTCCGATAAGCTGCTCAGCGGTGATGCAGATATGCTGTCAAAGTACTCGATTGACAGTGTGACAGAACAGCTCAAATATTTATATGGTCTGTTGGATTCAGGTCCGGAAGTATTTGAGACAGAGCCGGTTGATATAACTATCACATACAGTGAAGATGCAGCCAAAAGGCAGTGGTATATGTATGCATATGGTGTTTCAAGTGAGGAGGAAAGGAAAGCGCTGAGCTCTGAAATAACAGGAACTGTGGGCCGGGACGATGCACAGCTGCCTGAAGAGGAAGAAAAAAATAGCGTGAATAATAGTTCAGTGAACAGCAGTGCTGCGGAAGAGGAAGTTGTGGGGAAAGGGGAGGAGCAGGAAGCTGAAACAGAAACTTATAATGATCAAAGTGCAAATTTTGAAATGGACGGTATGCAGTATGCTATCAATATAGGAAATTCCCTCTCAGAATATAATAAATATATTAACATGCGCGTACAAAGAGACGGTGCTGATTATGTCGGTTTGTGGATGATGAGCGATGATGATCAGATAAATGTCGAACAGACCTTATCTTTAGAGGAAGCTGAGAAAATGGCAGATGAAACTGTCAGGGCCATGGGTCTTGATGATATGGAACTGGCATATACGGACGCGGGATACTCACAAAGATATTCTGAGTCTGACTTTACAACCGGCACCAGAATAGAGAATCAAGGTTACGAAAGTGCATATGTATTTGTATACACAAGGACGATTGATAATTTTCCTACAGGCTATACATTTTCACATGGCAATACAGTGGAGATCCAGGGTACTATCCCATATACGCTGTACTGGCCTTACGAAATGATCACCATGGCTTATGATAAGGACGGCCTTCTGAGTTTTGAATGGACGGGACCATATAAGGTCAGTGAATTGTCGGAGGAATATGTATTTCTTCTGCCCTTCTCTGAAATACAGAATATATTTGAAAGTATCATTTTGAAAAAGAATGCAGATTATGCAGAGCAGGGAATTGTGACAGAAATGAATGTGGACAAGGTCACGCTGAGCTATATGAGGATATGGGAAGACAGTGCCCGGGGCGATGCCACATTGATCCCTGTATGGAATTTTTTTGGAACATATCATATAGTGGGGGATTCCTATGAACAGCCAAATCTTATCACACCGGGAACCAGCCTGCTGACCATAAATGCCATGGACGGCACTATTGTGGACGTTGACAGGGGATATTAGCAGGAAGCAGAGAGGGGAGAAACAGATGAAAAAAATTTGGGGGATAAAACAGAGGCTGCGGCAGATATCCTCTGCATCACTTATCATCTGTCTTGTGACAGCCGTTTTTGCCGGATGCCAGGAGACACCTGAGGTGGAGATCGTAAAGCAGAAGAAATCCGCCGGGGAGGCAGAGACTTTGCCGGAAGACTCAAATTTGACCATAGCGGAGCAGGTGCAGGCGCCTGATACATATACAGCATCTTTTAAGGACGGCACAGGCCAGATCCAGGTCAGGGCGGATGCCAGGGTCGTGGTGCCCGACGCGGAGGGGTTCAGGCTTAAAAAAGTAGAGACAAGGGATTTTACACAGGAGGATCTGGACAAGGTCAGAGAAGTTCTGACGGGAAATGCTCAGCTGTGGAACAAGGTATATAAGGAAAATGACCCTGCCAGAGGCTATACTAAATCCGAGATTGAAGAAATGATAGTAGAACTTGAAAAAGCAGAGGCCGGCGGAGGGGCATATAAGAGCTTCGGCACAGAGGACATGCCCTATGAGGAGTCGTTGGACGAATTGCGGGCCATGTATGAAGCTGCCCCGGAGACATGTGAGACTGAACTGTTGGACGGAAAGCTGGCGACCGCCGCTGAGGCCGGGGGAGGAGGCGCGCAGGCCGGAGGAATTTCCGCCACAGCTACAGTAGATGGCAAAGACTACGGGATATTTCTGGACAATCACAGGACAGAGGACTGGAAATGGATACAGCTGCAGGTGATCAGAATGGATTTGTCCAGCAACTATATGCCTGTGTACGGGGAAAGCTTAATTGATGAGCTGAAGATGGGACTGAAGATATCTGTGGAAGATATTGAAAAGCAGAGTGATGAGATCGTGACAAAGCTTGGTTTTACAGAAATGCAGCGGGCCGGGGGAGAGTATTTCACAGTGGGTGTTGAGATACAGCCAGGCGAGGCTGCGCCTGTAGGAGAGGTAGGCTATGGCGTTCATTATACAAGGGTTACAGAGGGGATTCCTGTCACTTACACAAGCGCTGACGGCGGCACATCAGAACACGACGAGGGACAGGCCGATTACTCACCTGCATGGCCCTATGAGGGTTTGTATCTCATATATGATGACGGGGGGCTTGCCAGTTTCTATTGGGGTGATCCCTATAAACTCGAAGATATATCGGAGGAATATGTATTTCTTCTGCCCTTTTCAGAAATAGAAAAAATTTTCGAGGAAATGATGACTGCAAAATATGCATTCCTGCCGGAAGGAGACAGTCATACGGAATTTGAGATCAAAGAGGTCAGGCTGGGTTATATGAGAATCAAAGAGAAAAATAACAGTGACGTGGGGACCCTTGTTCCTGTCTGGGATTTTTTTGGCAGCAGGGTGATGATAAGGCAGACAGAGGCAGGAGAGATCAGGGATGTGGCAGACGGGCCTTATAACAGCTGGTTTACAATTAATGCCATGGACGGGACAGTGATCGACCGCGACTTTGGATATTAAGGGACAGTGGAAGGATATGACATGGAAGACATAAAGAGGGCTCTTGGGGGCAGAAATTTCTGGACTGCCATGTTGGCTGCAAGCGCAGTGCTGGCCATGGGGACAAAATTTGTCTGGAGCGGGGAGCTGGAGGCAGACAGCCATTTAAAGATTCTCATGGAAGCAATGAAAAGTGACATAACGGTCTTTATGCTTCCAATTATTGCCGTCCTGCCTTATACTACTGCCTTTGTAGATGAAGTCAGCTCCGGCTTCGGAAAATTCTGCCTGCTCCGCACCAACAGGTTTTCTTATGTGGCGGGAAAGGCTGCCGGGGCCTGGATTGGCGCTGCGGCTGCGCTGACGGGAGGAGCTTTTCTGAACAGTTTTATTTACTGGCTCATTTTCAGTCCTATGGAAGCTGCTGGTGGGGGCGGCATATGGGGAGAATTTGCGGCCCAGGCCATCCGCCTGGGAATGACAGGCGGTTTGCTGGCTCTTTTAGGCACTTGCCTGGCAGTATGGATGATGTCCAATTATATGGCGTATATAGCGCCTTTTGTCATCTACTATTTTTTGATCATGCTGAAGGAGCGGTATTTTGAGGGGATCTACTGCATTTACCCGAAGGAATGGATCGCGCCGGAGCATTACTGGGGTGACGGCAGCATAGGGCTTACACTTTTTTTTATAGCATGGACGCTTTTTTTAGGTATTGTCTGTGTCAGGATGATGTACAGGAGGCTGGAAGATGTATAGGGCAGCAGATGGCGTGCGGCAGATCATGCAGGTAGCCGGATACAATTACAGGCAGTGGAAAAAGAATCCCAGGATTATTATGACATTTGCTCTGTCATTTACAGTATGTTTTCTCCTGAGTGACAAGGCGCTGGATTTTTCCGCCGCATATGCAAAATCAATGCAGGCGGCGGAGCCATTCATATGGACATTTGGAGATGCAGGTTCCATTATGATCATATCAATGCTCCTTATACTTTTGTTTTCTGATATTCCAATGCTGAATGCAGGTGTTCCGTTTTATCTGATGAGGACCACAAAGAGGCGCTGGATACTGGGGCAGATCGCCTATGTGTGCACTGTAACGGCTCTGTACATGTTATTTGTGCTGGCTTCCACGGCTGTCATCTGCGCAAAGAACTGCTTTCCGGGAAATATGTGGAGCGCTACAGGCGCTATTCTGGGATATTCCGGGCTGGGTGAGAATCTTCATCTGCCAATAGCGGTAAAAGTGATGGAATTCATCACACCTTATGAGTGCATGCTGCAGATCATCCTCCTGATGCTTTTATACAGTATCAGCATGGTCCTGGTGATGCTGGTACTGAACCTGAAATGGGGAAAGAGGGCAGGGATCACAGGCGGGATACTCTACAGCCTGTATGGGCTGCTTCTGAGTCCGGACACAGTGGCGGCTCTGCTGAAGATACCCGAGGAACAGATGTTTCGGGCAAATGTCATTCTGGGATGGATATCGCCTCTTAACCATGCCACTTACAAGATGCACAATTTTGGCTATGACAGGCTGCCCACACTGGAACAGTCATATATGGTATTTGGAGGACTGATCTTACTGCTGGGATTACTGGCGCTGTATTTAATAAAAATGTACAATTTTTCTTTTGTCAGTTCAAAATAAAAACGATTCAGCCGGAGGAAAGTATGATAACACTGGAGCATGTGACAAAAAGATTTGGGGAAGACATTGTATTAAAGGATGTCAGCCATACATTTGAAAAAGGCAAGATACATGGCATTGTGGGCAATAATGGTTCGGGGAAGACTGTGATGATGAAATGCATCTGCGGTTTTTTAAGACCGTCCGGCGGCCGTGTACTGGTGGATGGCCGGGAAGTGGGGAAGGATATGGATTTCCCAAAGGATCTGGGGGTGATCATTGAGACTCCGGGTTTTCTGGGAAATCTGACAGGCAGAAAGAATCTGCAGATCCTGGCCTCTCTGAACAGGAAAATAATGGGCAGGGAAATAGATGAAGTATTAAAGAGAGTGGGACTGGATCCCGGACTGAAAAAATCAGTCCAGAAATATTCCCTGGGTATGCGGCAGCGTCTGGGAATTGCCCAGGCCATCATGGAGGATCCGGGGATATTGATCCTGGACGAGCCCTTTAACGGGCTTGACAAGAAGGGGACAGCGGATATCCGGAACCTTTTAAAAGAGCTGAAGGAGAAAAATAAGACGATCATCCTTGCAAGCCACAATGGGCAGGATATAGACGAACTGTGTGATACAGTATGCGAGATGGACGGAGGTGTGCTTCAGACAGTCAGGAGTCTGCATCTGGAAAGCCAGCAGGAGATAGATGAACGAATGGAGAGGACAGGCTGTGAATAATTCGGGGTTAAAAAAGAAAAAATTGTGGATAATGGCTGCGGTTCTCGTGATGATATGTGGACAGACTGTCCTGGCGGCAGGAGAAGGCCAGCCGCAGACCGAAACAGCCGTCACGGAGGCATCAGTTATATCCCAGGAGCCAAGACAGAACCCGGCCGGGGCAGATCAGAGCCAGACGCAGGCGCCGGCAGATCCGGGGAGTAATGGACCCCAGGCGGACCAGATACAGGCAGGAACAGAGCCGGTACAGGGACAGGCCGGGTCGGATCAGACACAGGGAGAACCAGGCCAGCAGCAGGGAAATACTGATCAAAATGAGACACAGGCAGGGAAGGATACCAGTCAGCCGGGAACAGATCAGAACCAGTCAGGCACAGGCCAAACCCAGGCGGGTGCAGAGCAGAACCAGCCGGGAACAGGCCAAACCCAGGCAGGTACAGAGCAGAACCAGCCGGGTACAGGCCAAACCCAGGCAGGGACTGAGCAGAACCAGCCGGGAACAGGTCAGACACAGCCGGGGACGGAGCAGGATCAGCCCGGCACAGATCAGAACCAGTCAGGTACAGGCCAGACACAGCCCGGCACAGATCAAAGTGAAACGGATACAGATAAAAACCAGCAGGACAGTGAGAAGCCGGGAGAGAAGGATAAGGAGGACAAAAAGGAGGAGGGGCCCTTTCTTGAGATCGATAACGGGCGTATTTACAGAGGAATGGACAAAACCTTCAAAGAAGGCTATACCCCCATCCAGGACGGGCAGAAGATACTGCTGGTCGTTCCGTTTCTGGAGAAGACACAGATAAAAGAGAACCAGTTACAGGCCGGTGTCAATCTGGGAAATACAGAGACAGCGCCTTTTATTTTTAAGAATTACAATACTACGGTCAAAAAAGAGAAGTATGATTTCATAGGAAATGTGCAGCTGGATAAGGAGAAAAAGCCGGTAACGGGAAAGGCAGTGGAGGGGGAGGCTTCGTCGTCGGAGGCATATCTGCTGGAACTGACTCTGGAGCTGAAGGAAGATATGCAGGCAGGCTCCTATCCTGTGGAAATAACCATCACAGGACAGACTGAAAGCGGCAGGAAAATTTCCCAGAAGAGGACATTCTACGTGACGGTTAAACCTGCAGCCAGTAAAGAAAAGGAGACTGAGCCGGCAGACGGAGATGATCCGGGTGATCAGCCTCAGGACTTTGGCGGGGGATATGCAGGAGGCGGTGACGGGGGTGCAGGCGGAGGCACAGAAGGCCCCCAGTCTCAGCCTAAAGTTATGCTGGAGGACTATTACATCAGCCAGGTTCCTATGCTTGCCGGAGAAGAGGCTTCGGTAAAAGCCACATTTATAAATACAAACAAGTCAGCATACATACAGAATATTAAAGTTAAGGTGGGAGTTCAGAATAATACACTGAAATTTAACAGAAAAAACTTTTATATTGACAAGGTAGACGCAAGGGGAACTTTTGAGGTCTCATTTACAGCTGAGGTACTTAAGGATACAGTGGAAAACACAGATATGCTCACTTTTACAATTGAGTATGAGGATAAAGAGGCAAAGGCTATAACAGAGACAGAGGATATTCTGCTGCAGCTTAGCCAGCCTATAGAGCTTGAGGCGGAGAGTCTGGATATTCCGTCAAAGGTCTATGCAGCGGAGACAATACCTGTTTCAATGAAGATAATGAATCTCAGCAGAACGAGGATATATAATGTAAGGTACACAATAGAGGCGGAAGGGCTTCTTCCCCTGGAAACTGCATTTGTGGGAAATATGGAAGCAGGGAGTGCGGCAGAAGGCACAGCGAAGATATTTATTGGGACTAAGGATATGAAGGATGCCGCCGGTTCACCGGAAAGGGGCAGTACAAAGAGCGGGGAAGCAGAGACGGAAGAGACAGAGAGCGGTGGAAACGGCGCAGCTGCTTCAGACGGAAGCGGTGAAAAAGAAAAATACGGGCCTACAAGCGGGATGGTCACGCTGAGCTATGAGGACGAGTTCGGAGAGGTATACACAAAGGAAATTCCATTTCAAACAACTATCAACAAGCCGGAAATACTGACGCCGGTAATCCCCAAGGAAGAGCCGGAGACGGCGGGACAGTGGTGGATATCTGTACTTGCGGGTTTCGGGGGAATCGCGCTGGTACTGGGAGTCCTGGGAGTGCGAAGGCTGTTTTTAAGAAAGGCTGATGATTATGCTGGAAAGAACTTCTGAAATAAATATATATAGAAAAGCCTATGAAAGACAGAACTCTGCCCTGCTGGGAGCAGCAGGCATGATATTTTCTGCTGTCTGTATTGTAGTGATCTGTATAACAGGGATACAGGGATCAGCTTATGGACGTTCCAGGGGGCAGATCAAGGCTGACGGCACGAAAACAGTTGTGACGCAGGAGCTTTTAGACTATCTGGGAACCCTGAAAACTGTAAGGTCTGCTGCGCCTGTCATAGAACTTCAGGGAAGTATTGAAATCGAAAACTATATTTATACGGGAACTATAACGGGAATAGATATAAAAAATTATCCGTTTGAATATGCGGCAGCCGGAAGGATGTCCGGGAGCAGTTTTGTCCAGATGGTGTTTGGAAGCCAGGTCCCAAAGGAATTTCAGAAAAAGGACGGGGGAAAAGTAAGTGATGCAGAGCGAGAGACTCTGCTTCAGAAGCTGTCTGAGGGAGAGATGAAACTTCAGATCGGAGAAGCTTACTCAGCTGATGGCAGTACGGGGACAGCCGCCGGGGCAGAAGATGCGCAGAACGTGCAGTCAGCCGTGATGTCTGGCATATTAAGGCAGACAGGGGACAGTCAGGACAACAGAATATATGTGGACATCACACAGATACAGAGATTCTGCCGGATGATGGGTGAGGAAGATACTCCTAAGAGCCTGGTCATTGGGCTTTATCACAAGAAGGATGCAGCTGAAGTGCTGAACACCTTAAACGGAATCGGGTTTAAAGGTGAAAATCCCTACCGCGGCAGGATTGAAGAACAGGGCGAGACAGATAAAAACCTGAGGATATACTTTGGCATGTCGGGGCTGCTTCTGCTGTTTTCGGGGCTGTATTTGAAAAAGGTAGTCTGGTAGTTACTGGTCACGGAGGGAAAAGTAACGTCTGGTAACGATAAAATTCCTCTTGCACGATACTACATGTTGTAATATAATTACTACTGCATGCTAGATATAGAACAAAAGGAGAACATTATGAACGTACAAGAATGGCTGGGTGAAGAGAACCAGTTAGGGATGGATATCTGGACTAATAAATACTGTAATCACGGTGAGGATTTTGAAAGCTGGCTGGGCAGGATCAGCGGCGGAAATGAGGAGATCGCTTCACTCATTAAGGAAAAGAAATTTTTATTCGGTGGAAGAATACTTTCAAACAGAGGTCTGGAAAACGAGGGACGGAAAGTGAGTCTTTCCAACTGCTATGTGATCGCTCCGCCTGAGGATGAGATTGAAAGCATCTTTGAGTGTGCCAAGAAGCTGGCCCGCACTTACAGCTACGGGGGCGGCTGCGGAATTGACATCTCAAAGCTGAGTCCTAAGGGAGCAAGGATCAACAATGCGGCAAAGGAGACAAGCGGCGCCGTTTCCTTCATGGAGCTGTATTCACTTGTGACAGAGCTGATTGGACAGAATGGGCGCAGGGGAGCGCTGATGATATCAATTGACTGCTCACACCCGGATGTGGAAAATTTTATTGAGCTGAAGACAGATCTGGACAAGGTTACAAAAGCGAATATATCTGTGAGGATCAGCGGGGACTTTATGGAAGCCGTAAAAGCGAACAAGCCTTTTAAGCTCCACTATCTGAGAAAAGCCACAGGTGAGCTGATTGAAAAAGCGGTGGATGCAAAGGAACTGTTCAGGCGTATAGCCGAGGTCAACTGGGACTATGCGGAGCCGGGCGCCCTGTTCTGGGACAGGGTGAAGGATTGGAATCTTTTAAGCAATACAAAAGAGTTTTCCTATGCAGGTGTCAATCCATGTGCGGAAGAGCCGCTTCCGGCAGGAGGAAGCTGCCTTCTGGGAAGCATTAACCTGTCAGAATTTGTCTGTGATCCTTTTACAGACCATGCATCCTTTGATTTTGATGGCTTTAAAGCGTGTGTAAAAGCATCTGTGAAAGCGCTTAATGAAGTGCTGGAGGAAGGGCTGCCTCTGCATCCGCTGGAAGAGCAGCGTGAAAGCGTGGCTGACTGGAGGCAGATCGGACTTGGCATCATGGGGCTTGCTGATATGCTGATAAAGATGGGCATCACTTACGGGGAGGATGATGCAGTCAGCCTCTGTGATGAGATAGGATTTGCCATGGCGGATACTGCCATAGCGGCCTCTGCCGTACTGGCAAAGAAGCTGGGGGCATATCCTAAATGCAGTATTGAAGATATCATCAGCACTCCATATTTCCAGGCAAATACTTCTGACGGCACCATCGAGCTTGTGAAGAAATACGGGCTCCGCAATTCTCAGCTGCTGACAATAGCGCCTACGGGAACGCTTTCCACAATGCTGGGGATATCCGGAGGGATCGAGCCTATATTTGCCAACTATTACGAGCGCAAAACAGAGTCGCTGCACGGAAGTGATGTGTACTACAAAGTCTACACGAAGATCGTGGATAAATATATGAAAGACTTTAAAATAAAAGATGACAGGGATCTTCCCGATTATTTTGTGACAGCCATGACACTTGATTATCATGAGAGGATCAATATGCAGTCCGTTTGGCAGCAGCATATAGATGCTTCCATCAGTTCCACTGTAAATGTGCCAAACCGTTTTACAGTGGAAGAGACTGAGAGCCTCTATCTCTATGCCTATGAAAAGGGCCTGAAAGGAATAACTATATTCAGGGATGGCTGCAAGCGTGTAGGCGTGCTGAGCACAGAAGAGGAGAAGAAGGGTGTGACTGCAGGAGACGGACTGGGACGCGGAGAGATCATTCTTGTAAATGATGATGTGGTCGGCAAGAAGAGAAAGCTGATCACAGGCTGCGGAAGCCTCCACTGTATAGCCCTGTTTGACCCCCACACAGGGGCGCTCCTGGAGACTTATCTGAGCAAAGGTTCTACAGGCGGCTGCAATAATTTCATGATTGGGCTGTCGCGTATGATATCCATCAGCGCAAGAGGCGGTATTGATCTCTATACCATCATAGACCAGCTTAATTCTACAGGCTCCTGTCCGTCATATACAGTCCGCAGAGCCACTACAAAGGATACGAGCAAAGGCTCCTGCTGTCCTATGGCGGTGGGGAATGCGCTTCTGGATATGTACAATGAAGTAAAGGCTGAGATCGCACTCAGGGAGAGCAGGGAAGAGGACAAGGATGTGCCTCCGAAGAAGGCGCCAAAGCCCAGGGCTATATCCAGCGTGGGAAAAAAGAAGATACTCTGCCCTGAATGCGGGGAACCTCTCGCTTTTGAAGGCGGCTGCAATGTATGCAAAAGCTGCGGATGGAGCAAATGTTATTAAGACTTAAAAGTCAGGCAACGCAGAAACAAAATAGATAATGTCGAAAAACAATGCGGATTATCGATAAAATTATCAGGTATTTCACAAGTGAAAGTGGACTTCACTACATGGAAGGGATATAATATTCATGTATGGGAGGAGGCTTGTTATGAAAATATCTGTATTAGTTGGGAATAATCCCGTTACAAATGAGTCTGACTGCGGACAAGTCATGTCACTGCATATCCAGACGGAAACACACAATATTTTGTTCGACCTTGGCAAAGACCGCCTTTTTCTGGATAATGCGGTAAAGTTGGGGATAGACATTTCTAAGGTGGATATGGTAGTGATCTCTCACGGCTATTCAGATCACGGCAGAGCGCTGGAATGTCTGTTTGAGGAAAATCATAAAGCGAAGATTTATATACAAAAGGAGACTTTTAGCCCCTATTATACGCAGCTGTTCAATAAACTGAATTATTATTACGGAGCAGAAAACGGCCTGTGTGACTATGACAGGATAACATTTGTGGACAAGTACCAGAAGCTGGATGAATCTGTGGAACTGTTTACAGAACCAGAGGGCAGGCGTCCCACGGCCAGGATGGCGCATACAGTAAATGAGCCCTGGCGCAGGGCGGAGGACTTCATGCATGAGATGAGTATGGTCATCCGGGAGAATGGGAAAACATATTTGTTTACAGGCTCCTGCAGCAAAGGGATATACAGAGAAATTAAAAAAAGCCTGCACGGACATGCAGATTACATAGCGGCCGGAGGGGTGCTGACGGTCTGACAGGTGAGGATGCTGTATAATGCGGCATCCTCATTTTCACGTTTATCCGTACCCTGCATATAGTATTATATCTGTACATAGGCAGTCAGGAGTAAGAACCCGGCCTTCCGCTGTTCCGGGGGAGGGAGCAGGTATAAGTCCGCCTATATGCGGAAAGAAAGTGAGCGGAGGATGTCATGGCAGATATAATGAAGCTGGCAGACTTAGAAAGAGGACAGAGCGCAACAGTCAGAGCGCTGGAATTTACAGATGAAATGCGCAGAAGACTTCAGGATATCGGCATGGTGGAGGGGACACCCGTAGAATGTGTGGGTAAAAGTCCATTCGGGGATCCGGGAGCCTATATGGTGAGAAGAAGCGTGATGGCTCTGCGCAGAGAAGATTCCGAAAAAATCCTGGTGGAACCTGGCGGAAGCAGCAGTCTGACTGTGGCATTGGCAGGAAATCCGAATGTGGGGAAGAGCACAGTTTTTAACCAGCTCACTGGCATGAGGCAGCACACGGGAAATTGGCCCGGAAAAACGGTAGCCAGCGCCAGGGGAAGATGTTCCTTTAAAGGGATAGAGATGGAGCTGGTAGATATTCCGGGCTGCTATTCACTGATGGCCCATTCTGCAGAGGAAGAAGTGGCCCGTGATTTCATATGCTTTGAGGCTCCTGACGCGGCAGTGGTGGTATGTGACGCCACCTGCCTTGAACGGAATATGAATCTGGTGCTTCAGATCATAGAGACAGAAGTCCCGGTCATTGTGTGCGTCAATCTTATGGATGAGGCGGAAAAGAAGAAAATAAGGGTTGATCTGGATAAACTGAGAGATATGCTGGGAGTTCCTGTGGTGGGGACAGCAGCAAGAAGCAAAAAGGGACTGCAGAAGCTGCTGCAGGAAATGGCAGACCTGAAGAATGGACAGCTGCCTGAAGGAAGATTCAGGATAAACTACCCGGATTATATAGAAAAGGCCATAGGGGAACTGGAACCTGCCGTCAGCAAATGCTGCGGTGAAGCCGGCTTTAAAAATGTACGCTGGCTGTGCGCCAGACTGCTTGACCTGGATGAAAGCATGCGCAGGTCCATGAAAGAGTATCTGGGGGAGTCAGCAATGGAACAGATCCTGCAGGATGAAGGCGTACACAAGGCGCTTGCAGAGCTGGGAAGGGTAAGAAAAGAAGCAGATGTAACAGTAATGAAGATGAAGGACGATATTGCGTCTACATTTATCTGGGAGGCCCAGCGTATATGCGCGGAAACTGTAAGCTTTGAGAATAAATCATATGCGGACAGAGACAGGAAGCTCGACAGGCTTTTTACAAGCAAAGGAAGCGGCTTTATCATAATGTTTCTTGTGCTTATGGGAATCTTCTGGCTGACTATAACAGGAGCAAATTATCCATCTGATCTGCTGAGCACATTTTTTTTTGAGATGGAAGGCAGGATATGGAGCCTGCTGGAATTTCTGCATCTGCCCCATATAGTATGTGAGGCGCTGATAGAGGGTGTATACCGGGTGCTGGCCTGGGTTGTATCTGTCATGCTGCCGCCCATGGCTATATTTTTTCCGCTCTTTACGCTTCTGGAAGACTTTGGCTATCTGCCCCGTGTGGCCTTTAATCTGGATAAGTGTTTCCAGAGATGCCATACATGCGGAAAACAGGCGCTTACTATGTGCATGGGATTTGGCTGCAATGCGGTTGGCGTCATGGGCTGCAGGATCATTGACTCCCCAAGGGAGCGGCTGGTAGCCATGATAACAAATAATTTTGTCCCCTGTAATGGGAGGCTGCCTATCCTGATCACAATGATTTCAATCTTCTTTGTGGGGGCCGCCGGCTTCTGGAGTTCATTTTTGTCCGCGGCGCTGCTGGCGCTTTTTATACTTCTGGGCATACTGATGACATTTTTTACATCGCGTATCCTCACAAAGACTGTACTGCGCGGGGAAGCCTCCTCGTTTACCCTGGAGCTTCCTCCTTACAGGAGGCCTCAGACAGGCAAGGTTATAGTGAGGTCTGTATTTGACAGGACTCTGTTTGTGCTGGGAAGGGCTGTTGTTGTGGCTGCTCCGGCAGGCCTGCTGCTCTGGGTACTGGCAAATGTGAGTATCCAGGATGTGACGCTTTTGGCACATCTGTCAGGTTTCCTGGACCCGTTCGGCAGGGCTCTTGGGATGGACGGCGTGATCCTGCTGGCCTTTATCTTGGGATTTCCGGCCAATGAGATCGTCATCCCCATCATTATCATGTCCTACATGGCTCAGGGCAGCCTTGTGGATATCCAGGATATGGGTGTACTGCACCAGCTGTTTGTCCAGAACGGCTGGACCTGGATCACGGCTGTGTCCACAATGCTCTTTGCACTGATGCACTGGCCCTGTTCTACCACCTTTCTGACGATCAGAAAGGAGAGCGGCAAAATGAGATGGACGCTGCTGTCTCTGGCAGTGCCTACAATAGCTGGGATCGTGAGCTGTTTTCTGTTTGCGTCTGTGGCCAGACTTATATGGCGGGTTTAAAATATGTCCTGTGCATCTGCCATCTGCGGTAAGGTTTTTTTACAGCAGTGTATTTACAGTACAGGAGTATACTGAAACAAGATAAAACAAGAGCCGTCCGGCTGAGTATAGCCGGACGGCTCCCTGAGTATTAAGATTACATCTTGAACTAATATACAGGTCCTGTGAGCTGGTTAAAAATCACAGAGTCTATTGCTGCTTTTTGTAGAGTACGCGGATGGAGTTTAATACGCACAGCATTGCAACGCCTGTGTCTGCAAAAACTGCCATCCACATGTTAGCGAAGCCGGCAAGGCCCAGTACCATGACGAGTGCCTTGATTATCAGTGCAAATACTACGTTTTGCATGGCTATACGGCCCGTGAAGCGCGCAATTGAGATGGCTTGCGGGATCGCCTCCACAGATGAGGTCATAAATACTACATCGGCCGCTTCTATTGCTGCATCAGCTCCGCTGCCCATGGCTGCCCCCACATCAGCGCCGGCCAGCACAGGAGCATCGTTGATGCCGTCTCCCACGAACATAACTGAACCATGTCTCTCACGGATCTTCTGCAGTGCATTCACCTTATCTTCGGGAAGGAGCTTTGCATGGACTTCATCGATCCCGGCTTTTTTCGCTATTTCATCAGCGCTGTTCTGGGCATCACCTGTGAGCATAGCCGTAACGATCCCCGATTTTTTAAGAGAAGCGATAGCGGGAACTGCATCCTCCTTCAGAGTATCCGAGATGACCAGATGTCCTATGAATTTGCCGTTTAAAGCAGTGAGGACTTCTGTGCCATACTGTTTATTATTGTAATCTGACAGATCTATCTGGAACATTTCCATCAATTTTCTGTTTCCGCAAAGCACCTCGCCCTGGGGAAGGGATGCCTTGATGCCCTTGCCTGATATTTCCGTCACGTTATCAGGACGTACAATATCTAAGCCCCTGTCTCTGGCTGCATTGACAATACTGCTTCCAATTGGGTGGGTAGATGTCATTTCACAGCTGGCAGAGAGAGCAAGCAGCTCATTCTGGCTTATTTCACCGGCAGGGAGGCAGTTCTGTACAACAAAATTACCCTTTGTGATCGTTCCTGTCTTATCCATGACAACGGCTTTTACATCCTTCAGAACTTCCAGAGAAGCTCCGCCCTTGAAAAGTATGCCTTTTTTCGAACCGGCGCCTATACCGGAGAAGAAGGAGAGCGGTACACTAAGTACAAGAGCACATGGACAGCTGATTACCAGGAAGGTGACAGCAGTATAGATCCAGTGGTTCCAGTCTCCGGTTACAAGTGAAGGTATAATTGCGGTTCCCAGTGCCAGAAGGACTACAAAAGGAGTGTAGATCCTGGCAAATTTCGTGATAAAACGGTCAATCTTTGGTTTGCTTGCAGCAGCATTTTCAACAGAATCCAGGATTCTGGTTACCATGGATTCTTCCAGTATCTTCTCAACACGTATCTTTAAAAGTCCTGAGGTATTTACACAGCCGGATGTCACGTTGTCCCCGAAGCCTGCCTTCACAGGAACAGGTTCTCCTGTTATAGGACTTGTATCGATCCTGCTCTCGCCTTCCAGGATAACGCCGTCCAGAGGAATCCTGTCACCGGGGCGTACCTGGAGAATATCACCGATCTGTGCCTCGCCGGCAGGTATGACACGGACATCCTCCCCGATTACCAGATTGACTGTCTCAGGCCTCATATCCACGGCACTCATGATCTGGTTTCTGCTGCGCTCTACAGCAACAGCTTCGAAGAGTTCACCAATTCTGTAAAACAGCATGACGCCGACAGCTTCGCCGTAATCCTGGATACAGATGGCGGCTATGGTTGCAAGGCTCATGAGAAAGTTTTCATCAAAGATCTGTCCCCTGCGGATATTTTTAAGAGCGGTCCAGACGATCTTCCATCCGAGCACCACATAGGCTGCCAGGAAAATAATCATGGATGCAGTGGGAAAGTACTTCTCAAGAACCTCTCCGGCTATAAAAAGCACAGCTCCCGCGCCTATGCTGATCCCGGATTTTGCATTATCTGACAGCTTCTTTTCAGGCTTTTCGCCAGCGCTTGCTTTTTCCTGGGGAGCGGAAGCGCTGCGGGGTATAAGACGGACGTCCGGCTCCAGGGCTGTACAGATATCCTGAAGCTCGGGCAGCAGCCTTTCAGGACTTCCGCCTGTCACCCTCAGCTGTTTAGTGGCATATGTGAGGGTAACAGAGGCGCGTCCCTGGAGTACTTCATTCATGCGGCGTTCTATCTTAGCGCCGCAGTTAGCACAGTCCAGATTCTCTACTGTGTAGATAATAGTCCTCACAGGACCAGGAGAGCGCCGACGCGGCAATACACGCACATCAGGTTCTATGGAGGCACAGATTTCCTGGAACACAGGCAGCAGGGATTTCTGGTCATCAGCAGCCACCCTCAGCTGTTTGGTAGCATAAGTAATTGTGGCATACTTGACTGCCGGGATATCCCTGATCTTAGTTTCCATTTTGGCGGCACAGTTGGCACATCCCAGATTTTCAAGGATATATACGTGCTTCTCCACACCGTCGTCCGGCATTCTGCAGACGCAGTTAGCCAGACTCTCACCGCAGACATCACAATATTGAGAATGAGGATGACAGCGTTCACACTGGCATCCTTCCGGATGTCCGGGGACGTGATAGCTGCTTATATAAAGCTCATCAGGCTGAGGTTCAGAATTAACAGAAACCTCAGAAGAAGGATGAGAGTGTTCATGGTGATGCTCATGGTGATGTTCGTGGTGATGTTCATGGTGATGCTCATGTCCGCAGGAGCAATCATCACCGTGGCGGTGTTCATGGCTGTGAGCCTCATGATCGTTATGAGAGTGTTCGTGGCCATGCTCATGTCCGCAGGAGCAATTGTCATCGTGGCAGTGTTCATGGCCGGGAGCCTCATGATCGTTATGAGAGTGTTCGTGGCCGTGCTCATGTCCGCAGGAGCAATTGTCATCGTGGCAGTGTTCATGAAGGTGAACTTCTTGTTCATTGTTAGGTTCTTCATGATTGTGTTCATGTCCGCAGCCGCAGGAACATGAATCATGATCTTGATTTTTCATACATTAACCCTCCTGTAATACTTTTGATATGATATATATTATTCAAACATATGAATTATTGTTCATATATAAATATAAACACATTATAAAGCATTTGTCAAGAGAAAGGTAATATAAATTAACTTCTGTCTGTGATATGGAATGCTTTTAAGCCGCTCCTGCGGCTTTTCCCGGCTTCATCCAGAAAAACGGCGCCCTTAAGACACGGAGATGTCAGTATGCCGGAAGGTCTGAAACGGTATTCATAGTTCCATAAGTCCCCGGCGCTTCGCCAGGAGTTGGGACTTTGATAAAAATAAACTCCCTGGGTGTGATGCAGCTGCCCGAATCCATTGTAGCGTGTAGTATAGAGTCTTAAGGACAGCTGGTGCTCTCCGGGCTTGGCATGGACTGTGAGCGAATAGGGAGAGAAAGCGATATTTCCGCAGTCATGACCGTCCAACAGAACTTTCACAAGACCTCCCCGGTATTGGGGAACCCTCACAGTAAAATCTCCCTGCGAAAGGATACGCATATGGTAAGTCAGCTCTCCTGTATAAAAAGGCAGTTCCTGCGGGACTATGTCGCCCCATCCAAGACTGGACACCGGTGAAGTCAGAATCTTTCTGGTGCCGCTGATGCGTACACCAAAGCTGCCGAGCAGATAAAAATATTCAAGATTAGTGCGTTTGCCAACCGGCACCTGGATCTCTAAAATATTTTCACCGGCTGTGAGATACGGCAGTGGAACCGTCTGGATATCTCTGTCTGTGTAATAGCCACTCACTATCCTGGGAACAGCTTTCCCGTTCAGCCAGACTAAAGCCGTATCCGGCTCTTCCAGGGCCAGCTCCAGGCCATGGAGTGCGCTTTCACTTGTAATGCGAAAACGGAGCCTGAGAAAATCAGCCGGAGTTTCCTGTTCCAGAAGATACGACTGCACGACCTCTTTTCTGCGGACAGGGATACCCAGCTGCTGGCGCACATGATTATCAATCCGGAGAAGTTCTTCTTCAGAAAAAAATTCGCCTCCATTAAAAGAATATTCGGCCATGTCCAGAAGCAGCATATTCGGATCGCTGAGCGTGACAGGGACCTTGCCCAGAAGAATATCCCAGTCATTTTCAGGGTCAGAAGGGCATGATACAGAGCCGAGGTGCGGCCTGTCTGGTATCTCTGTAATTGGATGCAGAAGAAGGAGCAAGCTGTCATGGATGTACCACCGCCGCTCAAATACAGTGCTGCTGCCCTGATAATGGACAGGAAATTCCCGGATATCTCCTGTGATAGTGTCATATAAGGCCGCATGATAGCAGCCCTTCAGGGCAAAACGCAGAAGGGGGGGAAGGATCTACGTCAGGTGATTCAGGATTCCGGCCATTACATATAAAAAGCCAGAGATCTCCGTTTTTCTCCCGGCGCAGCTGGTGCAGCAGATTGTTTTCCATGACACCGTCTTCTCTGCGTATATCTATGAAGCGTTCATTTTCCACAGCTGACAAAATGGAGGAATCGAGCAGCCCCGTATGTATTGCAGAACTGTACAGTTCATTTACAGCCTGAGAAGGCATGGCATTCACATAAGCTGGGCAGTCACCCAGAAAAACCAATCTTCCTCCCTCGTTGACAAACTCCTGCAAAAGTACAAGAGTAGTTGAACGCAGGGTGCATACAGGAGGCACAAGGATGGTGTGATAAGCCATATGTCCCACCTGTAAAGGATATCCTCCTTTTTTGCACAGAGCGGGCAGTTCTGCCTCACACAGATAGTCAAAGTCAATGCAGCCAAACAGCAGTGTTTCTGCCAGATGAGAAAATTGCCGGTCCAGCTCCGCTCTCTTTAACGCAGTCTTGTCGTTGGGCCCCCAATAAAGCCAGTAGCTCTCAATGGGATGGATGACAGCTACCCGGACAACGGCTTTCCCGCGGGTAAGGGCGGTATTCAGGCGGGCAAAATGATCCTCTACCATGCGGTATTCTTTCCACCAGGGAGACTGGTATCCGATTGAAGCTGGATAATCGCGTTTAGCTTCCCCCTTCATAGTCATCCAGGCCAGATGGGGAACACGTACAGTGACTCCCAGCGCTGCCTGCCAGTCACCCTGGAGCTTATATCCCCGGAAATCATAATCCCAGCCTGTGACACCGTACAATTCACTGAGCAATCCTTCACCGCCGGTCTGGCGGACAATGGATTGTGCCTGTTTAACTGTAGTATATTCGTGGAAATCACAGAGCATGTCAATGCCTGGTATGCCAAAAGCACGATAACAGCGCATGGCGTCCCCCACAGCCTGGGTCTGGTCGTAGAGGGAGCCTTCCCCCATTACATGGCCTGTGAGCGATATACCGTGATTTCTGCACCAGCCGCCGATCTGCATACAGTAATTTTCCACGAAAAGATCTGTGAGCAGATTTTGAAAGCGCCAGCGGACATGGGAGAGCTGACCGCCCGGGAGTTCCCACAAAAGCTCAGGCAGACTATCCAGAATATCCTCGCCGTATGATTGCTGATATAACCGGGCAAATTCAGCAGTCCACGGAAAAAAGACATCTTTTTTCTCAAGTGAAAATCCCAGGGGCTGCTTTGGAGTAAACTGCGGCTCATCAGTAAAAATGGCAGGTACCGTGTTTCCAAAAAACTCTCCTGCATTTCTGTAGTAGGCCTCGTGTGTAAGGTTTATAAATTCTGAAACAGCATCAGGATTCAGAGTATCTGAATATGAACTGTTATTAAACCAGGGGTCCTCCGAGGTGTGTTCCATATAAGCGTACCAGCGGATGGCACCTTCACTAAGGGGTGTTTCCCCTTTTATGCGGTCAGCCTGTTTTAAAGTGCCGTCTTCATTTAGAACAATATCATACACAGCCAGCAGAATACCATTTTCCTGTCTGATGTTTTCCTGGCCCCGGCCTGGCTCCGGCTGTCCAGAACGAAAAATGGGAGGCTGAGGATAGGGCTCTGTGGTAAAAAGCAGCGATTTTCTTGCATTTTCTGGTTTTCCGGCAGTGACACGCCCCCCGGCAGTTCCGGAGGGCCAGCGGTCTTCGTCGTACAGCCAGGCGAGCATTTGTTCCTCCCTGGCTTTTTCGATACAAAGCCTGATATATGACATGAATTCTTCATTGAGGTAGGGGCTGTCCATGCCTGTACGCACATGCATATGAAAGCCGCCCAGCCCCATTTCCTTGAAGATATGGATCTGGCTTATTAGTTTTTCAGGATCCAGTTTCCCATTCCAGGCCCAAAAAGGGGTGCCTCTGTATTCACTGGTGGGGGTTTGAAACAACTCCTTTTGGAGACTGGCAGTTTGATTGTTTGGATATAGCATAAAGGCCTCTTTCTTTAGTTGGCTTCCGTATACTAATGACGGAAGGTGGGGATGGTGTCAAGTAATTTGTTTACTTTTGATTAATTTTTAGTATAGCTGATGGGATTTGTTTTGTCCATTTACAGTCAGATAAATTCCCACTATATGACAATTTTCGTTATTCACCTCATATAAAATGTCATTCACCATAAACTATTGAATGAAATTTTCGAAATGTTATAATGAAAAATAACAATTTATACAATAAGGAGGAAGTCTATTATGTCGGTAACAGAATCAAACTTATCAGAATATGGGTATCATATGGTGACGGCAATAACACAGGCGGCGTGTAATTCACAGTTAAGGCAGTTTCTTTCTAAAACCACGGTAAAGAATAGTGTTTACTATTTAAATGATGGTAATAATACTTATTTTAAAGTAGATTCAGAGACTAGGGAAGAAGATATTCCTGATTCATTTCCTGCTGAATTCCGGGAACGGGTACGGCAGATAAAAAGCACCGGATCTTCTCTTTTTAAGGAATTTGAAAAATTAAAGCTTTTTGAAATAAAAGAGGGGGATATCACAGATGAGGTAAAAGAGGCCTATTATGATTTATATTTAGGCTATGCATTTCTGATTGAAGATGGAATTCCACAATATATGACCGACAAGATGATAAGTGAGAAAATAAAAAATCCTGACTTTAACCCGGATACCCTTTTTAAAGTGGTCGAGTTCCAGGAAAATGGTGACAGGGTCAATTTTAACCAGTTCTTTAAAAATCTCGTGATTGTGGAGTTATACGAAAACAGGGGCCTTCATTTTAATAAAGTCTGCCAGCCGCAGGATGAATCCTGGAGTTTTAAATTTGATATTCAGATGAACTTTTTTGGAGGCTCATACAGCAATCTTCCGGATGAGATCAAGGAGAGGATCAGACAGATGTCCATGGTACAGGATCCAGATACGCTTTTTGAAATCTCACAGCTTGTTCTTGATATGCAGACTCTGTCCACAGTAGTTGTTCCGGTTATTGAAAACGTATCAAATAAAGCGAGAGAAATTATCCAGACAGATATTATAACGGGATACTTTGACAGACTAGAAAAAGCTGGCGAGACTATTTTCGGACACGTAATAATCCCAAAGCCTTCACCCGTCAATACGAGATATTTATTCACACCAAAGAGGTATACGTTTACTGTTTCAAAAAATACTTTAAACTACATCATTATGTTTGATGACGGAGAATTTCCGGAAATCAGGAAATTTTCATGGAACTGGATGGAACAGTCGGATGTACGCAATGGGGTAATGTGTATCAGCAGCGAAAAATTATTAAAGATAGTGATGGAAGTATTTAGAACAAATGTATTAAGGTATCTTCGTATTAAAATACTTGCTGAACTAAATGTAGGAGTAGCAAAATGTGAGTATTCGGCAAGCTTCCCAATTGATGAAAGTGAGCAAGAACAATTTAGGACATTGGATGATAAGACGTATTATTATAATTATGAGCATAATTCTGATACGGGAAAAAAAAGTTTTTATATACCTCCGTTCCTTGGGGCTGATGCCCAGTTTAAACTTTGTTATAAATTAATGTGTATAGCAAATTTGGGAACATTAGTCGAAAATGGAGTATCGTATCCATCGATTAACTTCAAAACGTGTATCGGATCCGGGGCGGATTTTATCTATGACAGTGGTCATTCGGATGGCATCTATTTTAATAAAACCGTTGATTTCAAAGTAGGTATAAAAATTAAGTCAGACGGAGGGATTGAGTTCCTTACTGACTCCTCAGTAACGGATAATAAACCGGCTGGTATTGATGTGAGCGGCTGGTCAAAATTTTGTACAGTAGGCTCCATTGCTGATGTAGTAGATGACATGAAATCTGAGATGAATAATATCCTGGATAGTTTTAAAGATGATGCAGTCGATAATTTTGCAGCTTCTTACAACACATCAACGCAGTGGGTTATGCCTGGCAACAGGACTTTTACATATACAGGAGAAGGATTTTCAACTGGAAAGGATTTTTACAGTTATGTAAACTATATACAGGAATAATCTTAGAGCCTGAAAGTTAAAAGGTTGCAATTCACAGCCACAGTACTGCCGGGCTGTGAATTGTGCCGATTTGGCATTGAGAAGAGGCTACCTTACACAGAAGGAGGAAATAGAGATGGAAAATATCAGCATATCCACAGAGTTGTTAGACTATTATGTACCAATGTCTGTACTGACGCCGGAGCAGGATATCGAATTTGTTTATTCAGACAGCTTTATGGGGGTTTTCAGTATCGGAGATGACAAAAATATGTATCTCACATATGAATGTACAGAAGAAGCTGTGCGCTGGAAAAGAGTAAAGATATTTGAACAGGTGGATCATTTTCAGGCTGTCCGTGTAGGAACCTCTGACAGCTTTATAATAGCGCTGATTTCCGCAGGAAAGGTCCGTTATGCAGTGACAGAAAAGCCAGAAAGCCTTGATGAGGACGGTTTTTTAGAAATAGATTTCAGCGGAGTGTTGGGAGGAAAGACTCTGATTCCAAACAGAGTGATATTAAATGCCCTGGATGAGACAGTCACGATAGGTATTGAGATGAAGGATGCTTCAGGCAGGATCGAACAATTTACAGCAATGGTAAGCAGCGGAAAGATGGAGAGGCTGGAGTATTTTCCTCTTGCGGCCAACTATTCAGAAGTCAGACAGGCTATTCTGGGGAGAGCGGCAGGTCAGTATGTAGATGGTATGTATACATATGGAACTTATGGAGATACAGATACATTGCTGTACACGCCTGTCATGAACGTTTTTGGCAGCACGCCGCCGGCTCCTGTCAGGTTTCAGGCACCTGACGGAAATGTGGATCGTATATGCACATGTATGTTAGAGAAAAGGGAAGGAACCCATCTTTTTATATGCAGCGCACAAAAGCTTTATTATTATCCATATCGCAGTCAGACAGATGTGATTAAAACGGGGGGAGGAGTACCTGTTCTATTATGTACAGATGAGCTTTTGGAAGAAGTCAGACAGATGATTTCTTATATTGAAGGAAACCGGCTTTATGTCTGGGCGCTAAATGGCAGCGGTGTCCTTAGTTACACGTTTGCGGAATTGGCCGATGGGGAGCCGGGAGAATTTACGGAACCGATTCCTTTCAGAGAAGGGGTCTATGATTTTACAATTCTAAACGACAAAATGTTTCTGTGCACAAAAGATACTTTTATGGAAGGAGAGAAGGACGCTGATACGGGATTGTGGAAGCTGAGTGAAATCCGGATTGACACGGGGCTGGAAGAAGTGGATTCAGTTTTTTCATACTGTACAAAGATCTATATTGAGAAAGGAGCAGGGACGAAAGTTAAGATAGAATTATCCTGTAAGGACCGTGCCGGATTGTATGTGCAGGGGATTTTCCACAGGTTCCATACAATTACAGCTGAGGCTGATTATATGGGATGTGTGAATATAGTCCAACAGGCTGATGATATGAATCCTGTGGAATTTGATGTGACAGCGGGGGACGAGACTGTTCATGTCAATCCTGCGGAGGAGAAGCGGGAGAAGGTCCTGAGCCTGGATACGGCAGAAAAAATCAATACAGCCAAGATAAAGGACATACACGGAGAGGAAACGCTGCTTTTGCCAAACGGGAATCCCCAGAAGATAGAAGCGGCTGCGGCAGGTATAGCAGCCCTGCAGAACTCCAGAAATTCTTTAAACGGACTGCGGGCGTCATCTGCATCGGCTTTTCCAAACGGAGTAACGGTACAGTTTACAGCAGAAGGTGTTATTATAACTCAGTTAGAACATCCCATGCAGATAAATGGCATATTTGATGATATTCTTTACAGTATAGAGGATGTATTCAATCTTATTAAGAAGGGAATCGAAGAACTTGTAAGCTTTACAATTACAATTGTTGGGGAAGTCTGGAAGTTTATTGTGAGAATCGGTGAAGATATTTTTTCTTTTGTTTTGGATACGATAGGGAAAATTGTTGCCTGCGCAGTAAAACTTTTGGAATTTATTGGGATTCCTGTCCACAAGCTGCTGGATTGGTTAAAGGCGTTTTTAGACATTGACGGGGCAGTAAGGATTAAGAATGCATGCAAGAATCTGGTAATGCTGGGTGAAAAGGAAATAGAAAATTCAATCGATGGCTGGAAACAGAAGATGATAGCCGGCCTGGATGATGCGATTGGGAAAGTAGAAGACTGGGCGGGTATCAGCGGAGATTTGCCTGAACCGGGAACAACAGGCATGGAAAAATACAAAATGTTTCAGAATCCGGCTAACATGTATTTATCAGACCTGATTTTTAAAAACGGGGCAGTTTTTTCAGCAGTTTTGCCTGATATAGCCCCTCCGGATGAATTACGGCTTTCAATGAAAAAACTTTCTGACTGCATAGCTGTAACTCCAGGATTTGACAATTTTCAGGATCTCTTTACTGAATTGGCAGAGGAGATAGCTGAAATATCAGGCAGTACAGCAGGAAATCTGCTGGATCTGTTAAAAAAGCTTGTGGGAATCTTTGCGGTCAAAGGCCTTAATATAGCAAAAACGCTTATAGATGCTATTATGGACTTTTTAAAAGATGCCATTGCATATATGGCAAGATTAATTGATACTCCCCTGCATATACCTTTTGTTTCACAGGTATTCGCATTGTTTGGCATTGAAGAGTTTTCAATATTAGATGTTATACTGATGGTGCCGGCTTTTGCAGGAAACCTGATCTATAAATTAGTTTCCGATGCTCCACTGATCGATGAGGATCTTTACAATGCTATTGAGAATGCGGATTCTATTCAAAGTGTTATAAATTATTTACAGGGCGTGGAGAATTTTGAGTACAACAGTTTGGTGTCTGCCGGCCAAGCCTGTTTAGAAGCTTCAGATAAAATACTGCCCAGGGGTAAAACCGGCCGCACAGTGAAAGCAATGAAATGGCTGCTGGGACTTTTCTCGGTGGGAGAGGTAATCGCACAGGCATATTTTTATGGCGCCTATGGCATGGCAGGCAGCACAAACCATAAACAAAATATGGTAAGTTCAGGATGTTCTTTTTGTTTTACTTTAGTTGGTTTTGTATGTTCAATGGTTAGTGGAAATTTATACTCCCCTATGAATGATGAATTCACGGAGACCACAATATATACAGATTTGTGGTATGCGAAAACTTGTTCCATGGCTGCCGGCTCTGCTACCACGTTTGTTTCAGAATGGATGCAAAAAAGTGTAGTAGAAGGGGAGACAGAAGAAGAGACTTCAGGTGACAAGCCAGGAAAGGGTATTACGGCAGCAAAAGTGTTTAAATTGACTTTCAGCGGAATCTCAGCAGCTCTTTGCCTGACAGCGCTGGTGTTTGAAAGTATGGGACTGGATAAGGCCAGGAATTTCAAAGTAAATGGAGATGAACAGCTCACAGACAAAAAGATATATTTGACAGAAGCGGCTGGCTACATACTCGACGATTTGAAAAGCATTACAGATGCAGTGATTACATTTCTGGCCGAATGCGGTGTAGACTTTCAGGGATATTTATGGGGAGGGATCATTATTGGCAGAACCCTGGTTGGGGCAGGGGGAGCAATCGCCCAGTTTGTATCATATGGATTCTTAGAAGATTACGATTAAAGAAAAGAGTGAGCTGAAGGAAGCATGGGAGGTTACTGCTGAGATTCCGTTTTTATCTTGAGTCAGGTAAATTGCTGTTTAGGGGAGTAACAGGACGCTTTGTGCGGGAGGCAGTGAGCCATCAGGAAGGGGAGCAGTGGGGTTCGTTGTTCTGTCCGACCGCTGTGGAGTGAAAATCTAAGGCTCCGTGCCCCGCTCGAACCGCAAAAAGCGGCCGGAAACTCGGTGCGTTTGCCGATGCAACCGCCCCTCAGACAGCTC
>QGGY01000006.1 GCA_003148945.1 Murimonas intestini | reverse complement strand
ACTATAGTAAAACAGTCATCGACAAGAAATTTCTACATATCTGGTTCTTACCAGAAAACATCATTTTTTATAGACACAGAAATTTTTACGCCCTCCTTATACTGGCATAAGGGCTATGCCAGTATAAGTGGCAAAGGTGTGTAAAAAGTATGCGTTTGAAATAATCATATCTCATTTCGGCTCCTGTACTGTTCAGGCGTCATATGTTCATATTTTTTAAATACCCGGAAGAAGTATTTTACATTGTCATATCCAACGCTCCTGGCTATCTGGTACATCTTTTTGCTGCTGTCAAGAAGCAGCTGTTTTGCTTTCTCAATGCGGATATGGTTCAGGTAGTTCACATATGTATCCCCGGTCTTTTCTTTGAAGAGATGGCTCAGATAGCTTCTGTTCATATAAAAGAGGGAGGAGAGAAATTCGATGGTCAGATTGTTCTGGTAGTGGCGTTCTATATAGACCTTCATCTTTTCAACTGTGTCATTTCCCGCGTAGACGCTCTGCAGCTTCAGTATTCCCGCTATATTTTGGAAAAACTGCAGATAGTACTGCTTTAGCTCTTCCAGGTCAAACAGGCCGTTTAATATATTCTGCATACTGCTGTTGGCGGAATCGGGGTTGATCTGCTCTATGTACTGGCTCATGATATGGCGCGCCTGGTCTGCCAGCCGGAAACAGAAAACTTTGATGTCATAAAGCGTATATGCGGCCTCCTGGCTGAAATGCAGGAACAGTTCATCCAGCAGCTCCCCGACCTGCTCTGACATGCCTGCCTCCACACGGAAGAGGAATTCATCCATCCTCTCCCAGACAATGGCCTGGGCCTCCTGGGGGCTTTTGCTGTAATAATAAGAATTCACCGTATCTCCTGGATGTCCGGAATTCAGCGCGCTCACTGTCTCAATAAAGGCTTCATGAAGCTCACCCAGGGAGTGGTGGACTCCGCTGATGCCGTAGGAGACATCAAGGGAGAGCTCAAAGAACAGATGGCCTAAGCTGCGCACAATCTGGCGGCAGAGATCCTTTGGCAGCAGGGCGGCATGCTCCGGGATAAAAAGGACGAGAAATCCCAGGGTCTTGTGATGGATATGCTGCAGATACAGAGCCAGATCGCCAAAACCATTCTCTTCCAGAAAATCCTGTATGTCCTTCTCATTTATGGGGGAAGGGCAGTGCAGGGTCATCAGGATCAGGTCATGTGTCCTGCTGATGAATTTCAGCTTTTCTGACGTGATGTTACAGGAGTCAGTATGGTAGCCCAGGACCACATTCTTGAGCATCTGGATATCGTATTCATATCTGGCGGATTCCCGGCTCTCTTCACTGGAAATCAGCTGGTTTTCTATAGCGGCGCCCTTTTCCAGCTGGGAGACTGCGCGCAGTACGGCGTCCTGCAGATCCTGCCTGCTGAAAGGCTTCAGGAGATAGTCCACAGCTTTTGCCGTGAGTGCGTGCTTCATGTATTCAAAATCCTTATAGCCGCTGATAACAATAATGCGCTTTCCGGGAAAGCGCTCTGTGAGGATTGGCAGCAGCTGTGTTCCGTCCATCACAGGCATGTTCATATCTGTTATGATAATATCAGGATCTGTTTCTTCTATCAGCTCCAGGGCCCGGCTGCCGTCCTCAGCCTCTCCCGCACAGGAGATCCGGTCTTTTAGAGGCTCCAGCTTTTTAATGGTGCCTTTTCTCATAAGCCCTTCATCATCGATGACAATATAAGTATACATATGTATCCTTCCCCTTTCATAAATAGCCGTATGCCTGCAGGATCGCGGCCCTTCGGCAGCAGTCCGGGATGCGGCTAAGTGAACAATACAGGCAGTTTAATAGTCATAGTGGTCCCCATGCCGGGTTCACTGTCAATATGCAGGCCGTAGCCCTCGCCGTAATAGAGCACTATCCTGGTATGTATGTTTTTAACACCGATGCTCTGTTTATTTCTCTGTCCAAGCTCTGTGAACCTGGCCGGCTCCATGAGTGTTTTTTCAAGCTCCTCTTTCTGTTCTTTTGTCATACCTGCTCCGTCATCAGAGACTGAGAGGTAAAGGAACCTGTCATCGTGCCAGCCCCTGATTTTGATGAAGCTGCCGCAGCGGCAGTACTGGAGGCCGTGGTAGAATGAATTTTCTACAAGAGGCTGGAGGATGAGCTTGAGCACTTTATAAGAATACATCTCTTCAGGGATTTCCAGTTTCAGGTCAAATTTATTCTCGAAGCGTATCCTCTGGATAGAGACATAATCCCTGACATGCTTCAGCTCGTCAGCCACGGTCACAAGTTCACTCTGTGTCTTGATGCTGTAGCGGAACATATCACCCAGCGCCAGCGCCATAGTCGAGATACTCTCCACCTCTTCCAGCTCCGCGATACTGTTTATAGATTCCAGAGTATTATAGAGAAAATGTGAGTTTATCTGCGCTTCCAGGGATTTCATCTGGGAATCCAGGGTTATCAGCTTGTTCTGCAGCTCTTTCTCAATATATTCTGACAATGTCTCTATCATATGGTTATACTCGTTGTACAGGACTCCTATCTCATCCGTCCTGTTGAGATATCGGGTGGTAGTCACCAGCCGGTCCCCTGTCTTGATGGCCATCTTGCGGCTCAGATGCACAATAGGCTTTGTGGTGCTGTAGGAGAGGTACACAGACAGGATGATAAATACCAGTCCGCAGATGAGGGAGATGGTGAGTATCATAGTGCGTGTATATCCGAATTCCTCATACAGCTCCTGATAATTAATGGAAAACAGAAGGCGGAACCCGTCCAGGTCCAGATCCTCTGTACGGATGCGGGCATTTTCAGGTGTCAGCTCTGTCTTCAGGGAGTCTATATTGCTGTAGAGCACATTTCCAAACGAATCCTCCACAGCCAGCATGGCGATGTCAGGGAGAGTGTTCACAGCGGACAGGTCAAAGAATTCAGGGCTGCAGTCTATGAGAAGCACACCCAAAAACTCGTGTGTATATACATCGAAGAGGGCCTGGGAAAAGGACAGGGAAGGCTTTAAGTCACCTGCTATAAAGAAATCCTTCTGGGACAGCCCGTTTATGTACAGTTTTCCCCCCAGGTCCACAGTCTGCTGGTACCAGGAGTCCTTCTCAGGCTCATAATCGGGGTGAACAGAGATATTTCCCCCATATCCGTATCCAAGCACAGGACCGGTTGGAGTGAAAATAAATATCCCGTTTAAATAGTCATGGGAGAAGATCAGGTTCTGGCAGATGAAGCTGATCTTCTGGTTGCTCTTCAGAACATCGTAGTCAGTGTAGCCAGGGCCGTTTTCCCGGTATTTTTTAATATTATCAATTATGGATTCTTCGGTCTGGGAGTAAAAGTTAAACATCTGGGCGATATTTTTCAGGTCCCCTATGGCGTCGTTTGCCTGGTCGGCTGCCTTGTCCACGATATTGTCAGCCACCTGGCTTGTCTGCTCTTCTATGAGCTTTGTATACCTGTCATAAGTAAAGCTGGTCACAATGGTAATTGGGATTATGGAAATAGTGATAAAGATCAGAAGGAATTTATTTTTAAGTTTCATATAGATTACCTCCGTGGAAAAACCTAACAATAGTATACCAGAATAACAAACAAAAGTATACTTTAAATGTGATATTATGTAATTACCATAAAGATTATGAAGAATAAATAAAGGGAGGCAACAAAATGAAGATGAAAAAAGTAATTGCACTTGCTTTGGCTGGAACAATGGCAGCTTCTATGGCCGCTGGCTGCGGAGGAAGCGGCAAGGATTCGTCAGCTACAGAAGCTGCAAAAACGGAGGCTAAAACAGAGGCTAAGACTGAAGCTAAATCAGATGATAAAACAGAAGATGCTAAAACAGAAGACGCTAATACAGACGACGCAAAAACAGAAGCTGCCGGAGATGAAGCGAAGGCAGAGACTACAGGAAAAGATATTACTCTCACAATGATGTTCTCAGGTACTGCTTCGGAAAATGATTTTGAGACACAGCAACTTCCGGGACTTGTAAAGGAAGCCTTCCCGAATATCACTCTGGAAGTCACAAAGCTCCCGGATGACCAGTACTATACAGCGCTGAAGACAAAACTGGCTTCGGGAGAATGCCCTGATATAATCCTGGCCCAGCCTAAATATGCAGGCGCAAATTCTGTGGTCGGTCTGGCAAAGGCAGGGTATCTGGAACCTCTTACGGATCTGGAATGCATTTCCTTAAATGAGGCGGGCGCTGAATCCATGAAGTATAACGGGGAAGTCTATGCGATCCCAAATGGTGTCAGCATACTTGGTACATATTACAATAAAGACATGTTTGCAGAAAACAATCTGGAAGTGCCCACAAACTGGGATGAATTTTTAAACTGCTGCAAGGTTTTAAAAGAAGCGGGTATCCAGCCTATCGTCATGGGCGACAAGGATATGTATGTAATGCAGTTCGGTCTTTACCAGATCGCAGCAAATACCGTGTATCCCCAGAATCCGGAATTTGACGACCAGCTGCGCACAGGCGAGACAAAGTTCACAGATGACGGTACATGGAACAAAGTCCTGGAAATGTACAAGACACTGTATGACAATGAATATATCAACACTTCTTCCCTGGGCTTAGGCGCACAGCAGGCTATCCAGAAATTCGTGGACGGAGAAGCAGCTATGATATTTGACGGTTCCTTCAATGCCCCGGCCCTTCAGGCACAGGGTAAAGCAGAGTTTGAAAGAGGATACTTCCCGCTTCCGGGAAATGCTGCAGGTGAGGAGCTCTACGGCGCAGTGGCAGCCGGAGCAGGCCCGGCCATCTATTCAGGATCTGAATATAAAGAAGAGTGCAAGAAGATCCTGGAACTGTGGTATGACGGAAAATCAGATATCTGGAAAGCACAGGCAGATACAGGAAAATTCGTAGTGACTTACGGCTACGGATCAGACACAGTCAATCCATTATTCCAGCCATTTGTAGACTTGTACAATGAAGGCAAGGTATTCTACTGGTGCAACCAGGGCTGGCCTGCAGGTGTAGAAAACGAGATGGAATCTCTGTTCGGAGAAATGGTGGGAGGACAGGGAACCACGATCGATGATATTACAAACGGAATGCAGATGAAATTCGAGGAGCTGTATACAGAATAAAGAAGGTGTAGGGGGATGCTCTTGTGGCATCCCCCTCATGGAAAGGAGAAATTATGAAGGAAAAGAAAAAGAGAGGTACTCCCATATCGCTTGTATTCCCAAAGAGGATGTACGTGTTCATTATTCCTGCGATCGCGCTGTTTTTAACCTTCTGGATCATTCCTGTATTCCAGCTGTTTTATTACAGTGTCACAAACTTTAATGGTGTTAACTATGATTACGATTTTGTAGGATTCAAGAATTACATGACTCTGTTCAGAGAGGGAACACTTGTAAATTCTATTAAAAACACTCTGATATACGCAGTCATCATGGTATTGGGAAGCAATCTCCTGGGCCTGGTCCTTGCTATGGCCCTGAATGTGAAGCTGAGGGGGAAGGCATTTTTCAGGACTGCATCTTATGTGCCGGCGCTGTTCTCAGCAATTGTGGTAGGCTTTATATGGTCCTACGTCTATATGCCTGAGAGCGGTATGATCGCCTCCCTCATGAATACACTGGGGCTTGACGGTTCCAGCTTCAATGTTCTTGGAAATTACAAGACAGCTCTGTATGCCATCGCCATTGTGGAAATGTGGAAGGCATTCGGAACAACTATGATCATTTATCTGGCGGGCCTGCAGACAGTAGATGAGAGCCTTATTGAGGCGGGCAGGATCGATGGGTGCACGGAATGGCAGCTGATCCGCAAGATCAAGCTCCCTCTGATATCCGCAACGATCACCATCAATGTGATCTTAAGCATCATCGGCGGCCTGAAGGCATTCGACTACGCATTCATTATGACAAACGGGGGCCCCGGAAAGTCAACAAATACCCTGATGTTTACCGTTTATAAGATAGCATTTACAGATCAGATGATGGGCAAGGCCAGCGCCCTTTCTGTAGTGGCGTTCATTGTAATTATCGCGATCACGATTTTTATGCTGTACTTTATGAATAAGAGGGAGGTGGAATTATAATGGCTAAGAGACAGAAGTCATATAAAGAAAAAGAGGCAGCTGCAAAGCTCTCGCCAGGCATCATCGTACTCTATATCCTGCTGATATTATTCTGCCTGCTTGTCATTTCCC
This sequence comes from Murimonas intestini, assembly GCA_003148945.1. Classification (GTDB taxonomy): domain Bacteria; phylum Bacillota; class Clostridia; order Lachnospirales; family Lachnospiraceae; genus Murimonas; species Murimonas intestini. The sequence goes on along the minus strand of QGGY01000006.1, from coordinate 357,747 downwards.
CGCTGCTCATTGTTGTGTCCAGTTCCTTCAGGGAACCTGGAAATATGCGTTCCCCGCTGGAGCTTTTTACTCAGTTTTCATTTGACAGCTACATATCGGCATTTACCAAAATGAATTACCCCATGCAGCTGCTGAACAGCCTTATGACTACAGGTGGCTCTGTAATATTAATAGTTATCTTTGCAACCATGGCATCATATCCCATTGCCAGGATTAAATCAAAGACCAGCCGTTTTCTCTATTACTTCTTCATCGCAGGTCTTGTTATTCCTTCACAGATGGTTATCGTGCCTGTGGCCCAGATGTTTGGAAACCTGAATATACCAAATACAAGATTTACGCCCATGGTCATGTTCATAACCTGCAGCCTTCCATTTTCTACATTTTTGTTTACAGGCTTCATGAAAGGCGTGCCGGTAGAGATCGAAGAATCAGCTTATTTAGACGGCGCCAGCCTGTGGCAGCGGTTCAGCAGGGTCGTATTCCCTCTGCTCAAGCCTGCGACAGTGTCTGTAGTGATCACCCAGGGAATGTGGATCTGGAATGACTATTTCTTCCCAATGATCTTTATCTCAAAATCCAGCCAGTACTCACTTCCAGTAGGAATGATCCAGTTCTTAGGTGACAGGGAGAATCCGGCCCAGTGGAATGTATTGTTTGCAGCCTGTGTGCTGTGTGCCCTTCCGCTCATCGTGGTATTTGCCGTATTGCAGAAGCAGTTTATAAACGGTATTGCCGCTGGAGCAGTGAAAGGTTAGGCGCAGTGTTGAAAGGCTTGGCACAGCAATGAAAGGTCAGGTGTGTTAAAATGCAGCTGTGGGAAGTAATGACAGGAGAAGGAAAAGTCCGGGGTGTAAAGGAAGACGGATATACTGTATTTAAGGGGATACCTTATGCCCGGCCTCCTGTGGGAGAGTACCGTTTCCGCCCGCCTGCCCCTCCTTTTGTGAGGGAAGGTGTGCTGGAGGCAGACCATTTCCGGGATGCGGCTTTCCAGGAAGCACCCGAAGAGGGGACATTCTATGAGAAAGAATTTAACCGGGATGACAGATTCCGGGTGGGAACATCAGAAGACTGCCTGTATCTGAATATCTGGACTCCGGCAGAGAGTGAAGAGGATAATCTGCCCGTGGCATTCTGGATCCATGGAGGAGGTTTTTCCCATGGGAATGGAAGTGAGATGGAATTTGACGGCAGGGAGTACTGCCGAAGGAATGTTATACTTGTCAGCATACAGTACAGGCTGGGAGTTTTTGGATTCCTGGCTCATCCCTGGCTGTGTGGGGAGAATGAAAGAGGTGTTTCCGGTAATTATGGCATATTGGACCAGATAGCAGCCCTCAGGTGGGTAGTGGGAAATATCAGAGCCTTCGGCGGTGATCCGGAAAATATCACAGTTTTTGGCCAGTCAGCCGGGAGCATCAGTGTACAGACTCTAATAAGCACTGAACTTACAGAAAACTGGATAAAGAAAGCTATTTTCCAGAGCGCCGGAGGTTATGATACAGGCCTGAACCTGGCTGTGCCTGCCAGGGAAGCGATGGAGACGGGAGTAAAGTTTGCGGCCCGCTGCCATGCATCCTCTGTTCGGGAACTGAGAAGCCTTCCTCCCCAGGTGCTGCTGAGGAACCAGGAGGAGATGGCTGCTGAGTCTGACGGGCTTTCGCTCATCTTTATGCCAAATATTGACGGATATGTCCTGGAGGACGGGTACATGGAGCTTGCCAGTCATGGAAAAATAAAAGATATTCCCTATATGGCAGGCTGCACCAGAAATGATATATTTGTCACTGAAGAAATGCTGGCAGCAGGTGACAGAGGACAGCTGTACAGAGGATGCGGGGAATGGTGCCTGCTGCTTGAAAGGCTGGGCAGAGCTCCTGCTTATATATATTATTTTACAAGGCAGCTGCCCGGAGACGATGCAGGGGCCTTCCATTCCTCGGAACTCTGGTATATGTTCGGCACACTGGACAGATGCTGGCGCCCTATGACGGAAGCGGATCATGAACTGAGCAGCCGTATGCTGGACTGCTGGACAAATTTTATAAAATATGGAAATCCTAACGGAAAAGACTTGGGGCAGTGGGAAACTTATACAAAAGAGAACCCATATGTCCAGATCCTGGATTTGAGGTGATAAAAGATGGATTCGGAAAGTGTCTGCCTGCAGACAGACGAGGCGGGGGCCAGGAAGAAAGGTTACATTTATCTTATCCTTACATTTACACTGTGGGGAAGCCTGTATGTAGTGAGCAAGTTTGTGCTGGGCAGGCTCCCGGCCTTTACTATCTCCTTTGTGAGGTTTCTGCTGGCATTTCTGGCGCTGACGCTCATTGCGGGAAAATCTGAGACAAGGATTGAAAAAAAGGATTATAAATATATAGTATTGATCGGGTGCATGGGATATTTTATTGCAGTGGGAGCGCAGCTGCTGGGAACAAAGTACGCAGGTTCCGCTATGGCATCTCTGCTCAACTCTTTAAATCCGGTAACTATGACGATTTTTGCAGCAGTTATCCTGCATGAGAAACTTACGCTCAAGAAGGCTGCAGGCGTGCTGCTGGCCCTGGGTGGAGTGTATGTCATAATGGGAACCGGAGGAGACGGCGGCAGCCTGGCAGGGATTCTGCTGTCACTGTTTTCAGTCCTTCTCTGGTCAGCAGTATCTGTGATAACAAGAAGAGTGACTCAGAAATACGATCCTCTCCAGATCACAAAGTACGGGGCAGGTGCGGCAGCCCTGTGCTATCTGCCAGTCTGTACCTGGGAGATAGCAGCCGGAGGAGGCCTTCAGAATATTTCCGCAGATATCCCCTGCGTATTGTCCCTGCTGTATATGGGGATCGTCTGCACGGGTGTGGCCTATCTGCTCTGGAACAAGAGTCTGGCTGTACTGGAGGCTGGCACATGCTCTGCCTTTTATCCCATCCAGCCCCTTGTGGCCACTCTGCTTGGTATTCTTTTTCTCGGTGAGCGTGTGGAGCTTTCATTTGCTGCAGGAGCTGTGCTCATAGTGGCGGGCGTACTGATCAGCCTCAGGCCCGGCCGCTCCTGTGCCAGAAAATAATAAAAACGCACCATGGGAATAATGATATAGTATCAAGGTATCATATCATTAACCACGGTGCGTTTTTTAATTTATTAGAAGATTAGAAGAAATAATGTCCGTCTATCTTTTTCAGCTCTTTTTCCAGCAGTGCCATATCTTTGTCATTCAATGGATTTGCCAGGCACTCTTCGATGTGCTCTGTGACAAAGGAGAAGCTCTCAAAATTTCCGGGAGGAACTACAGCATCAGCGCCCATTGAAAGGGTGTATTTGATAGCTGCAATACCCAGCTCTTCATTTTCCGATATAGGCTTACACCAGGACTTTGGAAATCTGGACTGATGTTTCTCATCATCATTGATCCAGGCCCGGTGAATCAGTGTCTTCATGCCGAGAAGCCCGATATTCCGTTCTTTTGCAGCCCTGCTGATACGGCTTCCGAATTCCTTGCCCATATTGATGCCCCAGTTCAGGGGGAACAGCACAGTATCAAAGTCATAGAGGCTTATGGCTTTCAGAGCCACATCTTCATCATGGCAGGTAATGCCCAGCTTCCTGGTGATACCTTCTTCTTTTGCCCGTATCATGATTTCCATGACTCCGCCTTTTCCAAAGGCAGCCTCCAGTTCCTCCATTGTAGCCAGTCCATGCATCTGATAATTATCGAAATAATCTGTGTGGAGCAGGCGCAGAGATTCGTCCAGCTCACGCTCGCCCTCCGCGGCAAGCCGCTTGTTTGTCTTACAGGCCAGATAGATATCTTTCCTGTAAGGCTTTAAAGAGTTCCCCAGCTTTTCCTGGGCATCCCCGTAGGAGGGAGCGACGTCGAAATAATTGATCCCCTTATTTATGGCATATTCTACATACTGGTCAGAAGCTTCCTGGCCGTCTGACATGGAGACGATGCCTCCATATACTACAGGTGCGATCTCATAGCCCGTGTTCCCAAGTTTTCTTTTAGTCATTGCTGATCCTCCGATCTATTCATGATATTCCCTGGTGTCATCCGGCGCCAGATCCAGGGTGAAGGTAAATTCGCTTCCCACGCCCTCGGTGCTGACCACATTGATATTCTGGCCGTGTGCCTGGATGATCTCTTTCGTGATAGCAAGGCCGAGGCCTGTGCCTTTTTTATCTTTTCCTCTGGAAGGGTCTGTTTTATAGAAGCGCTCCCAGATTTTTTTGATACTGTCTTTTGGTATACCTTCTCCTGAATCCTTGACGGAAATGAATATCTTTTCATGCTTCTCCGTAGTCTCGATATAGATGGAGGAGTTTGGATAGCTGAATTTTATGGCATTATCTATCAGGTTGTAGAGGACCTGCTGGATCTTGCCCAAGTCAGCCCGGACAATGAGGGAAGGGGTGTCGAAAATCAGCTCGATAGTGATCCCCTTGGTGCGGCAGGTGCCTTCAAATGTGGCAGCAGTATTTTTTATGACTCTGTTTATGTCAAAGTCTGTCTTATCCAGCAGCGTCCCCTTGTCATCAAAATTATTCAGTGTCAGCAGGCCGCTGGTGAGTTTATTGAGTCTCTCAGTCTCAGTCAGAACGATGTTCAGATACTTTTCCTGCATCTCACAGGGGATGGTCCCGTCCAGCATGGCTTCCACATAGCCTTTAATGGAAGTCAGCGGAGAGCGGAAATCGTGTGAGATATTGGAAATGAATTTTCTCTGGTATTCTCCCGATTTATTCAGCTCACTTGCCATATAATTCAGGGAGGCGGCCAGATAGCCCATCTCATCTCTTGTCTCCACGGGCAGCTTATAGTTCAGGTTGCCGGCGGCATATTCGTTAGCCCCTGTAATGATCCGCTTCAGCGGCACATAGACTGTGAGCGCGAAGGTCAGCAGGATAATAAGGGACAGCAGCAGGATACATCCCCACGTAATATATACGATATTCAGTATGGAATTCTTCTCCCGGTCCAGCTCACTCAGATTATAATGCATGACGATGTAGCCTATTGTGCGGAACTCTGTAGTAATTGGAGCCAGCACGCTTAATACGTCTGAGGAGAACATATGGAAGAAATTGCCCTGCTGGTAGTACCCTCCGCTGAGGGCAGTAGGATCAAAGCCTGGTATGGGAACTGCCATCTCAGGATCATATTCCTTAACTGTATCAAGTATGATCCGGCCTTCCGTATCCACGAGCCATATCTGGACAGACTGGTAGGCGCCCAGAGAATTCAGCACACCGTAGACGCCTTCAGTGGAGGACGTGTTCTTATAGGACTGGACAAGGCGCCCGCTTGCCACGGTATTTGCCTCCTTGTACATGGATTCAGTCTTTGCCTTGATCAGATGGTTCTGGAGCAGCCTGGAAGAAAAAGTGGCTACAGCTATAAAACTTAAGACTCCGAAGCAGATGTAGGCAGCCAGGAATTTTAAGTACAGTGTCTTCTTCATCTAGTTCTTCACCTCGAACTTATAGCCGATTCCCCAGACAGTGGACAGTGCCCAGTGTTCGTTATCCTTGATCTTCTCCCTCAGCCTTTTGATGTGGACATCCACGGTCCTGGTATCCCCAATGTATTCATATCCCCAGATATGGTCAAGGAGCTGTTCCCTTGTAAATACCTGGTTTGGGGAGGAGGCCAGAAAATAAAGCAGTTCCAGCTCTTTTGGAGGCATGTCCACCGATTCCCCTTTGTATATTACAGAGTAATTCGTCTGGTTGATGATCAGGTCCGGATACTCCACATATCTGCCGGAGGGCTTGTTGGCAGGCTTGTCCGGCTGGAAACGGCGCAGCACAGCTTTTACCCTTGCAACCAGCTCCTTGGAATCAAATGGCTTGATCATGTAATCATCTGCACCCAGCTCCAGCCCCAGCACCTTATCAAAAATCTCGCCCTTGGCCGAGAGCATGATAATGGGCACATTTGAGCGCTGGCGCAGCTCACGGCAGACCTGGTAGCCGTCTATTCCGGGCAGCATCAGATCCAGCAGCAGCAGGTTCGGGGCAAAGGAATCGAATTCTCTTAAAGCCTCCTCACCGTCATTTACAATCTTTGTGTCGAAGCATTCCTTAGTAAGATAAAGGGATATCAGCTCCGCAATGTTATTGTCATCATCGACAATCATAATTTTTTGTCTGGCAACCATAATAAACCTCCCGCATTTTGTCTTCTATATTATGTCATTTGAATTCCACGATCGTAACTCCCGCGTCACCTTCTCCAAATTCGCCAAGCCTGTAGTTTGCTACATTTTTGGCACGGCGCAGGTAGGCGTGGACGGCTTTTCTGAGAGCCCCTGTACCCTTGCCGTGTACTACTCTTACCTGGGGGATGTGTGCCAGATATGCATCGTCCAGATATTTGTCCAGCTCAGCGATAGCTTCGTCTGTCGTCTTGCCGAGCAGGTTGATCTCTGTCCCCACGTAGGAGGACTTGGACATTTTGATCTTGCCGGTTCCTGTTTTGGAAAGTCCCGGTCCTGTGACAGAGGGTTCATCCAGGAGCTCCAAGTCTTTGATGTTCACCTGGGAGCGGAGTATGCCCATCTGCACGAACAGATCGCCCTTTGCATTAGGAAGTGTGCTCACCGTACCTTTCAGATTCAGGCTCAGGACCTTTACGCTGTCGCCTATTTTCAGCTCCCTTGGCTTCAGTTCTTTTTTGGGGGCCGGCGCTTTTTTATCAGCCAGCTTCTTTTCCACATTTGACATCTTTTCTCTTAAACGGCTGCGTTCCAGTTCCATCTCTCTGGCAGAGATGTTGGCTTTCCCGAATTTGTTAAAGTTCTTGATAGTAGTATCTGCAAATTCTTTGGCTTCACGCAGTGCGGCAAGAGCCTGCTCATTGGCCTCCCTCAGAATGTTTTCACGGCTGTTTTCCAGCTTTTGCTGCTTTAATTCAAGCTGTTTTTTCAGACCTTCGATCTCGGATTTGTAGCGCCTGATCTCTTCCTGCTCCTGCTCGATGGTCACACGGCTGTGCTCCAGGTCACTTAACAGGTCCTCAAAGCTCTCATCCTGTTCGCTGATCTGTTCTCTGGCCTCCTCAATGACAGCTTTAGGCAGCCCCAGTTTCTCAGAGATGGCGAAAGCGTTGCTCTTGCCTGGAATACCGATAAGAAGGCGGTACGTAGGCTGGAGCGTCTCCACGCTGAATTCACAGCAGCCGTTCTCCACGCCTGGTGTTGTCAGTGCAAATACCTTCAGCTCGCTGTAATGTGTGGTGGCCATGGCACGGACATTCTCCCTGTGAAGCCTGGAGAGGATAGCGATGGCCAAAGCTGCGCCCTCTGTGGGGTCTGTGCCTGCGCCCAGCTCATCAAAAAGAACAAGGGAATGGTCATTTACATGCTTCAGGATAGAGACAATGTTTGTCATGTGGGAAGAAAACGTACTTAAGCTCTGCTCAATGCTCTGCTCATCCCCGATGTCAGCAAAAACCTCCTCAAATACAGAGAGCCTGGAATGGTCAAAGGCCGGGATATGAAGCCCTGCCTGTCCCATCAGGGTAAACAGCCCCACTGTTTTCAGGGAGACTGTCTTGCCGCCTGTATTTGGTCCTGTGATGATGAGCAGGTTGAAATCATCGCCCAGGCGGATATCGATGGGTACCACCTTATGCTTATCCAGCAGGGGATGGCGTCCCTTTTTGATATTGACAATGCCCTGGTCGTTAAAATCAGGCTCTGAACCATTGTAGGATTTTGAAAGCTGGGCTCTGGCGAAGATAAAATCCAGTTTTGTAAGCAGCTTCAGATCCTCCAGAATGGCCTCTGATTCCTCAGCGGCACGTTCACTCAGATTGGAGAGAACGACCTCGATCTCCTTTTCCTCCTTAAGCTCCAGTTCACGAAGCTCATTATTGAGCTTTACTACAGCCATAGGCTCCACAAATATGGTGGAACCTGTGGAGGACTGGTCATGGATCATACCTGAGACCTGTCCCCGGTGCTCTGATTTGACTGGGATACAGTAACGCCCATTCCTCATTGTAATAACTGCATCCTGAAGATAAGTTCTCATAGAACCATTTACCATGGAACTTAACTGGCTGTGGACCTTATCATTTGTCAGTTTGATAGAGCGCCTGATCTGTCTGAGCGCCGGGGTGGCATCATCACTGATCTCCTCCTCAGAAACGATACAGCGGCGGATCTCACTGGACAGCAGAGTCAGAGGCTGCAGCTCCTCAAACAGCCCGTCAAGGCTGTCCGGCGCTTCCTCCGCATTCTCACGCCTGGAGAATGCCTTCACCCTGCTGCATGTTTCCAGAAGCCTGCAGATGCGCAGCAGCTCTTCAATGCTCAGAATACTGCCTATTTCCAGGCGCTTCAGGGAGCCGCGTACATCAGTTACGCCTGAAAAAGAAATACTTCCCTTCTGGTAGATCCTGGATAAGGCATCACTTGTTTCCTTCTGCATCTGCTGTATCTCACCCAAGTCGGAGGAGGGCAGCAGATTTTTACAGAGCTCCTTGCCGGGTACGGAGCCGGCAAACTCTGTGAGCTGGCTGATGATTTTTGTATATTCTAATGTTTTTAATGCTTTCTCATTCATAGTGTAAACCATTCCTTATACTGTTACTGTCTGCTTGTAGTTTTTTGTGCATAACAAAACTGCAACCGGCCGAAATGGGTCTGTAACGGACAGTCACTGCTATCCTTATATTTTAACCTATAATAGAGGAAATGGAAACATGAAATTTGTCCAAATTCATAGAATGTTCATATATATCTGCTAAAATAACCGGGTATTGTGTGAAAAGGGGAATTACACTATGGCGAAACAGGAGAAGAAAGAATTTGATTTTATAAATGAGCAGATAAAGACAAGGCCTTTTTATAAAAAGAAATGGTTTGCCAGGATGATGACGGGAATCGGCTGCGCAGTAGTATTTGGCGGAGTGGCAGGGGTGACCTTTGCAATCGTAAAGCCCTGGGCCGAAAAACAGTTTGGCAATCCGGAGCCCCAGACGCAGATCGTGATACTCCCGGAGGAATCGGAATCTGAGACAGAGAGTGCAGCTGAGACGGAGAGCGCGCTTAAGACAGAGAGCATGCCTGAGACAGAGAACATGTCTGAGACAGAGAGTGCGCCTGTGAAAGAAGGTGCGCCTGAGACAGAGAGTGCGTCTGTGACAGAGAAGGGGACGGCAGGGCCTCCAGAAGACGTGTCTGAGACAACTGTGCCCAGGACAGAGCATTCGGCAGAGCCCACAACTAAGCAAGCCGAGTCAGAGAGTCCAGCAGGCGATGATGATACAGAACCGGCAGTAAACAAAGCAGAGACAGAGCAGACGTCAAAGGAAACCAAGACGGAGCCGCCAGCAAAGGAAACGGAGCCGGAAAGCAAGGCTCCTGCAGAGACATCGGGGGCGGCCGGGACGCATGGGCAGACTGAAAATACAGAGTCTGGCGGAGAACAGGAAGAGCCGGAGAAAAAGGGAATGGAAATAGAAGATTACAAGATGCTGTACGGAAAACTTGCCGAGGTGGCAGGTGAAGCATCTAAATCAGTGGTGACTGTGACTGGTCTTCAGGAAAACGCGAATCTCTTTGATGATGTATACGGCAGCGATATACAGTCCTCCGGGCTGATTGTAGCGACTACAGGCTTAAATATTTATATTCTGACAGAGTGGCGTACCCTGGACGGATCCTCAAAGACTCTGGTTACATTCCCGGACGGATGTACAGCTGAGGCTGTTCTTCAGAAGAGAGATCCGGAGACAGGCCTGGCAATTGTCCGGGTGGCCTTCAGCGCCCTTCCCGCTGACATGAAGTCTGAGATAAAGATAGCTGAACTGGGGAGCTCCCAGAATATCAGCAAAGGCGATCCCGTCATCGCAGTGGGGAGCCCGCTGGGATACAGCAACTCCATAGCATTTGGCATGGTCACTTCCATGACAGAGACGCCGGCAGTTGACTGCTGTTACAACGTGATCACCACAGATATGATCGGCAGCTCCAACGGCAGCGGGATCATACTGGACTTGGACGGCAAGATCATAGGAATAATTTCTCAGGATTTTTATAAAGAAAATGAACAGATCACTGTATCAGGCATCTGTATCTCAGAGCTCAGGTGGCTGATAGAGACACTCTCAAACGACAGTGAGATACAGTATCTGGGCATAGTGGGCAAAGAGGTCACGGACAGCGTGGCAAAAGAGCTTGACATGCCGAAAGGCCTTTACGTAAAGAGCGTGGAGGTGGATTCACCCGCCATGTACTGCGGGATCAGGACTGCTGACGTCATCACTGCGATACAGGGTACAGATATAGAAAATATGGATGATTATGTGGAAGTGCTCCGCAGGCATAAGTCAGAAGATGTACTTAAAATAACGCTGATGCGCCAGGGACCGGACGGGTATGTGGAGATGACAAAGGATATTACGGTAGGGGCACGTTAGAGCATTTTTAAAACACGCTCCAGAGCGCAGCAGCGGCTCTTAGCAGCGCCAAGGTCAGGCAAGCCTGACTTTGGCTCGTTGCTTACGGAAATAAAAAGTGTCTGTAGGATTAAGAGGAGGAAGAAATGAAGTTTATTGAGACATTAAGAGAAGGAGAACGGGTAGGAGATATCTATCTGTGCAAATTCAGACAGGCAGCAGTTACAAAGAACGGGAAATCATATGAAAATGTGATCCTTCAGGACAAAACAGGCACATTGGACGCCAAGATATGGGAGCCCAATTCCCAGGGCATAGATGATTTTGAAGTCCTGGATTATGTATATGTGGTGGGAGACGTGACAAGCTTCCAGGGAGCGCTTCAGCTGAACATCAAAAGAGTCCGCAAGGCAAATGAAGGTGAGTATGAGCCGGCGGATTTCCTTCCTGTCAGCCACAGGGATATTGATGAAATGTACCAGGAGCTTCTCCAGCTCATTGGACAGATACAGGATCCGTACCTGAAGCAGCTGACTGACAGTTACTTTGTAACTAATGAGAACTTTATCAAGGCTTTTAAATTCCACTCAGCCGCAAAGAGTGTACACCATGGATTCGTGGGCGGCCTCCTGGAACATACGCTGAATGTGATGAAGCTGTGCGAATACTATGCGAACCAGTACTCCTTCTTAAACAGAGATCTGCTGTATACAGCAGCAGCATTTCATGATGTTGGCAAGATTCGCGAACTGTCAGCTTTCCCGGAAAACGATTATACGGACGACGGGCAGCTGCTGGGACACATCGTCATGGGAGTTGAGCTTGTGGGTGCCAGCATCCGCAGGATACCCGGGTTCCCCAAGAAGCTTTCCAGTGAACTGAAGCACTGCATCCTGGCCCATCACGGTGAGCTGGAATACGGTTCCCCAAAGAAACCGGCCCTCGCAGAGGCCCTGGCCCTGAACTTTGCCGACAACACAGACGCAAAGATGGAGACCTTCAAAGAAGCTCTCGCCAGCGGCGGCGACAACACAGACTGGCTTGGATATAACAGGCTGTTTGAATCGAACATTCGGAAGACCAGTATTTAGGAGCATGCAATCGTATGACCTATTGATCCTGGCATCAAGGAATTGAATATTTGGAATCAGGATGAGCTGTGAGGGCAGAAGAAATAATTATTTTCTGGCTTCACAGCTTTTCAAATATGCTTTAAAATAAAGAGAACAGCGGCGGAATGGCCGTTCATATCAATAGGCTCAATAAGTTAAAAATAAAATTTAAAGTTGGGAGATGTTTGAAAAAATGTTCACTGTGAAATGAGCAGTATACCGCAAAGCAGGGCAAACAGTTTCAGGGAATAAATTTTCAAACAGGCTTAGGAATACAGGAAGTGAGAGGAAGAGAAAGTATGCTGAAGAAGGGCGACATTGTACAGGTTAAAATCGAAGATATGGGAAATGATGGGGAAGGCATCGGCAGAGCCGAAGGTTTTACCCTTTTTATAAAGGACGCGGTAATTGGTGATACAGTGCAGGCACTTGTCATGAAAATGAAGAAAACATATGGATATGCCAGGCTGATGGAGGTGACTGAGCCGTCACCAGACCGGGTGACACCGGCTTGCCCAGTGGCAAGGCAGTGCGGGGGCTGTCAGCTGCAGTCCATGAGCTATGAAAAACAGTTAGAATTCAAAGAGAATAAGATAGCAAATCATCTCAGGCGTATTGGCAAATTTGAGGAGATCCCTATGGAGCCGATAATTGGCATGGAGCATCCGTTCGGTTACAGAAATAAAGCCCAGTTCCCTGTGGGAAGAAATAAAGAGGGAAAACTGGTAGCAGGATTCTATGCGGGACGTACCCACAGCATTATAGATAATAGAAAATGTATCCTGGGTGTGCCTGAAAATGAGATCATACTGGAAAAGGTACTTTCCTTCATGGAGGAATACGCCATAGAGCCTTATAATGAAGAAACCGGGACAGGCCTGGTACGCCACATATTGACAAGATACGGGTTCAGGACAAAACAGATCATGGTGTGCCTCATCATTAACGGCAAAGTTCTCCCCCATAAAGACAAACTGACAGAAAGCCTCTGCCAGATCCCGGGAATGACAAGCATCAGCCTGAACGTAAATATGGAAAAGACAAATGTGATCCTGGGCAGGGAAATTATCAGCCTGTGGGGCCAGACATATATCGAAGATTATATTGGAGATGTCAAGTATCAGATATCACCGCTTTCCTTCTATCAGGTCAATCCTGTACAGACAGAGAAGCTGTACGGACAGGCCCTGGAATATGCCGGCCTGACAGGAGGCGAGACTGTGTGGGATCTGTACTGCGGCATCGGAACTATCTCTCTGTTCCTGGCTGAGAAAGCAAGGAAAGTATACGGTGTAGAGATAGTACCCGAAGCCATCGAAGACGCCAGGAACAATGCAAGGATAAACGGGATACACAACGCAGAATTTTACGTAGGCAAAGCAGAAGAGGTACTTCCTCGTAAGTATAGGGAAGAAGGCATCACAGCCGACGTGATCGTGGTAGACCCGCCAAGAAAAGGGTGCGACGAGAGCCTCCTTGAAACAATTGTGCAGATGGCGCCCGAAAAGGTGGTGTACGTAAGCTGCGACAGCGCTACATTGGCGCGGGATTTGAGGTATCTCTGTGACAGGGGGTATGAGCTGCGGCGGTGCAGGGGGGTGGACCAGTTTGGGGAGACGGTGCATGTGGAAACCGTCACGCTTCTCGTGCGGAAAGGTTGATTCTACGGGCGTTTGCGGGATTATATGAGGAAAATGAAGTTGTGTTTTAACGAAAAGTGAGATGGATAAGTTTCCTCGGATGTGGGGATGGGGTAACGCCATGTGAATATGAGAAAAGTAATTTATTTCGTTGAAATGAACCACGGGGCAAAACCTATACTTTTTAGCAAAAGGTATACTCTGAAGCAAATGACCTACTTATGACAAAAATAGGGTACTTCGCTTTGATGGATTGATTAAAATACATTAAATTGAACTTAGCAATAATTAAAATTTTTGGAGGAAAACTAAGAATCAAAATGGAAGAAGGATATGTTTATATTCTACGTAATGATTCATTAAAAGGGCTGCTTAAAATAGGAAGTACAACATTCGGAGCTGAAAAAAGAGCCAAACAGTTATCTAATACTACAGCCATTCCTACCCCTTTTATAGTAGCTTATGAAATTTATGTTCGTCATTACGAAGAATTTGAAAAGACTATACATAATAAGTTGGCTATTTACAGAGTGAGTTCTAAAAGAGAGTTTTTTGAAGTATCTATTGAGAAAGTTATAGAAATAATGAATGATGAAAAAGAGAAGCCATATTACAAAGCAAATGATAAATATTCAGCTATTGAAATTTTACCCCAATTAGTAAAAAAATATGGTATCTATATTGAGCCCAATATTGTATCAGCAAGAATATATCAGGAAATAGATAAAGTCTATTTTGAATATACAAAGTATGAATATATAGCAGATTATTTAAAAGATCAAATTATAAAACGAATTGATTTAGGTTTCATAATAAACGGGGTAGATGAAAGAGATAAAACTTTTAAAGAAACAGTAGCCATTGAAACAAATGTGAATATTTTTCTTGGATTAGATGACCTTTCAATGGCTAATTGTGTTGGTGATTTATTTATAAAGGAATGGTTTAACATATAAAAGTGGTTAAATGGAAGGAGTTTTATGGAACAGAAATTTTATGAACAAATAAAATGTATTCTTTCGGAAGCCAGAGATAAAGTATATCAAACAGCAAACTTTGCAATGGTGGAGGCATACTGGGATATAGGAAAAAGTATTGTGGAACAGCAGGATGGTTATGAGAAAGCTGAATATGGTACCAGACTAATAGCAGAGTTATCGAAACAGATGACAATAGATTTTGGGAAAGGTTTTACGCCAACAAATCTCAAATATATGAGGCAGTTTTATTTGACGTTTCCAATTCGTCACGCACTGCGTGACGAATTGAGTTGGACACATTATCGCCTGCTTATGCGAGTGGAAAATGAAAATGCTCGTCAGTTTTATATAGAAGAGGCAGTAAAATCAAATTGGAGTACGCGGCAGTTAGAAAGGCAAATCAATTCGTTCTTCTATGAAAGGCTGCTTTCCAGCCAGAATAAAAAGGAAGTTTCGGAAGAAATTCAAAAATTAGAGCCTGCAAAAGTGCCAAAAGATATTATCCGTGACCCATATGTATTAGAGTTTCTGGGATTGAGTCCGAATAATGATTTTTATGAGAGCGATCTAGAAGAAGCATTGATAACTCATTTGCAGAAGTTCCTTTTAGAATTGGGGAGGGGATTTTCCTTTGTTGCCAGACAAAAGAGGATTACATTTGATGGACGGCATTTCCGAATAGACCTTGTCTTTTACAACTACATCTTGAAATGCTTTGTGTTAATTGATTTGAAAATTGGAGATTTGACACATCAAGATTTAGGGCAGATGCAAATGTATGTACATTACTATGAACGTGAATTAATGAATGAAGGAGATAATCCTCCAATAGGAATTGTATTGTGTGCGGATAAAAGTGAATCTGTAGTTAAGTATACGTTGCCAGAAAATGAAACACAGATTTTTGCATCAAAGTATAAGTTATATCTGCCAAGCGAAGAAGAGTTGTTGCAGGAATTACAGAGAGAATACCAAGCATTGGAATATGATAAGGAAAACGGAAAATAACATTATATTTTAGCGATGTGCAATTTTTGCAGGAAATTTATTAAAGGGGGTAAATGTTTTCATAAAGGGGTGATTTTTATTCAAAAGGGGTAGGCAGGGTAAATAAACGAAGAAATTTACCCCACCATGCTTATACAATAACCCTTTTTGCCATGTAGTATAATACAAGCGTTTCACCGCATGTGGAGACGGTGTGCCTTTTAGCCCGTAAATAAGCTTGCTTACTAAGGATACAGACGATAAAAGTAGTGATTTGCCTACCAGCTGCCTACCCTTTTTTAATTGGGTAGGCAAAATCATCTTACAGCTTTTTCAAAAATGTCAACAGCATCGCTCTGGAGCTTTTCTGTATTGAAGACATATCTTTCCAAAGTGGTCTTGATATCCTTGTGCCCCAGACGTTCCATAACAGTCCGCGGCCAGGCTCCATTTTCGGCGAGAATGGTCCCATGAGTATGCCTCAGGCAATGATGGTGGAACAAAGGGTTATTCAATGAATCATGGATCACGCGTACACAGTATTTAAAAGTATCGGTTGTAGTCAGCTCACCACTCTCTTTTACAGCAGCTGGCCATATCTCCTTATAGGGGACGATAATATCAGCCCTGGCCTGGGTTATTGTTCCATCGTCAGCAAGATAAGTTTTTAGATAATAAGGCCCGTATTTAAGCATATTTTTCTTACGGCTGGTAACTTCTTTTTTAAGTGCATTTAGTAGTTCAGGCCCAATCTTTATAGTTCGAAAAGAATCAAATTTAGGATTACACAGCACCCAATTTTTGTTTTGCATCTGCATTTGGTGGTTTACAGAAAGGGTGCTATTTTCAAAATCGACATCTTCAAGTAAATCTATCCCATAACTTTCCCCCAAACGTAAACCAGCATAAAATCCTGACATTAAAGGCAGATAAAAATGTGTACCTGCAAAACGTGCAAGGATGGTCTCCCACTCATCCAGAGACAGGATATAATCTGTCTTAGTCTGTGCGTTCTTGTCTACCGGGATTTTAGGGATTTTTACATAATCACAGGGATTATATTTAATATATTTACATGGCTGTACAGCATAATTCAGAGCGCCGGACAGACAGGTAAGTGAATTTTTAATCATGCTCTTTGACAGCCCCTTTTTAACCTTCAGATCATCCACCCAAAGTTGTATAATGTCGGGTTCCAGGGACGCGAGACGATACTTACCCAAAACAGGCTTAATATGGATACGGATTTTACTTTCATAATCTCTCTGGGTGTTATAAGAGAGATGCTTTTTTACATAATTTTCAAATCAGTAATCCATATAATCGGACACAGAGATCGTTGATGGGGTAAACACTCTTCCGCTCTGGTGCGGAAGCCGACTTTTGAAATAGGGTTGCGTTTTCCATCAACTCGGGCACCCTCGAAGCTGTATTCCCGGGTTTTTCCTCTTTTTCGTGTTAGTAATTCTCCCATAGTATCATCCTCCTTATAATTTTACGGTATTTTTTTATGAAAAGTGAGGTAGTCTTTGACACTACCGTGAAAATAATGGAGGTACTCTTATGATAAAGACAGCATGACAACTGAAGGATTTGATCCGCAACCTGTCAAAAGAAAAATCTGCGGATGCACAGATTTTAGTGAAGAATTATATGTTGGAGTGTTTTCTGGAACGCATTTCTCTTCTAAAAAATATATATCCACCGGCAATGCGATTACACCAAGAGAAGTCCGATACCATTTCAAATTCATGCTGGAGGATCGCACCATTGACATTATTGCGCATAATCTGGAAACGGTTCTGGCTGAGAAGCTAGAATCCATTATCACTCGGGCAGTTACCAATACACGGATGAGAGATTTTTATGATGTTAATGTTCTGTATCAGCTTTACGGAAAACATTAGACCAAACCGTGATGCATGATGCGTTGCTTGCAACAACTCGTAAACAGAGTACAGAAAACCATCTGCCAGAAGTTATGGATGAAGTGGAGAATAGTCCTATACTGCAGAGGTTTTGGTTACTTATCAGAATAAATTCTTCTATGCAGCGGAATAAACTGGGGCAATGTCATAATGGTGATGCGCGAACTGTGTGCTGAACAAATCAGAATTGCCAATAAGCAGCAAATTGATTGAGAAATCTAATCGAGAAGGTGAAGATTCCGTGTAACAAAACCATCGCATTTCTACCAAATGAGATGTGACAATTGTTGATATTGTGATATAATTGTAAAAAAGTGGAGAGGAGGTCTTCCAATGTCGAAACACCAAGCTTCTGAACAGATGATAGGCTATTTATATCAGGTTCGATATGCTTTAGCTTTATTACTGGATGATGAAAATCCTGATTTTCAAATAAGCATCGAAAAATTTGACGATGTTGCTTTTAGTCAGGATGGAGAACCAAGGCAGTTGATACAGTTAAAGCACCATGTGCAAAAGCATGGAAATCTTACAGATGCAAGTACTGACTTGTGGAGAACGTTAAAGGTTTGGATTGATACAATTACCAAAATCCCAGATATGCTTAATGAAACAAAATTTTTAATAATTACGACAGCCGTTGCACCTGATGAGGCAGCCTCAGACTTTTAAAAAAACAACGATAAAAGAAATGCGGATAATGCATATCAGAAATTAAAAAGTGTTTCTGACAAATCAGAAAATAAGGAACATAAAAAGTACTATGAGGCTTTTTCAAAAACAGATGAAAATACCCTGAAAAAGTTACTTAGTCAAATTTATATTATTGATAATGCAAGTAATATCATTGACGTTGAGAAAACATTTCGCAAGCAAATACGCTATAGTTGCATCCCCAAATATGAAGATTCAATATGTGAACGTCTGGAAGGCTGGTGGTATAAGAAAGCGATTGAGGCTCTCTGTTCAGACAATCCTATATTTGTTACTCAAAATCAAGTGAGGTCGTTTATAGTATCCATAAGTCAAGAATACACCGATGAAAATCTTCCAATTGATATTTTTGATGTGGGAGATTTCAAAGAAAGTGATTTGGGCGCAGATGAAAAGATTTTTTACGAGCAGCTTAAACTGATTTCAATAGGAAGCCGTCGGATGCAGATGGCACTAAGAGACTATTATCGTGCATTTAGACAAAGGGCTAATTGGATTAGAAATGATCTTCTTTATATAAATGAGTTAGGTAAATATGAAGAAAGATTAATTGACGAATGGGAGCATTCTTTTGCTTCAATGGAAGATGAGTTGATGGAATATGCGGGTGTGACCGAAGATGAGAAAATTAGAGAGGGTCGCAAGCTTTTTACTGATATCGAGAAGAAAGATATAAGAATTCGTCCAAAATGTCAAGAGGCTTTTGTAATGCGTGGTAGTTATCACATTCTAGCAAATCAACTTAGAGTAGGGTGGCATAAAGATTTTTATGATCGCCTCAAGGAACTATTGAATAATTAAAGGGAGGTGGTTACAAGTGAAAAGCTGGAAAATAAGAGCACATGAGGTGGCCTATCTCCTAAATCCGGCGTTCTGCGGGAGATTATTGTATACAACAATTAAGACTTATGGTGAGAAAACAAATCGTGCATTTCCGTTTCCACTTATTTACTTGGTTTTGCCTCTTGTACTTCACAAAGGAACCAGAAGTTGTATAAATAGCCGTACACAATTGCTATTATGGGTTCAGAAGTATCCACAATTGTTAATTGACTTTCCCCAAAGAGCAAAAGAATTGGTTCCGATTACAAATGAATCTATCGAATTTCTTTTGCAAACAGAAAAAATACTTTTAACTCCAAATGGAGAGTTAGAGGCACCAGCAAGTGCACGGTCTTTAAGCAAAACCAAATTTGTAGATGATGAAGTAACAGAGTGCATAAAAAAGAGTGAACATATAGCTAAATGGTTTGCAGGGGCTGGAAAAGTAGAGACAATATATGTTGAATTGGGGGTGAGACCATAATGCAGATACGTGAACTTGTGCTATATGGTTACAATGGAAAAGTGCGGCATCTTCCTTTCGTATTGGGTCAGGTAAATATTATTACAGGAAGATCAAAATCAGGAAAATCTGTAGTGGGAGATATCATAGATTATTGCTTAGGAGGGGACTCTTGCAATATCGCAGATGGTGTTGTTCGTGATAATGCATCGTGGTATGGGATTTTGCTTCAGTTTGATTGTGAACGTGTATTTGTGGCACGTAAAAACCCAGATAAAGGACAGCAAACAACAAAATTTTGTTACATTGAAGTTGGAGAAAAAATAGAGGTTCCTGAACAACTCAATTTTTTATCTAATACAAATGTTGCTGGAATTGAACAGGCACTAACGAGTAGGCTGGGAATATCAGAAAATCTAAATATACCACCTGAAGGACAAAGTCGCTTACCGCTGGCTGCTAATATTAGACATGCATTATACTATTGTTTTCAAGGTCAAGATGAAATTGCTGCAAAGAATTTTCTGTTTCACCACCAATCTGATGACTTCATTACCCAAGCGATTAAAGATACTTTGCCATATTTTTTAGGAGCCGTTAGCGAAGAAGCCTTGGCACTTGAAAACGAAAGAGTATTGCTAAAACGAAAACTAGTATTAGAAAAGCGAAAACTTGAAGAAAATCGTTATTTAATGGGCGGAGGTTTTGAAAGAGCAGTTTCCCTGATTGAGGAGGCCCGTCAAGTTGGTCTTATTGATAGTTTAACATCGGTTGACTATCAAGATTATCATGCAATGTATGCCGTATTACAAGATGCTATGAGCTGGACTCCAAGCAAGGTGGAATCCAATAATGCAATGGATCGCCTCACTTTTTTGCAAAGTGAACTGCAGAAGATACAGGAAGATTGCGATGAGATTAGCATTAATATTGAGAATGCCAAAAGATTTGTTGGAGAGACAACAGGATATTCTGGAGAAGCCAAGCACCAGAAGGTAAGACTGGAGTCAATTGGACTTTTTGAGCAACTAAATTTTGAACCAGAAAAGTGTCCGTTATGTTCTGGAAAGCTGGAACAACCGCTCCCTAGCGTGGAAATGATAAAAACCTCTATCAAAAATTTAGACAAGTCGATTGCAAATGTTACGCGTGAACAGCCTAAGTTACGCTCTTTTATTTCTGATTTGGAGCAGGAACGTGAGAAAAAACAAGAGATACTTCGGACATTTGAGGTTGAAATTGATGGGTTATACAGGCAGGATGATGACAAAAAACGCCTACAAGATTTAAATGCTAGGCGAGCCAAGGTTGTCGGGAGAATTAGCTTATGGGTTGAAAGCGTTGAGGCTGATATGGAATCAGAGAAGCAAGAGCAAGTGATTAAAAAAATTGAAGATCGTCTCACTGAAATAGATAGTATTCTTGATAGAGATTCTGTTGAGGAGCGAAAACAGTCAGTTCTTTCTCGCATACAAGGTAATATGACAGCTTGGGCTGAAGAATTGCAACTTGAACATTGCGATAATCCATACCGGCTTGATTTAAATAAAGTTACTGTTATAGTGGATAAACCAGAAAGGCCAGTGCCGTTAAAACAATTAGGTAGCGGTTCAAACTGGGTAGGAGTTCACCTTATTACTTATTTTGCGTTACAACAGTTCTTTATTATGGCAAATCGTCCTGTTCCAAGTTTTATATTTCTTGATCAACCTTCGCAGGTTTACTTTCCTTCAGAGTTGGATGAAAAGAATATTGACTGGAACGAAGTCAATAAAATGTACCAGTTTATAATTAGACGTACAGAGGAGATGAAAGGAAAGCTGCAGGTTATTATTGTTGACCATGCGGAACCAAATAAAGATAAGGAATTCTACAAAAAATACATTCGTGAAAACTGGTGGCCAATTGACAAAAACCTCGTGCCAAATGATTGGTATGAGAGTAAATCTCAAGAGTAATGCATAGGTTAATTTACATTTTGGAAATGGAAGCATCAGTCACAATCAGGCGATGGACAAAGCACAGACAGAATACAAAAAATACAGAGCCAAAACACTCAGTAGTGTGGAGCAGGACTATTTGGATAGCATAAAGCAATTGGAGCAAAAGAGTAAAAAGAAGTAAAAGCGAACTCTTCGGAAAATTTGAATGGTTCATAACAGTACAGATGCTATTTGAACCATTCGGGTTTGCTGAATAGTTCAGAATACGCCACATTCATCAGTTGTAAAGAAATTCTTTATATCTGCAGTTTGAGTTGTTCGAAATTTTGGATAACTGGATACGGAGTGTCCAAGGAAAAACGATGTCAAGACGATGGGAGTGGACCTATTCCCTCATAGCCATATTATCGGGTATGGAAAAGTTGAATAGTGTAGTGAGATTTAGGGTGACGGGCCTGATATAACAGGTAAAAAGACGATGTATGGAATTGATGCGGAGAGTGCTATCAAAAAGATGATGTGACGAAAAGATTTTACCAATAAACTAAAGGGAAAGTAAATTATGGCTAGTGAAATTTTTAAGAATATAATAGAGCAAAAAATAGATGTTTTTGCTAGTACTTTTGGAGATGTTGCAAATAATATCTTTACTAGAAAAGATAAAATATTCCATCCATTAGAGTACGGGATGTATAAGGAAAGAGCTGCAAAAGAGTTATTAATGTATACAAGTAATAAAAGTATCAATATTTCCGATGGTTTTTTAATTACCTCAAACAATAGTGTTAGCACACAATGTGATATTGTAATGTATAAAAATAATACTATTCCATTAATAGATAACGGCATATGTAAATTTTTCCCTATTGAGATTGTAAAAGGTATTGGTGAAGTAAAATCAACTCTTGATAAAAAAGAGTTCTCAGATGCTTTAATAAAACTTTCAAAAAATAAAATGTTGCTTGATGAACGATCTAAATCATCAATAACTCAATTAAATAAATTTGATGAATGTAATGAAATTTTTACATTTTTAATATGTAATAAGTTATCTTTTAACTTTACAGAAATTGATTTCGATGAGGTTTATAAGGATATTTCAGAAGTAAAGTACAGGCATAATGTGATTTTGAGTTTACATGATGGATTTTTTTCATATAAATTAACAGATACAGATGTATTAAAAAAGTTTGCGTCTATTATAAAAGGATCTGAGTTAAAAAATGATGATGCAATAATATGGGATTTTCCACATCATATAGTAGATGAAGCAGATTATAAATGTGATAATCATTTTATAGAAATTAACATGGACGATGAATATAATCATATTATACAGTTTCTAATCAGCATTAATTCACTTTTAGATAAAATTAATGAATATGAATTTTCCTTTGCCTCATATTTGACTTCTGATATTATTTAATATAGAAATGATTCAAAAGAAGTTATTTCTGTATGACATAAAACTTTTAATTCTTTAACGAGACAGATTAAGTCTGGCAGGTAAAACTATCTTATTCAAAAAAATTTTGTTGAATGCTTTATTGAATGTAGGGACTGTGACATTATTTGCAGTAAATCAGCTCGTTTATTGAGTTAATAGAAGAATAATCCTGTATATTACGGTAAAAATGCTTCCGGAATAACGGTTCAGATTCGCGCACGAGAATATTCATACCCATCAGCATACTTGAGACCAAAAGCAGATTAAAAACCCCTCTTACTATAGACTCATTACCAAAAATATAGTAAACTGAACTTATCATATCATAATTTAAATTTAGGAGGCAAAAGCTATGTCTAATCAATACAAGGTAATTGATGAAAAAACATGGAACAGGGCAATGCATTGTATGGTTTTCAGGAATAGTATCGAACCTGCATTTTGTGTGACATTTGAAGCGGATATTACAAACTTTAGACATACTGTTAAAGAGCAGGGGCTTTCCTTTACAATGGCTATGGTATATGCAGTTTGTAAATGTGCGAATGAAATTGAGGCGTTCCGCTATCGGTTTGCAGATGGACAGATAGTGTTATTTGACAGGATTGATACTGCATTTACATACCTGAATAAAGAGACGGAGCTGTTTAAGGTAGTGAATGTTCCGTTTATAGATGATTTGAAAGAATACTGTGAATTGGCGCTAAAGACAGCAGATGAACAGAAAGAATATTTTACAGGTCCCTTGGGAAATGATGTGTTCCAATGTTCTCCTATGCCTTGGGTTACATATACGCATATTTCGCATACGAATGCGGGGAAGAAAGACAATGCAACCCCTCTTTTTGATTGGGGAAAGTATTATGAAAAAGATGGACGGACAATGATACCGGTTTCTGTTCAGGCACATCATTCTTTTGTGGATGGTCTGCATATAGGACAATTTGTAGAAAAACTGCAGAATTATTTTGATGAGTGTTGATTTTGAAGCTGTAAAAATTGAAAAATGAAAATCGGAGAGGTGATATAGGTGAAACGATGCATTGTATTGAGCGGAATTGTCGAGTAAACCAATAATAATTTCAGGAGGTATTTAAGATGATTCCGCAAGATAAAATTTATCCGCGTTCTAATGATATGCAGACCGTATATTTGAAAAATGTTGTTAACAATGTGAATATTGAAGTGGGCGATTATACGATATACAACGATTTTGTGCATGATCCGTGTGGCTTTCAGGGAAATAACGTGTTGTACCATTATCCGATTAACGGTGACAAACTTTAAATCGGTAAGTTCTGTTCTGTTCTGTTGCGTGCGGCGCTAAATTTTTATTCACCAGTGCAAACCATGCAATGAAGTCGCTTTCCACATATACTTTTCCTATTTTCTTCGAAGAGTGGGATTTAGATGTGAAAAATATCACTTCAGCATGGGACAACAAGGGCGATATTATCATTGGCAATGATGTATGGATTGGATATGAGGCTGTGATTCTTTCAGGAGTAAAGATTGGAGACGGGGCTGTTATAGGCACAAGAGCTGTAGTTACAAAGGATGTTCCGCCATATACAATTGTTGGCGGTGTCCCGGCCAGACCAATCAGAAAGAGGTTTTCTGATGATATTATTTCTGAATTGCTGAGAATTCAGTGGTGGAATTGGCCCGCGGACAGAATCCGCAGGAATATTGCTGATATTCAATCGGGAAATATTGATGCATTGAAATCGTTTGACAGTATGGTTTGCAAGAAAATTTAATCTTATCTGATAGGGCATGAATGTTTTTAATTGGATATGGATGCAGGTTTTTGAAACAGCGGTAAAAAAGATGAAAACATGACATACAGTTGTCATATTGACTTTGATAAAATATTGCTGTAACAAACTGCAGGATGGAGCAAGAATGGGCATGGACAAATATTTTAAATAGGTGTTCATGCCTTTTTCTATAATGGAGGAGTGAGGGAATATGAAAATGCCGGAAAAAATAGAGCCTGCCATGTTTGCACCGTGTGGAATGAATTGTCTCGTGTGTTATAAGCATTGCTATCATAAGAGGCCATGTGCAGGCTGCCTGAATAGTGATTTGGGAAAACCGGAGCATTGCAGGAAGTGTAAAATAAAAGACTGCGCAAAAGAGCAGAATCTTACCTACTGCTTTGAATGTCCCTCTTATCCATGCAGGCAGATAAAGTTATTGGAAAAAAGCTATAATACCCGTTATTATGCCAGCCTTATAGAAAACAGCAGGATTGTACATAAACAGGGATTGACGGAATTTCTGGATAAACAGAGAGAAAAATACACCTGCCCGGAATGCGGCGGCATTATCTCGATTCATGACGGCGAGTGCAGTGAGTGCCAGCATAAAGTATGGTAAAGGTAAAAGAGAGGGTAAAAGAGAGAAGGGAGTGAAAGTACATATGGAAAAGCGAATAAGCTGCTGCGGAACAATATGTTTAGAGTGCGAGTATTATCCAGACGGGTGCCGGGGATGTGAAGAGATAGAAGGAAGGGTATTTTGGCTGGAATATACGGGTGAAAGTATTTGTGATATTTATGACTGCTGCCGGAAACAGAAAAAATTTGTCTGCTGCGGACAGTGTGACGAACTTCCCTGCCGCCGCTATGAACGAGATGATCCGACCAAGACACCAAAAGAGAATGAGGCGGATCATTGCAGGCAGATGAAGACTTTAAAGGTATATCAGGAGATAGAAAATCTGGTTTTGGATTTGCGTCAGCAGGATTCCAGGAAGGCATATGAAAGTCTTAAAGTGTTGAAACAAAAGAGCCGGGAGGATGCTTTTGTATATTCGTTTCTGGATGATTTTATTCAAATGATGGAGGATAAAAATTCCTATTTCAGAACCCGGGGATTACAGCTTATTGCGGCGAATGCAAGATGGGATGAGGACAATAAAATTGATGAAGTGGTTGATAAATATCTTAAACATATCATGGATGAAAAGCCGATTACGGCAAGGCAATGTATCCAGGCGCTGCCTGAAATTGCACAATATAAAGAAGGACTGAAAGCAGATATTGTGGAGGCGCTGCAGCATGCAAAACCGGAGTGTTACCGGGAGAGTATGATTCCATTGGTGAAAAAGGACATAGAAGAAGCACTGCAGAAGATTAAATGTTTATGACGGAAAAACAAGCGGTATTGGAAGCTAAGGGAACCATCCAAAATAGTATAAGAGAGGTTGATTATGATGGAAAAAATACCGGATATTGAAGAAATCAGAGCATTAGTTGGAGCTCCGCTTTGTGAAATATGGGTTAAATTGTGTGATGCGATTGACATGAAATATGAGATGGAATGTACCTGGAACAGCGGCGGCAAAGCATGGACGTATGAGTACAAATACCGCAGGGGCGGAAAAACACTGTGTGCACTTTATGCAAGGAAGGACTGCATTGGTTTTATGGTTATATTTGGGAAAGCCGAGAGAGAAAAATTTGAAGCTGTCAGAGCGGAATTTGGGACTGAGATTCAGAGAGTCTATGATGAGGCAACCACCTATCACGATGGAAAATGGATGATGTTCATGCCGCAGGATACCTCTATGTTTCCTGACTTTTTGAAATTACTGGAAATAAAGAGAAGGCCTAACCGGAAGTGATAGAAGATGTTTGAAGAGAATTCTGCGGTCTGCTTTGGAAAACTTACAGATAAAATGGTTATTTTGAATGAAAGCAGACGGAAAAACAAAGTCTTTTTATCTGGGACAGATACTCTCAGGCATAAGTAAAAAATTACTGAAACTTTTTACTTCTCATGCTATACTTAATAAAACAAATGTAAGAGCGGCATAGCGTTTACAAATTGTGAAAAAACAAGTTAAGAGGCAGGTTTGATCATACTAGAATTTGATTACGTAAAAATATTTGATAACAGAAGACAAGGGGATAGTGTGTTTCTTGCAGATGAGCTGGCTACTGGCCTGGATAATGAGGGATTGGAAGATGAAATTGATGAAAACCCCGGGCGTTATTTAAGGCTTCCAACGAAATTTGAGATTCATGAATATCATATCATGGAAGAATTTATCCAGACTTTAAAAGGTGAGAGGGCGGACAGACTGGAATACGCCATACAGGGGCGGGGGGCGTTCAGGAGATTTAAGGATATGGTTGGCAGAATGGGAATTTCACAGCAGTGGTATGATTTTCAGGCGGAATATTACAGGAATCTGGCTATTGAGTGGTGCCGGGATCATGGGTTAGAGTATACGGAGTGAAGCATGTGAATATCAGGCTTGCGGAAAAGTTTGGCAGGGTGATTGTGGCTGAGGATAGCGGAACGCTTATGGGCTGGCTGTGGTGGAATTTGTTCAGGGATAATATGCTGTTTATGAAGAATCTTGATAAATTTTCGGAATTATAATTGAGATAATTGGGGGAGGTGCAAAATGCTGCTTTTTGATAATATAGAGTATGAACATTTTTTTAATCCTCTATGCTGTAAGAATAGAAAAATATATTATGAGTGCATTTTGCAGCTCATTGAAAAGTCGAAGTCTGTTCCGCTTCTTTATGAAAAGGATGCCAGGGATACTTTGATTCTTTATTTTAGAAACTGTAAATATGTGGTGGCTGATGAGGACAACAGCGGGGATGCTGACGAGAATATCAGCAGTAAAAAATCGGAAACGGAGAATGCAAGTGCGCTTTTAAGGTATTTCAGGTATTGTGGCTGGGTTTCAGAAAAAGAGATTGGCAGAAATGGTGATAATATTGCCACAGTTTCGCCTTATTGCAGAAAAATGATTGATGCCATTGAGCGGATCTTTAACCGTGATAATAACCGCGGGGCGCTGACAAACCATATTTTCATGATTTATGATATCCTGCATTCTGCTTTTATTGTGGATCACGGAAGAACACTCAGACCATATTCGAGTATACTTGTCCCGGTAACGGATAGTGTGTCGGATTTGAAGAATGAACTTCTCATATTAAAAGACAGCATTCGTTCTATCATGCGGATGGTTATTAAAATGACTGAGACGAATCAATTGGGGCAGTTCATTATCAAGGATGAGATGATGGAATCATTTTTTAATGACTACTTTTTTATAAAGAAAGGCGGCCTGATTCCGGGATATATTGAAGAAATCGAAAAGATGCTGAGGAAGATCATAAAAACTGAAGTTTATGAGAACATGATCAAGGAGTATCAGAGTTTCAACAATGTAGATGAGATCAAGGCCCGTGAGACAGTAGATGGCCAGCTGGCTGAGGTCAGGAGTTTCATAAGCTATGATTATATTAAAGAGATGGATTTTATTGATAAGAAAATCAATAATTACTACAGTCTTTATTCCACCAGGATCCTTATGGTGTTAAGCAACAGTGTGAATATGCAGACGTATCTGAATGATCTGTTGATGGCAATTAAAGACTTTGATGCAGATGAGAAGAAAGAAATCCTGGATGATGTCTCGAAATTCTTTAGTCTGCAGTCTTATAAGTATGTTGGCAGGAAATCTATTGAGCGGAGAAAGAAGCGCAAGCCTAACACAAAGAGCGGCGCCCTGGTTATCAGTTCCTTATCGGATGAAGACAGGGCAAGGCTCACCAGGGAACTTTTGTATGAGTACCCTGACCGGTATGGAGTAAAGCAGGCTGCGGGTTATTTTAATAAGCTATTCATTGATAAAGAAAGCATAATACCGGGTGAAACAATGATCAGGACAAGAGATGACGCTATGATGGTAGCTGCCAGCATTATTTATTCCGGCAGCAGTGAATTCCCGTATGAAGTGGAATTTTTAGATGGGATAATTGAGACTGAGGCTGCTGTGATCAGCAAGATCAGGATAAAAAGGAAGAGCTGAATGGGTGATATTAGATTAAATATTTCTGTAAAGGAAGAAAATAATATATTGTTCAAACGCTGCATACGTAAACTGCTGGAGTCAACCTTCATTGTAGGTGATAAGGAGGAAAAGCTGTATGCATTTATTTCCAGGGAATCGAACAGGCAGGATATTTCGGATTATCTGCGCATGATCGGATTTGATGTGTTTGTTGACACTAATGTGAGAATTGCAATGCTTAAGCCTTATGAAGCAGACGAGGAAGCGGTAGGGCTTAAACGCGCCAATGTTGTCTCGTTTACAACGGAACAGTATCACCTGCTTCTTGTATTGTGGGAGGTGTATTTGGAGAACCTTGGCTACAATGATGAGAATGTTGTAATGCGTGGAGATTTGATAGATAAGATCAAGGTTTATGAGGTTGATTTGGATAAAGCAAAGCTGTCGGCGGCTATGAAGATATTTAAAAAATATAATCTGATTGATTATGATGCAAAAGATGAGTCGGAGGACGCGATCATAACTTTATACCCGTCACTCCAGTTTGGGTGGGACATTGCCCAGTTTCAGACTGTGACAGCTGAATATATGAAGAATGATCTGGAGGAAGATGAAGAAGAGGCATCTGATACAACTGGTGAGGAGGAGGACGAGTAATGATTAAACTGAAACAGATCCGGTTGATTAACTGGTATGCTTTTGGCCAGATTACCGTTCCTATAGGGTCTTTCACTCTGATCGCAGGGAAGAATGGAAATGGCAAATCCGTGTTCCTGGATGCAGTCAAATATGCTTTGTATGGAGATACTGTATTCAATAAATCAACTGAGAATAGGGGCAGCAGAACAGTGCCTTCATATACCAGAGGACTGCTGGACGCAACGGCAGGTACATATATGAGGCCGGCTGATAAGATGCCTAATGTGTACACACACATCGTACTTGAAATGGAGGAGGTACCCCTTAAGAGAAAATTTCTCCTGGGTACAGCCATTGATACAGATTCTGGAAATGGATGTAAGACACAGAGATATGTGATTGAAAATAAAACGTTAAGTGATGTTGCCCATACATATGTGCAGGATGGGCAGACTATTCCATATAGCACATCTGAACTTCAGAAGGCTTACGGACTCAAGATGATGGATGTGAGGGAGGGCCTTTCTAAGTTTATGCAGAGGACCGGTCTGCGCCTGAATGAACAGCAGTTAGCAGCCTTTAGACGTAAGCTGCGCAGCATTATGTCGTATGATCCAAATGCAAAGATCGACCAGTTTATCCGTGAGAGTGTACTGGAAGAAAAGAAGGTAGACTTTTCTAAGCTTGTGGAAGCGAAGAATAACATAGATACATTGAATGCCAATTTTGAAATTATTGATGCTGAGATCAGGGAGCTTGAGGGGATTATTAAGCTCTTTGATGAACTTAGGAGAGCCCGGAATACGATCCTGGCCGATGATGTAAAAATTACATATAAGCGTTTTCTGAAATGTCAGAAAGCATTAGAAGAAGCTTCTGGAAATATGGAAATTGCAGCGAGGCAGATTGACGAGGACGAGAAGCAGCTGAAAGTAATTGAAGTCCGTGAAAAAGAAACAAGAACAGCATATAATTCTGCAAAAGAAAACCTGAATTCCATGGATTGTGCCAAGGCGATCGTGGAGGCTGAAGAGATTTTGCAAAAAGCATATCAGTTGAAAGAACGCATGAAGGAAGAAAAGGAAAGGCTTTTGGGATTTCAGACAAAAGTCAGTGAATTGATTGCGTGGTTTGCAAAGGAACAGTATACAGTACCCCAGCAGAAGATCCTGTCTTCTTTGACGGAAGATATTGTGACCAGGGTTCAGAAGGAGAGCTGTGCTGCCGGTTTTTTGGAAGAAATCAAAAAGCGCAGGGATGAAATTCTCAGTAAGATAACGAGAATCAAAGACGAATTGGAAAGTAATCAGAGAGAACAGGATAAATGCCGGCAGATTATTGATGATTGTGAGGCAAAAAAGACTACTTTCTCAGAAATACCTGACTACGTAGCCTTGAAGAATGAAATCAACCGGGAGTTTGAAAAAAGAAAAATAAAGTCAGAGGCAAGGTTCGCCTGTGAATATGTATTGGGGCTTAAAGACGAGGCATGGAGGGATTCAGTGGAAGGATATCTGGGGAGACGAAGATATACAATTCTTGTTGAACCGGAATACTATGATATTGCAGATGATATATTGAATGCTTCTAAAAATAAATATGCCCACTTATTCAACACAAAACTTTTAATGAAGAAGCGTATCACTCCGGAAGAAGACTCGGTGGTCAGGTTTATTGAGGTGAAGAATCCGGTGGCGAAGCAGTATTTCGACTACCAGCTTGGAAGATTTCACGCTGTTGACAGGGATAAGGTGAGAAATTATGAGAATGCCATGTCAAAAGAGGGAAGGGTATCTGTTGCAATGGACAGCTATTTTCTGCGCTTTGACAGTATCAGATTCTATTGCTTCGGACAGGAAGCTATAGAACTGAACAGAATCAGAGCTGTTAAGAAATTGGAGAATCTGAGGCAGGTATATAGCGGATATAAGCAGCAGATGTCTGATGAAAAATCTAAAATGTCGTATCTGGATACGCAGATGAATTTCTTTGGTGAATACAATTATGATGCCTGCAGGGAATATGAAGAAGCACTGGTTGACTGTTCCAGGAAAGAATCAGAGCTTAAGGCGCTGAAGGAAGCGCAGAAGAATAATATGGAATACATGGAGCTTGCCCAGAGAGTCAGCGGATTGGAACAGGAACTGAAGGCAGTTGAGGATGAACGGGGAGCCGTATATGAAAATAAATCTCAAATGCTGACAGAATATAATATTAATAAAAATAACTGTGATAAATCCAGGGAAGATCTTGACATTGCCCGGAAGGAGTTAAAAGAGTATAAGGCTGGAAATAATACTGTCTATGCAAAGGCAATTGAAGATTATGATAAATTTATTGCCAACGGGAAAATAGGACCGGGCGGCACATTAAAGGATAGGAAACGTGCAGAACGTACTTTGGAAGAGGCGGGAAAAAATTTAAGGGGCGGACAGGCTTCTTATAACGCATCCAGAACAGGCGATAATCAGCTGCCAATGACGGACAGTTCTATCGCTTATTACCAGGAAAGAAAGTCCCGGATATGGATGGACGACAGAGAGGAAATACAGGCAAAATTAAAGGAACAGACACGCCGTTATGAAGAAATATTCAAGAATGAATTTGTTCTGACCGTACTAAAATCCTGTGAGGCTGCCAGAGATGATCTGAAGCTTATCAATGCTGAATTATCACGCCTGGAATTTAAATCAAAATATGCATTTGATGTGAAGTATGTAAAGGATGGTTCGGATTACGAAAAAATCCTGGAATACGCCAGGTATTTAAAAGAACGGGAAGATATTGGAACTTCATCAGGGCAAATGACACTGGATGCTATAACATCTTATTCTGACGGCATGGGAGAAGGGCTGGAGCAGGATATTAAGAAGATTATAAACCGTATTGTGGAAAGCAATGATAAAGAGAAGATTGAACATTATGCAGATTACCGAAACTACATGACTTATGAAATCCTTCTGACAAATGATGTGCTCACTAAGGCAAAGCTGTCTAAGCAGTCAGGCTATAATTCAGGCGCGGAGGTTCAGATCCCATATATGCTAATTCTCTTGTCTGCACTGCTTATGATCTATAATGACAAGAACAGTTCAACAAGGCTGGTGTTCATTGATGAGCCGTTTGCAAAAATGGACCCGACTAATGTAAAGATCATGCTGGGTTTCATGGAGGAACAGAATCTTCAGATGATTTTCTGTGCCCCGGATAAGACGGAGCTCATCGGGAACGAGTGCGATGTTGTACTTCCTGTGCTCCGGACAAGGCCGGATCTTATGGAGATGGGATTTATTGATATACATAAAGGAGTGTAGAACTTGACATACGAGGAAAAAATACTGACGTACCTGGCTGAGAATTACCGCAAAAGCAGGAAAGACACTGGCAATAATAAAACAAATAGAAGAACACAGGTAAAGCCGGAAAAACTATATAAGAAGTATAATGCCAATGAGGGTGATTTTGAAGAAATCTCAAAACTCAATCAGGCAGTGGAGGGCCTATCCCGGAAAGGTTTTATAACTGCAGAGACAGAAACCTTTGGAACACAATTAAAGTGCATTTACATGACGGATGAGAAAATAAAGGATATAGAGCACTACTTAACAGATAAGTTCGGATATACGCCGAAGGATATGAAGCTTCAGAAGCTTAAAGAACTGGTTGAAAGATATCAGAACGCGTCATCTATTTGTAAAAAGGAATGCGCCGTATTGGCAGAGTACATTGAAAGCAGGAAGATTCCAAAGAATATTGATGAACTGGATGATATATTAAAAGCAGTGGCTTTTATTGAAAAAAACCGGGAAGACCTCTATATCAGGGAAGTTTCCATGAAGGTATATGGGGACTCGAAGTTTTTTGAAGAGGAAACATTGCAGCCAGTCTGCAGTATGCTCCGCAAATACTCATGCAGATCTTTTGAAGATGAGTTGTTAGACGAGATCCTGCTGGATTTCCATATTTCAAAAGATCCACAGAAGCTTTGCATCAAAGGAAATGCTATAATAAACATATCCGGAAAAGAAGCAGATATAAGCGGTTTTTTAAACGGGATAGAGTTTCTGGCATCTGATTTGGCTAACATCTCGTCAGTTAAAATTATAGCGCGGGAGTTCATGACAATAGAAAATCGAACTTCATATCTCCGGTATCATGCAGATAACGTAGTGACATTTTATCTTGGAGGTTATGCAAACAGGTACCAGAGGGATTTCATCAAAATGGTGTATGCATCTAATCCGGATATTGTATACAGACACTTTGGGGACATTGATGCAGGCGGTTTTTGGATACATCACAATCTGTGTGAAGTTACAGGAGTGAAATTTGCCCTGTTTGCCATGTCTGTTAAGGAACTGCAGAATAAAGAATACGCTTTGTGCCTTCACAAACTTACGGATAATGACAGAAGCAGACTTCAGGAATTAAAAAAGATGGATATATATGCTGAGGTGATCAACTACATGCTGGAGCATGATACGAAGCTGGAGCAGGAGATTGTGAGTTTGACCTTGGCAAAATAAGGCCGGGTCTGTTCAGCAGCCGGATAAAACCCGGTGGTGGAAGAAAGAATGAAAGTTACAGAAGGAGAATGTAGTAAACTAAATATATTAGGATATTAGGATACGGAAATTTATAACAGGAAAGAGACAGCTAAATATGACAGAAAACAATGAATTATTAAAGAATCTGGATAAACTGCACACAACTGAACTAGGTGTAATGCGTATAAAAAGAAATCTGTCTCTGGATACAGATGATGTGGTGGAGTGGTGCAAATTCAAAATTAGTTCCGGGAATGCTGTTATTACAAGAAACGGGAAAAATTGGTATGTAAATGTGGATGGCTGCATCATAACGGTAAATGCGTATAGTTATACCATTATTACAGCACATAAGGAAAAGAGATGAACTATATAATTCAAATTTTGAAGGGGGACAGCGCATGAATGAACCGTTATGTTTAATGACGCGTGAGGAGTTTAGAGAGTGGCTCTCAGAGAATGGTCAGTCTGCTGACCGCCGCAAAAACAGTAAATGGTCTGATAAAAACAAGTCATTAGCTGAAAGCTTGGAGAAGCGGGGATTAATGACCGGTTTTGGAAGAGCAAAAATCGAGGAAGCCAGGAAGAACGGGCAGTGGGAGAATGCGGGTAAGCCTTCTGTCATTACAGAGGAACAAATTGAAGCGGTAAGCAGTTTGCTGAAACAAAATGAAAAAGCTTTTATTAATTTTCAAGGAATGTCTCCGTCTGTGAAAAAGACATATGCTAGGGCGTATTTCGATGCCAAGACAGATAAAGGACGTGAGAAACGTTTAGCGTAGTCCGATCTCACCTGCCATAAAGCCCCCAGCGGATCCTGGAGGCGCGCAGATGTATCACTTCATGTTCTGCATGGCGCGCACCTCCCGGCAAGAATGATGGGGCATTTTTGAATATATTATGGGTGTGCTTCTGTCACATTGTCATTAAGTGTTTTCCAGACACGACACATCATAACAGCAGCCACGATCAGTGAAATAACATCGGCAACGGGCGCTGAGTACAGCGGGCCCATTACACCGGAAGGAAAAACATGGGGCAGCAGTAAAATTAACGGTACGCTCAGGATAAAATCACGCAGGAGGGAGAGCGTCAGGGACATGACAGGTTTTCCGATTGACTGCAGAAAAATACTTGTTGCTTTTTGGATACAGCAGAGCAGGATTGTGGAGAGAAAAATCCGGAAAGCAAGGGAAGCAAATTCATTGTAGAGAGCGTTCTCACTTCCAAACAGGCTGATGATCTGTACCGGGAATAATTCAAAGGCCAGTGTGGAAATTACTCCAATGACAACCTCTGCCATAATCATGGTTTTATAGATCTGCTTTACACGTCTGCCGTTGCCTGCACCGTAATTATATCCCACAATTGGCTGACAGCCTGCGGCAATGCCGACAACAAAGGCGATCACGATCTGAAATACCTTCATGACAATACCGACCACGGTCATGGGAATGTCAGCGCCATATTTAGATAATGCACCATATTTAACAAGGGTGGTATTCATTACTCCCATAATTACTACTATGGACAGCTGAGTGAGCAGACTGCTGATACCCAGGGGCAAAATTTTTCCTGCAAGGGAAGCCTTGAGCTGAAAGCTCTCTTTCTTCAGTGTGAATGATTTTGTATGGAGCAGATAATATATGGCAAGTATGGCAGAAACAATCTGTCCGGCGATAGTAGCAAGCGCTGCTCCGGTCACGCCCCAGTGCAGCACAAAGATGGCAATAGGGTCCAGGATCATGTTCATGATACAGCCTATGAGGGTGGACATCATTGCAAATTTAGGGCTTCCGTCAGCACGAATAACAGAGTTCATTCCATTAGTGAAAATATAGAATGGAATTCCGAGGACGATTACATTAAAGTAGTCTTTGGCATAGGAGAGATTGTTCTCTGTTGCACCAAAGGCGGACAGAATCGGGTCGCGGAATACTGCAAAGAGTACCACAAGTACTATGCTGCAAAGGATGAGCCATATGACTGCGTTGCCCACGCTTCTGTGTGAATTTTCTGTATCCTTTTTACCCTGGCAGATACTTAGAAAGGCGGCACAGCTGTCACCGATCATCAGCGCTGCAGCCAGTGCTATAATGGTAATAGGGAAGACTACGTTTGTAGCGCCGTTTCCCAGATATCCCACACCCCAGCCGATAAAGATCTGGTCAACAATGTTGTAAAGTGATGATACCAGAAGTGACAGGATGCATGGAACAGAAAATTTGATCATTAGCTGTCTGACAGGAGTCACAGCTAAATAGTGGTTTGATGTTTCTTTCATTTTGAATCTCCTTTCATAGAAAAAGGCGGTAACCTGAGTATGTGGCTTTCGCACTCAGGTTACCGCCGATTTATCTTTTATATTTTAGCAGAATAAAATTTATTCTGTAATAGTTACTTTTTAACAAAGAATAAGTTTTTGCACAACAAAAATGTAAACAAGTGCTGTAGATATGCTTTATGTTGATAAGCCTGTTATTTCTTGGTATAATCCATGTTATCAAACCGCAGGCTGTAATAATCCCATATTGGAGGGTAATATAAAATGATGGACATCAGAAGGGCAAAACAAGAAGATATTTCAAGGATTGCAGAGATATTAGTTTTTACAAAGAGAATAAATTTTCGTCCGATTTTTCAGGATGATAAGTATTCGTTTGGGGAGATGCAGGTTTTATCTGTAGCTCAGGAATATATAGATAATCCCGGCATTTTAGATAGTATATGGGTCTATGATGATGAATTTGTGAAAGGCATGATCCATGTAGAAGATAAAGAAGTAAAGAAGCTTTACGTTGATTGTTTTTTTGAAAGTAAAGGTATTGGAGGAAAACTGCTAGAATTTGCAATTAAGAGTTTTGATGTCCGTTATTTGTGGGCATTAGAGAAAAATGAAAGAGCCCTGGCATTTTATGAAAGACACGGTTTCCATTATGAAGAGGTATGGCAATATGAGGAAGGGACCACAGAGCGCCTTCTAAAGATGGAACGGTGAATCAAAATCCTCTGCGTGCAATAATAAGGATGATATATTGTCAAAAAGGAGGACACAGATGAGTGATACGGATATAAAAGATATGGAAAAAGCCCTGGAGGCCATTCTTTCCATGGCAGATAAGGGAAAGAAAGCACAGGTTAAATTTCGGCGAGGGACTTCACAGTATACGCTGCTGGAAAATAGAATATACGCGCTGAATATAGCTTTTTCTTTAATAAATAAGGAATTGGGAAACGACATGTCGCAGGAATTTGAAAGAGCGGCTTTAGAAAATGCATGTGCGCCCATTCAGTCTCTGATCAGCAAGTCAGAAAAAGCACAGACAAAATTAAAGCCTGGAACCTGGCAGTATGTTATGCTGGAGAACAATATAAAAGCCTTATATATAGCCTGGCCATTGGTATTAAAAGAATTAGATAGATAAGTAAATGGCGGTTCATAAGTCTTTCACAAATTAGAAAATTTCCGAATCAGGATCAAAAGCAGCAGATGAGGCAGATCCGGAGCAAAAGTTCCGGATAGAGAAAGGTAAAATATAATGGCAAATGATTTTAATAATTACTCTCTTTCAGAGGAGATCCTGGAGGCATTAAACGGGCTGGGATACAGGGAGCCGACAAGCATACAGCGGGAAGTTATCCGCCCTATGCTTGAAGGAAAAAATGTGGTGGTGAAAGCGCCTACGGGAAGCGGAAAGACAGCAGCTTTCGCCATACCTGTCTGTGAGAGTATTGAGTGGGAGGAAAATGCGCCCCAGGCGCTGATTTTAGAACCCACAAGAGAATTGGCAGTCCAGGTCAGTGAAGAAATTTTCCATATAGGAAGGAAAAAACGGCTGAAGGTGCCGGCGCTGTTTGGAGGATTTCCTATCGACAAACAGATCCAGACTCTGCGGCAGAAGTCTCATATTGTGACGGGAACACCTGGGCGTATTATGGACCATCTACGCAGGGAGAGCCTGAGGCTGGACAAGATAAAGTGGCTTGTCATTGATGAGGCGGACTTAATGCTTGATATGGGATTTATAGATGAGGTTAAGAGGATCCTGGGGCTTGTTCCGGCGGACTGCAGGATTTCCCTGTTTTCAGCCACATTGAAACCGGAGATCCAGGAGCTGGCCGATGTATTTATAAAGGATACCACAGTTGTGCTTCAAGAGGCCACAAGTGAGCAGGCAGCGGCTATAACGGAAAAGATATATTTAACGGATCAGGAGAGTAAATATGATACTTTTCTTAATGTACTCATGGACGAGAATCCGCAAAGCTGCATGATCTTCTGCGGGACAAGGGAGATGACAAATACTCTGTTTCAGAAGATGCGCAGAAAGCGTATATTTTGCGGCATGCTGCACGGTGAGATGGAGCAGAGGGACAGGCTTAAGACTGTAGATGCATTCAGGAGAGGTTGTTTCCGGTTTCTGATTTCAACAGATGTAGCTGCAAGGGGAATTGATTTTGAAGAAATATCCCATGTAGTAAACTATGATTTTCCTTCAGGAAAAGAGGTGTATGTACACAGGATAGGAAGGACAGGGAGAAACGGAAAAAGGGGCACAGCTGTCAGCCTGGTGACTGAGGATGATAAAAGGATGTTAAAGCAGGTTGAGCTGTATGTGGGAAAGGAATTGCCATGTATGGAGCCTCCTGCTGCAGAGGAAGAAAAGGAAAAGGCATTCTGGAAATCCCAGCGTGTAAAAGCGGAGGTAAAGCCTAAAAAAGGTGAGGCTTTAAATGAAGGGATCATGCGGCTGTCGATCGGAGGCGGACGGAAGTCAAAAATGCGGGCGGGCGATATTGTAGGTACCCTTTGCAGCATAGAGGGTATGGAGGCCTCGGATATCGGGATCGTGGACATCAGGGACAGTCTGAGCTATGTGGAGATATTGAACCATAAAGGAAAACACGTAATGGAGTGCCTTCAGACGAAACCAATTAAAGGGAAGATACGTAAAGTCAGGAAAACAAGGCTAAATGATAAAGTAAATTTACAGATGAACGGTGAGGAAGATAAAGGGGTCAAAATGAACAGGGAGAAAAATATATGAAACTTGCAGAGGTGGAGAATAGGGACTTATCTTTGATCAGCGAACTCCTTAAAATATGGGAGGCTTCTGTCAGGATAACACACTCGTTTTTATCTGAAGCAGAGATTAAGAATATTGCAGAATATCTTCCCCATGCATTAAATTCTGTTCCACATTTAATTGCCGCTTTAAATATGGAAAATAATCCTGTGGGGTTTATGGGAATAGAGGGGAGAAAGCTGGAAATGCTCTTTATTTCCCCGGAAGAAATGGGAAAAGGAATTGGCCGGCAGCTGATTTTATGGGCCATGGAAAATTATGCGGTAAATGAAGTTGATGTAAACGAACAAAATCCGCAGGCAAGAGGATTTTATGAGCATATGGGGTTCCATGTTTTTGCCAGGTCAGAAACCGACGGCCAGGGGAATCCCTATCCGATCCTGCATATGAGATATGTGCAGGATTCTGGGCGGCGTATGATACGGCAGGCGAATAATACTCAGGAGGGCATATGATAAAAGAGATTGCAGACAGAAGAAGCATACGTAAATATTCAGAATGTGAAATATCAGATGAAGATATCAGAGATATTATCGAGAGCGGCATTTTAGCTCCCTCGGCAAAGAACAGGCAGCCCTGGAAATTCATTGTAGTTAAAGGGCGGCAGAAGGAGGAAATGCTCGATGTTTTCCGCAGAGGCATTATGCGGGAGGAAACAGAAGACGCGCTTCTAATAAACAGCAGGCAGCATCTGGCAGCTGCCAAATACACAATAAAGATCATGGAACAGGCGCCGGTATCCATATTTGTGATGGATGTACAGGGAAAGGGGCTATTTACTCCATTAAATGAAGAAGACAGGATCTATGAGATCGTGAATGTCCAGTCCATTGGAGCGGCCATCCAGAATATGCTCCTGACTGCAACAGAAAAAGGGATGGGCAGCCTCTGGATCTGTGATATATTTTTTGCTTATCAGGAGCTTTGCGAATGGCTGGGGGAAGAAGGGGACCTGCTTGCCGCCGTGGCCCTTGGGTATCCCCAGGAAGCTCCTCATGCCAGACCACGAAAACGTCTGGAAGATGTAACTGTGTGGAAGGAATAAAGCTGAATATTGTAAATGGAAGGCGGGGGACAGATGGAACGGTGCGGTTGGTGTACATTTAACGATAAGATGATAAAATATCATGACGAGGAGTGGGGGATACCGCTCCACGATGATCAGAAACAGTTTGAATTTTTGATGATGGAAGTCATGCAGTGCGGACTGAACTGGAATATGATGATTCAGAAAAGAGAGATTTTCCGCAGCTGTTTTGATGGGTTTGATTATGAAAAAATTGCTTCCTATGGTGAGGAGGATGTCCTGCGTATCCTGGGAACAGAGGGGATGATCAGGTCAAGACGCAAGATAGAGGCTGTGATACATGATGCGCAGTGCTTTCTTAAAATCCGGGAGGAATTCGGAAGCTTCAGCGCCTACATCTGGAATTTTTCAAATGGGAAAACGATTCTTTATGCAGGGCATCAGAAGGGAAAAATTCCGGCAAAAAATGGATTATCTGATATGATCAGCAGGGATCTGAAGAAGAGAGGATTCAAGTATCTGGGATCTGTTACTGTGTATTCCCATCTGCAGGCTTGCGGAATCATTAATGACCATACAGAAGAATGTTTCAGATACCGGGACATTGTGGAAAACTATCCTGTTATCCATAAGAGAAAGGATAAAGAAGAGTAGCGGATGGATTTTGGGAGAGTCAGCATTAGTCCTGATCCGCTGGTTTGGTTAGAGAATATAGATTTGAAAATATGGATTAAAGATGAGAGTGAGGCGGCTTTGTCTGCCTTGCTTTTTTATATAACATTATTGTGCGAAGTATATTGACAAGCATGTGCTATAAGTGTATAGTGTGCTTATGGAAACATCACACTGAGGGGGCGATAGAAAAAATGAAGGTTATTATTTCAAATACATCAGACCAGCCGCTCTACCAGCAGATCAAGGAACAGATGAAAGAAGCTATTTTCTCCGGGGAATTGAGGGACGGCGACCCGGTTCCGTCTATCAGGAACTTTGCAAATGACCTGAAGGTCAGTGTCCTGACGATCCGCCGGGTGTATGAAGAGCTTGAGAATGAAGGGTTTCTGTCACGGCAGGTGGGAATAGGGACATTTATCTCAACCGGGAATCTTGAACTGCTCAGAGAATCTAAAAGACGCGTGGTGGAACAAAAGATGGCAGATATGATAAAAGATGCAAAGGCACTGGGAATCCCCCAGGAAGAACTGCAGGAAATGATGGATATCTTATACGGGGAGGAATAGTATGGATAACATTTTAGAAGTAACAGGTCTGAATAAAAGATATAATAAGTTTTCACTGACGGATGTGAGTTTTACACTGCCGGAAGGATGTATTACAGGGTTCATAGGAGCAAATGGGGCAGGAAAGACAACTACCATCCGCGCTATACTGGGAATTATCGGGAGGGAATCAGGGCGCATCAGGATATTTGGAAAAGACCTGGAGGGAAATGAGAGGTCTCTTAAAAACAGGATCGGTGTTGTCTTTGATGACAGTTATTTCTATGACGAGCTGTCAATGGCGGAGATGAAAAGCATAGTTGCCCCGGCATATGACAAGTGGTGTGAGGCAGACTACAGGATGTATATGGAATTATTTAAGCTGGACGGAAAACAGACAATCTCGACTCTGTCCAAAGGGATGAAGATGAAATTTGCTCTTGCACTTGCGCTCTCCCATAAAGCCGAGCTGCTGATTATGGATGAGCCCACCAGCGGGCTGGATCCCCAGATACGCAGCCAGATCCTTGACATCCTTGGTGAATATATGAAAAAAGGCGGGCGGGGCGTATTCTTTTCAACGCACATTATTTCAGACCTGGACAAAATAGCAGATACTATTGTACTCATTGACAGTGGACGGATAATACTGGATTGTGAAAAAGATGTCCTGGTGGACAGGCACAGGAGAGTTAAAGGGGATATCAGCTGGTTAGATAATGAAAGCAGGGCGATGTTCTTAGATCTGCAGGCCACAGACTATGGCTTTAGCGGAATCACTGCAAGGCTGGATGAGCTGCGGCGGAGAATGCCGGATATTCTGGCGGAACGCCCTGATATTGAGGATATAATGCTGGCCTATATTGGAAGGGGGAAGTAATTATGCTTATCCATTTAGTGAAGAAGGATATTCTGATTTCAAAGAAGTATGCCCAGTTAGTTATACTTATGGCAATAGGCATACCATTGTTTATAGGATGGAGAATGCCGGAATTTGCACAGTATACGGGTTTCGCGCTGGCTGTGGTTTTTTCAGAGTTTATGTTCTTCCAGAATTTATCTATGAAGGAAAACCAGTATTCCAAAGCCTCGGCGCTTCTGTGTTCTACGCCTTACCCCAGCAGGGGGCTCGTACAGTCAAAGTATATTGTATTTATTTTGATCTTTGTATACTGTGTATTGATCTACTGGATAGAATCTCTGTTTATACCTCAGGTAGGGAGTATGAATCTGACTGGTGTTTTAGCGGTTTTTCTGGGAGCTTCAGTTGTATACAGTATTTATGTACCTTTACAATATAAACTGGGATATGACAAAACAAAGATATTTTTTATGTTGGTCATAATGGCATCCCCTGTCTCATTAGCTGCATTTGCAAAGTACGGAAATCTGAGACCGGACTTCTTAGACATGATCCCCGTGCTGCTGCAGAATGTACTGCTGTTTATGGCAGGAGCAGCCGTACTTTTAATTTCCATGAAGATCTCGGTTCATATATACAGGCATAAGGAGCTTATATAGATATTGGGAAATATCCTATTTACCAGAAACAGCTGCAAAGCTCTATTGATCTGCTGATGCTGAATAGTTGATTGAATATTATTCATTGACATATGTTCAATGAGGTGATATATTTATCCCAGAGGTGAGAAAATGCGTATATCAAAAGAGCCGGAGGTCAGGAAACAGGAGATCATAGACACAGCCATGAAGGTCTTTGCTGAGAGAGGCTATGAGGCTGTAACAATGAAAGATATAGCCAGGGAGATGAATGTAGCGTCAGGACTGTGTTATCATTATTTCCAGAATAAACAGGCTTTGTATGAAGAAGCAGTCAAAAAATATGCACAGTCCTGCAGCAGGAGTTTTATTGAAGTCTTCAGCCAGACAGATCTTTCGGTGAATGAGTGCATTGAGAGACTGGGGAAGGTGTGGCAGGAAGCAGAGGATGACTGTTCATATGTATATGCAGGTTTTTTCCATGAAAAGGGGAATGAGCTGTTCCACAGACAGCTGGACATGGAAATGCTGCATATTATTCTGCCGTATGTGGCTGCCTACCTGGAGGAATTAAAAAAGAGAAAAGAAATTAATGTGCCTGATGCCAGGGCGGCAGCCCTATTTATCCTGAATGGTGAGATTGGGCTTATTAATGACAGCGAGATGAATTCTGACCAAAAACTGGAGATCCTCAAGGAGTTTGTATTAAAAGTCTTAAAATAAATAACAGTGTAGATTTAAGCAAGCCCCGCCAATGCTGGCGGGGAAATTTACACCTGGATATTGAATTATAGTCAATGACACATGTTCAACCAATGATCAACAGGAGGGGTTATAGAGCTATGAATACAAAGAAAAGAATGCAGGAAAAAACAAAGTCGTATTTTGACAAGGAGGCAAAGGAGTATGATTCCAGCAGTGACGGTAAATTTGTGAAGTGTATGTACTCAGAGATCGTCAGCAGGGTTATGGAGCTTCAGGGGAGAAAGATACTGGATCTGGGGTGCGGAAATGGAAATGTTATCAGAATGCTTCAGAAAAATAGAGAGGCAGAATATTCGGGCGTAGATATTTCAGAGGCAATGATCCGGGAAGCACAAAAAAGAGTGGGGAAGGGAGTGGAGTTAAAGGCAGCAGACGCGGCGGCGCTCCCATACAGCAATGATATATTTGATATCATAATCTGCAATGCCTCTTTCCACCATTATACTGACCCGGATGCGGCGCTGGAAGAGATAAAAAGAGTCTTAAAACCAGGGGGAACACTGGTGCTTGGTGACCCCACAATTCCGGTTGGCCCCGTCCGATGGCTGTTTAACAGGGGGCTGCAGTATGGAAACAGCGGGGATTACCGGATCTATGGGAAAAAGGAAATCATTGTCCTGCTGAGTAAGCATGGCTTAGAAGCAGAAAAGTGGAAAATGATTAACTGGCACACGTTTGTCCTAAATGCCGTAAAACATAGCTGAGTACATCTGTGCTGAGCCAGTTCTCTGTGATTGCTTCAAACAGGGCATCCTGGTATTTCTGCTGAAAAGTAAAAACGAGAGTTGACTTATTGACGTGTTGCTTATAAAATACCGATAGAAGAAAGCATTTTAAGAAATCGTTTTCACTGAAAGCAGGCTTTCTGGGGCCGGAATGCTGCAGAGATTAGATTATGGGAGGGAAAAAGATGAAGGTATTAAATATGGGGTCACTGAATCTGGATTATGTCTACACAGTAGACCATATCCTGAAAGGCGGGGAAACGCTGGCGTCTAAAAAAATGGAAGTATTTTGCGGGGGCAAGGGTCTGAACCAGTCTATTGCCAT
This sequence comes from Murimonas intestini, assembly GCA_003148945.1. Classification (GTDB taxonomy): domain Bacteria; phylum Bacillota; class Clostridia; order Lachnospirales; family Lachnospiraceae; genus Murimonas; species Murimonas intestini. The sequence goes on along the minus strand of QGGY01000006.1, from coordinate 313,635 downwards.
GGCGAAAGCAGGAGTGCCTGTCTTTCATGCAGGACTTATAGGGGAAGAGGGAGAGCCTCTCCTTGCAGTGTGCCAGGAGAATGGGGTAGATACAGGATATATCCAGAAGATAGAGGGCAAGAGCGGACATACGATTATCCAGGTAGACAAGGAAGCCCAGAACTGCATTCTGCTCTATGGGGGCAGCAACAGGTCATTTACAAAGGAATATATTGACAGGGTGCTGGAAGATTTTGGGGAAGGTGATCTGCTGATCCTGCAGAATGAAATAAATCTCCTGGACTATGTGGTAGACAGGGCATATGATAAGAATATGGTCATTATCCTGAACCCGTCGCCTATGGATGAGGCGCTTGAGGCTGTGGATATGGGAAAGATATCTATATTTCTCATGAATGAGATAGAAGGCGCCCAGATAGCAGGCACGGAGAATCCTGAGGATGTGCTGGCTGTCATGAAGGAGAAGTTTCCGCAGGCCAGAGTGGTGCTGACACTAGGCAGGGACGGCTGCATTTACCAGGACAGTGAAAAGCTCTGCCGGCAGAGTGCTTATGAGGTTAAGGCTGTGGACACTACGGCTGCCGGGGATACATTTACAGGCTATTTCATAGCAGGACTGCTTAAAGGCATGGAGATTGAGAAGATACTGGATATGTGCGCCAGAGCATCAGCCATTGCAGTCTCAAGAAAAGGTGCGGCTGCATCCATACCCATGATGGAGGAAGTGATCAGGGCATCACAGAAATAAATAATAATGACAAAAGGCGTCTGGATTGAATTGCAATTCAGGCGCTTTAGCTTTATATTATTCGTAACTATTTGGCAGGTCTGTGTATTTACTATTTTATATGTCACAAATCCGGACGGGGACTGTCTAATTATCAGGAGGTAAAAATAATGGAAAATAAATTACAGACAGAAATGGAAATTTTGATCGATCAGGCGATCGCAGGGGATAAGAAAGCGCTGGAGCTCATTATAGGTGATATCCAGGACCTGGTGTTTAATCTGTCCCTGAGGATGCTGGGCATGGTTGCAGACGCTGAAGATGCATCACAGGAGATCCTGATCAAGGTAATGACACACCTCTCTTCCTTCAGGCGTGAGAGCAGCTTCAGCACGTGGGTGTTCAGGATCGCAGTAAATCATCTGAAAGACTACAAGAAAAATATGTTTTCGCGTTATCCGCTCAGTTTTGAGTATTATGGCGAGGATATAGCAAGCGGGAAGGAGAAGGACGTGCCTGACATGACTATGGGAGTGGATCAGGCCATTCTGGAGGAGGAGCTTAAGATGTCGTGTACAAATGTAATGCTCCAATGCCTTGATAAAGAGAGCAGATGCATTTATATTCTTGGCACTATGCTGAAAGTAGACAGCAGGATAGCTGCCGACATACTGGAGATCACTCCTGAAGCATACAGAAAACGCCTGTCCCGGGTGAAAGAAAAAATGGCGGCCTTTCTGGAGGAATACTGCGGCCTCTCAGGTAAGGGGATGTGCAGGTGCAAGCGGAGGATCAATTATGCGGCAGCCACCCACAGGCTCAATCCTGCCAGGCTGGAGTATACAGTGATGGAAAAGGGAAATGAGGGAATCCTCAAAAAATGCAAGGAAGCAATGGAAAAAGTAGATGATCTGTCATTTGTATTCTGGGATATGCCTTTTTACCGCACCAGCCCAAAAGCAAGGGAGTGGATAGAGGGATTTCTGGGATCAGAAGAATTTAAGACAATCGCAGAGGGGGAATTAAATTGAATACGAAGATAATGCTGGAGTATCTGGCAGATTTAGAGAAAAATAATACAAAAGAGTGGTATAACGGGCATAAGGAGGAATACAGGGCGGCAAATGAGGAATTCCTTCAGCTGACAGGTGAGCTGATCTGTGAGATCGGCAAGGCAGACCCGTCAGTCTTGGGACATGAGCCAAAAGATCTGACCTTTAAACTGGTGAGAGATACAAGATTCAGCAAGGATAAATCTCCGTATAACCCGTGTTTCCGCGCAAATATCTCCTCAAGGGGAAAGCTGCCTGTCCCGGTGGGATATTTTCTTGTGATCAGGCCGGGCGGACGCTCCTTCCTTGGAGGCGGGCTTTTTGCAGATATGTTTAAGGATGCCACGGCCATGGTGAGGGATCATATCTCGGCACATGGTGAGGAATGGGAAAATATTATCAGTGATCCGCAGTTTAAGGAGCTTTTTGAGGTAAAGGGAAATGCGCTGAAGAACGTTCCGGCCGGATATGACAAAGAACATCCCCAGGCTGAGTATCTGAAATATAAGAGCTGGTATCTGGAAGCATACATAGCGGATGAAGATATTCTGGATGGGGAGGGATTTATAAGAAAAGCAGGAGAGATATGTGCAGTCATGAAACCCTTCAATGATTTCCTGAACAGGGCACTGGCAGATTTCAAGATGCCGGAGCGCCCATAGTATTCCACTAAATTAACTGAAATACTCTTTTGCAATACAAATGAAGTCCTGGGCGTAGGCAGTCAGGTACGCTCCTCTTCGGAAAGCCAGGATCGTGGTGGTGAATGCTTCATCATCACCAAGTGAGAAGCACACAGGCGGTCTCTCAAATGACATGCTGCGGATATAAGTCTCAGGGGCAAAACAGATCCCCTGGTTCTGTGAGGCCAGCAGCAGCGCTGCCTGGGTGTTGCGGGTATAAAAAGGTATCCCTGGTTTAATATGGTGTTTTTCAAGCAGGCGCTGTGTGATGGCGCCTGTATTTTGTTCCGGGAAATGAAGGATAAATTTAGCGTCTGATATCATCGTCCAGTCCAGCAGGGGGTAATTCCCTCCGGCAGCCAGAAAATCAGGGTGCCCGGCCGCGAGGGGATGATCCGGGGAGACGGCAAGAAGGACAGGCTCACAGCCAAGGATCTCGCTGTCCAGCTTAGGGTCAAGCCGGTCCTCACTGAAAATAGCAAAATCTATCCTGGTATCGTCCAGCAGCCGTTCCTGGATGGCGTGTGTCTCCTCAAGAAAGTTGACACGGATATTGGGATGCTGTCTCCTGAAGGACGGCAGGATCTGCGGTATCATGCAGGAACTGCGCATCAGCGGAATAGCTATATTTAATTCTCCGTCGTTGCAGGAGAGCAGGTCCTGGCGCTCGTGCTCCCAGTCCTGGGTCAGAGCCAGGACTTTTGCAGCGTATTCCATATACCTTCTGCCTGCATGTGTGGGAATATAGCAGTTATCCACGCGGCTAAACAGCTTTAAGCCCAGGTCACGTTCCAGCTTCTGCAGGTGTTTGCTGAGAGTGGGCTGGGATATGTAGAGCTCCTGGGCTGCTTTTGTGATATTCTGATGCCTGGCGATACAGAGTACATAGTTCAGTTCGTGTATATTCATAGTTATCTCCGTTTTCAAATTCCGGGTATATGGAATCCTGCTGCGTAATATTTCATTTACTTGCCGGTTTTCTTATTCCAAATTGGAATCGCTGTCATGGCTAAGATGAATTAGACTTTCAATTATGTTTATTTTACAATGATTACAGCTGAGAAGCAAGGAAATACAAGGAGAAAATAAAAGCAAGGAGAGAGACAGATGAAACAGTGGTTGGAGAAGAGATTTAAATTATCAGAGTTCCACACAAATGTGAGGACCGAGCTGCTTGCCGGGCTCACAACCTTCGTGACTATGGCGTATGTGCTGGCTACAGTCCCGAATATGATGGAGTCCGCAGGGCTTAATAAGCATGTGATGTTTACTGTATTAATACTGCTTGTCATCCTGACGACTTGTGCCATGGCATTCTATACGAACAGGCCTTTTGCGCTGGCGCCGGGGCTGGGGAGCGTGGGTATCGTGACTGCCATGATCGCAAATGACGGGATATCGCCTGAAATCGCGGCAGGTGTTATATTCTGGAGCGGTGTGCTGTTCATTGCCATATCGTTTCTGGGCCTGAGGGAGGCGGTAGTGAAGGTCATCCCCGTCAGCTTAAAGCATGCAGTCAGCGCAGGTATCGGCCTGTTTATTGCGCTTCTGGGCGCTAAGAGCTGCGGACTGATCATCGCCAATGAGGCAAAGAAAAGCCTGGGCTTCGGTGACCTGACCGCACCAACAGTTATAGTGGCTGTGATCGGATTTGTGATCCTGCTCATCCTGAAATCCAGGAAAGTACCCGGTGACATGATCATAGCTATTGCCCTGACGACACTTGTTGGTATACCATTTGGAGTGACAAAGCTGCCTGAGAGCCTCTTTACTATGCCGGCTAATATCGGGGAGCAGTTTATGCGCATTGATTTTACAGGGGCTTTGAATTTTGCATATATCCCGTTTTTGATCGCTCTGTTTGTGCCTGACTTCTTTTCCACCTTCGGCACAGTTCTGGGCGTGGGAGCTAAGGCCGGTTATCTGGATAAGGACGGAAACCTTCCGGGAATCGATAAATGCTTTAAGGTGGATGCAGTGGCAACAAGCTTCGGTGCACTGTTTGGCATGCCCAGTATGACAACATACCTGGAATCCTCCGCAGGAGTGGAGGCAGGAGGCAAGACAGGGCTGACAGTTATCTTTACATCGGTTTTCTTTGCCCTTGCCCTGATACTGGCGCCGGTAGCGCTGATGATACCATCGGCTGCCACAGCTCCTGTTCTTATGTACATTGGCATTAATATGCTGGGAGCCATGAAGAATATCCGTTTTGACGATATGACAGAAGCGTTTCCGGCCTTTGTATGCATTGCATTTACGATCTTTGGAAATAATATCGCAAACGGTATATGTGCCGCCCTGCCTGTTTATGTGATCATGAAAATCGCATCTGGAAAAATTAAAGAGATCCGCCCTGTAATGTGGATCCTTGTAGCAGTGTGCCTGCTGTATTTCTATTCAATTATTTAATCGCCTGCGGCAGTTTGGGGAAACCAGACTGCTGAAGGTTCAGACAGGAGGATATATGGAAAAAGCGGATTTGCTCATAAAGGGTACAGAAGTTTATAATTCTTATCTGAAAAAGTTCATTCCTGCAGATGTATATGTCAAAGGTGAGCGGATATGGTATGTGGACACTAAGGGCTGCATGGGAATGGGAGGCCAGTCTGAGGACGAGGGGAGGCAGCAGATAGAGGCCGGCCGTATTCTTGACGGCAGAGGGCATCTGATGCTTCCTGGCTTCATAGATATCCATATGCATATTGAAAGCTCTATGATGACGCCCGTTTCATTTGGTGAGCGCGCTGCGTCCTGCGGGGTGACAACACTTGTGTCGGAGCCTCATGAGATAGCGAATGTGATGGGAATGCAGGGAATCCATGAAATGATAAACGGAGCCAAGGATTCCCCTGTTGATATTTATTATGGCATTCCAAGCAGTGTTCCGTCCACAAATGAAAAGCTGGAGACAACAGGGGGTGTCATAGGATTTGAAGAGATGAAGCACCTGATGCAGGAGGACGGTGTAGTCTGTGTTGGTGAGGTGATGAATTACCGGCAGATAGTCCGGGGGGATGAACTGGAAATCACCAGATTCCTGGATTATCTCAGGGAGGAGGATCCCCAGGCTGTGGTTGAGGGGCACTGTCCGTCACTTGTGGGCCTGGACCTGGCGAAATTTCTCTACAGGGGAATTGATGCCGACCACACAGAGCATAATCTGGAGGAGATCAGGGAGCGCTTTGAAAACGGCATGTTTGTAGAGCTCCAGGAGAAAATGTTGAAGCGGGAGATACTGGAGTATATCATAGATAATGGATTGTATGAACACTGCTGTTTTGTGACAGATGACACTATGGCGGATGAACTTAAAGAACACGGACAGCTCAATTACATTGTCCAGAAGGCCGTAGATATGGGATTTCCGTTGAAGGAAGCCATATACTGTGCATCATATACCCCGGCCAGAAGGATGAATCTGAGAGACAGAGGGGCCCTGGCGCCTGGAAGAAGGGCGGATTTCCAGCTGGTCAGAAGAGAAGAGCACATGATCTTTGAGCCGGACTATGTCTTTAAAGACGGAAAAGAGATTTTCTGTAAGGGAGAGACGGGAAGGCAGCTGCGTCCCTACGGGTTTCCCACGGGATTTTACCACAGTGTGCATCTTGACTCCATCCTGGCAGAGCAGCTGGAGCCCCCACTTCCCCGCAAGGTGAGGGAGAGGACTTTAAACGGCGGTCGTGAACGCATCCTTGTCCGTGTCATAGAGGTGCATGACGGATGCACACAGACGAAAGAAAGCCATGTGGAAATGGAAGTGGCTGACGGAAAGCTGCTGTGGCAAGGGACAGGCTGCATGCTGGCTGCAGTCATGGAGCGTCACGGAAGGAATGGAAATATAGGCTATGGATTTGTGACAGGGGACTGTATAAAGAGAGGGGCTGCTGCCACCACCTACTATCATGACCATCATAACCTCATGGTCATCGGGGCTGATACAGATGATATGCTGACAGCGGCAAGAAGACTGATACAGCTTCAGGGAGGGATATGCACAGTGGAGGACGGGCGTGTTGCCTCGGAGCTGCCTCTGCCTGTCTGCGGCATCCTGTCAGAGCTTCCCGCGGATGATATAGGCAATATGCTCCGCTCAGTCAGAGAGAGCCTCATTGATCTGGGATACAGACATTATAATCCTATCATGTCATTATGCACCCTGGGACTTCCCGTCAGTCCGGCCCTTAAACTCACAGACTGCGGACTGGTGGATGTGGCAAAAGGTGAGACGGTGCCTCTTTTTCTTACAGAGGCATAGGATGTGTTATTTGTCACAGAGTGATAAGCAATCAACCAGGAGGCAGAAGTGCTCCGCAGTATAAGAAAGGGAGAGTGCGTAGAGACGTGCCCTCCCTTTCCTGTGTTTAAAAATGGTTGCGGATAAGGCAGAATAATAGAGCTGGTTATTTTGGGTATAGTATGTATATATGCCGGCATATTTGGTGAAGGTAAGTCATTACTGTTCAAATGACGCTGTTCTGCCAGGTGTTTTCTTGCGTATTTTGCACGGAAATCCCCAGGGCTGCAGCGCGAAACTTTTACGTAAATCACGGGGATTTCAGCGCCAAAATTTCTTTACATCGTTTATATCTGCAAGTTATAATGATTATTAGCAGGCAATAAAAAAACAACCATAGAAAGGCGGAGGTGACAATCAGTTGAGAGCGGGCAGAAAAACCGAGATTATTAAAATATTGATCCAGGCTTTGAAAATAGCTGTAGGAAGCTGTATCGGGATATGGATTGCAGAGTGGATGCAGCTGGAATATGCATCGTCGGCAGGTATCATAGCGCTGCTGACCATAGCGACTACCAAGTGGGAGACTCTGAAGCTGTCATTTTTCCGTGTCCTCACCTTTGCCATGTCAGTCATTCTTTCGAAAATCATATTTATGCATGTGGACAGCCAGTGGATCGCCTTTGGACTGTTTATCTTTCTGCTGATCATTATAAGCGAATCTATTGGATGGAAGGCTACCATATCTGTGAATGCGGTTATCGGCACACATTTTCTGGCCACCCATAATTTTACCTGGCATTTTATATTGAATGAATTCCTGCTGGTACTGATCGGAATCACCATCGCCGTGCTTTTGAACCTGTTTCAGAACAACAGCGCCCAGAAAAGCAGGATCATACAGGATATGAGGGAGACGGAAGGAGCGCTGCAGACCATATTGGAGGAACTTGCCCATTATCTGATGAATGAAGAGGACAGGATAAATGTCTGGGAGGATATCATCGGCCTGGAAAAACGTCTGCAGATTTTCCTGGACAGGGCATATGATTATCAGAACAATAATCTCCAGTCACATTCAGGATATTATATCCAGTACTTTGAGATGCGGATAAAACAGTTCGGGGTACTTCACAATCTGCATTATGAGATGAAAAAGATAAGGAGCCTGCCTGCGCAGGCCAGGATCATATCAGATTACATCACATATCTGACACCCTATGTAAAAGAAATGAACATCCCTGTCAGGCAGATTGAGAAACTGCAGGATATATTCGAAAAGATGAGGGAAGAGCCGCTTCCTGTCACACGTGAAGAGTTTGAGAGCAGGGCTATGCTCTACCATATCCTCATGGACCTGGAGGAATTCCTGATCTTCAAGAAGAGATTTGTGGATCTGCTGAATGAAGAGCATTTCAGGGTATACTGGCAGATGGATATGGAAAAAAGCCTTGACGTAACAAAATGACCTGCTATAATATGATTAATAACATAAGAAAAGCGATGACGGAAAGAGTAGTCAGACGGAAACATCCAGAGAGAGGGAGCACAGGTGGAAGCCCCTTATGAAGAAAGTCTGACGAAAACCATTCCTAAGCTGCTGCGCTGAAAGACTGAACTGTTCCGGATCTGCCGGACCGGGGGAGGGAGTAGGCGCTGACGTATGCCTGCGTTAAAGGATAGGATTTGTTTGAATCCGAAGTGAAAAGTTAAGGTGGAACCGTGCATGAAAAGTGTGCACCCTTATATTTAGACGATCTGTCTATCTATAGGGGTGCTTTTTTATTTTATTGGAAACTTCATTCTGCAGTCCTTTCTTATGTTATCTGCTCTCAGCAGGGAACCCGCAGAAAAATATGAGAAATATGGAAGAAGAGGAGATTTTAGCATGAAAGTAAGTATGAAGGATGGAACAATTAAAGAACTGGGATTTGATTCTGAGGAAGGAAGGGCGGCATTCCGGCACACGACAGCCCATATTCTGGCACAGGCGGTCAAGCGTCTGTATCCGGAGACAAAGTGCGCCATTGGGCCGTCTATTGAAAAAGGTTTTTATTATGACTTTGAATTCAGCTTTCCATTTACAGCAGAGAATCTGGAAGATGTGGAGAAGGAAATGAAGAAGATAGTAAAAGAATCCCTCCCTCTCAGAAGATATGAGGCCAGCCGGGAGGAGGCCCTGGCCCTGATGGAAGAGAAAGACGAGGAATACAAGGCTGAGCTGATCAGGGAGCTGCCCTGCAGGGAGGCTGTCAGCTTCTACCAGCAGGGGGAATATACGGACCTGTGTGCCGGCCCCCATGTATCTAATACAAGCCTGATCAGGGCCTTCAAGCTGACAGGTGTGGCTGGCGCTTACTGGAGAGGAAATGAGAAGAATAAGATGCTTACAAGGATTTACGGGACGTCCTTCCCCAAGTCTTCTGAACTGGAGGCGTATCTGAAGCAGGAAGAGGAGGCAAAGCTGAGAGATCACAGAAAGCTGGGAAAAGAGCTGGGATTATTTACAATGATGGAAGAGGGGCCGGGCTTTCCGTTCTTTCTGCCTAAAGGGATGGTCCTGAAGAACCTGCTTATAGATTATTGGCGCAGGCTTCATCAGAGAGAAGGCTATGTGGAAATATCCACACCCATGATGCTGGAGAGGAGCCTCTGGGAGACATCGGGACATTGGGACCACTACAGGGAAAATATGTACACAACAGTCATTGATGAGAAGGATTTTGCCATTAAGCCCATGAACTGCCCGGGAGGGATGCTTGTATATAAGATGGAGCCGCGTTCCTATAAGGACCTGCCTCTCAGGATGGGAGAGCTTGGCCTTGTACACAGGCATGAGAAATCCGGGCAGCTGCACGGGCTGATGAGGGTGCGCTGCTTTACACAGGATGATGCCCATATTTTTATGACAGAGGAACAGATCACAGATGAGATTAAGAGGGTGATCAGCCTTATTGATGAAGTATACAGCAGATTCGGCTTTAAATACCATGTGGAGCTCTCTACAAGGCCGGAGGACAGCATAGGGAGCGATGAGGACTGGGAACTGGCTACAGATGGGCTTAAGAGCGCTCTTGACGCCCTTGGCATGGACTATATTATAAATGAGGGGGACGGGGCTTTTTACGGACCCAAGATAGACTTCCATCTGGAGGACTCCATAGGCAGGACGTGGCAGTGCGGGACGATACAGCTGGATTTCCAGCTCCCGCTGAGATTTGAAGCAGAGTATGTGGGGGCTGACGGAAAGAAACACAGACCCATTATGATCCACAGGGTAGTATTTGGCTCGATCGAGAGGTTCATAGGGATACTCATAGAACATTATGCGGGAAAATTCCCCTGCTGGCTTGCCCCTGTCCAGGTAAAGATACTTCCTGTATCAGACAGATTTGCAGGATATGCACAGGAGGTGATGGAGAAGCTGCGTGAAAAAAATGTGCGCTGCGAGATAGATATGAGAGATGAAAAACTGGGCTATAAGATCAGGGAGGCACAGCTGGATAAAGTCCCCTTTATGATGATAGTTGGGGAGAAAGAAAAAGAATCAGGGACAGTTTCACTCAGGAAAAGGGATGCCGGAGATATGGGAGCTGTCAGCCTCAGCACATTTCTGGAAATGGCGGAAGCCGAAGAGGAGGCTTGACAAATTTCTGGTCCATAAGCTATAATGATAGCGCTCATCGGAGGCAAATTACTCTAAAGAAGTAACAAGCCGGATAAGATGGCGGGCTGAAACGCCTGCTGCCTTGTCCGGCTTTTTTGAGTACAAATACGTTCTTGAACATGAAGGGATTAAGGAGAAAGGTTTATGGAAAACACGAAGAATTTTACAGAAGGAAAAATATTCTCACCCCTTATGGGGTTTGCGCTGCCGGTGCTTCTGGCGCTTTTTCTGCAGACAATGTATGGAGCTGTGGATATGCTGATCGTGGGACAGTTTGGAAATGCGGCTTCTGTATCGGCTGTTTCAACCGGAAGCTGGATGATGCAGGTTATCACTTCAGCTATCGTGGGCCTGGCTATGGGAACGACTATCCTGCTGGGGCAGAAGATCGGGGAGGGCAGGCTCTCGGATGCGGGCAGGGTAGTTGGAGCCAGTATCTGCATGTTTATAGTCATAGGCATAGCAGTGACTGTGCTGATGCAGCTGCTTGCAGTGCCCTTTGGGAAGGTCATGCAGACGCCCCTGGAGGCATTTGATGATACCATATTGTATGTGCGTATCTGCTCAGCAGGCTCGGTCTTTATTATTGCCTATAATGTGCTGGGAAGTATTTTCAGGGGGATGGGCAATTCTAAGATGCCGCTGATTACAGTAGCTATTGCGTGTGTTGTAAATATAGCAGGGGATCTGCTTCTTGTAGGGGGCTTCCACCTGGGGGCGGCAGGCGCTGCCATAGCCACAGTGTTTGCCCAGGCAGTCAGCGTCCTGCTGTCATTTGTTATCATCAGGAAGCAGAAGTTCCCGTTTGAGTTCGGGAAGGAATACATAAAGTTTCACAAGGGCTATGTCCCGGCTGTCCTCAGGCTGGGGTTCCCCATCGCGCTCCAGGATGTCCTTGTCTCTGCCTCATTTCTGGCAATCACGGCAATCATCAACACGCTGGGAGTTATCGCATCCGCTGGAGTAGGAGTGGCGGAGAAAATCTGCGGATTCGTGCTGCTGATCCCGTCAGCGTGTTCCCAGGCCATGTCAGCCTTTGTTGCACAGAATACAGGGGCCGGAAAGCCTGCCAGGGCCAGAAGGGCGCTGCTCTACGGCATCCTTGTATCTCTGGGGCTTGGAGTCTTCCTGGCATATTTTTCTTTCTTCCATGGAGATATCCTCTCGGGGATGTTTGCAAAAGATGAGGCGGTCATACTCGCCTCGGCAGAATATCTGAAGGCATATGCCCTGGACTGCCTGCTTGTATCATTTGCATTCTGTTTTACGGGATATTTCAACGGCTGCGGGAAGACCACCTTTGTCATGATACAGGGGATCGCAGGCGCGTTCTGTGTCAGGATCCCTGTATCTTATCTGATGAGCCTTATAAAACCTGTATCACTGTTCAAGGTCGGCCTGGCCATCCCGCTCTCCACAGCCTTCCAGATCATACTGTGTGTGGGTTATTTTGCCCTTCTTGGGAAGAAAGAGAGACAGAGAATATCATCTTCCGGTAAATGATATCCCATTGCTCCAATACAGCGGGGTATATACCTTTGCGATCTCCGGGAGTGTGACATCTTTTAGCGCCCATTTTTTGTACTCCTCAAAGCCGGTGCGGTCCACGATGTAACCAATGTGCTCTTTTCCGCCCGGCGCGGTGCGGTCGATATAATGTTCCACGTAATCGTAGGTGTTCAGGATTATCTTTATGATACTCTCTTCGTCAGCCCACTTGATAAAATCTTCCCCGAGACGGGGGTTCCTTTTGCCGCTTCTCCCGAACAGGGTGAGGCGGTAATATTTTTTACCGCTCCTTGTCCAGGCTGATGTGGGGCAGTTCAGGATACATTCACCGCAGCCGATACATTTTTCTTCATTTCTGGACGGCCGGAAGCTGACAGCAGTGAGAGCCTCCACAGACTTCCTGCGGCAGGCCTTCACACATGCGGAGCATGTCACGCAGCGGTCTTTTTCAAGCACAGGCAGCGTCATGCCGATGATGCCGAAATCGTGCATGCGGACCTTTGCACAGTCATTGGGGCAGCCGGTCAGCGCTATCTTGAAATGCAGGTCGTTTGGAAAAACGGCCTTTTCTATTCTCTGTGCAAAGGCGGTAGTATCATAGCAGGCGAAAGGACAGACCCGGTTTCCGATGCATGCGGAGATATTCCGGGTGCCGCTTGCCGGATAGCCCTTTCCCGGATCAGCCTGGTTAATGTTCAGGCCCTCGATGATGGGCTGAAGCATGGCATTGACCTGGGGCATATTTTCATAATCGATTCCGGGGATCTCAAAGCCCTGGCGGTTTGTGATATGCACTGTGCCGTTGCCGAATTTTTCAGCGATTTCCTGTATAAGTGATAAATATCCTGCGTCCAAATGGCCGCCGGGCACACGGATCCGGGAAGCAGTCTTGCCCCTGACCTTGGTGACGCGAAAAGCATTCTTTTTAAGCTTTTTAGTATTGATATCCATATCTTGTTCCTCCTCTAGTCCAGCAGGGTGCTGCCCCTGGAATAATTAAATACAGGGCCGTCCAGACACACATAGGCATCGCCTATGCGGCAGTGGCCGCATTTTCCTATTCCACAGCACATTTTTCTTTCATGGGAGATCCATATCTGCTCTTCTGACAATCCCCGCTCCAGCAGAGCTTTTACAGAAAAACGCATCATTGCGGGAGGACCCACCACAATGGCGGCGGCATTTTTAATATCCTTAAACTCAAGGCCAGGTATATATTTGGTCACCAGCCCCTGGGGGAAGGTAGGATCTGCTGTATTATCATCCACAGTCAGGATCACATTAAGACGTTTTTTCCAGAGCGCAAAGTCCTCCCGGAAAAGGATATCCTTCGGAGTTTTAAAACCGGCGATAAGAGCTGCGGATACTGCTTTTTCCGTATGGCTGGCAAAATAGGTGATTATGCCACGGACAGGGGATACTCCTGTTCCCCCGGCTACGATCACAAGTTCTTTGTCCTGGTAATCCTCCGTGTTAAATCCGTTCCCGTAAGGCCCTCTCAAATAGAGGGATGTTCCCTTGTACTGTTCGAAAATCTCGTTTGTCACTTTGCCTACACGGCGTATAGTCAGGTCGATGCTGCCGTTGCCGATTCCGCTCACGGAGATGGGGGCCTCCCCGTATCTGGGAATAGAGACCTCAAAAAACTGTCCGGGACGGACATCTCCCACATAGCTCATGCGGAAGGTATATTCTATGTCAGTATGAGGGATAACCTCAAGGACTTCAGAGAGAAAAGGCACATACTCATTTTTTGTCATTTCCATTTACCTCCTCCATGGCTTCCTCCAGCTTGTTCAGACAGCCGGAAAATGAAATATATTCAGGACAGACATCATCACACCGTCCGCATCCCACGCACATCTGATAGCCGTTCCTCTTTTTGAAATCAAGCGCCTTATGAAGTACCTTAAAACGCATGCGCTCCCCGTAAGCCTTCCGGCAGCCTGCGCCTCCGGCCACCTCAGTGAAACCGTCGACCATGCAGGAGGCCCATACCCTCCGCCGTTCTCCGGCTTTTGGATTGTCTGTATATGACAGGTCCTGCATGGTGAAGCAGGTACATGTGGGGCAGGAGAAATTACATCTTCCGCAGGCTATGCAGCGGCTGTCATATTCTTTCCATATGCTGCTCCCAGCGGCGGAGGAGGAAAGGTTCTCAGGGATATGTACGCGGGTGGGCGTCTCTGTCACATGGCATGGAACTACTTCGCCCTGTCTGGTGGAATGGGGAACAAGGAAATCTTCAAGATCCTTTGATCTGCAGTCAACTCTGTATTCGCCGTCTATGAGATCTATGCTCATATCATAGCCTGTTGGTATATTTGTCTCCATATCTACACAGAAGCAGGTGGAGAATGCCCGGGAACAGCCCATCAGCACAAATTTTGTGTGATCCCTGAGCTGACGGTAATAGTGATCTTCAAATACATTTCCAAGGTAAATGGCATCCAGCCTCCGGACTGCGTGGAGGTCACAGCTTCGAAGGAAGATCAGACGGTCCCTGACAGGCGGCCGGGGCTCACTGACGGAATCCTCCGTGTAATAAAATAATGTCTGTGTAAGAGGCAGAAGCACCTCTTTAGGTGAAAATCTGGATTTCATATGAAAAACCACATCTTCAATGGCTGAAATCCTGTCATAACGGACAAGATCAGTGTCAGAAAACGCACCCTTCCCCGGAAAAAGCTTTGGGGCGAAGATGTCATATTTTTCGGAAAGGCCTGAAATGACTTTATTAATGCCTTCCGGACTAAAATAATAGCCCATACTGTTGCACCTCTTTTCAATAATCTTTTAAAGAGTATAACAGATGGGCTTTTGACAAGGCGTGAGGAATATCACGTTTCTTTGACATAATTTTTCAGGGCATCTCTGTCCGGGATGATAAAGTGGTTTTTCTGGTAGAGAATGAGGCCTTTTTTGCTCAGCAGGGCTACCTGGCGGGAAACAGTCTCGCGCTTGGAGCCCAGGAGCTCGGCCAGATAGGTGATGCTCATACTGATATCAATCATGGTGCCCTCACTGCAGGGGACTCCATAGTCGAGTGAGAGCTTCCAGAGCTTCGCAGCCAGCCTGATATCGCCCCTCACATTATTGGAAGTGTTTTTTAACTGATGGTAGAGACGGCGTATTTTAAGCGCCATGGAATCCATCACCGCTGCGGTCAGTTTAAAATCCTGCTCCATAATATGCAGAAAAAGAGGGGCAGGAAATGAGAGCACATAAGAATCTTCAATGATCTCACAGTTTATGGAGGCTGCTTGGGACTGGAGGATCACTTCATTTAACATGTCGCCCTTGCCGCAGATGAAAATGATTTTTTTCTCATACAGGTGGTTGAGCTTGTAAAGTGCGGCCTTGCCCTCCGCCATAAAATAAACATTGCTGACAGAGTCCTTGTCTAAAAAGAGATGCTCACCTTTCAGGAAGGGCTTCAGACAGGCGCAGGCGGCCAGCGCAGCGTAGGAAGAGGGGGATATATCATTAAAAACGGGCATGGATGAAAATGCATTTTTCAGATTTATCATAAAAGCGGCTCCTTTAAGATGACTGTTTACGGCCAGGTAAAAGCGCGGGTAAGCGCTATATGTAATATTATAGGATGGGGCGGGCGTGAAAGCAAGCCTCGCAGAAATAAATTAGTACTGGACAAAAGTTTAAAAATGGTTTATATATAGTTTATAAACGTTAAAATATAGTGCTGTCAGGTGGAAAGTAAAAAGAAAATGAACAAAAAGTTTAAGAAACAAGCTAAAAGTTTAAAAAGACTGGAACATTAAATTCTGCCGGGCTGTACAGCAAAAATCAGGAGGTCAGTCAAGATGGGGACAAGCTATAACAAGAATGTAGAACGATGGGATGTGTTTGAGGTTTCATGTGAAGGCAGAAAAGATGGAAATCCTTTCACGGACCATGATATTACAGGAAACTTTAAGGGTCAGAATGAGAATGTGACTGTAGACGGATTTTATGACGGAGACGGTGTGTATAAGGTACGTTTCATGCCTTCCTTTGAGGGTGAATATGAATTTACCATATCAGGCAGTTTTAAGCAGGATCAGGGGGAGGAAGTAAGCGGAAGATTTACAGTAACACCTGCATCAGAGGATAACCATGGCCCTGTCAGGGTGGCAAATACATACCATTTTGCATATGAAGACGGAACACCCTACTATTCTGTGGGCACTACCTGCTATGTGTGGGATCTTCAGTCAGATGAAAGGATCGATCAGACGCTTGAAAGTCTGACAGAGGCAGGATTTAATAAAATAAGATTCTGTGTATTTCCAAAGCATTATGATTATAACCTGGGAGAGCCGCGCTCTTATCCCTATGAGGGAACTCCCATGGACAGCAGTGTTCTGACGAAAGATAATTTTTTGCAGTATACAGGAGCGGCCAGCGGAAATGACTGGGATTTTACAAGGTTTAATACTGAGCACTTCCGCCATATTGAGAAGTGTATACTTGCGCTCAGGGACAGAGGGATAGAGGCTGACCTGATCGTGATGCATCCGTATGACAGGTGGGGATTCTCCTGTATGACAGAGAAACAGGATGACCTGTACTGGAAATATGTGCTAGCCAGGTTCTCAGCTTACAGGAATATCTGGTGGTCGCTTGCAAATGAATACGACTTGTTCCTGCATAAGACTATAAAAGACTGGGAGCGTTACGCCTCCATAATATGTGAGAAGGATGCCTACAGCCATCTGCGGTCTATCCACAACTGCAGGCCTTTCTATGACCATACACGCCCCTGGATCACCCACTGCAGCATCCAGCGCCAGGACCTGTACAAGTCTGCGGAGCTGGTCAATGAATGGAGACAGAGGTATAAAAAGCCGGTAGTCCTCGATGAGATAGCATATGAGGGAAATATACAGCACGGGTGGGGGAATATAAGCCCGGAAGAGATGGTGCGCAGGTTCTGGGAAGCAGTGTGCAGGGGAGGATATCCGGGACACGGTGAAACATACATGAGCGGGGATGACGTACTCTGGTGGTCACACGGCGGCAGATTAAAGGGAGAGAGCTGGAAGCGTTTTAAATTTCTGCATAAGATCATGTGCGAGACACCGGGCATAGGCCTTGCCCCCTATGAGAAATGCGGCTGGGATGAGGTGTGTGCGGTGCCGGAGGAGACAGCACAGATGACGCCTGTAAGGGATTACTATCTCTTCTACTACAGCTTCATGAGGCCGTCATTCAGGGAATTCTATTTTGACGATAATACAGAAGTGGATGTGGAAGTCATTGATACATGGAATATGACTATAGAAGACAGAGGGACTCACAAAGGCAGGTTTAAAATAGAACTGCCCGGAAGGGAGTATATGGCTGTGAGGATCAGGAAACACAGATAAGAGCGGCCATGCGCCTCCCAATATAGAATTAATCATAGAGGGATACTGCAGGCTGCAGTATCCTTCTGTCATAGTTGGGCTTTATACGTTACTGTTCACATGTCACCGTTTTGCGAGGTATTTTTGTGCAAATTACATAGATTATTTTTATATTGTGTGATATATTGTAACTATTATGAAGCCTGCGGTAAGCGGAAAATTAAAAGGAGGAATAGGAATGAACAAAGAAGTACTGGATGTAATCAAGACACGCAGAAGCATCAGAAAGTACCGTCCGGAGCAGATCCTGGAGGAAGAGCTGGATGCTGTTCTGGAGGCAGGGACATATGCGCCTACAGGCATGGGTAAACAGTCTCCTGTGATCGTGGCAGTTCAGAGAGAAGAGGACATGAAAAAGCTTGCCAGGATGAATGCAGATATCATGGGAAGCAAGGGAAATCCTTATTATGGGGCGCCAACCATCGTGCTCGTATTTGCAGATGGGAAAAACGGCAACCACGTGCAGGACGCCAGCTGCGTACTGGAAAATATGATGGTAGCTGCTCACGCCCTGGGGCTTGGGTCATGCTGGATCAACAGAGAAAAGGAAATGTTCGGGACAGAAGAAGGACGGGCTCTCATGGAGGAATGGGGTCTGGATCAGGGACTGGAGGGAGTGGGAGCGCTGGCCCTCGGTTATCCGGAAGGAGACGCACCTGCCCCGGCACCCAGAAAACCAGACTATATCAGGATCATCAGATAAAGGACGTGAACCAATCATGAAAGTGAGCATTAAAGACATCAGCGAGAGGACAGGGTATTCTCCTGCGACTATATCAAATGCGCTGAACCATAAAAAAGGTGTGAATAAAGAGACTGCTGCAGAGGTATTCCGCGTTGCCCGTGAGATAGGCTACATCAATGAGAACTCCATATCCAGGATCAAGCTGGTGATTTTTAAAAAGAATGGCTCAATTATTGATGACACGCCGTTTTTCCCCACTCTGGTGAGCGGATTTGAACAGGAATGCCGGAGCCGGGGATATGAGATGGTAGTATGCAATGTGGACCAGCGGGAGGAGGACTACGAGGCACAGGTCAAAAGCCTTGTGAATGACGTGAGTTCTGCTTCTGTCATACTGGCCACAGAGATGGCGGAGGAGGACCTGGAGCTCTTTAAGGGCTCCAGGACCCCTCTCGTCATTCTGGACTACTGGTCAGAGAGTATGGAATTCAATGCTGTTCTGATCAACAATGCAGATTCTGCCAGGATGGCTACAGAGTATCTCATACAGAAGGGACATACCAGGATAGGCTATATAAGGGGCGCCTACAGGATCAAGGGCTTCCGCTCCAGATGGGTGGGCTGCCAGACTGCGGCAAGAAAACACAGGCTGGAGATCAGGGATGAGGATATTATTACACTATCCCCCACTTCAAACGGAGCCTACAAGGATATGCTGGCCTATCTGGAGAACGCAGAGGATCTGGCAACTGCGTTTTTTGCAGATAATGATATGATCGCCCTGGGTGCTATGAAGGCGCTGCAGGAAAAAGGGTACAGGATCCCGGAAGATGTATCTATTGTGGGCTTTGACGACCTTCCTTTCAGTGAGATATCATCGCCGCCTCTCACCACACTGAGAGTACCCAATCAGGAGATGGGGCGCCTGGCAGTGCGCAGGGTAGTTGAGCTCATCCAGAATCCCAGCAATGTAGTCACAAAGACACAGGTCTGCACAAGTTTTATTGAACGTCAGACAGTACAGGAGATATCAGACGGATTGAATATATAAACATTTATATAAATATTTACATAAAAGTTTTATATAAAACGGATAGGGGTGAAAAATACCTCTGTTTTATTATGCAAAATTTACAATTATGCCCTGGAATAGTTGGGAGATATTGACGAAAAAGGAAAAAAGCTTAAAATGCTATTGAAATAACATGTAAAATATTTATAATAATATTTAGATGCAATGCGAGTAAAATTTTACCTTAAAAATGGAGGTATTTAAAATGACAAAAATCAAACTGGGCTTTGCGCCTACAAGAAGAAGTATTTTCAGCGCACCTGACGCCATCAAATACAGGGGGCTGACAGCAGAGAGACTTACGGAACTGGGAGTGGACTTTGTCGATATCACAGATATCAATGAAGAAGGCCTTCTGTATAATGATGAAGACATGTACAAGATAGCTGAAAAATTCAAAGCGGAGAAGATTGACGGACTTTTCCTGCCCCACTGTAACTTTGGTACAGAATATGAGTGTGCCAGACTTGCAAAGGAACTGAATGTGCCTGTACTGCTCTGGGGGCCGCTGGATGAGAGGCCGGATGAGAACGGGGTGCGCCTGCGTGATACACAGTGCGGATTATTTGCAACAGGAAAGGTGCTCAGGAGATTCCAGATCCCGTTTACATATATGACCAACTGCAGGCTGAATGATCCTGTTTTCGAGCGCGGTCTCCGGGACTTTATGGCTGTCTGCAATGTAGTAAAGACCTTCCGCCATATGAGGATACTTCAGATTTCCACAAGGCCTTTTGATTTCTGGACAACCATGTGTAATGAAGGAGAGCTTCTGGAAAAATTCAATATCCAGCTGTCACCTATCCCTATGCCTGAACTGACAGATGCAGTTAAGGCTGCTAAGGAGGAAGGGACTCAGGTAGCAGAAGTAATGAAATACTGCCGTGACAACATGGAGATCTGCGTAAAGGACAATGAACTGGAAAATGTAGCTGCCCTGAAGGTTGCCATGAAGGGGCTGGCTGAGAAATACGGATGCCAGGCTATAGCCATCCAGTGCTGGAACCAGCTGCAGTGTGAGCTGGGGATCATGCCGTGTGCGGCTAATTCCCTGCTGAACGAGGAAGGAATTCCTGTAGTCTGCGAGACAGATATCCACGGCGCCATCACAGCGCTTCTTGTGGAAGCGGCAGGTATGGGCGAGACAAGAAGCTTCTTTGCTGACTGGACTATCCGCCATCCTGACCTGGCTAATGGGGAACTGCTGCAGCACTGTGGCCCGTGGCCGATCTCTGTGGCAAGGGAACGCCCGAAGCTGACATATCCTCTGGCATTTGACCATCCTGGCAGCATCACCGCTGAGGCAAAGCACGGAGAGGTGACACTCTGCCGTTTTGACGGGGACAACGGAGAGTACTCCATGCTCCTTGGAAATGCAAAAGGTGTGGATGGTCCTAAGGGAATGGGAACATATCTCTGGGTAGAGGTAGACAATATTAAACGCCTGGAAGAAAAGATCGTGACAGGTCCGTATATCCATCACTGTGTGGGAATCCACAAGGATGTTGTTCCGGTACTTTATGAAGCATGTAAGTATATGGGCGTGAAGCCGGATCTGTATGACCCGGTGGAAGAAGAGGTAAAGGCTTACCTGCGCGGCGAATGACAGCTGCGCTGTGACGGAGTGAACGCGGTGGGGCTGTGAGGACACAGCCTGCACTGCATCAGAGAGGAGAAAATCAGGATGGAAAATTTAAAAGCAAAGTCCTTCGAACTGCGCCAGAATGTCCTGGATATGATATCCAGGGCAAAGGGCGGCCATATAGGAGGGGACTTCAGTGTAATGGATATACTGGTAACCCTTTATTTCAAACAGATGAATATCAGTCCGGAAAATATGGACGATGAAGACAGAGACAGGTTCGTGCTCAGCAAAGGCCACTCAGTGGAGGCTTACTATGCTGTGCTGGCTGCGAAAGGATTTTTCCCCATCGAAGAAGTAATAGAAAACTTTTCAGCTTTCGGATCTAAATACATCGGACATCCCAACAACAAGCTTCCGGGAATCGAGATGAACTCAGGCTCTTTGGGTCACGGCCTTCCCGTGTGCGTGGGCATGGCTCTGGCAGGCAAAATGAATAAAAAGGATTACAGGGTATACACGGTCATGGGTGACGGTGAGCTGGCTGAGGGTTCTGTGTGGGAAGGTTTTATGGCAGGGCATCAGTACAAGCTGGATAACCTGTGCGCCGTAGTTGACAGGAACCGTCTGCAGATATCAGGAAGTACAGAGGATGTCATGGGCCATGATGACCTTCAGAAGAGGATAGAAGGCTTCGGATGGCATGTGATACAAGTAAACGGAAATGATATAGAAGAATTGAACGCGGCTTTTGAGGAGGCCAAGACGGTAAAGGGCTGCCCCACAGCTGTTATTGCAAATACAATAAAAGGCTTCGGCGGCGGAGACGTGATGGAAAATAAAGCGGCATGGCACCATAAAGTACCTTCTGCAGATGAATATGAACAGATCAAAAAAGAATTGGCAGCAAGGAAGGAGGCGGCTCTTCATGAATAAGATACCTAACAGGCAGGCCATCTGCGATGTGCTGATGGAAGAAGCCAAAACAGATAAAGATATTGTCGTGCTGTGCAGCGATTCAAGAGGCAGCGCTTCCCTTGCACCCTTTGCGGCAGCATTCCCGGAACAGTTTGTAGAAGTAGGGATCGCAGAGCAGAACCTGGTCAGCATATCAGCAGGGCTGGCTAAATGCGGCAAGAAGGCATTTGCTGCATCACCCGCCTGCTTCTTGTCCACCAGGAGCTATGAACAGGCAAAGATCGATGCCGCATACTCCAACACAAATGTGACCCTGATAGGCATCAGCGGCGGTGTCAGCTATGGAGCGCTGGGGATGAGCCATCATTCTGCCCAGGATATCGCAGCCATGGCAGCTATACCGAATATGCGTGTCTATCTGCCAAGCGACCGTTTCCAGACTGAGAAGCTGTTCAAGGCTCTGCTCAGAGATGAGAAGCCGTCCTACGTGCGTGTGGGCCGTAATCCTGTAGAAGATATCTATTCAGAGGAAAGCTGTCCGTTTGAGATGGATAAAGCAGTTGCATTTGTAGACGGAGTGCCGTCGGCAGATACAGCCTCCTGGGCAGATGAAGAATTTGATGCTGCAATCATAGCATGCGGTGAGATGGTGCGCCCGGCAGTGGAAGCGGCAGCTCTTTTAAAAGAGCAGGGCAGGCGTGCAGTAGTGCTGGATATGTACTGTGTGAAGCCTCTTGATGTGGAGTCAGTCATCCAGGCTGCCAGCCGCTCAAAGGCAGTTGTGACAGCTGAGGAGCATGCCCCGTTCGGAGGTCTTGGATCTATGGTGAGCCAGGTGGTGGGAGCAAACTGCCCGAAGAAGGTTATTAATCTGGCATTGCCGGATGCACCTGTGATCACAGGCACATCGAAGGAAGTATTCGATTACTATGGATTAAATGCTGAGGGAATCGCTAAAAAAGTAATGGAGCTGATATAAGATGGCAGGATATATATTGGGGATCGACCAGAGCACCCAGGGCACCAAGGCCATGATATTTGACGGGGCCGGAAAGATGCTTGGACGCTTTGACCTGCCCCACAGGCAGATAGTAAATGAGAAAGGCTGGGTATCCCATGACCCTGAAGAGATCTTTGCAAATACGGTGAAGGTAGTGGAGGGAGTTATCGGGAAGACTGGTATAGACAAGAACCTGATAAAAGGCGCCGGCATCAGCAACCAGAGGGAAACTGCCCTTGTCTGGGATAAGCAGACAGGCAGGCCTCTTGCCCCTGCTATTGTATGGCAGTGCTCCAGGGCGGCAGAACTGTGCAGCAGGCTGGAGGAGAACGGCAGCGGACAGATGAGCGGTGAGGAGTGCCGCGCTGCAGTTAAGAATACTACGGGAATTCCCATGTCTCCTTATTTCCCGGCGGCTAAATGGTCATGGATACTGGAAAATACACCCGGAGCGAAGGAAAAGGCGGCAGCGGGGGAACTGTGCTTTGGTACGATTGACACGTGGCTTGTATACTGCCTCACAGGCGGAAAGTCCTATAAGACGGATTATTCTAATGCATCCAGGACACAGGCGTTTGATATAGTGAATCTGTGCTGGAGCCCTGAGGTGTGCGGCATTTTCGGAATAGACCCGAAGGCTCTTGCAGAGGTGTGTGATTCGGACAGCTGCTTTGGAATGAGTGATTTTAACGGAGTGCTGGACAGGGAGATTCCTATACACGGCGTGATGGGAGATTCCCATGGCGCACTTTTCGGGCAGGGATGCCTGAAAAAAGGTATGATAAAGACAACCTACGGCACAGGCTCCTCCATCATGATGAATATCGGGGAAGAACCGGTATTTTCCACACATGGAGTCGTGACTTCCCTGGCATGGAGCAGAAACGGCAAGGCAGAGTATGTGCTGGAAGGAAATATAAATTATACAGGAGCTGTGATTACCTGGCTGAAGGATGATATGAAGCTTGTCTCATCGCCGTCAGAGACAGAAGAGCTGGCAGGTTTGGCGAATAAGGAAGACACTGCATATCTCGTGCCTGCTTTTACAGGCCTGGGAGCTCCCTACTGGAACAGCAAGGCAAAGGCTTCCATTGTGGGGATCACAAGGACAACAGGAAGGGCAGAGGTGGTGAAAGCCGGACTGGAATGCATTGCTTACCAGATCACAGATATTGTCAAAGCAATGGGTGAGGATGCAAAACTGGCAATCGGAGAACTGCGTGTGGACGGCGGTCCCACAAGAAATGCATATCTGATGCAGTTCCAGAGCGATATGCTGGGGATTCCTGTACAGGTGCCGGATGCTGAGGAGCTCTCAGGAATAGGGGCCTCCTATATGGCAGGGCTTGCTCTTGGCATGTATGATGAGAAGGTATTTGAGACTATAGGAAGAAGCAGATTTGAGCCTTCCATGGACGAAAAAGTAAAAGACAAGAAATATGCCGGATGGCTGGATGCAGTGCATTCGGTGCTCAGGTAAACAATTAAGAAGAGAGGCCAATTTCCTGCTGCCGGGTTAACCGTACAGGAAATTGGCTTCTTTTGGTGTGCCGGAGAAACCGGAAACAGGGAACCTTTACATTAAAAAAGTGAAAATTCCGTGAACGGATAGACATTTTTGGCTCAAAATGGTAAAGTTACTATGAAATAATAAACAGAGGAGAATCGGCATGTTAAAGACTTTAGGTGCACAAGTGAAGGAATTCAAAAAAGCGTCTGTCCTGACTCCGGTGTTCATGATACTGGAGGTGATCATGGAGACGGTGATTCCGCTTTTGATGGCTTCTATTATTGATGACGGTGTGGAAAAAGGAGACATTAGCCATATCTATGCGGTGGGGGGATGGATGGTAGCTGCGGCAGCAGTAGGGCTCTTTGCCGGGGTTATGGGCGGAAAATTCGGCGCAAGGGCGTCCACGGGGTTTGCAAGGAATCTGAGGGAAGCCATGTTTGAGAATATACAGACCTTCTCATTCGCCAATATTGATAAATTCAGTACGGCTGGGCTTGTAACCAGGCTTACAACTGACGTGACAAATATGCAGAACGCATACCAGATGATACTCAGAATGTGCATGAGGGCTCCCGCCAGCCTGATCTGTGCCATGGTCATGGCCTTTACGATAAATGTAAAGCTGGCCAGCATCTATCTGGCGGCAGTCATCTTGCTGGGGACGTGCCTGTTTTTTATCATGAATAATGCCACCAAGTATTTTCAGCAGGCGTTCCCCAAATACGATGATATGAACGCTTCTGTACAGGAAAATGTATCGGCCATCCGTGTGGTAAAAGCATATGTGAGAGAAGAGCATGAGATATCTAAATTCCACAGGGCCAGCGGCAATATTTACAAGATTTTTGTGAAGGCTGAGCGCAACCTGACTTATAACGCGCCTCTGATGCAGTTTACCGTATATGGCTGTATCCTTCTGATATGCTGGCTGGGAGCAAAGATGATCGTGGGCACGACTCTTACTACCGGGGAGCTGATGAGTCTTCTGGCTTATTGTATGAATATCCTCATGAGCCTTATGATGCTCTCCATGGTCTTTGTAATGATAACCATGAGTATTGCCAGCGCGCGCCGTATCACGGAGGTGCTTAATGAAAAAAGTGACCTGAAAAATCCTGAGGCTCCTCTTTATGAGGTGAAGGACGGAAGCATAGAATTCAGGCATGTGGACTTTGCATATAATAAGGAAAGTGAGAAACCTGTCCTTCAGGATATTACCCTGTCCATCAGGCCGGGTGAGACCATAGGGATCATCGGGGGGACAGGAAGCGCGAAGACGAGCCTGGTGAACCTGATCAGCCGCTTGTATGATGTCACTTCAGGACAGCTGCTTGTGGGCGGGAAAGACGTAAAGGAATACGATATGGAGACACTCAGAAATGAAGTCTCTGTGGTACTTCAGAAAAATGTACTGTTTTCAGGCACCATCCTGGAGAACCTCCGCTGGGGAAATAAGGAGGCCACAAAGGAAGAGTGCATGGAGGCCTGCCGCATGGCCTGCGCCGATGAATTCATAGAGAAGATGCCGGAGGGCTATGAGACACATATCACCCAGGGCGGAAGCAATGTGTCAGGAGGGCAGAAGCAGAGGCTGTGTATTGCCAGGGCGCTGCTGAAAAAGCCTAAGATACTTATACTGGATGACAGCACCAGCGCTGTGGATACAGCGACGGATTCGAAAATCCGCCGGGCGTTTAAAGAAGAAATACCCGATACCACAAAGCTGATCATTGCCCAGAGGATATCGAGCGTAGAAAATGCCGACAGAGTGATCGTGATGGAAGACGGAAGGATAGATGGTTTTGATACTCCGCAGAATCTCCTGGAGACCAATGCGATCTACAGAGAGGTATATGAATCACAGACAAAGGGCGGCGGAGATTTTGATGAGAAGGCAGGTGAAGAATAATGCCGGGACCGGGAAGAGTTATGGGACCGAAACCAAAGGTTAACAATCCCATGGGGTTACTGAAGCGTCTTATGAAATATGTGATGAAAAGCTACATGGTGCAGTGGATATTTGTGCTTATACTGATCTTTGTCAGTGTCCTGGCTAATGTACAGGGTACCATGTTTATGAAAAGGCTGATCGATGAATACATCACGCCGATGCTGACGTCTGGCCAGCCGGACTTTGGCCCTCTGGCGCTGGCGATCGGGAAGGTGGCGGTATTTTACCTTGCAGGCGTGGCTGCTACTTTTGCATATAACAGGATCATGGTATACGTGACCCAGGGCACTCTGCGCAGCCTGAGGGATGACCTGTTTGCCCATATGGAGATGCTTCCCATCAAATACTTTGATACAAATGCCCACGGAAATATCATGTCTGTTTATACAAATGATATTGATACACTGCGGCAGATGATCAGCCAGAGTATTCCTCAGATCGTAAACAGCGTCATCACTGTGGTCAGTGTATTTGTCAGTATGCTTATACTGAATATCCCCCTGACCTTTGTGACTCTGGCCATGGTGGGTATCATGCTTTTTTCCACCAAAAAGCTGGCGGGACAGAGCGGTAAATACTTCGTGAGCCAGCAGACAAACCTGGGGGCTGTCAACGGATATATTGAGGAGATGATGGACGGCCAGAAGGTAGTAAAGGTATTCTGTCATGAGGAGGAGACGCTGGAAAAATTCAAAGAGCTCAATGACAGGCTCTTCGAGAGCTCTGACAGAGCCAACTCATTTGCAAATATGCTGGGGCCTGTGAATACACAGCTGGGCAATATCAGCTATGTAGTCTGTGCCATAGTGGGAGGGATCCTGGCCCTGAGCGGTTTTGGCGGTTTTACCCTGGGCGGGCTTGCCAGCTTTCTGACCTTCAACAAAAGCTTCAACGGGCCTATCAACCAGGTCAGCCAGCAGTTAAATGCTATTGTCATGGCCCTGGCCGGCGCTGAGCGGGTGTTCAGGATGCTGGATGAAAAGCCGGAGGAGGATGACGGATATGTCACCCTTGTGAATGTGACTAATGAGGACGGAGCGATCCGGGAATCAGAAAAGAGGACAGGACAGTGGGCCTGGAAACATGTGCATCAGGCAGATAATTCTGTGGAATATGTAGAATTAAAGGGCGATGTGGAGTTTGAAGATGTGAATTTCGGGTACAGTGATGAGAAAATAGTGCTCCACGATGTAGATCTGTTTGCAAAACCGGGACAGAAGATTGCCTTTGTAGGATCTACAGGCGCAGGAAAGACAACGATAACAAACCTGATAAACAGATTCTATGATATCCAGGAAGGCAAGATCAGATATGACGGCATTAATATAGAAAAGATCAGGAAGAATGATCTGCGCCGGTCTTTAGGGATCGTGCTTCAGGATACCCACCTTTTCACAGGGACTGTAGCGGAGAACATCAGATTCGGGAAGCTGGACGCCACTGATGAGGAGGTGGAGGCTGCGGCCAGGCTGGCAAATGCAGACAGTTTCATACAGAGGCTGCCTCAGGGGTACGACACAGTACTGAAAGGGGACGGTGCAAATCTCAGCCAGGGCCAGAGACAGCTGCTGGCTATCGCAAGGGCAGCCATCGCAGATCCTCCTGTGCTTATACTGGATGAGGCCACCAGTTCCATTGATACAAGGACAGAGCGGATCGTCCAGGATGGAATGGATAAGCTGATGAAGGGCAGGACCACATTCGTCATTGCCCACAGACTGTCTACGGTCCGCAATTCTGACTGTATCATGGTCCTGGAGCAGGGGCATATCATTGAAAGAGGCACCCACGACCAGCTCATAGAAGAAAAAGGAAGGTACTACCAGCTCTACACAGGAAATGCCATATCAGCCTGAGAGACAGGCCGGAAAGTATATTACTTTCTGGCCTGCCCCGGTGATATTCCGTAGGTGGAACGGAAGTCCCTGCTTAAATGTGAGGAGTCGCCGAAGCCGGTGAGTTCGGCAATCTCACTTATGGGAAGGCTGGTGGTCTCCAGATAGTGCTTGGACCTCTCAAGACGGAGACACTTAATGTACTTTAAGGGCGGCATTCCGAAATGATGTTTAAAATAACGGATGAACGCCGTGGGGTGCATGTAGAGAAGGCGCGCCAGCTCTTCCACCTTTATTGGTTCATTTAAATGATTTTCTATATATTCCACGATGGAAGCCGGTTTAGTAGAATGCATGGAGAGCTCCTGCATGTGATTGTGGCCGGAACGCTCGAACAGGATACCGATAATTGAAAACAGGGCAGCCTGGTGGGCAAGCGCATTCCCGATGGAAGCTTCATTTTCAGAAACAGCATCTTCATATAAGAATAATGTCCTGAAAAAACCGCAAATCTCTGAGAAATCCTTCTCATCATTAAAATCCCAGACTGTGATATCATGGAAATGTTCAAACAAGTCATTTCCGTCCGACAAAGCTGTAAAATGCAGCCAGTATTTTACAAGATGCTGCTCCTCTGTCATGGCAAAAGAGTGGGTGAGGCCCTTGGGGATCAGCATGGCCTGGCGGGCTTTCAGATGGTAGGTCCTGCCCCCGGCAGTTATCTGGGCAGATCCCTCTAAGGGGAAATAGAGCTTATGCAGTGCAAGGGAGACATTGGAGCCTGCCCATGACGGGGGGCAGGCAGTATAATTTCCGCCGTAAACTTTAATTTTCAGGTTTGATATATATTCAGATAGGACCATTAGTTTTCCTCATTTTGTAACTGTTCAGTACCTTCACAGTTACATGCAAAAATCCATTTTAAATCGCCTCCGGCGATGGGATTTTTGCACCCTTGAATCATTTTTTTACGGTCTGTGCAGTAAATGCACAGACCTGCTGAATAGTTACCTCTTTTTTTAATATTTATTGTCAGTTTCCATTATAAAGGTTTTTAGGGAAAAGTAAAGGGAATAAGTGCGGGGCCATGGGCTAGGAATCAGAAAATAACTGCTAGTTTTGTACATTGCAAAAGCCCCTTTTTTTATTATAATGAAAGTATGAAAAATGAAAATTTATTCCGTCTGCGGACGGGAGGATGCTCAGATAAGGAGGATGAAATGGATTTAAGGAAATGGTTTAAAGAGGCGCAGTATGGGATGATGGTGCACTGGGGGCTGTATTCGCTCCTGGCAGGAGAGTGGAAGGATAAGAGGAGCGGCTGCTATAGCGAATGGATCCAGGCACACTGCGATATCCCAAATGCGGAATATGCCAAATTGGCAAATGCTTTCAACCCTGTATTTTTCAATGCGGATGAATGGGTGAAATTTGCAAAGGACTGCGGAATGAAATATTTCGTGGTTACTACAAAGCACCATGACGGGTTTGCCATGTTCCGCACCAAGGTGGATAAATACAATATTGTGGATGCAACTCCATTTGGAAGGGATTTTGTGGGAGAGATCGGTGAAGCCTGCTATAAGCACGGCCTGAAAATGGGTCTCTATTATTCACAGGACCTGGACTGGCATGAAGAGCATGGCGGCGGCTACAAATCAGGCCATATACCCTGCCAGGGGACAGCATGGTGCAACAACTGGGATTTCCCCAATGACGATAAGAAGGATTTTAATATCTGCTTTAACAACAAGATCTATCCCCAGGTGGAAGAACTGCTGAGGAATTATGGGGACCTCTGCCTTATCTGGTTCGACATGCCAATGACCCTGGAGGAAGCTCAGAGCCGTAAGCTCTATGAAGCTATCAAGAAATACCAGCCGGAATGCCTGATCAATTCAAGGCTGGGGAACGGCGTATATGACTATGTGTCTTTAGGGGACAATGAGATTCCGGATTCTATGCCTGAAAACGTAGAACTGGATCCGGAAGCAATGAACGGGATCGAAGGATTCAAGCCATCCCCCTACGGACTGTATGAGACAGCAGCCACTATAAATAACAGCTGGGGATACTGCGCATGGGACCAGAACTGGAAGAGTGCAGAGCAGATCGCAGCCAACAAGAAGAAATTAAACGGAATGGGGATCAATTATCTGTTAAATGTAGGTCCGGACGGCCTGGGGCGCATCCCACTGGCATCCAGAGAGATCCTTAAAAAGGTAGCTGAGACATTCTAACTAATAAGAGAAGAGAGGTAGAAACATGGTACAGTTAAGTCCAAGACAGGTACATCTTGATTTTCACACATCTCCGGCCATTGACGGCATCGGGGAAGAGTTCAGCAGGGAGAATTTCCAGGCAGCATTAAAGGAAGGAAATCTCTCAAGCATCACAGTATTTGCAAAATGCCACCATGGCCAGTGCTACTATCCTACAAAAGTAGGGACTATGCATCCGGGGCTGAAATTTGACCTGCTGGGCGAGATGGTGGATGCGGCTCATGAGATAGGTGTGAAGGCGCCGATCTACATAACGGCAGGCTGGTCTGCCATGGATGCCGAGAACCATCCTGAATGGTGTGGCAGAAAGAAGGACGGCAGCATATCTGCGTCAAATTATGATTTTTCATGCGGGCCTGATGATCCCAAGCCGGCATGCTCCTGGATAGATCTCTGCCTCAACGACGGCAGCTATGCCCGCCATATCTATGATATCACACAGGAGGTCTGCGACAGGTATGAGCATGTGGACGGACTTTTCTATGATATCTGCTTTATCAGAGAGGCATGCTACTGTGACGAGTGTGTTGCGGGCATGAAAGAAATGGGGCTTGATCCTTCCAATGAAGAGGACGCAAAGAAATATTATGTAATAAAGCATCAGGACTTTATGAGAAAGTGCGGGGAGATCCTTCACAAAAAGCATCCGGAAGCTTCTATTTTCTTTAACAGCGGCGGAGCTGAGCCTAATATGCCGGAATATCATGACGGTTCCACTCATTTTGAGATGGAAGACCTTCCCACATCCTGGGGCGGATATGACAAGATGCCGTTCAGGGCAAAATTCTTTGAGCGCACAGGAAAGAGCTACCTGGGCATGACAGGTAAATTCCATACCGACTGGGGTGAATTCGGAGGATTTAAGCCGGGAGAGGCATTAAAGTTCGAGGTTGCATCCATGATGACCTACGGGGCCAGATGCTCTATCGGTGACCAGATGCATCCAAGCGGAAAGATGGATATGGAGACATACCGCAATATAGGATATGCCTACAACTATGCCCAGAAGATAGAGGAGTACAGCCTCCACGGCAGACCTACAGCTAAGCTTGGCATCTATCTGTCAAAGAATGATACAAGCAATGAGGGCACGGCAAAGATGCTCCTGGAGAGCCAGATTGATTTTGATATTGTATATCAGGACCACTTTGAGGAATTTGATACGGTGATACTCCCGGATTATGTGGAATTATCAGATGGGGCTGTGGAAAAACTCCAGGAATTTTTAAAGGCTGGTGGAAAACTTTTATTTACAGGGGAGAGCCTTGTAAAGGACGGAAAATTCCAGATCGATGCAGGGATCCGCTATGAAGGAAACTACGGATATGAAAAGGATTACCTCCTCATCGGTGACGAACTGGGAGAAGGCACGGTAAGATCCCCGTTCCTGGCATACAGCCCTGCGGTAAAGGTAGAGGTGGAAGAAGGGGACGTACTGGCAAATGTGATGCTGCCTTACTTCGGACGTACATATGGGAAATACTGCAGCCACAAGAACACACCGTACAATCCTGCTGATTATGACCACGCGGCAGCTGTGCAGAACGGTAACATCATGTATCTGGCTCACAAGATGGGCGAGATCTATAAGGGATATGGCTCTGTATACCACCGCAGGTACTTTATAAACGCACTCAGAAGGCTTTACGGAGCACAGGCATTTGAAGTGAAGATGCCGAGCGCAGGCCGTGCAGCCATGAGATACCAGGCAGAAGAAGGGCGCTACTGCTTAAGCCTTCTGTACGCATCTCCCATAACAAGGGGAGCAGTGGAAGTTATAGAGGATATGCCGCCTCTGTACAATGTTCCTGTAAAGATCCATGTTCCTGAGAAAATCACACGTGTGGTGACAGCAGTGTCAGGGGAAGAGATTCCGTTTACTAGAGACAATGGAACAGTGGAATTCTGTGTGCCATATGTACAGTGCCACCAGATGGTCGTACTTGAGACAGAGCAGGCTTAAAACGCTGTTCATGGCGGTCAGAAAGCCTGAGATTCATCTATCAGATTGATAAATTCCTGCATGGCCCTGGTGACATATCTGCTGCGTTTGCGGTAAAAGCAGACCTGGCGCATGATCTCAGGGTCATCCAGCTTGTAGTAGATCACATCCGGGTGGGGCAGAACGCACCGGATAAGGGTATCACTTATAAAAGAGATACCCATGCCTGAGCAGGTGACATTGTAGGCAGTCATGAGCTGGTCCAGATAAAGGATCACTTTGGGGCGGAAACCGTGCTTGGCACAGAGGGCCATACCGCGTTCTCCAGTATCATTTTCAGATTTTAAAAATATAAAAGGCTCATCCCTGAAGCTGTCCAGGGGGACGGGCGAAAACTTATTTTCCAGATAGGCGCCGGATTGTACACATTCTGCGCTTATCTGGTATTTTTTTAGGGACTGGTTGATTTCCAGGCATTTTGGGACAGCCAGGATCATGTATTCCCTGTTATAGAGGTGTCCTGCAAAGATGGAATCGTCAAAGGTATAATTGTCTATGATAAGGTCCAGACCTCCCAAAAGGAGCTGCTGCTCCAGCTGGCCTGTGCTCTCCTCAAGAAGGCTGACATGGATCCTGGGGTAGCGTCTTGTAAATTCAGTGATCAGGGGAGGGAGCACATAAGAGGAGAAGAGATTGCTGCCGCCCAGGGAAAGAGAGCCAGTCTCCAGCTGGTTCAGATCCGATACATAGCGCTCAAAGTCATTCTCTATATTCAGGATCTGTTCTACGGCCTTTATGTACTTTTCACCGCAGTCTGTCAGCCGGATGGGGTTGCAGCTCCTGTCAAATAAAGGGGAGCCGATCTCCTCCTCCACACGCTTCACCGTGGCGCTTAAAGCCGGCTGTGAAATGTAGAGGTTTTTGGCTGCTTTGGAGAAGCTTTTTTCATTATAGACTTCATAGACGTACTTCATGGAAGAAAACATATTGCTCATATTTGCCCTCGCTTTCATGTTCGTGCTCCGCACGATAAGGTATAACATACAGGTTATATAATATATAGAATTTTTTGTATTTGCTTATATTGTAAGACTCTTATATAATGATGTCAACATAAAACATGTCAATAAGGAACCGGGGGTCCGGAAAACAAAAGTAAAAGAGGAGATAAGGTATAATGGAAAAGTTATTGAAGGATGGAATGGAATACCGTACAGAGAATGATTCAATCGGGAAAAAGAGAGTTCCGGAAGATGTATACTACGGTGTACAGTCTTTGAGGGCAGCTGAAAATTTCAGGATCACAGGTCTTTCCATGCATCCGGAGATCATTAACAGTCTTGCACACATCAAAAAAGCTGCGGCCATTACAAACTGTGAGGTAGGCATTCTGGATAAGAAGATTGCAGACGCTATTGTAAAGGCGTGTGATGAGATACTTGCAGGCAAGCTGCATGAATACTTTATCGTAGACCCTATCCAGGGCGGAGCCGGTACATCCCTGAACATGAACGCCAATGAGGTTATCGCAAACCGCGCCATCGAGATCCTGGGCGGCAAAAAAGGTGATTATTCTATTGTTAACCCGAATGACCATGTAAACTGCGGACAGTCCACAAATGACGTGATCCCCACAGCAGGCAAGATGACCTCCTGGAAGCTGATCGAGCATGCCCAGAAGCAGCTGCGCCGCCTCTACACAGCTCTTTGTGATAAAGCCCAGGAGTTTGACCATATCATCAAAATGGGACGTACACAGATGCAGGATGCAGTTCCCATCCGTCTGGGACAGGAATTCAAGGCTTACTCAGTAGCCATCCAGAGGGATATTAACCGTATGGACAAAGCCATGGATGAGATGCTCACCTTAAATATGGGCGGAACAGCCATCGGAACAGGGTTAAACGCTGATGAGCAGTATTTGAGAAGGATCGTGCCAAACCTGGCACAGATTACAGGAATCGGATTTATCCAGGCATATGACCTTATTGACTCTACACAGAACCTTGATCCATTTGTTGCAGTGTCAGGAGCTGTTAAGGCATGTGCAGTGACCCTCTCCAAGATATCAAATGACCTCCGCCTTATGTCCTCAGGCCCCAGGGCAGGATTCGGTGAGATCAACCTTCCTGCTAAGCAGAACGGATCATCCATCATGCCGGGCAAGGTGAATCCTGTTATTCCTGAGGTGGTAAACCAGGTGGCCTTTAATATCATCGGAAACGATATGACAATTACAATGGCTGCAGAGGCCGGACAGCTTGAGCTGAATGCTTTCGAGCCTATCATCTTCTACTGTCTCTTCCAGTCCATCGATACACTGGGCTATGCAGTTGAGACCTTTGTAGACAACTGTATCACAGGAATCACAGCAAATGAAGACCGCTGCCGTGAGCTGGTAGAGAACAGCGTGGGAACAATCACAGCCATCTGCCCGCATGTAGGCTATGAAAAAGCAGCAGCCGTGGCAAAAGCGGCAATTAAGTCCGGGGCGTCTGTCAGAAGTCTGGTTCTCAAGGAAGGCCTCCTCGGGGAAGAAGACCTGGAAAAGATCTTAGAGCCAACTAACATGACAGAGCCTGGAATCTCAGGAAAAGACCTGATTTTAAAGGGCAATAAATAAGCAGAGCGGCTGACTACATATAACAATATATAATGAAAGAATATGACAAAAGGTCCGGAATATTTTTCCGGGCCTTTTGCTGTTATTTTAATAAACTCCGGTATTCTTTCGGATTCTGACCTGTGAAGTCTTTAAATATACGGCTGAAATAGTGCTGGTCGGTAAATCCCAGCATCTCACTGATCTCTTTTATTGAAAATACGGAATCTGACAATAATTCACAGGCATCATGGATGCGCAGCTCATTGATCAGCTTTAGGGGAGACTGGCCTTTCTGCTTTTTAAAGACCCGGGTTAAATAGGAATGATTAAAGTGATAGTTTTTAGCAAGCTCTGCTATATTAATGGACTCTTTATAGTGGAGTCTGATGTAGGAGTCCATTTCCTCTATGGCTGTTTCAATCTCACTTGGAACAGATTTGTTCAATTTTATCCAGTATACAAATTCCTGAATGATCCTTTCAGCTCCATCGGACAGGGTGGGCTGTGTCTCAAGGCTAAAATAAACTGCAGACTGCATCTGTTCATAATCAAGGTCGGAAAAGTACAGGCACTGCTGCAAAATTGTAAACAACTGCATCAGCATCTTTTCAATCCACTGCTGAGGATATCTGTTTTCTTCCCACTCCTGAAACATAGGCTTTAATGCCTTCATAAAACCGGCCGTATTGCTTGTATGGATTAAAGAATAAAAATAGCTGATAGAGGCAGCAGGAAATACAGCGGGGGGGAGGACAGCTGATGGCCCCGGTTTTGGCAGCAGTGACGAGGAACCAATGATTAATGAGGAAAACAGCAGTTTGCGCAATGATACCCATTCACTGTGCAGGTGTGAAAAGCTTACCTGGGACTGGCCGCAGGCCAGGGTCACATTAGGTCCTGAGAGCAGCTGGATAAGAGACTTCTGGATAAAAAGTCCAACATCCTGGGGAGAGGAGTTGAGGTCCCCGGTAAGGATTAATTTTATATTGTCAAACTGCTGGGGGAATACCCAGAAATCAGAGATATCAAATGGGGCGGATGCAAAAAGGGCCTCCCAGGGAAGACAGCTGAAACTGTCTGCCTGATTTTGATCCGGTAAAGCTGACTGCTGGCAATGAGTATGGAGATTGCCGAAACAGACAAGAAAACAAGTAAATTTACGTTCTGCAATCTCCCGGATAAAGGGCAGGTCTGAAGGAGGAAGCTGATTATTATTCAGCTGGCCGTATAGAAGGGAATAAAGCTTATGATCCCTTTTCTTCCTGATCTCAGCCCCCAGGGAGTTCAGCAGTGCTGCTAGCGCATCAAGCTTAAGGGGTTTTAGCAGATAATCATATACCCTGTACTGCAGGGCTGTGCGGGCATAATCAAAATCATCATAGCCGCTTATGATGACAACATAAATATCAGGGTAATCGTTATAAACAGTTTTTGCCAGTTCAAGACCATCCATAACAGGCATGCGGATATCCGTAAAGATAACATCAGGATGGATTTTTTTAATAAGTGCAAGCGCTTCTTTTCCATTAAAGGCATCTCCCGAAACCTGAAAATCGGAAGAGGCAGCTGCAATCTTCTTCTTTATGTTGTTCAGTAAAAGGATCTCGTCTTCTACCACAAGAACCTTGACCGGGTCATACTTCATGATATGTACCTCCATTGTTTGTTTCCGCGGGCAGCGGCCCGCCTATGGTAACGCGCGCACCACCTTCAGGGGGATTCTCAAGTTTGAAAACCATCTGGTCTTTATAAAGCAGATGCAGCCGGATATAGAGGTTCATCAGTCCCAGGCCATTTATATTTAAGTCAGAAATAGGGTTATCCGCTTTGAGCCCGGCACTTTTTTGATAAAATTCATCCAGATATTCCGGGGAAAAACCAGAACCTGTATCCTGCACCTGGATCATCCAGAAAGAATTTTGTATATATCCGCTTATAGTTATCACCCAGGGCGGGTCAACCTCCAGACCGTATTTCACGCAATTTTCCACAAGAGGCTGTACGATCAGTTTTGGGACCTGCAGGGACATCAGAGAAGAATCAATATCCAGATGGAACTGGATCCTTTCTTCATATTTTATTTTTATCAGATTAATATACGAGACGGTATGCTCAATTTCCTGCTCCAGCTTTACATTTCGGGCAGAACCGGAAGAAATATAGCGCAGCAGTAAAGAGAGATCGTCACATACCTGGCTGATTTTAGCATCATCCCCCTCCTCGGCCAGGATACTGATAGAAGCCAGAGTATTATAGAGAAAATGGGGATTCATCTGGGACTGCAGCGCCAGCATCTGTGCATCCACGGCCATGGTATGGGCGGAGACCACATCCTTCAGCGATTTCTGAAGGTTTGATTTCATCTGTCCGAATGAACAATAAAGGGAAGTTAATTCACGGAAACTGTTTTTGTATTCAGGCAGTTCGAATGTATCCAGATTATCAAGGGTCAGAGTGCGCGCGTATTGCTCCAGTTTCTGAAGAGGGGCAGACACGCTGGTGGCTATTTGATTTGTTATAAATAAAGTCAGCAGTAAGACTACAAGGGTAACTACTATAATCAAGGTACGGAACTGGTAGAAAGAAAAGAACAGATCCTCTTCAGACTCCGCTACAAAAACAGTCCATTTTGTAAAATCAGAAGTCTTGTGAGTGAAAAGGACAGGCTTATTTTCCAGTGTCCTGGCAGTGCTGGGCATATCTGTATAAGATTCCGGGTGGGTAAGTACATCTGCGATATATGTCTTTGTCTGTTCGGGGATCGTTTCTCCATAAGGATATATGAGCTCCTGCGCCTGGTTATATACAAAGATTTTTTTCTTTTCTTTTTCATTGTGGATGGCATCTTCTATCCTCTGGCAGATATATGGATACTGCAGCTGTAATTCCAGGATAGCAGTTTCCCTGGTGGGATTTTCAGGAGAAAAGGCCCGGCAGAGAGAAATCATTGCCTCATCAGTGGTATTTAATTCAGGAAAATGAGCGGGCAGTATGACTTTTTTGCCGTAGGCATCCAATACCTGCTGACCCCAGGGAACCACATCCAGAGGGCTTTCTGTGCGCTTCTCAAATGAAGATGTCATGCCCACATGTACATATCTCCCTGAAACATCGAACATATTTAGTTCCATATGATTAAAGGACAGCCTTATAATTTCAAATAATGTATCAGAAAAGGCCATCCTGCCGTAATATGCACCTGCAGTATCGGAATAGATATCTTTTACAAACAAAGCCTGAAGCTGGTTAGAACTGACGATTCGTTTTGAAAGCTGGTCCAGCTGGTCCAGCTCTGTGTCCAATAGGGTACATATATTATCACAGTCTGCAAGAAGCTCTCCTGTAGCATTTGCCCTTAGTGTATTTCCCCAGATAAAATATAAGAAAACCATAAATATGATTATGATTGATAATATTAGTGCCGCATAACGCCACAATAGCTTAAAATGCAGAGACTTCATCATGACACCTCTTTTATAATTTCGTACATAAACATAATGTACTTTCTTTGAATTATAGGCGATAATTACAGAAGATACAAGGAGGCAATCAGATTAAGCACAAAAAATGCACAATGTAAAGTCGATTTTGTTTAAAGATATCTGTGAAAAAATCGGTATAATGAAGATATCAAATAAAACTCAATGCGGAGGAGGAACAGGTATGAGAAATAAGAAAGCAGCCGGTATCATGGCAGCGGCTATGGCATTGTCCATGGTTACAGTACTTTTTAACTGTGAGGAGGTACATGCAGAAGGAGGAAAAACAATCACAATCGCAGCAGGCACAGGATGGGTTAAAGACATAGATAAAGAGCTGGCTGCAAAATATGAGGAGGAGTCGGGCAATAAGATTGAATGGCAGATAAGCCCGGATGACCAGTATGAGAATGTCCTGGGATCAAAGCTTGCAGTTGGGGAGGGAGCAGATATATTCTATACAAGGTCCGGGACCACGATCAATAAATACCAGCCGGAAAAATACATGATGGATCTCTCAGAGCAGGAGTGGGTGAGCCGTTATGTGGACTGGGCAAAGGAAGGCACCTCTTATGACGGCAAAACGATGCAGTTCCAGACATGGAGTGTAGACGGCTGGGGGATACTTTACAACAAAGCAATGTTTGAAGAGGCAGGAATTACGGAGGTTCCAGACAGCTATGAAAGCTTTAAAGCTGCATGTGACAAGATACTTGCTATAGGAAAGACGCCAATTTATGATCCTGGCGCTACCCAGTGGCATTTAGGGGTCTGGCTGGGTGAGCTGACAACGCAGATAGAAAGTGATAATGCGGGATTTTACGCAGGACTTAATGACAACAGCCAGGTATTTGCAGGACAGGAAGGACTGGCAAAGGCTTTGGACCAGCTGGCTGAAATGGAAGAAGCGGGATACTTTGGTGATGACTTTATGTCTAATACCTGGGAAGATGCAGTAGCTAAAATGGCATCTCAGGATTATGCAATGTGTGTGACATACACTACATTCCCGGCAGAAGTGGAAGCGGTTAATCCGGAGCTTACACAGGATTCATGGGGAATGTTCCCTATACCTTTAAATGACAATAAGGTTTTCGGTACATCTGCGGGAGGTATCGGCCGTTGTGTAAACAAAGATACAGAGGTATCAGACGCAGTGTATGACTACTTTGAATTCTTATCAAGACCGGAAAATTTAACAGCATATTATGATGCGCGCCTGGATCTGGGTCCGTGTTCGTTTACAGACATTCCGGGAAATGTGCCCGCAGTCTATGAAGATGTTGTGGGCAATGCGACAGGAACAGGACTTGCAGCTGAAGATGGAATCCTGTACTGGGATAACACTCAGGTTGGAAATCTGATACAGGCAATGTTCGTAGGCGGTTCAAGTGCAGAAGATGTACTGCAGGGTATTGATGACATCAGACAGCCTAGCTTTGGGGAATAGACATCCGGAGATCACGGAATGGGGAATGGCTGAAAAAGCCATTCCCCATATTAGTTACCGTCCGCTCTGCGGCCGGCAGCATGTCTATATTTTTCAACATCAGGAGGAGTGTAATGTATAAGAAAAAATTTTATGGGATGAGGTTTATAGTTCCGGCCCTGATATTGTATACGGTACTATACATCATACCGACTATAGCGGGCATGGTAATTTCATTTACTGACTGGAATGTCACAAGACCCGGGATCCATTTTGTAGGCCTCCAGAATTACGCCAATATATTTATGTCAAAAGGAGGGCCATATCTGGCAAGCCTGAAGCATACAGCGGAATTTACTGTGGTGACAGTAATCCTGAAGACTCTGCTGGGATTAGGCCTGGCCCTGCTGCTGAATAAAGGGCTGAGAAGCAGAAATGTATTCAGGATGATTTTCTTTCTTCCATATGCGCTTGCGCCGCTGATCATTGGTATATCCTTTGTATCAGTGTTAAAACCGGACGGCCCTTTAAATACAATACTCAGATCAGTGGGGCTGGAAGCTCTTGTACATTCATGGCTGGCGGAAAAGGGTACTGCGCTGGGTTCAGCTATGGCTGTTGAGGTATGGAGGATGGCAGGGTGGAATATGATGATCCTTCTGGCCGGTCTTCAGATGATACCGGATGAATACTATGAGGCTTCATCTATAGATGGGGCAGGACCGTGGAAACAGTTCTGGAAGATTACACTTCCGTTTCTGCGGGCGCCTCTGACGACTGTCATTGTGTTAAACACCATACACGGACTTAGGGTATTCGACATTATCTATTCCCTGACAGGAGGAGGCCCGGGAGGATTGACGGAAGTGATCAATACACAGGTATTTAAAGAATTCGGTTTA
Organism: Murimonas intestini; assembly: GCA_003148945.1. Classification (GTDB taxonomy): domain Bacteria; phylum Bacillota; class Clostridia; order Lachnospirales; family Lachnospiraceae; genus Murimonas; species Murimonas intestini. Next base: position 273,157 of record QGGY01000006.1, on the reverse strand, counting down.
GGACGTTATGGTATGGCAAATGCGCTGAATGTTATTATTTTTCTGGTTACAGTAGTGATTGCGCTGGGGATGCAGAAGGCGCTGCGCGGAAAGGAAGATAATGGATAAAATAAAAACAATAAAAAAGCTGAAATTATTGATACGATTTTTATTTACTGCGGCATGCAGCTGCCTGATACTTCTGCCGATCTATTTTATCGTCATAAATTCGCTTAAAACAGTAGAGGAATCACGGTATTTGAGCTTCAGCCTGCCTGCCTCATTTCAATGGAGCAATTATATAGAAGTAATAAAGGCGGGATCTCTCATCCGTGCTTTTGGAAACAGCATGCTCATGGCTGGAGGATCCGTCATTATATGTATAGTGACAGGTTCCATGGCCTCCTATGCACTTAGCAGAAGAAAGACGAAGCTGAACAATTTTCTTTACGTTTACTTCTTTCTCGGGCTGATCGCGCCGGTAAATTATGTCACGACCCTTTTTACATTGAAATTCCTGCATTTACAAAATACATACCCTGGAATTATTCTGGAATTTGGCACACTGGGTATTCCTTTCCTGGTATTTTTATATTATGGATTTTATGAAGGCATTCCCAGGGAACTTGATGAAGCTGCCGTCATTGACGGGTGCAGTCCGTTCCAGCTGTTTTTTAAGGTGATCTTTCCCCTTTTGAAGCCGGCCACGATCACGGGCTTTGTACTGAACTTTCTGGGAGCCTGGAATGATTTTGTGACGCCGCTGTATTTACTGAGTGACAATAAAAAATTGGGGATGACTAATTCAATCTACAATTTCTTTGGAGAGCATTTTAATGATTGGAATATGATATTTGCAGATATTATTTTAACAATAGCACCAATACTGATAATTTATCTGTGCGGGCAGAAGTATATTGTCAGCGGTACTGCGGGGGCGGTTAAGGGCTAGTATAACTTCCGGTAAATAAATTAATAAGGCATTCTTAAAATTAATCAGCAGACGAAAGGAAGAAGCATATGGTCACAGAAAATGAAAAGAGATATCTGAGAGAATTAGCTAAGCAGCAGAGGGAACTGGCCAATAAACCAGTCATGAAAGAGAGAGAACGCCTGTGGTATCTCCACAATTCATTACAGGGGGAGCGGCCAATGGTAGTGATGGAGGAAGAGACTTTTCTTGAAGAAATCCTGCCTCCCCTGCAGTGTGTGAGCGGGGACGGCAAATGGATGGAGAAGCAGATACTAAAAACCATATTGCCGGAGCAGTTATTTCAGGATGATAAAGTAGTGGATGATGTATTTAAAGTGGATGTCCAGGCAGAGATGAGATTGTTCGGTGTTCCGGCAAAAAAGATATTTGCTTCTGACGGCCTTGGCTTTCATATTGAACCGGTTCTGGAGACACTGGAAGAAGATATGGGTATACTGAAAGATTCGGCATTTTTCTATGATGAAGAAGAAACCATGAGAAGAAGGGATACAGCAGAAGAAGTCTTTGGAGATATCCTTCAGGTGAGATTATATAATTCAGTTAACCACTGGGGGTTTGCACTGACAGAAAAAATAGTGACCCTTATGGGAATGGAAAATATGTATGTTGCCATGAAGACTGAGGAGGATGATTTTCATACTCTGATGTCAAGGCTGGTGGCAGAAATGGTCAGGTTTCTGAGATGGGAGGAAGAGAAAGGGATCCTGTTCCTGAATAATGGAAATGATTATATGGGCAGCGGGAGCTACTGCTTTTCCAGGGAACTTCCGGGGGAGGATTTCCAGGGAAAGGTTCTGGCAAAGCATTTGTGGGGACATATAAACAGCCAGGAGAGCATAGGGATATCTCCGGATATGTACCACGAGTTTATTGCACCTTACTTCAGCAGGATGGCGGAAGAATTCGGGCTTTTATATTATGGATGCTGTGAACCCATACATTTATATTGGGACCGTGATATTTCCAGATATCCGAATCTGCGGAAGGCTTCAATCTCACCATGGTGTAATGAAGAGATCATGGCAGAGCGCCTGAGCGGGGGGAATGTCATATATTCCAGAAAACCTTCTCCCAATTACCTGGGTATCAAAAAAGAATTTGATGAGGAAGCCTTCAGGAAATATATACGGCACACAGCTGATCTGACAAAAGAATGCAAAACAGAGTATATCTTCAGGGATATCTACCGTTTAAACGGAAATCTGGAAAAGCTGAAAAGAGCTGTACAGATCGTGCATGAGGAGGCTTAGGAGAATCGTACAGCTAAGTTAAATGGAAATAAGTTGATGCAAATTTGATAAATCCCCATTATAATTGTGGAAGATGGGAGGTTTATCATATGGAAAATACGATTTTAATTGTTGATGATGAGATAGATATCGTAACTATGCTGCAGGATTATTTTGAGCTGAGCGGATACAGGGTGCTCACAGCCCTGAGCGGCAGGGAGGCTATGGAAAAGGCTGAGAAAAGCCCTGACCTGATCCTGCTGGATATTAATATGCCTGATATGGACGGACTTGAGGTATGCAGGAAGATCAGGGATTTTGTGGCATGTCCGATCATATTCCTGACAGCCAGGATAGAGGAAGAAGACAAGATCAAGGGACTGAAAAGTGGTGGTGACGATTATGTAGTTAAGCCTTTCAGCATAGATGAGCTGGGGGCCAGGGTAGAAGCTCACCTGCGCAGGGAGCAGCGTCATCTGGGGGCATCCCAGGTGAAATTTGACAATGATTTCGTGATAGATTATTCGGGGAGATGTGTCTATTACAAAGGCCGGGATCTCGGGTTTGTGAAAAAAGAATTTGATATTATTGAGTTTCTCTCCCAGAACAGGGGACAGATCTTTGATAAAGAGAGGATATATGACAGGATATGGGGATTGGAGGGCCAGGGTGACAGCAGTGTGATCGCGGAACATGTGCGCCGTATCAGGGCAAAAATGGCTGATGCGGGCTGCCGCTCCTATATTGAAACAGTATGGGGGGTAGGTTATAAATGGGCAAAATAAAGAATATGTCTTTAAAGGGTGCATTTATGATGTACATGCTGGTGTTCATAGTTCTGGGGCTGACGGTGGCAGTGTGCCTCAATACTATGTTCAGCAATGCAGAGGCGGACAGGGCCCTGAGCTATGTCACTGACCGCTATCAGGAGATTGAATACTGGAATTCCAGGGGGATCTATACTTCAGAGGGGGTATATTTTGTTTTTTCAGATGAGGACAGCCATTTTATCAGGGTCTGTTCCATACTGGCGGGACTGAGCCTTCCGCTTCCGTTTATAGCGGGCATAATCATGGCGGGACTGCTGTTTTACCGCAATAAGCTTAAAGAGCCCATAGAGATGCTGATCAGTGCGGCAGGGAAGATCAGCAAGAATGACCTTGATTTTCATATTTATTATCCCAGAAGGAATGAGATGGGACAGCTCTGTGCTTCTTTTGAACTGATGCGCCACTCACTGGAGGTAAGCAACAGGGAGAACTGGAGGGCTATGGAGGAGCGCAGAAGGCTTAATGCGGCATTTTCACATGACCTGAGGACGCCTCTCACTGTGCTGAGGGGGTATGTGGATATGCTGGGAAAATATCTGCCCGACGGCAGAGTTTCTAAAGAAAAGATGATAAAAGTGGTACAGACCATGGGGGAGCATATACAGAGACTGGAAAACTATGTGTCAGGAATGAGCACTATGCAGAAGCTGGAGGATATCAGCTTTGAGCCGCAGCTTGTTGAGGGCGAAAAGGTGGAAGCCGAGCTGAAGGCAGCTTCAGAGATCCTGTGCCGGGAGAAGGAGCTGAAGCTTCAATATACTGAGCGCATAGCCAGAAAGATGCTCAGGCTGGACGAGAGGATGGTGCAGCAGGTGCTGGAGAACCTTATGGCAAATGCTGTCAGGTATGGGAAAGAAGAGATTAAGCTGACCCTTTATGCAGAGAAAGTGTATTTTACAATGATTGTTGAAGATGACGGGGAGGGATTTTCAAGCAAGGCCATAGAGAATGCCACTTCTCCATTTTATAAGGAAAAAGAAAATGTCTACGACGCACACTTTGGGCTGGGACTGAATATATGTAAAGTGCTGTGTGAAAAACACGGAGGTTTTCTGGAGATTTCCAACGGCGAAAATGGGGGCGGGCGTGTCAGGGCAGATTTCAGGATGGATCTGTAGAGAAAATTACAAAAAGTTTACAAAAAAATCAAGATCAGTTGATAAAATATTGATTATTACTATTTATAATCCGCATAAGGCATAGAGGACTGGTATGCATTCACGTCTGTTTGCCTTTTGCGGGTTTTGTCTGGTAAGGAGAACGCCGCACTGTTCCTGCAGTATGAACCTGCAGGGGAACTGAAGTTTATTTTACCCCGTATGAGGAGGGGCTTTCCAGGGATATGGAAAACGGAGGGGAGTTTAAAGATGCGTACACTGGAAATAGTCAACATTTTTATTGCAGTATTTTTTGTGGCAGCTTATGCATATCAGGTGATCTATCTGATAGTGGGACTTGTGAAGAAGCCGGAGGTGCCCAAGGAAACGGTCATGAACAGGATAGCAGTCCTGATCTGCGCCAGAAATGAGGAGGCTGTGATAGGGCAGCTGCTGGCAAGTGTCCGCCAGCAGACATATGCAGGGCAGTATGTAGATATTTTTGTGGCGGCGGATAACTGCACAGATGATACTGCCGGGACGGCCCGACAGGCAGGGGCAATTGTCTATGAACGCTTTAACAGGGAAAGGGTGGGCAAGGGTTATGCCCTGGAATTCCTGCTGGATAAGATGGAAGGCGACGGGAAGATATATGATGCCTATCTTGTTCTGGATGCTGATAATCTGTTAGATGAACATTACATAGAAGAAATGAATAAAATGCTCTGCGCAGGGCATCGTATTATTACAAGCTACAGGAATTCCAAGAATTTTGGAAGCAATTGGATATCAGCGGGTTATTCTCTGTGGTTTTTAAGAGAATCCAGGTATCTGAACCAGGCCAGGATGACACTGGGGACCAGCTGTGCCGTATCGGGCACAGGCTTTATGGTGCACCGGAGTATAATAGAGAAGAATCATGGATGGAAGCATTTTCTCCTGACAGAGGATATAGAGTTCACTGTGGACAGTATCCTGCAGGGGGAGAAGGTGGCTTACTGTAAAGATGCTATCCTCTATGATGAGCAGCCTGTTACTTTTTCACAGTCCTGGTGCCAGCGTATGAGATGGGCCAAGGGAAACCTGCAGGTATTCGAAAAATACGGCAGGTCACTGGGCCGGACTCTGGGCAGAGAACACAGCTTTGCCTGTTTTGACATGCTGATGACCATCATGCCTGCCGTGATACTGACATTTCTGTGCTGTCTGTTAAATGGCGCTGCTGTAATTGTGTCAGCAGCCTATAAGCCTGTATACCTGGAGCGTATAATGGCAGAGGCAGGATTTGCCCTGTTCAATGTATATATAACTCTGTTTATGATGGGATTTATCACGGTCCTGAGCGAGTGGAAGCGGATCCAGGCTTCCGGATTTAAAAAGATTCTGTACAGCTTTACTTTTCCTGTTTTTATGCTGACTTATATCCCTGTCACAGCTTCAGCGCTGTTTAAGAAGGTAGAATGGAAGCCCATACGCCACGATATATCCAAATCACTGGAAGAGGTGAGGATGCGGTCCTGACAGTGTGAAGATACTGAACAGTTATGAATATTTTTAGTTGCGGATTCTGCACTTTGGTGAGATAATAGGTTGCAGAAAGGCGGGAGAGAGATGGCTGATACAAAAGAGAAAATGCCGCTTGTGAGACAGATATTTACCATTCCAAATATGATGGGGTATTTCCGCATTATACTGATACCATTTATTGTCTGGAGGTATCTGACTGCGGAAACAATTGTGGATTACAGGGTGGCAGCACTGATCATTGGAGTATCCGGGATCACGGATTTTCTGGACGGTTTCATTGCAAGGAAGCTGAACATGGTGACAGAGCTGGGGAAGGCGCTGGACCCCATTGCCGATAAGCTGACTCAGGGAGCAATTGTACTATCCCTTTCTTTCAGGTTTAAATGGATGATACCTCTTGTAGTGCTCTTTGTGATAAAAGAAGGTTTTATGGGCATTATGGGTATTATTTTCCTCAAAAAGGGAATGATGCTGGATGGGGCTAAATGGTTTGGCAAGGTATGTACGGCAGTCCTGTATGTTGTCATGTTCATACTGATACTGTTCCCGGAGATACCGATAGCGGCTGCAAACAGCATGATCATTGTCTGTATTGCACTGATGCTGCTTTCATTTGGCATGTATATTCCGGTTTTTTATAAAATGTGGAAAGAAGTACATTGACAAAATCAAAAAAATGGTATATATTATTTACAGTAATAATTACTATTATTAAAACAAATCCAGAAAGGAGATTTTTTATATGAAAAAATATGTTTGTGATGTATGTGGCTATGTGTATGATCCCGAGGCAGGAGATCCGGAAAACGGAATCGAGCCGGGAACAGCATTTGAGGATATCCCTGATGACTGGCTGTGTCCTCTCTGCCAGGTAGGAAAAGACCAGTTTTCAGTAGACGAGTAAGATTAAAAATTAATAGAAGTGAAAATGATATCTGCCAATTTTTTAATTGGCAGATATTTTGGGATATATACAAATAATTATACCTTATCGTGCGAAGCACGCCCATCCGAAGGATTAAGTTATGGGATGCACGGAGGTGTATGCTTTCAGGAGGAAAAGAAGATGGACCGTTTGGAAATTAAAAAAGGGATTTATTTTGTTGGAGCTGTGGACTGGGATGTGAGGAGCTTCCACGGATATTCTACGAACAGGGGAGCTACTTATAATGCTTACCTGATCGTTGATGAAAAAATAGCGCTTATTGATACTGTAAAAGCGCCGTTTGCTGAGGAGCTTCTGCGCCGTGTGAGGGAAATCGTAGATCCTGCAAAGGTGGATTACCTTGTGTCAAATCATGTGGAGATGGATCACTCTGGAGCTATTCCCCAGGTGATGGAGGCGATGCCAAATGCAGTGATCGTAACCTCTGCTCCCAGCGGTCTGAAAGGCCTGAAGGCCCATTACGGCGACAAGTACCAGTATATGGGTGTCAAAGCAGGGGACAGCTTAAAGCTGGGCAGCCGCAGCTTAAACTTTGTGGCAACGCCTATGCTGCACTGGCCGGACAACATGGTGACATATTGCCCTGAAGAAAAACTCCTTTTTTCCAATGATGCTTTCGGTCAGCATTTTTCTTCTAACCTGCATTTTGATGACCAGGTGGATCTGGCTGTGGTACTGCAGGAGGCTAAAAAGTATTACGCAAATATATTGATGCCGTATGGTGTACAGACCCAGAAGGCACTGCAGATCGTAAAGGGACTGGAGCTGGATATGATAGCTCCCAGCCATGGGGTCATCTGGAGAAGCCATATCCAGGATATCATGGCAGCTTATGATGAGTTCAGCAATGGGGAGACTAATGAGGAGGCTGTGGTTGTATATGATTCCATGTGGCATTCTACGGAAAAGATGGCAAGGGCCATACTGGAAGGCTTCACCAGGGCCGGAGTTTCAGCAAAGCTGTTTGACCTGAAAGTCAATCATATCTCTGATATTATGACAGATGTGCTAAAGGCCAAATATATTGCCGTGGGATCGCCCACACTCAATAACAATATGATGCCGACAGTAGCCTCATTTCTCTGCTACATGAAAGGCCTTGCACCTAAGAAGAGGAAATTTTTAGCTTTTGGCTCCTATGGCTGGGGAGGCCAGAGCATCCCGCAGATCAGAGAGAGCCTGCAGGGGATGGGGTTTGAAGAGATTATGGAACCGGTTAAGTTAACATATATCCCTACAGAAGAGCAGCTTCTTTATATAGAAGAAAAAATTGCTGAAAATATGGGTTGAAATGTTTGAGTAAGTCCGGTACAATGATATGATAGCTGTAAGCAGAAACAAATCGGTAAGAAATCTGTGAGTATTGAGATCGAGGAAGGTTAATAATGAAAAAAATAGCGATTGTAACGGACAGTAACAGCGGCATCACTCAGGAACAGGCCGGAGAGCTGGGAGTATTTGTACTCCCTATGCCGTTTTTTATTAACGGTGAGATGTTTCTGGAAGGCATTACGCTGACCCAGGAAGATTTTTATGCAAGGCTTGAGGAAGATGCTGATATTTCAACTTCACAGCCTGCGCCGGCAGATGTGATGGAACTGTGGGACAGAGTGCTGGAAGAATATGAGGCTGTCGTTCATATACCCATGTCAAGCGGTCTGAGTGCGTCCTGCGCTACTGCCATGAGTCTGTCCAGAGATTATGACGGAAAAGTCCAGGTGGTGGACAACCAGCGTATTTCTGTAACTCAGAAGCAGTCTGTCATGGATGCCATGGAACTTGTGAGGCAGGGCAGGACAGCGGAGGAGATCAAAACTATTCTTGAGAAGGAGAAAAAGGAATCCAGCATTTATCTCACTCTTGAGACACTGAAATACCTGAAGAAGGGCGGCAGGATCACTCCGGCTGCTGCTGCGATAGGGACGATCATTAATCTGAAGCCGGTACTTCAGATCCAGGGCGACAAGCTGGATGCATTTTCAAAGGTCAGAGGCAAGGCCAAGGCTAAGCGGATCATTCTGGATGCGATTAAAAATGACCTGGATACACGCTTTAGAGAATATAAGGAAAAAGGACAGATGTGCCTTGCTGCCGCATATGGCGGAAATATGGAGGAGGCACAGGAATGGCTTGCTGAAGTTAAGGAGACATTTCCGGATATGGAAGTGACAATGGATCCAATATCTCTGAGTGTAGCCTGTCATATTGGGAGTGGCATCATAGCGCTTACATGTTCTAAGAAGATAGTGTGATAAGTGTCCGCAGGCAAGGCTGACACAGACAAATACAAAAGGCAGAAGCACCGGGATATCCTTCCTGTGTGCTTCTGCCTTTTTAAATTTATCCTGGGTGTTATTCTGCCTCAGGGTATTTTTTTCCTCTCAGATAGACGCCTGCCAGTTTCAGATCCTTGTCCAGAAGGACCAGGTTGGCAATCTTTCCAGGGGTGATGCTTCCGTATTTGTCATAGATGCCGGCTGCCTTTGCAGAATTGACAGCTGCGCACTTGATCGCTGATTCCAGGGAGATACCCATCTTCTTTACAGCGGTGCGGACGCAGTCCATCAGGTTTGTGGCAGAGCCTGCGATCGTTCCGTCCGCAAGTGTAGCCAGATTTCCGACTACCTTGACTGCCTGGCCGCCCAGAGAATAATCCCCGTCTGTGAGTCCTGTAGCCATCATACTGTCACTGATCAGGATAATCCTGTCATCTCCGAACATCTTGAAAGTGGTGCGGACTACACTGGGATGGATATGGACGCCGTCACAGATCAATTCCACTCTGCAGTGGGGGCTGTCACATGCCGCACCTATCACTCCGGGAGCTCTGTGTGAAAACGCAGGCATAGCGTTGTACAGATGTGTGGCCTGTCTTGCACCGGCATTGTATGCCTTCAGGGCAGTATCATAATCAGCTGTTGTATGGGCCAGGGAAATACCCACTTCATTGTGAAGAGCCTCGATAAATTCCATGGAGCCTTCCACTTCAGGAGCAATATCCACCAGCTTCACCAGGCTGCCGGATGCGGCCTGGAGACGTTTAAACATTCCGATATCAGGTTTATGGATATACTGGCCGTTCTGAGCGCCCTTTTTGGCCGGGCAGATAAACGGCCCTTCCATATTTATGCCGCAGAGGATGGCGCCTGTCTCGCTTTTATAGGAAGCGGCAGCAGAGCAGATCTCTGTCAGCTTTTCCTCACTGAAGGTCATAGTAGCCGGGACGATGCTGGTGATGCCGTTTGCAGCTTCATAATCAGCGATAGCCCTGAAAGCCTCGTGGGTCCCGTCACAGAAATCATAGCCTACGCAGCCGTGGAAATGCAGGTCTGTAAGGCCGGGGACGGCATAAAGGCCATCGGCTTCAATAACTTCTTCATCCGGGTCTGCAGCAGCCATCTCACTGTCAATAAACAGCCCGTCTCTCATGCAGATATCTTTTGTCTTAAAGCCGCCCCGTTCAGTGAATACCATTGCATTTTTGATAATCATAGTTACTAATTCTCCTTATTTCTCTTCTAAAATTATAACTTTTTAGAGCTCAGCTGCAGCAGCTTCGTCGGCAATGATGGTCACATCAGGATGGAACTGGAGGATAGATGCAGGAACCTGAGGTGTCACAGGGCCGTCTACCACTTTTTTGAGGATAGCTGCTTTGTCAGCGCCGCTTACAACTACCAGGATCTTGCGGGCCATCATGATGTTCTGAATACCCATGGTATATGCCTGGCGGGGAACATCTGATTCAGATTCAAAGAATCTTTTATTTGCTTCGATCGTACTCTCTGTTAAGTCTACACAATGTGTTCCCTTGGGGAAAACATCACTCGGCTCATTAAATCCGATATGGCCGTTATGTCCCAGTCCGAGAAGCTGCAGATCAATGCCGCCGACTTCATTTATAATATCGTCATGGGCTTTGCATGCCTTGTCAGCATCCGGTTCTTTCCCGTCAGGCACATATGTATGAGCTTTGTTGATATTGACATGGTCAAAAAGATTGTGGTTCATGAAATACCGGTAGCTCTGGTCGCTGTCACCGGAAAGGCCTCTGTACTCGTCCAGGTTTACACTTGTAACTGCAGAGAAGTCAAGATCACCATTTTCGTAGCTTTTAATAAGCTCCTTATATGTTCCCACAGGTGATGAACCTGTTGCGAGGCCAAGCACACAGTCAGGCTTGGTGATGATCTGTGAAAAGATGATGTTGGCAGCTTTTCTGCTCATGTCTTCATAATTTTTTGTTATACAAACTTTCATGATAGTTCTCCTTTTCTGTTAAATAGGTTTCCTTTCTGCAAAAATCCGTTTAAAAACGCCTGCGTGATGGGATTTTTGCACCCTTACCGTATTATCTAAGTATAGCGGCTGCAAAATACCGGGGCAAGTGAAAATCTGGGGTTTCATTGACTATTTTTGTGAAGCTTGCAAAATGAGTATTCCCTTCACTTTCCTTTATTTTGTAGAAATTACAGGTAATGACAGAGCCTGTGTCAAAATCTGAGTGGCCGTAGACATACTGTATAAGCTCCAGGGGCACAGTCAGCTCGAGAGTCCAGTGATCTTCAAAAATCCGGCCTCTGCAGCAGCAGGCCTCATAAAGGCTGTCAGGGTATATACTGCGGTCCTTCCGTCCATCGCCATATTTGGCATGAAGGGCACCGTTGGCATTTGCTTCAAAGTTCAGATAGCAGTCAGGACGTTCCAGGGGATAAAACTGGAAAAAAGCTTCCATAGTACTGTCAAGATGGACCGGGTCATTCACATTTTTGTAGATTCTCACCGGGTCTTTTTCTTCACATATCATTTTTACATAGAAACCTGTTCCCGGCAGAAAAGCGAGATGGCCATATGTCCTGGGACGGTATGTGCCTCCCCAGTTGTACTGATCTACATAAAATACAGGACAGCTGTCAATCTCTTCCTTTGAAGAAATGCGATGGATTTCATACTCCATAATTTTTCTCCTTGTATACTTAGATATTTATGCGGAAAATCTGAACATATTTCAGAAAACCGCCTGGTAAAAACAGTGTATCATACTATTAGAAAGAAAAAAAGAATCAATTTTTCAAAACGGGGTTGGTAAAAATTGTGGCAATTATTCAGCAGGTCTGTGCGTTTATAAATTATGTGAAATTGTTACGCAGCTTTACACAGGAAAATGTATATGGTAAGATAGATGCAACGTATTATCTTGAATGCAAATTTAAAAGAGGTGTATATTTTGGCGAGCATCAGGGAAGTAGCTAAGAGAGCGGGGGTAGCTGCCTGCACAGTATCAAGGGTGATGAACGGCACAGCCTCAGTAGCCCCTGAGACAAGGAAAAAGATAGAATATGCGATGAGAGAGCTGGACTATATTCCAAATGAGCTTGCCCGTGGTATGTTCCGCCAGAGAGCCGGTATAGTGGCTATGCTGGTGCCAAGTATCCGGCATCCTTTTTTTGCATCCCTGGCGGACTGTATAGAGAACCAGCTGTTTTTCAGGGGATATAAGCTTATGCTCTGCAGTACCTCCGGTGAGACAGAGAGAGAACGGGAATATCTAGGCTTTTTAAAATCCAATATTGTGGACGGCATCATTATGGCTGTGAGCAGCCTGGACAGAGAAGAGTATGCAGCCCTTGAAAAACCCGTGGTCATGCTGGATTATTACGTAAATGACAGTATTCCGTTAGTCACTGCCGACCACAGGATGGGGGGAAAACTGGCAGCTGAGGAGTTTATACGGAATGGATGCAGACTTGTCCTTCACCTGTGTGATGAAGAGAAGGCTGACAGGGTGGTTTCCTTTGAGAGCCATCTGGAGCTGGAGCGGATCCTCGGGGAACACGGCATAGAGAGCAGGAGGATAAGCATCAGCTGGAACAGCCCTGATATGGAGGTCTACACAGAGGAAGCCAGAAGGCTGCTGAGGGAATACCCTGAGGCGGACGGAGTGATGGCGGCCGATATGGTTGCCGCTGCTTTTGTAAATGCGGCGCTGGAGTCAGGAAAAAAGGTGCCGGGGGAATTCTGTGCTGTGGCATTTGACGGAACTTATGCGGCTGATATGAATGGCAGAGAACTTACTTCCGTGGTGCAGCCTGTAGAAAAAATGGCAGAGAAGGTGGTGGAGATCATGGCACGGCTGCTGGAAAAACAGCGGCCCAAGGAGACAGACGTGAGGATTCCCGTGACTCTCAGGTACGGAAAGACCACCTGATTATGCGCATAACCTGAAGGAAATCTTAAGTTTCGCTCAAGTTTGTGAATAATTTGTGAGACAAGTTGACAGAATGATTAATGAGAGTGTAAAATGTTGAAGTAAGAAAGTGCGTAGCTGAAGGAAGTTCAGATAATTATGCAAAGGGGGCTATAAATATGAAGAAACGTAAGATAGCAGTTCTCCTGGCGCTCACCCTGACGGCAGCCAGTGTGATAGGAGGCTGTAACAAAGAAGAAGAGACAGAGAAGCCAACAGAGACTCAGATGCAGACGGAGACGCCGGCAGCGACCGAGGCTCCTACAGAGAAGCACACGGAAAAGCCTACAGAGGCCAAAGAGTCTGAGACAAATAAACCTGGTGAATCAGAATCAAACCAGCAGTCAGAATCTAACAGTCAGACTGAAGCCGGACAAGGTACAGACGGAACTCAGAGTACAGAAGGCGGACAGACTGCACAGACAGGTGCACCTAAAAGCACCAGCGGTTCAAACGATGAAGATACACAGCGCTGGTTCTTTGACAAAAATGGAAATACAGTATATGCACACATAGATTCAAATGGAAACTGGATAGGCGACAACGGCGAAGAATTCTATTTCTATGAAGAAGGTGTGGAGGACAGCAACGGCGTCACATACTACTATGACCCGCCAACAGGTTCTTCAGGCTCATCAGGAACATCAGGGTCAGGCACTTCATCGTCATCAGATATTGAAGATCCCGACTACTATGATTTCTATGATACAAATGGAAATCATATCATTGCAAGGCAGAATGAAAAGGGCGAATGGGTAGATGACAACGGCAACTCCTACACATTCGGCGAAAAAGGCGTAACTGACAGCAAGGGCAATTTCCATCCGTATTAATTTTCTGCGGTCATTGGCGCGGCAGGCAATGGAATGTTTTAGCTGAGAGTGAGAAATATGCTGCGGCAGACAAAAGACAGTTTAACATGTCTTCTGTCTGCCGCTTTTTTATTCTATAGGAAACGAAGTTTCCTATAGAATAAAAACCCTCCGGGAGGATGCGCAGCTGCGCGCGCGGAACAAAAGCTGCGCTATTCATAATATTGGCTCGCGGAGTGCACAAAGCGCACTTTTGTTCTCTTGACTCTGAGCAGATGCAAGAGTATAATACAGAAAGAATGAAACATGTTTCAATACTGCGGGAAGTGATCAGGAAAGGAGTCAGAGATGATGGAGAAGGAATGGTGGAAAAAGGCGGTTGTTTATCAGATTTACCCTAAGAGCTTCAGGGATGCGGACGGTGACGGGAGCGGAGATATTAAGGGGATTACAGAGAGGCTGGATTATCTGAAGTGGCTGGGGGCGGATGTGCTGTGGGTATGTCCTGTATACTGCTCGCCCATGGATGACAATGGTTACGACATCTCTGACTACTATCATATTGATCCCTGCTTTGGGACAGATGAAGATATGGATGAACTTATAAGGGAAGCTGACAGGCGGGGAATGAAGATCCTCATGGACCTTGTAGTGAACCACACCTCTGATGAGCACGAATGGTTTAAAAGGGCATTGGAGGACCCTGAAGGTGAATACGCAGGATATTATATTTTCAGGGACGGCAGGGATGGAGGGCCGCCTGATAATCTCCGTTCCTATTTTGGCGGTTCAGCCTGGGAGCCTGTGGGAGACGGCTCAAGATATTATTTCCACGCCTTTGGGAAGAAACAGCCTGACCTGAACTGGGAGAATGAGAAGGTAAGAGATGAGATAATAAACATGGTGAATTACTGGCTGGATAAAGGGCTGGGAGGCTTCAGGGTGGATGCAATAGGAAATCTGAAGAAAAACCTGGATATCAGCCGTTATCAGCCCGATGGAGAAGACGGACTCTCTTATGCGGGGACGTATATACTGAACCAGCCGGGGATAGAGAAATATCTGGCGGAGCTGAGGGACAGGGCATTTAAGCCCCACAACAGTATGACAGTGGCTGAAGTGAGTGTATCAGATGATGAACTGGAGGAATTTATCGGAAAGGATGGTTTCTTTTCTATGGTATTTGATTTCAGCTATGCCGATATAGATATCCCAAAGACAGGAGAGTGGTATCTGGATACAGGATGGACCACGGCAGACTTAAGAGAGAATATCTTTCATTCCCAGCTGGAAACACAGAAGTGTGGATGGGGAGCGCTTTATCTGGAAAACCATGACCAGCCCAGATCTGTAAATAAATATCTGCCGCCGGAGGATATAAATGATCACAGCAAGAAGATGCTGGCCACGCTGTATATGCTTCTGAGGGGCACGCCGTTTATCTATCAGGGCCAGGAGATCGGTATGACAAATATCAACATGGACAGTCTGGCAGATTATGATGATATCGCTACCGCAGACCAGTATAAACGGGCCCTGGAATATGGAATGACAGAGGATGAGGCCTGGAATGCTGTGAGCAGAAGGAGCAGAGATAACAGCAGGACTCCCATGCAGTGGGACAATGGAAAAAATGCCGGATTTTCCAGTGCAGACAATGTATGGCTGAAGGTTAATCCCAACTATGAGCATATAAATGTCAATGCAGAGAGCCGGGATGAGACATCTGTACTTCAGTATTACAGGAAGCTGGTAAGCCTGAGGAAAGAGGGCAGATATGCAGACATCATCACAGAAGGGGAATTCAGGCCTTGTGAGTCAGAGGGCGATACCATCTGCTATGTCAGGGAAAAGGATGGCAGGGGCCTGCTGGTTTTAAATAATTTCGGAAAACGTCAGGAGAGCGTAACTGCAGAGAAACGTTTTAACAAGGTTGTCAGCGCCAGCTATGGGGACAGAGACGGGGAAGGAAATGTAAAAGGTTCCGGGGAAGGACGGCGGGACAGGGCAGATGCCATAGAATATGTACTGCGGCCCTATGAGAGCCTTGTGCTGGCAGAGGACTGAGAAAACAGTGTGATTCACGCAGCTTCAGGCATGTCCACCTGGCTCGCTGCCCGCAGGATTAAAGATCAAAGGAAAAGCATGGTATGTACAGCGCTTCAGGCGCCATTAAACCATACCATGCTTTTTGTATGATAATCGGCCAGTGCTTTGGCAGGAGAATATGAGCCGCTCAGGCTGGTGGATTTTCGGACCGTTTTACGGCAGCGTCTATGAATCCGCGGAACAGGGGATGAGGCCTGTTTGGACGTGACTTGAGTTCCGGATGTCCCTGGGTGGCAAGGAAAAATGGATGGTCCTTTAGTTCGATCATCTCAACAATGCGTCCGTCCGGGGAGATGCCGGACAGGGTCAGACCGTTTGACGTAAGTACGCTGCGGTAATCATTATTCACTTCATAGCGGTGCCTGTGGCGCTCATAGATAGTTTCAGAGCCGTACAGCTTATAAGCAGTGGTGGACTTGTCCAGAACACAGGGATAAGAGCCGAGCCTTAAGGTTCCCCCGATGTCTTCTATTCCGTCCTGGTCAGGCATGAGGGCAATGACAGGATGCGTGGTGGAGGGGTCCAGTTCAATGCTGTGGGCGTCGTTATAACCGGCTACGTGGCGGCAGAATTCCACAATAGAGAGCTGCATTCCAAGGCAGAGTCCGAGGAACGGGATCTTTTTAGTGCGTGCGTACTGGATGGCAGCGATTTTTCCCTCAATTCCCCTGTCACCGAAACCTCCGGGGACCAGGATGCCGTCCATGGAACTAAGTATTTCACCTGCATTTTCAAGGGTCAGCTGTTCAGAATCCACCCAATGGATATTCACAGTGGCGCGGCTGGCGATCCCGCCGTGTTTCAGGGCTTCCACCACACTGATATAGGCATCATGCAGCTGGATGTATTTTCCTACAAGGGCTACGTCCACCTCTCTTGTAGGATTGCGCAGGGCTTCCACCATTGATTTCCAGTCCTCCAGGTCAGGTTCAGGGCAGGGTAGCTTTAGGCACTCGCAGGCTACCTCGGCCAGGTGCTCCTTTTCCATGGCAAGCGGTGCTTCATAGAGATATTCCACATCTAGGTTCTGAAGCACATGGCTGCTGGGCACATTGCAGAACAGGGCGATCTTGTCCTTCAGACGGCTGTCCAGGGGCAGCTCGGAGCGGCAGACTATTATATCCGGCATGATTCCCATGCCCTGCAGTTCCTTGACACTGGCCTGGGTGGGTTTAGTCTTCATCTCACCGGAAGCCTTCAGATAAGGGATCAGAGTGACATGGATCAGGATGGCGTTTTCGTGGCCCACATCGTGCTGGAACTGGCGGATCGCCTCCAGGAAGGGCTGGCTCTCGATATCTCCTACAGTTCCTCCCACCTCAATAATGGCGATCCTCGTCTCATCTGAGGTGAAATTGCGGTAGAATCTGTTTTTGATCTCATTTGTTATATGGGGGATGACCTGTACGGTTCCGCCGCCGAAATCTCCCCTTCTTTCCTTATGGAGCACGCTCCAGTAAATTTTGCCTGTGGTGACATTAGAATTTTTATCAAGGCTTTCATCAATAAAGCGTTCGTAATGTCCAAGGTCCAGGTCTGTCTCCGCCCCATCGTCGGTGACAAAGACTTCCCCGTGCTGGATAGGGTTCATGGTTCCGGGATCTATATTGATATAAGGGTCAAATTTTTGCATCGTCACTTTATATCCCCGGGCCTTCAGCAGCCTGCCCAGGGATGCTGCGGTGATCCCTTTGCCCAGGCCTGAAACTACGCCTCCGGTAACAAATACATATTTTACTGGCATATTCTTTCCTCCTGCGATCTGATAATAAAAGTACTGAAGAGTTACGTACTGAATAATTAAAAAAAGAGTCCGAAATTAAGCGCAAAGCGCTGCATTTCGGACTCCCTTGTCCATCACATTCCTGCATTATATACTAATTGGATTCAGTTGTAAAGGGTCTAATGATAAATCCTGTTGTGTTCGTATTTCGCCTCACTTGTGAGCTGTATGCCAAGACGCATAAAGGTCTTCATGTCCACTGTGGAGAGCATGACTGAGGTGTGTACCTGGCAGCCTTTGAGCTGGGGCAGCTGCGCAAGGGCAAGCTGGGCCTCCTGGCTTGTGGATGCGCTCATGGAAAGGGCGATAAGCACCTCATCTGTGTGGAGCCGGGGATTCTTGCTTCCAAGGTAGCTGGTCTTCAGTCTCTGGATCGGCTCAATAGCCTCAGGGGAGATCACATGATGCTCATGGTCAATGCCTGCCAGAGCTTTCAGCGCATTCAGAAGAAGAGCGGCAGAAGCGCCGAGCAGATTTGTGGTCTTTCCGGTGATCATCCTTCCGTCATCGAGCTCCATGGCTGCAGCAGGGCCTCCTGTGATTTCCGCACGGCGCAGCGCAGCTCCCACTACTCTCCTGTTTTCGGCAGTTACCTGTGCGCGTTCCATGAGAAGCTCCAGTTTATATACCTCATCCTCTGTGCAGGAACCTGTCAGCAGGCCGTTCAGCGCGGCATAGTAACGCCTGATGATCTCCTGGCGGGAGGCTTCGCGGCACGCTTCATCATCAATGATACAGCTTCCTGCCATGTTTACGCCCATGTCCGTGGGAGATTTATAAGGGCTTTCTCCGAAGATCCTGCCGAAGATGGCGGTAAGGACAGGGAAGATCTCGATATCCCTGTTATAGTTGACAGCAGTTTTTCCGTAGGACTCCAAATGAAAAGGATCGATCATATTGATATCATTCAGATCAACAGTGGCGGCCTCATATGCAAGGTTGACAGGGTGCTTCAGTGAGAGATCCCAGATGGGGAATGTCTCAAACTTGGCATAGCCTGCATTGATGCCCCGCTTCTGCTCATGATAGAGCTGGGAGAGGCAGGTGGCCATCTTGCCGCTTCCGGGTCCCGGAGCTGTTATCACTACAAGAGGTCTTGTAGTTTCTATATATTCATTTTTTCCGTAGCCGTTGTCACTTACGATAAGCGGAATATTGCCCGGATAGCCTTCTATAGAGTAATGTGTATATACCTTGACACCCAGTTTCTTCAGACGGCTTTTAAACAGGTCTGCACTTGACTGGCCGGAATACTGTGTGATGACTACACTGCCCACATAGAGCCCTTTTTCCTCAAAGGAATCTATGAGACGCAGGACGTCAGTGTCATATGTGATGCCCAGGTCACCGCGGACTTTGTTCTTTTCAATATCCCCGGCGCTGATGACGATGACGATCTCAGCCTGGTCTGCCAGCTGCATGAGCATCCTCAGCTTACTGTCCGGCTCAAATCCCGGCAGGACCCTGGAAGCGTGGAAGTCGTCAAAGAGCTTCCCGCCGAATTCCAGGTAGAGCTTATTGTCAAACTGGTTAATCCTCTCCCTGATATGCTGGGACTGCGTTTTCAGGTATTTCTCATTATCAAATCCGATTTTCATATACTTCGTACCTTTCCTTGCATTTCTAGACATGTTTTGCAGATAATAAAGAGTATACTACATTTGTGAAGTGTTATGCCACTGGTTTTTTAGAAAACCTTTAGAAATTCACATGATTTTAACAAACTTATGATTTATTTGTCTTGATTTATCGGAGGACAGTACTTATAATAAAGGGGACTTAGTACGAGGAGGAAAAAGATGAATAATAACCAAATGCCGCAAAACGGGCCGGGAAATGGTCCAGGTAACGGTCCGAATAATCAAAATAATCCAAATAATCAAAATAATAATTCCAACGGGAAACCTCCAAAGGGCGGTCAGACAATCGTCATTTTTTTAGTGGTGACTTTGCTTACTCTTTTAGGCATGAGCCTTTTCAACAATATGCTGAAAGATTCGACCTCAAAGGAAATCAGTTACGACCAGTTTATGGAAATGGTGGATAAGGGTCAGGTTGCGAAGGTAACGATCTCCAGTACAGATATCGTGATCGTGCCCAAGGAACAGCCCTATCAGGGGGTTGAGCTGACTTATTATACAGGCGTTATGGATGACCCTGATCTGACAAAGAACCTTCTGGCTGCCGGAGTGGAATGTAATCAGGAGATACCTGACGGGACTTCAGCTCTGATCCTGAATCTGCTGCTGACATTTGTGCCCCTGATACTTGTCTGGGTACTGCTGTGGTTCATGTTCAGGAAAATGTCGAAAAGCGGCGGCGGTGTCATGAACGTAGGCAAAAATAAGTCAAGAGTCTATGCCCAGAAAGAGACAGGCGTGACATTCCGGGATGTAGCCGGACAGGACGAAGCGAAGGAATCTCTCCAGGAGGTTGTGGACTTCCTTGAGAATCCGGGCAAATACACACAGATCGGTGCCAAGCTTCCAAAGGGCGCCCTGCTTGTAGGTCCTCCGGGAACAGGTAAGACACTGCTGGCCAAGGCGGTGGCAGGGGAGGCACATGTGCCGTTCTTCTCGATCTCAGGATCTGATTTCGTGGAAATGTTTGTAGGTGTTGGTGCGTCGCGTGTCCGTGACCTTTTCGAGGAGGCCAAAAAGAGCGCTCCATGTATTATCTTCATTGACGAGATCGATGCTATCGGTAAGAGCCGTGACAGCAGGTACGGCGGAGGCAATGATGAGAGGGAGCAGACGCTGAACCAGCTTCTGGCTGAAATGGATGGTTTTGACACATCTAAGGGGCTGCTGATCCTGGCTGCGACAAACAGGCCTGAGGTTCTGGATTCCGCGCTTCTGCGTCCGGGACGGTTTGACAGGCGTATCATAGTGGATAAACCTGATCTGAAAGGCCGTGTGGATATACTCAAGGTACATTCAAAGGATGTGCTTCTGGATGAGACAGTAGATCTGGAGGGAATAGCTCTGGCAACTTCAGGAGCTGTGGGTTCAGACCTGGCGAACATGATAAATGAAGCAGCCATCCTTGCAGTCAAGAAAGGCAGGAGGGCAGTTTCCCAGCAGGATCTGTTTGAGTCCGTAGAGGTAGTACTTGTAGGTAAGGAAAAGAAAAATAAGATCTTAAGCCAGGAAGAGCGCAGGATCGTATCTTACCATGAGGTGGGCCATGCTCTTGTGAGCGCGCTCCAGAAGGATTCCGAGCCGGTTCAGAAGATCACCATTGTGCCCAGGACTATGGGTGCACTGGGGTATGTAATGAATGTTCCTGAGGAAGAGAAATTCCTCAATTCTAAAAAAGAGCTGGATGCCCGCATTGTGGAATGTGTGGCCGGGCGTGCGGCTGAGGAACTTGTGTTTGACAGTATCACCACAGGCGCAGCCAATGATATTGAGCAGGCTACGAAGCTGGCCAGGGCAATGATCACCCAGTACGGAATGTCCGACAGGTTCGGCATGATGGGGCTGGAGCTGCCTGAAAACCAGTATCTGGATAACCGCACGATCTTAAACTGCAGCGATGAGACAGCTGCGGAGGTGGACCATGAGGTCATGAAAGTGCTTAAGGCTGCATATGCAGAAGCAAAGCGCCTCCTTTTGGAGAACCGCAGGGCTCTTGATGAGATAGCAGCATTCCTGATCGAGAAAGAAACGATCACAGGAAAAGAGTTCATGGAAATATTCCGCAAGGTAAAGGAATCTGAACTGAGTGACGGTAATGCTGACGGCACAAGACAGCTGGAGGACAGCACAGCCGGAAAACCGGCTCTGGAGGATAAACAGCCGGAGGAAAGCCAGCAGAAGGTGCCGGATGTAATTATCATGCCTGATCCGGATACAAAATAAAACACTATCCCGTGAGATGTTTCCGTGTGTTTGTCGGAGAATCCGGGGCAGCAGCCCATACCGCCGCATGATGCGCCGGTACGGGCTGTTTTCACGTAATACTGCATATGGTACTGTATCACTGATGAGAGAGGAAGACAGGATATGTTTAATATAGAAGAAGAACTGAAAAAACTGCCCGCCCGCCCCGGCGTCTACATCATGCATGATGACAGGGATGCCATCATTTATGTGGGCAAGGCCGTCAGCCTGAAGAACAGGGTAAGGCAGTATTTCCAGAGCAGCAGGAATAAAGGCGCCAAGATAGAGCAGATGGTGACGCATATCAGCCGTTTTGAGTATATCGTGACAGACTCAGAGCTGGAGGCCCTTGTACTGGAGTGCAACCTGATAAAAGAGCATATGCCCAAGTATAACACTATGCTGAAGGACGACAAGGCCTATCCGTTTATCAGGGTGACTGTGAATGAGGATTTTCCGAGAGTGCTCTTCTCCAGGACCATGAAGAAGGATAAATCCAAGTATTTCGGGCCTTATACCAGCGCGGGGGCGGTGAAGGATACAATAGAGCTCATACATAAGCTTTATAAGATCAGGACCTGCCACAGAGTGCTGCCCAGGGATATAGGAAAAGACAGGCCCTGCCTGAATTACCATATCAAACAGTGCAGTGCCCCCTGCCAGGGCTTCATCAGCCAGGAGGAGTACAAAAAGTCAATTGACGGTGTGATCGATTTTTTGAGCGGCAATTATGCGCCCATCCTGAAAATGCTCCAGTCCAGAATGGACGAGGCTTCAGAAAATATGGACTTTGAGGCGGCGATCGAGTACAGGGAGCAGCTAAAAAGCGTAAAACAGGTGGCACAGAAGCAGAAGATCACAAGCAGCGACGGGGAAGACAAGGATGTCATCGCCATGGAGTCAGATGATACGGATGCAGTGGTGCAGGTGTTCTTTGTCAGGGACGGCAGGCTGATAGGCAGGGATCACTTTTACCTGCGCGTAGCCCCGCAGGATACGAAGGGGGCCATACTCGGCAGCTTTGTGAAGCAGTTCTATGCAGGGACGCCTTTTATTCCAAGAGAGCTGATGCTGCAGGAGGAGATCGAGGAGCCTGAGATCATAGAGGACTGGCTGACGCAGAAGAGAGGACAGAGAGTCCATATACGGGTACCAAAGCGGGGATCAAAGGAAAAGCTGGTGGAATTGGCGGCCAGAAATGCCCAGATCATCCTGAGCCAGGACAGGGATAAGATAAAGAGGGAGGAAGGGCGGACCATAGGAGCCATGAAGGAGATCGCGGAAATCCTGGGGCTGGAAAATACAGTGCGCGTGGAGGCTTTCGATATATCTAATATCAGCGGGTTTGAATCAGTTGGTTCCATGGTAGTCTATGAGAAGGGTAAGCCAAAGCGCAGCGACTACAGAAAGTTCAAGATAAAATCAGTGAAGGGTCCTGATGATTATGCCAGCATGGAGGAAGTGCTCACAAGACGCTTCAGCAGAGGGCTTGAGGAGAGTGCAAAGGAGATGGGAAGCTTCAGCGTATTCCCTGACCTGATTATGATGGATGGAGGAAAAGGGCAGGTGAATATCGCGCTCCAGGTGCTTGAAAAGCTGAATCTGTCCATTCCCGTCTGCGGCATGGTAAAAGATGACAATCACAGAACAAGAGGGCTTTACTATAATAATGTGGAACTTCCCATAGACAGGAATTCAGAAGGCTTTAAGCTGATCACCAGGATCCAGGACGAGGCCCACAGGTTTGCTATAGAATACCACAGGTCACTG
The DNA here is from genome assembly GCA_003148945.1 of Murimonas intestini. Lineage (GTDB taxonomy): Bacteria > Bacillota > Clostridia > Lachnospirales > Lachnospiraceae > Murimonas > Murimonas intestini. Next base: position 249,950 of record QGGY01000006.1, on the reverse strand, counting down.
AGAAGCAAGGAGCAGGTACATTCTATCCTGGATGATATAGATGGCATCGGTCCGGCCAGGAGAAAGTCACTGATGAGGACATTCAAATCCCTGGAGGCAGTGCGGGAGGCAAGTGTGGAAGAACTGGCGGGGGCCCCTTCCATGAACGAGGCCAGCGCCAGGAAGGTATATGAATTTTTCCATTAAGAAAATTTATTACGGTTTGATGTTCCGGAATAAGTATGGTAGAATAGTAACAAAACAGGCAGTCCCCAAAGGGCGCTGCCGGGAGAATGAATTTGGAGAAGGAGAACATCTATGAGCAGCGTACCTTTAACGAAATTAGTAGAAAAGCTGAATTTAAAAAATGTGACGCCTGATATTGATATGTCGCCCGTTAAGCTGACACTTCCGGATATCAACAGGCCGGCCCTGCAGCTTACAGGGTATTTTGATCATTTTGATTCAGAGCGAGTACAGATAATCGGATATGTGGAATATACTTATCTGGAGCATCTTCCAAGAGAAAAGAAACTGCCTGTATATGAACAGTTTCTGGCCAGCAAGATCCCCTGCGTCATATATACGACTAAGACAGAGCCGGATGAGGATATGCTGGAGCTGGCCCACAAGTACCAGGTCCCGGTGCTCACTACCACCAAGACCACATCCTCCTTTATGGCGGAGATCATCAGGTGGCTGAACGTAGAGCTGGCTCCCTGTATCTCTATCCACGGAGTGCTGGTGGATGTATACGGCGAGGGTGTCCTGATCATGGGAGAGAGCGGTATCGGCAAGAGCGAGGCTGCCCTGGAGCTGATCAAGAGGGGACACAGGCTTGTATCAGATGATGTGGTGGAGCTGCGCAGGGTCAGCGATGAGACTCTGATAGGAAGCGCGCCGGATATTACAAGGCACTTTATAGAGCTGAGAGGTATCGGCATCATTGACGTAAAGACGCTGTTCGGTGTTGAGAGTGTTAAGAATACCCAGTCTATCGACCTTGTCATCAAGTTGGAAGAGTGGGACAAGGAGAAGGAATACGACAGGCTGGGACTGGAAGAGGAATATACAGAGTTTTTAGGAAATAAGGTCGTCTGCCATTCACTTCCCATCAGACCGGGCAGGAACCTGGCCGTTATTGTTGAATCGGCAGCAGTTAACCACAGGCAGAAGAAGATGGGATATAATGCAGCCCAGGAACTGTACAACCGTGTGCAGAATTCACTGGCTAAAAGAAGAACACCAGAAGGAGAAGAATAGTTATGAAGAAATATTGTTTTGGAATTGATGTAGGCGGAACTACTGTAAAGTGCGGACTGTTTGATGTAAAGGGAGAAGTGCTGGATAAGTGGGAGATCCATACAAGAACAGAGAATAACGGGATCAATATCCTTCCTGATGTGGCGGATACTATCGCTGCCAAGATTCTTGAGAAAAAGCTGGACAGGGAAGAGATAGCAGGAGTGGGCATCGGTGTGCCGGGGCCTGTTGATGAAGAAGGGAATGTCATGGTGGCAGTGAATCTCCACTGGGGATATCTGCAGCTGACAGAAGAGATGGAAAAAATGACAGGGCTTCCTGTTCGTGCAGGAAATGACGCTAATGTAGCGGCTCTTGGCGAGATGTGGAAGGGCGGCGGAGCCGGATACCATAATGTAGTCATGGTGACCCTGGGAACAGGAGTGGGCGGCGGCATCATCGTCAATGGCAAAATCGTCACAGGCAGCCACGGAGCCGGCGGTGAGATCGGACATATACATGTGGAGGATTCCATGGAAGAGAGCTGCAACTGCGGGAATAAAGGATGTCTGGAGCAGTTTGTATCAGCTACAGGGATCGTCCGCCTTGCAAATAAAATGCTGGATGAGTCAGATGCGCCATCTGTTCTCAGAAATGGGCCGGTCAGCGCCAAGACGGTATTTGATGCAGTCAAGGAAAAGGACGGACTGGCTGCGGAGATCGCAGAGCAGTTTGGAAAATACCTGGGCACGGCACTTGCAGTTATCGCAGGCGTTGTAGATCCGGAAGTATTTGTTATCGGCGGAGGGGTGTCCAAGGCCGGACAGGTAGTCATCGATTATATAAGGAAGTATTACAGGGAATATGCTTTCAGCGGATGCAAAGATACAGCGTTTGCACTGGCTGAACTGGGAAATGATGCAGGTATTTACGGAGCAGCAAGGCTGGTTTTGGACTGATACAGCCGGGCGCAGTCAGGGGCTGCCGGAGCCTGCCGCTATGGTGCGGCAGGGCCGGCAGCCTTTTGCAGTCCAGGAAATATGACAGACAGGGTGCAGAAAAGATGGAACAGAAAATATTAATTATTGAAGACGATACAAATATAAACAATATGACAGCCGAGTACCTGGGGCAGAATGGATACAGCTGCGTGCAGGCTTTCTCGGGCAGTGAGGGAATGCTGCGTTACGGAATGGAGAAATTTGACCTGGTCCTGCTGGATCTGATGCTGCCGGGAATCAGCGGTGAGGAGCTTTTGGGCAGGTTTGCCGGAAAGACGCCGGTGATCGTGCTGTCGGCAAAGAATGAGCTGGACAGTAAGGTGAGCCTGTTAAGTGCGGGAGCTGATGACTATATATGCAAGCCCTTTGAACTGAGGGAGCTGCTTGTCAGGATACAGGTACAGCTGCGCAGGGTGAGCTACAGCAGCGAGGACAGTGAGATCACTTACAGGGAGTGGAAGATCAATCCAGATACCCAGGAAATGACAGTTTCAGGCACACCAGTGGAACTGACCCGCCACGAGTTCAAGATCCTTGAGCTGATGGCGCGCCATCCCAAAAGAGTATTCACTAAGCAGGTCATCTATGAATATGCCTGGGAGGATGAATGCTATATTGAAGATAAGACGATCAATGTCCATATCAGCAATATCCGCTCTAAGCTAAAGGAGAGCGGCACTGACCAGTATATCCAGACAGTCTGGGGAATGGGCTTTAAACTTTCTTAAACTTTTCTTTGCGAAGATTGAAGATTTCTTTTGTATACTCATGTCATGGTAAAGAAAAGACAGCTGCTGACAGCAGCCAGATGAAAGATATGGAGGTCAGTAAAATGACAGAATATGCAGTAGAGACCCAGGGACTCACGAAGATCTACGGTGATAAAGCGGCCGTGGACCATGTGGACCTCAGGGTAAAATCAGGAAGTATTTATGGATTTATCGGAAGGAATGGGGCAGGTAAATCTACTACTCTGAAAATGATCAGCGGACTTGTTCATCCGTCACAGGGTGATATCCGGGTATTCGGAAAACCGGTGAGCGGGGAGACGGCAAGAAGGAGGCTGGGCATCCTGATAGAAGCTCCGGGACTCTACCCCAATTTAAGCGCCAGGGAGAACATGCTGCTGAAAGCAAAATGCATGGGCCTTGTAAAGGATGGCGGTGTCGATGAGGCTATGGAACTGATGGGAATAGCAGACACAGGCAAGAAAAAAGTGAAGAGCTTTTCCATGGGGATGAAACAGAGGCTGGGCATAGCAATGGCGCTTCTGGGTAATCCCGACCTGCTGGTGCTGGATGAGCCCATAAACGGACTTGACCCGGAAGGGATCAGGGAAATCAGGGAGAGTCTGAGAAGGCTTAATGAAGAGCAGGGGAAGACGATACTCATCAGTTCCCATATACTGGGAGAACTCAGCAAGCTGGCGTCGGATTATGGGATTATTAAAGACGGGGAGCTTATCAGGCAGATGTCAAAAGAAGAACTGGAAGAGATATGCAGGGATTTCCTCCTTCTGGAGGTGGACAATGCTGACAGGGCAGCCGCACTTTTGTCTGAGACAATACCGGAAGCCGAATACGAGGTGTATGACAGAAAGACCCTGCATATTTACGGTTTCATGGATACGGGGACAGTCAACACTCTTATGGTGGAACATGGAATAACAGTTACAGGCTGTTCCGTACACAGTATGGATCTGGAAAATTACTTCCTGAACCTGATGGACGGAGGTGAAAGACATGCTTAATTTGCTGCGTATGGATATCAGAAGGATGGTTAAAGGAAAATCTCTGTATGTGTGCCTTGGGATACTTTTATTTACAACTGTACTGGCATTTGGGCTGATGTATGTGGTACTGAATCCTGACGCCAGGGAACTGGCTGTTAATATGGGCCTGAGGCTGGAAGTCGGGGGTGAGAGCCTTGACAGCGCCGCAGCCGGGGCTATGGAAGAGCTGGCCGGCACTACAGGCGTACTCGATATGTTCCGCCAGACAAATATAAAAGGCGGGCTGTTCGCAGTAGTGGCAGGAATTCTGGCGGCAGTCTTTGTCTGCTCTGATTTTGAAAGCGGTTTTGCAAAAAATATTTTTTCCGTTCATGAGAAAAAGTGGAAGTATATATGCAGCAAGCTTTTGATGATGGCCATAGTCAATTTATTTTATCTGCTGGTGACATTTCTTGTCACGCTGCTGCTGAATGCGGCCACCGGGGGATTTTTCGCCTGGAACGCTCCGGACAGCTGCCTGTTCTATCTGGCTGGCATCTGGGTCCTGATGAATGGCATGTCGGCGCTTATGATTTTTATCAGCGCCACATTCAGGAGCAAGGCGGCAGGATGTACAGCCGCTGTTATCATAGGCGCCGGATTCATTACTATGATAGCGGGAGCTGTCTTCTCACTCACCGGAACACAGTGGCTCCAGGATTATTTTCTTTTCTCATCGATCGAAAATTATCCGCTGGCATATGGAGGTGTGGGAGATCTTTTGCCGGCGGCAGTGGGAGCGGCCCATATTATACTTTGGACAGTGCTTGGAAGCATAATATTGAGCAAAAAAGATATCTGACAGGAAAGGCGGTATTTTATATGGGATTCATAGCTGCAGCCGCAGGGCTGGCATGTCTCCTGCTTGCTGTACAGCTGTGGCGGTACAGGCTGGAGATCAGGAATATCAGAAAGCAGTTGGAGCTGGTCAGAAATGGCAGTTATATAGAGGTGGGTACAGGAGTCAGGAATAAAGAATTCCTGGCCCTTTGCCGTGAACTGAATGATTTGATAGACGCTGTCCGTAAGAAGGAGACAGGGCACAGGAGTTCCCAGCTCAGACTGAAGCAGACGATCTCCAGTATCGCTCACGATATCAGGACCCCGCTCACAAGTGCAGCCGGGTATCTGCAGATGCTGTGTGAGTGCACAGACGAGGTGAAGGGGCGGCGGTACCGTGAGATCATCGGTAAACGGCTGAGTGAGTTAAAGGATATGTTAGAGGAGCTGTTTTTGTATACAAAGCTTTCCAGTGATGATTATGCTGTAGAATGTGAACCTGTGAGTATTTATCCTGTATTCTGCGAATGTATACTTGGCATGTACTGTGAATTCGAGGAACATTCTATGGAACCCGCCGTCAGGTTCCAGGATGAAAAGGTCAGGCTCATGGCTTCAAAAGAAAGCCTTGCCAGGATAATCCACAACCTGCTGCGAAATGCTCTGCTGCATGGAGGCGGGGATATAGAGATAGAGCAGAAGGGTACAGAACTTATATTTTCAAACAGGGCAGAACATCCGGAGAATATAGATACGGAGCGTCTTTTTGAACGGTTCTATAAAGCAGACAGTTCCAGGTCCAAAGGGTCATCAGGCCTGGGTCTGGCCATAGTGAAAGAATTGACAGAAAAAATGGGAGGCAGGGCAGAGGCCAGTGTCAAAGAAGGCCGCCTGATCATCACCCTGACGCTGCGTCAGGGCTGAATCAGGCAGCCCTTTTTTTATTGCTGGGGAACCTCCTGTCCGGCATCGCCGCCTCCATTTTCAGGAGGGACGCCACCGTCTTCACCGTTTTGTCCGTTTTCACCCGGATCACCCGGATTTTCACCGCCGCCGTTCTGGTCAGGTGGAGCCTCACCTTCCTGGGGAGCTTCAGTCTCGGACTCGGACTCCTTTTCTTTATCCCCGCCCAGCAGGTCGTCTATCTGTTCGATCACTGTGTGTCCCGGACATGTCTGGTAAGGCGGTGCATAATTGGAATCTTCCGTAGTACCTTCACTGCCGGCCGGCCTCTTGATACAGATCTTGTTGAAGGACGGGCAGGTACTTGTAGCCAGAAGTCCTGTCTTGGAACATACGGAAACTGCTACATGCAGGTCACAGCTCTCAGTAGGTTCAGTGCCTGATACAAAGTACTCTTCGTAGGCCTGAGAGCCTCTCGGGTCATTGCTGCATACGCCAGGTATAGCCAGCTTGCCCGACTTGCGGCATACTGTGGTCTTTACAATATTGGCGGGCACTTCAAACTGCATGGCGGGCAGTTCAGCATGGATACGGGTCATGATAGAATTCCAGAGCACCTTGCTGTAAGTGTGGTAGATATCTCCTTCGGGAAGCTCGTCATTGTTGTCATATCCGCCCCAGATACCGCATGTATAATATGGAGTGTAGCCTACAAACCATATATTCCTGTAATCATCAGTAGTACCTGTTTTTCCGGCCACAGCCATCTCGCCCAGGTTGATCCCTGAAGCTGTTCCCCTGGTGACTACATCCTGCATTGCGCTTGTAAGCAGGAAAGCAGTAGTGTCCTTGATAACTGTCGTGCTCACCGGGCTGTTGTCTATGAGTGTGTTGCCGTCTACATCTTCAATTTTAGTGTAGAATTTTGGTTTGTTATACTGGCCCTTATTGGCAATGGTAGCAAATGCGGCTGTCAGCTCCTTATTGACAACGCCGTCTGTGATACCGCCAAGAGCCAGAGGCTGGCGGACATCCAGATTCACATCATCGTAGAGGGTAGAGATGCCGAATTTCTCTGCATAGTCAAATCCAAGCCGCGGTGTGATCTGTGTCAGACACTTAACGGCAACTACATTGACTGAGTTGGTGATGGCGTCACGGATGGTGGTCATTCCTTTATACTGGTTATAGCTGTCCCAGTTTTTCACCTCCACACCCGTTGTATAAGCATACGGCTCGTCATCAAATACGGTTGCCAGAGTCATTCCGGCGCTGTCGATGGCAGGTGCGTAAGTGCTGACGATCTTAAAGGTTGAACCCGGCTGTCTCCTTGTGGAGGTGGCGCGGTTCAGGGTAAGGCTGGCCTCTTTCCTGCCGCGGCCGCCTACGATGGCTTTCACAAAACCTGTAGACTGGTCCATGATGACAACGGAAGCCTGCGGCTGGGGGATCAGGGAGACGCGTTCTGTCAGGACTGTATCCCCTGATTTCAGGACTGACTGTTTGTACTGCTGTGCGTATGCTCTTGCCGTATCGTCATCATCAAAGAGCAGGTTGAAATCCGGTTCCCCGTTTTCCTGGAAATAAGTCAGCAGGTCGTTTGTGTCATAGCTTAATACTTCTCCGTCCTTCTGCTGTATGCTCAGGGCATAATCAAGACCTGTCTGCACAAAGGAGGGATAGTTGGCAGGATTGGCAAATTCTTCGTCACAGATCTGCTGGATAGCGTCATCCTGGGCTGAATAGACCTTGAGGCCTCCGCTGTAGAGCGCTTTATATGCCTGAAGATAGGAATAGCCCAGCTCTGTCTGCAGATCGTCCATTACCTGGTCGATGAGCGCGTCCACATAATAAGTATATACAGAGGTCTGCTCAGTCTCTGAGTCAGTCTTCTGGATACGGGAGTATACATCATCAGCCAGAGCCTCATCCATCTGTTCCTGCGTAATGTATTCCTGCTCAACCATCTTTTCAAGAACTACCTTACGCCTGTCCGCATTATTTGAAGGATAGAGGATAGGGTTATAGGCAGTGGGGTTCTGGGAGATCCCCGCCAGGACAGTGGACTCAGAGAGTGTCAGTTCAGATACATCCTTGTTGAAATATCTGTGGGCTGCTGCCTGCACGCCGTAAGCTCCTGCCCCCAGGTTGATCGTGTTCAGGTAATCCTCCAGGATCTGCTCTTTAGTCATGCTCTCTTCCAGCTTAACTGCCAGATACTGCTCCTGGAACTTTCTCTTGAATTTTTCTATCAGGTTTGTTTCTGTCACCCAGTCTGTAAAGACATTATTCTTCAGCAGCTGCTGTGTGATGGTGCTGGCTCCTTCAGAAAAATGCCCGCTGGTCACTCCAATGAGTCCTGCTCTGATGATACCTCTTATATCGATGCCGTTGTGCTGATAAAAGCGTTCGTCCTCGATAGCGACTACGGCATGCTGCAGGTCCAGGGGGATGTCAGCTATTTTGACAAGGGTTCTGTTGGAGGTGGGTTCCGTAAGTTTCTGGATAGGATTTCCTGTCTGATCATAAATATAGGTAGCTGAGGCAGTTGGAGCCACGTTCATATTTGATATGTCAGGAGCGCTGTCGATCAGGCCCTTAACGATGCCATACCCGGCGCAGCCGCCTGCCACGATCAGCACCAGGAGGCATATGAGGACGGCTTTAACGACAGTCAGGCCGACTTTTTTTCCTACCTTGGAACCGGTCATATCTTTTTTCTTTTTAGAGAGATTTTCCCTTCCGTAATTCATGTATAACCTCCTTGTATTGGAAGATGCTTTAAGTATAACAAACATATCTTTTGAAATAAAGACAAAAATGGAAAATTCAGTTGTTCTTAACATATTCTTTAGGTATAATCTTTAGTATATCATTTACCCATTTACGTATTTTAATCAGAAGGATGAGGATATGGAAAAGAAAAAAATACTTTACCGGGGCGGAGAAGGGGAAATTTCCGAAAAAAAATCCCGGTTTATAGCGACAGTACGGCCTGTGTCCTGCCCGGAGGAGGCACAGGAGTTTATAGAAGAGATGAAAAAGAAATACTGGGACGCTTCCCACAATTGTTTTGCATACAGTATCGGTGAAAATCCTCCCACAGAGCGCTGCAGCGATGACGGGGAGCCCCAGGGGACAGCCGGAAAGCCTATCCTGGATGTGATCCGCGGAGAGGGACTTCATGATGCGGCAGTGGTAGTCACCAGATACTTCGGGGGGACCCTGCTGGGAACAGGCGGACTTGTCAGAGCATATTCAAAGGCGGCCCAGGAAGGGATCAGCGCCTGTGAGGTGATCGAGAAGCAGAGCGGAAAGGCAGTGACGCTGAAGGCGGAGTATACAGACATCGGAAAGGTTCAGTATCTTATCGGCCAGAGGAAGCTGGCTGTGCTGGAGAGTGAGTATGCTGATTCTGTTATCCTGAAGGTGCTGGCTCCCGCGGATGAATGGGAAAGCTTCAGGGATGAGATCACAGAAGGGACTGCGGCAAGGACAGTATTTATGGAGGAAAAGGATGTGATTTTTGCCTGGGCGGATGGGGAACCCCTGATTTTTGGGCTTTAATATCAAAACTTCACTTGAAATCCATGGTGTTTGAGGGTAGAATAGGGAAGTGAATGCAGAAGTTAAAATAAATGATTTAAAGGTGCAAAAATATATGAGCATAAATAATGAAAATCCCATCGGGATCTTTGATTCAGGGGTGGGCGGTCTGACCGTGGCCAGGGAGATCATGCGCAATATACCAAATGAGCGCATTGTGTATTTCGGGGACACAGCCAGGGTGCCGTATGGAAGCAAATCGAAAAATACGATATTGAAATATTCCAGGCAGATCATACGTTTCCTGCGCACACAGGATGTTAAGGCTATCGTTGTGGCGTGCAATACGGCCAGTGCATATGCGCTGGAGGAGATCCGTCAGGAGCTGGATATCCCTATAATCGGCGTGGTGAAGCCGGGGGCCAGGGTAGCCTGCCAGGCCACCAGGAATAAAAGGATCGGTGTGATCGGCACTGAGGCAACAGTGAACAGCCAGGTCTACACCACATTTATACAGAAGCAGAATAAGGATATACAGGTGGTCGGGAAGGCCTGTCCTCTGTTTGTGCCTCTGGTGGAGGAAGGGCTCCTGAAGGACCCTGTAACAGTAGAGATAGCCGGCAGGTATCTGGGCGAGCTCCTGGAGAAAGACATTGACACGCTGATCATGGGCTGTACCCACTATCCCCTCATCAGGTCTACGATCCGCCAGATAGTCGGGGAGAAGGTAACTCTCGTGAATCCTGCCTATGAGACGGCGAAGGAGCTGGAGGCGCTCTTAAGAGAAAAAGGGCTGGCCAGTGAGAAGCCTCAGGATGGAAAAGGGGACTGCTACCGTTTCTTTGTAAGTGATGCGGCGGATAAGTTTAAGCAGTTTGCTAATTCTATACTGCCCTACGATATTGAAACTACGAGACAGATCAATATAGAAGAATTTTAGGTGGATATTATGACAAAAGAGATTTTGCTCAGTATTAAGGGACTGCAGTTTCTGGAAGATAATAATGAGGACGAGATAGAAGTCATCACTACAGGCACATATTTTCAGAAGGATGGAAGACACTATATAAAGTATGATGAAGTGATGGAGGGGTTAGAAGGCAAAATCCAGAACCTCATAAAAATAAACGGAAAGAGCATGGAGGTCACAAAGAGGGGGCTCTCCAATGTCCATATGGTTTTTGAAGAAAATAAGAAGAATGTGACCTACTACGATACGCCTTTCGGCAATCTGCTGGTAGGGATCGCCGCGACAAATATTGATTTGAATGAATCAAAGGATATTATTGATGTAAAGGTTGATTATGCGCTGGAAGTGAACTATGAACATCTGGCTGATTGTACGATAAGCATGAATATTCAGGCAAAAGACATGAAAAGACCCCATTTGCTTCAATAAGGACAAATGGGGTTTTGACATCATTTTTTCTGCTTTTTATCAGTTTTGGAGGCTTCGTTTTTTGTAACCTTGCTTTTGATACGTTTGAAGAAGCCCTGTTTTTTAGCTGTCTGCTCCAGCGGTCCGCGTACACCTTTTACTTCCATTATGTAAATACCGCTGACAACAGCTTTTACTTCTTTTTTAACCGGCACGGTATCATAGATCTTTGCGTCGCAGACTAAAGACATGATCCTGGGTCCAACCTTGGCTTTTACGATAGGAAGTTTTGTTCTTCTCATCAGTTTTGGGGTCTGGTCGATCACCATCTGAGGGAGGCCGGATTCTTTCAGCTTCATCTTCTTCTTATCAATGATCAGCATGGAGACGGTCTGTTTGGCAGCTTCCATCTGTTCCTGCTGGACAGCCTGCTTCTTCTGTGCTCTTCTTCCAAAAATGAACAGAGCAATCAATAAAACGACCAAAACTGCCAGAATGATGAGCAGGACAGTTAATAATGTAGGCATATGTCATCCTCCTGAAAAATTATTTATATGTAACTGCTCAGGCTGTATGAACTGAGTTGTTACCATTCCTGATTCATTCTAACATCCTTTAGAAAAAAGTGCAATATTTCTTTAAGGTTTCTTAAAGAATTTAGTAACAATTACATGCTATAATACATGAGAATGCGACAGGTCTGCCTGCGCATTTGAAGATGTGGCCGCGCCCTGCGTATGAGCTGGTGCGGATTGGAACAATACGAGAGAGGAAGAATAATAATGGAACCAGAACAGGCCAGAAAAAGAAGGGCGCAGGAGAAAGCGGCGCTCAGAAAACGCCAGCTGCTGATAGGCAAGGTGATCATTGTCCTGCTGATGCTGATCATATGCGTACTCTGCTACATGCTGCTCAACGGGACCCTGACGGAGGGGAAACCAAAGAAAGATGCCCAGACGGAAGGGACGGCGGGGACAGAACAGATGACGGAGCCGGTGACAGAGAGCGCTGCCCAAAAAGAAAAGGATCTGATCGCACAGGCAGACCTGAAGGCAGCCATGTACGATTATGATGCGGCTGTCAGCCTTCTGAAGAATTCTGGCATGTATGAATCCAGTACGGGAATGAAACAGGCGGTGGCAAAATACGAAACTGACAAAGCGGCATGTGTGGAATATCCTCTGGAGCAGATAACACATGTATTTTACCATACACTGATAAAGGATCCGTCTAAGGCATTTGACGGGGATGACAAGGAAAAGGGTTATGAACAGTTTATGACTACGATAAATGAGTTCAACAAAATTACCCAGTCCATGTATGACAAGGGCTACGTCCTTGTGAACCTGCATGATATGGTTACTTTTGATGAGAATGGAAATACTGTCAGGGGCAAGATCATGCTGCCTCCGGACAAGAAGCCATTCGTGCTTTCTCAGGATGATGTGAGCTATTACCACTATATGGACGGTGATGGCTTTGCGTCAAAACTGATCGTAGATGATAATGGTGATGTGAAGAATGAGTATGTGGAGGATGACGGGACGGTCAGCGTGGGTGATTATGACCTGATTCCCCTTCTTGACAGCTTTGTAAAAAAGCATCCTGATTTTTCTTATCACGGGGCAAAAGGCACAATAGCCCTGACTGGTTACAATGGAGTGCTGGGATACAGGACTGACAGTGATTACAGGGATAAAAAGAACCTTCAGGACAACCAGAGGGAATATCTGGAGAAGCATCCGGATTTCGACTTTGACAGTGAAGTGGCAGGCGCCAGGAAAGTGGCTGAAGCCATGAAAGAAGACGGCTGGGTATTTGCCAGCCATACATGGGGACATCTGAATGTCACAAATGAGCCTCTGGACAAGATTAAGACGGATACAGACAAGTGGAAGGCAAATGTGGAAACTATCGTGGGTCCTACAGATATCATTATATTTGCGTTCGGGGCCGATATTGGCAGCTGGGAAGGCTATTCGGGAAATGAGAAGTTTGACTACCTGAAGAGCCAGGGATTTAATATCTACTGTAATGTAGACGCATCCCAGACCAGCTGGGTGCAGTTTGGAGATAACTATATGCGCCAGGGAAGAAGAAATTTGGATGGCTATCTTATGTATTACAGCCCGGATAAGCTGACGGATCTGTTTAATGTGGATGAGGTATTTGACCCGTCCAGGCATACACCGATCCCGCAGCTGTAAATCCCTTCAGGCTGACCAAAACATTGCGGAGGAGAAGACATGGAAGACGAAAGAAAACAAAGGATGGAGGAGCGCAGAGCCAGGAGAAAACGGCAGGTGCTGATAAGCAGGATCATAATTTTAGTGCTTGTGTTGATTATTGCGGTGTTCTGTGTTATCCTTGTAAAGTATATCCTGGACAAGAAAGATAAAGGAAACCATAATGCTGATGTATCCACAGAACAGATGCAGACAGAACAAAACCAGACAGAGCAGGGCCAGGCAGGCCAGGACCAGACAGAACAGAATCAGATAAGTCAGGGCCAGGATGGCCAAAGCCAGACTGAGGGGGCGCCTGCGGGCACTGAGGCAGTGACTGAGGCAGCAGCCCAGACGGGACAGCCTGCCCAGGGAGACCAGGCAGTGATGGATGAGGCGGCTTTGAAGGCGGCCATGTATGACTATGACGGAGCTATAGAGCTGTTGAAGAGTCAGACGTCGTATTCAGCCAGTGCCGATATGCAGAAGGCGGTAACAGAGTATGAGAGCGCCAAAGCAGCATGTGTGGAATATCCGCTGGACCAGGTTACGCATGTATTTTATCACACCCTCATAAAAGACCCGTCCAAGGCATTTGACGGGGATGGAAATGAAGCCGGTTATAATCAGGTCATGACTACGATCGATGAGTTTAATAAGATCACCCAGTCCATGTATGAAAAGGGTTATGTGCTGGTGAATCTCCACGATATGGTGACTTTTGACGAGAATGGGAATGCTGTGAAGGGTAAGATCCTGCTTCCGCCTGATAAGAAGCCATTTGTCCTTTCCCAGGATGATTTGAGCTATTATCATTACATGGACGGTGACGGATTTGCATCCAGGCTTATCGTGGATGAAAATGGACAGGTCAAAAATGAGTATATTGAGGATGATGGATCTGTATCAGTAGGTGATTACGATATGGTTCCGCTGATTGATACATTTGTTAAGGAGCATCCTGATTTTTCCTACCACGGTGCAAAGGGGACGATCGCACTGACTGGGTATAACGGTGTGCTGGGTTACAGGACCGACACTGATTACAGGGACAGGACAAGCCTCCAGGAAGATCAGCAGAAGTTTTTAGATGAGCATCCGGATTTTAACTATGACCAGGATGTGGAAGCAGCCAAGAAGGTAGCAGATGCCATGAAGGCAAACGGATGGGTATTTGCCAGCCATACATGGGGCCATTTAAATGTTGAGCAGGAAGGTCTTGAAAAGATCAAGACTGATACGGCGAGATGGAAGGCTACTGTTGAGCCGATCGTAGGTCCCACTGACATCATTATTTTTGCATTCGGAGCTGATATCGGAAGCTGGGAAGGCTACGAGGGCAACGAGAAGTTTGAGTATTTAAAGAGCCAGGGCTTCAATATCTACTGTAATGTAGATTCAAGCAAGTACTGGGTACAGTTTGGAGATAACTATATGAGGCAGGGACGGAGAAATCTGGACGGATACCGCATGTATTATCATACAGATCCTAATGGAAACGACTTTTTGGATGATCTGTTCGACGCAGAGTCAGTATTTGATCCGTCCAGACCGACGCCGGTTCCTGAAATGGGATCATAGCAACCAGCATTAACAGCATAGTAAAGAGAGGATAAGACTATTATGAAGAAAAAGATTGTCGCAGCCATACTTTTAAGTACAGCGCTGCTTGCAACAGGATGTGCAGCAAATAACGCTGAGACATCAAAGACAACAGAGAAAGCTGCAGAGACTGCTGATAAATCAGAGACAGAAAAGACAGATACAAAAGCCACTGAGGCAGCAGAAACAGAGAATAAAGACACAGAAAAAGGCAGCACAGAGGAAGCTGCGGCTCCTGGTTCAGAAGACGGTACAGAAGGAAGCACAGAGTCTCCGGCTGACAAGGCAGAGGTGGATCTCACAAAGGAAGAGCCTGCATATAAAGCTCTTGACTATGTGACACTGGGCGAGTACAAGGGACTTACTGTCTACTACGATCCGGTGGAAGTGACTCAGGATGAGATCGACAGCGCGATCCAGAGCGATATCAGCCAGAATGACAAGATGGAAGAGATCCAGGACGGCACAGTGGAGAACGGTGACGTTACAAATATTGATTATGAAGGCAGTGTGGACGGAGAGGTATTCGACGGCGGCAGCGATAAGGGCTATGACCTGACAATCGGTTCAGGCGCATTTATCCCAGGATTTGAGGATGGCGTTGTGGGCATGAAGTCAGGGGAGACAAAGGACGTAAAGGTAACTTTTCCTGAGACATATTCACTGAATCCGGATCTGGCAGGAAAAGAGGCAGTGTTCAAAGTAACTGTTAATACCATAAAGAGGACGCCTGAATTGACAGATGCCCTTGTAACGGAAATTTCTGAGTATAGTACAGTGGATGAATACAAGAAGGCCCTTGAGGACACTCTGAAGCAGCAGAAAGAATCACAGCTGGATTCTCAGAAGCTCAACGACGCATTTTTCCAGGTTTACCAGGCATCTACGATCAACGAGTATCCTGAGGATGTTATCGCATACCGTGTGGCAAAGATGAACGCTACTTATGAAGAAGTTGCAAAGCAGGCTGAAATGACTCTGGATGAATACCTTCAGGCAAATGCTGGCATGAACCTGGATGAATTCAATTCACAGCTGACACTGACTCTGCGCAATTCACTTGTCTCAGAGCTCATTTTAAAAGCTATTGCAGAGTCAGAGGAAATGACAGTGTCAGAAGATGAGTACCAGAAGGCTCTGGAAGAAATAGCTGCAAATGCAAATGTGACTACAGATGACGTAATTGAGCGTTACGGCAGGACAACGATTGAGACAAATGTCCTGACAAATAAGGCTATCCAGTTCCTCCAGGACAATACAACATTTGTAGAGGGCAAACCGGAAGAAAGCACAGAAGCCGCTACTGAAGCCCAGACAGAAGCAAAGGGAACAGAAGACACAACAGAGGCAGAGACACCAGCTGAATCTGAGACAGCAGGAGAAGAGCAGGGACCGACAGAGACAGAGGAAGAGACTACTGCCGGAGGTGAGGGACCTGGCATGACAGAGGCTGGTTCAGAGGCGGAAACACCGGCTGAGACAGAAGCTCAGTAAATATTCAGCGGATATTGATATTGCGGCAGCAGAGCTGCTGAAAGAATAAAGAAACCGGATATGGCATGCGGGGAACCGCAGCCATATCCGGTTTTTTTGTCCCTGTATTTGATATGCCCAATATGGCAAATAATGACAATTATTGATTTTGCCATGATTATGGGATATAGTTTATCTAAGAAAGGACGGCGTAAAATGAAGAAACTGCATTATAAGATCGCACTGCTTTCCTCGGCTTTTGGACTGGTAGTCCTGGCAGTGGGTGTATTTGTGCTCTATTATTATATCAGCCGGAATGACAGGGATAATGTGGAGTACTCCCTGAACAGTGTTACGAAAGAGATCTCCATGATTATAGATAATAAGCTGGAGCTGATGGATAACCAGGCTGTGACATTTATTTCCAACCAGGACATGATCCGCTGCCTTAAAAATCTCACATATTCAGATGACAGGAATGAGGATTACGAAGCATCAGTCCAGAACAGTCTTATGGAGATACGCAGATATGTTGACAGCAGTTTTGTGAGCGGCAATTATTACCGTTTCTGTGCATTTACCAGGTCAGGAAATTTGTTTTCAGGCAATGAAGACAGGGTACTGAATCCTGAGGTTATTGCAGGCAGGATAGAAAAGCTGGACTGGCTGGATGAGGTGGAGGAAGCCGCCGGACGCAGGGTGATACTGCCTCTTCATAAAGACAGCTGGTCACAGAAGGAGGGCAGGGATGTATTCTCTGTAGCCAGGGTAATACGCGACCCGGGAAAGGGAATCGGATATGTGGAGGTCCAGGAGACTGCAGAATATTTAAGCAGGATATGCTCTAATTCTCAATATGATATTCTGGTACTGGATCAATATGGTGCTCCTGTCTTTGGAAATGGAGGCCTGGGTGATGAGAACCTCAGCGGGGAAAAGCTTACATACTGCAGAGAGCTGATCAGGGACGGAAAAACGAATGACAGCGGCAAATACGGACTTACGGGAGTCAAAACATCGAATGAAACAGGCTGGAGCGTGGCTGCCATACAGAATCCTGAGCTGGCAGGCCAGTCATTCAGGACTGTTCGCAATGTGCTGGTGGGGGTGGCTGCAGCATTTATGATAGGGATGGTCTGTCTGGCCTATTATATGGCCAGCCATATGACAAAGCCTCTGCGCGAGCTGCGGACAGCCATGGAAAATATGAGCATGGAGACAATGGCAGATACGGACAGGATCGTCAATGAGAAGGAGGACGAGATTGTGTCACTGAACCACTCATTCAGGATTATGAAGAATAAGCTCAATGAGTCGGTGGAAAGAGAGGTGGAGAGCAGGTCCAGGCAGCTGCAGTCACATTTTAACGCCCTCCAGGCACAGATCAACCCTCATTTTATCCACAATATGCTCAATGTAGTGATGGAGCTGGCTCTGGAGGAAAGGCCGGATGATGTGGTGGAGGTATGTCAGAGGATATCTGACATGATGCGGTATTCCACGGCATCGGAAAACCAGCCTGTGACTATTGGGGACGAGATTACTCATACATCCAATTATCTGGCGCTGATGAAGGAACGTTTTGGGGATAAAATAACGTATGAGATCTCTGCAGATGAAAACATCAGGAACATTCAGATACCCAGGCTCATTGTCCAGCCTATTGTTGAGAATTCGTTTTATCATGGTTTTGCAAAAGAGAGACGCACTCTTCACGTGGAGATCCTGGCGGCAGCCAGAGAAGACGGAGGCTGGGAGATAAGCATCCAGGATGACGGGATAGGGTTTGGGGAGAATGTGCTGGCCGGGCTGAAGCAAAAGATAGAGGATTATCAGAATGGTGTGATGGGGAAAGAAGATGATGTCAGAGGGGGAATAGGCAGCCTGGGACTTTTAAATACATTTGCCCGGCTGGAGCTGTTTTATAACCAGCAGATCAGGTTTACGCTGGAGAACAGGGCAGAGGGCGGTGCAAGAGTAGTATTTTCCAATATTTGTCAGGAGGCAGGAAGATGAAATACAGAATAGTGATAGCAGAAGATGAGCCTGTAATCCAGAGGTACAATAAAAGAATCGTAGAGCGCAATACGGAGGAATTTGAAGTGTGCGCCCTTTGTGAAAATGGGGAGGATGTGCTTGAATATTTAGAAGAACATGAGGCGGACGTAGTCATGACTGATGTCAGGATGCCGGCCATGGATGGGATAGAGCTTATACGGGTCCTGAAGGATAGGAGGCCCGGAATCATAACGGTGGTACTCAGCGGATATCAGGATTTTCCCTATGTGAGAGAATGTATGAAGCTGGGGAGTGAGGACTACCTTCTGAAGCCCTTAAAGGACCCGGTAGTGGCTGATACACTGAAGAGCCTGAAGGAAAAGCTGGACAGGCAGCGCCTGAAGCACCTGGAACAGCAGTTTGAGGAATTTATCAAGAAAGGTGAGATGGCGGAGGAATTTATACAGTGGCTGGAACTCAATGGCAGGGATCACGTGCTGGTGCTGCTGCGCAGCGGATGTCCCCATGCCGGCAGCTTTGAAACTCTTCTTCCCGTGGGAAATCCCCGCCTGTTTGAACTAGTAAAGGAGTGGGGACTGCAGGAGCTGGTCATGGCCGGGGGCCGCTACATAAATGAACGCCTGATCCTGCTGCGCAGAGGGAGCTTAAGGAGGTTCTGCGCTCTTCTGGAGAAGCGTGCAGAAGAGATGCAGGGGAAAAATTATTATACATGCATCTATGAAAACCTGGGAAGTGATTCCAGCAGAGTCCAGGAGAAGATATGCCTGCTCACAAAGACGGCAGATGAGCAGATGGTCGTAGGAAAGACCATTATGGGGCGGCCGGAACAGTTTTTTTCCCGCAGCTATACGGATATTGACAGCAGGCTGAGAGGGAAAATGACAGCCCTGGTAAAGGGCGGACAGTGGGAGGGGCTGAAGGATGTAATTATTGAACTGTTCCGTATATGGGAGAATGAACAGGCTTCCCTTCATTGGATCCAGTCTGAGGTCATGGATATCATCACACTCATCCACATGAATATGGGAGGGAAACAGCCTGATTTTATAAAGAAGGCGCTGGAGGCCATGGACGGAGCTTATGTCTATGCCAGGAGCGCCAGTGATATTTTGTTTAACCTGTGTGATTTTGTGACGGAGCAGGTGAACAGCAGGAGGGAATACAGAAAGGATTCGAAGGAGCTTTATGAAGATATCAGGGACTATGTATATAAAAATATCAGCAGCAATATACGGCTGAGGGATATCACAGAAAGGTTCTACATATCCCAGACATATGTAAACCGCCTTTTTAATAAATATGCAGATACTTCATTCTATGATTTTGTACTTGCAGAAAAGATACTTCAGGCAAAGCACATATATGAAGAGAATCCTGGGGCAAAGATACGTGAGGTGGCCCAGATGCTGGGATTTTCGGATGCAGGATATTTCGGGAAAGTGTTTAAGGCCAGAACAGGTGAGACTCCCTCAGAATATGCAAAAAATATAGACAGCAGCCATGGGGCTGATAAAATGACCTGAGCGGATGCGCCAAGCCATACTTAATACTTTAAAGGTAGAAGACAGCACAAGTGTCAGATGTTACATTATATTGTGCTATTTTCTACCTTTTTGTCTGAGGGGACAGATTGGTATAATAAAGCCACAAATACAAAGGGGAAGGTAAAGGAGGAAGGTTATATGAAAAAGAGTTTGGTGCTGGCGTTAACTGCATGTCTGATCACAGGTTCTCTGGCGGGGTGTAAGGGGGCAGGCGGGGATCAGAAAGAGACAGCAGAAAAGAAAGAGACAGCAAAGACTGAGACACAGGCGGATACTAAGGAGGAAACAGGTGCCGGGACAGAAAAGGGCGGGGAGTCCGGGACCACGACTGAGGCAGCCGGCAGTGAAGAGACGGGGGCAGGTGAGAATGGGACAGGAGATGTGACATGGGAGGATACTCTTACCATCCCGGCGCTTGTAGGCCCGCTGATCAATGATGGTGTAAGAAATCAGATGGCCAGGTTTGAAGAAAAATATAATGTTGAGTTTGAGGTGGAACAGGTATCTGATGATAATTTCAGCACCCTGGTCACTGCAAGGGCTGCAACAGGGGAACTGGACGGACTGGTGGAATGGCATTCAGGAGCGGCTATGAGCAATATTGCTCCCACGGAAAATCTGGAGCCTGTGACAGGGGAAGCTTTTTTGGATAATCTGGAGGATATTTACAGGAAAAGTGTAGAGTTAAGCGGCGAGACATTTGGTGTACCTATCATGCCGGTATATGCAGGAGGTTTTGCGTATAACAAGAAAATCTATAAGGAACTGAACCTGGAGGTGCCAAAGACATGGGAACAGTTTGTGGAGAACTGCAGGGCGGTAAAGGATGCGGGATATACTGCAGTGGTTGGATCCTTTGACACAAAATCTACAGCACAGATGATATGGCTTACAGATTTCTACAATGTACATTGTGAATATCCGGAGTTTGAGCAGGATTATACGGCTAATAAGGTCCGTCTGAAGGATATCCCCAGCTATGTGGATTCATTCAGGAAGATGGAGGATGTATCATCAAATGGATTCTACAATGAAGATTATCTGTCAACCAACAGAGAACAGGCGATCAGTATGCTGGCAGAGGGGAAAGGCGCACATTACTGCCTGCTGACCAGGGAATTAGTAAACGTGCTGGCAGCTAACTATCCGGATGCTATTGGCGATATTGGATTTTTTGCCACTCCCGGAAATGACCCGGACAAGACTGGTATTACAGTTTGGATGCCCCACAGCTGGTATATTGCAAAGAATGCCAGTGAGGATGTGAAGACAGCTCTTAAGCTCTGGATGACATATGTGACTTCCCAGGAAGGCCTGGATGCGTATTTTGAAAAACAGTCAATGGCAGGTCCTGTCATGGTGAAAGGAGCCCGGTATCCCACGGATATGTATGAGTGTGTGAAAGAGGCCATCAGCTACTATGACAATGGCAGCTGGTATCCGGCTCAGGAATTCGTAACCCCCATAAAGGGAGCAAGCACGCCGAATATATGCGTTGAGGCCGCCAGCGGAGCCATCTCACCGGAAGAAGCAGTACAGCAGATAGACGATGACAATGCAAAAGTAGCCATCCAGCTTGGTCTGGAAGGCTGGAAATAAAGAGTGAAAGCCAGCCCTGCAAAAGTAGATATCGTTTTACAGGTAAATATACTTTTGCGGGGCTTTTTATGCCTTAAAAGGAGGTCTGATATATGAGCGCGAAACGGTTAAAAGGCAGGATGTACCCGATTTATTTTATGATCCCTGCCCTTGTGATATATATTGTTATTTTTATAATCCCTACCTTTTCCTCTTTCTTTTACAGCTTTACAAAATGGACGCTGACAGATTGGGACTTTATAGGATGGGACAATTACAAAACATTTTTTTCAGAGCCGTCCCTGCGCATAGGCCTGAAAAACACATTGATCTATGGATTCGGCACCAGCTTTGGCAAGGTGGTGATCGCACTGCTGCTGGCTGTCCTGCTGACTAAGGGGCTGAAGATCCAGGGATATCTGAGAACAGTCATATTTTTCCCCACACTGCTGAGTGCACTTGCGGTAGGCTTTACTTTTAAAAGTCTGATGCATCCTACGACAGGGCTTATCAACACTGCCCTTGGCGCCCTGGGGGCGGGGAGCATACACTGGCTGACGAATGAGAAGATCGCTCTGTTTTCTGTGATGGGAATAGATATCTGGAAGGGGCTCGGGGTAGCCACATTGATCTATATTACAGGGATCCAGTCTATTCCCAAGGATTACTATGAGGCTGCAAAAATAGACGGAGCCAGTGGGGGACAGTCTTTCAGGTTTATCACCCTTCCGCTTATAAGGACAGCCATGAATTCAGTCATCACGCTTTCCCTGATCGGAGGCCTGCGCAATTTTGACCTTGTATATTCTACTACAGGCGGCGGGCCTGGATTTGCCACGGAACTGATGACAACTGTCACATACAGGATGTTTGCGGCAGGGCTTTACGGACTTTCAACAGTTGGGAATGTAGTGCTCTTTCTTATTATAACGGCGATCGCATTTCCTCTGTATGGTTATCTGGGCAAGAAGGAGGTGGAAATGTGATTGGAGGAAAAGGCAAAAAAATAAGGACTGTATTATGGCAGGCTTTTGCAGTTTTCATTACTATATTTATCTATCTGATCCCGTTTTATTTTGTAGTCATCAATTCAATGAAGACAAAGAAGGAAGCGGGCCTTATGGCAATAAGCTTTCCGGCAGAGTTTTCCCTGACACAGATATTTGAAAATTACAGGGAGGTTTTAACCAGCAGCAAATATCTTGTTCTTAGAGCTTTTAAGAACAGCATCCTGCTGACTGTGATCAGCGTCTGCCTCATCATACTGTTTACCTCTCTGCTGGCCTATATTATCCAGAGGCGTCAGGATGGGCTGTCTAAGTTCCTGAATTTTCTGATCCTGGCAGGGCTGATCGTCCCTGTATCTATAGTGCCAACCTACAGGCTGCTGCAGAGCATCCACTTAAGCGGCACGCTGTTTGGGCTGATACTTGTGGAGGTAGCCACCCAGACCAGCTTTGCCACGATCCTGTTCCGGGGATATTTTCCCAATATTCCAAGAGAACTTGATGAGGCAGCCGTCATTGACGGATGCGGTCCCGTAAAACTGTTTTTTAAGATCATGCTGCCTCTGGCTAAGCCTGTGATCTCCACGGTGATCGTTCTGACAGCGCTGCATATATACAATGATTTTACAAACCCCCTGTATTTTCTTCCGGGAAGCAAAAACGCCACCATACAGCTGTCTATCTATACGTTTTATGGCATGTATGAAAGCTCCTGGAATTTGATTTTTGCTGATGTTGTGCTGATATCTATACCTGTACTGATCTTATACATTATTTTCAATAAGAGGATTGAGGCAGGTATGGTATCAGGAGCCGTGAAAGGATAGGTGAGAAGATGGGAATGTATGATAAGAGCGCCGGAAAATGGAGCCAGGAGGAGTTTGAACACCCGGGTGCAGAATACAGGGAGGCGCCGTTCTGGGCATGGAACTGCAGGCTGGAACTGGATGAACTGAAAAGACAGCTGGACGTCTTTAAAGAAATGGGAATGGGCGGTTTCTTTCCCCATTCCAGGTCCGGCATGGCCACCAGGTATTTAAGTGACGAGTTCTTTGGGCTGGTGAAAGAATGTGCGGAGTACGGAAAGAAAAAAGGTCTGCTCTGCTATCTCTATGATGAAGACAGATGGCCGTCAGGCGCTGCAGGGGGACTGGTGACAAAGGAGATATGTTACAGGGCAAGACACATGGTGATCTCGCCAGACAGACTGGAAGGGTACGAGGCGGGCAGGGAGTCTTTTGAGAAGCTGGAGTCTGAATACCAGCCGGATGACCGGGGGAACACTGCAAAGCCAAAGGGTTATTTCATCTGTTGTTTCCGGGTATGGCTGAAGGAGGGATATCTGGAGCGCTATGAGATAATGCGGGATATACAGGATGGGGAAGGTATATGGTATGTTTATCTTCAGCTGGAGGAGGAGTCTCCCTGGTATAACGGACAGACATATCTGGATACGCTGAACAAAAGTGCGGTGGAACGGTTTGTGGAATTGACATATGAAGGTTATTACCGGCACATGGGTGAAATGTTCGGGGACGGGATACCTGCTGTCTTTACTGATGAGCCGCAGTTTACGAAAAAGGACTCTCTCATGGATCATGACAGCAGGACGCCTGTAAATTTTCCATATACGAATGACTTTGATGATACATTTGCAGCCCGGTACGGATATCACATAGAAGACAGGCTTCCTGAGTTGATATGGAACCGGGAAAATGGGAAACTCTCCCAGGCCAGGTACCATTACCACGATCATGTCTGTGAACGGTTTGTTGAAGCTTTTTCTGATACCATAGGAGCATGGTGCCAGAGACACGGTATTGTATTTACGGGCCATGTATTCTGGGAAGACAATCTTTACCTTCAGACAAGGGCTGTGGGGGAGACTATGAGGTTTTACAGAAGCTTCCAGATTCCGGGGGTGGATATGCTCAGGGATGACCATTTTTTCGTTACGCTGAAACAGTGCCAGAGTGTGGCCAGACAGAAGGGCAGTGCAGGGATAATGTCAGAATTGTACGGTGTCACAAACTGGCATTTTGATTTTAAGGGCTACAAGATACAGGGGGACTGGCAGGCAGCCCTGGGTGTGTCCTTCAGAGTGCCCCATCTTTCCCTGGTGTCCATGGAGGGGGAAGCCAAAAGAGATTTTCCGTCCAGTTTTAACTACCAGGCTCCGTGGAAGGAAGAATATCCTCTGATAGCAGACCATTTTGCAAGGGTGAACACAGCCATGACAAGGGGGAAACCAGATGTGAGGGTTGGTGTCGTCCATCCCATAGAATCGTACTGGGTGAACTGGGGAGTGAATACCCAGCTGGATGGGATCAGAAGCCAGCAGGACAAACATTTTCAGGATATGGCCGAATGGCTGCTGTTTGGGCTTGTGGATTTTGACTATATCTCAGAATCCCTGCTTTCAGATGAGCCTGAGGATTGTGCGGACGACAAGGTGATGCATGTTGGGGAGATGGGGTATGAGGCTGTTATCGTACCAGACTGTATCACGCTGCGCAGGACGACTCTGGAACGGCTGGAGCGATTCAGGAAAAGAGGGGGAAATGTAATCTTTATGGGCCATATTCCTGAGTATATAGATGCGCTTGAATCAGGGGAGGCAAAGGCGCTGGCAGAGATATGTACCTGTATTCCGTTTGAGAAGCATGCCCTTCTGGAGGCAGTGGAGAAATACCGTTTTCTGGATGCCACACTTCTGGCAAGAGAACTGCCGGATGATTATAGGACATTTTACAGGGATATCCTGTCAGGAGCCAGGATCAATAATCTTATTTACCAGATGAGGACAGACGGGGATAACAGGTGGATATTTCTGGCCCATGCATATAATTCCAACCAGGACACAGAGTGGCCGGATGAGACAGAATTTTCTGTAAAGGGATTCTGGAAGATCACCCTGTATGACACTCTGACCGGCGGGAAGAAGGAGACAGATGTTATTTACCGTGATGGCAGAACGTGGTTTTATGAAGATGTGTACAAACAGGACAGTTTCCTGTGGCTGCTGGAGCCGGCAGAGATGCCTGCTGAGGGGAGCATACAGAGATATCATGACGGCCCTGGGGAGAGGGAAGAGTACAGGGTACAGAGACTGGATGTGCCGGATGATGTCAGATTTGAAGAACCGAATGTTTATCTGATGGATTATGCAGAGTGGGAAATTGACAGCGATGGCTGGCAGAGTCAGGACAATATTTTAAGAGTGGATACAAAAATAAGAGAAAAGCTGGGCTGGCCGGTCAGATCACATAAAAATGTGGAACAGCCATGGGTCAGAGAGTCAGAGCAGGAGGAGGAATATCCGCTGAAGCTCAGATACATGATATATTCAGAAATTGAGTGTGAAGGAATGCTGGCACTGGAAAGGCCCCAGGATCTGGAACTGTATTTCAACGGAGAAAAGAAGGAGTGTGCCCCGGAGGGGTATTTTGTGGATAAATCTATCCCTGTCCTGAAAGGTTTCAGAGTCAGGAGAGGAGAGAACACCATTGAGGTCCGTCTGAGGTACAGCAGGCTTACAAATCTGGAATCTATGTATTTTCTGGGAGATTTCGGAGTGGCTGTACACGGTGACAGAACAGCGCTGACAAGACGGAAGCGGGAGATAAGGATCGGTGATATTGTGCTCCAGGGATATCCGTTCTACGGAGGGAATCTGGACTATGTATTCAGGTTTACAGCTGAAGAGAAGGGACAGGCCCAAATATTTATTCCCCGCTATGAAGGACACCTGACAGCAGTGTGGCTGGATGGGGAGAAGCTTGGACCTGTGGCCTTCGCCCCTCATAAGAAAAGCCTGGGATGTCTTGAAAAGGGGGAGCATGAACTGCGGATAAGAGTGTATGGGAACAGGTTTAATACCTTTGGCCAGCTTCATCTGCCTGATATCAGGTGGACATACTGGGGACCTGATTCCTGGAGGTCCCATGGTTCTAACTGGCTGACGTCCTATCACTTCAGACCGGCAGGGCTGGTGACCAGCCCGGAGCTTCTCTGGAAAAAGGAGGAGTGAAAATGAAAGTTGAGCTGGGTTATGGGGATGGATTCAAAAGTTTATGGATCCCTGAGGATATGCAGGCGGATATAATGAGGGCTGGCAGCTGCCCGAAAATGGAGGGAAAAGAAGGAAGAAAGCCGGTTGAGGAAGCTCTCCTTTGTCCCATTGGCACCGGCAGGCTGAGGGATCTGGCAAAAGGGAGGCACAACATAGTGATCATCACAAGTGATATCACCAGGCCTATGCCTACCTGGGCCGTTATGCCGGATATTCTGGCGGAGCTGAAGCAGGCCGGGGTGAAGCCGTCTGAGATCACGCTTGTGTTTGCTCTTGGAAGCCACAGAGGACATACTAAAGAGGAGAAGGTGCATCTGGCCGGGGAGGCTGTGAGCAGGGAAATAAGGTGTATTGACATGGATCCAAATGATTTTGTGCATATGGGTCAGACTGCCCACGGAACACCGGTGGATGTCACCAGGGCAGTGGCGGAGGCAGATTTCTGCATCTGTCTGGGGAATATAGAATACCACTGGTTCGCAGGATACAGCGGAGGGGCCAAGGCTGTCATGCCGGGGGTATCCACCAGGGAAGCGATACAGATAAATCACAGTCTGCTTACTGATGAGGAGGCTGTGGTGGGAAATGCGGACAGCCCTGTGAGGAGGGATCTGGAGGAGGCGGCTCTGTACTGTCCTATTGACTTTATATTGAACGTCATCCTGGACGAGCATAAAAATATAATTCATGCTGTCGCCGGACATTACATCCTGGCCCACAGAGAGGGCTGCCGTCTGCTGGATGAGATATATGGACGGGAGATAGATGAGGAGGCGGATATTGTAGTGGTATCGCAGGGCGGAAGGCCCAAGGACCTGAATCTGTATCAGATGCAGAAGGCTCTGGACAATGCAAGGCATGCCGTGAAAAAAGGCGGGATTATTATACTTACTGGAGAGGCAGGTGAAGGGCTGGGGGAACCTGTCTTTGAAGAGTGGATGGTAAATGCGGGCAGTCCGGGCGAGATATTGGAGCGGATCAGAAGAGAATTCAGGCTGGGGGGCCATAAGGCGGCAGGATTTGCGCTTACCATGGAAAAAGCAGAGATTTTTCTTGTATCTTCTCTTGAGGATGAGTTTGTCAGGAGTATTTTTATGAAGCCCTATCATGAACTGCAGGATGCTTTTGATGCAGCAGTCATTTCAAAGGGGAGGGGGGCCAGAGTACTTGTCATGCCCTATGGAGGCTCTACCCTTCCCATACTCAGGAAAGAACGGAGAGGTTAATATGGCTGACAGCATTACAGGTATTTTGTCGCTCCTTATATTGATCGGAGTAGGTTTCTGTATAGCAGGAAAAGAGTGGTTCGGGGAAAAGGGCAGGGATGTTGTATCTAAATTCTGCGTCAGGCTGGCAATTCCCTGCTATATGTTCTGCAATGTATTATCTGCATGTGAGAGCAGGGAGAAGCTTATCGAGATGTGCCGGGCGCTGCCGGCGCCTCTGGCTAATATACTTATATGTACGGGGCTGGCGCTGCTGCTGGCTAAGGCGGGCAGAGTCCCCCGGGGACGGAGAGGCGTATTTATTAATGCAGCTGCATTTTCAAATACAGTGATCGTTGGCTTTCCGGTCATTATGGCTCTTCTGGGAGAGGCGGCAATGCCGGACGCCATGGTATACTATATGGCCAACACAGTACTGTTCTGGAGCCTGGGTACATGGCTGCTGCGCAGAGATGCAGGGATCAGAGAAAGGATACAGATAAGAAAATTCTTTTCCCCGGCCATCATAGGACTGCTTGCGGGAATAGCGGCGGTCCTTGCAGGCATCACGCTGCCGCCATTTATCATGTCTCCTGTCACTTATCTGAAAAATACAGTGACGCCGCTGGCAATGATATTTATTGGCTGTGTGATCCGTACAAATGGAAGAAAAGATATCAGGCCGTCAAGAGAGCTTGTATGGATCCTTATTTTCAGATATCTGGCATCGCCGGCACTTATGATCGCTGCCTGCAGCATGATAGACCTGCCCGTTTCCATGAAACAGGTTTTCTGCATTATGACTGTGATGCCGGCAATGACGCAGCTGGGCATCATGTCAAAAGAGAGCGGAAGCGATTATGGTTTTGCATCTGTAGTGATCACAGTCACGACTGCACTCAGTATGGTACTGATCCCCATCTATATGGAATTGTTCAGGCTGCTGCTGTGAAATGAAAGATATATGGTGAAGAGGACAGGATCAGGAAATGAATTTTTAATTTTAGGAGGGCATTATTTATGCATGCAATTGAGAAGATACTCGCCAGAGCCGGCGGAAGGGAAGAGGTACATACAGGAGAGATCGTGATGGCAAAGATCGATTTTGCTGAGATCAATGATCTTTACCTGCAGACGATTAATTCATTTTATGAGATGGGCGGTGAGAAGGTGTGGGACCCTGAGAGAGCGGCATTTGTCTTTGACCATTATGCTCCCTGCCCCACAGTGAACGCGGCGGAAAATCACAGACAGATGAGAAGCTTTGCAGTACGGCAGGGGCTTAAATACCACTTTGATATCAACGCCGGTGTATGCCACCAGGTCATGCCTGAGGCAGGGCTTGTCTATCCGGGAATGATACTGGCTGCTACTGATTCCCATACAACGACACATGGGGCGTTTGGAGCTTTCGGGACAGGAGTGGGGGCTACTGATATGGCAGCTGTACTTCTGACGGGGGAGCTGTGGATGCGGGTTCCTGAAATTATTGAGATACGTATAGAAGGAAAACCGGACCGGAGCACTATGCCCAAGGATGTGATCTTATATGTGCTGGGTCAGATGAAAGCTGACGGGGCAGTTTATAAAGGTATAGAATTTACAGGCAGCTATGTAGAGCAGCTGGGGGTTCCGGGCAGGATGGTGCTCTGCAATATGGCAGTGGAGATGGGGGCCAAGACAGCTTATATGCAGCCAAATGAGGAAGTCCTTTCCTATGTGTCACAGAGGGCAGTAAGGCCTTATGAGGTGCAGGAGACAGACCCTGACTTCCAGTATGCGGAGAGATATATCTTCAATGTGGATGGCCTGGGGCCGCAGATAGCAGTCCCTTACAGCGTAGATCACGTAAAACCTCTGGCAGAACTGGAAAAAATCATGGTTGACCAGGTTCTGATAGGTACCTGCACGGGAGGGCGGACAGAAGACATTGGGACAGCAGCGGGGATACTGCGGGGTAAAAGGATAGCGGAGGGTGTGCGGCTGGTAGTGATCCCTGCCTCCACAGAGGTTATGCGTGAATGCCTTGATAAAGGATATATACAGGAACTGCTGGATGCAGGAGCCACACTTTCAACTCCGGGCTGCGGGCCGTGCCTGGGCGCCCATGAGGGAGTCATAACAGCAGGGGAAGTATGTGTGACTACATCTAACAGGAATTTTCCGGGGCGGATGGGAAGCAGGGAGGGCAGGCTGTATCTGGCATCCCCGGCGGTGGCCGCCGCATCTGCCCTGAAGGGATATATTGCATCTGTCTGACAAAGCCGCAGTTTATATATGGAGGGAATTTATCATGAAGACAAAATATCAGGCGCCTGTACTGGTGCTGGGTGACAATATTGATACGGACCAGATCTATCCGGGACGGTTCCTGGATCTGTCTGAGCCGGAGAAAGTGGGAAAGCACTGCTTCGCGGGCATAGACGAACAAATATCAGAAGCATTTCCGAAAGGCGGGATCGTGGTGGCAGGAAGAAATTTTGGCTGCGGCTCCAGCAGGGAGCATGCGCCTATTGCGATGCTGAATATGGGGGCATCACTTGTGATCGCAGATTCATTTGCCCGCATTTTTTTCAGGAATGCCATTAATCTGGGGCTTCCTGCCATAGTGTGCAGGGGACTGGCACAGAAGGCGGAAAATGGTGATATCCTGGAAGTTGATCTGGAGCAGGGCACTGTGGTCCTTAAGAGGACAGGCCAGGTGTTTACGGCTGAGAAGCTGGGAGAGAAGGCTCTTGAGATTCTGAATGCCGGCGGAATCAAGCCGATGATGAGATCAATGTATCAAAGGTAAAGGAAGAAAACAGCGGACAGGCAGTCTTGACAAATGCGGGCAGCCATGTTATGTTGGTAGATAATTAGAGATAAATCCTGGCAGCAGGGACGCGGGGCGTGCCTGAACTGCATACGGGAATGCAGTATGTTCCTGTAGGTGATTGTCTCAAAACAGACAGAAGGCTCTGCCTTCGTAATGATTGGAGATGGAAAGATGAGCATAGATTTCTGCAGATAATGAATAACATTATGGACGGGCGCAGCAGCCCAGCGTATAATAAAGGCTCGGGTATACAAATGGTGTACCTGTCTGCTGTGCCCTGCAGGAATCTACTTTCATCTGTTTAGAAGCATGAGGTGCAGTGTATGCATCAGACCGTGCAAAGAAGCGCAGGAAGGTATTTCCTGCGCTTTTTATAATGCGGCAGTACCTGGAGCATTTTTCAAACATGCTTTGGCGCTTGCAGGAAAACTGCCGCGGATGTACGGAGGCAGAATTATATGGCACAGATCAATGTGAGTAATTTAACGTTTTGTTATGAAGGAAGCTATGACAATATCTTTGAAAATGTCTCTTTCAGGATAGATACCGGCTGGAGGCTGGGATTTATTGGGCGGAACGGAAAAGGCAAGACAACATTTTTGAAGCTGCTCATGGGAAAACTGGAATATGAGGGCAGCATCAAGTCACCCACAGTATTTGAGTATTTCCCTTTTGATACAGGGGATATATCCAGGAATACTCTGGATGTGATAGAGGGGATCCATCCGGATTATGAATTGTGGATGCTCTGCCGGGAACTGGATCTGCTGGATGTGGATGCAGAGGTCCTGTACAGGCCCTTTGAGACACTGAGCAATGGGGAGAGGACGAAGGTGCTGCTGGCGCTGCTCTTTTCCAGGGAAAATGAATTTCTTCTGATCGATGAACCTACAAACCATCTGGATGGCGAAGCCAGAGAGAAAATCATGGAATACCTGAAAAAGAAGAAAGGGTTTCTGCTCGTCTCCCATGACAGACATTTTCTGAATGGATGTGTGGATCACATTCTTGCTCTGAACAAGACAAATATAGAGATACAGCAGGGCAATTTCGATACATGGCAGCAGAATAAGAAGCTCCAGGATGAATTTGAGATGGCTGAAAACAGAAAGCTTCAGAAGGATATCGCCAGGCTGACAGAGGCAGCTGCAAGGACGGCGGGCTGGTCAGACAAAATAGAGAAAACAAAATTTGGAGGGGACGGGTTGGGCCCTAAACCGGACAGAGGGTTTATCGGACATAAATCCGCTAAAATGATGAAGCGGGCAAAAGCCGTGGAGGGAAGGATTAGCGGAGCTGCCGAAGAAAAGAAAAAACTGCTTAAAAATATAGAAGAAGAGGAAGAAATCAAATTATTTCCTCTCGTATACCATAAAGAAGTACTTATTGAGGCAAAAGACCTTTCCCTGTCATATGATGGAAAGACAGTCTGTTCTCATGTGAACTTTGCCCTGCGCAGGGGGGAGAGGATCGCGCTCGCTGGAAAAAACGGATGCGGGAAGTCAACTCTGCTGAAGAAAATCATGGGTGAAGATATAGAGACAGGCGGAGAACTGAGGGTGGGGAGCGGCCTGATCATTTCTTATGTCCCTCAGGATGTCAGCGGCCTGAAAGGGCGTCTGGAGGACTTTGCCGAACAGAACGGGATTGACGGCACTCTGTTTCGGGCGCTTCTTCGGAAACTGGATTTCTCAAGAGTTCAGTTTGAGAAGCGGATGGAGGACTACAGCCAGGGCCAGAAGAAAAAAGTGATGCTGGCAAGAAGCCTGTGCCAGCAGGCACATCTCTATATTTGGGATGAACCCCTCAATTATATTGATATTTTTTCAAGGATACAGCTGGAAAATCTGATCCTTAAATATCATCCGGCAATGATTTTTGTGGAGCATGATAAAGCTTTTGTGGAAAAAACAGCGTCAGATGTGATATACTTACAGAATTAAGCAGAAGCCGGATAAGCCCGGCACGCGGAAATAATGTATAAACCTGGGAGGTATAAGCAGATGAAGGCAGGAATAGTCGGTTCAGGAAAAATAGTGAAGGAATGCCTGAGGGCAATAGACGGCGCTGCCGGTGTGCAGGCAGCGGCCGTCTGTGTGAGAGAAGGCAGCCGCAGTAAGGGTAAAGAGCTGGCAGAAAAACATGGCATCCCGCTTGTATGTACTGATTATGAGGAATTTTTAAAGCTTGACAGCCTGGACATCATCTATATAGGGATAATAAACAGCATGCACTATGAGTATGCTAAAAAAGCGCTGGAGCATGGGAAGAATGTTATACTGGAAAAGCCCATGACTACAAGTGCCGCTGAAATGGCACAGCTGGCAGGTATTGCAAAGGAGAAGGGGGTATTCCTGTTTGAGGCGATCACCACTCTTCATTATCCCACATTTGCTTTTATTAAAGAGCAGATATCAAATATCGGGGATATAAAAATGGTACAATGTAATTTTTCGCAGTATTCAACCAGATATGACAATTATCTGGCGGGTGTGGTGCAGCCGGTTTTTGACCCGAAGCTGTACGGAGGAGCACTGTATGACATAAATGTCTATAATCTGCATTTTGTGACAGCGCTGTTTGGAAGGCCGGAGAAGATCAGCTACCATTATAACAGCGGGTATAATGGGGTGGACACGTCCGGTACACTCATTCTGGAATATCCGGGAATGGTGGCGTCGTGCACTGCGGCAAAGGATTCCTACAGCCCCTGCTTCGGGGTGATACAGGGGACGAAAGGCTATGTGCAGGTGGACGGAAGTGTCAGTTTGTGTACCCTGGCCAGGTCAGTCACAGATCAGGGAGAATTGACATTTGCATGTCCGGAGGCGGCCAGCCGCATGTGCTTTGAGTGGGAAGCTTTTGCTGATATGTACGCCAGGAAGGATTTGGAGGAATGTTATAAACTTCTGGAGCACTCTGTCATGGTGATGGAGCTTCTGGAAGCAGCCAGGGAAAATGCAGGGCTGCGTCTCGGCTGAGACGGAAGAAGCAGACGGCGCATGCAGAAATGCCGGAGCGTGTGTGCCGGGTTAGAAATAAGAAGGCGGGAGAATGAGATGAAAATATTATTGATTGTAGATCAGTTTGACAATGGAAATAACGGGACGACAATGACATCCCAGAGGCTGTATGAAGGGCTGAAGGAGCTGGGCCATGAGGTGCGTGTGGTAAGCACGGGAGAGAGCAGGAAAGATAAATATGTAGTAAAAGAATATTATCTTACGCCAATTGTACACCACATAGTGACAAAGCAGGGGATGACATTTGCAAAGCCTGATGAGAATATCCTGAGAGAGGCCATAGGCTGGGCAGAGCTGGTGCACTTTATCCTGCCCTTCCAGCTGGCAAGCCGCGGCCTTGCAATAGCAAAAGAGCTGGGAGTGGTGCACACGGCGGCATTCCATCTGCAGCCGGAGAATATCACATACACTCTGGGAATGGGGACATCACCAGGGGTCAATAAGAAGCTTTATCAGTTTTTTTACAGTCATTTCTATCGTGAATTTACACATATCCACTGTCCCAGTGAGTTTATAGCGGGAGAGCTGAAGAAAAACGGATATGAGGCAAAGCTTCATGTTATTTCTAACGGAGTGGACCCGGATTTTGTATATGAGAAAAAGGAAAAGCCGGCAGAGCTGCAGGGCAGGTTTGTCATCGTCATGGTTGGCAGATATTCAAATGAAAAGCGCCAGGATGTGCTGCTGGAGGCAGTGAGGCTCTCGCGTTTCTCTGACAGGATCCGGGTGGTCCTGGCCGGACAGGGTCTGAACCATCATAAATATGAACGTCTTGGAAAGAAACTCCCGAATCCTCCTATCCTGAAGTTCTACAGCCATGAGGGGCTTCTGGATGTCCTTGCATGGTCAGATCTCTATGTGCACGCGGCTGATGCTGAGATCGAGGCCATTTCATGTCTTGAGGCCATAGCCAGGGGCCTTGTCCCGGTTATCGCGGACAGTGAGAAATCAGCGACACCCCAGTTTGCACTTGATGAGAGAAGCCTGTTTGAAGCCGGAAACAGCCGTGACCTGGCGGAAAAGATAGATTACTGGATAGAGCAGGATGAAGAGCGCAGGCGGATGGAAAAGGTATACAGTGAGCATGCTATGAAATATAATCTGAAATCGTGTGTGAAAAAGATGGAGGAGATGTTCACGGAGGCTCTCATGGAAGATGAACAGTGGCAGTCTCAGGAAGCGGGAGTGGATTATGCGGGATATTGAGGAAGAGCATATCGTAAAAATGTGGACGCCGATTCCTTTCAGGATCAGTGAAAAATATAAATTTTTTCCGGGCAGCCTGTTATTTAAGGCGGCAGGAGGAATATTAAAGACAGTGATCTTTTTGATCGTCACGATTCTGGGCCGGGCAGTGTGGGGACTTAAGATCGAGGGCAGAGAAAACTTCAGGAAGGTGAAAGGCGGTATGGTGACTGTCTGCAATCATGTGCATATGCTGGACTGTGTATTTCTGGCAAGTGCACTGAGAGAGAGGCATGTCTGTTTTCCAACTCTCCAGTCCAATTTCCAGATACCTGTCATACGCCATATCATAAGGCTGCTGGGGGCGGTGCCTATACTGGAGTCTAAAAAAGGATTTAAGAAAACCATGGAACAGCTCGAAGGATATTTAAAAAAAGGCGGCATAGTCCATCTTTACCCGGAGACAGTGCTGCATCCATACTGCCGGGAGCTGAGAGGTTTCCACAGAGGCGCATTTGTGCTGGCATATGACTGTGATGTACCTGTGCTGCCTATGGTTGTCTCGTTCAGAATGCCGGGCAGGATAGCCAGGCTCTACAGGAGAAAGCCATATGTGACATTGAAGATCCTGGAGCCGGTAATGCCGGATAAAAGTGCGAAGAAAAAAGCTGAGAGTGAACGGCTGAAAAATGAAGTTTATAATAGAATGTGTGCTGCTCTTTAAAAAAGTGCTTGCAATTTAAAAAAAGTATGTTATAGTAGTTATAGAACAAACAACAAACCTGTGTGTTCATTAACGGACGGAGGAGGTTCTATTATGAATATTAATAAATTTACGCAAAAATCACTGCAGGCAGTGAACGATCTGGAGAAGATCGCTTATGAATACGGCAATCAGGAGGTGGAGCAGGAACATCTGCTGTACAGCCTTTTAAATCAGGAAGACAGCCTGATCTTAAAATTAATTGAAAAGATGGAGATAGATAAAGAGCATTTTGCCAGAAACGTTGAAAATGCTCTTGCCAAAAGGACTAAAGTCTCAGGCGGTCAGCCTTATATCGGCCAGCATCTGAATAAAGTCCTGGTCAGCGCCGAGGATGAGGCCAAGGCTATGGGAGATGAATACGTCTCTGTGGAGCATTTATTCCTGGCAATGATAAAATATCCGAATCCTGCAATTAAGGAGATATTCAGGGAATATGGGATCACGAGAGACAGGTTCCTGCAGGCGCTGTCAACAGTTAGAGGCAACCAGAGAGTCACAACTGACAATCCGGAAGCCACATATGACACCCTGAACAAATATGGACAGGATCTGGTAGAAAAAGCCAGGGACCAGAAGCTTGACCCCGTTATCGGGCGTGACTCAGAAATAAGGAATGTGGTACGTATCCTCTCCAGAAAGACGAAGAACAATCCGGTCCTTATCGGTGAGCCCGGCGTGGGCAAAACAGCCGTGGTGGAAGGCCTGGCCCAGCGTATAGTCCGGGGAGATGTGCCGGAGGGACTGAAAAATAAGAAGATATTTTCACTTGATATGGG
Organism: Murimonas intestini; assembly: GCA_003148945.1. Taxonomy (GTDB): domain Bacteria; phylum Bacillota; class Clostridia; order Lachnospirales; family Lachnospiraceae; genus Murimonas; species Murimonas intestini. The sequence continues at coordinate 214,057 of QGGY01000006.1, read as the reverse complement.
TGCGCTGGTGGCAGGAGCCAAGTACAGAGGCGAGTTTGAGGAACGTCTTAAAGCTGTTCTGGAAGAAGTCAGAAAGAGTGACGGTGAGATCATTCTTTTTATAGATGAGCTTCACCTGATCGTGGGAGCGGGCAAGACAGACGGCGCCATGGATGCGGGAAATATGCTTAAACCCATGCTGGCCCGCGGTGAACTGCACTGTATCGGGGCTACCACCCTGGATGAATACCGGCAGTATATTGAGAAGGATGCAGCGCTTGAGAGAAGGTTCCAGCCTGTGATGGTTGATGAACCAAGCGTGGAAGATACTATTTCCATCCTGAGAGGATTAAAGGAGAGGTATGAGGTATACCATGGCGTTAAGATAACTGACGGCGCACTTGTGGCTGCAGCCACTTTATCCCACCGCTATATCTCAGACCGTTTCCTGCCTGATAAGGCTATCGACCTGGTAGATGAGGCCTGCGCCCTGATTAAGACAGAGCTGGATTCTATGCCTGCGGAGCTGGATGAGCTTCAGAGAAAGATCATGCAGATGGAGATCGAGGAGGCTGCCCTTAAGAAAGAGACGGATAAGCTCAGCCAGGACAGGCTGAGTGTCCTTCAGAGGGAGCTGGCAGAGCAGAGGGATGAATTTAACAGTAAAAAGACTCAGTGGGACAATGAGAAGCATTCAGTGGACAGACTCTCCAAGCTGCGTGAACAGATCGAGGCCATGAATAAAGAAATAGAGATGGCCCAGAGAAATTACGACCTGAACAGGGCGGCGGAGCTTCAGTATGGTGAACTGCCAAAGCTTCAGCAGGAGCTGTCAATAGAAGAAGAGAAGGTTAAAAGCCAGGATCTTTCTCTGGTGCATGAGAATGTCACAGATGAAGAGATTGCCCGTATTATTTCCAGATGGACGGGAATTCCTGTCTCCAAGCTGACAGAAGGGGAGAGGACTAAAATCCTGGGGCTGGATGATGAGCTGCACAAACGTGTCATAGGCCAGGATGATGGTGTATCAAGAGTAACAGATGCCATCCTCCGCTCAAAAGCAGGTATTAAGGATCCTACAAAGCCGATCGGTTCGTTCTTATTCCTGGGCCCCACAGGCGTGGGCAAGACGGAGCTGGCTAAAGCCCTGGCGGAATGCCTGTTTGATGATGAACAGAATATGGTCCGCATTGATATGAGTGAGTATATGGAGAAATATTCTGTGTCCAGGCTGATCGGAGCGCCTCCCGGATATGTAGGTTATGAGGAGGGCGGACAGCTTACGGAGGCTGTCAGAAGAAAACCGTATTCAGTAGTGCTTTTTGATGAAATAGAGAAAGCACATCCTGATGTATTTAATGTGCTGCTCCAGGTACTGGATGACGGGCGTATCACGGATTCCCAGGGGAGAACAGTAGACTTTAAAAATACAATTCTCATTATGACCTCAAATATCGGATCAGCCTACCTGCTGGAGGGCATCCAGGAGGACGGCAGTGTCAGGGAGGAAAATGAAGAGATGGTCATGAATGACCTGCGGGCTCATTTCAGACCGGAATTCCTGAACCGTCTTGATGAGATCATTATGTTCAAACCGCTGACAAAGGACAATATCGGCCACATTGTGGACCTGATGATGGCTGACTTAAACAGGAGGCTGGAAGATCAGGAGATCAGTCTGGAGTTGACAGATGAAGCAAAAGATTATATCATAGAAGGCGGCTACGATCCGGTATACGGAGCAAGACCTCTGAAGAGGTTCCTGCAGAAGAATGTGGAGACTCTTGCAGCGAGGCTGATCCTTTCCGGAGAGATCGGAGCCGGTGATACGATACTTCTTAAAGTAACTGATGGAAAATTAACGGCGGTGAGAAAAGAGAAATGATACCAAAAGACCCGGTGATATTGCTGAGTTATGTCAATACCCAGCTGAGAGATTATTATCCCAGCCTGGATGAGATGTGCCGCAGCCTGTCCGTGGACGGAAGGCAGATCGTGGAGGCTCTGAAGGGAATCGACTACGAGTACGATGCTAACAGCAATCAATTTATTTAGTTGTTAAAGGGAAGTGCCATTGCGGCACTTCCCTTTAATCGCAGATAGCCTGAATTATTTTACAAATTATTTTACGATTTTATTAGCAGCCTCTAAGTATAACGTAACTGTCTGGCTTTCTTTATTTTTGTAATAGCTTCTGATTTCAAATGACTGGCCATCCTGATTTTGAAAGAGCGCCAGACTTAATAATAAATATTTTTTACCAGGTGAATATACCTTGTTGAAGCTATAACCATCCTTTTCTATTTCCTGGCTCCTGTAAACCATAGTGTCTATTGGCAGGGAATCTAGAATTTTATTTAGCCCTTCTCCAATTTCCTTATAATTTTGGGAGTTTACATCTACCAAATATCCTACGCTGGCCAGATATTCTGTCTCATCTTCATGGTTCAATGGCGAAAATATGCAGCAAAGGTGTGCATCGCACTCCAATTCTTCAATGTAGCAGTAGGGCTCTTTTGACACGGAATATACTGTTTGCTGTTTTTCAAACTGTCCTTCCTCAAGGCCAAGATTTTTCAGAAATTCTTCTTTGCTGAGCATTGAATCATCAGTTATTGTTCCCCAATAGTTATTTTGATAATAAATACCGTCATCGTGGAAAAATACATCCTTTACTGATTCAACATGATGCAGCTTTTCGTGCTTCTCCACGCATCCATATAGTAACAAGCCGGAAGCCAGCAGTAATATTAAAAACAGAAAGTTTCTTTTCAACTTAACCCTCCCAGCTCCCTTCAATGTCAGGTACTAATAGTTTATCCTATCTTTAAAGTTATAGGTGACTCCAAAATACTTACTTCCATTACAATTATAATTAAAAGTTACGTTTAAATAATTTTCATGTTCATAAATTCGAGTATAAAGCATTGTGTTTCCTGGCCAACTACGTGTATTAGTGTAGTTAATCTGATTGAGGTTGAATGTGGTTCTCTGCCCTGATAGTTCGTATAATACATTCTCTCTTTCAGGTATCTGACTTGGATAAGAATACTTATCAGCATAAACTCTATAGTACATATCCAAATTTCTTAATGAATTTACATTACTATTAGTACTCTGGACAATACATCTTGCTCCTAATGGATAAAACATTGCTTTAGATATAGTATCCCGTACAACCACAATTTCACCATAAACCGTAACATAACTATCACTTTGACTATAGCCAAAAGGTAAAGTATCTGTGCTATTTGCTACATATGCATTTATTAAGTTTCCATCATCATCCACAGCATAGGGTACTGCTATAGTAATTTTTGACATTCCTATACCTAAGTCCTCGCTGTATAAAAAGGCTTTTTCTTCTCTTGAAACACTCCGTGTAAGTTCTCCACTTTGGAGATTGATTATCTGTACATCTTTACCCTTTATTCCTGTTTTTTCGAGTAAATATTCTGTATATTGCTGTTCAGACAATTTTGCATCATTATCTGCTGCTAAAGCCGGAATCGAAATTAAGTTAATTAATAAACTAAATACTAGAATACTGCACAAAACACTACTTATTCTCTTCATAGTCTATTCCCCCTGGCATGATATAGTCATAGCTAAATGAGCTATACTCATCATTAATAAGCTATATCGCTACTGGATGTAGGAGGTTTCCCCAGTATTGATACGTGTATAAGCCACTTCTTTTCACTTCTTTTCTTGTATAGTTATTCAAGTTTCGATTTTGTCTTGTTTATAAGAATTAATATTTAGTAGTCAGGACAAAAGCGGTGTTCCTCCTAAGGGGCGGCTTTGTCGACATATATTAAAGTTATCTTTTAGTTACACAAAAACTGAGATGGGATTAATTGGAAAATTGGTTAAAAAATAACTTGTTGACTCTAACTATAAAGTCACATTGTTAATATTTTTGGAAGTCATTGGAAGTCAACGGAATCATCTCCTTTAATTTCAATCGCACTATATTGTCTGATAATATAATATTACAAAATATAATAATTGTCAATATTGATGGTTTCGAATAAAAAGTTTGTATGTATAATATTATATATAAATTTATAAGATAAATAATAAAAAATTGCTAATTTATTATTGGATCTTATATATTATTTTGGCATCACAAAAATTTATAAAGATAATAATGAGAATACATTATAAATCAATACTAAATTAGTGGCTTTATCTTGAATAGATAACACATTTCAAAATATTTTATCGGAATATATATTAAAAAAATATAATTATTTTCGTTAAAATATACAATTTTTTTATTCAGCTATCAATAACTGGTATGTATTTCATCTATGCATCCTACTTGCGATTAAGTATTATAAGAACGTTCATAAATAGTTATTCAACAGGTCTGTGCATTTACTGCACAAACCGTAAAAAGTGATTCAAGGGTGAAAAGGCCCCATCGCCGAAGGCGATTTTAAATGGATTTTTACAGGAAACTGTGAGGGTACTGAATAGTTACATAAATATTAAAGATATTATCGATATTTGCTAAATATAAGCATACCTCACCAGATTAAATCATGTGATGTCACACTGAAATAATTTACTTGTAAAAACAACAAAATAATAGTAAAATAGTAAATAAAGTAAAGTAAAATGCAAAGTAAAACCAGTAAAATAAGTAAAATTAAGAAAATGCCAGGCTGAGAGGCCGGCAGGAGAGCTATGTGGGGCTGGTGCGGGCTGTTACGAAAATGATAAAGGGAATGAGGGTGTAATTATGGTAGGGATCAAAGATGTTGCAAAAGCGGCGGGGGTGTCGGTTTCAACGGTTTCCAATGCCTTAAACGGCAGAAAGAATGTGGGGGAGGAGACAAGGAATAAGATTCTTCAGCTCTGTGAGGAGATGCAGTATTTTCCCAATGCTGCGGGAAAGAATCTGAAGTCGGGTACGAGCAATACCATACTGTTTAATTTCAGCGATTTTGACAGGAGTTTTTACCTGAAAATCATTGAGGGGATCAATGATTATGCGAATGCGAATAATTTTGACCTGATGATCTGCACGAATAAATCATGTGAGAAATACATGAGAAGCAACCTGACAAGCGGGTGCATTACTCTTGATGTGAAGATGGGCAATGAGGTTATGAACAGGGCTGCAAATGAGAATTATCCTATTGTTGTGCTGGACCGGGTGCTGGATAATCCCCATATCAAAAGCATTGTAGTCAATAATTATGATCCCATGGTGGAGATGCTCCAGGGGGTGGTTGACAGAGGCTACAGGCGGTTCAGCTTTCTGGGCGGGCTGGAGAGTACAGATGACAACAGCGAGAGGTATCAGGCATTTCTGGATGTGATGGAAAAAAACTCCATTCCCTTCCAGCGGCGGAATTACTATTCCGGCGACTACAGGGAAAAGAGCGGATATACAGCAGCTAAGATCATGACTCTCTCAGGGGAGGTACCGGAGGTCATAGTATGTGCAAATGACAACATGGCTATAGGCGCGATCCGCGCATTCCACGAGAGCGGACTGAGGGTGCCCCAGGATGTGGCGGTGACAGGCTTTGATGACTGCGACCTGGCTGAAGCCATGGGCCTGACAACAGTCTGTATACCTAATTATGAGAGGGGATACATGGCAGCCCAGAGTCTTGTTGATATTATCAGAGGAAATTCAGATATGGAGACTCTCAAGATCTCGGCTTCAATAAAGTGGAGAAAGTCCGTGTGGGATAAAAGGCCGCGGAATATGGTAAAATAGGTCAAAAATGGTAAAATTAAGTAAAATAATAGTAAATAATTTTATTAAAAAATGAAAAAATGTATAATATAGCTTGAAGTCTAAAGGCTGATTATACATTTTTTTTGTAAAAATTTCTCAAAAATATGCAAGATAACGGAAAAACAAAGAAAAGCTATTGACATAATAGTAATTCTGCTGTATCATTCAAGTATAACGTTTTACAAAAGAAAACGAAAAGCCCGGGCCACGGGCTAAGATGGCCGGTAAATTTAAACTTACAATCTTATTAATCAAATCAAAGGAGGATATGATTATGAAATTGAAGAAAGTGACAAGTGTATTACTCGCAGCAGCTATGACAGCATCCATGGTATTGGCAGGATGCGGAAATTCATCCAGCGGTGAGACAAAGAAAGCTGAAGACAAGACAGAAGCAGCTAAGGAAACAGAAGCTCCCAAAGCTGATAAGGTTGAGACGGAAGCTGCCAAGACACAGAGCGGCGATGATGTAGAAAGCGCTAAGAAGATCATCCTTTTCCAGTCTAAAGTAGAGATCATCGACCAGCTGGAAGAACTGGCTGAAGCTTACGAAGACGAGACAGGCGTGGAAGTTGAAGTATGGGGAACTACAGGAGATGATTATTTCCAGCAGTTAAAGACAAAACTGGCAAACAATCAGGGACCTACAGTCTTCTCACTGGCTCCGGGAGCTGAATCAGTCCAGATGACATCTTACCTGGCAGACCTGAGCGATATCTCATTTGCGGACAAGATTGCAGAGGGCATGGGAAATGAGATCGACGGCAAGCTGGTAGGCATTCCTTACACAGCTGAAGGTTTTGGACTTGTCTATAACAAGAGCCTCTATGATCCTTCTAAAGTAACAGATACAGATTCACTCATCAAATATCTGGAAGAGCAGAAGGCGGCAGATATCAATGGGCTGGGACTTTCATCTGAGAGCTATTTCCTGATCGGACATATACTCAATACTCCGTTCGCACTTCAGGAAAATCCTGTAGAATTCGTACAGAAGCTGGGAGCCGGCGAAGTGAAGATGGCTGACACACCGGAATTCCAGGAATTCGCAAAACTTTATGCAGCAATCAGAGATAATTGTGTAAATCCTCTGGAGCAGACATATGATAAAGAGATCGGTGATTTTGCAACAGGAAAATCTGCAACTATCCATCAGGGCAACTGGGCAGCAGGCATGTTCGCTGATTACGAAATGGATTTCGAAATGGGACTTGCTCCGCTTCCTCTGGCAGGAAATGATAAACTTGCAGTAAGCGTTCCGACAGCATGGTATGTAAATTCACAGGCAACACCGGAAGAGCAGAAGGCAGGAAAAGAATTCCTTGAATGGCTGTATACAAGTGAAACAGGAACAGATTATCTCATGAATAAATTCGGTTTCATCCCTGTAGTAGATGGTATGGAAAACGAAAACATGGATGTTCTTTCACAGGATGTATCTAAATATATCGCAGACGGCAAGACAATCACATGGCCGATGAACGAATGGCCGGCAGGAAGTGTTGACGTTTACCTTGTACCAGTAGCTCAGGAGTTCTTCACAACAGATATGACACCGGAAGATTTCCTGGCAAAATTAGACGAGGCATGGGCTCAGGCAAGCAAATAAGCCTGCTGCTTAATGTGTAAGCAGCACCCCGCGGGACAGCGGCGTGTATTAGGAATCAAATAAGCCTGGCCGCATGGTCTGAAGGCTTACGGAGAAATGTTATATGAAAGTCTACGGCTTCCTGGCAAAACAGGAAGCCGTATGACTAAAAGCCGGTATGAACGGCAAGGAGTGATAAGAGATGAAGAAAAAGAAAACAGCAGGCTGGTATGCCTTGTTTACCCTCCCACTAATTTTTATATTCAGTTTAGTAGTCGTGATACCGTTCCTTATTGGTATTGGATATTCTTTCTTTTCATGGGACGGTCTTCCATTAAACCCCAAGATTTTTGTAGGATTTGAAAATTACGTTAATTTATTCAGTGACAGCAGATTTATGACATCAGCAGGACATACGGTATTATTTACAATATTCGCGATTATCCTGATCAATATACTGGGCCTTGCCTTTGCACTTATGGTAACAAGCAAACTGAGAGTGAAGAATGCAGCAAGAGCCATGCTTTTCATGCCGTACCTGATCGGTGGCCTGATCCTGGGTTATATCTGGAAATTTATATTTACGGATGCATTCCAGGCGATCGGTGAAGCCACAGGCCTCACAGGGATCTTTTTTAACTGGCTGCTCAACCCCAGGTTTGCTCTTGTAGCGCTTGTTATTGTAAGTACATGGCAGATGGCGGGATACATCATGATCATCTATATAACAGGAATTATGGGGATTCCGGATGATGTGATCGAAGCTGCACAGGTAGATGGAGCAGGTTTCTGGCAGACATTGTTCAGAATCAAGTTTCCTCTGATCATGCCGTCATTTACAATCTGTCTTTTCATGACACTGTCTAACTGTTTCAAGATCTTCGATGTAAACCTGTCCCTGACAGGCGGCGGACCCAGCAATGCAACAGAAATGTTCGCCATGAATATCTACAATGAAATATTCTCACTGAACAACTTTGGATACGGGCAGGCTAAGGCTATCGTATTCTTCCTGGTTGTCGCAGTTATTACAATGGTTCAGGTATCTATCACTAAGAAGAGGGAGGTAGAGATGCAATGACAAATACAGCGAAGACAAAAGTTCACAAGTCAAGAAGCGTTAAGAGCGTTATTTTAAACATAGCGGTAGTGGCATTGTGCCTCTGCTATCTGTTCCCGATCTACATTATCCTGGTGAATTCTTTTAAGAGCAGGAGCGAGCTCTACGATAACATACTGGCCATTCCCCAGAGCTTCAGTTTCCAGTATTATGCCAAGGCCATGGATAAGATGAATTTCCTGAGGGCTCTCAGCAATTCTGTTATAGTAACTGTCGTATCCATCCTGTTTATTATAGTTCTGGCTTCCATGACTGCATGGATGCTGGTGCGTGTGAATAATAAACTCAGTAAAGTTTTGTTCAATATTTTTGTAGCTACAATGCTGATCCCTTTCCAGACACTGATGATGCCTCTTATGCAGGAGATGGGCTGGATCCGCGATACACTGCATATCCCCATGATGGATACGCTGGGCGGCCTGATATTTATGAATATAGGTTTCGGGGCCAGTATGGCCGTGTTCCTCTTCCATGGATTTGTCAAGTCCATACCCGTATCACTGGAGGAGGCGGCAACGATCGACGGATGCAATAAATTCGGAGTATTCTGGAAGATCGTATTCCCCATGTTAAAACCCACAACAGTGACGGTCATGATCCTGGATGTTATCTGGATCTGGAACGACTACCTTCTGCCCTCACTAGTTCTGTCCAGCAAGGCGAACAGGACCATTCCGCTGTCCACCTTCTCTTTCTTCGGACAGTTTACGATCCAGTGGAACATGGCGATGGCAGGACTGATGCTCACCATCATCCCTGTAATTATTTTCTATCTCTGCGCCCAGAAATATATCATCAAGGGTGTCGCGGCAGGCGCAGTGAAGTAAGGAGAGACCTATGGCAACGAAATTTGTTTATGAAGTGGAAGGCCTGAGCCTTGATAATGATGCGCTTGTTCTGAATGAAACAGTATTCCATAACGCTAACGGATATATCGGCGTGCGGTCGAATTTCGAGGAAGGATATCCTCAGGGGTATGACTCTATCCGCGGTGAGTATATCAATGGTTTTTATGACATTGCGGAAATGAAGCAGGCGGAGAAGCTCTTCGGGTTTGTGGAAGAGAAGCAGACCATGCTGAATGTGGCAGACACACAGGGAATCTACCTGTCTGCAGATGGTGAGGAGTTCTCCATGTTTGAAGGAGAAGTGCTCTCCAGCAGAAGATATCTGGATATGGAGGGCGGATATACTGGCCGTGAAGTCACATGGCGTTCTCCTAAAGGCAGAGAAATGCGTATCACAGTCAAGAGGATGACCTCATTTGAAAAACTGACATTATTTACAATTGAGTATACAGTGGAAGCGCTGAACTTTGAAGGAAATGTGCTGCTGACCTCCACCCATATCGGGGATGTGAAAAACTACTGTAATCCTGATGACCCCAGGGTAGCGGGGGAAAGCTTCAACCACCTGGTGCCTGTCAGGGCAGCTCTGGAAGGAGGGGTATCATGTCTTGTGACAGATACATCAAAATCAGGGCTTACTGTGTGCACTGCCGTGAAAAATGTGCTTTCTAAAGAAGCAAAAGAAGAGTGTTTTGTGGCAGGGCACAGGGCAGTCTGCAGGTTATCCACATATATGGAAAAGGGAGAATGCATAACTCTTACAAAATATTCTGTGTTTGTGGACAGTATTCGTCATAAAGATGTGATGGAGGCTGCTAAGAAGGAACTGGAAGAGGCTCTGGAGCGTCCTATGAGTTACTGGTATCAGGCGCAGAAGGAATATCTGGACAAGTTCTGGAACCAGTCTTCTCTGGAGATAGAAGGGGATGACGATTTAAGCCTTGCTGTGCGCTATAACCTGTATCAGCTGGTACAGTCAGTGGGTAAAGATGAGCACTGCAATATTGCTGCAAAAGGACTGAGCGGCGAGGGATATGAAGGGCATTATTTCTGGGATACAGAAATGTATATGCAGCCATTCTTCACTCTCACTAACCCGAAAATAGCAAAAAATCTGATTGCCTACCGTTATTCTATCCTGGATGCTGCAAGAGATAATGCAAAGATCCTGGGCCATAAGAAGGGGGCGCTGTATCCCTGGAGGACTATCATGGGCAAGGAATGTTCGGGATATTATCCTTCCGGGACAGCCCAGTATCATATAAACGGTGATATAGCATATTCAGTGACTGCTTATTACCTTGCCACAAAGGATCTGGAATTCATAGCCGAAAAGGGTGCGGAGATCATCTTTGAGACAGCCAGGCTCTGGATGGATGTGGGGCACTTTTATAAAGGAAAGTTTGTGATCAATGCAGTGACAGGCCCTGATGAATATACGTGTATGGTAAATAATAATTATTTCACAAATGTGTCTGCCCAGTACAACCTGCATTGGGCCCTGCGTTTCTATGAACTTCTGGAGGATGCAGGCATGCTGGATAAGGTGAAGGCGAAGCTGGGACTGACAGAAGAGGAACTGGAAGGTTTTAAGAAAGCAGAAGAATGCATGTATCTTCCTTATGATGAAGAGCTTGGAATAAATCCCCAGGATGATTCTTTCCTCAGCAAGCCGGTATGGGATATAGAAAATACGCCGAAGGAAGATTTTCCGCTTCTGCTGCATTACCATCCGCTCCACCTGTACCGTTATCAGGTCTGCAAGCAGGCAGATACGGTTCTGGCACATTTCATATTTGAGGACGCACAGTCTTTAGAGACGATCAGGAAGTCCTTCGAGTACTATGAGAAAGTGACGACCCACGACTCTTCACTGTCCACATGTATCTACAGCATAGTGGCAAGCAAGCTGGGTCTGGATGACAAGGCCTATATGTACTTCGGGGACTCCGCGAAGCTGGATCTGTTCAACACTCATCATAATACAAAAGACGGTATCCACACAGCCAATATGGGCGGCAACTATATGGCCATCGTCTACGGGTTCGGAGGACTGCGTCTGAAAGAGACGGGACTTTACTTTGAGCCCTCCCTCCCGAAACAGTGGACAGGATATAAGTTCAAGATCAAATATGAAGGCAGCCAGATCCAGGTAGAGATCGATGAGAGCGGAAGTACCTTCAGGCTTGTTAAAGGGGATGCAAGAACCATCTTCGTATACGGAGAAGAGTATCTGGTGGAAGACAGTGTGAAAGTGCCCTTAAAGAGAGTGAGGTAAAATAAAGATATGAAATACAGAGCTATTATTTTTGACCTGGACGGCGTGATCTGCCATACAGACAAATATCATTACCAGGCATGGAAAGCCGTGGCAGATAAGCTGGGAATCTATTTTGACGAGGCCATCAACAACCGCCTCCGGGGAGTCAGCCGGATGGAGAGCTTCGAGATCATTCTGGAGCGCTATGAGGGCACCATGAGTGAAGAAGAGAAAGTCCGTTATGCCGCAGAAAAAAATGAGATATATAAAGAACTTCTGAAAAATATGACTCCCGGGGACCTGAGCCCTGAGGTAAAAGATACTCTGGATGCCCTGCGTTTGGCAGGCGCGAAGCTGGCTATCGGATCATCCAGCAAGAATGCCAGGTTCATTCTGGAGCGCCTGGGCCTTGACGGCTATTTCGATGCAATATCTGACGGAAACAATATCACTAATTCCAAGCCGGATCCTGAGGTGTTTGTAAAAGCCGCCAGTTTTGTGGGAGAGAAGCCGGAGGACTGCCTTGTGGTGGAAGACGCAAAAGCAGGGCTGGAAGCGGCTATAGCAGGAAAAATGGACTGTGCCGCCATCGGTGATGCCGTAAAGTGCGGGCTGGCAGATTATAATCTGGAAACATTTGCAGATTTGAAGAAAGTAGCTGAATAGGTAGATGATAAGATAAGAAGATGCCAAAACACTGCGGAAACGCAGGTCAGGCATCTTCTTTTTGTTACGGGGTGCTTTTTAAAATTTTCAGCCCCTTTTCCCCGCCAAAATGTGTCCCGTCTTTATCGTAGATAATATTGTATCTTTTGCCACGGAACCAGAGGTTTTCTACTCGGAAATATGTCCAATCCCGGGGAATAAGGGGATTCACTTGAAGCTCCCCATGTTTGCCCGGTCCGATGCCCAGAAGGTCATTGAGGACGAGGTCACAGAACATGGAATGGTTATAATCTTTGCCCCTCTCATATCCACCTGTTTCTCTCCTCCAGCCCTGTTTCTCTAATATCTGTCTGGCTGTCCATATCCCGGTGTCAGGATCCATATCCTCGTCGATCCAGGGGAGAACAGTGCCGTCATCTTTTTTCAGGTGCTGGCTCTGGGCATAGAGCTTCAGCCAGCTGTAATAGTCTTCAATGGTGATTACATCCTGCTGGTAATTTTTCAGCAGGACGGCAGCTGCCTTCAGGGTCTGGGTAGTTGCATAGGGCCACACAGGACCGTTCCAGAGGCACTCATGTTCATTTTCAAACATGTACCTGTGATGCCTCCGCTCTGCTGTTGTAAATCCAAATCTCCCGGCAAATCCGTTTTTTGTGAGAAGCTGGCTAAAAGCACTCTCATAGCCAGGGTCAGGAAGCCCAAAATACCACGGTATATATCCTAAGAGCTCTCTGACGTCACTGTCTTTATCAATAGGCCCAAAAGATTTTTCAGATGTCTCCTGTCCAGGATAGTTCATGGGTATGACACGGAAAAAGTCATTCCGCCAGAGGCAGTCCTGTACGTTTTTTTTGATCAGGAGCGCTTTCTGTTCAAAGGTGTCCTGGATTTCTTTTTGTCCGGCCAGTTCTGCATATCCGGCGATCGCTTTGGCGTCCCCGTACTGGTAAGAATTGAAGGTGGGACGCAGGCCGCTTCCGCTTATGGACATTTCCATGCAGTCCCTGTCATCATCAGACCAGCAGAGGCCGTATCCTGTCATGTGATTTTGCTCACGTACCTTATAATCCCGGATGAAATCCTGCAAAAGTCCTGTCCCTGTTTCAAAATCACCAGTGATCAGACTGTATTGCCAGGCGGCATGCGCGAGCCAGGAGCTGTAGGAAAATTGGTCTCCGCTGCCCTTCAGCCAGAATAACAGATAGTCTTTTAAATAAGTTTTTGCGTTTTTCAGCCATCTTCCCTCTTCCAGATGGAATCCGGCGGCACAGTTTATGGTATTATACGCCCCTGCCCAGGGGACAGGAGGCAGAAACTCTGTCACTACCATGCCCTCAGGTGTTTTTTTTAGATGTTTGCGGTATACCCACCAGCGAAAATAATAGATTTCTTCTATTGTTTTGTCAGGACAGTCCAGAAGGGGAATCTCCTGTCTTAGCCATTCCAGGGCTTCACCGTTTGGTATGGCCTGCCTGTAGATCTCTTCATCCTGGCTGTTAAATTGTTCAACGTAATTTTTTAGCTTTTCCTGCAGTTCTTTCATGAGTTTATTATCCCTTCACAGCACCGGCAGTAACACCGGCCACAACATATTTTTGCATTACAATATAGAGAGCGGCAATGGGGATGATGGAAAAGGCCAGAGCCGTGAGCGCATAATCCCAGCGGTTCGAATGGATAGAAAAAAAGGAATATATGGCAATGGTCAGAGTTTTTTTGGACTGGCTGGATAACATAATGCTTGCCAGAGCATAGTCATTCCAGATCCACAGGGCGTAAAGCACTGCGATACTGGAGGTTATGGGCTTCATCAGCGGAAACACGATCCTGAAAAAAGTATTTACCGTAGAGGCCCCGTCGAGTCTGGCGGCCTCCTCAAGGCTTATGGGCACATTTTTGGCAAAGCCTTCATACATGAAAATTCCCATGGGGGCATACAGCGTGATCTGGATCCACATATATCCCCAGGTGGTGTCATTGATATGCAGAGCCGAAGCCAGCTTGGCAATGGGGATCATAAAAGTCTGGAATGGCACCAGCATGGAAGAAAGCAGCAGGACCGTAATGATCTTGCTCATTCTGGAATTGTCCCTGGTCAGCATCCATCCTGCCATGGAGCTTACAAGCACGGAAATGAGCACAACTCCCACAGCGATGATCAGCGTATTTTTTAATACAGTAAAATAGTGCATGTTCTGTATGACATAGCTGATATTATCAAGAAACAGGCTTTCAGGAAGCGTAAACGGGTTGACGATGATTTTTCCCAGAGGCTTGAACATATTCAGCAGAACCATCAGAACAGGCATTATATATAGGAGGCCCAGTGCAATGCTGACTATTTCCAGGACTAACCGCCCGATTTTTTTAATCACATCTCCACCTCCCTTTTCTTGGTAAACCCGGTCTGTATAAAAGTGACAGCTATGACAATGATTAAGAGTATCATGGCCTTGGCAGAACCGTAGCCCATTCTGTTTTCACTGAAGGCTGTTTTAAACACATCCAGCGCCATTCCCTGTGTAGCCCGGCCTGGTCCTCCGTCTGTCAGTGACAGGTTCATGTCAAACATCCTGAAGGCGCCTGCAATGGTGTTAAACAGGCAGATTGTGATTGAAGGCATCATGAGCGGGAGAGTGATCTTGAAAAAACGCTGGATCCTGCCGGCGCCGTCTATGGCTGCACTCTCATAATATCCCTTGTCAATAGACAGAAGCCCTGCAATATAAATGATCATATTATAACCGGCGCCCTGCCAGAGAGATACGATCAGGACGGCGATCCACGCTGTCTGCGGGGAGGCGAGGAGCTTTGTGCCCAGGATGCTTATCCCTGTTATCTTGCCAAGCTGAGGCACTGCCTGATTCAGTATAAATTTCCAGAGCATGCCTGCAACTACAGCGCAGATCACATTAGGAAGGAAAAAACAGGTGCGCATCCAGACAGAGCTTTTCAGGCGTCCCGTCACCCAGAGCGCAAATGCCATAGCCAGAAGGTTTGTCAATATGACACTGAAAAAAGCATATTTAAAAGTGAAAATGAGAGATGCAAAATAATTTTTATCACCAGTGAACAGCTTGATATAATTGTCCAGCCCTACAAATTTTTTAGCGTTGCTGATTCCATTCCAGTCATACAGGGAATAACCTATCCCCAGGATAATGGGCAGTAAATAAAACAAAAAAAAGGAACATAGAATCGGACCTACGAACAGTCCATAGTTCAGCCAGTATTTTTTATTCTTTTTCATTCCTGTCTCCTCCGGTATATTTAAACAGCGCGGGGACTTTCAGGAGCCATAAGTCCCCGCATCTTACATTATTCAGCAGTCATTTCTGTCCAGAGCTGGTCGATGGCACTGAGTACTTCTTCTCTGGAAGAATCACCTGATACGTATTTCTGGTATTCTTTTCCGGCGTTTTCACGGAAGGAGTCCGGCCATTTCTGCCACCACCACTTGTAGGTCATTCCGCTTTCCATATATGCCATGGTGGATTCAGAAAGTTTATTATTCCCCTCATAGGTCCATCCTTTAAAACATGGAACGATCTTATAGCCTGTCAGGAGTATTTCTTTGGCGGTATCGCTTGTGGTCACCCAATTGATAAAATCAATTGCAGCTTCCGGATGAGGTGAACCTTTTCCCACATGCCAGCACATATTGGCGTCAACGATCATTTTCGTATCTTCCGGATTTTCAGTAATAGGAAGGGCGAAGATGCCGCAGTCCAGTTCAGGATCGATGGGGTTTACAGTATCCCAGATCCAGTCTCCCTCAAAAGCCATGGCACATTCACCGGTGGCGAAGGCAGCGCAGGTTTCATTCCAGCCGTAGCTTAAGGAATCAGGCAGGCCATACTTCAGCATCAGGTCTATTACGTCAAAGGTGCGCTGCATCTGCTCATTATCGGAAAAGGTGGCTTCGCCGGCATACAGCTTGTCTGTAAAATCCTGTGTATCCGGGATATATGCATATCCTCCTGCACTCATCAATTGGCCAAGCAGCCAGGCATCGCCGAATTCATTGGCAAAAGGCGTGATTCCCGCGTCCTGTATCTGCTGGCAGAGGCTTTCCAGCTCAGAGAAGGTGGTGGGTATCTCCCAGCCGTTCTCCTGGAACATGGTCTTATTATAGACGATCCCCTCCCCGGCCATGGTAAAAGGCATTCCCACTACTTTTCCGTCCAGTGTTACACATTCCAGCGCTTCATCAGAAATACTTTCCACCCACGGCTGGTCAGAGAGGTCTGTGATGTAATCGGTATACGCCTTCATGACATTATAGCCTTCTGTATAGAAAATTTCAGGTATATTGCCCGCCTGAAGGTTTGTTTTCAGGTTTGTGCTGTCTGTGACAAGTTCAATAGTCACATTAGGATGCTCGTCCATATAAGCCTGGATAAGCTGTCCGGCGGCTTCCTGGTATTCTGGCTGTGCCTGTACGAAAGAAATCGTAACCGGTTCATCAGCTGCAAGGCTGGTAATTCCGGCTGACATTGTTGTACAGGAGACTGTTGAGAGTGCTAATAATACTGCTGTTGTTTTCTTTGACATAAGAAATCCTCCTCTTTTATTATATTTGATTTGTTAAATGTGAGAATATACTGGTGTCCCCCCTTTCGCAGCTATGCGGTAGTTTTCTGCTCTTTTAAACAGTTCTTCTTAAATACTTCCTGTATCCTCACAGCTATCTCTGATATACTGCCCTCCCCAAAGGATGCAACTGTTGTTTTTACAGTATTCTGGAGTGGTTTTGTCCACTTGTCTTCTATATTTTGTATTCCAATTGCTGCCCCCACAATACTGCCGGCTGTTCCGGCATTGCAGTCTGTATCCAGACCGCACATGACAGCTGTCGTGATTGTTTTTTCGTAATCGAGTTCGCCGTGCAGCAGTGCAAGCACGACAATTGCCAGATTGTTTATGGCCGCTGCAAACGGCAGTTCTGCGTATTGCTGATAAATTTTATCACAGACAGGTATCCAGTCCTGGCATTCCTGATACCATAACCTTACATTATGTACAGCCTCTGCTGCTCTCGACTTTGGCGGTATGACTGCCAGACCGCTGTCGAGTATCTGGTCTATGCCGGGCTGCTTTGTCAGTGCAGCGCTTATGCAGCCGGCAATAAACATGCCTGCATAAATGCCATTTTTTGTAAGACTAAAAGAGCAGTCCCTGTAAGCCAGTTTGGCAGCTCCAACAGGATCACCGGGATTCAGATATCCCCAGAGATCAGTTCGTATTTGTCCATCCAGGCATTCTCTCCAGGGATTCCATTTAGTCGGTATCTCTTGCAAATGTTGTTCTCTTTCCTGTCCTTCTTCCAGATTTATATAATTATAATAAGCCTGTCTGGATGAACACCAAAACCAACGGTATGGAATATTTTCTGTCCAGATCTGTCCTATCTGGTCGCTGGTAAATTGATATCCGTATTTTTCTGCCAGCAGCAATGCCAGGATCGTGTAGTGAACATCATCATCGGGCTGGACATAATGAATATGTCCCCTGGTGCTGGGGATGCAGTCCTCTCTCAGGTGGAGGTTAAGTTTTCTGGAGTAGCCTTCCACATAATCATCTAAAGGGTACTGACCGACACTTTCCAGATACTCCCTGACCTGACAGCGGTTCCAGCCTATCTCCAGGGGCTTTCCCAAAACAACCCCGGCAAAGCGTCCGTGAACTGCCCCTGATATTCTTTCACTGTATTCTTCTGGTGATAAAGCTTCCCAGTGTGGAATGGCGGAAAAAACTTTTTGGATCTCATCAAAGGTCTCAGGTTCCTGATAGGCGTAACCTGCCCGCAGTCCCTTCTGCCGGAGGTTCCACAGCTTTTCGTAGGCTTCCTTCCAGTATTCTTCCTCAGTTCCGTCAGAAATGCAGATATTTCCATCAGGGATAGGAAGCTGTTCTCCCGTGTGTGTGTCAGGCCTTAGTGCATCCTCAATCTGATAACCTTCCTGTAGAAGCTGAAAGAATTCTTCTTTATATAATACTTTCCAATTTGCGTATCCGGGCATCTGATACCACCTTTCTGAATTGCTTGTTTTTTGAAGATATATTTATTATAATGCTTATATATTCACTGATTCTATGCGGAAAAGGAGAAAAACTATGCAAAAAGTACGCTCAAATTCTTATATTTATTTTCAGGAAAACTTGAATGAGGATTTTCCTGTTTACTATGTCTTATGGACACAAAAGCACACTTCTTTGAATGATCTCCATTATCATAATTGCGCGGAAATCGGTATCTGCCTGAAAGGCAATGGTGTTTTCTTTATACGTGACAAGGTCTATCCTTTTCATAAAAATACGGTTTCCTTTATCAACGAGGGCCAGCCTCACATAGCCCAAAGTCCTGATTCCAATCCCAGCGAATGGATTTTCATCTTTTTTCAGCCAGAATACTGGAATCTGCCTGAACTGCCCAAAACACATGTCCTTACAAACCATAAAGAATACGTTACCTGTGTTAATATGCTGGTTAGTGAGCTGAACAGACCTGATGAACCTCTTGCCAGGAAAAGTATTGAGCATCTCCTTTCGCTTCTGACTATTGGTTTTTGCCGGTGCCAGGAGTCCAATAAAGGAGATCAGGAATTGCTGTCACAGGATTTTCATCTGATCTCACCGGCCATTAGTTATATCAGTCTGCATTATACAGATGAGATAACAGTAAACAAGATGGCAGAACTATGCGGCTTTTCTACAGGCCATTTTTCTAAGCTGTTCCGCCAGTCTACAGGAATGACTCCAAAGTCCTACCTGGATACTGTGCGTATTACCGTGTCAGAGAATTACCTCACGACAACGGAACTGCCTATTCTGGAAATTGCGGGTTTGTCGGGGTTTGGTACCCTGTCTTCTTTTAACAGGCTTTTTCAGCAGTGCCATCATCAGTCTCCGCGTGAATTCCGGAAACAACACCGTTAAATATACTCATTATTATAAGGGAGCGACAGCAGAAGACAATGGTTAAATTTAGCAGATACTTGTACAAAAACCACATTATCAGTTGTAAAATATGACTGTTTTGTTATAATGGAATATAGAAATATAGTGGAATTATAAGAAAAAGTATATAAAAATATTTGCAAATAAGAGGTGACATTTATGGAATATATTACTATAGCCACTCCGCCTTACCCGTTCTTTATCTATTCGGGGGATGCTTTATACAGACCCGGAGATTTTCACAGGAGACGTTCCGGCCTTGGATGTTTTGATCTGTTATTTGTGGAAAAGGGTGAGTTGTTTATGACAGACGGGCCTTTTTCGTATCATCTGAAGAAAAATGATATGCTGATCCTGCACCCGGACCGCACCCACTGGGGGCATAAACCCTGCCAGACTACCAGCTATTTTCACTGGCTGCATTTTTACAGCACGGAGTCTTATGAGTATACAGATACTATTTCCAGAAATCCACAGCTGCCTGGCCGGGAATTCAGGTTTTACCGGGTAGCCACCTCGACGCTGCTGCTCCCCTCACAGATGCATTTCTCAGAACCTGATGCTTCAAAATTTATAAGTCTTCTTCAAAGCCTGGAGTCTCTGTCCATTAACAGATACCAGCAGAGCGCCATGGTGGAAAAAAAGCTTGTAAATAATAACGCTCTGCAGAACCAGCTTCTTTTTGCAGAGCTGTTAATGATGCTGAATTTATCTAAAGAGGTCTCAGGCGGCAATGAAATCGCCTCGCTGGCCATGCAGTATTTAAAATCCCACTATGCCCGGGAGATCTCACTGGCTGAGGTGGCGGCGGCAGTAAACTGCCATTCATCCCATCTGATCCGCTGCTTTAAAAAAGCGTACCAGATGACTCCAAACGAAATGCTTAACAGCATCCGGATGCAGCAGGCTAAGATGCTTCTGGAAAGCAGCGGCTTGTCTTGCTCAGAGATTGCGGCGCAGACAGGTTATTCTTCCGCCTCTTATTTCAGCAAATTATTTAAAAAGCATTTTGGTATGTCACCCCAGGAATACCGGAACAGTAACTGAACTTTTTTCGTATTATTTGGCAGGTCTGTGTATTTACCATTTTTCACTCAATTGTGTCATACAGATATGAGTTCAGAATATTCTGCGGTGCGTCATAATAGAAACTGCTATTGTAATCATCAATCTTGTCACTGATAAAGGAATTGTAGGCAGCAAATAATGCTTCAATTACATCCATTTTCTTCTCACTTGCTATCCCGAGAATCAGGCGTTTGTACACTTTCCCTATGTCCCAATAGCTTGGAACAGCGTATTTTGCACGGGCCACATTATCAAACGTACCATGCTGTATTCTGGCGGATTGGATAAAGTCATCACTGACCCGCTCTATATTATCGCTGTGATAAATATCCGCCAGATTATATATTTTTTCTATAGATGCTTTTCCCAGAGCATTTACCACGTCAGACCGCCTGTTTTTTGTCTTTCGGGCAATGTATTCTATCAGACTGCAAGTGAAGAACAGATCATTATCTTTTGGATTTTCTCTTCCTGTCATTACTGCACCTCCTCAATTATTTCTTATCGTGCGAAGCACGCCGCTGCCGCTTAAAAACGTGTGCGATAATATTCCTGTGCCTTAGTATTCTGGTTATAAATGCTGTAATAGACATAATTGTCTGCATATCCAAGGACACTGCCTTTTACTGTTCCTATCTCTTTTGTACTGCCGTCTGATTCATTGAACTGGAACAAGACGGTGTTTTCCGGCTGGCCAGTGGATGAATAATAAAAACCGTTTTCACATTCACCTATAACAGAAAGCCCTGGTCCTGTAATAACGGCAGTTTCTGTCCCATCTTTCACATTAAGCTGTACAATGCGGCTTTCTTCTGCCCCATAGGAAAGAAGATAAATGTAATTGCTGTCAGCAAACACGGGCGTCTTCATTTTGCCGGGGGCAGTGCGGCTGATTTCTTTTTTTGTGCCTGTCTCTGTGTCAAGTTCAGTCAGGGACATGGCAGCATCAGGAATGCTGCCGGCCGGCTCGGCATGAGAGTAATAGACCTTGCTGCCATATGACAGGAGTCCGGAACCGCAGGCAGGGTCGATCTGCCGGGCCTCTCCCTTTTCTATATCTACTTCGTACAGCGGCCGGGTGCTCACATCTGTGCGCCCGCCAATATAGTAGAAATGGTCATTACAGAATATCATTTCTACATCACCCCACAGCTCAGGAAGACCTAGTTCTGAAACGGCCTGCGTGATAGAGTCATATTGGAGTATACTAAATTGCATTGCATTATCCGGCGCACTTGTGAAAAAGAACTTCTCACCAATCATTCCTATAGGATGTATTGGGCTGCTGTATTCCATAAGCAGCGTCTCGCTGCCATCAGCATAAGAACAATAGTAGAAGCCCTGGTCTTTTGTATAGTATAATCCTTCTTCTGCGGCAAGAAGATTGTAATCCATTTTGCCTGTGAGTTTATATTTTTCGCTGCCTTCATGATAAATGGTGATGCTGCTGCCCATTCTCATGCTTGTCCAGCCGTTGTGGTTTACATAGACAGAACCGGAAGAGAATCTGGCTGGCTGGAGTTCTTCCGCTGTGGCTGGCTGGAGCTCTTGTGCAGGTGCGGTGCCGGTATTATCTTTTTTGATAATAGTCAAGACAAGTATTACAAGTACGCAGACCATAATAACGCTGAGCACAGCTGACGTGATGATGAGGCCGTTTACGAGACGGCTTCCCGTAGCTTTTGTTTCCTTACTTCTAACGGACATAACATACCTCCTGATATGAAAACCTTATATGGCCATTATATACTACATAATATAAAAAATCAAAATAACTGTTTGGCTCTTCAGCGCAGGAGGACGGGTCACGTTACTATTCACACGTCACCGTCCCGCGAAGCGTGTTACTGGTCACAAAATCCCTGTAGGATGAGGGTGTAAATCCAGTAATCTCCTTGAACTTTCTGATAAAATAGCTCAGGTTATCAAAACCCACCAGCAGGCTGATCTCAAGTATAGTCATATCTGTGGAGGCCAGCCTTGTGCAGGCTTTTTCAATCCGGAAATTGTTCAGGTACTCTACAAAATTCCGTCCAAAGTTCTGCTTAAAATACCGTGAAAAATATTTGCCTGACATGTGGAATGCATCAGCAATATCCTCCAGATACAGCTTTTCATCGTAATGTTCCTGGATATAGGAAACGATTTCTTTCAGCTGCCTGTCTTTTCCGGCATTTGCTTTCTTGCCCATCTCCTCGGTGGTCAGAAGCAGTCTGTTCTGTATCAGACAGCTGATGATTTTCAGAAGGGAAGCCTTGACCCGCAGTTCATATCCCGGCAGTTTCCTGTCAAAAGTTTCAATGATATCCAGAAGCTCCTCGTATACTGGAACAGCAGCAAGGGAATCATGGGAAAGCAGTGTGGGGAAAAACAGCTCCTTGTCTGAGAGCGGATCCAGATAATTGCTCTGGGCGTAGTCATATCCGGCGAAGCATAAGAAATCCAGAGGGAAATCACACGCATGGTATAGCAGGCCGGGATCAGTGGAGGATATCTGGTGCAGCTCCCCCTGGTTCACAAACAGGATGTCACCTGCTTTTACAGGATATTCCCGTCCGCTGAGAAGGACCTGGGCACATCCCTTCTGGAAGCAGAGGATCTCTACCTCTCGGTGCCAGTGGGAAGTGACAAAAAGCGTGTCAGAGGGATTGATCATACGGTAAGTGGCAAAGGAAAACAGGGCCGTTCCGTGTGGTTTTATTTCATGCAGCTGCTTATCTACAGCAAGTGTACCTTCACTTTTCATTAGGTGCCTCCTGATGGTGGAAATAATGCTATCCAAAGGAGATATTTTGCAAGAAATATCAATTTAAGATGGATATAATGCAATTATAAGAGATGCAGGAGAAAAAGGCAAGGGCGGGATAAAAAGCCGCGAAAGTATCGCTGAAATGATAAAAAATAATTAAGGAGAATTTAAAATGGACAAAAAAATGAGAGTAGGAATTGTAGGCTGCGGTGGAATAGCAAGAGGAAAACATCTTCCGGCGATCAGAGAACAGGGAAATATAGAGGTTGCTGCATTCTGTGACCTGATCGAGGAGAGAGCAGTTGATTACAGAGAGAAATACGGCTGGCCGAATGCTAAGATTTTTACAGATTATAGAGAGATGCTCAAGGAAGATCTGGATGCAGTTTATGTATTGACTCCTAATAAAGCCCACAGCACGATCACCATCGACGCCCTTCATGCGGGAAAAAATGTTATGTGTGAAAAGCCTATGGCTAAGACAGCAGCTGATGCCAAGGCAATGCTGGATGCAGCTAAAGAGACGGGAAAGGTCCTGACTATCGGTTACCAGAACAGATACCGTCCGGATTCCACTTATCTGAAACGTTCCTGCGACAATGGTGACCTGGGTGATATTTATGTGGCTAAGGCTCATGCAATCAGGCGCCGCGCTGTCCCCACATGGGGAGTATTCCTGGATGAGGAAGCACAGGGAGGCGGCCCGCTTATCGATATCGGCACACATGCACTTGACCTGACACTCTGGATGATGGATAACTACCAGCCGGAATCAGTGATGGGCTCTGTATATAAGAAGCTGGGCGACCAGACTGAGACAGCCAATGCCTGGGGTGACTGGGATCCCAAGAAGTATACAGTAGAGGATTCCGCATTCGGTTTTATTAAAATGAAGAACGGTGCAACGATCATGCTGGAATCTGCCTGGGCGCTGAACAGCCTGGAGGTGGATGAGGCGAAGACAACACTTTGCGGTACAAAAGCAGGAGCTGATATGAAAGACGGACTGCGCATCAATTCTGTCAAATACAATAAGCAGATCGTGGAGAAACCGGAGCTGGATCCGGCAGGCGTGGCCTTCTATGACGGCAAGGGCGAGAACCCTGATGTGATCGAGCAGCAGGTATTCTATGATGCAGTCATGAATGGAAAAGACGTGGTTGTAAAGCCGGAGCAGGCATTTGTAGTCACACAGATCCTGGAAGCGATCTACCAGTCTGCCAGGACAGGAAAACCAGTATATTTTGACGAGAAATAACTATTATAGCAGGAGGAAGTAAAAATGAAATTAGGAGTATTTAATCCGGTACTTAATGACCAGTCTTTCGAAGAAGCATGTGCATATTTGGAAAGACATGGCGTTCAGATGATAGAAGTAGGATGCGGCGGCTTTCCGGGAAAAGCACACTGCGACCCGAAGGTTTTATTAAATGACGAGGCAAAGCTTCAGGAGTTTAAAGATACTCTTGAGAGGCATAACCTGACCATCAGCGGTTTCAGCTGTCATGGGAACCCGATCCATCCTGATAAAGAGACAGCCAAAAAGTTTGATGAGGACCTGACAGATGCTATCCTGCTCTGTGAGAAAATGGGTATTTCTATTCTGAATACATTCTCAGGCTGCCCGGGTTCTGATGAAATGGCCCAGAAGCCAAACTGGGTGACATGCTCCTGGCCGGAAGACTTCAGTGAGATCCTGGAGTGGCAGTGGGAGAAAGTGCTGATCCCATACTGGAAGGAGAAGGTGGCATTTGCAAAGGCTCACGGCGTAGATAAGATAGCTCTTGAGCTTCATCCGGGATTCTGTGTTTACAATACACATTCCCTTCTCCGTTTAAGGGAAGCGGTGGGCCCGGAGATCGGTGCAAATTTAGACCCGAGCCACCTGTTCTGGCAGCAGATGGATCCAATCGAAGTAGTGCGTGTTCTGGGTGAGGCAAATGCCATCTTCCACTTCCATGCAAAGGACACTCAGATCAATGAGCATATGTGCAGGATCAACGGCGTGCTGGATACTTCCTATTACGGAGACGCTCTGAAACGCTCCTGGTTCTTCCGTTCCATCGGATATGGCCATGATATGGGGTACTGGAAAAAGCTCATCTCTGAGCTGCGCATGGTGGGATATGACCATGTCATCAGCATTGAGCATGAGGACGGGCTTATGAGCCAGAATGAAGGGCTTGTGAAATCTATCGAAGCATTAAAGCAGATCATTATATTTGAAGACCCGGGAGAAATGTACTGGGCATAATACTATAGGACCGGATACCGAGACGGGATCTGGGCAAGGAGGAACGTAAAAGTGGCAGACAGGGATTTTACCATGGCTATAGTTGGATTTGGAGGCATGGGAAACTGGCACAGAGAACTGGTGGAGACGATTGACCATCTCCGTGTAAAAGGGATATATGACATCAAGGAAGAACGCAGGATATTTGCAAAGGAGTGCGGCCTCTATGCCTACAGCAGCCTGGAAGAGGTGCTCTCAGACAGTGAGATCGATCTGATCCTCTGCGCGACTCCCAACGACGTTCATAAGGAAGTTGTGATAAAGGCACTGCAGGCGGGAAAAAATGTGGTCTGTGAGAAGCCGGCTGCCATCACATCAAAGGATTTTGAAGAAATGATGGCAGCACAGAAGACAGCGCGTCTTTTTGTACATCAGAACCGCAGATGGGATGAGGACTACCTGACAGTGAGGAATATACTGGAGCAGAAAATGCTGGGACCGGTATTCAAGATCGAGTCCAGAGTCCACGGCTCCAGGGGAATCCCGGGAGACTGGAGAGGCTGCAGGGAACATGGCGGCGGCATGGTCCTGGACTGGGGTGTGCATATCCTGGATCAGGCTCTGCAGATGATTGACGGAAAAGTAAAAAAGGTATATGCTGAACTTACAAACGTTACAAATGAAGTGGTAGACGATGGATTCACAGCCACACTTTTCTTTGAAAACGGTCTTGTATTTATGCTTGAGGTAGGAACCAGCAATTTCATAAACCTTCCCCGGTGGTACGTGCTGGGCAGAGACGGAAGCGCAGTTGTGCGTGACTGGGATCTGAGCGGCGAGGTGGTACGTGTCACAAACTGGGACAAGAATGATGCAGTTCCGGTGAAGACAGCGGCAGGGCTGACAAAGACTATGGCACCCAGGACCGAGGATACGATTTGCACAGAACCGCTCCCGGTAGTTCACAGTGACATCCGGGACTATTACAGGAATGTAATGGGGACTATATCAGGAGATGCAGAGCAGATCGTCAAAAATGAGGAAGTGCTCCGTGTCCTGAAGCTGATGGAAGCTATTTTCCGGTCAGCAGAACTGAATCAGACAGTAGATTTTGAATAACAGCAGCTAAGTCTGCACATAGTAAAGATACAGGCACAAAAAAGTGCCCGGCTGGCAGGGATGCTTCCGGTCCGGCTCTTGAGCTTCAGGTATGAGGCTTAAGGGGCGGGCTGGAAGCTATACCTGTATTTAGGCGCTGCAGGAAGACGAAAGGAGAAACGGTATGGATACGGCGATGAATTATGAGAGGGCGAAACAGTGGATTCTGGCGGAGGACCGGTTCACACCTGAGAGCCTGGGAAAATGCGAGTCTGTCATGTGTCTGGGGAATGGATATATGGGGCTGCGCTCCGCACTTGAAGAAGAGTATGTAAATGAGAAAAGGGATTTATTTATCGCAGGTACGTTTAATAAATTTGACGAATCTGAGGTTACAGAACTGCCTAATGCTGCTGATGTGACATCTATGGAGCTGCATTTAAAAAGCGAGCGCTTCAGCTTGGAATCAGGGCGCATAGAGAATTACGAGAGGTTCCTGAACCTGAAGACAGGTGAGCTTGTCAGGAATGTCATCTGGATCTCTCCCAGGGGCAAAAGGGTCCGCCTGACTTTTAAGAGGATCGTGTCCATGAAAAGGATGCATGTCATAGCGCAGCAGGTGAGTATCACGCCCCTTAACAGAGATATGAAGATACGTCTCCGTACCGGTATTGACGGGCAGGTGACGAACAGCGGCGCACAGCATTTTTCAGAGGGTGAGAAGAGATTCTATGACCATAAATATATGCAGTACGTCTCAAGGACAACTGAGAGCGGCATCACCTTTGTGACAAATTCGGCTGTGAAGCGGGAGGGCTTCGGCAGCGGCGAAGAAGGCCGAATAGGTATGGGAAGGCGCCATGTATACTGTGATTATGAGTGGGATGCAGCCATGGATGAGACAGTTACTTTTGAAAAGATATCAAATGTCCATACGCTGAGGGATTTAGAGCACGCAGGACGGACGGTGCAGGAGCTTCAGGAGGAGTCTGTGCGTGAACTTCAGGAGGCGCTTAAATGCGGCTATGACATCCTGGCCAGAGAAAGTGCTGCTGCCTGGGAGGAAAAGGTGTGGAGCCGGGCCAGGATAAGTATTGATTCTGAAAACGAGCTGGATGAGCTTGCGGTCCGCTTTGCACAGTACCATATGGCAGTAATGACGCCGGCTCACGATGAGAGGATGAATATCGGGGCAAAGGGCCTTTCAGGTGAGGGATACAAGGGACATACATTCTGGGATGCAGATATTTTTGTGCTTCCTTATTTCACCTTCACTTTTCCTGAAACAGCCAGGAAGCTTGTGAAATACCGCTACCTTACACTTCCGGGTGCACACAAGAAGGCGCAGGAGAATGGTTACGCAGGGGCGCAGTTTCCATGGGAATCGGCATGGTATGATGACGGTGAGGTGACGCCTGCTTTCGGGGATGTGGACATAGTGACAGGCAGGCCTCAGACTATCTGGTCAGGCAAGATTGAGCAGCACATCACCTCAGACGTAGTGTTTGCCATGTGGCAGTATTATCAGGCGGCAGGGGACCAGGCCTTCATGGATGACTATGGGTATGAGCTTCTGTTTGACACGGCAGTGTTCTGGGCCTCCAGGCTGGAGTACAGTGCAGATGACGGGAAATACCACATCAATAATGTGATTGGCCCTGATGAATATAAAGAGCATGTAAACGACAATGCCTACACAAATTATATGGCCTGGTGGAATCTGAACAAAGCTGTCAGCTGCTATGAAGAGCTGTCAGAGGAAAAGCCGGGGCTTCTTGGGAAACTGTCAGAGAAGCTTAACCTGGAGTCATATTATGAAAAGTGGCGGGAACTGGCCGGAAAGATATATCTGCCCCAGCCGGGAGCAGATCTTGTCATTCCCCAGGATGCTTCTTACCTTACCCTTGAGGATATCGACCTGACAAAATATAAAGAGCAGGAAGAGGTGCTGCTCATCTACAGGGATTATAATGCTGAGCAGATTAACAAGCTGCAGGTTTCAAAGCAGGCTGATATAATGATATTGTTCTATCTGCTGGAGAATTATTTCACAGATGAAGTGAAAAAGGCCAACTGGAATTATTATGAGCCCAGGACGCTTCACGATTCATCATTGTCACTTTCTACACACTGTATACTGGCAAATGATATCGGAGACAGGGATATGGCCTACAGCCTGTACCAGAAATCTTTGAATATAGATATGGGACCCTTCATGAAGAGCTCAGACGGAGGAATCCATTCTGCATCTATCGGAGGCATCTGGCAGTCTGTAGTATTCGGATTCGGAGGAGTGCGCGTCCTTGAAGGAAATCTGAGGATACGTCCAAGCCTGCCCAAGAAGTGGAGGAAACTTTCTTTCCATCTGAACTGGCATGGGCAGGATCTTTTCTTTACAGTGACAAAGGAATCAGTGAAGATAGAAAACAGGACGAGAGTGAAGGCAGCTGATATTGAGATAGCAGGAAAAGTATATCAGGTATTTGATGAGATAGAAGTAAGTACAGAGAGGTGAGGTTAAAAGAATGGCAGAGACGGCAGCATTAGTGAACGGTTATACTGTAACTCCGGTAGATAAAGATACCTGGCGGATAACAGATATCTTTCAGGATTATATGTATCTTGTCCAGGGAAAGGAGAGGGCGGCCCTGATCGATACGGGAATGGGGCAGCCCGGGCTCTCCCGGGTCGTGTCTGCCCTGACAGACAGGCCTGTGATCGTCCTGAACACCCACGGGCACCTGGATCATGTGGGATGCAACCAGGAATTTGATACAATATACATGCATCCCTCTGACAGGGAGGTGCTCGGGCAGCACAGGAGCCAGGCATACAGGGAGAAAATAAGGAGCCTTGCCGGGGACGCAGGGCTGGTACTGACTGAGGAAGAACTGCAGAGTATAATCTGTCTGGGAGACCAGAGTGAGCCCCGGCCCCTTCAGGACTGCCAGATGATAGAGCTGGGCGGCAGAAAACTGGAAGTGATCCATACACCGGGGCATACAGGGGGCAGCGTCTGTTTTCTGGATGAAGATGCGCGCCAGCTGTTTTCAGGGGATACAATCTGCCACTTGGGTGTTATGCTCTCTTTCCCGGAATCTGTGCCGGTATCCGGTTTTGCGGACACTGTCAGAAAGCTGAAGGCCAGGGAAAGGCAGATAGAGAAAATCTATCCGGGGCATCATGCAGTACCTTTGGACTGCGGGTATTTTGACCAGTATCTGGAGTGTGCGGCGCGCCTTTTAAATGATCCTGAGGGCGGGACGGCTGAGCATTCCGTTTTTGATGATTTCTACAGATATTTTTATAAAGATGTCAGTCTCACATATAAAACAGTGGAGTGATATAAAAGAGAAGGAGAATTAAAATGAGAACTATGAATCTTGGAAGGACTAAAGCCCAGGTACCTGTAATTGCCGTGGGATGCATGAGGTTAAATGGGCTGGAGGAGAGGGAGGCTGAGAGATTTATAAATGGCGCAATGGAGCTTGGGCTGAATTTCTTTGACCATGCCGATATCTATGGAAAAGGGGCATGTGAGGAGCTGTTTGCTAAAGCTGTACATATGGACAGCCGGAAAAGGGAGAAGATGATCCTGCAGTCAAAGTGCGGTATACGTCCGGGAGTAGCATTTGATTTTTCTAAAAAATATATCCTGGAATCCGTGGACGGGATCCTGAAGAGACTTGATACAGAATATCTGGACGTTCTTGTTCTCCACCGCCCTGATGCGCTGATGGAGCCGGAGGAAGTGGCTGAAGCCTTTGACAGCCTGGAGCAGTCAGGCAAGGTGAGGCACTTTGGCGTATCCAACCAGAAGCCCATGCAGATACAGCTGCTACAGAAATATGTAAAACAGCCTGTGGCTGTAGATCAGCTGCAGTTTGGGATATGCCATGCAGGTATGATAACCCAGGGCATTCATGTGAATATGGAGGATGACGCGGCTGCAGACAGGGATGGAAGTGTTCTGGATTTCTGCCGTTTGAATGATATCACTATACAGGCGTGGTCGCCGTTCCAGTATGGTTATTTTGACGGTGTCTTTTTTGGAAGTGAGAAATATCCAAAACTCAACAAGGTGATAGATGAGACAGCAGAAAACTATGGGGTCAGCGCAACTACAATAGCGGCGGCATGGATACTGCGCCACCCTGCGGGGATCCAGATAGTCTCAGGCACTATGAATGCCGGAAGGCTGGAGGAAATAGCGCAGGCAGCAGATATCCGCCTGACAAGGGAAGAGTGGTACAGGATCTATATGGCAGCAGGGAATATCCTTCCATAAGCAGGAATCCCGTTACATTATACAAAAAATACTGGAAAATTTGTGGAAAATGCCATCAGCTATAGTACTTGACTTTCCAGTAGGGGTGGGATATACTGATTAAACGATTTAACATTAACTATTAATTTTAAAGAAAGGAGGCAGGCAAGATGAAAAACACTAGTAAATTATACGCGGCATCCGCGGCAGGATTATTATCTAACAGAATAGCGTTTAAGAAACTGGAAATTCAGCGGACATTTTGCCTGCCTGTTTAACTGGCTTCCACAGAGTAATAAGCATGATTATGCCAAGATGAAGTGCATATCGTGCAAAAAAGGCATCTTTGCGGCTGTGGCGGATAGAAGGATAAATAGGGTATTAATGCGCTCCTGGGTTAACCGGGGGCGCTTTTTATTAGGGGAATTCTTCGGAAAACCCTGACTCCATAAGAAAACACAACGAAGGAAAACGGGAGGGAAAAATTAATGGAGAAGAGAAAAACGGGGAAGTTACATGTGATTACCCGGTTCCTGAAAGGAAATCTGCACATGTTTGTACTGGTATTAGTATTTTCTATGCTGAATACCGTGTTTAACTCATTAACGCCTCAGATCGTCAGGATATCTGTGGATTCGGTCATAGGCGGGGAGCCTTATAATCTTCCGGGCTGGCTGATAACGGCCCTGAATCTGGAGGCTCTGAGGGGCAGCGGGTGGCAGGTGCTTCTGCTGGCAGGCGCTGCTATTATGGTGACGGCCATTATATCCGGCCTCTGTAATTACGTGAGCAAGATGGAGATGGCAAAAGGCTCAGAGGGGTTTGTAAAAGGCATCAGGGACCAGCTCTATGCACATATCCAGAAGCTGCCTTTCTCCTGGCATGTGAAGCATCAGACAGGTGAGATCATCCAGAGATGTACTTCTGACGTGGAAGTGATAAGGAACTTTGTGTGTAACCAGATGGTAGAAGTGTTCAGACTGGTATTTTTAATTGCCCTGTACATGGGGATCATGTTTTCCATGAATGTAAAGATCACATTGGTGGCATTGGCCTTCATCCCGGTGATCATCGGGTACTCGGGCTTCTTCTATTCCAGGATAGCAAAGAGGTTCCTTTCAGCCGATGAGGCTGAGGGAGAGCTCTCCAGCACAGTCCAGGAGAATCTGACAGGAGTGCGTGTTGTCAGGGCCTTCGGGCGTGAGAAATTTGAGATCCAGAGATTTGACGAGAAGAATGAGAAGTTTGCAAACCTGTGGATCAGGCTGGGGAGGCTTATGAGCGCCTACTGGGGTATTGGGGATTTGATTACTGGGCTTCAGATACTGACAGTTATCTGTGTAGGTGTCATGTCCTCAGTAAACGGAGATATCTCCCTGGGAGAATTCCTGGCATTCGTATCCTACAATTCAACTTTGATCTGGCCTGTGAGAGGGCTTGGACGTATCCTGTCTGAAATGAGTAAGGCGGGAGTATCCATCGACAGGGTCGCATATATACTTGACTCCGAGGAGGAGCAGGACCCGGCTGACGCACTTACGCCGCCCATAGACAGGGACATTAAATTTGAACATATTAATTTTTCATACGGCACAGGCTATCCGGTGCTCAAGGATGTAAACTTTACTATCCCTGCGGGGAAGACCTTTGCGATACTGGGAGGAACAGGAAGCGGAAAATCCACGCTTGTCCACCTGCTGAACAGGCTGTATGACCTGCCTGCTGAATGCGGCAGGATCACCATAGGCGGAGTGGATATTGCAGATATGAGCAGGGAGCACCTGCGCAGGAACATCGGGATGGTGCTGCAGGAGCCGTTCCTTTTCTCAAGAGGGATTGCGGACAATATAGCGATCACCAGAGAAGAGGTAAGACATGAGGAGATAAGGGAAGCAGCCAGGATCGCATGCGTGGATGATTCTATCCAGAATTTCCACCACGGATATGAGACTATAGTAGGTGAGAGAGGCGTTACCTTATCAGGAGGGCAGAAGCAGAGGGTGGCTATAGCCAGAATGCTTATGCAGAAGGCCCCGATCATGGTATTTGATGATTCACTCTCCGCAGTGGACGCTGAGACAGATGCAAAGATCAGGGAGGCCCTGCAGGAAGAGATGGGCAAAGCCACAGTGATACTGATCTCCCACAGGATCACAACACTTATGCAGGCAGACTGCATTCTTGTGCTGGATGACGGGAAAGTGGCACAGATGGGCACACATCAGGAACTTATTAATCAGGATGGCATCTATAAGTGCATCTATGACATTCAGATGAACAGTGAAGACAGAAAAGAGCTGTTTTCTGAAGAACTGCCTGAAAGCTGCAAATACTGCAATAAGGCAGCTGTGAAATAAAGGAGGAGCTTATGCGCTACGAGGAACAGGAATTTACAAAATCCTTTGACATAAAAATATGGAAAAAGGTCCTGCCTTTTATTATGAATTTTAAAGGTATATTATTTATGGTTATTGCGCTGAACTTGTTCTGCGCTCTGGCGGATATCGCACTGCCGCTTTTCCAGCGCTATGCCATTGATAATTTTATAGAAGAGAAGACACTCTCAGGGCTTGGCGTATTTGCAGCGGCCTATGCTGTTGTCATTGGGCTGCAGGCATTGAGCGTTATCTTCTTTACAAGGGGAAGCATGAAGATCGAGATGCGCCTGGGCAGGGATATGAAAAAGGCGTGTTTTGAGCATCTGCAGACATTGTCCTTCTCCTACTATAACGTGACTCCGGTGGGTTACATACTGGCCAGGGTCATGAACGACACGAATAAGATTGCAGGTCTTGTCGCCTGGAACATGGTGGATATGCTGTGGGCATCATCCTATGTAATCGGTGTATTTATTGCCATGCTGCTGCTGAACTGGAAACTGGCGCTGATCGTTATGCTGATCGTTCCGGCCATTGCTGTTTTGACTGTATATTTCCAGAACCGCATACTGAACTGGAACAGGAAGGTAAGAAAGATCAATTCCAGGATCACCAGCGCCTACAATGAGGGGATCATGGGGGCCAAGACCTCCAAGACTCTTGTCATTGAGGAGAAGAATGCGGGAGAGTTTCAGGAGCTTACGCAGGAAATGCGTGTGGCAGGCGTTCGCGCCGCAAGGCTTTCAGCCATCTATCTTCCCCTTGTACTTTTCTTCAGCTCACTGGCTACAGCCGTAGTGCTGGCAAAGGGCGGCAACATGGTGCTTGATAATCTGCTCATGATTGGTACATTGTCCGCTTTCTCTTCTTATGCGGTAGGGATTTTTGAGCCTATCCAGCAGCTGGCCAGGAACCTGGCAGAGGTGATCTCTGTGCAGGCAAATATAGAACGTGTGGCGGGCCTTTTGGAAGAAGAGCCAAAGATCACGGATACGCCGGAGGTAATCGAAAAATACGGAGATTCCTTTGAGCCGAAGAAAGAGAACTGGGAGGAATTAAAAGGAGACATTGAATTTAAGGATGTATCCTTCCATTATCCGGACGGAAATGAAGAGGTGCTCAGCCACTTCAACCTGAAGATACCGGCAGGAACTACAGTCGCTATCGTAGGTGAGACAGGCGCCGGCAAGAGTACTCTTGTAAATCTGGCCTGCAGGTTCTTCGAGCCCACCGGGGGGCAGATCCTCATCGACGGAAGAGACTACAGGGAGCGGAGCCAGCTGTGGCTGCACAGCAATATCGGCTATGTGCTGCAGAACCCCCATCTCTTTTCAGGTACGGTCATGGACAATATACGCTATGGAAACCTGGAAGCTACAGATGAGCAGATTATTGCGGCAGCAAAAGCGGTATCTGCAGACCAGGTAGTAGAGAAGCTGGAAAAGGGATACCAAAGTGATGTAGGCGAGGGCGGCGACATGCTGTCCACAGGTGAAAAGCAGCTCATATCCTTTGCCAGAGCAGTGCTGGCAGATCCCAGGATATTCGTTCTGGATGAGGCGACCTCATCTATTGATACCCAGACAGAGCAGCTGATCCAGAATGCTACCCTGCAGCTGCTGGAGGGAAGGACGTCCTTCCTTATAGCCCACAGGCTGTCCACCATACGCCAGGCAGATGTGATACTGGTGGTGAAGGACGGCCGGATCATTGAGCAGGGAACACACAAGGAGCTGCTGAAGAAGAAGGGATATTATCATGACCTGTACAGCAAGCAGTTCATGGAGGAGTCTGCTCAGAGGATACTGGCATAGTGAGATTGGAACGGATGCCTGCAGGGCATATGGCCCTAATATGTGTATTAAAATAAGGTGTGTGTATGGAACGACGGGTTGAGATAGAGGTTTCACATGAAGATGAGGGGCGGACAATTGAAAAGATGCTCACAGAAAGGCTGGGGCTTACAAGAAAACAGGTAAGCCAGGCTAAATTCCGGAGCGGCGGCATCTGTGTCAATGGTGTCAGGCAGAGGGTGAACTGCAGAGTGCATGAAAATGACAGACTGCAGGTGCTTTTGGAGGAGGAATCCACCTCCTCCGCACATCTGGTACCCTTGGATGTGCCGCCGGATATACTGTATGAAGATCAGGACCTGCTGGTGGCGGACAAGCCGGCAGGTCTTGTTGTACATCCGTCTCCCGGACATTATGGGGATTCTCTGGCTAATATGCTGGTCAGTTATTTTGAAAACAAAGGCAGCCATGTTATGATACGCCCTGTGGGGCGTCTGGACAGGGAGACGTCAGGAATCATGGTCTTTGCAAAAAACCAGGCCGCGGCCTCCCGGCTGGAGAGGCAGAAGGCGGAAGGAATCTATAAAAAAGAATATCTGGCCCTGGCATCCGGCTGTCCGGAAAAGAAATCCGGGGAGATCAGACAGCCCGTCAGGAGGATTCCGGGGGAGCTGATGAAAATGGAAGTATCACCCTTTGGGAAGGATGCATGGACAGAATACGAGATATTAGAAGAATACAGAATTGAGAAAGAACATATGAGGGCAGCGGCTTCTCTTGTAAGGCTTGAGCTTCATACGGGAAGGACACACCAGATCAGGGTACATATGGCATATATGGGGCACCCTCTGCTGGGAGACACTTTATACGGGACAGACAGTCTGCAGCGGAAAAGTGCGGGGGGAGGCGCTGCAGGTTTAATAAGAAGAGCAGCCCTTCATGCATCAGGGGTGACGCTCATCCAGCCTTTTACAAAAGAAAGATTGTGTTTTAACGCCCCCTTCCCTGAGGATATGAAGCGCTGCGTAGATTCTTTCCTTTGCAGGACAATATAAGTATTGCAGTTATTCGCTGTATCAGGAGGAAAACAGATGGACATTGGGGTTTTATCAGATATTCATGGAAATTATATTGCATTGCAGTCATGCCTCAGCTTTCTTTTAAGACAGAATATCAGGACTTTTATTTTCCTGGGAGATTACGCCGGGGAACTGGCATACCCGGAAAAAACAATGCAGATACTGTATGATATGGATAAGCAGTATGAATGTTATTTTGTCAGGGGGAATAAAGAAGATTATTGGCTGAATTACCGTTTGGCGGGGGAAAAGGGCTGGAAAGAGGGAGATTCAACAACAGGCTCCCTGCTGTATACATACAGGCATCTGACTGGCAGGGATTTAAGTTTTTTTGAAGCGCTTCAGCACGCAGGGAGGGTCACAGTTAAGGGAAAGCTGGATATTACTATCTGCCATGGCTCACCCAATAAAGTGAATGAAAAGCTGCTGCCTGACAGCCAAAGGACATATGAGATAATGGACATGGCTGATACTTCCGTTATTTTGTGCGGACATACGCATATACAGGACAGAATCGAATATGGCGGCAAGCTTGTGCTCAATCCGGGGTCAGTGGGGGTCCCTTTGTCCAGCAGAGGAAAATCACAGTTTCTTATACTCCATGACACAGCTGAGGGCTGGTCGGAAGAATTCTGCAGCCTGGAATATGATGTGGAGAAGGTTATAAGAGAGCTGTATGAATCAGGTCTTGATAAGATGGCGCCTTCCTGGTGCCGCATAACTGAGAATATGCTGCGCAAAGGAAATATCTCACACGGGGAGGTATTAAACAGGGCAATGGAGCTCTGCAGGACAGAGACAGGGCAATGCAGCTGGCCGGATATCCCGGAAATATTCTGGGAGAAGGCTATGGGAGAGAATAAGGAGGGTGGACGATGAAGCATATAGGAACGCAGAGGATTGAAACAGAAAGTATTGTACTGCGCAGGTTCAGAGAAGATGACGCAGAGGCAATGTATAAGAACTGGGCTTCAGACCCGGAGGTAGTAAAATTTTTGACCTGGCCTGTTCATGACAGTGCAGAGACATCGGGAAACATAATAAAAAGCTGGATAGCAGGATATGACAATATGGAGCAATACCAGTGGGCTGTCATTCTAAAAGAAAATGGGGATGAACCCATCGGAAGTATCGGCGCAGTCAGGCTGGATGATGATACAAGGATGGCACATATCGGCTACTGCATCGGCCGCAGGTGGTGGAACCAGGGGGTAATGTCCCGGGCTTTGCAGGCTGTGATAGATTATATGTTCAGCCAGGGAGATTTTAACCGCATCGAGAGCAGGCATGACCCGAGGAATCCTAATTCTGGAAAGGTAATGAAGCACTGCAGGATGCAGTATGAAGGGACAATGCGCCAGGCGGATGTGAATAATCAGGGGATTGCAGACTGCAGTTTCTATGCTGTATTGAGAACAGACTGGGAGGATGACAGGGAACTCGTATAATGGGGTAAAAGGAGCAGGAGGGATACAAATTGGAAATAAGGGAATATCAGCCGGAGGACTGCAAAGTGTTTGCAGAGCTGTTTTATAACACAGTGCATTCTGTGAATGCACGGCATTATACACAGCAGCAGCTGGAGGCGTGGGCGGATGGAAAGCCGGATATAGATGCATGGGATGAGTCATTCAGACGGCATTATACGCTGACGGCCCTCATTGACGGAAAGATAGCCGGATTCGGGGATGTGGATGATACAGGATATCTGGACAGGCTGTACGTGCACAGAGATTATCAGGGGAGAGGTGTAGCTTCTGCCCTCTGCAGCATGCTGGAGAGCAGGTATCCTGATAATGATATCACTGCGCATGCATCAATCACGGCAAGACCCTTCTTTGAAAAAAGGGGATATCGTATGGTGAGGGAGCAGCAGGTGGAGAGAAAGGGGACCATGCTTACTAATTTTGTCATGGTAAAGCCGGCACTGTCCGGAATTACAGAAGTAATAATCAGAAGCAATATAGATTCATATATGAAGGAATTGAAGAATTGGCTGAGTGATACTCAAGATGTGAAGCTGGAGGAAATGTCTGATTTCTTCAAGGCAAGGCTGGGGGAATATGAAGAACACATGGCAGTCTGGAAGAAAGCATATGAGTACATGGGCCAGATCGTTCCGGGAAGCTGCAGAAACATACTGGATCTGGGCTGCGGGACAGGGCTGGAGATCGATGAGATAAGAAAAGCCGGAAATAAAGGAAAGATCACAGGAATCGATATGTCAGAAGATATGCTGGGCTTGCTGCAGCAGAAACATAAAGATGTACATACCATATGCGCAGATTACTTTCAATATGACCTGGGTTCAGATATCTATGATGCGGCTGTGTCATTTGAATCCCTGCACCATTTTAAACCGGAGAAAAAGGAAGAGCTGTTTAAAAAGATATATAGATCCTTGAGGCAGGGAGGAATCTATATAGAAGCTGACTATATCGCCTGCTGCGAAGAAGAGGAAGAACTTCTTATGGAGGTATGTGATTCTAAGCGGAAGAAAGAGCAGATACCTGATAACGTATTCGTACATTTTGATATACCCCTTACCGCAGGGCATGAGATGGAGCTGCTCAGAAATGCAGGGTTTGAGGATGTACATTTGGTATGCAGTATTGAAGGCGCGGCATTTATAACAGGGATAAAGAGGTAGACGGACATGTATAAGAAAATATTAGAATATGCCAGAAGATTTCCTGAACTATATGAACCATCCTCAGCCCCCTTCTGGGATGATGTACATATTTCAGAAAGTATGCTGGATGCGCATCTGGACCCTGATTTTGACGGTGCCTCCAGAAATATGGCATTTATGAAAGCTTCTGTTGAGTGGATATGCAGTATCTGCAGCCCAGTCCGTGGGAAGAAGCTGCTGGATCTGGGCTGCGGCCCCGGGATATATGATAAAATGTTCTGTGAGGCGGGCTTTGAAGTGACAGGGATCGATATTTCAAGACGTTCCATCCAGTATGCCGCCGGACAGGCAAAGCAGGATGGTATGGATATAGAATATATCTGTAAAAATTATCTGGAGATGGATTACCAGGGGATATATGATGTGGCCACGCTCATATACTGTGATTTTGGAGTGCTGTCTCCCAAAGATAGAAGGTCTTTGCTTATTAAGATAAAGCGTGCACTGAAGCCGGGCGGCATATTAATATTGGATGGCTTTACACAAGAGCAGCTGAAGGGATATAAGGAAGGCAGTACTGTGGAGTATTTAGACGGCGGGTTCTGGAAAGATGCGCCATATATATGTATACAGAGAAACCGCCTGTATCCTGACACCCGGAATTATCTGGAGCAGTATATCATTATTTCAGAGGACGACTGCCAGTGTTATAACAACTGGAACCAGATATTCAGCAGAGAATCATTTGATATGGAGCTGAGGCAGGCCGGTTTTGAAGATATGGAATATTTTGGGGATGTGGCAGGGGAAAAGTGTCTGGAAGGCTCAGAGACAATATGCGCTGTGGCAAGATTGCAGAGGCATTTCTGAATTAAGGTTGAGGCGGCAAACCGTGGTGGTTTACCGCCCCTAAGCTTTGTGGAAAATATATGTTAATCCGGAGAGGGAACTGGCTCTAACCTAAGATGCTCCTTCTGTACCCGATATATGTGGCTGCGAAATAGAGCAGATAGATTATGAAGAATAATCCCAGTCCCGTAGCCATGGAAGACCAGAAGATAGAAGGCGTGATTATCTCCAGCAGGATATTCTTTATACAGCCTGAGATAAACAGGGAGAGCGGAACGGGCAGGAGCAGCGGGATACCGAAGTAGAGCAGAAGCTGTTTTAATATTATCTTTCCTATTTTGCCGTCCGTGACACCCAGCTTAGACAGGATATTGTAGCGGAAACGGTATTTGGAAGCTTCGCTCAGCTGCTGCACAGCCAGTATAGCTGCAGCGGTACATATAAATATAAGTCCTGTATAGTATAAGCCGAAGGCAAAGATGATTATGCTGGCACGGCTGTCATCTATTACCCTGCTCTTAACATTCCAGCCAACGTATGATACGGTGTCTGAATCATCATCCTGTTCATAAGTGCTGCACAGATAGGTAAAATCTTCCTCGCCTGTCTGCCGGGTGGAGGTCATTACAAAGGAGGTCTGGACAGTAGAGAGTTCTTCAGCCTGTTCATCCGGCAGGACCAGGATATAGCCTACACCGATGACGCCGCTCTGGGAGAGGGGTTCGTCAAAGGCAGCCTGGAGAGAAAGGGTAACTCCATTTAAAGAGAGGGGCAGTTCCTCCATACGTTTGGCTGTGTCCTTGTATTGTGAACTTCCATGAATAATATAATGGCCGTCCTGGAGTTTAACAGGTTCATAACCCAGCATTTGCCGGAGGGCTGCATAATCACTGAAGGAAATTGCATAATCTCTTTCAATGTAGTTGGGGATGCCAAACCTGTCGTAGACAGAACTCTGCCTGCAGTCATAGATAGTTACCATCCGTTCTTCTTTTATGGCGCCTGTATTCCTGAAATGCTCTGCTGCCGGCGCCAGCAGGGTAGGATCCGGGGCTGTTACCTGGATATCAAAGGCACAGCGGTTCAGGCTCTGCAGTTCAAAAAACTTATTAAAGAGCATGGCATTCTGTGTGCATGCCAGAGTCAGGGTCAGCAGCATAGCCAGTGTGCCTATTGTGAAACTCATTGTCCTGAGTTTTGCAGACAGGTTTCTGTAGATAAACATATTATCTTTTTGGAACTTCTTCTCATTTTTTCCCAGAAATATCTTGACCAGGAAGCCGGCAAGGGTAATATAAGAGCCATAGAGCCCTCCTATGAGCAGCGCCAGCCCCAGAAACAGGATTTCGCCGGAGAACAGGGCAATATTGTGGAATATAGTATACAGCAGCCCGCAGCCGGTTCCCAGAAGCAGGAAGGAGACCACAAACAGTATCCAGTGGCTTTTTTTACTTGACAGCACAGCGTTCTCATTGCGTTTTTCCGCGTAGAGCAGATCACATATTTTAATTTTCTTAAGCTTTCTGCCCGTGCGGAGCATGGAAAAAGCATAGATTATGAATACATACAGCAGAGTCAGCAGCACTGCAGGCAGTGAAAAGCTGGCGTGTACAGTGTATGCCACCTCGAACAGGTTCATGATGATAAGGGTGAGCACCTGATAGATCATAGAACCGGCCAGAAAACCAGCCAGTGCAGCTGCGGCTCCCATGATCACATTCTCTATCATAAACATCCTGGCAATTTTCTTGTTGGTAATACCCAGCAGCATGTAGGTGCCCAGTTCCCTGCTTCGTTTTTCCAGCATAAAGCGGTTCATATAGTGGACAAGCCAGGCAATAACGAAGATTACAATTAATGAAATCATGACGATAACAATAGAGAGGCTGCTCAGCGTCTGGTTCAGGCCTTGGATATCATCAGAAAAAACTACCATATTAAACGCATACATAAGGGAAAATGCAATTGTAACTGTTATCATATAGACACTGTAATCCTTCATGGAGCGTTTTACATTTCTAAGAGCTAATTTACTTAGCATCAGATACGTCACCTCCAAGCAGTGTCACTACGTCCATGATCTCATTAAAAAATCTGCGCCGTGGTTTATTTCCCTTTACAAGTTCATTGAATATTTTTCCGTCCCTGAGAAAGAGTATCCTGCTGCAGTAGCTGGCAGAAAAGATATCGTGAGTGACCATAAGTATGGTTGCATTCATCTCACGGTTCATCTGGGTGAAGCAGTCCAGGAGCATTCCGGCCGATCTGGAATCCAGGGCGCCTGTAGGCTCATCAGCCAGAATAAGGCTGGGCTGTGCGATGAGAGCACGGGCACAGGCACAGCGCTGCCGCTGTCCCCCGGAGACTTCATAGGGAAATTTGGGGAGAATATCCTGGATTCCCAGTTTTTTCGCCACATCCATTACCTGCCCGGCTATTTTTTTGGGGGAAGTCCCCTGGAT
This sequence comes from Murimonas intestini, assembly GCA_003148945.1. Classification (GTDB taxonomy): domain Bacteria; phylum Bacillota; class Clostridia; order Lachnospirales; family Lachnospiraceae; genus Murimonas; species Murimonas intestini. The sequence goes on along the minus strand of QGGY01000006.1, from coordinate 172,267 downwards.
GACGGGGGCGAGAGCTATATTTTCTTCTATAGTGAGTGTGTCCAGAAGATTAAAATCCTGGAATACAAAGCCCAGATTCTTTTGACGGAATTCTGCCAGGTCCTTCTCCTTCAGAGTGGTGATATCCGCATCTTTTAAGCAGATGTGTCCGGCTGTCGCCGTATCTATTGTGGAGATGCAGTTCAGCAGAGTGGTCTTGCCGCTTCCAGAGGCCCCCATGATCCCAAGGAATTCACCCTCTTCTACTGAAAATGAAATATTGTCCAGCGCTTTTGTCACATATGTTTTAGAACCATAATATTTTTCAAGTCCTTCAATTCTTAGAATAGTACCCATTTTAAACTCCTTTTTGTAATTGCTCTTATGTTTTCCTGTTGTCAATATAATAACAGGTGTAAGGAGATTTGGGTACTTACAAAGTTGTAAGGGCGTACCTGAAGCTTATTTAACGGCACCTGAGATTACACCCTTTATAATCTGTTTCTGGAGAATCACATACAGAACCAGGATAGGGATGACGCACAGCAGCAGTCCTGCCATGATGGTACCGTAATCTGCTGAATAAGTCCCGTAGAAGCTGTAGGTTGAGAGCGGCAGAGTCAGCAGTTTTTTATCTGAGAGGACCAGTGAGGGCAGCAGGTAATCATTCCAAAAGGCAAGTGCGTTTAATATGACCAGAGTGGAAATAATTGGCTTAAGCAGAGGGAATACTACCCTGAAAAATGTCTGTGTGCTGCTGCACCCGTCCAGGCAGGCAGCTTCCTCCAGAGCTATGGGAATGCTGCCCCTGATAAAGCCATGAAACATAAATACAGACATACTCATGGAAAAGCCTGTATGTAAGACTATTAAAGTTATTCTGTGATTTAAGATATTCAGCCATCCTCCGTAGATACTTACAAGAGGTATCATGATAGCCTGGAATGGGATTATCATGGAAGCTACCATCAGTGAAAATGTCAGGGTGGAAATTTTGTTGCGGTGGCGCACGATATAGTAGGCCGTCATGGATGCCAGGATGGTGACTAAGATAGTAGCTCCCCCTGTTACAAGAAGGGAATTCTTAAATGCATTCAGGAAATCCATCTGTACAAAAGCGCTTACAAAGTTGTCGAAGGAAAGCCCCTTTACTGTAAACAGCCAGGAAAACGGGTCCTTGATAATATCACGTTTTACTTTCAGGGAGTTAATGAGCACCATGATAAACGGGAACATGAAAGCCAGGAATACGAGGATCAGGACGGCCATAGTGACTATTCTGGTAAATTGTTTTCTGGTACCGCCGATGGCGTTATGTGTCTTTTTACTCATTACGCTTCTACCTCCTTGCGTTTTGTGAGATATACCTGCAGTCCGCTGACACAGGCTACAATAATGAAAAGAATAAGGGCTTCGGCCTGTCCGACCCCGTACAGCCTGGATGTGAATGCTTTTTCATACACATGCATCGCAGCCATTTCAGTAGTTCCGTAGGGAGCGCCGGCAGTCAGCGACAGGTTTACATCGTAGACCATAAATGCCCGTGACAAGGTCAGAAACAGGCATATGGTAATAGACGGCATCATCATAGGGATAATGATGTTTTTCAGTTTCTGGAATCCTGTGGCGCCGTCAATGTCTGCAGCCTCAAGCACATCCTCATTCATGCCTGTAAAACCTGCCACATAGATGAGTATCATATAACCAGTCAGCTGCCATACTGAGACGAGGACAAGCGCCAGGAATGCCTTGTTGGGATCGGACAGCCAGGATACCTTAAATAACCCGAAACCAGTAAAATCTCCTATGCTTACAAATACTCTGGAGAAGACAAACTGCCATATATATCCAAGGACAATACCTCCGATCAGATTCGGCGTAAAGAAGCCTGCGCGGAAGAAGTTTTGTCCCCTGATCCCCCGTGTCAGCAGATATGCCAGAAGGAAAGCTATCACATTGACCAGGATTACTACCAGTATCACATATTTAAATGTGAGCAGCAGAGACTGCCAGAAAGCGCTGTCAGAAAATACTCCGGCAAAATTACTCAGCCCTGTAAAATCCTTTGAAGCTGACACGCCGTTCCAGTTTGTAAAGGTAAGGTAAATACCGTAGACAAAAGGCACTATGACAACTGCGGCAAAGAAAAATATGCCAGGCAGTCCAAAGATACAAAAGTCTTTAAATTTTTTCTTAGATCTCATATCGTTTCCTCTTTTCTTACATGAATAAGTTACAGTTAATTTTTCTGTTCTGCCCAATACTGCAGGATGGAGGAGGCGAGTTCCTCTCTGCTGCTGCGTCCTGCCAGATACATCTGCATAGCGTCGCCTAATACCTTCCAGTGGTCACTTGGAACTATAGCTGCCGCGTTAAATGTGAGGCCCTCATGGATCTTATTGTAGATATCTCTGCTTAAGGGATCTGCAGGTTCGTTTGGATTATTCCTGCAGGCCGGAATGATATCACAGCTGTCCACCAGCATCTGCTGCCCGACATTGCTGTATACGATCCAGTTCAGAAATTCTCTGGCGGCAGCCTGCTGATCCTCTGTTGCATATTGTTTGTCTATCATGACCTGTTTGGAAGGTGAGGCCTGGATCTTTGTATTTGTATAGTCATTTTCATCACTGCCCATAAAATATGGAAGGAATCCATATTCATCTTCGGCATCTGCTCCGGCTTCCTTCAGGTTCGGCCATGCCCAGTTTCCGTTGAACCAGAAAGCGGTCTTTCCGTCGGCCAGATCAATTGCCATTTCGTCATAGTCAGCGCCCAGCGGGTCCAGCCTGGCCACGTTATATTCTTTTAAAGTATCAAAGAGATCTAAGAGCTGGTCAAAACGATCGTAATCTGACAGGCTAATGCTGCCGTCAGATAACATGGATGTAACCTGCGCAGCTCCATCTGAAGTACCGTCATATGTCTCGTAGAGGTATTGAAGCTGGTGCCCTGCAAGTGACCAGTTTTCCATAGACAGTGACACGGGGGTTTCCATGCCGGCAGCCGTCAGGCGCTCCAACAGTGCTCTGAAATCGTCCAGTGAATGGAGACTGTCTGGATCAAAAGTTTCACCAAGTGTATCCTCGATTGCCTTTTTATTGTAAATGATTCCGCGGCCTTCAATGCAGAGCGGAAAACTGTATACCTTGCTGTCAAAATCCATCACGTACTCACTGCATTCTTTGACCCATTCCTCATTCGTAAGTTCCAGCGCTTTTTCAGAAGACAGAGCTTCAATGTCTGTCAGGTCAAGGATTGCCAGTGTAGGCGGAGTGCCTGAGTTGTACATATTTATGACTTTGGTATAGGGCGTATCGTCCCCGCATGGAATCACTTCCAGGCTGACCCCGGAGAGTTCTCCGAAGACTCTGCCCATCTCCTCAAGGGCGACCTGTATTTCAGCTTTGGAATTAAGCATGGTGATTTTAGTGCCCCTCAGAGAATCATCGTAGATAAAATCATCCTTAGAAGTATCAATGACTGCTTTCCCTTCCTCATTGCCTGGTACATCAGGATCACTTGCAAACCCAAATCTCAGGCCGCAGCCAGAAAACAGGCCTGCAGTGACAGCCAGGGACAGAAGCAGCGGCAATCCCTTTTTAACACATCTGTAATTGCTCATTTTATTACCCTCCCTTATAAAAAATACAATTGTCTGAGCATATTGCCGGTTATTTTGTTCTTTGAGTAACCGGTAAAGTAACCGGTTACTTTAACTTATTTTATCATAGCACCTTGTATAAACCCAGTCAATATATAAATATTATTTTGTGAGATATAGATGGAAAATAAACCACTGAATTGTATAGTTTTCACAAAAGTAACCGGTAACTATATGGCGAATACAATTTATTATTGCTAAAAGTAACCGGTTTTGTTATACTGGCATAATAAATCAAGATTCCGAGCGGTAAAAGGAGGAGTTTTATGAATAAAAAGAATGTGACATTCAGCGATATAGCCGCCTACACTAATTTTTCTAAAACAACCATATCCAGATACTTTAATAATCCGGACAGCCTTACAGAAGAAAATCAGAAAATTATTGCAGATGCCCTTACTGCGCTGGATTACAAGGAGAATAAAGTGGCCAGGATCCTGGCAAACGGAAAGACAGAGTTTATAGGGATCATTATACCCAGCCTGTTTTTCAGATTTTTCTCAGAAATGCTGGACAAGATCCTGGGTACATATGAGACATACGGTTATAAGTTTCTGGTCTTTCTGGGGGATGAGAAGAAGGAAGCTGAGGAGAAATATCTTCAGGAACTGCTGGCATATAAGATAGAGGGACTTATCATTATGAGCCATACGATCTCTTCCGGGGAGCTGGCCTCATATCATGTGCCCGTGGTGGCCATAGAGAGAGAGGCGGAGCATATTTTCAGCGTAGAGACTGATAATTATAAAGGCGCGTTTGAAGCTGCCCAGATTTTGTCAGAGGACGGCTGCCAGGCTCTGTTTCACATAAATTCCTTCCCGGATGAACAGGAGCCGGATTATAAACGTATCACGGGTTTCTGTGACTGTGCGCAGAAAAGCGGCCTTCCGTACAGGGTTTTAAGGGAGAATTTTGGATTTGAGTATGAGGACACCCACAGCAAACTGAAAAGAATGTTTGAGGAGATTGAAAAGGAATATCCTGACAAAAGGAAGGGAGTATTCATATCAAATGACACACATGCAAATATATTTATGAATATAGTTCTGCGTTACGGGAGAAGGGTGCCGGAAGATTATGAGATTATCGGTTTTGATGATTCTCCGGCTTCCAGAGAGGCGATCATACCATTCACAACAGTGGGACAGGATACTAAGAGGCTGGCTGAAGCAGCCATGGAACTTCTGGTCAGGCAGATAGAGGCAAGAAAAAAACGTCATGCAGATCAGGAGCTGCAGCCTGAGCACAGGGTCGTAGAGCCTGCTGTCATACGCAGGGAGAGCACATTAAATTTAGTTCAGCATAAGACACAGGAGGAAAAATGAATATGCACAGAGATGATTTTCTGCATTTGAGGGCGCCGGGAAACTGGATCAATGACCCGAACGGATTTATATATTACAAGGGGGAGTACCACCTCTACTATCAATATTTCCCATATGCCCCCCAGTGGGGGACTATGCACTGGGGACATGCCGTCAGCCGGGATCTTGTCAGCTGGGAGCACAGGGGACTTGCTTTATTTCCCAGTAAACCATATGACAGGAACGGATGTTTTTCAGGCAGCGCACAGGCAGAAGAGGAAGGGATCAGCTTCTATTACACAGGTGTCAGGTACAACAGATACGATGAAGAAAATATCCATCTGTCCGTAAATGATGATTTTGATTCCTCACAGGTGATGATCACCTCACAGGATGGATACCATTTTGACAATTTCCATGATAAGAAGATGATCATTCCACCTGTTGCTGACCCTTCCATTGGAAGTGTCACCCATACAAGAGATCCAAAGGTGTGGAAGGAAGGGGATACATACTATATGGTCCTGGGCAGCCAGGCTGAGAATGAGGATGGGGACATGCAGGGAAAGCTGCTTTTCTACAGAAGCATGGATGGTCGGGCATGGGAATATGCGGCGTCCTATACAGATAACACAGGCGGTTATATGTGGGAGTGTCCCGATCTCTTTTGCTGCGGAGGCAGATATGTGCTTTGCATGTCTCCCATGGGGTATCTGAAGGACGGATATGAATATGAAAATATCTCAGTCTGCCTGCCTGTCTCCTTTGAGGCCTCAGAATGTACCCTGAGGGCTGAAGGAGCAGCAGAGCTGATGGATTACGGCATGGACCTTTATGCCCCTCAGAGCACGCTGGATGCCTCCGGAAGGAGGACCATCATCGGATGGATGCGCATGCCTGTACCTGTGCAGGAGGAGAACGGGCAGGAATGGATCGGAATGATGAGCCTGCCGCGCCTTGTGGAATACAGGGACGGCCATATCTGTTTCCGCCCCCATCCAGATGCGGCGGCAGTATTTAAGAAGGAAACAGACGTGAGGGAAATAGACTATGGGAAGCCGTTTAAAATAAATACGTCACTTGCTGAGGGTGACAGCCTGGCAATCGGCGGTTTTTGCCTATGGCAGGAGGACGGGAGGCTCATGGCTGACAGAAGCAGAGTATTTGGGGACGTGAGGGGATACCGTACAAGGTTTTCCACACCGCCCCTTGGGGGACGGTGTGAACTGGAGATCTATGTGGATAGAAATATAATAGAAGTATTTGTAAATGACGGGGAATATGTCCTGAGCAATATTGTCTACGGGCTGAGCGGGCCAACCAGGTTTTCTTATTCCCGCCTCTCCGGGTGCGGAAGCGCGCCCACAGGGAAGCCTATGGTAATTTTTGTACCCTGATTTAACACTGAGTCTGCGGATATGGTAAGTCCCAGTTTCAGACAGAGCTTTTTGCACAGATACAGGCCCATACCCGTGGATTTCCTGTTATTCCGGCAGCTCCCGGTAAAGCCTTTCTCAAAAATCCGGGGAAGATCTTCAGGAGAGATACCCTGCCCATTATCCTCCACGGTGAGATATACCCCGGAGCCGGCACTTGTGGAATATATATGGATACTGGGGTTATGGGGGCTGCGGTACTTGATGGAGTTGGTGAGGATCTGACTTAGTATATAAGTGAGCCATTTCTCATCAGTACATACCGGAGTGTCATTTTCATCAATGGAGAGGGATATCTTCTCCTCCAGAAGGACGGTCCTGTTCTGCATCAGAGCAGGGGCGAGAGCATCAGAAAGGGAAAATTCTTTTATAAAATAGTCCTTTTCTACATTCTCGCTCCGGGCATAGTAGAGGGCCTGCTCCACCAGATAGTTTATCTGCGCCAGCTCCCTGCTGATCCTGGTATTTTCCGGGCCGGGATGGTTTTTGCAGATCAGGTCAACAGCAGTGATGGGCGTCTTTATCTCATGGATCCATTCTTCAATATATTCTTTATAATCACGCTGGGCATTTCTTATCTTATTTACATTCTCAAGCATAGATTTATTTGCTGTCCTGAGCGTCAGCTGGTACAGCTTTTCCAGGCCGTTTTCTGGTTTTCCAAGCATCTCGCAGATAAGATACTTCTGGTCCAGCATATCCAGCTGGTTATTAAGAAGCTGTGCCTTATTCCTCAGTGTGAAAAAGCCCTTCATGATCACGGCGGCCAGTATAAAGAACCATACAGCCAGAATGGGTATTGCTGCCGGGAGGCTGTTTCCCAGGAGCCGCAGGTAAATGGTGAGGGCGGCTGCACAAAACAGATTCAGTATTATCATCAACAATTTTTCATAGATATAATTTCCAAAAGACAAATTTACACCTCCGTCAGTCATTCTTATTGATATCTGCGTCAGCAGACATGTCCGTTTACTTATGGTCTGGTCAGCTTTCTACCATCAGCCCCTGCTTCGGAACAGTAATGATCAGATCCTGCAGCCCGATTTCTTTCAGTCTCCGGCGCAGGCGTGAAAGATTCACATTCAGGATGTTCTCGTCCACATAAAATTTATTTTCCCACAGATATTCAATCAGAGAATCTTTAGAAACAATATGTCCTTTATTCAGAAAAAGATAATAGAGTATCTTTACTTCATTTTTTGACAGCTCCAGTGTCGCACCGTGGGCAGAAATCTGCCCCATAAGGACATTTAGGGATGCGCAGCCTGCAAAGACAGATTCGGCAGGGGCCTGGCTCTTCCGCGCCAGTATTCTGTTGACACGCGCCATGAGGACGGGAATGCTGTAAGGCTTTCTGATAAAATCATCACCGCCCATCAGGATCCCGGAGAGCTCATCCGTCTCATCAGCCCGGCCGGTGACAAAGATGATGGGAAGGGTAGAGATACTGCGTATTTCCCTGCATAGCTTCAGTCCGTCACATTCCTGCAGATTGATGTCCAACAGCAGCAGTTCTATGGGGTTTTCCTCCATGAGCTTCCTGACCTGATCAAAAAGTTCTTCCTGGGTGCAGTTAAAATCAGCAGGACCGGCTGATGGATGCCCGTTCAGGCTCAGGCAGCGGGAGAGCTCCTCCCGGATGTTGGGGTTATCTTCAACAATAAGTATCATCTTGCATTTATTCCTTTCTGACAGCTGAAAAAACAGGGTGATTTCACAGATATCATTATTATACGGCATAAAGGGTAAATGAGAAAGAAGATTTATAGTTACTGTTAACTCCGGGACCAGTAACACGCTCCGCGATGCACAGAAACGATTTACATTCTTTTGAAATAGGATACAGTATGTGTTATGTTGCTATTATGGACAGAGACGTATATAATATCTGTATGTGCGGCTTTGACATATATTGAAGCTCGTATAAAAGCTCATAAAAAAGCAAAATAGAGACAGAAGGACAGGGTAAGTGATGAAGATAAAGAAAGAACCGGAGACAAGAGAGACAGAAAAGATAGAAAATACAATAGAAACAGAAAAAATAAAAGAAACAAAAGAAATAGAAGAAACAGAAAATATTAACGAAACAGAAAGTATCGAGGAAGCAGAAAGTATCAAGGAAGCAGAAAATACAAAAGCGTCTAAGCCAGGGATATGGAAACTGCTTGGGAAAGGGTTCATTCTGGCAGCTGTTGTACTGTTACTGATGTCATGTCTTCCTGAGGACCCGGATGACCATGATGACAGAAGCGTATATGCGGCGAGGGAAGATAAAGACCTGACGAAAAAAGCAGAGGATACAGATGGCCAGGAGCCAGGGGCAGAGCAGGAGACAGAGTCAGAACAGGAGTCAGATTCAGGGCAGAGATCAGAGTCAGGACAGGGGACGGATTCAGAGCGGAAATCAAAGTCAGAGAAGGAAGCAGGGGCAGAGCAGAAATCAAAGTCAGGGAAGGACATAGGGGCGGAGCAGAAATCAGAATCAGGGCAGGAGGCAGAGCCAGAGCAGAAATTAAAGTCTGAGCGAGAGGCAGAGCCAGTGTCAGGTCAGGAAACCGGGCCGGGACAGGGGGCAGAGTCGGAGCCGGAAACAGCATCAGGCCCCAAAAAGAGATCCGGGGAAGAGACCCTGACTGCGGCCTCGAAGAAAGCTCTTATTCTGAAAAATAAGGATCAATACCCGGAAGATATCCTGAAGCTTCTTGAAATCAACAGCATGGAGGCGATTGATTTTGTATTGGATTACCCGGAAAAGAAGGGCCAGGTATATGCAGATGATATCGAAGATGATTACGAGGAAGGGAAGATCCCTCTGCTCATCCAGTGGGATGAGCGCTGGGGATATGGGAGTTACGGGAATAATGTAGTTGCCGTAAGCGGATGCGGGCCTACATGTATGGCCATGGTGATCGCGGGGCTGACAGGGAATACTGATGTTACTCCATACACTATGGCCAAGTACAGTGATGAGAATGGATATGTCACCCAGGAGGGGAACACTATGTGGACCTTTATCAGGGAAGGCGGCCTGGATTACGGCGTGGCAGGCACAGATATTGCTTTGGATGAGGAGATAGTTAAGGAAGCGCTCCAGGCAGGAAAACCTGTCATATGCAGCATGAGGCCGGGAGATTTCACGACTTCCGGGCATTTTATCGTATTGACAGGTTATGAGGATGGAATGATCAGCGTCAATGACCCCGCCAGCAGGATAAGGAGCAGCCAGCTCTGGACCTTTGAGCGGCTGGCCCCCCAGATCAAGAATCTGTGGATGTGTGAATATATCGGAGGGGAAAATACAGATGACGTGACATATGAGGATGATTATGAATATTCAGAGTATGAAGAATATAACGAATATGAAGAGTATGCCGGGGATGAAGAGTATTATGATTATTAAGTGACAGCAGTCCGATGGAGAGGGTTACAGGTCAGACGACCCGTCTGACCTGTAACAACGCTTCGAGATGCACACAAAATGCTGTTTACAGCATTTTGGCGCTGCAACTCTCGGGATTTTCGTGCATTTTGCACGTAAACACCTCGCGGAACAGTAGAGGGCGGAACTGTAACTGGAGAGGAGCTTAAGATGCAGAAAATATTGATAGTGGAAGATGATGAGAAGCTCTGCAGGGAGCTGGAAGTATTTCTTGAGAAGAATGGGTACCAGACTGAGGGGCTTAAGCATTTTGACAATGTGGCTGAAGATATTTTAAGATCAAACAGCCACCTGGTCCTTCTGGACATTAACCTTCCCAGGACAGACGGAACATTCGTCTGCAGGGAGGTGCGCAGGACTTCTGATATTCCTGTCATTATGATCACCAGCAGGAATACGGAGCTGGACGAGCTGCTAAGCATGAACTGCGGGGCTGATGATTTTGTGACAAAGCCGTTCCACCCGCAGATACTGCTGGCCAGGATAGCGGCAGTGTTAAAAAGAGTCTACAAAGAGGCTCCGCAGCTGGAACAGATAGACTGCGGGAGCTTTATTCTGGATATCACGAAAGGGACAGTGACAGTAAAAGGTGCGGGAGCTGATGCGGGCGGCGCTGTTAAAGAAGGATGTGTAGAGCTTACGAAAAATGAACAGAAGATACTTCTCTGTCTGGCAAAAAAACGTCAGAGTATTGTGACAAGAGACGAGATCATCTCAAGCCTTTGGGACAGCGAGATGTTTGTGGATGACAATACCCTGACAGTAAATGTAAACCGTCTCCGGGCAAAGCTGGAGGAGACAGGCATAAAAGATGCCATCCTGACGAAGAGAGGACAGGGATACTTGCTGGTATGAGGTTCATTGATTATTTGAAAGACCACTTTGTCTATTTTTTGATTTTTCTGTTTGCTGTTTTTACTGTTGAGGTATTTGTACTTACTGATGGTGGCAGCCTGTGGGTAAGCGTTTATATTTTTATCGCTTTTTTTGGAGCGTATATCTTAGCACTCTTTGTGGATTTTCTCAGGAGAAAGCATTTTTATGATGTGGTATACAAGAGTCTTGAGGAGCTTGACAAGGCTTATCTGCTGCCTGAGGTGATGGAGGAAGCCAGATTCACAGAGGGAAGGATTTTAAAAGATATTCTGGAAACTACTGAAAAATCAATGGCAGAAAACGTGAACAGCTACAAATATAATAATGAAGAGTACAAAGATTATATAGAGATGTGGATACATGAGATAAAACTTCCCATTGCGGCTGGAAAACTGACAGCAGAGAATAATCCGGGTGAGGCTATGGAGAGTGTGAAGGAGGAGCTGGATAAAATTGAGAATTATACAGAAACGGCCCTCTATTATGCCAGAAGCTTCAGTGTGGAAAAAGATTATATTATCAAAAAAGTCAGTCTGCGAGAACTGGTTGGGGAAGTGATCATTAAAAATAAAAAGCCTCTTATATCCAGAAGGATAAAGGTAGATCTCCATGATCTGGATATTTCTGTATACAGTGACAGTAAATGGCTGCTTTTCATTTTGGGGCAGATAGTTGCCAACTGTATACAGTATGTGGAAGACGGAACAGGCGTGATTGAATTTTATGCCGCAGGGGGCCGGGAAGGCCATGCGCTGCATATAAAGGATAATGGGTGCGGCATTTCAGAGAATGATCTGCCCAGGGTATTTGAGAAAGGATTCACAGGAGCAAATGGCAGGGTAAGGAAGAGAGCGACTGGAATAGGTCTTTATCTCTCTAAAAAGCTCTGTTTAAAGCTTGGACATGACATAAAAATCTATTCCGGGGAAGGCAGGGGGACAGAGGTAGTGATCAGCTTTCCGGAAGGAAGTTTCTACAGCGTGATAGGGGGATAATAATGAAGAAATGTAGATGGTGCGGATATCAGAACAAGCCGGATGCTAAATTCTGTACGGCATGCGGAAGAAAGTTTGATCACAATAGAAGGCTGTATATCATCCTGGGGAGCGTTGTCATCTGCCTGGCGGTTATTGCCGTCCTGACTTTTACCGTACTGTGGAAGAGCAATAAAAAAAGAGAAGTAAAGGAACAGGCTCAGAAAGTGATAACAGAGTTTACCTTTGGAGAAATCTATGAGATCAATGATTATCTGTTTGCCGGTAAACTTGAGAATGGAATACTGCCGGAAGATGACGGAGAGGCATCAGGGCTCCGGGAGAGTATAGACCATGTTCTGGAAAAGTATTTTCTGTATGTTACTATAGAGCTGGGAAAAATCGATGAAAATACAGTCACATATTCCGTGACCGCGCCTGATATGTCAGGCTTTTTCCAGGACTGCATGGAGCATCAGGAAAATTACCGGAATGAGGGGATTGCAGATTATTTCCAGCAGTCGCTGGAAAAAGCTGCGCTGGCAGAGAAGGATGTGACCCTGGAATATACATATGAGGATAGTGTCTTTAAGGCTGATTATACATCGGAAGAATTTACGGATGCTGTTATGGGAGGTCTGGTGCAGGGATATCGTGCAAGTGTGGACAAATATGGAAGAGATGCTGTGACCAGGATGATATCAGGTAAAGAGACAGCGGCAGAAGGTGAGACGGCACAGAAGGATGAGACGGCAGCAGAAAGTGGGAGTGCAGCAGGGACAGAGGCACAGGCCGCCGCAGGTACGGAAATAAAGGCAGACGCATCGGAGTCAACTGCAGAACCGGAAACGGGAGGGGCGGAGAGTGCACCTGGGGAGCAGGCAGCAGAACAGCCGGCAGGCACAGCAATAGATCCTGCCTATGCAGAGATAATAGAGAAATATAAGACGGGAATCTCTCAGGGATGGGGAATACAGGAGTATGCAGCAGCGGGATTATGTTATCTGTTTGGGTACTACAGTGATACATCCCAGCCCGGATATACACTGCTGGATGTGAATAATGACGGTGTGGAGGAGCTGCTCATTGGGGAAGCTAATCTGCCGTCAGGTTATAAAGGAATGTTTTACGAGATGTATACAATAAACGAAGGACAGATCACACTTGTGGCTTCCAGCCAGGAGCGGAACCGCTATTATCTGTGTACAGGAAATGAGATCGGGAATGAGGGATCGGGAGGGGCGTTTAATTCCAATTATGCTTATTACAGATTGGAAGGAGGCGTGCTCTCTCTGATAGAAGCAGTGATATTTGATGGAATGTATGACCAGGACAGTCCTTGGTTTTATAGTATTACAGGCTTTACAGAGGACTGCTATACTCCCATCACAGAAGGGGAGGCGGACAGGATCAGACAGTCCCATGAATATGCTGATATAGCCTATACACCGCTGTCTGAGTTTGGAAATCAATGACGGGGATGTGCCGTGCAGGCTTAAATATATGGCGGAGCAGGTAAAAGGAATGCGTAAACACTTCAGTATAAAATTCAGGACAAAAACTTTTTTGGTATATATAATCATCATAATGCTTATCATGCTTTCATTCGCCGGGGGATCTTTGTATTATGTGACGCAGCAGCATTGGCGGGATTATTCCAGAAGTGTGGAGTATGAGTGTTCCTCTATCGCTGCAGACTTTTCTGCTATGTATGATGATGCGGAGCATCTGACCACCTTTCTTTTGTCAGACCCTGAAATACTCTCTGCCATACGTTACCTGAGCAGGGACGGAGAGACGCAGGATGATGCTGCACGGAATAAATATAAAAAGGTTATCAGAACAGCCCTGTACAGCTATTACATCACAAAATATTATTACCGTGTCAGCTACGTGAACCCAGGAGGTATCCTCGTTACAAGTGATCATAATACAAGTGATGTGCTGAAAGAGGAGGAAGTCAGGGAGCGGTGGAAGGCTAATTATGAGATAGATGAAAAAAAGAGCCTTCAGTTCCTGGGAAAATACCGTGATGTGTGGGATTCAGGAACCTCCCTGGATGTAGTGGGTTTTGTTAAAAGAATCTACGGGGATAATAAAGGATATTTTGAGATCCAGATCTCTATGGATGATTTTGCGGACCTGTTTAGGAGGAGTTTTTCTTATGATATGGATCTGACAGCTGTTTTTAACGGTGAGGTAGTCTATTCCGGGCTCGAGGACGGAGAAATGGAGGAACTTGGGCTTTCAGACATGGAAGACGGCGGGAGCAGGATAGTAAAAGGCAGGATGCTGACATGCAGTGAATTTAATATCAGCGGTGACAGGCTTACACTTTATGGAGTTCTGCCTCTGTGGGAGCTGGCAGGAGGTATAGGCGGGATTTATATAGGCATACTTTTGCTGATCCTGGTTCTGATCCTCCTGACATTTCTATTTCTATATTTTTATTCCAAAAAGCTTGTAGTCCCTATCAATTACTTAAAAGAGCAGATGGATAAGACAAGCATAGAAAACCTGGAAGAACTGGATACATTCCCAGAGGGGGCTGAGCTTGAAGAGATGATTGCTCTGAACAGGGGATACAACCGCCTGATCTGCCGTATCAGAGATGGCAGGATCAGGGAGAAGAAGCTTGAGGAGCTGCAGATGCAGACCAGCTTTGATGCTCTTCAGGCCCAGGTAAATCCACATTTTATTAATAATACGCTTAATGTGATCTCCTACAGGGGTACACTTCTGGAGGATGAGGAGATATGTGAAGTCTGCAATGACCTGTCCTCAATGCTTAAATTTTCCACAAATACGAAAAGACGGATCGTTACAGTAAGGGAAGAACTGGATTACGTGGAGTGCTATATGGAGCTGCTTAAGTACCGGCATCGTGATAAATTCCACTATGAGATACAGGTAGACCGTCAGATATACCAGAAGATGCTTCCCAAGATCGTGATACAGCAGCTGGTGGAAAACAGTGTGACACATGGCTATAGGACCCCATATGAGGTGATGGAGATAAAAATATCCGGGTGGCTCGCGGATGGAAGATGGTATATCAAAGTCTCTGATAACGGAGATGGTTTTGAAGAAAAAGTGCTGGCAGAAATAAGGGATGAGATGGAGCGTATCAGACATCAGATCCTGGAGGAGCACCAGATTCAGGGAATGGAGATCGGGGGCATGGGGCTGCTGAATATCTATTCCAGAATGCTGCTGATGCATAACACTAATTTTGAGATGGACTTTTACAACAGTGAAGATGGGGCTGAAGTCGTACTGTGTTCATCATGAAAGCAGATAAGACTCCCGCCTCTATAGGCGGTGAGTAAAAAACAAGTGGGCCTCGCAGCAAGAATGCCGGGGCATTCTTGAATAATGGGGGCAGAAGACACATACAGGCCGCGATTGGAGGAGATACTGGTGATTAATGTTTTTATTGCAGAGGATGAGGTCACAGCAAGAGAACAGATAAAGCTGCTGGTGGGGAAATTTCCGGCATTTCAGGTCATTGGTGAGGCAGGAGACGGAGATACAGCCAGTGAAATGATAAAAGAACTTCATCCTGACCTGCTTTTTACTGATATCCGCATGCCTGGCAAAAACGGGCTGGAGCTTTTGGCAGATGTCAGAGGAAATTGTCCGTTGGTGGAGCTTGTAGTGATAAGTGGGTATTCTGATTTCGAATATGCAAAAGGCGCTATTCAGAACGGATGCCTGGATTACCTGCTCAAGCCTGTCAGTCCCAGACAGTTTAGGGAGATGATGGAACGGCTGGAGGAGCTTATCGTGACAAAACAGATGAAGGAGCGCACAAGAATATTTGAGGACATTGTCACGGAAGAGAAGATAGATAAGATGCGTTTGAACAGGTTCTTTACGTTCCCCAGCTATCATATAGCACTTGTGAGAAAGCTCGGACTGCCCGGTTCCTGGGGAAAGAGCAGCAGAATCACCATAGCATCCGAGATGGAAGAGCTTAACTGTATCTATGGAAGAGACTGGCAGGAGGCCTTGTATCTGTGGCCTGAGGAGCTTCTGAGCATTCCTGCGTTTGAAAACAGGCAGCGGGAAAAGAATGCCGAAGAAGGGTACTGCACTGTGATCTCTTATATGTCAGGCATTAAAGTGGAAGAGATTCCCCAGAGGGTCAGAGAGATGTATAAGATATTGAACCAGAGGCTGGTGCTTGGAAAAAGCCAGTTCCTCCGTGCAGAAAGCCTGCCTGTTCCGGTATCAGATATAAAAGCTGACTTTGACAGGGCAAAAATAGAGAATTATATTCAGAGACAGGAGTGGAAATATGTAAACTTTGAAATTGAAAAGGTTCTGGGGCAATATGAGAAGTCCTGTTATCCTCTATATAAATTAGAGACTGCAGTGAACCATCTGCTGGCGGATCTTTCCAATTATTTCTCTGTTGAGTTGGACCACAGAGGGGATCTGGAGGAAACCTTTTGCTATGCTAAATCCATGGACGAACTGATAACGGTGCTGGAGGATTATATCAAGGAGGCATTCCAGAGAGGGAGTTTCAGCAATGAAAAGATTGACACAGAAGCTTACTTTGAAAAAGTCATCCAGCATGTCCAGGAGAATCTGAACAAGCCCATCACACTGCAGCAGCTCAGTGATTTTTTTGGAATGTCATCTTCTTATATGAGCAGGCTCTTTAAAAAGTATGCCCAGGTCCCGTTTAATGAATATCTGACGAGGACCAGGATCCAGAAAGCCTGTCAGCTGTTTAAAGAAAATCCTGACTGCCTGGTGAAAGATGCTGCAGGTATGGTAGGTATACCAGATCAGTTCTACTTTAGCAGGCTGTTCCGCAGTATAACGGGAGATACGCCCACGCAATATGCGAAAAAGCAGTTGCAGAAATTTCCATGAAACAGTTCATGTGAATCCATGTTCAAATACCGAAAACCTCCCTATAATAAGGTTATAAAAGACAGGGAGGTTTTTTTAATGAAGAAAATGATTATCACAGCAGTATTAACAGCAGCACTGGCTGCAGGCACTTTATTTGGAAGCAGTGTTCCGGCTGAGGCAGCGGGTACAGATTATTATGATGAGACAGTCACCTTAAGCCTTCTGGTAGACCAGGACTGGCTCAATACATATGAACCGGCTCTGCAGGCGCTTTCAGATGCAGCTCTGGAGAAATTTAATATTGAGATTGAGCTGGAGAATAAAACAAATGGATCCGATGGAGACAATATTGTAAAAACACGGCTGGCCGCAGGTGAGATGACAGATCTTCTCATTTTCAACTCTGGGGCACAGTTTACAGCTTTAAATCCAAATGAGTACTTTGTAGATATGACAGACAGCAGCTTTATGGAAAATGTAGATGAAAATTTTAAAGAGGCAGTTTCTGTGGACGGCAGGGTTTACGGCATTCCGGTAACAAGCAGCAACGTGGGAGGAATCGTATACAACAGGGAGATATATGAGGAGCTTGGGCTTGAAATCCCCAGGACCTGGGATGCATTTATGAGTAATGTAGAGGCATGTGAGGCAGCAGGTTATGTGGGAGTTCTGGGCAGCTGCTCGGATGCGTGGTCCTCACAGTATACACTTCTGGCAGATTACTATAATGTACAGGCTGAGAATCCACGGTTCGCAAGTGATTTTGAAGCGGGAAAGGCTAAATTTGCAAATACGCCCGCAGCTCTCAGGTCCTGGGAAAAGCTGAGCGATCTGGGCGGACATCTCAATGATGATTATATGGCAACTACAGTCACAGATGGTTTTGACAAGATGATGGAAGAAAATGCACCTGCTCATTTTCCTATGACGAGCCAGTTCTTCTCTTATATAGAAATGATGTATTCCAGAGAGGACGCAGATAAATTTGGTATTTTCCCAATTCCGGGGGATCAGGAGGAAGTAAATGGCTTTACTGTATGGATGCCTAACGGACTCTATGTGAACAAAGAAAGTGAGAACGCAGAGGCAGCCATGAAATTTGTGGAATTCTATGCATCTGAGGAAGGAATGGATATTTTTAAAGAAAATGCAAAAGCAGACGGACCCTATCTGATTAAAGGGGTTGATCTCCCGGAGGATTCTTATCAGGGAGTTCTGGAACTGCAGGCTTACTTTGATGAGGGCAGGACCAGCCTGGCACTGGAGTTCCAGACTGCTTTGAAAGGAGCCAGCTGTGACCAGATCTGTGTGGAGTGCATAAGCGGTTCTATGAGTGCAGAAGAGGCAGCCTCCGTATATGATGATGACTGTAAAAAGATGGCACAGCAGCTGGGACTTGAAGGCTGGGAATAGGCGGCATCCCACATGAAGAAAAAGACAAAAACAATTTATTCTGCCTGGTTTTTGGCTCCGGCTGTGATCATTTTTGGTTTATTATTCATCATCCCCACTGTCATATCTCTGTTTTTTAGTATGACAGTGTGGGACCTGTCCTCCTTCAGATGGGTGGGGCTGCAGAACTTCATTGATTTTTTCTCAGAGTATTCCCTGAGGATAGGAATTAAAAATACATTTATATATGCGGCTGCCACATGTGTGCTGAAGGTCGTCATAGGACTTTTATTTGCGGTCATCCTGACCTCTAAGATACGGACAAAAAATCTTGTGCGGTCCATCATCTTTTTTCCCAATCTGATCAGTACAGTTGCAGTGGGGATTATTTTCAGCGCGCTGATGCATCCTTCAAAGGGGCTCTTTAATGAAGTGCTGGGATTTCTGGGAATAGGCGGTATCAACTGGCTGGGAGACCGTTCCATAGCGCTGTATTCCGTGATCATGACAGATGTGTGGAAAGGGGTAGGCGTGGCAACGGTCATCTATATAGCAGGGATATCAGCTATACCTAAGGATTATTATGAGGCGGCATCCCTGGACGGCGCCACATCAGTGAAGCAGTTTTTCACTATCACTATTCCGCTTTGCCGCTCCTCCATAAACTCAGTTATAATACTTGCATTTATTGGAGGCATGAGGACATTTGACCTGATCTGGTCAATGACGGGCGGCGGTCCCGGATTTGCCACAGATACTATAGCGTCGGTCATATATAAACAATATGCAGCCGGATTCTATGGCCTGTCCACGGCCGGAAACGTGATCATGTTTCTGCTGATAGCAGTGATCGCATTTCCGCTGTTTAACTATCTGACCAGCAAGGAGGTGGAGGTTTGATGATAAAAAGAAAGGTAAAGCTGGCAGCAGCAGATATAATTGTTTTATTATCATCCCTGCTCATTTTTGGCACACCTCTGTATTTTCTTGTGATAAACTCCTTTAAAAGCCAGAAGGATGCAAGAGCTCTGAGTATAGCATGGCCGGAGACTTTCCACATAGGCGAAAACTTTTACGAAGCATTTTCCAACCAGAATTATCTCATCATACGCGCCTTTGGAAATAGTGTTCTGATTACTTTCTTTTCTGTGCTGGGGCTTATCTGCATCTGTGCCATGGCAGGTTATGTCATACAGAGAAGAAAGGACAGACTGAGTAAAATTGTGAACGGCTGTATTTTGACAGGACTCATGATCCCTCCGGCTATCCTGCCTACGATCTGGGTCATGCAGGGCATAGGGATCTATAAGACGATCTTTGGTATGGTACTTGTGGAGATCGCTCTTGGCATCCCGTTTACAACCATGCTGTTCCGCGGATATATGGGGTCTATCCCGCGGGAGATCGAGGAGGCTGCATTGATTGACGGCTGCGGGAAATTCAGGATATTTGCAGTTATCATAGCACCGCTTCTAAAGCCCATAGCGTCAACGGCAGTCATCCTGCAGGCGGTGACAGTTTTTAACGATTTTGTTAATCCGCTTTATTTCCTTCCAGGAAATAAAAATGCAACAATACAGCTCACTCTGTATAATTTTATGGGTAAGTTTTCAAATAAATATAATCTTTTATTTGCAGATATTATTTTAATAACAATTCCCATGCTGGTACTTTTCATTTTCTTTAATAAGAGGATAATAGACGGAATGGCGGCTGGCGCCGTAAAGGGTTAGATTATGTACAGAATTAATAAAATACACGGAAATGTATGGGTGATAGGAGAGGACATACGCCCTGATTTTACAAATTCTATGGTCCTGGTGGCGGGGAAGGAGTCAGCAGCCCTGATCGATACAGGCTGTGGTACAGGGAATTTAAAGGAAACAATCGCAGGGCTTACCAGCCTTCCTGTAACAGTGCTGACAACACATGTGCACTTAGACCATATAGGAGGCCATCCATACTTTGAGGATATTTATGCCTCAGAGAACGAAATGCGTGAGTGGATGGAAAAAGGACTTTGGAGAACAAGCGCGGCCGACCGCCTGGATTTTCTGAGGGCTGCGGCGGAAGGAAATAAAGAGCGGTTTGCCCGGCTTGAAGCAGAGATGCTCGTAGAAAGCCGTTTTACATGGAAACCGTTAAAAGACGGCATGGTATTTGATCTGGGCGGCATAAGCCTTGAGACCTGCATGGTACCAGGCCATACAAGGGAATCCTTCGTGTTTGTGAACAGGAGCCGTGAGGAAGCTTATGTGGGAGATTCCATAAATCCCATCCCCTGGCTGATTACAGAGGGCGGTGTCAGTGTCATGGAGTACGGCAGGTCAGTCAAAAAATTTGCAGAGCGTTATCCCATGGTAAGAAGACTGTACAGCGGACATTGTATGGATGATATTGGAATACAGACAATCAAAGATACACTCGATTGTGTAGATGAGATCCTGGCAGGGGCAGCTGATCCGGAAGTCAGCTGCTATGCGGGAAAGGCGTTCAGGCATGTATGCAGAAGCGTGGATATGCTATATGACAGGAATCACATATACGATTGAAAATGGTTAAAGAGTACAAAAAGCCCATTGCCGAAATATGAAACAGGAAATATGAAATCAGAGGAGGATAAATATGTATTGGGAAGAGCTGACAGCTGATGATTTTGCAGAAGCAGTAAAAAGCACAGGGGTCTGCGTGATACCAATGGGAGTAGTGGAAAAGCATGGAAGCCATCTGCCTCTTGGGACAGATATGATCATAGGGCGCACTATTGCGGAGATGGCCGCCAGGCTGGAACCCTTTGTGATCTTTCCATATTACTATTTTGGACAGATCAATGAGGCCAGGCATGTGCCGGGTACTATTGCTGTATCGCCTGAACTGCAGATGAAATTACTGCAGGAGGCAGTTGATGAGATCAGGAGGAATGGATTCAGGAAGATCGTACTTCTGGAATCACACGGCGGAAATATTAATTTTCTGGATTATTTTCTCCAGGCCCAGTTATATGAGAAAAGGGATTATACCTTGTATAAGATAGGAGTCTTCGACATTATTGAAGAATGCTGCCGGGATTTTGCACCCTCAGACGATGACGGCCATGCTGCCCGCACAGAGACAGAGCTGGTCATGGCATATCACCCTGAGCTGGTCCATATGGACAGAGTGAATGCCGCGGGAGCTGAAAACCTACACAGGCTGGATCACCTCCGGGGCGCATCCACACCTGTGAGCTGGTACTGTGACCACCCCACGCACCAGGACGGCAGCCCGTCAGGAGCCTGTCCTGAAATTGGAATAAAAAAATATGAGATTGCTGCGGCTTATGTAGCTGATGTGGTGAAAAGGATAAAAGCAGATGAGACAGCTCCTGAAATTATGAAGGAGTATTATGATGGGTGGGGGAGCTGGCTGTAGGAAAGGAATAAGATGCGCAGATAATAGGTATGAAGAACTATGCAGCAGGTCTGTGCATTAATTGTACAAACCTGCTGATCTTAAGAATCAGTCATGTTAAGAGCATTCCAGGCCGCCAGATAAGCATAAGTTATCCAGAACCCGTCACGTGAGAGTACCTGCCGGATGAGTGAGTCTGCCTGTTTAGCGCAGCCTGTATGGTAAAGATATTGGGCGGTTCCGTAACCAAGGATGGAAAATTGCATATCATCGGTTTCGGATCCAAGTTCATCCAGCAAAGTGCTTAAGCCAGCCTTTCCGGCGGCAAGTGCCGCTACGCGCTCATAGGCCGTATGATGTCCCGCCTGCATTCCTGTATGATAATGGTGAAGCAGCTTAGGGCTGGCATTTATATGCCATGAACTAAGTGTGTGCCAGAATATGACAGCAATTCCCATTTCATCATCGCAGAGGGGATAGCAGACAGAGAATTCCCGTATGGCTTCATGATAGTCACCTGCCAGATAGCAGCTTATTCCCAGCCGGTAGGATATATCCATTGGGTCTAAGCCCAGAGCTCTGCACTGCAGAAGGTCTTTCACGGCATTTAGGGGCTGCAGTGTAGAAATATAGCGGGCGGCCCGCTGTCTGTAGGCAGCAGGACTTTCAGGCTTAAGAGCGATTGCGCGTGTATAAATTTCAATTGCCTCCAGATACCGGAGCTGCCAGCAGAGTGCCTTTGCAAGCCCCAGTAATTCCTCATAGCTTTCGGCAGTTCGAAGCATGGTGATCTCGGGGGTATCCGCGATCCGGCAGGATGCACCGCCCAGCTGGCTTTTTGCAGACGCATGTACATCTGCAAAAAATTCTCCCATTAATAAATCCTCCGGTACGGTTTATAGCATTCTTCACAGAAATATTCGCCGTTCACCAGATGTATATGGCTTTCGGCTGTCCGTTCCCCGCATTCTTTACAGGTATAATTTTTGAAAATGCGTGCCTGCTCAGGCTCATGTTCGGGGGCAGCGTTGCAGTTGAACATGTCATGGAAGTCTCCTTCCATCAGCCATTTCAGGCGCTCATCCCTGTTCTTCTCCGGAGTTTCACGCAGTACCAGTCTTACAGATTTTCCGTTTTTACGATTATAAAAGGAATAGGCTTGTTTACCGCGCAGCTTTAACAGAAGGTTGCCTTTTCCTAAAGTACAGCCAAGCAGTACCTGAATGGCATCCACACTGCAGGCATCACATTCCGCAATACACACGAGTTCTTCATCCTCTGCCCTTCCGGCTTCAAGCAGTTCCATTGCGTACATGCTGACTTGATATCCGATGGCCAGCCCGCCGCAGGAATGTCCATGAAAAGAAACACACTTTTCCCATAAATCTTTCTTCATATTTTTCGCTCCGTTTCTTAATTTAAATAACAACTCTAAATAACTACTCTAAGTAACTCTGTGCCCCGGAGACCTCGCTGGTTTTTGCCTCCAGATAGTGGTTGATACAGTAAAAGGCAATGATGATCAGCGCTATGCACACACCGGGCATGACCAGCCAGTTGTAGGCGCCTTTTGTGAAGCCGCCTCGCTTATAGGCTAAGTTGATCATTCTGCCCCAAGTTACTTCAGTGGGGTCACCCATACCAAGAAAACTTAAGGTTGCTTCAAGCATCATGCAGCGCGCCACAGACATGATATAGCGGGATAATACCACTTCCCGCAGGTTAGGCAGGATATGCCGGAACATGATCTGACGTTTCGATATTCCAAGGATTACCAGCATTTCCACAAAGGGCGTCTGCTTGAGCTGCATTGTGCGGGTGCGGACGGTGCGGGCTGTGCCGCACCATCCAAGCAGTGAAATGATCAATATAATATTAAACATATTTTTTCCGCAAAAGGCGGCAATAACGATAGCCATGGGAAGCATCGGGATCATCAGGAAAATCTGGATCACGGCATCCATGAGTCCGCTTTTCCATCCAGCCAGATACCCGGCAAGCAGTCCTAAAGCCGAGCCCACCGCCAGTGAAATAAGTGCTGCAGCCAGGCCGATCAGCAGTGTAGTACGGCTGGCAAATATTAATTCTGTTAAAATATCGTACCCCATGTCATTGGTTCCAAGGAGATGCGCACTGCTGCAGGGGAGCCATGCTCTGTCCATTTCTTTCAGGGCATAGGGGGCAAAGATATCCGGGAACAGTGTAAATAGTCCGAATACGAGAAGAATTCCGGCACCGAATATTAACACAGCTTTATTGCGCTTCATGGACTTTATACCTCACCTTCGGATCAACCAAAATGCATAGAAAATCTGTGGCCAGTGTGGTGATCACGATTACGACCGCGCTGACGAATAGACAGCCCTGTAAAACAGGGTAATCACGCGCAGTGATGCCCTGGGAGATCAGGCTCCCCATGCCCTTGATTGAAAAAATATTTTCGATAATAAGTGAGCCTGATACTACAAAGCCCACATTCATCCCTACCATTGTCAGAAATGGCTGACAGATATTAGGAAAAATATGCCGGAATGCAATATATGTGTCGCTCAGCCCCCGGCTGCGGGCATAAAGGACATATTTTTCTTTACGCTGCAGAGCCACAGTATTACAGATCATCAGATATTTTGAGGGAATTGTGCCGAGCACCAGGGTCAGTACAGGCAGGACCAGATGCTTTAAACGGTCACAGAAGGCAGCAGCGGGACCGTTCGGTACGCGGATTGAATTCAGAGCTCCGGATGGGAGCCAGCCCAGTTTGAATGCAAACAGTGCAATTAGCAGCAGTCCCAGCAAAAAAGAAGGGAATGCATCAAATATGATCTGCATGGAAGTAACGGCATGTTCTGCGGGGCTGCCCTTTTTCATTCCCATAATACAGCCGAGTACCATTGCAGTTAAAGAGGAGATCAGAATGGCAGGCAGGGCAATCTGCAGGGTATTGGGAAGACGGGCAGCGATCAGACTTGAAATGTCTGCATTATGATGGTAAGAGTAGCCAAGGTCGCCCGTGCAGATACCTTTCAGGTAATCCCAGAACTGTTCCATGACCGGGCGGTTAGCGCCGGTTTTTTCCTGATAGTACGCATACTGCTCTTCAGTTACGGTTTCTTCATCCATGCCTACGAGCATAAGCACAGTATCCCCCGGCATAAGCCGGGGGAGAATAAAATTAAAGATTATTATAATAAATAAGCAGGCAATAGAAATTAAAATTTTTTTCTTCATATAGATAATTACTGAGCCTCAGCCAGATCCATCCAGGTCTGCACATTCAGGATGCCAAAAGTGCCGTCTGCGGAAAAACCGGAGAAACGACTGTTATACGCCTGAACGTGAGCATCCCAGAACAGAGCGACTGCCGGGAGATTTTCAGCATAATATTCCTGTATTTCTGCAGCTGCCTTTTTATATTCGTCCATACTGGCTGCGGCATCTGCTTTATCCAGCAGCGCTTTATATGCTTCATCATATACCTGTCCATAGCTCATGGGGTTTTCTCCCCACAGATATAAGGCGGCAAGCCCCTGGTTCTTTGCCATGCCGAAAGCGGTCAGGCCGGTAATGACAGCCTGCTGTGATCTCTGTTGCTCCGTAAGTTCACGGAATGCGGCGACTTCCTGCACATCCAGTGTGATCTCTATGCCGATCTCAGCAAGATTTGTCTGCAATAATTCGGCATAACGGGCATGGTCAGGTTTGTCATCACGAACCATGACAGAGATGGAGAGTTTTTGGCCATCTTTTTCTACAAAGCCATCTCCGTCGCTGTCTGTATAGCCTCCGTCCTCCAGATACTGTCTGGCGGCATCCAGGTCACGGGTCAGGACAGGCGTATCCACATAGCCATATGTACCTTCAGGTATAAAACCTGCAGTTGACGGAATGGCGTAGGCGGAGCCAAATAATTCACGGAATTTTTCATAATCGATCGCCGACGCGATTGCCTTGCGGACATTAATATCATTGCCGGGCGCTGTGTTATTGTTGAGGATCAATGCAGCGCTGTTTGCAGTATTACTTACAGGCATCAGGGTCAGATTGCCACTGTCCTCCAAGTCAGAGATAACTCCTGCATCCACGCCGCCTGAGTATTTGTAGACCATATCGATCTCGCCGGATTTAAGAGCCATATACATGGTGTCCGGATTATCATACAGCTTCAGAGTCACGGTCTTTGCCTTTGGCGCTCCGTCCGGATAATCTGTGAAGGCTTCAAATTCCACCACACCGGCATCAGCATCAAAGCGGCTGAATTTATAAGGCCCGCATCCGATATTGGCCTGCTCGTTGGGGACGGTTGTATAATCTTCTACGCCTTCATAAATATGTTCCGGCATGATGCGGACTACTACCATATTTGCAAGCTCACGGGGATTTGCTTGTGGAAGTTCAAATTCAACTGTTTTGTCGTCGATTACGCGGATTTCGGTAAAGCGTTCTGCATATCCCCCTTCTTCCCCCTGCGTATCCAGATATTCAAATGTAAACTTAATATCATCGGCAGTCACAGGTGTGCCATCGTGCCAGGCCATGCCGTCCCGCACAGTTAAGGTCCAGGTCTTGCTGTCCTTGGTGCTGTAATCACACAGCAGCGGATGGTAGCTGCCCTCGCCGTCAATATAGACTGGGGCCAACTGTGACAAAGTGCCGGAAATTACATCAAAATTATATTCACTGCGGTTGGCTGTTGTGATTTCAGCAGTGGTTCCAATTATAAAAGTGTCAATTTCATTGCCGGAAGCCTTGCTTGAGAGTGTGAGTGGGGCGCTGCAGACGGTTAAAACAAAAAGCAGTGAAACTGTCAGCAGTGTTGTAAAAATTTTTTTCATAGGTTCCTCCTGGTAAATTATATTTCCATCAGCTTTCCATGTGAAAGCTGGTAGATGCGCTGTGATACAGACTCAACCAGCGGCTGGTCATGGGAGATCAGGAGCACGGAAATGTGTTCCTTTTCCACAAGTGTCCTGAAAATATTTATAATATCTGTCTGAGATGAAACGTCCAGCATAGAAGTGGCCTCATCTGCAATCAGTAACTTAGGTGTTAATGTCAGGCTTCGCGCGATGAGCGCTCTCTGTGCCTGTCCTCCGGAGAGTTCACCGGGGCGCCGGCTAAATAATTCAGGACCCAGATGCATCTGGGATAACAATTCGTGGGCTCTTGCCTGTGCCTCACTGCGGCTTCTGGATATTTTGTGGAAGAGCAGAGGTTCCATTAATGCGGCCGTGATGGTCTGTCGGGGATCAAGCGATGCAAAAGGCTGCTGCGGAATAAGCTGAATGGCATAATTTGAAGCAGGATGGTATGTACCTGTATGCCACAAGGGTGTCCCTTCAAAGGAAATGCTGCCTGTATCCGGCCTTACGGTGCCGCAGATGATGCGCGCAAATGTGGATTTTCCCTCCCCGCTGGTTCCCATGATACTGACAAATTCGCCTTTGCCAATATGAAACGAGGCATCCTGAAGTATCCTTTTTCCACCATAGGCTTTCGTGACTTTATCTGCTTTAAGCATCATTGATGAGTGCCTCCTTTTTGCTGGTATAAGCCGTGGGAAGATTGCAGATCAGCCGCCTGGTATATTTCGCTTTGGGATGCTGCAACAATATCCGGGCAGGGGCGGACTCAATAACATGCCCGTCATTCATTACCAGGATCTCATCACATGCGGCAGCAACAGAAATATCATGAGTGATCAGTAATATGGCAGAATCTTTAAATAATGTATTTAGATTTGCTAAAAATACCCTGATATTTTCCTGGTCGATCCCGCGTGTAGGCTCATCGGCGATGACCAGATGGGGATTCCCCGCTGCAGCCATAGCCATAACGACCCGCTGCGCCATACCGCCTGAGAGCTGGAAGGGATAAGAGCGCAGTATCTGTGCAGGGTCATCAAAACCTGTGCCTGAAAGCAGACGGTGCATGAGTGTGCCCTGCAGGGAACGCTCTATGCGGGCACGCCGGAGAACTTCACGAAATTGTGTGCCAACTTTCAGAGAGGGATTTAGAAAATCTGCCCCACTCTGGGGTATAAGGGCAAAATCAGTCCCCAGATAACTTCTTCGCTGTCTGGCATTCAAGGAGAGAATATCGATGCCATTCCATACCACATGACCTAAAGCAGAGCAGTTTTCAGGCAGCAGGCCCAGAATGGCCATAGCCGTCATTGTCTTTCCGCTGCCGGACTGCCCAACAATGGCAAGACGTTTTCCTGTTTCAACAGAAAGGCAGATATTTTGGACGACAGTGCTAAACGTTCCGCCTTTCATTTGTGCAGTAATATGTAATTGCGCAACCTCCAGTCTCATTTTACGGGCCTCCATCCGATTCACTTTGTGTAACTTACTCATCATAACAAAAAGAAAACACTGCCGCAAGCCGGGGCAGGGGATATCCGTGACAGCAAATGAAGTCACACCTAAGCTAAAAGGGCTTATCATAGAGAATATCCATACGCCGGTCCAGAACCAGGACAAGCTCTGGTCTGACAATCCGGATGGAGAAGACCTGGCTGAATGTTATATGCAGTGTGTGAAAGACTGTGCTGAAGAGAGTGGATTACGGCCGTGTGGGATTCTGTTATGACTGCTGCCATCACAGCAACTACAATCCGGATGATGATTTATTATCCATGTATGGCAAGCGGCTGATGGCTCTGCATTTACATGACAACGGAGGGAAACATTCCCAGCATCAGCTGCCGTTTGACGGCGGTATCGACTGGCCGTGTGTTATGAGAAAGATTGCTCAGACAGGATATACAGGCGCCACTGCATTAGAGTCTATGAACTGGGACTATCTGGATCTGACGGCAGAAAAGTTTTTGCAAGAAGCGTATGTGAGGGCCAAAAGGCTGGATGCTTTCAGGCTAACGGCGTTTTAGTATCCACCTGAAATATTCCCTGAAGGAGATGTCTTCCCTGTGCTTTAAACCCACCAGAACAAACAGGCACAATGAAGCGCTCAGATAGCAGTCTTTCAGATCAAATGTGAAAAGCCGGGGGATCTGAAGGAAATCCAGACTGCCGCCCCAGAAAACTTTGTCGATCAGGCTGCACAGACAGCCGGCCATCCCGCAGACGAAAATAAAAGCTGCGGATTTTGCCGGCTCTTTTTGTCTGCTTCTATAGAAGGCGTAGCAGCTGATGTACAGGGCAATGCACAGAAGATTCAAAATGACAGTGGCCTCCACGCCGGAAAGGAACGGTATGAAATTGCCGGCCCAGCTCAGGTTCGTGTTATGGACAGGACGGAACCTGAGCAGAGGTCCGATTAAGTCCGTATCTATTGTAAGCCAGAAGAATTGGATAAGAAGTTTGACTGCCTGGTCCAGTACTGTCAGTGCAAGGATGTGCCCAAAATATTGTTTTATATATTTCATAAGAGTACCTGGAGGATTCCAGTCCTTTCTTTAATCTGGTCAGCGTGTATCTGATTTATAATTATGATGGAAGGGCTGATGCCTGTCAATACATGGTTTTGGAAATTTGGCGGGAAAATGGAAAATTCAGGATTTATGTATTGACAAAACAGATTATAGTAGTGTAGAATAAGCATGCAGTTAGTAGAAACTAACTGTTAATTTTTTTGAATATAAGTTAGAAACAACTAATCAATATTTGAGATAACTAACAAGGAGCCTGAAACATCATGATGATTAATAAAAGACTGATCAATACAGTCCCGGAATCTAAAAAGCACATTGCAGGAAATGTTGCGGCGCAGTGGATATCACTGGTTGGGAATATCATTATTATATTTACAATTGGTAGAATACTGGAAGCACTGAGGATGAACAGCCTGACTATACAGCAGGGGGTGACAACAGCCTGTATTTTTGCTGCGTGTGTGGCTGTCAGATTCTGCTGCGCCAGGGCGGCATCCCGGGAGAGTTATTTGGCTTCAAAATCTGTTAAAAAAACGCTGCGTGAACTGATCTATAGGAAACTGCTCCGCCTGGGCAGCAGTTATACGGAAAAAGCTGCCACTGCAGAGGTGGTCCAGGCATCGGTCGAGGGCGTGGAGCAGCTGGAAACATATTTTGGTTCTTATCTGCCTCAGTTTTTTTACAGTATGCTTTCGCCGGTTACATTATTTATTGTCTTATCCTTTGTCAGCATGAAAGCGGCTGTTGTTCTGCTGCTGTGTGTGCCTCTCATCCCGGTGTCAATCATCGCTGTCCAGAAATTTGCAAAGAAGCTTTTGGCAAAATACTGGGGCCAGTATACGAAAATGGGTGACAGCTTTCTGGAAAATCTGCAGGGACTGACGACTCTGAAGGTATATCAGGCCGATGAGTATAAGCATCAGGAGATGAATAAGGAAGCAGAGCAGTTCAGGAAAATCACAATGAAAGTACTGACTATGCAGCTCAATTCCATTACTGTAATGGATCTGATCGCTTATGGAGGCGCTGCTTTAGGCGTTATATTTTCTGTACTTGAGTTTAAGGCCGGCAATGTGGGATTTACGGGATGCTTTGCCATCATCATGCTGGCTGCTGATTTTTTCCTGCCTCTGCGTGCCCTTGGCTCCTTTTTCCATGTGGCAATGAACGGGATGGCAGCCAGCGACCGTATATTTGCACTGCTGGATCTTCCGGAGGATGAGGAAAAGGAGGCACATATAGGAAAAGAAAAAGTGATTGACATTGAAGGTTTGTCCTTCTCCTATGAGGCAGACAGAGCTGTGCTCCGTAATATCCATATGTCATTTCCTGAGAACAGTTTTACGGCTATTGTGGGTGAGAGCGGCTGCGGAAAATCCACAATAGCCTCTCTGGTCATGGGAATGAGAAGCGGCTATGAGGGAAGCATCAGGATTGGAGGAAGAGAGATTACGGAGATATCAGAAGCAGATATCATGCAGAATATTACACTTATCAGCATGGGCAGCTATATCTTTAAAGGTACAGTAAGGGATAATCTCCTGATCGGCAGGCCGGACGCAGATGAAAAATCCATGTGGAGGGCACTGAAGAAAGTAAATCTGGCTGATTTTATTAAATCTGCAGGAGGCCTTGAAATGGGAATCTCTGAGAGGGGCTCTAACCTTTCGGGCGGCCAGTGTCAAAGGCTGGCGCTGGCCCGTGCACTTCTGCATGACAGCCCAGTATATATTTTTGACGAAGCAACCAGCAATATAGATGTGGAAAGTGAAAATGATATTATGGAAGTCCTGATAAAACTGGCCAGGACTAAAACAGTTATATTGATATCACACAGGCTGGCCAATGTAGTCATGGCTGATAAGATCTATGTTATGTCGGAAGGACGCATTGCAGAAACAGGACGTCATGAAACCCTGGCTGCAAAGGACGGCCTGTATGCCAGGCTGTGGAAGACCCAGTCGGAACTTGAAAATTATGGAGGAAAGGAGGGACAGTACGCATGAAAAAGAGAAGTTCGTTACAGATCATGGCAAGACTTACCGGGCTGGTAAGGCCTCTGGCATTTGTAATGCTCGGGGCGGTGATCATGGGAGTGGCAGGTTTTCTGTCAGCTATCTTTATAACAGTGTTTGGGGGCTATGCAGTTTTGGATGTGCTGGGGATCAACAGAGGAATATCTCTGACAACAATATTTATCAGCGTATGTATATTTGCAGTGGTGAGGGGGATCCTCCGATATGCAGAGCAGGCATGCAACCATTATATTGCTTTCAGGCTTCTGGCGCTGATACGGGATAAGGTATTCGGAGCTCTGCGCCGCCTGGCACCTGCCAAATTGGAGTGCAGGGATAAGGGGAATCTGATTTCAATCATCACCAGTGACATAGAGCTGCTGGAAGTGTTTTATGCGCACACCATCTCCCCATGCTGTATTGCGCTTATCGTTTCAGGAATCATGACGGCGTTCCTGTCAGGAATACATGTATTACTGGGGGTTACTGCAGCGGCAGCTTATCTGATCGTAGGTGTCCTGATTCCTTTCATAATCTCCCGCAGGTCAAGAGAGAAGGGGGAAGCGTTCCGCTCAGAGTTTGGGGAGATGAATGCATGCTTTATGGACAGTATGCGGGGGCTCAGGGAGATTATCCAGTACGGGTTCGGAGAGAAGCGCCTGGATGACATTAATTCCCGAAGTGATAAGATGTCCGGCATAGAGAGTGAAATGAAAAAAACTGCAGGAACAAATTCTGCGGTAACAGGACAGATCATCCTGGTATTCACGGTGATCATGCTGGCAGTTTCAGCTATCCTTTACCAGAAAGGCAGTATAGGCTTTGACGGAGTGCTGCTGTCTGTTATCACTATGGCATCGTCCTTCGGGCCTGTCCTGGCAGTGGCCAATCTGGGAAGCGGGCTGTCACAGACTATGGCTGCGGGCAGCAGGGTGCTGGATATCCTGGATGATACACCTGAAGTCAGGGAAAACATATCAGGTGCACAGATTGAGTTTGAAGGCGCCGGTTTAAAAAATGTCCATTTCTCTTATGGGGATGAGGAAATACTTAAGGATGTGAGCCTGGAGGTTAAAAAGGGGACAATTACCGGAATAGTCGGTAAATCCGGCAGCGGGAAATCCACTATACTGAAATTGCTCATGCGCTTCTGGAATACAGGAAGCGGGGAAATACATATATCAGGAAAGGATATCAGGGAGATCCTCACAACTTCTCTGAGGGAAAATGAGGGTTATATGACCCAGGAGACGCAGCTGTTCCACGACAGTATTGAGAATAATATCAGGATTGCAAAAAGAGATGCCACCAGAGAAGAAATCGTGGAAGCCTGCAGGAAGGCCTCAGTGCATGAATTCATCTCATCTCTCCCCAATGGGTACGAGACGGAGGTGGGTGAACTGGGCAGCACCCTGTCAGGCGGCGAACGCCAGCGGCTGGGCCTTGCGAGAGCATTTCTGCACAATGCGCCTCTTTTCCTTTTAGATGAACCGACCAGCAATCTGGACAGTTTGAATGAAGCAATTATCTTGAAGGCTCTGAGGGGAGAAAAGGACAGGACAGTGGTCCTGGTGTCCCACAGGCCGTCCACTATGCGTATAGCAGATACTACGTATGCCATGGAAAACGGGAGGATGAGCTGATGAAAAAAGATATGCAGACTGGCACTAAGAGGGAAAAAGAGAAGGAAATCCTGGAGCTGATGGTAAAGATCTGCTGCAGCGGAAACCGACATGAAAAAGCATCTGGTGAAGAGTTGTGCCCGGAGTGCAGAGAGCTGCTGTCGTATGCCAAACGGAGGGTAGATGCCTGCCGTTTCATGGAAACGAAGACATTTTGCTCAAACTGCAAAGTCCACTGTTATAAGAAAGATATGCGTGAACGCATTAAGAGTGTCATGCGGTACTCAGGACCGCGGATGATCATGTATCATCCGGTTCTGGCAGTCAGACATCTTATAGAATCGAAGAAAGAAAAGAAAGGATAACAGGTAATATGAAGCTGAAAAAAATACTGTTGATCATCGT
Source organism: Murimonas intestini (assembly GCA_003148945.1). GTDB lineage: Bacteria > Bacillota > Clostridia > Lachnospirales > Lachnospiraceae > Murimonas > Murimonas intestini. The sequence goes on along the minus strand of QGGY01000006.1, from coordinate 139,509 downwards.
GGGCTGCCTGGGTCTGTTTATGGGAGCAGTCGGGGCCGTCCTTCCACTGCTTCCGGCATTTCCCTTCCTTCTGCTGGCAGCATACTGCTTTGCCAGAAGTTCCGAAAAGCTGAATACCTGGTTCATTAACACCAGGCTGTATAAAAATAACCTGGAGACATATGTGAAAGGACAGGGGATGACCTGGAAAACGAAGATCCGGATCATGGTCATGGTTACACTTCTGATGTCCATCGGATTTTTGATGATGGGCCGTGTACCGGTGGGCAGGATCATCCTGGCCGGAGTGTGGCTGTTCCATATCCTTTACTTTGTCTTTGGGGTGAAGACGGTCAGGCAGAAGGCGGAGGGTTATCCTGACCCTGAATTTTAGATTCAAATAGTGGATTTGCCTCCCTGACCTTATCAGGATATTCTTGCTGCAGTTCTGAGAATGCCTTTACTACTTCTTCAGGGATATCCACATGTGCTATAAAGTTTTTCCCATTAGGGCCATACCCGTCTTTAGAATCAGACAATCTGGGAATCTCACCCATCAGGAGCGTGATATACCTGTCCATATCCCACATTCCCCAGATTTCATTTTCAAAAACAAGGCGGGGGCCATCTGTGACTGCTTTTGCAGAGTAGACGGCAAAGTTAATGACGGTCACATCTTTGGAGACATATTTGCGCAGCCCTGCCTCCATGCGGCGCTGCATGGAAGCGTCCTGGGCGAGGATAATTGTCTTAAAATCCAGGCCATTTCTTTTCAGAAGTTCTAACAGATAAGTAATGTTATTGCCGCAGTTGGTAGATTCACACTCTAAAAAATCTGCCGCCAGTCCATACCTGTAACGCAAATAAGCATCGAAGATACAGGCTTCAGAAAGTCCGGCAGTTTCTATACAGGGAAACTGGCTGTGCATTTTTATGCGCAGAGTCTCCGTCGTATGTCCTTCTCCTCCCACGATAATATATTTTCTGGCTATTTTATTTCTGATAGCTTCAGCAAGCACATCACCCCCGCACATGATACTTCCGCCAAAAAGCACCATGATATCTGCCTGTGCCACCCCATATCTTTTCTTTAATTCTTCCCCTGTCAAAACTGGAAGATCCCTCTTTCCGCAAAATTCACCTAAAATATTTATACACTCAGCTATGCGTTCTTTCATAATTATATTCCCCCCACATTTCTTATTGGTATCGATTTTATCATACACTGTTTTAATCCGCAATTTATTTCCACGGGCAAAGAGCTAAAGCAAAGCCTGTTTTTCCGGCTTCAAAGTTATATAGAAGGTTGTATAAATGTATGTTATAATTTTTTAAAACAGAAATCGGTTTTGGACAAATCAGAACTCCTTTATTTACATTAAATATACTTTAATAAAATGCTATAATCAGGAAAAGAATATACAGGCAGGTTCTCTGGAAGTACACTGGGAGGAATGACGGCCGCGGGAAAAACATGTTCCGGGGCTGCTTTTTTTATTGGGAGGATGGGAGATGCTGGATAGCATAAAAAAGAAATTTAAAAATATGAAGCTGGCAGGTAAAATGATGTCTGTTTATCTGCTGCTGGCAGGGATATCCTGCTGTATTTCAATTGTGGCGCTTCAGGCCAGCCTGAATATCTATGACAAAAAGCTGTATGAGAAGTCGCTGCAGGAGCTGGATTTTTTTACGCAGAAGGTGAACGCGGAGCTGCAGGATATAGAGGAATTAAGCTATATTATAGCTATGGACCAGGATATACAGGAACATCTGGCGGATGCTATGGCTCTGGAATATCTGTCGCAGGGCTATAATTATGAGATCAATAAGATCAGGAATATCATTCAGGATAAGATCATGCTGTATCCGGTGGTTGAAAATATCGTCTATACGGACAGAGACAGTGTGAGTTTTACCATGGGTTCCTACTGCGGGGAGCCGGATGAAGATACATACCAGGAGTTTTTGCAAGAGTGCCGGGCTAAGAGAGGCGGCTATGTGATGGAGTCTCCGTCGCTGAATTATCCTTACCTGATTTCAGGAAGAGATATACTGGAACGGAAAAATGCCAGCCTCACATATCTGGGGACATTTATTTTGACAAGCGATGTGGCGGGGATGATTGAAAATACCAGGGATCTGCTGGAGGCAAAGGATTCAGTTTTATATGTATACTCAGACAGAGGGCTGGTCTACGGCGATGAGAAAGAGGTGCCGGAATATTTTCAGACAGATGAGAGCCAGGGATATCAGGTCATTAACTATGAGGGGGAGCGCTATTTTCTGTGTTATTTAAAGTCTTCAGTAAATGGCTGGGTCTACGTCAATGCATTTCCCTACAGCCAGATCTTCGGGCAGACTATGCGCATACGTTATCTGATGCTGGGAGGATTCGTGCTAGTATTTGTGATACTGATATTTGCCATGCGCAAAATATCAGGGGTGATAACAAATCCCCTTGACCAGCTGACAGAATCTATGAAAATAGTTGAGAACGGAAACTTCCAGGGAGCGAAAGAATTATTGTCAGAGGAGACAGGCCATGATGAGGTGGCTATCCTCTCCCAGGAATTTGCGGTAATGCTGGATAAGATCGATTTTCTTATCCATGAGAATTACGAAAAACAGCTGCTCCTCAAGGATACAGAATATAAGATGCTTCAGGCCCAGATAAATCCACATTTTCTCTACAATACACTCAACGCTTTAAATTGGATGGTAAAAGCGGGCAGGAACCAGGAAGCAGGCAGGATGATCGTTGAACTGGGGCGCCTTCTGAGGGCCTCCTTTGCCAAGGAGCCGTATATAACAGTGGAAGAGGAAGTGGAGAATGCCAGGAGCTATATTACAATACAGCAGTTCAGATACCAGAAAAGGGCAGAATTTGCTGTTGAGACAGAGGGGGATCTGACTCATTATATGGTGCCCCGGATGATTCTGCAGCCTCTCATTGAGAACTCTATTTATTACGGCGTGGAAAAGGTGCTTACCATGTGCAGGATAACGGTTACGGTAAAAGAGGAAGCGGACTGCATACGGATGGAGGTACAGGATACAGGTCCGGGCATGTCACAGGAAGAGCTGGAGGCAGTCAGAAGCTTTGATTTTAAGCCTAAAGGACACGGTATTGGCTTAAAGAACATCAGGGAGAGGCTGAAGATCGCATATGAAGAAAATGTATTTATGATTGAAAGCAGGCTGGGCGAAGGAACGAAGATTTCTATTCTCATACCTAAGAGGCAGAAGGAGGGAGCAGATGTATAAGCTTTTAATTGTGGATGATGAAGATATTGAAAGAGAAGGGATGGCACAGTTTATTCCCTGGGAAAATTATGAAATACAGCTGGCCGGTACTGCCTGGAACGGAGTGGAAGGATTTCAAAAGATCCAGGCGGAGGAACCGGATATCGTACTGACTGATATAAAGATGCCAGTGATGGACGGCATTGAACTGATCAAAAAAACAAAAGAGAGCTTTCCCGACATAGAATTTATAGTGCTGTCAGGTTATGGGGAATATGAGTTTACAAGCCAGGCGATGGAAGAAGGCGTGCGGTATTATATACTGAAGCCCTGTGATGAGGAAAAAATCGTGGAAGTGCTCAGCAAAGTCAAGCAGAGCATTGCAGAAAAGAGGTCACAGAAGCGCAGGAGCCAGGAATACAGCCATAAGGTCAGAAGACTGCTGCCAAGAGCCAAGGAGCAGCTGTTTTGCAACATGCTCTTAGAAAGGGAAAAGCCGCAGGAAGATTATCAGATGTTTCTGGAAGAGTTTGGAACTGAACAGCAGCAGGTACGTGTGCTGGCGTTGCGCCTGGAGGATAAGATCGACTATCTGGAACAGTTTGTGCTGGGAAATATACTGGGGGAGCTGCTGGGAGAGACTAATATTTTATTATCAGCAGTATTACAGCAGGATATCCTGTTTCTGCTGCGAAACTGCGATATAGAGCAGATTGAGCCTGCGTTTGCCAGAACACGGACAGAATTCAGCCGGGTAGCAGGAGGCCCTATGAATGCAGCAGTAAGCAGGGAGGGTGAGCTGCAGGACGTTCATCAGCTTTTTGACCAGGTGAAAGAACTCTTCCGCATGGGGGCAGACGCCCCTGATGGAGTCCTGCTCCACTACGGTATATTCAGGGAAGCAAAGAGCAGGCTCTCTGATATTATAGACTACCATAAGGCAGGCAGTTCTCAGGATTATGGTGAGATATTATTTGAAATGTATCTGGCCTTTGCCAAGATGGAATTAGATGGATATACATATGATGAAAAAAGAGAGATGTGTACATGGATCATAAAAGTCCTTTACGGGGAGCAGTTTGTTCCGGGAGAGGGCGTGGGTGAAAACGCTGACAGGGTATGGCAGCTTTTTACTGACGTGACAGAACAGATTGCGGTCCGGCAGGGAATCCTGCAGCAGGAGGGCAGGGATGACAAGCGTGTGAGGAATATATTGCTGGCAGTCCATAAGTATCTCCGTGAGCCGGATATGAATATCCGGTTTCTGGCAAAGGAAGTTCTGTTTATGAATGAAGAATATTTTGGAAGGATATTTCTGAAGAACAGAAAAATGAAGTTTTCCACCTTCCTGTTAGAGACAAGGATCGCGCTGGCAGAGAGACTGCTGGATTATAAACCTGATATCAAGATCTCACAGCTGGCGGAAACAGTGGGATATTCTCCCGATGGCCAATATTTTTCCAAAGCTTTTAAAAAGGCAGCGGGAGTCTCACCTACGGAATATCGTGACAGATGTTTGAAAGGCAGGAGCAGCTGTTCCGGATAAAATAAGTCGGTTATTTTCAAATACCAACTCCTGAAATTCCATTCATTCTAAAAAAGAAATCCGTTACAATATCATTATCAAGCAACAAATACATAAAACAATGGTAGAAGAGAAGGAGAGGATGACATGAGTCAGAGAATGAAAAGAATAATGGCGGCTGCACTGGCCGGAACAGTAGCATTATCTGCGGGGGCCTGCAAAACAGCGGAACCGGAACAGGAGGAGGCTTCTCAGAAAGTAACCGAGGCGGACTTAAAGACAGCAGCGGAAGATGGGGACGCCAAAGAGGTAACGATTAAGATAGCATGGTGGGGTGGACAGACAAGACATGAACAAACCCAGCAGGTGCTTGATCTCTATTCAGAACTTCATCCTAATGTGAAGTTTGTGGCATCACCTTCCGGATGGGACGGATATTTTGAAAAGCTGTCCACGCAGACAGCCTCAGGGGCAATGCCTGATATTGTGCAGATGGACTACCTCTACCTGACAACTTATGCAAAAAACAATTCTGTGGCAGACCTTCAGGAGTTTATTGATAATGGCACGATTGATGTATCCGGTATTGACGAAAAACTGCTTAACACAGGCCAGATCGATGATAAGATGACAGGACTGGTGCTGTCCACATCCATGCTGAGCTTTGGATACAATCCCGATGTACTGGCAGAGGCGGGAGTAGAAGAACCCACAGCTGACTGGACATGGAGTGATTTCATAGAGATGAGCAAGAAAGTCCATGAAGCCACAGGAAAATATGGACCGGCTATGGATACAGCCCTGGATACAAACGGGTTTAATTATTGGGTAAGGCAGCATGGACAGAGCCTGTTCAGCGAAGACAACAAGTCACTTGGTTATACAGACGATAAGATCTGTGAGGATTATTTTACAATGTGGAACAGCCTGATGGAGGAGGGAGTCCTTCCAAATCCTGATGAGTATGCGCAGATCGCCACTCTTGGCCAGGAAGCCGGTCCTGTTGTTACAGGGGATGCTGCAATGATCATGGAGTGGAACAACTACGCTTCTAAGCTGAGCAGTGTGAATGATAAAATTAAAATGGTCACCCCGCCTATGTCAGATGACTCAGATGCAAAAGGGCTCTGGATGAAACCCGGAATGTTCTTTTCAGTTGCTGAGACTTCCCAGGTAAAACAGGAGGCTGCAGAATTTATCAACTGGTTTATTAATTCTAAAGAGGCAAATGATATCATGATGGCAGAGAGAGGCACACCCGTCTCCTCAGAGATCCGTGACTATATGATCAGCTCAGGAAAGCTGGGAGAGCAGCAGAAGGCTATGTTTGAAGGTGTGGATGAAGCAGCAGCCATCTGTGGTGATACACCTGCTCCCGATCCTGTTGGGATGTCAGAAATAAATGAAGCATTTAAGAATGCTGCCAACAGTGTATATTATGGCCAAGCAACAGCAGAAGATGCAGCTGCTGCCTTCAGGGAAGAAGCAAATTCAATCCTTGAGAGAAATAATAAATAGAGTAGAGAACAAGAGGGGAGACGTTTAATGGATGTCTCCTTCTCTTTTAGGAAAAGGGTGAAAAAATGAAAAATTCTAAAGCTTTAAGGAAATCCCCATACAAGCGGAAAGACAATATTGCAGGATATCTGATGCTCACGCCGTGGCTTGTCGGCTTTATTCTGATGTGGATGATCCCCATGTTCATCTCAATATACTATTCGCTGACAGATTTTAACCTGCTGAATACTCCGTCCTTCGTGGGTATAGACAATTATATCCGGGCTTTTACAAAGGATAAAAGCTTTTATCAGTCTCTGAAAGTTACATTTATTTATGTACTTGTGCTGGTTCCCCTCCGTCTTGCCTTTGCGCTTTTCGTGGCGATGCTTCTGAATAAAAAGCATAAAGGGCTGGGACTTTACAGGACATTATACTATGTGCCCTCTATCATAGGAGGCAGCATCGCTGTATCTGTCGTGTGGAAGCAGATATTTGGAAACCAGGGTGTTATCATGTCCCTTCTGAACGCAGTCGGCATCAGCCAGACTACCTCTTTGCTGGGAAATACGACTACGTCTCTGGGCGTGATCATACTTATGGGTGTCTGGCAGTTCGGATCATCTATGCTGATCTTCTTATCAGCCCTGAAGCAGATACCGTATTCCCTGTATGAATCAGCACAGGTAGACGGCGCAAGGCCGGCGAAGATGTTTACAAAGATTACGCTGCCAATGCTGACTCCTACTATATTCTTTAATCTGATCCTGCAGATCATCAATGGGTTCAGAGTGTTTACAGAGAGCTATATTATCACAGACGGAGGGCCTCTTGACAGTACCCTGTCATATGTGCTGTATCTGTACAGGCGGGCGTTTAATTATTTCGATATGGGTTACAGCTGTGCCCTTGCGTGGATCCTGGTAGCCATCGTGGGTATATTCACGATTGTTCTGTTTAAGACGCAGGGAAGCTGGGTCCATTATGAAGCTGGGAGGGAATAAAGAATGAATAGGCAGAAAAAACAGAGATTGCGTTCAATACGGTTCCATATAGGTGCGTGTCTTCTTGGATTTATAATGATCTATCCGCTCCTCTGGCTGGTGGCCAGTTCATTTAAAAGCAACCAGACCATGTTTCAGGATGCGTATTCCCTGATCCCCAAGGTCTGGGATGCAGCGGCAAACTATCTGAGCGGTTTTGAAGGGGTCGGAGGCGTGCCCTTCACCACATTTCTCTTTAATTCGGTGATAGTTACTGCAGTGGGAGTGGTGGGATGCGTTACCACATCGCTGTTTGCGGCTTACGCTTTTTCCAGGATCAGATTCCGATTTGGAAATTTCTGGTTTGGATGCGTGATGATGACCATGATGATTCCGGCCCAGGTGATGGTAGTGCCCCAGTACATAATCCTTAAAAAGCTGAACCTGATAGATACAAGAATATCCCTTATACTGCCATGGTTTTTTGGCGGAGCATTCTTTATCTTCCTGATGGTGCAGTTCTTCCAGGGTATTCCGCGGGAACTGGATGAGGCGGCTGAAATCGACGGTTGCGGAAGAGTCGCTATCCTCTTCAGGATACTGGTACCGGTGGTACGCCCTGCTATCATCACATCCACGATCTTCGCATTTTACTGGATCTGGCAGGACTTTTTCCAGCCTCTGATTTTTATGAGCAGCGCAGAGAAGTTTACGATTCCTCTGGCATTGAATATGTATCTGGATCCCAATTCATATAACAATTATGGGGGACTGTTCGCAATGTCGGTGGTATCCCTCCTTCCTGTCATCCTGTTTTTCATCTTATTCCAGAGGTATCTTGTTGACGGAATCGCAATGGACGGTATAAAAGGATAAGGAGCATACAGCCATGAAAGATATGGTAATTAACATTAACACAAAGATCACATCAGATATACATTCAAGGCCTGTAGAGTGGGCTGTCAGAAATCTGGAAAGAGATCTTGGGAAGGCCTGTGATAAAACCTGTTTGGAAAAGCAGGGGGCGGAAATAATTCTGCGATTTAGTTTGGAGCAGCAGAGTGAATGCTTCCGGCTGTTCTGCGAAAATGGAAGTCTTGTCATCGAGGCGGGAGATGACCTGGGATTTATTTACGGCATTTATAAGGTGAGCCGTTCTGTGCTGGGTATCAATGACTACTGGTTCTGGAATGACCAGAAGATTGTCCCAAGGCAGGAATATGTACTGCAGGCGGACTACGATTACCAGTCAGAGCCGTACCGAATAAAATACCGCGGCTGGTTTATCAATGACGAGGTCCTCCTTCACACATGGAGTGTAAACAGGAGAAAGGAGGAACCCTGGGAGATGGCTCTGGAGGCGCTCATGCGGCAGGGCGGAAATATGGTGATCCCAGGGACTGATAAAAATTCCGGCAAATACAGAGGGCTTGCTTCCAGGATGGGGCTTTTTGTGACTCATCACCATGCAGAGCCTCTGGGGGCACAGATGTTTTCCAGAGCTTATCCCGGCCTGAAGCCCTCTTTTGCAGAGTATCCTGATAAATTCAGGAAGCTGTGGCAGGAGGGGATAGAGGCCCAGAAGGGGATGAAAGTCATCTGGAACCTGGGATTTAGGGGACAGGGGGACTGTCCCTTTTGGGTAAATGATCCGCAGTACCAGACTGAAGAGAGCCGGGGGGAATTAATGAGCCGGCTGATCAGGATGCAGTATGATATGGTGAAGGCGGCAGATAAAGATGCAGCCTGCTGTACGAATCTGTATGGGGAAACGATGGAACTGTATAAAGAAGGATTACTGAAGCTGCCGGAAGATGTCATTAAGATATGGGCGGATAACGGATATGGGAAAATGGTGACAAGGCGTCAGGATAACCACAATCCCAGAGTGTATTCTCTGCCGTCTGCCAATACCGGAGGCAGGCACGGAATCTATTACCATGTGTCTTTCTATGACCTGCAGGCTGCAAATCATATCACTATGCTGCCAAACTCCCCGGAATTTGTCAAAAAGGAACTGACGGAAGCCATACGCCATGGAGCCGATAATTTCTGGATCATCAACTGCTCTAATGTAAAGCCTCATGTATACTTCCTGGACCTGATTTCTGAGTTTTGGAAAAATGGAGACATTGATACAGAGGCACACAGGATGGCGTATGTGAAAAGGTATTATGGTGAAAGGAATGCGGGGAGGATCGCAGAGTGCTTTAAAGAGTATCACAGGAATGCTGTCTCATATGGTGAGCATGAAGATGAACATGCGGGAGAACAGTATGCCAATCATCCGGCGCGCATCCTCATATCCCAGTATCTGAAGAACAAAGAAAGCTGTGCCCGGGAACTGCTCTGGCTGGGTGAGAGCGGCAGCCTGAGAGGACAGATCGGAAGATATAAGGCACATTGTGAAAAAGCAGCGGAAGGTTACGGCAGATATGAGACACTATGCCGCAGGACGGAGGCTGAGCTGGATGAAGAGAGGGAGCTGTTCAGAGATTCGCTGCTGCTGCAGGCAAGAATACACTGCGGCTGCTTTCATGGGGCTCTGCTCGTCTGCAAAAGCCTGCTGGCGGCTCTGGATGAAGAATATATGGAGGCGTTTTATCTGGCAGGAAAAGCCAGGAAGTGCTATCTGCAGGCGGACAGCGCCATGCGGTCCCGGGAACATGGAAAATGGCATGGATTTTATCAGAATGAATGCCTGACAGATGTAAAACAGACTGCCTGGGTGCTGGAGGGGCTGATGAGCTTCCTCAGATGCCTGGGCGACGGACCGCATTATTTCGGATGGCAGAGGGAATTTCTGTATTCTGAGGAAGACAGAAGAGTTATGCTGATCCTGAATATGGAAAACCATCTGAGGGATCAGGAGCTGTTTGAGCTGATGGAGGAGAAGTGGGACAGATAAAAAACTTGGGTAATAACTTCAGCAGGCCCGGAGCTGGTTCATTCCGGGCCTGCTCTGTATTCACTGGGTGTGCAGCCCATGATCATTTTAAAATGTTTGCCCAGATAGCTCACACCCGTAAAACCACAGGCCAGAGCGATCTCCGTGACAGGCATGTCTGTCTCTGAAAGCATCCTGGCTGCCATACGTATCCGGTATTCCAACAGATACGTAAAGGGGGTTGTATTTAATGTCTGTTTGAAGCATCGCAGGCATTCTCTCTCGCTGATATTGGCGCTTTCTGCAATCTGTGCAAGAGAGATCTTATCATGGAAGTGCTCCTGAATAAACAGGAGCATTTTTTTAATGCGTTCTTCCCTGCGTCCTGAGGTGATTCTGGGTTCGCTTAAGACGGGCGCGGCTTCTTCGCACAGCAGCCGCCATACCAGTGACAAGTCACTCCGCACTGCCAGTTCATAGCCAAATCCCCCTTCCTCTGCCAGGTCATAAGAATGCTTCAGCAGCTCCAGGATTTTCTGATGGCGGGGCAAAGCAGGATAAAAAGCCATGGCCTCCAGAGACTTACACTGCAGGATTGGGGACACATATTTCTGCTCAAAGATACTTTTATACCCTCCGGAAATCAGGCCCGCATCAAAAATCTGGTTAAGAGATACAGGAACGGGGCCTTCTATTGCTTCTTTATAGTGGAGGATATTTGAATTTATGAATGCCGCCTCACCTGGCCCCAGCAGGTATGTATGGTTATTTGTGTACAGCTTCACACTTCCCTGAAGAAGGAGCATGAATTCTACATCAGGATGCCAGTGCCATGGCACGCTGCCGCCGGTGTAGATACTGTATGATTCGTAAAATGCCGTAAAGGGAAAGAAAGAATTTTCCCGGGGAAGCAGTTCTTCCATTTTTTCATTCATCTTCAGTGAAGTTGCGATCATCCTGCTGTGCTCCTTTTCCGGAAAGCCTTAAAACTGGCGTTATAATTATGACAAATGGCGTAATTATGATTTTTTCTGCTGCGTCCTTACATTATAATACATAAAAACACTTTATATCAACTATTATAAGGATTTGGGGAGAGGGAAAAGTGACAGAGAAAACAAAACGTTTAGTAATGAGTACGATGGGAGTGCTGATTGCCGGATTCAGTGTAGGAATATTAAAAAGGGCGGAATTGGGCGTAGACCCTTTCCAGGCTTTTATGAGCGGCCTGGATTTTGCAGTCCCGCTTAAGTTTGGAACGCTTTATGTACTGCTCAGCCTGATTCTGCTCACCTTCAGCTTTATAGCAGATAAGCATTACATCGGCCCCGGAACATTTGTGACCCTGCTTTTTCAGGGATATGTGATTGACTTCTCCCGGAAATTCTTCTATGGGCTGTTCCCTGTGCTTTCACTGCCGGGAAGGGTTTTATTTCTTATGATCGGCATATGTATTCTATGCCTTGCTTCATCTTTATACATTACTGCAAATCTGGGAGTTTCCACATATGACGCCATCTCCCTTATTATTGCATATACGTGGAAGAAGGGGAAGTTTAAATATAACCGTATCATTACTGACCTGGTCTGTGTATGCCTGGGCAGCGCACTGTATCTTGCTTCGGGAGGTAAGCTCTCAGGGCTGGCAGCCATGGTAGGGGCCGGCACTATTATTACGGCATTTTTTATGGGACCGCTTATTGACTTTTTGAACATTCATGTAAGCCGGCCTGTTTTGGCATCGGGTATGGCGAAAGGTAAAAATTATGAAAGAGGATAAACAGAAAATAAAAGGCAGATTCCACATATATAAGCTGTACATCTGGAAAAAGATAAGAGATTCCAGGATCAGGACAAAGCTTTATGCCTATCTGGCCCTGTCTGCTGTTGTATGCAGCGTTGCCATAGGGAGCATGAGCTATATGAGCATGAGGAAGGCTCTGACCCTGAATGCCCAGGATTCTGCTGTCAGTCTCATGAAACAGATAGGGACGAGAATGGATGAGAGGGTCTATGATTTTCAGGATGCCTCCTATTCGCTGTCCCATAAAAAAGAGATCATGGCAATTCTGGACGGCACAGATGAGGAAGGGAACAAGTGGAACCATACGTTAGATGAGGCTGCATTTAACAGCAGCATGTTTATGTATAATATACTTTATAAATATTCTGATTTTGCTGTTATGGAATCCGGGTCCGGGGAGGTTTATGTATACAATCAGGTGCTGGCAGATGAGAAGATAGGAAAAGCGAAGGCAAAAGAGGTGCTGGATCTGTTCCGGGATGAGGTGAGCGGAACAAGCCCTGTTAAATGGACACAGAGGAACGGGCAGGTCTATTTTATCAGGCGGATGACTCCCCTTAACAGCAGCCAGAAGACAGAGGACAAGGGGATCATAATATTTGCCGTCTCTGACAGTTTTTTTGACTGCGGTGATGACGCCAATCCCTTTGTGGAGAATAAAAATATTGTAGTGGCAGGCTCTGACGGACTGATCTACAGGAATAATGAACTGGAGCTTAAAGAAGAGGATCTGCAGTATTATCTGTCTTATGAACAGGGGAAATACTATATTTATACGACCACGAAGAGGATAGCTGAAGAGCAGTATCTGGCAATTCCGCTGAGAACAGTGAAGTACCAGTGGAATATTATGTGTTTTATACCATATTCAGTTATAATGGAAAAAGCGAATCAGGTGATCCCAAAGGTGATCGTGACAATGCTGGTGATACTGTGCGTGGGAATGGCTGCGGCATATGCCCTGTACAGGATGATAGAAAAGAACCTGAAGATCATCGAGACTGGAATGCGCCAGTATGAGACAGGAAATTATTCCAAGGTGCTCTCTCCTGCATCTTACGATGAGATTGGCATGCTTATCCTGCAGTTTAACCATATGGGACTTAAAATAAATGAGCTGAATGAGCTGGCAAGAAGGGATCAGGAAGAAAAACAGGAGCTCCAGTATCAGGTGATGGAGGCACAGATCAATCCCCATTTTCTTTACAATACTCTGGGTTCCCTGAAATGGCTGGCCTATGAGAAGGAGCAGGAGGAAATAGCCAGGCTGGCGGACGCCCTGATAAATCTGCTGCGGTTTACTGTGAAAAATGCAAATAAGTTCATATATTTCAGGGATGAGATAGATTACATCAAAAATTATGTCTATATACAGAAGCAGAGATATGAGGATGCTTTTACAGTAGAATATGACGTTACAAAGGAAGCCGGGGAGTTTAGTATTATCGGTTTTATCCTGCAGCCCTTTATTGAAAACAGTATCCTTCACGGACTGGATAACTCCAGGAACGACGGGGTGATACGTATAGAGGGGGAAGTGCTGGAGGACAGGCTTCATATCACCATAAAGGATAACGGCATGGGGATGCCAAAGGAAAAATTAGTTGACTTGCGCAGAAAGATGCAGGAAAATAAAACTGAAAAGTATAAAGGCTTTAATGGGATCGGGATTATAAATATCATACAGCGGCTGAAGATGATTTATCAGGAAGGCTTTATCTATGAGATCGACAGCATTCCAGGGAAGGGAACAACAGTGACTATGATCATCCCGGGAAAGGTAAGAGAAGATGAAAAAACGTGTATTGATTGTGGAGGATGATAAGTTTTTCCGTTTTGCTATAAAAAAGTTTGTAGACTGGGAGAGCCATGGGTTTGAAATAGCAGGGGAGGCTGTGCATGGAGCAGCAGCCCTGGAATTTGTAGAATCACAGCCCGTGGAGGTGGTAGTTACAGATATGAGTATGCCGGTCATGAACGGGATTGAACTGACTGCTATGCTCAGAGAGAAGCATCCGGATATTTTGATCATTGCCCTTTCAGCATACGATGACTTTGAATTCGTAAAAGAGTCCCTGAAGCTGGGCGCCAGTGACTATATACTGAAGCAGGATATAGAAAAAGAAGACATCGGAGAAATAATCAGCAGTTCCTGGAATAAGCATATGGCCGGCCTTGCAAAGGAAGGGTGGCTTCAGGAGGAGATACTTAAATTCTTAAAGGGCGGAAAACTGGAAGAAAGGGCCGGCAGATTCCTGGATCTGAGTCTGGACGGCAGCAGGGGAGGCTGCCTGTTTGCTGTCAGGAATCTGGATCAGGAGTGGAAAGGCAGCTTTGGCAGTAAGAACTGCTGGCTGGAGGAGAGTCTGCTTGAGCTTCATGAGAAAGAGTGGAATATACTTCTTGTACCGGCAAAAGCGGAGCACAGTATAAAGAAACAGATAGAATACAGGTACAGCCTGTGTGCCAGAATAGAAAGTTTGTTAAAGGGAGAAGACTATCTGGCAGGATGCAGCAGTTTGTGCACAGAGACGGCACAGCTGCCGGAGAGTTACGCGCAGGCCCGGAAAGCCGCTGTGACAGGAAGCTTTTTACAAAGGACTAAAGTACTCTCCTGGGATGACATAAAGGACGGTTATGAGGGCCGGACACTGGACTATATGGAAAAAGAAGAGTCATATAAGGACATCTGCAGTCTGGAGACGGCTCTTAAGGCCTTAGGTGGGCTGACAGAGAAGATGCGGGACCTGATGCCGGATGAGGAGCACCAGCAGAGGAACTGCCTGCTGCTACTGAATGCCGCGGCACGGAATCTGAATTATCCTATCAGCAATCTGGAGTTTGCCAGGATGAAGGAGCATATGGCTGAAATGGTGCGTCTGGATGACCTGGTCAGGTTAACGGGTGAGTATCTGGAACAGATATTTAATAAAAGCAGGAACGGTCTGCTCCATTCCAGTGTGGCAGCAGGGATACAGTTCATGCGGCAGAACTACGGCAGGGATATCTGCCTGCATGAGATAGCGGAACACGCTGCATTAAATGAAAGCTACTTCTCGAACCTGTTTAATAAGGAGACGGGCCAGAGCATCACAGAGTATCTGAATAAGATCCGCATTGAGAAAGCGAAGGAGCTGATCGCCCGGACAAATCTGAAAAATTATGAGATAGCAGAGCGGGTGGGAATAATGAATGCTTCCTATTTCAGTACGATATTTAAAAAGGAGACAGGGCTGACGGTTCAGGAATACAGACAGAGATTACCTAAAAATCTAGAATAAAATCTAAAAAAATTGAATACTCCGGGGAAAATCTTATTTGGAGCTTATAAAAGATCATGGCGTTTTTAAAAAATGCCATGATTTTTTAAAGAAAGCCAAAAAATCATGAAGGAAGAAAAACGTGAAAAAGGATAGAATAGGTTTATCAAGAAACGAAGCACAAGTCAAAAGTACAAGGAGGAAATCATGAAGAGGAAGTATTTATCAATTATTATGGCATGCGGGCTGGTATTGGGACTGGCAGGAGGCAGCAGCGCCACTGTGGCTGCCGCAGACAAATCTGAGGACAAAGAAACTGTGGATGCAAAGGACGTATCTAATGCAGAAAGTGAGCAGGTCATCCTGGAATTCATAAATGGATCATCTGAAGAACAGTATGTGGCATGGCTGGATGAAATTATTGCTAATTTTGAGGAAGCAAACCCAAACGTCAAGGTAGAGGTACAGAGGGTGTCCATTGACAGCTTCAACCAGACTGTCATGACAAGATTTGCTGCGGGTGACGTTCCGGATCTTTTTACATTTTCAGAAAATGATATTGATGATATGGTGCCAAGCGGCTATGTCATGGACCTGAGTGAAAGCAAGAATGTGGCTAATTATGCGGAGGGCATGCTGGACAGCCTCTCACTTGACGGAAAAGTGTACGCCCTTCCTATAAGTAATGATTTTATGTGTGTTACATACAACAAAACAGTTTTTGAAGACGCGGGGATCACAGAAGTTCCTGATACCTGGAGCGGATTTCTGGAGGTCTGCCAGAAGCTGCAGGATGCAGGTGTGGTTCCGATCGCATCAGGATTCTCTGAACAGTGGGTGGTCAACGGCACATCACAGACCACATATTGTGCAGAGGTGCTGGGGAACGGAGGTCCTGCCCTCTCTGAAATGGTAGACAGGACATATAAGTTTTCAGAGGTAGAACAGTGGAGAGAGTTTTTTGCCAAGCTTCAGGGAATCTACCCGTTTATGAACAATGACCCGTTCGGAACAGACCAGAACACCTGCTATTCTATGCTGGCAAATGGAGAAGCAGCTATGATCTTAAACGGTACATGGACCATCACCAATTCAATAGCCATGAATCCTGACGGAGACTTTGGTATCTTTGCGCTGCCGGTATCCGAGGATCCGGAGGAGAATAAGATGCCTATGTGCCCGCCGGCCGGAGGCTTTGCCGTGAGCGCTGAGACAACACATAAAGAAGAAGCGCTCAGTTTCCTGGAATACCTTACCTCACCTGAATCAGCCTCCCTTTATGCTGAAAAAGGCGCCGGGATCCCTATTGTGCAGGGTGTTGACACTTCCAGCCTGACCGGAGGCTTCAAGGATGCAGCTGATATCATGAACAGCGGTGATGTGCAGATCATCTCTTCCAAGAGCTTCCCGAGCGCAAATGAAGATTCCTTCATCAATAATATCTCAACCTTTTTCTTAGATGACTGTGAAGATATTGACGGAGCGCTGGAGAGTCTGGACGAAGAATTTGACAACCTGGCAAAATAAATAATTGCTGCTGATCATGCAGCAGATAAATAGCGGGCAATTAGCTGCGCGGTGCAGGAAATGGTGCACCGCGCATCCTTAAAGAAAGGACAGTTATGAAACAATTAAAGAAAAGAATGGGATATTTCGTATTTTTGATTCCCTCCCTGATCCTGTTTACATTCTGCGTGATCTACCCGTTTTTTTCCGGGATCCATCTGGCATTCACGGACTGGGACGGTATTGCCAGGTCTTATGATTACGTGGGCATAGATAATTTTATCAGGCTGTTTTCAGACAAAAAGGTAGTAGCGCCAATTCAGAATACAGTGATATACGGTGTGGCTGTAACGGCCATCAACAATGTGCTGGCCCTGTCCCTTGCGATCATACTCAGCAAAAAGCTGAAAGGGAAAGCCTTTTTTAAGACGAGCTTTTTTATCCCTCTGGCCATCAGCGCAGTCCTGGCTTCCTTTGTATGGAAATATATTGATTCCAATATGTTCTCCATGGTGCTGGGAAAATCCCTGCTGGGCAGCCGCAGGACTGTGCTGACGGGCATCATTATCATATCCCTGTGGAATAATCTTGGCTCAAATGTCATGATCTATATGGCTGGCCTCACAGGCATACCAAAAGACTATATGGAAGCCGCAATGATAGACGGCGCAAACAGCAGGAAAAGATTCTGGAATGTCACGGTCCCCATGCTGATGCCATCTTTTACGATCTGCATTACTCTTACCCTGACATCCTCCCTCAGAGAGTTCGGAACAGTCCTTGCAGCCACAGGGGGAGGTCCGGCAGGTTCCTCAGAGACAGTGGCAATACTGATCTACAATTATATGTTTAAGTACTCCAGGGCTGGATATGCACAAGCTGTATCACTTGTATTCATGGCATTTCTGGTGATTATAGGCCTTGCATTGACAAAGTTTTTCAGAAGTAAGGAGATAGAAGCGTGATGAAACAGGATAGAGTCAATTTTATTGGAAAAATATTTCTGGCAGTCTTAACTGTTATCTTTCTCTGGCCGTTTTTTATCTGCCTGCTGATGTCAGTGAAATCAAAGCAGGAGACATCTCTTGGGATCTTGTCTCTTCCGGAAATGATACATTGGGAGAATTTCAGCGCGGCCATGGAGAAGGCAAATATTCTGGTCTCCATGAAGAACAGCATTATTATTACCCTGTGCAGCGTGGTTATCATAGTACTTGTGGCTTCTACTGCGGCCTACGCGATAGGGAGGCAGTACAACAGGAAGTTTTACCGTTTCTATGAGACGCTGCTTGTCAGTTCCATGATGCTGCCCTTTCAGGTCATTATGATTCCTGTCTACAGGATGTATAAGGGGATGAACCTGTTAAATACAAGGTCAGGCGCCATCATCATGATAGCCGGGCTGGCCATTGCCTATTCTACTGTGATGATAATCGGGTTTGTCAGGGCTATACCCATGGAACTTGAGGAGGCAGCTGAGATAGAGGGGGCCGGGAGGTTCAGGATATTCTTCAGGATCATCTTCCCGCTGCTCAAGCCCATTCTGGCTACAGTGGCTACACTGCAGTTCCTGGGCGTATGGAATGAATTCAACGTGTCTATCCTGCTGCTGCAGAATGAAGCTATAAAGACGATACCCATGCAGCAGTATGTGTTTTTCGGAGCATACGGGGCTGACTATAACACTGCATTTGCTGCAGCTGTCATCACCATGATCCCGGTAATTATCATATTCCTGATCCTGCAGAAGCAGGTGGTGGCAGGTATGACAGCCGGGGCTGTGAAGGGTTAGCGCAGTTTATAAGAAATAATTATAAAAAATTTGGAGGCAGGAAAATGAATCCGATATTACCGCTGCATTATTCAGCGCCGGACGGCGAGCCGCATGTGTGGGCATCTGATCCGGACACACTTTATCTGTATGCATCAAATGACCGCACAGGCGGATTTGGTATGGACCCCTGGCAGCATGTGTGGTCTACAAAAGACCTGCAGGACTGGACGGAACACAGACCGGGATTCGATGCACGCCAGGCTGTGGATTTTGAAGATGTTCAGCTGCTGCCGGCCAGCGACTGTGCGGAAAAGGACGGCAGATATTATTATTATTTTACGGCAGCTGGAAAACAGTGTGTTGCCTTCTCGGACAGACCGGAAGGCCCGTTCCTGAATGCCCGGCCCATAGAAGGGACGGACTTTCCGTCCTGCGGGGACCCGGCAGTGTTCGTGGACGATGACGGCAGCGCATACCTCTATTGGGGACAGTTCTCCTTAAGGGGCTGCAGGCTCAAGGACAATATGTACGAGCTGGAAGAAGAGACTCATGATACTATGCTCATCACAGAGGACGGGCATGGTTTTCATGAGGGCAGCTCTATGAGGAAACGTGGTGATACTTATTACCTGATTTACTGTGACACGGACAGGGGCGCCGCTACCTGCCTCAGCTACGCTGTCAGTAAATCCCCATTGGGTCCGTTTGAAAAACGGGGAGTTATTATTGACAATGCAGACTGCGACCTGGCTTCCTGGAATAACCATGGCTCTATCGTATGCTTTCATGATAAATGGTATATCGTTTATCACAGGGCATGTTTTGGTATCGAGATGGGAGGCAGGAAGGCATGTATAGAACCCATCCAGTTTGATGAGAACGGAGATATCGCAGAAGTGAAGATGACTACCCAGGGCGCAGAAGGTCCCATCGATGCACTCAGGAGGATGGATGCTTACCGTGCCTGCTGCTTCCACAGGGAATCCCTGAGTATCCATGAAAGAAGCGAGTGTGATAATTTCTTCTGGAAAGTGCCTGTGACAGGGTGGCGGCGGACAATGCTGGACAACAGGATGAAGGGCGCCAGAGACGTGGGGGTGAGGTCTGCACACTACGTTGAAAACGGAGTACATAAGGAGTATCTGACTAAATTTACAAGCGGCGATGCTGCAGTTTACCGTTATCTGGATTTTAAAGACGGAGTCAGCAGGTTTACGTGCTCTGCATCCAACTACTTGTCATCAGCAAAACTGGAGATCCATATAGACGGCCCGGACGGTCCCTGCATCGGGGTGTGCCGGATCAAGGATACAAACGGATTCGGCCCGTGGAACTGGAGGACATTTACATGTGAGGTAGAGCCTGTAAAAGGAGTCCATGAAGTATGCTTAAAAACTTATCCGGATAATCAGTTCGGCGGATGGCTGTGCGACCTGGAATGGTTCCGGTTTGAACGGGGACAGGAAGAGAGCCGGAATGTATGAGGGGGATGGAAAAATGAACAATTTTCAGCTGCAGGTAAGAGGATACCGGGATAATATAGGCGTGGAGCGCGTCAGGCCTGTATTTGTGTGGAAGGCTCCGGTTAAATACAAACAGTTTACCATAGAGATGGCTAGAGATGAGCAATTTAAGGATATTATATTTTTGCGGGACACCCATGAGTGCTTCTGTGCTTATGACAGTGCCATGCTCAAGGCGGAAACTGTGTATTATATCAGGGTGCGCAGCGGCATGGGTGAATGGAGCCAGTCGTTTTTTGCCACAGGAGATTAGAGGAGTATTATGGCTTTTAATGATTTTTTACAAAACAGGAAGGGTGAGCCGGTCTTCCTGACCGGCCTGCAGTGCCACAACTCATCCAGCGGCACAGAGATGATTGACAGGACCATCAGTGCGGTCAGGCTATACGGCGGGAATCTCATAGAAGCGCCTGTATACTGGTGTGATATAGAACCGGAGAAGGATGTCTATGATATGAGCCTTGTCAGATCACTTGCGGATAAGGCTAAGGAAGCCGGGTTATACCTGATTCCCCTGTGGTTTGGAGCTAGCAAGAACGGCCTGTTTACATATGCGCCGGAATATATAAAAAGAAATCCTGAGGTCTACAGGCTGGCCAGAAACTTTGCAGGCATTCCTGTGGAATCTCTCAGCCCTCACTGCAGGGCCACCCTTGAACGGGATAAGAAGGCTTTTGCCAGGGTAATGGAATTTCTGGCGGAGTATGATAAAGACGGCACTGTGATAGCAGTCCAGGTGGAGAATGAAGTGGGGCTGGTACATACTGACAGGGACTATTCAGAGGAGGCGGAATATGAGTACAGACAGCCTGTGCCTGAAAACCTTTGGAATGTGGTTCTTGAAGACAGCGGCCGGGAGGTATCATGTCCCGCGGGACAGAACAGGAGGCATTCATGGGCTGATATATTCGGCAGACATGCAAATGAGGCATTCTGTGCATGGAAGCATGCGTCGTATATACAGGAGATGACAGAGGCAGGCAAGGAAAAATTCCAGGTTCCGTATCTGATGAATGTTTCTATAGAGATCAATGAGTGTGAGGCGCCGGCCCTGTGTTATGTGTCAGGAGGGCCTGTGTCAAGGGTGATGGATATCTGGAAGATCACAGCACCCGGGATCACCCTCTTTGGACCGGACATCTACCTGCCGGCTGAGCGGGATTACAGAAAGGCATGCAGGGCATACGCCAGGCCGGACAATCCCCTGTTTATTCCGGAAACGCTAAACGGAGGCGTGGGTGCAGCCATGAACATACTTATCGCAGCAGCTGAATATGGAGCCATCGGTATCTGCTGTTTTGGAGCGGAGAGCGGCATTGCAGGCGGAAAGCTGCTTCCTGAAGCAAGAGAAGCGGCAATGTCTATGAATATATTGTCTTCACTGGCGCCTCTGCTGATAAAATACAGGGGCACAGGACGTGTACACGCCGTCACACAGGCAGAATTCTCCCAGTGGCAGTATATCAAAACAGAAGAATATCATATAGCAGCCAGATTCCTGAGCAATGATCCAAAGCCCCAGCACTACTTTGGCTCCAGGATCAATCTGAATGCCCCGGAAAATGGATCCTGCATGACATGCAGGGGAAGATGCCTGATCATAGACTGCGGACAGGGGGAATTTTATCTGGCAGGCGCTGGAGTGTGCTTCTCTTTTTTGAGAAGGCCGGAGATAGAGGATAGGATTCCATATGCACATCTGACCTCCTGTCTGTCAGGACAGCTCAATTTCCTTTCCATAGAGGAAGGCCACTTTGACGGGAATACGTGGGTGTGCGAATATAAGCGGAATGGCGATGAAGCAAATTATCAGCTGTACGTGCATGAGGGCAGTGTGATACGAGTCAGGCTAAATACTGATATAAAGTGGGAATAGATAGAAAACAGTTGACATAGAATGATATCTATGAAAAAATAATAATAAATTATATAAAATACTCCTGTTAGTCACAGAAATTGATAAGTTACATCGTATTGGAGGGCACAAAATTTGGAGAGCAGGATTAAGATCCACAGGGAGAATTATGAGTATCTGCCAAAGAGATTTGTGGATAAAATAGATGCTGATATTGATTATATTGTCAAAGCAGATATACCGGGACTGAAAGGCGTATATCTTTTTGGCAGCTGTGCACGCGGGGAATTAAAAAGTACAAGTGATGTAGATATGCTGATAATTACAGAGAAAAAGTTGGAAGACAGGATGCTGGCTTCAGATATCAGATGGACATTGGCCGAAAGTAAGTGCGGCATCAGCACTGATCTTGTATATATGAATGAAGAGTCTGTTGAAGAAGACACTGTATTTAAGAAGGCTGTGAGACGTGACAGGAAAATAATCCTGGAGGTGATGTGATGATCAAAAATAGTTATCTGGATATTGCGGAAAATGATTTAAGATATCTGGAGTCAGTTCTTGAGACTGGCAGTACTTTTTATAATCAAATGTCTGTGCAATGCCAGCAGGTGGCAGAAAAGTTTCTGAAAGGATATGTTGACAGGCTATTTTTAAATGAGGATGTATCAGATTTATTAAGAAAACATAACATGAAAAAAATTGCAGCAAAACTGAATCAGCTGGACCCGGATTTGAATCTGGATACGATAGGGCTTGCATATCTTACAGATTTTTACTATGATGCAAGGTATCCGGGTGATGATTTTTACACAGTTACAAAGGAAGAATTTGATAAGTGTTTATCCATTATGTACGATACAGTGGAGAAGCTGAAAAAATTGAAATACTAGCATAGGCAAGGGGCCGTGTGGATGCATGAGAAAATGCACCCGCATGGCTCTTTTTTTGTTCTGTATTGTTCTGTGATTAGAAGCCTGCGGCACTCTGTCCGGGGAATAAAAACCAGGGGCAATATAGTGTTATTTTTCAGCAAGATACAGGGATGTAATGGCAAAATAGTATGCTAGAATTAAATTATGAATTGCAACGGAGGCGTAAAACAGGAGGATATTTCATTATTGGGAGGTAAAACAGATGAAGAAAAAAGCATTAAGTATTTTGTTGTGCAGTATCATGGCATTTGGATGTCTGGCAGGATGCGGAGATTCTGCGCAGAAAAAGGAAACAGAAAAAAATACTGCTGAGACTGAAGCTGAAACAGCAGCCAAGGAGGAGACGGAAGCGGCCAAGACTAAGGCAGGGGGGCCTGAGCTTACATTGATGATAACAAATTCTACGGATCCCTGGGCTGAAACTGTAAAAGAGATGGTGGAAAAGAAGTTTCCTGATTACAGTCTCACATTTAAAAACTGGGATGAACCAACTGTAGAGCAGACAGTTAAGACAGCCTTTGCAGCCGATCAGGCTATGGATGTTGTTATGTACTGGCCTACATATATGAAGAAATTCGAAGGCACAGGCATCCCAATGGATCTGACGGAGTATATGGAAGCGGATACGGAGTGGAAGGAAGGCTTTACGGACGGTATTCTGGAAGTGGGAAAGACAAAAGAAGGACTTCTGGCAATTCCGAATACAACAAACTATCCTATGCTCCAGGTGAATAAGAAGCTGTTTGAAGATGCAGGCGTGGAATTTAAAGATGTCATGACATGGGATGAATTCATGGCAGCCTGTGAAAAAATCAAGGCTTCAGGGAAGACGCCTGTAGCTGTACAGCAGGAGTGGGCTGGATGGTTTGTGCGCAACGCCCTGCTTCAGTGCTGGGACAATAAAGAAGAGCTGGATTCCTTCATAGCAGGCGAGGTTCCGTTCACGGATGAGAGAGTCAAGAATGCCATGGACAATATTGCTGATATGTATAACAGTGATTATGTGTATCCGGGCGGCAAGGAAGCCGTGACTACCTCCGCAGATGATGCTATGGCAGCCTTTATAAATGGAGATGCAGCAATTTTCTGTAATGTTGTGGCAAATGCCCAGTCTGTATCAGAGAAGGTAGGGGACAGATTTGAACTGGGCGTGATCAGCTGGCCAAGCATGGCGAAAACAGATGATATGAATAATCTTCTGGGATCAGCCGGCGGCTATATGATCATGTCAAATACGAAATATCCTGATGAAGCAGTGGAAATCCTGAAATACCTTACAGGTACGGAGGTACTGCAGGCAATGGCTGACCAGGGATCGATTGTGGCTAATAAAAATGTGACTTCAGATGATGCAAACTATCAGCTGTACAGCAGGGATGCGGATAAAGTATATCCGGATGAGGTGATCAATCTTTCTTCTGAAATATTTGATAATCTTGTTTATAATGAGCCCGCTAATTACCTCTTTAATGGAGAGTCAGCATTAGATGAACTGGAAGCACTGAGGGAGGCTGCGGCAGCAAAATAGAGCAGCCTGATGTTAAAAGCAGACGGGGACGGGGAGGATTCTTCCGTCCCTGTTTTGAATTAGGAGGTACTGCGTGAAGAATAGGAAAAAACAATCAGGTGTAAACCGGAAAGTAGTCATCGCGGGGCTTTTTTTCATGCTTCCCGCATTTGTGGTGATACTTATCACCATACTGATCCCTTTAATATGGAACATATACCTATCCTTTTGTGACTGGAAGGGCGGCGGGAGCATCTCTTTTGTAGGGATGCAGAATTATATCCAGTCATTCACCACAGCTGCAACAAGAGATGCCATTCTGCATTCTGTATTTATTGGAATCATTTCCACACTAGTATCAGTCGTGCTGGGGGTTCTGCTGGCTCTTGCCCTGTACAGGATCCAGGGAAGGCTGGGGGGAGTTGCCAGAGTCATCTTTTACAGCCCGAGTATGATGCCCATGACAGTACTGGGCCTGCTTTTTACATTTATATTTGCCGCGTCGGACAAGGGACTGCTCAATGCCCTCCTGGGGGCCATGGGGCTGGGAACCCTGCAGCATGCCTGGCTGTCTGATAAGGGGACGGTGCTGTGGGTGATCGCAATGATACAGGGCTGGAGGGCCAGCGGCACGATCATGATGCTCAGCTATACTGCCATGCTGAATATCCCCCACTCGCTTTTTGAAAGTGCAGAGCTGGAGGGATGCAATTTCAGGAAAAAGGCATGTCATATCATACTGCCGCTGATCAAGCCCACTGTACGTCTTGCCCTGTCCATGACGCTTGTTTGGGCTTTTAAGACATATGACCTTGTATGGACCATGACAAAGGGCGGTCCGGCAAATATGTCTATGACTGCCCCTATTATGATGATCAAGACAGGCTTCTCTTATAATCAGTACGGATATGCCGCTGCCATCGGAATGATCTCTACTGTTTTGATCGGCATCTGTATCCTTTCAGGCAGATTTATACTAAGGGGGGAAAGCTATGAATATTAAGACGAA
The DNA here is from genome assembly GCA_003148945.1 of Murimonas intestini. Taxonomy (GTDB): domain Bacteria; phylum Bacillota; class Clostridia; order Lachnospirales; family Lachnospiraceae; genus Murimonas; species Murimonas intestini. Next base: position 114,222 of record QGGY01000006.1, on the reverse strand, counting down.
AAAGAAAATTCCCGCCGGGTATATCCTGCTGTGCCTTGCAGTAGTCCTCTGTCTTGCAGTATACATATTTCCCGTAGCATTTGCGGCAATAACATCGCTGAAATCCACAGATGAATTCTATGCCAGCATATGGGCGCTTCCAAAAGAATTTCTCGTCAGCAACTATGCAAAGGCTTTCAGTGTTGGAAAAATAGGCACATATATGATGAACAGCGTGATCATCAGCGCGGCATCCCTGGTGAGCATCCAGGTTCTGGCCCTGCTGGCTGCCTATGCGCTGTCAAGGCTTAAGATCCCCCATGTGGAGATATTTCTTATGGCTCTCCTGCTGATGCAGGTGCTGCCTACAGAGTCCATGATCATCCCGCTGTATATAATCGTGTCAAAGCTGCATCTTTTAAATATTCCTTACATCTCTACGATACTGGGATATGTAGGATGGTCCCTTCCTGGTACTATTATTATACTGAAGAATTTCTTCGACACAGTGCCCTCTGATCTGCTGGAGGCTGCCAGGATAGACGGGAGCGGTGAGCTGAATACTATGGGACGGATCATACTGCCTCTGATGAAAGGGCCTATGGTGACATGCCTGATCATGAATTTTACATATGTATGGGGGGAACTGATGTGGGCCCAGGTAACTACGCTGTTGACAGACAAGGGAGTGACGATCACGGTAGGACTCCTAAACTTCCAGGGGCAGTACGGGACAAACTGGCCGCTTCTCACCGCGGCGATCGTAATGATCTTAGTGCCGCTGATAGTGATCTTTGTAGTGCTGCAGAAATATTTTGTGGCAGGACTGACGGCAGGAGGAGTAAAAGGATAGAATGGAGAATACAGAAAATATGGAAAATTTCCAAAAAATCAAAGAATTATTTGCAGAACCCACGTCCAGATACAGGACGGCCCCTCTGTGGGTATGGAATTCTGATATGACAGATTCAGAGATAGAAAAGTCCTTAACGGAACTGAAGACACACGGTTTCGGGGGCGCCTTTGTCCATCCAAGGCCGGGCATGCGCGTATCTTATATGGATGAGAACTGGTTCCGGGTCTGGGGAAAAGCATTAAAGAAGGCAAAAGAACTGGGACTCAAGCTGAATATATATGATGAGAACTCTTATCCATCAGGCTTTGGAGGAGGTCATGTGTCTGCCCAGCTTCCTGACTGCCTGGCAGAATCTGTGGGATACAGGGTGGTTTCTGCAGATGAGATGGATTATACAGATGAAGAAGAGTCCTGGATGGGAAATAAGAAAACAATTGCTGTATATGCCTGCGACAGGAAAGACGGCAGGATGAGTCTTACCCGGGAGGTGACGGATCTGCCGAGGAGCAGATGGAGGGGGACTGGCAGTTACTTTGCCATTCTGGAGCATCAGCCCTCCCAGACAGAGGGGTGGCTGGCGGGCTTTGCAAATGTGGATCTGCTGAGACCGGAGGTGACAAAGAAATTTCTGGAGATAGTATACGATGGGTATGCCAGCCATTTTCAGGAGGATTTTGGAGATACCATCCAGGCCATTTTCACGGATGAACCGTCCCTTCCGGGCAGCTCAGTTTACGGGCGTGACGGTGCAGTCAATATCCCAGTGAATCACTGGTTTGGATATGAGTTCCAAAAGAGGAAGGGGTATGACCTGATGGGATGCCTTCCTGCTCTGTTTGAAGACTGGGATAACCTGGACAATGAAAAGATCAGGCATGATTATTATGAGGTAGCCCAGGAGTTATGGGCTGAAAATTATCTGACACCCGTGCAGGAATGGTGCCGCAGACATCATCTGCCGTTCACGGGTCATTTTATGGAGGATGGCTGGCCTAAGCCTTTCTATGATGTGGTATCGCCGAGTGTGATGTCCAGCTATGAATATCAGGACTGGCCGGGAATTGACCTGCTCCAGTCAGGCAGGCTTAAAGGCCAGGCCAGCGAAGTGCAGCAGATCAGTATGCTGGAGGTCATGAGCGCAGCCCACCAGTTTGGCAAGGAGAGGGTATTCTGTGAGGCATATGGAGCGGGAGGATACGATTCAGGTCTGGAGGATTATAAAAGAATAGGGGATTATCTGCTGGTCAACGGAGTGAACTTTATTAACGAACATCTGAGTTACACCTCATATATCGGCGCCAGGAAGCGTGACCATCCCCAATCCTTTGACTGGAGGCAGCCATGGTGGGATGAATATACAGAGCTGAATGATTATCTGGGACGTCTGTCAGCAGTCTTAAGCCAGGGAGAGACAAGAGAGAGGATACTTGTGTTAAATCCCACGATGACAGGCTATCTCTATCCAAGGAACAAGGATACTTCTCAGCTGGTCCACAATAAGATAGCACAGGAGCCGGACACAACAGGCTACCTGCAGATGATACAGGATTTCCGCCGTCTGCAGTGGGATATCAGCCTGGGTGATGAGGTTATTATGAAACGTCACGGGAAGGCAGAGAAAGGAAAGTTGAGGATTGTAAGACAGGAATATGACACGGTCATCCTCCATAAATGTATGGGCAACATGCTTCCCTCTACGCTGCAGCTGCTCTCAGACTATATGGAGCAGGGAGGTCTCGTTTTGAGTGTAGGAAAGCCTGGTCCCTGCGTGGCCGGAGTGAGGAAAAAGGAGGAGTACGAAAAGCTCACTCTGTCCCCTGGATTTATGGAATTTAAGGATGAGCAGGAAATGCTCAGTTATCTGAAACATGTAAGGAAACCATACTTTACTACAGACAGAGAGCTGCCTGAGGGAGTAGAAAGTATAAGACGGATGCTGCCGGGAGGAAGAGAGCTGTATTTCATAGTAAATCACAGTACAAAAGATATATCGGTAAGAGCATTCTTTAACGGAAGAATGGCAGAGAACTGGGACCCGTGGACAGGCAGGATAAGCAGGCTGCCGCAGGAAGACTGCAATGGACAGATCAGTCTTTTGCTGGAATTGAAGGACGGAGGCTCTGTACTGCTCTGTATCTGTCAGGATGAGAGTCAGGCATGCTGCACGGATGGGGCATCTGAAACGGGTAAGGAGGCCGGAGCTGCCGGGTCAGAAGAAGAAAATAAAGTATGTGAAAACTGCGGTAGTTCTGCAGAAGAACTGCAGATAGGAAGCATCAGGGCAGAGGAGTGCAACGTGTGGCCTCTTGAATATTGTGACCTGTATATTGATGGTGAGATCTATCAGGACTGCTCTGCCATAGCGGCAGGAAATAAAGTATTTAAGAAAAGGGGATTCCTTGCAAATCCCTGGGATAATGAGGTACAGTTTAAGACGAGGACATATGAAAGGAATCAATTCTATACTGAGAACAGCGGATTTGCCGCTGTGTACCATTTTGAGGCCGCTCCGGGGTTCAGGCCCGGGAAGGTAAGCCTGGCGGTAGAGTATGGGAGCCGTTATGATATTACAGTGAATGGAAAGAAGCCTCAGCCTGCAGAGGGAGAATACTTTCTGGATGAGCTTATTAAGTCGTATGATATTGGCTGTCTTATACAGGAGGGCAGAAACGAGATCAGGATAGAAGCAGCTAAATTTGATGTGGAATTAGAAGTAGAGCCGGTGACCCTCAGAGGTGATTTCGGGGTATATGCGCGGGATGACTGCTGGGTGATGGATACACTGCGTCCTCTGGAGATGGGAAGCTGGAAAGGGCAGGGATATCCATTCTACTATGGCGCAGTCTTATATAAAGGAAAATATGACTATGACGGCAAGGGTGAGGTAAAGGTACATGTGGCTAAGGAAGAGGCGACTGCTGTCTCACTTCGTATAAACGGTGAGTATGCAGGGGCGCTCAACCTAAACGGGGAACAGGGAAAACTTATCACCTCCTTACTAAAGACAGGAGAAAACAAGCTGTCTGTCAGAGTCTGCGGCAGCATGAAAAACTGCCTGGGTCCCCATTTTGACCCTTCACGCCCACGCAGGACAGCCTGGCCGGATATGTGGAGAAGGGCGCTTAAGCAGGGCAGCCCCCGCCCGGAGGAATATGATCTGATCGATTATGGGATGACAAAGCCGATGATAATAGAAAGAGCATAATTAAACAGGCATTTAAAAAAGGTCTGCTGCCAGATTCGCAGCAGACCTTTTGAATATGGAAAAGGAGCATTGTTGCTTGTCACACGGCGGACAGCAACAGAGTATTTTCGATGAGATTAAAAGACAGAATATGGAATGTCCATCAGCTCTGCCACTTTTGAAAACAGGCCTGCATTATGGCCTGTGGACAGGGCAAAATGATGGGTAGGAGCCTCAGCAAACCAGCGGTCCATATACTGTACAGGTTTTTCGCTGAATCGGATATGTGTGGAGGTATTGCCGTTTAAAAGTATGGGTGCGTCAATAGCCTCACCCTCACTGATATTGAATTTCAGCCGTCCGTCCCCAGTCTGGGTGACACCCAGCGTGGTGACTGCACCCGGGCGAACCTTTGCCTCCACAGATACCCCGCTGCCCCGTTTGCCATGGTAAACGCCCATACCTCTTAGGATGGGCTTTCCTTTGGAGATGGCAAAGTGGAAGGGACCGTCATGGCCCAGTATCATTGTGTCACGGTTAAAATCAGCTGCCACGATCTCACAGAAGCTGCCGCCCCTTCCCAGGATGTCACAGATCTTCATAGCCAGGGCGGTTTTGATATCACCCTCCCCGGAGCAGGCTATACCCTGGGCGTTCAGAAGAGAGAAGCCTACAATAAAACCGCTCTGGACCTCCTCAAAGTGGTCGTCATGTCCGTGGTAATAATAGGATACACTGTCCAGGTCACGGTCCAGGACCATCTTTTCCTGTGCAGCGGCAACCCGGGCTGACCAGAGGAGCTGGTCCTGAGTGGGCTTTTTGGCGATAGGGTCAGAGGGAGAGTCACCTGATATCTGGAAGAAATCTTCTATCTGTTTCAGCTTAAGGTCAATATCCTCATCTGTCACAGAACCCAGGAAGGCATCCAGATCGCTCATCTCAAGGATTTCCACATGTATGCCTGTCTGAGCCTGCAGCATGGTGAGATCACTGTACATGTCCAGCATTCCGCTGTAGTAGCCACCAAGGAAACCAAAACGGGAATTCTGGAGAGTATGCCTGACCTGGGCGGCCTGGCACCATTCCCGGATCTGCGTCCATGCGTGGACAGCTTCCGGCCTGTCACAAGTCACTTCATCTGCTTTTGCAAAATCAGGTGTCTCAGGAAGGCCAAGCAGACCGTTTACAGCCCTGTAAGTGATGCCTGCCCTGTTAAAGGCATTTGATATCTCAGGGACAGGACAGCCTACACACTGGGCCAGCCAGCGGTCGGTCCCGGTGGTCTCGTAAGACATTTCAGCAGCAGGCTGGAGGTTTAGTATGATCACAGGAGCCCTGCAGATCTGGTGGATGGGAAGCAGACATGCGCTTGTGCAGTAGGTGGCGGAATGAGAGAAGATGATATCAACGTTGTTCCGGTTAAAGTATTCTCCGGCTTCCCGGCCTTTCTCCTCTGTGTCTGCCATTCCGAAATTGTATACTTCGCCCCAGGCCTGAAGCCGGCTGCAGATAAATCTGTTGTACCCCATCAGACAGTCATAGAGCCCCTCAAACTGATCCCAGTAGGCATGCAGCCCGGCGCTGTAAAACCCAATACGCGCTTTTTTAGTTTCTTTCAACTTTTGAAGTTCACTCATAGAAATAGCTCCTTTTCTTTATTGTGTAATCTGATTTATGAAGTAACTATAATATCATTATAAATGATACAGCAGAGAAAGCATCCCAGAATTTTGTTTAAAAGTAACAGTATATTGCTGTTGAAAAAACAAAGGAGGAAATGTATGAAAGAATATCTGGAAAGGGCTTCCTACACATGGAGTTCAGACTCTGTGCGTCTGATCAATACTCCGACACAGACGGCCCGAAGCAAGTTTTTTTATGTTCAGGAGGTGGGGTATTTTAAGACTGAACCTCCATATTTTACAGAAAGAGAAAATCTGAACAGCTATCTGATCGTTTATACGATCTCAGGGAGAGGCGTTCTGGAATATGGAGGCCAGAAATATCCGATCTATCCGGGTCAGGCATTTTATATCAATTGTATTCCCCATCAATACTATGCATGTATGGGAGGAGAACACTGGGAAATACTGTGGCTGCACTTTAATGGGGGAACGGCGAGGGGATACTATGAGGAATTCGTCAAAAACAGGTTTGCGCCTGTGCGGTTACAAGATACTTTTTTTATAGAGAGCACCATGCGCAGGATACTTTCACTGACCCAGAAGAAAGATATCCATTCAGAGCTGATATCTTCTAATCTGATCGTCAACCTTCTGACAGAACTTCTGATACGCAGCAGCAGTGAAAGCCTTTCTCTGTCGGCCATGCCTGATTATCTGAAGCATCTTCTGAAGGATCTGGAAAACCGCTTTCTGGAGCCATTTTCACTGGAAGAATATGCAGGCAGGATCGGACTGAGCAAATACCACCTGTCAAGGGAATTCCGGAAATATGTGGGGACTACCATGAATGAATACGTCATTACCATGCGCCTTAACTATGCCAAGGAGCTTCTGCGCTATTCCAAAGAATCAGTGGGGGAGATCGCGTATGCCTGCGGGATGAACCATGTCAGCCACTTTATCAACCTGTTCAGAGAGCGTGAGGGGATGACTCCGCTGAAATACAGGAAGGAGTGGAACGGGGTATGAAAGAGAGGGATTGTGACAAAAATGTAAGGTGAGGTATAAAAAATGTAAGAGAAAGCGATTTCATTTTTTACTCTGCTCCTTTATGATAATACTATAAGAGAAAGGGGTATGAAAAAATGAATACAGTGTTAAAAGTAGAAAATATTGATAAGTATTATGGAAATAAAGGAAGCCTCACAAAGGCCATAGACGGGATCAGCTTCCAGATTGAAAAGGGAGAGTTCGTGGGGATCATGGGCGCTTCAGGAAGCGGGAAGACTACACTTTTAAACTGCATCTCTACAATTGACAGGGTGACAGCCGGAAATATTTTTATAAATTCGAAAAATATTACCCAGCTCAAAGGAAATAAATTAAATAAGTTCAGAAGGGAAGAGTTAGGATTTATCTTTCAGGACTTTAATCTGCTGGATACGCTGACTGCCTATGAGAATATTGCGCTGGCGCTGACCATACAGAAGGTTCCCTCAGGACAGATCGATCCCAGGGTGCAGGATGCGGCAGCAAAACTGGGCATCACAGATATACTCTGGAAATATCCGTATCAGATGTCAGGCGGACAGAGACAGAGGGTGGCATGCGCCAGGGCGATCATCACAAACCCTCAGCTGATTTTGGCGGATGAGCCTACAGGGGCGCTGGATTCCAAATCGGCAAGAATGCTTCTGGAGAGCTTCAAAGCCCTGAACGAACAAAACAGTGCGACAATCCTCATGGTGACACACGATGCATTTACCGCCAGCTATGCAGGTAGGATACTTTTCATCAAGGACGGGCAGATATTTAATGAGCTGGTAAGAGGCAGGGACAGCCGGAAAGTGTTCTTTAACAAGATCATAGAAGTGGTAAGTCTTCTGGGAGGTGAGTTAAACGATGTTATTTAAGCTTTCTGTTAAAAATATGAAGAAAAGCTTTGGGGATTATACGATTTATTTCCTGACCCTGATCCTGGGTGTGGCTATCTTCTATGTGTTTAACTCCATGGATTCCCAGCAGGCTATGATGCAGCTCTCCGCATCTACAAAGGCTATAGTGGACCTGCTGCTTCAGATGCTTGGGGGCGTGTCGGTTTTCGTATCCATCATATTGGGATTTCTGATCGTATATGCAAATAACTTCCTGATCAAGAGAAGAAAAAAGGAATTTGGCATTTATATGACCCTTGGTATGGGAAAAGGCCAGATATCCAGGATACTTTTTCTGGAAACTATAATCGTGGGGATCATGTCACTGGCAGTGGGGCTTTTGATTGGAGTATTTGCTTCGCAGGGAATGTCAGTTGTAGTGGCAAAGATGTTTGAAGCTGATATGAGCCGGTATGAATTTGTTTTTTCAAAAGCGGCCTGCATTAAGACAATAGTTTATTTTGGGATCATGTATCTGGCAGTCATTCTTATGAACATGATCTCAATCTCTAAGCTCAATCTCATTGACCTGCTGACTGCTGTTAAGAAATCGGAGAGCATAAAGGTAAAGAATGCGGCTGTGTCTGTGATCGTTTTCCTGGCATCAATAGGAATGCTGGTTTATGCCTACTATAATGTAGCATACAAAACATCGTCTATCGGTCCCGGCAGTATAATGCTCATGATCGCAATAGGTTCCTTGGGGACATTTCTGTTCTTCTGGTCACTGGCGGGCTTCTTGCTGAAGCTGGTCCAGACCAGCAGGAAGACTTACTTTAAAGGCCTGAACATGTTTATCATGAGACAGATAAACAGTAAGATAAATACCATGGTGTTCTCTATGACGATCATCTGCCTGATGCTTTTTATGACAATAGGTGTGCTGTCCTCCGGTATGTCGCTCAATACTTCTGTAAAGGAAGGCCTGAAGGAAAACGCACCGGTTGATGTAAACTTGTGGATCCCCGTAAGGGAGGATGGAAAGACGGCAGCAGATATGATAGAAGAAGCCGGGTATTCCATGGATCATTTTAAACCTGATTATGCTCTGGTGACAGAATATGCCACCAATGAACTGACCCTCAAAGATACTTTGGGGTCTGCTGTAAAAGAAATGGAGGCCGCATACACGATGCTGGATGATAGTACGGCGGAATCGGTCATGAAGGTCTCGGAGTATAATAAAATCGCAGATATGTATGGCCAGCCCAAGATAGAAGTCGGGCAGAATGAATATGCTGTTATATGTAATTATGACAATATGAGGGTATGGCGGGACAAAGGCCTTGAACAGGGCACTAAGATAAGCCTTGGGGGAGTAGAGTATTTCCCCCATTATGATAAATGCCAGGATGGATTTATTAAAATGTCTGGTAATGCCACTAATTTTGGGATCATTGTGCTGCCTGACGAAGCAGTAAATGAAGCATGGAGTGTAAAGAGCCTGCTAATTGCCAATTACAGTGCAGATGACCAGCAGGGAAAGGAAAGCATGGAAGCAGAGCTTGCCGCCCTTGATTCCCCGGCAGCCGCGGAGATAGATGCGGTAACTAAAATAAGCCTCTATGAGGGATCCGTAGGCCTGGGCGCAATTGTAACATTTATAGCCATTTACCTGGGCGTGATCTTCCTTATTTCAAGCGCAGCGATCCTGGCGCTGAAAGAGCTTTCTGACAGTTCAGACAACAGGGAGAGATATGCAGTGCTGCGGCAGATTGGTACGGATGAGAAAATGATAAACAGGGCGCTGTTCACTCAGACAGCAATATTCTTCCTGATCCCGCTGGCCTTGGCTGCTGTCCATTCTATTTTCGGCATCAAATTTGTAAATGTGATCCTGGAATCAATGGGAGCTGAGAGCAGGGGAGAATCCATTGTGGGAACTGCAATTTTCATCATAGCCATTTACGGAGGATATTTTATAGCTACTTATTTTGGAAGCAAAAGGATCATAGCGGGGAAATAAGGAAATATACACCTCCGCGCATCCACAAATTCAGATCTTTGCGGGTGGGCGTGCTTCGCAAGATAATGTGTAAATTTAGCGGTGAAGAGTCATAATTCTAAGTGATTATGGCTTTTTACCGCTATATATGCTGCTGGCCCCGGAATTTTGTACTCAAATCTATACGGAGGAAACAATTTAGGCTATAATAAAATCATGAAGATAAAAAAGCAGAGGTCCAGCATTATATTAACTAACTGTGACAATTAAAATGCCGGATTATGGCAAAAGATGTTGACAGACTCCAATAATACAGTTACAATAATAGTAATTATTACTATTATATTAAGGGAGGTCAACTATGAGCAGACATTTATCAACGGAAATAAGGGTACCTATTGACAGTGACAATCCGGCAATCATGAGACACGAGGAAAAATGCATCAAATGCGGGCAGTGTAAAAGGATGTGTGAGGATTATATCTCAGTGCTGGGAATGTATGATCTTGCAAAAACAAATGACAGAGCTATCTGTATAAACTGCGGGCAGTGTGCGAATGTCTGTCCTGTGGAAAGCATCACAGAGGTATTCGAGTACCGGCAGGTAAGAGAAGCGGTACAGGATAAGGAAAAGATCGTGATCGTCAGCACATCCCCGTCTGTCAGGGCATCTCTGGGAGAAGAATTTGGAATGGAGGACGGCAGTTTTGTAGAGGGACGTATGGTGGGACTTCTGAAAGCGCTGGGTGCAGATTATGTGCTGGACACAAATTTTGCAGCAGATCTTACGATCATGGAAGAAGCCAGCGAACTTATCTCAAGGATTACGGAAGGGAGCGGACCGCTGCCGCAGTTTACCAGCTGCTGTCCTGCATGGGTTAAGTTTGCGGAGACATACTATCCTGAAATATTGCCGAATATCTCCACTGCAAAAAGCCCGATCGGAATGCAGGGACCTACGATTAAGACTTATTTTGCACAGAAGATGGGGATCGACCCGGAGCGGATCGTAAATGTGGCATTGACCCCCTGCACTGCTAAAAAATTTGAGATCCGCAGGGACGAGATGAAGGCAGCCGGAGAGTATCTGGGAAAAGAAGGTATCAGGGATATGGACCATGTCATCACAACAAGAGAGGCTGCAATGTGGGCCAGAGAAGAAGGGATTGATTTTGCTTCTGTACAGCCGGCAGAATTTGACAGACTGATGGGACAGGGCTCCGGCGCAGGGGTCATATTCGGGAATACAGGCGGTGTTATGGAAGCGGCCCTGAGGACTGCTTATGAATACATAACAAAAGAAGAGGCTCCATCCCAGCTGTATGAATTGACTCCGGTCAGAGGAATGGACGGAGTGAAGGAGGCCAGCCTGCTGGTTGGGGATATGACAGTGAATGTAGCTGTGGTATATGGAACAGGTAATGTGCGCAGAGTAATAGAGAGTGTCAAGTCAGGAGAGAAAAACTACCATTTTATCGAAGTAATGACATGTCCGGGCGGGTGCATCGGAGGCGGCGGACAGCCCAAGGATAAAAACTTCCAGGGTGATGTGCTGCGGTATAAAAGGATTGCGAGTCTGTACAACAGGGATAGAACCATGAAGGTGAGAAAGAGCCATGAAAATGAAGAAATCCTGGCTCTTTATAAAGAATTTTACGGAAAACCGTTAAGCGGACTTGCCGAGAAGATGCTCCATACTGTATATCAGGACAGGAGCGCTGACTTGGGCTAAGTATCTGGCCTGCATGGGATTTGACAGAGTACTGCCGCAGTAACAGTTCAGCCTTTCAATGTTCCGCGAGGTGTTTTCGTGCAGAAAAAGGAGGTTTATATGAGAATATTAAAAGCAGTAGGTAAAATTGCGGCAGTACTTTTTTTAATCTGTATCTGCGTGTGCGGATATTTCGCTTACCAGGGATATCAGATGTACCATAAGGCAGAGGCCGCGCAGAGCCTGGAGGCAAAGGTGGATGAGATCAGGTCACAGCCGGGTTATACAAGTATAAAGGACATGCCCCTGACATATTTAGAGGCTGTAGTGGCAGTAGAAGACCACAGGTTTTATGACCACTTTGGAATCGATATCATAGCCATCGGAAGAGCTGTAGTCAATAATGTGAAGGCGCTCTCTTTTGTGGAGGGCGGGAGTACGATCACGCAGCAGCTGGCTAAAAACCTGTATTTTACTCAGGAAAAGGAGATGACAAGAAAGGCAGCGGAAGTATTTGCCGCTTTTGACCTGGAGAGACATTATACAAAGGATGAGATACTGGAATTATATGTAAACACCATATATTTCGGCAGCGGATATTACGGGGTGGGAGAGGCCAGCGAGGGATATTTCGGAAAAGAGCCCAGGTATCTGACAGACGATGAATGCACCATGCTGGCTGGGATACCCAACGCTCCTTCCGTCTATGACCCCAGGGTGAACCCGGAGCTGGCAAAGGAGAGGCAGCAGCAGGTGGTAAACCAGATGATTGAAAACGGATTTGTACCGGCTCAGTAGCCAGGATTTTTAAATACCTAAAAAACTTGTACAAAATACTGAATAAAATGAACTTGTAAGAAGAAAATGTGGATATTATACTAGAAACAATAGGGATAATGTGGAAAACTATGTGTAAAAGTGCATAAAGGTGTGCATTAACCGCAAAAAAATGTGGAAAAGTTTGAAGCAGAGACAGGGAGGACGAAATGAAGCATTTATCTTACAAAGAGATCATTGAAAAATACAGAGCAGAAGACCCTGAAAGCCAGGCAGAGGCAGTCAGGGAAGAACTGCAGAGGGAGATCAGAAAGAGCCCGGTAAAATTTGTGGTTCTGGATGACGATCCCACAGGAGTCCAGGCGGTGCATGATGTGGCTGTCTATACGGACTGGTCGGAGGAGAGCCTGGAAAGAGGGTTTGCAGAAAAGGAAAAGCTGTTTTATATATTAACCAATTCCAGGGGAATGACTGAGGAAGAGACCTCCAGGGTACATGAGGAAATAGCAAGGAATGTAGATAAGGCCGCCAGGAAGGCAGGTATTCCCTACGCTGTCATCAGCAGAGGGGATTCCACCCTGCGCGGTCATTTCCCGTTGGAGACAGGGATCTTAAATGATACTTTGGTGAAATGCAGCAGAAAGAGCGCTGACGGAGAGATCATGATACCCTTCTTTAAGGCAGGCGGAAGGTTCACTGTTGGAAATGTGCACTATGTAAAATATGGAGATGAGCTGGTTCCCGCGGGAGAGACTGAATTTGCAGGGGATAAGACCTTCGGGTACAGCAGTTCCGACTTAAGGGAATACATAGAAGAAAAGACAAAAGGAAAATATCCGGCAGAATCAGTGACTGCCATAACCCTTGAGGAATTGAAAAATGCAGATATAGAATCTGTTTATCAGAAACTTATGGCGGCAGAGGGATTTAGTAAAATCATAGTCAATGCCACAGAGCCTGAGGACCTGGAAGTATTCTGCACTGCCCTGTACCGGGCTATGGCTGCGGGAAAGGATTTCCTGTTCCGCACGGCAGCTGATTTTGTGAAGGCTGTTGGTGGGATCAGCAGCCGTCCTCTTCTGAAACGCCGGGAGATGACAGGGGGATCTGCAGTGCACGGAGGCATAGTAGTGATCGGCTCTCATACAGCTAAGACTACACAGCAGCTGCAGAATTTAAGAGAACTGAAAAATCTGGAATTTATGGAGTTTAACTCTGATCTTGTCCTTGAAGACGGGCTTGAACAGGAGACAGAGTCTAAGGTGGCCCGGGCGGAGGCTCTTATCAGGCAGGGCAGGAGCGTGGTGATATACACAAAACGCCGCCTGCTGACGCTGGAAAATGATACGAAGGAAGCGGCGCTCCTGCGTTCAGTGAGGATCTCGGAAGCTGTGCAGCAGCTGGTGGGAAGGCTTAGTGTGCGCCCTGCCTTTGTGGTGGCAAAGGGCGGGATCACATCAAGTGACATAGGCGTAAAGGCCCTGGGCGTGAAGCGGGCGTGGGTGTTGGGTCAGGTGCAGCCGGGCATTCCTGTGTGGAAGACAGATGAGGGCAGTAAATTTCCGGGGATACCTTATGTGATCTTCCCTGGAAATGTAGGTGAGGCAGATACTCTGAAAAAGGTGGTGAAGGAATTGAGCAGCAGCAAAAGGAAAATTATGATATCAGTAGCCCCGGTGGCAGGTCCGGAACCGCTTGTGCCGGAAGAGCTGGCGGAGGACGTGGCAAAGTGTATTGATCTTGGGGCAGGCATCTGCCATCTCCACTGTAAGACGAGGGAGGGCGTTCTGACGCCTGATATCACCAATATGACCGAGGCCCTCGACATGATACGTGCAAAGCGGGATGTCGTTATCCAGGTATCAACAGGAGGAATCTCTGACATGGACATTGTGCAGCGCTGCAATCCCCTTGACTATAAGTGGGCCGAGAGCGGGTCACTCAATGGAGGCTCCACCAACCTGGGGGAAGCTGTCTATGTAAATTCCTTTGATGATATCCGCTATTGCGCGGGCCAATGTTATGAAAAGAATGTGATTCCGGAAATAGAAGTTTTTGATATCGGCATGATCAACAATATGAAACTTGTATTTGAGGAAGTGCCCTACAGGACCCCGGTATGGTTTAACCTGGTCTTCGGCCATAAGGGAGGGATGCAGCCCACCATAGAAGCGCTTGCCGCCTTCCGTTCATTTGTGCCCGAGGGATGTCTGTGGGGTGTGACGCATTTTGGAAGGGATAACTGGACCTTCCTTGCAGCTGCCATCGCCATGGGAGCGTCTCTTGTGAGGATCGGATTCGAAGACAGCCGCTTCTTGTCAAATGACAGGGATGCAGTATATAATTATGAACTGGTAGAGAAGCTTGTAAGACTGGTGAGAGAAATGGACCTGGAAGTGGCTTCTCCTGACGAAGTGCGCGAGATCATTTCATCTGTAAAGAAGATCAGATAGCGCGGAAGGCTTTGGGAGAAGGCCTGCTTCCCGGATATGAGGGAATGATGAAAAAGTGGGTTAAAAAAATGCGTGGTCTCAGCATCAGAAATCAAATATTCTGGTCAATGGCAGTCGTGTCGATCCTGACAACGGCTGTTCTTGGCGTTGTCATATTTATCCTGTCTAAAAAAACAATGGAGAATAATTACCAGAATCTGCACCTGAATAACCTTCAGGTCTCCAGCAATATCATAGATATCCAGCTAAAGCCCATGATCGAACAGTCCAGGGGGCTTTTGACAGATGAGAGTTTTGTGGATGTTATGGAGAATGAGACGAGCACTAATGCATATTTTTCCAGCTACAACAACCTGAAGCTGGAACGCATACTGGGCGAGATCGTGTCATATGAATCAGCTATCCAGTCAGCTCTGGTGGTGAACAGTAATGGAAACATGCGCTATTATACAAAGAACAGCAGGACTACGTCGAAAGTAAACCATTACTACAGAACGGACAATATCCTGGAAGAGGACTGGGTAGAGACAGCCGGGGAGGCACGGGGAAAGGAAGTCTTCTTCGGTTATAATGTGCTCTATGATGATGAGGCGAATGACTGCTTCTCCATGGTCAAGATGCTCATCAATCCGTACAGCCACAAGACTATGGGGTATCTTGTGCTGAATACCAGGAAGACTATGTTTGAGAAGGCATTTGGCACAAAAAATGAAGGATATGTCACTAACAGGTATATGATACTTGATGTGCAGAAGACGAAATGGGATGGGGAGGCCCCTGTCCCCCTTGTCTATTATAATGGCGCCCAGGAAGCGAAGGACGATATCCTTGAAGATTATACGGAAGACAGGGAGAACAGATATCTGTACAGCGCTTACCAGAATATAACTACAGGCTGGGAGATCATAAATGTAATTGAAAAGAGCGAACTGAGCCATGACAGCAGTTATATAGGATGGATCACGCTTTTGGCGGGTATCAGCCTGATAGCTTTCAGTTTCTATGTATCAGCTGCTATCTCAAGGAGGATCATCCATCCGCTGGATGCCCTGGAGAAGACTATTGAGGCAGTGGGTGAAGGAAATTATAAGATAGAGGCGGAGTTTGACGACAGTGAGATCGGTAAGATAGGAAATAAATTCAAGGGCATGGTGACAAATAATCTGGAGCTGCGCGAACGCCTGCTGAATACTGAGATCAAGGAGAGGGAGGCGGAGCTGCTGCTCCTCCAGTCCCAGATCAATCCACATTTCCTTTATAATACTCTGGATTCACTCTATTTTATGGCGGTCATCCACAATGCTGACGATATGGCGGAGATGGTCATGGCGCTGTCTGACACCTTTAAACTGAGCCTGAACCAGGGAAACAAGCTGATCTATGTTAAGGACGAGATAGCGAAGATAAAGGCTTATATGAAGATCCAGAACATGCGTTATCACGGGAGATTTGAATTTGTGCTGGACGTGGCTGAGGACATCATGGATCTGAAGATACTCAGCTTTATCCTTCAGCCTGTTGTGGAAAACTCCATGTACCACGGCCTGGAGGCAAAACGCGGAAACGGAAGGATAAGCGTGAAGGGATACAGGGACGGTGATTCTCTGCATTTCATCCTGAGCGACAATGGTGTGGGGATAAAGGATATGGCAGAGCTGGAGAAAGGCTACGGAGTACGCAATATCAGAGAGCGCATCAGGCTGTTTTATGGGGACGGATATACGGTAAACTTTACAAGTGAGGTGAATGTGGGAACAACGGCAACCTTTATTTTGCCGATAGTAAAGGAGGAGAAAGATGCACCGGTTAGTGGTAATTGATGATGAGTATATTGTAGTGGAGGGGATAAAGGCCATTATCCAGAGGGAGAAGCTCAACTGTGAGGTGGTGGGATTTGCTTATGACGGAATAGAGGCCCTGGAAGTGATACGCAGAGAGAGGCCCGACATTGTCATTACAGATATCAGGATACCTGGTCTGGACGGATTGTCCCTCATAGAGGAGGCGAAGGAATTCCTGCCGGATACCAGTTTTATTGTGATCAGCGGGTATACAGAGTTTGAATACGCCAGAAGGGCGCTGACGCTTGGGGTAAAGAGCTATATAGACAAGCCTGTGACCATAGAGAAGGTATCAGAAGTGATCTCTATGATCGATACGGAAAATGAGAGGAAGGAAGAGAAAGAAAAAGAGAGGGATGCTGCCAGGAAATACAGGACTGCCCTGGAAGGCAGGACAGAGCTTATGATCTGCAGCATACTGGATGAGAAGGCAGGGGAATTCGCGGATGCGGTGGAGGAGAACCTGCGTCTCATAGGAAGCTACGCTTCTGATATAGATGTATATAAGAAAGAAGCCTACAGGATGATCTGCGTAGCTGTGGAGGTCTTTGTGGACCAGAGGAGTGACAGGCGCATCCATGTCTCCTACTCTGAATTTGAGAAATGTGAGAATGAGGAGCAGATAGCAGGGTATATCAGAGAGCTGGTAAAGCAGATGACAGAGGTTCTGGAATCCAGAAAGACAGCCAGCAGCCACAGGATCATCAGCAGGCTTCTGGAGTATATTGACAGCCACTATAATGAGGATTTCGGACTAAATGAGCTGGCAGAGCAGGTAAGCCTGAATCCGGCGTATCTGAGCATCCTGTTTAAATCAGAGGTGGGCATGAGTTTTGTGAAGTATCTGACGGGGATGAGGATCGAGAAGGCCAAGGGCTATCTGCTGGACGGCCATAAGGTGGCGGAAGTGAGCGAGATGGTAGGCTATAATAACTACAGGTACTTCTGCGATATCTTCAAAAAGCATGTGGGAGTGACTCCGAGTGAATTTAAGGGGATGAAGAAATAAAGGAAAATGACGGCAAAATATGTACAGAATATATAAAATCTGTACATATTATTAAAAAATCCTGACTTTAAAATAAAAAAACCATGTGATATTATACATACATAAGAAAAACCTGCGCAGGTGATTCGTGAAAATGCTTAAAAACAACGTATAATTAGGGAGGAAACAAAATGAAGAAAAAGTTACTTGCTACAATGCTTTCTGCATCTATGATTATGACAATGGCAGCCGGATCAGTATCACTTGCAGCTGAAAATACTGAGGATCCTCAGTTAGAGAAAACAATCAAGATCCTTTCAATCTGGGCAGAGGACAATGACAATGGCGTGCTCATCAAATCTATCTGTGACCAGTATAAAGAGATCAATCCGAATTTCAACTATGAGTATGAGCTGGTATCAGCAGATAACTTAAAACAGAAGGTTGCTACACTGGCAGCTTCTAATGACCTTCCTGACATCTTCGTATATGAAGCAGGCAAGCCGATCGTGGAGCTGATCGAAGCAGACAAGATCGTGGACGTGGGAGCTGAATTAAAGACACTCGGTATCGAGGACAACCTGAATCCGTCAGCAGTAGCTCTTCTGAAGAACCTTTCCGGCACAGATACGATCTATGACCTTCCTCTTGGACATAACGTAGAAGGCTTCTGGTACAACAAGGCTCTCTTTGAGGAAGCAGGCGTGGAAGTTCCAAATACATGGGATGAATTCGAAGATGTACTTAAAACTCTGAGTGATAAAGGAATCCAGCCTCTTGCAGCAGGCGGATCTGACAAATGGGGCGTTACACGTCTGATCAATGCTTACGCAGTACGTACTATGGGAGCTGACGCTCTTTCAAAAGCAGACCAGGGTGAGGCAAGCTATACAGACGAAGGATATGTTGCAGCAGCTCAGAAGATCCAGGACTGGGCAACAGCAGGATACTTCGGAGAAGGCGTTACAACAGTTGATATGAATACAGCAGGCACAATGCTTATGTCCGGTGATGCAGCGATCTTCTACAACGGCAGCTGGTTCACATCTAACCTGAACAATGAATCTGAAAACCTGGCAGGAGCAGACGGAATCGGATTCTTCAATGTACCGGTAGTAGATGAGACAATCAGCCCGGCAGATGAGTACTCCATGAACTGCGGAAACATCCTCTGCTTCAGCAAAGACAAATATGACGAAGCAAGCAGCTATTTCCTGAAATATTTCGTAGAGAATATCGGAAATGAAGCTATGGAAAAACAGGGATCTTTAAAAGGATATACATATGATGTATCTGATGATTCTGTAAGCGGATATACAAAAGTTGTCCTGGATGAAATCGGAAAAGCACAGTCTGCATTCACATGGTGGGAAGCAACTATGAACAGTGAGACATCAACAGTTGCTCAGGAAAATGTACAGACATTATTAAATGGTGATATGACAGCTCTGGAATACATGGAGTCCATCCAGGACGCACATGATATGAGCGCTCTGTAAGAGAGCATACAGTAACTGAGATGAGGCACCGGGTGTTCCCCAAACATCCGGTGCCTTTCTTAAAGAAGAAGGAAGGTAGAGAGATGAAAAATGTACTAGCAAATAAAAAGGCGATCGCGCTTTTTGTTGTCCCGGCTCTTGTTCTCTATACAGCCATCGTTGCACTGCCGGTAGTATGGTCCCTGTATTATTCCCTGTATTCCGGTTCACCGGGACTGAAGTGGGAATTCTGCGGGCTGGACAATTATAAGATGCTTTTTAATGATAAAAACTTTAAAGCAGCCCTTATTGTAAATGTTAAATACATAGCCGTGGTTATGTTTGGCCAGGTGGGCCTGGGGCTTCTTCTGGCGCTGATGTTTAAGTTCTGGCTGAAGAAATTTAAAACAATCGTCAGGACACTTGTATTCTTCCCGGTAGTATTGCCGACAGTGGCAGTAGGACAGCTGTTTGCAAAGATTTATGAGATCCAGCCAAACTATGGCCTGTTAAACAGCCTTCTGGATGGTATCGGACTTAAAAGCCTGGTACAGCCCTGGATCGGTCAGGCGTCCACAGCGCTTGGCTCCCTGTGCGTGATGGATATCTGGGTAGCTATGGGCTTTTATTCTGTTATCTTCTACGGTGCGCTGCTGGATATCTCAGAGGATGTTGTGGAGGCAGCCAGGATAGACGGGGCACACGGCTTCAGCCTGTTCCGCTATGTATTAGCGCCGCTGCTGAGACCTGTCATCATCACCTCGCTTGTATTCAGCTTCTCAGGTACAGTGAAGATGTTTGAGTCAGCCCTGGCGCTCACAAACGGCGGGCCTGGAAATGCCACCAAGTCACTATCCATGTACATGTATAATGTTTCCTTCTCCTACAGCAAGGTGGGGTACGGCAGTGTTATTGCCATTGTCATATTCCTGATCTGTGTCATTGGAGCGACAATCATAGGCAAGTTTGACAAGAAAGATTAAGGAGGCGTGAAAATGAAGAAGAAGTTTAAAGTAAGTTCTGTACTGATTAAAGTATTTATCCTGTTATTAGTGATCGTAGAAGTTTACCCCCTCTTCTGGATGCTCACAGCTTCCTTTAAGCAGGGGTTTGAGTGGAGCAGCAAGCCTGCTTACGCGCTCAATGAGGGATTTTATGTCCAGAACTATATTGATGCATGGACAAGGGGACATATGTCCACTTTCTTTAAGAACAGTTTGATCAATACCCTGGTATCTCTTGTGTTTATCGTGATCTTTGCAGTGACAGTGGGATTCGCGGTGACTAAGATGGACTGGAAGTGGAAAGACAGGGTGGCAAAATATTTCCAGCTGGGAATCATGGTGCCTGTAGCCATTGCCCTGATACCTCTGTTCCAGATCTACAATAATGTGGGGCTGATCAATACAAGAGCAAGCCTTATCCTGGCCTACATAGCATTCGGACTGTCACTGTCCATATACCTGGTGACAGGCTATCTGAGATCTCTGCCGGATGAGATCATGGAGGCGTCAGTTATCGACGGCTGCGGTATCTATAAGATGATGTGGCACGTGGTTGTGCCTCTGATGAAGAACGCGATCGTGACAGTACTCGTCCTTCAGTTCTTCTTTAAATGGAACGACCTGCTCTTCTCAATGACATTTATCAATGACACATCCCTGAAGACAGTACAGACAGGTCTGCTCTATTTCCAGAATGAGTTTGGGGCAAAGAACTGGGGAGCTATCTTCGCATCAGTATCAATGAGCGTTATGCCTATGCTTGTCATCTATATGTTCCTGAATAAAACAGTTATGGAAGGTATGGCAGCAGGGGCTGTTAAGGGCTAACACAATGGAGGGCAGTATCAAGATGGAAAAAGCTTTGCTGGAAGAATACAGAAAAAGGATATACGGCTATATAGAAGAGAACGTTGACACAGTACTGAAAAAGCCGGTGGGATTCATCCATTATCCCTTCATTGACCCGGGTTCCGTATATGATGGAAATGTGTGGGACTGGGACACCTTCTGGTCAGTTTACGGTCTGCTGAATCTGGCTAAGAAGTTAAAGGGCGGTGCGCTTGAGGATAAGATCATAGAGCACGCCAAGGGAAATGTGAGGAATTTTATGGACCACCAGCTCCCTGACGGTTATATCCCCATGATGATAGAGCTGGGGAAATGGCCTGAACCATATCTGAATATGAAGCATAAGGAAGGGATACTCATGAATATGCACAAGCCCTTCCTGTGCCAGCAGATCTGCCTTATCTCAGACTACTGCAAAGACTATGGATGGGCAGCGGGGTATATAGGCCAGCTGGAGAAATATTTCGAGTGCTATGACAAGAATTACTATTTTGAAAATCCGCAGCTCTATGTGTGGTGCGATGACATCATGATAGGGATGGATAATGACCCGGCTTCCTTTGGGCGGCCGAAATTCTCCACAGCCAATATTTTCCTGAACAGCTTCATGACGGAGGAGCTTAAATGCATGGCCAGGATCCTGGAGGCAGTGAACCAGGACCATGACAGGGCAGTCTGGTACAAGGAGAAGGCGGCAAGACTTGAGAAGGCCATACAGAGGGAATGCTATGACAAGCGTGATAAATTCTTTTATTCTGTAGATGTTGACATCAAGACTAGAAAATTCGACTGGTTCCATGAAGGGCTGGGCGTGTTCTGGAAGACACTTCCCATCAAGATACGCACATGGTCCGGCTTTCTTCCAATGTGGGCGGGATTTGCCACAGAGGAGCAGGCAGCGGAGCTGGTAAAACACTTTGAGGATGAGAGTACATTCTCCTCCCCCTGGGGGATCACCACTCTGGCAAAGGATGAGAAGATGTTTGACCTCTCAGTGACAAATAATCCCTCCAACTGGCTTGGGCCTGTATGGCTGGTAGCCAACTACATTGTTTTCAGGGGACTGCTCAACTACGGCTACAGGGAAGAGGCGGCCAGGATATGCGGGCAGAGCCTGAAGCTGCTGGGACAGGACCTGGAAAAGACAGGAAGTATGCATGAGTATTACAATCCGTTTTCAGGAGAGCCGATCATGAACGGGGGATTCATAAACTGGAATATACTTGCCCTGAACATGGCGGATGAACTGGAAGCACAGAAATAAGAAGGAGACTTAAGAATGAAAGCAGCACTTGTATATACAAGCACGACTCCGGAGCTTATAGAACTGCTGGAGTCTGAGGTCAGGAAAAATCTGGGCGAAGACGCAGAGATCCTGAGTTATCAGAATCCCGATATCCTGGCAAAGGCCAGGGAAGCGGGATATGTGACAACAGAGGCGGCCGCGCTTCTGGCGGAGCTTTTTGTGCAGGCTATGAAGGACGGGGCTGACGCTATACTGAATGTGTGCTCCTCTGTGGGCGAGGCAGCTGATTCTATGCAGGATTTTGCCAGGTATGCAGGCGTGCCCATCGTCCGCATCGATGAGGAAATGTGCAGGGACGCAGTGCGTAGGGGCAGGAGGATAGGCCTCATGGCCACGCTCCCCACAACACTGGAGCCTACAAAGAACACTGTAAAACGTGTCAGCAGGGAGCTTGGACGCCATGTGGAGATAGTGGACTGCCTTGTGGAAGGGGCTTTCGGCCTTGACCAGGAAAAGTTTAAAGAGCTTATGGTATCATATGCGGGAAAGATAGCGGAAGATGTGGATGTCATCCTGCTCTGCCAGGGGTCAATGGCTTACTGCGAGGAACTGATATCACAGACATATGGAAAAACTGTTGTCTCAAGCCCCAGATACGGGGCTGCAGAGCTGAAGAAAGCATTGGAGAATAAAGGATGTTAACAGATACCACGAGATCAAAATACGCGAAAGCCGCCCAGCTGCCCTGGAATGCGGTCAGATGGACAGCAGGCTTCTGGGCGGATTGTGAGAAGATGTGTGCACAGGGCATGGTTCCCCAGCTGAAGCACATGTTTGACAGTAAGGATATCAGCCATGTGGTTGAGAACTTTAAAATCTGTGCAGGGGAGGCAGAAGGAGATTTTGACGGCACCGTATTCGGTGACGGAGATTTCTATAAATGGATGGAGTCTGCCATCTATACGGCAGCCAGAAATAAGGATGAGTCCCTGCAAAAAGAGATAGACAGCTACATTGAGCTGATCGGGAAGGCACAGCAGGAGGACGGTTATCTGTCCACTAAGCAGATCATTGGAGAGCGCAGCGCAAACGGGATCTCCAGGATGGGTGATGTGAACGATTTTGAGGTGTATAATTTCGGGCATATGTTTACTGCAGCCTGCCTTCATAAGCGAGTTACAGGCAAAGATAATTTCCTGAATATAGCTGTAAGGACAGCTGATTACCTGAAGAATCTGTATGAAGAGGCAGCCAGGACAGGTGAAGTGCAGACAGCAGTCTGCCCGTCGCATTACATGGGGCTGGTAGAGATGTACCGCACTACGAATGACAGGAAGTACCTGGAGCTTGCCAGAATGGCCATCGAACTGAGAGATTCCGTCAAGGACGGGACAGATGACAACCAGGACAGGCTGCCGTTAAAGAAGCATGAGAAGATCGTGGGCCATGCTGTCCGCGCCAATTATCTGTATGCAGGCGTGGCTGACCTGCTGTCTGAGGAATGGGATGAGGAGTATGACGCAGTCCTGGATAAGATGTGGGACAGCTTAAATGCCCATAAGATCTATATAACAGGAGGCTGCGGCGCCCTCTATAACGGAGTGTCCCCATATGGGAATTTCTTCGTTGACCAGAAGATCCACCAGGCATACGGCTACGAGTATCAGCTGCCGAATATTACGGCTTACAATGAAACGTGCGCATCCATAGGCCTTGTCATGTGGGCCCTCAGGATGTTCAACATCAAGCGGGAAGCTAAATATTTTGACATGATCGAGAGGGCCATGCTCAATGTAAATATGGCAGCCGTCAGCCTGGACGGAAAGCGTTATTTCTATGAAAATATGCTGCGCCGTGCTAAGAAGCTGGAATATGAGATGATATGGCCGCTGACAAGGAGCGAATATATCCTGAGCTACTGCTGTCCGCCAAATCTCTCCCGTCTGCTCTCCCAGGCAAGTGAATATGCATACAGTGTGTCTGAGGATGCAGTGTGGCTGGGAATGTACGGTGCAAGTGAGGCGCAGATTGAGCTGAAAAACGGAGCTAAGTTCACCCTGAAGCAGTCTACGGGATACCCCTATGACGGCAGGATCGTGCTGGAGATCACTGATGTTGAGAAGGACGTCCCGTCAGGGTTCTGTGTGAGGATACCGGGATGGGCAGAAAAAGGCAGGATCGTGCTGCCTGACGGCTCCGAAAAGCAGATTTTAGGAGAAGATGCCTGTACATATTACAGAGTGGATGCAGAGAAGCTGGAAGGCACACGGATCGAGATCATATTTGACATGCCGGCCAGGTATACTGCCGCCAATCCCATGGTAGAGGAAGACAGCTGCCAGGTAGCAGTGGAGAGGGGGCCTCTTGTCTACTGTATGGAGACACCGGACGTGGATGTGGAGACAATGGATGACCTGCTCTTTGCCAGCAATGCAGTCTTTGAACCAGAACCCTTCGAAATACAGGGAAGGTCCATGACGGCTTTAAAAGGAAAGGCGCTGTGCCAGAACAGAGAAGGCTATGACAGAAATGCCCTCTATCAGAAATTCAGGTTTAGTGGCGTGCGGGAAGTGGATGTCAGGCTGATCCCATATTTCGCCTGGGACAACAGAGGCATGGGCGAAATGAGGATATGGATGCCCGTCATGTATGTAGAATAAGAATGCTTGTAAATGTTTTGCCTATTTGTTATAATAGAGCTCATGAATGGCATTTTCGGTTAAAATGCCGTGGAGAATGCAGATTACTGTTTAGCAAATAAGGAGGAAGAATATGAGCATCGAATTTGACAAGTCTTTGGAAACAGGTAATGAACTGATTGATACAGAACATAAAGAATTGATTGCAAGGGTAAATAAGCTGACGGATGCATGCGCGGCCGGCAAGGAAAAGAATATCGCAGTCCAGACTTTGGATTTCCTCATGGATTATACAGAATACCACTTTAGAGATGAGGAAAAGCTTCAGGAAGAGAACGGATATCCACTTCTGGAATCACACAAAGTACAGCATGGCAGATTTGTCAGGGCTGTAGAAGAATTAAAGGAAATGCTGGAGGAGGAAGAAGGCCCCAGTGATGCTTTTGTGGCAGCTGTCAAGAAAAATGTCGTAGACTGGCTGCTGAACCATATCCAGGTATGGGACAAACAGGTAGCACAGTTTATCAGGGAAAATTAAAGATATTTACAAATGACTCTTGGTGTCCTGCGGGGGACGCCGGGGTCATTTTTGCCATTTACAGGTTTCCAGACTCATACAGAAAGGGGAATGACTGCCAAAATAGCGGCAGTATACAATAAGAATGAAGACATTAGAACTGAGAAAAGGATTTTACTGGGCAGGGATAGCAGACCATGACCTGCGGGTGTTTGACATTATTATGTACACGGAATTCGGTACAACATATAATTCATATGTGATGAAAGCAGGAGACAAGGTAGTGCTTTTTGAGACTGCCAAAGTTAAATTTTTTGATGATTATATTGCTAAATTAAAAGAGCTTATAGATGTGGCAAAGATCGACTATCTTGTAGTCAGCCATACAGAGCCGGATCATGCCGGAAGCGTTGAGAAGCTGCTGGAATACAGCCCTCAGATGAAGATCATAGCTACAGGCTGTGCAATTAATTTCCTGAAAGAGATCGTCAATGGGGATTTCTGCAGCATAGCTGTCAGGGACAACCAGAGGATGCAGATCGGGGATAAAAACCTGAGGTTCTTTTTCGTGCCGAACCTGCACTGGCCGGATACGATGTATACTTATATTGAGGAGGAGCAGATCCTGGTCACATGTGATTCTTTCGGATCACATTATGCCTTTGACGATGTCCTTGTAAGTAAGGTGACAGACCATGAAGGCTACATGAGGGCAACAAAATATTATTTCGACTGTATCATCGGGCCGTTTAAGCCCTTTATGCTGAAAGCTTTGGACCGTATCAGGGATATTGATATTTCTATGATCTGCACCGGACACGGTCCTGTGCTGGATGAGAAGATAGATTTTATTATGAATACTTACCGGGAATGGTGCACAGT
This sequence comes from Murimonas intestini, assembly GCA_003148945.1. Classification (GTDB taxonomy): domain Bacteria; phylum Bacillota; class Clostridia; order Lachnospirales; family Lachnospiraceae; genus Murimonas; species Murimonas intestini. The sequence goes on along the minus strand of QGGY01000006.1, from coordinate 88,314 downwards.
AGTCAACCCGAATCCCAGGAAGACCGTGATCATCCCTTACGTCAGCGCCTACGGCTACACAAAGAGCCTGGCGGAGAAAATAGCAGAGGGCATCAGGGACAGCGGCGATGTGGACGTGCGTTCATATGACCTGGTAGAAGCAGATCAGGCAGTGGTATTGGAGGAGCTGGGATTTGCCGACGGCATCCTGTTCGGGACGCCAACTATTGTAGGTGAAGCCCTGAAACCCATCTGGGACCTGACTACATCTATATTTGCCGGAACCCACGGCGGGAAGCTGGCAAGTGCCTTTGGAAGCTATGGATGGAGCGGGGAGGGCGTACCTCATATCATGGAGAGGCTGGAGCAGCTGAAGATGAAGGTTATGCCGCCTCTGAAAGTCCGGTTCAAACCAAGTGAGGCCCAGATGACAGATGCCTATGAATATGGATATAATTTTGGCTGCACTCTTCTGGAAAAAGAGAATCCAAAGAAAAAGACAGGGTCCAGGAAGCTGGTAAAGTGCCTTGTGTGCGGAGAGGTCTTTGATTCATCCCTGGATGTATGCCCTGTATGCGGAGTGGGAAAAGAGAATTTTATCCCGTGGGAGGAAGAAGAGAGCGGATACCGCAGGGATACGAACCAGGTGTACCTGATCCTGGGCAACGGGGCTGCAGGTATTTCTGCTGCGAAGGCTATACGGGAAAGAGACAAAACGGGATCTATAGTAATGGTTTCCAACGAGCCGTATCCTGCATATAACCGTCCTATGCTCACCAAATCCCTTGTGGCGGATCTGACTCCGGAGCAGGTGGCTATCGAGGAAGAGTCCTGGTATGAGGAGAATAAGATATACCAGATACTCGGCAGAACAGTTGTCTCTGTGGATGCGGCGCAGAAGGAAGTGAAGCTGGACGACGGAACTGTCCTCCAGTATGGCAGGCTGGTCTATGCCCTTGGCAGTGAATGCTTCATACCGCCGGTCACCGGACATGACAAACCGGAGGTGATCGCTATCCGCCGCCTTTCAGATACAGAAAAAATAGCTTCACTGCTTCCTGATATAAAGCAGGTGGCAGTTATAGGAGGCGGTGTCCTGGGGCTGGAGGCAGCCTGGGAGCTGAAGAAAGCTAAATGTGACGTGGCTGTACTGGAGGCAGCGCCCCAGCTCATGGGACGCCAGCTGGATGAGAGCGGCAGCAGTATGATAAAGGATATCTGTGAGTCACACGGGATCAGAGTGTATACCGGAGTCAATATACAGGAGATCGAGGGCGGTGAGCATGTGACAGGGGTGAGGCTCAGCGACGGAACGGTCTTCCCGGCCCAGATGGTGATCGTCTCAGCAGGCGTGAGGGCCAATGCCGCCCTGGCGGCGGATGCAGGCATTTCAGTGGAGCGTGCGGTGATAGTAGATGCTCAGATGAAGACAAACATAGAAGATATCTATGCCTGCGGTGACTGTGCCCAGTATGAGGGCGTCAATTATGCTATCTGGCCCCAGGCTGTGGAAGAGGGAAAGGTGGCAGGAGCCAATGCGGCGGGCGAAGAGCTTACTTATACAACAGTGCCGGCTGCTTTGACCTTCCACGGTATGAATACTGCGCTCTATGCCATAGGTGATACAGGCAAGAACCCATCTCTCATATATAAGACCCTGGAGATGAAAGACGGCAGCAAAAAGCAGTACCAGAAGTATTATTTCTTCAATAACAGACTCTGCGGAGTGATTTTGATCGGTGATATTTCCAGAATGGCGGCGCTTGCAGAAGCAGTGGAAAAGAAAATGACATTTAAAGAACTGAGCAGCGTGCTCTTCTGACATAGCGGGTAAAACAATCTGGCGGCGGCCCGGGAAGGGCCGCTGCCGTCATGAGGAGGGAAGTAAAATGAAAGACGGCAGGCAGTATCCCAGTCCGGAATATAAAACACTGTTCAACAGTATACCAGGCGGGGTACAGCAGTGTCTGAATGATGAATATTTTACCCTGATAGAAGTAAACCAGGGATTTATAGACATGTTTGGATTTGGATGGGATGAGATCGGAGAACGGTTTCAGTACCGTTTTATAGAAATGATACATCCTGATGACAGGCAGAGTGTTTTGGATGAAGTGTCAGAGCAGCTGAAGTCAGGTGAAAAGTCATCACAGAGCTACCGCGTCCTGTGCCGGGACGGGAGCTGTAAATGGGTGATGGACAATGCCCGGCTCATCAGCACAGATGGAGAAGAACAGCTCCTCTGTGTCATGATGGATGTGACAGAGACGAGAAATGCAAGAGAAGAGCTGCGCCTGTCATTAGAGCGCCACAGGATCATAATGGACCAGACAACTGACATTATTTTTGAGTGGAATATGCTGGCAGATACTATGATATATTCCGCAAACTGGGGAAAAAAATTTGGATATGAACCTGTGCACGAAAGGATCCTGGAAAGTCTTAAGCTGCGCTCTCATATCCATCCTGATGATCTGCACAGATTTCAGCAGCTCATAGCTGATGCAAGGAGCGGCAAGCCATACTCCACGGATGAGTTCAGGATACAGGATGCAAAGGGAAACTTTATCTGGTGCCGTATCCGTGCCACAGACCAGTATGATGCGTCCGGAAATCCGATCAAGGCCGTAGGTGTCATAACAGATATAGATAAAGAAAAGAGGCTGATAGATAATCTGAAGTACAGGGCAGAGAGAGACGCACTGACAGGGCTGTATAACAGGGAGGAGACTGTGACGCAGATCAGATGCCACCTCCAGGACAGGCCGGAGTGCTGCGGGGCCCTCTTCATGATCGATACTGATAATTTTAAACAGGTAAATGACAGCCAGGGGCATCTGTTTGGAGATGCCGTGCTGGCGGAACTCGCCTCGGGCATGAAAAGGCTGACACGCGGCAGTGATATTGTGGGACGCATAGGCGGGGATGAGTTTACTGTTTTCTTAAAAGATGTTCCTGACAGGAAACTGGCAAAGAGAAAGGCAGAGCTGTTTCTGGATATGTTCCGCCATCTCTTTGAGGATGAGAAGCAGAACATCGCCTTCAGCTGCAGTATAGGAGTTGCCATGTATCCGGAAGACGGCAGTGATTTTCAGTCCCTTTACCACTGTGCCGATCTCGCTTTATATCAGGCAAAGAGCAGGGGAAAGAATCAGTATGTCATCTATGAACCCGGCCAGTCAGTGCCTGTCCAGCAGTCAGCCTTCTCTTCACTGGGAGCGGCTATTGATTCGGATGAGAGGGGAACGGGTACAACGGGTGACCTGGCCAACTATGTATTTCAGATACTCTATGACACGAAAGATATAGACCAGGCAATTAATCTCATCCTGGAGATCGTGGGGAAGAGATTCGATGTCAGCAGGGCATATATATTTGAGAACAGTGATGATGGCAAATATTCCTATAATACATACGAGTGGTGTAATGCGGGGATAACTCCTGAGAAGGAAAATCTGCAGCAGATACCGTATGCTGATCTTGAAGGCTATGAAAACCTTTTTGGTGAAAATGCTATCTTCTACTGCCGTGATATACACGCGCTGGCGCCTTCACAGGTGGCACTTTTTGAAAGGCAGGGAATCAGATCCACACTGCAGTGCGCCATCAGAAGTGAGGATGAATCATTCAGGGGATTTGTGGGATTCGATGAATGTACAGGGACGAGACTGTGGACAAAGGATGAGATAGCTATCCTGTCACTTGTGTCCCAGCTGCTCACCACTTTCCTCCAGAAGAAGAGGGCAACTGACCGTGACCGTCAGCTGGCTGTTCAGCTGAACACTATACTGGATGTCCAGGATGCCTATATCTATGCGATCCGCAGGGATACTTATGAACTGCTCTATCTGAACCATAAGACGAAAGAGCTGGCTTTAAGTGCAAAGCCGGGGATGCCCTGTTACAAGGCATTTTTCAGAAAAGAAGAGCCATGTGAGAAATGTCCCCTCCGGCAGGGCGGTCCCAACGAGATCTATAATCCAATATATAATGTGTGGACAAAGGTACATGTTACTCCAATGCACTGGGGTGACAGTCCGGCGCTACTTCTGTCATGTTATGATATTACTGAATATAAAAAAATGGAAAAATAAACAGGCTGCCTGAGATCTTATCAGGCAGCCTGTTTTGCGAAATTGCGCAGATATATAATGTAATGATCTGCATTGAGTTAAATAAAATTTTCGGGCGCCTCATATGTTTTGTTAAATTCCAGGACGCGTATTACCTGCCGGCTGTCCGCCAGACCCTGTACATACAGCGCAGGATCTTCCGTATTTTCAGCAAACATGCCATAGTGGTTGGGGACTGCAGCGGCAGGACTCAGCATGCGGGTGAGGGTTACTGCCTCCCCCACATTCATATTGCCCAGCTTTCCGTTGATACAGACAAAAAGAATATCGATCCTGATGTCTTTTAATTCCCGTATGCTGCTTTCAAATTGAGGGGTAAACAGGGTATCTCCTGTGAAATAAAGAGTCAATCCCCCGTGGTTTATTATGTAGCCCACACTGTCATCAGTATGGTCTGCAAAGACAGCCCTGACCTTGAAATCACCAAAACTTCTCTCTTCGCCCCGGTCCAGGTTTATATATCTGGCAGCGGATATGCCCGCCTCTTCCAGTATTGGGAGGCCGCTTCCGGGACCTGCGAAGAGAACCTCTCTGCTCTTGATGCTTTTAACAGTATCCGGGTCCAGGTGGTCAATATGTGTATGTGTGTATAAAAGCACATCTGCAGTGATATCCTCAGGGTTGACTGGGGCTGTCACCATCCTTTTCAAGCCTTCTTCGCGCTCTACGATATCTGAGAGATATGGATCTAAAAGAATCGTAGTTGTACCGTCACTAAGTTCATATCCTGCCTGGCCAATCCAACGTATTTTCATGATGAAGCACCTCCGTATATAGTGTTTTGTGGTAATTATATCATGGGGGAGAACGAAAAGCCATATCCGCGTTTTTTTTGCTCTTTTTTCGTCCAGTTTTGCATAGAGAAAAAAATGCAGGGGGAGATTTGATATAATTTTGTGAATAGTAACTGAAAATATACCAACGACGAAAAGGGGGATTATGAAATGAAAAGAAAAATATTAATGGCAATGACAGCAATGCTCATGGCAGGTGTCCTGTTCTGCGGGGCAGATACAGATCTGCTTGCTGCCGGACCCGGGACAGGCTCTGAGACAGAAAATGCGGGGCCTGAAGCTTTAGGCTCAGAAGCAGTTGAACCGGAGGCTGAGGAAATCCCGGAAGATATTGAAATGCTTTGGGGAGTTTGGAGATATGTGTGGTATGAAAACCATGATTATGCCATTGAGGATGAAATTATATTAATGCCGGACGGAACAATTATTTTGCCGGATTTAGAAAAATCTGTTAAATTAGGCAATTATAAAATATCCGATAATAAATTTACAATCACAGATCTGAATGAAGAAACGGCCTCAGTGGCTGACAGTTTTACAGGTGAATTTCTGCCTGTTGAGAGCGGTGATCTTACTGCATATAAGCTGGATTCCTCCAATTCCAGATTTTGCCTGAATACAGATCAAGACAAAAAACTGATCATGACTGTAACTGTCACAGATACGGCAGATCCCCTTGCTCCCAAGTTAAATGAGTTTAGAACTGTTTTCATGAAAGAAAAGGTTCAGAGTGAGTTTCTGGAAGAACTGCTGCTGGGAAAGACGTGGGATATTGACGGTAAGGTTCTGACTATCACATCAGACGGCATGATGGATCTGGATAACGGATCAAGGACAGGTAAACTTGCTGTCATGCAAAATAATATTAAATTTCTTTGGGATGGAGGCGGCCGTATCAGCTATTCTGTAGAAAAAATAACAAAAGACAGTATTACACTGAGGAATGATGAGGATGCAGGACAGACAATTACTCTGACGCTGAACACTGAGGCTCCGGTCACTGAAACTGATACGAAATAACTGCGGGTATGGCCCGGCTGAAAAGGAGAGGATTATGAAACTTATGAAGAAAAACAGATTTGTTATTACGTTAACATTAATTTTGATTTTATTATGTATATCCGGATGCGGCAGAAAAGTAAAGGATGAGCAGGAGATACTAACGGATGTGCAAAATTATGAATCAGAAATAAACTTTGCGGACTTTAGTGAGACGGTAAAAATTGAAAAAAGACAGACAAATATGGATGACAAGGAAGATACGGTATATGTGACTATACGTGGTGAAAATGAGTATGCAATTCAATCATATTATTGCATTCTTTACTATAATTTTTATGACCAGGGCGGATGGATCCTTGATGACATGGAAGTAATCGATTTTTACGTGAAAGACTTAAGCACAAGGGATAATGAAGAGGTACTTGCCACTTTTAACAATGACCCGGATGCCTATGTGACGGGAACGTTTGATACAATTAATTTTACAAATGTTGAAGATGTAAATTTTGATGCTGAAACATTTTATTCCTATAAAAGGATATTCTTTGAGACGAGATGTGACAAAACATTAAAATATACCACAAAAAATACTTACGAATTAAATGAACTTTATAATCCGCAAACTGGCAAATGGGAGAATGAGTATTCCTATACCAGGATAGCAGCGCAAAGCCTTGATAATATGGATAATATAATCTGGCTTGGGACGCCTAATGAAAATGGGGTTTATTCTTATATGCAAATGCGGCCAGTTCCTGAAGGAATATACTATAACAGGGTGTCAACCCTCTATCTTTACAAAAGAGTATTTACCTCTGAAAATGAAGAAATCACAAATATTATGGGAGAAATGGATTCTGATGGCTATATTGTAGATGGAATACTTACTGAAATAGATCTGATCAATGGAACTGCTCAATATTGCCAAAACGGAAGAGAGGATGATTACCATATAGCCTATTTTGACTTTGATGCCGCAACTATTTATATTCCTGATTTTAACAGGACATATAGTATATATAATACAAATGGTGAACAGCCTCCTTTTGCGTACAAAGATTTTACAAGCGAGGAAGAGAAGCAGCTCGATTCAAGAAGGGCTCTTGATTTTGGTACACATTAAGACAGAAAATGAAAAATTGAAAATCCCGGATAATTTTTCTGTAATCTATTTGTATCAGAAGGGAGCACATATGGGAACAGTATATTTTATGGATACTATTTACAAGTATGATAATGGCATTATAAGGCACGATGAAAGAATAGGATACTGCAAATTCCGAAACGGAGGAGCAGAAGTCTATGGATATCGGGAAGGCGGGTCAAATATACTGGCAGATACAATTAGTGTCGGGTACGTAGAACAAAATGGTGAGTTATTGGATTCTCAAGGTTCTATGATTGCATATGTAGATTTCGAACGTCATGAAGTTTTAGAGAAGCGTGGATATGGAGGACGATTGGGATATTATTATCCAGATTCTTCAGATGATCAGCATGAAGGATTGCAGGCAGGCGCCGCTGTTTTACTTGGAATAGATGAACAGAAGAAAAAAAGAGAAAAAATTGGAAAAGAAGAAAGAGAATCTTATCGCCCGGTCAGAGAAGCATCTGATATTGATTCTACATTTCTAACAGTAATCTTTTTTGCATGTATAGCAGCAGTGGCGTTACTTTATAAATTTTTTGGTCCCTACATAAGAGAGTATTCATTTGAGATTATGATTGCCATCAATATAATAGTTGGTTTGTTAATGATCATAAGAAGCAAAAGTGGAATGAGGGAAAACATTGCAAGATTAATTATATTTTCTGTTTCTATTGCGCTGGGAGCATTTGCTCTTGCATATATACATGATTACTCTATTATTGAGGCTGGTGAAAAATGGATAAAATCGATAACAGACAGCTCTTTGCTTTCTCTCATAATATCCATGTCTCCTTTTGCAGCGGCATCATTAATTTGTGTAATAGCGCTCATTATTTCAGATGGAGATGATAAAGTCTTTCTTTACACGGTTACGGTTTTGCTGGCTAATGGCGCATTATATGCATTTAGCTCAGCATATATTTTTTTCACAAGCGAAACAATATTTGGAAAAACAATTGTATCTATACTGGTGTTTTTCTTTGCGGGTTTGATAATTTGTATAATGTATCTTCCATTTTGGCTGTACACATTGATTACAGACAAGAGTTTTTGAACGTTGCAAAAATCCGCCAAAATACTGGCCGTTACACCCTAAAACTGATATAATAAATAAAATGGAAAAACGACATAGTATTGAGGTGGATATATGCTGAGTGTGGCAGTGTGTGACAATGAGAAGATATTTTGCGACTATATGAAGTTATTGCTTGCAAAAACTGAGTATGTGCGGGAAACAGAATGCTATTCCAGTGTAACAGAATTGATAGAGGATATGTTGGAGGGATACCGGTTCCAGATTGTTTTTCTGGATATTGATCTGGAGGAAGAACGGGATGGGATTGATTATGCGGAAGAAATGTTCAGGATCGATCCCTCCATGAAAGTAATTTATGTAACAGGTTATAATGACCGCTATTCTCAGTTGATCTTTTTAAAGAAATCTAATCTGGCCGGATATCTGACAAAGCCTGTCAGCCAGGAATTACTTGTTAAGTATCTGCAAAAAACAGAGGAAGATATAAAAAGGGAAGAAGACGAAAAACTGGTCATATGCTCCGGAAGGAAGATCATTAATATTTTATATTCTGAAATCTACTTTATAGAGAGCCAGGGCCATAAAGTTATAATACATACAGAAAACAAAGAGTATACGGTGTATAAAAAGTTAAAAGAAATAATGGCGGGGCTTGGAGAAAGTTTTGTTCAGTGTCATAAAAGTTTTGCTGTTAATATGGATATGATAAAACGGATAGAATCAAAAACGATAATTTTAAAAGATGACACAGAAGTGGTAATCAGCAAAGCATATCTTTCTGCCGTAAAAGAGAGATATTTTTCTTACATGAGCCGCCTGATTTAAAATTGGCTGCAAAGATAAAGGAGTTTATATGTATACTGGTCTTCAGATTGGAATGTATCTGCTTAAAATTCTTGCTGTAGTTATTATTATAAAAGAAATGTATAGCGGTACAGATAAGGCGGAGAAAGAACTTCGCCTTAAAAATTCGTTGAAATATGTACAAATAACAGCCTGTGGTCTGGCAGAGTGTGCAGGCCGCTTTGTGTTTTATGGAGTTATAGAAAAATCTTATCTTCTTGCTTCAGGCACTGCGGCGGGTGAAACAAAGCTGCTCTGCTCATATCTGCCTTTCTATTTAATTATGGCTGCCGGGTGCGTGTTTTTGTATTTGTATAAACGTTATAAGAAGAAAGAAATAGTTAAAAATGCAGCGATTTATCCTGTATTTCTTGTGGGGCAGTTTTTAATCTGGCTTGGTTATATTCAGGGAGCAGGACAGCGGGCAGGGGAGTCAATTATGTTTTTTCATCTTGGCTTTCTGGCGGGTGCGGCTGCAGATGTTATTTTACTGTATATGGTATTTGAGAAAACCCGTAAGGACAGGCTGGAAAGAGAATTAAACAAGATGGAGGCGGCTCATGAACTAAAAAAGGAGCACTATGAAAATGTGACGCGTCTGCAGAGGGAAATGATATCTATAAAGCAGGAATTATCAGGCCAGCTCGACAGGCTCTGTTGGTTTATGGAGCAGCCGGACCAGCAGGAAATGGTGAAAAAGCAGCTGGAAGAAATGACACATCGTATTGAAAGCACCAGGATAACAAATTATACTCCTCTGCCGGTATTAAATGCGGTACTGGAGGAAAAGGCCCAGACGTGCAGAGAAAAGGGGATATCCCTGAAGACGGATATCCGGCTGGAGAAAGACCACGGTATTGACAAGGTCCATTTATGCAGTATTTTTTCTAATTTGCTGGACAACGCTGTTAATGCATGTGAGCTGCTTCCTGGGGAGACAGAAAAAGAAATATGGGTATATGCTGTGGTAATGCAGGACTATCTCTATATCAAAACAACGAACCCATGCGTAAATCAAAAAGTAAAAGCAAAAGTAAAAAGAAACTGGCATGGATACGGGATAAAAATCATGCAGGAAATATCCCGAAAATATAATGGCATTTATCAGGCGGATGTGAAGAATGGTGTGTACACTGCGCTTGTAACACTGCAGGTTGGGGAGAACAGCTGATGAATAGTACTGTGGTATTTTTAGCTCTTCATTTTGTTCAGATATTAACATATTATGGGTGCTTTGTATTGTCTCTTAATCTGAGATTCAGAAAAAAATATCCTTTGATTCTGGGTATTGGCGTAACTATAGCTCTGAGTATTTTGAAATGTTCGGATATAATAGCGGAACATGATGCGGCAGTCTTTTTGATCCAGGCCAACCAGCTGATCTTACTGATAAATGTTATAATATTATTTAAAGATTCTTTGAAATTAAAGCTTTTTTATTTTGTGCTTATGATAACCGCCAGTGCAGCCGCAGAATATTTAACGAGGGCGGCAGCAGTACTCAGAGGCGATAAAATTGTGTGGGATTTCACTGTCTGGCATCGGCCGGAACTGATTCCATACCATTATATGATGTGCTTCTTTTTTGTGCTGATGAATCTGGTGACAACTTATTTTTGGAATAAGAAGGTGCGTTATAAGAAGATTGTGGGAATAAATATTTATATTTTAGTCTCAATTAATTATGTATTTTTCATACTGGGTGCAGCCGTGATCGGAAGTTTACATATTTACGACAAAATTATTTATCAGCTGGGAATGATTATTTCCGGAGGCACCGGTATTTTATTATGTATATTGTGGAACTGGCAGGCGCAGAAAGAAGAGCTGCAGCGGGAAATTATGCGCGTAAGTTATTTGATGGAACAGGAGAAAGTGGAGTTTGACGATCTGGAGGAGCAGGTTGAATCCATGGCGCATCTGAGGCATGAATGGAATAATTGCCTTACTGTAGTTTACTATCTGCTGGATAATGAGGCGGACAGGGATGAGGCCCTTCAGGTACTGGATGAGCTAAAGAAAAAAATGTAACTGTGGAGAAAGGAGCACAATGGACAATAAATATTTCTGGATATATATGCTGCTTGAAGCAGTTGATGTTTTTGCAATTTGCGGCATGTGGGTCATGGTTTTGACTCCCCGGTATAAGAAGGGCTGTGTGTTTGTTGTCAGCCAGTTTATACTGATGTCTATTTGTGTCATAAAAATAGGAGTGTTTATACCCTGGGATGCATATACTGTATTAATAAGCCAGGCTGTCACACTTGCTATAGTGATATTTGGATTTAAGGATCCATTGCCTGTCAGATTGTTTGGCTTTGCAATTGTTCAGATGATAAGTTTCTGCAGTGAATTTATGGCACGGATTGTGATTATAGCAGCGGGCAAACCGTTTGACTGGGATGCTTTATTATGGAAAGGCCCCACATTAATTATGCCGATGATCATAATGGATATATTTTCTGTCTTTTTTGCTGTTACTATTTCATGGATCTGGAACAGTAATGTAAGAACAAGAAAAGTAGCAGGAATGTGGTACTATTTGTGTCTTCCGGTTTCCCAGCTGTTTTTTTTGTGCGGATTTACAGAATATAATGTTAATACGGTTATGAAGGATACAGTTATAATCCTTTTAGGACTCGCCCTCAGCAGCTGCGGGGCAATGCTTTTATGTGTTCTGTGGAAATGGCAGGCCCAGAGAGAAGAGCTGCAGAAGGAGTACGCAAGAGTCCAGAGCCTGATGGAACAGGAGCAAATATATTACCGTGATCTGGAAGACAGGATCGAAGCCTTTGCCCGTCTCAGGCATGAGTGGAATAATTATCTTTCTGCATTATATTACCTTTCTGAAAATATTGACAGTCAGGAGGAAGCATTGGGTATCTTAAGACACCTGCTAAAAGTCTGCAAAACTGATGAGTCATTTTGAACGATATATGGAGACAGTGAGCGCCAGGCTCTTCCGGACGGGAGGAGGCCTGGCGTTATTTAACAGTTACGTTTGACAAGGGACGCGGCAGGTATTAGAATGATTCCATATAAACATTTATGGAATTATACATTTAAGAAGGGGAAAAGTAACTGTGAAGGTGCCAAACAGTTGCGCGGAAAATTATGATTAAAGATATGACAGAGGGAAAGCCTTCAAGGATATTGTGGGCTTTTTCTATCCCTATGCTCATCAGCGTTATGTTCCAGCAGATATATAATATCGCGGACAGCATGATAGCAGGAAAATTTGTGGGAGAAGGGGCCCTGGCGGCCGTTGGGGCCTCTTACCCCATTACGATGATATTTATGGCGATAGCCATGGGGTGCAATATCGGCTGTTCAGTAGTGATCTCACAGCTGTTTGGAGCAAGAAAATACGGGGAAATGAAAACGGCGATCACCACCACATTTTTTTCATGCGGTGCGCTGAGTATACTCCTGACTCTTTTGGGGCTGCTGTTCTGCCATCCCATGCTGGAGATGATAAGGACGCCGGATAATATATTTTCAGATGCGGCTCTGTATCTGAACATCTATATAGGGGGCCTGGCCTTTTTGTTCCTCTATAATATATGTACAGGTATTTTTACAGCTCTGGGTGATTCCAGGACGCCCCTCTATTTTCTGATCGGTTCATCTATCGGGAATATCATATTAGATCTTGTATTTGTGATCTTTCTGAAAATGGGAGTGGCAGGCGTAGCCTGGGCGACTTTCATAGCACAGGGAATTTCATGTATCCTCTCTGCCGTTACCTTGACCAGCAGGGTCAGATCAGTCAGGACACAGGAGAAGCCGGCTCTGTTCTCACTTGCCATGCTCGGCAAGATAAGCTGGATCGCAGTGCCGAGTATCCTTCAGCAGAGCTTTATATCTGTGGGGAATATTTTTATCCAGTTTCTTGTCAATGGATTCGGGTCGGCGGCTATCGCCGGGTACTCTGCAGCTGTGAAGCTGAACACCTTTTCCATTACTTCAATTACAACTCTGGCAAACGGGCTGTCCAGCTTTACAGCACAGAATATAGGGGCAGGAAAGCTGGAAAGGGTCAGGAAGGGATTCAGGTCTTCCATTGTCATGCTGGCCTGTGTAGTGCTTCCATTCTTTATTGTCTATTTCTTCTTTGATGAACATATGCTTATGCTGTTCATGAACAAGGAAAGTGATGTGGCGATCGGGATAGGACGTGAATTCCTGCGTATCGTATCCCCATTTTATATCATAGTCGGTTTTAAGCTGATGGCAGACGGAGTGCTCCGGGGCGCAGGATCTATGAAATGCTTTATGATAGCTACATTCACAGACCTTCTGCTGAGAGTAATCCTGGCATTTGCTTTTTCAGGATCTTTTGGGACGACAGGAATCTGGATGGCATGGCCTGTAGGCTGGTCACTGGCCGCAGTTTTATCTGTAGCCTTTTACATGAAGGGCGTGTGGAAAGAAGGCATGCGGGCATAGATCCCCGCTGGAATAAGAGTATTTATTCATCACATAAAAAAAGGAGTGTAAAAATTATGAATACAACGACGCAGAAAGAAATGAAAGATCTTGTGGAAGAGCTGATGTCCAGCTATGAGCAGTACCCCGCTACCTGCAATATCGACTGCCAGAACAGGCTGAACCGTGATACGATACTGAATATCCTGGAGATGCTCAGGTGGGTCATATTTCCCGGATATTTTGAGATGAAAAACCTGAAGAGCTGTTCCATAGAATATCATGTGGGAGAACTCCTTGAGAATATCCAGTATCATCTTACAAAGCAGGTATCCAAGGCTCTGCTCCATGACCAGGAACATGCGCCCAGGACAAAGGAAGAGGCTGTGGATGCGGCTGATGATATAGTGAGCGCATTTCTTGAAAAGCTTCCAAGTCTCAGGGAGGTGCTCGCCACGGATGTACAGGCGGCATATGACGGAGACCCCGCAGCATTTAACACAGATGAAGTTATATTTTCTTATCCGGGGCTTCTGGCAATTACTGTAAACAGACTGGCTCATGAGCTGTTTCTGATGGGAGTGCCACTCATTCCGCGTATGATGACTGAGTATGCCCACAGTGTGACTGGAATAGATATCCATCCGGGAGCATCCATCGGCAGATATTTTTTCATTGACCATGGAACAGGTGTGGTAATCGGTGAGACGACTGTGATCGGTAATGGCGTGAAGCTTTACCAGGGAGTCACACTGGGTGCTTTGTCAACAAGAGGGGGGCAGAGCTTACGGCATAAGAAGCGCCATCCAACACTGGAAGATAATGTAACAGTATATTCCGGGGCGTCTATCCTGGGTGGAGAGACTGTCATAGGAACAGAGGCGGTTATCGGAAGTAACGCTTTTGTCACATCAAGTGTACCGGCCCATACCAGGGTAAGCATCAAGAATCCGGAGCTGCAGTTTAAAGACCGCTCCAGGACAGCAGAGCTTGGCCAGGAAGGCTTTTTCAACAGAAAAGAACAGGACTGATCCAGGGAGGGATCCACTATGAAAGCAATCGAAGAAATTGTCAGAGAGCAGCAGGAATTTTTTAAAAAGGGTAAGACATACAGCTATGAGTTCAGGAAGGAACAGCTGGATAAACTGCGTACTTCCATAAAGTCCCACGAACAGGAACTGCTGGATGCGCTGAAGAAGGACCTGAATAAGCCTGCTTTTGAAGCTTATGGGACTGAGATAGGGCTTGTGCTTGATGAATTGTCATTTGTGAGGCGGCATTTGAAAAATTGGATGAAGCCTGAAAGGGTACACACTTCACTGGTAAATTTTCCGTCTAAGAGCAGGATATTTAAGGATCCATACGGTGTGGCCCTGATCATGTCACCGTGGAATTATCCTGTGCTGCTCACTCTTGACCCGTTGATTGGGGCTATTGCGGCAGGAAACTGCGCGGCCGTGAAGCCGTCCAATTATTCCCCAAACGTATCTGCGCTTATTAAAAAAATGCTGGAGGAAATCTATCCGGCGGAATACGTGTCAGTGATAGAAGGAGGCCGGGAGGCCAACCAATCTCTCCTTTCCCAGAAGTTTGACTATATCTTCTTTACCGGAAGCGTAAAGGTAGGGAAGCTGGTCATGGAGTCCGCCTCCCATAACCTGACTCCGGTGAGTCTGGAACTGGGAGGAAAAAGCCCGTGTATTGTGGATGAAACGGCGGATCTGGAGCTGGCTGCCAAAAGGATAGTCTGGGGGAAATATATCAATGCCGGCCAGACATGTGTAGCTCCTGATTACCTTCTGGTACATGAGAAAGTGAAGGATGAACTGCTGGAGAAAATCGTATTTACTATCAAGAAATTTTACGGTCCTGCACCCCAGGCGTCCGAGAGCTTTCCTAAAATCGTGAACATGAAGCATTACGAAAGGCTCATGGGGCTGATGGGAAGCGGAAAGGTCATAATCGGTGGGAACGGTGATGCCAAACGTGTGCAGATCGCGCCTACAGTTCTGGATGAAGTAAGCTGGGACTCCCCGGTGATGCAGGAAGAGATATTCGGGCCTATCCTGCCGGTACTCACCTTCTCATCTATGAAGGAAGCTATGGAGCTTGTAAATGACAGGCCGAAACCCCTGGCCTGCTACTATTTCACCAGAAAGTCAGAGAGGGAAAGATCCCTTTTACAGAAGGTCTCCTTCGGCGGTGGCTGCATAAATGACACGATCATGCATCTGGTGAGCTCCCACATGCCATTCGGAGGAGTGGGGAACAGCGGGATGGGCGGTTACCACGGAAAGGACAGCTTTGACACATTCAGCCACAGAAAAAGCATCCTGAAGAAATCCAGCCTGATCGATATGCCGCTGCGCTATCCGCCTTATAAGGATTTATATTTTAAAATGATGAAGATGATAATGAAATAGGTAAATATTCAACAGGGCTGTGCATTTACCAAATAGATATTGGAAGGGGGCATTTATGGTATCGCTTGAAGAATTTGAGAATATGGCCAGGGAAATAGCAGACACATTGCCGGAGGAATTCTACAGGGAGTTAAACGGAGGCCTGATCGTACAGGAAAAGCGCAAGCTTCACCCAGCCAGTGTGGATGATAACCTGTGTATTTTGGGAGAATACCACAGGGACAAGTATCTGGGGCGTTTCATTGTACTGTACTATGGTTCCTACATGCAGATATACGGACATCTCTCCAGAAGTGACTTATCAAAAAGGCTCAGAAAGACCATCCTCCACGAATTCAGGCACCATCTGGAATCTCTGGCGGGGGAGAAGGAGCTGGAGGTGGAAGATGCTATTGAGATCGCGGAGTATAAGAGGCGGAACGGGTAGGGTTTCGCTGTATTTGCAGTAAAACAGAAAGAGGGATGAGTTATGTACAGGGTGGTCATTATAATATAATATTTTTAGATATCAACCTGCCAGGCGTCGGCGGGGTGGAGATAGGGGAAATCATAAGGCAAAAGATGGAAGATGAGATGACTCATATCGTCTATATCTCACAGCAGGCAGGGTATGCTATGGAATTGTTTAAAGTAAGGCCTCTTGATTTTCTGATCAAGTCTGTTAACAGGGAAATATTCAAAATAAAAACAATATTATATTGCTAAATCAGAAAAAGGGTTTGTCGGTTAATTATAGTTTTTAACCTTTCAACCCCGTATGTAACGGAGAGAAAGATGGTTGTCGTTAGCCATCTTTTTTTCTTTTTTGGAAAAATTTGAGGCCAGGTGTGACTATCTATTTCCCGACTGTCCCTTTCTTTTGTGTTCCAATATAAAAACAAATTTTCACATTCACATAGTGAATGAAATGTGAATTTTCACTCTGTGATATTGAAAAAAGTGAAAATCAGAGTATAATATAAGTATCAACAGGCGAACTGTTAAGAGGAGGGACAATGTATGCAATATGAAAGTGGGTGTATTGAATATAAATCTCAGATGATCGATGACATCTACAAGGAAGTCATTGCGTTTGCAAATACTGACGGCGGTGTTATCTACATCGGCATCGACGATAAAGGTAATCTGACCGGTATTGATAATGTGGATGAAACTTACACCCGCTTGACCAATGAAATCCGTGATGCTATTGCACCGGATGTTACCATGTTCGTGCGGTATGTCCTCCAAGATAATAAAGTGATTCAGATTGAAGTCGGTGAAGGCAGCTATAAGCCTTATTATCTGAAATCCAAGGGAATGAAGCCCAACGGTGTTTATGTTCGTCAGGGTGCATCCAGCGTACAGGCATCTCCGGATCAGATTCGCAGAATGATCAAAGATTCTGACGGCGATGTATTCGAGGAAATGCGTACAGCCCAGCAGGAGCTGTCCTTTGAGGAAGCAGAGCGTACCTTCAAGCGGTATAAGGTTGATTTCTCCGAAGCAAAGTACATTGCGCTCGGCCTACGAAACATCCATGACGATCAATACACCAACCTGGCTATGATCCTGTCAGACCAGTGCCAGCATACAACCAAGATTGCCGTGTTTGGTGATGATGCGAATATTACCTTCAAGGACGCAAAGGAGTTTGGTGGCTCCATCTTCAAGCAGCTGGATGACAGCTATGCATATCTGACGCTCTGCAACCGCACTGCCGCTACCTTCAAGGGTTTGGAGCGAGTGGAGCTTTCTGATTATCCTGAAGATGCTTTGCGTGAAGCATTGCTCAACGCCCTTGTCCATCGTGACTACAGTTACAGCGGCAGCATTATTATCAATGTCAACGACTCTTGCATAGAATTTATTTCTATTGGCGGCCTGCTGCCCGGTCTTTCTGCTGACGATATTCGTAATGGCATTTCTCAGCCCCGCAACCGCAAGTTGGCTGAAATCTTCCATCGTTTAAGGCTGATTGAATCCTACGGCATCGGTATCCGAAAAATCTATGCGCTCTATAAGGATTGTGCCGTGCAGCCACGCATTGAAGTGACCACCAACACATTTAAACTGGTGCTGCCTAACATGAATGCCAGTGGTTCTGTTGCCGAAAGCGTACCGGAAACAGCTGAAAAAGCACCTGTGGTAGTCACTCCGCAAATGAAAACGGTAATGGATTATTTAGCCGAGTACGGTGAAATGACCGACGAAGATCTGCAGGAGCTGCTGAATATTAAAAAGACAAGAGCATATTTGCTCGCCCGTCAGATGAGTGAATGTGGATTGATTGATATTATCGGCAGAGGTGCTGCGAAGAAGTATAAACTCAAATAGTTCAAGCACCGAAGTTTGAAAAATGATTTTATGCTCATGGCAAATTAGGAAGAGCAGCTGATTGGACTGGCGTTGAAACAGAGGAAGTAATCCATCTTCTACAAAGGAGAACATAACATGGTTGATAATGTTTTTGCCCAGTGCAATTACTGCAAAACTAAAATTCGGATGCGTTTTCAAATGGGCTTTTTCGATATTCCATTCGACTTTTGCTGCCCTGGTTGTGGTGTTCATATTCATGGATTAAGAGAACTTGAAAACGGTTTTTCTACCACTGTGAAAAATGCATCAATAATTGAATGTGAAATATGAACTGCCTTTTGTGGAGAGAGCTAAAATTATAAGCTCTCTCTTTTATAATGTCAGCTATACCAGGTGGACTGACAAATGTAACCTTTCAGGCTACAAAATAGCAGGGCAGTGTGATAGACTATATTCATAGCGGAGACAGAGGCAGGAGGAGGCGAAAATGGAAGATATAAGATATTATGACAGACTGGCCGCTGCCTATATCCGGGGCAGGGCTGAACAGAAGGGGACATCGGTATTTATAGAAAAAGAACTTTTAAGCAAAGCGCTGTCAGAGCTTACAGAAAAGGAAATTGAAGAAATTCTGGAAGCCGGCCGTAAAGCAGAAGAAAAGCTGTATGCTTTTAAAAGTATCCACAATGATATGCCCAGGGTGAAACGGGTGCTCGGTTTCCTGAAATCCGTACAGTTTCAAAGCCTGCTGGATGTAGGGAGCGGAAGGGGAGTTTTTCTCTTTCCATTTTTGGAAGAATTCCCTCAAGTACAGGTTACATCAGTGGACATTCTTCCCTACCGGGCAGAGTTCCTCCAGGCTCTGTGCGACGGCGGTATTGCACGGCTCCGTGTACTGGAAGAAAATATTTGTATGCAGCCGCTTCCAGATAAAGCTGTGGATGTGGTAACCATGCTGGAAGTGCTGGAGCATATCCCGGATGCGGAAAAGGCTGTGAAAGCGGCTGTACGGATGGCGCGGAAATATGTTGTTGTGACAGTGCCATCCAGGCCGGATAATAACCCGGAGCATATCTATCTGCTCACAAAGCAGATATTGACAGAGATGTTTGAGGCGGCAGGGTGCACCAGGCTTCACTTTGACGGTGTATCTGGACATTTGTTTATGGCTGCGGTAATGTAAAACAGAAGCCAGAAAAAGGAGTGAAAAAATGAGCGGGGAATTCAGTATCAGAAAATATCCGCGGACACCGCATTTGGAAGGCTCTCGGCTTCAGCCGGGCGATGAAGATTTATCCCAGATCCGGTTTTCAGAGATTGCAGGACGTTATCTTGTGGTGGAAGAAAAGTGTGACGGGGCTAATTCTGCCATATCCTTTTCGAAAAACGGGGAACTGCTTTTGCAGAGCAGGGGACATTATCTTACAGGAGGATACCGGGAACGGCATTATAATCTAATGAAACAGTGGGCCAATACACACAGGGATGCTTTTTACCAGGTGCTGGGGAGCAGATATATTATGTATGGGGAGTGGATGTACGCAAAGCATACAGTGTTTTATGATGCCCTGCCCCATTATTTTCTGGAGTTTGATATTTTTGACCGTGTCTATGGAATTTTTCTGGATACGCCGTCCAGAAAAAAGATGACAGAACAGATGTCGGTGGTATCTGTGCCGGTTTTGGCAGAAGGCATATTTACAGAACAGGAGAAACTATTGGCTTTATTAGGCCGGTCTTCCTATATTAGCGAGAAACATATTCAGTGTCTGCAGAAGGTATCCGCAGAAATGGGGCTGGATGTGCAGCGGCAGTGCAGGGAGACGGATGCATCCGATGCCATGGAAGGATTGTATATTAAGGAAGAAGAAGGCGGACAGGTGGTGTCAAGGATGAAATATGTAAGAGCATCGTTTTTACAGTGTGTGGACGTATCGGAGACCCACTGGCTCGACAGGCCAATAGTGCCTAATCAGCTGGCAGTGCCTGTGGAAAAACTATTTGAGGAATGAAGCTATGGAAAAATGGAAAGAACTGCTCTGCCTGGTTCCTTCGGCGCCGGAATGGCAGATTGACTGGAAGCAGATTGAAGATTCTGCATTGCCGCTTATAGTACAAAAGATGAAAATGACCATGCAGAATCCGTTATGGCACAGAGAAGGCGATGTATGGACACATACGCGCATGGTATGCGAATGTCTGCTCTCCTTTGAAGAATACAGGAAATTGGGAAGAAGAAAACAGGAAGAAGTATTCCTTGCGGCACTTTTGCATGATATAGGAAAGATTCCATGTACCCGAATAGAGGATGGCACATGGAAATCCCCCAACCATACTGCTGTGGGTGCCCGGATGGCGAGAAAAATTCTTTGGAGAGAGTATGGGTTCTGCGGGAAGAGAGAACTGCAGGAATTTCGTGAGACCGTGTGTACCCTTATACGATATCATTCAGTACCACCGCATATTCTGGAACAGAAGAACCCGGAACACCGGATTATTCAAATTGCATCCAATGGGGAGCTGATGCCTGACTTTTCTGTGGAATTGCTCTGTCTTTTGGAAAAGGCGGATATGTGCGGGCGCATATCGGATACGGAGGAAGCATCATTGGAAATGATTGAGTTATGTATTGCCCAGGCAGAAGAGTCGGGATGCCTGAAGGCTCCATTAAAATTTCCAACAGCATTTTCAGAATATGCATATCTGGAAGGGAGAAATATTATGCCGGGCCAGAAACTGTATGATGACACCTGGTGTGAAGTGATTATGATGGCAGGGCTGCCAGGAACAGGGAAGGATACCTGGATAAGGGAACACTATGGAAATTATTACTCTATTTCGTTGGATGAGATTAGAAAGCAGATGAAAATTAAACCCGCGGAGACACAGGGAGCGGTATTAAATGCCGCAAGGGAGCTTGCAAAAAGCTATATGCGAGAGAAAATGCCGTTTGTCTGGAATGCTACATGCCTGACACCGATACTACGTAGAAAACAGCTTTGTTTATTTAAAGACTACAATGCATCTGTGAAAATTGTGTTTCTGGAAACAGATTGGGAAGAACAGATGAGACGGAACCAGGGAAGAAAAGAAGAAGTTCCGGAGCAGATAATTGACGGCATGATGGGGAATATGGTACTGCCAGAGCGATTTGAAGCGCAGCGGGTGGAGTGGTACTGCATCTGAGAATATTCACGGGGACTACAGAAAACTGCCGGTTGATTTTGCAATGTATCCATATCTAAAAGAACAATTGGAAGCGGTTCAATGTGAACATTTCACTGAAGGAAGTAGGAAAGGACTTGGCAGATGGAGAATAACAAGGGATTTATGAACAGTATCCGGAGAATTTTGTTTGGAAGTACCGGCCGGTCCGGGCAGACGAAAAAGGCAAGAGACCGGAACGAAAGCTCAGATGAGGAGGCTAAACCTGTACATGACCAGCAGCTTTTTGACCCGGCGGAAATAAAGAAAAGGAACGAAGACTTTGTGAGAATTGCCGGACAATGTGCCATGGGGGACACGGAATCTATGATGGAGCTTGCAGAGTGGTTTCGTTCAGGATTTGAGCCTGGCTTAGAAGCTGTGATTTCGGCATATGAGGAAAATCCGGATGAGATAAATTGTGAGAAACTAAAAAAATATATAAATAATCTTTCAAATGGAAGTTTATCCATAGATGCATACACATTTTGGATTGGGCGCTCAGCATTGTATGGGAATGAGAAGGCCGGGGAAATGATAAAGAGATACGCATATTATGATACAAGATCGTATTCCTTTATGCCCCGCAAATTATTTTCTCCCGGAAACAGGGGATTTACAGATTACTGGTTTAGCGATGCACTGTTCCAGTTTGGGCTGGTTGAGATACCGTGGGGGGAGACAGACTGCCGGTTGTGTACCATAAAAGAGAATGGATGCTTTAATTTTTATTATGTCTCATGGTACTGCCCGGCAGATGAGGACGGCTTTGGACGGGAAATGGAATATACGGATATTTACTATGATGAATTTTTTAAACGGATCCCGGCCAGGGATGAAGAAGAAATCCAGTCGGGACTATTAAAAATAAAAGAGGAGCGGGAGCGCTATTGGCAGGTTCCGGAAAATAATGCGCAGATGAGGAAGTATAAGAAAAGTATATGCCCAGAAGCATGACATAATACATATGCGCTGCTATAGGGTTAAATGGAGGAAGGTGAAAGCATGGATTTAAAAATATTTTATGAAGCGGCTCCGGAACAGGAGGTCTTTCAGAAGGTGCTGGATAAATTTTTCCATGGAGAACGTGACAGCCGGACAATTCAGCTCCTTGGAGAAGAGTAATGCGACGGGCATATCTCTCCCTGCTATGTAGATTGATACAAATATACAATTTTTTGTGTTATTCTGTCAATTATCATTTACCTTCACTGGTCGTATAATACAGGTAAATAATATGGTCAGTTGATTCACCTAAATAATATGGCCAGGGAGGTATACTATGACATCTAGAGAACGTGTCCGGGCAGCAATCACCCACAGCAGGCCGGACCAGGTTCCGGCTGCTTTTGAAGCAGTGGGGAGCGTAACGGAAAAATTAATGAAGCATTATGGTTTTACCAGGTACAGCCAGCTTCTGGACAGATACGGGGTGGATGTGGCTCCGGTGACACCCAGATATATTGGTCCTAAATTAAAGGAATATACAAACGAAAAGGGCGAGCTGGTGAAAGAGAGTTACTGGGGCTTTGAAGAAACATATCATACAACGAATGTGGACACTTATGCAACAACCTCGTATTTTCCTTTTCATGGAGTGGAAAAAGTTGAAGACGTGGAGGCCCTTCGCTATCCTGATCCCGACTGGTTTGATTATGATTCTGTCAGAGAGCAGTGTGAACAATACCCGGATAAAGCCATTATTACAGGACATGAAGGTCCGTTTCAGATTGTTACATATCTTATTCAGATGGATGAGTTCTTTATGCTGATGATAGAGGAACCTGAAACAGCAGGGAGGCTGCTTGAGCGGATGGTGGAGTTTGAACTGGAATACTACCGCCGGATACTTGAAGCGGGGCAGGGAAGAATTGATATTATCCGGCCTCATGATGACTATGGAACTCAAATTTCCCTGCTGTTTGGTGTGGATATGTGGAAGCAGTTTTTTATGGAGAGCACGAAAAAGCTGACAGACCTGGTTCATCAGTATGGAGCCTTTTACCAGCAGCATTCCTGCGGAGCCGTCCGCCCGCTGATCCCTTATTTCATTCAGTGCGGAGTGGATGTTCTGGAGCCGGTACAGAAGGTACGCGGCCTGGAACCAGAGAGCCTGCAGAAAGAATTCGGAGGCCGGATTACTTTTCATGGCGGTATTGACACTCAGGATCTTCTGCCTCACGGAACAGCTGACGAGGTACGGGCAGAGACAGAACGCTTTATAAGGACACTTCACCGCGACGGCGGCTATATTCTGATGTCCAGCCAGGCATTTGAGGGAGACGTGCCTATAGAAAATATAGAAGCATTATATGATGTTGACAGAAGGAAATAAACCGGATACGGGACTTGAAACAGCATGATATCAAAAAGGGGGCAGAAAAATTCATCTGTCTCCTTTTTGATATCTGGAGGGAGATATGCGGAAGGCCTTTGTAAAACAGCGGTGAAAGTGGGCAGAATCATAAAACCCGGCTTTCTCCGCAATGATCTGGCAGGAAAGTTCTGTGGTTTCCAGAAGAAAGCAGGCATATTCAAGACGCTTCATAGAGATATACTGGTAAGGGGAAGTGCCCAGATATCTGCGGAATGAGGCCGTCAGATATGTATTGCTTACGTGAAGGGCTTTGGCAAGGCCGCTGACCTGGATATTTTGGGTGAAATTCTGCTGGATAAAATCCATGGCAGCTGTAATGACGGGAGAGATATCTTTGCTTGGGAGCTCCGAGGCCGTCTTCAGGAGATACATGATGAGGGCATACTGCATGGATGAGAGTTCATAGGGATCAGGATTGGAGTTATATTTTACATAGCTGAGTATTTTCAGGAGCTGTGCTGTGATTTTCTGAGTATAAAGTCCATCTATTGTCCTTATATTATTCAGACGGAGGCTGTTTAGCAGTTCCCGGCATCCATTGCCGGACAGTTCGATCCACATAAGTCCCAGACTGGAATTTTGTACATTACGGTAGCAGTGTTCCTCACCTGCTGCAATTAAAAATGCGTCTCCTTTTTTCAGGAGGTAATCGTGACCGTCAATATGGAAAAAACTGCAGCCCTCAAAAAGAATATGAAGAGTGAAATAGGGGTAGTCTTTTTCACGGACAATTTCAAAATCTCCTGAGCAGAGATCGCAGCCCATACGTGAAGAGCAGATCAGGAAAGGATTGATCTTTGAATGGGCAGGAAGATGCTGCGAGTAAGGATAGCCCAGGAGATCCTGAAATTTATATTTATCAGACATCCGTGTACACCTCCGGAAATAAAAAGTTTTCTTTTTGAAATAATGTAGCATATATAAAAGGAGAAATCAATCATCGTGTGTCGAAATATACAAAAAATAATGTAGATATGTAAATATTATCAGCAAAATCCATATGCTATAATGATTTCACAGCGGAGGTTATGGGCATTTATAGACCTGTAAAGAAGGAGGAAATGAAACATATGAAACGGAGAGTCTTAGCTGCAGGATGTGCGGCAATGGTGGCAGCGGTCAGCCTGGCGGGCTGCGGTGGGTCAGGAAGTGAACCGGAAACACCTCAGGAGAAGAATGTATCTGAAAACGTCACTGAAAAAAAGGAAGCAAGTGCAAAAAAGGAAATTGTATTAAAGGTTGCATCACGGTATTCTAATGATAATCCAGATGAGAATTTTTACAGGAAAAAGGTGCAGGAATTCAGCGATTTGGATAATGGGATCAAAATCGAGATGGATAATATTTCTACGGAGGCGGACTATTTTGACAAGATTAGAACAAGTTTTGCCAATGGTGACGTTCCTAATGTATTTCTGGAGTATGGAGGAAGCAGATGTCTGGACTATATGGAAGCCGATGCACTGGTGGATCTGCGGCCATATCTGGAGGAGAATAATAAGGAGTGGTACAATCAATTTTACGAATCAATGTGGAGAGAAACGCAGTACGAAGGATACGATGGAATCTATGCTGTACCTTTTAAGTGTTACTTTGTAGCGCTTTACTATAATAAAGAAATATTTAATGAAGCCGGGCTTGAGCCGCCCAAAAGTGTTGAAGAGATGATGGATGTTTGTGAGAAGCTTCTGGAAAAGGGTATCCAGCCCTTCCAGGTGGGAGAAAAGGATGCGTATCGTTTCGGACACTTTAATAATAATCTTATTATCAAAACATATGGCATTGAAGCGGTAGAAAAACTGGCCAGCCGGGAGCTGTCTTATGACAGTGATGAGATGAAAAGTACATATCAGGTCATTGCAGACATGGTAGCGAAAGGCTATCTGGGAAAAGATCTGCTCGCTACAGATTCGACCACTGAGAACGCTGTATTTGAGCAAGGGAAAGCAGCCATGCATTATGATGGAACATGGTATATAGCCAATAACCTGTTTGGAACAGAGTTTTATGATAAAGTAGGTGTGGTGCCTTTTCCCTATGGTGATGAATCATGCAAAAACTATGCACAGGGCGGTTCCTCAGACATGTTCTATGTAAGTAAGCTGAATAAATCAGATGAAGAGATCCAGGCGTCAATTGAATTTTTGAAATGGCTGACGGATCCATCATATTATCAGGAACTGGATCAGGTGGCCCAGACCATCCAGCCGGTGAAGTTTGAAAGAACTTCTAAGACAGAAAATCCTCTTCTGGATGAGGCGATTGCTATCCAAAGTGAAATTACAGATATGCGCACAGATGTACAGAATTATGACCCGGAATCTCATATGATGGATACAGTGAGAAGTTCTCTCCAAAGCCTGGCTATGGGTGATACACCGGAGCAGTGTGCACAGAATATAATGGATAGAATGCAAGAATATAAACAATAGGAATATATAAGATTATAAACGATAAGAAAAGAGCGTTCCAAGGGAGCGCTCTTTTCTTGAAACTATCCGGCTGTCAAACTGCCGGATAGTTTTATAACTCCGTATAATACCACATATTGCTTATCTGGTCCTTTAATCTGTCAAAACTCCAGGTCTTGCTGCTGCGTATCTTGCTGTTGGGGTCATTGACAGTAAAGCCTCCATCCTCATAACCTGTGAGCACGATAAAGTGTCCGTTAGAGGTGAAGTCTCCCGGTCCTACGCTGCAGATGATAGGATAACCGTTATTCAGTGTATTGATCATTGCATTTTCATCAAGTCCCAGCATGGTCCCTGTTATTCCAAGGCCCTCGGCCCCTGACGTCATCAGATCCCAGGAGGTATCCAGACTCTGTGTGAGATATCCGTTTTCTTCACTGTAGGCGGCTACAGCGGCAGGAGTGAGATCATCCCTGCCGGTCAGACCCGATGCCACCATGGCTATGCAGGTGGGACCGCAGCCGCTGACGGCTACCATGGAACTCCCATAAGGCGCATAGCCCCAGCGCTCGTCCCACTGGAGCAGAAGAGGGATGGTTCCCTTTGTCACAGGTCCTATTGTGGTGGCGGCCGGTGTATCCTTCTTGGAGGGGTAATCCAGCACAAAATTAAGTGTTTCAGGATTTTTTGTGAGTATTTTGAAAAGAGGCTCAGGGTATTCCTTATAATGCTCTATAAGAGAACTGATTTCAGGATAGTCGCTGACCATAGCTTTCAGATCATCTACATATTCTCCCTGTACATTTCCCACAACTGAAACGGATGATGAAGTATTTTGAAATCCGGCGTCCTCCACATTGGCAGATATGGCGGCGGGTTTATTTTCAGCTTTGCCTTCCGGGGATGTAATATTTCTGAAAAGGCAGACAGCAAAAACTATGACCAGGCAAACGCTGCCGGTTTTGATAATACGCTTAATACGCCTGATTTTTTTTAACCGCATGGCTTTCTGATGTCTGAGCTTCTTTTCACGCTGGGTCAGGTGTGCAGTCTTCTGGTTCATATAGAGTCTCCTTCTGTATAATAATATATTAATCGTGCGTATTCTGTAATAATCATTGTATACTTAAGCCGGAGCAAAGTCATAAGTGTTTTGTAAATAATTTATAAAATATATTTTAAGATAAACTTATGAAGCTGTATGTAATGGCGGAATCTTGAATTATTCTTCAGCTCATTGTATAATCTTTTGTAAGTGATAAATGTGTATATGCAGAGAAGGGAGGTACAGGCCTGATGCTTCTGATAGGGATTCTGGTGTTGGTTTTATTTGTGGCAGCAGCAAGGGGAACATTGGAAGCATTTCATATCCTGCTTCCTAAAAATATTTTCAGAAGGATAGCCGGCATTGCGCTGATAGTGGCAGCTGTGTCAGCGGGATTTTGGACAAAGCTTCCGCTTCCTCTATTTTATATGACAGTATACTTCACAGCGGGCTGTGTTTTAATATCATCACATGACAAGAGACAGAAGACTTTTTTTATTATCAATATAAGATTTTTGCTTTTTACGGCAATTCATATGATCGTGCTGGGGATTATAGCGCTGCTGAAGGACAGGGGAATTGCGGAAGTTTTAAAAGATTTTGACTTGAGAGGCATGAGTGTGTCAGCCGCTCTGGCGGTAAACACATTGACTGACTTTGTGTTTGCCAGGCTCATGCGCCGTTCCACGGCTTCCATATTAGACTATGATGGAGAAGAATTCAGTCTTCTGGCGGGATCAATGTGGTTCTGGGTAGTATTTTTGATGGTTGACAGCCTGCCTTCCATGTTCAGCCTGCCAGACGCCCTGGTATCGCTGTTCCTGATCGGAAGCAGTTTTCTGATGCTGGTCATGGTGGGATTTTATATTCTCCATGTTTACAGGATCATAAAAAACGCCTATCTGGAGGAGGAATACATTCGACTGAAGCAGGAAGAGGAGCGCCAGCGGCAGCGTGTAGCCAGAATCGAGAAGAGGGCCTGCACGGACGAGCTGACTGGTGTTTACAGCAGGGCATATGTGATGAACTGCCTGACTACTATGATGGAGGCCGGAGAAGCGTTTTCTATTGTATATATCGATATCAATTCTTTGAAGCATATAAATGATACAAAGGGGCACCGCGCTGGTGATGAATATCTGAAGACATTTGCAGCTGAATTCGGAAGTCATCTTCGAGGAAGCGATATCTTTGGACGGATCGGCGGGGATGAGTTCCTGGTAGCCATGCCGGACTGCCCGGCAGAAACGGCTGCCAGGCGGCTGAAGGAGATAAGGGATACAGTGGCCGGGCAGGATCAGTCTAAAGGCCCTTTCAGCTATGGCATCGTTTATGTTCCGGCGCATACAGAAAAGAAGATAAAGGAATATCTGTCTGAAGCTGACAGTCTCATGTACGAGGACAAGAAAGCAGGACGCCGGTAATAAAAAGGAGATGACGCCATGGTTGTGATCATAGTTTCTATTGCTTATTTTTACTACAATTGGTATTTTTTTAAATACGCTGAAGATATTCTTGAAAAGCCGGGAACAAGGACAAGAGATATAGTGCTATCTTTTTTTATTAACTATGCCCTGTTTTATGTATGCACCATACTTCAGTTCCATCTTATTGTAAACTGGAGTATTTTTTTCTTTTTCCTGCTGGCGGAAACTGTCTTTATCTACCGGGGGAGGTGGCTTCCCGATGCGGCGGCAGCTCTTGGGGGAACGCTGATAGGGCTTGCATTAAATATATTATTCCGTGATGTACTTGCCATTCTTATGAATGTGCCTCTGGCCGCTTTCGATAATAATACTGCAAGTCCGGGCAATTATAAAAGGTATCCCATCATCCTGGGATTTGCCGCAGCTGGTCTTGTATTTCAGGCTGCGCACAGGAGAAGTGACAGGAGCAGGGTGAAGGTCATCCTGAAGGATCAGAAGAATCTTCATTTTCTGGCAGGTCTCATGGTTGTTATGTACGCATATCTCTGTCTGAACCTTCTGGTGTATTATGCCCCGGGCAATTCACTTGTTCTCAAGCTCTGGACAATAAAATCAAGTGCTGCAGTGCTCATCGGCTTCGGACTTGCCGCTGTATTTACATACAGAATGTGTATGCTGGATAAGTACCGCAGAGAAAATCTGGAGACAAGGCAGGCGCTGGAGAATGAAAAGAAGGAAGAGCAGGAGCTTCGGTCAGTGATCTATCAGGATCCGCTGACAGGCTGCGGGAACAGGCTGGGAGCAAGAAAGGCGATACTGAATGCCATCAGGGAGAAACGGGATTTCTGCCTGTGCTTTGTGGACCTGAACGGACTAAAGCCAGTCAACGATAATCTGGGACACAGCAGGGGAGATGATTATCTGTTGGCGGCAGTGAGGCATCTGCGCTCGCAGTGCAGAAAAGACTGTGATGAAATCTTCCGGTACGGGGGAGATGAGTTTATTGTCATTTACTATGATACCGGTCTGAAGACGGCAGAAGAGCGTATGCGCCGGGCTGCAGACGCCCTGTCGGCAGAGGGAGATTCTGAAGCTTATCCGTTTCCCATGTCCATCAGTGCGGGCATAGTTGAGGGCAGGGGAAGGAATGATCTGGACGGGCTTATAGAGGAGGCGGACAGGAGGATGTATAAGGAGAAAAAGGCATTTTCAGAAAAAGTATAGGAATCTGGCAGAAAAATACTTGACGAATGGGCCTCATAGTAATAAAATAGCAGTTAGCAAACAAATATGTTTGTCAGACGCACAAATGTATTTGATATGAAGACAACAGTGAAATGAGGAGGAACATTATGCCAGCGTACAGGGATTTGAGCAAAGAGGAGCTATTAGAAGAAAAAGCAAGTTTAGAAGCAAAGTTTCAGGAAGTTAAAGAAAAAGGAATGAAACTGGATATGACCCGCGGAAAGCCATCAGCAGCACAGCTTGATCTGGCTATGGGAATGATGGATGTCCTGAACAGTACATCTGACCTGAAGTGTATAGAAGGTGTGGACTGCAGGAATTACGGTGTATTAGACGGTATCAGAGAAGCAAAACAGCTTTTGGCGGATATGACAGAGGTGGCTCCTGATAATATTATTATCTATGGCAATTCTAGCTTGAATGTAATGTTCGATACGGTATCACGTTCTATGACTCATGGTGTTATGGGCAGCACTCCATGGTGCAAATTGGATAAGGTAAAATTCCTCTGTCCGGTACCGGGCTATGACAGGCATTTTAAGATCACAGAATATTTTGGCATTGAGATGGTAAATATCCCTATGACGGCAGACGGTCCGGATATGGATATGGTAGAGAAATATGTCAATGAGGATCCTACTGTAAAAGGAATCTGGTGTGTGCCTAAATATTCCAATCCTCAGGGGCTTACGTATTCAGATGAGACTGTCAGAAGATTTGCCCGCCTGAACCCGGCGGCAGAGGATTTCAGGATTTATTGGGATAATGCATATGGGATCCATCATCTTTATGATGATAAGCAGGACCATCTGATCGAGATCCTTATGGAGTGCAAAAAGGAAGGCCATCCGGATATGGTATATAAATTCTGCTCCACATCCAAAGTAAGCTTCCCGGGCTCAGGTGTTGCGGCCATCGCGGCGTCTGAGGCAAACTTAAAGTATATCAGGAAGCATATGACCATCCAGACGATCGGACATGACAAGTTAAACCAGCTGAGGCATGTGCGCTTCTTCAAGGATATCCATGGGATGGTAGAGCACATGAGAAAGCATGCTGATATCATCCGCCCCAAATTCGAAGCGGTTCTTTCAAGCATGGAGAAGAATCTGGAAGGGCTGGAGATCGGTTCCTGGATACAGCCAAGAGGAGGATATTTTATTTCCTTTGATGCTCTGCCCGGATGCGCTAAAGCTATCGTTGCAAAGGCAAAAGAAGCAGGCCTTGTTATGACAGAGGCGGGAGCTACTTTCCCATACGGAAAGGACCCTGAAGACAGCAATATCCGTATTGCGCCTACATTCCCCACGCTGGATGAAGTGAAGACAGCTATGGAGATATTTATCCTCAGTGTAAAGCTTGTAAGTATTGATAAAATATTAATGGAAAAATAGTAACGAAAAGCAGGTCTGTGCATTTACTGCACAGATGCAGATAAGGTGAAGGCTGTGCTTTAGGGCACAGCCTTTTATGTCTGGGTATGCCGGAAAGCAGTAATATGGGGCATGAAGGGGGATAATATGTTTACAAATAAGGAACTAAAGAGGCTGATAGTACCTCTTATCATTGAGCAGATCCTGGCAGTGACAGTGGGGATGGCAGATGTGATCATGGTATCAAGAGTGGGGGAGGCGGCTGTCTCAGGCGTCTCTCTGGTGGATATGATCAATGTACTTATCATCAATATCTTTGCAGCGTTGGCTACAGGGGGCGCTGTGATAACAGCCCAGTTTATAGGGAAGCAGAAGAGGGAGCTGGCCTGCCGTTCAGTGAACCAGCTGTTCTTCTCCACGGCGGTAATTTCGATGACGGTCATGGCTGTGGTCCTGCTGTTCAGGCATGGGCTGCTCAGGCTGTTTTTTGGCAGTATAGATGATGATGTCATGGGGAATGCACTTGTCTATCTTGTGCTGTCAGCATGCTCATACCCGTTCTTGGCTGTCTACAATTCCGGGGCGGCAGTTTTCAGGTCCATGGGGAATTCCAAGGTCCCCATGCTGATCTCACTCATGATGAATATTGTAAATATAGGCGGAAACGCTGTCTTTATCTTCGGATTCAGGATGGGGGTGGCAGGCGCTGCCACAGCATCACTGATATCCAGAATGATGGCTGCAGCTGTTGTCTTTATTCTGCTGAGACAGCAGAAGCATGAGGTCCATCTGGCAAGAGGCATCAGCGAATGGAAACCTGACTTTTACCTGATAAAGAAAATACTGTATATAGGAATCCCAAATGGTCTAGAAAACAGCTTTTTCCAGCTGGGACGTGTTCTGGTAGTCAGTATCATATCATGCTTTGGCACAGTGCAGATAGCTGCAAATGCTGTGGCAAATAATATTGACTCCTTAGGAGTGCTGCCAGGACAGGCGATCAGCTACGCTATGATCACTGTAGTCGGGCAGTGTGTCGGCGCAGGTGATTTTAAACAGGCCAGGGAATATGGAAAGAAGCTGCTGGGTATCACCTACGCAGTTACTTTTGGCCTGGGAGCCGTTGTGCTCACGGCGCTTCCGTGGATCCTGAAGATATACAATCTGTCACCGGAGACGCTAAAGCTGGCTACGGTCCTGATCTTTATACATAATGGCTGTGCCATGCTTATGTGGCCGGCTTCCTTTGTGCTGCCAAATGCCCTGCGTGCAGCAAATGATGTGAATTATACCATGGGTGTGTCCATCTTTTCCATGCTTGTTTTCAGGATACTGTTCAGCTATATCATAGGACTGAAGATGGGATATGGAGCAGTTGGCGTATGGATCGCCATGATCATGGACTGGATATTCAGGATGACTATGTTCCTCATCAGATTCTCAGGAAATAAATGGCAGACTCACAGGATCTAATATCCAAATGCTTAAATAGTAACCTTAAATATTTCAAAAGAATTTACAATTTTTCCGGAGCTTATTTACATTTTGACAAGACGTGTTAAAATATAACATGTATATTGAAGAGTAACATGTTGACGAAGGAATAAGCAAAGGATAAATAAATGATATGAGGAAATCCACAAAGATAACTTTAATAAGCCTGATCACCCTGCTGGCCGCTATGGCGGCGCTGTATATCGGGGTAGGCATATATTTCGGCACCCATTTTATGCCCGGCTCCGTGATCAATGGGATCGACTGTTCCAGGAAAACCGTGGAGGAGGCGGAGAAACTGATCGCTGAGAAGGTACAGGACTATTCTATTACGCTGGCAGAGCTGAATGGGGTGACTGAGACAATATCAGGAAACCAGATTGGGTTTGAATATGTCTCAGACGGTGAGGTACAGAAGCTCAAGGATGATCAGAGTCCTTTTCTCTGGATCGTGTCGTATTTTAAGTCAGAGAATTATACGATGACAGCCAGGACTACATATAATAAGGACATGTTAAAGCAGGCCATGCTTGCACTTGATTGTTTTGACCCGGGTAAGGTCACAAAACCTCAGGACGCCTACATCAGTGAAACAGCCTCAGGTTACAGCCTGGTGCCCGAAGTGACGGGAAATGAGCTGGATCAGGACAAGACATACACCCTTCTCACAGAAGCTGTTGACAGGGGGGACAGGAGCGTGGACCTTGCCTCAGGGGACTGCTACAAAAAGCCCGCTGTATATTCAAATGATACAAGCCTTAATGCAAAGCTGGCCACATTGCAGAAGTATGCCCGGATGTCAGTGACATATGATATGGGAAACCAGCAGGAGGTTCTTGACAGTGTGACCATCCGGGAGTGGATGGATGTAAAAGAGGACGGCAGCGTATCCTTCGACTGGGACAAAGCGTCTGAGTTCGTGGCATCGCTGGCCGGCAAGTACGATACAATAGGCACTGAGGAGCCGTTCACCACATCTCTTGGCGAATACATCACGGTGCTTTCCAGGACTTATGGATGGATGATCAACCAGGAGGAAGAGCTCTATGCGCTGATGGATGTCCTGGAACAGGGAGAGTCTGTCACGCGTACACCGGTCTATTCTGAGACTGCCATGACCCGGGGTGAAAATGATATAGGCGATACATATGTGGAGATAGACTATACAAATCAGAGAATGTGGTACTATAAAGACGGACAGCTGATGGTGGATACACCAATAGTTACCGGCAATGTGAGCGCCGATATGGCATCGCCGGAGGGGCTGTTCTGTCTCGTGGGCAAGGAAGAGGATGCCACCCTTGTGGGGGAAGGCTACAGGACGCCTGTGGATTACTGGATGCCGTTCTTTGACGGCGTGGGCATCCATGATGCCAATACATGGAGAAATGCCTACGGCGGTGATATCTACCAGACAAACGGATCACACGGATGTATCAACACGCCGACAGATAAGGCAGCCATCATATTTGCAAATATAGATGTTGGGACTCCTATCGTGTGTTACAGCAGCTCTTTCAGGCAGGGTGATAACACGATCTATACAGGAGGACAGCCCACGGAGCAGACGGATGCCGGCACGGGAGACTCATCCCAGACATCAGGCGGTGAAGACGGGACTCAGACATCAGGCGGTGAAGGCACAGGTTCGGATGAGGCGCCGGAGGGTACTGACGGCGGGAACGGAGAGGATCCGGGAAATGGCGAAGCTGATCAGGGTGACGCCCAGGACTATCAGGAGTAACACAAAATAAGCCGTATCATGGTCGCAGAGCATGTCCGGTGAATATAAATAAGTAAATAATACAAGGGGCGGCAGAACCCTTGAGTTTTAGAGGAGGAGCATTATGAATATCGTAGTTTTGGCAGGAGGGATCAGCACAGAGAGGGAGATATCCATTGTATCGGGGACTCAGGTATGCAAAGCCCTCAGAGAAAAGGGACACCGTGCCATACTTATGGACGTATATTTTGGCAATGTGGAGATACAGCCGGCGAATGCATTTCCGGAGAATTATGATACAGATGCGGCAGCTGCATACATGAGAGGCTTTGATGGAAACATAGAGGCGGCGAAGGCAGCCCAGAAGGAATTCTTCGGCCCCAAGGTACTGGAGATATGCAGGGAAGCAGATGTTGTATTCCTGGCACTGCACGGTGAAAACGGTGAGAACGGTAAAGTCCAGGCGGCATTTGACCTGCTGGGAATTGTCTATACAGGTTCAGGATATTTAGGAAGTGCGCTGGCTATGGATAAGGCTCTCTCTAAGAAGCTGTTCAGGGAAGGCGGGGTTCCCACTCCTGGCGGAGTGACCCTGCATCAGGGTGAGACGGTCAAAAGTACAGCAGGGTATAACGTGGGCCTGCCATGTGTGGTGAAGCCCAGCTGCGGAGGGTCAAGTGTGGGAGTGTTCATAGCGGAGACAGAAGAGGCATTTCAGGCAGCTGTGGCGGAGGCTTTTTCCTATGAGAGTGAAATAGTGGTAGAATCGTACATTAAGGGCAGGGAGTTCTCTGTGGGAGTAGTGGATGGAGAAGCATATCCTGTCATTGAGATTGCCCCTATAGAAGGCTTTTACGACTATAAAAATAAATATCAGGCCGGAAGCACCATAGAGACATGTCCGGCCGAAATCAGTGCCGAACAGACAGCCAGAATGCAGGAATATGCTGTGCTTGCCTATAATGTGCTGAAGCTGGAGAATTATGCGAGAGTAGATTTTATGATGGATGATAATGGAGACATGTACTGTCTGGAAGCCAATACCCTGCCGGGAATGACCCCCACCAGCCTTCTGCCCCAGGAAGCAGCCGCTCTGGGAATGACATTTGCTGATCTCTGTGAAAAGCTGATTCAGGTATCACTTAAAAAGTAAGGTACCGTAACAGCAGACGGCTGACCTATAACAAAATACCCGCTGCCCTCCGGGCCGGGAATACAGAGTGAGGATAGGTGATTAATATGAAAAATATGTCTCTGGAAAATATAGCTGCTGCGTGCGGCGGACGCTATTATGGGGATGAAAATAAAAAGAAGCAGATAGTCACATCAATCACGACAGACAGCCGTAAAGCAGAAAACGGCTGTCTGTTTGTGGCAATAAAGGGCGAACGTGTGGATGGGCATGACTTTGTCTCTCAGGTGTACCGGGAGGGAGCGCTGTGCGTGCTCTCCGAGAGAGAGCTTACAGGTGATGAGCTGGGAGGCAGTTATATCCTTGTGGAATCATCCCTTCAGGCTGTGAAGGATATAGCTGAGTTTTACAGGCAGCAGCTGGATGTAAAGGTGGTAGGCATCACAGGCAGTGTGGGCAAGACAAGTACAAAGGAAATGATCGCGTCTGTCCTCTCAGAGAAGTACAATGTACTGAAGACAATAGGAAATTTTAATAATGAGCTTGGCCTTCCGCTGACTATCTTCCGGCTCAGGGAAGAGCATGAGATCGCAGTCCTGGAAATGGGGATCAGTGATTTTGGCGAGATGCACCGTCTCAGCAAGATAGCGCGGCCGGATATCTGTGTCATAACGAATATTGGCCAGTGCCACCTGGAATTTTTAAAGAGCAGGGACGGCATTCTGAAGGCCAAGTCAGAGATATTCGACTTCATCGCCGGGGACGGCAGCATCGTGCTGAATGGAGATGATGATAAGCTGGCGGGGATCAGCAGTGTGAAGGGAATACGCCCTGTGTTTTTCGGCATTGAGAGCGGACGGGAGATATATGCTGACAATATTGAAAGCAGAGGACTGTCCGGAATACAGTGTACCATCCATGTATGTGAAGAGAAGAGTGAGGAGAGCTTTACGGTGCTCATTCCCATACCGGGACGCCATATGGTTTTGAATGCCATGGCAGGAACAGCTGTGGGGCGCCTTCTGGGGCTTGGCCTGGAAGAGATCAGGAACGGCATCGGGAAACTGGAATCCCTGAAGGGCAGATTCCATATCATAGAGCATGCGGGCCGGACAATTGTGGATGACTGCTATAATGCAAGTCCGGCAGCCATGAAGGCGTCACTTGATGTGCTGTCAGAGGCGCAGGGACGAAGGGTTGCCATACTGGGAGACATGTTTGAACTGGGGGAGGATTCTGCTCTGCTCCATGCGGGAGTGGGGGAGCATGCCTCTGACAACAGGATAGATCTTCTGATCTGCGTGGGAGATATGTGCCGTCACATGGCTGAAGCTGCGTTTAACAGCGGAGGCTGCCGGGAGGTGCTTCAGGTCCCAACACTTGAGGCGCTGCTTCAGACGCTGCCAAAGCTGACGGAGGAGGGCGACACGATTCTTGTAAAAGCATCCCACGGTATGCATTTTGAGAAGGTTATAGAGAAATTACAGGAGCTTTAAATAAGATGACAGAAAAACTATTTTATAAAGATCCATATGCCAGGAAATTTGAAGGCAGGGTCATTTCATGTGAGGAAGGAAAGAAGGGCTGGGAGGTCGTGCTGGATAAGACTGTTTTTTATCCGGAGGGAGGCGGACAGCCCGGAGATACGGGATATCTGGGTAAAACCAGGGTGCTTGATACGATCGAAAGAGAGGGTCAGCTGATCCATATCTGTGATTCTCCTCTGGAAAAGGGGAGCGCTGCAGAGGGCAGGATCGACTGGGAGCGCCGTTTCATGCTGATGCAGCAGCATACAGGGGAGCATATCTATTCCGGAATCGTACACAGGATATACGGCTATGACAATGTGGGATTCCACATGGGAAAGGACTGTATAACTGTTGATTTTAATGGGGCGCTTACCTGGGAGCAGGCTATTTGTGTGGAAAAGGAGGCCAATGCCGTAATTTTCGCAGATGAGGCGGTTTCTGTGAGCTTTCCTGACAGGCAGGAGCTGGAGAAAACAGAATACCGCAGCAAGAAGGAACTGGAAGGACAGGTGCGGATCGTGACAGTTCCGGGCGCTGATGTATGTGCCTGCTGCGGGCTCCATGTGGCGGGGACAGGGGAGGCCGGGTGTATCAAAACAGTTTCTCTCATTAATTATAAAGGCGGGGTGCGTATTGGCCTGTTGATAGGATGGAGCGCTCTGTATGATTATGAAGAGAAGACAGAGGGTATCCGCAGGATATCTAACCTGCTTTCTTCTAAGCCGCAGGCTGTGCCTGAAGCTGTGGAAAAGCTTTACCAGACATGCCAGGAGCAGAAGCAGGAGATCAACGGCCTGAAAAGACAGATATTTGCCATGAGGGCAGAGCAGGTGGAGAAAGGCACTCCGCTTATATATTTCATTGAGGATGGGATGACTCCCGTGGAAGCGCGCCAGTTCTGCGATATGCTGGCAGAGCGCGCAGTGGTGGCGGCAGTGTTCTCAGGAAATGATGAGAATGGATATAAGTATGCCGTAGTCAGCCACAGCAGTGATGTGCGTCCCATTGGGAAGGCGCTGGCTCAGCGGTGTATGGGACGGGGAGGCGGCAGTGCAGAGCTTGTTCAGGGCTCTGCCTCTGGTGATTCTGGTTCCATCGAAGAGTGCATGAGGCTGTTTTCATAATTTCGTTTCATCCAGTAGAATTGACTGGCTGTAAGCCCCAGATGCTGCATTGCATCTGCGGGCTTAAACTTTTTCATTTTCCAGAGTCTGTAGTAGTCCGGGAACTGAGGCGGTACCTGCAGGGGAGGGCGTCCGAAACGAACTCCTCTGCTTTTTGCCGCAGCTATGCCCTCGGCCTGGCGCTGGCGTATATTCTCACGTTCTACCTGGGCTACATAGGAAAGCAGCTGGAGGACAATGTCCGAGATCAGTGTGCCTATGAGATCCCTGTCCCGCCGTGTATCCAGCAGAGGCATATCCAGGATCAGGATGTCCACCTGTTTTTTCTTAGTTAGAAATCCCCACTCAGCAATAATGTCATTATAATTCCTCCCAAGCCGGTCCAGGCTTTTTACCACCAGCAGATCACCAGGACGGCATTTGCGGCGCAGCTTCTGGTAGCCGGGCCTGTTAAAATCCTTGCCTGACATCTTATCCATGTAGATATTTTCGTCAGCCACACCAAATTTTCTGAGTTCGATCAGCTGCCGGTCTTCATTTTGATCTATTGAGGATACTCTCATATAACCATAGATAATTGACATAAAAAAACCTCCCGTTGTATATTCTGCAAAACAGGAGATAATTATAATCAATTTTTTGGAAATGTACACTTTTACAAATCTTCCATTGTATTCCATACTTTCCAAGAACCGTTTGCTTTTTAAGGTTCTTTATTATATAATTAATATTATAAATTTTCATTTTATTGTTTTGTAAAAGTGTACCTTTCTAAAATTGGAGAATAATATGGAGCGTTCAAAGGATAAAATAATCGTTTTAAAAGGGAAAGACAGCGGTACAGATGCAATGCTTAAAATTTACCAGGGATGCACTGAGATCATAGAAGTATATGAGGAGGAGGAGATCTGCAGCCTGCTCAGGGAGTATGGCGGCCAGATCAAAATGATAGTTGCCGATGCCGGCAGAGCGGAGCAGGAAACCGGGAAATTTTTGGAAAGGCTTAGGGAAAGCGGCTACAGGGAGGATTATCCTGTCATAGGAGTGGCAGTAGAAGAATCTAATCTCATACGTGTCCTGAAAAATGAAGCGGACACAGATCCGCTCACAAAGCTCTATAACAGAAGAGCTTTCAAACGTCTTGTCCAGAAAGAATTAGAAAAGGAGCCTGTGAAGGCAGCGTTTGGAATTGTTGATATTGATGATTTTAAAGTATTGAATGACAAGTTCGGACACAAATTTGGAGATGAGATACTCTTCCAGCTCTCAAAACAGCTTCGGGAATGTCTGGGGAAAGATGTACTGGCAGGCAGATTCGGAGGAGATGAATTCGTACTTTTCTGGACGAATCTGGAATCCCGGCAGGATGAGAGGGTTATAATGGAGGAGGCTGAGCACATCTGCGGTGTCATGAGGCAGGAATTTATGGGCATAAGGATCACAGGCAGCCTTGGGATAGCATGTTTCCCATATGACGGGGAGACATATGATGAGCTGTTCAGGCTGGCTGACAAAGCGCTCTATCTGGCAAAGGACAGAGGAAAAGACAGGTTTGTGATATATGGAAGGGAGCTTGTATAGTGACTATACAAGCTCCGCATTTTTGTCCAGCATTTCCTGGATAATATTCTGCGTGTAGGCCCCGAGAAATTTTCTGTCCTCTTTGGGGAGTTCTTTTGGGTAAATAGGTTTGCCGTATTCCAGAATGATATGTCTGGAACGGATCTTTGGGAACTGGTCCTCAAAAATAGCGGATGTGTTAGTCAGCGCCATAGGTATGATGGCGCATCCGGTCTTCTCAGCCATCTTAAGGCTTCCCTCCTTGAAGGGACGCATAGGAGCCTTGGGGTCCTTGTTTCTTGTGCCTTCAGGGAAGATGCACATTGAGATCCCGGCCTTTATCTGGTCGATTCCTTTTAAAATGGTCTTCAGTCCCTCTTTAATATCATCCCTGTTCAGGAAAAGACAGTAGAGGCGTTTCATCCAGTGAGACAGAAGGGGGATCTTGATCATCCCGTCCTTAGCCACATAACCGGTCAGGTCAGGGCAGCGGGAATATGTAATCAGAATATCGAAGAAGCTTCTGTGGTTCCCGACATAGAGAACAGCTTCACCCTTTGGCACGTTCTCTTCCCCGATGACAGTTGTTTTGACTCCGGAAATGAACATAACAAGTTTAAATACATACTGGACCAGGCGCAGGGATGTGATATCCCTGAACCTGGGGGCAAATTTACCGATCAGCCATTCCAGGATCAGAATGGGGATGGAAAGGATCAGAAATCCTACAACTACAATAACGACAAGTATAAACCGTATCATAACAATCTCTTTTCTGTATTTAATTTATATTTATTTTACCTTCCAAAAAGCTCTGTGGTAGCCTTCAGCCAGCCAATCCGCCATGCAGCCAGATCTGAGGCCTCATACCTGAACATCCAGTTGCCTTCTGCAGCTCCGGGAGTGTTCATGC
Source organism: Murimonas intestini (assembly GCA_003148945.1). GTDB lineage: Bacteria > Bacillota > Clostridia > Lachnospirales > Lachnospiraceae > Murimonas > Murimonas intestini. The sequence continues at coordinate 47,671 of QGGY01000006.1, read as the reverse complement.
GGGCTTCACTGCCCAGCTGGAGCAGGTCCTGGATAGGAAAGATGGCATACCTGGCGATGGATCCCATGCAGAAACGGATGAAATCAAGACTTACAGAACCCCCGTCTGTGTTGCCGTAGCGGCGTATCTTATCACGGCATTCTTCCGGGAGGCCCGCATACCAGCCGGCTGTGGTATCATTGTCATGTGTGCCTGTGTAGCAGATGCAGTTTGTTGTAGTAAACTGGTGGGGCAGATAAGTACTCTCACCTGTTCCCTGGAAGGCGAACTGAAGGACCTTCATACCCGGAAAGCCGAACATATCCCGGAGCCATTCTACTTCAGGCGTTATGATCCCCAGATCTTCCGCAAAGATAGGCAGGTTTTTCCCGAATTCTTTCTGCAGGGCCAGGAAAAAGTCTTCTCTTGGTCCCTTTACCCATTTTCCGTTTATGGCAGTCTCCTCATCCGCTGGAACAGCCCAGTATGCCTCAAGTCCGCGGAAGTGGTCGATCCTGAGGTAATCTACGAGCTCCATCTGGGAGCGGATACGGGATATCCACCAGCTGTAACCGTCCTTCTTGTGGGCTGCCCAGTCATAGAGCGGGTTGCCCCAGAGCTGTCCGGTGGCGCTGAAATAATCAGGCGGGACTCCTGCTACAGAAGTGGGATGTCCTGTCTCATCCAGCTGGAACAGCTTCTGGTGGGACCAGACATCTGCGCTGTCAAGGGACATGAAAATAGGGATATCTCCGATGATCTCAATTTCCCTCTCATTAGCATATGCCTTTAATTTCAGCCACTGGCGGCGGAACATAAACTGAAGGAATTTATAATACTTGATTTCTTCTGAAAGCTTTTTAGTCCATTTTTTCCGGGAAATGGCATCCGGAGTCTGAAGGTCATCCTCCCAGTCAAGCCAGCATTTTCCTTCATGGGCGTCTTTCCCTGCCATAAAGAGGGCATAATCGTCCAGCCAGAAAGAATTTTCTGCACAGAATGCCTCATATTCTTCCAGAAGCATGATATCGGGAGATGTGGGAAATGCGGCAAAGGCCAGATGGAACAGCTCGTTCTTATAATTGAGGACAGCGCCGTAGTCCACCTGGCGGGGGTCCCACTTGGGGGCAGGAACGCTGTTGAGGTCCTCTTCAGTTAAAAGCTTCAGTTCAAGAAGATCCTCGATGCTGATAATAAGAGGCTGTCCGGCAAAGGCAGAAAAACCCTGATAGGGGGAATCGCCGAACCCGGTAGGCCCAAGGGGGAGTACCTGCCAGAGATGCTGGCCGCTGGCCTCCAGAAAATCGATGAATTCATATGCGCCTGTGCCAAGCTCGCCGATTCCATAAGGTGATGGAAAGGATGTGGGATGGACAAGGATGCCTGACAGGCGTTCTTTTGCAGTGTTCATAATTGTGTCTCCTTTGATTGGATTGTACCAAAATATGTATTATTATTATACCGAATAGTACACAAGGATTCAAGAAGAATTAAACGATTGACATCTCATAAAAATCCGTTAAAATAGAATCATGCAAGTTACGGACCCGCAGGCGTGGGATTAACGACTTTCGTATAACACTAAAATGTTGATGAGAAAGCGAGGGAAGCCTGTGTATGTAATGATCGATAATTATGATTCTTTTGTCTATAACCTGTCCTCTTATTTTCTGGAATTCGGGCGGGACATCCTTGTCAGGCGGTGTGATACACTGTCAATTGAAGAAATAGAAGAGACAGCGCCTGAGGGGATCATCATTTCCCCAGGACCGGGGCGGCCGGAGGAGGCAGCGCTGTCAATGGAGGCTGTAAAGCGGTTTAAGGGAAGGATCCCCATACTTGGAGTGTGCCTGGGCCATCAGGTCATAGGGAAAGCCTTTGGTGCGGACGTGCACAAAGGAGGAAGGCCCATGCACGGAAAGGTGACAAAGGCCTTCCATGACGGACAGGGTCTGTTTGAAGGGCTGCCGGATGGGATGGAAGTGACCAGATATCATTCACTTGTAGTGGAGGAGAAGAATCTGCCTGAATGTCTGAGGGTAGATGCCAGGGCCGGTGACGGAGCTGTGATGGCTGTCACACATAAGGAATATCCCATCTATGGAGTGCAGTTTCACCCGGAAGCAGTGCTCAGCCAGTGGGGACATGAACTCCTGATGAATTTTGACAGAATCTGCAGAGACTGGAGGGATGGACATGCGCCGGATAAGAGAGCTTAAAGACTATATACCTGTACATGAGATTTTTTCTCTGTTTGCACATGAGGAGGACGCTGTATTTCTGGATTCTTCACTGGAGAATGAGCTTGGCCGCCATTCAGTCATAGCGCGGAGAAGTTACCTGAAGCTGGTGAACGGGAAGCATTTCACAGTGAATGGGGTCAGGCAGGAGATATCCTTTGAAGAATATCTGAAGACATATTTAAATGAAAACAAAGAGGAAAACCCCACAGATCTGCCAATCGTATCAGGTGCGGTCGGGTATTTCTCTTATGATTACGGCATGCGCAAGGAAGGGATCCTGTCAGAGAAGGAGGCCGGTCCGGCAGAGATACCGGATTGTATCATTAATTTCTATGATGAATTCATAGTGGAGGATTTGAGGGCCAGAAAAGTATGGCTCATTGCAAACGGACACCTGGAGGAGGCAGGGGCAGCTCTTGACCGTCTGGAAGAGGAAATTAAAAATAGAGGGGAACAGCCTGCCGCGCGGACTGCAGCAGGGAATAGCCATACTTCAGACTTTACGAAAGAGGAGTATTTAAAAGCGATCCAGGATATGATAGACTATATTGTGGAGGGTGATATTTATATTGCCAACATGACAAGGCAGCTGATGGCGGCAGGGAACAGGAGTCCCTATGAGGTATTTAAAAGGCTGAGGAAGGCGAATCCGTCCCCGTTCGGAGGATACCTGAACTATGGTGAGTTCCAGGTTGTCTGCGCTTCTCCTGAACGTTTTCTGAGAATGAAAAATGGAATAGCAGAGACACGGCCCATTAAAGGTACCAGGAAAAGAGGGTGTACAGCCGAAGAGGATGAAAGCCTCAGGCAGGAGCTGTCAGACTCCCAAAAGGACAGGAGTGAGCTTCTGATGATCGTGGATCTGGAGCGCAATGACCTGAATAAGGTGTGCAGGCCTGGAAGCGTGAAAGTTACTGAGCTGTTTTCAGTGGAGACGTATGCCACAGTATTCCACCTGTCAGCAAATATCAGAGGTGAACTGGAAAATGGAAGGAATGCCGTGGATCTGATAGAGGCGGCATTTCCGGGAGGTTCTATCACGGGAGCGCCAAAGCGGAGAGCCATGGAGATCATAGAAGAGCTGGAACACTCAAGGCGCGGCCTTTATACAGGCACCATTGGCTATATCAGCCTGGATGGAGCCTGCGATTTTAATATTGTTATCAGGACTGCTGTATTCTGCCGGGGCAGGTACACTCTTGGGGCAGGCGGCGGGATAACATGTGAATCAGAGCTGGAATTTGAATATGAAGAGACGCTCCAGAAGGCAAGGGCTGTGCTGGAGGCAATCTGTTAAAAAGTTACAGTTCTGCCGTCTGCCCTGTTACGTTAAAAAGTCAGTGCCGCTAAACAGCGGCGGAATGGAGATAAAATGTTAAATAAACAAGTTTTTTTATTTGATTTAGACGGGACATTGACCGATCCGGAGATGGGTATAACAAATTCTGTGGCGTATGCCCTGGAATATTATGGAATACATGTGGAAGAGAGAAAAACGCTTCATCCCTTTATAGGTCCGCCTCTGCGGGATTCATTCCAGAAGTATTACAATTTTTCGGAAGAGCAGGCCGGGGAAGCTGTCTGGAAGTACAGAGAGTATTTCAGCACAAAAGGTTTGTTTGAAAACGAAGTATATGAGGGAATTGCATCTATGTTAAAAAAACTGAAGGATGCAGGCAGGACTCTGATCGTGGCGACTTCCAAGCCAACTGTTTATTCCGGACAGATACTGGAGCATTTTGGGCTTTCTGAGTATTTTGATGATATACAGGGCAGCTGCCTGGACGGGACGAGAGACGCCAAGGACGAGGTGATCGCCTATGCACTTGAACAGAACTGTGTGACAGACCTGGATTCGGCAGTTATGATCGGCGACAGATGCTATGACATTGCAGGGGCAAAAAAATGCGGCCTGGAATCTATAGGGGTCCTCTATGGCTATGGGGACAGGCAGGAGCTGGAATCAGCCGGAGCTGATCACATAGTAAATACCGTGGCGGAGCTGGAAAAGCTTTTGCTGGAGTAAATGCTGCGGGAGGATGGGACAGGAATGAAGATTGAACTTGACGAAGGATATATGTTTGGGCTGGGGGCTTTTGAGACAGCAGCTGTAGAAGATGGAAAGCCTGTATTTCTGGAAGAGCATCTGATGCGGCTTGAAAATACGCTGCTTTTTCTGGGAATCCGGCCCAGTGTGAATAAAGATGAGATATATGAGTATCTGGAAAGCCATTATATGGAGCACGGAGCCCTGAAGATCATGGCATCCCAGGATAACCTGGTATTTACGGTGAGAGAAAACCCTTATAAAGAAGAAGACTATGCCAGAGGCTTTGATCTTGGCTTTTCTATGACAAGGCGCAATGAGACGTCAAAGCTGACTTATCACAAGACACTTAATTACGGGGACAGCATTATGGCCAGGCGTGAGGCTAAGGATCAGGGACTTGATGACCTTGTCTTTGTGAATTCAAAAGGCGCCGTCTGTGAGAGCTCCGCAGCAAATCTCTTTTTTGTAAAGGATGATATATTGTATTCACCCCAGGTAAACTGCGGACTGCTTCATGGAATTGTAAGGGATTATGTATACAGGACGGAAAGAGTTGAGGATTCAGTCATATATCCGGCTGACCTGATACACTTTGACGAGTGCTTTCTGACGAATTCCCTGATGGGGATCATGCCTGTGAGAAGGCTTGGCAACAGGGTATTTGAAGGCAGGAAAACGGCAGAACGGCTGCTTTGCAGATATAAGAAAGAGGTTTTGGGCATAAAAGGGGAAGCCTGGAAATAAAAATGGAATAAAGAAGACACAGGCGGTGTCCTATGAAAAGGATTATTGCGTTGTTAATCGGAATCTGCTGTTTCCTGACAGGCTGCAGCGTGACGGATACAAATGAAGAAAAGATAAAAGACCTGGAATTTACAGTGGTGGAAAATGAAAAGGTACCGGAAGAACTGAAAGCGATCATCGAGAAGAACAAGGAGAGTGAAATCAAGATGACCTATCAGATCGGCCAGTACCTTTATGTTATCCGGGGATATGCCATGCAGAAGACAGGAGGATACAGTATCTCCGTAAACCAGTGCTTTCTCACAGAGGATGCCATTCATGTTGAGACAAACCTGATCGGTCCGGATTCGGAAAAGAAAACGGCAAATGAACCTTCTTATCCTGTAATTGTGCTTAAGCTGCAATATATGGATAAACCTGTGGTATTTGACTGAGCATCTGCATAAAATGATAATGGTAATGTGTAACTGTTCAGTACCTCACAGATATGCTGACTGGTTACGGCAATATTAACTGATTATGGGAGGGGTGTACCATGGAATTATTAAAGAAAAATATCCATATGAACCGTCAGAAGAGCCAGGCTGTCATGCAGGTAACGCTGGAAGAAGATTTTAATGTTCCTGACAGCAAGGCCGATGTGGGAAGCATCATTCAAGACGAGGCAGGAGTAAAGATCGAAGATATGAAGGTGGCAAACGGCCAGGTAATGGTTACTGGCGCCATGGAGGTTGAAGTCCTGTATGTGGCTGACAACAAAGAGAGGAAGGTACATAGGCTCACTGAGCGCCTGCCTTTTGAGGAACAGATCAACATGGAAGGGGCGGAGACAGGTGACAATGTCCAGCTGAAGTGGGACATAGAAGACTTGTCTGTTTCACTGATCAATTCCAGGAAACTGAGCACGAGGGCCCTGCTGACATTTTCAGCGGCTGTGGAGGAGATATATGATGTATCAGCAGCTGTGGAGATCCATGGGGACGGGGAGATCAGCAGCCTTTCCAAGAATCTGGATATGCTGCAGCTCACAGTCCAGAAAAAAGATATTCTAAGGATAAAGGATGAGATAACCCTGGCGTCTAATAAGCCTAACATTCAGGAAGTTCTGTGGAAGAGCATACAGCTGCGCGGCACTGATATCCGCATTTTGGACGGTCAGCTGGATGTTAAGGGAGAGTTCTTTATATTTGTGCTGTATGCCGGAGATGATGAGAACGGCACTATGCAGTGGGTGGAGACAGCGCTGCCTTTTGCAGGGACTGTGGACTGTTCAGGCTGCAGCCCGTCCATGGTAGATGACGTAGAGCTGTCGGTGGCCTCTGTGAGCCTGGAACCCAGGCCAGACTATGACGGCGAGGAGAGGATACTTGCCCTGGAGATCGTCCTGGATCTGGACATAAAGCTTTATGAAGAAGATAAGGTGGAGATCCTGGAGGATGTCTATTCCCCGGCAAAGGAATTGAAGCCGGTCACGATGCAGCAGGTGTATGAGAGCCTTGTAATGAAAAACTTTGCCAAGTGCCGGAGCAGTGAGCGGGTCAGGATGGAGAATAACCAGCCAAGGATGCTTCAGATCTGCCATAGCAGGGGAGATGTGAAGATCGATGATACACAGGTTGTGGAAAACGGCCTTAAGGTAGAAGGTGCGGTATTTGCGGATATCCTGTATATCACTTCTGACGATACCCTGCCGTTTGCGCTGATGCATGGTGTAGTGCCATTTTCTCATGTGATAGAGGTTCCGGGGATAGACGGCACGTGCAGGTATTCTCTGAAGACACAGCTGGAGCAGCTCTCCACAACTATGATCGACAGCGAAGAGCTGGAGGTCAAGGTGGGAATAAACCTGAATGCCTTGGTTGTGCGTGTGCATAAAGAGGACTGCATCGTGGATATGGAGGAGGCACAGCTGGATATGAAAAAGCTTGCCGAGCTGCCGGGTATCGTGGGATATATCGTACAGCCGGGCGACAGCCTGTGGAGTATCGCGAAGCAGTATTATACCACACCGGACAGGATATGCAGGCTGAATAATCTGGAGTCAGAGGATGTGCAGGCAGGCAATAAGCTGATAATAATGAAAACGGTAGAAATTACAGATTGACTTTTGTATTTTTAGTGATACAATAGGAAGGAAAACAAAATACTGTATACAAAGTGCAAATGAGGTAAGCAATGAGAGAGGTACGTTTAAAAGCCATGGCCAAGATCAATCTGGGGCTTGACGTGGTGAGGAAAAGAGAGGATGGGTATCATGAGGTGCGCATGATCATGCAGACCATACGCATGTATGATCAGATCCGGTTAAGGGCTGTTAGCGAAGCGGGAATTAAGGTGCGGACTAATCTGAGCTATCTGCCCTGCAATGAGGATAATCTTGTGCACAAAGCGGCAAAACTCCTTATGGAGGAATTTGAGGTCAGGGAAGGATTATCGATTGAACTGAAAAAATATATACCTGTAGCGGCAGGCATGGCCGGCGGCAGTTCTGATGCGGCGGCTGTCATGGTTGGAGTCAACAGGATGTTTGGCCTGGGCCTGACGAAGGCACAGCTGATGGAGCGGGGAGTGAAGATCGGCGCAGATGTCCCGTACTGTATTATGAGGGGAACCGTCCTTGCGGAAGGAATCGGGGAAATACTGACTCCGCTGCCTCCCATGCCGAAGTGCCATGTGCTCATCGCCAAGCCGGGCATCCATGTCTCCACAAAATTTGTCTATGGAGGCCTTCATCTGGATGAGGTGACGGTGCATCCTGACATCGACGGCCAGGCAGCGGCTATTAAAGCAGGTGATTTAAATGAAGCGGCCAGACTTATGGGGAATGTGCTGGAGAGCGTGACTGTCAGCACTTATCCTGTCATTGATGAGATTAAAGAATTTATGGTACAGCATGGGGCCCTGGGGGCCATGATGAGCGGGAGCGGCCCGACAGTTTTTGGATTGTTTGAAGATGAGAGGACTGCAAAACGTGCATATGAGAAACTGAGGAGAGGGAAACTGGCAAAACAGGTTTTTCTTACCAGCATTTTTAATATCGGAGGGAATACAAATGAAAGATGAATTTCAGATACAGATGAACGAATACCTGCCTCTTCGTGATGTAGTGTTTAATACGCTGCGCCAGGCTATCCTGAAAGGTGAACTCAGGCCGGGAGAAAGGCTTATGGAGATCCAGCTGGCACAGAGGCTGGGGGTGAGCCGCACTCCTGTCAGAGAAGCGATCAGGAAGCTGGAGCTGGAAGGCCTGGTCCTGATGGTGCCCAGAAAAGGCGCTGAGGTTGCGGAGATCACCGTGAAAGACCTGGAGGATGTTCTGGAAGTGAGAGCTGCTTTAGAAGAACTGGCTGCAAAGATCGCATGCGATCATATCACAGATGAACAGCTGCAGGAATTAAAAAGGGCAGCAGGTGATTTTAAGAAGGTGCTGGATACAGATGACCTGACTTCATGTGTCCAGGCGGATATGAGGTTCCACGAGATTATTTATAATGCCACAGACAATGCCAGACTTCTGCAGATATTAAATAATCTGAGGGAGCAGATGTACCGCTACCGCATGGAATATCTGAAAGACAAGAGTATGCACAAAACTCTGGTAGAGGAACACGATGCGATCAGAAGGGCGCTTAAAAAGAGAGATAAAGAGAAGGCAGCCCAGGCAATCTGCGTACATATTGAAAACCAGAAGCAGTCCATAATCGACAGCCTTGTAGAAAGATAGATGGCTGAGTTAAGCGGGCATGGATTTGGCCCGCAGCCCGAGTGAATAAAGATTCCAGAAACTGCATATGCTAGGACAAAGAAAGGATAGGCAAAAGCCTATCCTTATTTTTGTCCCACAAACAAGATCTTCCTGTGGGACAAAACATTCCGCGCAGGAATGCGCAGCTGCGAAAAGCTTCTGCCGGATAAGAGGAGGTGCCTGGTAATGAATGAAAAAGCAGAAAATAAGAAAGAGGATCCTAAAGCCATATCCCGCAGCCTGAGGGACTCCGAACAGATACTTGGAAAACTGTGCGAAGGCTGCGATGATATCCTGCTCAGGAAGATGAGGCTGGGGCAGGGTGAGGGGATAGACTGCCTGATCGTATATATAGAGACAGCCGTGAGCAATATGATGCTGCAGGATTCTATGATCGGAAAGATGATAAACAGCCTTCAGGCTTCCCGGCCTGAAGAAATCTACAGAGAGTTAAAAGAGAACAGCCTTGGCATATCAGACGCAAAAGATCTGATGACCATGGATGAGGCCCTGGCCGCTATGCTGGCCGGAAATGCTGTATTTTTTATCGACGGGTTTGACAGGGCTCTGAAGATAAGCAGCAAAGGATACCCTGCCATGGGAGTGTCAAAGGCGGAAACGGAAAAGGCCATGCGCGGTTCCCGGGAAGCCTTCAGTGAATCAGTAAAGGTAAACACTGCCCTGGTCAGGAAACGTATAAGGGATACACGTCTGAAGGTAAAGGAAAAGATGGTGGGGGAGGCTTCCCATACAATGACTGCAGTCGTATATATGGAAGGAGTGGCATACCCCTCCATGGTGGAAAAATTCCAGGAGCGTCTTGATTCTTTTGTGATCGATGGCTTTATGGACAGCGGAGTCATAGAACAGCTGACAGAAGACACATGGTACTCACCCTTCCCCCAGTTCCAGACGACAGAAAGGCCGGACAGGGCGGCCATGGCTGTGCTGGAGGGCAGGGTGGTGTTCTTCAGCGACAACTCCCCTGAGGCGATCATCCTGCCGGCCACATATAACAGCCTGTTCCAGACAAGTGATGACTATTTCAGGCATTTTGGGATCGTGTCGTTTCTCAGGATCATCAGATATATTGCTGCATTTCTGGCAGTATCTCTTCCGGGGCTTTATATAGCTGTGACGAATTTTCAGACTCAGATCCTTCCAACTAACCTGATCATATCTTTGGCAAAGGCCAGGGAAGGCGTTCCATTTCCCGGTGTCCTGGAGATCCTGCTGCTGGAGCTTTCCTTTGAGCTGCTCCGGGAGGCGGGTGTGAGGATGCCCGGCACCATAGGAAACACCATAGGCATAGTGGGGGGACTGATCATAGGACAGGCAGCCGTGAGTGCGAATATTGTAAGTCCCATAGTGGTGGTCATAGTGGCGCTCACAGCCTTGGGATCCTTCTCAGTGCCCAGTGAAGAATTATCTGAAGCCTTCAGGCTATTAAAGTACGGGATGATCCTGCTGTGCTCTGTCTTTGGCATACTGGGTCTGGCGCTGGGCTGGATGCTGGTGCTGATACACCTCTCCGGGCTGAAAAGCTTTGGCATCCCTTACCTGATGCCATTTAGCGGGAATGACATGAACAGGCGGCAGGATGGCAAAGACAGCATTATCAGGATGCCCCTGTGGATGATAAGAAAACGACCTGTCTTTGCCAGAAGGGACAACAGAACAAAACTCAGATGGAAGGAGTGAGACTATGTTTTCAGATAATCACAAGATATCGGCGAGACAGCTTAACCGGCTGCTCGTTCTGGATCTGATAGGCAAGGTGAGCCTTCTGCTGCCTGCTTTCGCGGGAGTGAGCTCCGGGCGCGACTTTATGGTGAGCCTGATAGGGGGGCTCATACTGTCCATGCTTTATGTATTCTCAGTGGGGTATCTGGCAAAATACGTGGAAAATGATTTCGGAGGGTTTGTAGAAGCAAGGCTGGGCCATGTCTGCGCTTATCTGCTGAGATTCTTCTATCTGGCATATGTATTTATAAACCTGACATACCTGTGCTGGCTTTTTGCCGCTGTGACAAAGAACTTCCTGCTTCCTGAAATGAATGTGGCGGCGCTTGCGGCAGTGATGCTCCTGTGCGGATATTACGGCGCATCCAAGGGGATCGAAGGAAGAGGCAGGACTGCTGAGGTCCTTTATAAGCTGATTCTTATACCGCTCCTTGTCATGCTGCTCTTTGGCGCCTTTTCCATTGATTCTAAATACCTGGCTCCGGGAACGGCAGATATAAGCTCTATGACCCTGAAACAGGGATTTCTGGTGTTCACAGCCTTTGGCGGGGCAGGGCTGCTGCTGTATGAAGCCCCCATGTGCAGCCAGAAGGAAAGGCTTAAGCGGACAGTCCTGCACGGTACGGGCCTTGTGGCAGGCAGCGTATTTGCAGCTTTTGTTGTAATGATAGGGGCTTTTGGAGAGGAAGGGCTGAGGGCTCTGCCCTGGCCGGCTGTCACCCTCATGAGCAATGTGAATCTGCCGGGGGATTTCCTTCAGAGATGGGATGCCATCTTTCTTTCTCTGCTGCTTCTCAGTTTTTTTGTGGCTGCATCCACACAGATATATTATATGGGATTTCTGGCTCAGGGCTTTTTCTCTGCCGAAGAGAAAGAAGCAAAAAAGAGAAGGGGACGGTGCCAGAGCATCTGCATGGCTGCCGGCGCTCTGCTGGTTTTTATGGCATTTAATTTTTCCGGGACATATGATACAGCTTTTTATCTGTTCAGGATATTGAACTGCTATATCCTGGTGCCTCTCACGGCAGGATTTACTCTGCTCCTCTGCGTGATAGAGAGAGTGAGGCAGGGGAGGAAGCTGAAGAAAAGAACAGCCGCTGCTGCTCTGTTGCTGTGCATGGGAGCCTTCTGTTCCGTGTTTGCCAGCGGATGCGGGAGAGAGCTGGAGGACAGGACATTTCCTTCCATGCTTATTGTCCGGGGCGGAAATATGGATGAGGTTCTGAAAGGGTGGCAGCAGGAAGAAGATAAATATACAGACTTCGGCCATGTCAAGGCTGTTGTTTTTGACGAGAAGTATGCTGAAGACAGGCCCTTACTCAAGGAAGTGCTCCGGTATATGGAGCAGGATCCTGTATTTGCCAGGAATATGCTTGTCTTTTTTGCAGACGATACAGCGCTGGATTCCATTACCTATAAGTCCAGCTCCTTTGGGTCCTACCTGGCGGACAGATATAAAAACGGGACGGCTAAGGAAGAAAAGGCAAAATCAAAACAGGCCAGAAAGAAGGGAAAAGAAGGGGAGGTCACTTTGGGAGACCTGCTGAATTTCCTCCATAACAAGGAGGATGAGATCAGTGTCCCGAGACTGGTAAGGACAGAGGACGGCTATTCCCTGGCTGAAAGCATCAGCCTGACAAATGGGGATGAGAAAGAAGCGGAGTAAAAGTAATCAGGCCCTGCATAAATACGGCGGGGCTGTCAATACTCCTGATAGAAAAGTATGGAGCCTGCCGTTTCAGTTCAATCTGTTTGAACGCAGGGCAGAGATCAGAATATCAGGAGGTTACATAAAGTGAAAATCAGAGTATTCAGAGACAGAGCTCTGGACAGAGTCAGAGCATGGATCATAAACAATCAAAGAAAGGCAGCAGGGATGCTCACCGTTCTCACCATCCTGGGCTTCTGGACGGCGGCATCGCTTATGGGCAGAGCGGCGGAGCCTGTCCATGTTCAGGAAGGGATAGCAAAAGAGATCATCCGGTTCCACGTGATCGCAAACAGCGACAGTGAAGAAGACCAGGCGTTAAAATTAGAAGTCAAAGACGAGATGGTGGATTATCTGAAGGGCATCCTGGAAGGCGCTGATACAGTGGAGGCTGTAAAGGAAGCCATAGAGGAGAATCTTGAGATCATAGAATCAAGGGCGGGGGAGGCAGTGCGCTCCCGCGGCTGCGGGTACCAGGTCAGAGCGGAAATGACAAACTGTTATTTTCCTGTCAAGACCTACGGGGACTGTACGTTCCCGGCAGGTTATTACGATGCACTGAGGATTACTATCGGAAAGGCCGAAGGTAAAAACTGGTGGTGCGTGCTCTTCCCTAATCTGTGCTTTATCGATTCCATACACGGCATTGTGCCGGAGGAAGAAAAAGAAGAACTGAAGAATGTGCTCACAGAAGATGAGTATGACAGCCTTTTTACCAGGGATAAAGAGTACAGGGTAAAATGGAGATTTCTGAACTGTAACTTCCTGGGCATGGATTGACTTTTTGCTGCAAACCTTTTATCATGATAACAGATGAAGATCGTAACTATTCAGCAGGTCTGTGCATTTACTGCACAGACCGTAAGATCATAATTCAGCGGCTATACAGACTAAATTAAATAAGCAGGAGGATAGTATATGAATCAGGCATATGAGAAATTATTGCGTTGTTATGAGAGCTTTAAGAGCAGGATAGATTTCAAACCGGAGGTGGCTCTGATACTGGGTTCGGGCCTCGGGGACTACGGCGAGAGCATACAGATAGAAGCCGTACTGGATTATCACGATATTGAGGGCTTCCCGGTGTCCACTGTGCCGGGACATAAGGGGCGTTTCCTGTTTGGGTATGTGGGTGAGGTGCCTGTAGTTATCATGCAGGGAAGGGTCCATTATTATGAAGGTTATGCCATGGAGGACGTAGTGCTGCCCACAAGGCTTATGAAGATGATGGGAGCGCGGGTGCTCTTCCTGACAAACGCAGCAGGCGGCGTCAACTATGACTTTGCGGCAGGCGATTTCATGATGATAACAGACCAGATCTCAAATTTCGTGCCCTCTCCGCTGATAGGGCCAAATATAGATGAGCTGGGGCTGAGATTTTCTGATATGAGCGAGATCTACGATAAAGATCTGCGTGAGATTTTAAGGAGCACTGCCAGGGAACTGGATATACCACTGAAGGAGGGCGTATATGTGCAGCTGACAGGGCCTAACTTCGAGACTCCAAGTGAAGTGAAAATGTGCAGGATATTGGGCGGTGACGCCGTGGGAATGAGTACTGCCTGCGAAGCTGTGGCAGCGAATCATATGGGAATGAAGATCTGCGGGATATCCTGCATCTCCAATCTGGGCTGCGGCATGACAGATGAACCTCTGAGCCATGAAGAAGTGCAGGAGACTGCAGACAGGGTGGCGCCTCTGTTTAAGGAACTGATAACGGCCTCCATTATCAGGATCGGAAAAATGCTGGAAAAGGAGAAGAAAGGGGAATAAAATGAAAGCACTTTATTTTGACGGGGAGAGGGCCATCTACCGGGAAGATATGCCTCTTCCTGTCCCCCGGGAGGGGGAGAGCCTGATACGTATCCTTATGAGCGCTGTCTGCAGTACTGATAAAGAGATACTTAAAGGCTACAAGCCTGACTTTACAGGAATCATGGGCCATGAGTTCGTGGGTGTGGTGGAGGAATCACCTGACCCCGGCCTGGTGGGAAAAACAGTTGTCGGAGAGCTCAATGCGGGCTGCGGCACCTGTCTTTACTGCAGAACGGGACGTGAAAAACACTGCGTCAGCAGGCGCGTCATCGGAATGGAAAAGCATGACGGCTGTTTTGCGGAATATATGACACTTGCTACCCATCTAATCCATCAGGTACCTGACGGACTGCCCGCAGAACAGGCTATTTTCACTGAGCCTCTGGCGGCGGCTCTGGAGATTCCTTCCATGATACATATAGATCCTGCCAAAAATATTGCAGTGATAGGCGACGGCCGTCTGGCCTTTATGATAACGCAGGTACTGTCCCTCACAGGCGCTGATGTTACAGTTATCGGCAAACATGAGGAAAAACTGCAGCAGTTTTCACCGTATGCCAGGACGGCAGTGAAGGCTGATGACACTTATGAATATGTGGTGGAGGCAACAGGCTCACCGTCAGGCCTTCTTCTGGCGAAAGACCTGGTGCGCAAGCAGGGAACTATCATATTAAAGAGCACATATGCCGGGGAAATCTCCATAGACATGAGCTACATGGTAGTAAATGAAATTACTGTTGCAGGGAGCAGATGCGGCCCGTTTGAGCCTGCGCTGAACCTTCTTAACAAATCCCTTGTCAAACTGCCGCCCATAGAACTGTATGAATTGAAGGATTATGAGAAAGCATTTCATTCCAGAGCCTTCAAGGCAGGGTTTAAGTTTTGATTATCCGGGGAAGAATATCAGAGGAGAAAAAAGAATGGATGAATTAACTAAGGTTACACATATTGACAATGTCAAGCTGAGTGAGGACAAAAGGAGCGTGGTCATACTTGACCAGACGCAGCTTCCCAACAGAACTGTATATCTGACCCTTGGCAGTGCAGAGGATATCTATGATGCTATCTTTGAACTTAAAGTCAGGGGAGCGCCCGCGATCGGCATATGTGCAGCATACGGCATCTATTGTCTGGCTGCGGCAGCCAAGACTGATGACTTTGAAAAATTTTACATGCAGTTTAAAAAGGACAAGGAGTATCTGGACTCTTCCAGGCCCACGGCAGTGAATCTGAGCTGGGCCCTGAACAGGATGGAAGGAGTGGTACTGGCAAATAAAGAGAAGCCGGTAAGTGAGATCATCTCCCTGCTTAAAACGGAGGCATGTGAAATACAGGCAGAGGACATCCGCATGTGCCGGGCTATATCGGAATACGGCCTGTCCCTGATAAAGGATGGGGACGGAATCCTGACCCACTGCAATGCAGGCCCTCTCGCCACTTCCCGATATGGCACTGCTCTGGGCCCTTTGTTTCTGGGAAAAGAAAGAGGCATGGAGTTTAAGGTATTTGCTGATGAGACAAGACCCCTGCTTCAGGGCGCCAGGCTTACCTCCTACGAGCTGGCAAAGGGCGGCCTGGATGTGACCCTTATCTGTGACAATATGGCCAGCCTGGTGATGAAGAACGGCTGGGTGCAGGCCTGCTTTGTGGGATGCGACAGGATCGCGGCCAATGGAGATGCGGCTAACAAGATCGGCACCAGCGGTGTGGCCATCCTGGCAAAATACTATGGAATCCCGTTTTATGTGCTTGGCCCTACTTCCACCATCGATATGGACTGCGCTACAGGTGAGGATATCAGGATAGAGCTGCGTGATGAGAATGAGATCAAAGAGAAATTCTATTCAGAGCCCATGGCATTAAAAGAAGTAAAATGCTATAATCCTGCGTTCGATGTGACAGACCATAGTCTGATAGCGGGGATTGTGACAGAATATGGTATCTGCAGGGCTCCATTTAACGAGAGTTTCCAGGAAATATTTCGAAAAAAGAGAGAAAATAGATTGTAAAGAATTTTGGAAAGTGTTAAAATTATTTAAGTCACTATAATTTATAAATGCCGTTATCCGACCGTTTTGCGGAATACCGGCAGAATATCTCAGGAGGTAGAAAAAGTATGAAAAAATTGTTATCTGTAGTCTTATGTACAGCAATGGTTTCAGCAATGATTGCCGGCTGCGGAAGTGCAGGCGGGGATACTGAAAAATCTACGAATGCCCAGACAGAGGCTGAGACAGCAGCAAAGGAAGAGACAGAAGCTGCCAAGACAAAAGAAGCGGCCGGCAAAGGTGACGCACTTAACATTGCTATCGTGAGCAGTCCTTCAGGCGTAGATGACGGATCCTTTAACCAGGACAACTACAATGGTATCCTGGCGTTTATTGAGAACCATTCAGATTCTAAGGTAACACCTGTTAAAGAGCCGACAGGCGACGTGGCAGCAGCTATCCAGGCAGTTGCAGATATCGTTGCAGATTACGATGTTATTGTCTGCTGCGGATTCCAGTTTGCAGGCATTGCAACAATTGCCCAGGACAATCCTGATGTGGATTTCATTCTTGTAGACAGCAATCCGGCTGATGCTGAAGGAAATGAAGTGGAAGTAGATAATATCTATGCCATGACATTTGCTGAGCAGGAGAGCGGTTTCTTCGCAGGAATGGCGGCAGCTTTAGAATCACAGTCCAAGAAAGTGGCAGTTGTTAACGGTATCGCTTATCCGTCAAACGTAAACTACCAGTATGGATTTGAATCAGGCGTTAATTATGCAAACAAGAAATATGATACAGGCGTTGAAATGATAGAGCTTCCTTCTTACGCAGGAACAGATGTTACAAATGCGGATGTTGGAGGAAACTATATCGGAAGCTTTGCTGATGAAGCTACAGGAAAAGTTGTCGGCAATGCACTGATCCAGGAAGGCTGCGATATTATCTTTGTGGCAGCAGGCGCTTCAGGAAACGGTGTGTTCACAGCAGCAAAAGAAGCTAAAGATGTAAAAGTTATCGGATGTGATGTTGACCAGTATGATGATGGTGCAAATGGTGACAGCAATATCATCCTTACATCAGGTCTGAAGGTCATGAGCACAAATGTGGAGAAACAGTTAGAAGCAATCGCAGCAGGTACATTCAAAGGCGGAAATGAACTGCTTAAGGCTGATACAGATTCAACAGGATATGTAAAGGCAGAAGGAAGGAACCAGTTGTCAGCTGATACAATCTCTAAGCTTGATGAAGCTTATGAGCTGGTGAAAGACGGAACGATCGTTCCGGCATCCAACTTCAGCGAATCTACTCCGGACAGCTTCCCGGGACTTGAGTAAGTCAGAGATAAGGCAGGGGGTTGTTGTGTAAGCAACAACCCCCTTTTTAAGTTTTTCCTGCGTCTGCAGAGGCTGTGCATACAGAGGAAAGATTTAAAGGAAAGCAGATAAAAGGAGGAAAGCCATGTCAGAATATATTGTGGAGATGAAGCACATCACGAAGCGCTTCCCTGGAATAGTTGCGAATGATGATGTGACCCTGCAGATTAAAAAAGGCGAGATATTTGCCCTCTTAGGGGAGAATGGAGCAGGAAAATCTACGCTCATGAGCATGCTGTTCGGTATGTATGAACCGGATGAGGGGGAGATCTATATCCGGGGAAAGAAGGAGCGCATCTCTTCACCAAGCTATGCGTCAAAGCTGAATATCGGAATGGTGCATCAGCATTTTAAACTCGTATCTAATTACACGATCGCGGAAAATATTATAATGGGCATGGAGCCGAAAAAGAAAGCTCTGGGCCTGTTTCCCTATGTAGATCTGAAGTCGGCCAACAAGGAGATCGCACAGCTTTCTAAAAAATACGGGCTGGAGGTGGATCCGGAAAAAGTGATCGAGGATATCAATGTCTCCACCCAGCAGAGAGTAGAGATCCTGAAAATGCTGTACAGGGAAGCGGAAATACTTATATTTGACGAGCCCACGGCGGTGCTGACCCCGCAGGAGATAGAATTCCTTCTGGATATCATAAAGGGACTGAGGAAAAATGGGAAGACTATCATACTGATCACCCATAAGCTGGAAGAGATCAAGCAGGTGGCAGACAGATGTGCCATCCTAAACAGGGGACGGCTGATAGATGTGCTGGATGTGGCGTCTACAAGTACGAAGCAGATGGCTAACCTTATGGTAGGGCGGGAGGTGTCCTTTGAGACAGAGAAAAGTGCGCCCCAATTTAAGGAAAAGATACTGGAGGTTGAAAATCTCTCCGTGCGCAACAGCGATAACTTTGAAGTAGTTAAAAATGTCTCTTTCTCCATAAGAGGAGGCGAGATCTTTGCAATCGCCGGTGTATCGGGCAACGGGCAGGTGGAGATCGCGGATGCGATCGCAGGTCTGCTCAAGGCAAGTTCAGGTTCCATAAAATTAAACGGAAAAGAGATCACACACTATTCCATCCGAAAAAGGACAATGGAGGGGATCTCCTATATTCCGGAGGACCGGCAGAGCTACGGACTTGTGATGGACTTTACACTGGAGGATAACCTGGCTCTGAAGAATTACTACAAAGAGCCGTTCTGCCACAGGGGAATCCTGAGGCAGGCGGAATTTACCAGATATGCAGAAAAATTAATAGCAGACTATGATGTGAGAAGCGGCCAGGGGAATAAGACTATGGTCCGTTCTATGAGCGGAGGTAACCAGCAGAAGGCTATTATCGCCCGGGAGATAGAGCTGTCGTCACCGCTCATGATATTTGTACAGCCAACAAGAGGACTGGATATAGGAGCCATAGAGAATATCCACAGGCAGATCATTGGTGAGAGGGACAAGGGCAGGGCTATCCTGCTCATATCGCTGGAGCTGGATGAGATAATGAACTGTGCCGATACTATAGGCGTCATTTATAATGGAGAGCTGAAGAAGATAGCGCCGGCGTCTGAACTGACGACAAATGAGGTCGGAGAATTTATGATGGGTGTAAAGGGGTGATGACATGAAGAAATTAATTGTAAAACTGCTGGGAAATGAAAAAAGACAGAGCATGACCATCCCCATCTTTGCAATTCTGGTCAGCCTTGTGGCAGGCGCTGTAGTTTTGGGGCTGCTTGGAAAGAATCCGCTGTCGGCTTATATGAACCTTCTTCAGGGGTCCGGACTGTGGCCGAAGGCCTCCTATGCGGGCGGCAAGAATATGCTGACTGATTTCACCAGTTTCCTGAATGCGCTGACACCCATGCTTTTTGCTTCTCTTGCAGTAGCGGTGGCGCTCAAAGGCGGGCTGTTCAATATCGGTATATCAGGGCAGATGCTCTGTGCCGGCTTTGTCACCACTGTCGTCATCGGCTACAGCGGACTTTCATCAGGAATTGCAAAGCCGCTTGTTCTGCTGCTTGGAATAGTGACAGGTGCTCTTGTTGGCGGACTTGTAGGATGGCTGAAGTTTAAATTTAATATAAACGAAGTAGTTTCTACGATCATGATCAATTATATAGCCCAGTATGTCATCAGCTTCTGTATCAATACCTTCTATGTAAATCCGGTGTCCAGGCAGTCTAACCCTGTAAGCAAGGCTGCCAGGCTGACGCTTATGGAGACACAGGTGGGGGATCTGAAGATGGATATACCTCTGGGAATCATTTTAGCAGTCATAGCTGCCTTTATTATCAGATTCCTTTTTAATAAGACGAAGCTGGGATATGAGATCAAGACGGTAGGTTCCAGCATCACGGCAGCCAGATATGCGGGGATCAGCGTAGGCAGGAACATGGTCCTGACTATGGTGATATCAGGCGCTCTTGCAGGACTTGCCGGCGTCACATACTATCTGGGATATTTTGGATCTATCCAGCCAAAGGTGCTCCCAAGTACGGGATTTGACGCCATAGCAGTATCACTGCTGGGAAACAGCAATCCCATAGGGATCATATTCTCATCCTTCCTGATCACGATCATCAGCAAGGGAAGTACTTATATGAGCTCTGCCGCAGGTGTGGAGGCGGAGATTGCATCTGTAATAACAGGCCTGATCCTGCTGTTTTCAGCCTGCAGCGCATATATTGCATATAAAGTGAAGAGAGCCAAGAGTTCTCTTGAGGAAGAGAAGATCCTGCAGGAGAAAGAAAAGACAAATGACAGGGCAGATTCCGGAAAGGGGGCTGAATAATGGATAATATAATTATAGATGGTTTATCATTCGCGCTGCCTCTTTTTATCATGGCGATTGGAGGCATTTACAGTGAGAAGAGCGGGATCACTAACCTGGCGCTGGAGGGCTTACAGGGATTTGGGGCGTTTACGGGCGCTCTTGTGGCTGTGCTCACTGCGTCCTGGTTTTCAGGCGGTTCCCAGATACCCTTTTATCTGGCGATACTGTTTGCGGTACTTGGAGGGGCATTGTACTCTCTGCTCCATGCCCTGCTCTGTATTAAATTTAAGGCGAACCAGGTGATCAGCGGCGTCGTGATCAACATACTGGCCACAGCCCTGACGGCTTTTCTGACGAAACAGATAAACAGCGCCGTATTTGGAAGTCCTTCTGATAAGTTCGTGCTTGGTGTATCCAACAGGATCACAGTGCCGGGGCTGTCACAGATTCCTGTGCTTGGGGCGGTATTTACAAATATTTATCCTTTTGAGATCATTATTGTGGTTGTTGCATTTATTGCCTGGTATGTGCTTTATAAGACACGTTTTGGCCTGCATCTGCGTGCCTGCGGGGACAATCCCCATGCAGTTGATGCCGCCGGAATAGATGTATCAAGAGTGCGCTTTATTGCTGTCATGGTATCAGGCGCGCTTTCAGGGATAGCGGGTATCAGCTTCGCATATTCTATCTCTGCGAATTTTTCAGGAAACATTTACGTGGGCTACGGCTATCTGTCCATTGCCGCTCTTATTTTCGGAAACTGGACGATCCTTCCCACGCTTGGGGCATGCCTGCTCTTTGGTTTCGCAAAATCTGGCGGTTATGAGATCGTCAAGATGCTGAAGATGCCCAGCAGCTATTCAGACCTTGTAATGATACTGCCGTATGTGCTCACGCTGCTTTTACTGATCTTCTTCTCAAAGCATAATAAATCTCCGCGTGCTCTTGGGGAGATATACGATAAGGGGAAACGTTAGAGCCGGAAGCCTAAAGGAGAATGATATGAATATAAGATTTTACAATGCAAGGATACTGACAATGGCAGACGGGTGCCGGATGGAAACGGGCGAAGTCTGGGTAGAGGGAAACAGGATATCATATGCCGGGCCGTCAAGGCCTGCCGGCTGCTGCCCGGCAATGCCGGAAGGGCAGAAACAGGAAAAGAAGTGGGACAGGGAGATCGATGCAGAAGGAAATGTGCTGATGCCGGGTTTTAAAAATGCCCATACCCATTCTGCCATGACATTCCTGCGTTCCTATGCGGATGACATGCCGCTGCTGGACTGGCTGAATAAACAGGTTTTTCCCATGGAGGCGAAGCTGACGGCAGGGGATATCTACCATCTCTCTAAGCTGGCTATCCTGGAGTATCTGACAAGCGGGATAACGGCGAATTTTGATATGTATCTCACTCCCTCAACTATCGCGCAGGCATCTGCAGACTGTGGATTTAGGACGGTGATGACGGGAGGGCTGAACGATTTTTCACAGTCCCTGGAGGATATTGACCGGTGGTACAGGCAGTATAATAGTGAGAATGAACTGATCAGCTTCGAGCTGGGGTTCCATGCAGAATACACCACTTCCAGGAATCTTCTGGAGGGAATGGCCGCCCTTGCAGAGAAATATAAAGCCCCTGTGTATACACATAATTCCGAGAGTCTCTCCGAGGTGGAGCAGTGTATGGAGCGCAATCATATGACGCCCACAGCTTATTTGGACAGCCTTGGAATGTTCAATTACGGGGGAGGCGGATATCACTGTGTCCATGTGACAGAGGAAGACATGGATATCTTTAAAGAAAGAGGGATGTCTGTGGTCACGAACCCCGGCTCCAATACGAAGCTCGCCAGCGGAATTGCCCCGGTCTCACGTATGATAGAGAAGGGGATCAATATCGCCATAGGCACAGACGGTCCGGCCAGCAATAACTGCCTTGATATGTTCAGGGAAATGTTTCTTGCTACCGGACTGGCAAAGCTGCGGGAGAAGGATGCATCTGTGGTGGATGCGGACCTGGTCCTTTATATGGCGACAGCCGGAGGCGCCAAAGCCATGAATCTGAAGGACTGTGACACTCTGACAGAAGGAAAGTATGCAGATATGATCATGATAGATCTTCACCAGCCTAATATGCAGCCGCTGAATAACATTTCAAAAAATATTGTATACAGCGGAAGCAAACAAAATGTGAAGATGACTATGGTAAACGGCAGAATCCTGTATGAAGACGGTAAATTTAATATAGGAACGTCACCTGAGGAAATTTATAGAAAGGCCAATGAGATAATTGGACGGATGCGTGGGTGAACTGTTATATGAAAAAAGTAAGTCTGTGGAGAAGGGCGGGATGTTTTCTTTTAACTGGAGGGCTTGTTTTAAGCATGAGCTTCGCCGGTGTGCAGCCGGCTGCTGCGGCCTCTTCTGCTGTCACAGCGGCCAGGGAACCGGAAGAAGAGCAGCAGGCTTTTGATGAATACATGGATGAGCTGTTTATTGATTTGTTAAACGGTGATTACTATAGTTTACATCTGATGCTTGAGAATCCTTCTGAATACGGGATCGACCTGAAGAGGCATGCATTTGATAAAACATTGTTCAAAGAGGCAGGAGCCAGAGATGATGAATGGCAGGAGGAAGTGACGGCTGTGACAGACAGACTGTCGGAATTTGATTTTGACCTTCTGGATGAAGAGCAGCAGAGGACATACAGAGTAGTCTGGGAATATTTCAAGAATGAAGAGGCTGCGGCAGATCTGGGCCTTTATTATGAGCCGCTTTCCTATGTTCAGGGCGTCCACAGTGAGATGCCGGTTTTGCTGTCTGTATTTACTATTATGTCAAGAGAGGATGCCAGGAACTATCTGGAACTTGTAGCGGATCTTGATGAATATTTCAGGGCAGTTCTCGAGTATGAACAGAGGCGTTCAGAGGCAGGGCTGTTTATGAGCGATGATGCCCTGGATATGGTGCTTGAGGACTGCAGGACATTTGCAGACAGGGAGGCAGAAAATATTTTAGTTGCATGCTTCCCTGACCAGCTTGACAGTATCGAATGCATAACGGAGGAAGAGAAGCAGGAATATGTGGAATGCCTGCAAACAGTAGTGGATGAGAATTTTTATCCGGCCTATGAGGAGCTGATTGAAGGCCTGGAGAAACTCAGGGGCACAGGGAAGAATGATGAAGGCATATGCTACTTTGAGAAGGGGAAAGAGTACTATGAATACCTGGTGAATTCAAAAGTGGCCACATCCTATGAGATGGATGAAGTTTCTGAAATTATAAATGAAAGTTTACAAAACATTACTGATGAATTAAATACTTTTGATTCAGATACGGCGGGTAAACTCCTCAGTGAAGAATTTGATTCATTAGATCCTGATGAAATATTGAAACTCATGCAGGAGAGGAGCAGAGAGGACTGGCCTGATATAGGGGAACTGGTTTATGAGTTCAGGGAGGTGCCTGAAAAGCTGGAGGATAGTATGAATCTTGCCTTTTATATGCTGCCTCAGTTAGATATCCCCGTGCGGAATATTATTTATGTGAACAATGCATATATTCAGGAAGACTTTTGGACTACCGTATCCCATGAAGGAGTGCCGGGGCATATGTATCAGACAAATTATAATAATTTGAATAATAATGGAAAAGGATACGGGCCAATACGGCGGATGCTGGAGAATAACGGCTATGCTGAAGGATGGGGAACTTATGCAGAAATATACTCCCTTTCCTATGCGGGTCTGTCCGGGGAGGCTGCCAGGCTCAGGAAGCTGATAAGCCTTCAGGGGCTTGGGATAGCCGCCATGCTGGATGTAGGCATAAATTATGAGGGCTGGAGCAGGGAAGAGGTATATAACAAGCTCCATGAGCTGTTTGATGAGGAGAACAGCGCCTTTTTAGCAGAATATTACTATGACTATGTTATAAACAACCCGGCAGGAATGCTGCCTTATTACCTGGGCTACCTGGAAATCACGGATATGCGGGATGAGGCGGAAGAGACACTTGGAAAGAAGTTCAGCCTCAGAGATTTCCATACATTTATGCTTGATGAGGGGAATGCTCCGTTTACGGTCATCAGAGAAGATTTCAAAAAATGGGTCTCTGAGCAGAAAGCCTGCTCAGACAGATAAAAAATACCAGACAGGATTTACGGCGCCGCCGCTTTTCTGTCTGGTATTTTTATATATTCCTGTGAGGCATCCTGCTATTTTCTGGCTGCCCGCTTACGCAGTGTGGGATCCAGGATTTTCTTGCGGATACGCAGGCTTTCAGGAGTGATCTCCAGAAGCTCATCTGTATCGATAAATTCAAGCGCCTGCTCCAGGCTTAAGATCCTTGGAGGACTCAGCTTCAGGGCGTCATCAGAGCCTGATGCACGTGTGTTTGTCAGGTGCTTCATCTTACATACATTTAATTCGATATCTTCAGGCTTTCCGCTCTGGCCAATGACCATACCTGCATATACCTTTTCACCTGGTGAAATGAAGAGGGTTCCTCTGTCCTGTGCATTGAACAGGCCGTATGCAACAGCTTCTCCACTCTCAAATGCAATCAGGGAGCCCTGCTTGCGGTACTGGATGTCTCCCTTGTACGGGCCATATCCGTCATAAGTGGCATTCATGATACCATTTCCCTTTGTATCAGTTAAAAACTCTCCTCTGTAACCGATGAGCCCGCGTGAGGGGATGGAGAACTCCAGCCTTGTGTAGCCGCCGCCTGCGATGCTCATGCCCTGCAGTTCGCCCTTTCTGAGGCTCAGCTTCTGGATGACATTACCTGAAAATTCTTCAGGGACGTCGATGTACACCACTTCCATAGGCTCAAGCAGATGGCCGCGCTCGTCATGCTTGTAGAGGACCTCTGCCTTGCTCACTGCAAATTCGTAACCTTCACGGCGCATATTCTCTATGAGGACAGAGAGATGGAGTTCACCGCGGCCTGAAACTTTAAATGATTCTGTTGTGTCTGTTTCTTCAACCCTGAGGCTGACATCCGTGTTCAGCTCTCTGAAGAGGCGGTCACGCAGATGGCGGCTTGTCACGTATTTTCCTTCTTTGCCGGCCAGCGGGCTGTCGTTAACAATGAAATGCATAGCGATAGTCGGTTCAGAGATCTTCTGGAACGGGATGGCATCCACATCCTCGGGGGAACACAGGGTATCACCGATATGGAGGTCAGCGATTCCTGAGATTGCCACGATGGATCCGATTGTTGCCTCCTGTACTTCTATCTTATTTAATCCGTCAAACTCATAGAGCTTGCTTATTTTAACTCTTTTTTGTTTGTCAGGCTCGTGGTGGTTGACAAGCATCACATCCTGGTTAACACGGATGGTTCCGCGGTCTACTTTACCAACACCGATCCTTCCCACATATTCATTATAGTCGATAGTGCTGATGAGCATCTGTGTAGAACCTTCAGGATCACCCTCAGGAGCCGGGATGTAGTCCATGATCGTCTCAAAGAGGGGAACCATATCCTTAGGTTCATCATTTAAATCCTTCATTGCATATCCGGCTTTTGCAGAAGCATAGACAAACGGGCAGTCCAGCTGCTCATCAGATGCGTCCAGATCCATGAAGAGCTCTAAGATCTCATCGATCACTTCATCAGGGCGGGCTTCAGGACGGTCGATCTTGTTGATACAGACTATGACAGGCAGATCCAGCTCAAGAGCCTTTCTGAGTACGAATTTAGTCTGGGGCATAGCGCCTTCAAATGCATCCACTACCAGTACGACACCGTTTACCATTTTCAGTACACGTTCCACCTCGCCGCCGAAGTCAGCATGACCAGGTGTATCGATGATATTGATTTTAGTATCTTTATAGGTAACAGCTGTATTCTTCGACAGGATCGTGATACCTCGCTCACGCTCGATGTCGTTGGAGTCCATAACACGTTCTGCCACTT
Source organism: Murimonas intestini (assembly GCA_003148945.1). Lineage (GTDB taxonomy): Bacteria > Bacillota > Clostridia > Lachnospirales > Lachnospiraceae > Murimonas > Murimonas intestini. The sequence continues at coordinate 21,584 of QGGY01000006.1, read as the reverse complement.
CCTGATTTGCACGGAATACACCGCTCTGTTTTAACAGTTCATCCACGAGTGTTGTCTTACCGTGGTCAACATGGGCGATGATGGCAATGTTACGGATATCTTGTCTTTTCATAAAATAAATTTCCTTCTTTCTTCCTTTGCTAAAATACAGGTTTTACGGTCTTTCCCGCGTATTTTCGGGGAATTAACTTCTACAGTTTACCATAAATTTTAAAGATTACAAGGGGTTCTTGGCGATATTCAAAAAAAATCTAAAAATAAATTAAATTTTTGGTTCTAAGGTTCGGGACATGCGCATAGATATATTTATATACAAAATACGAAAAGAGTGCTTCGTTAAGAAGAAGGGAGAACATTTATTCATGGCGGATAAGATTATCGAAAACAATCAGGTATCAATAATGGGAGAAATTATTTCAGGCTTCACGTTCAGTCACGAGGTCTTTGGAGAGGGTTTCTACATGATGGATGTGCTGGTCAAAAGGCTCAGCGATTCTGCAGACAGGATCCCGGTTATGATTTCAGAACGCTTGATTGATGTGACACAGGATTATCAGGGAGAGTACATACAGATCCAGGGGCAGTTCCGCTCCTATAACAGACATGAGGAAAAGAAGAACAGGCTGGTGCTGTCCGTATTTGCCAGGGAGGTCAGCTTCGTGGAAGAAGAGACTGACAAAATGAAGAGCAATCAAATCTATCTTGACGGTTACATATGTAAGATGCCTGTCTACCGCAAGACACCTCTTGGCAGGGAGATAGCGGATATGCTGGTTGCAGTTAACAGGCCCTACGGCAAATCTGATTATATACCATGCATATGCTGGGGAAGAAATGCCAGATTTACATCAGGCTTCGAGGTGGGAGGCCATGTCCAGGTATGGGGCCGCATACAGAGCAGGGAGTATGTGAAAAAGCTGGAGGGAGATGATACTGAGAAGCGTATAGCTTATGAGGTTTCAGTGAGCAAGCTGGAATATGAGCAGTGATGGCAGCTGTAAATGTAACTAACTATTGCAATGTTCGGGCGTTTGTAGTAATATGTATAAACTGATAGATAAGTTTTCTGATTAATAGAGAGGTGCATTATGGATAAGAAACCCGTACATATATTTTGCGGTGAAGGAAAAGGAAAGACAACTGCAGCGCTGGGCCAGGGAATTCGTGCAGCCAGTCAGGGACAATCCGTAATTATCATTCAGTTTTTAAAAGGAAGTTATACAGAAGATATTAATTTTATACAAAGGCTCGAACCAGAAATAAAATTATTCCGCTTTGAAAAGTCGGAGATACCCTTTGAGGAGCTTCCGGAGGAACTCAGAAAAGAAGAGGTCCAGAATATCAGAAACGGGCTTAATTTTGCTAAAAAGGTCATGGTGACAGAAGAGTGCGATGTGCTCATCCTGGATGAGGTGCTTGGTCTTCTGCAGTATGATATTGCCACTCCGGATGAACTTAAGAACCTGCTGATGGCAAGGAACCGGGATATGGAGCTTATCCTGACAGGTATTGATGACGGACGTGAGCTTTGGGATTATGTGGATGTAGTCACAAAGCTTTCAACTGTGTATAAAAGCGTGGAAGAATAGAATAAGTTACTGTTCACACGCCACCATCCCGCGAGGTGTTTTCGTGCGTATTTTGCACGAAAATCCCGAGTTTTGCAGCGCGGAACGGCGTTCTTTGCCGTTTCTGTGCATCGCGGAGCGTGTTACTGGTCACGGAGTGAACAGTAAATAGAGTAAACATACGTTGACAAGTAATTTCAATAATGCTATAGTTATGGTATGTAAATTAAATAGTCTTTTAGTAGAGGTTGCGCAATTTATGAGTATGCGGCTGGATGTGTTCAGGCACAGCTGATGGCCGTCAGAAAGGGGAGAGCGCCGAAAGGAAAGAACACCTGAAAGTTCTGGCCTTGGGCATAAGGTTAAGAGCCGTATGACTGTCACCGGAGATTCGGTGGGGCGCTATCTGAAGAGTATTGTAAAAGAGAATCTTTGGGGGCAGACTCATTTAGTCTGACCCCTATTTTTAAGGAGGAAAAAGCTATGGCAATTTTTAAAGGAGCTGGCGTGGCAATTGTTACACCGATGAAGGACAACGGAGAAGTGAACTTTGAAAAGTTAGGCGAGATTCTTGAAGAGCAGATTGCAGGCTCCACAGATGCCATTATTATCTGCGGAACTACAGGAGAATCGTCTACACTGACACATGAAGAACATCTTGAAACAATCAGGTATACAGTTGACAAAGTGGCAAAGAGGATACCTGTCATCGCAGGTACAGGCTCTAATTGCACAGAGACAGCAATCTATCTGTCAAAAGAGGCAGAGAAGATGGGAGCGGACGGTCTGCTCCTGGTGACTCCATATTATAATAAAGCCACCCAGAAAGGCCTGATCGCTCATTATACCAGTATTGCAAATGCAGTTACGCTGCCGATCATCCTCTATAATGTACCCAGCCGTACAGGATGTAATATACAGCCTGAGACAGCGGCATATCTGGCTAAAAATGTAGAAAATATCGTGGGTATCAAAGAGGCGTCAGGAAATATCTCACAGATCGCAAAGCTGATGCAGCTGGCGGAGGGAAGCATCGACCTGTACTCAGGAAATGACGACCAGATCGTACCCCTTCTGTCACTTGGCGGAGTTGGAGTTATCTCTGTGCTGTCCAATATTGCGCCTCAGCAGACTCATGACATAGTAGAGCTGTTTCTGGAAGGAAAGATCAAAGAGAGCTGCGACCTTCAGTTAAAAGCGCTTCCTCTTGTGAATGCACTGTTCTGCGAGGTAAATCCTATACCAGTTAAAAAGGCCATGAATCTGATGGGCAAAGAAGTAGGGCCGCTGAGAGCGCCGCTTACTGAGATGGAAGAAGAGAATGCCGGGAAGCTGGCAAAGGCGATGGTGGATTTTGGACTGACACTTGCTTAAAAAGGAAGGTACAGATATGATAAGAATAATAATGAATGGCTGCAACGGCAAGATGGGTCAGGTCATCTCACAGATCGTGCGGGATGACGGGGAGACCGAGATTGTTGCGGGCATAGATATTGTTGACTGCAGGGATAATGGATATCCTGTATTTACAGATATTACAAAGTGTGATGTAGAGGCTGATGTTATAATTGACTTTTCATCAGCAAAGGCAGTAGACACTCTTCTGGATTACTGTGAGGAGAAAAAGATCCCGGCAGTAGTCTGTACAACAGGCCTGTCAGCAGAACAGACAGCCAGGATAGGAGAACTGAGCGGCAAGATCCCGGTGCTCCGTTCAGCCAATATGTCCCTGGGGGTGAATGTACTTCTGAAGCTTCTTCAGGACGCAGCGAAAGTGCTGGCGCCGGCGGGATTTGATATGGAGATCGTGGAGAAGCACCATAAGCACAAAGTAGATGCTCCAAGCGGAACGGCTCTTGTCATGGCGGACAGCTTAAACGAGGCTCTTGGCAATGAATATACATATACATACGACCGCAGCCAGGTACGGCAGGAAAGAGATCCCAGGGAGATAGGAATCTCGGCTGTGCGCGGAGGCAACATCGTAGGTGAACACGAGGTCATCTTTGCCGGGGTGGATGAGGTGATTGAATTTAAGCATACAGCATATTCGAAGGCTATATTCGGGAATGGAGCTGTCCAGGCCGCAAAGTTTTTGGCAGGCAAGCCCGCCGGGTTCTATAATATGAGTGATGTGATTGCTTCACAGTGCTGATATATAGCTGCAGTTCACCCGATACTATCCCGATCTATAAAAAGTAAGGGGGATATTTTTGTGAAATATGATTATGAACTTAAGTATTTAAAGAGCCTGGCCATGCAGTATCCGAATATAGCCAGCGCTTCAACAGAAATAATTAACCTCCAGTCTATCTTGAATCTGCCGAAAGGTACAGAACACTTCCTGACAGATATACACGGTGAATATGAGCAGTTCCTTCATGTGCTGAAGAACGGCTCAGGATCCGTGCGCAGGAAAATTGATGAAGAATTTGGGAATACTATCAGTAGCCGGGACAAAAAGAGCCTGGCTACTTTAATTTATTATCCCAAACTGAAACTGGACCTGGTGGAGAAAACAGAAGAGAATCTGGAGGACTGGTATACTATCACACTGCACCGTCTGGTGCAGATATGCAAGAGGGTGGCGTCAAAGTATACCAGGTCCAAGGTGCGCAAGGCCCTGCCCAAGGATTTCGCCTATGTCATCGAAGAGCTGATCACGGAAAAAGAAGAGATACAGGATAAAGAGGCATATTATAATTCTATCCTCAGTACCATTATAAGGATCGGCAGTGCTTCTGATTTTATAATAGCCATGAGCAATCTGATCCAGCGTCTTGTGGTGGACCATATACATATAGTGGGTGATATTTTTGACAGGGGGCCTGGGCCTCATATCATTATGGATACTCTTATTAATCATCATTCTGTGGATATCCAGTGGGGAAATCATGATGTGGTGTGGATGGGAGCAGCGTCAGGGCACATGGCCAGCATAGCGAATGTTATCAGGATCACCGCCAGATACGGAAATCTGGATATGCTGGAGGAAGGCTATGGAATCAATCTGATCCCTCTGGCCAACTTTGCCATGAATGTCTACGGGAATGACAAATGCAGCTGCTTTAATATCAATTATAATGCTGACGAGTATAACACGAAGGATCTGGAATGGGACTGCAGGATGCAGAAGGCTATCGCTGTCATCCAGTTCAAACTGGAGGGCCAGCTCATCATGCGCCGCCCGGAATTTGCCATGGAGAGCAGGCTGCTGCTTGATAAGATGGATCTGTCTGCGGGGACTGTGGTCATAGAAGGCGAGACATATGAACTGAAGGATACAGATTTCCCGACTATTGATCCGGAGCATCCTTATGAACTCTCTGATGAAGAGCGGGAGATCATGGAAAGGCTGCAGACGGCCTTCATGAAATGCGAGAAGCTGCAGAAGCATATACGTTTTCTCTATTCCCACGGCAGTATGTACAAAGTATACAATTCAAATCTCCTCTACCATGGCTGTGTCCCGCTGAACGAGGACGGCAGTTTCCGGGAGGTAGAAGTGTTTGGGAAGAAATACAGCGGTAAAGCGCTGTATGATATACTTGAGGTATATGCCAGGAAGGGGTATTATGCTGTTGATAAAGAGGAGAAGTCCAAGGGACAGGATATCCTCTGGTACATATGGAGCAACGGCAATTCTCCTGTATTCGGAAAAGATAAGATGACTACGTTTGAAAGATATCTGGTAGCTGATTCCAGGACTCACCACGAGGAAAAGAATCCCTATTACACATATATCGAGAAGGTGGAGACAGTAAATAAGATACTGGAGGAATTCGGGCTGGATACTGAAAATTCCCATATTATCAACGGGCATATGCCGGTACAGCTGTCTAAAGGAGAGACTCCGGTGAAATGTAACGGGAAGCTGTTTATCATTGACGGCGGATTTTCTAAGGCATATCAGAAAGTAACAGGAATAGCCGGCTACACTCTCGTATATAATTCATATGGGCTCCGTCTTGTCGCCCATGATCCGTTTGTGTCTGTGGAAGATGCCATTGCAAATGAGAGTGACATCCATTCAGAAAGTATGATAGTGGAGACTGTGCGCCAGAGAAGGCTGGTTGCGGATACAGACATCGGACAGGAGCTCTCAGAGCGCATCCAGGAGCTGGAGCATCTGCTGGAAGCATACAGGCAGGGCGCTATCATAGAAAAAATGTAATGAAAGAATTAAAGTTGTGAGGATAATCCATTGGAAAGACAAAAGAAAATAAATATACTCTCCAGAGCGGCGCTGTTTGCAGCAGCGCTTATCTGGGGGAGTTCCTTTTTTGTTGTAAAGGATACTGTAAATACGATACCGCCTAATTTTCTCCTTGCAGTCAGGTTTACCATTGGCTGTCTGGCGCTCGCCCTGATTTTCAGGAAAAGGCTTAAGAAACTGAACAAAGAATATATCTGGCAGGGTGCCGTTATAGGCCTCTGCCTGTTTGCGGCTTACTCCAGCCAGACGATCGGGATCACAGATACCACTCCCGGAAAAAATGCTTTTCTGACAGCAGTCTACTGTGTAATTGTTCCATTCCTGTTCTGGATAGTCAATAAAACACGCCCTGATATCTATAATATGGCTGCAGCCGCCCTGTGTCTCACAGGGATCGGGCTTGTATCCCTGACGGAAGGATTTTCAATCAGGATGGGGGATGCCCTGACGCTCCTGGGCGGATTCTTCTATGCCCTGCATATCGTCATGGTTGCAAAACTGGCAAAAGACAAAGATCCTGTCCTCATCTCCATACTTCAGTTTGGCTTCGCGGCACTGGCGGCATGGGTCGTGACTCTTGCGGCGGAACCTTTCCCGGAGACTTTGACAGGAAGCACAATAGGGGCTATACTATTCTTAGCTTTAGGGTGTACCGCACTTGCGCTCCTGCTGCAGAATATAGGACAGAAGTATACCCACCCCGCAGCCGCGTCGATCATACTCAGTCTGGAATCTGTGTTCGGGGTGTTCTTCTCAGTGATATTCTACGGAGAAGAGCTGACGGTCAGGCTGGCGGCTGGATTTGTACTGATATTTGCGGCAATCATTATTTCAGAGACAAAGCTTAATTTTCTGAGAAAGGAAGCATGCGGGCGATGATCCGCTACAGTCAAAAAGGGGAGCCCGCTGAATGTGTTCCCCTTTTTGGTATACTTGGCATAAGGGAGAGAGACAGTTGTGAGTTGGAAAAATAACAAAAATCCGGCTATTTACAAGAGGATAAGGGAGGCAGTGCTGGAGGATGGAAGTCTTCCAAAAGGCTTTGGGCTGCATGTAAATCATCTGGAATGGTATCTGTGTTATGTGGACGGCGCCTATGACAGCCGTTTGCACTATCAGCCGGCATTGATACCGGAACAGCCATTCGGGCCTGTAAAGGGTGTGATAAAGGCAGTGGGCCAGGGCAATATAAAGAAAGCTTCCATAAAGGCAGAGAGGTACTTCAGGAAATATAAATGTCTGCCCATCATGGAGCCGTTCAGAAAATGGATCAACGGTCAGACAATGTATCTGAAGCATGTCATGAACTTCTGCTGGAATATTATTACACAGTCAGACAATGCGGAAACAGTCAAATTTGGACTTGTGTTTATGGAGGTGCTGGATACAGGAGCTAATCCGGAACTGGTAAAAGTGATCCGCTGCCTTGCAGTGTGTGAAGAATTTACATTCTACTGCCTCTATCTGATGGGAAGATGGAAGAACAGCAATGATGAGATTTTCAGACTGGCCCAAAAGCTGAGAGGATGGGGGAAGACTTATGCTGTCAGGCTTCTCAGGCCGGAAACTGAGGTCATGAAACGATGGATCGTCACGGAGGGCTGCATCTGTTCTGCAGGCTCAGCCTTCCTGGCTCTGGACTGTGCCAGAAAAGTGGATCTGGCAGAATATCTCTCAAGGGAGAACATTTCCAGAGAAGAGGTGAATGGGGCGGAGATGATTATCGGAGGGATCATGGATGAGAGCCAGTTAAAGGGAATCTCACTCTATCCTGAACCGGTCCCCATGCTTTTAGCATATCTCTGGAGGCGGAAGGAATTTATCCCTTCTGCGGAAGGCTTTGATGTGATAGCTAAGATTGCCCTCTATGCGGAAAAAAAGGAGGGTGAAGGCTGGGCCGTATGCCTGGGACTGGCAAGAGAGCTGATGGAGCAGACATTGGGACGTGAGATCATCAGCAAAGGGCTCTGCCGGGGGGCAGGCTTTGGCGCCGCAACTTACCTGGACATAGATTATGCTCCTTTTGTATTTGAGCTGATGCAGGAAGAGTTTGACAGGTATTTTTATTTGTGCCAGAATCTGATGGCAAAAAATAAAATGGTAGACGAATGTGTTTCCCTCTTTGAGGAGAGGCTTCCGCTGGAAGAGATGGAGCAGGGCATGGGCGGCAGATGGTATTTTGAAGCTAATTATAAGCTGTACCAGAGGCTGAACTTTATCACAAGTCTTCTGGGGCTGCATCCGGGAAAGGGAATAAGGCTGCTCCAGTGCGCGTTTGTCTCACCGGCCTCTTCCAGCAGGAAGATCGCGCTCGTAGTCCTGGAGATCTGGATGCTGGATAAGGAAGAATCATTAAGGCATGCATATCCGCAGCTGTATACGAGTGTGAGAAAGGCCATACTGAGGGAAAAGAAGAGGGATATGAGAAGGAAGCTGGAAGAGCTTATATTTACAAGCGGGAAAAAGAGAAGAAAAGCAGAATAACATATCTGTAAAAATAAATATTGACATCTAATTTAGTGTGTGATAAGTTAACAGATGTATGGAAGATAGTTCCTGGATTAGAGCTTTCCATGCAAATAATTACTGACCACTCTTCGGAGTTAAGGCCATACGGACAGCCGGGTCAACTGCCGAGTGGCGGATCTATACCGCCTTATTGATTGAGTTAAAAGCTCAAATTTTATAAGTTGGTTACTCATAACCGGTGCATGATGCACGTCAACTTGTGAAACGGTCAATAAGAGTAGTAAAAGTAAATTGTTTGCTATATAGACTCTAATTCTTCATTCTATATCCTGAATACCAGATCAGGCCGGTATACGGCAGTATCTTAAAATAACGGAGAAAGTCTGAGACACAAGTGACGGGCATTTAATGCCAGTCATTTGTGTCTTTTTTTGGTACACAGAGCGTGCATGCACATAAAAGGAGAAAAGATGAAGGAAAAGCTGAGGCTGTATGGTTTTAATAACCTGACGAAATCATTGAGTTTTAACATCTATGATGTCTGCTATGCAAAATCTCCAAGGGAGCAGAGAGATTACATCGCTTATATTGATGAACAGTATAATTCGGAGCGTCTGACTAAGATACTGACACATGTATCTGATATGATAGGCGCAAAAGTGCTGAACATATCCAGCCAGGACTATGACCCTCAGGGGGCGAGCGTGACACTGCTGATCGCGGATGAATCAATGATACCTGTGAATACGGATACGGTCGTTGCCCATCTGGACAAAAGCCATGTCACAGTGCATACATACCCGGAATATCATCCTGATACAAGCATTGCCACTTTCAGGGTAGATATAGATGTGGCCACATGCGGTGAGATCACGCCGCTGTCCACACTTGATTTCCTGATAGGAAGCTTTGACTCGGATATTATCACCATGGACTACCGGGTGCGGGGGTTCACAAGGGATATGGAAGGCCAGAAGCTCTTTATGGACCATGAGATCACATCTATTCAGAATTATATAGACGGGGGAATACTGGAGCGGTATGACGCAGTGGATATCAATGTCTACGAGGCAAAGCTGTTCCACACAAAAATGCTGATAAAGGACGTGGATCTGCAGAACTATCTGTTTAACACAGATATCTACGAGCTGCCGCCCAGGGTCCGGCTGGAGATAACAAAAAATCTCCGGCAGGAGATGATAGAGATATTCAGCGGCAGAAATCTCTATACTGTTGAGAGATAGGGAAAGAAGGGGAGACGGATGAGCCTTACACAGGAAAGGGCGCCTATCTATGAGGCGCTGGAAAAGTTCAGGAAAATGAGGGTAGTGCCCTTTGATGTCCCGGGACATAAGCGCGGCAAGGGAAACAGGGAACTGAGAGATTTTTTAGGTGAGCGGTGTTTGTCTATAGATGTTAATTCCATGAAGCCTCTGGATAACCTCTGCCACCCTGTGTCTGTGATAAAGGAGGCGGAGGAGCTCGCAGCCAGCGCATTTGGAGCAGCACATGCTTTTCTGATGGTGGGGGGCACCACCTCAGCAGTACAGAGCATGGTGCTGACTGCGTGTAAAAGAGGGGATAAAATAATACTTCCCAGGAATGTCCACCGCAGCGTCATCAATGCGCTTGTTCTCTGCGGGGCTGTTCCTGTCTATGTGAATCCTGATGTGGACCGGAGACTTGGCATTGCTCTGGGGATGAAGGTGCCCCAGGTCGAGCAGGCCATAGAGGAAAATCCCGATGCCGTGGCAGTACTTGTCAATAATCCCACATATTATGGTATCTGTTCTGATATCACATCGATCATTGAACTTGCCCACAGGCATAACATGCTGGTGCTGGCTGATGAAGCCCACGGGACACATTTTTATTTTGGGGAGAATATGCCTCCGGCTGCCATGAGGGCCGGTGCAGATATGGCGGCAGTAAGCATGCACAAATCAGGGGGAAGCCTGACACAGAGCTCACTGCTGCTGTCAGGCGAGAATGTGAATCCGGGCTATGTCCACCAGATCATCAACCTGACCCAGACTACGAGCGGTTCGTATCTGCTGCTGTCAAGCCTGGATATATCAAGGAGGAACCTGGCTATGAACGGCCGGGAGATATTCCGGCATGTGGCAGAGCTGGCTGGCTATGCCAGAGATGAGATCAACAGGATAGGAGGATATTACGCGTATTCCAGGGAACTGATAAACGGGGACAGCATATTTGATTTTGACGTGACCAAGCTGTCTGTATATACACTGGACATTGGGCTGGCCGGCATAGAAGTGTATGATATTTTAAGAGATGATTATGATATCCAGATCGAGTTCGGGGATATCGGCAATATCCTGGCCTACATCTCCATAGGAGACAGAAAACAGGATATAGAGAGGCTGGCCAGTGCCCTTGCGGAGATCAAAAGGCTCTGCAGAAAAAGCAGAAACGGGATGATGACCCAGGAATACATAAACCCGCAGGTGGCAGTGTCTCCCCAGGAGGCTTTCTATGCGCCTAAGGAGCAGCTGCCTATAGAAAAAACAGCGGGGCGCGTATGCAGTGAGTTTGTTATGTGCTATCCGCCTGGCATCCCCATCCTGGCTCCTGGTGAGAGGATCACACAGGAGATCCTGGAATATATCAGCTATGCCAGGGAAAAGGGCTGCCAGCTGACAGGACCTGAGGATCCTAAGATCAGGCTGCTGAATGTTCTAGAGCCTGTTTGAAAAATCATTCCCGCGATCTGCACGCCCCACCTTGCGGTATATTTGCCCCTCATTCAGTCGACGTAGCCCGCTACGCCTCCTTCATTCGGGACAAATCTCCCACAAACTGTGACGCACATCTCACGGAAAGCATTTTTCAAACACGCTCTACGCAGATATGACATATATGATCCCATAAAAGAAAGGAGAACAGTATATGGAATTGTGGTTTACAGAAAGGCATACGTCAAACGTAAAGTTTTCTATCAGGGTGGACCGCCAGCTTTACAGCGCACAGAGTGAATTCCAGAGGATCGATGTATTTGATTCTAAAGAATTCGGCAGGTTTCTCACATTGGACGGGTATATGATGCTGACAGAGAAGGATGAGTTTATTTATCATGAGATGATCACGCATGTTCCCATGGCTGTCCACCCGGGTGTAAAGAGAGTGCTTGTGATCGGCGCCGGGGACGGAGGGGTGATCAGGGAGCTGACAAGATATCATGGGGTGGAGCATATTGACATGGTGGAGATAGATCCTCTTGTTGTGGAAGTGTGCAGGAAATATCTGCCCCGGACAGCCTGCCGGCTGGATGATCCCAGAGTCAGCATACATTATGAGGATGGACTTAAATTTGTGCGTTCTGTTGAGAATGAGTATGATCTTATCATAGTGGACTCTACAGATCCCTTTGGCCCGGGGGAAGGCCTGTTCACGAAGGAATTTTATGGGAACTGTTATAAAGCGCTCCGGGAAGACGGCATCATGGTAAACCAGCATGAGAGTCCATTCTACGAAGATGATGCGGTGGCTATGCAGCGCGCGCACAAGAGGATCGTGGAGAGCTTTGACATCAGCAGGGTGTACCAGGCACATATCCCCACGTATCCTTCAGGCCACTGGCTGTTCGGGTTTGCATCAAAAAAATACCATCCGGTGAGAAACCTGAATGCAGTAGCCTGGAATATGCTGGGCCTGTCAACACGTTATTATACTACGCAGCTGCATGCAGGAGCATTTGCGCTGCCATATTATGTGGAGGAGCTCTTAAGAGATGTTGAATAGGAATATTGAGAATTTTATAGGATGTGACGCCAGTTATGAGGAATCGAAGATCGTGATCTTCGGAGCTCCTTTTGATTCCACCACTTCCTTCAGGCCCGGGACCAGATTTGCAAGCAGGGCCATGAGGGCTGATTCCTTTGGTCTGGAGACTTACAGTCCTTATCTGGACAGGGATCTGGAGGATGCGGCTGTGTTTGACAGCGGGGATCTGGAGCTGTGCATAGGGGATGCGAAAATGGCGCTTAAGGATATAGAGGAAAGAGCCGGGATCATACTGGAGGACGGAAAGCTGCCGGTGATGATAGGAGGGGAGCACCTGGTCACACTTGGTGCATTTAAGGCAGCGCTGAGTAAATATCCTGATCTGCATATTATTCATTTTGACGCCCATGCAGACCTGAGGGAAGATTATCTGGGAGCCGGGCTGTCACACGCCTGTGTCCTCAGACGGTGCTGGGAACTGACAGGAGATGGCAGGATACATCAGTTTGGAATCAGATCGGGCGACAGGTCAGAATTTATGTGGGCACAAGAGGGTCATGTGGAAATGAGAAAGTTTGATTTTGACGGCCTGGAAAAATGCCTTGAAAGTATACAGGGAAAGCCGGTTTATCTGACTGTGGATCTGGATGTGCTGGACCCGTCAGTATTTCCGGGAACAGGAACTCCCGAAGCGGGAGGCGTCACTTTCACTGAGCTGTTGGAGGCCCTGGGCAAAGTATGCAGGATGGCGGATGTGAAAGCATGTGACGTGAATGAGCTGTGCCCCTCATACGATGCAAGCGGCGTGTCTACAGCTGTAGCATGCAAGGTGCTGAGAGAGCTTCTGCTTATGCTGAGAGTATGAGGATCATTGAATCTATGAAACTGTGAAGGTACTTAACATTTACGAATCTACAAATAACAGGAGGATTAAAAAATGGGAAAAGCTTTAATAATCGGATGCGGCGGAGTGGCAGGTGTGGCTATTCAAAAATGCTGCCAGAACAGCGGAGTATTTGAAGAAATCTGTATTGCAAGCAGGACGAAATCTAAATGTGACGCGCTGAAGGCAAAACTGGACGGGACGACAAAGACAAAAATCACTACAGCACAGGTGGATGCAGATAAGGTAGAGGAACTGACAGCTCTCATAGAGAAGGAGCGGCCTGATGTTGTCTTAAATCTCGCGCTTCCGTACCAGGATCTGACTATAATGGATGCTTGCCTGGCGACCAGGACACATTATGTGGATACAGCTAACTATGAGCCTGAGGATACGGCTAAATTTGAATATAAATGGCAGTGGGCCTATAAGAAGAAATTCGAGGAGGCAGGTATTACAGCCCTGCTTGGCAGCGGGTTTGATCCGGGGGTCACGGGGGTATTCTCCGCCTATGCCCAGAAATACTATTTTGATGAGATCAATTATATAGATATACTGGACTGTAATGCAGGCGACCATGGATATCCTTTTGCCACAAATTTTAATCCTGAGATCAATATCAGGGAAGTATCTGCCAAGGGAAGCTACTGGGAAGAAGGCAGATGGGTGGAGACGGAACCTATGGAGATCAAAAAGGTCTATGATTTTCCGGAAATCGGTGAGAAGGATATGTATCTGCTCCACCACGAGGAGCTGGAGTCACTGGCCCTGAACATAAAGGGGATCAAACGGATAAGATTCTTTATGACTTTTGGACAGAGCTATCTGACCCATCTGCGCTGCCTGGAGAATGTGGGGATGACTTCTATAGAGCCTATTGAATTTGAAGGGAAACAGATCGTGCCTCTTCAGTTTTTGAAGGCGGTGCTGCCTGATCCGTCCTCTCTCGGACCGAGGACAGTAGGGAAGACTAATATCGGGTGTATCTTCAGGGGAAAGCGCGAAGGAAAAGAGAGAAACCTGTATATCTACAATGTCTGTGACCATCAGGAATGCTATAAAGAAGTAGGTTCACAGGCGGTAGCCTATACAACAGGCGTGCCTGCCATGATAGGCGCTATGCTTGTCATGAATGGGACATGGCAGAAACCGGGTGTTTACAATGTAGAGGAATTTGATCCCACACCTTTCATGGATGCCCTGAACCGCTTTGGGCTGCCCTGGAAGATCAGTGAGGCCCCTAAACTGGTGGACTAGATGGAAGAGAAAATGAAAGAGAAAAGCAGTGTATCCATGGGGAATGGACAGGAAGGCCTTCCGACTCCGTGTTTTGTTGTAGACGAGGGGCTCATCAGACATAATATGGCAATATTAAAGGGGGTCTCTGACAGGACGGGGTGCAGGATCCTCCTGGCACAGAAGGCGTTTTCCATGTATGCCCTTTATCCCTTCATGGGCAGGTATTTAGACGGCTGTACAGCCAGCGGTCTCTTTGAGGCCAGGCTTGGCGCGGAAGCGATGGGAAAGGAAAACCATATTTATTCGCCTGCGTACAGAGAAGACGAGATAGAGGAAATCTGCCGGCTCTGCGGGCATATTGTATTTAATTCCTTCCCTCAGCTTATGAAATATGGGAAAACAGCCGCAGCCCATGGCTGCAGCATAGGGCTCAGGATCAATCCGGAATGTTCCACGCAGAAGGGGACAGGCATCTATGACCCCTGCTCACCCTGTTCCCGGCTTGGGATCACGGCTGGGAATTTCAGGCCGGATATGCTGGAATTAGTGGATGGCCTCCATTTCCACACTCTGTGCGAGCAGGATGCGGATGCGCTGGAGAGGACTCTGGCAGCAGTGGAGGAGAAGTTTGGCAGATGGCTTAAGGGGTTGAAATGGATCAACTTCGGAGGAGGACATCATATTACAAAGCCGGGGTATGATATTCAGCTTCTGGAATCGTGCATAATGAGGATACAGAGCAGGTACGGAGTGCAGGTCTATCTGGAGCCAGGGGAGGCTGCTGCCCTGAATGCAGGCTTTTTGAGGACAAGGGTGCTGGAGATAGTCCGAAACGGCATGGACATTGCCATACTGGATGCTTCAGCAGCCTGCCATATGCCGGATGTCCTGGAGATGCCATACAGGCCGCCTCTTAAAGGGGCAGGGATGCCGGGAGATAAAGCGTTTACATACAGGCTGGCGGGACCTACCTGTCTGGCAGGCGATGTGATCGGGGATTATTCTTTTGATGCACCCCTGAAGGAGGGAGACGTGCTGCTTTTTGAAGATATGGCGATATATACAATGGTAAAGACGAATACATTTAACGGTATGAGGCTGCCTGCCATTGCACTGCAGAAGGAGGACGGCACCTGCAGCCTGTTACGGGAATTCGGATACGAAGATTTTAAAGACAGGCTTTGTTAATACTTAAGTATGATATCCTTGTGTGCCACCCGGCCAAGGAGAGCACGGTCTTGTATCAGGACATTCTGACCGTGCCGGATGATGCAGCCCCGTTCCTTCAGAGCTATCATCACCCGTGATACAGTGACGGGATGGATGCTGAGGTAGTTGGCTATCTCTGTATATGTAAAAAAGTGCGGGAGCATGTATTCTCCATCCTGAAGGACACAGTAGTCCAGAAGCAGGGTACAGATGCGGACAGGCACTGAGGCTTCTTCCATCTGTATATAGCGCTGGAAGATATTCAGGTAGTTCTCTGTGAGGATATCATACATCAGATTACAGAAGGCAAGGTCTTCTTTCATTAATTGGTGGAAGACTGAGCCTTTCATTTTATATATGACACAATCAGTTTTTGCAATTATGGATATGGGCTGGTCAGTCAGCTGTTTCATGCATTCGGAGAGACGCTCCTCACCGAGCTGGGCAAAGCCCACCATTCTTTTAGGGGCAAAATAGAGATGTATTTTGTTCTCCCCTTCTCTTGTCAATGTTGTCAGGGCACAGATACCGCTGTCCAGCAGACAGGCGTGCTGTCTCTTGAAGTCATCATCAGAATCATAAATATAATTTCCCCTGGGAATTTCCAGCCTCTCGGCATAGCGGTAATAGTCTTCTATTTTTCTGTTAAGCATCCTCATTACATCCCTTCATATTTCTTAATTCCGATTTTATCATGTATATGAGCTTTATGTACAGATGTTTCATTATAAACTTAACCTGAAACTTAACCTGAAACTTAACCTGGGCTATTTTCTGACGGGAAGTCCCGGAACTATAATAGACGTAGAAATCGGAGGAAACAGTTCAGAGAAAGGGATGACATGTATGAAGGAATATGACGTGATAATAATCGGCGCCGGGCCGGCGGGTATGACAGCGGGCATCTATGCTGTGAGGGCCGGCATGCGCGTTCTTATGCTGGATAAACTGTCTTATGGGGGACAGATCATAAATACTAATGAGATCCAGAATTATACGGGGTTTGGAAGTATTAACGGAGCTGATCTGGCTTATAAGATGTATACGCACACTCAGGAGATGGGGGTGGAATTTGATTACAGGACAGTTGTAAAGATAGAAGATGCAGGTGAACGCAAACTGGTATATTGTGAGGAGGATGACGCGGTATTTTCAGCAAAAAGTCTTATCATCGCTACTGGTACAAGGCCCAGATGCCTGGGTGTGCCGGGAGAAGAAAGGTTCCGGGGGAATGGTGTCAGCTGGTGCGCAATATGCGACGGGGCACAATACAGAGACCGGGATGTGGTGGTGATCGGAGGAGGCAATTCGGCGGTGCAGGAATCTATTTATCTGGCCGGAACAGTAAAATTCCTGACTATTGTCACCATGCTGGATCTGACTGCTGATCCGCTGGCCTGCGACAGGCTGAGATCATTTGCAAATGTGAAAATCTATCCCTGGCAGGAGGTGATAGAATTTACAGGAGATAAAAAGCTGGAGGGAGTCCGGTTTAAGTCTGCAAAGACCGGACAGGAACAATTTGTGGAATGTGAGGGTATTTTTGAATATATCGGCCTTAAACCCACAACAGAATTTCTCAAGGGAAGCTCTGTTCTGGATGATCAGGCGTATGTAAAGGTAAACCAGGAGATGGAAACAAGTATTCCGGGGATATATGCGGCAGGAGACTGTATAGAAAAGAGCCTGAGACAGGTTATTACGGCCTGCGGCGATGGGGCAGTGGCAGCCCAGAACGCTTCCCGCTATGTCCTTAGGTAGGAAACTTCGTTCCTTTATAATATAGATATAGAAAATTATAGAAAGAAGGATCCATATGTTAAAAGAGATAACAGAAAAAGAATATGAACAATACAGAGGCAGCAGTCTTGTGCTGGCAGATTTTTTCTCATCAACCTGCGGACCATGCAAGATGCTTTCTTATGTGCTGAAAGATATTGAGGCCCAGTACGGGGATTCACTTATAATATTAAAGGTGGATTTTGATGAGAATAAAGAGCTTGTGGAGGAATTTCAGGTGACAGCCTATCCGACCCTGATCCTGCTCAAAGAAGGAAAAGAAGTTGAGAGGATGCAGGGACTTGCGGCGAAGCCGGCTATCATAAAGATGATAGAAAAATATAAGGAGGAAAAATAATATGGCAGGAAGGATCTCATATTCATATCAGCGCAGCCTTATAGAGCGGCAGCAGGAGTCAGAAGATAAAATGCTCAAAGAGTTTGAGGCGGGCAATTATACAATTGATAACCCGATGGTAGTGGTGAATCCTTATTTGATCGTGCCTCTCTCAGCAGTTGTGCTGTTTATGACAGATACGGAGACGGCGGTGACTGTCACAGTCCGTGGAAAAGAAAGGTACGGGGATATACGCCATACCTTCCCAAAAGCCCAAAAGCATATTCTGCCTGTCCTGGGACTATATGCCGGATACGAAAATAAGGTAGAGATAGAACTCTACAGGGGAAAGAAAAAGACAATCACGATCCAGACGGAAGAGCTGGATAAGGATGTGCCTGTATGTATTTCTATGAAGACTTCACCCGGATATCTTCGTGACCAGATGATATTTATATCACCGGCCCTGAACCAGCTGGCTACAGCGTATGATTATAGAGGGGATATCAGATGGCATATTAATGTGCCCACAGTGTTTGATATTAAGAGACTCAGGAACGGGAATCTGCTGATGAGCACAGAGAGACTGATCGAGATGCCTTATTATATGAGCGGCCTTTATGAAATGAGTATGACAGGCAAGATCTACAGGGAATACAGCCTGCCCGGGGGTACGCACCATGATGATTTTGAGATGCCGGACGGCAGCCTGCTTGTACTGACTGAAGACCTGAGAAGTGATACAGTAGAGGATATGTGTGTATTGATCGACAGGGAGTCAGGGGAAATACTGAAAACCTGGGATTTTAAGGATGTCCTCACACCGGGGGAGGGCAGGAGCGGAAGCGCCACGTCAAAGGACTGGTTCCATAATAATGCAGTCTGGTATGATGAAAAAACAAACTCCCTGACATTTTCTGGCCGCCATGTGGATGCTATGATAAATCTGGATTTTGATACAGGAAAATTGAACTGGATCATAGGTGATCCGACTGGCTGGCCTGAAGAAAAGCTTCCTTACTTTTTTAAACCTGTCAATGAGCCTTTTGAATGGCAGTATGAACAGCATGCATGCGTAGTGACACCTGATGGAGATGTCATGTGCTTTGACAATGGGCATTACCGCTCCAAGATAAAGGAACATTATCTGAAGAATAAGGATAATTACTCCAGAGGGGTCCGGTACCATATAAATACAGATGAGATGACGATTGAACAGGTATGGCAGTATGGAAAAGAGCGGGGAGCAGATTTCTTTTCACAGTATATCAGCAATGTGGAATATTACGGAGAAGGCCATTATATGGTACACTCCGGGGGGATCCAATATTATAAGGGAGAGGCCTATGAAGGATTTGCGGCGAATATGCAGGGAGATCCCGATATCTCTACCAGAAGCGTGACGCTGGAAGTCCTGAATGATGAAGTAGTGCTGGAGCTGGTGGTGGAGGGTAACTATTACAGAGGTGAAAAACTGAGTCTCTACCATGATATGTGTAATCTTAAGACGGGGCCGGCGAAGAGGCTGGGGCATATGGGCGTCACGAAGGAATTTGACACTATCATTGAAATGGATTCCTGTTATCAGGTACTGCCGGACAGATACGCAGCTTCTATAAAAGAAGAGGATGACAGATTTACATTCAAGGCTACGTTTGAAAAAGGGCAGCTGGTCATGCTGACTCTGGAGAAGGGAGAAGAAAAGCATGGCTATTATATCTCCACCTCTGCAAATCAGCTGACGGCATTGTGCTGCGGGACGTTTGTAAGCAAGGATGACAGGGATGTGACTCTGAGTGTAAACAAGGCGGGACTTAGGGGGCTATATGCAATAAAGGTTATCGTGGACGATGAGAAATACGAAACAGGCATTACAGTTGACTGCGGCCGTCCGTAGACAGCGGCTGCATCCATCCTGGTCAGACCGGGATGGACGCAGCTTTTATGATCTTTCTGTATTCATTGCCGAGCATAAGAAATTCATCCAGAAAGATGCAGTGATCAAGGGAACCATCCTTAAGGCGGTCCAGGCACTCGTCATAATCCATCCAGATAACAGATTCCACCTCTTCGGGCTGAAGTGACAGGCTGTCATCTGCCACAGGACTGTCGTAAACATAGACAGCGCTGTGTTCACAATTATGGAATGTTCTGTTGTAGAAACTTCCTTTATATTCCGCATCATGTATTCCTATGAAAGTAAGGT
This sequence comes from Murimonas intestini, assembly GCA_003148945.1. Taxonomy (GTDB): domain Bacteria; phylum Bacillota; class Clostridia; order Lachnospirales; family Lachnospiraceae; genus Murimonas; species Murimonas intestini. Next base: position 1,934 of record QGGY01000006.1, on the reverse strand, counting down.
CTTCGGGCTGGGCTGTGATGCCCAGCTCTTCTTTCAGCTCTCTTAAGGCTGTGGGCAGACAGGTATCACCTGCATTTACATGTCCGGCAGAGGAAATATCATAGGAGCCGGGAAAAGAATCTTTGCAGGAAGAGCGCTTCTGCAGAAGCACATCAAATTTCAGACCGGACTTCCGCCTGACGACCCAGATATGGGAAGTGGCATGCCAGTCACCATTCTCGTGAATGGTACCACGTTCGCCTGTCCTTCCAGACGGGGTCATATCTGGCAGGAGGATATCAAATAGTTCAAGCTCTCTGCCGTCCAGACATGCCTCTTTCAGGACATTATTGATATAGCAGAGCTTAAGGGAGAAAAAAGGAGCATTTTCGTCAAGAAGCCTGAAAAATATTTTATCTCCTTCCCAGAGATTAAGCTCTCTGATCTTATTCTTTGGAACCCATTCTAATATTCCTTCATTGCAGGAGATCATCTCACCTTCAAACTCATCCGCAGTATACAGACACATATACTCAGGCTGATAATCGTCTGAGATAAATGTAATAAGCCCGCGAAAATTATAATGGAGCAGTGTCAGGCCTGTCTCCTCTCTGACTTCACGGAGCAGGCACTCTTCAGGGCTTTCCCCATATTCAAAATGTCCTCCGATTCCGATCCATTTGTCTTTATTTACGTCATTTTTTTTGAGGACTCTGTGAAGCATGAGATACTCACCATCTTTTTCTATATAGCAGAGTGTAGTCATATTTCTCGGCTGTGCCTTTAATTCTTCCATGTTTAACCTTCTTTCTTTATTCCCGCAGGCAATGAGCCAAGTTAACATGCTCATAGAATGTGCAGTAAATGCACCCTGCAGTACAGTTACGAAAATTCTAACATATTTATATATAATAAGGCAAGAAATGTTATAGACTTCTGCTTCACCTGTAACTTTTTGTTGCAATGGAGGCAGTATCCACGTATAATTGTAACAACAACGATCCGGTGCCGCAGAGCCCTGGCTCAAGAAGGAGAGACGAGTTATGAAATTATTATTTAAGCAGAGGCTTTTTTCGTGGTTTGACAGCTACGATATATACGATGAAAATGGAAATACAGTATTTGTTGTAAAAGGTGAGCTGGCCTGGGGGCACAGACTGCGAATATATGATGCTTCGGGAAATGAACTTGGCCTTGTAGAAGAAAAGGTACTGACCTTTATGCCGCGCTTCCGTCTGTATGTGGGAGAGGAGATGGTTGGAGAGATACGTAAGGAAATTACATTGTTCAGGCCCAGATTTACTCTTGACTGTAACGGCTGGCAGGTAGACGGTGATATTTTTGAATGGAATTATGCAGTTACAGACAGCTGGCAGAATATAGTATGCAGCGTGAGCAAGCAGGTACTGCGCCTTACAGATACATATGAAATGGAGATCTTCAACCCGGAGGATGCACTGTGTTCCCTCATGATTGTGCTGGCTATCGATGCAGCTAAGTGTTCACGTGGAGATTAATCCGCATGAACAGGGGCAAAAATGTGTTTTTAACCGTAAATGGAAAAAAACAGAAAAAATTGAAAAAAGTTGTTGACATTTGTTGGAGGGGATGATATTATATCAAAGTTGCCTCAAGCGAGGAAACAACAAAGCTCAGACAACTCAATAAAAACTTTAAAAAAGTTAAAAAAAGAGTTGACAAACAAGAAACAATCTGATATGATATCAGAGTTGCACTTGAGAGATGAGAAAGCAACAAAACAAAGAAATAACAAAGAACCTTGATAATTGAATAGTGAGACAACCTTGAAAATTCAAGAGAAAATTCAAGAACAGATGGAACGGAAGTCCTTTATTGGACGGAAGGGAAATCGACCTTAAAACAGTAAAAGGGATAAAATTAGCTAGTAGTTGATTTTTGAACTGAGATTAAACACTTTATTTGAGAGTTTGATC
>QGGY01000005.1:277240-389353 GCA_003148945.1 Murimonas intestini | reverse complement strand
ACTATAGTAAAACAGTCATCGACAAGAAATTTCTACATATCTGGTTCTTACCAGAAAACATCATTTTTTATAGACACAGAAATTTTTACGCCCTCCGGAAACTCGGTACGTTTGCCGATGCAACCGCCCCTCAGACAGCTCCGGCCTCGAGTGCAAGCACTCGTTTTTGCTAACCGCGGGTCCCGCAGCCTAAGATTTTCATCTTCCTCACTATAGTCCTTCACAACGAACCCCACCGCTCCCCTTCCTGACGGCGCCAAGTTTGTCGGCACAAAGCTGGCTGTTATAAACAGGCTTGGGTTGGGGCGGAAAACTACTATGTATACATAAGAGGTTTCTGTTTTCGAAATCTAATATTTTCTAAATACAGTGCGCTAGTTTACGTAAGAGCCTGTTTGACACTTACAAGCTATCAATTTAATACCCACTCTATGTTGAAGGAAAAATAGAATAGTCTATATATTTTGAACATACCAAATAATTGATTCCAATATATTTCGGGAATCCAATAAAGTAGTGGCCTCACCCATACCCCAGCCTCATTACGGGCGCCAGCTTTGCATCGATAACCTTGGCATCAGTGGGAGGGGCAGGCGGGCAGGAGGGTTCGTGGTGAAGGACTTGAGCGAGGACATGAAACTCTTAGGCCCCAAAGAATGCGGTCAGCAAAAGTGAGCGCTTGCGCTCAAGGCCGGAGCTGTCTGAGGGGCGTTTGTATCAGCAAATGCACCGAGTTTCCGGCCGCCTTTTGCGTTTCAAGCAGTCTTCGGGGCCTTAGAGTTTCACGACACAGCGGTTGGACTGAACCACGAATCCTCCTGCCCGCCTGCCCCTCCCGCTGATTCACAGCCTAAAATGCAAAGCGTCCTCCTGCCTCTAATCAGCTAAACAGCAATATCCCGCAATTCCCGACAATTTTCTTGCTTTTGCTCCCCGAAAATGATATAACTATGTTGAAAAATCATTTCGGAGGACAGATATGCCAAATTTTGAAGCTTTACAACACGCGATTCCTGTGGCACCGCTGCGCATTGCTGCGCTGGAGGGATGCAGGGATCTTGCAGATTTAGTAAATCAGCATCTGATTGAATACCGTCACGAAAATCCATCTCACTTTAAGGATGATATCCTTTTTAAAGGATATGTAGAAGACAGTTACCTGGTTAACTGCTCCTGCCCCAGGTTTGGGACCGGTGAGGCAAAAGGGATCATCAGCTCCTCTATACGCGGATGCGACCTTGTTATCCTTGTTGATGTGTGTAATTACAGCCTTACATACACTGTATGCGGCCACGAAAACCATATGTCTCCCGACAATCATTTCCAGGATCTTAAACGCATTATTTCAGCGGCTAACGGAAAAGCCCGCCGCATCAATGTTGTAATGCCATTCCTGTATGAAGGACGCCAGCACAAGAGGACAAAACGTGAATCCCTCGACTGTGCCCTTGCACTTCAGGAACTGATCGACATGGGGGTTTCCAATATACTCACATTCGATGCACACGACCCAAGGGTCCAGAATGCTGTTCCTCTTTCTGGATTTGATTCGTTTATGCCTACTTATCAGTTTTTAAAAGCGCTTATACATTCTACCCCTGACCTTCGCATCGACAATGACCATCTGATGATCATAAGCCCGGATGAAGGGGCTATGAGCAGGGCGGTATACTTCTCTAATATCCTGGGTGTGGATATGGGAATGTTTTATAAGCGCAGAGACTACTCCACCGTGATCAACGGCAAGAATCCTATAGTAGCACATGAATTTTTAGGGGATTCAGTGGACGGAAAAGACGTCATTATTATTGATGATATGATATCTTCCGGAGAAAGTATGCTGGATGTGGCAAAACAGCTGAAGGAACGCAAGGCGAACAGAGTGTTCGTGTGCACCACATTCGGACTCTTTACGGACGGCTTTGAAAAATTCGATGAGTATTACGAAAAGGGATATATCTCCAGGGTCGTAACTACAAACCTGAATTACCGCAGGCCGGAGCTTCTGTCAAAACCTTATTATGAGGAAGCAGACATGTCGCGCTTCCTGGCCAGCATCATTGATTCCTTAAACCATGATGTTTCTATCGGACGCGTACAGTCTCCAACTGAAAAAATACACAAACTGCTGGAACAATATGGCAGCCGGTAAACAAAAGTCCTGCTGACAGAATTAATTATTGAATTAAAAAACAGGAGCCGGTACAAGACAGATGGCAGCTGCCACCTTTTTGTACCGGCTCTTCTGATGCCTGCCGATGATCCATTTGTTTCTGTCAAAAAATCCATCTGTTTCTGCGGAAGGTCTGGTTATCTGTCAAGGATCTCATCTAATTCCTTCTCATCTTTGATTGAAGACCATATCTTAAGACCTACATAGTAGATGGCAAAAACTCCAACTGCAAATATAACCTTTTTACCAAGGCTCACGATTCCAGTTACAACATGCTTCAGTTTATTCTTCATAGTGGTTCCTCCTCATCTTTTGCTGCACAAACAGCTGCTGTCATTCCTTTATAGTTTATGATTATGTTTTCTTTAATGTTATATCTTATGATGATATTATAGAGGGTTCCCACTTTTCATGCCATTTTTACATCTTACATTTTTCTCTTATATCCTTACATTTTCGTCACATTGACCGGCGTATTCCTAAAAATGCCGCCAGATTGCCTCTTTTACCCCCGGATGCCCTGTGTGAATAGAGCAGTTCGGGATTACAGCAGGTACAGATATCTGTCACATAAATATTCTGCTTTTTAAGGCCTGCCTCTTCCATGATAAGCTCATTTGCCTTCCAGAGATCCAGTTGGTATTTTCCGTTCTCTTTTTTATAAAAAAGAGAATCATGATACTTGTCATCGAAACTGGATGAAAACTCTTCTATCACATCTTCGCTCACTTCATAGCAGTCCTGGCAGATAGACGGCCCAACTGCCCCTATGATATCAGCCGGATTACTTCCAAATTCCCTGCACATGGCTTCCACAGTCACCTTTCCTATCTTTCCGGCAGTACCTCTCCAGCCGGAATGTGAGAGGCCGACTGCCTTCTTCACAGGATCCACAAAGAACAGCGGCACGCAGTCCGCATAAAAGGTCGCCAGTACAAGGCCCGGGCAATCTGTGATCAGCCCGTCCACATCTGAATACTCCAGAGGACGGGTAAATCCCATTCCTCTGTCTGCCTCATCTGCCCTTCTGACATTTGTCGTATGTGTCTGGTGTGAAAACACAAGGTCTTCCGGCAGAAATCCAACAGCCCGGGCAATTCTTCCGTAGTTCTCTCTTACATTTTCCTCTCTGTCGCCGCGGCTGAAGCTTAAGTTCATACTCCCCAGATGTCCTTCACTCACGCCTCCCAGCCTTGTAGAAAATCCATGGAGAAGAAACTCCATATTTTCCAAAACAGGATATGCAAGCCAGGGCACATCCCCGTTCTGCTTTATCTCAAGGACGCGAGTGTCCCCCCTTCTCTTCCATCCCAGTTCCATATATATATCTCCTTTTTTATCACTGTCATGCATATCTGACCGCTGTACTACCTGCAGTACTCAAAAGCATTTCTCAGATAAAAGAGTTCTTCACCGTCAAAAGCTGCCACATCGAACCTGACAGGCGTCTCCGCCGGCAGTCCTGATTCCGCCATATACCATGCCGCAGCACGGGATATCCTCCTCTGCTTCTTAAATCCAACTGATTCAAGCGCTTCGTAGGGGCTTCCTGCCCTGCGGTATTTCACCTCTGTAAATACAAGATACTCTCCATCTCTGCCAATAATATCGATCTCACCTGATCTGCACCTGTAATTGCGCTTCAGAATGTGCATTCCTTCTTCCTGCATATGCTGGGCTGCTTTTTCTTCATAGGCATTTCCCAGCTCTCTTTTGTTGATTTTTGCAGACTCCCCCACATCTTTCCTTCTTTCTCATTCCCGTGAGCACTGCTCTATATAAAATTCTTGATAAAGCTCTTTCTGTGAATGGGCGAAGGGCCATACTTCCTGATAGCCTCAATATGGGATGTGCTGCCGTAGCCTTTGTGCCCTGCAAACCCGTATTCAGGCATAAGACTGTCATATTCTCTCATAAGTCTGTCCCTTGTCACTTTTGCAATAATACTGGCTGCAGCTATAGAAACACTTTTGGCATCCCCCTTGATGATCGGCACCTGCCTGATGGTGATCCCGGGGATCCTGACAGCATCATTGAGCAGCAGGTCAGGTTTTACCTGCAGTTTTCCAATCGCCTCCCGCATAGCTTCATATGTAGCCTGAAGGATATTTATCTCATCGATCCTGCCGGGACCTGCCATGCCTACCCCAACTGCCACAGCCTTTTCCATTATCTCATCAAAGAGCAGCTCCCTTTTCTTCTCACTCACCTGCTTTGAATCGTTTAGCCACAATATCTGCGCGTCAGGAGGCAGAATTACTGCTGCCGCCACTACCGGCCCCGCCAGTGGTCCACGTCCTGCCTCATCGATTCCTGCTATCAGCCCCGCCTGCGCATACTCTTTCTCATATGCTTTCATGGCCTCCAGGCGTTCGGCCTCCTCCTGCAGATTCTTTAGTTTCTTCGCATACCTTTTTATTAAGCCGGCAACACCGGCCCTGGGATCGTCCGCATACTCTGCGAACAGTCCCTCAAGCCCGGTATTCCCGGCTTCTTCAAATTTCTTCTTTATATCAGCTATCTTTTCCTGCATGAATGCTCCTTGTTATTGATGTTTCAGTATTCCAAAGCTGTCAAACGGCCAAATGCGCAGCCATGCCCGTCCAATAATATTTTCACGCTTAATGCTGCCCACACTTGGTTCGCGGCTGTCGGAGCTGGCGTTTCTGTTATCCCCAAGGACAAAATATTCGTCATCAGCAAGCGTGATCGGCTCTGCCGCCAAACCGCTCTTCTCCATCACTTCTTTGCCGTAGTGCTCCTCCAGGACCTCACCGTTTATATAAATGACTCCGTCTTTTATCTGCACCGTCTCTCCCGGAAGGCCGATGATACGCTTAATATAAAACGTATTATCCTTATACTGAAAAGGAAAAACTATAATGTCAAACCTCTGCGGATCATTAAAGCGGTAGCTGATCTTATCCACGATCAGATTATCCCCGTCTGACAAGGTAGGCTCCATAGAATGACCGCTCACTTCTGTCCTCTGTCCCACATAACGTACCACCAAAAATGTGAGTACCAGGACGATCGCTACATATAAAAGCATTGTGGCAAGTTCACCCACCGTGCTCTTCTCTTTTTTTTCTTCTTTTTCCCCTTTATCGCTCATACTTCCACCACTTTCTTTTTAGTTTCTTATCACAGGCGCTTAGGCTCTCTCCGGCAGTTCCAGAGTAATCTTCCCCAGCCTTCCGCTCCTGAAATCCTCAATCACAATTGCAGACGCCTTACCATAATCCAGCTCGTTTCCCTTCAAACGGCAGGAACGGTTTTCGGCGATCTCACCTAATATATCTGCCGCACTTCCTTCTTCTGAGCAGGAATACCTCGCGCTTAATGTCCCGGGATATGCTTCTGTCAGATACTGGATCAGAGCAGCGGCCAGCTCATCCGCATTCAATATCTCATCCCTGATAGAACCTATCATGGCCAGGTTCCTCCCAACTGTCTGGTCTTCAAACTTTGGCCAGAGGATACCCGGAGTATCCAGCAGCTCCACGCTCTTATTGAGCCTAATCCACTGCTTGCCCTTAGTAACGCCGGGTTTATTTCCTGTCTTGGCACATGCCTTGCCTGCAAGAGTATTTATAAAAGTGGATTTCCCCACATTTGGGATTCCAACCACCATAGCCCTCACCGGACGGTTCAGTATGCCTCTTTTCCTGTCTCTCTCTATTTTTTCTTTACAAGCTTCCTGGACTGCACTGTTAATGGACTTCACGCCGGAACCGCTTCTGGAGTTGATCTTCACAGCAAGAATGCCCTTATCTCTGAAAAACTCCATCCACTTATCTGTCGCCCTCTCGTCAGCCAGATCAGCTTTATTCAGCAGCACGATCCTGGACTTGCTGCCGGCCAGCCTGTCAATATCCGGATTCCGGCTGCTCATCGGAACCCTTGCGTCTAAAAGCTCAATGACCAGATCGATGAGCTTGATGTCTTCCTGCATCATGCGTCTGGCCTTTGTCATGTGGCCGGGATACCATTGATAATTCATATATTTCCTTTCTACTTCACGAATCCGAAATTCTCCCAGGGAGAAATCACGAACCATACTCTTCCTTCAATATCATCCTTTTTTACCAGCCCAATATCTGCAAACCGGCTGTCTTCACTGTTATTTCTGTTATCCCCAAGAACAAAGTATTCATTCGTCCCGAGAACGATAGGTTCTTCAGCAAGGCCTGCCTCTGTCATAGGAGTATAATCCTTTTTCTCCAGATAAATCTTGTCATTAATATATATCATGCCATCCCGGATCTGAATTGTTTCTCCCGGCAGCCCTACCACCCTCTTGATATAAGAATGGCTGTTTGCGCTGCCATTTGGCTTAAAAGCTATGACATCATTTCTTTTTGGCCCGCCCAGACGGTAGGACATCTCATTCAGAAGTACAGTATCCCCTCCTGACAATGTGGTATCCATTGACTGTCCAATATTTGTTCTGGTCTGTCCAAAAAAATATACGAGCACGTAAGCAAACATGATGACGACTATAATCTGGAATGTCCATCCAAAAATGACTTTAGGCACGCTTTTTTTCGGCTTCTCCGGCACGTTCTTTCTTCTGCGCTCTCTTTCCACCATGTCTATACCTCATCTTTTTTATTTTCCGCGGCTTGCTGCGGGGTATTTAACTTGAAAACAGGGACAACATACCTAAGTACTTGTCCCTGGTCCATTCCATATTATTTCACTAATTCTTTAACTTTGGCGCTCTTTCCAACACGTTTCCTTAAGTAGTTCAGTTTTGCACGTCTTACTTTACCTCTTCTGACAACTTCAACCCTCTCAACGCTCGGGGAATGTAACGGCCATGTCTTTTCTACTCCGATACCATTAGAATTCTTTCTTACAGTAAAGGTTGCTCTTGAGCTTCCGCCCTGTTTCTTTAAAACAGTTCCTTCGAAAACCTGGATTCTTTCACGGTTTCCCTCTTTAATCTTAGCGTATACTTTAACAGTATCACCAACATTAAATACTGGTGCGTCAGCTTTTAACTGAGCTTCTTCAATCTTCTTGATAATTTCGTTCATTGTGTGCCTCCTTATATTATCGGATGTTCTTAATACATATCTGTAGCAGAGGACCATCTCTTTTCTCACAACGCATATTATTCTATCATGATTCAATTGGGATTGCAAGTATTTTTTACCTGCAAAACAAGAAAAAGGGTTACAGTTCAGCCGTCTGCTATTCAGCAGCCATCTGACCTATAACAACGCTCCGCGATGCACACAAAATGCTGTGACAGCATTTTGGCGCTGCAACTCTCGGGATTTTCGTGCATTTTGCACGAAAACACCTCGCGGAACAGTGGAAGGCTGAACTGTTACGAAAAAGGAAACACTTACGGTATAAAATGGCATATTCCGGCAACATTCTATTCTGTTTTCATACTGCAGCAGATGCACAGTGCATCCCAGGGAATATTATCCAATACCCCTAGGAAATATATTACCATGATTTTTCTGATTTGGAAAGAAAATCTTTCTCTTTTTCTGTCAGCCGGGCTTTTTCCAGCAGATCGGGCCGGCGCTGGGCGGTTCTCAGTATGGACTGCTCTCTTCTCCATTTAGCAATGTTCGCATGATGGCCTGAGAGAAGCACTTCGGGCACCTTTTTGCCATGCCATTCTTCCGGCCTGCTGTACTGGGGATATTCCAGCAGATTACCCTCAAAGGACTCTGTCTCCCCAGATTCTCCATTGCTCAGTACGCCGGGCACCATGCGCGATACAGCGTCTATCATCACCATAGCGGGAAGCTCCCCGCCTGTGAGCACATAATCGCCTATGGATACAAAATCTGTGACTACCTCTTCAAGTACACGTTCATCAATCCCCTCATAGTGGCCGCACAGAAAAACAAGATCATCTTCTTTGGCCAGTTCCTTAGCAAGCTGCTGGTTAAACACCTCTCCCTGGGGCGTCAGGTAGACGACTCTCGGCGCATAGCCGATCTTCTCTTTTACGGCTTCATAAGCTCCATAAACAGGAGCAGCCTGCATGACCATGCCTGCCCCTCCCCCGTATGGATAATCATCTACTTTATTATGTTTGTTATTGGCATAATCCCTGATATTGACCGCCTCCAGCTCCAGCAGGCCCTTCTCCATCGCGCGCCCTATAATACTTACTCCCAGTCCCTGCATGATCATCTCAGGAAAAAGTGTCAGCACATGATATTTCATTTAGTCCTCCAATCCTTCCAGAAGGTGGATCTTCATTATTCCCTTATCTATATCTGTATCCAGGATGCACTGCTTTATGGCAGGAACCAGGATCTCTTTCCCATCACTGCGCTCTATTACATAGACATCATTTGCCCCTGTCTCCATCACATCTACTAGATGTCCGTAAGAGCTGCCATCCTCTGTGACAACCTCAAGGCCAATGAGATCGGCCACATAGAATTCTCCCTCCTCAAGAGGAGTGGCATTTTCTCTTGTGACAAGAAGACTGCGTCCTTTATATTTCTCGATATCATTTATATCATCGATTCCTCTGAACTTCACGATCACAAACTGTTTAAAATATTTGACACGCTCTATTTCAAGATTAATCTGTTCTTTTCCCGTATCCAGTATTACATCTCTGATGACCTCAAATCGTTTGGGATCCTCAGTTGTGGGATAAACCTTTACTTCCCCCTTCAGCCCATGGGTGGAGGAAATCACTCCAATCTGAAAAAACTGTTCCATTCCGGATTTTCCTTTCTTGACTCAATGCTGAGGCTTTATACAGCCCGGTGACTGCCCGCCCCGGTCATATAAAAAAGCCCGGTAACCATCTCTCTGGCACCGGGTTCCATTTACAGTATATCAACTACTACCTTTTTATCTTCCTTGGCTGCTGCAGCTTTTACCACAGAACGAATAGCCTTCGCGATCCTGCCCTGTTTTCCAATAACCTTCCCCATATCGGAAGGAGCTACCTTCAGTTCCAGGACAATAGATTTTCCGGTTTCCTTTTCCGTTACTACAACCTCATCTGGATTTTCAACAAGAGACTTTGCAATTACTTCTACTAATTCTTTCATTACGGTCACCTTTTGTCCTATTTTTCAATTCCAGCTAATTTGAAGAGTTTTCCAACTACTTCTGTAGGCTGAGCTCCGTTATCAAGCCACTTCTTTGCTAATTCTTCGTTGATCTTGAACTCGCTTGGTTCAATGTTCGGATTGTAAGTACCGATCTCATCGATACATTTACCATCTCTCGGGGAACGAGAATCAGCTACAACGATTCTATAGAAAGGAGCCTTTTTCTGACCCATTCTTCTAAGTCTGATTTTAACTGCCATTACTTTCACCTCCTTGGGTTATTTATCTTTTATGTTAAAAAGGAAGTTTAAACTTACCTCTTTTACCACCTTTGCCTCCCATCATTCCAGGGACCTGTTTCATCATCTTTCTGGCCTGTTCAAACTGCTTGACCAGTTTATTTACCTCACTGATATCCACTCCTGCCCCTGCAGCGATACGCTTCTTTCTGGATGGATTAAGGATATCCGGGTTAGCTCTTTCCTTGGGCGTCATCGAAAGTATCATAGCTTCGATTCCTGCCATCTTCTTTTCATCTACAGCAGATTCCAGATCTTTCATCTTGCTGCCCATGCCGGGCATCATCGAAAGTACGCTGCTGATTCCGCCCATATTCTTCAGCTGGTTCATGCTCTCCAGATAGTCGTCAAAACCAAACTGGGCTTTCTTCAGCTTCTGCTCCATGTTCCTGGCTTTTTCTTCATCAATATTGGCCTGGGCCTTCTCAATGAGGGACATCACATCGCCCATTCCAAGAATTCTGGAGGCCATCCTGTCCGGGTAAAACTGTTCCAGGTCAGAGAGCTTCTCTCCCATACCTGTATACAGGATCGGCTTGCCGCATGTTGCCTTAATAGAAAGCGCTGCACCGCCTCTTGTATCGCCGTCCAGCTTTGTCAGTATCACTCCGTCTATGCCAACCTTCTGATTGAACATTTCAGACACATTTACTGCATCCTGCCCTGTCATGGCATCTACTACAAGTATCGTCTGGTCCACTTGAATGGAATCCTTGATCCTGATCAGCTCATCCATCATTTCTTCATCTACGTGAAGACGTCCTGCCGTATCCAGTATAACTACGTTTAAATTATGTGATCTGGCATGCTCCACGGCTGCTTTGGCTATATCCACAGGACTTATCTTGTCTCCCATAGTGAAGACTTCCACTCCCTGTTTTTCACCATTTATCTGCAGCTGCTGTATAGCCGCCGGGCGGTAAATGTCACACGCTGCCAGCAAAGGCTTTCTTCCTTTTGATTTCAGCTTTCCGGCAATCTTGGCCGCAGTAGTTGTCTTACCTGCTCCCTGAAGTCCTGCCATCATGATGACAGTAATCTCGTTGCCCGGCCTCAGCTGGATCTCTGTGGTATCGGATCCCATCAGACTGACCAGTTCCTCGTTGACGATCTTGATGACCATCTGAGCAGGATTCAGGCCATTCATGACGTCCGCACCCACCGAACGCTCCTGCACAGCTTTTATGAACTGCTTTACAACCTTAAAACTGACGTCCGCCTCTAAAAGAGCCATCTTGACTTCTTTTAATGCCGACTTGACATCACCTTCAGTCAGCCGCCCTTTGCTTCGCAGGCTTTTAAATACATTCTGCAATTTATCAGATAAGCTTTCAAATGCCATTGTCTACAACTCCTCTAAGATTTCGTTAGATATCTTCTCAATCTGCCGCACAAGTGATAAATCATCCATGCTGCCGGCCTTTTTCGTCAAACCCTGGATCTCTTCAACTCTTTGTCTGATAAAAATAAATTTCTCTACCAGATGAAGTTTTTCTTCATAGTCCGCCAGAATCTTATTGCACCGCTTTATAAGGTCGTGCACGCCCTGACGGCTGATTCCCCGCTCCTGGGCTATTTCTGAATACGAGATATCGTTCATCACTACATCTTCATAGACAGTTCTCTGGTGCTCCGTAAGAAGCTCACCATAAAAGTCATATAATAAAGTCTGCTCTACAATCTTTTCCATGCGTGCTCACCTTGAATATAATATACGATACTTTCTCAATTGTCAAGTGTTTTTTCTTGACCTATTGATTCCCCCATTTTTACCAGTGTCTCATATCCGTTTTCTGTATTTTCAAGAAGCCGGTGATCCAGCTGCACCCTGCTTTTCTCAAGAACAAGTATGATTGTAGAACCGCCGAATTCGAACCTGCCCTTCTCCTGCCCCTTCTCCACATTCCTGATTCCGTGGTAGTTCAGGATACGCCCCACCATAAGGGCTCCCACCTCCATCTGAAGCACGTCGCCAAATCTGCTGCTTCTGATCAGAGTGTACTCTCTTGTATTTTCCTTGTATACAGGCAGCGTCTCACATGCCGCCGGGTTCACAGTGTGCAGCACGCCGCTTATATGGCGGTTTGCTGACTTTCTCCCGGATACAGGATAGCAGTATCTGTGATAATCATCCACTGTCAGGCGGATGACCACAAGATAGCCGTCCTTATACTTCCCCGCCAGCTTTTTGCTCTTAAGGAGAGTCTCCAGAGTATACCTCGTATTCTTCACCCAGAATGACATACCGTTCTTAAGCTCATAGGCTGACACTTTTCCGTCTGACGGGCTCACAATATGGTGTTCATCCAGGTTTATCATGCGCTCCTCAGGCTGTATCTCCCGTGTAAAAAAGTCATTATAAGAAGTATATTTCCTTCTGACATAAGGTGACATATCAATGTGGTTTGCCTTAATAAAAGGTTTTATCAGTATCCTGGAGAACCCTGTATCCAGGACAGCTCCGGCTGCCCGGGAAAGTGCAGGATGGACCAGGGGCTTCAGCAGCAGCCTGCCCCAGACCGAGGTATATAATTTGCGCAGGAGCTTATCCTGCGCATTGTCCTCTTGATATGTATTCCCGCTCTTATCTATATATTTCATATGATTCCTCTCAATAAAATCTGAGCAGTTTTCCCAGTATAACAAGCCCGGCAACTATAATTGCGGCCATCATCTTATTTCCCGGTTTAAAGACCTTGATCCTGCTCACAAACAGAATTCCTACTGCTATCATTACCCCGATAAGCACTCTCAGGTAAATAACCTGTCCAAAATGCGGCCTTAAAAGGTATACGATAGGAAAAATGATTGCAATGGAAGTAACAGGAAGGCCCTCATAGTATTTCCTGACACCGGTGGTTTCTTTCTGCCGCTTCTCTTCCATCACATTAAAATATCCCAGACGGATCACTGCTGCCAGTACATAGAGGCACATAGCCGTTGTACCCCAAAATCCCCGAAGCCCCAGTCCGTATCCCAGAAATGCCGGGAACGCTCCGAAGCAGATCAGGTCACAAAGTGAATCTATCTGTATCCCAAATTTCTTTTCATCATCTGTCCGTCCTTTTTTTGTCCGGGCAACCTTACCATCCAGCATGTCACATATCCCTGAAACAACAAGACAGGCTATCGCAACGCTGAAGCGCTCTTCAAGCGCCTCTGTCATACCGATCACTGAACTGATAAGCCCCAGATAAGTCAGCACGACCGTGTAATTATAAAATCCTAACCACATAATGTTTTGTCCTCTCCCTTCGCTGCACGCTCACGGCGTATGGCAGCCCTAGTAATGCTGAAATGTGCGTAGACAGTCACCAGCGCACTTATGGCCAGAAGCGCATAATAGCTGATCCCGCGGCTCAGCAGCATCCCCGAAAGGACATAAGCCGGGCCAAAGACAGGCCTGAAAATGGACAGAAAAAGTCCTTCACTGATTCCCATCCCCCCCGGCAGCGGAAGCATATCCACAGCAACAGAGATAGTAGCCTGCAGGATCACAATATCAAAAGCGCTGCTTCCCGAAAAACCAAACGCCAGATACACAAGATATGTCACAAAAAAGAGACAGAACCTTTGAAAAAAGGATATCAGTATCACATTGAAGACCACCATTTTATGATCCCTGAAATAATAAGAAGATTCCTTATATACATCCATAGATTTAGAAAGCTTCTCTGTCCTCTCCTCTTTGTGCTTCAGTATCCGGGATTTCTCCAGTATCTTTAATCCGAGATGCATAAGCTTTTTTGTCAGTTTCGGCTTGAATATGAGAATAAACATCAAGGCGACACAGCCTACATTGAGCAGCACGCCCAGATCCAGAAAGAATCTGGTAGCACTCATATATTTATCCAGCAGCGGACGGCAGAACAGGAGAACTCCTATCCCCACCACCACAAGGACAAACTTATAAGTGATCGTCACGATCATGAGTACCAGCGTCGATACAGGCACTTCGATCTTATCCTTGCTCATATAGTATATCTGGGCCGGCTGTCCTCCGCTTGCCGACGGAGTGACACAGCTGTAGAAAAAGCCGATAAAACTGTATTTTATGCACTGGGTGAGGGGAACCTTTTTCTTAAGTGAATGCATCATGTAATGGATGATCACTGATTCGCTGCACACATAAATGATAACCAGCGCAATGCCCAGCCATATATAACGCTTTTTAACCTTAAGGATCGTCTCCCATATAACGCCCAGCTCCTGATCCTTCAGCAGTACATAGAAGGTCAGTACCATAAGCAGCACAAGAAATGCTATCTGAAAGATGCTTTTCTTATTTTTTTTAATAAATTCCAAAGTATTCTCTCCCTAACTGCGCATATAGCGCAGCGTATTTCATGTCACAGAAGTATTATCTGCATCACAAGAAGATTTTAGCAACAATCTGTACAACTTGCCATTAATTTTCTCAAAAAATTTCTTAATTATCTCATAATATTGGAAACGCCTGCTCAGATAAAACATGAGCTCTGCAAGGCCGATCCCGCCAATGACATCCACAATATAATGCTGTTTTGTAAATTGGGTGGAAGCGGCTACCAGCAACGCAAAAAAACAGGAAAAAGCCCGGTACCACCTGGGTATCTCTTTTCTTCCTCTGATTCCAATATAGCAGAACCAGCTCACCAGGCAATGGATCGACGGGAAAAGGTTAGACGGCATGTCCACATCATACAGCCACCTCATCAGGCCGCTCGCTGCCGAATCCCCCAATACCTCCGGCCTGATATTTGTAGTAGGCAGAAAGATGAAGAATATAAGGCATACAAGCCTGGAAGTATAGTCAGCAGTCACAAACTGATAAAAATGCTTCTTGTCAAAATGTCCCACCATAAGGTAGTTAACGATCCAGAAAATATAACATCCTAAATAGATCCATACAAAACCGGGCACAAACGGGACAGCCCTGTCTATCTCAAGAGTAAAGTCATAGTGATGCCAGTCTCTTGTCAGGTAATTTGTGCCAAAGTAGATCAGGGTATTAAACAAAAACGCGCTTGCCAGCGGAATGATACTGTCCAGCCTTGCCCATGGGTCCACATATTTTTTCAGAAAACGGTATACAGCCTGCATGATTTACAAACTCGGCCGTATAAGCTTCGGCCTGTATCCTTTTTGGTTTAATGCCTCCACGATCCGCGCTTTATGCTCAGTCCCAAAAGCTTCAAGAGTGATCCGCAGCTCCACTGCCGCATTCCTGTTTGTGCTTACAAACTGGTTATGTTCCAGCTTGATAACATTTCCCTGTTCATTCGCAATGACAGTGGCCACATTGACCAGCTCACCCGGCTTGTCAGGCAGGAGCACAGACACTGTAAAGATGCGGTCCCTCTGGATAAGCCCCAGCTGTACAACGCTTGACATGGTAATCACATCCATATTGCCCCCGCTCAGCACCGATACGACCTTCTTGCCCTGTGCATCCAGGTGCTTCAGTGCTGCTACAGTCAGTAGCCCGGAATTCTCCACGACCATCTTATGGTTTTCCACCATATCCAGGAATGCCACCACAAGCTCATCATCCTCAACAGTGATCACATCATCCAGATTCTTCACAAGATACGGGAATATTTTCTCACCCGGAGTCTTGACAGCGGTACCGTCGGCAATTGTATTCACTCCCGGAAGTGTCGTGACCTTCCCATTCTTCCTTGAAACCTGAAGGCAGTTGGCGCCTGCAGGCTCCACGCCGATGACTTTGATATTCGGATTCAGCATCTTGGCCAAAGTGGATACACCCGTGGCCAGTCCGCCTCCTCCAACAGGCACAAGTATATAATCTACAAGCGGAAGCTCCTTGACGATCTCCATGGCAATAGTTCCCTGTCCTGTAGCGACTCTCAGATCGTCAAAAGGATGGATAAACGTATAGCCCTCTTTATCAGCAAGCTCGTAAGCATGGGCGCAGGCTTCGTCATATACATCACCATAGAGCACCACCTCGGCTCCGTAGCTCTTTGTGCGGTTTACTTTGATCAGCGGTGTGGTAGTCGGCATGACAATGACAGCCTTTACGCCAAAGGCCTTGGCGGCATATGCCACTCCCTGGGCATGGTTCCCGGCTGAAGCCGTGATAAGGCCCTTGTCCTTTTCCTCCTGGCTGAGTGTGCTGATCGTATAATAGGCGCCTCTCACCTTATATGCACCTGTCAGCTGCATATTTTCAGGCTTGAAATACACCTTATTTCCGGTCTGTTCGCTGAAATACTGGCTGTATACCAGCTTTGTCTCCTGAGTGACCTGTTTTACCACCTCTGAAGCCTCTTCAAATTTCTCTAATGTTAACATAGCTTTCGACCTTTCTGACTTTATCTAGTCCTCGTCCTGTACATGGAACAGCGCATTTACAAATTCATCAGCATTGAATTTCTGGAGATCATCAATGCTCTCACCTACTCCGATATATTTTACAGGTATATGCAGCTCAGACTGGATCGCCACTGCGATCCCCCCTTTTGCCGTGCCGTCCAGTTTTGTCAGGATAATACCTGTGATATCCGCCACTTCCTTAAATTGTCTGGCCTGTGCAAGGGCATTCTGTCCCGTTGTCCCGTCTAAGACTACAAGAGTCTCCCTGTAGGCTTCCGGATACTCCCGCTCCAGGATCCTGTTTATCTTTCCCAGCTCAGACATGAGGTTCTTTTTATTGTGGAGCCGTCCGGCTGTATCACAGAGAAGCACATCCGCATGGCGTGCCTTCGCCGCTGCCACCGCGTCGTATACTACTGAAGCCGGGTCTGAGCCCTCCTGACCGCCTATGATCTCCACGCCTGCCCTGTTAGCCCACTCAGTGAGCTGTTCGCCTGCCGCTGCCCTGAAGGTATCTGCTGCAGCCAATATGACCCTTTTGCCCTGGTCCTTCAGCTTTCCTGCCAGTTTTCCCACACTTGTCGTCTTACCCACACCATTTACGCCAATGACAAGGACAACTGAAGTCTTATTTTCAAATTCATAAGCTGTCTCCCCCACGTTCATCTGCTGCTTGATACTGTCTATGAGCAGCTGCTTGCATAAAATGGGATCCTTAATTTTCTGTTCCTTAACTTTCGCCTTCAAATCTTCTATTATTGCAGTTGTAGCATTGATTCCCAGGTCACCCATCACAAGGATCTCTTCAATCTCTTCATAGAAATCTTCATCAATGCTGGAAAAGCCGCTGAAGATAGAGTCAATGCCGCATACGATGTTTGCCCTTGTCTTCGCCAGTCCGTCTACCAGGCGTTTAAAGAAACCTTTCTTCTTTTCCTCCATGTCTTCCTCCTACTTATCCAAATCATCTTCTATCAGATTCACGGATACTAGTGCCGATATCCCCTTCTCCTGCATTGTGATGCCATAGAGCCTGTCTGCCACCGACATTGTTCCCCGTCTATGTGTTATAATAATAAATTGTGTGTTCTTTGTCAACTTGTGCAGGTAATTCGCATACCTTCCCACATTTGATTCATCCAGGGCGGCTTCGATCTCATCAAGGAGACAGAAGGGCGAGGGCTTTAAGTTCTGTATGGCAAAAAGCAGGGCGATCGCTGTCAGGGCCTTCTCTCCTCCGGAGAGCTGCATCATGTTCTGAAGTTTCTTGCCCGGGGGCTGGGATACTATACGGATACCTGCTTCCAGGATATCTTCATCCTCCACAAGCTCCAGGGTACCCTTCCCTCCGCCGAAAAGCTCCTTAAACGCCTTGTCGAATTCCCTCTGTATCTGGGCGAACTTCTCTGAAAACTGAGATCTCATGCCTGCATCCAGCTCTTCTATAATTTCCATTAAAGCCTGTTCGGCCTTTATCAGGTCATCGTGCTGGGTACTCAAAAATTCATGCCGTTCTGAGAGCTCCCTGAAATCATCTATGGCATTCACATTCACATTGCCCAGGGCCCGGATTTCAGCCTTTAAAGTGTTAATGTCCTTCTTCAGCTGGGCCTGGTTTGTGTATTCTTCATTTTTCAGCTCAGCTGCCGCAGAAGGGGTCAGCTCATATTCTTCCCACATATAATTAATGTGTGTGGCTTTTCCCTCTTCCAGTTTCTCCTTCTGGGTATTTAAGCGGAAGCTCTCTTTGTCAAGCAGGGAGATTTGTTCGGAAAGCTCTTCTCTTTTATTGAAAAAGTCCTTGTGGGACTGATTCATGGTCTCCTTCTCTTTCAGAAGCTCCTCCATCAGGGATCTGGCTGTCCCTTCCTGGTCTACAGCAGCGCTGATCGTCTTTTGGATTTCTGCAATATCGCTCTGCTTTTTAACTGTCTCCTGACTGATCTGGGCGCCCTCTCTCTCATTCTCCTGAAGCTCCCCGCCAAGCCTGTCCATCTCTTTTTTAATTCTTTCCAGATTCTGGCGGATAAATCCTTCTTTCTGAGAGACATTGGCAAGCTGCAGGTGGAGGCGTTCCGTATTCTGGTTGGAGACCATGCGCAGCTGTCTCTTTTCCTCCAGCACCTTCTGCCTCTCCCCGATACTCTCCTGCAGTTCTCTTTCCTGCTCCAGAAATACATCCAGTTCCTCTTTTATCTCATCCTGCTGCTGTGCGATATCCACAACTTGGTTCTCAATCTCCCTGGATTCCTTCTTAAGCTGCTCGTACCCTGCTGAAGTCTCCTGTCTTCTGGACTCCATCTGGGAGACAGCCAGCTTTGCTGTATTCTGCTGTATGTATTTTTTCTTCAGCGCTTCATTTAGATCAACGATTTTAGTGCGCAGGTCATTCCTCTTATTCCTGACTCTGCCTATTTCCTGCTGCGCCTGCTCCATCTCTTTTCTAAGCAGGGCCACATTTTCCTGCAGCTCCTCTATCTCCCTGCGGCGTCCCAGAAGATTGCTGGAGTTCTTAAAGGCTCCTCCTGTCATGGACCCGCCCGGGCTTAAGGACTCACCCTCCAGTGTAACGATCCTCAGGCTGTGCTGGTATTTCCGTGCAAGCGCTATTGCATTATCAATATTATCCACTACAACAGTCCTGCCCAAAAGATACTGGTTAAGTCCTGCATACTTCTGCTCTGTGACAGACAGGCTGCTTGCCAGGCCGATGACTCCTTTTTCAGTGAGCGCCCTGTTCTGGGTGAAGCCATTTTTGTTTCCAATGCTGGTAAGCGGCAGAAATGTAGCCCTGCCGTATTTATTCCTCTTCAGGAAATCTATCATGCGCTTTGCAGTCTCTTCATCCTCTGTGACAATATTCTGTATACTGCCTCCCAGCGCTGTCTCAATGGCGATCTCGTAGGATTTCTCCACTTTGATGATATCCGCTACTACTCCCAGCAGTCCCGGCTCCCTGCTCTTCTGCTCCATGACCCTGCGGATACTGTTCCCATAGCCGTCGTATCTCTCTGTAATATTCTTCAGAGATTCCAGCCTGGAGGACTCCCTGTGGTAAGCCTGCTGTCCTGCGTCCAGATTCCTGTTCAGCTCATTTAATTTTTCCTGCAGGTCAGAGAGCTCTGTTTCATAGCCGTCATTCCTGTCACACAGGCTGTCTATCTCCGCTGTAACTTCATCGTATTCCCGCTTCAGATCCTGCAGAGACTCTTCCTGGTCCATCTCCTCACTTCTGAGTCTTAAGATCTTCTGCGAAAGCTCTGCCTTCCTGATCTGTATCTGTTCCAGCATGGTATCGTATCGCTGCATTCTTACCTTGGCTGCCGACCGCTGATTCATTAGAGATATGATACCGCTCTTGGCGCTTTCTATCTGTTCCTTCAGGCTGTCTATCTCCACGGTGAGGGCATCGCCCTCTTCCATGCTCACAGCTTCCTCTGCCCTGGCCTTCTCAAGCTCTGCCTTTAAGCCGCGCGCCTCTTCCATGGAGGCTTCTTTTTGTGCCTCTTTTTCTTCCAGGTCTTTTTTGATGCTTCCGGCCCTGGCCGCCAGTCTTACTTTATTCTGCTCTGCTGTATTGATCTGCTCAGTGAGGACATTTATCTGTCCCTCCAGCTGCTGTTTAAGCAGCTCGTTCTTGTTCGCCCGTTCCTTCTCATCCTCGATGCGTCCGGCCAGCGCCTCCAGCTTATCTTCCAGCTCGTCATATTTTTCTTTTGTGCCTTCATATTCCTGCCTTGTTGCAGCCAGCTGCTCCTGCGCAGCAGAGTACTTTTCCTCTGCCCCAGCAAGCTGCTGTTTTATCTGATCCATATCCAGAAGGAACATATTAACGTCAAGAGATTTCAGCTGCTCTTTTTTCTTCAGATAGATCCTGGCTGTCTCTGCCTGTCTCTCCAGCGGCCCCAGCTGCTTTGTGAGTTCTGAGAGGATATCATTTACACGGACCAGATTCTGCTTCTCATCCTCCAGCTTTTTTTGGGCCGTAGCCTTCCTCCTCTTAAACTTCACGATCCCTGCCGCTTCGTCAAAAAGCTCCCTGCGCTCCTCAGGTTTTCCGCTCAGGATCTTCTCTATCTGGCCCTGTCCAATTATGGAATACCCTTCTTTGCCAATACCTGTATCGTAAAAAAGCTCATTTACATCCTTTAACCTGCAGGCAGCTCCATTGATCAGGTATTCACTCTCACCGGAGCGGTATACCCTTCTGGTAACCGTGACCTCCTGGTACTCCACAGGCAGCTGATGGTCAGAATTATCCAGGGTGATGGCCACAGAAGCGAAACCAAGGGGCTTTCTGTTTTCTGTCCCTGAAAAGATGACATCCTGCATGCTGGCGCCGCGGAGCTGTTTTGCACTCTGCTCGCCCAGCACCCAGCGTACCGCATCGCCCACGTTGCTTTTACCGCTTCCGTTGGGCCCTACGATGCCGGTGATCCCATTGTGGAATTTAAAAACAATTTTATTTGCAAAGGATTTAAATCCCTGTACTTCCAAGCTTTTTAAATACATCTGTCTTTATTTTCCTTTCAAAGCAATTATCGCCTGGTAAGCGGCTGCCTGCTCTGCAGCCTTTTTCGTCCTTCCTGAGCCCTGTCCCACCGGCACAGCGCCTATTTTCACCTGAATAATGAAGGTCTTGTCGTGGTCCGGCCCTTCCTCTCCTATAAGCACATAGCTGATCTCGTCTTCCTTATAATCTCTCTGGACTATTTCCTGGAGAATTGTCTTGCTATCATAAAAGAGCTTTTTGTGTTCTATATCTGTCAGGATATACTTCTGAACGAACTCTTTTGCATTAACAAAACCTCCATCTAAATAAATTGCACCGATCAGAGCTTCCATCGCGTCAGAAACAATTGAGTCCCTGTTCCTTCCTCCAGTGTGCTCTTCACCTTTTCCTAAAAGCAGATACTTGTCGATCCCCAGTTCCCTGGCACAGACCGCCAGTGTTGGTTCACATACGATACTGGCCCTCAGCTTTGTCAGATCCCCCTCCGGCATTTTGGGATAATTCAAAAAAAGAAATTCACTGCTGATGATCTCCAGCACCGCATCTCCCAAAAATTCCAGCCTCTCATTGTCTTTTGTACGCTCATATTTATGTTCGTTGGCAAAAGAGCTGTGTGTCATTGCCTGAAAAAGAAGCGCTTTATCCTGAAAAACATACTCCGCCCTCTCTTCCAGCTCTTCCGGCATCCAGTTATAATGCATAATATTCCTCCCTGTTCACATAAGTCAAAAGGGTGCTGCACTGCAGCACCCTTTCTGCGCAAGTTCTGAAATTAGTTTACAGCGTTCTTAATCTGCTCTACGGCATCGCCCACCGTCACGATTTTTTCAGCTTCTTCATTCGGGATCTCAATGTCAAATTCTTCTTCAATTCCCATAATGATCTGGAATACATCCAGTGAATCAGCTCCGAGGTCATCCACAAATGTAGTGTCTAATGTGATTTCCTCCGTATCAACGTTTAATACCTCTGCGATTATTTTCTGTAACTTTTCAAATTCCATAGTACCAAATCCTCTCTTTAATTTTCAGTGCTGTCATCTTCTGCACTTAAAATAATATTTTCTCTTATTTTTTCACTGATGCCCTGTCGTGTAAACTGGACACACTGAATAATAGAGTTCTTTATCTCCACGGACTTTGAACTGCCGTGTGATTTGACTACAAGCCCATTGAGTCCTAACAGCGGTGCTCCGCCATACTGGCTTGCGTCGAAAGATTTCAGCGTAGCCTTTAAGGCTGGCTTTACAAGCAGCGCTCCGATCTTTGAGCGCAGGCTGCCCATCATGCCTTCCTTGACCTTGCTGATCAACGTAGCCCCAACGCCTTCATAAAGTTTCAGGATCACATTCCCCACAAAGGCTTCACACACAACTACGTCACAGGCACCCGACGGAATATCCCTTGCTTCTATGCTGCCTACAAAATTAATGTCCTTACATTCTTTCAGCAGCGGATATGTCCCCTTCACCAGCGCATTTCCTTTTTCTTCTTCAGCGCCGATGTTCACAATGCCGACTTTGGGATTCTTGACGCCTACTACATTTTCCATATAGATAGATCCCATTTTGGCGAACTGAACCAGATGTGATGGCCTGGCATCCACATTTGCCCCGCAGTCCACCAGAAGCGCAACACCATTTTTCGTAGGGATAAGAGGCGCCAGAGGCGGTCTTTCAATTCCCTTGATACGCCCTACGATCAGCTGGCCGCCGACCAGTACAGCCCCGGTGCTTCCGGAAGAGACAAATGCATCTGCTTCCTTTTTCTTCACCATATTCAGACCTACGACAATGGAAGAATTCTTTTTCTTGCGAATCGCTACTACAGGCGGTTCTGCAGTCTCGATCACCTCCTGCGCATCCACCACTTCAATCTGGTCCTTGTCGTAGGTGTAATTCTGCAGCTGGGCATCGACCACAGGCTTTCTGCCTGTCAGGAACACTTTGATGTCTTTTCTTTCATTTACTGCCTCTACGGCTCCCTTAACGATCTCGGCAGGCGCGTTGTCTCCGCCCATGGCATCGACCACAACCTTTACTCTTTCCTGCATAATAATTCCTCCTCGTATATCTATAGACTAATATACTAAACATCATTCAGAAAATCAATACCTGTTTTACGAATTCAGTGCCAGAAAAAAAGCATCTCGCCAGAGATGCTAAAAAAGTGTAACTGTCCAGTACCTGACCAGTTGCAAAAAGAGTACCAAATTAGTCTTCTACAGATACAATTTCTTTTTTGTTGTATGTTCCACAGTTCTTACATACTCTGTGAGACAACATAAGTTCGCCGCATTTGCTGCACTTTACCAAGTTCGGAGCAGTCATTTTCCAGTTAGCTCTTCTCTTGTCTCTTCTTCCTTTGGAAGATTTATTCTTTGGACAGATTGACATGGTTTACACCTCCTTAAATTTACTAAAGATATCACGGATTTTGGCCATTCTAGGATCTAAATCTGTGGTCTCACAGCTACAAGTCGACAGGTTCAGGTTTGTTCCGCAGACACTGCAGATTCCCTTGCAGTCCTCTTTACACAGTACCTTAACGGGCCAATTGACCAAAATCTCACCATAGACAAGCTCATCCACATCCAGGTTATAACCTTCTATATAGCTGTGTTCATCAAGCGCCTTCTGTCTTTCGCCGTCATCCATCTTCATATCAAGCTCTTTGTCAAACTCGATTACAAATTCAGTATCGACGTCCTCCAGACACCGGCTGCACGGTATCAATACATGTAGAGTTACCATGCCGCTTAACTGCAGTTCCTGATTCCCTTTATTCTTGATCGTGAGGGATACCGGTGTGCTGCTTGTGATAGGAAATTCGCCCAGCCTTGAAACAAAAGTCTCAAAACCAATCATTTCTTCTGCATGAATTTCTTTACCATCACTATTTAAAACTTTTGTCAGGTCAATCATCTCACACATCTCCTATCCATACTTGTATTATTATACAGACGGCATTATTGTTTGTCAAGTATTTTTTCTTGATAAAAATACCATCCCCAACAGCCAAATTTAAGGGATGGGCAGTACACCCATCCCCTGTATTTCTGTTTAAATCAGCGCAACTGTTTCACGGCAGATAGCAAGTTCTTCATTTGTCGGGATAACTGCGACTTTGACCTTGGAATCTGGTGTGGAAATAAGGACATCCTTACCGCGGAGCTTGTTGTTCTCTTCATCCAGCTCGATTCCCAGATATCCTAAATAAGCCATGATATCCCTGCGGACAAGAGTATCATTCTCACCAAGTCCGGCTGTAAATGCGATTGCATCAACTCCGTTCATAGCTGCCACATAGCCGCCGATATATTTGGCAACTCTGTAGTTGAAGACAGCTCTCGCACGGATGGCATTCTCATCACCTTTTTCAGCAGCATCCTCAAGATCGCGGAAATCACTTGAAATATAATCAGAAAGTCCGTAAACACCTGATTTTTTGTTCAGCATGCTCATCAGCTCATCAATATCCATATTTTCCTTATGAGCTAAAAACTCCAGGATAGCAGGATCAATGTCACCGGAACGTGTTCCCATCACAAGCCCTTCAAGAGGTGTCAGGCCCATGGAAGTGTCTACTGACTTACCGTTCACCACTGCTGATACGGAAGCTCCGTTTCCGAGATGGCATACGATGATCTTGGAATTGTTGATGTCCAGACCCAGGAAGCTGGCCAGCTCTTTAGATACAAAGCTGTGTGATGTACCGTGGAAACCGTATCTTCTGATTTTATATTTCTTGTAGTACTCATATGGAAGACCGTACATATAAGCTTTCTCAGGCATTGTCTGATGGAAGGCTGTGTCAAACACTCCAACCATGGGTACGTTCGGCATCAGTTCCTGGCATGCGCGGATACCAATAAGGTTTGCCGGATTGTGAAGAGGTGCAAGATCGTTGCATTCTTCCACTGCTGCGAGCATTTCTTCTGTAATAACAGCGCTGGATGCGAATTTTTCACCGCCGTGCACAACCCTGTGTCCTACGGCTCCAACCTCTGAAAGGCTGGCGATAACACCTGATTTTTCATTTACAAGAGCATCCAGTACCATCTGGATAGCTTCTTTATGAGTAGGCATCGGGCTCTCTGTAATTTCCTTTTCCCCGCCTGCCGGCTGGTACACAAGGCGGCTGCCTTCGATGCCGATCCTTTCGCAAAGCCCCTTAGCCAATACTGCTTCTGTCTCAGAGTTAATCAGCTGATATTTCAGTGAAGAACTTCCGCAATTGATAACTAATACGTTCATTTCAAAAATACCTCCATTTTTGATCTCTCATATTTTTAGCAGCGCATGCCCCGCGCTGCAGTATAAACGCCGTATATCCCGTTACAACCTTATTCTGCCTGGCACTGTACAGATGTAATGGCTACTACCCCTACGATATCTGCTGCTGAACAGCCTCTTGACAGGTCATTGACAGGTTTTGCAATACCCTGTGTGATAGGTCCGTAAGCTTCCGCCTTTGCAAGTCTCTGCACTAACTTATATCCGATATTTCCTGCATCCAGATCCGGGAACATCAGCACATTGGCCTTCCCTGCCACAGGGCTGTCCGGTGCTTTTGAAGCGCCTACGCTCGGAACGATAGCAGCATCCAGCTGGAATTCCCCATCCAGCTTCAGATCAGGATACTGTTCTTTTGCAATCTTCACTGCCTCAACTACCTTGTCCACATCAGCA
The DNA here is from genome assembly GCA_003148945.1 of Murimonas intestini. Lineage (GTDB taxonomy): Bacteria > Bacillota > Clostridia > Lachnospirales > Lachnospiraceae > Murimonas > Murimonas intestini. The sequence goes on along the minus strand of QGGY01000005.1, from coordinate 364,311 downwards.
TGCTTAGCGCTTCCCATTGTGGAGTGTGAAAGCATAGCCACAACAGGCTCTTTCTCTACAAGAAGCTTGAAGGACTCTGCTGAAGATCCTGCAATAGCAGCCAGCTCTTCCGGATTCGGGTTCTGGTTCAGACCGCAGTCAGCAAAGATAAATGTACCGTCTGCGCCATATTCACAGTCAGGAACAGCCATCAGGAAAAATGCGCTTACCAGCTTTGTGCCCGGCTTTGTCTTCAGTATCTGAAGGCACGGCCTTAATGTATCAGCTGTAGAATGGCATGCACCGGAAACCATACCGTCTGCATCACCCATCTTTACCATCATGACGCCATAGTACAGGTACTGGTTAAGAAGGATCTCTTTTGCCTGCTCCGGTGTCATTCCTTTTTTCTGTCTTAATTCAACAAGCTTGTCAATATAGGCTGCTGTCTTTTCAGAAACAGCCGGGTCAACGATCTGAACCCCTGTGAGGTCAAGACCTTCGCTTCCTTTTTTAACATCTTCTTCGCTTCCTACCAGGATGATGTCCGCGATCCCTTCTTTCAGGATCTGGGCTGCCGCCTCATAAGTCCTGCGGTCTTCTGTTTCCGGCAAAACAATCGTTTTTTTGTTTGCTTTTGCCCTTTCTTTGATTACGTCAATAAATCCCATGATTTCTGACTCCTTTCGTGTTAACGTTACTTTTTGTTATAACTGTTCAGTGTCTGGATAGTTACTTTCTATTATACATGATAGGTGAAATCTTAACAATATAATTAAAATTTTAACAAACTTTTCATCCCATCCTGCCGTCTGCATGCAGTTTTTGTACTAACCAGTTATATTTTCAGATTTATTATAGCCCTATCAACTGGGAATTTCAACCTCCCCACTTGTATCTTTTGATGTACACGCAGCCCTTTCTGGGCTATAATTATAATGATTAAATTAAGAAATGGAGCCTAAAATGAAAACAGTCGGTATCATAGCAGAATATAACCCATTCCACAATGGCCACCTCTATCATATACGGGAATCCAGACGCCTTACAGGAGCCGGATATGTTGTGGTTGTCATGAGCGGAGACTTCGTGCAGCGCGGAGGCCCTGCGCTTGCCGATAAATATACAAGGACCAGGATGGCCTTATGCGGCGGCGCAGACCTTGTTCTGGAACTGCCCGCCTGCTTCTCATGTGCATCTGCCGAATACTTTGCAGGCGGAGCCCTGGCTTTGCTGGACGGCCTGGGCGTCATTGATTTCCTGTCCTTTGGCAGTGAATGCGGGGATGCATCAGCTCTTATGGAGTGTGCCTCTATCCTTCTTAAGGAGCCCCCTGTCTACCGGGCAGCCCTCAGAAAAGCCCAGAAGGAAGGGATGACCTTTCCCGCCGCCAGGAAGGAAGCTCTGTCAGCCTGCCTTTCATCCGAATCTTCATTATCCTCAAAAATACTTGATTCACCAAATAATATACTGGGGGCGGAATACTGCAGAGCTCTGCTGGCAAACAACAGCAGGATACAGCCTGTCACCATCCCCCGCAAGGGCAGCGGCTATCATAATCTTCAGCTTCCCTCCGGCGCCGGGGACACCGCTGCTTTTGCTTCAGCTTCAGCAGTCAGGAATGCGCTCGCAGTAAGTGACGTTTTCCCTGACAACTTATCTTCCCAGCTCCCTGACTGCTCACTTTCCCTGCTCAGAAAGCTGTACAGCGCAGGGAGGCTGGTATCTGAGGAAGACTTCTCACAGATCATTCATTACAGGCTTCTGCAGGCCTCCTCACCTGATGACCTGATGCCTTTCCTGGATATGACGCCTGATCTGGCCCGCAGGATCATGAATCTGCTTCCTGAATATACTGGTTACGCAGAATTTCTGTCACTGCTGAAAACAAAGCAGGTAACTCTCACAAGAGTCAGGCGCTGCCTCCTCCATCTCCTTCTGGATATCCGCACATCAGATATCAGACGGGATGGCCTCACTTTTGAGGTTCCCTATGCCCGCATCCTTGGCTTTAAAAAAAGCGCCTCACCTCTTCTGAGGGAGATCAAGACATCAGGAAACCTGCCTCTGATCACAAAAGTCGCAGATGCAGCTTCCCAGCTGCATGACCACGGCCTGCAGATGCTTCAGAAAGATATCAGGGCATCTGAGATATACCACTGTATCTGCCAGGCAAAGAGTCCCGGGCATATTTATAATGAGTACAGGATATCGCCTGTTATTGTGTGAAAATAGCCCGGCTCTCCGGGAATTCTCCCAGAAGGCCGGGCCATATTTTTAATTCTTAAAGCTGTGTATAGGCGCCGGTATCCTTCCCGTTCTGTTTACAAATGCATCACAGGAATACTGGTTCACCGGCATGATGGGCGCATATCCCAGAAGTCCGCCGAACTGTACGATCTCTCCCACATCCTTGCCGATAACAGGGATCAGGCGGACAGCCGTAGTCTTCTGATTCACCATACCGATAGCCATCTCATCTGCAATAATGCCTGAGATGGTAGTTGCCTTTGTGCTGCCAGGTATCGCGATCATATCAAGTCCCACTGAGCAGACACATGTCATGGCTTCCAGTTTCTCCAGACTGAGCGCTCCTGCCTGAACAGCATCGATCATGCCCTGATCCTCGCTGACAGGAATGAAAGCGCCGCTCAAGCCTCCCACGTAGGAAGACGCCATGACTCCGCCTTTCTTCACCTGGTCATTAAGCAGTGCCAGCGCAGCTGTGGTTCCAGGCGCTCCGGCAAACTCCAGGCCTATTTCGCATAAGATGTCTGCCACACTGTCTCCTATAGCCGGCGTTGGCGCCAGGGACAGATCCAGGATACCGAAGGGGATACCCAGCCTTTTGGAAGCTTCCTGCGCCACCAGCTGTCCCACACGTGTTACCTTAAACGCAGTCTTTTTTATCGTCTCGCAGAGCACTTCAAAGCTCTCTCCTCTGACCTGTTCCAGGGCCGTCTTTACCACTCCCGGTCCGCTGACTCCCACATTTATAATAGCATCAGCTTCTGTAACCCCGTGGAAGGCCCCCGCCATGAAGGGGTTGTCATCAGGTGCATTGCAGAACACTACAAGCTTGGCGCATCCCAGAGAATCATTTTCTTTTGTATATTCAGCTGTCTCAAGGATGATGTCTCCCATAAGCCTGACAGCGTCCATATTGATCCCGCATTTTGTGGATCCCAGATTCACGGAACTGCAGACCCTCTCAGTGCATGCCAGAGCCTGAGGGATAGAACGGATAAGGTTTTCATCACTTTTTGTCATCCCTTTTGAAACCAGAGCTGAGTATCCGCCGATAAAGTTAACACCCACTTCCTTTGCCGCCCGGTCAAGGGTCTTCGCCAGGACTACGTAATCCTCCGGTGTCTTGCAGGCACTGCCGCCCACCAGAGCAATTGGAGTAACAGATATCCTCTTGTTAACAATCGGAATCCCGTATTCTCTCTCTATCTCCTGACCTGTCTTCACCAGGTCCTTAGCAACAGTGGTGATTTTATCATAGATTTTTTTTGCAACCTTTTCCAGGTCTGAATCTGCACAATCCAGAAGGCTGATGCCCAGGGTGATCGTGCGGACATCCAGATTCTCCTGGGTGATCATCTTATTCGTCTCATTGACTTCAAACATGTTTATCATGATAGATGTTTCCTTTCTGCTTCTCGTATTCTATGCTTCTTTGATTCCTGATCAGATGCGGTGCATCTTGTTGAAGATATCCTCATGCTGGCAGCGGATAGAAACACCGATCTCCTCACCCAGCTGTTCCAGCGCCTTTGCAAGGTCACCGAATTCTTTTTTGGAGCTGTTAGTGTCCGTGATCATCATCATATTAAAGTATCCCTGTACGATCGTCTGGGAGATATCAAGAATATTGACATTATTCTCTGCCAGATATGTACACACTCTTCCAATAATTCCAACTGTGTCTTTTCCTACTACTGTGATGATTGTTTTCTTCATAGCTTTCTCCTTTTTATTCTGGAATTTATATTATGTATTGCTTATACTGCCACCATAGGTGAATTGCAGTCCCGCTTTGCCACCATGATTGGAAAATCATTTGCCCTGTATGGATTATCACCCAATGTCACTTCAGCGCACACGGTCTCATAGGCCAGCTCTTCATAGTTATTCTCCTTGCTCAGATGCCCGAGGAATACAGTCTTCAGCCTGTCGTGCAGGATCTCGCACAAAAGCCTGCCTGCGTTCTCATTCGAGAGATGACCCCGGTTCCCCAGGATACGCTGCTTTAAGGGATATGGATAACTTCCCACCTGCAGCATATTAATATCGTGGTTCGCCTCAATGAGCACTGCATCCAGATTTCTTAAATGCTCCACTGTATAGTCATTGTAGACCCCCAAATCCGTCGCCACGCCGACCGCTGAACCGCCGTGCTCCACCCTGTATGCAACAGGCTGTGCAGCGTCATGTGATATTGCAAATGGCGAGATCCTTAAGTCAGAGATGTCAAAAGTCTGATCAGCCTCGATGGGACAGTAGAGCTGTTCATCTATCCTGCCCAGTGAGCTGATGGATTTAATGGCAGCTATCGTCCCTTGTGTGGCGTAGATCGGGATATTATACTTTCTGGCCAGCACGCCCAGCCCTTTTATATGGTCTGAATGCTCATGTGTTATCAGAATACCGTCTATCTCCTTAGAAGTCCTGTCAATTGCATTAAGCCCTGCCTCGATCCGCTTGCCGCTTACGCCCGCATCAATGAGCAGGCTCGTCTTTTCCGAGCCCACGTAAATACAGTTACCGCTGCTGCCGCTGGTTATACTACAAAAATTCATGTTCTATCAGTCCCCTGTCAATTTGTTCATATGTATTTTCTACAATATTGCTGCTGTTGTCAATCACAAATTGACAATGCTGCCGGAATACATTTTCACGCAGCTGGTTTTTCATGACCTGCTTTACCTTCTCAGCCGTATATCCTCTATACTGCATCAGGCGCTGCCTCCTCACGTCCTCATCTGCGTAGACATACCAGAATTCATCACAAATACTCTCATAATGGTCTTCAATAAGAAGCGCTGCCTCCAGCACTATAAACGGAACAGTTCCGTTCCCGCGCTCTCTTTTGATCTCGGCGATTATATATTCCTTTACAGCCGGATGGACTATCTGGTTAAGCCTCTTAAGTTTTTCTTTGTCGGAAAATACGACTGCTGCCATCTTTTCCCTGTCTATCTTCTGGTCACCCCGGAGTATGCCGCTCCCGAAGCTCTCCACAATTTTATAATAACAGACCTGCCCCGGTTCCATCAGCAGGTGAGCCGCCTGGTCCGCCTGGATGACCCTTGCATGGTACATCTTGCCTATGTAATCCAGCACAGTGCTTTTGCCTGTGCCGATTCCCCCTGTTATTCCAAGTACCTTTATCTTATTTTGCCTCATACCAGTTTGCTCCCGTGTGCATATCTATTTCCAGCCTGACAGCCAGGTCGGCCGCGCCCTGCATCTCTTCCCTGAGTATTTCTTTTACATGTTCCGCCTCTTCGGCTGCCGCCTCTACAAGCAGTTCATCGTGAACCTGAAGGATCAGCCTGGAGAGGAGTCCCTCGTTTTTCATCCGCTCATTTACCCTGATCATCGCGATCTTGATGATATCAGCCGCCGTCCCCTGTATAGGCGCATTCATTGCCACACGTTCACCGAAGGAACGCTGCATGAAATTACTGGATGAGAGTTCCGGCACCGGCCTCCTGCGGCCAAACAGAGTTGTCACATATCCTTCTTTCTTGGCATTCTCCACTGTTTCATCCAGAAACTGCTTAATGCGGGGATATGTCTCAAAATACTTGTTTATATATTCAGCAGCCTCTTTCTTTGTGATACTCAGATCCTGGCTCAAGCCAAAAGAGCTGATGCCGTAAACTATACCAAAATTTACCGCCTTGGCATTCCTTCTCTGAAGAGGAGTCACTTCATCAAACGGGATATGGAACACCTGGGATGCAGTGATCCTGTGTATGTCCTGGGCCTGCCTGTAAGCATCGATCAGTGTCTTGTCCCCTGAAATATGAGCCAGCACCCTCAGCTCTATCTGAGAGTAGTCTGCATCCACGAATATAAATCCCGGGCTGGGAATGAATACCTTCCTGATCTCTCTGCCCAGCTCCATCCTCACAGGGATATTCTGAAGATTTGGCTCCGTGCTGCTGATACGGCCGGTGGCAGTTATAGTCTGGTTGAAGCTGCTGTGGATCCTGCCGTTTTCTGTAATATACACAGCCAGCCCGTCCGCATAAGTGGACTTCAGCTTTGTAAGCTGCCTGTATTCCAATATCAGAGACACTATAGGATATTCATCCGCCAGCTTATCCAGCACGTCTGCCGCTGTGGAAAACCCGCTTTTTGTCTTCTTGCCCCCGGGCAGCTTAAGCTTCTCAAATAAAATAACTCCCAGCTGCTTGGGGGAATTAATATTGAATTTTTCCCCGGCCTGCGCCCAGATACTCTCCTCCAGCTCGCCGATCCTGCCTGTCAGCTTGTCTCCATATGCCTTCAGTTCCTCCGCATTTACCATGATTCCGGCCTTTTCCATGTCGTAAAGGGTATACACAAGAGGCATTTCTATGTCTGTAAACAATTTGAACATATCAAGCTCTTTTAATCTGTCCTGGACAGGAATCGCACAGGCAAAAGCCACATATGCCATATACCCTGCGCATGCGGCAGTCTCCTCCCTTTCCGGATCATAACCGCCCTTAGCCAGCAGTTCCATCCTGGAAGGCACTATCATCTGCAGGTATTCTTTCGCCAGATCATCATAAGTGTAAGTATCCTTAAGGGGATTGATCAGATATGCGGCAATGGCCTCATCAACCACTCTTTTCCTGTCAGGGATCCTGATGAAGGACAGCTCCTCCTTCAGATTTATAGTGCCTGACATTTTTGCACTGCCTGCCGCCTGCTCCAGCCTGCCTGTCAGATACTCTGCCGTCATGGCCCCCTGTACAGGAAGGTAATAAATATCTTCTTCCCCATAACAGACTGCCAGGCCCTGAATCTGCTTCTGCCAGATCAGGAGCTGGAATCCCAGGATATCAGCATTTAGTGCACTTTCAAATATTTCATCAGCTGCTGCTGTGTCTGTTATTTTCTTAAAATGACCTGACACGCTGTTCTTTGGGCCGTCACAGTTAAATCTGGCCAGCAGGTTTTTAAATTCCAGTCTCTTGCACAGCTCAAATGCTTCCTCTGTGTAAAGATCCCCCAGTCTGGCCTCCTCAAGCGAAAACTCCACAGGGCTGTCCGTATCGATGGCTGCCAGTGTCTTGGAGAGCTGTGCCATATCATAATGTTCTCTTAGTGACTCTCTTGCCTTATTCGGCTTGATCTCCTCCAGATGTCCGTAAGCATTCTCAATAGAACCGTACTCTGCTATGATCTTTGTAGCCGTCTTTTCTCCCACGCCAGGTATTCCCGGTATATTATCTGAGGCATCTCCCATAAGGGCTTTTACATCTATAAACTCTTTAGGGGTCACCAGATATTTCTCTTTGACCTCCACCGCATTGTAATCCTCGATTTCCGTTCCTGTGCGTTTTGTCTTGGGTATCCGTATTTTAGTCTTATCAGTAGCCAGCTGCAGAAGATCCCTGTCCCCTGACACGATGGAGACATCCAGGCCTTCTGCTTCCGCGCGCTTTGCCACGGTGCCCAGCAGGTCATCAGCTTCGTATCCCTCCTTCATAAGCAGAGGTACCTTCATGGCTGTCAGCATCTCTTTCATCACAGGTACCTGCTGGTGAAGTTCCTCAGGCATGGGCTTTCTCGTCCCCTTATACGCTTCAAACATCTTGTGCCTGAAGGTAGGGGCTTTAAGATCAAAAGCTACTGCCAGATACTGTGCCTTCTCCTCATCCAGGATCTTGAACATAATATTCAAAAATCCGTATACGGCATTTGTATGCAGCCCTTCCCCGTTAGTAAGATCCGGAATTCCATAGAATGCCCTGTTTAATATACTGTGTCCATCAATCAATACTATCTTTTCACTCATATTTCCTGCTGCTGTCTCCTCACTTTTTCTGGTCATGACTCAATTTCCTGAAACGGGCCTGCTTCCAGGCTGTTTCCTTGGCTTTTCATATATTATGGATGACTCCTCCGGCTTTATGCTCTCTATGCTGTTTTGTGCTGCTGCCGGCTTGTCTTCATTTAAACCTGTCTGAGTTTCTTTCTCTATCATCTTTTCTGTCTTTTTTACAGCTTCTGTGCGTTTCTCCGTCTGTCTCTCCGTCTCAGCCTGTATCTGCGTCTCCTCCGCAGCTTTCTCTGTCTCTTTTTCAGTCTGCTTCCTTGTCTCCGGCACAGGCTGTTCTATCTCACCCGGGCCTCCGTGAAAAAGCGAATATACAGTAGTTTTCTTCATAGATCCCTCACCCCAGTACTGGAGCCTGGTCAGAAGCGCCAGGATCAGGACCGACTGTGCCAGGATGACAAGCGCATATTTATAATATCTGGCCACCCTCCTGCGGTGTACCCTGCGCTCCGATGCTTTCAGATCATCTTTCAGCATCTTCTGTATATTATAGGAGACATTTTTATCCTCATCCAGCTTTTGCAGGGCAAAGTGGATCGTGAAATATATCTCAAGCTCTTCATAGCATTCCTTGCATTCCCGGATATGCTCTATGAAGCCCTCCAGCTCTCTGTCTGTCAGCTCCCTCTTTATATAAGAAGTAATCATCTGCTGTGCTGTTTTACAATCCATCTTCTGTCTGATATCCATTCTCTGCCCCCTGTCTTCAAAGGCCTGTTTGATGTCCGTGTATCGCGTACATTTTCACTTTTTCCCGTTAATCATCAATTAGTATAACATATAAAACAGCTTCTGAAAAGGCTAATTCTCCCAGAAGCTGTTAATTGTTTTTTTAGATCATTTGTGATAATAGTTCCCGCACTCCGCAGGAGACGTACTTCCCCCATCCCTCTTCATCTGTCCTGAGCATGGTTTTCTTCAGGATTTACATGTACCATACAGTGTTTGACATCCGGAAAATGTTCTTCAATGGCGCCATGTACCTTCTCAGCTGTCTCATGCGCCCTCTTCAGTGTCTCATTGCCGTCTGCTCTGATCTCCACATCCACATAGATCCTGGCGCCAAAAAGGCGCGTCTTCAGCTGGTCTATCCCAAGCACTCCGCTCTGTGAGAGGATAACATCCCTGATTTCCTCCACAATTTCATCATCACAGGCTTTGTCTGTCATCTTCCCGATCGCATCTGCAAATATGCCGCACGCTGCTTTCAGGATGAATACACAGATGACAATACTTGCTGCAGGGTCCAGCACAGGATATCCCAGCCTCGCCCCGAAGATGCCCGCAAAGCTTCCGACGGAGGACAGGGCATCTGACCTGTGATGCCATGCATCCGCCAGCAGTGCTCCGGAGCGGATCTTTTTCGCCGCAGCCCTTGTATACCAGTACATGGCTTCTTTGACAGCTATAGATATGACTGCCGCAGCAAGGGCAAGTGTTCCCGGAACTGCAAGCTCTTTGCCCGTATCGTAAAAGATCTTAACTGCTCCCCGGTACCCTATTCCCAGTCCTGTTCCAAACAGGATCACAGCGAGTATGACCGCAGCCACACATTCCATCCGCTCATGCCCGTACTGATGCTCTTTATCTGATGCTTTATTCGCAAATTTGATACCGATCATCACGATAACAGTGCTGAATACATCAGATGCCGAGTGGACTGCATCTGAGACCATGGCGCCGGAATTTGCCGCTACCCCTGCGAATAATTTAAACAGTGACAGGATAACATTCCCGGCAATGCTTACTGTTGATACCCTCATGGCAATTTTCCGGCTATCATTTTCAGGTCCGGCTTTTATCTTCATATCCCACACCCGCCCCCTGAAACAATTCAGGCAGTGAAATTCATTATCATACTGTATGCAGGCTGGCATGTCTCTGTTAAATGATTAGTCCTGGTAGGGGGCCAGCGAAAGCCTGATAAAATATCCTTGGTCATGGCTGCAGACAGGGCATTTTTCCGGCGCTTCCTTGCCCTGGTATATAAAACCGCACTCCAGGCACATCCAGCCTTCCTCCACGTCAGAGACAAACAGCTTATTCTCATCCATATAATCAGCAAATTTTTTAAAGCGGTCCCCGTGAGTCTTTTCAATTTCAGCAATCATATGAAAGGCGCCCGCAACTTTATGGAATCCTTCTTCCTTAGCCACTTCACCAAATTTCTTGTAGACATCATCATGCTCTTCGTATTCATTGTGCTGTGCTGCCCTTAACAGGTCTTTCACATCAGGATAAATGTCTACCGGATATCCGCCGTCCACGGTAATTGTCTGTCCTGCAAGTTCCTTTAAGTAACTGTAAAAAACCCTTGCATGCTGACGCTCCTGATCAGCAGTAAAACGAAATACTGCTTCAATCACCTGAAGTTTTTCTTTTTTGGCCTGAGATGCTGCAAATGTGTATCTGTTTCTGGCCTGGCTCTCTCCTGCGAATGCACGCATCAGATTATCCTTTGTCTGGCTTGTTTTAAAATCCACTGTCATAATATCTTCCTTTCCTGCTCTAAACTTTATACACGCCTTATTATTTCCCCAGACTGCCATATTATTCCTGAAATACAGCAGTTTTTTCAAAAAATGCTTGCATAAATATATATGGTATGCTAAAATGATTTTCGGCTGATAAGTCGGCCGCTGTGGCGGAATTGGCAGACGCACTTGACTCAAAATCAAGCGGTTAACAGCCGTGCCGGTTCGAATCCGGCCAGCGGCATTAAGTAAAAAGCATACCTTAATAAAAAGACAGTCTTCCCTGAACGGAGGCTGTTTTTTTCTGTAAGTCCTCCCAAAAAGGCCGGGCCGGTCCCAAAGATTTTAGGACCAGTCCAGTCTTTTTGTCATATATAATATTTCTTACAGACCATATTAATTTTTCAACAAAAATAGGAGGTATGTAGTATGAAAATCAGTTACAGGCATTATCCTGACAGCCCCGCTGCAACCATGATAAGCGGAATAGGCAGAATGTTTTATAAAATCACATTGATCCTGGGAGCAATTTCGTTGATCGTTGGTGTACTTGGCTTTCTGACAAAGAGCAACGACGCCTCCTCCAGCCTTTATCTTGTCACCGGAGGAATTATATGCCTGGCAGCGGCAATACTTATAAGATTTTGCTCTGACAAGCTGGCTGAACATGTCAGCAGAAAAAAATAAAGCCCAGGAGCCAGAATGTGATGACCGCCTGCGCATTTAGTGATATAATGTTGCCAGACAATATTCCAAGGGGGAAACTGGCATGAATGTATATTTAAATAGTTACTTTGGCACTAAAAGAAACGGAAAAAATCCCGGAAAAAAAATAATATCCGGCAGAGAATTTAATTGGAACGGAAGACAGTGGAAAATTCCCGCTGTATATCTATGTGAAGACGGGCTGGCAGTTGATTTCTGTATTTTGGTTCCGGGAGCTGAAGCTAAAAAACACCTCTCCCGCTGGTATAATAAATGCCTGGAAAACAAGCTAACCGATGAAGAAAACGAAATATTAGAAAAGGAAAATCCATTCAGCCTGTCTTTCCATGCCGCGGCATTCCTGGGAGAAATAGAACTGCCGGGACTTGGCGCATCTTCTGTATCATGGCATCCCTGCAGTACAGGCAGAGAACATATAGCTGAAGAACTGATGGAAAGTTATGGATGCAGCCGCAAAGAAGGCTGGCTGTTTGTCAGGTCTTCCTTCGGGTGGCCTGACGGCATAAAACCAGAAACCACACAGGAACACTTAAGTTCACTACGTCTGACTCTCACTGCCCACCCAGTCTTTTATCCAGGCTTTCATTTTAAAACCGAAGAAGGCCAGACCCCTCAGGATCTGACCTTTACCCATCCTGTTACGATGGAAGTGTATACGCTGAATATTATCTCATGCGAGGCTGGAAGGCTTCCCGGTGATGTTTTTTCCCGGGACAGGGGCCTGATATATCCCAGGAATTATCTGTCCCTGTCATATAAAGTGACCCCGGACTTACCGCCTGAAGTCTTCCGCATACAGGACTGTAATCCCTGTGACCCGCCCCGCAGGGAAAAAGATGCATCCAAACATCCCCTGGCCTCTTCTGTATCCATAATAGGAGGTGGAAGCGGGCCTGTCTCCATTATTATTGCAGGCAAGAATGCAGAGGGAAGTACCTCCTATCCTGCCTGTTCTGCGCCCCGCTTTTCTCCGGTCAAATCAGTGGAATGGCGTACATCCTTCTATATAAGAGAATGCGAAGACATGACTGCAGACAATATTATTCCGTGCTGATCTCGTATTTTTGCTTTACGGTCACCCTGCTGCCTTTTCCTTTCACACTCTCGATAAAAAGCCCATATTTGATGCCGTCCACCAGCTTTATCCTGTCATTTACATTCATCAGCGCGATGCCGAATCCCCTGTTTTGGGGGATCCGGGCCTGAAGGACAGGCTTCTCCAGTTCTTTCTTCAGCTTTATGACTTCCTCTTCTTCCATGCCTTCCCCGTTATCTTCCACATAGATGAGAAGATCCTTCCCCTCCACTCTTGCACTGATTTTTATGACGCCCCTGTGGGACGCAGCCGGCAGTATTCCATGCACCCACGCGTTTTCCACAAGCGGCTGCAGCAAAAGCTTCATACATCTTACGTCTTCCAGGTGTTCTTCCATCTCCACCTTATAATCTATGCTGTCATCGTAACGGACATTGATGATGTCCACATAAGCGCGGACATGATCCAGCTCTTTCTTCAGCGTGGAAAAGGTCTCCTTACAGTTTACACTGTAGCGCATCATTTCTGAGAGATCTCTCGTCAGTTTTACAATAGGTTCGATCTCCTCTATCTGGGCAATACAATAGATATTATCCAGGGTATTATGGAGAAAATGCGGGTTGATCTGCGCCTGCAGCATGGAAAGCCTGGCCTCTTTTTCATTTAGCTCAGATAAATATTTCTTGGCGTTCAGCTCCTGGATCTTTTTCTTCATCTGATTGAACCGTTCACCTATCTGCCCGGCCTCATCATCCCCCACCACATCCAGATATGTATCATCATCTTCTTCCATTGTATGGATCATCTTATTCAGCACCTGTATGGGGAAAAGCGCCCTCCTGGATACGGCCATGGCTATCAGGATCCCTGCCAGAGCTATTATTGCTATAATGATGTCCACTGTACTTACCAGCTGGTTCACATCCTTAAACAGCTCCTTCTCCATATCTACTGTAGTCAGCACCCATCCATAAGAATCCAGTAAAGTACTTGTATAAAAAGCCCCGTCCTTTGAGTCGGTCAGGTATTCACTCCTCTTCCTGATCAGTTCAGAATAATCAAGACCCGCAGCCCGGGCAACATGTTCCTCCGTTACCCCCTTCTCATAGATCACTTCACCGTCCAGATCAGTGATGACAAGCCCTTTATTTTCTGAAAATAAATAAGAAAAAATATCTTCGATCTCAGCAAACTTTATAGCTATCATCATAAAGGGCATCGCAGCCCCTTTTGCGCCCTGTTTCTGTCCGCCCAGAGGACGCAGAAAAAGGAGCACCTCCTGCTTCTGGACATTTTTCGGAAGATAATCCTCCATGACAGGCCCATACACCACGCGCTCTCCAAGATCCTCCAGGAATTTAGCGTACCAGGCCTCATCAGAAGCCACAAATCCTTCCCTTATCACAGAATCCCCTGCATATATATAGTCGCCCTTCCCCCAGTAGAATAAAATACCATCCACTGCTTCATACAGATTGTTCGCATATACTCTCTGGAGTATCTTATCCCTGGCCTCCAGCTCCTGCTTGAGATTTTCATAGTAAGAAAGCCTGCCGTCATTCTCGGCAAGCTGCTGATAATATTCCCCCGTACCATAATTGATCATAAACTGGTTTACTCTGTCATACAGGCTTTTTAGCTCATAATCAGTCCTCTTCATCATCTGAGAGTTATATTTCACCCTCTGCTCCTTTATAAAGCTGATGAAAAAGCGGTTCATCACAATTGTATTTCCCAGAAGCACAAGCAGCAGGGCCAGCACAAAGCCTGTGATCACCTTGAGCTGCACCTTGCTTTTCCATGTCTTATAGATCATCATCCCCACCCTTCAGTTCAATCATCAGCTTTTTCTTGTAATCTCTGGGAGCCTCCCCTGTCAGCTTTTTGAAGACCTTATTAAAATAGTGGATATCCGGATACCCCACAAGCACTGCGATATCCACTATCTTTCTGTCCGTTGTCATCATCAGCTCCTTTGCCTTCTCTATCCTGTACCCCATGAGATAATTCATCAGGGTAGTCCCCATGCTCTTCTTGAACATAGAGGAGAAATAAGCTTCACTAACATGGTATTTGGCTGAGATTCCAGACAGGCTGATCTTTTCCCCGTAATTGCTGCGTATGTCCTCAGTCACCTGCCGGATGATATCATCCACATTTTTTCCTGTCACAGATACAGGCGGCTGGGGCTGCTTTGCTACAGAGCCATGGTCCTGTTCCTGTTTTTTAATATCTGGCTTTTCATTGATCCTGATTTCTTCTATGCTCCTTCTTATGGCATCGTTTAATGCCTCCCGCGCCACTGGCTTCAGCAGATAATCCACTGCTTTATAATTAAGCGCTGATTTCACATACTCGAAATCATTATAGCCGGACAGCATGATGATCTTGGTTTTCGGGGACTTCTGATATATCCTGCGGCAGAGGATGCAGCCATCCTCTTTAGGGAACCTCACATCTGAAATGATGATATGGGGACGGCACTCATCAAATAATCTTTCTGCCGCCTCAACGCTGTCAGCCTCCATGATATTTCCGATCAGGCTGCCCTGTCCGTCAATCATTTTAATGATACCCTTCCGTATCCATCTCTCATCATCTACCACAAGAATATCGTACATTCATAATCCCCTTTACAAGTTATTCCCTGCTGTACAATTCCAGGCTGTCATCATCCTCATCCAGCCAGGCTATAGTCTCCCAGATGCGCTGGCCGTTATTGGACTGCCTGCTGCCGGGAGTACTCCTGCCATTCTCCACATACCCTTTTAGAATATCCCGCAGCTGTTTGGCTATTTCCGGATATTCCCTGATCACATTCACCTTCTCGCCTATATCATTTTCCAGATTATAGAGCTGGAATCTGGGAAGGCTCTTGTCTTCCTTGCCCGGCACCGGGTCAGACCATCCGCCTGAGCCAGGACACATCTCTAATTTAAAACTGCCCTTCCGTATTGAGAGAGAGCCGTCTATGCTCTGGTGCACCAGATCCTCCCTCACCCCGCCATGGCCCTGCTCCAGCCAGAGCGGCAGGCTGCTGACACTGTCCTCGCCCATGTTATCAGGAAGGCAGCGTCCGAAATATTCTGCCATAGTAGCCATCAGGTCGCACAGGCACACAAGCTCCGTACAGACAGCGCCTTTCCTGATCATGGCCGGCCACTGTATGATCAGAGGTATCCTGTGGCCCCCCTCATATATGTCTGCCTTTGTGCCTCTGAAGACATAGCTTGGATTGTGTCCATGCTCTTTTAGTTCCCTGAAATCAGCCATGGGCGAACATCCGTTGTCTGAAGTGTAGATAAGGATAGTATCCTCATAGATCCCCTCATCCTTCAGCTTTTTCACAATTCTGCCGACAACATCGTCACAGTGGAGGACAAAATCGCCATATTCATTTGTCCCTGATTTCCCCTGAAAAGATTTCGAAGGCAGAATAGGTGTGTGCGGCGCCGGCATAGGGAAATACAGGAAGAAAGGCGCATCCTTGTACTCTTCTATCTTTTCGCACGCCTTGTCGGTCAGTTCATCCAGGACATTTTCATGGATAAATCCCGGCGCTGTGGGCCCTTCTCTCCAGAAGCCCTTGCCCTCACCTTTACTGATATGGTCCGGGAGGGCGGTGAATCTGTCATTCTCAATATAGATATAAGGAGGCATATCCAGAGAGCCGCTTATCCCATAATAATAATCAAATCCATTTGTTATCGGAGAAAAACTGACAGGCGCTGAATAATCCACACCCGTACATGCATCAAAGTCCGGTTTTTCATAAAAGTCGTCTGTCTTGGCAAAGCTCATGCCCAGATGCCATTTTCCTACAATAGCTGTGCGGTAGCCCTCCTCTTTAAACAGATGGGCTACCGTTTTTCTGCCTTCCTCGATAAGCGGTTCTGAATATCCGCCTATCACGCTGGATTTCAGACGGGAGCGCCAATTATAGCGCCCCGTCAGTATTCCATATCTGGATGGGGTGCACACCGCCGAGGTGGCGTGTGCATCTGTGAAACGCATCCCGTTTTCACACATCCCATCCAGGTTCGGAGTTTTAAAAGGACAATTTTCATTGAAGGCTGAAATGTCCCCATACCCCATATCATCAGCCAGAATATAGATCACATTTGGCTTTTTCCTGCTCTGGTCTGTCATTATTTCGTCTCCATGCCATAGTTGTTGTCTGCACTCCAGCCGTTCTCTGCCATGATCTCGCCCAGAACTTCTGTGTAAGCGCTGTTCATTGTCTCGCCCAGCTCATTTACATCGATGCCGTCTGAGAGGAAATCCTGTCCGGCTCTCTGGAAATAGTTGCGCAGTTTCTCATTGATGCCTGTGTAATATGGCATACGCAGCGGCTCTTCAACAATCGTGAAGCCTGCTAAATTATCAGGAAGCTGTGCAGATGTTGTCAGAGGGATCCTGCAGATCTCTTCTGCAAGGCGTACCTGAACTTCCGGTGATGACATGTACTGGCAGAAATCAATTGCCGCGTTTAATCTGGCTTCATCATTTTCCAGATCTTTATTTACTGCATAGATGATGTCCGGCTGTCCGCCCAGGATGATAGATTTTCCAAGCGCTGTGTCAGCTGTCTCTTTTGTGATGACAGGTATAGGCATAACTCCGTATTCAAAGCTGTCTCCTACAACAGCCTCGATGTCTGCCAGATTGATGGACATAGCCTGAACCATGGCTACTTCACCTCTCTCGAACATCTGGATAGCTGTCTTCTGGTCAAGTCCGTTATAGTCGGATGTCCAGTACTGTGAGAAATCCTTCATAAGCTCAAATCCTTTTATAAGCTCCGGCTTAGTAAAGTCGATCTTGCCTTCATCCACGCCTTTTGCGATCTCCTGAAGTTCCACATATCCGTTTCCTGATACATCCAGTTCATCCACGAGTGAGCTGTTCAGCTGGCCTGATATAGAGTTATTAAACCATAACCAAGACAAATCTGCAATAGTTGCATTCGGGAATCCAAAAGGTGTGATCCCTGAATCTTTTAATTTCTGACATGCATCCATAAATTCTGCCCATGTCTCAGGTACCTTGGCGCCTGCCTGCTCAAAAGCTGTCTTATTGTAGAAGATCCTGACTACAGATGTGCTTGACGGGTACCCTGGCACATCATTTTCTGTGAGGTACATCCTCTCCAGAATAGATTCCGGAAGTGTATCCTTCCAGGCCTTCCCTGCATCATATGCGCTTTCTTTTTCATACAGATCCTTAAAGTTATACAGATAACCGCTGTCATAATCAGTGCTCAGGTCATAAATAATACCTGTATACACATCCGGTCCCTTTCCGGCTGCAAACTGTGTTGTCAACCATGTTCTGTAGTCAGCTGACGGGAGGGCTTCAAACTGGATCTCCACCCCTGCTTTCTCTTCATACTCATCGATAATTGCATTCACTACTTCATTGGCATGTTCATTTGTATCAAGATCCTGGGCAAATACAAGTTTAATCTTCTCATCAGAATTTCCCACCTTCTGAACTTCTGTCTTTTGGACCTGGGCTGTATCCTGGTTCTTTGTCTCTTCAGGCGCCGTGCTGCTGCCTGCACACCCCGCTGCCATAGATGCCGCCAGGGACATTCCAAGTACCACTGCTGTTGCTTTTCTTAACTTCATAATCAAATCCTCCTATTTATAATATAATTTTAATAGATAACAAATTTTCAGCGCTGCGATTAACCTTTTACAGCTCCCTGTGTCAGTCCGGCCACAAATGACTTGCTGGCAAAACAGAACAGGATGATCAGCGGAAGTGACGCTGTCACATAACCCGCAAACAGAATGCCGTCTCCTTCAATAGCTGAACGTATCAGCTTTGTCAGCGCCACAGTGATTTGCTGCGTCTCTGGCCCGGATGTGGATACAAGAGGCCACAGATAATTATTCCAGGCTGAAAGCCCTGTCACGATCACCACTGTAGATATAGTAGGCTTGGAAAGAGGCACTACTATCCTGCTTAAGATATGCAGGTCCCCCGCCCCTTCCATATCTGCTGCTTCGAAGAGGCTCTTTGATATGGATTCCATGGAGCTCTTCAGCAGGAAGGTCCCGGTGGCTGCTCCCGCCGCTGCCGGAGGGAATATCAGGCCGGCGAAGGTATTGTACATACCCAGCTGGTTGATCTGTATAAACTGAGGTATCAGAAGCACAAACCCCGGAATCATCAGCATAGCGATAATACCGATATACAACAGCCCTGATGCGAAAAACTTAAATCTGATAAATGCATAGGCTGCCAGTGTGGATACAAATACCACCAGAGCGA
Organism: Murimonas intestini; assembly: GCA_003148945.1. Classification (GTDB taxonomy): domain Bacteria; phylum Bacillota; class Clostridia; order Lachnospirales; family Lachnospiraceae; genus Murimonas; species Murimonas intestini. The sequence continues at coordinate 345,752 of QGGY01000005.1, read as the reverse complement.
TCACGCATACGGTAACAATAAGTGAATTAAACATTGGCCTTACTATCTGTTCCCCTGCTTTTACATAATTTGTAAAATGCAGCCCCCCCATGGGTATCCATGGATTCACAACGATTTCCTTGCTCCATTTAAAAGAGTTGACAAGCAGGAGGTAAAAAGGCAGCAATGTCAGTGCCAGCAAAAGTCCCAGAAGGACCCTCCCAAAAACACGTGCAAACTTACTCATATAATCTCCTCCTCTAATCAGCCGCTTCTGTATTTTTCAGAAACTTGTTGTTAAACGCCGTAAGAATCAGTATCAGCATAAACAGCACTACGCCAAGAGCTGAACAATATCCCATCCTTCTGTAGGTGAAGCCCTGCTCATACATATACACAGCGGGCACCATAGTTGACTGTCCGGGTCCTCCCTTAGTCAGGATAAAGATGGAATCAAATATCTGCAGCGAATTGATGATAGCAAGTGTGATCATCAGCTTCAGCTGGCTGGCCAGCATGGGAAGGTCTACCTTCAGGAAACGCTGTACTATATTGGCCCCATCCAGCTGGGATGCCTCAAAATAATCTTTTGGTATACCCTGTATGGCTCCGAAATAAATCAGAAACTGCATGCCGCCCATCATAGCCATCCCGATCCACGGAAAACCGATCGCCAGGATCGATCCAAGCGCCGTCCCCGAACTGCCCAGCCAGGGCTTTGCCAGATTTCCAAGTCCTACCATGTTCAGGAAATTGTTCAGGACTCCCGTATCGCCTGCCAGGATCCATTTCCACAAAAGGATCACTACCACTCCCGGCACTACCATAGGAAATGTAAAAGCCGTCCTGATCGCATACTGTTTCCTTGACGATTTCACTGCGTACAGCAGTTCGGCTGCCAGCAGCGGGACTGTGACTACGATGATCACCTGGACTATTGTAACGATTCCCGCCCTCAGGATACTGTTCAGAAACATCTTGTCCCCAAATGCCTCCGCATAGTTTTTCAGCCCTATGAATTCGTTCATATTGGCGCCGTTCCAGTTAAAGAGAGATTTTACAAACGCCATCCCGAATGGTATGTACTTAAAGGTTATCAGCAGGAAGTACACTGGCACCAGGAACAAAAACGGCTTCAATATCTTGAAAAACGATTTCTTTTTTCTTCTTTCCATGTCGCTCCTCCTTTTCATTGAAACCATCATATCATAATGTTTTAAGGAATTATTTGTAGTATTTTACTAGTTTAGTGGTATTATTTTTCTTTTTTTCATCATTCTTTAACATTTGCCCATCATTATTTTATACTCCAGCCAGCATTTCTTCCAATTGCCTGTCCGTTTTCCATACCGTGTCCATCAATATTCCCGTATATGTTATCGCTTTTCTTACTCCCGGATCTATGTTAAAATTAACATAATAAATATAAAGGAGGAATGCGTTTGGAAAAATACCTGCTGATTGTTTCACTCATCTGTATAATATCTGTCGTATGCAGCAAGCTCTTTGCCCGTTTTGGAATACCTGCCCTGCTGCTGTTTCTGGCTCTGGGGATGCTCATGGGATCAGACGGCATCGCAGGCATCTCATTTGATGATTACGGGCTCACGGAACATATCTGTTCTGCTGCTCTTCTTTTTATCATGTTCTACGGAGGCTTTGGCACCAACTGGGATGCTGCGAAGCCTGTAGCTGTCAAATCTATCCTGCTCTCCACCTTCGGAGTGATCCTGACTGCTCTGATAACAGGAGTCTTCTGCTATTTCGTTTTAAGGACCTCGCTGCTGGAGGGCCTGCTCATAGGCGCTGTTCTGGGCTCCACAGACGCTGCTTCTGTATTTTCCATTCTCAGGGGAAAAAAGCTGAATCTGACAGGAGGTCTGGCTTCCCTGCTGGAAATCGAGAGCGGAAGCAATGACCCTATAGCATATATGCTCACCATCATCATCCTGGGACTGATGCAGGGAAATGGCGCCGCCAGCCTGCCTCTCCTGCTTTTTAAGCAGATATTTTTCGGGCTGGCATTCGGAGCTGCCATCGGCTGCGCCACAGCTTTTCTTATGAAGAAATTCTCCTTTCACTCAAACGGGATGCATCTGATCCTCGTGTTCGCAGTAGCCATCAGCGCCTATTCCATGCCGGTGCTCCTGGGGGGCAATGGATTTTTAAGTGTCTACATAGCCGGAATCATTCTGGGCAACAGTGCAATCTCAGATAAAATTGAACTAGTGCATTTCTTTGACGGACTGACCGGGATCATGCAGATCCTGCTGTTTTTCACGCTTGGCCTGCTCTCCTTTCCCAGCCAGATGCTCCTGATCCTGCCAAGCGCAGCCCTGATAGCGCTCTTTCTGACGCTGGTGGCCAGGCCGCTGGCAGTCTTTGCCATACTGACTCCCTTTAAGGTCCCCTTCAGGCAGCAGCTCCTCGTGTCCTGGGCAGGCCTAAGAGGCGCAGCCAGCATTGTATTCGCCATAGCAACTGTAGTAAGCCCGGCATACACCAAAAATGATATTTTCCATATTGCCTTTTTCGTATGCCTTTTGTCTGTGGCCATACAGGGCTCCCTGCTTCCCCTCTTGTCCAGGCGTCTGGGCCTTATAGAGAAAGACTGCAATGTCTTTCGCACCTTTAATGATTATCAGGATGCAAAAGAATTAAACCTCATAGAGGTGCGCCTCAGCGAAGGACATCCCTGGGTGGGACAGACGCTTTCTGATATCTCCATGCCAAAGGATATGCTGGCAGTCATGGTAAAGCGGGAGGGGGAAACTCTCATCCCCAATGGTTCTACCCGTATCCGGCTCTCTGACAGCATCATTATCAGCTGCAGCAGCTACACCGACAACTCAAATGTGAACTTAAGCGAAGTCTTTCTGGACAAAGATCATCCGTGGGTCAACCAGCCTGTAAACAATATCTCCCTCCCTGACAGTTCTCTTATAGTTATGGTGAGGCGGGGGCAGGAAAATTTTATTCCGGACGGAAACAGCATGCTTAAAAAAGGAGATACCCTGATTTTGTGCAGCGATGTTTAAATCGTTGCCGGGTTACTGGTCACAGAGCGGCCAGTGATGTTAAATCCTTCCTTGACGCGTCAGACAAAAGGGTTATATAATTAAATTAATAAGAATTTCCCTGTAATGCAAAATGATAAGTGCGCACTGCTCATCATTTAAGCGAGGAGGAAGGAGTTATAAAAGATGGAAAGTAACCATAGTGTTACAAAAGTCATTAAACGGTTTCAGGATTTCCGGTACAAGCTTGTATTTGAAGGTCTGTGCATTGGAGCCGTGGCAGGTCTTGTTGTTGTGCTGTTCAGGCTGATCCTTGGAAAATTGGAGATACTGCTGGAAGAACTCGTAGTATATGTACAGGTCCACCCGTGGTTCATGGCAGTGTGGTTCCTTATCCTGCTCTGCGGCGCCGTCATCACCACCCTGCTTCTGAAATGGGAGCCTATGATATCCGGTTCAGGCATCCCACAGCTGGACGGCGAGATCCAGGGCTATTTCCAGCAGACCTGGTGGAGAGTGCTGACAGCCAAATTTCTGGGAGGGATCATCACTATCGGTTCAGGCCTTTCCCTCGGGCGCGAAGGCCCGTCCATACAGCTTGGAGCCATGGTGGGAAAAGGATTTGCCCGGCTCACCAAAAGAATGAAGGTGGAGGAAAAGATGCTGATCACCTGCGGTGCCAGCGCAGGGCTTTCAGCTGCCTTTAATGCCCCTATCGCAGGCGCCCTGTTTGCGCTGGAAGAAGTACATAAAAATTTCTCAGTAGAGATACTCCTCTCCTCCATGGCCTCCGCCATTACAGCCAATTTTGTCTCCAGAAACGTATTCGGCTTAAAACCTGTATTCGATTTTTCAGGCGCTATTGCCATTCCGCTCTCCCACTTCTGGATCGTTATCCTGCTGGGAGCAGTTGTGGGACTTATAGGTGTGCTTTATAATTTCTGCACGGACCGTGTACAGAAGCTTTATGATAAGATCCCCAGCCAGTTTATCCGTACCCTTATCCCGTTTATGCTGGCAGGGCTCTTCCTGTATTTCTGTCCTGCAGTACTGGGAGGCGGCAGCAGCCTTGTTATGGATATTGCGGACAAGATCCCGCTCATCACACTGGCAGCGCTGCTTGTTATCAAGTTTGCATTTTCTATTACCAGCTTCGGTGCAGGCATACCGGGCGGGATTTTCCTGCCTCTCCTGGTCCTGGGCGCCCTCTGCGGCGGGGTCTTCCACGGCATCGCTGACGCTCTGGGCTCTGACCTGAACCTGGGCGCCCTGCTCATACTCGGCATGGCCGGAAGCTTCGCCGCAATTGTCCGCGCCCCCATAACAGGCATCCTTCTTATCACTGAAATGACAGGCAACTTCACCCATCTGATGTTCATCGCTCTTGTATCATTGACTGCGTTTACTGTAGCTGATGTCTGCCATGCCAAACCCATCTATGACCAGCTGCTGCGCAGAATGCTCTTTAAGGCCGGCAGAGTCAAGAGGGAAGAGACAGGTGAAAAGCTGCTGCTTGAGACGCCCATACATCTGGGGTCACCGATCTGCGGAAAGCGCATACGCGAAGTCAGCATACCTGACCGCTGTCTGATCATAGCCGTCAAACGGGGAGAGATCGAGATCGTGCCCCGGGGCGAGACAAAGCTGGAAGCCGGAGACGGACTGATCGTACTCTGTGATGAGGCCTACAGCCCGGAAGTCACCCAGATGATGGAGGAACAGTGTAAGGCGGTAGTCGCGCCTGATGAATTCTAGACGGTAATAAAACAGGACATATAGAATCTGTCTAAGCATTTTCTATATGTCCTGTTTTTTTGATCAATCCGCGGATCAGCTCCCGAAAAATTCCCATACCCTGTTCTTTGGATCATTCAGGTCATTGTACTGAAGCATCCTGTACTGGTCCAGCAGTGACTGCTCATCCTCGTCCGCTTCTCCATCCTTCCAGTTGTGGAAGGCAATGCCCTCTTCTGATGCATCAGCCCAGAAATTGGCAGTTATCACAGGGAAATCCTCCCGGAGGCCTCCCAGATAACTCTGGAAGCCGCTCAGAGGCAGATTGGCTTTTTCCAGAAGAAGCCCGCCCAGATAATTGGCGCTGATTGCATCAACCTGTTCTTCTTCTATATCATAGTTTGCCCACATCACAAAGGGCACAATGTAACCTTCTGAAAATTCATCAACGCTGTCTTCCCTTGCCTCTGTATCCTTACCCAGCAGCCTGAGTATTACATTGGATATGTAATCTGACGGCTGATGGTCGCCAAACATCAGAATGACTGTATGCTCATCCTGGCCTGCAAAGTACTCTGTCAGATCCTGGAATGCTTCATCAGAGCGCTTTATAAGGCTCAGATAACGCTCCGCCGAGATCTGGCTCAGTGTCTTTCCTGACTCATCCAGGTCAGACAAATAGACATCTTCCTTAAAGTCATCAAACTCTTTGCTGTACCCTCCATGGTTCTGCATTGTCACTTCAAATGCAAAAAGCCTGTCATCCTGCTGCTTCTCCTCATACAGTTCAATGATCTTATTAAAAGCAGATTCATCATCTACATATCCTCTCAGAGTGGAAGCGCCGCTAAAATCTGACTTAAAATAAGAATTGTCAAATCCAAGATCCGGATAAACAGTATTCCTGTTCCATCCTGTAGCGTAGTATGGATGGAGGGCAGCCGTCTGATATCCCAGACTTTTCAGATGGCTTGCAAGTGAGGGCATCTGGCTCTTTACATACTGCTGGTAAGCAACACTGCCGCTTGGCAAAAAGGCCATCGTATTTCCTGTCAGGAATTCAAATTCTGTATTAGCTGTATTTCCTCCCTTTACAGATACGTAAAGATTGCCCTTTACAGTATTTTCCTCAAGAGAATGGATATATGGCATAAAATCTTCACTCACATTAAAATCACCGTACACAGAAAGGTCAGAAAATGCCTCGTTCATGATAACAACTATATTGGGCATGTCCGATATATCTGTCAGCGCATCTTTATTGTCATCCTTATTTTTTTCTTCCAGAGAATCCGCAATTTCCTCTACAGCCTCTTTTGAATATCCCGACGGTTTCTCAATATTCAGATACTGGAGATTTGCCAGAAATGCTCCTGCGAATCCATTATTCCGATACAGCACATTTGGCGTAAAGAGGATGTTATCAAGTCCAAACAGATTTTCTGTAAACTTTGTCTGTATCCCCTGGACATATCCAAAAAGCAGTACGGCTGACAGCACTATGGAAGCAGCACGCACCTTCACCTTCCGGATCCTGATACTTGTCTTCTCACCCAGTATCATCAAAAATATAAATCCCATCAGGACAAACACAAGACGGTCACTGACAGTAAAAGTATAATTATCCGCTATCGTTACTGCTGTCCCCAGTGAATAGAAATCCCACGGAACGATAGGTGAGGATCTGAAGCTCACCACGAAATAATTTGCCATGCCAAAGATCATGGGTATCACAGGCCCTGCAACACATCCCCATCTGGTATTTCCAAACAGAGAGGAAAACAGCAGGTAGAGCAGCAGATAAAACAGATAGTTCAGTATCAAGATCGGAAATGTCAAGTCCCAGGGCACATGTGTATAAAATTCCATACAGCAGAGCGCCAGCAGGGGTAAGATGAAAAATATGATACCGCCTGCTATCTTGTTAACAGGGATCCTGATAATAATAAGAAGGCCTGCAAGTATTGAGAGAAACAGAGCCAAGGCAAATTTCCCCGCCGTCATCCCGCCTTCCTGCAAAGCCACTATGCTGAGTACAGACAAGGCAATTGCCACTGCGCTAGCAATGGCAACCCTCACCTTTGAGATATTGAGATATTTCTTCATTTATTTCGCCTCGACTATGTGCATCATGTTAGTTATTGTCCCTTCACCGGTAACAAAATTCGTAGCCGGATCTCCCGCTGTAAATACAGCCAGCTGTCCTCTCTTTATCAGCTTTTTCTTTCTGATAAGAATCATAGAATTGGCAATGATGCTGCTCGTTGTCTCTTCCTGATTTCCCAGGAACGGCCTTACTCCCCAGTACAGCTGCATCCTGCGCACAGCTTCCTCATTGGGGGAAATTGCATATATAGGCATCTCAGGGCGGAAATTAGAGATCAGCCTGGCTGTCTGCCCTGAAATAGTTGGTGTCACTATGCAGACTGCATCCAGGTTATGTGCTGTAGATACCGTAGCAAAGCCTACAGCGCTTGAGATGCTCTTCTTTCTGCGGCTCTTGGCATTCTTTATAAGCAGTTTATAATCCAGATGGGCCTCTGTCGTTTCAGCGATCTTGGCCATCATCCTGACTGCTTCCACTGGGTATTTTCCCATAGCAGTCTCACCGGAAAGCATAATGGCGTCACTGCCGTCATAGATAGCGTTTGCCACATCTCCCGCTTCCGCCCTTGTAGGCCTGGGATTCCTTATCATAGAATCCAGCATCTGTGTTGCCGTGATAACAGGCTTATAATGATCATTGCATTTCCTGATAATCTTTTTCTGGATATACGGAACCTCGTCAGCCGGTATCTCCACACCAAGGTCTCCCCTGGCAACCATTATCCCGTCGGCTTCCTGGATGATCTCATCTATATTCTCCACGCCCTCCGCATTTTCAATCTTGGCTATGATATGGACATGGCTTCCTCCGTTCGCATTCAGGATCTTCCTTATCTCCCGTATGCAGCCTCCGTTTCTCACAAAGGATGCGGCAATAAAATCAAAGCCCTGCTTGATGCCGAAGAGAATATCCTCTTTATCTTTTTCTGTGACATTCGGAAGGTTTACGCCTACATTCGGCACATTGATGCCTTTCCGTTCTCCCAGCTCACCGCCGTTGATAACGGTACAGCTTATCTCCTCATCTGTCACTTTCTCTACACGCAGTCCGATCAGGCCGTCATCGATGAGGATCGTATCACCCTTATTTACATCCTCACAGAGCTCAGGATAAGTGATAGAGCATTTTGTCTCATCCCCCACTGTCTCTTCCATCATGAGAGAAAAGCTGTCTCCTGCCTTTAATTCCACCTTCTTCCCGTCCTTCAGAAGGCCGGTGCGGATCTCAGGACCCTTTGTATCCAGAAGCATGGCAACCGGTATCCTCAGTTCATCCCGGATGCTTTTCAGCAGCTCTATCCTGCCGCGGTGTTCCTCATAATCACCGTGGGAAAAGTTAAACCTGGCAACATCCATGCCGTTTTCAATCAGCTGCTTCAGCAGATCGCGGTCATTCGTGTTAGGTCCCATGGTACATATAATCTTCGTTTTCTTCATTTAATTTCTCCTCTGAACTATGTTATTAAGTTGCTCCGGCAGCGCCCTCATATCAGGCACCCCTATTTATGCTTGTGGACATGGTTAAACAGATGGTCCTGACAATATTCGTAATTCCCGTCACACTTGGAGCAGAAACGGAATTCTAGGTTGTCCCCGTCCAGCTCTGTCCGCCCGCAGACGGCGCACTTATGCTTTGTAACACCCTTCGGAGTGCTGGTGGCCTGCTTATACTTCCGCTTCCTGTTTATCTCTCCTGGTGAGACTCTTTTATAATTCCTTGTCATCAGGAAGAATACAATGAAGTTAAACAGTGATGCGATGATCGCAACCTTTCCCACCCATGAAGACTTAACAAAGGAATACAGTATAAATACTCCGTAGACCATTCCCATCCATTTCATCTTTATAGGGATCAGGAAATACAGCATGACGCGCATCTCCGGATACATGGCGGCAAATGCCAGGAAGATGGACATATTAATATAATAAGTGCTGAACAGCGCAGAGCCGAACAAAATGTTTCCTCCCAGGATAAAATACAGAAGGAATGCGCCCAGCGCCGTAGCTATGATACCCGTAAAAATATATACATTATACCTGAAAGCGCCCCAGGTATGCTCCAGCGTATTTCCTATTGAATAATAGAAAAAAAGCATAATAATTGTAAAGATATCAAGGCTTGAGGGCGGCACGATGACCCATGTCACCAGCCTCCAGACCTGGCCCCGCAGGATAAGTCCCGGCTCAAGGGTGAGATATCCTAAAATCTGCGGTGAAAACATGAGCAGTACATAGCCTGCCGCATACAGCGCTATAATATATGCCGACAGGTTATGTATAGCATGCCTGCCGAATTTCCGTTCCATCTTGTTTAAAAAATTCATTCTGTCACCTTTCCTTTTTCACTTTTTTCAGAAAAGATCTTTTTTGGAGAAGATCAGAGCAACCACAAGGCTTAAGACCAGTGAAATGAGGATCACGATCAAAAATCCATAGGGGCTGTCCGCAAACGGCATGCCTGCAGGGTTTACATTCATTCCATAAGCGCTGAATATCATTGTCGGTATAGCCATAACGATCGTCACTGTTGCCAGGAACTTCATGACAATATTCAGATTGTTGGAAATAACAGATGCAAATGCATCCATCATGCCGCTTAAGATACCGCTGTAGATATTGGCCATCTCAATAGCCTGCTTGTTCTCTATAATAACATCCTCCAGAAGCTCTTCATCCTCCGGGTAGTGCTTGATACTCTCAGTCTTTAGCAGCTTCTCCAGAACCACCTCATTGGAACGCAGGGAAGTGGTAAAATATACGAGGCTCTTCTCCAGCTCCAGAAGTTCTATCAGCTCCTGATTCTTTGTGGATGCATGGAGCTTCTGCTCTACCTGCTCGCTTTTTTTGTCAATCACACGCAGATAATGCAGGTACATGGTAGCATTCTTATACAGGATCTGCAGGATGAACCTAGTCTTCTTATAAGTGAAGAAATTCCTGACCCTGCCGTCCATGAACGCAGACAGTACCGGCGTATCCTCCAGGCATACTGTAAAGATCAAATCATCTGTCACGATAATTGACATAGGTATGGTCACATACCACTCCTTATCGTTGCGCTCCTCTATGATGGGGATGTCCACAAGGATCATAGTATAATTATCCCCCACATCTATACGTGAGCGTTCTTCCTCATCCAGAGGGGCCCTCAGATCGTCCACCTCTATCTGGTATTCTTTTGAGATATCAAGTATCTCTGTAGCTGTAGGATTTACAAGTGCAATCCAGCAGCCCTCCTGTACTTCGTTTACCTGATGGACTGCCCCATCAATCGTCCTGAAAATCTTAATCATGACTTTGTAACTCCTTTCGATTATCCGCGGACGGATAACCTGAAATGGACCGCCCTGCGATTATTTTATTTTTCCTGAAAACCTGCTTCGCTCAGGACTAGGCCCACCTTCCATGGAATCACTCTGCCTTTCCTCTTAACACTATAAAAGCTTTCGTCAATGCGAAAGCTTTTGACTTATCTACAGTTCACAATTTACACTTGACATTATAAATTCTAAGCGGCTATTTGTCAATCAACGGTGTTATTTTTTTCATATTCTTTACTTTCTTTTAATAAAGAAGCGGGAATGTCAACAGGTTCCAGACGGGGGATACAGAGTTCATCACCTATCTGAAGATTGTAGACATTTACATAGGGATTAGCCATCAGCAGGCTTCCCACCCTGACGCCGTATTTTTTTCCTAATTTATATAAAGTATCTCCTTTTTCTATTACATGGATAAATCCTCTGCATCTTCTGAAATTTTCCTCTTGTCCATACATATTATGCTCCATCTTTTTCTCCTTTATAATAATGTATAATAATATATATGCTTTTTACCCCTTTTGTGATAAACTGATAGAGAAGAACTCATTTTAATATTTGATAGAAGAAGGAGGAACATCATGGCTGGTTCAACATTTGGAAATATATTCAGGGTAACAACCTGGGGAGAATCCCATGGAAAGGGGATCGGGGTGGTAGTAGACGGCTGCCCGGCAGGGCTTGAGCTGGATGAAGATGATATCCAGCGTTTCCTGGACAGGCGCAGGCCCGGACAGAACAGGTATTCCACACCCCGCAAAGAAGATGATACTGTGGAGATCCTCTCAGGAGTCTTTGAAGGAAAGACTACAGGAACCCCTATCTCCATGATCGTATATAATAAGACACAGCGCTCAGGAGATTATTCTGAGATAGCAGGCTACTACAGGCCCGGACATGCAGATCTGACATATGATATGAAATACGGCTTCCGTGACTACAGGGGAGGAGGACGTTCCTCCGGCCGGGAGACTATCGGACGTGTGGCTGCCGGAGCCATAGCTGTCAAGATACTGGACAGGCTGGGAATCAGGATCCTGACATATACACGTGCTATCGGCCCTGTCTCCATTGACTACAGCCGTTTTGACCGCAGTGTCATTAAAGAAAATCCTCTCTTTATGCCTGACCGCACAGCTGCTGGGGCTGCCGCAGCCTTTCTGGATGAATGTATAAAGGACCAGGATTCCTCCGGAGGTGTGGTAGAATGTATCGTTAAAAATATGAAGCCGGGATTCGGCGATCCGGTCTTTGAAAAATTAGACGCAAATCTGGCAAAGGCTATTCTCTCCATAGGCGCCGTCAAAGGATTCGAGATCGGGGACGGATGTGCTGCAGCGCGTGCCCGGGGAAGTGAGAATAATGATGAATATACTCTCTCCCCTGACGATGAGATCATCAAGCTCAGCAACCACTCCGGAGGCGTGCTGGGAGGGATCAGCGACGGAAGTGACATTATCCTGCGTGCCTTTATCAAACCTACTCCGTCTATCAGCACTGAACAGTCTACTATTACAAAAGACGGCAGGAGCATACAGATAAAGGTAAAGGGACGCCACGACCCTGTCATCGTGCCGCGTGCAGTCGTCGTTGTTGAGGCTATGACAGCCCTGACACTGCTGGATATGCTGTTCGCCGGAATGACCTCCAGGATGGACAACCTGATAAAATTCTTTAAGCTCACAGACGGCCAATAAGGGACGCGTGAGCCAGGCAAGCCAGAATTTAACTTATTACAGCAAAAACATAAGGCCTGCGGCCGGATATTAAACTATCCCGGTCCGCAGGCCTTTTCTTATGAAATAAAACCCTCCTGGAGGATGCGCAGCTTTTGTTCTATAAATATTATTCCGGTGATCCTACTTTAGAGATCAGGATGCAGTTGGGCGTCTCTATAGTGATTGGTCTTCCCTTCATCACAAGCAGTCCTTTTTCATAATCAATTCTGAAGAATCTGATATCATTTGACTCGTGGTTAAGCACTACGAGAGTCTTCTCCTCCCCCGGTATCACAGCGATATCCTTAGGATACTTTCCGCTGATGGGCAGGATACACACTTTCGAAAGCATTCCCGTCTCCTGGTCTATCTTAAATACTCCCGCGCTGTTGTCTCCTGCTGTTGAACAGTAGAGATATTTGCCGCTCGGTGAAATCCTCAGTCCTGAAGCAGCACATGCCCCTTCAGCAGCATCCATAGGCGTATCAACAGTCTGGATCAGATCGAAACGAGGATTCTTTCCGCTGCCGTCGTATGTGTACACATTGATCTGGTTGCTGAGCTCACATATAACATACGCAAACTTTCCGTTTCTGCTGAATCTGATGAGCCTTGGCCCTGATTCCAGTTCACAGCGCACAATATCATAGAGCTTTAATTTTCCTGTTACAGGATTTACTGTATAGAGCTTGATCTGGTCAATCCCATTGTCAACTACACAGAGGTATTTTCCGTCAGGTGTGGGCATGGCACAGCTCACATGGGGGCGGAAATTCCTCTCAGCCACGCTGCCCAGCCCTTTGTGGAAGATGCCATCCAGGACACTGCCCAGCCTGCCGTCCTGATGTATGCGGACAACTGTGATCTTTCCGTCATGATATCCCCCTACAAACAGAAATTTTCCTGATATATCTGTGGACAAAAAACATCCTCTCATGCCATCGATCCCCACCTTATTGATAGGCTCCAGATCGCCTGTCTCCTGGTCTATCTTCAGCACCTCTACGCCCTCATCTGCTATTGAATAGAGATATTCCCCGTTATTAGATTTGCAGATGTGGGATGCATTATTTACAGGTATCACATTTCGTTCCTTCATTGTCCCATTCTCAGCGTCTATATCATATACATGGATACCAATGCTGCTTCCGTGGGTATATGTGCCTACATAAGCAACGTATCTGTCCTTTGATTCACTCATAATAATTCTCCTCCTTAAACTGTGCTGTTCGCCCTCCGGCATTTGTTCTTACTTATCTTATCATAAACATGTTTATTTGTTAATATAAAACTTTTTAAAATCTCTCTCTTTTCTATTGACAACGGGCATCAAAGATGTATAATCATTCTTAGCGTTTGTTTACTAATTGTAAACTTCATGTTTATCCACAAAGGAGGGATTCTCTTGCATATCGGTCAAAAAATCAAAGAACTGCGCACTGCCAGAGGGCTTACCCAGGAAGAGCTCGCTGACCGTACAGAACTTTCAAAAGGATTCATCTCACAGCTGGAAAGGGATCTCAATTCTCCTTCTATCGCAACGCTGTGTGACATCCTGCAGTGTCTCGGAACGAATCTAAGTGAGTTCTTCTGCGAGGAAACAGAGGAGCAGATCGTTTTCAGGGATGCGGACTATTTTGAAAAAATCGATCAGGAATATCACAATAAAATAGAGTGGATCGTTCCCAATGCCCAGAAAAATATGATGGAGCCCATACGCCTGACCCTTGAGCCCGGCGGTTCCACATATCCTGACCAGCCCCATGAAGGTGAGGAATTCGGATATGTGCTTTCCGGCAGCATCAGTATTATCATCGGCAAAAAGACATATAAGGCAAAAAAAGGGGAATCCTTTTATTACCAGCCTGCTAAGCAGCATTTTATCAAAAACACCGGCAAGACACCTGCCACATTAATCTGGGTGAGTTCACCTCCCAGCTTTTAAATCTACTTCAGGAGGAATTAAAATGAAAGACAAATTGATTGACCTTGTCAATATCACAAAATCCTTTGACGGACAGACGGTGCTGGATGAACTGAACCTCTACATCCGCGAGAACGAATTTTTGACCCTGCTTGGCCCAAGCGGCTGCGGCAAGACTACCACACTGCGCATTCTGGGCGGATTTGAGACGCCGGACAGCGGACAGGTGATATTTAACGGCGAGGATATTACGAAACTTCCTCCTAATAAAAGACAGCTGAACACGGTCTTCCAGAAATATGCTCTCTTTTCCCACATGAGCATTGCTGAGAATATTGCTTTTGGACTGAAAATCAAAGGCAAGAGCAAGACTTATATACAGGATAAGATCAAATATGCTTTAAAGCTTGTAAATCTGGAGGGCTTTGAGGACCGTTCACCTGATTCATTAAGCGGCGGCCAGCAGCAGAGGATCGCCATCGCAAGGGCGATCGTGAATGAACCAAAGGTCCTTCTTCTGGATGAACCTCTGGGCGCTCTGGACCTGAAACTGCGCCAGGACATGCAGTATGAACTGATCCGTCTGAAAAATGAGCTGGGCATAACCTTCATCTATGTGACACATGACCAGGAAGAGGCCCTCACCATGTCAGACACTATCGTTGTAATGAATCAGGGCTACATCCAGCAGATCGGAACACCTGAAAAGATCTACAATGAGCCTGAAAATGCCTTTGTGGCTGACTTTATCGGGGACAGCAATATCATTCCCTCCCTCATGGTGGAGGATAAGCTTGTAAAGATCCTCGGTGTTCCTTTCAAGTGCGTAGATACCGGCTTTGGCAAAAATAAACCAGTTGACGTAGTGATCCGCCCCGAGGATATTGATCTTGTCTCCCCTGCTGACGGCACTATGACCGGCATTGTCACTCACCTTATCTTCAAGGGAGTGCACTATGAAATGGAAGTCACTGCTAACAACTTTGAATGGCTCGTGCATTCAACAGACATGGTTCCGGTGGGAACTGAGGTCGGCATCAAGGTAGACCCGTTCGATATCCAGATCATGAACAAACCAGTATCGGAAGATGAGGAGGCTGTCGGGGTTGAAGAATAAAAAATTACTTGCAGGCCCTTACCTGTTCTGGTCAGTGGCCTTCGTAGTCATACCGCTGTTAATGATCGTATATTATGGTCTGACAGATACTTCAGGCGCATTCACCTGGGACAACATCGCCAAGATCACCACACCTGAAAATCTGAAGGCTCTGGGGATAGCGGTGCTGCTCTCCGTAGTAAGCACGGTGATCTGCCTGCTGCTGGCTTATCCGCTTGCCATGATACTCAGCGCCAAAAGCGTCAGCCAGTCCAGCTTTATTGTGCTCATTTTCATCCTTCCCATGTGGATGAATTTTCTTCTGCGTACCCTGGCATGGCAGACACTGCTTGAGAAGACAGGCGTCATCAACAGCATTTTAAACGTACTGCACCTGCCTTCCCTGGATATTATTAATACACCTTATGCCATCATTCTCGGCATGGTTTATAATTTTCTGCCCTTTATGGTCCTGCCCATCTATAATGTGCTGATCAAACTGGACAGGGATGTTATCAACGCCGCCAGGGACCTGGGCGCCAACAGCCGCACTACATTTTTCAAGATCATACTGCCGCTGAGCATGCCGGGCATCATCAGCGGGATCACTATGGTATTCGTCCCCGCTCTGACAACCTTCGTTATCTCAGACTTGCTGGGAGGCGGAAAGATTCTGATGATAGGCAATGTGATCGAGCAGGCATTCAAGCAGGGAAGCAACTGGAATGTGGGCAGCGGCCTGTCTCTGGTACTCATGATTTTTATTATCGCAAGTATGGCTGTTGTGGCTAAATATGATAAAGACGGGGAGGGAACAGCATTTTGATAAAAAAAGTATCTCAAAAAGTGTATATGGCGCTGATCTTCATCCTGCTCTATGCCCCGATCGTGACACTCATCGTTCTGTCCTTTAATGCTTCCAGGACCAGGGCAAAATGGGGGGGATTCACCATTGACTGGTACAAATCACTTTTCCAGAACAGCCAGATCATGAATGCCCTGTACACAACACTGATCATTGCCCTGCTCTCAGCCCTTATCGCCACCATACTTGGCACTTTGGCGGCCATCGGCATGCAGGGGATGAAGAAAAAATCCCGCACGGTTTTTATGGGGCTTACTAATATCCCCATGCTTAATGCGGAAATCGTAATGGGTATCTCACTGATGCTCCTCTTTATCGCTTTCCATATAACGCTGGGATTTTCCACGATATTGATCGCACATATTACTTTTAATATTCCATATGTGATATTAAGTGTCACGCCAAAACTGAAACAGACAAAACGCAGTACTTATGAGGCAGCTCTGGATCTGGGGGCTTCTCCTTTGAAGGCTTTCTTTTCCGTTGTCTTTCCTGATATCATGCCCGGCGTGCTGTCAGGCTTCATGCTGGCCTTCACCATGTCCCTGGACGATTTCGTCATTACGCATTTTACCAAGGGGCCGGGGATCGATACCCTCTCCACAAAGATCTACACAGAGGTGAGGAAGGGGATAAAGCCGGAGATGTATGCACTGTCCACCCTCCTTTTCGTGACTGTGCTGATCCTGCTGATCCTTATCAATGTCTCTCCCGCCGACAGCAAAAAGGCCAGGAAAGTGATCACAAAACGCACAAAAGCTGTTTCCATTATCTGTAAACGCGTGGTACCTGCCCTGATGGCCATTGTCCTCATAGCAGGAGGCTTCTACTATGCCGGACAGGGCGGCCTTGGAACAGATGACAAGGTTATTGTCTATAACTGGGGCGAGTATCTGGATCCGGAGGTTATAACCATCTTTGAGGAAGAGACTGGAATTGATGTTGTCTATGAAGAATTTGAGACTAATGAGATCATGTATCCAAAGGTTCAGTCGGGGGCCATCGCCTATGATGTGGTCTGCCCCTCAGATTATATGATCCAGCGGATGCGGGAAAACGGCCTGCTGGCTGAGCTCAATTACGACAATATCCCCAATATTAAAAATATCGGCAAAACTTACCTGGAAAAATCCGAAGAATTCGATCCGGGAAACCTGTATTCAGTGCCGTACTGCTGGGGCACTGTAGGCATACTCTATAATAAGACTATGGTAGATGAACCTATTGACAGCTGGAGCGTACTCTGGGATGAGAAGTATAAAGATAATATACTGATGCAGGACAGTGTCCGGGATGCCTTCGGCGTCACCCTGAAATATCTTGGATATTCTCTGAATTCCACAGACCTGGATGAGCTGACAGCAGCCAGAGATATGCTGATCAGACAGAAACCGCTTGTGCAGGCATATGTGATCGACCAGGTCCGCGACAAAATGATTGGGAATGAAGCGGCTATCGGCGTCATATACTCCGGAGAGGCCATCTATACTCAGCAGGAAAATGCAGATCTGGAATATGTCATTCCAAAAGAAGGCTCCAACATCTGGATAGACTCCTGGGTCATTCCAAAAAATGCGCAGCACAAGGAGAATGCAGAAAAATTTATCAATTTCCTCTGCCGTCCTGACATCGCACTTATGAATTTTGAATACATCACTTACTCAACTCCAAACACCGCGGCCAGAGACCTGATTGAAGACGACAGCATCCGCAACAGCCCCATCGCTTTTCCAGATGATGAGGAGCTTAAAGACTGCGAGACATACAGATTTTTAGGTGATGAATTCGACTCTGTCTATAATGAGATGTGGAATAAAGTAAAGGCAAGCTGACTTACCTGCGCATCTTTGTATTTAGCTGTTTAATATGAAAGGAGATTTTAAAATGAGTTTTAAAGAGATCGCTGCAACAGAACTTAAAAGTAATCCGTTCCAGATGATTGGAAAAGACTGGCTGCTGGTGACAGCAGAAAAGGACGGAAAATGCAACACCATGACAGCTTCCTGGGGAGGCGTAGGCGTTATATGGGGCAAAAATGTGGCATACATCTTTATCCGCCCACAGCGCTACACAAAGGAATTTATAGACGGTTCTGATACTCTCTCACTCTCCGTTTTGGATAATTCCTTCCGCAAGACCCTGAATTACCTGGGCACTGCCTCAGGGCGGGATGAAGACAAGATCGCCAAAGCCGGTCTGAACGTTGTCCGCGATGAGGAAACCCCGTATTTCCAGGAATCCGATACAGTGCTCATCTGCCGAAAGATGTATGCACAGGAATTAAAGCCGGAATGCTTTATCGATGATGGCGCAGGCGAAAAATGGTACCCGCAGAAAGATTACCATACCATGTATGTATGCGAGATACAGAAAGTACTGGTGAAATCAGATACCCCGCAGTAACTTAGACTTCAAATAGGACTTCAGAATCTGTATGCGCTGTCTGCAGTAAAGACAGAAAGTTCCCGGATCTCCTGCCATTGTCAGGATCCGGGAACTTTTTTACACCTGCACAAATTTCATTACAGGAAACTTACTCAGCATCATCTTAAATGGTATCTCATCAATCTCATCTTTGTCAATATATCGGTAAAGCACGGTGTATGGCAGATAAAAATCCATCTCAGTCTGGGGGCGCAAAGCGAACGAAACACTGCCTCCCGCATTTCTATTAGCATAAGGGTATAAAACAGCATTCATATCCAATGATTTATCTTTATCGATCAGATACATCCATAACCAGTTGAGCCCATTTGTATTATCACTTACTATACTGGTATTTCTTACTTTTACATGAACCATAAAAATTTCATCTGGCTCCACTGTCAAGTGGTTTTCTACTTTCTGCCAATATTCTTTAATCTCTTCACCGGAGGCATATTTCTTTAGATACTCTTCCACGTTCATTCTGGAAGTATCTTCTACTTTGATTTCATATCCCGTCATAACTGCATATTGTTCTATTTTACATGCATCCAGATTAACCCACTCTCCTTTAGCATATTCCTCCTGTGGTATGATTACTGCTTCTTTATTAATTTTCCAGACGCGGTACCCCCAAAAGACCAGAAGAAAACAAAAAGCGAACACAATCACAAAATAATGCTTCCTTTTAGCCATCTTACTCCCCCTTTTTTTCTTTAGCTGCTTTACCTCCTGAAATTTCTATAATTTCATCAGCTAAAAATTCTAATTGCTCCCTGTCATGACAAGCCATAATCACCAGTGCACCTCTCTCTTTCTCATTCCTGATTAAGTTTGCAGTCATAGTGACACCATCCGTATCTAATGCATTAAATGGTTCATCCAGAATAACTAAATCGGGCTGCTCCATTAGTGCAGCTGCAATACCAAGTCTCTGTTTCATTCCCAGGGAATACTTTTTATACTTTCGTTTATCATTAGGTTCAAGTCCTACCTTGTCAAGAATCTCTTTAATTTCTTTTTCTCCTATCTTTTTCTGTATATCCGCAATCAGCTTCAAATTCTGATAACCTGTATAACCATCCAGAAAAGAAGGGTTTTCCAGTAAAACACCAACATCAGGAGGAAAAAAATATCATGTCCCAGTTCCATATCATCATAATATATATTTCCAGAAGTAGGCCTTATCAAGCCGCAAATGAGCCTCATCAGCATTGTTTTTCCGGAGCCGTTAATACCTCTTAAACCATAAATCCTGCCTGGTACAAACATCAGGCTGATATCATCAATTACAAGTGAACCCTTTATCTGTTTACTGACATGTTCTATTTTCAGCTTCTGTAAACCAGCCATTTATGTATCCTCCTGTTCTTTTGATAAGTAATCTTTTCTTCGTGCTGCAATACATATTAAAAACAGGCACAAGATAATTGCAGACACACAAACTGCCACACATCCTCCTGCCTGTATCCCTGTATCCGTTATACTCTTATCCCTCAGAACCATCCCAAGATTACCTATTAAAAAAGGAGAAGCATACACCGTAGATGATACCAGCCATGATGAAGATGCTAAGAACCCTAAAAGAGGCCCCGCCAGAATTCCTACCGCAAATTGTAAAAACATCAAAGTAAATAGCACAAGAATGGGACATCCTATTAACCGAAATACCCAATACAATCCTGTTACTTCTTCTATAGGTGCAAAACTACTGCTGTATGCAAATATCTCTAAATCCATTTTACCCATAATAGGAATACCACTCAAAGCACAGTATAGGAGCAGTGCACATCCAAAGACTATAATATAAAAAATCAAGCATAATACTGCCAGGATAAGCTTCTCTATCCACCATCCAATCCTAGCCTTTAACCGTACTAACTGCTGGATACCTGTAGCTTCTAATATATGGAATGTGAAGTCATTTGATATAAATAGTCCTGGTAAATAAATCAGACACCAAAGAACCGGAACCTGGAAAAATTGGAAATCTTCTGGCTTTGCATATTTAGTTCCCATAAAAAGGTACGCCAGGAGATTCCATATACTTCCCTTTCCGCTTATTAATCCAAATTGATTCCCCATATGTATCATACTTCCATATATGGTGCAAAGTATCAAAAATGCACAAAAACAAATTGCAAGCTGGCACAAAAAACGCTTTCTTATACTTTTGAAATCTGTAATTAGCAAATTAGTATATTTCATATTTTTCGCTCCGGTACAAAACAATAAAATGAATCAACAATAAGCCTGCTGCTATCCCTAAAATAACCCACCCATTACTTCCATATCCCTGCCGACGCAAAAAACCATATGGTGAAAAATCACTATTTAAAGTTATAGACGGATTCCAGTAAGATACATATTTTCGCACAATATCTGTAAACAAATATAGAAACAGTGGGATTCCCAGTACAGCTATACGCCTTTTTATGAAGAAACTTAAAATATAAGTTGTACCCGCAAAAAGCCCGCCATATATACCTTCGATGCCTATGTATCCTATCACATAAAGCAATGGTTTACTATAAAAAATCTCAGACCACATTTCTCCGCTCATAACCCCAAAATAGGGAAAAATCACAATGGGCACTTCTGCATGATACAGGGCTGCCGAAACCATAAAATCTAATGCAAGTGGAATGGCAATTACAGATGCACCCGCTAAAAATACAGCAAAATATTTGGTGACAAAATAATCCCTTCTTTTCGCCCTGACCAATACCATTCTGAGCTGACGCTTCTTTTCCTCCACGTAAAATGAAGTTGCAAAAGGAATCGATGCAACTACCGGAATCCAGAAAAAAAACAAAGTACGGCCTATACTGTTCTGCTCTATAAGAATCCATGAACTATATAATGTAAATACCTGTGATACAGGATATTTATCCGCCCAATACTCAATATATGGCTTTTGATACTGATATAAACCATACTCATACAGAATGCTAATAAGACAGAAAAAACATGAAATCAACATCGCAGTTTTAAATGAAGGACCTGAAAAAGCTTTTTTTAATTCAATCTTTAGAATATTCTTCATTCTTTTTCTCCTCATTCATGGCCGGGATCTCCAAAAGAATCCCCTGAAAAGTATCAGCATTTACTACGAGATGACATTCTTCTTCTAACCATTTTTCCTTGATAATAAATCCGACTTTAAAATCAATGGACTCTCCAGGTTCAACCCAAAAACGATTATAGCCTTTTTCCAAATCTCCATGCGGCTGATTATATATTCTTTCTATAGAAAAAATACCCTCTTTTTCTAATGCCTCACTGTTAAATCTTAAATCTAATAAATAATATTTCTTACCATTATCCTCAAGAGGAGTACCATCTTCATTTGTAACTCTGACCTGGCACTCAAGAAGTTTTTGGGCACTCCCATCATACGAATATCTAAAACTGCCATCTTCCGCAATTTCATTTTTCAAATAGATATCTTCCAGTTCTATGTCAGCATCCTTTATATTATCATATAAAACCGCTGATGTTATTTTGTAACGGATACCTCTGGAACTGCCTTCTACAGAGTCTACATCTTCATTTTTTTCTTTTATTTCCTGTATATTTTCAGATTCAATTTTCCTATATTCTTCATCTGTAATTTCAGACTTTATTCCATCGCCTTTAAAATAACCTTTTACTTCATTTTCAATTTCATACCAGGAGCAGCCAGATAAGACACATAGGAAAACTAATAAACTAAGTATGGTGATATGGAGTTTTGTATCTGAAATTATTTTAGAATATTTATATTTTTTCACTGGCTAACCTACCTTTCTCTGCAAGTCTGGCTAACATGAATCATTACCACTCATTTTCAATGCAGGCTTTAAGATTTTGTCATAGCGCGCCTCAATATACCGGCCATAAAATTCCTTTTGCAGTTCAGAGATATACGGGACTCCACCAAGAAACGCCCTGATTTTTTCCATGTCAGTTCCCTGCACGATCCCCCGGACCGCTTTCTTGCAGCCCTCGTACTCCATACCGGTCAGAAAATCATAGTAATTGATCTTTCGGCCATTCTGCTTGATGGCGGAGGTCGGGAACTGATAGATGCGGGCATTCAGCGCATTCACGTCTGACAAAACCTCTTTCATAACTTTCTCATCTGCCTGCGGCAACAGGCAGCTTCCGCAGTCGAACACCGGTGCCACACAGGCCTCACCGGAAACGTCATCATAAAGAAACCCCCAGTTTCCGTTGTGCCGGTCAAAATTTCCAAGCAGGGCATCTACTACAAACATATTCCAAAAATGTTCGGTCAGCATAGCGGGATCGACATACTGCTGTTTTTCTAATGCTTCCAGTATATCCTGAAGCTCTGTACCGCTGCCGTCCGATTCGGAATCAAGGAT
This sequence comes from Murimonas intestini, assembly GCA_003148945.1. Taxonomy (GTDB): domain Bacteria; phylum Bacillota; class Clostridia; order Lachnospirales; family Lachnospiraceae; genus Murimonas; species Murimonas intestini. The sequence goes on along the minus strand of QGGY01000005.1, from coordinate 323,199 downwards.
CGTGTTCTTAATGGAACAGAAGTCAAAAAAACGCATCCCATCCGCTGTAAAATCCTTGCAGGCGCACACAACCTTTCTCTTTGCTCCCACCTGATATGTGCCGAGCAGCGTTTCCTGTGCCCTCACTCCCAAGAGATTAAAGATACTGCTTGCAATATGCTCGCTGACGCAGCTGTTGGTATACGACATAGTTGTGGGCTTTCTCGCGCCGGAAGGAGGGAACTTCAGCATATACGCATTCCCGTCATATTCCACGGCGATTTTCTTACCGTTTGCGCCATTATAGGCTCTGCCGGGTATCTTCCGGCAGCCTGTAAAGTCAATTCGTTCCATCATGGATTTCTTCCCCATAAATATTTCTTCCGCAGATAATCGGCGTGCTCCGGCGTGATAACACCATCGCTGATTTCTGCCAGATTGATGCTTCCGTAAAGTTCTCCCCAATAACAGTCGAGCAGGCTGGATTTTTTGCGCAGCCCGTCTTTATAGGCGTCCAGATCATGCTGGAGGTATTCGGGCAGTCCGTATTCATAAGCGCATTCCCGCTCGGTCTGCCGTATGCCGTCCTCTGCGAGCAACTCCATAGTAACGCCCAGTGCCTTTGCCAGCTTGTAAACCGTTTCGGCAGAACACTTTTCCAGTTTCGTTTTTCCGTTGCAGATATCACTCAGCGTTGCATGCGGGATACCCGCCTGTTCCGCAAGCCGGTATCTGGTCATGTGTGCCTGTTTTAACAAATCGTTAATGATCATCGTATCATCCCCTCTCGCTTTATTATATCGGCACGCCGAAATAAAATCAAGTGTGTTTGAACAACTTTGCAAAAAAATCCCCGGATCTCCTGCCATCGCCAAGATCCGGGAACTTTTGTCAGATTCTAAATTTTGTAAAAATTATTTGTAAAATTATGATTCTGGGGATTCCGCATATTTTTCATAATATAACTTTTCAGCGGAATCAAGCTGGTCTTCAAACTCTTTCAAGACAGATTCCTCAATCTGAGGATAAGCAATTTCTTCTAAATAGGCTCTAAAATAGTCTTTCGTGTTTTCATAGACGTGATCACCGACTCTGTCATTCCCATCAGCGAATTCTTTACGAATATATTGTTGCAGCCTTGACCTCACTAAGTCAGCACGCATAATCTCTTTGTTTTTCTCTGCTGATTCCTGAAGGGATATTCCCGCATCCATATAAATTTTATTATAGTTTTGCATAAAGTAGTCTGCCTGTGATACGTCAGAAATATATTTTTCCACTATTTTATTCATTTCCTCATCTGAAACAGTAATACCCAGTTGTTTTGCACATTCATTTTGCATCATATTTTCTGTAAGCAAGTTTCTGACAGCATTAACTGCCTCCGTTTGAGACTGGTTCGTATTCTCTAAAAGAAACTTCGTGTAAAAAACAAATTCAAAATCTTTTCCAGGGTATCAAAAGCTTTTTCCAACTCTAAACGTATTTTCAAGCTTTCAGGGGGCATTCCAAGCGTATACTCTCCTTCACCCGCCTGAGGAGATTTTTTAAAATCAGTTAAACTTGTAAAATCCGCTATAAAATCAGCATTTTCATACACACTGCCGCTATCAGTCTCTACATACCAGTTGTCGCCTCTTTTAAAGAAAAAGAAAACATCTTTTAAGCCATCACTGTAAATAAATGAGATAGGTACATAATCTTCTCCCCTTTTGATGCTGTACATTTCCTCCTGTGCCAAAAGTTCAACTCTGTTTAAACGATAAATCAGAGTATCAAGCTGAGCGCCAGGATATTTATCTATATCTATTCGCGATGAACCAAGCTGAATTTTAACAATGTCTTCTTTTCCGTGCGTCATTATGAATGCTTGATCTGTCTGTTTTTTCTCAATCTCTTTCTCAGCGTGGACAGAAAGAGGAATACTCGAAAAAAGTATGATACATATGAAATAAAACACTGAGCAAGTTACTATTTTTTTCATAAGATATCACCTCCCATTCGCAAAGAAATCTACGCTTCGCTCCCCCATACCTCCATCTGCACCAGCGCCGGAAACGGTGACGGGTCATCAGCTTTTATCAGCTGTCCCAATGTAAGCCATTCAATTTTCCTTTTCTCAAATGTAAACTCCTGCGCCATGCCTGTCTTTTCCAGATTCAGTTCAAGGCTGCTCCCATCTGAGAATGTAACTGTCCCTTTAACCCACCAGTTGTCATGAGGAAAATCTGCTCTTGTATACAGAATGATCCTGTCGGTCTCCACAAGCCTGCCAAAATCCAGCTTAAGCCTGGCATCCTCTCTCCTGTTGATTCCCCAGGATTCATGAGGCCACCGGCCATGGCTGTCGCTGGCTGTGACACCGTCTATGACATTCATGGCGGCAAACACTGATTCTCCCCTGGTTTCCACATTAGCAGAAGCGTGGGGATAAGAGCCAGTATTCTCATGCCAGTCACTTACATTCAGCGCCAGGTTCCTGTAGGCCTGATATTCATACGGCCTGGCCTTTCTCATATGTATCAGGTGTCTTTCCCCTGAAAATACCTTTGGTGAGAGGTTGATCCGCTTTTCACCGAATGGGATCTCATACTGCAGATCTCCTTTCACATATACAAGAGAGCTTCCTTTTGCATCATCCAGCTGCAGCCAGTAAAAGGCATCCTTCTCATCTGTCTCAGCCACAATCACATCCCCCTCCTGGTAGGCAGCATCATAAAGCAGATTTATTTCCTCTTCTGCGCAGCCTTCCCTCAGGAGTACACCTTCTCTATTCAATATTTTGATACTTATCTTTGCCATATCTTTTTTGACCTCCTAACAAATATTTAATATCGCCTTCGGCGATGGGATTTTTGCACTCCTAGATCATTATAATAGACCCTACTGAAAAAGGCAATGGCTTCCAGCACTGATTAACTGTTGCTGCCTGATATTTGGGTATAAATTGGGATATGCTACGGAGTGTTAATTATTGTCAAAGACCATTTTCTATGTTATGTTGTTATTATAAATCATAGGAAGGGGCTTGATTATGCCAGCATCCAAATATACAAAAAGCCACACCAGCCCCCACCGATAAGCCAAAAGAAAGGAAGTGTTACTATGGCAATACCGAAAAAACAGACATACACAGAAGCAGATTATTACGCCTTGCCGGAGGATGTCCGGGGCGAACTCATTAACGGCCAAATTTATTACCAGGCAGCACCCAGCCGGGCACATCAAAAAATACTGATGTCTGTGTCAAAAACAATTGCAAATTATATTGATACAACGGGCGGATCATGTGAAGTCTATCCTGCCCCATTTGCCGTTAAATTATATGAAGACAGGAAAACCATTGTCGAACCGGATATAAGCGTTATATGCGATCGTGATAAGCTCACAGACAAGGGCTGCACCGGTGCGCCTGATTGGATTATTGAAATTGTTTCCCCCGGCAATTCCAGCCATGACTACATTCGGAAGCTGAACTTATACGCTGATGCAGGCGTTCGGGAATACTGGATTGTGAACCCTGTAGAACAGTCCATATTTGTGTATCACCTTGAAACGGACAGCTTTCAGGTCAAATACTACACCTTCCGGGACAAGATAAAGGTCAATATATATGATGATCTATGGATTGACTTCCAGGAAATCACCCTGTAATTATTTCCGGGGAGCATTAGAAAACAAAAATATCCCGCGGAGAATCGTATGCCGAAAAGCACTGAATTCCACGGGATATTCTTTTACCCTGCAAACTTTGTGATATATCCCATCACAAAGATCACAATCACGATAACCGGCAATATAAATTTCACATAAATGAGCACCCAGGAGGGAAACTTTAATCCCTTACCCGTGTTCGCTTCACTGCGGAAATTTTTAAATCCCCATCCGCACTTCCAGGTACAGAACAGCAGATAAATGAGGCTTCCCAGAGGCAGAAGGTTATTGCTGACAATGAAATCCTCCAGATCCAGCACATTGCTGCTTCCACCCAGAGGGTTGAACCCGCTCAGAACATTGAAGCCCAGCAGGCATGGCAGGGAAAGGATAATAATTGCAATAAGGTTTACAACAACCGCCTTCGTCCTGCTGCACCCTGTCAGATCCATGGCAAATGAGATGATATTCTCAAATACTGCCACAATGGTGGATAAGGCCGCAAATGACATAAACATAAAGAACAGGCTGCCCCACAGTCTTCCTCCTGCCATTGCATTAAATACATTGGGCAGGGTGATAAATATCAGATTCGGGCCGCTGTCCGGCTGCACATTATATGCAAAGCACGCCGGAAAGATGATCAGGCCTGCCATCAGGGCCACGAAAGTATCCAGGACCGTCACACTGACAGCCTCCCCTGTGAGCGCCCTGTCTTTGCCGATATAGCTTCCGAATATTGCAAGAGCGCCTATCCCAAGGCTCAGGGTGAAAAATGCCTGGCCCATGGCTTCATAGATCACCTGACCGATCCCATACTCCTGAAGCTTCCCGAAATCCGGCTTCAGATAGAACTCCAGCCCGGCCTGTCCTCCTTCCAAAAAGATCGAACGTCCTGCCAGAACAATCATCAGGATCAAAAGGCATACCATCATGACCTTTGTGATCTTCTCCACACCATTCTTGAGTCCCTTGCCGCATATTCCAAACCCAATAAGAACTACCAGTATCATACATCCGCCCATCAGCAGCGGCTGCCCCATCAGGTCGCCAAAAGCGTTCTGGACCTGTTCAGGATCCAGGCCCTGGAACTGTCCTGTCACCATCTTGAAAAAGTACAGGATCATCCATCCACCTATGGTTGTATAGAACATCATCAGCAGATAGTTCCCTGCCATGGCACCCCATTTATACCAGTGCCATTTAGTTCCCTTAGGCTCCAGCACATCAAAAGAAAGCGCCGCACTTTTCTGGCTGGCACGTCCCACGGCAAACTCCATGACCATGATTGGCAGACCCAGGATGAACAGGAAAAACAGATAAATAAGCACAAACGCCGCTCCGCCATACTTCCCTGTTATGTAGGGGAACCGCCACACATTTCCAAGCCCGATGGCGCATCCTGCAGATATCAGGATAAAACCAAGCCTGGAAGAAAACTTTTCTCTTTCCATTTCTCTTTACCTCTCCTTTGTAGTTTCCCTTTCATTTTACATGATAAGGCACATTCTGAGAAGTGGTAGATAATTTTTTAACAAATTTTATCATCTATTTAAAGCATTAATGTTCCAGCGTATATATTTAAATTGCTTTCCTTTTCTTTAAAAAAATGATATGCTATTTACTGTCTAAGATTTTTATAATACTGAACGAGTTTAGTTACACCGAAAGGATACATATGACACGGATTTTTACCTATAATATTGATATGAACTACTCTTCCATTGAAGAATTTCTGCGTCAAAAAGGGTACTCGCATCATATAATGACACACCTTAAAAGGACAGAGAGGGGAATTGTCCATAATGGAGACTGGGCTTATTCCTCCGCCGCTCTTGTTCCGGGCGACAGGCTGGTCATAACCCTCACAGAAGATGCCTGCTCTGAAAACATACTGCCGGCTCCTGTCCCGTTTGAAATCGTCTATGAGGATGAAGACCTGATGATCATAAACAAACCCAGCAATACGCCTGTCCATCCATCAGTCAATAATTACGGCAATACCCTGGCCAACGGGCTGGCCTGGCATTTTGCCCAGAAAAAGGAAAACTTCGTGTACAGATGCATCAACCGCCTGGACAGGGATACCAGCGGTCTGCTGATCATAGCCCGTCACGCACTAAGCGCTGCTCTTCTCTCCTCCATGGTGGCCAGCAGAAACATCTGCCGGGAATACCTGGCAGTCGCCGCCGGATCTGTCCCTCACTGCGGCATCATAGACGCGCCTATTGCACGGGAAGCTGGTTCCGCTATAACACGCTGTGTGGATTTTGAAAGGGGAGAGAGGGCTGTGACACATTATAAGTGCCTTTCACGCAGGGATGGCTGTTCTCTCGTGCGCCTGCGCCTTGAAACAGGCAGGACCCACCAGATCCGTGTCCACATGAAATACCTGGGATATCCCCTGCTGGGTGACTATCTGTATAACCCCGATTACCGCATTATGAAGCGGCAGGCGCTGCACAGTGCCAGACTTTCCTTTGACCACCCGGTTACAGGCATTAAAATGGATTTTACAGCGCCCCTGCCGGATGATATGGAATGGATCATGAAATGACAGGCTCTAGTCTGCAGTATCAGAAATCTGGAAAGGAGTGCGGATTTTCCGCAGTAAATAATATGCGCCACGGAATTAGAAACGTATTTGGAATTGTTTTACGCAACTGGAGCACCTTATTGTGCTTTGAAATGATCTACAGATGGTTTGGTTTTGTTTTTCTTTTCCCGTTTGTCAGATTTCTTGTGAGCCTGCTTCCTTCTCTTGCCGGCGAGACATATCTGGGCCAGGAAAATATATGGGCAGTATTTAGGCATCCTGCCGCTATCCTGCTCCTTTTGGCAGTCTTGCTTCTGGCAGGGTTTTATATTTATTTTGAAATAATAGCTCTCATCCTTTACAGTAACAAAGGCTGGCAGCGCACTACGGTCTCCGTCTGGGGGCTCTGGAAAGAAACTGTCCGTAAAGCTCTCTCCTTTTTCTCTCTCAGACGGCTCCCTGTCTTTCTTCTTTTGCCGCTGATGATGCTCTCCGTATTTGCCTTGACGAGTGGTTATCTCCGTATGTTCCAGATTCCTGAATTTATCCTGGAATTTATGATAGGAGATCCTATACTGCTGTGGGTTTTTGTTTTTGTGATCGTGATCCTGCATGTTATTTTATTCTTTTATCTGCTGGGATTCCCTTCGCTCATCCTGAATAAAAATACTTTCCTGCAGTCCTTTAAAGAAAGCCTTTCTCTTCTTCGTGGGAAAAAGCTAAAGATTTTGGTGCGTTTTGCGGCATATGTAGTCCTCTTCCAATTATTCATGGCTGCAGCTGCGTTCCTGGCTGCGGGGATCCTGGCCGGCTCCGTGAGACTGTTCCATCCTCCGTCTGACTGGAGGAGTGTATTCCAGTTTTATTTTCTGAAATGGGAGAGTGTGTGGCAGATAGCTGCCGGCGTGTTTCTGTCAGTCTTTTTGTGCACTGTAATGGTTGTTTTTTATCATCAGTACAGAAATGACATAAGACCCGCCTGCGTTAAATCACAGTGGTCTTTCAGACACTTTGGAATCAGGTTATTTTTTACTTTAATTACTGTAATAGCTCTTCTTATATTCAGTGAGACAGAAATCGCCGCACAGACATGGTACCCTAAGCCCAGCCATACTATATTTGTAGCCCACAGGGCCGGAGCCACATTTGCTCCCGAAAATACCGTGGCTGCACTCAATCAGTCCATAAAGGACGGGGCAGATATGGCTGAGATCGATGTCCAGCAGTTAAAAGACGGCACTCTTATCGTGATGCATGATACTAATTTCAAGCGCACCACAGGCACCGACCTTAATGTGTGGGATGCTGACTACGAGACTGTCAGGGAGCTGGATGCAGGGTCCGGATACTCTTACGAGTACTCAAAAGAGAGGGTCCCCACCCTGAAAGAAATGCTGACTGCAGCCAAAGACAACATCCAACTGATGATAGAACTGAAATCTACCGGACATGAAAAAGAGCTTGTCAGGCAGACACTTGATGAGATCTGCGAGGCAGGGATGCAGGACCAGTGCATGATCGCTTCCATGAGTCTGGATCTGCTCAAGGAGGCAAAAGAGCTCAGGCCCGAAATAAAGACTGTATATATTTCTGTCCTCCTGCTCTCCCGGCAGTATGACCTGGATTATCTGGATGCCTACAGCATAGAGACCACATCTTTATCCGCCGGCCTTGTTGGGCAGGCACATTACCAGAATAAACAGGTATATGCATGGACTGCAAATTCTGAACGTAGCATCCAAAAGATACTCCGCAGTCGGGCAGACGGCCTTGTGACTGACAATATCCCTCTGGCTAAATATGAAGCCGGAGACATAGGATGGAACTTTATATTAAATCAGGCTGCAGACTTTTTCTTTCCTGATCCGTCTGCACAGATATTTTAGCATTATTATCCACGGCCCTGGGAAAATACCGTTTCCACGAATCTTCCGCCTTCCCAAAAAAGGGATGCGCCATCTCCGGCGCATCCCTCATCTTTTGTCTTTCTTACTTCTGTCGCATATCCGTATCATTTTAAGCTCATCAGAGTATATCTCCTCTGATCCTGGGCACTTCATCAATATGCAGATAACGGCTCAGGCATTTGACTATCAGATCATGGTCAGCAATATGGTCAAGGCCCGACACTAATATAGCTCCAATAACGCCGACCTCCTCCACGCGTACCGGGAAACCTCCGCCGCAGGCAGCATACTCTTTTTCATCAAGCGTCCAGTCTGACAGCTTCTCCTCTGTCTTCTGGAGGAGCATATAAGTATGGAGGCTGCTGTGCTCAAGCGTCTTCACTGAATTATACTTCCGGTTCAGCCAGTTCTCATTGTGAAGAGTCGTGCCGTCTCCTGCATACTTGAAGACCTCATATCCATTATTGAGCCTTATCTTCACTGCCACAGAAAGTTTCCTTCTTCTGGCCTCCGATACGATTTCACAGCCCAGCTCCCAGGCATCCTCATTAGTGAAATGTGAAAACTGCAGTATTTCTTCCTGCATTTCCAGCATTGTGATAATCTCATCCCAACTCATAAAAATACCTCCTTATATTTTAACATGACACATCTTATCTGATGCGTTCAGGGAAACCTACTTTTTTCTGTACCTTGCGAAGTGTCTTAGTTGCGAAATAATTAGCCTTCTCTGCATTATTCTTAATTATGCCGTCAATATATGCCTTATCCTTTTCAAGGCGCACCACCTCATCCTGTATTGGCTTTAACACAGAGACAACAGCTTCGCCCACAGCTGACTTCAGATCACCGTAGCCTTTGCCCTCAAATTCTTTCACTGCATCCGCAGGTGCTATGCCCAGGCAGGTACTGTAGATGTCCAGCAGGTTTTTGACACCCGGCTGCTCATCCCTGTAAGCGATCACCGCTTCTGAATCCGTCACCGCACGCCTGCACTTTCTCATAATTGTATCAGGGTCATCCATAAGATAGATGCTGGCATTTGGGTTCTCATCTGATTTGGACATTTTCTTCACAGGGTCCTGAAGACTCATGATCTTCGCGCCTGTCTTTCCAATATAAGCTTCAGGAATGGTAAATACATCCCCGTAGATATTGTTGAAGCGGATAGCGATATCCCTTGTGATCTCCAGATGCTGCATCTGGTCGATCCCTACAGGCACAAGGTCTGTCTGGAAAAGCAGGATATCTGCCGCCATCAGCACAGGATAAGTGAACAGACCTGCATTGATATTGTCAGCGTGTTTAGCTGACTTATCCTTAAACTGGGTCATTCTGTTCAGCTCTCCCATATAAGTGAAACAATTCAGTATCCATGTCAGTTCTGCATGGCCTGACACATGGGACTGGTAGTAGATACAGTTCTTCTCCGGGTCCAGTCCTGCCGCTATATAGAGCGTAAGAAGAGCCCTGGCTCTTTTTCTTAAAACCGCCGGATCCTGTCTGACTGTTATGGAGTGCATATCAACCACACTGTAGAAACATTCATATTCATCACTTAAAGCTACCCAGTTCTTCAGGGCTCCCAGATAGTTTCCAAGAGTCAGATTACCGGTAGCCTGCATTCCGCTAAATAATACTTTTTTGTCATTAATCATGTCATATATCCTCCATATTTGTATGGGTAAAGTTAGTTACTGTTCACTCCGTGAACAGTAACTAAAGTTTATCACTGAACCCCATTAAAGTCAAGTTTCTGTGGTAAAGCACGGCCATATCTGGTAAAATAGAAATTGAATTCTGAGTGACAAATTTATTAAGGAGACTGATCTATGGAAAAAATAACCAGCTTTACAATCGACCACATCAGGCTTGTCCCTGGCCTCTACGTATCCCGGAAGGACACTGTTGGGAATACAACTGTAACCACCTTCGATATCCGCATGACTAACCCAAATGAGGAACCTGTCATGAATACTGCCGAAGTCCACACCATTGAACATTTGGCCGCTACTTTTTTAAGGAACCACCCTGTTTTCGGGAGTAAAACGATCTACTTCGGACCTATGGGCTGCCGTACAGGTTTCTATCTTCTTCTCTCCGGCGATTATGAATCAAAGGATATTGTTCCGCTTATGACAGAGCTTTTCACTTTTATCCGTGGATTTGAGGATGAGGTTCCCGGGGCCTCTGCCAGGGACTGCGGAAATTATCTGGATATGAATCTTCCCATGGCCAGATATCTCGCAAAACGTTATCTTGAAGAAGTGCTCACAGGCATTACAGAGAGACAGCTGAATTACCCTTCATAAATATGGGTTTACGCAGACAGGAGCTTCCCTGGGGCAGCTCCTGTCTCTTTTCACTCTTCTTTTAAAAACCTGTTCTTTACATACCAGAAAAGTGCATCTTCTCCTTTATCATTCAGGATACGGAGCAGGCCTTCCAGCTGCCGGAATGTCTCCGGATGCATCATATAATGCTGCTTGCCCTTCTCGAAATATGCCAGAGGATAACTGTCATTATAATGTCCCCTGTTATAGATCCTGGATGCTGCAATGCGGTCCATGAGCATTTCAGCAACATAACGCCTTGGCATCTTCATGCCTGCCATAGGCGCTCCTTCCTCCTTGTCATTATAATCAATCCAGTATTCCAGGTGATGCTTATTCCGCCCCTTGTGGTGCAGCCAGGCGCTGGAATATCCCTTCACTTCCCTCTCAGCATTGTTGGGGCTCCTTGTTCCCTGATAATACCTGCAACCCACCAGAAACTCACTGGGCATGTATTTGGACATATCATGCAGAAGTCCCTGCCTGTACAGGCCAACGCGGAAACAATATCTCATCACCAGCAGCTTATGCTCTGTAATAGTTTTAAAATGTTCAATTACCTTCATTTCTTACGCCTCGGTTTCTGTCTGCCAATAAGCACGATTATGCTGCGACCGTCTGCTTTCAGATAGCGCTCATCCTCAAGGACAGGTTCCTCTTCTTCTTCATAAATACCATATGCCGTATCCAGCGCTTTGTACCATTTATAATCCCCGTTCAGGCTGGGCAGGGCAAAATGCTTTTCCTCCCAGTGCATATTTAAGGCTATGTAGATAAATTCGTCTTCACCTGCATATTCACCGCAGTACATCAGACCGATATGGCGGCAGCTGTCATCAAAATCACCATACCAGGCCCTGTCCCCATGATAAGAGAGATCAGGGTAGCCGCAGGACATGGTATCCATGACCTTCAGCTCGGACGGCATATGAAGGATCCTGTGTTTTTTGCGGAATTCAATCAGACCCTTAGTAAAATCCAAGAGAGGCTGATTGGTCTTCTGCATATTCCAGTTCAGCCAGGAAACTGCATTGTCCTGACAGTATGCATTATTATTTCCGTTCTGGGTATTCCCCATCTCATCTCCTGCCAGGAGCATGGGAGCTCCCTGGGCGAGAAGCAGTAATGCCAGGGCATTTCTCACCTGACGCATGCGCAGCTCCACTACCTTTTTGCGCTTCGTCTTTCCCTCTATGCCGCAGTTCCAGCTGTAATTATTATCAGGCCCGTCCAGATTCTGCTCTCTGTTTTCCTCATTATGCTTTTCATTATAAGATACAAGATCAGCCAGGGTAAAGCCGTCATGATTTGTAATATAATTAATAACGCCGCTCCCTGACGGGTTCCTTCTAAGCCTGTAAGTAGCGGCATTCACCATACCCTCATCACCCTTTAAAAAGCAGCGCATATCGATCATAAAACCGTCATTGCACTCTGCCGTATTGCGGTACCTCTTCTTCCTGTCATATGGTCCCCGGGCCTCGTCCGGAAAATATATTCCCAGAAGCTTAGTTGATGACAGCATAGGATCCTTCGAAACAAAAGAAGCTACTGTTTCATCACACAGCAGATGGAAACCATCTATATGATATTCCACTGCCCAGTAAGCCAGGCAGCTGGATATAAGCCTGGGATTTACGTTTTTCGGGAATGAGAATTCCATAATGATCTCAAGTCCGTTCAGGTGAAAGGCCTTGATCATGTCCTTAAACTCCCGGACAGCATCCTTCCCATAGCTGTATGCTTCCTTGAGAGCAAAATAATTGCCGCTGCCATATCCCCAGTAATTTATCTTGAATGTCTGGACCTCTTTTTCCTTATAGTTCATGTTTGTATGAGGTGAAAGCTCCATCCGCTCTGCAAAATCATATACAGGCATCAGTTTTATCTGATTTACCCCAAGCTCTTTTAAGTAAGGTATTTTTTCCTGGAGACCCAGAAATGTCCCTTTATGGCGGACTCCGGAGCTGGAGTGTTTTGTAAAGCCTCTCACATGGAGATTATATGCAACCACATCCTCATAAGGGATATCCGGCCCCCTGTCACCTTCCCAATCATACTCCCGGGTTACAAACCCTGACCTTATACAGTGTGGATCTTCTGCCGGGACAGGCTCACCAAACGCAGGCCGTCCTGTAATGCGCTTTGCATAAGGATCCTGCTGCACACAGCCTTCTATACGAAAATTATACTCATACCGCTGGGGTTCAAAACCTTCCAGCTTCATAGCATATATGCTTCCAATCACAGGTTCGTCCGGAAAGGGTATCTCCTCAAAGACATCCCTCTCACCTTTTTTATAGATCAACAGGCTGACCGGTTCTTCTGTATCTGCCGCAAGCGCAAAATTCATGCCCCCGGACATTCTGACCGCTCCCAGTCCTCTGTAGTCCCCCTTGCTGATCCTCTTAAAGCTCTTTCCTTCCACTTTGTTTTTCCCCTGCCCTTTCCTCATTCATCCTGCCAGTCTGTCATGGAGAATATTTTTTGTCAGTTTAAACTATTATACTTCATATCGCGCTAAATTTCCAGACTATTTTAAGAAATGGGCAAAAGCAACAGACATCCGGCGCATCATCAATTTTTCTGCGCTTCTATCTTTTCTGCCAGGTCGTTCAGATATATCCAGCGCTCCATTTTTTCCTCCAGCTGGGTTTCCGCCGCCTCCTTTTGCTGTGTCAGTTCATTGAGCCTGCCGGAATTTGTGGCGTTTGCCATGATATCTGCGTCAAGTGCTTCTATTTTCTGTTCAAGAGCAGCAATCACATCGTCTATTGTCTCAAACTCTTTCTGTTCTTTATAGGAGAATTTTAATTTAACAGACCTGTTCTGTTTCCAATCCTTATTTTGCCCCTTCTTTTCATCAGGACTCTTCCTCTGTACCGGGCTTTCATCCTCCCCTGCAGCCTCTCTCTGTCTTGCCTCCAGGTAATCAGTGTAGCCTCCCTCATATTGCCTGAGGCGGCCATTACCGTCAAAAACGAATATCCTGTCCACCACATTATCCAGAAAATAACGGTCATGAGAGACAGTGATCACAATACCCGGGAAAGAATTCAGGTAATCTTCCAGGATCGTCAGAGTAGGGATGTCCAGAGAATTCCCAGGTTCATCAAGGAGGATCGTATTGATTCCGCTGCTTAAGGTCCCCAGCAGATAAAGCCTGCGTTTCTCACCGCCTGAGAGCTTTCCTATAGGTGCATACTGCATATCCGGTGTGAAAAGGAATCTCTCCAGCATCTGTGAAGCGCTGATCCTTCCCTCCCTGGTAGGTATATATTCTGCGATATCCTTCACATAGTCAATCACTCTCTGGCTGTCATCCATATCCTGCTCTTCCTGGGCAAAATAGCCGATCCTGACAGTCTCCCCAATCTCGATCACCCCTTCGTCAGGCTCTGTCAGCCCTGCGATCATTTTAATAAGAGTAGACTTGCCGCAGCCATTGGCCCCTATGATCCCAATGCGCTGGTTTTTAAGGAAGATATAATCAAAATCATCTATTATTGTCTTGCCGTCATAGCTTTTGCTTATATGATGCAGCTCAATTGTCTTTTTCCCCATCCTGGTTTCCACAGAGTCCAGCTCCACCAGCTGGTCCTGCACCGGCGCAGCCCCGTTCTTCAGGGCCTCCAGCCTTTCCAGCCTGGCTCTCTGCTTTGTGCTCCTGGCACGGCATCCTCTCTTAGCCCATTCCATTTCTATACGCATGATGCTCTGGCGCTTTCTCTCACTCGCCAGCTCCATCTCCTCCCTCTGGGCCTTCATTTCCAGAAATTTTGAGTAATTGGCATCATAGGAATAAAATTTGCCGCGGCTGATCTCCAGTATCCTGTTGGTAACCTTATCCAGGAAATATCTGTCATGGGTCACCATAATAAGGACACCCTTATATTTTCTCAGGTAATCTTCCAGCCATGTCACCATCTCCTCATCCAGATGGTTGGTTGGCTCGTCCATGATCAGGACATCGGAGGGCTCCAGAAGAGTCCTTGCCAGGGCCACTCTCTTTTTCTGGCCCCCGGAGAGAAACTCAATCTGTGCATCATGGTCTGTGACTCCCAGGCTGTTTAAAATGCTCTTTGCTTCACTCTCTGTATTCCACTCTTCCTGCCTCTGTCCGGCAGACACATAAGAAAGCACAGTGGCTCCTTTGGGAAACTCCTGATACTGGGGCAGGTAGCTGAACTTTATGCCGTTCTGCCTTATAACCTGCCCTTCATCCGGCTCCTCAATTCCCGCTATGATCTTAAGCAGGGTAGTTTTCCCTGTTCCGTTTATCCCAATGATACCGACCTTATCACCTTCATGTATCCCGAAGGATACATCATCAAAAATCGTTTTCTCACCAAATATTTTGCTGACATGTTCTATATTTAATATATTCATCTTATACGCTCCTCTTGGCAGCTGCCTGCAGTACTAACACATATCATAAAAGATTTTAGCCTAAACGTCAACTTCCTGTAACTCTTTTACATGAAAACGTTACTGTTCACTCCGTGACCTGTAACACGCTTCGCGATGCACAGAAACGGCAAAAACCGCCGTTTCGCGCTGCAGCCCTCGGGATTTTCGTGAAAATACACACGAAAACACCTCGCGGGATGGTGACGTGTGAACAGTAACACGAAAACACCTCGCAAAATAGCGGTGTGTGAACCAAAACAAAATCAGGGCCATGGCAGGCCCTGATTTTTAAAGTTCAATATCAAGTTCAACAGGACAGTGGTCTGAGCCAAATACCTCTGTGTGTATTTTAGCGTCCACCAGCTTATCCTTCAGGCATTCTGATACGCAGAAATAATCAATGCGCCACCCTGCGTTCTTCTCCCTGGCCCTGAAGCGGTATGACCACCAGGAATATACCTCTTCTGTATCAGGATAAAAGTACCTGTAAGTATCGATAAAGCCGGACTCTGTTATCCGGGTGAATTTCTCCCTCTCCTCATCGGTAAAACCTGCGTTTTTCCTATTTGTCTTAGGATTCTTAAGGTCGATCTCTTTGTGGGCGACATTCAGGTCACCGCAGAATATAACTGGCTTTTTCTCCTCCAGTCCTTTTAAATACCTCAGGAACTCATCCTCCCATTTCATCCTGTAATCCAGCCTGGCCAGCTCATTCTGGGAATTCGGGGTATACACTGTAACCACATAATAATCACCAAATTCCAGGGTGATCACCCTTCCCTCCTGGTCATGCTCTTCTATCCCTATCCCATATGACACGTTTAAGGGTTCTTCTTTTGTAAAAATGGCAGTCCCTGAATACCCTTTTTTCACAGCATAGTTCCAGTACTGATGATAGCCCGGCAGCTCCAGTTCGATCTGCCCTTCCTGCAGCTTGCTCTCCTGGATGCAGAAGACATCTGCATCGATCTCATTAAAAAAATCTATAAAACCCTTCTGCACACAGGCCCTAAGCCCATTCACATTCCAAGATATCAATTTCATAATAAAGTTCTCCTTTACTTCTTTCTCTGTCTAACAATATATCATGAATCAGCTGTAAATGGTACCCTGTTTTTTCATACTCATTCATTTCCATAAATTGTTACAGTTCAGCCGTCTGCTATTCAGCAGCCGGCTGAACTATAACAACGCTTCGCGATGCACACAAAATGCTGTTTACAGCATTTTGGCGCTGCTACTCTCGGGATTTTCGTGCATTTTGCACGAAAACACCTCGCGGAACAGTGGAGGGCTGAACTGTTACCGTAAAATCTAAAATTTTCCTATTAAATCTTGCTTTTTTCATATACATCTGTTAAAGTGAAAGTGCATTTATTTAAAAATCACATGATAAAAGAGAGGTATTCATAATGAGTGAACATAATCACGACGAAAACTGCAGCTGCGGCTGTGACTGCTGCGGATCTGACTGTGGATCCGACTGCGGACATGAAGAAGAAGCTACCGTAACCCTGACTCTGGATGACGGAACTGTTGTAGAGTGTGCGATCCTTACGATCTTCCCTGCCGCTGACAAAGAGTATATCGCACTTCTCCCGCTGGATGAGAAGGGTGAAAATGAAGACGGAGAAGTTTTCCTTTACAGATTTACTGAAAAAGACGGACAGCCGGAACTTTCCAACATCGATTCTGATGAAGAATATGAGATCGCCGCTGACGCTTTCGATGAACTCTTAGACAGCCAGGAATATGATGAGCTGGTTGACGCAGAAGAAGACGAAGAAAACTAAAACGAACAAAAACTAAAGCATCTAAAATAAGCCCGCTCCGTGCCAGTACCAAAAAGGTACCCGGCGAAGCGGGTTTTAATCTGTCATTTATTTCCTGTCCTGCGAAGCTCTTCTAAAAATCTGGACGGATCCATTGGTTTTCCGTACCGCTCTTTTACATAATAGAGATGGAGCTTCTCTTTTGCCCGGGTCATCCCCACATAGAACATTCTTCTCTCCTCCTGGACATCCATGTCCAGCACTGCCTTTCTGTGGGGGATCACTCCTTCATTAATATCAATAATAAAGACGATCTTAAATTCCAGCCCCTTAGAACTGTGAAGCGTGGTAAACAGCACTGCATCTGCCTCAGGATCAATGCTGCCCGCCTGTTCCCTCAGAGCCTTCGTATACTCCTCCATATGTGCAAACCAGTCCTCAAAGGTCCGGAAGGCCTTTGCCGCCTCTGACAGCTCGTCCAGTACCTCATACAGATCTTCCGGCTTGATTTTCCTGTATACTGCATATTCCTTCAGGTACTCTTCATATCCTATGCCATGCCTGATGTAGTTGATAGCCGCATAGGGCGTCATTTTAGATATGAGCTTTATATTGTATTCCATCTGGTCGATACGTTCAACCATCCACTGCTTGTCTTCATAGTATTTACACAGCTTATCAAAAGAAACCGTCGGCTCATCCAGGGTCTCCCTGCCAATATACCGCTTCGGCCTGTTGATAATGCGCAGAAAATCCTGGCGTTTCCTCTCCCCCATGGCAATCCTGAAATAAGCTGCGATATCCTTTGTGATCCAGTGGTCGTAGATATTGGGCATCACGTCCCTCATCTGAAAGGGGATATTGTATTCCATGAACTTTTCTACGATCGTCCTTGCCCCTGTATTAGTGCGGAACAATACAGCCATATTCCTGTATGTCTCACCCTGCTTCAGATATTCCTGTATCCTTTTTATCAGGAAGATATTTTCCTGTGTCTGGTTTACAAATCCATGCAGCTCCAGCTTATCACCAGGGCCTTTTACACCGTGTATCTTCTTGGGAAATCTGGATGTATTGTTTGATATGACCCTTCCCGCCGCTTTAATGATATTCTCCGCGGAGCGGTAATTTTCCTCAAGGGCCACGATTTCACACTCGGGATATTCTTTTGGGAAATTCAGCATGATCTCCGGCTTTGCGCCTCTGAACCGGTAGATGGACTGGTCATCATCCCCTACGATAAAAAGGTTATTGGCCGGGGCTGCCAGCAGCTTTATCACATCATACTGGATCTTGTTAATATCCTGGAATTCATCTATAAGTATATACCTGAAACACTTCTGCCATGATGAACAGATATCCGGCCTCTCTTTCAGAAGCTCATATGTATACACAAGTATATCATCAAAATCCAACAGCCTTGCGCGGCTGACTTTTTCCTTATATGCTCTGAAGATATCCCGGAATATCTCCTCAGGACAACTGTTAGAATAATAATGCTCCAGGGGTATCCTCTCATTTTTGACAAGGCTTATTTCAGAAGCCAGATCAGATGTAAACTCTGACTCATCTTCGATCTCCATCTTCAGATGGCTGACTATCTCTTTTAAATACTGGTATTTCTGCTCTTCCTTCAGTATATTCCCTGCTGTCAGATGATAAGCCTGCCTCAGAATAGTAAAAAATACGGCGTGGAAGGTACCAAATGTCACAGGCAGCTTTATCCCGCCCATAAGAGCATAAAACCGCTCCTTCATCTCCAGCGCCGCAGCCTTCGTAAAGGTTATGACAAGGATCTCCCTTGGCATGACCTTTAGCTCTTCTATCAGATATTTTGTCCTTTGTGTAATTACTGTGGTTTTTCCGGAGCCGGGCCCTGCAAGACACATGCATGGCCCTTCTCCGTGGGCGACTGCCCTGGACTGAGTTTCACTTAACCCCATATATTATCTGCCTCAGATTTCTTTCTCAAGCTTTTCAATGGCTGCTTTAATACGCGCCACTGACTCCTCTTTTCCAAGAACTTCCATGATCTCCGTAGCTCCGGCAGGAGTTGTCTGTTTTCCTGACACAGCTGTCCTTACCGGCCACATCACGTAGCCGTTCTTGCATCCTTTTTCAGATACATAGCCGGCGAGCATCCCATAGAGCGCATCATTGCTGTAATCCTCCTGAGCTTCAAGCTTCGGCAGGATCTCCTTTAATACCTCCAGGGATGTCTGCGCATTCGTCTTCATCTTCTTATGTGTATACATGGAAGAATCATATTCCGGCACAGCTTCAAAGAAATCTATAAGATCCGGGATATCCGGGAATACTTCGATTCTTGTCTTTACCATCTCTGCTATCTTCTTAAAGTCCATCTCTCTTGACAGAGTCTGCCTGATAAAAGGCAGCGCCCTCTCATAAAAGGCGTCAAAATCCATAGCCTTAATATATTCACCGTTCATCCATTTGAGCTTAGTAACATCAAATACTGCCGGAGACTTGCTCATATGGCGGTAGTCAAATTCTTTTACCAGTTCTTCCAGTGAGAATATCTCCCTGTTCTCTTCCGGACACCATCCCAGCAATGCCACATAGTTGACTACTGCTTCCGTCAGAAATCCCTGCTCGATCAAATCTTCGTAGGAAGAATGGCCGCTTCTTTTGCTCAGCTTTTTATGCTCCTCATTTGTGATCAGGGGACAGTGTACATAGACCGGTACTTTCCACCCAAAAGCATCATAAAGCCTGTTATATTTCGGCGCTGATGAGAGATATTCATTTCCTCTGACTACATGTGTGATCCCCATAAGATGGTCATCCACCACATTTGCAAAATTATATGTGGGATATCCGTCTGATTTGATCAGGATCATATCATCCAGCTCGCTGTTGGGAACTTCAATAGTTCCGTATATCTCATCTTCAAATCTCGTTGTACCTTCTCTGGGGATATTCTGGCGGATGACAAACGGCCTGCCCTCTGCCAGGTTTGCCTCCACTTCCTCCTTAGACAGGTTCAGACAGTGTTTATCATATACAACGATCTCCTTGCCTGCCACTTCCTGCCTCAGGGAATCCAGCCTCTCTTTGTCACAGAAGCAGTAATAAGCTTCCCCTTTCTCTACGAGCTTTTTAGCATATTCCATGTATATGCCCTGTTTCTGGCGTTCGCTCTGCACATATGGACCCACGCCGCCGTCCTTGTCAGGACCTTCATCATGAATAAGACCCGTCTCAGCCAGGGTATGATAAATGATCTCAAGCGCGCCTTCCACAAAACGCTCCTGGTCTGTATCTTCTATCCTGAGCAAAAAATCTCCATCTTCATGCTTGGCAATCAGGTATGCGTATAACGCCGTTCTTAAATTTCCCACGTGCATCCTTCCTGTCGGGCTGGGTGCAAATCTTGTTCTTACTTTACTCATTCTCTTTCTCCTAACTTATACTAAAAATGCCTTTCGGCCTAATTGTTAATTATATACCGAAAAGCATTTTATTTCAACGCAAATAATCTTTCTCTTTTAATTCCTGCTCGATCGCATCGAGGATCTGGGTATTCCCGGCTTCCACCGTGTGATAGTGGATGTCGCTTGTGAGTTTTTTCAGCGGGGCGGCTTTGCCGCTCCTAAGCTCCTCCATAAAATTCCTGACATCCCTTCTGGAACCTACAGAAAGCTTTGCACATAGCTTTCCGTAGACCTTATGGTCCACAAAAACATCCGCCACAAAGCCTCCCATATCAACAATACAGTTGAGCTCATCCTCTGTCTGCTCATCCGTGTGAAATACTTTAAAAACCCTGGAAACGGATTTTGCCTCATTTAAAATATATCCTTTTGTAGTCGATACGATGGGATAATCAGCCGCTCTTAAAAGTGCAATATCCTGGACGATGACCTGCCTGCTCACATGCAGCATCCCTGCCAGTCCCGTGCCCGACACGGCATCTCTGCTCTCACGTATGATGCGGATGATCTCCCTGCGTCTCTCTTCTCCTGTCATAGCCATGTCTCCTTCGCAAATCAAATTCCCCTTGCGGGAATAGAAGTCCTGGCTCTAGTTTATCCAAATATTCTCATTGTGTCAACTCTTTGATGATATCTTCCACATGTTCCAGATGGTCTGACCTCCACGCATTGTCACCGCAGAACAGCAGTGCGTTCTCTGTATCACCTTTCGCCGCTGCCGCCAGGGCCCTCGTGATACAGTAGGGGATCGTGGCCGGATTGCAGTGTTCCAGGCAGTTGTAGCACTTACCCCGCAGTCCCGGGGGATTCTGCTTTACTGAACAGAGAAATTTATTGGAAATGGCCCTTCCGGGCATTCCTACAGGGCTGTCAACTATGCAGATGTCTTCTTTTTTCGCATTTATATATGCCTGCTTGTAGGCGTCACTTGCATCGCATTCATATGTGGTCACAAACCTGGTTCCCATCTGTACGGCATCTGCTCCCAGCGCCAGTGCTTTTTCCATGTCGTCTCTGCCGTAGATGCCTCCGGCCACAGCTACAGGGATATGTACCCCGCCATGCTCTCCATAGTCCTCTACGACTTCCATGATTCCTTTTATCTCTTTTTCATACTCCCCGGGCGTGAATTTTTCCAGCTGTTCTCTTGTAAATCCAAGGTGCCCTCCTGCTCTGGGTCCTTCGATCACCACAAGATCCGGCAGTCTGCTGTATTTCCTCTCCCAGAGCTTGCAGATAACGCTCGCCGACTTCACAGTAGATACGATGGGGGCGATTTTCGTCCGGCTCCCCCTCACAAGATCAGGCAGCATGGTAGGCAGCCCAGCGCCTGATATGATCAGGTCAACACCGCTCTTAACTGCCTCTCTCACATAATCGGCATAACGTTTTGTTGCAACCATAATATTTACGCCTATGATTCCGCCCTTCGCTATTTCTCTTGCCCTTGCTATCTCTTTTCCGATCGCTTTTAAATTTGTCTCAATGGGATTCTCTGAAAAGCCGTCCTCCCTGTATCCGATCTGTGCCGTGGATATGATGCCCACACCCCCGCACGAAGCCACGCTGCCGGCCAGTCCTGAGAGGCTGATGCCTACTCCCATCCCGCCCTGGATGACTGGGATCTTAGCTGTCAGATCCCCTATAACCAACGGTTTTAAATTCATTCCGTCCTCCTAATATACGCAGCCTACATCCGCCTGAAGCGCTCATATCTGGCCTGAGGAAGCTCCTCTTTGGAAACTCTGCTGCTGTTTTCTAAAAACTTATCTATTTTTTCCCTCATTGAAGAAGTGATCGAAGGTATGCTTTCCCTGCATGCCGGCACTTCCTCAGGAATGATCTGCTCTATGATGCCCAGCTCTTTTAAATCTGCTGCCGTGATCTTCATCACCTCTGATGCCTCCCTGGCCCGTTTACCATCCTTCCAGAGTATGGAAGCAAAACCCTCAGGCGACAGAATGCTGTAGGTGGCATTTTCCATCATCCACACCTGGTCAGCCACTGCCAGACCAAGAGCACCGCCGCTTCCGCCTTCCCCGATCACAATTGACAGAACAGGAGTTTTAAGCGCAGACATCTCCATAAGATTCCTTGCTATAGCCTCGCCCTGTCCCCGTTCTTCCGCGCCGATACCGCAGGCTGCTCCGGGAGTATCTACAAAATTAATGATCGGACGGTTAAACTTCTCTGCCTGTTTCATCAGTCTTAAAGCCTTCCTGTAGCCTTCAGGCGATACCATTCCAAAATTCCTGGTGATATTTTCCTTCGTGTTCTTGCCCTTCTGCTGCCCGATGACAGTGACCGGCTGTCCGTTAAACCATGCTATACCGCCTACTACGGCGCCGTCATCCCTGAAGCTTCTGTCACCGTGAAGTTCCACGAATCCTGAAAACACTTCATTTATATAATCAAGGCTGGACGGGCGCTCTGAATCTCTGGATATCTCAACCTTCTCCCAGGCTGACAGCTCCTGTCTGTCCGCGCCGTCTTCCCCGCTGCATTCTGCTTCCTGTACAGGTCCGGCTACAGCCTCTTCTGCAAATGCCTGCCTGATCTCTCTGTAGTTCTCATAACCTGTTCCCTTCCCGTGCATCCTGATAAGGCCGGAAAGAGTTTTTTTCAGATTTTTTCTCTCAACAATACCATCTATGATACCCTTCTCAAGCAGAAATTCTGCCTTCTGGAAACCCTCCGGCAGCTTTTCGCCTATAGTCTGTGCTATCACCCTGGGACCCGCAAATCCGATCAGAGCTCCCGGCTCTGCCAGAATGATGTCTCCAAGCATGGCAAAGCTGGCTGTCACACCGCCCGTAGTAGGGTCTGTCAGCACAGGCACATAGAGAAGGCCGGCACGGCTGTGGCGTTCCAGAGCCGCGCTGGTCTTAGCCATCTGCATGAGAGAGACGATCCCTTCGTGCATCCTGGCGCCTCCTGAGCAGCAGAACAGGATCACCGGAAGCCCAAGCTCAGTCGCCCTCTCAACAGCCCGGGTAATCTTCTCCCCAACCACATATCCCATGCTGCTCATCATAAATCTGGCGTCGCAGACACCGATAACTGCATCCTGGCCGTCTATCCTGGCCCTGCCGATCGTCACAGCCTCCTTCAGGTGGGTCTTTTCACGGAGCTCCTCAAGTTTTTCTTCATATCCAGGGAAATCCAGAGGGTTCCTGCCGGCAATTTCTGTCCCCCACTCCTCAAAGCTTCCTTTATCAGCCACCATGCGGAGTCTTGTTTTTGTCTTGATCCGGAAATATCCTTCACATTTTGGACAGACGTAATTATTCTCCAGAACGTCCTCCTTGTAGAGTGTGGCTCCGCATTTAGGACATTTTACCCACAGGCCTTCCGGCACCTGGGGCTTCTCTTTTGGTTCTTCTGTTTTGCCAAGGGTTATATACCCTGTCTTCTTAAACATATCCTTTAATCTGGGCATCACTCATTCTCCTTAAAAATGCTTTTCGATAAAATCCGTGGTGAATTCACCTTTTTGAAAATCCTCATTATTCAGGATCTCATACTGGAAATCCGTATTAGTAGTTACCCCCTCCAGTATAAGCTCACCGAGAGTGCTGCGCATCTTTGCAATAGCGCCCGTTCTTGTCTTGTCATGCACAATGACCTTTGCGATCATTGAATCATAGTAGGGCGGTATCTCATAACCGCTGTAGACTGCCGTATCAATGCGTACCCCGTTTCCTCCCGGCAGATGCACCTCAATTAATTTTCCGGGACAGGGCATAAAATTCTTCCTGGGGTTCTCCGCATTTATCCTGCACTCGATTGCATGGCCATTCAGGCAGATATCTTCCTGTTTCACACTTAACGGCAGCCCCGCGGCGATATATATCTGTTCCTTGATCAGATCCACGCCTGAAACCATCTCCGTCACAGGATGCTCTACCTGTATCCTCGTATTCATCTCTATAAAATAAAAATTCTGCCTGTCATCCAGGAGGAACTCTATTGTGCCCGCATTCTCATAGCGCGCCGCTTTTGCAGCCCTCACTGCCTCATCGCCCATCTTCCTGCGAAGCTCCTGCGTCAGAATAGCGCACGGAGATTCTTCTATTACTTTCTGATGATGACGCTGAATAGAGCAGTCTCGTTCCCCCAGCTGCACCACATTTCCGAACTTATCTGCTATGATCTGAAATTCTATATGCTTGGGGTTGCGCACGTATCTTTCAATATACATGGTATCATCGCCGAAGGAACGCACTGACTCCATCTGTGCAGTATTAAAGTTTTCCATAAAATCTTCAGGCGACTCTGATATCCTCATGCCTTTTCCGCCGCCACCTGAAGATGCCTTGATCATAACAGGGAATCCTATTTTCCCGGCGGCTTCCAGAGCTTCATCCGCCCCATAGACAGGTTCTTTTGTTCCCGGCACTACCGGCACTCCTGCCTTCTCCATGGTGGACCTGGCTTCAGACTTGTTGCCCATCCTGTTAATAACCTCTGCTGAAGGTCCGATAAAAGTAATGTTGCACTTCTGGCACATATCCACAAATTTACTGTTTTCTGAGAGAAAGCCAAATCCGGGATGGATGGCATCAGCATTCACAACAATAGTAGCGCTTAAAATCCTCTCCATATTTAAATAGCTGTCAAGGGAAGAAGCAGGTCCGATACATACAGCCTCATCCGCCAGCTGGGTGTGCAGCGCTTCCCTGTCTGCCTCTGAGTAGACGGCAACCGTCCTTATCCCCAGCTCTCTGCAGGCACGTATGATACGTACAGCTATTTCTCCTCTGTTAGCAATCAATATTTTCTGAAACATGGCAACTCTCCTATCCTATGGCAAAGGTAAGCTCAGCGCTCACGGCCACTTTCCCGTCTACTGTGGCTGTTGCCTTACCGATTCCGATAGGGCCTTTCTGCTTTATCATTTCTACTTCCAGCATGACCACATCTCCCGGAAGTATCTTCTGTTTGAACCTTGCGTTATTGATCGCTGCAAAATAAGCTGTCTTTCCTTTAAACTGCGGACAGCTCAATATGACTACCGCGCCCACCTGTGCCAGGGCTTCGATCGTAAGCACTCCCGGCATAACAGGCTCGCCTGGAAAATGTCCCGCAAAATATGGTTCATTATAGCTGACGCATTTTTTTCCTACGCCTCTTTTTCCCGGTTCCAGCTCTTCTATTGTATCGATCAGCAGCATAGGCTGCCTGTGTGGAATGATCTCCATGATTTCCTTAGTTGTTAAAAGTGACATACCTAAGCCTCCCTTCAGCGTATTTTAAACAGCGGCTGGCCATACTCCACCATCTGCTGGCTTTCAGCCAGGATCTCTTCTACAACACCATCAAATTCGCTTTCAATCTCATTCATCAGCTTCATAGCCTCTATAATGCCAAGGGTCTGCCCTTTCTTTACTGTATCTCCCACCTGCACAAAAGGCTCTGCATCGGGGGATGAAGAATTATAGAAGGTCCCTACAAGAGGCGCTGTGATAATATTGCCTTTCTCATTATCTGAAGCCTCCCCGGTTTCCCCGCGGCCTGCCCCGGCGGAAGCTGCTGTGCCGGAGATGACCGGTATTTCAGCTGAGAGTATGGGGGCTGCTGTATTTTCCCCGGCTGCTGTCACAATGACATTCTTTTTCTTTTTTCCCATTGAGAGCTTTATGTTTCCCTCTTCAAATGAAAACTCAGTCAGGTCAGATGATGACACTTTATCAATCAACGCTAATAAATTCTCTATTTCCATTTTTTATACCTCTTTATATTTCTTTACAAGAATACTTGAGTTGTGGCCGCCGAAGCCCAATGAATTACTGATGGCATAGTCAAGATTTCCCATGACCGGCTTATCAGGAACGTAATTGAGATCCAGTTCTTCATCCGGTACGCTGTATCCTACTGTAGGATGGATATATCCCTCCTGTATCTCCTTGATGCAGGTAATAAACTCGATTGCTCCTGCTGCCCCCAGCATGTGGCCTGTGATGGACTTAGTAGAGTTAACGCGGATATTATATGCATGTTCCCCAAATGCTTTCTTGATTGCCCTTGTCTCAAAAAGGTCATTGTGATGTGTGCTTGTTCCATGGGCATTGATATATGTGATATCTTCAGGCTCAAGTCCTGCTTCCTTTACTGCATTTAACATAGCTCTGGCTGCACCGGAACCATCCTCTGCAGGAGATGTGATATGATAAGCATCACTTGTAGTGCCGTATCCGGCAACCTCCGCGAGAATCTTTGCTCCTCTTTTCTTAGCATGCTCCAGTTCTTCCAGCACTACGACTGCCGCGCCCTCTCCCATGACAAAACCGCTTCTTTCTTTGTCAAAGGGAATAGAGCAGCGCTGCGGGTCATCGGACCCTGTAAGCGCTGTCAGGGCTGCAAACCCTCCGATACCGATAGGACAGATAGATGCCTCCGTTCCTCCTGCTACCATGACATCAGCGTCACCGCACTGGATCGTTCTGAAAGCTTCTCCGATGGAATGTGTGCCTGTGGCGCATGCGGTAACCACATTTACACTCTTTCCTTTCAGGCCGAACTGGATAGAGACATTTCCGCAGGCCATATTAGAGATCATCAGGGGTACAAGAAGAGGATTGACACGTCCCGGCCCTTTTTTCTGCAGCTTGTCGTACTCTCTTTCCATAGCCTGCAGGCTTCCGATCCCTGATCCTACTGAGCATCCCACCATATATGGATCCTCTTTTTCTATGTCCAGGCCTGACTCTTCAATGGCTTCCTTTGCAGCGGCTACAGCATACTGTGAGAAAAGCTCCATTCTTTTAGCTGCCTTAAAATCCATATATTTCTTTGCGTCAAAATCCTTGATCTCAGCAGCCAGCTTTGCCCTGTAATCACTGGCGTCAAATCTCGTGATCGGTCCAAAAGCTGTCTTCTTTTCCTTTACACTGTTCCAGAATTCATCTACACTAAGTCCAACGGGAGTGATAGCTCCCATCCCTGTAACTACTACTCGCTTCATATTTATTTTCCTCCTGTTACATTGCCATTCCGCCGTCGATGCACAGCACTTGGCCTGTAATATAATCTGCTTTTTCCGATGCTAAAAATACTGCCGCCTCTGCGACTTCCTCTGCCTGTCCGAACCTCTTCATAGGGATCTGGGCAGCTGCAGCTTCCTTCGCTGCATCTGACAGCGCATCTGTCATCTCAGTCTCTATAAATCCCGGTGCTATGGCATTGACGCATATCCCCCGGCTGGCAAGCTCCCTCGCCATAGTCTTAGTCAGGCCTATGACGCCTGCCTTAGAGGCTGAATAATTCGCCTGCCCTATATTTCCAAGGATACCTGTAACACTTGACATATTAATGATTTTACCGCTTCTCTGTTTTAACATCTGGCGGCTGATATGGCGTATTGTATTAAACGTCCCCTTCAGGTTGGTAGCTATCACTCTGTCAAAATCTTCCTCGCTCATTTTCATGATCAGGTTATCTTTTGTGATCCCTGCATTATTGACAAGAATATCAATCTGGCCATATTCTCTGACAAGCTCTTTGATCATTTCCCCCGTCTTATCATAGTCGGATACGTCACACTGCCATGTCACTGCCCCGCCTCCGTTTTGGCGGATCAGTTCTGCTGTCTCCTCTGCCTTTTCTTTTGAGCCATTATAGTTGATGACTACAAAAGCGCCTTCCTCTGCCAGGCGTATAGCTATTGCACGGCCCAGTCCTCTGGCGGCCCCCGTCACTAGAGCTGTCTTTCCTTTTAACATTTTAATTCCTCCGCAACCTTCTTTATATCTTCAGCTTTCTCTATATTAAACCCTCTGGCATTTTTGTCTATCTTACGTAAAAATCCGTTCAGCGTCCTGCCCGGTCCGATCTCTATAAAAGTATCGATCCCGTCAGATATCATCTTTTCAACACTCTGCTGCCACTTTACTGAGGAAGCGACCTGCTCTTTTAAAAGCAGCTTTACATCTTCCTTCTTACTCACATATTCAGCAGTCACATTGGCCACATAGGGAATCCTGATATCCTGTATTTCTATCTCTTTCATGGCTTCCCACAGCTTCTCGCCTGCGCTCTTTAACATAGGTGAATGAAAAGGCCCGCTAACCGTGAGCGGTACACACCGCCTGGCCCCTGAAGCTTTCAGCATTTCTGCCGCCGCCGCCACTGCGCTCTCTTCCCCTGTTATGACTGTCTGTCCCGGACAGTTATAATTAGCTACACTCACCTGTCCCTCTGTCTTTTCACACACACGTGCGATCGTCTCTCCGTCAAGCCCTATGACTGCAGTCATAGCTCCGCCTGACGGGACAGCCTCCTGCATATAGATTCCTCTCTTCCTCACAAGCTTAAAGGCATCTTTCTCATCCAGCGCCCCTGAAGCTATGAGTGCGGTGTATTCTCCCAGGCTTAAACCGGCATTCACTTCCGGAACGATCCCCTGCTCCTCTAAAGCGCGGAGCATAGCTGTCTCTGCTGCCACCATGGCTATCTGCGTATATTCCGTAATATTGATCTCCTCGTTAGGTTCAAAACAGAGCTTTTTTATATCCAGCCCCGTAACTTCCCCTGCCAGGTCAAAAACTTCTTTTGAACAGCTTACCTGTTCATAAAAGTCCTTCCCCATTCCAACATACTGGGCACCCTGTCCCGGAAAAATAAATGCGATTCTGCTCATTCCTGGTTTACTCCTTTATTGTATTTTTAAAAGCACTTCTGCCTCATGCATAATTTCTTCAATCATTTCCCTGCAGGTCTGTTCCTTTTTCACAAGCCCTGCGATCTGTCCCGCCATGACGGTTCCGTTCACCACGTCACCTTCCATGACTGCATTTCTTAAAGAACCAAGCGTCAGATATTCCAGCTCCTCGAAGGAAGCTCCTGACTGTTCCAGCTTTATGTATTCTCTTGTCATCTTGTTGCGCAGTGAGCGCACCGGATGGCCTGTACTCATTCCTGTAACTTCAGAATCTATATCCTTTGCTTTTATGACTCTCTCTTTATAGTTGCCGTGGACAATAGACTCACTGGCCACCACAAACCTGGTTCCCATCTGGACGGCTTCCGCCCCCAGCATCATAGCTGCCGCAAACCCTCTTCCATCGCCGATCCCGCCGGCCGCTATAACAGGTATATCAACTGCATCCGCCACCTGGGGCACCAGAGTCATCGTTGTCTGGGAGCCTATATGCCCGCCTGACTCCATACCCTCAGCCACTACTGCGTCGGCGCCATATCTCTCCATCCTTCTGGCAAGGGCCACGCTTGCCACTACCGGGATAACCTTGATCCCCGCATTTTTCCAGAGCTCCATATATTTTTCCGGATTTCCTGCTCCTGTGGTGACTGCCTTGACGCCTTCCTCGGCTACCACCCTGGCCACCTCATCAGCGTGGGGGCTGAGCAGCATGATATTTACACCAAACGGTTTATCTGTCAGCTCCTTTGCCTTGCGTATCTCATCCCTGACCACTTCAGCCGGTGCGCTGGCCGCACCGATAAGCCCGAAACCGCCGGCATTTGACACAGCCGCTGCCAGGTTATGTTCTGCCACCCAGGCCATTCCGCCCTGGATGATTGGATATTCTATTCCTAAAAGCTTCGTTACTCTTGTATCCATGTCTTCCTCCCGTGTTTCCTATAGAAGAAGGTGTGGCTTATTCTTCCACACCTTTATTTTTCAAGTAATCCATGACTGCCTTTACAGTTGTCAGATTCTCAAGGTCTTCTGACGGGATCTCCACTGAGTATTCATCTTCCAGAGCCATAACAAGTTCAAACAGGTCAAGTGAATCAGCTCCCAGATCATCCTTGAAATTAGTTTCCAGTGTGATGGTCTCCTTTTCACAATTTAACTGCTCTGCGATGATATCTTTCATTTTCTCAAACATGGTCAATCTCCTCTTAAATTCATATTATTTTTATATCAAATATTTTGATATCCAAAGTATATATGTAAAAAAAAGATTTGTCAAGATTTTTTTATAGCCCAAAACTGCAATATTTTGCGGGCATGTGAATAGTAATGGTTGCTTTCATGTAACTGTTCACATGCCCGCGGGGTGTTTAAAGAATGTTCTGAACCGTCATTTATCTATATATTCTTTATTAATGGTGAATCCCCTGCCCCTCACTTCTTTTACCTGGCTGATGATAAGGAATGC
This sequence comes from Murimonas intestini, assembly GCA_003148945.1. Lineage (GTDB taxonomy): Bacteria > Bacillota > Clostridia > Lachnospirales > Lachnospiraceae > Murimonas > Murimonas intestini. The sequence continues at coordinate 293,029 of QGGY01000005.1, read as the reverse complement.
CTCTGGATCTATCTTCTGAACCTCCCGGTTCAGCCTTGGAAGCTCTCTGTTGGAGATGATGGTAAGGACCATGGGAAGCTTTGTGTGAAGGTACCCTGTCTCTCCCTGAAGCAGGGTAGACGTCCTGTCCACGTTCTGGATGATCATCTGGTTGATCTCCTCATACTTTTCACTGACAATCTTTACCTGCGTCTTTGTCTGGCCCATAAACAGTACCTTATCCAGCACAAAGGTATAGAGGAATACAAGAAGAAGTCCTAAAAGTACCTGCTCCTTCTCGGCAAAGGTGACCTGCAGCAGGAGAATGAGGCAGTCAAAAGCATACATAACTGCTGACACCGGCAGGCCGAACAGCTTATTGATCACAAGGGGAGGAATATCCATCCCGCCCGTGGAAGCTCCCGCTTTAAATACAATGCCGATCGCCGCGCCGATCATTACCCCGGCATATATGGCTGCGATCGTTCCGTCATTAGTCATATTTCCCAGTGCGGGCACGTTCTGCAGGACGCCCAGGATGAACGGATAATAAAAGGTGCTGATGATGGTCGTCATAGCAAATTTCTTTCCCAGTATGGCTGCGCCCGCCAAAAAAAGCAGAAAGTTGAACACCAGCGCAAACACCGCAATAGGGATCCCGAAATAATGCTGTACAGCCAGGGCCACACCTGTCCCGCCGCCGATCACCAGGTTATTTGGCAGGATGAACATAGTTACTGCCAGTGCATAGATCGTGTTGCCCAGCAGCACCATTAATACATCAATAATTGTTTTAGAATACTTTTTCATTGCCTCTTCTCCTCGATTCTTCACTTAGTCTGCAGCTGCAATGATCATCCAGCCGCATGATGTTTCTATTTATACAGCTGACGATGTAACACGTCACCTGAGTAAAATGTAAAAAAACAGCGCCCTAATGGACGCTGCTGCACTTTTTGCAGGAGCCGCTGCAGCCCTCACAGCTGCACTGGCAAAACCTGCCGTTCTTTATATCTTTTATCCTTTTTCTTATCACAAAGGCTGCATAGAGGAAAATTGCCCCTCCCACAACAACCGTACTGAAAACTTCCATAATATCACACTTTCTGTAAAATATCTGTTTTACACCTGTTTCATCAAATACCCGCCAGCAGGGAGCCTGCCTGGAACACCAGCACCGCGCAGCCCCAGGCAAGAAGGAGCTGAAAGGCGATCATCATGAACGTAAACTTCCAGGAATGTGTTTCTTTCCGTATCGTTCCAATAGTTGCAGCGCATGGGGTGTAGAGAAGGCAGAACACCATGAGCGCATATGCATTCAGGGCGCCAAAGCCGTAAACCGACAGATTCTGCACGATCTGAGCCATACCTGCCGCCGAATTGGCGTTTCCCACTCCAAAAAGGACGGCAAAGCTGGAGACAACCACTTCTTTTGCCGACAGCCCTGAAATCAGAGCCACTCCTATCTGCCACAGGCCAAGGCCGGCCGGAGCCAGCAGGGGTTCAAACCATCTGCCAAGGGCAGCGCCAAAGCTTTCCGACACCTCTGTCACCATACCGTGCTGGTTAAAATTCAGGATAAACCATATGACGATTGAAGCCACAAATATGGTGGTCCCGGCCTTTGTCAGATAATCTTTGACCTTCTCCCACACATATATCATGATAGTCCTGGCGTTGGGCGCTTTATATTCCGGAAGCTCAATCAGCAGAGACTGGCTGCTTTTGTTTTTCTGGAATCTGTTAATTACAAGCGCTATGACGATTGCTGTCAGCATTCCCAGCACATACATGGAAAATGCAGCTGCCATGGCATATTTTCCAAAGAACATGTCTGCAAACAGTACATAGATAGGGAGTCTGGCTGAACAGGACATAAATGGAGTCACAAGTATTGTCTTCTTTCTGTCCTCTTCCCTCTCCAGAGCCCTTGTGGCCATAACAGCAGGCACCGTACATCCAAAGCCCAGTATCATGGGGAGAAAGGCCTTTCCTGATAATCCTGCCCTGCCCATGATCTTATCCATGACATAGGCCACCCTGGCCATATATCCGCTGTCCTCCAGAACAGCCAGTGCAAGGAAGAGGATAAATATATTGGGGAGGAAGGTCAGGATGCCTCCCACTCCTGCAATGATCCCGTCCACTATGAGTGATATGAGCCAGTCAGCCGCACTGACGCTCACAAGAAGATGGTTTACTGCATCTGAAAACATTGACAGAACTATCTCAAACACGCCTTTTAAGGCATCTCCTATGAAAAATGTCAGGAAGAACACAAGAGCCATGATCCCCAGAAATATGGGCACTCCCCATAATCTGTGGGTGAGCACCTCATCGATCTTGTCTGTGGAAGCTGCTTTTTCGCTCTTATAAAAAAGACACTCGTCTATCACTTCCTCTATGTAATCATATTTCTGGTTAATGATATCTTTCTCATAGCTGCGGTCAATGACAGCCGCCGTATCCAGAGAATATTGTTTTTCAACCTCATCATCACGCTCCAGCAGCTTGATGGCATGCCATCTGATATTTTTAATCTGAGGATACCTGCTCTTAAGAAGCTTCTCCACCTCTACTATGCGCTTCTCCATATCCGGCCTGTAGACAACCACATTTCCTGCAGGCCCCTCTTCATAGTGATGCTTTACTGCATGCATCAGTACATCAAGTCCCGTCCGCTTTCTGGCAGACACAGGCACAACAGGAATATGGCCCAGCAGTTCAGGCAGGCGGTGCATGTCGATCTCCATCCCGCGCTCTTCCACAATATCCATCATATTCAAAGCCAGTATAACCGGCTTTCCCAGCTCCAGCAGCTGCATGGTCAGATAGAGGTTCCTCTCCATGGCAGATGCATCCACAATATTGATAATGACATCTATGTCATCCTCCAGAATACACTGCCTTGTCACCTTCTCCTCTATGGAATAAGAAGTCAGGCTGTATATACCGGGGGTATCTATCAGCTTAATATGCTGGCCTCTGTAGTCTGTCTCTCCCTCTTTTCTCTCCACGGTGACTCCAGGCCAGTTGGCCACCTTCAGATTTGCCCCTGTATATGCATTAAACAGGGTCGTCTTACCACAGTTGGGATTTCCCACAAATGCGACATTAATTGTCTGTTTCATCCTGCTGCTCCTTTATCTCCCCGGGTTCTCTGACTCTGATGCCTTTAGCAAATTCTTTTCCTATGGCCCATCTGGCCCCTCTCGCTTTTATGATCACGGCACCATTTTTCTTCTTATTCAGGATCTGAAGCTTTGTCCCCTCAAAGATTCCCAAAGACTCCAGCCTTCTGGTGATGTCCTCCGGCAGGAGGATTCCCGTCACCTCGTAGGCCCTGCCCATGTCTCCTTCAAATACTGTCCCTGTATCCAGATCTTTCATCTCTTTCCTCTCACGCTGTCCTTGTCAGCGATCTCTTTCCTTCTTCCTGTTCTTTAAACTTTATCTGCCTCGAGACGCTCAGCGCCAGTGTCATCTCCGCCATTAGGAACAAGATCGATGTGCCCCCATAGCTGACAAACGGCAGAGTTACTCCTGTGGTAGGGATCATATTCAGTACGACTGCCATATTAAGGACCACCTGCAGGGCAATATGGGCAAATATGCCGGTTGCTATCAGTGAACCTAAAAGGTCAGGCGCATTCTGGGCAATGAAGAGCAGCCTGTAAAGCAGGAACACAAACAGTATTGTGAGCATAGCCGCTCCAAATACTCCCAGCTCCTCACACACGATTGAAAATATCATATCATTCTGTGCCTCAGGTACAGCCCCCAGCTTCTGCGTGCTGTTTCCAAGGCCTTTCCCGAAAAATCCTCCTGACCCAATGGCATACAGCCCCTGCATAACCTGATAACCGCCCCAGCTGGCATAGGCCTCCGGGTCCAGCCAGACAAGCACCCTCCGCAGACGGAATGTCCCGCTGGCCGCATTAGTCGCCACATAGAACACTACGCCTGCCGCCATGACAAGAACAGCTCCCACGGCTGCCAGGAACGGAACTGTCTTTGGATGGGCCACAAACAGCATGATTCCTGTAATACCCGCCATTATGATCGCAGTACTCATATTCTGAGTGAAATAATAGGTAAAAAACGCCGTAATGCCGCCAAGTCCTAAAATGATAGCCGGCGCCCGCCATCCCCGCATCTTTCTGCCACCTATCTTCACTATGACGCAGGCCAGAAAGAGGATCAGCGACAGCTTGCCCAGCTCAGCCGGCTGGAACGAAACAGGTCCGAAATAGATCCATCTCTTGGCGCCGTTGATCTCCCTGCCTATAAACTTCGTAGCTACCAGCAGGACATTTGATACAATATAGAGAGCTGTTGCAAATTTGGCATATATATGATAATCAATCTGGGAAAATATCAGTACAGCAACAAGGCAGGCTGCGCTGATAGCTGCCTGCTTTCCAAAGTAAAACATATCGCTGCCGTGCTCCACCTGCGCCTCATACGCGCTTGTACTATATAACATAACAAGCCCAAAACAGGTGAGCAGTATCACGCTGGCGAGCAGATTATAATCATAATATCTCTGCACCGCCGGCCTGCGCCGTCTCCGGCGCTGCTGTTTTGGGACATTCGTTCTGGATCTTCTTTTTTGTGCCATTTCAAACTCCTCTGCCGCTCAAACTTAATAATTACGATATATTATCATAGCACAAAAATCATCCTTCTGCAATTTTTATTGTTCCTGACTTTACGAGATTTATAAAAACCGGCACCAGCTTTGGATCAAACTGCTTCCCTGCTTCCTCCTCCAGGATGGCAAAGGCTCTCTCCACAGGCATAGAGGCCTTATAACTTCTGACAGATATCATGGCGTCAAAAGAATCAGCAATACATAATATCCTGGCCATGAGCGGAATATCCTCTCCTGCGATCCTTCTGGGGTAGCCTTTGCCGTCATACCTCTCATGATGGCCGATCACAGCAGGTATCACATAGTCCAAAGACGGCAGATGCCGGATGATACCTATGGAGTTCTCCACATGTGTCTTCATGATCTCATATTCCTCTGCCGTCAGCTTGCCCGGCTTATTCAGTATATCCTCCTGAATGCCGATCTTTCCAATATCGTGAAGAAGCCCAGCTTCCTTTACGATGTCTATACACTCATCGTTCATTCCAAATCCCCTTGCCAGCTCGCCGGCATAGTAAGCCACATTTTTAGAGTGGCTGAATGTATAGTGGTCTTTTGTATCTATGGCCGCAGTCAGGGCGTAGATCGTGGAAGCATATTCATTATAGCTGCTCTTACTGCGGAGCGCCGTCGCTTCCTCCCCGCGTTTTGCCTGCCCTTCCGAATAGACCATGACAGCATTTTTCCCTGAACGCTTAACCGTATACACGGCTAGATCTGCATTACTTATAAGTTCCTGTACATTTGAGGCTGTATAGGGGATAGCACATACGCCTCCGCTCATGGTCAGCGCCTTCATGGAATATTCACCGGAATAACGGTTCAGCTCCTTGATCTGGCTGCAGACATTCTCTGCCAGATTCCTGGCAGAATAAAGATCAAACCGCGGAAGGATCAGCGCAAATTCTTTCCCCCCATACCTGGCCACATATCCGTTCTCACCTACAGTTGACTTAATGATCTGGGCGATCTTCTGAAGAGCGATATCCCCTTCCGCTGCACCGTACAACTGGTTGTATAATTTAAAATCATCAATGTTCAATATTGCCAGTGCCAGTGAACTCTCCTTGTTTGCCTCATATGCCTCCTCTATGACCTCATAAAAGCTCTTCCTGTTCAGCAGTCCGGTGAGTTCATCCTTTCTGGCTTCCTCATATGCCTTTTCATAAAGCCTTGAATTTTTTACAGCCATAGAGCTCACCGAACCAACAGAGGTAAGGAAACTCATATCATCATATGTAAATGACGAATGCCTCGGCTTTTCAGACAGCATGACAAGCCCTTCCAGATCCTCCTCATCCTTCAGCGCCACAAAGCACTCGATCCTCCATTCCTGCAGCTGTCTCTTCTCTGATTCCCACATGGATTTATAGCCGATGGTGCGCTTGAAATCTTTCATCATCAGGCTGCCGTCCGTCTTCTTCAGATACTGGATGATAGGATGGTCTGCCCTAAGCAGGAAGGAATTCTCATCTAAGGGGCTGGTACTGCGTTTGATCACATAATTTCCATTCAGATCCTCTATGCAGATATAGATCTTGTTCACCTCTATCGTCTTTCGGATCACATCTACCATACTTGCCAGGATCTCGTCTATATCAAGTGTCTTAGAAACTGCATGGCTGAATTCTTTCAGGTTTTCTGTCTGTACCAGTTCCTCCCTGACAAAAATATTGTCCAGAAACCTCTTCATCACCGTATACAGCACGATAGTGGATATCATGTACAGGGCGGCGATCGCCATAATTGCCACAGATTCTGACATTTTCAGGCTCTCTCTGGCAAATTTTCCCATAACCGGTATACTCTGATAAAATAAAACAATAGATATGACAGCTGAAGCGATATAGCAGTTCCATCTGGATATCAGCAGAGTCAGTTTAAAGAGGCGCTTGCTGTAAAGTGCATAAAACATAAAAAATGCATTAAACACGCCAGAGAGCACATCAATGGGGAACCCTTTAAAAAATGGTATCATCAGGCACATATGACCTGTAAAAAGAATAACTATCCCTGCCAGAATGGGGGTCAGCTGTTTCTTCAGAACCATATTTCCTTTACATCCCCTGAAGATGTAATATACCATTATTCCAAGCAGGCAGCCTGCAACTGCAAATGGAATGATAATCGGCCATGAAAAATCATAGACAAACTGCACGCCTTTGGCCGACCCTTCCACTACAGACGGAGGAGGCAGAAATATTCCCGTAAAAAGATTCAGGATATAAGAACCCAGAAAGAACACCTGCCCGAAAATCCTGCACGCTTTTTTTCTGATATCCAGGAAGTCCATAATGAATCCCATAAATGTGCATGGGAGAAAAAACACACCCAGCAGCGATACATGATACCAGAACTCCACAGAAGGCCACAGCTGAAGGCGCATTGCCAGTGAACCTCCCGTCCACAGCACCATTACCATCAGCAGTACCATAAATGACTTGATTACTTTTGTTTTCTTAGCTGCCGCAAATGCAAAAAATAAAAATACATAGCAGAACAAAGCCGTTATTGGAATCCACCCAAAACTGTACATGCCTCTAATACCTCCCGTCCGGTGCCACACTGAATTGTTCCTGCAGCAGTCTGCTCACTTCATATTCCGGCGGATTGATACGCCTGAGCAGACCGCCGAATTTACTCTCATAGTTTTGGAAAGTCCCTGTCTTTAATATTGTGATCTTCAGCGGATCCATCCCTAAAATCTTTTTCAGATCCGTATAATCCTGATCCACATACTTGAAATAGACGCTCAGATGATCCCTGATCACCTGTACGCTGACCGCTGAGCTTATCATCTGTCCCCGCTTCAGCTCTACGTAAATGTGCAGCAGAGGATGATTCTCCTCATTAAACTCCTTCTGCGCAAACCATTCCTCAATCGCCAGGCCTGACAGCTTGACAGCACTTGAAATAGAATGCTCCGTAATCCTCGTAAAACCGGCAATATCAATAATAGTAGGGATCCTGTCAACATAAGAAAACCTGGGTATCCTGGTTCCCTCTTCCTTATTTCCAATACCCTCACAGCGGTATACATCACCAACTCTGTATCTGGCAAAAGCTCCGCCCTTGAGCACTGTGATCACCAACTCATATTTTTCTCCCGGCGACACTTCATCCATAAGCAGCGTATGAGGTACGTACAAAGGATCTGCAAGATTCCTCTCCATCTCCCGTTCTGGTATGAATTCATAGAAACAGGCATCCGGGAAAAAATACATCCCATTCCTGCTCCATGTCTCAGTACCTATGCAAGTGGGCTCAGTACCTGCAAAAATCTCCATCGGACGGATGCCCCACAGCTTCTCCAGATCATCTTTATAGCACTTATTATCTGTCCCTGCGCACATAAAACCTTTCAGCTGGAACAGATCTTTTGGCATCAGTTCCCTGTTCTCTTCTTTACATCTGCCTCTGGCTCTGATCAGACGCAGGAGCATTTTGGGAGAGATGCTGCTAAGCTTTGACAGACCGCCTTTCCCGGAGCTGCTCTTCTGCATGGCTGCCAGGCTTCTGCTCACAAAGTATGTAACACTTCCGAGGCCGAAAAAGTATTCAATCCCCTTCCCCATGCCCATTTTAAATCCCTTTTTGTTTCTCTCACTGAAAGACATTTTTTCTGCTTCTTTTACAGGGGGCAGAAATTCCACGTCCATCTCCTCCCCCAGCAGTACAGGAAGCAGGCCTGTGGCATACGGAAGCGGTGCGAGGGCATACAGCATATGGTCCCGGGGAGATAAGTCAAACTGGCCCTTCTGGCTGCTTGTGGCAAGCATAAAGCAGGCCATCATATTATCCTTGTAGGTGTCCAGCATACTTTTCGTATAGGGCGCCACCTTTATGGGATGCCTGCCGCCTTCCCATGTGGTCTGTATCCATAGGATAGGCTTTGCCGGAAGCACGCTGTCTTCCTTCTGCAGCAGCATATCGGCATAATCTTCATATGTGGTGAGAGGCACCATGCGCCTGAACTCATCTATATTTTCAGGTATCCTGCCGCCGAGGATGCGGCGTCCTATACCGCTCTTCCCCCACAGCTCCATCTGTTCTCTCAGCAGACGCTTCTGGATCTTCATGAATTCTTCAACAGTTAATTCCAGAAAACCACAATATTCTTCCCACAGTTCACTTTGGCTGACTTCCCTAAGCTTATCCTGAAATCTCATTTTCTGCCCCTCCCTTCTGCAAATGACGCCATGCAGGCTTTGATGCTCTTCCAATCAGGTATCAGAAACGGTGTCTTCTCTTTATACTCTTCATAGTCTGAGAATGTCTTAGGAAATGTCCAGATATCCTGGAATATCACATATCCCAGGTTACAGGCGGAAAATATCAGACCCCCTGTAAAAAACAGTTTAGAATGCAGGGCAAGCCCGCAAAAAAAGAAAAAGAAGAAAAACCAAAGCACGCCCGGATGCCGGCAGAGAGCATATACCCCCCTGTCACAGACATTTGATTTTTCTTCCACACGACAGATCCCGTCTTTTTTGCCTTCTCTGCTGCAGTACGTCTCCTCAAACGGCAGAGCAAAAAACAAAGTATAGATAAGCAAAAACATGTTCAGGATCCCTAAAGATATCAATATATAATCACAAACTCCCGCAGGCCCTCCTGCTGCCAGCGCTTCATATCCCAATCCCGCACTTCCAATCACAAGCAGAATACACCCTGCCGCAAACGAACTGTGAATAGCTTTTATTTTCCATATCACACTGTTCACGTCATAAAGCCCAAAAAGGCAAAATCCTAAAACACCCCAAATAACATTAATCATTGTCTCTCCCCTAAGCTGCACTATATTGATCAAGTCGTTTCCATTAATGTCAATATTTTACTAAATCAGACAGCATAACGCAAGATAAAACTTAAGAATTATTAAGAATCTCCTCCATTTTCAGTCACAAGACCGTCACACAGCAATAGTAAAGCCAAAAACACACTTTCAGAGCTTTATCATAAAGTAATATTGAAATAACAACTTTGAAAGGAGCCAATATGACAAATTGTAGTTCTTGTGATGATTATAAGGCAAAACCCTCTTGTCAGTGCCTGGAAGAAATGCCTGTAGCAATGGCATATGTCCCATGGCAGAATTTCCATCAAACTTATGAACTCTCAAAAGCTTTGCAGGTAGGGACTATTTTCCCTGAACTGCACAAACCATTCTGCGGAAAGAGAGGTGTATGCAAATGAATAACTTTTCCTGTAATAATTACAACAGACCGCAGATGAGGCCGGGATGCGGCTGTGCACGCCCGGAAGTAAAGCCTGACATGAAACCGGGATGCGGCTGCGGCCGTCCGGAAGTGAAACCCGACATGAGACCTGACTGTGGCTGCGGCCGTCCGGAAGTAAAACCCGATATGAGGCCTGACTGCGGCTGCGGCCGTCCGGGAACAAGGCCGGATATGAGACCCGGCATGCAGCCCGGCTGCGGACGCCCGGGGATGAGGCCGGATATGAAGCCTGACTGCGGATGCTCACAGCCGCAGATACGCCCTGAACGCCCATGCATGAGGCCTGAGCCCCGCAGAGAAGCCCGCGCTGAAATGCGGTCCGGATGCGGCTGTCAGGACAACAGGCCGGACCAGGCGGAGCTGCTCAACTTCATTAACGAAGTCAGCTTTGCAGTGAATGACATTCTCTTATATCTGGACACACATCCGTGTGATGAAGAAGCCCTTGCTTTCTACCGTGAAAATGTAGCCAAAAGAAATGCGGCATTAAAGAAATATGCAAAATTTTTCAGCCCGCTGACTGTAGATACAGCCGATGATGCCGCAAGTGATTCATGGACCTGGGTAACAAGCCCATGGCCGTGGGAAGGAGGGATCTTCTAAGTTATGTGGAATTATGAAAAAAGACTTCAATACCCTATAAATATCAAAACTCCAAACGCAAAAATTGCTCAGGTGATCATGAGCCAGTACGGCGGTCCGGACGGCGAAATGGGCGCATCCCTTCGCTATCTGTCACAACGTTTTACCATGCCTAACAGAAAGGCCATGGGTGTCTTAAATGATATAGGCACCGAAGAATTAGCCCATCTGGAAATGGTTTCTACGATCGTACACCAGCTGACCCGTAACCTCAGTATGGAAGAGATTGAAAATTCAGGCTTTGCCAACTACTATGTGGACCACACAGTTGGCATCTGGCCTCAGGCAGCAGCCGGAATTCCTTTTAATGCCTGTGAATTTCAGTCAAAGGGAGACCCCATCACAGATCTTCACGAAGACCTGGCGGCTGAACAGAAGGCAAGGACCACCTATGACAATATCCTCCGCCTTGTCAAAGACCCGGATGTATGTGATCCCATCCGCTTCCTGCGCGCCCGTGAGGTAGTCCACTATCAGAGGTTCGGAGAAGCACTGCGCATAGTTCAGGATGAGCTTGACAGCAAAAACTTCTACGCTTTCAACCCATCCTTCGATATGCCCACGAAGTGCCCTCCCTGCAGTAAATAATGCCTATGAGGACAGAATTAAACGAAGCCTTAAGCACTATTCTTCAAATGATACCCCAGGCATACGCCTTCATCCGGGGCAGCGAAGCATACCCTGACATCAATGGCGCTGTCTACTTCTATCCCATCTGGGAGGGTACGCTTATCATCGCGGATGTTTACGGCCTGCCCCGTGAGACGGAGCCGTGTACAGGCAGAATATTCGGTTTTCATATCCATGAGGGCCGCAGCTGTACCGGCAATTCACAGGATCCGTTTGCAGATACAGGAAGCCACTATAATCCGGCAGACTGCAGGCATCCGGAGCACGCCGGGGACTTCCCCCCACTCTTTGGCAATGACGGATACGCATTGACCATGTTTTATACTAACCGGTTTGTTCCTGAGGAGGTTATAGGACACACAGTTGTTATCCACGATATGCCGGATGATTTCAGGACTCAACCCTCCGGCGATTCAGGGAGCAAAATAGCATGCGGGGAAATAGAAGCTAATTTTCTTTAATGCCTGCGGGAATAAAAAGCAAAAAGAAAGGACCGGCCGCAGCCAGTCCGAGGAAAGAGAAAAATGTATGTAAAAAAGCGTCTCCGCTTTGTATGAGAATACTATAACAATTAAATGTGAAAAAGTTGTGGCGTCCGAATAAAAGGTTTGTAAAGTTATTGAAAAAAACCTTAAGGTTCCTTTAAATCATGGTATTCATTCAGGACCGCTATATAGATCCTAAAAAATTCAGCCCCAGGCAAAAGCCCGGGGCTGAATCCTATGATGAGGTACTGCCAAACCCTCCGTTTCTGACACCGGTGGCATCATCATCGACTGTTATCCCGTATTCCACAAAAATCCCCTGCATGAACCCGTCACCAGCCTTCAGGGAGACTGTTTTTCCTTCTTTTGAGTCATTAGTCAGCTTTGCAAAGATATGGCCTTCATTATCGGAATAGAAATAGTCACTGTCGATAATTCCCACCGTATTATTCAGCTGAAGGCGGAATTTAAATCCCAGCCCGCTTCTCGGATAGCATTTTAACACCCAGCCTTCTTCCATCTCTGCGCGGATGCCTGTAGGCACCTTGATGCTCTCGCCAGGCATCAGCTGGAAGTCAAACGGAGTGCAAAAATCATATCCTGCCGAACCTGAAGTGGCCCTTGACGGCAGTTTAATCAACTCATAGACTGCATCCGCCTCTTCCTGTGATGCCTCACTAAACAGATCCAGATAACCCTCCCTGAACTGTTCTTTACTTACCTTATGAAATTTTGCAATTCTCTTCATTCCAATTTTTCCTTTCCTGCAGGCAAAAACCAATTGGCTGACGCACTGCTTCATTCAGCTGCAGCTAAAGCAGATCCTTAATTTCCACATTCGATGCTGATTTCATTAAAACGCTCCAGGATCTCGTCCACTTCCATATTATCTTTTTGGCTTCCGTTCCTGTCCAGTATCACTTTTCCCTGATGCATCATCACAAGCCTGTTTCCATATTCCACTGCATAGCGCAGATTATGTGTGACCATTATAGTTGTCAGCTTTTTCTCACTTACTATCTTATCTGTAAGTTCCATAATAATCTCCGCCGTCTTCGGATCAAGAGCTGCCGTATGCTCATCAAGGATCAAAAAATCGATAGGAGTCATAGTAGACATGAGAAGTGCCATAGCCTGACGCTGTCCTCCTGAAAGAGACCCCACCTTAATGTGAAGCTTATCCTCCAGGCCGAGATTTAACTGTCTCAAATTCGATCTGTAGAAATCAATCCTTTTCTTGTTAACTCCAGCCCTTAGATTATACTTCTTTCCCTTATTATCCGCAAGTGACATATTCTCCAAAATAGTCATGTCAGGACAGGTTCCCATGGCAGGATTCTGATAAACTCTCCCTATATAAGTGTGTCTCTGGTACTCCTTCTCCCGGGTAATATCCTTCCCGTCGATATTAATACTGCCGCTGTCCACATCAATACTGCCGCATATTATATTCAGCATTGAAGTTTTTCCTGAGCCATTGCTGCCCACCACAGAGACGAAATCCCCAGTGTCTACTTTAAAGTTAAAATTATCAAAGAGGCACATTTCATTGATCGTGCCCGGATTATAATATTTATTTATATTCCTCAATTCAAGCATGTGCCTTCACCTTCTTCTTTCTGTCCATGCTGATGCACAGGATTATAAAAAACAGCGCCGCTGTGATCAGTTTCATATCATTTGCCTGAAGCCCAAGCTGAAGAGCTGCCGCCACACACGCCCTGTATATGACTGAACCTATCAGGACTGCAAAAGTATCCTTAACCCTTGGAAGAAATCTGCACAGATTTACTCCTATAATAACGCTGGCAAGCCCTATTACCATAGTTCCTGTCCCTACACTGATATCAAACACGCGCTGCCATTGGGCAAATACACACCCGCTGAGCGCTACCAGTCCATTTGCAATGGCAAGGCCCAGTATTTTCACCTTCCCGCTGTCCTTAGCAAGAGAAGTCACGAGCACAGGATTATCTCCCGCTGCCCTGAGAAGGAATCCTGACCTTGTCCTGAGGAATCCATCCAGCAGAAGCTTTACAATAAGCAGGATGATCAGAATCATAACAAGTGTCTGGTACGGCGCTGCGGCTTCCGGTACAATTGAATCCAGCACTTTATTATCAAAAATATTTTCCAGGCTAAAAAGCGGAACATTCGCTTTCCCTGCAATCTTCAAATTGATCGTATAAAGGGCAGTCATCATAATAATGCCGGACAGCAGATCCCTTACTTTGAACTTCACATGGATAATTCCAGTCAGTATACCTGCTGCCGCTCCGGCTGCAAATGATATTGGAAGCGTCAGGTAGGGATTCATCCCTTTCACCATGAGCGCTGCTGTCACGGCTGCTCCCAGCGGAAAGCTGCCGTCTACAGTCAGGTCTGGAAAATCCAGTATTTTATACGTAATATATATACCCAGGGCCATCATGGCATATATCATACCCTGTTCTAAGACACCAATTATGATTGACATTTTTTATTCCTCTATTTCTGTAAAAGTTTCTGCTGCTCTGTCTTTTACTTCATCACTGACTGAGATTCCCAGATTCTCAGCAACCTTAGTATTCAGATACAGATTGCTCTCTGTAATGCTCTCAAAAGGCATTTCCTCTGCCTTCATCTCTCCCTTTAATACCTGGGCTGCCATTTTTCCTGTCTGTTTTCCTAAGGCAATATAGTCAATCCCTTCTGATGCCAGACATCCTATTTTTACCTGCTCTACTTCGCTGCCAAACACCGGGATCCCTTTTTTATTTGCTTTGTCCAGGATAGTGGGAAGTGCGCTGACTACAGTATTATCTGTCAGATTATTAAGACAATCCACCTTCTCAAGAATTGTATCAGCCGCCGACGGAACATCTGCTATCGTTGCTATCCCAACTGTCTCAAGTGCAAAACCATATTCACCCACAAGTGCCTCATATTCTTTGATCGTACTCTCAGAATTCACCTCACTTGTTGTATAAATGATCCCAATTGTCTTTGCTTCTGGAAGAAGCTCACGTATCATTTTAAGCTGTGCTTCCACTGGAAGTTTATCGCTTGTGCCTGTTGCATTTCCTGTAGGCATCTGATCCTCAGTTGCCAGCTCAGCCGCCACAGGATCAGTCACTGCCGTATAAATGGTAGGGATTTCTGTCTTCAAAGCTGCATTGTAGCATGCCTGTGCAGCCGGTGTGGCAATCCCGCACATAAGATCAACGCCTTTCGCTGCAAAGCCCTGGGCAATCGTCCCTGCTGTCCCCATATCTGCATCTGAATTCTGATAGTCAATCTCTAAATTTTCACCTTCCACAAAGCCTTCCTCTTCCAGCCCCTGCAGAAATCCTTCCCTGCAATTATCCAATGAGCCATGCTGTGCAAACTGCGCAATCCCAATTTTATAGTTTCCTTCAGCCAATTCTTCTGTTGATGAAGAGGTCTCTTTACCTGCAGCCATCACCGTGCTCAGCTTGGCCGCCTGGCTGCACCCTGCCAGCATTGATAAAACCATCCCTGTGCACAATAACATACTTACCATCTTTTTTTTCATGATCTCGTCTCCTTTTTACTGATTGATGTAACTGTTCAGTACCTTCACAGTTACTGATTGATTTTCATGCTGCCTCCCTGCCGGGAGAATTGGAAACAAATACAAAACTAATGGGAGTGGGCTTATTTATTTCTTGGAAAACGCTGTTCACTGCAGAGCAAAGTTTCCTGTAGAAGAACAAAAAAACCGCCCCAAGCTTTCGCTTGAGACGGTAATATAAACTATTATCGCGGTACCACTCAAATTGACATATTTATGTCCTCTTATGCGTGTACTAACATACACTCCTGATTGATAACGGGTTCGGTTCCCGACAGCGCCTACTCTCTTTTGATTTCGGGGCCGCCCTCAAAAGGCCATTCAGCAAATCACTCAATACTGCAATCTCACCATCTGCAGCTCTCTGGAATCTCATATAAATGCTTACTAATCTTTCTCATCGGTTTTGTTATTTGTTTAAGTTATTCTAAGCCCATGAGAGAGATTTGTCAAGAAAAATTTAATTATTTATACCTTGTCGTGCGGAGCACGTTACTGTTCACTCCGTGACCAGTAACACGCTCCGCGATGCACAGAAACGGCAAAACCGCCGTTTCGCGCTGCAACCCTCGGGATTTTCGTGCA
>QGGY01000005.1:0-277140 GCA_003148945.1 Murimonas intestini | reverse complement strand
CGTTACTGTTCACTCCGTGACCAGTAACACGCTCCGCGATGCACAGAAACGGCAAAACCGCCGTTTCGCGCTGCAACCCTCGGGATTTTCGTGCAAATACGCACGAAAACACCTCGCGGGATGGTGACGTGTAACAGTAACCGCAGCACGCCCATCCGAAGGATTTGAATTATGGGATGCACGGAGGTGTATAAGAAATCTTTCATTCCTCAGCCCTGACTTTACTTTTGTACCTATTATCAACCCCTTTAGAAATTTTATCCCAGATATCAGACGGATATCCAATTGCTTCAAAAAAAGCAAATATATATAATAGATATAACAGAAACAAAAAAACCTTAATAATACTCTTTTTTAATTTCATATAATTTTCCTCCCTTTTTCCTCTTACAATCTGCTTTAAACCATCAGCATGTAGCATTTTTTACTTTTTTCCATATGATATAAATAAAAAGGTAAAATTATGAATTTTAATGATTGCCTGTGCGGTCCAATTAAACCGTGTGAATCGTTTTCTTATGCTCAATTTGGAGTCCAGTCCAGCCCGCCGTCTAACTCAAACATCCCTATGTCCGTCATCTTTCAGGAAGGCAGCCAGATCATTTTAATGGACACTGAGATAGTGCTTGTACCCGGCTTTTTATATCTTATAGATTTTATATTTCTGGCAACCCCGGAAGCGGACAGCTATATGCAGATTACTCCCAAAATTAATGGTGCGCTTAAACTGTTATATTCATTTTTTGCTCCAACTGGATCTGCATCACGTAATACCTCTGCATCCGGAAGTTTTACTATTCCGGTACCTGAGGACAATACCACGCTTACCTTTAACTTAACTTATCCTGCCACAGTCAGAAATATAGATATTTCGGGTGCTGTATCCGTCACTGCACTTCATAAGCTAAAAAAAGAGGGCTGCTGCTAAATCAAAACCTCCTCCCGGCATTTGCCAAATACACCTGCAGACATTTCCATTTGGGTTACTGTTCGCTTTGTGACCAGTAACCCATTTGTTTGATTGTTAACGGTAATAAAATATTTCTCTGTCAAACGGTAATAAATATTTCTCTTGACTTTTAAAGATTTTAATGTTAGGATTAAAGGCAGTGTTTGATAAAGCTTTGATTTCGCATACATATGTAAGTCATTTTTTATTGATGGTTTACTGTATATGCGTTTTTTGTTTTGTAAAATGCGTTTTGAAAATATTAGTACTCTTGTTGTTACAGTTCAGCCTTCCGCTGTTCCACGAAGCGTTGTTATATAAGTCCTTGTTGCGGGCATAACATAAACTAAATATTTTTATTATTGGTATCTGACCGGCGCAGATATTAATAACCTGTATATTAATTAGTCAGAGCTATATTTAATAATTACAGCTAAGTCGGCGGGGTTTATTTAGTATTCCCTGCCGGCTCAACCTAAGATTAATAATTAATGTTATAAATTATTTAAAATAGATTTCAATATAAATTTTTCACGCTTTTCTCTTCTGCATATCAGCGTACAGTAAATGCACAGCACTGCTGAATAGTTACATTCTTTTCTTTATTGTATCATATATCTGCCATTATTTCATTCATATAATCCAATAAGCCGGTGAATTATAATTCCCTTTGCATAACATTTTATATACTGCGCATACTACATTCGAGGTGATTATATGGCATCCTATATATCCCCGGCAATCCGGGATAAATTTGAAACTTTATCAGTTGATTTAAAGAATATTATTCTGGAACGAAATGTTCAGCTGAATAATATTTACGACCTTATTGCAGTTTTGGAAAATATCGTTGCGGAGGGAGAGCAATAGCTCTCCCTTTTGTATTTCAGGATCATATCAACCTGCAGTTGACGGATATGAAAATAGTTAGAATGCTGATACATTGTCTTTTCTCTGCCATTCATATAAAATTATAGAAAAAGGAGGGATTTCATATGATTGACAAAACTTTAGCGGGCAGCCGCATCGCAATGCTCCGCAAAGAGCTTGGCTATTCCCAGGCTGTATTTGCTGAAAAACTTGGCGTTTCTGCCCAGGCAGTTTCCAAATGGGAAACAGGGCTTGCATTGCCGGATATCGAGACATTATTAAATATATCCTGGTTAACAGAGGCGTCACTTCACACTATTCTGGAAGGCGAAGATTTTATTGGATCCAGAAATGATGCGGACAGGGGGCTTCTGCGTATCAGCAGGTTGCTTGTATGTCCACAGTGTCACGAAAAACTGGACCTACAGCTTCCCGTCAAACAAAATAAGCTGAGCTTCTGCTGCAAAAATGGCCATACCTATGAACTCATTGACGAAGTTATCCATTTCGGAAGCCGGGAGATAGCAGGCGAGCTCTGGTCCCTTGTATTCAGCAATTATGAACACTACCTGATGGAGCAGCATTATCAGGGAAATCCCAGGTACCTGCAGGGGGATCCAAACTCCAGGGAACTCATGTGGCAGCAGATTGAAAAGCTCCGTCCCCGCACTATACTTGACATAGCATGCGGTACGGGCTATGGCATTAAGTATATAATTGAGCGTATCAACTGGCCGGTCACTATTATTATGAGTGATCTAAGCCACAGGGTCCTGAAATATAACCGGATTTTCTTTTCTGAGGAATGGAAAAATCCCTATGTAGACATAGTATATCTGGCCTGTGACTGCTCCAGTCTGCCTCTTGCTGACAACTGTATAGATGTAGTTTTTTCAAATACGGGATTTGAAAGCATGCAGGCGAAAATGATGGATGGTTTTCATGAAGCTTACCGTGTACTCAAACCTGGCGGACGCGCTGTTTACAATATGAGCGTAATCGAAGACCACAATAGTGAAAACACTCAAAAATGGCTGAAGCTTTATAATTCTCTTGACCATAATGATTTCTATACATATGAACTCTTCGAGATCAGCCAGTGGCTGGAAAATGCAGAAAAAGCGGTTTTAATCAAAATGAGACTATTAAAGTCTACGATGAATTGCCTGCTCCCGGCGGAGATATTTTCCCATTTGAAAATGAAATCCTGCAGTGGATGGCAGCATACGTCATCACATCACAAAAATCAAATACCCCGCAGTGAGCCTGGATCAGGCTCGTTATCTGCGTGAATAAAACCTGTCATGTTTGTTCTATCCTTACCCCAGGCGGCTCTTTAGCTCTGCTGACATAACATTTTGAGGCCGCCCGGCCGATCTGCTGAATATTTACAAAATATAATTCATATAGCATTCTCTGTAAAACATCTTTATGTATCTCCTTTGCTAAATGTGAAAAAAATTATGATTTTTTTAATTTTCCACAATTTAACTTTCATTGTCACCAAATTTGTGGTATACCTAATACAGAAAGAGGTGAACAACATGCAGGACTATAAACTGACTATCAATATGTTTGGGGAATTTTCTATTGTCAATGAGGCGCATTCCCTGATTACATCTAAAGCAAAAAGCCCGCAGATGAACATGTTGCTATCTTACCTGATTGCAAACAAAGAAACGGATGTCACAAAAGATAAACTGATTGATGTCCTTTGGCCTGAAGAAAACAGTAACAATCCTTCTGGTGCGCTCAGAAATCTGGTGTACCGGGCCAGAAACGAAATGTCTGAATTTTTTCCTGGCAGCCAGGTTGAAAGTATACTGTTAGTGGGCAATACATACCATTGGAATCCTGAAATCGAATGTGATGTTGACATTTACAAATTTGAACAGTACTGTAATCTCGCATCGCGTGAAGAAAATCCTGACAAGCGTTACTTTTTCAATACCCAGGCGCATCTGCTGTACAAAGGTGAATTTCTTCCAATGTTCCGTATGGAGAGCTGGGTGATGTTCCGAAGTAATTACTACGGGAATCTTTACACGAAATGTATCCTGTCTATCTGCGACTATCTCAATGCCCATGAGAAATACAGAGATATTTTAATGTTCTGTGAGGAAGCCATAAATGTCCATCCTCTGGAAGAGAGCATACACAAGGAAAAGATAAACGCATATCTGAAACTGGGAGAGGTTCAGAATGCCATGGACTATTACTATTCGATCGTAGATTTGTTTAACCAGAAATACGGTCTTGATATCACCAGCACCATGCAGGATATCTACCAGTCCATCTTAAGCCAAATGCCTAATCAGCATGTGGATATGGATGAGCTTGTGGAAAATCTTAAAAATGATAAAAATTCAGATGGAAGTTTCTACTGCAATTTTGACATTTTTAAAAATATATACCAGATCAATCTACGCTCTGTCAGGCGCTCCCAAAGTAAGCGTTATCTCCTGCTCATGACCCTGTCAGACCTGAATGCAGACTCTGAGCTCACAGTCGATATACGTCAGGAGATGGATATCCTTCACGGATTGATGAGCCGCTGCCTGCGCCGCAATGATGTTTATACCCAGTCCAGTTTCTGCCAGTTCTCCCTTATCATCACTGTGGCAAATGAAGCTGGCTGTAATACTGTGGTTAAACGTCTCCGTGAACGTTACACAGCCAGACGGCAGCATTCTAATGTGAAGCTGACAATTGATATTGAACTGATCATGTAAAGAAGAACCGGACAAATGCCACACGCATCTGCCCGGTTCTCTTTTAAAACTCTTTCTCTTCCCTTTTCCTGCTGCTTTCTTTATCTGAAATGCTTCTGCATTAATCTAAATGCTCTGCATCTGCAGCCTGCTGCTCTGATTTTTTCTGCTGTTCTTTCTCTGTTCTTTCCACATCTTTCATACTGAAGCTGATTCTTCCCATCTTGTCCTTGCCAAGGCAAACAACCTTAACCATATCGCCAAGCGTCAGAACATCTTCCACATGATTGATTCTTTCTTTTGCAATTTTGGAGATATGAACCATGCCCTCTTTGCCTGGTGCAAATTCCAGGAAAGCTCCGAATTCTTTTATGCTGATGACTTTTCCTACAAATATCTGTCCGGCTTCAAAATCAGTTGTGATAATGCGGATCATCTCAACTGCCCTGTCCATTTCCTTCTTGTCTGTTCCGCAGATAGATACAGCTCCGTCATCTGTGATGTCAATCTTAACACCAGTCTGCTCAATTATAGTATTGATTGTCTTTCCTCTCTGACCTACAACATCACCGATCTTCTGAGGATCAATCTGGATCTGAATGATCTTTGGAGCATATTTGCCTACTTCATTTCTCGGCTCTGCGATGGCATGCGCCATAACCTCGTCCAGGATGTGCATTCTGGCTTCTCTTGTACGCGCAATAGCTTCCTCGATGATAGGCCTTGTCAGTCCGTGGATCTTAATATCCATCTGGATAGCTGTGATGCCTTCATGAGTTCCTGCTACCTTAAAGTCCATATCTCCGAAGAAGTCTTCAAGTCCCTGAATATCTGTAAGAACAAGATAATCATCATCAGTCTCTCCTGTCACAAGACCGCAGGAAATACCTGCAACTGCCTTTTTAATAGGCACACCTGCTGACATCAGTGACATGCTGGATGCACAGATGCTCGCCTGTGATGTGGAACCATTAGACTCAAAAGTCTCAGATACTGTACGGATGGCATACGGAAACTCTTCCACTGAAGGAAGCACTGGAATAAGCGCTCTTTCAGCCAATGCGCCATGTCCGATCTCACGGCGTCCCGGTCCTCTGGACGGCTTCGTCTCACCAACTGAGTAGCTCGGGAAATTATACTGATGCATATATCTTTTAGATGTCTCCATCTCGTCAAGCCCGTCAATCCTCTGAGCCTCTGAGAGAGGTGCCAGAGTCGTCACTGTACAGATCTGTGTCTGGCCGCGGGTAAACATAGCTGAGCCATGTACTCTCGGTATAAGGTCTATCTCTGCGGCCAGCGGACGTATCTGGTCGATAGCCCTTCCGTCCGGTCTCTTGTGGTCCTTAAGGATCATTTTGCGGACTGTCTTCTTCTGATACTGGTAAACAGCCTCATCTATCAGGCCAAGCCACTCTTCTTTATCTGCGAATGCCTCTGCCAGCTTATCCTTTATTGCTGAAATATTTGCTTCCCTTGTCTGCTTATGATCTGTGAAGACAGCTACTTCCATCTGCTCCGGAGTAACGATCTCTTTTATTGCTGCAAACAGCTCTTCCGGTATAGCACAGCTTGTATATGTGTGTTTTTCTTTTCCGCACTCTGCAACGATCTTGTCAATGAACCGGATAACTTCCTGATTCAGTTCATGGGCTGCAAATATTGCTTCTATCATCTTAGCCTCAGGCACTTCATTGGCGCCTGCTTCAATCATGATGACCTTCTCCCTTGTGGAAGCCACTGTCAGCTGAAGGTCAGAGACAGCTTTCTGTGCTGATGTGGGATTGAATATAAGTTCTCCGTCAATCATTCCAACCTGTGTGCTGGACGTAGGTCCGTCAAAAGGAATATCTGAAATAGCTGTGGCAATAGCGCTTCCTAGCATTGCTGTAAGCTCCGGACTGCAGTCCGGGTCAACTGACATAACAAGATTGTTCAGTGTAACATCATTTCTGTAATCCTTAGGAAAAAGCGGCCTCATAGGACGGTCAATAACCCTGGAGGTCAAAATAGCATTTTCAGATGCTTTTCCCTCACGCTTGTTAAAGCCTCCTGGGATCTTTCCTACTGAATATAATTTTTCTTCATACTCAACGCTCAGAGGAAAGAAATCGATTCCTTCTCTTGGTTTTTCCGAAGCTGTTGCAGTTGATAATACTGTAGTTTCACCATAGTGCATAAATGCTGCACCATTTGCCTGGGCTGCCACTCTGTTCACATCTACTGTGAGAGTCCTGCCGGCCAATTCCATTGAATAGCTCTTATACATTCTTTAAATCTCCTCATTTACTGTCAGGCTAAAATGCGTCCGAAACAACTGAAAAGATGACTTTCTCAAAAATCAGCTTTTCAGCGGTCTCGGTATTGTCACTTAAGCCCGAAAATTGACTGGTTCCTTACAAATATGGGGCGGATCTCTCCGCCCCTTTTGTGTTCAATTATTTCCTGATTCCTAATTTTGCAATCAGAGCACGGTATCCTTCCAGATCCGTCTTCTTCAGGTAAGCGAGAAGTCCACGTCTCTGACCAACCATTTTCAGAAGTCCTCTTCTTGAATGATGGTCCTTCATGTTCTCTTTCAGATGCTCTGTAAGCTCCTGGATCCTTGCTGTCAGAATAGCGATCTGTACTTCAGGTGAACCTGTATCTCCAGGATTCCTTCCGTATTCTGCAATAATAGCTGTTTTCTTTTCCTTTGAAATCATGTGTAATTTCCTCCTTATTTTTCAAACGCCTGATACTAAGAAGCAGGTCGGAGTGTCCATGCTCTGAATATCGGCTCATTTTCACACCGTGTTAGTATAGCACATGTGCATATCTAAGTCAACTATTTTGATACTGTTTTAAAGGTTCCTTCCAACAAAAGCCAAAAAGGCCGCTCCTCCTGCCACGCAGAATAAAAAGCCCAGATAATAAAGAATCTTTGACACTTTTTTAAGAGGATTCGGAGGCTCTATCTTAATAGCAGAAGGATGTTCACTGTCATAATAAAGGCGGAGCTTGTCCCCGATATGAAAGGCACACGGATTGCCTCCTCCCTCATCATACCTCACCTTATAGAGCTTTCCCTTAGCGTAATAGGCGATTACAGGATAAAAATAGTCATGTACGCCTGCACGCAGTCCAATCTCATCAGGTTCTCCGGCCGTCAGTTCAATCACTGTCCCTTCCGCACGTCCTTTGTACACTTCCTTGCTCTTGCGGTAATACCGGCAGCACAATCCTGCAACGATCAGCACTGCACCGATTCCCATGAGCCATCCGCTTAATGTCCATAGTTCACTGCCCATGAAAATACTCCTTTCCAAAAGCAATATCATTCTGCATCTGCATTCTGAGTTCATCAACAGAATTGAACCTCATCTCAGGCCTTTCATAGGAAAGCAGTTCAACCTGTATTTCTTCTCCATACAGATCCTTGTCAAAATCAAATATGTGAGTCTCGACTCCTCTGAAGTTTTCACCGATGGTAGGCTTGTATCCTATATTCGTGATCCCGGGATAAATTTTCCCGTCATATACGGTCCTGGATACGTAGACCCCGTTAGGCGGAAGCCGCTTGGCCGACACAGGGATCAGGTTTGTCGTAGGCATGCCAAACACCTTTCCTCCCATATGACGCCCATGAAGGACTTCTCCGGCTATAAAATAAGGATACCCGAGAAGATCATTTACCAGCTCCATGTTTCCCTTATCCAGAGCCTGCTTGATATATGTGCTGCTGATAATCTGTCCCTTATGCTGTTCTTTTCCAAGCACTTCCACCCGGAAGCCGTAAAATTCCTGCATCTTTTTGAGAAGCTCACTGTCCCCTGCCCTGTTGTGTCCAAACCTGAAATCATTTCCGACCACTATATACCTGGCATTCAACTGTTCTACAAGAATCCGCCTTATGAATTCCTCCGGCTCCATCCTGGATATTTCAGGCAGAAAAGGACAATCCACCAGATAGGACACTTCCATCTTTTCAATCACCATGCGCTGCTCTTCGCTTGTCAGCAGAGCATCCTGCCTGTTCTTATTAAGAGAAAACACTGTGCTCTTAACACCGCTGCTCTCCAGTTCACGTATCCGTTTCACCAGCTTCTGATGCCCTCTGTGCATTCCGTCAAATTTCCCCAGTGTAACAGCCGTGGGCTCCTCTATCTTAAAATCGGTAATTCCCTGTATATATATCATTTTATGCCTCCGACCTGGATGCTTTATCCTTTCGCTAAAAACATTTTAACCGGCGAGAATACCCCGGCATCTTTTTTATAGTTATAGATACCGTAAAAGCATCCTTCGCTGTTATAGACACGGACATGTCCGTCCACGAGCCCCGCCAAACCGCCGTCAAGGGCATTTAACGGAAACTGATTCCCGTTGTCAATCAGCTTCCTGTAACCATCTGACACATACACTGCCGGACAGCCATCAAACATAGCATCCACCGGTACAATATACTTTTCCAGTTCTCCTAAGCTGACCAGCTTCTCTATCTCCGTAAGCGTAAGACCGTCTTCTGCCTTAAACCTTCCTACCCTGGTTCTGAGAAGGGACTCCATACAGCCGCCGCATCCCAGCTCATCTCCTATATCACTGCAAAGTGTCCTGATATATGTGCCCTTGGAACAGGACACTGTCATTTCCACCCGGGGAAGTTCAATTTTTTCTATCCTGATCTCATGGATCATCACTCTGCGCGCTTTGCGCTCTACCTGGATGCCCTCCCGTGCCAGCTCGTACAGTTTTCTTCCATTGACCTTCAGTGCTGAATACATTGGCGGGATCTGATCATATTCCCCTTCAAATCCCGTCACCGCACTGCGCACCTGCTCCTCAGAAAACGTTACAGGAGACTCCCGGATCACTGTACCTGAGGTATCCTGTGTATCTGTAGATACGCCTAAAAGAAGCACAGCCCTGTAAGTCTTATCTTTGTCAGTGAGCATATCACAAAGCCTGGTGGCATTCCCCAGGCATACAGGAAGGACACCCTGGGCATCCGGATCCAGCGTCCCAGTGTGTCCGATCCTCTTTTGCTTTACTATACCTCTCATCCTGGCAACTACATCGTGGGAAGTATAACCTTTTTCTTTATATACATTTATAATTCCGTGAATCACTTTTTATTCTCCCAGGCCTTCAGCTGTATTTCTATACGCCTTGTCAGATTATTCAGGACATCATAGATCGATCCCTGCATAGTGCAGCCTGCTGCCCTGACGTGCCCGCCTCCTCCGAAATAAGAAGCTACCTCCTGCACGTCTACAATCTCATTGGACCGCATACTGACCTTGAATTCCTGCGCCTTTATCTCATAGAGGAAAATAGCCACCTCCACTCCCTTTGTGTTGCGTAGCTGGCTGACTATACCGTCCAGATCAGAGGTATCCACGCCGTAAAATTCCATATCCTTCATCCTTATGCCGCTGGCTATACATGTCCCATGCAGCAGGAGGATACTTTCCATCAGTGCGCGCCCCGTAATCTGATTCTGTACATAAGTCTTTTTGTAATAAGTGTCATCCAGGATCTTAGTAAAAGGAATCCCTTTTCCTATCAGTTTTCCACCGATTTCCATAGTCCTCGGCGAAGTGCATGTATACTGGAAAACTCCTGTATCATGGGCAATTCCCATATACAGCGCTTCAGCGATAGGGTTGGTGATCTTTTCCTCATCCAGAAGCTCATAGATCAGCTCAGAGGTGGAGCTGGCTCCCGGAACGATGTGATTAACATCTGCATACCCGCTGTTGCTGATATGATGATCGATGCAGATACTCCTCTTTGCCGCATCCAGATATTTTACAGCATCTCCGTATCTCTGCCGGTCACCAGAATCCAGACCTATGAAAAGATCATATTCTTTATCAGCTCCGAAATCACTGCAGATATCTTCTGTACCTTTGATAAAATTATACGATACCGGTATCTTTTCCAAATAAACCTGTACATCAATATGAGGAAAATTATCCTTTATGTAAAGATACAGTCCCATACAGGCACCGACGCAGTCGCCATCCGGCCTCATATGGCCCGCGATGGCAACGCTTCTTACATTTTCAAGTTCCGGTGCAATTTTATTCATTGTCCCCACCCTCTGCTAAATCTGCACTTTCCAGTGAAACATCTGCTTTCGCAGCGCTTTCTTTATTGACATTGTCTATGAGCTTCGACATATTCACGCCGTATTCTATAGACTGATCCAGAATAAACCGTATCTCCGGCGTATTTCTCAGATTGATAGTCCTCGCAAGCTCTCTTCTGATATATCCTTCCGCGCTTCTCAGCCCGGTCAGTGTATTCTTCTGAGACTCCTCATCACCCAGCACACTGATGTATGCCTTGCAGGTCTTCAGATCAGGCGCCACTTCCACTGCCACAACACTTGTCAGCGGATTAATGCGCGGATCCTTGATTTCCCCCCTGATGATATTGGAAAGCTCCCTCTGGACCTCACCGTTAATACGTGTATTCTTAATGCTGTTTTTTCTCATTTATTATACCGCCTGTTCCTATCTCGGAACCTCAACCATAGTATAAGCCTCTACCTGGTCAAACTCCTTGATATCATTGAATTTCTCGAATACAAGGCCGCACTCATATCCAGCCCTGACTTCCTTCACATCATCCTTAAAGCGCTTCAGCGAAGCCAGAGCGCCTTCGAATATCTGCTTTCCTTCTCTGGTGATGCGCACAGAACAGCCTCTCTGGAATGTTCCGTCAAGCACATAAGAACCAGCGATCGTACCAATACCTGACGCTTTGAATGTCTGGCGCACTTCAGCATGGCCAAGAACCTTTTCTTCAAAGACAGGATCCAGCATGCCCTTCATTGCAGCCTCCACATCAGCGATCGCATCATAGATGACGCGGTAAAGCCTTACATCCACGCCCTCTCTCTCAGCTGTATCTTTAGCTGCTGCATCGGGGCGTACATTAAAGCCAATGATGATAGCATTAGAAGCAGATGCCAGAATAACATCTGATTCATTAATAGCTCCCACACCGCTGTGGATGACTTTTACAACCACTTCTTCATTGGACAGCTTCAGGAGGCTCTGCTTAACTGCTTCCACCGATCCCTGCACGTCTGCTTTAACAATAATATTCAGTTCTTTTAAATTTCCTGCCTGGATCTGGCTGAACAAGTCATCCAGAGACATCTTGGCTTTTGTATCTTCAAGAAGCTTCTCCTTGCCCTGGCCGATAAATGTCTCGGCAAAGCTTCTGGCTTCCTTCTCATTTTCAGTAATGACAAATATCTCTCCTGCATTAGGCACATCGCTGAGTCCCAGGATCTCTACAGGTGTAGACGGGCCTGCTTCTTTGACTCTGCGTCCCTTATCATCCATCATGGCACGTATTTTACCATGGGAGGAACCTGCTGCGATCGGATCGCCAACATGGAGTGTACCCTTCTGTACAAGCACTGTAGCCACTGGTCCTTTTCCTCTATCCAGCTCTGCTTCAATGACAAGACCTCTTGCCCTTCTGTTCGGATTGGCCTTCAGTTCAGAAACCTCTGCTGTAAGCAGAATCATTTCCAGAAGCTGCTCGATACCTTCCTGAGTATGTGCAGATACAGGTACAAATATTGTACTTCCGCCCCAGTCCTCCGGAACCAGCTCATATTCTGAAAGCTCCTGTTTAACTCTCTCAACATTTGCACTTGGCTTATCAATCTTGTTGATAGCTACTATGATCTCAATACCGGCTGCCTTTGCATGGTTGATAGCTTCCACAGTCTGAGGCATAACACCGTCATCTGCTGCAACTACGAGGATAGCGATATCTGTTGAATTAGCGCCGCGCATACGCATTGCTGTGAATGCTTCATGTCCCGGTGTATCCAGGAAAGTAATCTTCTGTCCGCCTATTTCAACTACATAAGCACCTATGTGCTGAGTGATCCCGCCGGCTTCTTTTGCAATAACATGAGTATTCCTGATCGCATCCAGAAGAGATGTCTTACCATGGTCAACATGACCCATGACACAGACGACAGGAGGTCTGGAAACCATTGCTGCTTCATCTTCCTCATCTTCTTTAAGAAGCTCCTCTATAACATCGATCTTCACTTCAGGCTCAGCTATGCAGTTATATTCCAGTGCAATCTCTTCAGCCTTGGCATAGTCAATCTCCTGATTAACAGTTACCATTACTCCCTGGAGGAAAAGCTTCTTGACAATAGCAGCTGCCTGGATCTTCATTTTTTCTGCCAGTTCTTTAATTGTTATTGTCTCCGGAAGGATAATCGTCTTGATCTCGTCTTCCTTTTTCTCCTGCGGCGCCGGCGCCTTGGCTTGTGAATTTACATTGTTATTCTTACCTGGTTTTACATTATTATTCTTTGGATTGCCGCGCCCTACATTTTTTTCCTGGCGTACATTCCTGTCGAATTTATCCCTGTCATTATTTCTGTCACCGCGCTCAGTCCTTGTTCTGGTACGGCTTTCCTTAGTTCCTGCCTTCAGTTCCGGAGCTGCCGGAATAGCTGGTGTCCTTCTGTCTTTGTTATCCTGGCCTCTGCCCGGACCATCATTGTAGCGCCCTCTGTTGTCTGACGGGCCCCTGTTCCCCTGGCCTCTGTTGTCTGAAGGACCTCTGTAGCCCTGGCTCCTGTTATCTGAAGGACCTCTGTAGCCTTGGCTTCTGTTGTCTGACGGACCCCTGTTATCTGACGGGCCTCTGTAACCCTGGCCTCTGTTATCTGACGGACCCCTGTTTCCCTGGCCTCTGTTGTCTGACGGGCCTCTGTTTCCCTGGTTCCTGTTGTCTGACGGGCCTCTGTAGCCCTGGCCTCTGTTATCTGACGGGCCTCTGTAACCCTGGGTTCTGTTGTCCGATGGACCTCTGTTACCCTGGCTCCTGTTGTCTGACGGACCTCTGTTACCCTGGCCTCTGTTGTCGTTTCTATTATCAGAGTACCTGCGTTCTCCCTGATTTCTGTTATCCTGGCTTCTGCCATCAGGACGGCTTCCCTGCTGCCTGCTGTCAGAGCCCTGACGGTAGTTTGAACGGCCATTCTGGCCCTGTGTTCCCTGCCTGTAACCGTCCTGACGTGGCGCGCCTGCTGGTGCCTGCTGTGCCCTTACATCTGACGATGCATGGCTTTGTGCCGGCTGTGCCGGTCTTGCAGCTCCCTGCTGGGACGGCTGCACCGGACGAGCTGCTGTACTCTGAGGCTGGGATGCCTGTACCGGTCTCGTTCCTGCCTGCTCCTGTGCCTCATTTGAGTGGCTCTGAGGCTGCGGAGATACCTGGCCCTGCGGCCGCTGTACCGGCTTAACAGCATCCTGGCCCTGAGCTGCAGTCTGCTGGCTGCTCTGAACCGGCTGCACCTGTTTGGAATCTGACGGCTGAGCCTGGTTCTGATTCACGCCGCGGGCCGGCTGCGAAGCTGCTGACGGACGCGCTCCCTGTCCCGGCTGTGCCGGACGTGATCCCTGAGCCGGTCTGGCTCCCTGCCTCTGGCCCTGGGGCCTTGAGCCTGGACGCACCATTCCTGTCCGGCTGTTCTGGGGATGGAATACCTGTGTGATATTCGGTTTTTTCTTAGGAGCTTCCCCCTGCCCCGTTTCTACTTTTTGTTCATTCTGTTCATTCTCTTTTGACACTTCTTTTCCTACCTCTGCTCTTATATTTTCTACTTTTGTTTTCAAAACTTCTGCTTTTTTGCCATACCGTTTTCTCACCATGTCCACCTGCTCATCTTCTACCATGCTCATGTGGCTCTTCAGTTCAAATCCTTTATCGGCCAAAAAATTTAAAACTTCTCTGTTCTGTCTTCCTAATTCCTTAGCTAATTCATGCACTCTTATTTTTGACATACACACTACCTCCTAATTGGCGTTACTAAGTTGCTTCTTAATGGCAGCTGACAAACCGGCATCCAGCACCGCTAAAGACGCTCTAAACTCTTTTCCCATTGCTGTCCCCAGTTCATCTTTCGTCCCGTAAAAATAAATCGGCACTTCATAGAAGGTACACATATTCTGAAATTTCTTCTTCGTATTGTCGGAAGCCTCGGCTGATACGATCACAAGGCTCGCTGTCCCTGTCTTCACAGCCTTCTCTGTCGAAAACTCACCGCTCACAGTCTTACCTGCCTTAGTTGCGAGACCGACAAGAGATAAAACTTTATTTTGATTCAATAGACTCTATCTCCTTTTTCAAGCTTTCATAAACTTCCGGAGGGATGCCCGTCTTGAGCGAGCGCTCCAGTCCTTTATTTTTAATTGCCTTTTCAAAACATTCCTTTGAAAAGCAGATGTATGCACCTCTGCCATTTTTCTTTCCCGTAGTATCAAGGATGATCTCGTCCTCTGAAGTCTTCAGAACCCTCATCATCTCTTTTTTACTCTTCATTTCCTGACATCCTATGCACTTGCGCATAGGTACTTTACGTACCTGCCCCATCTTATCACCTCTGCCTACTGCTCACCAGTACCATCTGATTCAGGCTGGCCTGCCTGGAAATCTGCATCATGGATATTCTCCGCAGCTTGAATATCATCTGTATCCTGCATATATCCTTCAGCTTCATAACTATCCTCTGCATAACCGCCTTCTTCGTACTCGGGCTCATATCCTTCTTCATATTCCTCTGAGTATTCTCCCTCATATTCTTCAGGATACTCTTCATCGAAAGCATTGTCATATGCTTCAAAATAATCATCAAATTCTCCTGACTCTCTGGCCTGAGTCTCGCTCTTGATGTCGATCTTAAATCCGGTCAGCCTTGCAGCCAGCCTTGCATTCTGTCCCTCTTTGCCGATAGCCAGAGAGAGCTGATAATCAGGAACAACTACCTTAGCTGTTTTTTCATCAGCATCTGCGATTACCCAGATTACCTTAGCCGGGCTCAAAGCATTCTCAATGAGGATTGCAGGGTTATCGCTCCAATTAATAATATCGATTTTTTCACCCCTGAGCTCACTGACGATGGAATTCACCCTGGCGCCATTGATGCCGACACATGCGCCCACCGGATCTACATCCTGATTATTGGAAGCCACAGCGATCTTAGTCCTGCTGCCCGCTTCTCTGGCAATACTCTTGATTTCAACTGTCCCGTCCTTAACTTCTGTCACTTCAGATTCAAACAGCCTCTTCACCAGCTCCGGGTGTGTCCTGGAAACAAGGATCTTCGGCCCCTTTGGTGTATCCTTAACTTCCAGCACATATACCTTTATACGCTCTGTAGGCTTAAATACCTCGCCCTTAACCATCTCATTCTCATTCAGGATCGCATCCACTTTGCCTAAGTTGATACTCACATTTTTGCCCAGATATCTCTGTACGATACCAGTAATGACATCTTTTTCTTTACCGTAATACTGATTGAAAAGAACTTTTCTTTCTTCCTCACGGATTTTCTGCAAAATTACGTTCTTGGCATTCTGCGTTGCTATACGTCCGAACTCTTTTGATTTGATCTCCACATTTACGATATCCCCGATATCGTATTTAGAATCAATCATCTTGGCGTTCACCAGGCTAATCTCTGTAACTGAATCTTCTACATTCTCTACAACAGTTTTTTCTGCATATACACCGAAGTCGCAAGTCTCCGGATTTATATTTACCTTTACATTATCCGCCTTTCCAAAATGATTCTTGCATGCCTGGATCAGCGACTGTTCTATCGCCTCAAGCAGCGTATCTTTACTGATATCTTTCTCTTTTTCCAAAAGATTCAGCGCCTCCAACAACTCGTTATTCATGACAATGTTTCCTCCTTATTATAATCAAGCAGCGGCCGGCCCGGCCAACTGCGAAATCAAACTGCACATTTTAACTTTATCCGGCAGCGGGTACTGTGCATGCACCTCTAAAAATCAAATGCCAGTCTGACAAGCGCAACATCAGATTTGGCAAATTCCATTTCTTCCCCATTTTCCAGCTCTATAGTAAATCCATCTTTTTCATAAGATTTCAGAATGCCTGTAAATTCCTTCTGTCTGTCGATGGCCCGGTAAGTACGAACCTCTATTTCCTGGCCTAAGCTCCTCTTAAAATCCTTCTCTTTTTTCAGCGGACGCCCCAACCCAGGTGAGCTGACCTCCAGAATATAGGCTTCATCAATAAAATCATTCTTGTCCAGCAAATCACCTAAAGCCCTGCTGACCACCTCACAGTCATCGACTGTAATACCGCCGGGCTTGTCAATATATGCCCTTAAATACCAGTTGGAGCCTTCTTTTACATATTCCACATCCACCAGCTCAAATTGGTTAGCTTCCACGATAGGGAGTATCAGCTCTTCTGTCTTCTGCTCATAGATTTCCTTTTTCGTCATCCGTGCCACCTTTCTTCTATAACACTATTAATTCCCATATCACAAAGTGGAGTGGACTTACGCCCACTCCACTCTAGTAACATATTATCATCTTGCTCAGTATATCACTTTATTTTTGGAATTGCAAGAGATTTTCACAGAAAAACCCAATCTGTTTAAAGACAAAAAAAATAAGCTGTTATAATTTCATAACAGCTGACTGACTTTTAAACAATTAATCGGAGGTCTTTTCTTACATTTCGTTCAATTGTGGTTTTATTTCTATTTCATCTTAAGATGCTCTACCCTAAGATTCGATCTTTATTGACACGTTTCTATTTTAGATTCCATCTACTGAATTTTATTAATTTGTTTATCAATTTCCACCTCTGAAAACTTCACTTCAAGTCTCATCTTACTGGATTTCTCTCCCGAGCTTATCCTTTCCTTGATTCAACCTGTTTTCTTTTCATTTTCTTCTGTTTCCTGATAAACTAATCAAAATTCATTTCGACTTCCTCTTAAATTTTCCTTTTATGAGAATTCTTGAGTTCCATCACTTTTAACTTATATGTTCCTGCTGAGATCTACTGGCCTAATACAACTTTTAAGGTTTCCTGCTGGATATTCCAGAATCTTTACCTTATAATAATCATTTGATTTTCATCTTCTGGCTTTCTCTTTTAGAACTTCTGTTGTTATATTGTGATTTTACTCTCTCATTATCATGTCATATTTATTTTCGTTCTGCATCTAATCTCACTTCTCAATGAAGTTTATTTAGATGTTGTGGTATATACGCAACATGGTGACCATTCTTTCTTTCCTCAATCTCCGGTATATTTATATCAAATTCTTCTGACTTACCATCAGAATACCTTATCATAAACTTCCTTCTTATTAAGTTTCCGTACTGAAAGATACGCCCTACCACTTCCATATTGCCAAGCCACTCTTGAAACCCCTGTAAAAATCGACCTCCTTTTAATTGTCCTACATATACTAATTAATTATCAGGATTTCTCGTCTCCTGATCCAGATTCTATCGTTCCCTCACGTTTGAATCCTTAATTAGTAATGTATTTTTGTTATCTTTATAATAGCACCACACCTTATATTTGTCAACACTTTTTTCTAATATTTTCTTATTTATTTTTATATTATTTTTGTATTTGATTTTATATTATTTTTAAAACTGTTAATTTTATATATTTTTGATAATTTTTATACCATTGTATCTATTACATCTTTCTGCAATTATGCCTCTCTGCTGCAGGAACTCTAAAAGAACCACCTCATAGAGAGCTATACAGCCATGTATTATCTCAGCATTTTCACTCTGATCCATCTTACCCAGCTTTAATGATATTTCTCCAATTCTCCGATATTTCTTTCACATCAACAAGATTTATATCTTCCACTCTGTCTATCTGTTTATTGGCTTCACTTATACAGCATTTTTTCGCACAGTCCAACAACGGCAGTCAAGGCTTATTGCGTCATTATACTTTCTCACATCTGGAACCAGGGGTATTTTATAAGATTTCTGGCTTTTCTTGTTGGAAACTGCCGTTTTCTTCTAAACAGCAATGGTGTTCTAAAATAGTTCTATAGTTATTTCTGTGTACTATATTAGTCTCAGTATTATATATTTGTTTCTATATTTTATATTAGTATCTGTATTCCATATTAGTTTCTGTATCTTATATTAGTTACTGTATTCTATTCTAGCTACTGTATTTTATTTTAACTTCTATAATTCTATATTACTTTTTATATTTTATATTACCATTTGTATTCTATATTAGCTTCTGTATTTTGTAATAGCTCCTATTTCCTGTGATAACTGCAGTATCTGAAAATGCTCAGCTATTTTTACATTTCTATTCATATCATATTTTTTACCGGGCATTTGCATAAAATATTTAATTTACATTGACTTAGCAAAAGGATTTAAGTATAATAGCGATAAAATAAATTTATCTGCTTTGTCAGTTCTTGTCTGCATGTCAGTTAATTAGCCGGTCCGTTTTCAGGAAGAAAAAACAAAATCTTTTCTCAATGTATACACCTCTTATTTTTCCACATACTATAATATCAAAAAGTAAATGTAATTTTATGTTAAAGGAGACGA
The DNA here is from genome assembly GCA_003148945.1 of Murimonas intestini. GTDB lineage: Bacteria > Bacillota > Clostridia > Lachnospirales > Lachnospiraceae > Murimonas > Murimonas intestini. The sequence goes on along the minus strand of QGGY01000005.1, from coordinate 258,208 downwards.
CTTCATGTACATTATTATAATTATAGCCCTCATATTCTTTATACTGACCTTATATACATGTCTGTGCATCAGGACACCTTATGACAGGCAAATAGATGACCTTGAACAAACCAGATTTTTAAAGGAGTATATGGAAAAGAAAAATAAGGGCCATTAACATCATTTTTATTTTAACATTATATTTTTAATAGAGGGTTTCCTTCAGACGTTTGACAGTATCATCCCAATCAGGGACAAGCATATCCTGTCCATTCACATAAATAACATTGAACATCCCATCATACGGAATCCTGTCCTGCACGATTTTATATTTAAACAGGTCAGGCGACTTAAGTAAAAGTCCCAAAATCTCATCCTCAGGCACGTTATGTGTTACCATCGGCAACAAATCATCAGCAAGATCATACAGATCTGTCAGGCTCATGTCCTTTAACTCTTCCATCAGCTTTGAAAGCACAAGCCGCTGCCTCTCGGTCCTCTGATAATCAGCATTGCCCACGTAACGTATTCTTGCATAAGCTACCGCCCGCATCCCGTCACAGACAACATTTCCGCCTTTCTCAATAAGGTGGTCATCCAGATTCTCTTTACGCAGCGTGCACATCTCCCGCATATAATCATTTGCCACCCTTACCTCAGAATCCGACATATTGATCGTTATAGGTCCAACCATATTAATGATATCTATCATGTTGTTAAAATCTACTGTAATATATCTGTCCACCTGCACTTTAAAATTCTCAGTAACTGTCTCTGTCAGAAGAGGTCCTGCCCCATTTGCATGTGCAGCATTCAGCTTTCTAAGTCCTATGCCCGGAATATCTGCATAAGTATCCCTCATGAGTGATACCATGCTGATCTGTTTCTTCTTTTCATTTATCGACAGCAGAATCATCGTATCTGAATTCCCGGCCCAGGTATCATCCCTGCGGTCCACTCCTATCAATAGGACATTATAAACTTTCCCATCTGTAGTTATCGGTTCATTTTCAGAAAACTCTTTTCTCTTCTTCTCAATCTCTTTTACTTCTGATTCATCGATCTTCTGCCCTTGTGCCTCCTCCGGGTCAATAGTTTCCTGCGGCGCCTCACTGCCCTGCTCAAGCTTTTCCTGATACTGCTGCTTCACATTCTCATCCTCCACATAATTGCTGGACTTGTACAGTCCGTGCAGGACTGCATATACAATGACTCCAACTATAATGATCAGCGCCAACACAATCCCCAGTACAATCAGGACTACTTTCTTCTTGCTTTTTTTCATAAACTCACTTTCCCTTTCCTTTTATTTTCTCTACTTCTCTTAGACAATTATTCATATACTCTTCTGCTTCTCTTTTATTTTACTTTACCTCTGCTTTATTTCAGCTATTCTTTTGTTTCATTTCTGTCTCTCTTTTTTACCTGCTTTGAGACTCGGATCTTATAAGACCCAGATCTTTTTGAAGCTCTATTTTATAATAATTCTATTCAAGAACACCAAGACAATCTTGCCGCGGGGCACACGTCATGCAAAACATGACATCATGCTTGTTTTGGCGATTCATCCCTGCATCTGCAGAGTTGGGGATTCCTTACTTATTTTACTGAAGAATCTCATAATATAAGGTTTCATACTGTATATCATCGTATGGCTGGATTACATCTTATAGTTTTTTTATGTTGCATTATTTTTTATGTTGCACTATTCCTTATATCGCACTATTCCTTATGCTGCAACTGCCTGATTTGCATTATTATATTATAAGCTGTTTACTAAAGAAATCTCTTGCACTATATATGTGCAGAAAGGTGGTCAACATGAATTATTCATCCTGTGAAATGAAAGAACACATAAACTCCTTCATTACACTGCTCTGCGTGGAGCGCAATTTATCAAAAAGGACACTGAAAGCATATCACAGTGATTTAAACTGTATGGAACGCTGGTATTTTGAATACAATGTCCGGGAAGTTACCCAGGCAACACTGCTCAAGTACTTCGAATATCTCCAAAGTGTAAAGTGCCTTAACCCACGATCCATCCAGAGGAAATATGTTGCACTGACGCAGTTTTTCAAATTTTTAAATCAGGAAGGCATTTCAGGCGAACGTTTCTTCCGCTTCACATCCCGAAAGTTCCAGCTTCCCAAATCTATTCCAAGAACCCTGTCCACAGTCGAAGTCAAAACACTGATTACTGCTGTGGACGCTGAATATCTGCACTGTGAAAAAGATTTTCACAAAAACATCTGCATCCGTGACAATGCTATCATCGAGCTGCTCTTCTGCCTCGGTCTGCGCATAGGAGAAATAAGCACCCTTGACCTGGAACACTACGATTCTCTGGAGCACACCCTTTTGATTCACGGCAAAGGCAGCAAAGAGAGGCTTCTATACATCTCCGCTCCCGAAGTTCAAAAGAAACTGGACAACTGGCTTCTTATAAGAAAGTATTTTCAGCCATCCACTGCTGCCCTATTCGTCAACCGTTTCGGCGGACGGCTGTCCATCTATGGAATAGAAAACATTTTCACAAAATACCGCGATAAATCACAGATCAACCCCAAATCCACTCCTCATTATCTGCGCCACAGCTTCGCAACCCAACTTCTGAATAACGGGGCATCCATCCGGGATGTCCAGGAACTGCTGGGACACAAAAGCATCGTGACCACACAAATATATACAGAAGTTTCCATAACAAAAAAGAAACAAGTACTACTACAGTATAACGCACGAAATGAATTATTTCATTAAGAAAATAAGAGGTTTGGGGGATTTTTTTATTATGTTTTGTCTTTGCTGGTGGATGGGGGCGAATCATTAATAGGTATAGGATTTTATATTTGTAGATGAATATGTTGTTGGTTTGAAGTGCTGCCTTAGAGCCTCTTGATTGAGGTCGGGGCGGCGCTTTTTGTTTTAGGGATTGAGGATGAAAGGGGATGAGGTCCAAATAATAACAATTATTTGGAGAAGTTAATTGAAATAACCGATTCCACTTGACAATCGCCGAAAACACATCAACCAAGGGGAACCAAATGTTCCAATGCTTATGAGAGCGTAATAGAAGTGGCAAGCATAGCCATACTCCTAACCACAATACTACTGGCACTGCTCTTTGGATATCGAAGTATTATGGAACTGGTATTTCTGGTTTCGATTGCTGTGAAAGGGGTGACCCGGAAGCCACACAATCCACCACCAAACAGACCACCTTGGCAACATCACCGTAATCATACCAGCCCGTAATGAAGAAAAGACCATCTGCAAAACCGTGCAGTCGGTGTTAGAGAGTTGTGAGGAATGTGGGAATGATGTGTAAAGGTCATCGTTGTGGATGACGGCTCAACGGATAAAACTGCTGAGAAGGTCATGGAGACATTTAGACATGGCAGAGTTCAGCTTATCACACAACCCAATGGCGGCAAGAGCCGAGCATTGAACCATGGTATTGAGGCTGCCACAGCCTGCAAATCAACCGCAACACTCACAGGCTGTGGAGAGGAATACATCCTCTACATTGATGCAGACTGTACGCTTTCGCAGGATTTCATCCGTAATCTTACATCCTAGCTCACACAATCCACTATTGCCGTTGGCGGTCGTATGGAGGTAAAGGCAGACACAGGCCATGCGGACACAGGCAAAAAAACACGGGCTCCCAGGGAGCCAAACTAAGACCTCTTTTAGAAGCAATGCAGGCTATTGAATGCCAGCAGTCGTTTCACTTCCTTCGGCCACTCTTTGACAACTACAACCTCATCATCAGCGAAGCGTTTGGAATGTTTCGTGTCCAAGACGTGAAGTGGGTCGGCGGTTACCGGTTGGACGGGCATATACGGTACTCAGAGCTTGCCGTCTGTTATACACAGGTGCGTAGGACATAAGGGACTTATGGAACCAATGGATACGGTGGCAGCGCAGCGAGATGGAGAGTATGAAAGGGCTAATGGAGTGCGACTGTGAGGAAAGCGAGAATGGCGAGTGTGGAGAAGATAAGTATAAAGATACAGGCTAAGACTGGTGGTTTGGTACTATCGGTTGGATGCATGGTATCCGGCGATCTATATGTTGGGTGTTACCTGTGTATTTGGTTGTCTTTTCTGGATTTGGATAGAGCTGATCGCTTACTTGGGATATTTCGTACTTTTGATTTAGTGCGAGTGCGTGAGTAATGAAGGAAACAAAGACGGTGGAGAAAGAACGCAGGACATAGAAACTATAGCCACAAAACAGATAGAAAACAACCACAAAAGCTTCTTTATTGCACTTCTTACCTATCTCATCACAATGCGCTGTATTACATCTTTATTAATGCGGCCCGGTTCGTAGGGATGATTAAGTTCATTGTTAGGAGTCGGAGAGAACGGGGAGAGATTAGGAGAATGTAGAGTGGTTAGATAAATACACGGTCACAAGGCCGGTTAGTAAAAGGGAGATTAATAACAGATGGAACTGCAACATGTGTTTCTGATAGGTGCCAAAAGTCTTGGTGCTTACGGCGGATATGAAACATTTATAGACAAGTTAACAGAATACCATCAGAACGACGAAGTTATCCGTTACCATGTTGCAGTTAAGGCAAACGGTCAGGGCTGCATGGATGAAACGAAGGTAGATGCTCAAATTATCGATAAGAAGCATTTTATCTACCACAACGCTGATTGCTTCAAGATCCATGTGCTGGAGAAGCTGGGACCAGCACAGGCTATCTACTATGATTGCAAGGCGTTGTCCGAGTGTGTGAAATATATAAAGGCAAACGGAATTCAACATCCCATCGTTTATATCATGGCTTGTCGAATTGGACCATTCACCAAAAAATATTACAAAGAAATCCACAAGCTGGGAGGAATGATTTATCTGAACCCGGATGGCCATGAGTGGATGCGAGCCAAATGGAGCAAGCCGGTGCGGAAGTATTGGAAAGTCTCCGAGCAGATGATGGTCAAGTATTCTGACCTTGATATCTGCGACAGCTTGAACATTGAGAAGTATATCCATGAACAGTATGACGGCAAAGGCATCGGTGGCAGAAATCCGAAGACCACATTTATTGCCTATGGTGCTGAAACCAGAAAGAGTCTACTTACAGATGACGATGAGAAGCTGCTTCGGTGGTATGCAGAAAAAGGATTAGCAAGAAAAGCGTATTACCTAGTAGTCGGTCGTTTTGTTCCTGAAAACAATTACGAGACGATGATCCGTGAGTTCATGAAGAGCAACACAAAGAAGAACTTTGCTATCATCACAAATGTGAACGATGAATTCTTGAATGAGTTGGAGCAGAAGCTGGGGTATAGAAAAGATAAGAGAATAAAGTTCGTAGGAACGGTTTATGACCAGGAACTTCTCATGAAGATAAGAGAAAATGCATACGGGTATTTCCATGGTCACGAGGTTGGTGGAACGAATCCTTCGCTGCTGGAGGCTCTTGGTAGTACTGATTTGAATCTGCTTCTTGACGTTGGTTTCAACCGAGAGGTTGCAGAGGATAGTGCGTTGTACTGGACAAAGAAAGAGGGATGTCTGACGGAACTGATTGAGAAAGCGGATCAGATAGATGAGGAGCAGCTTGCTAAATTAGGAGTGAAGAGTACGCAGCGTATTAAGGAAACATATAGCTGGCCTTATATCTGTGATAGATATAAAGACACTTGGTTGGGAGAAGTTAAGTAATGGAATTATATGCGCTTAGAGAGGAGCTTAAGTATATAGTGAAACATATCATGCGCTTTGGATTAAAAGCGTATTGGCTTGCTCCTATGAAAGAAAAACGTATATTGTTCATGGCAAATATGGGTAAAGGGTATTTGTGTAATCCGAAATACATTTATGAGTCAATGCTTGATGATGAACGTTTTGCTGGATATGAATTCATATGGTGTTTTAATAATCCGGAAGATTATGGGTTTATAGCACAAAAACCTAATACGAAAGTGATATGTAAAAAAGACCATGTTGAGTTCTTTAAATACCTTCTTACTTCGGGAATCGTTGTTTATAACTGCGGTGGCTTTTCTTATGCACCAATTAGAAAAAAACAATTCCTTATAGAAACTGGTCATGGTGGAGGATTACAGAAAAGAAATGGTTTTCTACAGGAAGGAAAGAGTAAAGCTTCGAATAAAGGAATAACTCTTGCGTCTAAAGACATTAAGCTTTGGATTTCTTCCTCGAAACTTCAGTCTGAAATGTATACCCGCCAAGCAATGGCTTATCGTGGTGAAATTCTTGATTCCGGTTATCCAAGGACAGATTTGTTTTTTAAGGCGACATCTGAGCAAAAAGAACGGATACGAAAGAACTTGGGTGTAGGAGCAAATGAAAAGATTATACTTTATGCGCCAACGTTCAAGGGGGATGAAGGCCATGCGGTAGCATTGAGTAAAAGTGTTGAAGTAATCGATGTTTATCTTGTCAAAGATACGTTGAAGAAAAGATTTGGAGGCGATTGGGTATTTGCAAAGAGAGGACATCAGTATTCACAACAGGTAGATATTGATACTGCGGATTATGATTGGACAAAGTATCCGGATATGCAAGAGATACTTCTGGTGGCAGATATTCTTATTACTGATTACTCTTCTTGCCTTTGGGACTTTGCAATAATGCATAAGCCGTGCTTTCTATTTGTTCCGGATTTAAAGACATACATGAATAAAGATAGAGGATTTTATATTCCAATTGAAAAGTGGGCAGGGATTATGGTTTATGAAAACAGTGAATGGAAAGAAAAAATAGAAAGTTTTGAATCGACTCAATACAATGCGGTAGTAGATGAGTACTTAATGATGATGGGATCTTATGAGAACGGAAATGCTACTGAAACTGTAAAGACAAGAATTTTGAGGAGGTAAGCAATGGCAAATATCGCATTACTAATTGCAGGCGGTTCTGGTGCTCGTATGCATCAGAATATTCCAAAGCAGTTTTTAACTGTTAATGAAAGACCTGTAATTGTGTATACATTAGAGGCATTTCAGAATCATCCGGAAATTGATGAGATCGCAGTGGTTTGTATCGAAGATTGGGAGTCAGTCCTTTGGGCATATGCAAACCAGTTCAATATCACAAAACTTAAGAATGTATTTTCTGGTGGTAAGAACGGACAGGATTCTATTCGAAATGGAGTATACGGATTAAGAGATGTTGGTTATGATGATAAGGATATTGTTCTTATACATGACGCGATTCGTCCAATGATATCTGCTGATATTATATCTGACTGTATTGTTACAACCAAGAAACATGGTTGCGCAATTACTGTCATTCCTTGCGCAGAGGCAATGATGCAGACAGAAGATGGAGAGGTTTCCATTGGTAGCTATCCCAGGGATAATCTTAAGAGAACGCAGACACCACAAGCTTTCTTTTTAGGAGATATTTGTGATCTTCACAAGCGCGCCCTTGAAGCTGGAATTACAAATTCTGTCGCTTCTTGTACATTAAAGATTGAGATGGGAGAACCTGTCTATTTCTCTGCTGGCTCAGAAAAGAATATCAAGCTTACTACGGTAGAGGATATTGATATTTTCAAAGCATTACTTGTGGCTAAGAGATCCGATTGGTTGAAGTAATATGAATCTACATAAAAGCAATACATATATTAATGACTTAGACGTAACTGTAAGCCATGTAGTTGGACTGAAAAAACTTAAAAATATGACAATTCTTATTACAGGAGTCACAGGCACGGTAGGTTCATATATTACAGACACATTGGTTAGATTAAATTATCAAGCCAAATATAGCATGACAATCATTCTAGCAGGAAGAAACCCAGAAAAGATCAATTCCATATTTGCTGATTTCAAGGATGGAGTAGAAACTATTCAATATAATTTGAATGCTCCAATTCAGTTTGATTTCGATGTTGATTTTATTATTCATGCAACAAGGAATGCACATGTGCTAGCTATACATCACAATATGGCTTAGAGACGGTCTCTGTTCGACTTTGCCATACCTATGGACCAATGATAACTGCAACAGATAATAGAGCACAGGTACAGTTTATCCATAATGCGATGAGCCATCAAGACATAGAACTTAAAAGTGCTGGAGTTCAGATGAGAAGCTACAATTATATAGCGGATGCAGTGTCAGGGATTCTGATTGTAATTTTGAATGGTCAGGCGGGTGAGTCTTATAATATCGCTAATCCGAATGTTCGAATCACAATCGCTGGTCTCGCACAAGTTATTGCGGAAGCAGAAGGACAGAAAGTAGTTTTCACTGATCCAGATGCAGTTGATTTAGCTAATAGATCGCCAATCGCAAAGCAGGTACTTGATACAACAAAATTGGAAAGTTTAGGCTGGACTGGAGGATACTCCGTAGCAGACGGGGTAAGACATACTCTTCAAATTCTCCATGAAGCAGAAGTTACAGAATAAACGTTAGAAGAACTAAAGAAAAGAGTTTGTGAAGCAAACTTGGACTTAGTTGCTAAAGGCGTAGTTATCTACGCTTGGAACAACTTATGCAGATTATTTCTACGGAGGCATTCCTCTTTAGAGAGTTCTTTAAAGAGGAAGTCGAAGAAACATATGAAGTAAATATTGGCAAGATCATCATCGAAGAAGTCCAGAAGTGTGGATATAATCCAATGTCGATTCCTGGAATTGTGGTAAAGAATCATGGAACGTTTGCTTGGGGAAAGAATGGAGCGAATGCTGTCTATAATGCAGTCGTGCTGGAAAAAGTCGCTGAGATGGATCTTAAAACTTTGGCATTTAATCCAAACAATCGCATGGCTCAGTATGTACTTGACAAACATTACAATCGTAAGCATGGAAAGAATGCTTACTACGGACGAGGAAAGTAAAAAATAATGAGAAAAATAAGAGTGCTTCATATATTGCACGGGATGGAGACTTTTGGAGGAGTAGAAAGCTTCCTACTGCAATACTATAAAAATATTAATAGAGACTACATCACATTTGACTTCCTTATGTGCTGTAATAATACATTTGAAAAATATGAAGCAGATCCTATTTTTTCTGAATCAAAATTAATAGCACTTCATGCGCTGAATGTTGGTGGGAACAAAATAAGCAATTATAAAAAAATGGTTGAAGGTGTCAATGGCTATCTTCAAGAAAATGAGTATGATGTTGTTCATATTAACACGTCGAATGTTCTTCTGCAGACCTATCTTGCTAAGTACATGAAGTGTAGCAGTATAAGGATTGCACATTCTCACAGTGCTACACCGAGACAGGCCAAGGAGACTTTCAAATCAAGAATCAAAAAATTAATTAAAAATTTATACACTCATCACTGCCAAACTATTATATGCAAAAATAATGACTATCTGTTTGCATGCTCAATGAATGCCGGCGAGGCATTATTTGGTAAGCGAGGAATTCAAAATATAAAATTTAGAGTAATTAAAAATGCTATAGATACTATCCCATATCGATTTGATGTGAGTATAAGAGACTCGATTAGAAGTCAGCAACAGGTTTCGCCTTCGTGTATTGTTTATGGTACAGTAGGACGTTTAGCTGAATCGAAGAACCTTTTGTTTTTGCTAGACTTATTCAAAAAGTTACATCAGTCAAATCAGAAGATAAAACTTTGGATTGTTGGGGAAGGACCGATGCGGGCTAAATTAGAGTCAAAGATTCAGGCTGAGCATTTGGAAAGCTCTGTTACGCTATTCGGGGAACAGAATGATGTGCCTAGATTTTTGATGGGCATGGATTATTTTATTTTCCCTACCGTATATGAAGGATTGGGGATCGTTGCAATTGAAGCTCAGGCAACAGGTCTTCCAGTCATTGCATCCAATGCTGTACCTGCTGAAGCAAGAATATCGGATTACTATTATAGCGTTAGTTTAAATTCATCCATTGAAAATTGGATTAATGTAATTAATACTGTACCTCGAAATTTCAAGAGAGAAGATGGCTGGAGAAACGCGAAAAAGAATGGATATGATATAGAATCCTCATCCGAAGAACTTCTTTCATTTTATAAGGAAATAGGTGCTAAAATTCGATGATTGTAAGTAATAAAGATATAAACAAATGGATATTTGATTTCTTAATGGTATTCCTATTCTTTTCGGGAGTTGTAGAGCACTATAGTATTTGGCATATGCTAATATTAATAGGTGCAGCAGTTTTGATAATTGCCAATAGTTCACTAAGAAAACTGGATTTGCCAACTTTTGTAATATTATTTCTGGGCATAAGTCTTTTTATTATCAGTTCAGTACAAGTGTTGGATTTTTCAATCATTTCTAGTAACTTGAGGTCTTCTCTATATTCGATTTCAACCTTAGTAATCATGGTGCTATTAGTATCAAATGACCAAGAGGCAATTCGGACAAGAATAGAGGGAAGAATTAAGCTATTTAATGTCTTCTACATATTAAATCTGTTGGTTTTATATGTTCAAGAGAAAGGAACTGGACAATTTATAAAGGCATCTTGGCTAGCAGAGAATGGATACTATCCTGACCAGTGCGCTGGATTGTTTGGATTTAATGCAACAAATGTATTAGCTCTATATTCTATTTTCGTTCTTTCACTTAACTTGTTTTACGCATATTCACGAATGAAGAATGAGACGAAAAAAAAATTTTTTATCTTTTACACCTTGGCTTCGCAGGGGGTTATGGTAATAATGTCACAATATAACGACAACGTGGGTTACTATATTGAATTAGTGGTTTTTGCGGTATTTTACGCTCTAACTGTATTTTTTAAAGAGCCAGATTACCGGAGCAAAATTCTACATATCATAAAATATTTAGTACTGTTTATTCTTATTATTTTGGTTGCATTCAGTATACCTACATTAAGAGAGTTTATAGAGGATACTGTACAAAAAAGGTTGGTTAGAGGTTTTAGTTATAAATCAATAGGGGCGTATGGAAGTAATGAGCGTTTGGCTATTGTAGACTACGCAATTCATAAAAAATCAACGTGGTTGTTTGGCTTAGGTATTGGTGCTGCAAAATGGGTTGAAAGTGATGTATTTGGATTTGCTCATTTTGGTATTAGTAGTATGGGCTCGTATATACTTTTGAGCGGATTATGGTTTTATTTAGTATACGTAATCGGCTACTCATATGGATGTTATAAGATTATTTTTTCTGATCATAAGAATCGATTCGCGGTCTATTTAGTATTAGTTGGATTGGTGATTTTTTTATCAAACTATACTGCTTTATTTAATAATGCTAGAATTACTTTTTTATTAATGCTGATCATTGCTACCGCAAAAATGACTGTAGATACAAAAATAACGAAAGAAACTTGAAAATGTTGTCTGCTGGAGGGAGGAAGAGTATGACTGATGATAAAAGCAAAGTTGCAGTAATTACTGAATACTATAAAAGTACCAACTATGGTGGCAATTTACAGGCATATGCATTAGCTAGATACATCACGGACAATATAGCTCCAGCATTTCAAATATGTTATTCACGCCCAAGTACATCCTTCAGGAGTAAATTAAAAGCAACTAATGGTATCATAAATAAGCTGCTATTAATATATTCAAGAGTGAAAGATAATCACAAAGTTACCAATACAATTAGGAAAGTTATAAAAAACACTTTTAAACAAGATAAATTTAGAATGATTGATGCTAGAAAGCGAAAGGTAATAGCGTTTGGAGAGGAAAACACACCTCATACAAGTGGCGTTTATAATGACGCACAACTGCATGATTACAAATCTAGTATTACATCCAAATCGTCATCTGAACTTGAGAGCTTTACTACATTTATAACAGGAAGCGATCAAGTGTGGAGAACCCTTGAAAAAAAACCATACTTTTTAACATTTGTACCAGAATGCAAAACAAAACTATCGTATGCTGCTTCTGTTTCAAAAAAAGAATTAGATATTAAAGAAAAGGCCTTCTTCAAGAAAGCACTAGTCGACTTTGACTCAGTATCTGTTAGAGAATACACGGATGTTGCTCTTATCAGAGAAGTATACGGCAAGGATATAAAATGGGTTGTCGATCCAGTATTTCTTCTTCAGCAAGAGGAATGGGAGAAAATTTGCTCACCTCGTCAAGTTAAAGAGAAATATATATTTTGTTATTTTTTGGGAGATGAGGTTAAGCCTCGTAAATTGGCTCAGGAATATGCTAAGCGACATGGATTAAAGATTCTCTATATGCCTTACTTGACAAACGAATTTCCCTTCTATGATTTATTGAACCATGAGAATGAGGAAAAACTTTTTGACGTAGGAGTAGAAGATTTTCTTTCGTTGATATCATATTCGGAAGCAATATTTACTGATAGCTTTCATACTGCGGCATTTTCCGGTATTTTTAAAAAGAATTATTATGTGTTTGACCGTACTGTTAGGATTAGTATGAATTCTCGCTTAATTAGTCTGTTGGATTTATTTGAAACCCAGGAACGTTTTTGCGACACAAAGGAGAAAGTTACAATTGAGTATTTAGAGTCATTAAATGAAATCGACTATAGTCGTAGTCTAACAAAACTTTCATGCATGATAGAGGAGTCAAAAGAGTGGTTGAAAAAAAATATAAAATAATAGGAGATAAAACAGTTTGATATGGAAGTGAATAGAAAAAAACAACTATCATTGGGCGTGGTAGTATCCTATTTAACTGTAATAGTGCAGTGTTTATCGGGGGTAGTCTATACTCCTATAATTTTGAGAAGTTTAGGCCAGAGTGAATATGGAATTTACTCGTTGTGTATATCATTCTCTGGTTACTTAATAATCTTTAATGCCGGTTTAAATGCTGCCTTTGTGAGGTTTTACGTACAGACTAAAATTAAGGACAAAGATAGGATTCCCAAATTAAATGGTCTATTTTTTAGAGTTTTTGTGGTCTTATCAGTTGTGAGTTTAGTGGTTGGCCTCCTGATTGGATCTAATGCAGAGGCCCTTTTAGGAAATAAAATTAGTACTTCAGAGTATGAACTTGCTAAAACATTATTTGTTATATTAGCATTTACCACATGCGCGACTGTAATTAATTGTATTTTCAGTTCGTTAATCATAGCGAATGAACGATTTATATTTGGAAAGTTAGTCAATTTATTTCAAATTGTAATGGCACCATTAATTACTATTCCGCTATTGCTTAGAGGACATGGTTCCATATTAATTTTCAATATTAAGCTGGCATTAACAATATTAATTACCTTATTTAATGCTGCGTATTGTATCAAAGTTCTGAAAGTTAAATTTTCTTTTGAAAGAATAGATAAAGTCCTGCTGAAAAGTATTTTGATTTTTGCTTGTGCTATTGTTATCCAATCGGTGATGGATCAATTAAATTGGCAGGTAGACAAGTTTATCTTAGCGTGGACTAATGGAACGTCTGAGATTTCAATCTACTCGGTAGGAAGTACTTTGAATACCTACTATATAATGATTGCATCTGCAATGTCGAGTGTTTTTATAGCTGAAATTAATAGGTTGGTTTCGCTAAATAAACTAAAAGAATTATCAGAACTATTTGTTAAAACATCGAGATTATTTGCTATTTTAGTGTTCTTAATAATGTCAGGATATTGTTTTTTTGGAAAGGCATTTATATACAAATGGGCAGGAGCAGGATATGATGATTCGTATTATGTTGGATTACTCATTATGTTACCAGTAACTGTTTCTTTAACGATGGGGCTAGGTCAAGACATTGTAAGAGCTAAGAATATTCACAAGGTACAGATACTTATAAACATAGTAGTTTGCCTATGTAATTTTTTAGTGAGCATACCGTTAGCAATGCATTTCGGCGCGATTGGTAGCGCATTTGGGACATTTTTATGTGAGTGTATAATCTGTATCTTAGTTCAAAGCATATATTATTACAAAGTTGCAAAACTAAATATGAAACAATACTATATTGAAATGTTCCATATAGCAAAAGGATTATTACTGCCTATTTGCTTGGGCTTTATTATCATTAAATTCAATTTAGTTGGTACATCGTTATCTTTATTAGCAGTATATGGTTTGCTGTATGTATTTACTTATATGATTTCGATGTGGCTATTTGCTATGAATGCGTATGAAAAGGGCATCATCATTAAGATAATGAGAAAAGTATTTGTTCTTAGAAGAGGGTAATGAAAATGTTTGGTAAGCAGACTTCACAGTATAAAAAATGGGTTAGTCATGCCGAAAATTTGGGAATGATGCCAATGAACTTAGATATTGTAAATACTGGTTCTACGCCATCGTTGCTTGCTTACGATTATAACTTGTGGAAACTACGCGGTTTTAATATGGCATCACAACCTCAGCCACTATATTATGATTTTGAAACATTAAAAAAATATGCAAACCATTTACGAAAGGGCGCCATAGTTATCATAAGCATAGAAGAATTCAAATTAATCGTAGATGCATATGAAAATGAAAGCTCTGATCATAAGTATTACTTATGGTTAAATAGTGATCAGATTAGAACATATAGCAAAAGTAAAGACTTTTTATTAAAAAAAATTCCGATTGTTCTGCATCCACAATTTCTATTACACGATGTAAAAAGATTTGTAAATGGTTTACCTGCAGATCGTGAGAATTATTCGAAGTTGAAGACAGCAGATGATATCGAATGGGCCAACAGGTGGATGAATGGATGGAAAAATGAGTTTGGATGGAATGACAGGTACGAATTATCAGCAAAGCAGATAGAAAATATTAGAATTAATACAGATCGATTGAAAGATATGGTCGATTTTTGCAGGGATAATGAATGGACGCCGTATCTTGTCATTTCTCCGTTTAGTCCAACCTTGGAAAGCTTGATGCCGACGGATATTTTAGATCAATGTTTATGGAATCCGGTGAACAGCATTGCTGAGGGAAAAAAGGTTTCTGTAATAAACTTATATAGTTGTAAAGAACTTTTGCACAATGAATTGTATGAAAATGCTCTGTGCTTTAATGATTCTGGAAGATTAAAATTCAATAAATTGTTGCAAGATAGAATAGGTGTTACGGAGGAAATAAATCTAGTGGATGACAAAAAAATGTATATGTTAAGAAATGAAATTACGATTCCATGGATATCTTTTGGAACGGGAGTTATTTGGCGCTATACAAGAAATAAGCTTTTGTTTGGAAAGTGGTTAATTAGAAATTGTTTAAGAAGTATTAAACATATGAAAATCAGTAGAGAACTGTATGGAAATTTGCATATAAAAAGAATTTTACATGATGCATATGATACGGGATATAGAATGTTTGATTCCGGAAGAATTTACGCTCATTCAGAAGAAAGTATTGGGGCAACGGTATCCAATTACCAGGATGTATTCCTGGCAACAAAATGTTCAGCGATGGATGTTACTAGAGCTGCATCTCCAAATGATGTTGCAGGTAATCTTGACAATTCTCTTTCAAATTTGAAAAAAGATCATGTAGATTTATATATGTTGCATTGGCCGGAGGGCGATTGGCTTAACTATTACAAACAGATTATTGATTGCTACAATAAAGGAAAATGTAGAGCATTTGGTGCATGTAATTTGAATTTAGATGATTTGAAAAAGATTAAATCAGAAGGGATTGATCTACCAATGGTTGTGCAAACAGAAATACATCCGTTGTGCGTGAGAAAAGAGCTTCGAGACTATTGTAGGGAACATGGCATTCAATTGATGGCTCATACATCTACTGGAAATGGAACGAAAAAACTGCGTGACAATTCTTTGATGAAGCATTTAATGGAGAAATATCATAAGAGTTGTACACAGATTGTTCTGAGATGGCATTATCAGAATAACGTAATCCCAGTCATTAGCACCTTTCACAAGGAGCATATGAAAGAGAATCTTGATATTTTTGACTTTGAATTAACTTCTGCTGAGATGAAATCAATTGATGGTTTGGATGAAAACCTCATTGTTTTAAATTCACATGGAATTGATGATCCAAACTATATTTATAATTTTTAAGTTTTTATATGGAAGGATGACATAAATGGGTAAAATATTTCAGCTAGATATATGGAAATTCATAAAATTAAATTTCCTGTCAAAGAATATCAAAAGAGATAAAGGAACATATATAGTTCCATATAGAAATTCTGTGGTGGATATTGATAAGAATGCAAACGTAGTGTTGCATGCTAAACTTGTATTAAATCTTCCAGAAATCAAAGGTTCAAAAAAACAGACAACACTGTTTATAAGAGGAAATGGAAAGCTAATAGTAAATGGAACAGTAATACTTAGATCAGGAACCACACTGCAGGTTCAAAAAGAAGGAAGTATAACAATAGGAAAAGCAGATATTAATCATGATGCAACTATTATTGCAAAGAACCATATGAAGATTGGTGATGGTCTTTTAGTATCTAGAAATGTAGTGATACTCGATTCGGATTTCCATAAAATTATGAATGAACAGGGAGCAATAATTAATACGCCTAGAGACATTATGATTGGTGATCATGTTTGGATTGGAGTCAATGCAACTATTCTGCGTGGGGCACAGATTGGTGCTGGCGCAATTGTTTCAGCGGGTGCTGTAGTTGGAGGAAAAATTAAAGAAGGAACAATGGCAGCTGGAAATCCTGCAAGATCCTATTCTGCGGTGTTGTGGGAGAAATAAAAATGATAGATAAGTTACATAAAGATAGTTGTACAGGCTGTAAGGCCTGTGGAGATATATGCCCTAAGGAAGCTATATCATTTCCAATAGATGCAGAAGGATTTTGGCATCCGATTATAGATGAAGATAAATGTATTAAATGTAACCTGTGCGAGAAAGCTTGCCCTGCACTAAGCACATCAATGTTTGAAAATGGTTCAAGAAAAGTACCGTCGACTTACAAAGTCTATCACAAAGATAAGAATGTCAGGTATAATAGCACTTCTGGAGCTTTATATTATGCATTAGCGGAATCCTTTGTGGAAAATCGTGATTACATTGCCGGATGTGTTTATGATGACGATTACAAGGGAGCACACCATGAAGTAGGAAATACTGTTGAAAGCTTACAAAAGATAATGAGATCGAAATACTTTCAAAGTGATACTGCGGGAGTTTATAAAACAATAAAAAAGCTTTTGCAAAAAAGTGAGAGAGTTTTGTTTTGTGGTACAGGATGTCAGGTCGCAGGATTATATGGTTTCCTAGGAAAGGATTATCCAGGGCTATATACAGTTGAACTCATATGTAGGGGAGTAAATTCACCGCTTGCGTTTTCTTCATATATGGATGAGCTTGAGAAAAAGTTTGGCTCTGAAATTCAGGAAGTTCACTTAAAGAATAAATCTCATGGTTGGACAAATCTTGGAACCCTCGTAAAATTTAAAAATGGTGAGTCATATTATAAGGACAGATATCATGATCCGTGGGTTAACGCTTACATAGTTGGAAATCTGTATATACGGCCATGCTGTGAACATTGTAAATATAAATCTTTTCCAAGGGTCGCAGACATCACCATCGGAGATTTCTGGGGATTAAAGTTTTCTAAGGAAGAGCAGAAACTTGGTGTTTCAGTTGCTTTGGTTAATACACCTAAAGGCGATGAGCTGATGTCCACAAGTAAGAATTTCATGGAAGTCGAAGAACGTTCTTTAGATGAAGCAGCTAAAGGTAATCCCGCTTTGCAGTCAACTGTGAAAATGAATCCAGATCGAAATGAGTTTTTTAAAAGAATAAAAAATGAGCCATATAGCAAAGTAGTGTGGAACTTATTGGGGATCACTAAAATGTCCTTGGTAATCTCAACAGCGAAAAGAAACACCAAGACGCTTCTAAAGAAATGTTATTATCGTTTAATCAAGAGAAGATTAGTGCGTCAAAGAATGGAGTTGAAATAAATGGAAAAGGAAAAGATATCTGAACTACTAAAACAAGTTCGAAAAAATGAGAAAAATAATGTTCAGAATGAAGGAGTAAAAATAGCGGTTCTTGGATCGTGCTCTATTCAGTATTTTGTTAAAATATTAAGATACTACCTTAATCAAAACGGAGTTCAATGCAACATTTACGAAGGTGAATATTCAGGAATAAACATGGATGTTTTTGATCCAAATTCTTCGTTGTACGAATTTAATCCAGAATATGTAATTATGTTGCCATTTTATAGTGATGTAAAGGAATGCCCACCACTTCTTTCTGAGGGAAACAAAATAATAGAGTATTTAGACGATGTAAAGAAGTATTATGAGCAGTTGTGGAGCCAAATTAACGGGAGACTAGAAGCTAAAATACTTCAAGCTAATTTTGTCCTTCCGCCTGTTAGAGTATTAGGGAATCTGGAATATCAAAAAGAATATGGTCGAAACGAATTCTTGTATTCTGTAAATAGAGAATTGCTAAAGGTTGCCCCTTCAACCGTGACCATCGTGGATGTAGATGCGCTGTCTAATAATGTTGGTAAATACAATTGGTTTGATTATAAGGCATATTTTTTGAATAAAGCGGCTGTTAGATTGGATTACATGCCAGAGTATGTCATGTGTTTCGTTCATGAAATTTTAGCCTTACGTGGAAATATTCGAAAATGCCTAGTACTTGATTTAGACAATACGCTTTGGGGTGGTGTTGTGGGTGATGAAGGATGGGAAGGAATACAGATTGATTCTAATAATGCCGTTGGAGAGGCTTATAGGTATTTCCAACAATATTGCTTAGAACTAAAACAGAGAGGCATTATTCTCGCAGTATGTAGTAAGAATGATGAAGCTACTGCAAAAGAACCTTTTGAGAAGAACGAAAATATGATACTAAAGCTTGATGATATTTCTTGCTTTATAGCAAACTGGGAGAATAAGGCTGATAACATTAGAAGAATTGCGCAGGAGCTGAATATCGGAACCGACAGCCTGGTTTTCTTTGATGACAATCCGGCAGAGCGTCAAATTGTTCGCGAGTTTGTTCCTGAAGTTCATGTTATTGATGTTCCGCAAGATCCTGCATTGTATGTTCTACAAATGGAAAAAGAGCAGCCGTTTGAATGGACTCAGATTACCAAGGAAGACTTGGAACGTACAAACTCATACATTGAAAACCAAAAAAGACAAAAAATGCAGGAAAGCTTCGTTGACTATAATGAGTACTTGAAAGCATTGGAGATGAAGGGACATATCGGCAAGATTGAGAATGTAGATATTCCAAGATTTTCGCAGCTTATTAATAAATCAAATCAGTTCAATCTTCGCACAATAAGATATCAAGAGGCAAATATAATTGAAATGGTAGCAAATCCGGATTATCGGTGTCTCTATTGTAAACTTAGCGATAAGTATAGCAATTATGGTATTATCTCATGCGTGATTCTGCACAAAGAAGGTTCTTCTTGTTTTATAGATACTTGGGTAATGAGTTGTAGGGTGTTGAAACGCGGAGTTGAAGACTTGATGTTTAATGCTATTACGGATAATGCTAAAGCTTGGGGCTGTTCGAGTATTAGAGCTGAATACCTTCCAACTAAAAAGAATAAAATGGTGGAATCCTTCTATGAAGGTTTTGAATTTGAACTGACTTCTGCTAAAAACGGAACAAAAGAATACATTCTCAATGATTTGAATAATGTAGTAGATTGCTATATCGAGGAGGAATAAGAGCATGAACAGAGAAGAAATTGTAAAGGACTTACAGGAAATATTTAGAAATCTTTTTGATGATGAAGAGCTAGTGATTTTTGATGAAATGACATCAGCAGATATTGAGGATTGGGATTCTCTGATACATATTAATTTAGTCTCAGATATAGAATTGAAGTTTAATATTACGTTTACTACAGAAGAAATACTTGAAACCAAAAATGTAGGTGAATTTATCGACATTATTGAAAAAAAGGTAAATGGCGGTGTTTGAGTCTATTGGTTTAATAAATAAGGCTTGAAAGCCTTGTTTCAAGGATGAATGAATAGATGATTATCGGCATTGGGTGTGATCTCACAGTAATATCGAGATTTAAGAAAAATAAAGATTCACTGGCCAAAAAGATTCTTTCAGCGAATGAACTGCTAGAATATAATAGCTATCCAGGAAAGAGACAGTTTGAATTTCTTGCTGGGCGATTTGCAGCAAGATAAGCGCTGGTTAAAGCATTTCATGGAAAGTTCTCTGTACTGGATTTTAAAATTTTATCAGATGGCAACAGGGCACCTTATGTAAAAATTGACGGATATAATGTACAGATATCAATAGCGCACGATGGTGATTATACTTATGCTATCGCTATGATTGGGGAATAAGCATCCACCTTATAATAAGTAAGAGATTTCTCTGGACAGAAAACACAGTGGTGTCAGGCAGTGCGTGAATAATCCAGCTTCCGTGTCCCCTTTGTCCGGGGGCGCACAAAAATATTCAGTGCGTGTAGGCGGAAATTCCGCCTGTATAGAATTGGTTCTCTGCAACTTTTACTATTCATAATTAAAACCGAGAGCATCCTGCTCCAACTATCCTAATTTTATGGCAATCAGCATCAAATAGCACTATGGTAGATTATGTCGTGTTTACTAATTATCAACCTCTAGAATGTATTTCCACGATATAGTCGTGCATTCCCTTCTTGAAATCCTGCGCTAAAAAAGGAATATTCATATAAACACCGCTATGATTGAGTCTCCAATATAAATTCATGTTACCCCATAGAAATTTTCTATCGCTATAAGTGCTTTCTAATATCCCAAATAGGAAAACTCCAATGGTAAGTAATACCGTAAATGCACAATAAAATTCCCTAATGCATTATGCTCAATGATTGTCAGTGTAATCCCAACTATTACTAACCCAAAGCAAATAGTGATTATTCCGGGGGCACACTGGACTGGCGGCTCCTCTGCACCGTAATATTCAGCAAATAGCTGAGTTTATCTTGTTTTTAATCAATCCAGTATATCTGCCGAAGAAGTTGCCCAATGAAAAACGGTATGCCTGTAAATAGCCACTTTCCAACATGCAACCAATATATCTCTTCGTTGATTATGATGTTAACCGCAAGTAAAATTGGAATGAAGAAATAAGCTTTAGATTCTTTATTGTTTATTTTCCAAAAAAAATTTTGTAATTTTCGCGTAAATAACCAGTTCCCCAATAAATTATGTCTCTGTATAGGACTAATAGTAGTGATACACATATGATATATCCAATAACAGAGCCAATATTAAATTTAACAAATGTATTATAAAGGGCATACAAACTCACTACTGCCGTCAGTAAATAAAACTTTTTAAGATTGAAATCAATATAAAAATATTTATTTGAAAGAAATGTTCTTAATGAAAAGAATATTATGTATGCTATACCCGTTGATATAGCCGCTCCTTGACTTCCTAATTTGGGTACCAATAAATTGTTCCCAATAATATTTGTAATACATGCTCCAACAGCGACAATAATATGTACCCTGCTTTTCTTTTTAAACACTAAACCTGTAACTGTAGTCTCTGAAATTGTATACATAATTGGATTGAAAATTAGGAACGGTAAAATATACGCAGCTTCTCTGTATTTTTCTCCTAATAAAATCGCAAAAACGTCTTTCACCAGAATAAGTGATATTCCTATAAAGAACATAACAACGGTTATTATCTGATTTCCTTTTTGATAGAACTTTTTATCTTTAGGATACTTCGTGTAATGCTTAACTGCCATCGGCGACCATAATGTATTAAATGTGGTTTGAATAATTGCAAAAATATGCACTAATGTCATTGTAGAAGAATAGATTCCAACTTCTGTATATGTACAATATAAATTTAATGCTATTTTATCAATTGCTTGAAACAGGGTTGTGATTCCCATTGTAATGACATACGGATATGCGTATTTTAAAAGTATTTTATAATCTATAGTACACTCAGTATCACGGTTTTGAAATATATTCCACATTTGTGCTTGTGCAATTATACTAACAATCATACAAACGAATGATGCAATAAATGTACTAGAGGTGAGTATAAGCAAATCATCGCCACCAATTACCATAAGAAGGAAAAGGGTGATGCATACGTATGTTAATTTCTTTATTATGCTCAAAACGGAATACAATTTACTTCTATACTCTAGCCGAACAACTAAAAGACTGAAACGATAGACAAGTTCTGTCAGAGAATAAAAGCACAACATTATCATAATTGGAACAGAGAATTCAAAGTTTATAAAATGGTTATATGCACATATTGCAATAATTATAGTGACTAGAAAACTTACAATAATAGGAGGATTTATGCATCTAAATAATAAAGCTCGTTTATATCCAAGGCTCTCTCTTTCGTAATAGAATCTGACAACAGCCTGGTCTAGACCCATGCATAAGACCATAACTGCAATACTTGAATACATTGTGAATATAGAAAACTGTCCGTATTCTATAGGGTCAACAAGTCGTGTAATCAGAGGAGTGGTAAATAAACCAAGTAAAAGATTAAGTGCCGTTCCTGTACCTATAATTGTAAAATGCTTTAAAAATTTATTGTCATTCATCACGCTTGTCCCGGTTCTGGCAGTAACACAAGAGAATGATAAAAGCAATTCGTTCATTTTTATATTTATATATCAACTCCACTTTTCCCCCAGTTCTTTCTTCATTATTTTTTCTATATAACATAATTGTCTTAAATTGAAAATTTTGTACTTTTAAATATCGGGATTATTCCTATATTATATCTTTCTTCTTTATTCACTCAATTACTATATTTATAGCAATATCTTTTGAATTTCATTTTCCGTGCTGAAGCAAAGCTTTAGCATTATTAAAAAAATCGGAAAAATCAAATCATTTATTGCCTGATCAAAAAGCATTGGCAAACTAATGACAACCAATAAAATAATATTCTTTATCTTAGATGGACTTGACTTGATAAATCTTATTGGATAATATAAAACTAATAATGTAAATAGAACTCCAACCGGTACAGAATAATGTATTAACTCATTTAAAATTACATTATGAAAATTATTGATATATCTTCCACTGGCAGCTAGCCAAAAAGATGTTGTAAAAAAGTCCTTTCCCATACCATTTGGATATTTAGCTAAAGAATCTGCATAAATTGCCCAAATATAGGCTCGGTCTCCCAAACTTGATATATTTCGACCTATAGCAACAATATAGTAAATAATACACGCAAGAAATAGCCCTGTAAAAAAGGCAAAAACCATCTTAATCAAAGTTTTACGATTAATAGCTCTGGCTTCTACATAGTAGGCAAAAAGAACACCACACATGCAAACCATTGATACCATGGAATTAATTCTAATTGCTGCAACAAAATAGATGCAAATCCAAAATTTACGAAAATGAAAAGTTTTTCGTTTAATTAAAAGAGTTAATGCAAGTACAAGCAGTAATCCATAAGTACTTTTATGCATAAATACCCATGTAAGTCTCTCATCTATAAAAACTCCACTTCCTGTTCTTCTAATATGGAATCCGTTTAAATCTAAAAAAATAGAATCCACCCCCATCACATTTGCTATTAAACTTAGAATAACAGTAAAACAAAACACACTCAATATCGTATCTGTTAACTCTGCATAAAATCCATTTTTATCTTTTAGCCCATCATAGTCCTTTGAGACAAAGTCCCATAATAGCAGAAAAGACAAAGTTTTATAAAAAAGCGCCCAATAACACCTTAAATAAACAACATCATAATACATAAATACGGCAAAATACAGTATTAGCACTATTAAATATAATCGATCTCTTTTTTTTTTCTTTACTATATTTAAAAACAAGAGAATAAGCACAGGTATTTCTGCAACAGCAAACAATAGATTATGTCTATTTGTATCACATATGTATACCGGTATGAGAAATGAAAAAAACGATAATACTATAAATTGTAAATAAACAGTATCCCTTATATGACTTAATTTTATCTTCAAATTATTCACCCCACTCAGTGATTTATTTCTCTATTAATTCCAACCATCTCGATATGATGTTCTCAATAGAAATAGATTCTGCCATTTTTTTAGCATTTTCAGCCATTTCAGCCCTCATTTTAAAATCTTCTGCCAGCATGAGCATTGCAAAAGCAAAATGTTCCGTATTAAATTTTTCTATAATAATTCCCTCATGATTTCGAGTTAAAGGTATAATTGCTGGAATATCATAACAGATAATCGGTAATCCCACTTCATAAGCCTCTGTTACGCACATAGGAAAACCTTCCCATCTTGAAGAAAGCAGGTAAACAGATGATTCTATTAACAGAGATTGCACATCTTGCAAATATCCTGGAAAAACAATTCTATCTTGGAGATTGTAACCAGTAACTTTTTCTTTAATTTTCAAAAAATCTGGGCCATCGCCTGCAATTACTAATCTCCATTCTTGATTAATTTTTGAAAAGATATTAAACGATTCTATAAGCAAATCAAATCCTTTTGCTTCGACAAAGTTTCCAAATGCAACAAATTGTTTGTTTATCAGTTTTGATTTTTCATAACTAACAAAACTTCTCGGGTTATAGATATAGTCACTTGTAACACCAATATTCTTTTTGTACTTTTCGGCGATGTCTTCATTTAGCACAATACAATGTGATAAACCTTCCATTGCTTTGCGAAAGATAGCTTCCCTTTTCCAAAGGTATCTATGAGGAGTCTGGAAATAAGCCTCATACGAACTATGTTCCCAACCAATTGTAATTAATTCTTTCAACTTGCATTTTCCAAGCAAAATAGACATATCACCTGAAACTGCAATAATAGCATTGAATGAACCTATAACAAGCTTTTTCATTTTCCTAACGGCGGTCTTTGAGTAATAAGCATAATTCAATAACCATATATTATCCTCTAAAAAAGTCAATTTTGTTTTTCTATATATATATCGTATAGAAGATGCGATTGGTAACTTAGAGTAAGGGTAATAAGATACTACTTTAATGTCATCATTTAGTCCATATATGCTATTTAAAATTTTCTTCTCCCGTGTAAAAATCGTTATATCATAGTATTTATGCAATTCATTAGCTATTATTGTAACAACCCGTGACTCACCACCTATTGCATAAACCGTAGGTGTGAAAAAAGCAATTTTTTTTTTCATTTTAAACATATAAGCTTTAGCTGTCGCATCTCATGTCTTCAGTGAAAAGCTCTCCTTCCTGTTATTCTTTTTAAAATCCCTTTTAATGGTTGTGTAATATTTTGGACTGCAAAAGGCTTTATTTGAAGAGCCTTTTTCCAAATTGAAAAAGCGTATTTGTATAGCCCCGCATTATTCATATTGTTGACCATCCTAATTAATTGATAATGGGCTGCATCAGGGTACATATCGTACAATTTTTTATGTTTTAGCAGAAACATTTCAAATGCTTCAATTTTTTTGGGGATATTCATAGAAATTGAAATGTCTGAAATATCGTACACAGCAACTAGCTCGTCAATAAATTTAAAATCGCTATTTTCAGATAATCGTAACAATAAATCATGTTCCTGGCTTGCTGTTAGCTTCACGTCAAATCCACCTACCTGACGGACAAGATCTGTCCTCATAAGCGGAAATATACACATTGTGTTTCTATACAGAAGAGACTCTGTGAGCCTGCCGTCAATCGCATCAGTCTTAACAATCTTTTGTTTATTTTTATATTTTAAATAAAATGGAGTATAAACAACACCAATGTTCTCTGATTCAAATCCTGTTAATTGAACCTCTATCTTTCTTTCTAGCCAATAGTCATCGTCATCAAGAAACGAGATATATGTGCCCTTCGCCCTTGAGAGGCCTAGGTTTCTAGCTGCACAGGCTCCAGAATTATGGTCTGGCTCTAAATATAATATTAATCTCTTGTGGTATTTTGACAATAACTCCTTGATTTTTTCTGCATTCTTTTTATCTTCGGGATAATCATTTACAACGATTATTTCAATATTTTTATATGTCTGGTTAACAACACTTTCAACTGCTCTTCTTAACACAGAGATAGGTCTTTTGTAAGTTGTTATTATAACAGATACCAATTTATTATTCATTATTATCTCTTCCTCAAACCTCAAAGTAACAATTTATCGTTCAAAGCCAATACACCCGACTAATTTTTGTTCATTTTATCTTTTTACTTAAGTTCTTTCTTAGCCTAATGAGTAAAATATTTTAGAGATTCTTTTAATAGTACTTAATTTTTTCTGACAGACTCTTAGCAGATACCAATTGTTTTGTCGGAACACCTGCTACAATATTATAACTATTACAATTCCAGAAAAAATAATTGAATCCTCTCCAATGAAAACATCATTACCTAATAAAACTTTTTCGACTCTACTATATCCAAGTTACTACTTCGTACTGGTATTATGTAATAGTATTCTCACACCACTAATTGTGACTCTATTTCCTTTTTTAGTAAAATTGCATACTCTTTATCTATTTTATCTTTTCAAATCTCGATATTCTCTATCGGTGAACCATACTTTTAGAATTTATCTATCGTTATCCCCCCCTAAAAAGCCTTTTTATTTTATTCTTTTACAGTATATATTTACTCTCCCAATTTACGGTATAATCTTTCGATTTTTTCATAGAATATTTTTTCTGAGAACTTAGTTTCTGCTAGATAACGTGAACAATAGGACATTTCAAGCAATAGGTTATCGTCTGCAATAAGCAGTTTCAAATAATCTGTTAGCAATTCAACATTTCCCGGATCGATCAAAAAGCCATTATCAATCACTGCTTCAGCTATGCAGCCCACTTTTGTGCTTATTATTGGAAGGCCATAAGACATAGCCTCCAATATGGCAATTGGAAGGCCTTCATTATAGGAAGGAAGTACCAGTACATCAGAACTCTTTAAGATTTCAGGCTTTTGTGCTTTCGTAATCCATCCAAGGAATTTTACTTGGTCTTCTAGTTTATTAATTCGTACAAAATCCTTTAGTTTAGTTTCCTCTTCGCCAGCACCGGCAATCAAAAGTTGAAAATTAATAATTCCTTCTTCAGTAATGTTTTTTATTGCTTTGAGCAAATCACAAACTCCCTTACGCTTAATTAACGCACCCAAAAATAGTAAGGTTCTACGTTTTCCTATTGTTTTTTCAGCAATATCAGGTAAAGCAATCGCATTATTGATTACCTCCACGTTTGCTTTCGGCGCGAGTGAACAAATAAATTTTTTCCAATCTTCACCCAATACAATTATCGAATCAGCAATTGTAAACAACTCCTTTATCTGAGCTTTTCTTTTCATTCCGCTACTATTAAAAAAATCGATAAATTCAGATCCATGAAGATGAATGATAACTTTCTTGTTATATTTTTTACAGAGTTTTGTCACGTAAAACTTTCGATAAAAACTTCCCTTATATGACATATGAATATGAATTATATCAAAAGTATCTTTGTGAATAAGCTCGTGCAGTTTTAAATATGCTTTAGCAAAAAATACTATCTTCTTAACAGGACTCCCTGAAACATGGGTTGCTAAGTATGAAAACTGATATCTATGTCCCCAACTGTGATTTAATAGCTGGTCAATAACGCTATTCATACCTCCCTTTTCTCTTCTATCTGAGCCACACATTAAAATTCTTAGTTTCCCGCTATTTTCCTTTATACTATTGCAACATCCAGATACTATCATTTCATCTATGGAATCTAAAATTATATTCGTATTAGAGACATATGGCTTAATAATTTTTTTCTTTTCAGCTGTAATTGCTTCTCCAATCTTGCTGCAGTCATAACACCCCGTAACTATACCTAGCTTTTCAAATGCCTCAATAAGCTGTAGTTGATGATTATCTACAGCCTCATCATACTTTTCCAATCTCGGAATAGCAACTATCCGCTTTCCCATTTTGGCAGCATTTACGATGACACCAGTTCCACCATGAGTTAAAACAATATCACATTCTTTTAGCTTTTTATTGAATTCTTCACGATTAAGAAAATCAACCGTTTTATAATGCTTAACTTTATATGTGCTGGAACCTATTTGTGCAAATATATTATCTATAATCTCACCATTTTCTATAGCAGAATCTACTGCCTTTAGCAATCTATTAAATTGAAAGCTCCGTGACCCCACAGTAATAAATATCATTAATAGATCCCTCCTTTAAAAATGGCATTGGGATAAAATTTTTTCATGCTCTTCCACTGTACATAGAATTGATCTGCAAACTTATATGCAATTTTTCCTGTTATATTGGGAGAGTTTATTTTAGCAAACGACTCAATATATATAACTTTCCCCCCAAATAACTTTGAAAACAACATGAAAGGAATTGTTGCTAAAGCACCTGTAGATATTGTATAATCCGGCCTGTCAGTGATAATGATAAAAAGAGATTTTGCAATGTTTAAAAAAAATTTTAAAAAAAAGGTTTTATCTGTTCTGTTGATGGGCATTACATACCTAACAGGAATTTTTCCAACCCTCACGTCATACCTCATTTTTTCTGTAACTATATAGCCATCATATTTTTCTATGAGTGGTTTAAGCATCAACAACTGTTCAAAATGTCCCCCCGATGATGATACCAAACAGATTTTAACCTCTTTCTTCCTTTCACCCATCTTACAGCCTCCAAAAACACATACCAGATGCTTTCAAGTCGACAACTTTGTAGAGTCCTTTAACGTCTATCAGTACCATTTCATTATCCTCACGACACTCAAATAATTTCTTAATGTCCACTAAACTTAATGCCCTGAATTCATTATGTGCAACTGCAATGATTACGCAATCCGCCTCACTAACTTCTTCCAGTTTGGTAAGGGTTACGCCATACTCTTCCCTTGCTTCTCGTTCACTTGCCCAAGGATCAACGACCACAGGCTTAACACCATATGTATTCAACTGCTTTATAATATCGTACACCTTGCTATTCCTTATATCCGGACAGTTCTCTTTAAAGGTTAAGCCTAGAATTACAACCTTTGATTTTTTGGGTGCCTGACCCACTGCAATCATCTGTTTGACTGCAGAATCAGCAACATAACTTCCCATACTATCGTTAACAATGCGACCATTCAGGATAATCTGGCTGTGATAACCCAACTTTTCAGCCTCATATGTAAAGTAATATGGATCTACACCAATGCAATGCCCCCCAACCAAACCAGGACGAAACCCAAGTGCATTCCACTTGGTGTTCATACCATCAACAACTTCATTTGTATCAATATCCATTCGGTCAAAAACCATCGCAAGTTCATTCATGAATGCTATATTGATATCGCGCTGACTATTTTCAACTACTTTTATTGCTTCTGCTGTTCTCATATTAGAAACAGGATGAGTTCCAACCTCAATAACGATATCATACACATTTTTGATTTCCTCAAGAGATTCATCATCGCAACCAGATACAATTTTTTGAATATTTTCCAACCGATGTACTTTATCACCAGGATTGATACGTTCCGGACTATAACCAATTTTAAAGTCTTCACCACATTTGAGACCAGATTCCTTTTCAAGAATAGGAATGCAGACAGTTTCTGTGCAACCTGGATAAACTGTAGATTCATACACTACTATTGCCCCCCTAGTAAGGTTACGGCCGACAATCTCAGATGCTCCAATAATAGGTGAGAAATCAGGTGTATGGTCTGTATTTACAGGTGTAGGAACCGCTACAATCAGGAATTTCGCTTCTTTCAATTTTTTTTCATCCGACGTAAAATCTACAGTAGCGTTTCTGATTGCCTCATTACCAACCTCTTTTGTTGGGTCAATTCCAGATTTATAAATATTAATTTTTGTTTTATTAAGATCAAATCCAACTACCTTTAAGCCCTTTTTAGCAAAAGCTATAGCAATTGGCAAACCAACGTAGCCGAGTCCTACCAAAGCAAGTTTTTCTTCACCATTTTTTAGGTTTTGATACAGGGACATTCTCTTTTCCTCCATTTTATATCTTCATCTATACATTTTTAAGCCATCATGTATTTCGGTAGCCTTCCTAATTATGTTCGGATTTATCGGTTTATAAACTCTTAAGCATTCAGATACAGTCACGTAATAACTAAATAACTACATCGAATTTTCAATTCATATACATTTGTCTTACATTTATAGTAAATAGTTTATATACTACATTAAAATCATAGAAACTATTATTGTAGTATATTACCCTCTAATCTAACTTTAAATAATTCTGGTAGAGTCGGTAGCACGTAATCGGCAAATAAGAGAAATCTATGATTTTCTTTTATATCCTCTAAATAATTGTTATTATTTGGACCTACAACACCGCATCCCCACCACTCTTCCACGACTCTCCCATCTCTAAACCGACCCTTTCTTCCCCACCACAACAAGCAAAGTCCTGAACAAAATCTTTATATCCAAACTCAAACTCCAATTCCGTATATATTCGTTATCTAACCGAACCACTTCCTCGAAGTCTGTGATATCACTCCTGCCGCTTACCTGCCAAAGCCCTGTTACTCCTGGTTTCATTGCCAGGCGGCTCTTATGATGAGGTTCATACTGTTTATACTCGTCCAGGGTCGGAGGTCTTGTCCCCACAAGGGACATTTCCCCTTTTAACACATTCAGAAACTGAGGAAATTCATCCAGGCTTGTCTTCCTGATGAAATGACCAAAGGGATAAATCCGGGGATCATTATCCATCTTAAACATCAGGCCATTCATTTTATTGCTGGCCATCAGTTCTTTCTTTCTCTGTTCAGCATCCATATACATAGAACGGAACTTATAAATCTTGAACTGCCTTCCATTTCGCCCCACCCTGGTCTGAGTAAAGAATATGGGGCCGGGAGACTGGACTTTTATTACCGGTGTTATGATAAGTGCGATAACACCGGTAAGAATGATCCCCACTATACCTCCGCAAATATCCATAAGCCGCTTTAACGCCAGCTGCCACTGGGTTACATTGTTAATTCCTGTGGTGAGTGTCATGATTCCGTTGATCGTCTCTACCCTGTAGGCCAGATAATTTTCTTTTAGCTGGACCAGATTTACGTGGACTACTATTCCCATATCCACTAATTCTTCTATTTCATCTGAAAGCTTTTCATTTTCCAGATAAAACAAAACGTCATCTATAACATTATTTTTACAATACTCTATGTAATCAGACCACTTTGCTACGATCGGAACACCTTCAATAGAATCCTCTTCTGTCTCACGTTCTCCGTTTTCCATTAGGACTATACCCACAAGCCTCATAGACCCATATGGATTTTTCATAAGCCGGTCTACGCATTGATGCACATATTCTCTTTTAGTTATAAGAAGCATCCTGTTTAGTTTCCCGTCATGGTAGGTACGCTTTCTGATTTCCCGTTTCCACATGACATGAAGAAACCATGTCATTACACTGTTTATTATAAAAAATGTAAACAGCATTATTCTGGAATAGTCAGCCGACATCTTCATGGCAAATAAAAATGTGAAAACCGCTGCCAGAAGAATGGCGTTAAATGACAGTACTGCCCATAACTCTTTCAGATATCCGCGCCGCAGGATTCCTGAATATGGCTCATTAAAAAATACAATGCATATAAACAAAACACCTACTAACAATGCCAGCCTGCCATAATTCTTTGAAACAATAGTTCCTTCTAAACCATTCCGAAATGCATAACACAGGAAGATAACTATTTCGGCGCATATAAGATCCAGTAAAATAAAATCGAAATGCTTAGCCCAGCTGCTCTTCTTTTCATAACGCATCCTGCTCTCTCCCCTGCCAGTTCTTTCTGCTTTTTCACACACCTGCTATTTTACAGTCAGTTCCAGCTTAACTATGTCTGACATGTTGCCGTCTGAATCTGTCACATAATAGGATAATGTATGTGTTCCACGTTCTGCAGCGTCTTCTCTTCCGTCTATCGATATGCTTCTCCATATCTCCAGTCCATCTTTGTCATCCACAATGTCGTCAATATAACTCATATAATCAATTTCCGTCCCATATTCAACTGTTGCTTTCTTTGTATTCAAAAATATGGCCGGTCTTCCGTCTTCTCTTGGTGTTCTGTCTTCTGACTCAGATTCATCTTCCGATTCTGATTTATCTTCTGACTCTTCTTCTGAATTATTTGTTTCGGTTTCATCGCCAGGCTTATTTGAATCATCGTTTTCTGTGGTCTTCTCCTCACCCTGTCCAGGGTTGTCTGTTTGACCAGCCGCTGCTCCGCCTGAAACCGGGACAGCTCCATCTTCGTTATTCTCTTTGCTGTCATTACTGCTGTAATTGATAATTCTGGCTACTTTTGCGACATTATTGCTGCTATCGACTACTACATAAGTAACAGTAGCCGTTGTCCCGTCAATGGCAGGTACTATTTTTTCAATAAAGACCTTGTCACTCAAATCGCCGTCTTTATTATCAATGGCAGTGACGCCCTCCAGAAGTTTTGATTCATCATCTCCAGGTGAGTAACTGATTTCTTCTGAATTAAATTGAATCTGAGGTGCAATTCTGTCACTTCTTGAGTAAAATAATATAGTGAGTCCGAGCATTCCTGCTGACAGTAAGAGAAGAACTGACACTATAATCTTTCTACTCATTTCTCTCCCTCACTTTTTCCGTAGTACTGACCATAATATTTACCATAGTATTTACCATAATACCGTCCATAATAGCTGTCAGATTCCATATCCACTTTATTTAGTACAGCTCCCAGAACTCTCACGTTCGCCTTTTTCAGCTGAGACAAAATATCAATAGCAAATCTGCGCCTTATATTTCCCTGTGAAACTACCAGCATCACCCCGTCACATTCTTTCGCTACAATCGCACTGTCTATAACAGCTCCCAAAGGCGGGGTATCTATTATCACATAGTCATAATACTTTCTTCCTGAATCAATCAGCACCCTGAAAAATTTGTTTCCCAGCAGCTCCGCCGGATTAGGAGGAACATGCCCGGCAAATATCATATGGAGATTTTGGATATTTGTACTGTACAGTACTTCATCAGCAGAACATCTTCCTGAAAGGAAACTGGACAGTCCTGTAATCTGTCCTGTAGCCTTATATCTTCCTACCATGACCGACTTTCTTAAGTCTGCGTCGATAAAAAGTACCTTGTCCCCATTCTCGGCCATGGATTTAGCAAGATTAAAAGCTGTGCTTGATTTTCCATCATTCGGCAGACAACTGGTAACTGCAATTACCCGCACATCATCACCGCAAAACTCAATATTTGAACGAAGGGATTTATATGCTTCACTGGCCTGGTGATTTAAGCTTGTAACCTTTTCTAAAACTACACTTTTCATCTCACTGCCTTCCTGCCCTTCTTACTATTTTTTTTACTGCTCCCAGACGTATACGGTATGGTGCCAATACAGCTGATTCCCAGATAACTTTCTATATCATCAGGAGTTTTAATCGTATCATCCAAAATCACTTTTATTACTATTATGAGGACTGAAACAAATCCTCCAAGTATCCCTCCTAAAAGAACATTCTTCGTAGTACTGGGACTTGATTTTACTAATGGGACATTTGCTTCATCCACAATATTTACTGCCTGTATGTCCATTACATCTTTAATATGTACTGCTGCCACTTCCCGTACCTGATTAGCTATTTTCATGGCCATTTCCGGATTCTCATTTTCAACAGAAATCTCCAGTATTCGTGTATCCGTCGGGGATGTGACTTCAATTCGTTTTGACAGCTGTTCACTTGTAAGGGGAAGGCCCAGATTCGCAATAACCTGCTCTGTTACTGTTCTGCTCTGAATCAGCTGGGCATAGTCTTTTGTCAGCTGTGTTCCTGTCTGCAGATCCGAATATGTTACGGACTGGCTGTCCTGTTTATTCAGAACATATACACTTGTAGTAGAAGTATACATGGGCGTCATCAAAAATTTTGTGATAACTAAGGCGATCAATGCACAGGAAACTCCTGCCAGTACGATCAAATACCATTTAGACAGCAAGCTGATAAAAAGCTGCCCCAAATCAATTTCTATTTCTTCTTTCTGATAATTGTTTTCCATCTCTCACTCCTGTTTTCATTCATATCATATAATCCGTAGACCAGGGTTGGATTTCCTAAATCATAAGATTATAGGATAAGGACCGCTCCCCCTTATTATTAGAGGGGACAGCGGCTGCCTACCACACTTTTGACCATAAATGTCTCATTAACTCAAGCTATACTCCCAGTCTGTCCATCTGCAGTTTTTTCTGCTGCATACTGCTGTGGACATAAATGTTCATTGTAGTGCTCACCGTTGAATGCCCCAAGATTTCTGAAAGAGATTTCATATCAAAACCCTTCTCAATGCACATAGTTGCGAAACCGTGTCTTATTGAATGAAAATTAAATTGATCCATATTGCATTTTTCCAGACATTTATGAAAATGGTATTGGATAATTCTTGGTTCCATTGGAGCCTCTTTTCCATTCAGGACATAACAATTATCATCACCTTTCCACTTCTGTAGTTCTTCAGTCAAGAAGCTGGGAATAGGAATCCACCTGTCGGAATCAGCTGTCTTTGGAGATACTACCACTAATTTTGTTTTAGCCTCCATATCATTTTTATTATGCTGAACGTTTTTAATCCTTATTACAGTTCTGGCTACATGCATTATTTCGCTCTCAAAGTCAAGATCTTCCCATCTTAATCCGCTTATTTCACCAATCCTCAGTCCTGTATACATACAGAGTTTTATTCCGGCACCAAAAGAACTGTTCAAAGTACCCAGATACCTTTCGAATATAGTTCTTTCATACGAAGACATAATTCTTGAGACTTTGCTGTCTTTGCGGATTGACGGAAAGGTTATTCCTTCCAGACTGCAGTATCCGGACTTATTGGCATATTGAATAATTCTTTTCATAAGAATAAAAATCATTTTCAATGTTGACGCGGCGAGCCCCTCTTCAGCTTTTACGCCGATAAATTTATCTAAGTCCTCGCTTTTCAGTTCTTTCAAATTTATATTTTTAAAATATGGGATTAAATGATTAGAAATTGAATTTAGATAGACAGCATATGTACTTTCTTTTATACTGTGCTTAATGCTTTTTAACCAAGAATGGCATAATTGTTCGAATGATATATCTTGAGATATGGTAATATTTTCCAGTTCTAAGAGTCTGACTGCCTCATCACGCTTCTGTTTCACTAATTGATATTTTGAAGCATATACAGAGGCGTATACAGATTTTCCATTTTCATCTTTACCAGCAATGTAGCGTGCTTCCCACCTCCCATCCTTTCGTTTTCTGATATTTTCCCCTCTTCTGGGCATATCACGCACTTCCTTTCATTCCGTATTTAGTTTTACAAATTTATAATAATATAAAACGGAATGATGCTGCAAGTAAAATAGAAGTTTGACCATAAATGCGACCCTGAATATGACACTATCTTCTATTAATTCCTATAATATTTGGGATATTTTTCTAAAATGCTAAAATGTTTATTGACATAATCTTATGGAAGTATTAATATATAACCTGAGTATTGTGGATATAAAAAAAAGATGCTACTATATTTAGTAACACCAAAGAGATTTACTTTATCGCAAAATCTTATGATTTGCGATAATTTTTCTTCAAATATCTCATCATTTCATACAATATTCTATAAAGTTTTCTAAAAAAACATACTACAAATATTCATTTCCAAGCATTTTTTTCGGATTTTCCCAATACAATTGCTGAGCATATTCTTCTCCAAAATGCTTTATGACGTATTCGATGCTTTTTTCTATCTGAGGCGTTCTTTTTGTGCTTCCATGACAATCTGTACCAACAAAATGTACGCAGTCCATGCTCATCAGTTTTTTACAGAAACGCCGGTCTGAGAAAGATCCTGCTATACTGCCTGCATTAAGCTGGATGTAATTTCCCATCTGTACAAGTTCTTCGGCCAGTTCAGGTTTCTTCCTAATACTCATACACCGCTCTGCATGTGCCAAAATAGTCTGGTAACCCAGACTCAGGATGTTGGAAAGGCTGTTCTTGATCTCTCTGTATTGTGCCCCTGGTGTGAACTCAATCAGCACATAACGGGAACTGCCCATTGTATTTCTGCCGGATCCTGCATCAGCAGCCAGCATGTCCATACTTCTGCTGTCCGAATATATCTCCCTTCCCAGATAGATTTCCATCTCCGGCAGTTCTGCTGACACCTTCTCTCTCACCTGTTCCCACACATGGTAAACCTTTTCCCAATCTTGAGCCGCATATCCGTAATGGTAATGAGGGGTTGCGATCATGCCGCGTATTCCTTCACTGTAAGCCATTTTTATCATACTCATGGTTTCATCCATACTCTCTGAGCCATCATCCACTCCAGGCAGGATATGGCAATGTACATCTATGCTGTTCAGCATCATGTCTCCTCCTAACTAAATATTTATGGTAACTGTCCAGTACTTTCACAGTTGTCTGCAAAAAATCCATTTAAAATCACCTTCGGCAATGTGTTTTTTGCACACCAAAATCATTTTCTCACGGTCTGTGCAGTAAATGCACAGACCTGCCCCTCAGGCTGTACCGCAAGAAAATTCCGCCCTGGATTATTAGAAGCACATCTGTGCCCTATATCCTGGCTTTTGAACCTTTTGTATCTCTCTTTCCTATACGTAATTTATTCAGATAGACATCCTTTTCCTTATATTTTACTGTCTGCTCCCCCTGTCCGTCCAAATAATGGACAGTTTCCAGGCTGTCTCCTTCAGTTAACCTGATGCCACGTACTCCCACAGCTCCTTTTTTCTTTTGGGGAATCTCCGAAAGAAGGAATCTTAAGAATACTCCATCTGCAGTCTGCAGGACTATCTGCTCTGCATCCGGCATACATGATACAAAGACCAGTTCATCTTCCTCCTGAAGCTTTGTAGCTGC
The DNA here is from genome assembly GCA_003148945.1 of Murimonas intestini. Taxonomy (GTDB): domain Bacteria; phylum Bacillota; class Clostridia; order Lachnospirales; family Lachnospiraceae; genus Murimonas; species Murimonas intestini. The sequence goes on along the minus strand of QGGY01000005.1, from coordinate 221,469 downwards.
TATTGTACGCTTTGACACATCAAATTCGGCTCCTTCAACTTGCTTGATCATTCCCATCTTAGTGGCAAACAGCAGGACAGATGACTTAATTTTCTGAAGACATTCCACAAAGATGATCCTTTCTTCTCCGCTGCTGTAATTACAGAGATTATCGATTGGTGTTCCTTTATCTCTGAATTTTCTGCCCGGGATATCCAGCACTTTCAGCAGATGCTGCTTACCTGAATCTGTGAAGATACATATTTTATCTGTATTCATGCAGGTCAGTACGTACTTATTTTCTGCATCTGCCGCTTCCCTGTTTCTCTCATATGCGGCCACATCCACTATTTTTGCATAACCGAATTTGTCCATCATAAAGACTACTTCTGTCTCTTCGATCTTCTTCTCCTCATAGACAGCTTCTTCAGCATTCTCTATCACTGTCCTTCTTGGTATACTGTATTCTTTTTTTATACCTTCCAGCTCTTTTATGATGACTCTCGCCATGGAGTTATAATTATTCAGAATATCCTCGTAGGATGCAATATTCTTCAGTGTAGCCTCGTGCTCCTTCATCAGGGCCTCTATCTCCAGCCCTATTAATTTATAAAGCCTCATTTCCAGAATAGCTGTGGCCTGTGCCTCAGTAAAATTTAATTTTGCTGCCGCTTTTTTCGATGCCGCTGATTTAAATTTTATGCCTTCTGTCACCCCATGGATCAGACATTCCTTTACCTGCTTCTGATTCTTGCTTCCCCGGAGGATCTCTATAATCAGATCTATGACATCACAGGCTTTAATCAGTCCTTCCTGTATCTCTTTTTTCTCCAGTTCCTTTTTAAGAAGCGTTTTATATTTCCTTGTTGACAGCTCAAACTGGAAATCAATATGATGTTCCAGAATAGCTCTTACCCCTAATGTTTCGGGCTTTCCATCAGAAACAGACAACATGTTGACACCAAAGGTATCCTCAAGCCTTGTCTTTTTATAGAGCATGTTGATCAGGTTTTCTGCATCTGCATTCTTTTTCAGTTCCAGAACGATCCTGATTCCTTCCTTGGACGAGTGGTTGGCAATATCAACTATGTCATTCGTCTTTTTTGTCTCGATCAATCCTGCTACATCATTCAAGAATTTTCCAATATTGGCTCCCATCATGGTGTAAGGGATCTCTGTAATAACGATCCTGCTCTTCCCGCCTTTATCCTTCTCTATCTCCACTTTGCCCCGTAGTTTTATTTTTCCTGTACCGGTCTTGTAGATATTGATGAGCTCATCTTTATTAACTACGATGCCTCCTGTGGGAAAGTCCGGCCCCTGGATAAATTCCATGAGCTGCTCTGTGGTTAGCTTAGGATTCTTTATCATTGCTACTTCAGCATCTATAACTTCCGCCAGATTGTGCGGCGGAATACTGGTCACCATACCCACGGCAATGCCGTCCGCCCCATTTATCAGCAGATTAGGGATGCGTACCGGCAACACTTCAGGCTCTTTTTCCGTCTCATCAAAGTTGGATACAAAATCAACCACATTTTTGTCCAGGTCAGCCAGAAAAGATTCCTGTGTTATCTTCTGAAGCCTGGCTTCTGTATAACGCATGGCTGCTGCCCCATCTCCCTCAATAGAGCCGAAATTTCCATGCCCGTCCACCAGCGGCAGGCCTTTTTTAAATTCCTGTGCCATAACTACAAGCGCCTCGTATATGGAGCTGTCGCCATGGGGATGGTATTTACCCATGGTATCTCCTACTATACGTGCACATTTCCTGTAGGGTCTGTCATATTTGATCCCCAGTTCATACATATCGTACAGAGTCCTCCTCTGTACCGGCTTCAGTCCGTCCCGCACATCAGGCAGCGCTCTCGCTATTATAACGCTCATGGCATAATCAATATAAGATTTCTGCATGAGCTCAGAATATTCTGTCCGGATGATCTGCTCTTCTATCATTTTTTCCATCTCTCGCCTTCTCCCTTCCTAAATATCCACCTGTGCGTCCTGGGCATGTTCGTAAATAAACGCTTTCCGGGGTGATACTTCTGTCCCCATAAGCATCTCAGTCACATCAGAGGCCATGCGGGCATCCTCAATTTCCACTCTTTTCAGCTTTCTGGTTGCCGGGTCAAGTGTAGTCTCCCAAAGCTGCTGTGCATCCATCTCTCCAAGGCCCTTATACCGCTGAAGTGTAAAGGTCCCTTTGTGGGTCTTTCTGTACCGTTCCAGTGCCTTTTCATCATAAAGGTACTCTTCTTCACCCCTTGAGGGCATTGCTTTATAAAGAGGCGGCATTGCGATGTAAACATGTCCTTCATATATAAGTTCCGGCATAAACCTGTAAAATAACGTAAGAAGCAGCGTACAGATATGAGAGCCGTCCACATCGGCATCAGCCATAATAATTATCTTATCATACCTGAGCTTTGTAATATCAAAATCATTTCCATAGCCTTCTGAAAACCCGCATCCGAATGCATTTATCATAGTTTTGATCTCAGCATTTGCAAGTACCTTATCTATGCTGGCTTTTTCAACATTCAGGATTTTTCCTCTTATGGGCAGGATAGCCTGATAATTCCTGTCTCTCGCCGTCTTGGCGGAGCCTCCGGCTGAATCACCCTCCACTATGAATATTTCACACTTTCCTGCATCTCTGCTCACACAATTGGCCAGCTTACCGTTAGAATCAAAAGAATACTTCTGCTTTGTCAACATATTTGTCTTTGCTTTTTCTTCAGACTTTCTGATTTTAGCTGCCTTTTCCGCACAGGACAGGACATTTTTCAGTGTCTCCAAATTTCTGTCAAAGTAAAGGACAACCTCCTCTCCGGTAACTTTACCGGCTGCCTTGGCTGCATCCTGGTTATCCAGCTTTGTCTTTGTCTGACCTTCGAATCTGGGCTGGGGATGCTTTATTGAAATGACCGCCGTCATTCCATTTCGGATGTCAGCCCCGGTAAAGTTAGCATCTTTCTCTTTTAATACTCCAATTTGGCGTGCATAGTTGTTCATGACCGCCGTAAATGTCGTCTTAAATCCTGTCAAATGTGTTCCGCCCTCTGCATTGTAGATATTATTGCAAAATCCAAGCACATTCTCATGAAAAGCATTAATATACTGAAAAGCACACTCAACTGTAATGCCCTCTGATTCCCCTTTAAAATAGACAGGCTCATGGACAACCTCTTCATTTTTATTTAAATCCTTCACAAACCCAATGATCCCATCCGGCTCGTGGAACTCTATATGTTCCTTTACCTCTCCGCGCCTGTCCTCGAATATGATCTTCAGGGCAGGATTCAAATACGCTGTCTCATGGAGACGGCTTTTCACCTCATCGGCTTTAAACCTGGTCTTTTCAAATATTTCCGGATCAGGCAGGAAATTAACCTTTGTCCCTGTCTTCCGCGTCTTTCCTATGACAGGTAAAAGTCCGTCTACAAGCTCCTGTACCGGAATCCCCCGCTCATATCTGTCATGGTGGATAAACCCATCCACACTGATTTCAATATCCAGATATGTAGAAAGAGCATTTACAACAGAGGATCCAACTCCATGCAGACCGCCGCTTGTCTTGTATACCGTATTATCAAATTTTCCTCCCGCATGAAGCGTTGTAAACACAAGACGTTCAGCCGGAACCCCTTTCTCATGCATTCCTACAGGAATACCACGGCCATTGTCGTTGACAGTTGCCGAACCATCCTTTTCAAGAGTAACCTCTATAAGGTCACAGAAACCTGCCAGATGTTCATCCACCGCATTATCTACGATTTCATAGATCAAGTGGTTAAGCCCTTTTCTTGACACGCTGCCGATATACATCCCGGGCCTCTTCCGAACAGCTTCCAGACCTTCCAGCACCGAAATGCTGCTGGCGTCATAAATGTTTTTCTTTGCCATATCCCATATTCCTTTCTATTCCCAAAATAAGCCCTGGTCACCCAGAGCCTACTTCCGCTGACGTTAAGCCAGCTTTATACTCAGATTCAATTATAAATAGTTTAAAAAAAATAATCAAGCATAATTATCCGCCGCCGCTTTGCCAAATAAGTAAATGGTCACTGTTCTCTCCGTGATCAGCAACACACTCCGTGATACACAGAAAAGACTTGCATCTTCCCTTGTCAAACACTTATTCGGAACTTTTGTTCGAACTAAATATATCAAAATAATACTGCGTTGTCAAGGGCAAAGCCTCCCCCAAAAAACCGCATATTATTTCCGGTTGGTTCCGATTTTAGACACGGCTTGTTTTAACTACTTTCTTATGCTACAATAAAAGTACATGTGCGGACATCTGTGAGGATGCCGCACTTTTATAAAGGAGGAAACAAAAGATGGCAGATGACCAGAAAATATTGTTATTTGAGAAGATGCCAATACCTAAAGCCGTAATGCAGCTTTCAATTCCCACAGTAGTCAGCTCGCTGGTCATGGTGATTTATAACCTGGCAGACACTTATTTTGTAGGAATGTTAAATGACCCGGTGCAGAATGCTGCTGTAACATTGGCAGCGCCGGTACTCCTGGCGTTCAACGCAGTCAACAATCTGTTCGGCGTTGGAAGTTCAAGTATGATGAGCCGTGCGCTGGGGAGCAAGAAATATGATACAGTCAGGCGGAGTTCATCATTCGGATTTTACTGTTCGCTGATTTCCGGCCTGTTATTCTCACTTTTGTGTTTTTCTTTCCAGAATCCATTGCTTACTGTGCTTGGAGCAGATGCCAATACAATAGAAGCGACACGGGGATACCTGCGCTGGACGGTATTATGCGGCGCGGCCCCGGCGATTCTGAATGTGGTAATGGCTTATATGGTGAGGGCGGAGGGCGCGTCTCTGCATGCGAGCATCGGTACCATGAGCGGGTGTCTTTTAAATATTATACTGGACCCGATTTTTATTCTGCCCTGGGGGCTGAATATGGGCGCGGCCGGGGCCGGTCTTGCCACTTTTCTGTCAAACTGTGTGGCATGCTGTTATTTCTTTGTGCTGCTGTATGTGCGCAGAAAAAGCACCGTGGTATGTATTTCCCCAAAAAAGTTCGGCTTTCAGAAGGATATTGTACTTGGGATCTTCGGAGTTGGGATTCCAGCAGCAATCCAGAATCTGCTCAATGTCACCGGCATGACCATCTTAAACAACTTTACATCTCCCTTTGGCGCCCATGCAGTGGCTGCCATGGGGATCGCCCAGAAGGTAAATATGGTGCCGCTGCAGGTGGCAATGGGATTTTCTCAGGGCGTCATGCCGCTGATCAGCTATAACTACGCCAGCAATAACAGGAAACGTATGAAAGAATCCATTATGTTTACGATCAAGACGGTCGTTCCGCTGATGGTTGTGGTGTTAATCTCGTTCAGTGTTGGCGCAGGGCCTATTATAAATGCTTTTATGAAAAATGAGAGTATTATTTCTTACGGGACAAGCTTCCTGCGGGGTTTCTGCCTCTGTCTGCCGTTTCTCTGCATGGACTTTATTGCAGTAGGTGTCTTTCAGGCAGTGGGGCATGGCCGCTCAGCGCTGGCGTTTGCGATCCTGAGGAAAATTCTGCTGGAGATTCCGGCGCTGTATGTGCTGAATATCCTGTTCCCTCTGTACGGACTTCCGTATGCACAGTTTGTTGCAGAATTTGTATTGTCAATTGCAGCTGTTGTGATGCTGAGGCGCATATTCAAGGCTGGGGAAGTCCCTGCCGGGCGTTAAGCTCTCTTACACACTGCTGAAAAAAAAAGGAGACTGATTTTATTTACACCCAGTCTCCTTTTTTGTACCCTTCCTTCGGATGGGCGTGCTGCGCACGATAATGTATTCTATTCTTCTCCGCTTAAATAACATCTGATATCTTTGATAAAAATATTTAAAACTATTGCAGATACCACATAGAATATATCAACTATGATCAGATAAATATATAACGGTCTTCCTATCATCCTTATAAATAAAAAGATCAGATGGGAAACACCCAGGATCATAAATACCCATATGGCCCAATTATGTCTTGTTTTCAATAAATACGCAATATAAATTTGAAGAATACCTGATACCACTGAAATTATAGCAGACGGGAATCCCTGTTCGGCAAAATCCATTATGCAGGATAGTATAATAACAACAGTTAATGTAACAAAAAATATATGTAAAATTTTCTTTCCCCTTTCCGGGTGCCCTTTTTCCATTCACTTACCCCCCTGTCCTTAAAAAAATGTCCTGCATGCTGAAATCAACGCTGCTGCACTGCATATTGATTTGATATGGTATAAATATTTTAATTCATTTGACTATAATGCCTGTAATAATACTCCTCCGCGTCCTTTAATTCATTTAAAAAATTACTCATATCATATTTTTCAGCCTTTTCATAAATTACTTCTGAAACAAATCTATACCAATATTCCTCAACATCATCACAAACTTTACCGTTAATCTTATCTTTCCCATTTTTAAATTCTTCGTATTTGATTTTATATAATTTGTCTATAGTATCCATGACTCTATAATATTCTTTAAGTTTTAGAATATAATCTTTCAAGGTAGTATCAAACTCTTCGTAGTATTCTTCAATTTCTTCATAATTTACTGCACTTTCCACTTCTTCTATATGCTTCTCCATTAGTTTATCATATTCGGTTTCCGGCAGTTCATACCCCTCTTCTAATGCATATTGGTATATCGTCATAGACCTGTTTATTCTTTCTTTTGCATATAAAACCGCATCTTCCTCAGAACTTCCATATTCCATCTTCTGCTTAACTTCTTCTATGAAAAAATACCGTAAATCCAATATGCTAAATTGTTTGTTAAGTTTTAACTCCCATTCAGATGGTACGCCCAGGTAAGGTTCCATATTAATTTCCTGCCAATCAATATATGATGTAATAAACTCAGCATCTTTATATATCGTTCCTCCCGTTGTCTCCATATACCACTTATCGTCAACTTTGAAGAAAAGGAACATGTCTTTGGAGCCGTCATTATATATTATAGAAACCGTATGATAGTATCCATTATTCTGGATCGTTTCCCTATCACCTTCATCTAAGAGTGGCGCCTCCCTGATTTCATCCATAAGCTTTATTGCTCTTTCCTTACCAAAATGTTGTATACTTATCTTTGCTGTATTCAACTGAATTTCTGATACCTCTTCAATGTCTTTTAATTGTATGGTAACTTCTTTCCCTGTAAATCCTAAAAGTATCAGGCATAAAAACATACTAAAGCACAAAATAATTTTCTTCATATCTCTCCTCCTTTCCCCCAGCACCATTGTGTATATATTTATGTTACCGCATTTATATTTATTTGTAAATAGCAGATATAATTAGTTTATTTTTTGTATACAGACATTTTACCTTGATTATTTTTAATATTTAATTTTATACAAGTATTTATCTGTAATTATCTGTCCACATCTGAGATTCAGAATTCTGATCCATAAGCTGCCCTCTCAGCACCGGTAAAAGCTATAAACGAATATCACTGGCGAATAAAATAAGCAGATATTTTATAGAAATATAATAAATTATCCATCTAAATATATTGACTATGCATTTAAAGTGGAATATTATAAAGGTAATAAAGAAGTAAAAAAACAACAATATTAAAAACATATCAAATTTTAATATTGAAGAGACAAGTTAAATGCTGGAACATGAAATGTATGTGTCTGTCAAAAAGGAGGCGGTCTGTATGTTAGAAATGGTAGTTAAAGTTGTAAGTGCATTTCTTTTGCTTTTAGTTCTGGTAGGAACTTGTGTATTGCTTCTGGAGGCATGGTGGTATTCCAAAAAGAGGTTGGATGAAATGCCCGGTTCCAGTTTGACTTTGTTTGAAAAGATGTTTTATGCTGTTGGAGACATCTTTGCTGTAGCGTCAGAGTGGAAGGATTACTTCATTATAAGGATGAAGGAAATCTTTATGGGATATCATCTGGATATGGAGACCCCCGGTTCCAGATATGCAAGGAGATACAGTAAAAAAGAGATTTCAGAGAGGGCACAGACAATGGGGAAAACCTCCAAAGCCAGAATCAGGCTGAAGGTTTAATGAATATCGGAGCTAATGAAAGGAAAGGATGCTGTGTATGCAGTGTCCTTTCCTTTTATTAATTTTTGTGCTACTTCAGTCGGAAGAAACTGTAAACGATATTTTTCCCAGGAATTATAAGGGCTGCACAGACCGTTTAGCGCAGAAATTGGTTGAATTTTGCATATTAAAAAATTTTTTGAAAAAATTTGAAAAAAGTACTTGCTTTTTTTGGAAAGATGGTATATTATAATGTCTGTAAGGTTCGTTGGTCAAGCGGTTAAGACGCCGCCCTCTCACGGCGGAAACAGGGGTTCGATTCCCCTACGAACTGCTAATTAAAATCTCAGGTTGCCAAATTGTTGGATACCTGAGATTTTTTATGTATTTAAATTTGAGAAAGCAACACAGGCTTGTGGACTGATCGGAGAATAAAATGATAAACAGAGAAGATATGATGGAATTAACCAGACGCATGACTCCAGCACGGACTTCCATGACCAGGATTGCCGGAAGTTATATGGATGCTGACGGCGAAATAGACGGGACCTTTAACACAAATTTCTTGAAGCTTTCAGCCGCAGAGAAAAGTAAAAAACTTGCTGTTGCTAAAGCAATTCCTTTTTCCGGTACCAATGAAAATCTGAAAAGATATAAATTTCCCAAAGATTCAATGAAGCAGGGAAGCATGTGGCATCTTTTGATGTGCATGAAATCTTGCGGACTGAAGAATGATGCATTGATGGACACATTCTATGAACTGGTATCTGAATTATATCAGGTTAAGCACGACTATGCGGTTTTTGTGTTTCATGATCGTTATGATGTTCCGGTTAAAGGGGCTGATCATGAGAGACTGGGTGAATCTGAAGAAGTATATGAATATATCATATGCGCCATCTGTCCGCTGTCAGGTGAATATGAACCAGGCAAACCAGAGTGTGGATTTATTTTCCCGGCTTTTGCCGACAGAAGTGCTGAGCAGAATTATGTGGATGTATTTCAGTCTGATGCAGGACATCCTCATTTAGAGATATTGAAAATTTTAGGCGTGTGATACTTCCCAAAAATACAGCCGGATGCCCGCAGATCTGGGCGCCCGGCTGCAATATGGTTATTATATTAAAACTAAACCTTATCCAGTTTATAATTTTATTACCTCCAGATCATCCGGCACAAACAGATTTCCTCTGTAGTACTGGCGTCCTTCTTCTGTGTACATATGTTTTCTGCGGGGCAGGTTCTCATCTTCTGTGTGATATAAAATTAGATTCGGAACTTTCAATTCAGCTGCTGCCTGACAGGCATCTTTTACTGTACTGTGGCTCTTCTCATAAGGCTTGAACCTTTCATTCTGACTATAGAGGCAGAAGGCTTCATGCATCAGCCATTCACTTTTCCTGACCTCTTCATAGTTTTCCGGATTATATGGTTCATCGCCCAGACATGTAAATTTCCTCTCATTATCCAGCTTTAGTGTAAATCCATACTGCTTCGCTTTCCTTGAACCGATATCAAAAAATTTCACCTTATGATCTATGATTTTCCTTTTTTCACCGTCTTCAACAGCAACGATCCTGATACGCCCTCCCAGAAGCCTGATAATTTTCGGCATAATGGTCAGCCGCGCAATCGATTCGATTTTCCCGGCCAGTTCGCTGTGGCAGTATATGTTCAGATCACCCTCATATTTTTTCTGGTTTATCTTCTGTCCGATAATCCGGATCATCCAGAAAACGCCCAGCAGGTGGTCAATATGCTCATGTGTAACAAAAATATCATGTATCTGCTCAACAGGAATTCCTGCCTTCTTCAGCTGCATCAGTATCTGGTTGCCTCCACCTGCATCAATAAGAAAATACTTATCCTTTTCTGACAGGACAAAACAAGTATTATAGCACTCAACCGCCGCCGCATGTCCTGTTCCCAGCATAGTTAACTTCATATATTTTCCCCGCCCTTTTCTGCACAATATATCCTAATGCGACAAATGTATCATTACGTATTCACTATGTCCGCCTGTCCTGACCGGATATCCCCACCCGGCTATACCCGAACTCACGATAACATCCAGAGTGTTCAGCCTGCGGTGTCCATAATTAATCTCATTTATCCCCATCAGTTCCATGAGCGGCCCTGTAGGCCATATCTGCCCTGCATGTGTATGTCCTGAAATCTGCAGGTCAAACCCTGCCTCCTCGTTCTCCTTTAGTTTTCCCGGCTGATGGTCCAGAAGAATCTTGAATACATCCTCATCCAGTCCTTCCGTTAAAACCTCTGCTGACCCTCTCCCATTTGTGGATGCATCCTTCCGTCCGATCAGACATACACCGGGAGTCAGCAGGACGGCTTCATCTTCCAGAACCTTCACTCCTGCTTCTTCTAATGTGAGACGAAGCTCCTCAGCAGTATATTCAGAGTCTGTCCGATAGTGGTTAGGGTCGTGATTTCCAAATACGTAATATGTTCCGTAAGTGCTCTGTACATCCCCAAGTATTTCCGCTGCCTGTTCCATTTCTTCTTTTTTAGTGTGTTCGTCAAAAATATCTCCTGCCAGCAGAAGCATATCCGGCGACTGTCCTCCAATCTCCCCGCACCACTTTAACAATCCCCCGGCATCCATAGACGTGCCAAGATGCAGATCTGATATTACAGCGATGTCCAGACTCTCTCCTTCCTCCAGCTTGGCAGATGTAATATCATATTCCGTCACATGTATCTGATGCATATTCCAGAATCCGTAGATAAAGACAAACGCCACAGCAGCAGCTCCTATGACACCGCTTTTATACAAAAAGTCCCACACCCTGTTTTTTCCGTGAAACCATACTTTATTTAAAATCAGATTCAGTATCTCCATGATAAGGCAAACTGCCAGAAAATGATAAACAACGACTGCGCCAAGCCCAAATACCCACCATCCAATAGCTGCACAGCCAACACTAAATATCAGGCAAAGTATCCTCGTATACCACCTTCCCTTTTCCAGCTTGAACAGGGATAAAAACCGCCTAAAGAAAAAATAAAAATAGATTCCGGCAGGTACTAAAATGACAGCCGGAAGCAGATAGAATACTAAACGCACAACAATCCTCCTTACCATCTTTTTAATAATGCTGCTTATCTCCATCTCCCGGATTTTAGCAGCTTCTTACCGATAGTATACTATGGTTCATCTAAATAATCTATAAATAATTTTATTTCCGGATATAATCAGGTAACAGTTCGTTACTGTTCACTCCGTGACCAGTAACACGCTCCGCGATGCACAGAAACGGCAAAACCGCCGTTTCGCGCTGCAACCCTCGGGATTTTCGTGCAAATACGCACGAAAACACCTCGCGGTATGGTGACGTGTGAACAGTAACAACAGTTCTTCCACTATCCCACGAAGCGCTGTTATAGGTCAGAGGGCTGCCAAACAGCAGACGGCTTAATTGTAACCTATTTAGAAAAGGCAGGTCCCTTTCAGAAACAGCAGCAATCTCTGTCTCTTTCCGGTACCTGCCTGTTAATAATAATCTAAAGCTTTTGTTTATAACTGAACATGAAAAATTATTTTACCCATGCTCCGCTCCTGTCAAGGAAATATTTCTTTCCGTCTACGTCTATCCAGCCCGTTGCCATGGCTCCGTTTTGTTTCAGATAATACCACTTACCGCCTGTCCTTATCCATCCTGTAGCCATCGCCCCGCTGCTCTTTAAATAGTACCAGCTTCCGCCCACTCTCTGCCAGCCGGTCGCCATGGCTCCGCTGTTCTTTAAGTAGTACCAGGTATTGTTGATTCTCTGCCAGCCAGTTGCCATGACACCGTCAGGTTTCAGGTAATACCACACCCCCTTCAGTTTCACCCAGCCAACAGCCATGGCCCCGCTGCTCTTTAAATAGTACCAGTTACTGCCTAGTCTCAGCCAGCCTGTGGCCATTGCTCCGTTTCCTTTCAGATAATACCAGGTATTCCCCACCTGCTGCCAGCCTGTGGCCATTCGTCCGTCATTTTTCAGATAGTACCAGATACCTTTTACCTTCACCCATCCTGTAGCCATGGCTCCGCTGTTCTGAAGATAATACCAATCCTTCCCCAGCTTCAGCCAGCCGGTCTGCATATAGCCTCTGTTATTAAAATGATAATATTTACCATTTATCAGAGCCCACTGATTGGCAGGGTAGCCCTTATCCTCATATTCATACCACCACCCCTTAGTGTTCTTTTTCCACTTTCCATTTCTGGTGACAGCCTCCGGATGGGCCGCAGCTCCGCTGTTGACACTTTCTTCTGTCTGACTGTTATTCACAGGAGGATTTACTGCCCCACCCTGTGCGGGAGGATTTATTGCCGGCGCCTCTGTCTGAGGTATTTCTGTCTGAGGTGTCTCCGCCGGATTTGTCTGAGGCTGCTCTGTCTGCGGCGCTTCCGTCGGTTTCGTCTGTGGCTTCTCCGTCTGCGGCACTTCCGTTGGTTTTGTCTGCGGCTTTTCCGTCTGCGGCGCTTCCGTTGGTTTTGTCTGCGGCTTTTCCGTTTGCGGCGCTTCCGTTGGTTTTGTCTGCGGCTTCTCCGTCTGCGGCGCTTCCGTTGGTTTCGTCTGTGGTTTCTCTGTTGGTTTTGTCTGCGGCGCTTCGGTCGGTTTTGTCTGCGGCTTCTCTGTCTCTGGCGCAGACACTTTTTCTTCTACTGTGACCGTAAAATAACAGCTGATATTGCTGTCTATAGCATAACTGATCTTAACATTCTGTGTCCCCGTCTTATTAATGTCGAACCCGGAAATCTGGTACTCACCGGCAGACAGGTTTGACATGCTTCCGTCACTCCATACAGCGGAGACACTCAGTCCGGCTGTCTGAAGGCTTTCACCTTTTATATACTTTATCTTAGACGGTCCTTTACAGGAAATTCCTGTAACCTTTCTCTCTTCAGGCACACTGCCTGATTCTGACAGCTGCCTGCATTTTACATAGGCGCTGCTTCCATTCGTGTATGCAATATACGCCGTCCCGCTTGCTATCTTGAGTGTAATGTCACTGTTTGAATTGGCATCCACTGAACGGTCTACTGACTCCCCGGTTTTGCTCCAACTCCCATTTTTATACTGATACACTGAAAGTATATTTGCATCCCCGGCGCTCTCCATGGCGGCCACATAAGGAACGCCGTTCCAGACATCGATGCTGCAGCCTGTTGTGTGAGCTGATGTTACATGTCCGCCCAGCTTCTTCCAGCCGTTTCCTTCATACCTGTAGATATCTGCCAAGTTCTTTATGCCTTCACCTGAAATCGCTGCAAGGTACAGATTCCCGTCACTTCCTTTTTTAATAGTTACTCCATTCACATTACTGCCTACATGGCATACGCCAAGATCTGACATCTGGGCCCCTGAGATCTTTTTAACCACAATATCCTGACCGCTGGCGTAACGTGCCGCCACATAAGTCCCTGTCCCATCTGATGTCATCGATGGGGAATACAGGGCCCCAATATTGGAAATCCTGGGTTCACTCCCTGTATCCTGCAGATATGCTGCTCTCATTGTCCCCATTACAGCATCCGGCGTATAAGTAATATATGTGATATAAAGCCCGTCACTGGCAGCCTCTGCTCTGAAGCCTCCTGAGTATACATTATCCAGGACTTTCCTCTCACTCCACGTTCCGCCTGACAGCACCGACATATACAGGCTGCTGTTCTGTCCGGCCGCTTTTGTATAAAACATGCATGGCCTGCCTCTGAAAATAATCAGATTTTTATCTCCTGAATATGCCCCGCTGATCGCCGGTGCTGCGCTCTGCCATGTACTGCCTCCTAAGCCCGCCAGATAGAGGGATGCATTTCCATATTGATTATCATCATATGCCACATATATATTCTGATTTTCATCTGAAGCCATAACTATCTGCCCTGATGAACCGGACACTACTCCTCCGCCGCTTACTTCCCATATATCCAGTTTAGAAGAATCGCCAAATACAACATCAAATGTGATGGAATCTCCTCCGCCGGCGCCTACATTTTCAATTCTTATGCCAGAATTACTTCCGTCTGAGAAATTGATAATGTTTTCAGATGACGTGTTATCCCTGATTGTCTTTTTAAAGTCTGTAGAACCGTAAGATGTCCTGCCTGTGGAAGATGACAGATAAGAATTCTTTATTCCGTCAGAACTTTTGCTGCCGCAGTATTTTTCATCCGTCACACCGGGACGGAATACATACACTCCGTCTGGACCTCCGTAGTGATTGCTGAGATTGGCTGCTCTTGTATTTATCCTGTATATGATAAGTCCGCTCCCGTCAATCTTTGCATCAAGAGTGATTTCGCCGGGAGGCAGTGCATTCCCCCGTTTTCTGTACTCAACGACAAAAAACTCAGATGACGACAGAGGTGATTTCAATATTATCCCATGGTTTCCTGATGCCAGCTCCTGTGAGTTAAGGACAAGGCCTTTTGTTGATTCCGTGACTGTACTGAGGTTCACCCATCCTGATACAGCCTGCCTCAGATACGCCAGCGGATACTGCATATAGATAGATTCCGATGACATGATGTCCCAGCTTCCCACAGGACTGTCATCTCCCCCATTTCTGTACAGATCCGGATAGCCGATTGAATGAAGGAACTCATGGCTGATAACTCCCTGTTTGCTTAAGATGCTGTCAAACACCCCATAACCATTTAATATATTGTAAGTCCCCACATACTTTCCCCTGACCGTCTCTGTCCCGGGATAATCTGACTTATGAGAATAATAGGAGTTTTCACTATCTTCCACATATGGTTTATCTACTACTACAACAAGATTATCTATTGAACCGTCACCATTATAATCTAACTGCGAATTTCCAAGGCCGTCATTTTCATTAAGCTGCCTGATAACTGACTGTATGACAGTCACATCATTATCCCCCGGGGCATCCGGCACCACATATGGCGTGAATGTTTTACCTGCCGGGTCATACTGCGGAAAAATATTATGAACCTGAAATCTTCCATAGGAAATGGCATTCAGATAACCTGCAAAAGAAGACGCCGCTGAAGAACCATTCCACATTTCCATAATCTCATTCTCTCTGCCCTGTACAAAATTCTTTTTTGACAGGGGCACAAACTGCACAAATACCACCACATTGGCGAATTCCTGCACACCTCCCGGTACAGCCGCCGCCTCTGAATAAAGCCCGGGCAGCGCACTGACGAGCAGGCATACTGCCAGAATCACTGATAAAAATCTTTTCATTTTTCCCATACATATCCCCCTGTGCTGCAGTTATGGCTCCATATCCCATATGGTGCAGATATTTCTTATAAAAACCTTAATTTTATCTTAGCACTAATGAAATGGTATGGCAACTTCTATTATCAGCAATATGTATTTTTATTTACGCTTCCGTCAATATCCGTCCCTGTTCAGTTATTCTTGTTATCCTTTTTCCGGGCTTTTTCTTTTTGGGCCGCCCGCTTTTCTCTGTATTTATCTCTTAACCTGGCTATCATCTCAATAAGCATCTGATTTGCTACCTGTCCCATATCTGCCTCCTAAATATTTCATTCAATTTTTCAGATTCCCTTTATAAGTTCCTTATAAAAACCCACAGCCTGCACAACAGACTCCGTTGATATGTTCTCATCTATGCCGTGCACGGATTTAAACTGCTGGTTATTAATATCGATAGGTGCAAAGCGGATGACCGCATCGCACAGCCTGCCAAAATGCCTGGCATCTGTTCCTGCCGGTAAAATAAAGGGAGCGCATGCCGCATAATCAAAATATTTCTCAACACATGATTTTATATATTTGTAACCTGTACTCTCCAGGCTGGCCGGAGGATAATACTCATTGCCTTCCTTCGCGTCACTCATTACGATTCCATAGTCAGCTGCTGTTTTCTGAAGTATTTCTATCTCTGCTGACAGATCGTCTTCATTGACACAGCGGAGGAAAAGCTCTGCCCGGCAGCTGCCGTCCTCTACAGTATTTATATTTTTGAACGTGCCGCTTGTGCCAAGCATGGCACCCGCCTGTTCATTCATCGCCGGAATGATCCTTTTTAGAAGCCCTCCAAAAAGCCACATATTAGCAAAAATGATCCGCATGGGAAATGACATATAAGGAGCCAGCCCGTCGAACATAGCTCTCAGCTGCGGGGAGATCCTGCGGATAAACGGCGGATGGCTGTGGACCCTGCTTATGAAAGAGGCCATACGCACCTCCGGAGTATCTGTTTTTGCCATAAGGCCTTCATGTCCGCTGCTCTTTCCCGCAGTCAGGTTTATAGTATGCCTGCCCTTTTCATGTACAGCAAGCATGGCGCATTTACATGAAATTCCGCTCATAGGCGCATCTATAACTGCACCGCCTTCATCCAGTATCCATTCAAACCTGATCCCTTCTTTCCTAAAGTATGAAACTGCCAGAGGGATTCCGTCACCTGCGATCTCTTCATTATGTGAAGAAGCCAGATAGATGTTGCAGGCTGGCTCAAAGCCTTCATTAAGGAGCTCCTCAATTGCAGAGAATTCTGCAAAGAGAGGTGTCTTCGTATCTACTGTCCCACGCCCCCATATGCACCCTTCTGCCACTTTCCCCGAAAAAGGGGGATATTTCCACCCGCCGCTGACAGGCGCCACATCATGGTGAGACATAACCATGACATTGCGCGCAGTATCCCTGCCCGGTATCATGTATACATAACAGTCATCCCCAAAGATCCTGAGACTGGCTCTGCGTGACATGACTGGAAAAAGTTCTTGTATAACTGTCCTGAGCTTTGAAAACTCTGTATCATCATACGAATCTTTATGTGAAACAGTTTCGCAGGAGATAAGCCTGGCAAGCCGCTTTGAATAATACTCTTCCGACTCAGGTGTACCCTTTTTTTCTTTCTCTTTCAGGCTTCTGGCCGACACTTTGCATAAAACAGCTCTTATTGTCACAACAGCCAGCAGAATAATTAATATACACAATATTGTTATTAAGATAAAAATCGCCATCCCGGTATCCTTTCAGCCTCAGGAGCTGCATTATCATGATTTGCTCCTGTCTGCATTTATAGTTTCTAAAACTTCTTTTTCCTCATATCTTAAAAAGGCCAGCACAGCCAGCAAACTGAATATCCCGCCTGCTATGGCCGTGTATTTCAGCCCTGCCCTTCCTACATTTTCACCTGCCGCCGCCCCTATTACTGTAAGGGAAGGAACTATCATGATTGCAAGAGAATTGCCCATTTTCACTACAAAGCTTCTGGCTGCTCCAAAAATCCCCTCCTGGTTCACGCCTGTAGTGACTGTGTCATACTGGATCACATCTGCCATCATTGAACCTGGAAGTACATTGAGCACTGCAAATGGAAATGAAACAAACAATGCAAATATACATGCCATAACCATTTTATTGCCCGGCATAAAATCGCTGACACAGATCGCCAGTTCAGCCACAGTAAATACAATACAGCCTGCAATAATCGGCAGCCGCTTGCCTCTCCGTTTTGCCCATTTGTTAATAAAGGGGTACAGAAGGAGCGAACCTGCTATTGATATAGCCAGTATGAGGACGGATGATGTCTCCGGCAGTCCCATAAGTGAAGTCACATAATACATAATGCACGCCTGAAAAAAAGCCATCCCTGTATTCTCCAGCAGCTGCCCCAGGGTAACACACCTGAAATGCCTGCTGGAAAAAGCATGTTTTAATGATTCTGTGAGAGTGACATTTGGCCGCACAGACTGCACATATTCTTTTTCACGTATAGTAAAAACAGGAACCAGCAGCAGTATAATTCCTATTACCGTAAAAATAAGAAAAGTTATCCTCCACGCAGCCAGGGGTTCAAACCCCGCACTCTTCCAGCCATTTACAATGAGCGGAGTCACATATCCTGCCGCGCTCCCGGTCACAAAGAAAAAGGAGCTGACTGTATACGCATTCACCCGCATGGCCCCCTCCTGGATCATCTCAGGGATCAAAGCATTGTGCGGAATCATATATAAAGTATAAAACAGATAATACCCCCACAGAAAAACAGCTATCCAGACTGAATTCACAATCCCCGGGCCATCAGACGGCACACAGAAAATAAGAAGCGCACACAGGCCAAATGGCACAGCGGCAGCTTTCATCATTGGAATACGCCGCCCATCCTTGTGCCGGCTCTTATCACTTCGGGAGGCAATCAGGGGATCAGTAACGGCGTCAATGATATGGCCCACTGCCTTAATGAATCCAATCACTGTTAAAATGCCAAAAATAACAACGCCCTGGGTGATCAGTGTGGGCAGCCCCGATTCTTTTGTGGGCTGGTAAAAATAAATTAAATAATTATTCAGCATAGCTGTAAAAAGACCCACCGCAAACTGCGGCAGGCAAAGCCTTATGATAACATTTCTGTCTACTTTCCTCTTCATTTTCTCTCTCCTTCCTTTTGCTCATTATATCACAGCAGCCCGTATTGATAAAGTTAATTCGGGGTGTTCACTCCCTGACCAGTAGCGTTTCACAATGGGGATAGTCGTAAAAAGAAAAATGTGTTATGATAATAAAAAATCAAAAAGAAAGTACTGTGAGGAGATATTGTGAAAAAGGGACAGATTTTAGAAGGAACCATCAGAGAAGTAAAATTTCCTAATAAAGGTATCGTTGAGGCAGATGGACGTGAGGTCATCGTAAAAAATGGCGTTCCGGGACAAAAGGTACGTTTTTCTGTCAATAAAATCAGGAAAGGGAAGGCCGAGGGACGGCTTCTGGAGATCCTGGAGCCATCACCGCTGGAGATCCCGCCTGCATGCATCCATTTTGGAACATGCGGAGGATGCATTTACCAGAACCTGCCTTATAAGGAACAGCTGGAGATCAAAGAGGCTCAGGTGCGCGAGCTGCTGGACGGAGTGTGCAGTGAACTGGAATTTGAGGGAATCAAGGCCAGTCCAAAGCAGAACAGCTACCGCAATAAAATGGAGTTTTCTTTTGGGGATGAAGTAAAGGACGGCCCGCTGGCTCTCGGTATGCATAAACGCGGCAGTTTTTATGACATAGTAAGCGTCCCCGAGTGTAAGATCGTAGATAAGGACTATAATAAAATACTGAAATGTGTCT
Organism: Murimonas intestini; assembly: GCA_003148945.1. Classification (GTDB taxonomy): domain Bacteria; phylum Bacillota; class Clostridia; order Lachnospirales; family Lachnospiraceae; genus Murimonas; species Murimonas intestini. The sequence continues at coordinate 202,378 of QGGY01000005.1, read as the reverse complement.
TAAGCTTCTGCAGTGAACAGAGCATGACTTTTTACCACAAACTCACCCATAAAGGCTACCTGAGGCATCTGCTGGTGCGCAAGGGCGCCAGAACAGGAGAGATCCTCGTGGATCTTGTCACCACTACCCAGGAAGAGCATAATCTGGATATGCTTGTCATGAAGCTTCTGAGGCTGAAACTGGAGGGCTGTATTGTCGGCATCCTGCATACTGAAAATGACAGCCTGGCTGATGTTGTACAGAATGACAGAACAGAAATTTTAACCGGAAAAGATTATTTCTATGAAACTCTGCTTGGGCTTAATTTCAAGATATCACCCTTCTCCTTCTTTCAGACGAATTCCCTTGGTGCGGAAGTTCTGTATGAGACAGCACGCTCCTATGTGGGGGAAACTAAGGATAAGGTAATATTTGACCTGTACAGCGGAACAGGAACAATAGCTCAGATTCTGGCCCCTGTGGCTAAAAAAGTCGTAGGCGTGGAGATCGTGGAGGAAGCTGTAGCCGCCGCCAAGGAAAATGCAGCTCTCAATGGCCTGGAAAACTGCGAATTTATTGCTGGAGACGTTCTGAAGGTGATCGACAACGTAACAGATAAACCTGATCTCATTGTTCTGGACCCGCCCAGAGACGGCATCCATCCCAAGGCACTCGAAAAGATAATCAACTTTGGAGTTGACCGCATCGTATATATCTCCTGTAAACCCACAAGCCTTGTAAGAGACCTGGAAGTACTCCAGGGCAGAGGTTACCGGGCTGTTAAAGCTGTCGCTGTGGACATGTTCCCTGGTACGGCACACGTGGAGACAGTATGCTTATTGTCCAGGCTTAACGCCGCACAGCATAAAATCTAATAAGACAAAGGATGAGAATGCTATGAAATTGCTTTACGCGGAGGATGAACGGCCGCTTTCCGAAGCGGTGGTGGACATCCTTACTTATCATAAATATATTGTTGACGCCGTGTACGACGGCGAGGATGCATATGATTACGCCCTGACTGGCGGCTATGATGGTATTATCCTGGATATCATGATGCCCAGGCGGGACGGGATTGATGTTGTCTCTGCCCTGCGGAAAAACGGGTGTAAAACTCCAATTTTGCTTCTTACAGCAAAGACACAGATTGAAGACCGCATCCGGGGGCTGGACATGGGAGCAGATGATTATTTACCGAAACCCTTTGATATGGGCGAATTACTGGCCCGTATCCGTTCCATGCTGCGCCGGCGGGAAGTATTCCACCCCGATCTGCTTTCCTTTGGCGACCTGACCCTGAATATACAGTCCGGTTCACTGTCCTGCGGGGATATGGAATTTATACTGCCCAAGCAAGAATACCGTCTGATGGAACAGCTGATGGCAAATCACAAAATTTTTCTTTCCTCCGAGGACTTGCTGGTAAAAGCCTGGGGCTATAATGCAAAAGCCGATATCAACAGCGTTTGGCTCTATATCTCCTATCTTCGCAAAAGGCTTGCCGCTATGAACTCCGGCGTGGAGATCGTGTCAAAACGAAATATCGGCTACCGTTTGGAGATTCCTATATGATGAAAACACTGCGAAAGAAATTTATTCTCTTTGCCATGTCTGCAGTTACCATTCTTCTGATAGTATTGATTGGGGCTATTAATGGATTTAGCTGGATTATTCTGGACAGACAATCGGATTCCATATTACACACTTTAGTTAATGCTGACGGAATGCCCTTACCGATGGATTTTCCTGACCAATGGCCATTTATGCCGGCGCCGGATATGGATGCTGTAAAATCAGCCCTCTTTTTCATAGTTCATACAGATACTAACGGCAATGTTCTTGATGTTAATATCGACCAGATATCATCAGTCGACACGGAACAGGCAATACAATATGCCGGGCAGATTACCGGTACCTCAGGCAAAATTGACGGATACAAATATGAGGTGAAGCAGCTGGGCACAGACCGGTTGATTTTCTTCATGGAGATTTCAGCACAGATCAGCATTTTTATTATGGTACTGAGCGTATCCTCCGTAATCGCAGTGATATGCTGGCTTGTGATTTTATTATTTGTAGTTATGTTTTCCAGCCGGTTTGTTCGTCCAATCATCGCAGGGATAGAAAAACAAAAGCAGTTTATAACAAACGCCGGACACGAGCTAAAAACGCCCCTGGCGATCATCCAATCCAACAATGATGCCTCTGCGCTGATTCATGGAGAAACAAAGTACAGCAAGAATATCCGGCTTCAAACCCAGCGGCTGAATGTCCTTATGACGAATCTCCTGACCCTTGCCAAGTTGGATGAAGAGGTGAAGCTCCCCACAGAAACGGTGGATATCAGCGAACTGATCTGCGGGATATTTTCGGCCTATGAAGATTCCGCGTCAGAAAAACAAATTACACTGTCCGCAAAAATTCAGCCCCATATTTTGATGCAGATACACATGGAGACCTTTATGCAAATGATATCCATCCTGCTGGACAACGCCGTAAAATATACCCCGGAGGGCGGAACGATTTTGTTTTCCGTGCGTACCGAAGGAGTACATATTAAAATTTTGGAAGAAAACACCTGTGAGAATCCCCACGGCACTGACCCCGAACGGCTCTTTGAGCGGTTCTACCGCGGGGATGATGCCAGGACACAGAACAGTGCCTCCTCCGGATATGGGATTGGGCTTTCTGCCGCACGTGCCATTGCAGAGACTTTCGGCGGAAAACTGACGGCAGAGTATCCTGAAACAGGGAAAATCCGCTTTACTGCCTTCTTTTAATACAATTTCACAAAATGTTCACAAACCTTTCCGCAAGTATTCACATGTGGGAAGGTTTTTCTAATGTTGCTCATAGGTTCGGCTTTTATAATGAGAATAGAAAGGAGGAATGCCACATGCAATACAGACATGAAGTAAAGCATGAGATCAGCAATCTGGATATGCTGATTTTACGGCAAAAGCTGAAAGTCGTTATGATGCCGGACATTCATGCCAGAAATGGGCAATATGAGATTCGCAGCCTGTACTTTGATAATCTGGATGATAAAGTATTGCGGGAAAAATTGGACGGTGTGAACATCCGTGAAAAATATCGGATTCGTCTCTACAACAATGACCCCTCTGTCATTCACTTGGAACGAAAGTTCAAACACGGTGAGCTTGGCTGTAAGGATTACGCTTTACTCACCCCAGAGCAGGCACAGGCAATCGTAAATGGCGATACCCGCTGGATGGCCGCGAGCACTGACGAAGTAATACTCAGGTTTTATACCCGGATCTGTGCTGAAGGCCTGGCGGCAAAAGTGATTGTTGACTACACCCGTGAGCCATTTGTGTTTGATCCCGGCAATGTCCGCGTTACTCTGGATTACAACATTCGAACCGGACTTCGCTGTACTGACTTCTTAGCCCCCAATTGCACGACCATCCCCATACAGGGTGATCCCTGTATCCTGGAAGTGAAGTGGGACAGCTTTTTGCCCGATATTATTCGTGATATTGTACAGCTCGAAGGCAGACGCAGTACAGCATTTTCAAAATATGCGGTCTGCCGTATGTATGAATAAAATTTACAACATAAAGGAGAAACCCGACTATGACTTTTAGTGATATTTTCAAATCAAGTTTTCTGGAAAATATATCTTCAATCAGTATCTTTGATATGATTCTGACCATTATACTATCCTTTGGCATTGGACTGTTTATTTTTCTTGTCTATAAGAAAACCTACCGCGGCGTAATGTATTCCGCAGGCTTTGGTACAACATTGATCGCTCTGACTATGATTACGTCTATCGTAATCCTTGCTGTAACCTCCAATGTAGTCCTGTCCCTGGGTATGGTAGGCGCTCTGTCTATCGTCCGTTTCCGCACTGCCATTAAAGACCCGCTGGACATTGCATTCCTGTTCTGGTCTATCGGAGCAGGCATTATTTTAGCCGCCGGAATGATTCCTCTGGCTATTATCGGCAGCATCTGCATTGGTATCATACTGCTGGTATTTGTCAACAAGAAATCCAATACTCATCCTTATATTGTGGTTCTGCGCTGTACAAATCACGATGCGGAGATAAAAATAAAAGAATTTCTCGCAAAAACTGTAACCCGGTCAACAATTAAAAGCAAATCCGCTGTAAAGGGCGCTGTTGAACTGAACATTGAAGTCCGCCTGAAGGACGATGATACCGATTTTATAAATATTCTCTCAGAGATGCCCGGTGTTAACAGCGCAGCCATTGTCTCTTACAACGGTGATTATATGGGGTAAACTATGTCAGGAAGTAAACATTTTGAAAGAATTGCATGGGTCGTCACAGTTCTGACGCTGGCCGTTACAATTCTGTTCTTGAACGGTGCGTCACTTGGTATTGAAGCAATGGAGCACACCATGGGATACGAAGACCGCTTATTTGACAACACAAGGGTTCATAACATTGATATTGTCATGAACAACTGGGATGAATTCATTGCGAATGCCACAAGTGAGGAATACTATGCAGCCAATGTAGTGATTGATGGGGAAGCCTGCAAAAATGTAGGGATTCGCGCAAAAGGCAACACCTCCCTGTCTACGGTAGCTACCCTCGGCAGTGAACGCTACAGCTTCAAGATTGAGTTTGACAAGTACGACAGCACTAAATCCTATCACGGTCTGGACAAACTGAGTCTGAATAATTTGATCCAGGATTCTACCATGATGAAGGACTATTTAACCTATACTATGATGGGCAAATTTGGAGTGAATTCCTCTTTGTGCAGTTTCATCTATATTACGGTCAATGGGGAAGATTGGGGACTGTATCTGGCCGTTGAAGGTGTGGAGGAAGCCTTTTTAGAGCGCAATTACGGCTCCGGCTACGGAGAACTCTATAAACCGGACAGCATGAATTTTGGCGGCGGACGCGGTAACGGTATGGATTTTGATCCGTCTGCCATGTTTGGCACTGAAGGAAGTGGTGGTTTCAGTTTCGGAGGCGGCTTTGGAATGGGTTCTTCCGATGTGAAGCTGCAATATATTGACGATCAGCTTGACAGCTATTCTAATATCTGGAACAATGCAAAAACTGATATTACCGAAGCCGACCAAAGGCGTCTGATTGAAGCTCTGAAAAAGTTGTCCAACGGTGAGGACATTGAATCTGTGATTGACATTGATCAAGTGATTCGTTATTTTGTAGTTCATAACTACGTCTGCAACGATGACAGTTATACCGGCATGATGGTCCACAACTATTATCTTTATGAAGAAGACAGCCGGCTGGCCATGATCCCGTGGGACTATAACCTCGGGTTTGGCACATTCAGCGCCGGAGACGCAACCACCACAGTCAACACCCCCATCGACACCCCGGTTTCCGGAGGTTCCTCCGACAGGCCTATGCTGAATTGGATTTTTGAAAACGAGGAATACACCCAGCTGTATCATCAGTATTTCTCCGAATTCATTGAAACCACGGATATTACGGACATTATCAACAATACTTATAATCTGATCAAACCCTATGTGGAAGAGGATCCCACCGCGTTTTATACCTGCGAAGAATTTGAATTGGGTGTCCAAACCCTCCGTCAATTCTGTGAAATGCGAAGTGAAAGCATTTCCATGCAGCTTGAAAACACGGAAACTACCAACAACATGAGCTATGTGGATGCTTCCGCTATTACACTCTCAGACATGGGTTCCATGGGAGGCGGCATGGGTGGTTTTGGGGGAGATATGCCAGGCTTTCCGGAGAATATGCCGGAGGATATGCCGGAAAATATGCCAAAAGATATGCCGGAAAATATGCCCGAAAATATGCCAAAAGATATGCCGGAAAATATGCCCGAAAATATGCCAAAAGATATGCCGGAAAATATGCCCGAAAATATACCCGAGAATATGTCCGAGAATATGTCCGAGAATATGTCCGAGAATATGCCCAAGAATATGCCCGAGAATATGCCCGAAAATTTTACAGGAGAAATGCCCGAGGGATTCGATCCTTCAAATCTCCCGGATGATTTCTCTGATAATTTTATGGGGCAGTCCTCCGGCAATAAAGCAATACCCGCACCATCCGATTCTTCAGACTCAGCGGGAGATATAAATGCAAATGATCCCTCCGGCGGTAATCCGGAAATACCCGGCAGTAAGCCTTCCTTTGACATGAAAGGTGCAGTTACTTCTTCAGCCGGCCCCAATGAATGGATATGGCTTGCCATTTCGATTGTCATTCTCTCTGCAGGTTTGATTGTGGCGAAAAAGTATAAACGTTGAGCCAGACTGCGCATCCTCCCGGAGTGGTTTCTTCTATAGGAAACGGAGTTTCCTATAGAAGAAAAAGGAGCTGCACCATGCAGCTCCTTCATCCTACTTTACTATAGGCAATAATCTCTCTTATCAACCGGCAGCTTACCTCAGTCCTGCCGGCTTCAAATCTGATACCAGCTTTATTCCTCTGTCTGATCCTCTTCTTCACTGTCATCTGCATCATCGAAGTAATCATCGAAATCGTCATCGAAATCATCTTCAAAATCTTCCAGATAATCTGGTGTGAAGTAACGGTATACTGCATATGCAATAGCTGCCACTGCAGCTACGGCTCCAATAATTGCCAGTATCCATAATACTGTATTTTTGTGCTGCTCATCTTCTTTTTTCTGTAAGCTTGCAATTAAATCTTCTAATTTATTCATTTCACGCACGTCCTTTCTTTTATAATATCTAGCTGAACTTGTATCTTGTGATTAGTATATCACCATTTGAGAAAATTTACTATAAAAAAAATCTAATTTCGTGAAAATTAATAATCTTCTATCAAAAGCCCAGATCGTCAAGTATTTCTTTAGCTTTTGCCACACAGTGGTCGCATCCTTCTATGGTTACTGTCTTGTCAGCAAGACTCACTTTAAAGTCCAGGCCAGCCGCTGTCATAGCTTTTGTGATTCTTTCTACGCATTTTTCACAGTGCATCTCTTCTACATTTAATACTGTTGTCATAATATATTCTCCTTTTTTCATTTACTATTTTAGTGTCAGATCTATTTCATAAGTTTTTGGATCGTTTTGCACAGTTCATCAACAACTTCTTCATTGCCGCCTCTGATATCTTCCACCACACATGTCTTGATATGATCTGAAAGCAGGATTTTATTAAAGCTGTTAAGGGCGGACTGGACCGCTGACACCTGTGTCAGGATATCAACACAGTAACGTTCCTCATCAACCATATTCCTGATCCCCCTGATCTGGCCTTCTATCCTGTTCAGGCGGTGCACCAGATCCTTATATTCCTTATCATCTCTGTGCTTCTGCTTATGGCAGCAGCTCTCTTCTGTCATACTCCACCTCCTCTATGACGTCCGCCGGCGGCAGTTCGTCATTATAGTTACCTATAATTTTACTCTTTTGAGCCTCAGCGCATTGCTGACAACAAACACTGAACTAAATGACATGGCCAGGCCTGCGATCATCGGGTTAAGCAGCGGCCCTCCAAATATATACAGCACGCCTGCCGCCACTGGAATACCGCATGTATTGAAGCAGAATGCCCAAAACAGATTTTCCTTGATATTCCGTATTGTAGCCTTGCTCAGTTTGATTGCCTTGTAAACATCCTTCAGATCTGATTTCATCAGGACTATATCGCTGGATTCCATGGCGATATCGCTTCCGCTTCCTATGGCCGCGCCGATATCTGCCTGCGCCAGGGCTGGTGCATCATTAATCCCATCACCTACCATCATAACTCTTTTTCCCTGCTTTTGCAATTCATTTACAACTGATGCCTTGTCTCCCGGCAGAACCTCCGCGATTACTTTATCTACATGCACCTGTTTTCCAATGTAATCTGCCGTGCGCCTGTTGTCCCCTGTAAGCATATAAACCTCTACACCCTGTTTTTTTATCTGGTCTATTGCCTCTGCACTCGTTGGTTTTACAGTATCCGCCACGCTGATGATCCCTGCCAAAGTCTTATCTATTACAACAAACATAGGCGTCTGACCCTTTTCGGCAATTTTCTCAGCAAGACTGTCCATACCTGCTGTGGATACAGATAATTCCTCCATCATCCTGTCATTCCCTATATAGACCTCCCTGCCCTGGAGCACTGCACGTATCCCTTTTCCCGTAAGGCTTTCAAATTCTTCAGGCTCCGGGAACGGTATCTTTCTTTCCCTGGCTTCCTCCACTATGGCGCGCCCCAGAGGATGCTCTGATGTATTCTCACATGCAGCTGCTGCGGACAGCAGTTCCTGCTGTGTCATGCCTTCCGGAATTATTTCAATGACCCGCGGTTTTCCCTCTGTAACTGTCCCTGTCTTATCCAATACTACTGTATCTATCTTATGTGTGATCTCCAGCGCTTCTCCGCTTTTGATCAGAACACCGTTATTGGCTCCCACGCCAGTCCCTACCATAATAGCTGTAGGAGTGGCAAGTCCCAGCGCACAAGGGCAGGCGATGACAAGAACAGAGACAAAAACCGTTAGGACAAAGGAAATATCATGTCCCGCCAGTGCCCAGCCTGCCGCCGCTATAACTGCTATGAGTATGACAGCCGGTACAAAATATCCCGCCACTCTGTCAGCCAGCTTGGAGATCGGCGCTTTTCTGCCCTGGGCATCTTCCATGAGCCTGATGATCTTGGAGAGTGTAGTGTCTTCTCCCACATGTGTTACTTCTATCTGCATGGCGCCGTTATAATTTACGCTGCCGCCGATCACTTCATCTCCGGGCTGCTTCTCTACCGGAATACTTTCACCTGTCAGCATAGATTCATCCACGCTGCTGCCGCCTTTGACGACGATCCCGTCAAGCGGCACTCTGCTTCCGGGGCGCACCACAAGGATGTCCCCCTTCTTCACCATGTAAGCCTGCACTTCTGATTCCTGTCCGTCCTTCAGGAGTATGGCCGTGTCAGGCGCCAGCTGCATAAGCTTCTGGATCGCCTCCGAGGTCTTTCCCTTGCTTCTGCTCTCCATATATTTTCCCAGCATTACCAGGGTGACAACTACAGCCGCTGACTCGTAATAAAGATTTTCTACATACATATGTGATCTCGGGATCATGATCGTATTTATGATACTGTAGATGTAGGCACTTCCTGTCCCTATTGCCACAAGTGAATCCATATTCGGATGTCCCTTAAAAAGTGTCTTAAATCCCACTATATAAAACTTTCTGCCGCAGATGAGCACAAATGTTGTCAAAATAAGCTGTGCCAGCGCAAAATTTACAGGACTTTTATGCATATCCAGAAAACCCGGCAGGGGCAGAGGAAATGGAAGCATGTGGCCCATGGACAGATACAGCAGAGGAACCGCCAGAACTATACTTATGATAAGCCGCCTTTTCATAACATGCAGGGCTTCTTCTTTTTCCTCCTCCTGTTTCTCTATCTCCTCCCTGGGCTTCTCCACAAACTGTTCAGCGCCAAAACCGGCCCTGTCAACTTTGGAGATGATCATATCAGGAGTCACTGACGCTTCATCATACGTAATTGTCAGCTTATTTGTGGCAAGATTCACTTCGCTGTGTTCTACGCCGGGTATCTTTCTGGTAACCCGTTCAACAGCGCTGCTGCATGATGCGCATGTCATGCCCGAGATCATATATACCTCTGTTTTCATATAAGAATACCTCTCTTCCTGTTATTATTTATTATTAAACTCGCTGCCCGCGGAATTACTCATACCCCGTATGGGTATATAAAAATCATAGTCTATATCTACCTATTTGTCAATGGATAATCTTATTATTTTCAAAAAAAGAAAACATATCCGGACTTTCGGTATAATTTAGTCCGGATATGTTTTCTTTTTTGAAACTGCTATTTAATCGGCCAAAGCTCTATATACCCTCTTGAGCCCACAGGCTCCAGCTGAATACGGGGATTTGATTCATCCCAGCTGGCTCCTATCTCCTGGGGATCGTATTTTTCCACAGCCTTCTGGATCTCCTCTATTGCCTGGCAGTATTCCTCTTCTTTGAAGGGTTCGCCTTTAAACATGAGATATCTGGCTGCCGGAAGCTCTATTACCTCAAAACCTTCCGGGATCACCCCGTCATAATCTATGGAAACTTCCACTCCCTGTACATACTGGGAGGTTCCCGGCCTGATATACGCCTGAGGAAGCCACATACATACTGGTTCTCCGCTGATAGATCTGATGCTTGTCAGAAGTCCCCACACATCACATCCTACTTCTTCGCAATATGCGAAATAGTCTTTGGCTTTTACTCCCCGTTTAACGATCACTTTCCTCTCTGGTTTTTCAATTGCCTGTACAAATACATTCCTTACGTTTTCCATCGTCTTCTCCTCTCTGCTGACCCGGTATTTAACTCCATAAGGGGTAAAGAGATACAGAGGAACAGGGTTTAAAGAATATTCCCTTGGATTGCAGCCGAATTCGCGGAAGAATGCCCGTTGATAACCGTCTACACTGCCAAAGCCAAGTTCAAACGCTGCATCTATGATCTTGCAGGATTCATCCCTCAGCTTCAGAGCTGACCTGGAAAGCCTGAGCCTTCTGATATAATCGGCCGGGGTCTGATTCGTCCATTGAGTAAACAGACGGTAAGAGTACCATGGGGAAAAAAGAGATACTTTAGCCAGATCTGCAAAAGTGATATTTTCCGCCAGATGTTCTTCTATATAATCCTGCATCCGCTGAACAGCTTCTATTTGTTCCTTCATTTTCTCTGCCTCCTTATGCTATCCATAATACAGCCTGAGCGCCTAAAGATTCTCGATTTTTTTTGCTGTAAAACATCAGGTATAAGAAGCCGCTTCCCAAAAAAGAACCGGCGGCAGAGACTGTCACTGCCCTCTTACCATCTCTGCTATTGCGCTGACAGTCTGCTCCTGCTGTTCTTCCCTGCTGATTGCTGCAGTTCCGTCCTTATCCTGCTCCCCATAATTTCCAAACTGGGCATGATTTCCACCCTGTATGCAAACCTCATTATAATCCTGAGGCATATACTCCCTGCCGGCTTCCAGTTTTTCTCTGTTTATAACAGTATCCTCACTTCCATATACAGATAACACAGCAAAGGCTTCTGATTTAAGGCTCTTAGTGGGATATGCTCCAAGCAGTACTGCACCGTCAAACTTATCAAGATTAGATGCTGCATAAGATGCTGCCATGGCTCCTCCCAGAGAATGACCTCCAATATACCAGTGCTCATAATCAAAGGAATCCAGAATACTGTCTGCCCTGTCCTGTCCGAGCACTGCCAGATTGCCGGGCATATGGACAAGAAAACAGTCAATCCCCTGACAGGCCAGTTTCTGCATCAGAGGTGCATATGCCGTATATTCAACCTTGGCTCCGGGGTAAAAGATGAATGCTGTATCCTCCCCGCTTCCATCGAAAAACAGCCCGTACTCAAATTCACTTACCTTTACCTGATCAGTATCTTCCAGATATCCGGGCACATCTCCTGTTCTGTGATAATAATCATTCACATATAAAAAGCAGACTCCGGCAGTACATACCAGCACCAGGGCCACAACAGCCAGCGCTGTCAGCACCCGGCGCATGCGCGTCCGTTTTCCTTTTTGGCTCTTTAGATCTTTTTGTCCGTTTTCTTTCATAATTATACATCTCCTGTCAATTGATCAAACGTAATTATTACAGTTTAACATAGAATTACTGCCGCTTCAAGGAACAAAGTTTTCTATAAAATATGCAAAAGCCGGCGCCCCTTGTCACTGTCTGTGACAAAGGCGCCGGCCCGGACTATGTTACATGAAATTATTTCTGTACTACTTTTTCATCGTACTGCTTTTTCAGCCTGGTCATCTCAGATGCCCAGTTATCCAGATATTCCTGAGCTGTTGTATTTCCTAACAGGACATTCTGGAATTCTTTTGCAAGCGTATTCTGGTGGAGGTCAAAATAACCTGTCACGTTGATTGGAAGAGTTGCAATCTTCGTATTTTCATCAAGAAGAGCGTCCGCTGATTCTTTGATGGGCAGGGATTTCCGTACCCATTCATCCTTCAATGCCTCTTTATTACAGGGAACCTGACCGATCTTCTCATTGAACTGGCTGTCAGCGCTGTGCTCTGTGAGCCAGCTTACAAACTTAAAAGTCTCTTCCGGATGCTTTGTATTTTTGAATACAGACAAGGTAGTAGCTCCATTTGACACAATGACATTTGTATCCTGGATAGATTTCAGGTTTACAAGAGCGCCGAACTTTCCTTCTCCCAGTGTATCCCTGTGCTGTCCATAGGAACCGATATTATGGAATATCATAGCGGCCGATCCTGAATCAAATGCTGAGATCATCTCAGTTGATGCATTTGTGATATCGCTTTCCGGTGTGTATACATTGTACAGTTTTGCAAACTTATCCAGGAATTCTACATGAGCCGGATCATTGATGGTGGAATTTCCGTTTTCATCAAACATTTCTGTGATTCCTGAATACTGGTACATCATCTGTTCAAACTGCTGTGAACTTCCTGCACCCCCGCGGATGGAGAAACCATAAACTCCATTTTCCTTATCAGTAGTCTTTTCTACTGCGGCGAGTATTTCATCCCAGGACTGGGGAATCTCTGTATCAGCTTTTGTAAAGATATCTGTATTATACCAGACAGCAGGGATCGTCACAGTCTGGGCAAGGCCGTATGTCTTTCCGTCCGGGGACATTTCCTTGATGCTGTTCTGGAATGTCTCCAGCAGCTCATCTTTTTTATCCCAGGAGGACATGTAGTCATCCAGCGGAAGAAGGGCATCCTGCACAATAAAATCGTTCAGCCAGTACTGGTATGTAACTCCGCAGTCAGGTGTTGTCTCAGATTGGATCGCCACATCGTATTTAGATTTCGCCTGATCTGCCGGAAGAGGCACATATTTTACCTTTATGCCAGGATTTTCTTCCTCAAACTGGCTGATCAGCTTACCATATAATTCTGTACGTATTGTATCCGCATAATTGTCCCAGAAGGTGATCTCCACAACATCACCGCTGTCTGCCGCGCTTTTGGACGCTGTCTGCCTCTGGCTCTCTTTATCACCTTCTGAACTGCCGCATCCGGAAATCATTGAAATCCCAAGTACTCCACAGAGAATAGCTGATATAAATTTCTTTTTCATTATTTTACCTCGCTTTATCTTAACATTATTATTTTAATATCCTAAGTTTTGATATTCTAAATCTTTATATACCAGATAACAATATACTGGATTATAATATACTAAATCCTTTTAATCCCGTCCTATGATCAGCCCTTCACAGCGCCTGCGCTCAGCCCTGTCACCAGGTATTTCTGCAGGTAGGCAAATAATGCGACCGGAATGATCATGGCAATGATAGCCCCTGAAGCCATAGCTCCATAGTGTACGCCGTACTCGCCCTGCATCATCTTCAGTCCTATAGGGACTGTATACATATCAGGGTCATTTAAAAACATCATTGCAAACAGGAACTCATTCCAGCAGCCTATCAGTGCAAAAGCTGCCACTGTTATGATTCCCGGAACCAGCATGGGGATCACTACACGGACAATCCCCTGCATCCTGCTGCAGCCGTCGATCATGGCGGCCTCCTCCAGAGCTATGGGCACGCCCTCTATAAAACCCTTCATCAGGATACAGCAGAAAGGAAGCTGGAATGTGACATTCACCACGATCAGAGCCAGGTGGCTTCCCACCAGATGCATTGTCTTGAAGGTGTTAAAAAGCGGTACAAGCAGCACTGCCGCCGGAATAAACTGGACTGCCAGAAGCAGACCCATAAAAACTCCTTTGCCTTTAAATTTGTAGCGGGTCAGGGCATAACCAACCATGATCGCAACAACTACGATAAAGATAACTGATATGAAGCTTACTTTCAAGCTGTTTACGAAATATTTATCAAACCCTACATTCTTCCAGGCTTCTACAAAGTTGGAGATGATCGGGACCTTTGGCAGATAAGTAATTGGCTTGCCAAGGATCTCTCCTTCCCCCTTAAATGATGTGTTCACCGCCCAGTAGATTGGAAACAGGACAAAGATGTTAATCGCTATAAGCGGGAGCCAGCGCAGAAAAACAATCACTCTTTTCTTTTCTTTCATCACTCATCACTCTCCTTTCCAAATCCTGAAGCCTTAATATAGATGACTGCCACAATTGCCAGGATAAAGAAACTGATGACTGAGATTGCGGAGCCGTAACCATAATTATTTGTGGTAAGCGCCTGGTTGGCGATCAGCATGCTGAGGGTTGTTGTCTTTCCCACCGGTCCGCCTCCTGTCAGGCTGTAGATCAGATCCACACTGTTAAATTCCCAAATGGTACGGAGCAGTGTTGTGAGTACTATTGTGTTTTTCAGCAGGGGAAGAGTGATCTTGCGGAAGGTCTGAAACCTTGTACATCCGTCCACCTTTGCCGCTTCATAGATATCCTGTGAGAGTCCCTGCATGGCAGCCAGCAGACTGATTGCAAAGAAGGGGATACCTCTCCACAGCTCTGCCACTACTACTGAACCCAGCACTGTCTTTGAATTTGCCAGCCATGCCACATTTTCCTTTATGATTCCCAGTTTTCTAAGGATATCATTGAGGACTCCGAAATTCTCATTGAATATCAGGCTGAAGAGCACTGCTGTCAGCACTCCTGACATTGCCCAGGGCACAAAGGTCATTGCCCTGAAAAATCCTCTGCCTCTGAAGCTCTGATTCAGGATCAGGGCCACTATCATTCCGAATACCAGCTGAAGCCCGACTTCTGACACAACCCATTTCAGGGATACGAGAAGTGCGGAATAGAATTCACCGGTAGTCAGTATTTTGACAAAATTGTCAATCCCGCAGAAGCCATTCAGGAACGGCATAGTCGGATTATAATTCTGGAAGGCCAGGTAAAAGACCTTACACAGCGGGTAGATCATGACACACCCGATGAACAGCACTGCCGGTAAAATCAGAAGATATGGGGTTAAAACGGTCTTCTGTTTCTTTTGCATTTTTTTCACCTTTCTTTTCTCTTTCTGACACAAAACGTTTTGTATTTCATGTCTCTTATTTAATCATGGGAAGGCCTTAAAGTAAATTCAATAAGTTTAGAGATTATGTATAAAATATTTAATGCCCTCTGCAAAACCATTTGCATATTCTTAAGCCCTGCCCCTTATCTGTTGTCATAAGTATCATTGGCTGTATCCCTGTCTCCTGCCACTTCTATTGTCACATGGTCCATCTGAAGCTCCTTTACATAGCTGATCCGCCCGAATTCCCTGACTGACATATGGATGTCAGAGAGTTTAACAGACTCTATGGGCTGCTCCCTGTATCCCTCAATATCAAAAGCCCGGCTGATCCCTGAGTAACCGGCATCATTTTCCGCCCTTACATTTCTGACCGTAATATTCGATACATGTGTAAGAGGCTCATCCTCCGGCACCGGCTCCAGCAGCTTCCTCCAGCTTTCCGGCACTTCACCCTCATAACCATCCGGAAGCTCACATGTACAGTAAGCCGGATTCCAGTCCAGACAGATATGGAAGGGATACTTCACATTCTTCATCTGCAGGTTTTCCACAAGAATATTTTTTATATATCCGCGCCTCGGCCTTGATGACTTGATGCGGAAACCGCAGTCTGTGCCCTCATACTGAAGGTCCCGGATAATGACATCTTCTATTCCCCCTGAAAGCTCGCTGCCCAGAGTCACTCCAAAACCTGCATGAATCCTGCAGTTCCGGATCGTGATATGATGTGAGGGTCTGGCTGTCCGCAGCCCGTCGGCGTCTCTTCCTGATTTAATGCAGATACTGTCATCATCGCAGGAGGTCTCACAATTTTCCACAAGGACATGGGAGGAGGAATCAATATCTATCCCGTCTGTGGACGGGCTGCCGGCATTGCCCGCTATACGTATCCCATCTACATGGACATGGCTGCAGTAGCAGATGTGTACATTCCAGAAGCCTGACTGTTCTGATGTAAAATCCTTCAGCAATACTTCACTGCTGTCAAATATGACAACATTTCTGACCCTGGTACAGTCATAATCAGCTGCCCAGCGCAGTCCTTTTGCATCATACTCTCCGCGCATTCCTCCTTTCCTGTCTTTTCCCCAGTATTTCTCCCACCAGTACGGGCCCTGTCCGTTAATCACTCCTTTTCCCGTGACAGAGACTCCTCTCTGATGATTACAGTTTAGCACTGCCGCAGGCCATTTCATTTCTATGCCTGCAACGCGTGTTTCTATCAGGGGATACTGGCTCTCATCCGTAGTTCCTTTCAGGATGCAGCCCTCCTCCATAGTAAATTCCAGCCCGCTTTTAAGGAACAGGGCCCCTGTTAAGTACGTTCCTCTTTTAAGTACCGCACGTCCGCCTGCTGCCGCCGCATCATCAATCAGCGCCTGCAGTTTCTCTGTCACCAGAACCGTACCGCTGCAGTCAATTCCATATTCACTGCTCAGAAACTCTTTTCTGTCCATCTTTTTCTTTCTCCTTAGCCCTGCACAGGTGCAAAGCCTGTGCATATCTCTATATATTCACCAGCCTGTGGCTGTCATAGTCGAAATAAGTGCCATCCAGCATATTAGCCAGAGTATTTGTCCTGACCAGCTCTATCTCATTATCATCCTCCCGGATCCACTCCTTCCTGCATTCCCACACATACGGAGTAAATGCCCTTATTCCCAGGTCGTGTCCGTTTATTTTCACACTTAGGCAATCCAGGCATCTGTCCTCAAAATCGAAACGCAGCTGAAACACCTCGGGAAGATTTTCTTTCTGTATTTCTGCCTTTGTCTTAAAATGCAGATGTCCGCTGTAATATGGGAATCCCTTTGTATATTCAGGCTCAAACCTGGCAGTGTGGGGCATTGATGTCAGCCGCAGGTCCTGCACTCCGAAGCTTCCCAGCAGACAGAGCGGGTCACGCACCCCGTCCGATTCTGACATGGCTGTTACTTCTATCTTTATTTCATTCTCACCTGATCTTATGAGACGTGATATATCACAGAGCTGATTATTCTGGTCATTGATGAAACGGTGATAAAAATCCTCCTCCCTCAGAGGACTTCCATTCACAAAAATTCTGTATACTCCCGTAACTGCCCTTCTGTCCCAGAGAAGTTCCATATCACGGATATCAGCGTCCAGATAAAATGTTGTCTTATATGTCAGGTCTACAGGATAGGAAATATGTATCTGCTTCGGCGTGCCAAATGTACTCTCATATGAATAGCGGCTTCCATCCAGCACCGGCGCCGATGCACACTGCTCTATAAGTGTCTTTGCCTCTGTCTCCCACCAGTTCCTTCCATCTGCCGTCACAAGAAATTCTGCCAGCCTGTATACATTTTTTCCTTCTATACTTATTTCAAATTCCTGTTCTGACGGCAAGGTCAGTACGGCTTGCTCATCCTGCTGCACATCCCGCTGTTCACACTCTTCCAGACGCAGATAGATGCTTGCAAGCCCGGGAACGCTGAATCTGTATGTCTCCCGGCACTCACCCATATACCTGGCATCCCCTGTCTCCATGGAGAGTGCTGTAACAGACATGTTGTTCCCCGTCCTGTTGACAAGCTCTCCCTCTGCCCTGTTCCGTCCCTGGTTGATCAGTGACACGCAGAGCTTGCCGTCCATATCCCTGCGCACAGATGTTATAAAGGATCTGCGCATAGTGTCATTATCCAGTCTGACCTCTACAGGTTCATCCAGTATCTCCCTGACTCTGCTTATATATCTTTCTTCAATCTGTGCTTCACTCAAAAGGCCTTTGGCCGGAATCAATGTCACTCTTTCCTTATTCTGAAGCAGCAGCTCCTGCCACTCCCGTCTGGCCTCCTCATCTGTATATCCTGCATCAATAGACATATACGGCAGATTCCCCAGAAAGATAACAGAACCGCCGGACTCTGCAAATTCTCTGAGCTTCTGCAGTGCTTTTCTCTCATAAAAATAAGCTGGAGGAACAACGATCAGGCTGTAGGACGCATTTCCCATGGAAATCCGGCCATCCTTTACTTCAAAATCCGCAAGCATCTCCGAATCCAGATGATTGTACTGCAGCTGGTTTAACAGCAGTGTCTTTGTGGTATAGACCCAGTTATCCCTGATCTCATCACATCTTTTTCTCTCCGGCTCAGACTCCCCCCTGTATGGAAAACCCTGGAAGGGATCACCTAACAGCGCCCACATAGTAGGTACCGGATCCAGCACTGCCGTGCTGCATGTATCCCTTGTATTGGAAGTATAAGCTCCTATCCTGCCCACATAATCCGCAAGGCTGCGGTAGTGCCTCCAATATGGATTCTGGAAAAACTGGGATGGGGGCGCATCATGCTTTGTAATCGAATCTATCGTATAGTAGAAGGCATGGAAGACAAAGAAGTTGATGCCGCTGCTGCAGAGCCTGTCTATCATCCATTTGGCATCCTGCAGGGTCATAGTCCATCCTACACTGTGAAAGCTTTCGATCAGACACTGCTCTCTTCCCAGCTGCCTCGCCAGTGAAGATGCCGCATTAGAACTGTAACGGAATGCACAGAGGTATTTATCATAGATCCATTCCAGTTCCCTGCCTGCCTTCTCATGGGCCGTGTCTCCTCCGGGTATATGGCTGTAACGCTGGGTGGAGAGACGCATATAGGGTACCTCCGAACAGTAAGATATTCCGTGTTCACCGCACCAGTCTGATACCTGCTTATGATAGCTCTCCACAAATATCTGATGTATCACATCATACAGATCATAACGGATACGGTAGGCTCCCTCCCAGTTTTCATCGTGGAGGGCCGGAAGTACCTCTGTCAGTGAGTAGCCTTTTCTGTCCCTGAATGCCTGGATCACTTTTTTAGACCAGGGTATGGGGCTGAGCATCCCAACCTCATCTGAGAAAATCCCCATTACACTCTCTGACATATTTTTTCCCAGAGCTTTCCGGTATTTCTCATGGGTTGTGTCCAGAAAGCTTCTGACTGCTTCTTTGCTGCACGGGTCAAAAAATCCTCCGTAGAATTTAAAATCACCCAGTGGTTTCTGTATATATATATCTATATCCCAGCTGCCTTCCGGCAGGCAGGTTTCCAGAACCTCCTGGGGGCCATAGGAAAAAAACCGTTTATTATTATACATGGTCAGCCCTGTGATCTGATAGATCTCAGAGGTCTGCAGGCTGCCTATATCCTCCATAAGGTCCAGCCTCTTCTCATAGATACGGCTTCCGTCCTCCCTGAGCAAAAACGCGCCTGCGTACAGCACCTCCCCCCAGCCTAACTCACGGCGGATGCGGCCGCCCTCCTCTGCATGGATTCTCTCATGATGAAGCACCATATGCTCTGCTTCAGGATGGAGTTTGAGCACCTCTCCGCCGCTCATTCCGCTGGGGTATGGATATTCATCATACAGCCAGGCCTCCATTCCCAGCTCCTTTGCCCTTCTGCACGCAAATTCAACAAGTTCGAACCATCTGCCGGACAGATACGGTACCGTCAGCCCCTGTCTGGCGCAGATAAAAAATCCGCCCAGACCTTTATCCTTCATTTCTCTTATCTGGTAATCCAGCCCTTCTTCAGTAATGTCCCCGTTCCAGAACCAGAAAGGTTTAATCCTGTACATGGCTGCAGGGTTCTTTAAAACTTCTTCTAATCGTTCCATCATTATATCCCTCGCAATCTTTTACTGCTAACATTTAACCACCTGGGCGCATGGAAGTAAATTTAATAAGTTTGGCTCTTTATTATAAAATCTTTGACAAATTTCGCCGCCTTTGTTATATTCAATATGACTTTATGCACACATATCTGTACATACGATTGGAGATATTTTAAAAATGAAACAGACATACAGCCGGTTTTCCCGGTTCTCACTGCGTACTTCCCTGACCCTGCTTCTTCTGCCTTTCCTGGCGCTGATCCTGGTCAGCTGCTCCCTTTTCTATTATTCCGGGACTAAAAAGTACAGTGAACTGCTCCAGAAAAATATAGAAACCCTTGTCCAGCAGACAAAAAATTCTCTGGACGGCAGCCTGCACAACATATATGAACGGTCACTCTCACTTACCACTGATTACCGTTTTTACTCTATGAACCAAAATTTAATACATGGAGAGGATCCTCTCACTCCCGCTGAATATTTACAGCTGTCCAACGGCTTCTCAGATTTTCTTCTGCAGAATCAGCTGTATCTGGATTCCATCGGCCTGTATCTGTCTGACAATTCTATCCACTACTACAACTCTGTTTCCGAAGCTAACAAGGTTCTGTATCCTGATTTTCATTTTTCAGACTACAGCAGTTTTGGCCAGAGTCTGGGCTGGATGTTTACTGCAGACCAGTATCCTTATCCCATCACGACCGGACGGGCCCCTGATTTCTGCCTCTTCCAGACTCTGGGATCCGGCGATGGCAAAGTAAATGGATTTTTCATTATTGGGCTGAATGACCAGGTCTTTCTGGAACATATCCGCAATTTCAAGGTTACCCCAAACAGCTGCCTGACGATCCTGCGCAAGGACAGCGGACTGCTCTTCTCGGATGAGGAAGACCTGGGCAGCCCCACGCTTGCAGCACTTCCGGATACAGAAATAAATGAGATCAAAGAGAAAATATCTGACCGTTCCTCTGACAGTCTGACGGCCTTTATGACAAGTTCCAATTATGTAGTTTACAATCCTCTTCTCCTGGAAGGGACAGGCCTGCTGGCTGTCGTCCCGCTGGATGAAATGTTTACAGATTACAGAGATTTCTCCACTCTGCTGCTGATCCTGGCGCTGGGCGCAGTCTCCATCTTCATAGCTTTGTATCTTTTTATGCCTAAAGTATTCTCCCACCCGGTGGTCAGCCTTGTGGAGCAAATGAAGAAAATCACAAGCGCTGACACTAAGCTTCCCATAAAAGCATATGGCAGCCGGGAGATCGTATATATCGGCGAGGAGATCAACGCCATGCTGAACCGTATCCGTGCCCTGACCCTTTCTATGGAAAAAGAAATGAAGGCAAAACAGGTGACCCAGCTGCAGTTCTTGTTTGCCCAGATCAATCCACATTTTCTGTATAATACCCTGGACTGCATCCGTGAGCTCTGTCATGCCCGGGAAAATGAAAAGGCTGAGGAAATGCTGGACCAGCTGGCTGTCTTTTACAGGATTGGAGTGAGCAAGGGAAGATCATTTATTACATTAAAAGATGAGCTTCTCCACAGTTCCATGTATCTGGCCATATTAAAAACCAGGTTTGAAGACTTCCAGTTTGAGATCAGTCTTCCCGAAGAACTGGAAAACTGCCTGACGCTGCGCATGATACTCCAGCCGCTCATAGAAAATGCTGTTTACCACGGAATACGCCCCTGCAGGCTCGATGGCACTATCCGGCTGAATGTAAAAAGAGATGGAAATGTGATACATCTCACAGTAAAAGATAATGGCTGCGGAATATCAGAAGATGTGCTTGAAAAAATAGAACGATCCTTAGAAGCCCCCATATGCGACTATTCTGATGCATCTCTCGGTGTATACGGCATAAAAAATATCCAGGACCGTATACAGCTTGCCTATGGCACAGACTACAGGCTCTCTGTAGAAACCGAGCCGGACTGCGGGACTTCTGTTACAATAACGATTCCTTATGAGGAGGGAAGAGATAATGACAAAAATACTATTTGTGGATGATGACGCTATTATCCGCAGAACACTCCCGGGACGTATTCCCTGGGAGACGTATGGCTGGGAACTCATGTATACAGCCAGGGATGCTATGGAAGCCCTGGATTATCTGAAGAATCATGAGCCTGATATCATTCTGACTGATATTAAGATGCCGGGCATGACAGGCATAGAGATGGCGTCTATTGCCATGGATTACTATCCGAACCTGAAATTTGTTTTTCTTTCAGGCTATAAGGACTTTGAATACGCCCAGCAGGTCCTGAAACTGAATGCAGTGGATTATCTGACTAAACCGTTTGATAATGACCAGCTGACAGCGGCCCTGAAAAAAGCGGAAGAGCTTTATAAAAAAGAACAGAATGTCAATTATATACTCAATGAAAAATATCCGCAGATCAAACGCAACTACATATCCAGGCTCATGCAGGAACAATTTCAGCAGATGGATGATTCCTTTTTCAAAGCGTTCGATATCAATCTGACAAATGGCCTGGGTATCGCATGTTTTATTGAGATGCGCTATGGTGAGCCCTCCTCTTACGACGCCATCCATGCCAGTCTGGAAGCATACTGCACCCAGCTGACCGCCCGGTATAAAGGCAGTTTTTTCTTCTGCATGGACAACCTGCAGATATTTATGATATATACAAACAATGATTCCCTGGAACCCTCCAGCCTTTATAGCCAGCTTTCCCTGCTTGAAGCAGAAATCACGTCCTATATCCAGGGTGTCCTCGGATATGAGGTGGCTGCCTTCTACCATGGGAGTATCATGAATAATTTTTATGGGCTTTACGGCTCTTACCAGGCCGCCCTTCAGGATATGAACTCAAACCTGAACAATCTGCTCCTGTCTGTCCGCCATTATATAGAACAGAACTACGGGGACTGTGACCTGTCTCTTCAGCAGATAGCTGCACATTTTCATGTTAACCACTGTTACCTCACAAGTATCTTTAAAAAGCAGTTTGATACAAATCTCTATGATTATCTGATCAAGATCCGTATGGAAAAAGCTGCTGAAATGATCGTGAATACAGATCTGAAAAACTATGAGATAGCGGCCGCCACAGGCTACAAGAATCCTCAGTATTTCAGCCTCAGTTTTAAAAAATATTATAACTGCACCATCACTCAGTACAGGGAAAAACTGCGCAGTGAACAGGCTTAAGGTCACTATTCACAACTTAAGTTTCCTATAAAATCAAATGAGCGCCATACTGTTTAACTGACAGTATGACGCTCGTTTAATTCTATATCTATGCAAAAATACTTCCAAGAGCTCCAAACAGTCCGGCGCTGGCCGCTCCCATAATGACGCCTGCCAGCAGTACGCCTCCCATGACTGCAATCACGCTTGTCTTAAAATCCATATCCAGCAGGCTGGCAGCCAGTGTGCCCGTCCATGCCCCTGTTCCCGGCAGAGGGATTCCCACAAACAATAAAAGCGCCCAGAATAAACCTTTTCCTGCTTTCTCTTTCAGTTTCTGCCCGCCCTTATGTCCTTTCTCAAGGCAGAAGGTAAAAAACTTTCCAACCCCGGGCTTGTCAGCTCCCCACTCCAGTACCTTCCTGGCAAAAAAGAAGATGATCGGAACAGGCAGCATATTTCCGATGATAGAAATTATGTAGGACTGCACCAGCGGAAGTCCCATGACCTGTGATACAGGTATCGCTCCCCTGAGCTCTATCAGGGGGATCATTGAGATTAAAAATACATACAGATATTTAGTGAGCACGTCTATTTCTCCATTCATTCTTAATTATAGTCTGCTTCTGCATACTCTCCCATTATAATGGAATCTTCTTTTATTGTAAATAAATAATTCCTTAAAAGATTCCTGATTAATTCCTTAAGGTTGCTGCAGATAACATACTATTGACAATGAATCTTTAAGATTGTAAAGTAAAGTTAGAGAGGAAATTTTTACCATATAATAAATTTTTACGAACGGGAGGAATGGGTATGGAAGAACCAAAGAAAAAAACAGGAGGAACTCTTCTGCAGCAGGAAATGGATTATATCGACCAGATCGTAGAGATGATCGACCGTCAGAGCGCCCACACAAATAAAAGGTGGAATGATGATCCTGTACGGAGGCAGAAAAAAGAATCCGAATCAGGCGGCTTGGCTGAAGCAGATGTTCATCAAAACAGTACTGACAGCTCTGGTGAAACCTCTCCTATTTACCTGCGTATTAAAGTATTAATGGAGTGGTATGTAAAAAAAGCTACAGCCTCCAAACGCAATTATTATGTTTGCTCTATAGCCACTACTACTATCCCGCTTATTGTGACAGTGATAAATACAATCAATGCCATACGGCCGGAAAAATATTCCTGGCTGCCTGTATGTATCTCCGTCTTGTCAGGGCTGGTGTGCCTGATTTCTGCATGGCTTACCCTGTCCCGGAGTCAGGAAAACTGGGTACGCTACAGAAGCAGCGCAGAAAAGTTAAAGCGGGAGACCATGCTTTATCTGGCAGGGCTGGAACCATATAAGAAATGGGAGAGGGTTCCCCTCGGAAATATGGACAATGACAGGCTCCTGGTTCAGAATATAGAAAAAATCGTGCAGGATGAAAATCAGTCCTGGGAGAAAACCCAGCATAAAACTGAAGAGCCAAAAGATACATCCGTTTTACCGGCAAAAGCAGAATAACAATAACTATTTATCAGCTCTGTGCATTTACCGCACATTCTGCGGCAGCCATCAGGCTGTCATGACTTTATCATGATGCCTGATGGCTGCTGCTTTCTATTTATTTAATTGTCATTATCTTTCCGGCAGGCATATTTTGACAGGGAAACAGGCCCCTCAAGAACCTCACGCTCTACGAAAAGGCTTCTGTCCTCTCTCGGCCGCACCGACCACTTAACAAGCATGATATTATTGCGCTCTATTTCTATACATGTGATACAGCGTGGATGGACACAGCTTCCTGTATTGAAATAACACCCTTCTTCCGGCTCTGAAAATACCGGCCTGTGGGTATGTCCCGCAATCAATACATGCTGCCTCTCCTTTGCATAGGAAGCCAGTTTTTTCTCAATATGCTCTTTTGCTTTTCTTGGGCGCCCCGCTCCCGTGGGATCCAGAAATCCCAGCAGTTCCAGATGACGCCACACATACCTCACCAAAAATCTGGCCAGGGGCCAGAGTGTATCATTTAAGAGATCTCCCTGATGCCCGTGTACCAGAAATATCTCTTCTGAAGCCCCGCTGTTTTTGAGTATCATTCCTTCGGCTACTGAAATACCGGGCAGCAGAGGTATATCGCAGTGGGAAGAATCACAGTAGTATGTGTCGCAGTGACGGCTCATATAATCCTTGCGGCGCTTTATAATGTCATGGTTCCCATAGAGCATATAAAGACGTTTCTGTTTATAGAACCTTGACAGCATCCAGAAAATATCACTGTGAACCTCTACAATAGGCTTCAGCCGTCTGTTTTCCCACAGTTCATCACCATCTCCTGCTTCGATATAAGTGAATCCATTTTGAAAATAATATTCCAGCGCCCCAAAACAAACAGTCTGGTTAGCCAGAAAATTATCCCCTGCGTTCCCCTGTCCCCGGTGGCAGTCGCTCATGATGACCAGTCTGGAATCTGAATCAAATGGAATAACCTGTGCATTCTCATATACCTCATCAAGCCTTTTCTTTACTGATGCGATCTCCATGGAACTTACCTCTCCGCTTCACTTGTCTCTGCCTTTTTTGCCGGGCAGCTTTTAACCCCTGGCTCATCAGCTAAGTCCATGTCATCCTGTTTTCTGATCCTTCCATCTGAATCATCTTCCCAGTTATCACTTGCATAATAATTACTCTGCATATCGTCCTGCCTGTCATGATCGCAGCAGTCAGATGAATTTTGCCTGAACCCATTGCATGACTGTCCTGGCTGACATGCTGACCGTGATGCTCCGGGAGAACAGGGACGGCACATTGAATCAGGGCGGCATCCCGTACTCGTATGACATTCTGTATTCGGGCGGCATTCTGTGTTCGGACGACATCTTGCATCAGGATGGCATGGGGAACACGTCTGGTTCGGGTGGCATGGCTCACATGACGGCTCCTGCGGACACGGACAACACGGACGCTCAGGATGACACGGCGGCTCAGAACAACACGGCGGTTCCGGGCGGCATGGCGGCTCAGGATGACACGGCGGTTCCGGACGGCATGGCGGCTCAGGATGACACGGCGGTTCCGGGCGGCATGGCGGTTCCGGATGGCATGGCGGTTTTGGCGGCCTAGGCGGTTTCGGGCCGGGCCCCGGATTTGGGTGACGTCCTTCCAGCCAGTCTTTTATCCACTCGAATGCGCCATATAAACCTTTGGCATAGAGTGACTTCGTAAATAGGTCATATATTTCCGGTGCCATAGCCTTTGCGTATTCCAGCTTATCAAGTGTATCGCTGTATTTTCCGGTCGCAAATTCGTATAGCTTGCAGTTATTGCTGTTTGTCTGCTGAACAAGCGTCTCCTGGACTTTATTTCTTGAGAGTGTCTGCGGCGAACGAGGTGTCGTAAAATGAACCGATACAGTCTTTCCCCTTACAGAATATTCTTTTCTGACATAGCCAAGATCCGTCAGACTTTTGACAAATGCATCCCTCATCTCCCTGTCCCGGAAGGTGATCTTTGCATCCATAGTAAGTGACTCAGGCTTTGAAAATTCTCCAAGTTTAAAACCTGTAAGCCACCAGTGCAGAGCTTTGCGGCGCAGGATCACCCTGCCGTTTTTCCTCAGGATATATGACAATTTAAGCATTTCATCATTGGTGATATTCTCATAAAAGGTTCCTTTAAATTTATCGGTGTCTATATCCTCGCGTTCTGTATTATACACACCGATCTCTGCGCCTGTTGTAATGCCGTACTGTCCCTTCCACAGCTCGATCAGCCACCTTTTGCCTGCATAAGAAAATGTAACAGGTTCACAGTCAAAAATCATGTTAAACAATGGCGCTCCCTCATCATAGAGGCGGCAGTATCCCACCTGGCGCTGCCAGCAGTTCATCAGAGAATAAAAGTAGTCCCCGTTTATCTCATATGCAAATCCTGCCTCTTCAATGTCAGCGTCCAGTTCTTCCTTTTGCCTGCACTTATCGGGATTTGGACGGAAGCGGTGACTCCGGACTTTCCAAACAATAAAAAAAATCAGCACTGCCAAAATTAAAACAGCAGCTGCAATTATAATAATAGTTGTAATCACAATATCTGCCCTTTTTCAAATTATTAATACATTCTATTCCGAGTCCCGCATTTCGTGACAATACCTGTACTGACATGGAAACACCCACGGTAAATCAACCGTGGGCGTTTCCTATTAGTGTCTTTATCCCAGCACAAAGTCCTGAATCTCCTTCATCCTCTGCTCTGCTGTTTCATACCCCTGCCTGTAAAAAGCCTGCAGGCGTTCTGTGTTATTATCCGCTCTGCTGACAAGAACTTTATAGGGCCGGATGATCAGTATTCTCTGCTTTGCTTCCAGCTCCTCCAGATATTCTATCGTCTCATTATAACGCCTGTTCCTGCTCTCAAGCTGCTCTGCCAGCATAGGATAATTCCGGTACATCATATATGTGATCCAGCGTGACCGGCCAGCTGTGGGTTTTCTGTATTCCTTCTCCCTCGTCAGGACTACTATATTTTTCTCATAACCAAGCTCCATAGCATGACGGACAGGAATAGAATCAGAAATGCCTCCATCCAGATATAAATGTCCATCCAGCCTGGTCATCGGACATACATAAGGTACGCTGCAGCTTGCCCTAGCGATCTGCATCAGCCGTTTTCCGTCATGTTTCTCCGACAGATAAGCAGCCTGCCCTGTTCGGCAGTCTGTGGCTACATATTCGCAGGTTACGCCCGACTCCTCATAAGCTTTATAATCAAAAGGAAGCAGTTTGTTAGGATATTCGTCGAAAGCCAGATCAAAATCAATCATTGCCCTTTTTCTGAAAAAATGGGTCCAATGAATAGGAGGACGGTTCCGCCCATTGGGAATCATACAGTCACGTGACCTTCCCCTCTGCCTTGCGGCATAATCCATTGCATTGAATGAACCTGCGGAAACTGCAGCTATATAAGGCAGATAGACTCCATAATCCTGCATACAGTCCAGCACCCCGGCGGTAAATACTCCCCTGTTAGCCCCGCCTTCTAATATCAGTCCAGTATTTTTCATATATCTGTTTTTCTCTTCCATGCAGCTTACTCTCCTTTTTCCATTCCCATCCGCAGTACAGTTTATAACAGGCAAAACAACACCTTTACTGCAGGTAAAAATTATAATTCCGCCATGAGTAAAAATCAATGATTCTGGCAGGAACGTCATTTTTCTGGCACAAACGTCATGCAGATTCCATGACAGGAATGTCTATTTAAGATATAATAAAGTACGTAGACAGAATTGTGATTTGGAGCATTCTGCAAAATACATAGCCTGTACAGATAAGTTCCAGCTTTGAAGGGGTGAATTTTTATGGATCTGCATAAATGGCTGTTAATGATGATACAGTTTTTTGTTTTATTCCCGGCAGCGGCATTCTGCTACCTGCCTATGAAAAACCAGCTAAAATATACACGGGGCCGTTTATTTTTTATATGTGCTGTTTTATTTATTTTGTATACTCCTGCCGCCTCATGGTTTGCCATGTATCTGGACCTGGATGTTAATGTGGTTTTGCTGCCATCTCTCGTAATTTTTTTCTTTCTTTACTACAAAACTGTAAAAACAGATCTGGCCAGGACACTGGCGGTGTTTCTGAATGCCTGTGCTGTCATGTCCTTCCCGGCTGTGGCTGCCTTTATCTTTGATGCCGCCCTGCATCCCGCATCAGGTTCTGCCTATTTTTCCCCTGAAGCAGGAGCATTTCAGTTTATTGCCTCTGTACTGCTGGTTCTTGCTCTGGCTTTCCCCCTGCACCGCTATTTCAGCTGGATGCTGGACCACCTGAACTTTCCGAAAGTCTGGTACTCTACCACGGCTCTTCCGGTAATGCTGCTTTTATTCAACTTGATGATGACTCCCTACTCTTATCAGACACTGCATACCGGGCGGATCATGGTAATGCTTCCATGGCTGGAAATCATTCTTTTCCTCCTGCTGCTGTTCCTGTATGTCCTTTTCTACCATATGTCTGTTGTAATTTTTAAACAGGCCAGGCAGGAAGAAGAAGTCAGGTTTCTGGAAATACAGGCCGGTCAGTATGAGTCCCTGCAAAATCATATCCAGCAGACTAAACGGCTCCGCCACGATTTCCGCCACCTTGTCCACGGTATGGCAGGCCTTGCCGACAACGGTGATTTCGAAAGCCTTCGGGCACAGCTGCATGAATACGAACAAGAACTGGACCTGAATACTCCTGTCAATTATTGCCACAATGCAGCGCTGAACGCCCTTTTTAATTATTACAGGGAAATGGCGGCCTCAGAAAATATTAAAACAGACTGGAAGATCCATATTCCTGAACCGCTGACTGTCTCTGAGCTGGATTTATGCAGCCTCCTGGGCAATCTCCTGGAAAATGCCATTGCCGGATGCAAGACAGTTCCGGAAGATCAGCGCTTTTTCAACCTTTCCATCCTTCTTAAAAATATGGACTGCCTCTATATAGTTTCTACCAACAGCTTTGACGGCAAGGTCAAGAAAAATCAGGAAACCTTTATGTCCACAAAGCGGAACGGTGAAGGTACCGGACTTTTCTCCATAAAAACAATCGCAGAAAAACACAAGGGTATGGCACAGATATCTAACAACGAACGGAATTTCTTTATTGATATCATGCTCAAACTCTAAAAACTACCCCCTCCGTGCATCCCATAACTTAGATCCTTCGGATGGGCATGCTGCGCACTAAGAGGGTGAAAAAACAAAATGGAACATTTACATTTACTTTATTTAAGTAGAAGGGATGAGTTAGTAATTTGAATATTGCCTTAGTAGACGACGAAGATGAATATCTGAATATGATAATAAAATACTGCCGGAAATTTGGAACACAAAACAATCTCTGTTTTGAACTCTCCGGCTTCAAAGATGGAGAAGCTTTTCTGAAAGATTTTGAGAAAGGCTCTTATTCCTTAGTTTTCATGGATATCTATATGGCAGGCATGAGCGGGATTGAGACGGCCCGCAGGCTCCGTGAAAAAGACAGTGAATGTATACTGATTTTTCTGACCTCCAGCCAGGACTTCATGCCGGATGCATTTTCCTGCCATGCTTTTGAATATATAACGAAACCATTTACTGAAGAAAGGGTTTTTCAGGTACTCCAGGATGCATTAAAGGTAATCCATCCTGTTTCCAGATTTATTGAGATCGTCAGTGAAAGGAAAACTATTCCTGTTTTCCTGACAGATGTGATGTCTGCCGTAAGTGACGGCCATTATCTGGCAATCGGCCTGACAGACGGCACATCTTTAAGGAGCCGCATGACCACAGGGGATTTTCTGGAGCTGACAGGCTGCGACTCACGTTTTCTCTCTGTCAACAAGGGAATCATTCTGAATGCCGACTATATAAGCAAAGTCGAAAACAACTGCTGCATCCTGGAAAATGGTGATAAATTTTCAATCCGCATAAGGAACCGGCTGCAGATAGAGCAGGCTGTGAGGGACTATAATTTCAGGAAGATCCGCGGCACGCAGAAACAATATTAAGTTGATATTTTCTCAAAATAACGATATAATATTGATAGAACTTTTAAGGAGGTGTTACTTATGCCAATGATCAGACCAAGCAGCGATCTGCGGAACAAATACAATGAAATCTCTGAATTTTGCAACCAATATCAGGAACCTGTTTTCATCACCAAAAACGGCAGCGGAGATTTGGTTGTCATGACTAATGAACTATATGAACGGTTATGCGGAAAATCCGACCTGCACCGGCTTCTGGATGAAGGTTTGGCAACTGTAAATACAGGACATGGAAGACCCGCCTCTGAGGTTTTTTCTGATTTAGAAAAAAAATTGGAGTTCTCTGCTGATGTATAGCGTAATCATAGATTCCAAAGCCGGCCGAGACCTTGAAGATATCATTATCTACATCACAGAAACCTTAAAGGCACCAGATGCAGCCAGAAACCTGTATCATAAGATTAAACAGGAAATCTTAAATCTGGAACTCATGCCCTATCGCTGCCCTCTAATCGCAGAGCCGCCATATTCCCAGATTGGTGTCCGGAAATTGTTTGTAGAAAACTACATTGCTTTCTTTGTGGTGGATGAAGCCGCACATGAAGTTCATATTTTTCGTATCCTTTATAACCACCGGGAATGGCACGATCTATTATAGCAGCAAAAGGAACTTAGGACATTTATCCCCTCGACAGCCGCCAGGGTCATGTAAGCTTGACTTTGGCTTGTATAAATCCTAAAAATAGGCCCTGTACAAAAGTACAAGGCCTATTAGTTTTTTACCTATTTAGAATTATTTATTATTCAAAGCTGCCTGAGCTGCTGCCAGTCTTGCGATCGGCACACGGAACGGTGAGCAGGATACGTAGTTTAATCCTACCTTGTGGCAGAATTCTACGGATGAAGGATCTCCGCCGTGCTCTCCACAGATACCCATCTTCAGGTTCGGGTTTGTCTTGCGGCCTTTTTCAGCTGCCATCTTAACTAACTGTCCAACACCATCCTGATCAAGTTTTGCGAATGGATCAGATTCGTAGATCTTGTTAGTATAGTAAGAATTCAGGAATTTTCCGGCATCATCACGGGAGAATCCGAATGTCATCTGTGTCAGGTCATTTGTACCGAATGAGAAGAATTCTGCTTCTTCAGCAATCTCATCTGCTGTCAGTGCTGCACGAGGAATCTCGATCATTGTACCAACATGGTAGTTGATATATTCACCTTTTTCTCTCATTACATCTTCTGCAGTAGCGATAACTACTTCTTTAACGAATTTCAGCTCTTTCTTCTCTCCTACTAACGGAATCATGATTTCAGGAACGATATCGTATCCCATCTCATCTTTAACTTCGATAGCTGCTTCGATGACAGCTCTTGTCTGCATCTTGGCAATTTCAGGATAAGTTACAGCAAGACGGCATCCACGATGTCCCATCATCGGGTTGAACTCGTGAAGGTCATCACATTTAGCCTGTACTTCTTCGTAGGTAAGTCCCATATCTTCAGCCAGAGCTTTGATATCTTCCGGATCTGTAGGAACAAACTCATGAAGAGGCGGATCCAGATAACGTACAGTCATAGGACGTCCTCTGAGGGCTTTGTACATAGCCTTGAAGTCTGCCTTCTGGAACGGGATCAGTTCATTTAATGCTGCCTCCCTGGCTTCTACTGAATCAGAAAGAATCATTTTACGGATCTTCGGAATACGGTCAGGATCGAAGAACATATGCTCTGTACGGCAAAGTCCGATACCTTCTGCTCCCAGTTTAACAGCGTTCTCTGTATCAGCCGGTGTGTCTGCATTTGTACGAACCTGCAGTTTACGGAACTGGTCAGCCCAGCGCATGATACGTCCGAAGTTTCCGCCTACAGCTGCTTCTTCTGTAGCGATATCACCTTTGTAGATCTTACCTGTTGTACCATCAAGTGAGATATAATCTCCCTCGTGGAATGTATATCCGCCAAGCTCGAATACTTTATCTTCTTCGCTGATCTTGATCTCTCCGCATCCTGATACACAGCATGTTCCCATACCACGTGCAACTACGGCTGCATGAGATGTCATACCACCGCGGACTGTCAGGATACCTTCTGCTGCATGCATACCTTCAATATCTTCAGGAGATGTCTCAAGGCGGACAAGGATTACTCTCTCGCCTGCTTCATGTGCATTCTTTGCATCATCAGCTGTGAAGTAAACTTTACCTGCTGCTGCTCCCGGAGATGCCGGAAGAGCGGAACCGATAACTTCACCTGCTTTAAGCGCTGCTGCATTGAAAGTAGGATGCAGTAACTGATCAAGTGATTTTGCTTCAATACGGCAAACTGCTTCTTCCGGTGTGATCATTCCTTCGTCTACCAGGTCACAGGCGATCTGGATAGCAGCAGGTGCTGTTCTCTTTCCGTTACGTGTCTGTAAGAAGTACAGTTTACCTTCCTGGATGGTGAATTCCATATCCTGCATATCGCGGTAATGGTTTTCCAGTTTCATAGCCAGGCTCATGAACTGTTTGTAGCATTCCGGCATATCTTCTGCCAGTTTTGTGATAGGCTGCGGTGTACGTACACCGGCAACAACGTCTTCACCCTGGGCATTGATCAGGTATTCGCCATAAATACCCTTCTCACCTGTGGATGGGTTACGTGTAAATGCAACACCTGTTCCTGATGTCTCACCCATGTTACCAAATACCATTGTCTGAACGTTAACAGCTGTTCCCCAGTCTCCAGGGATATCATTCATACGGCGGTATACGATAGCACGTGGGTTGTCCCATGAACGGAACACGGCCTTAACAGCTTCCATAAGCTGGATCTTCGGATCCTGCGGGAATTCCTGTCCGCCCATAGCTTCTGTATAAACTGCTTTAAATCTCTTAACGAGTTCTTTTAAATCATCTGTTGTAAGGTCTGTGTCAAATTTAACACCTTTAGCTTCTTTTACTTCGTCAATGATCTTTTCGAAGAAAGACTTCGGAACTTCCATAACAACATCTGAGAACATCTGGATAAATCTTCTGTAAGAATCGTAAGCAAATCTTGCATTCCCGGTTTTCTTAGCGAAACCTTCAACAGAAACGTCATTCAGACCCAGATTCAGGATTGTATCCATCATACCCGGCATAGAAGCTCTAGCACCGGAACGAACGGAAACCAGAAGCGGATTTTCTGTATCACCAAACATCCTGCCGTTCTCTTCCTCTAACCAATTGATAGCCTCGAAGATCTGTCCCTGAATTTCCTGGCTGATCTTTTTGCCATTGTCATAGTAATTTGTGCAGGCTTCTGTTGTTACAGTAAATCCCTGTGGGATCGGCAGACCTAAGTTAGTCATTTCTGCCAGGTTAGCACCTTTTCCTCCAAGGAGGTTCCTCATTGCTGCATTGCCTTCCTTGAATAAGTAAACCCATTTTGCCATTTTACCAATTCCTCCTAAAATGTATTTGTTTATGTTAGTGCAGGAGAAAATCCCCTACAAAACAACCGCATCTGCGAAATACTCGCACAGTTCTATTTTAACCATAATTTCTGCACTCGTCAAGTTATTGTTGCCGTCGAAATGTATTTTTTTGTATACCCTTTTATACATTTTTAAAAAGACAGGGATGCTGCAAAATGCAGCATCCCCCAAAAAACAGCTATTATCCGCAGCCTCCGACGTATCCAAACAGATTTATGATGTAAATATCTGTGTCCAGTAATTAACTCCTCCGGCGTTCTGATAATATCCCACACCGATGGATGTATAATTCTTATTCAGGATATTTGCCCTGTGCCCCTCACTGTTCATCCAGCCTTTCATAACTTCCTCCGGCGTCTTCTGCCCCCAGGCAATATTTTCTCCTGACATTCTGTATGAGATACCTTTGTCATCAAGCGCTGTGGAGAAACTTCTTCCATCCGGTCTTGTATGTGAGAAGGAAATCTCAGTCTCAACCGCTCTTACCTGGGCGGCGGCAGATATGTCCACTCTCAGTTCCAGATCTCCCAGGCCGTTTTTCCTGCGCTCTTCGTTTACAAGCCTGCCGACTTCCCTGGCAAACTCTGACAGTTCTGACTGAGAAGAATCCGTATCAGGTGTCTCCGGCGATTCTGTATCTGGCGTCTCCGGCTTTTCTGTATCAGGTATCTCCGGCAGGTCTGTGTCCGGTGTCTCCGGCTTCTCTGTATCCGGCGCCTCCGGCAGCTCCGTGTCCGGTGTCTCCGGCTTTTCTGTATCAGGTATCTCCGGCAGGTCTGTGTCCGGCGTCTCCGGTTTTTCTGTATCAGGCGTCCCCGGCTTCTCTGTATCCGGAGCCTCCGGCAGCTCTGTATCCGGTGTCTCTGGCTTTTCTGTGTCCGGTGTTTCAGGCCTCTCCGGTTTCTGGGGCAGGCATGGTATCTGGATGACCGGGCAGTCAACACCTCCCAGATCATCACATTTAATGCCCAGAGATTCAAGCTGTTTTCTGACTTCCGCCGGGCTTCCGGCAACTACCTTTATCTGTCCGTTTGCAAGTCCGTTTAACTGGCTGTAGTTTCCGGCTGTATCAGCAGCCTGGGCATTCAGCGGCAGGATTCCTGCCAGAGTCAGAGACAGCATTGCAAGTACTGTTTTTGTTTTCATGTGTATCTCCTTTCATCTGCTTTATCAATCACGCTGTTACTTATGTAAATATTTACATTTTTGTTACGCAATTAATAAGTTTTTGTTACGTCAAAATCATAACACAGAATCCCGGAGCATGATACAAGTAAATAATGGCAGACCTGCGGGCTTACAGATAATTTCTGTCAAATCTGCAGTTCAGATAGCTCTCATCTTCTATCGTTTCATAAAAATCTTCAATCACTGTAACCGTTTCCGGAATAGCCAGCCTGATGAGCCTGAGCAGCTCTGCCGATCCCTCCATGCAGCGTTTGCTCCTCTTTTTCATCATGACCCTTCCGGATACCAGCTCTTCCGCATTCACCGCACGTGAGACTGTCAGAAGCACTTTCCGTTTGAAGGGATTCGGGCATACTGTAAGTGCTGTGTAGAAATGCATGGACCTGATCGCCTTAACGATCTGCCCTTCATCCAGCCCCTCAAAAGACTCCACGATCACCCTGACACACTCCTTCTGGGGTGAAAGCGCCTTTGCGGGACAGTACCGGAAGGGATTAAAGCCGTGACGCTCCATCAGGAAGCGGTCCAGGTCTGTCTCCAGCTCGTCATGGCCCGCCCCTGTCTCCTTCATATATTCTTCAATATAGGGATGGCAGGTGCTGTCCAGCATATAGTGGCAGATAAATCCAGTCAGATAAGACAGCAGTTCTTCATCCCTGTCTTTTAAGTACCTGGCCTTGCCTTTTCTGAAAAACTCCGCTGCTGCCGCCTCATGCATGGCATGTCCTCTTTCATTGACCTCGTTCTTTTCAAAAGGCCTGTAATAAAACAGCAGGTCCGGGCCGTGCAGGCCGATCAAAAAAGCCATCTTATGCCCGGCTATTACCTGCTTAATCTCTTCTGGAAGCTTCTGATAAACTGCTTTTCCAAACGCATCGTGTGTATATGTCGTCGGCATAGAACACCTTCTCCTTATCTTACTCGATATTATATATTCAGCTTAAGCTGCACTTCCTCTTCCGCCTCAGCCTTAAAATCTTCCAGCTGCACAGGGCTGACAGACGGCAGTTCCTCTAATGACTGGAC
Organism: Murimonas intestini; assembly: GCA_003148945.1. GTDB lineage: Bacteria > Bacillota > Clostridia > Lachnospirales > Lachnospiraceae > Murimonas > Murimonas intestini. The sequence goes on along the minus strand of QGGY01000005.1, from coordinate 166,456 downwards.
CCCGAAATGCCTCAGGAATTCTTCCGTAGTTCCAAACATGATAGGCCTTCCCGGTGCATCAAGTCTGCCCAGCTCTTTCACAAGATTATATTCCACCAGCTTATTCACTGCATGGTCGCTCTTTACCCCTCTTATCTTTTCAATCTCCAGCTTAGTTATAGGCTGTTTATATGCAATGATGGACAGCGTCTCCATAAGTACTTCCGAGAGCGCCATCTTCTTCGGCTGTTTCGCCACTCTGATCAGATATTCATACATCTCGCTTTTGGTACACATCTGAAAGGCATTCTCCAGCTCGATGATTTTTATTCCTCTCTCCTCAGACTGATATTTATCCATCATATTATGTATGATCTTTTTTGTGGTCTCCGCATCCAGTTCTATTGCTTTGGCAATCTTCTCCACCTCTACGGAATCACCCATGGTAAACAATACAGCCTCTATTGCCGCCTCTGCATTTTTAATGTCCACATCTGTTCCTCACTTTAAACTTTTGTCTTTTATAACCCTTCTGCTGCAGTTATAAAAATATCTCCGAATATTTCTTCCTGATGAATGAGGATCGATCCTTCCTTCATCAGTTCCAGTATGACAAGAAATGTGATCACCACCTGCATTTTGCTGCACTGGGTCTCTAAAAGCTCTCTGAAATTACATTTTCGGGCATCTTTTATGTAAGTCCTGACATCTTCCATCTTTTCATCCATGTTGACCTCTTCTTTTTCCAAAGTACCAAATTTACTTCGTATAGGGTCTATTCTGGACTCCTGCTTTTTCATGATAGTTTTAAAGACAGAGTGCAGCTTTGACAGGGTCAGGCCGTCAAGGAGCTCGTCAATATCCACCACGGGCCTGTATTTCGCCACCTCTTCAGGTATGGTGGGTACCTTATACATTGTAAAGGCCGCATCTTCCTCCCTGTCCTTAAGCTCATAAGACATGAACTTATAGAGCTTATACTCCAGAAGCTTTTCTACAAGCTCCTGGCGCGGGTCTTCCTCTTCGCCCTCCTCATTGACCTCCTTGGGCAGGAGCATCTTGGACTTGATATCAATCAGCGTAGCGGCCATCACCAGGAATTCACTCATGATATTTAAGTCCTGCCGCTTCATCTCCTGTATATATTCCAGGTATTGATTGGTAATCTCCACAATAGGAATGTCATAAATATTTACTTTGTTCTTATCAATCAAATGCAGAAGAAGATCCAGCGGACCCTCAAATACCTGCAGTTTAACGGGAATTCCCATGCTCATAACCTCTGTCTTCCGTGCCTTTTATCATGTTTTTCCGTCAATCTTTTATCGTCACTGTCACCAGCTCCGGAGGATTATTGATCCTCATCTTTATGGAGTGCATTCCCAGACCTGAACTGACTACAAGCCAGTGCCTCTCTTTCTCATACAGGCCTCTGTCATACTTGGGAAACAGTTCAAACTGAGGGCTGACGATTCCTCCAAACTTTGGAAGGCGGATGAAGCCCCCATGAAGATGGCCCGATAGAGTCAGATCAGCTCCCCAGTCTGCATATGTCAGAAAATGCATGGGGTTGTGGGCAATCAGTATATTGTAAGCATCCGGGTCCGGCCTGCCTATGGTATTCTCCATCTCCCCCACAGAGAGCTGTGCCCTGCTGTGCCTTGTATAGAAACGCCTGTGCAGCTCATATCCATAAATGACTGCCGGCATTCCTTTTATCTTCAGGCTCAGCTTTTCATCCTCCAGGAGGATCACCCCAGCCTTTCTCAGAGAATGGGCATAATACTGGTAAACCCCCTGATATTTTTTTGTATACATTCGAAGGGATGACTCATGGTTCCCATTAGCATAGTAGACCGGATATTTCCAGGCCAGCCTCTGCATAAACTCCAGGACAGGCGTTACCTCAACCTTTTTAGCCGCTGTGAGCATATCCCCTGCAACCACTATCATATCCGGCATGATCGCGTCTATCGTTCTGAGCAGCCTTGAATTGTTCTTACCGTAGGACTGTCCATGAAGGTCGCTCAGCATTACCATGCGGATAGGACTTGTTGGGCCCGGCACCCTCCCGTCCAGGTTTACTTCATAATTTGTTATCTGAAAATTCTTCATATGTTCTCATCCCGTCTTTTTTTACTAGCGCTATACTGGAAAGTATATCACATTTTTATTATGTTGAAAAGCACTGGAATTTATCCCAGGCCTTCTTTAAATAGTCAAGATATCCTGCCTTGTCAACTGCTTCTTCAAAAATAATATCGACTGTGCCTATTTCTTTGCCGTCCAGCATATAGACAGCTTTTCCCGCCGCAGCTCCTTTTTCCACAGGGGCATTTATCTCCTCGTTCATCCTGATCTCTTTAGTGATAGCTGACAGGTCCGCCCCATTTGTATCCAGATACCTGAATTCCCCGGCAAAACGGCAGGCTGCATCCTCCTTCACGCCTTTAGATATCTGTACATTTGGGAGCTTCTCCTCATTGGCATCAGTATACAGTGCACATTTTCCGAACCCATAGCTGAGCAGAGTAGCTGCATTGTTAAATCTGGTCTTAGAATCCGGGGCGGCCATGATCACACTTATCATCTCTATGCCGTCCCTCTCGGCCACGGCTGAAAGACAGAATTTGGCAATACTGGTGCTGCCCGTCTTCAGCCCTTTACAGCCATCATAGCTGCGCAGCAGTTTATTTGTGTTTGTCAGCCCGAATTCACTGCTGCCCTTATTCGTCACATGTGTTATGTTCTCCATCCAGATAGTGGAATAATCAAATACCTGGGGGAATTTTGTGATCAGCTCTCTTGACATGAGCGCTATGTCCCTGGCAGTCGTATAGTGGTCTGTTGACTCTGTAAGCCCGCAGCAGTCCACAAAATGCGTATTGTTCATTCCAAGCTCTTTTGCCCTCTGGTTCATCCTTCTAACGAATTCTTCCTCTGTACCGCCTATCTTCTCTGCCATAGCCACAGCTGCGTCATTTCCTGATGAAATGATGATACATTTCAGCATAGTGTCCACTGTCTGTTTCTCTCCCTCTTCAAGGAATACCTGCGATCCTCCCATGGACTTTGCATGGGCGCTTGTCACCACCTCATCCTCCAGCTTCAGCTTCCCGCTTTCTATAGCTTCGAAAACAAGCAGGACTGTCATGATCTTCGTGACACTGGCAGGGCTTCGCTTCTCATCTGCTGCTTTTTCATAAAGCACAGTCCCCGTAGAGGCTTCCATAAGGATTGCCGCCGGGGATTCAATCTCCGGGCCGTCCTCCGCCGCACTTACCGGTATGGAAATCTGAAGAAGCAGGATACAGGCCAGACACACTGACAAAATTTTTTTCATAAAAACGCTCCTGACTCTATTATCTATTTAAATATAATAAAATCAGGAGCACTTTATTCCTTTTTTCTTTGCAACTGTAAATTTAGTTTCGGCAGAAACTTACAAATTTATTCTTTATCCTTCTGGCCTTATCCGGTACCTCGGGAAATTTCGCCTTGCACAGATGGACAGTAAAATCCACCAGATAATACACCATCAATACGCCCCCCAGAATACAGCCCGTCTGGTAGGGATACAGGTCAGACAGGAACATAACGAACTTATGCAGGAAAGTAAATAATATTAATACATAAAATCCCCAGGCAACTGAACTCTCCAGACAGAGTATCCCCTTATAGTTAAAGGGCTTCTCTGAATAGTCCCACCACACTTCACCAAAAACTGCCATCATCACCTTAGCCACCAGGAATTCCCAGGCCGTGGCCATGATGCCCCCTGCCAGGTAGAGCAGCACAAGGTTGTCCGCCAATGGCCTCAGCAGAAAATAAGCGATCAAAGCGCCAAATCCATAGATCGGACAGATAGGTCCGAATATAAATCCTCTGTTTACAAACCTGCGTCCGCATATGGACATATAAATAGTCTCAACAATCCAACCAAGTATACTGTAAATAAAAAACCACTGTACGATATGATAGACATCCGTACCAGTCCCAAAAAATGCCAAATCCCACGGCATGTCTTTTTCCTCCCTCATAATCCTCTTTAATCTACGCAGACAGTGAGTCTGCCGCAGCAGTCAAATGCATGTTACAAATGCATACCGCAATCTTACCATATACTTGCCAAATTATCCAGCCAGTTTGAAAACCTTAAAGGAATGTTAAATTATTTTTAATAACTATTTCCGATAAAACTGAAAAATCCCTAGAGCAGAGGTGCAAACAGCCTCAGAATGCTCTGCAGCGTCCTGACGGGCAGCGGCCTGCCAAGGCAGAATTCTTTTGTGATTTCCCTGCTCTTAGCCATGGTTTTTATGACGTCCTCTTTTACCTGCATCACAGCTTTCGTCCTGTACATCCAGACTCCGCACTCAAAATGCAGGTAGAGGCTTCTGTAATCCATGTTGATCGTTCCCACCACCGCAGTCTCATCGTCGCAGACAAAGGATTTTGCGTGGAGGAATCCGGGCACATACTCATATATCCTCACTCCCGCATCCAGAAGCTGTTCATAGTAGGACTGGGTCAGAAGGAAGACCATCTTCTTGTCAGGTATCCCGGGAGTCACTATCCTCACATCCACCCCGTTCTTGGCTGCCAGGCAGAGGGCTGTCATCATCTCATTATCAATGATCAGATAAGGTGTGAAAATATACAGGTAGCGCTTCGCCAGGCTTATCATATTCAGGTATACATTCTCACCCACAACCTCCTCGTCCAGAGGTGTGTCCCCATAGGGCTGGCAGAAGCCGTCGCCCTCAAAGGGCTCCGGATGCCAGACATGGGGCATGTAAGCAGCAGCGTCATCTTCCATTCTTGTAATCACATTCCACATTTCAATGAACATGACAGTGAAGCTGGCCACGGCCTCACCCCTGAGGCGCACCCCTGTGTCTTTCCAGTGGCCAAACCTCTTTTTCCTGTTGATATATTCATCCGCCAGGTTTATCCCTCCTGTAAAGCCTGTGTGCCCATCGATGACTGTGATCTTCCTGTGGTCCCTGTTATTCAGTATTACAGACATGATCGGCCTGAAGGGATTAAACGCGGCGCATTTGATCCCCCGCTTCTGGAGGCTTTTGTAAAATTGAGGAGGAAGGGTATTGACACATCCCATATCATCATAAACAAGTCTGACATCAACTCCCTGCTTTGCCTTTTCCTCCAGGATCTTTAGAACAGTATTCCACATCTCTCCCTGGTCAATAATAAAATACTCCATAAATATAAAATGCTCCGCCTTGTGAAGCTCTTCAACAAGGCTGGCAAATAATTCCTCACCGATAGGAAAATACTCCGCAGTTGTCCCCTCGCATACAGGAAAGCCGGCATAATCCCTGATATACCTGGAATGATTGGAGATCCTCAGGTCTTCCTCCTCTAAATGATTTCTCACTCCTTTATTCTCCTGCAGGAGCCCTCTTGTCCTCATAGCCTGTCTGGCCAGCTGGATCTGCATGTTCTTCGCGATCCTGGATTCCCCGAAGACAAAATAGATCACGGCTCCAAATACAGGCAGTGAAAGAATGAGTATCGTCCAGGCCAGCTTGTAGGAAGGGTTGATCCTCTTATTGACAAGCCACAGCACCATAAGAAGCGCCACAGCAGTCATCAGAAAGGAAAGTACCTTGAACTTCTCACCAAGAAATACCATCATCCAAACAAGAGCTGTCACCTGCAGGACAATTGCCATGCCCACATAAAACAATCTGCTGAATATTATTTTTAATATCTTTTTCATAATTCCCTTTTATCCTGCAGGGATCCCGTGTCATAAAACGAAATGCCTGCAATACGAAAAAAACCCCTGGTCCAGCTAAGGACCAAGGATTTCAACTGCACAGTTTAGTTAAATTTACGTTTACGAGCAGCTTCAGATTTTTTCTTACGTCTTACACTTGGTTTTTCGTAATGTTCTCTTTTACGAATCTCCTGCTGAATACCAGCCTTTGCGCAGTTTCTTTTGAAACGGCGTAAAGCGCTATCCAAAGTCTCGTTTTCTTTTACGATTACATTTGACATAGTCTCACACCTAACCTCCCTCCAGTTGTAGATTGTGCATAATACAACTGTATGGGTATTTTTATTGCACTAGTAAGTATTATAGCATATTTTCGCGCTACGTCAACAGTTTTTTCGCAGCTTTTCACAAATTTTTTAAATTATTTGATCTGGCCTTCCAAAAGTACTGCTGCCTCTTTGAGGGCATCCCCGATCTTTTCCGGATTCCGTCCTCCGGCCTGGGCCATGTTCGGCCTTCCGCCGCCGCCTCCGCCGACAATTGCAGCCATCCCTTTAATAAGATTTCCGGCATGTGCGCCCTTTTTCATAGCTCCCTCAGTAACCATGGCAAGAAGGTTTACCTTTCCGCCTGTACTGCTTGCCAGCACAACTACTCCGTCTCCCAGCTTCTCTTTTAACTGGTCTCCCAGATCACGGAGCCCGTTCATATCTACATCCTCAGCCTTTACTGCCAGAAGCTTAACGCCCTTCACCTCTGTCACCTGGTCCATTACATTGCCCAGGGAATCAGCAGCCATCCTGCTCTTTAAGGATTCATTCTCACTGCTCAGAGCCTTCACCTCCGCCTGAAGATGCCTGATTTTTTCAGATACATCCCCGGGAACAGACTTTAACAGGGCTGCAGCCTGCATCAGCTTTTCTTCAATATCTCTGTAATATGCAAATACCCCGTCTCCTGTGAGGGCTTCAATACGGCGCACTCCTGCAGCCACACCAGCCTCTGAGACGATCTTAAATGCTGTGATCACTCCTGTATTGGATACATGTGTTCCGCCGCAGAGCTCTTTTGAAAAATCTCCCATAGAAACAACGCGCACGCTGTCGCCATATTTCTCTCCAAACAGTGCCATAGCACCGCTCTTTTTGGCTTCCTCAATACCCATTACCTCTGTGATAACAGGAAGAGATGCCTGGATCTCCTGATTTACCAGATCTTCCACACGGCTGATCTCTTCAGACGTCATAGGTGCAAAATGGGCAAAGTCAAAACGGAGCCTGTCAGGAGCCACCAGTGAGCCTTTCTGCTCTACATGTGTACCCAGAACTGTTTTAAGAGCTTTCTGGAGAAGATGGGTAGCGCTGTGGTTTTTACATGTGTTCAGTCTGCTCTTGGAATCAACTGAAAGTGTCACTGGATCCCCTGTCCTGAACATCCCTTTTTCCACATAGCCCACGTGGCCGTATTTGCCGCCCAGAAGCTTGATCGTATCTTCCACGACAAATACAGAATCACCTGCCGTGATGACGCCCTTATCGCCTTCCTGGCCGCCCATAGTAGCATAGAAGGGCGTCCTGTTTACAAACACTGTGCCGTGTTCACCATCTGAAAGTGCTTCCGTTATCTCTTTTTCTGTTGTGAGGACAGTTATCTCTGATTCCCCAGTGAGAGAATCATAGCCTGCAAACTCAGTTGTGACAGACGGGTCGATCTCATCATAAACCGTAGCGTCAGCCCCCATGTAGTTTGTCACTTCCCTGGCTTTCCTGGCCTTGTTCCTCTGCTCTTCCATGGCCTCTTTGAAGCCTTCCTCATCTATCTTGTAACCTTTTTCTTCAAGGATCTCTTTAGTAAGGTCAAGAGGGAATCCATATGTGTCATACAGAGTAAATGCTTCCCTGCCGTCCAGCATATCGCTGCCCTTTTCCTTCATATCAGCTTCCAGGCCTGCCAGGATCTCAAGGCCCTGGTCGATTGTTTTATTAAACTTCTCTTCTTCCTGTGAAAGTACTTTGGCGATAAAATCCTTCTTCTCTTCCAGCTCCGGATATCCGTCTTTGGAGCCTTCGATCACAGTGGCGCTCAGGCCTGAGAGAAAGCTTCCCTTTATGCCAAGCAGACGCCCGTGGCGGGCAGCGCGGCGTATAAGCCTTCTGAGTACATACCCGCGTCCTTCATTTGTGGGCATGATGCCGTCAGAGATCATAAATGTGGCAGAGCGGATATGGTCCGTGATAAGCCTGATGGACACATCCTTGTCCTGGTTTTCCTTATAAATGACTCCTGCAATCTCGCATACCTTGTTGCGCAGAGCCTGGATGGTGTCTACATCAAAAATGGAGTCCACATCCTGGACAACTACTGCCAGACGCTCCAGCCCCATACCTGTATCTATATTTTTCTGCTTCAGCTCTTCATAATGTCCTTCGCCGTCATTTTCAAACTGGGTAAATACATCATTCCAGACCTCCATATAACGGTCACAGTCGCATCCCACAGTACATCCTTCTTTTCCGCATCCGTACTTCTCACCACGGTCATAGTATACTTCAGAACATGGCCCGCAGGGTCCTGCACCGTGCTCCCAGAAATTATCTTCCTTCCCAAAACGGAAGATCCTCTCTGCCGGGATGCCGATCTCCTTGTTCCAGATCTCAAATGCATCGTCATCCTCCAGATAAACAGACGGATAGAGCCTGTCAGGGTCAAGTCCGACTACCTCTGTAAGGAATTCCCATGACCACTTCAGGGCTTCTTTCTTAAAATAATCTCCAAACGAAAAGTTTCCCAGCATTTCAAAGAATGTGCCGTGGCGCGCAGTCTTCCCTACATTCTCAATGTCACCTGTACGGATACACTTCTGGCATGTCACCACTCTTTTGCTGGGCGGGATCTCAGCCCCTGTAAAATATGGTTTTAATGGAGCCATGCCGGCATTTATCAGCAGCAGGCTCTTATCATTATGCGGCACAAGAGAAAAACTCTTAAGTGCCAGATGTCCTTTGCTCTCGAAGAATTCCAAAAACATTCTCCTAAGTTCGTTTACACCGTATTTCTTCACAATTATCCTCCTGACGGCAGCCCCCCTGTTCAGGGAGGCTGCTTTTGTTATTCATTATGACTCTTCTTTTTCCGCCTGTCCTGCCGCATCTGCGCTCTTTCTGTCACGCAGGTACTTTCCAAGGCGGATACCCCCAAATGCAACTCCTGCCATTATAACAGCCTTGATCAGAGTCTGCACAAATACAACCCAAAATTCCATGTGAATACCTCCTTGCAAAATCAGTTTGCCTTAACCTGATGATACCCTTTTTTGCCTTTTTTAATCAGGAGTGCTCCTTCTTCATCCAGATCAGCTGTGGTAAACACCCTGTCAAATTCTGTGACCTTAACGTCATTTACCATCACACCTCCCTGAACGATCAGGCGGCGCCCCTCAGAACGGCTGGCTGCCAGCTTTGTATCCACAAGAAGCGTAATCAGGTCTTTTCCCTCATCCAGCTCCTCCTTTGTGTAGAAGGTCGTAGGAATATCCTCTGACTTGCCGCCCTGGACAAAGAGGCTCTTTGCAGCTTTCTGGGCTTTGTCCGCCTCTTCTTCTCCGTGAACGATCTTTGTGATCTCATAGGCGAGCACTTCTTTGGCCTTGTTGATCTGGGCTCCCTCCAGAGCGCCCAGCCTTCTTACCTCTTCCATAGGCAGGAATGTGAGAAGTCCCAGGCATTCCTCAACCTTCACATCCTCAATATTTCTCCAGTACTGGTAGAATTCGTATGGGGAAGTCTTCTCCGGGTCAAGCCATACAGCTCCCTTCATAGTCTTGCCCATCTTGATCCCCTCACTGGTAGTCAGCAGCTTGAAGGTAAGTCCAAACGCGGGCTTCTGCTCTTTCTTGCGGATCAGTTCCACACCGCCGATGATATTGGACCACTGGTCGTTGCCGCCCAGCTCCATCTGACACCCGTACAGCTGGTTCAGCTTCCAGAAATCATATGACTGCATCAGCATGTAATTGAATTCAAAGAAAGTAAGGCCTTTTTCCATTCTCTGTTTATAGCACTCTGCTGTGAGCATCTTGTTTACAGAGAAGTAAACTCCCACTTCACGCAGAAATTCCACGTAATTTAAATCTAACAGCCAGTCTGCATTATTAGCAATGATAGCCTTGTCATCGTCAAAGTCAATGAACCTGGACAGCTGCTCTTTAAAGCGCATGGCATTGTGTTCAATAGTTTCCCTTGTCAGCATGGAACGCATGTCTGACTTTCCTGATGGATCTCCGATCATTGTGGTGCCGCCGCCGAGAAGCGCGATAGGACGGTGCCCTGCCCGCTGCATATGCATCATGGCCATGACAGTCAGGAAATGCCCTGCTGTAAGACTGTCCGCTGTGGCATCAAAACCAATATAAAAAGTTACCTTTTCCTTTTCCAGCAGCTCACGAATCTCTGCCTCGTGAGTAAGCTGCTCAACAAAACCTCTTTCCTGCAAAATATCAAGTACGTTTTCTGACATCTCTCTTCCTCCTGATTGTCTACCTTTTAATATATCATAAGCATTTTTTGATTGCAAGCTTTTGTTCCGCACGCGCAGCTGCGCATCCCCCGGAGGGTTTTTATTCTTAGGAAAGGAAGTTTCCTAAAACAAAAAAACGCCCTTTCTTTTAAATTAATAAAAGAAAGGACGGAAGCTTCGCTTACGTGTTACCACCTTCATTTACAGAAAACTCGCGTCTTCTGCCTCAACAGGTACAGGTCATTGCCGATACCCTGGCGTTTTAACGGATGCCCATCCGTCGCAGCCTACTCTCAGGAAAATGGTCCCGCCGTATTCCTTTTCGGTGCGCAGCTCAAAGATGTATTCACACAAAGTTTTACATGGGCCTCTCATCTGCCGGCGCCTTTCTGTATGCTAACCTTCCTGCTACTTGTTCTTATCACAGCCTTTGCAATCTTTTGCTGATAGGGACATTATAGGAGGGGAATCCATGTTTGTCAAGCCCTATTTTTATACTCCCGGATCAACGATCAGCCCGTCTCCGTCTGCTGCCGACGTAGCCAGTTCATCACACCTCTCATTCTGCGGATGACCGTCATGGCCTTTGACCCAGATAAACTTTACCTGATGGGGAGCCTTTGCCTCCAGCATACGCTTCCAGAGATCAACATTTTTAACAGGCTCATTTTTTCCCCTTTTCCAGCCTTTTTTAAGCCAGCCGTCTATCCAGTGCTGATTAAATGCATCCACCAGATATTTGGAATCTGAATACAGCTCCACCTCACAGGGACGCTTGAGGGCTTCCAGTCCAGTGATAGCAGCCATCAGTTCCATGCGGTTATTCGTAGTGCGGACATAACCCTGGCTGAATTCTCTTTCGTGCAGCACTCCTTTTGAGTCTACATAGTTTAATATTGTCCCATATCCTCCGGGACCGTCAGGATTTCCTCTCGCCGCCCCGTCCGTATAGATTTTTACAAGCATATCGTTCTCCTTACAAGCTCCATTCACCTGTCTCTACAAACTGCTCAGCTGAATGCTCTGCCTTTTTAATAATATCAGGGGAATACCCGATAATGCCCAGAAGCTTGATGGCATTCCTGGATGTGGCCCTGCCTTCATAGAGGCGATAATTAAACAGGATATCATCTTCCTTGACCTCCTCCTGAAAGTGGTAATTATTATAATCCGATTCCAGTATACTTGTCAATTCAATATCATGGGTGGCTGCAAAACACATGATATTTCTTCTTGCCATACTTTTGAGTATCTGGGAGGAGGCTGCGATCCTCTCCACAGTATTCGTTCCCCTGAGCACCTCATCCACAAAACACAGAAGAGGTATCTCATCACCCACATGATCCAATATCCTCTTCAGGGATTTGATCTCCACGATATAATAGCTCTCCTGGCTGATCAGATCATCACGCAGGGCCATGGAGGTATATATCTGATAATAACACCCTTCATAGGAATCCGCCATACATGTGTACACCGTCTGGGCAAGAACAGCATTGATGGCTACAGTCTTCAGGAATGTGGACTTTCCTGAAGCATTGGACCCTGTCAAAAGCACTCCTCTGTCTACAGAGATTGAGTTCTTTACAGGCTCGTCAATCATGGGGTGATATACATTCTCTGCCTGCAGATATGCCTTCCTCGTATTGACAAGCACAGGCTTACAGTACTGTGGATACTGCAGCCTGAAAGAAGCTATAGCCATAGCGCTCTCCAGCATTCCCATACTGTCTGTAAGCTGTTCAAATGCATCAAGATTAGCCTTCAGCTCCACGATCAGAGTATTGAACTGGATCAGGTCCACACGGAAAGTATAATTAATGTAATCGATCAATACCTTTTCCAGGCCTCCGCCTGCATCGCCGCTGCCGCCCGCTATAAAGAAAAAGGAGTTGCGCTTAAAGCGTGACAGCTTCCTTCTGGCCTCTGCCATACTCTTAATATATTCTGACATTTCAGGAGTCTTGATCTTCTCAAGCTTAGCAGCCGCATCCATCATGAGTACTACAGCGCTGCAGGACATGATATACGGCTCAACTTTTCTTTTTTCACTGTAATAAGTGCTCCACCCATAACAAAGGGAGGCGATGATAAGAAGGACTCCGTACTGGGGCATAACAAATGTAAAAGCGACTGACGCCGCAAGCGCTGCGATGCAGATGTAGTTTTTCAGGTTACTGCGCCTTTCCAGCCCAGCCAGATTATATACGTAGTCAAAAATGGAAGTCCGTCCCGTCTTACCTATCCTGGCAAACGCATACTGCAGGTCACTTCTCTCTTTGTCATGCTTTAAAAAGTATTCCACAAGATCATCCCGCCGCTTCAGTTCTTCAGGCGAATATTCAGGGGTCCTGAGCATATTATAGAGGTAGCTTTCTCCCACACATGACCAGGTATTATTCATAAGCATAAAAATATTATCCATCTCCAGGTCGTTCCAGGTGATATCATCGATGTAGAACCCTTCTTTTTTTCTGAGGTTGAAGAAATGAGAGATAGCATCAAATTCCTCATAATCATATTCCCTGTCAGGACGTGCCCCCCAGGCCCTCTTTATCTTCTTCTCCATCCTTTTTCTGTATTTGTAATTGCTGTAGATACAAGCGGCTGCAAACGCCAGAAATCCCAGCACTACAATAAATAATATTGTCATTTCAGTACTCATGAAAACTCCTCCTCGCATCTGTACTATTAGATTAATACAAGAATACATCAGAAGACTTCTGATGTCAAGTATTTATTCCCGCAGGCAACATGGGGCAGTCGGGAAATAGATAGCCCCATATTATAAACCATGAATGGAAATATTTCAATCCTTCGCAGAAAAGCAAAAAAGAAGCGCTGCAGATACAGCGCCCCTACGGTTATTCACACATCTTATGTATTGTATAAATGAGTTCTTCTGATTCATCCCAGCCAAGACACGGATCTGTGATAGATTTTCCGTATATATGGCTGCCCGTACCGATCTTCTGGCTGCCCGGCTCCAGATAGCTCTCTATCATTACACCTTTGACAAGCTCCTTCAGCCTTGCATTCAGATTCCTGCTGTGCATAACCTCTTTTACGATGCGGATCTGCTCCTCATACTGCTTATTGGAATTAGAATGATTTGCATCAATGATCGCTGCGGGGTACCGCAGCTCTCTCTCGTCATACATCTTTACAAGCCTGATCAGGTCTTCATAATGATAGTTGGGAATGCTGTTTCCATGCTTATTCACAGCCCCCCGCAGTACCACGTGAGCCAGCTCGTTTCCCGCTGTCTTCACTTCCCAGCCGCGGTATGTAAAGGTATGGCCGTTCTGGGCCGCCTGCACTGAATTGAGCATAACTGAAAAATCACCGCTCGTAGGATTTTTCATACCCGCCGGCACATCCATGCCGCTGACTGTCAGCCTGTGCTGCTGGTCTTCCACTGAGCGCGCCCCGATCGCCACATATGACAGGATATCTGTCAGGTATATCCAGTTCTCAGGATAGAGCATTTCATCTGCTGCCGTCAGCCCCGTCTCCTCGATGGCGCGGATATGCAGCTTCCTCATGGCAATAAGCCCTGCCAAAAGATCAGGCTTCTTTTCCGGGTCCGGCTGGTGAACCAGGCCCTTATACCCCTCACCAGTCGTTCTCGGCTTATTTGTATATATTCTGGGAATCAGGACCAGCCTGTCTTCTACTTCCTTCTGGACTTTTGCCAGCCTGTTCACATAGTCGCAGACCGCATCCTCATTATCCGCTGAACAGGGTCCGATAATAACCAGAAATTTATCAGATTCCCCTTTGAATACGTCACTGATGATTTTATCTCTCTCTTTTTTGATCTCCCCCACCTTTTCGGACACAGGGTACTGAGCCCTGATCTCCTCCGGAGTCGGCAGTTTTTTGATAAATTCAAAACTCATAATATTTCTCCTTCTTTATCCATGCGTACACAGCCCTGGCACAAAAATACTTCACCCGTTTCCGGGCGCGGGACTGCCGCAGACTCTTTAATGCACTAATCTGCAGAAACATTATAATATAACATCTTCAAAATATCCAGAGCTTTCTTACAATTTTGTATTTGAAAATCTATTTTATTGTGATATTATGGTAAAGGCAGAGCGAATATTATTAGGAGCGTGGAAGAATGAAAGAAGAGAAAAAACCTTATTTCCCCATGTTCGTAGATTTGTCTGAGAAAAATGTAGTCGTGGTCGGTGCCGGCACAATAGCCAAGCGCAGGATCCGGTCTCTCATAGAGTTTACCAATCATCTGTCGGTGATCGCTCCTGAAGTCAACAATGAGCTTCTGGAGCTGGAGACAGCAGGAAAGATAGAGATCCGCCGCAAGAATTATGACAGAGAAGACCTTTATGATGCTGATCTGGTCATCGCGGCGACTAATGACCATCAGCTCAACAATGATATCTACAGTTTCTGTAAATGCATGGGGATCCTGGTAAATGTGTGCAGTGACAAAAACAAATGCGACTTCTATTTTCCCGGCCTGGCAAGGCATGAGAATGTGGTGGTGGGTGTCACAGCCAGCGGCTCAGACCACAAAAAGGCACGGGCTGTCGTAGAAAAGATCAGGACCATTCTATAATAATCATACGGCTGCACCTGAGGTATTTGATCCCGTCAGGTGCAGCCGTGTTTTATGCCAAATATCTGCCGATCTCGGCGCTTATCTGGGCATATCCTTTCTTTCCTTCATTGAGACCAGTGATCTCTCCTGTGATCTTCTGATCTCTGAATACTAGTATCCGGCGTGAAAGCTTAACCAGCTCCGGCATATCTGAAGAAATCAGGATAATGGATTTCCCTTCTTCCTTTGCAAGCTTCCAGATGAGTTCATGAATATGTGCTTTCGCTCCCACATCAACTCCTACTGTAGGTTCATCAATTATCAATATATCACAGTTGGCTGCCAGCCACTTTCCTATACTGACCTTTTGCTGATTTCCTCCTGACAGGTTCCCGACCCTGCTTCTGGAAGATGGGGTTTTTATTTCCATCTTATCTATCATCCCACTAACTATCTCTTTTTCTCTCTTCTCCGAAATCTTGCCGAAACGGTTTTTAATCCTGGACCAGACAGTTATGCTGATATTGCAGCCTACATCTGCATCCAAAATCAGTCCTTCCTCTTTTCTGTTCTCAGTCACATATCCGATCCGGCAGCGTTCGATGCAGTCCCGTATGGATCTGATCTTCACCTCCTGCCCATTCACGAGGATATCTCCTTCATCCATCTTCTCCAGCCCTATGATAATCTTTGCCAGTTCTGTGCGCCCTGAACCCACCAAGCCATAAAATCCGAGTATTTCTCCCTTTTTCAGGCTGAAACTGACCTTGTCAAACTGGCCATATGCAGTAATATTTCTGGCCTCCAGCACCTTTTCGTCCTTGATATCAAGAACGCCCAGGGATTCTGTGGATTCCTCCCGGCCAATCATCATCTTTACTATGTCCTGCCTCTTAATCCCGGCACAGTCTCTGCTGCCCACAAATCTTCCATCTCTGAGGACCGACACTTTGTCACACAGATCCAGGACCTCCTCAATTTTGTGCGATACAAAAATAACGGCCACTCCCTGTTCTTTAAGCTGCCTGATCAGTTTAATCAGATTACTGCTCTCATATGAAGTCAGGGAGGAGGTAGGTTCATCCAGCAGGATATAACGTGCATTTGAAGAAAGCGCCTTAGCAATCTGGATCAGCTGTTTCTGGGCTGCCGTAAGCTGTTCAATCTTGTCCCCCGGATCAATATCCAGTCCTACCTTCTCCAGATAAATTAAGGCAGTCTTATTAATTTTCTTCCAGTCCAGCACAGCGCCCTTCCTGAACTGTTCTATTCTGTCAAGAACGATATTCTCTGCCACAGTCGCATCAGGTATTACCTGGATTTCCTGGCTCACCATATTAATATCATGTGCAACTGCATCCCTGAAATTCTTAATGACCACTTTTTTCCCATCCAGATAGATATCTCCCAGATCCGGCTGGTAAATGCCTGTGATGATCTTTATCAGGGTGGATTTACCGGCACCATTTTCACCCATCAGTGCATGTATTTCACCCGGGCGAAAGGACAGTGATACATTGTCCAGGGCTTTTACTCCTGGAAATATTTTGCTTATATTCTCTAGTTTCAGCATACTGCCTCCCCATCCTCAGCTTTTTGAATAGTTACATTTACGTTCCTATTTTGTCAGATAGTCTGTTGTCAGTTTACTGAGGATATCCTCTGTTACTTTTTCCAGATCAGCCTCATATGTTTCCATGTTATCTTTTGTGACTACCACATTGCCGGCATTGATAAAATACTGGTCGTCTTTCACTTTATATCCCTGAGCCATATACTGCAGCAGCTTACAGGAAATATAACCATGTCCAAGAGGATTCTGTGCAATCGTGGCGTCAATCGTGCCGTTCTCAATTCCATTCATAACGCCTTCATCCGTATCAATTCCGATTGCGTAGATATGTTTGTCCGTCCCCTGCTTCTCATAGTAATCTTCCAGTGTCTGTGTCATACCTACACTGGTGACCATGCCTGTACAGACGATTCCGTCAATTTCGCCTACGTTGGCAGAGAGGGCGCTCTCTATCTTGCTTACTGCCTCTTCCTGTGTCTTAATACCCGCTATTTCCTGAATGATTTTTACATCAGGGTATTTTGCAACAGCTTCTTCTACACCTTCTTTTCTGAGGGCTGTGTTTGGGTCTTCCAAAACTTCCAGGACATTGAGAATGTTTCCTTTTTCACCCATCATCTTAATGACCGCTTCTGCTGCATCATAAGCTGCCTGCTTCACATCTGTTGCGACTGCAAATTTTTCTTAATGCTGCTCTCTTTCCTGATCGTTTCTTTGTTTTTGTTTTTTTCGTTCACGTTTTCTATTCCCCTTTTTGCTGCCTTTACTTTCTGGCATTTTCTACTGCCTTGTACATGGCCATGATATTCTCCGGCGGCACATCCGGCAAAATGTTATGTTCTGTATTGAAAATAAATCCTCCGTCTTTATAAAAGATGTCGATCATCCTGCTGCTGTAATCATATACCTCCTGCGGAGATCCCAGATTCAGTATCCTTCTTGTATTGCATCCGCCTCCCCAGAAAGTGATATCCCTGCCATACTCCTTCTTCAGCCTTGCCGGGTCCATATCCCTGGCTGATGTCTGAACCGGGTTTAGAATATCATATCCCGCCTCTATCAGTTCTGGAATTACAGGATAGATAGACCCGCAGGAATGTAAAAAAGTCTTCATGCCGCTGTGTTCATGCACGTAAGCATTCAGCTTAGTATGGAATGGTTTAAAGAGTGTTCTGTATTTCTCCAGCGACATAAACATGCCCGTGTCCATCCCAAGATCATCGCCAAAACGCAGGATATCTACCACATCACCCACTGCATCGCATACTTTTTCCAGCATGTGCAGATGCCGCTCCATAAGCTGCTCATTCAGCGCGATCACATTCTCCGGATCCGCATATGTATCCATCAGGAAATTTTCCATCCTCCGCAGGAAGGTACCCCACTCAAACAGATTGCATCCGCATGTGATCATAAGCGCCTTATCTGTACTATTCCGCAGTTCCAGACAGCGCCTGCGCATATCACTGTAAAATTCATCCTCTGTGGCAAAATCCCTCTGGTGATCCCACGGACTGTGAGCCATGGCACTCCATAATACCTTGCCCATCTGGCGGTCCAGATCCTCATAGCTGTCCGGATAATCTTCTTTATAAGGGAAATACATCTGGTCGAAACACATTCCCTTATTAGGCATCCTGGCAATGAGGGTTTTTTCAATGTCATATACATTATAGGAGCCATCCGGCAGCTTCTCCGGTTTGAACCAGCTGGGCCACTGCGCCGTATTTCCATTCGACAGCGTCACATCATACCAGTCCTCGTCTTTTGTATTGTATGTCCTTGCTATATCCAGTACATCTGCCCCTATCAGGTCCAGCACCTGATCTTCAGGCAGTGCCACCTGCTGCACCACATCATATATCCGCGTATGCCCCTCCGTCATTCCCAGGTATTTCTTCAGATTTCCATATGCCATGCCTGAAATGCCTGTACTTACATTGCTTCCCAGATCCATGGGCAGATAATCCGGCTCCTTATGTGCGACAGAAGCCATTACTCTTTCTCTTGATGTCATAAATCCCTTCTCCTTTTCACGATTTATTGTCTAAACGTTTAGATTCCGATGTTTAATCAAGATGGTATACTTCCACCATATCTGACCACCATTCTGCATCGGAGGCTCCGGCCATCTTTTCCTGGCAGGGATCCGTTTCTTTCCACCATCCCTGTGTAGCTTCATCTGCCGCCATCTTCTTCATATCTTCCTCAAAATCTTCCCCGTCATATTCAAAATAAGCAAACAGATATCCGTTCTTCAGGTAGATAGAATAATTACTGATATGGCTGGCTTTTATTGCCGCATTCACTTCCGGCCACGGATTACCGTGCAGTTCTTTATACCGCTCTTCCATCCCCTCTTTTAGCCTGATGACTTGTCCAAATCTTTTCATGCCGTTTTCTCCTTTCCAGCTTTTCCGCTTCTGTTAACACTATTATATTTTATATATTTTTGTTTTCAATATCATTTTCAAAATATAAATCAAAACGTTTAGATATATTGACTTGCCTGATTCTCTATGCTACATTTTAATTATGCAGTAAATGCACAGATCTGCTGAATAGTTACGGAGGAAGTACATATGGCTACTTTAAAAGATATTGCACGTGATGCCGGCGTCTCTATTGCAACTGTCTCCTGCTGCCTGAGCGGAACAAAGCCCGTCAAGGCAGAGACCCGGATGAAAATAATGGATTCAATAGAAAAACTAAAATATATTCCCAACTGGTCTGCCAGAAACCTGAAGTCCTTTACTTCTAATCTGATAGGCGTAGTTCTGACAGATATTGACAACCTCTATCATGCAGAGATCTTTAAAGGAATATCTGCTTACCTGCAGAGTCATGGGTATACGGTGAGTGTAGCTTTTTCAAATAATTCACCTGATATTGAATGTGAAAAGATTGAAGACTTTATCAGCCAAAATGCTGCAGGACTTGTCATCATCAGCTGTCAGCCGCAGAATACTGAATTTTTTCGGAGCCGCATCTTAAATTACCAAATACCGACCGTTTTCGTGGAACGCTCCCCGGAAGACTTATTCGTAAACTTTGTAGGCTTTGACAACTATAAAACAACCTATTTTCTGACTGAATCACTCATAGAAAAAGGATATAACAAGACAGCCCTTGTCTGCGGACCTGTTCATTTCTCATCTGAACAGGACAGCATACGCGGATATAAAGATGCCATGGCCTACAGCGGCCTGCAGAGCACCGAAGATTTGATCTGCTCTACGAACATGTCCAAAGAGGATGCTTTTAAATCTGTCCTGACAGCTGTCTGCACTCAGAAGCCGGATTCGATTATTGCGACATCTGAAAACATCGCGCTGGGCACTATAGAAGCATTGAATACTTATGGTCTGAGTGTTCCCGACAGCGTTCAGATCATAACTTACAGTGAAGAATCCTGGAATAAAGCATCACGTCTCCACGGGGTTATTCACACACAGCGCACAGCCTTCCATCTGGGGATATCTGCATCAGAACTGCTGCTCTCAAATATAAAATCCCCTGCCCTTTTTGAGCCCAGGATCATTACCATGCCGGATCCCGTAGTAAATAATCCTTTAGTTCTCCGGGAGCGTTCTTCACTCAGTGCACCTGTCTCCCAGGCCTGCAGCAGCCGTCTGAAAGTGCTTACAGTAGATCTGGCTACCTCACACTCTGTCTCTCTGCTTTCTGACTACTTTACGAGAAAGACAGGGATAGCCCTGGATTTTGATTTTTATCCTCAGGACAAGATGCTTAAAAGAATATCAGAAACAATAGATACAGAAGACGCCTATGATATCCACATGTATGATATACCATGGCTGAACTATATGGTCCAGAATACATTTGTCGCAGATATCTCTGAATTCGTGCGCGGAAAAACTTTTAAAAAAGACACTATTTTTAAAGAAAATATGGATAACTGCAGGTATGAAGGCAATTATTATGGTATCCCGATCATCGGCGGCTCCCAGATCATGTTCTACAGAAAAGACTTGTTTGAAAACAGGGATATACTGAAATCTTTCCAGAACAAATATCAGATATCGCTGCGTCCTCCCAGGACCTGGACAGAATTCAACGGCACTTCACGTTTTTTCACCAGGAGCTTCAACCCTTCCTCACCCACCAGATACGGAACATCCCTTGCCGGAATCACTGATGAAGAGCTGGCTCCTGAAATCCTCATACGCCTTTGGTCATATGGCGGAGTTCTTTGGGACAGCTATAACCGTCCCTGCCTGAACTCCCCCGAAAACGCCAGGGCCTTTGAAAGTATCCTTGAGACATTGCAGACTACAGGAGGCAATCCTTTCACGACTTCCATAGCTGATACAGTAAAGGAATTCTCAGAAGGAAAAACGGCCATGCTCATTACCTACACAGAGTATGCCGCCCAGATCACAAAGAGTATACAGAATAATATCATCGGGCGCATAGGCTATGAGATACTCCCTGGCCGTTGTCCGGCCAGTATAGGCTGGAATATGGGATTGAATCCGTTTACTAAAAATACGGAAGCCGCTTTTACTTATTTCGACTGGCTAACCCAGCATGATACCAGCTTTTATATGACTATCCTGGACGGCCAGTCACCTGTTATTGCTCCCTACCACAGCCAGGAGCTCCTGAAGCTCTATCCGTGGCTGGGTATTACAGAACGAAGCTTTTCTTTCACCCATAAACGGAACGGCCCCTATAAGAACAACACACTCATTATTCCGCAGAATAAAATAGAGGCTATCCTGTGTAATGTGCTGCGCCAGATATTGACGGAAGGCCTCTCCATCCAGGAAGCTCTTGAACTGAACCAGCAGCGTATGAAGAAGCTTTTTCAGTCCTACGGCTACCCAAAACCTCTGTGCAGATAAAAAAGGGCGTCTCCTTTGGGGGCGCTCACTTAGGGATTTGATAAAACATTCAAATTTTTAGTGACACCTTCAAGCGGGTACAAACAGAAAATGACCATGTAAGAGCAAAGATACTCAAGCATGGTCATTTTTATACATTCGATGCAGGATACTTTTTTGAGATACTGCACTCGTTTATATGCCTCATCATATGAGGAAGGGGATTCTTTGTAATAATCAATTTTTCCATAGAGCAGCTGAGTTAACTCTTGTAACTGCGTGTTAAACAAAATTTTGAGTAGTCTACATTATAATCCTTGCCATCAGCAGCAGTGCAGGCAAATTTTGCCCACACTGAATCTTTCGCTAATTCGCCTTCTTTAAAAACATTACGAACGTATTTTCCAATAACACTGTAATTTCTGTGTTTGGCTTTTGATTCAAGTGATACTCCTCCCATTTCATAATTTATTTTTAAAACACCGTACTTATTGATACCTAAGCAATATCATCACGAGCCTCATAGTTACTGTTCACACGTCACCATTCCGCGACGTGTGAATAGTAACCCGGGAGGGCTTTCTTGATTTCCGGCTCCATGGCCTTTATTAAATCCGTAATGGTCATGCTTTTCTTCAGTTTGATTTTGCCCTTTGTGGACTCTGTTTTTTTGCAAGTTCTGTTTTTAATTCATCCATTTTATCCCTCCATGCACGCAAAAAGAGACAGAAACAATGTCCTGTCTCTCTTTTAAAATATAATGATCATATACGGTATGTATCTTTGCTTTTCAGGATACGCATCCAATCCTGTCTGTCTTTTAAGACCCTCAATATTGTGACACATCCCTCCGCACTGTTTACTATGAAAAATATATTATATGTCTCGAAGGGCTTCATACGGATTTCATGGCCCCTGTACCCTAAGCTGATCCCCCTATAGCCAAATGGGAAATTCTGCAGGATACCCACTTCTTTATCATACTTTTCTAAAAAACGGATAGCAGCCTGGGAGTTCTTCAGTTCTTCCTCCATATAGGCCGCCATCTTCCCCAAATCCTCCATGGCCTCTATCGTTTCCAGTATTTTATACTGCATTGTGCCGAAACCTCTCCATTAGTTTTTTCATAGCCTCTTCGTGCGGTACAACTCTTCCATTCTCCATATCATCAATACCTTTATCCAGTTCTTTGTATAATTTTTTTTCCTGGATATCCTCCTGCCGTTCTGCCAATGATGCCATAAAATTCACCTGCTTTCCAAAATAAATGATCCCTTCTTTTCTCACTCTATTATAGTATATCCTTTTTCAAAAAACAATCCTGTCTTTCTTTTTTAGTTATGGCGTTTAGGCGTTACTGTTCACTCCGTGACCAGCAACAATAAATATTTACTCCTTCAAACCGTACTTAAAGGAGATTTAAAACGGCATAGCCGCTGTTAACGACTATGCCGAATTTTTCAAGGGAATAAAACACCTTTTGTTTAACCCCTTGGATGGGCTTTTGCATATACTGATTTGATCTTACTGAATCCCAGATTCATATAGACCTGTGTCGTGGAGATATCCGAGTGGCCGAGCATCTCCTGCACTGACTTTAAGTCTGCCCCATTCTGCACCAGATGTGCCGCAAATGAATGGCGAAGTGTATGAGGTGTGATATCTGCCGTAATATGAGCTTTTACTGCATACTGCTTGATCAGTTTCCAGAATCCCTGACGGCTCATGGGAGAGCCTGAACAATTTGTAAACAGGTACTCACTCTCCTGGCCCTTCAGCAGAAATTTCCTTGCGTCTGTCTTGTATTTTCCCACAGCCTCTTTTGCCGCATTTCCGAAGGGGATCACTCTCTCTTTTTCTTCGTCCCTGCACACTACATACCCAAAATCCAGATTCAGGTCATCTTCTTTCACACTGATCAATTCTGTCACGCGCATGCCTGTGGCATAGAGAAGCTCAAGCATCGCTTTATCTCTGAGACCCTTTGGAGTATGGCAGTCAGGCTGGTCCAAAAGCAGAGCCGCTTCTTCCGCTGAGAGAATCTCCGGTGATTTCTTCTCCACATGGGGAGCCTTAAGATCCGCCGCCGGGTCTTCCTGCATCCTCCCCTGTCCGTATTCAAACCTGAAAAAAGCCCTCATAGAGGCTATATTCCTTGAAACTGTTGAGGCGGAAAACCCCTCTCTCTCCAGATAGAGAATGTAGGAATTCAGATTCGTGGCCGTCACATCCTGAATACGCTCCACTCCCTTTTCTTCTAAAAAAACGCTCAGCTTCTTTAAATCCCGCTGATATGACATAATTGTGCTTGCCGATGCATTTTTGACTTTCATCAGATAATTGATAAATTCCGGTATTGTATTCTCCATAAGCCTGCTCCTTTAAGTCTCCCATTCTTACTTTCAGGATCGCTTCTCCCCCCATGACTCAAAGCGCCTCTGTCCCAGGGAAACTTTTCAGGTTACTGTGAACATGGTAAACAGTAAGCTTTTAAGGCCTCCGACGGACAAAGAAAATCAAGGATACATATAAGTCCCTTGATTTTCCTGACTCGTTCAATATAGTACTATTATATAGGCAATATGGCATAAAATCAAATGGCATTTTTAACTAAATTTCAGCAAGTCGACAAATTCCACCACATGGGCGTTTTCCTGTTTTCATCAATACTATATCTTGTTAAAAAATCTTTCCATTTTCTCAGAAGATATTGAGCAGCTGCCGTAAAACCCACGGATTTACATAGCTTTCCGTCAAAATACCCAAAACAAACAGCAGCAGACAAATTCCGGCAGCAGCCGTATAATCATTGTCCCACTGAAGCCCGGTCACCAGCTTTCCTCTCTGGTATTTCTCGCGCCCCTTCTGGCAGACAAAATAGAGAAATATCAAAATAACTGGAAGATAGATCAGGTTCTGAGGCAGCATGGCGCCAAGGCAGAAGAGAAGCCCTGAGAGGCCCATCTTCATTACAGCCACTGTCATCACAATGCCCGCTGAGAGACCCATCCAGGCCCCATATATAAGAGCCGCCGGCAGCCCCACGGCCGTATACCCCAGCGCCCACAGCAGCACCAGCCATTTTACCCTTCTAAACAGCAGGAAAAAGAACAGCGCGCCAGAATCAATTTGGAGGTATTTGTACTGGCTGATATAATATGTACTGAGTATCCCCGCCTGGCTGATATCCTCCTTCCCCCAAAGGTTCACTCCCAGGATACCTGTCAGGAATCCCGCTGCAAAAAGGCCTCCCAGCAGCCAGAGCGTCTTTTTCTGCAAATGCAAATTCTTCATTCCCGTATCCCCCGGGACATTCTTTATTTATTCATATGATTCACATTTGCGAAACAGTACACCCCCCGCACTTTTCTCGTTTTAATATCAGCGGTACAGCGTGTAATCCTGCATCTCCCGCAGAAATCCTGCATTCCCCAGGAGTGCTCCCAGTTCTTTTGGATATTCTTTTATAGTCAGACGCCTCTTCTCAGGAAACAGGCTTTTATTTTTAAAATCTCTTGCCAGTTCATTTATGACGTCCTCTATCCCGTCTTCTGTATATGTTTCCAGGACTTTTCCCTGTCTTTTCAGCACAGCGGCAGGTTTCCCGCCTTTTAAAGCGACAGCCGTACCCGGCACCCCCAGAAAGCTCTTTCCTTCAGGGTGTTCGGTCACCTTCCCCCATATCAGAGCGGGGTCGGTTCCGTTCAGCCATATGGCTCCGTCGGACGGTTCTCTGAGCGCTGCTGTCAGTGCGTCATATTCCTCACTTCTGATAAACTGTGCCCCCGACATGCCCGCCACAAAATATCCTCTTCTGATCTTCCCCGTATATTCCCATATTCTCAGAATATCAAGCGCCTTCTTCCAGCTTATGTCTCCCGCTTCCTCCCCTGCTGCTGTTCCCATATATGGGCATGCTTCTCTCTCTGACATTGATTTACGAAAAGTCTCTCTGCAGAGGATACCGTTTTCTTTTAAAAATATTTCCAGCCATTCCTCCATGCCCTTCTTTATTACAGGACGGACTATATCCCATCTCCCGGCTGAGAGCAGCATCACCCTGGCATTCACTCTCTGCCTGGCAGTTGCTTTCTTTACCTTGTCCCTGTTCTGCCACTGCCTCACCGGAACAAAGCTGTCAGCGCAGACCAGGCCTTTTTCCGCCAGTGAAAGAAGGACCTGCTGGGCGCTGGATTCCTT
Organism: Murimonas intestini; assembly: GCA_003148945.1. Classification (GTDB taxonomy): domain Bacteria; phylum Bacillota; class Clostridia; order Lachnospirales; family Lachnospiraceae; genus Murimonas; species Murimonas intestini. Next base: position 141,026 of record QGGY01000005.1, on the reverse strand, counting down.
TGGGATATCCGTGAGAGATCTCAGGAAGCTGGCTCCTCTTTTTCTAAGCTCCTGATAAATGAGCTTTTCATCTCCTTCCAGATATCCTGCATCGGTCGGCTGGGCATCCCAGTCAATATCCTCATAGCGGCAAAAACTCAGACAGCCTCCCGGCAGCATCTGCCAAAAATAATCCCCCTGGGCCAGAAGAGTGTCAAGCTGCTTCTCTGAATAGTTCTTCACCCTTCTCGGCAGAAGAACCGACTCCCAGAAGCCAACCGGATAGCTTCTCCCGCAGTATTCCTCAAGCACGGCCCCAAGCTGCTCTGTAGAGGGCGCATGTATATGGCTTTTGTCTGCCGCATAGGCTGCATAATTCTCCGGAGGACAGGTGGAGGTCTGCATGCGCAGACTCCTTATGGAATTAGCCCTGGCGCGTTCATACAGCCTGCCATGGTAATAGATTCCTTCATCCAGAACTGCGTCCTTCAAACTGCACAGCCCATCCAGCACCTCTTTTGTTTCCTTTTCCGAAAAGAAGTACCGTTCCCGGATTTCTCCCTCTGTCTGCCCTCCCCTGTAATAAAGCATTCTCCGGACAATATGCATTCCCGCCCTGATATCTTTGCCCTCCAGCGCGCGCTCATACTCCTGCCTGTGTTCTTCAGCGATCCATATACCCGGCTCCAGATAGGCGGCAAGTCCTTTTTCCGCCAGACCTTCCAGCCATTCCACCGGTACGGGCACTTCTCCCGCCATAAAGTCTCCTTCCATCATGAGAAGCGCATGAAGCCCATCTTCGTCCTCCGGAAGCTTCTTCCTCTCCCACTTCTTAGCCAGTTCTTCCCGGGAAGGCTTCACCATCTCAGCCTGTGACAGCTCTTCATACGCCGTTTTGCGCATATCAGGCGTGACAGGCGAATATTCATACATTTCCGCTGCCTCCGCCTGCCATTGGAACGGCAGGGACATGGGCGACGGAGTGTCCAAATACATCTCTTTTACTCGTATGCGTCCCGAACGTATATCCTTTAAGACACTGATCACGCCGTCAATATCCCACTGGTCCTCCAGGCATTCTCTCCTTGTCTCTCTGATCAGCGGGTGGTTCTTTTCACCGGATAGCATCCCCTGCAGCTGTGCACTTTTCAGACGCTGCATCCACAGTGGCTGCCGCCCTCCCTGCTTCATGCCCATCATCAGCGCCCTGGCCGCATTATAGCGGAACGTCATATTAAAAAGAGGCGTCACAGGAAGCATCGCTTCCAGCAATACTCTGACTCTCTCCGGCTCTATCTGGTACAGCAGTCCCTCTGGAAGCTTCTCCCCGTCGTAGGGATAGAGCAGAATACCATCCTCATCATCCACGCTCCCCACATCACGCCCTGTAATGGCCCATGCCGCATGCCTGGCCAGCAGAGACAGGGGTGCATTGACCTGCCTCCCGAACATGGCATGTATCATGACCTGATGGCTTCCCGTACTGTCCCTGTAATGCTCAATCAGAACTGTCCTGTCATCAGGCAGCCCCTCTGCCGCCCCTATCTGCCTCTGCAGGAATCCTGCCGCGTTCATGGCCGCAGCCTCATCCATCCCAAGCCGTTCCAGTTCTTCTGTCAGTCTCTTATCTTCCCAGGCCTTCTCAAGCAGACCTAACATCTTTCCAAATGCCAGGCTTGTCTTCAGCGTGCGTCCTCTCGTCTCGCCCTTCCAGAAGGGGAGCCTGGCCCCTTGCACCGGGGCCTGAGTGACTACAACTGTATCCCTGTCCTGGCGCACTATGCGCCAGGCAAAGGAGCCCAGCATGAACCTGTCTCCTATCTGGGATTCATATACAAATTCTTCATCCAGTTCCCCCAGAATGACTCCGTCTTCCGTTTTAGCCGTATACAGGCCTTTATCAGGTATTGTCCCACCCGCTGCCACTGCAAGCATCCTGCTGTAGGCATCTCCTGCCACCCTGTCGTGTATCCTGTCATACAGCACCCGAGGACGCGCGGGAATCTCACGGCTGTGCTCATAGTCACCCGACAGCATGCCCAGCACATCTCTCACATCATCTCTTTTGACATCCCTGAAGGAGTATGTCCCTGACAGAACCTCCATCACATCATCCACGCTGTATCCGTCTGTGGCAGCCATGGAAACAAGATGCTGGGCCAAAACGTCCAGACACATCCTGGGAGGCTTTGTGTGCTCCACTCCGCCCTGTCTTGCCGCCTCCGCCGTCATTGCGCAGTACACAGTCTCCAGGGCCGTCCTGGGGTACATATACATCACACTCACTCTGTCCGGCCTGTGTCCGGCTCTTCCCAGGCGCTGCATTGTACTTGATACTGTACGCGGGCAGCCGACCTGCAGCACCAGCTCCACGTCTCCCACATCAATCCCCAGCTCCATGGAGGAAGTGGCACACAGAAGCCGCAGGCTGCCGTCCCTCAGCTCCTGCTCTGCCTTTAAACGCTGTTCTTTTGAGAGGCTCCCGTGATGGACTCTGGCAAAACCATCGCCGCCCAGCTGATTTACATAGTAGGCCAGTTTTTCAGCATACCTGCGCCCCTCAGAAAAAGCAATAACGCTTCTGTAGGGCTGGCACTGGCGGTATACGGCAACACCAAGCTCCTCCCACACAGGGTCCTTTCTCCTGCCCTGGGCCGGAGCAGTCCCCACCACTTCAATCCTGATCTCCTTTTTCATTTTAGGTGCGCAGATGACAGCCGGTTCCGGGGCCAGATATTCTGCCGCCAGCTCCAGCGGCTCTATGGTGGCGGAGAGGCCGATACGCTGCAGCTCATGGCCGCAGAGTTTGTCCAGCCTGGCTATGGACAGCATCAGGTGTGCACCCCTCTTTGTATCAATAAGAGCATGCAGTTCATCCAGGATCACCGCTTTCGCTGTTTTTAAAATGGAACACCCCGACTTAGAAGTCAGCATCAGAAACAGGGATTCAGGTGTAGTGATCAGTATGTGGGGCGGATGTTTAATCATCCTCTGCCTGTCTTTCTGTGGCGTATCTCCCGTTCGCAGCCCCACCCGGATCATATCCTCACCATCTCCTCCTGATATGCCTTCCAGAGGCCTGTTCAGGTTCTCCCTGATATCTCCTGCCAGTGATTTCAGAGGTGAGATATAGATGAGATACAGTTCCTCCTTAAGCATCCCCTGCCGTCCCAGTTCATTCAGCCTGTCTATAAAGACCAGAAATGCAGAAAGAGTCTTTCCTGTTCCTGTGGGGGCACTTACCAGCACATGCTTCCCCGCCGCTATAGCAGGCCATGCAGTCTTCTGTACTTCCGTAGGCTCACCGAATGTCCTCTTAAACCATCCTGACGCGGACGGGGAAAAAAGCTTTAGTATATCCTCTCTCATATACACCTCCAAAATTTCATTTACTGTAACTGTTTGGCACCCTCAGATATACTGCAGTCATATATCAGGCAATAGCCGGAATATATTGTCATAACTATATTCTTTGAGGCCGCCATGCAGACAATCCTCCAAAAAACTCTTAAGGACACAATGTACTACGGGAAAATCCCTGTATTTATCTATAACATCAACTATCCATTCTTCAAATCCACATGCAGCAAAGCTCCCTCTCAGCGCATTAATAACTATTACGCATATACTGCAAGACAGACTGAATCTTACTGCCGTACTGTCCTCTATCCCCAGGCTGCGGACAGCGCCAGATATATCCCTGAGAATAATCCATCTTTTAACAGCTTTACTTTAGACGTTAACTATAAGATTACTTATAATGCCGGGTGCATCACAAGTCTTTACCTGGAAAAATACACATATATGGGAGGTGCGCATGGTGAGACAGTCCGCACCTCTGATACCTGGGATTTTAAAACAGGAAGAAGGCTGTCCCTGGGAAATTTTTATCCCCTCTCAGCAGCTTCCCGCCAGCGGCTTTTCATGAATATCGGCGGGCAGATCGCAGAGAGACAGAAAGCTTCTCCTTCTTCCTTTTTTGATGATTATATTTCTCTTCTGCAGAAAACTTTTAATCCCAAGAACTACTATCTGACTCCGGAGGGCTTTGTCATTTATTATCAGCAGTACGATATAGCGCCGTATGCCGCCGGTCTGCCGGAATTTTTATTTCCGTGAGCAGCGGGCCAGGTGAACATGCCTGCATGTGCATTTGACGGCTGCCGCAGGGATCAAAAAAGAACCCCTGGCGCCGTATAAATATTAAATTATACGGCTTCCAAGAGTTCTTATAAGTACTATCCCTTTATTTGGCGTAGTCAACTGCTCTGCTTTCGCGGATCACGCTGACTTTGATCTGTCCCGGATATTCCAGCTCAGCTTCAATCTGTTTTGAAATATCTCTTGCCAGCAATACCATATCTGCATCGCTGACCTGATCAGGAACAACCATTACCCGGATCTCACGGCCTGCCTGAATAGCAAAAGACTTGTCTACTCCCTTGAAGGAGTTTGTGATATCTTCTAACTGTTTTAATCGATTCGTATATGTTTCCAGAGTTTCCCTTCTGGCTCCAGGACGGGCGGCAGAAATTGTATCCGCAGCCTGTACAATACATGCAATCAGGGATTCTGGTTCTACATCGCCATGGTGTGCTTCCACAGCATTAATGATAAGCGCTGACTCTTTATACTTCTTACAAAGGTCTGCACCAATCTGTATGTGGGAGCCTTCCATCTCATGGTCAATGGATTTACCAATGTCATGCAGCAGTCCGGCACGTTTTGCCAATTTGACATCTACGCCGATCTCGCCTGCCAGCAGACCAGATAACTGGGCCACTTCTATGGAATGTTTCAAGGCATTCTGACCATAACTGGTCCTGAATTTCATTCTACCTAATAAACGGACTAACTCAGGATGGATACCATGTACCCCTACCTCTAATGTTGCCGCTTCCCCCTCTTCCCGGATCATGGTCTCAACTTCCCTCTGGGCTTTCTCAACCATTTCTTCGATTCTTGCCGGGTGAATACGTCCGTCTACGATCAATTTTTCAAGTGCAATTCTGGCTACTTCTCTTCTGATTGGTTCAAAACCGGATAAGATAACTGCTTCCGGTGTATCATCGATAATCAAATCCACACCTGTCAGAGTTTCCAGGGTACGAATATTTCTTCCTTCCCTGCCAATGATTCTACCCTTCATTTCATCATTGGGAAGCTGTACCACGGAAATCGTAGTTTCCGCCACATGGTCCGCCGCACATTTCTGAATGGCTGTGACCACGTACTCTTTTGCTTTTTTGTTAGCGTCTTCTTTTGCCCTGCTTTCAAGTTCTTTATATAACTTGGCAGTGTCTTGCTTTACTTCGTCTTCAACAGTTTTTAAAAGATAATCTTTTGCTTGTTCGGAGGTTAGGCCTGAAATTCTCTCCAGTTCCTGTACTCTTTCTTCACTTAATCTTTCTACTTCCTTGCTTTTTCTCTTTAATTCCTCTTCTTTTGCTGATAATCCTGCTTCACGTTTTTCCATTGAATCCGCTTTTTTATCAATTGATTCTTCTTTTGATAAAACACGCTTTTCATAACGCTGCAGCTCTGCCCTACGCTCTCTCGTTTCCTTGTCCAACTCATTCTTAGTCTTTAAGGATTCTTCTTTAACCTCAAGCAGTGCTTCACGCTTTTTAGTCTCCGCAGTCTTTAAGGCATCATCTATTATTTTTCTGGCTTTTTCTTCTGCGCTGCCGATCTTCTCTTCCACTATCTTCTTCCGATAGGCAACCGCTGCAAACCACGTAATAATAGCTACGACCAGAGTGATTACAACAAAAATAACTATTGTTATTGCATCCGGCACAGGAGCACCTCCTTATTTAATTTTCATTGTACAAATACAACACTTTGATTTTATCGTGTTTTGGTTATATTGTCAAGTGAATTCACCTGTTCCGCCATATATTTCATGCAGATTCATTACAATTCACAAATATCCCCGTCATCTGTCCCTGAGTGCTTTCATAACTGCCGGCGATGAAAATCCCTTTCTCATGAGAAACCCGTACATCTTTCTCTGGGCAGCCGCATCCGCATTCTCTCTGTCATAATGCTTTTTGTCAAGCCACTCCCTGATCAGGTCATCCTCTGCCGCCAGTTCCTGTCCTGTGAAGGCATTTTCTATCTTGTCACCTGATATGCCTTTCCTCTGCAGTTCCATCTCGATCTGCCTGCGGCTCTTCTTTTCTTTGTTATATTCTATGTACATGTCCGCATAGCGCTCATCATCCAGATAGCGCTTCTGTATGAGCCATTCGATGGTACTCTCTATAACTTCCTTCGGATATTCCCCCTGCTGCAGCTTCATCCTCAGCTGCGCCTCTGTCTTGTCCGCCGACTCCAGAAGATGCATACATCTCAGCCTGGCACGCTTATACAGCACTTCCCCCAGTATCTCATCATAAGCCTGCTCTGAGAGTTCGCAATCCTTCTCTATTCCATAACGGGACAGCTCGCCCCTGTATAACACAAAGGCAAGCTGTCCTTCAATAAATACTCTGTATTTTCCTCCCGTACCACGGCCTTTTCCGGCTGAAACGGGAATTATGTCTGTTACGGTCATTCTTTATCTCCAGCCTGGGCTGCTGCTGTCTCAGCTGCCGGCGCTGCCTCCCCGGATATATCACTGTCCTTCCGGGCCTCTGTCTTTTTGTCCTTCTCTTCCTCAGCTGCCGCTTCGGCTCCCTCTATCATACCGTAGTGTTCTCTGACTTTCAGCTCCACTTCTTCCATGATGTCAGGATTCTCTCTGAGATATGCCTTGGCATTTTCACGCCCCTGGCCGATCTTGGCATCATTATAGGCATACCATGCACCGCTCTTATTGATGATCCCCAGGTTTGCCGCCAAGTCAAGCACATCCCCCTCTTTGGAAATCCCCTGGCCGAACATGATATCAAATTCCGCTTCTTTAAACGGCGGCGCGATCTTATTTTTTACAACCTTGATCCTTGTATGGTTTCCGACCATCTCCCCGCCCTGCTTCAGTGTCTCGACCCTGCGCACATCCATACGGATGGACGAATAGAACTTCAGGGCGCGTCCGCCTGTAGTCGTCTCCGGATTTCCAAACATAACGCCCACTTTCTCACGGAGCTGGTTGATAAAGATCACGATACAGTTGGATTTACTGATTACAGATGTCAGCTTTCTCAGAGCCTGAGACATCAGCCTTGCCTGAAGTCCCACATGGGCGTCTCCCATCTCACCATCGATCTCTGCCTTCGGCACAAGCGCTGCAACAGAGTCCACGATAATGATATCCACAGCTCCGGAACGCACCAGCGTCTCTGTGATTTCCAGCGCCTGCTCGCCGCTGTCAGGCTGTGAGATATAGAGCTCGTCTATATTTACTCCGATATTCTTGGCATATGCAGGGTCCAGCGCATGCTCTGCATCGATAAAGCCTGCGATCCCGCCCCTCTTCTGCACTTCAGCGACCATGTGCAGGGCAACTGTCGTCTTACCGCTTGACTCAGGACCGTAGACCTCTATGATCCTGCCCTTTGGTATGCCCCCCAGCCCCAGAGCAATGTCCAGGCTCAATGAACCTGTTGGGACTGTCTCCACATTCATGTTCTTTCCTGCTTCACCCAGCTTCATGACGGAACCTTTTCCGTACTGTCTCTCAATATGTGAAAGCGCTGCATCCAGCGCCTTTAATTTATCATCCTGCTGTCCTGGTTTCATTTTACTTTCCTGTGCCATCTTCATTCTCCTTCTACAATTCCTTCCGCCTCTTTTTTTGCAAACCTATGTTCGTTCCTCTGGTAATATATTAGTATAAAACCTCAAAATAGTCAACCTGTTATTTTTATTTTTCGAAAATATTTTCGATTTTATCTAAAGCGCTTCCGTTCCCCTGCCGCGCTCTGCATCTATTATATATTTGAATATACTTATTGTCAATCATAATCAATTTGTGCACTTCATAACCACTTTCGTTCCGCACGCGCAGCTGCGCATCCACCCTAAAAGAACAAAAAAGCGCGCTGTGAAGTATAAACACTTCACATGCACGCTTTTACTGCTTTACTTTCATATCATAAAACAAATTCCTACTGTGATTCCACCCCTGTGTCCACACCTGTGTTAGACACGATCTGGCTGCTTATAGACTGGACAGTAGCTGACGGTGTGTAGGCCTCCTGTCCGTACAGGAACGCATGGAGCTCTTTTACATTCTCGGCAAGATTGATAGGTACGACCACATCTCCTGCCTCATTGTTCTGAGTTGTCTTCTGAAGCGGGAATCCTGTTGTCTCTCCCATATTAAAGCTGGTGATATCCTTGAGCATGTCCATCATATCTGACACATCCAGGTTCGTATACACCATGGGCAGCAGCTTATCAAGCGCAGAGTTAAGGGTAAGGAGGTCTGCGGATTTAGCCTTGGACATAAGCTGCTCAAGAACCTTGCGCTGACGCTCTGTACGCTCGTAATCCAGGCCTATATAGCGGATACGGCAGTATGCCAGCGCCTGCATTCCGTTTAAGTGCTGCATGCCGGGTCCCGGCACGTCGTCACACTCTTTTCCAAGCACATCGCGGCCTTCCACAAGATAACCATTCAGCCATTTTACTTCACCCTCTGTAAGCTCCAGGTCAATTCCCCCGAAGATATCCACAGCCTCAACAATGGCATTAAAGTCAACTGTGATAAACTGTGTGATATTCAGATCCAGATTCTTGTTGAGGACATTCAGGGACTGCTGTGCTCCGCCCGCGCCATATACCTCTGTTACCTTCTGGAACCTTCCGTTTGTATTGTCCAGGTAACTGTCCCTGTAGACAGATGCCAGTTTTATTTCCTTCGTATCATTGTTGATGCTGCACAGCATGATCGTGTCACTGTTTGTACCTGACTTAAGATCGCCTGTCCTGGAATCCACTCCGAAGAAAGCATATGTTGTGTATCCCTTCATCTGCTGTACTACTCCCTGGTCAATATCCTGATTGACAACTACGTCTGTGGGATTAAACTCCGCCTTCTGGATCTTGTTGTACTTCACCCAGAGGAAGAGGAATGCCGCTGCTATCAGCAGTACCAATATCTCAAGCACAAACAGCCATATTCTCTTTTTCTTGCGCTTACTCTTCTTTTTGTTCCTGCCTTGACTATAATCTGCCCTCTGTCCCTGCATATTACCGCCATACGGCTGTCCATAATTCTGGTTTCCCTGAGCTGTTCTTCTGGGCTGCGGTCCTCCATAATTCCCGTATGCCTGGCCATTTCCATATTGCTGGCTGCCCTGGGCGCCCTGACCCTGGCTGCGGCTTTTTCTCTGATTCTGCTGTGGCTGGCTGTTCATAAAAGGATCGTCATTCCGGTAATCCTGGTCTTTCCGACTTCTTTTGGATTCTCTTTCTTCTCTCATGTTTCTTCCTGTAAACCTTTACCCTTTCTGTTATATTTTTTCTACAACTTCTCCGCGTTTTTTGTATATGCTCCCAGCCGGCACGACCTCACGCACCATAGAAAGCGGATAGATATTGCTGTGCGGCCCGATGACTGTACCCGGATTCAGTACAGAACCGCATCCGACCTCAACTTCATCTCCCAGCATGGCCCCAAATTTTTTAAGGCCTGTCTCTATCCTGTCCGCGCCCTCTTTTACAGTCACGAGGGTCTTGTCTGATTTCACATTTGATGTAATTGAACCTGCGCCCATGTGAGACTTATATCCAAGTATGGAATCTCCCACATAATTATAGTGCGGCACCTGGACCTTATTAAATAATACCACATTTTTCAGCTCAGTGGAATTCCCCACCACAGCTCCTTTTCCTACGACGGCGCTGCCTCTGATAAAAGCGCAGTGGCGTATCTCAGCTTCCTCATCGATGATCGCAGGTCCATTTATATATGCCGTAGGCGCTACCTTTGCTGATTTTGCCACCCACACATCTTCCCCCCGCTTCTCATACTTCTCTTCGGGAAGTCTGCTTCCCAGCTCCAGGATAAATGAACTGATCTTTGGAAGCGCCTCCCAGGGATATTCCAGATCCCGGAAAAGCTCCTTCGCGATAGTCTCATCCAGATTGTAGAGATTTGCTATCTTACAAGATTCCATCTTATTTTACACTCCTTTGTTTGTAAAAGGCTGCCGCCGCATCAAAATATGACCTCAGCGCATACTGGTAATTAGTTCCTAAAACCGCCTGAGTCCTGCTCTGGATGAAATCCCGAAGCTTTGTCATATATTCATCCGAAGTGATCGTCCCCTCAGCCACATAAGTCAGCCCTTTCTCCCAGCTGGCGGTCAGCTCCGGGTTCAGCAGGGAACGGATTGAAGCATTTACAACATCAAAAATCATCTCGCCCAGCAATGTGGGGGTGAGAATCTGTGTTTTCTTATTCAGTGCAATATATTTATTTCCAATAAGCTTTTTCAATATTTCTGCCCTTGTGGCACTTGTTCCGATTCCGCTGCCCTTAATCTGGGCCCTCAGCTCTTCATCTTCAATGAGCTGGCCTGCATTTTCCATAGCCAGTATGATTGAACCGGAATTATATCTTTTAGGAGGAGATGTCTCCCCTTCCTTGATGGAAAGCTCCTTCACATCAAGCACAGCGCCCTTTTTTAACTTTTTCAGCGCTTCAATAAAATCTGTATCACAGCCTGTCTCCTCCTCCTGGGAAGGATCTTCCCCTTTCTTAGAGGCCTGCTGGGGCATACCTGCCACCTTCAGATAACCTTCTGAGACCAGAACTTTAAAAGAAGAGAAAAACTTCTCAGTCCCCATCCTTGTCACCAGACTGACTTTCTGGTAAACAGCCGGCGGGTAAAAGATGCTCAGAAACCTGCGCACAATAGCCTCATAAACGCCCGCAGCCGTAGAGGATACGGACCGGAGCGCTGAAAATCCCTGCCCTGTGGGCACTATGGCATAGTGGTCTGTGATCTGTTTGTCATTTACATATCTGGTCCCGGCGATTTTTTTCCATTTATCGCCCTCCATGATCTCCCGGGCAAATTCAGCACCCGGCGCAAAATTTTTAAGCCCTCCGATATTTTTATGGATCTCTTTCGCTGCTGCTGTAGAAAGCACCCTGGCGTCAGTCCTGGGATATGTCACCAGCTTTTTTTCATACAGCTCCTGCACGATTTTCAGAGTTTCATCAGGGCTTATCTTGTACATTCTGGAACAGTCATTCTGCAGCTCAGCCAGATTATAGAGCAGAGGAGGATTCTTATTCTCTTTTTTTCTTTCAATAGAATCCACCGCCGCTGTAAGCGGCTTTGTTTCACTTAGTCTCTCTATAAGCTCCTGGGCGTCTTTTTTCTCTTTAAATCCGTTTTCTTTATAAAGCTTCGGGGAAAGATAATAGGCGGAGCCCTCTACAGCCCTGAATTCCCCGTCAAAATCACGGCCATTATAATGAATCGTATTGAGCACCCTGTAGAACGGTGTCTTAACAAACTGCCTTATCTCCCTGTCTCTTCTGACGATCATGCCCAGAACACACGTCATGACCCGCCCTACGGACACTACAGTGTATTTTGTGTGCAGATAATTGGAAATTGCATTTCCATATTTCAGTGACAGAAGCCTTGAGAAATTAATCCCCATCAGATAATCCTCTTTTGCTCTCAGATAAGCTGCATCCGACAGATTATCATAGGCTGACAGATCCTTCGCAGTCTCTATTCCCCGCAGGATCTCCTCCTCTGTCTGGGAGTCTATCCAGACCCTCTTCTGCTTTTTCCCCTTCACATGGGATTCCTGGGCCACCAGACGGTAGATATACTCTCCTTCCCGTCCCGAGTCAGTACAGACATAGATCGTATCAATATCTTCCCTGTTCAGCAGGCCGCTGACTATCTTAAACTGCTTGCTGACAGAGCCTATCACTTCATATTTGAACTCATCAGGTATGAAGGGAAGTGTGGATAAGCTCCATTTTTTAAATTTGGGGTCGTAGACCTCCGGATAGCTCATCGTCACCAGATGCCCTACGCACCATGTGACGACTGCCGTATCTCCTTCGAGATACCCGTCATGCCTCGACGTATTTATCTTCAAAGCCTTTGCGAACTCCTGCGCTACGCTCGGCTTCTCAGCTATGTATAATGCTTTAGACATTCAATAATCCTTTCAGAAACTTAAGGTATACAGCTTTTAGCTATAAAAAGTTGCACAAACAGATTATACCGAAATACTACCTGTTTATGCAACCCTTTTCTGAGATTATTTTTAGTAACCAGTCCAGAACTTATTTATTACTTATATATAACTTATTTTTTTGTGATGTAGCCCTGTGCCTTTAAGAGTTCGGCACAAAGAACTGCTCCGCCTGCTGCTCCGCGGACTGTATTGTGGGATAAACCGACAAATTTATAATCGTATACCGTATCTTCTCTGAGGCGTCCGATGGACACTCCCATTCCGTTTTCATAGTCCACATCTGCTTTTACCTGAGGACGGTTATCTTCTTCCATATAGCGCATAAACTGCTTCGGAGCACTTGGAAGTTCAAGTTCCTGAGGAAGTCCGCTGAATTCTTCAAGTTTCCGGATCAGTTCTTCCTTAGAAGGTTTCTTTCTGAATTTAACAAATACTGCAGCTGTATGTCCGTTTAATACAGGAACACGGATACACTGGCAGGTGATGACAGGAGATTCTGCTTTTTTGATAACTCCATCCTCGATCTTGCCCCACAGCCTTAAAGGCTCCTGCTCGCTCTTCTCTTCTTCCCCGCCGATATACGGGATGATATTTTCAACCATTTCAGGCCAGTCTTTAAAAGTTTTGCCGGCTCCTGAGATAGCCTGGTATGTAGTGGCAACTACTTCATAGGGTTCAAATTCTTTCCAGGCTGTCAGCACAGGTGCATAACTCTGGATGGAACAGTTTGGCTTTACAGCGATAAAGCCTCTTGTTGTGCCAAGGCGTTCCTTCTGGAACTTGATAACTTCAAAATGTTCAGGATTCACTTCCGGGATGACCATAGGCACATCTGGTGTCCATCTGTGTGCGCTGTTGTTTGACACTACAGGTGTCTCAGTCTTTGCATAAGCCTCCTCAATAGCCTTTATCTCATCCTTTGTCATATCTACAGCGGAAAAGACAAAGTCAACGCTCTCTGCCACTTTTTCCACTTCATTCACATTCATAACGATCAGATTCTTAACTGCTTCCGGCATGGGGGTGTCCATTTTCCAGCGCCCGCCTACAGCTTCTTCATATGTCTTCCCTGCACTTCTTGGGCTGGCCGCCACTGTAACGACCTCAAACCATGGATGGTTCTCAAGAAGAGAGATAAAACGCTGGCCTACCATGCCAGTTGCTCCCAGAATACCTACTCTTAATTTTTCACTCATTTTCAAATCTCCTCACTTTCTTTAAATACGCTCTGCGTATTTGCAGCGAAGCGCGCATGCATCTTGTCTTTGTGCAGCGTACATTTGTCGCCCATGAACAATATACTATAACATCTGCGTCAAAAAATCAAGTTTTTTTTAGTTTTTTAGCAAATAATCTTTTTCCAGGGCGATCACCTGCTTCATGGCTTCTTCTCCGGGAGCCCCGACCGTAGTCCTTTTCTCCACACATGTCTTCAGGCTGATAGCCTCGTAAATATCCTCCTCAAATACAGGACTGATGGCCTTATATTCCTCCAGGCTCATATCATCCAGAGATATCCCCTTCTCAATGCAGTACAGTACAAGCCGGCCCACAATACCATGTGCATCCCTGAAAGGCACGCCGTGGTTTACAAGATAATCTGCTGCATCTGTGGCATTTGTAAATCCATTCTTCGCACTTGCCTCCATGACCTCTTTATTAAACCGCACAGTAGATACCATGCCGTTAAACAGGGCGATACAGCCTTTTACAGTATCTATTGCATCAAAGGTCAGCTCTTTATCCTCCTGCATATCCTTATTATATGCCAGCGGGATACCCTTCATTGTAGTGAGCATAGAAACAAGGGCTCCGTAGACACGTCCTGTCTTTCCCCTCACCAGCTCTGCGATATCCGGGTTTTTCTTCTGGGGCATGATGCTGCTTCCTGTGCTGTAAGCGTCATCCAGCTCTACAAACCTGTATTCATTGCTGTTCCAGATGATTATTTCTTCACAGAAACGGCTTAAGTGCATCATGACCGTAGACAGGGCGCTTAAGAGTTCAATCAGGTAATCCCTGTCTGCCACTGAATCCATACTGTTTAAGGTAGGTCCGTCAAACTCCAGAAGCTTTGCAGTGTATTCCCTGTCCAGAGGGTATGTGGTGCCTGCCAGGGCTCCGGATCCAAGCGGGCAGTAATTCATCCTCTTGTAAATATCAAAGAGACGCTGCCTGTCTCTTTTAAACATCTCAAAGTAGGCGCCCATATGATGGGCAAGCGTAATTGGCTGGGCCTTCTGCAGATGCGTAAAGCCCGGCATATATGTACCTGTATTTTCTTCCATTATGGAAAGCAGGGTTGTAAGAAGCCCCTTCAGCAGGCCGTCTGTCTCCACGATCTCATCTCTGATATACAGCTTCATGTCCAGGGCCACCTGGTCATTGCGGCTCCTGCCTGTATGCAGCTTCTTTCCCGCATCCCCTATCCTGTCTATCAGGTTCGCTTCAACAAAGCTGTGGATATCTTCATATTCATCTGTGATCTCAAGCCTGCCCTCTTCCACATCGGAGAGTATCCCTTCAAGACCGCCCAGAATCTGATCTCTTTCTTCTTCTGTCAGTATCCCCTGCGCCGAGAGCATCTTCACATGCGCCTGGCTTCCCTCAATGTCCTGACGGTAGAATTTCCTGTCAAAAGAGATTGATGCATTAAAATTATATACAAGCTTGTCTGTTTCTTTCGTGAAGCGTCCGCCCCATAACTGTGCCATATTATTTTCCTCATTTCTTCTTTTGATTTGCGTACATCTAAAAAATCGCTTCCAGCGATGGTTGTCTCATAGTCTACCATATTTCAGCTGCCCTGACAAGCGCCTTCGCCCCATATTCCCCCACCACCGGCACATCCTCGGGATGGATGCAATGCGTGACTGCCTCATCAAAAAGAATGTTTATGTTCATGGGAAATTCATCATCACCTTCAAAAAGAATATAAGTGACAGGTATATTTGGAAAAATGTGCAGTTTCACTGAGGCATCCCCATAAGCCGCCGGTTCACCCTGCAGCTTCCTGCCCGCCTCTCTAAACGCATCCAGGCGCCCGGCAAAGGCAGATTTCAAAAGAGGCTCCACCTCACGCAGAAAAGCAGCCTCAAAATGCCCCACCCCTTTTATTTCCCTGAAAGGGAGTTCACGCCCGCTGATGCGGGCCGTCTCACGGGAATAGATCAGATAGTGCATGATGAGCAGCTGCGTATGGACATCCACCTTTTCCAGCGGGTCAGAGCTTCTGCAGATGATCCCCGTCCGGCAGTCTGCCAGGTAGACCTCATCCGGCATGGGGACTGCCGCATACCTGCCCTCCTGCACAAGTGCTAGTCCTGTCCTTCTCAGCACAGCCTCCAGGTCTTCTCTTAAAAACATCTCCCTGTCATGCAAAAGGACTTTCTCATAATTATCCATCTGCTTATCCTCACTCTCCTTTCTGACTTTCATTCGTCTCATTTCTCTTCAGGCTCTCCTGTTTTGAAAAGACACAGCCGCAGTAATTCTGGCGGTACAGGCCGTACATGGCCGAAAGCTCTGTAGACCGCTTGTAGCCGTTCTTTTTCTTAAAATCTGACGGGAGGTATTTCACGCCATATTTTTCCCCCTCCTGAGCACCGATCTCGTTAAGTTTCTGGGCATCCTTCATGGGACTGATCGTAAGGGTTGTAGTATAATAATCATATCCCCCGTCAGCTGCCAGCCTGGCCGCCTCCGAAAGCCTCAGCCTGAAACAGGCAGAGCATCTTTCATGCCCTTCCCCTGTATGCTCAAGACCTTTTACAGCATCATAGAACCTGTCCTTATCATACGGTCCTGAGCAAAAAGTGACAGGATAGCGTGCCGGTATCTCCTTTGTCAGGCGTTCCTGCTCTTTAACACGCTTTTCGTACTCTTCATCAGGATAGATATTGGGGTTGTAATAAAACACGGTGATCTTAAAATAAGAGGACAGATATTCCAGCACATAACTGCTGCAGGGCGCACAGCAGCTGTGAAGAAAGAGGGAGGGAACCCTTCCCGCCCTCTCATTTTCCCTTATGATCTCCTCCAGCTGCCTCTGGTAATTCATTTTATTCATAGACACTCTCCCCGCTTTCCTTCACACTGTTCCCCCTGATGAGCTCACTGTTAGAAAATATCTTAAACTTTGCCGCCACAGGCTCCCTGATCTCTTTTTCCAGAAACATCATGACTGCCTGGGCGCGCTGGGCATGGGCCACCCTGACTGTTGTGAGACGACACTCACCTGTCATGTAACTGGGCAGCTCATCCACGCCTGCCAGGGACACATCCTGCGGCACCTGTATTCCCTTTTTTCTCAGCGCCCTCATCACTCCTATGGAAACCTGATAATTCTCCATAATGAACGCATCCGGCAGATCATTCTTATCAAGATACCGCTCCATCTTTTCTGAGACGTCATCTATTGTAGTTCCTGCCCTTACTATAAGGCTTTCATCGGCTGGAATGCCGTTTTTTTCAAGTCCCATCCTGAATCCTGCCCGTCTCTGGCTAAAATTATAGATATCCACTTCATTTGCAAGATACCTGATATTTTGGCATCCCTGAGCCGCCAGATAATCCACAAGACTGCCAACTGCCGCGGCATTATCTATAGCCACACAGTTATAATGCACATCCAGGTCATTATCATAGATGACCATAGGTTTGCTGATCCTGCAAAATGGCCTGAAATCATCCTTCTCCATTTCAGTGGCATCCAGTATAATGCCAGCCACTTCCTCCTGGCAGGCATCCTCTATCACCCGCTCAATCTCCTCCTCTTTCATCTCCGTATATGTGATTCCCAATGTATATCCGAGACGCTTTGTCTCGCGGTCAAACACTTTAAATACATCCGTCCACAAATCCAGCTCAGAATCCGTGATAATGCCCTTTTTCTTATTCACAATGATGATCTTTATCATCTGCTTTCTGGCAGGAGGGCCATCCTCACTGTCCCTGATGCAGCTCCCCTTCTCCATATCATTCAGGCATTTCAATACTGCCTCCCTGGTCTTTGGACTGACACCCGTCTTGCCATTCAGCGCCAGTGAGACTGTCGCCTTAGAAAGATTTAACTTTCTTGCTATATCAGCTGCTTTCACTTTCAATATAATCAACTCCGGTTTAAACTAATTTATAATTTTTAAACTTAGTTTAAACCCTTTTCCCTCCTGCGTCAAGTTTACCCCTGAAAATCATTTTGGCAGCAGCCTGTTAAAACAGGTGGAAATCTTTCCTGATAACTGATACAATAATAGGAAAATAAACACACTGCCATTTGGAGGAAGTATGAAAATCAGTGTCTGTATTATAGAAAAAAACGAAGAAAATGTGCTTGAGCGCTGCCTGCAGGGAGCAGCATTGTTTGCTGATGAAATTATTGTGCTGGATACCGGTTCTTCAGACAGCAGCCGGGAAATTGCTCTCAGATATACTGATAAGGTATTTGATTATGTGTGGAAGGATGATTTTGCCGCTGCCAGAAATGCTTCCTTTGAAAAGGCAAGCGGCGACTACATAATGTGGCTGGATGCAGATGATGTGGTGGATGCAGAGAATGCGGCAAAGCTGTCCGGGCTGAAGGAGACCCTCAGAGGGAGCTCAGCGCTGCTGATGCCTTATGAACGTCCCGAACACGGCTGTGTATTCTATTATCTTCGCATGGTAAAACGAAGAACAGACAAAAAGCCTTACTGGCATGGTATAATCCATGAGCAGCTAATTGCTTACGGTCCTGTTCAGTTTGCGGACATTCTCATACGCCATGCTAAAATGGGGACACTGGACTATGAGCGGAATATCCGGATGATGGAAAAGCTTTCTGTTGAGGACCTGAAGAATGATTTCTACCTCTGCTGCCAGTGTTTTCTAGACTGCTGTCTTGCCGGGAAGAAAGAACTGTCAGACTATTACTATTCTTTTTGTGATGACAGCGGGGATTTTGACGTGAAGGCGGCACAGTACCTTCCTGTCTGCAATGTTCTTGCCTGGCACAGGAAGGATAAGGACGTCCTTCGCTGGACAGAATTGGCATGGAGAGACTTCCAGCGCCACCCTGTGCACAAGGATATAATGTGCCGTCTCCTTTCTGACGGATTGAAAGCTGCGGAAAGGCAGGGAAATTTCCAGATGTCAGAGACTATCAACAGCAGAGTGCTGGAACTGGATCCTGAGAATCCTGCTGCACTAACGAACCGCCATTCGCTGCAAAGAGTAATGGCACAGATCGGAGCGAAAAATATAAAGATTTTTGATTCCATAATTTCAGCTTTTGCTGATAAATGAGCAGACAAAAACGAATTTTTATAAAGATATTACATGACGCAGGGGCCAAAAGACCCTTTTCCCCCTGATGCCGGATAAATCGGAGGATGCATATATGGGAACCCAGCATTACACAGAAAAAGATATTTTAGACAAATCCAGGGAGTTGATTCATGCTTTTATGAATAAACAGCTCCTTCCTTTCAAAAATTTATTGGACGAAAACTTTGTCTGGGTGGGTGATTATTCTTCTCAGTACATTCAGGGACGTGAAAATTTTCTTAAGACAGTTGAGCTAGAAGCTGCGCTGCCGCCCTTAGAACTGAACCAGGAGGAATATGCCATGCTGACGCATGAGCGGCAGACATGGGTGACTTACGGACGCTTCACAGTTACCGCGCAGGGAATGGGAGACACACCGCTGTCCAGCAAGGTACACTTTACCTTTGTCTGGAAGCAGAACAAAGAGGCGCTGTACTTACTTCATGCCAATGCCTGCCACGTTATAGATGAGCAGGTCCAGGAGACTGCCCCGGAACCTGCTGCTGAGGAATCCACACCACAGGCAAGAGTATTCGACCGCACGAACATTGAAATCCTCTCCGGCGGAAGGATGGAAAAAATCAGGATAAAAGACCTGAACAGCAACGTGCATTTTTTATTTCCCGGCGAGATCCTGTACATGAAATCCGATAACAAGATTACCACAATCTATACCGATCATGATTCCTTTATGGCAAGAATAACTCTGAATGAAATGGAACACCCACATTTTGTCCGCATTCATAACAGCTATCTGGTCAACATCCGCTATATCACAAAAATCCGGCGGTATAAAGCGACTTTGGCCGATGGAACGCAGCTTCCTATCGGCCAGACACGTTATAAAAGTATCCAGAAACAGATTTCCGGAAAGGAATAGATACTATGTTAATCCTGGCTCTTTTTAGTGTAAAGAGTTTTGTCATTTTCACGGTCGGCTGTTCCCTCGTACACCTGGGTACATGCCTCGTCTGAATAGAATGTACTATAGCCCTCTCCCAGTATTATCTGTACTATGCCGCCTTTGCAGACTGACACGGAATATTCTTTTTCATTATCCGTCCCTGGGTCTGCAATCAGGGTGACTGTGCGGGTATCCCCGCTGTCCAGCTGTGCCTTCAGTTCCTCCGAAACCTCATACTTCTCTCCATCATAGGAAAGTTTTGACTCTCTTATCAGTTTTCTTGTTCCATCCGCTTTTTCTATATATTCAAAGCATTCCTGAATCTCATACGTTTCTGCGTCTGCCACGTATTTCTGAACATATAAATCCGTTTCTTCCATCTCTGTAATATTATTGTCGTCCGGATATTCTCTCACAGCATCCTCACGGTTCATAGCAGTTTCCACTGTCAGCATACCGTTTTCTTCCCCTGAGGATATAACCCTCTCCCCCTCAGGTTTGAGACAGATTAAATTGCGGAGCGGCTCTTCGAAATATTTTTCATAGGTGCCGTCCATACACAGACCTCTGAATGGTGCCGCCTGGTCTGCTAAAAACCCGTAAACATCCCCGTTCTCACAAATCTGTACATTGGAATCACCGTCTTCAATAACAGACATATCTGCATCATAATAACAGAAATATATACGTTCTTCATCTCCGTAGTACTCAGTTCCATTGATCTGAATATTAGTATGATTTTTAAGAAGTTCTTCTGTTGCATTCGCTTCATAAATCCTGTTTAAAGGCTCCTCATCCTGCTTTGCCGCATATAAGGTCTGATCCTCGTCAAAATTATCGTTTTTTTCGTGTAATTGTGTACACGCCTCATCGTCATATAGTACATATTCCGCCGGGATCAGCACTGCGGCAGCGACTCCTTTGGGAATGTCCTTTGAGAACGTCTCCTCCTGCTCAGTCCCCGCATCCATGACAAGGGTCATTTTCCGGGTATCTTTACTCTGGAGCATCTCCTGGTATTTTTCCGGCAGCTCATATCTGTCTGCTCCCGCGGTGAATATCTCCTTAACTGCCACGCGTTCTGCTCCATCCGGGGAAACAAACGATAATGTAAGTTCTTTCAAAACAAACGTATCCGGATCCACCAGATACTCAAACTTTGCAGTTTCTTCCTCTTTTAGGCCTAACTCTTTCTGATCCTCAGGACTGTCTTCCCAACTGGTCTCCGTAACGATCTTCCTGCCTTCATCTGTGTTTTCATCTGCAACCACATTTTCCCCTTCGAAAAACACAAAGGTTCCCTCCGGCCTGTTATCGCTCACCATCTGCTCAAATAATGTATTGTCTCCATATAACAGCTCATACAGTGTGTCTGTCTCAGGGTCATAAGAGCATATATTTTTTTCCTTCCCAAAATCCATAATATCAATCTCTCCGGCCGGCCATTCCCGGGCCAGACGGTCCTCATCAACATAAATGAATAGTTTCTCTTCTCCGTCCTCCCCATATGTAATGTCTTCTATACTGAAGCTCCCGTAATTCTCAATCAGATTCTCCGCGGAATTAACTTCACCCAGTTTCCGCAGAATATCTTCATCCTGCCCATTCTGCACTTCTGCCGCTGTTGCCGGTACTGCCGTCATTCCCAGGCAGAATACTGCTGATAATAAAATAATCAATCTTTTTTTCATTTTTTTCCTCCTATTTTTTTGCTTTAGTTGTAATACCCTTAGTCCAGATTATTGCCGTGTTATGATAACCGTCCATGGACCGGGCCAGCTTGTCCAAATAGCCGTTCCTGAAGAAAAGGCATTTGGAGGGATCACTGCCAAACTTGTCTCTTTGCAGTACCACTGCCAATGCCCGGCAGCCTCCGGCACAATAACGGAACCAATTACAGGCTCCGCATTCTCCATTGTGTTTTTTCAAATCACCCAATGTGGTGCACACCTCGTATAAATAATCACCGTCCTGTAAATGAGGATGTAAGCCGTCCTCTTTTACATTGCCCAGGAAACTGCCCATGCTGTCTAATGTTCCGGACAGCTGATGGCATGGATACAGATTTCCGTTGGCCCCTACAGCCACCATCCCCCGGTTGCCCCTGCACACAGGAATGCTGTCCCGGTATTTGCCTGCATCCAGGTCTAAGGGATGTGGACGGTAAGCTTTAATGCGAGGCCAAATATTGACAAACTGCCAGATATCGATCTCCATTTCACAGCCGCTTTGAATGTACTCTGTGCAAAACTGCAGCATCCTGTCATAATATTCCGTCAGCGTAAGACAACTGTCACCTGCATTTTCAAGCCACCTGGGCACCTCAGTAGTACGGATAATTCTCATTTCATCCACTCCCATATCCGCCAGGAGTTTTGCCGTAGGCAGCATAGAATCAACATTCCGCCGGTGTACATTTGTCTGGGCCTTCACCGGGAATCCATTCTCTTTGCACAGACGGATAGCCCGCAGAGCATCTTTCTCTGCCCCTTTGTGATTTCTCATCCAGTCATGGTGGCCTGCTCCATCAAAAGATATCTTCATCAAAGGACGGCAGCCGATCGCCTTCATCTCATCCAGAATCTTCTGGGTGATAAAAAAGCCATTAGTATTCAGTTCTTCAATGTACATGTCATGCTCATATATGCATTCAACGATCTGCATAAAATGCGGATGGAGCATTGGTTCTCCGCCAGTGATGGTAAACGCATTGATTCCGCAGTTTTCCGCTTCACAAATAAGTTTCTTGGCCTCCTCCAGAGAAAATTCGTTCTGGATCCTGTCGTTGCCGGTTGCATTAAAGCAATGGAGACAGTTAAAATTGCACTTCCCCGTCACCATCCAGTTTATAGCCGGAAAATAACGATTGTCACAATTCTTCCATCTCTGCCACTTTGTCAGAGTATCTCCCTGCTTTGCCGGACGGCAGAGCCCCCGCTCCAGCAGTCCTGTAAGAACGGGATTATCCTCAATCTCCTGCTGCCCGTCACACCGCTTCAGAAGATTAAATTCTTCTTCTTTTAACCCGCAGGCGTTCCGCTGATGGCGCACATAGCAGGCATATGGCACCAGCCGCCATGAGCGCAGGGCAATCGTATCACTTAATATGTACTTCATATAGTATAGTCCTCCCAGATCTTCTCTCTTTCATAAAATAACAGAGTTAATGCGATTCGGCCTTGCATAATGCAGTAACGAATAACCAATTCCTGAATAGCCATAAAACAAAGAAACATCTGCACATTTTTCGTATTTCGGCGGCATCAGAGAATAATAACCGTCCCTCTTTGCCGTTGCAGACATGGAGGCAAGAAGGCATCCGGCCTCTTCAGACTTTCCATTCTCTAATAAAAATTCCACAACTGAACTGTTTCCGCAGCAAATATGGTCCATGTATTGATATCCAATTTTTTGACAGGCTTTTTCTGCCCTTTCCAAATCTTCCCGCCGACAGGCAGACTTATCTCCCGCACGGATACATTGCAGCATGGCCAGCCCTATCCCAGGTGCGCCAGAACAAAGTCCGTGCATATATCTCTTAGACACAGCGCTGTCCCGGAAATCAGGCCAGCTTCCGATGTCTTGATCATAGGCCTGATGTTCAAAGGCCAGGGCATCTTCCGCAGCATTGCAATATTCACTGCTGCCTGATAATCTGCCGGCTTCCATCAATGCCATGCCAATACCCGCCATGCCATGCCCCATACCGCTGACCGCACGCTTTTTCCCCAAAGTATCCCACAGGACTCCTTTTTCATGAGGCATATTCTTTGCCTCAATAAGCCTACCGGCACATCTCATTATAACACGCATTCCGGCATCTGTCTGAGAGAATCCCGGCACTGATGCAACTGTATGCAAAAGGCCGGCTGCACCGCTGTATACATCAATATACTTAGCTTCTTCTATTGGCATTTTATCCGTCAGGTTCAGTAATTCCACAGCTATTTGCACAGCCTCCTGTTTTCCTGTATACTCCCCAATCTGCTGCAAAGCTTTTAATATCCCTCCCAGACCGTCAATCAGTCCATATGGGAGAAAAGTTTCCGGAATCCTTGTGGCCTGTCTGATCTCACGCAGCTTGAATTCTACAAGGGAAAGATATTCTTCCACTGCCAGGTTCGCTTTCTTCTGCACGGAATCCTCCTCAGATACGGAGACAAGAGCTGATGCAAACATCGCTATCCCTCCCCACCCATTTGCCAGCCCCATTGAAGAAGTGCATATCCCTCCCTCAGGTGTCCGCATTAACCAGGAGTGTGCGCCGCAGGGAGCCTCTAACATTTTTCCTGCAATCTCCCCGAAAATCCCCTCCGCCCCGGCAATGGCATCCCTTACAGCCATTGGTTCTTCAGCCCTTATAGGCTTATAGTCCTCAGCGGATGGCCTGAGCACATATCCCATTGCGTTCCTGAGCAGGTTTTCCTCAAAACGGAGTTCCTTATCATCAAGCCT
Organism: Murimonas intestini; assembly: GCA_003148945.1. GTDB lineage: Bacteria > Bacillota > Clostridia > Lachnospirales > Lachnospiraceae > Murimonas > Murimonas intestini. Next base: position 117,259 of record QGGY01000005.1, on the reverse strand, counting down.
GTTCAGGTGGTCCATTGTATTTTCAACCGCAGCGCGGCTTAAAAATCCAGGGCATATGATCCTTCCGTCCCTGCCTAAAAGGTCATATCCGTTACCCGCTGCTTGAAAGCAGGGAATATCATGCCCCCACAGGCTTTCTGTTTCGTTTTCTGCTGCGGCAAGCATATTTTCTGCCCCATGTTCCCTGAATACGGCACTCATCATGGCGGATAACCGCTCCTTTAATGCAGCTGCATCTGATCCTGATGGCTGAAGCAGCTGCTTTAAGATCTTTGCATAGCTGTTTGTATTCCGCAGCAGGATTCTTAAATTTACACCGGAAAATTCTGAAATTGCTTCTGAAATATCATTACGGCATGCCACACACCGCCTGTATCCTTCCCTGAATCCCTGAAAAAAAATATCCTCCCTGCCGCGCACCGTAAACCTTTTCCCTTCCCATACCGGAAGGTTTCCTGCATCCTGGCCCGTATAGTAAAAGATATTTTTTAATCCCCAGACATCCACTGGTACAATGGCGCTGGAATACAGGGAGGCATTCAAATCTGCCGTAAAGGGGTCCAGGGATTGTTCTGTTTCCGGATAGATCTCCGGGTCATTGAATACCCGTATAACAGGCTGCAGCAGGGTTTCCATATCTACCAGCACAGGCTTACAGCCAACGGCCAGCACATTTTCAGCATGGATGTCAGTACTTCCCAATGCGTGCATCAGGGCACAGAAAATACCAAGATTCCTGTAATAGACATTAATTTTTTCCCCACTGTCCACGGGTATGGCATCCATAAACTCACAGAAACCATATCCATTTCCGGCAACACACCGCGGCGCATCAATTGCATCTGAAAAAAGACGGGTGACAATGCCGTAATACATCTTATCTATGCCAATGTCGCGTGGTTTGTAAAGAATTTTGCCGCCTTCTGTGTTCAACAGTAATGTACATCTTCCGCCCCAATGCAGATCAGCCATACCGCCCTGGATGCCAATCAGCTGCCCCGGGTCTGCCCCTCCAAACAAATGCTGCCCTATCTCTTCTCTGTGCAGGGAATAATGCTTCCCCAGTTCAGCCATGAAATCAACAAAATTCTCTGTCATCTGAGGTATCAGTTCCCGCAGCATGGGAACATATTCATAAAGGCACTCAACCCCTTCCCTGCCTATGACTTCTGCTGCATGTCTTTCAGCCTCAGCCCACTCCTCTTTGCAGGCCAGCCTTGAATCTATGGCACACAGAGGATTCTTTTCTCCCAAATATTTTTCTTTCAAAGCCCGGACAGCGGGAGCAGTGACATTCATCAGCCGTCCGGCCAGTATATTTACCGCCGGTTTGGCCGCATAAGGCAGGTGCTTTTTTATTTTGCTCTCAACATTATCCTCTCCTGTTTTTTTATTTCCATAAAGATATGCGAATAAATATTCTTCATCAACTGTACTCATCACTTTGAATCCCCTTCATCAGTTTTAATCAAAATGCTGTACTGCAATTCATATTACAGGCTCTGTACAGATTAAACCTCAAAACCAGCCTTCCGAAGCCCATCCATTATACACATGATTCCCAATGTCATCACGGAAATGCCCGCAGCCACTTCATTGCATCCTCCAGCTACATTTTCCAGTTCTTCATCACTCAGTTCCCCTGTTTTTGTGTTCTGCTCATTTAAAAACGCTATAATTTCTTCTTTTGTAGCCTCTACTCCATGAGCTTTAACAAATTCTTCTATATTTCCAGCTTTGACAGACTCTGCTAAAGCTTTTTTCAATTCATCACTGGATAAAATCTCTTTATAAAGCTGTTCTAATGATTTCATATACGTTCTCCTCTCGCGAAATTACTCCGGCGGAGATTCTTAAGGTTCAATTGACGAAGAATACTTATGCACATATCTTTATATGAAACTGTTCTGTATCAAAAAGCTGCAGCTTTTTCCACGTGCTCCGTACTGTCAAGGCGCTGCCTGGCTACCAGTTCTGCAAAATATCCGTTATTTTCCATAAGCTCATCATACCTGCCATCCTCTATGATTTTTCCTTTGTCCAGGACGATGATCCTGTCACATTGCTGTATAGTGGAAAGGCGGTGTGCAATGACAATACGGGTGCATTTCAGTGAGTCCAGAGACTCTGAAACCTTCTTCTGTGTAAGGTTGTCAAGTGCACTGGTGGCCTCGTCAAACATCAGTATTTTAGGCTTTGGCGCAATTGCCCGGGCGATCATCAGCCGCTGCCTCTGGCCGCCGGAAACACCCCCTGTACCTTCGGAAATCAAGGTATGCATTCCCATGGGCATACGGCGTATATCCTCCGCTATCCCTGCAAGCTCTGCCGCTTCCCATGCCTCATCAAGTGTAAGCTGCGGCGCCGAGATCGTAATGTTTGAGTAGATATCTCCCTGAAAGAGCTTTCCGCTTTGTGTAACTGCGCCTATACAGCGGCGGAGGGATTTCAGGTCAATGGTACTGATATCCCTGCCGTCATAATAAACCGCACCTTTCTGCGGCGTTTCAAAGCCCAGAAGGAGGCGCATCAGGGTTGATTTTCCGCAGCCGGTTTTTCCTACAATGGCAACATACTGTCCGGGACGGATCTTCAGCGACATATTATCTATGACAGGGGGCATATTCTCGCTGTAGCGGAAGGAAACATTGTTCAGCTCGATTCCGCCTGACAGACCAGTCACCACCTGTTTGCCTTCGGACACCTCAGGCGCTGCGTTAAGAAGCGGTTTAACCATTTCCATAATGGGCCTGATCTCAGCCACGGTAAGAGCAATCCCTGCAAGTGAAACAAAAGCACCTGAGACCATTCCATAAGCAGTATTAAATGCGTAATAATCTGCAACAGACACCTGCGATGTTATTGCCATATAGTACATAACGATAGTGCCTGTAAGGGTTATTGCAAGACTGATCACCGGATTGATCTTCAGAAATACCGGCGGATTATAAGTGAGCTCTGCCTGTTTTGCATAAAGCTTTCCCCATCGGGCAAAGGCTCTCTTTTCCGCACCTGCAAGCTTAAGCTTCTGCACTCCTGTGATAAGCGCATAACTCATGCCGCTCTCCTTACTTGAAAGTTCCATCTGCCGCATTGTGATCTTCATCTGAACAAAGGAGGACACAGCGGAAAACACGAGAGTTACAAGGATGATAATCATTGCAGATGCAACCAGTCCAGGCGCATAAATAAATATCTGCGATATATAGATCAGCGAAAACAATGAGGTAAAGCCAGTTATCAGAATAGTTTTCACGATCATTTTGCAGAGTTTGTTGATATACTGTGATCTGCTTGAAAGCTCACCTGCACTGTAATCTTTAAAGAAATCTGCCGGAAGTGAAAGCACCCTCATCATCGTCGCTGCCTGCACGGCAATATTCATTTTTGTGCTGATCCTGGCTGTAAGCATAGTTTTTACAGCATTCATGATCATAGAGCTGACCGAAACGCATACAAGAAATACTGCTATGGCGCCAAGCAGCTGCAGGCTGCCCGAATCGATAACTGTTGAAAAAATAATATTATTTATCTTTGGCAGAAACATTCCAATAAGCGATACTGCAAAAGCTGCAGCGCCAACAAGTGCAAAATCCGCAACCGACAAAGTACCCATAATATAGCGGATAAGTGCCGGAATTCCCATCGACTTCAAAGGAAACGGCTTATAAAACGCTATGCCCTCTTCATCGAACAGCCCTTCGTTTTTTCTATTGATCTTTTTTTGTTCTTTTGTCTTTGAATCTATGTAGACATATCCGGAAAGTCCGGCGGGAATAAGTGCAACCACGCTCCCATCCTCCCGGAGCCTTCCAAGCATTGGGCCGATGGCATCCTTATACCATCCCCCGGACAGCTTCACCGTGCGCCGCATGATCCCATGAGGGTGCATCAGATATTCAAGCTGATCGTTCATATCACTGACATCATCAGGAACCTTGCGGCTTTTAATATGGTAGTATTTCAGTATTTCATCTATGGCATTCTTTGTTACCGTGCGGTCATTTTCCAGCGCTTCCGATATCCTGGAGCCCATAACAGCTCCGGCAATCTTGACAAAGGAATCGCCGAATACCTCATCGTCATTTTGTTTTCTCAGCCTTACCTGTTCATCAAACCATCCCATAGCATCACCGCCTATTCATTTGATACGAGATGAGCATATATGCCTCCTTTGGCATAAAGCTCCTCGTGAGTGCCGCGCTCCACTACCTTTCCGTAGTCCAGCACAATAATCTCATCACAGTCGCGTATTGTCGAAAGACGATGTGCCACGACAATACATGTTATTCCTCTGTCTTTGATAGACCTTACCACATCATATTCCGTCTTCGCATCAAGGGCGCTGGTTGCCTCATCAAGGATAATGATCGTGGGATCCTGTGCAAGTACACGGGCAATCTCTATGCGCTGGCGCTGACCTCCTGAAAAATCCTTCCCGCCCTCAGTCATCATATACTGATATCCGCCGTCACGCTGCATAATGTCTTCGTGAAGCTGTGCATCACGTGCCGCCATTATCATCTCAAAATCCTCAATGGAGCTGTCCCACATTTTTATATTGTTTGCAATAGTATCTTCAAATAATATAATGTCCTGGTCAACCACAGCAAGAGAGCTGGTAAATACACTTCTGTCAATCTTGTCCACAGGCTTTCCATCGAAAAGTATCTCACCGCTCCAAGGCTTATACAGACCTGAGATCAGCTTGGAAAGCGTGGATTTTCCGCAGCCGGAAGTTCCTACAAAAGCAACACGGCTTCCTGTTTTAAGTGACAGGCTAAAATCCTTTATCAGCGGCTCATCAAGCTTGGAATACCCAAAGGTAACATTCTTCATTTCAATGCAGCCCGACAATTTACGGTATTCATCTTCCTCGGATATTTCCTCATAATTGATGTCCGTTGGATATTTCATCACATCCTCAACCCGCTCCATCTCAGTACGCATTTCCTGAAGGACCTGTCCCGAAGAAACAAGCTTCATGGCCGGGTCTGTAAAGGAAGTAAGAAATCCCTGAAAGGCCATGATCATACCAACTGTAAACTCACCATTCATCGTCAGATAGACTCCCAGTATAAGCACGGCGGTATCGGCAAGAGAGGAGACAAGGGGCGGTACTATACCCAGCATCTGGTCCAGCTTCGCATATTTGACCCTTTGGGTATTGACGCTTGCCTGGTATCCTGACCATTTTTCAAAATAACCGTTCTCCGCACCGCTTGCCTTGATGGTCTCGATCATTTCGATCCCTGCCACTGTTGCCCCTGCGAGCTTTCCTGCATCGCGCATCTGTACCCTTGTGATATTAATTCGTTTCCTTGAAATGATCTGTGAAACCAAAAGATTGATGATAATCGATACTACACCCACAATAGTCAGTATAAGACTATAACGCGCCATAACAACCAGATAGAAAACCATCATCACTGTATTCAGCGCAAGAGGAGCAAAGGTATTTACAAGTGTCTCGGCAATAGCGGCATTGGAGGCCGCCCGCTGCTGAATGTCACCCGCCATGCGCTGTGAGAAAAACTCCATAGGCATGCGAAGCACCTGCCACATAAAGGAGGTACTGCCAACGGCGGAAAGTTTGCCGCTGATGCGCAGGGAATATACTGCGTGTATCCATTCCGCCACCAGCTGGACCACCGCAATTCCCCCGAGTGCCAGAATAAACGGGAGAAACCAGTCAGGATTCTTTCCCGGCAGCAGGCGGTCGAGAAATATCCGTGAAAAGGCCGGATTGATAAGTCCAAAAAGCGATGTTATGACAGTTGTAAGCACAACGAAGGCAATTGCTGTGCCTGTGCCTTTCAGCCTGCTTTTAGCAAAGGAAAACATGGATTTTGGTTTCCCGCCGGGAACAAAATCCCCGCCCGGTTCAAACATAAGGCAGATTCCCGTAAAGCTGCTGTCGAATACATCCATGGACACAGAACAAGTACCGCGCGCCGGATCGTTTAGGTAAGCTTTGCCTCCCCTAAAGCCGTCCAGCACAACAAAATGGTTGTAATTCCAATGGATAATGCAAGGGAAAATACCGTTTTTCATTAAGTCTTCCGGCTCATAACGGTAAGCCTTTGCAGTAAAACCATAGCTTCTTGCCGCCCTCAGAATATTTCTTGCGTTGGAACCATTGCGTGAAACGCCGCAGTCAGCTCTGACCTGCTCAAGCGGGACCCATTTCCCGTAATATGCCATTATCATGGCAAGGGACGCCGCACCGCATTCCAGTACCTCCAGCTGCATAACCACCGGCACCCTGGCCACACCTTTCTTTATTGGTGTCTTGATCTTTATTTTCTTCTTCATACAGGCACCTCAATTCAGCACAAAAGAGATGGGGGCTACGCTCTCGGTAATAATTTCAGCCTCGTATATCCCGTCCGGAAGTGAAGATACAAAAGTAACTTTATATACCCACTCGTCCGCCTGAAGCCCACCCTGATGAAGGGCATATTCATCAAGTTCGGATTTTGCCATGACCGGCATTGCCGAAATAGCGGAAACAGTGAATTCCTCCCCGCTGATCCTTACTTTCATCCCTTCTTTAACAGAGTCAATACCCTCTTCTCCCACATAACAGGTTACTGCGCCATTCTCGCACACGCCGACGGCAGGAAGCACAGAATCAAGATGACCAAAAACGCCCCATACACAAACACCGGCAAGAAGAATGATAATTGCTGCAAGCACCATCCAGACACCAGGATTAGATGTATGGATATAATCATTCAGCTGCTCTGGTGATGATACGCGGTCAATACATTTTTTTCTAAAAATATTATTTTCCATAAAAACCTCCCACTATTTGTTGTCGTGTGCCATAAAAGCATATCTTTACTACGCAAACGGGCTGCCGCACCTGTTCCGTGCGTCAGCCCTTCAGCATGTCTATGCTCAATGATGAGATAAAATAAACAACAGTATCCGGCTGCCAATGCAAAGGTATCATCCTTGAGCATATAACTGCTTAAAACAATTCGGGCAATACTTTTTTATGTAACCAATCTTATCATACCAGCATATTGTTGTCAAACTTTTTAATTAACGGTATATAATTCATAATTATCTGTAATTTTCATCTTTGCCAGATTTTCGAAATTTTTTAAAGCAGCGAAGGTATTACTCTTTCGATGCATCCGTCAAATACAGGTATTCACAGATATTTATTGTTGTTATCCTTACGAATATTGAAAATCCCTTTGGGAGCCAGCCCCCCAGTAACATTTATTAATTCATCATCAGACAGTATCCTTGTTTCCACTGCCTCCAAAAACTGCTCTGCCTGTTCTTCGGTGATCTCTATGTCATTTTCCCTGGCAAGTGTAAGCAGTTCCTCCATACTTTTTATATTTTTGATCTTCTCAAGTATTTCACTGTTGATTTTCATAGATACTCCTCCTATTTTTTATTTTTTCAATAATTGCCCATCTGCCTCCCGAAAATAAAGGTCATAAAAGAAAACCTGGGGATTCCCCGGCCTGCTCTTCTTAGCTTTCAGATGGCAGTTATAAGCCCTGGGAAATTCGCCCCGTTCCAGATAAAGCCTGCACAGCATCGTCCATGGGACAAAATCCGCGTACGCAGGATAATGGACACAGTGGTCAGAATAATCCAGGTCTTTCCCCGCTGCTTCCAGAAGATAACCTTCTGCTTCATCCATACGGCCCAGGTCGATCAGAGCTGCACCAAGCGCCACAGATACAAGTTCTTTGGGGCCAATGTCCTCCCTCAATTTCTGAAGCTTTTTCAGGCAGTCTGTCTGCAGCTCCTGCCTGTCCCGGCTTTGCAGAAGGCGGCCTACTGACCACATATAGAAAGGAAGGGCATAATACAGTGTATATGGATCCGTAAGCGTCATATAAAGCTCGCAGGCCTCATCCGGCCTGCCTGCGCCTGCCAGCTCCCGTACATAATATCCTTTATTAAATTCATTCATTACAAATCCTTCGGCAATTTTCTTATCAAAAATCCTCAGATTTCTTCCCGGTTCATTTTCATGGACCTTATCATGAAAAATTCGGATTTCCGTACAGTCAATGGAGGAAGCATGGGCCGGATATTCAATCACTTCATGTATGGGATAAATCCAGCTGCAAGCATACTCGCGGCGGCAGATGCGGTCTCTCAGGCAGCCGCTGCCGCTCCAGAGATCTGAATCTTTACAAACACTTGTATAGAGAAGGAATAATATATCCTTATTGTAAAAATCCATCTTTTTCAATTTAATTAATCTGCCAATATCCTCTTTCTCAATGACATCGTCAGCATCCAGCCACATGACATAATCAGAACTTGCATAGGAAGCTGCCGTGTTTCTGGCACAAGCAAAATCATCACACCATTCCATACTGAAGACTTTCGGGGTAAATTCCCTGGCGATCTCTGCAGACCTGTCTGCCGAACCAGTATCCAGTACAATAATTTCATCAGCAAACAAAGCAGCAGCCCCAAGTATCCTGGCCAACACTTGCTCCTCGTCGCGGACAATTAAACACACAGCAATAGTTTTCATATAAGAACCTCTTTCGGCCTCCTTTTCTGTTTAAATATTTTTTTTGATGCACAGAATATTCTGTCCGTTCCTGTATTCATATGAAATCTCGTCCATACTCTTTTTTACCATGTAAATACCAAGCCCGCCGATATCACGCTCCTCCGCTGAAAGAGTAGTGTCCGGATCTGCTTTGGCAAGCGGATCATACTGTTTGCCGTTATCAATAAAGGTTATTATCACAGAAATAGGGGCCTCCTTCACTTCTATCCTTACTGTTGCCGGACCAGTTTCGGGTTTATATGCATAATGCACAATATTTCCGAACAGCTCGTCAATTGCAATGTCAATCTGCATCTGCGCCTTCATTGGGCAGTCGATAGCTTCAAGCTGTTCATCCACGAATGCGGTAACCTTCTCTATATTTTCCAAGGTCGCATCGATTGTCAATTCTTTCATCACACTACACCCTCACTTTCTGCCATTTTTGCTTTGAACTCAAGGCACAGCATTGTTATATCATCAAACTGCGGCGCCGTACCGACAAAGAGATCTATATCATTCTTTACAGCAGGCAATATTTTACCAGGCGCTTTATCCTTCACAGTATTCAGGATCAAAGAAAGCCTGTCCATTCCATAAAGCTTACCGTCCCCATTTGTCGCCTCAGTCACACCGTCTGTGTATTGGAATACTTTATCTCCAGGACTAAGCATCATGCTCCCTGCCGTATACTTTATTCCTTCCATGCCTGCAAGAACGAACCCCGGATTGATCTTATATGATTCAAAGCCTCCTCCGGCGGGGCAGATAAATGGCAGTTCATGGCCGGCATTAACAAACTTGAATTCCCCTGTAACCAAGTTAAGAACACCTTCGAATGCTGTGATAAAAAGTCCCTCACTGTTAGATTCACAGAGCAGGTTATTTATTTCTGAAAAAACATCGCCTAAATCTCTGCCGGGCTGTGTATGATCCTTGATCAGCGTCTTACCGATCACCATGAACAATGCGGCAGGAACACCTTTTCCAGACACATCAGCCATTACGACAGCAAGATGCCGCTCATCCACCATAAAGAAATCATAAAAATCCCCCCCGACCTCTTTCGCCGGATTCATAGTTGCATATATATCAAACTCCTGCCTGTCTGGAAATGCAGGAAAAATGCTTGGAAGCATGGATTCCTGAATATGCGTTGCAACATTCAGTTCTGCACCTATACGCTCTTTTTCTGCAGTGATATTTTTCAGATTATCTATATGCAGATTCAGATCCAATTCCATTTTCTTGAGTGATTCGCACAAGGTCTGCAGTTCGTCATTTGTCTTTACTTTCAGCAGTGAGATGGGGGACAGCACTCTGTCGTCATCGCCCCTGTCAGATACAAAGGCAGCCGTTGCTGTCGTCATCTGCTTAATGGGGCCGACAAATATCTTATTAAATACAAACATATATACAAAAGCAAAAATAACTGTGATCACAGCCATTACCAGTATGCAGTTAAGCAGGAACGCCTGTCTGTCTCTGACAACCTGTTCCATGGAAATATCCACGCAGACATAGCCTATAAGCTCACCGCCGCTGCTGATATACGGATGTGAAATACTAATGATCCACCCATAATCTTTATTTGAAATGACAGCCGGAACGGTTTCGCCCCGGACAAGCCGGTGGGCTATTTTACTAAAGCTTCCTTCATAATATTCCATATAATAGCCGTAGGGGCAGCTGTCCTTGGAATGATCTGTGTCAAATATAAAGTAAGAGCCGCTTTCCGTTGGATAAATAATATAAAGGTACAAGACATTGTTGCTTTCTTTGATATTGTCAAGGGTTGTTATAATACTTTGATATTCTTGTGATGCCATAGTGCTTTGTGGGTCCGCAAAAGCCACTCCCCTTGAATATTCCAGCATGACATCCTCATCAATCATTGAAATAGCTGTTTGGGCAACATTATTTCCCAGCGTATCATAGTGCTCATCCATTGTTGATTTATATGTAAAGTAACTGACGCATACAAGCACAGTGCTGATAACAAGTGCAAAGAGCACGATACTGCATACTATTTTTGTACGTATAGAATGGATCTTCGGCATTATTTTCCCCCTTCAAAAACTACTGTCAAAGTATTATAGCCAACAAAGCGGCGGTAATAAAAATGCTTTGCCTGATTTTTTATAATTTTCAGTCCTAATCCCTTATCATCATTTTCATCAATATCAAACGGATTAAAATCCTGTTTTGCATTATCTCTGATATGCAGAGTATATTCTCCATGTTCATTCACAAGAGTCAGCTGAAGCAGCAGCCTGTTTCCATTTTCAGCAATCAGGCGGCAGGTTTCATCAACCGCAAGGGAAACAAAGTATGCTTTTCTGGGACTTGCACCGTCGTTTTCTATAAATTGCTGGATCCGTTCGCAGGTGTCCGAAATCTGTTCACAAGTACCTGAAAAGGTTTCGGAAAATACATGGCATCCTGAAAAATCTTTCAAAAGAGATTTCCCGGAAAGCTTCACAAAAAGATAAAACACCCCTGTCACAAGAAGCACAAAAGCCTCTGTAATTGGATAACACAGCCAAAACAAACGATATCCGCCCATGGAAAGAAGAAGACCGCACGGAAGCAAAACGAAAAGTCCCCGCAGCCCCATAATGATATATGAATATTTTTCAAGTCCGGTATTTTGAAGGTAGGCCGATATAATGGAACTGACGCAGGCAATGATAATGCTCAGCATATACATCTGCATCGCGTAACTTCCTATTGACAGATTGCTCTCTGTCACTCCAAAAACACCGCAATACCCGCGCGCAAAAAATATGAGGCTCCCCGAAAAAACAGCCGTTATTGAAATACCGTAAACAAGAGAAAGCTTTAGGCTCTGACGCATGCTGCCGCGGTTTCTTTCACCGAAAAAGGTGGAAACGAGCGGTATCATCGTCAAAACAACAGCATCAGCAATTGCCGTCACAAGCGTTCCCGCATTAACTGTTATGTCGAAAACCGCGACCATTGATTCACCGCCAAGCTTCAGCAGGATATGATTAAAGGCAAGGATGATGATAAACTGATACAAAAACTGTGTGGCAGCAGCAAAACCTGTATAGAAGGACCTTGCCGCCTGTATCAATTTCGGAAATACTATATTTTTCAGTTTCAGCATTCCCTTGCCTTTCACAAGGTGGCTGACACACAGGGCTTCCATGACCACTGCACCGCACACAGTTGACCAGACAGAACCCTGCACACCGGATTTTAGCAGGACAATAAATAAAAAGCCAAACGCACAGTCACAGATATTACCGATAACAAGTGCTGTTGACGCAAGCTTGGGTGCATTGTCAGTATGGACAAAATATTGAAGCGGCGCCTGCATAAACAAAATCGGGGCAGTAATCAGCATCAGCCTGACATAGGACAGCATACTGCCGTACAACTCCATATCCTTTGTACATCCAAGAAGCTTTACAAGAGGCTGCACAAATATCAGTCCAAGAACAGACAGAGCCGTTATCACAAGAAAGTCAATTATAATCACGCTTGAAAAAATCGTGTTGCCCTCTTCTGCTTTTCCTTCACTGAGGGACGATGCAAAATGAATTGCCCCTCCTGATGCAATACCAATACTTATCGTACTGAAAATCATATAGATTGGTGACGCGGCGCCAAGTATAAAAAGCCCGCTTTCATTCATGGTCCTGCCAATATAAAAACTGTCCGCAATACCGCCTGCTGCAAGGCCCAGAGAACTTAAAAGAGCCGGCAGAAAAAACTTTAAAAACAGCCGTTTTTCAAACCATTTATTGTTCACTGCCACAGCCTCCTTTAAAAGTTACCGTATAGGACGGGACAATCTTTGCATGGAGTGACTGCTTGAAACGCCTAAGCCCCGGAATCCCCATATCATCTTCCATATTCGTATATTCATACTTTTTCATTGCCGTAACAGAACATGCGCGGATTACATAAAGGCTTGCCCCTCTGTCGCTGTCAACTGTCTTAGAAAAATGCCCCTGCATGATATTGCTTTGCATCTCTGAAGCAATTGCAAAACTGACATACCTGTCTCCTCGTTTTACAAGAACTCCCCGCAGACCGAGTTTTTCAAAATATTTAATAGCTTCACTTTCTGCAGGATAATCAGCGCCTTTTGACGCATCCGAAATCTCTTTAACAATACTCAGCTTTTCCTTTGTGATAAGCTCGGCCTGCGGTTCCGGCGTCTGAGAAACATAATGGCTTAAATCATTCCTCTTATTATGCAGCCTGCTGCCCTCAAGGTTTTCAAGTATCTGATTTTCCATCATATAATCGCAGTCATCTTCCTGCAGCTCTATTTCAAGATTATGCAGATGCTCCTCTATAGTTTTTGTGTATTGTGTGTCACAAAAACGCAGAGTAAATCCTATATTCAATCTCATAAGTCCCTGCAGGTACCTTATATATTCATCAGACTTTCCCACAGGACAGAAATAATTGTCCTCTCCTTTCACTATAAAAAAGTCATTCCCTATGAATAATCTCAGGTTCATCAGCCTTCGCCAGCAAAAAAGCAGCGAAAACGTAAAGTCAGACAGCTCTGAAGGATATTTATGCCTGATTTCTTCCAGTACGGGCCTGTCAGCAAGTGTAATTTCACGAAAATACGGCTGCCATTTTTCAGCTGCCAGAACTCCGTCCAAAAGTCTGATTTTTAACTCATTGCCTTGAGGTTCCTCACTTGAAGCATATAATCTGCACTCGTCTATCTGAATGGTGACATCATGAACCTTACACAAAATGCCATATCCGCAGAAGGCCCTCATAATATGCGATACCCTGTCTATGCTGTCTGTCTCAGATATAAGCCGGTCATTATCGGTCGGCTCATCCCAGTATTCCCCCCTGCCCTGCTTTATGGCATTATTCCACAGCCTGCCGGGAGACTCCAGAAAAGTATCAAGCAGCTTTACCGCAGTCTTACGTATCTTCTCCGTCAGTGTCACAAGATTTTCATTGTAAGCAAGAGGTATCTTTTCACGAATGATAATGTCGCCTTCATCAAAATGTTCCGCCAGCTTGTGGATCGTAACGCCTGAAGCTCTATCCTTCATAATGGCGACCGGCATCGGCCATGCGCCCCTGCCTTCCGGCAAATAGGACGGATGAATATTCAGCTGCCTGATCGTATCAGACAGAGGAATCAGCCAGGGATACCCGGCAGTAACAGAAATCTCCACTCCCATAGCTTCCAATTTTTTTATATCATCGGCTGTCGCACGAGTCGTCTTATACGGAATACCATGCATCTTCGCAAAACTGCAAATATCTGCCGAATGGTCATATTCGCCGTCTTCGATTGTAAAAATGAACACCAGTTCACAACCATGTTTCAGCAAAACACTCAAACAGTCCCAAAGCGCATCTATTCCGAAATAGGCGGCTTTCATTACATCTCCCCCTTTATTCAACCGTCAGAATTTTTGAGAAACCAGTGAGCTCAAAGACTTCCATGATCGTATCGTTAACATTTCTGATTATCATTTTACCTTGCTGGTTCATTATCTTCTGTGCCCCTAACAGAACACGCAGTCCTGCTGAAGATAAATACGCAAGTCCGCCAAAATCCAATTCAAGCTTCTGAACACCGGCAATAGAAGCTTTTATCTCATCCTCAAGCATGGGCGCCGTTGTTGTATCCAGCCTTCCATCTAATTTCAATGTAAGTTTTGTTTCCTCTAAATTTTTTTCGATAGTCACGATATTTCCTCCTAAGAAAAATATTTTATTTCATTCCACATATTGAGTTCACATAATCACAATTGTGATGTCATTTTTCTTGGAAAATTATATCATTTTCGTCTTTGTTTAGTCAAGTTATTTCGTATTTAACAATTATTGTGCGTATTCAAGAATTTTTAGCTGGATATAAAAATCTTTGATAATCTGTCCAGGCAGTATCCCGGGCAGATCATGGCAGAGGGGACAATAATGATACCCCGGTATTCATGCGTAAATACCGGCAGCGCTGATATGAATAAGTATTTTATTCTCTTTGAAAACAATAAATGCTTCCGTATAAAATATTTTATATTGTATTAAGACGGCTGGAGATATTTTTTCAGCCTCATATATTGACTTCTGCTGACCGGAAGCTCCCGGCCGTCTTTTAGAATAACCTGATAACGGCAGATATGGTGAATAAGCGTGGTATTGACGATATAGCTCTTGTGTATCCGCATAAACGTTTCAGGCAGTTTTTTTTCATTCTCCGCAAGGGTTCCGGGAATCTGGAAACATCCATCATTCGTATAAACTACTGTCCGCTGAAGTGCGGCTTTTAAATAAAAAACTTCGTGAGGGAACAGATAGTGATAATTTTTTTCGATGTCACGGAAGGCCAGCTTCTCGGAATCCGCTTTTCTGGTATCCAGATTCTTCATATATTCAAAATAATTTGTATCCATAGTTAAGGGATCCGGCGGCGTTATGATCTGATTCAGCGGAATGTCCTGTGCATGTGACCCATGGACATGAGCCAATTTTATTTCTCCGCCGATTCTGCGCCAGACATAAGTCCCCCGCACATGTGCATGAATAAAGGAACCGTCCTCCAGTGTGGCATTTATCTTATAGCGTCCATAAACGATCCAGACATTTCTTTCGTGAAAGAGCAGATGAAACTCTTCATCCGTCAGCATGACAGGCGGTTCTTCATATTCTTTTTTTGTTACCCTGCGGAACTCTTCCAGTCCCTCACTCCACTGAAAATCATTGGAGCCAATCCAGACAAAATCATCTGTCATTGGCGTAGTAGTAAATTCAGTATTCCGGTCATAAAAGCTCCTGACATTTTCCAGCGTCATCTGAACAATTTCTGCTTCTGTAATAAATGGCTTTCCCATAATACTCCTCCCAGAAGATAATATGCCCAGTATATCAGAAATAACGCGATTCTGCAAGAATGAGGGGAAAACCAATCTTTCCGGCCCTATGGCGCTTAAACATCACCGACGTGCACAGTAACCCTTTTATTCCCATTTTCATAGAATAAGATATAAGTACAAAAGGAGGTAAAACATGCAATCATTATTAGAACTAGAAGATGTCACTTATGTCTATCACAGTATCAACGGCGAGACTTACGCCTTATCTAATATATCCTTCCAAGTTGAAGATGGCGAATTTATAGCAATCGTCGGACCCAGCGGCTGTGGCAAATCCACGCTGCTTTCTTTGATTTCCGGCCTGCTTACTCCAGAATCAGGAACTATCCTCCTGCACGGACGAGATATCAAAGACTCCAAAACAGATATCGGCTATATGCTTCAGAAAGATCATTTATTTGAATGGCGCACCATTTACAGTAACCTGAAGCTGGGCCTGGAAATACAGAAAAAAGATACACCCGAAAACAGAAAGCACATTGATGAGCTGCTGAAATCCTATGGCTTGTCCAAATTTAAAAACGCAAAACCTTCCCAGCTCTCCGGCGGTATGCGCCAGAGGGCGGCACTGATCAGGACACTTGCATTAAACCCTGGGCTTTTGCTGCTGGATGAACCTTTTTCAGCTCTGGATTATCAGACAAGATTATCCGTCTGTGACGATATCGCATCTATCATAAAGAAGGAGCATAAGACTGCCATCCTGGTTACGCATGATCTGTCAGAAGCAATCAGTGTCGCTGACAGGGTTATTGTACTGACAAAACGCCCCGGCAGGATCAGGAAGATCGTGCCGATCCAGATAGATATGGAAGAGAGAACACCTATGAAATCCAGGAATGCTCCTGAATTTAAGGATTATTTTAATCTTATATGGAAGGAGCTGAACAACGATGACTAGCCCTTCTCTTTCCCAGCAGGAATATTTAAAGGGCCTGAAGCGCCACAGACAATTTGTCACAAATGCCAGAATCCTGCTTTTTGTGGCTTTTATCCTTATATGGGAGCTTTCTGCCCGCTTCGGCCTGATCGACAGCTTTATTTTCAGCAGCCCTGCCAGAATCGCATCCACCTTTATCTCTATGGTAAAAGATGGGTCTATTTTTTTACACGTGGGAATGACGCTTGCCGAAACCCTGTTAAGCTTCCTGCTCGTGGTCATATTCGGTATCCTCATCTCTGTGCTGCTGTGGCTGTGCCCTAAGCTGTCACAGATACTGGAGCCTTATCTCGTCATACTGAACAGCCTGCCAAAATCCGCACTGGCTCCCCTTCTTATTGTATGGCTGGGCGCCAATATGAATACCATAATTGTGGCAGGTATGTCAGTAGCAATTTTCGGAACTGTCCTAAATCTCTACACAGGTTTTCAGGAAGTAGACCCGGACAAAATAAAATTAATCTATACACTGAGGGGAACTAAAAAAGACGTACTCTTCAAGGTAGTGCTTCCCAGCACCATCCCAATCATCATCAGCATCATGAAGGTCAATATAGGCCTTTGCCTTGTAGGTGTTGTTATAGGAGAATTTATCGGGGCCAGATGCGGCCTGGGATATCTTATCATTTACGGCACACAGGTCTTTAAGCTGGACTGGGTGCTCATGAGCATTGTCATCCTGTGTATCATAGCCATGGGGCTTTATGCAATGATCAACCTCATTGAAAAGCTGTATCAGAAAAGGCTGCAATAAGGATTTCAGAAAATTGTAAAATAAAAAAGATGTCTGCTTCCAGGGGCCATGGCCCCTTAAGGAAAACAGGCATCTTTCATCTGCTATTAATCTTTTGGAATATTGAATTTCGGGAACTTTTTCTGGGGAGGCGCATACTTGTTTATCTTCCTTGTCAGATTCTCAAGTTCCTGAGGCATATTCTCCTTCACAAACTTATATGTATAGAAGACCGTCACTGCCGTAACCACCAGATAAAGCGCTTCGGCAACCCAGATACTGCTGTACAGCCCTGCCTGGAACAGCAGATTCGGCACATTATACAGGAATACAAAACCAAGAGCCAGCGCAGCCATATACTTCGGTCCGATCTTGCTGAGCGCGGCAAAGAGCAGCACTGCAACACAGATTATAAATATAACTTTCATCGTACTGTCCAGACCATAGCTCAGATAGTTGACAGCAGGCGCACCTATAAAGTCATATAGCGCCTTTGCCCCCTCCTCGGCCTGCTCAGGATTAGACTCCTTCAGGTCCTGGATCAGCTGTGTCGCGCCTACCTGATTCACAGACATGGCAAGTGACAGGTAGCTGAACAGGTTTGTGGCTGTCTGCATAAAGGCCTCAATCGCTGTAAACCCAAGTCCAAAGAACACGTAACTTCCGAAGCCCGCATTCTTCATAAGAACCTTCGCGCCTATAAAAAGGCCTGCCATCTGAAACGCTGCAAGCACAAGTGACATCACGATCCCCGCAAGTACATTGTTGGACCTTAAGGTATCTCCAAGTCCCGGAATGGCTGCCAGACCAATACTGGCCAGCTGCGGCAGAAGCATCCCCGCTGCCAGAAATACAAGAACACCGTTCAGCAGTGCACGCGGATTAAGCATAAAACGTTTTTTAATATAGAAGAAAAGCGCTATTGGGACAGCAATAATAAGTGCCAGACTGATCCCCATAAACACAAGTGCGATTGACGGCACCGCTTCGGGATTCGCTGAAGCTGCCGCAAATGGTAAAAAAGACATAGAATTCCCCTTCCTGATATACATTTGCCTACAGGCAATAGGGTAACCATACCAAAATTTCAAAAGGATGTCAATAGGGGGAAAATAATCATTTTATTAAATTACTGTTTAATCAAATAACAGAACGCTTTGTGTTGATGGATAGTGAGCTGTCAGGCAGGGCAGGGAAGGGATTCAGGGTTCTGTCCGAACCGCTGCGTCCTGAAACTCTAAGGCTGCGTGAAACGCTAGAACCGCAAAAAGCGGCCGGAAACTCGGTGCGTTTGTCGATACAAACGCCCCTCAGACAGCTCCGGCCTCGAGCGCAAGCGCTCGTTTTTGCTGACCGCGTTCCCCGCAGCCTAAGAGTTTCATGTCCTCACTATAGTCCGCCACCCTGAATCCCTTCCCTGCCCTGTCTGACAGCCTCAAGTTTACCGTCACAAAGCTGGCTGTTATAAACAGACGGGGGGTTTTGTTGGAAAACTACTATGCATATGAAAGAATATAATTAAAATCTTTTCCATGAAGTCTCCAGCTTTAAAACCTGATATTCTCAAGATCTCTAAAACAGTTTAATCCAGCTAACGTAGGACCAATTTGTAGCTTACCAGCTGTCAAAGTAATTAATTGCTTCCACTATGTTCTGGAAATCCAATCAAGTAGTGGCCTCACCCATCCCCCAGCCTCATTACGGGAGCCAGCTTTGTGCCAGTAAACCTTCCTGACGGCTCACTGCCTCCCGCGCAAAGCGTCCTGTTAATCAGCTAACCAGCCATCAAGCCATCTTCTGATACACCTCCGCAATATTCAGCACATGATCCCCTATCCGCTCGAAGTCTGTGAGCAATTCTGAGTACAGGATGCCTGCCTGGGCCTCGCATGTGCTTTTTTGCATTCTCTTCATCTGGCGTTTTAGGTACTCTTCTTTCATATCATCTATGCGCTGTTCTGATTTTGCTGACAGCTCCAGAATCTCCCTGGATCTGGAGGGATCCTGGAAGTCTATATCATCCAGGGCTTTCAGGCATGTTTTTTTCATATCCTTTATTTCTTCCAGGGCTGCTTCGGAAAAGGAGGTATTCCATTTATCCAGGTCTTTGGCATACTCCCCGATATTCATTGCATGATCGCCTATTCTCTCGATGTTGCTGATGATCATATAATAGCCGTTGATATTCTGAGAATCTTCTGTCTTCATCTCTGTAGCCATCAGCTTCACAATATGTCTTGATATTTCACCGTTTAAATAATCTATGTATTCTTCCTGCTCTTCTACTTCTTTCAGTATCCTGACATCTCTCTCTGCCACGGCTTCGAAGCTTCTCTTCACATTCTCTCTGGTAAGGGAGAGCATCCTCGTTACTTCCTGTTCAATCTGTGACAGTACGAGTACAGAGTGGCCCACAGGATATACATGATCCAGGGGCTTGATATACTCCAGCCTCTTTACCGCACTCTCCTCTTCCCTGCGGCCCGGCAGCATTTTTGTGGCTATTGCAGCCATCAGGTTTCCAAATGGCAGCAGAAGCAGCGTGGTGACAATATTAAAAACAGTATGCGTATTTGCGATCTGCGCTATGGGATTGCCCGGAGCCAGCATTTCCATCCAGGAAACGAATGGGGTCGCCATACATATGAGGGTAAACACAGCGGTACCAATGATATTGAACATCAGATGGATGATCGTAGTGCGTTTTGCATTTACTTTTGTTCCAAAGCTGGCCAAAACTGCTGTGATACATGTGCCGATATTCTGTCCGAAAAGTATATACACGGCTCCAGACAGGGGGATCATGCCAGTGCCGGCCAATGCCTGAAGGATTCCTACCGACGCTGAGGAGGACTGGATCACTGCAGTAAATGCTGCACCCACAAGTATGCCTATGAGAGGATTTTTAAAGTTTGTCATAAAGCCCAGGAAAACCTCAGACTCCCGCAGCGGAACCATGGAATCCCCCATCATCCCCATTCCTATAAAAAGAATGCCCAGCCCGGCAAATATCTCACTTATGTGGCGGATCTTCTCATTTTTCACAAACATGATGCAGGCTACACCGGCAAAGGCGATCAGCGGCGCTATCGCCCCCATATCCAGAGCAATAAGCTGTCCCGTGATCGTAGTCCCTATATTCGCTCCCATGATCACCCAAACAGCCTGTTTTAGTGTCATGAGGCCGGAATTAACAAAACCTACTGTCATTACCGTTGTTGCTGAGGATGACTGGATCACTGCTGTGATCACGGCTCCTGCCAGCACACCTTTGAACCTGTTGGACGTAAGCGACTCCAGGACCGCCTTCATTTTATTTCCGGCCGCTGTCTCAAGGCCATTGCTCATCATCTGCATTCCATAAAGGAATAATGCCAGACCGCCGAGCAGCATTAGAATATCTGTAATTTTCATTTTTGTATCTGCCTCCTGATTTTAGTCACAGCCTATGCTGTGAATTAATAATTCTGCAAGACGGCAGATACCCCCTTTTTCCCATCCGACTGCCACACAATATCTATCCTGTGCAGCCGGACATCCCGGATATGAAAGCTGCTGTTCAGGCTCATCATCCAGGACGGCTTCAGTCTTCCCGGCAGGCACAGCAGAAGGCAGGCAAGGCACATCCATATAAGAACAGACGCACTGTATCCACTCTTCTGCTGTACCGCAGACAGCCTGAAATTCGTATGGGTTCCATTTCCCGGCAGGCCTCTCTCCCAGATCATATTCTGCTCTGCCCAGCTTCCCCAGGCCATTAACATACTCTCTTCAGATGCTGCTTCAGAAAAACTATGAGAAACAACAGCCTCCTTTTTATCCGGCATTGTATCATCTGTTTTCAGACATAAAAAAAACAGTCCGCATACAAATATAAGAACTATCATTGTCCAAAACGAACTTTTTTTCACAAAATTTCTCCCTGTTCCACTTCTGCCGCTGTGCTGTTTTCCATTACAGCTGCGGCTGTTTTCTTTAATACCTTCTCCATTTTATATAAGGAAAACATATATTGTCAACAATATCTTTTATTTTTGCAGGCTTGCCCCATGCCATGTATAATGTTATAATATGTCTGTCAGATTACATAGCTGCATATGCAGCGATAGTTAAAACCCCGCAGCAATCCGGGGGATTAAACTTGCAGGCTGCAGGGTATTTGACCCTCGGGGAAGCCGCCAAGGCAAAGCAGGTTTGACTTTGGCCCGCTGCTTGCACAAATAAAGGAGGTCTCATAAAATGCTAGACAAAAAAGTAGCTGATTTGCTTAACGAACAGATAAATAAAGAATTTTATTCTGCCTATCTCTATCTGGATTTTTCAATTTATTATAAGAACGAGGGGCTTGACGGATTTGCCAACTGGTTCAATGTACAGGCCCAGGAAGAGCGTGACCACGCAATACTCTTCACCCAGTATCTTCAGAACAACAGCATGAAGGTAACGCTGGCCCCTATCCCTAAGCCAGACAAGGAGTTTTCTGCATTTGACCAGCCCCTGGCGGCCGGACTGGAGCACGAAAGATATGTGACAGGGCTTATCCATAATATTTATGACGCTGCCTATACAGTGAAGGATTTCAGGACCATGCAGTTCCTGGACTGGTTTGTAAAGGAGCAGGGCGAGGAAGAGAAAAATTCTGAGGACCTGATAAGGAAATTCGAACTGTTCGGCCATGATTCCAAGGGACTCTATATGCTGGACTCAGAGCTGGCCGCACGGGTATATACTGCCCCTTCTCTTGTACTGTGAGGTGGATATGAGCAAAGATAAATACCTCTGTCCCTGTCTGAAGGTGACAAAAAAAGATATAAAGGATGCAATAGCTGAAGGCGCCGGCAGCTTCAAAGATATAAAAAAGGCCACAAAAGCCGGAAAGGGCTGTGGACACTGCGAATGTAAGGTAAAAAAATACGCAAAAAAACAGCTGAAGAAAAAGAAAGAAAATTCTATTTTTTAATCCTCAAAATGGTAATCGGAAGATAGTAAATTAAACGAAAGCGTGCATTTTCTGTATAAGGAATGCACGCTATTTTTGTTGATCCGGGAATAAAATATATTTCACATAGTGTTAGAAATATGTTATAATCAACAGCAGATTATTTCAGTGGAGGCGGTGCATATGTGGCAAAATTAGATAAGTATAAATTTGATAGCAAGATTCATGTTTTCAGGGCTACGAAAAGAATGAGCCAGCAGGAACTTGCCGACCTTGTAGGCGTATCACGTCAGACTATCATACAGCTTGAACGAAATAGATATAATCCGTCAATGCTTTTAGCTTACAGTATTGCAAAGGTATTTAATGTTACCATAGAAGATTTATTCGATTTTCAGGAGGTATTGCCTAAATGATACTTTATGAGCTATATAATACTTGTCGGATAACTGCTGCCGGCATAACTCAAAGTAATAAAGAATGTTAACTCAGGGAGAGGTGGAAATGGAATGGAATTAAAAATGCCAATTATTATTATGGAGCTGTTTAAAAATATGACGTTTATTGTTGTCTGTAAAATACTGCTTTTTGTGCTAACGGCTATATTTATTGTATTTTATTTTTCAAAGGAAGGCAGAGATGAACGGGGACGGGGAATAATTGCCACCTCTTGTGTCAGGGGAATAATCATGCTGTTTGTTCTGTTAAATATATGTTCTTACTATACATATTCAATTACAAGTGACCCTCTGATCTATACTAGTGCAATAACCCTAACATATGACATTACATTGCTTACAATAATTATTAATGCAGCAGTACTGAGGATAAAAAGATAACCCATCGCTGAGATCTAACCTGTTTACAGAATTAATGTAACAGGTTATTGTTTTAAACTTTATGTAAGAAATAATTGACTTATAGTTATAAATAAATTATACTATCAGTAAAGACAGGCAAAACCGTAAATAAAATACATTGTCTGGGAAGGGGGAAGATATAATGGATAATTTATGGATATATATTTTAATCATTTTGCTGGTTTTAGGCGGGGGATGTTCATTGACTGCTACTTGGTGGAGCAAAAAAAAGAAAAATGAGAAAGAAAAATAATTCGGACATTCGAACAGGTCTGTGCAGTAAATGCACAGACCTGTTAAACATTATAGAAGTGCAGAAAAATCACATCGTCAAACGCGGTTTTAAACCAAAATCGCTACAGGGGCAGGTGGTCTGCCTTAAATCTCAATTACGATTTCTTTTTCACCGCCGGGCCTGATTACTGTATCATTTCCATCATACTCATACTCTACCCCTGACACACCAGCTGCCTTCACATTAACAAGACGGACAGTATAAGGACAGGCCGCTTTTGCTGTAAATATTATACGATTCCCCTCTCTGGCTGCCCTGGCCTCTATCTCAGGAGCGGCGTCCATGCCAAACACTGTCACCTGTGCTGCATCTTTCAGACTGTATACCCGAAGCTCTGCCCCATATCCATAGTCGTAGTCGGCACGCGTATCGCAGGCTCCCACAGGCAGAATTGTATTTTCCCTTACCAGAAGAGGAATACTCAGATATCCGTGTATCTCCTCCTGCCAGCCGCCTCCCTCTTTCTCCTCCCCGGTCAGAAAGCTGGTCCATGTTCCCTTGGGAAGATAATATTCTGCCACACTGTCTTCCCTGAAAACAGGAGCTGCAAGAAGGCTGTCCCCCAGCATGTACTGGCGGTCTGTATAATGGCAGGTCCTGTCCCCTGTAAATTCCAGCACCATGCTCCGCATAAGCGGCACACCTGTCCCGGATGTATATACTGCCCCTGCATACAGATAAGGCATAAGTTTTGCCTTCAGCTTAGTAAAAAATCTCACCACATCCACGGCTTCCTCATCATATGCCCACGGCACTCTGTAAGAAGTGCTGCCGTGCAGGCGGCTGTGAGTAGACAAAAGTCCAAAAGCCGCCCACCTCTTATACACATCCGGTGTGGACGTGCTCTCGAATCCTCCTATATCATGGCTCCAGAATCCAAAACCAGACATTGTCAGAGAAAGGCCGCCCCTGAGGCTCTCTTCCATGGACTCATAGTCAGACCAGCAGTCTCCTCCCCAGTGTACAGGAAATTTCTGTCCTCCTACTGTAGCAGAACGTGCGAACAGCACTGCCTCCTTCTCCCCTCTTTTTCTCTGAAGCAGTTCAAAAACAGTCTTGTTATAGAGATATGTATAGAAATTATGCATCTTCACAGGATCTGCTCCGTCATAGTAAACTGCATCTGCAGGTATCCTCTCACCGAAATCCGTCTTAAAGCAGTCAACCCCCATATCCAGCAGGACTTCCAGCTTATCCTGATACCATCTGCATGCTTCGGGGTTTGTAAAATCTACAATTGCCATTCCCGGCTGCCACATATCCCACTGCCATACATCCCCGCCCGGACGCTTCAGGAAATATCCCCTCCTGACTCCTTCTTCAAACAAGGCAGATTCCTGTCCTATATATGGATTGATCCAGACGCAGACGTTCAGCCCCTTATCCTTTATCCTCTTCAGCATTCCTTCAGGGTCAGGGAACACTCTTGCATCCCATATAAAATCTGACCAGTGGAATTCTTTCATCCAGAAGCAGTCAAAGTGGAATACACGAAGAGGAATATCCCGATCCAGCATCCCGTCAATAAAACTCATAACAGTCTCTTCATCGTAATTCGTTGTAAAGGAAGTGGACAGCCACAGTCCAAAGGTCCACGGTGCAGGCAGGGACGGCTTTCCTGTAAGGTCTGTATAACGCATGAGTACTTCCTTCATAGTCGGCCCGTTTATGAGGAAATAATCAAGGCTCTCACCCGGAACTGAAAATTCCACCTTCGTCACCTGCTCAGCCGCCACCTCAAAGGATACCTTCTCTGGATGGTTTACAAACACACCGTACCCTTTATTTGTCAGATAGAACGGGATATTCTTATAAGACTGTTCAGTGCTTGTTCCTCCGTCTTCATTCCAGATATCCACAGACTGGCCGTTTTTAACAAACGGCGTAAACCTCTCACCCAGGCCATAGACCAGCTCACCCACGCCAAGTCCCAGCTGCTGGCGCATATAGGCATCATCACTGCCCTTGTCATATGCGAATCCCTTCCAGTCAGTCTTCATGAACGCCAGATCCTGTCCCGCGCTTTTTGTAAGCTTCTCATTGCCTCTTGTGTATGTCATGGACCAGTTATTTTTCGTGATTGCCAGACTCAGGCTTCCGCTTCTGACTGTTATTGTCTCATCATCCTCTGTCACATCAAGGGGAAGATCTTCATGTATATTTAATTCAAATTCGGGTGATTTTTTCTGTACTCCC
This sequence comes from Murimonas intestini, assembly GCA_003148945.1. Classification (GTDB taxonomy): domain Bacteria; phylum Bacillota; class Clostridia; order Lachnospirales; family Lachnospiraceae; genus Murimonas; species Murimonas intestini. The sequence continues at coordinate 91,861 of QGGY01000005.1, read as the reverse complement.
AGAAAATGTGATGTTTTTAGACGGAGCACCTCCGGCATAGGGGAAGTGATCTCCAGTGTCAGGTTGATTCCTCCAAGCGTATCTCCCCTGTGATTGATCCTTCCTGTGGGTGCGCAGATAGTCACCTTCGTATCTTCTTTTTTTACAAAATATGCCTGTGCAGGGGCGAAGCATTCACAGCCTTCTTTCTGCAGCCAGCAGCCGTTGCCAAATTTCATCTTAATTTCTCCCTTCTGTCTTCTATGTGCTCTGTGAGCTCATTTTCTGTGGGATGTCCCACTTTCATCTAAGATACATTATAATCTTTTTTTAATATCCGGGATACCCTTAATTTTCAAGATAAAACACTCTAAAACTTAGAGTATTCTATCTCAAAAAAAGCATTTATATGATCATTCACTGCACAGCAGAACTTCTGAATTTGTGCCATAGAAGATGTCGCTTTGGTTACTGATCCTGGCACAGAATTCTTCCAGCTTACCCCAGGTGCCGTCCACGTCAAATTCATAGCTGTGGCCCCATACGTAAAATATGCTGGGTTCTGTGGCATCCAGTTGGATGAATTCTTCAGCCAGCTGCATCAGATTCTTATTATTGTGATGGCAGGTGGATTGAGATCGATGAAAATTATAATAATCAGGATCTGTCCGTCAACCAGATCGCAGAATATCTGGGACTGAACTCTTCGTATCTGGGAGTTGTCTTCAAAAAGATAAATTACTATCCTGTCTCGCAGCATATAACAAAGGTGCGGATGAAGGAAGCCGTCCGGTTACTGGAAAAAGGATGTCACCGGATCACCGATATCGCTGAAATGGCCGGATATTCCGATGTCTTTTATTTCAGCAAAAAATTCAAGAAGATATATGGGTGCTCGCCGAGTGAATATCATTCTAATTCTTCTGCATCAAGGGGACCTGAATGAGTATACTTTTTCCTGTATTCCCCAGGTGTAGCCCCCACGCGCTTTTTAAATGTCTGTACAAAGCTGCTCTCACTTTTCATGCCTATCATGCCCGCGATCCGGCCTGCGGGCATGTCTGTATTTTCCAGAAGAAATCTTGCATTCTGCATTCTCAGCCGGATGATATATTCTTTCGGCGGACATCCCATATATTTGTGGAATTCCCTTGACAGATGGAATTTGCTGATCCCTGAAAAAGAAGCCAAAAAGTCCAGAGAAAGTTCCCTGAAATAATGATTTTCCATATATTGGATCAGATATCTGAGATTCTGCGGCACAGACTGTCCCTCACGCGCATTCTCCGATGTGGACACCAGGATATGTGTCACAATATTACTCAGAAGATTCGATATCTGAAACTCTCTGTAAGGCGAAAACACACTCAGCAGAACTGCCAGCTTTTCCAGCATATTCTGATACTTCCCCGTGACCGGCTCCTTAAAAGCCGGTCCGTTAATGCTGCAGTACTCTTCATAGACGGAACCCATGGGCTTTCCCCTGAAATGAAGGTCACTGTGGACCCATTTTGAACCTGCAGTTTTGTAAAAATGAGGCTTCCGGCAGTCTATAAAAAATCCATCCCCAGGTTTCTGAGGGTAGGATTTCCCTTCATATTCCAGCACCCCTTCGCCCTCATACGTATAAAGGATCAGATAAGAATCACAGTCTTTTCTTTTCGTGTAGTACTTCTCATCACATGTCATGACAGAAAATGTCTGAACGTAATATGAGTGCTCCATTGTGTGCTCACTGACCGGTATAGCAGGCAAGGATTTGATATTCCCGCTGATGGCGAACAGACTTCCCCTGATGATGTAATCAGGCTCCTCTCCCCCAAATGGGTTTAATTCTCTCATATTCGCCCCTGTCAGCGTCTGCTTTGTATAATATGTTGAAAACCTGATATTATCAAACATACTGCATCCCCCTTTCTAAGCCATATCCTCAGCGCCGCAGCTTTCGCAGCAAGATTTTTATATACTTCAGCAAGTTTTAGTATTGTATCTTATATTATAAAATCTTATATTTAAAATGCAAGTATTAATCTCTCTCATGAAAGCAAAAGGAGGCAGTTTATGAACAATCATTTGAAATCAGATATATTAAAGACACCTGACAAGAAATACCGCCCTGATATCCGCTGGTGGCTGGCAGAAGGAATGCACACGGACGTTACGCTGAAAAATGAAATGTCCATGTTGGACGAATCAGGGTTTGGAGCTATTGAATTCCTGGCAATGGATGAACCGGGGGCTGATTCCGCCCTCTACGGATGGGGTTCTGAGGAGTGGGTCCATGATTCCCAGCTGCTTGTGGCTGAAGCCACGCAGAGGTCCATGGGTGTGAGCATGACAAGCGGCACAAACTGGTCAAATGCAAATCTGACAACTATCACGCCTGATGATAAAGCGGCAGCCAAAGAGCTGAACTATGTCACTGAACTGGTAAAAGCCGGGAAAACACGCTCCGGTGAGATCCCCCGTGCAAAGACGGTCATGCCAAATGTACACAGACAGGACCTGGAAGCAGCCGTCGCAGTCAGGAAACTGGGTGAGACAGACGGAAAGCAATATCTTGACAAGGATTCCTTTTATATACTTACAGATAATGTAACTGAGGGGCAGCTGTCCTGGACGGCTCCCACGGACGGCGATTATCTGCTCTTCTATTTCTGGATACATGGTACAGGCCAGACTGCAGGCCCCTCCGTCAGTACCTCCTACACAGTGAATTACATAGACCGCTATGGAGCGGAGGCTGTGATTGATTACTGGGGAAGTGAGATACTGACTCCGAAGCTGCAGGAGGACCTCTTTAAAAATGGCCGGGGCATGATGTATATGGATTCACTTGAGTTATCCACCTTCGGAGCCGGCGGACAGTTCTGGGGATATCATTTTCTGGACGAATTCAGGAGCCGCCGGGGCTACGACCTGACGCCATACCTGCCATTTATCGTCAAGGACGGCGGTATGATGTGCCTGTATTATCACTACCATTATTTTATGGAGGATGAGGTTTTTGCGGAAAAACTTCATAATGACGTCTACCAGACGATGACAGATCTGTATATGGATAATATGCTAAAGCCGCTCCAGGAATGGCTTCACACTGTGGGGATGACGCTCCGCGCCGAGATCTCCTATGGTCTTCCCTTTGAGATCTCACAGCCCGGAAAATATGTGGACGGCATTGAGACAGAATCTCTGGAGTTTGCCTCCCAGATTGAACCGTACAGGAACCTGGCCGGACCTGCACATATTTACAACAGGACATATTCCAGTGAGACAGGAGCCACGATGCTCAATTACATGATGGGGATGGATTTTTATACCCAGATCATTTTCACCCAGTTCGCCGCCGGCGTCACCAAGACTGTCCTGCACGGCTATGCAAGTATAGCCGGCTCAGAAGAGTCCACCTACTGGCCGGGCCATGAAGGGATGTGGCCTGTATTTTCCGAGCGTTTCGGCTCACGCCAGCCCTCGTACCAGCACTATAAGGACTGGACCGGCATGATCACACGCTTCCAGATGCTTCTCCGTCAGGGTAAGCCGCGCATGGACCTGGGGATCCTCCGCCTGGACTACAATTTCAATAATCTGTATTTTACAGGCAAAAATGAGAAGGAACTTTATGAACACGACTTAATGCGCGGAAACGAGGGTGTCTTCTGGAAGGACATGAAGCTTCAGAATTCAGGATATACATGGGACTATTTTGCTCCTCAGATCCTGGAAGAAGACTTCGTTGATTTTTCTGACGGGGAACTGCTCCACGACGGCCCAGGCTATCAGGCCCTGATCATATATCAGACATGCCTGCCCCTGTCCTCTGCCAGAAAACTCTGCCAGATGGCAAAGAAAGGGCTTCCAATCCTGTTTGTAAACGGGGTGACTGAAACTACACGTCCGTTTTCAGATACCTTCCATGCAAAGGCTGCTGCCATTACACCGTTCAATGACGGCATGGACAGAGAACTGGAACACATAATCAATGAGATGAAATCCCTGCCGAATGTCAGGGAGCTGGATGGCCAGGCTGACGTGTATAAGGCGCTTATCAGCCTTGGTATAAGGCCCAGAACTGAATTCGCAGAAGAAAATAAAAATATCCTGACACTGCTGCGTGAAGAGGGCTCCAAAACTTATTTCTATGCTTACAACATGATGTATACTGAAGAAGAGCCCTTCTCCTTCACTGTATCAGTACGGGGTGAGGGAAAGCCTTATAAGATCGACTGCTGGAACGGAGAAATCACAGAGCCGGGATACTATAAGAAAGCCAGTGGGAATACTGTGCTGGATCTTAAACTTGCTCCAGGAGAGGCCTGCCTGTATGTGATCGACATGTGTGAAAATAATGACCTTCATGCGGTCACGCTGAATCCCTGTCATGAAAGCCTGACGTCTGACAGCGTCTCCTCTTCCGGCATGAGCTCAGGCTGCTATACTTTAACAAAAGAAAACGGCCGTTTCCTCGCCAGAGTATTTGAGAGCGGAGAATACAGTTTTACCCTTCAGGACGGCTCACTAAAGAGTTTTTCGGCAGATGTGCCCGACAACATCCCTATCCCTCTTTGGGACCTGTCAGTAGAAGACTGGAATGAAGGTGACAAGGTGACTATCACGGAAGACCGTGGTCTTGGGATCGTCACAAAGGAAGTTTACTACGAGACAACGAAAGACATGCTCCATGCCGGTACAGTAAGCCTGAAACCCTGGAAAGACATCCCCAGGATCGGTCCTGAAGTTTCCGGCGTAGGCTACTATACCGCCAGGGTCACACTCCCGTCTGACTGGTCAGAGGCAAATGGGGTCGTTCTGGAGATCGGCTCTGTCAACGGAAATACTGCAGCCATCTATGTAAACGGACATAAGGCCGGAGCTTTCAATATGCAGTCTCTGCAGGCCGATATCAGTGAGTGGCTTATTCCCGGCGAAAATACCATTCTTGTTGAAGTATCCAGCACACTGAATAACCGCCTGCTTGCAAGAGGATATTTTGACCTTGTTGAAGAAAGGACACTCGTCCGTCAGAATAATGCCAGCAACAGCACAGATACAGAAGACGGCGAGGGAGGCGGCCTGTCCTTTAATATTTCCTCCCAGGTACATGACTACGGCATGACAGGAGACGTTTCCCTAAAGACTTATACCAGAGTATTTATTGATTAAATTCAATCTCATGAATCTCACAGCAAGCTCGCTTGACCCTCCCGGCAGCCGCCAAGGTCAAGTGAGCTTGACTTATTTATATTGATATTTTTATTTGACTAAACAATTGCAACGGTATATGATAAAAGTATGAAAATTTTTAATAGAAGAGGCGATACCAATGGTTATTTATCTGTCACCCTGTCTATTATTGTATTATTGATAAACAATGCAGTTTTATAAAATGGGGAGGTGCAGTTATGAATAAAAACAAGATAAATCTACTGTTTTGTTGGGTAATCACTGTACTATGTCTTATACCCAGTACTTTTTTAGCAGCGTATGCAGTAATGGGCATCTTTCTGGCACAGGAAAAAGCTAATACTATTTTTTTAAATTTTGTTTATCTTGTAATGGCTATACTAGCAGTGTATATTTTATTATATATTGTGAATAGGATCAGAGATAAATCGTTTAATGAGTGCTGGGAAAAACATAAGAAAAAAATATATTTGGATAAGATAATATTGGTTGAAGACATTTTGTTTATTGTTGCTAATTTGTACCATGCATACATACTATATAAAATGTAATCCAAATATGGGATGTTGTAAAAACAGCATCCCATATTTACATCAACAATTAAACTCTTTCTCATGAAGCTTGAAAAAATCATAATATGCCCGGACATTCTCCAGTTCGGTCCAGCGCTTCACATCAACAGGTTCCTCATCCAGGTCATATATCTTCGCACCGCGTATCGCCAGAACAAATGGCGAGTGGGTAGATATTATGAACTGACACTTAAAAAAGCGCGCTGAATCCTCGATAAATTTAACAAGTTCGGTCTGTCGCCCGGGGGAGAGGCTGTTTTCCGGTTCATCCAGGATATACAGCCCTCCCTCTTCTATTTTTTCAGTAAAGTATCGGAAGGCACTCTCCCCGTTTGAATATTCTCTCACGTTGTCCATGAGCTGATTTCTTACAAATTTAGACTGTGTCTTACTTCTGGACAGATTCACCTTTTTTAACTGTTCATAATCCTCTAATGATTTCATCTGGAAATGAGAATATTTGGCATCCATGTATTCTTCAAACAGTTCTTCCCGCTTCCTGTCTATCCCCTCGTTCAGACTTCTGATATTGAGCATATAGTCAAATACATCATCACTTGTGATGATCCTGCTTTTTTCAGGCAGCGGGAAGTGATGCTCTGCTGTGCAAAGCTTCAGATAGTCCGGGTAGAAATTAGATCTGTTATACGCGGACTCCCTAAGTATGCCTGTCTTTTCCGCTATGACGTTCAGGGCTGTCGATTTGCCTGAGCCGTTGCCTCCGTAAAGTATTGTAACAGGTTCAAAATCTATTCTGCTAAAATTGTGGCGTGATAAAATCTGAAATGGATAAAAAGAATCGTAGCACGTCCTTTTTATGTCCATAAAAAAATACCACTCCTGTTCTTCATCGGGAAATTCAAAAGAATTTAAATAAACAGCACTCATTTTCAGCCAGCCTTTCTCATTTTTCCGCTATTATTACTTATTATAAATGCTGTATTCTGCTTTTGCAATACATATCTGCTATCCTTCCAGCGTCCACACCTGCATTCCGCCCTCACTGCGGTTCCCCCACAGATAATACGGCACTGCTTTTATTTTCCAGGCATAGGGGACAGGCCTCTCTCCTGTATATAGGCTGCCGCCTGACAGACAGCGTGCTCCCTCAATATTCAGGGATACATATCTGCCAAGCACGGGATCCTGCTCTTCTGCCGCACTGATCTGTGCATTCTCCGGTATTCTCAGCTGCCAGAGCTGTCCGCCGTTGTCTTCCTGTTCCAGGCAGTATACGACCGGCCCCCTCATAAGGCAGACTCTTCCCTGGTTCTCCCTGACTGCACTGTCCGCATATACCCTGCGTGCTTCCATCTGAAGATCCACCTGGACTGTATCACCGTCTTTCCATTCACGCCTGATGTAGCAATACCCATCCTCCCTGAACACATCTGCTGCCTTTGCCGCTGTCTCCGCTTCTGCTGTTGTTCCTTCTGCTGACAATGCCTCGGTTCCATTCACAAGCAGCCTGTATTTCTCACACCACCCCGGAATATGGACAGCAAGTGTACATGACGCTCCGTTCTCCTGAGGATGGACCGTGTATTTCACAGAACCATTCCAGGGATATCCCGACTCTGTCTCGATCAGTATGCCTCCGCACATTTCTGACCTGTAGCTTCCTCCCAGGAACATGTGGGAATATATTGTGTCACTGCCTTCCCCCCAGGCATATTTCCCTATGGATTCAAGAAGCCTGGCTTCATTGGGCGGGCAGCAGGCGCAGGCATACCACTGGGGCCGCTTGGGAATGACATGTTTATATTCCTTCTGCTCTCCTGAAAGCCCTGGTATTACTTCCAGCGGATTTACATAGAAGAATCTCTTTCCGTCATGCTGCATACCTGAAAGCACTCCATTGAAAAGGCAGCGCTCCATAACATCTGCAAATTTTCCGGAAGGCTTAAGCTCCAGCATTTTCCTGGTAAAAAACACAAGTCCTATGGAAGCACATGTTTCCGCATAGACTGTATCATTGGGAAGATCATAGTCTTTCGTAAATGCTTCCCCATGCACTGTAGAGCCAATTCCTCCCGTAACATACATCTGCCGTCCTGTTACATTCTCCCACAGCCGCAGACATGCCCTGTAAAGTGATTCATCACCTGTCTCTCCTGCCATATCCGCCATAGCTGTGTACAGATACATAGCTCTCACGCTGTGTCCCACAGCCTTATCCTGCTCTCTTACAGGAACATGGCTCTGGTTATATGTGCCGTCGCCGGCCTCTGTACTCCAGAAAGTCCAGCTGCGCTCTTTCATTTCCACCTGGAAATAATTTGGCTGTGTGCCCCTCTCATCAATAAAATACCTGGACAGTTCCAGATACCTCTGCTCACCTGTGGCCCTGTAAAGCCTAAGCAGCGCCAGCTCAATCTCTTCATGCCCGGGTATTCCCCTCGTTTTATCCGGACCAAATCTTCTGTCTATATGGTCTGCCATGCGCCGCATGATGTTCAGGAACTTATCTTTGCCTGTGCTCTCATAATAAGCCACAGCAGCTTCGATCATATGCCCCGCGCAGTAGAGTTCGTGACAGTCAAGCAGGTTCTGCCACCTGTGTTCAGGCTCTTTAATAGTAAAATATGTATTTACATAGCCATCCTCCTGCTGAGCGCCTCCTATCAGGTCTATGACATCATCCACCCGCCGTTCCAGCTCCTCATCCCTTTTGTTCTGCAGGGAATATGCGGCTGCTTCCAGCCATTTAGCCAGATCACTGTCCTGGAAAACAGCTCCATAAAATTCACCTTCCGCTTTTCCAGCGGCTATCCTGAAGTTTTCAATAGCATGGCTCTTCTCTATCCCCGGTATCTCATCTCTCAGTATCTTTTCCTGATAGGGGATCACCACATCTGATACAAGTTCCTGAAAATAAGACCAGAACCCATCTTTAACACAGCAGTCCTTAAGCCTCGCTTCTGTTTCCTGTCGTTTTACCATCACTTATTCCTCCTACTATTTTCTGCCTCAGTCCGGCATACATTCAGTTCATTTATCACTATGTTTTTATTATAAGAAAATCATGTCAAAATGAAATGGACATTCTCTGCAAATCCATGTATAATCCGGTAATATATAATGATAAATCATAACTAGTCATCAGGAGGAAAGATCCATGAATTCTATTGTATATATGTCAACGAAACAGCGCCGCACTATATCATGCTCAAACGTCAATTACAGTCCTGAGGGGATCCTTCACCCTGACCGTGTCATGGATGAGTATGACCTGCTCTATATTACGGACGGCAGCTGGGATATCATTGAAAACGGGATATGCCATCATGTAAAAAAAGACCAGCTCCTGATACTGGAGCCTGGTCTTCGCCACTATAGCCAGGAAAAATGCACACCGCATATGAGAAACATGTTCATCCACTGCAGCCTTCTGCCGGAGGATGGCCTGCCTTCCCCCGACTGCCTGAAGCTGCAGAAAGTAACAGACTGTTCAGCAAATCCAAAGGTTGCAGAATTATTTTCACAGACAGTAGAGACATACTGGTCAGGGCGCAGCCACACATCATTCCGGCTGAGCGCTCTTCTTGAGCTGCTCCTGGCCGAAGTTTCGCTTCCGGATGAAGCCGACTCCCCCTGGATGGATTCCCTGACCAAGGATATCCTGCACCTGTTTTATACATGCCCCCACCGTTTCTTCAGCCCCGAAGCCCTGGCTGAGACATATGGACTGAGTGTACGCAGCCTGTCCACCCGTTTTAAGAAAGCTACCGGCTACACGATCCACCAGTATCAGATCCGGCTGAAGCTGAACATGGCTCATGAGCAGATCCCCGCAAATCCCAAACGTGGAATCAGGGATATCGCCCTCAGCTTTGGTTTTTATGATGAATTCCACTTTTCCAGGCTCTATAAAAGGCAGTTTGGGTATGCGCCGTCAGTGCACAGGGGTATGCACGGAAGCACATGACGTTTACAGCCACTGTATAAAGGCTGTCTTATCCTCGCTGTTAAACCCTGCGCGCCTGTAAAAGTCCAGTGTGCTCTTCTGCTTTGACCCGGACAGAAGCATCATTTTATAACATCCCGCATCTTCCGCAATGTTTCTTGCATAATTTAAACATGATGTGGCCAATCCCCTGTTTCTATAAGCATCATCTGTCACAACATTTTCGATAAACGCATAGGGCCTTATATTCCTGGTCAGATTGGGGATGATGACACAGACACAGGAAGATACAATGCGGCCGTTTTCTTCCGCCACTATAATATGGTGGCAGGGATCAGAGATTATCTGTCCCCATACTTTCTTCAGATGCTCTGAATCCTCAGGCATCTCTTTTTCATGCAGAAACAGATACAGTTCCAGCAGCCCCTGCAGATCACTTTGCACAGCTTCTCTGATCATTTCTGATCCCCTCTTTCTTTACTCACTCGTAACTGTTCAGTACCTTCACAGTTACATGCAAAAATCCATTTAAAATCGCCTTCGACGATGGGCTTTTTGCACCCTTGAATCATTTTCTTACGGTCTGTGCAATAAATGCACAGACCTGCTGAATAGTTACACTCACTCTCAGTTTCCGGGCCAGACAAGTATACGGTTGAAGCCCTCCTTAAGTCCCTCCAGAGGCCCTGCCAGCGGACTTTCCATTCTCAGGCGTCCAGTAAAATCCTGGTCAAATACGATAGAGGTTCCATCAGGATTATCATATGGGGCTTCCGTTATCCTTGGCATCCCAAGCTTCTCTGTAGTATAGATTTCTTCCGGCATATCCAGCATCCCTCTCTCCACATTGATTTCCAGATATGTCCCGTCCTCTTCTTCTATAACCCTGACTGCCGGGTCTTTCTCACTCAGGAAATTCTTTGCTTCCCTGTCAAAGGCTCCGGCTCCGTTCAAATACGCATTTCCATTGATATAAACCGGCTGCTTCACCTGCATGAACTGCTCCATATCGCCGTTTCCAAATGAAGTTACTTTTTCTATATATTCTTCCATCGAAGCCGGATGTCCAGTATATCTCTCCGTGCCGTAAGATATCTCTTCATTGCAGGCATCTTCGTCTCCCCCCAGGAAAATATTCTGGCAGATCCTGTCATCCCCACTGTACACAACTGCTGTCCCCGCCACTTCTGTAGTATGCTGGAAATGATAGGGCGTAGAACGGTCCAGAACATCGATACGGCGCATGGTACCGCAGCAGAGATTATGGATATAGGCGCCGCCCTGCGCTGCATTATCAAAATTGTAGGCAGATGCAAAAATATTATTATCAACAATATAAGGGCCATGGGTAACCTCTACCATCAGATCCCTGTCATTGCTGTAATAAAGGTTTCTACTGACTCTTGCCCCCTGGGCCTGCCAGTCCAGCCATGTGCCAAGTGTACAGTTATGGATTTTATTCTGGATGATCTGCACGTCGATCGCCGCATGGAGCTTAATCCCCGCAATCTCATATCCAAAGAACTCATGTTTGACTGCTATATTGTAAATATGGTTTTGATAGATCCTGCTGAATACACAGCCCATGTGTCCCACTATTCCATTTTGTCCGCAGTCGTATATGATATTATTTCTGATAATATGAGAACCTGTCGTCTCTCTGCTCCAGCCAATCTGCCTTGCCCTGAAAACCGCCTCCATCTGATACTGGTAGCCTGGTTTCCTATGTCCCCTTGTGCACATGTTATGGCCTGTGGAAGCTTCCTTTCCAATGCTGATACCGCTGCACTTTGCGTCATGGATGATATTATTTTCTATGATCCACCCCTTGCTCCAGTTAACGCCTAAAAGCCCCGGCTGGTCAGCAGTGGGAGGTGTCCAGGGGCATGCGGCCTGGGCCATCTCAAAACCGCGCACTGTTATGTAATTCCTTCCTGTCCTGTCAGGATAGAAACAGCATTTGCGCACATTGATCTCAGTCATTTCCATATTCGGGTCTTTACCCTGAAAATTAGCATATATTACGGTATTTTCCTGATCAACTTCTGCATACCACTGGTATATTGATTCCTCCGGGTGAAGCAGCGGTTCCCCATGCTTTGTCCAGGGCGGATTAACTCCCTCTGTGCGCATAACAGGATTTTTTACTTCCTCCAGAGACTTTGCCTCATAAAACGACCTGCCATTCATATATACATCACCAGCATGCAGTGAATCATCAGCCGGGGAGATAAACCAGTCCCCGCCCAGCACTTCTTTATAGGGATTATATTCTCCAAAAAAGCTGTTGGGCAAAACTGCCTTCCAGACATTTCCTTCCACCTGCACCCAGTCCTTTACCAGTTCTGAACCTTTTATCACTGGCTTTTCTCCGGGCGCCGCTTCATAAGTGATACGGCTGATATTGCTTCGGCCGCTGTGCTTCGGCTTCACCCACTCCCGGTAAGTTCCCTCATGTACAACCACACAGTCCCCCGCCTGTGCCATCTCTGCTGCTTTTGATATGGTCCTGAACGGCCTCTCCTTTGTCCCCTCCGCCATGTCACACCCATTGACAGAAACATGATATTCTCTCATTGAAAAACCCTCCTTAAAAATCAGCTGCCCCCAATACAGGCACCTATTAATCAGTACAGTATTTACTGTTAACCTCAATATATCAGAAGTATGCCGCAGAGGCTTTACAATTCTTGCGGGGTTTTTAAAAATTCTTGCGGGATCGCCTTATTGCAATTTCACTATATTTAAGCTATGATATTCGTAACGGCACACATACTTTAAGAAAAGAGGCTTCACATGATAGAACATTTAGATGGTATATTTGAGCGCGTTTCATTCCGGGAGGATCTCACTTTCCGCATTAATTATCTGAAGGTGCATGAGGATTTTCCTGATCACTGGCATGCGCCCTTAGAGATAGTACGTGCTTCCCGGAACTGGTATGAAGTCCGTGCCAATGGCTGCACATACCGGCTTGAGGAGGGGGATATCGCCGTCATCCTGCCCGGGACGGTCCATGCCCTCTGTGCTCCTGCGTCAGGCAGCCGCACTATCTATCTGGCCGATATTGCATTTCTGAAGGAAATAGCCAGCTTTGAGACTCTGCTTGCTCTTTTGCCGCCTGTTACTGTCCTGTCTCCGCTGACAGACAAAGATCTGCACGCAAAGGTCAGCAGCCTGCTCACTTCAATGGAAATGGAATACGAGAAATCCTCCTCCTTTTTTGATCTTTTTATATACAGTTCTCTTATGCATCTGCTGGGCTCCCTGGGGAGGTTTGATGCCTCCGCCCATGCCCCGGAGCACACAGGCTCCGGAAGCGTTCCCAGGTATACAGAACGCCTTCTTTATACATGCAAATATATTAATGAGCACTGCACTGAAGATCTGACCCTGGATCAGGCATCCGGGATAGCGGGTTTTAGTAAATATCATTTTACCCGTCTGTTCAAGGAATTTACCCATATTTCTTTCTATCAGTACCTGAGTCAGAAGAGGATCGCCCTGGCCGAACAGCTGCTGGCCAATCCGGATTACTCCGTTACTGCTGTAGCCCTTAACTCCGGATTTTCAAGCCTCCCTGCCTTTACCAGGATGTTCCGGCAGCATAAAGGCTGCACCCCGACTGAATTCAGAAATATGTATTCCTCAGACTGTATGCATGCTGTCCAGTTTCCCGTTTAAGTTCAGCCATAAACTTATTTTCGCAAAAGCTTCCAATATTTCCAAAACTGATATCCTATAAAAAGAAATATTACAAGATATATAATGAATAATGCAAGAAACACAATTGTCAATATATCGTTTACAGGTCTGTTATTATGGCTCTGAATATAGATATTGGGCAAAATTATTAAAGTAAAAAGAATCAGCGGCGGCAGCATATGCCCTTTTAATACCTGCTTTATCATTTCTGTCCTGGAGGCTTCATCGCAGAATATCTCTTCATCGCCATTCATCTCTGAAGCAGGCTTGCGGAAGTAACTATATCCCCAAAAATCCTGCAGATATTCCCATCCGCAGTCATGGAACATTTGAATATATTCCTCCTTATGTTCAAGTCCGTCCGGATTGTAGTCTAATTGATACACTGTATCTTCGGGTCTGCATCTCTCAAAATGATAAACTCCTATAAAACTCACCCTGACAAATTTCCATCCGTTTTTATGCTGCTGCCTGAGATAATCTTGTTCCTTCTCCCATTCAAAAACGGGAAAATATTTGAATTCCGTTTTTGTATCCTGCACTTTACCTCACCTCCGTCATATTCCGGTACAAACGCTCGATCCGCTTCATTTCTAATGCCAGCACTTCTTTTCCCAAATCAGTAATACAATAAATCTTTCTTTTATCTTCTTCCCGCACGAACTGAATCAGCCCGTCCTTTTCCATCTTTGACAAGCTCCCGTACATTGTGCCCGGGCTTATCCTGACTTCTCCCTGTGTCAATAATTCTACTTTCCGGACAATATTATAACCATGTGATTCTTCCCTCAAACACAGCAATATATAAAATCCTGTTTCCGTCATTGGCACATATACTTTCTTAATGTGGGAATCCATGAAACCACCTCATTTATTTAGTGCGATACATCGCACTGCGATATATCAACTACAGTATAGCACCGGGAAATAGAATTTGTCAACAAAATTAAATCACGTTGTACAGGGAACGAAGTTTCTTAGTTACTACGTTTCTTATGAAATCAGGGAAACACACCCGACAATCCATTCACACCGGCTGCATTCACGATCCTCACAGCATACTCATGAGATGTTTTCAAAAAATATTCTTTCATCTCTTCATCCCCCAGCCGCCCTGTAAGCATGACTATCAGACCGCTGATTTTATTTTCAGCAGATTCACTGTCTGTACTGTCAAAAAATTCTCTTACAGCATTTAAGCCTTCCCCGGAGACTTTCAGACGCGCGACAGGTTCCCCTGCTATCATACAGCCAAGTGATAAAAGCAGTACCTGATAACAGATATTATCAAAATAGATCAGTTCATAATCTGTCATGGTGCGCTGCAGAAGCCCTGCAACCGCACTTCTCTCAAATATCCCAAGGAATCTCTTTTCAATACACAGCCCGCTTATATACTGGTAAATCTTGTCAATGCCGCAGAGCCCATCATCTCTTTCCATTGACGGATAATCAAGGGTCAGCAGATGGTCCTGCGGGCAGAACCTGGCGTCATACCTGAGGAAAAACTGCGGCAGCCCCTTTATCACGGTGTTGTAATAATTCCTGCACCCATAATCTTCAAAATCTTTTATCAGTACATCATACATTTCCCGGGCTTTCTTCGTTTTCTCAATCACCCTCTCATGCCCCTGCCAATAGAGACTGGATGCCGGTGCAGCTTCCCCGCCTTCAGGCATCAGGGACAGACGTTCTCCCTCCTCACCCTCCCGGATGCAATACAGCACGGCTTCCATCAGCATCCGGGCCGTCTCATACGGTACCGAACTGCTCTCCCCGGAAGTATATTTTCTTGTCAGTTTTGCCACAAGCGGAAGCAGTTCTTCCGCTTCATACCCTCTCATATTGTCTTTCTGCATTTTCTCCTCCCCCTCAGCTCCAGCACAGCTCCCTTAAAACCTCCAGATACAGATCCTTATCCCACCTCTTTACCTCATCAAACTTCTCAAATTCATTATGCCCCCCTGTTTTTTCATATCCTCTGTAGCCTGCCCTGACAGCAGATGAGAATATGGTCAGGCATGTTCCTGCCAGGTAATCCAGATCCCCTTCGCATACGGAATCAAATTGTTCTCTCATAAATGTGATAAGTTCATCATCTGTCAGCTTATCACCTGATTCATTTTTAAATTCATAAAAAATCTCCTGAAGCTGCATAAGTGTCTCTGCATATCTGTCCTGACTGATATATTCGGAATCACAAAATGCAAAAATCAATTCCTCCAGTATCCCTTTTCCAAACTCCACCCTCCTGTGTTTCTTCAGGCTGGTATTTCTGGCCTGCACAAGCTCACCTGCCTTTTCCTCAGAAAGCACCAGGCCAAATCTCTCTGTCTTCTCATTGCAGGAAATAACAGCAGCCAGTTCCTGTTTGTCCCTCACCTTCATTAGCTCATAAAAATCCTGTACCCCATCACCTTTTATTTCTTTACTGTTTCCCATTGGCAGCTTCCCCTTTCTCACTTAGAGCATTTTTTACCACACGCTGGTACTGGGAGCCTATTATATGCCCTGTCCTGTATTATTACAAGCCTTGAAAAAAGTGGGATTTTGTGGTATAGTAGATGTAGAAAATGATTCAAGGGTGCAAAAATCCTATCGCCGAAGCCGGCTTACTATGCATCAGGGGATGCTGCAGTTAACTGCAGCATCCCCTGATGTGTACCATCCATATTCCAATATACCTCACGCGGGAATCCCTTCAGCCCTCCCTGCGTGATGCGTCTCCTTCATGCCATCCAGCTTCTTTTCAGCAATCTTTTTCATTAATATGAGTGCAGCTGCCAATGCACACCCTTCTGCAATAGGGAATGCCCACCATATCATGTCCTGGGCATTTTCTAATGTTGTAAACAGATATGCCAGAGGCAGGGCCACTACAACAAGCCGGATAAGGGATATGATAAGTGAACTGACTCCCTGACCGAATGCCTGGAAGATTCCCTGATATGTTATATTGGCTCCCACAAAGAGATATCCAAGAGTAATGATCCTGATGGCTTTTATACACAGCTGGTATGTCTCATCAGACAGTGAGAATATACCCGCCAGACCGGCCGCACTTACCTGGAGCAGGACTGCCCCGGCCAGCATTATAACAAGCGTGTAGATCAGCCCGTATCTGATGCCGTCCTTTACCCTGCGCTTATCCTGCATCCCGTAATTAAAACCTATAATTGGGATCAGGGCATTATTCAGGCCGAAAGCTGCAAAAAATACGAACTGCTGGATCTTGTAATAAACTCCGTAGGCAGTTACTGCTGCTACAGATACACGTCCAAATATGATATTTATTCCATATGTCATGAAGGACATCAGCGCCTGCATGATAATAGCCGGGATTCCAACCTTATAGATCTCACCGATGATCTTCTTTTCAGGTATCAGATAACGTATTCCCGAATTTACATCACGATTGAGCGTATGCTGGAAAACGGCCCCCAGCACAAGTGATACAAATTGTCCTATGACAGTGGCATATGCTGCCCCTTCAATTCCCATTGCCGGAAATCCCAGATATCCAAAAATAAGGATCGGGTCCAGCACAATATTTGTCACCGCCCCCGCTACCTGGGCTATGGTAGAAAGTACCGTCCGGCCCGCCGCCTGGAGAAGTTTTTCATATATCATGAACATGATCACTCCAAAAGAAAGGACCATGCATATCCTCAGATAACTGCTTCCCATCTGCAGTACAACAGGGTCTGAGGTCTGCGTATGCATATAGGCATCGATTCCGAAAACGCCTGCCAGCATAAACACTATATACGTGCAGATTCCCAGAAAGATGGCATTGCCCGCAACCTTGCTGGCCTTTTCTCTGTTCCCCTCACCCAGGCTCTTTGACAATAGTGCATTAATACCCACTCCTGTACCAACGCCTACGGCAATCATGAGCATCTGCACAGGAAAAGCCAGTGTCAGTGCGGTAACTCCATACTCTCCCCTTCCGGCGATCTCGGCAGTATCCTTCATAGAGCTGACAAAATAGCTGTCCACAATATTATAGAAAGCCTGCAGGACCATTGACAGTATCATGGGAACTCCCATTGTCAGCATCAGCCTCTTGACGGGCATCACTCCCATCTTGTTCATTTCCATAGTTCCTTGTTTTTCCATTTCAACCTCCTGAATTTTGTAAATCTAAAGACTGCTAAATAAGTACAAAAAAAATGCGCAAATCCATTCCTGGATTTACGCATTTTGCTACTCGGTATTTTTATTTTATCACCCTTATTTTTTCCCGTCAAGAGTTAATCATCAAACTTTTGTATATCAATTTGTTATTGATTTATTACAAACCATACTCTCTCAATATACTGCCCACCTTTACCGGCAGACCTGACTCCAGGCTGCGCTTCATGGCCTCCAGAATACCGATAGTATGGAAAGCTTCTTCCAGGTCAGGCTTGGGCGTCTCACCCTTCATAAGCTTCCGGGCAAAATATTCAATGTAGTTCTGATATTCCCCCGCGTGATGATTTTCCTTCTCAAACCTGAAATAATAATCGTGCTTCTCGTCAAATGTCTCAGCCCTGTCATGCCTGCCCTCTTCGTCTACTGTCCTTTCGTAATACTTAAACTTGCTGTATCCTCCCCTGGATATTCCCTTAGTTCCCCTTAAGGTACACTCTATTGGAAATTCTACATTTCCGTCAAGGCAGGGACTTCCATATGCACCTTCTATAGTTGCAAACCTTCCTTTTGTATCCCTGGCCACAAAGGTCATGGTATCTTCTGCATTCAGACCATATTCCCTGGTATTCGGGCTGACTGCGCCGTAACCGAACACCTCGTCAATCTCCGGCAGATACCAGGCAGCAAGGTCTACGGCATGTATCATAAAATTGTACATCCAGGAGAACCCAGGCTGTCTGCTCCAGTCTCTCTCCAGAAACCACCTGGAATCATTCTTATAATGAGCCTCCACAGTGATCAGTTCACCTATATTCTGCTGCTCATACATTTCCCTCTGGTATTTCACAGACTCAAAAAACCTGGTGCTCTGCCCCACAAATACATGCTTTCCAGAATTTTTCTGGCATTCCTTCAGCTCCTTCGCCTCATCCAGCCCCACGATCACCGGTTTTGTGCAGATGACGTGTTTTCCTGCCCGAAGCGCCTGCATGATATGCTTTGCATGCAGCTGGTCAGGCGTATAGATACCTATCACATCTATCTCTTTGTCCTCAAGCATATCTTCATATCTGACAGTATACTTGTCCAGTCCGAATTCCTCCATCCTCTGTCTGCACAGCTCCTCATTCAGGTCGCATATATTTCCCAGCTCATAATATTCGCTCTGCTGCACTGCTGATATAATGCTCCTTCCCTCTCCCAGACCTAAAACTCCTAATACCAGCTTCTGATTCTTCATTATGATCGCCCTCTCTTTTCTATGTTCCGGCTTAAACCGTAATATCTGTTTCATGTCTGTAGTATAGCTCATCTCTCCTGCATTTTCTTCCCGCATCTTTCACAGTTTTTATACTATCTTACGATTATAAAATGTTATATTTGATTTTTGGGCCTGATAAAACTATAATAGTTGTATCAAAACTATTGGGCAGTACAGAAATAAGGAGAGTTCCATGAATATCTACCAGGCAGAATTTACATTTGACCCCCATCAACCTTTTCAGGTGCGTACACTCACGCTCCGCCAGAGTGACAACACATCAAATACTTATCACTGGCATTCGTGTCTTGAAATTACAAGCATCCTGTCCGGGAAGGCAGTCTACCACATCCGTGAAAAGTCTTTTTCTGTCACGGCCGGGGATTTTATCATTTTCAATCATATGGAAGCGCATGGCTGGGAGCTTATCAGTGAGCTCATGGAGGTAAATGTCATATTATTTCCCATAGATTTTATCGCAGAGCGGATAGGGAATTTTGATTATGAATTTCTAAAACCATTTGTAGAGTACGGCAGCAGTTTCCAGAATAAGATTGACCACAATGAACCTTCCTGCGCAGGGATGCAGGAACTGCTGGACTCCATCTGCCGGGAGGCCGGGAACCGCCGGACAGGCTATCAGCTGGTGATCAAAGCTGATATATTAAAGCTGCTCACCCTGCTAACACGATACTATACCTCAGCTGCCCCGTCCACCGATACCTTTGAAAACAGGGAGCATGCCATGAAGCGCCTGGAAGGTGTATTTTTTCATCTTTACACTAATTTCGGCCAAAAGATAACATTAGAGGAGATGGCTGCCTCCTGTTATATGAGCCCTACCTACTTCTCCTCATATTTCCGCAGAGCCTGCGGCTGTACCTTCTCCAGCTACTTAAATGGGATACGTGTGCAGCAGGCGCAGAAGCTGCTGCACACAACGCAAAAAGAGATTGTGGATATCGCACTTGAATGCGGTTTCAACAATCTCTCAAATTTCTACAGGATCTACAAAAGATATACAGGGTCCACCCCAGGCAGGGAACGCAGGTCCTGAACTCTTTCTTCAGGCTGCCCGCTATATGCCCAGGATGTCGAAATTTACATTAGAATAGAATAATTCTTCGATCTCCTGCCATGAAGAAGGCTTCTTCCCCAGTATCCATGCCACTTTAGCAAACACGGCTTCCAGATTCATATCCTTTGCTTCCAGATAAGGCATCTCCCCCTCCATGCGTTTGCCGACTTCATATACGGACACATGGCTCCCCTCTGACATGACCTGGGTAGCCAGCACCAGTATCTTCTGCCCCTCAGGGTAGGCATTCTGGCAGGCTTTTAATGTCTCAAAAAGCCTGTCAGGCACTCCGCCTACCCCAAAGCCTTCCAGGATAATACCGTCGTACTGTTTATAAATCTCCTTCAGGATCTCCGGAGAGCTTCCGGGCGTCAGCTTGAGCAAAAATATATTTGGATTCATCCTTGTATCGAAAAGTACCTCTCCCTCCGGCTTTGGCGTGCACACATATCTTATAACACGTTCATTCCGGATCACTGCGATCTCAGGAAAATTAATGCTGGAGAAAGCCTGGTAGCTCAGTGTATTGATCTTCTTCGCCCTGGTTCCCGCAATGGCGCGGCCCCCGAACATAACCTGCACACCTCTCGTGTCTTCTTCCATCATATACTGAAAGCTGTCCCTGAGGTTCATCAGTGCATCTGTGGACTCAAAAGAAATAGGCTTCTGCGCCCCTGTAAGTATCACCGGCTTCTCTGTATTCTGTATCATATATGACAGCGCTGATGCAGTATAGGCCAGGGTATCTGTCCCATGGCAGATCAGAAATCCGTCATAATCTTCATAATTTTCTCTGATGGCTCCGGCCAGCATTCTCCAGTAGCCTATATCCATATTCGTGCTGTCTATATTGCAGACTTCCATGGTATCTACCGTACACAGCTTACCAATATCAGGTATGTATGAGAGCAGATCCTCCGCCCCCATGGCAGGTATCAGGCCATTCTCCCCTTCCATGGACGCTATCGTTCCTCCAGTGGTCAAAACTAAAAAATTCTTCATTCTACCGCCTCATTTCCGCCGCGCCAGTATTTTACCAGAGAGCTGGATTCATAGCGCAGTGACTCATTTTCTTGGCTGCCCGCACTTCTACAAAACATCCGCAGAGACGGCACATCCCATTGACCATATTATCACAATTCTGACAATAATGCAGGCGTTTTTCGTAAAAATCCGACGATATTTTCATTTCTTCCGGAAGGTTGCTGATATATTCCTGTACAGTCCTGTAATACTCCCCGTCATCCATATCTTTTGTCAGGCATTTTCTGCAGAATCTCTTCTCCATCTCTGTATCCTTACTGTCTCTTAACGGTAAAATGTACTACACTGCAGGCGGGCACAGTAAATTTGAAGCCCTCTTTTGTCACTTCTATTCCCTCTGCCCCGGATGGCGCTACGTCCTCAGGATGGCTGAAATCATTAAATGCATTCATTCCGGCACTCAGCACTTCACCTTCCACGGACGCATGTTCTCCCATGCAGCTCCCTGCCAGTATGCACTCCAGAGGATACGCTGTATCTAAGGAAAGATTTGCAGCAGTAATATTGAGCACTCCCTCTCCGTCCTCGGACGCAGATACACTCAGATTCGGGACTGTATATCCGCCCTTTCCTGTCTCCTCTGTCTCTGCGTATACGTCAACCAGCATGGCCTCCTGATGTCTCTTATACATGTCAAAGACATGGTATGTAGGGGTGAGTACCATCTTATCTCCCTCTGTCAATATGACAGACTGCAGTACGTTTACCATCTGGGCGATATTAGCCATCACAACGCGGTCGCTGTGCTCATTGAAAATATTCAGATTAATGGCTGCCACCACAGCATCCCTCATTGTATTCTGCTGATATAAGAATCCTGGATTTGTGCCCGGCTCCACATCGTACCATGTGCCCCACTCATCTACAATAAGGCCCACCTTATTGTCCGGGTCGTACCTGTTCATGATCTGGGTGTGCTTCGTAATGATCTCATCCATATACAGCGTTTTCTTCAGTGTATTGTAATAATCCTCCTCCGTAAAGTCTACGGCGCTGCCCTTCCTGTTCCAGTCTCCGGGAACCGTATAATAGTGCAGGCTCAGTCCGTCCATGAATTTTCCTGCAATCTCCATGACTGTCTCTGTCCACTCATAGTCGTCGCCATTTGGCCCGCATGCGATCTTAAATACTTTATTCTCCCCATAATTGCGCACATATGTCTGGAATCTCCTGTAAATATCCGCATAATAAGAAGGCCTCATATTTCCGCCGCATCCCCAGTTTTCATTTCCGACTCCAAAGTATCTGATCTTCCACGGTTCAGGATGTCCATTCTCCCTGCGCAGCCCGGCCATGGGTGATACACCGTCAAATGTCATGTATTCCATCCATTCGCTCATCTCCTGGACTGTACCGCTTCCCACATTTCCGTTTATATATGGCTCACATCCCACCTGCCGGCAGAATTCCAGAAATTCATGTGTTCCAAATGAGTTATCCTCTACAAGACCGCCCCAATGTGTATTTATCATCTTTTTCCTGCTGTTTTTGGGGCCAATCCCGTCCTTCCAGTGATATTCATCTGCAAAGCATCCTCCCGGCCATCTGAGTACAGGAACCTTGATCTGCCTGAGGGCTTCCACCACGTCCCTGCGCATCCCGTTCACATTGGGAATATCAGAATCCTCACCCACATAGATACCCCCATAGATACAGCGCCCCAGATGCTCTGAGAAATGCCCGTAGATATTTTTGTTAATTTTACTCTTTTTCTTTTCAGTGTTGATAATTAGTCTGCCCAAAGTTCTCCTCCTATTTATTTAAGTGTTTTGTTTAATATTACACTATATACTTTATATTTTGATAATACTATATTGTTCCTGAACTGTCAATAAATAATTCATGTTCAGCAATCCTGTGTGAACAATAACTAAACTTTTACCCTCTCCCTATATATATTTGTTTAAGTATTGACTTAACAATTCAGAGGGCGTTATAATATTTACAGAACATAGAGAGTTACTGTTCACACGCCACCATTCCGCGAGGTGTTTTCGTGCGTATTTTGCACGAAAATCCCGAGTTTTGCAGCGCGAAACGGCGAATTTTGCCGTTTCTGTGCATCGCGGAGCGTGTTACTGGTCACGGAGTTAACAGTACCATAGAGATGCTGCCAGATTTCAGGCACATTTCAGAAAGGATATATAATATGCTTCATTTTCATTCTCTGAATGACGCACTCCCTGTCTTCAAGGCTCTGGGTGCTCCTATGCGGATCCGCATCCTGGAGCTTCTGAGTGAGGCCGGGGACAAGAATCTGAATGATATAGCAAAAGCTCTGGGGCTGACTAACAGCGCTGTATCCCTTCATATGAAGATCCTGGAAGAAGCCGGGCTTGTTTCCATACACACCACTGCAGGAAAGCGGGGATCCATGAAGGTCTGCAGACCGCTGCACTCCTCTCTTCTTGTAGATATGTTTCCCCGCAAATCGGAAGACGCTTCCTGCTATGAGGATGAGATCAGCATCGGCTGCTACTCAGCCTGCCAGATCCGGCCTACCTGCGGAATCGCTACCTGCCGCGAGATCATAGGAGAGTTTGATGATCCCAGGTACTTTCTTTTTCCAGAGCACTATCAGGCAAACGTCTACTGGTTCGGTGAGGGCTATGTGGAATATATCCTTCCAAACCACCTGACGGCAGGCCAAAAGCCCAGACAGATCTCTCTCTCATTTGAGATATCCTCTGAATCTCCCGGCTATAATGATGATTATCCTTCAGATATCCAGTTTTATTTTAACGGTATCTGTCTCGGACAGTGGATCAGCCCGGGAGATTACGGCCTGCGCAAAGGGCGGTTCACCCCCGCCTGGTGGCCCCCGGGCTGCAACCAGTACGGTCTTTTAAAAACCCTGACTGTAAATGAAAAAGGTACATACATCGACGGCGGCAGCAGAATCTCGGGTGTAACCATCCATGATCTGGACCTGAACTACAACAGTACCTTTACCTTCCGTTTTCAGGTATCACCTGACAGTATAAACTGCGGAGGGTTCACTATTTTCGGCAAAGGGGCGGGTGATTATAATCAAGATATTATATTTAAGACATACTATTGCCCCCAATAATGTTTACTGAAAGGAGCATGACTTATGAAAAATGTATTTGAACCGCTGCAGATAGGCAGCATGACAGTGAAAAACCGCTTCCTGCGGAGCGCTACCTGGGAAGCCCTCTCTGATGCGGACGGGCATATGAGCAGCAGCCAGTTAAAAATATATGAAAAGCTGGCCGAAAATGAAGTTGGTCTCATCTGCACAGGCTATGCCCGTATTTTAAAGGAAGAACAGCCAAATGCCGCCATGATGGGAATCTATGATGATATCTTTATCCCAGAATATAAAAAGCTGACTGATGCCGTACACGCCCGCGGATCCAGCATCATGATGCAGCTGGCCTACGGAGGCACAAAAACAACATATAAGACTGAGGGACGCACCATCTTCTCTCCCGGCACTGTGCCGGAGCCATCCACCAAAACTGCAGGCACACCAATGACAAAAGAAGATATCGCCTATGTCACCGCTGCCTACGGGGATGCTGCCCGCAGGGTCAGGGATGCAGGTTTTGACGCCGTAGAACTGCATGCAGGCCACACATACCTCCTGAACCAGTTCTTAAGTCCCTACTTCAACAACAGGACGGATGAGTACGGCGGATGTCTTAAAAACCGTATCCGTATCATAGAAGAGATATATGCAGCTGTACGGTCGGCTGTGGGCCCTTCTTATCCTGTTCTCATCAAGATCACCTGTTCTGATTTTGTGAAGGGAGGACTTGTATTTGATGACACCCTGGAGATCTGCCGCATGCTGTCCGCCATGGGTTTTGATGCCATAGAAGTATCCGGCAATATCCATGGCAAAGCTGAAAACCTGGCCGGCGCCGTATATGATGGAAAAACCATTACCAGAGGTGGATATTTTGTTGAGTTTGCCAAAGATATCGCGGACACAGTAGATATTCCTGTCTTTCTCACCGGCGGCATCCGGGACATCCGCCAGCTGAATAACTGGCTGAATTCAACTTCTATAGCCGGCTTTGGCCTTTCCCGCGCTTTTCTGGCTGAACCTGATCTGATCAGACGCTGGAAGGCAGGAGATGTGACGCCTGCCAGGTGCCTGCACTGTTCCCGCTGCAGGACACCCCATGAAAATTACTGTACTGTTTTCAGGCGTTAACCACAAAAACGCTCCACCTGTATTGCCTCCCGTTCCGGGCGGATGATACAGATGAAGCGTTTTTTTTTCATTATTTTTATTATATCAGGCATTCTCATCCTTCAGCACTTCCACTATGCTTCCGGCCCTGGCCTTTCTCCTGCCGTAAACCATGGTGACCCCCACCAGTATAAAGACACCTGCCACAGCTCCGGTCAAGGCGCCTGCAGGCACGTAGAATGAAAAGGAAACATTGCTCACAAGTATCCTGTGCATCCCCCATATTACAAAAATACTTATGGGCAGCCCATAGACCAGCCCTTTAATTCCGTAGAACAGCCCTTCCATGGTCAGCATTTTCCTAAAGCCCTTCGGCGTCATCCCCACAGACTGGAGCATGGCGAATTCACGTCTTCTAAGCTGCATCCCTGTTGAAATAGTATTCATGATATTGGCCATGCTGACAAGAGCGATCAGCGCCACAAAACCATACAGGAACACACTGATAATGATCACCCCGTTCATAACCTCTTTCTGTTCTGCCGCAACGCTGTTCACCCTTGAACTGACATCCCGGTATTTATTGCATATTGTCCTGATCTCATCTTCCAGGTTCTCATTTTCTCCCATGGTATAATAGACATTTTCCGTCACAAAATACTTGGGCTCAGGAAGCATCTCGCATATTTTATCCAGCGCCTCCATTGAGACTATCACTTGTACAGAATAGACGTCTGTCACATATTTATCTCCAAACGGTGTCTTCCCGCCGCTGACTGCTGCCAGTTTAAGATCGTCTTCCGCAAGGTCTTTTAACCCGTCAGTGACATGAAAATCCAGAATATCCCCTGTCTTCACTCCATTTAAAAGATCCAGCTCTGCAAACTCATGCCCTTTCTTAAAGTTGATCCTGTTTATGAGTATTCCGTTTAATCCATCCCCTGAAAGGGTTTCTTCCGCTATGCCCTGCTCCTGCATATAGCTCCTGAGGCTTGCATCATCCATTGCAAGAAGCTGCACTGAGATATTATATTTTCCATTCTCCTCCGCATATACGGCCGCCAGCTCACTTCCCACCATATCTGCCGGAAGTTCAACCTCTCCGCGCAGCTTCTTCACAGCCACAGCCGAGCCTGCCCCCTTAAGGCCCATCAATTCCTCAGACAGTCTGTCCATAGAGTCTGCATCATCAGACATGCTCACATTAATATCATAAGAAAGCGGAGCCTGTATCATATCATTAGACTTCCTTACATAAGCTGAAAATGTATAAGCTGTCATGAAAAGAAGCACGCTCACTGTCAGAGAAAATACGGTAGTGCGGTAATGGCTCTTATTTCTCTTCAGGTTTTTCAGTCCCAGCTCTCCCTCAAATCCAAATACCAGCCTGGTCAGTTTTGATGTCCTGACGCTCTTTGCAGTTATCTTATATTCCCTTGACTGGCGCAGTGCTTCCAAGGCGGATACCCTTGATGCATGGCGTGACGGTATCCAGGCTGATATAAGAAGCACCAGGGCTGAAAACAATATGATCACTGCGATCCCGCCCCAGGAGAGACTCACTTCCAGTCCCAGATCATTCTGCATCCACTCCCTGAAAACAGGATTGATTATCTTAAAAGTAACCGCCATCCCTGCAATACCTGCTGCCAGACCAAGCGGTATCGCCACAGCTCCCACACATGCGGCTTCGAAAAATACAGAATGCCTTTTCTGCTGCCTGGTCGCTCCCACGCTTGAGAGCATGCCGAAAGTCCTGCTCCTCTCTGCTATTGAAATAGAGAATGCATTGTAGATCAGGGATATTGACCCTATCAGTATAATGATCCCTACCACAGCCGCCAGCATATAGATCATAGTCATAAATGAGCTGTCATTTGAGATTCCTAAGTAGCCCAGCAGCCCTGTATTATATTTAATATCAGATGCGCCCAAAGTATCCCCCAGTTCACCGCTGATGGTATATATCTTATTTCCCAGGCGCTTATAATTATTATAATCTACTGTTACCTCATATGTCCCGTTCCCGGGAAGTGCCTTCTCATCCAATCCGTACATCGCCCTGTAAGCGCCAAAAGCCTCCACTTCCTTGTCAGGAGCCTCAAAAATGCCGACTATAGTGTATTCTTTCTGTTCCTCTACCTCAAAGGTCTCGTCATATCCCCCGTAACTGTAGTTAGTGCCAAGCTCAAACTTCTCACCGTCCTGTTCAGACATCCTTCTGCCAAACGAGACTGTAATGCGGCTGCCAATGGCGCATGCATCCGGATTTTTCAGGCTGAAGGACTCTGATACTATCATCTCAGTATCTGTCTGAGGCAGGCGTCCTTCCCTGATCTGCGTGTTGAAGATATCAAAATTTGTCTCCCCGCTCACATACAGATACGGCTTATTTGTGGCCTCTCCTCCGGGATAGCTGGCATACTTCCCCACAGTGCTGATTCCATAGGATGCTACCTCTTCAGACTTTCCGGCCCCGGCCGCCTTATCAGCCGCCACGCCGAAGAATCTTGTCTCCCACTGGCCGCCGCTCTCAATTGTATGGCGCAGGAGCATATCCTGAGCGGAGCATACTATAACTATGACAGCTGAAAGCATGGCTACTGAAATCACCGCCCCCAGTATGGTGACCCATGTGCGCCCTTTGTTTCTTTTCATATACTGAAGTGTGACCCGGTCTATTACTTTCATTTGCGGATCACCTCGTCTTTCACAACCTTTCCGTCCTCAATGGCCAGAATACGGTCCGCCTGAAGGGCGATCCTCTCATCATGGGTGATCACAAATAATGTCTGATGCAGTTCCTTGTGGAACTCTCTGAGCAGTCCCATTATCTCCACACTGTTCTTGCTGTCCAGATTGCCTGTGGGTTCATCTGCCAGCACGATTGCAGGATTGTTCATAAGCGCGCGTCCAATGGACACTCTCTGCTGCTGTCCGCCGGACAGCTGGTTTGGAAGATATGTCCGGCGCTTCTCTAATCCAAGTTTATTTACAATATTCGCATATGCCTTGTGGTCTACCTTCCTGCCATCAAGAAGCAGGGGAAGCTGCATATTCTCTTCTACATTCAGAACCGGGATCAGATTATAGAACTGGTATACAAGCCCAATCTGCCGCCTTCTGAATATTGCGAGTGCAGTTTCATTCAGGCTGGTAATGTCCGTGTTGTCTATGATCACTTTGCCTGAAGTGGGCGTATCCACCCCGCCCAGAATGTGCAGCAGTGTTGACTTTCCTGAACCGGATGGGCCAATTATCGCTACAAACTGCCCTTCCTCCACTGAAAAAGAGACATCATCCAGGGCTTTGACTGCTGTCTCTCCTTGTCCATAAATCTTTGACAGGTGTTCTACTCTTAAAATCTCCATTTTCATCCTCCTGATAAAGCTGTATTCACATCGCTGATCAGCTGTGTTTCCTTTTATGGCTTAAGGATACAATATGAAAATGACAGCTTCGTGACTTTCATTCTTACAATTTAGTCACAAACATCAGACCACCCGTACCTGATAAAACTTTATAACAAACCTGGTACCCTTCCCTCTGGTGCTCTCCAGCCATATATCGGCATTCTGGCGCACGAGGATAGCCTTTGACATGGCAAGGCCTATTCCCACGCTGTCAGGCCCGGCATTTTTTCCTTTATAGAACCTGTCGAAAATGTAGGGGATATCCTCTTCCTCTATGCCCTCCCCATTATCCTCAACAACTATCTTCACATCCAGCACCGTCTTATGGCAGGAAATCTTTATCCTGCCCCCTTCCGGCGTGTGTTCGATACAGTTTTTAATAATATTTACAAGAGCCTCTGCTGTCCAGTTTTTGTCTGCCGTAATAAAAATATCGTCTCCGCAGTCTGTTTCAATCTCCTGGGATTTCAATTCAGCCGGTATCAGCATTGGACGAAGCGCCTCCTTAATGAGGTCCCGGACGCTGATCTTCTCCTTTTTAAAAGTGACTGCCTGTGCGTCTATCCTGGAGAGCTTCAGCAGGGAAGTAACCAGCCATTCGATCCTTTTGAGCTGGTTTAAGATATTTCCGAGACATTCCTCCCTTTTCTGGCCGGGTATATCCGGCATGGACAATACGTCTGTCATTACATACATGGAGGTCAGCGGAGTTTTCAGCTGATGGGAAATATCAGAGAGTGTATCTGCCAGATATTGCTTGTCCTTCTTCAGAAGCTCAGACTGTTCAGCCAGTGTCTTTGTCACCTTATAGATATCATTTTTCAGGATGCTTAATTCACCCTCTTTATTATCCCTGATGTCCATGGTAGGATTTCCGCTGTAAATGCCTGCCAGGTAATCAGACAGCTCCTTTATAGACCTGTACCTCTTCCTTGTAAAAATCAAAAATGACACATAAAAAAAGAGAAACGCAGCACCTGCCGCCAGGCCTGCCTTCACATCAAAGCTTCCTATGGCAGCGCAGACGGCAGCCCCCGCCGCTGCTGAAATAAGGAAAAACATCTTCGCCCCTCTACTTTCCATTTTCCCCCTCCTCACGGAGACGGTATCCCAGCCCTCTCACTGTCTCTATATATCTGTGATTTCCTCCATCCGGCTCCAGCTTTTCACGGAGTCTTTTCATATACACTGACAGAGTGTTGTCATTAATAAAGCTGCCGTCGACATCCCAGATACCTTCCAGCAGCTGGTTTCTTGTAAGCACCTGTCCCCTGTTTGCGAGCAGTACAAGAAGAAGCCTGTATTCCAGGGCTGTGAGAAATATCTCTTCCTGGCCCCGCATCACCCTGGCCTGCTTTGGATATACAGTGACATCTCCGATCCTGGAACTCTCTTCTGCTGCCTGGGCCTTACCGTACTGCCGGAGCGCCCTTTTCATCCTGCTGACCAGCTCCCTGATACGGAATGGCTTAGTAATATAGTCGTCCGCTCCCATATCAAGTCCCCTGACCACGCTCACCTCATCATCACAGGCTGTAAGAAACAGGACAGGCGCCTCCCATCTGGCCTTTATATAATCGCACAGCTCATAGCCGCTTCCGTCCGGCAGGGACAGATCAAGCAGATAGAGCGCAAATCCCTCCCTGTCCATTTGTTCCAGCGCTGACCTCTTATCCGGGCACAGCACGGCCTCAAACCCGTCTCCCTCCAGAGAATATCTGAGTCCCTCCGCTATCGTCCTGTCATCTTCTACAATTAATATCCTCATACTATTTTCCTGCCTTTTCACTGCTCCCGCCTGAAGATCCATTTCTCTCTTCATTCTTTATTTCCCAGTGGATCAGGAATGTCAGAAGTGCCCTCAGGGCAATGATGCTGGCCACGATAAATATCTCCTGCACTTCCCGCACCACCACAGTACGCAGGATCTCGCTGCCCACTTTGAATTCCAGCCCCATTGCCATCCCCTTTGCCAGATTCAGCCTTGTCTGGGGATTTCCCTTGATATAGTCAATAATTCCCCTTACACTGGAAACCGCGATCACTAAGACACCTGTATATTCACAGAGCAGGATCGCCAGCTCAACGATCTGGTTCAACAGTTGATTTAAAAATTCCATTATCTCTCCCATTTTAACTTTATCCTCTTTAGTTTTTATTTTTTACTGCCCATGGATCTCATTGCCGCTGCTTTTTCCCTGGGCAAATGCAAGCGCATTGTCTAGTGTAGTCTGGCTGATCGCCCTCAGAGCCTCTCTTGTGAAGAACCCCTGGTGGGAAGTCACCATCACATTTGGAAATGAGAGCAGTCTTGCCATAGTGGAATGCCCAAGTATCTGGTCTGACATATCCTCATATACAGAACCAGTCTCCTCCTCATACACATCAAGACCTACAGCAAAGAATTTGCCGTCCCTGATACCCTGGATCAGATCTGCTGTCTTGATCAAACCTCCCCTGGAGGTGTTCACCAGGATCACGCCATCCTTCATCTTGCTGATAGTTTCACTGTTGATCAGATGATAATTAGATTCTGTCAGAGGGCAGTGCAGGGAAATCAAATCTGACTTTGCAAGAAGCTCATCCAATTCTACATATTCAAGAAAATCCAGTTCTTTATTATGATACATATCATATCCGATCACCTTCATCCCAAACCCGCGGCAGATCCTGGCCATCGCCGCTCCTATCCTGCCTGTGCCCACGATACCCGCTGTTTTTCCGCTCAGGTTTACTCCCATCAGTCCACTGAGGCTGAAATCATTTTCCCTGCATTTAATATATGCCTTGTGCATATGCCTGTTAGCAGTCAGAACAAGAGCCATGGCATGCTCTGCAACTGATTCCGGCGAATATCCCGGCACATGCATGACAGTTATGCCAAACTCCCCTGCTTTTGCCAGATCCACATTGTTGTATCCTGCACAGCGCATCAGGATCAGCTTTACTCCGCATTCATGCAGCAGCTCTATGGTGCGTGTCCCCAGATCCATATTGACAAATGCACAAACACCGTCCCAGCCGTCCGCCAGTCTCGCTGTCTCAGCTGTCAGGTTCGGCTCGATAAACTTGAACTCCAGCCCGCCATACCTGCTATCCTCCAGCAGTGCCGTAAAAAATTCTTCATCATATGGTTTTGTTCCAAAAAATAATATTCTCATTCAGACGTACCTCCTTTTTCTATAAGGTTGCCCAGAAATTATCATATCATAACAAAAAGAGACGGGCAAGCCTGCAATTGGCCGTCCGTCTCCCAATCTTATCCGTTACTGACCGGAGTTGGCAGTAACTCTTATTCTTTTTCAAGCAGTCTGTCATAAATATATTTTTTCGCATCCTTCTCACTTTTAAATTTGACCTTTGCTCCAAAAATATACATAACTGCCTCATTCCATTCAGCCAGTCCGCAGGCACCCTCCGGAATCTGAAGTATCACTTTGCGTATCCTGCTTATCCCCTCTTTAGTAAAATCGTCAATATTTCTCAGATCAGAGACATAGCATCCCAGTTCTCTTGACAACAAGTCTAACAGTGATTCCTCTCTTCTCATTATGCCTTTCCCCCTCCTGGCTCTGTCAAACAAAGTAGACTTTTTTTGACAGAATATGTATAATGGTACTGTGACAATATCTGGGAAAATAACTTTGAAGAAACACAAATAGAGCAGGCTGCCAAAGAGTCAAAAAAAGTCTACTTTATTTGAATTTTTTTCCATTTTTATCCAGTGCAGAAATGTCTGGTGGGAGATTCCCAGGATCTTTGCCGCCTGTCTGCTTGATACCTCGCCCTTCTCCCACGCTTCCTTCCACCTTGGCAGATCCTCGGGTATAGGCTTTCTGGGTCTTCCGAACTGGACTCCCCGCAGCTTTGCCGCCAGGATCCCTTCCGCCTGCCGTGACTTTATATTTCTCCTTTCATTTTCTGCCACAAAACTCAGCAGCTGCAGTACAAGGTCTGCTATAAATGTTCCGAGAAGGTCTTTCCCCTTCCTTGTATCCAGAAGGGGCATATCCAGCACATAGATATCCACCCTCTTTTCTTTTGTCAGTATCCTCCACTGTTCAATGATCTCCTCATAGTTCCTCCCCAGCCGGTCAATGCTTTTTATGACCAGCAGATCACCCTCTTTCAGCTTTCTGACCAGCCGCTTATAGGAAGGCCTGTTAAAATCTTTTCCGCTCATCTTGTCCATATAGATGTTTTCGGGCAAAACAGGCAGTGCCCGCAATGCGAGCAGCTGCCTGTCTTCATTCTGGTCTTTCGATGATACTCTGATATATCCGTATGTTTTCATATGTCTGACTCCTTTCTCTAAACATATGATAACGGATAATCCTTCCAAATTAATTTCCAATTTATGGCAATTGTTTACCGCCTCCTACTCTGTCCCCACGATCTTTACATAAGTTCTGGATGTCAGTGAAAATACAATGGTGTAGACTACAGCAAATATCAGGATAGTCACCGCTGTACAGAGCATGAAAAGGGGCGTATTATAAAGTCCGAATATCCACAAAAGCTTATTTATAATGTTAAAAGCAACACAAATGTGTACGATAGCTATCAATAGCGGCAGGAAGAATACAGACAAGATCTGGCTGTGGATACATTTCTTCACTTCAGAAAGGCTCATACCTACCTGCTGCATGATCACATATCTCTCCTTATCCTCATACCCCTCCGATATCTGTTTATAATAGATGATCAAGGCAGTTGCCATCAAAAACAGTACTCCGATAAAAATACCGATAAATAAGAATCCGCTGATAAAGGATCTCATTTCCTGACCCTCAGAAATACCTGAATTCACGCTAAAATAAACCTTCTGGTTAATATTCTCCTGTTTAACAAATCCTTTGAAATCGTCATTAATCAGAAGTGTGTCAAATTTATTTCTGCTCTCCTGACTCCCCTGAATGTCCATCCCCATATATTCTTCTTTTCCAATCAGGTTCTGGTCTATTCCTGCAGTCAGCTCATCTATTATACTTTTGTCAGAGAACACCACTACATAGTTCTTCTGTGAGCGCACAAGCATGCGCTTTACGATCTCACTGCTATCTTTCTCTTCTTTCACATGAAAACTGCGTCCGTCAAGTGTAAATTTTTCCTCCCCGTATGCCTTGAGATTCCCGCTTATAATCACCTCATCTTTTCCCAGAGACTCATTTTTGCCCTCCACTTTATTGTACTGTTCCAGGTCAGTCATGATTATGGCGTAATCATTAGGCGCGTCTCCTGTCTGCTGACCGGACACAAATTCTGACAGATCATCTCTGCTCCTTTCTGCATATACTCTCACATGAGTAAAATCTATCATGGGTCCAAAAGAGACATCCGCTTCTTCAGCCTTGCCTTCCAGATAGCTGTAGAGCTTTTCAGCTATTCCTCCCTCCGAACCTACCATATAGACCCCTATATCTTCCGGAAAGAGTCCTTTTAAAAGATCGGACATGCCTACATTGAGGCTGACAGTTGTAGATACAGCCAGCAGCACACCTGTACTCAGGATACATATATTAGCCAGTCCCACGGCATTCTGCTTCATCCTATAGAGCATTCCTGACACAGTAGTAAAATGCCTGGGCTTATAATAAAATTTTTTATTCTTTTTAAGCATTTTCAAGACTGCAATGCTTCCTGTAGTAAACAGCAGATAAGTTCCTCCCATAACAAGAAGTGTAGCTATAAAGAATTCCATGATGGCTTCTACCGGTGTTTCAACATGGAGAGCAATATAGTAGCCTCCTCCTAAGAGTGCAAAACCTGCAAAAGCAAGTATCCATCTGGCCTTTGGCTCCTTCTCACCCCTCTTGTCCCCGTGAAGGAGCTCTATAGGCCTTACTCTGCCGATCTGAAAGAGATCAGACACAAGAGTTGCCAGAAATACAGCGCCAAACAGAGTAACTGTCACCTTTACTGCAAGACGGGAAAATTCTATGGTAAACGGTGCGGTTGTCTGCACCATCTTCAGCAGTATCAGAAACATCAGCCTGGAAAAAAGGCTTCCCGCCAGAATTCCCGCAGCCAGGCAGAAAACTGCTGTAAAAAACACTTCAAAAAATAATATGCGGCCTATGTGACGTTTCTCCAGTCCAAGGATACTGTACAGACCCAGTTCTTTTTTCCTTCTTTTCATAAGAAAGCTGTTAGTATAAAACAAAAACACTACTGCAAATACCCCTACGATCACTTCGCCCAGGATCAGCATCATTTTAAGGCTGATATTTCCCGGCATGGAATCAATGCCCGGATTATCGATGATTGTCATCATCATGAAAAACATCATGATCGTACAGATCGAAGCTATCATGTAAGGAAGATACATCCTTCCGTTTTTCCTGATATTTGTAAGGGCCATCTTGGGATAAAAACTGTTACGCATCCTGCTCACCTCCTGAACTGAGCACAGTAAGCGCCTGTGTTATGCTGGCGAACATCTCCTCGTTACGCATAGTTCCGCGGTATATCTGATGGAAAACCTCCCCATCCTTGATAAACAGCACCCTGCCCGCATGGCTTGCTGCCATGGTGCTGTGGGTAACCATCAGGATGGTCTGTCCTTCCCTGTTTACCTGGGAGAACAGATTGAGCATCTTCTCCGCTGCCCTGGAATCCAGTGCACCTGTGGGCTCATCGGCCAGCACTATCTGCGGATCAGTAATCAGGGCGCGTGCCGCGGCCGCCCTCTGCTTCTGCCCTCCTGAAACTTCATACGGGTATTTCTTCAGAATATCCTGGATTTTCAGCTTTCTGGCCAGCGGCGTGATCCTTCTGACCATCTCCTCATGAGATTTGCCTGAGAGGACCAGCGGCAGATAAATATTATCCTCGAGAGAAAACGTATCCAGCAGGTTAAAATCCTGAAATACGAATCCCAGATTTTCTCTTCGAAAAGCAGCCAGTTCCTTTTCTCTGACCTTGTTCATGCTCTTTCCGTTTAGCAGGACCTCTCCGCTGGTGGGCCTGTCCAGGGATGCAAGAATATTCAGAAGAGTAGTCTTTCCCGAACCACTCTCCCCCATAATAGCTACATATTCCCCTTCTTCTACAGAAAAATTTACATTTTTAAGCGCCTGGACCTGATTTCCTCCAAACCTTGTTGTATATACTTTTTTTAAATTTTTAACTTCCAGCAATGACATTTTTCGTCCTCCTCATTAATACTTTTCTCAGGTTCTGACACTATTTTAATCATAAACAGTCTGTACTGCCATAATTTCATATTACATTTAAGACGGCATCCTTACATTTTTGTAAGAATGTTACTGGTCACTCCGTGGCCAGTAGCACGCTTTGCGATGCACAGAAACGGCTAAAAACGCCGTTTCGCGCTGCAATCCTCGGGATTTTATGCATCAAAAGCGATATCAATTGCAGAAACAGTATAGTATAATATCATCAGGCAGCTAAGTTCAGCCTGTCTTTTTACCATCTCAGATCCCATCACATCTAACATTCCCATGTCAAATATTTCCTCCCCCAATTCAAAAAAGAGCACTGAAGCCACGTATCTGCAGACGAGGGGATGATCCGTCAAAAACAAGCTTATCACAGACTGATTCCATAGTAAAGGAGCTGACAATCAAATGAAAAAAACAACAAAACCACTAATTCTTGCAGCCTGTACGGCCCTCTGCCTTTTTCCTGCAAGTATTCTGACCGCCTCTCCTGATGCCAAAAACAGGGTCCCTGCTCAGCTGGCACTGACAGGCAATTACTATGACTATATGATCATTGAAACCGTGGACGGATGCCAGTGGTTCCTGGATAATACGCCGTCCCTTCGGAATCCTTATATGAAATATGAAGCAGGGCGTTATATACCGGCTTTTGAAGACGGGCAGCTGGTCCAGGTGCTCTTTGACACAAAAGGAACGGCGGATGTGACAGACGACAGTATCATATGTGTCCGCAGCATTGATTCCAGATACCCTTTGTGATCCTG
Organism: Murimonas intestini; assembly: GCA_003148945.1. GTDB lineage: Bacteria > Bacillota > Clostridia > Lachnospirales > Lachnospiraceae > Murimonas > Murimonas intestini. Next base: position 55,471 of record QGGY01000005.1, on the reverse strand, counting down.
CCGCATCCTTTCCTGTATGCGAAGTCAAAAAAAGACCGCACTATATAAGCGCGGCCCATAGTATAAACTGCATTCAGATCTTAACTGTAACCATTCAGCAAAACTGTATATTTACTCTTAACTCTTTTTCTTCAGCCTGTCAAAAAGGCTCTGTACTTTTTCTTTCCGGCTTGCAGTTTCTTCCTCCAGCACAGAAGCTCTTCCAGCCTCCCAGGTTATCACATCCCCCTCTACCGGTCTGGTATCAAATGCCTCAAGGGGGATCTCTATCATCCTGCGCTGCTCCATCTCACAGACAACTATCTGCCCCTCTATCCTGTCTATTGTCCCTTTCATCCTGATCCTCCTGAATTATTACTGTGGCGGGCTGCACTTACTGCAGGGAGTATATCCGCTTGCTTTTGCATCCTCCAGCGAAATCTCGATATCTGATTTCTTAAGGTACTGACACCCGGCACTGTGATACTTTTCCCCCGTTTTTGTGATATGTACGATTGTGGCCTGACTGCCATCATCTGAACTTGCTGCCTCTCCTTCGCCGTCTCCCTGTTCCGCTTTGCCTTGTAGCATTGATGTGTTGGCTGAAGTCCCCCATACAATCTCTTTCCCATCAGATACAGCTACGACCGTACCCTGCTCATCTGTCCTGAATACCTGTATATTCCTGTCTCTGAGTTTTTCCAGCGTAGATGGTGTGGGATGGCCGTAGGAATTATCCCTCCCACAGCTGATCACCGCATATTCAGGGTTCACTGCATCTAAAAACTCTGCTGTGCTGGAGGTATCGCTCCCATGATGGTTTACTTTATAGACATTTGAGGCAATATCCGGCTGCCCTGCAATAATGTCCTGTTCAGCTTCAGCCTCGGCATCTCCGCACATGATAAAGCTGTTTTCTCCGTTTACAAGCCTGATGCCCACAGACCAGTCATTCAGCTCATCACCGTAATCCCTGTTTGGAGCCAGGATTGTAAATACTGCGCTTCCAAGCTCATACTTCTGACCCGGCTCTGGAATAGTAACTGAAAGACCTTTTTCGTCAACAGCTGTCAGAACATCCTCAAAACTTTTAGAAGTATGTGCCTTATCAGGCATCAGAACATTTTCTACATTAAAATGTTCAATCACTGAATCCATGGACCCGATATGGTCCTCATGAGGATGTGTGCCTATCACATATTCCAGATTCTGGATTCCCTGGTCTTCCAGGTAGGATATGATAGTGTCCGCATCATCATTATTGCCCGCATCTATCAGCATAGCTGAACTGCCTGATTTAGCAAGGATACAGTCCGCCTGCCCCACATCAATAAAATGCACTTCCAGATTAACACCAGCCTCATCTGAGGCATCAGCCGCATTTAAAGTAACTGCCGGTACATTTACAAGGCCGCTGACCATCAGTATCAGGCTCAGCATCCATATTATAACGCTGCGATTTCTTGTTTTCATACAACACTCTCCCTTTTCATTTGTTTTTTTCTATTATTCTCTTTATACAGACCTTCAGATCTCCACATATTCTCTGCGTGACATATCTATCATGACCTTCGTTCCCCTGCCGGGCACAGAACTCACGCTTATGGAATGGCCAAGCTTATCAAGTATCTGCCTGCAAAGATACAGGCCGATCCCTGTTGATTTTTTCTCCATTCTCCCATTATATCCTGTAAATCCGTTCTCAAAGATTCTCGGAAGGTCTTCCTCCTTGATCCCCATACCGTTATCTTCGATCACAAGAGTATTTTCCTCACCCTCCAGCATATATACAGAGATACTGCCGCCTGTGTCTGTATATTTCAGAGAATTAGACAATATCTGTTCTATCACAAATACAAGCCATTTCTCATCTGTCAGCACTGTATTCTCCATATCCTGAAGGTTCAGACTGATTTTCCTGTGTATAAATATAGTTCTGTCCTTTTTGACAGCTGCATTAACCAGCTTTTTGACTTTTACCTCCCTCAGCCTCAGGTCTGAGGACATGTTCTCCATTCTCAGATACTGAAGGACCATCTCCACATAGCGCTCTATTTTAATAAGCTGCTGGGAAAGCTCTGCCTTTCCTCCCCCCTCCTGCGCCTGGATGAGCAGGTTCAGTGCCGTGATAGGTGTTTTGATCTGGTGGGCCCACAGGGTATAATAGTCTGTCATATCCTTCTTTCTGGCATCCTCCAGTGAGATCACTTCTTTATTGCAGGCATACAGTCTTCCCAGGACAGCCTGATAGTCACTCTCCAGAAGGCTGTCTGCCTTGGGAAGGCCCTTCAATTCTACATTTATCCTGTCGTATATATCGAGAAGCTCCATATGCTTCTTTCTGTATCTGATGAAATCCCATCCCAGAAACAGGAGCAGAAAAAAAACTGCCAGCAGATATGCATACCCATAAGACTCCGGCGGAACTCCTCCCAGGTAAAATACAAACCAGAACACAAATGCCAGAACAAGGACAGCGCAAAACAGCCGCCATTTCCCCTTTGCATACGTAAATGCCAGAAACCAAAATCCTGTCTTTCTTATATCTTCAGTCTTTTTATCTCTGCCCTCTTTAACGCTTTCTGCCATAATATCCTCCGTCAGGACATTCGTCCTGCATCTTTCAGACAAGCATATAGCCAAGTCCTTTTTTTGTTACTATAAAATCCTTCAGGCCTATCTCTTCCAGTTTTCTGCGCAGCCTTGTCATATTCACAGTCAGCGTATTATCATCAATAAAGCTTTCACTCTCCCAGAGTCTTTCCATGATTGAATCCCTGGATACTACCTTCTGGGCATTCTGAAATAATATTTGAAGTATCTTAAAGTCATTCTTGGTCAGATCCAGCTTCTTATCCCCATAATGAAGGGTCGTATCATTCAGGTTTAGTATGACTCCCCTGTGCTCACATACACTTGTCTCCCCCTGAAATGAATAGCTCCTCCGCAGCATTGCCTGCACCTTCGCAGTCAGTACAGCCATATCAAAGGGCTTTGCCACAAAGTCATCTCCTCCCATATTGACCGCCATCACAATGTTCATATTGTCGTTCATAGATGACAGAAATATGATAGGGACCTTTGATATCTTTCGGATTTCCTGGCACCAATGATACCCGTTAAAAAACGGAAGCGCAATATCCATAAGCACCAGCTGCGGAGAAAACTGAAGGAAAAGCTCCATCACATGCTCAAAATCTCTCACATATTCCGTCTCATAGCCCCAGGTCTTCAGGTATTCACACACCGAGGAGGCGATTATCTCATCATCTTCTACCAGCAATATTTTATACATAGCTCTCTTTGTTCACCCTTTCTATAAGCTCCGCATCTATTATAACACCTGACGGCCAGGCGTACAAGGTTTCCTTCCAGCTGGTTATTTTCCGCCGGAAATACAAAAAATGCCGTTTCTCTGTGCCAGCCTGCAGCACATAAAAACGGCATTTAATTATCTGTAGCTGTTCAGCACCTTCACAGGTACGATCATCTTACTGTTCTTCCCCCGGCATCTGCCAGGCATTGTGGTCTGTATGCAGCAGCTCATGTGACCGGTGGGACAAAGGACGCTGCAGATAGCACTCATAGCACTTCTGCACAGAGGGGTTCTCATGTGAGAATCTGATCTCATTTATCTTATCCAGTCCATAAAGTACGTCAGCCCTGTCACCTGCAAGCTCCTGGCCGTCATTGATCGGCTGTCCGCCTCCGCCAGAGCATCCTCCGGGACATGCCATGACTTCCACAAAATCATAGGAAACTTTCCCTTTTCTCAGGGCTTTTATGAGCCTCCTTGTATTTCCCAGGCCGCTGACAACAGCCACCTTCAGAGGCGTACCGGCCAGATCGAAGGAAGCCTCCTTCCAGCCGTCCATACCCCGGACATCCTTGAAGGCATCAGGATCCGGATTAGTTTTTGTTACCAGATAATAGGCGCTTCTAAGTGCAGCCTCCATAACACCGCCAGTTGCGCCGAAGATAACTCCCGCGCCTGAGCCTACACCGAGAGGAGTATCAAATTCTTCCTCCTCCAGCTCCTGGGGCACAATATGTTCAGCTCTTATCATCCTGTCTATTTCTCTTGTAGTCAATACCACGTCTACATCCTGGCCGGCGCCTGCGTCATTCATATTCGGCAGATCACATTCATGCTTTTTCGCCAGGCACGGCATAACTGACACACTGAATATATTTTCCGGATCAACGCCCAGAAGATCAGCGTAGTAGCTCTTAGCCATTGCCCCGAACATCTGCTGGGGGGATTTGGCTGTTGACAGCTGCGGCACCATATCAGGGTACTGGGACTTCAGGAAACGCACCCAGCCCGGACAGCAGGAGGTGAACATGGGGAAAGTTTCCTTATCCTTGTTCCCCAGCCTTTTGAGGAATTCACTTCCCTCCTCCATAATAGTCAAGTCTGCCGAAAAGTTTGTATCGAAGATATAATTGAATCCCATCCTTCTCATAGCAGAAACAAGCCTCTTCACAGTAGCGAATTCCCTTTCAAGCCCAAATGGCTCTCCCCAGGCAGCGCGCACTGCAGGCGCGATCTGTACTACTGTGATCTTATCCGGGTCTGCCAATGCTGAAAATACTTTTTCCGTGTCATCACGTTCCCTGAGTGCTCCCACAGGACAGTGGGTAATACACTGGCCGCAAAGGGCACAGTCAGCCTCGGTGATCTTCCTGTTTTTGGAGACGTCCACCGTTGTCCTGGAACCTGTGTTCGCAATATCCCAGATATTGAGGCTCTGGACTGTATCACATACCTGGATGCACCTCATACATTTAATGCATTTCTCATAATTCCGGATAAGCGGAAATTGCTTTTCCCATTTTGTAAAGCTGACCTTCTTGTCATATGGAATCTCCAGGATTCCCAGGTCATTTGCTATTTTCTGCAGGTTACAGTTCCCGCTCCTTGCACATGACGGACAGCTGCAGTCATGCTGGGACAGGATCAGTTCCACATTCGTCTTTCTTGTCTCTCTGACCTTGGGGCTGTTTGTATGGATGACCATGCCCTCCCCAACACAGTTATTGCAGGCTGTGACAAGTCTTGTAATTCCCTCTATCTCTACTACACAGACTCTGCATGCGCCGATCTCATTGATATCTTTCAGATAGCAAAGAGTGGGAACAGGAATTCCCGCAGTCTTTGCCGCTTCCAGGATGGTAGTCCCTTCTGGTACCTCTACTGTTCTGTTGTCTATTGTCAATTTTACCATTTTTCGTTCCTCCCGCCTTTAAAGATACCAAAACCGAAGTGGTCGCAGCGCAGGCATCTTCTGGATTCCTGACATGCTTCCTGTTTTGTCATGCCGCACTCAATTGGTTCAAAATCATTTTTCCTGTCGCAGGCATCTCTTTCTTTCATGTTCACACGGCCGCACGCCATCCTGTCGTCAAGACTGATCTTGGGGATGGCAATATCTGCTTTTATAGTGTGATGGTATCCAAGATACTCATCAATATTAGCTGCTGCCACTTTACCGGCAGCGATTGCCCTGATAACAGTAGCCGGTCCTGTAACACAGTCGCCTCCCGCAAATACACCCGGTATATCCTTAATACCGCTCCAGTTCAGTGCTTCGATCACGCCCCGCTTCACAGGGATCCCATATTCTTCAAAAGGCTTCGACTCAATACCCTGACCCACAGCCACCAGAACGGTATCACATTTCAGGCATTTTTCAGACTCATCAGCCTTTACAGGCGTTGCCCTGCCCCTCTGGACAGGCCCGATAATCTGCGGCTGCGCCCAAAGCGCTGCTACCTTGCCGTCCTCATCCTTCTCGATCCTGGTCGGCGCCATCAATTCCAGTACTTCGCAGCCCTCTGCAATAGCCCCCTGAACTTCTTCAGGCATAGCCGTCATGTCTTCTATTCTTCTCCTGTAAACGATCCTTACACTCTCAGCCCCCAGTCTAACAGCGGAACGCGCCACGTCCATAGCTACATTGCCGCCGCCGATGACTGATATATTCCTGCCCGTAAAATCGGGCATATCACCGTCGCCAATTTTGCGCAGCATCTCAACAGCAGATATTACGCCCTCTGCGTCTTCACCTTCAATGCCGATCTTCTTGTCAGTATGGGCCCCTATGGCAATATATACTGCATGATAGAGGTTGCGCAGATCTACAATGCTTGGCTCCTCCCCTACAGTCACTTCTGTCTTTACTTTCACTCCCACCGAAAGAAGCGCTTCTATCTCCCTGTCAAGCACTTCCCGGGGAAGCCTGTAATTGGGGATACCGTACCGGAGCATACCGCCCAGCTGCTTTCTCTGCTCATAGATAGTCACATCATGGCCCATGAGCGCCAGATAATAGGCTGCGCTTATGCCTCCCGGTCCTCCGCCTATGACTGCCACTCTCTTTCCTGTAGATGGTGCCGGCTCCGGCACCGGTACATCACCTGCATTGTCAACAGCAAATCTTTTTAATCCTCTTATATTAACAGATGCGTCTATCATGTTCCTGCGGCAGCGGGCCTCACATGGATGTTCACATATTAGAGCACACACAGAAGGCATGGGGTTGTCTTTTCTGATCAGAGAAACAGCATCCGCATAGCGTCCTTCAGCTACAAGAGCCACATATCCCGGTATATCCACACCTGCAGGGCAGAGTGCCACACACGGAACAGGCTGGTTCAGCTCACATGTACACCTTCCTCTGAGCACATGTTCTTCAAAGTCATCCCTGAAGCCTTTTAATGCCTTCAGGACCATATTAGCCGCTTCATAGCCGATAGCGCAGTCTGCCGAATAGTAAATGCTCCTCGCTGTCTTTTCAATTAAGTCAATAGTCTCCATGCTTCCTCTGCCGTCCAGAACGTCCTCCATGAGGTTCTGGAGCTGCCCCAGGCCTACACGGCAGGGCACGCATTTTCCGCATGTCTGTGCATGGCATACCTTTAAAAAGGAAACTGCCAGGTCCACAGGACACAGCCCCGGGGGGCTGGCCACAATTCTTCTCTCAAGGTCTTTATATAATTCTTCTACCGTAGTCTGCGCTTTGTCTCTTGTAATAATGCTAAGCCGGCTCATCTACGTTCCTCCTTTCTGTCACTGTCCTCTGTTTTATTTATCCATCACTTCTGCTGTCTCAGGATTCTTTATTATGGAGGAGCTCATGGGTCTTTCCCTTTAAGAGCCCGTCGTATAATGAAAGCACCAGCGGATTTTCATCTGATTTTTTCAGGATCATATTGTTGTCTGCATTATAGAGGCCCTTTGTCCTCGCCTCTTTTGTCCTGTCGCCTGCCCTGGTGGGCTGTCCGCCTCCCATGATACAGCCGCGCCTGCATGCCATGACCTCTATCAGGTGATAATCAGCCTCGCCGTTTTTCACCTTTTCCATTACTTTTCTGGCATTTGCCAGGCCGCTGACTATGCATATCTTCAGCTCCATATCCTCATATGGGACAGTTACCTCTTTGATTCCCTCATCCCCGCGGACACCGCACTCTGCTATCGCATCAAGCGCAGCTTTCTCATGGACAGGCGTCAGCCTTCTGAGCACCGCCTCTGTCACACCGCCGGTCACGCCGAAGATGACTCCTCCGCCTGAGCCCATGCCAAACGGCATATCACAAGCCTCCGGATCGAGGGTAGAGAATTCGATACCGTAGTTACGAATCATCCTGATCAGCTCTGTTGTAGTAATTACAATATCTGTATCCTGTTTTCCTTTTGTAAAACTGTTTGGCCTGACAGCCTCCATCTTCTTAGCCGTACACGGCATGATAGAAACGACTACCGTCTTCTTTCCGCCTGTGTTCCTCGGATCTCTGTAGTACTCTTTTATAACTGCCGAGAACATTCCCTGAGGTGAACGGCAGGTGGAAATATTATGTACGTATTCAGGATACTGGTCATGGACAAATTTCACCCATGCAGGACAGCATGAAGTGAGCAGCGGAAGGTCTTCCTTCCTGCGCAGCCTCTCCAGCAGTTCTTCTGACTCTTCCATTACTGTCAGGTCTGCGCTGAAAGTGGTGTCATAGACTTCATCAAAGCCCATCCTGTGCAGGACAGCAGCTATCTTGCCCATCACACTCATCCCTTTTTTCATTCCAAACGCTTCTCCTACAGCAACACGCACAGCAGGAGCTACCTGCGCCACGACCCGGACATCAGGATCAGCAAGAGCATCCCATACTTCGTCCACATGTGTCCTGATCGTAATAGCCCCGGTCGGGCAGTATACACGGCACTGGCCGCAGTTCACGCAGTCTGTCTCCGCTATCTTCTTGTTAAAAGCAGGCATTACAGTGGCGTCAGTCCCCCTGAATGCAAAGCCCAGAGCGCCTATACCCTGTATTTCCTCACATGCCCTCACACAATCACCGCAGAGGATACATTTATTCGGATCCCGGATGATAGAAGGTGAGCTGTCATCAATAGGACGTATCTCCCTTGTATTTTTAAACCTGACATCAACAACTCCCATCCTGTGGGCCAGCTCCTGCAGGATGCATTCCCCGCTCTTAACACAGGTGGTACAGTCCCTGCAGTGTGCTGCCAGCAGCAGCTCCACGATCAGCTTTCTGTATTTCTTGATCCTGCCTGAATTCGTATAAATAACCATTCCATCCCTGGGCTCTTCTGAGCAGGATGCGAAGGTCCTTCCTCTGTCATCTTCCACAGTACACAGCCTGCAGGCGCCGAATGTGGATACTTCAGAGTGATAGCACAGCGTTGGCAGGGAGATTCCCGCCTTCCTGATAACGGAAAGGACGTTTTTCTCATCGGTAAACTCTACTTTTCTACCGTCTATTGTCATATATCCCATAGTCAAATCCTCCTAAGCTTCCACATAAACCGCATTAAATGCGCAGTTATCCTTGCAGGCCCCGCACTTGATGCAAAGTTCATTATTGATGGTGTATTTCTCTTTCAGCTTGCCCGTGATAGCCCCTACAGGACAGTTCTTGGCACACTTGCTGCAGCCTTTGCAGAATTCCGGGTTGATCTTGTACTGGCGCAGTGCCTGGCAAGTCTTGGAAGCACATTTTTTCTCAACAATATGCTCCACATATTCATCCCTGAAGGTCTTCAGCGTGCTTAAGACTGGAAGAGGAGCACTCTTGCCCAGGCCGCACAGAGCCATACTCTTGACCATCTCTGCCAGCTCTTCCAGCTGATCCAGGTCTTCCAGCCTGCCCTCTCCTGCAACTATCCTCTCCAGGATCTCCAGCATCCTCTTCGTACCCTCCCGGCAGGGCACGCATTTTCCGCAGCTCTCCCTCTGTGTAAAGCTCATAAAGAATCTGGCCACTTCAACCATGCATGTATGCTCATCCATGACTACCAGTCCGCCGGAACCCATGATCGCGTTATATTTTTTTACTGAATCAAAATCAAGTCCGATATCCAGATGGGGCGTGATCAGACATCCTCCTGACGGCCCGCCGATCTGCACTGCCTTGAATTCGCCGTTTCCCTTGATACCTCCGCCGATCTCATAGATAATATCGCGCAGAGAGGTTCCCATGGGAACTTCGATCAGGCCTGTATTTTCTATAGCTCCTGTTATGGAAAATGTCTTCGTACCCGGGCTTCCCTCCGTGCCTATGGTCCTGAACCACTCCGCACCCTTGAGCACAATATTGGGCACATTGGCAAATGTCTCTACGTTATTTAATACAGTAGGCTTTTCCCAGAGACCTTTTTCCACTGTCCTTGGCGGTTTGACACGCGGCATGCCTCTGTTTCCTTCTATTGATGCTGTCAGGGCGCTGCCCTCACCGCAGACAAACGCACCGGCGCCTCTGTTAATATGGAGATGGAAGGAAAAATCACTTCCCAGAATATTGTCTCCCAAAAGATGATGCTCCTCAGCCTGGGCGATAGCATTTCTCAGCCGGGCCACTGACATGGGGTATTCGGCCCTCACATAGATGTACCCTTCTGAGGAGGCCACAGCATACCCAGCTATTGTCATACCCTCTATCATCTTGAAGGGGTCACCCTCCATAACGCTCCCGTCCATAAATGCTCCGGGGTCACCCTCATCACCATTGCAGACAACATAACGTTCCTTTTCTGCCTGGCGTGCCACCTGTTTCCACTTCCTGCCTGTGGGATATCCTCCGCCTCCGCGGCCGCGCAGACCGGAACGGTCTACTTCTTCGATAACCTCATTGGGCGTCATATCAAATAATGCCTTTGCAAGAGCTGAAAAACCTCCTGCTGCTATGTATTCATCTATATTTTCCGAATCAATGGAGCCGCAGTTCTCCAAAACTACCCTTGTCTGCTTCGCTATAAACGGAATCTCTTCCGGCCTTGCAAAAATTTCTTTTCCTTTAGAATAAAACAGACGCTCCACCGGATCACCATTCAGGACGGTCTTCTCAAAGATCTCCCTGCAGTCCTCCTGCTGTACCTTCACGTACTGGAAATGATACGGTTCGATCCTCATCAGAGGCCCCAGTTCACAGACTCCCTGGCATCCCGTCTTCACAACGCCCAGGTGCGGTACTTCTTTCTGGAATTCTACGGAAACATTTTCCAGTCCCTTACACATCTCAACCATCGTATCATATATCTTCTGTGACCCTGTAGCCACACAGCCCGTTCCGGCACATATGAGAATACGGCACTGGTAGGACGCTATCTCTTCTCTGGCACTGACACGTTTTTCTTCTAATTTCTCTCTGTTATCAATTATCATGCGCCTTCTCCTTTCAATGCATTAATTAAAGCAAGCGCCTTCTCCGGAGTCATTACCGGATGAACCTCATCATTGACAGTCATTGTAGGCGCCAGGCCGCAGGCACCCAGACAGGAAACAGTTTCTACTGTAAACATCATATCATCAGTAGTATGCTTCTTCGGGCTAAGTCCCAGTTCTTTGAAAATGGCCTCCAGTATGGGGGCTGACTTTCTGACATGGCAGGCTGTCCCATCGCAGACCTTGATAACATATTTCCCCTTTGGTTCAAACGAAAAATTCTCATAAAAAGTGGCCACACTATAGGCCTTTGCTTCCCTGATACCGATTTCCTTTGCCACGTAGGTCAGAAGCTCTCCCGGCAGATAACGGTACTCACCCTGGATATCCTGCATGATTGGAATCAGCGAGCTGGCTTTTCGCCCATAATGTTTAATGATTTCATCTACCTTGTCGTAGTATGACTGATCCAGCATCTGTTTACCTCCATTTTATATATTTTTTCTTGTTTTTGTGCCAAAACCTTAATCATTCTTGCGCTTTTGCACACATATGTAGTTTAATTATAGCTTATATTAGTCATAAGCACAACAACAATTGAGAATTTTTTATCAATCTCCCTGTATTCTACCGTTATCATCAATAATCGAATAGTAACACAAAAAAACACTTGCAAAATTTTATAAAACTATATATAATACTAAGGTCGGTAATATTTACCGTATGTAAGCTGAAATAGCTCAGTTGGTAGAGCACTTCACTCGTAATGAAGGGGTCGTGGGTTCGAGTCCCATTTTCAGCTTTGAAATATATAGCGCCAGCCCTGTAAAATGCAGGGTTGGCGCTTTACTGTTTACCTTCAGGCACCTCTCTTGGGGCGCTGCCCGACAGATTTATAATATTGTAAACATCGTCCAGGTATTCTGCCTGAACGGTCATATCGATCCGAAGGTAGCTCATATCTTCTGCGTTCCAAATAAAGCTGACATTTTCATCTTCCCTGTATTGTCCTAAAATGTAATCTGTACTTTCATCCCATAATGCTGTGTTTACCTGCGGTTCCGGAAGGTTTTTCTTACCCCATTCAATAATGCCGGTAAACAAAGCTTCGCATCTTGCATCTGATTTTGTCAGAATAAATATCTCCCATGAAACAAACCGGCCATTTTCAAAATAAAATCTTACATGCTTCTCATCATCCTGGTTAACATCAGGGATGCTGAGATTATCAGCCACTAGCTGGCCATCATCTCTTTCCCTGACATCCTCCCCTAATTTCATCTGGTCAATGACTTCATCCTGTGAAATAAACCATTTCATTTTGCCGGGTAAAATACTTTCGTTCTCATAAGCAACATAATTATCCAAAAAACAACTATCATCTGTGGCGGACGCACAGCCTGATAAAACCAAGGCGCTAAGGCATAATATAATTAAATGCTTTCTCATGATTTTCTCCCCCTCATTGTCCAACATAATAGTATATGGTCATAATTCCTGTCATCAGTACGCTTTGTGTCATACACATATCTTCTATTCTATTTTACCACATTTCCAGCATCTCAAAATATAATCATTTAGTACTTCTTCACAGTTCCCCACGAAGGGTTTAATTTCATAGGGAAAAGCTTTTCCATGAAATTAAAAAGAGCCGCAGCCCAAGACTGTATCACCAGCCTTGAACTGCAGCTCTTACATTTAAAAATATTTTATAAAGGATTATAATCCACGGACATCAGTTGCCTGAAGACCACGGGCTCCTCTAGTGATTTCAAATGTTACTTTCTGTCCTTCGTCTAAAGATTTGTAACCATCATTAACAATTCCTGAAAAGTGTACAAATACATCTTCTCCGTCGGAATCATTTGTAATAAAACCAAAACCTTTTGTTGAGTTAAACCATTTTACTGTACCTTCGTTCATGAAAGATACCTCCTGAATTATAATATTATATTTCCACAAAATAAAAAATCACACACTTTCGTAAGCTATTAATAGAATAATGACTTACAAAAATGTGTGAATCAAAACTTTATTAGGAATACTTCTATATAATAATACACAAATCAGTATATGTCAAGTGGAAATGATAAAAAAATTAAAATAATTATTGCCGGCCGTTATCTGTCTCAAAGCATACTGTTCTGTATACTGCAAAGCAGGCAGCATACCTGAATAAGTACACTGCCTGCCCCTTCGCTGAAGTGCAGCCGATCAGCCGCATCTGGCCTCAAGGCCGCTCACTACCAGCGGCATCACTTCTTCCACAGGTTCATGATATACAAGATCGGCCACATTGTCAGAATAATGTTCCTTCCTGTTTATCAGAATAAGCTTCTGGCCTCGGAAGTATGGAAGTATTTCCCTGCAGAGGCTGGCCGAGAAGTCCATACCGAGCACAAGCAGAACATCCGCTTTGGAGACCTCGTCAGCAGCCGTGCTCATAAGATGGATATCTACCATCTCACCATGCAGGATTCCGCCCGGATGGATGGGAATATTGCACTTATCGCAAAGAGGGATCTTTTCTGCATTCTTTAAGTACTCTACAGGAAAGATCTTCCCGCACCTGGGGCAGTGATTATTTTCATAGATATTTCCATGGAGATTGATCACATTCCTGCAGCCTGCTGCCTGCAGGACATTGTGGATTCCTTTCGTTATAATACATTTTACATAGCCCTGGCTTTCCAGCCTGGCAAGCGCCTCATTTCCCGGCCCAGGGATTATATCCTGGCTGAGGACTTCATTTTTGTAATAATCATAAAACAGCTCCGGCCTGGTATTGAAACAATGTACATTATATAGCTCCTCCGGGGAATATCCGTATTTCCGTTCAGTCTCGTATAGCTGGTCATCATCCTTGTAATAAGAATATCCTTGTTCCCTCAGCATCTCCATTCCTGCCAGGCAAACCAAATGTCTCGAATTCTGAATTGCTTTTTTTAAATATTCCAGTTTCATACGCTGCTCCTCCTGATTTTTAACCCACTCCCAACGTATGCATACCTATTGCCTCATCCCGTCCCTCTATTTAATAAACCGGTCTATTGCTTTATTCAGCTCTTCTATCGTCTGCGTATCGCCGGTTTCCACCGCCTCCACAAGACAATGCTGGATATGGTCATGAAGTATCACTTTTCCTGTATTATTGATCGCTGCTTTCACTGCTGAAAGCTGGATCAGAACTTCACTGCAGTCCCTTCCATTCTCCACCATCCTCTTAATTGATTCCAGATGTCCGATCGCTCTTGAAAGCCGGTTTATTACAGCCTTCGTGTTCTCATGGGTATGGGTATGATTGTGAGAGTGTTCCGTCTGTCCATTTCCATCCTCATGGGTATGGACGTGTTCATACACAGTCCCATCCTCCCTTATATGGGTGTGGATGTGCTGTTCCTTTTGTCCCTCCACCTGTAGTTCACCTGCTTTCTCATTTAGTATTTTCTGATGCCACATGGACATCTATCTGCTTATAGGGAATACTTATCCCCTTTGCATCAAATGCATATTTAACAGTCTCTGTAATTCTCCATTTTGCCGGCCAGTAATCCTCCGGGGCAAGCCATGCCCTGAATCCTATCTGGACACTGCTCTCAGCGAGTTCATCCACAAATACATCCACCGGCTCATTCTGCATAACCTTTTCGTCTGTCCGCAGTATTTCTTCCAAAACTGCTTTAGCCTCTTTAATATCCGCGTCATATGATATCCCCACCGTCAGCCTCAGCTGCCTCTTATCCTGCTTCGTCACATTCGTCATGCTTGTATTTGAGAGGATGCCGTTTGGCAGGCTTACTACCTGATTATCAGGAGTGATCAGCTTTGTGTAAAACAGATCAATGCTGTGGACAGTCCCTTCATTGCCATGGCCATCCTCTCTGATATAATCGCCTACCACAAATGGCTTCATCAGAAGGAGGATCACTCCGCCTGCCAGATTAGACAGGGATTCCTTCAGCGCCAGTACAATGCCGACTCCCATGGAGCCCAGCAGCGCTGCAATTGATGCCTCCTTCACCCCCAGATAAGTGGCAAGGCTGGATACAAGTATCACATACATCAGCGCCTTGATCAGGGAGAGCAGAAAATGAATGGAGCCTTCCTCCAGGCCAGCCCTTGTAAACGAACGCTTTATCATTCTGAGCAGCCAGTTAATGACCTTCTTGCCAATGAAAAATACTGCCAGAACAAGTGCTATTTTTATCAGCAAGTCTATCATGCCCGGAAGCCTGTCCTGAAAATAGTTCAGCAGCTCATTCACCTTTTTCTCAGGTTCTGCCACCATCTCAGCCACATTCTGCGTTAATTCTGTCATATGTTCTTTCATTATTTCTTACTTCTTTTTCTACCCTTCTGTACTTTTGCATCTGCAGCAGGCGCTGCCTTCTGGACTTCTTTTTTAACCGCTTCTGCCGCCTTTTCTGCAACAGGCGCTGCTTTCTTGACTACTGCCTCCACCTTTGCCGTTTCTTTCTTAACTGCTTCCACTGCCTTTTCTGCAGCAGGTTCTGCTTTGGCTGTTATCTGTCTGAGTCCCTCTTCCAGCTGCTTTTCAGCCTCTGCCTGAGCTTCCTGGAATTTGGCAGCCAGTTCATCCTTTAAATTCTTTTTTCCGGCTGCTGCTTTGCCGCCTGCTGTCCCTTTTTTTACAGTTTTCCCTGCTTTTGCTGTATTATTGCTGGAAACTTTTTTATCTGCCTTTGTGTAAGAGAATATTGCAATTCCCATAGGCGGCACTTTTATGGTAATAGAATTCGGCCTGTCATCGCATTCGTCTTTCTTTGACTGCTTCAGCCTCGGATTCACCTCTCCGCTGCCCCCGAACTCTTTTCTGTCACTGTTAAAGATCTCTTTATACTTGCCTGGATACGGAACACCAATCTTATGATTCTCATAGACGAGCGGTGAGAAATTACACACAATGAGAAGCATTTCCTCCCGCTTCCTTGTATTCCTGGTGAATACAAGCATATTTTCATCCGCTGATATATTGTTTATCCACTCAAAGCCTTTAGGATCATAGTCAAGCTGGTAAAGGGCAGGATGCTCTCTGTAAAAAGTATTCAGGGCCTTTACATAATCCTGCATCTTTTTATGTTCCTCATTCTCCAGCATATCCCATTCCAGTTCTTTTTCTTCAGACCATTCAGAGTACTGTGCAAAGTCTTGTCCCATAAACAGAAGCTTCTTGCCCGGGTGCGCCATCATGTATCCGTAGGCTGCCCTCAGATTGGCAAACTGCTGCTCTCTGTCTCCCGGCATCTTTCCGATCATGGATCCCTTTCCATGGACCACCTCGTCATGAGACAGGGTAAGAATAAAATCTTCACTGTACGCATATATCATACTGAAAATGAGTTCTCCGTGATGGCCGCCTCTGAAAAGCGGGTCAAGGCGCATGTAATTAATAAAATCATTCATCCAGCCCATGTTCCACTTATAGTCAAAGCCCAGGCCGTCCTCCTCCACAGGAGTAGTGACCTTCGGCCACGCTGTTGATTCTTCGGCTATCATAAGCGCATCAGGATATCTTTTCTTGAATATGGAATTCAGATGATGGAAAAATTCAACTGCATCGAGATTTTCATTTCCCCCGTAAATATTGGCCACCCATTCACCGTCATTCTTTCCATAGTCCAGATAGAGCATAGATGCCACAGCATCCATCCTGATACCATCTGCATGGTACTTCTCTGTCCAGAACAGAGCATTTGCCAGGAGGAAATTTTTGACCTCAGGCCTTGCGTAATTATATATCAATGTCCCCCAGTGTGGATGAGATCCTTTCCTGGGATCCTGATGCTCATAAAGACATGTGCCGTCAAAATTGGAGAGGCCGAAGGTATCCCTTGGAAAATGGGCCGGAACCCAGTCCAGGATAACGCCGATCCCCTGCTCATGCATGTAATTCATAAAATACATGAAATCTTCCGGGCTGCCGTAGCGGCTGGTGGGAGCATAATACCCAGTCACCTGATATCCCCATGAACCGTCAAAAGGATGCTCCATCACAGGCATCAGTTCAATGTGAGTATACCCCATCTCTTTGACATATTCCGCTATCATGGGAGCAAGTTCTCTGTAATTGCAGAATATCCTGTCTTCCTCCTGGGGCCTCTTCCATGAACCAAGATGCATCTCATAAATATTCATGGGTTCCTTCTTGGTATTCCGCTTCTTTCTGGCAGACATCCAGCTGCTGTCAGTCCACGTGAAATCGCTTATATCTGCAACCACTGATGCAGTTCCCGGCCTTAATTCAGCCGCATTCGCATATGGGTCAGCCTTTAAGAAGGTCAGCCCTCCTTTTGCTTTAATCTCATATTTGTACAGCTGTCCTTCCTCTATCCCGGGAATAAATATTTCAAATATTCCCGAATCCCACAGTCTTCTCATCTGATGCCGCCGGCCGTCCCAGAGATTAAAATCCCCCACAACGCTCACGCGCATGGCATTCGGAGCCCACACGGCAAAGCTGACACCTTTGACTCCATCCACCTCCCTGGGATGGGCCCCCAGCTTTTCATAAATGTCATAACATATTCCGCTGTTAAATTTTTTTGTATCTTTTTCTGAAATCTGAGGTTTAAAGCAATAGGGATCTTTTAACTCTTCTGTCACCCCGTTGTCAAATGTCACCTCATATGTATATTCCGGTATGGATCTCTCCGGCAGAAGGGCAGCAAAAAATCCTGCCTCATCTTCCAGCTCCATCGGGTACTTATCTTTTGTCTTATCCAGCACTACGTTCACACTTACAGCAGTGGGAATAAAAGTCTGAATTAAAATTCCTTCTTCTGTGCTATGGGGGCCAAGCAGCGAATGAGGATTATCCTCCTCCGAATAAACGACTGCTTCTATAGCCGCCCAATCCATCATATCGTACAATTTTTCATTCATAACGTACCCTCCTGTCGAATTTTGCAGACAGCTTCTGCCATTCTGCTTAGTTTACTAACATTCTATCACAGAACGCCTCTGAAAGGAATAAAAAATTCTAACTATTTCAGGCTGTGTATAAAAAGGCCGCTTCTCAGCTTTGGCTCAAACCAGGTGGACTTGGGCGGCATCAGCCTTCCTGCATCTGCCACAGCAAAGAGTTCCCCTATAGACGTGGGATACATTGCAAAGGCTGCTCCGCCTTCGGCATCCACCCTCCGCTCCAGCTCTTCAAGGCCTCTTATCCCCCCGACAAAATCAATCCTTTTATCAGTCTTGGGATCTTCAATTCCAAGGACAGGCCCCAGGATCTCATTCTGAAGAACAGATACATCCAGCCCGTCAACAGGGTCCTGGCTCTTATACTGCTCTTTTATTTTAAGGGCATACCACGTTCCGTCCAGATACATTCCAAGCTCCCCTTTCGCCTTTGGTCCGGCTGCTCCGGCGCACTCACTGACTTCAAAGACTTCTTTAAGCCGAATCATGTATCCTGACTTATCCTGCCCGTTTAAATCTTTTACGATCCTGTTATAACTGAGGATCTTCAGCTCCTCATCAGGGAAAAGAACAGATAAAAAGTAGTTGAATTCCTCCCTTCCTGTATAGCCGGGATTCTCTTCTCTCCTCCTAAGCCCCACCTTCACAGCAGACGCCGCCCTGTGATGTCCGTCGGCAATATAGATCTCATCCACCTTTCCAAAGGCTGCTGCTATGAGAATAATATCATCCGCATCCTGGATCTTCCAGCCTCTGTGCCTGATGCCGTCAGGGGACACAAAGTCGAACACTGCCTTTTCCTCCCTGATCTCAGCAAAGAGCTCCTGAAGGCATTCCTGTTTCCTGTATGCCAGAAAAATGGGGCCTGTCTGGGTATTACATATATCTACATGGCGGATCCTGTCAAGTTCCTTATCCAGCCTTGTATTTTCGTGTTTTTTTATCACGCCGTTCAGATAATCATCTATAGAAGCGCAGGCCACAAGCCCGGTCTGGCTGCGTCCATCCATGGTCAGCTCATAGAGGTAATAGCAGGCTGAACTGTCTTTACAAAATTCCCCTGCCTCCAGCATTTCTTTTAAAATATCATGAGCCTTCTGATATACCTGAGGTGAATACGGGTCCGTACCTTCCGGGAACTGAGTCTCAGCCCTGTCTATTTTCAGAAAGCTCATAGGCTCCTTCTTCACTTCTTCTCTTGCTTCCGCCTCACTGTATACATCATAAGGCAGTGCCGCAATGCGCTCTGCCAGCCCCTCTTTCGGCCTGATACCCTGGAACGCCCTGATTATAGCCATAATTTTCTCCTCTTGATCTTTTTATATATTTCCCTGCCCAGTATCCTGTACTGTTTCTCATGTTTCTTAACTGAACTGATAATTTTTTTTGCAGTCTTTATCTGCCTTATCCTTTTTACTGGTCTCATCTGTATCACACACCCCGCAAACCAATGCCTTCCTGTGAGATAAAAACAGCTGCAAAATATAACTCATTTTGCAGCTGTCCATCTATCACTATTTAATCACACGGACCTTCAGCACGCCGTCGATGGTCTTAATCCTTGAGATCACCTCTTCAGGCGCTGCTTTTTCCAGGTCAAACAGCGAATATGCGAAGTCCCCTTTGCTGGCATTCATCATATTTGCAATGTTAATATCTGCTTCACCGAAAACAGATGCAAATTGTCCGATCATATTTTTTACATTCCTGTGGTTGATGGCAATACGGCATGCATGGATACACTCGCCCATATCGCAGGCCGGATAATTCACGGAATTTTTAATATTTCCGTTTTCCATGTAATCCATAAGTTCTTTTACCGCCATCATGGCACAATTATCCTCAGATTCTTCTGTGGAAGCCCCCAGATGCGGGATCACTATGGCATTCTTTGCACCAGCCATGGTTGTATTCGGGAAATCTGACACATATCTTTTGACTTTTCCGTTTTTCAGCGCTTCCACCATATCTGTTTCTTCAACGAGCAGATCACGCGCAAAGTTGAGCACTACCACTCCGTCCTTCATCTTGGCAATTGACTCTTTATTGATCATCTTTCTGGTTGCGTCCAGAAGCGGCACATGGATTGTAATATAATCGCATTCCTTGTAGATATCCTCCACGGCCTGGATATGCTTGATGCTTCTGGAAAGGTTCCATGCAGCATCCACAGAGATATACGGGTCATATCCATATACTTCCATGCCAAGGTGTGTTGCTGCATTCGCCACAAGCACGCCGATAGCGCCCAGTCCTATAATTCCCAGCTTCTTACCTTTGATCTCACAGCCGGCAAAATTCTTTTTCTCTTTCTCCGTCAGTTTGGCGATGTCTTCATTTGCGCGTTCAGACTGAACCCAGTTGATCCCGCCCACCACATCTCTGGAAGCCAGCAGCAGGCCTGCCAGCACAAGCTCTTTCACGCCGTTTGCATTTGCACCAGGAGTATTGAACACAACGATACCTTTATCTGCACATTTATCCAGCGGAATATTATTGACACCGGCTCCTGCCCGGGCCACTGCCTCAAGTGTGTCAGGCAGTTCCATGTCGTGCATCGAAGCGCTTCTTACAAGGATGGCATCTGCATCATTTACATCCTCGCACTTGTCATATTTATTGTTGAACAGCTCCAGGCCTACACCTGCGATTGGATTTAGACATTTATACTTGAACATCTTACAGATTCTCCTCTTCGAATTTCTTCATAAACTCTACTAACTTCTGCACGCCCTCTATCGGCATGGCATTATAGATGCTGGCACGCATGCCGCCCACGCTCCTGTGGCCTTTCAGGTTTTCAAACCCGGCTGCCTTTGCCTCTTTTACAAACTTCGCATCAAGCTCAGCATCTCCTGTCACAAATGGAACATTCATAAGGGAACGGTCTGCTTTCTCTACTGTCCCGCGGAACATCCTGCTCTGATCCAGGAAGTCATACAAAATGGCTGCCTTCTTCTCATTATACTCCTTCATGGCCTCAAGACCGCCCTGCTTCTTCAGCCATTTAAAGACCTTGCCGCACATATAGATACAGTAGCAGTTAGGCGTATTATACAGGGACTTGGCATCTGAATGTGTCTTATATGTAAGCATCGTAGGTGTTCCTTCCAGGACATCCTCTGTGATCAGATCTTCCCTGATGATCACAATTACCATTCCCGCCGGTCCAATGTTCTTCTGTACGCCGCCGTAAATAATTCCATATTTTGATACATCTACAGGCTCAGATAAAAAGCAGGAGGATACATCTGCCACAAGTGTTTTCCCCTTTGTATTTGGAAGGGTTTTAAATTTTGTGCCGTATATCGTATTGTTTTCACAGATATAGACATAATCAGCATCCTCACTGACCGGCAGATCAGAACAGTCCGGAATATATGAAAAAGTCTTATCCTCAGAAGATGCTATCTTATTAGCTTTTCCATACTTCTGTGCTTCCTGGTATGCCTTCTTCGCCCACTGTCCGGTGACTATGTAATCTGCAACCTTATTCTTCATAAGGTTCATCGGGATCATGGCGAACTGCTGGGATGCACCGCCCTGAAGGAACAGGACCTTGTAATTGTCCGGTATCTTCATCAGATCCCTCAGGTCAGCTTCCGCCTCGCCTATGATGTCATCGAAAACCTTAGAGCGGTGACTCATTTCCATAACGGACATACCGGATCCTTTGTAATCCAGCATCTCTGCTGCTGCCTCCTTAAGTACTTCTTCCGGCAACACGGCCGGTCCTGCTGAGAAATTGTACACTCTGCTCACTTCTTGTTTCCTCCTGTTATACGCTTTTTTACTTTACCGTAACTGTTCAGTACCTTCACAGTTACACTTTACTGTTCTAAATCGATAATGCATGAAACTAATTCTACCTCTTCGTTAAATAATAGTCAATACCTAATTCATTTTTTTCAAGATAAGTCATCCTGATCAAAAGCCTTCTCAATGGATTCTCCTGCCGGTACCATAGGGAATACTTTATCATCGCTGTCGATCTGGCACTCGATCACTACCGGATGTCCTGCCGCTATAGCTCTTTCGATGGCAGGCGCCACCTCTTCCTTCTTTGTGACAAGTATCCCTTCAGCGCCCATGGCTTCTGCCAGCTTCACAAAATCCACTGCGTCATTTAATACTGTATGTGAGTAACGCTTTCCATAGAACAGTGTCTGCCACTGGCGCACCATGCCCAGCACGTGGTTATTGATCACCACCTGGATGATCGGGATATTGTAGCGGACAGCAGTTGCGATCTCGTTCATATTCATCCTGAAGCATCCGTCACCGGCGATATTGAAAACAGTCCTGTCAGGCTTGCCCATCTTGGCTCCCAGAGACGCACCCAGCCCATATCCCATGGTTCCAAGTCCCCCTGAGGTAATAAATGTATGCGGTTTTTTATATTTGTAGTACTGTGCCGCCCACATCTGGTGCTGTCCCACCTCAGTGGTGATGATTGCGTCACCATTGGTAATGCGGTAGATCTCTTCCATGATATACGGGCCTGTAAGCACATCCTTGTCATATTTCAGAGGGAATTTCTGCTTTAATTCTTCTATGTGGGCAATCCACTCACTGTGGTCTTTTGCATTGATCATGGGATTAAGGCGCTTCAGCACCTCCTTCACATCTCCGATCACGCTTGCGTCTACCACGATATTTTTATTGATCTCAGCAGGGTCCACATCTATCTGCACAACTTTTGCATGCTTTGCAAAGCTGGATGGATTTCCAACCACACGGTCACTGAACCTGGCTCCAACTGTCACCAGCAGGTCGCACTGAGTCACACCCAGGTTAGAAGCCTTGGTCCCATGCATCCCCAGCATGCCGCAGTAGCGTTCATCCGTACCGTCAAAGGCTCCTTTTCCCATAAGGCTGTCACCCACGGGCGCCTGCACCTTATCAACGAATTCTTTAAGCTCTCTGGCTGCGTCTGAGATAACTGCCCCGCCGCCCACAAAAATGAAAGGTTTCTTTGCATGGTTGATCAGTTCTGCCGCTTTCTCCAGATCTGCATTTTTGATGTTGTATATGCTCCGCTCAACAGAAAATGGCTTCTCAGGAGTATATTCTGCCATATTCGCAGTGACATCCTTAGTGATATCCACAAGGACAGGACCCGGACGCCCCTCTTTTGCTATCAGGAAGGCTCTCCTGAGTGTCTCTGCCAGTTTGTCCACATCCTTGACAATATAATTATGCTTTGTGATAGGCATGGTAACACCTGCAATGTCAATCTCCTGGAAGCTGTCCTTTCCAAGCAGTGATACTGCCACGTTTGCCGTGATGGCCACCATAGGCACGGAATCCATGTAAGCAGTGGCGATTCCTGTCACGAGATTAGTGGCCCCGGGCCCGGAGGTAGCCATACAGACTCCTACCTTGCCAGTGGCGCGGGCATAGCCGTCCGCCGCATGGGCTGCGCCCTGTTCATGTGATGTCAGGATATGGCGTATTTCTTCACTGTGTTTATACAGCGCATCATATACATTCAGGATCGTACCGCCCGGATAACCGAATACAGTATCAACCCCCTGTTCTTTTAAGCATTCAATTACGATTTCAGCACCTGTCAGTTTCATAGACGCTCTCCTCTCCTATTTGTTATTTCCCGGTATTTCCAGTATAGCACCCCTGCTGGCGCTTGTGACCATTGCCGCATAGCGGCCGAGATAGCCGGTAGTCACTTTAGGCTGGCGCGGCTGCCATTTAGCTCTTCTGGCCTCCATCTCTTCCTCAGAGATATCTACATCAAGCCTGTTTTCCGGGATATTTATTTTAATAGTATCGCCCTCTTCCACAAGCGCGATCGGTCCGCCTACAGCTGCTTCCGGACACACATGGCCGATAGCAGCACCTCTTGAAGCCCCGCTGAAACGCCCGTCAGTTATAAGAGCCACACTGGAACCAAGTCCCATGCCCATGATAGCCGATGTAGGATTAAGCATCTCTCTCATTCCCGGACCGCCCTTCGGTCCTTCATAGCGGATGACTACCACATCACCCTCGTTGATCTGTCCTCCTTTAATGGCGGCTATAGCATCTTCCTCACAGTCAAATACCCTTGCCAGTCCTTCATGGACCATCATCTCTGGTGCAACCGCTGAACGCTTCACCACGCATGAGTCAGGCGCCAGATTTCCTTTGAGAACAGCAATACCTCCTGTTTCACTGTACGGGTTTTCTATAGGGCGGATAACCTCCGGATTCCTGTTCTCACATCCCTCAATATTTTCTTTCACTGTCCTGCCTGTAGCTGTTATCAGATCTGTATAGAGAAGTCCCTTCTTATCCAGTTCATTCATGACAGCATACACTCCGCCTGCCTCATTGAGCTCTTCAATATATGTATGGCCTGCCGGAGCAAGGTGGCAGAGATTCGGTGTCTTTGCACTTATTGAATTAGCAATATCCACATTCAGCTCCACTCCTGCCTCATGTGCGATTGCCGGAAGGTGAAGCATGCTGTTTGTAGAGCATCCGAGAGCCATATCAACTGCCAGTGCATTGTAGAACGCTTTTTCTGTCATGATATCTCTTGGGCGGATATTTTTTTCAAGCAGCTCCATTACCTTCATACCTGCATGCTTAGCCAGCTTCAGCCGCTCTGAATAGACAGCCGGAATCGTTCCGTTCCCTTTCAGCCCCATGCCCAGCACCTCTGTAAGACAGTTCATGCTGTTGGCTGTATACATCCCGGAACAGGACCCGCAGGTAGGGCATGCCTTGCACTCATACTCATTGACCTCTTCCCCTGACATATTCCCGGCCGCATAAGAACCTACAGCCTCAAACATGCTTGAAAGGCTTGTTTTGCCCCCCTGTACATGCCCAGCCATCATAGGTCCGCCGCTGACAAACACTGTGGGTATATTTAATCTGGCTGCAGCCATCAAAAGCCCCGGTACATTTTTGTCACAGTTCGGTATACACACCATAGCGTCAAACTGGTGGGCCTGCACCATGGACTCTGTGGAATCTGCTATCAGATCCCTGGTGACAAGGGAATATTTCATACCGATATGTCCCATGGCTATGCCGTCGCAGACAGCAATAGCAGGAAACATTATTGGCGTGCCGCCTGCCATAGCCACACCCATTTTTACTGCCTGGGCGATCTTATCCAGGTTCATATGTCCCGGCACGATTTCATTATAGGAGCTGACAATAGCCACCAGCGGCCTGTCAAGCTCCTCCTGCGTCATTCCTAATGCATTAAATAAAGACCTGTGGGGCGCCTGCTGCATCCCTTTTTTAACTGCGTCACTTCTCATCTGATTATCTCCTCTTCCGCGATTTCTCTGACTATTATATATATTGGGCGATCAAGTCTCCCATTTTCTGTGTCCCTACCTGTGTGCACCCTTCTGACATAATGTCTGTAGTGCGGTATCCTTCTCCCAGAACTTTCTTGACAGCATTCTCAACTGCATCGGCTGCCTCATCCAGATCCAGGGAATATCTCAGCATCATAGCCGCCGACAGGATAGTAGCGATGGGATTGGCAATTCCCTTTCCCGCAATGTCCGGCGCTGAACCGTGGCTCGGCTCATAAAGGCCGAATTTTGTCTCATTCAGGCTGGCTGAGGACAGCATCCCGATCGAGCCTGTCACCATGCTGGCCTCGTCTGAGAGGATATCTCCAAACATATTCTCTGTAAGGATGACATCAAACTGTCCCGGATCCTTCACCAGCTGCATCGCACAGTTATCTACCAGCATGTGGTTCAGAGCCACATCAGGATAATCCTTTGCAACCTCCTCCACAACAGCCCTCCAAAGCCTGGATGAATCCAGCACATTTGCCTTATCTACGCTCGTCACAAGATGTCTTCTCTTTCTGGCTATGTCAAATGCGCGGACAGCGATCCTGCGGATCTCCTTCTCATCATATGTCAGTGTATCTACTGCTTTTCTGACTCCATCCTCCACAACTGTTTTCCTTTCACCGAAATACAGCCCGCCTGTCAGTTCCCTCATGATCATCATGTCAAAGCCGCTGCCAATAATATCATCCCTTAAGGGGCAGGCAGCCTTCAGCTCTTCATAGAGATATGCCGGGCGGAGGTTTGCAAAGAGGTTCAGAGCCTTGCGGATGGCCAAAAGCCCAGCCTCCGGTCTGAGTGAAGGCTCCAGCTTATACCAGGGGGAAGTGGCCGCATCACCGCCGATAGAGCCCATGAGAACAGCTTCACTGCTCCTGGCTGTTTCAATAGCCTCGTCTGTAATGGGCTTTCCGTGCACGTCTATGGAAGCGCCTCCCAGAAGGACTTTAGTGTACTCCATCTCAAATCCATATTTCTTACCTGCTGCATCCAGCACCTTCTGGGCTTCTGCAACTATCTCAGGGCCGATACCGTCACCCGGAATCACTGCTATTTTATGATTCATAATTTTTCATCCTTTCTGTCCGCTTAGATTCTTTGAGAAATATAATAATTCATTTTTATACAGATTTCAACTAAAATCAATTTCTGTTTTTGCCGCCTGGAAGATTTCCTGCCGGATCTCTTCAGGAATATCCCCCGGAAAATGAGTGGGACGTCCAATATAATAACCCTGCAGATAGTCAATTCCCATGCCTATCAGCATATCCATCTCCATGCTGCACTCAACACCTTCCGCAATGGTCTTTGCGCCATTTTCCCGGCAATAGGCGATCAGGCCTGCCACCAGATCCTGCTTTTTGCTGTCCTCATGGATATTCTTGATAAGGGATCTGTCAAATTTGACAAAGTCCGGGTTCATGCTTAAAAGAATGCTTTCACCATTATACCCCTCTCCAAAATCATCCAGGGCTGTCATACCTTTTGCATCCCCAAAATACCGCATTTTTACCTTCGTCAGTTCTGCATCCGGCCTCTCTTCTTCAGTAAATTCAATAACAAGCCTGGATAAATATGCAGAATATTTCATCTGGAATTCTTTGATTTCCTTATCTGTCATCACCTGGTTGGAAATAGAATTCAGGAAGATCCTGCAGTCCGTCTTTGCAACCTCTTTCTTGCTGAATATCTCCATCCCTTTAAAAAAGGTGAGCTTTTCTATCTGCTGCAGCTTTGACTGGGATCTTGCCAGCGCCAGCAGCGCATCGGGAGATTTAATATTCTCCGTATTAGGCCGCATAAGTGCTTCATATGCATATACGCTTCCGTCCCTCGCATCCACGATCGGCTGGAACGCATAATCAACAAGTCCTTTTTCCAGTATGGTGTTCAGTTCCTCTTTACACTGCAGCAGATATGACTCTTTGCTGTAGCTTTCCAGATTGAACTCTACCACTGCCCCTTTGTTCGTCTTTTTTACCATATACATGGCAAAATCTGCATATCTGATCAGTTCATCATAATTTTCTCCGTCATCAGGATACCAGGCCATGCCGGCGGATGCCCTCACCGGTATACTCGTACCGTCCGGAAGATGGATCTTCGTGTTCTTAAACATCTCATATATCTGATCCATCCTGTGCCTCACAGTGTCCCGGTTCCCGCTCCCGTAGAAAAATGCCAGAAATTCGTCACCGGAGAGCCTGGCCACCACAGAGTTCCTGGTATCCAGGCTTTGAAGCACCCTGGCGGCGGTCCTGATATATTCATCTCCGTAATCATGGCCATAAGTATCATTTACATACTTCAGATTATCCAGGTCGATCATGATCATGGCTCCTATAGCCATACGCTTTTTGTTCATAAATACTTCTTCAATCTGCCTGTAGAATGCTCTTCTGTTATAAAGCCCTGTCAGCAGGTCAAAGTCCCTGTCATGCTCTATCTTCTGCTTTTCCTGCATTTCCTGGGTCATATCCGTGGCAACCGCCAGTATCCGGCCTTTTTCCGAGATCACCTTCAGCCTGACCCACCGCTCCTCTTCAGCTTTTCCAAACTTCAGTATGTACAGTCCTGCTTCCCTGTCACGCTCCACCTGACGTGCCTTCAATTCCGCCATGTGTTTTTTCATGACGCTTGTCGGCAGATAACTGCCTGTCATCTCTTCCTCAGGAATATCCAGGAGCCTGCAGAAATCACCTGAACAATATACCTTCTTCTCAGCTCTGTCCGTGTACTCGCATGCCCCCACTGACACACCTGTCATATCCAGAATCGCTTCCAGCTTGTGGGCATTGTCGGCCACCTCTCTGCTCAGATTCTCAATCGTGCCTGACAGTTTATCGATCTCGTCTATCTTCAGCTCTCCAAGCCTTATAGGGCTTCCGGGATCTGCCATCTTCAGTTTATATGTCAGCGTCTCAATGGGCTTTGTCACAGCTCTTGCCACTATGATTGCCGCCGCCACTCCGATCAATATGGTGACCGCCAGAATAAAAAGGATCGCCCGCTCAAATTCATAGAAGAAACTGAGGAGGTGGTAATCCTCTTCAATCCCTATCAATACCCATCTGTCCCCTGAAAATGGGGCATTTCTCTCATACAGGTTCAGATCATGGATACAGGAGTGTACGGCTCCCTGCCTGCTGCTGGGGCTAAGCAGTGAATGGAAGTTTTTCCTGTAGCTTTCTTTGCTTATACTAAGGACATCCGACTGTCCCTCCAGCTGGTTTATCAAGGCTCCGCTCCTGGCCACTACAGTATATTCTTCAGCTTCACCATCCCCGCTGCCGCTTTTTTTACATGCAAGGATATAGCTACCATAATTATCTTCGCTCAACTCCCTGGCCGGGATCTGCTTTACAAGATAATCCATATTGAGCTCTATTCCCATAACTCCGCAGGGTATGCCTTCTGAATAGACTGGCAGTGAATATGTAAGAATCATGGACTCCCTGCCGCCTGTATCACCGTGCATGGAAAAAGCAGGACACCAGTATCCCAGCTCAGTGCCCTTAAGCTCCGGCCTTTCTATCGCTGTCCTGAATGGTTCATAATAATACTCAGTCCCATCAGCCCCCTCAGTCAGCTGAAAATAAGGGAGCCAGTTGGTGTTAAGAGCTATATTTAATTTTTTCGTTATGCTGGCCGGAGCTCTCACAGCCTGCAGGTCTGAGTTGTCAGAGGCCTCTGTCAGCGGGTCGCTGTCACGAAAATAAAGCCCTGCCTTCTTATCCCTGCCGTCACCATCCAGGATGAGGAATACACCAGTGACCGCGTTGCGCCTCATCCTGAAAATAAGCTCCTCTGACAAGTTTTCCAAAAGCTTTGAAGTATAACTGCTGTCGGGAGTCAGATCAGCTGTGGTGATTCCCTCGCCTTCAATAAAGCTCTCTATGCCATCCCCTATAGTTTCAGCAGCAGACTCTATGGCCGACCATCGTCCAACCATATCATTTTCAAGAGTCCCGCTGCGTCCTGACACCTTTTCGTTGAAGACATCGTAAGCGTTTCCTTTCAGCCCCTCCATGGTGCCGCTGTTAAAAACCACAACGCACAGCAGTATTCCTTCAATCAGCATAACAACCAGAATCGGAATCAAAATCCTCTGCAGCAGTGAACCTTTGAAATGATTCATACCTATTGCTCCTTCTGTGTGTCCTCTAACTTCTGGCAGAAATCACTATACCAGCTTTCAAAATTCTCATCTGTATCATAGCCTGCTGCCGCCTCAGCGCGGCTCATGCCTCCTGCTACAAGTTTATTGATCTCTTCAAGATCAGCATTTATCTTATCCGCCATATTATATTCCAGCACGCTCCTGACGCCGCTGGCGCCCTCAAAAGGCCTGTTCGTATACAGCTTCTGGGAACTGCAGGTATCAAACGCTATTTCCAGCGTTTCCTTTAAATTCTCAGGAATCTGTTCGCCTGAATTTGCAATGGCTGTCTCAAGCTTGTTTTTATCAAGTGCCTCTGTCTTAACCGGCAGATATCCTGAGCTTACTGCAAATTCCAGGTTCCTGTCCGCCTGTGTGAACCACTTCAGGAATTCTACAGCCGCATATTCCTTCTGCGCATCCGATTTAATCACAGCCATGCCGGCCCCCTGCTGGACAGCATATTTTTCTCCGTCAGCAAATACAGGAACAGGCAGTACAAGCGCCTCAATAGGATGGCTTTCGTTCTCCTCATTGAATACTTCCTTTGGGAAATAGCTGGCCGATGTGGTAGATCCTACAAACGCCAGCAGATCGCCTACCTTCGCATCATCCGAACGGAACTTTCCATAAGCCCCAAAATATCCGTTTATGCTCGGCACATAATAGCAGTCCCAGAGCTTGCGCAGTACTTCCTTATCTGTGTTGAAGGTCACTTTGCCGTCCTTCACCTTACACAGCTCTATCCCCAGCTGGCGGCTTCCCACGATGAGATAATTCGCCACCGCATCCCTTCCAAAGAAAGCTTTGCCGTCATCAGGCACATCGGGAGTTCTGGCGTCCGTCCATTCATAATAACCCTTCGCCGTTTCCACTACACCCTCGATCGTTTCCAGCTTATCAAGAGACGCGCCTGTGGCCTCTGCAAAAACATCCCAGTCAGTCTTATTCATCATGAATATCTCTGTTGATTTTGCAGTGGGGAATATTTTCAGCTTATCTCCTTCCCCCAGACGTCCTTCCTCAATATAAGACGGAATGTATTCCTTCAGTTCATCTTCTGAAAGATATTCATCCAGACTGACTATGTTCCCGCCCTTGTCAATATCATATATAGTGTCCCCGTATCCGCATATAATACCGGGGACTTCTGCGGCGCCTACTTTCTTTGCCAGGGAATCTTTCACATCACTGGCCAGCTGTTCCACTGTCCCGTGGTTCTCAGCTTCCACCACGATCCCTCTTTCAAGCCCTTCTGAACTGTTAAATTCTGACACCAGTTTGTTGAAGGCCTCCTGCTGCCCGCCTGCATAATAATGCCATACTGTCACAGTCACCGGATTTTTAGGATCCAGCTTCGCACTCTTTACACCCTGGCATCCGGTCAGCACAAGACTTAAAGCCAGCGTCGCCCCTACCAGCGATCCCATTCTTTTCCTCTTCATTCGCACCATTACCTCCTGTTTCTTATTCTCACTTTTTGCTTTCTCTCTTTATATAGCAAAACACCCCAGTTTCTTACTTCGGAAACTGAGGCGCCCTAAAATACTTTTCTTATTCTGCGTCTGGCTTTTCTACTTCAGCAATTGCTGATTTTCTCATCGGGATTCTGCAGTTTTTGTTGCTTCCAAACTCAACAATGACATCTTCATCTGTAATATCGATTACAACACCATAGAATCCGCTGGTAGTTACTACACTGTCACCTACTGCCAGCTCAGCAAGCATTCCGTTAAGCCGTTTCTGCTCCTTTTTCTGTGGTCTGATTGCAAAAAAATACATAGCGGCACCAATGATGACAACATAGACGATCAGGATGACCATACTGCCGCCCGCATCTGCGGTTAATAAATTCATTTTGTTTCCTCCTCGTGGTTCACACCTATTACTTTCTTATTCTTTTCTTACATATATTACATCATACACAATTTACCAGCGTTCATCAAGTATTTTTCTATATTTTATTTATTTTTTTATATTTTCTTCCTCAAATCCTGCCAATTTTGCCTTTTTATATTCCTGATACCTGTTTTCATCGATGGCTGTTCTGATCTCTTCCATCATATGGTTATAAAAATACAGATTATGGAGAACACACAGGCGCATCCCCAGCATCTCCTTTGCCTTAAGCAGATGCCTGATATAAGCCCTGCTGTAATGCCTGCAGGCAGGACACTGGCACCCTTCCTCTATCGGCCTTGGATCTGTCTCATATTTAGCATTAAACAGGTTGAGCTTTCCTCTGCCAGTATATACATGTCCATGACGTCCGTTTCTGGACGGATACACACAGTCAAAGAAATCCACGCCCCGGTCAACTGCCTCGAGAATGTTGGCCGGCGTGCCGACACCCATCAGATACGTAGGTTTCTCCAGCGGCAGAAACGGCACTACGGCATCAAGTATCCTGTACATCTCCTCATGCGTCTCTCCCACAGCCAGTCCGCCCACAGCATAGCCGTCCAGATCCAGCCGGGCGATCTCTTTTGCATGTTCGATCCTGATATCCTCATAGACCGCCCCCTGGTTGATGCCAAATAGCATCTGGTGCTTATTTATAGTGTCTGGCAGGCTATTCAGCCTTGCCATCTCTTCCTTGCACCTTTTCAGCCATCTTGTAGTGCGCTCTACTGATGCCTGTACATAGATCCTGTCAGCCACGCTTGAAGGGCATTCATCAAAAGCCATGGCAATGGTGGAAGCCAGGTTTGACTGTATCTGCATGCTCTCCTCCGGCCCCATAAAGATTTTCCTGCCGTCGATATGGGAGCTGAAATAGACGCCCTCTTCTTTTATTTTTCTCAGGCTCGACAGCGAAAAAACCTGAAAACCGCCTGAATCCGTGAGGATGGGCTTGTCCCAGACCATAAATTTATGCAGGCCGCCCATTTTCTTCACTATCTGGTCCCCTGGACGCACATGAAGGTGATAGGTGTTAGACAATTCTACCTGTGTTCCTATTTCCTGCAGATCCATTGTAGACACTGCGCCCTTGATCGCAGCCACAGTCCCTACATTCATAAAAACGGGAGTCTGGATCACACCATGTACGGTATGGAGCTCTCCGCGCTTTGCTTTTCCGTCCTGTTTTAATAATTTATACATATTATCTCCATTTCTTTCGTCAATTTTCTAAAATAGTATAGCGTGTATGGATGATTTTTTCAAGACTTGCTATTTGCTATTTTACATAAACTGTCGTATAATGGTATTAGTTCTGCCCGCATTTTGGGACACCATTCAGGGCCTTTTGAACTTGACTGCCGCATATATTATTACTGTATGCAGCTATAGATATTACCTATTAACATGCTATAGAGATAGGAGGATACAGGAATTTCCTGTAAATACATATGAATCAGACTAATTTACATACTCTTGGAATCGATATAGGTTCCACCACAGTAAAGATTGCCATCCTGGACGCAGAAAACAATATTTTATTTTCTGATTATGAGCGTCATTTTGCCAACATCCAGGAAACGCTGTCCTCACTTCTGCAGAAGGCATATGACAGTCTGGGAGATCTTAATGTCTCACCCATGATCACAGGTTCAGGCGGACTTACACTGGCCAAACACATGGAGGTGCCGTTTGTCCAGGAGGTCATCGCTGTATCTACCGCCCTTACGGCTTACGCTCCCCAGACAGACGTGGCGATCGAGCTGGGAGGCGAGGACGCCAAGATCATCTACTTTGAAGGCGGAAATGTAGAGCAGAGGATGAACGGTATCTGTGCCGGGGGCACAGGCTCATTTATTGACCAGATGGCATCACTGCTTCAGACTGACGCAGCCGGCTTAAATGAATATGCCAAGAACTATAAAGCGATCTATCCGATCGCTGCAAGGTGCGGCGTCTTTGCCAAGACAGACATCCAGCCGCTCATCAATGAGGGGGCCACAAAAGAGGACCTTTCTGTCTCCATATTCCAGGCAGTTGTCAACCAGACTATCAGCGGTCTTGCCTGCGGTAAGCCGATCAGGGGGCATGTGGCTTTCCTGGGAGGTCCGCTCCACTTCCTCTCAGAGCTGAAGCAGTCCTTTATCCGTACACTGAAGCTGGACGACGAACATATTATCGCCCCTGACAATTCACACCTTTTTGCAGCCATCGGTTCTGCCATGAATTACCAGGAAGACGTAAATACCAGCTTAACTTCAATGATCAGCCATTTATCAGGGACTATACGGCTGGAATTTGAAGTGGCGCGTATGGACCCGCTTTTTGCATCTGAAGATGAATACCACACTTTCATAGAACGCCAGAATCAGTATAATGTAGTTACTGATGACCTGTCCTCCTATGAGGGGAACTGCTATCTGGGCATCGATGCAGGTTCAACTACGACAAAAGCTGCCCTTGTGGGAGAGGATGGTTCTCTTCTCTACTCATTTTACAGTAACAATAACGGAAGTCCTTTAAAGACTACCATTAAAGCTATCCAGGATATCTACAGCCAGCTTCCTGCCACAGCCAAAATCGTATATTCCTGTTCCACAGGATATGGCGAGGCTCTGATAAAAGCTGGTCTTATGCTGGACGAGGGCGAGGTGGAGACTGTCGCCCACTATTATGCGGCTGCTTTTTTTGATCCTGAAGTGGACTGCATCCTGGACATCGGCGGCCAGGACATGAAGTGTATCAAAATCAAGAACCAGACAGTTGACAGTGTGCAGCTCAATGAAGCCTGCTCCTCCGGCTGCGGTTCCTTTATAGAGACATTTGCCAAGTCCCTGAATTACAGCGTACAGGATTTTGCAAAGGCAGCGCTCTTTGCAAAGCATCCCATTGACCTGGGCACACGGTGTACGGTATTTATGAATTCAAAGGTAAAGCAGGCCCAGAAGGAAGGCGCTGAAGTCTCCGACATTTCTGCCGGCCTTGCTTATTCAGTAATCAAGAATGCCCTCTATAAGGTTATAAAGGTATCGGACGCCTCATCCTTAGGAAAACATATCGTAGTCCAGGGTGGCACCTTCTATAATGATGCAGTTCTCCGCAGCTTTGAAAAAATAGCCGGCTGTGAAGCCATCCGCCCTGACATTGCAGGTATTATGGGAGCCTTCGGTGCTGCCCTGATAGCGCGTGAGCGTTATGATGACAGCAAGGAAACTACTATGCTCTCCATCGACAAGATCAACAGCCTGCAGTTCACCACTACCATGGCCAAATGCAAAGGCTGTACGAACCAGTGCCGTCTTACCATCAACCGTTTTACCGGCGGACGCCAGTTTGTCAGCGGAAACCGCTGCGAGCGCGGTATCGGCAAAGAAAAAAATAAAGAGAACATTCCTAACCTCTATGACTTTAAGAACAGGCTTCTGTTCTCCTATCCTTCACTGGAGGAGGATGAGGCAGAGAGAGGCACAGTGGGTATCCCAAGAGTACTTAATATGTATGAGAACTATCCGTTCTGGTTTAAGTTCTTTACCGCCCTTAAATACAGGGTTGTGCTCTCTCCACCTTCCACAAGGAAGATTTATGAGCTGGGCATCGAATCGATCCCAAGCGAATCAGAATGTTATCCGGCCAAGCTGGCCCATGGCCATGTGACATGGCTGATCAAACAGGGGATACATTTTATCTTTTACCCCTGTATACCGTATGAGAGAAATGAGTTTCCCGATTCCAACAACCACTATAACTGCCCGATCGTCACCTCCTATGCAGAGAATATCAAGAATAACATTGATGAGCTCCGCACAGAGGATATTGATTTCCGCAATCCTTTCATGGCATTTACGAACCTTGAAATACTGACGGAGCAGCTGGTCAGGGAATTTTCTGACATTCCTGCTGAAGAAGTCCGTGAGGCAGCCAGGACCGGCTGGAAGGAGATGGAAAATACACGGGAGGCTATGAAGGTAAAAGGCGAGGAGACGATAAAGTGGCTGAAAGAAACAGGCCGTAAGGGAATCGTCCTTGCAGGGCGTCCCTACCATATTGATTCAGAGATCAACCATGGTATTCCGGAGCTGATCAATTCCTACGGCATCGCAGTTCTGACTGAGGATTCTATCTCTCACCTGAACCAGCCGGAGCGGCCGCTGATCGTCATGGACCAGTGGATGTACCACAGCCGCCTCTATGCTGCTGCCAATTATGTAAAAACTACTGACAGCCTTGAACTTATCCAGCTCAATTCCTTTGGCTGCGGCCTGGATGCTGTCACAACAGATGCTGTGAGTGACATCCTGTCTGATTCAGGCAAGATCTATACCTGCCTGAAAATAGATGAAGTAAATAATCTGGGGGCAGCCCGGATCAGGATCCGTTCCCTGATTTCCGCCATCAAGGTGAGGGAAATGAAAAAGGTGCGCAGAAAAGTAGTGTCAGCCAGCTTCAACCGGGTGATTTTTACAGAAGAAATGCGTAAGAATTATACGATCCTCTGCCCGCAGATGTCGCCCATCCATTTCGGTCTGCTGGAAACAGCTTTCTGTTCCGCAGGGTACAGACTGGAGGTTCCTGAGGTGGATGAAAGGCTGGCAGTTGATACAGGCCTCAAGTTTGTAAATAATGATGCCTGCTTCCCGTCCCTGATCGTTGTGGGCCAGCTGATGAGCGCTCTCCTGTCAGGCAAATATGACCCTGATAAGACGGCGATCCTGATCTCACAGACAGGAGGAGGCTGCCGCGCCAGCAATTATATCGGCTTCATACGCCGCGCGCTTGAGAAGGCAGGATACCCCCAGGTGCCGGTCATTTCCATCAATCTGAGCGGCCTTGAGAAGAATCCTGGATTTAAGATCACCCCTGCTCTTGTGCTGAAGGGAATGTATGCGCTTGTATTCGGCGATATTTTCATGAGATGTGTCTACAGGATGCGCCCCTATGAAAAGGTAAAGGGATCAGCAGATGAAATGCATATGAAATGGGAGAATATCTGCAAAAAGTTTATTTCAAAACGCCATACCTCCATCTCGGAATTCAAGAAGCTCTGCCGTGCCATTATCCAGGACTTCGACAATCTGCCTATCACAGATGTGAAAAAACCCAGGGTAGGAGTCGTTGGCGAGATACTTGTTAAATTCCTTCCTGCTGCCAACAATCATCTTGTTGAGCTGCTTGAGTCGGAGGGTGCAGAGGCTGTTGTCCCTGATCTGATGGATTTCCTGCTCTACTGCTTCTACAACAGCAACTTCAAGGCTGAGAACCTGGGGATGAAAAAGTCCAGCGCCACCCTTGCCAATGCAGGGATCAAGGCTCTGGAAATGTTCCGCGGCACAGCCAGAAAGGAATTTCAGAAGAGCCGGCACTTTACTGCTCCCGCTCATATTGCTGATCTTGCTAAGTATGCGGATCCCATCGTCTCTATCGGAAACCAGACGGGTGAGGGCTGGTTCCTGACAGGTGAGATGCTGGAGCTGATACATACCGGCACAAACAACATTGTCTGCACACAGCCCTTCGGCTGCCTGCCAAACCATGTTGTTGGAAAAGGTGTCATCAAGGAACTGCGCCACCGCTATCCGCTTTCAAATATCGTGGCCATTGACTACGACCCGGGCGCCAGCGAGGTAAACCAGCTGAACCGTATCAAGCTCATGCTCTCAACAGCTTTTAAGAACATGAAGAACCAGGAAGAAGAGAAATAGACAGCATTTATTTTTAGGACCATAAAAAGGACAGCGTCAAAGTTATTTCAGACTTAGACGCTGCCCTTTTTTATATCATATTCTTAGAATACTTTTATCTCATAAGAAGCCTCAAAGCTTTCGCCGCCATCCAGCTTTCTGATGCCTTTCTTTTCGGAAATATCTCCTGCAAAACCTGCATCATCTGTACGGCCATACCAGGGTTCCAAACATACAAAAGGCGCCCCCGGCTTAGTCCAGATCCCCACATACGGAAAGTCACGGCATTCGATCTCGATATATGGCGTCCTGTCAGGATATGATATTCCCACCTCTGAAGCTGTCCATCCTTAAAGATCCACAATAGGCTTTATCCAATTTAATGCTTATTCTCTATCTGCCAGTCAATGGGGCTTAAACCGTTTGCAGTCAGGAATTTATTTGCCCTGCTGAAATGCCTGCAGCCAAAAAATCCTCTGAAGGCAGAGAGCGGGCTGGGATGCGGCGCTTCCAATATCAGATGCTTTGGATTATCCAGCATGCTCTTTTTCATCTGGGCAGGCCTTCCCCAGAGCATAAATACTATTGGGCGGTCCTGCTCATTCAGTATCCTGATAGCGGCATCCGTAAATTCCTCCCATCCGATACCTCTGTGGGAGTTGGCCTGGTGGGCCCTGACTGTGAGCACTGTATTCAGGAGCATAACTCCCTGGTCTGCCCATTTTGTCAGATATCCGTTGTCAGGCACATAACAGCCGCAGTCATCGTGCAGCTCTTTATAAATATTCTCCAGGGACGGGGGAATCTCCACATCAGGCTTTACAGAAAAACACAGGCCGTGGGCCTGCCCGTCACCGTGATATGGGTCCTGTCCCAGTATCACTACCTTTACCTCGCTGAGGGGGGTAAAGGCAAAAGCATTAAATATATCATCCGGCGCCGGGAATATAAGACGTGTCCTGTACTCCTCCATCACCTTTTTATACAGCCTTGCATAATAAGGCTTTGAAAATTCCGCTTTTAAAGGCAGAAGCCAGTCATTTGTAATTGGCGGCATATAAAATTCCTCCTGTATATCACTAATTCTTATTTATAACTCAAAGGCGCACTGATACTCCCTTTTCTGCCAGGAAAGCCTTCAGGTCGCTGATTTCCATCTCTTTATAATGAAATAATGAAGCAGCCAGCACTGCGTCTGCACGTCCCTCTGTCAGGGCATCATAGAAATGCTCCATAGTCCCTGCCCCGCCGGACGCTATGACAGGTATTGATACATTCTCTGCGATAGTCCTTGTCAGCTCAATATCATATCCCGCCTTAGTCCCATCGCAGTCCATGCTGGTCAGGAGTATCTCACCTGCACCCATCCTGTCAGCATTCATGGCCCATTCCACCGCATCCAGCCCGGTGTCGATCCGGCCGCCGTTTTTATAAACATTCCAGCCGCTGCCGTCTTCCCTTTTTCTGGCATCAATTGCAACTACCACGCACTGGCTTCCGAACTTGTCAGCCGCATCACTTATAAGCCTGGGGGTATTGATTGCCGATGAATTGATAGATATCTTATCAGCGCCTTCTCTTAAAAGTGCCCTGAAATCATCTGTAGTCCTGATCCCGCCGCCCACGGTAAAGGGAATGAATACCTTCTCTGCCACCTTGCGTACCATATCCACTACTGTATTCCTGGCATCAGAGGAGGCTGTGATATCCAGAAATACAACTTCGTCCGCGCCTGCCCTGTCATAGGCGGCAGCTATCTCCACAGGATCTCCGGCATCCCGCAGATTCACAAAATTTACGCCTTTTACCACTCTTCCATTATGTACATCAAGACATGGAATTATCCTTTTTGTAAACATCTAACCCTCCTCCTTTCCAAGCTCAGCAAAATTCTTCAGAATATGCAGCCCCACATCACTGCTCTTTTCCGGATGGAACTGGCATGCAAAGATATTTCCCTTTTCCACTGAGGCGTGGATGTCTGTCCCGTACCAGGCTGACGCCTTTACTATTTCCGGCTCTTCAGCTTTCAGATAATAGGAGTGGACAAAATAAACATATGAATTTTCTTCCAGCCCCTCAAACAGCCTGCCGTTATTCGTCAGATGAAGCGAATTCCAGCCTATATGAGGTATCTTCAGCCCCTCCTTATCCGGTATCCGCAGTATCCTGCCCTTCAGGATGCCCAGCCCGCTCACGCCGGGGCTTTCCTCACTGCTCTCAAACATCAGCTGCAGTCCAAGGCAGATCCCCAAAAAAGGAATATCCTTCTCCACAACCTGATGTATCACTTCTTCAAGTCCATAATCCCTGATTTTTCCCATGGCATCCCCGAAGGAACCTACCCCCGGAAGTATTACTTTATCAGCGCCCAGGATCTCATCCCTGTCTCTTGTAATGATACTCTCCTGGCCCAGATAATGAAGCGCCTTCTCCACACTCTTTAAATTTCCCGCATCATAATCAATAATCGCAATCATTTCATGCCTCCATGTCTGTATTTGACAACAGGCAAAAACACGCTGTGCGCATTTCTCTCGCTGCCCGCATAAGCTTCAAAAGGGAACACCGCAAAGACAGCTTCTCTGCAGCATTCCCTTTTATTCTATCATATCTGATTGTGATTCACAATAATTTACTATAGTTTGGAATAACCGTAATTATTCACCATTGCATCCAGCTTTCTTCCTTCTCTGCACATAGGACAGGAGGCTGCCGGATAAGTTTTGTAATCAGGAATATCTTTTTCGGTAAATATAGAATTCACTTCAAGTCCGCCAATCTTTGTGATCGCACTGAAAATAGAAGCAATACCGCTGATCCTGCCTCCATAATACAGAACGCACTCCAGACTGCTCTTGATCGTCTCACCGGTTGTGGCAGAAGCAAACAGCAGAACCACATTCTTATCCCTTATCATATGCTGCATATTCTCCCTGAAGATCAGCTGTCCGCCCGGTGCAGCCTCAGGCGCTGCGATATAGATAGTCTTATGCATGTTCATGGACAGCGTACCCACCTGGGAAAGATCCTGGGCCAGGTAAGCGCCTATGATCTCACACCCGTCCATGCAGATGATGGTGTCCACCACAGTTGATGCGCTGTATCTCGCCGCCAGGACCCTGGCTGCAGCCTCCGCTTCATTCTGCCTTGCCTTCAGATTTGTCATATCAATAAAATAATTAATATGAGAATGTGGTGTGGCAAAATGGCCGCTGTATATCCTCATTGATACAAGATTGTCCGCCCTGGAATAAATCTTAATGCCTTCCTCCATATAAGAACCTCCTATCTTCTGTATTGTCGTGCAAGTTTTCAGATAAGATTATATTACTATATATCGGATATATTTTCCATAAATATTTTGAAAATTTCGAATCTTTCTTTTACCGTTCAGCTTTCTGACCTGTAATATCTGTCATGATTTCACCGCGCCTGCTGTCATGCCGTCGATCATATATCTCTGCAATGCAAAATAGACAAGCATCATAGGCAGTGTTGCCAGAACCAGGCCTGCAAATAATACGTTCCATTGTGTCTGATACTGACCCTTGAACATATAGACAGCCATGATAATAGTCCTGCCTGCTTTACCTGACATGAACATAAGAGGAGTGAAAAAATCATTCCAGATATTGACTGCATTGATGATGACCAACGTACAGATTATAGGCTTGAGCAGCGGAAAGACAATCTTGAAAAAGATTCCGAAAGCGGTGCACCCGTCCAGCGCTGCCGCCTCCTCCAGAGCGATCGGCACCGTATTGATAAAGCCAGTTATCAGAAAAATGCTGAAAGCTGCTCCTCCTGCTATATACAACAGACTGATGCCTCTGTAGGTATTCATAAGTCCCAGGCTTTTGTACAGGTAAAGCAGCGGAATCAGAGTGCTCTGCGCCGGAAGTACAAGCCCCAGCAGAAACAGTACATACATCGTCTGGAACAGGCGCCTGTGTGACTTAGCCCTGACAATTGCATAACCTGCCATACAGTAGATAACTGTGCCGATAATCGTGGAGCTGGAAGTGATGAGCAGAGAATTTCCAAATGCTCTGAAGAAATCCATCTGCTCAAAAGCATATTTGTAATTTTCAAACTGGAAAACCTGTGGAAATGACAATGGAGATACGATCATTTCCATATCTGATTTGACAGACATGAGAAAAATCAAGATAACCGGGTAGAATAATAGGAGTACCAGCAGAATCATGAATATCTCAAAACAATATCCTCTTATTTTTTTCACCTTCATCAGATATCCTCCCTCTTCTTCAAATATGGAAACGTGATCAAGTTCAGCCCTATGATAATCAAAGTCAGTATGACCGCCACTGCACATGCATAGCCATTCAGATTCTGTCCCTGAAGCTTCAGGATATAAGTACCTACTACCTCTGAATGGTTTCCGGGTCCTCCGTTTGTCATAGTATATACCGTATCAAAGACCTTCAGACACCCTATGAAAGACAATGTAAGGTTGATTGTGACAGATGGGGCCAGCAGCGGGAAGGTTATATAGCGGAATCTCTGGAATCCCCCTGCGCCGTCAATAGATGCCGCTTCCGTCAGGTCCGCGGAAATACTCTGCATATTTGCAATAAATATGACAGCAGAATATCCCAGGAATCTCCATATATTAGAAATGGCAACACATACAAGAGCCAGATTTGGTTCCCCCAGCCATGTTTTCTTAAACTGCCCCAGATGTAAGAAATCCAGGATCATATTCACAAGTCCGTTTGTATCATAAATATACGTAAATGCATACGATATAACTATCGTGCTGATTATTGCCGGAGTAAAAAGTAATGTGCGCAGTACATTTGCACTCTTCATTTTCTTACACAGTCCTACTGCAAGAAGAAGGCCGAAAAAATTCTGTATAAGTGTAACCGCCACTGCATAAATCACAGTATTTTTTAATGAAATCCAAAAGGAAGGGTCAATGGCTGCAACCTTATAATTTTTTCCTCCCATGAAATGAAAATCCGTTATGCTCATTCCATCGAAATCAGTAAAGCTGAAAAACACTGTGGTAAGCGTTGGAAGTACCGTAAGTACTATGTATGCGGTAAACAGCGGCAGGACCATAATAAGATAGGGAGCTAACTTTCCATTAGCTATATTACCTGGAAATCTGCTGTTTTTTTTCTTTGCAGCTGTATTCATTTTATCATCTCCTAACACATAAATGCCTCAAAATGAGCGCAATAATGGCGGGACGAAAGTTATTTCTTCCTTCCTCCCGCCTGATTCTTTTAAATCTATGCAGATAACCCTGCATTCTGTACCTGCATTCCCGCGCTGCCTGATTAATTTCCCTGCAGCATCATTGCCTTATCAAATTCTGCGTTAAACTGCTCATTGAGTTCTTCCGGTGTTACTTCCTGCAAGGTGAGAGACTGTGCGGCTTTTGTGACAAATGTCCATTCATCAACAGTAAACTCCTGAGGTATCTCACAGCCAACTGTTACATTGTTGGCAGCCAGCGATTCTGCAAATGGCTCTGCTTCTGGAAGAGACATGCTGGTTCCTCCTATAAGAGGTGAAAAGGCATTCTGGCTTTCTACATATAATTTCAAATTCTCATTGTCATTAAAATACTGCAGGAATTTAATTGCTAAGTCTTTATGTTCTGACTCTGAGTTAACCGCCAGCGCCGTACTGAGAGAACACTGCGCAACAAGCGGCTCCTCATCATTGATTGGAAATGCTGTAAATACAGTTTCCGCGCCGCCTAAGGCTTCGCTCACTTCACCAATCATCCATGTACCTGCCATCAAAAATGCAGAATTCCCTTTTACAAACTCTGTGACAGCTCCTTCATTAAACTCCATTCCCAGAGATTCCTGCCCATTTGTATATCCCTTTTCTATCAGCTCGGAGTACTTCTCAAAATATTTGCCGTACATATCTCCCATGGTCTTTTCACCATTTAAGACTTTTGTGTAGATGTCATTATCATATTCCATAAACTCTGTATACTTGCCGTAGCACATGATAATAGCTCCGCTC
Organism: Murimonas intestini; assembly: GCA_003148945.1. Taxonomy (GTDB): domain Bacteria; phylum Bacillota; class Clostridia; order Lachnospirales; family Lachnospiraceae; genus Murimonas; species Murimonas intestini. The sequence continues at coordinate 12,786 of QGGY01000005.1, read as the reverse complement.
CAGCCTGTTTTATTCCCCATAATAAATGGAGTGCCGCCGTTTTCTTTTACCTTCTCACATGCATCTGTCAGCTGGCTCCATGTCTGCGGCAGCGTTTCCACGCCTGCTGCCCTGAGTACATCCATGTTCACAATCATTCCGATACCTGCTTCTTCAATCGGTATGGCAGAAAATTTTCCATCAGGCGAAAGCAGCTTTTTAACATTATCCTGGTATTCTCCTGCAAAGTCTATATCTGAGAGATCTTCTGCATAACCATTCTTTACACAGCTTCTCAGCATGGAATCACTCACCATATATATATCTGATCCTTCACCGGTAGACAGCCTGGTATTTAATACATCATTATAATTATTCGTAGTTGGAATTGCCTCATACTCAATCTTAACACCCGGGTTCTCTTTTTCAAATCCTTTGATGATTTCCGGCAGCGCTCCCTCCTCTTTTCCTGTCTTCCATCCAAGAAAGCGCAGAGTAACTTCCTCCCCTTCTGATGCCTCTGCTATAAAGGGGGCATTTATAACCCCTCCCAATACCATAGCTCCGGCCATCAGCCCGCAGATTGCTCCTGTCATTTTTTTAAACATAAGAATTCTCCTCTCCTGACACATCCTTCTGTATATGTGTCTTTTTTTTATGATGTCAGTATACCAGACTAAAGGAGCACATAAAATGCAATAACGTCGCATACAATGTACACAATCGTTGCATTAAGAGAACTGCCGGTCAATTAATCCTGATCCAGATATATCACTTCACATGGCCGAAAGCTTTCATCTTTTATGCTGGCTGTGAAACCTTCCGGAAGTCTCACCCGCAGAATACGATTCCCATTTTCCGCCGTTATGCCTGCATACAGCCACTGACCTCCCACAGGGATCCTGCACTCACATTTCTCCAGACCCGTATCAGAAAGCCTGAAGCTGATGATATGATTCTGTCTGTCCACTTCACTGATCCCGCAGAGATCTCTGAGATAGCTGTGTATCACATGTGACGCAAAACCATGATTGCAGCTGGCATGGGCAGTCGTGTTCTCCCACAAAGTACCTGTCCGCAATACCATATAGTCAAAAAATTCCTTTGTCTCCTCCAGTATCTGCCCAACCAGGCCGTACCTGGAAAGCAGTTCTACACGCAGATAATTGCCTATAAAAGCATTAGCCGCTCCCACCTCTTTCCACACAGTGTCTGTATTTCTGTCAGGTCCAAAGTCCTGGATAAGGCATTGAAACAGTTCAGGATATGAGTCTTTATCAGCTGTCATAAAGAAGAAGGCATAATACTGGCATACCTCCGTTGATTCAGGAAGCACCACAAGTCTTCCCTGTCCCTCCTTTTCTAAACGTACAGCCTGATCCCTGAAGAATTTTCCGTCAAAGGACTGTTCTCTGATTTTATCAGCCAGCCTCCGGCCTTTTCCGACCCACTCCTCTTCTCCATACATGCTTCCTGCCGCTCTCAGAGCAGCACTGTAAAGCATATTTGAAGGATAATTCACACCCTCTGTAAGTTCATTTGCCCTGGACCACTCTACGAAAATCCAGCCATCCAGATCCTCCAGAAGCCCATCCTCATTTTCAAACTTTTCAAAATATTGAAAAAGCTTTTCTATCTTCCCTCTAAATTTGGCTGTCATACACTCTTCCGGTTTTCGCATCCTGTATTCATACAGCTCCAGAACCAGCCAGAGCGCCCAGTTTGGTATAAAATTACCATCATAATGATCACTTGGATAGCACATAGGAAGCATTCCATCCGGCAGATACGCGAACTCTTCAGGAAGCAGAAAATTCTCCAGAAAAGCATCTTCAACCACAGTCCTGCCTGTCAGATCTGCCTCCACCCTTGCGGTAAAAAAGCTGTCACAGAGCCATCCGGCCCTCTCCCTTGAAGGGCAGTCCATATATACATCCAGGGCATTCTGAGCATACGTTTCCCTGGCCGCTTCAAAAATCCTGTTTAACTGTTCATCAGAAGAATGAAAGACTGTATGGTCACCTGTATGGTTCCTTAATTCTCTTATCTGCGGCCTCTCCACCCGGCATCTGCCCTCAGCTGCCATAATCTTGATATAACGGCAGGTATAAGGCTGGAAAGACTCAAAATCATAATGGCCGCTTTTTAAGTAAAGGCAGATTGTGTTCACACATGACATCCTGTTATATCTCACATCCCCGTCTGTAAGTACCTCATCAAATACAATATAAAGCTTTGAATCCTCTGTACACTGGGCCTGCAGTTTTATAAATCCTGTAGTATTCCTTCCAAGGTCATAGATCTCAAATTCCCCTTTTGAGAGAGTCTCCCTTTTATCTTCTGCCCGGCAGAGTTTACCGGTCACCGTCCTGTCCATCTCCCTGGAGACACAGATCTCCAGCTTATCTGCTTCATACCCCTTCAGTTTATCCCCAATCTCCAGAAGCGCTCTGTCAGGCCAGTATTCTATATGGGCGGCTTTTATAAAAAAAGTACCCTCCCCTATTTTCCTGCTCGCACCGCATACCTTATATTTCCAGTCCGGAAGGCCTTTCAAAAGAAGCTTCTTCTCCCCCTGTACTGCCAGATTCTGTACAGGCAGTATACGGCAGCCCGGACACGGCAGCCCGGTACGCCAGCCCTGCATCTCTTCTTCCAGCCTGTAAGCTTCTATAAACGGTCTCTGGAAACTATAGCGCTGTACCTTCTGAATCCTCTCTGTCAATACCATTGGTATGAATGCAGCGGCAGTATCCTCTGCCACAGTAGCACCTATCACCTGATCCGGACTGGACAGCTCCGCCTGCAGAAAGGAAGGGGCATCCAGTGTATAATAGCTGTTAACATTAAAACCAGCTGTCTCTACAGCCAGCCAGTTCTCTTCCTGCTGCTCATCCTGCCCGATCCTGACTTCATCAACTCTGTAGTATCCGTGTGCTGCTCTTGCAGGGCCATGCAGCAGAAATACACCGTTTAAAAACACGCGGTAAATGGTGGAACCAGTCAGCCTTAAAATCAGGTCTTTGCCCTGCCCCTGGAATTTCAAAACAAATCCCATAGTCATATTCATTTCCTTTTCCCGTCCCTCTGCCCAGACCGGCCTTGCCTTCCTAAATAAATCTGCTGTTTCCATCTTTCTTCTCCTTTTCGATTATAATTGAGACAACAGTCCCTTTTCCCAGGCTGCTGCTGATTTCCATGTGATACGAATCCCCGAAATAAAATTTTAGCCTTCTGTCTATGTTTTTGACCCCAATATGCCTGGACTCCTCCTGCTTCTCTGTATTCTGCCTGAGCATGTCCTCTGCCTGAGCCTTCTCCTCTTCTGTCATCCCCCTGCCGTCATCCTTCACAATGATATACAGATTACTGCTCTCCATGTATGATGAAATCGTTACATACCCCTTTTTTTCCGACTTTAATATCCCGTGAGTAACGGCATTTTCAGCCAGAGGCTGAAGTATCATCTTGGGCATCAAAAACTCTTCCGTCTGGTTTTCTATTATAATCTCATAATCAAATTTATTCTCGTACCGCATTTTCAATATATTCATATACTCATTAACATGATCCATCTCTTCTTTTAGCGTTACCTGCTTTTTTTCTTCCATGGCATAGCGGAATACTCTTGATAGCGACTGCACGATTCTGCCTATCTCCTCCGTTCTCTCGCAGACAGAAAGCGCATCGATCGTCTCCAAAGTATTATAAAGAAAATGAGGATTGATCTGTGCCTGCAGCGCCAGATTCTGTGCTTCTTTCAGTGACAGTTCCTTCTTATACAGCTCTTCATAGCTCCTTTTAAGCCGCACGATCATTTTGTTAAAGGATTCACCCAGAAGGCCAATCTCATCTCCTGACCTGATATCAACCTGGATATCTGGATTTTTATCAGCATATCTCATTGCAGCATTCAATTTCCTGATATTTCTTGACAGGCCCCTGGCAGCGTACATAGATACGATAACAGACAATAGAACACCAGCCGTCAGTATAATGAGCATGAGCCCGTATTCTTTTTTAAGTCCTTCATAAAAAGTATCATATTCTGTCCCGCTAACCAGGATAAAATCCGTTTTTTTAATCGGGGCCGCTGAAAGGACATACTTCTTCCCCCTCAGTGTGCCTATATCAGCTTCATAAGCCAATAAACTCTCTGTATCATATTCCGCCTGCGTCCCATATTCCTGCACATTATCTGAAACCAATATATTGCCGTCAAGGGAAATGTGATAAAATCTTCTGCCCTCAAGGGCCGTGGCCTCAAGTATATTCTTTTCTTCGTGTGAGAAATCATATTTTACTTCCAGATAACCGACCACGTTCATCTGAATAGGAATCATAACTTTACGCACAAAAGTAAGCCTGGTGCCTTCCCCGTCATTATCTAAAAAAACAGCAAAGTCTTTGTTATTCCTGCAAAATGGAGTGTACCATTCCTGGTCAGTATAAACTCTCTCCTCCACAGCTGACTGTTCTTTTGTCACAGTCACACACTTACCGCTGACTGAGTAGAGACGCATATATTCCATCTGATTCATGGTAGCCAGCTTTGATATTAACATAGTTTTGAAAATCTCCTGCTGGATATCCAGTGAATCAACGTCAAAGCTGGCTACTATATCAGGCAGCTGTGCCAAATGACCGTAAATCTTCTCATTCAGGGTCAAAGCCGCCCCCAGATCTCTGACTGACTCCATAATATTCCCAATAGCTGCAGCATTCTTCTGGTTTTCAACATATACGGAACGATACAGAGATTTTTTTGCATTATCTTTCTGGAATGCATAGAGCACAATTAAAAACACACATACAGTCCCTATCATTATCCCTGAAAAAATAAGCGTCAGTTTTTTCTGGTATGTCATACCTCTGTTAAATTTCCAGCCTTTTATCGTCCTCATAGCCCTCCCCTCCTTTATATCCTGCAGGCGTACATCCCATGACCTTGCAGAAGACGCGGCAGAAATACCGGCTGTTGTCGTAACCAACCTGCTCTGCCGTCTCCGTACTTGTCAGTCCTTCTTTCAAAAGGCGGCAGGCATTTTTTATCCTGACCTCTGTCAGGTAATTATTAAATGTTGTACCTGTCTTTGCTTTGAAAATCCTGGCCAGATGGCTTCTGTTTATGTAAAATCTCTCTGCGGTCCCAACAAGCGTTATGTCCTGGTCATAGTTTTTCTCGATATAATCAATGACCTGATCCAGAGATATTCTCCCGTTTTCCTGAAATCCTCCCTTTTCCTCCCCTGCATCCAGCAGCTGGAGAGCTGCTTCCATAGCTGCATCTATAAATTCTTCTTTCGTGTCGTACTCCTGAAGCCATTCTTCATCTGGAAAGTTCTGCATATTACCTCTCTCCTCACAAATTTTCCAGATTATTTTTAAGTATGCCTTTTCCAGAATGGTCTGAGGAACATGATGATATGTAAGTATCCTTTTTATATGATGACGTATTTTCTCCGCTTCCCCCTCTTTCAGACTCTCTCCAAGCAGAAGATACCTGTTCCCAAAGTATTCATCCCACTTTTTTAATTCTCCCTCACTCTGCCGTTCGCTTTCAAAGATAACAATATTCTCGTCCAGGATCAAGCTTTCTTTCAGAACTCTTTTCCCCCTCTTCACACAGTCTGCTATTGCCTCCGGATCTGTGATCTTTCCGGAATAAAAAACCGTGTGGGTGCCCATTCTGCCATTGGCTTCATCCCCTGCTCCGGCTGTGTCATCTGCCGGGATTTCCTGTATAAGACTGACCAGCAGGTTAGGCCTGTCAGCATAGACAAAGCAAAACTTCCCATCCTTCTCTTCTTCAAAACATTTATATCTGCCCCTCCAGTTTCCCTTCAGATACATACGCACAAAAAAACCTGACGGAAAAATATCTCTTATAAGCTTTACTGTATCCTCCTCCAGGCTTGTATCTCCCCTCCCCATTATATGAAAAGCCAGATTGTCTGCAGCCCTGTTCATCCTGTCCATATAGTTCTTTCTGACATCTGCTTCCAGCCTCTGAATCACTGACCTCAGTGCATCCTGTTCTATTGGCTTTAAAAGGTACTCGCTGACCCCCAGCCTGATCGCCTGTCTGGCGTAATCAAAATTGCTGTAACCGCTCAGCACGACAACCCTGACATTATTTTTTAATTTCTTCACCCCTGCGATCACATCCAGACCATTCATAACAGGCATACATATATCCACCAGGAGCACGTCAAAACACTCCTGCCCATTTTCCTTTATATATTCAAACAGCCGGTATCCGCTGTCAGTATCAAACACCACCTCCGCACCAAGATTCTCAGTCTTCTTCCTGATTCCTTTTCGTATCAGCGTCTCATCCTCTACAATAATAATTCTCAGCTTCATAGCCCCTCCTGTCACAGGCATTCCTCCTGCTGCCTCTTTACTTCTGCTTTATATATATCATACCTTATCCCGGTCTGGAATTAAAGAGCGAAGAGCTGCACAAACGTTGCGTTTCAGTGAAAAAGAGTCGCAGTTTTCACAAAAATATAGCAATCCATAATTCGCTGTGCTATAACTATATCAAACGGGACAAGCCGGATTATCAATCTGGCTGCAGAAAAGCATCCCAAATTTGCTTCTGCTAAATATAAACAGAGAAAGGAAACTATTATGCCAGATAACAACTCAGATAACTCCTGCGGGAAATTACAGCTTATTCCCGTCAGCTCTCTTGAAAAAATCTTTCCGGATGAACCCTGTGCATGCGGCAGTACTTATGAACAGGCTTCCATGTTTCTCAATGAACGATTTTCTTATCAGCTGGCCTATTATTATGACGGCCCGCTGCTGCCCAACGTAAAAGTAACTGTAGAGAGCCCTCTTAAGCCCTGGATCACAATACGGAAAACCGGTCTGGTCCCTTCCGAATATCCCTGTCCTCCGCTTACAGATGACAATGTGCTGCGCAGAGTGCCAGGACTTTATCCTGATCCCCTGTATGATATACCATATGATTTCGAATTGCTGCCCGGTCAGTGGAGAAGCCTGTTCATTTCTGTTGGATCAGGCTGTTCCCTGCCCGCCGGCACGTATCCTGTATCGGTCTTCATACATACGGAAACAGGCAGTCTGCTTGGCAGCAGTACCTTTACCATAACGCGCCTTGATATGCATCTGCCGCCTCAGTCACTCTGCCATACAGAATGGTTCCATGCTGACTGTATCGCAGACTGGTACCATACAGAAATCTTATCAGATGAACACTTCCTCCTGATGGAAAGGTATATAAAAACAGCCGTGACATACGGCTGTAATATGATATTGACCCCTCTCTTCACTCCTCCGCTTGACACTGCTGTCGGTACAGAACGACCTACCGTACAGTTAGTGGAGGTCAGGCTTAATGACGGGATGTATTCATTTAACATGGATCTTCTGGATAAATGGATCAGTATGTGTGAAAGAGCAGGGATCACTTATTTTGAATTCTCCCACCTGTTCACCCAGTGGGGCGCTAAATATGCTCCAAAGATCATCCTGACTTCAGAAGCTGGCAGACAGCAGCTATTTGGCTGGAATACCCCAGGTGATTCAGAAGAATACAGAAGCTTTCTCAGCCAATTCCTGCCTGTTTTATCAGATTTTGTTGAAAAGAGAGGACTAAAGGGCCGCTGTTTTATTCATGTATCGGATGAACCTCAAACAGAGCAGGGACATCTGCCTTCTTATCAAAAAGCAAAAGCCATCGTTGACGCTTTCCGCGGATGTCTGCCGGTTATGGATGCTCTTTCCTCTTATTCACTTTATAAGCAATGTAAAGTGGATTATCCTGTCTGTGCGACAGATTCGATCCAGCCGTTTCTTGAAAACCATGCTGAAAACCTCTGGTGTTATTATTGTTCAGCCCAGTTCAGAGATGTGTCTAACAGATTTTTCTGCATGCCCACTGCAAGGATACGTATTCTGGGCATGCAGATGTACAAATATAATATCCATGGTTTCCTCCATTGGGGCTACAACTTCTGGTACAGTGAACTCTCAAGGTATCCCGTCAACCCCTATATGGTAACAGACGCTTCCAGGCGCTATCCTTCGGGCGATGCTTTCCTTGTATACCCCGGTGAAAACGGCCCCGTCCCCTCACTCCGCCTTGAGGCTATGGGAGAGGCAATTCAGGATATGCGTGCCCTGTATCTTCTGGAATCTTTGACTTCCAGGGAAGCTGCTCTGAAATTTCTAGAAGAAGGGCTGGAGGCTCCCCTCACCTTTTCCAGTTACCCGGCAGATTCGAAATGGCTCCTTGATAAAAGGGCTGCACTCAACAGAAGAATACTGGAAGCATCACAGAGGAACTCATAAGATTTTATCCTGCAGGCAGAAGCTGACCGCTGTCACCTTCTGCCTTTTCCTGTAACATGCTCTATCTCTATTACATAAACTCCTGTCTTACCTGCTGATCTGCTTATATATTCCATACCTTCTTTTTTAAACTGACTGCTGTATTTATCGACCAGCAACTCCAGAATCTTCTTTTTATCCTCCGCCTCATGTACAGTGCCAAATACTACAGCGCTTTCATACTTTGTAGAAAATTTTGAGGGAAGTATTTCTGTGTCCCCTACCACGGTAAAGCATACTCTGCTGTTAAATTTTATATTTTCTAACTTATGGCCTGCATCCGGCGCACAGTGAAAGCCTATCTTATTATCTGCATATACATAATTTACAGGAATACCGTATGGGTAACCGTCCCCGCCCACAGTAGACAATATTCCGTATTCACCGTTTTTCAAAAGCTCCATCACTTCTTCCTTTGGCAGCTCTCTTTTAAAATTCCTCATCTTATGAAACATTTCATCTTCCTCCTCATGTATCCATTCTTGTCAGTTCTTTTATACACTTATTGCGGTAGTAGAGATCTTCCCTTGATATAAATCCACGCTTCTCCCAGAATTTATTGCCTGTCTCATTACTTGCAAACACTACAAGAGCCACCTTGCTGATTCCTTCCTCCCCAAGTGCATTCATGGCATGATCGAGCAGAGCCGTACCTATACCCTGATTCCTTTCATCTGCTGCAACCGCCATATGATATATATATCCTCTCCTGCCGTCATGACCGCTCATAATGACACCTGTAATTCTGCCTTCCCTCTCAGATATAAAGCATGTTCCGGGATTTCTCTTAAGAAACTTCTCTATCCCTTCCTTTGAATCATCTATATTATTGAGTCCCATACCGGGAGTACTCAGCCACAGTGCCCGTATATCTTCGTAATCTGTAATCTGCATCTTTCTGATTTCCATAATACTGTTCTCCTTCTATTTACTGTCTTCTAACCTTAAACTTTCCCCTTTACTCCTTCCCCTGAAATTTTAAACTTTTCCAATCTATAGAGATTGTCTTTATCCAGCTGCCTGATTCCGTCCTTGTAATCATAGCCTAATTTGCGATAGAATTCACATGCAGTAATCGAGGCCGGAATCTCCACACGCCTGGCTCTAATATATAAATCATCATTTTCAAGGGTCTCAATAATCTTTCTTCCAATCCCCTGTCCATGCAGCTGCGGCGCAACAAAAACAGTCAGAAGAATGCTTTCATCCTCTCTTCCCCAGTAACTTGATATCGAACCGCATCCGATGATCCTGCCCTCCAGACAGAATAAATACATATGAGCATAACTTGCTGTATTTATCACCCATGCTGCATTATGGGTCCTGCAAAGCTCTTCCACAGCCTCTTCACCATAATCCTTTATATTTACCTCTCTGAAATTCCTCTGAATCAATGCAGCTACTTCCTCTGCATCATCCTCTGTAAACTTTCGTATTCTTAATAAATCCCAGTTAAACTCCCGCTTTTTCACACGCATTTCCTCCTCTTCTATCGCATATCAGATTTTCCACATATATTACAAAATAAAAAAACCGCGCCAGACAACCCTATATGCCTGGTGCGGTTCTGATATAACGTTCTAAATGCTTCATGGGCTACATACAAACCCTCCCACTTCAGAGCTCTGTTAGAACAGTTATCTTACATTCTGCACAGACATATAAGACCTAAAGGCCTGCATCTGTGCGTCTCACGACAGCAGCAGCTACAAGCCGTTAAGTCTGCAATTATGTCTGTACATGACTGTTATAAAATGTAAATAACTGTTCATTTCTGCTCCTCCTTCTTCCATTCAGGGCAGCCAGAGCCGGCCCTGAATAATTTTTATTATACTACCACTTAAAGATGTCCTTGTCAACAAAATTCTCATTCGCCTGTACTTAATATGAGCCTGTACTTAAATTCTCCAGCAAAAAATCTACAGGATTCTCTCCCACAGATATTCCCTTGTCCTTTAATTCCTCCGACATCTGGGGAAACTTGGAATGTACTCTGATAAAGTCTGCCTTTTTATTTAAATATCCCGTTTTTTCAAATGGCCAGCGTATCACTGAGGGATATTGAAACCCAACCCCTAACTCCAAAATACAAAGCTTCCTGTTCAGGGTATTTTGAAGCCATTTAAGATAATTCTGCCACTGGGGAAGGTAACAGGATTCATCATAATGTTCATTGGTGACCACATTTCCGGACATATCGCTTCCGCACGGGGCAACGATCTGTGATGCCTTCAGATCTGTTCCGAATATCAGATCATCTGTCAGGAGCGTGACAATAAAATAAGATTTATCATCAAGCAGCCCGCTCAGATTCTTATACGCCTGCAGTACCTTTTCTTTAGTTCGGCCTCCATCTTCTTTAACGGCAAATTCTTCCCCTATGCCAACCAGGACATACTGGGCATCTCTGATTTTATCTTCAATTAACTGTCTGTTTATGTCCATATCTCCATCCTCATAAAAATATCTTTATTCCCGCGAGCAATGAGCCAAGTGAACATGCTTGCATGTGCATTTGGCGAATGCCGCGAGGGTCAAATACCCCGCTGCTCTGCAGCGTTACAAGTTTGATACCCCGTCTGCTTGCAGCGGGGTCTTTGATTCTCCAAGCTTCTTACCCATCAGAACTCCCATGACGGACGCCATCATGAGACCTCTCGTCCAGCCGCTGGAATCGCCCAGGCAGTGAAGTCCCTCAATACTTGTATTAAAATCTGTGTCCATCTTTACTCTGTTGCTGTAAAATTTAAGCTCCGGAGAGTACAGCAATGTCTCTTCAGCTGCAAAACCAGGGACAACTTCATCTACTGCCTGGATAAAATTTATGATGTTCAGCATGGACCTGTACGGCATTGCTGCAGTTATATCTCCAGCCACAGCATCTGGAAGAGTAGGCCTGACATTAGAGCGTGCAAGTTCCTTCTGCCAGGTACGTTTCCCATCCAGGATATCTCCATACCGCTGGACCAGGATATGACCGGCCCCCAGCATATTTGTCAGTTCTCCCACTTTCTGGGCATAGGCGATTGGCTGATTAAAAGGTGCATTAAAATTATGCGAGCACAGGATCGCCAGATTCGTATTATTCGTCTTCAGGTCCTTGTATGAATGGCCGTTTACCACAGCCAGATCATTATCATAATTCTCCTGACTCACAAAACCGCCGGGATTCTGGCAGAAGGTCCTTACTTTATTCTTAAAAGGCTTTGGATAACCTATCAGCTTTGATTCATACAGTACGTTATTAACCTTCTCCATTACCTCATTGCGCACCTCAACACGCACACCTATGTCGACTGTCCCCGGCTGGTGCGCAATATCATGTTCTGCACATAGTTTTTCAAGCCAGTCAGCTCCGCGCCTTCCTGTTGCAATTACAATATTATTCCCGCGGATCTCCTTATTTTCTTTTCCGTTTTCAATATAAATGCCTTTGCATGTATGTCCTTCCAGAATAATATTTGTACATTGATATCCAAATACCAGCTCCACACCTTTTTCCATAAGGTATTTTTCAATCGATAAATATATTTCCTGGGCTTTTTCAGTCCCAAGATGGCGTATGGGACAATCTACAAGCTTAAGTCCCGCCCTGATGGCACGCCTTCTGATCTCTTTTACTTCTTCTGTCTGCTTTGCGCCTTCCACATGATGATCCGCCCCAAACTCCAGATAGATCTTATCTGTATAATCAATCATCTCCTGGGCAAATTCTTCTCCTATAAGCTCCGGCAGGTCACCTCCAACTTCATAGCTGAGTGATAATTTGCCGTCCGAGAAAGCTCCTGCCCCTGAAAACCCAGTAGTTATATGACAATACGGTTTACAATTTACACACTTTTTTGTCTTACTCTTAGGACATCGCCTCTCTTCTATCGGTCTGCCCTTTTCAACGATAACTATTTTACTCTCCGGCTTCTTTTTAATCAGCTCAAGCGCTGTAAAAATACCTGCCGGCCCTGCTCCCACAATTACCACGTCATATTTCATTTAGCTACCTCCTAGTACCTTTCTTCTATTAAAAACCAACTGCCATAATTACCTATACTATCCAATATAGACAACTGTTACGGCAGTTGGTAGAGACATTCAACCAATTATGAATTTATATATTGCACAATATCTGCATATTTTTACACACGACCGTATTTATGATATCATTCTGCCGACGCTGTGTCAATGAATTTCAAAACAAAAACACCGGTATCTCTACCGATGTCATCCATTATGTCTCGTGTTCTCAAGTTTGTACCTTCAAAACCACACACAGTACTGATTCATTTCCATCCGTTTTCTTTTGCCTAAACCTTTATGGATAAGCCTTCGACCTATTAGTATTGGTCAGCTCCACGCATTGCTGCGCTTCCACCTCCAACCTATCTACCTCGTCGTCTTCAAGGGGTCTTACCGCTTTCGCGGGGGATATCTCATCTTGAGGGGGGC
>QGGY01000004.1 GCA_003148945.1 Murimonas intestini | reverse complement strand
GCCCCCCTCAAGATGAGATATCCCCCGCGAAAGCGGTAAGACCCCTTGAAGACGACGAGGTAGATAGGTTGGAGGTGGAAGCGCAGCAATGCGTGGAGCTGACCAATACTAATAGGTCGAAGGCTTATCCATAAAGGTTTAGGCAAAAGAAAACGGATGGAAATGAATCAGTACTGTGTGTGGTTTTGAAGGTACAAGAAATATTCCTCAAAGGGATATGATTTACCTTTAGAGAATGGCCCAGTGGCTCAGTTGGTTAGAGCGTCGCCCTGTCACGGCGAAGGTCGTCGGTTCGAGTCCGATCTGGGTCGTTACATCTTAATGATGTAATTAGTTATGGGATCTTAGCTCAGCTGGGAGAGCATCTGCCTTACAAGCAGAGGGTCATAGGTTCGAGCCCTATAGGTCCCATTAACGTGCCGATGTGGCTCAATTGGCAGAGCAGCTGATTTGTAATCAGCAGGTTATCGGTTCGAGTCCGATCATCGGCTTCACATTTAAAATGTGGATAATTTAATAAATATGGATGGATTCCCGAGTGGCCAAAGGGGACAGACTGTAAATCTGCTGCAAATTGCTTCGGTGGTTCGAATCCACCTCCATCCATTTGAAGATAATTATCTTCATACAATTTCATATTTAATAACGCGGGGTGGAGCAGTCTGGAAGCTCGTCGGGCTCATAACCCGAAGGTCGTAGGTTCAAATCCTGCCCCCGCAATTTTTTTATGCCTGGTTAGCTCAGTTGGTAGAGCAGAGGACTGAAAATCCTCGTGTCTCTGGTTCGATTCCGGAACCAGGCATTTTGAAAATATATAATTATTTTCAAAGACATGGGATATTAGCTCAGTCGGTAGAGCACTTGACTTTTAATCAAGTTGTCCGGGGTTCGAATCCCCGATGTCTCATTACAGCATTTACGCCCCTTGCGGGCGTTTTTTTATTGCCCGGTGAAAGACGATCAAGTTGCCTGTATATGCTGGACCGATCAGAAACTTGAAAATCAGGAGACATTATTACCGGGATAAAATGAAGTATACGATAAAATCTGTCCATCAACACTGCTTATCTGATAATTATATTTATTAAAATCAGTTTCAAATGATATTTGATATATCCCGGAATCAGAAGAAATATCAGGATTATAATTTAATTCACAGGAAAATGTTTTGACGCAGGAGTTATCCACACCGGCATCTGTAAATGCAGTGGAAACAGCAGTGTCCTGGCTGACAATCTGTAGTTCAGTTTGCGGTATAATTTCCTGTGCCTGCCCTGTATGACCTGATACTATAGCATGGGATAGTAAAACAGCGATAATTATGCATCCGGATATATCTAATAGTATAAGTAATGATGTAAATAATGTGTGAGGACTCACCTGTGGAAGCTTTCTAACCTTCATGCTGCCTCTCCTTTCTGAAATATAAATTTTTAATATATGTCTAAAACGTTTGTCATGTTATTTTAGTATTCCCAATTTTATTTAAAATCATAAACAGGAAAAAGTAATAATAAACAATAAAAAATAATTGACAATCAGGATACAGATTGTTATACTTTAGGCGGATTCAAAGGGGGTGGGATATGTTTACGGAAGAGAGGCTGGAGGCAATTGAAGAGAAGCTTCAGAAGGATGGAAAAGTCAGGGTTAAAGAGCTGAGTGAACTCTTTCAGGTATCCGAAGATTGTATACGAAAAGATCTGAAGATTTTGGAGAACGGGGGAAAACTGAAGCGTACTTACGGGGGTGCGATCCTTTCAAAAGATTACCCTCTGGAACGCAATGTCATAGACAGAAAAGGATACCATCTGGAGAAAAAGACAGTCATAGCGAAAAAAGCACTTGATTTAATTAATGATAATGAAACAATATTTCTTGATATCTCCACCACAAATATAAAGCTGGCAGAACTTTTGGCAGAATCAGGGAAAAAACTGGTAGTAGTGAGCAATATGATAGATATTCTTCAAATACTAGCCAGAAGTCCCTCTATAACTGCAATTGGAACGGGAGGAACCATGTTTTCTTCTGTTAATGGTTTTATGGGAGCCGCAGCTATTGAAGTTATTAAACAGTATAGTTTTGACAGGGCTTATATAGGAAGCTGCGGTATTGACATGACAGATTATTCAATCACTACTCTGGGAGCAGAGGATGGCTTAACAAAAAAAGCTGTACTGCAGAGCAGCCGTCATAAATATGTGTTGATGGAGAAAGAAAAATTCTATTTTAACGATTCATTTAAGTTTGCTCATTTTGAGGATATCAATGGTATTATTACAGATGAATTTCCGGATAAAGATATAATAGAAGCATTAGATGCTGCGGGAGTGCGGTTAGTGTAACAGGGCCCGCGGAAAGAAAGAGAATTGTGCGTGTAAGCAGCGCGCCGAAAGAAAGGAAGATGAAGATGATTCAGATAGTATCTGAAAGCACAAAAGGTGCAGTAGTTGAATTTGGTTTTGAAAAGGAAGAGGGTAAATTTAAAGGTAAGGCTCTGGAAACACTGTTTTATCCTGAAAAGGATGGGAAAGAAGTGTTATATGTAGGCCTTGGAAAAAAAGAAGAGACTGCAGGCGGCCAGACAGATGAAAATATCTGTAAGGTTTTAGTCAAGGAAGCAGCTGCAAAGGCCGTGAAAGAGCTGAGAAGCCATGAAATCTATGAATTTTCAATGAATATCTCTGCTGTGGCAGAAAAATTTGGGACAGAGAGTGTCAGAGATATTGCTGAAGGAGCTCTCCTGGCTGATTATGAGCAGATTCAATATCCTGGAAAAGACTGCAGAAAAACTGAAATTGAACTTACGGGAATAGAGGGATCAGAGGCAGAAGCGGCCAGTGCGCTCTTAAGTGAATACGAAGCCGTCATTGAGGGCGTGCGTTTTGCCAGGGATATGGTTAATATGCCGGGTAATAAGCTGCGTCCTGAGGATTTTGCAGGAGAAGTACTGAACTTAGTGAAGGATACTGAAATTGAAGCCCAGGTATTCCATCTGGAAGACTTAAAGAAGATGAAGATGGATGCGCTCTTAGGCGTTGGTGAAAGCAGTGAGTTTCCTCCGTGCCTTGTGGTCCTGCGCTATATGGGAGATCCGGAATGTGAAGAAGTCAAGGGTCTTGTGGGAAAAGGAGTCACATGTGATACAGGCGGATACTGCCTCAAACCTGCAGCTTCCATGGGAGGAATCAGAGGCGATATGGCAGGGGGCGCCGCTGTGGCAGGAGCCATCTATGCACTTGCTAAAAATCGTGTAAAGACAAATGCTGTGGCAGTTATTCCTATGTGTGAGAACAGGATATCAGACGGGAGCCTGCTTCCTGGAGATGTGATCAATTCTTATGCAGGAAAGACGATTGAAATCGCAAATACAGATGCAGAGGGACGCCTGATACTGGCTGATGCAGTCAGCTACGCAGTGAAGCAGGAGAAGGTAACACATATCCTGGATATTGCCACTCTGACAGGAGCCGTAGTGAATATGCTGGGATTCACCATAGGCGGGGTTATCAGTGATGATCAGGAATGGTTTGACAGATTCCGCAGGGCATACCAGGTATCAGGAGAGAGATATTGGAGGCTCCCTGTATATCCGGAGCATGAAAAGATGATAAAGAGCAAGGTAGCTGATATCCGCAATATGGGAGAGAGTTGCTGCGGCACTATTACAGCGGGACTCTTCATAAAATCATTCGCGGAAGGCAAGCCGTGGCTCCATCTGGATATAGCAGGTACAGCGTGGGTAGAACCTCCTGTTTTCGAGTTCCAGTCAGCAGGTGCCACAGGCGCCGGTGTGACTTCTATTTATCAGCTTTGCAGGCAATAATTAATATAGCTCCATGATCCCATATTTTTTCATCTTTCTCCAGAGAGTAGAAGTACTGATGTTCAGCAGACTTGCCGTTTGCTGGCGGTTTCCTTTTGTCTGGCGCAGGGCCAGGAGGATATTATCCCGCTCTGAGCCTGGGAGGCTGAGGGCGGGCAGAACAGCTGTATCCATATCATCCGTATGATCATAAAACTGGTATGCCTGCTGAAGCTGGTCTTTTATAAATTCAGGTGAGAGCTGGTAATCATCTGCCACGATTACCAGACGTTCACAGAAGTTGCGCAGCTGGCGCACATTTCCCGGCCACGGGTAGGAGGTCAGCATGCTGGCAGAGGCGGAAGAGAGCTGGACAGTCTTCTGATATTTCTGACTGTAGATGTCCAGATAATATTCAGCCAGAAGAAATACATCGTTTCCACGCTCACGCAGGGCAGGGATCTGTATGGTGAGGACATTCAGCCTGTAGAATAGATCCTCACGGAACGATCCGTTTTTTACAAGTTTTGCAAGATCTTTGTTGCAGGCAGCGATGACACGTACATTTACAGGAATGACGCTGTCGCTGCCTATGCGCATGACCTCTCTTTCTTCCAGGACGCGCAGAAGGCGCAGCTGGCCGTTGGCGTCCATCTCAGATATTTCATCTAAAAAAATAGTCCCCTGATTTGCAATCTCAAATAATCCTTTTTTTCCTTTTCTGGAGGCGCCTGTAAATGCACCCTCCACATATCCAAACAGTTCACTTTCCAGCAGATTCGGAGGCAGCGCCCCGCAGTTTAACGCAACAAAGGGCTGGCCGCTCCTGCGGCTGGAATTATGGATGCTCTGGGAAAAAATCTCTTTTCCGGTTCCTGTTTCACCTATTAAAAGAATATTAGAATCATATTTAGCAAAAAGCTCTGCATTTTTTATTGCACGCTGAATTGCCCCGGATTTTCCAATCAGATTCTGGAAAGTATATTTGGCTTTATGGCCCTTGATATATGACTCTATCCGGATTTGCTCTTCCATCTGCTCCAGGTGGGGAAGAGCAGTAAAATGAAAAATTACGGCGCTGACTGTTCCGTTTCTCATGAGAGGAGTGATGTTGAAAATTCCGTCAGACTGGGTGTGCAGCAGCAGATGGCTGTAGTAATTGGTACCGTTTGAAAGGGCGTCATCAAGGATGTCCTTCATCTGAACCGGAAGAACCTCATAGATGGAACGGCCGGAAAAGGACGGAGAGGCTTTGTGCGTATTTTTTGCAAAAAGGCCTGCCGCCTTTACGTTATATGAAGTAATAAGCCCATGGTCATCTGTCACCCAGATAGCTTCAAAAGAATAGTTCATCATCTGAAGAAGTTCCTGATTGCGCTGGCTGACCTGACGGCTGATAGTGATCAGCTTTAAAATGCGGCGGAATTCTTCCAGTACGCCTATATAAGAATGGGCATTGGGATCGTAGGCATGGTACATACCGGACGCTGCTACCTGCTGGTGATATCTGGAACCGCAGGCGGCTATCTCAAAGCCTTCTTTTTTCAGTGCATGAAAAAATGAATCCGGCAGAGTCTCCCCATCACGGATGATATTATGAAGCTCTAACTCGAATATTTCGCTGAGGATCTTCAAATCCAGGGACAGGGGGGCGACAGTGATCAAAGCCACCTTATGTGGGTGGGGGATATGGGTATCCACTATATTTTTTTTCAGGGACTGAAGTATATTTAAGGTTTCCCAGTTGCTGAAATTGATAGGGATAATGGGCACAGAAGTATCATAGGAAGACATTTTTTCAGAATGGTGGTAGCTGACAATAATGGCATCCATTCTCTCTTCCTGAGCCATACGCACATACTCTCTGTAATCATCATCTGTAAGATCCTTCATTCTGGTTGAGATAAAAACCATATTCAGATTTAATTCTTTTGCAGCCAGGGAGCAGATGTCCCTGGGCAGTTCGTGGGATTCTATCACCATTATACTTGTCATAAGCATTTCTCCTTTGTACAGACCAGTTCCTGTTAATGATGAGTGTAGCATGGGTATGGATATTTGTAAATGTGAAATGATTGAAACGCAAAATGAAATAAAGATTTCAATTTTGCTTTGCAGAATTACAGAAAGTAAAGAAGAATTCAGGTAAATAATGGAATTTAAAGACAGAAAAAGTAGAATACAGTGCGTTTATGAAAAAGAAAAAAGAAACATATCACAAAGTGGCACGGATTTTGCTGTGTATTATAGTAAAACAATAAAAAGGAGAAGGAAGCTATGGGGAAGTATATTTTAAAACGTTTGCTTTGGATTATACCTGTAGTGCTTGGGGTGACTATTATGGTATTTACCATCATGTATCTGACACCAGGTGACCCCGCGAGGATGATACTCGGTTCTAATGCAACGGAAGAAAAGGTGGAAGCCCTGCATGAACAAATGGGACTTAACGGGACGTATCTGCAGCGGCTGGGAAGGTATATGAAGCAGGTCTTTGTAGATCAGGACCTGGGGTCGTCTTATTATACGGGGGTGAGTGTAAAGGAGCAGATCAAGGCCAGGCTGCCGTATACGCTGCGAATTGCAGGTATCAGCATACTGATTGCCGCGTGTATCGGAATACCCCTTGGGGTGCTGGCGGCTACACATCATTATACCTGGATTGATAACACGGCTATGTTTGCGTCCCTGTTCTGTGTGTCTATGCCCGGATTCTGGTTTGCATTGATTCTTGTATCCTTCTTTGCGCTGAAGCTGGGGTGGCTGCCTGCTGTAGGGATCAAGTCGTGGACGGGTTACATACTGCCCTGCCTGGCGGGAGCCATAGGCGGAGCTGCCGGACTGGCCAGACAGACAAGGTCAGGCATGCTGGAAGTGATACGTCAGGACTATATTACCACTGCCCGTGCCAAAGGGCAGACAGAGAGGAAGGTCATCTTCAGGCATGCGCTGAAGAATGCACTGATTCCAATTATTACAGTTATGGGAGGTATGTTTGGGAGCTCCCTGGGCGGGACTCTTATCATTGAGACTATTTTTTCCATACCTGGAATGGGAACATATCTTACAGACGCTATCTCTAAAAGAGACTATCCTGTAATACAGGGAGGCGTGCTGTTCATTTCAATCTGCTTTTGTCTGATCATGCTGCTGGTGGATATTGTGTATGCATTTGTTGACCCGCGTATACGTTCCCAGTATGCAGGAAGCACAAGGAAAAGAAAGGCCGGAAAGGGGGATAAGAAGGAATGAAAAAGAAGAAAAAGTCCCATACAAGAGAAATTCTTCACCGTCTGTTTAAAAACAAGCTGGCTGTTGCAGGATTGGTTGTTATCATTCTGCTGGTTCTGGCAGCAATTTTCGCTCCGCTGCTTGCGCCTTATGCATATGAGGCGCAGGATCTGACATCAACTTTTCAGGCTCCCGGCAAAGCTCATCTGCTGGGAACGGATAACCTGGGACGGGATATCTTAAGCCGGCTGATCTATGGTACAAGGCAGTCTCTCAGGATCGGCGTGCTGTCGGTGGCAATTGCATCTGTCCTGGGAATCACCTTTGGATCGATTGCAGGATTTTACGGGGGAAAAGTGGATAATGTGCTGATGCGTATGCTGGATATCTATCAGTCAGTTCCGGCCATGCTGCTTTCCATCGCCCTGGCCGCCGCTCTTGGCCCTGGCCTTAATAATGCGATCCTGGCTATTGGAATCTCCACTATGGCGGAATATGCCCGCATGATCAGGGCACAGATCCTGACAGTCAGGGAACGGGAATATGTGGAGGCAGCCCGGGCAATCAACGCCAGTGATCCGCGCATTGTTTTAAAGCACATTATTCCAAATGCATTTGCACCGCTGATCGTGTCCATCACCATGAATATTGGAAACTCCATCCTTGCCGCAGCTACATTAAGCTTTATAGGCCTGGGGGCACAGCCGCCCCTGCCTGAGTGGGGAGCCATGTTAAGCGCAGGCAGAAGCTACATGAGGGATTATGGATATCTGGTCATCATACCGGGTATCTGCATCATGGCAAGTGTACTGGCATTCAATTTGCTGGGGGACGGACTTCGGGATGCACTTGACCCGAAGATGAAGAATTAGGAGGTCAGAACATGAGCGGACAGAAAAAAGAGGAATTATTAAAAATAGAGGACCTGGTGGTGGAGTATGATACGGATGAAGCCGTGGTGAAGGCAGTAAATCATGTAAATCTCCAGCTGGGCAAAGGAGAGACTCTGGGACTGGTAGGTGAGACAGGCGCGGGAAAAACCACCATTGCTAAAGCAATCCTGCGAATATTGCCTGATCCTCCTGCAAAAGTACGCGGGGGCAGGATCTATTTTGACGGCGAAGATATGCTGAAACTCAGTGAAGGTAAAATGCGCAAGATCCGAGGAAATAAAATAGCCATGATATTCCAGGATCCCATGACGGCCTTAAACCCCATTGAGACAGTAGGGAAGCAGATCGCAGAGGCAATCAGCCTGCATGAAAAGCTGTCAAAAGCGGAAGTGGAGAAAAGGGCTGTGGATATGCTGGAGATGGTAGGAATACCGGGAGAGAGGTACAGTGAATACCCTCACCAGTTTTCAGGCGGAATGAAGCAGAGAGTAGTCATCGCCATGGCGCTGGCCTGCCGGCCGGAACTGCTGCTGGCGGACGAGCCCACCACAGCGCTTGATGTGACGATCCAGGCCCAGGTGCTGGATATGATGGACTCCCTGAAGGAAAAATTGGATACATCTATGATATTGATCACCCATGACCTGGGTATAGTGGCAGGCATGTGCGACAGAGTGGCAGTTGTCTATGCAGGGGAGATCGTAGAGCAGGGGACAACAGAGGAAGTGTTTGACCATGCAGGCCATCCCTATACAGTGGGGCTGTTTAATTCCCTGCCCAGACTGAATGGAACAGAAAAAAGATTAAAGCCGATTGACGGGCTGATGCCTGATCCGACAAATCTGCCGGAGGGATGTAAGTTCCGGGAAAGATGTCCGTTTGCAAAAGACGAGTGCGGAAAGAAGGATCCGGAAATAAAGGAATTCAGGCCGGGACATTTTGTAAAATGTGTAAGGGCGGGAGGTGAGGAAAGATGACAGATATTTCCCTGGAAGTCAGGAACCTGAAAAAATATTTTAATACGCCGAAAGGCTATCTGCATGCGGTTGATAATGTTAACTTCAGTATCCAGACAGGAAAAACACTTGGTGTGGTGGGGGAGTCCGGATGCGGAAAATCTACCCTGGGACGAGTGGTCCTCCATTTACTTGACTCTACAGATGGACAGATTTTATTTCACGGGGAGGATGTAACCCATGTGGATAAGGCGAAGCTCCGTACCCTGAGAGAGGATATGCAGATAATTTTCCAGGACCCATACTCTTCCTTGAATCCCCGTATGAGTGTAAGTGAGATCATTATGGAGCCTCTGCTCCTGAAAGGCGGTATATCCAGGGCAGAGATGTATAAGGAGACAAAACGCCTGATGGATACAGTGGGACTTGCCGAGAGGCTGGAAAATTCCTATCCTCATGAACTGGACGGAGGCCGCAGGCAGAGAATTGGAATTGCCCGTGCCCTGGCTTTAAATCCAAAATTTATCGTATGTGATGAACCTGTATCGGCTCTGGATGTGTCCATACAGGCCCAGGTACTGAATCTGATGCTGGACCTGCAGGAAGAACGCGGACTGACATATCTGTTCATCACCCATGATCTGTCGGTTGTCAAGTATTTTTCTGATGACATTATGGTCATGTATCTTGGACAGGTAGTAGAGAAGGCCCCGTCAGATGAATTATTTGCCAGCCCCAGCCATCCTTATACGAAGGCGCTGCTGTCAGCTATCCCTGTACCGGATGTACATGCACCCAGGAACAGGATATTGCTAAAAGGGGAGATAACTTCCCCGATCAATCCAAAACCAGGCTGCCGCTTTGCAGCCAGATGCCCTTATGCGTCTGAGGAATGCCACAGGGAACAGCAGCTTGTGGAGATCAGAAAGAATCATTATGTTGCCTGCCAAAAGGCAGAGGAACTGATGGATAAAAAAGAAAAGCTATAAAAAAGGAGGAAATGAAAATGAAGAAGAGAAATGCAAGGTTTTTGAGTGTGGCAGCGGCAATGGTCCTGGCGGCAGCCAGCGGTACTACTGCTTTTGCAAAAGACGCCCTGGTGATCGCGGAGGAGGCAGACTGCGGTACACTGGCGCCTACAGGAGCTACTGTAGACTGCAGGACAGATATTAATTATCAGGTGTATGAGGGACTGTTCCGCTTTGGATATGATATGGAGATGACCCCACAGCTGGCAACAAGCTGGGAGCAGACTGATCCCACACATATCACGTTCCATCTGCGTGAAGGAGTAAAATACCATGACGGACGTGACTTTACTGCGGCTGATGTCCTTTTTACCCTGAAGCTGAACTGCGAGGATGCAAATACCACAGGCGTGGTTACTTATCTGGATCTGGAGAACTGCAAGGTTGTGGATGACTATACGGTAGAACTGGCTTTTACCCAGACAAATGCATTTAACCTCTCAAAGTTAAGCTTCCTGAACATTGTTAATGAAGAATCATACAACGAGAGCGGCGACGGAATGGCTACAAAACCTGTAGGGACAGGACCGTATAAATTTGAGAGCAGTGTGCCGGGCGTCAGTTATACCCTGACTGCAAATGAAGATTACTGGGGAGGGGCTCCGGAAGGAATAAAAGAGGTCACCTTTAATGTAATTGCTGAAGGCTCTCAGCGTACTAACGCCCTGATGGCGGGCGAGGTCGATTTTAATAAAGTGCTGCAGATCAGCGACTTTGACTATATTTCCGGTATGGACGGTTATGAGGTAATCACTAAACCTGCATTTAATACAGAGTGCCTGTTCTTTAACATGACAGAAAATTCACCGTTTGCATCAAAGGAACTGCGTCAGGCTGTAGCCTATTCTGTGGATAATGAGGCTATGAATAATGCAGGCTTTAACGGGCTTAACCTTCCGGCAGCAGGTGTGTGGTCTTCAGGTATGGCGGACTATGATGCCAGCTGGACAAATCCCATGTATGGACAGGATATGGATAAGGCTAAAGAGCTGGCCGGAGCTGCGGGCGTACCTGATAAGCCTGTCACCATTTTGTACGGTGGACTGGCAGCAGAGGAATTAATGGCACAGGTACTTCAGGCAAATCTGGCTGAACTGGGGATTACAGCTGAGATCACAAGTGTGGACCAGGGAGTATTCTGGAGCGCTATGGGAGATCCAACCGGCTGGGATATTGGTATCATGAGCTGTTCTGCTCCGAGCGGTTATGGGCTGGACAGTATGACAGCCTTTTTGACAGGACTGAATTTCCAGGGATGGTCAGGGCCAGAGTACGATAAGATGGCAGAGCTGTGCAATACCGCTTCCAGCGCTGAGACTGACGAAGAGAGGATGACACTCACAAAAGAGCTTTGGGATCTGATCGAGGAAGAAGTGCCTCTGTACGGCATGGTATATTTAAACCGCATGAGCGCTTACGACTCTGCAATACAGAATTATAAGGTATTTGACCAGTTTGGTATCTATGTAAAGGATCTGTCTTTTGCAGAATAAAAAATACACTGAAAGGATGCGAAAATGCTGAATTATACCCGTATTTCAAAATATTACAGGGGAATGGACGGCGTCCGGCTGGCAGCAGATCTGTATCTGCCGCAGATAAAAGAAAAGGTACCGGCGATCATGTATGCCGGCAGGGGAACGCGCAGGGAGCGCTTTGAAGAAATGAAGGGCGTTCTGCAGAAACTTCTGGAGAACGGGTATGCCCTGGTTTTGCCGGATCTGCGGGGAATTGGCGCCTCCTTTGGAAGAAATGATGGATTTCACAGCCGGACGGAAGCAAAGGACCTGAAAATACTGATGGAAGAAATGGCAGGGGAGCCCTGGTGCAGCGGAAGCTTTGGCATGCTGGGAGGATCAAATAATGGATTTATCCAGGATCTGACGGCTGCCGAGCGGCCGGCGCCGCTTCGGGCGGTTATACCATGTGACTGTCATCCGGATTTTTATTATCAGGATTACCCAAACGGGGCATCCAGACATATTGAGTTTATACACGGAGCACCGCCTGAGCCGGTGGGGACTCCGGTAGATGCAGACACAGATAAAACTCTGCTGGAAGAAGCACAGAGAGACCATGTGACAAACCTGGGATTTCTGGGACAGTATTTTCCGAATATGCACCGGGATACGGTGAATCCAAAGTTTGGCTGTGCACCCCAGCGGGATATCTCCATATGGGAGAGGATGGATTCTATCCGGTACAGTGACATAAAATATTATAAAAACGGGGCCTGGTATGATCCGGGGGCTGCAGGGGCAGTGTATGCCTATAAAGTTTTTGACGGCAAGCTTCTGATCGGACCGTGGCGCCACTGCGAGATGTATCACTGCAATGATAAGCCCTCAGATCTTCCAAACAGCGTTTTTCCGTGGGAAGAAGAGTATGTCAGGTTCTTTGACTATGCGCTGAAAGGCATAGAGAACGGGTGCTTTACAGAGCCGCCGGTACGTTACTATACACGCGGGGAAGAGCGGGGACGGGAGTGGAAATATGCTGCTGACCTTCCGCTGGACAGCCAGGTGGTGTCATCTCTATATTTAAGCCAGGAGAAGAGCGGCACCATAGACAGCTGCTACGACGGGTCACTCCTGGAGTGCGAAGAGCAGAATCCGTCTGTCATAAAATACAGGATGAACAGAGATATCAGGCTGTACGGGCCAATGGGCACACTGGACCGCAGGATTGAGGGCGGTTTTTTTGAAGAATCCAGAAAATGCCTGACATTTACTACAGCTGCATTTGAAAAGCCTGTGGAAATAACGGGAATCCCCACTCTGGAGCTGGATGTGACTTCGGAATGCAGGGACGGCCTGTTCCTGGCCGTTCTGGAGGAAGTATATCCCGATGGAAGCACGTGCTTTCTGACAGAGGGAGCTATGAGGGCTTCCCATGCAAAATACGGAAGGCACAGGGCTTATATGTCTATGGGTCTCCCGTATCACCCGGGACTTTCAGATGACCTGGCAAAGCTGGATAGCCAGACGCCCCTGCATCTGGACTTTACCCTGGAGGCATTGTCACAGCTGGTGCAGGCGAAAAGCCGTCTGAGGCTCAGTGTATTTTGTGCTGAAAAAATGTATCAGCAGCCGGAATGTATCGGAGATAAAAACCCGGTGATCGGCCTGCATACAGGGGGCTCAGTGCTGAAGCTGCCGGTGATCGCCGCAAATGTGACGGAATTTCAGGGAACACTGTCAGTGGAAGGCATGAGCGGCCCTGGGATGCTGTATGTATTTAAACGTGCTGTCTATGTGTATCTGGGGGAAAAATGGCACAGATATCCATGCACACAAGTATATCCTCTGGATAAAGAAACCATTATATATAAAACAAAAAACTTTGATGTAATAAAGAAAACCGCAGGCAGCCAGGTAACTGTTACGGCCCATGGAATGGCTGAATTTAAGCTCTGTGCCTCCATGCCGGAGCGGAAGAAATTTGCAGCGGGCAGACCGTGGCTGCATCCGCACAGGCACTGGTATAATAAAACTTCTGTCCGGGATATTGATTTTCAGGACCAGTGGGTGGCAACGGTGCCTGTAGAGAAGTGCCAGGAAGGGTTCCCGGATGCAGGCCCTTATAACACAATGGACCTGATGCTGAATCTGAAGCTCCCTCAAAAAGGAAAGGCGCCATACCCCTGCATTGTGGGGATACATGGACATGGAGGAGACTACGACTGCTTTGAGAGACTGACAGGACGTATTCTGGATGAGGGCTATGCTATGGCAGCTGTTGACTACCGTGCCACGCCTCCTAACCGCTGGCCGGGCCTTATGTATGATGTAAAGGGGGCAATACGCTTTTTGAAGGCGCATGCGGCAGAATACGGGATAGACATGGAGCGGATAGGGATCATGGGAGGTTCCTGCGGAGGCCACCTGTCTGCTTTTATCGCGGCTACAAATGGAGAGCCGGATACAGAAGGAGATATTGGGGGAAATACTTCATATAACAGCCGGATAAAGGCCGCGGCTATTTATTTCCCGTGGACTGATGCCCTTGGATTCGGCGAGGATATTTTCCACCAATATCCGGGACAGATAGAAAGGGTCATGAATTCAGACGGTCCTTTTGCACCGCCGGGATATATGTTTGATTACAGCGGAGAGGGAAAAGGCCTTGCCAGCCTGAAGGCACATATGAATGAACCGGAATACCAGGATATCCTGCAGAGAGCTATAGATATCAGCCCGGTGTCCCATGTGACAGAAAACAGTGCACCTTCTGTGATCGTCCATGGAATATATGAATGCGGTATACAGATACCAATGAACCAGAGTGTCCGCTTTTTTGAAAAACTGACACAGAAGGGGGTAAAGGCTCTGCTCCTGTGTAATAATGAAGGATTTTTTGGAGAAGACCCGGAGATACAGAAAGCAGTTGCAGATTTTATGAAAAACAGAGTGTAACAAATCTATTCCTAAAAGGCTTGCAGAAGGAGGCTCCTTCGGCTTATACTATTTACAGACAGATGAAACGGGCAGGTAGCAGGACTTTTGATGTAAAGGACGGGGAATAGTATGGAAGCTTATTTAGAACAGAGCCAGAGGCAGGTGCTCTCACAGGAAATGATCCAGTCGGTGGAAATATTACAGATGAGCGCTCAGGAGCTCTCTGATTATATAAGGGAGCAGACTCTTGAAAATCCATTAATTGACGCAGAAGAACAGTATCCACAAAATAAGGATGAAGAGCGGCTGAAAAAGCTGGAGTGGCTGTCTGAACTGGATGAACAGAACCGCTTCTACTATCACCTGGAGAAAAAGGCTGCTGACGGCTTTGATTTTAACAATATTTCAGGGAGCAGGGAGAGCGGTCTGAAGGAAGCGTTGATGCAGCAGCTGATCGGAGAGGGATATTCAGACAGGGAAATGCAGGTGTTTGAGTATATAGCAGAGAGCCTGGACGACAGGGGGTATTATACCTGCCCTGCTGACGAGACAGCCTCCAGGCTTGGTATATCTGTAAAGGAGGTACAGCGTTGTCTGGAAATCATGAAAACGCTGGAACCTGCGGGCATCTGTGCCGATTCCCTGAAGGAATGCCTTTTGCTTCAGCTGAAAAGGGCGGATTATGAATGTAGAACAGAATGTAAAATAGTGAGCGGCTATCTGGAGCAGCTGGGTAAAAACCACCTTCCCTTAATTGCAAAGGAATTAAAAATACCTGTTAAGGAGGTCATGGATGCACAGAAGCGGATACGCAGCCTGAATCCCAGGCCGGCCCAGGGATTTGGAAATGGCGGGATATCCAGATATATCATACCGGATGTTACCGTAGTTAAATTTCACCATGGATTTGAGATTCTGACAAACGACTACGTATATCCGGCGGTTCGGATAAACGAAGATTATGTGCAGATGATGAAGGGGGAATGTCCGGAAGAAACAAAGGAGTATCTCTGTCAGAAGCTTGGGCAGGCACGAAAGCTTCAGGAAAACATCAGGAGGAGAAACACAACACTGATGGATATTACAAAATGCATCCTGGATGTGCATCAGGAGTTTTTTACTTCCGGGGATAAGGCGCTTCGCCCATTTACCATGACAGAAGCCGCCCAGCGGCTGGATCTGAGCGTTTCCACTGTGAGCAGGGCAGTAAATGAGAAATACCTGCAGTGCTGCTACGGTCTGTTTCCCTTAAGCTTTTTCTTTGCTAAGAGTATAAGCGGAAAAGATGATCCCGTCAGCGCTGTAAAGGTCAGAACCCAGCTTGGTGAACTTATTAAGAATGAAGATAAGAAAAAACCTTACAGCGATTCTGTGCTGGCAGAGCTGCTGGCCGTACAGGGCCTGAAGATATCCAGAAGGACGGTAGCCAAGTACCGTGAAATGATGGAGATAGCGGACTGCCGCGGCAGGAAGGAATTTTAAATACGCTAAGCATTTATGGCTGGACAGCTGCGGCTGCCCGGCCATTCATTGTCTAAGCTGAGATAATATAGTAACATTAGTTTTTTCTTAACCGCTATCGTTTGTTTTGACAAGCCAAATGAGGTATGGTAAACTTACCTGAGAAGTATTGCCTGAATCAGGCATGTTAAGCAGGGGATAAGGCCGGTGATGATCTGGCCGGTGTATGTTTAGGATAAATAAGAGGTGAACAAGTTGGATAAATACGAATATAATCTTAAGTTGGAAGAGATTAAGAAGTTAATTGATAAACAGGATTATAAGAATGCTGCCGATATTGCAGATACCATTGAGTGGAAAAGGGTCAGGAATGTAAGGACTCTCTGTATGGTCAGCGAAATTTTCGAGGCAAACGACAGGCTGGAGGATGCCAGGGAAATCCTTCTTAGAGCCTTTGCACGCTCATCAGGCAGCCGTACTATTCTGTACAGGCTGGTAGAGATCTCAGTTAAAATGAAGGAATTTGATGAGGCTGTGGAGTATTACGGAGATTTTATCAATGCAGCTCCCAATGACAACAGCAGATATATTTTAAAATATAAGATATATAAAGGCAGAGGGTCTTCCATAGAGGACCAGATCGCTATTCTTGAAGAATATAAAGAACGGGAGTACACAGAGAAGTGGGCCTATGAGCTGGCCAAGCTGTACAGTAAGGCAGGGATCGCAGATAAATGTATAGAGACATGCGATGATCTTGTATTGTGGTTCCACAGCGGCCCATACGTGATAAAGGCGCTGGAGCTGAAGCAGAAATATGCCCAGCTCACAACTGAGCAGCAGGCTATCTATGACCGCAGGTTTGAGACTGCAATGGAGAAGGAAGAGGCGGTTGAAGCAGCTGTTCCCCAGATCGAGAAGGTGATTGCCCAGAAACTGCCAAGTTCTGAGGAGGAAGCGCTCACCCAGAATATTATCATGCAGACAGAGAGAGAGCTGGCACATGAAGTATCTCATCATGCTGCTGCAAGTGCGTCCAGGAATATAGACGATGACTGGGGATTTGAGGCCGGGACTGCCAGCAGCGGTTACGCGCCGGAGAAGCCAAATGCTCCGGGCCAGGCCAGGTATGATACTGTTGAGCTTCAGGCTGAACTGGCAAAGAGCATGAGAGAGCTTGTATCAGATATTAAGAAGACACCGGATCATGACCCGGAGAAGCTTCGCTCTCTTAATATAGAATCATTAGAAGAAGAGACGGCGGCTGCTAAGGTGCCGACGGAAGAAGAAAATATAGAGGAAATCATCGCTCCTAAAGTGGAGGCTGCTGAAGGCAGCTTAAATGGCGCTAAAGAGGCGGTAGAACGCATGAAGAAGGCAGCGCCCACGACAATTAAGCCTCTGGAAAAGGTAGAAATGCCGGAGAACCTAAAGAGCCAGACAGCCCCGGCAGAAGATGCCGGCACAGACGAAAAGCCTGTCCAGGATGAGTACGGGATAAATGAGACGAGTGAGGAGGATTATATGTTTGAAAAGCCTCCTGCAGATACGGAAGAAGGCAGCCAGACGCCGGAGCCTGAGGAAGAAGCAGGCCCTGAATTTGAGGAAGAGCAGATAACAGGACAGCTCTCCATTGACGACGTGCTCATGTCTATGGGAAGCCAGGATGATGAATCCGGTGCTGATGATGAAGAGTACAGCCAGGACGATTACGAAGACGCAGAGTACGGCGAAGATGAATATGAAGATGAACAGTACAGCGATGACGAATATGAAGACGCAGAGTACGGCGAAGACGAATATGAAGATGAGCAGTACAGCGAAGACGAATATGACGATGCGGAGTACGGCGAAGACGAATATGAAGACGCGGAGTACAGCGAAGACGAATATGAAGATGAGCAGTACAGCGATGACGATGCGGAGTACGGCGAAGACGAATATGAGGATGAGCAGTACAGTGAAGATGATTACGAAGACGCAGAGTACGGTGAAGAGGATTATGAGGACTCTGAGTACAGCGGTGAAGATGGGTATGAGGACGGAAGTGCCGGCCAGTCCCTGGGATATACAGGGCAGTCACCGGTCACCCAGCAGACAGTGGATCTTTCTAAGGATATAGATATACTGAAGAATGCATCGCTGCATCCTCCTAAGGAGAACAGGGCAGACATGATGAATACCATGGATCTGAGTGCGGCTGTCCAGGAGGCGATCAGGCAGGTATCCTCACAGGATCAGGAAGGCCATGAGGACAGCGCTGAGGAAGAGTCCCCGGCATATCATGGCCAGGATGGATATGAGGATGAATATACACAGGATGAGAGCCAGGAGGATGAGCCGGAACAGGACCGTGTATGGAATACTTCAGGCACTACCTCAACACAGGAGGCATATAAATCTGTTATGCCAAGGCAGAGAGGCCTGACAGGCGCTCAGAGATATCTGTTTTCCTATTTTGCAGCTGTACAGGGTATGGAACCTCAGATCTTAGAGGCGCTGGATGAAGTTCTCACAAAGGTCAGACAGGACAAGACTTCAAGAAGCGGAAATCTTGTGATTACAGGAATGCAGGGAAGCGGAAGGACCACCCTTGCAATGAAATTTGCAAAGGCCGTAAGCCATGAAAAAGGTGAGAAAGCTGCCAGAATAGCCAAGATATATGCGGAGGATCTTAATAAAAAGGATATACCTTCTACCGTAGCTAAAATAGCGGGAGGGTTCCTGATCATTGAGGAGGCAGGTGACCTTGAGGATGAGACAGTCAGACAGCTGAGCAAGGCTATGGAATTCCGTACAGACGGGCTTGTGATCATTCTGGAGGATGAGAGACGCTACTTAAAGGAAATGATGGCTGATAATCCTGAATTTGCCGAGAAATTCACAGCAGAACTTACAGTACCTGTATTTACAAATGATGAGCTTGTAACCTTCGGCAAAATGTATGCAAATGACCTGGATTACAGGATCGATGAGGTGGCAATACTTGCACTGTATAACAAGATCGGGGACTGCCAGTCAGCAGAACAGCCTGTAACTATATTAGATGTAAAAGAGATCGTGGATAACGCTATTAAGCGCAGCGAACGCTTTGGCCTGCGCAAGCTTATGATGATCCTCACCCATAAGAGATATGATGAGGAAGACAGGATCATCCTTTTTGAAAAAGATTTTAAATAGTGTCCTATAAATAAGCAGATATTTAAGAGCTGCAGGAGCCGCATACCGTTGGGTATACAGTCCTGCAGCTTTTTGTTGACACATTATATACCGAACGGTATAATATAGAAAAGGAGGCTTAGCATGGAAAATAAAGAACGAATTTTGGAATGTGCTCTCGAGCTGTTTTACGCCAAAGGGTATGATGCAGTGGGCGTACAGGAGATAGCTGAAAGATCCGGGATCACAAAACCCACACTCTATTATTACTTTGGAAGCAAATTCGGTCTTCTTGAGACGCTGATGAGCACGAAATATGCCTGCCTTAAGGAGAAGATAGAAGCAGCCTCCTACTATGACGGGGATGTCCCTCAGACTCTGTATCGGACGGCATCCGCTTATCTGGATTATGCCGCCCGTGAAAATAAAATGTGCAGGCTGATGATGGCGTTGTTTTATTCAGCAAGGGAAAATGAAGCATATCTGGCGGTCAAACCTCTGATCACAGATTTTTATAATATGATAGTTAGTATATTTGAGCGGGCATCGGAAAAACTGGGAAATATGAGAGGACGCCAGGAGCAGTTTGCAATAGGATTTATCGGTATCCTGAATCACTATATCCTGCTTGCCTATGAGCAGAGTGACACAGACAGGTTTATGGACGAAGAGATAAAGAAATCTCTGGTGGACCAGTTTATGTATGGAATATATTCCTGACATACGGGCGTAAAAATGTTACTGTTCACTCCGTGACCAGTAACACGCTTCGCGATGCACAGAAACGGCCCAAAACGCCGTTTCGCGCTGCGGCTCTCGGGATTTTCGTGCAAAATACGCACGAAAACACCTCGAGGGATGGTGACGTGTGAATAGTAACTGGAAAATAACAATTCATGGAGGCATATAGAAATGGGAACTTGGTACAATGAAGCAGTATTTTATCATATCTATCCTCTGGGGCTTTTAGGGGCGCCAAAGGAGAACAGGGAGGAGGAGACAGTTCACCGTATGGAGGAACTGTTTGACTGGATTCCCCATATCAGGGACTTGGGATGCACAGCCATATATATTGGCCCCTTATTTGAATCCACTACCCACGGATATGACACAAAGGACTACAAAAAAGTAGACAGGAGGCTGGGGGACAATGAGGACTTTAAAAAATTTGTTTCCCTGGCACATGAAGAAGGGATCAGGGTGGTCGTGGACGGGGTTTTCAACCATACTGGGAGAGAGTTCCACGCATTTAAGGATATTCAGCAGAACAGAGAGGGATCTTCCTTCAGAAACTGGTATAAAGGAATTAACTTTGGATGGAATTCTCCATATAATGACGGATTTGGATACGAGGCCTGGAGAAACTGCTATGAGCTGGTAAATCTGAACCTGAAAGAGCCTGCAGTGAGGGACTATCTGTTTGATGTCATCAGCTTCTGGATCAGTGAATTTGATATAGACGGCATCAGACTGGACTGTGCAGACTGCCTGGAATTTGACTTTATGAAGGAGATGCGCCGGAGGACCTCACAGGAGAAGCCTGATTTCTGGCTCATGGGAGAGGTGATACACGGGGACTATTCCAGATGGGTGAATGATGAGATGCTCCACTCAACTACAAACTATGAGCTCCACAAAGGCCTTTATTCAGGGCATAATGATCACAATTACTTTGAGATCGCGCACACGATCAGAAGGGAATTTGATGAGAACGGGGGAATCTACAGGGGCAGGACACTCTATTCATTTGTGGATAACCATGATGTTGACAGGATAATGAGTAAATTAAATGATAAGGAACATGTTTATCCTGTGTATACACTTTTATATACACTTCCAGGCATTCCTTCCGTTTACTATGGTTCAGAATGGGGTATTGAAGGAAAGAAGGAGGGAGCCAATGACGAAGGCATGCGCCCAAGACTGATCCTGGATGAGTGTGAAAAGGAAAACCGCCACAAAGAGCTGACTAAGCATATCATGGCTCTCGGCAGGCTGCACAGAGGGAATAAGGCTCTGACGGAGGGCAGCTACAGAGAGCTGCTGCTGACAAACAGGCAGTATGCCTTTGCCAGGATAGCGGGGGAAGAGGCTGTTATCACGGCAGTCAATAACGACGACAAGCCGGCAGATGCAGAGATTCCTGTACCTGTAAGCGCAGAGTACGGTACAGATGCATTCACGGGACAGAAATACCAGGTTCAGAATGGGAAAATAAAGGCACACCTTCCGGCAGCAGGGAGTATAGCAGTTTGTTTTAACGTAACTATTCAGCAGGTCTGTGCATTTACTGCACAGACCGTGAGAACATGATTCAAGAGTGCAGAAGTCCCATCGCTGTAAGCGATTTTAAATGGATTTCTGCATGTAACTGTGAGGGTACTGAACAGTTACGTTTAAATCAGAATTGCAGAGAGATACAGCCTGAATAAGGGCAGAGTATATAAGTAGAAAGAAAAGGCAGGAGAAGTCTTATGGAAAAAAAGCAGAACTCACAGAATCCAAAGGGAAAGACAGCATCGGCTAAATCAGCGGGAACAAAAAAAGCGGGAAATCAGAGAAAAAAAGCACAGGAGCCATTCCGGATAGGAGAATTAGACCAGTATCTTTTCGGTCAGGCCACACATTATGACCTCTATAAAAAGCTGGGTGCACACCCAGTTAAAAGTAAGGGAAAGGACGGCGTATTTTTCGCCGTCTGGGCTCCGAATGCGGAGGAAGTCCACGTGATCGGAGAATTCAATGGATGGGATGAGAGCAGCCTGCCTATGGAGAAGGCCGGGCCGTCAGGAATTTATGAATTATTCGTGCCGGGGGCAAAGGCGGGTGACCTTTATAAATATTACATAACAACTAAGGACCACAGAGGCCTGTATAAGGCGGACCCATATGCAAATTATGCAGAGATGCGTCCGGGTACAGCTTCAAGGGTTGCTGACCTGACAAAATTTAAATGGAGTGATGCGGCCTGGATGGAAAAGAGGGCGTCACAGAACACAGATGAGATACCTGTCTCAATCTATGAGGTACATCCCGGTTCATGGAAAAAGCATCCGGCAGGACCGGGTAATGAAGACGGATATTATAATTACAAGGAATTTGCACATGCGCTTGTGGACTATGTGAAGGATATGGGCTACACTCACGTAGAACTGATGGGAATAGCAGAGCATCCCTTTGACGGTTCCTGGGGATATCAGGTGACGGGATATTTTGCACCAACCTCAAGGCATGGCTCTCCCTCAGATTTTATGTACCTGGTTAATTATCTGCACAAAAATAAGATCGGGGTCATTCTGGACTGGGTCCCGGCGCATTTTCCAAAGGATGCCCAGGGGCTGGCAGAGTTTGACGGCACCTGCCTCTATGAATATGCAGATCCCAGGAAGGGGGAGCACCCTGACTGGGGGACGAAGGTGTTTGACTTTGGGAAACCACAGGTTAAGAATTTCCTCATATCTAACGCATTGTTCTGGATTGAACAATATCATGTGGACGGGCTGAGGGTGGATGCTGTGGCGTCGATACTGTATCTGGATTACGGACGGGAAAACGGACAGTGGATACCTAATAAATACGGAGGCAATAAGAATCTTGAGGCTATCGAATTCTTCAAGCATCTTAACAGTGTCGTATTGGGGCGCAACCATGGGACTATGATGATCGCCGAGGAATCTACGGCGTGGCCTAAGGTGACAGGGAAGCCGGAGGAGGAAGGCCTGGGATTTTCCATGAAGTGGAATATGGGCTGGATGCATGATTTCCTGGAATATATGAAGCTGGATCCTTATTTCAGGCAGTTTAACCACAACAAAATGACATTTTCAATGAGCTATGCCTATGCGGAGAAGTATATTCTGGTACTTTCACATGATGAGGTGGTGCATCTTAAATGCTCTATGATCAATAAAATGCCTGGCACATATGATGATAAATTTGCAAATCTGAAAGCAGGATATTCTTATATGATGGGACATCCGGGCAAGAAGCTTTTATTCATGGGCCAGGATTTCGGGCAGTTTCAGGAGTGGAGCGAGGCCAGAGAGCTTGACTGGTACCTTCTGGGGGAAGAAAAGCATCAGCAGCTGCAGCAGTTTATGCGGGACCTTCTTCTGATTTATAAGAAAAATAAAGCCCTGTATGATGCTGACATTTATCCTGAGGGATTTGAGTGGGTGAACGCAGATGACAATTCCAGGAGCATTTTCAGCTTTATCAGGCATTCTAAAGATGGGAAGAATAACCTGCTTTTTGTTATAAACTTTACTCCGGTGGAAAGGCCGGATTACAGGGTGGGAGTACCGAGAAGGAAGCAGTACAGGCTCATTTTGAACAGTGATGAGAGCAGATACGGCGGATCGGGACAGCCAAAGGAGGAGATATATAAGGCAGTCAAAAGTGAATGTGACGGGAAGCCTTTTTCCTTTGCATATCCGCTTCCTTCGTATGGGGCAGCAGTATTTAAGTTCTAGCCGGGTTATATGAGACATAGGATAGAATAAAAGTGTGGACAGGATGTGCCTATGGACGGAAAAAAAGACCAGGAGGAGGAACAGAGCCAGCCGCTGCTGATGCGGATATTAGTCCGCATGGCGCTGGGGATCGCGCTTATCATGGTGCTGAACACATGCTTCCAAAAGGCCCGGATCGACATCACTGTGGGCTTAAATCCTTTCAGTGTGGCAGCGGTGAGCACTTTAGGGGTGCCGGGAGTTGTGATGCTGTACGGGATTGCTGGATGTAAGTACTTATAAAGGGGCTGCTGCAGATAATGCAGCAGCCCCGGCTATTTCCGCCAGTATACCATAAAAGTATTTGCTGGATGTAGTACTAGGCATATCTTATTTGTTTTCAAGATAAAGTTTTTTCAGGTCAAGGATCTTTTGCTTATCCAGATTTACAGTATCCCGGAGAAATTCAGAAACAGGTTTTTCTGTGCGGGAAATAGTATCAAAGAGGGTATCTATATAGCTTCGTCTGACACCCAGAAGGCATTGTACCAGACTGGCAGTATCAACATCCGGCATCCTGGGAGCCAAAAGAGAGGCTGCAGCATCAATCTCAGCCTGCAGGCAGGTCCCTGTAAACAGATAATCTTCAATGATGATTTCTTGGGGAACATCAAGAGCCAGGAACAGGAGCGCCGTACCCAGGCCCACCCGGTCCTTGCCTGCGCTGCAGTGCCACAATACAGCCCCGTCTGTCTGATTCAGCAGGATTTCAAAGAATCTGCCGTACTGCTTCAGGGAAAAATCTGTAGTACAGATAGACTGATAGACAGATGCCATATATTCTTCAGGGGACTGGTTCTTTTTGGCAAGTTCTCCGAACAGGTCGCCAAACATCTCACGCTCTGCAGGTTTTTCTCTTGTAATGCCAAGTGTGCTCTCATCAATGATTGGCAGATGGATAAATTCTACTCCCGGAATTCCGATTTCAGGCTTATCCAGGCGCTCCGTATCTGTCCTGAAGTCTATGACAGTTTTAAGGTTATACTCCTCTGTGAGTATTCTGCGGTCTTCTTCAGTGGTGCGAGAAAGCTCACCGCTCCTAAGAAGCCTTTTCGGTTTTATACGCCGTCCGTCTGTAGTTTCGTATCCTCCCAGATCTCTCGCATTAGGGGCTCCCGAGAGGGCGATCTTGTTAAAAGTAATCATCTGATTTCTGTCCTTTCTGATAATTGATTCCCGTAGGCAGCGGCCGAAACGGAGTGCAGACCTGCCGCGGGGGGCTTAGACTTGATGTCTATATCCGGATTGCAGTGTGATCCGGTGTCTATGTAGATAGTAACACAATTCGGATTAAAATGAAATCAGCATATTGACTTACCTGGCTGATGGCTGCACTGGCGTTACTGTTCACACGTCACCGTCCCGCGAGGTGTTTTCGTGCGTATCTTGCACGAAAATCCCGAGGACTGCAGCGCGAAACGGCGAATTTTGCCGTTTCTGTGCATCGCGGAGCGTGTTACTGGTCACGGAGTGAACAGTAACGCACTGGCGTGTCTGCCGGGTAAGTTGCTCGCGAGAATTAGTATACAACATATAGTTTATGATATGTATCTAAAAATAATATAAAGTATCAAAAACATATTGAAATCCCTGCAAGGGGATGATATAATAGCAGCATCTTACAAAACAAATTCTATTGGCGTTTCTGCCTGTGTTATCCCAAGAAATTAGTTTAATTAACGAAATAAGTGAGGAATCCCCCACCTTGGCAGGTGTAGGGATGAATCGCCAAAAACAAGCTTAACGGCAGTGGCGGGAATATATCCCCCACTGACATGAGGTCAGGAGGGGTAAGTCTATGCAATATTTACAGAAGGTATGCCTGCTGTTTGTGGCGTGCAGCGCTGTGATCTCGGATGTCTCAAAAGGAAAAATCTACAATGAGCTCATACTGACGGGATTCTTCCTGGGAGCTGTCTGTCAGGTCATGGACCAGGGCGTCTGCGGTATACTGTGGTTCCTGGGAGGACTGACAGCTCCTGTTGTGCTGATGTGGCCTTTATATTACTTCCGTATGATCGGCGCGGGGGACATTAAATTGTTCTGCTCACTTGGCAGCATACTTGG
This sequence comes from Murimonas intestini, assembly GCA_003148945.1. Classification (GTDB taxonomy): domain Bacteria; phylum Bacillota; class Clostridia; order Lachnospirales; family Lachnospiraceae; genus Murimonas; species Murimonas intestini. Next base: position 404,040 of record QGGY01000004.1, on the reverse strand, counting down.
AATACCGGGGATATTCTGGTGCATGTTTTATTCACTGCTGATAGGAGGGGGGATGGCAGCGGTCATGGTTATAAAAAGAGGTAATCTGTTAAAGAGGCTGGGATATTTGAAATGTTATTTAGAGAGAATGGCGGACAGGCATGGATGGGAGCCTTACAGGAAAAAGGAAGACAGGGATGGAGAGTTTTATTTTTCAGTACCTGTACTCATCAGTGTATTGTTTGCAATAGGAGGTATTTATTAGATGAAGAAACCTATATTTGCCGTCTGTGATCTGGAGGCAGCCTATGCCTATCATCTGATGGAGAGGAGCAACGGAAAACCTGGCATGCCGTTTGAGATGCAGGCATTCACAAATATAAAGAGCCTGGGCCTGTATGCCAGCCAGCATGAGATATGGATCCTGCTCATAGCTGCCAAGGCCATGTGTCCGGAAGTAAAGGATATGAATATACGGAAAATCATGATCTTATCAGAGGGGGAGATTATTGAGGAGCTGGCAGAGTATCCGGCTGTCTATAAGTATCAGTCTTCAGACAGCCTTATAGCAGAGGTGATGGGATACTATTCCAGGCAGGAAGCAGCGGCAGACCCCCTGGCAGTGATGAAAAAGGATGTGGAACTGATCGGGGTCTACTCTCCCGTCAGAAGGACTCTGAAGACATCCTTTGCACTTACACTGGGGCAGGTGCTTGCACAGGGGAGGACTGTGCTGTATATCAATCTGGAGGCATACTCCGGCATGGAGGAGCTGCTGGGAAAGGAATTTGACACTGATATCACAGACCTGATGTATTTTGTAAAGGAGGGAAATGGGAATGTCATCTATAAGCTCAACAGCATTGTGCAGACCTTCCACAACCTGGACTTTCTTCCTCCGGCCCTGTCTCCCTATGATATCAGGGATGTGACGCAGAAGGACTGGGAGGGGCTTTTAGATGAGGTCGTACAGTTCAGTACATACAATACCATCATCCTGGACCTGGATGAGCATGTGGAGGGGGCTTTTGAGCTGCTCAGAAGATGCGGAAGGATATATATGCCTGTGAGGGAAGACCATGTGTCTGCTTCAAAGCTGGCTCAGTATGAAAAACTGCTAAGGCGGTGGGATTATGAGGACATCATGGAGAAGACGCGTAAGCTGAAGCTGCCTTTCCACAGCAGCTTTGGAGAAAGGGGAGATTATCTGGAACAGCTGCTGTGGGGGGAACTGGGTGATTATGTGAGAAAGCTGGTGAAGGAGGAACGGAGCGGACCATATGGAAAATAAATTGCAGATGCTGAAAGAACGCCTTCATAAGCAGCTACAGGAAAGGCTGGAGAGAAATCAGGAGGTGGACGATGAGGAGATTTATGAGCAGATAGATGAACTGATAATGGAATTGTCCAGGGAGGAATATCTGGGCCTGACGCTCAGGCGGGAACTCAGACGGGAGCTTTTTAATGCAGTCAGGAAACTGGACATTCTACAGGAGCTTCTTGATGACAATACTATCACAGAGATCATGGTGAATGGCACTGAGGCAATCTTTCTTGAACGGGCAGGACAGCTGAGAAAGTGGGACAAGAGCTTTACGGGCCCTGAGAAGCTGGAGGATATGGTACAGCAGATAGTGGCAAAATGCAACAGGGTAGTAAATGAGGCAGAGCCTATCGTGGATGCCAGGCTGGAAAACGGTGCAAGGGTAAATGTGGTGTTAAGGCCGGCGGCATTAAACGGACCGATCATAACCATCAGAAGGTTTCCCGATAAGCCTGTGCGTATGGAGCAGCTGATTAAGTGGGGGTCTATAACGGAGGAGGCGTCAGCATTTCTGAGAGATCTGGTGAGGGCAGGGTACAACATATTTATAAGCGGGGGGACAGGATCAGGCAAGACAACCTTTTTAAATGTGCTTTCAGACTATATTCCTAAGGATGAGCGCGTGATCACGATAGAAGATAATGCTGAGCTGCAGATACAGGGGGTGGAAAATCTGGTCCGTCTGGAATCCAGGCGTGGAGCCTGGGGAGGAAATAATATAACCATCAGGGATCTGATCAAGGCAAGCCTGCGTATGCGTCCGGACAGGATCATAGTCGGGGAGGTCAGAGGGAGTGAAGCTATAGATATGCTTCAGGCGCTCAATACAGGCCATGATGGCTCTCTCAGCACTGGACATGGAAACAGCCCGAAGGACATGCTATCCAGGCTGGAGACTATGGTGCTCATGGGAATGGACCTGCCGGTGACAGCAATAAGAAGACAGATCGCATCAGGGCTGGATATTATGGTCCACCTGGGACGTCTGAGGGACAGGAGCAGAAAGGTGCTGGAAATATTGGAGATTACTGAATACAGCATACAGACAGGGGAGATAGGGACAAGGCAGCTGTACGAATTTATTGAGGAGGGTGAAACGAGTGATGGAAAGGTGAAAGGAAGACTGCACAGGAGGGAGCCGCTGCTGCATATAAGAAAACTGCAGCAGGCCGGCATCAGAAGTCCGGCGGCGGAGGACGGACGGGAATAACAGGGCAGGAGATAAAGGATGGATTATTCAGTATACAAATTTACAAAGAAGGAGCTGGGGATTCAGATACTGCTGTATACAATTCTGGATGGAGTGGTGAGCTACCTTTTTTACAGATCCTTTTATGCGTTTATTTTATTTTCACCGGGGGTACTGTGGTTTTTAAAAGAACGGAGGAAGACATTCCAGAGAAAGAGGACATCAGAATTTCAAAGCCAGTTCCTGGCGGGAATGAAATGCGTTTCTACTGCATTATCAGCAGGGTATGCAATAGAGAATGCATTTGAGGAAAGCTTAAAAGAAATCACAAAAATTTATGGAAAAGAATCTATGATTTTTGCAGAGTTTTCTAATATTGCAGCCCAGGTCAAGTTAAACAGGCCGGTAGAGCAGTTGGTGGGTGATCTGGCAGAGAGAACAGGCATAGAGGATATTATCAGTTTTGCCCAGGTTTTTAAGGTATCCAAGAGAACGGGCGGAGATATGCAGGCTATTATACGAAATACGGTGGGAGCCATCACACAGAAGCAGGAAACCCAGCTGGAGATAGGGACATGCCTGGCTTCCAAGAAGATGGAGCAGAATATTATGAGCGCAGTGCCGTTTTTTATACTGATCTATGTGAGCGTGGCATCACCGGGCTTTTTAGATGTCCTGTACCACAATGAGATGGGGGCTGCCGTCATGAGCATCTGCCTGGGGATATACGTGGCAGCCTGGTTTTTGGGGAGAAAAATAGTGAATATAGAGGTGTAGCATATGGTGGTGAGTCTGATTATTTTTGCATTGCTGGGTATTCTGGGCCTTGTGTCGGCAGGTGAGAGCGCCGGTGGTGAGAAGAGAAAGATGCTTCTCCCATTCTGGAAAATGGGGGTCTGGACGGCCAGACATACAGGACTGCAGAAAATGGGACAGGGGAAAGACAGATTAAGGTACGACCTGAAGGCCCTGGAACAGGAAGAGGGATATGTAGCAGAACAGCAGTATTATGCCAGAAAGCTGGAGACGGTGTTTCTTGTATTGTTTATAGGTTCAGGAATGGCGGCATTTGCTGCCATAGCGGTACAGGATACTGGCAATGAGGTCAGAGATACTCTTGAAAGGCCTGCATTTGGCCAGAGCCCGGCAGAGGAGGAGCTAAAGGCAGTGGCGGAGGGGGAAAAGGAGACAAACAGTATTTTTGTTACTGTAACCCCAAGGCAGCTGACGGATGAGGAGATAAAAGAAGCATTTCTGCGGGCAGAGGAGGAAATAGAAGAATCGCTTCCGGGAGAGAACAGTTCCCTGGATGAGGTCCGCGGAGGGCTTAAACTTATAAAGACAGCGGCGGAAGGCACAGTTGAAGTGGACTGGACAGTAACTCCTTTTGGGATCATTGATGATGGAGGTGCAGTGACAGGGGAAGTTTCCCAGGAAGGAGAACTGGTAAATCTGTCCGCCGAGCTTTCCTGCCAGGATCAGAAAGCGGAGTACAAGGCATTTGCCAGGATATATCCGCCCAAACTGGATGAGAAGGGCCGGTTCCTGGCGGATATGGAGGAGGCAGTTGCAAAAGCGGACCAGGAGGGGATAAACGAGGATATCATGGTCCTGCCAAGGGAGATATCAGGCAGAAATGTTACATGGGTTGAGGAAAAGGTTCCTCTGCCTCAGATGATATGTGCTTTTTCCTTATTAGCAGCCGTATGCATGTATTTCAGAAAAGACAGCGATATACATAAACGGGCGGGCCTTAGAAGACGCCAGCTCATACTTGATTATCCCCAGATGCTTTTTAAAATGTCAATGCTGCTGGGGGCGGGTCTTACGATCAGGGAGGCATTTACTAAAATAGCCTTTGAATACCGCAGCAGCGCAGGAAAAGATAAACGGGCAGTTTATGAAGAGATGCTGTATTCCTGCAGAGAAATGCAGAGGGGCGTGGCAGAGGCAGATGCTTATGAGAACTTTGGCAGGCGCTGCCAGGAGACATGCTATGTGAAGCTGGGGGCAGTGCTGGCCCAGCATCTGAAAAAAGGTTCTAAGGGCCTGGGGGAGTTTTTGGAAACGGAGGCTATAAATGCGCTGGAGGAGCGCAGGCAGATGGTGCAGAAGATGGGGGAGGAGGCAGGGACAAAGCTATTGCTGCCCATGATGCTGATGCTTATTCTGGTGCTGGTCATATTGATGGTACCCGCAGTCATGTCATTTTGAGTCATACATGGACTCAAAATGTGGAGTGAAATAAATAAAGGAGGGAGGTGTGTAGATGAACCATGTAAGAGATTTTTTGTTAGAAGAGGATGGTATTGGGGTGGTTGAAATCATCCTGATACTGGTGGTACTGATAGGTCTTGTAATAATCTTTAAGAAACAGCTGACATCTCTCGTAAATAGTATCTTCAATAAAATCACAAGTCAAAGCAGCGGAATCTGACAGTAAAGGGGGAAATTATGAAGCGGTATAGATGCAGGGGGGCGATCACAGTGTTCCTGAGCCTTATAAGCACTCTGTTTTTGTCCCTGCTCTGTACCCTGACTGAGTCAGCCAGAGTGCAGGGAGCAGAATCAGTGGCATCATCAGCGCTGGACATGGGGATATTTTCTGTCATGGGTGAATATGAGAAGGAAATGCTGGAGAGATTTAATGTGTTTTTTCTGGATGGAGCTTACGGGACAGGAGAATTTGATATACGCAAGGCTGAGATGAGGCTTAAAAACATGATGGAGTATACGGCAGAGCCTGATAAAGGGCTGCCGCTGAGTTTTAGCATGAATCTCTTTCCAATGGAAATTGAACAGTGCAGGATAGATAAATACGCTTTGGCGACAGATGAAAACGGCGGTGTCTTTTATGCTCAGGCTGTGGCAAACCAAAAAGCCGGCCTGGCAGCAGATGTGATCAATAAAGTACTTGATTCACAGAACAAGGCAGCGCAGCAGGAGAAGGCTTCTAAAGAGTATGAGCAGAGTGATAAAGAAATAGGCAAAAGGATGGATGAGCTGGAGGCTGAAAAGGAAGCCGTGGAGGAATCAGAAAGACAGGCTGCCCTGGAAGATAAAAAAGGACAGCAGGACGGAGCCTTTATTCCCATAGACGAGGCAGATAAAATCCAGGTGGAGAATCCTCTGGATGAAATTAAAAAAATAAAAAAACTTGGGCTTCTGGGGCTTATATTAAAGGATCCGTCAGCTGTTTCAGAAAAATCAGTAGTAAAAAAAGAGATGGTATCACACAGAGAGACAGAGAAGGGAAACCTGCAGCTGCAGGGGATTAAAAGAGATCTCATCTCAGATGGGATATTTCAGGAATATCTTCTTGACAATTTTCCGGGTATTACTGGCGGAGGCCGGGAGGGAAGCCTGGACTATCAGCTGGAATATATACTGGTTGGCAAGGATAATGACGTGGATAACCTTAAAAGTGTAGTCAACAGGCTGCTGCTTATGAGGGAGGGAGCCAACTTTGCATACGCCATGGGAAATGCATCTATGCGGGAGGCTGCACTGGCACTGGCGGTGCTGCTGGTTGGCGCAATTCCCATACCGGGGCTTGTCACGGCAACAAAGGCGGCGCTTCTTTTGGCCTGGGCATACGGTGAGAGCCTGATAGACGTGAGAATACTCCTTGCAGGAGGAAAAGTGCCGCTGCTGAAGGATGAGAGCAGCTGGAGGCTGTCTCTGGAAAACCTGGCCCATCTGACCCAGGTCCTGGAGGAGGCGGGCAGCGGAACAGGAAAGGGCCTGGCTTATAAGGATTATCTGAGGCTTTTGCTTGCTGTGGGAGATAAGAAGGAGTACCCGATGCGCGCTCTGGATATGATTGAGGGGCAGATGAGAAAAAGGGCAGCCACTGCCGAATTTCATGCTGATTACTGTATTGCAGGCATACGGGCTGAAGCGCAGTTTTATATAAAGCCGGTTTTTTTAAGAATCACATCAGCATTTACGGGGACTTCTAAAAGGGGTATAGAATATGGAACAGCCGGTGCAATGACATATCTTGCCGGAGGATAACCAGAAAATAAGACAGAGCCCAGTGAGGAGGCGGATAAGGATGTTCTTTCTCTGTATAAATGTTTTGGACCATTATAATTTAAAAATTTTAAGAAAGGATAAGTGCTCTCTCCCGGCGAAGGTATGGGGCCATACAATAAACAGGGAAAGAATATCCTCATCCGTCTCCCACAGGGGCAGTATAACTGTAGAGGCAGCATGTATACTGCCGGTTTTTATCTGGGGAGTAGTCTTTGTACTCTATTTTATAAAATTATGCAGTGTATTAGTATGTATGCAGAGTGCAATTCAGGAGACAGGAAAGGATATGGCTGTATTTGCTTATGTATACGAAAAGGGTATAGACCAGGCGGATATCTCGGCGGGAGGTATCACAGATCTGGCGGCGGCAGGGCTCTCGGCTGTGTATGCAAAATCCAGAATTGTGGACAAAGTGAATAAAGAGGGGACAGATGCCAGTATTTTCGTTGGAGGGGTGGACTCTGTAAGTTTACTAAGGTCCGGCTTTTTAAAAGAGGATGAAATGATAGATATTGTGGCTGAAGGAAAAGTAAGGCTGCCTGTACCGTTTTTTTCACTGGGGGATTTCAGGACAATTATCAGAGGAAGAGTCAGGGCGTGGACAGGAAGAGACGGAAACAGGGGAAGCCAGGAGAGCGGGAAGGCAGAAGATATGGTTTATGTTACAGTTAATGGAGAAGTATACCACAAAGACGCAGGATGCAGTCATATAAGCCTGTCGATCCAGTCAGTATATAAATCGGAACTGGAGCAGCTGCGCAATGATGGAGGGGGAAAATACCATGCATGTGAGAAGTGCGGCAGCAAAGCAGGAACACAGGTATATATTACGGATTCAGGAGACAGGTATCACAGTTCACTGGACTGCGCAGGCCTAAAGAGAAGCGTGCTTTTAGTGCCGTCCTCCCAGGTGGAAGGATGGCATGCATGCAGCCGGTGCGGCAGCAGATGAGAGAGGGTTTAAGAGCGTCATTATGGAAATCATTGTGAATATAAGAACAATTTTAGCAGGGATATTTCTGGCATCAGAGAGCCTGTATGATATAAAAACCAGGCAGATACAGCCCATAATACTGCTGGTATCAGGAATACTGGGGATAGTGACCGGAGCAGCAGCAGTCATAACCGGCAGTACAGGGTTTCTCCTGTGGGCCTCAGGTATGCTGCCGGGAGCATTTCTGCTCCTGACTGCAAAGGCCAGCAGGGAAGCTGTGGGGTACGGGGACGGACTGGCGCTTATGGTGACTGGAATGTATATAGATGTGCTGCAGACATTTAATCTTTTCATACTGGCGCTGTTTTTATCAGCAATGGCAGCAATAGTAATGATTGTGATAAAAAGGGCAGGCAGAAAAGATGTGATGCCATTTCTTCCCTTCTTATTTCTGGGTTACTGTCTGACAGCAGCAGTTAAGATGCAGGGAGGGTAATAGATATGAGACTGAAGGGGAGTTATACTGTGGAGGCAGCTTTGATCATGAGTATATTAATACCGCTGCTTGCGGCTGTTATCTATCTGGGATTCTATGTGCACAATAAGGCGGTACTGCAGGAGGCAGCGTGCAGGATCGTCTCTGCAGGAAGCCTGAACCAGACTGAGGGGAAGGGGCTGCAGGTTATGGAGGAAATAAAGCAGGATGTACTGGGCAGCCGGCTGATAGGTATGCCGGAAGTCCGGGGGGAGGTATCAGAGGGCAGCACATTAAATGCATCTTTCTCAGGCAGTTTTTATATACCTGGTCTTGTCATGAGGTTTTTCTGTGGAAACAGAATGGAGATAACTGTGAATAAGAGTATGAAAAATATACAGCCAGTAAAGACGCTGCAGATAATAAGAAGCATCGAAAAATTGCTGGACAGGTAGCAGGAAGGAGAATGGGATGAATAATATAAATAAGACTTACCGGCGGGATAAAAACCATAATTATCTTATTCTGTCCCTTTCAGAAGAGGAAGAAGAGTCACAGTACCAGATAGAGATGATACGTGAAAATAATATTGATGGACTGCTGCCCTGCGATGTGGTGTCGGTGGACGGGAGACATGAATACAGGTATGAGATAACTTCCAGACAGCAGATGGACAGGATTTTTGAGAAAAAGGATCTTACAGGGTATGATATCGGCCAGTTTCTGGAAGGATTCAAGACAGTACTAAGCGAGATGGAGAAATATTTGCTGGATGCGGATGCCCTCATTATAAGGCCGGAATACATTTATATGGATGTAGAAAAGAAAATACCGGCATTCTGCTGTCTGCCATGTTATAAAGGCAGTTTTAAGGAAGAATTCAGGGATTTTGCACAGTATCTCCTGAAGAAATTAGACCACAGGGATGTGAGTGCAGTGAGTATGGGCTATAATATCTACAGAGTTACACTGGATGAAAATTATGATATGGCAGCAGTTTTCAACCTGAAGTACCAGCAGGAAAGTGAGTACACAGAGCAAAAGATGGCAGCGGGACGGGGACAGTATGACAAAGGCGAGGAAGGCCCTCCTGAAAAGACGCCTGACGAGTATCCGGTAAGTGCAGAGCTTGATTTTGAACAGGAATATAAAGATGAATCTGGTTCCATTAATGGGGAAAATAATAAAAAAAGAAGAAGACATGGAAAAATAAAAGCCAGAAAACACATCAGAAATAGAAGCAGCAATCCTGAAAAGATTCAGGAATCTGATTTGAATAAAGGTCATGGAAATGGGAATTTTGGCAGGCAGGAAAAAGAGAAGGGTTTTAGACTATATAAAGTATTGATAGTTCTGGCGGGGACAGGGGTAACTGGAGGTCTGCTGTTTGCTGCGGCATGGTTTGGGGAGCTGAACCTGACACAGCTGGGCGGTCTGCTGTTTCTGATACTAGGGCTGCTCATCTATTTTACCTCTGTCTGGACAGGTCCTCAGAAGAAAGAAAAGAAGAAGGAATATACAGAGAATGCGGGTTATGAGCTGATGATGGAATACGAGGGAGCGGAGGAAGCAAAGGCAGGGAGCAGTAGGAAAGGGGAACAGGAATATGCCAGACCACGAAACCGTCCGTCTGCAGATAAGTCAGGTGGGATTTCTGAGAGCAGGGAGAACAGCGGAAATGTAAAGGACGATATTTTTGAGGAGTATACAGAATATCAGAGGACTGGTTCAGAAGAATTTTTTGGAGAGACAGTACTTCTAAACGGGAAAGGTTCGGAAGAATTTTCTTATTGCCTGATACCCCAGAATACGGAAGACAGACATGAGATCTGGCTTGACCAGAAAAGTATGACCATAGGAAAGCTGGGGCAGCAGGTGGATATCCTGGTAGACCATCCTTCAGTAAGCCGGGTCCACGCCCGGCTTATAAGAGAAGGAGAAAATTATTCCCTGATAGATATGAATTCTACAAATGGGACGTACTTAAATGGGCAAAGGCTCTCCCCGGATGAGATATGCCCATTAAAGGATGGGGATGAGATCAGGTTTGCAGTCAGGTCCTTTTTGGTGGAAAGACGCTCCATTTAGACAATACCTTAAAAAACAGGATTCAGCGGGCGCGGCTTCTTGCGCCTGTAAAGCAGGACAGAAAGCACCAGACCGGCTGCCAGCCCTCCTATATGGGCAGAATTGTCCACACCCATGCTGGTCAGGCCCTGGAAAAGAGTCAGAGCAGCCATAAGGACAAGACGCTTTCCTGTAATATCAGCTAAACGCCCTTTATTGACAGCTACCACATAGATAAGAGCTCCGACTACGGCAAAAATTGCGCCGGATGCACCGGCGGACACGGCAAAATCCTGAGTCTGGATACTATGGTACATAGACAGTAGATTTCCGGCCAGACCTCCTACAATGTAGATGATCAGATAACGGACCTTGCCCACAGCGCATTCCAGAGTATCTCCCAGGAACATCAGTACCAGCATGTTGCCCATCAGGTGCTGAATGCCAAAGTGCATGAACATGCAGGTAAACAGCCGGTAATATTCACCGTTTTCCAGCACATAGGGAACAAAACATGCACCGTGGCTGAGCATATACCCTACGTTCTCCGTATCGCCGCCAATCTCCATTATAAAGAACACAAGAATATTTAAAGCTACAATAGTAAGGTTCACAATAGAACGCGATTTAATGAAATCACGCAATTCATTCATTTTTATCTTCTCCTTTGTAAACAGGCATCAAGATAGAAAAACAAGTGCCTTTTCCTTCATCAGAGCGGACAGTTATGCATCCGCCGTGTGCCTCAATGATCCGTTTAGTGACTGCCAGCCCCAGCCCTGTGCCATTTTGTTTATGAGTGACAAATGGTTCAAAGAGGGAGGGGAGATATTCAGAAGGAATTCCATCTCCATTATCACATATCTCCACCAGCAGCTGCGTGCCGCTGTCTTCTGTCAGGGAAAGAGCTTTGGCATGTATAGATATTTCTGTATTATCCCTGGATGATTCAATTGCATTTTTTAAAAGATTGGTAAGGCTCTGTCTTAATTTTACCGGGTCAGCGCATATATCAGGCAGGGCTTCCCCGACAGTGACATGAATGTGACAGCTCTGTTCCTCTCCCCATGCTTTGGCAGATGCGGCCAGATCATGGAGAAAGAAATTGACATCCACCCGGGTCTTGTTCAGACGCATCCCATTGTTATAATGGGACAGATCATCTAATAATTCACGCAGATTCCTCATATCATCCATGGTCTGGGACCAGAAGTTAAATTCCCTGACTTCCGGATGCTGTTTTTCAATCAACTGAAGTGAACTGTTAATTAGAGTGACCGGATTTCTGATCTCATGGGATATCTGCGAGATCTCCATCTGGTGGTCATCCAGGATCTTATGTATCAATTCATCCAGTTCAGGATCTTCATTCATAACTTTTTTAATTCGTTTTTTATCGATTTCTTTCAGCAAAATAAACACCTCCAGCAACAGTCTAACATCCAATACTTAAAATAGCAAACATATTTTATTGACATCGTTCTACAAAAGTTTTACATTATAGGTATTATCAAATTAAGAAGGAGGATAAGGTCATGAAAAATGATAATTGCATTTTTTGCAAAATCGCTTCTGGGGAAATCCCGTCTGTAACGCTTCATGAAGACGAAGATTTTCGGGTTATACTCGATGTTGGCCCCGCATCTAAAGGTCATGCGCTGATTTTGCCAAAGGACCATTATGCAAACATTTATGAGCTGCCGGAAGAAATGACGGCTAAAGCTTATGTGCTGGCGAAAAAAATAGCCGCACGATTGACAGACGCGCTGAACTGCGATGGTTTTAACATTCTGCAGAACAACGGGGAGCCTGCAGGACAGACAGTTTTTCATTTCCACATTCATTTGATACCAAGATATCAAAATGATAATGTGGGTCTAACCTGGAAACCGGGCCAGTTGACAGATGCAGATAAAAGCTTCATACTAGAAAAATTCAAAAGATAATTCTGGGGAGAGAAAGTGAGAAAACTAAAGATGAGAAACAAAAAATTTGTTGAAGTGTTTGAGAGGTATCAAAAGTTGGTTATGAAATTAGTCTATGACAAGAGCAGCGATATGGAGCTGGCTAAGGAAATCTGTCAGCATACATTCTTCAATTACTATCTGCACATGGACAAGGTAAAGGACGAACTGATCAAGCCGTGGTTGATCATGACTGCGAAAAATGCAATCGTAGATAATTACAGGAAGATCACGTCAAGAAAAGAATGTCCGCTTATACATGTAGAGAATATTGCTCTTGACTATAGTGTGGAAAGATGTCCCGAGCGTCTGGTGGGCAAGGAACTTTCTTTTCGAATTTTGGAGGATCTTCACAAAGCCAATGTAACATGGTACGAAGTGATAGTTGCTATATGCATTGAAGAACTGTCGCACGAGGAAGCAACGAAGCAATTGGGCTGTACAGACCAGGTGCTCCGTGCCAGATTATATCGTGCAAGAAAATATATCCGTAAGAAATATGGAAAGGAATACCGGGATCTATTTTGATGATCCGGATGCTTTATCAAGAAGTGAAACTATTTTTTCAATAGAATCGCCTTGATTACTTTTTTCCATGGCGGCAATATAGGTATTGCGCTCATTGTAAAGTTTGTTTATAGTATTCATAAGCAGGATAGGGGTCAGCTCTTCCTCACTGAGGACTTCGCTGAAGCCTTGATGTTTGAAGGAATCTGCATTAAGAATCTGATCACCACGGCTGGCATTAGCAGACAGCGGGATCAAAAGGTTGGGCTTTCTTAAAGCCAGAAGTTCGCAGATTGCATTAGCACCGGCTCTGGATACGCACACATCAGCGAGAGCAAATAAATCGGCCAGTTCATTTTGGATGTATTCGAACTGTACGTAACCGTCCAGGTAGTTCAGCGTATTGTCAATTTTGCCCTTTCCGCATAGATGTATGACCTGGAAAGATTTCTGCAATTCAGGGAGCACACCGCGGATAGCGTCATTTATGACAGCTGAACCCTGGCTGCCGCCAATAACTAACAGTGTAGGTTTATTTGCTGTAAAGCCGCATAGTTTCAGGCCTTCCAGTTTATTTCCGCTTAAGAGTTCCCGGCGGATTGGAGACCCGGTAAGGACTGCTTTTCCATCAGGAATGCGGGAGAGGGTCTCAGGGAAATTACAGCAGACTTTGGTTGCTGATGGGATACATATCCTGTTGGCGAGACCAGGCGTCATATCAGATTCATGTATGACAGCGGGAACATGGCAGTGTTTGGCTGCCAGCACTACAGGGACGGTTACAAACCCGCCCTTGGAAAAGATCACATCAGGCTTTAATTTTTTTATCAGCTTTTTTGCCTGACTGTAACCTTTGACAACCTTGAAGGGGTCAGTGAAGTTTTTGGGATCGAAATAACGTCTTAATTTTCCGGAGGCAATCCCATAATATGGGATTTCTAATTCTTCAATCAATTTTTTTTCGATTCCGTCAAAAGAGCCGATATAATGAATATCATATCCGTGCGCCTTCAGCGTAGGGATTAAGGCGATGTTCGGGGTGACATGGCCGGCGGTTCCGCCGCCCGTTAAGATTATTCGTTTCATGTTCATCCTCCAATATTAATTTCCGCGGGCAATGAGCCAGGTAAACATGCTTGCATGTGCATTTGACGACTGCCGCGAGGGTCAAATACTCCGCTGCTCTGCAGCGTTGAAAGTTTGATACCTTGTCAGCTTGCAGCGGGGTATTTGATTATCTAGTTACATCTTATACTCTTATGAAAAAAAGTCAAGAAGGTACTTAATTAAGGGTAAATGAAAAGGGGAAAATGATGAGTGAATCTAAGAAGAATTCTAAGATTGAGCCTATATTCATTTCAGACGAGATGCTGGAGGAAGATAATTTCGACAGCAAACTACGGGACAAGATGATTGAAGATGCAGAAGAGATAGAGAAGGCTTTGGAAACTGATCCGAAACTGGACGGTATCGAAGCTCCTGCAGGCATGCTTGACAGCATAACTGCATCACTGAAGAATCAGGGATACTGGGAAGACGAAGAAGCATCTGAGGTAAGTGTGGGACAAAAAGAAGAACTGACAGAGATAGATGCGGCAGAAGATGAAGATATATTGGTACAACAGGAAATTATGAAAAAAGCAGCGGGAGCGGAAGGGCTCTCGGATGATGAGATATATCAGATGTTATCGCCTGAGGATAGAGCGGCACTTACGTTGGGAAGGCGTCTAAATAGACGTAAAAAATGGCAAGGCCCATTGATAAAAGTAGCGTGTATTATCGTAGTGTTAGGTGGAGTTCTTGGAGCTAGTATAACAGGTGATGCTAGTAGAGAATACCTAATAGGTATATGGAATTCAATCGTAAGTGAGGGGTTAAGTATTAATATTGACAATGATAAAAGCTTGAAGACCACGGATAATGAATTAGAGGTTTTTTATGATATAAAAAAACACTTAGATATTAAGCCATTACAGTTACTATACAAACCACAAGGGCTAGTTTATGATAATTATTCTATGAGTACAGTTACTAGGAGTGCTCAAATGTACTATTTGTATAACGATACAATTACAAATGTATTTATGTATAAAGGTGATGAATCACAGGCAAATGCAAGAACGTTTGATGGGAAAAAAATAGATTCATACGATATCAATATTGGTTTTACTACGGTCGAGGTTAGTGTGATAGAAAATCCTGAAACAGGAGAAAAGAGTTATATAGCGCAAATGGTATATAATAATACTCATTACTCAATATCTTCAATAATGGATAGGAATGAGTTTGATAAGATGATACAATATATTAGCTTTTAACATATTTATTTTAAATAAATTGCGTCACAAAATTAGATTTGAACCGTTTTATATAATGTAATGTAAAATACAAAAGAGGAAGGAGGGTAATCATGAAAAATGGGAAGACATGGGTCAGCTTGATTTTGTGCCTGATGCTATGTGTAGTGTCTCTGACACTGGATGTAAATGCTAGTGGAGGAGAATATCAGGTTGGAGATACCATCGATGGTTCATTATTAACAACGGATACATCAGCAGAGGCTATAGCACAGCATTTAACTAGAGGTACATATTTATCAAACGGATCATCATATCTTCAGAATTGTGGGAATGGAGTGCTCTTTATATCAGGAGAGACAAATTGCTATCGGTTGTCTAGTAGTATACAAGTCACACTTTTTGTTGAGCGCTTGGTAAATGGCAACTGGGAGTCAGTTTCTCAACATACTTATACCAATAGTAATGATTATAAAGTTAGTGGTGGTTACTATCTTACTGTATCCAAGGGATATTATTATCGGGTTGTAGGTAGCCATAGTGCATCTGCTAATGGAGTTTATGAATCTTCAACAAGTCGAACTAATGGTATCTGGATAGGTTAACCAGTGCAAGTCCCTTCCCTCCAACATCCACGTTCCAAAAAAATTATTAAAACATAACTATTGAATCTGCTACTTGCTCACCACTTGTGTTGATTCAACTATCTTATATCTTAACAATATAAATGGAACAGGATGGGGAGGGAAGTGACAATGGAGAAGGGTATTATATGTTTCAGCACTGTTGGAAACGCTGACAGCAGACTTACATTACATATTTTGCGCTGCGCGCTGAAGACGGTGAGTAACTTATAAACTATAGAAAACTAATGAATTACAGAAGCTGTCGAATAAAAACAATAACCTGCGATGTTAATTTTCGCGAGTAGTGAGTCAAAGTCTGGTTCTTTTGACCTTGACTTCGGGGTGCGGAATGTCTGCAGATGAATTAGGCCCTTGTCTGCAGGGTAGGACATGGCAGGTTTTCTTTGCATTTTATTGGCAGTTAAAAGGGGAGAAAATTATGAAGGCAAATTATTATCGGTTTTTATTTGAAAATACCAATGACGGAATCGTAAACACAGGAAGCATAGTAGACACGGAAAAGGATGAAAAGTTCCAGTTTTGCTATCTGAGCGGAGCAGCCGCTATGAAAGCAGATGAGGGAAATGATATTGATGAATCCGTGGAAGTGGTCAATGGGCTTCCGGAAGTGCTTGATATGCTCGTTATTGCGGATTTTGAACCGCATTATCTGGAAAAAGCATTAAAACTTCTGAAAAAGACAAAGGCAGAAAAAGTGCTGCTGCCAAAGTGTGATGAGGATGTCAGGGCAAAACTGGTAAAAGGCCTTTCAGATGAAGAACATTGTGACCAAGCCATAGAGCTTATAAAGGAGCCTGAAGCGGTACTGAAACGCGAAGGTGCGGTAAAAATTTATGAGCTGGGCGAGGGAGAGACGTTCAGTACAGAGTCCAGTGGTTTCAAAGTTAAGGTGTCCTGCTACGGAAAGGGAGAAAATGCTTCTCTTGTCATGTATTACGGACCGGCAGAAAAAGGAACTAAAAACTTGGAATCCATGTTTGCAGTGAAGAGTTTTACAAAAGAGATGAAATGCAGCATGTGTGTAGATGGGGAAAACCATCATTGTGCAATGAAATGCTGCCTTTATAATGACTATGATATCTGCAGAAGACATAGCGAAAAAGACTGTGAACAATTTATTCTTGGAACTTTGTTATTGGGAAACGTTAAACTGGAAGAGTGCGGGCAGAAGATACTGAGTGATTTTGAAGAAGAGATCGGAGGCCTGCGGGTAATGTCAGTACCTAACGGAGGTGCAAAAGAAAACTGGGATAAGCTGTTCTTTGAAAAGACGATGGACATTTTTAGTAAGAACAATCCAGAGACAGCACATTTTAAGCAGTACTTCGTAGTTCCATCTTGTAAAAAGACGTCAGCGCAGACACTTATGGATATATCGGCGTCAGATCCATATCATCAGCTGGTAATGACCGGCAAAGTTTACGGTATTTGTGCATCAGGTTATCTGAAATCAAGGATGGACTGATTTAGAGACAACAACATAGACAGGCAAGTATATAAGAAAAACATGAATAAATAAAAGTGTGATTGCTCCAGGGAAAAAATTTCCTATCGAATGAAGGGAAATGAGCGTATAATATAATATTATGAGAATAACTTATTGTATTATTGGGCGAAAGGAGCGGCAGAATTTATGAGACTGACTTTTTTGGGGGCAACGCATGAGGTGACAGGCAGCTGTTATTATCTGGAAGCTTGTCATAAGAAAATTTTAATTGATTGTGGAATGGAACAGGGTCCTGATGAGTTTGAGAATCAGGACATTCCGGTATCGGCCGGAGAAATAGATTTAGTACTGCTGACACATGCACATATTGATCACTCAGGCAGGCTGCCTTTGCTGTATAAAAGGGGCTTCAGAGGGATTGTGTATTCGACAGCGGGTACGGCAGATCTATGTCAGATTATGCTTCGTGACAGTGCACACATTCAGATGTTTGAGGCAGAGTGGAGGAACAGGAAGGGACAGAGGGCAGGCAAGCCCGAATATGTACCCCTCTACGACATGCAGGATGCGGATGGGATCATTTCCTGTTTTAAGGGAAATCCGTACAACGAGAAAATCTGCATCACCGACGGATTGGAAGTAAGATTTGTAGATGCAGGGCATCTGCTTGGTTCATCATCAATAGAGATCTGGATAACAGAAGGAGAATGCACGAAGAAGATTGTATTTTCCGGAGATATTGGGAATGAAAGACAGCCCCTTATAAGGGATCCCCAATATCTCAGCACAGCAGATTATGTGGTGATGGAATCAACCTATGGTGACAGGAGCCATGGCGAGATCCCCGATTATGTGGGAGAACTCGCAGAGATCATCGAATCCACCCTGGGTAAGGGAGGAAATCTGGTGATACCGTCCTTTGCAGTAGGCAGGACGCAGGAGCTGCTGTACTTCATACGTAAAATAAAGGCAGACAACATGGTTAAGACGATTCCTGATTTTGAAGTTTATGTGGATAGTCCGCTGGCTATAGAGGCGACAAGTATTTTCATGGAACACATGTGGGATGATTTTGATAAAGAGGCTCTGGATCTCATCAATCAGGGAATCAACCCAATTACATTCAGGGGTCTGAAGACAACTATTACAAGTGAAGAATCAAAGGAGATCAATTTTGACGAGAAGCCCAAGGTTATTATTTCGGCCAGCGGCATGTGTGAGGCTGGCAGGATCAAACACCATCTGAAACACAACTTGTGGAGAGAAGAATCCACAATTCTGTTCGTTGGTTACCAGGCCTATGGGACACTGGGAAGATCAATAGCTGAGGGAGCGTCAAAGGTAAAGCTGTTCGGTGAGGAGATCGGCGTAAAAGCCAGAATAATGAAGCTGAATGGGATCAGCGGTCATGCTGATAATAATGGACTGATTAAGTGGATATCTGCATTTGAGAAGAAGCCGGATAAAGTATTTGTAACACACGGAGAAGATACAGTGTGTGATCTGTTTGCCGCAAGGCTGAGGACAGAGCTGGGGCTTGATGTAATGGCGCCCTACAGCGGTACAATATACGATCTGGCTGAGAACAAATGCATAGAAGAAGGGAAGCCTGTACTTGTAAGGAAGACTGAAGAGCAGGCTGAACTTTCTCTGAAGGTACGGCTGAATACGCCTTTTGGCAGGCTTTTGTCTGCAGGAGAGAGGCTGATGTCAGTCATACGCCATAATGAGGGCGGAGCAAATAAGGATCTTGGCAAGTTTGCCGACCAGATAATCTCACTTTGTGAGAAGTGGGACAGATAAGGTAACTGTGAAAGTACTGAACAGTTACAAATAGAGCAGAGGGGTATCCGCCGGTTTTTCGGGAAAACAGAAAAGCCGGGGCGGATACCCCTTTTTCTGTGGGTAGAGGCCGGGAAGGATGGCCAGGCAGCATATTCTTCCTAATTGATGAATATGCTGTAAAAAAGAAAGATGCGGGATGCAGCTGATGGATTTTCTAATATTTTTATCCACTTACATAATCCCCTTTATTTTGCTGTACGTTATTGGATACGGCCTTTTGCAGAAGCGGAATATCTATGAGACCTTTATTAAAGGAGCGGTGGATGGCTTCCAGACTGTCATCAAGATCATGCCAACATTGATTGGGCTGATGGTTGGTGTGGGGATACTTCGGGCGTCAGGTTTTCTGGATATGGTATCCAATGTCCTGGGAATGTTCCTGAACCGTGCCGGTTTCCCCTCCCAGCTGGTGCCGGTTACCATTGTGAGAATGTTTTCTTCCAGCGCTGCTACGGGGCTGGTGCTGGATATATTTAAGGAGTACGGGCCGGATTCCCTTATTGGTACTATGACATCTATTATGATGGGGTGTACGGAGACCATATTTTATACCATGTCTGTTTATTTCATGACTGCAAAGGTAAAGAAAACCAGGTATACACTTACAGGCGCACTTGCGGCCACTCTGGCCGGGATCGTGGCAAGTGTGATTCTGGCCAGGGGAGTGAGGCTGTAGATGATTACGGCCGGGAAATTGCGGCAATGATGAAAAAAATATAGTTTTTTATGTAAAACATGATATGATAAGAGGAACAGAGACAGTACCGTTGATCAACAGTACGGGGAGAAAACAATGACAAAAAGAGATACGATCCTGATAGTAGATGATGTAGAAATAAACAGGGCAATACTGAGAAATGTATTTGAGAAAGAATATAATATCCTGGAAGCGGAAAACGGGGAGCAGGCTCTTGTCTTTCTGGGGCAGTACCATGGAAAGATAGCAACCGTGCTGCTGGATCTTGTTATGCCGGTCATGGATGGATATCAGGTCATGGAAGAAGTTGACAAACGCGGTTTCCTTCAGGAATTTCCTGTTATTATCATTACAGCGGAGGATTCGGCCCAGAATGAAGTTAAGATTTTTGATATGGGGGCATCGGAGATCATTCTGAAGCCCTTTGAGCCTTTTGTGGTCAGGAGAAGGGTCCAGAATATCATTGAGCTGAACCTGCGCAAGTTAAACCAGCAGGAGCTTATAGAAGAGCAGGCTGCTAAACTGAGGGAGTCGAATGCAGTCATGATCGATGCCCTGTCGTCCATTATAGAGTACAGGAGTGTGGAGACAGGGCAGCATATACAGAGAATCAGGATGTTTACAAAGCTGCTTCTGGAAAATGTGGCTCAGTGCTACCCGGAATTTGGCCTTGATAAGCGGAAGATCGAGATTATTGTGAGCGCATCCTCCATGCATGATATAGGGAAGATAGCCATTCCTGATTCTATACTGAATAAGCCGGGCAGGCTGACCCGGGATGAATTTGAGATAATGAAGACCCACGCTGTAAAAGGCTGTGAGATGCTTGCAGGGCTGGACAGGGTGAGTGATAAGGAGTATCTGCAGTATGCCTATAATATCTGCAGGTATCACCACGAGCGCTGGGATGGGCGGGGCTATCCTGACGGGCTGAAGGGCAATAATATACCTGTCTGTGCACAGGTGGTGGGGGTGGCTGACTGCTATGATGCCCTCACTACCAACCGGGTATATAAGAAAGCGATCCCTCCCCAGCAGGCGTTTAATATGATCCTGAATGGAGAGTGCGGTGTATTTTCGCCCAAACTTCTGGAGTGCCTGAAGAATGTCAGGGAAAAGTTTGCATTGCTCTCTAAGGAGTACGCTGACGGCAACATGCATAAAGGCGAAGGCGTGGGTCCGAAACAGCAGCCGGCCATTCCTGAGATACCGGAGATGGACACGCTTCAGATGGGGCAGATGAAATATTTTGCCATGCTCAGATATGCAGAAGATACAGTTATGGAGCTGGACCTGACTACAGGCCTCTACCATCTTGTATATCTGGCGGATGACAGCTTTGCACCGTTAAAGAATGGATATAGTTTTGAAGATGCAGTGAGGACTTTTGCCTGTGAATCTGTGCATCCTGAGGACAGGCAGACAGCTATGAGGATCACGGACAAATATATACAGGACTTTTTTGACAACGGACTGATGAAGAAAAGCGAGAGGTACCGCGTGTATGATAAGAACCTGGGAGTGTATTTCTGGTGCAGGAATACACTGCTCCGTGCAGATACGGACAACCCCAGAAGGAGGAAGATCCTGCTGATATGGAAACGTGAGAGCGGGGAGGAATTAACTTCCTCACAGGTTGAGAGGCAGTTTTATAATGATGTGATACTGCGCAGTGTATTGATCTGCATTCAGAAATTCAGGTATAACCAGTGGTTTACCCTCCCGGAGGTGAGTGACGGGCTCTCAGAGCTGCTGGGTTATACAAAAGCGGAGATCAGGGAGAAGTTTGATAACAGATTTATAGACCTTATATATATGCCTGACAGAGAGGACCTGAGGCGCCAGATAGAATCTCAGCTGAAGCTGGGAACTTCTCTGGAACTGGAATACAGGGTGGTGACAAAAGACGGCAGAAGGGTCTGGATCCTGGGAAAAGGACGCATCATCACGGGTGAGGACGGACTGGAGTATCTGTACGGGGCTCTGCTGGATATTACAAAGTCTAAGCAGGAGCAGGAACAGCTGCGGCTGACCCTGGAGCGCCATAAGATTATTATGGACCAGACAAATGATATTATATTTGAGTGGGATATCCTGAAGAACCAGCTAAGCTATTCTTCCAACTGGCGGGAAAAATTCGGATATGAGCCTATAAAAAACGATGTGAAGAAAAGGCTGAGAAAAACTTCTCATGTCCATCCCAAGGATGTATCTGAACTGGTCGGGTTTATGAGCGAACTGGAAAAGGGTGTTCATTATAAGGAGACGGAGCTGAGGATAGCTGACGGGAATGGCCGGTACAGGTGGTGCAGGATAAGAGCTACGGCACAGTTTGACGGGACCGGCAGGCCGTTTAAGGCTGTCGGCGTGCTAAGTGATATTGACAAGGAAAAGAGAGCATCCCAGGAGCTTAAGAATAAAGCAGAGAGGGATGAGCTTACAGGGCTTTATAATAAAAGGACAGCCAGGGATAAGATAGAGAGATATCTGAAACGGCGCGGTGAGAGGGACAGATCAGCCATGTTTATTCTGGATGTGGATGATTTTAAAAATATAAATGATAATTATGGGCATATGTTTGGAGATGCTGTGCTTCAGGAGATTTCTTCTGTCCTGGGAGAACTGTTCAGCAGCAGGGATATCATATCCAGAATAGGCGGAGATGAATTCCTTATATTTATGAGGGATATTAAGGATGACAGAGAGGCTGTTCTGATGGCTGAGAGGATCGTTAAGGCCTTTTCCACCATGTTCAGTGAAAATGTACTGCCGTTCTATCCGTCATGCAGCGTAGGCATTGTGTTCTGCCCCCAGGACGGGGAAAAGTTTGAGGTGCTGTTCAACAACAGCGATATTGCCCTGTATGATGCCAAGTCCAGGGGAAAGAACTGCTTTACGGTATACGGGAAATCAGCCCTTACCAATACGTATGGGGCAAGGTCAAGAATGCTGAATACAAGCACCCGGATAGACTCAAATGATCAGACGAATGGACTGGATACTGTTCTGATCGAGAGGGTGCTGAAAATAATATATGATTCTGACGGTATGGATGAGGCCATCTCCGATATTCTGGAGCTTACAGGAAAGGAATTTGGGGTCAGCCGTGCCTATGTGTTTGAAGATTCCTGTGACGGGGCATATTGTGATAATACATATGAGTGGTGCAATGAGGGGATTTCCGTACAAAAGGAGATTCTTCAGCATGTGAAATATAAAGATCTTGGCATGGCTTATAAGTCACTGTTTAATGAGGACAGCATATTTTACTGTCCTGATGTGAACCTGCTTGTGAAGGAACAAAGAGATTTTTTTATGAAGCAGGGAGTAAAGTCCATGCTTCAGTGTGCAATACGTGATATGGGGGTATTTAAAGGATTTGTAGGGTTTGACGACTGTTTGGTAAGGCGTCTGTGGACACAGGAACAGATCAGCGCCCTTACATTTATATCAAAGCTGCTGTCAGTCTACCTGCTCAAGAAAAGAGCCCAGGACAGGGCGGAGAGCACGGCCGCAGATCTGGAAAATATACTTGATGGCCAGGATCTCTGGATATATGCCATCGACAGTGATACATACAGCCTGGAATATATCAATGCAAAGACACACGCCATAGTGCCTGAGGCAAGAGAGGGCATGAAGTGCTATAAGGCTTATTTTAAAAGGGATGAGCCATGTGAGCGATGTCCCGCCAGGCGGCTGAAAGCAAATGAGAGGGAGCCTATTGAAATATATAACCCCATACTGAGGGTATGGACCCTAACCGGCGCTTCTTATATAAATTGGAAAAATAAAAAGAATATTCTCCTCACATGCCAGGATATAACGGATTATAAGCAGGATTAAAGAAGTTTTAAGACTGTTCATGAGATGATCTGCATGCACATGCGGCCGGCCCAACAGCCGGCTGTATTTGTGAAAAGGCGTCAGCAGAATATTTTTATTATTGGGGGTTGTAAAAAATAGTCAATGTGATATTTTGGTACTAATATCAGGATCATGATGTGCACTTGTCATCCTGGCAGAAAGGAAGGAAATATGTACGAGAAGTTTCATGAGCTGCCTGTTGAAAAGCAGACGTGTATCATCAATGCAGCTATGGAAGTTTTTTCTAAAAATGAGTATAAGCAGGCAAATACAGATGATATTGCTGCCAGGGCAGGCATTTCCAAGGGCAGTCTGTTTTATTATTTCCACAATAAAAGGGATCTGTATTTGTATCTCTATGATTATACGGCAAATGTTATGAAAAGTCAGATTCTGGATAAGGATTTCTGGAAGATCACGGACCTGTTTGAGCGGATTAGATATGGGGCATTGTGTAAGGTGAGAATCTTAAAAAAGAATCCCCATATCCTGGATTTCTGCGTGCGCTGCTTTTACTCAAAGGAAGAGGCAGTGAGTTCACAGTTAAACAGCATGAATACGGAGCTTACAGATAATGCCGCTGAAAGTTATTTTGCAGGTATTGACTGTT
This sequence comes from Murimonas intestini, assembly GCA_003148945.1. Taxonomy (GTDB): domain Bacteria; phylum Bacillota; class Clostridia; order Lachnospirales; family Lachnospiraceae; genus Murimonas; species Murimonas intestini. Next base: position 380,153 of record QGGY01000004.1, on the reverse strand, counting down.
CGAAATTCAAGGATGGAGTCAGTGCCCAAAAGGTCTATCAGATGATGAACTGGATGTCAGACGGCTATATTCATTCTAAGAGGATGAAGGAGGATGCACTGGATCTGGAGCAGATGATGAAGGAGTTTGAAGAGTGGATGGAGATGCTGCGCACCATGATGTATAAGGAGGAATATTTACATGAATGTAATAGAGATACATGACATCACAAAGGACTATGGAAACCAGAAGGGTGTCTTTGATGTGAGCTTCAATGTGAGAAAGGGCGAGATACTGGGGTTTCTGGGGCCAAACGGTGCGGGAAAGACAACGACCATCCGCCAGCTGATGGGATTTACAAAGCCTGATAAGGGAAGCCTTACGATTTCGGGGATGGACTGCTTTTCTGAAGCAAAGGATATCCAGAAGAATCTGGGATATCTGCCTGGGGAGATCGCATTTATAGACAGCATGACGGGGGACAGTTTTATACGTTTTGTGGCCAATATGAAGGGGCTTAAGGATCTGAAGAGGATGGAGGAGCTGAAAAAGATGTTTGAGCTGAATGCATCCGGCAAGATCAAGAAGATGTCCAAGGGAATGAAGCAGAAGATAGGTATTGTCTGCGCGTTTATGCAGGACCCGGATATACTCATACTGGATGAGCCCACAAGCGGCCTTGACCCTCTGATGCAGAACAAGTTCATAGAGCTTATAATGGAGGAAAAGCAGAGAGGCAAGACTATACTCATGTCATCCCACATATTTGAGGAAGTGGAGAGGACATGCGACAGGGCTGCCATTATAAAAGACGGCAGGCTGATGGCTGTGGAGGACATAGAGAAGCTGCGCTCAGGCAAGAGCAAGACAGTGGAATTCAGGCTGGATTCTGAGGACAGCGCTGCCAGGCTGGCCGCTCTGGTGCCGGGTGCCCTGGTCAAAAAGAAGACAGTTACAGCAAAGGTAAAAGGAAGTATGGACGGGCTGTTAAAGCAGGCCTCACAGTTTACAGTGGTGGATATGGATGTACATACTGCCAGCCTGGAAGAGCTGTTCATGCATTTTTATGGAGGTGGCAGCAATGATTAGCGGAACATTATTTAAAAGGGAGATCAGGGCAAATTATATTCTTCTGATTATTTTCATGGGAGTGCTGACTATGTACTCTGCCATGATTGTAGCCATGTACGGTCCGGGAATGGGCGACGGGCTGAAGTCTATGGCAGAGAGTATGCCGGAGATTTTTGCGGCAGCAGGGATGCTCAATGTGGGAACAACACTGCTGGAGTTTGTGGTGGGGTATCTATATGGCATACTGCTTGTGGCTTTTCCGGGGGTATTCATCATCATACTCGCCAACCGTCTGGTGGCCAGATATGTAGATCAGGGTTCTATGGCATATCTGCTGGCTACGCCAAATAAAAGAACTAAGATAGCGGTGACACAGGCGCTGGCCATGGCGGCAGGGATCTTTGTACTGATCGCATATGTGGCGGTTCTGATCATCGTGGTATCCCAGATCATGTTTCCGGGGGAATTGGATATGGGCAAGTTTTTGCTCGTAAACGTGGCTTTATTTGGAATGCACCTGTTCTTTGGAGGTGTTTGTTTCCTGGCCTCCTGCCTGTTTAATGAATCAAGGCTGTCATACGGGACAGGGGCGGGAATTGTGATCGCTTCCATATTGATCCAGATGATATCACAGGTGGGAGATAAATTTGAGAACCTGAAATATATCACACCGCTGACACTGTTCGACCCGCGCGGAATCATTGCAGGTGATACAGGGGCGCTGGTACAGTGCGTGATCCTGTACGCTGCGGGACTGGTGATGATAGCTGCCGGAATCGTGATCTTTAAAAGAAAAGACATGTCTGTATAAAAAGGTAAAAATGGCATATCCTGTGAATTTTTTTTAAAACTATTGACAGAATAGTAATAATTGTTATAATAGTGATAGGAAATAATATAATAATAATTACTATTATTAATATAAACACAGGAGGATTGTCATATGCTAAAGAATAAAACAGCTATAGTTACAGGCGGTACTAGAGGAATTGGTTTTGCAGTCGTAAAGAAGTTTTTGGAAAATGGGGCAAAAGTAGCTCTTTTCGGTTCCAGAAAAGAGACAGTGGACAAAGCTTTGGAAGAACTGTCAAAGGAAGGAAAAGAATATGAAGTGATGGGGCTTTATCCGGATCTGGGAGATCCGGGGCAGGTGACTGCAGCATTTGATGAGGTTATCGGGAAGTGGGGCAGGCTTGATATACTTGTAAATAACGCAGGCATTTCAGCCAGAGACAGCATTTATGACTATAAGCCGGAGGATTTTAAAAATATTATTGATCTGAACCTGAATTCAGTGTTTATCTCCTCCCAGGCAGCAGCCAGGATCATGAAACCCCAGGGCGGGGGCGTGATCATAAATACAAGCTCAATGGTAAGCCTGTACGGGCAGGCGGCAGGATCAGGTTATCCGGCCTCCAAATTTGCCGTCAACGGTCTTACCAGGTCACTTGCACGGGAGCTTGGAAAAGATAATATCAGAGTAAATGCGGTAGCGCCGGGCGTTACACGTACTGATATGGTGGCAGCCCTCCCTGAGCAGGTGATCAAGCCGATCATGGATTCTATTCCTTTAAGGAGGATAGGTGAGCCGGAAGAGGTGGCAGATGCATTCCTGTTCCTGGCAAGTGACATGGCCAGCTATATCACTGGGGAGATCCTTTCGGTTGACGGGGCGGCTATGAGCTGAGATGGATCCGCAGGACATACATTTCTCACATGGGGCAGACAAATTTTCACGCCTGCTGAATCTGGTGATCTCAGGCTTGTGAGCCCGCTTGACTGATCCTGAAATTTAGGATAATCTTAATACTGGATAGCAGATCAAGGCCCTGATTAACAGGGTCTTTTTCGCTGAAAAGATATTAAGCATTTGGGGGACAAGACAATGACACGAGATATGACAACAGGAAACCCGGTGAAGCTCATACTTGCATTTGCAGTGCCGATCATGCTCAGCAGCATAGTGCAGCAGTTTTATCAGATCACAGACACTATGATAGTGGGCCAGTTCGTGGGAGTAAATGCTCTGGCCGCAGTTGGGTCATGCGGCGGTATCATTACGATGGTCATAGGCTGGGCCGGAGGACTGACGAGTGGATTTTCAATCATGGTGGCAAGGAGCTTCGGAAGCGGGGATGAGAAGAAAGTATCAGATTATTTTCTGAATTCTCTGCTTCTGTGTATTCTGATGACGGCAGGGATGACGGCGGTCCTTCAGATCATACTTCCCTGGATCGTGGATGTGGTCAATACGCCGCAGGAACTGAAGGCAGAGGTGACCCAGTATATAAGGATATCCTTCTGGGGGATAGGAGCGGCATTTCTGTACAACATCCTTTCCAGTGTCCAGAGGGCGCTGGGGGATTCAAAGACTCCCCTGATCTTTCTGGGGATCTCTGTGGTGGGAAATCTGGGATTGGATCTGGTGTGCGTGGCATGGCTTAAGATGGGAGTTGTGGGCGCCGCTGTCGCAACAGTAGTCTCACAGCTCTTCGCAGGGCTTTTGTGTCTGGCCTTTATTATAAAGAAGTACCCGCTGCTCTGGAAAAGCAGGCCAAAGGATGCTATATCAGGCCGGTATATGAAGCGTCTGCTGGGTCTGGGAGTTCCAATGGCCCTGCAGTTTTCTATCACTGCTATTGGAAATATCCTGATACAGTCAGCTCTGAATATGCTGGGAACTGTCTACATAACGGCATTTACGGCTTCCAGCAAGATCCAGGGGATATTTATGAGTATGTTCAGTTCCCTTGGCGCTGCGCTTTCTACATATGTAGGGCAGAACATGGGGGCAGGCAAAGTAAAGCGTATACGTGAGGGAGTCAGGGACTGTCAGATAGCCGCGCTCATATTCAGCGGCGTGGCAATGCTGTTCCTCTATTTCGCCGGATATTATCTTGTACAGATCTTCAGTTCAGATATGACAAAGGAGATACTTGATGCCAGCAGCCAGTATTTTCATCTGGTACCGTTTTTCTACCCGTTCCTGAGCGCTATTTTCCTTTACAGGAATGCCCTGCAGGGGATGGGAAATGGATTTGTGCCCATGCTTGGAGGAGTGGGAGAATTGCTTGCCAGGACTATCAGCTCCGCGGTACTGGCTCCCCGGATCGGATTTTTGGGTATCTGCCTGGGAGAGCCCCTGGCATGGATCTTTGCCCTGGTTCCCCTGATCCCATTCTACATACACTGGACAAAGAAGCTTCTGAAGTAACATAAGGATTCCTCAAGGACAGACAAGGTGAAGCGCCAGAATCTGTTTTTGGGGAATTTTGGTTAAATAAAAGGAATCAGAGGGATTCCGGAAAAGAGGTCTGAGTTGAAACTGATACATTTATCTGATCTGCATTTAGGAAAACGAGTCAATGAATTCTCAATGCTGGAGGATCAGGAATATATACTTGAAAGGATACTTGGTATTGTCCGGGAGGAAAAACCGGACGGAGTCATTATAGCAGGAGACGTGTATGACAAGCCTGTTCCCCCGGCAGAGGCAGTACAGCTCTTTGACAGGTTTCTCACAAACCTGGCTGACGGCAGCGCACCCGTATTTATAATAAGCGGAAACCATGACAGCCCGGAGCGGCTCTCGTTTGGCTGCAGGCTGATGAGGGATAAGGGAGTGCATATAGCGCCTGTATATGACGGCACAGTGGAATACGTAACTCTGATTAACGGCGGGACAGAGGCGCGTATCTACCTTCTTCCGTTTTTAAAGCCCGCCCACGTGAGGAGATATTTTCCGGAGACGGAAATAGATTCTTATGAAAAGGCCCTTGAGACAGTTGTGGGGAACATGGAACTGGAACCTGGTGTATGCAACGTGCTTGTGGCCCACCAGTTTATTACGGGGGCAGGGCGCTCTGACTCTGAAGAGGTGAGTGTGGGAGGCCTTGATAATATTGATTCGTCAGTATTTAAAGATTTTGACTATGTGGCTTTAGGCCATATCCACAGGCCTCAGCAGGCAGGAGGGGAAAATATGCGCTATTGCGGCAGCCCGCTGAAATATTCATTTTCAGAGGCAGCCCATGAAAAGTCAGTGACAGTGGCGGAGATAGAAGGCAAAGGAAAAATCAATATCAGCACAAGGCAGCTCATCCCTCTGCATGACATGAGAGAGCTCCGGGGAAGCTATGAAGAGCTGACTGACAGGCGGAATTATAAGGATACGGCAGTTGACGATTACCTTCATATCACCCTGACGGATGAGGAAGAGATATTGGATGCCATAGGAAAACTTCGTTCAGTCTATCCGAATATCATGAAGCTTGACTATGACAATATGAGAACAAGGAAGATGCAGTCTGTAAGCGGGCCGGGAGATGAGGGCCGGACAGATAAATCGCCGGCCGGGTTTTTTGAAGAGCTGTATGAGCTGCAGAATAACCAGGAGATGGGGGCTGAGCAGAAGGAATACCTGCAGAGGCTTATAGAAGATATATGGGAGGATGGAAGATGAGGCCATTAAAATTGACGATCTGTGCGTTTGGCCCATATGCAGGGGAAGTAACCGTGGATATGGACAGGCTGGGAGACAGAGGGCTCTATCTGATCTCCGGAGATACAGGAGCCGGAAAGACGACGATCTTTGATGCTGTTGTATTTGCCCTGTATGGTGAAGCCAGCGGAGCGAACAGGGAGGCGGATATGTTCAGGAGCAAATACGCTGATCCTGAGACGCCCACATTTGTGGAGATGGAATTTTTGTACAGCCAGAAGATATATACGGTCAGGAGGAATCCTGAGTACATGCGCCCTTCCAGAAAAGGAGGAGGCTTCACTTCACAGAAGGCGGACGCCCTTCTGACCTTTCCGGACGGCCGTGTAGTATCCGGAGCAAAGAATGTGACAAAAGAAACGGAAAAGCTGCTGGGTATAGACAGAAGCCAGTTTATGCAGATAGCCATGATAGCACAGGATGAATTTCTGAAGCTCCTTCTGGCTACCACAAAGGAAAGAGGAGAAATATTCAGGGAGCTTTTCCACACAGGTCCTTATCAGCGGCTTCAGGAAAGACTGAAGGCAGATGCATCAGCGGCCCGGGAAGAATATGAAGAGCTGTGCAGGAGCATTCTCCAGTATGTGGGCGGCATTAAAGGAACTGCAGAAGAGGAAGAGCAGGAAAAGCTGGACAGGATAAAATCAGCAGGGAATATCACTGTTCTGGAGGATGCAAGGGAGTTTCTGGACTGCAGGATAAGGGAGGACTCTGCACTCTGGGAGAAATATAAGAAGGCTGAAAAAGAGCTGGATAAAACTCTGGCAGATATCCACAGGGCGCTGGAAAAAGCTCTGGCGGAAAAAAAGATAAGAGATGGCATAGAGGAAAAAGAGAGGCAGTTGGAGAAGGAGAAGCCCCTGCTGGAAGAAAAACTGGCGGCATACGAGACTCAAAAGAGTATGGCAGGACATAGGGAGGAGCTCTCACTGTCTGTTACAAGGCTCCAGGAGAGCATCCAGCAGTATCTTATCCTTAAAAAGATAGAGAAGGAGGCCGGGCAGGCGGCAGCAAGGCTGAAAAATCTTGAGCAGCAGAGGGAAGACAGGAAAAGATCTCTTGAGAGGCTGCCCAGGCAGCTGGAGAAGTCCAGGGCAGAGCTTGCGGGGCTTGGGGACATCCCCATGAAGAAAGCAGAACTGGAACACGAGCTCAAACGCCTGCAGGAAGAAGAGGGCAGGCTTCGGGAGCTTCAAAAAAAATGTACGGAGCTTGAGGGGCTTTATGGACAGCTGGGAGAGCTTCAGAAAAAATATATGGAAGAAGCCGGGAAAGCAAGAGCCACAGGCATGGAATATGACAAGTTAGAGCAGGAATATCTGGATGGACAGGCAGGGGTACTGGCGGCCCATCTGAGAGAGAATGAGCCCTGCCCTGTCTGCGGGTCCCTCTCCCATCCGTTACCGGCGGCCCATGAGGGGAGTATTCCTTCTCAGGAACAGCTGGAAAAGGCAAAGAAGAAGAGGGATACTGCCCAGAAAAAGGCATATGATCTGAGCGCCTCCGCAGGTGAGCTTAAGGGAAGGGCAGAAACACTTCGCAGGACAGTTACAGAGCTGGCAGCGTCCTGGCAGCTGGGAGAGGAGCCGGGGGAAGTCAGAGCCGGGGCAGGCGCTCTGCTTGATAGGCAGTCTGCTTCTAAAGGAGAGATATCTAAGCAGGAACAGCTTCTCGCGGCAGGATTGAAAAGGCGCAGTGAGCTTGAGAAGGAGATACCCGAGCTGGAGGCGCGGATAGAGAGGGAGCAGAAGGAGACTGGTGAGATTGAGAAGCTGGCCGCAGGCCTGGAGGCAGAGCAAAAAGCAAAGGAAGAAGAGCGCGCCAGAATGCTGCTGACACTGGACTACGAGAGTGAGAAGGCAGCCAGGGAGAAACTGGAGGAACAAAAGCAGAAAAAAGCTGAGCTTGACAGGCTTTTTGAGAAATCCAAGAGTGAATATGAGAACCAAAATATTCGTATAAACGAGCTTAAGGCACAGATCAGTGCACTGAAGGGGCAGCAGACGGAAGGTGAGGTGCAGGACGCTGATCAGCTGAGAGACAGAGAAAGTGAAATATCTCAGGAGAAAGAGAGGCTGCAGGAGACTGCCAGGGAGGTATATACAAGGCTTGGGACAAACACCGGCGTAGCCGAAGCCATCGCAGGCAGGGAAAAGCTGCTGCTGGAGGCCCAAAAGAGGGCAGGATGGATGAAGGCGCTTTCAGATACTGCTAACGGGGGAGTCTCAGGCAAGGAGCGTATAATGCTGGAGACATATATCCAGATGGTATATTTTGAGAGGATACTCTCAAGGGCAAATACAAGGCTCATGGTGATGACAGGAGGCCAGTATGAACTGAAGCGGAGAAAGGAGGCCGGCAATCTGAAGAGCCAGAGCGGACTGGAGCTGGATGTGGTAGATCACTATAATGGCACACTGCGCAGCGTAAAGACATTGTCGGGCGGAGAATCATTTAAGGCCTCCCTCTCCCTTGCCCTGGGACTTTCGGATGAGATACAGTCTCAGGCAGGAGGGATACAGCTGGATACCATGTTTGTGGATGAGGGATTTGGAAGCCTGGATGAGGAGTCTTTAGAGATGGCATTAAATGTGCTGAGCCATCTGACAGAGGGGAATTGTCTGGTGGGCATTATTTCACATGTCTCGGAGCTGAAGGAGAGGATAGACAGGCAGATAGTAGTGAGCAAAGAAAAAGCCAGGGGCAGCTCAGTAAAAATTGTGGTCTAAATCAGCAGAGATGAATAAAAACCTGTTTTTTGGAGGAAACTTACCAAAAAAGAGGTGACCAGAATGCTCATAATAAACGGAAAACTGCACACCATGTGCGGTGATGTGGTTAACAATGGATATTTGTGGATAAAAGATGGAAAAATCGCAGATGTTGGGGATATGTCCCGGCTGGAAGAGAAAAACGGGAAGATTTCCGGGGAAGGCAGGGAGCAGGTGCTGGATGTCAGAGGGGCATTTGTGATGCCGGGCATCATAGAAGCCCACTGCCATATTGGGATCGTGGAGGAGAAACGGGGGATCATCGGGGATGACTGCAATGAGTGCACAGAGCCGGTAACGCCGGGGCTCAGGGCCATTGACGCTGTGAACCCCATGGATCCTGCATTTCATGATGCGATCAAGGCAGGTATAACGGGGGTAATGACAGGACCCGGAAGTTCAAATCCTGTTGGCGGGCAGTTTGTCTTTATGAAGACACAGGGAAGGTGTATTGACAAGATGGCAGTGCTGGAACCGGCAGCCATGAAGACAGCATTCGGCGAGAATCCAAAAACTGCTTACGGGGATCAGAATGTCTGTCCGTCAACAAGAATGGGCACGGCTTTCCTTATAAGGCAGGAGCTGGAACGTGCCAGAAAATATACATTAGAGCAGGAAGACAGCCAGGAGCAGGAGAGGGATCTGAAAATGGAGGCCTGGGGTCCTGTGATCAGAAAAGAGATACCCATGAAGACCCATGTGCACAGGGCAGATGACATCATGACAGCCATAAGGATAGCAAAGGAATTTGACGTGGAACTGACTCTGGACCACTGTACAGAGGGTCATCTGATCGCGGAGGAGATTGCGGAATCAGGTTTTCCGGCTATTGTGGGTCCGGACCTTACGGCCAGATCCAAGATAGAGGTCCAGAATCTGAGCTTCAAAACAGCCGGGGTACTGCACAGGGCCGGAGTTTTGACAGCTATTACCACAGATCATCCTGTCTCCCTGATCAATTATCTGCCTCTGTGCGCAGGCCTGGCGGTTAAAGAAGGGCTTCCCATGGAAGAGGGCCTGAAGGCGATCACTATAAATGCTGCCAGGATCTGCCGGGTAGATGGGAGGCTGGGGAGCCTGGAAGAGGGGAAGGATGCTGACATTGCCATATTTAATGGAAATCCCATGGAGACATTTACAAGGACTCTTTATACGATCATAGACGGGGAAATCGTATATGACGGGGAGGAAACCGGAAGGGATGAAGATGTTATATGAAGACATTATATAGGCGTAAATATGGCTACCAAAGAAGAAAGATCCATGATATACTGGCTCTGTATTATTAGAATAAGCGCTGATGAGGAGTATAGAGATGGATGGAATCATATTTGACATTGACGGAACGATCTGGGATTCGAGGGAGCCTGTTGCAAAGGCATGGAATGATGTGCTTGAAAATGAGACAGATCTTGATATAAGAGTGGATGCACAGATCTTGACAGGACTTTTTGGAAAGCCAATGACTGAGATAAGGGATTCGCTTTTTGGAGATCTGCCTGAGGAGGAACGGGGCAGGGTAGCGGCAAGATGCTATGAGCGTGAGAATGAATATCTCTATGATGAGCCGGGGACTGTATATCCGGGGATCATGGAGGCTATTAAGGAATTATCCACACGATATCCTTTGTTCATAGCCAGCAACTGCCAGGATGGTTATATACAGGTCCTGTTAAAGAGCACCGGCCTTTCTGAGTATTTTAAGGACTTTATCTGCTATGATGACACAGGGCTGTCTAAAGGAAAGAATATCAGGATACTCATGGAAAGAAATGGGCTGAATGAGGTTGTCTATGTAGGTGATACAAAAGGTGACGAGGAGGCCTGCAGAGAAGCGGGTATTCCGTTTGCATATGTAACATACGGTCTGGGTGAGGCCGCAGAACCGGATTACGTGATCCATACGGCAGGCCAGCTGACAGAATTGTGGTAAGAAGCGGGCGTGGGGACTTTCTTGCCTGTCCGGGCATATCATAATTGAAAAAGGAGTAACTGATCAGCTGCTGAGAGGTTACGAACAGGATTTCGTTATGGTTCATGTTGTCAGTCAGGGTGAGACACTTTATTCAATTTCACAGATGTATGGTGTCTCCGTAGAAAAAATCCGTTATGATAATCAGCTTTTTTCGCAGGTGGGGCTGGCCGTCGGGCAGTCCCTGCTTATACTTCGGCCAAAGACCGTTCATATAGTAAAGCCAGGGGAAAGTCTGGGAGATATAGCAGGTGCATATGGGATCACTGTGCGCCGCCTTCTCCGGAACAACCCCTGGCTTTTACAGCAGCCATACCCCTATGCGGGGGAGGAAGTTGCAGTCACATATGAAAATGATCTGGGTGGGCAGAGGTTTGCCGGCCTGAGGGTGGAGGGCTATGCATATCCTTTTATAAGCCGGGATATTCTGCAGGAGTCTCTGCTGTATATTGATGAACTGCTTGTCTTCTCCTATGGATTTACTACATCCGGGCAGCTGCTGCCTCCGGATGGGGAAGAGTATCTTCTGAATGAGGCCAGGGCTTTTGGAGTCCCGGCTGTTCTTGTGCTTACACCTTTTGGTGAGACAGGGACATTTAACAATCAGCTGGTGAAGCTGGTGTCCGAAAATATGTATGTCCAGGAGCAGTTAATCGCGAACCTGCACTTAGCGCTGCAGCAGAAGCAGTATGCAGGGGTTGATGTGGACTTTGAATATATACTTCCGGAGGACAGGGAGCTGTATGCGGCCTTTGTGAGAAATATGAGGGAAAGGCTCGCCCCAATGGGATATACGGTGAGCGTGGCCCTGGCCCCGAAGACCTCGGCAGATCAGCCGGGTCTTCTTTATGAGGGGATGGATTACCACCTGTTGGGAGAATATGCGGACACGGTGCTGCTCATGACATATGAGTGGGGTTACACATAAAGCCATGCAGCAGCATATCCCCGGCATAGGCAGCGCCGTTCAGGGCTTGGGAGCAGGGAGTTTGCGAGGTGCGTTTTGCTCCATGATGCGGGCAGCCAGTGCGAACATCTCTTCAGATATAATGGGAGGATGCAGCCCGTCAGAGATGAGGGGGCTTCTGCAGCGGCAGCGGTGCTCTGTGAGATGGCCGTTTACATATCTTTTGTCACATATCCTGCGCTGCCAGGGGACTTTTCCGGTGTACGTTATGTTATGCAGGATATCCTTTACAGTGGACCGTGACCACTGCGCCCCTCTCGGAGGCCTGATATGGCAGCTGTCCAGATAGCGGCAGATCTTCTGCATTCCCATATGCTTTTGTGTCCCGTCTGGGAGCCGGCAGCCTTCTGTATACAGCTGGAAGATCAGCCTGACTGTATCAGCCTGCTCAGGTATGATCTCCAGAGTATAGCCTTTGTCATTGGGGATCTTGACCTTTCTGTAGCCGTAGGGGGCCCCTGCCGCGATATATCTGCCTTCCGATGCGGCAGCAGTCCGTCCCCGCTGGAGACGGCGGTTGATGGTCTTGTATTCACGCCTGGACATGAACAGCCCGAATTCGAAGTACTCTTCATCAAATTCATCATCCGGGTTGTAAGTCTTAAGAGGAGTGATGACTTTTACCTTTCCATAGTGAAAAGCCTCTGCCACGATGCCCTGGTCCTTAGTATTGCCTCTCGCCAGACGCTCTATCTCCATAACCAGGACCCCGGCACATCTGCCCTCTTCTGCGCAGGAGAGCAGTTTCTGCATCTCGGGTCTGGCAGAAATGGTCTCTCCTGACACGATCTCCCTGAAAACTTTTGTTATATTCAGATTCATAGAGCGGGCCAATTCCATGAGTATGCGTTCATGGCGGGCAAGTGTCTCACCTTCTCCGTGCATTTCTGCTTCCCGGTCTGTCCGGGACTTTCTCAGATAGATATAATATTCCTCAGAATCCATAAAATCACCCTGTGTATTCTATGAGCTTTGGGAGAAAAAGGTGCAGTGATTCTGGCGGGCAAAGCCATGCTATGTTATAATAAAAGTAACTGGTAAAGCTGAATTTTAAGGGAGGAGCTAGTATGGATACAAGATATGCACAGGTGGGACTGTTGATCTGTTATTACAGAAAGCTGAAGGGAAAGACTCAGGAGCAGCTGGCTGAGGATGTGGGTATCAGCCGGACTCATATGAGCAATATTGAGGCCATAGGAGTTGAGACTGGGGTGTCACTGGATGTGATTTTTAAGATAGCTGATGCGCTGGAGGTGCCGATAGAAAAACTGTTCTCCTTTAAGTGTAAATGACAGGCTGGGCGGCCTTACACATATGGCCCTCCAATGGCGGTGGCTCCCCTCAATAAGGTCCGTGAGGTAGTGGAATACGGTGTCTCAGAGATCAGCCCAGACAAGATATATATGGGGATGCCCAATTATGCTTACGACTGGGTGCTGCCATTTATCCGGGGGGAATCTAAGGCAACCACAATAGGAAATGTAGATGCCGTCCTGATAGCAGATAATGAAGGGGCACAGATCAGGTTTGATGAGACAGCAATGAGCCCATGGTTTACTTATCAGAGGAACGGCGTGACACACGAGGTATGGTTTGAAGATGTGAGAAGTATTCTTGCAAAGGCAGAGCTGGCAGTATTTTACGGGCTGAAGGGCATGGGTTACTGGAATCTCATGAAGCCATTCAGAGCCAACTGGATGCTGCTGGACCAGCTGCGGAACACTTAGGACGGGCGCGCGGAAAAAAATAAGGGGTGCTGCATTTGCAGCATCCCTGTTTATCTTAGTATATCACTATAATTTTCTTTTCTTTTGGAGAACCAGCCAACAGCGTAGGAGCATGTGGGAATAGCCTTCTTATTCTGAAAACGGAGCTGCCGGGCCACTTCCTCCATCAGCTGTGCGGCAACACCCTGGCCTCTGAGGGAGTCATCCACAAAAGTATGGTTGATGTTTACTGTAGTCTGGTCGATATTGGGAAAGGTAACCTCGGCGAGTACCTTCTTGTTAGCATCATAAAGCACGATTCTGTTTGACTCATGTTCGAAATTCATTATAATAACTCCTTTCTGCTCAGAATAATCCTAATGGAGACAACAGGACTCGAACCTGCGACCCTTTACACGTCAAGCAAATGCTCTCCCAGCTGAGCTATGTCTCCATATAGTTAATCTACTGGTATTATAACATGTGTCTCTTTAAAAGAAAAGAGATTAATTTGTAACATTAATTCTGGCCATCAAGTTTTTCCGATTCCCTGTTCAGATAGTCGGCTATATCCTGGAGAGCATCCATGGTAAATTCAAATGTATGGAAAGATTTTACTTCCCCCGGGGTTTTGTCAAAGCAGTATGGCCCGGGCCATGAGGTAACTAGAAAATTGTCACCGTCCTTCTCGATCTTGTAGCAGAGACGGCGTATACTTCCTGTGTAATCAGTTTTTTTATAGAAGTTCAGGTTCAGCAGATCTTCTTTTTGTACCATTTGGATCCTCCTTCTTGGTTCATCATTTATAGAAACACAAAAAACTCCCTAAAGGGAGGGAGAGCCAGCATCTTTTGATGCTGGCGGGTTATGAAAAGAAATTTTTTAATAGTGCTGCTTGTTGTTTACAAGTAATACTATACAAAAGAAATGTGAAGAAAGTGTGATAGGAAACTGAAGAGTTTGTAAAAGATTAAATATTCTATAAAGTAAATGTAAACTGACTGTAACTATTAGAAGGTCTGTGAAGGTACGGAACAGTTACAATTGACCGTAAATACAGGTTTGCTGTATAATCAAGAATAAGATCAGGCGTAAATGCACACTGGCTTTGCGCAGGACGGGACACTGCTAGAGCGTGAGGGTGGGACAGCACAAGGAGGGGATGGCTTGAAAAAGCAGGATAAATGGTATACGGCCAGTGAATACTATCAGCTCGGTAAAAGCAGGCTGGATATGGCCGCCAGGCGGGAATCGATAACAAGGAACGTGCCTCTGCACCAGCATGAGGGAGTTGAGCAGATCTTTATTATTTCGGGACGGGGCAGTATCACGGTAAATGGGCTGACGTATGGTATTGAGGGAGGAAGCTTTATAAATCTGAATCCGTATCATTTCTACAGCATCAAGGTAGATGAGGAAATGCGGCTGTATTCACTGTCCGGTTCTCTGGCGCTGCCGGTCACAAGCACCCTGCATGGTTTTGTGAATGAAAATATATCAGATTTTCTATATGAGGGCGCACCTGTAGTATTGTGCACAGGCAGCAGGGCACAGAAAGTCAGAACAGCGTTTGAGGAGATACTCAGAGAATATGAGGAGAAAGAGCTGGGGTATGAGTCCATCAGCTGCTACAAGTTTATGGAGCTGGAGGAGCTATTTAAAAGGTATTCGCTGATGGATGCATGTGAGTCACCCCAGATGCCGTCTGCTGAGTGGAAGGCTGTAGGCACCATCATGCTGACAACACATCAGAACCTCTCGTTAGAGGAGATGGCCCGTGATTACGGTATGGAGCCTCAGGAATTGAACCAGAAGCTGAGGATAGCCACAGGCTACAGTTTCAGGCAGCTCATACATCTGAGCAGAATGTTTAATGTCTGTTCCCTTCTAGAATTTGAGGATCTCTCCATTGCTTTTATAGCAAAGCTCTTCTGCTATTCTTCTATGAATACATTTTACAGGGAGTTTAAAAAGTATACAGGGCTCACGCCTGAGGAGTACAGGAATGAGGGCAGGGGGCATGCCCGGCATCCGGGAGCCGCATACCAGAGCATAGCCCTGGAGCTGCTGGCGTATGTTCACAGCAATTACAGGGACAAGCTTACAGGGGCTATGGCCGCCAGGGATTTCCATATCAGTGTAAGTCTTCTGCAGAAGATCATAAAAAGTCATTTTAAATGCTCTTTCAGTGAGCTGGTTGCGGAGGTCAGAGTCCGCTATGCCTCAGTGATGCTCTGTGCCACACAGATGCCTGTATGCGATATCGCCGTACTCACAGGATTTGAGAACATATCTACCTTTAACAGGGCTTTTAAGGAGTACATGAAAGAAACGGCAGGTGAATACAGGCGTTCTATGCAGGAACAGGACAGTCCCTAAGACCATGGGAACGGATGGATAGCTGGTGAAAATGGGAATGATTTAAAGAAATATGCACATAAAAACAGACATATATAGCTTTATTTTGAACAATAGCCTGAGGATATTTGTGCTAAAAAGGCACATATATCCTCAGGCTGTTTTAGTATAATAACATATATAGGGGCAAGAAAACATACAATTTATCCGGCGCGGATAAAAAAATCAATCAAATACCAAGTATTTGAAATGGGGAAAAGGAGGATTTTATGTACGAAAAATTATTTACGCCTGTCAAGATCAGAGGTCTGGAGCTGAAAAACAGGATCATCCTGCCGGCAATGGGAACTAAATTTGCCAACAAGGACAGGACAGTGTCACAGCAGCTGATCGATTATCATGTGGAAAGGGCAAAAAACGGTACTGCTTTGAATATTGTGGAGGTGTGCAGTGTCCATCCGTTAAGCTCTCCCAGGAAATTCCTGGCTATAGGGGAGGATAAATACATACCGGGGCTTAAAGCTCTGACAGATGCGATCCATGATGCCGGCGGCAAAGCAGGGCTTCAGCTGTGGCAGGGAAGCCTGGCAGTGAGTATGGACCAGGCGGCTATGATACTGGTGGCAAGTGATATGCCCATCTCACCCCAGATGACTCTGCCCGGTATATCTAAAGAGCAGATACATGAGATCGTGGAATGCTTCGGGGCAGCAGCCAAACGTGCCACAGAGGCGGGATTTGACTGTGTGGAGGTACACGTAGCCCACAATTATCTGCCCCATTCCTTCCTGTCACCGGGAATTAACCACAGGACAGATGAGTATGGGGGAAGCTTTGAGAACAGGGCCAGATTTCCGCTGGAGATCATCCGGGCAGTCAGGGAGAATATCCCGGAGGACATGCCGGTGCTTATGAGGATAGATGCCCACGACGATTATCTGGAGGGCGGCCTCACAATTGAAGATGTCATCGCATTCTGTAAGTTGGCTAAAGAGGCAGGTGTGGATGTGCTGGACATTTCCAGAGGAAATATTATCACCGCAGGGCTGAAGTTTGAAGTTCCGCCCATCGACCTGGAAAGGGGCTTTAACATTGAAAATGCATCCAGGATCAGGAAAGAAACGGGAATGCTTACTATTGGCGTGGGTAGGATAAATACGCCTGATCTGGCTGAGGATATCCTGGAGAAGGATAAAGTGGATATGGTTGTAATAGGAAGAGGCCAGCTGGCTGATCCTGAATTTGTCAGGAAGGCCGCAGAGGGACGCCCGGACGAGATTGTCCGCTGTATAGGATGTAACCAGGGATGCTATGACGGGTTTGAGAACCAGTTAAGCCCTCACATTACATGTATGAGGAATCCGGCTCTTGGGCGTGAGGCAGCATGCAGGATTACAAAGACTGACAAACCGGAGACTGTGCTGATCGCAGGAGGCGGAATCGGCGGACTTGAAGCGGCTATTACTCTGAAGCAGAGGGGGCACAACCCGATCCTCTGTGAAGCTTCTGATAAGCTGGGCGGCCAGTTCCTGCTTGCAGGTGAGGCACCGAGAAAGGCGGAGATGAAGGAAGCTGTCATCCACATGGGAGAGATGGCTCACAATATGGGCGTAGATATCCGCATGAATACAAAAGTGACACCGGAGCTGATAGAGGAAATAAAACCGCACACATTTATTAATGCTATCGGCGCTGTGCCTGCGATCCCGAATATTCCGGGCAGGGACCTTCCGTTTGTGGTTGATTCCCATGATGTCCTCTCAGGAAAAGCCGGATGTACAGGAAATGTAGTAGTCATCGGCGGCGGCATGGTGGGAATGGAGACAGCAGAATATCTGGCACAGAAGGGATGTAAGGTAACTGACCTGGAGATGCTTCATGAGTTCTGTCAGGATATGGGCTCCACCAGAAAAATCTGCGTGACTGAGAATGTCTATGCGGCAGGCATCACACCTGTCACAGATGTAACTGTAACTGAGATCTGCCAGGGAAAGGTAATTGCAAAGAAAGACGGAGAGAGTGTGGAATATCCGTGTGATTATGCAGTTATGGCTATAGGGGCCAGGTCACGGGACGGCAGTGCACTGGAGGAGGCATGCAGGAAAAACGGCATTGCATATTTTGCTGTGGGAGATGCTGCGGCAGCCCGCAGAGCAATAAATGCCACGAGGGAAGCTTTTGATGTGGCGCTGCATTTTGATGAGAAGGAGATGCATGAGGATGCCTGCAAACGGCCAAAGGTGGTATTTGTAACCGGAGGAACAGGCACGATGGGCAAAGAGACAATACTTAAGCTGCTGTCACGTGCCCCCAGGTTCAAGGTGAGGGCTCTGGCACGTCCAAGTGATAAAAACAGGCAGAAGATGAGAGAAATTGCACATCCGAACCTGGAAGTTATCTGGGGCGACATGAATGACTATGATACTATACTGAAATGTGTCACAGGGGCGGACTATGTGCTCCACATAGGAGCTATGGTTTCTCCGGCGGCCGACCTGTACCCGGAGGAAACACTGAAGACAAATATCGGTTCAACCCTTAAGATCATAAAGGCTATCAAGGCACAGCCGAATCCTGACGATATACATCTGGCATATGTGGCAACAGTAGCTATGACCGGAAGCCGTCTGGATCCCATCCACTGGGGCAGGTGCGGAGACCCGATCAATCCGTCTATTCATGATTATTACGGGATATCCAAGGTATTCTCAGAGATGGCAGTATTTGAGTCTGGCCTGAAGCACTGGGTGTCTATCCGCCAGACAGGACAGTTCCCCTGCAATGAGGCAACTGTGGGGCAGCCTATTATCTTCCACCAGCCGGTAAATAACGTGCTGGAGTGGTGTGCATCCCAGGAGTCAGGCAGCTGTATGGCAAATCTCTGCGAGGACTGGGTGGATGAGAGCTTCTGGAGAAAGGCATATAACTTAAGCAGCGGCAGGGATTTCAGGCTGACATGCTGGGAATTCCAGAATATTATGTATGAGCCGCTGGGATTCAAGTTTGAAGATGCCATGGATTCCAGGGATATGGCTCTGTTTAACTTCCATGGGCAGTGGTATACAGATGCAGATAAGCTGGATGAGTATCTCCACTTTAGATTTGTGGACGGCAAGACATACTGGAAGGAATCTCAGGAGGATACAAAGGCTCTGAAAGCTAATCCAATGATCGGGCCGATGATGCCGGATGCAGAAAAAATGAGAGCAGACAATGAAGCTGTTGCTCACAAGGAGATGGGACCTAAGTGGATGTTTGAGACAGATCAGGAAGACTGGATCAAAGCATTCTTTGGTTCCAGGGAGAACCATGATGCCATCAAGAGCTTTGAGGAAGGCTTTGAAATGTACCGCCCCAGTGAAGAGCCGTCTTATCTGGATCACGGATATGACGAGAATAAGCCTGAAGCGGAGCTGGATCTGGAGGACATGAAGAAGGCTGCTGCATTCAGGGGAGGCGAGTGTCTGTCAGACACTATGGTAAAAGGTGACCTCACAACTCCGCTGAAATGGAAATGTGGGCTGGGCCATGAATTTGAGATGTCGCCAAATGCAGTTTTGAAGGGAGGACACTGGTGTCCGGAGTGCTTAAAGGATGAATGGCATTATGGTGAGATCGCCAAAGTAAATCCGTTCTATGCACAGGTATGGACTCCTACCCATGGTGATAAAGACGACTATCATATTCCGATGAAATTCAGTGCGTACAAGATATATCACGAACTGAAGGAAGAACTGGGATTATAAATATCAGCAAATATTAGTAATACATGGGGCACAATGCATATATTGGAATAGGACTTTATTTTTAAAAGGAGAAATTCCATTATGTTTTTTGTAGAAGTGTCAGATGGTGTAAAAGTAGCTGTATATGATTATAACCCCAAGGGAAAGCAGACGGTCCTCCTTGTTCACGGATGGCCGCTTTCCCACAAAATGTATGAGTACCAGATCAACTGTCTGCTGGACCTGGGGTACAGGGTGACAGCTTTAGATCTAAGAGGCTTCGGAGCCTCAGATACGCCTGCCCGGGGTTATTCTTATGACAGGATGGCAAATGATATCTATGAGGTGGTCTGTGCCCTGGATCTGAAAGATTTTATCCTGGTGGGATTTTCCATGGGCGGGGCAATCGTGCTTCGGTACATGAACTGCTGCAGGGGATATGGAGTAAAAAAATTAATCCTGCTCTCTGCAGCAGCCCCGTCCTGGACCAGGAGGGAAGGATTTCCTTACGGTCTTACAAGAGAATATGTGGATCAGTTGATCTGCCAGGCACGCACAGACAGGGCAAAGCTGGCTTGGACGTTCAGCCACAAGCAGCTCTTTGCATCTGCCCAGAGCGAGCAGATTAAAGACTGGTTCCAGGATATTGCCATGGAAGCCTCCGGCGTGGGGACGATCAAGGCGGCCTGCTCTCTCAGGGATGAGGACGGAAGGGCAGACCTGGCGTGTGTCAATGTGCCCACAGTAATCATCCATGGCGCAAAAGACACAGTCGTGTCAAACGACCTGGCAATGATCCAGCAGAAGGGAATAAAAGGTTCAAAGCTGTATAACCTGGCAAACAGCGGACACGGCATTGTGTATGATGAGCTGGAAAAGTTCAACAGGATCTTTCTTGGCGCTGTAAAAGGAGAAGTCCCCACTGTTTCCTGACGAAAATGTGTCAGTACAAAATTCAGAAAATAGCCATCAGCTTACAAGGGCTGGATGGCTGTTTTTTTCTGTGTATATCTTTTTGCTGAAGGATAAATGCTGTAGAATGACAGAGAGTTTTGACGTATAATGAAAGAAAAGACACGGGAGGGATAATATGATTCAAACAGAATATGATTTTAAACTGCCGGGAGGATACATAGACAACAGGGGACAGATCCACAGGGACGGAAAAATGAGATTGGCAACTGCCGCTGATGAGATAGAGGCTGCGCGTGCCCCCAGGGTACTTAGTAATCCGGAGTATATGTCAGTGGTACTCTTGTCTAAGGTGATAACTAAGTTAGGAGAGTTAGAAATGATAACTCCTAAAATAATTGAGGGATTATTTGTGAGAGACATGGATTTCCTGAAAAACATGTATCAGACAATTAATGATGTTGGGGAACAGGTGAATGTAATCGGCAATGGATAAAAAATTAGAAGAAATTTTTGCAGAACAGGAAAAAAAGGATGCTTACAGAATCACAGAAGGGCTGGAAGCATCCATTAACCGGGAATTGGGTGATCCAGCATATCTTATTGAAACAATGAAGAGAGATGGACTGCGTGGGATTACGGAGGCCTATGATTTTTCTATACGGGAAGCCATTGTCCGGGTATCGGCAGAGTTTAGCATCAGAAAGCATACCACCTGCCTGGTACCGTATTATCACAGTCATGATTTCTATGAAATGATCTATGTATGGCAGGGAACATGCAGGCAGAGGATAGCCGGAGAAGCGCAGGAACTGATTATGTCAGAAGGGAATTTGTGTATTTTGAACCCGGGGACCGTACATGCCATACTGCCGTGTTCTGAAACAGATCTTATTTTAAAAATCATTATACCCAATCCCATGATGAAACAGATTACAGATGAACTGGAACAGGAAAAAAGCAGTCAGGAATCTATAACGGAATATTTAAAAGTCAAAAACAAGATCTATATTTTTGCCAAAACTTCCCTTGTTAGTTATTCTATAAAATCATATATGTATGATCTTCTTCATGAAGCTTACTGGGGAACTGCCCTGCAGAACCCGGCTGTAAAGTGTTTGGTTGAGCTGCTTCTGATCACCCTGGGCCGCAGTATACCGGAACAGTCAAATGAAAACCTGTTACAAAAGGTTTCTGCTTACATTCAAAAGAATATCCGCAATGCCAATCTTGAGGAAGCGGCAAAACTGCTCGGCTACAGCAGCAGGCAGCTTCGGCGGAAAATCACGGAGTTATCCGGCGGTACATTTACAGATATTCTCTGGAAAACACGGATGGAGAGAGCGGCAGAGCTTTTGAATGAATCCGATATTCAGGTTGAAGAGATTGCCAGAACCGTAGGCTACCAAAGTACAGCTGGATTTTATAAAAGGTTTTGTGCGGTTTTCCATATGACGCCTGCAGCATACCGGAAAATATATGCCCGCCCACATGAATGAGAAATATGTCCCATGAGCATAAGAAAATGTCCTCTGTGAAAATAGTACATAATGAAACTTTATGATACCGTAAGGTAGAATGATGCTTACGAGAAATCAAGGAGAGATCAGGACTAATGAAAAGCAGGACAAAAAATTTGCTCACGGACCAGGAAATAAAAAATCTCGTGAAAATTAATTTTAAGGATTCCCATCAGGTCACGCACATTGAAGAATTAAAAGGCGGCATGTTCAATGCCATCTATCTCATCAGCCGGGCAGGGGAGAAGGAGAAGATTGTTTTAAAGGTGGGCGTGATTTCCGGAACCCCTCTGTTAACATATGAAAGAGATATCATGCCAACAGAGGTGGCATGTTACAGAATGATCAAAGAAAAAACAAGTGTGCCGGTTCCCACGGTCCTTGCGTATGATTTCAGCAAGAAACATATTAAGAGCAACTACTTTTTTATGACTGCCCTTACAGGAACTGCCTTAGCAAAGGCATCCAGGAAGATGGATAAAGAGAATCTGGAGCAGATCAAAAGAAGGCTTGCAGAGTATCTGGCCCAGATCCATGAGATCACGGGTTCTTACTACGGATATTTCAGCCAGGATCCCAAACAGCAGTATCAGACCTGGAAGGATGCCTTTTTCCATATGTTTGGGCAGCTTTTACAGGATGCCAGGGGACACAAAGTCCGTATTCCTTACGAAAGGATTGAAAAGGCCCTGAAGGCCAATGAAAAATATCTGCATGATCTGGCGGCACCCTCCCTTGTGGAGTATGACTGCCATGACGGGAATGTTT
The DNA here is from genome assembly GCA_003148945.1 of Murimonas intestini. Taxonomy (GTDB): domain Bacteria; phylum Bacillota; class Clostridia; order Lachnospirales; family Lachnospiraceae; genus Murimonas; species Murimonas intestini. Next base: position 357,903 of record QGGY01000004.1, on the reverse strand, counting down.
TTGTAAAAGAGACTGAAAAGGGGTACCAGATTGAGGGGATCCTTGATTTTGAACGTGCCTTTTGGGGTGATCCCCTTGCAGATTTTCCCACGGCCTTTGTTTTTGTGGATGATATCCGCAGGGAGAAGGCTTTTCTGGAGAGCTATCTAAAAGCCAGCCGCCGGACAGCCTATACACAGGAGGATGTAAAAAGATACCAGCTCTATCGCCTGTATATTGCAGTGATCATGGCAGCAGAAACCTTCCGGTATGGATTTGTGTATTCCAGGCTGCAGGGTGCATGGGCAAAGAGACAGATAAAAAAATGTTTGAAAGCATTGGAAAATAAAAGATGACCGGAACAATGAAAAAGGATCATCAGGCTGATCTGGGGACAGCACCCGTGGGAAAACTGCTGCGGAGCATGACCATACCGTCCATTGTTGGTGTAATGGCATATAATTTATACAATATTTTTGATACCTTATTTATTTCGTTAGGGGCAGGTATCAATGCCATCGGCGGAGTGTCCGTATCCTTTCCCTTGTTCCTGTTTCTGTCAGCAGTGTCCTCCACCTTGGGCAGCGGAGGGGCCTCTGTCATGTCCAGGGCCCTGGGAGAGAAAAATTACGAGAAAGCCAACAAGACGGCTGCAAATACCTTTTTAGTATTTTATACCATGGCCATCCTCACTACGGTTATGGGCCTGCTTTTTTTAGACGATCTTCTGCTTATGATGGGAATCACAGAAGAGCTTCTGCCCTATGCAGGAGCGTATACGAAGATTATATTGATAGGAGCTGTAACAAGCACCGGTTTTTCCAGCCTGATCCGGGCAGAGGGCAGCAGTACCTATGCAATGCTCATCTGGCTGATTCCAATGGTAACTAATGTTGTACTGGATTTTATATTTATTCTGGCGCTTCATTGGGGCGTGACCGGGGCAGCGGCGGCAACTGTACTCTCCCAGTGCATTTCAATGGGGATGAGTATTTACTATTTCTTTCTTTCAGGTAAGAGTGTCCTTCACTTGTCCCTGCGCCATTTTATCCCGGACAGAAAATTGATCAGTGAGATTCTTCTCATTGGTATTCCTTCGTTCATACAAATGTCAGGGATGAGTTTGTCTATTATTATAATTAACCGTTTCCTGAAGGCTTACGGGGGAACCCTGCCCATAAGCGCTTATGGGATTGCCAGCAAGATCTATACATTTTTTCTGATCCCCATTACCGGGCTCACCCAGGGGCTGCAGCCTGTCATAGGGTATAATAAAGGCGCTAGGAGACCGGATAGAGTGAGGGAGGCGCTGAAACTTTCTTCCTGTGTATCGGTTGGCTACGGTATCGCTGTGTGTGTCATTACCTTTTTGTTTTCAAATGAAATTCTGCGGATTTTTGTGTCAGATACACAAGTCGCTGACTTAGGGACACGAATACTGACCATTATAAATTCCGGGCTTTTGTTCAGTGGGCCTCAGTATGTACAGGCCGCCTACTTTCAGGCAGTGGGCAGGAAATGGACATCCTTGCTGCTGGCCTTATGCAATTATGTGATCGGGTTTCTTCCCCTTCTGTTGGTACTCACCAAAATTTACGGGTTGGACGGGGTTTGGTACGCACTTCCGTCATCCGCCATACTCACACTTGCCCTGTCCTGTGTCCTGCTTATGAAAGGGACGCAGTTCAAGATAAATAAAGCTGCACAATAGAATACCCCTTCTATAGAACGGATCAGAGCCAATCAGGGGTCAAAACAGCAGCTCAGTTTATACAAACGTTACTGGTCACGGAGTGAACAGTAACATTCCGGTCTCTGTTGGCGCAGGGGCCGGTTTTACAGTGTTGACATTTATGTATATTTTGCTATAATATACTTAACAGAACAGCCGGAAGGTGAGTGCACATCACCCGCTCTGGCGAAAGGTGTTAACTAAAAAATAGTCGTCAGCTTTGCTAGGGCAGGACGGCTATTTTTTATGCACATAAGTAAGAATTGCGACCAGTAAAATACCAGCGGTCAGGATGACCATAAATTCTTCATAAGTATATTATTGTCATGGTGCTGTTCCGGCATCCAGACCCTGCTGGTCTTCGAGGTAACCGAAACTCTGGATGGTGCGCTGTTTTGGGGCGGCGTCTGGAAACGGACGATAGCCGAAGCTATTGTTCTCCCGTAACCCGGATAGGTATTGAAGGCAACAAAAAAAGCAGATAGCGGGAATCGAACCCGTCTCTCCAGCTTGGGAAGCTAGCGTTCTACCGATGAACTATATCTGCATGTTTCTATTATATCTCATTTTGGAGATTAGTCAATAAAAATTGTGTAAAAAATTGAATCAAAAAAAAACTCAATAAAAGACTTCAGTCAAAGACCACGCAGCAGGCTGCGGTGGCCTTTGACTGATCAGACGGGTCTTATATGATTATTTGCCGTCGTAGAAATGTCTTCCATATTTGCGGAGTTCATCTGTCATGATTGCTTTGTTGCGCCCGTTGAAAGTTCCGGGGCTTGCCAGATAACCGCCTCCCGCACCCAGAAGATCTACTTTGTCGCGGACATAAGCGCGAAGCTTTTCTTCATCTGCGGCAGGGTCATTTGTCCAGCCTTCATCCATGGCGCCGTTTAATACAAGACGGTCACCGTACTCACGCTTGATAGCGGCCAGGTCATTTACGGTCTGTGCCGGATTCCACATGTCTACGCCAGCCTCGATCATATAGGGGATGTAGCGCTCTATACGTCCGTCAGAATGCATGTTGAAGTAAGCGCCGCCTTCATGCGCTGCGCGCACGATTTTCTTCAGGTTTGGCGCGATCAGCCTCTTGAAGAGCTCCGGAGGTATGAAGCCGTCTTTGTTGTAGCCCCAGTCATCATGGTAACAGATCATCTCCACGCGGAAATGGCTGGTAAGCTTTCTGATAACGCGGATCTTATGTTCAGTCAGGGCGTCAAAGAACTCAGCGACCTCGTCTTCATCAATGATCAGGGATTCCAGAGCGTTCTGCATGCCCAGCAGAGAGTGGAGCCTTTCAAAGAGGCCTACCTGGAACCACCAGTCTGACATACGGTTATCGTCATAGTATTTAGCGATACCCTGGGCACATTCTTCCCAGTCCAGTGCATCTATATCAGGAAATGTTATCTTATTCTGCCAGTCTTCTATAGAATCCAGCATTTCATCACCAGGTTTCACGATGGTGGCGCCTATGCCGGGTTCATAGCTCCATTTGCATCCAAACCAGTCAGGACCTGTCTTATTGTCATAGGAGCGCTCACATACAATATCAGGAGTGATGGGGTATGTATCGCCTGACATGGGCAGGTATTTAGGGATCTTATGCTCCAGCAGAAGTTTCATGTTCTCACGCGGTGAACAGGGCAGATCAGGATTGTATGGCTTTGTGCCAAGGGGAGCATTTTTAAGCATCTGGCCAACCTCCGGACCGGCGGTGGCAGACACCATATCGATCATTAAAGGCAGCATTCCATTATATATTCTTTCTGACATATCATTAACCTCTTTTCTTATAAATTTACGGCCGTTTCTGCATGCGTTCCTTCAGTGTGCGGTCATTTTCGGCTGCATACTCCTTAGATTTTTCTTCGTTTATCTTAAATGCGGACACCAGTATTGCAGACAGGCCATACAGGATGGCTACGAGCATACCGGTCAGGAATACCATGCGCAGCGGGTCGGACATAGTTGCGGCAGCACCCTCATGCTGTACGTAGCCTGCCTCATACAGGATGGCAGCTACAATAGAGCCGGAGAGAGTCATGCCTATCTTCATAGGTACTGTCTGCAGTGACATAACAAAAGGACGGTTATCCTTGCCAGTCTTGTAGAACTGATATTCACCGGCATCCAGGTAAAGATTGATGCCCACAGAACCTACGATAGAAAGTCCGAGAGCTGCAAATGCAGTACAGCTTATGTAGATGATCCAGTTGTCTTTTGCAAAGAAAGCGAGGATCAGGTAAGCAATACAGGCTATGCCTGCAGAGAGTATACTGGAGTTTTTCTTGCCGATCCTGCGCGCTATGTAGGGGCCGACAAAGAAGGCGCCTGCGCAGGCAGCCAGGCTGTTGATCAAAAGGCCGTTGCTCATCATAGTAAAGTCGCCCACGGCAAAGGTAAAGAAATACCCCAGCATGCCGGAAAGCACGAATACTGATGTCTGGCGCAGGATATCTGTTATGAGCAGGATCCAGAGCTGGCCGTTTTTCAGAGTCTCACCATACATTGCGGTAAGTTTGACTGACTGGGTACTGCCCTCCACCTTTTTGAGATTTGGATTATAAACATCATAATTTTTAGTTCCTATGAACATCAGGACCTGTCCGCTGAGGGCTATCACACCAAATAATACAGCCACTACTGGAAATCCCTTCGTCATTTCACTTCCGCCAAAGAACTGGACCAGGGGCAGTGTTATCATGGATGCTACAATATTTCCCAGCTGGATTCCCTGCACGAGCCTGGGGGTTATTGCCATCCTGTTTGCCATATTGGGGCCGGATATTTTGGCCATAAGTGAATTATGAACGACTACAAAGATATTCATTGGCGCGCTTGTGAAGAAATAAGCGATACCGATCAGGACTGCTTTTCCTGTTGTGCCAATATTCGGGTTTACAAAGATCAGGAAAGTTGCAACCTGAACAATTGGCATGATGATAAGCAGCCAGGAACGGAACTGTCCAAAACGCATATTGGTCTTCTGGACGATCGCTCCTGCAAATAGTGAGACCGCAAGATCCGCGATTCGGGCCACAGTCAGGCTGACAGCCATGAGCGCAGGCGAAATCCCCATATACTCTGTGATAAAGACTGTCAGGAAAAGCATGGTCAGAGCAGAACCGATCTGATTTGTAAAATAAGCAGTAAAAAACATCCATGGTACATTTTTTTTGATTGTGACTTGGGTAGTGTCACTCATTACATATTCCCCCTCCCATTTTTTCCCGCGGGCAGCGAGCCGGAGTTCAGCCTGCCTGATCCGGAGGCTGCCGCAGGGGGTCAAATACCCCGCAGCTTTCTGCGATGCAAATTTGGTGCCCCGCAGTCTGCCCGGGGTATTTGACGTATCATTTGTAAGTATCCCGCATCCTGCAGGATGTATAAAACCTTCAGTATTCACCTCCTGTCCTTGGGCCTCCGCATACATAAATAAAATATAACAGAAAATATGGAATAAGTAAATAAAAAACAAGATATAATCACAATATAAAATTTAAGAAATAAAAATTTATATAGACAAAATATACAAGAGTATTTCAAAAACAACAAATTCGATTGTAATAAATAGCAAATTGGCGGTGCGGCAAAAAATGATACATGTATCATGGAAAAATAGTAACTATTCAGCAGGTCTGCGCAGTAAATGCAAAGACCGTAAGAAAATGATCCAAGGGTGCAAAAATACGTATTTAACATTAGCTGCTGTTAATAGTTTGAAAATCAAGAAAATACGGTGACATTTTTATTTTTGTAGTGTATAATGGGGATAAGTAAGGTCAGAAAGGGGTGGTTGTGTGGATACTTATGAGACTCTCAATGAGGTACTGGTTAAATTATTTAATGATATAATGGCAATAGAGGAAAAAGCTATCATCATAGATGAATTTAAGGATATCACAAATAATGATATGCATGTTATCGAGGCAATCGGGCGGGATGGCTCTAAGAGTATGTCTACAGTTGCCAAAGCCCTTTCCGTGACTGTTGGTACGCTGACTATCGCCATCAATAACCTGGTGAAAAAAGGATATGTCAACAGGGAGAGAAGTGAAAAAGACAGAAGGGTGGTGCTCATATCTCTGACTGAAAAGGGAAAAAGAGCCTTTGGACACCACAGAAAATTCCATGAGGATATGATAGAGGCTACGATCCAGGGCTTGGACCCGGAAGAGACAGAGGTGCTGGTACACTCTCTGACTAATTTAAAAGAATTCTTCCGGAATTATGGGAAATAGGCGTGACAGCGGGCAGATGCCTGAAGCCCGGCAAAATATGATATGTTGGCAGGAATCCCGGTGTTTGGGATTCCTGTTTTTAGGTTTGTGCAATATACGTCCGGCTTCCGCCGCCAGGCAAGTGGTAATTATCCTGCGTTAGAATAAGCCTTTTTCATATATTTTTCCAGAACAGAAAATGGGGCCGGGCCGATCGTCAGGACTTCCTCATGGAAATCTTTGAGGGAAAAGTTCTCTCCCTGTACTTTTTTCACACTGTCTCTCAGATCAGAAAAGCAGAGGTAGCCCACATAATATTTCAGATAGTTAGCCGGAGCTTCCAGGATCATGTCGTAAAATGAATCTGAGTTCTTAAGTCCCAGTTTTTCTAAATAGGCTGCAGTGTCTTCACGGCTGTAGCCGTGATAATGGATGGCAATGTCAAGCAGAGAGGAGACTCCCAGCATGATTGAACGGTTCAGGCGGAACAGCTCTGCGTTATCCTTTTTGACGTCTGCCAGGCCGTATGAATACATTTCCACATATGTGGCCCAGCCCTCCGTATAGCCTCCGAAGCTGAGCAGGCTGCGCATGGGATTGGAGGTCTTTTCTGCTGAATAGACAGTCTGGTACAGGTGTCCGGGATAACCCTCGTGTGCCAGTGTAGTATACAGCTCCAGAGGTGTGTAACCGGAGCCTCTGTTAATGTAAATAACATTGGAAGTGATATCATCAATTGGCGGTGTGAGATAGAACGCCGGGCTTAAGTAGTCCTCCAGGGAGCTGTCGACATATTTGACTTCAAAATTTACTTCAGGAGGGTCAGGAAAGTCCTGGGCAATTTTCTGCTTTAAGTCTTTCAGCATCCCGTCCGGGTCAGAAGGGCCTTGTGTATAAGCAGAAGCAGTGCTCAAAATGGATGGGTTCTGGGCCACAAGATCCATGAGCGCCTGATAATCAGCAGTCAGCTGAGACTGGATACGCTGTTGTATTGTATCCACGGATGCATAGCAGCCAGTACTTTGATGGACCAGATATTCGTAATATGCTTTGCCGTCGGGCAGCCAGCAGAGGCCCTTATCATTCTTTCCGGTTCCATTTAAGGCGGTGAGGCCTTCTATAAGATTTTTATAAGCGGGGATGACATGGTTTAACACCATATCCCCGTTTCTTTTTTTATACTCAGCTTTCTGCTCCTCTGACAGCCCGGAGAGAGCGTCCACCCTGGCATTAAAGGTGGTTATCAGAAAATTATCAGAAGGATTCTGGATAAATGCCTGGCACTGTGCAATGATATTGTCAGCTACACGGCTGCTCATAAAAAGCCCTGCAGCTGATTTCGCCTGTTCATAGTGTAAAAGAGATCCATAGTAAACATCCATCTGTTCCAGCAGCCCCAGGTAGTCTTCAATATCCTTTATACTGTGAAAGCTGTATTCTGCCAGCAGTACGGGCAGCTGTGCCTGGGTACCGATGGTAGGACCGAGGGGTTCATCATAGAGAAGAAAATCCTTAGAAGTCTCCTGGGTGCTCAGGTAAGCGTCCAGAATGTCATAAGTGATCTGGTTATCTTCTGAGAGAGAGCTGTAGGAAAAATCATGCAGGGCGTTCTGATAATTTTCCAGGACTGCAAAGGAAGCCTCCAGGGCTGCCGGTTCTGCACTTCCCAGTGTGACCTGGTAATCCTGTATGCCATACATGGTAGGATCTGAGACAGTGTAGTGAAGGTTAAGTGTGTTTCCCAGCAGTTCCTGACAGAACATATTAGTAGTAAAATCAGTGAATTTTTCGTTCTCTCCGGCTTCAGACCTTTTATGTATGTAGAAACAGACAGAGAAGATAAGGAAGGCGGCAGCCGGAATCAACAGCAGCCTTAGTACGGTAGATAATTTAGGTTTGCGCATCATGTCACCTGTTATGCCTTTGTAGTCAGGATATGCATAAAAAATAACTCCTATGCGTAACATTTACATTACAATTGAAATATTGTAAAATAGTCAGCAGGTCTGTGAAATTGCTGCACAGGCCGTGAAAACATGATACAAGTGTGCCAAAATCCATCTAATAAGGGGGCTCATATGAAGAAATATTATGTAGGAATGGATCTGGGGGGAACGAATATTAAACTGGCCATATTTGATGAAGGGCTGGCCAAGGCAGGGGAAAGGCGCCTGGATACGGAAAAAGAATACGGATCGCAGCATGTGCTGGAAAGGATGTATGAGGGTATCACAGGGCTGCTGGAGGAAACGGGAATCAGTGTTTCAGAAGTGGAAGCTATGGGTATCGGCGTACCCGGGCTTATGGACATAAAGGCGGGAGTTTCCAGGTTTTCGCCAAACTTTCCCGACTGGGAGGATGTGCCTGTCTCTTCGTGGCTTGGGGAGCGGCTGGGAATACCGGTTTATATAGACAATGATGCAAGGGTGAACCTGTATGGCGAGTGGTATTTCGGGGCCGGAAAAGGGATGAAAAATCTGATGATGCTGACACTGGGAACAGGACTTGGGGCAGCGTACATTGTGGATGGACATATGCTGTACGGAGCCGGGGGGAGCGCTAATGAATTCGGCCATATGAATATGTTCCGGGAGGGCCGCCCCTGCAACTGCGGCAGCTCCGGATGCCTGGGGCGGTACGTATCCGCCGTTGGAATGGTAAATACCCTGCGTGAAAAAATAGGGGAAGGCAGGACCTCCATCATAACAGATTGGGTAGGAGGAGATTACTCTAAGGTGACGGCAGATATGCTCTCAGAGGCCTACGATATGGGTGACAGGACGGCAATTGAAACGCTTGAGGAGACAGGAGAGCTGCTGGGCTTTGCCCTGGGAACAGCTATGAATCTTTTAAACCCTGAGATGATCATCATCGGGGGCGGGATGTCACAGGCAGGAGAGCGGCTCTTATGCAGCACCAGGAAAACAGTAGAAGCCCATTCCCTGAAACTGGCCAGAGATGCGTGCAGAATCGTTACTGCCCGTCTGGGAGATGCGGCCGGAATGGAAGGGGCAGCGGCGTATGCGAGACTGCGCCATGAGGATGTAACAGCGCGTTAAATATTAATACTTGCTTTTGAGCCGGATGTCTGATAATATAGTTCGTGAAGAAACAGTTCGATGAAGAACTATTGTTTCCACGGGCAGCGGAGGTTTAATTTTGGGCGGTAAGGAGGCTTTAAAATGCGGGATATGACAGAGGTTCTTATGTCAGGACAGCGGCTGCGCAGGCTGTATGAAAAAGTGATCGGCCAGGTCTGCAGCGAGTACGGACTGGGAAGAAATGAGGTGGATATACTTCTGTTCCTGGTTAATAACCCCGGATACGATACGGCAAAGGATATTGTTGAATACAGGGGACTTGCAAAGTCATGTGTGTCCAAGGGAATTGACATTCTGGTAAAAAAGAAGTATCTGGATGTCAGAAGTGATAAAGAAGACCGCAGGCTTGTGCATATTCAGGTGCGAAAGGAAGCAGAGCCGGTCTGCCGGGCGGCCCAAAATGCCCAGAAGCGATGTCTGGAGATCATATACAGGGGCGTATCGCCTGAGGAACGGGAGGCTTTTGAGAAGATCACAAAGAAGTTTGCAGAAAATATAAGGGAGGCAGTTACATATGATAACTAAGATCATTGTCTGCATAATTGCAGGTTTGGGAGCCGGGATTGGAACGGGATTTGCAGGGATGTCCGCGGCAGCCGTCATATCGCCCATGCTGATCACATTTCTGGGCTTTCCCGCTTATCAGGCAGTGGGGATAGCACTTGCCTCAGATGTACTGGCATCAGCGGCGTCAGCGTACACATATGGAAAAAATAAGAACCTGGATGTTAAGAATGGGTTTATTATGATGGGTGCAGTCCTTGTCTTTACACTTGTGGGGAGTTTTATTGCCTCTCTTGTGCCAAACAGGTCAATGGGCAATTTTTCAATTATTATGACAGTACTGCTGGGCGTTAAATTTATCCTGAAACCTGTAATGACCACAAAGGATGTGCAGGAGGGAAAGAGCGTCAGGACTAAAGTGATCCAGTCAATAGTATGCGGTATTATGATTGGCTTTGTCTGCGGGTTTATCGGTGCAGGCGGAGGAATGATGATGCTGCTCATACTCACAAGCGTCCTTGGCTATGAATTAAAAACAGCAGTTGGAACAAGTGTATTTATCATGTCATTTACTGCATTTACTGGGGCGGCATCCCACATGGTAATAGGCGGGCTGCCTGATATTCCGGCCTTGCTGATCTGTATTGCCGCAACGCTTGTGGGCGCCCAGGGTGCGGCCAGGATCGCAAATGATGCATCCCCCAAGGTCTTAAACCGTATCACAGGAGCTGTGCTGTTTGTGCTTGGAGTGGTGATGCTTGTTGTGAATCTGCTGACAAAGTAGCGAAATCCGGGTTACTATTCACACGTCACCGTCCCGCGAGGTGTTTTCGTGCGTAAGCTTCAAAATCAGAGAAGGTGAGCCTTGACAGAAATGCTGCCTTGTGTTAGCCTTAAGGTTAGAAAAACGCAGTGATGAAAAGAGTACGTATGCGGGAGCATTACAGAGAAATCCCAAGGCCGGACGGAGCACACCGGAAGATTTACCGGGGCCCCGGGTCAATGCTGAGAGGGATATGTGAGCGCAGACGGAAGATGGCTTCTGAGTGGTGCACCGAACAGGATGGTCCTGCAAGGCTGCAACAGGTGCCGCCTGTTATAGCGGCTGAGTGTAATGGTTCTGTCGGAGGAGTTATGTTCCTGGATAGGAAGTCATGACGGGCCGTATACTTGATAAGGTCTGTTCTGTGAGGAATGGATAAAGTGAAGTGGTAACGCGGGATGATCCTGCCTTCTCAAATTGAGAAGGCAGGTTTTTTATTCTGAATGTAAAAGGGTTAAAGGAGGAATTCCCATGGACAAGAAAAAATATTATATAACTACGGCTATTGCCTATACTTCAGGCAAGCCTCATATTGGCAATACTTATGAGATCGTGCTGGCAGACAGTATTGCAAGGTTTAAGCGGGAGCAGGGATATGATGTCTTCTTCCAGACAGGTACTGATGAGCATGGACAGAAGATTGAGATCAAGGCTGAGGATGCCGGCATTACTCCAAAACAGTTTGTGGATAATGTGGCTTCTGAGGTCAGGAGGATCTGGGACCTTATGAATACATCTTATGATAAATTTATAAGGACAACAGATGACTATCATGAAAAGCAGGTCCAGAAAATATTTAAGAAGCTTTATGACCAGGGAGATATCTACAAGGGGCATTATGAGGGGATGTACTGTACACCCTGTGAATCCTTTTTTACAGAGTCCCAGCTGGCGGACGGCAAATGTCCTGACTGCGGTGGGGAGGTACAGCCGGCAAAAGAAGAGGCTTATTTCTTTAAAATGAGTAAATATGCCGACAGGCTTATTGAGCATATTAATACCCATCCTGAGTTCATACAGCCTGTTTCCAGGAAAAATGAGATGATGAATAATTTCCTGCTGCCGGGACTTCAGGATCTCTGTGTATCCAGGACCTCATTTAAATGGGGCATTCCGGTGAGCTTTGATCCAAAGCATGTGACTTATGTGTGGCTGGATGCCCTCACAAACTATATTACCGGAATTGGATATGACTGTGACGGGGAGTGTACAGAGCAGTTTAAGAGAGACTGGCCGGCAGATCTTCACCTGATTGGAAAGGATATTATCCGTTTCCATACTATTTACTGGCCTATTTTCCTGATGGCACTGGACCTTCCGCTGCCTAAGCAGATATTCGGGCATCCGTGGCTGCTTCAGGGAGACGGCAAGATGAGCAAATCTAAGGGAAATGTGCTTTACGCAGATGATCTCGTTGATTTCTTTGGTGTGGATGCTGTGCGTTATTTTGTACTCCATGAAATGCCGTTTGAAAATGATGGTATTATTTCCTGGGAGCTGATGGTCGAGAGGATGAACTCTGATCTGGCAAATACCCTGGGAAATCTTGTAAACAGGACGATCTCTATGTCAAACAAGTATTTTGGCGGAGTGGTGGCAGACAAGGGCGTGACAGAGCCTGTTGACGAGGAGCTTAAGGCAGTTGCGCTGGATACGCCTAAAAAGGTGGCAGCCAAGATGGAAGAACTGCGTGTGGCAGACGCTATAACAGAGATCTTTACTTTATTTAAACGCTGCAATAAATATATTGATGAGACAATGCCCTGGGCCCTGGCTAAGGATGAGAGCAGACAGGACCGCCTCTCAACAGTACTTTATAATCTGGTAGAGAGTATTTCCATCGGTGCAGAGCTGCTGGAAGCATTTATGCCTGAAACATCAGAAAAGATCCTGGGACAGCTAAATGCGAAGAAGCGTGGATTTGACCATATGGACAGCTACGGAGCTTACGTGTCCGGGACAAAGGTGACAGAAAAGCCGGAGATCTTATTTGCTAGGCTTGACTTGAAGGAAGTACTGGAAAAGGTGGAGAAGCTCAGAGAAGAGCAGGTAAAAGCAGCAGGCGGTGCGGCTGAGGAAGAGAAGCCGGCGGAGCCTGTCATTGATATTGAGGCAAAGGAAGAGATCACATACGATGACTTCATGAAAATGCAGTTTCAGGTTGGGGAGATCATCGCCTGTGAGGAAGTGAAAAAATCTAAGAAACTCCTCTGCTCCCAGGTGCGTGTGGGCAGCCAGGTAAAACAGATCGTATCTGGTATAAAGGCTAATTACAGTGCAGAAGAGATGGTAGGCAAGAAAGTGATGGTGCTGGTCAACTTAAAACCTGCGAAGCTGGCAGGTGTCCTTTCAGAAGGAATGCTGCTCTGTGCAGAAGATGAAAACGGAGAACTGGCGCTTATGGTACCTGAGAAGAAGATGCCCTCAGGCGCAGAGATATGCTGATGTTACTGGTCACGAAGTGAAAAGCAACCTGCGGATAGTGTGATAAAAGTCCGGACAGCCTGAATTGGCTGCCCGGACTTTTTGCGGGTAATATTATATTCTAAAGGCCTAAACAGTTACATTATTTTTTCCATAAGAATGCTTCTTTGCCTCTGCCTTTTCTTTTCTCATATGTACCCTCCCCCTGATCCATTTAATGATCTGAATGAACGGGAGATTAATAAATGCAAGAGCATACATGAGAAGCAGCTGGCTGCTCCCAAGAGAGGCCACTTTGAATACGCCGGAGAGAGCGGGGATCAGCAGAACTCCGTTTATCAGGACCATGCCAAGTACAAAAGCGCCAATCAGGTACAGGTTATTAAAGAATTTTTTTGTAAAGAGCACCGGCTTTTCTGACTTGCAGTTAAATCCGTGGATCAGTCTGGCCATGCAGAGAGTGCCAAATGCCATAGTGCTTCCGGCCAGGGCTCCGCTCTGCATATTTCCAACTAAAAATGCGATAGTAGTTGTGGCGCCGATGCACAAGCCCTCAAATCCGATCCCCAGGAGGAAATCTTTAGTCAGTATAGATTCGTTTTTAGGCCTCGGCCGCTCATTCATGACTGCGCTTGTATGAGGCTCAAGGCCAAGTGCGATTGCAGGCAGGCTGTCTGTCAGCAGGTTGATGAAAAGAAGATGGACAGGTGCAAACGGCACAGGCAGGGCCATCAGTGATGCATAGAGAACAGTCAGGATAGCGCCGAAATTGCCTGAGAGCAAAAATTTAATGGCATTTTTAATATTGGCGTACACATTCCTTCCATTTTCCACAGCCTTGACGATTGTAGCGAAATTATCGTCCGTAAGCACCATGGAGGCTGCATCCTTTGCAACTTCACTTCCTGTGATGCCCATGGCCACGCCTATATCTGCCTGTTTAAGTGCGGGCGCATCATTTACGCCGTCCCCTGTCATGGATACGATATTGCCCTTGTTCTGCCAGGCGCGGACGATACGTATCTTGTGTTCAGGTGACACCCTGGCGTATACAGATATCTTCTCAACGAATTTCTCCAGTTCTTCATCAGACATATGGTCGATCTGGGCGCCCTCGCAGGCTTCAGACATATCTTCCAGGATGCCGATCCTTTTGGCGATGGCAGCAGCAGTGATCTTGTGGTCACCTGTTATCATGACAGGTTTGATATGGGCCGCTTTGCATCTTGCCACAGCTTCTGCAGATTCCACACGGGGCGGATCCATCATGGCTGTCAGGCCTAAGAAGGTCAGGTCATCCTCGTCTTCAAGCGTCAGCTTATGGTCAGGAGCGACCTCTTTGTATGCAAAAGCAAGAACCCTCAGTCCATTCTCAGAGAAGCCCTTATTTATCCTGTCAAGTGTGCGGCCGTCATCCCCTGTAAAGGGACAGGCTTTTCCGTTTTTCTGGATATAGCTTACACGGTTACAGAGAACATCTGCAGCGCCCTTCACGATCATAATGGTCCTTCCGTCAAGGGTATGTGAAGTTGACATTAATTTTCGGTCACTGTCGAAGGGGATCTCGGACAATCTGGGATAGTTCCTGCGGATATCCTGAGAATGCTGTCCCAGTCTGTCTCCCAGACTGATCAGGGCTGTCTCTGTGGGATCACCCACCTCCTGGCCGTCATAATTGGTGGAGTCATTGCAGAGGATGGAAAAGGTGAGAAGCTCCATCTGAGCTGCATTATTTAAATCGATCTGGCTGACGGGAATGGAACGGCCGTCAACATAATAGTGTTCTACTGTCATTTTATTCTGTGTAAGTGTGCCTGTCTTGTCTGAACAGATGACGGAGACACTTCCAAGGCCTTCCACCGCCTGCAGCTTTCTGACGATAGCATGTTCCTTAGCCATTTTCTGAGTGCCGAAGGAGAGCACGATAGTAACGATAGAGCTTAAGGCCTCCGGTATAGCGGCGACTGCCAGGGCCACGGCAAAGAGGAAGGAATCACCTATATTGCCTCCGCGGAATACATTTATGCCGAATACAAGCGCACAGACAGCCAGAATAAGGATAGCCAGCTTCTGGCCGAAATTATCCAGATTGACCTGGAGCGGGGTTTTCTTTTCAGATGTTGTCTTCAGAAGAGAAGCTATCTTGCCAACTTCCGTTTCCATGCCTATGGCTGTGACAATAAAGGAACCGCGCCCGTAGGTGACAAAACTTCCGGAGAAGACCATGTTGATCCTGTCGCCCAGAGGCACCTCCCGGAAGATGGCATCTGTTGACTTTTCGACGCTGATGCTCTCGCCTGTCAGGGCGCTTTCGTTAATTTTCAGGCTGGCATTTTCAATGATGCGTCCGTCAGCAGGTATATAGTCTCCGGCTTCCAAAAGCACAATATCGCCGATGGTAACTTCAGAGGAGGGGATCTCCTTTACCACGCCGTCTCTTTTAACCTTTGCTGTGGGGGCTGATAATACCTTGAGGCTTTCCAGGGACTGTTCTGCCTTGACGGTCTGGACGGTGCCTAAAACTGCATTGATGGTGATAACGATCAGGATGACTGCGGTACTCTCGATATCTCCTAAGAAACCGGATACGACAGCCGCAATGATTAAGATGATGACCAGAAAATCTTTGAACTGCTCTAAAAAGAGCTGTATCAGGGATTTTTTCCTGCCTTCAGCCAGCTGGTTAAGACCATACTTTTCCTGGCGGCTGGCAGCCTCGGACGATGACAGGCATTCTGCCTGGCCGATGAGGTTAGAGATAACTTCACTGCTTGTTTGATTATAGAACTGCTTCATAATGCGACCTCCTCAAAAATTTCAATCCGCTGGGGATGAATGAAATTTATGCAATAAAAAAACGACACATTTTATTGCATATGTAAACTGCAATAAAAGTCTCGCTACTTAGTTGCGATACGGACAGAGACATAAGGCCCTGTCGTACTGACGACATCGCACACACCTTCCGGTGCAAGCTACTCCCTTTTATTATAATAGGAAAGAAAAACTATGTTGTGACCTCATGATAAAATAAACAGGCTGGTTTGTCAAGGTGAAAATTAAAAAATTTGCGGAATCCTGCGGAGCGTGTTTGAAAAATCAGTGACGCACATCTCCTGGAAAGCACTTTTCAAATACGCTCCGGTCTGTTAGAATGGGAGAGGAATATACAAATGCTGAATAGTTGCATATAAATACAGATCATAACAGAAAGCCGGGGAGTAATATGATTTTTGACAGCCATGCCCATTATGATGATGAGGCGTTTGATGAGGACAGGGACAGCCTGCTTGCAGGAATGCGGGAGAATAATGTAGGGTATATCGTAAACGTGGGAGCCAGTATGAAGGGGGTCCTGGATACGGCGAAACTGATGGAAAAGTGGCCTTTTGTATATGGAGCCATTGGAATACACCCTGACGATGCAGGATGCCTGGATGATGATAAGATGGAGATACTAAAGGAGCTCTGCCTGAGAGAAAAGGCTGTTGCCGTGGGAGAGATCGGTCTTGATTATTACTGGGATAAGGAAAACCATGCATGCCAGAAGAAGTGGTTTGTAAGGCAGCTGGAACTGGCTAAAGAGCTTAAAATGCCTGTAGTGGTCCATAGCAGGGACGCTGCCCGGGACACCTTTGATATTCTGAAATCAGAGCACAGAGGTGAGACAGGGGGAGTTATACACTGTTTTTCAAATTCCAGGGAGATGGCCCGTGAATATCTGAAAATGGGGTATTATATAGGCATCGGAGGCGTGGTGACCTTCAAGAATGCAAAGACGATGAAAGAGGTGGTTGAGTATGTGCCTCTGGACCGTATACTGGTGGAGACAGACTGCCCCTATCTGGCCCCGGTACCTTTCAGGGGTAAGAGGAATTCATCCCTGAACCTGCCTTATGTAATTGAGGAGATAGCCAGGATCAAGCAGGTCAGCCCTCAGGAGGTGGAGGATATCACCTGCAGGAATGCAAAAGAAATGTACAGGATAGAAGGGTAGAAAGAATGGAAAAATTATCAAATCCGCAGAAGACAATAGAGATCATCCAGAAATATGAGTTTGCTTTCCAGAAGAAGTTCGGACAGAATTTCCTGATAGATTCCCATGTGCTGGAAAAAATCATAAAGGCGGCCGATATAACAAAAGAAGATTTCGTGGTTGAGATAGGGCCGGGTATCGGAACGCTGACCCAGTATCTTGCAGAGGCGGCGGGAGAGGTGACTGCTATTGAGATAGACAAGGCCCTCCTTCCTATACTGAAGGATACCCTGTCAGGCTATGATAATGTCACAGTCATAAATGTAGATGTGCTGAAGGCAGATCTGGCCGCGCTGGCGGAAGAGAAGAACGGGGGACGTCCGATCAAGGTGGTTGCCAATCTTCCTTACTATATTACAACGCCTATCATCATGGGACTGTTTGAGAAACATGTGCCGCTGGACAGTATTACGGTGATGGTCCAGAAGGAAGTGGCAGCCAGGATGCAGGCAGGGCCGGGCACAAAGGACTACGGCGCCCTCTCCCTTGCAGTTCAGTACTATGCAGAGCCGTATATTGCGGCAAATGTGCCGCCAAACTGTTTTATTCCAAGGCCGAATGTGGGCAGTGCGGTGATCAGGCTTACTAAATACGATGCGCCCAGGGTGCAGGTGGATGATGAGGCTATGATGTTTTCTGTTATCCGCGCATCATTTAACCAGCGCAGAAAGACGCTGCAGAATGGTCTGAATAATTCTCCGGAGGTGCCTTATACAAAGGAACAGATCGTGGCTGCAATTGAAAAGCTGGGCACATCCCCAAGTGTCAGGGGCGAAGCGCTCACTCTTGAGCAGTTCGCCGCGCTCACTAACAATCTCACCAGGGGCTGACATATTGTCAGCTCTTTGTCTCATCGGGGATAAGGTGCAGTGTATTGATGCCCAGGAAATTCTGTATGACCACACAGGCGCCGCCTAAGAGTATGGCCGTATCCTGAAGCCCTGACGGGAGTATGCGGCAGTATTTGTCCATTCTGTTTTTCAGGGAATCCTGGAGCATGGAGGGCAGATCAGGGATATACATGGTAAAGGAACTGTTGATCACGATCAGGTCCGGATTAAAGGTATTTAATATATTATTTATTCCGATTCCCATATACTTTACAAAATTGGAGATAGTATCGGCAGCATCACTGTCTCCTTTTCTGTAGTAATCCATAAAATCGTCGATGCTCACGCGCCGGCGGTTCTTTTTTTGTGCAAATTCCAGAATAAGAGACCTTTCGGAGGCATACTGCTCAATACAGCCGTGATTCCCACAGGGGCAGGGACGTCCGTCCGGCATGATGATAGTGTGGCCGAACTCCCCGGCATAGCCATTGCTGCCCGTATAGAGCTTATCATCGATCAGGATGCCCAGTCCGATACCGGAGTGTACGCTGATATTGATAATATTTGGGTAGTGGAAATAAAAGGACCGCTCGCCCTGCACTGAAAGGTTGGCTTCATTTTCAATATATACAGGAACATGAAAACAGCCGGCCAGTTCCCCGGCCAGATCCACACCCTCCAGGGAATAATAAGGAGTGAACACGACCTCATTATTGTGTACAACTCCGTGGATGCCCACACTGATGCCCACTACCCCGTATGCACTTTTGGGGAGCTCATCTATAGATTCCTTTAGAAGTTCCTTTATCATGGGAAGGATTTCAACGCCGCAGGCGCTGTTGGGGCGCTGTTTGATACGGCAGTGCCTTCCCTTCAGATCACAGATAAGAAGTGTGACATACTCTACGCTGATATCCAGGGAAAATACATATCCGGCCTCCTGGTTTAAGTCCAGCAGAATGGGTTTGCGGCCTTTGTCGGTGGCTTTGCTGCCAATTTCCCGGATCAGGTCATTCTCTATCAGGACCTGGACGATGGCAGAGATAGTTGCCTTGGTAAGGCCAAGACGCTTTGCAAGGTCAGCTCTGGATATAGGCCCATAATTGACAACAGCCTCCAGTACAAGATGGGAATTGATATCCCGGATGAGCTCTTTGCTTCCTGTTACCATAAGAAATCCTCCAATACGATCTGTTTTATTTAAATAAGCCCTGAACAGGCTGTATGCCGTGCAGCAGCTGCCGGAAGGACAGATACAATTAGTTTAATGAATACACTAATTATATCATGGATATGCATAAATGAATATTAAAATCTTCCAAAGAATTTGACATAGATAGAGAAAAAAGGTACTATTATTGTAACTGTGACGGTATTGAAAGTTACTAAATATGTAATATTTGCAGAGGGGAGGATTTATTTTGAAAAAAGAAGAATTCAGTTTTAGATCCAGCGACGGGAAGACAGACATACATGCTGTAAAATGGATACCGGAGGGGGAGGTGAAGGCAATCCTTCAGATTTCTCATGGTATGGTGGAATATATTGAGAGATATGAGGAGTTTGCAGAGCACCTGACAGGTTATGGAATTCTGACAGCAGGCCACGACCATCTGGGGCACGGCCATTCTGTCGGCACCGAGGAGGATTTCGGATATTTTGCGGAGGAGCAGGGGAATACCAGACTGCTAAGAGATATCAATGAGATGAGAAAAAGGCTTGAGAAGGAGTATCCTGATGTCCCTTATTTTCTTCTGGGGCACAGCATGGGTTCCTTCCTGGCCAGACAATATATCAGCGTTTACGGACAGGGGCTTACAGGCGCAGTCATCATGGGTACGGGATACCAGCCAAAGGCTCTCACGATGACGGGAATGGCCCTGACAAAGGTTATGGCAGCAGTTAAGGGATGGCGTTACAGAAGTAAACTGATTGACAATATGGCATTCGGCGGTTACAATAAAAAATTCGAGCCGGCAAGGACAGACAAGGACTGGCTGAGCAGGAATGAGGCCAATGTAGATGCTTATAAAAAGGAAAAACGGTGTTCCTTTATGTTTACATTAAATGGCTATTATAATCTTTTTCTGAGCCTGTATAAGCTGTCATGTGCTGACTATGTGGGGAAGATGCCAAAGGAGCTTCCTGTTCTTTTTGTCTCAGGGGAGGATGACCCTGTTGGGAACTTTGGAGAGGGAGTAAAAAAGGTGTACAGGCAGTTTGAAGAGCTTGGAATGAAAAAGATCAGTATGAAGCTGTATCCGGACGACAGGCATGAGATCTTAAATGAGCTGGACAGGGAAACAGTTTATGGGGATATTACGCAGTGGATATTAAATTTGACTTAGGAGAATCAGACTGGAATGGGCTATGAGGGATATAACATACTGATATGTGATGATGATAAAGCCATAGTGGATGCGGTCGGCATCTATCTGAGCGGTGAAGGGTACAGTGTATATAAAGCATATGATGGAGCGCAGGTGTTCGATATTATTCAAAAGGAGCAGATCCACCTTGTGCTTCTGGATATAATGATGCCTGTAATGGACGGGCTTGAGGTGACAAAGATGATCCGGGAGCAGAGCGGGATCCCCATTATCTTTATGAGTGCAAAGGCGCAGGATGAGGATAAGATACAGGGGCTGCAGATCGGGGCAGATGATTATATCACCAAGCCCTTTAACCCCAGGGAGCTTGTGGCAAGGGTAAATTCCATGGTGCGGCGTTATACTAAGCTGGGCGCTATGCCGGCAGATGAGGCAAACTCCTACAGGACAGGGGGACTTGTGATCAGTGATGACAAAAAGAAAGTCACGGTGGATGGCCGGGATGTGAGACTGACGCCGCTGGAATATAATATTCTGCTGTTCCTGGTGAAGAACCAGGGCAAGGTATATACTATCAATGAGATATATGAAAACATATGGAATGAAGAAGCATTTGGAGCTGATAATACGGTGGCCGTCCATATCAGGCACATAAGGGAAAAAATAGAGGTAAATCCAAAGAATCCGCAGTACCTGAAGGTGGTTTGGGGCTGGGGATATAAGGTGGAGAAATATGAATAAATGGTTTTATTCCAGGATCGTGAAGGCCGCCTCAATAATCGCTACATATGTAGTTGGCGTCTTATGTCTGCTGCTGGTCACCGTCGTAGTTTATTATGCGGTGCGCAAAGACGGCATACGCTATGAGAACCTGGAAAATTTCCAGGATTCCCAGGCTTATGCGGATGCACTGGATGAACAGGTGAACGGCCTTCTGTCATATCTGCACACTGAACTGGAGAGTGCAGATACCCGGGCAGGAGAGAGCGGAGATCAGTCAGAAGGGTATCTGGTAGAAAACAGGTTCCTGGAAGGGTATTCCAATATCAGCTATCAGCTGTATGACAGCTCAGGGGAGCAGATACTTTCTAATAACAGTCTTACAGAGGGCCAGCTGATGCAGCTGGGTAATTTTATTATCCTGGACTTCGGAAAGGGCACAGTTGATACAGACTATGTAAAGAACATGGATTTTCAGGGATATCCAGAGAGAGTGACAGAGTCTGCTTTAGCCGGAAAAAGGCTGGTGATAGGTGTTGACACTTCATTTCCTGTAAGGGACAGGCTGTCAGTTGCAAGAGATACATTTTTTGAGATCAGAGATTCATCTAATATAATGATGACCCTGGAAGCTTTTTTATATGCGGTACTGATACTGCTCTATGTCCATCTGGCCATCACCGCGGGGCAGAGAGAGAAAAAGGATAAAGTCATCCTGCGGCCTGAGGATTACATACCGCTTGAATTTTTGCTGCTGCTGGGGTGCATAGGAGTTGGACTGTTTTGGGTCCTGATGTATGAGCTTATAGAAAATGCGGGGGTGGACCGCTTTTCAGTCCTGACTGCAAGTATGCCGGCGCTGGTGATCCATACAAGTATTGTTGTGGTATATCTCAGCATTGTCAGGAGAGTAAAGGCGAAAGTGGAGTGGAAACACACACTTCTAAAGCAGTTCGCCGACAGGATCGCAAAAGCATCTGAGTTTAAAAATGTAGTGCTGCAGACCATACTGACTTTTGTGATATTCATGTCGGTCAATTACATCTGCATAGTTTACGGAAATTTGCCTGTCAAGATCATATTGGCCGGGGTGGATCTTCTTATGTGCGGGCAGCTGATCCGCTGGTCACTGCAGAGGATGGAGATGTACAACAGCATCAACATGATCAACAGGGGAGAGCTGGACAGGTACCACCTTGATATAACTCATTTCAGAAAGGGGTCAGAGAGGACCCTGGCAGAAGCCATTAATTCCATTGGAAATTCCTTCACCAAGATGCTGGATGAGAATACAAGGGCGGAGAGGATGAAAGCTGATCTGATAACAAATGTGTCGCACGATATTAAGACGCCGCTTACGTCTATTATAAATTATGTGGACCTGCTAAAGGGGCTGAAACTGGATAATGACGAGGCTGAAGAATATCTGAGAGTGCTGGATGAGAAATCCCAGAGACTTAAGACACTGGCGGAGGATCTTGTGGAAGCATCCCGCATCAGTTCAGGAAGCGTTAAAGTTGAACTTGAGACTATGGATTTCAGGGAACTGCTTCTGCAGGCGGGAGGGGAATTTGAAGGTCTGCTGAAAGAAAGAGAACTTGAACTCATCACAGATGTGCCGGAAGGGGCAGTGCTGGTGAAGGCGGACAGGAGGCATATGTGGCGTGTCGTGGAAAATCTGTTTTCCAATGCGGCTAAATATTCTATGCCGGGGACGCGGGTATACGCTGAGCTGTTTCCGGATGGAGATGCGGCAGTGTTTACTCTCAAGAATATATCCGAACAGCCGCTGAATATAAGGGCAGAGGAATTGATGGAACGTTTTATGCGTGCTGATTCCTCCAGGACAACAAAGGGGAACGGCCTGGGGCTCTCAATTGCAAAAGACCTGACAGTCCTCCAGGGAGGAGGATTTAATATTCTCCTGGACGGAGACCTGTTTAAAGCTGTCATCAGGTTTCCAATGGATGAAGGGTCGTCAGATACGGCCCTTAACTCGGAGGAACTGAGAGAGAATTTGTAAATGTGATAAATTCAGGGGGATGCTGCATCAGCAGCATCCCCCTGTCAGATAATATCATATTAAAAATTTTATGCGTGTGCCGGTGTCAAAGCGCCGTCAGGCTCATTTGCGCTCTCGGTTTCCTCTTCGTCATCATCGGAGGGGGCAGCAGTATCTTCCAGCGCCTGCTCATCAAGAGGTGATTCCTCAAGAGCGGCAACTCCCTCTTCCTCTTCATCATCATGAGGGATATATTTGTCAAAGATTTTTACAAAGAACTTGGCATTTATAAATGCGATCAATGAAAATCCGATCATTATCCATACGATAGCTCCGTATACCAGGACGATAGGGAGAAGAATAGTAGCTCCCAGCGGGATATATGTGATGAGCATCATCAGGATGGTGAACGGCAGGTGGCGGATTGACATCAAAATAGCATTTTTAAATGTATTTTTGAGAGTATTATCAAATTTGGAGAGCAGCGGGAAAATGTAAAGCATCACCATAAGGTAGATAAATGTGATCATTCCCAGTCCGTATTTGATTACCTGCATGAATCCTGAATCCAGATTCCTCATGATCATATAATCTGTGATCAGCACAATGCCGAGCACCAGCATGATCAGCCAGATCAGTATTCCCTGCTTCAGATTCTCCTTGAATGATTTGAGAAAGCTTCTAATAATGTATGACTCCTCATTGCGGGCCATCTTTAAAGTAACATAGTTCATTGCCGTCAGGGCAGGGCCGATTGTCACGATCGGTATACAGCAGATGATGAATATCACGTTCAAAATCATCAGATCGGCTACCTTCCCCATAAAGGTGAAGAACTTATTGTCCATATTAAATAGTCTGTCCATTGTAATACCCCTCTTTGGTTTTCTTTTCTAAAGAATTATTATAGCGGATATAGACTGAAAAAGCAAATAAATAAACTATAAAATAGAGGATTATATAAGAAAGATGGCAAACAGGAAATTATATGCAGGAATAAATTTGCAGATGTATGCAACAGAAGGGCGCAAAATAAACACTATATAACTGAAAGACATGCATGTCAGCAGTTTAAATCATCGATGATAAACGGGGGTGAGAGGATGGAACATGAAAGGGAGATAGCATCCAGGGCGGTAAAAGGAGACAGGGAGGCATTTGGGCGGCTGTATGAGCTGGTCTATAAGGACTTATACAGATTTGCCCTGTACATGCTGAAAAACTGCCAGGATGCCCAGGATATGGTGAGTGAGGCGGTGACAGATGCTTATGCGGGAATACAGGCTCTGAGGAATCCCGAAGTATTCCGGGCCTGGATATTTAAGATCCTTGCAAATAAATGCAGGAGAAAGCTGAAAGAGTACGCCGGAAGGACAGAAGAGCTACCGGGGGATCTGCCTGTATTCCCCAGAGATACTTCAGAGGATATGGATGTGAGAAATGCATTTTTAAGACTTACAGAGGAGGAGAGGCTGATTTTGTCACTCAGTCTGTTCGGAGGGTACAGCAGCAGGGAGATCGCAGAGACGCTGAACCTGAATGACAATACGGTGCGCTCAAAACAGAGCAGGGCATTGAAGAAGATGCAGAATGAACTGGAGGGCCGGAAAGGAGGAATCTGACATGGATGAAAATAAAGACAGGAAATTGGAAGCAGAAGATGAGAAGGAGCTGATGGAGAAGATCAGAAGATCTGCCGAAAAAGCGGAAATACCCCGGGAGCTGTCATGGGAAAATATGCAGAAGAAGCTGTGGGGGGAAGAGACAGACCAGGGAAAAGATGCTGAAAGCGCCGGAATATCTGCTGGGGGGACGCTAAAATCCCTGGATACGGATGAAAGGATAACAGGAAAGAGGGGGAAGCGGACCAGCAGATTATTTTATAAGTGGGGCGCCGCGGCTGCAGTACTGATACTTGTATTGGCAGGTGCGTGGCAGGTGAACAGGCTGGGACTCACTACCAGCAGCGGGCCGGATAAGCCTGAAGCTCTGATAACAGCGGAGAGTGAAAGTGAAGAAGCACAGGCGGCTGCGAAGGGAACGGATACAACAAAAAGTGCAGATACAGCAAAAGATGGAGGAAGTGAGGATCCGGCGGAAGAAGAGATTCCGGAAATTGATGGAATGGCGCCGGCAGGAAATTATGAAGAAGTATATGCTGCACTTGAGAAATACGAGAAAAGCCGCGAAAAGGAAAATATTGCGAGAGGGTATGATGCAGGTACAGGAGGCCCTGCAGAAGCAAACATGGAGGCAGGAGCAATAGAAGACAGTGCCCCCATGTACGGTGTAGAATCAGCAAAGTCCCAGCCGGCAGAAGAGGAGTCAGCCGGCGGATATTCCTCAACGAATGTTCAGGAACAGG
Source organism: Murimonas intestini (assembly GCA_003148945.1). Taxonomy (GTDB): domain Bacteria; phylum Bacillota; class Clostridia; order Lachnospirales; family Lachnospiraceae; genus Murimonas; species Murimonas intestini. Next base: position 332,831 of record QGGY01000004.1, on the reverse strand, counting down.
GAGTGGATGAAGGAGATATTGTCAAGACTGACGGCAGATACCTGTATGTGCTTGACAACAGCGGTGCGGTCAGGATCATCAGTGCAGACAGAGGAGACATGAAGGAAATTGGAAGAATCGTGATACCGGATCTGGGAGAGACAGTTGAGGAAATGTATCTGGACAATGACAGGCTTTGCCTTGTGGCATCCGGATCATCCATGCTGGTAGATGAAAGGGAGGACGGAGCCTACACCTTCTCAGAGGATTCTTATGTGAATCTGTACACTTACAATATTGCGGACAAAAGCCTTCCAAAACTGGAAGGAATCGTAAAACAGGACGGATACTACCAGACATCGAGAAAGAATGGAGACTATATATATTTATTTACCAGGTTCATGCCGCAGATCATGCCGCTTATGGAGGACAGCAGCTATATACCCAGAGCAGGCAGCGAAGATATTCAGGCGGGAAGCATCTATCTGCCAAAATCTGTCCAGAATGAAGATTATCTGGTCATCTCAGGCATAGATATCAGATCACCGGGGGATGTAACAGATGCAAAGGCGCTGGTATCCTCGGCTGATAATTATTATGTGAGCACTGATAATATCTTTATCTGTATGAATGACTGGAAAAGCGGAGGACGGACCACACAGATTATCAAATTCCATTATGAGGAGGGAAAAATAATCCCGGCTGCTGCAGGTAGTGTGAACGGATATATCAATAATACATTCTCACTGAATGAATATAAGGGATACCTGCGGATAGTGACAACGTCATGGGAGGATACTTCGACAAATGCCCTGTATATTCTGGATGAGTCCATGAATATCTGTGCAAAGCTGGAGAATCTGGCTAAAGGAGAGACGATACAGTCAGCCAGATTTATGGGTGACATCGGATATTTCGTGACATATAAACAGGTAGACCCCCTCTTCTCAGTGGACCTGAAGGATCCAAGGAACCCGAAGATCCTGGGTGAACTGAAGGTCACAGGATTTTCCTCATACCTGCATTTTTACGGGGAAGATAAGCTGCTGGGCATCGGAACTGAAACAGATCCGCAGTCAGGTGAATGGCTGGGAGTTAAACTTTCTATGTTCGATACATCAGATCCGTCAAATGTCCTGGAAGAAGATAAATATGTAATGAAAAGATTCGATGACTGCCCCGGAATGTATAATTATAAGGCTGTCATGATAGACAGCGGGAAGAATCTGTTTGGGATCTCCTGCATAGGCAAAGACAGTGCCTACCTGGTGTTCTCTTACGATGAGGAACAGGGATTCATAAATGAATTTTCCTATTATTTTGACGGGGATGGGGAAGAATACTATGACAGCTACAGCAGAGCGTATGATTCACGGGGAATCTATATTGGGGATACTTTCTATCTTATCTATTCAGATGCCATAAGGGCGTATGATATGGAAAACGGATTCTCACAGATCTCCAAACTGGAAATTGATTAGGCATAGCCGTCAGACCGCTGCAGAACAGATGACGTACATCTGTTTTGCAGCGGTTATCTTTAGCGGGAAATAGTGTAATAGAAATGTAAAAATAAGGTGTAATAGCTTGCGCAGCAGGGAAGAATAAGCTATACTAAGGAAAGAAAAGATGATAGGACAAAGGAGTTCGAACAATGGAATTAGTGACAGTAAGGGAAATTTATCGTGACAGAGAAAAATATTTGAATAAAGAAATCAGTGTTGGCGGATGGGTAAGAAGCGTGCGTGATTCCAAGACGTTTGGTTTCTTAGTACTGCATGACGGCACATTTTTTGAAACACTGCAGGTTGTATATCATGACAAGATGGAAAACTTTACAGATATCTGTAAATTAAATGTAGGAGCTGCTGTTGTGGTAAAGGGTATTCTTGTACCGACACCCCAGGCAAAGCAGCCGTTTGAGATACAGGCAGAAGAGGTTGAGATTGAGGGAGCATCCGCATCCGACTATCCTCTGCAGAAAAAACGCCACAGCTTTGAATATCTGAGGACGATCTCACATCTGCGTCCAAGGACAAATACATTCCAGGCGGTATTCAGGGTGCGCTCTCTGATCGCCTATGCGATCCACCAGTTTTTTCAGGACAGGGATTTTGTGTATGTGCATACACCGCTTATTACAGGAAGTGACTGTGAGGGAGCTGGGGAGATGTTCCAGGTGACAACCATGGATCTGGCAGATATCCCAAAGACAGATGACGGAAAAGTGGATTTTTCCAAAGATTTCTTTGGGAAGGCTACGAACCTGACAGTCAGCGGACAGCTCAACGGAGAGACATTTGCCCAGGCATTCCGCAATATCTATACTTTTGGACCAACCTTCAGGGCAGAGAATTCAAACACAACACGCCACGCTGCAGAATTCTGGATGATTGAGCCGGAGATAGCATTTGCTGATCTTCAGGATGACATGATTCTTGCAGAAGCCATGCTGAAATACGTGATCCGTTATGTCCTCGAGCATGCGCCTGAGGAGATGGAGTTCTTTAATTCATTTGTGGACAAGGGGCTTCTGGACAGGCTGAATCATGTGCTTAATTCTGATTTTGCCCGTGTGTCATACACTGAGGCAGTAGAGATACTTGAAAAGAATAATGACAAATTTGATTATAAGGTTTCATGGGGATGCGACCTTCAGACAGAGCATGAGCGCTATCTGACAGAGCAGATCTACAAACGTCCCGTATTCGTGACTGATTATCCCAAGGAGATCAAGGCGTTCTACATGAAATTAAACGAAGACGGAAAAACCGTGGCAGCCATGGACTGCCTTGTCCCCGGCATCGGTGAGATCATCGGAGGAAGCCAGAGGGAGGATGACTACGGTATTCTTATGGGACGTATGGAAGAGCTGGGCCTTAAGCCTGAAGACTATGGCTTCTATCTGGATCTGCGCAAGTACGGTTCAACCAGGCATGCAGGGTTTGGCCTGGGATTTGAGCGCTGTGTGATGTATCTGACAGGCATGTCAAACATCCGTGACGTAGTACCATTCCCGAGGACAGTGGGGAACTGTGAGCTGTAGGAGAACAGGCGCGGCGGCATCCGGCCTGCAGAGGGACATGCAGGATGCCGTTATACAGGGGAAGTTCTGACCGCTGCCCGCTGGGATAAATAACAGCGGCGCACGGAAACAGGACAGTGATAATAATTAATAGGAGGAACACTCATAATGGGGAGCAGGATATTAATAGTAGACGATGAAAAAGAAATCGCAGATGTAGTAGAGCTTTATCTTAAAAATGAAAATTATGAAGTCATCAAGTGCTATAACGGTACGGATGCACTGAAATGCGTGGAGGAGAATACTCCGGACATGGCGCTTCTGGATGTGATGCTGCCAGATATTGACGGCTTCACCATATTGCAGAAAATAAGGGAGACATATACATTTCCTGTTATTATGCTCACAGCAAAGACAGAATACATGGATAAGATCAACGGACTTACCCTGGGAGCGGATGACTATATCGCAAAGCCTTTTAATCCGCTGGAGCTGATCGCAAGAGTTAAGGCCCAGCTGCGCAGGTTCACTAAGTATAATGAGGGCAGCAAGCCTCAGGAGGATGTGATTGACTTTGCTGGCCTTGTGCTGAACAGGAGCACGCATGAGTGCACATATAACGAGAAGGAGCTGACCCTGACACCGATAGAATTTGATATTCTCTGGATACTCTGTGAGAACAGGGGACAGGTTATCAGTTCAGAACAGCTTTTTGAACAGGTGTGGAAGGAGAAGTATTATAAGAACAGCAATAACACTGTCATGGTACACATCCGGCATCTGCGTGAAAAAATGAGCGGTCCGACGGGTAAGACAGACTTTATCAAGACAGTCTGGGGAGTGGGATACAAAGTTGAAAAATAATTACAGGAAATTAAAGACGGGCCTGCTGGTCAGGACACTGCTGATCTCACTTCTGGCTATGGGAGTGGGATATGCTCTGCTGAAAATCGTTATTGACGGTATCTTTCAGAAGAGCTTTCCGGCTTTGGTTATTAAGCTGCTCATGAAGTTCGGTATGGAACATGAGGCAGCCAACCAGCTGTACGGAAGAGTGTTCATGGACAACAAGGGCCTGTTTTTAGGTATTGGGTTTGTATTGCTGTTCCTGTTGTTCTTTTACATTGCGATCAGCAAGATGACAAGATACCTGGATGACATAGGAAAAGAGATTGAGAATATACTGAGCGATTCTGATGCCCCGGTAACTCTCGTTCCGGAGCTAAGGCCGCTGGCCGAGAGGCTGACTACGCTGAAGATGACACTTAAGAGGCGTGAAAATGCGGCGATTGAGAGCGAGCAGAGGAAAAATGACCTGGTGGTGTATCTGGCCCATGACCTGAAGACTCCACTGACGTCCGTGATCGCATATCTGACTATGCTGGACGAGCAGCCGGATATGGGAGCGGAGGAAAAGGCAAAATATATCCATATTTCTCTGGAAAAGGCCATAAGGCTGGGGGAACTTATAAGTGAGTTCTTTGAAATAACAAGGTTCAATCTGCAGGATATTGTTCTGGAGAGAGATGTCCTGGATGTATCCATGATGCTGGAGCAGCTGGCTGATGAGAGTTACGCTGTGTTAAGTGAGAAGGATCTCACATGTTCCATACAGACGGATGAAGGCCTTCTTGTGAACGGCGATCCTGATAAACTGGCAAGGGTCTTTGATAATCTGCTCAGAAATGCCATAGCCTACTGCTACAGGGGGACGAATATAGACATTCAGGCCCACGGCCATAATGGAAGCATTATAATCACATTCACAAATCAGGGAGATCCTATACCGCCCCAGAAACTGTCTTCTATTTTTGAAAAGTTTTACCGGGTGGACAATGCGCGTTCCAGCCAGACCGGGGGAGCCGGACTGGGACTTTCTATAGCAAAAGAGATCGTAGAGCTGCATGGAGGAATTATCAGGGCAGAGAGCGACAGAGGGGGAATCTGTTTCACGGTACAGCTGCCGCTGTATCAGAAGCTGGATCTGAAAAAGAAGGGAAAGGCTGCAGCAAAGTCAGCCGCTAAGAACGGAGTGAAAAATAATGACAAGGGAAAAACGGAATAACACGGGCAGAAACAGTAATGGATATGCCGGTCCCGGCCAGGGCCAGTACCAGCGCCCCAATACAGGTCCATATGAAGGCCAGTACAGGGGGCAGAATGCCGGCCCATACGAAGGCCGGTACAGGGAGCCGGAAGCCGGCCCATACCAAGGCCAGTACAGGAAGCCGGAAGCCGGCCCGTATGAGGGTCAGTACCGGGGCCAGAATACAGGTTCGTATGGGGGCCAGTACAGGGATCCCAATGCAGGTCCGTATGAGGGGCAGTACCAGGGCCAGAATGCCAGTCCATATGGGGGCCAGTACCAGGGGCCGGATGCCGGTCCAAGGCAGGGCCAGTACAGAGGACAAAATGCAGGGCCATATGGAACCCGGCCGCAGGGGCAGTATCCCGGAGGGAGCGGCCCGAATGGGAAAAAGCCGAAGAAGAAAAAGACAGCGGGGGATGTGATCCAGATCATTCTTCTTGTGGTGGCTATCGGGATATTTTGTTTTGCCGCCTTTAAGCTGGCAACTATATGGCTGGAATACAAGAAAGGCACGGATGAGTACAGCGCTCTGGAGGAATACCTGGGTGATGAGGCGAAGTCGGAGCCAAAACAGGCAGATCCGGATGCTTTAGAGACAGAAGGAGTAAATGAAGACGGGGAAGTCATTGCGGCCAGCCCTGTGGATTTTGACAGCCTCAGAAAGATCAATGATGAGATCATAGGATGGATCAAGGTGACAGCCCTTGATATCAGCTATCCTATCGCGCAGGCGGAGGACAATGAATATTATCTGCACAATACGTTCCAGAAAACATATAACTTCGCAGGCTGCATTTTTATGGACTACCTGAATAATAGTGATATGACGGACCCGAACACACTGATCTATGGACATAATATGAAAAACGGATCTATGTTTGGGAAACTGAAGAACTTTTATGAAGAAGGTGTGTATGAGAAGAGTCCCTATTTCTGGATATATACACCTGACAAGATATATAAATATGAGATCTTTTCATGCTCTGAGGTATATGCTGACAGTAAGACGTACCAGATGAATTTTGAGTCTGACGAGGATTTTCAGAAATATCTGAATGACGCGGTGGAGCGCTCTGTAGTTAAGAGTAAGACGGCAGTGACTAGTAAGGACAAGGTAGTTACCCTGTCGACCTGTACCGGAAATGATGCCACCAGATTTATAGTGCAGGGAAAATTGATTGAAACCTACGATTCTAAATAAAGTCTGATGATAAAGGCTGATGGGGAAAGGCAAAGGAGGATATTGTTATGGACAGTGTATCACGTCTGAGAGAAATGATTGAAGGCAGCAGCAATATTGTATTCTTCGGTGGGGCGGGAGTTTCCACGGAAAGCGGGATACCTGACTTTAGGAGCACTGACGGGCTGTATCACCAGCAGTATGATTATCCGCCTGAAACTATCTTAAGCCATACCTTTTTTATGAGGAACACAGAAGAGTTTTACAGGTTTTACAGGAATAAGATGCTTGTTCTGAACGCACAGCCAAATGCAGCCCATCAAAAGCTTGCGCAGCTGGAAGCAGAGGGCAAGCTGAAGGCTGTCATTACCCAGAATATTGACGGCCTTCACCAGAAGGCGGGCAGCAGGGAGGTTCTGGAGCTTCATGGGAGCGTCCACAGGAATTATTGCATGAAATGCCATAAATTTTATGATGCAGAGTATATGCTGGAATCACACGGTGTGCCAAAGTGTGAATGCGGGGGAACAATAAAGCCTGATGTGGTTCTCTATGAAGAGGGGCTGGACAATACGACACTTTCCAAGGCTGTACGTTACATATCTGAGGCTGATATGCTTATTATCGGAGGCACCTCACTTGTGGTATACCCGGCAGCAGGACTTGTGGATTATTATCAGGGGGACAAGCTGACAGTTATTAATAAGACTGTGACTCCCCAGGATAAGTATGCCAATCTTGTAGTTCAGGGAAGCATCGGGGAAATATTGGGGCAGATATAGGGAAAGATAGTTACGAAAGATCATATTTTTCAGTAAAGGAGCTGGGCTGGGAATGGAAAAGCTTAATTATGAAGTCGGAGATATAGTGAAGCTGAAAAAGCAGCATCCCTGCGGAAGCAGCGAGTGGAAAATCATGAGGGTCGGCGCTGATTTCAGGCTTCAGTGCCTGGGATGCGGACATCAGATCATGATAGCCAGGAAGCTGGTGGAAAAGAACACCAGAGGGCTGAGGAAGCCGGAGGATTAGTATATTAATAAGTTATTGTTTCTCCGTGACCAGTAACTTTATAACGTCCGATCTGCATATGAGTCAAAACGAGGGTTGACTTTTTGCAGATATATGGTGTAGTATATTGGCAGTAATTGATAAAAGGATATTAAGTGCCCACAAGGTGGGGTAATAGGGAATTAGGTGTAAATCCTAAGCGATCCGGTCACTGTAAATGGTGAGCAGAGGCATAAAATGTCATTGCATGAAAGTGTGAGAAGGCATGCTGCTGCGCATGAGCCATGAGCCAGGAAACCTGCTTAATATAAGGTTGGTATCTTCCGCAGAAAGTATCCACACCCAATAAAGAATATATGACAGCCGGCACAGGGGGCAGAAGGCGTGTATTTACACGCTGCATATACTGTGCTGCCAGCTGGAATAAATGAAATGTCTGCGGATCGTGCAGGCATTTTTTTATTCAGGGAAACTTTGTTCTTGTGAAATAAGACCTTCAGGGAGGATGTGCAGCTGCGGTGGTATATAAAAATCATTCAAAGGAGAAATGAAAAAATGAAGAAAAAAGCAGTAGCAATTGTAATGACGGGAATGATCTGCGGCCTGACAGCCTGGGGTGCAGGAAATGGAACAGTGGCGGAAGCGGCTGAAGGGACAACGGAAACTGTCACAGAAGTGCAGGAGACAGAAGCGGAGGATGAAAACGCCTCTAATTATCCTCTCACGATCAGTACGTTTAATTATGAGAAAGAACCTGTAGAGGAAACCTTTACTGAGGCGCCTAAAAAGGTTATTACTGCATGGCAGAATTCTGTGGAGACTATGCTGGCTCTGGAGCTTGAGGATAATATTATCTCTATCATCGGTGTCACTAAGGATGATATCACACCTTCCTTACAGGATGCTTATGCTAAAATCGAAGATAAAGAATTTAATGATTTCACAGACAGCAATGCAGCTATGAGCAAAGAAGCGGCAATCATGCTGGAGCCGGATTTTATTCTGGCATGGAAGTCCACCTTCTCTGAAAAATCACTGGGAGACGTGGATTACTGGCATAAGAATGGCGTTAATACATACATGGCGCTGAATTCAAATGATATCAGCGAAAAGAGGACAGTGGAGAATGAATACCAGGATATCCTGACAATTGGAAAGATCTTTAACGTGGAGGATAAAGCCCAGGCCATCGTTGATGAGATGGAAGCCGCTGTTGACAAAGTGACAGAGGCAGCTAAAGGCAAGGAAAAGAAGAAAGTGCTTGTGGTAGAATTCCTCGGTGATTCCATCAATGTATACGGTGATACAATGCTTGCAGGCGACATGGTGACAAAGATGGGCGGAGAGCTGGCGGACGCTGACGGACAGATCGGAAAAGAAGATCTTGTTGCACTCGATCCTGATGCTATCTTCGTGATACATATGGAAGGGTACGGAGAAGGCGCAGGTTCTGAGGCACTGAAGAATATCACAGAGGATCCTGCTTTCTCAAGCCTGAAGGCTGTAAAAGATAATCAGGTATTTCCTCTGAATTTAAGTGATGTGTACACAAGCGGCATCCGCACCATTGACGGACTGAATGCCATCGGTGAAGCATTATATCCGGAATTATACCAGGAGTAAAAAATGAAGAAGAAAGCATCTTATATTACCATATGTATCGTACTGCTTGCAGCGCTTGGGGTATCGCTGCTGGCAGCAGTCACTATAGGATCCTCCAGCCTGACTATAGAGCAGGTCTATGAGATCATCCTCTATAAGCTGTTCGGCATTGGAGACGGCACGGCCCTGGGGGCAGGGCCGGTACACGATGTGGTATGGTATATCAGAATGCCCAGGCTGATCCTGGCGCTGCTGGTGGGCATGGGACTTTCTGTCTGCGGTGTCATCATGCAGGCAATAGTTAAGAATCCTCTGGCAGACCCATATGTGCTGGGTATCTCTTCAGGTGCATCGCTTGGGGCTACCCTCTCTATTATGCTTGGAGTGGGGGTGGCGCTGGGGGCCAATGCAGTAGGCGGCATGGCTTTTCTGGGAGCCTTTGGTATTTCTGTGGCTGTGGTGGGACTGGCAAATGTAGGGGGCAGGGCCAATTCAGTCAAGCTGCTCCTTGCAGGTATGGCACTGAGCGCAGTATGTTCAGCTTTTTCAAATTTTATTGTGTATCTTGTAAATGACAAGGATAAGATTCAGACAGTTACTTACTGGATGATGGGGAGCCTGGCAGGTGCGAAATGGGAAAATATGGCGGTCATAGCCCCTGTCATACTGCTGGGGACTCTGTTTTTCTGGACCCAGCACAGGACTTTGAATCTCATGCTTCTGGGTGATGAGTCGGCAGTCACGCTGGGAACAGACCTTCACAGATGGAGGCAGCTGTATCTTCTTGTTTCCTCTGCCATGGTGGGATTTATTGTATACAGCTCAGGAATGATAGGTTTTGTGGGACTGATCATTCCCCATGTGGTGCGTATGATATCAGGAACAGATCATAAGAAGCTGATTCCTCTCAGCGCGCTGGTAGGATCTATTTTTCTCATATGGGCAGACGTGCTCTGCCGCGTTGTCATACATGGAGCGGAGCTGCCGATCGGTATACTGACCTCCATTATCGGAGCACCATGCTTTATTTATCTGATGGTCCGCAGACGGTACGGGTTTGGAGGGAATGAATGATGCAGATAAGAGCTGAAGATTTAAAAATGAACATAGGCGGGACAGAAATACTAAAGGGTGTGAGCATAGGTGCCGGTGACGGAGGTTTTATCGGCGTAATAGGACCGAACGGAAGCGGTAAGAGTACACTGCTTAAATGTATTTACAGAGTCCTGAATCCCACAAAAGGCGAGGTAAGCCTGAACGGCAAACCTCTTCATACGTATTCATTTAAGGAATCTGCCAGAGAGATGGCAGTTGTGGCACAGCACAATTATTATAATTTCGAATTTTCGGTCCGGGATGTGGTGCTGATGGGGCGTTCTCCCCATAAAAGAGCTATGGAACGTGACAATGCAGAAGATTTTAAGATTGTGGATGAAGCGTTAGAAAAGGTTGGAATGTTACCATTTAAGGACAGGAGTTTTTCTACATTGTCAGGGGGAGAACAGCAGAGGGTCATTCTTGCCCGTGCGCTGGCCCAGAAGACAAACTGCCTGATCTTGGATGAGCCGACCAACCATCTTGATATTAAATACCAGCTGCAGCTCATGGATATTGTGAAAGAGCTGAATCTGACTGTCATATCGGCTGTACATGATCTGAATATAGCCACTATGTACTGTGATAAGATATTTGTGGTAAAGGACGGGAACATTGTGGCATTCGGGTCCCCCGCAGATGTACTGACGAAAGAATTTATCAAAGAAATATATGAAGTTGATGCAGAACTGCTGACAGATAAAAACGGGCTGCTGCATATATTGTACAGTCCCGGACGCTATGCTTAGTAAATAAAAGAAAGGCAAGCAGATGAAGAAAATTGCGATGCTTAACTGCCTGAAGGCAAATGAGGTATGTACAGGGGCAGCCTGTATGAAGGCATTTAATGAAAAATCCCGGTCCTTTGAGAGGTACCGGGAAGAAGAGACAGTGGTTGCAGCATTTATGCGCTGCAATGGCTGCGATGCCCATCCTGGTGAGGATAAGGGCCTGCAGGAAAAATTAGACAGACTTGTAAAAGAGGGCGTGCAGGCGGTACATGCCGGTATCTGCACGAAGGACCGCCAGGGTGAGGAATGCCCGGTGATCACAGATATCCTCTCTGATATTGAAAGCAGAGGGATAGAGGTTATCAGAGGGACGCACTAGATAAAGTCCCGTCCGCAGCCTTTGCATGTAAAAGTAAAGGACTGGTTCAGCTCGCCGCAGTCAGGGCAGTACCAGCTGCCGTCTGGCAGGGGCTGTATTTTAATGAGATTTTTAACAACAGTGACCTCTCCTAATTCTTTAGCAGAATTTTCTATGGACATCATACCAAGGGGGGCAAGAGAGCTGCCCCTCATACCGGTTCCAGCCAGCGAGGAGGCCGCATTTTTCTTACCCAGAGAAATACTGGGCCTTTTAGGCAGTTTACTGCCGCAATACTGGCAATAGGCGGCGCCGTCAAAATTTTCTTTAGAACATGTCTTACATTTTTTCATACTCATTCCTCCCTGAAAAATGAAATATACAGTGAGCGGGACCTTTTGCTGAGATTAACTGTAAAGGTACCGGACAGTTACGAAACTTCTATATTAATTATAACAGAATTATTATTTATGTAAACAGGGACTGCAGAAAAAGGAAGAAAGGTATAAATGGAAAAAAAGCAGATAAATGCTTGAAAAATCTGGACAAGTGTGCTATCATAATGCTTCGTGATATATTTTAATTTATTCCTTGTTTCCTGCATGGACAGGAAGCCAGAGACCATAAGGAGGTGCGAATAGCATGAACAAGTACGAATTAGCAGTTATTGTCAACGCAAAAATCGAAGACGACGCAAGATTAGCGACCATCGAGAAAGTAAAGGAATACATCGCTCGTTTCGGTGGAACTATTACAAACGTTGATGAATGGGGTAAGAGAAAATTAGCTTACGAAATTCAGAAAATGAGAGAAGGATTTTATTACTTCATTCAGTTCGAATCTGATTCTACATGCCCGGCAGAGCTTGAAAGACGTGTCCGTATCATGGAAAATGTAATCAGATATTTATGCGTAAGACAGGACGCGTAAATAGAAAAGAGGAGAAAGTATGAACAAAGTCATTTTAATGGGGCGTTTGACCCGTGATCCTGAGATCCGTTACTCTGCGGGAGATAATTCTATGGCAGTTGCCAGATATACACTGGCGGTTGACAGAAGGTTCAAGCGGGACAACGATGCTACAGCAGACTTTATAGGCTGTGTGGCATTTGGAAAAAGCGCGGAATTTGCAGAGAAATATTTCCATCAGGGCCTTAAGGTTGTCATTACCGGACGTATTCAGACCGGAAGTTACACCAATAAGGAAGGTCAGAAAGTCTATACAACAGATGTTGTGGTTGAAGATCAGGAATTCGCAGAGAGCAAGGCAGCATCAGCGAACAATGATGGGGGATTTCAGCCGTCAGCACCAGCGAGGCCGACACCCAGCGCAGCTTCAAGCGCAGATGGCTTCATGAATATTCCTGACGGAATAGATGAAGAATTGCCGTTCAATTAGGCCGGGGGCCGGAATGGCTTATGAATAATTTAAAAGTTTAAACTAAAAAGGAGGTAATATAAATGGCTTACAATAAATCTGAGAGACCGGATTCTCCAATGAAGAGAAGAGGCGGACGCAGGAGAAAAAAAGTCTGTGTATTCTGTGGTAAAGAGAATAACGAGATCGATTACAAAGATGTAAATAAATTAAAAAGATATGTATCTGAGAGAGGAAAAATCCTTCCCCGCAGAATCACAGGAAACTGTGCAAAGCATCAGAGAGCTCTTACAGTAGCAATCAAGAGAGCACGCCATATAGCGCTGATGCCATACGTTCAGGACTAATTAAAAAGATGAGGCACTGCAGAACAGCTGATGTATCGGCTGCGCAGTGCCTTTTTTTATTTATCATGCTTTTCTTTTTTTCGCTTTTCTTCAGCTGCGGCTTTCAGTTCTTCATAAGCTTCCTTAAACTTCCTGGATGTGGCGGTGGGCTGGCCTTTCAGCAGATCACGGCGGAAGAAGCCCAGGTGTCTGTTTAAGTCAGAACGTTTTTCCCTCTGCTCATTATACTGGTCTTTTAAACGTTCCAGTTCCTCACGGAATTGGGACGTGTTTTTCTTTACAGATTCGTTCTGGGCAAGTCCTTCCAGGCGTTCACGCACATTCTCCAGGAGCTCGCCCAGAGATGAAGAGTTTATGGCAGATTTCTGGGTTTTGTCCGGAGCAAATCCCGGACCTGAGAATGCGGCAATAGCATCCAGTCGGGTTCTCATCTTCTCCAGCTCTTCCTTCGCACGTGTCATCTTCTCCAGCATATTTCTTATATCCAGAGCAGCCTTGAAGGATAGTATGAAATCACATGCTATAAATACTGATAAAACAATGGCCGCCGCGAGAGCAAAAGTATGATTAAGCGACAGGACAAGGCCCTCCACAGGGGAATGGATGATTTTTACAAGAGCAATAGAGAGCATTCCCCATGCGATGGACGTCCCCAGACAGATGTGTCCCTGGAAATTAAAAGGCTGTTTGCTGTAATCCCAGTATCTGACTTTGAACAGCGCCTCCATGCAGACGCCTGTAATGTATTCCAGCACAGTGGCCGCCAGTCCCCCAGCCAGGAAGATCAGCAGAATATTATTCCTGAATGGAATCGTGGCAAAAAGCATAATAACGGCGCCGCTTCCATACAATGGGAGAAAAGGGCCTCTCATGAAACCGCGGTTTACAAACTTTTTCTTTTTAACAGATACAAATGTGGATTCGATGCACCAGCCAATAAAACAATAGATATAGAAGAAAAGCAGCCAGTCAACAAGCGTGTATTGGTAAGTCATTTTTTGTCTCCTTTAAATGATTGTCTAAAGCATATATACTACTATACAACCAGTCAGTAAAAATGAAAATAGACAGTTTTGAGGTATTGTAACATTACTGTTCACACGTCACCGTCCCGCGAGGTGTTTTCGTGCGTATTTTGCACGAAAATCCCGAGGGCTGCAGCGCGAAACGGCGAATTTTGCCGTTTCTGTGCATCGCGGAGCGTGTTACTGGTCACGGAGTGAACAGTAACATTGTAACAGAGAGGTGCGGACATACAGGACAGTTATGCGTTGACAGCCTGTCATGTATTGTTTATAATCGTACTTAATATAGTAAAGTTAATATCAGGCGGCATTATATGCTTGTCAGCCTTTAGTGAGGTAGAAGAATGGTATGGAACAGGAAGGAATATAAGAGAAGGGCAAGAAAGGCTGTCAGGGGAAATTACTGGCCCATGGTGGCAGTCTGCTTTATTTTGGCTTTTTTTGGATGTGAGTACACCTCGTCTACAGCATCTATCCACCAGTATGATTCAAATATTACCACCGCAGAAGATCTGGTAGTCGTGCAGTCGAAGAAGCTGTCGAATTATGAGGTTGCTGAAGATATTGTCCGGAAGATCCTGAATAAAGAAGAGGAACAGGGCGGACAGACAGGCTTAATGAAAGAATTTAATGACATAAGGACAAGTATTTTTGATTCCAGGACGGAAGACAGGTCGTATATCTTTCAGGTGCTCCGTGCGTTACGTGAATTTGTTATTGAACACAGGGCAGCCACAGGCATGATATTTGTACTGGCTGCGCTGCTGAGCCTGGCATACAGCTTCCTGGCAGCAAATCCCCTTATTGTGGGAAAGCGTGAGTTTTTTCTGGAGAGCAGCAGGATCACTGATGAAGAATCAAAGCCAGGTATCAGACGGATATTTTACAGTTTTATGGGGGGCAGATACTGGAATACTGTAAAGATCATGTTTTTCAGGGATCTTTTCGTGGGGCTGTGGAGCCTGACAATTATTGGGGGTATCATTAAATTTTATGAATATCGTCCGATCCCGTTTTTGGCTGCAGAGTATCCGGAATTGGACAGAAAAGAGATATTCAGGTTGTCGAAGGAGATGATGAGAGGATATAAATGGCAGTTGTTTTTGATGGATCTGTCGTTTATAGGCTGGGAGCTGTTAGAAGTGGCAACGTTGGGGCTTGCCGGCATTTTCTACGCAGTTCCGTATATGTCTGCTGCGGAGACTCAGATGTATCTGGGATTAAAGGAAGCGGCAGGTGGGAAAGAGAAGGTATACGAATGACAGAAAAGACGGAGAAGTGGGTGGCTGAACAGCTTGAAAAGGAAAAGAAATTTGTAAAAGAAAAGCTGGAACAGACCGCCCGGCTGGATTATAAACAGAAATATAAAGTCAGTACGCTGATATTATTCTTCTTCACATTTGCTATTTTCGGCTGGGTGTGGGAAGTTGGGCTGCATATTGTACAGTATGGTGAGTTTGTGAATAGGGGAACTCTGTGGGGACCCTGGCTTCCCATATATGGAGTGGGAGGCGTGATTGCTCTTATTTTCTTTAGGAAATTTTTCGACAAGCCTGTACTGACATTTTTCCTTGTTACTATCGGGGCGTCTGTTATTGAGTATTTTACAAGCTGGCTAATTGAATATACGAATGGTGTGAGATTCTGGGACTACAGCAATTATCCCCTGAATATTAATGGGCGTATCTGTCTGGAAGGATCGGTCATGTTTGGTCTGGGAGGCTGTGCAGTTATTTATTTTGCAGCTCCGTTTCTGGCCAGATATTATACAAAGATACCGGCATACATAAAATTAATCATCTGTGTCCTGCTCATAGGCTCTTTTATGGGGGATCTGGCATATACAAATGTCAACCCACATGTGGGCGCCGGGATTACAGATGCTGACTGGGAGAAAACGCCTGAAGGGCAGATGGCGGTGGAGAAGAGGCTGAAAAATTAGGAACCCAAGTTTCCTGTTATGGGGAAGCGGCCGTTAAGGTGAGGGCTGCTGCAAAACGAAGTTTGTTTTGTGGCAGCCTGTTTTAGAATAAAAAATGAAAAAAGAGCTTGCTTTTTAACAACATATTATATATAATAAATGATAAGAGAAGACAGAAAAACAAAGAAATAATATCTATAGCGAATTTCATCGCACCAATTCAAAAAATCGAGCAATATTCATTGCACTATTTCCACCTGTTATTTTTATAAGAACTCCAGCGTCAGATTATACAGGCATACTGTTTTGTATTATGTTTTTCTGGCTTCTCTGACAGCGGAGGGGATGAACCGGAGCTGGATAAACCATACGCGCACTTAAATATATCACGAAGGTCCATAATGGACACTGCACCGCAAAGTCACAGCACCACAGGGAATAACGCCGCGTATGGACAGGAAGGGGGGAGAACGATCAAGAAGAAAAAGACGAGAAGGGAAAATTTGTACCGGGAGCTGCAGGAATATGAAAAAGCCGGAATAGCCCTTTGGCTCAATGGTATGCCCAGCACACCCAGAGAAATCGCAAAGGCCTGTACTATCGGAGAAGAAGACAGGTATATGCGGGATTATATCAGGGATGAAGAAGATGGTATTAAAGGCATAGGATTCGATATGATCAAGAATGTTTAGAATAATACCTGTGGACGCCGTTCCCCTTATGCATCCATGTATTAATGTCACTGTTCACTCCGTGACCAGTAACATGTTAATTCTTAGATTTTTCTAAAGATGTCGAATTATGTATGACGAACCATAAAAATATGTTATAATCGAAAAGTAGACGCCCCTAAAAGGGCTAAAACAGCGGGAGTTTAAATAATTATAACAGGCGGAGGTGCAGTGGATGAAGAAAAAACTGGTACCAATATTAGCGGCAGTCATATTGATCGTGATTGTGGCAGCAATTGGTATTATTACAAGTATTGTTGAAAAGTATACGCCAACAGACGAGAAGATGGCGCCTAACGATTACTTCGGAGTTGCGTCAGATGAGCAGGCAGCGCTCATTTTACAGAACCAGTTGGTTGAAGATAAAGGTCTTATAAAAGACGGAGTCGTTTACTTAGGATATAATGTGGTGAAGAATTATCTGAACCGGCGTTTTTATTGGGATTCAGGGGCTAATCTTATGGTTTATACAACGCCTACGGATATCATCAATATCCCGGCGGGAGGCAAGAATTACACAGTCTCAGGAAATTCAAACACCGAGACATATGAGATTATAAAGGTCAGCGGCACGGATGTCTATATCGCGGCTGATTTTGTGCAGAAATATACTAATATGGAGTATGAGCTGATACCTGACCCGAATCATGTGCTCATTACGTACCAGTGGGGAGATGTGACCAGGGCGGATATGAAAAAAGCAGACAGCGTGCGTTACCAGGGCGGCATCAAGAGTCCTATCCTGACTTCAGTGGCAAAGGGCGATACGGTCACTGTTCTGGAAACTATGGAGGACTGGACAAAGGTACTGACCTCTGACGGGTACATAGGTTATGTCAGGAATAAGAAACTGGGTGAGGCCAGGACTGAGACCACCAGCAGAGCATTTGAGGAGCCTGTCTATACAAGTGCAAAGAAGGACTATAAGATAAATATGGTATGGCATCAGATCACAAATGATGAATCCAATTACAATCTGCTCTATGATCTGCAGGATACAAAAGGCCTGAATACAATATCACCAACATGGTTCTCCATTGCCAGCAACGATGGGGACGTGGCATCATTTGTAAACAGCAGCTATGTTGACACAGCGCATGCCCAGAATCTTGAGGTATGGGCGCTGGTGGATAATTTCAATGAAGAAGTAAGTACAGCGACAGTGCTGGGCTCCACGGCATCACGTGAGAAACTGTCAAACCAGCTGATCGCATCGGCCATCCAGTATAATCTGGACGGCATTAATGTGGATTTTGAAGCTCTGACAGAAGATTCGGAAGAGGGATATATCCAGTTTATCAGAGAGTTATCTGTCAAATGCCGCAAGAATGGACTTGTTCTTTCAGTGGATGTGCCTGTTCCGCAGCCGTACAATAATTTCTACAGCATGAAAGAGCTGGGGACTATTGTGGACTATGTGATCATTATGGGATATGATGAACACTACAACGGCAGTGACCCGGGCTCAGTAGCATCCCTGCCATTTGTACGTGCAGGCGTGGAGGCGGCATTAAAGGATGTGCCGTCAGAAAAGACCATCAATGCTGTTCCGTTCTACACAAGGATCTGGACTATAACACCGGAGGGCGAGGTCAGCAGCCAGGCAGTCGGCATGGATACTGCAGACCAGGCACTTGCAGACAATGCTGCAGAAGCAAACTGGAGCACAGATACCTCACAGGATTACGGTGAGTATCAGGATGCAGACGGCAATACATGCAAGATCTGGCTGGAAAATGAGAAGTCCATTGAAGAAAAGGCAAAGCTTGTAAAGGAATTTAACTTAGGAGGAATCGCGGCCTGGAAGCTGGGATTTGAGCGTTCAGACGTGTGGGATATCCTGTTGAAGTACGCCAGCTAAAATAATTCTGCCGGGGAATACGGCGGATTACAGATTAAATAGTCAATATTATCTCCAAAAAGGAAGGGACTGCTCTGCATATTGTGTGCGGGGCAGTCCCTTCCTTTAAAAAATGCTGGTACTTTGGGGCGGAGGAAATATAAAGTTTAATTAATTTTTAATACGGAGCTCCTTTCGATCAGGAAGGGGCTTATTACTATATGCTGAGGTGGCGTGGAGGTATCCCCTTTCAGTCGCAGCAGCAGCTGTGCCACAAGGAGAGAAGTAATTTTTTCCAAATCATGTGCGATTGCAGTCAGCCCGACCAGACTGACCCACTTGCTGTTATCGTAAGTAATAATACTGATATCATCAGGGATAGAAAGTCCAAGCTGCCTGATAGCCAGCCAGACAGTCTCGCTGGCAGTGGCGATGGAGAAAACAGCGGTTGGATGAAAATCCTGTATTATATCACATAACTCATTCACAGTTACGGAACTGGTGAGAGTCCGTATACTGTCGTGCACAACATTTGCCGAATCGATTGCCTTCCATAGTCCGGAGATCCTTTGATTGTCACCAACGTATAGAATCCGCCGATGTCCTTTGTCCAGTAAATAATTTGTGCCGATCTCTGTTCCGCCTGCATCATCGATGGTGATACTGTCTATCTGCATATAGGGAGACTGAAAAAGCTGGATGATACTGAACTGGTTTAGTGATTTTTCTATATAAGACAGGTTCTGGCAGTCTTCAGGGAAGAAAATGAGAGCATCTGCCTGGGCAGATGCGGCTACTTCGAGACAATCCCGCTCTGTGGTAATACCCTCCTGCACAAAAGTAACTAAAAGACGATATCCATATTGATGCAGTTTAATTTCCAGATACTGCAGAACATCTATATAAAAATGATTCTCAATAGACGGGACAATGATTGCCACAGTCATAGAATGATTATTTTTTAAGCTGCGTGCAATCAGATTGGGGGTATATCCCATATCTGCTGCACATGCTAAAATACGCTGGCGGACAGGCTGGCTGATCCTGCTTGTTTTATCGAATGCCCGCGAAACGGTAGAGATGGATACGTTACACGCTTGAGCAATATCTTTTAGAGTGACTATAATGAACACACCTTTCTGACTGACGATTTTAATGTGCTGTCCGGCCTGGATTCAGACGGACAGCGCCCCCAGTTCCGCCATATACAGCGAAACTGGACAGTTACAAAATGATAATAAAATACCAACAGGAAAATTGTGCACTTTAGCTAAAACAGAGCAGTGATTTTTGATAAATAGAAACAATGTTACAATATCCAGTTGACAGATTTTATAGTTAAATATATAATGAAGAAAAAGCAAACGTTTGCACACACGATTGATATATGTATTATATAGTGATTATATAACATTGTCAATATATGGAATTGGGTACAGACCCAAAATTTTTTACCTGATCGCGCAAACGTTTGCACACAAACTGGATTTATTTTGCTTCTTTATCGTAAGTTGCGGCCGAACGAAACGAGAGAAGAGATGAAATAAATATAAAACACGAAAAATACATGTAGCTGTAAAGATAGTAAACAGTTACAAATAAATTAAAAACAGGGAGGAACTGTAATGAACATGAAAAAATTGTTATGTGTTGCGCTGGCCCTTTCAACCGCAGTAATTCCAACAGTGGCAGAAGCTTCTGAAGGATCTGCAGATTCCGGCGAAAAAATTATTATCTGGGCTGCAACAACGGATGTAAAGGACATTATGGATAATTATTTTGCAAAAGAATATCCGGATGTACCTTATGAGATCCAGTTGTATTCCGGTAATGACTATATGCAGAAGCTGGACGCTGTACTGGCTTCCGATTCAGCCGAACATCCGGATATTATCTCGGCGGAGGTTTCTTATGGTAAGCGTTACATAAGCACAGTGAATGCAACAACGAGCCTTTATAATATTGGTATTGATGAGGAGGAACTGAGTGTTCTGACACCTGCGGTAATTGATTTTATGCGTGATGAGAATGGCGAACCGATGGGAGTTTCCTGGCAGGTAACACCGGGAGGGCTCTTTTACCGCCGGAGTATTGCCGAGAAATACTTCGGAGTAAAAACTCCGGAGGAGTTCCAGAAACTTGTATGTGATTGGGATACTTTTACAGAAACAGCACAGAAATTAAAAGAGTTATCGGGGAATGAAGTGAAAATGATCGCAACATGTGATGACTTTTTAAATCCTTTTCTGAATGGGAGCCGTGCACAGAGCTGGGTGGTAGATGACCAGCTGGTGATTGATGACGCAGTTGATGAATTAATGAATATGACAAAAGAATTTTATGACAATGGCTATACACAGGAGACAGCCCACTGGTCAACCGGTTGGTATCAGACCCTGGTAGAGGATAAGACACTTTGCTACCTGCTGCCTACATGGGGGTTAAACTATCAGCTTGAGCCAAACTGTACGGCTGCAGACGGTACCACATCCTACGGGGACTGGGGGATTGTACAGCCTCCTGTACCTTATACGTGGGGAGGAACCTGGCTGTTAAATACCAGCAAAGATGATACAAAGAGCGAAAATATAGCAAAAATCATGCGCTATATCATCAGCGAGGAATTTCAGGTTGCATATGCGCAGGATACGGGAGATTTTGTGAGCAACATTACAGCGCAGCAAAAGGTTTCAGAAACATGTTCTTCAGAATTTCTTAATGGACAGAACCACTATGAGGTGTTTGCGGCAGTTGCGGCTTCTGTGAATCCGGAGATACAGTCTGAATATGATGGAACCATTCAGGGATTCCTGCAGAACGCTGCGTTAACACCTTATATGCAGGGAGAATTAGAAAAAGATGAGGCAATAGATGCTTTCAAGGATGAAGTGAGCCTGTATTACGGGTCAGACATCATGGTGGATTAAAGTAACAAAAAAGTAAGAAAAATTTGTAGACAGGAGTTTCCCATACCCGGGCTGGAAAATACTTAGGCTTAAACATATTTTCTCTCATAAGTGAGAATGGACCGGCCATTCGGGTTTGGGAAGCTTTATATGAAAATTTTGGAAAATGAAAACAGGATAGCAATAAACGAAGAAGATGGTTACAGGAGGATGTTTATGTCCGGCTTACGAACTCATGTATTTGCATCGCGAAAAAAAGGAAGGATGAAAAAAGTAAATTATGATAAATACGGATGGTATTTTATTCTGCCCTTTATTATAGTTTTTCTTGTTTTCAGTTTGTATCCCATTTTATACTCTTTGCAAATCAGCTTTACTGACCTGAAAAATTTCAGCAAGGGTTTTTCATATGTAGGATTTGGGAATTATATTGATACTTTAAAGCTTCCGTTTTTCTGGACAGCTATGAGAAATACATTTTTGCTGTTTATAATCTTTTTTATTCCGCAGATCATTATTTCTCTTTTGCTGGCATATTGGTTTACAACTATTTCATTTAAAGTGCGGGGTCAGTCTTTTTTTAAATTCAGTATCTATCTCCCGTGTATTATAACACCGGTCAGTATAGGGATGCTGTTTGGCTTATTTTTTGAATACCCCAGAGGCCCCATTAATACGCTATTGCAGAGTCTGTCTGTCATCAGCGAGCCGGTTAACTTTATGAAGAACATGGATCTGACCAGAGGAATTATTGCATTTGTTCAGTGCTGGGTGGGTTATGGTCCTATGATGATCATGTTTATAGGGGCAATTTTGGGAATTAATCCGGAACTGCTGGAATCCGCCCGTATAGACGGATGTACGGGCAGACAGTCCTTTTTCAGGATTGTTATCCCGTTGATCAAGCCGATTCTGCTGTACAATATAATCTGCAGTACCATTGGAGGGTTGCAGATTTTTGATATTCCGAGAATAATAAACGGCGGAGGCCCGAGAAATTCAACCTTGACGATGTCCATGCTGGTTTACAATCAGGCATTTTCAGGCTCAGGGCTGTATGGCAATGCTGCTGCTGAATCTTATCTGATGACAATTTTAATGGCGGCGATCAGCGTTGTTCTTTATTTTATACTTCGTGAAAAAGATGACGAAGTTACATATAAAAGGAGGAATAAAAGATGACTTCTGTGTCCAGGCGGGTTTGGCATATCATTTTAACATCAGTGCTGTTACTGTTATGTGTTTTTCCAGCTTTGCGTGTGATATTACCTGAAAATACAGTGAGTATGAGTATTTTTTCCGCCCGGGTTCCCTCGGATATCTGTTATGATGCGGACAGGCTTCTAAAAGCAGTCAGCTATGTTCTTGACACATCAAGAATTTATTATGCGGGAAAAATAGCTGTTGTAAGCTTTGCGATTCTGCTGGTCTTAAAAATAGCATCTATAAAATATTTCAGAAAGTGGATGGATATAGCGTCAGTCTTTCTTCTGACTGCAGGTTCTGCTTTTATGGGGTATACGGTTCTATCCTTTGCAAATCTGCCTGTTGACGGTCAGCAGTATGCGGTATCTTTTTCGCCGGTTCTTTATCTGGCTCTCATTGCGGTGCTGACGGCCTATTGCAGTTTTTATATTCAGAGCAGTATATCCAGGAAAACACTTATTTATGTGATTTCTACATTGCTGGCCTTTTTGTCATTAGTGCCTTTCTGGATCATGATTGTAAATGCAACACGTTCTACAGCACAGATCAATCAGGGAATCTCACTGCTGCCCAGTATTTATTTAAAGTATAACTGGGATGTATTAAAGAAGTTTAGCTTTGATGCAGTGCGGGGCTTTATGAACAGCCTTTTCATTGCAGTTATCTCCACAGGGCTCTGCCTCTATTTTTCAGCATTAACGGCATATGGATTTGTTGCATACCGTTTTAGAGGAGCTAATCTGATCTTTTCTATGATTGTAGGAAGCATGATGATTCCGGGAATTGTAGGAAGTATAGGATATTATCAGGCTATTTTTAAGATAGGGCTTATGGATACATACTGGCCTTTGATCATACCGTCTATGGCATCCCCTGCAACTGTTTTTTTCTTCAGACAGTACCTTGCGGCAAATTACCAAAAAGAGATTACAGAGGCCGGGAGAGTGGATGGCGGAAGCGAGTGGCATATCTTTAATGTTGTTATTTTTCCAATTATGAAGCCGGTACTGGCAATTTCCGGGATCAGTTCTTTTGTTGGAAGCTGGAATAATTATTTTACTCCCCTGATGATACTGAATGATCCGGACAAAATGACAATCCCGCTTATGGTTCAGCAGTTAACAGGAAATGATTATAAAACAGAATATGGGTCCCTTTATCTTGCTTTGACAGTGGCTTCTGTTCCGCTTTTTCTTGTTTACGGATTTCTTTCAAGGTATATCGTTAAAGGGGTGTCCCTGGGGGCAGTAAAGGGATAAGTAAAGTGAAAACGGGAGGAGAAAAATGAATGCTGCACATGAAAGTATAATTGCGAAGTTTGGATCAAGGCTATCAATGAATTTTCGTCCGGGGACGAGAGAAATATTTTTATCGCCAGCCGGCAGATTTCTGGATAAGCCGGCGCCTGTTAATTTTGGAGTTCTGTATAACGGTGTAAAATACGGGCTTGGATTTTTTGATAACAACAGGGTATGGACGTTTGGAAATGACCAGACAGAATTTCAGTTTATAGAACAGCATGAGGAGTTTGACAGGGTTAAATTCCGCTGCAGGGATTTCAGGATCGGCGTTGACTGTATATTTGAATTTATTGCCCCGTTTTATCCCCAGGATAAATTACTCTGTACACTGCCGGTATTATTTGTAAAGGCCACTGTAAACAGGCTCATAGACAGAGCTGTGCGCGCTGACGATAAAAAACAGATATCGGTGTACTGCGACCTGATGGGAAGTGATTTTTATGAGGTGGACGGGGGCTTGTATCAGAGTGACAGATATTATCTGTACGATGATTATATTCATTACCAGGATACGGAAGGACTCAGAGTTTTTCTTGATAAAAATTCGTTTGTAAAGAAAGGTATTTGCGGAGAACTATACATATCCTGCCTGAACAGCAGTACAGTAAACGGGAAAACTATTTTGTCAGAGGGAATGATCTCCCAGACACTGGAATTGGAAACCTGCTTTGCTGTTTCAGGCTATGTAGGGGGAGATATCCTTCAGGCTGGCGGAAGAGCATATCAATTTTATTACACGGAGAAATTTAAAAATATTTTTGAGGTCGCCGATTATGCAAAGGAAAACTACAGGCAGATTATTGAGAAGTCAAAGAGTTTCAATATCCATCTTGAACAATCCTCCCTGTCGGATGATTACCTGAGTTTTTTGGGATTCTCCTTCAGGAGCTATGCGGGCAATACCTGGTGGGCTATTGATGAGGGACAGAAGAAGGAATGGTTTTCTGTATGGGAAGGAAACTGTCTGTTCCATTCAACAGTTGATGTGGAATACAATCTGGGTGTATTTTATCTGATGCTCTGGCCCCAGCTTCTTGAGATGCAGCTTGAGAACTGGAATGCATACAAGAAAAAGGGATATATTTCTCATGATATTGGAGCTGTCCTTAATGCTGAAGAGTCAGCATATCCCCACGATATGGAAATAGAAGAAAACTGTAATTTTATCTTGTTGCTTTATGCACTCTGTAAAACACGAGGGAGAAAGGATATCGCAGCAAAATATTACAAAACCGCAAAAGAGCTCACAGAGTTTAATAAATCATGTGATTTAACTGGAAATGGGCTGGCAAATACAGGAGTGGCAAATACTATTGATGATTCATCTGATGATGTACAATTTGCGGAAGAACAGATTTATCTTGGAATCAAGGAGTATGCAGCTTATTATGCGATGAGACAAATGTCGCGGGATGCGGCGGATCTTGAGACAGAGATCCTTTGCGAAGAGGAATGCAGCAAAATAAAAAACACCATAGAAAAAAACGGATGGCTGGATGACCATTACAGAGTAAACCTGATCTCCAGCAATGGGAAAATCAATCCGGCTTCCATATACAAAAGTATGGGGAGTATCTCAACAGAGCATGGAAGCAGTGCCTATTCTACTTACACAGCCAATGGATTTTTATATCTTTTTTTAGGCGGGGAGGACGTTGACTGGAATCTAAAACGGCTTAAAAAGGATATTGTAAATGCTGAAAAAGCCTGTGATACATCTTTTGGGAGTACTCACAGCAGTGTTGACAAAAGTCATATCTGGATTTCACAAAATATTTTTAGGGATCTATGTGCAGGGTATCTTGGCGTCGATATGTCGGACAATATCCAGAAATACTGGGCCTTTGAGAAATATGAGAACCAGGGGGGAAGGGGCGGCTGCTTTATTGATACATATGGATGGAATAAGCTGAATTATTATCCCAGGGGACTGGCCTCTATCGGATACCTCTATTCTATGGCTGGGCTGTGTATTGATGAAATAAATAAAACGATCTGGTTAAAACCGTGTAAAGCGCCGATCAGTATACCACTGTTCCATTTTGCAGATTGGCTTCATAACAAAGTGCCGGTTATTCATTTTTATATAGAAAATGGAGAAATCGGGCACATGATAGAAAACAGTGAATTATTAAGCTCATATAAAATTATTGTATAACAGGAAAAATAAAGGGGATTTCTATAATGAATCTGGAAAAAATGGCAGAGGTTACAAGATTATACAGAGAAAAGCTTTTAAATGATCCATACAGGCCGAGATTCCACTTTTGTGTTCTGGATGGTGAAGGCGTACCCGGAGATCCAAATGGATATTTTTATGCAGACGGCAGACATCATCTCATGTATCTCTACCGGAGGAGCAATGGAACATTTCACTGGGGACATGCCTCAAGTGCTGATCTGCTTTTTTGGCGGCATCATCAGGATGCACTTGTGGAAGGAAGCAAAGATGAAGGCTGCTTTAGCGGCGGAGCGTTTGTTGACGATGATGGAACAGCATATTTGTCCTACTGGATATTTAACCCCGCAGCGGAAGATGCTCATCAGGGGATTGGGATTGCAAAAGCTGTATTTCCCTATGAAAACTGGAAACAGATGGAATATCCCATTATTCGTTCAGACAAATGGGGAATTATAGAGACGGCTGATGGAAAGTATATAGGGTGTGCCGATCCCAGCAATATATGGAAAAAAGATGGAATGTATTATATGCAGACTGGAAATAAGGCAGTGCTCGATGCATACGGAAGGGAGGCAGATTCTCAGGAAATATATAAAGGCGACTGGACTGAACTGTTTTCCTCCAGCAATTTAACTGACTGGGAATACAGGGGCAGATTTTATGACAGGTATGAGGGGGACGGGCCGGAGGATTCAGAAGATGATATGTGTCCGAATTTCCTGCCCCTGCCGCAGAGCGCCGGGGGAGGAGCATTGAGCGGCAAGTATCTGCAGCTTTTTATTTCTCATAACAAAGGATGCCAGTATTATATAGGTTCCTTGGAAAATGAAAAATTCAGGCCGCAAATCCATGGACGGATGAGCTGGTGTGATGATACATTTTTTGCACCTGAGGCAGCGCTTGATGATAAAAACCGTCAGATCATGTTTGCCTGGCTCAGAGATGATCTGCCAGAACAGTTTCAGAAGTTCGGATGGAGCGGAGTTTTTGGACTGCCGCGCACCCTGTGGTTAAGGGAAGAGGGGGACTTGGGAATAGCGCCTGCCAGTGAGCTTAAGAGGCTGCGTGAAGAAGAGCAGAAATATATTATTTCTCCGCAGAAAAATTCAGGAGGGATGTTCGAATTGACAAACCCGGATGGCTGTGAGATTAATCTGACAGTAAAAGAGCTGGGTAAAGAGTTTGGAATTTCCATCATGCATCGGGAGAATAATGAGAGGGTCCTTGTTATTTATAACAGAGCAGAGGGCATGCTTCGTGTGGATACAAGGCAAAGCGGGTCTTTAAACAGGCCGGTTCTGGAAGAAGCTCCGCTTGTACTTGCGGAAAATGAGCAATTGGAACTCATCCTCTATATTGATAAATCAGTGCTGGAGGTGTTTGCCAATGACCGGCAGGCAATAACGAGACGAATTTATAATCCCAAAGAAGTGCTGCCGGAATTTGGGGTTTTTGGAGATGGTGTGATTACAGAATTAAAAAGCTTTCGGATGATGCCTACGATGCCGTATTAATTACCGATAAAGCCATCTTGGGACTTTTGTTTTTATACCGCCCAAAATACATATAAAAGCGAATACGGAAGCCAGGAAGAAGTCTATGTCTGTGAAGAGGTTAGCATCAGCTTTTCACAGCCCTTTTTCCTGTCGCCTGTATTCCAGAGGGGACATCCCCGTCTCTTTGCGGAAAAAGGAATAAAAATGTGAACTACTCACAAACCCCAGTTCTCTTATGATCTCTGAGATGCTCTCGTCTGTGTCCGCCAGCAGCTGTCTGGCGCGCTCCAGGCGGTAGGCCCTCCCCAGCTGCATAAGACTTAAGCCAGTGCGTTTTTTTACTATCTGATTCATATATTCTGCATTATAATTCAATGCATCTGACAATTCTTCCCGGGATGTATTTCCGGCGCTTTCTTTCAGGCAATTCGTTATCCGGGCAAACAGGAAATCCTGCCGTCCGGTGTCCAGATGAATAAAATTCGAATGATAGATATTTTCGTTTTCCAGAACATGTATCAGCCGCAGCAGAAGGCCCTTAATAAGATAAGAGCAGCCGGGCTTCTGACCCAGCAATTCCTGCTGGATGGCATCTATGGAAATCTGGGTGTTATTTTCCCAGCCGTTTTTAGAAGCTGCGGCAGTGGGGGAGAACTCCAGATAGTTCCGTGCAAAGCCCTCCTCACCCTTTAGGTTAGAAGAGAGAAACTGATGGATCTTTCCGTCTGGGCGCAGGTCTGTCCCATCCCGGAAAACTACATCATCTTTAAGCAGGCTGCTTATATACTCAGTTGACAGATTCAGGAAGACAACAGCGCAGTTATCACCAGGAATATCTGCATGGCGGGTGTTTCTGTTGAGCAGGCAGGCATCTCCTTTCTTATAGTGAAAATTGATCTGTTCAATCCTGTTGATGAGTTCTCCCTCCAGAACATAGAGCAGTTCAAAATGTTCATGCTGATGCAGGTCATCATCATTTGGCCGTATCATACTGCTCACGGAGCCGGGAGATACAGCATAGTGGAGGAGCTGGCTGCCATATTTTATTTTGTAAAACATGGTGAAAGGGCGGCCGATCTTCATTCTGCCCGAAATAGTTTTGGAAACGTGTGCAGTCACATTGTCAGCTGCAGTATCAGGATAAGTTTTCTGTGGCATATAGTTACCTCATTAACTGGGTTTTGGGCCTGGGATTCTGTCAGGATGCGGGATTTCAAGTCTATCGTAACTTTCTGCCTGTATTATATAATAGGGACATGACAAGTGCAAGCAAATCAATTGATGGGAATAGAATAAAAATGGGGAAGAACGCACAAAATGCGCAGACAAGGAGGAATTATGGCTAATTGGATATGGTATCCGGGAGATTTTGAGATCTATCACGGAATGAAAC
Source organism: Murimonas intestini (assembly GCA_003148945.1). GTDB lineage: Bacteria > Bacillota > Clostridia > Lachnospirales > Lachnospiraceae > Murimonas > Murimonas intestini. The sequence goes on along the minus strand of QGGY01000004.1, from coordinate 304,038 downwards.
AGAATTATGACAGGGAAGAGAGAGGGTTTTTCTGGCCGGCGTACTGGCATATGTCAGACTGGAGGCATCACCTGAGGTTTCGGGCGGTATTCTGCCTGGAGAGGCAGGAGGTCATCCGGGTGGCTGCAAAGGGAAGAGGATATGTGAATGTCAAATACAGGCAGACGCCTCCGCCATGGATGAAGCAGGATGAGGAGTACTGGTCGGAGACAAAATATCCTATAGGAAAAGATATTGTCTGTCAACCGGGAGATATGATGGTGGAAGCCGTGGTGGGGAATATGGAGGGACTTCCCTGTATCTGTGTGACAGGAGATACAATAGTCTCTGACGGCACCTGGCTGGTATGGGATTTTGCGTCTGAAGAAGTCAGTGCCGGCTGGAACGGGATGTACGTGAGACCGGAGCAGAATCCCATGGAGTTTGAGTATACATCGCAGGTTTTACAGCCCAAAGAGGTCGGGGAGGTAAACGGTGGTTTGCTCTTTGATTTTGGCAGAGAGGTGACTGCGGAGACTGTCATCACTTTTCCGGAGGATGTGAGAGATGTGACTCTGTGCTATGGGGAATCCAGGCAGGAGGCGCTGGATACAGAGTTCTGCTATCTGAAACAGGAGCTTAAAGCTGGGCAGCCTGGGCCCGATGGAGGGGAAATGGAAGAACTGTTTGGCAGGTTTGAGACGGAGGGTACCTACCACACGAGACTGCGCGCATTCCGCTATATCTTTGTCCCCGGGACGGAGGCAGCAAGCGGATTACAGATAAGGGCTGATCATAAATTTGTGGACTTTCCCAGAAGAAGCAGTTTCACATGCGGGGATGAGCGGATCAACAAGATATGGGAGGTATCGGAAGAGACCTTCAGGCTTGCCAGCGGTATATTTTTCCTGGACGGCATTAAAAGAGACAGGTGGATCTGGTCAGGAGATGCATACCAGAGCTACTTCATCAACAGGTATGTTTCCTTTGACAAAGAGATCTGCAAAAGGACCATACTGGCGCTGAAGGGAAATGATCCTGTGGTCCAGCACATCAACACCATTTTGGATTACTCTATGTACTGGGTCATCAGCCTGGAAGATTATTTTGAGATGACAGGAGATGACGCTTTCCTGAAGATGATATATCCTAAGATGGAATCCATGATGAATTATTTGATGGAGCAGCTGGATGAGAACGGATTTATCTATGGAAGGCCCGGAGACTGGGTCTACATCGACTGGGCGGACCTTGATAAAGAAGGTACTCTCTGCGCGGAGCAGATGCTGCTGGCCAGAAGTTATCAGGCGGCAGCCAGAGTCAGAGAAATATTGGGGATAGACGGCCAGGAATATCTGGAGCGGTTTCAGAAGCTGAAGAAAAATATCTGCACGTATTTCTGGGATGAGGAAAAAGGCGCGTACATTGACAGTTATGTCTCCGGAAGACGTCACGTGACACGCCATGCCAATATTTTTGCTGTTTTATTCGGGTATACGGACGATGATGAGACAGAGAGTATTGTGAAGAATGTACTGTTGAATGATGAAGTGGACGCAATTACAACGCCGTATTTTAAATTTTATGAGTTGGAAGTGCTGGCATCTCTTGGGTACTTTGACAGAGTCATGGAGACCATGAAGGATTATTGGGGCGGCATGCTGGACCGGGGAGCGGACACTTTCTGGGAGGAATTCAAGCCGGACCAGCCTGAGGAGGAACAGTACAGCATGTACGGCGATAAATACGGAAAAAGCCTCTGCCATGCGTGGGGAGCCAGCCCTATTTATTTGATAGGCAGGTATTTTATGGGTGTCAGGCCTGTTACCCCTGCATATGCGTCCTTTGAGGTGAAGCCGCAGCTGGGGCAGTTTGAAAGGTTTGAGTGTACATTTCCGGTTGGAGAGGGGTCTGTATGGATGCGCTATGAAAACGGAATATTAAAAGTTAAGGCTGACAGGCCCGGAGGGGTGCTAAAAGCAGGACAAGATTCTTATGAGCTGGAGGCAGATAAGGAACTTGTGATCGTGGAGGAGCGGGGATCAGACCAGCGATAATACCAGTCATGCATGGCTGGTCAGCTCCTTCTGCGTGAGCGGAAATGAAATTGTCAGTGAGGTTCGTAAAGTTTAATGACCTCTCTGCTGCGTTTTCCGCTCTCGTCTGCTATTTCTTTGTAAATGCCCCAGGACTTTCCCGTGGAATAAAAGCAGGTGAATCTGTTTGTGTTTATCCTTGGGCGGAAGGATATTTTATTTTCCGGCAAATTAAACTCATATCCCGACAGCGCCACAAGCAGGCCCCAGGCTGCCATGGAGCGGACATAGTGATGGCCGCATTCTATTTCATCATACGGATTCCTCCGTATGCCGTCATACCGCTTTCTGATACCGCTGACTATTGACATGGCTTCATCTGTCATACCTTCATAGATCAAATGAACGGCTGCCTGAAGCTCAATGCCGGTCCAGACCTCATCTGAGTATACGAAAGGCTGGTCAGGACGTCCGCCTTCAGGCCAGGTACACAGCAGGAGTCCTGGCTCATCAGGGATAGCATAGCACCGCTGAACACTGCTGTGTCCGTCCAGTTTTTCTTTAAAATTATATTTGTATACAGAATGTATGGCTTTCTTCACATGATCTTCGGGGAAAAGATATCCCAGCCCATACAGGTGGGCAAGTTCCTGACCAAAGAGCTGGTCCGAGAGACAGCCTGTTCCGTACTGATAGTTATGGGCCTGCAGCAGTTCCGGGCTGATATTCTGCTCATAGAAGCTGCCGTTAAACAGCAGCTCATCCATCTTCCTGCTTCCCTTTTCAGCTATATCCAGCCATCCGTATGCCAGTTTTTTATCACCCAGATACAGAGCCATCTGTGCGGCAGCCCGAAGAGCAGCATAGAATATAGAATTTGTCATGGAAGTGATTCCATAGAATTCAATGTCGTATGTGTTGTGTTGACGGGAATCCAGAACCCCATCCATATCTTCATCCCAGCTGTGCACTGCAAAGTCCATGCTCCTCACTGCAGAAGGCCATAATTCTTTTAAATACTCATCGTCTCCGCTGTAACGCCAGTCACGGTATAGGCGGAGTATACATCCCAGCTGCCCGTCAGTGGCGGGGAACATATCCCACTTCTTCCCCTCCAATTTTCTCTTTGCACGGAAAGCCATGGAGCCGTTTTCGTCTGTTTCAGTGAGAAATTCTGTGCGCCTCATATCCCGCTCTAATTCAGGAAAAAGAAAGGCCAGTGTCTGGGCGTAGTTCCATACATGGGTACAATTGCCTGCACAGCTTCCGGCATGTTCAAAGCAGCCCTCCCACCCGAAAAAGGTGCCGTCCTCCAGCCTGAAGCAGGTACAGGAGCGCAGAACATTGACAGAGGCCACCAGCTCTTCTATGACATCTGCACCCAGTGAAGAACTGTACAGTGCATCTGAGAAGTCGCGGCTCCTGCCCCAAAGATAATTTGTACTGTCAGCAAAATAGCAGAGAACATCCCAGGAATCATCCCACTGGGAGGCATAATAATTTTTCCATTTACGTGCATCCGGCATTTCGTCCGGCCCCAGATGCCCATCCGGCCACCATCCATATCTATACGGGAAGTACCAGGTAATATAGAAAACAAAGTCCTTTTCTTCCCCGGGGCGGATTCTTTGCTTTTTCGCTACAGATCCTACATATCGTTCAGAGCTTACAGGAGCCTTAACATCAGGAGCAGGTTCAAGTATTCCGTCCCTGCTGAAATCCTGCCAGAATTCTTCAGCTCCGTCCCACCAGCCCCCATACTGCCAGTGCTCTTTTACAGTTACTCCTTCTCCTGCAGCGCCAAGGGCCAGGTTCCCATTATTCACTGCCGTTTCCGCCAGGCTGTCCGCTCCAAATATAATTCCCGTGAGACCATCCCGGCAAAGGGTTTTCTGATAATGATGACCTTCCTGCCGGAGATGGTCAAAGCCGTCGTAATCTATAAATCCTGCCGCATTTAGCAGGCTTCCGGCAATAGATACATCCACATCAGTATCACATAGATTTTTTACCGTGTACTTCAGCTGGAAACCGGGAATGCCTGAATTTTTGGCATCCAGGGGTATAAAGGGAGTAAATGCAGATGCAGTAATCTGCAGAGGCGTGTTTTCGTGGAAGAGTGTTAACTCGTGAAAGGGGTAATGGCAGGTGTAGGTACTTTTTGAAAATCTCGGCAATCCCATAAGTTCACCGGAATGATACATCTGACGAAGTCCTGCATCTCCCGGTACAGCTTCCAGGACCCTGGCAGATGCCTCTTTACCTTCCGGCCTGGCCCAAATAGAAAAAAAGGTGTATGGCAGCTTCAGACCTTTATCAGGGTGACCGAAGATCTCGAAGTCGCAGAATGCGCCGCTGGAAGTCAAAGAGATATTTCCTGTTCCTATGCCGCCCAGCAGTCCGCGCAGAGCTGTATGCCTGTTGGTATACACCTTTGTATTTTTAAGAATCTGTTCATGATCTATCCATTGATCCATGATATCGCCTCCTTTTATTCATTAAATATATTTAGTTCTATAGTTGTTTGCGATTTGATTTACTTTAATGTTAACGATGCAAAATGTGTATGCTGGGAAAAACAATACTGATCATTTCGTGAACGAAAATTAATAAAAATCATGGGTTATTACAGCATTTATTCATATATTATACTGGATATGGATATATGTCAATATAGAAATTAACAATAATAGACATGGTTAATAAAAATATTAAACAAGATAAAAGAATGCATTATGCAGGTTTCTGTATTTGTATAAGAACAGTTCCGGAGTAATGTTTTTATAGATGGCATAGATTCGAGGCCATTAGTTTATGATCCGGATTTCAGAGAGATAAAAAGCAGCTAAACCTGACGGTTAGCTGCTTGTGTATAATAATCCGTAAAAATATTAAAACAAATTAGCCATTTATAAGTTCATCCAGCAGTTTAGGAACCATCTCATCCATTGTCTCATCAGAGAACTGGCATGTTCCTACGGCTTTGTGTCCCCCGCCGCCGTACTTGAGCATCAGGCTTCCTACGTCCACGGTAGAGGTGCGGTTCAAAATACTGTACCCAACAGCGACAGAACAGCCCTTTCCTCCCTTGCCGCTTACGATCCAGGCGGAGATATTCTGCTGGGGATACATGCTGTAGATAAGAAAGCGGTTGCCTGTGTAGATAGGATCTACCCCTCTGAGATCAGAGATGATCACATCCTTCTCAACCCTGGTATGGGCGGCTACCATCTCTTCAAACTTTGAAGTCTGTTCAAAATAAACCTCAATTCTTTCTTTTACATCAGAAAGGTTGAGTATTTCTTCAGTGTTCATATACCGGCAGGCATCCATCAGTTTTTCCATCAGCTGGTAGTTGGAGATGGTAAAATTCCTCCATCGTCCCAGACCGGTTCTGGGATCCATAAGAAAACCGATGAGGATCCATCCTTTTGGATTCTGGATCTCGTCAATAGTCAGGTTTCCGGAGTCAACCTTGTCTACGGCCTCCAGCATTTCTGTAAACTGAGGAAATTTTTCCTGCCCTCCGTAATATTCATAGATGATCCTGGCACAGGAAGGGGTAATTCGGCTCTCGCCGCGGTAACGGCCTTTCAGGTTGTTGCGCTCAAATTCACTGGAATGATGGTCAAACCAGAGTCCGCAGCCCTCTGCAAAAGGGACATTGGCCAGACAGTCATTTTCTGTGATCTCCACAAGGCCGTCCTGTATATCCTTGGGATGTGCAAATTTCCATGTATCAATTATGCCGGCTTCTTTGAGCAGTGCTCCGCATACAAGGCCGTCAAAATCAGAACGTGTAACCAAACGCATATATTTCAGCTCCTTTTTAATCTCCGCTGCGCGGATATATTTGTCTGCAGCTTTCCGGTTCACGGGCAGCTGTATCTGTTCTTATTATCATAGCATGAATTTTGAAAATTGGATATCGATTTGAGAAAATAAAAAGTATTTATGCCTATAAACGAAAATTCTTGACAAAAATATGTTTATAGGATACAGTAAAGTGGTATATCTCAATATGCAAAGAGCAGACGTCCCAAGGAAATAAGCCAGGGATGTTAAGAGATGGGATGTACTGTTATTAAAAATAAGATTATGATAGGAGGTGAAGCACATGTTCCATATAGCATTTAAGGATTCCACATTGTGGAACAATATTGGAGATATAGCGTCTCAGACAGGTAAAATTTCATGTTCCGTGTCGTATTGCGCCCTTTTTTACGGGATGACATGTGCTTTTCCTGCCTTTGAGAGTGTGGAGTCTTCAATATAGATTGGATGGATCCGGACTGCTTTGACAGAATAGCATAAGTATAGTCATGCCCGGTAGGCGAGGGTGCCGACCGGGCATTTTTGCGCTCATTTTTAGGAAAGGATGATAATTTATGAAACGATTACAACAATATACGGCTACGGCCAGGATATGTGCCAAGGGAGTATTTGACGGCGGTCTGCTGAGTGTAGCGGGCGAATACCTGGTACGTTTTCTGCAGCTTATTCTGCTTGTGCAGATATGGCGCTCATTCGGGGAGAGCAGTGTACTGCCTGACGGCATGTCACTGCCGGTTCTTCTCACTTATACCTTGATGGCATCTGTATTCCGCCAGCAGCTGGACATTATTACACCAGCCACATCTGCGCTCTGGGAGGGCTCTATAACAGGGAGATACTTAAGGCCGTGTCCTGTGCTTGGAGGGCTGGCCGCCGAGACCATAGGGAGATGGTGGATACCGGTATTTCTGTTTTATTCTGTTCCGGTACTGCTTATCTCTCCTTTGCTGGGGATATCCCCGCTGCCGGCCTCTGCCTGGAATCTGGTGTTTTTTCTTATCAGCCTGGCGCTCAGTGCTTCGCTGGGATTTGCACTGGACTTTATTTATGCATCCATGGCGATCCGTATGAAAAACGGGTGCTGGGCCGCACAGATGGTGAGGGAAGCGCTGACACAGCTCTTTACAGGCGCGCTGATTCCGTTTGCGATGCTGCCAGGCTGGGCGGGACAGCTGCTGTCCTGGCTTCCCACAGGTTCCATTGCTTCTGCTCCGCTGTCCATCTATGTGGGCGGCGCGGGCAGCAGTCCCCTGTATCTGATCGGCCTGCAGCTGTTTTGGAATGCTGTGCTGTGGCCGATCTCATTATGGATATTCCATAAAAGTGAAGAAAGGATGATTTCTTATGGAGGATAGAAGTATAAATAATCAGACAGAAAATACTGCCGGGGAGATAAGATACGGCAAAGAGAAGGGATGGTTTTTCACGCTGATGAGGCTTTATGGCACATACGCAAAGCTGGACCTGCTCTGGTTCCTCAGGGATACAAAATACTGCCTGCTGTATATGGTGACAGATGTCATCTGTGCGCTGGCGGCTATGGCAGGAGTCCTGCTGCTCTCCGTGCAGTTTGGAGGTTTCGGAGGAATGAGCAGAAATGAGATATTGTTTATGCTCAGCTATGGGATCTTCGTAGACGGTATTTTTAATCTGTTTTTTACAGGAGAAAATATGGGCAATATCAGCCGTGTCATTGGGCGGGGACAGCTGGACCACTGGATGATCCAGCCTGTGCCTGTCTGGATCCAGATGGCAACATGCGGGTTCTGTCCGTTTTCAGGTTCAAGCAAGCTGGTATGCGGAATTATCATGACAGTGTATTCCCTGTACGGGCTGCCTGTTGCGGTGACTCCATGGTGGGTATTTTCATTTCTGGCCGGCACAGCGGCATCCACGGCAGTGATCCTGGCTTTTGTCTATATCGTTTCCTGCCTGGCATTTGTATCGCCAGCTGCGGCGGAGGAGATAGCCCCCACCGCACACAGTCCCTTTGATATGCTCAAAAGCTATCCGCTGGGAGGGCTTTCGGCATTCTGGAAGACTTGTTTCTGCACTGTTGCACCGGTGGGGCTTGCAGCCTGGCTGCCAAGCCTGTCCCTGCTTGAAAAGGCTCCGGGCATGTTTGGCCCTTTACCGGTACTTACTATAGTTATGGCAGCTGTCTATATGGCAGCAGCCGGTATGTTATTTAAGAAAGGAATGAATTATTATGGAAAATATGGCTGCCCCAGATATTCTGGCTTTGGACATCGTTGATATCACTAAAATATATTCACAATGGCAGCGTACCGGACAGGTGCGTGATATATTAAGGAATCTGATACATCCCCAGAAAAAGGAGATCAAGGCTTTGGAAGGCCTGAGCCTTCAGGTCAGGCAGGGAGAGTTTGCAGCCTACGCAGGCGCAAATGGAGCCGGAAAATCAACTACAATTAAAATATTATCAGGTATACTGAAACCCACATCGGGCAGTGTGCGGGTCCTGGGAATGGATCCTTCTGTCAGCCGCCTGGAGCTCATGCGCCGCATAGGAGTCCTGTTCGGGCAGAGGACAGAGCTCTGGTGGGACCAGCCTGTTCTAACCAGTTTTGAATGGAAAAAAAGTGTGTGGAATATCCCGGACAGCGTTTATAAAGAAAATCTGGACATGGTCACAGAGCTGCTGGATCTGGGAGAGCTTCTGCATACATTTTCCAGGGAGCTGAGCCTGGGGCAGAGGATGAAGGCTGATCTGGGAATGCTGCTTCTGCATTCCCCCCAGGTCCTGTTCCTGGATGAACCCACGCTGGGGCTGGATGTACTGGCCAAAAGAGATATGATCACTTTCCTGAAAAAAATAAATAAGGAGAGGGGAGTCACGATCGTGGTTACAAGCCATGATATGGACGATCTGGAAGAGATGGCAAGAAGGATCATTCTCCTGGATCATGGACATCTGGCCTTTGACGGGTCTTTTGAAGAGCTGAGGCGCGTCCAGGGAGGCCTGGGCCGCGTAAGAGTGACTGTGTCGGAAGATGCAGGGGCCGGGATGCAGGAACTGCCTGGGCTGACCCTTGAGGAAGTAAAGGATAATGTCTATGAATATGCATATAATCATGAAAAGTCCTCCATGCAGGATATCCTGAAGGCGTTGTCGTGTCTGTCCGGGATAGAGGATGTGGAGCTTAAAAGAGCACCTATTGAAGAAGTTATCGCGAAGCTGTACAGGAGCTGGAAATAAAGCGCGGTAATCAGATTTGTTTACCATGATACATGAGTAAGAGAAAATAAAGATAAAAATAAGACAATTGTAGTATTGACATTTGCGTAAGACAGGAGTAGTATATAGGTATGAAATACTACTCCTGTCTTATAAAGGAGAATGAAAAGAGGTGAATCAGATGGATATTAAACTGGTGGATAGCGAAATTAAGGTCATGGATGTTCTCTGGAAAGAGGGAGATTCAATGGCAAGGCATGTTGCGGATGTGATGGAGGAGCGGTACGGCTGGAATGTCAATACTACGTATACGTTATTAAAACGGTGTATCAAAAAAGGAGCTGTAGAGCGAAAAGACCCCAATTTTGTCTGTCATGCCCTGATTTTGCAGGAACAGGTGCAGGAGCAGGAGACAGATGAACTATTGCACAAGGTTTTCGATGGTTCTGTTGAGAAGCTGTTTGCTTCCCTGCTGGGCAGAAAAAAACTGTCAGAGGTACAGGTAGAAAAACTGAAACAGATGGTTTCAGAGTTAGGGGGTGAGGAATAATGAGTCTGCTGCAAATGAGTATTTCGGCTGCTGTTATGATCTTTATTATAACAGTTATTCGGGCGATCGCCATCAACCGTTTACCTAAAAAGACATTTATTGCCTTATGGGGGATCGTGCTGCTGCGGCTGTTGGTGCCATTTACCCTGCCATCCCCGATAAGTGTCTATTCCCTGGCAGTACGTCCAAAAGCCGGGCAGACCGGAAGCACTCCAATATTAAATATATTTCCGTCTTCCACAAATGCTGCAGCACCTGCCGTCACAGTTACAGCAGGAATTTCACCGTGGATGTGGGTGTGGGGCATTGGCCTGGCATTATGTATTTTATACTTTACGATTGCTTATATCAGATGCCGCCGCCAGTTTATGATATCCCGGCCCGCTGAAAATGATTTTACTGTAAAATGGTTGGCAGAGCACAAGTGCAGGCGGCCTGTCTCGATCCGTCAGACGGAGAAGATTACGGCTCCGCTCACTTATGGCATATTGAGGCCTGTTATTCTAATGCCGTCACAGACAGATTGGACAGATACAAAAAAACTGAAATATGTACTTGCGCATGAGTATGTGCATATCCGGCGCTTTGACGGAGTGACGAAGTTTTTGCTGACTGCGGCGCTGTGTATCCATTGGTTTAACCCTCTTGTGTGGGTAATGTATGTATTGGCCAATCGGGATATTGAGCTTTCCTGCGATGAAAAAGTAGTGCGCTTATTTGGAGAGACTGTGAAATCCGCTTATGCACTAACACTGATCGGCATGGAGGAAAAGAAAAGCGGGCTTACCCCGCTGTGTAACCATTTCAGCAGAAACGCCATTGAAGAAAGGATTGTGGCAATTATGAAAATTAAAAAGACAACAGTTTTTAATCTGGCAGCAGCCTGTGCTGTAGTAGCTGTTATTGGAAGTACATTTGGAACTTCCGCTGCCGCAGAGAGTGTCTCCCAAAATCTCCCTGCCATTGAAGAGGCTATCGTTACTTCACCTGACGGCCCTTATGCCAGTAAGTTCCTACCGGATCCTGACATATATGCAAAGTATTCGTCATACGGGATTTCTATTTCACAGGACGGTAAAAGACTGCTTTATAATGGGCAGGATGTAAGGCTTTTTGCAGATGAGCATTCTGATGGGGAAGCGTTCTATTATGATGAAGCCGGGACAGCCAATCTGGCAGTAACACGCAATTCGTTAGGGGAAATCACAGGAGTGGATACAATATCTGAGGAAGCTGCACAAAAGTACAGGTCTGCATTCTTCGGGGCTGATGTTAATAGTACAGCTCAGGTAAACAATGAGAATGAGGTAAATGCAGCCGCGCAGATAAATAGCAAAGAAGTGTCAGGCGGAACTAAATTTGAACAATATTCACCCTACGGAATCGATTATATTTCAGAAGTAAATATTATGTATTTTAAAGGGCAGAGAGTAAAAGTATTTATTGATGAAAGTGCAGGCGTATTTAATGCTTTCTGGACAGATGAGGACGGCACGGTTAATTTATCAGTAGTCAGGGATTCCTCCGGACAGATCACCGGAATCGAAACTATTTCAGAGGAAAAAGTGCAGGACTATAGGGTGGCAGCTGATAATTATGAGCAGGATCTTCTGAATGGGGTGGAAGAGAAGATAGCGGAAAAGTATTCAGATAAGTAGTTTTGGGGCAGGGAATGTGTGTGGTTTTGAAAGGACTTATGATTATTTGCATATATATAAAATAAGAGTTTTAAAAGGAAATCTGGATGAAATCTGGGTTTCCTTTTTTAATAAGAAAATTTAAAAGTGTTAATAACTGATTATTTTAATACTTGACAGAGAAAAGGTTTGGTTATAAATTTAAAAATAGAAATATAATTAAAAGATAAATAATAATGAGGAAAATTATGGAAAATAACGAAAAAATTAATAAAAATAAAAGGCTTTCTAATAAGATATCAAAACTGTTCCTCTTATTTGTTGTTCCGCTGATAATCCTCCTGGGGATTTATACCTGGTATACTGCTCATATCCTTAATGAAAGGACAAAGGAAGCAAATGTACATACTCTGGATCTGTATAGTAACGAGATCTTTCAGGATATTGAAGGAGCAGATATATTTTTAAATAGTATAACTTCAAATGGAAAAGAATATCAGCGGCTACAGTTGAACCTTCCATCTATTGAGATACAGGATTACGAGAGGCAGCTTCTGGATAAGTATAGAGCTATTCTGCAAACGAATAAGACAGTAAGTGGATTATTTATATTTAATCCTGGAAGAGGGTGTTATGGGGCTGCATTCAGAAGTAATGTAGGAGAAATTACACAGATAGAATTGATTTATTACTTTAAAGATTTAATGAAAAAAATACAAAGTGGGTCTGAGGATAGGATGTATATAGAGCAAATAGGTGAACAGTATTATCTGATTCGTCTAAAGGCTGACAAAGGAGTTTCCTGTGCTTCTGTCGTATCATTTTCTAATATAGCTAAAAATAGCCTGGTCGGAAAAGAAAAATATGTATTTTATGGAGGAGAAACAGGGAATGTCTTTTATACAGATTTATCAAGAGAAGAGACCCGGATTTTGACTCAGAATTCAGAAAAAGATATTTTAGTGGCATCAGATGGAAATTATAGAAGTGTACGCAAAGAACTGGGGATTCTTGATATCAATGTACTGTATTTAATGAAAGAGGAGTCTCATCTGTTTCTGGACATGACACAGAGCCTACTGTTGTGTATGACAGCATTGATAGCCCTGCTTCTGCCTTTTTCATACAGATCCATGCGCCAGAACATTTTTTCCCCCATGAAGTCTATGGTACAGACTATAGAGCGGATAAAGCAGGGCGATATGGAGTTAAGAATGGAGTGCAAACAGCCGGTTGAAGAATTTACGCAGATCAGTGAATCTTTTAATGGTATGTTAAATCAGATAAATAAATATAAGATAGAAAGCTATGAAAATGAACTGGCAGTGCAGAAGGCCCGGCTGCAGTATTATCAGGTGCAGATGCGGCCGCACTTTTTTATTAACTGTCTGAAAAACCTGTATGCATTGGCGGAAGAACAGAGTTATAAGAAGATCCAGCAGATGATTCTGGCATTTTCAAGTTACTGGAGGCATGTTATGCAGGATAGTCTTCATTTAATACCTCTGAGAAGGGAAGTTGAAAGTGTACGGGATTATATCGAATTAATGAGAATGACCATGGAACTTCCTCCCTGCGCAGTAATTGATATTCCAATATATATTCAGGACTATATGGTACCGCCCATGCTGCTGCTTACATTTGTTGAAAATTCTATAAAGCATATTATAACTAGTGAAAAACAGGTACAGGTTCATATTAAAGGGATGATGATAACAAACGGGCAGCAGCGTTTGAATCTGTCAATCACTGATAATGGACCTGGGTTTAGCGAAGAAAGCCTAAAGAGGCTGAATAGCTCTGTGTGTGGTGATGAGTATCAGGGACAAAAAATCGGAATCAGTAATGTAAAGCAGCGTTTAGATATATTATATCATGGAGAAGCTATAATTTCCTTTTCCAATAACAGACGGGGAGGACATATAGAAATTTTCATACCAATCAGGGAGAGATAGAAATGATGACCGTTTTGATAGTAGATGATCAGACCAGCGTGGTTAATGGGATACATGCCGGTATCCGGTGGAAAGAGGCAGGGGTTGACAGGGTTTTGGAGGCTTACCATGCCGCGGGGGCAAAGAAAATTTTTCAAAATTACAGGGTAGATATTTTATTATGTGACATAGAGATGCCGGCAGAGGATGGTATCAGTCTGCTAAGATGGGTGCGGAAAATGGGGTATCAGACAGAGTGTATTTTCCTTACGGCTCATGCAGAATTTGCCTATGCCAGGCAGGCCCTACAGCTAGGAAGCGTGGATTATATTATACAGCCAGCCAGGTATGAAGATATTGAGAAGACCATTTACAGGACAGTAAACAGAATTCAGGAAAATATGCGCGCGGCAGAGTACTATGATTATGGAAAGCTGTTATCCCATAAAAAGATGAAGGTTTTAGACGGTTTGTTTTCAAGGATACTAAGTGGAGGTGTTAAAGATACCAGTGGGTTGCTGGAGGACTGCAGACGTTTGAATATTCCTCTATATGAGAAAAGCAGTATATATTTGGTAAGGATAGTCCTTGTAGCTGGGACAGGGGGGCTGGAGGATGAGGAACTGCGACAGTATTCACTTCTGAATATACTGGCAGAATTGTTTTCAGATTATGGTCAGGAAGTGATGCTTACAAGTGCGGATGATAATTCTTATATGCTTCTTGTATTTCAGGCAGAAAATATGTTGATAGATAGAATGGGTACAGAGCGTCTGCTTTTGGAGTTTATAGAGCAGTGCCGTCTGTTTGCCGATATGCATATAGCATGTTATTCCAGTGAGCAAATCAATCCTGCGGATATCAGTGTATGTGCTGTTCAGATGGCTGGGATGGCAAGAGATAACGTGACCGGACAGACAGGAGTCTTTTGGATTGAAGATAATAGAAAACAGAAAGAGTATGGGGATAAAAGGGAGATTCCTTTTTTTCAAAAACAAAAATATATTGATTATATAGCAAATGGCTATATTAGTTCGGCCGGTCGGGAGATTATAAAGTATCTGGAAAAACTGAAATCTGCTGGAGTAATGGATGCGGCAATGCTTATGAAATGTTATCAGGATTTTCAGGAAATATTATATGCCAGTGGTGAGAAAAATGGAATTTGGGTCAATAATATTCTGAGGCAGCCTCAGATGGCGGCTTATGGGGACAAGTCTAAAAGCTCCCTGGAAAATCTGGAAGATTATATAGGAACTGTGCTGGAAATCTATGAAAGTAGTATGCGAAAGAAAGAAGAAGACAAGACACAGATAGAAAAAGTGATAGAGTATATACAATGCAATATTGAAAAGGAATTAAAGCGTCAGGAAATTGCAGATGCGCTTCATCTGAATCCTGACTATCTATCCCGGATATTCACGAAAGCGGTGGGAAAGCCATTAAAAACATATATTATTGAGGAAAAGATGCAGCTTGCAAAGATTTTATTGACCACGACCCCTTTGCCAGTGGGGGATATTGCTGCAAGGATAGGTTATACTAACTTCTCACATTTTTCACAGAGCTATAAAAAAGTAATGGGAAAGCAGCCATTTGAAGAGAGGAAGAAGGAAAATTGTCAAGAAAGTGATAAAGATTGTTGAAATTAAGACAGGATAAGGGAAAAGATTACAAAAGAGGTAAGAAAACTGATAAAGAGGGTCAGCCTTTGGGTAGAAGGTAGGACTCTCTTTTTCTTATAATGATGATATCAAAACGTCACGTGATGTATAAAAAAATTATGACAGGAGGATAAGTAGATGAAAAGATTTAGAAAAGTAGTTCCTATGGGGCTGGCAATCTGTCTGGCAGCTGGTATGTATACAAGTGAAGCGGCTGCGGCAGAGGAAAATGAACCATATGAGGTTGTAATCGTTGAAGGGGGGAGGGCGACCCAAGATGCTATGGATGCTGTATCCGAAAAACTAAGTGAAATTACCGGAGAAAAAATTGGTAATACAACCGTTAAAATTGTAACTGTAAGTCAGGGAACTTATGTGGATCAGTTGAATATGATGCTATCCTCCGGTGAGCAGGTAGATCTTTGTCTGACGGCTATCAACAATGCCCAGTCTGTTGCATTTATGAAGAATGCGAATCAACTTCTGCCAATGGACAGCCTGTTGAAAGAGTATGGACAGGATATTTTGAAAGATGTGCCCGAGGAATGGCTGAAAGCAGGAAGAGTAGGTACGGAACAATACAGTATTCCAGGTGACAGGGGGAAAGGGTCTGGTATTGGTTTTTTTATGGTGAAAGACATAGCAGATGCATTGGATGTGGATATGGAAACTGTGAAAACTCTGGATGATGTGGAGGCTGTTCTGAATAAAGTAAAAGAAGCATACCCGGATATGTACCCGCTTGCGCCTGATGTAGGGGGATATAATCCTATGCCGGTAGCATATGATCCTGTTTTTGGTTATATTGGCTGTATACCTGATATATACAAATATAAAGAAGGTGATCCATTAGTAAATTTTTATGAGACAGAGCAATATAAAGACTGGACAACCAGAATGTATAAATGGGCCTCTCAGGGACTTGTAATGCCGGATGGCGCAAATAGCACAGTCACCAATAAAAGCTTGATGGCAGCGGGAAAGGTAGCCTGCGCCATAAGGAATACAGATCCGGACCCGGCAGGGGAGTGGTCAGATGCAGTAGGGAAGGAAATAGTAGTAAGTGAACTGTTAAATCCTACTCTGTATGCCGCCACAAATCATGCCGGCTGGCAGGTTGGGATTGGATCAACGTCTCAGAACCCGGAACGGGCTATGCAGGTCTTAAATCTCATTGCAGCAGATACAGAATTTGCTAATACACTCTGTTATGGAGTTGAAGGAGTTCATTATCAGATAAAAGATTCTGAAAAAAATACGATTGAATATATGCCGGGACAGGATGGGACAAGTACAGAATACGAGAGTATCTGGGGGAGATTTCCACAGGGATTTGACATTTATGTACCGCTGGGCAGGCCAGACAATTTCTGGGAAATAGTTAAAGATTTTAATAAGGAATGCGTATATTCACCTGCATATGGATTTTCATATGATCCGTCTAATGTGCAAAACGAAACAGCCGCATGTGCAAATGTAATCAGCAAGTACGATGCACCTTTACAGTGTGGGATGCTGGATCCTGAGACAGAACTTCCTATGTTTATCGAGGAACTTAAAGCCGCTGGTGCGGATAAGATTATAGAAGATAAGCAAAAACAGTTTGATGAATGGAAAAAAGCAAACAGTAACTAAGAAAGGAAAAACGTACATGATTTTCCGGACAAGGTGACAGCTGCACCCTGTCCGGAACAGAGAGGGGATGGGGAGATGAAGTGCAATGCCGGACAACCTTTGGTAAAAAAAACATTACGAAAATATGGCCTTCTGTATCTGATGTTTATTCCTGGTGCAGTTTACTTGCTGATTAATAATTATATACCTATGGCGGGAATTATAATAGCTTTTAAGAACTATAATGTCAGAGACGGTATTTGGAAAAGCCCATGGGTAGGGTTTGACAATTTTGAATACCTGTTTAAAACAAAAGATGCCTGGATTATAACCAGAAATACATTGGGATATAATCTGGCATTCATTGTACTGGGAACAGTATTTGCCGTCACGGTAGCCATATTGTTGTATGAACTGAAAGCCCAGCGGGCAAGAAAAGCATACCAGACTATTATACTGATTCCATTTTTAATCTCTATGGTTATTACCAGTTATCTTGTTTATGGATTTTTAGCACAGGATGTAGGATTTGTTAACAACAGCATATTAAAAAATCTGGGTAAGGACAGTATATCCTGGTATTCGGAAGCAAAATATTGGCCATTTATTTTAATTTTTGTTAATCTTTGGAAACAGTTTGGATATAACTGTATTATCTATTATGCTACACTCATGGGAATTGACAAAGGATATTTTGAAGCGGCTGTCATAGACGGCGCGGGAAGATGGCAGAGAATCCGAAATATTACGCTGCCTCACCTAAAACCGACAATTATTATCATGACTTTGCTTGCTTTGGGAAAAATATTCTATTCGGATTTTGGACTGTTCTATCAGGTTCCTATGAACAGCGGACCGTTGGTCAATGCGACTAACACGATTGATACATATGTTTACAGGGGAATGATGAGTACCGGGAATCTTGGTATGTCATCAGCGGCTGGATTTTACCAGTCAATAGTGGGCTTTGTTTTGGTTTTGTCTGTGAATTTAATTGTACGCAGGGTAGATCGGGAAAATGCATTGTTTTGAGGGGAGAAACGAGTATGGTTGAGAAAGGAAAAGTATTTCAGATTTTAGTACATTTTATATTTATACTGTTGTGTCTTAGTTGTCTGATTCCTTTTGTATTAATGATTGTCTCATCATTTACATCAGAGACATCTCTTATACGAGACGGTTATTCCTTCTGGCCAGGGGAATTTAGCCTGGATGCATATAAATATACATTGATGGATACAGGGGCATTTCTTAAAGGATATGGAATATCAATTCTTGTAACAACAGCAGGTACACTTGTCAGTTTGATAATAACCACACTGTATGCATATCCTTTATCCAGAAAGGATCTTCCGGGTAAAAATGCCATGTCATTCTTTTTATTTTTTACTATGCTTTTTAACGGCGGGCTGATTCCGCGCTATATGATGTGGACACAAAGCCTGCATATTAAAAATACATATTGGGCCTATATTCTCCCTAATCTGCTGATGTCTGCATTTTATGTGATTATGATGCGCACATATATGTCTAATTCTATTCCAGATGAGATTATAGATGCAGCAAAGGTAGATGGAGCAGGGGAAGGAAAAATCCTGATTAGGATTGTGGTACCGGTAGCAAAACCAATACTTGCGACATTGACTCTTCTAACAGGACTTGGGTACTGGAATGATTGGCTAAACGGTCTTTATTTTATAACAAATGACAAATATTACAGTATTCAGGTGCTTCTCAACCGTATGCTCCTGGATCTGCAGTTCCTAATGAGTAACGCAAGCCAGCTTGCGGGTTCGGGAGTCCAGATAGGAATGCTTCCGACAATGGGAATTAAGATGGCTATGGCAGTACTGGGAATACTTCCCATGCTGATAATATACCCTCTTTTTCAGCGTTACTTTGTTCAGGGGATTGCTATCGGCGCAGTCAAGGGTTAGATATGCCGCAGGAACCACGGACAGCTGTTAGCAGTAAAAAGGATAATGTATAGGGAGGAAAACATGGAAAATTTAACATTTCAGTCAAAGAGAGAATTAAATAATAAGGTGAAAATACCAGTTATGGGATTTGGGGTGGCAGAGATTGCAGAAGACCTGCCTACTCAGGTAAAAATTTTGCGAGAGGCTATAGAGACTGGTTACAGAATGTTTGATACGGCACAGATATATAGGTCTGAGAGAGCCTTGGGAATTGCAATAAAAGAAAGTGGAATACCAAGACAAGAATTTTTTATTTCTACGAAGATTTTTGAACAACAGAGATATAACAGAACAACAGAATCGGTATTTGAAAGTTTACGGAAAATGGGAATTGAGTATCTGGACCGGTTTGTTCTGCATTGGCCCATAGCAGGCCGTTACATACAGTCTTACAAAGAAATGGAAAAGCTGTATTACTCTGGCATAATCAGAAGTCTGGGTGTTTCTAACTTTGAAATATGGCATATAAGGAATCTATTAGTACACTGCGATGTGATACCAGTTACAAATCAAGTGGAGTTTAATCCCACATACACATGTATAGAGCAGCGGAAATTCTGTGAAAAACTGGGTATTCAAATGGAGGCATATACGCCGATAGGCCGTGGAGGACGTTTTTTGAATACGGAGCCTTTAGTTACAATTGCAAATAGATATAAGAAGAGTGTACCTCAGATTATTTTGAGGTGGGACATCCAGCATAATGTTATACCAGTACCCAGAAGCGGCAGGAGAGTCCATATGGAGCAGAATGCGGATATTTTTGATTTTGAACTGGATAGAGATGATATGAAGCTAATCGATGGCATGAACTGTGATGACAGAAGGAACAGAAATCCTTATACCACTGAATAGGAGGGTAATATGGGAAACATGACATTTGACACAAAGATTAAATTAAATAATGGGGTTGAGATGCCCCTGGTGGGATACAGTACAGAGATTGTGGGCCGGATGGCTTTTCATGATCAGACCCGCAAGGAAATAATAGCAGAGGCAATAGAGGCAGGTTATCGGAGATTTGAAATAGTGGAAAGCGATGACTGTCAAAGAGCACTGGGTGATGCAATCAGAGAGAGCGGCATTCCACGTGAAGAGTTTTTTTTGTCTTGTAAGCCGCAGATAGCAGATATACGTGATTTCCGGTATTATTATGCATTTGAGGAAATCCTCGCACAGCTGCAAATGGATTTCGTTGACTTATATTCAGTATACTGGCCGCAGGAAAAGGTTTTTTATGGGTACCCTGAAGAGTGGCAGAGAAAAGCCTGGGTAAGGTTTCAGGATATTTATAAAGAAGGACGAGTCAGAGCTATTGGTCTGTGCCATTTCCAGATTCCTCACATAGAGAAGATTTTAAATGATCCAGACACTAAAATTATGCCGGCTGTCAATCAGGACCAGTTTCTCCCACTGTATTCAAATAAAAAGGTAAGACAGTACTGCAGTGAGAAAGGCATAATTTTTGGAGCCTTAAATGAGGAGGATGAGACAAGAATATTAAAAAAACCCAAGTATCGCGAATTTGAAAATCCGGGGCTGCGCCCATCTGGATTCTACGAAAAGAGCACCATGTTGAAGGAGATTGGGGAAAGCGTTGGAAAATCTATTCCGCAGGTTATAAACCGCTGGATATTACAACATGGCGCATTGCTTAATATAAAGGCGGTTGGAAGAGAACAGATGGAAGAAGAGAAAGATATTTTTGATTTCATTCTGTCAGAGGCCGATATGGCAAAGATTGATGCTGTCAATTTGGATTTTAGGGTGGGGTACGATCCTGAGCACATTGATTTCTAATGGAGAGATGATTAAATGAAGTTTGCATTGTTAGGTGCCGGCTGGAGAGCCGGATTTTATTATCGGGCTGTCCGTGCTATAGAGAAGAGACTTCAGATATGCTGCGTAGTAGAGAATAATCCTGAAACTGCTGAACAGATAAAAAACGCATGGAGGCTGCCAACAGTGAAAAATGCCGGTGAAGCCCTTAAGTTTAAACCCGATTTTTTTGTTCTCTGCCTTCCTCCGGCAGTGCTGCCAATAATACTGTGTGAAATTTTAAAGTATGATGTACCTATTTTGACAGAAACCTGGGCAGCTGAATCTGTGGAGAGTATGATATCCCTCTATGAGGAAACTAAAGGAGGACGAAATATCCAAGTATCTGAGCAATATCCCTGCCAGCCCATGCATAGTGCCAGACTGTCTTTGATTAGCAGCGGTATGCTTGGTGAAGTACGTCAGGTGCAGATATCGGTGGCTCATGGATATCATGGTATGGCTCTCATTAGAAGGTACTTGGGGACTGGCTATGCAGCATGTACAGTAGAGGGAAGAAGATTTTCCATGAATGCCGTGAAAGGACCTGGGAGGCAGGGATGGCCGGTATGCTTAAGTTTTCAGCAAGAAAAACAAGACATAATAACTGTTCATTATAAAGATAAATGGGGACTTTTAGATTTTAGCCAGGAACAGTATTTTTCACCAATGAGGTCATCCAGAATACTGATCAGAGGGGAAAAGGGGGAAATTTTTCAGAATGAGGTCAGCTGCCTGACGGAACCGTATCCGGGATTTTTAAAGTTTACTCTTCGCAGGGAGTGTAGCGGCCTGGATAACAGCCTTTGCCGGGCAGGCACTGTGTCAATTACAGGGAATGGAAAGTTATATTATAAAAATCCTTTTGGTCCACGCGGAATGAGTGACGAAGAGGTGGCAGTAGCTACATCTCTTTGCTATATGGAACAGTTTATAAAGACGGGAGAAAGCAGGTATTCTCTTGCTGATGAACTCCAGGATCAATACCTGGATTGGCTGGCACAGAAAGCAATCAGGACTGGAAAACCTGCAGAGGGCAAAGAGATGCCCTGGGCCCGGGGAAAGGAGAACGATGGTAAATAAAATTAGAGTAGGGATTATAGGCGCTGGGGTATGGGGATATCAGCATGCCCGGGCCTTTTCGGAGAGAAATGATGTGGAGATTGTGGGTATTGTGGGGCGGACAGAGGAAAAGACAAGAAAACGTGCCCGGGAATTTAATGTTCCTTACTTTCTTAATATTCAAAATATGTTGAAAGAAGGAAAACCTGATTTGGTTGATGTCTGTCTGCCAGGTCAACAGACTTTTAAACCTTTAAAACAACTTTTAGAGGCTGGGGTCCCTGTTATGACTGAAAAGCCTCTGACATATAATATGGAAGAAGCAAGGGAACTAGTACGGATTGCAGAGAAAAAGAAATTGTTTTTTGCCATTGATTTTAATCACAGCTGCAGTGAAGCCGTTGGTATGGCAAAGAGAGATATTGAAGAGGGCAGGCTGGGTGAAGTGATATTTGCTGAATGGCATTTTGCCCAGGCAGGAGAATTTCCTATGAGCCATCCATATTTGGCAATTATTGAAGCTCAGTGCCATGGGCTGGATATGATGGAGTATCTATGCGGTCCTATCAGCAGTGTATACGCAGATATGACGGATATGACAGGGAAAGGAAGCTATACCACATTTTCACTTTCGTTAAGATTTAAGGCTGGTGGTGTAGGAACTTTCCTAGGTTCCTTTGATTCATCCGATAACTATGACTGTGTGCAGGAAGTAAGAATTAATGGAACTAAGGGAACAATAAGTATCAAAAATAACACAAGAAAATACATTTTCCAGGAAAAGAACAGCAAAATTGCTAATGTGTGGAAACCGGGAATATTTGATGATAATGGGGGGTGCTTTGGAAAAAATATTGACCGCCATATTGATAAAATGCTGGAAGCTTTTAAAAAGGGAGACAAGCCTCCTATACCAGCAGAAAGGGGATTAAGAGCTCTGGAGACTGCCTGGGCAGCGATCAGTGCATTTGAGAGTGGAAGAAGAATTTTATTATAAGTTGTTCGATGTATATAAGACATATTAATAATAAAGAATGATGCAGCAGACTGTATAGAAACGGCAAAAACTGCCGTTTCATGCTGCAAAACTCGGAATGGTAACACGTAAGCAGCAGTGGTGCCGGTACAAGATATGTGTTAAATTCAAACATATATCTTGTACATCTGATATGAACATGTTAAAATAATTTTATTCAGACAACAGATTTTCTCAGGGACTATCAGTATTTGAAATCTGCATATCTAGTATTCAATAAAATAAGCTGAGCATTCTGTGCTGATATTGTGGTAAGGGCTATCTGGTAACCGTATAAAAGCAGTAAGAAGGCCGTCTCATTTTGAGCGATATAAGTTACAAATAATCATCATAAATCATTTCTGCCTGTTTCAGGCAAAATTTTCATGGATATTCAATTATTAATATAACTAAATACAAGCATGCTGTTGTCTGAGATATCAAAATTGATTATAATAAAAGTAGAGATAGTTCCCTGTATGGCTTAGAAGGAGCAAAATATGCCAGAAAGGAAAGAAGGCCATAAGCCGGATGATTATCTGCATCTAGAGGATATGGCAATGAAGACTGCAGCGCAGTTTTTTGGAGAAGAGATGCTTAGGTATCTGGGCATACACGAGAAGCCGCTGCGTGTTGCACCTACTGAAGTTGTACATTTGGAAGCACGTCAGATGTATGAGGACTTTAATTATGAGATGGAAAACGGGGAGTGGTATCATTTTGAATTTGAGAGTGATGGGATTCTGGCAGCAGATTTAAGAAGATTTAGGGAGTATGAAGCTGCTACGAGCCGCATATTTGGCGTACCGGTTACTACTTTCGTAGTGTGTTCTGCAGGGGTGAGAGAGCCCCTCTCTGAATTGAAGGAAGGGATTAACACCTACCGTGTAAGGGTGGTCATGCTTAAGAAGCAGGATGCAGATATCATGTTTCAGATGCTGTCTCGGAAATCAGCAGCTGAGATCAGAAAGCAGGACCTGCTTCCTGTACTCATGAGCCCTCTTATGTCAGGGGAGATGCCGCAAAAGGAGCGTATACTGAGAGGAGTCGGATATCTCAGAGAGAATTATATTGGGGTTGGGGAAGAAGACCTGAATAAAATGCAGGCTGTTTTATATGCTCTGGCAGTAAAATTTTTAAATGAGACGGAGCTAAAAGAGATTAAGGAGGCGATGGTGATGACAAAGCTGGGTCAGATGCTCGTGGATGATGGAATTGAAATGGGCATTGAAAAAGGTATTGAAAAAGGCACTGAGCGTATGCGTAAGCTCACAAAAATACTGCTGGATAAAAAGCGGTATGAGGAATTGGAAAAGGCGGCAGGGGATTCGGAATATTGTGAGCAGTTAATGGAGAGATACAAAATTTAGTGTTCGGGGGCAGGACGCAGCGGGTCAGCCGACTCCGGGATTGGCAGGCTATGTCAGTTCCGCCT
The DNA here is from genome assembly GCA_003148945.1 of Murimonas intestini. Taxonomy (GTDB): domain Bacteria; phylum Bacillota; class Clostridia; order Lachnospirales; family Lachnospiraceae; genus Murimonas; species Murimonas intestini. The sequence goes on along the minus strand of QGGY01000004.1, from coordinate 280,282 downwards.
CCCCTGCGGTTCTGGCGTATGATGTCAGCCTGCTTTGATAAGACTGCATTTAGCAGGCTTATCAAAGCAGTGATAGTATGGCGGCTCTCTGTTTTTTATTTTTTAATATTTTGTAAGATACGGTTGATCTGCCTGATATTTTCTTCATCAGCACCGCCCTGTTTTAACAGGCTGACCAGGGTCATACGTCCCATCATTCTCTGCAGGGCAGGATTATCTTTAACTGCATCTGCCACATCACCGCGGTCAGAAGCCCCTTTTGCCATCATTTCATCTATGATAGCTCCTGCTTTTTTATTGGCCCTGATATCAGAGAGGCAGTCGTTGATAGAAAAATAATCCGGTTTCAGATCATCTGCATCAAACCAGTTGGTTACAGGAGTACGCCTGATAAAAGTATACGCGGGATTTTCTTCTGCAACTTTTCGTATAGTAATACTCTCTTCGCAGGAATCTGCTTTGGCAGTAACCACATGCTCTCCCGTGACCGGTACCTGGAATTTAAAAATAATCCGGTTAGATTGTGTGGCAAATTCTTTTCCGTCTACTAGTAATGTCACCTCCGGCTGATTAGAATAAACTTTGATTTCTGTGATATCTTCTGCACGGTCTGCGTAGCGGCTGCCGCACAAATGAACAAACTTATCTTTTTTATTCCAGGCAGCTTTATAAAGATAAAAGGTATCTTTCTTTAATTTGCGGTCAATGGTTACCAGGCCTTTTTGATTTTCACCATGTTTTCCGCCTTCATCTCTTCCGTCAGCGGCAAAATCAAATAAATTCCATACATGGGTTGCCCACAAATAGGGACGGTCTTCTATCATATGCAGCATGTGTTCGTGGTACAGTGCCTGGTAACTTTCCGTATAATCTCCCTTTTCAGGATCCGGTGACTGAAATTGGGGATTGGCATCCGCGCCGTATTCAGAAAAACCAATGACTCTGTCCGGATATTCTGCATGGTATTCATCAAAAAACTCATCGTTCTGCTCTAACTCTCCTAAATACCATCCGAAATATAAATTATAACTGTTAATATCAGGAATTTCCAGAATAGGATTTTCAGTTTCCAGCATAAATACATTTGCCATGACGGTAGGACGGGTGCTATCCAGCTTGTGGCAAAGATCGTTCAGAAGTCTGTGATTCTCCAGCAGGTCCTCATTGACAGAACTGGCCGCCGTAATTTCATTTGATAGTCCCCAGGTCACAATGGAAGGATGGTTATAATTCTGAACAATCAACTCTTCCATCTGAGATAATGTATTTATCCGTCCTTCTGGCATGTGCATGGTAATATACGGAATTTCTGCCCAAAGAATCAGTCCGTTTTCATCGCACAGGTCATAAAACTCCTGAGCATGCTGATAATGGGCAAGACGCAGGGTATTCGCCCCCAGCTCTCGTATGATTTCCATATCCTTTCTATGGTGCTCTGGTGTAAGTGCGTTTCCGGCATCTTTATAATCCTGATGGCGGGAAACACCTCGCAGAGGATAGGAACGGCCATTTAAGAAAAAGCCTTTTTGAGGATCTATATGAAATTCACGGCATCCAAAACGCGTGTTTACGTTATCACCGCTTTCTAAAGAGGCTTCTGCAGTATACAGATACGGGTCCTCTAATCCGTCCCAAAGATGAACGTTTTCAATGATAAATTCAGCCTGTGCATGTCCTTCAATGGAGGGAACGGTCTGTGAGTCACCATTTATAGTGAATGTTACCTTATTGGCCGAAACTGTCCAGGCTTCTATCGTGACGGCTGCTTTGTGCCGGTCTAAATCCACAACAGGTGTTATTTTAACGCCCGGTGTGCCGCAGTAGTCCAGTGAAAAATGGGACTGGGGAACTATGATCAGATTTACCATCCGGTATAAACCGCCGTAAAAGGTAAAGTCGGCTTTTTGTGGATAGCAGAAATTATTATCATCATTGTTTAGGGAAACAACAATATGATTCTCTTCTTTCAGAATATCTGTTATATTTACCCGGAAGGCGGAATATCCTCCTTCATGATGTGCGGTATGTACTTCATTTATGTAGACATCCGCAATCATAGCGGCGCCCGTAAATTCAAGATAAACTTGTTCTCCGTCTTTCAGCTCAGGCTTTTGCAGAGTTTTTATATAGTAGCAGGTTCCTCTGTGATAATCATTTCCGCCGTCCTGTCCGTCTTTGGCATTCCATGTGTGGGGAAGATCTATACACTCGCCGGTGCAGGAAAAAGCAGCGGAAGCATCAGCAGCAGATTTAACAAAGGTCCAGTTATTTTTTAAAGGTATGATTTTTCTCATGTTTTATTACGCCTCCATATCTTTCTTATCAGCAGCTTTTTTTGCGGCAATACGTTTTTGTACATCGACCATGTCTGACTTAGTCAGGTGACAGAATTTCATTGCTATTAAAGTGCAGATCCATCCAAATATGGGAAGGCCGAACATGATGCCCGTGGTCAGCCAGAAAATTTGTGGAGTTGCAGTATCGCCAGGCTGGGGCATAGTGGCAGTATAACCAATCAGCGCCACAGAACCCGTTGCAATCACAGCGGAGAAAGCAGATACAATCTTATCAATAAAATTGTAAATACCGGTAATCAATGCCGGAACATACCGGCCGCTTCGGTCCTGTTCGTAGTCAATAATATCTGACATAAATGACGTGCTGGCGGTTGTAACACACATGTTAGCTCCATTTCTGGCCAGAATCAAAATGACATAGAGGACCATGCAAACGCCGGCTTTGGCAATTTGTTTCGGGTCAATGATAATAAAGAATCCCCATATTACAACACTGATCGCAATACAGATGCGGGTCCAGGTTATGATAGTGGCCTGACTGCCGTATTTGCCCGCGTATTTTGCACCAACGACGGCAAAGAGCAGAGAGGGAAGCATCCCTATTACACTGAGAGTGGTGGCGAGTCCCATATTCCCAATTAAAATTCCATTCAGCATGGTGGTAATGACAGCCTGTGAAGTAGTCTGCTGAGCGATTTTATCGGAGGCGGCAGATATAATGTAGCATTGAAGGGGACGGTTGTGCTTTACGATTTCAGCCATATCCCTGACTTTTAAATTTGTCTTTTCTTTTGTCAGCCCTTTAAAGTTTTCCGGTTTATCAAACTCGGACACACCGATGCAGACAAGAATCACACCAAGCGCCGCAATACACAGACACAGCTTGCAGGCAGCAGATAAGAATTCCAGATTATATGTACCGCCGAATCTGGGCAGCAGCACAACATTCAGAACAATGCTCAGTACCATGGGAAGCATATAGTTTAAAGCGGTTGACCAAACACTGATGGCAGGACGCTGCCGGGGATCATTACTGATCAATGGATTGATGGTAAGGGCAGTCATATTGGCGATTGTGTAACCGATTATGTATACAATGTAGCATAAAGTAAATACTACTATTCCAAATCCTTTTCCGGAGCCCCAGCTGAACATGGTCATCAGGGCCAGAGCCTCAATTGCAAATCCAATGATAATTAAAATACGGATTTTTCCAAACCGTGTATTGATCTTGTCATAGATAAATGCAATAAGGGGATCTGTAATACCGTCAAGTATCCGGGACCAGGTGAGGATGACTCCGACTGCTGCAGTAGCGATACCGAAGCCAAGGCTGGCACTGTAACTGGCCAGACCAATGAGAGTATAGATACTCATACCCACGAATGCATTACATGCAACCAAAATGATCTGCCAAAGCTTTGCACGGCGGTATTGTACGCCGTCAATTTCACTCTGTGATAGTTTCTTTTCTTTTCCCATAATTAGAAATCCTCCGTTTTTCACGTTTTCTCTTACTCTGTTTTCTTGATCTACAGGCAGATGTGTCTTTATCCATACTATAGCGGAGAATCTGTATCTATATAGTGCGTAAATTCGTGAATGAGTTTTGAAATTCATGTAAAATCAAATACAAACAAAATTTATGAACATAAAAATGAAAATAATAACATTTATAATTTTGTATTTTGGGCTCGGTATTCACTGGGAGACATACCGGTTTGTTTCTGGAAACATGCATAAAAGTAGCTTCTGTTTCCGAATAAAAGGTTATCACTGATTGTCTGGATATTGTCATTGGTGCCGGACAGAAGAAGCTTGGCCTGTTCGATTTTTTCGTTTAATATAAAATCATTGATGCTGATACCCAGTTCTTTTTTGAATTTATGTGAAAAATAATATTCCGAGTATCCATATTTTTCAGCAAGAGTTTTTATAGACAGAGGGGTAGTTATATTGGCTTTTATATATGCACAGGTATTTTGTACCTGGCTGGATATGTGGGAATCTTTTTTAGCCTGCTGTACCCGGTACACATAGTCGGCCAGCATGGTTTCCGACAATTTCTGGACTTCTGTGAGAGAAGTGCACTCCTCCAGCCGCGCTGCGTAGTAGTCATTTAAGTCATAGGATATGGAAGGGGTCAGACCGCCTTGGATACACGCCCTGGAGCAGAGTGTCAGAAGTACAAGAGAGTTATTTTTGTGCTGGCGCAGGGAATCGCCGGTTTCCGCATGCAAACCAGAACTCAGGGAGGCGGATTTTGCAAGTGCTTCTTTATAGCGTGGGTCACCGTCGGCCAGCATTTTGCAAAGCTGTTGTTCTGAATACCAGATTCCGGCATGTTCCAGGGATGCAGACTGGGGAAAAGTTTTCCTGGCTGTGGGAACAGTACTCTGATAAGTCAGATCATTGGAGCTGATTTTTTCACCAGTCAGACAGTAATGCAGCATAACAGCATACTGACTCAGTATATTCCCGGGAATAGTAGGAATCTGTTCAAATATTTTGGTGATCATAGAGCGCAGTTTCACTGATAATTCATAGGAATCCATATGTTTACGAAGCAGCAGATGGGAATCCCGGCCGCTGTAGATAGGTCCTATAAAATAACATTTTACCAGGAGGGGACCTTCATAATAAAAACCTGCAATCCACAGCAGGTTGGCCGGAGCTTCTAAAATAAGGGGGGTTCTTAAACCGGAAGAAATATGTTCGTCCACCAGAGGAGCAAGACCCGTATAAGATAGAAAATTTCCGGAGAAAATGCTCTGTGTCCAGTTTGTATGAAGAAACTGCAGTTTGTCATTGTACTCCCATACATATAGATCATAATTACAATTAATGAGTTCAAGATAAACAGATAATTTTTCAGATACATTCATATTAATAATCCTCCAGCGCGTAAAACCAGCAAATATGTTAGTATATTCGTAACTATTGGGCAAGTCGGTGCATTCACTGTAGTAACTGTGAAGGTACTGAGCAGTTGCGTATATTTACTATAGCGCATATCTTGAAAAATTGTAATACATATCAGCACAAAAAATCTTTCAGCAATTCATAATCTTTTATATCTTCACATCTGATGATGCCGCTGCTTAGCAGTGCAGGCTGGAATTGCAGAGATACGAAAATGTATTGGCTTAATGTGCTTTTTATAGCCAGGACATCTCCCTCTGGAGTTTCAAAGGTAACCTTGGACTGACATTCTTTTACTCTGATCAGAAAGTTTTCAAGGCAGCAATTTTCTTTTAAATGCATAATGATATCACCTTTCTTTGGATTGTATTTTTATATATAACTGTGCAGGCGCTTAACGGTAACAGTTTAGCACAGAGGGGATAATTACCATGTTAGAATATTAAAGATAATATTTATTATTTAAGTATCGCATGAAATAACATGAATAAATGAACATAAAAATGAATAGAAAAACACAAAAAAGTCTATTCAGTTTTAATATAAAACTATCAAAAATTATTTTATGTATGCAGAAGCGAAGACAACGGACAGTTGCCATGTAAGATGAGGAAAAGAGGAATAAAGCAGATGACAAAGAAAGCAGTTCAGCAGATTATGCTTGGGACCGTTACTAAAAATGAGAAACAGGCATTGGAAACATTAAAAAAGATAAAAGAAGCAGGATATGACGGAATTGAACTGAACGGGTTTATGATTCGTCCTTCCTCTTTTATGGTACGTATTCTGACAAAAGCAGCGGGCATGCCGGTGGGAAAAGGGGGAAATTTTGAATGGAAAGAATTGATGCAGCGGTCAAAACTGGAATGTGTCAGTATACACGAGGATCTGGGAACTATTGAAAGGGAACCTGAGACTGTTATCAGAGAAGCTGAGAAGTTTGGAACAGATAAAGTGGTCATTACCGGGATGTACCGGTTTGATTATTCGGACAGGAAAGCTGTGGAAAAACTGACAAAGGATTTAAACCACGCCGGAGGAATACTTAAGGAGGCAGGAATCCAGCTGTTATACCACAATCATAATTGTGAATTCAGGAAAATAGAACCTGGAAAAACGGCATATGACCTGATCATAGGGGAGACGGACCCATCCTGTGTGAATTTTGAACTGGATTCCTACTGGCCGGCGGAGGCAGGAGTTTCTGCCATTGCCCTCATGAAAAAGCTGGGAGAAAGGATGAGGTTATATCATATCAATGACCGGGGAAGCAGAATAACAGGCCCGTCAATGACACCCATATTAAAATCAGACAGCATGGAACTGGGGTATGGCAATATGGATCTGGAGGAGCTGATCCGTCAGGCTCTCAGTGTAAGGACAGAAGCGGTCATATTGGAAAGTCATAAAAACTGGGTGGATGCATCCCCGGTAAAGTCACTGCAGGTAAGTGCAGAATTTCTAAATCAGCAGATAAGACAGGAGGAGAACCATGAGTAAATTTCCAAAAGGTTTTTTAAAAGGAGCAGCAACTGCGGCTCATCAGGTAGAGGGAAACAATATAAACAGTGATTATTGGGCAATGGAGCATATGAAATATTCATCTTTTACTGAACCGTCGCTGGATGCCGTTGACCATTATCACCGGTATGAGGAAGATATCAAAATGATGGCAGAGGCCGGGCTAAATGCCTACCGTTTTTCCGTGGAATGGGCCAGGATAGAGCCGGAGCAGGGGAAATTTGATGATAGAGAAATTGAACATTACAGGAAAGTATTAGAGTGCTGCCAAAAGTATGGCATAGAACCTGTTGTGACCCTGCACCACTTTACATCGCCCAAATGGCTGATTGAAAAGGGCGGCTGGGAGCAGGAAGAAACAGTGGAGCTGTTTGCACGCTACTGCAGATATGTGGTGGAACAGTTAGGTTCCTTTATGCATTATGTCTGCACGATCAATGAAGCCAATATGGGGCTGCAGATTGCAGCCATCTCTGCCAGGTATCAGGCACAGATGATGGCGAAAATGAAGAACACCGGCGCAGGTAAAGCAGTGGAAGCGACGGCAAAAGAGACTGCAAAAGATGCAGAGGGAGCCGTGCAGGTGGGCTTGAATATGCAGAAAATGATGGAAAACATGAATAAGCAGAGAGAGGAAAATATAGAAGTGTTTAAAACCCCGGAACCACAGGTGTTTGTGAGTGCCAGAACACAAAAAGGCGATATGCTTATTATGAAAGCGCATCAGGCGGCCAAAAAAGCAATAAAAGAAGTAAATCCCCAGCTTCAGGTGGGAATTACCTTATCTTTGCATGATATTCAGGCAAAAAAAGGCGGGGAAGAAAAGGCAGCCCTGGAGTGGGAGGAAGAGTTCCTGCATTATACGCCTTTTATCCGGGATGATGATTTCTTTGGCCTTCAGAATTACACCCGTTCGGTATATGACTCTGATGGAATATGTGCTGCCCCCGCAGAAGCCGAGCTGACACAGATGGATTACGAGATATATCCCCAGGCCCTGGAAAGATGTATCCGAAGGGTATATGAGGAGCTTCAGATACCTGTTATTGTGACAGAAAATGGAATTGCTGTGGAAGATGACAGGAAACGAGTTGATTTCATTGCCTCTGCCACTGATGGAGTCGCACAATGCATCGCAGATGGGATTCCCGTGAAAGGGTATTTTTACTGGTCACTGCTGGATAATTTTGAGTGGCAGAAGGGTTATTCTATGACTTTCGGCCTGGCGGCAGTGGACCGGGACACACAGAAAAGAAACCCAAAGCCGAGCCTTGCCTATTTAGGATGTTTATAGGAAGTAAATTTCGGGAAAAGGAGTATGTATATGAAATATTATTGCAATCCCATCAATGTCCCTTATCGCTATCAGTTTAATATGGATCCGCGTGCTCACGGGAAGCTGCAGATTGACAGGGAAGCGGCTGATCCTTCTATGATTCTGTTTCAGGGAAAATATTATATATTTGCATCCATGAATCTGAGTGTCTGGGTATCTGAAGATATGGTGGACTGGCAGTCACACCGGCTGCCGGAGAATCTGCCTCTGTATGATTATGCCCCGGATGTACGGGTATGCGGTGACTATGTATATTTTTGTGCCTCTAAAAAGGGAGAAGTATGTAACTACTACAGGACAAAAGATATCATCCGGGGACCCTATGAGGAAATAAAGGGGAGCTTTGATTTTTGGGACCCTAATTTGTTTTTTGATGACGATGGAAAAATCTATTTTTACTGGGGGTGTTCCAATATTACGCCAATATGGGGCGTGGAGTTGGAGCCGGAAACAATGCTGCCTAAGACGGAGAGAATAGAACTTTTGACGGGTGCGCCCTATGAAAGAGGTTATGAACGCATGGGGGCCGATAACAGTGAATTTCCACGCAGTGAGGCGGAGATAGAACAGATGTACCGGGGATTTATAAAACAGAGCGGGATGAAGGAAGAGGAACTTCCAAAACAGTATCTTCCGCAGATCAAAGGGATGTTTACAAGACAGCCGTTTATAGAAGGGCCATGGATGGATAAGCATGAGGGGATATATTATCTGCAGTATGCCTGCCCGGGAGCAGAGTATAACGTCTATGCAGACGGTGTATATATATCCCATTCACCGTTGGGGCCGTTTACCCTTGCCAAAAACAACCCATATTCTTATCACCCGGGAGGTTTTATGCCGGGCGCCGGACATGGCTCCACCATGAGGGACAGAGAAGAAAATCTGTGGCACGCGTCAACTATGAGAATCAGCGTCAATCATCAGTTTGAACGCCGTGTTGGGATCTGGCCGGCAGGTTATGACAGGGACGGAGAGCTGTTTTGTAATCAAAACTACGGGGACTGGCCCATAGCTGTCCGGGATGGCAGGTTTGATCCCTGGTCAGAACCACAATGGTATCTCCTCAGTTATGCAAAGCCTGCTAAGGCCTCTTCCAGCGAAGAAGGAAAAGAAGCAGATAAGGCGGTAAATGAAGATGCGACGAATTGGTGGAGGGCAGAGGACAACAGGAGCGGACATTGGCTGGAGATAGATCTGGAAAAAGAAATGGATGTAAGGGCAGTACAGATAAATTTCGCAGACGATGCACTTGAAATCCCTGCACCGGGAAAAATCGGGGGAAGCGCTACCCAGCCGCGTTACATCGAAGAACGGGAACTGAGGACACGGTGGAAATTAGAAGGATCTCTTGACAAAGAACATTATTTTATGATCGAGGACAAATCCTCTGCCCAGACAGATCTCCCCCATGATTTTATTGTCAGGGAAAAGGGAATCTCCGCCCGGTATGTCCGGCTCACAATTTTGGAAGTGCCTTATGATGCAAAGCCATGTATTTCCGGTCTTCGTATCTTCGGGACAGGAAGGGGCGAAAAACCGGAAGTTCCAGTGTATCGTGCAAAAAGAAGCAGAGATGGACTGGATCTGACAGTGTCGGTCGATGGGAAAAAGGATGCAGCAGGCTGGAATATACTCTGGGGACATGAAAAAGATAAGCTTTATCACAGTTATCAGATTTATCGCAGCGTGGAGGACATCCGGGAAAATCGGGAGGCCGTTATATCGAAGCGGATAGGGGCGCTGGTGAAGTCACAGGATTATTTTGTGCGCGTGGATTCATTTAATGAGAATGGTATCAGAAAAGGAAACGTTGTGAAATTATGAGAGCGATCAATTTAAAGACAGAACATTTGAAAAACCCTCTGGGTATAGACAGCAGGCCGCCTTATCTGTCATGGAACTGCCTGGATGGGATAAAGCAGACTGCATATGAGATACAGGCAGAATCAGAGGGAAGAATCCTTTGGAACAGCGGGAAAACAGCAGGAAGTAAGATGAATGTGTTGTTTGGTGCAGAAGTTAAGAGCAGGCAGCGTATTCTTTGGAAGGTCCGTCTATGGGATGAGGATGACCGCATTGGAGAGTGGAGTACCCCGGCATTTTTTGAGATGGGTATCCTGGATAAAGAGGAGTTTGCTGCAAAATGGATCAATCCAGAATTAGAATGTGATCCTAAGATACATAAACCGGCAAGTTATCTGAAAAAGATATTTGAAGCTCCGAAAACGGACTGCGCCAGATTATATGTCACCAGCCACGGGTTATATGAAGTCTGGCTGAACGGGGAAAGAGCAGGAGATTTTGTGCTGGCACCGGGAAGCAGCACATATGACAGGAGCCTGGCATATCAGACTTACGATGTGACAGAACTTTTAAAGGAAGGGGAAAATGAAGTTCAGGTCATTTTAGGGGACGGATGGTACAGAAGCTGCTCTGGCGTTGACGGTGACAGAAACCTTTACGGGGAAGATATCGGTCTGTATTTTCAGCTGGAGGCGGACGGTAAGCCCATATGTGTATCAGATGAAACGTGGCTGGCGTCACAGCACGGTCCTCTCCGGGAAAATGATATGCAGCAGGGAGAAGTTTATGACGCCACAATAGAAGAAATTACAGATTACCATCCTGTGCGGACGGCCGATTTCGGTACAGATAACTTTGTGTGCTCCAACAGTCTGGCTGTCAGAGAAAAGGAACGTTTTCCGGGGAAGATCATCCAGACGCCAAACGGGGATACTGTGATTGACTATGGACAGAATCTGGCCGGTTATGTGGAATTTTCTTTGACCGCCCATGCAGGGGATAAAATAGTGTTAATACATGGGGAGACACTGGATGAAAACGGGAATTTTACAACAGAAAATTTTCAGGACCGGAAGCGGCATAAGGAAGGGGGGACAGAGCAGAAAGTAACCTACATATGCCGGGAAGGAGAGAACTATTATAAATCCCGTTTCACTATCTGGGGATTCCGCTATGCGAAGGTAGTGACAGATATAGACCTGCGCGGTGCAGAATTCACCTCCATTGCAGTGTATTCAGATATGGAGCAGCTCGGCTCTTTTGAGTGTTCTGATCAAAGGGTGAATCAGCTTGTCAGAAACAGTGTCTGGAGCTTAAAGTCTAATTTCTGTGATGTGCCTACGGATTGTCCAACCAGAGAGCGGGCGGCATGGACAGGAGACATGGGAGTGTTTGCCGGGACAGGTATATTTTTGGCAGATTGTTATCCGGTGATCCGTAAATGGCTGGGAGAATGCCGTCTCAACCAGTATGAAGACGGAAAAGTGGCAAATATAGCGCCAAAGAATAATGTTCCGGGCTTCTTTTCCGGGATGCTTGCCGGTTCTGTGGGCTGGGGTGATGCCTGTATTATAGTACCGTATACTTTGTATCAGAGATATGGGGACAGGCGTATTCTGGAAGAAAACTATGAAATGATGAAAAAGTGGTACCGTTTTCTGGAAGGCAGAGCTAAACAGAAACCTCTCAATCCGATAAAAAGGCTGAAAAAAAATCCATATAGGGACTATACAATTGAAACAGGAGTGGATTATGGAGAATGGTGTGAGCCGGATGTGGAGAGTACCATGGCTATGCGTACCCCTCAGGGAAAGGTTGCAACTGCCTATTTTTCCTATTCCGGCAGGCTGCTTGCCGATATTGCCCAAATTTTGGGACATGAGGATGAGGCTGACCACTATCGAAATACAGCCGAAAAGGCTAAAGAAGCGTTTCGGTTTATTGCAACAGAGGATGGGAAAATAAAGTCTGACAGACAGGCAGATTATGTACGTGCCATTTCTTTTGATTTATTAAATGAGAAAGAGAAATCGCAGGCAGCTGCAGAATTAAACCAGCTGGTGATCCGCAATGACTATCATCTGAATACAGGATTTTTGTCAACGCCTTCCCTGTGTCCAGTATTGGCGGAATATGGGTATCTGGAAACTGCTTATAGACTATTGCTCCAGGATACCATGCCTGGCTGGCTTTATGCGGTAAAAAAGGGAGCTACCACCATTTGGGAAAATTGGGATGGGATCAATGAAAAAGGAGAAGTAAAGAATTCATTAAACCATTATTCTTATGGAGCAGTATGCGGGTGGCTGTTTGAGGGGGTGTGCGGAATCCATCTGCAGGATAATCACATCACTATTCAGCCTGTGCCGGGCAAAACGCTGCAGTATGCAAAGGCGGTCTATAAATCTCCGGTCGGGGAAATCATCAGCGGATGGAAATATGAGCAGGATATGGTGGTTTATGAAATACAGATTCCGCCAAACACAGAAGCAAAGCTTATTTTACCCGATAAAGAAGAGCAGATGCTTACAGCAGGACTAAATACTATCAGGAAATTAATAAATTAAAACAAAGTGAGGATATGAGATGATTGATTTTAACAGTGTAGAAGGAAAAGTAGCAGTTGTAACAGGCGCAAGCAGAGGTATTGGTGAGGCAATCGCAAAATGTTATGCAGAAAACGGTATGAAAGTCGTATGTGCAGCAAGAAGCGAGGAGAAGGGCAATGCAGTTGTAAAGGATATTAAAGACAAGGGCGGAGATGCAATTTTTATACAGACAGACTGCAGTTCACCGGAACAGATTGAAAAGTTGATCAACCAGGCTGTCAGGCATTATGGAAGGCTGGATGGCGTAGTCAGCAATGCGGGGATAGGCATGGGCGGTACACCTGTGCACGAATATGAAACAGAGGACTATGAGAATATTTTTGATTTAAACAGCAAAGGAGTATTTGCCGGGATGAAATATGGGGCAGAAGCCATATTAAAAACAAAAAGTAAAGGGGGATTTCTGATCAATGTTGCTTCCATTGCCGGTCTGCTTCCCCAAAGGGGACAGGCACTGTATACAGCAACTAAATTCGGAGTGGTTGGAATGACCAGGGCAGCAGCGCTTGATTATGCGGAGCATGGGATCACAGTTAACGCCATTTGTCCGGGGTACACAATGACTTCTATGTTTGAAGGAATTCCGGAACAGGCAATGCAGTTTTTTGTAAAAGACTGCCCTTGCGGCCGTTTGGGGAATCCCGAGGAATGTGCATGGCTGGCTTTGTTTTTGGCAAGTGATATGGCCAGATATATTACTGGCGCCGCTATACCTGTAGACGGGGCGGTAAGCGCCGGACATATGAATGTGATTACATGGAAGCATCCTGAGATTCTGGAGTAGTTTCAGAAAAGAATTTTTTCCCGCGGGCTATGGGATTGGCAGCGCTATGTCGGTCCTGGTTCCGCCCGTACTGCGGTTCTGAATACTGAGGCTGCCCGATTCTCCGTAGTAGAGCTCAAGCCGTTCTTTTACATTGATAAGTCCAATGCTGTTGAAGCGGCTTTTTTTCCAGATATCATCAAATCGTTCCGGGGCTATTCCCGTGCCGTTGTCTTCAACTGCAATGTGCAGCCGTGTCTGGCCGCCGTTTTTTACAGTAAAGGCGTTTATATTTATCAGGCCTTCGTCTGAGTTATATAATCCGTGAAGCAGGCTGTTTTCCACAAGCGGCTGGAGGATCAGCTTTGGAACTTCGCAGGACAAGCTTACAGGGTCAGCATCCAGGTGAAGGGTCACATTACACTGCAGCATCTGCTTTTGCAGAAAGAAATAATTCTTTACATTTTCAAACTCCTGCCCGACACTTATGATATCAGCCTGCTTTGATAAGGTTGCGTTCAACAGGCGTACCAGGGCAGTGATGGTTTGGCGGATCTCATCGTTGCGGTTGAGGCGTGCCAGGACTTTTATGGAATTCAGTACATTGTATAAAAAGTGCGTATTTATCTGCATCTGCAGAAAATTGAATTCAGCAGTTCTTTTTTGTTCCTGGGAGGCAATGATCTGCCGGGCATATTTCTGTACCATCTGAATCATATCATTGTAGCTGTGTGTCAGATAAGCAATCTCATCCCTTCCTTCTACAGGGAGGGGATTTTTAAATTCTGCCTCATATGCACAGTCCATTTTCTCTTTAAGCCTGAGAATACGGTTTGTGAAAAGCCTGGAGATCAGATAAATAAAGAGCAGGCCCACAAGCAGGAATATTGATGCTATCAGCCAGTTATTAAGTATGACAGGGGACAGCTTCCCTGTGATCGAGGTGCGGCTGATAGTATGGACCATGGTCCAGCCCGTCAGCTTGAGCGGATAAAGATTTACATAGTAGTCACCGTCTTTACTGGACAGCAGCTGGCAGGAAGGGGCAGAGTCCTCGTGGACCATTTCTATAAAATCAACTGACAGAGTGTCCGCCAGGGCATCTGTAGACAGCATGATGCCCTCCTCCGGGGAGAGTATGGCAAAACTGCTGTTTCCCTGAGCCTGCTGGTAGTTTTTAAATAATTCCAGAAAAGCGTCTGACTCAATTCCCACCATGATATAACCCATGTCATCTCTGCTTCTTCTGTCCTGGAGGCGGCCGATAAGAAAAAGTGAACGGTTTAAAGCGCTTATTGAGGCTTTGTTTGCAAATGGACCCTTCCAGACAATACGCCCTTCTGAGTTGTCAAATGACCGGCTGATCTCTCTGGAAAGCTCCGGTAGGTGTTCGACCTTATCTGATGATGACGATATAGCGTCTCCATTTGGGGTTATCAGGTAAAGAGATACTGATTCATTCAGGTTCAGGTTTGACGCAGTGTGGATCTTTCTGTAGACAGTGTTGAAAAGTACGTAGTTTTCATAGGAACTTGTGGAAAAGTCCCAAAGAGAACCCGCAAATTCGTCTTTAGCTGTAAAAAACGAATTTATATCGTCATCAAAGAAAAATTCCACAAAGCTGTCATGGATCTGTCCTGAAGTAATATTGATCTTGTCCGCCACCTGTTCCAGGGCTATGGCATCAGAGTTCATATATTCTTTTATAAATATCTGGTTTATGCTGTAAGAAGTGCATGTCTGAATCACTATAATGCTTAAGAGAAATAACAGCCCATAGGTAAGTATCAGCTGTGTCTTAAACTGGAAGCAAATAAGTTTTTTAAATATTCTCATAATAAATGCTGCGGTCCTTCCTGATATTTTTTTTGCAGGATTTTCTGCTTTTTCTGGTATTCTTTAGGGGTGCATCCCGTATTTTCCTTAAATTTCTTAATAAAATAGCTCAGATTCTGGTAGCCTGTTTTTTCTGCAATGACATGAATATGTTCATCAGAGTGCAGCAGGTATTCCCTGGCCTGCTTCATCCGGAGGGACGTTACATACTTACTGAAATTTATACCTTTTTCTGAAGCAAACAGGCGGGAGAGGTAGTAGTAGCTTACATTGACTTCTTCAGCTGCCTTCTGCAGTGTCAGGTCAGGGTCGGACAAATGTGTCAGGATATAATTTGTTACAGCTTCCAGCAGAGTCTGTTTTTCACAATAAATTTTTTCAAACAGAGAATTATTTATATCAGAAAAAAATTCCGTGAAATAGTCTTTCAGCTGTGAGAGATCCCTGCAGCGCCCAAGTGTACTTTTGAAAGAATGTTTGGGAGCGGGGAAGCTGCCCGCATGCCTTGTATAGATATCGCAGGTCTGGTCGTAAAGCTGAAGCAGCAGGCGGATTATCTCATCGTGCGGAAGCTGGTTCTTTTGTGCAAGAGTAAAGATACGGCTGATGATCTCTTCACATGTTTCAATATCAAATACCGTATATGCCTCGCCAAACTTAAATACCAGCTGGCTGGTAACGGCAGTCAGTCCGGGGGCCGTTAAATGTTTGTGTCTCTCCAGGATCTGTGTTTTATGCTGGTCCATTGAGGAGAGGATATCTTCAAATTCAATCTCAGCCTTCAGCAGATAATCATTTGCGCCAAGGCGCAGCGCTTCACGGGCATAAGAGAACTCATTATAAGCAGAAACAATGATGACCACAAGATCTTTGCTGCTCTGCCGAAGCTCCTTTAGGAGGTCAAGCCCGCTTAATCCGGGCATATTGATATCCAGTATGACGATATCAGGCTGGAGCTGCCTGTAAACTTCCATGAAGGATTCAGGATTACGGACAGTCCCTGCAATTTCGTAACCATGCTTTTCCCAGTCGATAGAAAACTTAAAGCCCTGAAGCATCAGAGCATCATCGTCAACTAATAAAATACGGATCATTAGAGCCTTCCTCCTTGCAGACAGTATTGGACAGCAGCGGCCATGTCATATAGTTATTTGAATTATAGCATGCTTTGAAAATGATAACAGAAAGCAGAAGGCAAGACAGCAAATTTATTTTATATAACAACAAAAAAGTGGTATATATTCCGTTAAGATGACAAAAATCTGGGATTATCGGGCAAGGGTGTTATTAGTTCTGTCTAAACAGCCATGATATAATATTTCTATCAAGTAAACGCAGATGCAGCGAACTGTGGGAGATCCTGAAACAGGATCAGAAAGGATGGAGATCATGAAAAGTAAATTATTTAAGGGTCTATGTACCTTTGCAGCAGTAACGATGGCGGCGGCAGGGCTGGCGGGATGTTCAGGCAAAGGCCAGCAGGATACGAAACCGACAGTGCAGAAGGAAGATACCGGACAGAAGGAGATTCAGGAGAGCGAAGGTCAGAAACAGGGGCAGGAGACTGAGAAAGAGAAAAAAGATACGGCTGGGGGTGATAAGATCACTATTACCTTTCAGCGTCAGTCAGCAGTCAAGGCCGGAATGCAGGAGCGCATTGATGCATTTAATGCCTCTCAGGATGAGATAGAGGTTAAACTGATCGCAACTACAGATCATGTACAGAATATGCAGAAGCTCCAGCTGTCTACGGCATCAGGACAGGCTCCAAATATTGTGGCAGTCAATTATATTGATGTGGAGAATGCGGCTAAGCTTTATGATTATCTGGATTTTAATGAGCTGCTTCCTGAATACGGGGATTATACAGTGGATAACTGGCTGGGGGATCTGCCGAAGTACGGAAATATAGAGGGGCGGCAGATATCACTTCCTTATTTCTCAAATAACCTCTATCTCCATTACAACAAGAAGCTTTTTAAGGATGCGGGACTTGATCCTGAAAAGCCGCCTCAGACCTGGGATGAATTAAAGGAATATGCGCTTAAGATCAAAGAGAAGACAGGTAAGGTGGGATTCTCCTGGGGCCAGAATGATTCCTACTATGAAGTAAACACCTGGGCATATCTGAACTTTGTATACCAGGATAACGGGATCGTGTGGGATGATGAGGTTACGGAATGCAGGCTGGGAGATAAAGAGGGAAGAGAATCCCTGGAATATCTGATGGATCTGCTGGAGAGCGGGGCATCCACTATGGAACTGCCGGAGAATGGTTTTGAGAGCGGTTCAATAGGGATGATCCTTTATGGAAGCTGGCAGCTTGATCCTTATACAGAGGCATTGGGAGATGACTATGGGAGCGCGCTCATGCCTGTGCCGGAAGGCGGCAGGAAGGCAACGATGGCGGGCGGCGAGCATCTGATGATACTGGATTCCGGGGATGAAAAAATTAATGAGGCAGCCTACAAGGTATTTAAGTGGCTTGTATCACCTGAGGAGATGGCCCACGTCTGCAAGAAGGAAGGGGCAGTGCCTGTTACTGATTTCTGCAGAGACAGCAGTGCATTTGACGAACTGAAGAAAAACGCATCTTATCAGACGTCCATGGACAATGTACAGTATTCAGTATTCTATCCGGCGCCTGCATCATATGCGGAGATGTCCACAGCTATCTATAATAATCTGACAAAGGCGTATTTTAAAGAGTCCACAGTTGATGAGGTAATTGATAACATGGTGAAAGAGGTAAATGATATTATCGCCAAACAGAAGAAGTAGGAGAGGATAAGATCATGAAGGAAAGGCTGAGTGTAAGACAGAAAAAAGAGATGAGGGATGCATATATATTCCTGGCTCCCTGTGTTATTTTCTTTGCGGTGTTTGTCCTGTACCCCTTTGCGTACAGCCTGTATCTGAGCCTCAGCCAATGGGATGGAGGAAAGATCACTAATATCACGTTCTCCGGGCTGGATAATTATAAAAGGGTTTTTGCGGATAAGGATTTCTACAATTCCCTGAAGGGAACTCTTGTGTATACAGTGGGGATCAATCTTATACTGATCTTTGCCAGTACATTTCTGGCAATTGTCCTTAATAAAAAGCGTCCGTTCAAGAATTTCTTTAAAGCAGCTTTTTTTATACCGGTGGTGCTGCCCACGACAGTATGCGCGGCTATGTTCAAGTGGATATTCAGCGCCGGGGACGGGCTGTTTAACCTGGCCTTAAATGCCGTGGGGCTTCCGGGCCAGGCCTGGTTCCAGTCGCCTGACCTGGCGATGCCCTCCATCCTTATTATGAGTACATGGAAATGGATCGGCTACAATATGGTTATCATAATTGCCGCCCTTCAGGGGATACCGGAAGAATATTATGAGGTCGGAAGGATCGAGGGGGTGAACTGGTATACAAAGTTCAGATATATCACCCTGCCCAGTATAAAGCCAACCCTGTGGTTTGTAATTATTATTGGAATCATCAATTCATTCCAGGTATTCGACCAGGTATATCTTCTGACAAGGGGAGGCCCGCTGAACAGGACAATGGTTCTCGTCTATTATATGTATGTCCATGCTTTTGAATATTACGACCTGAGCTATGCGTCGGCTGTTGCATGGGTGTTGTTTGTGATCTTGTTTATATTGACTGCCTTTCAGATGAAGCTGTCAAAAGCAGAGAAATAGGAGGGAAAGTATGAAAGCTGCAGCAGGGCATACTTTAAAAAATGCTGTTTATAAAAAGCATGCGGGAAATATAATAAGCTTTGTGCTTTTGATGGCAGGTTCTGTAATTATGCTGATACCGATTTTTTGGATGCTTTCCACAGCGTTTAAGGAGCAGGGGCAGATATGGAACGTTCCGCCTGTGTGGATTCCGGTGCCCATAATACTGGATAACTTCAGGGATGTTTTTGAGATACTTCCAGTGGACAGACTGTTCTGTAATTCTGTACTGGTGTCTGTCATCACCACGATTATTCAGCTCATCACTTCCTGCATGGGTGCTTATGCGTTTGCAAGGCTGAATTTCAAGGGAAAAAATGTGATTTTTTTGTTTTTTATGGCATCAATGATGATACCAAGGTACATATTGACGATACCGCTTTTTCTTATTTTTAACCAGCTCAGACTGGGAAATACCATGACTGCTCTGATTCTGCCGGGGTGTGTCAGCGCATTTTCAGTTTTTCTGCTCAGACAGTTTATCGAAGAGCTGCCGCAGGAATTTGACGAAGCGGCTACTATTGACGGAGCCAGCCGCTGGAAGATATTGTTCAGGATCATCATACCGCTTGCAAAGCCCGGACTCATGACTCTTATCATCTTTGCATTTATGAACGTATGGAATGATTTCTTCTGGCCGCTGGTCATTATAAATGATACGGAAAAAATGACACTGCAGGTGGGGATGGCCTTTTATATGGGGGCAAAGAAAGTAGAATGGGGGCCAATAATGGCGCTCGCCAGCTGCTGCTCTGTGCCGATCATGATGCTGTACTTATTTGCACAAAAAAGCTTTATGGCCGGGATAACGGCAGGAGGTGTGAAAGGATGAATTATAATTGTTTTCAGGAAATGTATGATAAGGCGGAAAAATCTCTGTATTATAAAGCCGGGTATGATGATGAAAGTGAGGTAAAGAATAAAGCGCTGAGTGAGCGTCTTTTATTCACCCAGTCTAATCTGCGGGTACTGGCCGGCCAGGATACAATGGGGAGACTGTATTTTGTATCCTGCCCTCATAAAAGGGACTACGCCCTTCCCACCATGCGTATGGATCAGGATAATTATATCACCGCCTGTCCCGGCATGTTTTATCAGACTAATATTACTCTTCTTCTGGGAAAAATGACATACAGTCTGACTGACTCAGAGGGCAGATGTTATCAGGCAGCCAATATTCACAGCACTACTGAATATCTCGACTATTACCTGCCCTGCACAAGGACAGACTATGAGGATATCTCTGTGCAGGTGGTCAGTATCGCTCCGGTACTGGAGGAGGGCGCCCATGCAGCTCTGGCTCCCCTGCCCCTTCCGGGACCTTCAGGATGTCTTTATTCAATGACTGTCAGGAATACGGGAAAAAAGCCATTTACAGGAAATGTAGCCCTGAGTCTTCACAATTGTTTTATGGAACCATATGAACTGGCCGGAAAAGCAGTAGAAGAGCGGACTTTTGAGATGGAGCATGTGAGAACAGACAAAGGGCTTTTAATGCTGTATGGGGAGGACGGTGCTGCTGCAGTCCACATGGAGGGCGGACATTGGGACAAAAATTATGTTTCTGTGCGCAGCATAGAAGTGGATCCGGGTGAGGAGGTAACTATCACAGCAAGGGTTGCTGCAGCAGAAAGGAAAGATGAGATAAATGAGGCTTTATGCATTTTATATATGCATGACGCCCTGGAATGGATAAATATCACTTCGAACTTCTGGAGAAGCAGGATCGGGAGGCTGCAGACTGAGGTAGATGGCTGCGGAGAGATCCTGGAAAAGCAGAGGGATATAGTTATACGAAGTGTTCTGGATAATTTCAACTGTCTGCAGGCAGACAGGGAAGGGCGGCTCTGTGTGCACTGGCAGGGAGCACCCTCACACAATATAGGAAGGTTCTGGGGGATAGATTTCGAACCTACTTCCATAAGCGTCATGTATTTTCTGCCGGAGCTTGGCAGGATGCTGCTGGATTATATTACTGCAAGAAATGAACCCAGATATTCTGTGTATCCCGATCACTCTGCGCCAATCCTGTGCGCACCGTTAATTGCAGCCAGAAAGTATGCTGAGTTTACAGGGGACTTAAAGTGGTTCAGGCAGTGTCCCGGACTCTGGGAGAGACTGGTGGAGATATACAGGAAGCTCATATCATTCAAGGCTGCTGATTCTAATCTTATCTCATCACATTTCTCAAGCGATGGGCTTGTGATGAACAGGTATGACAATGGGACTAATGTAAAAATATGGTATGCCATAGACGGATTTGCGCAGCTTTGCGCTCTTCTTGAGGAAGATATTGCTGTGGAGGCTGCGGAGTTTGCAGATAAACTAAAATCAGATATACAGGATCTGCTGGAGGCGGAAGGGCCGTTTGGACGCCAGATTAAGGGCGGGATCAATGGCAGAAAAGAGGACTTTTATCTCAACGGCGATCTGTACTACTATGACGGGGAGGATTCAGCCAGCTGCATGGCTCCGGTATATGGCATTTATGGATTTGATTATGAACCCTGGGTGAACTATCACAGGTTTGCAAGATCGCTGTTTGCCAGCAATTATAATCCCGAGATGGGTACTCTGCGCTGGTTCCCTTATGGGGGAGCAAATGACGGCACTGCATATGTATCGCAGCTTGGCGGGAGTGTGACAAGAGAGGAACAGAGGGCATCACTGGAGAATCTGCTGAACAGAAGCGTAGACTTTACAGGCTCTGTATACTGGTGGCCCCTGGGAGAGAACTTTGTCAGACGGATCAGCAGATGCAGTCAGGGACAGGGCTTTCTTGTATGGCAGTATCTGCAGCAGTGGATAGGCCTGCAGGCTGATATGACAAGCAGAAGGATCAGGATCGCACCAGGAGGTCTGCCCCGGAAGATTTCCTGGGAAAATGGCAGGATAGGCAATTTTGTATTTGATTTTTATTATGAGGAGAATGAGCGGGGGACTCATATCCGGCTGTTAAACAAGGGTGCTGTGGAGTGGACAGTAGAAACAGGCCTGAGAAAATACGATACCGGAGCAGGGGCGGTGATCTGGCAGGAGAGCAGGTGTCTGAAGCCATATGGAAGTATTGAGGCGGATTTTGCAGCTCTGCAGGCGGGAGCGCCGGATGCAGCGGCGGATATAGATATAGAGAGGACAGAGTGTGAGGCATTCTGCCAAAATACAGACCATGCCCTGGATCATATTGGGTACCATATGCCTCTGTGTGAGACACAGGAAAGTCCTGTCATAGTCATGCAGTACGTCCTGTACACGAAAAGGGTGATGGAAGATGTGAGGATCACCGCAGAAGGCCCCTCCGGATGGAGATTCAGGGAGAAAGCAGCAGGCATGTGGGACGACAGTCAAGAAGTGGCTGATACACAGCTTCAGACAGACCTGGGTACATGCCAGCCGTGGAAGCGTCATGTAATTCCGTTCTGGGTCAAATTAAATCAGGATGAAGAATACAGGGAGGTATGGTTCCAGCGGCATCCTCTGGCTCTGTGGAGACAGGAGGATGAGGATGTTCTGTATGTTCAGTCTGATAGGAAGAAAGAAGAGGAAAGCCTTACCGTTACTCTGACATGGAGGGAGGGGGATGAAAGGCTGGAAGAAAAGAAAGAGATCCCTGTACGGTACTGTCTTAAGCAGGAGAGGGATATCCTGGTGAAAAAGATATTGGGAGGGAGGAATGTGTGCGATTAAGTAGAAAATAGAGATGCGGCGGATTACTGCATCTCTATTTTGGGGTTTATGAGAAAGGACGGAGGATTCTGTGCCATATAAATAGTTATAAAAATATGTGAAAAAAGATGAAAAAAGATGACAATTATTGGCGAATGATGTATAATTAGTACAAATTATAAAACCTAGGGAGGCTTAAAGATGAGAAGAAAGATGGTTAAGGTATTGATGTCCGGTATGGTTATTGGATGTCTGAGTTTTAGTATGCCGGTGTTTGCTTCTGCAGCAGGAACGGTAAGTTTAGAAGACCAGGTCAGCACTCTGGAATCAGAGAAGGCAGCTCTTCAGGACCAGGTGGATCAATTGGAGTCTGAAAAAGCAGCGTTGGAGGATCAGGTAGAGCAGTTAGAGTCAGAGAAAGCCGTGCTGGAGGATAAGGTTAAGGCTTTAGAGAGTGAAAATGGAGAAGAAGGAAGCACAGAAGCACTGCAGACGGAGGTTGTCGGTACAGAATATACGGATTCTTCAATTGTCCAAATAGTACAGAAGGCACTCAATGACAATGGATTTGATTGTGGTACGCCCGATGGTGTGCCCGGGTCAAAGACATCTGAATCTATTAAGATGTACCAGAAAGAAAAAGGAATCAATGTAAACGGAGTAATTACTGACGAGTTGCTAGAGTCACTGGGAGTTGCCGACAAAGTTAAAGATGCGGCTGAGAAAGAGTCACAGATGAAGGACTACAGCAGCGAATACACATACACACAGATAGCCCGTGACCCTGATTCCTATTCTGGAAAGAAGATGACCTTTAAAGGGAAAGTGCTGCAGGAGGGAGATGCAGGTTCAGGCCTGAAATATGTGAGGCTGGCCATCAACTCTGACTACGACCAGGTTATGTTTATAACATATGCCTCTGATGTAGTTGAGTACCGTATCCTGGATGATGATATTATAACGATCTATGGTTCCTGTTTAGGAAATTATAGCTATGAAACCGTTATGGGCGCTACAGTGACAATACCATGGATTAATGCCGATATTATAGACATGAGTGATGTTGCAATGTAATATATAGTTAAGTGCCATGGGTTTTAGATGGTATACTTTAACTGCAATGAAAGTGCTGGAAACGGCTATAGGGTTTCCAGCACTGCCTTTCTTTCCTGAATATAAGACTAACGCCGCTATAGGCATAGTATGGCATTCTTCGTATTCCTCATTCAAGCCAATCACGTTTCATAGTCGGCAGGGTTCAGCCGTTTAATTTCCTGCCACACATGACGCTTATACGAGGGCAGGTCAGATATATATTCACAGCCGACTTTTCCCTTCATATCTTTAAAATACCTTCATAAAATAAAGTCATTCCATCTGAAATTCATATTTTAAAATCTTTGCGCATTTCAGCAATCGTCTGTTCTATCGGTTTTGTGCGCCCTGCCAATAAATCCGCATATCCTTTCTCAAGTTCTGCATTTAATTCTTCCTCTGTAAGTTCGCCCATACAAACAGGTTTTTCATAAGGAAGCCGAACTTCAAAAGGCAATCCCTTTTTTAATACAATCTGTTTAAAGAACATATCAATCGCATTTGATGTGGGAATACCAAGTGCGGATAAAATGCTTTCTGCCTGTTCCTTTAAAACAGGGTCAATCCTTGCATATACGCTGGCTGATTTTGCCATAACAACCGCTCCTTTCCCAGAAATAGTCTTTCTGTTTCCATGTTTATTATACTACAATGTATTGATATAAGCGATACGTTTTATGTTCAGATAATCTTATTGAACAGCTCAAAATTACTGTTCACAGCTGTTGTCCCGCGAGGCGAGCCACAAATAAAATAGAAGCATACCGCTTTTGGATTTCCAGCTCTGATTTTAATCGAAATATATTAGGATAAAAAAGAAATTTATTCCACTTAAAAGCTAAACAGCAGTTGATATAATAAGAGTAACTATTCAGCAGGGATGTGAGCATGCCTGCTTGCAGGACGTTGCAGATATGGCAGGGAGGACGGGAAGTATGGCAGGAGATGCTAAGGGTATGAGAGAGAAGGGCAGGGGAGTGTTGGGAAGTATACGGAAACTGACGGACAGCAGCTGGATCAGGAAATTTAAGGACATGGGGCTGGGCAGGAAGTTTACAGTGACGATCGTACTCTGCCTGATTTTGCCTCTTGTGGTGGTATTTAGTCTGATGAACAGTGTGATAGCAAAGAAATTTCTGGAAAAGCAGTATGAGAAGGAACTTGAGATCCTGAAACAGTCAAAGCCAAGTCTGGAAAATCTGCTGGAAGATGTAGTCATGCTCTCCAGGAATGTTGTGGGGGATAAGGATGTCCAGCGTCTTTTGGAAGAGTACGTGCGCCAGGAGAATGTGAGTGAGGAGTCATTGAGAAAGGTGAAGCTTACTATTGAACAGTCTGTTTATATGAAGAAATATATATCCTCAGTCTCCCTTTTTTCCGGGGATAAGTGTCTTTATCAGTATGGAAATTATTACGGCAGTGAAGATATATTAGAGGATCCTCAGAAGAAGGCGGAACTGGAGGGACTTGAAGGCAGGCCCATGTGGGACCCGGCCAGGGTACTGGGGAATTATGTGGCAGGAAAGGAGAACGGGGCAGTAGTTTCTGTCTACAGGATCATAAATCATCTCTACAGGCTTGTGCCCGTGGGGGCTGAGAGGATCAGTATCAGTGAGGAATATCTTTGTTCTCTTTACAGTTCAGTTGAGGCGGCGGAGGGGGAGGAAGCATATATTTTTGACGGAACAGGAAATATTGTTTCATCAAGAGAAAAAGAAAGACTGGGCAGTACAGCCGGCGTGGAAGTGAGAGAAAAGGCAGTTCTTAATAATGGATACTATGTGGAGAAAGGGAGGGGACACGCCGTCTTTTATTATAAAATTCCGCTGACAGGCTGGACTATAGTCAGGACAAAAAATATGACAGCCCTGAAAGAACAGATCAGCAGGATCAACACGATCATCTGGATGGCATTAGTCCTTTCTGTTCTCTTTGGCATCATTTTTACCATGCTTCAGAAGCGGACAGTAATAAATCCTGTAGTCCGGCTGGCAAAAGATGTAGAAAAAGTGGATGAAGGCAGGTATTACATCAAACTTCATACAAGGAACCAGGATGAGATAGGAATATTGAATCAGAATGTGATATCAATGACAAGAAGGATACAGGATTTGATAGAGAGTGTGTATAAGGGGCAGATACATATGCGAGAGGCTGAGATATTGTCTCTGCAGTCTCAGATCAATCCTCATTTTCTTTATAACACCCTGGACACCATGAGGTGGATCGCCATAGAGCACAGGGAAGATGTTCTTGCAAAGCAGATAGAAGCACTTTCCGGCATGTTCCGCCATGTACTTAACAATGGCAATGAGGTTACAACCGTAAAGGAAGAGGTGGTGCATCTGAAAAATTATCTTGAGGTACAGAAGTGCAGATTTGGGGAAAAGATTACTGTTGATGTGAACGTGGATGAATCTCTTTACCCGTGCAGAGTATTGAAGCTGATCCTGCAGCCTATTGTGGAAAATGCATTTGTTCACGGACTGGAGGGAAAAGTGGGAGGAGGGCATATATATGTGTCGGTAACGGGAGACGGCGATGATATCTGCTATCTCGTCCGGGATGACGGCATAGGGGTAGAACAGGAGAAGATACAGGCTATATTGGACGGAGTGGGGCCGTCAGGCAAGATCTATGCTTTGAAGAATGTAAATGACAGAATCAGACTCAAATACGGGAAAGGTTATGGGATGTCTATAAATTCTGAGCTGGGCAGGGGGACTGCGGTAGAAGTCAGGATTGCCCGATGGATGGAGGAGGAGAGACATGAAGGTATTGATCGCTGATGATGAGATGCACATTAGAAATGGACTGCGGACGGGAATTGACTGGGAGTCACTGGGCATAGACATGGTGCTGACCGCGGAGGACGGCAGAGAGGCCCATCTTGTCTGCCAAAAGGAGAGACCTGAAATAATTATTACGGATATCAGAATGCCGGGAATGGACGGGCTTGAATTAACAGGGCAGGCCGGACGGAGCCTGGGGGCAAAGAAGGTTATTATTCTGAGCGGTTATTCTGAATTTGAATATGCAAAGAAAGCTATAGGCCTGGGGGTAGTGGATTATTTGCTTAAACCTGTTAATATCAGGGAGCTGTCTGAGCTGGTAGAAAAGTGTGCGGCTGATATCCGGGAGGAGGAAAGAAGAGAGGGGCTTACCAGGCAGGAAAAGATCAGAGACATATTAGATAAAAAGCTGCCGGCGGAAGAAATAAGAAACATACTGTACAGAAAAGGCGGGGAGATACTATGTCCGCCGGAGATTGCTGTAGGAGCAGTCAGCCTTGATAAATCTTACGGCAGGTATATACAAGGGTATGAGAAAGTCAGAGGTGATGTGCCGGGCAGCCGGACCGTTTATCTGGCAGAGGCGGACGAGGTCCTGGTATATATGGCAGAGATCAGGACAAGAGAGGAGAGGTCTGGCTATTACGCAGAATTTGCCGGGCTGCTCAATGCTGTGAACAGGAAACTGGCGGGTATGGGGAGCTGCTCCATGGGGGTGAGCGGGCGCGGAGCTGTGACAGACATTCCGCAGTTATTTGAGCAGGCAAAAAAGGCTTTAGCACACCGCATGTATCTGGGTGACGGAAGCTGTATCTATTTCGACATGGCCAGATTAAATCAGGAAAAAATGTACCCTTTTTTACAATTTGACAGAAGGAGAGCCAGGGAGAGCGTGGAGATGCTGCGGATAGATCAGCTGAGAGAACTGATCAGCGTACATTTTGATGAGATGAAACGTATGAAATGTACGGATGTTAAAGCGGCGCAGGAGCTTTGTGTGACTATTAAAAATGTGGTTTTTGATGTAATGAGAGAAAAAGGGGTTGATATTGCGGGAATCCTGGACAGCAATCAGGAGCTTTTCCAGAGCCAGATGGAATACACCAGCCTGGATGGCTATGAGGCCTGGATCTGCGATTATTGTGACCTGCTGCTTAGGGGCCTTAAGGATCTGAGCGGGAAGTGCTACAGTGCGGTGATCTCCAAAGCTGTTGATTATATGAACCAGCATTATGGTGAGGATATCACCTTAAAGAGCCTTGCAGAGAAGGTAAATAAGTCAGCAAGCTACTTCAGCTGCATATTTAAAAAAGAAATGGGTGTAAATTTTAATGAGTATCTGAACCAGGTGCGTATTAAAAATGCTATGGAAATGCTGCGCTTGCCTGATGTGGTAATCTATGAGGTGGCAGAAAAGACAGGCTTTCACGACTATAAGTATTTCACAAAGGTCTTCAGAAAGCTGTGCGGGTGTTCGCCCACAGAATATATAAATCATAAAAAATAACATATAATCGAAATTTTGTCATCTGTGAGGAGGGGCATCGAAAAGGTAAGATATAATCACAAGTTACTAATCACAATAATCACAGCCACCGGCCTGGAATGCGTTTTCAGGCGTCTTGCAGTAAGAACGCCGGGGTATTCCTGAATGTGGCAGGTGCAGGAAATGGAGGAAGAAAGATGAGGAAAAGATGGTTGGCAATAGGGCTTACAGCAGTGATGATGACCGGAATGGTGGGAGCTTCAGCACAGGCGGCTGAAAAGAGTACGGACACAGATGAGCAGGTGACGCTGGAGCTGTTCTGGCAGAAATCAAACACAAACGTTATTCAGGAGATCATTGATAAGTTTGAGGCGGAAAATCCAAATATCAAGATTGAACTGACTGCGACATCTTCAGACACGGGAAAACAGATATTCCAGACAAGGATGGCTACAAATGAGCCGATGGATCTTGTACAGCACTGGCCGTCCCAGGCAGAATTCAGGGCCATGTGCAAAGAAGGCAGAATGGTGGATTTGTCCGGCTATGACTGGACGGATAATATCATTGATACATATTATGACATGTCATGTGTGGATGACAAGCTATATTCTGTGCCTCTTTCTATCAATGCAGGAGTTGTCGCCTACAACAAGGATATCTTTGAGGAAAATAACCTGGAAGTTCCGTCTACATGGGATGAGCTCATCAAGGCGGCAGATACTCTTAAGGCAGCAGACGTCACACCGTTTATCTTCAGCAACGGCGACAAGGAGAACTGTTCCCAGAAATTCCATATCATGACAGCAGCAGTAGCTGATGATAAATGGAACCCATATGATTTTTATGTGGGAATGTATGAAGGCAGCGGAGCTAAATTCGCAGATAACGATTATTCAAAGAAGGCTGCAGAGAGGCTTTATCTGCTCTCAGACGAATATGCCCAGAATGATCCTATGAGCACAAACTATGACTTGTCCATGCAGATGTTTGCCAACGGAGAAGGAGCTATGATGATCACAGGGACATGGGCACAGTCTGATATTGAAAAGAATAACCCGGAAATTAATATGGGAATGTTTGCACTGCCAACGGATGACGGGGTCAACATGATGATCTCCGGTATTGATCCCTGTATCGCAGCCATGACAGGAACAGGTAAAGAAGAATATGCGGCTAAATTCCTGGAATTTGTCTCCAGGACAGAAAATGCTCAGATCTACACGGACTATGATAAGTCCCCGAGTCCGATCAAGGGTGTGAAGACTGAAAATCCTACCATTGACCTGGTACTTGGCTATATTGAAGAGGGAAAGGCAATTCCCTGGTGGCGTGACTATATCAGCACAGGTGTTGTCAGTGATGAAGCAGACCTGGCCCAGGCATTTCTGATGGACGGGGATATGGATGCATTCCTGGAAGGAGAAGAAGAGATCGTGCTTCGGCAGGAGGACTGAGGAAGACAGTATGAGAAAGAACAGCATCAGCCATAAAAGAAATGTTTCCTACATGCCGGTTATAGTGACAGCCCTGGTGCTCTATACTGTGTTCTTTATTGTCCCGGCGCTTTACAGCTTTTACTTCAGTCTGACAGACTGGAACGGCTATTCCCTGGAATATCATTTTGTGGGGTTCAAAAACTTTGTGAAGGTATTCCGGGATAAGGACCTTTTTAATTCAATTAAATTTACCCTGATCTATACTGTGGTGGTGAATGCCACCACGATCCCCTGTTCCGTTTTTCTGGGGATACTTTTGACAAAGAAATTGAGAGGGGTTAATTTCTTCCGATCCATATTTTTTTATCCGGCTATCATCTCAATGCTCTCCCTGGGCCTGATCTTTAACGAGATATTCAGAAGAATGCTCCCGATGATTGGCCAGACCCTGGGGGTGGGAGCCCTTGAGACAAGCCTTCTGTCCACAAAGGCGGGAGCTGTGGCCGCTGTGATCATCCTGGGATTCTGGCAGAATCTGTCAATCCCAACCGTGCTTTTGATAGCTGCGCTTCAGAGTGTGCCCGGAGAACTGACAGAAGCAGCCAAGATAGACGGGGCAGGACCCTTAGCCAGGTTTCGCGTGGTGACCTTCCCCTATCTGGCCTCCACGCTTGTCATCTGCCTTGTCAAGGGGATCAGGGATGCCCTCGTGGTATTTGACTATATTATCTCGCTGACCCAGGGGGGACCGGCAAAGGCAACTACATCCATGGGATATAAGATCTACCTGATGGGAAGCACTGACATGAAATTTTCCCAGGGCTGCGCGACGGCAATCGTTCTCTTTCTTTTTATTGCCCTGGCTTCCTTCTTCATCATGAAGGTAGTAGGGAGAGGAGGCATTGAGCAGCAATGATGAATATGAAGACAAAGAAAAGGATCACAAATATCCTGACATATATCTGTCTGATCTTCTGGTTCCTGTGTATCGCTCTTGTGCTGTATGTGACAGTTGTGAACTCCTTCAAGACTCAGGCTGAATCCAGCAAAAGCTTTCTGACGCTGCCGGAGGCCTTTAATATACAGAATTATATTGAAGTGTTTAACAGGAGCGGATTTCTGCAGGCAGTTTTTAATACTACGTTTTTCACACTTGTATCTATTGCGATCGTGACAATATTTGTACCGGCGGTCTCTTATGCGGTGAACCAGACTATGCCGCTGAAGACTTCTAAATTTACCCTGTATTACATAACGGCGGCAATGTTCGTGCCCTTTCAGATAGTGGCTCTGCCCCTCTCCATGTTTATGAAGGGGCTTGGGCTGGGAAACAGGCTGAGCATCATTATTATTTTTGTCACTTATCCTCTTATACAGGGAGTGTATCTGTGCAACGGCTATCTGAAGACGATTCCCAGGGAGCTGGCAGAGTCAGCATATGTAGAAGGGGCGGGGTCATGGAAGACCTTCTTTAAAGTCATCTTTCCTATTATGAAGCCCATGACAGCGACAATTGTAATTACAAATTTTCTCTGGATGTGGAATGAATTTCTGATATCGCTCATGATACTGGGGGCCGATAAAAAGACGCAGACGCTGCCGCTGTTTATCTACAGCTTTAAAGGGCAGTATTCTATTGAATATAACCTTTTGTTTGCAGCCATAGTGCTGTCCTCTATACCGCTCACTGTCATGTATGTATTCCTTCAGAAGTATATCGTGGCCGGACTGGCGGGAGGGGCAGTAAAAGGATAGGTGCGCCCAGATTGTAATGAGAGGACAGGAGGCGTGGAGAATATGAAAGGGCTGAGATATCTGGGGAGGGGGCAGGCCAGGATTGCCAAGATGCCTGTGCCTGAAACCAAAGAAGGACAGGTCCTGCTGGAGGTTGCTGTATCGGCCCTGTGCGGGAGTGAGAGAAGCGACTATGAAAACGGCTGCAGCTTTGTGTCAGGTCATGAGTTTGCAGGCATTGTGAGAGAGACGAACGGCTGCAGGAGGCTTAAGGCCGGGGACAGGGTGACAGTGAATGTACTGGCAGGCTGCGGTGACTGTTATTACTGCAGGACCGGCCAGCCCCAATTCTGCAGGGAGCTCCACGTGTGCCAGGGCGGGCATGCCCAGTATGCGGCTGTTCCGGAGGAATGCTGTATCCCTCTGCCTGATTATATGGACTTTGAGGCAGGCGTGCTGCTGGGGGGTGACACGCTTGGCGTGGCATACAGGGCGGTAAATAAGATCAGGCCTGACTTTGGCCGGGTGGCGGCAGTAATTGGAGCGGGGCCTATCGGGCTGGGCGTTATTTCACTGCTGAAATACTATGGGTATTATGCAGCTGTAATGGAAAAAAACCAGCTCCGCTGCCATTACGCGGCAGAGCTGGCCGGGGCGGATGAAGTGCTGGGACAGTTTTCGGATACATGTCCAGGGGAGCGTCTGGGAGAGCTGACTGGCGGGCTGGGAGCTGATGTGGTGTTTGAGTGCTCGGGGAGCCCTCTGGCAGAAAGAACCGCCCTGGAAATAGTCAGGCCTGCAGGGACTGTTGTCTTCTGCGGAGAAAACTATAAAGGGCTGGAAATTATACCGTCGGATCACATTATACATAAAGAGGTAACTCTGACGGGAGCATTCTATTTTACCAGAAATGACTTTTACGGACTATGTGAGATATATAAAAGAGGGTTTGACCCGAAAACGGCAGTGACCCATAGGATGCACCTGGACAAGGCGCCTGATGCCTGCAGCATGTTTTTTAGCGGAAAGACAGGAAAGGTCCTGCTGTACAGGGACCAGACATGCCGGACAGGGCATGGGACGGAGGAAAAATGGAAAGATTGACAGTTGCTGTTATAGGAATGGGAGAGCGGGGCAGGATACATCTGTATGGTTTCCTGAAAAATCTTGAGTATTTTCATGTGGCAGGCGTCTGTGACAGGAAAGAGGAGAACCTGGAGAAGGCAGTTAAAGAGTGCGGCATTTCAAAGGATATCTGCTACACCGATGCCAGGCTGATGCTGGATAAAGTAAGGCCGGATATCCTCGCTTTCGTGACAATGCCGCATATCCGGCTGCCGTTGGCAGAGCTGGCGGCGGAATATAAGGTGAGAGGACTGATGTTTGAAAAGCCCATGGCAACTTCTCTGGATGAGGCTGACAAGATCAGAAAACTCTGTATGGAAAACGGGATAAAAACAATTGTCTGCCATCAGCACAAATATGTTAGGTCATTTATGAGGCTTAAGGAGGCTATAGACAGCGGTGAGCTGGGAGAGATTCATGAGATGAAGGCCAGCTGCCAGCCGCAGGCCTCACAGCTGGGGACACATTACATTGATTATCTGCTCTGGGCAAATGGGGGTAAGAGGGTTTTAAGTGTCACCGGCCATGTACATGGAAACTTTTACCTGGACGATTCCCATCCATCCCCGGATTATGTAATGGGGCAGATGATATGCGAGAACGGAGTGAGGATGACTTTGGAGTGCGGCTACTTTGCAGCCAGGCATGAGGAGCACAATACAGGATTTACCCATGGTCCCGCAGAAGCGGCGTACTGGACCGATGACAGGCTTACTGTCTACGGCACAAAGGGATATGCGTGGGCTTCCTGCAATGGAAAATATGCAGTGTTCTCACCTCTCACCTCACCGGATATACGTAAAGGTGACTACCATGACTTTTTCCAAAAGGAACAGTATGATGCACAGGTGCGTTACACAAAAGACTTTGCAGACTGGATGAACAAAGTGAAGGACGGACACCCGTGCAGCCTGAGTCAGGCGTACCATGGTTATGAGATTTTAGAAGCGATGTATGTTAGTGCGATAGAGCGCACCAGGGTAGATCTGCCTATGAGGCTGCCGCTGCAGTATGATGCCCTGGAGGTTCTTAAGGATAAGCTGGGCCTGGTCAAGTACCGCCGGTTCTAAGAGAAGGAGGAGCAGAATGGGGAAATGGTATGAGAGCAGGTACAGAAGGACACTGCTGGATATGCACATTGAGGACTGGGATGATTCGTTTATGGCGGAGTTTGACCCGGAGGAATATTTCAGAATGCTGAAGAGGGCGCAGGTGAGCGCACCTATGATCTATATCCAGTCTCACGTGGGACTGTGCTATTGGCCTACTAAGACGGGAGTGATGCACAGGGCTTTTACAGGAAAAGAAGATCAGATCAGGCACCTGATAGATCTCTGCCATCAGGACGGAATGAGCGTTGTGGTCTATTACAGCATTATATTTAATAACAGGGAATATGACAGGCATCCCGAGTGGAGGATGCGGGATGCTTACGGCCAGGGTTCCAGGGACCACGGCGGCAGGTATGGGCTCTGCTGCCCAAACAGTAAAGGGTACAGAGATTTCGTAAAGGCTCAGATAAAAGAGTTCTGTGAATATTTTGATTTTGAAGGCGTGTTCTTTGATATGACATTCTGGCCGGAGGTATGCTACTGTGATTCCTGCAAAAAGCGCTGGGCCGAAAAAAATGAGGGAGATATGCCGCAGACTGTGGACTGGCGGGATGAGCGCTGGACAGAGTTTGATCGTGAAAGGCACCAGTGGATCTATGAATTTGCCCGTCTGTGTACGGACGAAGTACATAAATACAGGCCTGATGCCACAGTGGAGCACCAGTATGGCAATTCTATCGCCTTTTGGAGGTTTGGGAACAATGAGAATGTATCTCTGGCCAGCGATTATATCGGCACGGATCTGTACGGAGGGCTCAGGCAGCAGTCCTTCGCCTGCAAAGCCTGGTATAACCTGACCCAGAACCAGCCCTTCCAGTATATGACGTCAAGATGTTATCCTACTCTGGCGGAGCATACTTCCACAAAGACAAAAGACCAGCTGCGTCAGTGCGTTGGAATGACATACATCCACCACGGGGCCAGCCTGCTCATCGATGCCATTGATCCGGCGGGGACAGTGGATAAGAGAGTGTACTCCCTCATGGGGGAGATCTACGGGGAGGCCAAAAAGTATGAGCCCTATCTCAACAGGGGAGTGCAGGCTTATGATGTGAGCCTGTACTTCAATCTGAACGGAAAATTTGACCCAAATGCCAATGGGATTCATGTGATGGACCACAGGCTTGACAGAGATACCGGCAGCGGCGGCGGCATGCCCCATTATGATGCCCTGATGGGTGCGGCGAATATCCTGGCGGCAGCTCATATCCCGTATGGGATCATAAATAACTGGAAACGGCAGGAAATGTTTGGGCACAGGGTTCTGGCGGTACCGGATGCCCCTGGTATGAGTGGAGAAGAAGCAGAGCTGATCCTTGACTATGTAAGGGGAGGCGGCAGCCTGTATCTGAGCGGACAGTGCCATCCCAGGCTTTTAAAGGAGATCTTTGGCGCTGAGGCTGATGGATATACAG
The DNA here is from genome assembly GCA_003148945.1 of Murimonas intestini. Lineage (GTDB taxonomy): Bacteria > Bacillota > Clostridia > Lachnospirales > Lachnospiraceae > Murimonas > Murimonas intestini. The sequence continues at coordinate 245,606 of QGGY01000004.1, read as the reverse complement.
ATGGAAGGATGACCTACCTGGCCCCGGAGGAGGGGGAGGATAATGTGATGGAAGGATATTTCACAAAAAAATATCCCCTGGTAATGTTTGAGCCTGCCGTTAAATTAAAGGAAGGCTTCAGAGGAAAAGTGCTGGCAAATCTCACATTCCCATATACACTACCCGGGATCAGGTGGTCTATGTTTCCTGCAGATATCCATGAGGAGGAGTATGTGGATGTAAACGGACCTGCTTATAAATTTGCCACTATCCATGCCAATCCGCCGGGAATCCCCACAGAGGAGCCGGGAATGATCCTGGCGGGATACGGTAAGGGACGGGCAGTCTACTCGGCCCTGCCCATAGAGAGGGCCGGGCGCAGCCAGCATGGAGCTGTTTTTACTAATATTATAAAAATGCTGGCCGGCGGTGAGTTCTGTTTTAGGGCGGATGCGCCGGAGACTGTGGAATGCGTAATGTTCAGGGATGAGGAAAAGAAAGAAGCTCTGCTGGGTGTCATTGAGACAAGAGAAGGGTACAGCATTCCCGACACGCCGGGCATATGTCTGGAAATACGTGCAGAGCAAGCGCCGGAAAAGGTATGGCTGCTTCCGGATGAAAAGGAGCTGTCTTTTACCTGGAAGAACGGAATAGCCAGTGTGTCTCTGGAGCCATTTTCAATATATGCCATGGTTCTGGCGAAGTGGAAGGACTGAGCAGTAAATGCACAGCCCTGCTGAATAGTTACAAAATATGGACATATGATCAGGAGGGATAAAGTTATGACAGATAAAATGACATGGGCCGAAAAGGCCCTGGAGCAGGGAAAAGGGGTGCTGAGGCTGGCGCCTGTATGGGTATCCAGGTCTTTTTGCAGGCCGGGAAAACGCATAAAACTGCATCCGGATGATTATTATGCGCTGGGCGCCGACAGGGGCGGGATCGATGAGCGGTGGTTTTCTTCGGCAACCTGGGCAGAGAACGGGCCAAAAACAGCAGAGGATGAGGGGCTGAGCTATATTGTGGCAGATGGAAAGAAGCGCATCCTGCTGAGGGATGCGGTAGAGCTTTTGGGGGCGGAAATCATAGGGGAACATTTATATAAGAAATACGGACGCTGGCCTATGTTCTCTAAATTCTTTGACAATGCCGGCCCTCTGCCCCACCACATCCATCACAGGGATGAGCATGCAAAAAGAGTAGGGGCAGCGGGTAAGCCGGAGATGTATTTTTATCCGTCACAGCTGAATAATCATGGAGGGGAGTTTCCGTTTACATTCTTCGGTTTCAACCCGGAGACATCAAAGGAGCAGGTGTTAGATGCTCTGAAGAATTTTACAAAGGGTGATAATAAGCTGCTGGATCTGTCAAGGGCGTATAAGCTCGTTCTGGACACGGGATATGATGTGCTGCCGGGAGTCATGCATGCGCCGGGCAGCCTCTGCACTTACGAGCCGCAGTTTGCTTCAGACGTCTATGCCATGTATCAGTCTGTCCTGATGAATGGACAGGTATTGGAGGAAGATCTGCTCTGGAAAAACTGTCCGGAGGAGGAGAAGGGAAATTATGAATACCTGCTGGAAGTAATAGACTGGGATATGAACGTGGACCCGGATTTCCATAAGAACCGTTTTATGGCGCCGAAGCTGGTGCGCCCTGTTGAGGAGATGGAAGATGAAGGATACAGGGAAGAGTGGATCTGCTACAAGTCGGATGTAGTCTGTGCAAAGCGCCTGATGGTGTACCCGGGCAGAAGCGTGACAGTCAGGGACGCTGCGGCCTATGGAACTATCTGTATCCAGGGGAAGGGCAGATTCGGAGAGTTTGATATGGAGTCACCGGCCCAGATAAGATATGGGCAGCTGACAAATGATGAGTTTTTTGTGACAGAGAGGGCAGCAAGGGAGGGCATAAGGATAACAAACAGCTCAGACTGCGATAACCTTGTGATCCTGAAACACTTCTCAGAAAACCCGGAACTTCCGGCGGAGGAGGGAGCATGAAGCGGTATGGAACGTTTATTTCCGCGAGCAATGAGCCGCGGGGTCTTTGGTTTGCAATAGACGGTAAATTTTTCAGGTTTATGTCAAAGCTGGCAGATCTGATGATCCTGAACCTGCTCTGGATTCTCTGCTCCATTCCAATAATTACCATCGGAGCGTCCACGGCGGCGCTCTATAAGGTTACTATGGAAATGGCAGAAAACAGGGAATCCTATGTGGTGCGTACATTCATCAGGGCATATCTGGATAATATGAAGAGAGCTACGGTGGGGTGGATGGCCTTTCTCACCTGCCAGACAGTGCTGGCAGCAGCATTTGTATACGGCCAATATATTTCGGAGGGCGGAAGGGAAGCTCTTGTGGTGGGAATCATGGTGTGTGAGATATTGTTAATGCTCGTATTTTTGTATATTGTTCCCCTGATGACCAGAAAAGGAATAGAAACAAATGCACTCAGGCTGGCAGCTCTTCTGGCAGTTGCAAACCTTCCGTGGTCTGCAGTGCTGCTGGCCGGGGAAGGAGTAATTCTTTTGATGGCAGTGAGATACCCGGCATTTACAATCCCGGTGCTGCTGGTAGTTGGAGTGTCAGGTACTGCCTATATGATGTCACATATCTATCTGCATGTTTTTGAGAAGGCCGGGCTTAAAACGTTACTGGTCACGGAGTGACCAGTAACACGCTCCGCGATGCACAGAAACGGCAAAAACGCTGTTTCGCGCTGCAGCCCTAGGAATTTTCGCGCAAAACGTGCATGAAAACACCTCGCGGGATGGTGACGTGTGAATAGTAACCTTAAAACAGCCCGGTCCTGAATAATTCACGGTGTCTGTAGAAGTACAAGGTTCCGGCACTTGCAGCAGAAGTAAATAAAAGCAGTAATGGTACGGAAAATCCCTGTGATATGTCAAAAAAATGTACTGCGAATTTAATGGAGAAAATAAATGTGCATATTATGACTGGCAGCTGCCAGGCTAAGGCAGCCACATAATTTCCGCTAATCTCGGCCAGGACGAAGATAATCCCTGCCAGCAGTATGCACAGAATCAGAAGAGTTCCGGCACATATCATCATATAATTACCGAACGTAACCGGGAAAGCGCTTATAAATGAACTATAAAAGCCAGTTATATAGCAGTCCTTGCAGAACCAGAAATTATTTCTCCATGTAAACTGAAATAGAACAGCGATCTCTGCAGTGATAATAATAAGGCATCCCAAAAGGACGGCATTTCTTTTCAGTTTATATAAATGGCGTCCTCTTTTTGTTGTATAGAGGAGCGGCTTCATATTATTCATATTATCCTTTACAGAGTAGGGTACAATTAACATGATCAAGCTGAAGACCATGAAAAGAAAGTAGTCTGAGACTAAACGCAGAAAGTATGTAACGGGGTAATCGGGCATAAGACTCTGCAGTTCCATTTCAGTTAGAGTACGTGAGGAGAGCTGTCCACTGCCGATGGAGCCATTTATTGTCTGCCGGGTGCTGTATTCCTCTGCGATTGATTCCAGATATTGGATTTTTAACAGTTCATGCCGTATATCAGCTTGTTCATCCTGTGAGAAAGCGATATTTAAGTTACCAGACAGAATTGCGGCCGTTTCAGTAGGAAGACTTTCCAGTGCTTTTTCCAGGTCCTCAAAAGTAGTGATGCCTAACTCTGTGTATTCCTCATGTTTACGGATCCATCTGTCAATTTCACTCTCTGGTCTCTGCGGGATATTTGCACATAAATCTTCATATTCTGAGAAATCTAATTCAGTTCCATATTTTTCAATAAGATCCTCAGATATCTCATACTGTATTGATAAACTTGTATCCTGTTTTGCAATATCCAGGTTTGGCCTGAAGAACAACATATAAAATATAACAAAAGCTATTATCAGTATAAGCAGCCTGGGAAGGCTCAGGAGCTTTCGCATTTCCGATTTTAACATTCTGACACCCCTTTCTATAATTCTTGCCGGTTAAACCGCCGGATCATAATCATACAGGCACTTCCAAGGATCATGCTCCATAATATAATTGTACCCGATTCATAAAATGGAAGTGAAACCGAGGAGGAGCAGCTGATAAACCATTTTCCGGCCTGCAGAAGACAGTCCACAGGATTATATTTTTCATAAAAGTATGACATGACAGATAAAGGCATATTCATTCCGGCAATCCGTATAATGGAAGTACCGGCCAGGACCAGAAGCACAGCCAGAAAAGAATTCCTGATCACTGCAGATAACGTAAAGGCAAGCAATACAAAAACAATCCCCAGCCCTGATGCAGTTATAAAATTTAACAGAAAGTATCCGCCTATAGAAATAGGCCAGCTGCTGATGCAAGGCGAGCCGCCGAGTTCATTCATGCCTGAGCTGACAGGCGCAGTCAAGAGATTATTGACTGGATAAACTGCAGTTAATAAAATGAATGTTATGCCATAAAGGATAGCTGAGATAAAGATGCCATCCAGGATACTGCATGTTAGTTTATCTGTAATAGTCCGCCTGCCTTTTGACGTTGTATAAATGACTGCTTCCGTCCTGTTGTTTATTTCAAAGTGAGTATTTCTTACAGTTATAAGCACGCAGCCTGCAATCGTTTCTATTGCAGTAATAAAGAGGATATATACAGACAGATAGGAAAAATAAGACATACTTGCGGGCAGGAAGAGCGTACCTGCTTCATTTGCGCTGATCTCCTGCTTCCGCCCTTCCAGTCCATGATACAGTGATACAGCGTATTCGGCAGCTTCTCCTGACAGATGATTGTCTGATATATAAGAATAGGCCATATCCTCCAGGCTGACATTTTCAAATAATCCGGGTGCCATCCGGATAAATCCTTCTAACTCTTCCCATTTCATGCCGGATGTGTTCATTTTCTCAGTCCAGAACTTTTCATAATCCTGTATGATACTATTGGTTATTCTGGTTCCTGTTTCTGAAGCCATTCTATTGATCTTCTGTATGTCATCTCTGTATTCCCATCTGCCCAGAAGCAGATAGCAGTTTAACAGCAGGCAGCCCAGGCAGAAAACAGGAATGAAATATCCTCTCCAGCTTTTCTTTATCTCTTCTCTCATAATCTACTCCTTATAAACATAGAGAAAAATATCCTCCAGTGTGGGAAAACAGGAAGTCCAGCGTGGGTCTTCTTGTTTTTCACTGATAAATCTTACAATCACTTGACCGCCTTCCTGGCGTTTTGCTACAACCTGATGCTGTTCCTCAAAGGAAGCTGTTCTGGACGTGTCTAATGTACATTCATAAACTTTTCCGCGCAGAACCTGGCGGATTTCATCAGCCCCGGAAGCATACAGGAGACGGTGGTCTTTGAGCATGATAATCTGGTTTGCAATAAATTCAATGTCAGATACAATATGTGTGGAAATCAAGACGATCTTATCACGTGATAGTGAGGACAGAATATTCTGAAACCTAACACGTTCTTTTGGATCCAGCCCGGCGGTTGGTTCATCTAATATCAGCAGTTTCGGATCATTTAGCAGAGCCTGGGCAATGCCGACACGCTGAATCATGCCCCCTGAAAATTTCCGCATTTTTTTGCCGGAGGAATCTGTCAGGGCAACCATATCTAAAACTTCTTTGATCCTGCTGCTGCGTGTTTTCTTATCAATACCTTTTAATACACACAGATATTCTAAAAACTGCGTGGGGGTGTAATCTCTGTAATAGCCGAATTGCTGAGGGAGATATCCTATCTTTTCACGATATTTATCTTCCAACTTGTAAATATCCTTTCCATCCCATAATAGCTTTCCGCTGGTGGGAAAGGAAAGGGTTGCCATCATTTTCATCAGTGTGCTCTTTCCGGCTCCATTAGGGGAGAGCAGGGCATGTATTCCATTCTCCAGATTCAGGCTCAAGTGTTCCAGTGCGGTAAAATCACCGTACTTTTTCGTTACGTCACATATTTGCAGCATTGTGATACCTCCTTTTTTCCTCCATCATATTTTTAATTATGCTGATATATAAAATCAGCGCGATCAGAGAAATCATACAAAATATAAGCAGGGAAGTGCCTTCCATGAAACGTATATACAGACTGCGGATCCCATTATATAAAATACCGTTCACCAGATACCATATAACCAGTACGCTTAAAAGACAGACAATCCGGCTTGTAATGAAAAGTATTCCGGACATTATGGATGCAAAGAGAACCTGGGCCGTAAAGGTAAGGATCAGAAGCCTTGAAAAGCTTACGGGATAGATCCTGGCTAACCCCCAGACATATATATAATTTACTGCCAGGCTTAAGAAGCTGATTGCGGCCATCCTCAGTGAGATAATGTGTATAAAAGTATATTTGCATGACATTTGTATTACCAGGGTATTTCTTTGTTTTTCCTTTATACAACTTAACGTAAATGTGCATCCATAAAGTATGGGTGATATAAGAAATGCAAGCCCATAGATTTCTTCCGCCCGCCCCAGTACATATTGTGTGCTGCCATACATTAAGAGAAATGTGACAGCGTAGGAAATAAACATGACATCGCGGGTATTTCTGAAAAGGTTCATGATACCGATCTCTTTAAACAGGCAGGCAGCAAATTCCCTGGGTCCTATCTTCTTTGGCAGGGTATCCATATACTCAACGATTTGGTTTGCCATCTCTTTTTCATCGACTTTTTGCCATACTCCTGATAAATATTCCTGATCATTCATTTTTCCACTCCTCCTTTAGCCTGGACGCCTTTTTCCGCGCCCTGTATATTAAAATTTTGATCTGCGGCAGCGGTTTATTGAGACGCACAGCAATCTCCTGATAACTTAGATCCTCCACAGCGTACAGGTACAGGACATCCCTGTATTCTTTCTTAAGAGCTGTCATCAGCTGCCGGATCTGCAGTTCTCTCTCATGTACTAAGTATATTTGTTCCGGAGAATCATTGCTTACCCCCTCATCAACTCCTTCTATACTGACTTCAGGCTGATGATTTTTCTTTCTCAGGTAATCTATAGATTTATTTTTGATGACAGTCCACAAGTAAGTCTGAAACCCACAGCTGAATTTGTACCGCATGCGCTGTATGTATATGTCTGCAAAGGAGTCCTGCACAATATCCTGGGCGGCAGTACTGTCCCTGATAATGGAACTGCAGAACATTTCAGCATGCTTCCTGTATTTCAAAACGAGCTGTTCAAAAGCTCTGTGGCTTCCGTCCTGAACAAGGCGCATCAACTCATTATCGTCTTCCATACTGTCCACCCCCTCGTATTATTCCTTCTATATTTATTACTCGTTTGTAAATGAAAAAAGTTACAGGTGTTTATTCATAAAATTTATTATATATGATTTAAAAGGCATTTAACATCCGGACAGCAAAACTTCAGCTCCCATACAAAAACTCCAGAGGTTTTAATGTTGTCCCGGCCTCTCTTTTTGAGTAAGATATAAGTATATTAATGTGAAGAAACTAAACATTTATCTTAATGTGACGGAGGGTACGGCAATGAAGAACAGGAATACAAATATATTTATGTCCGGTGAGGAAATACCAAGCTCACTCTGCCCCTTGTTCTGGCAGCACGGGGAGGAGGAGAGCGTTTTAAGGGAAGAGATAGCCAGGATGCACGAAGGCGGAATAGGAAGCTTTATCGTGGAATCACGTCCGCATCCGGACTTCCTAAGCTTTGGATGGTGGAGGGATCTGGATATTATCTTATCAGAGGCAAAGCTGCGGGGCATGGATGTGTGGATCTTTGATGATAATGCGTATCCAAGCGGGCTGGGGGCCGGCAGGATACGGGAGCTGTATCCTGACTCCAGAAAACGCTATCTTTCCAAACAGCAGATAGATGCAGTGGGTCCATTAAAGGGGGCATCTCTGCAGATAGGACAGTGGCTGGGAGAGGGGGATCAGCTTTTCAGGGTGATAGCCGGCAGGCGCGCTAATGGGAATGATAAGCTGCAGGAGGAGACGCTCACAGATCTGACGAGTCTTGTGAAGGATGGAATGCTGTACTGGGATATACCGGAAGGGCCATGGAGGATATTCCTTCTGATCATTACAAGAAATGGCGGAGAAGAGTGGACTAAGGACTATGTGAATCCCATCAGTTATGATGCAGTAGGACATTATATTGATATAATTTATGAAGAGCATTATAAGCGGTATAAAGAGGAGTTCGGGAAGACAATAAAAGGATTTTTTATAGATGAACCACGTTTTGGAAGCGCCTCCTCCTATGAGACAACTCTTGGCAAAACAGGGTATGTATATCCCTGGAGCGAGGAAGTCATGGAGGCTTTGGAGGAGGAATACCCGGGCGGCATGAGCTGCCGTCTGCCATTTTTGTGGAGCAGTGAGAACGAGGTGTGCAGGGATGTGCAGTACGCATACATGAATGTTGTCTCAAAGCTGTTTGCGAGGGATTTTACCGGACAGATAGGAAAATGGTGCAGGTCTCATGGGGTGAAGGTGATCGGCCATATTGTGGAGGATAACGGAGCGCATGCCAGACTGGGCTTCGGACCCGGACATTATTTCCGCAGTATGGAGGGATTTGATACGGCAGGACTGGATGTGGTGTACCAGGTCTGGCCTGAATACAAGGACGGCTTCCACACGACGCCCTTTGGGTATCTGGATTCAGAGTTCTTCTACTGGGGGCTCAGTAAGATGGCTTCCTCAGCAGCACATCTGGACCCGGCCAAAAAAGGGATCACCATATGTGAAATCTTCGGCGCATATGGCTGGCAGGAAGGCCTGAAGCTGATGAAATGGCTGACAGACCATGTCTGCGTGAGAGGAATCAATGTGTTAGTTCCCCATGCTTTTTCACCAAAGTATCAGGATCCAGACTGTCCGCCTCACTTTTACGCCAGAGGAGAAAATCCTCAATGGAAATATTTTAGAAAATGGTCAGATTATGCCAACAGGGTGTGTCATCTGTTAAGCGGCGGTACGCATCATGCTACAGCAGCAGTTCTCTATCATGCAGAGGCCGAGTGGGGAGGCAGGTACCAGCCATTTGAGAAGGCAGTCAGGGCTCTTATGGAGTCTCAGATTGACTGTGATGTGATCCCGGGCGACTGCTTTGCGGACGGCAAAGGCCTTTCAGCTGAGGATGGACGCCTGCATATTGGGGATGAATATTATGACGTACTCATTGTTCCGTATGCACAGTGCCTTCCAGAGGCGCTGCTGGCTGCCTTTGACAGGGCCGCGAAGGACGGTATCCCCGTTCTGTTTGTGGACGATTATCCTGAGCATGTATATTACAAATATGGTGATGCCGGTATACTTGATGTACTGCGGGATAATCCAGGCATTGACGTGTGCGGGCTGGATAAGATAGCTGAGTGGATGAAGGAGAGAGGCTTTAATGATATCAGGACAGATAAATCATATCCTGACCTGAGATGCCTGCATTATGAGAAGGAAAAGAAGAGCATATACTTCTTTACAAATGAGAGCAAGTACCAGACAGTCAGGGCAGAGATCACGCTGAAGGAAAAAGGAAATCTTGTCTTCTATGATGCTATGGAGGATAAGTATTATGCAGCCGGAGGAAAACAAATAAAGGAAGGGTTTGTCTTTAAACTGATTCTTGAGCCTTACCAGTCACTCTTCGTGCTGCATGCACCGGAAGATGCGGTTATCAGCAGAAGGATCCCGGTTATGGGTGAGGAGATGACAGTAGCAGATCAGATGGCGGATAAAGAGTTGGATAAAGAGACGGATAAGCGGCCTGATATTTCCGGAAAAATACTGTCCCTTGAAGGCGGCTGGCAGATATCCGCAGACGGACCGGACGGCGAGCATAAGTATCTGCGGGACATCACGGAATTAGTCAATATTTCAGGACCGGATATACTCCCTGATTATTCAGGAACTGTCAGTTATGAGAAATCATTTTTCCTGGAAAAGGAGGAAACGCTGGGGGACGTGTTCCTTGACTTGGGTGATGTGTATGAGACAGGCGAGGTATCAGTAAACGGTATCCCGGCAGGGATCAGGATATGTCCGCCGTATACCTTTGAACTAAGAGGATGCAGGGAAGGTGAAAACAGGCTGCTTGTAAAGGTAACAAATACGCTTGCAAAAGAGAGGCAGGGAAACATCTTTGACAGAGCCATGCCTCAGGAGCCTTCAGGTCTGCTGGGGCCTGTCCGCCTGTATCTTTCACGGAACTCTTTTGGCGAGCAGTGATATTCCTGGCGGAACTTTTTATAAAAATAAGTAGTATTTTCATATCCGTTTAAATGTGCGATCTCTTCTATAGACAGGCCGGTGTTCTGCAGCTGGCCTGTAATGGAGAGAAAGCGCTGCTGCTGGATAAGTTCCTTAAAAGTCATTCCTGTCTTTTTCTTCAGCATGGTAGTCAGATAGTTGGGATTCAGTGAAAATGCTCTGGCGGTGGATATCAGGCTGCAGGTCAGGTAATTGGCTCTTATATATCTCAGGATCGGTATCAGTGGTGATTCTGTGTCCTGTGAGCTCTGCTGTTCATAGACGTTTACCAGTTCCAGGAATAAAAGGCTGATGAGGCTGCTGACAATAGATGGAGCATTGCCTGAGGGCGACAGATGCTCAAGCATCAGCTCATTCATAATGAAAGGAATACGTCTGTTGTCCTCTGAAGGAAAGAAGAGGTAATTGTCATGTGAAGCCATGGCTGACAAGGCGTCGGACAGGAAGCGGGACAGTACGCTTTCTTCTGAGAAGTGGTGGAAAAAGACTTCTGTAAAGAAAGGTTTATTGATCACGATACTGATGTGGATATCATTTTCGCCCAGATAACCAATGGAGTGAGGGGTATCGGAATCAAGTATGTAGATCTGTCCTTTTTTCAAAGTATAGACCCGGTCCCGCACCATGTGCTCACAGGACCCGGAAAACATATAACCCAGCTCTATCCATGGATGGATATGAGGCAGGACCGGCCGGAAACGGCCGGTCTTTGTCAGCTTAAGCTCAGGATGGGGCGTATACTTAAAAAGGCCGGAAGCTCCGCCGTCCATCATATATACGGTCGTAATATAATCTTTGATAGAAAAAGAGTCAGAAAAGAAAGGTTTTTCTAAATATATTTTTTCTGCCGGTTCTATAGTGTGTAAAAGCTGTTCCAGAGTCTTGTAATTCATGGGGCCTCCTTAATGTGATGGGAAAGATATTTCTATTATAGCTGTTTATTTCCGGGAAGGCAACGGGAGGGACTGCCTTCACTATTCTCAGTGACGTGTGAACAGTGACGCCAATGTTCCTTGACAGTGTATATGGTACCTGATACGATAGAAAGTATAGATATTGACCGTTATAGTTTCAGAAGCCATTGCGTATGTGGACAGTGGCCGGATGACAGAAAGGAGAAGATAACACACGGGAACAAGAGATGTATTATAAAACACAAAGGAGGATTTAAAATGGATGATTTGAAGAAGCTGACCAATGAGGCAGGCGCACCCGTCGCCGAAAATGAGCATTCTATGACAGCAGGCCCGCGCGGGCCGGTGATGCTGCAGGATGTATGGCTGCTGGAAAAACTGGCCCACTTTGACAGAGAAGTGATTCCGGAGCGCAGGATGCATGCAAAGGGCTGGGGCGCCTACGGTAAATTTACTGTGACCCACGATATCACGAACTACACTAAGGCAAAGCTTTTTTCCGAGATCGGCAAAGAGACTGAACTGTTCATTCGTTTTTCTACTGTAGCGGGTGAACGCGGGGCTGCTGATGCAGAGCGGGATATCCGGGGCGTAGCTGTTAAGTTTTACACAGAAGAAGGCAACTGGGACCTGGTCGGAAACAATACTCCTACCTTCTTCCTGCGTGATGTACATAACTTCCCGGATTTAAACCGCGCTGTCAAGCGCGACCCGCGCACAGGGATGCGCAGCGCCCAGAACAACTGGGATTTCTGGACCCTTCTGCCTGAGACATTCCACCAGACCACTATCGTCATGTCAGACCGGGGCATCCCGGACGGATTCAGGCATATGCATTTTTATGGAGAACACACCTTCTCAATGTACAATGCCAAGAATGAGCGTGTATGGGTAAAATTCCACTTCCGCACCCAGCAGGGCATCAAAAATCTGACGGATGGCGAGGCGGCAGCAGTCTGTGCAAATGACCGTGAAAGCGCAGGCCGTGACCTTTTTGAAGCGATCGAGAGAGGGGATTATCCTAAGTGGACTATGTATATTCAGGTGATGACTGAGGAACAGGCGAAAAAGCACTATGAAAATCCTTTTGATATCACTAAAATCTGGAAACACAAAGAATTTCCTCTCATTGAAGTGGGTGAACTGGAATTAAACCGCTGGCCTGAGAATTATTTTGCTGAGGTGGAGCAGGCAGCATTTACTCCTGCCCATGTAGTGCCCGGCATTGGTTTTTCGCCGGATAAATTCCTGCAGGGAAGGCTGTTTGTCTATGGAGATGCACACCGTTACCGCCTTGGCGTTAATGCAAACCAGATCCCGGTCAACCAGGCAAAACATGCACATGTAGCCGACTACCACCGGGACGGGGCTATGCGGGTGGATGGCAATTATGGCGGTGCTCCGGCCTACAGTCCTAACAGCGCAGGTGTCTGGGCAGCCCAGCCAGAAGTCATGGAACCGCCTCTGGATCTGTCAGGCGCTATGTATGCATACGATCCGGCGGATGATCCCACCGATGACTGTTTCCGTGCAGGCGGTGATCTATGGCGTATCATGACAGAGGACAAGAAGGCCCTCCTCATAGAAAATACTGCCCGCAACATCCAGCCTGTCACTGAAAATATAAAGTACCGCCATGCTGTCCATTGCTACTGGGCGGACAAGGAATACGGCGAGCGCATGAGCGAAGCTCTGGGTCTCTCCACAGACAGAGTCAGGGAGCTGGCTGAGGGCGATCACAGGGCGCTGATTCAGGCAACATTAAAGTAGTAAAATAATTAGAAGGCTGCCAGTTACAGCGTTTAAGTGCCATTTCTCCGGTGATAATCTCAGTGGAGAAATGGCACTTTTTTGCTTCATGACAAATAGTTCTGCTTCATTAAGCACGGTTACAGAAGACTTCATATGCCGTATATTCATGATCATAATGATAACCCAGTTTTTCCGCCAGGGCGACAGACCACTTATTTTGGGCATCCCAGCTGGGATACAGCCCCCGCTTTTTGCATTCAAGAATAAGTCCTGCGGCGCAGGCATACGCCAGCCCCCTTCTGCGGTAATCTTCCCTGGTATCTATTTCTATCTCAATACCCTCCCTGTATGTAGAATAAGAGGATGCGCCGGAGACGAGTTCTCCATCTTTGAGGATGACAACACCCAGTCCCAGCTTCTTATATGTCTTGTAATCCGGATATAAGGAGACAAAGCACCTGCTCCAGAGATTTGCTCTGCAATAATGATAGAGTTCTTCATCGATCAGCTTCATGGAATATGACGGATCCAGAGAATCCACGGCGCTCTTTAGCCGGGCATAATCAAAGATGTCAGGCTCCTTTTTGATTGCATAGCGTACAGTCTTTCTGGCCCTGTTAGAATAGATCTGCTCAATGAACCTTCCCCATTCTTCTGTCTGAGGAACCATTATAAGGTAGTCAGGGCGGTCCTCTGTGTCAAACTCCACCAGCTCCAAATCTGGTTTTCCGGCAAAAAAACAGAAATCTCCCAGTACGGCCATGGCAGAAACGAGATCCCCTGTGTCCTTCACGTAGATATCGCCCATAGTCCCATCAAGACAGGACCAGATTATAGTCTCCTCCCAGTTTGCGAACAGCTCAGGTATTACTTTGCTGTATGCGTGATTGTTCTGTATATCATTTATTTTTGTAAGCATGATAAATTCCTTTCTTCAGAGGCAGAATAAGAGGCCGGATATATTTATGGTTACTATTTACGGCTCCGCCGAAAGTGTGGTTCTGCGGATAATAACTATTTATTAATATTATAGCAGGGGAGAAGGTAAATGTCTTTGCTTTTCTGATAAAATTGCCAAATGCTTTTTAATACATGTATTTCGGACTGGTGGGTATAAAACCATATTTTATAAAAAAGATTAGATTTGGGCAACATGAAAAGGCACCCATTCATGAGTGCCTTTTCATGTTGCCCTTACGGCGAAAAATTTTCTTAATAAAATACCCTTACGGCGTATATTTCTCTTATTATTTTCATTCTATGGCGTATGTACCAAATTGTCAATTGGTTTCTTCTCTTTTTGGGACAGCAGTAATAGTTTCTGCATCTTTTAAGATATTATACGATTCAAGCAGCTTGTTGTATGCCTCCTGCAGTTCAGTATTCTTTTTCTGTTTGGCTTCATAGTCACGAACACCTCTTGCAAATCATTATCCAATGAACGGGTTTACTCCTGAAATGTCTTTTCCTTTCCGATAAATTCTCCAACTGTCCCCTGCATATATTCTATGGACTCACAAGGCCGGTTTTTCTATAATTCAATCAGGAAAGTATTCAGAGGAGGTAGAAATAGTGGGATTTCAATTTGGAGTGGATTATTATCCCGAACACTGGGGCAGAGAAAGGCTGGAGAAAGATGCGGAACTAATGGAGGAAATGGGGATCGGAGCAGTTCGGATGGCGGAATTTGCCTGGAGCAGGATAGAACCTGAGCCGGGGGTATTCTGTTTTGAATGGCTGGATGAGGCGGTTTCTGTAATGTACCGGCATGGTATCAGTACAATCCTGGGAACACCCACGGCAGCTCCGCCGGCCTGGCTGACAGAAAAGTATCCTGACATCCTGCCGGTGGACAGCCATGGCATGGTAAAGGGGTTTGGCGGGCGTCACCATGACTGCCATAGCAGCCAGGATTATAGAAACGCGGTGGGAGAGCTGGTCACAGCGATGGCCCGGCACTACAGGGACCATCCTGCCATAGCAGGATGGCAGATAGATAACGAGCTGGGCAACAGCCACGAGGATCTGTGTATGTGTCCCTCCTGCCAGAGAGCCTTTCAGGAATGGCTGAAGCGCAGATATAAAACTATACAGGAGCTGAATAAGAGCTGGGGAACTGTATTCTGGAGCCAGGAATACCAGAAATTTGAGCAGATACCAGCCCCCAGGGACGTGCCCACTGCACATAATCCTTCTCTATTGCTGAACTGGCGGCGTTTCTGTTCAGATCTGGTAATAGATTTTTTGAAATATCAGGCGGATATTATAAGAACCATATGTCCCGGACATATGGTTACACATAATCTTATGGGATTTTATGATAAGACGGATTATTTTAAGATGGCAGAGCAGCTGGATATAGCGGCTAATGACCAGTATCCAACAGGATATTACTTTGAACAGCCGGGACAGTCTCCGGATGAGGTGGCAGCCTGCTATGATTTTATCAGGAGTGTGAAAAAGAAACCATTCTGGATGATGGAGATGCAGTCGGGCGCTACGGGTGGAAGTATCATAGGACGCACACCAAAGCCGGGCCAGCTGAAGCTGTGGACATATCAGACGGCAGCACACGGAGCGGATGCTGTTGTATTTTTCAGATGGAGGACATGTCTGTTTGGGACAGAACAATTCTGGCATGGCATTCTCCCTCATGACGGCGTGCCGGGAAGGACGTTCCGGGAGCTGGCCGGGGTGATTCAGGAACTGGCACCCGTGATGAAGGATATGGAAGGGATATGCCAGAGGGCAGAAACTGCGATTGTCTTTTCCTATGACCAGGACTGGGCGTTTAAAATACAGCCCCACCACCCTGAGCTGACTTACACGGGGCAGGTCCAGATGATCTATAAAAGTCTTTATTCCCAGAATATACCGGTAGATTTTATAAGGGAAGGGGATAAGATGGATGAGTATAAGCTTGTATTTGCTCCGCTGTCAATACTGATGGATGAAGAGTTAGCCGGAAGATACGGGGATTATGTAAGAAATGGCGGGCATCTTGTCATGACCATGAGATCAGGGGCAAAGGACAGGGAAAATGTATGCAGCCAGAGTACTCTGCCTGGATATCTGGCGGATTTGCTGGGCATTAACGTACACGAATATGACTGCCTGCTCATGGATGAAGCTGTTTTGACAGACCAGGACGGGAACGCGGCAGGGTATGGAAGGAAATGGTGTGATATTATCAGTCCGATAAATGCACAGCCATTATTATATTACGGAAATCAGTATTATCAGGGGATGCCTGCCCTCACATGCAGCCAGTCAGGAAAGGGCAGAGCCTATTATGCAGGGTGTGAGCCGGAACAGAAGCTGCTGGACAGGCTGACAGCTGACTGGGTCCGGGAGGCTGGGATCAGCTGCCCGTACAGCCAGGCATCTGCTTCGGGTATGGACAGCGGAAATGCTGAGGTTGAGATCGTGTTCAGGCCCGGCAGGAAGCATGACTATTTATTTGTAATGAATCATGACGAGTCGGTGAAAGAGTACGCTCTGGATCCTGAATGGAGAGAACTGAGCGGGGATGATGCCGCAGTGGAAGGGACCGTCAGAGAGATGGATGGCAGAACAGAGATACACAGAAAGCTGGGTACCTTTGGGGTAAATGTATTCTTCCGGGATAAGCCAGAGAGATGAAGGAGGGCCTAAGATGGTACAAAATAACAGATCAGGTTCAGACAGACTCAGAGAAGTATTAGAAGAGAGAGGCGGCAATTATATCTATCCTTTTCTGTGGATGCATGGTGAGCCTCATGATATTCTGCTTCAGGAAATGGAAAAGATCAGAAGCTGCGGTGTCCGGGGATTGTGTATAGAGGCCAGGCCGCATCCGGACTTTGCAGGCCCGGGTTGGTGGAAGGACATGGATTTTGTCATGGAGTATGCCAGGAAGTTCAATATGCAGGTATGGCTGCTGGATGATGACCATTTTCCCACGGGGCACGCTAACGGAGCATTTTCCGGGGGAGATAATCCCCTGGCTAATAAGTTTTTAACTGTATGGAACACAGATGTCCTGGGACCTGTGAAAAATGCCTCCCTGCCTGTGGAAGCAGTGATGGAAGGGGAGGGGCAGCTGCTCAGAACCGTACTGGTTAAAAGAAAAGCCCAGGATTCTGCAGAGCTGGAACTGGAAACAGCTATAGATGTGACTTCACTCATAAACGGAGGATGGCTGGAGACAGATATCCCTGACGGCCTGTGGAGGATTATGATATTCTATACGACTCACCGGGGGGACGGAAAGCTGGATTATTTTAATATCCTGGACAGCCGTTCGGTAAAGGTGCTGATCGACCAGGTCTATGAGGCACATTATGAACATTATAAGGATGATTTTGGGACAGTGTTCACAGGCTTTTTCTCGGATGAGCCTGAATTTGGAAATTTGCCGGGGTATGATTTTCAGGCCAGGCTGGGACGGGGAATGAAGTATATCCCCTGGAGCGGCGAACTGGAGGAGAGGCTTAAGAACAGATGGGGAAACTCTTTTTATAAATATCTTCCGGCGTTGTGGAATGAGGCGGGGGATATGACAGGTTCTGTCAGATATGAGTATATGGATGAGACAACAAAGCAGCTGGCCTGTTCTTTTTCCGGCCAGATAGGCAGCTGGTGCAGAAATCATGGCGTCATGCATCTGGGACATATTATTGAGGACGACAATTCTCATGGAAGGCTTGGCTGCAGTACAGGCCATTACTTCAGGAGTATATGGGAAATGGGCATGTCCGGCATTGATGTGGTTCTGCAGCAGGTGATGCCCGGTATGGATCAGGTGATCCACCAGTGGGTGGCCTCAGACAGGGACGGGGAGTTCTTTCATTATGGCCTGGGCAAGATGGGAAGCTCTCTGGCCCATATTGACGGAAAAAAGGCGGGGAATTCACTCTGTGAGATTTTCGGGGCATATGGCTGGCAGGAGAGCACAGCTCTGATGAAATGGCTGGCGGATCACATGATGAGCCGCGGGATCAATCATTTTGTGCCCCATGCCTTTTCACCCAAGGAATACCCGGATCCGGACTGTCCGCCTCATTTCTACGCCGGAGGGCATCATGGCCAGTTTCACTGTTTTGCAATGCTGATGAAGTATATGAACAGAATCTGCCATCTCTTTAGCGGAGGGACATATGCAGCCAGAGCTGCCATCTTCTACCATGCTGATGCGGGGTGGGCAGGTAAGACAATGCTTTTTCAGAAGCCGCTGCGGGCTTTAATGGAGCATCAGATCGAGGCGGATATTATCCCCTTTGACCTGATGGCAGGGACAATGCCCGTACAGGCAGAATACGGGAGGAAACTGACAATAGGTTCTCAGAGGTATGAGGCTGTTATTGTTCCATTCTGTGAACAGATACCGGACTGGGCGGCAGAGGAGCTGATAAGGCTGGGGAAGGCGGGATGCCCTGTTTTCTTTGCGGGAGGTG
This sequence comes from Murimonas intestini, assembly GCA_003148945.1. Classification (GTDB taxonomy): domain Bacteria; phylum Bacillota; class Clostridia; order Lachnospirales; family Lachnospiraceae; genus Murimonas; species Murimonas intestini. Next base: position 227,301 of record QGGY01000004.1, on the reverse strand, counting down.
TACCTGAAGGGATATGCGGGACCAAAAAGAGGAGAGATACAGACCGGATCCTCAAACGGCTTGCGGAATCGGGAAAGGAGACGGATATTGAACATCTGGCAGAAGAAACATCAGCTGTGATACATCCTCTGGCAGTCTGTGAAAACGGGGGTCCTGCTCTCAGGATCTATACATATGAGAGTGATTACGGATGTGCTGTCTGCTGCTTTAATGAGAGTACTTCACAGAAAACAGATGCCCGCCTTGTCTATTACGGAAGTGAATGGACAGCAGTCAGATACAATGCTATGGAAAATAAAGTGTTTATGCTGCCTGCCGAAAGGCGCCTGAGGGACAATGGTGTCAGAGTCCCCCTGAATCTGGAGCCGAAGGAAGCATGCGTCATCATATTTACAGAGACAGAGCCGGATGGATGTCCGGTCTACCTGCCATATGAGGAGGAAGGGGAGGAATTGCAGGCTGTCTGGAAAATCTCATCCAGGGAGATACACCGCAGCTGTGACGGGTGCCAGAGTATAGCATGGATTGACAGGGGAGAAGAATTTCCTGTTCTGACAGGCTGGGCGGCAGCACAAAAATTTAACGGGACTATTATTTATGAGGCGGAGATTGATTCCTCTGAAAGAGAAAAAAGGTACTTAAGATTCCCCGAAGCGGATGGATGCATGAGTATTTATGTAAATGAAGGGCTATGCGGGCGTTTATTCAGTCCTCCGTATGTGCAGGAATTAGAACTGGAACCGGGTAAGAACAGGATCAGGATAGATGTCCATACAACGCCGGTCTACGAGTCATGTGACAGCTGGTCGGCTCTTTCCGTACTCACTCCGCCCGGTCTGGTCAGAAAGCCGGTCTGGGTGAAGCTGAAGAAGATGAATGAAAGCAGGTGATGAGATGGGAAAAAGCATACCGCGGCTGTGGTACAGGCAGCCGGCAGAATCATTTTCCCAGGCCCTGCCTGTGGGAAATGGTTCTTTTGGGGCTATGGTGTATGGAGGATATCCCAGGGAGAAAATGACGCTGAACATGGACACGCTGTGGTCAGGTACTGAAGAATGCTGGAGGAAAGACCAGCACATACCCCCAGGCGAACTGGAAAGAGTGAGAGGCCTGGTGTGGGAGGGGAAATATTTCGAGGCCGGGCAGAGAATGAAGGAGACAATGCTGGGAACCTGGAATGAATCATATACCACGGCGGGCAGTCTGGAAATTGAATATCTTAACTCATTCCCGGCACTTGAATATGAGAGAGAGCTTCGGCTGGATACAGCGCTCTCAACTGTAAAAGCCGGCTCTGAGGGGAGAGAGGTCAGCAGCAGGGCCATATGTTCTGCACCGGCAGATGCATTGGCGGTACATCTGTCCAGCAATGGGATACCTGTTTCAGCAAGGATTTCTTTAAACACGCCCCATCCATTCTGCCGCAGGGCAGCGGGGAGCACGATCGTCTGTCTGCATGGAACGGCACCCGGCCATGTGGAACCAAATTATGTGGAGAGCCGTACTCCTGTTAAATATGATATGGAACATCCGGGGATAAGATTTTCGCTGATGATGGGTATCACCAGGACAGACGGGAGTGTCCGCATTGAGGAAGACGAAAGCCTTCTTGCGGAAAATTTTACTGACCTTACATTGCTGGTCCTGGGGGAGACGGGCTACAGGGGGTATAAAAAGCCTCTGGAAGAGAATTATGAGAACCTGGATATGGAGAACATGAGGAAATGGAGAAAGTCATCAGAGAAGAGCTGGGAACAGCTGGAAAAAGAACATATCAGAGACTACGCAGAGCTGTATGGGCGGGTGGAACTTGTAATCTGGGATGGAGAGAATGAAAACAGGGATGAGGATTATGAAGAACTTCCCACAGATATGCGGTTAAACAGAATACGCAGCCTGATGGCAGCAGACGGCTCCGGGCAGAGAAAAGACGGAGAGGGAGCCTTATATGACTCAGGTTTGTACAGTCTGTTATTTCAGTATGGCCGTTATCTGATGATCTCATCCTCGAGGCCTGTACACAGGGAATCACAGCCTGCTAACCTGCAGGGGATCTGGTGTGAGGATGTGCGGCCTGTATGGAGCAGCAACTGGACCACAAATATTAATACAGAGATGAACTACTGGCTGTGCGGGCCATGCAGCCTGCCGGAATGTGAAGAGCCCCTGTTCCATATGCAGGACGAACTGCGCCTGTCAGGGAGAACAGCGGCAGAAGCGCTGGGGTGCAGAGGATTTGCCGTGCACCACAATACAGACCTTTGGCGTCAGGCTGTTCCGGCATCAGGTGAAGTGAAGTGGGCATTCTGGCCAATGGGAGGCATCTGGCTGGCCCAGAGCTTTTACCAGCACTATCTGTATACAAGGGATGAGCGTTTTTTGCGGGAGCGCGCCTATCCGGTCTGCAGGGAATGTGTTGAATTTATTATTGATTATCTTGTCCAGGGACCGGATGGGAGATGGCACACCTGCCCGTCAACCTCACCGGAAAATACGTTTCTGGATGAGAGAGGCAGAGAGTGCTGTGTCAGCGCCTCGTCCACAATGGATATAGCGCTGGTCAGAGAGGCGCTGGAAAATATGAAGGAAATATGCACGGTGCTTGGAATTGAAGATGATCTGCAGAGGCAGGCAGAAGACCTCCTGAAAGGGCTGCCGGGTTATCAGACCGGAAGGTATGGGCAGCTCAGGGAATGGCTGGAAGACTTTGAGGAAGCGGATCCCGGGCACAGACATTTTGCCCATCTGGCAGGCTTCCATCCCATGCAGCAGATCAGCCGGCACAGGCAGAAGGAATTGCTTCCTGCTGTCAGAAGGACCATTGAGCGCAGAACAGAGTACGCGAGAATACATATAGGGTGGAACGCAGCTTGGCTGGTGAATTTCTATGCAAGACTGGGAGATGCTGAGGCGGCGGAAAACTGCCTTTCTCAAATGCTGGGACATTCCGTCTATGATAATCTGCTGGACCTTCATCCCCCGCTGGGAGAGGGACCGGGAGAAAGGGAGATATTTCAGATAGACGGGAACCTGGGGGCAGCAGCCGGGATCGCAGAATTACTCATGCAGAGCAGTTTTGAGCAGGGAACGGCCCGGCTGGATCTGCTGTATGCGCTGCCGTACAGGTGGAAGAACGGCAGAGTGAGGGGACTTACAGCAAGAGGAGGGTTCGGGGTATCTATAGAATGGCAGGACGGGCATCTGACGAAAGCATACATTGAGGCGGCAGAGGATGGAAAGCTGCTTCTGACGGCAAGGGATCCCTTTACTGTGCAGCTGGCCAAAACAGCAGATAACAGGAATGAGAGTAGGCACAAAATACAGGCAGACGGCAGCGGCGGGGAATATACGGCAGAAATTTATGCCAGGGCAGGAAAAAAATATGTGGCCTGCGGGTTACTCTTTGCGAAGTGAACAGTATGACTTTTGCCGGACATCCGGAGAAAATGGAGGATATATATGAGAAGGATAGGTGAATTAATAAAGATCAGGCCGGAACGCCTGGAAGAATATAAGGCATATCACGCTGATCCCTGGCCTGAAGTGAACAGGATGATCAAAGAGTGCAATATTACTAATTACAGTATTTACCACTATGGTGAATATCTATTTGCATGTTATGAGTATACAGGGGAGGATTACGAGGGGGATATGGCTAAGATGGCTGCCGATCCGGCTACACAGAAATGGTGGGATGTGGTAAAACCCTGCCAGCAGAGTCTGGAAGAGCCGGATAGCGGCAGCTGGTGGACGGGGATGGAGGAAGTGTATCACCTTGAGTAAATAGTCCATATGGTTTCTATGAATTGTTCATGTAATAAAAAAGCAGCGCGGATTATAATGAGGCTATCAAACAAACAGGGTGTAAGGAGGATACAGTATGAAAAAGAAACAGATTACGGCGCTGTTATTATCAGGCGTACTTGCAGCGGGTGCTGTGCTGGCGGGATGCGGGACTGGCGGATCCCCGGCGAAAAAAGAGACAGAAGAGGACGGCACTAAGAAGAGCACAGAAGCCCAGACGGATAAGGAATCAGAAAAAGATGCAGAAGAGGGCGGGGAGGATAAGGATACTGAGACCACGGCAGCGCTGGACTATGACGGCGTGACGTTAAGTGTTGTGCTTGCGCAGGGATGGGATACACCGGGAAGAGAAGCACTCTTTCAGAAGTATACAGACAAGACAGGCGTAAAGTTTGACATTCAGATGCTCCCTGACGATACGGCGGCAGAACTTGTAAAGACAAAATTTGCCACAAAGGAGCTTCCGGATATTATCTTTAACTCAGGTTCTGTGAGGGAGCACACCTACATGCTTCCGGAGGAAAACCTGCTGGATCTGACTGAGGAGCCGTGGGCGGACCAGCTGGTCAATGAGGAAGCGATGATGGTGAACGGAAAGATCTGGGGACTCCCCATGGGAGGACAGGGATACTTCTGCTTTGCAGTCAACAAAAAGGTATTTGAAGATAATAAGCTGGAGATACCGGCCTCCAAGGAAGAACTGGAGAAATGCTTTGAGACCTTAAAGGATAATGGAATACAGCCTATGTATCTCGGTTCGAAAGATCCGTGGCTGGTAGGGAATATGACAAGCGGAGGAATCCAGAAAGCCCTGGATGCAGATCCGGAACTGATCAATAAGCTGGATAGAAATGAGATCACTTATTCAGAGATCCCGGGAATGACATCCGTGCTTGAAGACCTGCGCAGATGGAATGAAAAGGGCTGGCTGGGTGCCAATACTATGGCTGATTCCTGGGACGGGGAATTTAAGGCATTTGGTGAAAATCTCTGTGGAGTCACGATCGGCCTTACCACCTGGGACAAGACAATGGAAGAAAAATACCCTGGTTCATCTGAAAACATGATATTTATTCCCTACTATATAGGAGATGCCGATACATATTTTGCAGGAACGACAGCGCAGTGGTATATTCCCAAAGACGGTAAGCACACGGATATAGTAAAGGATTTCTTCAGATTCTGTACGGAGCAGGAAAATCTGAATGAGTTTTATAAAGCAATGGGTGAAGCTTCCACACCGTGGAAGGATGTGGAGGTAGAATGCCTCACGCCTACAAAGCAGCTGATAGAGGATCTGAATGCAGGAAAGTACTCTTTCCATTACGGACATAATTCACTCGTACAGGGTCAGGACTTTGACGGACTGTGCAAGCTGGCACAGGAGGTTCTGATAGGAAATAAGACTGCAGAAGAAGCGGTAAAAGAATACGATACTATGAGAGCGCAGATCTGTAAGGCGCTTGGTATGGAAGGCTTCTGACAGTAAGAAATCTGGGGGCTGCCGCTGCTGGCAGCTCCCTTCGCATTATAGGGGAGGTACTGCATGAATCCAAAGAAAACATATCCAAATTATTTCTGGTTTATACCTTTTATTATTTATACTGTTATTTTTATCCTGCCAAGTGTGCTGGGACTGCTGTATTCTTTTACTAACTGGACCATCTATTCCTCGCAGAAGACCTTCTGCGGACTTGAGAATTATAAGGTACTGCTTGGAGATTCTATGTTTAAGAGCGGATTCGGCAATACTATTGCATTTACGGTCCTGACTACCATATGTAAGACCGCTCTTGGTTTTGCTCTTGCTCTTGCACTCAATACAAAGATGAGGACAAGGAATGCCCTGCGGACAGTTTTTTATCTGCCGGCTGTTTTAAGCACTCTTATAGTGGGGATTATATTTAAATCCATACTGATGCCTAATACAGGGCTTCTCAACCAACTGTTTCACATTTTCAGCCCCGCCCTGGGAGCTAATGACTGGCTGGGGCAGCCGTCCACTGCCATGGCTTCCGTTATCTTTGTGGAGATATGGAGGGGATCAGGGTTCTGCATGATCATCATACTGGCAGGGCTGCAGAGCATATCCAGTGAATATTACGAGGCGGCAACTATTGACGGCGCCACCGGCTGGCAGAAGTTCAGGACAATAACTCTGCCCCTGATGATGCCCACTTTAAATACAGTCATATCTTTAAATGTTATCGGAGGGCTGAAGGTATTTGACCTGATCATTGCACTGACTAAGGGAGGGCCTGGTTTCTCTACTGAGGTACTGAGCACCACGGTCTATAAGTATCTTGGAAATGGCGCTATGGGAGTGGGAAGTGCTGCAAATATGTGCCTGACTATATTTATTATCCTGATTTTTGCAATTGTGAACGGAGGACTTTCCAGAATGGAGGCGGACCAATGAAAAAACAAAAGAGAAGACGGATCCTGCTGGCAGCAGTCATGTGGGTGCTGAGCCTCCTGGTGATCCTGCCCATGGTGCTGGTAATACTGAATTCATTAAAGACACCTGCAGAGGCAGACATTATGAGTATGGAGCTGCCGTCATCACTGAGGTGGGAGAATTTCAAAGTAGTGCTCATTGAGGGAAGAGTGTTCTCATCCTTTTTGAACAGTGCTATAATCACCGTATGTGGTGTGCTGCTCTCAGCAGGGCTTGGCACAATGGCGGCTTTTGCTCTTGCCAGGAACAGGAGCAGGCTGAATAAGATCGTACACAAATATTTTATGGCAGGCCTTGTGCTGCCCGTCCAGCTTATATCACTGATCGAGGTGCTCAAAGGACTCCATCTGTATAATAAATATGCGGGCCTTATCCTGGTTTACGTGGCTATCTTTCTTCCGATGACCGTGATGCTCTCCTATGGGGCATTCCAGTCACTGCCAAAAGAGATGGATGAAGCTGCTGTAGTAGACGGATGTACACCCATGCGGCTTTTTATACAGGTGATCCTGCCCCTGACGAAGCCTGTCATAACCACCATTGCAGTGACATTGTTCATGTTTATCTGGAATGATTTTCAGTTCCCTCTGTACCTGATCACAGATTCCAATAAATGGACGCTGGTGATGGGTGTATATGGATTTATGGGAAAATTTTCATCCCAGTGGAATCTTGTCTGCGCACATATCCTGGTATCCAGTGTGCCGGTTATAGTTGTGTATCTGAGCGGACAAAAATATATAGTAGACGGCATGGTGGCAGGTGCTGTAAAAGGATAGGAGGATTGGCCGGTGCTTAAAAGGGTGAGCTATCTGAAAAGGCTTCTGATAGTATACGGAGGTATAATTACTGGGGTATTTCTGGCCTTTTTGGCTGTCTACTGCACCTCTCAGATAAAAAATACCAGGCAGATGACAGATAATGCCATGGAACAGCTGGCATCTAAGGCAGTGTCCCAGTTTGAGAGCATACTGGATGAGATGAGCGATATGTCTTTGAGCCTGGCCGCAAATTCTTCGGTGAAAGGTATTTTAAAGGATGCCATTTCCTATGATTCCCCTCAGAATTATTTCATGTATAACCTGGACGCGGAGAGAACCATCCAGAGTGAGATAATTGGAGTGAGCGGAACAAGATTTTCCCACAAAAGCTTCAATGTGATCTCCGGAAAGTATGATGAGGTAAGCCTCACCCTTTACAAGTCAGATTCACTTAATAAGGAAAAGGTCATGTCTATAGGCTGGATAAATGATATGCTGGAAAACCAGGTCAGCAAGAAGATCATTCCGGTGGGGCCGGACCCATACGGAAGAACAGACGAGAGGACATTTTCATTTGCAAGGCTGATACAGGATGAATTTTCCAGATACGGACTGGTGGACATTCAGTATGGAGATGAATGGATCAGGGACATATTCCAGATGCAGATGCAGGATTATCCTGTACACGGCGTTGTGATGTACAAGGACACGGTTTTCTACACCACAGAGGATGTGCCGGCCGGCCTGAAGGGGCAGCTGTATGAATATGGCACTGAGAAAAAGCCGGACCAGGTGCTGGAGGAAATAGAGCTGGACGGCTCAAAGTATACTGTCTGCACATCAGGGCTTGAAAATTACGATATGAGGATATTTTTCTTCATTGAGACAAATGCGTATATGCAGCCCATTTACAGAATGACAGTTACCATACTGGTTCTGGGGACAAGCGTCCTCCTGCTTGTGATAGCAGTGGTTTTCATGATCTCCTGGACTATGAACAGGCCTATCCGGCAGCTGAGGGATGAGATCGAGCACATGGACTACAAAAAGCTGTCTCTTGGTCCGAAGATCAATACCTCGAATAATGAGATACTCCTGCTGACAAATGCATTCCATGAGATGCTCTCAGGGATCAAAAGATCGAGGGATGAGCTGGTGGAATCCAGAACAAGGGAGATCAAGGCAAATTATGAGGTGCTGCAGGCGCAGATAAATCCCCACTTCATGCACAATATCCTCTCTGTCATAGGACTGATGGGGTATCAGAAGAACGCACCCGAGATCATGGATATGTGCTCCTGCCTTACCAGGATGCTTCAGTACACTACCAGGACGGGGAACCCTGTAGTCAGGCTGGGAGAGGAGCTGGAGCATGTGACTACTTATCTGAAGCTGATGGGGTACCGCTATCTGGATAAGTTAAAGTATGAGGTTACGGTGGAGAATGGGATGGAGGATATCATGATACCTAAGTTTATCCTTCAGCCAGTTGCAGAAAACTGTTTTCAGCATAGTCTTGCCGACTGTACAGAAGAAGAATACTGGATCGGGATAAAGGGAAGCTATACAAAGACGGGCTGGGTCCTGAAGGTGCTGGATAACGGCACAGGCTTTTTGGATGAGGCCATGGAAAGGCTGGAGGAACAGTTTGGAAGGCTGGAGGAGGAGCTAAAGGATGGCAGCAGCCTGCCTGATATGGGAATAGGAGGTTTGGCTCTCATCAATACCTATGCCAGGCTGGCTCTTTATTCCGGAGGGAAGATACATTTGACCGTATCAAACAGAGACGGAGGAGGATCCTGTGTGACGTTTGAGTTTAAAGGAGATGACAGCAATGATTGACGTTTTGATCGTGGAAGATGAACCGGCTATACTGATGGGGATCATGCAGCTCGTAGAAAGCCTGGAGCTGCCCATAGAGGTACAGGGAGGATGCGGAAACGGAATAGATGCGATGAAGCTCATCGGGCAGAAGAAGCCGGATGTGGTGATTACGGATATACGCATGCCGGGAATGAGCGGGCTTGAGCTTATTGAAAAGAGCCAGAAGACCTATCCGGGGATCCAGTATATTGTGCTCAGCGGTTACAGCGAATTTGAATATGCCAAAAAGGCCATCCAATACGGCGTGGAGGAATACATTCTGAAACCGCCTGTACGGGGTGAGCTTTATGACGTATTAAAGAAGCTCTGTGACAGGATAATCAGTGAAAAGGAGGATGAAGAAAAAGAGGCTCTGAGGGGACTGATATTTAACGGAATAACAGAGGATATAAAAACTCCGTCAGGCTGGGGGGAGGGCAGATGTGCTTATCTTTTTATGGTGTGTGCAGGTCCGTTTTCCAGCTGGGCCGAGGAGTTCATACATCCTGACAGGGAGGTGTGGGGCAGTTCCCAAATGGAGGAATGGCTCTGTGGCTGCCTGCAGGGTGAGGACAGGTGCATAGTATTGGAAGGAAGGGCTGAAAATGAAAGGCTGATCCTGCTGCTGGCCAGTGATCATTATATAGATCCTGTTAAACGTCTTGTAAATGAGCTGTCTTTCTACGAAAAACGCCTGGGAATGCCTGTCAACATGGTGATATCGGATGCCCTTTCTTCACCGGGACAGCTTAAGGGCATCTATCAGCAGATACGCCAGTGTATGGCCAACCATGCCCTGTTAGGCAGAAGCCATGCCTGCTTTCTGGAGAGAGAGCAGGAGCAGGGCGCTGTGCTTGCTATTCATAATGATGAAAAGAGAAAATTAGAATCGCTGCTGGCCCAAAATGAGATAAGCGGTATTATAAAGCTGTTTGACAGGATGTGTGAGAGATGGAGTGCGGAGAGGATATCCCAGTCCAGCTGTCTGTTCAGCATAAAATACCTGCTTACTGAGATATACAGAAGCTCACCTGTGCTTATGAAGAAGTACAGGATGGAAGAACTGCTTTATAAAGCTGACGCAGCAGTTGGGAGATCCACTGATTTTCCCGGTCTTTTGGAGGGGATCAGCCAGATCATAAATGAGATGAACAAGACAGCCCGGGAGAGCAGGCTGAATAAAAGGGTGGAGGATGTTGTGGACCTGCTGTATGAATATATTTTAGAGCATTATGCAGAGCCTGTCCCCATAGAGGAATTTGTCCGGCAGTTTAATTATAACGCCAACTATATCGCAAACCAGTTCAGCATCATAAAAGGAATATCTGTCAACCGGCTCATTACTGAGCTGCGCCTGGAGAAGGCCAAGGAGCAGCTCATTCACACAGACGCGCTGCTGAAAGATATTGCAGAGCTTGTAGGCTACAGGGATGTTTCCTACTTCAGCCGGATATTCAAGGAGTATACGGGACTTTCTCCCAGGCAGTTCAGATGCCGGGATGAGGTGTAAAGACATTCTGTCCCTCAATGTAAGTCCCCAGACATCTGGAGGTGGAGACAAGTGCATCCCCGGAATAGACGGTAAAGTCAGCGTCCTTGCCTGCCTCAAGAGAACCGGTCCGCTCCTGCAGCCCCAGCACTTCGGCAGGGCGGATGGTGATGGCCTCCAGGGCTTTTAGGGCAGAGAGTCCCCGGGAGATGAGAAATCCCGCCATATATGGCAGAAGCGCAGTGCTGGCGGACTCGTCTGCGGTGAGACTTAAAGGACAGCCTGAATCAGCGAGTACGGCGGCGTTATCCAGGGAAAAGTCATACCAGCCGGCAACCTGGGTCAGGACAGGCCCGAAGGGAGCGCCGTTTAAGACTACAGGCATGTGGTGTTCTTTTAGGAAGCCGGGGAGTTTCCAGGCTTCGTGTGCACCGTCTATGACAAAGTCAAGATCAAATTCTTCTCCGAGAAGGACTGCCCTCTCCACATCCTGGGCCGCGGAGCAGTAAATCCGCGCTCTGAGTTTTTTCTCCAGAAGGAGCCTTATGGGGGTGAGGCTTTCATCGTCAGGATTTTTAGAAGCTTCCCTGAACTTATCCCTGAGCATCTGGTAAACTGCCATCCTTGTCATGGGGGCCTGGTTTTTGTGGGCGTAAGAACGTACAGGCAGGTCACCCAGGGTAATATTGACCTGTTCGGTGCCAGGAAGCAGCATATTGCTTCCAGTGGCCGAATTGCGCAGCTTTGCACAGATCCCCTGCCCGTCAATAATATTTCCATGGCCTGCAGCTATGTAGCATGTAGTGATCCCGGCGCTGCGTGCCCTGGATATGGCCGGTGAGAACGCATCGAAAGCGTCTGCGCTGTGCAGTCCGGCCGCAAACGGACTGGAAGCGTCAGTCCCGTCCAGGACATCCTCAAAATAATTATAAGGCTCCTTATTTACTCCCAGGTGTGAGCCCGCGTCAATGAATCCCGGGTACAGATAAGCATTAGAATAATCAAGTACGGCTGCCCCCTCCGGGATGGGGATGCCCTCTCCTAAAGCCATGATCTTCCCATCTCTTATAAGCATGACTCCGCTGGGGATGGGAGGAGCTGTGACAGGAAAAATCATGCCCGCCTTTACTGCGGTTATTTTTCCGCTGTCTGCCAGTACATCATTCTTATTGTTTAATGTATTTTCTTTTAATTTATTTTCTTTTTTCATAATTAACCCCATCAATGAGCACATCCGTGCATACAGCAGTATTTTCTAAAGGATTTCCGGTAAATATAGATATGTCGGCGTCCTTGCCGGGTTCCAGTGAGCCTATGCGGCTCTCAAGGCCCAGGTTGCGGGCGGCCTGTATCGTCAGAGCGTTCAGGGCGGCCTGGCTGCTCAATCCGTGGGCGGTGCAGAGGCCTGCCAGAGACGGCAGATAGACAGTATCCCAGCCGGCATCCTGGATGAGTGAAAATGAGACGCCTGCTCTCTCAAGAACACCCGGATTAGAGGGATGGATATCTTTCATTTCCAGCTTCAGGGCGGGGATCAGAAGAGGACCCACACAGCAGCTGACCTGGTGCTCTGCCAGATATTCTGCCGTAAACCGTCCGCTTGTCACGTGTTCCAGAGTATAAGTAAGCCTGAATTCCTCCGCAAGACGCACCGCCATAGTGATATCCTGGGCTGTGTGGCAGTGGATCTTGACACGCCGCTTTCCGGCCAGGGCATCTGCAAGTACTTCCTTTGCCCTGTTGGGAGCATCCAATTTTCCCTTCTCACGCTTTTCCAGGTAAGCGGCAGCTTCTGTAAATGTCCTCCGTATGAGGGCGGCATTGCCCATACGGCTTCCCGGCGTAATGCCTTTCTTTCCATATGTCAGTTTAGGGTTTTCACCGATTGCCATCTTCAGGGGCTGGCATTCGGGTATGATCATATCTTCCGGGCACTGTGCTTCTTTTAACTTTACGGCGATCCCTGTACCGCCCGCCAGATTGGATGAACCTGGAAGGGTGCAGAAGGTTGTAAAGCCTGCGCTGCGTATCAAGGGAATGCAGGGGTCAAAAGGATCCAGAGCATCTATCGCTGACATATCAGGGGTAAAAGGCGCAGTCATCTCGTTAGAATCCTCAGACAGGTGGCCGTGGGATTCTATCAGTCCGGGAGTCACCCACTTATCAGAGGCATCCAGGATGGGGCATCCCTCCGGGATTTTTGTATCAGGCCCGGCTTCCAGGATCTTTCCCCGGCTGGTCACAATGGCGCCGCCTGTGATAAAGCTCCCGCCGGGAAGCAGTAAATGTCCGCATTTAATTGCAAGCATGGCAATCCTCCTCGTATATGAGAACCTGTTTGAAAAATCTGTGCCGCACATCTCACGGAAAGCAATTTTCAAACATGTTCTGTCTCTAATTTAAAATGTAGCTTTAAGTTGATAAAAAGTCAATATAAAGTTGAAAAAAAGACTATTATTCTGCCGCCTATTATGCTATATTGAAAAAAAGATATAACTATTCAGCAGGTCTGTGCATTTGCTGCACAGGCCGTGAGAAAATGATTCAAGGGTGCAAAAATCCCATCGCCGGAGGCGATTTTAAATGGATTTTTGCATGTAACTGTGAAGGTACTGAACAGTTACAAAAAGATATAACTATTCAGCAGGTCTGTGCATTTGCTGCACAGGCCGTGAGAAAATGATTCAAGGGTGCAAAAATCCCATCGCCGGAGGCGATTTTAAATGGATTTTTGCATGTAACTGTGAAGGTACTGAACAGTTACAAAAAGATGTAACTATTCAGCAGGTCTGTGCATTTGCTGCACAGGCCGTGAGAAAATGATTCAAGGGTGCAAAAAAGCCCGCCACAGAAGGCGTTCTTGAAATGTAGCAGACTAGAGGAGGAACGGATATGAAACAGAATAAGCTGCCGCCGGGATATACTACTGAGAGGTTTACGCCCGGTCGGTTTGAGGAGAAGCACAGTGTTAAGATACGGGGCGTTTCTGTCCCCTTTCAGACTATAGGAGAGGACTGCCTCTTTTACTCTGAATCAGGGGAGGCGGAGGCGTCTGTTTTTTCATTCTCTTATATGAGGACAGGGACGGAAAGTAAAGGCCGCCCGGTCATGTTCTTCTGGAACGGGGGACCCGGCTCGGCAACAAGCACACTCCATCTGGAATGTTTTGGGCCGTGGCAGATGGACAGAGATAAATCAGGAAAGCCGGTCTACGGGCTGAAGGAGGACGGGGACTGTCTGTTGGATATCTGTGACCTGGTTTTTGTGGACCCTGTAGGAGTGGGATATTCCAGGCTCCTTGACCCGGGGAAGAGAGAGAAATATTACAGTGTGGACGGAGATGCCAGAAGTACGGCATTTTTCATAGTACAGTGGATCAAAAAATATAACAGATGGGACAGCCCCCTCTATCTCTGCGGAGAAAGCTACGGCACGGTCAGGGCCTGCCGGGTGCTGGCGGAGCTGGGCAGGAGCCCGTATTCTGAGAGCAGGATGGTGCTTGGAATACCTGTGGCAGGAGCAGTGCTCATCGGGCTGGCCACATCTGAAGATGAGAGCGGAAGGCCCATGGAGCCGGGGCTGGATCTTGTTACAGCCATGATGCCGTCTATGGCGGCAGTCAACTGGTATCATCACCCGGAGGGAAAGGGACGCCTGGAGGATTTTGTGGAGGAGGCGTGGAGCTTTGTGAAGGATGAGCTTTTGTCGGCCCTGTTTGAGGGGGACAGCTGCCAGGATGAGAGGGTCAGGGAGCTTTCGGGGAAGCTGGCCTTTTATACGGGAATGGAGAAGGAATATTTTGTACGAAACCGCCTCAGACTTGAGTCAGAGGAAGATTTTATGCTGCAGGTAGCGGCAGATAAGGGAGGGAGAGCTGATATCTATGATGGCAGACAGCTGACACCCCTGCAGGAATCGTATAATTCCATAGGTAATGAAAATGTACCCCTGGCGGTCATGAACGGACTGCTGGCGCCAAAGCTGGGGATCCATATGGAACGGCTGTACTATACAGGAAATCTGACGGTTTATCCTCTGTGGAATTTTGAGACAGAAGAGGTGGAGGATAAGCGGACTCATATCCAGTGCCTGAAGGCAGCCATGGAGAGCAATCCACAGATGCATCTGCTTATGGCCAGCGGCCTGTACGATCTGTGTACCTTTGCGGGAAATACACGTTATGTACTGTCCCACAGCGGCCTTCCCATGGAGAGGGTGACGGCCCGGGAATATGCAGGCGGACATGGCGTCTATTCATCAGAGGAAGGAAAACGGCAATTTCTGCAGGATGTAAGGAAAATGCTTACAGAGCGGAAAATTGAAGGGATGGTGCCAGGGCAGAGCCCTGAAAGTGAGGAGGTAACTGTTGGTGAGAGAGCTTGAATACAGACTGACACCCCTGTGGGATGGCCGGAAGATACCGGGAATGCAGGTAAATATCAGGGAGGATGCGCCTGAAATAAAAAAAGGCGGAAAATTATTTACTATATTAGAGAACCTGATCAGGTATCCCTTTACCTGCCCCAGGGAAGAAATTGTTGTTGAAGATGAAAAGGGGGAGGTTCCTGTCATGTTTGAACAGGAAGAGAAGTTTCTGACACGGAGCCAGGCGGCATATGTACTCAGGGACACAAAGGGCAGTGTTTCACTTTCATATACCTGCCATTTCCATGAGGCCACAGGCAATCCCCCCTACGACATGGGGTATGAGGGCAGCGGCGCTAATGGGACGGGAACTGCCTTTCTGCCGGAGTTTACTGCTGACAGGTACAGGATCAGGCTTCTTTGGGACATGTCAAAGCTCCCCGAAGGATGGGAGGCAGTTACCACCTATGGCGAAGGCGGGATTGACATAGAGGAGGCGTCATCTGCTCTTTTATACTGCTACTATTACATAGGGAAGATCTGCAGGGAGGAAAAAGAGAACTTCGGTTTTTACTGGTATGAGAACCCTCTCTTTGACGGGGAGGCTATCGGCAAATGGACTATGGGCCTGTATGAGAAGATGGCCGGCTTCTTCGGGGATGAGGGAAAGACCTTCAGGATATTCATGAGGGGGAATGACAGGGGACAGATGAATGGAATGGCCCTGCCGCGCTCCTTCATCCTGCTCTATGAGAGAGATAAAAAGTACGGGATCGACGATTTTGCCGGTCTGCCTGAAGGGCTTTTAGAGGAATATGACAGGGATAATTACAGCTGGCATAATCATATGCTCACGACCCTGCCTCATGAGATGGTGCATGTGTGGACTACTGTGCCGGATGAACCATTTGGAAATATGACATGGTTTGTGGAGGGGACGGCAGAATACTACGGCCTTCTGCTTCCGTACAGATTCGGGCTCATGTCCGTAAAGGACGCACTCACAGTTCTGAACCTGAGGGCACTGCGCTACTATGAGAACCCTTTTGCGGACTCTGATGACTACGAGCCCATGCAGAGGGCTTTCGGGGACAGCGAGCTGATGAGGGTCCACTATGGCCGCGGGTTCTTTTATCTGACAGCTGTAAACAGAGATATACGCAGAGCTTCAGAGAATAAACTGTGTCTGGATGATCTTGTCATGAAGATACTTGAGTGCCAGAAGTCAGGCATTGAGGTGACAAATGAATTGTGGAACCGGGAACTGAGCGCCATGCTGGGCTGTGATTCCAGGCCTGCATACGAAGATATGCGCAGAGGCCGCCTTTTCGTGCCGGACGGGACATTCCTGGGAGATAATATAAAAGTGAAAGAAACAGAGGGGAAAACCAGAAGGGAGCACAGGACATGCACAGTGTTCCAATTTACCGGGGAGGAGAAAGTATGAAAACAAAGGAGAATATATTCATTATAAAAGGCAGGCTGATAGACGGCTGCCATGACACATGTATAGAGAAAGGCGCTGTGGCTGTTGAGGGGGAGCGCATCGTATATGCGGGGGAGGAGAGAGGATGCCCTCTGAGCGGATACCCGGTATACGAAGCTGAGAATGGGACCATCATGCCGGGAATGATCGACTGTCATGCCCACCTCTCAGGGGAGGAGAGCCAGAACAGGCAGGGCGGGTCTGCATATGACAGCCTTCTGGCCGCTGCCCATGACATCGGTATACTGGTGGATGCGGGCATAACCGGGGTGAGGGATATGAGCAGGTTTGGCCCGGCGCTTAAGAGGGCCGTCGGGGCAGGAATTTTAAGAGGGCCAAAGATCATGCCGGGAGGCCGGGTGATCAGTGTCACTGCGGGTCATGTAGATACTGACACAGAGATGAGCGTGGAGGAAGTAAATGCCAAAAGCCTGATTGGTTATCTGGCTGACGGGAAGGAAGGTTGCCTTAAAGCTGTCAGGACGCAGTTCAGGGAGGGGGCGCAGTTTATAAAGATCTGCGCTACAGGAGGAGTTTCCTCCTCAGTAGATAATCCCAATGATATCCAGTATTCAGAGGAAGAGCTTCAAGTCATGATAGAGGAGGCAGCCAGGCGCAATTCCTATGTAGCCGCCCACTGCACAGGGCTGGCAGGCACAAAGCAGGCGATCAGGGCAGGCGTGCATTCTGTGGAGCACGGGGTGAACCTGGATCAGGAATGTGTGGATATGATGAAAGAAAAAGATATTACACTTGTCTCCACCTGCCATATCCCCCTGGGCTTTTCAAAAATGACAAGCCTTCCTGCGGATATGGTAGAACGCGGCATGGCATGCGGCAGGGCCATCAGAGAATCCTACAGGCTTGCCAGAAAAGCAGGAGTGAGGCTGGCCATGGGGACAGACTTTTCCAACAGCAGGAATACACCTTATGCACATATTGGGAAGGAACTGGAGGGCATCTGCGAATGCGGTTACACGCCCATGGAAGCTATACAGGCAGCTACCAGAAACGGCGCATACCTGATGAATACTGCCGGCCAGACAGGTACACTGGAAGAGGGCAGGCTGGCGGATATCATTCTGGTGCAGGGAAACCCTCTGGAGGATATCAGAGTGCTGGGGGATGCAGAGAATATCTTACATGTGTGGATCGATGGCAAAAGGCAGAAGTGAAAGAAGTTGTAATAATGTTACAGTAACAATTGTAAAAGTCCTTATATAGATTGAAATGAGAAAATACGTATGATAAAATAATGACAGGAAAGCACTCACGACAGGAGTGACAGCCTCCCGGAATTGTAAAACCGGAATGCCGGAATACATAGGAAAGGAGGTAGCGCCCATGACAGCATACGAAATCGTTTCGATTTTTATAGGAATATTAGCTTTGCTGATATCCTTTGGAAGCCTGATTGTAGCGTTGATCGCCTTTCTCGATAAGAGAAACAAGCGAAAATAAAATGCCCATCCTGTCTGATCCACAGGATGGGCGTTGTCCGTAAGGACATCTAACATCTAATCGGGAGCATCCACTTTTGGAGTGGGTGCTTTCTTTATGTCTTTATTATAATCAATTTATTTGCTAAATTCAAGTATTTTTTTATATCCTTGAGAGACAGTACTGTAATATTGCAGAAATAATAGTTGACAAATTGGAAAGGTTTTTGTATAATCCGAATTATAAACACACGTAGAAGTCCAGATGGATTCCAGCGGACAGCACACGGGGCGTCAAAGGAGACAAACGGTAAAAAATTGGCCTTTGGCGTCTTTTATTAGAAATTTGCACGTTGACGTGGCAAAGTGTTGACGCAAAAAACCGCCCATGGGAATAAGTTGATAAAAAGTCAATATTTTCCAGAAGGTCCATACAGGAGGGAAAGTGTAATTAACGTTACAGGTAGATAACCACAAGGAGGAACTCTATGAAAAAGAAATTGATCTCTATGATCCTGGCGGCCAGTATGTCGGCATCCCTGCTTGCAGGGTGCAGCACCTTTGAATCTGATAATTCTTCTTCAAAGACAAAAACAACAAAAGCATCCACGGAAGCAGCTGAGGATGATACAGAGACTTCTGCGGCAAAAGAGACAGAAGCGGCAGATGCAAAAGAATCCGCATCTGAGAACGAGACTGCTGACGCCGCCGGGGAAACAAAGGATACGGCTAAAGCAGAAACAGAAGAAGCAGAAACTAAAACTGAAGCAGAAGGCTCTGAGGCCACGGGAAGCGGTTCATTTGTATGGGCATGTCCTTCTCTGATCGGCATGAACCCTGTAAAGTCAAATTCTAATAATGATTACGATGTATATTATCTCACCCAGGCGGGGCTGGTAAGGCCTACTGAGGACGGATATGAGCCGGATCTGGCAGAGAGATGGGAGATATCAAAGGACAAGCTTACATATACGTTCTATCTGCGTGATTCAAAGTGGTCTGACGGGGAGCCGGTTAAGGCAGATGATTTTGTATATGCGTTTTCACAGTACCTGGATCCTGAACTGGCATGGATCAACCAGAGCTACCTGACATATATTGAGGGAGCGCAGGCTTATGCGTCAGGTGAAGGTAAGTGGGAAGATGTAGCTGTAAAGGCAAAAGATGATAAGACTCTCGAGATAAAGGTGACAAATCCGGGGACAGACCTGCTCACAGTTCTTGCCTTTATCACACCATATCCTCTGCGCCAGGATAAGATGGAGGAGTATGGGGATGCATACGGCTCATCTGTAGACAAGTCCCTGTACAGCGGTCCGTATACTTGTACAGAATGGATCCTGGACAGCAAGTATGTGCTTACTAAAAATGATACTTACTGGGATGCTAAGGATAACTGGCAGATACAGACGATCGAAGGCATGGAGATCGCAGACGACGGCACAAAGGTGGCGATGTTTGAAAATGGTGAGATTGACGCCATATATACCATCGGAGGCCAGTATGTAGACCAGATGACAGAGGATGGGGCAGCTGTTACACCGTTCTCTTCAAACGGAATCGAAGCTATGTATTTCAATGAAAATACGAAAAATGAGGCTGCAAAGGAAGTACTCTCAAATGCTGATTTCCGCAAGGCTCTCAGTTATGCTCTGAACAGAGAGGGTATCGCCCAGGCTGTAAATCCGTTATTCCACGGCTACAACAGGATAACGACAGAGGTATACACAGATGGGAACGGCAAGAAGGTTACAGATGAATATCCTGTAGAATGTGCACCCCTTGCAGGTGATGAGGAAAAAGCTAAAGAATATCTGGACAAGGCTCTGAAGGCACTGGGATATGCAGATGCGTCCGAGCTGCCGGATATGACACTGATGAGCTATGAGCGCGATGACCACAAGCTGATGGGTGAGATGATGGTAGACGCATGGAAGAGCATTCTTGGGATCACCAGTATTAAATATGAGCAGTACCCCATCAATACAGCCATCGGAAACTTTTATGCCCTGTCCTTTGACATGTTCGTCATTGGAACAGAGGGCGGTGTCTTCCCTTACAGCAATGCAATGAACTTCAAGACAGGGGGCGACCTGAACCCGGGATACTGGTCAAATGAAAAGTACGACAGCCTGATCGCCAAGATCAGTGAGAGTACTGACGCAAAAGAGCAGAATGATATCCTGAACCAGGCGGAACAGCTTATCCTTGATGAAGGCATATACTGCCCGCTGTACATGCAGGGCCAGGCTACAGTTGCCCAGGACTATGTGGAAAACTTCAGTGTGGCTAAGAAGGGATACGGATATTTCTTTAAAGACCTCAAAGTAAATAAATAGAAAAAAATAACTGTGAAAACACTGAACAGTTACCTGTAAATGATCGAATTAACTTGAAGAGGGATACCTGGCATTATAGTTTGGCATTTGATGCCCCGGGTCCCTCTTTCTGTTACATAAAAGGCGAGGTATACCTATGAAAAAATACATTTTGCAGAGGGTAGTGATTTCCCTGGTTACGGTCTGGCTGATCGCTACCTGCAGTTTTTTCCTGATACATGCCCTCCCGGGCGATCCTTTTTCAACAGAAAGGATCATGAGTGTTGAGACAAAGGAAAAGATGCTGGCCTACTATGGCCTGGACCGTCCCATCCTGGAGCAGTACGGGACTTTTATGAAAAACCTTCTTCACGGCGATTTCGGATATTCTCTGAAGAATCCGGGGCAGTCCGTGAATGGAATCATCGCGGAAAAGTTTCCTGTCTCCGCCATGCTGGGAATTATGTCGTGGCTTGTCTCTCTTCCCCTGGGACTGCTGTTCGGCATCCTTGCAGCCAGAAAGCACGGCACTGCTGTGGACTATGGACTGGTGGCATTTTCAGTGCTGGGCGTGTCGGTGCCGGTATTTATCGTGGCATCCCTGTTCCAGTACTTATTTGCCATCAAGCTGGGCTGGTTCCCTGTATCCAGATGGAGAGGGTGGAGCTACACCGTGCTTCCTGTGCTGACCTTAAGCTTTGGCAGCATTGCAGGCAGGACAAGATCTATGAGGACGCTGATGTTTGAGGTAATGAGTGAGGATTATGTAAAGACAGCCAAGGCAAAGGGGCTATCCGCCAGGGAGATAGTCTGGAGGCATCAGATAAGAAATGCGATCATTCCCATGATTCCCACTATGGGAATGGAGATCGTGGGTATCCTCATGGGATCCTTTGTAGTAGAAAATATATTTTCTATTCCGGGCATAGGAGCGTACTTTGTGACGTCAGTGCAGTCTCTGGACTACTCTATGACTCTGGGACTGACAGTATTCCTGGGAATATTTGTGGTAGTGGCTAATTTCCTGGTCGACCTGATCTATGGTCTGGTAGACCCGAGAATCCGTGTGGCGAAGTGAGGTGGCAAAAATGAATGAAGAAGTGAAAAACAGCTGTGTGTCTGCAAGTGATTTTGTGCGGGTGGACCGCGGCATGGATTCTGATGTGATCGCACGCCCGTCCATCAGCTACTGGAAGGACGTGTGGCGCCGCCTGAAGACAGACAAGGTGGCGATCATCTGCATGGTCTATCTGCTGATCGTCATTGCCATGGCGGTTCTGGCCCCCCTGCTCAGTCAGTACTCCTATGATTCTACGAATCTGTCCCATTTGAATGAAGGACCGTCGGCAGCGCACTGGTTCGGAACAGACCAGGCAGGAAGAGATTTGTGGGCGCGCATCTGGGTGGGCGCCAGGATATCCCTGCTCATTGGATTCGGCGGCGCCGTGGTGCCAATGATCGTGGGAACTTTGATCGGAGGTATCTCCGGCTACTTCGGCGGCTGGGTGGATATGGTGATCATGCGTATTATAGATGTGGGGGCATGTATACCTGATCTGGTGTATATAACCCTTATCATGCTCTTTTTGGGAGCTGGTCCTGGTTCTATCGTCATAGCTATAGCCATATCAGGCTGGATGGGCACTGCCAGGTCGGTGAGGGGAAGGATGCTTCAGTTTAAGAACAGGGAATTCGTGCTTGCATCCAGGACACTGGGCGGAAGCGGGCTGCACCAGATATTTTCATCTATCCTTCCAAATATCCTGGGACAGCAGGTGGTGAGCCTGACGAGTATGATACCGGCAGCCATTTTTATGGAAGCTTACTTAAGCTTTATAGGCCTTGGCGTGGCCTCACCCATGACATCCTGGGGCCAGCTGGCCCAGACAGGGCAGAAGGTGTTCAGGCAGTATCCGTACCAGCTGTTTATCCCGGGCGTTATTATAAGCGTGACAATACTTGCGTTCTACCTGTTCGGGAACAGTCTGAGAGACGCTATGGATCCGCATCTGAGAAACTGATAGGGAGGAAGATAAATGATGAGCGACAAGAAAGGACATCTGCTTGAGGTAGAGAATCTGGCAGTTTCTTTTGATACATATGCAGGTGAGGTGCAGGCTGTCAGGGGAGTGGGCTTCCACCTGGATGAGGGTGAGACGCTGGCTATCGTAGGTGAGTCCGGCAGCGGCAAGTCTGTGAGCATGAAGATGGTCATGCAGCTTCTGGATATGCCTCCCGCCAGGCTGAAATCCGGCAGCGTCCGCTATAAGGGCGAAGAAATGACAACGAAATCAGATAAAGAGATGGAGAAATACAGAGGCAGGGAATTCTCCATGATATTCCAGGACTCCATGACAGGGCTGAATCCGACTATGAGGATCGGGAGGCAGCTCTGTGAAGGGATCATCAAGCACCAGAAGGTAAGCAGGGCTCAGGCTGAAAAAACAGCTATAGAAATGCTGACCCAGGTAGGGCTGCCCAATCCGGCTGCGATCTACAAACGGTATCCTCATACATTGTCAGGGGGACAGCGCCAGAGGGTCATGATCGCCATGGCTATCAGCTGCAATCCGTCTATTCTGTTTGCTGATGAACCCACTACGGCCTTGGATGTGACAATGCAGGCGCAGATATTAAAGCTGATGCGTGACCTTCAGAAAAAGACAGGGACGGCTATTATACTTGTGACTCATGATCTGGGGGTTGTGGCCAGCATGGCTGACAGGATCAGCGTTATGTACGCGGGCCAGATCATAGAAGCCGGCACAGCCCAGCAGGTTTTCTACAATCCCAGCCATCCATATACATGGGGGCTTCTGGGTGCTATGCCGAACATGATCCAGGAGGTAAAGGAGGAGCTGTATTCCATACCGGGCACGCCTCCGGACCTGTTTGCCCCGCCCAGGGGCTGTGCTTTCGCAGCTAGGTGTGAATACTGCCTGGAAGCCTGCCTGAAGGAAGAGCCGGGATATTATAAATGTTCAGACGGCCATGTGTCAAAGTGCTGGCTTATGGACGAGAGGGCAAGTGAGGTAAAGCCGCCTGAGGGCGTTTACACAAGGCCCAGGAAGGAGGCGTCGGTATGAGCGGACAGCCGCTGATTCAGGTAAACCATCTGAAGAAATATTTTAAAGCCGGTCCCAAGGCAGTCTTAAAGGCTGTGGATGATATCAGCTTCTCAATTGAAAAAGGGGAGACGCTGGGTATGGTAGGTGAGTCGGGATGCGGCAAAACAACAGTGGGAAGGACACTTCTGCAGCTGTATGAGCCGGATGCGGGAGAAATCTTATTCAAAGGAAAAAATATCGCGGGATGCTCCAGGAAGGAAAAGAAGCAGCTGACGAGAGAGATGCAGATGATCTTTCAGGATCCCTATGCCTCATTAAGCGGGTTTAAGACTGTGGGAGACATTATAGGAGAAGGACTGGACATCCATAAAATATACAGGAAGCGGGAAGAGCGCCAGGACAGGATATATGAGCTGCTGGAAATGGTGGGGCTTCACCGTGAGCATTATAACAGGTTTCCCCATGAATTCTCAGGAGGGCAGAGACAGCGCATCGGCATAGCCAGGGCCCTGGCGCTGAATCCCGAGTTCATTGTCTGTGATGAGGCTATCTCAGCTCTGGATGTATCTATCCAGGCACAGGTCATGAACATGCTGATCAAATTTCAAAAAGAGATGGATCTGACTTATCTGTTCATCTCCCATGACCTGTCTATGGTGCGCCATATATCTGACAAGATTGCCGTGATGTATCTGGGGACTATGGTGGAGTACGGGGATATGGAGGAGGTCTATAACCATCCGGCGCACCCCTATACCCAGGGGCTTTTAGAGGCCGTGCCAATAGCAGATCCGGATTATGAGAGGAGCAACCCGCACCATATCATGGCGGGGGAAGTGCCAAGCCCCATCAATCCCAAACCGGGATGCAGGTTCTGCGGCAGATGCCAGAGGGCTACAGATATCTGCAGCCAGGAGATGCCGCCGCTTACAGAGGTGGCTAAGGGACATCTGGCGGCATGCCATCATCTGAAATAACCAGGAGGAAGAAATGTGTTGAACGATTCATTTAAACAGATCGTCCCAAGAGATAAGGACAGTCTGAAATATTGCATTACGCCTGAAAAGGTAAGGGAAGCCGGCTATATGTCTTTTTCAGCTGCCGAGATGGATTTTCCCACAGCGCCCAGCATTATAAAGTCAGTAACAGAGATGGTGCAGAGGGGGATATTTGGCTTTACACTGATGACTGATGAGTATAAAGAGAGAGTTATCTGGTGGATGAAGAATGCCAGAGACTGGGAGATAGATCTGGACTGGATAGTGCCCACTATGGGCACCATATATTCCGTAGCCACTGCCATACGTATGTCCACAGCAGAGGGGGAGGGCGTGATCGTACAGAATCCGGGGTACCACAGATATGCCCAGGCAGCAGAACGCCTTCACAGAAAAGTTGTTGTCAGCCGCCTGAAGGAAGAGGACGGAAGGTATACAATGGACTTTGAGGATCTGGAAAGATGCATGGCTGTTCCGGAGAACAGGCTCTTCGTTCTCTGCAATCCGAATAACCCTACGGCCAGAGTGTGGACAAGGGAAGAACTGACAGAGGTGGGGAGACTTGCCGCAAAGTACGGTGTCATTGTATTCTCAGATGAGATATTTGCCGAGGTGACCTTTGACGGGCACAGGACAGTCCCCTTTCTGGAAATACAGGAGGGGCTTGCGCAGGCTATAGTGTGCACATCACTGGGAAAATGCTTTAACTTTACAGGGGTGAACCATGCCAACGTACTGATTGCAGATGAAAACTTAAGAGAACGGTTTATTACACAGAGGAATGCAGACCATTACGGCAGTCTGGAGCCTTTTGCCTATGCATCTGTCATGGGTGCATATACACCGGAAGGGCTGAAGTGGAAAAATGAGATGACCGCCCTTGTGGATGAGAACAGGAAGAAAGTGCTGAAGGCATTTAAAGAGGAGTTTGCGCCTAACTATGTCTTTCCCATTGAGGGGACATATGTCTGCTGGATCCACTGGAAGGGCATCGTCCATGACGGAGCAAGCCTGAAGGACTTTCTTGTGCAGGAAGCTCTGCTGGCCCTTGACGGCGGAATGGATTATGACGAGGAGTGCCAGGATTACTGCCGCATGAATCTGGCTACCACACGGGAGCAGATGGACAATGCCCTGGACAGGCTGCGCAGGGCTCTTAAAAAACAGGGCTGCAGGTCTTAAGACAAAGGAGGAAGCAGGAGAAAGTATGGGGAAAAAGTTTACAGCACAGACAATAGAGCAGGTCAGGTACATGTCATACCCGGCGGCACACCCGGACGGACATGAGGCTGTATATGTGTGCAGTATGCACAGGAAATCCGATGGGAAATACCAGAGCTGGCTGGTGCGCACCGATGCTGTCACAGGCAGGAGGGAAGAGCTTACTGACAGGGAGTGCGAGAACGCTTTCCTGCCCAGATACAGCGGGGACGGAAAACATCTGGCATACTTATCCGACAGGACTGGAGAGAAACAGCTGTGGATACTGGATCTGGAGGATGGAAAAAGGCGCAGGCTCACAAGCCTCAGAAGAGGTGCGGACTGGTATGATATGAGGAGGGACCGGGAAGAATTCCTGATCCAGGCAGGCTGTTATCAGGAGGAGATTGAAAATGGGACATGGGATAAGGAGATGTCCTCTGAAGAGAGAAAAGCGTGGGAGGCCAGGAAGGACAGGGCTCCTGTTGTCATTGACAAACCTTTCTGCAAGGATAACAGCGCATATGGCCTGCTGGACGGCAGGGTTGACAGGATAGTGAAGGTTTTTCCGGACGGGAAGATGGAGCTGTTTGGCGGGATAAGCTTTAAGGCCAGATATCCTGTCTATTCCAGGGATGGGCAGAAGGCTGCATTTTACGGATTCCCTTACAAGGGTGTATGGGAGCCTGATCCTGAGGTATTTATATGCGCCGGTGACGGCAGCGGTCTGAAACAGCTGACCCGGAAAGGGCGTCCGGTGACGGAAGATCCGCCCTGCTTTAACATGGATGGTTCAGCTGTGATCTATTCGTCCTACTATGAGGGGAAAGAAGGAGGATGTGAGGAGAGGCTTTACCAGGTTTCTGCAGAAGACGGGCAGGTAACGGCTCTTATGGGAGATGTGGAGGAGACAAAAAGCCACGGCATTAACGGAGCACCCTGCAGCAGGACAGTTTACGGAACGGAAACGCCCTGCTACCAGCTGAATAAAGAGGGAAGTGAGATCTGGTACAGAGCTTCCTGTGAGGGATACGAGAGGGTCTTTGCCCTGTCCCTGGATGGCACTCAGAAGATCAGGGAGGTGACAGAGTTTCCCATGTCCGTACATTCCTTCTGTCTGCCGGCAAACGGCAGGATGTTCTTTACAGCGGGCGATTATACAACCATCACTGAACTGCATGTGATGGATATGGAGACAAAGAAGTATACGCGGCTGACAGATGAGAATCTGTGGCTGAAGGAGTACGATCTGTCAGTGCCCCGTCTGATATGGGTTCCCACGGCAGATAAGAAAACCAGGATACAGGTCTGGGTCATGGCGCCGGCCAATATGGAAGAGGGAAAAAAATATCCCGCTATTCTGGATGTGCACGGCGGGCCGGAGTGCAGCTATACGGTTGACTTCTGGCATGAATTCCAGGCAATCGCGGCAGACGGCATGGCAGTTGTCTACTGCAATCCCAGAGGCAGCCTGGGATACGGCGTGGAATTTTCCCGGGATGAATATTCCTGGGGGGAGGGAGCGTGCCAGGATCTGCTGGGAGCAATAGAGGCAGCGGCAGAGCTTGGATTTATAGACAGTGAAAGAGTCGGCATCACAGGGGGCAGCTACGGAGGTATGATGACTAACAAGATGATAGCAAAGACGGACCGTTTTGCAGCCGCAGTCACACAGAGATGCCTGATCAATACAGCCACATCCTATGGATGCGGGGATATGGGATTTGAATCCAGACGTCTGAAGGAAGGAGAATCCCTGCAGATGATGAAGGTGCTGGAGAGAAGGGCGCGAAGCTGCCTGATGGGCCAGATCGATTCTATCTCCACGCCTCTTCTGATACTTCACGGCTACAAGGATTACCGCTGTACGTTTGAGCAGGCAGAACAGATATTTATCGGCATGAAGGAGAGAAATCCCCAGGTGCCTGTGCGCATGGTGATGTTCCCTGAGGAAAATCATGACATTACAAGAGAAGGCAATCTTTATAACCAGATATGCCATCTGCAGGAGCTTATAAACTGGTTCTGCAAATATCTGAAGGAAGGGGGAGATGCAGATGAATAAGCAGGTTTCCGCATTGGAAGACTACCGCCTGATCGAAGAGCTCTCAGGAGGGGAATATCTGGCAGATGCAGGGCTTTTTGTCTGGTGCCGGACAGCCTGGGATGAACAGCTTCAGGCAGGGAGGAGCAGCATACTTCTTAAAAATCTGGCGTCAGGTGAAGAACAGATGCTGACAGCAGGAGGGACCACGGAAACGTCCCCGCGTTTCAGACCGGACGGAAAGAGTGTATCTTTTCTCTCCAATGCAGAGGGAGGAATGCAGATATGGTGTACCTCTCTTGAAACAGGAGAATGCAGGAAGATAACAGCAGTGCCCGGAGGGGTCACTTCTCCTCTGTGGTCACCTGACGGGAGGATGATGTCCTTTCTATCAAGCCCGGTGAAGCCTCCTGCTCCTACATATATTGATGAGCTGTACCCGGCAGGGACAGTCAAGCCGGTGGTAATAGAAGACTTTGGCTACAAATTTGACGGGGCGGGTTTCATACAGCCGGGCCATACCCAGCTGCACACCGTGGACGTGGAGACAGGTGAGATCATCTGCCTCACCCAGGGAAACTGGGATGCCCTGCATCCGGCTTGGTCTCCTGACGGACAGGAGCTGGTCTATCTGAGCGGACAGGAGAGAGGTAAGGAGGAGGCGCTGGCGCTTGACCTTTTTATGGTCCCTGCCAGGGGCGGCAGTTCCAGAAGGATATCATCCAGGGACTGGGCAGTCTCTTACCCAAATCCTGTGAATCCAGTCTTTACGCCTGACGGCAAGTGGGTCATTATGGCATTTATGGATTCCTCCATGGTGCAGGACCCAGGATTTTCAGCAGGATATCCCCTGTGCCGCCTCCACAGGGTAGCTGTGGACGGCAGTGAGGATGTGGATATTTTCCAGACCACAGAGGAGTGCTTTGACTGCGTGGCTTTTCCGTATTTTGGCGGGACGGCAGGCTGTCAGGAGAAAATGCAGGTATCAGAGGACGGGCGTTTTGTCTACTTTATCAGCGGATGGAAGGGACAGTGCAATATTTACAGAGCTGCAGTTTATGGTGAGCCAAAGGTGGAGCTGCTCTCAGGCGGTGAGCAGAATTACCGGGGGATCGGAAAACCCCAGAATGGCAGGATGCTTGTGGCAAGAAGCGATTTCTCCCAGCTGGGCAACTATTTTCTTATGGATGTGGAGACAGGAGAGACAGGGGAACCCCTGACATCAGCAAATGACTTTATAAAAGACAGGGCCATCAGCCGCCCTGAGACAATGGTTTTTGATACTCTGGATGGAAGGGGCAAAGTGCAGGGCTGGATCATACCGCCTCAGAACAGAGCGGAGGGGAAGAAGTATCCGGCTGTATTGTATATACACGGAGGCCCTCACCCGTTCTGTCCGTTTGCCCTGGAATATCAGTACCAGTGTCTGGCGGGAAGAGGTTTTGCAGTAATCTACTGTAACTTCAGGGGAAGCAGCAGCTATGGGAAGGAGCATCTGGATCTTAAGCTGGCCTACGACGGTACAGCTGCCTATGATTGTCTGCAGGCAGTCGATGAGGCTGTGCGCAGATATGAATGGATCGACAGGGAGCGCATTGGTGTGACAGGAGGCAGCTATGGAGGGTATCTGACCACATATCTGGCGGAGAAGACTGAGCGGTTTAGGGCATGTGCGGCACAGCGCGCCGTGTACAGCGAACTGATGCAGTATGCCAGCTCGGACATGCAGGGTTCCAGCGCCGGATATAAGAATTTTGAAGAATTTATGGTGAACTGCCTGAAGAATTCTGTGGTTGCATATGCAGAGGACATCCATGTGCCGTTCCTTATCCTTCACGGGGAGGAGGATTACAGGTGCCCTGTAGAAGGAGCCCATCAGATGTTCACAGCTCTTAAGGAATGCCATCCTGATCTTCCTGTGGAAATGATACTCTGGCCCAGGCTGAACCATGATATTCCCCGGGATATAAGAGAAAAGACAGAATACCTGGAATATCTGATCCGGTGGTTTGAGAAATACCTTTAGATATAAAAACCGTAAGGGAGGTTTCAAGATGAAGATCGTAGAAGCAAAGGAAGTATTTGAGCGTCTGACTATGGAGAAATGTATAGGCCTGATGAAGGAGGCATTCATAGCTCTGGAATCCGGCAGGGCTGTGCAGCCCATGAGATCTATATGCCGTCTGCCCCATGGAGAATCCTTTGGATTTATGCCCGCATATCTGGGTGAAGGAGATTACTTCGGGGCAAAGGTACTAAATGCGTTTCCTCAGAATGCAGGGACGGGCTATCCGTCCCATATAGGATATGTAATGATGTTTGAGGCAGTACATGGCTGCTGCGTGGGCATGGCCGATGCGGGAGCCATCACGCAGATAAGGACAGGAGCAGCCAGCGCGGTGGCTGCTGAGCTTCTGGCGAAGAAGGATGCCAGGGTACTGGGGATCATAGGAGCCGGTGCCCAGGGGCGTTCCCATCTGGAGGGTATGCTCTGTGTGCGGCCCGGCCTCAAAGAGGTCAGGGTCTATGATATCAGGCCTGAAGCGGCAGCAAGCTATAAGGCGGAGATGGAAGCCAGATTTGGAATTAACGTGACCGTGGCGGCTACAGCCCGGGAGGCTGCAGAGGAATGTGATATCATCTGCACTCTAACACCAAGCAAAGAGGCATATCTGAAGGCTGAGTGGATCAAACCGGGCGCCCATATCAATGCTGTGGGCACCTTCACACCCTCCACTAGGGAGGTTACGTCAGAGCTTATGGCAAAAGCCAGGATCTATGCAGATCAGGTGGAGGCCCTGAAGAAAGAATCGGGCGAGTATCTTGTGCCGCTTCAGGAGGGGCTTATAACGGAAGATCAGATTGTGGGGTCTTTGGGGCAGGTGCTTCTGGGAGAGGCGCCAGGGCGGAAGGATGAAGAGGAGATCACTTTATTTGATGCCCTCGGTCTTGCAGCAGAGGACGTAATATGCGGCAGATATCTAGTAGTCCAATAAGAATGGAGGAATTAAGTATGGTCAGATTACCCCAGGTGGAAACAGAGATTAAGCCGTTTTGGGAAGGGAATACAGTTGGCGGTGCAGATGTGGTCATCCGCATCCGGGGTGAGGAACATCCCGGCGGCAGCCTGATCTGTGATTTCAACCAGGATCTGTATGGAATTCCCTGCAGCGTGGACTGGGACAGCTTTTATATGGAGGATGAGGCTGGTGAGCTGGGATATACTGCAGATGATGAACGTATCCAGCATCAGCTCCTGCGCAGCATTACAGCGGGACGTGATACAAAAGGCACCATAACTATCACCTACAGAAATAAGTTCCTGCCGGCCAGGCCAAACCCTGTCATGGATATGGGACAGGAGGCAGGAGGCGTGTCCGGGTCGGGAGAGAACTGGATGCCCAGGCTGACTCAGGAAGAATATGAGCTGGACATGAAAATTTTCAAAGACGGGCTGCCGGACGGGGCAAAGGTCCTCTGGTCATATGGGGAGGAACATATCAGCCGGACCATGAAGAAGGCTGACCTTCAGGAAACATTTTATTATTTTGGCCTGGCTAAAGGAGTGGAAAATAAAAATTTCGGCTATTACTGGTTTGACAGGGAAGGCTTTGACGCTTCAGAAATCGCTGTATGGACAAGTGAAGTCTTTCTGAAAATGGCTGATTTCTTCAGGGATGACAACGAGGCGTACAAGATTTTCGCAAGGGCCCGCCAGTGCCGTAAAAGCGGAGGCACAGCGCTTAAGAGATCTTATTCTTATATCTACGATCCGGATGCCCTTCCCACTATGACGGAACTGAAGTTCCTCTTTCCTCATGAGATGGTGCATAACTGGGTAACACTCCTGGATGAGCCGTTTGGGACGTGCACTTGGTATGTAGAGGGCATGGCAGAATTCTACTGTCTTGTTCTGCCATGGAGATTCGGGCTGGCTTCCAGGGAGGAACTGCTGGAGCAGCTAAATGACAGGGCAGAACAGTATTATGAGAACCCGTGTGCCGCTTATCCTGCAAATGAGCTGGGTGATCTGCTCTTTAAAGATAAAGAGGCCACGACAGTTCCATACGGACGGGGATTTTTCTACCTGATGGCAATAGATTCCCGGATAAGGGAAAAGACAGGAGGCAGCAGGTCCCTGGATGATGTGATGTTTGCCATCCTGGAGAGGACAAAGGCAGGAGAGGTGCTTCAGAATGAGGCCTGGCTTCAGGAACTCTCAAAGGTGCTGGATGGAGATGTGAAAGAAGAATTTGAAGCAATGATGAAAGGAGCTGTCATCAGCCCCATCATCAGCTGCTTTGACGGAGCAGATATTGAAATTATAAAAAAAGAGGGGATTTCCAGGAGAGATGGGAAGCCCTGTGTTACATATGAATTCCGGTAAGAGGAGGGTGTCCTGTGATTAATGTTACAAAAGTTGTGATCGTGGGGGCGGGAGCCGTGGGTTCCACAGTGGCCTACAGCCTTGTGGTCAAGGGTATTGCCGCGGAGGTGGTGCTGGTAGACAGAAATATGCAGAAGGCCAGGGGCGAGGCCCTGGACATGCAGCACTCCATGGACTTCCAGAACAGGAACGTCAGGATCTACGCCGGGGATTACAGTGACTGCCATGATGCGGATATAGTTGTCATTACTGCAGCAGCCCCATTAAATGGGGAGACTGACAGGCTGGCGATGCAGGAAAAGTCAGAGGCAATAGTGGCTTCTGTAATCCCTCAGGTGATGGAGAGCGGATTTGACGGTATCTTCCTTGTGGTTTCCAATCCTGTAGATGTGATGGCGTATCTTGTCTACCGCCTGTCAGGACTGCCAAAAGAGAGAGTCATCGGGACAGGGACGGTCCTGGAGACAGCCAGACTAAAGCATGCCATCGGGGAGATCATGAACATGGACCCCAGAAGTGTGGACGCCTATGTCATGGGTGAGCACGGAGATACAATGATGGTGCCGTGGAGCCATGTCAGAGCCGGGGGAAAGAGCTTTGCAGAGATTCTGAATGATTCACCCCAGCGCTTCCCGGGAATATCCCTGGAGCAGATCGTTGAACAGACAAGGCTTGCAGGCCGGGAGGTGCTGACGGCAAAAGGCAATACCCAGTACGGCATCGCAAGCGCTGTCACAGGTATCGTAAAGGCTGTGCTCCACGATGAGAACAAGATGCTGCCAGTTTCAGTATTTCTGGACGGTGAGTATGGAGAAAGGGATGTGTACTGCGGTGTCCCGGCCATATTAAACAGAAGCGGAGTGAAGGAGATAGGGGAATTCCACCTGCGGGAGGAAGAAAAGGAGCAGCTGGGAAGATCGGCGGATACGCTGAGGCAGGCAATAAGAAGGATTAAAACTCTGCGTTGACAAATATACTCACTGTGGTTATGATTAATTCAGCTGCAGGCAGAGGGTTACTATTTACGGAACCGTGTTTTTAGAGGGGTTGCGAATAGTAACGGTATATGTGCGCGTCTGCCGGGATATATAATGGGAGGAAGTTATGACTAGAGATGAAGCCTATGATTTACTATATAAGCTGGCAAAGGGAATTTCTGAGATGTTCGGGAAGAACTGCGAGACTGTCATCCATGAGGTGAGGGATGGCGAGGTCTGGTCTATAGATATCTTCAATGGCCATGTGTCGGGGCGGACAGGTATGACGAATCAGGGGATATTCGGGGAAAAAATTGATATAGAAGTGTTCAGCAAGGAAAAGATGCTGCAGGATATCACGAACCAGCTGGTTATCCACCCGTCCGGGAAGATGATAAAATCGTCCACCTTTTTCTTAAATGGGGAAGATTACCAGTTTGCGCTTGGGATCAATTATGATATTACGCTGATGTCACAGATGAAGGGGCTGCTGCAGGATTTTACGTCCTGCCAGGGCGACCTGTTTTCAAATATCAGCCAGGATCAGACAGGAGAGATACATCTGGAAAATATCTTCCAGTCATGTCTGGCCATGTTCAATAAGCCCGTAGAGCAGATGAAGAAAAAAGAGAGGATGGCCGTGGTGCAGCTGCTGAAAGAAAGGAATTTCTTCAGCCTGCAGAAAAGCGTACCATATGCGTCAAAGCAGCTTCAGGTATCTAAGTATACGATCTACAAATATTTAAATGAGATAGAGACACCTAATCAATAGGGCAAAGGGATGCTGGACACAGCTTTCGCCGCACTCGCTTACACAGATAACCATCAAAACAAAAAATAGCTATCCTCTACTGCAATAGAGGATAGCTTGTAACTATAAATTGCACAGTTATCCAAAGCGCAATCATCAGACTGCGAAATGTCTTTTGATTACTTCTAAGTAAATTATACACGGGGTACTTGATTTTTTCAAGTACCCTTTTCATTTAATCCGTGACCAGTAACATGCTTTGTGGAGCCGAAAACTCTCCGTTGACAAATACATGCACTGTGGTTATGATTAATTCAGTTGAGAGAAGCGGCTGTATAGGCCTGTACAGTTACTGAACAGTTATGTATCTAATAAATAGGCAAAAGGGATTGGATAAGAAAATGTGGAATTCACTGGCGGAGACCATGCTCAAATTATTTCTGGCAATGGCCGTAGGATTTTTCTGTAATAAAAAAGGGATGCTGGACACAGCTTCAAATAAGAAACTGTCGGGCCTGATCGTGACTGTGACATGTCCGGCTCTTATTCTGGCATCAGTCCAGAATGTGGATGCGGCGCAGAAGGGGCAGGTCATCCTGCTGATATTCTTTGGACTGGCCATGTATATGGGCCTTGTCCTTTTGTCATGGGTGATGTGCAGGGTAATGCGTATCCCGGCTGAAAAGAGAAGTGTATGCCAGGTATTGCTTATCTTTGCCAACAGCAGCTTTATGGGGCTTCCTGTGGCACAGTCCCTGTTCGGGGACCAGGCAGTCTTTTTTACAAGTATGCTGCACCTGGGATTTAACCTGTATATGTACACGCTGGGGATCCATCTTCTGATGAAGGGCAGCGGGCGCACAGGAAAGAGTGACTGGAAAAGCATGGTCAATGCCGGAACCATCTCAGGTATCCTGGCACTTGTGCTTTTCTTCACAGGATGGGAGATACCGCCCATTGTCCATGAAGGCATAGCCTTTGTGGGAAACCTGACACCGGCACTGTCCATGATCGTGCTGGGCAGCATGCTGGCGGAATATCCTGTCAGGGAATTGTTCACAGATAAGCAGATGTATAAAATATCCCTGCTGAAGCTGATCGTATTCCCTGTCCTTATATGGCTGGCGGGGCGGCTGCTCTTTCCTGACGCCCAGATACAGGGCGTGATCCTTGTTTCCACAGCCATGCCAAGTGCAGCCCTCTGTGTCATGATGGCGAATAAATGCGGCAGCGGCGAGGAGACAGCGGCAGCCGGGGTATTCCTGACCACGATTCTCTCTATCGTCACATTTCCGCTGCTGTGCGGGATTTTGTTATTATAATCCAAGTGATTTTTTCAAACTTCCTTCATTCATCAGGGAGACTGTTTCAAATTTACCGTTGTAGAAGACAGCCCAGTTGTTGAAGATGCATGGTACATTCTTGGCCTTCTCTAAGGTATCTACGGCAATAAGACGGACGGGGATGCCGTTTTCGCTGCAGTAGTTTTTGATCTGTTCCAGACAGTTGGGGATAAACGGACACTGCATGCCATAATAGATAGTCAGGTCTTTGCTGCTGACGCTCATCTGCCTGACACTTTCTGTAAACGAGGGCTTATTCCCGTCAAAGGATAAAGCCAGAAGTTCATAGTCATCATTAATACTGTCAGCCACTTCAAAACCATATTTAAGCATAAATTTTTTATCCGTTAAATATGGTTTTTTCTTTTTGGAACTGAGTACGCATACCCCGGACTTCCCCTGTGCTTTAGCATCATTAATGCAGTATTCCAGAAGAGCTGACGCATAGCCTTTCCCTTTGAACGACCCTGACACCCAGAGACAGTATATATAGAGAAAATTATCACCCTGGACAGGTATCCATGCACTCTCAAGCGGCGCGTATTCTATAAAGACTTTTCCCTTTGCGTCCAGCTTGCGGAATACATGCCCCTCCGGGATGCGTTCCTTTAACCACTGTTTCTTGACGCCGACACCACACTGGTGCTTTTTATCTGCGATGGCACAGCAGAGATGTTCGGTTTCAATGTTATCGATTGTTATATTTTTAAATTCTTCACTCATTTTAATCCTCCGCTACTCCGGTATAATTCCCATCAAGTTATTTATTTTGAGCTATACCAGATATACAATTATTTTGTATTTATAATTACAAGCATACCATACATACCCTGACAACCTGTGTCATGGTTTGTTCATTTCATATATTTTTCTTGCTTCATTTGACAATACTTTTCTTAGATAAGCAGGCTCTAAAACCTCCGCCTGCGTTCCAAAGGAAAGCAGATAGCCAATCAGCCAGGAGTCTTCCGGCATTTCTGCGGATACGATCAGGCTTCCGTCTTTCTGCTTCCCGATATTTTCTGCCTCAAATTCATCATAGACACGGTAGGCCATTTCCTTTGAAAACTTAATGATGATCCTGTTGTAAGTTCCCTTTGGATCATCCTGAAGGTCCGGAAAATCAACAGGAGTGAAGTGTTCATCTAAAAGTGCCAGATCCGTAATGCGGTTGAATTTAAAGATGCGGAAATCCTGCTTATAAGTACAGTATGCCTTTATATACCACTCCTTTGATTTATACAGAAGCTTAAGGGGATGTATTTTTCTTTGGCTTTGTGTGCCGTAAGAGCTGACATAGGTGATGGACACAGCCTGATGACCGATGACGGCAGCCTTCAGCAGTTCAAATTTATCATTGTCCTGTGTCTTGCCGCCCCATCTGGAAAAATCCACTTCAAACCAGTTCTCTGAGCGGATATTAAATAGAGCAGACAGCTTAATCAATATTTCTTTTTCATATGTATTATCTATAACGGCCAGGCTCTGCAGAGCTGCCATGATATCCTGTTTTTCCTTATCTGAAAAAATAGATTTCTCCAATACATAGCTGTCCAGGATCTCTATCCCGCCATTCCTTCCTGTTGTAACGTAAACAGGAATGCCGGCGCTGCTGATGACATCAATGTCCCGGTAAATTGTGCGGATGGACACCTCAAATTTTTCAGCCAGTTCCGGGGCGGTAGCATGGCCCTTATCAAGCAGGTAGTATACGATACGGAATAATCTGCTTTCTTTCATCTCCTGTCACCTCCTCCGCTTATTATAGCAGATAATACCTGACATCTCATGTCAATATTTATGAACCTTTACCCAAAATCTTCAAAAGGTTCTCAAAGTATAAATTCAAGGTTTTAAAATGATATTAAAAGAACAATTTTTTTTATATAATGACTCTATCAAATACAGGGAGGTTTTATTTATGAAACGGAAGGTAACAAGTGCAGTATTAGCAGCAGCAATGGCAGTCTCTATGCTGGCCGGAGGCAGCGTAGCGAAGGCGGAGGCCTCGGAGGTAGAAAAGATCAAGATTTATGTTCCCACGTCCGGTGCATCAGAGGACATTGACAATGTTATGGCAGCAGTCAATGAGATCACAAGAGAAAAAATCGGGGTGGAGGTTGAATTCAAACCTTTTGAATTTGGACAATGGTTCCAGCAGTATTCATTATTTTTAAGCGGGACGGAAGACGTTGATATTATTGCCAACTATGGCGGATATCTGAATGCAGTTTCACAGGGAGCTGCGTATGACCTTACTGATCTGGTACAGGAGTATGGGCAGGATATTATTGAAATGGAAGGAGACTTCTTAAAGAGCGGCCAGATAGACGGCGTCCAGTATGCAATTCCAATTTATGCATCCTATGCCTGGACAATGGGTATTATTTACAGACAGGATGTTGTGGATGAGCTTGGACTTACAGAACAGGTGGCAGAGGTTAAGAACTTAGAAGACTGGGGAGATATCCTTGCAGTTGTAAAAGAGAAGAAACCAGATATGACGCCTTTCGTTACTAACAACGGCAATACAGCGCCCAATTTCACGTATGGCCTTTGGGACGATCTTGGAAATTATTATGGAGTTTTAATGAATGGGGGAGAAACAACAGATGTTGTAAACCTTTTTGAAACAGAAGAATATGCCGAACTGTGCAAGGTTATGCATGACTGGTATGAAAAAGGATATTCCAACAAAGATATTCAGACACAGACAGATGCTTTTCCTGTTCTTACAAAGAACGATGCGGCTTTTTCTACAATAGGACAGACAGATTTTAATACAGCTTACTATCAGACTACAACCTGCCAAAAGGAGATGGGAGCTATTTTGTTAGATGTACCGGTTGCCAGAACTTATAATAATGTAACATATACGGTTATGTCTAATACAGAACATGCAGAGGCTTGTATGAAGTTCTTAAATCTGTGGTTCTCTGATGAGGAATTAGGAAACCTGATCAGTTATGGTATTGAGGGCGAACACTATGTTTTAGACGAAAATGGAATGGGTAAATATTTAGAAGGAAAAGATGCCACAACATGTGCTTACCATCTTGGAGCTTCAATTTCCAATATTAACAGAATCCGCTGGGAGAGTGAGAATCCGGAATACGCCGAACTGCTTGTAGAGAGCAATACAAATGCGAAAAAGTCCGCGGGTCTTGGTTTTGGTTTCGATACGGCAAATGTAACAAACGAGATTACGCAGCTGGATAATGTCTGCAGTAAATACCAGATTGGTCTGGAAAGCGGAGCATTAGACCCTGAGAAATATCTGCC
Organism: Murimonas intestini; assembly: GCA_003148945.1. Lineage (GTDB taxonomy): Bacteria > Bacillota > Clostridia > Lachnospirales > Lachnospiraceae > Murimonas > Murimonas intestini. The sequence goes on along the minus strand of QGGY01000004.1, from coordinate 189,268 downwards.
GGAATTTAATGCGGCATTAAAAGATGCAGGAATTGAAACTGTTATTGCAGAAAAACAAAAACAGTTGGATGCTTTTTTAGGCAAATAAGCGGGACACCGAACAGTAACCGAGAACTTTCGTAACTATTCAGCAGGTCTGTGCATTTACTGCACAGACCTAAAAAATAAAAGGGGCGCGCATTTTGGCAGAAGCAAAATGGCGCCGCTTTTTAGAAATGGAGAAGTGACTGGAAGCATGAATAAGAAAACATCATTTGTGAAGAAAGTAAGGAAATACTGGCCATTTTATGTGATGGCCATGCCGGCCTGTATTTATTTTATAATCAACAATTATATTCCAATGGGGGGACTAATACTTGCCTTTGAAAAATATACGATAAAAGGCGGTATTTTCGGAAGCGAAAAGGTCGGATTGGACAATTTTAAATTTTTGTTTAAAAGTGCAGATGCATGGATCATGACCAGAAATACACTCCTTTATAATCTGGCATTTATTATTTTGGGGACATTTATGGCAGTTTTTGTTGCATACATTCTCCATGAGATCAGAAGCAGTTTATCAAGGAAGGTATATCAGACACTCATTTTATTCCCTGGCCTCTTATCTATTATTATTGTTTCCTACCTGGCTAATGCACTGCTGGCAGGGGATACCGGTTTTATAAATATGCATATTTTGCAGCCCCTTGGTTTTGAACCTATATCCTTCTACAGTGAACAGAAGTGGTGGCCGTTTATCATTATCTTCGTCCGCCTGTGGCAGATGACAGGAACAAACTGTATTCTCTATCTGGCAAATATGTCGGCTATAGATCCCGGGCTTTATGAGGCCGCAAGCCTTGACGGTGCAAACCGCCGTAAGAGTTTTATGAATATAACGCTGCCATGTCTGGTGCCTACGATTATCACATTGACGATTCTCTCTGTCGGCAAAATTTTCAACTCTGATTTCGGTTTATTCTACCAGGTTCCCATGAACAGCGGGGCGCTTATTGATGTAACCCAGACTATTGATACATACGTATACCGGGGCCTGTTAAACACGGCAAATATGGGTATGTCGGCTGCGGCCTGTTTCTATCAGTCCGTTGTAGGATTTGTTTTAGTAATGATTACAAATGCAATAGTCAGAAAAACCAGCAGTGAAAACGCAATGTTTTAGAGAGGAGAAAATAATGGTAAGAAAAGATACCGGGTTTCAGATATTTGCACATGTGTTTATGATAATCCTGGGAATAACAGTTGTTTTTCCAATGGCATTATTAATCATGTCTTCCATTTCATCAGAGGCGGATATTATAAAATATGGATATACTATATTCCCTAAAAATATTGATTTTACATCATATAAATTCATATTTGGGGAAGGAAGTATTTTTCACTCCTATATGGTTACAGTTTTTGTGACTATAGTGGGGACAGTTTTGAGCGTCATAGTTACCACAATGGTTTCTTACATTTTAACGGTGCCGGGGCTTCCAGGAAAAAGGATATTAAGCTTTTTTATTCTTTTCACAATGCTGTTTTCAGGCGGGCTTGTTCCCAGTTATATGATGTGGAGCAATATATTTCATATCAAAAATACTATTTGGGCGCTGCTTTTACCGTTTTTGCTGTGCAGTGCCTTTCATATTATGATCACCAGAACATATTTTCAGAACAATATTCCAAAAGAAGTCCTGGAAAGCGCACGGATCGACGGTATGTCGGAATTTGGGATTTTCTTTAAAATTGTGCTCCCGCTCAGCGTTCCTATAATTGCAACGATAGGATTTATGAATGCTTTAATGTATTGGAATGATTGGAAGAATAGTTTATACTTTATTACAGATAAGAATTTAGTCGGTGTCCAGGCATTACTAAATAATATGCTCACTAATGTACAATATCTGGCGCAGTCCATGGATGCCTCAAGTATAGCTACAGATATGGCAAATATTCCAACTTTGGGTATCCGCATGGCAGTAGCTGTGGTGGGTATGCTTCCAATGATCGCTCTTTATCCGTTTTTTCAGAAGTATTACATGAAGGGGCTTACCATTGGGGCAGTAAAGGGCTGATTTTTGTCCTATAGGCAAAATACGGGCACGGAATTCCACAAGTGAAGAGGAGGAGATACAGGATGGTTAAAAAGGAGGTCTCACTGCAGAGATGCTTGCGAAGATACTGGATTGGAATGTTCTTATTTCTCACCATCGTGTATCTCCTCTTACAATCTTATATGGTTAAGATGCTGACAGAACAGGCTGAAGGAAATGTACAGAAAAGTATTTACATTGCTTCAAATGGAATTGAAGAGTCATTGGAGATTGTAGACAGCTTTATCTATGAAGCCCTGTACAGCGGGACTACCCAGTCTACATCACAGCTTTATCATTCGCTGCAAAATGAGACAGATCCGGTAGAGCTTGCAGCGATCCGCAATACTGTCGTAACCTCATTGCAAAGTATCGTGGTTTTTTCTGACATGATAGATTTCATTATGATCTACACAGACAGAGAAGATGAGCCTGCATGGCTGGAAGCGGGAAAGGCCGATAATTATCTGAAGCGCAGAGAGGTAAAACAGATCATCAGTGAGATAATTGAAAATAGTGAAATTGGCAGTCTGGGGCGCTATATGATCTGTAATGGAGAACAGTATAATTATATGATCCGCCTGATCAAAATTGAGGACAGTTATTTTGTGATTGGAGTATCAGAAGAGAAAATACTTTCTACACTGCAGTATGCAGCGTATGACAATAATAGTATTTCCTTTGCGGCAGAAGAAGATGGAACAGTCATTTTTAAGTCAAAACCATTTGAGTGTGTGGTCACTCCCGATCAGGAAGGCTCTTATATTACAGCCGGCAATAAACAATATCTGCAGACAGGGTACGTTTCAGATAAAACAGGATATTATTTTGGCATGCTGACGGAAAAAGATAGTATTATAGGCCAGATGTGGATTTTCCGTATACTGTTTATGATAATGTTTTTAGTTTTGATGTTTATTGTTCCAGGCTCCTTCTATGTCGTCTACCGTTATGTGGAAAAACCAATTGAGAATATTTCAGGAACCATGAATCAGATTGCAGAAGGTGCACTGGATGCAGCGGTTGAAGAAGATTCTAAAATAATAGAACTTGCACAGCTTGTCCGGGCGTTCAACCATATGATCGGGCGGATAAAGAAGCTGAAGATCGAAAAATATGAGGTAAAACTGGAGGCGCAGAAAGCTACTATGCAGTATTTGCAGCTTCAGATCAAGCCGCATTTTTACGCCAATGTACTAAATATTATCTATTCACTGGCAGAACGGAAGGATTATGAAACAATCCAGAGGATATCAAAAGCAATTGTAAATTATTCCAGATATATGTTCCGTGATGCAAGTGAATTGGTGGAGCTGCAGCGGGAAATCGAGCATGTCCGCTACTATATGGAAATCCAGGAAATACGCTATGTAATGCAGATCTCCTGCCGGATAGAGGTGGCGGAAGAGATAAAGAGCGCACTGATACCGCCGTTCATTATCCAAAGCTTTGTAGAAAACAGCGTGAAATATGCATTTACTACGAAGAAAAACTGTGAGATCACCATTCATGTGGAGACAGATGAAACGAAGGAACAGCTGATCATCAGGATATGTGATAACGGGGAGGGGTACAGCGATGAGCTTCTTTCCCTGGATTGGGATCAGAAAAACGAAAAAGGCCACATTGGGCTGACGAATGTGTACCGCCGTTTAAAATTAATCTATGATGAAAAAGCAGAGATCCAGCTTCAAAATCACAATGGTGCGGTTACTGTTCTGAGAATTCCATACATAGCAGTGGATGATGCAGATTTAGAGTAGAAAGGCGGAAGAAGAAGGATATGAGAAAATTTCACGTATTAATGACTGATGATGAGGAACTGGCGCTTCTGGGGCTGGAAGAGGGTGTCAATTGGGAAGGCCTGAATGTTGATAAGGTATATAAGTGCCACAGCAAGGACACTGCCATAAGGATGATGCAGATGTATCCTGTGGATATCATTATCACTGATATCGAGATGCCAAATGGCAATGGTCTGGAATTAATCAAGTGGGTCAAAGAAAACAAACCTGAAATCAAATCGGTTTTTTACACAGGACATGCTGAATTTTCTTATGCCCAGGAGGCGCTCCGGCTGGGAGTGGAGGATTATCTGCTAAAACCTGTTCCTTATGATGAGCTGGAAAAAATCATATATGAAATAGAAAATAAAATTCTTGTAAAAGAAAAGACAGTGGATCTGTCGGAGCTGGCGGAAGATTGTACCCGGGAGGATTCAGAGGAGATCGTCAGCAGGGTAAAAAAGATCATTGCAGAGAACTTATCAGTGGGAAATATCCAGCGGGATGAATTAGCTGCTATGGTACATGTGAGTTCCGGGTACCTGGGAAGAATTTTTAAAAAAGAAACAGGTCTGGCATTGACAGACTATATTATTAAAAAGAGAGTAGCTGTTGCAAAACAGCTCCTTACCAAGACAAGCTTATCTGTTACAGATGTGTCAGCCCGCGTTGGAATCACATATTCATCTTATTTTACAAAAATATTTAAAGAGCAGGTTGGGATGACGCCTCAGGAGTACAGACAGCAGACAAAGTAGAAAACGGAGAGATTGCGATATGATTGTAACGACAAAATATGGGAAAATAGAAGGTATTACGGAAAATGGATGCGAGATTTTTAAAGGGATACCTTATGCAAAACCGCCGGTAGGAAAGCTGCGCTTTCATAAGCCGGAAAAACCTGAAAGCTGGGAGGGGATTTACCGGGCGGACAAGTTCCGTTTCCGCAGTATGCAGGGACCGGACAGAGGAGGATTCTACCATAAAGAGTTTTACAGCAACCCTGAATTTGACCTGCCCATGAGTGAGGACAGCCTTTACTTAAATATCTGGATTCCTGTAAACAGGGCGGAAGAAAACCTGCCGGTAGCCATATATGTGCATGGCGGGGCCTTTATGGGGGGAGCCGGAAGCAATCTGCCGTTTGTATGCAATGAATTGGCAAAATCCGGCGTGATCGTAGTAACTATCAATTACCGCCTTGGAGCCTTTGGGTTTTTGTGCCATCCACTATTGGGGGTGACAGGTGAGAATGAGGCTGGCGGCAACTATGGATTGTGGGACCAGTTAGAAGCTGTTACATGGGTAAAAGAAAACATCGTTAATTTTGGCGGTGATAAAGAAAACATCACGGTTTTTGGACAGTCCGCCGGGGCTATGAGCCTTCAGGCTTTAGCTGTTACTGAAAAAGCAGAGGGCTTATATCAGCGTATGATCTTACAAAGCGGAGGCGGTTACAGAAATCCATTGGCAGAATACCGCCGGATCGAACAGGCATCTGAGATGGCAGAGGAGCTGCTGGAGGCGCTGGGTATCCATGGTAAAGAGTGGATGGAAAGTGAAGAAAAGAGACAGGCAGCGTTAGATGCATTGTATAAAACTTCCGCGAAAGACTTGATGCAGGCAGTTGGAAAGGTGACAGCATCATCTTTTGAACAGAAAAAGGGAATCCCCTTTGTACCTGTGATCGATGGAGAACTATTAAAAAAAGATGGAAACCTTCTGATAGAGGAAGGAAAATATCATCACGTTTCCTATATGTTAGGAGCTAATGCAAATGATCTTACGGCAGAAGGCCAGCCGGACGTATCTCCGGAAACAAATTTGATGCATCAGGGAGACGTTGCCTTTGCCCGGATGGCAAATATGCGTGATTCAAATTCAGCATACGTGTACTATTTTGACAGGAAAATGCCGGGGGATGAAAGCGGGGCATTTCATTCTGCAGAGCTCTGGTATGTATTTGGAAGCCTGGATTACTGCTGGAGGCCATTGGAGGCGGCGGATTATCAGCTCTCAAAAAAAATGATATCTTATTGGAGCAATTTTATGAAAACAGGAAACCCGAATGAACAAGGAAAAGATGAGTGGAAGCCATGTACGAAAGAGGAACCATATTTTCAGGTATTAGATGCAGACAAGTAAATTGAGGTGGAATGTGAGAACAATATTTAACTGGAATGATAAATGGGGATTTTATAAAGGGGAACTGGATCAGGATGCTTTACTGTCAGGAAAAAATGTGATTATACCAGGTGAAACGCCGGGCTGGGAGAGCGTTGATCTTCCCCACACCTGGAATGCTTTGGATGGGCAGGATGGAGGAAATGATTATTATCAGGGAGCTGCCTGGTACAAAAAGACCTTTACGGCGGAAGAAGGCTGGAAGGAAGTTTATGTGAGATTTGGCGCCGTAAGTAAGCTGGCGCAGGTATGGTGCAATGGCCGGTATGTGGGAGAGCATCGGGGCGGTTTTTCTTCTTTTGCTTTTGAACTGACGCCATTTTTGCAGGAGGGAGAAAATGAGATTTTTGTGAGGGCAGATAACAGTAATGAGCTGCCGGTTTATCCCAGACAGGCAGACTTTACATTTTTTGGAGGGATATACCGGAGTGTGGAATTGATCTGCTTTTCAGGCACATCTCATTTTGATGTGGCATGTTTTGGCTGTGATGGTGTATTTATTACACCATCTCCGGACGGGAAGGTTCAGGTGGATGCTTATGTGAACGGCAAAGGCAGAAGCTATGCCCGGATTTATGATGCTGACGGAAAATGTGCTGCAGAATCTCAAATATCAGAAGCAATGCATTATATATTACATGTGCCTGATCTGAAACTCTGGAATGGAACGAAGGGTGCGTATCTGTATCAGGCAAAAGTATTTCTGTGCGGGGAAAGTACAGATGAGATTGCTGATGAGGTATGTGTATCATTTGGCTTCAGGGATTTCTCTGTGAGCGCAGAGGAGGGATTTTTCTTAAATGGAGCTTCCTATCCCCTTCGTGGTGTCTGCCGCCATCAGGACCGGGAAAATATGGGATGGGCGATCACAGAAAAAGAGCATTTGGAGGATATGGCGCTGATACGTGAGATCGGAGCAAATACAGTTCGCCTTGCCCACTACCAGCAGGACCCGTTCTTTTATGACCTGTGTGACAGAAACGGGCTGGTGGTCTGGGCTGAGATACCATTTATCAGCGTCCATGATGAAAGAAAAGAGGCCGATGATAATTTAAGAGAACAGATGAAGGAATTAGTGCTGCAGAATTATAATCATCCCTCTGTCTGCTTCTGGGGAATTGCCAATGAAGTTGGAATCGGCGGGGAATCAGAAGCCATGTATACAATCTTAAAAGAATTGGATCAGCTGGCAAAAAAGCTGGACCCCACAAGGCTGACAGCTATTGCCAATGTTGGCATGACCAAAACCGGCAGTCCGCTTTTTCATATCACAGATGTCACCTCCTACAATGAATATAATGGCTGGTATGAGGGAACTGCGGATGACCATGGAGCATTCTGCGATGAGAGGCATGGACAAATACCGGCAATACCCCTGGCCATCAGTGAATATGGCGCTGAGGGCATATTGTCCTGGCACAGTGAACAGCCCAGGGTGAAGGATTATAGTGAAGAATACCAGGCGCTGGTGCATGAAAAGGCAGAAAAGGCTTTTGAGGCAAGACCGTATCTCTGGGCCACATGGCTGTGGAATATGTTTGACTTTGCTGCAGATGCCAGAGATGAAGGCGGATGCAGAGGACGAAATAATAAGGGTCTGGTGACCTATGACCGTAAAATTAAAAAGCAGGCATTTTATTTTTATAAAGCCTGCTGGAGCAGAGAGCCTTTTGTCTATCTCTGTGGGGAGAGATTTACAAAGCATGCAGACGGCAAAATAAATATCAAAGCGTACAGTAATCTGGAGCATGTAGAGCTGTGGGTAAATGGGGTGTTTACCGGAGAGCTCTCCGGGAAAACAATTTTTGAATTTAAGGATGTGAGTCTGACAAGACAATTTAATGAAATTTTAGTGAAGACGCCGGAAGGCTTTATGGATTCATTAGTATTTGAAAAGGTGGAACAGGTCCCTGAGGAATATATACTAAAAGAAACAAAAAATATATCAGAGGCAGTGACACAGTGGTTTGCAGGTATACAGGCCGGCAATCCGGGCAGGGCAGACAATAAGGAGCTTGTGGTAAATGAGGGGTGCTTATCTGTCTATGACCCAATGGAAGAGGTCTACAAATATAAGGAAGGCTTTCAGATTATACAGGAGCTTGTTGCCAGGCCCCTGTCAATTAGTAATCCTGCAATGGCTTCCAGAATGGACAAGGGCGGTCCAATGAGCTTTGCGGGTATATGGCATCATATTAAAAAGATGCTTCCTGATGAGCTGATCTATATAGTAAATGAGCGGCTGAACAAGATTAAAAAACAGGATTAGTGCAGGCCGCTTGAGGTACAGATAATAGGAGATTATCAGATGGTAAATTTAAAAGAAAAACCATTTTACCTGAATGAGGAAGAGATCAAGTGGGTAGAAGACACGATTGCAGGGATGTCGTTAGATGAGAAAACAGGCCAGCTCTTTACATTATTAAAGGCTGAGCCAGGTGTTAATGAAGAGGCAATTAAAGCAGCTGTTGAGAAGTATCATCAGGGAGGCCATCGCTGGCAGGGGGGAAATAAAGCAGATGCCTGGAAGCGGAACATGCTGTTCCAAAGATATAGTAAGGTGCCGGTATTCATAGCAGCAAACTGTGATGAAGGCGGAAATGGGTGCTTTCCGGAAGGAACTTTTGTGGCAACCGCAGCTGAGGCAGGTGCGGCTGCCTCAGCAGATACGGCATATTATATGGGATATGTAGCTGCAAAGGAGGCCAGCGCAATTGGCGTAAACTGGCTGTTCAATCCTGTGGCGGACATTTTTATGAATTGGAGAAATACTATTGTAAACACCAGGAGCTTTGGCAGCGATGCAGACAAGGTAATAGAGAATGTCAGGGCTTACATCAGAGGAGTTAAAGCTGCAAATCCGAATATGGCATGTACCTGCAAGCATTTCCCGGGGGATGGAGTAGATGAATTGGATCCCCACCTGGCGCTGGCACAAAATACATTAAGCCCAAAAGAGTGGGAGGAGACTTTTGGAAGAGTATATCAGACTATGATTGATGAAGGGCTTGAGACAATTATGACTGGTCAGATCGCACTTCCTAAAATGAGCAGAAAACTCCGTCCCGGAATTAAAGGAAGAGATATAATGCCAGCTTCTTTGGCACCGGAATTACTGACAGACCTTCTGAGAGAAAAGATGGGATTCAATGGGGTTATCATTTCCGATGCTTCTCATATGATCGGCATGGCGGCCGTAATGAAACGGGAGGATGCCGTACCCCGCTGTTTTGCGGCAGGATGTGATATGTTCCTGTTTGCAAATGATATAGAAGAAGATATGGCTTATTTTAAGGCAGGACTGGAAAAGGGAATAGTGACAGAAGAACGGTTTTCAGATGCACTTCACAGGATTATCGGTATGAAGGCACATCTGAAATTATATCGTGACGATATCCGCTTCACAGATAAAAAATACCTTGAAGAGTGGGTAGGAACAAAGGAGCATCACAGCTATACTGTAAAGGCCGCTGATGAAGGGATTACTCTTGTGAAGGATACTGACCGTATCCTGCCAATCAGCACAAACGAAAGAAAGAGAGCACTGCTGGTTTACGTCCAGAGTACACCAAACAGTAAAGCATATTCGGGAGATCCCGTACGATGCGTGATTACTGAAGAGTTAGAGGCAGCAGGATTTCAAGTGGACCAATCACCAAATTATTATGATCTGGAGGGGCACAATGGTGTTTCTCAAATGAACTTCATCAAGATGTTAAATTGTGGTTCAAGGGAAGTGTTTAAGCAAAAATACGATGTGGTTTTTCTATTTATCAATGTGAGAGGCTATGCCCAGGAGAATGTGGTCCGCATGCGCTGGAGCTGCAACCATTCCTGTGAGATGCCCTGGTACGTGGAAGAGGTTCCCACCGTTGCTGTCAGTCTGAACTATACAAATCATTTAATCGACATTCCCCAGGTGCATACTTATGTAAATGCATATGGAGAGAACCGTGAGAATATTCGTGCAGCCATTGAAAAAATCTGCGGGAAATCTGAATTTAAAGGAACTGCAAATGAAACGGTATTCTGCGGACGTGAGGATACACGGTATTAGGGCATGCTTGAACATGGGCCTTGCGGCCGTGGGCAGAAATATACAATTGAACGCCAGAAAGAGGAATTGGATCTCTTTTATGATAACTTTAAAGTATAAATCTTGCCAATATAGACATAGAGTGATATTATATGACTATAAGGAGGTGCGCATATGAATGCTGAAATAAGGCCGTCTAAGGATTTAAGGAATCATTATAGTGAGATATCAAGGGAATGCCATGAAAACAGGAAACCGATCATTATTACTGTAAATGGCCGGGGAGATACCGTACTTTTAGGATTACAGGAGTTTTACCAGATGCAGTCGGAACTGGAATTATTGAGAACATTATCTCAGGCTGAGGAGGATGCTGCCCAGGGAAGGACTGCGCCTGTACAAGATACCTTTGATGACATCAGGGCAGCTCTCATGGAGAAGAAAAGTATATGAAGTACAGGGTTATCAGAACAGCTACGGCCGATGAGCAATTAAGAAATATTATTTTTTATATAGCAGATGATTCAGGAGATGTTATGATAGCTTTGAATTATCTGGATAAAATTGAAAAGAGTATTAAGAAGCTGGAGGACTTCCCTGAATCAGGGAGTCTGCCCAGATATGTCACTCTCCAGCGGCAGGGATACAGAGTATTGGTTGTTGAGAAACATCTCGTTTTTTATAAAATTAATACAAAAGAAAAAATCGTAACAATTTATGCAGTAGTTGACAGCAGGCGTGAATATAGAAATTTAATTTAACTATTTCAATTTAACTATTCAGCAGGTCTGTGCATTTACTGCATCTATTGGGTTAAGGTCGCAAAATTCAGAAGGTTATGTTATACTAACTTCATGAGACACGAAAAAGCGTCATGGCCGCAAGGCCTGATGACCCTGAACAGTGTGGAGGGAGCGACTATATGTACCGGGTATTATTCGCAGAAGATGAATTGTTGATACGTTTGGGATTACAGAATTCTATTCCCTGGAACAAGTACGACATGGATTTGACGGCCCAGGCGGACAATGGCGTCCGGGCCTTTGAACTGTTTCAGGAGATCCGCCCAGACGTGGTGATCACGGATATACGCATGGAAGGCATGGATGGCTTTGAGCTTATACAGCGGATCAGGGAGTTGGACAAGGAATGTGCGATTATTGTGCTGTCCTGTCTGGATGATTTTGAGACTTTGCGGAAAATGATTCCGTATAAGATCATTGCTTATATTCTGAAGGCCAGCATGACCATGGAAGAAATTTTCCAGGTCCTTCAAAAGACGAAGGAATATCTGGAGAAGGCGGGACGCCGGGCTTTAAAGGAGAGTAAGGAGCCCCAGAGCCTGGAGATGCGCCTGGCGGGTTATCTGTCGGGTACGGAGCAGGACCCGGAATGGCCCATGGAAAAAGAAATCCAGGAAATACATGTATTTAGCCTTAAGGAGGAAGATCAGGATAAAATTAACAGCCTGGCAATGAAATTTGTCTTTGACCTGGTCCGGCGTCAGGTGCCGGAGGGGATCATCGTTCAGACAAAAGATCAGGAATTCTGCCTCCTGCTTCCCGGGGAGAGGAGGATCTCAGAAAACGTCTGTGAACGGATTAACCATTCCGTGGAAGATTTCCTGGGAGTCCGTTTCTGGATCCGAAGAAGGATGCGCCAGCCAAAAGAGAGCCTCAGGGAGCTTTATCAGAGAATTCAGAAGGCCGGGGAAGAAGGGGCCGGAGAGTGGGAGAACGATCAGGTTATCCAGGATGCGGTGAGCTATGTACAGGGACATTATCAGGAGAACCTGACACTGACGGACATATCCTCCATTCTGGGGATCAGCCCCAGCTATTTTTCACATCTGTTTAAGAAAAAGACCGGAAAGAACTATGTGGAATTTGTGAACGAAATACGGCTGAAGGCAGTTATGGAGGATTTGAAGAACAGCGACTTTAAGATTGCGGTCATTGCAGAGAAGAACGGTTTCCGCAATTTTGAATATTTCAGCCGTTTATTTAAGAAAGCCACAGGAGTTTCACCGGCTAAGTGGAGGCAGCAGAATCGATGAGGCCAAAAAGAAAAAGACTGAATTGGAAGACGAGATGGTTTCTGAGCATATTTGGAGCCGTTCTGCTGGTGATTTTTTTGCTGTTTGGAGGAACATATTACTATTTCGTGCAGAAGCTGACGGCCACTAACGAGCAGATTGTCAATATGCGTTTTCAGGAGACCGAGGGCAATTTAAGGGTCATGATAGCAAATGCGGAATATTATCTGATGAAGTTTGCCAACGATAACCTGATCTGGAAGTTTTATCATGATGTATTTCCAAGTAAGAGCGAAAACTCCGTTACTATCCAGAAAATTGTGTGGAATTTTGACCAAAGGATGTATGCTGATAATAATCTGTACGCTTTTGCAGTGGTGAACGGGGACGGTAAAAGTGTGGTTTCCACTGTTGAAAAAAAGAGCAGGACAGGAAAGATAGAGACAAGCAGCCATGTTGCAGCTGCCATGAAGAAGAGCAAGGAAGTCTATCCCTACGTGGCATGGATTACGGGGGCGGAGCTGGAGCTTCCTGAAGATTCTCCTTTATACTGTCTGGTCAACAGACCGGTGCTTCTGGGCATCAGGTCACTTGGCGAGGCTGAGGAACCGGAGGAGGATGGGTATCTTATAGTGGCTCTGGACGAAGAGGCGGTACAAAAAAGCTATAAGACTGTGTCTTATAATGGAAGCCGTGCAGCTCTGGTGGACAGTTCAGGCAAGATCATTTCCTGCACGGATAAACAGCTTTTGGAGACGCAGTACAGTCCTGACAGACAGGACCAGAATATCGAATATCCCATAAGCTATCACCAGTGGAAGCTGGTGGACATGATCCCAAAGGATGAATATTTAAGAGAAGCCCATGACATCCGGAATGTGGGACTCATCTCCGGTGTCCTTGCGATGTTTGGAGTCTTGGGTTTCTGTCTGATCTGGAACCGGAAATATACGCGCCCTATCCAGATTCTTATGGATCAGATGGAGATGGTGGGAAAAGAACAGCTGGACATTGGAAAACCCGCCCAGGTGGGCTGGCCGGAGCTTGACCATTTGAATGAACAGTTTTATTTCACGGTGCAAAAGCTGAAAGGCTATATATTGCGGCTGCAGACGGCAGAGAAAGAGAAGGCGGGGGAGGAGCTTCGGGCTCTGCAATATCAGATCAATCCTCACTTCCTCTATAATTCTCTGAACTCCATCCGCTGGATGGCCATGATGACAAATAATACCAAAGTGGCAGATTCTCTTGTGACTCTCTGCAAAATCATCATGCCCATTTTCCGCAATCCCAGTTTTACCTGGAAATTGAGAGACGAGCTGGAGTTTCTGGACAACTATGTGAAAATGATGCGTATCCGCTATGGCAGCGGGATGGAATTTAATCTGGAATGTCCGGAAGACATCAAGGACATTACATTTCCCAGATTTATCCTTCAGCCCATAATTGAGAATTGCTTCGTACATGGAAGCAGCCAGGATGAAATACGTCATATCTACCTGAGACTGCGGAAAACAGAGCGGTTCGCTATCGAAGTACAGAATACAGGAGTCTTCCTGGATAAAGAAAAAATTGATGAGATCAATAAAAAGATAAACCAGAATGAGGGAGAGGATCAGGGAATCGGGCTCTCCAATATCCGTAAACGCCTTGTCCTGCTGTATGGGGACACCACGGAAATATGGCTGGAATCCATCCCTGAGAGAGGGCTTCTTGTATATATTTGCTTTTAATTTCCGCAGACAAAAATTGCCTGCAGTCAGCCGCAACAGCAACAGTTTAGGTGTTGCTGTTGCGGCTGTACTTGTAACTATTCAGCAGGTCTGTGCATTTACTGAACAGTTACAGAAACTTGACTAATTTTTTACCCCTTCTGTTTCAATCATAAAATAAGTCTAAAATCCCCGGCACTTTATTAAAAAAGCATAAAATAACACAAGCGATTATAAAAATACATCATTCAAAAAATTTACAAAATCCGTTAGAATACTCTTACAAAAGCAAGTCACTAAAGCCTTTTGCAAAAAAGGTGTGACCATCTTCTATTGAAAGGAAGGAAAAGTATGAAAGCAAAGAGAGTATTAGCACTGATTTGTACACTGGCCATGACGGCTGGAATGTGTACCCAGGTAACCGCGGCGGACGCAACGGATGATTTATCCGAACATGTGGAGATCACCCTTGGGGGAGTCAACGTGAACGGTTCTGATTCTAATGAAGGATGGCCAAACGAAGTGGTCCAAAAGCTGGAAGAGAAATTCAACGTGACTTTCACTGTCAAGAACTATGACAACGAGAGCCTGAATCTGGATCTCTCAGGAGGGACCACATGTGACATAGTTCAGATCAACGACGATCATCTTGAAGGAGTTCTGAAGGGAAAACATGCTGTTAATCTGGAGGATTACAAGGATACACTGGCTCAGAATATTTTTTCCGAAAACATGACCTTCAGGAACGATCTGATGAAGACTTACAAGAGCAACGGTGAGGGCGTTCAGTATTTTGTTACTCCCCGGGTTACCTTTGAAGGTTCCAAATTCAATTACGGAACAACTCTGAACAACGGCTATGTTGTACGCTGGGATCTGTACAAACAGATCGGCTGCCCTGAGATTAATAATGATGACGACTACATTGCAGCGTTAAAGGCCATGAAGGAGATATACCCGGAAACTGAGGACGGGCTTCCTACATATGCTATGAGCGCTTACAACGATTCCCAGCTTCATGCTTACTTCTACAAGGGCTGCCTGGCCGAAGGTTATGTTAATCTGGAGGGCGGCGTGTATGTCCAGAACGTAACGACTAACGAGCTGGTGCCTGACCTTTACGATGTGGGTGTGGAAGGAACTACTCCCTTCTGGTCTGGTGTTAAATTCTACAATAAACTGTACCGGGAAGGACTTTTAGATCCGGACTGCTTTATCACCAAATCTGAGGATGTCCAGGAGAAATATAATAAGGGACAGTATATAGGCGGAAATGTAAACTGGTATTACGGAACCTACAATGAAAACCAGAGAGCAGCTGATCCTGAGACACTGAAGGAATACGTGACTCTGCCTGAATACCTGGGCTGGGGAAATGAAAAGAACCTGGGAGGCTGGTTTGGAAAATATTTCTTTGTATCATCCCATTCACCAAATGTAGAACGTGCGGTTATGATCCTGGACTATCTCCAGAGTGAAGAATTCTCCAGAGATGCAGATTCCGGCGTGGAAGGCAGATGGGAAACAGGAGCAGACGGAAAAGTGGCTCTCACAGAAGATACCATTGATCTGAAGAATAACGGAAGCAGGGTGGAAGAGTGGAGAAAATCCGGTATCGGAAACGGCATTCTCGTAAATATCTGCGGAGAAGATTATTACAACGTGGCTGATGATGGCGGCATGATCGATCTGTGGTTTGAAGACGATATGCTGGATGACAGTATGACATTTGCGGAAAAAGATATGTGTGAAACCATGGGACTGACACTTCCCAGCGATGTTCTGAAAAACAAAGTAGAGGCCGGCACCAGCATTGACCTGGGCACATGTCTGAACGCAATCCAGATGGGTCTTGCAACCACTCCAAAGAACATTACACGTATCGACAGCAACTGTGAAGAGATCGCCATGAGCGCTATTCCCAATCTGGTTCAGGCTGAGAGCGACGAAGAATTTGAAGCAGCCAAGGCAGATCTTTTAGCACAGCTGAAGGATGCCGGAGCAGAGGAATCCGTAGAATGGTGGTCTAATGCATGGGCAGAAGCGAAGACGACCATAGAGGGATTAAATAAATAAAAGGCTTAGAAGCGGAAGCACAGGCGTTGCTGTGGATGAAAATCAGATCCTGCAGCGGCGCCTGTTCTCTGTCATAAGCCGGGAAAGGAGAAGCCCATGACGGCAAATAGAAAAACAGCGGCTCTTGCTCTGCATAAGCCAAAAAAACGGTACAGTTTATTATTTATGGTACTTCCCTTCATGCTGATCATATTCCTGTTTAATTATGTCCCTATTTTTGGATGGATCTACTCAGTATTTGATTATATACCGGGAGTGCCCATCCTGGAATGTGACTATATGGGAATGGATTACTTTAAAATGATGCTGAAGGATGCAAATGTGCTTCGTTCCCTGAAGAATACGGCAATTTTTGCAGTGATTAGTATTGCGCTGACCCCCCTGCCCATGTTTTTTGCAATCTTTTTGAACGAGATAAAATGCGGGCCTGTGAGAAAGTTCGTCCAGACCTTTACTACTCTGCCTAACTTCATCAGCTGGGTAATCATTTTTTCACTGGCATTCTCCCTGTTTTCCACAGACGGTCTACTCACAAACGCGTTTGCAAGGCTTACAGGAACAAATCCCAGCTCTGTATTAAGCTCCAAGGAGTCCGTCTACTGGTTCCAGAGCTTTCTGGGGCAATGGAAAATGCTGGGGTGGAATTCAATTATCTATCTTGCGGCCATAGCCGGAATTGACCAGCAGCAGTACGAGGCGGCCAAGGTAGACGGTGCAGGACATTTCCGGTGTGCTGTCCACGTAACCCTTCCGGCCATGATGGAAACTTATGTGGTTCTCTTTATCCTGAATATCGGAAACTTCCTGAACACCGGATACGAACAGTACATGCTGTTTAAAAATGCCGTGACAGCGCCCACCATTGAGGTACTGGATCTGTACGTATACAGGATTGGATTGGAAAACATGGATTATTCTTACGGTGTGGCCATCAGCATCGTGAAATCCATCGTGAGCATTGCCCTGGTGGTACTGGCCAATCTGGTAGCTAAAAAAATCCGTGGAAATACGGTGATATAGGAGGGCCAATATGAACAAGAAAAATAAAATTCAGACTTCCGCATCCAGAAAGGTATTTCAGGTTTTTAATTATCTTTTGATGCTGGGAATCGCCTTTATCTGCATTTATCCGTTTTGGTATATTATTATCTATACCTTCAGCGAGGCAAGGCTGGCCGACGTGAATCCACCGGTATTTTTGCCAAGAGGTTTTTCTCTTTCTAATTATAAGGATATTTTTGAACTGAACGGCTTTTTTCATTCCCTTTTTATTTCTGTGCTCAGAACAGTTGTGGGAACTTTTGCATCAGTGCTGTCCTGCTCCTTTTTGGGGTATCTGTTTACCAAAGAGGAGATGCCGGCAAGAAAACTGATGTATCGTTTCCTGATCCTGACAATGTATGTCAGCGGCGGCATGATCGCTACTTACATTGTGGTAAAATCCTATGGACTTTTGAACAACTTCTGGGTCTACATACTGCCTATGCTCATATCAGCTTATAATATTGTGCTGATCAAGACCTTTGTGGAGCAGCTTCCGGCTTCCCTGGAGGAGTCGGCAAAGCTGGACGGGGCCGGTTACCTGACAATATTTACAAAGATTATCCTGCCTCTGTCTAAGCCTATTATTGCTACCGTGGCTGTTTTTGTGGCTGTGAACCATTGGAATTCCTGGTTTGACAACCATATTTACGCCAGGGGAAATGAGAGTTTGACAACGCTCCAATATCTGCTTTATAATTACCTGAATGAGGCCCAGAGGCTCGCCGACCAGATCAAAAATACTACCAACGCTGCCGGCATGAGCCAGATCAGCACGTCCATTTCTCCCAAGGGAGTGCGTATGACGATCACCGTTCTGGCGTCTCTGCCTATCTTCATGGTGTATCCGTTCATGCAGAAATATTTTGTTAAAGGAATTATGGTTGGAGCAGTAAAAGGCTGATGGCAGAAACAAAAACAGACTACTATGCATAAACGGAGGACAAGAAGATGAACATCATACCACAGCCATTGTCATTAAAGGAACATCAAAATTTTTACCTGCTGAGCTACAACACTTATCTGGTTCTGGAGGGAGGGTGTACACGGCATATATACCGGCAGGCACGCTTTTTGCAGGAGGCGATTGAAAAAAACACAGGATTTTCTCTCCATTTGACCAAGGGGGAGGCCAGAACCGGAGATATTTTGATCAGTTACTGTGAAAATGTGCCGGATCCCGAGTATTACCGGCTGGAGATTGATCCTGAGTGTGTCAGGATAGAAGGAACACAACAGAGCATAATCTATGGGATCCAGACCTTTATCCAGGTTTTGGAGCAGTCCGGGGGCAGGCTTCCCGGACTTTCAGTAGAAGACCGCCCCAGGCTCCCCTTCCGGGGCTTTTATCACGATGCGACAAGGGGCAGAGTGCCCAGGCTTTCTTACTTAAAGACACTGGCTGATCAGATGATGCGTTATAAGCTGAACCAGTTTCAGCTTTACATTGAGCATACTTATTTATTCCGGGATTTCAGCGAAGTCTGGAGGGATGATACCCCTTTGACTCCGGAGGAAATATTGGAACTGGACGAATATTGTTATGACAGGGGGATAGAGCTGGTGCCCTCCATATCTACCTGCAGCCATCTTTACAAGGTACTTCGCACCAAACAGTGGGAAAATCTGTGTGAGCTTGAAAATCCCGGTGGTGAAGCCTTCACGGCACGGGAGCGGCAGCTTCATCACACTGTTGATATCTCCAATCCCAAAAGTCTGGAGCTGATCAAGGGACTTTTGAAGGAATACCGCCCCCTGTTCAGGAGCCGCAGGTTTAATATCTGTGCGGATGAAACTTTTGATCTGGGAAAGGGAAGAAGCCGGGCTTATTGTGAAGAGCAGGGACTTGGGAAGGCCTACGTGGGGTATGTGAGAGAGCTTTGCCAGTACGTGAAGGAGCTGGGCTGCACGCCTATGATGTGGGGGGATGTGATCTGCGAGTACCCGCAGCTCCTTTCTTCTCTGCCTGAGGGAACAGTTTTTCTGAATTGGGCCTATGATGCAGGCGTGAAGGAAGACGTGACAAAGATTTTCGGAGAGAGCAAGGTGCCTTTTTATAACTGTCCGGGGGTGAACAACTGGTCCAGGCTGGTTCCTGACTTTCAGGAGGCATTTGAAAACAACAGGCGCATGGCGGAGTATGCCAAGAGAAATCACGGAACAGGGCTTTTGAACACGGATTGGGGAGATTATTACTTCTTTTCCCAGCCCGAACACTCAATGCTGGGAATGATCTATGGCGCACAGTTTTCCTGGGGAGATTCCATGGAAGCCCATGAACTGAACCGGGCCGTTTCACGCCTGGAATTTGGAGCCGGGCTGGAAGAACTGGCTGACACCCTGTGGAAAATCAGCTCCAACTGCCTGTATCAGTGGATGGACTTCTGCACCTGGATGGAGGATCAGGATAAGAAGGAGCTTCATCAGGAAATTTTGGAAAAGAAGTTTATGGACCCAGAGAAGATAAACCATCTGGATGAGGCAAACCGGGAGCTTTTGGAAATCAAAGGAGAACTCTCCGGGGCCATGGCTCTGGCCAGGCCTGAAAAAAGGAAGCTTTTGGCTTCCTACATACTTTCAGCTGACGGGGTCAGATATTTTAATCTTTTGGGAAGTATTCTCGGAAGGAGAGAGGGTCCGGGAGAAAAGACAGACCCTGAACAGGCATGGAAATTGGCACAATCCCTTGAAGAATGGTTCGCCAGCTACAAAGAAACCTGGAGGGCCGTCAGCAAGGAATCAGAGTTAGGACGCATTCAAAGTATTCTTGACGGGTATTGCGATATTCTGAGGAATTTGTAACTATTCAGCAGGTCTGTGCATTTACTGCACAGACCGTAAGAAAATGATTCAAGGGTGCAAAAATTCCATCGCCGAAGGCGATTCTAAATGGATTTTTGCATGTAACTGTGAAGGTATTGAACTGTTACAGGAGACATAAAGAAAGATGTATGACTCCGGAAAGGGAAGATAGAATGATTCAGTTTTTAAAAGAAGCAGCGCAGGTAAAGCCGTCCAGAAAGCAGATGGACTGGCTGGATATGGAGTGGTATGCGTTTATTCATTTTGGCCCCAACACGTTTATGAACAGGGAATGGGGACAGGGTACGGAGCCGGAATCCGTATTCAACCCCACTAAACTGAACTGTGATCAGTGGGTAGAGGCCATCAAGGGGGCAGGCATGAAGGGCATGGTCCTGACCGCCAAGCATCATGACGGGTTCTGTCTGTGGCCGTCCAAATATACGGAGCATTCTGTGAAAAACAGCCCATGTCAGAAGGACGTGGTAAAGGAAGCAGCAGAGGCCTGCCGCCGGGGAGGGATCAAGTTTGGATTTTATCTGTCTCCCTGGGACAGGAATTCAAAATATTACGGTACCCCGGAGTACAACGATTATTTCTGTAATCAGCTGACGGAGCTGCTTACCGGTTATGGGGATATTTTTTACGTTTGGTTTGACAACGCCTGCGGTGAAGGCCCAAATGGAAAAAAACAGATTTATGATTTTCCCAGATATTTTGAACTGATCCATAAATATCAGCCCAATGCGGTGATATTTAATGATTATGGTCCTGATGTGAGGTGGTGCGGGAACGAGGCGGGAGCAGCCCGCCATGAAGAGTGGGCCGTAGTTCCCTCGGAGCTGTGCTTCTATAGCCCCATCCAGACCGGTCCGGGACCAATGGCAAAGGAAGGCAGTCTTTCTTACCTTTACAATACTGACGAGGAGCTGGGTACCCTGTCCACCATTCTTTATTCAAGAGGTCTGACCTATACGCCTGCCGAGATCAACATGTCTATTCGTCCGGGCTGGTTTTGGCATCCGGATGAAAAGCCTCATTCTCTGGAACGGCTTTTCCACACATATCTTACAAGCGTAGGTGCGAATGCCTGTATGCATCTGAATCTGCCTCCGACAACGGAAGGGCTTTTGGATGAGGCTGACGTGGAGCGCTTAAAAGAGCTGGGAGATCTGGTGAAAAAGGAATTCGGCACAGAGCTTTTTGCCTCCGTGGAAAAGAAGGAGGGAGAGCCTCCCACTCAGCCTGTCTACACCATCACTCTGGACAGGCCTGTGAAGGAACTGAAATACGTGGTCATAAAGGAGGACATTGCCAAGGGGCAGCGGGTGGAGAGCTTCCGCATCGTAGCAGAATCCGGCAGCGGCAGCCAGTATCCGCTGTACCAGGGAACCTGCATCGGACATAAGAAGATCTGCCAGCTTCAGGATCCCTTTGCCCTGCAGAATCCTCTGATTAACGACAGTGATGAGACCATATCCACGCTGAAGGTGCAGGTCACCGCAGCGAGAGATGAGGTGTTTATAAAGGAAATTAAGGTTTATTAAGCAGGGAACCATTCTGATCCTGACAAATTTCTTTAAGACCATCCCCCTGGAGCTGATTGAGTCTTCCAGAATTGACGGAGCGTCAGAGATGACAACCATGGCGAAGATCATTGCTCGGTCTTTTGAACTTCAAGGGACTGTATTCCACAGACTGGGGGGCAACCGCGGCGGTAATCTGCGTGATTACAATTCCGCTGTATGTGCTGTTTTTGTTTACACAGAAATATTTCATCGAAGGTCTGACGGCCGGAGGCGTGAAAGGGTAATTCTCTGTTCATATGTATTCTCTGGTTGATTAATAATTACTGTGCCATATTGATATGTATGATTAATGCCCCCGCAGCTACCTGGTAGTAAGCTGTGGGGGCATTTTGTCGCATGTTATTCGTTGTTTATCTTCCAATAGCCTTTTCTATCAGAGCCAATGCGTTCGATAATACCTTTTTCCTTCAATTCTTTCAATCGTTGTGATACAGTTTTTCTGCTCACCAATAATTTTTCAGCCATCGCCGTAGAAGTATATGCAGGGTCTTCGGAAATAAGAGCCAAAATATGAATGGATTTTTCATCCAAATTATCTGTTACTTTTTCTGTCACTTTATCTGTCACCTTACGGGTGACAGAACGAATAATACGATTCTCCGGTGCAGCTTTTCCATAAGCACATCTTTCGGCTCGTCTGAGGTTGCACATACGGTGGCAGCCACATGCCGGGAAGAATGATCGTGCGGCTGTCCTTGAAACAGTGCCGATTCTTAAGACCTGTATTTTTTCGCGGAAACACCTGTCATTTTTTTAAAGACACGGCAGAAATAATTATAATCTGCAAAGCCTGTCATATTGGCTATCCGGGTTATGCTGTAATCAGTTTCCTTTAATAGCCGTCTTGCCTCATCAATGCGCAGGAGCCTGACATATTCTGCGATCCCCATTCCGAGATTTTTATCACAGGCCAGATACAGCTTGCTGCGGCTGATATTCAGGCTGTCGGCAATGGCCTCTGCGGTAAGGTTTTCCTGCAGATGTGAGCGGAGATAGGTCTGCAGATTATTGACGAAATTCTGACGCCGCAGAGCGATTGCTTCATCATATAATACGTAAAAGGTACAGGCCTCCATGATCTTCGCGGCAGCCTCGATTTCTTCATTTGTTTTTAAAGGAATATCCCTGCAGCAGTCTTTTACTGCCGGGAGCTGATGTTTTTTAAGCACACCGAGAAGCATCTGTTCCAGGTCATGGAGCGACTCTGCATCGGAAATCTGGCCGAACATCAGATATCCAATGACAGCGTGATTGTCCACCAGAGGAATGGTGGCTTCTATAAGGCCTGCATGACAGTGGTAGATCAGAAGCTGTTTATCTGCACGGCTCTGCCGGAAGGAATGAGTATCGCTTTCCTTACAGAGGGCGCCGGCAGCGGGATGCTGCTTCATCATTTTACAGAAAGGACAGTCCGTATATGGATAAGACAGGACTTCCCTGAATTCATCGTCAAACAGGACAATGCGGATATTTGTTAATATATAAAAGTCTTTCATCAGTTTTAAAAGATGCTCTTCATTAAATTCCAGTCTCATGGACAGATTCCCCCAGATTTAAATATTCTGTAACTGTGCAGTACCTTCACAGTCACAATGTTCTGCTGATAAATTACAGTATAACATATAAAAAATATATTTGGACGATTTTACAGTTTTTAAGATGCAATTGACTATTCCTTACAACATGAAAAATTTATAATAAAAAGAAGAAACAAAAAAAGCAGTAAATAGCAGTAAAGAACAGGAGGAGAACGATGTTAGTAAACCTGGAACAGATTTTAAAAATTGCAGAAGCAAGAAAGATAGCTGTGGGATCCTTTAATACGCCAAATCTGGAAAGCATCCAGGCTGTTATCGGCGCGGCGGAGGAGCTGGATGTACCGGTGATCATCATGCACGCTGAAGTACATGAGACATTGAGCCCGATTCACGTAATTGGCAAAGTGATGCTTCAGTGTGCAAGGGATTCAAAGGTTCCGGTATGTGTGCACCTGGATCACGGGGAAAGCCTCAGTTATCTGAACAAGGCCCTGGAACTTGGATTTACCTCTGTCATGTATGACGGTTCTGCCCTGCCATATGAAGAGAATGTGGCAAATACCTCGATCGCCGCAGCTATGGCACATAAACTGGGAGCATCCATAGAGGCGGAAATCGGTACACTGGGCAAACGTGAACTTGGCTACAGTCCTTCAAAGACAGGAGAGGACGACCCAAAGCAGGTATACACGGATCCGGAGGACGCCTGCCGGTTTGTAAGGGAAACAGGGATAGATGCCCTGGCATGTTCCTTTGGCACAGCCCACGGCTTGTATCTGACAAAACCAAAACTGGACATGCAGGTACTGGATGAAGTAAAGAAACGAGTCCACGTCCCTCTGGTGATGCACGGCGGAAGCGGAGTCAGTGAAGAAGATTACCGGACTGTGATCAAAAAGGGAATCCGCAAGATTAATTATTACACTTATATGGCAAAGGCCGGCGGGCAGAAGATTGAGAAGCAGTTTCATATGAATGCACAGGAAATAAGGCAGGGGAATAAGGAGTACATCATGTATTATGCATTAGTGGCGAAAAATGAACAGCAGCCGGTGTACTACCATGATATTGTAAAATGGGGCATGGAAGCGATGAAGAAGAACGTACTTGATGCCCTGAAAATTTTCAGTGATCTAAAATAGCAGGAGGTATTTATTATGGGTAAAAAAATGACATTTGCGCTGTGTTTCTGTAACCGCGGCTTTATGCCGGGAGAATTGATCTACGGGGCCCGCGCGGACATGGTAAAGGCAGTAACAGAAGCAGGATATGATTATATTATTATGGATGAAAATGCGACCCGCTACGGCGGGGTTGAGACACGTGCAGAAGGGAAATTGTATGCACAGTGGCTGAAGGAGCATGACGGAGATTATGACGGCGTGATCTTCTCCATGCCTATTTTTGCAGACGAAAACGGAGCTATTGAGGCCTTGAAAGATGCAAACGTGCCGGTCCTGCTACAGGCATATCCGGATGAGATCGGTAAAATGGATTTTAATCACAGGCGTGACGCCTTCTGCGGTAAGTTTTCTGTGACAGATGTGTTTACCCAGTATGGAGTACCGTTTACTGTACTAAAGCCGCATGTCGTGCATCCGCTGTCACCGAAATTTGCTGAAAATCTGAGGGATTTTGCAGCTGTCTGCCGTGTGGTAAACGGGATGAAAAGATTTTCCATCGGGTGCATCGGAGCCAGGACTACCGCATTTAAGACAGTGCGCTTTGATGAGATCGCCATGCAGAAATATGGGATTACAGTAGAATCTTTTGATCTGTCCGAATTGTTTGAAAAAGTAAAGGCAAAACAAGATGATGACCCGGCTGTCCTGGCAAAGGCAGAAAGGCTGGAAAATTATACAGATTTTTCACTTGTTCCCAGAGAGAACAAATTCACTTTGGCCAAGATTTCAGTTGTTATTGACGAGTATATTGATGGATACCAGCTTGATGCCATTACCTTAAGATGCTGGAATGAGATGGAAACATATTTGCGTGTATGTCCATGTGTACTTTTAAGCGAATTAAACGACAGGGGCATTGTTGCATCCTGTGAGATTGATTTGTGTTCGGCAATTGTAATGCGGGCCATGAACCTGGCAAGCGAAATTCCAACTGCTGTACTGGACTGGAACAACAATTACGGTGATGAAGAGGACAAGGTCATACTGTTCCACTGCGGGCCGGTGGCACAGTCCCTGATGGCTGGCAGAGGAACGGTGACGAATCATAAAATGTTTGATAAGGGTGATCCGGGCTCAGGCTGGGGAAGCAACGAAGGACGAATCAAACCTATGGATGTCACTATCTCCAACTGCCAGACAAAGGATGGAAAAATTTTTGTCTATGCAAGTGAAGCAGAATTTACAGACGATATCATAGAGGATGCGTTCTTTGGGTGCGGCGGCGTTGCGAAGATTACAGACCTGCAGAACAAGCTGGTCAGGCTTACAAGAGGAGGATTTAAGCATCACACCGCAATTGGAGAAGGCCATATGAAGGAAATTCTGAAAGAGGCATTTACTACATATCTGAATTATGAGTGGGTTGATATTGATGGCTGACATTTTGTTTTAATTAACCTTTAAAATGGTGACGTACTTTCGTATGTTGCCATTTTTAAAAAGGCAGGTCAAAAGGAGGTATGGACAATAATGAAAATTGCAGGGCTGGATATTGGCACAACAGGATGTAAACTTACAGTTTTTGATGAGAACGGAAATTATTTAGATAAAGCGTACTGTGATTATCCGGTAACCAGAAAGGTCAGTGGCCACGAGATCGATGCCGCCGGTATCCTCAAAGGTGTGAAAAAGGTCATGAAGGAAATGGGCAGCCTGCATCCTGATATTGCCGGCATTGGTGTGACCAGCTTTGGTGAGACATTTGTCCTGACAGATGAAAAGGGCAGCCCTCTGTATCCGGCTATGCTTTATACGGATCCGAGAGGAGCGAAGGAGTGCAAAGAGCTGAAAGAAAAGTTAGGGGAAAAGCGGATCGCCGCCATCACCGGGGTCAACCCTCATGAGATGTACAGTGTTTCTAAAATGATGTGGCTGAAACGGCACGAGCCGGAAATATACGCTAAGGGTTCCCACCTGTTTTTAATTGAGGATTTTGTTGTATTTCATCTCACGGGCAGAGCCCAGATTGATTATTCTCTTGCAAGCCGCACCATGGCTTTTGATATCCGGCATCTGAGATGGAGCGATGAGATTTTAAGGGCAGCGGAAATTGACAGATCCCTGCTGTCTGATACAGTGCCTGCAGGGACAAGTGCGGGAAGTATTAGATCAGAAATTGCGGCAGCTGTGGGTCTGTCCGGGGATACTGTAATTGTCAGTATCAGCCATGACCAGGTCGCTGCGGCAGTGGGTGCGGGTGTATTTGATCCAGATATAGCTGTGGAAGGGGCTGGGACTGTAGAGTGTATCACACCTATATGTGATGGCCTTCCGGAGATTGAAACCATGAGTGCAGGCAATTATGCAGTGGTACCCTATGTCGTGCCCGGAAAATATGTATGTTATGCTTTTTCCTATACTGGCGGCGCGCTGATCCAATGGTGCGTGGATACAATTGCCAAGAAGGAAAAAGAACTGGCAGAAAAAGAGGGAATTTCAGCAAACACCTATCTGGAGCGGCAGGCAGAAAGCCCTACAGGTATACTGGTCCTTCCTCATTTTGCCGGGGCAGCCACACCATACATGGATACTAGTTCCAAAGGAGCCATTCTTGGGCTGACAGCAGATACCTCCGCGGCGGAGATCTACCGTGCCTGCATGGAGGGCGTAGGCTACGAGATGATGGTCAATATGGAATACCTTAAAAAATCCTGTGTGGATTTTAAAATGCTGCATGCAGCCGGGGGCGGCGCCAGATCGGCAGAATGGACACAGATGAAGGCGGACATGCTGAATATCCCGATTACAACTCTGGAGACGATGGATGCAGGCACCGTAGGAAGCGCCATGCTGACGGGGATCGTCACGGGCTGTTTCAAAAGTCTTAAGGATGCAGCAGAGAAAATGGTGGTAAAAAAGGAAGTATACCTTCCAAGGGCCAAAATGCATGAAAAATATGAAAAAGTATACAGACGTTACCGCGATGTCTACCATGCGGTACGGCCATTAATGTGAAGGGAGGAAAAACATGAACCCCTATATAGGAAATGAGTCACAGCTTTATGGAATAGAGGAACACCGCCTGTCAGGGGGCAGAGGCGATGGGATGCGCCTTCTTGAGGTGAATAATGGAAAAGGACTGGAACTGACAGTGTCTTTGGACAGGGCAGCAGATATATCACGCCTTCGTTTCCAGGGAATCAATATGAGCTATTTTTCCCCGTGCGGCTATGTAGCTCCTGCATATTATGATTCTGTTGGCAGTAACTGGCTGAATTCTTTTACAGCCGGTTTTTTGACAACCTGCGGCCTGCAGGCTGTCGGTACTCCCTGCGTGGATGAAGGGGAGGAGCTGCCTCTGCATGGTTCCATTGGCAATACACCGGCCGGGCACTCATATTGGACCAGGGAGGAGGGCTGCCTGGTAATAAAGGCAGTTGTGGAAGATGAGGTGATTTTTGGCAGAAAACTGCGCCTGAACAGGGAACTGCGCATCAGCCTTGAAGAAAACAGCTTTGTTATTACAGACACCATAGAAAACACCGGGGCGCGAAAAGAACCGATAGAGATCCTGTATCATATGAATATGGGCTATCCGCTGCTGGACGAGGACAGTGAGGTGGTAATACCGGCAGAATCAATAGTGCCGCGGGACGGACATGCCGCCGGGGATATAGAAAACTGCCTTAAGATGGAAAAACCCCAGGCAGGCTATGTGGAGAGATGCTATTATCACAAATTTAAGGATGCCGATGGCAGGGCATCTATTTATCAGCCGAAGCTGGGCTGTGGACTGGAGATTGCCTTTGATGCAGAAAAACTGGACGGATTTGTAGAATGGAAAATGATGGGCATCCGGGATTATGTGCTTGGCCTGGAATGCGGAAACTGTTATCCTGACGGGCGTGACATCATGCGAAAGACAGGGATGCTGAAATTCCTGGAGCCGGGCGGAAAAGCTGAGTACCAGGTAAAAGTAAACATATTCCAGAGGTAAAGCCAGGGCAGGGTATCAAGAGGCCGCCTTGTTGCTATTCACACGTCGTGGGACGGTGACGTGTGAACGGTAACCATATGTGTATCAGCAGAGAGAAAAACTTTCTTTATGTACATCCATTCCTATGTAAACTGTGCTATAATTCATTTGATGACCTCCTTTTGAACGCGGTAATTCCTGTTACCTTTGATGTTTTCCAACTCATAGTATACCGGTAAAACCACGTAGCTACAATTGGGGGTCATTACATATTGTCTGTAACGGTGCTTGCATCCTTTTTCAGAAATATTCTGGAAAAGACCCGGTATTCCAGGAAGGCGATGTATTTCGTATTGTAGTGCTGTTGGATGATAGATACTCTTTTGATATGGGGATCGGTTTAGAAACTAAAAGTGCGACTGATGCGACTAATCATGCGACTGATGCGACTAATCTTTCTGCTTTACTGTCGGAAGATGAGCAGAGTGTACTAAATGCTATACGGAGTAATCCGAAAATAACACAAAAACAGCTTCAAGAAGCTACTGGAATCACATTAAGAACTATCAAACGATTGTTGCCAAGACTTCAGGAAAAAGAAAAGGTTGAGGGATGAATCGCCAAAAACAAGCTTAACGGCAGTGGCGGGCATATATTCCCGACTGACATGAGGTCAAGACTTTCCGGGAACCGGATAAAAGTAAGCAAAGCTGCCGTGTCATTTTGAGTCATATATGGACTCAATATGTGGATTGAACAAACAGAATTGAACCTAAACAGATTATAGACCGGCTGGATAAGGAATCCATATGAAGGTGAGGGCTGAAAATGGCAGAGAAGTTAAGTGAGAGAGTACAGGATAAGGTAAGGGGATGCATGATCGGCGGAGCCGTGGGGGATGCATTGGGATATCCTGTAGAATTTATGGGATACAGGCAGATCATAGATAAATATGGGGAAGAGGGTATCAAAGAGTATACTTGTGACAGCCTTTCGGGCAAAGCCCTGATCTCAGATGACACACAGATGTCGCTGTTTACGGCGAACGGCATCCTGTTTGGTATTACCAGAGGGCACATGCGGGTGGCCCCGGTGGCTCTGTATTTCAGGGAAAAGCCCATAGAAGAGACTGACATGATCGGGGCCGGCGCGGCAGCCATCACCCATGGGCATCCGCTGGGATACATTTCAGCGGCAGTTCTGGTCCACATGATCAGCAGGATACTCAGAGGGGGATGTACAAATGGGGATAGCCTGCGGGATATAGTGATAGAGGCAAAGGATACAATGGCATCCATTTTTCCCGGCGAGCCATATTTGCGGCGGCTGAATAACGTCCTTGATAAGGCTGTGCACTTTTCGGGCAACAGCCGCAGTGATATAGAGAATATACGGGAGCTGGGAGAGGGCTGGGTGGCTGAGGAGACTCTTGCTATTGCCGTCTACTGCTGCCTGAGATACCCGGACGATTTTTCAAAGGCAGTCATTGCAGCTGTCAACCATGGTGGGGACAGCGATTCAACAGGCGCCGTGGCAGGAAATATTGCAGGAGCAATCTGCGGCTATGATAAGATACCGGATAAGTGGAAGGAAAAGCTGGAATTAGAGAAATTAATCCTGGAACTTTCTGATGATCTTTATATGGGCTGCCGGATCAATGAGTATACCGCCCAAGAAGACCCGGTATGGGTAAATAAGTATACACCTCCGTGCATCCCATAATTCAAATCCTCCGGATGGGCGTGCTGTGCACGATAAAGTACATTAATATTGAATGCGGATAAATATGAAAAAATATTGGAAAAAATTTTTAAACCTGAAGATACGTGATAAGATCCTATATTCGAATCTGACCATAATCCTGCTGATCTTCCTCGTGCTGGGAGTATCCATTTACAGGTTTTCAGGCCAGCTGGCTGTTGACTCCTTTAAAACCTATTCCAGTAAGCTTATGAACCAGCTGAGTATGAACCTGAGCAGCCATATAAATGATCTGGGCGATTTTGCGGCAGCCCAGTATATGAACTCTGCCATATCGGAATACCTGGACTATGATTCCAAGAAGGATTCAGTTAAAAAGCAGTACAGCAGAAAGAAATACATAGAGAGCTATGCCTACAACCTGATGAATTACAGGACAGAGGTCAAAATGGTGTCCGTGGAGGACAGTCATGGCTGCTTTTATACAAATATGAGGGAGCTGGAGGACCTGGCGCCTTCATCAGAAAAGCTGGCAGAGCTTGTGTCGTATGACCAGGCTGTTGAGGCGCGGGGCAGACTTGTATGGCATGCATATGATGAGAAGATGATCCTGGCCAGCCGCGTATTATATGACAGGAATACCATGCAGACGGCAGGGATCATGACTCTCGGCGTGGATAAGAGATTTTTTGAAGAAATATATGCAGGTATATCAGATAATAAGATAAACGGGCTGGTCCTGCTTGACCAGGATGGGAACGTGCTTCTCTCCACTAATGATGAGAGCAGAGCGTTTGCAGAGGCTGTCATCAAAAAGGAAAAGCTGTCACAGGAGTCAGACAGGGAGATATATTACCAGTTCCAGAAATATATCTACTCACTCAAAAAGACGCAGAAGGATAATCTGTATATTATGAACATAGTCAATCAGGAGAGGCTGATGTCTGATACAAAGGAGATATTCAGGCCGTTTTTATATGCCTCAGCCCTGGCCATCGTCCTGGCTGTGATACTGTCCGGACTCCTCTCATCCACCATGTCTAAGAACATCAAGCTGCTCCTTCAGAAGATACAGAGCTTTTCCAAGGGGGATTTCTCCAACCGTATTGAGCCGGACACACGTGATGAGATCGGTGAGCTTTCTATTGAGTTCAACAAGATGTCAGACGAGATCCAGTGCCTGCTGGAGGATATAGCAGAGGAAAAGCTGAAGAATAAAGACGCGGAGATCAAAGCGCTGCAGTCCGAGTATGATTCACTGCAGGCAAAGATAAATCCTCATTTTCTCTACAACACCCTGGAGAGCATCAACAGCATGGCAAAGATAGATGGGGAGGAGGAAATAGCGCGTGCTATCCAGCTTCTGGGGAATTATCTCAGGGATACCATAAGCAGGGAAAACAGGTTTATCACTCTTGGACAGGAGCTGGAAAATGTGATGGACTATGCGGGAATCCAGCAGATAGTCCACGGGGACAGGCTGCAGTTTGAGGTAAATGCAGATGAAATACTCCTGGATGCCATTGTTCCCAAGCTGATACTTCAGCCCCTGGTGGAAAACGCCATTGTACACGGCCTGGAGCCGAAATGCGGAAAGGGACGGATTGAGATAGAGATCAAATGCAGCAATAAAGACCTCTGTATCTATATCAGGGACGACGGTGTGGGTATCAGGCCTGACAGGCTAGAAAACAATATGATCGTGGAGCAGGAAAAGACATCGGGCCATTCCCATGTGGGAATATGGACGGTTCATAAGAGGCTCCAGATCCTGTATGGTGAAGAGTATGGTATCATGGTGGAGAGCCGTGAGGAGGAAGGAACTACCATTTTAGTGAAGCTTCCGATTATATTCGAGGGGGATGAAGATGTATAAAGTAGTCATAGCTGATGATAACAATCTGATACGGGAGGCCCTGAAGAAGACCATACCATGGAGCCGGCTGGACTGCGTAGTCGCAGCAGAGGCGGAGGATGGGATAGAAGAGAAAGAGGCCATATTAAAATACCGCCCTGATATCATACTGACAGATATTAAAATGCCGGGTATGGACGGCCTTGAGGTCACGGAGTATCTGAAGAACCGGAAGATAGAGACAAAGGTCATCCTGATCACAGGATATAATGACTTCCAGTATGCCCAGAAAGCTGTCAAGCTGGGGGTCTTTGACCTTGTGCTGAAACCAATACAGGACGGGGAGCTCATAAAAATACTGGAGCGTGCCATCGGAGAGATCAAAAAAGAGAAAAAGCTGCGCATCTTCCAGGAACAGCTTGTGGAAGAGAATATCCATTATAAAGAGCGGATCGAGGATGCAGACAGGGTCATGAGGGTACAGGCGCTTAAGGACCTGGCCCAGGGGCACAGGGCGGAAGGCCAGAGGTATGAAGATATTCTGGGATGTGCGGACAAACGGTGCATCTATGTGGCCGGCCGGCTCCGCACACTTGATGAAGAGTGCGGAAAGAAGGCGCTGGAAAGGATCGTGGAGGTCATAAGCAGAAGATCCTGGGAATGTATCTGTATAGAGCAGCGCTCCGGCAGGGAGATAGAGCTTCTTTTTCTTCCTGATAAGCAGGACAGTGCTTCCATGATAGATATACGGATGAAGAACAGGCTCAGGGAACTGGCAGGGATAGTGGAAAAGGAGTGCGGCACCTCTGTATGCTTCTCTGTGAGCAGCCTTTCAGAAGGACTGGGAAATCTGAAGGAGATGAGGGATCAGGCTCTGGATATACTGGAGGAAAACTTTTTTTCTGCCAGGGAACAGGTGCTCTTCTGCCGCTATTATAACACCGCAGCGGCCGGGGAGGGAGATGCGGCCTTTAAGGATATCGAAAATTTCCACAGGATCATTGCTCATGGGGAGAGTGAGGATATTGACCGGGAGGTGGAGAAGCTGCTGGAAAAGCTGGAGCAGATCACCTGCGGGAATGAGTTCAGGATAAAGTGTTTTTTAAGTGAGATATGCATAACCATGTACAGGAAATACTATCTGGGCAGGCTTCCGGGGAATGAGAGAAAGAAAAATATTAATGATATCCTGAGTGAGATCAATAAGCTGGAGGATATGGGGCAGACAAGGAAGTATCTGCTGGAGCTGGCCCGGAGGCTGCAAAGGACCAGCCGGGAGGAGAAAGAGTATGAAAACCCCATTGCCGGTGAAGCGGTAGTCTATATCAGGGAGCGCTATTCTGATACAGAGCTGTCACTTACCTCAGCGGCGGAGGCCCTAAATGTTAATTCTTCTTATCTGAGCAGGCTGCTGAAAAAAGAGACAGGGATGAATTTTATCGATATACTGACTTCTGTTCGTCTGGAAAAGGCAAAGCAGCTGCTGGAGGACGGCAGCAAGGCTACAGTGGTGGGGGGAATGGTGGGCTATAAAGACTATTCTTATTTTTACCAGGTATTTAAGAAGGTGGAAGGCGTATCCCCCACAGAATATAAGAAAAAGGCAAGGTAGGCAAAATAACTAATATTTAGTAAAATTATATATATAGATGGGAACAGGGGATTTCCTGTAAAATAGTCACAAACCAGAAAAGTGGTTTGTGGCTTTTTAAATTTGGAGGAGGAAAAAATGAGAGAAAAAAACAGTCTGAAACTGCGCGGCAGGCAGATCCACCTGGATTTCCATACAAGCCCGCTGATACCCGGAGTAGGAAAGGAATTTGACGCCAGGGAGTTTGCATCTGTCCTGAAAAAAGCACATGTGGATTCCGTGACATGCTTTGCCAGATGCCATCACGGGATGCTGTACTATGACTCTAAGCGTTTCCCTGAAAGAGTGCATCCGGGCCTGGAAAATAAAAATATGCTAAAAGAGATGATTGAGGAATGCCACAGGGTGGGGATCAAGGTGCCAGTCTATACAACAGTACAGTGGGATTATTATACTGCCATGGAGCATCCAGAGTGGCTGGCTATGGATGAGCATGGGATGCAGATAGGGCAGGAGCCTTATGAGGCAGGTTTTTACCAGACTCTCTGCGTCAATACAGGATATAAGGAGTTTTTAAAAGAGCATATCGCTGAACTGCTGGAGGAGCTGGACGTGGACGGCATTTTTCTGGATATCCTGTATCCCCGTGACTGCTCATGCCATGTGTGCAGGCGGGAGATGGAGAGGGCTGGGATAGATGTGAAAGATCCCGCCAGACGCCTGGCATATGGCCAGAAAATGATAGATGACTTTAAGTTTGAGATAAGTGAGTTTATCAGAAGCTTCAGGAAAGATGTCAGCATCTTTTATAATACAAGCCATATAGGAGTAAAGCAGCGCCCTGTCCTGGATGCATATACACATCTGGAGCTGGAATCCATTCCGGGGGGCTGGGGGTATGTGCATTTTCCTGTTACTATGCGCTATGCCAGAACACTGGGGCTGGACTGTGTATCCCACACAGGGGGCTTTCACGTGGAGTGGGGGGACCTTCATTCCTTTAAGACACAGGAAGCGCTGGAATACGAATGCTTCAGGATGCTGGCAATGGGCTGCAAGTGCCTTGTGGGAGACCAGATGGAGGCGGACGGGAAGCTGCTGGAGCCTCTCTACGAGAAGATCGGAAAAGTATATGAAAGGGTAGAAGCGCTTGAGCCCTGGTGCGATGACGCAGTACAGGTCACGGAAGCCGCTGTGCTGACACCTGAGGAATTCCATGGGGGAGACAGGGGGCACTTAAATGCCAGCCTCATGGGACTGGAAAATATGTTTGACAAGCTGGCCCTGCAGTTTGATATCATTGATTCTCAGGCTGATTTTGAGCGCTATCCCCTTCTGATCCTGCCGGACAATATTCCTGTGGATGAAAGGCTGAAGAAAAAGCTGGACAGCTATCTGGAATCAGGAGGCAGGATGATCATTACATTTGAGTCAGGTTTTGCAGAAGACGGGGAAAGGTATATGCTCTGCAGGGAGACTGGAATTGAGGCTCTGAGGGCGCCCCTTCGGACCTCTGAAGGCGGTCTGGCAAGAGGGATCATAACAAATTCAAATGACTATGCGGAATATATAATGCCCGGGGAGGTGATAGGGAAAAGACTTCCTAAAACGGAGCATGTCATGTATGCAAAGGGAGTTGAGGTGGCCAGGACCGCGGGGGATGTCCAGGTGATGGCACGATTTGTGCCTCCGTATTTTTACAGGAGCTTTGAACACTTCTCTTCCCACAGGCAGGCGCCGTCCACACACAGGCTGTCAGATCCTGCCATTATCCGCAGGGGAAATGTGATCTATTTTGCCAGCCCGGTATTTGCTATATATAACGCCAGGGCGCCCAGATGGTGCCTGGAAATGATGAACGATGCTGTCATGGAGCTGTTGGGAAAGAAGATGGTCGTGCATGACGGGCCTTCTACTTTGTTTGCATCCTTAAATGTCCAGGAGGAGAAGAAACGTTATATCCTGCATCTGCTGCATTATATTCCTGAGAAGATTGCTGAGGACCTGCACACAGTAGAGGATGTGATACCGATCAGTGACCTTCATATTAAACTGAATCTGGACAAAGAGGCAGAATCCGCAGTTCTGGTTCCCGAAGGAAAGCCCCTGGATATCAGAGCAGGGGATGGGAGCGTGGAGTTTACCCTGCCCAGGCTGGAAGGATATCAGGCAGTTGAGATCAGGTTCCGGGATTAGAAATTTGAGTTAAAATATCTAATAGAAAGTCAAAAAATTATAATAGTTTGTATGAACTTAAAGAAGTACAATCTAAACATAAAATAAAGGAGGACGGATATATGAAGAAAAAAATGGCAGTTATGTTATCAGCGGCAATGGCTGCAGGACTTCTGGGAGGCACAAGCGTGCAGGCCAGCGAGGGTGAGGAGGTTACTGTAACTATTTTCCACCACATTGAGGAGCAGTCATCCAGAGACGGTATGGAGGAAGTCTGCAAAGCCCTGGAGGAGAAGTATCCGGGCGTCAAGTATGAGCTTCAGGGCCTGGACAACAGCCAGTATGACAATATGCTCAAGACGAAGCTGGCCGGCGGCGATGCGCCTGACGTGATCCTGGGTACCCCTAAAAGATATATAGAGCTTATAAATGCAGGCCATATCCAGGATATCACAGATCAGGAATTCCTGAAGGATTTTGATCCTGACCTGATCGAGTCCATGAAGATTGACGGAAAGGTATATTCAGTGCCGTACAGCGGTGACGGCATGGGTGTCTTCTACAACAAGAAGGTATTTGAGGATAATGGAATTGAGATCCCCAAGACTCATGAGGAGATGATGGCTGCAGCCCAGAAGATCCAGGATACAGGCATCTATGCATTTGCAAGAGGATTCCAGGATGGCTGGCCGGCACAGTGTGAGATCCAGGCTGACCTGTATGGAACATTCCTGGAGGAAAACCCTGATTTCTTTGAAAAGATAGCTGTTGGGGAAAAGAAATTTGCTGATTATCCGGGATTTAAGGAAGTGATGGAGCGTACAGCTGAGAGGCTTTCTTTTGAGAGCGGCGATGAGTTCGGAACAGACGCTGCAAAGGCAAGGGCAATGCTGATCAATGGAAAAGCCGGGATGTTCATCGGCGGTACATGGGACGTTACAGAGTTTATCAACGCCGGCGCTGACAATGAGATTGGATTCTTTGCACTTCCGGGAAATACAGAAGGCAATGCTGTTCTGGGAATCGCTCCTGCAGGCTGCTATATGGTGACAAGCGCATCTGAACATAAAGAAGAAGCCATCCATTTTATTGAGTTCCTGACCTCTGATGAAGGTGTGGCCATCATGAGTAAGTATGCAGCCTTCGTGCCGTTCCAGGCAGGCGATGACACAGCAGATATGTCTCCGCTTATTAAAGACTGGGTCAGCATTATTGAAGAAGGAAATTATTATAACTATGAAAGCAGAGAGATCTTCGTAGGGCAGCAGAACTCTACATTCAGGACATGGCAGGAAGAATTTGCCGCAGACGAGGAGAGAAATGTGGATGAATATATCGAAAAGCTGGACGAGCAGTTTGCAGCGATCGATTAATATGTAACCAGGGCAAATTACACTGCCCGTAAAAGAGAAGGATGCCGCAGCGGTTCATATACCCTTGCGGCATTCGGTTTAAGAGGAGTGCAGCCATGACAATAAAATTGAAAAAGAGACTGACCAATCTGGCATTTCTTCTGCCCGCACTGCTGCTGTTCGGCACCATGGTGGTCCTGCCCTTTATCAGCGGGGCGAAGATTTCCTTTACAGACTGGGACGGTTTTTCGGAAGTATATAATTTTGTGGGGATGAAGAATTACCTGAAGATATTTAAAGACCCTACGATTGGAGAACCAATTAAGAATTCTTTATTTTTTACAGCTGTGACAGTGATCGGGAACAATCTGTTCGGACTCCTGCTGGCTATGGCATTAAAGAAAAATACCAGGGTAAACCGTATTTTCAGGACATTTGTCTTCATGCCCTTTATTATCAGCCTTGTTCTGACAGGGTTTATCTGGTCCTATATCTACAGCGATGTATTTTATGAGCTGCTGGGCATCAAGAGCCTTCTGGGCAATAAGAAGACAGTTATGCTGGGTATCTGCATAATGGGCATGTGGCGTGATATAGGGTATGCCATGCTGATCTATCTGGCGGGCCTGAATGCCATCTCAGATACATACTACGAGGCGGCAGAGATTGACGGGGCCGGGCCTTTTACTAAATTCCGGTATGTGACCCTTCCCATGATAGCTCCGGCCATGACCATTAATATCACCTTATTCCTGGGGTGGGGCCTGAAAGTATTTGACTATGCAATGACAGTGACCCATGGGGGCCCCGGGCGGGCATCAGAGACGTTTGCACTGTATGTCTATAATTACACCTTCCCATATAATAAAGCCGGTTACGGACAGGCGGCAGCTATTGTCATGATGGCGGCCATTGTGGTCATAACAGGCATTGTGACATTCTTCCTCAGAAGGCGGGAGGTGGATCTATGACAAAGCGTAAAATAACAGGCCCCAAGCCTGTCATATTTTTTCTTTTAAAGTTAACTGTTATCATGTTTTTTATTGCACCATTTTATATTTCCATCGTATATGCGGTAAAATCTCCTGAGGAAACTATCAAAACAGGGCTGGCATTCCCCACAGGGATATACTGGGAGAACTTCACAGAAGCTGTCAGAGTCTCAAATTTTTTTAGCGCCGCGAAGAACAGCGTGATAGTGACAGCTGCCTGTGTGCTCATTCTCATGGTGGTATGTACTATGGCAGCATATGTGATCGCCAGAAATTTAAAGTCCAGGCTGTATTCGGGAATGTACTACTTTTTCCTGGCAGCTATCATGCTTCCTTTCCAGGTAGTGATGATGCCGCTCTATGTACAGCTGAAGAATATGGGGCTGCTGAATACGAGGATCGGCCTGATCCTGACCATCAGCGGATTTCAGACAGCATATAATATCTTTGTGTATGTGGGATTTATCAGGACAATACCTGTGGAGATGGAGGAAGCGGCCTACATTGACGGCGCAGGCAAGTTCTATACCTTCTGGAAGATCGTATTCCCGCTCATGAAGCCAATCATATCCTCAACGCTTGTGCTGAACGCGCTGACTGTGTGGAATGACTTTACAACATCCCTGATCATAGCCCAGAGGCCGGAGGTCAGGACCATACCGCTGACACAATACTTTTTCTTTGGAGAATATAATATTGAATTAAATATGGCGTTTGCAGCCTTTGTAATGGCAATGATCCCGATCATTATACTTTACCTGCTCATGCAGAAGTATATCATAGGCGGCGTAATGGCCGGCGCAGTGAAAGGATAGGGGAGAAATTTATGGGAGAAGGATACAGAGAGATAAAGAAGTGTACAGGGCTGGAGGGGGAGGATTTTGGATATATAAAGTATCCCCGGGCAGAGCCGCCGTTCCCCGGATCAGATTATATTACAGGAGTAAAATTTGACAGGGTCAGGTATCACTGCGGCGAGGGAGATATGTGGCCTGTCACCTGGGCAGAGGACGGCTGCCTTTACGGGGCTGCCGGAGATAACAAAGGCGTGCCTATGAATTTCTGGAAGATATCATCATCAGGAGCATTCGGAGCCAGGACAGATTCACTTGACTTCGGGAAGCTCACAAATACGGGTGACTGGACCCTGGATGTGCAGAATCCGGAACCGGTAAAGTACAGGGAATATGCCCTTGATAAAAGCGCAGAGGGAATCAAGCCTGCGGGGCTGCTGGACATAGGAGGGAAACTTTTTATGTCAGTTGAGATCCATAATTATGGAGACTGCCCCAGATTCAACAGGCAGAAAAACCTGCACGGGTGGATCGTGACATCAGATGACTGCGGAAAGACATGGAATACGGATGCCACACCGCCTGACTTTTTTACAGGAAAGCTCTCGTCGTGCCATTTCCTGCAGTTTGGAAGAGGCTACAGGGGTGCCAGGGACGGATACGTATATGCTTATTTTCCATACGATGAAGACGGGTGCAGCTACTGGGAGAACGGGGACGGGCTGCTTCTGGGAAGAGTATTAAAGGAAAAGATATTGCAGAGGGAGGAATGGGAATTTTATGCAGGAGGAGATGACAACGCCTGCTGGGATAAATCAGAGGATAAGGCTGTGCCGGTCTTCCAGTATTATAAAATGACAGGTGAGAACCATGTATCTTACAATCCGGGAATCGGCAGGTATATCATGGGAAATTACGGGTTCGTGGATGAAGAGCTGCTGCCCAGGCCTGTACATCAGATGAAATGGCCCCAATCACATATCAGCCAGCTTACCTTATATGAATCAGAACATCCATGGGGGCCATGGAAACTGTTTTACCGTGATGACAACTGGGGGACATACGGGGACTACCAGCCGTCCTTCCCCACAAAATGGATGAGCGGGGACGGCCGTTTAATGTGTATGGTATCCTCTGGCTCCTGGGATGATTATAATTTTGTTGTACAGAAGATGGCTGTCATGTGCAGAGAGGATAGATCGTTTCCTCTTGGGGCGCGGTATTTTGAGTTTCTTGACATTTAGTTTTGGACTGGGGGCTCCGGTTAATATCGGATAGCCCCCTTTTTGGTTTAAGATAAAGCTGAACTTGTATTTTTTTTATACACCGCTGTCATCATTCAGTTCAAACAGATTGCCTTCCGGGTCTCTAAAATAAGTACAGCGCATTCCCCATTCTTCAATGTACTGGGGTTCGCCAAGAAACGTCACGCCAGTTTCCTTCAGACGCAGGTAGTCCCCGTCTAAGTCAGGAGAAGGGATGACTGCCACAACTGTATCCGGCTGTGAGCAGGAGTCAGGCTGCTCATATCCCCGGAACATGGGCATATTCTCACCAGAAAAGATGGCAAAGCAAGGGGGCATGCCGTCGCTTACGGCAAAAGAAGTATAGGGACCGTTTCTGTCCCCCCAAACTGGAACCAGGCCCATTTTTTCAGTATAGAAGTCGAAACATTCTCCATAATTTTTCCGTACCAGTATACGGATTGTTGTTTGATCAAATTTCATTTTTACAGTTCCTTTCGTTTTATTTTTATTATAAATCAGTATTTTGCTATTTCACTGTAAAAATCGGACATGTTTGTTCTGTATTCCTGGGGAGTCACACCACATACGATCCTGAAGTCTTTTACAAAGTGAGAAACATCATAATAGCCGAGTTTCTCACATATGAAAGCTAATGAATTTGTCTTTTCATTCAAAAGCTGAATAGATTTATTTATCCTCACCAGCCTGGAGAAGGATTTCATGCTCATGCCGAGATACTGGTTAAACAGCCGGTTCAGATGCCTTGGACTATAAAAAACATTATTTATAATCTCTGCAGATGTCAGAACACCCTCCATCTGTATAATGGTATTCATAGCATGTTCAAGCTCCCCGGGATACTGGAACTGAATATTCAGGATCAGATATTTTTCCGCCTCAGATAATAATTCATCTACAGATAAGGCACTTAAAAGAAGTTTTCTCATTGCATTATCCAATGAACTGTGAACCTGTGAGAAAGGCAGGATCTTATCAGTCAGTTCCTTTTGGTTTATTTTTACAAAGGGATAAAAACCTGCCGGCTGAAATTCTATGATAAAAATAACATCGCATTTATTTGCAATATCGCCTACTCTTGCTGGCTTTGTTAATGGACCGAATAAAAAACTATAAAGTACGGTTTCATAACTAAATAGCACGAGCGTAACGCTTCCATGAGGCATAACGGTATAATCATCCGATATTGTTGATTTATCAGGGAAGCTGACCGTGAAATTTGATATTAAGATCTGAAGCTGCTCACAGGGCAGCAAATAGGCAAAATCTTCTTCGCGGGTAAGTATCTTTCTGTTCCCGGATATATTCATTAAACTGCTTCTATTTATCATTACAGACATGTCCTTTTTGTATTTACTAAGGAAAATCAATGATTTAAATTAATGTTATTTAGGAACCGGATGGTGACTAACCCTCCGGAACTGCAGTTGCCCAGTTCCAGGTGTCCGGCATGTGCTTTTATTACCTGTGATGCAAACCACAGGCCAAGGCCATTGTGGCCGTCGGCGCTGCGCGCAGCATCATCACGCCACAGGCGCTCTGCAGCATGATGCAAAGCAGCCGTACCAAAGCCCGGGCCTTCATCACGCACAGTGACCTGCCAGCCTCCATCTGTCATACTGCCTTCCAAATAAACACATCTGCCAGCCGGTGTGTGCTCGATGGCATTCTGCACCACATTGCCTATGGCACGTAGTAAATGATCCTTTTGAATGGATGCTTTTCCCTCCAGTCTATTTATGATCTGCAGGGAAACGCCCCTGGATTCTGCTATGGACTTTGAACTCTGGAAAAGTTCATTAAACATGGCGGGCAGGCAGACGATTTCAAAAGACTCATCCGCGCCTGCGGAGGTTTCGAGAAGGGCGGCAACATACTGTTTGGCCCGTTCATTGCTTGCCGCTATAGTTTCTGCCATTTTCCGGCAGTTTTTGGGCAGCTCTTCTTCCAAAAGAAGCTCTGCGTTTCCTCCCGTCAGGGTAAGGGGCGTTTTTAGATCATGCGCCAGTGCAGCTATTTCCGCCTCACGTTTTTGCTGTGCAGCCCACTGGGAGGACAGGGAATCATACAATGCCTCCCTCATATGCTCCATAGCATCCAGCGCCCGGTCATATTCCTTTATGCCTGCGTGGGGGATTACAAAATCCAGTTCCTGCGCGCCGACCTTCGCACTTACTTCGCTGAACAGCTTCAGTCTTGAAGCCAGACAGCCCCGGAGCCACAGAATGTTAAACACCAGGCAGAGCAGCAATGCCGCACCAAGTGCGGCTAATCCCAGATATTCAGCTGGGGGCAGCATATTGCGCAGCACAGGGTCGGCAAATTCCGCTCTGTAATGCCAGCGTAAGATCACTGTACTTCCATCCGCATAAGTATGGCGGAGAAAATGTATGTCGTTTAGTTCCCCTTGTAACTTGCCGGCTAGGCTCTTTAGCTTCTTTCCGTCTGTGCTGCTTTCCAGCAGCCTGCCGTTTTTGTCAAACAAAGCGTACTCCGGCAGAAAATCATCTCCGGGGGAAATAAAGGTTTCCGGGTCTCCTGACAGCATTTTCTCCGCCTGCTGGTTGGAGACGGCTCCCTGATAAATGACACCTGTGTTTTGAAGACGCACCTGGATGACGTACCATGCCAGGCAGCATAACAGCATACAGCCCAGCATGACTATGGCAAATCGCAGAAGAACGAAGGAAAGGCTCACAGAACGTTGTCTTTTCGCCATTTATAGCCCACCCCCCAAACAGTTTCTATGGGGCTTAAGTCCCTGTCCTTTAATTTAGAGCGGATATTTTTGATATGCTCCGCAATAGATGAGGAATCACCCTCGGCGTCAAAGCCGAAAATGGCCTCATATAATTGTTCTTTAGTAAACACCTGTCCGGCATGCAGGGCCAGATGCTCACAGATGGCGTATTCTCCCTTAGTAAAGGGCAGAGTGTGTCCGCCTGCCGCCGCAGCTTTTGCCTGCATGTCAAAGCGCACGCCGCACCGGTTCAGCGTATGTGACGGCTGGCGTATTTCCCTCCGCAGATGGGCGTTTACACGTGCACGCAGTTCTGCAATGCTGAAAGGTTTTTTAATGTAATCATCAGCGCCCAGGCCAAAGCCCTGTACAAGGGCAGAGTCTTCCGCTTTGGCTGTCAGGAACAGGATGGGGCAGTCCACCTCGGAGCGTATACGGCTGCAGAGGGAAAATCCATCTTCACCTGGCATCATCACATCAAGCAGCAGAAGATCGTACAGACGGCATCTGGCTGGAGTTACAGCTGAGGCATCCGCCTCGGTGTCTACCTGGTGGCCGTCCTTTTCAAGAGCTGTACGTACCAGCGCCAGCATATCAAGGTCATCATCGACAACTAAGAGTTTCGGCATAGCTAGTTCTCCTATTTTATTCTTGTAAGACTTTGCCTTCCCACTTGCTGAACCATAGTATAGACACAGCAAGAGCAGTCAAAGTCATAATAACCATAGAAATAATTCCGGGAAAAACAGGGGCATTTGAAAACCCCAGATAATTCTTTAAAAACTGGACTCCCCATTCCCAGGGAATGACCGGCCAGATTTTATCACCGATGGGATTTTCAAAGAGGCCCGCTAAAATTGTGCCTGATATCCCCAGCAAAACAGAGATACTGGAACCAAACCGGAAAGCTAACGGTATATGGAGTAAATATATAAATAAGCTGTCAAATAAAAATATACAAAATATTGATGCATAGGTACTGAATCCGGTAATGCTTATATCCAGAAACATATTGACTCCAATGCAGAAGCACACTTCATATAGTATCATACTTATAGCTGAAAAAAACAGCATAAAGAATAATTTTCCAAGATATACGCAGCTTCGTGATTCCACCAGACCAAGAGAATTTTGAATGCCGTTTATATTCTTGTCCAGGTGGATGAAAACCGGCACGGCAATACTGATAAATATTGGATACCCTATTTGCAGTAAGATGAAAAATGACCGGACATCAGGGATAATGCGGTATCCGGCAAAAGCGTAGTAAGCCAGAAATAGCGCAGTTATCACGATTGGCAGTGACAAATGCAATAAAATCCAGGGTGTCCGTTTGATTTTTGTAAAATCTGATATAAATTCTCTTATGATCATCTGCGGTACACCTGCTTTCTATACCAGCGTGAAAACAAGGCGGAGAGAAGGAATACAGCAGTTATAGATATTAATAACAGCAGCAGACTTTCACCTAAGCTTAAAAGCAATCTGGAGCCTGGGGAGGCTGGCAGACCGTTTGTGGTAACTCCAAATAGTGTGACCATAAACCTGGCTGTCCAGCTGTATGGAAAGAACCAAAATACAGGAGTCAGATAAAGAAACAGGCCGCCGAGTGCACTGGCGAACAAATTTATGATTACAGAACAGGTAAATCCCACTTTTTGGTCCAGAAATAAACAGAAAGGAATCTGCCATAGTAAAGAGAACCACAATAAGCAGTAACCCATAATATAATATCCTGTGAGACCGGCCGGGGCCAAAGTGCCTGATGATATACATTCAGAGATAACAGTGACAAGAGACAGCAACAGTGATATGACCAAAAGATTAAGGGCCGTCAAAATTGTCTTA
The DNA here is from genome assembly GCA_003148945.1 of Murimonas intestini. Classification (GTDB taxonomy): domain Bacteria; phylum Bacillota; class Clostridia; order Lachnospirales; family Lachnospiraceae; genus Murimonas; species Murimonas intestini. The sequence continues at coordinate 144,980 of QGGY01000004.1, read as the reverse complement.
GAAATAAATGTCTTCTTCAGGCTGATGGGCAGGCTGTAAAGAGTCCTGTACTGGTGCTTTTGATCTTTATTGTTCACTAAATGGCATAAGAACACAACGGACAAAGACGCAACAGGCATGCACCAATTGCAGACCATAACACTGGAGAAGCCGTCCAGCCCCATACCAACATACATCAATACTACTGATGTCAAAATCAAAGCTGCCGGAACCAACAGAATCAGTTTCCGGAACAGGGATCGTTTAAATTTCATGTTTTCTGCTTTAAGATATGTCTGCAGCATCAGGATGCACGCTCCTTTCTGATGATTTCCATAAATAATTGTTCCAGGTTTTCGCTCGCATCGATATTATCCTGGTATAAGAGCGACCCATTATATATGATTCCGATGTCATCGGCAACTTGCTGTACTTCGCTTAATATATGGCTGGATATAATGACAGAGATCCCGGATTCTGCAAACGACCGGATCATCGTCCTTAATTCCTCAATACCAAAAGGGTCCAGCCCATTTGTAGGTTCATCCAGGACTAATAATTGAGGGCTGTTCAGAAGCGCCAATGCTATACCCAGCCGCTGTTTCATCCCCAGGGAAAAATCGGATGTCTTTTTGTTTTTAGTATCCGCCAGATCCATCTTTTGTAATATTTCATTACATTTATCAATCCCGGTTCCCATAAGAGCAGCCCTGACCTTCAGATTCTCAAATGCCGTTAGATTCTCATACAGCGGTGGAGACTCGATTAATGAACCAATATTTAATAAATCTTTCCGGGTCCAGGGATGATTGTCAAATAATATTTCACCGGAAGTTGGTCTGACAATTCCTGTTATCATTTTCAATAACGTTGATTTGCCGGCGCCGTTAGGTCCCAGTAATCCGTAGACTGAATTTTTTCGTACAGATATAGACAGATCATTTATTGCATATGCCTTTTTGAATTTCTTAGAAACGTGATTAGCTTCTATAATGTACTCATTTCCCATAATTTTCTCCTTTTATACTCTGGCTTCAGCCAGCCTTGGGTTAATATTTAGCTGCCGGCTTGTTATTGTTATGTTAACAGCTATTTTTAAAGATTTTATAAGGAGGTCTGTATTTATTGTAAAATGCATAAAAATGCATACAAAACGCTTGTACTGCCTTAAAATATCTGATAGAATAAAAAGGTACCAAGAAAGTACCTTATAGTTTAAGTTAAAGGAGAATAGGATATGGGAAAAAATTTAAATCCTAAGACTGTATCAGCGGCAGCACTGCTCTGTGCAGGTATGTTAGTTTTTTCTGGATTCAGTAAAGAGGCCACATCTGCAGAACTGCTGAACAGCGCCTCGGAGAATATGGCTGGAATAGGATCATTTACTGGTAATATGGCAATGGAACTGGCGATGACCGGTGAAATTACTGAAGGGCAGAAGGGGACCGTGACCATGGAACTTGATATAGACATGGAAGTGACCCAGGACCCGGAGGCCGCACATATCAATGGCAATATAGGAATGTCTGTGTTGGGTACTAATATGTCTGTTGATATGGAAAATTATACCGTGGCAGAAGGAGATGACTATGTCTCATATACATTAGTTAATGGATTGTGGTCAAAGGAGCACACAGAAGGTAATTCTGCAGGTTCTGAGATCACAGCATTTAAGGATCTTGCATCAGATGCGGATGCTTTTGAAATTTCCCAGGAGCCTGTTCAGGTAAACGAGAGAGACTGTTATGAATTAAGAGGCAAGTTTGGTGCTGAGAATCTGCTCGGCTTACTGGATTCAGCAGGTGATGCAGCTGACAGCATTGAGGATATGATGGGGGATGTAGAGGTAGGCACCTCAAAAGTTCCTGTAACAGTATGCATTTACGCAGATACATTGATGCCGGCTCTTTTGGAGATCGATTTTACAGAGGCTATGCAGTGGGCAATAATAGCCAGTGAAGACAATACGGAAGATGTGTCTCTGGATAAATTCCGGTTTGCAATTACTTATGACAGCTTTGATGATGTAGATGAGATCGTAGTTCCGGAAGAGGCTGTCAAGGCAACAGCAAGCACAGAGACAACTGAGATGTCAACAGAAGCTGCTGGGACTCAGCCGGCAGCAGGTACAGAAAAACTGGCCACAATAGAGACTGAAAAAGCTGCACCGGCCAGTGATACAGGCTGGCAGACATATGAAGTGTTATTTAATAATACGAAAATAACTCTTCCATGTAATTTTGCAGAGCTTAAGGCACTGGGTTATACGCTTGATGAGGATACAGACCCGGAATATATAGTAAACAAGGGAGAATACGAGTATGGCTATCTTGCTGATAAGAATGGCGCCCTGATCTCTGTAGATTTCCTGAATACTACAGACGGACCTCTCTCAATACCTGAGTGCAAGGTTGCCAGTATCGGAAGTGATGACTGGTTCCTTGAGGGCAGCAAGATGAGTATTGTATATCCGGGCGGGATCACACTTGGATCTACAAAGGAAGAGGTTTTGAGCGCTTACGGAAATCCCCAGGATGCATATGAGGGAGATTCCATCACCAGCATGTACTACTACAATTCTGACAGTTATAGGAACGGTATGGATATTACAATTGATAATGAGACAGGTAAAGTAAGTGGAATCACTATCAGGAAATTTGAATAATATATAAGTTTAGCAATCAGGCCGGTGTGCCAGCATATTTATGCTGGGGCACCGGTTCCTTATATTGTAAGATAAAAGTCCCAAAAGTGAAAAAAAGAAGTCGTAATAGTGTAACTTTACTTTCGATATTTGTGGTAAGCTACATAGTATAAAAATGGTAATTATTCAGCAGGGGAAGGGAGACAGATGAGCCGGGAAACTTCACAATGGGCAGGCCTGGCGGCAGATTTTTTGGAGAGGCGCAGGTCTTTCCGGCTGGATGATTAATAACTGGATAATAAAATAAATAAGAACAGGTCTTTGGACAGGAGGACGAATTATATGGCTCTGATACAAGTGAATTTTATGTCAGGATCGCTGATGAGGACAGTGACGGTTAATGTGATACTGCCGGCAGACAAACTGCCATTTCCCGGTATGCCGGTGAAAGAGGAACGCCCGTTTAAAACATTATATCTGCTCCACGGTGTGTTTGGAAATTATACAGACTGGGTATCTAACACATGTATCCAGAGATGGGCTGAGGAAAAGGATCTGGCAGTAGTGATGCCCTCAGCTGACAATATGTTTTATGTGGACCAGCCAGGAGTAAATAATTATTATGGAGAATTTATCGGAAAAGAGCTGGTGGAGATAACAAGAAGAATGTTTCCGCTTAGCCGCAGGAGGGAGGATACCTTTATCGCCGGGCTGTCTATGGGCGGATACGGAGCGATCAGAAACGGACTGAAGTACCATGATACCTTCGGCTGTATTGCCGGCCTCTCCTCTGCCCTGATCACAAAAGGCATAGATGGCAGGAAAGACGACACACCCTTCTTTCTGGAGGGAAGGGCATATGCAGAAGGAATATTTGGAAATCTTGGCCAGGTAAAGGGCAGTGATAAAGATCCGGAATGGCTGGCAAAAGAACTGAAAGACCGAGGCAGTGAGATTCCAAAGATATTTATGGCCTGCGGGATTGAAGATTCCCTGCTGGCAGCTAACCGGGCCTATAAATCATATCTGGATGAGATCGGTGTGAAAGTTACATATGAGGAAGGAACGGGTGCGCACGAATGGGATTTTTGGAACCGTTATATTAAGAAGGTCATTGACTGGCTCCCACTGGAGGAAGATTCAGCAGGACTGAGCAGCGGAAATGTAGGAATCTGATAACAAGATACTGTTCACTCCGTGACCAGTAACACGCTTTGCGATGCACAGAAACGGCCAAAAGCGCCGTTTCGCGCTGCAGCCCTCGGGATTTTCGTGCAAAATATGCACGAAAACACCTCGCGGGACGGTGACGTATGAATAGTAACGATAACAAGATACTACAAAAAGATGTCACGATAATACGTTTTATTTGTTTATACAATGAACTATAATACTGTTAGAAAAAGGGGGAATCAGAAATGGAACAAAAGAAATTAGGTTTTGGATGCATGAGACTGCCGCTGACAGATCCGGAAGATCAGAAAAGCATTGATCTGGAACAGATGTGCAGGATGACGGACACCTTTCTGGAGAAAGGTTTTACTTATTTTGATACGGCATATATGTATCATGATTATGCCAGTGAAACGGCGGTGAGGGAGGCGCTTGTAAAACGCCATCCAAGAGACAGCTATACACTGGCTACAAAGCTGCCCATGGCAATGATCACAGAGGAAGAAGCCATGGAGCGGATCTTTGGGGAGCAGCTGGAAAAGTGCGGAGTGGATTATTTTGACTATTATCTGCTGCACTGTCTGAATGACGCTAACTACAGGATGGTAGAGAAGCTGGATGCATTTGGCTTCATCAGTAAGAAAAAGGAAGAGGGCAGGATCAGAAAAATAGGATTTTCCTATCATGATAATGCCGTACTTCTGGATGAGATCCTGGAGGCGCACCCGGAGACAGAATTTGTCCAGCTGCAGCTGAACTATCTGGACTGGGACAGTGTAAATATTCAGTCAAGAGAGTGTTATGAAGTGTGTAAAAAGCATGGGAAACCCGTGATCGTCATGGAACCCGTAAAAGGGGGGACGCTGGCGGCGGTGCCTGAGGCGGCAGAGGAGCTCATGAAGTTTTATGCGCCTGATGCATCACCCGCATCCTGGGCTGTCAGGTTTGCTGCCAGCCAGCCTGATGTCATGATGGTCCTCTCAGGTATGTCCAACTATGACCAGCTTCTGGACAATACCTCATATATGGCCGGCTTTGTGCCATTGAATGAAGAAGAGATGGGAATAATACAGAAAGTGACGGAAATCATTAACAGCAGTATAGCTATTCCATGTACCGGGTGTCAGTACTGCGTTGAAGGATGTCCAAAAGAAATCCCAATACCAAAGTATTTTGCACTGTATAATGCATATAAGCAGTTTGGCGACCAGTCGAACTCTGTATTCTACTATAAGAATCATGAGGGAAAGAGCGGTCTGGCAGGCGACTGTGTAGAATGCGGCCAGTGCGAGAGCCACTGTCCCCAGCATCTGACTATTATTGACTATATGAAACAGGTGTCTGAATTATTTGATAAATAGCAGCCCTCAGTCAATCCGAATAAAAGATTCCTCAGAAATCTAAAATCTTTGTTTACTATGTATCTTGAGTTTTTTGTGAGAAGAAGTATAATAAAACCAAGAAAAACAAATAAATGCAACATAAAAACAACAAAAATACAAGAAAATAGTTCATAAAACAAAGATGGCTTACACGGAAGGAGAATAGATATGAGGATCTTAGATTCGAAATTCATGAGGGGATTTATAAAAATGGCGGATGACGGCTATCATCAGGGATGGCATGAAAGAAACGGGGGAAATCTGTCATACAGGCTCAGGGAGGCAGAGGTGGAGGATATCAGGCCCAGACTGAATGCAGCCGGGGACTGGATGCCTATCGGGACAAGTGTACCAGGTCTGGCCGGGGAATTCTTTCTGGTAACCGGCAGCGGCAAGTATTTCAGGAATATCATAGTTGACCCGGAAGCATGCCTGGCGATCATAGAACTGGACGAGTCAGGAGAGAACTACCGCATCCGCTGGGGACTGGTAGAGGGAGGACGTCCTACAAGTGAACTCCCCACCCATTTAATGAACCACGAAGTAAAAAAACGGGTGACAGGAGGAAAGCACAGAGTCATCTATCATGCCCACACTACAAATACCATAGCGCTGACATTTGTACTGCCCCTCAGCGATGAAGTATTCACAAGGGAGCTCTGGGAGATGGCCACAGAATGTCCTGTAGTCTTTCCTGAGGGTGTCGGCGTGATCGGGTGGATGGTACCGGGCGGAAGGGACATAGCAGTTGCGACCAGCAGGATGATGGAAACTTACAATGCTGCAATATGGGCCCACCACGGTATGTTCTGTTCAGGGGAAGATTTTGACCTGACCTTCGGCCTTATGCACACCATTGAGAAATCAGCTGAGATTCTCATCAAGGTCCTTTCCATGAGTCCGGTAAAGACCCAGACTATCACACCGGATAACTTCAGAAACCTGGCAGAAGGCTTCCATATCAGCCTGCCGGAGAAATTTCTTTATGAAAAACAGTAAAGTAAAACGGCCTTCAAAAGTTAGATCAGAAATCTGGCTTTTGAAGGCCGGCGCTTAGAAGCGTTTGTGCGCAGCTGCTCGAGAGGAGCAAAAGCGCCCGGTCGGAATTTTCAGACAAATGCAGCTTAAGCTGATCACAGTGGCTGGAGAGGCAGCCAGGAAGGGACTTGTAATGGAAATAAATAATAAGAAACATTATCTGTCTCAAATTAGGGTTTCTTTCTGTATGCTTCTTTTTGCCATATGCTTAACTATGAATGTGTTCTTTTGCGGGACTTATAATCTTTATGAATTGTTGGATAATACAGCTGCAATTGAGACGCAGGTAATTTCAGAAAGTGTTATGACCAATGAGGATGGTGATAATACAGCCTGTCTTAATACTTTATTTCTAAACAAAAATAAATCTGATAATAATACTATAGCAAAGAGTATATTCCCAATACTCATAACCGCAGCTGTTCCAAAAGTAATCAGCCTGTCTTTTTTTCTTATCATAGTTTTTCTCTTTTTACCCTTATTTATATTATTGCCTGATGACTGGACACTAGTTGATCAGAAGGTACGTCTGGATAATTAAATTAATTCCTGTTCAAATCATTGCAAATGCTCTGGAGCCATTTTTAAAATCAAACAATGGCTTTCTTTTTGTATGCAAATAAGCAGCAGGTATAAGCTGCATAATTGTTACGAGAGTGAAGCAGAGCTTGAATTGGAGGAATATGAATGAAAGAAAAAATATATAAATTATTTCTCACCTTAATAGTTTGCCTGTCCCTGGGTTCAGGTCCTATAGTCCAAAATGAGATGGCCAAGATGCTTGAAGCTCTTTCGGGAACAGATACCGCACAGGTTCAAGAACTTGATGAAGAAGATAAAGAGTCCGAAGAAATTTAGTATGCGCTCCGCCCTCTTTCGCATATACTTTCATGAAAGCATACTTGAGGGTGAAAAGTAATGGTGGATAAAGCATTGAACAGGCTCAGCCTGGAGACTTGTATGGGGCTGCTGATGATTCTGGCCGTGGCTCTGCTGGCTACTGTGGGTGTCACGAAATTAAGGGAGGGGAGCCTTGGAGGAAAGGATACGAAAGCCGTATCGTCGGGGGCGGCGCAGAGCGGAGAGGACGCGAAAGCTGCGGCGGATCCTTCCCAGACAGTTATTGCTGTGGATGCGGGACATGGGGGAGACGACCCGGGAAAGGTGGGCATCAACAGCGCCCTGGAAAAAGATGTGAATCTGGCAATTGCCCATAAGCTTAAAGATTACCTGACAGAAAAAGGGATCAAAGTGGTGATGACAAGGGAGACACAGGAAGGACTCTATGAAGCAGGAGCTGCCAATAAGAAACAGCAGGATATGAAGAAGAGATGTGAACTGATCGACGCTTCAGGTGCGGCTTTTACAGTCAGCATCCATCAAAACAGCTATACTTCAGAGAGCGTGCATGGGCCTCAGGTATTTTACTATACCCATTCCACTGAAGGGGAAGCCATTGCATCCTGCATACAGGAGTCCCTGAATACAGTTCTGGAAGTGGACCGTGCCAGGGAGATGAAAGCAAATGATACATATTATCTGCTGAAGAAGACAAAAAGCCCCACTGTTATTGTAGAGTGCGGCTTTTTGTCAAATTCTGAGGAGGCGTCCAAGCTGATAACAGAGGAATATCAGAGTAAGGTTGCCCAGGCAGTGGGTGAGGGTGTCCTTAAGGCGCTGGAAGGGAGGAAGTAAGATGTTACTATTCATACGTCACCGTCCCGCGGGGGGGACAGTAACAATAAGATGTTACTGTTCACTCCGTGACCAGTAACACGCTCCGCGATGCACAGAAACGGCAAAAAACGCCGTTTCGCGCTGCAAAACTCGGGATTTTCGTGCGTATTTCGCACGAAAACACCTCGCGGAATAGTGGTGTGTGAACAGTAACAATAAGATAACAGGTGCAGCAGATTATCTGTTATTAGCTTGTACTGGCGGGAAGTATCTGGTAATATGAAGGTAAAGGACTTGGTTAAAAGAGAATACTGCATTAGTTAATAGTGGTTTGGAATATAACAAAAGGAGAAAATAGTATGAAAAGAATATTAAAGTCCGGACCTGTAAAAGCAGCGGCTCTGCTGTGCATGGGCATGCTGGCCATGTCAGGATGCCAGGAGCCGCCCACACCCGCGGGCCTTTTACAGGAGGTATCAGAGAACATGGCCAGTGTTGGATCATATGCTGCCAATATGCTGGTGGAGATGGAGGTTACCGGGGAGATCATGGAGGGACAGACATCCACAATAGGCGTCAATGTGGATATGGACATTGAGTCGACTAAGGAGCCGTCGGCTGTCTATATGGGAGGCAGCGTTGGTATTTCCATGGTGGGAGTGAATCTCTCTGTTGACATAGAGAACTATACCATAAAAGAAAATGACGGGTACGTGTCATATACAAATGTGAATGAACAGTGGGTGAAAGAGAGTGTAGAATCAGAAAACACTGGGGCGGGGATCACGGCATTTAAGGACCTGGCCGGGGATGAAGGTGCATTTCTGCTGTCTGAGGACAAGTCTGTTGTCAATGACCAGAAATGCTATGAGTTAAAAGGAACCTTCGATGCTGATAAACTGCTGGATATCCTGAACAGTGCAGGAAATGCCGCTGACAGAGTGGGAGGCATGACAGGGGAGGTGGAATTTGGCGAGGCAAAGATTCCTGTAAGGATATGTATCTATGAGAAGACCCGGCTTCCGGCGCTTATGGAGATCGATCTGACTAAGACGATGCAGGCTTATATAGCAGGTGTGACTGATGAAGCTTCCTTGGATGATTTAAAGCTTATCATTACATATCACAGTTTTAATGATGTTGAGGAGATTATTATTCCAAGCCAGGCCAAAAAGGCTGTTGAGGAGACAAGGTCAAATGAATTAGGGGTGAGCGACCTGGAGAGGATCCTGGGAGGCGGTACCTGGCCGGAGACTGAAGGATCAGAGGAGGGGGCTCAGACTGAAAAAGAGTGGGGCGGCCAGTCCTCTATTGAGACAGCTCCGCCGCCAACGGAAGGGAGAACAGGGTGGCAGACATATGAGGTCTCATTTAATGGCAGAAGGATGGAGCTTCCATTTAAGGTGTCGGAGCTGGAAGCCATGGGGTATACATATGGAGATTATATGGATTCTGAATATGTGATAAACAAGGGACAATATGAATATGGGTTCATGCTGGAGCCAGGAGGCACGGAACTCTCAGTATTTTTCCTGAACAGGACAGATGGTCCCCTGGCGCTGAAGGACTGCGAGATCGGAGGGCTCCAGACAAACAATTGGTCAGGGGAGCCGGGCGGGGTAAAAATAGTATTTCCCCAAGGAATAAAGCTGGGTTCCGGGTTGGATGAAGTGCTGGAGGCCTATGGCAATCCCCAGGACGTATATGATTATGAGGAGGATTCCTGGATCTCGCTGTATTACTATAGTGATTCGGACAACTATATGAATTCAGTGGATATAACAGTAGATAGAGAGACGCAGAAGGTTATCGGCCTGAATATCAGTAAGCTGGACCAGGCTTTTTAGAGAGAGGCGGCATACACCGGGAACGGAACCGGCAGTATGCTGCCTGTTACTGTTTACTCCGTGACCAGTAACACGCTTCGCGGGACGGTGACGTGTGAATAGTAACTGCTGCCTTCCTGCGTATCACGGATAAAAAATTCTCAATTGCCCTTTTAAATCTCTGGTGGTATAATAACTCTAAATGGGCAGTTATAATCTGTGAAGACGGCAGCCGCCTAATGGACACGCCAGCGTGTCCGCTCAGCTCGTTGCCCGCGGAAATAAATAATGAAGGAAGAGTGAGGAAAACTATGGAAACAAGCATCGTGGTCATTCGGCCTGAGACTGAAGAGGAAGACATAAAAAGGGCCGGGGATATCCTGAAGAGGGGCGGTCTTGTTGCATTTCCAACAGAAACCGTATATGGCCTGGGGGGCAATGCTCTTGATGCGGAGGCATCAGCCAGGATATATGCGGCTAAGGGCCGGCCGTCTGACAATCCTCTGATCGTACATATTGCAGCGATAGAAGACCTGTATGGAATCACAGAGGAAGTTTCCGGGAGGGCAGAGCTGCTGGCAGAGGCATTCTGGCCGGGGCCTCTTACCATGATATTTAAGAAGAATGAGAAAGTGCCTTATTCAACAACAGGAGGGCTTGACACGGTAGCTGTGCGTTTTCCAGGGCATGAGATTGCCAGGAAAGTCATAAAGGCCGGGGGCGGGTATGTGGCGGCTCCAAGCGCCAATACTTCGGGCAGGCCAAGTCCCACTGAGGCAGCCCATGTCATAGAGGATCTGAGCGGAAAGATTGATATGATCGTAGACGGGGGCAGCGTGGGAATCGGGCTGGAGTCCACGATCGTGGATATGAGTGTGGATGAGCCGGTGATACTCAGGCCGGGGTATATCAGCCAGCAGATGATCGAAGATGTGATAGGGCCGGTGAAAATGGACGCGGCGCTTTTAAGCGCTGACAGTAAGGCAAGGCCAAAAGCACCCGGAATGAAGTACAAGCACTATGCTCCGAAGGCAGATCTTGTGATAGTAGAGGGGGATCCCGAAAAAGTCATTAACAGGATCAGCCGGCTGGCGGAGGAAGCGCAGGCAGACGGAAGAACAGTAGGAATCATCTGCACAGAAGAGACAGTGGAAAGGTATAAGACGGGCATCGTCAAATCGGCCGGAACGAGGAGTTCTGAGATTACGATTGCACAGCATCTGTATGGGATTTTAAGGGAATTTGATGAACTGGAGGTTTCACAAATCTATTCGGAGGCTTTTGACACTCCAAAGATGGGTGAGGCTATCATGAACCGGCTGATAAAGGCTGCAGGGCATCAGATCATGAAGGTATAAGGAGCAGGCTGGAAAATGAAGCGGTATGACAAATTAATATTCGTAAGTAACAGCGATACCTGCCGGGGCCCTATGGCTGAAGCAGTACTGAAAAAAAAGTTTTTGCTGGATGAGCTGGTCATCGAATCAAAGGGATTAGTAGTATTGTTTCCTGAACCGGTCAACCAGAAGGCTGAGGCGGTCCTGGCTGCAAAGGGGATCAATGTGAAAGGACATATGTCCGGCCAGCTGGAGCAGGGAGATTTCGGTGAGAGGATCCTTGTTCTGGTTATGGAAGAGTCTGAAAAGATAAAGATATACGAAGAGTATGACAGGGCGGTAAATGTATATTTGCTTACTGAATACATAAAGGAGAGGGGAGATATCCCCAATCCGCTGGGCAAAGGCCTTGCAGATTACGGCGAGTGTTATGAGCTGTTAGATGATTTGATCACGAAACTGGTAGTAGTATTAAATGAGGAGGAGCTTTTATGTTAGCGATTGGTTGTGACCATGGTGGATATGAATTAAAGAAGGAGATCCTGGCCTGGCTGGATTCAAAGAATATTGAATACAGGGATTTTGGCTGCCACAGTACGGAAGCCGTCAATTACCCGGTGTATGCCAAAGCTGTGGCGGAGGCAGTGGTGAGCGGTGAGTGTGAAAAAGGGATACTGGTCTGTGGTACGGGGATCGGCATTTCTATCGCGGCCAATAAGGTGCACGGGATCCGCGCTGCACTCTGCAGCGACTGTTTCAGCGCCGAAGCCACAAGGCTCCACAATGATGCAAATGTACTGGCCCTGGGCGGCCGTGTGGTAGGGGCAGGCCTTGCCATTAAGATCGTGGAGACGTTCCTGAATACTCCGTTTTCTGAAGAACAGAGGCATAAAGACAGGATAGCAATGATAGAAGACTGATAGTTACTAGTTGCGGAACCACGCTTATCCAGAATATAAAAGGTTTTGGAAACAGCAGCTGTGAGCAGCATAAAACAACCTAAGATTGGAAAAAATACTTACAAGAGAGAGTTGGAGGAAAGAACATGTCAAAAGTAATGGTAATGGATCATCCGCTGATACAGCATAAGATAGGCATCATAAGGAGAATGGAGACCGGCTCCAAGGAGTTCAGAGAGATGATAGGCGAGATAGCCATGCTGATGTGCTATGAGGCTACCAGAGATCTGAAGCTTGTTGATGTCAATATAGAGACACCTATCTGTGAGATGACGGCTAAAGAGCTGGCGGGGAAGAAGCTGGCTGTTGTTCCCATACTCCGTGCCGGACTTGGTATGGTTGACGGGATGCTGACTATGATACCTGCTGCCAAAGTGGGGCATATCGGTCTTTACAGAGACCCTGAGACACTGGAGCCTGTGGAATACTACTGTAAGCTTCCGGCAGACTCATCAGAGCGTGAGGTATTTGTGGTAGATCCCATGCTGGCCACAGGAGGTTCTTCAGTGGCGGCTATCCAGATGCTGAAGGACAAAGGGGTAAAGCGTATCCGTTTCATGTGCATCATAGCAGCACCGGAGGGTGTTAAGAGGATGAAGGAGACACATCCGGATGTGGATATATATATCGGCGCTCTTGACAAATGCCTGAATGACCATGGTTATATAGTGCCGGGCCTGGGTGATGCCGGAGACCGTATTTTTGGCACTAAATAATGGATTAAGGTTATTTTAAGTAGTTTTAGTAAATCTCCTATGTTAGAATAGGTTCTGTGAGGGAATATTCTGACATAGGAGATTTTTGGTTACTGGTCACAGAGTGAACAGTAACAATTTTTGCGTTTAACAAGATAAGCGATAAATAGGTGAGGAGATATTATGGCATTTTATACAGATAAAGCAAATGAGATCATTGCGGAGGTCAAGCGGGCGGTTATAGGGAAGGATGACTGTGTGGAAAAGGTTTTGATGGCCATGCTGGCAGGGGGCCATATCCTGCTGGAGGATATACCGGGAGTTGGGAAAACCACCATGGCACTGGCCTTTTCAAAGGTTATGGACCTGAAACAGAACAGGGTGCAGTTTACACCAGATGTGCTTCCAGCGGATATTACAGGCTTTACGATATATCAGAAGAATACAAATGAATTTACCTTTCAGCCGGGTGCAGTCATGTGCAACCTGTTCCTGGCAGATGAGATCAACAGGACATCTCCGAAGACACAGTCAGCCCTGCTGGAGGTAATGGAAGAAGGGAATGTGACCGTGGACGGGGTGACAAGGGAGGTGCCGAAGCCTTTTGTAGTTATGGCTACCCAGAATCCTGTAGGCTCTGCGGGAACCCAGATGCTGCCGGAATCACAGCTGGACAGGTTTATGATCTGTATGAGTCTTGGATATCCTGATATTGAGAATGAGATCGCGATCATAAAGGACAGGAGTGTTGGGAATCCGCTTGACCGCCTCTATCCCGTCATCCATGCAAAGGAACTGCTGGAAATGCAGAAGGAGACGGAGCAGGTGTTTATCCATGATGTGCTCTACAGTTATGTGGCTAAGCTCATAGCAGCGACTCGTGAAGATCCCATGCTGGAGCTGGGGGTCAGCCCCAGGGGCACACTGGCCCTGACCAGGATGATCAAGGCGGCGGCCTATATAAATGGGCGTGATTATGTCACACCAAATGACGCTGTAAAAGTTTTTAAGGATGTCACCCTGCACAGGATAAAGCTGAATGCCAAGGCAAGGGTGAATCATGTGACACCTGATTCGGTGCTGGATGGAATACTGGAAAAGGTGCCGAAGCCTACACCAAAGCGGAGATAAATTTTATGAAAAACAAGATTATTTATCTGGTGCTCATACTTGCCACGGCATATGTATACATCATGTTTGACAGTGATGTGCCGCTTGTGCTGCTGGGATTTGAGATCCTTCTGCCTGTTTTTCTGTTTGTGACCCTGCTTTCGCAGCGGAGCTGCTTAAAACCGGGTATCAGGATACGCGTGCCTGTAGTTCAAAAAGGCCAGAAGATACAGGTGGAGATCACGGCGGACAACAGCGGCCTGCTTCCTGTCAGCAGGATGATGTTTAAGGTGGTATATGTAAGCAGCTATGGATTCAAGTCAGAGAAAGAAAAGATAGTGGGACTGGCTGATGGCCATGATTCCATGGTATGTCATTATGAGGTAGATTATCCGTACAGCGGCCGTCTGCAGTTTTCGCTGCAGAAAGTAAAAGTGTGGGACTACCTGAAGGTCTTTTCCATGTCTGTTAACTGCAGCGGAAGTGAGACTGTCAATGTGCTGCCCAATCTCTATGAAATGAATCTTGTCATATCGCCCAGGACGAGAAACTTTCCTGTGGACGGGGATGAATATGATAAGACCCGGAGCGGGGATGATGTCTCGGAGATATTTCAGGTGAGGGAGTTTCGGAACGGGGATACTCTTCAAAAAGTGCACTGGAAATTAAGCGCCAAGGCGGACGAGCTTATGACAAAGGAATACAGTCTTCCAAAAGGGTGCAGCGTGCTTATCCTCCTTGATTTTCAGCATGAGAAGGGGAGAAACTGCGGGGAAGAGCAGATGGACAGATTTATTGAGACAGCTGCTTCTCTGATGTTTGCCCTGACTGAGCAGGAATGTATGCATTATATATTCTGGTATGACGGAGCAAGAGACAGCGCCAGGCGTTTTCTTGTCCAGGATGAAGAACAGCTGTATGAGGCTATCGGAGAAATGCTCCGGGTAGCGCCTTATATGGGAAACTATGACATGATGGAGGCATACCGGGCGGAGTATAATGAGATGAATTTCTCTACAGTGCTCCGGCTTGGGACAGACCTTAAGCTGTGGAGGAACGGGGATCTGGCGGCCGAGTTTTCAGACAAGCCCCTGCAGCAGCAGTTTGCGTCCTTTGAATTGGAAGTTTAGGTGTAAAGAATGGTATTGTTTATTTGTTATCTGGCCGGTATATTCGGCACTGTGTTCAGCTTCCTGGAAGCTTTTCCGGTCCCGTATAATGCATCATTTTTATATGCCGGTATTTTGTTTTTCAGCCTGCTTTTAGGGCTTATTTACATTGGGAAAAAATATCTGAAGCTGACGCTGCCGTTCACCATGGCTGTTTATATCTGGGCCATGTATCTGAATTTAGAAAAGATAAGTTCCGGAGCTTATATTCTCGTAGATGTCATCAGGATGGAGATACGGAACTACCTTTATGTGGAAGAGAATATCATGACAGGTACACAGACAGAAAGCATGGAGGTCACAATGGTGCTTCTGTTTGTCATGTTCGTGTTTGCTATATTCCTGTTCTACGGTACGGTAGCCAGGGGGAGCAGATTTATTGCAGTGGCATCTACTGCCATACCGGCAGTGGGCGGTCTGGCCATAGGGAAGGTTCCTTCTCTGTTCACCCTGTGCCTGCTTGGGCTGTGCTATCTGGGAGCCTTTACGGCAGGAGGGCTGAAGTACGGCAGCATGGGCGGCGGACAGGACTGGGAAGAGGAAGAAAAATATATCAGCCGTGTCCGCCAGAAAAGTGTCCTTTTTATAGGGGCAGGAGCTATTATCATTTTTGCAGTCAGCTACTATCTGATGGCGCCGGCCCTGGGGGCATTTCTGGGGGATAAGGCAGAGGCGAGGCAGGCGATACAGGATACAGACCTTCTCACATGGGCCAGGGGACTGCTGCCGGAGGCGAAAAAGCAGGATGGCGGCAGAGTGATCACCAGCGGCAACCTGCCGGAGGAGAAGCACCCGGGATTTACAGGTGAGACGGCGCTGCGTGTGACAACTGACGTAATTCCACAAAACGTGGTCTACCTGAAGGGATTTACAGGAGCTGAATATACAGGCAGTACATGGAAACCTCTGAGTGAAGATGTATATCAGTCGGATCCCTATGACAGGGCTGAGGCGATTGAGAATTACGTGGGTGAATCATGGGAAAATGAACTTACTATAAAAAGAGAACAGGCATCAAGAGGGGGATATGCCCCATATTTTTCAAGGAAGCTTTCCAACGGAGGGTCTGATGCAGAATTTTTTCTTTATTTTCAGAGGCGTGATTTTGAGGAGATCATTCTGCGAGGCCAGGAGATGGGACTTTCACCTGCCTGGGACAGCAGTGATTACCAGCAGTATGTCTATGAGAATTATCTGAGCTATCCGGCGGATAGGCTCTCCAGGCTGGAGCAGCAGTGCAGGGAAAATCCTCAGGAGAGTATTGCAGGAGTCAGGGATTATATTATCTCCTATTTGACAGGTACCTGTGCATATAACCTTCAGTCAGGCGATCTGCCTGCGGGGGAGGATTTTACAGAATATTTTCTGTATGAGAGAAGAGAGGGGTACTGTGTGCATTTTGCCACAGCAGCTGTGCTCATGTTCAGAATGTATGGAGTCCCTGCCAGGTATGCCACAGGCTATGCCGTCCCTGCCGGGGAATTTTATGAAAACGGCGGAAACTATATGGCGGAGGTGCCGGACTCCATGGCGCATTCCTGGGCGGAGATCTATTTGGATGGGACGGGCTGGGTGCCTGTGGAGGCTACGCCGGGTTATGGGATACAGAGTGAGGCAGCATCTCCCTTTGAGACTATTGCCCCAGGGGAAATGCAGACTGAAATGCAGCCGGCGGGGCAGACGGACAGCCAGGGAAATCTTCAGACTGAGGATCAGGGAAAAAATAAAGCTTCAGAGACAGCCGGGAACAGAACAGGCAGCGGAAGTGTCTGGGGCGTACTTGGCGGTCTGGTATTCACGGCAGTTTTTATTTTTCTGCTGGCTGCGGGGATCTTTGTAAGAAGAGCAGTTATCATTGAAAGGCGGAGGAAGAAGGATGTGGCCGGAATATTCAGCGATGTCCTGAAAGTGCTCACAGAAGCCGGACTGCCCGGGGAGACAGACTGTCTCGCACAGGATTTCGTCTCGAAGGTCCATGACCAGTTTAAATGGCTGTCGGAGGAAGAGCTGGACAAGATGGTGGAAATGGCCATGAGAGCTAATTATGGCAGAGAGAAGATGACAAAGGAAGAAAGACTCTACATGCGCAGTATGTACCGCTATATCTGTGTACAGACAGGTAAGATTATGGGCAGATGGGGAAAAATAAAACTCAGGTTCCTGAAAGCTTATTACTAAACTGTTCCAAAATATGTCCTGCAGAGCGTCCTGGGTAACTGTTCAGCCTTCCACAGTTCCGCGAGGTGTTTTCGTGCAAAATGCACGAAAATCCCGAGAGCTGCAGCGCCAAAATGCTGTTTACAGCATTTTGTGTGCATCGCGGAGCGTTGTTATAGTTCACACGGCTAAACTATAACATTATGTAGTTTCACGGCGCCTGTCCGCTCTTTTCCTCCTGATCCTCTATGTATTTCTGAAGCCTGCAGAAATCACCTTTATATATGATGGTCAGCAGTGCATTCAGCTGCCTCAGGGAAGTGAGGATCATATCCTTGGAGATCATCTCCTGTTCTCTGGCATCAGCCAGCTCATCCAGATCCACGACTTTCACAAAGCCGTCAGGAGAGATGATCACATCAGCCAGCAGATCAGTGAAGACATATGTGTCTGATTCCTTATCATACGTATAGGATACGATATCGCAGTACCAGCTGAGCAGTTTTCCTTCCCTGTCATAAAATTTGCTGACTTTCACACCATGTTCCAGAAAATAACATGACAGGCCATGGTCAAGGTCTTTTTTGGGATGCAGGGTTACCCATTTAGTGATTATCACATGTTCATCACGATAGAGCAGGATATCATCCTTTAAGAGGATACATTCTTCGGGTATCAGCCGTTTTCTGTAAATTTTCAATGTTTCCATAAGCACCTCTCTTCCAGAGGCGTCCGTTGTCCAGCAGGCAGATCCGGGCGCATCTTAAGTCTCATTTTTTATCAGAGTTAAAGAATCGTTTTCTACAAATTCCTGATCAGAGGATTTTCTTTTGTAATAAGTCAGGTTGTAGGAATCAGGGTCGGTCAGCTTCAAAAACTGGCTGGGCGTATAGCCGGTGATCTCCTTAAATACCCTGTTAAAGGTCCTGACATTGTTAAACCCGCAGTTTAAGGCTACATCCGTGACCCGGCTGGAGGTATTCTTGAGCCTGGCGGCGGCTTGCTCCACACGTACCATGTTCAGGTAGGTCACGAAATTAATGCCTATGAGCTTTTTAAATACCTTGGAGAAATGGCTTTCGCTGAAATTCATCTTTTCAGCAGCATAGGTCAGCGTTATGTTGTCAGCATAGTGCTCATCCATATATGAAAGAAGCTGCTGCATGTCATACAACAGGCTCATCCGTTTATTTTCACTTGTCATATCCTGGCAGCTCTGAGGACGTTTCCTTTTCAGAAGATACCAGAAATCCCTGAGCCTGGCAGTCACGATCTCCTTATAATAAGGCTCCTTCTCCTTCAGCTCACGGCTGACATCGGCAAACAGCGCCAGGACATCCTTTTCCATGCCGTATCTCTTCAGTTCTGAAGCAGATACCAGCGGTGAGGCAAAATGTGAGTGGTTATACAGTGAGCTTAAGATACTGGTATCAAAAATAATAAAATCAAGCACATTTTTCATCTTAGAGGAATCACTATAATGAAAATCGCCCGTATCGATGACGACCAGGTCACCTTTATGGGCGGTAAAATTGTGCTCGTTGATACTCAGATGGGCAGAACCGGAGCGCACAAAAATAAACTCTATTTCCTGATGCCAGTGGGCCAGGAAACTGATATCCTGGTAAGAGGAATGCCAGACCATAAAGTCTGAATCATAGCTTCGCACTTCGTGAAATGCCTTCATGATTTCTCTCCTTTCGTACTTTGAACTGAGTATACCAAAAATCACAAAAATTGTCCATATCATAACAGAATTTTACGTGCAAACCGGAAGATTATGTTGTATAATTAGTACATAAAATGCGGACCGGAATTAGGCGCATTAGTTAAAATGTATAAACAAACCCAATTATTTAAACAAATGGAGGAGATTGAAATGGCAGAAAGCAGATTAATCGGCGGTTATCCAGTTATCGGAATCAGACCAACCATTGATGGACGCAGGGGTGCCCTGGACGTTAGAGGTTCTCTGGAAGAGCAGACAATGAACATGGCTAAATCAGCAGCTAAATTATTCGAAGAGAATTTAAAATATTCAAACGGTGAACCGGTAAAGGTTGTCATCGCTGATTCTACGATCGGACGTGTAGGCGAGACAGCAGCCTGTGCTGAAAAGTTCAGAAAAGAAGGTGTTGACATTACAGTGACTGTAACACCATGCTGGTGCTACGGAGCAGAGACAATGGATATGGATCCGCAGACCATCAAGGCTGTATGGGGATTCAACGGAACAGAGAGACCTGGCGCAGTTTACCTTGCATCAGTTCTGGCTACACATGCACAGAAGGGACTTCCAGCATTCGGTATCTACGGACATGACGTATGTGATGCAGATGACACGGAAATTCCTGAAGACGTAAAAGAAAAATTATTAAGATTCGGCCGCGCGGCAGTTGCAGCAGCTTCCATGAGAGGAAAATCCTACTTACAGATCGGTTCTATCTGTATGGGTATCGGCGGATCTATCATTGATTCAGACTTTATCGAGTCCTACTTAGGCATGCGTGTAGAATCTGTTGACGAAGTGGAAATCATCCGCCGTATGACAGAAGGCATTTATGACGAGGCAGAATTCCAGAAAGCTCTTGCATGGGCTAAAGAAAAATGCAATATCGGTTTTGACAAGAACCCAGAAGAACTGCAGGCTTCCCAGGAAGAGAAAGAAAAACAGTTCGAGTTTGTTGTTAAGATGGCAGTTATCGTAAAAGACCTGATGAACGGAAATAAAAACCTGGATGCTAAATTCTCCGAGGAAGCTATCGGACATAATGCGATCGCTGCCGGATTCCAGGGACAGAGACAGTGGACAGACTTCTATCCGAACGGTGACTTCGCTGAAGCAGTTCTGAATACATCCTTTGACTGGAACGGAGCAAGAGAGCCATATATTCTTGCTACAGAGAATGACGTATTAAACGGACTTGGCATGATGTTCATGAAGCTCCTCACAAACAGAGCTCAGATTTTTGCTGATGTGCGTACATACTGGAGCCCGGAAGCAGTTAAGAAAGCTACAGGATACGATCTGGAAGGCGTAGCGAAAGATGCTGGCGGATTCATCCATCTGATCAACTCCGGTGCAGCCTGCCTGGATGCATGCGGCGAAGCTAAAGATGAGAATGGCAACGGCGTTATGAAAGAATGGTGGAATGTAACAGAAGCAGATCAGGATGCCATCATGGCTGCTACTACCTGGAATGCAGCTGACAACGGATACTTCCGTGGAGGCGGATATTCATCACGTTTCGTGACAAGAGCTGAGATGCCTGCAACAATGATCCGTCTTAACCTTGTAAAGGGCTTAGGACCGATGCTGCAGATCGCAGAAGGCTGGACAGTTAATCTTCCGGAAGAGGTTTCTGACAAGCTCTGGAAGAGAACAGACTATACATGGCCATGTACATGGTTTGCACCGAGAACAACAGGCGAAGGAGCATTCAAGACAGCTTATGATGTAATGAATAACTGGGGCGCTAACCATGGTGCAATCAGCTACGGACATATCGGAGCTGACCTTATCACAATGTGTTCAATGCTGAGAATCCCGGTTGCTATGCACAATGTTCCGGAAGACAAGATCTTCAGACCTGCATCATGGAATGCATTTGGCATGGACAAAGAAGGCGCTGATTACAGAGCCTGCTCAACATATGGTCCGCTTTACAAATAAATAGACCTGGGGCTTCATCTGTTAATGGGATTAACATTGATGAAAAAGCCATATTTATAAAAGAAATTTCCATTTAAAAAACACCTCCTGTCCGCTAGACTGGTTTAATCACATGATAAATCAGAGGCGGCAGGAGGTATTTTTATGTTATATCCTAAAAATAAAAAAAAGGAATTGACACAAGAGCTTTTCCGTGATCCGGGCAGTGAATACAGGGGGACACCCTTCTGGGCCTGGAACTGCAGGGTCACGGAAGGGCTGATAGATGAACAGCTTGAGATTTTTAAGAAAATGGGATTCGGCGGGGTGCATCTGCATCCGCGTACAGGAATGGAAAATGATTATCTGAGCAGCGAGTATATGAAACTGGTACGTCACGCGGACGAGAAGGCTAAAGAGAAGGGGATGTTAATCTGGCTCTACGATGAAGACCGATATCCCTCAGGCAGTGCCGGTGGCATAGTTACAGAAAAACTTGAATTCAGGGCAAGGCATTTGCTGCTGAGCAGGGAAAGAAAGACAGATATGTGTGAATCCATAGAAGAATTCGAGAGGAAGGTTGTGGAAGGCGGAAAACCGGCGGGATATTTTCTGACAGCTTACAGGATCAAAACGGTGGACGGCTGTCTTGTATCATACAGACAGATAGAAGGGGAGATACCGGAATTGGACACCGTGCAGGATGAGAAAAAAGAAGGAAAACTCTGGCTGGCGTATGTGGAGCTAATGCGTGAAAGCCCCTGGTACAATGACCAGACTTATGTGGATGTGCTCAATAAGAAGGCTGTGGAGAAATTTATTGAGATCACCCACGAGAAGTATTACAGGGAGCTGGGAGAAGAATTCGGAAAATCAATACCTGCCATTTTTACAGATGAACCACAGATCAAGGGGAGCATGGCGCTGCCTGATGGTGAGTCGGACTACGATGTGACGCTTCCGTTTACAGATGACCTGCCGCAGACTTTTGAGGAGAGCTGGGGGACGCCTTTTCTTCAAGTATTGCCGGAGATATTGTGGGAGCTGCCGGAGGGCAGGGTATCTGTTAACAGGTATCATTACCATGACCATCTGGCAGAGCGGTTTGTATCCTCATACTCTGATACGATTGCTGGGTGGTGCGGTGAACATGGGATAGCCATGACAGGACACTATATGTCAGAGCCAACCCTGTATTCCCAGACTCTGAGGCTGGGGGAAGCCATGAGGTGCTACAGGAATCAGCAGATTCCCGGAGTGGATATCCTGTGCGGGGACCCGGAGTATTCAACAGTCAAACAGGCAGTCAGTGTTGCCAGGCAGAAGGGGCGGGAGGCTGTAATCTGTGAGCTGTACGGAGTGACAAACTGGGACTTTGATTTTAAAGGGCATAAGGTACAGGGAGACTGGCTGGCCGCCCTTGGAGTGACTGTCAGGTGCCATCATTTATCTTTTATGTCTATGGAGGGGGAGGCGAAAAGGGACTGGCCTGCATCAATTAATTACCAGTCTCCCTGGTATGGGAAATATTCTTATATAGAAAATTATTTTGCCAGGGTGAACACAGTGCTGACCAGGGGAAAGGCTGATGTGAAGGTAGGCGTTATCCATCCCATTGAATCCTACTGGATCAGTTATGGGCCTGTGGCACAGACACAGGATATACGTGACCAGCTGGATCTGGAGTATAAAGAGCTGATGGAATTCCTTCTGTTTGGAATGATAGACTTTGACCTCATCTCGGAATCTCTGCTTGGCGGGAAGGATGGGGCTGCTGCCTGTCCTTACCCCAGGAGGGACAGGCAGAGACAAAGGCCGGAATTCAGGGTTGGTGAGATGTCATATCAGACCATCCTGGTTCCGGGACTGCGGACTATAAGGAGCAGTACGCTGGAGAAGCTGGAGCAGTTTGCGGCAGCCGGCGGAAATATTATTTTTGCAGGCAGGATCCCGCAGCTGGTTGATGCCCTGCCGTCACAGAGAGCAGCAGAGCTGGCTGCCGGATCAAAAGTCATATCATTTGACCGCAGAGAAATACTGGCTGCCCTTGATAGTGACAGGAGTGTAGAGATACAGCGCATGGACGGCAGACTTACGGATGACCTGTTTTATCAGATGCGTGAGGACGGTGGTACAAAATGGCTGTTTGTCTGCCATGTGAATCAGAAGAAGACAAGACTGGACCAGGCGCAAGAATTGTTAGTAAGGATCCGGGGTGAATATGAGGTGACGGCCTGCGATGCGCTCAGCGGAGAGATATCGAAGGCAGAAGCGGGGACAGAAAAAGGCTGGACATGTATAAAGACAGTGATGTATGCCCAGGACAGCCTCCTGTGGAAACTGTCAGAGAGGGAGAGTGACGCAAACATCGGTGAAGAAGATGAGAAAAGAGCGCCGATCAGGACAGGTGAGAGGATCAGTACATATGGACTTGTAGCAGGACCCCGTCATGCTTGCACCGGAGGAAATGAAATTCTGAAGACTATTTACGAGCCTGACTCTTACAGTATGTCTGAGCCGAATGTACTTTGCCTGGACAAAGCTGTCTGGAAGCTGGATGACGGACCTGAGCACAGGGCAGAAGAGATATTGAGGCTGGATAATGAGATAAGGCATGTTCTTGGCTATCCGCTGAGGCAGGATGCCTGCAAACAGCCCTGGTGCATAAGGGAAGCTCCTGAAGACCATACAGTCACTCTGAAATATGCTATAAAGTCAGAGATTGATTCAGGAGAGCTTCTTCTTGCCATGGAGCGTCCATGGAAGGCAGAACTGTGGTGGAATGGTGAGAGAGTCAGAATGTGGGAACATCCCAGGGAGGAGGCAAGGATAGCATGTGAAGGTGATGTGTCACAGTATTTTGTAGACTCCTTCATCAGGACAGTCCAGGTACCGCCGCTCAAAAAAGGTGAGAATGAACTGATCCTGAGGATTCCGTTCGGCCGCAGGACAAACCTGGAGAATCTTTATATTCTGGGAGATTTTGGGGTGGAGGTCCGGGGAACATCGGCGGAAGTCACCAGCCGGACGGAAAAGCTGTATTTTGGTGATATCACACGGCAGAAATTCCCGTTCTATGGAGGAAATGTAAATTACAGAATGCATTTTGAACTGGAGAATGAAGGAAAGGCAGCTGTCAGAGTACCGCATTTTGCTGCGTCTGTCCTGGAGGTATTTATAGATGGCAGGAGTGCGGGACTGATTGCATTTGCGCCTCACACTCTGCAGGCTGGGGTACTGGCGGCAGGAGTACACACACTTGAGATATGCGCATACGGAAACAGATTCAATACATTTGGAATGCTGCATAATGCAAATCCTGAATATAAGTGGTATGGACCTAATTCATACCGCACAGCAGGAAGTGACTGGAGCGAGGCGTGGTGCCTGAGACCGGCGGGAATATTGTCAAGGGTGGAAATACTGTCTGCATAAACAGCGGGGAAATAAGCTGCCTTAGGGGAGGGGGGCTTAAGCACTAGAATATATTAAATAAGAGGCTGCCACTTTTTGCTGTGGCAGCCTCTTATTTGATACATATAGATCCTGAATATCCCAAATCTGTCAGCATGCCAGAATATTTTTGGCATCTTTAACATAATTGTCTACATCTTCTCTTGTGATGCAAGGTTTGTTGTTCCAGCGTCCTGGATGGCTTATACCCAGCTCACGCCTCATCTTGCGGTAATATTCTTCTGTTTCCTTACTCTCAAAATTTAATTTTATCATAACCTTACTCCTTTCCGGCAGACATGTGCTTTAGTCCCGCGTGCAAGTCCCCAATACTTATAAAGCGGTGTCTTTTCTGATACTTTAAATATATCACTTTCAGGACAGAATACAAGTGAAAAATAAGCCGCCGGACACGGATTAGACAGCAGTCAGGATCAAGCGGGCCTGACTTTGTCCCGCTGCCGGCAGGAATAAAATTAACGTTGTCGCCGTGCTTTTTGCATGCTATACTGACATGGAGGACAAATAGTTGGAAGACTCGGGAGAGAAGATGATGAAACAGGAAAAAAGGAAATGGGGATATTTTAATATAGCTCTGGCGGCTATTATCATCGTGACACTGGGTATCGTTTTTGCCAGGCTGTTCTATATCAGCTCCCAGGACAAGATCCTGAATACTTTGGGGGAAATATCTGAGCAGGAAGTGAAGGTGCTCCGCAAGGAAATTGAGAAAGGGAAGCAGACGCTTAATAATCTGGCAGTGTATATCGGGCAGGATGAATCACTTGACATGGAAGCTGTCCTTAAGAAGCTTACGGCAGTTGATAATGTAAATGGTTTTAAGAGGATGGGGATCATTAGGCCTGACGGACAGGCATTTACTACAGATTCTAAAGAAATGTACCTGGGAGACAGGGAGTATTTTAATATATCAATGAATGGTGAGCAGGCGGTGTCAGATACTCTCATAGATGTAGAGGGCGGCGGCAAGATCAATGTATACAGTGCGCCTGTCACTTTCCGGGATGGCAGCAGGTGTGTCTTATTTGCCACATATGAGATGGTTTCCTTTGAAAATACGCTTTCAACAACCACATTCAAGGGAACAGGGCACAGCTATGTGGTCAAAAAAGATGGTGAACATATAGCGGGCCAGAGTATGAAAGGCGGACTGGGAGCCTTTGAGAATGTTTTTGAGCTGCTGGGTGCTTCGGAAAAGAATCAGGCGGCTGTAAGCCAGATGAAATCAGATATGGGCAGCGGAGCTTCAGGAAGCGTTACGGTCACTGCAGGTGACAAGTCTTATATTTACTATCAGCCTATGGAGATAAATGGCTGGTATCTTCTAAATATTGTGCCTGTCTCTGTGGTGGAGAGAGATATTAACGGATCTCTTGTACTTACGTACCTGTTTGCTGCCATTTGTATCATAGCGCTTATCATACTGCTGCTGAATATAGGAAGAGAGAGAAGACGGGGCAGGGAGGCGATTGAGAAGGCGGCTTTTGTGGATCCGGTTACAGGAGGAAATACCTTTGCCAAGTTTAAGATGGATGCACAGAGGGTTTTAAGAACGGACAGAGGCGGGACATATGCCATGACAGTCCTGAATATTTCCAAATTTCAGTATATAAATGATTTGTTCGGTTATGAGGAAGGAAACAGGGTACTGAGGCATATCGCAGATGTTATATCCAGAAGCCTCACAGGCGAGGAAATCTTTGGGCGCAAAGAGGGGGATCATTTTATAATCCTCATGAAGTACGGATCGGACGAAGCCATGCAGGAGAGGATGGAAGTTCTGATAGAGGAGACATGCAGTTTTGCCAGGCAGGAGAAGAAGCCATATGAGATCAAGCTGCTGGCAGGCGTGTATAAGATAGAGGAGAAGATGATATCTATCGATACCATGGCAGACCGCGCAGAGATGGCCCTTGCCAGGGATGACAGAAAGCCCTTCCAGAGGTGTACCTTTTATGATGATACCATAAGAGACAGAAAGATCCGGGAAAAGGAAATTGAAGACAGTTTTGAAGCGGCCCTGAGGGCAGGGGAATTTGTAGTTTATTATCAGCCTAAATATGATATAAGAAAGGACAGGTTCTTTGGCGCTGAAGCGCTGATCAGGTGGAAGACATCGGATGGAAGCCTGATTGCTCCGGACTCTTTTATCGGGATCTATGAGGGAAATGGAATGATAGTGAGGCTGGATCAGTATGTGTTTGAAAGAGTATGCATACAGATCAGGCGGTGGCTGGATTTGGGATATGAGGTCACTCCAGTCTCTGTCAATGTCTCCAAGGTCCACCTGTACAGGACAGACTTCGTGGAATCGTATCTGGGGATCATAAGAAGATATAAGGTGCCTGTGGAGCTTCTCCAGCTGGAATTAACAGAGACAGTGCTTTTTGACAATGAGCAGATGCTGAAAACTATTTTGGAAGAATTCCGCAGGGCCGGTATACAGATACTGATGGACGATTTTGGGTCAGGATACACCTCAATAGGTATGCTCAAGGATATGCCTATAGATGAGATTAAGCTGGACAAATCACTTGTGGAGGATTATGGACAGAGCGTGCGTGTGCAGAAGATATTAAAAAGCATTATCAGCCTGTCACATGAGCTGGGACTGGAGGTAGTGGCAGAAGGTGTGGAGATACAGCAGGAATATGATTTTCTTGCGGGTATCGGATGTGACTATATACAGGGATACTTCTGTTCAAAGCCCCTGCCGGCAGACAGTTATACAGAGCTGGCATATTCAGGCAGGAAGCCGGAGCGTGAACAGTAACAACCAGATAAACTGCGGAAATGGTGTCTTGACAAATACAGTAAATTGGCATAGAATGGGCGTATTGAGAGAAACCGGCTGAGAAAAGGGATAGTATATCTGGGAAACTCATCAGAGAGAGGGCTGTTGGTGTGAGGCCTTTGTGGATAACAGATAGAACCTGCCTTGGAGCCCTGCATGAAAATGCAGCGTATATCCGGCGTTAACGGTGAAATGAGATGGCAGCCTGAGGGCTGCTGATAAGGGTGGTACCGCCGGGTAGAGAATGACTGCCGGCCCCTTGTGCATATTATGCATGAGAGGCCGGTTTTTTTGCAAGACAGTAAGTGAGAAAAGAGGAGAGAAAAATGGCGAAAGACAAGAAGCTTGTGGAAGCGATCACTTCCATGGAAGAAGATTTTGCACAGTGGTATACGGATGTTGTTAAAAAGGCGGAGCTGATCGACTATACCAGCGTTAAGGGCTGTATGGTAATTAAGCCGGCGGGTTATGCAATCTGGGAAAATATCCAGAAAGAACTGGATACAAGATTTAAGGAAACTGGCGTGGAGAACGTATATCTTCCCATGTTTATTCCTGAAAGCCTGCTGCAGAAGGAGAAGGACCATGTGGAAGGATTTGCACCGGAGGTGGCATGGGTGACCCACGGAGGCCTGGAACCCCTTCAGGAGAGGCTCTGTGTGCGTCCTACATCTGAGACACTGTTCTGTGATTTTTATGCAAATGACATCCATTCATACAGGGATCTGCCGAAGGTGTATAACCAGTGGTGCTCTGTAGTACGCTGGGAAAAGACAACAAGGCCGTTCCTGCGTTCCAGGGAGTTCCTGTGGCAGGAGGGGCATACTGCCCACGCCACAGCAGAGGAAGCAGAGGAGAGGACGATCCAGATGCTTAATGTCTACGCAGATTTCTGTGAAGATGTCCTGGCTATTCCTGTTATCAAAGGGCGTAAGACTGACAAAGAGAAATTTGCCGGAGCAGAGGCTACTTATACAATAGAGTCCCTGATGCATGACGGGAAGGCACTTCAGTCCGGTACAAGCCACAATTTCGGTGATGGATTTGCCAAGGCATTTGGAATCCAGTTTGCAGATAAGGATAACACTCTGAAAAACGTATATCAGACCTCCTGGGGAATGACGACAAGAATGATAGGCGCGATCATCATGGTACATGGTGATAACAGCGGCCTTGTGCTGCCTCCCAGGATCGCTCCAGTCCAGGTGATGGTTATACCTATCCAGCAGAAGAAGGAAGGTGTCCTGGATAAGGCATGTGAAGTCAGAAAAGCACTGGCAGAAGCAGGGCTTCGTGTCAGGCTGGATGATACAGACAAGAGTCCGGGGTGGAAATTCTCTGAGCAGGAAATGCGCGGCATACCTGTCAGGATCGAGCTTGGACCAAAGGATATCGAGGCTGGCCAGGCAGTGATCGTGCGCAGGGATACAAGGGAGAAGATCCAGTCTTCTCTGGAAGAACTGCTGGAGAAAGTGAAAGAAGTGCTGGAGACTATGCAGCATGATATGTATGAGAGGGCAAAAGCCCACAGGGATGCCCACACCTATACAGCTCACAACATGGAAGAGATGAAGGATATTGCTGATAACAAGCCAGGATTCATTAAGGCTATGTGGTGCGGATGCCAGGAGTGTGAAGATGCTCTGAAAGAAGAGATAGGAGTGACATCACGCTGCATCCCGTTCGAGCAGGAAGAGATAAATGGCACATGCATACACTGCGGCAAACCAGCGAAACAGATGGTTTACTGGGGCAAGGCATACTAATACTAATAAAAACCGCTTTCCAGGGGCTTTACTTCTGGAGAGCGGTTTTTCGTATCATAAGCTATTTTCTGTACGCATAATTAGGCAGCCCGCTTTTCATGGGGATCGCAGGATTTCCCTGGATCAGGGGCAGTGCGTAATCTATGAATTCCTGGCTGATATCTGTTCCATTTCCTGTAATCCAGGACAGGGGAACACATTTTTCTTTATTGCAGACTTCATCCACATCCACCAGTCCGCATGATATATCATAGGAGACGGAATTGTCCCGGATAAAGGAAACCATTTTGCCTGTCTCACCTTTAAGCGCAGCGGTGACTCCAAAGCTTCCCGCCTTGGCGGCCTCTCTGGAATCAGTCAGGGACTGGGCGAAAGCGGAACATCTCTGGTTGACATTCAGCTCCACAGAACGCACCTTTACGTTCAGGCGGCTCTTAACAAGATTTTCCAGGTATTTCCCGCAGCCTGTCAGCATTTTGTGGCCAAAGGTGTCAGTGCCGGCCTCATTTTCATATTCACATATGAATTTGCCTGTCTTATCGTGGATACCCTCAGATACACAGACAACCAGGTTATTTTTAGACTGGAATGCCTTTTGAACATCAGCAATAAACTGTTCCTGGTCGAAGTCGGTTTCAGGCAGATAGATCAGGACAGGGTTATCGCCTTTAAATTTCCTGGCTAATACGCCCGCTGCTGTCAGCCAGCCTGCATGGCGCCCCATGATTTCCACGATAGTGACTGATTTTGTGTCATAGACAGAAGCATCAATGCCGATCTCACAGACAGAAGCGGCTACATATTTAGCAGCGCTGCCGAATCCGGGAGTATGGTCGGTGTTGATTAAATCGTTATCGATAGTTTTAGGGATACCGATTATACGTATTTCTTCCCGGTGTTCTGTGGCATAGCGGGAAAGCTTGCTGACAGTGTCCATTGAGTCGTTGCCGCCTATGTAGAAAAAATACCCGATGTTCAGTTCCCTGAACCTGTTAAAGAGTTCAGGATAGACTGTATCGTTTAAATCTTCGGGAAGCTTATAGCGGCAGGAACCCAGATAGGCCCCGGGTGTGATGCGCAGTGCCTGAAGTGTCTCAGGCGGCATCTCGGCCCTGAGGTCGGTATATTTTCCTTTTAAGAATCCTTCGATCCCATTTATCATTCCGTATACATTTTCAATTTCATCCGTATGTAAAAATGCCTCCTGGATAACACCGTACAGGCTGCTGTTGATCACAGCGGTCGGGCCTCCAGACTGGCCGACAATTAAATTTTTCATATGAATAAACCCCTTTCTTCAATTCTTTTCCTGGCTGCCAGTATACCCCAGTTTTGGCAGTCAATTTATTTTACAACATTTTGTAAAGGAATTCATGGATAAAATATTAAATTTTATTAAAATACTCAATTTATTGGCCCATAAGCTGTTATAATAGTAAAAAGTCATATCCGGGGAGGTGCAGAATGATAATCAGCGCAAGCAGAAGAACAGATATACCGGCCTTTCATTTTGAATGGATGATGAACAGGCTGAGGGAAGGGTACGCCCTTATTCCCAATCCGTATAATGCCGGAAGGCTTGGCCGGGTGGAGCTGTCGCCGGAGGTCACTGACTGTATTGTATTCTGGACAAAGAATCCGGAACCAATGCTGGGAAAGCTTAAAGAGATTGAGGCGATGGGATTTTCCTATTATTTTGAGTTTACCTTGACAGGATACGGGACGGACCTGGAGCCGGGACTTATGGACAAGGAGAGGCTGTGGGATATTTTCTGCAGGCTGAGCGGACAGGCAGGACCTGAGAGGGTGGACTGGCGTTTCGATCCCATAATTATCACTGATAAGTATCCGGCCTCCTGGCATAAGGAGCAGTTCGCATCCATGTGTGAGAAAATGCAGGGCCGCACAAAGAGATGCATCATCAGTTTTGTGGATGAATATGCGCATCTGGGGAAGAGTATACGCGCCCCTGAAGCGGATGAGATAGAAGATATAGCCCTGAGTATTGGAAAGACGGCAGAACATTATGGAATACCCGTGTATACATGTGCGGAGGCCAGTGACCTGAGCCGGTACGGGATACAAAAGGGTGCTTGCATAGACCAGGATAAAATAGAAGAGATCCTGGGATGCTGCATAGATGTAAAGAAGGATACGGGACAGCGGAAGGAATGCGGCTGTATAGCCAGCGTGGACATAGGGGCTTATGACACCTGCGCATTTGGCTGTACATACTGTTATGCCAACACAAGGGCAGCTGCAGTGAGGAAGAGGTTCTCAGCCTGTGCCCCTTTGTCGCCTATGCTGGGCGGCTGGCCCAGGGGGGATGAGATAATCACACAGAGGACAGCTGTCCCGGTCAGGACGGGGCAGCTGAAACTGCCGCTATGATCTGTGAGCAGTACTTGTGCGCCTGAGTTATTGTATGCTGTGCGTCCGGTAACCCACCCGGTGCTGTCTTAAAGACAGCTGGAAATGGCTGATTTTGTGGAAGGAGAAGATATGATACAGGATATAGAACCACATAAATTTTCAAATGAATATAGACCAGTGCCGCCGGATGAGAGCAGCTGTCTTCTGTACTACAGAGGACGGGAAGTTCTGATCAGGTGGGACGGGGAAGAAATAAGATTTCCGTGCTTTAAAGATCTGGAGGACATGAATGCAGGCTTGTATGAAGGATGTACGTACTTGTTTGCCATTGACGGAGTCAGATTTTATCTGGCTAAAGACATTACATATCCCCTGACAGAAGAATACAGAATGGAAAACACAGAAATTTTCCGGACTGCACTCCCGCGGTTTCTGGCATTTGCAGGGATAACCGGATATCAGCTGTATAAATGGTATTCTGCACGAAAATTCTGCGGGCACTGCGGCAAAGCAATGGTGCACAGCCAGAAAGAACGCATGATGTACTGCCCGGAATGCAGTATAACAGAGTATCCGAAAATTTCTCCGGCAGTAATTGTGGGAGTCACACACGGAAATAAACTGCTGATGTCTAAATATGCCAACCGGGATTTTAATAAGTACGCATTAATTGCGGGATTTACTGAGATTGGGGAGACAATTGAAGAGACTGTGAGAAGGGAAGTCATGGAAGAGGTGGGGCTGAAGGTAAAAAATATAAGGTATTATAAGAGCCAGCCATGGTCTTTTACCGACACACTCCTGTTTGGCTTCTTTGCTGAGCTGGACGGGGACGAAACTATCACTTTGGACAGGGAAGAGCTGGCCATGGCAGAGTGGTTTGAAAGGGAGAGTATCCCTGTCCGGGAGACTAGTCTGAGCCTGACAAATGAAATGATAATCAAATTCAAAAAAGGGGAGGTGTAGTGTCGGAGCAGAATATGTCACTGACAAGCTGTGCAAAATAATTTCCCTGTAGATTTTCTTTTTTCCATACAGCCGAGATCTCATGGTAAATGCGGAAATCTTTCAGGGGTATCACAGTAAGGGAACCATTTTTGATCCTGTCTTCCACTGCACTTCTGTAAAGGAATGTGATTCCGCAGCCATATGCGACCATATCAATTATGGCGTTCATGTTCCCGATCGTTATTATCCTCCGAAAGTCATCTGCACTTAAACTGTTCCGGTCCAGCTCTGTTTCCAGTATGGATCTGGTTCCGGAACCCTGCTCCCTGATGATGAGTCTTTCTCCTGTAAGATCGTGTATACCGGAGATATTCCGGGTAAACTTATAAGAGGGACAGCATACCGGAATAAACTCTGTAAAGAACAGCGGCTGATGGGCATAGGCGGATTTTGGAAAATCACCTTCCAGAATTGCGAAATCAATAACACCATCGTCCAGTTTCTGAAGCAGTTCCCTTGTGTTGGTGACAGTAAGAGAAAGCTCCGTATCCGGGTTGGAATTTAAATACCTGCTGATAGGTTTTGCCACAAGAAATTCCCCGGCTGTCAGGGTAGCCCCCATGTTTATGACAGGGTGGTGATTCTTTAAGATATCCAGCTGTTCCATCAGGTAATTTTCATTATTTTTCAGGGCAAGCAGGGTGTCATGTATGAGCCGGCCGTACTTGGTGAGGCGGAACCGTTTGCCTTCGAATTCAAACAGCGGAGCGTGGTAGTATTCTTCAAGGCTGTGTATATGCTGCGTGACGGCGGGCTGAGAAAGATGCAGCCGTCTGGCTGCCCGGGTAAAATTCATTTCCTGGCAGACAGTCAGGAATGTCTGTACTTTTAAATCCAGCATAATATCCTCCTTTGGGATGAATCATAAGCATAACTTATTATAACATAAAAAACCATAAATAGACAGTATTTACATATACTGTTATTATGTATTGCGGAGTTAAAAGAAGGAAATATGAAAAGAAATATGGAGGAGAGAAGATGGATTTTTTGAAGAAGAATTACAGAGGACTGTTATTGTGCATTGTGATAGCTGTACCGGCCTGGTTTCTGGGCAAGGCGGTACCTATCGTAGGAGGACCTGTGATCGCCATTGTGGCGGGCATGGTAGTCACAATGTTTATAAAAGACAGGAGCCGTATAGAGAGCGGTGTGAAGTATACATCAAAGAAGGTGCTCCAGTACGCAGTTGTGCTTTTGGGATTTGGCATGAATCTGAATGTGGTAGTAAAGACAGGGGTACAGTCCCTGCCTATCATACTGTCCACGATCACTACTTCACTTGTCCTGGCATATATACTGCACCGGGCTATGCATATACCCGGAAAGATTTCAACACTGGTGGGCGTTGGCTCATCTATCTGCGGAGGTTCTGCCATTGCAGCTGCGGCGCCTGTCATAGATGCTGATGACGAGGAAGTTGCCCAGGCCATTTCCGTTATTTTTTTCTTTAATGTGCTTGCAGCCATCCTTTTCCCCGCGCTGGGTACCTGGCTGGGATTCTCCCAGACATCAGGCGAAGCGTTCGGGATCTTTGCAGGAACTGCTGTAAACGATACATCCTCAGTCACAGCAGCCGCTTCCACATGGGACAATATGTACCAGCTGGGGTCCGCTACCCTGGATAAGGCTGTCACTGTAAAACTTACCAGGACGCTGGCTATCATTCCAATCACTCTTGTGCTGGCATTAGTCAGGACAAAGAGGGAGAAAGGAACCGGCGCCGGAAATGTTCCGTTAAAGCAGGTATTCCCATTTTTCATCCTGTACTTTATTGCCGCATCCATCATTACAACGATTGCACTTTCCCTGGGGGTTCCGGCCGGAGTATTTTCCCCTATTAAGGAATTGAGCAAATTTTTCATTGTACTGGCCATGGCAGCTATTGGCATCAATACTAATATTGTGAAGCTTATAAAGACCGGTGGAAAACCAATCCTGATGGGGCTTGTCTGCTGGATAGGGATCACCGGGGTCAGCCTTCTGATGCAGAGCCTGCTTGGTATCTGGTAAATAAAAAATCCTAATATAAAATTTAATGCCGCGCCTTTCTACGGGTGCGGCATTACTGCATTTCTCTGTAAATAGTTCAGAGGGTTATTTTACTTCGTATTCTTTTCAATTCCATTAAAAAAACTGATAAGTTCCTTTTCCGGCATGGGGCGGGCATAATAATAACCCTGTATATACTGGACGCCGGAAGCGGAGATCATTTTCTGCTCCTCTTCAGTCTCCACCCCTTCTGCCACAACGGACAGAGAATTGATTTTGGCCATCTCCACAATAGATTTGAGCAGAGCGTGCTGTTTCGGGTTTGTAAGGATCTGCTGCGTCAGGGAGCGGTCGATCTTGATGACATCTACCGGCAGATTCGACAGATAATTCAGGCTGCTGTACCCCACTCCAAAGTCATCCAGTGCGATGTGAAGTCCTGCCCTGCGCAGGGTATCCAGGGTGGCGGATGCCCGCTCGATGGACTGTATCAGAATACTCTCCGTGATCTCCAGAGTCACCTGGGAGGTAGCGACACCTGATTCCTGTATGAGGCGCAGGAGGTGGTCCGCACTGTTTTCAACAAGAAGCTGCTGGACTGAGAGGTTTATGCAGATACGTTCAAGGCCCAGTTCTTTGCCGTGAGAGTACATAAAACAGCAGGCCCGTTTTAAGACATAATCTCCCAACAGTTCCACCATGCCGCTGCGTTCAGCTAGGGAAATAACAAGCGCGGCTGAATGGTAACCGCCTTTGCCGTCAGGCAGCCGGACCAGCGCTTCCAGTGATGTATAGCTGTCTGCTGACAGTTTTGAGAGAGGCTGGTACCAAACCTCAAGTGTCTTGTTGTGTATACTTGATTTTAGTCTCCGGAGGATGTCAGCCTCGATGCGGATAGCCTGATTCAGCTTATTATTGTAAATAACGATCTTCTGGCCTGACTCTTTTGAGAAACGCAGTGCAGACTGTATCCTGTCAAGCAGTACTTCAGGGCTGCTGCCGTGGGCGGGATACTGACAAACTGCAATGCGCACCTGCAGCGCAAAGGAAGCATTCCCGGCAGTAACAGGGGACGTAAGCAGCTGCTGGAGACGTTTGGCAAAGGACTCTTCAGGCTCATCTGACAGGGAGATGCCTAAGAAGACGTCTCCGTTTATACGGTACAGGTAAGTGCCCAGCAGACGTGACAGGCGGTTTACCACTTCCTGGAGAATCGCATCGCCAATATCAGCGCTGAATAATTCGTTATACTGGCTGAAGGAGCATATATCTACGCAAAAAAGCCCAAACCGTCTTTTTTTATCATAGGATATGAGCATATTTGTATCCCGCAGATATTTAGGGCGGTTTCCCACACTGAACACAGGATCAGAGTATGCCAGCTGCTCTACCTGCTTACGGTATTGGTTAAAGGTTTTAGAGAGCTCCATCATGCCCGGGTCTGTGTATTCATCAAAGACAACATTGCTCTTGCCCTCGATCAGCTGCCTGCATTTCTGAGTCAGCATATATACAGGTGACTCTTTGGAACACTTCGTATAATAGGCATCGATAACAGCAGAAACAGCGTCAGCAGCACCAGATCCTGGCTGGCAGCGCATGTAGTGGTAACGGGCAGTAAGAAAGCTTTTCTCGTTTTTCAGGCGGATTTTCAGCATGAGCTCCAGAGACAGGCCTTTTGCAAAGTCCTCCTGCTGGACTTCTGTCATATCCTCGCGTACAGCCAGGATAAAAATCCCGCTGTCCAGCCGTCCGGCAATAAATGGATTCTGAATATATTCCCGAAGACGGCGCCGTATACTCTGAAGGAAAGCAGTCTCCTGATCATGCCCCATCTGCTGGGCCATCTGAGTATATCCTTCAAAAACAAGATAAAACAACTGGATGGAGGAATCTCCCTGGGAGAGCCATGCATCAAGTGAATCTGTGAAGCCGGAATAATTAAAAAGACCTGTCTGTATGTCTCTGCAGGCAACTTGTTTCAGCATATGCCTCTGCCTGGTAAGCTTAAACAGGCAGAATACAAGGCCCAGCACAAGAGCGGCGGACAGGCCGCAGAAAAGCAGTATACCGGTGCGCTGTGCAGGGCTGACCCATCCGGCGGCAGGCTGTATGCTGAGATTCCACTGGGTAGGCAGATAAAAGGAAGACTTGGCGGCATGGGAAAAATCTATATCATCCTGTGAGACGGCTATGACTTCTTTGCTGCCATTCTGAGGCCCCACCCGCCAGAGCTCGTACTCGTATCCCTGGCTGACAAGATAATCTAACCCCAGCTCCTGAAGGACATAATTGCTGTCCAGCGCAACCACTACCTCACCCATATAGGCATCATCTTCCAAATAAGGCTGTAAAAACAAAAAGACCTCCCGGGTGCCCGCAGCTGAATCAAGTTCAACCGGTCCCTCAACCACGATGTCTTTTACAACCTTAGCCAATGTATAAATATATGAAAAATCCTTAAGATTCTGTCCGTCCTGTCCGCTGAATTCAGACTCAGGAAGGGCTGCGGATATTATATCGCCCTCTATCAGACATACATACCGCACCTCCTCCTTTTCCAGGAGAGGTGCGGCAGCTGTCTTAAACCAGGAGGGATCACTGCCATGCATGATGCGGGCGGTCTGCGCGAGGGAGTCCGCTTCATTCAGGCTGCCTTTCAGCTGCAGCATCATATTCTCACTGTAAAACTGCAGGATATTTTCTGCTTCTCTTTTGCCGGAACTGGTATATTTATTCTGCAGTTTGACTTCCAGCGCCATGGTCAGCGCAAGTATCAGCAGGACCATAGCAGCATATATTAAGTACCGTCTGTTATGGATCTTCATACGTCCCTCAACTCTCATAGATTTTGTAGTAGCCTTTCCCATTCTGCTTGACGAAATACAGTGCTTCATCAGCCTGCGCTATCAGCTGTTCCAGGTCGGATTCAGGGAGGCAGACAGATACGCCGACGCTGCACTGTATGGGAATATTCTGTCCGGCGGAACCTATTTCGGAATGGAGCCTGAGGACCAGTTCATCCAGTACGCTGCGCAATTCAGCTTCATCATCCAGACCGGTCAGCAGCATGATAAATTCATCGCCTCCATACCGTCCCACAACTCCGTCATATTTCTTCTCATATTCCCGAAGGATATAGCCAATGCTTTTCAGCGCTACATCCCCTCCGCTGTGGCCATACGTATCGTTTATATGTTTAAGATTGTCCATGTCTATAAAACACAGGGCATTGACCAGCTGAGGATCCAGTTTTTTCAGGTGGGCAGCAGCCTGATTGAGGAATACAGACCGGGTAACGACGCCTGTCAGACTGTCTAAGAGGCCATTACTTGTCAAACGGATGATTTCATTAAAATCCCTGTCCTCCGGCTGTTCATCCTGGTAGATCTTCTTTTCAAGTTCCTCCACAGAATGGACGAGAATATTTACTACCTGCATCTGCCCGGCAATATAACGGCGGAGTAAAAGCAGCAGTCCAATGCAGAGCAGCACAGTCAGGCATGCTACAAGAAGCAGACTGGGAAGGACGCTTAAGAAGATGTTCCAGAAGCTGACGGAACACAGGATGTCCCACCCGGTGTTTTCTACCCTCTGGTAAGCAGTATAAAATAAGCTTCCATTCTGGTAGCTCCAATATGAACCCGGAACTGCAGCTAAAAACTGTTCCTCAAGTTTATCCGGGGTAATGCCAAATATTCTGGAGCTTCTCAGTGTATCCATGACAGGATCACCATATGGAAGCCCAGCAGTGGAGGACATGACCTGCCCCCTGGTGCCGATGAGTGTGGCTGAAGAGTTATTTACACTGTCAGCCTCCTCTAATATTTGTGTTACCTCGTCAAAATAGATGGCACAGAAGAGACATCCTGTGATGTCTCCCTGCTGGCCGAACAGGGGAACGGCTACAGTATAGTTAAGTGTAACACCGTCAGCGCCTGCGGCAAAGCTGTCGGTTACCTGGACCTGCCCGGTGGAAAAAAGGTTCTGCATATAATCACGGCTGGCAAGACTTGCCGGCTCAGAACCGTCAGAGTATACCACAATGTC
This sequence comes from Murimonas intestini, assembly GCA_003148945.1. Classification (GTDB taxonomy): domain Bacteria; phylum Bacillota; class Clostridia; order Lachnospirales; family Lachnospiraceae; genus Murimonas; species Murimonas intestini. The sequence goes on along the minus strand of QGGY01000004.1, from coordinate 106,725 downwards.
AGAATCTACGTAACAAATCATCAGATACCCAAAGTGGGGAGCCATTTGATCCAGCTTTTTCACTTTATCGATAGGGGGTATGGAAGGATCGTAGAATTCAGGCAGACCTGCCAGCGATTCCAGAAGTGTGACAGACTCGTCAATACGCTGTGAGATCTGGGCATGTGTGCTGGCTAATGAAGCGTGGGCGCGGGCATTCATCAGGGAAAAGGACAAAAAACCGCCCCCCAGCATGATGACAGCCAGGATCAGCAGGCAGAACAGTGCACTGTAGCGCAGTATGGGAGAAAAAGAAATCTGCCAGTTACTGCCAGAATTCTTCTTATTATTTTTCATTTTAGTGAACCTTTCTCTATAATAAATTGGAAGTTTTATGTTTTGATAAAACTTGGTACCTGTACCAGTTAAGTATAGCATCACTGACTGGATAAATCAATATGAATGAAGCCTGTGGGGAAAAATAAACACTATCGTAAAAATGTGAACTTGTCTGACAGAGGTACACAGTCTAAAATATGATTATCAAATACATGTATGGATAGTCAGAAACAAAAATACCCCGGGATCATGGCGCCGCCCTGTGGGAAACACACAGTAAAGGAGACTGTTGGGACATGAAAAGAAGAAAAGTATTAGCGGTACTGTTAGCCGCGGCAGCAATGGTTTCAGCATTTGCAGGATGCAGCGGGAATGGCGGAAGCACGGTTGAAACAGCAGGTATTACAGAAAACACCCCTGAAGTGGTAAAGACATCTGAAAATAAAGATCTGACCCCCCTGGGAAAATATGATGAACCAATAACCATCACTACAGCAAAGGTGTCCATGGCGAACCCTCATTTTCCCGAAGGGAAATCCTCCAGCGACAATGTCACTCTTGACTGGCTGAAGGAAAAACTGAATATAGACGTAGATATCCTCTGGGAAGCAGACGGAGGGGAATATACGAATAAACTGTCCCTGGCTATTGCCTCCGGCGAGATTCCGGATATGATCTGGATCGGGAACAATGACTATAACCTGCTAAAGACACTTGTTGACAATGATATGCTGGCAGATTTGACAGATGCCTATGAAAACTGTGCCGGAGATTATATGAAAGCTACACATGCGTCGTTTGAGGGGAAGAATCTGGAGCCGCTTACATTCGACGGAAAGCTGATGGCAATACCGGGAGCCAGCCTTGGATATGCCCACGATGTACTCTGGATCAGGAAGGACTGGCTGGATAAGCTGGGCCTGGAAGAACCCAGGACGCTGGAAGATATCCAGAATATTGCAAGAGAATTTATTGCAAAGGACCCAGGAGAAAACGGGGAAGGGAACACGATCGGAATCGCACTGGATGCCGTCAGGCCTGTGGGGGGTTACGGGACATATGCCGGGCTGGAGCCAATATTTAATATGATGGATGCCTGGCCAAGACAGTGGATGGAAGACGAAAACGGAAAAGTTTATTATGGTTCCACCTCAGAGAAGATGAAAGAGGGGCTGCAAGTAGTAAGTGATATGTATGCGGAGGGGCTTCTGGATAAATCCTTTGTGGTAAGAACAAATCCGGGGGAAGTCAGCGCCCTGATTAACAGCAACCAGGTAGGGATGTATTTTGGCCCATGGTGGACAGCTTTTGAGCGCCAGGATCTGGCCAAGGAACACCCGGAGGCAGAGTGGGTAGCCGTAAATGCACCACTGGATGAAAACGGTAAGTTTAAACATATGGAGCCTTCACCGACAGCCAACTTCCTCTGTGTGCGCAAGGGATATGAGCACCCGGAAGCAATCATCAAGATGCTGAACCTGGAAAATGACATGGCACGGGGTTATATGGAAGGAGGAACAGAGGCCATGAAGCCTTATAAAGACGCAGGCACCAACTGGGTGGCACAGTATCCTACAGGTGATATCAATATTGAATATTACGATATTGTACCAAAAACAGGACATTATATAGCAGAATATCTGAAGGACGATACTTTCCAGGGAGATGATACAACCACGGAGCAGGACCGCACCAGCTGGAGATATGCCCGGGAGTATGCAGAGTCAAAGGATGTAAACAGCGCAGGCTGGGGAGAATACTATGCCAGATATATTGGGTCCACTATCCTGGATGCGCCGGAGAGCGTAGGGGTTCCTTCAGCATTTTATTATACGACTAAATCTTCTCAGGACTATAAGGCAGATTTAGACAAATTAGAAGATGAGATGTATCTGAAGATCATTACAGGAGAAGAGACAGTAGATTACTTTGATGAATTTGTTGAAACATGGGGAGTTCTGGGAGGTGACATCCTGACGCAGGAAGTCCAGGAAATAGTTGACAGCCAGAAATAGTTAAGTACCCTGCTGTAAGGGCAGAGTGAACAGAATAGACATGGAAATGGGGTTAGGCGGAGCTGCTAAGACCCCATTTTTATAAAATGGAGGTTGCCTGTGAAAAAGAAAAGACATACGCTTCCCTACCACCTGATGCTGATGCCTGGAATGGTGTTCCTTCTCATATTTTCTATTGTGCCCATGTTTGGCGCGGTGATCGCGTTCCAGAAATTTGAGCCTGTCAAAGGAATACTGGGTTCCCAGTTTGTAGGGCTTGCGAATTTTAAGAGGCTGTTTCTGATCCCGGATTCGAAGCAGATTATATTTAATACAGTCTACATAGCTGTTTTCAAGATGCTCCTGAATATTATAGTGCCCCTTTTCTTTGCGGTAGTATTAAATGAGTGCAGGAGAAAAATATTTAAAAGATGCGTCCAGACCATTGTATATCTGCCGAATTTCCTGTCCTGGGTAATCGTGGCAGTCATGCTGGGCAATATGTTTGGACCCAACGGCTTCATTAACAGCATACTTGGGATGTTCGGCCATGAACCGATTCTGTTTTTGGCCAGCAATACCTGGTTCAGACCCCTTATCATAGGATCAGATGTCTGGAAGGGCTTTGGTTATGGCGCCATCGTGTATCTGGCGGCAATTATGAATATTGACACTTCACTTTATGAGGCTGCTGATATAGACGGAGCGTCCAGGATGCAGAAAATAACAAAGATAACTGTCCCGCTTATTATGCCTACGGTGATCCTGATGGCGACCCTGAGCCTGGGAAATGTGCTTAACGCAGGTTTTGACCAGATATTTAACCTGTATTCACCTCTTGTATATGAGACGGGTGACATTATTGACACTTATGTGTACAGGATGGGACTTGTACAGCTGCAGTACAGTTTTGGTACGGCTGTGGGGCTTTTGAAATCAGCAGTCAGCTTTGTGCTGATCGTATTGTCATATAAACTGGCGGACCGGTTTGCCGGCTACCGCATTTTCTAGGAGAGGAGGAGAACGATATGAAAAAGAGAAAACATATCAGCCTGTTTGATGCTGTTGTATGGCTGATCCTGATCATCAGCGCCGCCAGCTGCCTCTTCCCGATCCTGAATACAGTGGCCATATCATTCAGCGATAAGACAAGCGCGCTTACCGGAAAGGTGGGACTGATCCCAAAGAACTTTACACTGGCGGCATATGAGGCCCTGGTCCAGGAGACCCAGTTTTTCCGTTCTTTCCTGAATTCCGTGGTAAGGGTGATCCTGGGTACGGCCATAAATATGTTCCTGTCTGTTATGATGGCCTATCCTCTGTCTAAGGATAAGACGGCATTTCCCTCCAGGAATATCTATATGTGGATCGTTGTGTTTACCATGCTGTTCAGCGGAGGGCTGATCCCCACATTCCTGCTGATCAATCAGCTGAAGCTGATGGATACCATATGGGCCCTGGTGCTCCCGGGCGCAGTGCCTGTATTCTCCGTGATCATCCTGATGAATTTCTTTAAAGGGATCCCGAAAGGCCTGGAAGAAGCGGCCGCCATGGACGGCGCCAGCCCGTGGTACATAATGTGGAGGATCTTTGTACCGCTGGCAAAACCGGCGATCGCCACAATTGCACTTTTTGCAATCGTAAATCACTGGAATGCATTCTTTGATGGCAAGATCTATATAAATTCACCGGAAAAGCTGCCCCTGCAGACATACATACAGTCTCTGACGGCAGATACGTCCAGGCGTTATGCCAACATGACGTATGACCAGATCCTGAGACAGCAGCAATTGTCCACGCTGACATTTAACAGCGCAAAGATAGTGGTCTCCATGATTCCTATTCTGGCCATCTACCCGTTTCTGCAGAAATATTTTGTGTCCGGGATTGTTATGGGGGCGGTGAAAGAGTGACATTGGATACTGAACGATTATGAGAATTAAATGTATAGGAGGAAATAAGAATGAGTTATAATGGATTAGGAACCGGCATGGGGAATTTGTCCAGGCTGTCAGATGCCAGGACACGCTCTGTCAGCCCTGAAAATTTTACAGGGGAAAAGGGAAACGGAGCAAGGGCTGTTGAGGGGACGGGCGCGGAATGCGCCAGAGAGCTGGGACAGGGATGGAAAATATCGCCTTCAGTGCGCATACCGGGCAAAAGTACAGCGGTAATGGCAGACATAGAAGGACCAGGAGCCATCCAGCATATATGGCTGACCTGTCCCCATACAGATTTCAGAAGTCTGATCATAAGGTTTTACTGGGACGGAGAGGAAACACCCTCGGTGGAAGTACCCGTGGGAGATTTCTTCTGCCAGGGATGGTGTGAGAAAGCAAACCTGTCTTCGCTGGCAGTATGTGTAAACCCGTCAGGAGGACTGAACTGTTACTGGGAGATGCCCTTCAGAAGGAGAGCCAGGATAACTATGGAGAATCTGGCAGAAGCAGAGAGTGTGCTGTACTACCAGGTGACATACTGCCTCACGGAGGTTCCGGAGGATTCTGCATATTTTCACGCACAGTTTCGGAGGGACAATCCGCTGAAGTATAAGGAAGTCCATACCGTGCTGGATAATGTGAGCGGCAGGGGGCACTACGTGGGAACGTATCTGGCATGGGGTGTAAACAACAGTAACTGGTGGGGAGAAGGGGAAATTAAATTTTATATGGACGGCGACACCGAATATCCTACAATATGCGGTACAGGGACGGAGGATTATATTGGTGGAGCATGGAATTTTGAGTTCCCGTCAGGACAGTATGGTATTTTTTCCACACCGTATTCAGGACTGCACCAGGTGATAAAGCCGGACGGCCTTTACAGGTCACAGCAGAGATTTGGCATGTACAGATGGCATATCACTGATCCCATACGGTTTGAGAAGGACCTTAAAGTAACGATACAAGCACTTGGCTGGCGTTCAGGTATGCGTTATCTTCCGCTTCAGGATGATATAGCATCAGTAGGCTACTGGTACCAGACAGAGCCCCATGCAGCGTTTCCGGGACTGGGTGCGGCAAATGATCTGGAAGTGATCTAGGAGCTGGTGGTAAATATGACAAATGAATGGAAAAGCCGTATCTGCATGTGGCTGGATACGCTGAAGGAATGTTTTTATACACCGGTGCAGCGTCTGGAATTTAGCTATTTCACAACAAGTATGCATCTGAGTCATGAGGAGGCGGCAGAGCATCCTTTCTCCCCGGCAGGGGAGGGGATGCCTTGGGGCCGGGAGTGGGAATATGGATGGTTTCGCGCTAAGCTGGTGCTGGGAAGCTGGGCGGAGGGAAAAAGAGTTGTCATGGACCTGAATCTGGGGGGTGAAGCAACTCTTTTTGTGAATGGAGAATGCTTTGGGACAAGAAGGGATGACTGGATACTGGAACGTCACCATTTTTTATGTGACAACACGGTCACAAAAGATGGAACAGAAGGTGATGAGTATGAGATTTTGGCTGAGTGCTACGGAGGACATCAAAGACCGCCCCAGAGGGGAGAATGTGCGTCCGGGCCTCTTCCCGGAGGGATCAGATGGAAAAGGGAAGATAAGAAAGCCATGCGTATACTTGGAACAAGTACGGCGGGAGTCTGGAATGAAGAGGCATATCACCTGTGGCTGGAGGCGGCGCTGCTCTATGATATATGGAAGAACGAACCGGCGGACTCCCTCCGGGCCTGTGAACTGGAGCAGGCGCTCTGTGGATTTGCAAGGATGCTGGATTTTGAGAAGAGCGGGGAAAAACTTGATAAAAATATAAAGGACTGCAGGGCATTTCTGCGTCCCTGGCTGCAGTGCCGTAATGGTTCCACGGCTCCTGTCATGCATGTGGTAGGACACGCCCATATTGATCTGGAGTGGCTGTGGCCCATTGAAGAAACGCAGAGGAAATGTGCAAGGACTATGGCGGCCCAGCTGCGGCATATGGATGAGTACCCTGAGTACAGGATGCTCCTCAGCCAGCCTTATCTCTATGAAGTGATCCGGGAGAGATACCCGGAGCTGTTTGTGAAGATGAAGGAAAAAATCAGGAACGGACAGCTTATCTGTGAGGGCGGAATGTGGGTGGAGGCTGACGTAAACCTTCCATCCGGGGAGAGCCTTATCAGACAGCTGGTATATGGCAAAAAGTATTTTAAAGAAGAGCTGGGATGTGACAGCCGCCTGTTATGGCTCCCTGATGTGTTTGGATACAGCGCCGCCCTTCCGCAGATAATGAAGAAGTGTGGAATTGAAAGATTCTCGACACATAAGATATTCTGGACTTATAATGGAGGAGAACCATTTCCGTATCACTATTTCAACTGGAAGGGAATAGACGGCACTTCGATCCCCACATTTATACATGTAGAATACAGCTCTGCCACAGATGCAGACACAGTTATAAAACGCTGGAAGAACAGGGCGCAGAAGCAGGGGCTTTGCAGATTTTTGTTTCCATTCGGGTATGGGGATGGGGGAGGCGGCGCTTCACGGGATCATATAGAAAACTGTCTTTTATTAAAAGATGTGGAGGGGGCCCCGCGTGTTCAGTTTGATGATCCAAACCACTTTTTTGATGTGATTGCCCAGGATTACGAGACAAAGCCGGAATATGTGGGTGAGCTGTACTATCAGGCCCACAGGGGGACATACACCTCCCAGGCCAGGACAAAGAGGGGTAACAGGAAATGTGAATTTGCGCTCAGGGAGGCGGAGATGACGGCAGCTCTGGCGGCTGTCCGGGGGCAAACCTATCCCCAGGAGCGGCTTGAAAAGCTGTGGAAGAGAGTCCTGCTCAACCAGTTCCATGATATTTTGCCCGGCTCTTCTATCCACAAGGTATATGAGAGGGCTGAGAAGGACTATGCAGAGGTTCTGGAGGAGCTGTCGAAAATCAAGGAAAATGCAGCAGAAAGCATTTTTCAAAAATGCTCCGGCGAGGGGATCAGCCTCTTTAATTCTCTGTCCTGGGAAAGACGTGCAGTCGTGCGCATACCGGACTCTTGGGATGGAGTATGGGATGCACAGGGAAAAGAGGTATTAGTGCAGAAGGGAAAAGAGGGCAGATTTGCGGAGGCAGTGCTGCCGCCATGTGGTATGAATATGCTCCGGCCCGAAAGGAAAGAAGCAGAGAAATGCAGACGGTCAGCGGAGCCATCCCGCTGCGGGCAAGGGGATGCTGTCTGCTGCGCATTTGAGGAAAATGGAGTCTTTGGACTTGAAAACGCATTCCTGTGTGTCCGGCTGGACAGTGCGGGTGAAGTATCTGGCATCTATGATAAAGAGTATCAGTCTGAATGGACATCAGGAACGTGCGGGCATCTGGCAATGTATCAGGATATACCGGGACATTTTGAGGCATGGGACATTGACAGTATTTACAGAGAAGTGCCTGTGCCTGTATCAGGGGAGGCCAGAATCACCATAGTAGAAAATGGCCCTGTATTTTCATCTCTTTGTGTGGAGAGGACAATAGGGCAGTCAGAAATGCTTCAGGAGATCCGTCTTTACCATGACAGCAGACGTGTGGAATTCCGGACTAAAATAGACTGGAAGGAGACACACCGCCTTTTGAAGGCAGAGTTTCCTGTAAATATAAAACCAGATGAGCTTGTCAGTGAGATCCAGTTTGGCTATGTGAAAAGGCCCAACCATGCTTCCAGGAATTACGACAGAGACAGATTTGAAGTATGCGGTCACAAATGGAGTGCGCTTAAAGAGGAAAACAGGGGGTGTGCCATATTAAATGACAGCAAGTATGGAATAAGTGCGTCAGGCAATACCATGGCGCTTACTCTGCTGAAATCCTCCACATTCCCGGACGAGTCTGCGGATATGGGGCTGCAGGAGTTTACATATGCTTTTTATTGCTGGAACGGCAGTTTCATGTCCAGCAGGACTGTACAGGAGGCATATGAGCTGAATGTACCTGTGACCGCCGCTGCAGGGCAGTGCAGCCGGGAGTCCTGGTTTGTGCTGGATACAGAACATGTGGTGATAGAGACTGTAAAAAAAGCCGAGAATGGACGGGGAACCGTACTGCGTCTATACGAATGTATGGGAGCCAGCGTCTCTTGTACACTCCAGACAAGACTGCCGGCTGAAAAAGCAGTCCTTTCAGATATGCTGGAGAGAGAAGAGCAGGAGCTGACGCTGGAGGAAGACGGCAGAAGGGTCAGGCTGGCATTTACACCTTTTGAGATAAAGACTGTGATCCTCAGTTTAATTCCGGATATCTAAGGCGGATGCCAAGAAGATACGTAAGATAAACGAGAGGTAAGAAACCCCGGTGACATAGATGGGATAAGCGGAGGTGCGGCATGGAAAAGAGAAAATTTGTGAAGTTTAAGACGATCAGGGGCAGGCTGCTCTGTTATATGGCCCTTCTTGGAATCCTGCCGCTGCTGTTGCTGGGAATTATTTCTTATCACGTATCCCGGACACTTACTATGCAGCAGGTTGTAAAAATACATGAGTATAATATTGAATCCTATGATAAAAACCTGACAGTATTATTTGAAAACATCAGACATTCAGCAAGAGATTTCATTTATGACTCTGCATCAAACATAAGGGCTGATTCCATTGTCATGCTGCTGGGAAAGGATCCCTCATATTTTAGTGAGCTCAGTGCATACCGCCAGCATGAGATCCTGGAGGAACTGGATAAAAAGACACTTTCCGTCATTCCGGAGAGCCTGATGGTAAACAGGCTGGTGCTTGATAACCAGAACGGCTTTCGGTATACAAAGAGCTATGTGGTCAGTACAGAGCCGGCTCTTTATCTGGGTACGGACAGACCTCTGGAGGAGGGGGTATATGAGGCGGCTCAGGCAGCCAACGGAAAGGAATGCTTCCTGGGAAGGAGTGAGGAGACGGGACTTTTTGACTGTGTGAAGCTGATATACAATCTGAGGAATTTTGCTCCTGTAGGCTACCTGACAATGACTATAGACAGCGGCCTGCTGGGAACAGTCCTTCCAACAGGTGAAGAGCTGGAGGGCAGCTCTTATGCAGTAGTGGACAGCACAGCAGGCGGAGAGCCAAGAGTAGTGTTTTCAGCCGGGACTGTGGAGAATCTGAAGGGAGTCATTGGGGACTACTACAGAGGCGGACTGGATATGAGGGATGGCTGGCAGGTGGGAAAAATGACAAACAGCGTGAGCGGATGGGATATCCTCTATGTACTGGACAAAGATGTCCTGGCTGTGAGCTCAAATGTGATCGGCATGGCAACCCTGGGTATCTGTCTTGTGCTTGTAGTCATTGTAGGGCTTATTGGCGTCCTGCTTACACATATCATTAACCGCCCGCTGGATAAGCTGGGAAATGCCATCAGACAGGTAGATGAGCAGGGAGACTATAAAATTACAGAAGAGTTTGGAGAGGATGAGATTGGCCAGATCGGGCGGCGTTTTAAAAGAATGGTAGAGCAGAATCTCGCCCTGAAGGACAGTCTGTATGAGACGGGAATGAGGCAGAAGGAAGCTCAGCTGCAGGCTCTGCAGGCACAGATCAATCCTCATTTTCTCTATAATACGCTGGATTCCATATATCTGATGACGCAGATGGGCAGGCCAAAGGAAGCAGGGGATATGACACTGGCCCTGTCGGAGATCTTTAAGCTGAGCCTGAACCATGGAAGAGAATTTACAAAGGTCAAGGAAGAGGTAAGCCATGTGACAAACTATCTCTATATACAGAAAATGAGATATGGAGAAAAGCTGAATTTTTTGATTGATGTGGCAGATGATATGATGGAAGAGAGGATGCTGAAGCTTATCCTGCAGCCCATTGTAGAAAATGCCATCTACCACGGGCTGGAGCCGAAGCTGGGGCAGGGGACTGTGAGGATAAGTGGGCGTATGGCAGATGGAGAGCTTATTTTTGAGATAGAGGATAATGGCGTGGGAATGGAGAAGGATGACTGGAAAAAGGGATATGGGCTGACAAATGTACGGCAGCGCATACAGCTCTACTATGGAGTGACATATGACCTTGAGGTAGAAAGCCGGCCCGGTGAGGGAACGAGGATCACAGTCAGGCTGCCTGCAGGAGTGCAGACGGCGGGCATGAGATGGGAGGACTGAGACAAATGGTAAAGGCAGTAATATTGGATGATGAATATCTGGTCATCGATGCAATGAAGGCCCTGGTGGACTGGGAAAAGTACGGGATTACCATAGCGGGCACAGCCATGGACGGCATCAGTGGATTTGACCTCATTGTAAAGGAACGTCCGCAGATCGTACTGACAGACATCAGGATGCCGGGGATGGACGGACTTTCCATCATAGAAAAAGTAAAATGTATCTATCCTGGTATCCAGTTTATACTGTTCAGCGGGTACACAGATTTCGAGTATGCCAAGAAAGCGATCGTCCTTGGAGTGCTGGACTATATTGTGAAGCCTGTCACTGCGGCAAAGGTGGAGGAAGCGCTGCGGAAGGCCCTGGGAAATCTCGGTCTTCTAAAGAGCAGTGAAGAGACAAGAGAGCTGGTGAAGGAGGAGCTTATACGGGCAGGTGAAGCGGCAAAAGAGAACTGGGATGCAGCCGGGATGCCCATTTCTATTGAGGATATACGCGGGTGCATGATCCTGGTATGCAGTGTGCCCGTACAGAACCTGCGGATAAGGGAATTTCTTAATCACAGCACAGGACTTAAAAAATACGGAGTATTTTACAGCGTCTATCCCCAGATGCAGATGGTCATGTGCCTGGCAGCTGTAAACAGCCATAAGGAAGAGCTTCAAAAGAGTCTGGAGGGAGTTTTAAGAATCTGGCAGCAGGATTATGAAGAGGCATATATAGGATTCTCCTACGCAGCGGCAGTGCAGACAAAGATACCGGAGGTGTTTGCACAGGCAAAGGAGGCTATGGCATATGGACAGTTCCTGGGAAATACCCAGCCGGTAGATTATCAGATGCTCCGTCAGAGTAAAAGGCTGCCTGATAATATCCAGAAATGCGAGAGGGCAATTTTAGAGGCTGTCAGGGTGAACCGCACGGAAGAGATTGAAGAATCCGTATCTGATTTTATTATGGAGTGCAGAGACAAGAATACAGGTCCGGAACTGGTCAAGCACTTTGTTCTGGAGACTATATACAGCGCACTTGGCCTTATGAAGGAGCAGACAGGCGGCATGGGAGAAGGAATATTCACAGACGGGGAGGAAACGCCTGCTCATGTGGAGGTCGGCAGATGCACCAATTATCCGGAATTAAGAAGCTGTTTCTTCCAGAAGCTCTGTGACATCAGCAGGACTATGGAGAATGTGAGGGCAGGGGGCAGGAAACGCTCGGAGATCCAGGAGGTACAGAATTATATCCACAGCCATTACAGGGATGACCTTACGCTGTTTGACCTCTCAGAAAAGGCCAGGATGACACCGGCTTATTTCAGTAGCGTATTCAGGCAGGAGGTTGGAACAACTTATATAAAATATCTGACACAGGTGAGGATGGAAAAAGCCAAACAGCTTTTGAATGAAGGGTATAAGGTGTTTGAAGTCAGCCAGATGGTGGGATATGAAAACTACAGGTATTTTTGTGTGCTGTTTAAGAAGTATACGGGTGTTACTGCACAGCAGTATAAGGGGGTAACAAAGAATTAAAACTGCAGAGAAAGAGGGTTTTAGGGAAAGGGCGCTGCTCTATTCATCTACATTGATGGATTAGCAGCGCCCTTTTCAAAAACAGAGCAGCTTTCACTAAAAATTGTGGCATGTAAATTGACTTTTGTCCAAAACTACAGTAATATTATATACTATAGGTACGCAGATTTTAAAGGGCAATAAATGACTGCTGCAGAAATTTTATCTGCAAGAACGGAAGGCAAATAAACAGGTGACTATATGAGCAATGAAGGTTTTCAGTATCAGAAAATATTTCAGACCTTAAAATATAAGATTGAGTCCGGGTTAATGCCAAAAGGATGTGTTCTTCCCTCTTCAGCCAGGCTCTGCAGGGAATACAAAGTATCTGATAAAACAATACGGCGTGTATTTGCCATGTTAACTGATGAAGGATTGATAGAAACAAGGGAAAGAAAGCGTGCTGTTGTTATTTTTGATAAATCCATGTCAGTTCCACCGGTACAGACTTTAAAAGAGCCAGACCCCGCTGCAATGACAGATGTTTTCAAAACAGGGGAATTACTTTGTCATCCTTTGATATGCAGGGGGATGTCTTTATGCTGTGAAGATGACTGGACAATTTCTGAACAGTTGATTTGCCAGATGGATCCCGCGTTTCCCAGCCTTTTTTGGAAAAACTCGAAATTATTCTGGAGATTCTTTATTGCCAAATGCAATAATGAATTGGCTTTATGCGCGGTGGACAGCCTTGGTTTTTTAGATCTGGAGTATAAATCCTATTCCGTCAGTATACGCATCAACTATAAAAATGATCTGTTGGAATTTGTGAATAAAGTAAAAAGTTATCCTTACACAGAGGCGGAGCTGCAAAATTTACTTTCTGAGTTTTTTAATTTAACACCGGTAACGACAAAACATTTTGAGAGTTTTGTTCCCGAAGATTCTCCTTTCAGAACAGGCATTTTAAATACGGAAAAATGGGAGAAGATTGCCGAAGAGCATTACATGACTGTGTATCTGGATATACTTGGGCTGATAGCGGCAGGCGGTTACCGTCCCGGAGATCAGCTGCCCTCGCACATAATTCTGCAGAGGCGGTATGGCGTCAGTGTAACTACTACACTGCAGGCGATACAGATGCTGAAACAACAGGGAGTGGTAGAGACGGTCAGAGGGAGGGGGATTTTTGTATCAGCAGACCTCCCGGCATTGGATAATATCTCTATTCCACGCAGGCTCATCGTCAAATATAGTAAACAATATTTGGAGACTGTAGAACTGCTTACTATTACGGTCAGAGGTGCGGCGCTCCATACAGCAATGGCTGTATCTCGTGAACAGGTGCAGGCCCTGCTGCAAAATGTAAAGGAAATGAAAGATGTCAGCAATCTGTATCAGCCTGCACCCATCGTTATTCTTGAGTTTTTAACAGATAATCTGCCCTGCGGGGGAATGCGTGCAGTTTATATGACTCTCCTGGAAAACTACCACATTGGACGGAAGATCCCAAACCTTGTAAATCCTCAAAATGCTTCTAAAAAGCTGGAGCTGCACCGCAGATGTGTCAGTGCGGTGCAGGCTCTGCTGGATGGACATTCTGAAGAATTTGCAAAGCAGACTGCAGAGATGTTTTATTATACGCAGCAGCAGACCATATCGGAATACAGGCGGTTAAATTATCTGGAAGCACTGGAGCCTTATAAGGACTCTCAGGTGTGAGAATAGTATGTAAAACGCAATGTGTCGGTTCACAAGCACGGTTCATGATAAAATGGAATATATAAGGAGGTCTTGTATGAAACCTGTAACAAAAAGGGGAATATTAAAGAGAAGATTTTTAGGCGTATGTTTAGCATTTTTAATGATAGCCATTCCCGCTTTTCCGGCAGCAGCCGCTGCGGCAGAACCGGTTGTGCTTCGGGTGCCTTTTCCGGAGGTTCCAGGTTTTACTATGCTTGATGAACAGGGACATCATTATGGATTGGTAGTGGACTACTTAAATGAGATTGCCAAATACACCGGTTGGACATATGATTATATCAGCACCTCGGGAAATGACATGGTGAATGATTTTATAGCTGGAAAATACGACCTGATGGGCGGCACCTATTACGCCGAATCACTTGAGCAATATTTCGCATACCCGGATTATAGCTGTGGCAGTACAAAATCTGTCCTGCTGGCACGAGGGGATGACAAATCCATACGCGGCTATGATTACAAAGATCTGGAAGGAAAGATCATCGGGGTTGTTGAACGGGCGGCTGAACATGTGCGCCGGCTGGAGGAATTTTTATCAATAAATGGACTGCACTGTACCATCAGGAAATATGGGCCTGAGGAAGTCGCAGCGGGCCAGATTGACAAGGATCTGGCAGATGGCATCATCGATGCCAAGCTGGGGAATATAACGGATGATACCGGGGAATTCCGTGCAGTGGCCTATATTGACGCACAGCTCCACTACATTGTAGCGCAGCCGGACAACCCTGAGATATTGGAACAGCTCAATTGGGCCATGAGCAAAATCATGTCTGCGAATCCTGATTTTTCCAGCCAGCTCTATAGTAAATATTTTGATGCCACCAGCGCGCGTAATTTGCTGCTGACCGATGAAGAGTGGGAATATGTTCAAAATAAAGGAACAGTAACAGTGGCGGTTCCCAGTTACTTCCATCCTTTTTACTGTGCAGATACAGAAGATGGCGGGCACGATGGCATAGTCCCTGAGCTGCTTGATAAAATAAACCAGCAGTACGGTCTGGAATTTTCCTGTGTTTTTGCCGACAGCTATGCACAGACACTGCAGATGGTAGTACAGGGGGAAGCCGATATGGCAGGCTTCTTCTATAATGATATTAGTGATGACGTCCAGAGCCAGCTGGCTGCATCTGCTCCCTATTCCACGCTAACTGACCTGATCGTCCGCAATAAATCAGTGACCTATCCGGGAGAGGACCTTACCTGTGGTTTGCTCAAAGGCCGTCAGATGCCGGAGTATGCAAGGGCCAGCCATATAAAATATTATGAAACAGTGTATGAGGTGCTCTGCGCCGTGAATACTGGTGAGGTGGATTTTGCCTGTGGCCTGGCTGCTCATATGGAGCAGGTAATGCAGGATAATATATTTAACAATGTTGTTCCTGTCAGCCAGTCGGAGACACGTGTGGAGTTCAGCTTCGCCATGCCAATGCCGGCAGATCCCAATTTGCTAACTATAATCAATAAAGGCATCAACAGTCTCTCTGAACAAGAAAAAATGGCTATTGTGGATCATAATTTTGTTTCCATAGGAGAGTCTTCCACTACGCTGCGCCAATTCATTGAAGGAAACCCCATATCAGCGGTACTTGTCATTGCTGCTTTTTCCCTGCTTATAGTTATTGCCATAGCAATCATTTCCAAAATGAGGATCCAGGCAGCCAACATGCAAAAGGCCGTTACAAAAGCGGAGGCAAAAAGTAAGGCAAAAAGTGAGTTCTTCTCCCGCATGAGTCACGAGATCCGGACACCCATGAATGCTATCGTGGGATTTTCCACACTTCTTTCCATGAAGGATAATGTTCCTGATGATGCTAAAGAAATCCTGACTAAACTCAATACCTCGTCTCAATATCTTTTGGGGCTGATCAATGATATTTTGGATATGAGCCGTATTGACAGCGGCATGCTGCAGATTGCAAGTGAAAACTTTTCTCTCAGCCTGGTACTTGATGAGATCTGCAGCATTATGCAGGCCCAGGCCCAGCGCAAGCAGATAAAGCTTTCAAGTAAGACCAGCCTGAACCACACTGATTTATTGGGGGATGCCATCCGTCTCAAGCAGGTACTCATGAACCTGCTCTCTAATGCCATTAAATTTACACCTGCAGGCGGCCAGGTGTGCCTGACTGTAGAAGAAACAGGGGCAGACAGAACAAAAGCGGCTTATCTGTTCAGCGTTTCTGATACAGGCGTAGGGATTGCCGAAGAGGATATGTCCCGTATTTTTGAGTCATTTGAGCAGGTTGGCAGCAATCATTCCCGCAGCCAGGGAACAGGACTGGGACTTCCTATCAGCCTTAATATAGTGGAGTGTATGGGGGGAAGACTGCAGGTGAAAAGCCAGCCCGGAAAGGGCAGTGAGTTTTATTTCAGCATTTCCATGCCATTTGGAGAGATAACTAAAGCAGTTCCCTCAGAGACTGTGGAAAATTCATTTGAAGGTATGTGCTTTTTGTTGGTGGAGGACAATGTTCTCAATGCTGAAATTGCCTCTGATCTGCTGTCCTTTGAAGGAGCGCAGGTTGAACTGGCCACTGACGGTGTTCAGGCTGTGGCCCGGTTTTTACAAAGTGAGACGGGACATTTTGACTTGATTTTGATGGATGTGCAGATGCCAAATATGAACGGGCTGGATGCAGCCAGGGCTATAAGGGCCTCTGACCATCCTGACGCCCAGTCTGTTCCAATTATTGCGCTCACGGCAAACACGTTCCAGGAGGACCGGGATATGGCACGTGAAGCAGGGATGAATGATTTCCTGGCAAAACCTTTGGATATGGAGCAGATACACATTGTACTGCAGAAGTGGCTCCGCAGAAAAGACTGATGTTCTCATGAACATAAAACGAACAGAGGCCTGACAGCTTCAGGCTGTCAGGCCTCTGACGGAGATGGAGGGATTTGAACTCTCGCACCGGGATTACCGGCCTGCCGCATTTCGAGTGCGGTCCCTTCAGCCGCTTGGGTACATCTCCTTGTCTTGATAACCCATGTATCTGTCGGGCTAACGCTATAATTATAACTATACAGGGAAAGATAGTCAATGGATTTTTGAAATTATTTCTTCTGAACGGTTACCCGTTACTGTTCACACGTCACCATCCCGCTATTCAGATAAAAACATTGTGATAATCCACGAAGTATTATATAATAGAAGTATTGGTAATGGTATAAAAATAAAATAGAATAGGATGTGAAGTTGTCATGAAAAGAATCGGTATGTTAACGAGCGGCGGCGACTGCCAGGCATTAAACGCAGCTATGCGAGGAGTTGTAAAGGGGTTGAGCGCTAATCTGGACGAGCTGGAAGTATATGGCTTTGCAGATGGCTACAAAGGCCTGATTTATGGTAATTACAGGATGCTGACATCGAAAGATTTCTCCGGTATCCTTACTAAAGGCGGAACTATCCTGGGATCTTCCAGACAGCCCTTTAAGATGATGCGTGTGCCTGATGAAAATGGCCTTGACAAAGTAGAGGCCATGAAGCAGAATTACTATAAGCTGCGTCTTGACTGCCTTGTTATCCTTGGCGGGAACGGGACTCAGAAGACAGCAAACCTGCTTCGGGAAGAAGGGCTGAATATTATTCATCTGCCCAAGACAATCGACAATGATATCTGGGGCACGGACATGACCTTTGGATTCCAGAGCGCTGTTAATATTGCCACAGATGCCATTGACTGCATCCATACCACAGCAGCATCACACAACAGGGTATTCATAGTGGAGGTAATGGGACATAAAGTCGGCTGGCTGACTCTGCACGCAGGGATTGCGGGCGGCGCTGACATTATCCTGATTCCGGAAATCCCATACGATATTGACAAGGTCGTGGAGGCTATCGAAAAGCGTACAAAGGCAGGAAAGGGATTCACGATCCTGGCTGTGGCTGAGGGAGCCATCTCGAAGGAGGATGCAAAGCTGTCCAAGAAAGAATTAAAGGAAAAAATGAAGAATTACTCATATCCGTCAGTTTCCTATGAGCTTGCAGATGAGATCCTGAAAAGGACAGGCACTGAGATCAGGATCACCGTTCCGGGGCATACCCAGAGGGGCGGAACACCATGTCCGTATGACAGGGTACTGTCTTCCAGGCTCGGGGCTTCGGCAGCTAAATTAATTTTGGATAATGATTATGGATACATGGTTGGAATTGTGAATAATAAAGTAAAGAAGGTTCCTCTGGGTGAGGTGGCAGGCAAGCTGAAAATGGTTTCACCTGATGACCAGATCATCCAGGAAGCCAAGTTAATGGGCCTCAGCTTTGGGGATTAAGTAAACGAAGGCTGGTCAATGCAGTGCAGCAGGCTGATGCTGCACTGTCTGGCATTAAAGATAGAATGGAGAGCAGGTCATGGGCTATACTGCTTTATATAGAAAGTTCCGTCCCTCATCCTTTGCCGATGTCAAGGGACAGGATCACATAGTGACAACATTGCAGAACCAGATAAAGGCAGACAGGATCGGACATGCCTATTTATTCTGCGGTACCAGAGGTACCGGAAAGACGACAATAGCAAAAATACTGGCAAAAGCGGTGAATTGTGAACATCCGGTGGATGGCAATCCATGCGGGGAATGCGATACATGCAGGGCCATAGCGGCGGGAACCTCCATGAATGTGATTGAGATCGACGCCGCTTCCAACAACGGCGTTGACAACATTCGAGAGATAAGGGATGAGGTGGCGTATTCTCCGGCAGAAGGCCGCTATAAGGTATACATCATTGATGAGGTTCATATGCTGTCAATAGGAGCATTTAACGCACTCTTAAAGACGCTGGAGGAACCTCCTTCTTATGTTATCTTCATCCTGGCTACGACAGAAGCACACAAGATTCCAATTACGATCCTGTCCAGGTGCCAGAGGTATGATTTCAAGAGGATAGATATTGAAACAATTGCATCGCGGCTGCGGGACCTGATGGATCAGGAGCAGGTGGATGTGGAGGAGAAGGCGCTGCGTTATATCGCAAAAAAGGCGGACGGCTCCATGCGTGATGCCTTGAGCCTCCTGGACCAGTGCATCGCATTTTATCTGGGCCAGAAGCTGACTTATGATCACGTGCTGGAGGTGCTGGGGGCTGTAGATACAGATGTATTCAGTAAACTATTGCGCGAGATCCTGAAAAATGATATAGTATCGGTGATTTCTACATTAGAAGAGCTCATTATGCAGGGCAGGGAGATAGGCCAGATGGTATCTGACTTTACCTGGTATATAAGAAACCTGATGCTGGTGAAGTCCTCGGAGAATATGGAAGATGTGCTGGACGTATCTACTGAGAATCTGAGGCAGCTGGAGGAAGAGGCGGCTATGGTGAGGGAGGATACCCTCATGCGCTATATCAGAGTGCTTTCTGAGCTGTCCAATCAGATCCGGTACTCCTCCTCCAGGCGCGTTCTGGTGGAGATGGCCTTTATGAAGCTGTGCAGACCGCAGATGGAGAGGGATGAAATATCTCTGACAGAGCGGGTACGCATATTAGAGAAGAAGCTGGAAGAGTATGCGGCTGCATTCCAGTCGGGAATGGTCCCACAGGGTATGCTGCAGTCTTCTGGGGGTGCCAGAGGGCAGGCAGTCTATGGGGAAACCTGGGGCAGCCAGTCAGGAGCGGAGGCAGGAAACCAGGCGTCAGTAGGTCAGTCAGGGGCCGCTGCTTCGGGAATGTCGGCGGCGGGGCAGCCTTTGGGTGCGGCAGGAATGGGAATATCCCCTGCAGATCTGCCCAAGGCGGCGCCAAAGGACCTTCAGCAGGTCAAAGCACTGTGGAAGAGTATTATAGCTCAGACACACGGCAGGTTCAGGGTAGTCCTCTCATCTGCAGAGCCAAAGTACAATACATCAGGCGGGGATGAGCGGCTTTTTGTGGCTTTTGCAGATTTTCTGGCGGAACCTTATATTAATAATGAAGAGGCCAAAGCAGAACTGGAGCAGCTTATAGCTGCCAAGATAGGAAAACATGTGGAGGTACAGATGGTGCTGCAGGCAGATGAGCATTTGTCTAAGGGACATCTTGCAGATATTGATGTAGAAGGAGTATTAAAAGAAGCAATACACACTGAAATCATGATAGAAGATTAAGGAGGAAGATAGAAATGGCAAAACGTGGAGGATTTCCTGGCGGAGGAATGCCTGGCAACATGAACAACCTGATGAAGCAGGCTCAGAAAATGCAGAAGCAGATGGAAGAGAACCAGAAGATTCTTGAAGAAAAGGAATTTACAGCAACAGCAGGCGGCGGAGCAGTAGAGGTGACTGTTTCAGGAAAAAAAGAAGTGACTAAGGTGAAGCTTACAGAAGAAGTAGTTGATCCGGACGATATAGAGATGCTCGAGGATCTGATCATGGCGGCTACAAATGAAGCTCTCCGCAAGATGGAAGAGGAGCAGGCTTCAGCCATGTCTAAGCTGACAGGCGGTCTTGGGGGCCTGGGCGGAGGGTTTCCGTTCTAATGGATTATTACAGCAGCCAAATCAGCAGGTTAATTGAAGAGTTGGCAAAATTGCCGGGCGTGGGAGCGAAATCAGCGCAGCGCCTGGCTTTTCACATTATCAATCAGCCTCTGGAAGATGTAAAAAGGCTTTCAGACGCCATCCTGGAAGCAAAGAAAAATGTGCGGTACTGCTCACAGTGCTGTACGCTGACAGATGAAGAGCTCTGTCCAATATGCCGGAACCCCAAGCGCGACCAGAGTACTATTATGGTTGTGGAGAACAGCAGGGATCTGGCTGCCTATGAAAAGACTGCGAAGTTTGAAGGGGTCTATCACGTGCTTCAGGGAGCCATCTCACCTATGCTTGGCATCGGTCCAAACGACATACGTTTGAAGGAATTGATGACAAGGCTTCAGGGAGATATAAAGGAAGTAATTATAGCTACAAATTCCAGTCTGGAAGGCGAGACGACAGCCATGTATATCAGCAAGCTGATTAAGCCTACAGGGATCAAGGTCAGCCGTATAGCCAGCGGAGTGCCCGTGGGCGGGGATCTGGAATACATAGATGAAGTGACTCTGCTGCGTGCACTGGAAGGCAGGGTAGAATTATAAGGAAGGCGGGTATGCTCCGGATGGGGCTTACCCGCCTGATTAAATTCAGCTGCTTTTTTCAATTGTATCAATGGGGCTTGCCCAGATTTCCAGAGAATTTATATCTTTATCAGCTGTAAAGTATTTTTCTGCAGAGAAGGGCCGGGTGGTGAGAGCGTGTTTTGGAAGCCATGTGGAAAATAAGTACCTGCTGGCCTGATCCAGAGCGTTGGTGACAAGCTCCTTAAAAGATTCCGCTTCTACCCTGCATACAATATATTCTCCGGCCTCCAGTGACTGTACTGTTAATCCATCCGCTGTGTATGTGCTGATGTCTGAGGGGATTGCCAAACCGCCGGCAAAATACTTGAAGGTTCCTGATCCTGGGTCTGCGCCATAACACATGCCCAGTTCAGTGTTATCCTGAAACAGGCCGGCCAAATCATCTTTTTTATCGTGGAACTGCTGCCAGAGCTGCCCCGGCACGTCGATTCCTGTACTCTCGCCCGCCGGGATCTGCTCTGAGATATTTACAGCACCTTCGTACCCCAGGTAAATTTCAGGTTCTGTAAGAGTCCTTCTGTAAATCTCCAGGATAATGTTTCCTGTAATCAGGGGGAATCCTTCATCAATCAGCACATATCCCATAGAGATTTCAGGCTTATTAAACGTATTGAGCATTACGGAGGATTTCCTGTAATCTTCAGGTGTGATATGATAGACCTCCTTGAAAGCGCGTGTGAAGCCGGCATGGCTTGAAAATCCGCACTCCATGGCAGCATCAATGATCCTGCATTCTGGATTATCCAGAATATCAGCTGCTTTGGCCAGCCGCCGGAGTTTGATATATTCCTGCACAGGCTTTTTCACCAGCCGTTTAAACAGCCTCTGATAATAAAAGGGAGAAAGGCAGGCTAAGTCTGCCAGTGTATCAGTCTGTATTTCTCCGGTCAGATTCTCTTCTATAAAGTTTAAAGTTTTTTCTATCGCTTCCCATGAATGCATCGCAGCACCTCCTGTGTTTTATGATTGGAGTATACCATATGAGGACTGGCAGGGCTTTACTGTGTATGCTTTTTTCCTTATTTATTTCATTTGCGATTTTCTGTGATCTCACAATTACCTGCAGAATAGTTATTATTTGGATTAACTAAAAAGGCTGCCCTAAAATAATGGGCAGACCTTTATTAGTATAGTTTGTGTGACAACAAATGTTGTGTGACGCCAAATGCATCTATCCGGGCATTTATACAGCAGCAGTTTCCGGTGCGTTATTGTCATCTGAAGTATCATCTTTTGAAAGCAGCTTGCGTATACCTTCGGCAGCCACGATCACTCCAAGGATGAGCAGCAGCACTGCAAATACCAGCTGAAGGACATTTCCGGCCTGGACACCGGCTGAGAAAGTGCCGACCAGGTCAATGATCTTCAATACAAGGGCTGTGAAGGTAACGCCCAGCATGACCACCATAGGTCCCCAGAGCATGAAGCCCTTCCTGTGAGTACGTTTCAGGAAGACAGCGCATGCAATAAGGGCAAGTGCAGACAAGAGCTGGTTAGCTGAGCCAAACAGAGGCCAGATGCTTGAATAGCCTACCTTAGCCAGCAGGAAGCACAGTATCAGGGTCAGTATAGTTGCAAAATATTTGTTTGTCAGGATTTTATTTACGGATGACTGCTTCTCTGGCGCAACAGAATCATCTGTAAAGAATTCCTGGAAAGCAAGACGTCCGATACGTGCTACGGAGTCAAGGCTTGTGAGTGCAAATGCAGAAACTGACAGCGTGATCAATGTAAAAGAGATATTCTCCGGAATCCCCACCTTTGTCAGGAATGTGGAAATAGCAGATGCAAATATCTGGGGCGGTGTGCCTTCAGGAAGCCCGCTGGAAGTAGCCGCAAACCCCACACATATGAGTGCGATGACCGCCAGGAAGCTTTCCAGCAGCATGGCTCCAAATGATACAGGAAGCATACTCTTTTCGTTTTTGATCTGTTTTGAGGCAGTACCGGAAGCCACCAGTGAATGGAAGCCTGACACAGCCCCGCAGGCGATCGTGACAAACAATGACGGGAACAGGTAGGATACCGTATTTCCGCTTTCAATCTTGAATGCTGTAAATGTAGGCAGGTTCATAGAAGGATTGTAAATGATGATACCTACAAAGGCCGCCAGCATCATGGCAAGCAATAAGTAACTGTTTAAGTAATCACGCGGCTGCAGGAGCGCCCAGACAGGGGTCACGCACGCTATGATGACATAAGCAAATACAAATAACAGCCAGAAGTCACGTGAAAAATAGATTGGTGCATTTACACCTATAACGATGGAAAGTACAAGCAGCGCAATGGCTACAATTGTATTAACCGCTTTATTAAATTTGGAGTATTTCAGGAAAAATCCAAGTGCAACAGCAAAGATAATAAACAGGATAGATGTCATGGCAACAGCGCCGTTAGCTTCCACCTGCCCCTGTGCATCGAATCCATTAAAAGTACCTGCCACGATATCAGCAAATGCGGCAACGACAAGAATGGAAAAGAGCCAGGTAAATAAAAGGAAAAGTCGTTTTCCAAGTTTTCCTATGTATCTTTCAATAATATATCCAATGGAACGTCCTTTGTTTTTTACTGAGGCATACATGGATGCAAAGTCCTGGACAGCGCCAAAGAAGATACCTCCAAGAAGAACCCACAGAAGAACGGGCACCCATCCGAAGATAGCGGCCTGAATAGGTCCGTTTATAGGTCCTGCGCCTGCTATGGATGCAAATTGGTGACCAAACACTACGTTTGTGTCAGCGGGGACGTAATCTACTCCATCCTCCATTTCATAAGCCGGGGTCTTAGCCTTTGGGTCAATCCCCCACTTGTTTGCCAGATAGCGGCCATAGATCAGGTATGCTGCAATGAGTGCGACAGCCGCTATAACGATGATTATTAAGCCATTCATAATGATTCCCTCCTAAGCATGATGTTAGTGTATTCCGGAAGCGTGATGAAGCTGAAGCTGCGGCCGGAATGGCGGCACACTGTGGTGTGCCTGAAATGTGTCAGAAGACAGCCGGTATGGATATATTCTGCTGCGAGCCGGGAGAATAACTGCGGAAATAAAAAAATCTCCATAATGAATTCCTGAGAAATCATTACAGAGACGGACCGTCCGCGTTACCACTCTATTTGCTGCCTGAAAAAGCAGCCACTCAATCCCATCACCCCGGAGTAATACTGAAAATGCAGGTAAAACATAATAAATATCTGCATAAGGGGGTTAACAGGCGCTTCTGTAACGGAAAGCAGCCGTTTGAGCCTACTGGGCCGCATAAGACATACTGCGGCTTTTGGGTCAAATGCTCATGGGTGATGTTGATGTACTTTTCATACCGCTTCCCAGCGCCTGCGGCTCTCTGTGATGAAAGGATGTATATCAATGGCTCCCAGTCAAAGCATATAACCATATTAACTATCACTTGATTTAGGATTATAGTACTTTACCATGAAAAAGTCAATAGGAAGTTTATAGATATTTTAGTTTTTTTTAAGAAACATTACACAGACAACCAACATGTGAACAGAAGCACAGAAATTAGTATGGTAAAAGTGCACAACGTCAGCGTGACGATTTTGTGACGGTTAAAACTCACCAAAAATAAAAAATTTCTTTGTGGAGAAATTTGTCAGAATCTAAGGTATTATAATAGAGAAGACCCGTGGACTTGATACGAGCCTATTGGGCGGACGCCGCCCGGGACAGAAACTGTGGGGTTTCTGTCAGAACATAACAGGGCAGGTAATTAATGTGCCTGCAGGTTTCATATAGTATTCTTCCGCGCTTTATGGTAGTATGGATGTAGAAAAAAACTGGCCGGCGGCCGTTTGCACTCAATAAGCGGATAGGATGGATACTGATGGAAAAGAAAAGAACAGATTATAAGAGAACTGAAAAAGCAAGACCTGAGAAAAAACAATATGAGGAAGAAAAAGGCAGAGCAAGAAAATCTGCCGATTCAAGAGGAAGAAGAGTAAAACCGGAAGGAAAGGCTTTGCAAGTGGGAAGCGATGCCAGGTCAGGCAGAGAAAGACAGCAGAAGAGTGGAATCCAGAGTGGGACGAAGATTCCATACGGGGCTGTCAACAGAAGCAGAAGAACTGCGGGAGCTCTGACGGATGTCTGCCCGGTTTATAAGAAATGTGGAGGCTGTGAATATCAGGGTGTTCCATACCAGGAACAACTGAAGCTAAAAGAGAAACAAGTGAGAAAGCTTCTCCAGAAATACTGTACGGTATATCCCATTGTGGGTATGGAGGAGCCTTATCATTACAGAAACAAGGTCCACGCGGTCTTCGACCACGACAGAAAAGGGAACGCCATATCCGGCGTTTACCAGAAGGGCACACATTATGTTGTGCCGGTAGATGAATGTATGATCGAGAATCGTAAAGCGGATGAGATAATAGTCTCTATCCGGGAGCTTCTCCGGTCATTTAAAATAAAGACATATGATGAAGACACGGGATACGGACTCCTGCGCCATGTGCTGGTAAAACGAGGTTTTGCCACAAAAGAGATCATGGTGGTGCTGGTGACTGCATCTCCTGTTTTTCCGTCCAAAAATAATTTTGTCAATGCCCTGAGGCGCCTATATCCGGAAATCACCACGATCATCCAGAACGTGAACGGCCGGGGCACAAGCATGGTTTTGGGAGATCAGGAAAAGATCCTTTTCGGCAAAGGATATATAGAAGATGTGCTCTGCGGTTGCAGGTTCAGGATCTCATCAAAGTCCTTCTACCAGATCAATCCCGTGCAGACAGAGGTCCTCTATGGAAAAGCCATAGAGCTGGCCGGACTGACAGGCAAAGAGACGGTCCTTGACGCCTACTGCGGGATCGGTACAATCGGCCTGATAGCCAGTAAACAGGCAGGCAGCGTGACAGGTGTTGAGTTAAACAAGGATGCCATCCGCGATGCCATCGTAAATGCAAAGCAGAATAATACGAAAAACATCCGTTTCTACTGTGCCGACGCCGGAGAATTCATGGAAGATATGGCGGCACAGGGAGAGAAGGCAGATGTAGTCTTTATGGATCCACCCCGCAGCGGAAGCGATGAGAAATTCCTCTCATCCCTGGTCAGGATGGGGCCTGAGAAGATCATCTATATTTCCTGCAATCCGGAGACACAGGCCAGAGATTTGGAGTATCTCACGCGGCATGGGTATGGGGCACGGGGGGCGTGGCCGGTGGATTTGTTTCCGTTTACAGGGCACGTTGAGGTGGTGATACAGATGACGTATTGTGGTGATGAGCGAAAATAGAGAGGTTTAACCACAAGATGTTGTGGCTTTGAAGCGAAAATAGAGCGAAAATCGGGGCAAAAAACGAGCGTTTTTTGCCCCGATTTTTTGCCCTTTCCACAGATGACAGTAAATGCTCCATAATTCGTGGGCTGACTTATGACTGATTTTATGCGATGATGATCTCATCAAATCTACTTAAAGAACTCCAGAAACTTTGATTGGAGTTTTCTAAGTTTCAAAGGAGATTTCAAGTATGAATGAAGTAATGCAGGTTCGTGCGGCCGGTTGGACCGCAATGATCAAACAACGCAATGATAGCGGTCTGACCATCAAAGAATGGTGTGCCGCCAACGGAATCCGGGAGTCGGTCTATTATTATCGGCTAAACCGGTTGAGAAAAATGGCATGGAATGCTTGTGAAACACCGGATCCCGCAAAGGATCATGCTCCTTCCGGCACATTTGCGCAGATTTCAGTTTCTTCTGCTATACAGACTTCAAATGTGGCAATCCGCATTCGCCGTGGTGATACTGTCATGGAAGTAAGCAGCGATGCGCCGGAGCGCATCCTCTCTTTTTTGAAAGAGGTGATGTTCCGTGCTCTCTGAACTCAACGGTTTTCAGGCCATCTATATCTACTGTGGAAAATGTGATCTTCGCAAAGGGATTGATGGTTTGGCGACGTTAGTAAAGGAACAGTTCCATCTGGATCCGTTTCAAAAGGATGTTCTGTTTCTTTTCTGCGGATGCCGCACTGACCGGTTCAAAGGCCTGGTATGGGAGGGCGATGGCTTCTGCCTGCTTTATAAGCGGATTGAAGCCGGGCGCCTCCGATGGCCGAGAAGTCAGGAAGAAGCAGGAAGAAAAAGCACGGCGCTCCGCCATCTACCGCCCAGCCGCCAAGAAAAAGGCCGAACCGGTCAAGGGAAAATACAGCTCCAAGTATGTGCTGTCGGATATCTTAATCTGCGCCGAATGCGGCCAGCCTTATCGCAGACAGGTATGGTCAAAATACGGACAGAAATGGGCAGTGTGGCGCTGCGACAACCGCCTGAAATACGGTTCCAAGCGTTGCAAACACTCGTCGACCATCAAAGAGGACACCTTGCACCAAGCAATCATGGCGGCCATCAACAGCGTAGTCGAGGATCAGGGCGAATTTGTGCAGGCGTTCCGGGAGAACGTCATCCGGATCATCGGCAGCTACTCCCCAAAGAGCGAACCGACCGAATATGATGAGCAGATCGAGCAGCTCCAGCAGAGGATGATGGCACTCATTGAGGACAGCGCCAAGGCAGAATGCGCGGATGAGATGTTTGACAAGGAATATCGCGTCATCGCCAATGAAATCAAGGAGCTGAAAAAGAAAAAGGCCAAGTTAATCAGAGAACGCCAGCTTGCCGAATCCTACGACCAGCGGATGCAGGATATGGAGAGCTATATGAAAAAAGCCAGCTACCTGAAGCGGGAATTTGACGATGACCTTGTCCGCAGGCTGCTGCAGACGGTTAGGGTGATCAATGAGAGCAAGATAGAAATACAGTTTAAGTCTGGCATCGTTATGACACAGCGGATTGACTTTGAGGACTAAATAGAGCGGCAGGAGCCGGAAAAAGAGAGCGCTCTTGCCGAGTACATACACTGATAAGAACAAAATTCTCAGACATAGAGCTGAGGATTTTGTTCTTGGCAGTGAGAAGCGTTGTGACTATGAGCGGTTAGGATAGAAAATTACTGTCGAACATGATATACTTTATGAAAGAAATCTGCAAAATGCGAGGTGAAAAAATTTGGATAATCGAAATCAAATGGGAAAGAATAAGGATGGAGTGATATTCCCTGTTGCTCCAAATCTTTCCGAGATGAGTGATGCTTATTTGAAATTTATTGAAGAAGTAAAAGCAGAAATCCAAAGGCAGCGGATTTCAGTTGTGCTGAATGCAAATTCCAGCATGATATGCCTGTACTGGAACATTGGTAGAGCTATTCTGAAAAAACAGGAGGAAGAAGGCTGGGGCGCAAAAGTCATTGACCGCATGGCCAAGGACATAAAGGGTGCATTCCCGGAGATGTCTGGATTTTCTCCGAGAAATATCAAATATATGCGAAAGTTTGCAGAGAGCTGGCCTGACTTTGAAATTGTGCAACGGGTTGTGGCACAAATTCCGTGGAGAACAAATCGGATGCTGTTGGATAAGCTGGATTCTATGGAGAGCCGTATCTGGTATGCCAATAAAGCAATAGAAAATGGCTGGAGCAGCAATGTGCTTGACCTGCAAATACAGGGCGGTCTCATGGAGCGTTCAGGAAGAAGTGTGAATAATTTTCCTGCGGCACTTCCGCCAGCGGATTCAGATATGGTCAATCAAGTGTTTAAAGATCCGTACTTGTTTGATTTCCTTGGTACGGATATGCCCCGGCGAGAAGTTGAGATTGAGCGACAGCTCACAGAACATATTCAGAGCTTTCTGCTGGAGTTGGGACAGGGGTTTGCTTTTGTAGGCAGACAGGTACATTTGGAAGTTGGCGGCGATGATTTTTATATCGACCTTCTGTTTTACCACCTAAAACTTCGATGCTATGTGGTGATTGAACTGAAAGCTTGCGACTTTGAGCCGGGATTTATCAGCCAATTGAATATGTACCAAAATGTAGTAAACGATGTTTTGCGTCATCCAGATGATCAGCCGACAATCGGTCTGCTGTTGGTAAAAGGCAAGAATGAAACGGTGGTAGAGTATTCTCTGGCGGGATACAAGAATCCCATTGGTGTTGCGGAGTGGAAAAATCAGATTGCCAAGGCATTGCCGGAGGAACTGCGCAGCAGCCTGCCGTCTATTGAAGAAATCGAAAAAGAACTGGAGTAATAGTGCCACAGCCTGTGGCACTATTAGAATCCAGATATGCAGAACAATATTGATAAGAATAAGACGCTTGAGCCTTGATGGTTCGAGCGTTTTATTGTTAGTAGAAAACACAGCTATAGTGGTTGGCTTTAAGGAAAAATGGTGGTAGAATATTATTAAATACATACACAAAGAGGTGGCATGCTGCTTTTGCTATATCTATAATATTTAATCTAATACAATAATCGTATTTTGCGGAGGAAGCATTTGATGAGAATTGAGAAAATACGCATTAAGGGATTCAGAAATTTCGATGATGCAGAAATTTTTCTTCAACCCAAAACACTTATTATCGGAGCAAATGATGTTGGAAAGACCAATTTATTGTATGCTCTTAGGCTACTGTTTGACAAATCACTTAATGAACACGACTTAGAATTGACAGATAGTGACTATAATGCTTATTCGGGCGCTGAAAGCATAGAGATTACAGTTACAATTTGTGGAATCACTGAAGAATGCTTATTAAGTACTTTTGGTGGTAGTATCAAGGATGAAACTACAGTTATTCGATATACGAACAGTAAAAATGGTCAGTACAGCATATGGATAGGGTATGATGAAACAGTCCTTGAAGAACAGTCTACCCGCCAGTATATTAAAAGATTGAATATGCAATGTGTTGATACAAATAGAGATTTGTTTGGCTTTTTGAAAAGAGAGCGTATTCAGATATTACGAATGGCTAAAGAACGTTTGGATAAGGAGGCAAAAGAAGCAGATGATGTTAAGACTGGTGAAATTCAAAGTAAATTAAATGATATAAACAGTCAGGTTAGCTCATTGAATTATGTTGCATCTGCTTTGGAAAGTGTGAATACAGAGTTGGCACAATTATCTATTCATAATGAAGATCAGAAAGTAAAATTTGTTGCAGGAGAGAGCGATGCGGAAAAGTTATTGGATAACTTAATATTATCATACTCATCCGATCAAGGTCCATTAGCAATTGGTGGTGATGGGAGAAATAATCAAATTTTTCTTGCAACATGGATTGCAAAACAAAATATTCAGAAGAATATTGATCACGTTACTTTCTTTGCGGTTGAGGAGCCAGAAGCGCATTTACACCCACATCAGCAAAGAAAACTGTCAAAATACATTCAATCAAATTTCAATGATCAGATTTTAATTACAACGCATTCACCGCATATTGCATCTAAGTTTGAGCCAGACAGTATTATTAGATTGCATACTGTTAACAAATACACGCATGTTGCATGCGGAGGATGTAGTCAACTGTTGAAGGCGGAATTCGAAAAATTCGGATATCGTTTAAATGCACTTTCGGCGGAAATATTTTTTTCGGATGGTGTATTTCTCGTGGAAGGCGTATCAGAAGTCCTTTTTTATACCGCACTTGCGCAGGAAATAGGTGTTGATCTTGACCGATTAAATATTTCAATATTAGCGGTAGAGGGAGTAGGGTTTAAACCATATGTAGCAATATGTGATGCTTTGAAGATACCATGGGTTCTAAGAACAGATAATGATATCTTTTCAAAACCAAATAAAGCGCCTACAAAAGACTATTATGCAGGAATCTCTCGAATAGCAGGAATCCTTTCGCAGATAAGAAATGCTGATGAGCCGATTAATCAATATTGGCAGCAACATAAAGATGAAAATGAATGGGGACATCAGAAATCTATACCGGCAACAGCAATAGCCTTAAATGATTATTTTAGAGCACAGGCAACAGTGTATGGTTTATATGTGTCAGATGTTGATTTAGAGATGGACTTGGCAAAGAGTGACTTGTATGATGATCTTAAGGCATATTATAGAAAGCGTACAGTTACTACTTTGGTAAAGGCGATGCAGACGCATAAGGCACAAAATATGATGAGCTTTTTGACGTCTGAACATACTAAATTAGGTAAGATTCAGGGGGCAGAAGTTTGTGCGCCACTTTTAGCGCTAAAAAAGACTGTCGAAGAAGGGAGTCATCCTGCTCATGATTAAAAAGCCGACAGAGGAACAAATAAGCATATTAGAGCAAAATGGTAATGTTGTTGTAACAGCAAGACCGGGATCTGGAAAAACATATACTGTTGTTGAGAAGATAGGATTGGTTTTGAAAGAATTGCCGGATTATAAAGGAATTATTGCTATTTCATTTACAAACAAGGCAAGTGATGAGCTAAAAAGTCGTTGCAAACAGAGGGGTATAGAACACAAGAACTCCTTTTTTGGTACGATAGATAAATTTTATATTTCGCAAATAATTATTCCTTTTGCAAGTCATTTAACGTACACTTTACCTGAATATGAAGTTGTAAATTCATCGGAAAGTGATCCAATATATTCTGGATTGTTTGGAATGGGTTCGGATGTTACAAATGACCAAGAAATATTGCTATTAGAATCATTGAAAAATGGAAAGATTTTTTTGGATGTGTCAGGAGAAACAGCATTATACATCATGAAAAAAGTTCCTGGAGCGCTTCAATATATTAAATCCCGATATGTATCTGTGTTTATAGATGAATATCAAGATTGTGGACAAATACAGCATGATATTTTTATTATGTTGTGTGAAAGCGGACTTATAGGAGTTGCTGTTGGTGATATTAATCAAGCTATATATGGGTTTAGCAATCGCTTCCCGAAATATCTGCTTTCACTTATAGGCAGAGAAGATTTTAAGCATTACGAGCTCAGCGTAAATCATAGATGTCATCCTAGTATTGCGGAGTATTCGCTATGCCTATTTGACGCCTCAAAGCAAATTCAAGAGGATAAAAGGGTATTTCGTGTATGTGTTGAGGGATCAGAAAGGGAAATAGCAAAAAAAATCGATCAGAAATTACAGGCGATAAAAAAGACTTATGAAGTTGTAAGTAATAATCAAGTGGCTATTTTATGTCGAGGAAATGGAACAATTCATTTTTTAGATACAGTTTTAAAAACGAAACATAAAGTGTTTTCTGAGAGTCCATTAGACAAGGACAATTCAAATTGGGGACGTATATTTTGTGAATTGTTGAATGCACGATTTGATAAAAGTATATATGCTGTAGACTATGCCGAAAAATTATTTTCTGAAGAAATCGAGCCAGATAGATACAGAAAGGCATTAGAAGTGTGTCATAAGATATTTAGCTGTCCGTTTGGGGAGATGATTAATGTAATAGATAATTTTATCGAGAT
This sequence comes from Murimonas intestini, assembly GCA_003148945.1. GTDB lineage: Bacteria > Bacillota > Clostridia > Lachnospirales > Lachnospiraceae > Murimonas > Murimonas intestini. The sequence goes on along the minus strand of QGGY01000004.1, from coordinate 74,676 downwards.
AGCGGAATTGGTTTATCCCAAAGGATATAATGCTGGAACCGTTGCTTTACTAAAACACGTATTGTCAGATAGCACAGCTTTAAATAGCTATGTGCCCGCTGCTGAAGATGAATTAAATATAATGACTTTACATAAATCAAAAGGTCTTGAGTTCAATATTGTGTTCCATATGGATATGTACAAATACATTATATCTGATGAGTATGGTACAGCGGATGAAATTGAACAGTTGCTTAATCTTCATTATGTTGGGATTACACGCGCAAAAGATGCTTGTTTCATAATGAATGGGACTCAACGATATCGGAGCAGACAGAATGATTTTTATAAAGCGTACCCATCATCGTTTTTATTGAAAGATGGACTACAAGAGCGACGACGAGAATTACGGTGGTAGTGTGCAGCGTCGAAAGCACTAAGCTGTTAAGAATAAAGTCCTTGAGAATTGAACTCAAGGACTTTATTGTTGGCAGTAAAGTTGCTGACAAAATATTTCTCTATCCGGTGTAGCAAAGCCTCCAAAACACGAAATTTTATGCTATACTTTTACTAATACAAAGGTGAAGGAGAAGAACCAAAAAGGAAGGGGAAATTTGAGAATTCGGTTGGAGTTAAATACCTCCGCCAAGGCCCAATTATGCCTTCTGGAAATCTTTTTCACACACTCAACACATGTGGAGACGGTGACGTTTCTGGTGCGGAAAGATTGATTTTACTGGCATTTGCGGGATCTTTAGTGCAAAATGGAGTTGTGATATTACTTATGTAGAAAATTTGTCGGATTATTTGAAAGGGCAATAGCTAATAAAGGCACCTACTAATAATCTATTGACATAAAAATAGGATTTGCGTATAATAATAGTAGAAGAAAAGCGTGCTTTTCTAGTGGGCTAACACTTAAATCTGATACTTTTGCCAATCAAGTGGTTGGTCGTTGGCGGACAACACTAAAATCCGATATCTTTACCAGTCTTTGACTGGTCGTTGGCAGACAACACTAAAATTAGCCACAAAGAGAGAGTATATAGCACAGTGGTGTTATTACTCTCTCTTTAAATTTATAGAGGAGAATAACCTGAATTATGAAATTTACAAAGGAAGCTGCAAAAAGAATCGTGTTAAATTGCGCAAAGCAATATCGGCAAAGGCTCCTTAATAAGAAGATGATTATTATTTATCGTGAGAGAAAGGATAATACGATTCAATTTATTGAAGTCGCTTTTTATTAATAAAGATTACAGATGAGCAGGAAAAAGCATGTGTTTTGGACGGAATGTTGGATTTTTGCCAATTTAACGAAATGTTATTGCTAGAAGTTTATGGCGTATGAGGAATTTCTTTATAATAACTGGAATAGAAAAGAAGATTACGCTGATGAAATAAGGATGCCGCATTTTGAAGAAGTAGACGGGTATGTTATGGATGCTTTTAAAGAGAAATATCGTAATGTTCAGATATTAAAGAAAATGTTTGAAGAATTTAGGTGTGATCACTGAAATTGCATTATAGGGTAAAATGAAAATGTTAATTCTCGCACCACTGGTGCGAGTTATGGAGGAACGATATTGGAAGAAATAATTGGATATCAGCCTTTGGTAGATGAAATCAAGGATTTGATTAATAAAAAATAGTATTTGAATTTGAGCTGCTAAAGGGTATTAATCGATGAAAGTCATTGGAAATACAGGCTTTTTCGCATGTTGAGGTATTCAGAACAACAATAATTTTTAATTCTTTAGTGCCCGAACTTCTTATGGGATATAAAACGATACGAGCAGATATAAGAAAATATTATACTGTACGGGGCGAACGCATTTATTATTCAGCGAGGTAGATTATGAACATAGACAGTAATTTTAGAGGGGGTATATATGTTGTACAAGATAGTGAGATACTAATAGAACATGTATCCGGACTGGCTGACTTGGCAAATGAAATACCAAATACAATTGAAACAAAATTTGCCAGTGCGTCAGCAGGAAAAGTATTTATTGCTGTAGCTATCTTACAGTTGATTGAGCAAGGAAAACTGAACTTTGAGGATACATTAGAAAAACTGCTTGATTTTGATTTATATGATATAGATGTTGATGTGACAGTAGAACAATTGTTAAATCATACTTCGGGGGTGCCAGATTATTTTGATGAAAGTATTATGGACGAATATGAGGAATTATGGTTTGAGTATCCTAATTACAAGATTAGACATAATAATGATCTGTTCCCTTTGTTCATAGATAAGCCTATGATGTATCATAAAGGTGAAAAGTTTCAATACAACAATTCGGGTTATGTGTTATTGGCAACGATAATTGAAAAAGTAACAGGAATGTATTTTGATAAGTATTTGCAAACAAATATTTTTGATGTATGCAATATGAATGGAACGGGTTACTATGAGCTGGATAGATTACCGTCGAAATGTGCAAATAATTATATTTATTGTTCTGATACAAATGATTTCCGTACAAATATCTTTTCTGTTGATGCAAAAGGAACGGGGGCAGGAGGAGCTTTTATAACAGTAAAAGATATAGTCAATTTTTGGACGAACTTATTAAATGAAAAACTTATTTCAAAAGAGTTTCTTTCAAAGATGTTTACTAAACAAAGCGGAGACGGGACGGACGCCGAAGAAGGCTACTATGGCTATGGCGTATGGATTATTGACAATCCATGTGGTAAAGATTTAGTATATTTTCAGGGGTGTGACCCTGGTGTGAGTTTTATTTCTGAATATAATCCTAATAATGGCATGATTTCTGTTTTAGTGAGTAATTATGGTGATAATGTGTGGAAAGAAATGCGAAAAATTAGAGAAAATTTTTATAAGTAGTATTTTATAACATCTGGTTTGTTATAGGGTTTCAGATCTTTTAAACAAGCAAAAATCTCTCTTACTGTCGCAGACAGAAACAAGCTATTTTTATGGAAAAGGGTACTCTTTTCCTATACTTGTTGCGAAACTCTTCGGATTGGAACGTGAATTGATGAATGAGGGAGATAATCCTCTAATAGGAATTGTATTGTGTGCGGATAAAAGTGGGTCTGTAGTTAAGTATACATTGCCAGAAAATGAAACACAAATTTCCGCTTCAAAATATAAGTTTTATTTGCCAAGTGAAGAGGAACTATTACGAGAAGTGCAGAGAGAGCATGAAGCGTTAGAATATGATAAGAAAAAAGAAAATTATTAAAGGGGGTAAAATCTTCATAAAGGGGTAATTCTCACGTTAAAGAGGTAAGTGAGGTAAATAAACAGAAAATCTTATCCCACTCGATTTTAATGGAAAAAGCCAATCTCCGCTAAAGATATGAAGATTGGCTTAGAATCTCACGCATATTCCATAGTAATACATCACCTTACGGTTTTAAAATTACTTTAATACAGTTATCTTCCTTTTTATCAAAAATGCTGTAAGCGTGACTGCCTTCTTCTAAGGAAAGCTTATGGGTTATAATATCTGTTGCATCAAATTCACCTTTTTGGATTTTTTGTAACATCAAGTCAACGTATCTGGTAGCAGGGCACTGTCCCATTTTTAAAGTGATATTCTTGGAAAAGAAGTTTCCAAGAGGGAAATTATTATATTTATTGCCATATACTCCAACGAGAGCTACTGTACCGGTTTTTCTAATACATTGGGAAGCTATCTCTATAGCTGATTTTGATCCTCCCTGTAATTTGAGTGCAGTTTCAATTTTTTCCATAACCGAAGTTTTACCATCCAGTCCGACACAATCAATAACAGAATGAGCTCCTCCATGTGTAATCTCTTTTATATGCTCTCCTACCTGTTCATATTCTTCAAAATTTAAGGCTTCCACCCCATAGCCTTTTGCATGTTCCAGGCGGTAGCTGACGTTATCGACTGCAATGATCCTGCCTGCTCCTTTTTGAATACACCACTTGATTGTCATCAATCCTATAGGTCCACAGCCCAGAACTACGACGGTATCTCCGGCTTTCACATTTGCTATTTCCGTGCCCCAATAGGAGGTGGGCAGGACGTCTGTTACAAATAAGACCTGCTCATCTGTCAATTCATCCGGCACTTTTTTTGGCCCCACATTGGCATACGGAACCCTTATATATTCTGCTTGTCCCCCGGCATAGTTCCCATGATATTTACTATAACCGAATAATCCACCAGATTCACCATAATCATTTGAATTATCGCACTGACTGAATTCTCCTTTATTACAGAATTCGCAATGTCCGCATGCCACAGGAAAGGGGATTACAACCCTGTCCCCCTTTTTCAGATTTTTAACTTCCTTTCCGGCTTCCTCGACAATTCCCATTGTTTCATGACCTAATACATATCCATCATACATTCCTTTTACCAAACCATGCACTAAATGTAAATCTGATCCACAAATAGCAGTGGAAGTGACTTTTACTATTATGTCATCTTCTTTTTCTATCTTCGGATCTTCCACGGTTCTGCATTCAACTTTCTGCAGCCCATCATATACGATAGCTTTCATTCCGATACCTCCTGTTGTTATTAAGGATATTATTTGTAGTTGAAGTAAATCTATACCATGTATAATTATGGATGATAATTGAAATGATTTTTAAATACAGGTATTGAAGTCTAAGATTTGGATACATAATGAGTTTTATAAAAAATCTGGTGATGCGGTTAGTATTTATTAAAAAAAATATGCAAGTTCTTCGAAATGTACTTGAGCAGAGAGTGATTTATTACGGCATAATGGATTTTTTTAAAAGAACTAAAAAAATATAGTTATACTGACAACCATATGTGTGCATATTGACTTGAATGTGGTAAAATTGAAGTCAATAGATATACGGTGTGGGGATGGTATGACTGAAATTATTTTATACCATAGAAGAGTTAGAATCGTACATGGCGGTGTTACAGTGAAAAGCGCAGATCAGACTAAGGCAACTGTAAAAAATGCTGCAAAGAAAATTTTATATTATTAGGTGATATTAAATGACAACTGAAAATTATGTTTATAAAAAAGAAGTAGACTGGTCTTTGCTCAATGAAGGTCTCACCTTGCCTTTTGATAATCAAGTAGTTTTTGGACAGATCATGGGCCGATTTCTAAAGAGAGGAGAATCGAAAGATATTACACTATATCTTAACGGACACTCTTATAAAGCCAAAATAACAAATGTGAATTTTGATCCCAAGTTTAAGAGGAAAAAGGATACTCTCCAGATCAGATACATTAAAGGCGGAGAATTAGCTAAGGAATTGCAGGCCTGCTTTATGACAAGTTATCAGTTTATAAAGAAAACAAGAGAGCTGCGGCAGCCAGGCGACCGTACAATGATACGTTTGCCAGAAGACTTAAAAGAGTATCTGGCTATCTACACTACAGAATATGATGATTCTTATGTACTGGATCCCATTGTCTCAGAGGATATTGCTGCCTTGAAACAGGTGGTTTCTGGTCAGAAAGAACGTATCTTAGAGGCAGAATTTAATTATGATGTAGAGGATGCAACTTCTGCATTATTGGAATCAGAATGCATTGTAAAGATACGTAAGTTAAACAAGAAAATCGGAGATAATCTAAAGTTACTTTATAACTATAGATGCCAACTCTGTGGTTGTCTTATTGGAGAAGAATATGGATCTCATATTGCTGAGGCACATCATATTGATTATTTCGTGTCTAGCCTGAATAATGATGCCAATAATCAGCTTATTGTATGTCCAAATCACCACAGTATTATACATGATACGAATCCTGTGTTTGACAGGCAAAAACGGCTGTATATCTATAAAAATGGTGTAGAGCAGAAATTGTTATTGAATCGGCATTTATAAGAATATTATTAAGAGGAGATGTATGCGTGAAGAGCGCACGTACACATCTGTGAGGGGCTAGTAGCGTGAGCCGTTTGTCAGCTCAGCTGGGAAAGGATGATTAGAATGTATAAGGGTACCTTAATTGCAGTTAAAAATATGGAAGAAAGTAAAAAATTTTATCAAGATATACTGGGCATCAAGATGATAGGTGATTTCGGTGCGAATGTTCAGCTGGACGGCGGATTGTTTTTGCAAACAATTGAGACATGGAGCAGTTTTATTAATGATAAAGAAGTATATCTTAAAAGTAATGCTGTAGAATTATATTTTGAAGTCTCAGATATTGATGAATTTTACAGAAAACTGCAAATGGCCAATATTGAATATGTTCATGAGTTGCTGGAGCATAATTGGGGACAGAGGGTTGTTCGTTTTTATGATCCCAATCACCATATAATTGAAGTTGCAGAGGATATTTCAATGGTTGCAAAGCGGTTTTTTAATAAGGGGATGACAGTAGAACAGGTTGCAGAAAGGATGGATGTTCCCGTCGATTATGTCAAAGATTGTTTGGCGCACGGCACCCCTCACGGAAAGGAGAGTATTTAAATATGAAACCTATAGCGTTGCCGTCCCTAAATATAAACTCGTGGTCAGAAGAATCTCTGTCTGATCTGGCAGCAAAGATAGGGGATAATGTGTCAAAACCACTTATTCTTATTGATGGAGCTGCCGGGTCAGGTAAGACAACGTTAGCTTTAAAACTGGCTGATATATTGAATGCAGATTTAGTTCATACAGATGATGTAAGCTGGTGTGCTGATCCTATTCACTGGGATCATGAAATGCTCGAGGGTATTGTAAATCCCTGGATCAATGGAAAAAATGTGGCGTACAGACCAGCCGGATGGGTTAAAGAGGGCCGCCAGGGTTCTATTGAAGTTGACCCCAATAGGGCACTTATCATAGAGGGGATGGGAGCGTGCAGAAAAACGCTGCGTGATATTGCAGCATATTCCATATGGGTAGATACTGAGCCGGAGATTGCCAGGGAGCGTGTCGTTAAGAGAGATCTTGCCAATGGGGAAAATGGAGGAACTGTTGAGTCTGTCACAGAATTTGCGGACTGGTGGGATTCATTGCTGGCTCCTTTATTTTTGGAAGAGGAATCATGGAAATATGTTGATGTCATTGTTAGTGGTTCACAAGATAATTCAGTTTCAGATAATCTTTTGATTCATGTGCCTTCTTTTTCAAATGAAGACGATTGATATCTCATGGCCGGGAGTAATTTTAAATGAATTTATGCATGAAATTGTGAAGGTAAAAAGCAGCTGCTGACGGAGGAAAAATGGATGACAATTACAGAACAATACAGAGAAATTTTAAAGGATCTTGCCCTTGGAACTAAAATGACAAGACAGGAGATCGTTAAGCTGCTGCAGGATAAATATGGCACTAATCCTTCCAGTATTCTTCCCAGTGACTATTCTTATAATATGACAAACAAGGGGATAGAGGATCTGGATAATAAGCCAAATTTCTTTCTGAATAGGGGCAATGGCCAGTACGAATATGTTGGTGAAAACTATACAGGTATTGATATTACCGCCATTATATCCGCATATAAATCAGATTTTCAAAAAGTTGATGCAGAAGAAAGATACAAATGGGAAGCTATTGGATGGTACAAAAAGCATTGGGATATTGAGGCTTCGGATTTTTCAAGGATGCTGTCGGTTTCTTTTAGTAAAGCTGCTAATTTGCTGACTTCCGGTATGTATTATGCTTATAAAATGCTCTGCGAATATGCGGAAAGTGATCCGGAAGCAGTTAGAGAACTGTTCAGGGAGCTGTATGATGAAAGTATTCCTTTAGGAAAGAGATATAGTGATTTTAGAGAAGGATTCCGGCTGCACTGTGAGCATTTGAAGGGGGAGGCTGGACAAGGGAAGGCTCTGTCACATTTTCAGGATCTGCATGCAGTTTCTGTATATTTAACTTTTGAATATCCGGGAAAATATTATTTTTATAAAGCAAAAGTCTATGAAGCTTTTAAGAATTTGATCGGCTTTGCGGAAAAACGGGGAAAAGCCAAATCTGAGGTTTGGAAGATAGAAAATTGTAATCAAATGTGTTCACAAGTATGGAACTATGTTAAGCAGGACAAAGAATTAATGGCAATGAGTGCAGCGCGTTTGACAGAAGAATGTTTTCAGGATGAAGACGGTTATGTGACGGCAATGGATGTTGTTTATTATGGAAGCAGGATGAAACCCCGGACAGAAACTAAGGAAAAGGAAGAAGAAGGCATAGGTGAAGCAGCATACTGGCCCTCACCTGATGAGTATGATCCCGGGATTACGCCGGGGGTGTGGCTGGAGGCTTTAAACGATTCTGATGTCACGACTAAAGAAAACCTTGTTATGCTGAAGATGTTTATTGAACAAGGCGGAGAGAGCACATGCAGGCATCTTGCAGATGTGTATGGGAAAGTACATAATTATTATAATAAGCTGGGCAGCAGCTTTTGTGAAAAGATAAAGAAAAAGTATAACTGCCCGGACTGTATAGATGATGTGGGCTTCAGATACTATCCGATTGCATTTCGCGGAAGAAGTGTGATTGAAAACGGAAGGAAACGTTATTCCTGGAAATTGCGGAAGGAGCTGAAGGCGGCGCTGGAGAAGATGGACCTGTCGGAGATTGATATTGATAATACAGAAGACCAGACGACTGATGTGGCCAAGAATACAATTCTTTATGGACCTCCCGGAACAGGAAAAACCTACAGCACGGTAGTATATGCAGTAGCTATAATTGAGAAAAAATTGCTGGAGGATGTGAAGGAAGAAAACTACGACGATGTTCTGGCCAGGTATAATCAGTATAAGACTGATGGAAATATTGAAACAACCACATTCCATCAATCCTATGGCTATGAGGAGTTTATTGAGGGTATCAGGCCAAATATGGATGAGAGTGATGAAGAAAATAAAGAAGAGGTTCAATATCAGATAGCCTCCGGTCTGTTTAAAAGTTTCTGTGACAGAGCGCTGCGGCCAGTTATAAAAAAGGCTGCTGATGCAGGTTTAAATACTTCACCTGTTGTATGGAAGGTATCCCTCGAAGGCACATATGATAATCCCACAAGGACAGAGTGTCTGGAAAACGGGCATATCCGCCTGGGTTATGATGATTATGGACCTGATATTACAGGCGAGACTGATTTTACGGATGGCGGGAAGACAGTCGTAAATGCTTTTATTAATAAGATGAGAGTGGGAGATATTGTTCTTTCCTGTTACAGCAGCACGACTATAGATGCAGTAGGTGTTATTACCGGTGATTATGAATGGCATGAAGAATATGATAAATACAAGCGTTTGAGAAAAGTGGACTGGTTAGTTAAAGGCATCAGGGAAGATATTACAGAAGTAAATGGCGGAACCACAATGACACTTTCCGCTGTATACAAGATGTCTGTTTCACTTGCCGATGTAATGGGTATCGTCAATAAGCACACAGGCGCCGCAAATAAAATCGGGCCAAACGGTAATAATTATGTCTTTGTTATTGATGAAATAAACAGGGGAAATATCTCTAAAATATTTGGAGAGTTAATTACTTTAATAGAGGACTCAAAACGGATAGGACAGCCGGAAGAAACCACGGTAAAGCTGCCCTATTCTAAGAAGCCTTTCGGGGTCCCTGACAATGTATACCTTGTTGGAACGATGAATACTGCAGACAGGTCCATTGCCACAATTGATACAGCGCTGCGCAGAAGGTTTCAATTTAAAGAAATGCAGCCGGATGCAGATGTATTGGAAGGAATCAGTGTGGAAGATGTTTCTGTCAAAGATATGCTTATCAGAATGAATAGAAGGATCCGTGTCCTTTATGACAGGGAGCATACGATTGGACATGCCTATTTTATGCCTCTGAAGAAGAGCCCGACTATTGAGGTGCTGGCAGAAATTTTCGCTGACAGCATTATACCGCTGCTGCAGGAGTATTTTTATGAGGATTATGAGAAAATAAGACTTATACTTGGAGATAATAATAAACAGGATCCTGGTATTCAATTCATATCAGCAGTAAGTATAGATTACAGTGAGCTTTTTGGAAATACAGATTATGAATTTGATGAGAACAATATATATGAAATTAATAAAGAGGCGTTTATGAATATTGAATCATACCGCTCAATTTAGTGCAGAGGAGGTGTGCCGGATGAAAGCATCCTATCAGATAACAGAATATGGTTCTTTTATAGCTGAAAAAGAAATTCCGGGATATACTCCATTGCCCAGGCACACCTTTGAGCAGCTGGAAAAATTTATTTTAACTAATAAAAGCAAAGACACAGATGCTCTGGAGCTGATGGGGATCAGTGCTAGAAAAGGCGCAGGCAAGGTCATCACGGCAAGAAATTATGTGGGCGTTATTACAATGACCGATGGGACAACCATTGAGATCCTGCCAAAGATATATTCGCCGGAGAAGGCTTCAGAACAGAGGGTAAAAAAGCTGTTTACAGATATGCTGAAGACCCTCAGAGTATCTCCATACAAGACTTTGCAGATATCAAATGTAAATATTGAAACCATGAATATTTTCGAAATATTCATCAGAATGTTTGTGGATGAGGTTTTTCAGATTGTCAAACGCGGGCTTAAATGCGATTACATAACTGTAGAAAATAACGAAGAAATATTCAGGGGAAAACTGCTTTTCTCTGAGCATATAAAAAGAAATTACTGCCATAAGGAACGAAGCTACGTTGAATTTGATGAGTATAACAGCAACAGGCCGGAAAACAGGCTGATAAAGTCCACTTTAAAGTATCTATACCGGCAATCATCTTCAGTGAAGAATAAAAGCAGTATAAAGACTTTATTAAACGAGTTTTGTGATGTAGATGTATCTTTGGATCATGAAGGTGACTTTTCAAAGTTTATTCCCGGCAGAAATATGGCTGATTACCAAACTGCATTATTGTGGTGCCGTGTATTTTTGACGGGAAAGAGCTTCACCTCATTTTCCGGTTCAGAGATAGCCGCGGCATTATTATTTCCAATGGAGAGATTGTTTGAAAGTTATGCTGCGTCTAAATTAAAGAAGGCATTAGGCACTGCAGATTACATTGTATCGGTACAGGATAAGTCATGTTATTTATTTGATGAACCAGGTAAGAAATTTCTTATAAAACCAGACATTGCAGTAAAGCGAAAGGAAGATAATGCAGTTTTTATTATGGATACAAAGTGGAAGCTGCTCTCAGAGAACAAGGCCAATTATGGAATATCACAGAGCGATATGTACCAGATGTATGCATACCAGAAAAAGTATAATGCCCGGAATGTGACAGTACTTTACCCACTGACTGATTTAGCTGTTCCGGACAGGCAGATCATGTATAAATCCGGGGACGGTGCAGACATAAGAGTACAGTTCCTGGATTTGTTTAATATTGAAAAGAGTCTCGGGAATGTAATAGAGAAAAGTTTTATATCCTAAAATAAGCTATCTACGGAAATGCAGAGGACGCCGTAGCAGAAAAGATTAATAAAAAGCCGTCAGGATTCATATCCTGGCGGTATTTTGCTTACACAATATAGACCCTGACATACTTTAGGGTACACTATATTATCCATTATACATATTTTTTTATTACAAGTCTAGTCTTTTTTATATTTTTTGTTAAGATAAATAACAGGGATGCTGCTTTTCAGGGAAAGCGGTCTGTAACATGAAAGAAGAAGGGAGACAGGCATGAATCAGAAGGATCAGACAAAGAGTGTACGGAGAATTCCGGGAGTTACCCTGGAGGAAGAGAAAAAAATGCTTTTAGATGTTCTTGCTATCGCGGATGATAATTTGAACAGGGCAAGGGCATCTGTTGAGAGTCTGGCAGAGGAACTGCACGAATTGAAGGAAGTATATGATGTGGAGGATAAAGAAGGTCTGGCGCTGTGGTTCAATACTGATGCCAGATTTCAGCAGGTGCGCCAGGAGCTCCTCCGCATGGAGCGCAGCAGACGGAAGCCATATTTCGGAAGGATTGATTTTACAGATTCCAATCTGCTGAAAAAGGAGTGCTATTATATTGGCAAGGCTGCCATCACGAAAGATGCGGCAGATCTGGCGGTCATTGACTGGAGGGCGCCGATCGCATCGGTATATTATGAAAGCTCCCTTGGTGCATGTACCTATTCGGTAAAGGGAGAAGGGGCATTTCAGATTGACCTCTCCAGAAAGCGAACTTATGAGATAGAAAACGATGAATTAAAGGACTTTTATGATTCAGATGTGGTGGCAAATGATGAACTGCTGACGAAATACCTGGCCAGAAGCAAGCGGACTGTTTTAAATGATATTATTGCCACGATCCAGCAGGAGCAGAACGAGATTATCCGCATGAAGCCCCAGCACAATATTATAGTGCAGGGCGGGGCGGGTTCGGGTAAGACAACTGTAGCTATGCACCGTATATCTTATATCCTTTATAATTATGAGCTGGAATTTAAGCCCAAGGATTTCTATATTATTGGGAGCAACAGGATCCTCCTGAATTATATAACCGGAGTTTTACCGGATCTGGATGTATACGGCATATCACAGATGACAATGGAGCAGCTTTTTATACGTCTCTTGTATGAAGACTGGGATATACAGAATTTTACTGTAAAAAAACTGAACAGGGAGGACAAAACATCCTGTGTAAAGGGGAGCTTTTCATGGTTTCACGACCTGGAAAATTTCTGCGAGCATTATGAGTGGGACTATATACCACGGCAGGACGTCATTACAGAAAAGACTCATCACCTCCTGATGAGCAGCAGTTTGATTGAGAGCCTGCTTAAGAAGTTTCATTATCTGTCGCTTCCGGACAAGCTGGATAAGCTGACAGAGCATCTGATGGCAAAACTGGAGAATGAGATATATGGGAAATACTATACTTACCCGGCAGATGAGCAGAAGAGGCTTCTCAAGTATTACCAGACATATTTTGGAAAAAGAGAGTGGAAGGGATCCATTTTCGAATTATATAATGACTTTTTAAAGGAACAGAATGAGAAGGGGAATTCTGTTTTATTGCCCGGGACGGAATTTGATCTCTATGATCTGGCGGCGTTGGCGTATTTGTATAAAAGGATCAAAGAGACAGAAGTTATTCAGGAGGCAAGCCATGTTGTCATTGATGAGGCGCAGGATTTCGGCATGATGGCCTATGGGGCGCTAAAATACTGCCTCAGTAAATGCACCTTTACCATTATGGGGGATGTGTCGCAGAATATTTACTTTGATTATGGGCTGACGGACTGGGAAGAGCTGAGGAGTCTTATGCTGCCCGGAGAGTTTGACTATTTTGGATTACTGAGAAAAAGCTATCGTAATACTGTGGAAATCTCCAATTTTGCAACAAATATTCTGCAGCATGGGAATTTTCCAATCTATCCTGTTGAGCCGATTATACGTCATGGAAATGAAGTCAGGATTGCAGGGTGTAATGACGGGGAACAGCTGATACAGGAGACAATTGATACAATTTTAAAATGGCAGGAAAAAGAGTATGAGACAATTGCAGTGATCTGCAGGGATGAGGAAGAAGTATTTAAACTATCCGGACAGCTGAGAAAAAGTGTGGAACTTCGTGAATTTAATGCAGAAACAGAGGAGTTTGGAAGCGGAGTAATGGTTCTTCCAATCGAATATGCCAAAGGGCTGGAATTTGATGCAGTTCTTCTCTGGGGAGCCGATGATAAGAACTATCCGGCAGACGATGGCTTTGTAAGGCTGCTGTATGTGGCAGCCACCAGGGCGCTGCATGAACTGGCAGTACTTTATACAGGAAAGCTGACAGATCTGATCGCTGCACCAGTGTCAGAAGAGAAGAAGCAGAAGTATCTTGTGGTACCACCCAAGAAGGCTGTACGCAGTATGCCTGAACCGGATCTTAAAACCAACAGAGAAATAGAACTGCAGAGGGCCCGGGAGGGACATGCTGAGATGGAGCTGCGCAACAGGATAGGGCCAAAGAGGATTGTGGTCCAAAGTCCTAAGGAAGAAAAGCTGTCAGAGAAAAAGCAGACAGCAAAAAGTATGCCGGAGGGTTCCGAATTCGGTACCATGCCGGAGACTGCCAGCCTGAGGCCCTTAGGACATTCCAATATAAATTTAACTATCCGTTGGGTGGCCAAAAAGAAAGAATACGTGGAACTCACAAATGCATACGGTATACTTCGGATCACACCTGTCTCAAGGGATACAATGCGGATCAGCTTTAGCAGAGAGCCTATTGGCAATCTTGCAGATATTCCGTCAGAGCTTATGGAAACTGCGAGGCCAGCCTGGAAATGCAGAGAAGGAAAAGACAGGGTGGAAGTAATGACAGAAAAGCTCCTTTTGCGGATCGACAAGAAAAACGGCGGGATCTCATTCATTACTCCAAAGGGAAAGCTCCTTTCAGAAAGCGCTTCGATGCCCAGACAGATAGAGAATTCTGCAAAAAGCCAGACATGGACGTATTTTGACTGGTCTAAAAAGGAAGTATTAAAGGCAAGAGGGACGACTGACAAGCGGTGGACTGACCTGAAGTCTACGGCAAAATACATCTCTCTCAGCGAAAGACCCGGAAGGCCGGCCTGCATCATGTCCAACAGCGGTTATCAGATATTTATTCCCGGCGGCAGGAGGACAATGTGCTGCACTATACCCATGTATGGCTGCTATGTTTATACAGAGGGGGAGAAGCAGATTGATTATTTCTTTAAAGTGGAATGCTGAAAAGATTAACTGAGGTAAGAATAAAACGCCTGTACTCAAACATGAAGAAGTGAGTATCAGGCGTTTTCTGTATTGAGAAGTGCGTGCAGCCACCATGTGTATATAACATATATAAAATAAAAATATATAAATAAATTTGTTGGAAAATAATAAATTGAATAATAACTTGAAAATATAGAATAAAAATATTATACTTTTTGAAGAGGATTTATTGTGTTTGCATCTAAATTATATAGATATATTTGCTATTCTTTAAAGTGCAAATAGAAGGAGAGATTATGAGGACACAGTCAAAAGGTAAATGTAAATATTGTGGCAGAGAATATACGAAATCGTACATGCTCAGACACCTGGCCAATTGCCAGGAACGAAAATCCAGCGTTAATGCTAAATTAAATAATACACAAGGAATGTATTATGAGCTTGATATCTTTGGAAAACGTGACAAAGAATACTGGCTGATTATTGAGGTTCGTGCAGATGCAACTTTGAAGGATCTTGACAGCTTCCTTAGAGACATATGGCTGGAATGCTGTGGGCATTTGAGTGCTTTTGATATAAACGGCACCAGCTATGATGCTGTTCCGTCTGAAGATTACTACTGGGGAAAGCCGGCGAAAAGTATGAATTATAAACTGAATTCCGTGCTGGAAAAAGGTATGACAGTTACATATGAATATGATTTTGGATCTACAACAGATTTGGTCATAAATGTCCGTGACTATATAGTTTCTTCATGGAGAAAGGAAAAAGTTACTATTCTCTCAAGAAATAATCCGCCAGAAATTTTGTGTGACATATGCCACGAGAAAATAGCAGCCGTTTTCTGCCCAGAGTTTGAATATGGCGCTTTCTTATGTGATGACTGCAGGAAAAAGCATGATTTAGAAGAGGATATGCTGTTGCCTGTTTGTAATTCTCCGAGAGTGGGAGTTTGTGGATACGAGGGCAGCCGTATTTATCCTGATCAGTTTGTGCCGGACAAGGTTACGTTGGAAGACAAAAAATAAGCAGTCCAGGAGGATATATGTTTGAATTTATTAAGATTATTACATTGCGGGCAACGTACGAATGTCAGGAAGAAGGAAGTCTGCCTTCATATTTAGGATCTACAATAAGGGGGATATTGGGACATTGTATACGGGATTTTTTCTGTGAGAATCAAGGAGAGAAATGTTTTCGCTGCAGGAAGAAAGAGACATGTCTCTATGTGCGCTGTTTTAGCAACACTGGCAAAGAAGCAGGAGCGGTGAACCCATACGCCCTGTATGTCCATGGAGCAGGCAGGGAAAGGTGGAAAAAGGGGGATCAATGTATATTTGATCTTACGCTGTTTGGAACAGGTACGGAACAGGCAGAAATTTATCTGGATGCGCTGCAGGCAGCGGAGCTGAAAGGGTGGGGAGCATCGAGGCTGGCATTTCGTTTGATACAGGTGTCGGATCCGGAATCGGGCAAGATAATTTATACCGGGGGCAAGAGCTGGATCTGCAATCTTGTCTCCAGACCACTGCAGATAACAGGAAGAAATGTCTCCTATGCAAACCTGCTCTTTGATACACCGCTCAGAATCGTATCTGGAAAGCATTTGTTTGAGAAGCTTTCATTTGAAATGCTGATACAGTTTCTGATCCGCAGAATATCTCTTTTAACATTGGCCTATACAGATTATCAACTGGAGTGGGACAAGGAAGAACTGCTGGAGCAGGCCAGGAAAGTCAAAACTGTAGATGAATATTGGAGGGAAATTCCTTTTACCAGGTATTCGATGAATCAGGAAAAAGGCAAACTTGAGCTGCCGTCCAGGGAAGGGTGGATTTTATACGAGGGAGATTTGACAGATTTTGTGCCGATCCTGGAGGCAGGTAAGTATCTGCGGATTGGAAAAGGTGCAACAATTGGATTTGGCCACTATGAGGTGTTTTACGACAAATAGAGAGGGAAAGTGAAATGGAAGATGAGAAAAAAACGGTTGGATATGAAGATATTATAAGAATGTTAGCGGATAATTACATGAAGTTGGAACAGTCTATTGCTAATCAGATATTATTGAACGTGTCGAACCACTACCCAACGCAGGGGGCTTATAGAGAGAACGTGTGGAAATCTTTGTTTGAAATGATTGTTCCAAAAAAATACTGTATTGAGCAGAGTGTGTTTATTATAGATTCCTATGGAAACAAGTCAAAAGAAGTAGATTTGGCAATTTTTGATGAAATGTATACGCCTTATATTTTTAATTATGGAGAGATTAAATTCATTCCTATTGAAGCTGTTGCGGCTGTGGTTCAATGCAAAAGCAAAAGCGTAGATTATGCTGATGTATCCGGCTGGAGGGAATCCATAGAGGCCCTGTTTACATCTATGGACTCTGTAGCACGTACGGCATCGTCGATGACTGATAATCTCGAGCCAACGCCGATGCCTGTTACCCAGACTGCGACACGTCCAATTATGATATTATGCGCCATAGAACCGATTAATAAGATTTCAGTCTTAATAGAGGAGTTTGATATCATATTGTCAGTGTCGGAAATTGGAGAGGTTAAAAGATTAAATAAATACATAAGAGGAGAAGAGAATTCTTTAAAAGAATGGAATGATTCACTCAACAATGCATTGGAAAAAAAAGATTGTGATAACCAATATATTATTAACGAAAAAGTTCAGCGTAAGAAAAAAAAGAAAATAGTATCTGAGGCACAGAGACCCGAATTTCTTCAGAATTTAAAAGTTGAGAAAATTGATAAGTATGGGCAAAAACACGAAAATGTGCTTCTATCCCTTATCTTTCAGCTAAATCAGCTCCTTATGGTCTTGAACAATCCGATGCTTTTTCCGCATAAAGCCTACGCTGAACGGTTTAATCAGATTTTGAATGAAGTAACGAAAGGAGCAGAAGATGGACAGCAAAAGTAATACATATATTCTGGCAAAGTATGATGTCAGTGGAATCCAGCAATATATATTTGCTACAAACCGGCTTCGGGAGAATGTTGGGGCATCTTTTCAGGTGACAAGAATTTTAGAAGAGTATCTTCCAGAAGCAATTAAGGCAGCAACGGCCCCGCAGCAAGAAAACATAACAGAATCAATAAATGTATTAGACTGGAAAATACAGGATGAATTGAGAATATTCAAAGATGCGAATATCGAAGCTGAAATTATCTATATTGGCGGCGGTAATGCGATGGTATTATTTCGGGACAGAGAGGTATTCCAAAAGGTAAGTCAGAATCTGGGCGAGAAAGTGGCAAGAGGCTGCCAGGGAATTTATCTGGCAGTTGCGTATGTCAACAGTAAGCTGAATAGTTTTAAAAATGATGTAAATGAGTTAGCGAAAAAAATGGCAGAAAATAAGGCTAATATGATTCGTCAGCCAATTTACTCTCCGTTTCCGGTAGTTGAGCAGGACAATTCCAACCATCAGCCTATAACCAGGTGTTTGCGCCATAAGAATGAGGAAGTTGAAAATACTGGGAATATGCAGGCTGTCGAGAATATGACTGAGATGAGGTATCAAAAATGGATGGCATATAGGTGCTCAAGAGCGTCTAAAAACAAAAATTTGTATCCGCAAATAGCGGGGATAGCAGATTATGATTATCCGGTCGATATGGATTCGTTATGCCGGGAACCTGGAAATGACAGTTATATTGCTGTGGTCCATATTGATGGGAATGGAATGGGGCGGCAGATTCAGGAGGTATTGGGGGAGCAGGATGCTTATGAGAAAGCGGTTCCTCTGTTAAGAAAGAAATCAAAGGAAATATCCGGTATTTTTAGAAATACATATAAGGCAGTGCTTATGAGGCTGTGGGAGCATAAAGAACTTTTAAGGACAGACAGCAAAGGGGATATCATATTTCCGTTGAGGCCAATCGTATTAGATGGAGATGACTTTACATTTTTGTGCACGGCGGATTTGGCAATTCCCATTGCAGCGGGATTTTTGAAAAAACTATCTGTGAGTCAGAAAGAAAAGATACAAAAGATAACGGCATGCGCTGGTATAGCTTTTGTGCATAGCCATTTCCCGTTTTATGAAGCCTATCGTATCGCGGAAGAAACTTGTTCCACAGCAAAAGGAAAGTGGTATGAGGAAAAAAAGGGAAAGAAAGGAAGTATGGATAAGAGCTTTCTGGATTTTAGAGTGTTGAAGGGAAGTGAGGCAGGGGGCACTTTAAAACATAGGCAATGGCATATGCGTCCATATAGTGTAGACACTGAAGATCAGAGAATCGAGCTGGATGCTCTGGTCAGATTATATGAGACAATAAAGAAAATGGAAGAGGAATGGCCATCTAACAGGCTTCATAAGATATACCGCGCTATATTGGGCGGAGAAGGTCAGCTGGATTTTTTGGACAGGGAGTTTACTTCCCGCGGATACAGTATGAAGGAACTGATGCAAACGGAAAAATGGAAGGATTCTCCTTTATATGATGCATTGGAGCTTCGGGGATTGTGTAAAGTGGAACTATTGGCAGATTTTTTAGGTTTACAGGAGAAGCAGGTCAATGAAAAAATGGAATCTGAAAATTATTTTGAAAAGTGATTTATGTACAGCCACGGGTGAAGATGCACCGGGCATAATAAATGTTAAGACCGCCTTGGAAAATGGGATTCCCTATATTCCTGCAAAACGGATAAAGGGGTGCCTGCTGGAAGCAGGTATGGAGATGAGGGATAATGGTCTTATTGAGGGGGACACATTAGAAAGAATATTTGGAAAACCGGGGGCAGAACGGACAGAAGGGGTATACATAGGTGATTCTCATTTGCATTCTATCCCACAGTATATGTTTGGAGAAGGAAAAGGGGTTCCTGTTCAAATTGGGGATTATGAACTTTTCCAGTCGGAGATACGGAATTGTCTGGAATCTGAAAAGACTTATTTTGAGGAATTTTTTACAAGAAAGCGTACCCGCACAGCGATAGATACACAGACGGGAACCGCAAAAAAAAATACTTTGCGGACGATGCAGGTGGTTCCGGCCGGAGTTGAGTTTGTAAGTTGTATAGAGGGAGAACTGAATGATAAGGATGAGGCAGTACTGATAAAATGCGCCAAAGGGCTGCGCCATATGGGATTAGGAATCACCAGAGGTTGGGGAGAGGTACAGTGTATATTAGAAGAAGTAACAACAGAGACATTATTGTCAGTTGATTCAAATATAAAAAAGCAGGGAGACTTTACGAAAGAAAAATCAGATATATTCAAAGAATATGACCCAGAAGAGGACGTGGTCATGTCCTATGAGATTTATTTTGATTCTCCTGTGATGATTGACGGAAATAATGATTGCCTTCCGGCAGGTCCGGTGCTGGGGGCGCTGGCTGGAATGTATATCAGAAAATTTTCATTGGGTGCTGATGCCCATAAAGATGAGAATTTCAGCAGAATTTTTCTGCATGATGGTGTACAGTTTGGCTATGGATATTTGAAGCGTAATGATAAGATATATGTTCCATGCCCAAAAGCAATTGCAGAAATGCGGGAGAATGATGGAAATTGGTTTAACATAGAGCAGGACAGGGAGCTGAAAAGGAAGGAATTAAAAGGCCTGGTATGCTGGGAAGGCGAAGAACTGCATATAGCATCTGCCAATAGGGAGATACATTTTCACCACGCTCGTCCAATTGACCGGGGAATTGCCCATGCTCTTAATGACCGGGCAGCAGATAGCAGCATTCCTACAGGAGAGTTTTTTGAGTATACCCCACTGTCGAAGGGCCAGACATATGCAGGAACCTGGCGCGGGAAGGCAAAAGATATCAGGGTTTTAGCTGAATGTCTGCAAGACAATGACTATAGACTGCGGATTGGAAGATCAAGGACAGCTGAATATGGAAATTGTACTTTTAAAATAGTGAGGGTTGATCTGAAAACAAATCAGATTGAACCATCACCTGGCGGGAATGAATGGATGATGTGGCTTCTTTCACCGTTGATTATCAGGGATGAAAAGTCCGGGGATTATACTTTAAAAGAGGTTGGATTAATAAAACAATTAGGGGAAATATTAGGGTGCAAAAAGATAGAATTAAGAAAAATAGCAGGCAGCTGTACAGTGTACAGTGGGTATAATAGCAGATGGGGAATGCCGATGGTATCCTGTCCCGCGGCAGATGTGGGAAGCACATTTTACCTGAAAACAGATCATGAGATACATGCCTGTAAACTTGAAGAAAACAGGTGGGGAGAGCTCACCGGCAGAGGGTGTGGGCAGGTGGCGGTCAGACCGTGGAATAAAGAAGATACAGATAAAATTATTATTGATTCTGACGCAGTTTATAATATAGAAAAGAGTCACAATAGCATTGCTGAAAGGATTATCTGTCTCCGGAAACATCAATTGGAATGTGAATATGAGACGATAGAAGAACTGGATATTGTCAAAATGGATGAACTTCCCCCATCTTCTGCAATCTCATTATTATCTCAGCTGCTGAGAAGTTATGCCCAAAACAAAGATTTTTATGAGCAGATTAAAGAAAAAGTAATGTGCATACAAAAAGAGGATAAAAGGGATAAAATTTTAAAATTGATAGAACCCTGTGAGGGAAAACCATATGAATTTATGAAACTATATCTTGAAAATGCAAAATGGAAAGCGAGGTGCAGGGTAAAGGATGAATGACAGCGCAGAAAAATCTAATAAAATATGCGGACGGATGTGTATAGAAATAACAGGATGTCTCGGCTCTCCATTGTCAGTTGGTTCCGGGGAGCAGGGAGAAACTGATGCGGATGTAATATTGAGCGCATGGGGGGCCCCTTTTATACCGGGAAGCGCCATAGCTGGTTCGCTGCGTGCATACAGTAAGAAACTGGGGTTGGGAAGAGAATCGGATCAGCTTTTTGGCGCACCAGATGATGTAGATCCAGGTTCAGAAAGTGACAGGCAAAGCAGGATATTTTGTTATGATACATTTTTAGAAAAAGTAAAAATGTCTATCCGGGATGGAGTTAAACTAGAAGAAAAGAAGACGCCGCGGCATAAATCAAAGTATGAGATGCAGATTATCGAACGAGGTGCAAAATTTCGAATGAGGCTGGAGATCATTGAGCGTAAAGCCTGTATGGCTGAAAATAAAGACATTCAGAAAGTGTGGAATACGGAACAGACATGGATACGGAGATGGGCGCAGGGATTTGCAGCAGGAGAGTTAAGAATAGGTGCAAAGAGCAACAGGGGATTTGGAAAGCTGGAAATAGAAGAAGTCAGGGTCAAAAAATTCAATATGGAAGTAAAAGATGAATATTTGGCCTGGCTGGACTGGCACTGGGATCATGAGCATGCATTTGAACAGGCAGAATTTATAGATTTCAAAATGAATGAGGAAGAAACGAAAAATTTTCGGGCAGAACATGTTTTGGAAGTACCGCTGAGGATTCCTAATACACTGTTGGTAAGAACTTACAGCGAGACCTTTGGAAAAGCTGAGGATGTTCCGGACTACGGGCAGCTGACAGTAAGCGGAAAGGGAGAGCAGGCAGTGATACCAGGCAGCAGTTTTGCGGGGGCATTTCGCAGCCATATTGCCAAGATTGTAAACGGTATTGCACATCTGCATAGTTGGGAAGAAGCACAAAAAAGGCTGGAACCTTTTTTTGGAACATGGACGGAGGAGAAAAAAAGGGTTGAAAAGCTGGTATCGTCAAGGGTTATATTTGAGGAGGTATTGGTGAATGGCGGTCATAGTTTACCGATAACCAGGAATTCGATAGACCGGTTTACAGGGGGGACAATAAAAGGTGCTCTTTTTGAAGAAGTACCATGGGCAGGTGGAACAGCTTTACTTCGCATCCGGTGGAAAAAAGATAAGGATAAAGAAAGCAATATATACGGCAATATAAGTGATCCCAGCAGTAAAGTAATCTGTGGAATGCTCTTATGGAGCATTAAGGATTTGCAGGCGGGAATATTGTCGATTGGCGGAGAGACAGCAGTTGGAAGGGGGATATTCTGCAGGCCTGATGAGAAGGATTCAGATATTTTGCTGGATGGGAATGCATTGGATGAGAAAACGACACAAGAATATATGCAGATGGCAGCTTCGTGGTGTAAGGGGGGAGAATATGCAGCAGGAGAATAAAATAGTCCCAGTATGTGAAGAAACAGAACATAATGATAAAGGTGTAAAATATAATACTGTTGAAGTGTATGAAGAATTTAACAAAAGTTCGCTTGATGAAGTACATGAACTTGTAAAAAAATATTTTGGAAAGACTACGCCCTGGGTTTATACAGTGTTAGATTTTACAGTTGGGTTTGGGATCTATAAAGATAGCAGTTTTTTTATTTATATGGGCGGTCAGAAGGAATATGTACCATTGGAGTGGGAATATCTGAAGGAACTCCGGGTTTTTGATGTAAACGGAGAACTGCGTCTCGTACCGTTAAAAGGGGGATGGGCTGGTAGATTTCGAGGCTGTATTCCAGAATATAATAATAGTAATGTAAATCCGGAAGAATACATTATCGATGAACAGCAGAAACTTTGGGGGAAAGCTCAAATTTCAGAAAAGATAAACTCAAAACAATGGAGTCTGTTAACTTCTGACAGAGGAACAAAAATATGGGTTCCAATCAATTTAGGAGTACAGCAGGAAGCTGCCCTTTTGGTAAGAAAGTTTATGCGTATCCCAACATGGAATCATCAGGAACTAGTTTATCAAGTGGATATGCGTATGGTGGGATTTGACTATTGGAAAGAGGAAGCCAGGGAAGGAGGGCAGTAAAAAATGGATAAGACATATACATATATAGATACAGATACTACAGCTAGATTTGTAAATCCTTATAATTTTATTCCTTTGGGAGAAGAATGTAGGCGTGATATTCCTAAAACGAATGATCAAGATGCTTTTACAGGCTATTTTGAATGCAGAGTGAAGCTGCTGACTCCACTATTTATTCCAAATACATCTTCATCCGTCAGGCTGTTAACACAGAAAGAATGGGAAAAGGGAAAGCAGGAAAATAAGAAATACAGCGGATATGATTTTTTCTCATATGATGACTTGTCAGAAGAACAGCCGTATATTAGTGACCCGCCCGCACCGCCCTGTAATCCGGTGATTCCAGGCAGTGAGATCAGAGGCGCTGTCAGGAGTGTATTTGAGGCAGCATTTAACGGATGTATGTCATCAGTAGATGAAAACAGGGATATATCCAGAAGATGTGGAGAGGTTAAAAATCCAGGAATCTTATACTGGGATTGTAAAGAGCGCGGGTGGCGTTTAAAATCATGTAATAAAGTAAAACTTCTTGTGGAGCAAAAAGAGGAGCAGAGCAGGGGAAAGGCTAAAGGAAAATTAGTAACCAGAAAAGAGTATGACACTTGGCAAGAAGGACAGAAGATTTGGGTATATATTGATAACAAAGGCGTAGTTTATGATTATGGATTGATTAATGGGAGAAGGAAAACAAAAGGTAAAGAAAACTACGTGTATAGAGAAGGGTATCTTCACAAAGGAGAATACATAGACGGAAAAAAATATGAGTCTGTTTTTTGGGAATCGGGGGGACAAAAGCTGATAAGAGTTCGCAATGAGGATATAGAACTTTTGAAAAAGATATTGAAAGAATATAGGGACAGTACAAAAAATTGTAAGGTTCAAGATGAAAAGTGGTATGAAGAATTTGAAGTACCAAAAGATGGGACACGGATTCTTGTATACTATTCGAAAGACTCAGTAGGTCGTATTTATTTATGCCCGGCATGTATAGGAAGGGAGACATTTCTGAAAACCGTAGGCAGCCTCCTGAAGAGTAATGGAGAGTACCAGCCTTGTAATAGTGAAAAACTGTGTTCCGCATGTCAGATATTTGGCATGATGGAAAAAGCAGAGAAGCCAGGGACATATGCGTATGGCTCGAAGGTCAGGTTTACGGACGCTATGTTAATAAAACCTGTAAAAAATAGCAGTTTTCTGTTTGAAGACCCCATTGTCCTGCCTGAGTTAGCTGAGCCCCGTCCGAGTGCAGTTGAGTTTTATACAGAGTCTCCCTATAAAGAGTATGAAGAGACTGGTGGAAAAGATAAGCAGGGATATTGGACTTATGATTATAAATATCAATATAAAAGAGAAGAGAGAAAAGAAAAGTTTAACGTATCGAGAATGGCTTTGGGGAGAGCGCAGCCCAAACTGCGGGGGCGGAAATATTATTGGCATAAAGATGTGAATATGGACGCTTTTACAGACAATAAAGTAAACGCTATGCAGCAGAGGATACGCCCGATGAAACCCGATACCGAACGAGACTCACAGCCGTTGTTTCAGTTTTGCGTGTACTTTGAACAATTAAATAAAAAACAGTTAGAACAGTTGAAATGGGCGCTTGACTTTGGCAGCCCTGAGTGCGCTCACAAAATAGGAAGAGGTAAGCCGCTGGGATTTGGCAGTGCGCAGATTATAGTTGATAAACTCAATATCCGGGAAATTAACGAAGACAACGGGTGTTGGAAAATAAAGACGATAGGGAAGGATAATAAATTAGATTTTGAAAACTTCTTTAAGTCATCTGGGCAATTTAGTGAAGAAATTCCCAAAGCTTTGAAAATAATGGCTAATTGGGAAAAAAGACCGGAAAATGTTAATTATCCTATAGGAGAGGACAAGACTGTCAAAAGCCAGGGAGAGAATAATGCAGCTGCCTCGCATCAGTGGTTCCGCCTGAATAAAGGAAAAGACAACTTCAAGCCAAATTTCTCAAAAATTTTACCTGCTGCAGAAGATGATGCAAATAACAGATTAAGTCGAAAGAAAGCATTGTATAGACTCATAGAAAAAGAAAAATAAATGTCAGGTGCGAATATGGAGTAAACATAGATTTGCCGAGAGATTCGCACCTGAACAAAGTATAAAAACCTGGAACTAGGTCAAAAGAATTGAATATATTTTAAGAAATAGTTGCATTTTGAGAGAAAAGAGGATAGAATTTAGAAGAAAGGTACAATTTTTATAGAAGAATATTGTATATATTTGCTGTCACTTCCTGTGTGGAAGTGTGGATTGAAATCACCGCATCATAAATACCACGGTGTCCTCCGCAGTCACTTCCTGTGTGGAAGTGTGGATTGAAATTGTCCTGGCACCGATCATATCAGAACTGACAGAGGTCACTTCCTGTGTGGAAGTGTGGATTGAAATATCATGTATTACTTATAACACATATATACAAGCTGTCACTTCCTGTGTGGAAGTGTGGATTGAAATCGTGGCATTAATGCTCTCAGCATGTACTGCCTTAAGTCACTTCCTGTGTGGAAGTGGGGATTGAAATTGGTCGGACTCGTCTGGATTTTGTCCAGACTGAGTCACTTCCTGTGTGGAAGTGTGGATTGAAATTTCCCATTGGCCTTGTAGAATAGGGAGTTGATTGCGTCACTTCCTGTACGGAAGTACGTATAGAACTACTAAGTATTTTTTTAACAATGCACCTTGTAAGCCAATATAACACTTATCTTTGGTGCCCAAGCCGCTGATATGTATATTCATGTGATGCCGCTTTTCTCGAAACCATGCCGGATGGGGGCAGGTGAAGGATGAATCAGGAAGTATAATAAAATACAGAAAAGGTGAAAATATTAAAGTAATAAGAAAACCAAAATAATTCAAAGAGGATGTGTTTGCTGCTGCAAATATGTCCTCTTTTTAGAAAGAGGATATTCTATGGATAATCAAAAAAAGATACCTAATCGGCTGATTAATGAAAAATCACCTTATCTGCAGCAGCATGCATATAACCCTGTGCAATGGCATCCCTGGGGCAAGGAAGCGTTTGAGAAAGCCAGGGTGGAAAATAAGCCTGTTTTTCTTTCCATCGGATATAGTACATGTCACTGGTGTCATGTGATGGAGCGGGAATCATTCGAGAATCAGGAAATAGCCGGGCTTTTGAACAGGGAATTTATTAGTGTGAAGGTAGACCGGGAGGAACGGCCGGATGTGGATTCAGTATATATGTCCGTCTGTCAGGCTATGAATGGCCAGGGCGGGTGGCCCCTGACAATTATCATGACACCCGGCTGCAGGCCGTTTTTTGCAGGCACGTACTTTCCGCCAAAATCCAGATACGGCAGAGCGGGGTTGGAAGAGCTGCTGACTATAGTGGCGGAACAGTGGAAGGAGAACAGAGAAAAACTTCTTGATAAAGCAGGACAGATAGAAGCTTACTTAAATGAACAGGAGAAAATGGCCGTATCAATAAAGCCAGATAAAAATCTGGTGCATAAGGCTTTCCGGCAGTTTGCAGACAGTTTTGATAAAAAGAATGGGGGATTTGGAGAAGCTCCAAAGTTTCCCACACCTCATAACCTTATGTTTTTGCTTGAATATGGAGTGAGAGAGAAGAAGCAGGAAGCATTGGACATGGCTGAAACCACTTTGGTACAGATGTACCGCGGCGGGATCTTTGACCATATTGGAGGAGGATTTTCCAGATACTCCACAGATGAAAGATGGCTGGTGCCCCACTTTGAAAAAATGCTTTATGATAATGCATTGCTTGCCATTAGTTATGTGGAAGCATTTGGCCTGACAGGAAGAAAACTGTATGAATACGCAGCCAGAAGGATTTTTGACTATGTGGAAGCAGAATTGACAGATCCGGAAGGCGGATTTTACTGCGGACAGGATGCGGACAGTGACGGCGTGGAAGGAAAATACTATGTATTTACTCCGGAAGAAGTTGAAAAGGTTCTGGGGAAGGAGGAAGGGCAGGCATTTTGCAGGCGGTACGGAATCACAGTACGGGGAAATTTTGAAGGAAAGAGTATACCGAATCTGCTGGAAAATGAGGACTATGAGAAAGTCTGTGAGGACCAGGATAGGGAAACAAGTAAAAAGCTCTATGATTACCGCATTATGCGGGCACGGCTGCATAAAGATGACAAGATACTGGTATCCTGGAATGGCCTGATGATCTCTGCTTATGCTAAGGCAGGGGCGGTGCTTGGCGAGCCTGGGTATATAGATATGGCAGTACGCTCAGAAGCGTTTATAAACAGATTCCTTGTAAAGGAAGGACGCCTTCTGGTACGCTTCAGGGATGGGGAAGCTGTGGGGGAGGGAAAACTGGATGATTATGCCTGTTATGTCCTTGCACTGCTGGAGTTGTACAGGGTGACTTTTCAGGTGAGCTATCTGGAACGGGCAGCTGTCTGGACGGATATTATGATTCGGCAGTTCTTTGACAAGAAACGCGGAGGATTCTATATAAATGCAAGTGATGGGGAACAGCTCATCGTGAGGACAAAAGAGACTTATGACGGCGCTTTGCCTTCAGGAAATTCTGCTGCTGTCCGGGTGCTGCAGCAGCTGTACCAGATCACTGGGGAGATAAAGTGGCAGGAAGTTCTGGAAAAACAGCTGTATTATCTGGCAGGTGCCATGGATGGGTATCCTTCCGGGCACAGTTATGCACTGTTGACTATGATGAATGTCCTATATCCGGCAAAAGAGCTTGTATGTACTCTGTCATCTGCATGCGGCAGGGAGGAGCGGAAGCATATCATAAAACAGTTGGGATACCTGGCAGAATCAGTGCGGGGACTGTCTGTTGTAGTGAAGAAAGGGGAAAACCAGGAGGAACTTGGCAGATTGGCTCCATTTACAGAAGATTATCCAATACCTGAGGACGGTGCACTGTATTACCTGTGCAGTGGCAGCAAATGTATGCCGCCTTTCTCAGAGATGTCTCAGCTTCTTAAAAAACTGGATGAAGATAAATAAAGTTCCGTTGATTTTATAATCAGTTTATCTTAAAATAATATTTAAGTTCTGAAAAAGGAAGAGGAGGGAAACAGATGAAAGCAGATATCAAATGGCTGGATGACCCGGAGGTTTTCCGGGTCAATCAGCTTCCTGCCCACAGCGACCACAGATTTTTTGCAAATGAGCAGGAGTACAAGTCAGGGCAGAGCTCTTTTTCGCAGAGCCTGAATGGTACATGGAAGTTTAAGTATTCAGAAAATGCAAAAAGCCGTCCGGCGGAATTTTATAAGGAAGAATATGACAGGTCAGGCTTTGATGAGATCCAGGTGCCCGGTCATATTGAACTGGCCGGGTATGATAAGATCCATTATATCAACACAATGTATCCCTGGGAGGGACACAGGTACCGCAGGCCGGCAGGTGTGCCTGATGATCAGCACATGGGAGCAGGGATGTTCAGTGAAGATGATTATAATCCTGCAGGTTCTTATGTGACCCGGTTTGATCTGGATGAGGGACTCATAGGCAAGAGGACAGTCATATGCTTTGAGGGCGTGGAACAGGCAATGTATGTATGGCTCAACGGTAGTTTTGTGGGGTATGCGGAGGACAGCTTTACGCCGTCAGAATTTGATCTGACCCCATACATACGCGAGAAGGACAATCTGCTGGCGGTAGAGGTACATAAGAGAAGTACGGCTGCTTTTTTAGAGGACCAGGACTTTTTCCGGTTCTTTGGAATATTCAGAAACGTGACATTGTTTGCGAAGCCAGAACTTCATCTGGAAGATATGTGGGCAAAGCCGGAGCTTGATCCTGATACGGGAGCCGGATATTTTTCAATGGATATGAAAATCTCAGGAGACGGCGCCTCCATGAAAGAGGGAGCAGGTTCAAAAGTTCATATTGTGCTGAAGGACAGGGAAGGATGCGTGTGCCTTGAGAAAGAAATGGAAGTACAGCCTGAGGTGAAGCTGGGCCAGACAGAGCTAAAGGGAGTAAAGGCCTGGGATAATAAGGAGCCATACCTGTATACGCTGGGCATCACTTTATATAATGAGAAGGGTGAAGTGACAGAGTTTATCCCTTATCAGGTTGGATTCAGAAAAGTAGAGCTGAAGAATAAGGTGATCTGCCTGAACGGGAAAAGACTTGTCATTAATGGTGTCAACCGTCACGAATGGAGTGCCGGGGGCGGCAGATGCATCGGTGCGGATGAGATGAAGTGGGATATGGAGTGTATCAGGAGAAATCATATAAATGCTGTCAGGACATGCCATTATCCTGATCAGATACCCTGGTATTATATGTGCGATGAAGCCGGGGTCTATGTGATGGCAGAGGTTAACCTGGAGTCCCATGGCTCCTGGCAGAAGATGGGGGCAGTGGAACCTTCCTGGAATGTGCCGGGAGACAGTGAAAAATGGACAGGGGCTGTCATGGACCGTGCCAAAAGCAATTTTGAACTTCTGAAGAATCATACCTCCATACTGTTCTGGTCCCTGGGAAATGAATCTTATGCCGGCGAAGCCATAGCCCGTATGAACAAGTATTATAAGCAGCGGGATAATGGACGGCTTGTACATTATGAGGGAGTATTCCACAACCGTAAATATGAAGGCAGGATCTCGGATATGGAGAGCAGGATGTATGCATCTCCCCGGCAGGCGGAAGAATACCTTGCCCAGGACCCCGAGAAACCATTTATCCTCTGTGAATATATGCATGATATGGGAAATTCTCTCGGGGGCCTGAAGTCCTACATAGATTTGATTGATAAGTATGAGATGTATCAAGGAGGCTTTATCTGGGATTTTATTGACCAGGCCCTGTGGGTGGAGGATGAAGTGACAGGAAGACGGGTTCTGCGTTATGGCGGTGATTTTGACGACAGGCCTTCTGATTATGAATTTTCGGGAAATGGGATCGTGTTTGCGGACAGGACAGAGAAACCAGCGATGCAGGAGGTAAGATACTATTATGGATTATACAAATAATAAATTAAAGCTTGTATACGGAGACGTGACCCTGGGAGTGCAGGGCCCGGATTTCCATTATATATTTTCTTATCAGACGGGCGGGCCTGAATCACTTGTGATCCAGGGAAAAGAGTGGCTGTACCGCACACCAAAGCCTACATTCTGGAGGGCGCTCACCGACAATGACAGGGGCAGTAAATTTCATTTACGGTCAGGAATGTGGCTTGCAGCTGATATGTTTATAAAACATGCGGATACAGAAGTGAAGGTAAACGGTGAGGAAATCCCCTTGCCGAAGGCTCCGGCCAACAATCAGTATCATGCAGGGGCTGAGGCGGATTCTGTAGAAATTATTTTCACATATGAGACTATAACAGTGCCCTCCGCTTCAGTTACGGTTTCTTATCTGACAGAGCCGGGTGGAGAGATCCTTGTGTCAGTGCATTATTTTGGAAAGGCGGGGCTCCCTGAGCTTCCGGTATTTGGGATGCGCTTTGTGATGCCGTCCAGAGCAGACGGGTTCTGTTATGAGGGATTGTCCGGAGAGACTTATCCTGACCGTATGGCTGGGGGTATCCGGGGAATCTATGAGACAGAAGGGCTTCCGGTCACCCCTTACATAGTACCCCAGGAGTGCGGTATGCATATGGACACAGGATGGGTGGAGATATACAGGAGCACTGTCCTGGATAACAGGAAAAGGGAATGTTTACAGAGCGGAATCAGGTTTTCGGCAGCAGAAGGGAACTTTGCATTTTCCTGTCTTCCCTATACTGCAGAAGAACTGGAAAATGCCACGCATCATGAAGAACTGCCGCCTGCGAGGCGCACAGTACTGTGCATAGCAGGGGCAGTGAGAGGTGTGGGCGGGATCGACAGCTGGGGATCTGATGTGGAGTCGGAGTACTGCATAGATGCAGGGAAGGATATATGCTATTCCTTCAGAATCGGCAAAGCAGTTCATAAATCAGTCTCCGGGAGCAGTATATAAGCATCTGTACTCGCTTGGAGTGCATCCATAATTCTGTAAAAACAGCTTTGAGTAATAGCTGAGATGATTAAAGCCGCAGGAAAGCGCTATACGTGTAATACTGTCAGCAGTTTCTTTCAGCAGTCCGCAGCTGACCTTGAGCCTGTAAGAATTTAAGAACTCTATGGGCGACTGCTGTAGATAGTGCCGGAAGATCACGCAGCATTTGTTGCGGCAGATATTTCCGGCTGCGGCTATGTCTGTCAGCGATATTTTTTCTGAAAAGTGCTGGTATATATAAGAGACCATATTCTTCTGTATCGCCAGGTCTGAACGGTCTTTGTCAGAGGATGCGGGAGGTATGATCTCGGGATGCTGCAGGATCCTGTTCCAGAAGGCATGCATAATCCCAATGACCTCCATCTCATAACCCGGGACAGACTGCTCCTTCAGAGAGATGATTCTGTCCAGTAGCTGCAGCACATCCGGGAATCCGGTCTCATCAGGTGTATAATGGAGATATTCCAGGTTCTGGTTGTTCAGGATAGGCAGGATATAATCCTGATAAAGTGATTTGTTTCCGGTAAATAAGTTGGGATGGAACAGAATGCAGGCAAAATCACAGTCCGTCTTGTCGGAGGCATAGCCATAGTGCATCTGGCGCACATTTACCATAAGGCAGTCATTTTCATTGAGAAGGATACTCTTACCATTCACATAGTAATTCATTTTTCCGCTGAAGACACGGATGAACTCCAGGTCTTCATGCCAGTGGCATAGTGCACGCATATTTGGATAACTGGATAACCTGGCATTTCTTATATAAAGAGGAACACCTGAACGGTCATAGTGAACGATTTCAGAGTCGTCCTTCATGATTTCTAATTCTTTCATATTCTGCACCTTGCTTTTCTTTCAACAAAAATCCCCGCTGGCATAAAAAAATACGATAATTACAAAAAACAGGGATGATTATGGTAGATTATAAGAGTAATAAATAATATTATTATATCATGGCTGAAAAAAGAGCACAATATTACTTTGGTGTGCAGACGCGGCCCACGGAAATATAAATCAGGAGGATAAATAAATGGATAATATTGAAAGAAGAGATGCAGGTCTTGCATACATATCAGATGAAGCAGTTATGAAGGAGCAGATGAAGTGCCGAAAGATACTCCAGAAGCTCAACACAGCTGACAGATCGGACTTTGATGCAATTGCTGAAATAATTAAAGAGCTTTTGGGCAAGTCGGAGGAGGCATTTATAAATCCGCCGTTTTACTGTGATTATGGCTCACATATTGAGGTAGGGAAAAATTTCTTTGCAAATTATAATTGTACTATTATTGATGTGGCAAAAGTAAAGATTGGGGATAACTGCCAGATGGCTCCAAATGTGTCTGTCTATACGGCTGGTCATCCTGTACATCCGGCGGCCAGGAATACCCTGTATGAATATGGGATCGAAGTGACCATAGGTGATAATGTGTGGATCGGGGGAAATACAGTAATACTTCCGGGTGTGCATATCGGAAGCAACACAGTAATCGGGGCCGGGAGTGTGGTGACGAAGGACATCCCTGACTGGGTGATAGCCGGGGGAAATCCCTGCAAAGTCATAAGGAAAATTACTGAGGAAGATATAAAATATTATTATAAAGACAGGGAATTTGATGAGGAAGCCTGGAAGGCTGTGGAGGCAATGACGGAAAAAGGAAACAAATAATAAAATCAGATGATTTTAGCGTGATTGCGTGATAAAATAATAGGTGGCAGGAAGCGGCTCTGCCGGGATGTCCGGGAAGTGCCAGATTGCCTGTCAGGAGGTAAAACTATTGTCAGATAAAAAGATCGTATCATGCGAAATAGAGATCACGCTGAAGGTGATGGGAGGCAAATGGAAGCCCCTGATCCTGCATTTTCTCCAGCATCAGGGGACAAAAAGGTATAATGAGATACTGCGGTTTCTGGGGACAGCCCCGAAAAAGACACTCACAGCCCAGCTTCGGGAGCTGGAGGAGGACGGAATCATAGACAGGACAGTCGTACCTACTGTACCTGTCCAGGTGGAGTATTCTGTTACTGCCCTGGGGCAGACTCTTTTCCCTATCCTGAATCTGATGTGTGACTGGGGATATGCCAACATTGGGGAGAAGTATGAGCTGACTCATGCAACCTGCAATGATAAGGGGAAGGTAACTATTCAGCAGGCCTGTGCATTTACTGCACAGACCGTAAGAAAATGATTCAAGTGTGCAAAAATCTCATCGCCGAAGGCGATTTTAAATGGATTTTTGCATGTAACTGTGAAGGTACTGAACAGTTACAAGGTAAGAAGAAATTGAGGGAACCTGAAAGTAACCTGGGGAAAAAATAGTGCCTTCTTGTACTACGATATTTTTCAGATTATAATGAGTTATATAACTAGGAGAAGGGAAGTAATCGTATTATGTATAATTTTGAATATTTTGCACCTACAAAAGTAGTATTCGGAAGGAAAACCAGTGAGCAGACAGGGCAGCTTGTCAAAGAGGAGAAGTGCAGCAAAGTTCTGATACATTATGGCGGAAACAGCGCTAAGAGGTCAGGGCTGATTGACAGTATCAAAAGATCTCTTGATGAGGCAGGCATCTCGTATGTGGAACTTGGCGGTGTGGTGCCGAACCCAAGGCTGTCCCTCGTTTATCAGGGAATCGAATTGTGCAGGAAGGAAAATGTAGACTTTATCCTGGCTGTGGGAGGCGGAAGTGTTATAGATTCCTCCAAGGCTATCGGATATGGAGTAGCGAATGGCGGAGATGTCTGGGATTTCTATGACAGGAAAAGACAGGCGGATACATGTCTGCCCATAGGTGTTGTTTTGACTATTGCTGCTGCCGGAAGTGAGATGAGCGACAGCTCAGTTATAACAAAAGAAGAGGGATGGATTAAAAGAGCCTACAATTCTGATCTGGCACGCCCCAGATTTGCAGTTATGGATCCGGAACTCACTATGACCCTCCCGGATTATCAGACAGCCTGCGGCTGCACGGATATCCTGATGCATACGATGGAGAGGTATTTTACATCTGGCGGAAATATGGAGATCACAGACAGCATTGCAGAAGCGCTTATGCGCACTGTTATGAAATATGCCCATGTCCTGAAAGCGGACCCGGGAAATTATGAAGCGCGTGCAGAGATCATGTGGGCCGGAAGCCTTTCACACAACGGATTGACTGGCTGCGGAAATGACGGAGGAGATTTTGCCACACACATGCTGGAGCATGAGATCGGCGGAATGTTTGACGTGGCCCATGGAGCAGGACTGGCTGCAGTATGGGGCAGCTGGGCCAGGTATGTATATAAGGACTGTCTGCCAAGGTTCGTGCGCTTTGCAGTAAATGTGATGGGAATTCAGGAAGGCGGTAGCCCTGAAGAGACAGCCCTTAAGGGAATCGAAGCCATGGAAGATTTCTACAGGTCCATTGATATGCCCACATCTTTTGCTGAACTGGGGCTGGATCCCACAGATGAGCAGATGAAGACAATGGCCAGGATGTGCAGCATAACTACAAATGACAATGCCGGATCTGCCAGGATCCTCCATGAAGCAGATATGCTGGCAATCTATGAGATGGCCAGATAAGGCAGTTATCAAAATACCGCTTTCCCGAAATTTTGCAGCAGTGCCGGGAAAGCGGTATTTTACTGATTTATTATATCCTGCATCTGCTGTATTTCTTTTTCCTGGGCGTCAATGATATCCTCCGCCAGTTTGCGGACCTCATCATTATCAGTATAATCCAGGATCGCCTTTGACATATCCACAGCCATCTGGTGGTGCATCAGCATACCTTCTGCAAATGCCTGTTCCACATCCTTTGCGGAGGATGTGCCGTGATGCATATGCTGGTGGCTCGCCATCATTTTATTATAGCTGTTCAGGTAGCCCTGCTCTTTATCAGTGTCAGTCTTACCTGAGGCTTCTATTTCCTCTATCAGACGGTTCATCTCGTCGATCTCCCCAGTCTGTGCGTCTATGATGTCTTCTGCCAGTTTTTTGAGTTCGGCATTAGCGCCCCCAAGCTTCAGATAGCTCTCTGACATGTCGATAGCTGACCTGTGGTGAGGTATCATTCCCTTTAAAAAATCTACCGAAGCATTTCCTGTGGGCTCCACCTCCATGTTGCCCATCATGTCGGACATGATAATATCCTGCTCCTGAAGGTACTGGCTCAGAGCGGCTGAATCTGCAGGTGAACCATCTGATTCTGAGGATGTCTCACCGGCTGTATCAGATTCTGAAGCAGTACTTTGTAATGATTCAGTCTGAATGCTCTCAGTGCTGCCGTCTTCCGTCTCAGAAGCTTTGTTTCTCCTGCCGTTGAAGCTGTATCCCAGGATGATGAGCAGGATCAGAAGGACTGCGATAATGATTCCTATGACCCAGTAAATCTTTTTATTATCCATAAATATTTTCCTTTCTGAATAATTTATACACCTCCGTGCATCCCATAATTCAGATCCTACGGATGGGCATGCTGCGCACGATAAGGTCTACTTTATTATTAGGATTACAAGGGATATTATGCATTTGTTTTATTTTGAAAGTCTCTGACGGATTACAGATGCGCGCAGATGAAGTGGAAATGTCAGGAGAAATATGATACACTTTTACTCATAAAAATAATGCTTATTCCGGCTGGTCAGAGTTTTCCTGACTGCCTGAGACGAATACAGAAAGGGGAGGATGGCTGATGAAGGGACGATGGTATATTGTCTGTCTTATGTTTTGCCTGGGAATGCTTGTATCAGGGTGCAGGGAAAAAGAGGAGATCCTGGAACCTGTCACAATTACGCTGATGCATGGCTGGGGCGGAACACTGAAGAATCATCAGACCATGCAGGATATCTACAGGCAGTTTGATGAGCAGAATGAGGATATTGTTCTCGAATTTCAGCCCTTTCCTGATGTGACCATTGCAGTGGAAGAAGCAAATAATATGCTTTCAGTAGGAAAGATGCCTGATATTATCAGCACTAACGGATTTTCTTACTACGTGGAGAATGCCGTGAGACGGGGAATGGCAATGGATCTGATGCCATATATAGAGGCTGATGAGGAATTTAAAGAGGAGATATCACCTGCAGTTTTTGAAGCATGGGAGAGCAGCGGAAAACTGTACACCCTGCCGGATGCAATGGAGGTCAGCGGCTACTGGTATAATGAAGATATTTTCAAAAAAGCAGGGATAACAGATGAGAAGGGGGATGTGGATCTTCCTGATACATGGGATGAGTTTTTTAGGGACTGTGATAAGATTGAAGGGTGGAGTAAAGAGAATGGTCTTGATATTACACCTTTTGCCCTGGAAAACGACCAGATCGTAGAGAATTTTTTCTTTGCAAGGCTGGCCGGCAGTGAAGAAGGCTTCTCTATGACAAATACGATACCCGGTGACTTTGCGGCAAAGGCTGTGGAAGAAACTGTGAAGGATACAGGGAGGCTGCTTTCTTATTCTCATGATGTTAATAATCTGGATAATGCCAGGCAGTTTTTTGCTGAAGGCAAATGCGCAATATTTTTTAACGGAGTGTGGGACAGTGAATATTTCAGGGAGAGCAGCGGGGCAGAAAATATAGGTTATGCAGCATACCCCATGGAAGACGGCAGAAGTCTGGCCTATGTCTCACCTTCCGCGGGCTATGTGGTTTATAATAATCAGGATGCCCGAAAGAGAGAGGCGTGTGTCCGTTTCCTGAAATATATGCTCAGTGAGGAGGTACAGACAGAGCTGGCCCTGAAGACAGGGCAGGCTCCTGTGAATCCTCAGGTAAGCGGGGAAGAGATACTCCAGGAGTATCCTCTGCTTGGAAAAGGACTGCAGGCTGCCAACAGGGCGGATGTGAAGATCAAGACACTGCGTTCTGTGTGGACGGGCAGCTATGGGGATGTGCTGGCAGATCAGCTGGCGGGAGCGGCTAGGGATGAGAAGAAGCTGGCCCCCATGCTGGAGGATTTGAACCGCATAGCAGAGAAATAAATAATAGAACAGAGCTGAAAGATACACGTAACTGTGAAGGTGATGAACAGTTACAAATGCACTTTTTTTACCGGTCTCCTAAAGAACAGGTAAAAAAAGTGCATTTTTTTGCCTTTAAGGTATAAAGAGGCCAAAAAAGCGTAAGAAAGGGGCAGTTCTGTTTATTGGATTTGTACAAAGGCTATAGTAGATTATAGGTAACGGATATGTTAAGCCATTAAGAGCTATCCAAAAGGAGGACGCACTATGAAAAACAAAGTATTCAGTTCCATTCTTGCACTTGCAATGACAGTATCTTTTGTATCTGCCGCAGGACAGACAGTTCTGGCAGCAGATGACGGGGGAGATGGACTTCCAAGTGTGACATTTACACACGGCTATTATCATGATGAGTCAGAGTGGGCGCCGGCAGCAGAGATGAGGAAGATATATCAGGAATTTGCCGATATGCACAAGGATGAATTTACCTTTAATATCGTGGCTGACCAGGGCGGCGCGGAAGGCATCTACAACACTGCGCTGAATGATCTGAGTTCAGGTGACTTTTACGACATTGCAGATTTTGGCGGATGGGATATCACGGAAGCAGCCGCGGGTGCGGGTGCCATCATGGACCTGAAACCATACCTGGATGCAGATGACGACTTAAAGGCAGGTGTTGGCGTATGCTACGACCAGAACATGACCGCGGATGGAAAAATATACTCTGTGAGAGAGCAGGTAGAGGGTGTGGGTTTCTGGTATAATGAAGCCTTATTTAAGGAAGCGGGGGCAGAAACGCCTGATATGTGGAAATCCTGGGCAGATTTTGATGCAGCTGTGGATAAGCTGGTGGCAGCAGGAATCTCACCATTTAGTATGAATGCAGGATGGCCCACTAATATCCTGGCAGCAGGATATTCCCAGAGAGATGAGGCATCCAGAGAGTTCTACGCTAAGGGCAGGGAAATAGAGAGCTTTGATGATGAGACTTTCCGCCAGACAACAGGATTTATGCAGAAAAATGTACTTGAGAAGATAGATGCGGCTCATTTCGGCCCTGGGGGAGATGACGATAACCAGTATATGCTGGATTTTACAAGCGGCGACAGCGCTATGCTCTTTAACGGCGTGTGGGCGGCAGGTGATTTTACAGACTGTGAAGCGGGGATCGAAAATCTCAAACCGGCACTTTTTCCTACAGATGACGGCAAAAAGGCAGGTCTTCTCTCAGGGGGCTGCGGGTATGTAGTATCTGATAAACTTTCTGATGAACAAAAAGAGATCTGTGTAGAATTCATTAAATATATGACCAGTCCGGAGATAGCGGGCAGGATAGTGGAAAACGGCATAGGAATGGTTCCCAGCACGGCTGTAGATTATGAAGCGGCAGCCGGCACAGTAGAAAGTCCGGCCGGCAAACTTTTGGTGGAGGCCTGCAGAACGCTGAATACAGCGGATATTAAAGCACTGGGCTGGGGCAATAATTTTGGCGGAGATGTGGAAGGTGAATACCAGAATAAGTATGCCGGATTAAAAGATGGATCAAAGAGCGTGGATGATGTCATTAAAGAGCTCGACCAGGCTTTGGAGGCAGCACAATAAAATGTAAGCCGCGCAGCAGTGGGGACTGTCCTGGGATAGTCCCCGCTTTTTCCCGGACAGGAAGTTTTAAGGAGGGTAAAATGAAAAAGAAAAAATCTCGGTTGAATAAGAGGACTGGCTTTATTTTGTATTTTCTGATGCCGGCCATCCTGCTCTACCTTATTATTTACGCATACCCGCTGATCAATATTTTCTTTACTTCATTCTGTGAGTGGAATTCCAAAAACTTTGTGGCCCCCAGATTTTTGGGGTGGGACCACGTCTTTGACAACTACAGAAAAATATTTACTGTTGATGCCAATTTTCAGAGGGCTCTTATCAATTCTATTAAGTGGGTGATACTTACCATGCTCATCCAGATTCCCTGGAGTGTACTGGTAGCCCTTGTTCTTTCAAAGCGGGAGAGGGGCTGGAGGATGACAAGGAACGCTTTTGTTATCCCCAATATTATTTCCACGGCGGCCATAGGCCTGATTTTCCTGAATCTCTACAGCCCGGCCAGAGGTATTGTGACCGAAATCTGCAACAAGATAGTGCCCGGCAGCAATGTGAGTGTTCTGGCAAATGAGAAATGGGCTTTCTGGGGAGTGACATTTAGCTTTGTGCTGTTTGGAGGATCCTCTTGCCTGCTTCTGATGACCCAGATATTTTCCATTGATCCGGGCATCTATGAGGCAGCTAAAGTGGATGGGGCATCCAGTCTCCAGATAGATACAAGGATAACACTGCCCCTTTTAAGACCAATGATAGGCACTGTGTCAGTCATAGCAGCTAACTACGGACTGCTCCTGTACAATGAGATAGCCCTGATCTCCGGGGGAGGCCCCGATAATTCTACCTACAGCCTGAGCTTTTATATATACAAGACGGCTCTGGGGAGTCAGAAGCTGAATTTTGCCAGGGCAAATACTGCCGGGGTGATACAGATATTCCTGGGTATCCTGCTGGTAGGCTGCATCAACCGTCTGTTCCATACTAAGGATGGGGAATAGGGAGGCAAAGGCATGAGTAAAAGAAAGAAAAACGGAGAACACAGCGAAGGCGGAAGCAGGGGGGCAAAAATATTCCGCTACTTCATTATGCTGCTTGTAATGATAGTTTCTGTATATCCTATATTGTGGGTATTTATTTCATCATTTAAAAAAAATCCGGGGGGTCTGTCCCTGCCGGATGAGTGGATTTTTGACGGTTATGTAACGATCTTCACAAAGCTGGATATTCAGACTTATTTTATCAACAGCTTTATTATTACGATCATTTCCACGGTTATCAGTGTTGCTATTGTCGCTATGGCAGCTTATGTGGTGGCGCGGATGAAGTTCTTTGGCCGTGCGCTTGTTACACTGATGTTTTCTACCACACTTTTTATCCCGTCAGTGTCAATATCGTTTCCAATATACCGCCTGTTAGGCGATCTGGGACTGAAGGACACCAGGGCGGGTGTGATTTTTATTTATTCCGGGCTGGGCATAGCGGTGACTTATTTCATCCTCCAGAGTTACTTTTCCACTATTCCAAAGGAGATGGAGGAGGCAGCCAAGATAGACGGATGCGGATATACCGGCACCTTTGTGAGGATTATACTGCCTATAGCAAAGCCGGGCCTGGCAACAGCCGGGATCATGGCTTTTCTGAATAACTGGAATGAATTTTATTTTGCTTCTATTCTGCTTAAATCACCTGAGAAGATGACGATACCGGCCCTGCTGGGACAGTTTACGTCAGCTTACTCAAAGAATTTAAACGGAATGTTTTCTGCCATCATAGTGGCGGTGGTGCCAACCATCGTGATATTCTGCCTGCTTTCAGAGACGTTTGTTAAATCACTTACGGCTGGGGCTGTTAAGGGATAAGTGCGCCCAGAGACAGGAAGGCAGCACGGCAGGCTGAAAATCAAATAGTGAGGAGAGGCAACTGCGAAATTACTGAACAGCCGGGAGGAGAGAATAAATGGGTATCATAGAAGAGCGCGGTGAGCGGACGAAGTGGTTTATGGAAGCCAGATTTGGCATGTTTATACACTGGGGACTTTATGCAATTCCGGGGAGAGGCGAGTGGATACAGAGCGATGAGCAGATTTCCCGGGAAGAATACACAAAATATTTTGATGAGTGGAATCCGGTGCGTTACGATCCAGGAGAGTGGGCAAGGGCAGCCCGGGAAGCCGGAATGAAGTATGCGGTTCTCACCGCCAAGCACCATGAAGGCTTCTGCCTTTTTGACAGCAGGTATACAGATTACAAGAGCACAAATACAAGATGCAGAAGGGATCTTGTCCGGGAATTTACGGAGGCTTTCAGGGCTGAAGGGCTAAAGGTGGGCTTTTATTATTCCCTGCTGGACTGGCATCATCCGGATTATCCGGCTTATGGTGATATGTATCATCCCGAGAGAAATAATGAGGCCTGCCGGGGAAAAGAGCATGATTTTAACAATTATCTTACATATATGCATAACCAGGTCCATGAATTGATGACTGAGTACGGCAAGATCGATCTCCTGTG
Source organism: Murimonas intestini (assembly GCA_003148945.1). Classification (GTDB taxonomy): domain Bacteria; phylum Bacillota; class Clostridia; order Lachnospirales; family Lachnospiraceae; genus Murimonas; species Murimonas intestini. The sequence goes on along the minus strand of QGGY01000004.1, from coordinate 33,293 downwards.
GTTTGATTTCTCATATGAAGGCCATACTGGACACGACTGGAGAGGAGAAGAGCTGATAGAAATGGTCCGTGCCCTGCAGCCTGGAATTATCATAAATGGAAGACTGGAGGCTAATGGTGAGAATTACGGGTCTGTGATGACAGATGATCCCAATATTTTTTCGGGAGATTTTGCCTGTCCGGAAATGATTATCCCGCCATCGGGCCTGAAGACCCCGTCCGGCAGGCAGATTCCATGGGAGGCCTGCTTTACGCTGAACAATAACTGGGGCTACAATCCTATGGACCTTCACCATAAGACAGCTGTACAGATAATCAAGAAACTGGTGGAGTGCACCAGCAAAAACGGAAATATGATTGTAAATGTATCTCCTACAGCTAAGGGGGAGATACCTGACTGGCAGCTGATGGTACTCTCGGAAGTAGGCCGTTGGATGAAGAGAAACGGCGGGAGTATTTATGGATGCGGAAGTTCCGGTATAGAGAAACCTGAGTGGGGGAGATATACCAGGAAGGGAAATTACCTGTATGCACATATCATGGAGGAAAGCATTGGCGCTGTAGCCCTGCCCGGGATAAAAGGCAGGCTGAAGAAAGCCAGGAGGCTGTCAGACGGTTTTGAGATGCTCAAAATGACCCCATGGGTAGCCAGGGAATTCCCTGACTGTGAATTTATCAACTACGGAACGCCAGAATGTTTTTCATTTTCTGTTGAGGAGACGGCTGATACTGTAATTGAGCTGGAACTCTCAACGGCCGCGGAATAAATAGTCATACACCTCCCGTGCATCCTCTTACCATTGAAGTATTTTCCCATAATTGCTACAATGGAGAAAAAGCAGTGCAAAGCTGCCTGTACGAGAACTGTTTTGCACAGGTGGAACAGGGGAGGGGAAAATTATGGGGAGAAAGTGCCGCCGCCGGGAATCACTGAGAAACAAGATGTTGCTTATCAACTGCTGCATTACACTGGCAGCCCTGGTTCTGGGCGGCATCGTGCTGGTAGTCTCGATCCATCTTATCGTGGGGAAATATATTAACAATGATATGGATTTTTTCCTGACTGAGACATGCAATAATGTAGCAAACAGGATGGATTATCTGGAAGAGATCATATACAGTGTCAGGGAGTCGGATGAGATCATGGATTATCTGGGCAGGGAGGACCATGAGCCAGGCGGCCTTTTGGCTCTGCAGGCTGACTTCGAAAAGAGGGTGGACATTAATGATGCAAAGAATTCGGGGAGGCCCAGCCAGCCTCTGATTGATAAAGTATGTCTTTTTGACAGAAGCGGTGATTCTATACAGGCATCCTACTATGCCATGATCTACTCTGAAGCTGAAAAAAGCAGTAAGGATTTTCAGGATATTTTCAGCCGTTTCAAAACAGAGGGAAGCGGCAATGAACTGTATGCCAGATGCTATACGGGGGAAGAGAAGAGAGGATATATTGCCTATGGCATCTTCGACAGCAATATGAGGGAGACGGGGACGCTGATATTTGAGATACACCTGGATGCCATAGAGGGAATGATGGAAAATATGGAGAACTATGAGGATTCCATGTGGCTTTTGTATGAGGGGAGGGGAGAGCCGGTTTGCGGTACCCGCATGCTTTTTGAAGATCAGGGATGGCAGGAGGTACGTACTGTATATGAAGAAAGGCCGTATACTGCCAGCCTCTATGGGAAATCCTACAGGCTCTGTCTGCAAGAGCTGTGCCTTGGCATGAGCGTGATGGCGGCCGTGCCAAGCGGACAGACAGCGGCTCTGCTCAATAATTCAATAAAGCTGTATGTGATGCTCATTGTATTGATTATGATAGCCGCAGCGGTCCTGTTTATAATGGTGATCTATTACCTGACCAGACCTTTAAAAGAAGTGACAGGCAGGCTTATGGAGGTGAAGGAGGGGAATTTTGAGACAAAGCTCCCTGAATATTCCAGCCAGGAGTTCCATGAGATCAGCCATACCTTTAACGAGATGACAGCTTATATCAGCCATCTGATAAACCAGGTCTATGAAAAGCAGCTCTCTATCAAGGAACTGGAAGTGAAATTCCTGCAGATGCAGATGAATCCTCATTTCATGTTTAATGTACTCAATACTATAGCGCTGGAGGCGAAAATGAACGGTGACGAGGAAGTATACAAAATGATTTCCTCCTTTGCCCAGCTCATCCAGGCCAAGATATACAGGAAAAATACAGAGAAGGTAAAGATACGCCAGGAGCTGGAATATGTGGAGTATTATCTGTACCTGCAGAGCTACCGCTTTGGGGAACGGCTTTCTTATTCTGTCACAGCAGATGAAAAGCTGAAGGAGCTTTATATACCAAAGCTGTGTATCCAGCTGATAGTGGAAAATGCAGTGATCCACGGGATTGAACCAATGATGGAAAATGGAGTGGTCAGTGTGAGGATTTATGAAGAAGGCGGTAAGCTCTACATAGAGACAAAGGATAATGGCGTCGGATTCGGAGAAGACGGTCCTCTGATATTTCCAATGGAAACACAGGAAGAGGACAGGCAGCATAATCATGTAGGACTGAACAATGTGCACAACATCATCCGCCTGATGTATGGAGAGGAATACGGGCTCTCAGGATATTCCAGGAGAAACGGGGGCACCAGTATTTATATCTGTGTCCCTCTGGATGAGGGCGGCGCGCAGTTAGGAGATATGGACCATGTATAAAGTAATGATAGCGGATGACGAACCAATTGTGAGAAAAGCAATGTCCACCCTCGTGGACTGGGAGAAGCTTGGCTGTAAGACTGCCTATATAGCTTCAAATGGCTGTGAGGTCATGGATAATATAGAAAAGGTCTGCCCTGATATCCTTATACTGGACATTAAGATGCCGGGGCAGGATGGTATATCCATAGCACGCTGGGTCTGGGAGCGGCGGCTTCCCATAAAGATCATCCTGCTGACTGCCTATGCCGATTTTGCCTATGCCCAGTCAGCGATAAAGTACGGTGTGGTGGATTATGTCACCAAGACAGGCGCCTTTGAGGGTCTGATCACAGCAGTGGAGAAGGCCAGGGAGGAGCTGGAGCGGGAAAAGGATAGGGAAAAGCCGGAGAATCTGCAGGTCCTGCAGGAGAATTATCTGAAATCAGTTTTTGACGGCGCCCTGTATGAGCAGTCAGAGGTTGAGGCCAGGGCGGCGGGCCTTGGACTGCAGATGGAGGATGGATATCTTATCATTCTGCTGCATTTTAGAATGGGGGAAGAGGTGGAATCCGGGAGGAGAAAGCAGATCCATGCCAGCCTTCTTAATTTTTTCGGAATGGTTTTCGCAGAGGCAATGATCCGTGGATTAGCAGTGGGAAGAAACATGTTTGCCATCTATTTAAAGCAGAGTGATGCAGATTACATAGAAGAAATCAGTGAAAAGTGCGCCCAGATCACAGACATGATGGATAATTTCATGAAGCTGTATGTATACATCGGTGTCAGCAGGAGACAGAAGGGGGCTTCCTGTTTGAAACTGGCTTATAGTGAGGCGGAGGAAGCGCTGGGAAAAAGCTTTCTGGATGAAAAGAGCAAAATCAATTTTTATTCAGAAGAGAAGAAGGAGGGAAATAACTATTCAGAGGAAGCTGATTTAAAACAGCAGGAGCTTTTGCATCTGATCCGCAGGGGGCAGACAACAGAAGCTCTGAAAGCCTTTGATGTGCTTCTGGATCAGCAGAAATGCGCAGGGGAGACGGCGAACGTGATTAAAAATTCGGGAATCCTCATCCGCAGCCAGTGCCGGAAGATCCTGGCGGAATACGGCAAAACAGTTTATGACGTGACAGGGCTTCAGGGTAGCCTTTCAAGAAGGATATATGAATGCCGCCACGTAAATGAATATGTATGCATCATGGAAAAGATCATAAGGAGTACGGCAGATTTCGTGAGCGCTGCTGTGAGCAGGAAGAATGTGCTGATCTGTGAATGTGAGAAATATATCCAGGACAACTATGAAAAATGTATATCTGTCTCTGATGTGGCCAGAAGCATCGGCACGAGTCCAAGCTATCTGAGCAGGATATTCAGGGAGAGTACAGGAACTACAGTTATCAGCGCCATCAACAGGAAGAAAGTGGAGAAGGCCAAGGAATACCTCAGCCAGAGGGATATGAAGATTTATGAGATCGCGGATGCCCTCGGATTTGAAAATACGACATACTTTTCGCATTTTTTTAAAAAATATACGGGGATATCCCCTAAAGATTATAAGTGATTCCAGAGGCAAAAGCTGCATGGAACACCAATGGGAGGAAAATATGAAGCAGGTTACGGCAGTTTTGATCGGAGCAGGCTTGCGGGGAGCAGATGCCTACGCTTCTTATGCACTTAAATATCCAAATGAACTGAAAATCGTTGCAGTGGCAGAGCCAAACAGGGAGAGAAGGGAGATGCTGGCAGGACTTCACGGTATCAGCACAGATTACTGCTATGAGAACTATGAATCACTTCTTGCAAAAGAGAAAATGGCGGACTGCGCACTTATCTGCACCCAGGACAGAATGCATTATGAGCCAGTCATGACGGCTCTGGAGAAGGGATATCATGTACTGGTTGAGAAACCCATGTCACCTGAGCGGGAGGAGATCATGGAGATGGGCAGGGCAGCTAAAAAGTATGACAGAATATTAAGCGTCTGCCACGTCCTGCGCTATTCTCCTTTTTTCGTGAAATTGAAGGAGCTTCTGGAGTGTGGAAAGATAGGGGAGCTTGTGAGTATCCAGCATATAGAAAGCGTGGGGTACTGGCATCAGGCTCACAGTTTTGTGCGGGGGAACTGGAGTGATGGGAGAACAGCCAGTCCCATGATCCTCCAGAAATGCTGTCATGATATGGATATCCTGCTTTGGCTCTCAGACAGCCATTGTACCAGGATCAGCTCGTTTGGAAGCCTGAAATATTTTAAGAAAGAAAATGCCCCGGAGGATGCCCCCAAATATTGTCTGGATGGCTGCAGGCACAGGGATGCATGCCCTTACTATGCACCCAGATTCTATCTGGAGCATCCGTCAAGAGGTGATCTGTACCGCGCAGTGAGCCTGGATACCGGCAGGGAATCCCTGCACCGTGCTCTGGAAAAAGGCCCTTATGGAAGGTGCGTGTTCCAGTGCGGGAACAACGTAGTTGATCATCAGGTGGTAAATATAGAATTTGAGAACCAGGTCACAGCCTCGTTTACAATGTGTGCTTTTACGGATAAATGTGAGCGCGTCATCAACCTCATGGGCACAGAAGGGCAGATCAGGGGAAATATGGAAAGCGGAGAAATAGAAATCATGGATTTTGCTTCCGGCGATTATGAGAAAATCGTCCTGCACAAGACTGAGGGAGGCCATAGCGGAAGTGATGAAGCTATGATGAAGGACTTTACCGCTCTTATAGCAGGGCTGGGTAACGAGGAAAGCACATCCAAGGCAAGTATGGCTGTAGAGAGTCATTTGATGGCTCTGGCTGCTGAGGAATCCAGAATAACAGGAAAGGTGGTATGTCTGTGAGCATAAAAAAAATAACACCGGAAGAATTCTGCGTGCTGGTGAAGATGCCGGAGGCGGCTGCCGGGATCATAGAGGAAGAGCGGCTTAAGACAGAGGATAAAGAATACAGGGCTGTGCGGGAGACATTTTTCAGGGACTGGCAGGAATTTAACAGGCAGGTAAACCGGGAAGAAGGGAGCAGCAGGCGTTTTCTCTATTATTATGTAATGTTTGCATGTGAAGCATATGAAGATTATCAGAGAAAGGGGCTGACAGAGCAGCTTTATCTGGATACTTTTTCAGATTACAGGATATGGTGTGAGAACTGCTATGCACAGACGGGGGAGTGTGGGCTTCGGGAGTGTGAATGGCTCTGGCGCCACTCTTATCTGAAGCTGTTCAGGCTGGGAAGGCTGCAGTATGAGCTGTATCCTGCCAGAGAAGACATAAGTACAGGAGGATTTGAAATCAAAAAAGGCCAGATGCTCCTGAATATCCATATACCCCAGGGAGAACCGCTGAGATTTGATGCATGTGAGGATTCTCTGAGACAGGCACAAAAAATGTTCCCGGATTTCCATTACTTTGTGTGCGATTCATGGCTGCTGTATCCGGGATTAAAGGAGCTGATGAAGGCGGATTCAAATATCATCAGATTTCAGGAACGATTTCATATATTTGAAGTAAATGAAGCGGACCGTGATGCAGAGCTGAGGATCTTCCGGACAGTGCGGGAAGACCCCGCAGACTATCCGGAAGATACAGCATTTCAAAAAAGGGCCAAAGCTTACCTTTTAGCAGGCAGGCATCTGGGAAACGCGTCAGGTATCTTTATGCTCTGACTGTCTACCATAAAAGCAGCAGGGAGAGGGCAAAGACAAGTGCGCTCCCCACAACCGTCATAACTACATGTTCCCTGCGTATGACTGCCTCGATGATCAGGATGACAGGAACAGCAGTTATATAGATATTTCTCAATACTGTTAAAAAAGGTCTTGTATCAGGATTACTATTCCCTATTGTCAGTGATAACGTCATAAGCAAGGCTCCCAGCGCTATCCAGATAATAACGATAATCATGCAGGCCTTTTTTTGTGCTGCCATTTTCTTCATAGATATCCCTCCTTAAATTTATTTTTTCATTGCACGATACTCTGAAGGACTCATGTTCATTTTAGATTTGAACTGTTTTGTGAAGTGCGACTGATATTCGTAGTTCATCCATTCTGCAATTTCCCGTATGGAAAGGTCTGTTTTTTCCAGAAATTCACATGTTTTTTCTATCCGCATATCACTGATCATCTGATGAGGAGATTTTCCGGTGTGGGCTTTGAAGATCCGGTAAACCTGTGAAGTATCCAGGCGCATATAATTTGCCAGATGTTCCACAGAAATCTGATAGCGTATATTTCTCCGTATATATATCATCGCGTCATCAAAGGGATTAAAACGTACAGGCTCAGGCTTACGGTTGTGCTGCCTGTTGTACTGTTCCACCAGTCTGCCCATAAAAAGATAAAAATGTGCGTTGATATAAGAAATATTTTTATTTGTGCGGCTTTCGTTATAAATATTTTTAATACATGTTTCCAGAAAGTCATCCTCATCATAATGGAAGATCAGGTGTTTTTTGTCCAGACCTGCAGATTTCAGCAAGTTTTCCGCTTTTCTGCCAAAGAAAGCCACCCAGCACAAATCCCAGGGTTCATTTTTATCTGCAGTGTGCACGATTGTATCTCCCGGGAGGATAAGAAAGCCATCATTTTCTTTCAGGTGATAAGTATTCTGCTCTGTCTGATATGTTCCTTTACCTTTTGTGACATAATGAACCAGATAATAGTCCCTGGTATCTTTTCCGTAACTGTAATTCGGCAGTGTTGAACAAAAACCCGAATGAAAGACAATAATATCATCGTCACAATCAGGTTTTTCAGAATAGATATACTGGTCATATACAAGCATGCAAACAACTTCTTTCCTTGTGATTTACTTATATTATAGATTAAAACACGTTATAATGCAAGATTTATATAAAAAAGTACAAGTAATCTCTGTAGAATTGGTAATGGGAAAAGTGTAAGATATAATCACAAAAACAAATTCGAATTTGTATAAAATACTCAATAATAGTAAATAAAAGCACATATATACTCGGTGATATTGTGCAGAATGTTGAAAATGATATAGAATCAGTGCGTAAAAAAACAGAAGAGAGGTATGAAAACGTGAAAAAGTATAAAAGATTGATGACTCTGCTGATGGCCGGAACTGTAGCTGTTTCCATGAGCGCATGCGGCGGTTCTGATAATGCAAAAGAAAAAGATACAGCAAAAACAGAAGCTGGCACAACAGAAGCCAAAAGCGAAAGTACAGAAGCAAAAAAAGACAATGCAGCTACTGAAAGTACAGAGGCGGAAAAAGACAGTACTGCAGCAGAGAGTGAAAGTACAGCGCCGGAGAATGATAATGCATCGGCAGAAGAAAGTTCTGTTTCCGGGGAATTGAAAATGATTTTTTGGGACTCCAACCAGGAGCCGGGACTTGTAAAGATGGCGGAAGGCTTTATGAAGCATAATCCAGACTGTAAGGTGACTGTAGAAACTGTTCCCTGGGATGAGTACTGGACAAAACTGCAGGCTGCGGCACAGGGCGGAAATATGCCTGATATTGTGGTCATGCATCCGGATGAAGTGAAGAATTATGCAGAAGGCGGAATGCTGATGGACTTATCAGACGTTCTTGCAGGAGATGTGGCAAATGCCAGCAATTTCCCCCAGTATGTAGTTGATGATTTCAAAGTTGACGAGGCATATTACGGTATTCCAAAAGATATCGGGACATTAGGGTTATATTACAATAAAGATTTGTTTGATGCCGCTAATGTGGAGTATCCTACTGCAGACTGGACATGGGATGATATGATGTCTGCAGCTGAGAAGCTCACAGATAAAGAAAAAGGAATTTACGGTATCGCAGCAGCTAATGACGGGCAGAACTTTTACTGGAACCTGGTATGGCAGAATGGCGGAGAAGTATTTGATGAAGAAAAGAATCTCTGTACCTTTGATTCTCCGGAAGCTATAGAGGCAATGAAATATGCAGTGTCCTTTATTGAAAAAGGATATTCTCCGAATTCAGCGGATCTGGCAAACCTGTCACCAGATGAATATTTTGAATCTGGCAAAGTGGCTATGAACTTTGGCGGTTCCTGGATGCTCACGGAATATCTGAATGTAGACACACTGAACTTTGGAGTGGCTGAACTGCCGACAGGTAAGGAGAAAGGTGTGATCTGCAGCGGAATGGCATTTTCTGTAGCTGCAAATACTAAGAATCCTGAGGCTGCAAAGAAACTTGTAGAATACTTAGGATCAGAAGAAGGACAGACGCTTCAGGCAGAATCCGGTGTTGCGATTCCTGCATTTAACGGTACTCAGGACCCATGGATCGCAAAATATGAAGTAGATGTGTCTCCTTTTGTAACCTGCGCAGAGTATGGACATACAAGCCCGGGATTTACAACAAGTACAAGTGATGCAAGTGCGATTCTGGAAGAATACATGCCGCAGGTGTTCTCTCTTAAACTTCCTGTTGAGGATGCAATGAAAACTATTACAGAAGAGATTAATGCAAGTATGCAGTAAGGATTTCATATACGGAAATCGGTTGCTTGTTTGAAAATTATACCTAAGCAGGTATATGATGGAAGACCATACTTCGCCGCAGCCAAAGCCAGGGTGCAGCAGGAGGTATGGTCTTTCCCGATTAATCAGCCTGTTTAAAGAAGTGGAGGTAACATGGTGGGTAAAAAGAAAAAAATTAAAAACCCCGGTCTTACATTGAAAAAAAGAAATGTAAAAACATGGGCATACGCATACGCATTTGTGGCGCCAACAGTTATTGGGGTTGCTGTCCTGAATCTCTGGGCAGTGATCCAGTCGATTTATTACAGCTTCCATGAGGCAAAAGGGTTTGCAGAATTAAAATTTGTGGGATTAGACAATTACATAAAGCTAGCCGGTGATATGGAAGTCTGGCGCTCATTGAAAAACGTACTTATTTATGCAGTCATTACGGTTCCTATTGGGGTGTTTCTGTCACTTCTTCTGGCAACATTGCTGAACGTAAAGATCAAGGGAAAAGGAATTTTCAGATGCATCTATTTCCTTCCGGTTGTCTCAGCGCCGGCAGCTGTCGCTCTCGTATGGAAGTGGCTGTATAACAAAGATTTTGGCCTGTTTAATCAGATACTGTCGGTCTTCGGGATAACGGGGCCGGACTGGCTGGGAAATCCGTCCCTGGCAATGGCGGCCGTTGCTGTGGTGGGTATCTGGAGTATGCTGGGTTATAATATGATCATTCTTCTGGCGGGCTTACAGGATGTTCCGCGGGGATTATACGAAGCGGCTGAGATTGACGGGGCAGGTCCTGTAGCAAAATTCTTTAAAATCACCATACCGATGGTATCGCCCACCCTGTTTTTTGTAATAGTGACAACTGTAATCAGCTCACTGCAGGTGTTCGATACGATTTATATGATGTTCAAACCTTCATCTCCGTCCTTTAAATCAGTAGAATCTATCGTATATCTGTTTTACAGGTATACATTCCAGAAGTATAACAGAGGTTATGGTTCCGCAATTGTGGTATTTCTTTTTGTGATTATTATGATACTGACTTTGATCCAGAATAAATTGCAGAAGAAATGGGTGCACTATAATGATTAGGGGGTGTAAGAAATGAAAGTAAAAAACAAAAAGAATGCAGCGGTCTACATAGCATTGATAATTATGGCATTTATTATGATACTTCCCTTTGTCTGGAGTGTACTGACATCCTTTAAGACACAGGCTGAAGCGCTGAGGATCCCTCCGCAGATATTACCGTCTTCCTGGAGTTTCAAAAACTATAAGGCGGTTAGTGAGGTGCTTCCGTTTGCCACATTTTTTATGAATACATTTTTAATGGTGGTTTTTCGTGTGCTGGGCTCCGTATTTTTCAGTGCACTGGCTGCATATGCGTTTGCAAGGCTGGAATTTCCGTTTAAAAATTTTCTGTTTGTTATTGTCTTGCTTCAGATGATGGTTCCGGGGCAGATTTTTATCCTGCCTCAGTATATGATCGTCAGTAAACTGGGATGGCTTGATTCCATCAAGGCGCTTGTACTTCCTGGAATTGTCAGCACCTTTGGCACATTTCTTCTACGCCAGTTTTTTATGGGGATCCCCAGGGATCTGGAGGAAGCATCTGTGCTGGACGGGTGTTCCATCTGGAAAACCTTCTGGAAGGTTATGCTTCCGCTGACAAAATCAGGCCTGGTGTCTGTTGCCATATTTACTGCGCTGTTTGCATGGAAAGATATGATGTGGCCATTGATCGTCAATATGTCCATCGATAAGATGACATTATCTTCCGGGCTTGTAAACCTCATGGGCCAGTATTCTGTGGATTATCCTCAGCTTATGGCAGGCTCCCTGATTGCGATTGTTCCTATGGTAATCTTATTCCTGCTTTTCCAGAAACAGTTTGTGGAGGGAATTGCAACCTCAGGAACAAAAGGTTGATTAAAAATAAGGAGAGAAAACGATGGCAGTAAACATTATTGATAATAAACTATTTGCACTTCATACAAAAAACGCCAGCTATGTGCTGGGTTTAACCAAGGAAGGGCTGGTTGAAAACCGGTATTGGGGAAAAAGAGTTGATGAGCTGAGTGATTTTTCTGATATTTCCAGCAGCAACCAGACAGTGAATGTCAGCGGACCCCAGTTATACAGAGAAGAATGTTCTTCATTTGGGGGAATGCGGTTTAAAGAGACTTCGCTGAAGGTGACGTTTGCGGATGGAGTGCGGGACTTCAGGTACAGGCTGGCAGAAGTGAAGGCCGGTGAAGAACATTTGGAGCTGGTTCTGCAGGATATCTGCTATCCATTTGCGGTACATCTGCATTACCATGTCTATGAGGAAGAAAATCTTATAAAAAAATGGCGTGTTCTTGAAAATAGAGGACAGGAGCCTATTATTCTGGAGAGCGTATATTCTGCGGAATACGGGCTTTCAGGCACAGGATATGAAACAATTAACTATAAGGGCCGCTGGGGGGCGGAATTCTTGGCACACAGTGAGCCTGTGGAGGCAGGAAAAAAAGTATACGAGAGCTTATATGGCCTGACGGCCCATACAGTAAGCCCCTTCTTTTTAGTACATAAGCATGCAGAGGAGACAAAAGGGGATGTGTATTTTGGAGCTTTGGAATATTCCGGGAATTTTAAAACTGTAATTGAAGCTGTTAACTGTGATTATCTCAATATCCTGATCGGGATCAGTGACACGGATTTTGCCTGGACACTGCATGGGGGAGAAAGTTTTGAGACTCCGGCGGTTTATGCAGGATATACATCTGATGGATTTGAGGATATGACACACACACTCCATCACTTTTGCTTCCGGCATATGATGCCCCAGGTTCTGGCAGAGAAGCCGCTGCCGGTGCTTTATAATTCCTGGTATTCTACAACCTTTGATGTACAGTGTGAAGAACAGATAGCCCTTGCAGAACGTGCGGCAAAGATGGGCGTGGAACTTTTTGTGGTGGATGACGGCTGGTTTGACGGCAGGAACGATGATACGGCAGCTCTGGGAGACTGGTATGCGGATGAGAAAAAATTTCCTGAAGGACTTCAAAAGCTTATCCGTGAGGTAAATGCACTGGGCATGAAATTCGGCCTTTGGATAGAGCCGGAGATGACAAATGAAAACAGCAGGTTATATAGAGAACATCCTGACTGGATTTACCGCTACCCGACAAGAGAAGTGCTGATGGGAAGAAATCAGTATGAACTGGATATGTCAAATCCGGAAGTCGTAGACTATTTAATCGGACTTTTTGATAAACTGCTGGCAGAAAATAATATTTCATATATTAAGTGGGATATGAACCGCTATGCAGCGGAAATGGGCAGCGCCAATTATGACAAATCCCAGTGGAAGGAACTGTGGTTTAGGAATACCCAGGGGGTTTACCGCCTGGCGGAAGAATTGAGAAAACGCCATCCCCATGTGGAGTTTGAAGCGTGCGCTTCAGGCGGAGGAAGAGTAGATTATGGGGCAATGAAATATTTTGATGAATACTGGCCCAGCGATAATACAGATGCTTATGACCGTCTTTATATGCAGGAGTGGTACAGCTATCTTTATCCCATCAAATATATGAGGGCGTGGCTGACAGATGATTTTGGAATGGATCAGAGAAAGATCCCGCTGCAGTTTTCCATGTACAGCGCCATGTGCGGCTCCCTGGGGATCGGTACAGATCTGAATAAAACTTCAGAAGAACAGCTGGAAACTCTGGCAGGATATATTGAAATTTATAAACAGATCCGTGAGACAGTTCAGCTGGGGGATTTATACCGTCTGTGTTCCTTTAGGGACGGAGATATCCATGCTGTACAGTATGTGAGAGGGGAAGAGAGTGCAGTGTTTGTATTCCTCGACCATGAGCGTTACGGGAATTCCTGGTATAACCTGAAGCTTAGAGGACTGAAACCGGAAAAACGCTACTGTTTTGAGTTAAATGGAAAAGAACAGTCCAAGACAGGAGAATTTTTGATGAATGCAGGTATTTCATTAATTTTAAAAGGAGACTATGACAGTTTACTGATTCGGCTTAAAGAGGTAAAGTAACTGTCCGTGGAATGCAGTTATGACAGAACTACAGAATATAGTCTGGAAAAACCTGGAGGGAATACAGTTAGAAAACGAATTTCTGTCAGTTGTGGTGCTGCCGTCCCTGGGAGGGAAAATTGCTTCCATCTTTGAAAAAAAGAGAGGAGTGGAGCTGGCAGCCCAGAATGCGGGTGATTTTTACAGGATTCCCGAATGGGGGGATGATTTTTCGCTCTATGATGCATCTGGTCTTGACGAGGCCTTTCCCAACATTGCGGAGGCGGTTGTTGAAAGAGACGGGAAGGAATACATATATCCGGATCATGGAGAAATATGGAGCAGCAGCTTTGGGTGGATAAGGGAAGAAGAGGGAGTCCGGCTGAAATACCGCAGCAGAAGATTTGGTTATGTGTATGAAAAGAAAATCACTCTGTCAGGAAATCAGATTATTCTGGACTATGATATACAAAACCAGTGGGACCAGCCTTTTCCCTGTATCTGGACTTTCCACGGGTTGATGCGCTATGAAGAGGATATGCAGTTTTTGTATTCTGACGAAGCAGAGCGTTTTGAAAATGTTTTTGAGAGTGAAGAGCTGGGGAGAGTCGGCGAACGGTATGACAGGGTAAATGAGCGCTATGATTTTGAGCGTGTCCCTCCTAAAAAAACAAAGGCCATGGTTAAGTTTTACGTAGACGGAAAATTGGAAAACGGATTCTGCGGATACAGATATCCGGCACTTGGTGTGGAGTGCAGATACCATTATGACGCTGAAAAATTCCCCTATCTTGGGGTATGGATTACAGCGGGAGGTTTTCGGGGAGATTACAATTGTGCAATGGAGCCGGCAAACGGTTACTATGACAATGTTAAAATCGCAGAAAAAAATAATACGCTTTATTATTTAAAAAAGGAAAATCCGTTAAAGTTTTCATTGCAGATCGAAGTATGTGATTTAAAAAATGATAATGTGAGGTAAGAAATAATGAATAAAATTGTTTCCGTATGGGAAGAAGATGTGGTGATCCCCACTTATGCGATAGGGGAGCCAAATAAAAACCCCATGTTTTTAGAGAAAAGGGTATATCAGGGGAGCAACGGCAAAGTATACCCGCATCCTGTCATCGATAAAATCTATGATGAAAAGGAAGACCAGACGTACCATGCAGTGTACCTGGAAAACGAATATCTGAAGATTATGGTTTTGCCGGAGCTGGGCGGCAGGATCCAGAGAGCGACAGATAAGACTAATAATTATGATTTCGTCTATTACAACCATGTTATCAAACCGGCTCTTGTAGGGCTTGCAGGCCCCTGGATCTCGGGCGGAATTGAGTTTAACTGGCCCCAGCATCACAGGCCCAGTACATACGATCCGGTGAGCTGGCACTTTTCTGAAAATGAAGACGGCAGCTGTACGGTATATGTAAGTGAAGTGGAAAATATGTTCCGCACTAAGGGCATGGCAGCTTTTACTCTATATCCTGGAAAAGCTTATCTGGAAATTAAGGCGCAGCTTTATAACCGCACCAATATGGAGCAGACTTTTTTATGGTGGGCGAACCCGGCAGTTCCTGTAAATGACTATACACAGTCTGTTTTTCCTCCGGATGTCCATGCAGTTATGGACCACGGAAAACGTGATGTTTCCCGTTTTCCCATTGCTACGGGAACTTATTACAAGATGGATTATTCAGAGGGCGTGGATATTTCCAGGTATAAAAATATTCCGGTTCCCACCTCCTATATGGCATATCACTCAGACTATAATTTTGTAGGCGGATATGATTATCAAAAGAACGCGGGAATTCTCCATGTGGCTGACCACCACATAGCGCCGGGCAAGAAACAGTGGACCTGGGGCTGCGGAGAGTTTGGACAGGCCTGGGACAGAAACCTGACGGATGAGGACGGTCCGTATATTGAACTGATGACAGGATGTTTCACAGACAACCAGCCGGATTTCACCTGGATGCTTCCATATGAAGAAAAGGTATTTACCCAGTATTTTATGCCGTATAAGGGAGTTGGCATGGTAAAAAATGCTACAACAGACGCATCACTGGGGCTGGAGGTAAAGGACGGAAAAGCAAATGTCACGGTATATACAACCGGTGTGGAAAATAATGCACAGATCAATGTATATTTAAAAGGGAAATTGTGGAAAACAGAGGTACAGGATCTGTCCCCTGTGGATATCTATGAGAAAGAAATAGATATGCAGCCGGATGTGAAGGAGTGGGATGTAAGGGTCTGTGTTCTGAATGAAAAAGGAAAAGAACTTGTATCCTACCAGGGAAAAGAGCCAAAGGTGGAACAGATCCCGGAACCGGCAAAGGAAGCTCCCCTTCCTGAAGAGGCAAAAACAACAGAAGATCTTTATCTGTATGGCAGGCATCTGGAACAATACCGCCATGCCACCTATGAGCCTGCAGATTACTATAAAGAGGGGCTGCGCAGGGACAGTACTGATATCAGGCTGAATAATGCCTACGGAAGGCTTTTATTTTCCAGAGGACAGATTGCTGAGAGCGAAGCATATTTCCGGAAGGCGGTTAAGAAGATGACACGCTCCAATCCAAATCCTGAAGACGGAGAACCTCTGTACAATCTTGGACTCTGTCTGAAGTATCAGGGAAAAATGGAGGAGGCTTACGATGCCTTCTACAAAGCCACCTGGAACGGGGCATGGCAGGATCCGGCATTCTATCATCTCGCCTGTATTTCATGTATTCAGGGGGATTATAAGACAGCCCTGGAGCATATTGAACGCTCAATTGTCAGGAATTATCATAATATGAAGGCCAGAAATTTAAAGGCAGCTATCCTGAGAAAGATGGGACGCATCCAGGAGGCAAAAAAATGGGCGCAGACAGCAGAAGAAATTGATGTGTTGGATTTGAACAGCCGTTATGAGCTTTCCTTTATCCAGGAAGAAGAAAAAGCCGGGGGAGCAGATTACCGGGCAGAAGCGGACAGGATTTTGGCAGGAAACCATCAGACATATCTGGAGATGGCGGTTGATTATATGGAAGCAGGCATGCTTACAGAGGCAGAGACTGTTTTAAATCATTATATATCCGTCTGTGAACAGGGAAAAGTGTATCCTCTGTTTTACTATTATCTTGCATACTGCGAAGGGATAAGAGGAGACAAATCAAAGGCTGACTCATTTATTGAAAAAGGTGAAAAAGCCTGCAGCGACTACTGCTTTCCGCATCGCCTGGAGGATCTTGTGGTCCTGGAGGCTGTGCAGAAGCAGAATGAAAATACGCCGATGGCGGCTTATTATCTGGGCAACCTTTTATATGATAAAAAACAGTATGAGGCAGCAGTAGAGAACTGGGAAAAGACAGCCAGACTGAAACCGGAGTTCCCCACAGCACATAGAAATCTGGCGCTTGCTTATTTTAACAAAAAGGATGACAGGGAGGCTGCCAGAAGAGAACTGGAAATTGCTTATAAGATTGATGAAAATGACTCCCGCGTATTGATGGAACTGGACCAGCTGTATAAGAAAATAGGGATATCTGCAAAAGAACGTCTGGAATTTTTACAGCAGCACATGGAACAGGTGGAAGACAGGGATGATCTGACTGTGGAGTATGTCACCCTTTTAAATACAACAGGTGATTACCGGGAAGCTTTGTCTGTGACGGAAAACAGAAAATTCCATCCATGGGAGGGCGGAGAAGGCAAGATTCCGAAACAGTATATTATATCCCTGATACAGCTGGCAAAAGAAGCCATTGCCGGGGAAGATTATGAGGAGGCAGTTTCTTTGCTTACAAAGGCGGCAGGACCTTATCCATGGAATCTGGGAGAGGGAAAACTGCAGGGAGCACAGGAAAACCATATTTATTATTACCTGGGTATCGCATATGAAAAAGCAGGGGAAACCAGCAAGGCAGAGGAATGTTTTGAAAAAGCCTCCAGGGGATTGTCAGAACCTGTAGGGGCCATGTATTACAATGACCAGCCGCCGGAGATGATCTATTATCAGGGCGCTGCCATGGCAAAATTGGGTAAAATGAAGGAAGCACACAGCAGATTCAACAAGCTGATCAGTTACGGGGAAGAACATATTTTTGATGATGTGAAAATAGATTATTTTGCCGTATCACTGCCAGATCTGCTGATTTTTGAAGAGGATCTGAATGTAAAGAACAGGATACACTGTCTGTTTATGATGGCGCTTGGACATTTGGGAAAAGGAAATGCAGAAAAAGCGGAAGATTATTTTGCCCAGGTACTTTCCCTTGATAAAAACCATCAGGGAGCCATTCAGATTCCCCAGACAGTATTATGAAGGTATTAGCAGGCGGCATCCATCAGGAAGCTAATACATTTTCCGGCGTCAGGATGGTATATAATGATTTCAGGAGATATCACGGGGCAGAGCTGTTAGACTGTCTGCCCCAGTGCAGGCTGTTTAAAGAAGCAGGATATGAGGTGATTCCGGCGGTATTTGCCACAACTATACCGTCGGCGCCTTTGGACAGGACGGAATTTGATAAATTCATAGAGGATTTCTTTTCCTCCTGTAATGACAAAGGAGTTCCCAATGCAATTTACCTGTGTATGCACGGCGCTATGTATATCAAAGGGGTGGGGAGCGGCGAGCTGTACTTTATTAAAAAGCTGCGGGAAAAATACGGGGAGAAGGTGCCTGTTTTTGCCTCATTTGATTTTCATGGAAATATGTTTCCTGAACTGGCGGAAAAACTGAATTATGTGACTGCATACAAGACTGCACCCCATGTAGATGAAACAGAAACAGGGGAGAGAGCTGTAAGGGCTCTGATTTCCAGCTTAAAAAGCGGAAAAATACCGGAAGTTAAATGCATCAGCATTCCCATGACTTTTCCGGGGGAAATGGTTATTACAGGGGAGTTCCCGTCCTGTGAGATCCAAAGCTGCACAGAAGCCATTGTCCGGGACAAACTGGCGATGGAAGTATCCTGGTTCTGCGGGTTTATCTGGTCTGATTCAATGGAAAACCATATGAGTCTGGCAGTGACATCCTGGGAATTTTCAGAGGAGCTGGAAAAGAGGGTAAAAGCAGCTGTGAATAAAATATGGTCACTGCGCAGGGAATTTCATTTTAACATCCCGGCATTGGAAGTGGATGAGGGGCTGCATACGGCGCTGAAAAGGGCCGGAAATATGAAGAAGGTATTTCTGTCAGACTCCGGTGATAATGTAACGGCAGGAACATCCGGAGATAACGCATTCATGGCTGATGCCATTCTGAAGTATATAAAGAAACATCCGTCCTGTGCGGACAGAAAAATTCTGATTACAGGAATTGCAGACAGGGAGGCGGTAAACTGCTGTACAAAGAGGGAGCCTGGAGAGGAATTGATACTTTCCATAGGGGGAAAACTGGACTCTTCCAGCACAGCTGTGGAAGGCTGTTTCACTCTGATCCGGACTGGAGTGATCCCGGAAAGCCGTTCTAATAAATCCATGCCTTTTGCTCTTGCAAGAAAAGGGAACACGGATATCCTTCTGAATGCTGAGCGTTATGCCTACACTGATCCCCGGCAGTTTGAAGCTCTGGATATCGATCTGGAGGAGTATGATCTGATCTGCATAAAGCTGGGATATCTGTATGCAGAACTTGAGGAGATTGCTAACGCCGCATACATGGTATTCTCACCGGGAAATGCTCCGCAGAAGCCCAGGATGATCCCTTATGCAAAAGAGAGAAAGGATTTTTACCCTTTGGCGGATGTGGAGTTTGATATGGACGGAGAGTGGGAAGGATGGTGGAAACGTGGATAAAGCATATCAGAATATCAGTTACCAGAAAGTAAACCCTCCTGTGCAGCACTGGCCCAAAAGTCCGGTAAGCCTTACAAAAGAGACGATGGACCAGCGCCTGAATAAAGTTTTAAGACAGATGGAAGAAAAAGGGACAGATGTGCTCTGTGTCTATGCAGACCGGGAACACGGCGGAAATTTTGGATATCTGACAGGATTTGAGCCGCGCTTTGAGGAGGCGGTCCTTGTGCTCCACCGGGACGGAAAAGCATTTTTAATGCTGGGCAATGAGTCACTGCGTATGGGAAATTACTGCAGAATAAAAAATACTGTGATACATGTACCCCATTTTTCCCTGCCAAATCAGCCCATGGAAACAGAGTTTACTCTGAGAGAGCTTTTTGAAAAGGCGGGAATCAGTCAGGGAATGTGTATCGGTATAGCAGGATGGAAATTATTTACTTCCCATAAGGAGGACAACGCACAGCTTTTTGAAGTTCCATACATGATAGTGGAGAGTATTAAGAGTGCAGTGGGAAAGCAGGGACGTGTTCAAAACGAGGGGGGTCTGTTCATTTCACCGGATACAGGAGTGAGGGTGCTGAACAATGCTAATGAGATCGCCCACTTTGAATACGGCGCCGCCCTTGCATCCGATTGTGTGCTGGAGGCTCTTGAGCAGGTGGAAACAGGAAAAACAGAACTTGAGATAGCGGACTTTCTCGCCGCCAGTGGCCAGCCTGTGAATGTACAGACAATTTGCGCCACGGGGGAGCGTTTTACAAACGCTGAGGTGGCGCCCAGAAATAAGAAGATTGCTTTGGGAGATACGTTTTCTGTGACTATGGGACTGCGGGGAGGATTGACTTCGCGGGCCGGATACATAGCCCGCTGCAGGGAAGACCTTCCGGAGAAGGCCTGTGATTATATGGAGAAAATGGCAGTGCCGTATTTTGCAGCGGCGGCAGCCTGGTTTGAGACAGTGGGAATCGGGGTGACAGGGGGAGAACTCTATGAGATCATAGAGCGGGTACTCCCGAAAAGCGAATATGGCTGGGTATTAAATCCCGGACATTTGACTTCTTCGGAAGAGTGGCTCTCTTCTCCCATTGAACGGGACTCAGCCATCTGTTTAAAAAGCGGTATGATGCTGCAGATGGATATTATTCCAAAACGTGCAGGGTACGGAGGAGCGAGTGCTGAAGATGGAATTGTGATCGCAGATGAAGCCCTGCGTGATGAGATCCGGAGCAAGTATCCCGAAACCTGGGAGCGCATGTGCCGCAGACGTAAGTACATGGCAGAAGAACTGGGGATCCGGTTAAAAGAGGAAATATTGCCCATGTCTGATTCAACAGGGTATTTCAGGCCTTATTTATTGAATAAAGGATATGCATTAAAGAATATGAGCTGTACTTCTTGCACAGATTTTGATATAATAACCTCATAGTATGGTAGTGTACAGGAGGCATATATGGCTGAAAATTATGAAGGCATGGCGATAGGTATTTTTGAACTGGACAGCGAGTGTGCCTGTTTTGTAGCGCTGGATGCAGCAGCTAAAACAGCGGCTGTCAAGATCCAGGGTGTGGAGAGGAACCGTCTCAAAGCAGGTGCCTGTGTGAAGATGCGGGGAAGTATATCAGATGTCAAAGCGGCGATGGAGGCTGCCCTCAGGGCTGCAGAACCGATTTCCAGGATCACCGCCCATTCGGTTATCGCATCACCAGCTGGCGATACAGAAAAAGCAATGGCGATAACAATTAATAAATAATGTGCGGAAGGAAGAGGTATATTTATGACGTATGGAGCATTCGGATTAGTTGAGGTTCTGGGAGAAGCCAATGCAATATTAGTGGCGGATCAGATGCTGAAGGCTGCAGATGTAAAATATGAGACACAGGATACAAAGTGCGGAGGACATGCCCTGATATTTGTGAGCGGCAGCGTCTCAGCGGTAAAGGCTGCTGTAGATACAGTTGTTGAAGCCCCGCCCTGTGAAGTCATAAAGACTGCAGTAATATCCAACCCTTCAGAAGAAATGGTGGGTATTGTGGAGATGTTTAAGGCCAGAAGGAAAAAGAAGTAGAATCAAGTCCTGATCAGGCACCGCAGCAGTGGATCTTTTAAGCAGATCTGCTGCTGCGGTGTTTTCGGCAGATAAGACAGCACACATTTCAGAGGTGACAGATGATAGATAAAAAAGAATTTCTAACTAAATATAACATCGAAGAGTCGGAGCTGGAAGCATCGGCATTGAGCTGGGATGAATTGACGGCCATATGTGAGGACTATATACAGCGGGAAGAGAAGCTGAGAAATATAGGCAAAGATTTTGTGAATGACTATCTTTATGATATTGAAAAGGCAGGTATCCATTCTTACCGCTACAGAATAAAAGCTCCCGGACATCTGCTGGAAAAGATTATCAGAAAGAGATGCGAGCATTTTGAACGGTTTGAGAAGATCGACAGAAGCAATTATTATAAGTATCTTACTGATCTGATTGGAATCAGGGTATTTTTCCTTTACCGGGAGGACTGGATCTATTTTCATAAGTATATTACATCGGTTTTTGAAAATAATCCTGATCTTTATGTTGAAGACAGAATACATGACTTTGACGAAAATGAGGCCCACTATTATATTGCAGAGAGGCCTAAGGTATACCGCAGGACAGGTGACAGCAGGATATATGACGAGGACATCATAGATATCAGGTCTGACGGAATCTACCGCTCCCTCCATTACATCATTAAGTACAAGGGGTACTATGTGGAGATCCAGGGAAGGACACTTTTTGAGGAGGGATGGAGTGAGATCGATCACGATATAGTTTATCCATACTTTAAAGATGACGAGATGCTTACGGATTTTTCCACTCTGCTGAACCGTCTGTCAGGGATGGCTGACGAGATGAGCTCATATTTCCGCAGGATGCGCAGCATAAAAGAAGATACGGAAAAAGCTGCAGAGAAGGCGGCGGAAAATGCAGAAGGAACAGGGGAGGATGCCTGACATCCGAATAACGAAGAGCCTGCTGCTGTGCTCCTGACAAACAAAACTGGACTGGCTAAAAATATCATAACTGGATATTTAAAACAAACCAAATAAATGATATCTTTAGTCTTGTTGTAACTGTCAAGTCCCGTCACAGTTACGTTTTGTTACTATAATTGCTGGCATTGTCAGACATTGAAAGGAGACAGAGTATGGATCAGGAGAGATATAAGTTAAACAAGCAGCTGGCGCAGATGCTAAAGGGCGGAGTCATCATGGATGTGACTACTCCGGAGCAGGCACGTATTGCCCAGGAGGCAGGCGCATGTGCTGTCATGGCGCTGGAGCGGATTCCGGCGGACATAAGGGCTGCGGGCGGTGTGTCCAGGATGAGCGATCCCGGAATGATAAGAGGAATACAGGAAGCAGTTACTATCCCTGTAATGGCCAAGTGCAGGATCGGTCATTTTGCAGAAGCACAGATATTGGAAGCCATAGAGATTGATTATATAGATGAGAGTGAAGTACTTTCTCCGGCGGATGATGTTTACCATATTGATAAGACCAGATTTAAGGTGCCTTTTGTGTGCGGCGCCAAGGATCTGGGGGAAGCCCTTCGACGAATCAGTGAGGGGGCTTCCATGATACGCACAAAGGGAGAACCGGGGACAGGAGACATTGTGCAGGCAGTGCGTCATATGCGGAAAATGAACCAGGAGATCGCCAGACTTGTGTCCATGCGCGGTGATGAGCTGTTCCAGGCGGCAAAGGAACTGCAGGTGCCGTATGAACTGGTACAGTACGTTCATGAGAATGGTTCACTTCCTGTTGTGAACTTTGCCGCAGGAGGAGTAGCCACACCGGCTGACGCGGCATTGATGATGCAGCTGGGGGCCGAGGGAGTATTTGTAGGTTCAGGAATCTTTAAATCAGGAGACCCGGCAAGACGTGCGGAGGCTATAGTAAAAGCTGTGACGAATTACCAGGATCCTCACATGCTGGCCAGACTTTCCGAGAACCTGGGAGAGGCCATGGTGGGCATCAATGAGCAGGAGATCCAAGTGCTCATGGCAGAGCGGGGCAAATAGATGAAGGGCGCCGGTATAACAGTAGGAGTCCTGGCTGTGCAGGGTGCATTCACAGAACATGAACGAATGCTTAAAAGGCTTGGGGCCGAAGTATTTGAGATACGGCAGAAGCAGGATCTGCAGAGGCCGTTTGACGGTCTTATCCTGCCGGGGGGTGAGAGCACTGTCATGGGAAAGCTGATGTCAGGGCTGGAGCTGCAAGAACCGCTGAAGGAGAAAATAATATCAGGACTTCCTGTATTTGGAACATGTGCAGGAATGATACTTCTTGCAGAAAAGATCTCCAATGATGAGGCCGTTTACTTTGGCACTCTGCCCGTCACGGTCAGACGAAATGCCTATGGACGCCAGCTGGGCAGTTTCCATACAGAGTGCAGAATGGCCCATGTGGGCAGGGTGCCCATGAGCTTTATCAGGGCACCCTATATAGAAGACGCCGGACCGGGAACTGAGATCCTGGCCAGGGTGGAAGGGCATATCGTGGGAGTACGGTACCAGAACCAGCTGGCAGTATCCTTTCACCCTGAAGTCACAGATGACACAGGAGTACACGCATATTTTCTGGATATGATAAGGAAAAGCCTTAACAATACTTGAGCG
The DNA here is from genome assembly GCA_003148945.1 of Murimonas intestini. GTDB lineage: Bacteria > Bacillota > Clostridia > Lachnospirales > Lachnospiraceae > Murimonas > Murimonas intestini. Next base: position 9,680 of record QGGY01000004.1, on the reverse strand, counting down.
TGTTTAAAAAAATCATTTACTGTGGGATGACCAGTACCTGGCCGACATAGATCAGGTTAGGGTTCTGGATATGGTTAATATATGCAAGAGCTGCCGTGGATGAATGAAAACGCAGCGCTATTGCAGACAGGGTGTCGCCGGCTTTTACATGGTAGATGACATTGTTTACCTGTCCGGGGAGCCGGAGTACCTGGCCGGGATAGATCAGGTTAGGGTCTGCAATGTTATTCAGAGAGGCGATCTCCTGCACAGTTGTGCCAAAATATTGAGCTATCCAGGACAGCGTATCCCCGCCTTTAACTGTATAAGTGTCTGAAGTCTCCCCGCTAGGTGTACCGCCAGGATTCTGTCCGGTGCTTCCGCCGGTACTGCCGCTGCCGGAATTGCCCGACTGGGGGATTATCAGTATCTGACCGGGGAATATAAGGCTGGGGTCGGAGATACCGTTCAATGAGGCAATGTCGGAGACAGTAGTTCCATAGCGCTGGGCGATGGCCCACAGTGTATCGCCGCTTCTGACAGTGTACGTAATATTTTCTCCGGCACCTGGTTCTTCGGGGGCTGGCTCCTTATCTGTGAAAATCGTATCCTTGAAGTAATCTAAATCAACATTGCCTGAGATACCGGGGACATAGCCGGAGTCAGAATACTGGAAACCGCTCCAGCTGCTCCAGGCCCCTGTGCTTTCAGGCTGCGTAACTTCATAATCTGCGACCCAGAGCGGGTACTCTGTGAACGAGGAGTCAAAGACTGCCGAAGCATCATAGGAATTGCTGTAAAAGGCAGGCAGGTAGCCCAGATGTCCTTCCAGAGTTTCCAGATAGGCGGCGGCAATCTCATTTATTTCTTCCCCGCTGAGCTCCGGGAAGCTTTCAAAATCCATAGCCGGGCGGCAGTCGATGACCTTATCCCTGATCAGGGAATAGAAGAAATCGGCCTGCTGCCTGGCTTCTTCTGCAGTGGAGGCTGTCACGTAGTGATAGAATCCTATCTTCATGCCTGCTGCCCTGGCCTTCTGGTAATTTGATATAAAGTAAGGGTCAATATAGCTAAAACCTTCGCCCGCTCTGATGTAGACGATCTCTATTCCGGCATCCCGGACAGATTGGAAGTCAATATCCCCCTGCCATTGGCTGACGTCAATTCCATGATAGAGCCTGGCGCTCTCGGCGTAAAGAACCATGGGACAGGTGAGAAAAAGAAGGAAGGGCACCAGGAAACACAATATATTTCTAACGGTTTTCATACGCGTTATATTCCTTTCATCAAAATATTTAATATGAACCTGCTTTGCAACTGTGAAAGTAATGAACAGTTACCCTACTTTAATATATGAGCATCAACAAAACTTGACCCAGGGCATGTGCGGCTGATGGAGATCTTATGGCAAGATATGTATTGACTCTTACACAGTGGTATGCTTTATACTGTATTTGAGCTCAAAATTACACATATATGTGAGGAATAAAGAATGTTAAAAATAGGAGATTTTTCGAAACTATCAAGAATCAGCATCCGTATGCTGCGCCATTATGACGACATTGGCCTGCTTGTTCCCAACGAGGTAGATTCCTTTACCGGGTACCGCTATTATCTGGAATCACAGCTTCCCAGAGCCGGGCAGATCCAGGCCCTGAAAGGCATGGGCTTCGGACTGGCCATGATTGGGAAGATACTGGACAAGTATGATGATCCTCAGGAACTGGAGCATTTTCTGCTTCTGAAAAAGGAGGAGTTAGAGGAAGAGTCAAGGGAAGCCAGGCGTCGGATGCAGGTTATCGACAGCACTATCAGATGGCTGAGAAAGGACGGTAATATGTCAGGTTATGAGGTTACGTTAAAAACAATGCCTAAGAGATATGTGGCAAGTCTGAGGGATGTAATCCCCTCTTATGATTGCGAGGGAACGCTTTGGCAGAGAATGAATGATGAGATACGCTCCCAGAATGTCAGGCCTGCCGTTCCGTGTTACGGACTGGCAATCTTCCATGATGAAGGATTCAAGGAAAGTGACGTGGATGTAGAGGTACAGTCAGCCGTGGAGGGGACATACGAGGATACAGAGCATGTCAGATTTAAGACTGTAGAGGAAGTACAGATAGCATCTGCCACATATAAAGGCGGATATGATCAGCTGACAAAGGTAAACAGGGCTGTGGCTGACTGGGTCAGTGAGAACGGATATGATTATGACGGAGCATCCTTCTGCATCTATCATGTAAGCCCTTATAATGCCAAGACCCCGGACGATTTAGTGACAGAAGTTTGTTATCCGGTGAAGAAGAAAGAAAAGAGATAAGAGCAGCGCAATGCCGGCAGGCTAAAAGAAACGAGAGAAATAGTGCAAGATTCACTGATTCTCTCGTTTTTGTTTATTTAAAGGGCAGTTTTTGTATATGGTATTTTAATTAGAAACTGCTTCAGAGAGCAGGGCCTGTAATTCATCATGAGAATCTTTATACATGACATACTGTTGTCATATTACTTCGTGTAAGATATTATTAATTCAGCTAAGGCAGACTGGCTGAACATGATTCAGGAGTGAGGAAATCCCATCGTTACCAGCGATTTTAAATGGATTTCTGCATGTAACTGTGAAAGTGCTGAATAGTTACCAATGGATAATAAAAGAAGACGAAGGATGGGAGAAAGACTATGATTACGACAAGATGCGGACTGGATTGTGAGAACTGTAAGTGGAAGGAAGACTTTGGGTGCGGCGGCTGTATTAAGACGGGCGGAAATCCATTTCACGGGGAATGCAGGCTGGCGAAGTGCTGTCAGGAGAAGGGGCATGTCCATTGTGGGGAATGTGGAGAATTTCCCTGTGAACTGTTGATAAGTTTTACAAATGATGAGGAGAATGGGGATAATCCACCGGGGGCAAGGGTTGAAGTGTGCAGGAAGCTCAAGGAGGTACAGAACAGCAGATACCCCTGGCTCTCTGAATACTGCGCGGATAAGCCGGGGGCAGAAAGTGATTTTAAGGTGGAGTGGCAGTGGAAAAGATTTATGGTAGATGGAAAGATGTATGCTGCTGTCTGTAAGGACAAGGAGGGCAGGGATTATCTTCTGACAGTGAAGCTGCCGCCGGATCTGGGAGAGGGGCTGCGCGCCCGGTATCATGATATTATTCCGGGGTATTACTGTAATAAGATCCACTGGAATTCTGTCAGGCTGGATGGGGAGGTGCCCGATGATCTTGTGAAGGATATAATAGATAAGTCATATGAACTGATCATAAAAGGTCTGTCTAAGAAAAGACAGAAGGAAATCTCAGAATTAAGATGATAAAGTGAAAGATATGTAGTAAAATGAGCTCATCAAATATTTATGCCCTGCTGGGCATATGAAATTACAGGAGGCAGTATGAAAAATTTCAGATTTGCAGTGATGGGTTCAGGAAATATTGCGAAGCAATTTTGTGATACAGTGAGAAGTATGGACGGCTGTGAAGTAGCGGCAGTATCCAGCAAATCCATGGAGAAGGCCAGAAGGCTGGCGGACGGGCAGGGAATAGAGGCTGCCTATGACAATTATGAAAAAATGCTCATAGAGCAAAAGCCGGACTGTGTCTACATAGCTGTCACACCCAATGCCCACTATGATCTCTCCATGCTCTGCCTGGACTACAAGGTCCCCGTGCTGTGTGAAAAGGCCATGTTTTTAAACAGCGCCCAGGCAGAGGCAGTATTTGCCAGGGCACGGGCGGAGAAGGTCTTTGTGATGGAGGCCATGTGGAGCAGGTTCCTGCCGAATATAAAGAATGCAAAGAAATGGATTGAAGAGGGCAGGATCGGGAAGGTGACTTTTGCAGAGGCATCCATAGGATTTTCTGCTCCACAGGATATAAACACGCGTTATTTTAATCCTGAGCTGGGCGGAGGGGCGGCATATGACCTTACCGTATATGCATATGAAATTACAACGTATGTTCTGGAAGGAATTATCGAGAAAACTCAGGCCCAGGCTGTGTGGGGCGCTACAGGTGTAGACTATACAGACCACATTGTTCTTACCTATAAGGATAAAATAGCTTCCCTGCATGCGAGCATAGTCTCTCTTTTAGATGACAAGCTTATTATCTGCGGAGAAAAGGGACGTATTGAGATTCCCCATCCCCACTACGGAAAGGAAGCCTTCCTATATGAAGCAGGGAGGACAGAGCCAGTGGTTTTCCAGGATAAAGAGACAGTTTACGGTTTTTCTTATGAAATACAGGAAGTAATGGACTGTATCTCCAGGGGAGAGATCGAGAGCCAGGTTATTCCCCATAAGGATACCATAGCCTGCGCCAGGGCGTTTGATCTGATATTGGAGACAAAGCCGCAGGATATATAAAAAGTTGAGCAAAGGGCATCTTACAGAAACGTAAACTATATTTGAATTTGATTTTACAATTTTCTGTTATATTACTCCATGACGCTATTATAAGTGTGCCGTAAATGGCATGAGATGATTGGAGGATGCTGCAGAAAATGAAGAAATTAATTTGTATGGTATTGGTCGGAGTTATGAGCGTGGGGGCTCTCGCTGGATTTAAAATGGAAAGCCAGTCCCTGGGACTTGAAAAGGTGGAAAACGCCAGGCAGATCGGAGGATATCAGACAGCGGACGGCAGACATGTCAGGGAGGATGTGCTGCTCAGGAGCGGTAAGCTCTCCGGGGCCACAGAGGAAGATTTGAATATTTTGACTGAAAAATATAACCTGAAGCAGGTGGTAGACTTCAGAACTTCAGATGAGGTATCATCTGAGCCGGACCCGGACATAGAGGGAGTCACAAATACAAATGTCAGGGTACTGGATGAGAGCTCGGATACAGGTAAATCTGCTGCAAACGCTATGACTGGCATATATCAGGATGATCCTGCTGCTGCCATGATATCTATGGTAGAAAACGGTATGGTTGATGAGGATATGTATGTGGATGTGGCAATGGATGAACATGCACAGGAAGCATATCGCCAGTTTTTCCAGATCCTGCTTGAAAACGAAGACGGAGCAGTCCTGTGGCACTGTACAGGCGGAAAAGACAGGGCAGGAACTGCAGCAGTGCTTCTGCTGTCAGCTTTGGGCGCAGACAGAGAGACTATTCTTGATGACTTTGCACTGACAAATGATTTTAATGCTGCAAAGATTGAGTACATGGCAGATGAGGCAGCTAAAAAGACAGATGATCCTGCAGTGATAGAGGGTGTCAGAACGCTGACAGGCGTAGACCGGGCATTTATGGAAAAGATGCTGGATGCCATAGATGAAAAATATGGTTCAATGGATCTTTATCTGAAGGAAGCTGTGGGACTTACAGAAGAAGATATTAAGAATCTTCAGGATAAGTATCTTGTATAGCGGGATATGATCCAATGAACTGGTGGGGAGGAGTCCCTGGCCTGAGAGTTATTACCGCGGGCAAAGTCGGGTGAACATGTTTGCATGTGCATTTGTTGAATGCCATGGGTGATTTGATTTATACATTATATATAGAGTCCTTGTTCAAGGTGTGTTTGAAAATCAGACAGCCTTCAGCTGAACAGGGACTTTTTTCTATTCACAGCCATTTGTTACTGTTCACAGCCCCGCAAAAACGCGGTTCTGCGAACAGTAACGCGCTTCGCGATGCACAGAATCGGCAAAAACGCCGTTTCGCGCTGTAAAACTCGGGATTTTCATGCGAAATTCGCACGAAAACACCTCGCGGGACAGTGGCTGTGAATAGTAACAGCCATTTTTATATTACCCGTATTTTTACTTGACATTAAAATCCACCGGATATAAGCTGAAGTCAAAGGCAGATATCAAAAGGAAAACCCTGGGGGAAGGCAGATACAGACCGCCATATATCATCTTGCAGGGAGAAGAAATAGGGAAAGGAGTAATGATGAAATCAAGAGAAGAGGTAATAAAATTCTGTATGTCATTAAAGGATGTCTATGAAGATTATCCTTTTCATGATGATAACTGGACTGTTATGCGCTGCAGAGGATCTAAGAAGTCGTTTGCTTATATCTATGAAAGAAATGGGAATATCTGGGTGAATGTGAAGTGCCGGCCCGAATGGATCGTGTTCTGGAGGGAGGCGTATGAGTCTGTGGTGCCTGGATATCACATGAATAAAGAGCACTGGAACTCTGTCATACTCGATGGAAAGGTTCCGGATAAAGAGGTTAAGCGCATGATAGCTGAGAGCTACGATATTGTGAGCGGTCATTCCTGAAATAACATCGCAGCTGTGGAGGGAAACTAAGAGATGTGAAGTGGTACACAAGGAGGCGGAAGATGAAACGACAGAATGACTGGTATACCGGCATAGATCATTACAGTAATTACATGGAGAGAGACATTCAGGTGGAATATATGAAGATTTCAAAGCCTACGAAACAATCGCTCCATGAGAGAGTGGAAATGTATTATGTTCTGTCCGGGGAAGGAGAGTTCATGGTAAACGGCTGTCCCTGTGAGGCAAAGGAGGGCAGCCTTTTTTGTCTTTATTCCCACAACTTTTACTACATAAGCCATGTCAGAAAGTGCCTTGAGATGGTGTGCGTAAGGTTCCATATCGGGTTGTTTATGTACATGAGCTGGGAGAAGCATCCGGGAAATGCAAATGCAAAGCTTGTCTACGATACAAAGCCTGTAGTCAGACTGACGGGAAGAGAGAAGACACGTACAGAGAATCTTATACAGGATCTGCTTGAAGAGCAGAACAGCGACAGGTTCGAGAGAAAAAATATGATTGAATATAAGACGCTGGAGCTTCATGCTTATTTCTGCCGTTACGCCTTTGAGCAAATCGGTGAGGAAGAACAGGGTGCTGAAAAAGAAAGAAAAGCCTGGGATATAATACTGAAGATCGTTCTGGCAGCCAGCAGTACTCCCTCTCTGGAAGAGGCAGCCTCGGAATGCGGGTATTCCCCGGTCACTCTGAACCGGCGGATCAAGGAAGCCTGCGGGTATACTTTCCATCAGCTTGTCCAATTTGGAAAAGTAATCAATGCATGTGCCCTCCTTCATTTTTCGGAATTGTCCATAGAATATATCAGTGACTTGCTGGAGTTTGCGAGTGTGCAGGGATTTTACCGTGTATTTGCCCAATACTGCGGCATGACGCCCAGACAGTATCAAAAGACTCAGGTGGGTGATGACGGATTTGCAGCAGGGTCAGAGAGCGTGGCGCTGCAGTTTCTTCAATATATTAATCTATATTTTTATGATGACATCACAGAAGCGGATCTGGCACACAAATTCTGTCTGAAGCCATATACAGTGCAGACTGTAATCAAGAAAAGTTTTGGGAAATCTTTTGAAGAACTTCTGGGACAGATACGTGTCAGTTACGCCTGCGGTTTTCTGCAGTCTACAGATAAAAGTATTCTGGAAGTATCCACTATGTGCGGGTTTTCCTCATTAAGCACTTTTCTGAGGTATTTTAAGTGTCATATGAACCAGACTCCGGGACAGTACAGAAAAAGTATGGGCGGCCCGGAGGCTGGTTGAAAAATTGTTTTGAAAGTAGATAAAATATGATAATAAAACCTTGATATTTGAATATAATATCTGCGCTTTCTCCTGCTATAATCAAAATAAAAACGGAGGTAGGTATTATGAGTTCAAAATTATTTCAAGAACTGAAGATTGGTTCAATGACAATGAAAAATGCTGCATTTATGGCGCCCATGTCACTTGGATACGAGAGTCAGGACGGGACAGTAAATGAAGTTCTGCAGGAATACTGGGAAGCCAGAGCAAAGGGAGGAGTGGGGTGCATCATTACAGATGCACTTTCAGTGGATCCAAATGTGCCATATCTGGGAAATACTCTTTGTTTCAGAAGTGAGGAGAGCATAGAATCCTACAGGACTTTTACGGACAGGATACATAAATACGGGACAAAGATCATTCCTCAGATAACCCACCCTGGTCCGGAAAGCATCAGTGCGTTTATGGGTATACCGCCAAAAGCCAGCAGTACATACATAAATTCTATGGGCCAGAAGACGAGAGAGCTGAAAAAAGAGGAACTGCCTGCTATCATTGAGCAGTATGCAAAGACGTCCTATGATGCAAAGCGTGCAGGATTTGACGGAATTGAACTTCACTGTGCACATGCCTATATGCTGCTGGGCTCATTCCTTTCACCAATGCGGAATAAGAGGACAGATGAGTACGGCGGTTCCCTGGATAACCGGGCAAGGCTTCTGTTTCAGGTTCTGGATGCCATTAAGGAAAAATGCGGAAGAGATTTCCCTGTCATTCTCCGTATGAGCGGCAGCGAGAGAAACAGCCAGGGAAATACTCTGCAGGATATGCTGTACCTGGTGCCAATGCTGGAGAAACACGGGGTTGACGCTTTCGAGATCAGCGGCGGGACCCAGTATGAGCAGTGCAACAAGATCATCCCCTGCCACGGAGAGGTGAGGGGTGTCAATGTGCCGGAGGCAGAGGCCATTAAAAATGTGGCTAAAGTTCCTGTGATTGTGGTAGGAAAGATTAATGAGCCGTCCTACGCAGAGTATCTTGTGGATTCCGGCAAGGTAGATGGTGTTGTGATCGGACGCGCTCTTTTAGCAGATCCGGAATTTGTAGGAAAAGCAGAACGCGGGGAGACAGATGCGATCGCGCCATGCACTGCATGTGTAATTGGATGTGTAGGTGAACAGAGCAACAGAAGACATGCTTCCTGTGTGATCAACCCGGCATTGGGGAGAGAAAAGGAATTCTGCTTTACAAAGAGCGATACCCCTAAAAAGACAGCTGTTGTCGGCGGAGGGATTGGAGGTATGGCGGCGGCAAGAGCATTTGCCATGTGTGGCCATGATGTTACATTGTTTGAAAAAGAAGAGCAGCTTGGCGGGCAGATGCGCCTGGCATGCATCCCGCCGCATAAACAGGAGATCAGCAGGTGGATAATCTATCTGGAAAAAGAATTGGAAAAGCTTCCTGTGGATATCCGTCTTGGAGCAAAAGCAGATGCTGAGATGTTAAAAGTTGCAGGATACGAAGTCATCGTGGCAGCGACAGGGGCAGAGCCCTCTCTTCCGCCAGTAAAGGGAATCGACAAGGAGAAGGCTGTGAATGCATGGCAGGTCCTTACAGAGGAAGTTCCGGTACTGGGAGGCAATGTCCTTGTAGTCGGCGGAGGAATCGTGGGCTGTGAAACATGCGAATTTCTCGTGCATCAGGCAAGAGGCCCTCTGCATGTGACCATGATAGAAATGGCTGATGCAATCGGCGCCGGCATGGTAGTCAATAACCAAGTGCCAATGATGAAGAGACTGGCTCAGATGGGTATTGAGATGAAGACAGGATGCCGCCTGCTTGAAGTCAAAGAAAATGCCGCCATCGTGGAATGCCGGGGCCAGGTGACAGAACTTAACAGCCTTACCCACATCATCTATGCCTGCGGTTCCAGGCCCGTGAACAAGCTGTATGAAGAAATAAAAGACAAGTTTTCCAAAGTATACTGCATAGGAGACGCCGCCACCCCAAGACAGGCCCTCGAAGCAGTACGGGAAGCGTATGAGGCGGCGATGGACTGCAGGTAAGTTGCTGTTTAGCTGATTAGGGGCGGGAGGGACGCTTTGCATTTAGGCAGTGAATCAGCATGAGGGACAGGCGGGCGGGAGGATTCGTGGTTCAGTCCGAACCGCTGCGTCGTGAAACTCTAAGGTCCCGAAGGCT
>QGGY01000003.1 GCA_003148945.1 Murimonas intestini | reverse complement strand
GAGCTGTCTGAGGGGCGGTTGCATCGGCAAACGCACCGAGTTTCCGGCCGATTTTTGCGGTTCGAGCGGGGCACGGAGCCTTAGATTTTCACTCCGCAGCGGTCGGACAGAACAACGAACCCCACCGCTCCCCTTCCTGACGGCTCACCGCCTCCCGCACAAAGCGTCCTGTTACTCCCCTAAACAGCAATTTATTTTATCAAAATTTAATCCCCACCCATATTGCATCTTCCCCAAACCTATGTTATACTCACACTCAAAAATCAACTTTCCATTTACTAATGGAAATACAAATCATTTAATAGGAGGTTTTTGCATCATGGACTCAGGTGACCCTGACGCGACAAGTATTCTTTTACAACTTTTGTTTCTGGTATTTTTAACTTTGGTGAACGCCTTTTTTGCCGGGGCAGAGATGGCGGTGGTTTCCGTTAATAAGAACAAGATACGGAAGCTGGCTGAGGAGGGAAACAAAAAGGCACTTCTCATTCAAAATCTTTTTGAGGACTCTACAAAGTTCCTCTCCACGATCCAGGTAGCTATCACTCTGGCAGGCTTTTTCTCCAGTGCTTCTGCTGCCACGGGTATTTCCCAGGTGCTTGGCGGCTGGCTGTCAAAATATGGGATACCTTACAGCGGTACAATTGCTGTTGTGGTCGTGACGATCATTCTTTCTTATTTCACTCTTGTTTTTGGAGAACTTGTACCTAAGAGAGTTGCTTTGCAGAAAGCTGAGGCTTTTAGTCTTGCTGTAGTAAAGCCTATTTACGCGATCTCAAAGATCCTCTCACCCTTTATCAGGCTGCTCTCCTTATCGACTAACGGATTTCTGCATTTGATCGGGATGAAGACTGAAAATCTGGAGGAAGCTGTCTCTGAGGAAGAGATTAAGGCGCTTCTTGAAACAGGAAGTGAAGCCGGAGTGTTTAACGAGATTGAAAAAGAGATGATCAATTCCATATTTTCATTTGACGACAAAACTGCAAGGGATATCATGGTCCCCCGGCGTGAGGTGTTTGCTATAGATATAGACGAACCTTTCGGGGATAATATCGATGCCATCCTGGAATCCAGACATTCCAGAATCCCTGTTTATGAGGAGACGATTGACAATATCATCGGAATCCTCCACATGAAAGATTTTATGCTTGAAATGAGAAAGACTGCTTTTGCGGACATGGATATCCGTACCTTGCTGAACGAGCCGTTTTTTGTACCGGACAGCAAGAATACTGATGAACTTTTTCTGGAGCTGCAGAAATCCCGCAACAGGATGGCTGTCCTGATCGACGAATACGGCGGTTTCTCAGGTATCGTCACAGTTGAAGACCTTGTAGAAGAGATTGTGGGTGATATCAGCGATGAACACGATGAAGAAGTTATTGAATTTGAGAAGATAGATGAAAACACTTATATCATTGACGGTTCTGTACTGATAGATGAGGTGAATGAGAAATTCCATCTGAAGCTGGAACCCGAAAATTATGATACTCTTTCAGGATTTCTGATTGAACAGCTTGGTTATATCCCTTCTGAATCAGAACATCTCACCATCTCTGATAAAGGAGTAAGCTTTCAGATCCTGGAAACGAAAGAAAAACGTATACGAAAGGTCAGACTTAACCTGATCTCCGAAGCGTCTTCCGATCTGTCACTGGCAGGCGTTTCATAACAGCTTACAACAGATAATAACTCGTTGGAAATGCCCCCTTCCGGCCAGGCAGGCTATGATGCTTACCTGACAGGATGGGGGCATTTTTCCGGCTGCTTCCGAAACAGCATAGACAGCTGTACCTGTCGCAAGAACATGATGGAGACAATGGATCTCCCCTCAAAAACTTCTGCTAAAAGTGATTTTAAAAAGTAGTATTTTCACCTTGACATTTCCCCTGCACTTACTTATAATTTCATTATAAAGTATTATAATATAAAACACAGTTTTGTATTATGGAACTATTTTCATTTAAAATACTCTGCATGATAAGTCCAATTTATTTATGGAAATCGTTCCACCCAAAGTGTTTCATTAAAAATAAGCCGGAACGGCGGAATAATCAGGGGGATTCAATTATGGATAACAAGAAAAAGGAATTTGATCTGCTTTCACTGGGAGAGCTTTTGCTTCGTCTCTCTCCCGTAGGTAATGAACGACTCTCCAGAGGGGACACTCTCCAGAAACAGATGGGCGGTGCAGAGTTGAATGTAGTGTCCGGCGCTTCACTCTTAGGACTTCGCACCGGAATCATTTCCAAGCTGCCCTCTAACAACATTGGTACCTTTGCTAAAAACCATGTCCGCTTTCTGGGCGTCAGCGATGACTATCTGACTTATGACAATGACAGAGATGCCAGGCTTGGCATCTACTATTACGAAAATGGCGCTTATCCCCGCAAACCAGGCGTAGTGTACGACAGGATGAATACTTCCTTCTGCAAGATCAAGGCAGATGATTATCCGGACAGCCTCTACACTTCTGCCAGATGCTTCCACACTACCGGCATCACTCTGGCTCTCTGTGAGCAGACAAAAGAGACTGCCGTTGAAATGATGAAACGCTTCAAGGCAGCCGGCGCTCTTATTTCATTTGATGTAAATTTCCGCGCTAATCTATGGAGCGGCCCGGAAGCAAAAGAGTGCATTGAATCCATCCTGCCCTATGTAGATATATTCTTCTGCTCCAAGGACACTGCTGAACTGACCTTTTTAAAGACAGGAAGCCTTCATGAGATCATGCGCTCTTTTGCAAAGGAATATCCGCTGTCCATTATAGCATCCACCCAGAGGACCGTCCACAGCCCTAAAAAACACACATTCGGTTCCGTTATATACGATGCAAAGCAGGATATTTTCTATGAGGAGGAACCTTACCGGAATATAGACGTAGTGGACCGCATCGGCAGCGGAGACGCATATATCTCAGGTGTTTTGTACGGACTTCTGTCCCACGGCTTCGATTGTCAGAGGGCTCTTGAGTACGGCAATGCCACCAGTTCCACAAAGAATACGATCCCCGGTGACCTGCCGTCCTCAGACCTGACTGAAATCGACAGAATTATACGCAATCATAAAACCAGCAATTCACTTGAGATGGACAGATAAATTGCTGTTTAATGGAGTAACAGGACGCTTTGCGCGGAAGGAAGTGAACCGTCAGGAAGGGGAACGGTGGGGTTCGTTGTTCTGTCCGACCGCTGCGGAGTGAAAATCTAAGGCTCCGTGCCCCGCTCGAACCGCAAAAAGCGGCCGGAAACTCGGTGCGTTTGCCGATGCAACCGCCCCTCAGACAGCTCCGGCCTCGAGTGCAAGCACTCGTTTTTGCTGACCGCGGAACACGGAGCCTAAGATTTTCATCTTCCTCACTATAGTCCACCACAACGAACCCCACCGTTCCCCTTCCTGACGGCGCCAAGTTTACTGACACAAAGCTGGCTGTTATAAACAGGCTGTGATTTGGATGGAAAACTACTATATATACGAAAGAGTCTGGTTGAAATAGAATAACCTATATATTTTAAATAGGGCAAATAATTGATCCGGATATATTTCGGGAATCCAATAAAGTAGTGGCCTCACCCATACCCCAGCCTCATTACGGGAGCCAGCTTTGCATCGATAACCTTGGCATCAGTGGGAGGGGCAGGCGGGCAGGAGGGTTCGTGGTGAAGGACTTGAGCGAGGACATGAAACTCTTAGGCCCCGAAGAATGCGGTCAGCAAAAGTGAGCGCTTGCGCTCAAGGCCGGAGCTGTCTGAGGGGCGTTTGCATCAGCAAATGCACCGAGTTTCCGGCCACCTTTTGCGTTTCAAGCAGTCTTCGGGGCCTTAGAGTTTCACGACGCAGCGGTTCGGACTGAACCACGAACCCTCCTGCCCGCCTGCCCCTCCCGCTGATTCACAGTCTAAAATGCCAAGCGTCCCCACGCCTCTAATCATCTAAACAGCCATATAAATATCTCCCTCTCTTACTCCGCTTTAACAAGAGCCTCTCCCAATCTTTCACACTGTTCAAGTGCGTCCTGGTCAGGAGCCTCGCAGCAGATTACGCCTTCATTGTTTATCAGCTGTGCTCCATGTTCTTTTATCCTCTCTTCCCAGTCACGCATCCACTCGCCGTCGCCCCATCCGTATGATCCAAAGAGGCCAACCTTCTTGCCTTCCAGCATATGATCTAATTCTTCCATAAATGGCTCCATCAATTCCTCTTCCAGAACTTCAGCGCCCATTGCGGGACAGCCCAGCGCAAACACTGCATCATTTTCCAGACTTTTTGCCGATGCATCAGATATCTCTGTCACTTCTGCAGCGCCCCCGGCTTTCTCGATGCCTGCTGCTACAGCCTTTGCCATTTCTTCAGTATTTCCTGTTCCGCTCCAGTAAATTATTTTAATCTCACTCATGATTTCTCACCTTTCATAATTATATTCTTTAGAGTATTCCGACTCATATATTGAACAGTTACATTCAGACAATTATTTCTTTCCATTCGCACCCGCCGACAAACTGGCCTGCAGCGATCTCCCTTACTCTGTTATACTTGTTAAATACAGCCCGTGCCCTCTCAGGATTATGATATACTTTCCAGTAACCATTCAACAGGTATCCTTCTCCCCTGTTTTCTATAAAGGCTCTCACATCATCCAGGGGATACTGCAGCAGTATTCCCAGTTCATGAGGAAATTCCCCCTCGCCGTCAGTATATTTATCATATCTGTCTCTAATCTCCTCCAGCATATGGATAATCACCTCATCTGTCACCGCCTCCGGCAGCTGATATCCTCTTTCAGCTAAAAAGCTTCTGTTCTGTTTATCTTCAATCAGCTTTTTAACCCACTGCCTGCGGTACAGAAGCATAACATCAGCTCTATCCCCAGAAGAGAGTATATGCCAGCGTACATCGCTCCCCTGCAGAAGCCCTGCGGCAGTGAGCCACCCACCCTGGGGCAGAGTAATCATATTGGAAGCCTTAACGCCCTTTAAAACAGGCGCACAGTGAAATAAAATCATAAATGACAGCTTCCTGCCATCTTTACATCTTTCTATATAATCCAGTAACAGCTCCGGCGGCATAGAACTCTCCTTCCTGCACCTAAAATGCTCCTTATTATCCGGTCCGTCAGCCGCACTGCCCCAGCAGGATCGCCTTGAGGGCATCTGCACTGCTGGAATGAGAGCGCTCAACAGGAATATTATTTCTGACTGCTTCCTGCATGGCACAGTGGACCATTTTGTGAGAAACCGTGGATGTAAACAGAATGATCAGGTCCGGCTTTCCGATTTTATTCTTCAGGCCGGCTGCCATTTTAGCAAAGACCTTCGCTTTGCAGTTATGATCCCTGCATATCTGTTTATATTGACACACCATTCTTTCATGTCCTCCGATAATCACTACACTCATAGTATTCTCCTCTTCTCCTGCGGATATTTCCAGCGTTTTCAGGTACTTTCTGGTAGTTAGTTTTAACTAACTATTAATTATAATAACAGGACAGTCTTCAAAAATCAACCTTCAGTAATGAGAAAAAAAGCACAGTATATACAGATAAATTGTATATACTGTGCCCACAGGGCTCATCCTGCCATTTCTACCCAAAAAGACTTATTTTAAAATTATACCTTGTCGTGCGCAGCACGCCCATCTGTAAGGATCTAAATTATGGAATGCACGGAGGTCTATAATTTATTATGCTCTGCATTATACTTCTCTATCTCATCCCTGATCGCTGTGTCCACTCCCGGGAATATACTTCCGGGACCGCCATATGTCAGGCACGGTATAAAAGCGCCGTTGGGAGCATATGTGTCACAGGCTCTTCTTGTTTCCCTGCGCACCTCCTCCTCTGTCCAGTCAGGCTTATCGATTCCCGCGTCAATACCGCCCATGATTATCATGTCACCGTTCAATTCTTTCTGGACCTTGCAGATATCATTATTTGGAATAGCGCCCTGCCAGATCTGCACTCCTATCTCTGCCATATCCTTTACAATTGCTGCGCAGTGGCAGTCAGCGTGATGGATCACGATAACTCCCCTCTCACGCATATATCCATACAGCTTGCGGTAGCGCTCTTTAAAGAATTCTCTCCACACATCCGCCTGCATGAACAGACTGTCATGATTTCCCCAGTCATCATGATGGATGATGACTTCAGGGTGCATATTATCGATCAGCAGCCTCACATACGTCATGCGCACTTCCAGAAGCGCATCCAGCAGGTCATGCATAGCCTCAGGCTCCATGAGCAGGTTTACAAGCGTATCCTCAAATCCCATCAGGAAGTGAAGCCTTTCAAAAAGCCCTGTTGCCATGATACTTGTCAGCATCTTGTTTTCCTTATCTACAGCCGCCACAGAGGCGCGGTTCTTTGTCCAGTCCAGATCCATGGAATCATAATCCGGAAGCTTCAGTTCTTCCCTCCAGCGGGTAATATCCTTGATGACCTTATTCTCCTCTGTCACATGGGGCATTCCTCCAGGCTGGTTTTCCGGCCAGATGATCGTTGTCCCGTAGATGTCCACGATCTCTTTTCCCTTCACTCTGATACCACGGTCCAGGTCAGTCACAGGGTCATCTCTTACGATCCCAAAAGCCGTATAGTCACATACCAGACGGTCCGGATTATCTTTATTAACAGTTCTCAAAAAATTCTCTCTTGGCGTATACATTCACTTACCTCCTTCTTGATACCTTTTTCCGTTCTGCTATCTCCTGTTCCATTCCGGCTATCTCACTGTCCTTGATCTTATAGAAGAAGAACAGTACTACTGACAGTATGCAGAAAAGCGCCGGCACTATAAAGAACAAGAGTTTGATACCTCCCTGCGCCGTGGCAGTCACAGGTCCGTCCGGGACATAGGCGATTGCTGCCAGCACTGCGGATATTATGACACCCCTCAGGGCAACTGCAATCTTAATAGCCAGGGATGAACATGCCATGATAACGCCTTTTATATCCTTGCCGGTCTTATATTCCCCATATGTACCACACATGGAATACATACTTGTGGTAAGTCCGTATGCCGCGCCGAAGATGAGCTGGGCCACAAAGAGTATAATAAACACGATCGCCTGGTTAGCAGGCAGGAAATAGAGCAGGACCAGGATCACAGCAAGCCCTCCTGTACCCAGGATAGTAGAAAGCTTTGTTCCCAGCTTTGCAACTATCTGCTTTGCCATCAGAGATCCTATCAAAGTTCCTGCATTGAACAGTACAAGGAGGATCGACACCGCGGACGGATTCTCCAGGACGATCTTTGTATAGTATCCGGCGCAGGCAGCTATCATGTAAAATGCTATAAGCCTCATAGCATCTGCCAACAGAAGCACCAGCAGCTGCGGATTCTGTACAATGGCCTTGAGCATATCCGGCAGGCTGACTGTCTTTTTGCCTGATTTCCCCTGCTCTTCAGGAATATCGTAGCCTTTTGTGATCTGATAATGTATAAAATATGTAAGTGTAAATACGAGGGATGCCACAAGTGCTGTAGCCGTGTATCCCCATGTCTCTCCCATCCCTGTAAACAATCCCAGAAAAGCTGCTGTCAGCACAGGTACGAGATAAGAGCCCAGGATCTTTCCGCCGCTGGCTCCTGCTGCAATTCTGCCGGAGAGGAAAGCCCTCTCTTCCGGAACATCAGAAAGCTCACCAACGATCGCCCTGTTTGCTGTCCAGGCGATATTCCATACACCATGGCTGACTATATAGCCCACGCTGCAGAGTATGGCAGCTGTCATATCCGACCCGATCTTTGTAAACATCAGTATAAAGAAGATAACAACTATCGGCGGACAGTAAACAAGCCATGGCCTGTATTTCCCGTTCTTAAAGTTCGTCTTGTCAATGACTGCTCCGGCCAGAACTGCTGTCACTGCATCTGCAATACCCGACAGGCCGGTGATGACGCCTACCATCGCAAGCGGCAGCCTTGCCACATCTGTGAGGAAAATAATGAAAAATGACGTCTCCATAGTCGCCATAAATGAAAAGCCAATCTCACTGATTCCCCAATACCTCTTTAGTTTTGTGTTGATTCGTTTCACTATAACACCCCTTCCCTTCGTCTGCTTCTTTTAGTTGCAAAATCTTGTACAGACTGGTACACTAAAAGAAACAATTGTGATATCTGCCCAATCAGATATCTCACGCTTTTATTATATATTCCTATGATATAACCAATATATATTTTTTACAACGTCCGAAACCGTCATACTTACTATTGCGTAATTGTGCATTAAGCACAATGAAAGGAGGCACAATGAGATTCTCTGTTAAATTCATATATATAAAGCTCTCAGAGCACATCAGGGAAGCCGGTCTGTTCCTGGAGGAAGCCTATAATCCATATGTGGAGACAGTCCGCTTCTTTTCCGATCTTCAATGTCCCCTGCCCTCTGATGCTGCGAAAAATGCTCTGTACATCTATGCCCCCGGCAGGGCGGCGGCACTTCCAGCCGCTTTTTCCTTCCCTGTCCTGGTATCTGAAAAGGACAGCCATCTTTTTTCCGGCTGTCCTAAAATCGTGATACCTGATGATTTTCCTCTGTATGATGCTTTCAATCTGATCATGTCAGTTTTCCAGCAGTACAATGACTGGGCAGTCAGGGTCGGAAATGCAGTGCTGAAAAACCAGAGCCTGCAGGATATCCTGGACCTCACTGCCCCATTAGTTGGAAATCCCATGTATATCGCAGACTTAAGCTTCAAGATGCTGGCATATATCAATATGGACCTGGATGAGATCAGCGCAATCTGGAGATACCAGATCCGGTATGGCTACCTCCCGTACAATGTCATGATGGATCTCTCAGAGACAGGAGAACTGGAGCTTCTCAACAATACACTGCCTGCCTTCTACCTGAATTCCAAGTGCTTCAATAACCCTTTCATCAGCAAAACTATCCGTTACCGGGGCAAGACACAGGGACATTTTTACATAATCGAGATCTACAAGAAGCTGACCCAGTGTGATATAGAGATTGCAGACTACCTGGGGGAGCTGCTCTCCACCGCCACTCACAACAAGCGGAATTACCTCACGATCAGCAGCTTCTACCATGAACATTTCATGGTGGATATCCTGGAAAACACCCTGACTGATTCCACATTGATACGCCATCAGCTCAGTCCCCTTGGATGGAAGCTGGAGGGAAATTACCGCATATTTCTGCTCTGCATGCCCGGGGATGAGGATGCCCTAAAAAGGCATATCATGGCCTTTCTTCTGGATGGATTTGACGCACAGGCATTTCTCTATAAGGACTATCTTGTTGCCATATATAAAAGTGACGGCTGTTCTATCCAGCATCTCTGCACCCATCTTGGCAAGCTCTCAGAAGCTTTTAACAGGTGCGGGGCCCTGAGTGAAGTATTCCGCCGGTTCGACAGGATGTTTCTGTATTACCAGCAGTCAGAATTTGCCCTCAAGGAGGGGCCGAAATATCATGCTGAGAAACGTTTCTTCCTTTATGAAGACTACTTCCCGGTCCATCTGACACAGCTGTGCGAGTCCGGCTTTCCCTGCTATCAGCCGGTAGAACTTCTCAACGAATACGACAATACCCATCACACGCAGTACTGCCTCACACTGTTCACATATCTTGTCAATGAAAGAAATGCAGTAAAAACGGCGCAGACACTATATCTGCACCGCAATACATTAAAATACAGGATTGAAAAAATAGAGGAGCTGATGCCCCTGGATCTGGACAGCCCCGGAATACGTTTCAGGACTCTGTCCTCTCTGTACACGATCATAAAGCCCGGGGTGTGATTTGTTTCCTTTAGGACATGGCGAGAATCTCTGCCTCACCATATTTTCGCCTGACCTCAGGTATTCATAGACTTTTTCATCTTTTCCCAGGATCTCTTCAAAAGCCGCCAGTTCACTTTTGATCCCCTCCCCGTGGGGAACCATGTAGGCTCCGGCGTCAGATCCAAGCGCCAGCTGCACTCCCAGGCCGAAGGCGGATTTTACATTTTCAGCAGCAAGGCGGTAGATTCTGTCTATCTCCGTATCCGGATATCTGCCGCTTCCTTTCAGGTTCCGTATTGTCGCCAGTGTGGGGACCCAGATCACATTCTTTTTTCTCATCATGAGAAGAGTGTCTTTATCTATATAATTTCCATGTTCTATGCTGTCAGCTCCCGCCGCTGCGGCAGCCATAACGGCCTTTTTTCCATTTGCATGGACCATCACAGAATAACCTCTCCTGTGGACCTCTTCTATCATGCGGGATATCTCTTCTTCATCCAGAGGATCACCGCACATGATCTTGCTGCAGCAGGAAAAGTCCAGGATCCCCGATACCATGATCTTGATAAAATCTGCCCCGCACTCAATGGCTTCATCGATAAGCCCGCAGTACTCTTCCATACTGCTGTAGCCCCGTCCCACGATTCCTCCGTAATGGCCGTTTTTATGGACAGCAAAAACAGGTGTCCTGTAATCAATACCGTATTCACCGGCAATTTCCTTTGCCCTTACAGAGACGCCAAGGGCGTCACCTCCATCGCGTATAAAGGTGACGCCGCTCTTCTGGTAATCCAGGAACCATTTCCTGATGGTTTTCTCATCCACATGGTCCCTGTGCAGTTCCACTGCCTCTTTATAATTATACCCATTCATTAAAATGTGGGCATGACATTCTCCAAACATTTTATACCCTCTTCCATGTAGCCGGCACAAACAGCATCATGATAGGGAACAGCTCCAGACGTCCCGCCAGCATGTCAAACATGAGCACAAATTTGGACAGGATGGAAAAACTGGAAAAGTTTCCAGTAGGCCCGACAATTTCAAGACCAGGCCCAATATTATTCAGGGTTGCTGCCACAGCTGTAAAGTTTGTGACAAGATCCTTTTCATCAAGTGACACTATCAGCAGTGAGACTACAAAAATAACTACGTAGAGCACCATAAATGCATTCACTGAGCGGATCACCTCATGTTCCACAACATGCCCGTCCACCTTGACCTTTTTCACACTTCTGGGATGGCAGACCATCTGCAGCTCTTTCTTTATGCCCTTCAGAAGAAGTATCACCCTGGATACCTTGATTCCGCCGCCGGTACTGCCCGCACAGGCTCCCACAAACATCAGCATTACCAGGATCGTCCTTGCCAGAGCAGGCCATGTATTAAAGTCCGCAGTGGCGTATCCTGTTGTAGTCATAATAGAACCCACCTGGAAAAACGCCTGGTGGAACGCCGTAAATGCATTCGGAAACATGGGCAGGATACTGATGGCTATCAAGAGCGATGACCCCAGCACAATACCTATATATGTGAGAAATTCAACACTTCTGAATGCCTGCCTGGGCTTCTTGCGCAGCAGCACAAAGTAGACATTGAAGTTTACTCCGAACATTACCATAAATACTGCCACAACTCCCTGGAGGAATACAGAATAACCGGCTATGCTGCTGTTCTTAACAGCAAAACCACCAGTACCAGCCGTACCGAAGGCAACCGTCACAGCATCAAAGAGAGGCATCCCGCCTATGAGCAGAAGCGTGATCTCCACAAGTGTCATACCAAAATAAATCAGATAAAGTATCATAGCGGTATTGCGCACCTGGGGAACCAGCTTGCTGACTGACGGTCCCGGGCTTTCCGCTCTCATGATATGCATACTGGAGCTGTCCTTTGCAGGCATCAGCGCCATAATAAAGACAAGAACTCCCATACCGCCTATCCAGTGGGTAAAACTCCTCCAGAACAGGCATGTATTAGACAGCGCCTCCACATCTGTAAGGATACTGGCTCCAGTGGTGGTAAAACCTGAGATCGTCTCAAAAAGGGCATCCACGTAAGACGGGATATCCCCTGACAGGGCAAACGGCAGCGCCCCGTATATACTCAGGACTATCCACGAGAGAGCCACTATGACAAGCCCTTCTCTGGCGTACATCTTGCGGTTCTGAGGCTTTTTTCTGGCTGTCAGGATACCCACAGCCAGACTGAACAGCGCTACGGCTAAAAATGAAAAACCGCTCTTTTCTTTATAAATTACCGATACCAGCATGGGCAGTGTCATAAACATGGCGCTGAAACAGCTGACAAGCCCCAGCATATACCGAATCATTGAATAATTCATAATCCTACTCTTCCACCCATTCTCAGTCTCTTAATATATCGCTGATATCCTTTAGTCCTGTATTAGTTGTAACAACCACTACTGTATCACCAAGCTTTAATACATCCTGGCCCTTGGGAGTAATGATCTCCCCATTTCTGTTGATGCAGCCTATCAGAAGATTTTCCTTAAGATCCAGCTGCTCCAGTGTCTTATTCAGTACAGGGGCCTTCTCACGTATGACAAATTCCAGGGCTTCTACTTTATTCTCCACGAGACGGTACATATTCTCCACATTGCTGCCTATGGAATTCTTCATTGCCCTGACATATCCCATGATATATTCAGATGTAACATATTTCGGATAAATGATCGTATCCAGGTCAAGATGGTTGATCACATCGTTAAAGGCGATACTGCTGATCTTTGTGATGACCTTCATATTGCTGACACGTCTCGCAAACAGAGACAAAAGGATATTCTCCTCATCCATATTTGTAAGTGTGACAAAAGAATCCATGTTTGCCAGGCCTTCCTCCATGAGGACCTGCTGGCTGCTGGCATCCCCCAGAATAATGCTGGCTTTTGGCAGAAGTTCGCTGAGTTCCTCACATCTGGCCTTATCCTTTTCGATGATCTTAACTTCAATTCCCATATTGAGAAGCTGTTTTGTCAGATAATATGCAATCTCTCCCCCGCCGGCAATCATCGTATTCCTGACCTGGTTTGTCACTATGTTGATGCGCTTAAAAAACTGACTTGAATGCTTGGGGGACGCAACTATGGATATGATATCATTTTCCCTGAGTATGGTATTTCCTGTTGGTATAATGACATCGTCTTCCCGCTCCACCGCACATACCAGCACATCACATTTTAATTTTGTGGCAATTTGGCTGACCTGTATATTATTCAGGACGGAACCCTTTCCGATTTTAAATTTTAAGACCTCAACTTTTCCCTTTGCAAAAGTCTCAATCTTGATCGCAGTTGGGAATCTGAGTACCCTGGCCATCTCCACTGCAGATGCCAGCTCCGGATTGATAGCCATGGCCAGGCCAAGCTCTTCCTTGATAAACCGCATCTCCTCATTATATTCCGGATTGCGCACCCTTGCTATGGTCTGGCAGTTTCCTGCCTTTTTTGCGATCAGGCAGCACAGCAGGTTCAATTCATCTGACCCTGTCACCGCGATCAAAAGATCAGCGTTCTCAATCCCCGCTTCAATCTGAACCTTATGGCTGCTTCCGTTTCCAACAATACCCATCACGTCAAATTCATTTAACAAATTCTGCACTACTTCATATCTGCGGTCTATTACCGTGATATCATTTCCTTCTTTACTCAGCTGCTCTGCCAGTGTCGAACCGACTTTTCCGCCGCCTACAATTATTATCTGCATGTCTTCCTCCGTCTTATATACATCTCCCGAAATCACTTTTTAAACCGAGATGTAGCCCCCTGGCTGTACCAGGGGGCCTGTACTGCTATTGTATCTAATATATTATAAATAATCAATACCCTGTTAAATCTTTTATGACTTCTCCGGCTATCACCAGCCCTGCTGCCGATGGCACAAAGGCCACGCTTCCCGGAACAGCCCTCTTCCTCCCGTCGTTTATCAGGATCCGGGGAGTTTTTGGAAGCTCTCTGGAATAAACTACCTTCAGCTTTCTGATTCCTCTTGCCTTCAGCTCTTTCCGCATGACCTTTGCCAGCGGGCAGACAGAAGTCTTATAGATATCTGCCACCTCAAACATGGAAGGCTCCAGCTTATTCCCCGCCCCCATGGAACTGATAATTGGGACGCCGGCCGCATCAGCCCTCACAGCCAGCTCCAGCTTGGCTGTCACTGTATCAACAGCGTCAACTATATAATCATATATGGTAAGATCATAATCTCCCGCATTCTCCGGGAGAAAAAAACACCTGTTGGCTCTCACCTGGATATCCGGATTAATATCTGCTATCCTCTCCTTCATCACGTCCACCTTATACCGGCCGACAGTGCTGTGCAGAGCTATGATCTGTCTGTTAATATTAGATTCCGACACCTTGTCACTGTCGAACAGATCCAGTGCGCCCACTCCGCTTCTGGCCAGGGCCTCCGTCACATAACCGCCCACTCCGCCGATACCAAAGACGGCTACCTTAGAATTTTGGAGCTTCTCTATCCCTTCACTGCCCAGCAGCAGTTCTGTCCTCATCAGCTGCTCTGACATATAAAATGCCTCCCTTTCATGTCCCATTATGACAGTCAGAAATACTTCTTTTTAAGTCTCTGTCTGACATACACAGTATTGCAGATTTAGGAAGAAAAATCAACTAGTATTTTCACTATTTTGCTGCAGTTCAGCTCTGGCCTCCTGCAGCAGATGTAATATAAAAGGAAGGAATGCACAGCGCATTCCTCCCCGGTCCGCCAGGCGGCGGCTACATCTGCATGCTGCAGTCCTGCAGTCTGACTTGTTACATCTGTATAACTATTTCATCTCCTGAATATTCTGCTTCTTTCGTAAATCTTCCTATTGCAATTGTAAAGCCCCGTGTTTCCTGCATACCGGGATAGCTGCCTGTACGCCTGCCGATGGTGAGTGTCCTCTTTGAATTATCCCAGATTAGAGGGATCTCTGTAAATTCCCCATTTTCATACCCATAATCATCCCCCGCATCCTCATACAGGGTAAAGCTGCCGTCAGCACCTGGATATATCCGCAGAAGCATGGGGGCATCCGTCTTCTGTGATGCATACTGGATCTCTTCCTGGTTCTGGGGAAGGATGCTCCCTGCACGGACAAAAAGAGGGATCTTGTCGATGGGCGCTCCGGCTGTTATGTACTGGCCGCCCTCGAAGCTTGTATCACTCCAAAAATCATACCACATAGCGCCATCCGGCAGATAGCACTCCCAGACCCTGACTCTGTCAAGCTCTCTGCTGTCCGCCTCATAATACATCGGCTCTGTGACCGGGCACACAAGTATCTCCCGCCCGAACATGTACTCTTCACCGATATCCTTAACCCTCTCATCGCCTGCGAAATCAAACATCAGACTGCGCATGATCGTATCGTTATTTCTTGTAACGCTGCCTGCCATAGAATAGATATACGGCATCAGACGGTATCTCAGCCTGATAAACTTATTAATGGCGTCATAGAACATGGTCCCCGGCTCTCCGAAATTCCATATCTCCCTGGGTGTGTCTGTGCCGTGTGAACGGTGTATGGGCAGGAAGGTGCCAAACTCGAACCATCTTGTATACAGCTCGCAGTATCCCTTATCATCCACACCGTCATTATAGCCGCCCTTCCAGAACCACAGCGGATCAGGATTGTCACTGCAGTTGCATCCTCTCTTCTGCCAGGCGCTGCCGACCACAAAAAATCCGCCGATATCCAGCGTCCAGTAGGGCATTCCGCTCATTGCCATGTTAAGCCCTTCATGGATCTGCTTCTTTAATACATCCCATGTGGCAGAGATATCACCAGACCAGAGAATAACTCCATATTTCTGTGAAGAGGCATAGCCGGAGCGTGTCAGGTTCAGCACACGCTTATCTTCTTTCTCTTTCCGCTGGTTCTCGAATATCCCTTTTGCATGCATCATGGCAAATGCATTTACCTGGGCTGCATCCAGATATTTTTTATGCTCATTGCCAACGAGAAGATATCTCTCCCATGGCTCTCTCTTTACTGCGCCGCCCCAGTCCGGACCTGAAAACGGCTCTGTGGAATCACACCACCAGGAGTCAAAGCCTTTTGAGAAAAGGCCTTCACTGGCCTGCTTCCAGTACCTCTCTCTTGCCTTCTCATCAAAAGCATCATATGTAGAATAATCTCCCAGGATCTGTCCCGCTTCAACAAATTCCTGATGGTTTTTGCCCCCCTCAGCCATATTCGGCCAGACAGACACCATGGTATGGATATTCATATCATGCAGCCTGTCATTTACTTCTTTGATATTGCCGTATCTGGATTCATCTACTATCTTCTCACCCCAGAGGCCCGGCACCCAGGTATTCCAGTCCTGCACGATGCAGTCTACAGGTACATTCCGTTTTCTGTATTCTTCACCTATTTCAAGAAGCTCGCTGGCAGTGTGGTAGGCTTCCTTTGACTGCACATATCCGTAAGCCCATTTAGGCAGCATGGAGGCCGTTCCGGTGATCATTCTGTAACCTCCTATGATATCGTCCATGCCGTCCCCTGCGATCACATAGTAATCCATCTGATTCACTGTATCCATAAATATGTACGAACCATTCTCATCATCATTGAATGTCATTAATGATGCGCAGTCCAGGAATACACCGTACCCATTGCTTGATACAAAAAACGGCATAGGTATCCTCATATTGTGCTGATACAGATACTGCTGGTGATGCCTGTAATTATATATGCCTTCCTCACCTTGTCCCAGACCGTAGATGGCTTCCCCATCCTCCCAGTCAAACTCCAGTTTTCCTCTGTAAGCCATCCTGTCCTTTAACTCTTTCAGGTTCTCTATGAAGCTCCTCTCCCCGTCCACAGTTTTGACCCGCTTCACTACAGGCTTCTCTCCTCCTGTGGTATACCGCACTACCTCTGTCTCAGTCAGGCTTTTTCCTGCTTCCCTGAAATATATTTTTCCCGAAAGGGCATCCTCCCATGTGCAGGCCCCTGTATCTTTATCCCACAGGACTTTTAATTTTCCTGCTGATATAATAACCTTCTCTTCTGTCTCCTCTGCTTCAAGCATTGCCTTACACTCATACACTTCAGGCTCCACGAGAAGAGACTTATTTTTGATCTCCTCACTTTTCGTATAGACAGCGCGGATGATGTCTTCTCTTATTCCATAAAACCCAAAGTTTCCCTCCTGCGTCCGGATGACGACCTGCCCGCTTTCTTCTTTTATGCTGTATAGTTCCATAATTGCCTCCTTCTCCATGTTTTTTTAATCACAACCCATATTTTAAGTATACAAAAAAAAGCCCATTTTGTATAGTATCTAAACTATATCTCCCATGGACTTTTCTATCTTTAATTAGGATTTTTTTTATGACACGGCAGACTCCGCCGGATTATCTCTCGTCACGTTCTTCACCCACTTATATGACCTGTAGCGGAAGAAGCACAGCGGCAGCTTCAGGATCTCATCACTCATAAGTATCATATAGACCACTGTGACGGGCAGCTTCCATACGAATGCAGCAACAGCTCCGAATGCGATAGCCCCGCACCACAGTGTGGTTGCGTCTATAACAAGGCCGAATTTCGTATCACCCCCGGCCCTGAACACTCCCACGACCATCGTGGTATTATAAGCCTGGGCGATAACAAAATAAGCCATCACAAAGAGCATCATGGTCAGGTACTGGAGGGATTCCTCGCTGACTGTCAGATTTGCCTTTACTACAGGCGAGACAAGCAGTATCACCCCTGCACCAAGTACCCCCAGCACCAGGGACAGGCGCACAAACCTGCGCCCGTAAGCTCTTGCCAGGGCCTCTTTGCCCTCACCGATCACCTTTCCAATCATGATCGCCGTGGCATTAGCCAGTCCCATGGTCACTACCATGGCCAGCTGCTTGACCACCTGCGCTACCGAGTTAGCCGCCACGACAGGACTTCCCAGATGTCCTATGACAGCATTGATCACTGAGACTCCTGAGCCCCAGAGCAGTTCATTGATCATGACCGGGATGGCATAGATAAAGAAATCCTTCATAAGAAGCTTATCAGAAACAAACAGATCCTTAAAACGGAAACGTATGGTTTTATTCACAAACTTTGAATACAGCATTACAAGGATGAACTCACATATACGTGCAATCATCGTAGCCAGGGCGGCGCCCCTTACCCCCATAGCCGGCATGCCCAGAAGTCCGAAAATAAATACGGCATTCAATATCACATTTATAACAAGGGAGATCAGGTATACAACAGTAGCCACAACTACTCTTTCCACACTTCTGCATATGTTCAGATACACCATTGTCACTGCTGTAAATATATACGAAATAGCCACGATCCTGAGATAAGAGGCTCCTCCCTCGATCACGGGACGCTCAGACGAGAATATATGCATGATCTGTTCCGGGAACAGGAGCACTACTACAGTAAACAGCGCTGCCACAGCTAAAGCGATACGCATGGATATCCCAAGTATTTTCTCTATTGATCTGGTGTCCTTCTTTCCCCAGTACTGGGCGGTTAAGACTGCCGCACCTGAGGTGAGCCCGAAAAATATCAGTGTCATGATAAACTGCACCTGCCCGGCCAGTGAGGAGGAAGCAAGCGCCGTCTCCCCCACTTTTCCCAGCATAATAACGTCGGCGGAGGTCACGCCGACGTTGATCAGATTCTGAAGCGCCATTGGAAGTACAAGTGACACTACAAGTCTGTAAAAATTTCTTTTCTCTTCTCTGCTATTAATATTATACATCTTTCTCTCCTGGTGTTAATTTTTGCCCGTCTTTGTATTGTCTTAAAGCTTATTCAAATGCCGGCCTTGCCGAATCTATTATCTGAGCCGGATCAAAAAAGTCTTCCATGCTCTCTGCCCTGTAGTGTAGAGCATAACCGCTGAATTCTCTTCTTGTCTGGCGCACATATCCTGTGTTTGCCTGCAGGAACTCTTTATCCCCCCACATACCGCACAGGAAAACGAAACCGCTCTTTTCCAGATAATCCAGTTTATCTGAAGGATATTCCACTTCCTCCCCATAAGGATAAAGAAGTATGTCTGACTCTCCTACAAGATCCTCCACTCCATCCGTCCACATATCTGTATCTTCCTTCACTTCCTCAAAGGATAGTTCATCCAGGTGGCTGTAATTATACGTATTGCTGGCTATCTGCCATCCAGTCTTTCTCAGCCTGTCTGCAATCTTCCTGACTGCTTCGCAGTCAGCCTCATATGTGGAGGACTGGGCATCATTTACTCTGTACCCGAATACTCCTTCATAACCAGTGACTCCTACAATGCCCCTGGCGCCTCTCAGAGAAAAGTCAGGGTGCTGTTTGATGAAATCATCCAGAATGGGCACTATATCATAGTTTCCAATCAGTTCATTTCCCCCGGCATCTACATACAGGTTCTTCACATCGCCATTCTCATCCAGCACAAGACGTTTTGCAAACCCATCATTTGCCATGTACTCATAATAATTTACATTATCAATAGACAGTACAAATGGCTTCTTCCCCTCAGGAACCATGGGGGTACTCCTCACATAAGTGACAGAGCCGTCCTCCTGTTCTACCTTCGTCACTGTCTCGTGGATATCGATCAGCACATACCCTTTTTTATACATCTCTTCCATCATTTTATTAAATTCTGAGACCGTCGTCATGGAAGAATTGTAAAGCGCCGAGTTGCCGTCCCCGTCGAATGCCCTGGCTGTATCAACGATCAGGGATTTAAAATAAATATGGGGAATATCTCCGTCATAAGCCTCCATCTCTCCCATCTTCTGCTGGTACTCGATCTTAGCCTGGACGACCCTGTCATCTTTCTTATATTCTTCTGCTACCTCACCCAGCTTTTCCATGGCTGCTTCATAGTCATACACATCTGCCAGAGCTTCCGCCTCCTGCAGAACTTTCGTCAGCGCTGCTTCTTTTGTATCCTCCAGCGCCTTCAGGTCAGCCTGTGCTTTCATCTGAGGAGTCTGAACCGGCTCGTTATTCTCATACTGGCCCAAGGTACCTATACTCTCCGCGATCTGAGCGTTTAAAGCTGCCCTGCTGCATCCGGCGCAAGTGAAGACAACGCCGGCGCACAACAGCGCAGCTAATATTTTGCTTCTTATCTTCTTTATCAACTTCACACTCTCCTTTAACTGTAACTGCGAAGATACTGAACAGTTACAATTTATTATATAGGAGTGTCAATAAAAAAACAAGACTTATCTAGGAAAGTTTATCCTTCAGGATTTTATTGACCGCGGCCGGAGATGCCTGCCCTTTCATTTCTCTCATCACCTGCCCTACAAGGAACCCAAAGACCTTCTCTTTCCCTCCTCTGTACGCTTCTGCTGAATCTGAATTCTCACTCAGTACCTTGTCGATGGCTGCCAGGAGAATCCCCTCATCGCCTACTGCTTTTAATCCTCTTTCTTCTATATAATAAAGGGGATCTGTATCATTGCTAAAAATTTCCTCAAAGACCTCTTTAGCCGCCTTATTATTGATAGTGCCGTCGTCCGCCAGATCTATCAGCTTTGCCAGGTTTTCGGGAGAAAATGAAATATCCTCCGGCTCCATTCCCTTTTCCTTCAGCAGTCTAAGGGTCTCTACCATAAGCCAGTTGGAGACTTTTTTAGGCTTTTTGCATATTTCCGATGTTTTCTCAAATATGGACGCCATCTTGCTTGATGAGGTGATGATCTGGGCATCATATTCCGGTATTCCATACTCCCTGATATAACGCGCCAGCTTTTCTGTCCTCAGTTCGGGCTGCCTCTCCTTCACTGCTCTTATCCACTCATCGCTTATGACCACAGGGGGCAGGTCAGGGTCGGGGAAATACCTGTAGTCTTTGGCATCCTCCTTTGAACGCATGGCAAAGGAATATTCTTTGTTGTCATCCCAGCGCCTCGTCTCCTGTATAACTGCCTTTCCTTCCTCCAGCAGCTCGATCTGCCTCTTTTTCTCACCCTCAATGGCTCTGGCGATAGCCTTAAAAGAGTTCAGGTTCTTCATCTCCGTTCTTGTCCCCATTGTCCTGCTGCCTGCCTCCCTGACTGAGAGATTCACATCAGCCCTCATGGAGCCCTCCTGAAGTTTACAGTCTGACGCTCCCAGATACTGAATGATCATCCTGAGTTTTTCCAGGTATGCGATAACCTCCTGTGCATTTCTCATATCAGGTTCTGACACGATCTCCAGCAGAGGTACTCCGCTCCTGTTATAATCCACCAGTGAACAGTCCTCCCACTCATCATGGATCAATTTTCCTGCATCCTCCTCCATATGGATCTCATGGATACGTACTGTTTTCTTCCCGGCTTCCGTCTCTATCTCTATCCCTCCGTCGTGGCAGATGGGGAGATAGAGCTGGGATATCTGATAGTTCTGGGGATTATCAGGATAAAAATAGTTTTTCCTGTCAAACCTGCAGAACCGGTTAATCTCACATCCTGCCGCAAGGCCTACAGCCAGGGCGTATTCCACCACCTGCCGGTTCAGGACAGGCAGGGAGCCCGGCATGCCGGTGCACACAGGGCATGTGTGGGTGTTAGATTCTCCCCCGAATTTTGCAGAACATCCGCAGAATATCTTAGTCTCTGTAGCCAGCTCCACATGGACCTCAAGTCCTATTACTGTTTCATATTCTCTGCTCATCATGTGCCTCCTCCTTTTTAATGCCGTATCCACCCACTGCTTTTTCAAGCTGGTACGCAGCCCGGAGCAGCTTCTCCTCCTGAAAACGGTCCCCTATCAACTGCAGTCCAATGGGAAGCCCTTTACTGTTCATGCCTCCTGGAACACTGATCCCCGGCAGTCCGGCCAGGTTCACTGACACTGTATAGATATCTCCCAGATACATTTTCAGAGGATCAGCCAGGCTGCAGCCGATCTCCGGCGCGGCAGACGGTGCGGCCGGACCGAGTATAATGTCATATTTCTTAAATGCCTCGTCAAAAGCTTTCATGATCAGCGCCTTGACCCGCAGCGCTTTCAGATAGTAGGCGTCATAATAACCGCTGCTCAGAACAAATGACCCCAGCATGATCCTCCGCTTCACCTCAGGCCCAAAGCCCTCCGATCTGGTCTTTTTATACATATCATGCAGCCCCTCATACTCCTCTGTCCTGTAGCCGTACTTCACCCCATCAAATCTGGCCAGATTGGAGCTGGCCTCCGCTGAAGCTATTACATAGTAGGCAGGTATTGCATATTCCGCCATACCCAGAGGAAATTCCTCCACTATGGCTCCCAGGCTGCGCATAGCTTCTGCTCCGTCCATCACAGCCTTCCTCACTTCATCGTCCAGGCCTTCCCCAAGATAATCAGACGGCAGTCCAATGCGCATACCTTTTATATCCCTGCCAAGCCCTGATGTAAAATCATAGGATTCTCTTTTGACAGAGGTGCCATCCTTCCTGTCATATGAGGAGACAGCCTCCAAAATACAGGCACAGTCAGTCACATCCTTTGCCACCGGGCCAATCTGGTCCAGTGACGAGCCATACGCTATAAGCCCGTATCTGGATACTGTACCGTAAGTAGGCTTAAGGCCTGTCACACCGCAAAATGAACTGGGCTGCCTGATGGAGCCGCCTGTATCTGAACCAAGTGCACAGAAAGCTTCTCCTGCTGCAACTGCCGCACATGAACCGCCCGATGAGCCTCCCGGCACATGATCCGTATTCCAGGGGTTTCTTGTTATTCCATATGCGGAAGTCTCAGTAGTACTGCCCATGGCGAACTCATCCATATTTGTCTTTCCCAGTATAACTGCCCCTGCCTCCTCCAGCCTTTTAACAGCCTCTGCGCTGTAAGGTGGAACAAAATTTCCCAGGATCCTGGAGGCGCATGTAGTCCTCAGCCCTTCCGTGCATATATTATCCTTCACCGCCACAGGAACTCCGGCAAGGGGCCCTGTCAGTTCTCTCCTTTCTATCTTTTGCTGGACCCGGCGGGCATTCTCCATCACTTTCTCTTCCTCTACAGTGATAAATGCGTTTATCTGTCCGTCTTTCTCCTTTATCCGGCTCAGGGAGTATTCTGCCGCCTCCACGGCTGTGATCTCACCTGCCTGTATCCTTTTACCCAGCTCTGCAGCTGTCATATCAAACATTTCCATATCCCCCTCCTCATTCCACTGTCCTGGGCACCTTATATGCCCCGTCTTTACAGGCCGGAGCGCTCTTTTGAAGTTCTTCTCTTATATCCTGGTTCGTCACTGTATCCTCTCTGAATACATTGTAAACAGGAAATACATGCGACACAGGCTCTACACCGTCTGTATCCAGTTCCTTCAGCTTATCGATGTATTCCAGCATTCTGCCCATATCTCTGGCAGCTGCAAGCTGTTCCTCCCCGGAAAGCTCCAATTTTGCAAGTATGCTGATATATTCCACTGTCTCTCTGTCTATCTGTCCTGCCATTTTTTCCATCCTCTCTTTTCCAATCATTTTTTACAGTCTGTCCCTGCATGCACAGACCTGCTGAATCGTTATCGTTCTTTCCTGTGACTTACGGCTCCAGCCTCCCCAGATCCCTCGGAAACAGAGTCGTCTCTCTTACGTTGTCCTCATCCAGCAGCTTCATTGTCAGCCTCTCAAGGCCTATGCCCAGGCCCCCATGCGGCGGCATCCCGTATTTAAAGGTGTCCAGATACTGCTCCATGCCTTCCTCAGACATTCCCCTGGCCTTTATCTTATCTGTCAGCGCCCTGTAATCGTGGATCCTCTGGCCGCCCGTCGTGATCTCCATCCCCCGGAAGAGCAGGTCAAAGCTCAGTGTGTATCTCGGGTCAGCGGGATCGTCCATGGCATAGAAGGGACGTTTCTTTGATGGGTAATGGGTGACAAAGACAAAATCCGCGCCATACTCTTCCTTGAAGAGACGGCTGATGAGAACTTCCTCTTCCGGTTCCAGGTCAAAGGGATTTTTCATCCTTCTGTCATACTTTTTCTGCACCATTTCCTTTGCCTCGTCAAACCTCACTGCCGGTATCTTATCAGTCACCGGCAGGACGGCTCCTGTTATTTTAAGCTCTTTTTCATATTTTTCTCTGAGAAGTGACATGGTGTATTGGAGAAATCCCGTCTCCATGGCCATGATTTCCTCAAAGCCCTCTATAAATCCCATCTCAAAATCCAGGCTTGTATATTCATTCAGATGGCGCTTTGTGTTGTGCTTTTCCGCCCTGAACACAGGTCCTGTCTCAAATACCCTGCCGAACACGCCTACCATCATCTGTTTGTAGAACTGGGGGCTCTGTGCCAGGACTGCCGGCCTGTGGAAATAATCCATCCTGAACATGTTGGAGCCTCCCTCGGCCCCTTTGGCGCTTATCTTTGGCGTATGGATCTCCGTAAATCCCTGCTTATACAGGAAATCCCGGAATCCTCTCACAAGTCCCTCCTGGATTTTGAACTTTGCCCTCTCCCTTATATTTCTCAATGCAACAGGACGCTTATCAAGCCTGGCCTCTAATGATGTGTTCATTTTCCACTTAGAGACTGCCAGAGGCACAGGCTCTTCCGGTGTGCTTAAGACCCTGATGCCCTCAGCCAGAAGCTCGATACCCTGGGGCGCCCTTTTCTCACTTCTCACCTGCCCCTCCACTACAACGGCTGATTCTTCCCTCAGGCTCTTCACATCAATCTCTGAACTGTTCTTTTCTACCACACACTGCAGCAGCCCGTCTCTTCTGCGCAGAACTACAAATGCTACGTCCCCCATATCCCTGACTGTATGGATCGTTCCTTCCACCTTTGCCGGACGTCCTTCCCATCCTCCTTCTAAAAGCTGCGACAGTTCCACTGTGTCTTTTGGGGTGATTCCTTTTACAAATTCCATAATTTTCTCCTTTCACTGCCATCCGCATTATTCCCTGTTAAAAGGAAAACTGCCGCAGGAGGATAAAGACAGACGTAATGCTACCATCTGCCATCGCCTCTCTGCGACAGTTCTTTTTTCAGTTATAAGCGCTGTTTTGATTTAAATATCAGGAAGCCATGTCCGGAGAACTTATCTCAATGAAACTTTGTTCTCATTGAAACAAAAAAAGCCCCGGAACAGTTTCCTGTTCCGGGACGGACAAATTCTGGTTTATCCGCGGTACCACCCGCATTGCAATGTGTGTGCACACATGCCTCTCAATACACTTAACGCGTGCTACGTACCAGCCTACTCGGTGAAGCTTCGTTCAGCTGATCTGCTCCGGAGTGTTCCCTGTGAGCTTCTTCCCTCAAACAGCGCTCTCAGTCGGTGACGCTGTATTCCTGTCAAGTTTCAAAGCAAGAGTCTCTTTCTTAGCATTTTCATGTTGTTTGGAATCTTAACACATGAGGCAGCACTTGTCAAGGATAATTTTATTCAAATTTTATTTTTAATCAAATTTATCTGCATCATAGATCATCGATCAGAGCGCTGCTCTTTGCATATGCCGTGCTTCTGGCCTCAAAGAAGTCTGTTTTGATCATATTCGCATTGCTGTACTGGGAGACCCATTTCATACTTTCCGGCTCCGTCATGTGCCCCTCATAGACAGGCTTAAAATTCAGCCCCAGACACCGCAGATTTCCAAGATACTTAATGTAATCAGCCACCATCTCCCCGGACAGCCCCTGTATCTTGTCTCCGATCACATAAGTTCCCCACCTGATCTCCTGCTCACAGCCTGTGCGGATCATTTCCCGGTATTCCTTTATCCTGTCCTCTGTAAACATCTCCGGTTCCTCAGCCATCAGTTCCTGTATTATATTCCTGAACAGCCAGAGATGTGTATTCTCATCCCTGTTTATATACCGGATCTCCTGCGCAGATCCCGGCATTTTGTGGTTCCGGCCAAGATTGTAAAAGAACATGAACCCGCTGTAAAAGTAGATCCCCTCCAGGATATAATTGGCGATCAGTGTTTTTGTGAAATTTTCCATACTTTTTTCTTCCTGGAACTTATTATAGAGATTTCCGATAAACGTATTCCGCTCCAGCAGATGCTCGTCCTCCTTCCACTGGTAGAGCACCTCCGTCCTTTTCTGTGGCTCACATATTGTATCCAGCATATAGCTGTAGCTCTGGCTGTGCACCGCCTCCTGGAAGGTCTGGATAGAAAGGCAGAGATTCACCTCATTGGCAGTAATATATTCACTGACGGACGGCAGGTTCGCCGTCTGGATACTGTCGAGAAAGACAAGAAAGGACAGGATTTTGTCATAAGCCCTTCTCTCGGCTTCTGTGAGCAGCGGGTAGTCTTTCACATCCACCCCCAGATTGATCTCTTCAGGCACCCAGAAATTATTCATGGCCTGCCTGTACCAGCCGCTCACCCAGGTGTATTTCATGTTATTGAAATCATTCAGATTTGTTGTATTTCCTCCCACCATTTTCCTGAGCCGCACTTCCGTATCTCCCGCCGGGTTAAACAGCGGGCGTCTCATCAATTTTTCCATATTTTTCTCCTCATTTCTGTATTTAGCTGGAACACACTTCACACTCCTCCACCTCAAGGCTCTTGGAGCGGATATAATAGATCGTCTTAACACCGCATTCCCAGGCCATGATATACAGCCTGAGCACCTGCCTGAATGTATAATCATTTGTAATATACAGATTCATGCTCTGGGCCTGGTCTATATGCCTCTGGCGGACGCCGCCGGCCCTCACTGACCATTCCTGGCTGATATAATGGGCATTTTTATAATACCAGAAGGTATCCGGTGACAGATCCGGCGCTACCCTGGGCACAAGGGAGTTCTTTTTCTCTTCCAGATAGTACCTGTCCATGATGGGATCCAGGCCGGCTGTAGTACCTGCTATCATGCTCGTGCTGCTGGTGGGAGCCACGGCGATCAGATACCCATTTCGCATCCCTGTATGTTTGACTTCCTCCTGAAGCTTCAGCCAGCGCTCTGATACATAGCCCCGCTTTTTGAAATATTCTCCGCTCTCCCATTCACTTCCGCCAAAATACCTGTAGCTTCCCTTCTGTCCGGCAATCTCCATACTGGCTTTTACAGCTGCATAATTAATATTCTCAAATACCCTGTCTGCATATGCCAGATGTTCCTCCGACTCCCAGCGTATGTGTTTCTTGGCCAGCATGTGGTGGTATCCACTCACTCCCAGTCCCACAGGGCGGTATTTTTCGTTATTTATTTTCGCATACGGGACAGGGAAATAATTCAGATCGATCACATTATCAAGTGCCCTGACAGCGCTCTGTACAGTCCTTGCCAAATCTTCCTCGTCATCTGTATCTATCCTTCCGAGCGAAAGGCTTGCCAGATTGCAGACCACAAATTCCCCGGGCTTAGTCACTGTCACTACGACTGTCTCACCGTCTGACGTCTCCACCCTCTGCTCTACAAGCTCGATCGGGCTCATATTCTGGGCGATCTCTGTACACAGGTTGCTGCAGTAGATGATCCCCTTATGTGAATTGGGGTTTGTCTCATTCACCTGATCTCTGTTAAAAGTAAAGGGCGTGCCGGTCTCCACGGCGCTTTTGATTATCATGCGGATCACTTCTTTAATAGGCACTGTCCTTTTGTGTATCCTCATATCCTGCACACATTCAATATACTTCTCTTCCCACTCTTTTCCCCAGCAGTCTTCCAGGGCATATCCCCTGACTGTCTGAATCTCATGGGGGCACATCAGATACCAGTCCCCTTCTATATCTTCCTTCGCCATCCTCCAGAACATATCCGGGTAGCATACCGCCGGGAATACATCATGGGCTTTCATCCTGTCATCCCCATTGTTAGTCCTCAGCGCCAGAAATTCCGGCAGATCCCTGTGCCATGCGTCCAGATAGACGGCAACTGCGCCCTGACGGACACCCAGCTGGTCCACCGCCACAGCCGTGTCATTTGCCAGCTTGATCCACCGCAGGACTCCGCCAGCCGCTCCCTTAAATCCCTGTATATCACTGCCCGCCGCTCTCACCTTTCCAAAGTAAAGTCCCATGCCTCCCCCGAACTTGCTGACCTTAGAGAAGTTATCAATACTTCTGTAGATTCCGTCCAGACTGTCCGGCACTGTATCTATAAAACAGGACGACAGCTGGTGATAAGGCCTTCTCGCATTGGAGAGAGTAGGGGTAGCCATTGTAACCTTCATGGTGCTGAGCATATCATAAAACCGTTTTACCCAAAGATCTCTGTCCCGCTCTTCTTTCATGGCCAGATGCATGGCGATCCCCAGAAACATTTCCTGCACCGTTTCCAGGCCAATCCCTTCATGGCTTCTGATCACATACCGTTTCAGAAGGAGCCCCAGCCCGGAATAATTAAGCAGGCTGCTGCGTGCCTCATCCAGATATGTCTCATAAAGATCCAGTTCCTCCCTCGTATAATTTTCCAGTATATACTCCCCGTACAGTTTTTCCTCTGTGAGCCATACGACCTTACTGTAAAAATCCCGGATCCCGAATATGTTCTCCTGGACCTTCACCTGATCTTCATACTGGACCATTAGGAATCTGGCCGCGATAAATTCCCACTTCGGGGCTTCCTGGGTGGTGAGCTCCACCGCTGCCTTGATCAGCATCTCAAAGCGCTCAGGCCCCGTCATCCCTTCCTTGTCAAAAGTCCTGAATTTGGCAAGCAGATGCTCCAGGTGGTAAACTTCATCCTGATACTCTCTCTGTATCTCTTTGAAAACCCTTTCCAGACCCTCCGCCCCGCATAAATGCCCCAGCAGCTCCTGCCTGGCAGCTCTGTGCCTGCTTCTCTTTTCCCTGTACAGAATAAAACTCTTCAGCACTGCATAGTAATTTTTTTCCGTCAGCGTCATTTCTATCTGATCCTGGATCTGCTCCACCTGGATGATCCCCTCCCTCATGGCAAGCTCCTGGATCT
The DNA here is from genome assembly GCA_003148945.1 of Murimonas intestini. GTDB lineage: Bacteria > Bacillota > Clostridia > Lachnospirales > Lachnospiraceae > Murimonas > Murimonas intestini. The sequence continues at coordinate 470,172 of QGGY01000003.1, read as the reverse complement.
TTTCCTCCACGGCACTGATGATCCCAGCCATCTCATCCTGGGTATATTCCTGATTTACGCTGCCAAAAGCACGGCGGACAGCGTTCTCTATCTTATCGAGGCTGTACAATTCCGGCTGTCCGTTCCTCTTCCTGATTTCCATGTTTATCTTCCTCCAATATTTGTCAATAATGATAACTATTATCTCTTATACTAACATAAATTATTTTATCTTTCAACTCGGGATTTTCGTGCAATAGAAACTTCACAATTTAATCAATTAATGATATAATGAGCAAAGTCAAATATTCTGAGGTATGAAAGCCAAAAAGAAGGAGCATATTATGAAAAACCTAATCATCCCTGAAAATTATAAATCTGAGCTTAATTTACATGATACCCAGGTTGCCATCAAAACAGTCAAGGACTTCTTCCAGCAGTCCCTGGCCGGACGTCTGAACCTGCTCCGCGTATCTGCCCCCCTTTTCGTTAAGCCGGAGTCCGGTCTTAATGATAACCTCAACGGAGTAGAACGCCCTGTAAGCTTCGGCATCAAGGAGCTGGAGGATGCGCCCGCGGAAATCGTCCATTCACTTGCCAAATGGAAACGGTTTGCCCTGAAAAAATACGGGTTTTCCCAGGGCGAAGGACTGTATACAGATATGAGCGCTATCCGCCGTGATGAAGATACCGACAATATCCACTCTATTTATGTGGATCAGTGGGACTGGGAAAAAATCATATCCAAAGAAGACAGAAATATGGATACTTTAAAAGATGTGGTGCGCACTGTATATAAGGCATTAAAAAAGACTGAAAAATACATGGCCATTCAATATGATTACATTGAGGAGATCCTGCCTAAAGAAATTTTCTTTATCACTTCCCAGGAGCTGGAAGATATGTATCCTGACTGTACTCCAAAGGAACGGGAATATAAGATTGCAAAATTAAAGGGAGCTGTATTCATCATGCAGATAGGAGGCATCCTCTCAAGCGGAGAACGCCATGACGGACGTGCGCCGGACTATGATGACTGGGAGTTAAACGGTGATATCATTGTGTATTATCCTGTTCTGGATATCGCCCTGGAGCTTTCCTCCATGGGTATCCGTGTGGATGAGGACTCTTTGAAGAAACAGCTGGAACTCGCCGGCTGCCAGGAACGGGCCGGGCTTCCTTTCCAGAAGGCTATCCTGGAAAAAGAACTGCCCTATACCATCGGAGGAGGCATAGGACAGTCACGTATCTGTATGTTTTATTTAAGAAAAGCCCATATAGGTGAAGTGCAGGCTTCTATCTGGCCTGAAGATGTGACCAGCGCTGCACTTGAAAACGGGATACAGCTTTTATAAGGGTGGCATGTCGATTATTTAAAAAGAGGACTTGAAAAATTCAAGTCCCCCGTGTATAATTTACTTAGAAGTAATCAAAAGACATTGGTGTGTCTGATGATTGCACTTCGGATTGCAATGTAATTTTTAGTTACAGGCTATCTTCTATGGGCATGTAGAGGATAGCTATTTTTTGTTCTGATGGTTATCTATGTAGGCAAGTGCTGCGAAAATCACCAGCACCAATGTCAACACTTCAAGCGTATTCATTTTACACTACCCCCTTCGTTTACTTCCGAAGGAAACCATCAGACTATCCTCTGACTTCTGTTCAACTATACATAAATATTTTATCATGAGGAAGAAGCAAATACAACGATGATTATAGTGTATTTTAATTGCTGTATGACTATTAATACTGCGATTTTCTTACAGGCTCTTCTCCAGCCTGACGATCATCTCATCCACATCTTCCTTTGTGATCACAAGCGGAGGCACCAGACGTAGCACATCACTGCCTGCTGAAATCACGATCAGCCCATTCTCCAGGGCTTTTTTCACCGCTTCTCCCACAGGCTGCCCCTGGATGACCAGCCCCTGCATCAGGCCTTTTCCGCGCCTTCCGGCTATGCACTGTTTCCTCTCTGCCAGTTCATCAAGTTTCTGTTCCAGATACGGAGTTATCTCTCTGACATGTTCCACAATTTTATCCTGTTCAAAGATGTCCAGCACCTTTGAAACCGCTGCACATGCAAATGGATTGCCCCCATATGTAGTCCCGTGGTCTCCCGGTACAAGAGATGAGGCAGCTGTTTTTTCATTGAGGACAAAGGCGCCCACAGGCACGCCGCAGCCCAGAGCCTTAGCACATGTCATGATATCAGGCTGCACTCCGTAGTCCTGCCATGCAAACATGCTCCCTGTCCTTCCCATACCGCACTGTATCTCATCCAGGATGAGAAGGATGTCTTTTTCCTCACAGATGTCCTTTACGCCCTGAAGGAATTCCCTGTCTGCCGGGTAGATCCCGCCCTCGCCCTGGACAGTTTCCATGATTATGGCGCATGTCTTGTCCGTTACCTGGGCTTTAACGCTGTCAAGATCATTAAAATCAGCAAAACGAACTCCGCCCATGAGCGGTTTGAAAGCCTCCTGGTAATGAGGATTTCCCGTTACAGACAGGGCTCCCACGCTCCTGCCATGGAAAGAATGGTTCATTGCTATGATCTCATGGTCTGTACAGCCGTCCTTATTCCAGGCATATTTTCTGGCCGCCTTGATAGCTCCTTCTATGGCTTCCGTACCGCTGTTTGTAAAAAACACACGGCTCATGCCGCTGGCCCTGACAAGCTTTGCCGCCGCCTCCCCCATAGGCTCATTATAATAAAGATTTGAGGTATGGATCAATTTATCAATCTGGCCTTTGAGGGCGTCATCATAGCCCGGATAGTGGTATCCAAGCGCAAACACTGCGATACCTGCGCCAAAATCCAGATATTTCTTCCCCTCTGTATCCTGAAGCCAGACACCGTCTCCCCTCTCTAAAACAACTGGAAACCTGTTATATGTATGAAGGATAACTTCTTCTGCTTCTTCCATTATGTCATACATTTTTTTCATAATAACGCTCCTCTTCATCCCCGATTATAGCAGTACCGATGCCTCTGTTTGTAAAAAATTCCAGAAGAAGGCAGTGCTCGATCCTGCCGTCCAGGATATGCACTCTTGACACGCCGCTCTTAATGGCATCCACACAATTGTGGATCTTAGGCAGCATACCGCCTCCTATATTGCCGCTTCCAAGCAGTTCCTCAGCCTCTTTCACACTCAATTCTGAAATCAGCGTAGATTTATCAAGGGGATCTGCATAGACACCTTCAACATCTGTCAGGAAAGCCAACTTTGCGGCTCCCACTGCTGCCGCGATGGCACAGGCAGCATCATCCGCATTGATATTATAGGAATAGAAGCCGTCATCTGACCCGATCGGGCAGATCACAGGAACAAAGTCATTGTCCAGAAGAGTGTTCAGAAGCTCTGTATTCACTTCTTTTATCTCCCCTACGTACCCTATATCCTTATCACCCACCAGCTTTTTGTCGACCTTGAGCACAGAGCCGTCCTTTCCGCTGATACCTACTGCACGCACACCCACCTTCTCCATCATGGAGACCAGGCCTTTATTAATTTTATTAAGCACCATCTCAACGATTTCCATAGACGGTTTATCTGTGATACGCAGCCCTTTGTAAAACTCTGACTCAATATCCACCTTCTTCATCCACTTAGTAATCTCTTTGCCGCCGCCGTGTACGATGATTGGTCTGAAACCCACAAGCTTTAACAACGCCACGTCCCTGATAACATTTTTCTTCAGGTCATGATCCACCATAGCGCTTCCGCCATATTTCACTACAATTGTCTTCCCGTGAAACCGCTGGATATAAGGCAGGGCCTCAATCAGGACATTCGCTTTCGCCAGCCAGTTTTCCATATCTTCCATCTTATTTTCCTCTTCTCTCTTCTTTTCTCTTCTCTTTTTCTACGACCTGTAGTCCGCATTTATCTTTACGTAGTCAAATGTAAGGTCACATCCCCATGCCGTAGCACAGGCATCTCCCATCTTTATATCGGCAATCGCCGTCACTTCTTTTTCAGACAGTATCTTAGTCGCCAGTTCTTCGCTGTACCCTGTAGATACCCCATTTTCTATGATCTTCAGCTTTCCTGCCGCGCTTTCAAAATATAAGTCTACTTTTTCCGGGTCAAACTCTGCCCCTGAGTACCCCATGGCACAGAGGATCCTTCCCCAGTTGGCATCATGTCCGAATATGGCAGCCTTTGTCAGATTGGAGGTAATGACAGACTTGCTCAGAGTTACAGCCTGCTCTTTGCTTTCGGCCCCTATGACCTTCACCTCAAACAGGGCTGTGGCTCCCTCTCCGTCCCCTGCCATCTTTTTTGCCAGAGCAGTGTTTACCATATTCAGGGCTTTTAAAAAGGTATCAAAATCTTCGCCTTCTTCAGTGATCTCGTCATTTCCCGCCAGTCCGTTTGCCAGGATAAGGGCTGTATCATTTGTTGACGTGTCACCGTCCACAGAAATCATATTATAAGTGTCCTTCACGCTGGCGCTCTGAGCCTTTTGGAGCATCTCCTTTGAGATGGCTGCATCAGTTGTCACAAAACTCAGCATGGTGCACATGTTTGGATGGATCATTCCGCTGCCTTTACTCATCCCTCCCACAGTTACAGTTCTGCCGCCCAGTTCAAAAGTGACAGCTGCCTCCTTGCGGATGGTATCTGTAGTCATGATGGACTCTGCCGCCAGGATACCTGCCTCTTTCGATTCTGAAAGAAGCGGCACCATAGAGACAACTCCCTCTTTAATAATATCAATAGGCAGCTGCCTGCCGATAACGCCTGTGGAAGCCACAAGAACTTCCTTCTCTGAAATATTGAGAAGTTCTGCCGCCGTCCTGGCAGTCTCCCTGCAATATCTCATGCCTTCCTCCCCTGTGCAGGCGTTCGCCACACCGCTGTTTGCCACAACAGCCTGCGCTTTTTCTGAATGATATACTACATCCTGGTCCCATTTTACAGGTGCGGCTTTTACAATATTTGTTGTAAATGTACCTGCCGCCACACATGGCACCTTGCTGTAGATCATCGCCATATCCTTTTTGTCCTTTTTGATCCCGGCATATATCCCTGCTGCCACAAATCCTTTTGCTGCGGTCACACCGCCCTCTGTCATCTGCATATGTAATCTCCTTACCGGGCAGTATCCGCCCGCTTTATACTATATCATCTGTTATTATATTACTGTCTTCACAGCCTCGTATGCTTTTACGGGAACATGGGCACCTGCATAAGACCTTCATTTTCAGGAAGCCCGAATATCAGGTTCATATTCTGCACGGCCTGGCCTGCTGCCCCCTTCACAAGATTGTCCATAGCTCCCATCATGATGATCCTTTTTGTCCTGGGATCTATCTTGAAATTCACATCCACATAATTACTGCCCTCCACCCACTTTGTCTGTGGGCAGACATCCTTTTCCAGGACACGCACAAACTGTTCTTTCTCATAATACTTATCATAGACAGCCTTTACTTCTTCGTAGGAAACCTCTCTTTTCAAAGATGCATATGCAGTGATGAGTATTCCTCTGTTCATCGGTACAAGATGAGGCGTAAAGTTCAGCCTGATCTCCTGTCCCGCTGCATATCCCAGCTGCTCCTCGATCTCAGGAGTATGTCTGTGGCTGGCCACACCGTAGGCCTTGATATTTTCATTTACTTCACAGTAGAGATTGTCTACCTTTGCTCCTCTTCCTGCCCCCGATGTCCCTGACTTGGCATCTATGATGATCGTATTTGGGTCTATCAGCCCTTCCTTCAGCAGCGGATAGACAGATAATGTGCTGCATGTGGGATAGCAGCCCGGATTTGCTATAAGCCTTGCCCCCCTGACCTGCTCCCTGTTAATTTCACACAGGCCATATACTGCTTCCCCTATAAACTCAGGTGATTTATGTTCTATTTTATACCATTCTTCATATATGTCTACATCTTTGATCCTGAAATCAGCGCTCAAGTCAATGATCTTAACCTTTGACAATATCTCCTCTGTCACCAGGCCTGCACAGAATCCCTGGGGTGTGGCCGTAAAGATCACATCCACCTGTCCGGCCAGTTCTTCCATATTATCATCCATACATCTGTCGTCTACTATCTGAAACATGTTTTGATATACATCAGAGTACTTCTTATCTATATAGCTGCGGGAGCCATACCATTTAATCTCCACATCCTTATGGCCCAGCAGAAGTCTTACCAGCTCTCCTCCTGCATAACCTGTTGCTCCGATAATCCCTGCCTTAATCATTTCATAAAGCTCCTTCCTTATATTAATCTTCTAAATACACAGAACTGCTGAATAGTTACTGTATCTTAACTCTTTTCAAATCGTCTATTTCTTATGATAGCTCAACTGTCTTTGGAAGTAAAGCGTTTTTTCATTTTTGTATAAATATACATCACATTTGCATATTATACAAGCATCAATTATATGTTTTCACTATTTTTATATTTATACTTGCATAATTATGATGATTGATGTATAGTATTGGATAGAAAATACGTAGCTGCTCAGTACCTTAACAGTTACGAAAATATACAATATAAAATTACATATATTTCAGGAGGAATTACATTATGAAAGAAAAAGTAATCTTGGCATATTCAGGCGGGCTGGACACTACTGCGATCATCCCCTGGCTGAAAGAAAATTTTGACTATGAAGTTATCTGCTGCTGCATCGACTGCGGACAGGGAAATGAGCTGGACGGACTTGAAGAGCGCGCAAAGCTTTCAGGCGCTTCTAAATTATATATAGAAGATATTGTAGATGAATTCTGTGATGATTATATCATGCCATGTGTAAAAGCCGGCGCTGTATATGAGAACAAATACCTGCTTGGAACATCCATGGCCCGCCCGGGCATAGCTAAAAGGCTTGTGGAGATAGCACGCAAGGAAGGCGCTACAGCCATCTGCCACGGAGCTACAGGTAAAGGAAATGACCAGATCCGTTTTGAGCTTGGCATCAAAGCGCTTGCACCAGATCTGAAAATCATCGCTCCATGGAGAATGACTGATGTGTGGACCATGCAGTCACGTGAAGATGAGATCGAATACTGCAGGCAGCACGGCATTGACCTGCCATTCTCTGCTGACAGCAGCTACAGCCGTGACCGTAATCTGTGGCACATAAGCCATGAAGGACTGGAACTGGAAGATCCTGCAAATGAGCCGAATTACGATCATTTATTAGTTCTTGGTGTAACTCCTGAAAAAGCGCCTGAGGACGGCGAATACATTACCATGACATTTGAAAAAGGCATCCCCACAAGTGTCAACGGAGAAAAAATGAAGGTGTCTGATATCATCAAGAAATTAAACGAGCTGGGCGGAAAGCACGGGATCGGTATCATCGATATCGTTGAAAACCGTGTAGTGGGAATGAAGTCCCGCGGTGTCTATGAGACTCCCGGCGGAACGATCCTCATGGAAGCACACCAGCAGTTAGAAGAACTGGTATTAGACCGTGCCACTATGGAAGTAAAGAAAGATCTCGGCAATAAATTTGCACAGATCGTATACGAAGGCAAGTGGTTCACTCCGCTTCGCGAGGCTATCCAGGCATTCGTCGATGTGACTCAGGAATATGTGACTGGTGAAGTGAAGTTCAAGCTTTACAAAGGCAACATCATCAAAGCCGGAACAGTTTCCCCATACAGCCTCTACAGCGAATCACTGGCATCCTTTACAACAGGAGAGCTCTATGACCATCACGACGCTGAAGGCTTCATCAATCTGTTTGGCCTTCCGTTAAAAGTCAGGGCTATGAAAATGGCTGAGGCTGAGAAAAATAATAAATAAAAATATCAGTACAAAAAGGCCCGTATCGTTTTGATACCGGGCCTTTAATAATATCAATATTTTATACTTGAATAGCATACTTAATAACGCCGTCCATCTTATTCTCAAAAATATCATATGCTTCCATAATATTCTCCAGTTTTGTCCTGTGCGTAATAAGGCAGCTTGTATCGAGCCTGCCGCATTCTATAAGCTTCATAATTTCACTGCAGCAAGATGCATCTACGCCTCCCGTTTTGAATGTCAGATTTTTCCCATACATATCTGGAAGCGGCAGCTTCTGAGGTTCTTCATACATGGCCACTATTCCAACGACTGCATTGGGGCGGGCCATCCTCCATGCCAGTTCAAAGGTATCATTACCCCCTGCTGCCTCCAGGACTGCATCTGCTCCCCGTCCCTCTGTATAATCTTTCACCAGCTTCTCGGCGTCTGCCATAGCAGGATTGACTGCCACGTCTGAAATCCCCTCTTTTACAGCAAGTTCCAGCCGCTTCTCATCTGTATCTGCGGCTATGATCCTGGCCGGCCCGTAAAGCCTGGCGCACATCATAGTACACAGGCCTGTGGGCCCTGCCCCGATAACTGCCACCGTATCAGCCGGCTTTATCTCAGACATGGCCGCTGCCCAAAACCCTGTTGACAGTATATCCCCTACAAACAGAGCCTGCTCATCTGTCACTGTATCAGGTATCAGTGTAAGACCATTATCTGCGAACGGAACCCTCACATATTCAACCTGTCCTCCGTCAATCCGGCATCCCATTGCCCAGCCCCCGTCCTTATCTGTGCAGTTGTTCACATATCCTCTTCTGCAGTAGAAGCATTCTCCGCAAAATGTCTCTACATTTACCGCCACCCGGTCTCCCGGCCTGAAGCGTGACACCTTGTCACCTGTCTGCTCCACAATGCCCACAAATTCATGTCCCCGCACAGTGTCATGAACTGCGCGGGGCACTGCCCCATGTTTAATATGAATATCGCTGGAACAGATCGTAGTCAGGGTGACTTTTATGACAGCGTCCCTGGGATCCTGTATCACCGGGACCTGCCTCTCCTCCAGCACAATTCTGCCGTCAGCCTTATAAACTGCTGCTTTCATCTTTGATTCCTCCTTTATGTCTCTATACAGAACAAAAGTGCGCTCCATGCCCCCCGCGAGCCTATATTTTGGATAGCGCAGCTTTTGTTCCGCGCGCGCAGCTGCGCATCCCCCCGGAGGGTTTTATTGGTACTGTTCACACGTCACCATCCCGCGAGGTGTTTTCGTGCGTATATGCACGAAAATCCCGAGGGTTACAGCGCGAAACGGCGGTTTTGCCGTTTCTGTGCATCGCGGAGCGTGTTACTGGTCACTTCGTGACCAGTAACGTTTTATTTCATAGGAAACGAAGTTTCTTATGAAATAAAAACAGCCCTGTAACTCTGATCAAATCCCCCGCTGCAGGCAGCAGGATATTTGATTCGAATCACAGGGCTGTCCAATATCCTTCTAAATTGACAGCTGTCACATACCTGACAGATACTTAATTCTGTTCTGTACTCAGCGTCTGCATGTACTCATCAAGTGCAGTTGTATCTATCTCATATGTCTGCTTTGTCTCCACATGCGTCATGTCATAAACAGAAAATCCAACCCATCCCACCAAAGCCAATGCGATGAGGCTGCCTGCTATCTTCAGGATCAAAATCTCTCTTTTCTGCTTTTTAATCATCTTCTGGCGGTTAGCCTTTTCCTGTTTGTACCGGTCTACTTTCTGCTGGCTCATCTTATAATTCTCTCCTTACATAATCGATACGAACGGTCTATCCTGGAATATGCCGCTCTTTTATGAAGATTATACACCATTTTTGTGAATTTTGCATGTCTTTTTTACTTTTTCTTCACTTTTATATTAGAGCCTGTCAGCAGACCACAATAATGCCGCCGTCATTCGCATACATGGAACTGATACCTGCTGTATCTGCGATAAAGATATCCTTCAAACCTATCCGTTTTGAAATGGCTTCCTTTACCATCTGCGCCCTGTCCGGACAGTTGCAGTGGGATATGGCCAGGATCCTGTCCTCCGGATTTTCTACCTTTTCTATAATGGAGTCTACCATTTTTATAAGAGCCTTGTTCATTCCCCTCGCCTGGTCCAGCTGAATGATCTCACCATTCTCATTGGCGCCCATAAGGGGCTTTATTTTAAGGGCAGTGGCCACAAATGCCTTGATCGTGCTTAAGCGGCCGTTTTTTCTTAAGGTATCCAGGTTTTCCAGTACAAACCATGTATTTTGCTCCGCAATATATGCTTCCACAGCCTCAACAACTTCTTCAAAAGTCATGCCGGCTTCTTCGCACTCCCGTATTTTAAGCCCTATGAGCGTCTCACCTATGGACGCTGATCGAGAATTAAACACATACACTTTTACTTCCGGTTTTTCTTCTGCAAACAGATTCTTGCCGAGTATGGCGCTGTTATAAGAACCGCTCAGCTCCGCGGACAAAGTGACTGCATATACGTGCTCAGCTCCGCAGTCATATGCTTTCATATAACGCTCCGGCGATGGACATGATGACTTTGGGCAGTTCGGGCTGTCCGCCACCTTTTTCAAAAAATCAGCCTGGTCAAAGCTCTCGTCATCTACTATTGTGTATTCATCCACCTGCATGGTAAGTGACGCTGTCTCATAGAGTCCGCTCTCCTTCATTTCTTGTGTCAGCTCTCCGCAGCTGTCAATTACAATTTTATAGCTCATTTAAAATCCTCCTGGCCCGGCGGTCCCGCAGACCGCTTTTATAAATTTATTTGCAAATAATTGGTTACTATTCACACGTCACCGTCCCGCGAGGTGTTTTCGTGCGTATTTTGCACGAAAATCCCGAGGGCTGCAGCGCGAAACGGCGCTTTGAGCCGTTTCTGTGCATCGCGAAGCGTGTTACTGGTCACGGAGTGAACAGTAACATTAAATATCCGGTACCCCAGATCTTTCCCTTATGTACCAGATCATATGCTCCTTCTGACATTACAGTTTAACCGATTCTCTTTCTATAATACCTCAAATCAATACCTATAAGAGTTCGTCAAAGAAAATATATAATGTAGTTTTGAATACTACATTATCATAGCACATATAATTCCCTTTGAAAAGGGGTTTTCTGCTTCCCTTTTCAAAAAAATAATTATATAATAGCTCTATAGCGTGTTTGAAAAATGCTTTCCGCAAGATGTGAGACACAGTTTGTGGAAATACAGCTGTCTTATGCTGGCACAAGGAGGATCTATGATATCACTACAGATTTCGGGACTGAAAAATTTTATGAATAAACTGCTTCTGACCGGCACATTTGACCATTTTCTGGTCACAGAAGCGGCAGTCACTACCTATAATACATTTTATATAGACGGCCATCTCCAGAAAGATTTCTTTTCAAAAGAAGAACTGGAGGATGAGTCCCTGTCTGAACGTACATTTTCACTTTGGGAGCAGGTACGTCCGATCTGCTTTGAGCTTATGAAAGGGCGGAAGACGCCTCTTGGTTTTAAGATCGTTTTCCAGCTCTCCAGGCCAAACCTGAAGCGGCTTCTCACCCAGGCACAGCTGCCGTTTACTTCCGATGACGTAAACGGCCTTTTCCTGAACCTGAAATATGATGGGAGTATGCTTACCTGCATCACAGGCACCTCCATGTCACTCTTCACACTTGACAAGTCCCTGGAGCATGAATGGGACCACATGGTACAGAAGTTCTTTTTAAAGCAGGAAATTGATTTTGAACTCCTGTAATGGCCTTTTTTATTTTTTGTTAATAAATTTTATAAAAAATTGTTAGCACTCACCTTGTTTGAGTGCTAATTTTTTCTTGACTTTTCCGTCACATCGTATTACACTACTTTCTAGAGTGAAACAAGTAAAAATGCAAAGGAGTGTTTTTGAATGAGCAATAAAACAGGAAGCTTATCAATCAACAGCGAGAATATATTTCCAATCATCAAAAAGTGGCTGTATTCAGACCACGATATCTTTTTCCGTGAATTGATTTCCAACGGCTGTGATGCCATCACAAAGTTAAAAAAGCTGGAGATCATGGGGGAATATAGTTTCCCTGAGAAATACAGATCTAAAATTGAAGTTATCGTAAATCCTACGGACAAGACTCTTAAATTCATAGATAATGGTCTTGGTATGGATGCCGACGAGGTTGAGGAGTACATCACCCAGATAGCTTTTTCAGGTGCAACTGAATTTCTGGAAAAATATAAAGATAAGACCAACAACGATGAGATCATCGGACATTTCGGCCTTGGCTTCTACTCAGCATTCATGGTTGCAGATGAAGTGCACATCGATACCCTTTCTTATAAAGAAGGCGCTAAGCCTGTACACTGGGAATGTGACGGCGGAACAGAATATACTTTAAGCGATGGAGAAAAGACAACAGTAGGTACTGAGATCACTCTTTTCCTGAATGAGGAAAGTGTAGAATTCTCCAATGAATACCGCGCCCGTGAAGTTATAGAAAAATACTGCTCTTTCATGCCAGTTGAGATATTCCTGGATAATGCAGCTGCTGAACAGCAGTATGAGACTATCGACGAGGATCAGCTGACAGAAGATGACGTAGTTGTAGAACACATCCATGAGGATGCCAAATTTGAAGAAAAAGAGAACGAAAATGGTGAAAAGGAACAGGTTGAGGTATCACCTGCCAGGGACCGTGTAAAGATCAACAAGCGCCCTGTATCCTTAAGCGATACTTCTCCCCTGTGGATGAAGCATCCAAATGAATGTACAGATGACGAATACAGAGACTTTTACCGCAAGGTATTCATGGACTACAAGGAGCCTCTTTTCTGGATCCATCTGAACATGGACTATCCGTTTAATTTAAAGGGAATCCTTTATTTCCCGAAGATCAATACAGAATACGATTCCATTGAAGGAACCATCAAGCTGTACAATAACCAGGTATTTATCGCTGACAATATTAAAGAGGTCATCCCTGAATTTTTGATGCTCTTAAAGGGTGTCATCGACTGTCCTGATCTGCCGCTGAATGTATCCAGAAGCGCTCTTCAGAATGATGGATTTGTCAAAAAAATCTCTGATTACATTTCTAAGAAGGTGGCAGACAAGCTTTCAGGAATGTGCAAGACAGACCGTGAGAATTATGAAAAATACTGGGATGATATCAGCCCGTTTATCAAGTTCGGCTGCCTGAAGGAAGAAAAATTCAGTGAAAAGATGATGGATTATATCCTCTATAAAAATCTGGACGGAAGATATCTGACACTGAAGGATTTCATCGAGGAGACAAAGAAGGAAGAAGAAAATGCTGAGCAGGCCGAGCCGCAGGCTGACACAGCTTCTGATGATTCTAAGGAGGAAAATGCTGAGAAGCCAAAGACTATCCTCTATTATGTAACGGACGAAGTACAGCAGAGCCAGTATATCAACATGTTTAAAGAAGAAGGCCTTGACGCTGTTATCCTGAAACATAATATTGATTCTCCGTTCATCTCACACGTAGAGCAGAAGAACGAAGAAATAAAATTCCAGAGGATCGATTCCGAGGTAAATGCTGATGTCAAAGAAAACGACGCTGCAGACCTGAAGGAAGAGACAGATACACTGACAGAAGTATTCCGCAAGGCGCTTGGCAAGGATAAGCTGGAAGTAAAGGTTGAGAAATTAAAGAATGAGAATATCTCTTCTATGATCACACTTTCTGAGGAATCCCGCCGTATGCAGGATATGATGAAGATGTACAACATGTATGGAATGGATCCGTCCATGTTCGGTTCCTCTGAGACTCTTGTACTCAACGCAAACAATAAGCTTGTTAAGTATATCTTTGACAACAAAGATTCAGAGAATATCCCGATGTTCTGTGAACAGCTCTATGATCTGGCTCTTTTAAGCCATAAGCCGCTGTCACCGGAAGAAATGACAAAATTCATCAGCCGCAGCAATGAGATCATGATGCTTCTTGCTAAATAGTTAAAACCCCCCGGAGGATGCCGCATTTGCGGCATTCCCGGGGGGATTACTGTTCACTCCGTGACCAGTAACACGCTCCGCGATGCACAGAAACGGCAAAAAACGCCGTTTCGCGCTGTAGCCCTCGGGATTTTCGTGCAAATACGCACGAAAACACCTCGCGGGATGGTGACGTGTGTACAGTAACCCCAGGGAGCATAATACGAGTGCTGTACGCTGTTCTAAATATCCTGATTTACAGGATGGACCTTTACTTCTGAGTAACTGCCGTGGCTCCCCTGTTCTGCTGAAAATCCAAAAGCGCCGGTCAGATAAGGAGCTGTTTCATCTCTGTAACTGAACAGTTCTCCATTCCTGTCATATACAGATATCACGTCCTTCTCCACCTTTACCTTCAGCCAATAATCATGGCCTTCTTTCCACGGATACTGTATCCTTACAAGCTCCCTGTAACCATTTTCATTTTTCAGAAGCGCCAGGCTGTCCGGGCCGTCAAGTCCCGCGGCATAGGAACGCACTGCTCCCTGTACCCGCACATTGATCCTGTGGTGCTTCCCTGTGACAGGCCGTATTACTGCCTCCACCGCATAATCTTCAAACTCATGGCTGCCGGTATATGTCTCCCCAAAATCCGCCGCCAGCAGGTGAAGCCTGCCTTCCTCCAGCCAGGTCCAGCCCTTCAGTCTTGTAAACTGGGTCACTTCACTATGTGTTCCACTCCACATCTCCTGCTTCTCTTCGTTAAAATCCAGTGTATAATCAGCCGGTCCGACATATTCCATATCATCCATCCAGGCCTCCAGAACGCAGTCATCAGCAGTGTCTCCCAGGACTGTCAGCGCCACTCCCGCTTCCGTAAGCAGAGCCTTTTCCATCCCCGGGACAGCGAACATGAGGCTTTCCCACCTGTCCGGCCTGCATACGGTTCCCGGCCCATAGAATACCTTTTTACTGTGCTGCTCTTTCACGTACATCCTGGCCAGGCATTCACACCCGCCTGACGGAACCAGCAGTTTTCCTTTAAGAATTTGTCCCGGATAGATCAGAGGTGAAAAACATGGATCATATCTGTTGTCGTGCAAATCCTCTTTCCCATAATATGTTTTCTGGTATATAAAGACCTGCTCTCCCGGGTGCAGAGGCTTTGCCGTGATTTTCAGTGACCTTTTCCCTGTACAGGCCTTTTCATCAGAGTTCACAAGCCGTGATTCCAGTCCCGGATACTCGCTGCCCTCAGGAACATCCCTGCGTATCCTCATTCCATGTGTGGAACCCGGATATTCAAAATGCAGTCTCCTGCGGTCTCCAAAAAGTACTTCTTTCCATATTCCCTCAGGACAGACTCCTGCCATCTTAAAGGCCATCCGGGCAAAATAAGCAGCTCCCGCAGGGATATCTGTGATATTCATGCTTCCCATGACACTTGAGCAGATCAGCAGGTCATTGACAGGCTCTCTCCACTTCCTGCTGCTGATTCCTTCCACGCCGCACCGCACTCCCATGACAGCTCCCACATTCCCTGCGTTGCAGTCTGTATCCCATCCGCACATGACAGCAATTTTTACCGCCTGCCCGAAAGAATCCTCCCCGTAAAGGAGGGAGAGTATAATCACTCCCGCATTGGGAATCACATGGCAGTTTCCCGGGTATCTGTCGTAGCCGAAGTTCTCCTTCAGATATTTAAAACATGCTCTCCAGGAATCAGGATGTTCCCGGTAAAATTCAAGCACTGCCTTTACAACCCTGGAATATTCACAATCATCAGGGATCTGTTCCAGAGCCTCCTCTATCATCTCCTCCAGGGAGAGTCCCAAAAATGCCAGGCTGATGCAGGCCGCTATAAACTGCCCCCCGTACACTGCATTCCCGTCATGTGTGACACTGGACGCAGTCTCTGCCAGATGTGCTGCCCGTCTGGGATCCCCCGGGGATACAAATCCCCAGCAGTCAGAAAATATCTGTCCTCCGATCTGTTCGGCTACAGTCTTTCCGTTCATCGCAACGCTCCCTGAAGCAGGTGCCGGTATCCCTGCCCTCAAATTCAGATAGGCTGTGTGTTCAGTGGATATCCCATATCCTCCCCACCAGAAAAATGCATGCTCATATGGAGCATAGTTTAGCAGTGCCTGCGCTACATCCCGGGGCTCTATCTTTTCCATCTTCTTGCTGTCTTCCAGGGCGCGCACAAGAAAAACCGGCCCATTGCTGTCATCATCAGCCGCAAAATCCCTGTAATCCACCAGATAATCATCTACCTCACCGTAGATATCTGCAATTTTATCACAGCTCCAGCCTTCTACCGGAGCGCCCAGGCGGATGCCGATAATCTTCCCCAGCCAGCCTGCGTAGATACGTTCTATAGTGTTTCCGCTGATCTGATACATAGTCCTCCTTCGGCTAAAGCCTTTGACTCTGCCTTAAAGCTCTTCCCCGTCATGAACCGCCAGTCCAATCTGTTCCAGGCTCCCATTTCTTCCATTATACCAGAGCATCCATTTTCCTTCCACTAAAAGTGCAAAAGGTTTATAACAGGCTTCTGCATCAAACCCATCCTCATCCGGAGCAATGATCGGATTATCAAGTGACCTTTTCCACTCAGTGATGCCATTTGCTGACCATGCCATTCCAATCTGCGCATAATCTTCATTTCGATAACCGATATAGAACATGAGATAACCATCCTTAAAAGGGATCACCTGACATCCTGCCGCCTTATGCTGTTCCCACGCAGCAGACTTATCCGCCATAAAGACAGGATTTCCTCCATATTTCTCCCAACTGATCCCGTCCCGGCTCCTGGCATAGCCGATCGCCGCAGGCTCATACTGGTCACCGCCGGAGTACCACATCCTGTACATTTTCTGCCCACCGTCCCAGATCACATGAGGGCACATGACAGCTGCCTTCTCCCAATAACAATCCGGCCTCATCACAGGTGTATTTCTCACTCTTGTGAACTCTTCACCGTCTTTGCTTACAGCATAAAACAGATAAGAATTCCCATCCGCCTGTCCCGGTTTATACTGCCCTGTATACCACATGTGATATGTATTCCCCCTTTTTACAACTACAGGGCGGTTCACCTCATCTTCCCACCCCTCTTCTGTCTTTCTGGGTCCTATACAGATGCGGGGTTCACTCCAGTGTATTCCGTCATCACTGACAGCCGTTGCTATGCATCCTTTTTTTCTCCACGAAAAATACATTCTGTACTTCCCGTCTTCTCTTAGCATGCTGATATCAAAACAGGTACCGTAATCTCCTCCAAGTACAGGATTTCCCTGATATTTTTTCCAGCCGCCTTTTGTTCCCCTGCAGATCTTCTCCATGCGCTTCCCCCTACCTATTCTTTATCTATTCTCTGTCTCTCCTCATATTACATATGCCAATATCCATTCAGGAGGCTTCATGTCCGGCTTATTTCCAGTCCTTCAGGCCCATATCATCCCCGTCATAAATGTAAAGCCCAACCTGTTCAATGGCTGCCCGTCTGCCGTTTGCCCACAGCAGCCACTGTCCGTCCAGATATTCTACCCAGGGCTTATAAACCGCCTCCGCATCCCATTCTCCCGCAGCGCCGCCTGAAATAATAGGATTGCCGCCGAAACGCTCCCATCCTGTAATGCCGTCTTTTGATCTGGCCACATTGATTGTTGCTTTGTACATATCCTCGAACCCTATGTAGAACATATAATACCAGCCATCCATGGGAAGCACCTGGCATGCTGAGACGATCTCTCTTTCCCAGAAATGACCGGGGTGAGGCCTGAAGATTGGATTGTCAGGATGCCTTTCCCAGTGGATCCCGTCATCACTCTGGGCATATCCGATCTGGTCAGGCTCCCAGAAGCCGCCTGCCGAATACCACATGCGGAATTTCTGCATTTCTTCATCCCAGATCACATGAGGACACATCAGGTTTGTCTTTTCCCAGCCTCCTTCCGGTTCCATCACCGGTTCTTTTCTTCTTTCAAAATGGATGCCGTCATCGCTCACCGCATAGCCAATGCAGGATCTTCCGCTGTTGATACGTTCACCGGCCCCCAGAAACTTCATGCCAGTGTACCACATATGGTACTTACCGTCCTTCTCAATTACAATCTGCCTGTTTACATCCTCCTCCCATCCTGTGGTAAAATCAGGAGTCAGGACGATCGTTGGTTCACTCCAGTGGATGCCGTCCACACCTTCAACAAATGCTATGCTGTTTGTAGACCTCCAGGATAAGTACATCCTGAGTTTTTCATTCACCCGCAGCACGGTGACATCGAATGTCTCGCCCCAGTCATCTTTCAGTACAGGATTGTTCTGATACCGCCTCCAGTTCCCGTAGCAGCCTATTTTAGTCTTATCTTTTGATATCATAAAGCACCTCCAAATCCCAGATCTTCACCATCATGCAGCAAAACACCGATCCTGTTCTGCCCCCTGGCGCTTCCCGTATAATAACACAGCCACCTTCCCTGTTCGTGGAGCACGAAGGGGCGGCAGACTGATTCCACATCCCAGGCTCCAAACTGTCCCCATGTCACAAGCGGATTTGCCGGATGCCTTTCCCAGCAGGTCACACCGTCCCTGGATCTGGCAGCACAGATCCTGGACTTATATTCATCCTGCCATGCCGTGTAAAACATATAGTACCATCCGTCTTCTTTTATCACGTGGCATGCCCCTGCCCTCTCTTTCTCAAGAGTAGTGCCGTCTTTCTCAAAAACAGGCCCCCTGAAAGGCTTTTCCCAGTGGTCACCGTCCCTGCTGACTGCATAGCCTATCGCGGAAGGCTTCTCTATATCCCCTCCTGAGTACCACATTTTAAAGAGCTGTTCTTCATTATCCCACATGACACAAGGATAACTTGTCATATCCTTCTCCCAGAGCTGGTCTCCCTCCAGAACAGGTGTATTCCGGGGCTTCCAGTTCTGTCCATTCCTGCTCACAGCATGTGCGATCACAGACCTGTCATATTTCTCCTGCAGAAGGTCAAAATGTTTCCCTGTATAAAACAGATGATAGCCGCCGTCCTTTTTTATCACGTATGGCTGGCAGACCGCTGCTTCCCATCCAAGTTCCGGCCTGCGTGTCAGCGTATAACCGTAATCTCCCCCGTCCGCATAAAAATGGTCACCCACAATATATGCCTTTGTGTCAACGTCCTCGTCTGTCACAGCCCCCTCTGCGTAGGGCCGGAAATCAAGACCATTTTCTCCTGCTGCCAGCAGAATCTTTTTCAAAAAGCGGTGTGAATAGTACATCTTATATTTTCCGTTCTCTTCCAGGACCACAGCATCGGAAACCTCTCCGATTCTCTCATCAATGACCGGATTTCCCTCATAGCGCCTCCATCCGGCGTAGCATCCGATTTTTCCGGGATCATAACTTCTCATATGTCTGTCTCTCCTTTAATTTTCATTGTCATAACCGTTAAATAACTTCCCAACTATTTCCGCCCCTGTTATTTCTGGTAAAAAGAGCGGTAATTGCTTGGGATCATCCCCGTCTCTTTTTTAAATACCCGGCGGAAAGTGATATCACTTCCAAAGCCTGTCTTTTCAGCTATTTCTTTGATGGGAAGGTTTGTCAGCTCCAGCAGTTCTTTCGCCTTGCGGATCCTTCCGTCCATCACATATTCCAGAAAATTTTTATTAAAGTATTCTTTAAAGATCCTGCTGGTGTATGCCGCCGTGTATCCGAACTGCTCAGCCACCATCTGCAGGGATAATTCACTGTTATACATGTTGCTGTCTACAAATCCTAAGATATCCCCTACGGGTTTCTGGCCTCCGGCATCATACTTTTCTTCAATTTCTTTTCCTACCCTGTACAGGTGCCGCTTCAAGCTCTCCACATCACTGTCATAATCTTTTCCGGCAAGTACTCTGCAGGGCCCTTCCCTCTGAAGTTCCAGCTCTGCCTCAAAATCTGTGATTCCATTCCACAGTTCTCCCAGCAGCTTTTTGGCTGCCTCCGGCGTCAGATTCTCTCTGGGCGCATTTCTGTCCAGTATCTCCTCCAGCTTCTTTAAGGCTTCTTCTTCCTGCCTGTTTTTCAGGTCGCAGAGCATCCCCTTCTTTTCCAGCTCAGACAATTCATAATATTCATTTCTCCGCTCAAATTCCGTTCCTTCCAGAAATCCTGCATCCTGTGAAAAGTAGCAGTATTTCCCTGCCCGCACCGCCTGGCGGAAGGAGGAATTCACAGCTATGGCCGACCAGACTGTCTTTCCCGCCCCATAAGCAGATCCCTGCATCTGCTGGTAGGCTGCAAACGACTGGTACAGTATACTCTGGATCCGCTCAAAAACCTCACGGCCTTCTGCGTTCACGATCAGCGCCACCATATCCTTTAGAAAAATATAGTAAACGGCACATATATCCTGCGGCAGCTGGCGTATGATCTTTTCTACCTCTTCATGGACAAGCTCTCCCTGATATTCTACTGTGAGGACCTGATATCCGCGATAGGGAAATGACACTCCCAAAAGAGCCATCAGTTTTTCAAATTCTTCCTCTTCTCTGCTTCCGAAAAGGACTGTCTCCAGGACTGCATTCATAAGGAGCGGCTTCTGTGCCTCTACCTTTTTTCTCAGAACAGATTCCTTTTCTACAAGAGCTCCTATTTCTTTTTCCAGCCACCTGTATTCATTCATGGTGGCATCATAGTCCATAGGTATCAGTGCTGACTCCAGGATATGCTTCAGAGGATAATAGATCCTCTTAGACAAAAATCCCGCCGCTCCCACACAGAGCACCAGTAAAACCACATAGTAAAAAACAAAGTTCAGATACAGATAACTCACATCCAGGATTTCTTTGGGAACCTCCATATAATATTTCTGGATTCCCTCCCCTTTTGTAAAATACCAGATATCTCCTATCCTCTGCACGCCCTCTTCCGCCGGAAGTTCCTCTGGCAGAGTCCCCTCCCCGTCTCCCCACAGGATCTCCCCATTCCTCACGATCAGAAAACTGGCATGATCCAGCAGGTCTGGATTGATCTGCTCCCTCATTTTCTCATCTGAAATATAAATGACAAGATTGGCGCGGATGGAAGGATTATTAAACGGGTAAGACGTCAGATACAGCATCCCCGTCTCTCTTCTTTTATTCCTGCTCACTTCCACTCCCGGCACATATCTGCTCACATTCCTTGTGCTGGTCATTTCCTCCCACTCCTCTTTTGGGATATTTTCCAGACAAAAAATATTTTCCGGGATCTTCCCGTCATAAAATAAGGCGATGGAACTGAGCGTATAGCCTCTCTCAGGGAAATAGATGAATACTGTTTCCATAAACGAGTTAAGCAGCGTATAGGCCTTCAGCTCTATGTTGCTCTGGTGAAGCTCATAAGCGCCTTCAGAAATCTGTTCATCAAATGCGCGCTTATACAGCAGGCCTTTAAACCAGCCTGTCTCGGAGAGCTGGCTTGCAAACTCCTGGATCTTTCTAAATTCCTCCTGAAAATTTCTGACACTCTGTTCAAATTTACTCTGGCTGGAATTAAGCTGCATCTGAATCTCCTTCTGTATGACAAGATGGCAGTACATTCCCAAAAAGAATGATGAAAAAAGAAACATAATGGTGAAACAGAGCAAAAAAGTCCTGGTCTTTGTCTTTATGATCCTATGCATCTTTGTTTTCATCAATCTTCCTCCTAAGTCAGCCTTTTACTGCTCCAATCATAACACCTTTCACAAAATATTTCTGAACGAATGGATATACACATATGATAGGCAGAATTGTAACCATGATAGCAGCATACTTGAACTGGTGTATATTCAGGGACGCGTCCAGCCCCATCTGTCCCACTGCATTGCCGCCTCCCTTCACACTGTTATTCACCAGCAGCTTATTCAGATAAATCTGCAGAGGCTGTAGCTTTGTGGACGGCAGGTACAGGACTGCATTAAAATAAGTATTCCAATACCCCACCGCATTAAAGAGCACCAGCACGGCTATGACAGGCTTTGACACCCCAAGTATCAAATTCTTAAGTATCTGCAGGTCATTGGCCCCGTCCAGCTTAGCCGATTCAATCATACTGTCCGGAATATCATCCATAAAGCTTCTGCAAATGATCATGTAGTATACGTTTGCTGCCACCGGCAGGATGATGGACCATCTGCTGTCATAGAGCCCCAGTCTGTTCACTACGATGAACAGCGGAACCATTCCCCCCGAAAAATACATGGTAATAATAAACAGTGTGTTCAGCTGCTTCCTGAGAAAAAATTCCTTTCTTGACAGCGGATATGACGCCATAAAAATCACTGCCGTGCTCACTGCCGTTCCCACCACTGTATACCAGATCGTATTTGCGTAGGATGTCAGAAAGCTTTTTGTCTGCAGGACCTGCTTATATGTGTTCAGCTGAAATCCCTTTGGCCAGAAATAGACCTCATTTCGTATTGTTGCCATGGGATCACTTACTGAATTTGAAAATGTATATAGGAACGGGTAGAGGGTGATGATCATGATAAGTGCCAGGATCACCACTATTACTCCATGGCCCCAATGTATCTTTCTGTGTGTCTTTTCTTTCACTCTTCCCACCTCCCAGAAGTGCAACAGTTCAGATAACCTGAGCCGTTACTTAGAATATACTTACCCCTTTTACCTTTTTGCTTATTTTGTTTACCGAAAGAAGGATCACCACGTTAATCAGAGAATTAAACAGCCCAATAGCTGTCGCATACCCGAAATCCGCTCCCAGTATACCTTTTCTGTATACATAGGTGGATATAATGTCCGACACTGCATACGTGCCGGGGGAATACATCAGGATCACCTTTTCAAACCCGAGGCTGAACATCCAGCCGCAGTTGAGGATAAACAGTGTCAGGATCGTAGGGACCAGGCTGGGCAGCGTGATCTTCATTGCCAGCTGGAACCTGTTCGCCCCGTCAATCTTGGCTGCTTCATACAGGTCCTGGCTGATCCCTGCAATTGCCGCTATGTAGATAATAGAATTCCACCCAAAGTTCTGCCATACTTCTGATCCTACGAATAAAGTACGAAACCAGGACGCATCTGACATAAATGCGATACTGTCAAGCCCCAGCTTTGCCCTCAGAACATTTACCAGGCCAAAATTAGGATCAAACATGCTGATCATCATACCGATTATGACTACTGTTGATACAAAATGCGGCAGGTAGCTGACCGTCTGGACCACCTTTTTAAACGGCCCGTTTTTCAGTTCGTTGAGCATCAGCGCGAAAATGATTGGAATCGGGAATCCCCACAGCAGGTTCAGAAAGCTGAGCAGGAATGTATTCTTGATAACCCTGAATGCAAAGATACTGGAAAAGAATTGTTTAAAATTCTCCAGCCCTACAAATTCACTTCCAAAAATACCCTTTTTTGTACTGTAATTTTCAAAGGCCATAAGAAGGCCTCCCATAGGTATATAGTTAAACAGCAGGATCAGCAGAAAAGCAGGCAGGACAAGAAGCAGCAGGTATCTATCTCTTTTAATGAGATTTATCGTTTTTTTCATAGGAATCAGTCTCCTTTTTTACCAGCCTCCCCAGGTATGTTCCCGGGGCGGCTTCTTATCTGCTCATCTGTCTATTTGCCTGTGGCTTCCTTATATCTGGCATATTGTGCCGTCTTAATATCCAGTATATCCTGAAGCCCGATGTCATCCAGCGTCTGAAGATATTCATCAAAATTATCTAAAGACTCAGCCCCTGATATGAATTTATACAGTGCTTCCTTATAATAAGTCTCCAGATCAGGCCATATAGAATTGTATACATTATTTTCCTCCGCTGACGGCAGCATCATCGGCTGCGCATCTACCATATTGGGAGCCAGTGCGTTAGCGCATTCTTCCACCACGCTTCCCTCATATTTCTGCAGAAAATTAACAGGTGTGTCAAAGACCAGGATTGCCGGTGCGGCTCCTACTGTCCTGCAGGCGTCATGCGGTGAATATCCGTCCGGATTGTGCATGATATAATCTGTAAACTGAGGATTTCCATCCTCATCGTATGTAAATGTCTCTCCTTCAATTCCATAATCCTTTAAGATATTGCCTTCTTTGCTGTATCCCACATAATCGATCCACCTGATGGCAGCTTCCGGATTTTTGCAGGCGCTTGTGATACCGTAATATGTCCCTGTGGGGAATCTCATGGAAATATTCCTGTTACCGTCCTTGTCTGCCGGAGGCGCTATCATCACGTAATTTACATCCGGGCATGCATCAGACGCCAGGGAATCAGCGCGGCTGAGCCAGTCTACCGGCTGTCCGCAGTAGGCCCCAACTACGTCCTGGGCAATATAGCTCTCAAGGACATCGTTCTTGGCATCCAGTTCCTTATAGATCAGGCCTTTTTCGTATAACTGATTCAGGAATTCCAGATTTTCTTTCATCTCCGGGGTTGCAAACAGGAAGCTGGCATTTCCCTCCTCGTCATATGCATAGCGGTTATCATTCGTGGCAGTATACGGGAAACCTGCCCCTGTGCCAAAGATTCCCACTGCCCCTTCCAGATCATGGTTCAGGAACGGTATCTCGTCCTGTATGCCATTTCCATTCGGGTCCTGTGTCGCAAAAGCTGTCAGCACTTCGATCCACTCATCATATGTAGCCGGTTCTTTCAGCCCTAATTTATCCAGCCAGTCTTTTCTGATGGAAATAGAAACAGGTACATACTCATTGATGGGATACATCACATCCATCACACTGTAAATGTGCCCGTCAGGAGCATACATCATGGATGCAAAATAAGGATCTGTCTCCAGAAGATGCTTAATATTGGGAGCGTATTCATCAATCAAGTCATCCAGCGGGATGATCACTCCGTCCTCCGCGTATTTCATCACACCTGTGTTAGTAAATGCCGGAGGGATCTGTGTGATATCCGGCAGGCTTTCCCCTGATGCCAGCCTCACCTGGACAGCTGATTCCCAATCGCTGTAAGGATAGACCTCATAATTCACCTTAACGCCTGTCCGCTTTTCAAATTCATTCCAGACAGGAAGTCCGTCGGCATAGCTGTAATTAGACAGCCAGCTGTCATATCCCGCATAAGTGAGTTCAATCTCACCAGGTTCACAGATGGGAAGATTATTTGATATCTCTTCCTGCTTTTCCGTTTCTGCTGCCGCACATACTCTCACATCTCCTGCAGCCGCGCCTGAGAGGAGCATAGCTCCCATAGTTATTGCTGTCACCCTTAAAATACTCTTTTTCATACCTGTTCTCCTTTCTTGTGTCTGCACTCTACAATCTCAAATCTCCAACAGCTCTTCCAGTCTTTCATATGGATACTCCCGCACAAATTCCTGTATCTTTACAGGGGCTCCTCCATTTTCATGGGAACGTCTGGCAGCCTGCATCAGCACCTGCGTATACAGTGCACATACCGCCTGTGAAGGCAGCCTCTCCCCTGCAAGCAGGCATTCTACTGCTTTATCCAGATGGTTCTTTACAGACTCTTCAAAAATATCCAGGCCGGGACCTTCTGTTATGGCCGGCTTCCAGATATGCTCTAACTCTTCCCCATGCTTTCTGAGAACGGCCAGTTCTGTAACATTTTTTACCACAGCCTGCCCTTTCGTCCCGCCTATTTCCATGTATTCACTTTCGTGGCGCCATTTACCTTCTCCCCCTCCGATCAGATTGCCCACAACTCCATTATCCCGGAACAGGAAGTTTATAGTAAATCTCTTGTAATAGAAATGGTTTTCCGGCTTTGTAAAAAATGCGCTCACTGTTTTTACAGGCCCCGCCATATGGGTCAGCATATCAAATCCATGGGGATAAACATTAAAGAACCATCTGTATGGATCCTCCTCTTTCTCCGGGTCATATGGATCGTGGCTGAATTTCAGCGTAAGATAAGTGAGGTCTCCCAATTCACCGCTGCCGCTCCACTGTTTCATGAGTTGATAGGGTATCGTGAATCTTCTGTTGAAGTTTACACCGAAATCAACCCTGCGTTTTTGGGCCTCCAGTACCATCTCATATGCCTCTTTTACATTTATGCCAAGGGGTTTTTCTGTAAGTACTGCCTTCGCGTATCCGCTTTGAATTACTTCCATTATTGCTTTGTACTGATCTTTCTCCTGTGTTACCACGTCTGTCAGGTCAGGCCTTTCTTTTTCCATCATCTCTGATATGCTCGTGTATGCCCGCACATGGAATTCTTCGGCCCGGACTTTAGTCTTTTCACTTGTCCTCCCGCAGACTGCACAAAATTCCACATTGGGATTGGCTGCATATGCACTCGCATGCCTCCGTCCAAATCCTCCTGCGCCTACCATCGCTACCTTTAATTTCTTCATGTCATCCCTTCTCTCTTATATGTACCCAATTCCCCGTCCGGGCCGACTCTCTTGCTCTTACTGCTGCCTCCAGCGCCAGATAACCATCCTCTGCCGTGGCAGCCCAGCCTTTTTCACCCCCTTTAAGCACCTCTATAAACTGCTTCAAAGTATATCCGTCTCCGATTCCATATGGCTCCTCCTCATATTCTGCCAGAATTTCTTCTCCTTTCCGGATCCTCAGCCTGACACATTCACTGATTTCCAGAAAATATCCTCTGCTGGTAGCTATCTCTATAGAACCGTCCCTGTTTCCAGGATAACAGATCGTATTTACAAAAGTAGTGGTACAGCCTCCTTCATGTTCCATTACAATAACTGCATGGTCTTCCGTCTGTGACTTCCGCATATAATCCTCAGGCAGGGAGGCTATGCTTTTCTGCTTCGTATACCCCCAGATCATATCAGCCTTTCCCGCGATCCACATAATATAGTCGATCATATGGCCTGCATTTTCAATCAGAAGGCCGCCTGATGCCTTTATATCCCAGAACCACCTGGGCGGCGCCCAGATATCAGGGTCAGTGACTAGTGCATATCTTGCCAGTATAGCTGTGGGCCTTCCGGCTTCTTTATCCATCCACTGTTTTGCCCTCTGGAAATTGCCTCCCTGGCGCATCTTAAAATTCAAAAGAACAGGAACCTCCGGATGGGCTCTGCATATATCCAGTATCCTTCTGCCCTCCTCAAGTCCGGTTGCCAGCGGCTTCTCACACAGGACCCCGATCCCTTTTTCTACTGCACAGCGTATTAAAGGTTCCCTCAAAAACGGCGGTACACATATGATCACTCCATCCAGTTCTTCCTGGTCCATCATTGAAATACCATCATCATAACAGTGCGTGATCCCATATTCACTGCATACCTGTCTGCGCCTGCCTGCATCTGCTTCCGCTGCAGCCTGCAGAATAACATGATCCCCCATGGCTCTGCACTGTTCCAGATGTGTCCTGGCTATTCCGCCTAAACCTATGATTCCTACTCTGACAGCTCCCGGCTTTTCCATCATTTTCACGTCTTTTTTGCACCTTCTCCCTTTTCAGTTTTGTCCGTCCACTCCAGTTCTTTTATATTCTCCCAGACTTTTTCCAGTCCGATGGAAGGAATCCTCAGAAACAGCCTGGAAACCGGCAGCTCTGACACAAATTTAAAATGCAGCTTCTTTTCCCTGCGATATATTTCAAAAGAAACTGTCCCGCTGTAGGTTGGAAAGCCCAAGATGCGGACATATCTCTGAGTACTTTCACAATCTTCCTGCCGGTTATCCTCCTGCCAGTCATCCCGCAGCCATTCTTCCTCCACGCCCTCCCCTATCACAAGCCCGCCGTCCTCTTCATGGACAAGGGCATCACGGAGCATCAAAAACAACTCTGCGCTGACCCAGTTGTGGGGGAGATTGCAGTCAAATAGATCCCATCCCCTGTACGGCAGGATATTGCCAAATCCCCAGTCCTGACCACCATATACGGGAATTCCCCGTTCAAAGCAGCCTTTTCCCTCATTATATCCGTACATTCCAGGCACGTCCTGATATTCATAGTACCGCTCCAGCATTGTGCGGTATTTGGAATGTTCTCCAAGGAGCAGATAATTATGGGCCTGTGCAGCCTCAAAATACGTCCAGTCAAATCCGGGCCTGTACTCTCCTCCCCTGTTCCTCCACACATTCCACCACTCTTCAAATTTATCCCTCACCATCTCCTTTGGAAAAGCCTGCGTAGGCCAAACGGCGCATCCAAAAGAATAGATTCCCTGAAGCTCCGGAGTCTCCAGAAACTCCTTCGGATAGTAAGCATAGAGGGCTTCCTTTAATTCTTCTTTCCTTTTTCCGTACCGCAGCGACTCTTCTTTATATCCAAGCTCTCCAGCACAGAATTCTGCCTGCTCCAGCCCAAACACAGCCCAGCAGTTGATCCAGTATATTGGGATATGGTGATCCATCACTCCCTGTATCAGTCCATCCTCTGACGGATGGCACACCAGTCCGCAGACCATGCATGCCCGTATAAAGCTGGTCACCATCTCTGTGGAGCAGTCAAAAATATCTTCCTCCGTATCCAGCATTCTTTCTATCCATTCAGCTTTTCTCCTGATGGCAGGATATACCTCACTGAGCCATTTTTTGTCCCTTCCAAAACGGTAATGCTCGCAGAGAGCCCATATTCCTTCCGCCGGGGCGTCTGCCTCTGATCCGAAGCCTCCTGCAAAATCCTGGAATATCAGCCTCTTCAATGCCTTTCCCGCCATCTCGCCCATCCCGCACTTTTCCAGCGCATTTATAATATATACTCCGTCTCTCAGCCAGAATAACGGGTAAAAGCTGGTCTCTATCCTTACATCATCACCTGTCACCATCAGAAGCATGTGCAGCAAAGTCCCATAGAATGCCTGTTCAAACCTTTTATCAGGAACTTTAAGCTCCAGTTTTCCAAACATTTTTTTCCAATACTCTTTCACCTGTTCCTCTGCCTTTTGGGGATCAGCTTCCTGTATACCTGTGAATTTTACAAGTCCGCTGGCCTTAGACTTTGGCAGATAGACCGGAAAATGCCATGCCAGTTCTTTTTCCTCGCCTTCCTTTAGATTTACCTGATACTTTAGTGCCGCGCTGCACCAGCCGTTCTCCTGAAACCCTCTCCGTTTTTCAGGAAGTTCCCTCTTTAAGACCCAGGAAGAGATATCTGCCTCCCCTTTTTCAAAATCCTCCGCTCCATAGCCGTCATACGGAACAGTTCCCTGTACCAGCGGGAAACCATTGATCTGGACTGTTTTATTATCTTCAGCCTCCACTGATTCAATAAAACCGCCGCATGCCCCATATGAATGCAGGACCATATAGACTTCAAGGGACGTCTGCTTCTTTCCATATAAAAACAGCCTTTCTGTATCTGTATAGGTCTGACGCTTTACATTCCCGTTTTGAAACAAGTGTGTGCGGACACTGGCTGTACCTGTTTCCCAGCTGCATACAGAAACAGGTATTTTACCCTCCAGAAAGTGCCATGAAAAACTTTCCAGTTTCATCTGCTCCGGAATATACCACGCCTCCTCGTCCAGATCGTAGATCCAAAGAGATACCCCAAAAGATGATATACCCGGTGAAAAAGAATTTCCCGGCTCGACCCAGGTTTTGTAACATTCCAGCGAACCAGGCATTCCTATCACCATATGTGTATCACTGCGCGGCCAGATCCAGTCCGGATGTCTTTTTTTCATTTCCAGAAATTCATAAGATGCCATCTTTCCCTCCTATTCAGCTTACTCCTGTGGTTTGCCTTGTATTAATGTCAAGATACCATTCCATCCGGGGCTTTACAACTTTCAAAATTTAAGAACAGCATTCACTTTTTGTCCTTAGATTTATCTGATAAAATAATGAATGCTAAAGACAATTACTATCTCTTGCCAGAACTTAAAATATTTTATATGATAAATATCACAAGTAATTATGAAAGAAGTTATGAAGGAGGAATTTTGTGATGAAGGAATTGAAATTTTCGCTCTGCCTGGACCCTGTTTTTACAGATTATGATTATTACGACCGTGTCAGGATTGCTGCGGAATTAGGCTTTGATGGTATTGAACTGTGGGATATCTCCCAACTGGATGTGACAAAGCTCAGAAATGTCTGTGAAACTTCCGGTATACGTGTTGCTAATTATAACTGTCTGGATGCGTGGGAGCAGAATATGTCACTTCCATTCGGCCAGATTAAAAAGACTGTACAGGAATCTCTAAAGAAGGGAAAGGAACTTGACGCCAGAAATATGCTTGTCCTGGCCGGTATGGCAGAAGGGCGCGGAAGCAATCCGAAAAATATCCTGATCTCTAATCTCTCCCGGATCGGGGAACTCTCTGCAAAGGAAGAGATCCATGTTAATCTGGAGCCTTTAAATACCCTCGTGGAGCATAAGGGTTATACTCTTGATTCCTCCGCAGACGGTTATGAGATCATAAAATGTGCTGACTGCCCCTGGATTGGACTTGTCTATGATATTTATCATATGCAGATCATGGAAGGAAATATTATCTCCAATCTTACCCGGAATATCTCTCTCACCGGCCATATCCACACTGCCGGCTGTCCGGGACGCCATGAGCATTTCCTGGGAGAAAATGATTATCCAAATATCCTGGCTGCTGCGGCCTGCGCTGATTATGACGGATATATCGGCCTGGAATACTTTCCGACCTATGATTCCAGAAAATCCGCCTCTGATGTGCTGAACTACCTGAAAACATATCCGGAACGTATTTGACATTGCCCATCCAAAGTGGTATAATCATCGAAAAATAATAGATTTCCCAGATTATGGGATTGCAGCGTATTTGAAAATTCATTTGAATATATATCTCAAAGAAGAGAGTTTCCGATAATTGCATGTTATCGAAAACTCTCTTCATGGTTAGGGAGCAAAAGCGTTCCAGGATGTATTTGAAAAATCATTCCGGCGCTTTTACATATAATTAATTATAAGAAAGAGAGGACTTTATTATGGCAGAAACAGAACGTATCGAAAACATGTGCGGCGGCAAGGGACATGTAATTATCAGCCACATTCTCGGTGAAAAAGAGTTAAACGGAAAATGCGGGCTTTATGCAAAAGTTACAATTGAGCCCGGATGCACACTTGGATATCATGAACACCATGGCGAGAGCGAGACATACTACATTCTCTCCGGTACAGGAGATTATAATGACAACGGTACTGTCCGCCCTGTAAAACCGGGCGATATCACCTTTACCCCGGATAACCATGGACATGGGCTGGATAATACAGGCGACGATGACCTGGTCTTTATGGCGCTTATCATTAACGACTGAAAGAACTCTGACTGATTCAGGGGAGGCAATGAATGGCTTCATAAGTCAGAGCTTCTGCCTGCCTCTGCAGCATCTCCTCATGCTCTTTCCTGTCTCTGCTTATAAATTCATAAGTAAGATACCTGGGAGCGATCTCCTCTATCAGGTCTCCTATCCCCGGAGCAGTAAAGGGCTGATGCAGGTCTATCTGAAAGATATCTCCAAATACCTGGCACCATCTCTCATAATAATTTTCTTTTAATGCCTTTGGTGACGCCAGCATCTTCTTCACAAAATCCCCTGTAAGGGACTGGTTCAGGTGAACTCCTTTTATATAGGAGATAAGCTCCCTGTGAGCCTCCAGCTGTTTTTTTACATAGCTGCAGGCCTCTTCCTGGGTGCGCAGCTCCAGGTCAGTATGCAGCAGATGCCCAGTATCCAGCATAATGCCCTTATGAGGATAATGTACGCCTTCCAGCATCATTCTTGTTATTTCAGGTCTTGTGAACGTGAATCCCGGCCACCACAGATTCTCCATAAGAAAATCAAATTCATACCCCTGTCCGTCCAGCAGCTCATTAATAAGCTCGCATACTGCCCCGACCACCTCTTCATCCTGATAAGCAAATCTGTATGTATAGGATTCTTCGATTTTAACTTCGCACACATGGAATACTACATACTGTGCCCTGATTTTCCGGGCAAATTCCAGATCAGCCCTGAACGCATTGACCAGAGCGCTCCTGTCGCAGCCTCCAAATACATTTTTCACCTGCTCCATACTTCCATATTCTTTTATCAGAGCGCTGTTTCTTCCTTTCCACAGGTCCAGCCAGCTGTTAAATGAGCGCAGATGCACGCCTATCACCAGTTCTTCCGGTATCAGGCATTCTTTTTCATCTCCAAGATTCTGATACTCATATCCATCACAGCCAAACTGTCTGCAGAACGCTTTCAAGTCTTCAGCACCCTCATACCTTGACAGATCGTCAGGGCTGCTTGTCAGATTGATCATCCTTTTCATTTTCTGTCTTCCTTCCTGATATAGCATTGCAGTCTTTTTGATTTTTTATTGCGCCCCGGACAATTATGAATTATACTGTATCTGTTCAGTACCTTCACAGTTACATGCAAAAATCCACTAAAATCGCTTTTAAAGTTATCAATTTATAAAGAAAGGGCTTATTACATGAATTTCTCCAATATATTAAAAAAACCCGGGCTCTCCGGCAGCACATTAAAGATCCTTGCCATCATCATAATGGCTATCGACCATTTTGGAGCAGTTGTGATATCTCAGGGCATATTAGGAAATCCGGCGATCCGGGCTGATCACGCACTTTGGCAGAACTGGTATACCTTCTACCGGATTACCCGCAATATAGGACGCTCTGCTTTTCCCATCTTCTGCTTTCTGCTGGTGGAGGGATTCCTTCACACAAGCAACCTGAAAAGATATACCCTGCGCCTGTTCCTCTTCGCCCTTATTTCAGAGATCCCATTTAATCTGGCTATTTCGGGAACTTTACTTTCACCGCATTACCAGAATGTGTTCTTTACACTTCTCATCGGGCTGATCACCATAGCTGCCGCTGACCGCTTCCGGGACAAGCCGCCCGTGCAGGGCCTGATCTTTGCAGCCGGCATGGTATTGGCCTACTTTTTAGAGACAGATTACGACTACAAAGGAGTCCTTCTGATCGTAATCCTCTATGCATTCCGGTATAACAGGCTGCAGCAGGTCATCTGGGGAGCTATCTCCGTATTCTGGGAGATATTCGCCGTGTTTGCCTTTCCTTTTATATGGCTCTACAACGGAAAGCGCGGCATCAGGCTGAAGAGCTTTTTCTACTGGTTTTACCCACTCCATCTGCTCGCCTTCTGGGGAATCGCCCAGCTGCTTCTGAAATATATCCATTGAGCTGAATAGTTACAATTAAGGGGATGCTGCAAAACTGCAGAATCCCCTTTTACTCTTTAAGTATCACCGTTGAGTCTGGAAAGTCTCTCCCGTCAGCCTTCAACGATCAGATACTGTCCGTTCGGCAGAGAAAAGACTTCAGCTGCTGCTTCCAGTTCATCATCTGACATGTCAGACGCATCCATCCCGCTGTCTTCCAGATATTCTTTAACTTCTTTTATTGAGTCTACTACAACTGCCATGCAGTCCTCCAGAAATGCTTCTGCCTCTTCCGGTGTCTCCGCCACCTTTTCATCAAAAAGCTGCAGCTGGTTCTCTAAAAAATACTGCAGGCATTCTTCACTATATTCTCCCATTTCAAACCTCCTACTATTTTTATTGCCGCCAACAGCGGCTGAAACAATAATGTTCTCTTGTCCTACTCTCCAAGCAGGGTCTTAAGGACCTTTAATACGCCGTCATTTACATTTTTATCTGCCAGATTATTAGCTGCCTCAATGACAGCAGGCTGTGCGTTTGCTACCGCATAGCTTTCCACTGCCCTTTTCATCATTCCCAGGTCATTGTGGTTATCTCCAAACACCATGGTTTCTTCAGGCAGGATATGCATCACTTCCTGTATTGTTTTGATAGCATTTCCCTTGTCTGTTTTTTTATCCATGAAATCTATCCAGATATCCCCCGCCACAGTCACATGCATCTTGTCACCCCAGCGTTTTATTGTCTCTTCTGCTATATCATGGATACCTGTCTCCTTATAAATAGACATTTTTATAATATCCAGATCCTCAGCAAGTACATCCTCCACGATCTTGATCTTGTTATGATACCCTTCTGTCAGCAGCCTGCCAAACTTCTCATCCGCCGTCTCTATATACATGGCGTCTGTGCAGGAAGCTGTCAGAAAACATCCGTCCAGGCCCCTGATATAACGTATGACGTCCTCAGTCATCTGCCTGTCCATGACAGAGGCAGACATCTGATATCCACGGCAGTTTACGTATGCTCCATTCTCACAGATAAAGATCATCTCATGGGCCACCGGCTGGAACAATTCGTAGATACTGTTATACTGGCGCCCGCTGGCCGCCGCAAACATAATGCCCTGCTCCTTTAACTTCAGTATCACGTCAAAGATTTCCCGGTTTATCCTGTCTGTACCCTCAGGCAGAAGAGTACCGTCAATATCTGATGCAATCAGCTTAATCATACTTGCCTCCTAAGACTTCTTTCAATGTTTCTTCCACAAGGTGAGTTTTATAATGGCACATTTCCCTGATACCCTCCTGGGCGTTTTCCATAGCAAAATCATATCCTGCCATCTCAAGCATCTCCACATCATTATAGTGGTCTCCAAATGCCATGTACTCTTCCCTGCTTATATTGAACTTTTCCATAAGGTCCTGCATTGCAGTACCTTTATTGACCCCCTTTGGAACCGTATCAAGCCATGCCATACCTGAAGTGACAACTGTCACTCTGTCACCAAATTTTTCTTTCCAGTATTCTTCTGAATTATTGATACCCGCCTTTTCATATACTGATATCTTCAGGTAATCTTCTGATGTCTCCAGAATATCATCTACAACTGTCACATCATTTTTCACTACATCCCTCAAATGGACAAGATACGCCGGATCTTTAGGCTGGATATAACAAGTATGCACACCAGAAAGCAGAGCCTCGCTGCCTTTTCTGTCAACCACTGTCTTTAATATCTCCTGTCCGGTCTGTCTGTCAATCACATGTTTTGCAATTATTTCATCTTTATACATGACAAGCGCACCATTTTCACATATGAATGCGATCTCATCCTTTACAGGTTCAAAAAGCCGGCAAAGATTGTGATACTGCCTTCCGCTGGAGGCTACAAATATCCGGCCCTGCCGTGTAAGTTCATGTATCAGTTCTGCCGTCCCGGGATTCAGATCCTGGGCGCCGTTTTGTAATAATGTTCCGTCTAGATCACTTGCAATTAATTTAATCATTTTGTCTCTTCACCAATTCCAAAATTTCCCATGGCTTTTCCACAATGCTCATAGCATGGTTCTTCTCCAGCTCTTCCCTTGTCCTAAATCCCCAGAGCACTCCCACAGTATACATCCCGGCTGCATTTCCAGTCTTCATGTCCGTGTCCGTATCTCCCAAATACAGACATTCCCCGGGCCTTACCCGAAATTTCTCTGCAATAGCCAATGCACCTTCCGGTGAGGGTTTTCTCGGGATCCCTTCCCTCTGCCCCTGGATGTGGTCAAAATATCCTTTGCCAAATAATGTCTCAATGACGTCAACAGCCTGGGCATCCGGCTTGTTTGAAAGCACTGCTGTTTTTATACCTTTTTCTTTTAACACTTCTAGCATATCAATGATTCCATCATATGGCAATACATGATACATACAGTCCCTGCTGAAATATTCCCTGTAAATTTTACCCATTTCGTCAAAATGCACGAATTTTGTATCTCCGGCGGCTGCGAGAGCTCTTCTGATCAGCTCATCCACTCCATCCCCTGCAAAATGCTTATACTCCTCGTATGGCTGCTCAGGAAGTCCCAGCTCCTTTAAAGCCCTGTTCCCGCAGTATGCCATGGAATCTACCGTATCTGCAAGAGTTCCGTCTAAATCAAATATAGCTGCTTTGAACATAATAACCTCCGTATCTGTTTACTTTCCTGCCGGAAAACTGTTTTCCCTCATAAAATTAACGATTTCATATTCAATATTTTCTGAATCCTTAAAGAAAAAGGCATAATAATCCTTGCAGTATTCCCGGTAATACCGGGGTTCATGGACGATCACAGCAGAAATCTCTTTCACCATTTTGAAAAGTTCGTCTACTTTCTTTTTGCTCTTTACATAGAAAGCCAGGTGATGCAGGGCGCCCGCCTTCCTCCTGCTGACTCTTTCATTTTCATACTCCCTGCGCTGGTTGACAATTCCAAAGGATAACTTTTTATTATGATATTCTATGATCTGATATTCATGATCCGGCACACTATCCTTTTCTTTCAGTGACAAATCAAAACCAAGCATAGGCAGCAGCCTGTCGTAAAACTGCTCGGCCCTCCCGATATCACTTACTGTGACGTGGATATGGTCAATCACAGGTGAGGACACAGCGCCAAGATTAAAATTATTGTACCAAATATCCATTTCTTCTTTGCTGTCAACCTCAAGCATTTTAAAAATCTCATATGCGAACTCAACTGCTGCAGTCTCATTTGCAGTGATAAATCCCCCATCGGTCACCACCTGTGCCTGTATATAAAGATCCGCTCCCCTATATCCAGGTGCGCTTTGGAATAATTCCAGCGAATCTCCTGTATGTTTTACATGATCCAGAAATCCATGGCTGCACAAAAAGAATGCTGCACCGCATATCGCCGCTATCCGCACCCCGTGTCCGGCTGCCGCCCCTACAAAGGTGGCTATATCATCATGGCTGTCCTCTTCCCATGACAGGCCGCCCGGTATGATGACCATGGCCAGACTGTGAAAATCATTATAATCATCAATCACATAATCAACCTGTGTTTTAAGGCCTCCCATTGATACCTTTGCATCATAGTCCGCAGCTATGGTTTTTACTTCATAATCAGAAAAAGAATTTGCCACCGCTATCGCATACCCTGCCTCCCAGTCACACCAACGGTCTGTCAGAAGCAATAAAATCTCATTTTTAGCCCTGTCCATAAAGCCCCTCCCTAAACTACCTCTGTTGTAACTGCCCGTCAGCCACATTCAAAGGCTCACTGTGATATTCCTTTTCCTGCTCATAATAACAAATATACTGCCATTTTTCAAGCTTATGTGGGCTCTGCGGGTTTACATTATAAGCAATCAGCCAAAGAAATACGAACGTGCAATTTGTTTTACATAGAAAAGACACCGAAAAATGTATCTCTACCTTTCTCGATGTCTTATTTGCCTTTTGGCGCTTACAGAAGCTTCGTAAACAGATCCTTTACTGTCGGATATATCTGTGCGAATTTCCTGTATTTCTCTTCGTATTTTGCAGCCAGTTCCGGATCAGGCTCGATCGTATCTGCAACTTTGACAATCCTTGCAGCTGCTTCTTCCACATCCGCATATTCATTGCAGGCTACTGCTGCCAGCATAGCGCCGCCAAGCCCCGGTCCTTCTTCAGTCACCAGCACATCTACTTTAATATTAAGCACATTAGCCATGATCTTCTTCCAAAGCGGGCTCTTCGCTCCGCCTCCGCAGATCTTTGTGCGTTCTATCTGTATTCCCAGGGATTTTGCCACTTCAAAGGAATCACGGATTGCAAAAGCTACCCCTTCCAGCACAGCCTGGATCATATCTTCTCTCGTGGTATCCATTGTCATTCCAATAAATGTGCCTCTCGCATCAGGATTGTTGTGCGGAGACCGCTCACCCATGAGATAGGGAAGGAAATATACATTATTCTCACCTAATTTCTCAATAGCTGCCTGTTCGCCTGCATAATCCTTTGATCTTAAGATCTCATCCATCCACCACTTATTACAGGACGCTGCACTGAGCATACATCCCATGAGATGATAATGTCCGTCTGCATGTGCAAAGGCATGAAGCGCATTATTTTCATCCACGCCAAAATCTCTGCTTGAGATGAAGATCGTTCCTGAGGTTCCAAGTGAGATATTGCACTGTCCGTCTCCTACAGTCCCTGTGCCTACTGCTGCTGCTGCATTATCCCCAGCCCCGGCTGCAATAACTACAGATTCCGGGAGTCCCAGTTCTTCTGCCACATCTTTCTTCAGCTTACCTACTGCTTCATAGCTCTCATAGATATCTGCCAGCTGATCTCTTGTGATGCCGCATATCTCCATCATTTCTTCTGACCAGCATTTATTCTTTACATCAAAGAGCAGCATGCCTGATGCGTCAGACACATCCGTACAGAAGGTGCCCGACAATTTGTATGCAATGTAGTCCTTGGGCAGCATTATTTTTTTGATCCTTGAGAAATTTTCCGGCTCATTTTCTTTCACCCAAAGCACCTTAGGAGCCGTAAAACCTGCAAATGCAATATTTGCCGTGTACTGGGAAAGCTTGTCTTTACCGATAACATCGTTCAGATAATTTGTCTCTTTCCCTGTTCTTCCGTCATTCCACAGGATAGCCGGACGGATCACGTCATCCTTTTCATCCAGAATGACTAGGCCGTGCATCTGGCCCCCGAAACTTATGCCCGCCACCTGTGACTTGTCACAGGCAGCTGTCAGCTCTTTGATTCCCTCCTTAACGGCATCCCACCAGTCTTCCGGCTTCTGTTCAGACCAGCCCGGATGGGGGAAATAAAGAGGATATTCTTTTGAAACAACATTTTCAATAGTTCCGTCTGCCTGCATCAAAAGCAGCTTCACGGCAGAAGTACCTAAATCTACACCTATATATAACATATATGATCTCCTATGCAAATGGATTCTCTGACTTGTAGAGCATTCCCTTCGGCTGGTTAAAGCCTATCTCATCTAACTCCACGCCAATGTACTTAAATACTTCATACAGCGCTTTTCCATAGTGTCCAAACGCAACAGCTCCATGGTGAGGATAATTGCCCTCGATCAGCACGTGACGGTAGAATCTGCCCATTTCAGGAATAGCGAATACACCGATTCCTCCAAAGGAGCGTGTTGCAACAGGAAGTACTTCGCCGTGTGCTATATATGCACGGAGCTTGTTGTCAGCTGTGCTCTGCAGACGGTAGAAAGTAATATCTCCAGGTAAGATATCCCCTTCCAGAGTTCCCTGTGTCACTTCTTCCGGAAGTGCCCTGGCCATGATCATCTGATATTTCATAGAGCAGAAGGCCAGTTTCTTAGAACATGTATTTCCACAGTGGAAGCCCATGAAGGTATCCTTCTGTGTATAATTAAATTTGCCCTTGATATCTTCTTCATACATATCATTCGGCACTGTATTATTAATATCCAGCAGTGTAACGACGTCGTCACTTACACATGTGCCGATAAACTCACTCAGAGCACCGTAAATATCTACTTCACATGATACAGGGATTCCCATTCCTGTCAGACGGCTGTTTACATAGCATGGCACGAATCCAAACTGAGTCTGGAATGCCGGCCAGCATTTTCCTGCGATCGCCACATATTCTCTGTATCCCTTGTGTTCTTCTACCCAGTCTAACAGAGTGATTTCATACTGTGCCAGTTTCGGCAGAATCTCCGGCTTCATATTTCCTTCGCCAAGTTCTGCTTCCATATCTTTTGCCACCTCGGCGATACGCGGATCTCCTGCATGTTTATTGTAGGCTTCGAACAGATCCAGTTCGGAATTCTCTTCGATTTCCACACCCAGGTTATAAAGCTGCTTGATCGGCGCATTGCATGCCAGGAAGTTAAGCGGTCTTGGGCCAAAGCTGATGATCTTTAACTTGGAAAGCCCCACAACTGCTCTTGCGATAGGCACAAATTCATGGATCATATCAGCACATTCCTCTGCATTTCCAACCGGATATTCAGGGATATATGCCTTAATATTGCGTAATTTTAAATTATAGCTGGCATTTAACATACCGCA
Organism: Murimonas intestini; assembly: GCA_003148945.1. Taxonomy (GTDB): domain Bacteria; phylum Bacillota; class Clostridia; order Lachnospirales; family Lachnospiraceae; genus Murimonas; species Murimonas intestini. Next base: position 430,819 of record QGGY01000003.1, on the reverse strand, counting down.
GTATGCATCGCCGCGGCCCTGAAGCAGGTTGCTGCCTGTCTCTTCTGCTGCTGCCACAAACATTGCAGGTCCGTCAAAATGCTTTGCAAGAAGTGTCTCTGAGATTTCCGGTCCGAAGTTTCCAAGGTATACAACAAGCGCATTACAGCCTGCTTTCTTTACATCCTCTAAAGCCTGAACCATATGTATTTCGCTCTCCACAATACAGATCGGACATTCATAAATATCCTCTGCACCAAACTTATCTGTATAAGCTTTTACTAATGCTTCTCTTCTGGTAACAGAAAGAGATTCCGGGAAACAGTCCCTGCTCACTGCTACAATACCAATCTTCACCTTTGGCATATTTTTCATCATGTTTTTATCCTCCATCTTTCTATTTGTAAATATTGTGTTATTAATATTGTGTTGTTAGTATTATCTTATTTAATTTTGTCTTATTAATTTTATCTGCATTACTTTCTTCTTATAAAGAGAGGTTCTCTCCCTTGATTCCGTTAAATGCGCCCTCGATATGTGCGTCAGGATGAGCTATCAGCCATTTGTTCTTTGCTGCAAGGAGCCTGTCTTCATCTCCTCTGTCATGAGCCTCATCAAGCGGAAGGTTTGTGTCCTTCGGCAATACAACTACACACTGGAATCCTGCCTCGTCCACATGGCACGGAGCATAATGAAGTGTTGTGGCATAGACCTCAATGACTGTGCCTGCAGGCACAAGAAATGCCTCTATCTTAGCTGAATCATACGTCATATCAGCTTCAATATCCTGCTGGCTGCCCAGCATAAGCACAAGATCTGTCACCGCTACATTTATTTCTGATGACCGGTGGTACTCCACCCCGTTCAGCAGCTTATTGTGGCCATTGCAGTAGCCTATCTGGATGGGAAGCTCCCCGTAGCCTTTTGTCTGGAACTCTTCAAATACACTGAGCGCTTCCAGCTCCGGCACTGACGGCACATAAGTCACATCCTCCGGTACAGGTGTAACTTCCTTCACCTTCGCAGCCAGCTCTGTACAGTCGATATCTGTAATCACATGGCCATACCGCGCAAATGAAACATCCGTCACTTTTTTAATCTCCAACATAAATTGTCCTCCTTCAGTAAATCCAAAATGGTCAGACAGCCCACAAAACCTCCGGGCCATTTAGTTCAATTACTAAACTTTATAAATTGAGTATACTTCCATTGGTGCTGGCTGTCAACTATTTCTTTTGGATTTTGATAAAATTGCTGTTTAGCTGATTAGAGGCGGGAGGACGCTTTGCATTTAAGCAGTGAATCAGCATGAGGGACAGGCGGGCGAGAGGGTTCGTGGTGAAGGACTTGAGCGAGGAGATGAAACTCTTAGGCTCCGGAGGCTGCGGTCATACCGTCCGCCGACATTAGGAGGGGGACTTACAAAAAAAGTGAGCGCTTGCGCTCAAGGGCGGAGCTGTCTGAGGGGTGTTTGCATCAGCAAACGCACCGAGTTTCCGCCCGCCTTTTGCGTTTCAAGCAGCCTCCGGGGCCTTAGAGTTTCACGACGCAGCGGTTCGGACTTGAACCACGAACCCTCTCGCCCGCCTGTCCCTCCCGCTGATTCACTGCCTACAATGCAAAGCGTCCTCCCCGCCTCTAATCCGTCAAACAGCAATTCCCTCTTCCACTTTTCCCCATAAAATGATATACTTTTTCCGTGTGCCGCATTACAGTGGCTTTATTATAGACAAATACATGCATAGATATCATGTTTACCATTTTTGAAAGGGGAATAAGTACCGTGGCCTTTTATGACGCTATTACTGAATTTATTTTTATAGAAGATCGGCCTCAAAAATCTGACATCATTTTTATACCCGGCAGTGATTACGGCTGCCTGGCTGCCCATGCGGCTGCTCTTTATAGGGAGGGGCTGGCTCCATATGTCATGCCTTCCGGGAAGTACAGCATTCTTTCTAATGGATTTTGCCTGCCTCAGGATTCATCAAAATATCTGGATAATAAAGAAAACCTGGACTCTATCCAAACAGAATGTGATTATCTGAGCGCTGTTCTCATGCAGAATGGGGTTCCTGCTTCTGCTGTGCTGCCTGAGCCTGAAGCCTCCTATACTTATGAGAATGCAATTTTTTCCAGACGCCTGCTTGATAAACTGGGGATCACCATACATACAGCCATATTATCCTGCCAGGCATATCATGCCAGGCGCTGCCTGCTGTATTACCAGCTCCTCTTCCCCGAGGTCAGGTTCTGTGTCTCTCCTGTCATTACCCGGAGGATCAGCCGTGACAACTGGTTTTTAGATCCTGATAAGATTGATAAGGTCTTAGGGGAGATGGAGAGGTGCGGCAACCAGTTTCATAACATATTAAAAGAAATGCTTCCAAGTGAGGGAACCGGAATGGGAGGAAGGGAATCATGAGAAGAAAAGCGCTAAAAGCAGCTTTCCCACATACATTTCCTGTCATGGCAGGATATCTTTTCCTTGGCATAGGTTTTGGCATTCTTTTGGAAAGCAAAGGATTTGCTTTTCCCTGGGCCATCCTCATGTCCATTATTATTTATGCCGGCTCTATGCAATATGTGGCAATAGACCTGCTCGCAGGCGGGGCATCTCTCATTTCCACTGCCATTATGACTGTTATGATCCAGATACGTCATCTTTTTTATGGTCTTTCACTGATCGATAAGTACAGAGATGCAGGCAAGAAAAAATTCATCCTTATTCATGAGCTGACTGATGAGACATATTCTCTGATATGTTCCTGTGACCCGCCAAAAGGTGTTGACAAAAATATGTTCTATCTCTCCATCTCCATGTTGGATCATCTGTACTGGATCATTGGCTGTACAGTTGGTTCGATTTTTGGTTCACTTGTTGAGCTTAACACAAAAGGGATCGATTTTGTCATGACAGCGCTTTTTGTTGTTATTTTTACAGATCAGTGGCTCAATGCTCAGGACCGCCTTCCTGCTGTCATCGGGCTCATCTGCTCAGTAGCCTGCCTGCTTCTGTTCGGTCCCGGGAATTTTATCATCCCTGCAATGATCTCTATTTTAGCCGTGCTCACTGTACTGCGCGGCAGTCTTGAAAGGAGGAGTGAGAGAATATGAGAATTTCAGATTTTCAGACATTTTCCATGATACTTGTCATGGCTGTTATCACATTTATGATCAGAGGTCTTCCATTCCTGCTCTTTCCAGGGAACAAGAAAACTCCGGGCTACATATTATATCTGGGCAAGGTGCTGCCCTATGCAATTATTGCAATGCTGGTCGTCTATTGTTTAAAGGAGGTTTCCGTAGTCACCGCGCCTTATGGGCTGCCGGAATTTATCTCCATTATCGCTATTGTTCTGGTCCATCTCTGGAAGCGTAATACGCTCTTAAGCATTGGCGGCGGTACCCTTCTTTATATGTTTCTGGTCCAGACAGTATTTTGAATTTACCCCTTTCCTTTTTTGTAAAAAAGTATTACAATAGCTATATCTATTATGGCTGTAACTGTTCAATATATGACCAGCTGCTTATGCCTATTGACGAAAGGAGTTACACTATGGCTAAGAATTTTGGAAAATTTTTATTAGGAACTGCAATCGTAAGCGCAGCTGTTGCAGGAGGGATTGCTTACTTCCATAAATGCAAACAGAAGGATGAATCACTGGATGATGACTTTGACGATTTCCAGGACGAATTCGATGATGAGGATCTGGACGAAGAGCCTGCTCCTTCACGCGAATATGTGACAATACCAAAAGAGCCCAAGACTGAGGATGGGACTACAGCTGAAGAAAGTACATCAGCCAAAGAAGCGGCAGATTCCACTGATGAGACACCAGAAGAGGAAGAAAATGCCGGGGCTGAGGATGATAATCTCCCTGAAGAGGAAACCGTAAAACCCGAAGCTGAAGAAGAAAAGACTGAAGCTGAAGAAGAAAAAAACGGAGCTGAAGAAGAAAAGACTGAAGACGCGGCTGAGGATACAGCTGCTGCTGATAAAGAAGAATAAACCCTGCCGCAAAGTCAAAACCGCCGTATCTGGATATATAAACTCCCGATGCGGCGGTTTTAACAAAATATGTGGCTTGAAATTATTACCGGCAGGTATTTACAATTGCCAGCAGACATTCTCTAAGTGATCTCTGCTCAAATTCATATCTGGGCGACTTCACCTCTGCCGCCTTCATAGCATCGGCATTCAATACACAGTGCATAATACTTGCAACTGTCTTTAATTTCTCCTCATTTTCCGTACTGCTGACCTGCTTCAAAAAAAGATACAGCATTTGCTGATACTTGTAAGCCCAGTCTGCCAGCCCCTCATATTCATAAGCAGCTGAAAGAGTCATGCTTGTCCCATACAGCTTTTTAGACATATCCATTTCTGCAAATTCATTAGAGCGCTTAAGGAGATAATCGATCATCTCCTCATTTCCCGGAGCCTTAGGAGCATTTATGACACTTTCCCTGATAAAGCATGATACATATTCATCCCAGATTTCCATAAACAGCTGCTGCTTGCTCTTCCACTGCCTGTATACAGAACCAACGCTGTAACCCGCTGCATCTGCAATATCCTGTATTGATGTCTCCTCATATCCCTTCGTCAGAAACAGCTTCTTCGCCGATTCCTTTAATTCATTTCTCGTCATCTCAGATTTTTCCTGCTGTCTCGTCCCCATTCTCACTCCCCGATTCCTCATTTTCTAATAGCTATATCAACGTTACTGTTCACATGTCACCGTCCCGCGAAGCGTGTTACAGGTCACGGAGTGAACAGTAACATATTAACACCTCACCGCTTTTTTGTAAATCATAACTGGTTATTCCGCTAAACGGTATTTCCTCATTGACTTTTCCCAAAAAATCCCGTACTATAAAAAGTGAATCTAATTCATTTTATGATTTCAATTCACTAAGGAGGGTTTTTATGAACACAAATTATCCAACTCTGCTGTCGCCAGGAAAAATCGGCAGCCTGGAGATCAGGAACAAGACAGTCATGTGTGCAATGGGTATGAGCCAGTCAGATCATGGACATGTAAGCCCGGCTGTTATCAATCACTATGCTGAACGTGCCAAAGGCGGTATCGGCCTTATCATGGTGGAGGTGACATGTGTTGATACACCGCTGGGACTGAATACTTCCAGAATGCTGGTAATCGATGACGATAAATATATTCCCGGAATGACGAAGCTGGCTGAAGCAATACATGAAAATGGAGCAAAGTGCCTGCTGCAGATCAGCCACACAGGACGCGGCGCCAGAAGGGCTATCACCGGCAGCCAGCCAGTCGGCCCCAGCGCCGTAGCCATGCCTTATTCCTTTATGATGGGGCTGAGCAATGAAGAACCCAGGGCGCTCACAATTGATGAGATACACGCAATTGAAGAAAAATATGCACAGGCTGCACTGCGCGCCAAAAAATCAGGCTTTGACGGAGTAGAGATACATAGTGTGGGTTATTATCTGGGGGAACAGTTCCTCTCTTCCACTGCAAATGTCCGGACAGACGAATATGGCGGAAATCCGGAAAACCGGGTGCGCTTCCATCTGAATATCATACGCAGGATACGTGAGCTCTGCGGTGATGATTTTACGATCGCAGTAAAGCTCAGTGCAGTTGAACAGGGGGAAGATGCAGGTATTACAATGCAGGATGGCATGTATTATGCAAAACGCTTTCAGGATGAAGGCGTGGATGCCCTGGAGGTTCTTGCAGGTACCTGGAAGAAAGAGGCATCAATGGAGGATATGCCGGATACAGCGTCACCAAAAGGGCAGGCTGTCGGGCTGTGCATGGCTTTAAAGATGGGAATCCAGCAGATGACAGGCTCACCCGCCACGATCAAAATGATAGGCGGAGGACGGGCTCAGGATCCCAATGTAGCGGAGGCGGCACTGACATCCGGACAGTGTGACTTTATCTTTATCGGAAAAGGAGTATTAGTACAGCCAGACCTTGTAAATCTCATAGATCAGGGCCGTGAGGACGAGATACGTCCCTGTCTGGGCTGCGGAGTATGCATCGATTCTCAGCTTCAGGACGGTGAATGTGCCAGATGCTCAGGAAATGCTGTCCTGGGGCATGATGATAATGACTATACGATCCCCATGGCAGAAACTCCAAAAAATGTGGTAGTTGCAGGCGGCGGTGTGGCAGGAGTGGAAGCTGCCAGAATAGCTGCAAAACGCGGCCACCACGTCTCATTGTATGAGCGGGGTGACAGAATCGGCGGCCAGATGTTCTACGCAGTGGCTCCTCCCCACAAAGAAAATATGATCCCGCTGATCCCATATCTGGAACGTCAGCTGGAATTGAATCATGTTGATGTTCATCTTGGCAGTACACTGACAGCCCAGGATATTCTCCGGATGAAACCAGATGCTGTTGTCTGTGCAACAGGTGTAAAGCCTCCTGTACTTCCTATTCCCGGCTTTGACAAGACAGTGTCTGCAAAAGAGATACTCACCGGCAGAGAATCCGGTGACCGGATCGTCATTATAGGAGGCGGTGTAGTAGGATGTGAGACAGCTGAGTATCTGGCCGAAAAGGGCAAAAAGGTGACTGTTATTGAAATGCTGGATACTATGGCCGGAAAAATGGTGAATGTGGCCCGCACCATACTGATGGGACATCTGAAGGGACTGAATGTAGAATTATATACCTCCTGCCGCTGTCAGGAGATCACAGATACTTCTGTGACTTATCTGGATGCTGACGGCCAGGCACACACTATACCTGCCGATACCGTCATCGCCGCCGTAGGTGACCGGGCTGATGCATCTCTTTACGAAGAATTAAAGGGCAAAATAGATGAAGTGTACAATGCAGGTGACAGTGTACAGCCTGACTCCATTGCAACCGCTGTATCACAGGGATATTACTGCGGACTTAGTCTGTAAGGGACAACTCTGAAGCACCAGCGGTTTTGGCTGCGGAGCACCCGTGTACGCTGATATGGACCAAAAGGTAAAATGTCTAAAACAGGCTGCCGCAAGATGAAATCCCTCATGCGGCAGCCTGTATTAATTTTATAGGCTGTGCCATGCCCTGCCAAGTCTTCTGACAGCTTCCTCTATTTCTTCTTCCTTCATATTTGCATAACCCAGCATCACTGTGGCCTGTATGCCGGGCAGCGCTCCTCCCTCACTGACAGTCGTCTTTTCCCGTATATCTTCCGGGATATCCACACAGTAATCTGACAGACCGTAGACTCTTACACCTTCATTTGCTGCTTGGTCTATGGCTTTCTGTTCCCCCATTCCATTTACAAATTCCAGAAGAATATGAACTCCTGCATTTTCGCCTGACACACGGCAGATGTCAAGGATGCCATTCTGCTTCAGGCATTCCAGAAGCAGGTCATGCCGTCCTTTGTAGACAGCCCTCATTCTGTTGAGATGGCGTTCAAAATGACCTTCTTTCAGAAATCTCGTTATGATCATCTGATCCACCCTGGAGACAGTTGATGAGAACAGTGCGCCTCTTCTCTGATACAGTTCCAGAAGACTGTGGGGCAGCACCATATAGCTGATACGGATAGACGGCGCGATAGATCTGGAAAATGTTCCTATATAAACTACCTTTCCCGCATTATCATACCCCTGAAGGCTTGGGATCGGCTTTCCTTTATAACGGAATTCACTGTCATAGTCATCCTCGATGATGTACCGCCCTTCCTTTTTCACAGCCCAGCGCAGCAGCTCCATCCTGCGTCTGATCGGCATGACAGTACCCAACGGATACTGGTGTGACGGCATCACGTATGCCATCTCCGCCCCGGACTTCTCCAGCGCATCCACCTTCATCCCCTCCTGGTCCATGGGGATCGTCACCATTTCCTTTGAGAGCATCTTCAGAACCCTGTAGGCCTTCATGTAAGTAGGATTTTCCATGGCTATCTTATACTCCCTGCCGCAGATGGTACACAGAAGCATAAGCAGATAGTCATTTCCTGCCCCGACGATCACCTGTGAGGCAGTACAGTTGACCCCCCTGGCCTGGTGGAGATACTCTGCTATCGTCCTGCGCAGCAATATCTCCCCGTTTGGATCGCCCAGCTGGAAATAATCATGGTTTTCCTCAGACAGGATGGACTTAGACACTTTTCTCCATGCACTCTGGGGAAAACTGGCCACATCTATGCCATACGGTGAAAAATCATAGTCATACCTGGAGTTTTCTTCCTCTTTATCTTCCTTTTCCTCTTCTGTCTCCTGCTTCAGAAAGCAAAGCCCATCCAGTTCACTTACAAAATACCCCCTGCATGGAATTGATTCAATATAACCTTCTGAGAGGAGCTGCTCATAGGCCAGATCCACCGTGCTCCTGCTTACCTGCAGATACTTAGCCAGATTTCTGGAAGAGGGCAGCCTTTCTTTAAAAGGCAGCCCTCCTGCTTGTATCTCTTCCTTTATATATGCATATATCTGTTCATACAGAGGCCTGGAACTCTTTGTATCCAGGCTGATCGTAAGTTCTGTCATCTTTTACCTCTGATATTGACCCATACGCTAAGCTACTCAGCCTTAGGCAGTTTAAAGGAACTCTTTAATGAAACTATCCTGTTAAATACAAGGGCATCCGGTCTGGAATCCCTGGCATCTACACAGAAAAAGCCCTGACGGACAAACTGGAAACTTTCATATGCTTTGGCATCTGAAAAATTCGGTTCCAGATAGCAGTCCTTTAAAACAGTCAGAGAATTCGGATTCAGATTCAGGCTGCCGTCCTCATTATAGACACCTTTTTCTTCATCAATAATATTTTCGTAAAGGCGTACTTCTGCCTTGACAGCCGTTTTGGCAGCCACCCAGTGGATGGTTCCTTTTACCTTGCGCCCTGCAAAACCTGAACCGCATTTTGTCTCAGGATCATAGGTGCAGTGGATCTCTGTCACTTTTCCGTCCTCATCCTTTTCGTAGCTGACACATTTTACAAAGTATGCGCCCATAAGGCGGACCTCATTTCCCGGGAAGAGCCTGAAATATTTTTTAGGAGGATTCTCCATAAAATCTTCCCTGTCAATATAGAGCTCTCTTCCAAAAGGAACTTTACGCGTACCCAGGCTTTCATTCTCAAGATTATTATCAATATCCAGATATTCCATCTCATCTTCCGGATAATTGTCAATGATCAGCTTTACAGGATCAAGTACTGCCATCATACGCGGGCGTTTCAGCTTTAAGTCTTCCCTGATGCAGTATTCCAGCATAGCATAGTCAACGGAACTCTGGCTTTTACTCACTCCGCACAGCTCCACAAACATCTTGATCGATTCCGGTGTAAAACCTCTGCGGCGCAGAGCTGCTATTGAAACCAGCCTGGGGTCATCCCAGCCATCCACGATGCCTTCTTCTACCAGCCTTTTAATATAACGTTTTCCTGTGACTACATTTGTCAGATAAAGCTTGGCAAATTCTATCTGTTTTGGCGGCATCTCATATTCCAGTTCCCTGACTACCCAGTCATATAGAGGCCTGTGGTCTTCAAATTCCAGTGTGCAGATAGAGTGTGTGATGCCTTCAATTGCGTCCTCGATAGGATGGGCAAAATCATACATGGGATATATGCACCATGTATCGCCGGTCCTGTGATGGTTCATATGAGCCACCCTGTAGATGATCGGGTCACGCATATTAATATTCGGGGAAGACATATCTATCCTGGCGCGAAGTACCTTCTCCCCATCTTTATATACACCATTTTTCATGTTCTCAAAAAGCTCTAAATTCTCTTCAATGCTTCTGTTTCTGCAGGGGCTGTCCTTTCCCGGTTCAGTAAGGGTCCCGCGGTATTCTCTGATCTCTTCCGGGAGCAGGTCACAGACATATGCCTTTCCCTTTTTGATCAGCTTTACAGCTGCCTCATACATCTGTTCAAAATAGTCGGATGCAAAGAAGAGCCTGTCCTCCCAGTCAGCGCCCAGCCATTCAATATCCTTCTTAATAGACTCTACAAACTCTACTTTTTCCTTTGTCGGGTTTGTGTCATCAAAGCGCAGATTAAAAGTGCCGTTGTATTTCTGTGCCAGCCCGTAATTCAGCAGTATAGATTTGGCGTGCCCTATATGCAGATATCCGTTCGGTTCAGGCGGGAAACGTGTATGCACCGTATCGCAATGGCCCTCTGCCAGATCCTTCTCAATGATCTGCTCAATAAAATTCTTGGAAATAATCTCCTTTTCCATGATACCCTCCAGTTAACTTTTATAATAGCTGCCCATAACTGCTAATTCAGCCATGTCAGCTGCTTTATGTGATATTCCATCATAGCATAAAATATGGAAATTGACAACGGGGCAGTTCATATTATTTCAGCTGCGGACATAAAATTTACCATAAAACCCTTTTGGGAGGAAATCCATGTTGAATATCCAGGATATGTCTTTTGCCTCATCTTCTCCATACCCAGAAATCGCACCTGCCTGTCAAAATAACGTCTATGCCAGCTGGATGCAGGACAATATGGGCGGAGCCAACTCAGAGATGACAGCTGTCTCCAGCTATATCTATAATAACCTTATTACACACAGTTATGAGGAAATCTCTTATATTTTTCACAAGATCAGCATTGTTGAGATGCATCATCTGAACATATTCGGACAGCTCACCCTGCAGCTGGGAGGAAATCCAAGGCTCTGGACCCAGCGCGGCCGCAGCCGGCTTTACTGGACGCCAGGCTACAACAAATATCCCACTGCCCTTCCTGCAATAATGGAAAATGTGCTGCACAACGAGCTTGCAGCCATTGAAAAATATGAGCGCCAGATGGCCGCCATCCAGGATGAGAATATCATTGATAACCTGAAGCGGATCGTGGAAGACGAACAGATACATGTGGAAATATTCCGTGATATCATAAAAGAGTACTGCATGAAGCAGCAATAACTGCCAAAAACCTTTTTGTTTTGTGAATGACCCCATATTTATGGTGAATAACTGATTTTTTTGGGGTATGGTTCCTGTTATACTTGAAATGTAAATTAAAAGGAGGATACCATTATGCAGATAAATCAAAACTTAATGCGCCAAAATCACACACCGCTTAGACGTTCTAATTCACAATTCCAATGGATCGTCATCCACCATGCAAATAAACTGGAGGATGCCCGTGAACTTACAGACTACTATAAAAAGAACGATGTGGGGGCATCTGCTGATTTCTGGGTAGGCTTTGCCGGTGATATATGGCAGGGGAACGATTACAGAAATTTCTATTCCTGGTCTATAGGCGGAGGAGTGCAGGGGGATGGGCCCCATCCCTATTTACAGGTGGCCCTGAACACTAATTCTGTCAGCATAGAGATGTGCGTACATAAAAGAAATCAGGACACAATGAATGACACGGACAAAGACTGGTATTTTGAGGATGCTACTGTAGAGTCGGCTGCATGGCTGACTGCCCATCTTATGGAAGAACTGAATGTAGATATCGACCATGTGATCCGTCACTATGACGTGAACGCTAAGATCTGCCCCAACCCGTTTGTCTACGACAACGATAAGACTACCTGGGCTGGATTTAAAGATAAAGTTGTGAGATATTTGGGCGGCGGCAACGGCAGCCCGGATATTACCTACTATGTACAGGCAGGGGCATATAAAGATAAAGCTACAGCAAATGAACAGGCTATCTTGATGAAAATTCTCGGTTTTAAAGTAGATGTGGCATTTACCGACGATCTGTATAAAATCGAAGCAGGGGCGTTTAAGGACAAAGACAAAGCTGACGCCATGTGCGAAAAATTGAAAAAAACCGGCTTTACAGCTGTAATAACAACCGGCTGAGGTACTTCTCAATATGAAAGCTTCATAAACCATCTTTGTTTTGTGAATGACCCCATATTTATGGTGAATAACTGATTTTTTTGGGTATGGTTCCTGTTATACTTGAAATATAAAGCAAAAGGAGGATACCATTATGCAGATAAATCAAAATCTAATGAACCAAAATCACACCCCGCTCAGACGTTCAACTTCACAATTCCAATGGATCGTCATCCACTATGTGGGAGCGCTGGGGGATGCCCGTGAAAATACAGACTACTATAAAAACAACGATGTTGGGGCATCTGCTGATTTCTGGGTGGGCTTCGCCGGTGATATATGGCAGGGAAATGATTACAGGAACTTCTATTCCTGGGCTATAGGCGGAGGCCTGCAGGGGGATGGGCCGCATCCCTATTTTCAGGTGGCCCTGAACAGTAATTCTGTCAGCATAGAGATGTGCGTACATAAAAGAAACCACAACACAATGAACGCCACAGACAGAGACTGGTATTTTGAGGATGCCACTGTAGAGTCTGCCGCTTGGCTGACAGCCCATCTCATGGAGGAGCTGGATATAGACATCAACCATGTGATCCGCCACTATGACGTGAACGCCAAAATCTGCCCCAACCCTTTTGTCTATGACAACGGCAACACTACCTGGGCTGGATTTAAAAATAAAGTTATGGGATATTTAGGCGGTGGCAGCGGCGGTGGCGGATCGGATATCACCTATTATGTCCAGGCAGGAGCATATAAGGAAAAGGCTGCGGCAGACGAACAGGCTGCCTTGATGAAATCCCTTGGTTTTGATGTATATGTTGCATTTATCGACGGACTGTATAAAATCGAAGCAGGTGCGTTTCAAAACAAGGACAATGCTGTTGCCATGTGCGAAAAACTGGAGAAATGCGGCTTTCCAGCTGTCATAATAACCGGCTGAGGCACTTCCCAATATAGAAGCTTCATAGTATAAAACAAATAATAACCTGATGTTACGCAGATATGATCTTGCGAAACATCAGGTTATTATCATTATACTTCCATCTGCCCCTTCAGATATGTCAGAGAATCAGCTGCTGATCTGTAGATGGGACTTTGAGGTCTCCGTGCTGTCACACAGCCCCACTGTATGCCGTCACATGCTTTCAGGACTGCTTTCCAGTTAATGCTTCCTTTCCCAACTGTACCGGATGGCATGTGGTGGGTACATTCCAAAAATGTAGTGTCAGACTCCTCATCAATCTGGTAATCTTCAAACTGGACACACAGTGTTCTGTCTTTAGTCTTTTCAAGCCATTCCAGAATATACGCTCCCCCTACTGTCATATCGTAAGTGTTCCACTCCACCATAAGCGCATTTGTCTGAGCCAGGATCTCTTCGATGACAGGCTGGCCTTCCCTGCGTATAAAGCAGGCTGCCTTTACCCTCAGCGCCAGGCTGATCCCCTGCTCTTTTGCAGCAGCAGCGGCCCCTTCCAGTACATTGGAAATCTCTTTTACACGGCCAGCGTCCAGAAGGGCTTCTCTGTCAAGGCCGGTGAAACTGATATATTCACATCCCATTTCCAGGCAGTCTTTTAAGAGCTGTTCCCGTTTATCAGTCTCTTTTAGCATACTGTAATCATCCACCAGAAGGCCGGCGGGCAGTAGATGGCACTCCTCTAAATACTTCTTTTGCTGCACTGCAGGAAGTCTTGTCTTTGAAACATCCAGCATGACCCCCTCGTAGCCGGCAGCACTTATTTTTTCCAGTGCTGTCCTTATATCATTTGCCTCTGTCATTTTATCCGCACAGGTCCGCAGATAAGGAATCATTTCAGAAGAAACCGCTACTTTCACGTTTCTACCTCCTCCTTTTACATCACTCGATGTTCAGTTTGTCCCGCATATAATTAAGGGAAATCTGAAGGCTTGTAAACGGATCTCTTGCTGTCTGATCCTGCTCTACAGAGAACCACTCGATCCCGTTTTCATAGCATGCCTTTGTAATCGGTTCCCAGTTTATATTTCCCTGGCCTACTTCCAGGAACTGTCTTGGCACATTTCCCAGGCTCGTCTCCCTGCATCTGAAGTCGATCCCATAATCTTTATAGTGGATTATGCTTGTTCTTCCCTTCAGCTTTTTCAGCCACTGTACAGGATCTCCGCCTCCGGCTACCAGCCAGTGTACATCTATCTGGAACCACACAACGTCCGGATCTGTATTCTCTATGAGAATATCCAGTCCTGTCTTTCCGTCAAGTTCAGGGAAATTGCGCAGCTCCTGGGCATGGTTATGGTAAATAAAATGGATCCCTGTCCCCTTGTAAGGCTCTGCCAGTTTATTTACCATCTCCGCGTAAGCCATAAAGCCCTCAGGGCTCCCCATCATATTTCCTGGAATAGACTTCAGACAGACAGAACTGCATTTGACAATTTCTGCTTTCTTTATGATTTCTTCCGGATTTGCCAGATCTCCGTCAATTGTGATCGCCTGAAGGCCGTATTCATCAAGAGCCTCCTTCTGCTGGGCAGGCGTCCAGAATTCTCTCTGTCCTAATTCAACTCCCTTATATCCCATATCTGCTATTTTTTTCAGTGTTTCCCTTGTCTGTTTCTCTGTAAATATGTAATCCCTGATAGTCCATCCACATACTCCGATTGGCATAATATTCCTCCTCTACTTTAAACCCAGTTTTCTTAGTTTTTTATATGAAATCTCCACCGCATCAAAAGGATCCCTCTCATATGTCTGATCCTGTTCTACAATGTAAGCTTTGATGCCAAGGGATTCTCCCAGCCTGATGATCTGCTCCCATGGAAGGTTTCCTTCCCCTATCTCAGCCCACTCTTTGCGGACATACTCTGTATCTGAGGCCATGGCAGAATAAGTTACCCGCAGGTCTTTCACATGCAGATACTGCATTCTGCCCTGGCTTTTTCTGATCCATTCCAATACATCCTCGCCGCCTGCCGCTATCCAGTGCGTATCCCAGATAAAGCGTACTGCCTGAGGGTCTGTCTCCTCAAAAATCATATCCGCAGCCCTGCGTCCGCTTTTTGCAAAACGCCGGAATTCCTGTGCATGATTGTGGAAGCTTAAATAAATACCTTCTTTTTTAAGTTCCCGTCCCACTTCGTTCATTTTGGCTATCCCCTGCCTGTAGGTATCCTCATCTCTCCGGTACTCTGCCGGAAGACAGCCGATCATGATCTCATCCTGTCCAAAATAATGGCAGTCCTCAATATATCCTTTTAAATCTCCGGCAATTTCCGGCAGATCAGCGGCATAGCTTGTCATACTGATCCCCAGGCTGTCCAGGACCTCCTTATATTCTTCCTTCGTCATTCCTGCGGCTCTTCCGCCCTGGATAGCCTGATAGCCTATATTTCTTAATTTTTTTAATGTCTCTTTTAAGTCCTCCGGCGTCTGTGTATGCTCCCGTACAGAGTACAGCTGCAATGAAATCTTTGTCATAGACACATCTTTTACCTCCTGTCTGTCAATCATCCAGGCAGCTTTCTGCATCTTCCCCAAAATATCCATGAGGCAGAGGTTTAGGCTGTTCCGGCTGTGATGAGAGTTCGATCGTCCTGCCTTCCAGGCAGCTTTTGTCAATTCCTTCTATAATTTCCAGAGCATGGACTCCCAATTCGCCGTTTGCCCTGGCCTTTCTGTGATTGCGGATAGCCCATGCCATATCCGCCACGCCGATTCCCCTTACGCTGTTATGGCAGGCTTCCCGCTTTCCTGTAAAAGGCGGAGTGTTTTCATCCATATCCACAAAACCGTGAGTGAAAGGCATTTTATATTTCTGTGTATCCCCTTTGCGGATGAGATATATCTCATCTCCGAAAAAGTTCGGATCCGGGCAGTAGAGAGAACCTTCTGTACCATGTATCACAACCGCTGTATCTGTAATGGCGCCTTCCGAGGTGATGCATAAGGTGCCGATACAGCCTCCTGCAAACTGCAGAGTGCCTGTCAGAACAGTTGGGGCGCTCACTGTAACTTCTTCTTTATAATGCTCATTGCACGGATGTGTAAAATATTTTTTATATCTCCTGGAGAACCCGGAAACTTTTTTAACCGGCCCCAGTAAGTTAACAAGTGCGTGCACGTAATATGCCCCCATATCATACGGAATGGCGCTGCCCGGCACCCACATGCCTCCCGGCCTGGGGAAGGGATCCTTTCCTGAAGTCTGATAGCTCCTGACAAGATGGGCATTTACCATAACAGGCTCCCCGATCATGCCGTCATCAATCAGCTTCCTGCAGGTCTGCCATCCTCCGCCCAGAAATGTATCAGGTGTGGCACCCAGATACAGGCCTGAGCTTTCCGCCAGTTCCAGCAGTTCTTTTGCATGCTCATATGTATCTGCGATCGTCTTTTCGCAATAAACATGCTTTCCTGCTTCTAAAGCACGTTTATTCAGATCATAATGGGAACTGGGATATGTCAGGTTCACCACAATGTCGATCCTGGGATCAGACAGGAGCTCTTCTACGCTCATCTGGCTGATTCCAAACTGCTGTGCACGCTCCAGGCTTCTGTCTTCCTTCATGTCAGCGATTCCGATCACATTCAGGATATCGAATGTCCTTGTCATGTTATAGAGATATGTATAGCTGATTTCCCCTGCCCCAATTACTCCTACACCAAATGGTTCTAAATTCATCTTATCTCCTCCGGCTTATATAGTTGTTATTCATTGCCCCATGAACAGTACCTTATATGCGCACCCATTGTTCTTTACATGCGCTCTCGTAAATTTTTTCATTCAGCAGCATACTCCTGCGGCCGTCCTGGAAATCCGCATAGACAGCCGCGCCTTTTCCTTTTTCCATTGAATCATAGAACTGCCTGAATCCGTGATAGATGGCGTCCGCAAACCCCTCTGTATGCCCGGCCGGATAACCTGCGAAAGCCATGGCAGCTTCATCCAGGGTCTCTGCGTCCTTTCTGGATATCAGGACACCTTCCCCTCTCTTGCCGATCCGCAGTTCTTCAGGCTTTTCCAGATTCCAGTTAAAGGAAGCCTGTGTGCCATCCAGATTGATCCACAATTCATTCTTCCTTCCCGCACACATCTGTGAAAACATGGCATTGCCTACAGCGCCATTATCCATTTTAAACAGGACATTTGCCATATCCTCTGTATCTACCGCCACGTTTTCCATGCACCCGGTTTCTTCCTGTTTTTTAAACATCTCATGATACCCAAGGCTTCTCTTCCTCTCAGAATACTGCACCTTAAACTGTCCCAGTACCGCTGTCACCTTCTGCCCCGTCAAATGCTCCAGCAGGTCAAACCAGTGGGAACCCAGATCTCCGATCGTCCTGGTCTTCCCTGAATTTTCTGCCAGCATACGCCATGAGAAATCTGTATCATACAGAAGACAGTCCTGCCAATAGCCCCCCTCTGCTGAGATCAGTTCTCCAAGCGCTCCTTTTGATATTCTGGACTTAAGTTCACGTACCATGGGATAGAAACGGTTGCAATAATTTATATAGTTTGGAACCTTTCCTTTTTCCGCCAGTTCCGCCAGTTCTTCCGCCTCCGCAAGGGACCATGTGAACGGTTTCTCGCACACTGCTGCGATCCCCCTCCTGAGTGCCTCTTTTGCTACCGGAAAATGCAGCTTATTGGGCGTACAGATGTGTACTGCATCCAACTGTTCCTTTTCAAACATCTCTTTATAATCCCGATACACTGCTGCATCCTGTATGATCTGTTTTCTCCGGGACATGTCAGCCTCGTCACATACAGCAGCAATCTCCACATTTCCCAGCCTGTGGAGCGCATCAGCATGAGCGCATCCGATAAACCCCATTCCAACGATTCCAACCCTATACTTTTTCATTCTTGCATCAAACCTCCTATTCAAGTACCGCCGTCTTATCGTGCAGGATACGCTCCATATCGATCGCCATGCCAAGTCCGCTGCCCTCAGGCGCGTTCACCATTCCCATCTCATCTACCACGATCTCTTCAGCCATCCCATACTTCTGGTTGATATCCGGCAGCATTACCTCAAAATAAGAGCAATTTCCCACAGCCAGGGCCACGTGAAGATTTGCAACATTATTCAGGGAATTGGCTCCATGATGGATCTCATATTCCATACCAAAGGCTTCTGCCAGAGCTGCCGCCTTTATAAGAGCTGTGATCCCTCCCTTTACAGCCACATCGCCTCTGAGCTTATCGGTTGCCTTTGCCATCAGCCAGGGAGTGTAGCTCTTTAAGTCCCCGCCAGGATACTCCGTAGCCATGACAGGTATATCCAGCTGTTCGCACAGCTTGCTGTAATTATACAGGTCATGCTCAGGCAGCGGATCTTCAAACCACTCATAAGACAGCCTTTCCAGTTCCCGTCCTACTGTCACGGCCTGGGGATAGCTGTAAGCCCACATGGAATCCAGCATCAGCGCATATCCATCACCTGCTGCCTCCCTGACCGCTTCACAGATCCTTATATCTTCCCTGTAGTCGCGCACAGGGGGATGGATCTTATAGGCTTTCCAATTCATATCCTGATAACGCTTCACTTCATCCACATAAGTTTCAATGTCCGGCAGCACCTGGGAGCTTGCATAAGCAGCTATCTGCTCCCTGCTTCCTCCGATCAGCCTGTAGATCGGCATGCCCGCCGCTTTTCCTGCTATATCCCACAGGGCAATATCCACTGCTCCCACAGCTCTGAATGTAGTATTGCGGAGCCTCTGCCAGCTGATCAGCTCCTTATACAGGCTTTCCCGCATAAGCGGATCTTTTCCCATGAGTACAGGCTTTAATGACGCTATCAGACTGGCCCCATCCTGTTCTGCAGAGTACACAGAAGAACCTAAAAAGGCATGTCCCTCTATTCCCTCATCAGTATAGATACGCAACAGTCCCAGGCTGATGCTGCCCGTCAGCTCTTTTTTATAAGCGGCGTCTTCTGCCTCTTCAAGCCCCTTCCACGGAAACAATGTCAATGTCACATTTATGATTTTCATTCTATATTTCCTCTTTCTCCAAACTCTCTCATTTCCTCAAGAGTCTTTCTTGCCATCCTGCAGAGGAACTCTTCTTCCCCTCCCACAGAGATCAGGCTTGCTCCCCGCCTTATCCAATCCTGGACGATCTTCGGGTTATATCCCATGGAGACACCAAATGGCAGCCCTGCTTTTTTTGTCTTTTCTGCGATCGTATCCAGCAGCTCCATCTCATACGGATCTTCCACCTGCCCCAGCTTTCCAAGAGATGCGGACAGGTCCATCATTCCTACTACTATGGCATCTATACCCGGCACCTGAAGGATCTCATCCAGATTCTTAACCGCCTCTATGTGCTCTATCTGGATGATAGTCCATATCTTCTTCGTTTCTTCCAGATAAGTATCAAGGTCCATGAGCCCGTACTTTATGGCGCGGCCGGGGGCATAGCCCCTGACTCCCGCCGCAGGATATTTGCAGGCGGCCACAGCCCGCCTGGCCTCTTCTGCTGTACATACCATGGGGAAAATGATCCCGTCAGGCCCTAATTCCAGAATCGGTTTAACGACTGCCGGCTCATTGCATCTCACCCTGTAAAAGGCCGCTGCATTATTTGACTGGGCGATCCTGATATGAGAGTTCACATCATTGATCCCGAGAGTGCTGTGTTCCCCGTCGATCCAAATATAATCATAGCCGGCCATGGCAAACAGTTCCACAATATTGCCTTCCGGCCATTTAACATGTGTTCCTACCACCACGCCATTCTTCTTTATCTTTTCTTTTAACTGGTCTATCTGAAACATATCTTCTCCTCCCGCCAGATTCAATCTTCCCTGCTGGCTCTGTCGGGCATGACCCCGTTCATATATTTTACAGCTTCTCTCAATATCCGGGCATAGTCGCCATGGATCACTCCTATGTGGTGGATATATGGTCCGCATACCAGCTTGCGCTCCCATGCCGGCCAATTGTCCGTCTCCATCCATAAATAGTTCCCGCCTGTAGGAGGACCGTCAACACCCTTTGCATTATCAATGAACAGCTGGTAATTCCCCTCGTCATCATCAAATCTTGCCACTGTCAGCGGGCCGCCCTTTAATTCATAGCGTCCCTGGCATTCTACCAGCTTCGGTGTCACGCCGTCTTTAGCAAGTGATTTAGGGAATGGCCCGCAGTGCCATAAAAGCTCCCCGTTATCATTAAATGGATGACGTATTGTCAGATCAGCTAAAAATGCAGTCCCCTCACCTCTTGCAGCTGCAAAAAGCAGTGCTGTAGTGAGCGCTCCGTGAACATCACATTCACACGCTACCGGAAGCCCCTTTTCAGTCGTATCCCCGTTAGCAAAGCAGGGAACGATTCCCAGATGCTTTGGATAAGTGCTCCAGCAGTCAGCAGCGATGGCATCCAGGTTGTACTTTCTGCCCAGTCTTAAGTAGGCGCATTCCAGGGCTGTTATGTTGTCCAGCTCTTCTTCCCTGTTGCCTGTATGGTCTGTATTGTCACAGATGTCTTTGCGCACCTTATTAAATTCTTCGTCTTTTTCTTTCAGAACAGCTTCTATCTCGTCCAGCACCTCTGCAGCAGTCAGCGCAACCACATCCACCTGGAACTTTTCAAGCAGCTGGTTTTCATTGATCCTGGTGCTCAAAAACTGTCTGGGCCTAACACTCACCTGCCCTATCCTCATGCCTCTGAACTTTTTCACTACACTGACTGTCCGTATAAAATCTTCTATCTGTCCCGGAAGTGACGGATCATCCAGCCAGCAGTTTTCAATATATGTGAATGGGATCTTGTGGCGCTTAAGAGCTTTTCCGCTCACGAACAGGCCGCATTGTGTATCTGACTGCCTGGTGGAAAAATCCTCCGGCGGCACCTCATCCCTGGGTCCCCAGAGAAGCACCGGCTTATTTAATGCCTTTGCAAGCTTTGCCACTGCTTCTTCCTGCCCGAAATTCACATGAGGAACAAACAGTGCATCTACATGACAGCTCTGGAAACGGTCCACTATCTTTGGTATATCTGCAATATCCATCAGCAGTCCATCCGGTACAAGGTCCTCGATGGTCACTACTTCCAGATCAGGGATATCTCCCAGAATCTCATAGACCCTCTTCATGGCTGCGGCTTTTGTCTTCAGCGCAAATTCTCTGGGAGGGAATACATCTCTCCTTGTAGGCGCTACTCCTAATACGATTTTATAATCTCCAAACATGACTGCACACTCCTCTCTTATTTTATACGGCGGATAGCAATAGTCTTTTCCTGGGACATTGTCAGAAGGCTGTATCTGCCTCCCTCTCTTCCGATACCGCTCATCTTGTAACCCCCAAACGGTATCTCAGGGCCTCTCCATGTGCTGCACCCGTTAGAAACTACTGTGCCAGCTTTCAGTTTTGATGCCACACGAAGGCTCCTTGTCATATCAGCTGTAAGGCATCCTGCATTCAGTCCATAAATGGTCTGGTTCGCGATCTTTAAAGCTTCTTCTTCTGTATCAAACCCGATGATTGGGAATACAGGCCCGAATATCTCCATGTCTTTTGCCACATCCATGTCTTTCGTCACATCCATAAGTACTGCCGGTGTAACAAAAGCCCCATCCCTCTGGCCGCCATATACAAGACGTGCTCCCTGGGAAACTGTGTGGGCGATCTGCTCTTCTATTTCCTTCGCAGCTTTTTCATTGATCACAGTGCCGATATCTGTTTCCCGTGACTTAGGATCTCCCATCTTAAAGCCTTTCAGCCACTCTACCAGTTTCTCACAGAATTTATCCTTCACTGAATTATGTACGATGTATCTCTTGGATGAACAGCATGTCTGACCGGAATTGCGGAGCCTCATCCAGCATTCTTCTACTGCCAGGTCCAGATCGGCATCATCAAAGATGATAAACGGATCGTTTCCGCCCAGCTCCATAATCAGCCTGTGCAGATATGGTGCAGAATCCTGACATATCTTAACGCCTACCTCTGTGCTTCCGGTAAAGCTGATAGCATCTACAAGCGGTGTCTTTACAAGATAATCCCCGAGAACACTTCCGCGTCCTGTCACGATCTGAGCCACATCCCCCGGTACTCCTGCTTCCAGTAAGAGCTCCGTATACCTGATCAGAGACAGGGACACATCTGATGGCGGCTTGATCACAATGCTGTTACCCATAATAAGGGCAGCTGCCACCTTCTGTGTAAGGGTATCATACGGGAAATTAAATGGTGCAATGCACACTACCACTCCCAGCGGTTCATATACTGTAAACTGAACATCGCCCAGTTCTCCTCCTGAAGAGAGATCCATAAAGGAGCTTCCCAAAAGATGTCTTGCCTCTTCCACGATATTTTCAAAGATCCCCACTGTCACTTCCAGGTCATCTTCGCACTGGTAAATAGGCTTTCCCATTTCCCTGCAGAGCAGTTCTGCCAGTTCATCTTTATGGGCTCTGAACACTTCCGGTATCCTTCTCATTATTTTAGAGCGGTCATCCATAGACATGCTGCCCCATTTTTCTTTTCCTGCCTGGGCGATTTCCAGGCATCTCTCAATATCCTCTTTTGACGCTGACGGAAAAGTATCTATTACCTCTCCAGTCGCCGGATTTACTGCATCTATTGTCTGATTATTGCTGGCTCCCACTTTAGCGCCGCCAATTAACATTTCCATGATTTTCCTCCTGTTATGCCTTATTTTCTGAACCGAACAGCTTTATTTTTTTCACTGCTTCTTCGTATACGCCTTCCTGGGCCACGGTACATAAATCAAGATATCCTTTTTCTGCAATATCTGCCTCGATCCTCTTCTTTGCTGCCATTGCCAGGTCCGTATGTATATTTACTTTTGAAATTCCTTCTCTTACACATTCTCTGAACTGCTCATCTGTCAATCCTGAACCGCCGTGAAGCACAAGGGGCAGTTCAAGGCGTTCTGCAAGTTCTTTAAGCCTGTCTACGCTCAGCTTCGGTATCTCTCTGTAGACACCATGTGCCGTCCCTATGGACACTGCCAGAGCATCGATCCCTGTCTTCTCTACAAAAATATCAGCTGTATCCACATCTGTGTACACGTGGTCATCATTTTCTACCATATCTCCCAGGCCTGATACATGCCCTAATTCTGATTCCACTGATATACCCAGCGGCCTGCACAGATCTGTTACCTTCTGTGTGATCCTGATATTTTCTTCAAATGGTTTATCTGAAGAATCTATCATCACAGACGTAAACCCGCATGGCACAGCCCTCTCTATAAGTTCATATGTAAATGCATGGTCCAGATGGATACATACCGGAACTGTATATTTAGCGCCAACTGTTTTAACAATTCCCGGAAAATCTTCCACCTGCATCACATCCTTAAATCCTTCCCCGTATGCAATGATGACCGGCGAGTGCAAATCCTGTGCTGCATTTAGAACTCCCTGAAGCATTTCAATATTAAATACATTAAAATTAGGCACCGCATATTTTTTCTGTCTCGTATCCTTTAATATTTCCTTAAGTGTTACCAATTCCATACGTAGCCATCTCCTTTCCCATTCTCTTCCATAAATTTTCTGACTGTCATAAAATCTGATGCTGCCTTCACAGCCCCTTTCTGTGTCACCGAAAGAGCTGCCGCCGCATTGGCAAACATCGCGCATTGTTTCAGGCTCCAGCCCCTGGACAGGCCTGCGGTAAAGCCTGCCACAAAATTGTCTCCCGCTCCTACAGTATCAGCTACCCTGACAGGATACCCTAAAACTGTTTCAAACTTGTTATCCTCATAGATCAGGCAGCCTTTTTTCCCAAGCTTGATGACTGCCTGGCCCGCCCCCATATTTAAAAGCTCCAGCAGCGCCTCTTCTGTATTATCTTTCCCTGTGATCTCCAATGCCTCATCCTCACTGGGAAGGAAATAGTCCAGCTCCTTTAGAAGGCTGCACAGCCTTTCTAAATTTACACTGTAATCCGGGCTGTCCCTGAATGGGCCTGTGAGCACCGCATCCGCCGAAGTGATCACTCTATTTTTTCTGGCCCTGGCACAGACCTCTGCAACTCCTTCGAAATCCATATCTGAACCTGGTACAATGCTCCCAATATTCAGAACCTTAGCTTTATTTATATAATCTTCTTTCATCATTTCCAGGCATATGCGGTTATTTCCGCCCTGGTGGCACCAGAAATGATGCTTTTTATCCTGCCCCACGGGAATCACTGATATGGTCGTGTCCACCTCTTTATCTACAACAATCCCGGAGGCATCCACATGATTCCTGTTCAATTCCGCCTTGATCAGTTCACCGGCCAGGTCTTCTCCTACCCTGCCCAAAAATGCTGACTTAAGCCCCAGCCTTGACAGGACGATCGCTTCATTTAAAGCGTCACCTCCTGTAGAAATAACCGCCTGCTCCAAATCTCCGTCCCGCTGGTCCATCTCCCGGACCTGCCCTTTAATCAAAACGTCAACCACCGCATGCCCGGCACATACTACGTCATATAATGAAGCTCCCATCATCTTCCTCCCGTGCTTTTCCTGCTATTATTCCATAAGAATCTTAAAAAATCTGTAGGCTCCATTTTCAACCGGCACATCAAAAACCTTCCGGACCGGTTCTTTGGCAGCCTCCACAACATCAAACCTTCTGACCGGGCCTGGCTTAATGGCAGATGGTTCTATGATCTCTCCTGTATCAATATCCTGCAGGGCTCTCACGCCTTCTCCTTTTGTGACCAGTTTTACATCCTCCGGATAAGGTCTGAGTGAAACCACTCCGAATACATTATTGTCATAAAGGAACATGGAATGTTTAGCCTTTGATTCCATATACAGAGGCAGTTCAGGCGCTGCACTTTTAGCAATATATCCTGTCACCTCCGGCGGAAGGAAATAAAGATCACTGAAATTATCCGGCACATTCAGCGTATACATGCATCCGTCACCATAGCAGTCACTGAGCAGCAGCGGGAAATTACATTCGCCTGCCACCATTGCAGCCTCACACCATGTGGCGTTTGTCCGGTATTCAAGTACTTCCAGGCTCACAGGCTCATCTCCTGTATGATGGCTCTTTCTGTTAAGGGTGTAGGAGTCGATCCAGTATTCTCTGCCTGATACCCTTCTGTTCGTAAAGCGTATAGAAGTGAGATCCTTCATTCCCCTGTCGTAAGCTGCCCTTAAAAATCCTGTGGTAATGAGCGCTTTTTTGCCCAAGAGCAAATGCTTCTTTAATTTTTCCACCACATCAGGATCACAGGCTGCCCGTTCATCCAGGAAAATGCTCTCTGTCCGGCCGTCTGCTTCCCATTCCGGCACAGGTTCAAACGGTATTCCCAGCATCCCCATATACTGCATGATAAAATCTTCTCCCACAGACCGCAGAGGTTCATATGCCAAAAGCCCCTCAGGCACTCCTGCCTGGTCCAGGAAATTATCCATCCTCTCAAGTACAGGCGCTAATGGAGGCAGGGCCGGCGAACCTGTCAGTTCACTGAAATTGAAGAGCATCAGCTCCCTGGCTCCTGACAAAAGCGTAAAGCAGGCCTGGTCCACCCAATAGTTCAGATTTCCTGAGGAAAATCCCAGATCAATCCAGCCGCCGCCATTTCTCCCCGGGGCAGTCCGCTCCAGATAGCGGGGCAGGCTGTACGACAGATATCTTGGAAGATGCTGCTGGTCATATACCGTGTTCCTCGTTTCCGTCCCTGTAAAGATCCCTGCGAAGATGTCCTTCTGCCTGTCAGGACAGTAGCCTGTCTCCTGATAAGAATCATACCAGTTTGGATATTTGATGATCACTCTGCACTTAGGATTCACCGCAGCCGCCTGTTCTGTAACTTCCCGTGCAACCTCTTCCATGAGCGCGGTGCGGTACTCTTCCCAGCTTTTCGCACCTTTCTTTTCAATACATCTCTCACATCTGCATGCTGTAAAAAAGAAATCATCCAAAATTATCTCATCGAACTCTTCCGCCGCATACTTTACAATTTCCAGATATCTTTTTCTGTAAGCCGGCTCCGAATAACAGAGCACGTCAAATATGCTGTTTTTCTTCATTCCTTCAACACTCAGTGTGGAAGTTATGCCGCCTGCCACCTTTATCCCATTCTCCTGAAATTTATCCTTAAACTGTCTTAATTTCTCACGCGGGATATCAAAAGGTCCGCGGTGCACTTCCAGATATACTTTATCCAGGGGCACATATCTGTTAAAATAATCGATCCCCTTTTGGATATCATTTGCATCAGCCTCTGATAAAAAATTTGCATGTGCATAAGAAGCTATTTTGAAATTCCGAAATCTGTCCATATTGTTCTCCCGTTTCTGAATGGATGTCATTATTACCGCAGGCAGCCTGCCAGGCGGACATGCATGCATGTCCGTATGGCGTCTGCCATGTGGCTTGCTGCTTTTTTATTCCTCTCCTGTCCCGAAGGAATCCAGGATCGTAATTACCTTATCATTGATCTCATTCATGATATCTTCGACAGGTTTATCTGTTCCAAGAACCATACTGCATGCCTGGGATGTAAGTAATTCTCCCTGAATAGAGTTCATTGCCGGAAATGCGTTCTCAGACGGATAATTTAAAGGTACGGATACTGGCAGAACCTTCTCGATCAGAGCTGCTTTGAATTTATCCTGTGTAAATACATCAAGTGTATATTTTGTCCTGAGTGCCGGGAATGCTCCCATGCCGCCCTCTGTCCACAATGTATCTGAATTCTCCAGCCACCATCTGATAAACATCTTAGCTTCGTCCGGATGCTCTGTCTGCTGGTAAGCCATGATCCCGTTGCAGCCCATAATAGAAAGGCTTGTTCCGCTCGGTGCTGTGAGAGGTGCAAGAAGTTCTACATTGTTATAGAATTCTTCGCCCTGGTCTTTAATAGAATTTGCAAAATCTGCGCTGGTTGGAATAAATGCTGCTTTTCCCTGAAGGAACAGTTTCTGTGCTTCTGCTGCTGTATATCCTGCGCTTCCCGGTGCAATAACTTTTTCTTCTGACAGTGTCCTGAAATATTCCAGAGTTTCTTTTACGCCGTCTGATGTGAAAGCAGCCTGCTTATTTTCATCTATAAAACTAACCCCATTGTTAATAAGGAAAATATTCAGCGGCCATGCGCCTGCACTTTCAATTGCCATTCCATAGAAATCACCGTTTGAAAGCTGCTTGCATGCGTCAAGTAATTCATCCCAAGTAGTCGGTACAGGGATATTATTCTCTTCAAGAATATCTTTTCTGTAGTAGATACATTTTGGGTCCAGATTCCATGGCATTGCTACCTGATGGCCGTTCTGTACGAACTGTTTCATAGCTGTCTCTTCGAAGTCAGCGCTTCCGTCAGCCTTCATCTCTTCCATCAGATCATCCAGCGGAAGGATCTCGCCCATTGCATCAAACTGGAACGGTGAATAGCCTGAACCTGTGCTCACATCAGGAGCATTCCCTGAAGTGATGGCCACATTAAAGGTCTGATAATCTCCATCCCATGGCACTGATGTATAATTAACCGTTATCCCGGGGTGCTCTTCATTAAAACGTTTAACTAATGCCTGTGCTGCTTCCTGATATGCTACAGACCCCCATGGCATATCCCAGAATTCCAGCACTACATCGCCGTCTTCTGATGCTTTTGTCTTGGCAGCCTCTGTCTCTTCCTTGGCTGCTGTCTCAGGCACTGCTGCCTTTTCTGTATCTTTTCCGCTTCCGTCTCCGCATGCGGCCAATGATAATGCCATAGTTCCTGCTAATAATACACTAAATAATTTTTTAACTGTTTTCCTTCTCATAATAAGTTTACCTCCTGATTTTGTGTGTTCTTAATTGTCCGGCGCCTTTATAGTTACATGCCCTGCAATTCTTCCGGATCGTTTTATGGGACGCGCCTAACCCTTCACAGCCCCCGCTGTTAATCCTGCAACTATATACTTTTGCATGAATATGATAAATAACATTGCCGGTATGATCGCCAGCACTGATGCTGCCATCAGGGAACCCCAGTCCGTATCGAACTGCAGAATAAATGACTGCAGGCCGACAGGCAGTGTTTTTACTTCCGCTGATTTGTTAATGACATTTGCCATCATATATTCATTCCACGCTCCTATAAAGGCATAGATCATGATGGATGCAATTCCGGGAAGAGAAAGCGGTACAGCCAGCTTGCAGAAAGACTGGAACACTGTACATCCATCTATCTGTGCAGCCTCTTCCATTTCTACCGGAATGCCTTCAAAAAATCCGCTTATCATCCATGTACAGAATGGTATGTTGAAAGCTATGTAGATCAGCGAGATTCCCAAGAGTGAATCAGATAATCCCACTTTTATGAATACAAGAACTAACGGGATCATCAGCAGTACTGCGGGAAACATCTGCAGAATCAAAAACAGCTTTGAAAAATACCTGAATGCGCGGATATGGCGCTGGTATCTGGCTATGGCATAGCCCGCCAGACAGCTTGTGATACCGACAACGACTGCTGTAAGGACGGCGACTACCACGCTGTTCCTCACATAAGTCAGAAATGGCGTCCTGTTAAGCACATTTCTGTAATTCTCCCAGGTAAAAACTTCCGGGAATATGTTATTATTGTTCAAAATCTCCCTTGTGCTCTTAAATGAAGAACCTACCATATTTATAAGGGGCAGGCTGATAAACAGCACAATAATCGTCAGCAGCAGGTAAAAACCAATTGTCTTGAATATCCGTTTTATTTTCATTTTATATTCCTCCTTTCATTAGTCTTCTTTCCGGTTCAAAACATACTGATATAGGGAAGACAGAACAATCATAAACACCAGCATAACTAATGCGATGGCTGAAGCATATCCCATCTGGTTTCGGAAAAATGCTGAATTATACATGTAGATGGATATATTTGATGTGGCGCTCGCCGGTCCGCCTTTTGTGAGCAGAAACACTGTTTCAAAATTGTTAAAGCTCCAGATCATGATCAGGACTGTGGATGTGATACTTACCGGCTTGATCATGGGCAGTGTGATATTTTTAAACCTCTGGAATGCGTTTGCTCCGTCCATCGAGGCTGATTCATAAAGCTCCTTCGGTATATTCTGCATGGCAGCCATCAGAACCAGCAGCATAAAGGGGAAGGATTTCCAGGTATTTACAATCACTGTGGATATCTTGGCCATAAACGGCGTTGCCAAAAATAAAATCGGTTCCTTTATAATTCCAAGCTTCAGAAGAGTCAGGTTTATCATACCTGTCTGGTCATTCAGCATCCACAGCCACATATTGGAAGCTACAACATTTGGTATTACCCAAGGGAGAAGCATGATCGCCCTGAACAGCCCTTTTCCCTTAAATTCCCTGTTCAGCAGCAGAGCCAGGGCCAGTCCTATTAAATAGATCAAAACCACGGAACTTACTGCAAAAAATATGGTAAATCCCAGTGCCGAAATAAATTCTTTGTCCTTGAAAATATCTATGATATTCTTCAGTCCGACAAACTTAGCCTTCTGCGGATAAAGAAAATTTGTATTTGTGAAGCTAACCAGAATTCCCCTGACCAGCGGATAAACCGTCACAAGCAGCACTATCAGAGTGGCCGGCATCACGAACAGATACCCTTCTGCCGCCGTTTTCCTTTTTTTCTTTTTCATGTCATACCTCCATTTCCTTTACTTTTTTACAGCTCCGGTAGAACCCCGGATCAATAATTGATGTTCCACATACACCTGTCTCTCAGACAGTTCTTTTCCTCCCAAAATATCAAGAAGCATTCCCATGGCTCTTTTCCCCATTATGTAATTTGACTGGTTTACTGAGGATATTTTAGGTTCTGTCATAGATGCCATCTCGATATCATCAAAACCAAAGATAGATATGTCTGCCGGAACACCGAATCCCATTTCTTTCGCTACATTCACAGCCGCGATCGCCATAATATCTGAGATAGCAAATATGGCTGTGGGCCTGTCCGGCATTGAGAGCATTCTCCTGACTACTGCTCCGGCACTGTTGTAGCTATAATCAGAATCTGCATAAGCTATGATTGAATTATCCTGTTCTATGCCGGCTTCTGCCAGAGCATCCTGATATCCTTCAAGCCTGAGTACAGAAGAAACTGAGTTGTTCACACTTCCTATAAATCCAACTCTTGTATGCCCCATATCCAGCAGATACTTTGTCACCTGATATGCTGCCAGCCTGTTATTGATGGATATCCTTGGAAGATCCAGTTTTTCATTGTAATCCCCGCATTGAAGCACCGGATATTGTTCACACAGATTTACGATCTCGCGGTCCTGCGGCTCACTTGCCAGGAAGACTGCCCCCTCAGCCTGCCTTGTAGCAATCAGGTTCATATACCTCTTCTGGGCGTTAGTCTGAAACTTCGTCGGGCAGATCATAATGTTATATCCATTGTTCATAGCGATCTCTCCCATGCCGTCTACAATCTGTGAAAAAAATGGATTTGATATGCTCGGCAGAATAATAAGGATCATCCTGCTCTCCATCTTCCTTAAATTACGTCCTAACGCGTTTGGATAAAAATTCAGTTTTTCCATAGAAGCTTTTATTTTCTGTACAGTTTCTGGTCTGACTTTATCCTGGTTATTGATTACTCTGGATACAGTGGCGATGGATACATCTGCGTCTCTTGCGACATCTTTGATTGTAATTTGGTTTTTGTTCATCTCAATCTCCCTTTTACGTTATTAACGTTTACATTTTTTCCTTATTTTACCACACCCTTCCTATTGATTACCAGAGTATTTATTTGTGTAAACGTTTTTATTTATCCTTATTATAACAGCAATGTTTTTATTTGCAAGTCTCAAAAACTGCTAAATTTCCCATCATATTTCTATGAAAAACTGCTAACGCCCCATTTATTTTCTACAAAATAGCTAAACCAAGGAATGTAAACGTTTATATTTGCTTTTATTTCTTAGTTATTTTGCATATACCCCCCTTGGATATCCTCTATTTCAATCAAATATTTATTTTTCTATATTGTAAACGTTTTTATTGGCCGGATGGAGTTTGCTGCCGGTTACTATTCACATGTCACCGTCCCGCGAGGTGTTTTCGTGCGTATTTTGCACGAAAATCCCGAGGGTTGCAGCGCGAAATGGCGCTTTTGGCCGTTTCTGTGCATCGCGAAGCGTGTTACTGGTCACGGAGTGAACAGTAACTGCTGCCGTGCCAGACTTTGAGTTATACCAGGTTTAGCTTGCAATATTTATCTGATAATATTAGAATTGAATAAGAAACTTTGCTTTAGCCTATTAGAAAAGGATGGTATTAGAATGGATGGGAAAATGAAGGTATGCGTATTAACCGGAAAACAAAGTCTGGAATGGATAGAGAGGGAAATCCCCAAACCCGGACCGGGTGAACTGCAGATAAAATTAGAATATGTCGGCGTGTGCGGTTCAGACCTGCATTTCTATCAGGAAGGACAGCTGGCTAACTGGAAGCTGAACGGCCCGTTGGCCCTGGGTCATGAACCGGGCGGCGTTGTATCTGCCATCGGCGAAGGTGTGGAAGGCTTTCAGCCAGGTGACAGGGTAGCCCTTGAGCCTGCAGTTCCATGCGGGAAATGCGAAGACTGCAGAAAAGGAAACTATAATTTATGCCGGAATATTAAAATGCTGGCAATCCCCGGAGAAAGAGACGGCGTCTTTGCAGAGTACTGCGTACATGATGCCAGCATGTGCTATAAGCTGCCCCAGAATGTGAGCACTATGGAGGGCGGCCTCATAGAGCCTCTCAGTGTCGGACTTCATGCCACAGAACTGTCAAATGCAAAAGTCGGTGAGACAGCTATTGTCCTTGGCAGCGGCTGCATAGGCCTGTGCACTGTGATGAGCCTCAGGGCCAGGGGTGTCAGCCAGATATATGTGGCTGACGTTCTGGATAAACGCCTGGAGAAGGCAATGGAAGTGGGCGCCACAAGAGTATTCAACAGCAGGAAAGAAAGTATTGAAGAATTCGCCAAAACTCTTCCCGGCGGCGGAGCTGACCAGGTATATGAATGTGCCGGGAACCGTATCACTACACTGCAGACATGCCGTCTGATCAGGCGTGCCGGGAAGGTAACACTTGTAGGCGTGTCCCCTGAGCCCGTGCTTGAACTGGACATAGCCACATTAAATGCCATGGAAGGCACCATCTATTCTGTGTACCGCTACAGGAACCTGTATCCGAAGGCAATAGAAGCAGTCTCTTCAGGTGTGATCCCACTGAAGAAGATCGTGTCCCATACCTTTGATTTTAAAGACTGCATAGAGGCCATAGAGTACAGCCTTGAGCACAAGGGCGAGGTTATCAAGTCTGTAGTTAAATTTTAGCCGGTTCCGCCGTGGGCAGAAAAAGAAGGATGTCTGCGTATGGCATCGCGGATCATACATTTGGCTGCCGGTCATTCCAAAATAATGCAGAACGTACAAAATCCGGACTCATCGAGTCCGGATTTGTATTTATTAGTGGAGCTGAGGGGAATCGAACCCCTGTCCGAAAGCCTATTCATTGCAGCTTCTCCCATCGCAGTCATTATTTTAACATTCCCTCCGCCCGGCGCCTAATGACAGGCTTCGGACTTTAGTAGCTTCATAAGTTCTTTTATCCCCTCAAAGCTTTGGAGATAAAGTGCCCCGCATTATTTGATGCCGGTTGCTTAAGCTGCGAGAGACTTAAGGCCGACAGCAGCCACTAGGCTACGTACGCTAAATTTTCGTCTGCGTTTATATTTAAGTTTCCGGTTTACTGCGCGGTCCCGGCCCGCGGATGGCTACCACAATTGCAAAACCCCCGTCGAAACCAGTACAACCCCTGATCAAATCAAGCTTACTGTCTTGTTCAAAACAGATGTACAGGTTCACAGACAATGGAATTTAACAACCTACCAGCATAACTTGCAGCAAATAACTAAATGTTATACTAGAGCTGTATTTTACCTGATATTTTTCCTTTTGTCAAGGGGCATAAAATTAATCCAGACCAAGGATCTCTGACAACACTTCAATGATGATCTCATTGGTACAAGATTTCACATATCCCATCATGTTTAGCAGGATTTCGTCATTTTTCTGGGCTTCTGTAAGCTCTTCATTATGCTTTACCTGGTCCAGGAGCATAACCAGCTGAGGTGTCAGCTCCTCATATGTCTCCACAGTTGTCTGGGTGACAAGTTTCGATAATTCTTCTTTTGATGTCGGTATCATATATTTCCCCTTTGAGTGTTTAATATAAAGTTTTAATATAGATTTTTTACTTTGAAATCTTTTTCTGCCTCACGCCTCTGGTCCTTCTTTGCGATATCCTGGCGCTTGTCATAGAGCTTCTTACCTCTTGCCAGCCCTATCTCCACTTTCACAAGACTGCCTTTGAAGTAAACCTTCAGCGGCACCAGAGTATATCCCTTTTCAGCCATCTTCCCGGCCATCTTATTGATTTCATACTTATGAAGCAGCAGCTTCCTGATGCGGAGGGGATCTTTATTAAAGATATTTCCCTTTTCATATGGGCTTATATGCATCCCGTATACGAATACTTCTCCCTTTTCTATCCTGATAAAGGATTCCTTAATGCTGCATTTTCCCATGCGCAGGGATTTTACTTCAGTACCGTGCAGTGAGATGCCCGCCTCATAAGTATCTTCTACAAAATAATCATGGTACGCTTTTTTATTGTTGGCAATCAGTTTGACAGATTGTGCTCCCATACTCTTCTCTCCTTTTCCCCTAAATCATGTTTGAAAATCATTTCAGGTTATGGCTGTTCTTCCTCATCCTCAGCGGCCATCTCAAAATCAACAGACCTTGTATGCTTATCAGCGCCCAGAACACGTATCCTGACCTTCTGTCCCAGCTTATAGACCTTTCCGGTGTCTACGCCGAACATCTCATGTGTCTCCTCTCTGTAATAATAACGGTCATCATACATATTTGTCACATGTATCATGCCCTCTATTGTATTAGAGAGCTCCACATACATTCCCCATGAGGTAATGCTGGAAATCACGCCTTCAAATGTCTCACCAATATGATTTTCCATATACTCTGCTTTTTTAAGCTTCTCAGTCTCACGCTCTGCCTCATCGGCCCGTCTTTCCAGCTTGCTGGACTGATCAGCCACAGTCTGCAGGATGCTCTGGTAATGCTCTATACGTCCCTCATTCATTTTTCCCCTGAGGTTTTCCTTGATGATCCTGTGGATCTGCAGATCCGGATACCGCCTGATCGGTGAAGTAAAGTGGCAGTAGTAAGGCGCCGCCAGGCCAAAATGCCCGGTACATTCCACTGTATAACTGGCCCGCTTCATAGACCTCAGTGTAAGACGGCTGATAAGTGTCTCCTCAGGTGAGTCCTCTATTCTGGCAAGCAGCTTCTGCAACTCCTTTGGGTGGATCTCATCCCTTGTGTTTTTAATGGCGTATCCAAAGTTGTTGATGAATAAAGCCAGCTGCTGTATCTTTTCAGGATCAGGATTGTCATGGGTCCTGTATACAAACGGCAGCTCCTGCCAGTAATAGTCCTGCGCCACGGTCTCATTTGCTATGAGCATAAAATCTTCGATGATCTTTGTGGCCACATTTCTGTCATAGGGTTTGATCTCCAGAGGATGCCCCTCTTTATCTAGGATTATCTTTGTCTCAGGAAAATCAAAGTCAATCGATCCCCTCTGCCGCCTTTTTTTCCTCAATATTGCCGCCAGCTCCTGCATCATCTCAAACATTGGGACAAGCTTCTCATACTTTGCAGTTTCTTCAGGATCTCTGTCCTCCAGTATCTTTTTGACGCTTGTGTAAGTCATGCGCCGGTCAACTTTGATCACTGTCTCTGCTATCTGGTGCCCTGTCACATTTCCTTTGCCGTCTATATCCATTATACAGGACAGAGCCAGCCTGTCCACCCCCTCATTTAAAGAGCAGATGCCGTTAGACAGCTTATGGGGAAGCATGGGAATGACCCGGTCAACCAGATAAACGCTTGTCCCGCGCTTCAGCGCTTCCCGATCCAGAGCACTGTTTTCCTGGACATAATTAGATACGTCAGCTATATGCACTCCCAGATGGTAAATATCCCCCTCTTTTGTCAGAGAGACTCCGTCATCCAGATCCTTTGCATCTTCACCGTCAATAGTAACGATCTGCCAGTCTCTGATATCCATCCTGCCAGCCATATCCGCCTCACTGACCTCGTTAGATACATTTTCCGCCTGATGCATGATCTTGTCGGAAAACTCCACCGGCAGATCATATGCATAGACGATGGACAGGATATCTGTGCCAGGATCATTGATATGCCCGATGATCTTCTTTACTTTTCCTTCCGGCTTCTTATTTTTGCTGCCATAATCAGTGATCTCCACAAGGACCTTGTGCCCGTCAACAGCGCCTTTTGAGCGCTCTATGGGAATAAAGATGTCTCTTGTAAATTTAAGGCTGTCCGGCACTACAAACCCAAAGTTTTTACTTTTCTGATAAGTTCCCACCACCTCAGTGATGCCCCTTGCCAATACTCTGACAACCTCGCCCTCACGGCGCTTGCCAGGCTTTCCGGAAACAAGAGCCACCTGCACAGTGTCCTGATGCAGAGCGCCGTTTACCCCTGATTCAGGGATAAATATATCTTCCTCTGCGCCCTCTATCTCTACAAACCCAAATCCCTTCTGATTTCCTATAAAAGTACCCACCAGAACAGGGGATTCCAGCTTTTTATATTTTCCTCTTTTGCTGACCTCTATTTTCCCCTCTTTGACAAGCTCATCCAGCACTGCCTGCAGGCTGGGCCTCTCCTCTTTCGTAACCTGCAGAAGTATGGCCAGCTCCTTGACTTTCATGGGGATATAATGCTCGTCACAGATAAGGTCATAAATTACTTTCTTTCTCTTTTCAAATATATCTTCTTTCATTTTCACTCACTTTCTTAATTTTCTATAGAATAAAAAACACTCTTGCATGGTTACAAGAGTGTCTCACATTCCTTAAAAATTCAGGTTCAGTATCACTGACAATACGATGAAGCCAATTGCCAGATATTTTGTAGCTTTTACCAAAGCTCCTTCCATGGAGCGTCCTTTATTTTTTCCCCAGTATGTCTCTGATATACCTGCGATGCTTCCAAGTCCGGCGTCCTTGCCTTCCTGCATAAGCACAATAACGGTCAACACAATACAAACCAGTATGAAGATAACGGTAAGAATACCTCTTAAAATTTCCATGAACCACACCTCCTATGTCATTAAACCTCATTTAGTTTACCACAGCAGGATATAATTGTCAATTAAATTATATCCAATTTTACTATTAATATACCTGACTCAGTTCCCTTTCAGCCCCATATCAAACAGCTCTAATGTCTCTTCTGTCAGTTTATCATCTGCCTTGCTCTGCAGCAGCAGGTTTATCAGTCTTTCGTACCTTGCTTCTCCCTGGATGCGTTCTCTCTCAGATTCCAGAAACGGCTTTACTGCAGCCTGCATGGATGGCACGTCAGGCTGGGACACTGCCGACTGGATCAGCTCCTGTCCGGCTCCCAGTATCCTCATCATAAGCCCGCACGCATAGCAGTACTCACCGCCTGAAATGATAGGGCTTACAGATCTGCATGTCATTTTAGTCTCTACGGCAGTCTTTACGATTTCTTTTACCACCAGATACACTTCCTTAATAAATAATAATTTAAGAAGGCCCTGCACATTTATTGTCTCCCTGTGCAGAGCCTTTTGACTCTTTTTATTTTCTGATCAGCAGAGATTTTCCTGTCATCTCTTTGGGCTGCTCCATTCCCATCAGTTCAATCAGGGTAGGCGCGATATCCGCAAGCACGCCGCCTTCTCTTAAGGTGTAGGACGGGTCAGCATTTACAAGGATAAAAGGAACAGGGTTTGTAGTGTGGGCTGTAAACGGTTCTCCAGTCTCGTAATCCACCAGCTGTTCTGCATTTCCATGGTCAGCACAGATAAACATCTGTCCATCCACCTCTTTGATTGCCTCTACAGCTCTGCCAACACAGCCATCTACAGCTTCAATTGCTTTCACTGCCGCATTTTCGATACCTGTATGTCCTACCATATCCGGATTTGCAAAGTTGATGATGATCACATCATACTTTTCTGATTTGATGGCATTTACAAGATTATCGCATACCTCATATGCGCTCATCTCAGGCTGCATATCGTATGTGGGCACCTTCGGGGACTTTACAAGAATACGTTCCTCCCCTTCATTTGGCTCCTCTACCCCGCCGTTAAAGAAGAATGTAACATGTGCATATTTCTCTGTCTCCGCGATCCTGGCCTGTTTTAAATTGTTTGCAGCCAGAAATTCACCAAATGTATTTGTTATCGCTGTCTTGTGGAAAGCGACCTCTTTATTCGGGATCGTCTCATCATACTCTGTAAAGCATACATAACATGTCTTAATTCTGCTGCCTCTCTTGAAGCCGTCAAAATCATCACTGCAGAAGGTGCGTGTGATCTCTCTTGCCCTGTCAGGGCGGAAGTTAAAGAAGATAACGGAATCATCATCCTGGATGGTTGCCACAGGAGCGCCGTTCTTCACCACTACGGTAGGGATCACAAACTCGTCATTCTTTCCATCATCATATGACTGCTGCACTGCTGCCACTCCGCTGTCCGCAGTATGTCCGATGCCCTTTACCATGGCATTGTATGCCAGTTCCACGCGGTCCCAGCGGTTGTCACGGTCCATAGCATAGTAACGTCCCATAACTGATGCGATCTCACCAACGCCGATCTCCTGCATCTTGTCAGAGAGCTGCTGTACATAATCTTTTCCTGAGGCCGGCGGTGTGTCACGTCCATCCAGGAAGCAGTGTACATAGACTTTACTGAGGCCTTCTTTCTTTGCCAGCTCTAAAAGCGCATACAGATGTGTGTTGTGGCTGTGTACCCCGCCGTCAGAGAGAAGTCCGAACATATGCAGGGATGTTCCTTTATCCTTAGCATTCTTAACAGCATCCAGAAGGGCAGGATTCTTAAAGAAATCTCCGTCCTGGATCTCCTTTGTGATCTTTGTCAGCTCCTGATATATGATACGCCCTGCTCCCATATTCAGGTGGCCTACCTCAGAATTTCCCATCTGTCCGTCAGGAAGCCCTACTGCCATTCCGCTGGCATATCCCTTAACAAAAGGATATTCCTGCATCAGTTTATCCATAACAGGAGTCTTAGCCTCTTTAACCGCATTGCCCTCGGTCTTTTCATTAAGGCCATAGCCATCCAGGATCATTAAAACAGTTGGTTTCTTGCTCATTTCGATTTCTCCTTTATTTTATGAAATTAGGCTGCCTTGCGGCATGCCGCTTACTGTACTGTACCTTGTTTACAACTACTTATTGTACATGATTTCACAGCATCCGTCAATTCACAACCCAGGGAAAATATGGAGGAAAATTCTAAAAATTTTAGTAACAGCCGTCAATATACCCTGATGACAGCCGGGATTTCTTTAACCATGGACATTCCTTTAAATATTGTTAGAGAATCATTCAGATGACGCTCCCTCACCTTGTCTGTGATGACCACCAGCTCAGCGGCATCATTTTTCTTCTCTTTCTGGACTATCCTTGCTATGCTGACACAATTATTGCCGAACACACTTGCTATGCTGGCCAGGACTCCGTAGCGGTCCTCCACCTGCATCCTGATAAAATAACGGCTCTCTATCTCTTCCATCTTCTTGATGGGAAGCTCTTTGTAGCAGGTACAGCTGATGCGCCCATTGCAGCCGAATCTGATATTGCGCGCGATCTCAAATATGTCCCCAACCACTGCACTGGCAGTAGGCATCTCGCCTGCTCCCCGCCCGTAGAACATAGCGTCATCTACTGCGTCTCCATGGACAAACACTGCATTGAAGGAATCGTTGACAGATGCCAGGGGATGCGTGCTGGGTATCAGCATGGGATGAACCCTGACCTCTATCCCCTCCTGTGTATTTCTTGCCACCCCCAGCAGCTTAATGTCGCAGCCCATTTCTTTGGCATATCTGATGTCAGTTGCTGTGATCCTGGTGATACCTTCTGTATATACATCGCGGAAGGTTACACGTGAATTGAAGGCGATGGAAGCCATGATCGCCATCTTTCTGCCTGCATCCAGCCCCTCCACATCCGCCGTGGGATCGGCTTCCGCATACCCAAGCTCAGTAGCCAGAGAGAGGGCCTCATTGAATTCCATCCCCTCTGAAGTCATCTTTGTCAATATAAAATTCGTAGTCCCATTTACAATGCCAATGATCTCCGTCAGATGATTCCCTGCCAGAGACTGTTTGAGCGGGGAGATGATCGGAATCCCTCCTGCCACTGCTGCCTCAAAAAGCAGATCCTTCTGGCTCTGCTCTGCCATATCAAAAAGCTCCCTGCCGCTCTCCGCCATAAGGTCTTTATTTGCAGTCACCACATTCTTGCCCGCTGCCAGTGCCTCCATCATATAAGTTCTGGCCGGTTCCATGCCTCCCATGACTTCAACGACGATCTCAATACTTTCATCGTCTAAAATTTCTTTCCAGTCATTTGTAAGTACAGACGGGTCGTCCACCTTCAGCGCAGCCTTCTTAAGATCTCTCACAAGGATCTTTTTCACTGCAAGCTCTGCGCCTACCTTGCGCGGTATCTCCTCCTCCTGCATTTTTAAAACCTTATAAACACCTGTGCCCACTGTTCCAAGCCCCAAAAGTGCAATATTGATCTTTTTTGCTTCATTCATTTAACCTTACCTCACAGTCCTGAAACTGTCCTTTCGCGTTTATCTCTACAAAGATTATACGCTCAGTGCCGCTTTCAGGCAAGCGTTACAGGTAACTTTATCCCCCTGCGGGCATCCCATACCTGAACTTTTCCAGGCATCCGTGCTTTGCAGGTGAGAGTATACTCTCCCAGTTCTCCGTCCTTCCATTCCATATCAAGGCTGAAGCCGCCTCTCAGCCTCATCCCGCGTACACTTCCGCTTTTCATCGATTCCGGAAGCGCCGGGAGAAGACGTATTTGATATCC
Source organism: Murimonas intestini (assembly GCA_003148945.1). GTDB lineage: Bacteria > Bacillota > Clostridia > Lachnospirales > Lachnospiraceae > Murimonas > Murimonas intestini. The sequence goes on along the minus strand of QGGY01000003.1, from coordinate 391,118 downwards.
GGATATCTTCATATCGCTGTCTATTACAGGCGAGGACTGGGCTGCCGCCTCCAGCATAAGGGCAGGCATCCCGCCGCTGATGTCTGTATTGAATATATCAGGGCCATAGTCATGTGAGGAAGCATAAGTCCTGTAATAATTATTTTCTGCCATGGACTTCACCATAACATCAACCATACTGGCGTCACCCAGGTGGGCTGCTGCCATGCCGGCCTGTACAAGGCCAAACGCCATAGTGCCCTGCTCCTTCTTCTTATGCTCCATCTTCAATTCATACGCACGCCTGCAGGCATCCAGCACTTTCTGGTCCTCATACCAGGGAAGGTCATAGTAGAGCATATACAGATGTGAAGAGTGGCGGTGGTCGTATCTGTCCTCAAGGCCGTCCGCCGCCCATTCTTTCAGCGCTCCGTCGCTGTTTATCCTGTACGGCGGCATTTTTGCCATTATACCTTTCCATTTTTCAATTTCACCTGTATTGATCCCCAGTGTACTGCACCCCACGATCAGATTCATAAACAGCTCTTTCGCCGCCGCTATATCCATGGAAGCATTGAAGCACGCTGCATTTTCCCTCCCCATAGGAGTATTTTCCGGAGAATAGGAGGGCGAAAATACCCAGTGCCCGGTCTCATCTTCAATGAGATAATCCTCATAGAACAATGCCGCCTCCTTCATAAATGGCAGAGCCCTCTCTGCAAAGAACCTGTCATCACCTGTATACAGCCAGTAATCATAATAAAAATGTGCACACCATGCGGCCCCTGCAGTCCAGAATACCATAGGCCATGTCTCATCAAAATGGAAGTCCAGCCCTGAATCACTTGTCCTGCTCGGGATATGGATCCCTCTGCATCCATACAGTATCCTGCTGTTTCTTCGGTAATCCTCCATAAGAGATTCCTGATATTTGAAATAACTCTCCATCCCTTCAAAATCACCGCTGGGAAGCAGTCCCAGGACCGCAGTCTGCAGATTTCCATTCTGAGTATAGTCAGATGACCAGCCTCCGTCATAAGTACCTGTCCATACCCCCTGCAGATTCGGCGGCATTTCCCCGCTTGATGACAGTATGGCATAGCGCCCTGCATGCAGGATAGTCTCCAGATGTTTATTGTCCAGCTTCACTTCCAGACGCCCAAACCGCTCGCCGTGTATTTCCAGATGTCTTTCCAGCAGCTCCCCGTACTCCCGGCAAAGCAGCCTTTGTATAGAAGCAGCCTCTTTTTCCAGTATCTGCTCTGCCTTATCCATGTCATTTATGGGTATCACCTTAGCCAGCAGAAGGGCGCTTTTTGCACTGCTGATGCATAATGCTTCTGACTCAGCCCTGATTTTCCCGTCTTCTGAAAAAGCATGGCACAGCACAGCATATCCGCTGTTTCTGCCGCGATATGCGCACAGATACCAGGCCCAGCCGTCTTGTACCCCCGCCTTTGGCAGAAGAAAATACTCTCCATTTTCCTGAGGGAACATGGGTTTTAATACCTTTCTGCCGTCTTTCCTGTAGGGGCGCTGTGAAAGCTTAATCCTCCAGCAGGCCGGACTGTCCGCCGTAAGCCTCAAGGCCATACAGCCGTCTGCTCTGGAATAAAAAGCCTTCCTGTCATAATTTGTCTTCCCGCTCCTGAATTTCACCCTGGCTTCCCCTGTGCTAAATTCCAGCTTTCTCATATAATCTGTGTACCCGCAGCAGCCCGCTGTCTCTATATGGAGAACGGCCCCAGGAATAAAGGGATTTGTCCATATTTTATCTTCTCTCCCCTCCTGCTGCCTGTACATATCAAGAATATGCCTGACGGCATCACCATATTTTCCTTTACTTAAAAGCTCTCTGATATATGGCAGTTCACCGGCCATAGGAATAGGCTGCAGGCCTATATCCACAGGTGCAAACAGGCGCTCATGACTGAAAATGATCTCCTCATTCTCCGCATCTCCCATGATAACTGCACCCTGGCTGCCGTTTCCGATCAGTGTCCCTTCCTCCCACCGCTCGGCGGGATATGGAAGTTCATATCCGTTTCCATTCTGAATCATAAAATCCTGCAGCATCTCAAATGCCCCTTTCTTTCGCTCGATAATGCACATACTCAAAGTCCCCGGCTCCGCCTGAAGGCCTGTTTTCCGTATTAAGTGACACAAGCGCCAGCCTGGCTCCTGTCCATGTCCCTCCAAAGAGTCTGAATCTCCCTGGAATATCAGTTTTTTCCCCGCAGACAAAATAACTGTAAGTACCATCCTCCGAGAGATCAAGTCCTATTTCAATCTTATTGCAAGCTTCTTCCATACTCCAGGCCACTTTCTCCTCCGCCTGCCCTTCTCCCTGCTTCTCTGTGACTTTTCCGGTTCTAAGCTCAAGGAAGTATTTTTCATTTCTGTATGCCAGCCCCAGATAAGAATACTCATGGCCGATCATCCCAAATCCGCAGAGATCACCATCTGCTCCGGGATGAAGCTCAAGCTTCACCGTCACCTCAAAGGCCGGGGCCTGGAGCAGCTGGCTACAGGCATTGGGTGCATACCAGAGCAGATTTTCTTCCCTGCGCACATTCCTGAAGGTATACAGCCGCAGATATCCCGGGCGTTCCAGAAGGGAATACCAGGAATCCACAGGGTTCGCCTGCCACTGCCACTGAAGCCCCAGCTGACACGTGTCAAAGTCATCGCTTATGGGAATGCCTGCCTGGTCACTGTCCGGCGGAACTTTACCGCTGACGGGAATGGCTGCCTGGCCGCCGTCCTGCAGCGCTTCCCCGCAGACAGGCATCTCCCATTCTGACACTGGTTCGCCTATCCCGTCACCGTTCTGCTCCTGACCTATAAAGGGCCATCCCTGTGCCCAGCTCACCGGCTGCAGGTGGCAGATCCTTCCGTAAGGTCCTCTGTCCTGGAAATGCAGGAAATATCCTGCCTCATCTTCCATCTCTATATATCCTCCCTGATGAGGCCCATTAATATCTGTATTTCCCTGGTGCATGACAATCCTGTAATCATAGGGTCCGTATATATTTTCTGACCGCAGTACTGTCTGCCAGCCATTTTCCACTCCGCCTGCCGGGGCGAATATGTAGTAGTACCCATCTCTCTTATACAGCTTTGGCCCCTCTATGGTGGGATTCGTCTGTACCCCCTCAAAGACAGTCACGGGCTCTGAGATTAATTCCTGTGCATCCGGCGACATCTCACATATAGAAATCTTATGCTTTATCCCGCAGCGGCTCTTCGCATATGCAAATGCCATATAAGCCTTTCCGTCATCATCCCAGAACGGACACGGGTCTATCCACCCCTTCACATGCCTGAGCGCTTTTATGGGAGACCACTGTCCAAATGGATCTCTTGTCTTAGTTACAAAGATCCCTTCGTCAGGCAGGGGAACGAATACATAGAACCAGCCTTTGTGGTACCTGATGGACGGCGCCCATGTACCGCTTCCGTGGGCAGGCACTTCATACCTGGAAAATGGCAGATGCCTCACACAGTAATTTACAAGGCTCCAGTGCACCAAGTCCTTAGAATGAAGCAGCGGTATCCCCGGCAGATAAGTAAAACTGGAAGCTATCATAAAAAAATCCTCCCCCACCCTGATCACATCAGGATCACTGTAATCTGCAAAGAGCACAGGATTTCTGTAGCTGCCTTCTCCTGTATCCGCCTTCCATAAATCATGGGCTGTCCTGGCCACAGCCCCCTTATATTTATCCATCTCTGTCATATCTCCTCCATTATCTTTCTGGTCATTGCCGGTAACAGTTCAGCCTTCCACTGTTCCGCGAGGTGTTTTCGTGCATAATGCACGAAAATCCCGAGAGCTGCAGCGCCAAAATGCTGTTTACAGCATTTTGTGTGCATCGCGGAGCGTTGTTATAGGTCAGACGGCTGCCGAATGGCAGATGGCTGAACTGTAACCATTGCGGCATCAGCCCTTCAGTCCGCTTGTAGCTATCCCTTCTACAAAATATTTCTGTGCCACAAAGAACAGAATGATCAGAGGCAGCACTGAGACGAAAGCCATAGCCATGATCTGCCCCCACTGCACATTTGCGTCTGAATCTATCGCTGTGCGAAGCGCCAGCGAAAGGGGATATTTATCCACGCTGTTGATATAGATCAGTGAATTGAAGAAATCGTTATATGTCCAGAGGAACTGGAACAGCCCTGCTGAAAACATTGCCGGCTTGAGCAGAGGAAAGAGTATGCTCCTGAACGTCCTGAATGTGCCGCATCCGTCTATATATGCCGATTCATCCAGCTCTCTGGGGATTCCTCTCATAAACTGGAGAAGCATATAAATGAAAAATGGAAAGCAGGCCAGCAGAGCAGGCACATAAAAGGGCAGATAAGTATTGAGCCAGCCAAATTTATTAAAAAGTGTATATCTGGGTATGATGATCACTGTATTTGGCAGCATCAGCGTGGCTATCAGGACAGCGAATAAAAACTTTTTCCCCGGAAATTTAAATCTTGCAAACCCGTAAGCTACCAATGCACAGGAGCCTACTGTAAATAAGGTGGTCGGAACTACGATCAGAAATGTGTTAATAAAATATTTCCCAAAAGTATATTTTCCTGTTCCCTGCCACCCCTTTATAAATGCATCCGGGCTCCAGGAACCAGGCAGCAGCTTCAGAGATCCGAAGATCTCACTGTTTGTCTTGAACGCTGCCAGAAACATCCAGATGACAGGATATACCATCACAACTCCCACTGCAGCGATCACTATGTATAAAATAATCTTGTTTAATCTCTTTTTTCGTTTTCCCATGATATCCTCCTTCTATTTTTAAGGCCATTCTGTTTTCTCCCTGACCTTTACTTAAAAATCTCCGCCGTCTTCATAGTACACCTTGCCTGATGAAAATCTGAAAAGCAGCAGCGTGACAACGAGGATCAGCCCGAAAATCACCCAGGATGTGGCGCTGGCGTATCCCATTTTAAAATAAGTAAAGGCGTCAGTATAAAGCTTCATGCCAAGTACATATGTCCCTTTGTTCGGCCCTCCTCCTGTCACTACAAAGGAGGATGTAAAGTTCTGCAGCGCCGTGATGGTCTGCATAATAATATTAAAGAAGATGATCGGTGATATCTGCGGCAGGGTGATATGAAAGAAACTCTTGACCTTTCCCGCCCCGTCTAGGGAAGCCGCCTCATAGAGGGATGCAGGCACCTGTTTTAAAGCCGCCAGGAACATTACCATAGAAGACCCAAACTGCCAGATCTCCAGAAGACAGATGGTCATGAGGGCTGTGGATGAATTGCCCAGCCACTGTACCTTGGGCAGATGAAGGGTTAAGAGAATGTTATTGATAGCTCCGTCATCCATAAACAGAAGTTTCCATAGTATAGCTACGGCAACGCTGCCTCCAAAAAGCGACGGCAGATAGTAAATTGTGCGGATAAGGCCGATCCTTTTTATGTTCTTATTCAGCAGCACAGCGATAAACAATGCCATCATAAGTTTTCCGGGAACAGTATAGAGGGTATAGACAATTGTCACCTTCAGTGAATTATAGAATTCCGGATCTGTCGTAAAGAGTTTGATGTAATTCTTCAGGCCTACAAATGATGGCTCATTAAAAAACTGGTAATCCGTAAATGAATAAAACAGGGAGCTTAAAAATGGATACAGCTGCAGCAGCAGGAATCCCAGCAGCCACGGCGCTATATAAACAAGCCCCATATAGTCGATCCTGCGGTATTTCTTCACTTTCGTTTTCTTTTTCATATTCTTCCGCCTTTCCTTTTTATGCCTCCAGGCGCTTCCGTGCCGGGGCAGAAAAAGGCTGCTATAAAGCAGAGGATCTGTTTCCATTTACTTTATAACAGCCCGTTTTAAAACCTAAACATTATCGTGTAAAGCACGTAAGGTGTATTACTTTTCAGAGAGGATATTCTCCAGCATGTCTATACCGCTTTCGCACGCTTCTTCCGGTGTGCTCTCACCAAAGCTTACACTCTCGATCATGGTCTTGATCACTGCCTCAACTTCAGAGTCTGTAGTCAGTCCCATCTCATTGATTCCATTCTTCTCCAGCCCCAGATTTACTGCTGTTGTTACCAGACTGCTGATAAGTCCTTTCTCCTCGCAGATCTGACGGGCGCTTTCTGTAGGCGGCACTGAGCGGAGATCTTTTAAGATAGCTGCTGCTTCCTCATTGTTGAAGAAATAATCCAGGAACATGACTGCTTCTTCAATGTGCTCACTTGATTTATTTACACACATGAGCTGCGGAGGATTTGCATAATATCCTTCATTTTTCTGTGCTTCTTTATCCTGCATCTCAGGCATGGACACAACCATGTATTCTGCATCTTCATTTGCGCTTGTGAGATTATTGATCTGGGATGCATTTGTCATAACAGCGACACATTCACCATTGATCCATTTCGGGTTAGTCTGGGGAGCGCCCTCAAAAGAAGCTGTCTCGCCTGCCGGCTGCACCACCCTGTCATCATAGAGTGATCTGATATATGACAGTACCTGTGTCAGCTCTTCCTCTGAGCAGCTCAGGCTCTTAGTCTCATCATTTACAAACGGTGTACCTGTTATCTGCATGATGTATGGGCGGAATACATTTGTTACCAGGAAGCTGGTATCTATATTCAGAAGATACATGTCACTGTTGTATTCCTGCACCTTCTTACCCATCTCTGTCAGGCCTTCCCATGTAACATCACCTGAAAAGTCCAGTCCGATCTCATCTGCCAGGGTCTTATTTACCAGCAGTGCCGTTGTCCCTATTCCGCTGGGCAGGCCCACAAGCTTGTCATTGTATGTACATGTATTTTCCAGATATTCCTCTGAAAATCCAGACAGATCGATATTGTCCTTATACTCATTAAAATCAATAAAGAAATCTCCCTTGCTCATAAAGCTTGGCATCCATCCCGGTCCATTCTGGATGATATCAGCAGCCTGGCCCCCTGCCAGAGATGTGGAAAGCTTTTCTAAGTATCCCTGGTCGCCCCCGAATTCAGGCTCAATAGTGATCCACGGGTATTCCTTTTCAAAGTTATCGATCACCTGGAGCGTCGCTTCATTTCTCTCATCGCCGCCCCACCAGCTGAACCTTAAGGTCACAGGTTCTTTATCCTCTGCACTGTCTGCTGCTTTTGCAACACTTCCTGCACCCCCCATAAATACGGAACCTGCAAGCATTACCGCCAGGCTGGCTGCCATTACACTTTTCTTTTTCATTTCTTATTACCTCCCGTTTGTTTTTTATGATTTGATTTTATCCGGAAACCCCATATTTTCCAATCCTTTGAATTATCATTTTTCTTCATTTCTTACTCTGTAAATCTTACCGTCCACATTTTTTACAATCTTTCTTCATTTTTTACGCTTTCCTTCTTCTCTCATGTTAACACGGTCTTTTTTATAGTATAATATGAACAGCAGCTTTTCTTGCAATTCTGAATTCCGAAGGAGAGAAATTTATGTATTCACTTATTATTGTAGACGATGAGATCAAAATCAGAGAGGGCCTCGTAAACCTGTTTCCCTGGGAGCAGAACGGATACCAGGTCACAGGGCAGTTCGCAAATGGTCTTCAGGCCCTGGAATATATCAAATCCCACAATGTGGATGTGGTGCTCACCGATATCCGTATGCCTGTCATGTCCGGCATCGATCTGAGCAGGCATCTGGCCAGCGATTATCCTGATCTGCCCTTTGTCTTTCTGACAGGATATCAGGATTTTTCTTACATGCACACTGCCATCCTCAATCATGCCTCTGACTATCTGCTCAAGCCTATAAAATATGAGGATCTCTACACCTGCTTCGAAAGGATCCGCCAGATCCTGGATGAGAGGCATCATGTAGACACCCAGGTCCACGGCGGCACCTCTTCCTATTATGGGAAAATTATTTCTGAAATCTGCAGCTACCTTCAGGAAAATTACCAGAATGCCACCCTGGAGGAAGCTGCATCCAGGGTCAATTTAAGTCCGAATTATCTTTCAAAGATATTTAAAGAAAAAGCCCATGTGGGTTTTTCTGAATATTTAAATGAGCTCAGGATGAAGAAAGCCGCTGAGCTGCTGTGTGATATTTCCTATAAACACTATGAGATTGCCTACCGCATCGGCTACGACAATCCCAAAAATTTTTCCAGAGCCTTTAAGCAGTATTATAAGATCTCACCCAGGGAATTCCGGGACAAATATCTACATTAGAAAAGGCAGGAACACTCATATGATGAAAAAATTCTTTTTGAAAAGGTGCAAATCCTTTTTCCTTATTATGCTCATCCCGATCATGATCCTCTTCTGCCTGTCCACAGTATTCATTTACATTGGCAGCAAGGACTCCATTACTCAGAAATCTGCAAATTCGCTCTCTATTATAAATGATAATCTGGACATTGTCCTTGGCACCTCAGCTTACCAGTATGAACTGCTGACTTATAACCCACGTCTTGTCCTGTCGCTTGAAAAGCTGCTCCGCCATAATACCTTCGAGTATACTGACGTCATTTTCCTGAACAGTGTAAAGACTTCTCTAAGCGCTATCGCCCAAGCCCACTCTTACATTGATTCCATCTACCTCTACCTGGATGGTTATGACAGCTACTTCTCCTCGTCTGACGGGATCGCAGATCTAAATACAACAAAGGATGAGGGCTGGTATGAGATGTATGAGACAGCTGACCTGGACAGCCGCATGTGGATCCAGAAAAGGGAATTTCAGGAATACACATACGCAGAACCGAAAAAATACATGACTATGTTCCAGCGGATGTCAAATATAAAAGGCGTCATCGTGGTAAATATTAATATCAAAAATTTTGAGACAGTACTCACAAATGCCGGCTCAGACGGCAATCTGCTGTTCCTCATGGATGAAGAGGGGCTGCCTCTGTGCAGCAATGACGCAGGCTCTCCCATAAAAGATTCTCTTGCTGAATATAAGGATTCTGCATTTTTATATTCCCCCGGCCCTTCTGATCCTAAATGGGTCAGTATTGAGGGAAAAAGTTATCTTCTCCAATCTCTCACCGCCGGGAAATACGGGGTCACTTTTCTCTCCCTTGTCCCCTTTGGACGTATAGCCTCCCAGCTTCTGCCCACCTTCCTGGTGCTGGCCGGAGCAGTCATTTCCAACTGTGTGATCTCTCTTCTTCTGGCATACTTTGTCACAAAACGGAATTTCCAGCAGATAGATGATATCATCCAGACATTTGATGAAGCAGAAAAGGGGAATATACCGAAGAAAAAAGAGACAGAAGTGAATGACGAATACGATGTGATATTAAATAATGTAATTGCTGTTTTCTTAAATTCCAGCTATCTGAAGCATCAGCTGGCAGAAAAACAGTACAAGCAGGAGCTCACTGAAATGGCCTCCCTTCAGCTGCAGATCAACCCGCACTTTTTATTCAACACCCTGCAGGCCCTTGATTTTGAGGCCTTAAGAATATCTGGCGGGCCTTCCACACTGAACAGGATGATACAGAATCTCTCTGACATCCTGAAATATTCCCTGGAAGATCCTGTCAAGCCCGTACTGCTTAAGAATGAACTGGATTATTTAAAAAAGTATGCGGACATCCAGAAACAGCGGCTTGGTGACAAATTTATCATTTACTATGAAATAGAAGAAGATCTGCTGGATTTCTCTGTATTCAGGCTGATGCTACAGCCCCTTGTAGAAAACAGCCTGAGCCACGGCGTCGCTCCCCTTGAGTCTACAGGCTGCATCAAGGTCCGGGCCTGCAGCAGAAAGGGATGGGCACATTTTACAGTCATTGATAATGGCATCGGCCTGACCAGGCCGGAAATCAAAGAAGTGTACAGCCGCATTCTGGATGAAAGCAGCCAGAACATCGGACTGACCAATATCAACCGCCGTCTGCTGCTCAAATATGGCCCGGAAAGCTCGCTGCACATTCAGAGCAAAAAGGGGATGGGCACCTGTGTCACCTTTAAGATCCCCATGCCATAAAGAGCTCCGCATATCCCAGGCCCTTTTACGAAAGAGGATATACGGAGCTCAAATTTCCCGAAGAGGGATTATGTGTTTCGTATCCATAATACGACTATTTTTGCGGGCAGTCAAGTAATTTATCTTCGATGACTCAAAGCAGATGATATAACCGCCGACAAAAAGGGATGCCGCAAAAAGCAGCATCCCCTGTCATCAGGCTGGTTCACAGCCCAATCACTATCAATTATTTATAATTTACGATCTTTCCGAAATCTGGTTTCAGAGAAGCTCCGCCTACAAGGCCGCCGTCGATATCAGGCTGTGCAAACAGTTCCGGAGCTGTAGCAGCATTTACAGATCCGCCATACTGGATACGGATAGCTTCTGCTGTAGCCTCATCATATACTTCAGCGATACACTCGCGGATACCCTTACATACTTCCTGAGCCTGCTCTGTTGTAGCTGTCTTTCCTGTTCCGATAGCCCAGATCGGCTCATAAGCGATAACTGCCGTCTTAGCCTGGTCAGCTGTAACTCCCATGAATCCTACCTTAACCTGCTGGCGGATGAAGTCCATTGTCACGCCCTGCTCTCTCTGCTCCAGAGTTTCGCCGCAGCACATGATCGGTGTGATACCATGCTCAAAAGCTTTCAGCATTTTCTTATTTACAGTCTCGTTTGTCTCTGCAAAATATTCTCTTCTCTCAGAATGTCCAAGAACTACATACTTTACGCCTGCATCTGTGAGCATTGCCGGAGAGATTTCTCCTGTATAAGCGCCTTTTTCTTCGTAGTACATATTTTCAGCGCCAACCTGGATGTTAGAGCCTTTTGCAGCCTCCACAACAGGAATGATGTCAATAGCAGGGACACAGAACACTACATCCACTTCTTCATTTGCTACTAACGGCTTTAATTCATTTACTAATGCAACTGACTCAGACGGAGTCATGTTCATCTTCCAGTTTCCAGCTATAATTTTTTTTCTCATGATACTATTCTCCTAATATTTTATTTTTCGGCTTGCCAATGGCTAAGTGCTCCAGGTTTACTTATCGTTTGCTGCTGCCACGCCCGGAAGCTCTTTTCCTTCAAGGAATTCCAGTGAAGCGCCGCCGCCTGTTGAGATATGTGTCATCTTGTCGCCAAAACCTAACTGGTTAACAGCTGCTGCGGAATCTCCTCCGCCGATGATGGTTGTAGCATCGATTTCAGCCAAAGCCTTTGCTACTGCAACTGTGCCGCCTGCGAAATTGGACATCTCGAAGCAGCCCATAGGTCCGTTCCATACTACAGTCTTTGCATCTTTTACAGCATCTGCGAACATAGCAGCTGATTTCGGTCCGATATCCAGTCCCATCTCATCTGCCTCCAGGCTGCCTTCTACTGCGCGGAACGGTGCATCATTTGAGAACTCTTTTGCTGCCAGATAATCTACAGGCAGTAAAAGCTTAACTCCTTTTTCCTTTGCCTTCTCAACCATCTCTTTAGAGTACTCCAGATATTCATCCTCACATAAGGATTTACCGATTTCCATGCCTGCTGCCTTGGCAAAGGTAAAGCACATTCCTCCGCCGATGATCAGAGTGTCTACTTTGTCAAGCAGGTTATTGATCACGGAGATCTTGGAAGAAACCTTAGATCCTCCCAGGATAGCCACAAATGGTCTCTCAGGATTATTTACGGCATTTCCAAGGAAATCGATTTCTTTCTGCATCAGGTATCCGACTACTGCTGTGTCCACATACTGTGTAACGCCTACATTGGAGCAATGTGCCCTGTGGGCTGTTCCAAATGCGTCATTGACAAATACATCGCAGAGAGAAGCCAGCTCTTTGCTGAACGCTTCGCCGTTCTTAGTCTCTTCTGCTCTGTAACGTGTATTTTCAAGAAGAATAACTTCTCCGTCCTTCATAGCCTCTACAGCTGCTTTTGCATTAGGTCCTACTACTTCCGGATCAGCTGCAAACTTAACTTCCTGTCCCAGCAGTTCGCTTAAGCGTGCTGCAACAGGCGCCAGTGAAAGCTCTGGCTTTGGCTCTCCCTTCGGCTTTCCAAGATGAGAGCAGAGGATAACTCTTCCGCCGTCAGCGAGCAATTTCTTGATTGTAGGAAGAGCTGCCACGAGACGGTTCTCATCTGTAATCTTGCCTTCCTGCAGCGGTACATTAAAATCACATCTTACTAAAACACGTTTTCCTTTTACATTGATATCATCAACTGATTTTTTATTAAGCATCTTATATATCTCCTCAAATTTAAATAGTTGCAAATCTACTGATACCGCTCCGGCCAGCTTGTGCATCCTGCCCGGAACGCCCTTTTAATAAAGCAGCGCTTCATTAAAAGGGCCCGGCCCAACGCGACCGGACCCTTTTGGATCTTGCTAAACTCTATGTTCGTTCGAAATTTAAATTATGCTAATTCAGAGAAGTATTTGATTGTACGAACCATCTGGCTTGTATAGGAATTTTCATTGTCATACCAGGAAATTACCTGTACTTCTGTTGTTCCGTTGTCCAGAGGCAGAACCATTGTCTGTGTAGCATCGAACAGAGAACCGAATCTCATACCAACGATATCGCTGGATACGATTTCATCTGTGTTGTATCCGAAGGATTCATTAGCTGCTGCTTTCATAGCTGCGTTGATCTGGTCAACTGTTACGCTTCCTTCTACAACTGCTGTTAAGATTGTTGTTGATCCTGTCGGGGTCGGTACACGCTGAGCAGAACCGATCAGTTTTCCGTTTAATTCCGGAATAACAAGGCCGATAGCTTTAGCTGCGCCTGTGCTGTTAGGAACGATATTAACAGCTGCTGCACGTGATCTTCTTAAATCACCTTTTCTCTGAGGTCCGTCCAGAGTCATCTGATCGCCTGTGTAAGCATGGATTGTGCACATGATACCGCTCTTGATAGGAGCTAAATCGTTTAATGCTTTTGCCATAGGAGCTAAGCAGTTTGTTGTACAGGAAGCTGCAGAGATGATTGTGTCTTCTGCTTTTAATACTTCATGGTTAACATTGTAAACGATTGTAGGAAGATCATTTCCAGCCGGAGCAGAAATAACAACTTTACGAGCGCCTGCATTGATATGAGCCTGAGCTTTAGCTTTGGATGTGTAGAATCCTGAGCACTCCAGAACTACGTCTACACCAAGCTCACCCCATGGGCAATTGTTAGCGTCTGGTTCAGCGTAGATCTTGATTGTCTGTCCATCAACAGTGATAGAATCTTCACCAGCTTCAACTTTATCAGCAAGTGCATATTTTCCCTGAGATGAATCATATTTTAATAAGTGTGCTAACATTTTCGGAGATGTTAAGTCGTTGATTGCAACAACTTCATATCCTTCTGCGCCAAACATCTGTCTGAATGCAAGACGTCCAATACGTCCAAAACCATTGATTGCTACTTTTACTGCCATGATTTTAATTCCTCCTAGAAATAAAATATTTTAACCTGGTGACTGGCATCAGGCTATTATTGAGTTGCACAAGATTGTTAAAGAATAATCAATCCATAGTTACACGCAGATGACTGCCTGTCACTCTACGTCATATTCTACCTAATTTACCATGAAAATTCAAGTAAAATTTCAAATTTTATTCTTCTTTTACATATTTATAACTATTGTACCTTTTAAACGCTGAAAATCAGCACTAATTACTCTAAAATCTCACCTGCACCGGCACTCTGCCCCGGAATTGTGTGTAATACCCGAATCCGCAGGCCCGAAGCACCTCCCCGGCCCTTTCAAACTCATAAGCCAGATACTGCGGTTCATGGGCATCAGACCCCACCGTGATAAGGCTTCCTCCCAACTCTCTGTAGCGCTTTATCACTTCCGCTGCAGGATTTGGTTCACCTAATCCATATTTATATCCGCCGGTATTCACTTCCAATGCTATCTTTTTATCAATCAGGGCTGTCAGGATACTGTCTATTTCGCTGCGGTATTTCTCATATGTATAATTTTTATTCTTCTCAGGGCCGTACCTGACCACATAATCAATATGGCCGTATGTATCAATACCTGAAAAAGCCTCCAGGTTTTCCCTGACTGATTCAAAATACCGCCTGTACCCCTCATCCTCTCCGTCTTTATAAAACTCCGGATAATATGGGTCCTCCCCATGCACAAGGTGGGACGAACCTATCACAAAATCAAAGGGCCAGGACTCTGTATACTCTCTCTGCCACTGGGCCAGGTCAGGAGAAAGCCCCAGCTCAATGCCAAAGAGCAGCTCGATCCTGTCCGCATACTTTGCCCGGCATTCCAGAAATCTTTCCCTGTAGGCCTTAGTGTCTACTTCAAAGTAACCGGCTCCCCCGCCAGGATAATCCTTGTCCATATGTTCCGTAAAACACATGACAGTCAGTCCTGCACGGATCCCCTGCTCGATCATCTCTTCCATCGGGGCTGTGGAATCCTCCGAGAGTGAGGTGTGGATATGGTAATCAGCTGTTATCACAGGATCGTCCCTCCTCCCAGCACGTAATCTCCATCATAGAAGACAACAGCCTGTCCGGGAGTAATAGCCCTGACTGGTTCCGGGAACGTACACTTCACTTCATCTTCCCCTGTCCTTGTGATTACACATGGGGAGCCTTTGTGGTTATAACGGATCTTTGCCACGACCTCTTTCTCGCCATCCAAGTCCTCCACAGCCATAAAATTCAGATGGCCTGCATAAAGCACATTTCCAAAAACGTCTTCATTTTCTCCGATCACAACTTCATTTGTATCAGGGCGTATCTCTGTTACAAATACAGGATGTCCCATAGCCAGATTAAGTCCTTTTCTCTGGCCTATAGTATAGTGTGTGATTCCTTTATGGCGGCCAATAACCTCACCGCCTGTTGTCACAAAATTTCCCTCAGGACATTTCAGTCCATAATTCTCATCAATAAACCTGGCATAATCTTTGTCAGGAACAAAGCAGATCTCCTGGCTGTCGGGCTTATGTGCCACATTCAGGCCCAGCCTGTCAGCTATGGAGCGTATCTCATCCTTTGTATACTCACCCACAGGCATAAGTGTATGGGATAGCTGGTACTGCGTCAGATTATACAGGGCATATGTCTGGTCCTTGGAAGCTGTCGCAGACTTCTCCAGGGCATATCTGCCGTTTTCCAGCCTTGCGATCCTGGCGTAATGTCCTGTAGCTATATAATCCGCGCCTATGTCCATGCTGCGCTTTAAAAGTGATTCCCATTTCACATAGCGGTTGCATGCGATACAGGGATTCGGCGTCCTTCCTCTGGCATATTCTGCTGCAAAGTAGTCCATGACATTTTTTTTAAATTCTGCTTTAAAATTCATCACATAATAAGGAATGTCAAGCTGACCCGCCACTCTCCTGGCATCCTCCACAGCACTCAGGCCGCAGCATCCGCCGTTCTCTTCCACTGCTTCACGGTCTTCGTCCTGCCATATCTGCATCGTGACTCCAATGACATCATATCCCTGTTCTTTCAAAAGCCAGGCAGCCACGGAGGAATCCACTCCTCCTGACATGCCTACCACTACTTTCTTTTTTTCCATTTTAACCTCTGTCAATATGCTGCTGTTCACTCTGAAACAGTAACATTAATATTCTTCAGCTTCGTCCTCTTCTCCCTCATGGATGTCAGACTTTGGTTTTTCCAGGCCCTCGATCTTGATGCCGTTCTTCTCGGCATAGTCCCAGAGAGCTGCATGGATAGCCTCCTCAGCCAGAAGTGAACAGTGGACCTTTACAGGCGGAAGCCCGTCCAGCGCCTCCATAACTGCCTTATTTGTGATCTGCATCGCTTCCTGGATATTCTTTCCCTTTACAAGCTCTGTAGCCATACTGCTTGTGGCAACTGCCGCCCCGCAGCCGAAGGTCTTAAATTTCACGTCCCTGATGATCTGGTTTTCATCGATATCCAGATATATCCTCATGATATCTCCGCACTTGGCGTTGCCTACTGTTCCTACGCCGCTGGCGTCCTCTATCTCACCTACGTTTCTTGGATGCTGAAAATGTTCCATTACTTTTTCACTGTACATATATAATTTCCTCCGTATTTTTATATTAGATATATTTTTGCAGTCCTGATCACCTTGCAGATTTTTTAATAAAATCCTCATAGAGCGGTGACATGCTGCGCAGCCTTTCCACTATTTTCTTGATCGCCTCTACTGTATAGTCAATATCCTCCATGGTTGTCTCATCGCTGAGAGTAAGCCTCAGTGACCCGTGGGCGATCTCATGGGGCAGCCCTATGGCCAAAAGCACATGTGACGGGTCAAGAGAACCTGATGTGCACGCGGAGCCGCTGGAACCGCAGATACCTTCCATATCCAGCATGATCAGAAGGGATTCACCTTCTATGAACTGGAAGCTGAAATTTGTATTATTGGGTAGTCTCTTAGTCCTGTGCCCGTTCAGCCTTACATACGGCACTTCTTTTAACACCCTGTCTATCAGATGGTCACGCAGCTCTTGTTCTTTCCGTGTACGCTCCTCCATTGTCTCCATGGCACGTTTCACAGCCGCTCCGAAGCCCACGATCCCGGGCACATTCTCTGTTCCCGCCCGGCGTTTTCTCTCCTGTGCTCCCCCGTGTACAAAGGAACGTATTTTTACACCCTTGCGGATATATAAAAATCCGATGCCCTTTGGCCCATTCAGCTTATGGGCGCTGGAGCTGAGCATGTCAATGTGATATTCATCCACATTGATGGGCAGCTGTCCGAAGGCCTGTACGGCATCAGTATGGAAAAGGATCCCCTTCTCCTTTGCTATCTCACCGATCTCTTTAACCGGCTGGACAGTACCTATCTCATTATTTGCAAACATTACTGAAATGAGGATCGTATCCGGCCTGACAGCCTTCTTTAACTGATCCATCTTCACGATACCTGTCTCATCCACATCCAGATATGTCACTTCATAGCCCTGCTTCTCCAGATATTCACATGTATGCAGGATCGCATGATGCTCTATCTTCGTTGTAATGATGTGGCGTCCTTTGCTCTTATATGCTTCAGCTGCCGCTTTTAAAGCCCAGTTGTCCGCCTCACTGCCGCCGGCTGTAAAATAAATCTCAGACTGGTCAGCCCCCAGAGCGCCTGCTATGATCTCACGGCTCTCTGTCACTGCCTTTTTACTGATTCCGGCAAACTCATAAACACTTGAAGGATTTCCGTAATTCTCTGTAAAGTAAGGCAGCATGGCCTCCACTACCTCCGGCGCCGTTTTCGTCGTTGCCGCATTATCAAGATATATTAATTTTTTTGACATTTTTTACCCTCCTAGTTCTCACAGCCTGCATGGTTAGGCTGGCCTTTCTTATTTGCTTTCTTGCTTTCTTCTACAAGCTGCTGCAGTTTTATGTCATCTACTGCTTCTGTAATGCTCTCATTGATCCGCTGCCAGACATATTTAGTCACACACACGTCAGCTCCCTGGCATCCATTCTCAGCCTTCAGACCCGGGCATTCTACAGCATCCAGATTGCCCTCCAGGGCACGCAGAATATCTCCCACAGAGATCTCAGAAGCATCCCTGGCCAGCTTATATCCGCCCTGGGCGCCCCTGATGCTGACTACCAGCCCGGCCTTGCGCAGCTTAGCCACCAGCTGTTCCAGATAGCTCTCAGATATATTCTGCCTGGATGAGATACTGCTTATGGAAACAGCCTCCTCTTCACTGCAGACAGCAAGGTCTATCATAGCGCGGAGTCCATATCTTCCCTTCGTAGACAGCTTCATCCAATCACCTGCTCTTTCTATATTTATCAGGACATTTTAATTTCCAACTGCAAATCCGAGTGTTTTACTGGGATTTCTGTTTTGAATATATCACCGGTATGAAGTTCTGTCAAGCACTTCCATTGAATATATTAAAAAAAAGATTGTTTTAAGGTGCACAATGGGTCAAAAACACGTAATTATACGGGGAGCCTTTATTTTGACTCTGGCAGGTCTGCTCACCCGTTTCATAGGTTTCTTTTATAGAGTATTCTTATCCCACACGATAGGTGCAGAGGGCATGGGCATCTACCAGCTGGTGGTGCCTGTATACTCTATGGCCTTTTCCCTGACCGCCGCCGGTATCCAGACCGCCCTCTCACGTTTTGTGGCAGGCAAAGTTGCCGTGGGTGACAAAAAGGGAGCAAAGAGCATCTTCCTCTCAGGCCTCATCTTCGCCCTTGGCCTGTCCCTCATCATATGCCAGGTCATGTATCACAATGCAGGCTTCATAGCCGCATCCCTCCTCAAAGAAGAGCGCTGCATCCCTCTTATCCAGCTGCTCTCCTTCGCCCTTCCGTTTGGCAGCGTTCACGCCTGCATCAACGGTTACTATTACGGCATAAGAAGGACAGAGATCCCTGCCGTCTCACAGCTGGTGGAGCAGCTGGTCCGTGTGGGTTCTGCCTATCTGCTGTATCTGATCCTGCTGGAAAAAGGAATGGCCGTGACTCCCATTATTGCGATCATCGGCATGGTCATGGAGGAGATCACCTCCTTCCTCTTTGCCGGAACAGCTATCCTGATACACTTCGGCAAGGAAAAGCTGTCCTCCCTGGGCAGAGTATCCTGGATAAAAAATATCAAAAGCATACTGGCTCTGTCTGCTCCTCTTACAGCAAACCGTGTGCTCATCAATGTGCTCCAGAGTATAGAAGCCATCTGTATCCCCCTCAGGCTCAGGCTGTTTGGCCTGGATACTTCTTCCTCCCTGAGTGTGTACGGCGTCCTGACCGGAATGGCAATGCCACTGATCCTCTTCCCGTCAGCCATCACCAGCTCCGTGTCCATCGTCCTTCTTCCCACAGTGAGCGAGGCACAGGCCACGGGAAACAGATCCAGGATCGCCCAGACAATACAGGCCACCATAAAATACAGCCTTATACTTGGTATCCTGTTTACCGGTATATTTGTCACCTTCGGGAGTGACATCGGCATGGTGCTTTATAACAATGAGATGTCCTGCAGTTTTATACGTATACTGGGGTGGATCTGTCCTTTTATGTATTTAAACGCTACATTGACCAGCATACTCAATGGCCTTGGAAAGACATCCACCACTTTCTTTCAGAGCATGGCCGGGCTGGGGATCCGGATCATATTCGTATGGTTTGTCATCCCGGCTGCCGGTATCACAGGATACTTGTGGGGTGTTCTCGCAAGCCAGCTGTTTACAGCGTTTTTATCAGCGCACTCACTGTTTAAGGAGATTCCCTTCACCTTTAATGCAGCTGAATGGCTCCTGAAACCCTCCCTGATACTCTTAACAGGAATCGGGATCTCATTTTTTACAAGCTTTGTCCTTGAAAAATCCGGCATTGTCCTTCCTTCTCTTCTCAGCCTCATCCTTCTTGTTTTAGTAATGAGCTCTGCATACATAGCTCTGCTCTGGCTTACCAGGAAAAAGGCTGCTGCCGGTTAAACTACTTTATATAAAATAAATACCGCCGCTGAATGCATTCCTGCTGTTCTGCGGCGGCATATTTTTCATTTTCTCAAAAATGCTTCTCTGTATCTTCTATCAGCCCTGAGTCAGAATTGAACGCACGTGTGCCACTTCTTCTGCTGTAGCCTTTGCTGCCGGTACATAGTACTGTTTGCTTCTGGCGATCTGGTATACCTCTTCCTGAGACATCTCACACTGGTTACGGATCTGTTTGAGTGTCTGCTTCAGCTGTGGGTTCTCAGTCTGAGTGATCATCTCTGCATAACGTCCAAGTTCACTGTTAATGCTTGCAAGTGTGTCTGAAACCATTGTTTTTTCGTCCATTTTCATATCCCTCCTATTGTAAGAACTGCATCAGCTGCTGCTTTGTTTCCATTGATGACTGTGCAGACTTCTGGAAAAACTGCTTAACTGCCGGGTCTGTAGCCTGCTGTGCATATGCCTGCATTTTACAGTGAGTTGTGGAAAATCCTCCGATCAGGTGACGAAGGTTCTGTAAGTCCAGTTCTGAAATCTCTGTCATAAAAAAATCCTCCTTTTCTGGCTAAGTTTAATTTGCCAAGCTGTTAGCCAAGCAATTTACTTTCTTATTATGCCAGAAAAGGAGGATTCCTATTCTAAATTTCTATTCCCAAAAACAGTATAACTCAAAAATTTTTAATATATCTGCTGAAACAATTTTCCAGTTTTTACAGCCAGCGGTACATCTCTTCATATTTCTTTGCCGAGCTGTTCCATGAATAATCAGCGCCCATAGCTCTGTCTATTATTTTGTTCCATTCCCGCTTCCTGTTATAGTATACATCTTTTGCATATTTTACAGAATTAAACATCTCATGTGCATTATAATTTTTGAAGCTGAAGCCTGTGCCTGTACCCTCAAATTCATTATAAGGCTGTACCGTGTCTTTCAGGCCGCCTGTCTCCCTGACAATCGGCACAGTTCCATACCTGAGGCTCATCAGCTGGCTCAGGCCGCATGGCTCAAACAGTGACGGCATCAGGAATGCGTCACATGAAGCATATATCTTATGCGATAAAGCTTCTGAATAGTATATATTTGCAGATACCTTTCCGCTGTATTTCCACGCAAAATGGCGGAAAGCATTCTCGTATCTCTCTTCTCCTGTACCCAGAATTACAAACTGCACATCCTGCTGGCACATCTCGTCCATGATGTAGTTGATCAGGTCAAATCCCTTCTGGTCCGTCAGCCTGGAGACAATGCCGATCATAAATTTCTTGTCGTCTCTCTCCAGTCCCAGCTCCTCCTGCAGAGCACGTTTATTCTTTATCTTTTCTTTCCTGAAGGTTCTTGCATCGTAATTCTGTACGATATATTTATCCGTTGCCGGATTGTATTCATCATAATCGATACCATTCACAATACCGCGCAGACAATTGGCGCGCGCCCTCATCAGGCCGTCAAGCCCTTCCCCATAAAATGGCATCTTGATCTCTTCCGCGTATGTTTCACTCACCGTGGTGACTGCATCTGCATAGACGATTCCGCCTTTCAGGTAATTTGCATCACCATAGGCCTCGAGTTTATCAGGTGAGAAATAATATTTCGGCAGTCCTGTGATATCCATGACAGTCTTCACATCCCAGACTCCCTGGAATTTCAGGTTATGTATAGTAATGACAGACTTCATATCCCTGAAAAATTCCCCGTCATGGAACTTGTCTTTTAAATAGACCGGAATAAGCCCGGTCTGCCAGTCATGGCAATGGACAATGTCAGGCCTGAAATCGATCAAAGGCAATGCCGAAAGAGCTGCTTTTGAGAAAAACGCAAATTTCTCTATATCCTGAAAAATGTTGCCATACGGCTTTGGTCCTGAAAAATAAAACTCATTATCAATAAAATAGTACTTTATTCCGTTGTATTCCATTTCAAGCACACCTACATACTGGCTTCTCCAGTTCATGTCCATATAGAAATGTGTGCGGTACTGCATCATGTCTTTCCATTTCTGGTCCATACATAAGTATTTAGGTATAATGACACGGACATCAAATTCTTCTTTGTTGAAGTATCTTGGCAAAGATCCCACAACATCTGCCAATCCTCCCGTCTTAATAAACGGTACACATTCGGAAGCTACAAATAACACTTTCTTCATACAATAATCCTCCTGTATTCTAGCCACGCTTTTTATAAATTATAACGCATTTTCCGGCCGATGAAAAGTATTATCTGAATTATTTAAGTTTTTCATTTCTGCTTCCTACCTGTTCTTGTATTCCAAACGTATTTTATCAGCAATAAGTGCAATAAACTCCGAGTTCGTAGGCTTTCCTTTCCCATTGCTGACTGTATATCCAAAGAGATCATCAATTGTATCCATTTTGCCTCTGCTCCAGGCTACTTCAATAGCATGCCTGATCGCCCTCTCCACTCTGCTTGGCGTAGTCTGATGCTTCTTTGCTATAGTAGGATATAATATTTTTGTGATAGAATTGAGCATTTCCATATCGCCCACTGACATGATGATAGCATCCCTCAGGTACTGGTATCCCTTGATATGCGCCGGAACTCCTATCTCGTGAATGATATTAGTCACATCTGTCTCCAGATTTCTCTCCATATATTCATTCTTGCTCTCATATGCATTGACCTTGCGGACTTCGGCAAAATTCCGCTCTCTGCTGCTTCTCGTATGTTTAATACGGCTGATCACCATATCATTGTCGAAAGGCTTCAGTATATAGTAGTCAGCCCCCAGATTAAAAGCATCTTCTGTTATTTTTTCCTGTCCTACGGCTGAGATCACGATGAAGGCCGGATGCTTTTTCATACTTTTATCTTTATTGACCCTGTCCATCACTGTCAGTCCGTCAACCTTCGGCATGATAATATCCATCAATACAACATCCGGCTCTTTCTCCCTGATTATCTCATAAAGCTCTTCTCCGTTTCCGGCCTTTCCCACAACCTGCAGCTCCTCATCGCTGCTAACGATGCTGTCAAGAAGCTGCACAACACGTTCATTATCGTCAGCAATCGCTATATTTAATTTTTCCATGAAACAGTCCTCCGTTTTATATAAAAAATTGTCATTGCCGTTAAATCCTGGGGGCCCTTAAGCTGACGGCCACATATAAACCGCACGGCTTACCAAAAATTGTAACACACAAAAACTACTTGTATTATATAAACATCTACTGACATTAGCAAGAAAAACTTATCTCCATTAATCGACAGAAATCATGCTTTTGGTATAAATCTCTTATTCATCTGCGGCCTCCAGCCAGCCGGGAAGCTCTGCTAAATTGTAAAGCACGCCATCTGCCCCCGCTGCAAGATACATCTTCCGGACTTTGTCAGTCAAAGTACTCTTCTCTTCTGCCGGAAGCGCCTCAAACTCTGCCTGGCAAAGGCCAAGGGCACTGCTGCCCTCAATCACGCCCAGGGTCTTTACACCTGCATTTTTCCCTTCTTTTATATCAGCTAAAGTGTCCCCGACTTTTACTACGCTGTATACGGAATCAATCCGCATTTTCTGCATATTGGCATAGATCATATATGGGTATGGGCGCCCAAGCCCGCCAACTGAATCAGGAGTAAAGCAAGCGTCCGGTGCATATCCCTGCTCTGCCGCTTTTTGTGCCACCACCTTCATCATCTTATCTGTATAGCCCGTGGTAGAACCGATCGCCAGCCCCATTTTTCTCAGACGTGCGGCAGTTTCTACGGTGCCGCTTTTGGGCGCTGCATAATTTGCCAGGCTCTCCATAAGAGATTCCTCAAAGACACCATAGATGCGATCTACATCATCTTCATCCGGTTCCGTGCCATATAGTCCGGCCCACAAATCATGAATACGTTTCATTTCAAGCATTGTACGTATATGGTCACGTTTAAGCATGCCCATGGGAGCGCGTATCTCATCCACCGAGGCATCGATCCCGCATGTTTTAAAAGCAAGGGCAAAGGCGTTTACCGGCGCAAAACATCCATAGTCCACCGTAGTGCCGGCCCAGTCAAGGATTATAAGTTTTGTCTTCATTTTTCTTTCTCCTCTAAAAAGTCTGCCATGATCGAGCTGAGTGTTTCTATATCCTCCGGGTATATTTCCCCGATGTTTCCTACTCTGAAGGTATCAGCCTCCATGACCTTGCCGGGATAAAGCACATAACCGCGTTCCTTTATGTATTCATACATTTCAGGAAATGAAAACCCGGCGCCTTCAGGATAATAAAAGGTAGTGATGACAGGACCCTGAACTTCAGGCGCAAGATAAGGCTTAAATCCAAGACTGCCAAGACGCTCTGTCAGCAAACGCTGATTTTGGTCATAGCGTGCATTTCGTGCCTCTATGCCGCCTTCCTCCTTTAATTCCTCCAGTGCCTTTGCAAACGCCAGCACTACATGGGTCGGTGAAGTAAAACGCCATTTGCCGTCTTCGTCCATCCCCTTCCACTGATCATACAGATCGAGTGAAAGCGAACGCGCTCTTCCCCTGCTCTGTTCAATCTTCTCTCTATTGGCAATGATAAAAGAAAAACCCGGAACGCCCTGAATGCACTTATTGGCGCTGGATACAAGGAAATCTATTCCCCAGTCCGCGACCGGTATATCCATGCCTCCAAATGATGACATGGCATCTACAATAAATGTTTTGCCGGCATCCTTAACCACCCTGCCTGCTGCTGCGATGTCATTAAGGATCCCGCTGGTTGTTTCGCTGTGCACCATCGCGACGTGAGTAATCGATTTATCCTCTGCCAGTATTTCCGCTATTTTCTGCGGTTCCGGCCGGCAATCGTTATTTTCTTTATAGACAGTACAGGCAATGCCTGCAT
This sequence comes from Murimonas intestini, assembly GCA_003148945.1. GTDB lineage: Bacteria > Bacillota > Clostridia > Lachnospirales > Lachnospiraceae > Murimonas > Murimonas intestini. The sequence goes on along the minus strand of QGGY01000003.1, from coordinate 366,924 downwards.
GCCTGCAAATATCTTCCATTCTCATCCCATAGGAACCATTTGCACAGATAAGCAGCTTGTCATGGCCGCCAATGACGCTTGTCAGCACTGATTCTACCCCAAATGTGCCGCTGCCCTGCATAAGCACCGCCGTATACTCCGGCTGTGAAACATGTGCAAGCTCAAGCAGTGATGCACGTATGCTTTGTGTGATCTGTTTATAGTCATTATCCCAGGTGCAGTGGTCAAAAAGCATTTCTGCCTTAACTGTATTTGTTGTAGTCAGAGGTCCTGGTGTCAGTAATTTATAGTCTTTCATCTTTAAAATCCTCTCATTTATATTTTTTTACATCATGCTGCATTATGGTTTTGCATTCTCTGAAATTTCCTGATGGCGTGAATAAAGTTCAAATGTCAACGGTTCACTGAAGGTTTTTGGATATGCAGATTTATTCTGGCTGTCAGATTTTTCTCCTTCATAAAGTGCATTTGGATAATACTCCTGCAGCTCTGTGCGGCTGTTCTCAATTATGCACCTGGCCATTTCCATTGAAGCCGGATTTGTCTTACTGCCTTTATCTATGACACAAACCGACTCAGTCAGTGAAAAGTTGCCTTCCGCCGGGTCAACAAAATCGATAGGAAGTCCTTCTGCTTTTGCTGCTACCGCCTGATGGCGGAGGCCAAACCCAACCGCCACTTCTCCTGCCTCACACAGCTTAAGCGGTGAGGAGCCTGAGGATTCAATATGGTCGCCGGCATTTACATAAATATCATGAAGTATCTGCTGTGCACCCTCCTCACCATATTCTGACACAAGCGCCTGCATAAGCAGCCACGCAGTAGAAGAGGCCTGTACATCCGTGACTGCCAGAAAACCTGAATATACAGGGTCTGCCAGATCTTTAAGACTGACCGGCACAGGCAGCCCATGTTCTTTTAGCATAGCTGTATTCACAATGATGGCTCCCTCCTGTGAAGTTATGGGTGCAGTAAAGTCCGGTACAGTTTCCAGCGTATTTACATCAAAAGCCAGCGGAAGAAACATATTATTTTGTTCCTGGGCACTTTGGACATAGAATGTACTCATTGTTATAAGGTCCGCCTCCAGCGATGTCCCTTCCGCCAGGAGCTTTCCGCCAAGTTCAGACGTACCGAAGGTTTCAAAAATATATTTTCCTTCAAATCCGTTATTGTTTAATGCATTAGTCATAGCTGTGACCGCCTCGTCATCTGCATTAGAATAGATAACAACCTGGTCCTGTCCGGCCTTTACTTCGTCTGCAGAAGCCCCGCAGCCCGCAAACGCCGCGCATGTGATACTAAATATAATACCTGTTGCCAATATTTTTTTCGAATTCATTTTCTTTTCCTTTCATAAGCATATTTTTTTGAAGTATATTCTGCAAGTCTTGAAAACAAGAACTTAGCAACTAAATTTGTAAATAATATCAGCAGTGACAGTACAAAGACCTCATTGTATTTATTGATATACTGCAGCTGCTTGATTTCGGTAGTCAGCACCATTGTGCGGGCTCCGGCCAGAAATACCAGTGCACTCACAGTGACCATTGAATTTATGAAATAATAGCTGAAGGTTTCAAGCAGGCTCCCTATTGCATTTGGCGTTATAATCCTGATGATTGTTTTTATCCAACTGTCACCCATAAGCATGGCTGTAGTTTCCCAGCCCGAATTCATTTTTGAAAGTGAATTTTTCATCATTAAATATGGAGTTGAGAAATAATGTACGATATTACATAAAATCATTAGCAAAAAGGTATTCTGCAGGGATGTCCCTGTAAACGAAAATAAAAACGCCAGTCCAAGCACCATGCCCGGGATTGTATTTGTTATAAGCGCGATAGAGTCTATAATCTGTTTGCATCTCCTATGCAGACTGCTGCGGGCTGTAATAAGCGCCGCGCCGTAAGAGATCATTGTCCCAAAAAACGCTGTAAGCAGCGCCATTGACAGCGAGTGGAGATATATTGTGCGCAGCTCACTGTCACTAAAAACATCTTTGAAATGCTGCAGTGTAAAAGACGCCTGGTAGGGCCAGTTCTGTACCATGGGAATGATAAATATCACCGCAAATATTGATAACATCAATAATGACAGTGCTGTACCAGAGAGCCCCCATGCGGTGTCGCGTAATCTGCCGGGACGGAGCTGGGCCTGGCTTATGCGGTCATACCTGATATTATACCGTTCCAGATAGCGCAGAAGCATGATACTGGCCACAGACGGAAGAAGCATTATCATGGCAACAACCGCGCCCCTGTTAAAATCAGGAATACCGCCCAGCATCTGGTTGTAGAGTGTGACAGCGATCACATCATACTTTCCTCCTACTGAAGCCGGAATGCCAAAATCAGTAAAGCACAGGAAAAATGCCTGAATAAAAGCGCCTGCCAGTGTTCCAAGCAGCGGACGCAGAACCGCTATCCAGAAAGTCCTCAAATTATTGTCGCCCATGACCTTAGAAACTGTAATAGTTTTTTTGTCTACATAGCCCATTGTGTTATGTATAAGCAAAAATGCCACCGGTATTGTATAGATCACATAACCTGTCAGAAGTCCCCCAAAGCCATATATATTAAACGGCTGCTTTCCTAAAAGTCTTGTGATGACTCCCTGCCTGCCAAAAGAATATATGATTGCAAATCCGTAAGTAATAGTTGGCAAAAACATAGGCAGTACGGCCGCTGACTGCAGAAAACTTTTAAGGAAGCCCGGCAGATGTGTATAATGTACCGCGTATGCAATCACAAACGCAATGCATACCGCGATCACCGCTGCCGCTGCCGAAACTGTAAAGCTGTTTGCAAGCGCTGATTTAAAATTTTTGCCGGCAAAAACCGCAGTGTAAAATTCACCTGTAAATCCATTGTCTCCCCAGAAGGATTTAACAAGCAGGTTCAGTGTTGGTATGACAAGAAATGAGGCAAACAGAAGCAAAATGATTACAAAAATACATTTCAGTTCTGTATTTTTATGCTTCATACTGTATACCCCATAACAGCCGGAGCAGAAAAGCCGCCAAACAGAGCATAAATATTATTTCTTTTTATCTCAAGCTGATTCAGTATGAATTTCCGGACAAAATCATTTGATGGAGTATTAATGATCTCATTTGGACGGGCATACTGGGAAATCTCACCGTTGTTGATGATCAGTACTCTGTCTGAAAGTGTAAGCGCTTCTTCAGGGTCATGAGTCACTATGATGGTCGTCAGCTTAAACTCGCGGGCAATTGTTTTAATACGGTCTTTTATAGATTCCTTTATAACACCGTCCAGCGCTGACAGCGGCTCGTCAAGTAAAAGGATATGCGGCTTCATGACCATAGTCCTTGCCAGCGCCACTCTCTGCTTCTGCCCCCCTGAAAGCTGCTCAATCCGTTTATTGAGGTGCTCCTCCAATCCAAGCAGCTTTATCAGCTCGGCTATCTCTTTTTCAGTAGATATACCGGCCCGGTTACGCAGCCCGTACAGAATATTCTGCTGTACATTTAAATTCGGGAACAGGGCATAGTCCTGAAATACAATATTAAATCCCCTTTTCTCCATAGGAGTGTCTGTAATATCATTGCCGTTATAAATGATCTGTCCTTCATCAGCATCAAGTATTCCTAATATAAGATTCAGTAACGTTGTTTTTCCGCAGCCTGACGGACCAAGTATGGAAATGATCTCTCCGTCATCAACCTGCAAAGATAGATTTTTCAGCACTTGGACGCCGTCAAATGATTTTTCAATATATTTAAGCTCCAACATAATATTATTTCCTCCTACTAATTATGATCGGCAGCCTCTTTGGCCGCTTCGACAACAAAAGATTACCATATTTTGAAAGCCCCCAGCTATCTGGCAGAAGTAAAGCTTTTATCAGTACTGTGTAAAATCAGATCAAAAAAGAGAAACAGCTTTGTAGTTTTACCTGCAAAACTGTTTCTCTTATGATCCGCCTGCTATTCAATTATATTTCAGTGTATTCCCTGTCCGCGATCACCGCTCCGCTGCGGTCCAGATTTCGAGAAAACCTCTTATAATTACTTAATATGATACCCATGTAGAGCATATCCACAACTGCCATCTCAGAGGTTTTTGAAAATATGGCATTCCCATAGATTGAGCACTCTGTACCGCCCGCGCAGAGGAAAATATCCGCATATTTTTTCATGACCGGATTCTGGCGTCCGGAGACAGCTATCGTAACTGCCCCGGACCTGTGTGCCAGTTTTAATGCCTTCACTGTGTCTGCTGAACATCCTGAGTGAGAAAATGCAACTGCCACATCTTCCTTCGTGAGATGTGCCGCCGCTATCTGCTGAAGATACGCGTCTGTGTGCATGCGGCAGTTAAGTCCCAGGTATGTGAGTTTTGTCAAAATATCAGAGGCAGGCGTACAGGAATTTTCAACACTGTAGATATCTATCATCCTTGCATTTGCTAAATATGTAACGGCCTGTTCCAGATTCTTTACCACAATCCCTTTTAACGCCTGCTCCAGCAGCATTGTTTCAATATGAACGGTTTTCAGCGGCAGATCCTCTATCTTATCCCATGAGCGGAGTGAAAACCCACTCAGAGGATCAAAAACCTGGAGTATTTCTTTTTCTTCATCTAAGAATCCATTCAATGCCCGCTTAAAAGCCCTGTAGCCGGTAAAACCCAATCCCCGCACACACCGGATCACAGTAGGTTCACTTACCTGTGCCCGGTCTGCCAAAGCTCCAATTGTCAGTTTCTTCAATTCTTCCATATGTTCAAGCATATAGTCCGCAACATGCTGCTCTGATGGACGAAGTGAAGCATATCCCCGCCTCACTCTCTCCTTCCAAAATGTTGATTCTGCCATTTTGTCTCCTTTTTTAATGCAAGATGAAAACTACAAAAATCTGGAACTGGTTTGTAGTTATACTATTAATTTAACAGCGGCCTGCTGTTAAATTAACATTCTACATTGTACAAATCCTAGTATCATCAAATTTAAGTAAAATTTTCATGTTGAATTTGTAAAGCAGTTTATAACTATTCAGCAGATCTTGCATGTACACCAGCTTTAAATAGGGACGACCCAGAAGCTGATCTGTGTTATCCCTATCAAAAACATATTACTGCTGGAGCATATTCTCAACAAATATAGCGTAGCCCTGAGTGCTGTCCTGTATGAATACATGTGTCACTGCACCGATTAGCCTCCCATTCTGGAGTATTGGGGATCCCGACATGCCCTGTACGATTCCCCCTGTCTTTTCCAGGAGTTCCGGATCAGTTACTCTGATGACCATACTTTTATTAACATCCTGGCTGCTTAAATTAATTTTTGTGATCTCAATGCCATACTCCCTTGTATGACCGTCAACTGTAGTCAGCACTGTAGCCGGCCCTGTCTCAATTTCCTGCTTATATCCCACTTCCACCGGGCTTTTTGTTGTAAACTGGTTCAGGCTGCATGTCAGGCACCCGAATATGCCCATATCTGTATTTTTTGTGATAGTCCCCAGTATCTGGTCATCCTGGTAGTGTATCACGCCCGACAGCTCACCCGGCGATCCTTTTTCCCCTTTTACTACTGAAAGGATATCTGTATGATAGAGCCTGCCTGAACTTAAAGACAGCAGTGTTCCGGCATCCACATCACTGATGCCATGGCCCAGGGCTCCATAATTTCCGTTCTCATCCACATAGGTAAGTGTCCCTATTCCCTGTGTATTGTCCCTGACCCAGAGTCCCAGTTTGTATTCCGAAGGCCCTGTCATCACAGGTGCGACAGCAAGAGTGGTTTTCTCTCCCTCCCTGAGCACATCGAGAGTCATCTCTTTGCCCTGAGACTCATTTACCATCTTTACAAGCTCCTGCTTTCCTTTTATTGAGGTCCCATTGACTGCCAAAATGTAATCACCCGATTTTAAAATATTTTCAGATGGTTCATAATCAAGTCCGTCAAGCCCGTTTACTTTCCCGGTCCCCACCACCAGGACACCGCTTGTCTCCATATAGATTCCAATAGGCATCCCGCTGGGGGAGACTACTTTTCTGTCAACTACATTTACCTGCATTTCTTTCAGCGGTATGATGCCTAAAAGACTGTACTGTACAGTGTAGTTATCCGGTCTATCTATCTTTACCTGGCCTTCAGGTATGTTAGACCTGACCAGGCTTCCTGCCTCGGCAATCTCAAATCCCGTTTCCTCGCCTCTGGCCATAGTCATGCTGTCCGGGATCCGGCTCTGCAGGAATAAATAACCGCCTGCTGCCGCAATAATCAGCCCAAGCATGATAAAAATGCTAAGCAGCGGGCGGGAATGGCGTTTTTCCTCCATATCTTCACATCCTTTCACAAAAATTAATAAAGGAGAATGCTCCATGTGGTGCATCCTCCCTTAGTATGTGAAAATACGGTTGTTTCACACTAGTATTTTTTTGTCGATACTGCCAATTCTTTCATCTCTCTGGCGCTCTGCATTACGATGTCAGTGATCTTTGCTCCGCCTAAAATCCTGGCCAGCTCTTCGATGCTCTCATCATCAGACAAGGCCCTGATGCTGGTAGCCGTGGCATTACCTTCCACTTTTTTCTCAATCACATAATGGCTGTCTGCCATTGAAGCGATCTGAGCCAGATGAGTAATACAGATGATCTGATGTTTTCTGGCAATGACTGCCATTTTTTCAGATACCTTCTGGGCAGTGCGGCCGCTGATGCCCACATCGATCTCGTCAAAGATCAATGTATCTGTCTCGTCCCTGTCAGCAAGAACACTTTTGATAGCCAGCATGATCCTGGAGAGTTCACCGCCGGACGCCACATCCTTTAATGGCCGTACCGGCAGGCCCGGATTGGTGGATATAAGAAAATTTACTTCATCATATCCGTGATCCGTCACATTATGCGTCCTGCCAAAAGAGATCTCAAATCTGACATCCAGAAAATTCAAGTCAATAAGAGCTTCCAATATGGCCTTTTCCAGAATTTTAGCATGCTTTTTTCTCACCTTTGACATATCCGCGGCACAGCTTAGCAGACGCTCGCTGGCAAGCGCATATTTTTTCTCAAGCCCGGCAAAATAATGTTCATAATCAACTAATTTTTTAAGCCGCTCTTCTTTTTCTGCTTTATAGGAAAGGATAGCTTCAATGGAATCCCCATATTTAGCTTTCAGACGGTTGATCAGATCCAGTCTCTGCTCGATCTCGTCAAAGTCCGCCGCATTAAAACTTAGTTCTCCCATATAGTCTTTCAGATCACGGTTAAAATCATTCAAAAGATTTTCAAGATTTTCAAGCTGGCCCGCCAGCTCCTCCAAAGCGCCGTCATACATGGTCACACCGCCCAGGCTTCTTAAAGCCCTGCCGATGCCGTCCCCGGCCGCTCCATTTTCATATCCTGTCAGTTCATAGGAAAGAGATGCGGCCTCCATGATTTTTTTGCCGTTTGACAGCTTCCTGTAGCGGCTCTCCAGTTCAGTATCCTCATTTAGTTTAAGGGCAGCATTTTCAATCTCCTGAATCTCAAAATTCAGGAAATCCATCTCCTTCTGCTTCTGTCCCGCGTCGATCCTGTTCTCTTCCAGCTCCCTGCCAAGCCCGAGATAATCCTGGTAGAGCGCAGCAGCTTTCTGCTTCATGGGCCTTAGTTCATCCCTTGCAAACTCATCAAGGATCTCCAGATGCTTTGAAGCATGGAGCAGCGACTGGTGCTCATGCTGCCCGTGTATGTCAATGAGGATCTCCGCTATCTGCCTGATCGTGCTCACAGGCACTGTCTCCCCGTTCACCTTGCTGATGCTTCTGTTTCCAGTCATCCTTCTTGACAAAATGACAAGCCCATCCTCAACTGGAATATCAAAGGCCTTGATCTTCTCCGCCTGTTCTTCCTTTTCCACAGAAAACACAAGCTCCACGAGAGCCGTATCTGCGTCTTCCCTGGCGAATCCTTTAAAGCCTCTCATCCCCAGCGCCACATTTACTGCACCTATGATAATGGACTTTCCTGCTCCTGTCTCACCTGTCAGGATGTTGAGACCCCTGCCGAAGTCCACATCCGCCTCCTGTATCAGAGCCATATTTTTTACATGTACATTTACTAACATATTTTACCTGCACTCTCTCCCGCGCAATCTGCCGCCGCACAAGCACGCCGGCATCCCAATATTCCCTGAAAAACTTTAACTCTCCAAGATCTTATTGATCTTATCCATCACAAGCAGGGTGTCATCTGCACTTCTGATGGCACACATGATTGTATCATCTCCTGCGATACAGCCTGCGATCTCCGGCCAGTGCATGGAATCCAGCGCGGCTGCCACCGCCATGGCCATCCCAGATACAGTCTTCACCACAAGAATATTCTGTGCCATATCCATGGATAAAAACCCGTCTTTTAAGACTCTCAGGTATTTCTCATCCATGGCAGCGCTCTGAGGGCTCATAACAGCATACTTTTGTCTCCCGCCATTGACTGCGATCTTTGTCAGCTTCAGTTCCCTTATATCTCTGGACACTGTAGCCTGTGTCACGCTAAAGCCCTCGGCATTCAGCCTCTCTGCCAGCTCTTCCTGCGTCTCTATATCGTATTTATTGATCAAGTCAACGATTTTTGCATGTCTTGCTATCTTCATCCTGCTTACCTCCTCACTGCTCGCTCATCTTTTTGCGCAGCACTTCCAAAAAGCTGACCTGGTTGATCTTCACCATTCTGGCATAGCGCTCTGACTTGGTGACCACGATCTGGTCCCCGCATTCCAGCCTTACAGTAGAGTCCCCGTCAAAGCTGGCCTCGGCTCCCTCCTGGGGCGTGCTGTGCCCTGCGCCCACCTCTATCGTGATCTCTGCATCATCCGGAAGAACAATGCTCCTGGTATTAAGCGTATGGGGCGCTATGGGTGTGATCATGATGAGGGATGCCTCCGGTGAGACGATGGGGCCTCCCGCCGACAGGCTGTAGCCTGTAGACCCTGTGGGCGTAGAGATGATCACTCCGTCCGCACTGTACGAATTGAGAAATTCCTGATTTACATAGATATTAAAATCAATCACACGCAGCCTTCCATACCTGCCTATCACAATATCATTCAGCGCGATATCTGACATGATCTGTTTATTCTTATGGATGGCTACGCCTTTTATCATCATCCGTCTTCCTATATTGTACTGATCTTCAATCAGCCTGTCCAGCGCAGGCCTGATGCCCGACTTGTCGATCTCGGCCAGATATCCCAGTGTCCCCAGATTCACCCCCAGCATTGGGAGTTCCCTCTCCACCAGATCCCTGGACGCCTGCAGAAGAGTCCCATCCCCTCCCAGTACAAGGATGCAGTCCACATCCTCAGGGACAAGGGATGCATCCGTATACTTGTAGGAGTGAGGAACTGTTTCATCCTGCTTTTCCCTGACGACACATATTTTCCCTCTCTTCTGAAGGTATTCCTGCACAAACCTTGTAGTCTCAAGACCCGGGTCCTTCAGCTCATTTGTAATAATATAGAATTTTTCCATAGTCCCATCCACCCGTCAGTCTAACGAGGCATGTGCGGCTTCCACTACAGCAGCGATATCAAGCAGCGCCGCTTCTGCCGCACTCCCCTCTTCCTCTTTTTGCAAATGCAGGAGATATTCAATATTCCCCTCCGGTCCCTTGATAGGGGAGTATTCCAGATGGAGCGGCTTTAATGAAATGGAGGAGGCATAGCTGACTACTTTCTCTATCACTTCCCTATGTACTGCCGGGTCGCGCACTACGCCTTTTTTTCCGACCTTTTCCCTGCCCGCCTCAAACTGGGGCTTGATCAGGCACACGATCTGCCCGTCCCCGGACAGCAGCTCCCTGACAGGCAGAAGCACCTTTGTCAGAGAAATAAAAGAGACATCAATGGATGAAAATTCTGCAGGCTCCCGGATATCCGCCGGTGTCACATACCGGATATTCGTTTTTTCCATGCAGACTACCCTTTCATCCTGGCGCAGCTTCCAGTCCAGCTGTCCATGTCCCACATCAATGGCGTACACCTTAACCGCGCCGTTCTGCAGCATACAGTCGGTAAAGCCCCCTGTTGAGGAACCCACATCCATGCACACCTTACCCTCCAGTGAGACATCGAAATGGCTCATGGCCTTCTCCAGCTTCAGCCCTCCCCGGCTTACATACTTAAGGGTGCTGCCCCTCACTTCGATCTGGACCTTTTCATCAAACATAGAGCCTGCTTTGTCTTCCTTCTGTCCATTCACATATACGCTGCCGGCCATAATAACTGCCTTGGCCTTTTCTCTGGATGCGGCAAGATTCCTCTGTACCAGCAAAATATCTAATCGTTCCTTCATCCTGTCTTCTCCTGTCCTCCGCTCTGCGGCATTATGCCTTCAGGCGTCTACAGCCCTATATAAGCTGCTACAATTTTCTTCAGAACAGAGCCGGCATCAATCCCGACCTCCTGCTTGAGCACATCCACATTCCCATGTTCCACATAGTCATCAGGCAGTGCTATATTCAAAACCTTCGCATGGCTTCCGGCCTGGTTCAGATAATCAAGAACCTTTTCACCAAAGCCTCCGCTTTTTACATTTTCTTCCAGTGTGACGATAAGGCAGTGATCTCTCTCTATTTCAAGAATAAGTTCTTCGTCAATAGGTTTCACAAACCTGGCATTGATCAGGCTGCACGCATATCCCATCTCCTTTAGCTGCTGCCTGACTTCTTCCGCTGTCCTGACCATACTGCCGACAGCCAGTATGGCTATCTCACTCTCATCGTATATGACTTCCCCGCGCCCATATGCAACCGGAGCCCTGAATTCCTTCAGGCCGTCATATGCCTCTCCTCTCGGGTACCTTAAGGCAACAGGTCCTGAGTACTTTACTGCAAATTTCATCATATCTGACAGCTCCCATTTATTCTTGGGAGCCATAATGCACATATTAGGTATGCTGGACAGATAGGAGAGATCAAAGATACCCTGGTGAGTCTCACCGTCACTGCCCACAAGTCCTGCCCTGTCAACAGCAAATATGACATGCAGGTTCTGGATACATACGTCATGCAGCACCTGGTCATATGCCCTCTGCAGGAAGGAGGAATAGACAGCCACCACAGGGATCAGACCTGCTGCGGCCAGCCCTGCTGCAAAGGTCACAGCGTGCTCTTCAGCTATCCCCACGTCAAAGAAACGTTCAGGGAACATATTCCTGAACCTTTTCAGGCCTGTTCCATCCGGCATGGCCGCAGTGACAGCCACCACGTCCTTTTCCCTGTCCCCCATCTTCCTCATGACAGTGGAAAATATATCTGTATAGCTGGGTTTCTTTTTTGTATTCTTTGGAATCCCAGTCTCTATCTCAAAAGGCTCGGCCCCATGGAATCTGGCGGGATGCCGTTCCGCAGGCGCGTAGCCTTTTCCTTTCTTTGTTATGACATGCACGAGCACAGCTTCATTTAGCTTGCTGGCCTCCCTGAAGGTTTTCACCATCTGAGCCACATTATGCCCGTCCACAGGTCCTAAGTAGGTAATGCCCATCTCTTCAAAAAGCATTCCCGGTATAAAGAGCTGCTTGATGCCGCTCTTCGTCTTCCTGATACGTTTAACGATCCGGTCTCCATATACAGGAACCTTAGTAAGAGCGTTCGTGACCCCCGTCTTCAGTCCTGTATAGACATCGTTTGTCCTGAGTTCCCCCAGGTATGTGGACATACCGCCCACATTCTCTGATATAGACATATTATTGTCATTTAACACAATGATAAAATTACTTTTCAGCTGTGATGCATTATTCAGGGCTTCATAAGCCATGCCGCCTGTCAGTGAGCCGTCGCCGATCACTGAGATGACAGAATAGTCTTTCCCCTGGATGTCCCGCGCCCTGGCATAGCCAAGGCCTGCTGAAATGGAGGTAGAGCTGTGTCCTGTATTAAATACATCGCAGGGGCTCTCCTTGGTCTTTGGAAAGCCGCTCATCCCCCCGTATTTACGGAGCTGGTCAAATCCATCCTTCCTGCCGGTCAGAAGCTTATGGGTATAAGACTGGTGTCCCACGTCCCATATGATCTTATCCTCCGGCAGGTCAAAAGCCAGATGAAGAGCCATGGTAAGCTCCACAACTCCCAGGTTGGAGGCCAGATGGCCTCCTGAAACACTGATCTTGTGGATCAGAAATTCCCTGATCTCTTCGGCCAGCGCCGGCAGCTCATCCTTTTCCAGCTTTTTAATATCATTTGCACAATTTATTTTTTCTAAAACCATAGGTTCACCTTCTAATTTTTGCGGTTAATAAGCTGCAGAACCAGCTCCCTCAAAAATTCATTCTTCTCTTCCAGTCCGTCCAGCCAGGCCAGAGCCTTCTCAGATATCTCTTTCACATCCCGGCGCGCTTTCTCAATGCCCTCTATTGTAACATATGTGGTCTTATTATTCTTCTCATCACTGTTGATCGGCTTTCCAAGCTCCTCCACAGTGCTGGTCACATCAAGTATATCATCCTGTATCTGGAATGCCAGCCCCACACCGGCAGCCACGCGCTCTATAAGGTCCACCTTTTCCTCTGAGGCGCCTGCCAGGATAGCTCCTGTCATCATAGAACCCTCTATCAGCGCTCCTGTCTTGAGACGGTATATGAAATCCAGCTTTTCCCGGCTGACCGCCTGTCCGGCTGCTTCCACATCTACAGACTGCCCTCCCAGCATGCCATATATCCCGGATTTACCAGCCAGCACACCTATGGCCCTGCCGATATGGGGATTGTCCGGTTCCATCATAAATGCTCTGGCCGCAGTCTCGTATGCCAGGTTCAGCAGTCCGTCACCGGCAAGTATCCCCATGGCTTCTCCAAACTCTACATGAGTTGTCTTCCTTCCTCTTCGGTACTCGTCATTATCCATGGCAGGCAGGTCATCATGGACAAGGGAATGTGTGTGGATCATCTCTATGGCCGCCATAAAAGGCTCAATGATCCTGGATTCTCCCCCAAACAGCCTGTACGTCTCCTGCATCAGCATAGGGCGCAGCCTCTTTCCGCCGGCTCTCACGCTGTAATTCATAGCTTTCTTGACAGTTGCCTGGAACCCTTCCTCTTCTGGAAGATAAAGCTCAATAATTTTGTTGATCTGTTCCAGTCTCTCTTTTCGGATTTCTTCAAAATTCATCTGCTTCACCTTCTTCGTTCAAGATCAGCATCTTTTTCTCGACCCTGTCTATTTTCTCATTACAGCTTTTCAGCAGCTCCATTCCCTTCTGGTACGTCGCAAATGACTCTTCAAGGGAAATATTCCTGCTCTCCAGCGCCAGAAGCATCTCATCTAATTTCTGAAAAGACTCCTCAAGAGTCAGCTCTTCACTGTCCTGCTTTCTCTCTTCCGTCAGTTTTTCTTTTTCTGCCACGTCATCTTCTCCTTCCCGGCTACTTCCGCCCTGATATATCCATCTGTCACATAAACCTTAAGCCTCTCACCCTCGCTGACATCATCGATGCTGGTTACTGTTCTTCCACTTTCATCCGCTATGTAAGAATATCCCTGCGAGAGCTTGTCAAGCGGTGAGAGGCCCTTCATCCGCTCCACATAGATCATCATCTGGTGGCGTTTTTCCTCCAGAGCACTTCTCATGAGAAGCTGCAGCCTTTCCTCTTTATCAATCAGACTCTGTCTTTTCTCCCTGATCTGATTCTCCGGGCTTAAATAATTCAGCCTTAACAGGCGCCTCTTTGCCTCCTGCGTGGCTCTCTCGATCTGCCCGGTCATCCTGCCATAAAATGCATAGCGGTACTGTGACAGCCGCTCTGTCACCTGGCGCACATCTGCCACGGCCAGTTCCGCAGCAGCGGATGGCGTGGGAGCCCTCAGGTCGGCCACATAGTCTGCGATCGTCACATCAGTCTCATGCCCCACGGCAGAGATCACAGGCGTCCTGCAGTTAAAAATGGCCCTTGCCACTTTTTCCTCGTTAAACGCCCACAGATCCTCGATGGATCCTCCGCCCCGTCCTACAATAATCGTATCTACACCATATTCGTCAAGCATCCTGATCCCTTTTACGATGCTGTCTGCTGCCCCCTCACCCTGTACCAGCGCCGGATAGAGCACGAGCTGTACATATGGGTTCCTCCTGCGGGATATATTCATAATATCCCTGACTGCAGCCCCTGTGGGGGCTGTGACAATGCCAAGACGCTTAATATGGGACGGTATCTGCTGTTTAAACTGAGAAGAGAACATACCCATCTCCTCCAGCTCCTTCTTCAGCGCCTCGTATTTCTCATAGAGAAGCCCCGCGCCTTCCAGAATGATCTCCCTGGCGTAGAGCTGGTATCTCCCGTCCCTCTCATAGACATTGACGCTTCCCAGCGCCACTACCTTCTGCCCATCCTGCATCCTGAAGGCCAGACCCTTCCTGGCTCCTGCAAACATGACGCATGCGATGGTCCCTGTTTCATCTTTTAAAGAAAAATATATATGTCCTGAGGTATGGTATTTACAGTTCGATACCTCCCCCTTTACATAGATCCGGCTCAACATAAAATCCTGGGTAAACATATTTTTAATATAATTGTTTACCTGGCCTACACTATAAACATTCTTCATTCATGCTGCCCTTTCATCCGGAAATAGCTGCTCTTTATACAAGCTTTGCCAGAATCCCGTTAATAAATGCAGGAGAATCATCTCCGCCGTAAATTTTTGCAAGCTCTACAGCCTCGTTGATCGCCACGCCTGTTGGTATCTCGTCGTCAAATTTTAATTCATAAGCCCCCAGCCTTAAGATAGCCAGGTCTACTTTTCCCATCCTGCTCACCTTCCAGCCCTGTGACACTCCGTCAAGAGCCTTGTCTATATCCTCCATACGTTCACACACATGGTTATATTTTTCTTCAATGTACATGTGGTCCTTCTCATCCAGATGGGTCATCTGTTCAAAATACAGGGCAAGCTGCTCCGGCATCTCGTCCTCTTCATGGAATTCTATAAAAAATAATAATTTAAATATATGCTCGCGCAGTTCTCTTCTACTCATCATCATCCTCCGGGATTTTATCTATCATCAATTTAGTAAAACGGCAGCTGCCTCCTGTGAGACTAAAAAAGGATGTCTTATAAAGACATCCCTTATTATACTACATATTTTTCTTTACGAAAAGAATTATTTGGTTACTGTTCACACGTCACCATCCCGCGAGGTGTTTTCGTGCATATTTGCACGAAAATCCCGAGGGCTGCAGCGCGAAACGGCGGTTTTTGCCGTTTCTGTGCATCGCGGAACGTGTTACTGGTCACGGAGCGAACAGTAACATTATTTGCGGCTGTCCATATCCACAGATGCAATGCGTACATTCACATCTGCCACTGAAAGTCCAGTCATGTTCTCGATTGAAGCCTTTACTTTTTCCTGGACCTTCTTGCTGGTCTTCGGAACACTGTACCCATAGCTGATATTAATAGCCACATCTACGTTGACGACACCTTCTGTCACCACTACCTTAACGCCCTTGGAAAGCTTCTTCATACCCAGCTTTGATACCAGTTCATTTGTGATGTTGCCTGCCATGCTGGCAACCCCTTCAATTTCCGTCGCGGCCAGCCCTGCTATAATGGCAACCACTTCATCTGCTATCTGAACCTGTCCAAAGCTTTCATCCGCCTGTACGGTATAATTGCCCTGATTCTCTTCTTTGCCCATGGTCATAACCTCCATCTTTATCTCTACTACAACTATGCTGTCTTATAACTGTTCAGTATCTTATCAGTTACGCTGCCTTTATTATAACAAATAATTAACTATTTGCAAATAAAATATTGGTAACTGTTCAGAACCTTCACAGTCTCTGCAAAAATTCTTTCTATTCACTCCCCAGGCCTACCGTCCAAATTCCGACAGGACAAGCCCTTTGTTGCGGTCCAGCGTCATTCCTATGCTCCATGAATTCACCCAGAGAAGCAGAGGATTTCCCTTCAGGTCTTTGATCTTCTTCATATCGGAGGTGCCTGTCAGCATATCCAGGTCAATTTCCTTATTTTCGATCCATCTGATATGCTCATAGGGCAGGTTTTCCAGGATGATCTCTACATTATATTCATTCTGCAGCCTGTACTTAAGAACTTCAAACTGCAGGACGCCCACAACGCCCACAATGATCTCTTCCATTCCAGTATTAAATTCCTGGAATATCTGGATGGCGCCTTCCTGGGCTATCTGGCTGATGCCCTTGACAAACTGTTTCCTCTTCATAGTATCCACCTGGCGCACTCTTGCGAAATGCTCAGGCGCAAAGGTGGGAATCCCCTCATACTGGAATTTCTGTCCCGGAGCGCAGATCGTATCACCAATAGAAAAGATACCCGGGTCAAACACACCTATAATATCCCCTGCATACGCATGGTCAACGATATGGCGTTCCTGTGCCATCATCTGCTGGGGCTGGGAAAGGCGCAGTTTCTTATTGCCCTGTACATGAAATACCTCCATGCCCGCATCAAATTCACCTGAACAGATACGCATAAACGCGATCCTGTCCCTGTGTGCCTTATTCATATTAGCCTGTATCTTGAACACAAAAGCTGAGAAATCATTAGTCATGGGATCCACTTCACCTGCATCTGATTTTCTCGGAAGGGGTGAACTCGTCATATCCAGGAAGTTTCTCAGAAAGATCTCCACTCCAAAGTTTGTCAGCGCTGATCCAAAGAAGACCGGTGACAGCTCTCCGATATTGACCATATCCTGGTCAAACTCTGCACTGGCTCCATCCAGAAGCTCTATCTCCTCCATGAGCTGTTCTTTGTTCTCCATGCCGATAAAGGCTTCCAGCTCCGGTGAATCCACGTCAATTTCTGTCGCAGTCCCTTCCTTTGTGCCTTTCTCTGTATCTGTATAGATTGTCACCTTTCTGGTGTTTCTGTCATAAACCCCTTTAAAATTCTTTCCTGACCCGATAGGCCAGTTAATTGGACATGTGGCGATCCCAAGTTCCTTTTCTATCTCATCCAGCAGCTCAAAGGTATCATTGGCATCCCGGTCCAGCTTATTGATAAATGTAAATATGGGGATATGGCGCATGACACATACCTTAAAAAGCTTTCTCGTCTGCGCCTCGACGCCCTTGGACGCGTCGATAACCATCACTGCGGAATCCGCAGCCATGAGTGTACGGTAAGTATCCTCTGAAAAGTCCTGATGCCCCGGGGTATCCAGGATATTGATGCAGAACCCGTCATAATTAAACTGAAGCACGGAAGAAGTGACAGAAATACCTCTCTCCTTCTCAATCTCCATCCAGTCCGACACCGCATGCCTGGCAGTAGCCTTTCCTTTTACACTGCCCGCCAGATTGATCGCCCCGCCATAAAGCAGGAATTTTTCCGTCAGTGTCGTCTTACCGGCATCCGGGTGTGAAATGATAGCAAACGTCCGGCGTTTCTCTATTTCTTTTGTGATATCAGTCACTTTTATTCCTCCATTGTCTGTTCTGAATATATTTTTTGTATTTCCTGGCTGATTATTCACAAAAAGCCAGAAATATCCACTCTACGTAAACCTAAACTATTCTAGCAAGGTTATCTGGGTGTTGTCAATGGTTTATTGCTGCAGTTATTATTTGCAGTCAAAAAGGAGTTACTGTTCACACGTCACCATCCCGCGAGGTGTTTTCGTGCGTATTTGCACGAAAATCCCGAGAGTTGCAGCGCGAAACAGCGGTTTTTGCCGTTTCTGTGCATCGCGGAGCGTGTTACTGGTCACGAAGTGAACAGCAACAAAAAGGAGCTGCGCATTAATCACTTAGTGCGGCAGCTCCAATTAGATGATACTTTGTAACTATTCAGCAGGTCTGTGCATTTACTGCACAGACCGTAAGAAAATGATTCAAGGGTGCAAAAATCCCATCGCCGAAGGCGATTATATGTAACTACGCTTCGCGATGCAGTGGAAGGCTGAACAGTTACCAGTTACGATACTTTTTGCTTATCAATTATTTCCTGCCACCGTCATTCTTTTTCTTTTTACGCCAGACAATAACGACGATCACACCCAGACTGACAAGAGCTATCCCAAGAAGAATGTTCACAGGTGTTGTATCTCCGGTACGCACATTGCTCTTTTCTTCATCTGGTGCTTTTGGCGTTTCTGGTGTTTCCGGCGTTACCGGTGTTTTTGGCGTTTCCGGCGTTTCCGGCGTTTTCGGTGTTTCTAGTGTTTCCGGTGTTTCTGGTGTCTCCGGTGTTTCCGGTGTTTCTGATGTTTCCGGTGTTTCCGGTGTTTCTGGTGTCTCCGGTGTTTCCGGCGTTTCTGGTGTTTCCGGTGTCTCTGGTGTCTCTGGTATTTCTGGTGTTTCCGGCGTTTCTGGGTCGGTTATGTCTGGCGACTTGTAAATACCGGCATTCCAGGCCATATCCTCCTCGCCATACCCCGGCTTGATGTAAGCCGTCGCATAGCCACCGGTAAATTCCTGACCTGCTTCAAATACGACTCTGTACTCCTTTGTGATCCTGCCGCTGCTCTCCAGGTTCTGGAACGCATACCGGCCGTTCTCATCGGTCACTGTATCAGATTCATATTCCCATGGTGAACTGCTGTCCCTGCGGCTCTGCAATATAACGGTCACACCGGAAACCGGCTTTTCATCATCATCCCGCTGGCCATTCTTATTTTCATCGTTCCATACATAGCCGCCGATGGCACTGTATTTTCTGGCGCCGGCATCCCATGTCGCAGTAATCATATCCTGACCCAAACGTATCCTGTGGATATAGCCGTTTGTACGGTCCTCATTGCCCGATGCATCTGTGGCAAAATCATTCACGTCGGAATCAAAACGTGAATCCTTCGCCGGGTCTGAGGTTCCGCCATCGCCGTCGGCATTGGCATCCACTCCAATATACCCCTCCGGATAAGTAAATTTAACGCTGTAATCTTTAAATTCCGTGCCAAAGACCAGATGACCAAAGAAATATTTCCCATCTGCACCGACCACCTGAGCGGCCGCCGGCTGATCTGAAAGGCTTCCGTCCGGATTGACCTCGAAAAGTTCAACCAGCGTTCCCTCCAGCGGTATATAAATACTTTGCAGATCATCATAATCCTGGTCATCGAATACATAACCGCCGATAGCACTGCAGGTCACAAGTCCTGCATCCCAGCGCGCGTCCGTATGTTCCTCAAGGCCAGCACTCCTCAGAGCCTCTTCTGTCAGCGTGATGACATTGGTCCGGCGGATACGTCCATCCTTATCCACTGCATGGCGGGCATCGGAATCCGCGGCCATCTCGCCGCGGGATGTATCCTGAACCTGTGTAAAATCATAACGATAGGTATATCCGTCATCCGTCAGCTTCTTCAGGCTGCTGATATCGAACTCTGCCACATAATAGCCCTCCATAAGGTTATCGAACCAGTAGCGTCCGTCCTTATCAGTAACTGTTCTAATAGCGTCCTGATCCTTTGCCACCTCACCGTCCGGTCCATCGACCTTGTAGAGGAATACCGGAACATCCGGAACGCCGGTCTCGCCGTCATCCTGTACGCCGTTGCAGTTGCTATCCAGCCATACATAGTCGCCTAATGCATAGGAAGTAAAGATACCTGCATCAATGGTCATATTGGACTCGCCGGACAGGCTGCCGTCCGCATTGGAAATGACCTTGAGCTGTATATCCTTTGTCTCGCCGTTGACATCCGGATCAGAGTCCGCGGCGCGGTCACCTCCGGCTTCCTGCTCTGTAAAGGTGTAGCCGTCATAACGTTCACCGCGGATAAACTTCACCTGATAAGTGTAATACTCACCGCCCACATAGTCGGACGGATTCTGCGAGCCTTCGGTGGAACCGTCGGTCAGGTACTGGCAGGGCAGCCCGCTGAAAAGGTATTTGCCGTCCTGATCCGTTACTGTGGATTGCAGCATTTTTGTTTCCCTGCGTACAGAACTGTTAAATGTATGATAGCGGGTCTGCCACAGCTCCACGGTCATGCCCTCCACCGGAGCTTCACCGCTGTCCTGCATGCCATTGGCATTGCTGTCAAACCATACGTAATCACCGATACTTCCGGTGGGCAGATCCATAGCGGCCCGAACCTTATTAGGCTCCATACGGTCATTCTCAGGAATCGTGGCGTTCCCGCTGGATGCAGCGCCTGCCTTTACAACGCTAACGGCCGCAGAATTGTCCATGAATCTACCATAATACTCGCTGATCTTATCGGCCGTATATCCCGGTGCTCTCATGCTGATGATAATTTCATAGCTTCCGGAAGGTTCAAGCCCTTCTGCGGCGCCGCCATTGGTAAAGTCCACCTCAGCGCCAAGAGCTGTGGCATTGCTCATAATTCCACCGCTCCAATTACTCCAGTCCGACTGCATATAATACAGCGGCTGAAGGATTCCTGTTGTCTCACTGCCGCTGCGTGTACTAAAGTCGTAGTCTGTGGAGTACCAGGTAATATTTCCTCCGGCGGAAGCATTCAGCAGAGTCATATTTTCATAACCCGGACCAAATGGGATATCTGTACCTCTGCCCTGGGACATGCTGGTGATATACGTATCATCCGGCCCCGGGAACACATCCACAAATTTTGCAGTTTCAATATATGCATCTGAATAATTATAAAGGGTCAGCTTGTAATAAATTTCTCCGGCCGGATGTACGGTGGCCACAGCCCCGCGGCTGAGCCAACGTATCTGCCCGTCATCCCCCTTAACGCCGATGGATTTGAGCAGCTTCACATCCGTCGCATCTGTCACAGCCCGGCTGGCGGTATCATTGATATAGCTCAGGTCATCACCAACCAGCTCATCGGTTACCGGATTTTCGTACAATGTCTGATTATACGGTACAAAGCTTAAGCCTTTGGGGTTTTCACTGGATTTCGGTATTTTGGCACTGCTGCTTAAATATGCAGGAATGACTAAATCGAAACCACTCTTACTCTCATAGGAGATATAGCCCCTGAACTCAATCTGGATGCTCTCGCCTTCTTCCAGTGTAGTCATATCGTTGTCGGCAAAGGCGAAGGCATATTGTGTTGTTGTATAATTGGCATCCTCACCATATGAATCACCGCCCTGATCCTTCAGTGCCGCCGGAACCTCTATGGCGGTAACTGTATATAAGGACTGAGGTATGATCACCGAACTACCGGCAGCAACCTTACGTACAAGGAAGCCCTGGCTGGACTGGTCCTTTGATTCATCCAGCGCCGTCTGTGCCGGGAGCTTTAAGGAAAGCACCGGCTGTCTTAAAATCCGGTCCTCACCGGGCAGCGACATATTTGTCGCCAGGACTTGGAAATTGATTTCATCACCGGAACAGAAGGTCGCCTTGCTATCCGTTATTTCCGTTTTGATCGCAATCTCCGGTATTTTCATCGTGAAGGACGGAACGTTGCCCAAAACTGTATTGGAATTTTTATTTTGCTCTCTTGTCTTTACCTGGCCGGCGGCATCCAGATACGTGTCTTTCCAGGTGATATCCGCCGTATTGTTGATCCGCCGGACTTCATGATCAGTTTCAGTGGACCACTCTCCCCGGTTTGCAAAGGTTATATTGATAATGAGGCCGTCACTGCTGAACTTCTCCAGCGTGTTTGTATAAACGACCTTCACGCCCACAACCTTCCGGCCGTCAAAGCTTATGGTCTGCTCCGAGGAAACATCAGACAATGTCTTTAAGTGCGTCCATGTTCCTGCTGCCTTTTCAGCCATACTGCTCTGAATGTAAACTTCAGCGCCTGGCTTTTCAGCCGTGTTCTCCTTATTCTCTGATGAATTCACAGTCAGATAATTTATCGTATAATCTCTGTCGGTAACCGTTAAGTCCTTGTATACCTCCGAGCCGGAATTTACGCTTTCAATGTATTCCAGCCCGATGCGGTTATCGGTGACTGTAAGCTCCTTCACCGGCTTTTCATTCTCGCCGTCAGCATAGCCGTCCACCTTAAATTCCAGGGTGTAGGCACTGCTGAGCAGACTCACATCCGCAGTGACAGGGTCATCGGAAAATGTCGTCTCGTTGTCGCCATCACCGGCTTCCCGGATCTGTTTATGGATTTTGCCGCTAAGGCCTGTCATGCTGTCATCCTTTTCATTTTTGAATGTGACATAATTATGGCTGTCCGCACCACTTTCCAGTGATGGTTCATGGTATGGGTAAACCGTCACGATCTGCTCCAGCTCGACCATCTCCCCATCCAGCGTATAACCTTCGGGGGCGTGGGTTTCCACAATCTTATACTTTGTTCCGGTTATTTCCGCTTTAAGGAAATCAGATACAACACCATTCGTGGCATCGGTAATGGTTAATGTCTGTAACGGTACAGCACTCCAACCCGTTCCTTCCTGCGCGAAGATCTTAAATTCGGCGCCGGACAGCTTTTGAGCTCCGTCCGCATTGGTTTTCACGATACGGATTTTTCCGGCGTTGGACTGGTTGACAAAGGTAACATCCTTGTAAATTTTTGCTTTCTCCGGATCGCTAATACTGGCATCCGCGGATGCAATTCTGACTGCCAGGGCCCCCGACTCAATAACTGCGCTCTGAACTTCTGTTGATATCTCAAAGCCTGCATTATTTACCGCCGTCTTCCCATCCGCCGTCTCTTTAATATAGTATGTTCCAGGGTCCAGATTCTCCCACCTGCAGACGCCATTGCCATCGGCAGTCCTCAGACTGTTCTCAATTTCCCGGGTACAGGCTCCATCTTTATAAAGCTTAAAGGTGGCGCCTGACAGTGTTTTAAGGGCATCCACATGATCCGGATCGTACTGGCCATATTTGGTCAGTGTGATGGAGCCCTGCGGGCTGTTGTAGGCATTAACGTTCAATGTCTCTCCCTTAGTAATCTCAAACTCCTGCGCGCTGCCATTCAGAGCAAATGTGATGGTCTGCTGCGTTCCCCCATTATCATAGGAATACTCAGGCGTCGTAATTTCTGTAATCCGGTATGTTCCCGGTTCCAGGTACCCGGACTCGTAATGGTAATTACCAGGCTGATTCGTATCATCAAGGACGGTTATTATAGACTGATTTCTGTCATTATTAACCGTATATTCCCACTTTTCGGGCGCGTCGGATACTTTCCGTTCGATCGTAAACTGAGCCTGATCCAGCTGGGTAAGACTGCTCTGATTTGTACTCTCATCACCATCATACTTATAAAGAATGAACTTACCCTTATCGGCCTCGTTGACGATCGTGTTGCCCAGTGCATCGCCATTCTCATTATAGAGCGTAGTGCTTTCTTCATTGTTTTTAATTTCTACCCAGTAGCTCGGAGCCTTTGCATATCCTTCTGGAACTTTGGT
Organism: Murimonas intestini; assembly: GCA_003148945.1. Taxonomy (GTDB): domain Bacteria; phylum Bacillota; class Clostridia; order Lachnospirales; family Lachnospiraceae; genus Murimonas; species Murimonas intestini. Next base: position 343,667 of record QGGY01000003.1, on the reverse strand, counting down.
TTCCACAAGCTCATACCATCCGGCGTCCAGCGGCTTGCTCTTAGCGTTGCCCTGTCCGTCTGTTTTCAGCGTGGCCGCTGCGGTACTGTTTTCATCATGTGCCTGGCCGCGCCCTGATACAGCATAAAGCGCAAACTCCACATCCTTTGCGGGCGTATCCATCCCCTGCCATTTTACCTGCTTGATGATGGATACATTGCCTTTCTCATCATCATAGAGATTTGCCTTATCAAAAACCGGCTCCTGGCCAGCTGCAATAGATTCCACAGTGCCATCAGACTTCTCCTTTTCGCCCAGAACGATTTCCGCGGTATCCTTATCTGTCGCCTCATTTTGTCCGAGAAGGGTATATTTTAAAATCGCTGTATTCTGAAGCCAGTATTCCTCCGCCTTACTTTCATTGGACGGGGTTATGTATGCTGCCTTTGGGTACTTTACAGTATAAGTGTACGTTGCAGAAATCGGTGTGCCGGCCTTTGTATATTTGCCGTCAGCAGCACTTACAGCAGTCCTTTTGAAAACAATCTGACCATTGTCTCCGGATACCGTATAGTCGGTACCGTTCGTCAGAGCCGTTTCCCCCATCTTCACATCGATGATCTCAGCCTGAGCGCCATTGACGGCATAGCCAATATGCTGCCCGTCAGCGTTGATACTTCCTGCATAGGCCAAAGGCAGCATATCGATCACCTGCATACCTGCAACATCCAAACGGCCTAAACGATCCTCATCTGCAGCTGTACCGGATTTGGTATTAATCACCTTAACTGTGTACGGCGCATAATAATACGCATCATCTGAAGAAACACTGCCAACAGTCTTATCGATCATCCATCCATCATCCGTAGTGACCGTAACGACTGGCTTTGCATTTTCGGCAAGCTTACCGGTTACAGAGGCGCCTCCTGATTTATTTCCGGTCAGTACCGGGTTAAGTGTAATCTCAGAACCATTCTTCCATTTAAAGTTATCGGTCTGAAATTTAATTGTCACCGTTTTTGGTTCACCGGTCATCAATGACTGATCCAGCTTAATGACCAGTGTACGTTCAAGCATATAAGAGGACTTTACATCCTGACCATTCACACTTAATTGATTAAAATTATCGGCGTCCGGAACCACGGACAAGTGCTCCGGCAACTCGATCTGAATGGCAGCGGCACTATAGCTGTCTCCGTCCTGGATCGGAGGGACGGTATATCCGATAATATAATCAAAACTTTCTCCGGACAGAACGCTGGCAGAAAGATTTTGAACCGTATTCACCGAACCTTCGATCACAAAGCTGGAGGACGTGTCATCCAAAGACATAAATGCGGTTTCTTCGGATTCTGTCTCCGTCTCCGTTTCGGCAGACGCCTGGGTTTCAGCAGAAGACTCTGTTCCTAACACATTTGATGCTCCGCCGGTGCTTTCCGAAGATGTTTCAGGCGCTGTCGTTTCAGCCTGAGCCTCCGTAACCGCAGCGCCCGTCTGCTCCATAGCGTCCGTCTGCTCCGGCTGCGATGTTTCTAGCTGCGGCATCTGCGCAGCCGCCTGCATAGAAAACCCATTCCCCAAAGAAATTATCATTACACATGCAAGAAACAATGCCATAAGTCTCTTTGCAAGTCCTTTTTTGTATTTCATCCTTTTCCTCCTTAAGCACTTCCGTCAGGTAACATATTTTTTATCGTGTACTGATTCTATCACATGTCTGCTGCATATAAAATAAAAAAGTGCCTTTTTATGGCAAAAATTTTCTTTGGTACGACATTTGAAAAGCCGGAGATTTTCTTCTATTATAATAAGAAGAATCTCCGGCCCTATAGGTATTTACTGCTCTTCAGATTTTACTGACATAGGTGTTATTATGATGTTCTCGCCTGCCACGTTTGTTTTGCGCTTTACGATATCTTCTATCTGGGCGCGTTCTGCTTCTGAGAGTTCTGCCTTGGCAATGACTACGTCTGCCTCATCGTCTGTGATGCTGACAACGGAATTAGTGAATCCCTTTGCTTCCAGCATGAGTTCAGCTGCTGCTTCCCGCTCTGCGATCTCTGTGAGGTCATTCATGCCATTGACAGCATTCTGCTTCTGTTCCTGCTCTATGTTCGCATTATTGATAACTTCCAGAAACGTCTCTTTATTTTTGGCACGTACCTGTTCTCTTGAAAGCTTTGCTTCTGCTGCAAAATTAGATGCTGCTGCAGAACTTGTCAGGACTGCTTCACCAGGTGTTGTTGTATCCTGGCCCGCTGTGTCGGCTGCATTTGCCTCTACATCTGTACTGTCTGCTGCTGCGCTGTCAGTACCTGCCCCATTGTCTGCCACATCACCTGCATCCGGACTGAAGCTGTCATCTGTCAGGCCTGCATCTGCCGTCTGACCGCCTTTTTCTGAAGCTTCTGTATTTTCCTTTGCCGCTGCATCTTCCAGATTTACTACATCTGAAGCATCTGCGCTCTGCTTATCCTGGCTTGCTGAAGTCTCACCCTCGGCCGTGTCCAGATCTTCTATATCTGCATCAAGGCTCTCAATATCCACAAGCGCCGTATCTTTTGCATTCCCATCTTTCTTTGCTGCATTTTCATCCTTTGCCACCGTCTCCTGAGCCTGGCCTCCCAGCTTTGTACCTGAATAATTCAGATAGCCGGCCACTGCTATCATGACGGCCAGTGCGGTAATGATAATTTGATTCTTCTTAAAGATATGTTTCACACTTTCCCCCTCCTAACTCATTTTCATCACTTTGATTTTATGCACCTCTACTCCAAATAATGCCATAACTGCTTCAGTAATATTCTGGACTACAACTGGATTATCACCACCTTCTGCCACAACCACCACTCCCTGGATCTCCGGCTCCAGTTCTTCTATCACATACGGAGTCTGGGCGCCGCTGCCATCCTGTGCATATACAGTCTCTTCTCCCTGAGTGGACTCCCTGGTAACTCTGTTTCCCCCCTGATTATCCTGTTCATCTGTAGTCTTATCTGATACAGGCTTATCTTTTTCCACAATCTTCTGCCCGGAAGATTTTCTTGTCAGCATGACCTCTACCTTGCCTACACCTTTAACCTTGCCAAGGGCTGACACCAGTTTTTCTTCCAGGACATCTGTGTCTGTCTTCTCATTTGAAACCTTTTCCACAGGCGCCTGTTCTGTCTGGTTTTTTGATCTTGTCTCCTCCCCCTGCTTTGTAGGAAGAGCAATGATGACAAGCAGGATTCCTGCCAGTAAAACCATAAAAATCTGATTCTTTTTCAGATTTTTAACTTTTGAAAGCCAGGTTTTGAAATTTACGTTTTTATCCTTCTCCTTTTCCATGGCCTACTCCTGTATACTAATATTTATATTACTGCCCGGGATGTTATAGACTTCCTGAATTTCATTTTTTATATTTATTACCTCTGCGCTCTCTCCCCCGTTCTCTGTAAACGGGGCAACCTCTATACGTATGCCTGACTTTTCATAAGATGCCGTCACACTTATACTCTCAGGCACATAAGAGCCGTCCTCGCTTTTAAAGATGATCTCGCTGTCAATTAAAAAAAGACCGTGGGATTTTACGATAGACTCAATCTGTTTCTTTAATTCGCCCTCATACACTTCCATGATCTTCTTAGACCTGAGTTCTTCCATTCCGTGCATATCTATCTCCAGTTCATTGTAATCTCCCTTCAGATTTTCCTTCCGCCATGCAGCCTCGAATTTCCCTTTCAATCCCGCTACGTCCGCCAAAGGTCCCAGGACAATGATCACAAGAAGGATACCTGCAAAAAACTTTACATATTTCTGAAAGCTGTTATTAGGAAGGAGCTGCACAAAAAGATTTATGAAACAAAGGAAACAAACAATATTCCTGATCCACCCAAATATGGCATCCACCCTTTCACCTCCATCCAGTTATCCGGCTGTTACCGAAGCAGTTACCATAGCCAGTGACAGGAAGAACAGGATGCCTGTGGTGCCAAGGACCTTCAGCAGCAGCCCTGCCCCGTCTCCCACAGCCCCGATACATTCTACCATGCGCTTGTCAGATACCGGCTGTACTACCGCAGCCATCAGCTTATATAAAAGCGTGCAGATGCCAAGCTTCATAAGAGGCACAATACAGATAACCGCAAGCACGATCAGCCCTGCTGCCCCCACAGCATTCTTGATCAGGACCGCTGAACCAAGCACCACTTCTGTCACTGCATTAAAGGCATTGCCCACACCTGGTATGCTGCCGGCCGCTTTGTTTAAAATGGCCGTCTTCAGCGCATCTACAGCCGGCATCACCAGGCACTGAACTGTCTGAAACCCTACAACTACAGCAATCATTGTCTTTATGCTCCACTCCACAAAAAGCTTCAGCAAATCTGCCATTTTGGAGAGATATTCTTCCTTGGCCAGATGATTCAGCAGCATAAAAAGAACATACAGGTTCACTGCTGGTATGAGAAAGTATTTCATCAGCATTTGAAGACCTGTGATCAGCAGCAGGGTAAATTCATAAAAGGCTCCTGCAGTGACGGACCCTGACGCTATGGAGACAGCCAGGAAATAGACAGGCATGAGGACCTGCATAAAATTCACTACATTTGCCAATGTCTGAGCTGTCAGGACGCTGATACTGTAAAAAGCCTGCATCAGCAGTGTGAACAGCAGCAGATAGATCATATAAAAGCTTATATCACCTACCTGGCTTTTTTCGAATATATTAGTAAAATTTGTGAATACAGCGGCTGCGATCACCAGGATCAGCACATGCACTGCCACTTCTCTGTTCTGCTCCAGTTCTGAAAACAGTGTATTCCAGAGCAGATCACCGATACTCTCCATATTTAAGGGGGTATCGCCCTTCACAAGTGACATGACGGCTTCTGAAAAGGAAAAGCCTGTCCCATTCATGGAATCTCCAAGGGCTTTATCTACTTCGCCCAAGTCCAGCTCGTCCAGAAAATACCCCTGCATATCTTCGTTATCTTCAGCGTGAACCGGAACAGCGGGCAAGAACACCCACAGTACCAGGAACAGGATAAATATCCTTGTCCTTTTCACAAGCCACCCCCATCCCTATTTCAAAAAAGACTGAACAGTTTCAAGCAGTGCCATCAGAATAGGAGTACTGATAGCCAGCACCGAGAGTTTCCCAAATATTTCTATCTGACCGGCTATTGCCCCATAACCCGCATCCTTGCACAGATTAGACGAGAAATCAGCAATGTAGGTGATCCCTACTATTTTAAGCAGTGTGGTCAGATAGGAAGACTCAATGTCCACATAATTCCTCATAGTCACCAGCGTGTCCGCAATATAGCTTAGTTTGCTGACTGAATAAAAGAATATCAAAAGACACGTCACCATACTGATATAGACGGCAAACTGAGGTTTTACTTCCCTCAGAAAAAGTGCGATCAATATTCCTGTCAGCCCTATTGCACCAATCTTCAGCATAAGTTTCCTCCAATCCCGGAGCGTGTTTGAAAAATGCTCTCCCTGCGGTATGCTAAAGCGCAAAAAGTGTTTTGATACTGTCAAATAGCTGGTTAATGTATGGCACCACCCAGAACAGCACCAGCACAAGTCCTGCCAGACTTGTCAGAAACGAGTACTCCTCCCGCCCGCTCTGTTTTAATACCTGATTGATGACTGCTATCAGAATGCCAACTGCCGCTATCTTAAAAATCAGATCAACACTCATACTCATCTCCTCATCTTATACGAACAGTATGGCCAGAAACAATCCCATGCAGACTCCCAGATACCTGTAGACTTTTTCCTTATTTTTGAATTCTTCAGAGGCCGTCTCACATGTCTCCATCAGCTGGGTCCTGTAGAGATCGATCGTGCGAAGCTGCATTTCCTGGTCCAGATATCCCAGGTGTTCACCAAAACCTCTCAGCTGCTCCATGTCTTCCCTCAGAAGCCCGGACCCCTTCAAGTCCTCTTCAGCATTTCTGCTGAATATCTCACTGAACGATTCCCCCGAAAATTCTTCCATATCCTCTGCCGTATGTCTCAGGAAATCTGAAAACGGCTCTCTGATCCTCCCCGCCACATGTCGGAATGCCTCTGCAAGAGGAGATTTGGCATACTGTATCTCCCCCTGCAGCATTCCTGTCATCCTGCGCAGTTCCTGCAGCTGTGTCACTCTTTTTTTCAAGTCCTGGCCCATAGAGAGGCCAATGGCGCTGCACGCTCCTATCATCAGCCCGATCCCCACCCATTTCAGCATCCCGTCCCCCTCCCTTCGTACAGCGCTGTTCCTCTTGCATCAAAAATCGCCTTCACCTTCCCCACCTGGTTATGGTTGTGCAGTATGACATAGCGCTCAAAGATCCGTTCCAGGACAAGCTTCTGCAAAAGAGGTTTTTTCTTTACATCTTCTATGGAGCTGCCATGCACGGTTGCCAGAAGTTTGCATCCGCAGTGCAGTACAGTCTCAATGGCATGGATATCGCCATAATCTCCGATTTCATCAACAGCTATGATCCTGGGTGACATGGAGCGCACCAGCATCATCATCCCTTCAGCCTTTGGACAGCAGTCCAGCACATCTGTCCTGATCCCCAGGTCATTCTGGGGCACTCCAAGATATGCTCCCCCTATCTCCGACCGTTCATCCACCACTCCTACCGTAATGCCCGGGAAATAATCTGTTCCATTAGACAGCTGACGGATCATATCCCTGAGCAGTGTTGTCTTTCCGCATCTGGGGGGCGAAATGATCAGCGTATGGCATACCTCTTCCCCCTGTATGACATATGGAAGCACCTCCCCGGCGCATCCCTTTATCTGGTGGGAAAGCCTCACATTGATAAAGGAGATATATTTGACACTTTTAATCTTGTCCCCATCCATCACTATCTTACCTGCCACCCCTACCCTGTGTCCGCCCTGTATTGTTATAAAGCCCTGCCTTAATTCATCTTCAAATGCATACAGTGAATAGTTTGCAATATATTCCATGGTCTCCAGCAGTTCTTTTTTATCTACCACATACCCGGACGCCTCATCCAGTGAGATCCTCCCGCTCTCCGCCACAAAATATTCACGTCCCCCATAGGCTATCATAAGAGGCTTATCCACCCTCAGCCTGATCTCCTGCAGCTGTTCCAGGTCTACATCCATCCTCTGCAGGATTCCCCGCAGTCTGATTGAAAATATCTTAATCAGCTCATCCTTTCCCTTCATGCTCTCACCCCTTTTACACAATATATGAGGCTGTCCCATAAATATGCATTAAAAAACCGCTGTCAAAATCCGGCTGATCCGGTTTTAACAACGGTTATCTTAAAAGGCACCCGGCCTGTATCCTACCTGGCTCCCTTTTTCTGTCTTTTCTTAAACTCAAGAAATTCCTTGAGATTTTTTTTCATCACTTTTTTCAGCTCGCTCCTGGAGAGGCTCTGAAGGTAGTTTCTTCTCTCACTGAATGTCTCGTGTCTGCTGGCTATATCCTCTTCCACCTGTTCAAACTGTTCCCGCCAGTCCGGCGATATCTTGGCAAGCAGGAATTCTGTATAGGCACATGAAAGCTGATATCCCCTGTTCTCAAGCAGCTCATAAATTTCCTTTACGGCTTTTACTTCACGCGGCCCCCCTATGACTACCGCAAATATGTAACTGTTTTTATCCATAACTATACGGTTTGCCACATTTCGCATAACTGCAGGCAGTGCACCTTCATCACTGGCAAAGATAAACCCCACCTCAGTATTTTTCTCATAAATAATCCGCCCGGAACATGACTGGGCGCAGACAGCAATACCGCCTATATCTTCAGCCAGTACCTTAGCTGCCATTACACTGTCCGCACTGCTGCTGTCATAATAAATCGTACACGCATCCAAATTAAAATCTGCCTCCTCTGTCTTCTGTCATTTTAGCTATTTATATGTTGCTTAACTGTTATATTTATACTCATCAAAGCATTCCATGATGCTTATCCAGGCATTTTTCCCTGAAATCAAGTATCCTCGCTGCATTCGCCCAATGCACATGCAGGCATGTTTACCCGGCTCATTGTCAGCAGAAATAAAAATAGAGAACGGACATGTACTTTTTTTACCATGCCCGTTCTCTACTGAACTTCAATCATTAACTTACCTCTCTGTTCCATGATTCTCACTTCTCAGATTAAAACTATCATCCTTCATCATTAGAACTTTCCAACTAAATTATCAATTCCTAAAATGATACTTCTGATCTTCTAAAACTTCGTTTCTTAAAATAAATCGACTCTTAATTTCAGTTCTTACTGTTCCTCAAATTTCTTATTGGTACTCTAAGTTCTTCAATCACTATCTTCTTACTTTACACTTCAATTTCTTCTTATCGTTTTTTCAATTTCCTGAACTCGTTTAATCTTCGTTGTCAGTTTTAATCTTCCGGACTTTAATTTTTTATCCTTGAACTTCAAATCATTTTTACTATTTAATTGTTTTTTTCTCACCTTTGTTTATACAAAAGCAAGTAAGATTAAGTTTTTGGTGGTCTGTACCTCCTTGGATTATTTTTAATTTCAGTCATTCGCCTTCTCAGACAATTACTTCATTCTGTATCCTATTGAATTGAAATGACTTCTTTTAAATTACCTTCCCATTGGACCGTCCTCCTTGGTATTTCCCTTCTTTTGTGCTTTAATTTTACTCTCTCTTCTTTTGTTGTTTTCATTATATCTCTGGTGTTGAATTTTGTCAAGCATTATTTCAATTAAAAATATATTATTTTTTATTGGTAATAATTGTAATCTATTTTCTGACTTTAATGCACATTTATGTCATTTTCATTCCTTATTTACCCGGCAAAGAAAATCACGAGAGCTGAAGCGCAAAACGGCATTTTTGCCGTTTCTGTGTATCGCGGAGTATGCTACTGGTCACAAAGTGAATAGAAAATCTTGTCTCATTGGAGTGAAGACATCTATCAGCTTAGTCTCTTCCAGAGCTTTCACTCCATGCTCTTCCCCCGGAGCCATGTAATAACTGTCACCCTCAATAAGGACAGTCTTCTCTCCTTCATCCGTAAGCTCAAGCTTTCCCTTAACCACATATCCGATCTGTTCATGGATATGCCTGTGCAGAGCTCCTGTAGCCCCCTTTTTAAATTCCATCTCCACGATCATCATATTCTCGCTCCAGGATAATATTTTCCTGGTAACTCCCTCTCCTGCGCTCTGAAATATTCCTGATTCATTTTTTGTAAACATGATTTCTCCTTTTTGGAAAGTAATATCCACTCTTGCAATTTTTTTATCTAACTTATATAATTATACAATAACTGTAACTGTGAAGGTACTGAACAATTATATACCCATCTGTTCTGATACTACATGGTCTTTGGACCGCATAAAAATAGACATGAAAGAGGTAAATTATATGAAGAAAAAGGTTGTTATCGCATTAGGCCATAAGGCACTTGGTACTACTCTGCCGGAACAGCAGGTTGCTGTCAAAAAATCTGCAAAGGTACTGGCAGATCTGGTTGAGGCCGGATGCCAGCTCATCATCTCCCACAGCAATGCCCCCCAGGTAGGCATGATCCACACTGCAATGAATGAATTCGGCAAATCACATGATGACTATACTGTAGCGCCTATGTCCGTCTGCTCTGCCATGAGCCAGGGATATATCGGATATGACCTTCAGAATGCCATCCGTGCGGAGCTGGTGGGCAGAGGAATCTACAAACCCGTAAGCACTGTCATCACACAGGTGCTGGTGGATCCCTACGATGATGCCCTGTATAATCCTGTCAAGGAAATAGGCCGTATCCTGACCTCTGAGGAAGCAGAGGAGGAAGAAAAGAAGGGAAACTTTGTCACTGAAGTGCCCGGAGGCGGATTTCGAAGGATCGTTGCAGCCCCGCGTCCCAAGGATATCATAGAGATCGATGCCATCCGCGCCCTGGTGGATGCCGGACAGCTTGTTATTGCATGCGGCGGCGGCGGAATCCCCGTTCTTGCACAGGGAAGCGCTCTTAAAGGCGCCAGCGCCATCATTGAAAAAGACCTGGCTGCAGGCAAACTTGCTGAACTTATCGATGCTGATGTTCTTATGATCCTGACAAATGAAGAAAAAGTCTGCATCGCGTACCATACAAACCAGCCAAAGGCGCTCGATAATATAACTGCTGCCGAAGCTTTGACACATATTGAAAACAGTGAATTCGGCAAGGCTGCCATGCAGCCGAAGATCCAGGCGTCTGTTGACTTTGTCACCAGCGGTGAAGGCCGCAAAGCTATCATCACAAATCTGGAACATGCTGCTGACGCCATGCTTGGCAGGACCGGCACCGTCATTACAAAATAATGCTGCCACGCTCCAGGGCAGCGCTGACCATTGAATATGAGCAGAGCGATACATTCCCGCGGCAGCCGCCAAAGTCTAGCTTGCTTAAGCTTGTTTGACCTTGGCCTGCTGCCTGCGGAAGTAAATTCTAAGCAGCACTAAAAAACAAACAGCCCTCCTGTCACATCTGAAATTCCTGTCTGCAGTTTTCCCCTTCCTTTAAATCAACCGTACAAAATGCAGAATCTTCTTTTCCGGTTCTCACAAACTTTTTGACATCTTTATGTGCCCGGAATGTGACGGCGCACCTTTTATCTGCCCACTCCATATCTATCTCCAGGCCGCCATATGCACGAAGTCCCTTTACAGACCCTTCTCTCCAATGCTCAGGGAGTGCTGGCATGATATACAGTGTATCCTTTCTGCACTGCATGAGCATCTCCGTAATCCCCGCAGCAGCCCCCAGATTACCGTCGATCTGAAATGTATGAGGAGGATGCAGATTCAGCAGGCTGTCCTCTGTCATATCACGCAGCAGCCTGTACAATGTCTCTTCTGCCTGCTCCGCCTCCCTGAACCTGGCCCTGAATGCCGTCATCCATGCAAGGCTCCAGCCTGTTCCGCCTCCGTCATTCTTTACACGTCTCTCAAGGGACTTTCTGGCCGCCTCAAAAAGCTTGGGCGTCTCTTCTCTGTTAATCTGCGAGTCAGGATAGACAGCAAACAGATGTGAGATATGCCTGTGTCCCGGATCAGTCTCCTGGTAGTCCTCCATCCACTCCTGCAGTCTCCCGCCTTTCCCGATTTTCATGGGCGGCAGTTTCCCCATGCTCTCTGTTACACGGCAGGTAAAGCTGTCACTTATATGCAGGCAGGCGGCGGCATCCAGGCACCTCCCGAACAGCCCTCTTATGATCTGCGTATCCATAGCAGGCGACATACACAGGCTTCCCATCTGGCCGTCCTCTGTTATATATCTGTTTTCAGGCGACAGAGACGGGCCACTGAGCAGCTGCCCATGCTCATCCTCCTGCAGGTAATCCAGGAAGAATTCTGCTGCCTCCTTCATCACAGGATATGCCTTTTCCCTGAGGAAATCCTGGTCACAGCTGTAGAGATAATGTTCCCACAGGTGATAACAGAGCCACGCTCCCCCCATGGGCCAGAGGCCCGCACGCGTATGGTCATACGGTGCCGTGTCACCCCACAGATCTGTATTGTGATGAATGACAAAGCCCCTGCACCCATACATCCTTTGTGCTGTCTCACGCCCGTTTACCCTTGCCTTTTCTATGAGTCCGAACAGAGGCAGTTGACAGTCCCCCAGACCGCACGCTTCGGCAGGCCAATAATTCATCTGGGTATTGATATTTACAGTATATTTGCTGTCCCACTCAGGAACAAAGCTATTGCACCAGATTCCCTGAAGATTTGCCGCCTCCGATCCAGGACGGCTGCAGGATATCAAAAGATAACGCCCGAAGTTAAAATAAGCCTCTATCATTCCATTGTCAGTTTCTCCCTGCCTAATCCTCTGCAGGCGTTCATCCGTGGGCAATGAAAGCAGCCCTGGATCACATGAAAGCTCAAGCTTGACTCTGTTATACCAGCTCTGATATTCCTCTGTGTGCCTCCTGCGGATCTCACTGTACGGAATATGCTCCACCCTGTCTATACGCTCCCGGCAGATCTTTGAATACTCTGCACATCTCTGGTCTGTCTCAGACACTATCTTTAAAATGATCTCACTGGCATTTTCAATATACAGGTAATCTCCCACCGGCTGTATCTTTCCGTCAGGCGTCTCCGCCGAGAGGATCACACAGAATCCGGAGCCGCCTGCGCCGCACCGGCCTTCCATGCAGATCCGCCGTTCTCCCTCTGTCCTGACTGATGCGTCAAACCTCCTTGACAGGGATATCCCCACCTGCAGTCCGCCTCTCTGCTTTGATGCAAGGCGGACTGCCATCACATTATCAGGCTGGCTGACTATGAATTCTCTTGTATATTCTGCGCCGTCCAGCTCATAACTTACGTATGCGGCAGCCTCTGACATGTCCAGCCCGCGCCTGTAATTCCTGACTCTTTTTCCAAACAGGTCAGTCATGGCAGCAAGCGCTGTCCCTTCCCTGAAAATTTCCATTGAATCATCACAGTGGTCTGAAAAGATCAGATTCAATTCTCCAAGCATCTGATAAGCTGAACCTTTTTTGGGCGTGCCTACCATGGCCATCTCTGAGAGCATCTGCGCCCTCTCTGGCTCCCCCTGCATCAAAAGCCTGCGTACCCGGGGCAGGTACGCTGCGGACTCCTGGTTATTCCTGTCAGTAAATCCGCACGCCCACACTGTGTCATCATTTAGAACTACAGTCTCATTCCTCAAATGCCCCTGGATCATTGCACCCATCCGGCCATTGCCAAGCGGCATACCCTGTATCCAGGTTTTTGCCGGCTTTCTGTACCACAGTTTATCTGCCCCCATCTTAACCGCCTTTCTATTTTCCAAGCACGACCTTATCATATTCCTTCTGAAGCTCAGCTGCCCAGCCGTCCATAAATTCCTGTACTTCCATCTGCCCCAGAAGGACCTTCTGCATATTCGGCATTGCATAGTTTGTCTCTATATTAGTGAAATTCGGAAGGTAGTACGGAAAGCTGCAGAACTGTGAATCCGGGCTTGTGTACGCGTCAGCGCCCATTTTCATATAGCTGATATCCTGGACCCAGCTGTCCTTTATTGCTTCTGAGTTCACAGGAAGATTCCCCATCATCTGCTCATAGGCACTGGCCTGTTCTTTTTCTGCCAGCCATGACACGAACTTCCATGCCTCTTCTTTGTGCTCAGATGCTGCAGTTATCATGTTTCCTGCAGGCTTTGAGGTAGGCAGGGTCAGCTTTCCATCCACTCCCTTTGGAAGAGGCACTGCTTTTATAACATTCTCATCATTTTTAAAGGCCTCATAATTCGCCTGTGCAGAGCCCAGATTGTGCATCATGAGAACGGCTTTTCCAGACTGGTACTGGGCTGCCATCTCAGGCCATCCCTTGTTTATGTCATCTTCAGAAGTAAGGACGCCATAATTGCCTAAGAATCTTTCCACAAACTCTACATTCCTGGGATCATTGAGCGTACATTTATCATCGATAAAGAAATCTGTAATGCCGGAATAAGAATACATGAGCATCTCCAGCGCATTTGCTCCGCCTGAGCCTCCACGGATGACATATCCATAAAGTCCCTGTTCCTTATCTGTTGCTGTCTCGGCAGCTGTGAAGAACTCATCCCAGGTCCCGGGGATATCAAGTCCGCTTTCTTTTAAGATATCAGGGCGCGCATACATGCACTGGACATTTCCTCCGAATGGGATCGTATACAGCTTCTTGTCCTCGCTTGCATAATCCATTGCCCTGACCTGCTCCAGGTATACCTCCGGTATCTGGTCCCTGCTTTCCCAATTCTCAAAGTAGGAATCAAGAGGTTCCAGAAGCTCTCTTGTAATATAATTTGCTTCACAGTATGTGCTTATCACATCCGGCATCTCCCCCGCCGCAAATGCCATATCCAGTTTCTGGTTGAAAGCGCTGTCATCGCCTGCCACACCCAGGTATTCTATCTCAATTCCCGGATTCTCCGCCTCAAATTTTGCGATCGTCTCTTCCCACCAGGCATTCCTCTCGTCGTTTGCAGAAGCCTTCCAGAATTTTAAAGTGACGCTCTCCCCGCCATCAGAGGCCTTTGTCCTGACAGCCCCGGTATTTTCCGTCTTTGCCGCGGTCTCCTCTGTCTTTGCCGCATCCGCTTTACCTGCACATCCTGAGAGTGCTGCCCCTGCAAGGCTGACTGCCATACCTGCAGCCGCTATTCTTTTCCAATTCCACTTCATCATTTTATTATTCATTTTTCTCCATCCTTTCTTTAACCTTTGACTGCCCCTGCTCCCAGGCCGCTGATCAGATATTTCTGAATATAGGCAAAGAGACATACAGGGGGAATAAGTGCAATAATACTTCCTGCCGCAAGTGAACCATAATCAATCGTGTATTCACCTATCATGTATTTTAGTGCGACAGGGATCGTAAACAGATCCTGTGACGTAATAAAAGAAAATGATATCATAAATTCATTCCAGCAGCTTACAAACGCAAAGGCGCCTGTTGCCACGATACCCGGCAGGAGGCTGGGGAATACTACCAAGAGCATTGTCTTCACTCTTCCCGCCCCGTCCACCCATGCAGCTTCCTCAATGGATACTGGTATCCCTGATACAAATCCCTTCATCAATATGGAATTAAAAGGTATCTGCATGGCAATATAAAATACGATCAGTGACCATCTTGTATTGATCAGTCCTATCTGCTTAAATATAACAAAAAGCGGAATGATCAGGATGATCACAGGCATCAGCTGTGTTCCGATCAGCAGGAGCATAAACAGCTTCTTGCCTTTAAAATTAAACCTGGCCAGAGCGTAGCCGTTTAACACTGAGCACAGCACGATCACGATAAGGGCCGCCGTGCAGACCAGCAGGCTGTTTATAAAATACGTTGAAAACTTATTCGTCTTCCACACTTTGATATAATTATCAAATACAGCCGGATGGGGCAGCAGTGATATCTCTGTGCCTGTGATAGCCTCCGGTGTCTTGAAGGAGGTGACAAGCGCCCAGACAAAAGGTATCAGCACAAAGAGCATCATGACTGTAAGCGGAAGATAGATCAGAAATATTTTTTCTATTATTTTTCGTCTCTTATTCATTGTCTTCCCCTCCGAATCTGCTGGCCTTCATATACAGAACCGCGAATACCAGCAGGATTACAAATGCAATGACCCCCAGTGCGGAACCATAACCGTAATTTCCGCTCACCACTGCTGTTTTCAGCATATATATCGGCAGTGTTGTTGTCATATTTACCGGTCCTCCGTTTGTCAGTGTAAAGATCATATCAGTTGAATTAAATTCCCATATGGCTCGTAAAAGTGTCGTCAGGACGATCGTCTCCTTCAGATAGGGCAGTGTTATGTAACGGAACCTGGCAGTTTTTCCCGCTCCGTCTATATCACAGGCTTCGTATACATCAGACGGTATTCCCTGCATAGCTGCCAGCAGTGTTATAGCGAAAAACGGAATCCCTCTCCACAATTCTATCACTACGATGGAGGGAAATATCAGTCCTGTATTTGCCAGCCAGGCCGGTACTTCGCCCGGCATGCTTCCAAACCTGATCAGAAGCTGGTTTACAAGCCCGATGCTCTGGTTCAAGATCAGCATCCACAGCATGGTAGTCAGCACTCCTGATACTGCCCATGGGATCAGAGCCAGCGCCCTGACTGCTCCCCTGCCCTTAAATCTGGCGTTCAGGATAAGCGCCAGTATCATTCCGAATACCAGCTGCAGCCCTACCTCTGAAACTACCCATTTCAGTGAGAAAACAAGGCTTTCTTTAATGACTGTATCCTCTGTAAATATTTTCCTGAAATTTTCAAGGCCCGCAAACCCTTTATTCGCATAATCCGCATAATTGTAATTCTGAAGGCTCAGCATAAATACTTTCAGGATGGGATATCCAAAAATACCAAGCAGCAGGATCACCGACGGCAGGATCATCAAATACGGAAGGCTTCTGTCCTTCAATTTCTTTTTCCCCATTTTTTCCTCCTTTTCTTTCTTCGGCCGATATGGTGATTATATGAAATACAGCTGGAAATAACAATTCAAAAAAACGCTCTGCACTTTCAAAAAAATTGTTTTTTCTCCGCAAGTCCTTTTTATTTCAGAATATTTATTTTATAATATTTTTAGATTAATTTTGGAAAGGAAAGACTATGCATCTGATCAGACATTACATGAACCAGCCTATCAGAAAAAAACTTCTGCTTTTTCTGATATCCTCATTATCACTCATCGGAATCACCATTTTCAGCGCCCTGCTCTTTATATATAAAGATTTTTCCCATCAGACTGTCACTATGACTTCCAAAACCCTGGACCTCTATACAAGGCAGCTGGATGATTCCCTCTCTCAGCTGGCGGGATATTCCCTGAACCTGATCTTTGACTCTGCTGTCCAGGATAATCTGGTGAACCTCTCTTCCACGAAAGATTCCTATGAGCTGCTGATGATAAAGAACAGGCTTAATGAGAAGCTTTTCCTCTCTGCTTCCTCACTTGACTATATGGACCATGCTGATATTATAACTCCCGGAAACCAGTTTCTCTCCTCCGCTTCAGGCAGGATCACAAAGCCCGGTCAGACATATGAGGAACTGCAGCACATTATCAGAGAAAAAGGCCGCTGCGTGTGGGAGATATCCCCCTCCGGCCAGTCATCCGGGCAGCTTGTCATGTCACGGCTGATTCAGACTATAAATAATAATTTTACATATGAGCCTCTGGGGATCCTGTCCTTTTACATAGATGTGGATGTTCTGACAGATCTGGAAAATTTCTCAAAGAATTATTATAAGAGTTTCTTTTTTATTACAGGACCCTCCGGAGAAATACTCTACAGGCCCG
This sequence comes from Murimonas intestini, assembly GCA_003148945.1. Lineage (GTDB taxonomy): Bacteria > Bacillota > Clostridia > Lachnospirales > Lachnospiraceae > Murimonas > Murimonas intestini. The sequence goes on along the minus strand of QGGY01000003.1, from coordinate 326,890 downwards.
GGAACGCAGAAGAACTGAATACTGTCACCTCAGTGGGCAGTTCCATCTACCAGGATTTTAATGACACCGCCTATTTTGTGACTACCCAGCCCTCTTCTGTCGCTGGCTGGAGCTACTGCCTCCTTCTTCCAAAATCAGAGATACTGGGACGGATCGTCACAATAACAGTAAGCCTTATACTCATATTTATATTTTTGATTTTTCTGTGCATCCTCACAAGCTTCTGCCTGTCACGCCGTATCACCCTTCCCCTCTTCCATCTTTCCAGGGAAATGGACTCTGTGGCATCAGGGAACTTTCAGATCCGGGAGGATGAACTTCTAGACAGCACTGCGGATGATGAGCTGCGCTCAATCTGCCTTCATTTTATTCAGATGACAGACCAGCTTGATACGCTTATCACTGAAAATTATGCGGTAAAGCTCCTGAACAAGGATGCACAGCTGAGAGCACTTCAGGCCCAGATAGATCCGCACTTTCTCTACAATACACTTGACTCAGTCAACTGGCTGGCAAAGCTGGCTGGCCAGAAGGATATATCCACTATAGTCCAGTCGCTGGCCGCCCTGATGCGCCAGACTATGAGCGCCGGGAATGAGGGATATACACTTGGGGATGAGCTGAAGCTGCTGGAGAATTATCTGTCGATCCAGCAGATACGCTATGGAGAACGTCTTCACTTTTCCAACTCCATTGATGACAAAATGCTCTCCCTGCCCGTCCCAAAACTGATACTTCAGCCCCTTATAGAAAATTCTATAAAATATGCTCTGGAGAATATGGATAAGACATGCGAGATCCTGCTGGAGGTGAAGCCCTATAAGCCTGACTGCTGCCGTATCCGCATCCTGGACAACGGTCCCGGCATTCTGCCCGAAACTGTCCCTCTTATATTGTCAGGCCAGTTAAAACCCCGGGGCAGCGGTGTCGGTCTTAAAAATGTCAGCGACCGCCTGAAGCTCCTGTATTCTATGGATGAGCCGCTGCAGATAACTACAGATGAGCAGGGAGGAACATGCATCACAATACTGATCCCTCTGGAAGGAGGCTTCCAATGTCAATAAAAGTTTTATTAGCAGATGATGAACAGATCATAAGGACAGGGATCTCTACATTGATCTCATGGGATGAATTGGATATGGAGCTGGTATGCTGCGCCGAAAACGGCCAGAAAGCTCTTGAATATATAAGTACTTGTCCTGTGGATATTGTTATAACAGACATCCGTATGCCTCTGATGGGCGGCATTGAACTGATACGCGCATGTGCTAATGCCGGATTCTCTGTACGCTTTATCCTGCTCACAGGCTATGGAGAATTTGAATATGCCAAATCCGCCATGCACTACGGAGTGAGGCATTATCTCCTCAAACCCACAGATGAATCCCAGATCATCCAGGCCCTGAAAGAAATTGCCGCGGACTTGTATACGGAGCAAAGGAGGCGCCGTCCTTTTACCGGCGCCTCCCCCAGTGTCCCCGCCCAAATCTCCCCGCAGGATCCTATAGAGAAAGTAAAGCTTATTATTAATGAGGAGCTGTCCAATCCTGACCTGAGCCTGAAATGGATCGCCCATAATAAATTGTATATGAATGAGAATTATCTAGGGAAACTGTTTCAGAAAAAAACAGGGAAGAAATTTTCAAATTATCTGACTGACCAGCGTATGCAGTATGCGAAAGAACTGATATCACAGAATCCTGATATCAAGCTGACTGAGCTCTGCCAGAAAACAGGATTTATAAATAATCCTGCATATTTTTGCACTTCATTTAAAAATTACAGCGGCCTTACTTTGACACAGTACCGGCAGAAACCGTTCCAGTAACTGTGAAAGCATTGAACCGTTACAGCATATCTTCAGAAACTTCAGCCGGGGCTGCTCCCTTTGGGAAATAAAAGGGCCCGCCCCGGCTGAAGCTAATACCTTTAAGAATTAAATCAATTCAAATCCAGCCCCATTCTCTGTCTGGCTGTCTGTTCCAATATATACTTTGAAGCTGCCCTTTTCACTGTCCCAGGTATTGTCAGGCAGCAGGAAACGCAAGTCCTTTTCTGTTATTTCAAAAACAACTTCTCTTTCCTCTCCCGGCTCCAGTGTGACCTTCCTGTAGCCCTTCAGTTCCTTTACCGGACGCACGATGCTGGCCGCCAGGTCCCTGATGTAGAGCTGGACTACTTCTGTCCCCCTGACGCTGCCTGTGTTCTTCAGGATGGCAGATGCCTTTATGACACCATCAGCTTCCATCTTCTCCTTGTCCAGAGTTATTTCCGATAAGCTAAAATCCGTATATGTCAGTCCGTATCCGAATGGATACAGAGGCTTATTCGGTACATCCAGATATCTGGAACGGAACCTGTCCACCTCTTCTATCCCTTCTGTATAGGGACGTCCTGTGGAATATTCATTATAAAAGACCGGCGCCTGCCCCACACAGTAGGGAAAGCTCATGGGCAGCTTTCCGCAGGGAGATGCAGCTCCTGTCAGCACATCCACAATAGCATGTCCGCCCTCGGTTCCAGGCATCCATACTTCCAGCACTGCTTTTGACTTTCTGGTGATCTCTCTTAAGTCCAGAGGCCTTCCATTAAAGAGGACTGTTATAACATTGTCATTGACTGCCGTTATCCGGCGGAAAAGCTCCATCTGTACCTCAGGGATATCTATCATGGCACGGCTTGTGGCCTCACCTGACTGAAGGAAATGTTCTCCTATGGGCATTACTACCACATCAGCTTCTCCGGACGCCCTGAGAGCCTCTTCCATCATCTTCTCCTGGTCTGCCTCTTCCACCTCTGCCTCCTGCTCACTGCCGTTAAACGCGTGGATACGCACATCATTTCCCAGCACAGGGCAGCCCTGGCGAAACACAGTCGTTTCAGGATCCATCACCTCTCTGGCTGCTTCCTCAATAGTAACTGTCTCCTCCCGTTTTCCGATGAGGGACCAGCTCCCCATAATATTGTGGTTATTTGTGTACGGCCCGATAAATGCCACCTTCAGGCCTTTTTTCAGCGGGAGCGCCTGATCCTCGTTTTTCAGGAGTACGAAGGATTTCACGGCCGCCTCTCTTGAGAGCGCCCTGTGCTCTTTACATAGTATAAATTTCTTTTCTTCCTCTTCATCTGCATCCTTATATGGATTCTCAAAAAGCCCCAGTTTATTTTTCAGCTTCAGGATGCGCATCACACACTCATCCACCAGCTTTTCATCAACTTCGCCGTCTTCTACCAGCTTTACCAGATTTTTGCTGTAGCAGCTGGTCATCATATCGATATCCACCCCGGCCTCGATGGCTTTTTTGGCCGCATCTGCCTCATCACTGGAATATCCGTGGGCAATAGTCTCTTTAATGGCTGCAAAGTCAGAGATCAGCACTCCGTCAAAGCCCATCTCATCCCTCAGTATATCCCTCATGAGCCATTTATTTCCGGATGCCGGGATCCCGTTCACTGTATTAAAGGATGTCATCACAAGCTCTGCCCCCGCATCGATCCCCGCTTTATATGCCGGAAGGTAGAATTCCCTGAAGGTATGCTCTGACAGCTCCACAGTATTATAGTCACGTCCAGCCACTGCCCCGCCATATCCGGCAAAATGCTTTACACAGGCGCCCACCTTATACTTTTCGCTCACATCACTGCCCTGGAAGCCTTCCACCATCGCTTTCGCGAACTGGCTGTTCAGATAGGGGTCCTCCCCTGTTGACTCCATGACTCTTCCCCACCTGGCATCTCTGACAAGGTCCACCATGGGAGCGAAAGTGACCTGGACGCCTGACACAGCTGCTTCCTTGGCAGCCACGGCAGCGCACCTCTTTGACACCTCCGGCTCAAATGTAGCTCCCTGCCCCAGAGGGATAGGAAATACCGTCCTGTAGCCATTGATCACGTCCAGCATAAATATCAGCGGGATCTTATGAGGCTGCTCCTCCATATACTTTTTCTGGATTTTCTTAATATCAGCCGCTCCCATGCTTCCCAGCACACTTCCTGCCAGCCTTACATCTTCTTCTGTGATCCCCAGCTCCTGCATAGGCCCTGTGATTACATTTTTATCCTCCGACAGTATCATCTGTCCCACGACCTGAAGCATCTGGTCCGCCTTTTCCTTCAGTGTCATATCCGCTAAAAGTGCCTCTAAATCTCTCTGTTTCATTTCCAATTCCTCCTGAACTCATATTCGCCAGATCCCAGCTCCTGCACACTTCCGTCAGGCAGTATTAATGTGGCTCCTGTATTGGCCGGTATCCTGCATGTATATACAAGAATATCATTTTCTTTTTTCCATCCGCTGCTGATGGTGCCATATGGGCTGGATACACTCCCTTTTGCGTATTCCAGATCTCCTGTTACAGGCTTTAACGTAAAATGAGTGTAGCCCGGATGCTCATCCTCCCTCACAATTCCAAGCACTGTCTCATACAGCCAGGAAAGCACACTTCCCAGGGAGTAGTGGTTAAAAGAGTTCATGGCATTCTGCCCTCCGAACCCCTTCTCTTTTGTATAGGAATCCCAATGCTCCCAGATGGTAGTCGCCCCCTGGGTCACCGGGTAGAGCCATGACGGAAATCCTTCCTGAAGCATGAGCCTGTATGCCGCCTTTTCATATCCCAGCCGGGTGAGAGCCCTGTTTAAAAGCCCTGTGCCAAAAAATCCCGTACCAACCGTATAGTTTAGCTCCTCTGCCTTGCGTGCCAGATGCTCACCGGCCCGCTTTACATCCTCCATCACTCCGTATTCTATAGAAAGCGCATAGGAGCACTGTGTGTCACATATTTTTTTATCCATTGTGATAGTTTTGCCTGTCTCTTTATCCACAAACGTATCATTCCAGAACCTGCGGATCTTCTGCGCCAGATGGCTGTACTTCTCCTGGTCTTCCGTTTTGCCCAGAATGGCTGCAAGCCTGGACATCAGGTCAGCTTCTCTGTAATAGAACGCATTCCACAAAAGCTGCATGTCCGTCTCCTGGGGCGCCAGCCAGTCACCCAGGGGCCCTATCGTGCTTACAGGCGCCTCCCCCGGAAGTCCCTGTCCTTCCATGTAGTCCATGTACTTTACAAGGCCCGGATAATATTTTTCCACAGTCCTTATATCCCCATACTGGCTGTAGAGCTCATAAGTCATAAATATGGAAGCGCATTCACAAGTAATGCCTCCAAAGCCCCCTCCTACAGGAGCTATCTCCGGGAACTGTCCGCTCTCCTCCTGCAGGTCAGCCATCGCTGTCAGATTTCGCTCATAGAAACCTTTCAGATTACTGTTGTTCAGCGCTGTGTGACAGAAAACATGCGTATCCCCTGCCCATCCCATGCGTTCATTCCTCTGAGGGCAGTCTGTGGGTATACTGATAAAATTGCAGAGCTGCGACCATTTAACATTCTGTGTGAACCGGTTCAGCAGACTGCTGGATGAGTCGAAGCTGCCCTCAAAATCCTGTATGGAGGAATACTGCAGGCTCACAACTTCGTCAGGCTTTGGCGGATTTAAGGCTCCGCTGATCTCGATATAGCGGTATCCATGGAATGTAAAACGCGGCTGGTATATTTCTCCGCCCTCCCTGCCCTGACATATATATACATCAGTGCTGGCTGCATCCCTGTAATTTTCCAGCATCATCCTGCCTTCATTTCCCGCATATTCAGGCATGTCAGGATAGAGCACCTCCGCATAGCGCAGGGTGATCACAGTTCCTGCCTTTTCCCTGAATGTGATGCTGGGCACGCCTGCCATCTCCTGCTCCAGGTCATAGATATAGACCCCGTTTAAGACTTCTGTCCTTGTCTTTGCAGCACGCCTGTCCACCACAGCCACAGGGGCGTCATAGCCTCCAATCAGCAGAGGCTCCCCTTCATTTACAGCAGGCCATGCCCTTCCAAAGCCTTCCGGCATAGTCCTGATGCTTTCAATCATGACAGGCTTATAGATCACCGGCGCTTCCCAGCTGCTGTCGTCGTAGCCGGGGACCGAATACTGTTCATAGATATCTGCCTTTCTGGCATCATAGATCTCCCCGTTAAACAGTCCGGCATATACATAAGGCCCTTCCCCGTAATACTTCCATTCCCTGTCATCTGATACGACTGTCCGGCGCGTGCCGTCCTCATATTCCAAAACAAGTTTTGCCAGGAGTGCCTCCTTATCCCCGAAATAATTATAATTCTTCACCACAAATGTCTGTGCATCACTCCACCAGCCGGAGCTTACTGTGACACCGATGGCATTATCTCCATCTTTTATTTTTCCTGTGATATCGTATGTCTGGTAATTTATCCTCTTGTCATACTGGGTCAGCCCCGGAGCGAGAAGGTTCCCATTCAGGACTTCCCCGTTCACCTTACACTCATAGATGCCCCTGGAGGTAATATACAGCCTGGCTTTTTTTAGATTTCTCTCTCCTTCCACCGCAAAAGACCTTCTGAACATGGGCACCGACGTATCAGACGGGTCAGCCGTGACCTGTCCGTCGTTCATTACAAAGCATCCGTCCTGCACTTCAATCCTGCCCTCAAAGATACTTTTTCTGCCGTACAGACCGCCCGCAGGTGTCTCCCGGATAAATACATTTGACGGCTTGCGCATATTTCTGACAGTAAGATTTTTAAAGTAAGCTGTGTCTTTGTCTCCTGCAAAAAATCCAATCTCGTTCAGCCTGGGATATGTGATGACATCATTATGCCCTCTGGGATTCAGCACACGTCCCACCGTCTTTGTCCCGAAGGCATCCTTTTGAACAGCAGCATCAACTAAAACACCATCCAGATAAGTAAAAGAATTATTCCCATCTATCTCAATACGCAGTGTGTGAAATCCGTATTTATTATCATCAGTGATCAGCGGGCGCTTTTCTTCACCCTCAAAATTTACAAGCGGCACACTGGCAAAAGGCACGTCCGCCCTGTCCTCACTGGCGTAGCCGACCCTGTAAATATCAAGTACCGGCTGCTCTTTCCCTATATTTATCTCAAAACGTATGTAATTTTCCCCGGCAATCCTGTATTCATTTTTTGACTCATCCAGAAGACGGCTGTCATTGGCCCCAAATACCACGCCGGCCCTGCCGGAACCCTCACCCAGCCGGAATTCTGATTCCAGGATAAATACACCCCTGTTGGCCGCATTCACCGTATATCTGGGCGCCGCGATCCATTTTGCCCCTTCCCAGGCTTCAATGGAAGGATCCATAAGGCCAGTCTCAAAAAATGTGGCTGCCGTCTGCTCCTGGCCTCCCCTGCACCACACAGTCACATTTACAAAATATCTGGTGCATGGCTGCAGGTCTGTCCCTGCATAAGGGATCCCCTTTGACTCAGCCGTAGCCAGTTTTCCTGAATCCCAGCAGTCGCTTTTTCCTTCCCGGCTGCCCACAAGTATCCGGCAGGCCTCCTGGCGGATATTCTTCTCATCCCCGTCAAGTATCCACGAAAAACGCGGCGCGGCCTCATCCAGGCCTATGGGATGATCCTGATATTCTACTAATATATCCTTCAAATAAAAGCTCATATAATCTCCTCCTGTATCTGCATTCTGCAGACTTCCTGTATTTAGAAGTATACCGGATAACACCGCCGCGTTCTATTCCTTTCTTGACAAAGTATAATACTTTTGTGACATTTTTTCATCCTGACGCATCCCGGTCAGCTGTATCTGCACAGACCGGATAACAGCCTTTCCTCAATATCTTCTCCTGCCCGATTTCCCCATATTTTCAGGGCTTCAGATATCCGCATATCTTTTGTCTGCTGATAGACCACCCTTTCAGTAAAATCTGCTGGAAGCAATTCTTTCATCATTCTCTTTGTGAGAGGATGTTCCACCAGGTCACATACCCTGGCATTGAGCCCATTATGCACTGACTCCCAGGGAAGCGGCGGCAGGATTACAGCCTCTTTTCCTTCCACCTGCCTGATATACTCCTTCAGACGTTTCTTCAGTTCTTCCGCCGCCTGCTCATAACCGGCATGTCCGGACAGATTATGCAGTTCATGAGGATCCTTTGCCAGATCGTAGAAATAATCTTCATAATATACATCCGCCCCCGCATCCAGCCATCCGTTTTTTTCTACAGACCTGACAGAATATTTATATTTTTCTGTGCGGATGCAGCGTCCTACCTGGCTTTCGCTGATCTGAAGAAATACATCCTGCTGCCACTGCCCCTTCTCCATATCCTGAACAGCATGTCCGGCCATATCCTCCGGGGGCCGTATTCCTGCCATACGCAGGATAGTAGGCGGCAGATCGATCAGGCTTACCAGCCTTTCCTCCTTTCTGCCGCCTGTAAAGCTGCTCAGCACATCTTTTCCCGCGCTTATCACAAGTGGTATATGGATGCTGGCATCATGACAGGAACGTTTATATTCCATGGTTCTGGTCTTAAAATGAGAACCGTGGTCACTTGTGTAGATGACAATTGTATTATCCCTTAGCCCGTTCTCCTTCAGACATTTCAGCACTCTTCCCAGATTATCATCTAGTCGCCTGCAGCATCCCAGATAATCAGGATACTGTGTTTTCCAGTCACTGCCCCAGTCTCCCGGCGCATCCTTAAGATCTGCCGGAGCAGCAAAATCTTTGAATCTCTCTTTCGAGCCTGCCGGTCCTTCAAAACAGTTCCTGTCATTCTGATGGTGGGGCTCAATGTGGGACAGTAAAAGAAAATGCGGCTCATCCTTCCTCCAGCTCTTTATATAGCCAAGCGCGTAATCTGTCACCGCATCTGTCCTGTAGCCTGTAAATTCTGTCTTCTTATTCTTTTCATCAAAGAGATAGCCGCCATATCCGTGTGAAGTGGCCTCCAATACATCTGAAGCGATCCAGAAGTCATCATATCCGCCTCTGCGCTCCCTGGGTACCCCTTCAAATATATATTCCACAGGATCTTCCAGGGGCTCATTAGATGCATCCCCTGTGGACGCCAGATGCCATTTTCCTACGTATCCTGCTTTATATCCCGCTTCCTTCAGATAAGAAGCCAGAGTTTTTTCCTTCATAGGAAGAGCGATATTATTCCTGTAGCACCCCGTCTGAGTAGCATATTTCCCGGTCTGCAGGCAGGCCCTCGCCGGACCGCAGACCGGCTGGCAGGTAAATGCATTTGTAAAGCACACCCCTTCTTTTGCCATGGCATCCAGATTAGGCGTTACCTGGGCCGGGCCTCCCAGACATCCAGCCGTGTCCCAACGCTGCTGGTCTGAGAAGAAAAACACAATATTCGGTTTTCTGCAGCTCATATTAATCCCAGCCTTTCAAATTGTTCCTCCGGTGCATCATGCTCTTTCATTGTCTTTATGAGAGCCTGGCAGTATTTTTCCTCCAAAAGGGGATCTGTCAGAGGATGCAGCTGCCCCGGATCATGGGAGATCCTGTAGAGTCTGTTTTCTCCCAGACCCATAGACGGTTTTTCTGGCGTCTTCCTGCTCATGTCGATCCTGAATACAGGCATGGGAACATTCTTCAGAAAATAACCTGCACAGATGTCTTCTCCCGGCAGATTACATCCCAGGTACTGCTCAAAGGAAGTCAGCCCTGCCGCATACAGGTAGAGGGGGGCGTTTTTATCATTTGCCGCTGCCCTGAAATATGTATATTCCCCATCTGTAATGTTTACCGGTTTTCCAAACCACCCATAGATGGCATAGTCCCGTATCTTTTCCTTTTCCCTATTCAGAAGCGACCAGAGGGATCTGCCCTGGACCGGCATACTCCAGTCCGGCGGGATGAACATCCTTCCTGCCAGATTCTTTTTATCCTGTTCTTTTCTTCTTTGGGCGCGCTCCATGCGCTCTTCCTTTTCCCTGCTGAAATATTCCAGGATGGTGGGAAACAGGTCTATGTTCTGGGTCACTCCCTCTGCTCTTTCACCGGCGTTTCTTCCCCCTGGCAGATGTATAAACAGAGGAATACGACTCATCTCATTCCAGGCATGATATCTGTTCTTTCCTGTGACACCGTGCTCTCCCAGCATATGGCCATGGTCTGAGGTAAATATTACAAGAGTGTCCTCCCACAGATCCTGCCTGTCCATCTCATCCAGCAGTTTTCCAAGCCACTTATCTGCCATGGAAAGTGTGGCGCAGTACTGGTTCCTCAGATGCTCAACTGCCTCCGGCGTCTCCTGCTCATTCAGCGCATCATACCGGGGCCATTCATAAAAGGTGTCAAAGGAATCAGGATACATGGCCTTAAACTCTTCAGAGGCATCAAAGGGCTCGTGAGGGTCAAAAGCCTCCACTGTCAGAAAATAATCATCTCTGTCTTCATTATTTTTCAGCCATTTGACTGCTGACGCAAATGTCCTGGGAGTCGGCCTGTCCCCGTCTGTTTTATAATGCTGGCGGTTCCACTGGTACTGACGTCCGACCCTTCCCAGGTAAGACCTGGGAGCAGGGGGCTCTTCCAGCCTGGACTCCCACACATCTGTCTCCTGGCCCCGGTTGAAATCCCACGTATCATACTGCTGCATATAGCCTTCTCCCCCAATGGAAGTATAGTGGCTGTGGTCGGTTGTTATATGTGTAAAGACCCCCTGTGCCCGTAGCAGCTGGGGCAGAGTCACATCATAAGGCTCAACCGGCCCCCAGCCTCTCTCCAGAAAGTTCAGCCTGCCTGTAAGGATATCCCTTCTCGCCGGCATACAAGGCGCCGAACCTATAAAATGTTTGTCAAACACCATGCTTTTTTCCGCCAGGCGGTCGATGTTCGGCGTCACTGCCTTTGCCTCCGGATTATATACCCGCAGCATATGCCTGTTCAATGTGTCCATAAAAATCAATATCGTCTTCATATTGCTCCTCCTGATATTCCTCAGCTTCCTTCCATCTTACCCCTTAACACCGCCTACCACAATCCCTTTCACAAAATATTTCTGGAAGAACGGATAGATGCATAAAACAGGCACAACCCCTATCACAGCGATCGCCATCCTGATCCCCACACTGGGCAGTGTACTCACATCCATGCCGGAGCTGGCAGTGCTGGAACTGCTCATGAGGAACTGGATATTCGTAATGATGGTATTTAAGATCGCCTGTATGCTGAACATTTTCTCATCTGAGACATAATAGAGACTGTTCATCCAGTCGTTCCAGTATCCCAGCCCTACCATGAGAGAGATAGTAGCCATCATCGGCTTGGAAAGTGGAAGTACGATCCTGTACAATATCCTGTACTCACCGGCTCCATCTATCCTGGCCGCCTCCACAAGCGCATCCGGAATGTTAGAAGTAAAAAATGAGCGCATCATGATGATATAAAATGCATTCATGAGCAGGGACGGAAGAAGCAGGGCAAAAATAGTATTCTTAATATGAAAAACCTGAGTCCACATCATATATGTGGGAACCAGCCCGCCATTAAACAGCATTGTAAAAAATACAAAGAAGGAGAAGCCGTACCTGAACGGCAGCTCTTTTCTGGACAGGGGATACGCAAACAAAGTCGTCAAAAGCACACTGAGAGTAGTTCCCATCACAGTGACAAGTATAGTTATGCCATAGCCCCTGAGTATCTTGGCTCCGCTCTTAAACAGGTATGTATACGCCCCCAGGTCAAATTCGTGGGGAACGAAACAGTATCCTTCTCTGACAAGTGATGCTTCACTTGTCAGAGAGGAGGAAACCAGTAAAAGAAACGGAGCTACTGCTGCTGCCGTCAGCAAGATAAATATTATGTTCAGGACCGCCTGCCCTGTTTTATTTCTGCTTACCATGTTATTTCCTCCTAGAATAATGCGCTTTCTTCATCTACTTTACGGATTATCATGTTTGCGCCAAATACCAGAATAAATCCGAGAACAGACTGCATAAATCCTGCCGCTGAAGCACGTCCCACATCGTTAAGCTGTGTCAGTGCTTTGTAAACAAATACATCTATTGTATCAGTCACAGAAGAGATAAGGCCTGAACGCATGGGCACCTGGTAAAACAATCCAAAATCTGAGTAGAACATGCGGCCTATATTTAAAAGTACCATAGTGATGATAGTACCTCTCAGTCCGGGAAGAGTAACGTGCCAGATCTGTTTCCATCTGCCGGCGCCGTCCACTGTGGCCGCCTCATACAAAGATGAGTCGATTCCGATGACTGTGGCGTAATACAGGATACTTGTATAGCCGAAACCTTTCCACAGGTTCACTATTGTCAGTATAAACGGCCAGTATTTGGACTGTGTGTACCAGCTGACGGATTCACCGCCCGCTGATACGATCATACTGTTTAAAAATCCATTTTCCTGGCTGAGAAACCCGTAGACAATATAAGATACTACTACCATAGAGATCAGATATGGGATCAGGATCACTGTCTGATATATCTTTTTATTCATGCTTCCCCTCAGAAGGTTCAGCATGATGGCCACTGTGACAGCCAGTATTGTCCCAAGGACAATAAACACAAGATTGTACAGTACTGTATTCCTGATAATATTAAAAGCATCCCGGGTCTTGAAAAGATATGTAAAGTTGCTCAGTCCGCACCATTCACTGCCCCAGATCCCCTTACTGTAATCAAACTTTTTAAATGCGATGGTCAGTCCCGCCATGGGGATATAATTATTGATGACCAGGTAGATAAGTCCCGGAACCATCATAGAAAACAATGCCAATGTCATTTTTCTTTTGGCCATGCTGGTTCTTCGAATTCCCCCCGGCTTTGCTGTAGTTGCCATAGTACCCTCCTTACTCCGCACGTCCTATTTCGTCTGCTGGGCAAAGAAAGCATCCAGCTGTTCCTGTTTAGCCTTGATGATGTCGTCAATGCCAGCCGCCTTTAACTCTTCATTCGCCTGTTTGACTGTACTTTCAACATCTACAGCGCCTGACATCAATGCCTTATAGTATTTATCCATTACATTGCAGCAGGCAGTATACTGGTCTGCCACTTCTGTATTGTCAAAGAAAAATCCATTTGCCTTCGATTTTAATGTGGAAGCATTGAAGTCTTTCAGCTTTTCAAAATAATCCGCCCCATTTGTCTGCAGAGGATAGGAATTTGCTGAATAAGGTGTGATCCAGTTCAGTTCTGACATCCCATATCCACAGTCAGCTGCTGATTTTCCGTCTGGGATCGAAATGGTACCGTCTTCATTTTTTACATAATGCTTTCCTTCAATACCATTATTCAGAAGAATCCCCACCTCTTTATCTGTATAGAGGATCTCCATGGCTTTCCATGCAGCGTCCTTCTTTTTGGAGTTCATACTGATTCCATAGCAGAGATCCTGATAATTTCCGGCCGGAACCCATTTATCCAGGATAACTACATTAATCATTCCTTCCAGCTTATTCGGCCCATAGTTGTTAAGCGCCGCCACTGCTTTTTTGTTTCTGATCATACCCTGCCAGGGCTCTGTATTGCTTAAAATATCTTTCATGATATAGCCGTCCTGATACCATTTATGCGCCCAGTTACAGAAATCCTGGAAATCATCTGTGTCAAACAGGTTCTGTACTTCTGTGGACTGGCCCTGATCGGGCAGGACCCCTATCATCTTTGTATCACCCAGGCCATCCCAGCTCCACTGTCCGATCAGCGTGTCACCGCCCTGGGGTGCAAGTCCGTAGCGGTCAGGATATTTCTCATGCATATCCGCCAGGAATTTGTCAAGATCTTCAAATGTAATCTTCTGTCCTGCCTCCCATCCATATTCCGCCGCAATATCTTTATCTACAGTCACGCCGAAATAATTTCCAAAGTTTCTCATATTTGGGATCGCATAGATCTTTCCATTAACTGAGGTGCCGTTTATCTCCGCCTCCGACCAGATACCTTTCATCCCTTCTGTGGAATTATTATAATAATCTGTCAGGTCTGCCAGCTGTCCGTTTCTCACATATGTAGTCAGGGGTGTGGAATATACGGCAATCACGTCTGCTTCATCTCCTGTAAACAGCAGATTGGACTGGTTCAGCCAGTTTCCTGTGGAAATAAAGTTAAGATCCAGATGGAGCTTATACTTATCTTCTGTGATCTTATTGATCTCATCCTCCACAAGCTGTGCATCGGGCAGGTCATAAGCTGTGGGAATATGCACATTTACACTTGTAACCTCATCCTTTGCCGCCCCTTCTTTGCTGCTTTCATTGCTGCCCTTCGCACTGCCGCTTCCTCCCCCGCATGCTGTCAGGGATAATGCCATAGCCGCCGCTCCTGCAAATGCAATCGTCTTTTTAAAACCTCTTCTCATACTAACATCCTCCATTTCTCTTTTACCGCCCCGTTTTCCAACAGGCTTCTGATGATGTTATTTTACTTTTTCCTGTCTGTTTTCTCTGCTGTTTTTATGATTCTGTTTATTCTTTTTGTGATGTCTCCATTGCCTTCCCAAGGCTTTTCATAAAAAACTGCTACTTTCATGATATCCATTGTTGTTTTTATGACTTCTGTTTCTCTTTGCGGTATTCCTGCGGAGTCTGATTCGTAACCTTTTTAAACATTTTAGAGAAATGGGAAAAATTATCGTATCCTACTTTAGAGGCTATGATGCTCACTGACAGCCTGGATTTTTCCAAAAGCTTCTGCGCCGCCTTCATCTTCTCCATCAGGATATAATCTTTGAAGGTAGCCCCTGTTTCCTGCTTAAAAAGCCTGGAAAAATACTCTTCATTTAAATGTACGTATCCTGCCACATCTGTTCTGGAGATGTTCTTATTCAAATTCTGCTTTATATACTGGATAGATTTCTCAATTGGATCTTCTTCTGTTTCCCGGATCTCATCAGGAATATCCTCCCAGAAAATGCCTCTCTGCCTGTCCTTATTATTATCTGCCCTTTGCCCCAGCCTGTTGAAAGCCTTCACGAAATCCTGTTCAAATAATGGGTCAGGGGGATAGACAGCAATTGAAAAATCCATATTGCTGTCTATGAACTGGTAGAAGGCCATGATTTTCTGTCTCACCAGTTCCTCTCCCGCTTTTTCCTTTTCCAGGATCAAAAATACCCAGTACCTGTTCTCCCTCAGACAGGAAACCCCTGCCTTTCCGTCTTCCTCCCGGAAAAGTTCTTCCATCACATTGCACAGCACCATTCTCACAAGCTTCTCATCCCACACATTTGTTATCTTTTTCCACTTCCTGATCTGCACCAGTACAGGACATATCCCACAGTCTTTATATTCTGTTCTGAACATTTCGTGAAAATGGGAATAAATCTGGCCTGCGTCCTCCTCCTTACCCTGCAGCATCTTTGAGATCATGGCGTCCAGTATGGTATTTCTCTGCTGTATTACCATTTTCCGGGTATCCATGATCTGCAGTATCTTCTTCTGCCTGCTGATCTTTTCCCAGGCTTTTAAAAGCACCTTCTCCACCTCCTCATACCTCACAGGCTGGAGGATATAGTCAAAGCCTCCCATTCTGATGGCTTCTTTGGCATACTCAAACTCTGCATGGGACGTAAGGAAAATACATTCCAGCCCCTCAAACTTCTCTTTTGCCCATCTGCACAGTGAGATACCGTCTTCCTCCGGCATCTCAATATCACTCACCAGCACATCCGTCTCAAAATTCATAAGGACCAGCTTCGCCTCTTTTGCACTACAGGCTGTATATATTTTTTCCACAGGCAGCCTCTCCCAGCGTATCCCGTTCTTCAGGCTTTCCACAACCGCCTTTTGGTCATCTACAATCAAAACATTCATCTTCCTGCTTCCTTTCCGGTATTATTAATTCACTCATAGCCCCGTCACAGTTAGCGAAGCTGTACTCCGCCCTCTCTCCATATAAGAGCTGGCAGCGCCGTTTAATATTATTGATCCCCACACACCTTGTCCCAACAGCAGTATCTCCATTGATTTCCTCCAGAATTTCATCAGGATAGCCCTGCCCGTTGTCCTGTATGATCAAATCTAAAAACCGGCCTTCCTCCGCGGCAAGCAGGCTTGCAGATACTTGTATCTCAAGAGGTATGCTGCTTCCGCCCAGGCGTGCGTACTTTACACTGTTCTCCACAAAGGTATGCACTGCCAGCACAGGTACGAGCCAGCTGTCTGCTTCACCATCCCTCACAATGCTGCAGTTCACAGGACGCCCGGTGATATGCTTCTGCATGCTGACATAATTCTCCACAAACTCCAGTTCCATGCGCAGAGGCACCAATTCCCTCTCCGCCTGCAGCAGATAGCGCAGATGGGCAGACAGATTCAGTATCAGCTCCTGCATCTTTCCTGTCTGGTTCTCTATGGCCAGGGCATTTAATGTTTTCAGTCCGTTCAGATAGAAATGGGGCTTCAGCTGAAGCTGCAGATACTGCATCTGGGCTTTCTGCTTCTCAATGATTTCCTCATATACAAGCAGCTTCTGTTTTTCCAGTTCTCTGACCATCTCCCCTAATGTATCATTCACTTCCTGTATCTCGTAAAACCGCGCATCCATTCGGGGGACTTCCCTGCTTCCGCCCCTGCGTATAGTATTCATGGTGTCTGTCAGCTGATGGAGGGGACGGACTACTTCCCTGCGCACAAATCTGTACATTACGCCCACTGCAAATACAGAGATTCCGGTCAGGATCAGCAAAAAAAGCTGCTGTACAGTCATAACGCTCCATATATTGACAGGATACGCAGTGCACACCCACAGATCCATATTTGGGATACGGCGCCCGTACAGCTGGTATTTCCCCTTTTTCATCTGGAATGAATCTGAGTATGACTGTACCGTTTCTGAGAGTCCAAGCTCTTTTGAAAGCTCTTTATTCTCCAGCGCTATCCCGTTGTCCAGCAGGATGACGCTTATCTCTTTGCCCATGCTTTCCCGCAGCTCCTGTTCCATGTTTTTCATACTGTGGATGCCAAATACAGCCACTCTGTCCTTCTCATAATATGTAGCCAGGTTCGTGTCTCCGTCTACAGTCAGGGATATCCAGCTCCTCATCTTCCCATCATTTTCCAGATGGCGCAGGAGGATCTCTTTTATCTCTGCTGTCTGTTCAGCCCTCACCTTGGCCAGATTCGTATAGTACCAGGACTTCTGACGGTTATCATAGAATACAAAAAAACCGCTCATATTCTCCTCCGCCAGCATTCTCTTATTCAATGTTTCCTTCAGCTCATATGCATGTCCGAATTCATCTACCGGCTCTTCCTTCTTCTGCAGAGCCTGAAAATTCTCGTCATTTGCATATATATCGTATAACTGCCTGTCAATCCTGTCCATATAGCTCCTGGTCTTATCAATATATGAATTCAGGGCGGCCTGCTCCACCCTCCTGTTCTCGTACTGGTATTCACGTATCAGGTACCAGTCCATGATCAGCATCAGTATTAAAAAAGCACTGTATCCAACCATCACGATCATTGAAATTGCCCTGTTCAAATAAAGCGGCTTCTGCTTCTTTTTCATTTTCCTCCCCCTCCTAAAAACAGATAAAGGCCATAAACTCTGTAAATAATCCTAACAGAATTTATGGCCTTTGTCCAACTGACGGCTGCTTTCCTCTATTTCCCATCTGTCTGCACCTGTAAAGAGCTTATTACTTTAAACATTAGCATAGCTCTTTCCGGTTCTTCAACTACTTTTGTGATGAATATTATCGCTTTTATGATTAATATTACCAGCTGAAATGATTTTTAAATACAACTTTTCTGCTCCCTGCTATGATTCTTCCTATCTCATAGCAGTCACAGCAAGGCATGATATGCTTTATGGCCTGGTCTTTATATTCCTTCCCCACCACCATGATCATCCCCACGCCGCAGTTAAATGTTGGGCAGAGTACCATTTTCCCATTTTGAAACTGCCTGAAAGGATACTCCCAATTTTTCCGCAATATCCGACTGTGTCAGCCCTGACTCTTTTCTTTTTGAAGCTATAAACTCACCAATCTTCTTATTATCAAGCATAACTGTATTCTCCTTTTCCTTTGTGCTGCCGTCTATAGGAAGATTGTAATATTCTTATCCCTGACATACAATAACTTGTTATTTGAGCCTGGCTGGATAATTCTACTCACAGTTGATTTCACTTGCTCCTGATCACTTTTAATGTAAAAACCCGGTTATGCGTGCAGCTTCACACCGAGCATTTTCTTCACATCTTCAAGATGCTCCGGCTCTAAGACCCTGTAGTGGATCCATCCCCCGCTGCCGCAGGGGTACTTATTATCTATGTATTCTCTTGTATAAGCTGACAAGCCGCTGTATAAGCCTTCAAACTGGTCGTTTGACAGCCTCATCATAACAGTGAAAGCATCCTTCTCCGCAAAAATATCACATATATGTTTCTTCCTGACTGAATACTTGATTCCCCAGCCATAGTGGTTTCCGTAAGGGAATCTGAGCTCCCTTTGAATATTTTGCACCTCCCCCATAAAATCATCCAAATTTTCAAACATATCCTCCCGGCTGCCTATGAAGGACCTGAATTCTTCAATTGACGGCCTGTTCATTTTATCCAGCATTCTTTCATACATGGTATCTGCTCCCCATTTCTCTGTAAATTTGTTGGTTACTTCACTCCTGCATCATATTCCTGCGCAGTTAATGCACATATCTGATGTATCGTTATGATCCATGGTATCATTTTTTAACCCCCTGTACAAGTATTCATGCTATAATTGGTTAAAGAAATGTTACAGTTCAGCCGTCTGCCATTTGGCAGCCGTCTGACCTATAACAACGCTCCGCGATGCACACAAAATGCTGTTTACAGCATTTTGGCGCTGCAGCAGAAAGGAATCATATGCAAAAGATATTAAGAACATGCAGAATGTATAAATTACTAGAAGCACGAAAAGAAGATTCTTTTACAATCAGCCTGGCGGGTTCACTGCTTAATATGGAGACCGCTGTTGCTCCTGTGCTGGAATTTATTAAAACCAACTTTCCCGGTTTCACAGAACACGGCATACAGCATTCTCTGCGCATTATAGACTATATTAATGATATTCTCAGCGACGATTTTAAAGACCGGCTGACAGATGTGGAAATCTTCTGTTTTATTATGTCAGCCCTGTTTCATGATATAGGTATGACACTGACTGATATTGAAGATAAAGAAAAACAGCGGTCCTGCCACCATCTGTATGCCAGGGAGCCCATCATACAATATTGCGAAAAATATTTGGGGATGTACAGTGAGCACAGAAGGATCAGGGACTGTGTTGTTTTTGTCTGCGAAGCTCATGGCCGGGATATTGAAGAGCTCTATTCTGATGAAACTTTCAGAAAGAATGATACTATACAGGGCCAGAGGCTGAGGTACGGCTTGCTGGCAGTGCTTCTGCGCACCGGTGATCTGATGGATCTTGAGGAAGGCAGGACAAGTGAATTTAATATGCATCTGAATCCGTCATATTACCAGAATAAAATTTCCATAGAACACCACGAAAGACACCTTGAACTCACAAAATACAATTACTCTCCTGAGGGTATAGAGGTGGGAGTCAAGACCTCAAACAGGGAGCGCTATAAAATCTGGAATGCCTGGCTGAAATACCTGGACAATGAGATCATGTACGCAAACACGCATTATTTCCAGAGCATTGGGACACACGATATTAAAAAGCTCAGGCTCCCAGGGCTCTCTTTTGAAATAAAACCGGACCCCGGCGCAAATTTCCTTGTGGAAGAGATACGCTTCCAGCTGGATGAGGAGGGCGCCCTGTGGGATATCCTGACAAAAAATATTTATACAAACCAGACGGACTATATAAGAGAGCTGATACAGAATGCCATTGACGCTGTTCTTTTAAAATATTATTCAGATGAATCTAATGTGTTAGAGTTTGCGTCGCCCAGGAGCTGGGGCGTCAAAGACAGAGTATACGTCCTTTATTCCGCCGAAAAGGGGCTTTTGTATGTATCTGATACAGGCATAGGCATGTCTGAGGAGGGCATCAAAAACTATCTCTTTAAAGCTGCCAGCTCCGGCTATAAATTAAAAAGGGGGCGGAGTTCATTTGCTTTTCCGGCAATAGCAAAATTTGGCATTGGATTTGCCTCCTGCCTTACAAAAGCAGATAAGATCGAGATCTCCTCCCAGAAAACAGGTGAAAAGAAAATAAAAGCCGAGATCGAGGGAAAGAGTACAATTGCATTTATCGAAAGGCACCCTGAATCAGATATAACAGGGACAACAGTGAAGCTTGAAGTAAAAAACAGATTCTCTTTTAAAGAACTGGAAGAATATCTGATTTTAACTTTCAGATATCCCAGTGTCCCCATCGCGGTGATCGATCTGGACAGCTTATACCGGCTGGATAAGAGCCTCTGCTTACTGCCCCGGGGCAGACAGGATGATTATTTCATAGAAAACATCCTCACTGTTATACAGGAATATGAAAATATTGAAAAACTGAGGAAAAGCACTATTCATAAGTATCAGCTGGATAAAAGGCTCCTCGAAAAGATAATAATAGAAAAACAGGAAGACAGAAAAAAAAGTATGCTGCCCGGCAAAATAAAACTCCTGACAGAGGCAGCAGACCCTGAAGGAATCATATATGCCCGCCGGGAAGAGTTTATACGGCTGGCAGAAAAAGCTGCCCAAAACGACGATGTCCAGTTAAGTAAATTAATTTTTAACGTAAAAGGCGAGATTGAGCTGTATATGAGCCAATACCCCAGCTTCACCTTCCCTATTGACAACGGCAGGATCATGGACATTGTTGATTACGAGCTTCAGTGTGTCAAAATCAATAACAATTTCAATACAGAGAGTATCCAAAAAAACCGCCTGGATCAAAAATGTAAAGGAAGTGGAATCCTTTTTATAAAAACCCGGATAGATAAGCCTGAATCAGGTATTGAATGGCAGGCTGTAAACGCATTTCTCTTCCACCGGGGAGAACTCGTAAAATCCCTTGTAAAGGTATACAGCGACCCGGATGAGGAGAACAGCCGTGATGGCATTCTGGGTCTGGAGCAGCTGGAAGACCTGGAGTACGAGACAAAGCTGAGCTATGAAACTGAAGACAGTGAAGATTATTATAAATCAATGACCTGGCAGCCATATACATACTCCCAGGATTACAGTGCCCAGGATTACGAATCCCGGGATTATACATTTAATATTATCTATTGTGATGAAAATGAATTCCAGATTCTATACAATGTATCACTATATGATTTTGAGAACAGCTACCCGCTTCCTGAAATAAGTAACAACAGTTTCAGATTCTTTCAAAATGACCTCATTTCAGACAATTATGCAGGCGAAGACCTGCATATCAGAAAACCGGTTTTATACCAGGATGGGATCCTGCTGAATATAAATCCTCAGGTCATCCTGCCTCTTGGCATAGGCTGGTCAGTCTGCAATTTAACTGCAGATGCACAGTTTGACCTGAATGCATCCCGCCATGAGCTGAATATGAACATAGATGCCATAGAGTCCTGGATGGACAGGACCGGGCGGATCATACAGGAGGAAACAGCCAGGCACTGCATAGATGTGCTTCGAAAAATACAATTAGATTTTACTGTGTCATCACTGATCCAGACTATTGAAGATGACAGCTATTTAGCCAGGTCCGGGCTTCGCAGCATGAAGGAGGTCTTAAACAGGCTGATTTAAGGGATAAGAAAAAGGCAGCAGAGAAGTAACTCCCGCCTGCTGCCAGATTGCTGAAAATGATTACAGGGTGATTTCCTTGAAGTCAATCCATAGATCATCATAGATATTGACCTTTATTTTGTCCTGGAAAGAGTAGGCGTTTGTCCCGAATTTAGTTTCTTCCAGATGGTATACATAGATAGATTCCTGCACAGGGTTCACAATCCAGTATTCACGAACGCCTGCATCCGCGTATAGGTTCAGTTTGCGGATGTAGTCATGGCTGGAATTGCCTGGGGAAACAATTTCAATAATCCAATCCGGTGCCCCTGTACAGCCCCGGTCCGTAAGTTTGTTATGGTCGCATATAACGCTTATATCCGGTTCCACTATGGTTTTCCTGTCCTCATGCAATTTAACAGCGAATGGGGCAGGATAGACTTCACAGGAGCCGCCCTTTGACCTGATGTAAGTCCCGATAGTGATATGCAATTCTGATAAAATTTTTTGATGCGCCCGGCTGGGCGCCGCCTGATAATAAATTTGCCCGTCAATCAGTTCGGCCCGAACATCCTCTGGAAGATCATAATAGTCGGTTTCTGTGTATATCTGTTTTTGTGGTATTGCCATAGCAGCACTTCCTTTCACGATGTTCCTCTTTTTATAATTTTAGTTTAAATTATACTGTGAAATATGTCAAGCAACTGCTTGATGTATAAAAGTGTAAGCTTCATGGTTACTATTCACACGTCACCGTCCCGCGAGGTGTTTTCGTGCGTATTTTGCACGAAAATCCCGAGGGCTGCAGCGCGAAACGGCACTTTTGGCCGTTTCTGTGCATCGCGAAGCGTGTTACTGGTCACGGAGTGAACAGTAACAGCTTCATGTGCGGACAGACAGCACCATCTCCACCTGATTGTGATAACCGGAACTGATGCGTATAGCCGGCTTCTTATAATTTCCCCATGATATCTGCGGATAATTAAAGTCGTTCAGCACGGCAAGCTTCACAGGTTCCGGCCGCCCTTCTGTCAGTATTCTGAAATAATCGATTGATATATAGCAGCCTCCTGAATCTGCCGTCTTCTCTCCTGATACTTCTATTCGTATAGTATGCTCTCCTGCCGGAAGCCCGGATACATAATAGAGCGGATAACCATATTTTTTGTCGTATCCTGCAGCAGAGCCCGGAAAATCCACACCCGCCACCTTCTGGCTGATGCATTTATCCGCAAGTCTGCCGTCCAGCCATACCTTTGCAATCCCATTTATAGTGTCCACAGAGCCAAACCACACGATTCCTGTTCCGCAGAAAGTAAATTCCGCAAAAGCTCCTTTTTCACAGCTGACTGTCTCTGTATTTCCCCTGCAGCCGCTAAAATCCTCCACAGGATACCAGGCGCCATGGTATTTTATCCTTTCATCCCTGTCAGAAACCAGGTATTCTTCCGGCTCTAAAACCTCGGCCCGAACGTGGCAGCTGCCGTCAGATACAGCAGTGACAGCGTGTGTTATGCTCTTCTTATACAGACTGGCAGTATATATATTTTCCTTCAGGCTTCTGAAGTCTGCTGTCCCTCTGTAATCTACGTCATAGATACCATTCAGGATATAATTCTTCATTTCCTGTGCCCATGGGATGTCCGGCTCTTCTGCAAAAATACTGCCTTTGCTGAACCGTCCCGCGATCCCCTCCAGTCTGGCAATATGGTCCTCAGGATACAGAGTATACCGTCCTTCTCTCTTCCAGCCAAGACTGTCCATCCCCGGAGCTGCTATAAATGATATGCCAAGTTCATCCAGCCCTCCGGCATCCACTCCCACACGCAGTTTCTTCTCCCTGGGCATGACAGCATACAGCCGGTCAATCCTGTATTCCGTCACAAAGGATGCATCCCGCCTGATCCTGATCGTAAATGTGACATCGGCGGTACCTGTATAGCTGCCGGAGATGCGGACTGCTGCCTCTGACGTTCCTTCATCCTTTTCTGCACATATGCTCCGAAGCTTCCACTCTCCCAGTGTCAGATAAGGTACATGCAGAATGGGGCCGCCCATCAGAAGAAGTTCTCCTCCCCTTTTGGCACAAGTCAGAAGACCTGTCTTCTTTGAAAAACAGAATTTAAAATCATCATTGCCAACCTCTGTCTGATCTGCCGTTTCATCTATTGACACCTGCTGTTGACCTGCCTGCGTATCATTGCCGCCGCTCTGTACCTGCCGTCCTTCCGGCCTGAGGCAGTATTCATCCACCTGGTTTCCAAAGGCATCAAAGATTTTCAGTTCCAGTTCCCGGGGAGCGGCCGCATCTTCCGCACCTGATCCTGCATTTTGAGCCGGAATTGATATGATCACTGTCTCCCCGGGGGCGGCCTGCGGCCCTGGTATGCTTCCTGTATTTCCCGGTACATTCCATTCGATCCGCACTTCCGAAAGATCTGTGTGGCAGAAACGATTCTCCGCCTGTATCAGCGCACAGCCATTTGCCCACTTAAATGTCTTCTCCCGGATAAGCACAGGCGTATAAGCCTTCCTTGTCATATAGTGCTCGGGTTTTCTTCTTCTCCAGATATCAATAATCCCCCATTCCAGACATGTATCTCCGTTTCTTTTCGTCATGGGAAAATTCTTCCTTGTATCTGTGAACATGTCAGTCTCATCGATTCCTGCCCAGATGGCGCCGCCCAGGGCGCCCTTAGTCTCCCATATCTTTTCCCAGAACATTCTGAGGCTCTCCCCCCAGAAATGCCGCACATTAGGATCTCTCCTGTGCTCTCTCCTGTTATAGCACGGGATGTGCACATATTCGTCATTCAGAATAGGGACATCATGGCCTTCTGTATATCCCACACTTACATTATCACATTTTTTATCCGCCTCTCCCTCCACATTTGCATAGTGGATGCTCCAGATATCTATCCCTTCATGTTCAGCCTGCATAGTCATGGGATAGCTGAACTTTGTGGGACGAGTCCTGTCCATCCTATGTGCAAAACGGTTCAGGAGGTCATAGTTGTAACCTCCGAAGGCCTCATTTGCCAATGACCAGATCAGGACTGAAGGGTGGCTGTAATCTCTGGCCAGAACCTCCGCGAATACAGACAGATAACGGTCCGTATATGCCGGATCTCTCTGCGTATAATCCAGGTTTTTGGCAATAAAAGCCAGATCCAGTTCATCCTCCACGTACATCCCGCGCCTGTCGCACTCCTCCAGAAAATACTCACTTGGCGGATAGTGGGAGGTACGGATGTAATTACAGTTTGCCTCTTTGAACAGGCTGATATCCTTATCTATGATCTCCTTCGTAACAGCCCTTCCATTTTTAGGAGTGATCTCATGGCGGCATACTCCCCGAAGCTTTACCTCCTGACCGTTCACGTAAAGACGGTTCTCTCTTCTCTCGATCTGTCTGACTCCGAAAAAGCGCCCGGCCTTTTCCAGCACCTGTCCGTCTCGGATAAGCGAGATCTCAAGGCGGTAGAGCCATGGATGCTCGGCATCCCACTTCAGGGGGTTTTTCATATTTATGACAGCTGTGCTGTGCCCTCTTTCTCCCCCCTGTGTGGAGATCTGCAGTTCATATTCCTGGATACCGTCCGGCGGATATACCTTAAAAAGAAGCTCATCTCCTGTTTTCTGCCCGCAGATGGTCACATCGGCCCGCAGCACGGCGTCTTCATATCCATTTTCAAAGCTGGTGGTCAGATATACCCCATCCAGCCAAGCTTCCGGCAGACAGTACATAAATACACTGTGAAGGATACCCCCATGATTGAAGGAACATACTCTGTCTGCTGTCTCATCCACAGTGACATACAGATAAGCTTCCTTCCTGCCTTCTACAAGCTCAGTGATATCAGCGCTCCAGGACACAAAGCCATTCTTGTGTGAGGCAGCGGCCCTGCCGTCGATCCAGACCTGGGCAAAGCCGTTCACCCCCTCAAATTTGAGTACGATATGGCTGCCTCTGACAAGCTTCGGTACCTCTATAAGCCTCCTGTATACATATTTCCCGGTAAAGTCTGAATCCCTGTGGGCATTCATATCTGAAGGGATATCTATCTGCCGCCAGCCTGTCTGAATTACTGATCCAATCTCCTTCTCCAAAGAATCCGTGTGCTTTACCTCCCACGGACCGTCCAGAGAAATCACAGGAACTGCAGCTGCAGCTGACCAGTATGGCTTTACAGCTGTTCCCGGTATTCTGCTGTAATCCTCTGCCTGATCCCAGGCCTGGCCTTTTCCTGCCGGGCTGCCGGAGGATGTCTTTTTCTTATCTGTCATACTTTCCATTCCTGCCTCTCCCTTCCTATGCTGATAGTGCATCCTTCTTTTATCCCTGCTTTCAGCGCCACCTTATCATTCATATAGTTTCCCTGGACAAGCCGCGCATAGTTGAAATCATTGTTGATGATAAGCCTCTGGGAAACAGGATACTCAGGTGATTCCACTACAAAATAATCTATGGAAGTATATGTGTCCTGTGCTCCCGCCTCCTTGTCTCCCCGCACTTTGATCTCCAGAAGGTGCTCTTTATACTCCAGACCTGATACATGAAAGAGGCAGACTCTGTATCTCTTTTCATACCCTCTGCTCATAGTCATGAATTCTACAGGTTTTGGATATTGTGATATCTCAACGGCTGCAGTCCTGCCGTCCAGGATCACATCACATTTACCGCATATGATATCGGTGGGGCCATACACGGCGATCCCGGTTCCCTTAAATCTGCAGACAGCCTTATCTCCAGCCCTGGCGCTCATGGTCTCTGTGTCCATATAATTTCCGCAGCCGTCATCCATCTGCAGCCAGTTTCCTTCATAGACAATCCTGCTGTCCCTGTCATCAATCACCATCCTGTCATCAGGCCACTCCTCCAGCCTGACACTGTGGCTGCCATCTGAGTGTACCCGGATCATTGCGCCGTCCTCCTGCCTGGATATGAAAGCCCTGCGGATATGATGCTTCATGCTGTGAAATGCTTCCTTCTCTGCGGCCGCGGCTGATCCTGTTCCGGCGCCCGGATGTCCCTGGGGATACCAGTCCCACAGCCCTTCTCTCTCCCAGGAAAATTTCTCCATTTTTCCGGCAGTGCGAAAAGCGAGCCCTCTCTCATCCAGACCTCCGGGATCCAGGCCGATGCCTGCCTTCACTGTATGGGGCATGAAGGCTGATAATTTAAGTACTTCATACTCTGTCCTGATCTTCCCGTCAGGAGACAGCGTCATGGTGAATTCTATATCACACACATTTCCGTAGCTGCCTCTCATCTTCACTAAAGCTGCTCCCTTATTGATGCCAGGCCCGGCTGTCAGTATTTCCAGTCCCATCCCCTGCCATTTTTCCAGCTTCAGCCTTGTGGCCTGCAGATACGGCCCTCCATCCAGGATCTTTGCTTTCTTCACATATGCTCCTGTCATCAGACAGCTCTCCCTGGAAAAATAATACTCGTATATACCGTTAGTCACTACAGCTTCCCCGGGCAGCTCCTTTTTCACAAAGGCGGGATGCTCTCTGTATACCATCTTTACATGGAAGTATTCCGGCTTAGGGTTATGTCCCGCATCCAGAATACCCCACTTGATGTCTCTGATCTCAGGTATCTCAGCCCCCTTACCGTCCAGGACAACGCCCTCCTCATCAATTGCCGCAAGTATGGCGCCGCCCAGACATCCCGGCATGCTCTCCATTTTTTCCCAGTGGCGTTTCAGGCTCTCCCCCCAGAACTCTCTGATCCCGGGGTCGCGCTCTATCTCGTCCAGGCTGCGGCAGGGCGCCGGCGCATAGATATCATGCAGTGCCGGCATAGTATAATCTTCTGCCCGGCCTGTGGCATACCCGATCTCATTGTGTGCTCCCTGGGTATGGAAGATCACCATCTGGTCATAGTGTTCATCCGCAGGCTGTCTCCAGTCAATATAATTTACTGACCACACATCCATCTGCGGTTCCTCAGCAGGTATTGTCATAGGGAGATGGAAATTTATGAGCCTTGTATCATCCAGTCCTTTTATGTACTCGTACATTTTTCTGAAATTCCTGCCCCAGATACAGTCATGCCCAAGTGACCACAAAAGGATGCTCACATGGGAGAAAGACTCCTCTGTCATTCTGCGAAATGGCCCCATATAATCAGACTCCAGATGGGCGGGGCTGTTCTGTGTGGCGGGGCGGGAATCCCCCACGCCGTAAAGGGGCGCTGTGTCTTCCACCCAGAATCCCAGTTCATCACATAAGCAGAGCATTGTCCGGCCAAAAGGCCCGTAAATACTTCTCAGATAATTGATATCCGCTTCCTTGAACATCATAAGAACCCGGTACAGCTCATCCTCTGTCATTCCCGGCTTTTCCCTGAAACAGATCCCCTTCAGCTTCATCTGCTCCCCATTCCAGAATACTTTATTCCCTCTCTTTTCTATACTTCGAAAGCCCACTCTCTCCCGGACTTTTATCTCTCTCCCCCGGAAGCTTAAGAGTATATCTGCTGTGTACAATACAGGGTCTGCCGGACTCCATGGCCTGACACCTTTTATCTGTACCCTGAATGTTCCCCCGCTGCCGCAAAGCAGATATTCAGTCTGTGAGATCACCTCCGGGGCAGTCTCATCTGCACTGTCCGCTGCATCTTCGATCCTGATCCGTATGAAGTCTGCATTTTGGGCAGCTCTGTCTGACCCTCCGGTATCTTCTTCTGTCATCATCCAGCGCACTGCAAGCTGCCACGTATCATGGCCGTTCCCGGCAGCTGTATTTATAAATATCTTCAAGCCTCTTCCTCCGTCCTGATCAGAGCGCATCCGACTCTAATACTGCTGCCTCGTAAGCCCTTAGAGTTAGTCCCTCTGCTCTTTTCCCTGTCAGCAGATCAACCCCGGATGCATCCGGCAGCGCTGCCTCATGATCTGTCTCATTCAGATAAAAAGCATAATCATGCTCCCCATCGCTTCTGACCCTGTATTCAACACCCTCAGGCAGCTCCATAACTGCAGCGCCCGCTTCTGTTAAGCAGGTCCGGTATATCTTCTCCATACCCGCCTGATCAAGCCGGGCGCCTATATACCAGGCTTCTCCCATGCCTGACCTTTTCCGGGTGACGGCCGGAGTCCCGGCATAGAAATCCATCCCGTAGGAGGCCACAATGTCTGCATCCTTCACCTTCAGTATCTCTGCAAAATCCCTGATGCTGCAGATGGTCCCGTCTGTAAACACAGCCTCGTTCTTATCAGACGGATACAGTGTATCCAGCTCTTCACTGTAAAGCCCGAAAAGCTCTGTCAGTCCGTCTCCCGGAAATCCTCCCAGATAGCAGAGTGTATTTTCATCCACATATCCCGTCAGATATGTGGCTATCAGCCTACCGCCATTTTCCACATAGGAGCGCAGATTTTCTGCCGCACCGTTTTTAAGAAGATAAAGCATAGGGGCTGCCACTACTTTATAGGAGCTCAGATCATCATTCATGGACACGATATCCATCTCCACTCCCATTCTCAGAAAGCTCTTATACTGCAGAAGACAGGTTTTCTCATACTGCTTTTTCTCCTGGCTGGCGCCGGCCATATCATCAAGGGCCCAGCGGTTCTCCCAGTCAAAAAGCAGTGCGGCTTCCGCCTTTACCCTGCTGCCCGCGGCCGCTTTCATGGCCAGGAGCTCTTCCCCCATCTTTTCCACCTCTCTGAATATCCTGGTGTCATCCCTGCCCAGGTGGTCTACCACGGCCCCGTGGTACTGCTCATATGACCCTCTGCCCTTTCTCCACTGGAAATACTGGACAGTGTCGCTTCCGCAGGACACAGCCTGGATTCCTGCAAGGCTGTGGATTCCCGGCCTCTTCAGTTTATTAAAAGGATGCCAGTTCACCAGGCCCGGGGCGCTCTCCATCAGCATGAAAGGCTTATCCCCGCTCATGGAGCGCATCAGGGCATGGTCAAATGCATTCTCTGCAAATGTATCACTAAGCTCTTCATAATCATTGTGAAATCTGGGATAGCTGTCCCAGGAAATTATATCCAGTTCTTTTGCCATCACCCTGTAATCCAGATAAGGATAAGTTTTCATGAAATTCGTTGTCACCGGGATATCAGGTGTGATCTCCTTTAACAGCCCTATCTCAAATTTCATGTAATCTGTCATGTTCCATGTATTAAAACGCTTCCACTCCAGGTTCAGCCCCCCGATGCTTCCCTCACCGTTCGTCATAGGCGCTTCGATCTCATCAAAGTCCGAAAACCTGTGGCTCCAGAATGTAGTCCACCAGGCATGGTTCAGTTTTTCAATATCACCGTCAAATTTCTTTCTAAGATATTCCCGGAAACGTTCCTGGCAGGAGGGACAGCAGCACTCCCCTCCCAGCTCATTTGAGATATGCCAGAGGATCAGTCCCGGATGTCCCCCGAGACGTCCTGCCAGCTCCCTGATTATGATCTCAGCCTTTTCCCTGAATTTTTCCGAACTCATGCAGTGATTGTGCCGTAGACCATGGCGGTTCCTCACCCCGTCCCTGGTCACACGCATAGCCTCAGGGTATCTGGCATCCAGCCAGGCAGGCCTTGCCCCTGTGGGAGTGGCAAGCACTGTGTAGATGCCGTTTTCATACAGGCTGTCCATGATTTTCTCAAGCCATTCAAAATGAAACTCACCCTCCGCAGGCTCATACACTGACCAGGAGAACACTCCCAGGGTAACTGTATTGATATGGGCCTTTTTCATCATTCTGATATCCTCTTTAAGAATATCCTCCCGATCCAGCCACTGTTCAGGATTATAGTCTCCCCCGTGCAGCAGGCCGTCCACCTTTGGAAATAAAATACTCATACTATAACATCCTCCTGTTCCTTAATTGTCCTTGTTTATCTTTGCCACGATCACATCCCGCGGCGCCAGCATGGTCCTTCCTGTGACTGCTTCTCCTGTCATGAGGTTTTCAAGTCTTTCATCACCGAAATCAACCCAGGCGCTCTCTTCATTATTATTAATGGCAAATACCACACAGCCTCTTTCATTTTCACGTGCGGTCAGCTCCACACCTGCTGCGGCAGGATATAGAGGCTCTATTCCCGCTTCCTCCGCGATCAGGCCTGTGAGCTCCAGCAGAAAATCATCCTCCGGCTGTGTCCCCACATAATAAGCCCTGCCCTTCCCGTATTCATTTCTTGTCACACACGGGCTGCCTGCATAGAAGTCCTCTCCGTAGGAAGCCAGCCCTCTGGCACCCCTCAGGTGGATAATATCACACAGAAATCCGCAGGAATAAGACTCTCTGCCAAATGTCATGCCGCTCTCCCCGCCATCCTTAATCTTTATAATGTTCTGCTCTTCAGGGCGCAGGGCGTCTGTCTCCTCCACCCAGATTCCCAGTATATCTTTAAGCGGACCTGGATATTCCCCAAATATGCACCTGTCGTTTTCATCAGCCAGGCCTGACATCACTGTTGTGAGCAATGTCCCTCCCTGCTCAACAAACTTCTGAAGCTTTTCTGCTATGCCGTCTTTCATCATATAAAGCATAGGCGCCACGATCACGCTGTAGCCTTCCAGGCTGCTTTCCGTGCTGAGCACATCCACAGGGATATTTTTCTCATAGAAGGGCTTATAATATTTAGAAAATGTCTTCAGATAATCCATATCCTGGCTCGGGCCGCTGGACAGCTCCAGAGCCCACCAGTTATTCCAGTCCAGGATCATTCCCACCCTGGCTTTTACCCTGCCTTCCAGGAATGCCTGTCCTATCTTTTCCAGCTCCGCACCCAGGGCGGCCGTCTCACGGAACACACGTGTATTATTGTGGCCTGCATGTGTGATCACAGCGCCGTGGAATTTTTCCTGGCCTGCTATTGACTGCCTCATCTGGAAGAACAGACATGTATCAGCTCCATGTGCCATTGCCTGGTAGCTCAGCAGCCTGACCTCCCCGGGCCTTTTCAGTTTGTTGTAGGGCTGCCAGTTCTGCTGGTTGGGTGACTGTTCTGTCAGCACGTATGACTGGCCTCCTTTGAGCCCCCTCATGATATCATGCTTCATAGCTATAAAATATGCCGGGTCCGTGGGCCAGGGGTAATTGTCCCAGCCGACTATATCCAGATGCTTTGTCATGGCAAACTGGTCCAGCTTTTTAATAAATCCTGACATATTTGTCTGGATGGGAATCTCTGGATTATATTTTTTCAGTACATCATACTCATTCTGGAAGCATTCAATCGTGGAATCTGTCACAAAGCGCATATAGTCCAGCTGGATGGCAGGGTTGAACCTGTAGTCATCGTTCAGCTCTGTGGGAAGCGTCACTTCTTCAAAGCTGGTGAGAATCCTTCCCCAGAATGAAGTATGCCACCTCTTGTTTAATTCTTCTATGGTTCCGTATCTTCTGCGCAGCCACAGGCGGAATTTGGCCTGGCATGTGGGGCAGTAACAGTAGGTGCCATATTCATTTGACACATGCCACATGGCGAGGGCCGGATGATGTGCATAGCGCTTAGCCATCTCCTCTGCCACAGCCGCAGCCCTCTCCCTGTACTTCAGGCTGTTTACACAGAAGAAGACTCTCATCCCGTGCGTCCTCTTCCTCCCCTGTATATCTACAGGAAGCACCTCGGGATATCTTGTGGAGAGCCAGGCTGGCTGGGCCGTAGTCGGTGTGGCCAGGCAGACATAGATGCCGTTCTCCCATATCTTGTCAATGATCCTGTCCAGCCAGCCAAAATCATACACACCCTCATCAGGCTCCAGCTTTGCCCATGAGAACACGGGCAGAGTCAGCAGGTTGATCCCCGCTTCCTTAAAATATCTCATATCTTCATCGATCGTGGCATCATCCCACTGATCCGGGTTGTAATCCCCTCCGTAATAAATCCTGTCAGCTTTCTTCATCTATATAATTCCTCCAATTATTTATACCTATCTGTGTAACTGTTCAGTACCTTCACAGTTACATGCACAGACCTGCTGAATAGTTACCTATCTGTACATTATCTGTACATTTCTAATACCGGCTGCATTGTGATCCCTGATGCGGGTATCTGCAGATGAGTGGACGCGCCGTCCCTGCGCTCCCACACAAGAGTAGTTGTAACGTCCGCCCTGATCCTGTTTTCGCCGTCTAGGACCAGCTCTGTCACTTCCACGCTTCCCGGGAAATTTCCCAGCCATCCGGCCTCCCTGTCATTTATATAAAGACAAAGGGCATCTGAAGCTTCAGGGAATTTCAGGAAATACCTGACGCCTTCCTCTTTTTCCAATACAAAGCTCCCCTCATACCTGTATGTCCCGGTAAATCCAATATCATATCCGGGACCGTTCAGGTTCGGAAGCAGAGCTGCCGGCGGCAGTGTCACATATTCCTCAAAAGCCTCCCCGGATTCCTCGTATCCCCGGGCTGATACCTTTCTTCTGGAAACCTTCCATTCAACAGAAAGCGTCCTGCTTCCTGCTTCTTCCGGAATCTCTTTAAGAATCTCTTCTGTATCTTCTCCCGCAGTTACGTCATTATTTTTCCCGGCTGCCAGCAGCAGGGAACTGCCAGGCTCCAGAGAGACAGGCAGACCTTCCCCCGGCAGCTTATATGTCTCGCTCCTGTTGTTCCATGCATCGTAATACGTCACCCTGTCAATTTCAGCATCAGCAAACCTGAGCGCTGTACTGATCTTTTCTGAGACATTTTCATTAAACAGCATACATACAAGGCCGTCTTCCTGCTCTGTCACATAGAGCCTCAGCCCCCTGTTGTGTTCTGTTACAGTCACTGGCGCAGCATTTTGCGCCTCCACCTTGTCTGCCAGAGCTGTAAGCTCTGTATTCTCACAGGCAGCTGTAAATCCTTCCGGCAGGTCTGAACCATCTGTCAGCCTGCCCGGCATCTCTCCCGCCACATATATCTTTAATCCGGCCCTGGCTGAATTTATGACAAATTCCGCCAGCCCTGGGGGGAGCATCCTGCAGCCCGGTATAACAAGGCAGGCGTATGACTCCTGATTAATGTGCAGCAGCCCGTCCTGAACATACGCCCCGCCGGCAGCTGCAGACTGCCTGCCCTGATCCTGTTCCCCGCAGAGTACGTCGCAGGGAACCACATCACAGTCCAGCTGTCTCTCCATCAGCGCTCTCACCGGCTTTTGGAAAAGCATGGCATTTTCATCAGCCCACTCTGCCTCGCCGTGATAAAGGACGGCTGCCTGTGCTTTATGCACGCCCTTTGACAGTAATGCAGCTGCCCTGTTCATATATTTCATCAGCTCTTTAAAGCAGCCGAACTGGGGATTATTTCCTCTGGCATAGAAGTGGGGCGGACAGTCAGGGTCAGGATACTTCATTGCAAACGCATGGGGCGTAAACTCATTGATCCCCCTCACCAGCATATGGTCTGTCAGCCAGCGCATAAGAGGCATCCCTGCTGCCCAGCCATAATTGCCGAAAATTTCACACAGCGCCCTGCCCTTCTTGGATGGATCAATGTGGGCCGCTGAACTGCCCAGCTTTGCCAGGCCAAAGTGAAAGAATTCCCCGTCCGTATCTCCGGCTATCCACTGGTGCACTTTTTCTGTGAATCCGGGTACGATCTGATGGTGGACCACATCCACACCTGCCATATGCTGGCCCCTCATCTCCCTGAAATAGTGGCCTGTGCCGCAGCCCAGCTTCGTATGGCTGTTGGCATCCTCCAGGATATGGCCGATGTACTCTGCCCCCCGGCTTTCGCACCAGCTGCCCAGCTGCCCTGAAAAACACTTATATACAAGCTTAGTCATCTCATCCATATATGTAAACCTTATGGCATTTGTCTTAGCCCCGCTCTCATACCAGAGGGCGGGAAGGCTCTTCAGAAAGCTGCCTTTCCAGATTCCCCTTAAAGCATCCTCCAGTTCCCCGCTCCAGGGCAGTTTCGTGTCCTTCTGTCCCAAGGCGCAGTCAAAAGGATATCCCGGTACGTTTCCAAGCTCCGGCTCATCGGAGAAAAATCCGGCGAACTCTTTTCCGAAATATTCTTTATATCTCTCATAGTGCTTTTCATATACCTCGTCTATGAGCACCCTCACTGAAGCAGAATCGATCAGGTTCATATAATGGGGCCTGCCTCCCCCTGCCTGGGTGGTAAACAGTATAAAGAGCCTGTAGCGTCCCTCCGGCAGGTCAAAGTAGACAAAGCCATCATAGTACTTCTCTGTCAGGTCAACGATCCCTTCTCCGCTTACGGCAAGGCTTTCCCCGTCCGGCTTTGGAACAGCCAGGATGCCCAGGAGCTTTCCGTCACTGCCCAGGAAGTTTTCCACCAGAACTGCATTATTCCTGCACGGCCCGCAGATATCCATATGCCTCTCCGCCAGGTAGGTCTTTGCCAGATGTGGATACTTCTTCTCTATGGCTCCGTTGCAGTGTCCAGTTGGAAATTTATCATCATCCAGGACCCAGATGCGCATCCTGCGCTCTCTGGCCTCCTTCATTATAAAATCCAGATTTTCCCACCATCCGGGGCCGCAGAAATCAGGATGCGGCCTGGATTCCAGGCAGATTTCCCGGATGCCGCATTCACATACTGCATCCAGTTCCTCCCTTATAGTCTGATTATCCTCACCCTTCATCCAGAAAAAGGGCAGGATATGGCTGCCGCCGTTCCCATCTATTATCCTTTTCAGAGCTTCCATGCTATCCCTCCTCAAACGTTACATTTTTTAACGTTTCCCTGTGCATATGCTCCCCCTGTGTGAATGGCTGATCTGAGGCCACGCAGAGAGTCCTGAATTCCTGATAGATCTTTGCCGGGTCACCTTCCTGCCACGGCCTTGTCCCGCAGTAGAAATGATAGAGCCTTCCGTCCGCATAGAGCATGGACGGCTTATGGGCATGTGTGCAGTCCAGTTCTCCCGGCTTTCCATGTGTCAGGATGGGAGAGTCTGCTTTCTCCCAGTGGATCAGGTCTGTGGACAGCGCCAGCCCTTCCTGGGCATGTCCCGGCCCCAGTCCAAAATAAAAGTTAATCCACATATCACCGTCCCTGACAACATACGGGTCCGAGACAAACCTCTCATCCCAGGCCCCTTCGGTGACTCTTAAAACAGGATTCTCCCTGCATCTCTCCCAGTGGAGCAGATCCCTGGAGGTTGCAAGACCTGTCTGCTCTGTCCATCTTGCTTCCCTGTTTTTTGCATTATAGAACATATACCAGAGTCCTTCATGCTCTATCACGCAGGCTTTGTATAAGCCCCCGGCCTCCCATTCTTCTCCGTCCTTCCAGGAAAACACCGGTTCATCCAGCCTGTGCCAGTCCAGAAGCTCTTCATCCTCACACCAGGCAAGCCCTATCTGGGCAGGCCCGTCCTCATATCCCATTCCCGGATAAGAATGATATACCAGCCAGTACTTCCCATCCACCTTTTTCAATTTAGGAATATCCCACAAACTGTCGCTCTCTTTGATCATCCAGGTGGCTGCCCCACCGATCCCATCCCATCTGCCGCTGTCCAGATCCCTTGTCAGCACCATGCCTTTATGCTTCCAGTTCAGCAGGTCATCACTGACGGCCAGGGCCGACTGGTATCCCGTCCCGTCAAAACCAGTATAGAGCATATGGTACAGGCCCCCATGCCAGAAAACAAAAGGAATATCCACTGCCTGCTCGTCGAAGGCTCCTTTTATGCCTGAGCCCGTGAGCACAGGACGTGTATACTTATATGGTGTCAGATATTTCTGTATTCTTTCGTCATGTATTGAGATCATCTTCTATCCTTTCTTAACTTTTACAAAGTATGTGTATTTTCCTGAGCCTGCTTTTCTTTTCACTCTGCCGTCCTCTGATTCCAGATAAGCAATCATGTTAGGCGGTATGGTTACATTTACCTCAGCCATATCCCCTTTCCGCTCCCATGATACAGACAGCCTGCCGTAGGGATGCATCATCCAGGCGCTGCAGGTATCCACCCCTTCAGCAATATGCGGCTTAATAAGCACTTCATCAAACGCCAGCCCGCTCCTTAAGCTGGCAAGCCCTGCCAGCCCCCCGTAAAACCACTCCTCTATGCTTCCCAGCATAAGATGGTTCTGGGAGCCATGGGGCCTCTCAGGATCCGGCCCGTCCCACTCTTCTGTCAGGGTGGTGGCGCCGTGTACGACCTGGTACCCGTATCCCGGGGTCTCAGTAATATTTGTCATCTCGCAAAGCAGATCTGACATGCCGTATTTCATCAGGGCTGCTATCAGGAATGGGTGTCCCACATCCCCTGCCGTGATCGCATATTTTCTCTTAACCACTTCATCTCTTAATTGTTTCAGAACCTTCTCTTCATATTCCTCCGGCACAAGACCTGCCATCAGGCTCATGGCCTGGGATGCCTGGCTGCCTGTCCCGTAGCGCCCTGTCTGGTCATCCAGAAACTGCAGGTTATACTCTCTGAACACATCTTTTTTCAGCTCCTCATAGTACTCTGCTTTTTCTCTTTTCCCCAGCAGTGCAGACACCTCGCTCATGATGCACAGATCATAGTAGTAGACTGACGTAGCCACAATGGGCACTGCCGTATTCTGGGAATAGGGAGTGCACGGCCCGATATCCAGCCAGTCTCCCAGCCCGTGGTGGAGCACATTGTGATGTGTCCGTCCTGTGAGGTAATCCATATACTTTTCCATAGTATTGTAATATCTTTCCATCAGGGAGGTATCCCCATATCTCTTATACACATACCATGGATTTATGATACATGCGCTTCCCCATTCCGGTGAATCTACAAACCCTTCATGGTACCCGAACACCACATACTCCGGACAGATATCCGGCACCAGGCCGTTCTCTCTCTGAGAATCAGCCATGTCCTGCTCTATCTTCAGATAAAGATTGTGCACATCATAATTATACATGATTCCCGGGCCGATCAAATGTGTCTGTTCCAGCCAGGGCAGCTTTTCCCTGTGTGGGCAGTCTGTAAAATAGCTCTTCGTATTACTTAATATTGCCTGGCTGATTATCTTATGTATATCATTAAATAGCTGGTTTGAACAGGAAAATCCTCCTGTCACTTCTATGTCCGGATAGATAAATTCCCCTTCCATGGAGATGATAACAGGAATCCCCCCTTCCGGACTTCTGGGGTCCATGCCCGTATTTTCCCCTTCCTCATCCAGATCAAACCTGGGGACTGCGCCTGTGACTTCCACATATCGGAAACCTGTGAACGTGAAATCCGGTGCAAACTCCTGCTCCTCCTGGTCATTCAGTATATATTCCCACCTGTAATCATGTCCTGTCACACGCTGGTCGGGTCTCATATCCTTGTCCAGTATCTCACACGGAGTCATGGTAATCTTACGCCCGGCCATCTTCCCGTCTGTACATATCCTGATCCTGGCCCAGCCGGAAAAGTTTGTGCCAAGGTCGTAGAGAAATGACCCGGGTCTGTTTTCCTGTATGGATACAGGTGTATATTTCTGCATCACCTTGAGGGGAGGCACGGGGGAGGCAGTCACCCGGCCCGTAGGAGGCTCAACGGCCGCTGCATTTTCCCAATCCTGCCCTTCCTCATACCCCGGAAGTGAGAAACCTTTCTTTTCCAGCCTTCCGTCGTAAAGCTCTCCGCCGTAGATACAGCAGTAGAGGATCGGGCTTTTTGCCATTCTCCAGCTCTCATCCGTGACAACCTCCTGCCTGCTCCCGTCCGCATATGTGATGTTCAGCTGTACATTCAGCTTACATTTGCCGTAACTGCGCTCAAAATAAACATAGCGGCCTTCCGAGGCTGCTCCCGGCACATTGTACATGCCGTCCCCCAGCTTTACCCCGGCTCCGTTTCTACCTTTCTTTATAAAATCTGTAACATCGTATGCTGAATAGAAGCAGGTCTTCCTGTAATCCGTCCAGCCCGGCTCCAGTACTCTGTCGGATATCCTCCCACCATTTATATAAAATTCGTGATGCCCCAGCCCGCATACATAGAGCTTGGCCTTCACAACCTCTTTTTCAATTTCGAATTCTTTTCGGAAGATATGATAGACATGGTCTTCTTTCTCTCCGATATAAATACCTTTCCAGTCTTCTTCGCAGAACAGGCCTGTCTCAAACCATGTCTCTTCACCTGAGGCGATCTCCCCCTCCGACGAAACACATTCCACATACCAGAAATAGCGCTCATCTGACACAAGAGCCTCACCCTGGTAAGGCACATTTGTCATCTGCGCGCTCCTTATAAATCCGCTGTCCCACACTGTTTTCCTTTCATTTCTGACTACTATCCTGTATTCCTTCTGTCTCCAGTTCTCTTCTTCTGTTTCTACCCTCCAGCGAAATGCCGGTTTCTCTACTGTAATATCAATTGGCCTTATTTTGTTCTCTGTACGAAGCCCACATACTTTCATAATTAATGTCCTCCAAAATGTTACGTCCACACGCTGCTGTCTCACCGGATTGTCCCGTTGTCAGAATTGTTGATATAGGGTAACAGTTCAGCCTTCCACTGTTCCGCGAGGTGTTTTCGTGCAAAATGCACGAAAATCCCGAGAGCTGCAGCGCCAAAATGCTGTTTACAGCATTTTGTGTGCATCGCGAAGCGTTGTTACAGGTTAGACGGCTGCTGAACAGCAGACGGCTGAACTGTAACGATATAGGAAGAAAGGGCCCTGGTAATAAGAGCCCTTTTTCCTGTTTTAATTCTTTAAAAATATCATTTCACTGTATTCTCATTCATCATCTCAAGTATACCATCAAAATCATCATCTGTCTGGCTCTTGATATCAGCAACATAATTCTCCCATGCTGAATCATCTTCAATATCCTGCTGCCCTGTGATAAACTGCAGCGCCAGCTCTTTTACTCTTGTCTCGCATACACCGCCGTAATCCAGCTGTGCTTTTGAAGTCTTTTCTTCTGCTGTCAGGTAAGTAACAGGAGCTCTGTCATAAGGAGACACTGACTCTTCTCCGCCGTTTTTGGATGTCTCTACCCAGTATTTGCCTACATAATATCCTTCTTCCGGATTCCACCATGGCTCAGACTGGGAAGATACTTCCAGCATAGCATCGAAATCCAATGGTACAAATGCAATTCCTGAGCGGCATACAGAGGATGCCAGAATACCTTCATCTGCCACTGCCAAAGCAGGGTCTTCCGCATTCATGTACTTGTCGGCAAACTGTTTTGTGTCACCTTCAACAGTGTAGTCTTCGCCTTCGATTCCCCAGTTCATCATCTCAACAAGCTCATCTGAATACTGGTAGTCAATCATTGCTACTACATATTCCGGATATTCTGTCTCTGCGCTTACATAGATACCCATATTAGGATTCAGCGATTTTCCTGCCTGTCTGGAACCCCATTTCCATGGTGTACCGTATTTTTCATTTTCAGGAAGGAAGGCAAGTCCCCATTCCATATTTTCATCTGTTGAAGCCGTATTCCATCCTGCAGCACTTCCTGACCACAGTGTCGGGCAGATGCCTGCTACATTTGTGGTAGCCTTTACCTGGGCTGCATTAAAGTCTGCTGTTGAAAATTCCGGATCAATATAACCTGCTTCATACAGGCCGTTGAGGTATGCCAGCATCTCGCGGAAATTGTCTTCCAGAGGTCCAAATTTCCACTCGCCGTCATTATAATAGAGGCAGTCCCATGTATGGAAGATTCCCACAAAGCCTCTGTAAAGTGAGTAGTCTTTTGTGCTGTTCATAATGACATAATCCAGATCCAGGGATCCGTCATCGATCTTTGCTTTCATATCCTCGCAGAGCTTTGTAAACTCATCCAGTGTTGTGGGCGGCTCCCAGCCGTTTTCTTTGAGGATATCAAAACGGTATGCAAAGTCTGCAAAGGACTGTGCTCCTTCAATATTCTTTGGATTGTAGAAGCCATCCATAAAATAGTACATGGATCCGTCTTCATTTTTGGCAAAGTCTTCCCCGCCGTTTGTATCCTTCATATACTCCGGATAGTAAACCATATAATCTGAATAATCAGAAAGGTTTAAAAGTGTCCCGTCCTCGCCGTATTCATTAACTGCAGCGCCTTTTGTGACAGTTGCCACATCCGGAACCTGGCCGGACTGAAGCACTACCAGCTCATTGTCAGCATAGTCAAGGCTTGGAGTCCTTGTCCATGTGATATCCAGCTTACATCCCAAGTAGTTTTCCATACGCTCCTGCCAGAGCTGCTGAAGCCTCTTTCCGTCTGAAGATGTCTGATAATCCGTGATACTTACGCTGAGCTTTAATGTACCGTCTTCCAGCTCCGGAAGCTCAATCCCGTTGCCTGCAGCTGTAGCCCACTCGCCTGCCGTATCCTCTGCCGCCTCAACTCTGCCTAATGAACCGCCTGATACGATCCCTGCAGTCATGACTGCAGCCAGCAGTAATGCTGTTACTTTTTTTGCTTTCATTTTGTTTACCTCCCATTTTTTCTATGTATATCAAAATCCATATTTGAATTTGTGATACCGTTTCACAAGTTTACGTAACTACCCCTTGACCGCACCCACCTGCATTCCCTGTGCAAAGTACTTCTGCACGAAAGGATAGATA
The DNA here is from genome assembly GCA_003148945.1 of Murimonas intestini. Taxonomy (GTDB): domain Bacteria; phylum Bacillota; class Clostridia; order Lachnospirales; family Lachnospiraceae; genus Murimonas; species Murimonas intestini. The sequence goes on along the minus strand of QGGY01000003.1, from coordinate 285,911 downwards.
CAGAGGATGGGGAGTATTGCCGCTATGATACATGCATACTGCACGCTGAGCTGGTTTAATTTTCCATGACCGATCATCGCCTGTGCATCCCCCATGCTCGTGGTTGTAAATGAAAATACAATTTTACGCAGGATCATCTGTATCGGCTGTTTATCAGCATCTTTAATATACAGCAGGGCCTCATAGTAGTTATTCCATACGCCTACTACAGAGAACAGCCCGAATGTGGCATAGAGCGCTTTTGACAGCGGCGCATATATCCTTGTTAAAATTGTCAGTTCCCCTGCGCCGTCGATCTTAGCCGCTTCTCTTATCTCCGGTGAAATCCCCTTAAAAAATGCTTTATATAAGAAGATATTGTAAGCTGACACTGCATTTGGCAGAATCAGCGCCCACCAGCTGTTTAAAAGCCCCAGGTTCTGGATCAGCAGGTAAGTTGGTACTGTACCGCCTGTAAAGAACATTGTTATCAATATGATGATCGACAATGGTTTTTTCAGACAGAACTCCGGAACCATAAGCACATATGCCACAAGAGAATTAAGGACCAGATTCAAAATCGTTGTTGCTGCAGCAATGACGATTGTATTGCCATAGGCCCTCAGAATATTCTCGGCATCAAAAAGCACCTTATAGCTTTCCAGGTTGAACTCCCTTGGAAAGAATGTGACCTGCCCTGTTGTGATCATACTGTTGCTGGAAAATGATACTGACAGGACGTTTAAAAACGGATACAGGAAGATCACGCACATCAGCAGCATGAAGATGATCAGAACCACATCAAAAGCCTTGTTCCCGATGTATATTTTATTTTTTCTTTTCTTTGTTTTGTCCATTTTTCTCCCCCTCACCACAAGCTATTTTCCGGATTTGTCTTCCTGATTATCATATTCGTGCCGAATACCAGGATGCAGCAGACAATAGATGAAAACAGGTTTACTGCCGTTGAATACGAGAATTTGCCCTCCACGATACCTTTCTGGTATACGAAGGTAGCGATGACATCCAGCTGGCTTCTGTTCGTATCATTCTGCATTAAGAGGATTTTTGTGAAATCAGCATTCAATATCTGTCCCACATTCATAATCAGCATGACTGTTGTAGTCGGCACTATAGCCGGCCATGCAATATTCTTAACTTTCTGCCAGCGGTTAGCGCCGTCAATGTTCGCCACATCATAAAGTGAAGTATCTATATTCGTCAGGGCCGACAAGTATACGATGGAACCCCACCCGATTGTCTGCCATACGGCTGACCCTACATATTCCAGCATAAAATATGTACTTCCGTTATTCATATCCACCCTTGCCATTCCAAAGAATTCACGGATATCATTAAATAACCCTGTTGTGGAACCAAATCCATTGAGCATGGAGCAGATAACCACTATAGAAATAAAATGCGGTATATATGAAATCGTCTGTATGGATTTCTTCATATATTTGCCTCTGACTTCATTTAAAAGGAGGGCAAATATGATTGGCGCCGGAAATGTAAACAGCATAGTCATCACTCCGACTTTTACAGTATTCCATATAATGTTCCAGCAGTTTACATTTTTAAAGAAGGTTATAAAATTCTTAAACAGCGGGTCAAGCCATGCACTCCCCCAAACACCTTTAGAAGACTTGTAATTTTTAAATGAAATCAGGATACCGTACATAGGCACGTATTTAAAAATTATCAGCAGAAGCAGCCCGGGTAAAAGCATTAAAAGCAGCGTCCGCTGCTTACAAAGTGTTTTCCAGAAGGATGTTTTTGGGCTTGCCGCTATCACAGACGAGGATGCAGCCTTTTTACTTTTCTTTCCCATTCTCTCTATTTCCTTTCTTTTCTTTATAGAATGCAGAAATCCATTGCTGAAAGCCGTTTTAAATGGAATTCCGTATGTAACTGTAGTTACTGAACAATTACATGTTTATTATAAATTCATATTTGGTTATTTTGAATGGACGATACCCCGTGTTTTTATGTATTTTTTTTATGAATCTTTTATAGACAGGCAAAAAATATGTAATTTTTCCATATATTTTATGGATTTTTCCATAACCAGCCCTTATAATAGTACGGTAAAATTAAAAAGTGTAACGGCAAAGTCTATCCCAGCTGCTGCAAAAGGCATATCTGCTGACTAAAAAATAAATGACAGGTATTTCTTATGATAAATATAAAAAGAACTCCAAAAACCAGGCCGCTGAAATCTCATCTGATTGAGCTGCTGATTATTTTTACCATATGTATCATCGCTATAACAATATACAGTACCTATGATTATAAGAAGCTTCAGACTTCAATGATCGAGGATAATAACCGGCTCTATGCAACACAGCTGGCCAAGAATACACGGCAGGTCTATGAGACTTACGAGAATATCTGCTACAGTGTGGCCTTCAATCAGGCTATACAGGATTATATCTGCGAAACGGATCCCCTGAAGAAGTATGATGAGTACCAGGAAATGCAGAATTATCTGAGCAATACCGCCAATCTGGACAGCTACATAACTGATATTGCAGTTATAGGCAAAAATGGCAATTCCATAGCTCTCTCCGGGTCTACTGACTCCTACGAGGCACTGGCTGACTCTCTTCCGTCGTCACGTTTTTCCTATCAGTCTATGGGTATCATGACAGTAAAGTATATTGACAGCCATATCCTTGCCATGCCTGTCCACAGACTCCAGGCCGGATCTTCTTATCTGGGAGCTATGTTCCTGGCCATAGACATCAGCCGTTTCTTTGAAAACGGCATGCCTGAAAATGCAGAATACAAACCTTCTGTCCTCTTTGCCACATCCTCTGAAGGTGAACTTATCTATGGGGACGGCAAACTGTATGACGCAGTCCTGGAAGCCGGAGAAAATTCTGAATCCTTCAGCCTGAAAGCAGGCTCCGCCACCTATGCCGCCAACCACTACTCCCTGTCACATCTGGGCTATGACCTTTATGTCCTGGTCGACAAAAGCCAGTATAGTGCCCGGACCCTGCAGCTGGCCGGGCGTCAGCTGCTATGGATGGCTGTGATCCTGCTCTTCTCCGGAGTCCTCCTGCTGCGCTTTTTCCATCCCCTGATCTCATCATTAAATGAACTGACACAGTTTATGAAGAAGATCACAGAAGGGGAGCGTAAAGCTGCCAAAGAAGGGATCACCATAAAGCAGGGAATGTTCGGATGTCTGGAGATCACCAACATCAGTGACGCATTTAATGAAATGCTCAGGGAGACAAACAGGCTTAATTATACGATTTTTAAAACTTATACGGAAATGTACGAGCTGGAAATGAATAACCGCAATACTGAAATTGCCTTTCTTCGCAGTCAGATCAACCCGCATTTCTTGTATAATACACTCACAGCTATATGCGGCATGGCCTCCGCAGGCATGACAGATGAGATTATCTCTGTCACTAATGCACTCTCACAGATATTCCGGTACAGCATCAAGGGTTCTGACCTTGTAACTGTAGCTGAGGAACTGGAAATAGTAAAATCTTATCTAAAAATACAGCTGACCAGGTTCGAAGGACGGTTCACAGTCCGTTATGATATGTCAGATGATTCCTATGCCTGCCTGATCCCCAAGATGATCATACAGCCGCTTGTGGAGAATGCCATTGTACACGGACTGGAACAGAGCCTGAAAAAAGGTGAACTGCTGATAGGCGCCGGACGCAATCCAGAGTATGGCTACCTGGCTCTCTGGATCTATGACACTGGTGTGGGGATGCCTTCAGAAAAGCTGGAAGAGATCCGCAGGGCGCTGAAACGCTCCTCCAGGACAAAATCGGGAGACGCGAGGAAGGATCTGCTGGAGATGGATGAACAGAATCATGAAAGCATAGGTATACTGAATGTGAATACCCGCATGACTCTATATTTTGGTGAAGAATATTCCCTGCTTATTGATTCCGAGGAAAATGTGGGAACAAATATACAACTTCGGATACCTTACCACACACGTGAAGAGTCTGAAAAGGAAGCAGACAAAAATGAGGTGATTTAATGTATCGTGCAATTGTAATCGATGATGAGAAATGGGTTGTAAAAAGCCTTATTGCAACTATAAAGGACCAGGATTATTTTCAGGTCGTAGAAGAGCTCTATGACGGAGTGTCAGGACTTTCCTATATACAGAATTCCATGCCGGAACTGGCGTTTGTGGATGTGAGGCTGCCCGGCATGAGCGGCCTGGAGCTGCTCAAGGCCGCAGAAGAGTACGGATGTAAAACTCTATTTATCGTGATCAGCGGACATGCTGAATTTGCCTATGCCCAGAAAGCCATGCAGCATAATGCTATCGGCTACTGCCTGAAGCCTTTCTCCAGAAATGAGCTGCTGGATTCCATGCAGAAGGCTTATCATATTCTGGAAAAACAGAAATCAGTAATACAAGATCCCATAAACGTTCCCCCTCCGCGGACATTTGTTCCAAAATCCATGACTGTATCCAACAGGACCGTACAGACAATGCTGGACTACATGATGGCTCATTATTGTGAAGATATCTCTATCCAGACACTGGCTGACCTCTGCTACATCAATCCAAACTATGCCAGCCAGCTCTTCAAGCAGGAAACCGGGACCACCTTCAGCAGCCATCTGACAAATCTTCGTATACAAAGGGCCGTACACCTGCTGGCCACTACAGATATGGCAGTCTTTTTAATCGCTTCCCATGTGGGCTACAGGGACTATTTCTATTTTGCAAAAGTCTTTAAGAAAATCACTGGCACAACACCTACCTCCTACCGGAAAGAAGTGCTGGGACAAAATTCTGAAGACGGCAGTGATGAGGAGAGTGAGCCATGAAGATAAAAAATTGTTTCTTAACAGTACTTGCATCCGCCTGTATCCTGGGCGTATGTGCAGCCGGAGGATGCAGCCAGACTGCAGGCGGAGGTGAAAAACCCGAATGGATGGCCGGGAAGGATTTCTCAAAACATCTGGAAATCAGCGTAGGCTACTGGAATATCGAGGAAATGGCTGCGCGCACACAGCCAGATGCAATACAGAAATATATTGAAGAACTTCTCAATATCACAATCAAGCCTGTATCCGTCACATGGACAAATTATAAGGAATACTACCAAATGCTAAATGCCACCGATAATCTTCCTGATGTCTTCGCCACACTTACAATATCCTCCAATGATTCGAATGACAGCGCAATATTTGAAGATTTTATAAATTCAGGCGCCATCAGGCCTCTGCCGGATGATCTGACTGGATACCCAGATTTAAACAGCTTATTTGATGATCTTGAATATACACGGCGCCAGGACGGCAAATACTACGCCATTCCCCGGGTCAGCTTCCGTGATGAGATCCTGGGCAGTACTGATGCCGCCATGCTCGTGAGGCGTGACTGGATGGATAATCTATCCATCGATGATCCAAAGAACCTGGATGAATTCATTGATATGATAACAGCTTTTGCAAAGGATGATCCTGACGGCAATGGCATTGATGATACGCTGGGCTACAATGTAAATAACCTGGTTGCCATAGGTAAATGGGTGATGCTGGGTATAGCTCCTGAATGCAACACTTACACATGGGTAGAATCAGATGACGGCACATTTGTGCCATGCTGGACTACAGAAGGGTTCAAAGATGTGGTGGCAGCCTACAGAAGAATGTATGAATCCGGCGGCCTGGATCCTGATTTTTATATTAAAACACCAAATGCTGTTATGGAAGATTTCGCCAACGGACGTCTGGGCGCCCTGGAATATAAGTCAGCAGCCGGTTCCCTGGAAGACCTGAAGGCCCTGTGGGACCGTTATAACGACAAGCCCTTTGACGAATGTGTGGACATCCTCCATATATTCCCGGCTCCAGACGGAAATTGCTACAGCAACTCCAGCTTCGTCTCCTGGTCCGAGTCCTTTATCTCCTCCCAGGTGGATGACGAAAAAATGGAGAGGATACTCTGCCTGTATGAATATCTTCTCTCTGACGAAGGGATCCGCCTGACAAAATACGGTCTGGAGGGAGAAGACTATGAGCTGGACAAAGACGGCAGCTATTCCTGCCTGCTGGACACTGACAGCCAGAGTACCATACGGGTACTTCAGGAAAAGTACCCTTCTATCTACCTGTTCGCCAATCTGGCTTCACTGAACGGCGGCTGGAGTGATTTCGAAGAAACCGAGGCCAATTATCTGCGTTATGGCAGGCACTGTGTCACTCTGGCCAAAAAGGATGTCACCTGGAACCAGGAAAACACCATACAGTTGGAACGCCCCTATCAATTCTTACTGTTTCCCAAAGAGACCTCCGATATCTTCAGCACTACAAATGCATTTAACAGTTTTGTAAAGTGCATTATCGGAGAGGAGGACGCGGTCCTCATGTGGGAGAAGGTGCTGGACGGCTACAAAAAACAGGGGCTGGACGAATACATACAGAGGCAGAATGAACGCTATTTTGAAAGTATAGAGGCAGAGTCTCCTGCCGCCACCCGGCGCTCCACTTCTGCCTGCATTTCCTCCAGGTAAACTTCCGGCTCACATCTGGTGTATTCTTCCATATATTCATTCCATGCAGTGTCAAAATCCTCCGCCATCACCACCCGGGGGAGATATTCCTGCTTCACTTCTGTCATGGCCGCCCACACTTCTCCCGCCCTGCTGGAGGATGTCAGCTGGGCAGAGTAGGAATACATCGGAAACCAGGGGCCCGGCTTTTCATTGGAGCCCAGCATTTCTACATAATTCCTGCACCCATATGCATCAAAGCAGTCTTTCACATCCTGAGGCAGCCCCTTGAAGAATTCACCCGGCTGTACCTCAGGTGAATAAGCATTGATCCCGTCAGGATTCAGACCCTCGTATCTGGGAAAATAAGAATAGCTGCAAAAATGAGATGCACTATATTCGCTGTCAGTAGACCTGGCGCTCTGCTCCTCTGTAAGATAAAAGATCCCCTCTGCATCCACCTCATAGTCCACCCCTTCTATTCCCCATAACCGAAGTGTTTGAACCTCAGGGCTTAAAAGATCATTCACAAAGGAAAGGGCTCCTGCCAGATCTTCACAGCTGACAGTCACTGCCAGCCCCTCTGCCACATTATACATATCCCCACCGATGGTATGCCATTGATTCTTTATCCCTTTATCAATTGTAATTGGAAGAGGCACATAATTGCACCCCTCCTTCCACAATTCCTGACGTTCCAGAACCGCATTTATATCATATGCAAATCTCCACCACTGATCAACCATGCCAAGTACCTGGCCGCTGGATAATTTATTGAGATACTCCTGGTAAGTCTGTGTAAAAAATTCAGGGTCAAGATAGCCTTTCTGAAATTCCTCATTCAGCTTCCTGAAATACCGTTGCGCTGTCTGTGTCGTACTATAGTCCCTGACTTTCTGTGTATCAGGTTCTACGATCACGCTTCCATCGTTTGGATAACCTTCCAGAAACTGCGGCGGATTTTCCAGGCAAAAATACCGCTCCCCATCGCAGAGGACTGTGAAAGCGATATTCTCCAGTCCATTTTCCATCGTGGGGTTTTCTTTCGCATAGGCCTCCAGCAGTGCAAAATATTCATCCAGTGTCTCAATCTTCGGATACCCTGCCCACTTCAATACACGTGTCTGTATCCAGAATGCCTCGTCGTTGTGTATCACACCCTCTGTTCTCCCATTCGCGATGCCAAACTGCGGTATCCAATAGATATGGCCATCCTCCTGGCGGAAGCGTTCCCACTTCTCTTCACTCAGGAAGTTCTTAATATTGGGATAATCATCCCAATACTCATCCAGCGGAACCAGCACACCGGCTTCATAAAGCTGGGCGTCCGCACCGATAAAATCAGGATACTCCCCGCCCGCTATCAGTGAACTGACGGCCTTTTCCGGAGTCTGTCCTGCCAGCCATATTTCTTTGCACTCTGCACCGGTTATTTCCGCAATCTTCTTTTTAATCTCATTGTTCTCGTCAATTTCATCTCCCGGCACATTAAAAAAAGCCGTAAACTCTTTTATCTCTTTTTCACTTCTGCATCCGGGCAGAATCCATATACATGCCGCCAAAATAAAATAAATTACAGCTCTGCCTGTTTTTCTATTCCTAAATGGCATTTCCGCCTTCCATCTGCTCCGTGATCCTTTCATATCCCCAAACCTCGCATTCTGCTTTCCGTCACTTAGTTTTTTTGTTCTCTGGACTGCTTTCTGAATTTGGCTGGGGTACATCCTTTCACCGATATAAAGCGGTTAATAAAATAGTCCAGGTCATGATAACCCACCTCTTCCGCAATCTCATATATTTTTTTATCAGTCCTCAGCAGCAGAGCAGCCGCCTGTTCTATCCTGTAATTGTTCAGGTAGTCTTTAAAGGACTGACCATACTGTTTCCTGAACAGCTGGCCTAAATATGCACTGTTGACATAATACTTTTTGCTGAGTTCCTTTAATGTCATATTCTCCATATAATGCTCTTTTATCTCTTTTTCTATATCCCCCAGAACTCCTCTTGATACATTCTTCCTGAGCTGGACAAGGTATTCCGCATACTCATATGCAAACCTCCTCAGATGACGTTCGCTTCCCCTCATGGTTCCCCTGTCAAAGGCATTTGTGCTGATATAGTGCATAATCTCTTCCTGATTTACATGATCATCCTGCTCTGCCGCCAGGTGGATCAGCTGAAACAGCAGATAACTTATATTCAGGTCAATTAACTGGGCGTCCATGCCCAGGCGGTTCATCACTTCGTAAAGCTGGCGCACTGACTGATTAATATCTGCCTGATTATTCTGCTCCACAGCTGTGACAAGGGCATCCAGATTCTGTTTGCACAAGATGGTGCCGTCATGGTTTTTTCGTATCTCAGCTTCATAATACGTGATATTGCGTATACTGCTAAAAGCCTGGAAAGATTTCACTATGGCCGCTGTCCTGTAGGATTCTGACAGTTCATCCATATCTTTCGCCAGACTCCCCACAAACATCAGCACAGGTGCCTCCGTCTCCCGCGTCAGTGTATCCGAAAATGCATCCAGGAACTGCTGCTCTGTAAGCCCGCGTTCCTCCGCCATGTAGCTGCAGTACAAAAAGCCGATGTCATAGCCATATTCATGGTTTGCCACATCAAAAATACAGTGCAGACTGTCTTCTTTTCCCAGATACTCCATGCATTTTTGATAAAGCTGCCGCTGCATGGCGCGCTTTTTTTCTTCTTCCATCTCCTCCGGAAGGCTCAAAGCGTCAATTTCAATATCAATGTACCTCATCTTTTCTGACAGGCGCATATGCGCCTTCACATAGTCTATGTTAATCTGGTCATACTTTCCTGACAGCAAAGATATCACATTCCTGGACAGATATGCTTTTTCCATCTGGCGGCTTTCTTTTAACGCACGTTCCTTTGTCTGGTACATTCCTGACACTTTTCTGAGTATCCTTGTAAGTTCTTCCTGCTGCACAGGCTTAAGGATATAATCCATACATTCAAACCGGATAGCCTGCTGTGCATAATTAAAATCACTATAGCCGCTCAATATTACAAAATATGCATCTGATATCCTGTCTTTTTTAATTATTTCCAGGAGTTCTATACCGCTCATAACCGGCATTTTAATATCAGCTATAATAAGCTCCACCTGGTTGACCTTTAAAAATTCCAGAGCCTCCTCCCCATTTGCAGCCATTCCCACAACCTCATAACCTTCTGCTTCCCAGTCTATCAGTACAGAAAGACCCTGAACAATAAATGGCTCATCATCCACTAATAATACACGCAGCATGTCATCCCCCTCTTTTCCATTCACTCACCGCTGCTCTGTTGTCTGTTTCTCATTAACGGGCATCTGGATCGTTATACTTGTCCCGGCACCCGCCTCGCTCTCCAGGGCAAATATTACCGCATCCCCGGTCACCATCCTAAGCCGGAGGCAGGCATTCATAATCCCTACCTGCCCTTTCTTTTTCAGGGATGCTATTCCGCAGTGTGACATATTGTACTGCAGTTCGCGAAGCAGAGCATCATCTATCCCGTTTCCGGTATCCTCTACTTCCAGGCAGAGTTTTTCCTTCTCCATATAAACACGTACAAATACCCAGCCAGGTGTTGATTTGTTTTCAATCCCATGTACACAGGCATTTTCTACAAATGTGACTACGCTGAGCTTCGGAATATAGTAGCCGCTGCAGCCGTCTTCCATCTCGATTTTATAGGACAGCCGCTCTCCAAATCTGTATTTCTGCAGCTCCAGATATGCCTGTGCAAAATTCAGTTCTTCTTTTATTGTGACCAGGTCCGTCCCCCAGTCCACATATTGGCGCTCCATCACGGCCAGCATCTCTACCATATGCGCTGTTTCCATTTCTTTTTTCAGGATACTGTGCATCCTGATACTCTCCAGGGCATTGAACAGAAAATGAGGGTTGATCTGGCTGTGCAGCGCGAGAAGTTCCGCATTCTGTCTGGCAATATCCATCTCCTGTTCCTTCAGCCTGTCCTTATATACGGTCTGTATCAGCTCATTGATCCGCCCCGCCATCTTATTATAGTTGCGCATGAGCATTCCAAGTTCATCGCTGCCTCTGGCTCTTTGTATTTCCTGAAGGTTGTCCCCTTCTATCTTGTCGAATACACTGCTCAGTTCCTGCAGTCTCTCTGTAAAGGAACGATTGAGCAGTTTCATAAACATCCAGGGCAGAAAGGCATTTATGCAGATCAAAAAAAGTATCAGGGGCAGATTGCTCCATATCAGTTTCCATGCGCTCTGACTCTTCCGAAGTACATAGATATCCATTCCCTGTCCATAAGAAACCATTCCCTCTTCATATCCTATATCCGCCTGCATATCAAAGATCTCAAAGTCCTTGCCCACACTGGAATTTCCATCGTTAGAAAATAAAATTTTCCTATTGCTGCAGATATATACCGGTGCATCATAATTCATCTGCATGAGGTCGCGCACAATACCACTGTAATCCAGATCCAGTTTTATTATTTTCTCGCAGCCCTCTCTTTTATAAAAGTTCATCCTCCTGATCAGGGATATTTTTCTTTTGGCCTCAACCGCCGGGGTATTGCTCTCATCGTAATATGTATACAGCACGATATCCTGTCCGGACTCATCCAGGTACTGGTACCACTCAGTATCTTTTACTCCCTCCAGCCGTGCAAATTCCCCGCCGTTTATAATCGTATCATTATCTGCATACATGGTCACTGTGGAACTGCTGGACCCCATACTGCTCTCAAACAGGGAATCTTTCATAAATGATCTGTAATGATTATAATAATCCAGTGCAGACTCATATGTACCATCCAGAAAATTATTTATGTATTTATTCATATAGATATCTTTTACCGTCATCGCGGCCGTATCTATGCTCCCCGCAATGCTGTACCGGACAGCATTAGCAATATTTTCCAATTCATGTTTCCTGGAGGCACTGTCAGACCTGAGGACAATAGCCAGTATCACGCTGTCTGTAATGACCAGCGGGATCAGCACACAGCAGATATACAGCATATGCAGCTTCTTCTGTACTTTGTAATTATTGATCCTGTCTGAAAGCTGCTCTGCCAGTCCCCTGCCGACGGATTTTAAATATTCAAAGCAAAGCCCTGTTCTATTCCTTCTCCCCATGTCTCTCCCTCCGGCCTCACTGCTGCTCAGATAACTCATCGATTTCTGCGTTCTTACATCATGTTCAACAGGCCTGTGCAGCAAATGCACAGGCCTGCTGGATCATTATATACAGCATATCATATCATAACTTAACCTTACCAGGGAATCCCCGTTTTATTTATTTAGAGAAATAATGTGGTATCCTCTGTCACTGCAGACCTCTGTCTCTCTTAATTCAAAGTACACAACTGCATCCTGTTTTAAATGAAGGGCAGCAGTTACATACCCTTCCTCTTCCGCCAGCCTTTTTGTCAGCAGCCACGGAGCTGCGCCCTCTCTCAATAAAGCAAGCTGCTCTTTTGAAGGATTGGAAGGTTCCCCCATATCATGCCATAGCTTTACCGGGTTCCCATGCTCTTCATCCACTAATTTCTGCAAAAAGCAGAAGTTTGCTCCTGGCTTACAGGGCAAAGCTAATTCGATATCCAGCGGCTCCTGCTTGCCAAACGACAAATTCCAGGCCACACCGCAATAACTTCCGTCCTCTTTTTGCACAACCACAGCTTCATCAGACAGATGGACACGACGCCCCTGAAGATTCTTAAAAAATGCAAAGACCCAAAAAGAAGGTTTGGGAACTGCTCCGTTTGCCACAAGGCCAAAACCGCCATGGAATTGTGAAAACGGCACTCCGTTTTCTTCAAAAACATCTCCGAATGTCCAATAAGAATATCCGTCACAGACTTCTCCCATCCTGGACAAAAGCCACGCCACATAAGAAGCATTCTGGACAGAATCATGTACCGGGCTGTCCGGAGAATAAGAAGTATTAAACTCAGTAATATACATGGGAAGATTCTGGTATTGTCTGAAGCTGTCAATAATTGTCCTGGAAACCTTTAATTCTTCCATGGCCTCCTGTGGATCACGCAGTTTTCCGTAGCTGTAACGGCCTTCTTTTACAGGTTCACTCCACATATAGTGGTGACGGGTGAAGAAGTCCGGCATCAGGTTATTCCGGCTGCAATAATCCAGAAATTGCCTGAGCCAATTTACATCATCCACACCGCAGATAGAGGGGCCACCTACCTGAAACTGTTCATCCACCTCTTTCACAGCCCTGAAAGTATGTCTGAACAGGCTGAAATACTCCTCCATATCCGCATCTTTCCAAAAAATGGAGAGATTTGGTTCATTCCATACTTCGATGGGCCAGCTCACTGCCTCATCCCTGCCATAGCGTTCTATTAAATGGTTCAGCACAGCCTGTACCATGTCTGTCCAGGCCTTATAGGATTTAGGCGGGGTCACATTACCTCTCCAATAAAAGACTGTCTGCTCTCCGCCTGCCATTTTCTGCGGCATAAAACCTAATTCAAGAAATGGTTTGATCTTCATCTCCTGATAGGAGTCCATTACCCTATCCAGATATGTAAAGTTATATTCGGGTATGATTTTTCCATTCTCATCCTCATATTCCTGATAGATACCCATATCATCAGAGAAAATTCCATGACCTCTTATATATTTAAAGCCTATATGCTCCTGTACCAGCTTTAGCTGTTCTTGGTATTCCTTTTGAAGAGCAAGTCCCATGCGTCCTGTTCCCACACAATACCCTGCCCTGTTTTTAAATTGGCATGCCGCCGTTTCATCAATCTTATATTCTTTTTTCATTATTCTTTTACCCCTCCGATGGTCAGACCTGCCACAAAATATCTCTGCAGAAATGGATACAGACAGACGATGGGAAGCATTGTGATGATCGTGGCTGCCGCACGCACTGATGTGGGAGTGACTGCATTGGCAACATTTTTCATTGTCTCAGCGCTGGCGCTTTGATTTGTAACTGATGAAAGCAGTTTCATCAATTCATACTGCAGAGTCGTATACTGAGAACTCATCCTGTTGTACAGCATCGCATCAAACCAGGAATTCCACTGGCCCACAGCGATAAATAAGGCAACTGTAGCATACACCGGTTTACACAGCGGCGATATGATCCTGGCGAAAATAGTCATATATCCTGCCCCGTCCAGCTGAGCTGATTCTTCCAGGCTGTCAGGAATTCCCTGCATATAAGTCCTCATCACCAGCATATTGAACGCACTGACCATTCCGGGTATGACATATACCCAAAAGCTGTTCGTCAAATGCAGATTTTTGTACAGAAGGAAGACAGGTATCATCCCTCCATTCACATACATGGTAATAACCCAGAACAGGGACAGCTGGTTTTTAAACAAAAATCTTTTCCGGCTCACAATAAATGCCAGCAGGGCATTAGCCGCCAGCGCCAGTACCGTGCCTAAGACTGTTCTTGCGACAGATATATAGGCTCCTGTCAGAAGGTTATCCTTTTGCAATACAGTAATATAATTCTGCAATGACCACTTTCTGGGCCAGATATAAATGCCTCCCCTGAGTGCGTCCACACCGTCATTAAACGAGATTGCGAGCGTATTCAGTACCGGATACAAAGTGACTGTCACAAATAAAATCATGAAAATAACATTGCAGACAGTAAAAATCTTGCTTCCCACACTTGTTTTATATTTGGGCGGCTTTATATTGATATCATCTTTACTTGATTTTTTCATTTTCATCCTCCTTAGAACAGGCTCTCTTCACCACTGCGTTTTGCAATCTGATTTGCTATCACGATCAGAATGATACTTACAAAACTCTTGAATATGCCTGCCGCAGTACCGATTGCAAAATCGTTCTGGCTGATGCCCCATTTCAGGACATAGATATCTATCGTCTGGGACACGCTCTGTACAAGCCCATTGCCCAGCAGATACTGCACTTCAAATCCGGCATTCAGGACATTGCCTACATTCATCAGCAGCAGGATCATAATAGTCGGCTTAATCCCCGGCAAAATGATATTCCTGATTTTAGCCCAGCGCCCTGCGCCATCGATAGATGCCGCCTCATACAGACAAGGATCTATAGAGGTGATCGCTGAAAGATATATAATCGCGTTCCAGCCAGTCTCTTTCCAGACATTTGCAGCTGCTACGATCCACCAGAAGTACTTCGGATGAGCAAAAAAATTCAGCGGCTGGCTCAGGATACCTGCCTTTAGCAGCAGTTCATTGACGATACCAGTCCCGGACAAAATATCATGCAGGATACCGGTAACAACGATCCAGGAAAGGAAATGAGGCAGATAAGATATGGTCTGTACAGTCTTCTTCCCTCCCTTTGAGACTATTTCATTTAACAGAATGGCGAAGCCTATGGCAGCCACGAACGTAAATACCAGGTTCATAACGCCCATTGCAAGCGTATTTCTGATTACTCTTAAAAAAGTAGTATCGGAAAACAGCTGCCGGAATTTGTCCAGGCCTATAAACTCGGAGTGAAGAAGCCCGTTCTTAGGCGTATAGTTCTGAAATCCCATTACCCATCCGGCTAACGGCAGATAGCAGAATATAATTCCGTATATTACAAATAACGCCGCCCAGATCATTAATACCTTCTGCCTTTTAAATTCTTTCCAGTCAAATTTTTTAACAGGTGATTTCACCTTCTCTGCTTTTGAAGCCATATGCTCTCCTTTCCTCTTCCCGCCGCTTTTTCACAGCTCACCGCATCTGACAAATATCTGCATAGTACAGGCAGCCAGAAATGCCACTGCACTCCGGCTGCCCGCATAAATCCTGCTATTGATATTTTGCTGCGTTTTCAATCCGGCGGTCTAATTCTTCCTGCATCTCGCTCAGGAAGTCTTCAGGCTGACACCCTGCATAAACATCAAGATATTCACTCCATCCCTGTTCAAAGTCTTCAGCCATTACCACTTTAGGAAGATATTCATGTTTGATCTCACCCATCTTGGTCCAGGCAGTACCGCCAGCTGTCGCTGTAGTCATCGTATTTGAATAGGAATACATTGGGAACCACGGGCCAGGCACCGGAGCAATTCCGCCCATCATGTCAACATATGTCTCACATCCATACGCTTTCAGACATTCCTGGGTATCAGAAGGAAGACTCTTTATAAATTCGCTTGGCTGTTCTTTCGGATCAGAGGTATTTATCTTGTCTGCCAGCAGTCCTGTATAATTAGGCAGGTAAGAGTATGCACACCCGTGTGATGCTTTATAAGCGCTGTTTGTAGACTTTGCCCACTCTTCATCTGTCCTGTAGAAAATACCGTCATCTCCAACTTCATAATCCACACCTTCTATTCCCCAGCTTCTTAATATCCTCACCTCAGGCTCCAGTATATCATTCAGGAACTGCAGTGCACCTTCCACGTCCTCACAGCTCACTGTAATCCCAACTCCATTTGCCACATTAATAGCCGGTTCTGACATATACTGCGGTGTTAAATCTTCGCTGATCGTTAATGCCAGCGGGACATAACTGCATCCCTGGCTTTCCAGTCCCTGCTGCTTAAGTGTATCCATCGCATTCTGGAACTGCCATGCCTGGTCTACCATTCCCAAAACTCTTCCGCTTGAAAGTTTAGCTATGTATTCATCATAGGACTGGGTAAATGATTCCGGATCCACAATACCTTTCTGGAATTCTTCATTCAGTTTCTGGAAGTATGCCTTTGCCGTTGGAGTAGTATTATAATCTACAATCTTTTTGTCCTCCACATTTACAATGACAGATCCGTCATTTGGATATCCATCCAAAAACTGCGGCGGATTCTCCAGGCAGAAATATCTCCAGTCATCACAGAGGATTGTATATGGTATATTGGATGTGCCGTCCTCCATCACAGGATTTGCTTCATTGTACCTTTCAATCAGATCGAAGTATTGGTCAAGCGTTTTGATTTCAGGATAATTATCCCACTTCAATACCCTTGTCTGGATCCAAAACGCCTCTGCCGGAGTAGCCGTCATATCTTCTTCATACGGATTTCCGAACTGAGGGATCCAGTAGATATGGCCGTCGTCCTGGCGTACCTTATCCCACTCTTCCTCTGACCAGAAATTTTTCAGGTTCGGATAATTATCCAGGTAATCATCCAACGCCACTAATGCACCTGCCGCATACAGCTGTGCTGTTCCATCGCTGCCATCTATAAAATCCGGGTACTCGCCGCCTGCAATCAGTGTTCCTACTGCTTCCTCCGCAGTCTGCCCTGTCAGCCAGGTCTCTTTCACCTTGGCGCCTGTAATTTCTGCTATCTTCTGCTGTATTTCATTATCATCATTCAGTTCATCTCCGGGGACTGCGAAAAATGCTGTAAATTCCTTAACATCCTCCCCTGCGCTGCTTGTCTTAACAGCATCCAGTTCCTCTGCCCCTGCTGTTGCTTCCTCTTCCGCTTTTGCTTCATCGTTTGTCTGCTCTGCTGCATCTGATGATTCTTTTGCAGATGATGCTCCAATCTCTGCTGACTTTCCGCAGCCTGACATCATGGATGCTGTCATCGCAGCTGCGAGCAGCACTGCTGCCACCTTTCTGAATTTCATTCTTTTTCCTCCTTGATTTTCTCCGGAAAACGGCCGCCCCTGCCTTCTCATAAGTCTCTCATTTTCTCCTGCCAGCCATCTCCTGATTCATTTATTTATGCTTTTATTTTACTGTATTGGGCTGAATTAACAACCGGACAAAGCATATATAAAATCAGGGGAAATTATACATGTGGGACAGCGTTCTACTCTCTGCCGGCTCCATACACAAAACGGCTGAAATATGCCTTTCCTCCCAATGTCATGGTACCATAGCAGAAAAGACCCACCCTGGAGCCAGTAAAATGATCCATCTTAAAATACAATTTATGTGCTGGCCCAATTGGTATAAACTGTCCGTTCTTCTGATAATAAAACACAGCCTCATCCTTCATATGGCCAAAGTCCGCCGTCACCTTTATCCTCACTGTATCTCCCTCTATCTGCACTGCCTCCCACTCCATCCCTGATGAAAGATCAGGTTCCATGGCCTCTAAAGATGCATTCTCCGCTTCTCTGGACTGCATCACGATCCACAGCCTGCCTTTTCTGCGGGTGAGGGCTGCCATAGCATAACAGCCCTGTAAAACACAAAGTCCCGCATAATCGCCCTCTGACAAATTTCCTGCATCTATCGTTACCTCTGCACTGCAGGCAGGAAAACACATCCTCTGTGTAAGGGTATTTGGCGCCTGGGTAAGGTTTTTACAGATTTTTGATACTGTTATTTCGAACGTTCCGCTCTGTCCGTCCAACTTATATGCACTCTCCGCAGGTTCATGGTTAAACTGCCATTTCGCATCCGGCCGGATTTTTCCGTCCGCACCAGGACTATAATAAAAATCATCACTTCCTGTCAGAGGCTTATATGCATATCCGGGTCTTGTACTGGTAACTGATACCTTTCCCGGGACTTTCCCCTCCGTTCCAAAAACGGGGAAGTCATTTTTCCAGGTTACGGGCATCAGCACAGGTATCCTGCCAACCGCGCCGTGATCCTGAAAAAGCACGGCATACCAGTCTCCCCACGGCGTATCCACAATCCCTCCCTGGGCAACTCCCTGGCCGCAGTAGCCCCTGTCGTCTTCCAGAACATCTTTGCCTGTAAATTTCCCTTCTAACGATTCTGCTGAAAAACACGCCTCTGTCCTAAACCACCGGTCCCGCCTGGAGTGGATCAGAAAAACATAATACCTTCCATTGATCTTATAGATATGTGATCCCTCATACCCCAGCCCCGGATGGCCTTCATCGCTTATAATAATCCGGTTCAGGCCGCCGGGCTTTGGAGCGGACAGATCCTCTTTCAGCTGTGTTATCCAAATGTCTTTATTTCCGTATACAATATAAACGTTTCCGTCATCATCGAACAGCAGCGAACTGTCATGGTAAAATCCTTCAATAAAATGTTTTTCCCATGGCCCCTCTATATTTTCTGCTGTAAATAAATATGTTTTATGGGTATCATTTGCCACAAAGCATATATAAAATTTTCCCTCATGGAAACGTATGCAGGCTGCCCACATCCCTTTTCCATAGATCGATTCATCATCTGAAAGGCGCTGCCCGGGCGTGCCATCCAGAGTCTCATATACATAACAAACATGTTCCCAGTTCACCAGATCATATGACCGCAGTATCTCGCATCCCGGCATAAAATGCATTGTTGTAGAAACCATGAAATAAGTGTCCCCCACCCGTATGACATCCGGGTCAGGATAATCCAGTTTAATAATCGGATTGATATCTGTATTCATTTATAAAATCCTCCTGAACGTTTCAATCTGAAAGGCATAGCCCTCTTTTTGTATTTCCTGCTTCAATAGTTTAATAGATCCTATAATTTCCGCTAAGCGCCAAAAACGCAAAAAAATACAGGCAGTTATCATAGTATCTTCTGTCTCCGGTGCGCAGAGGTGTATTCCAAAACGCCTGCACGCAGGAAACGGCATTTTTCCCACCGGCGGCCAGACTGGCCTGAGCATTTACAGAAATGACTGCAGTCGGGTGCAGCGCCTTCTCTTTAAGCACTGTGCCGTCAGTGAGATAAACCCCATCTCTGTCCTTCTCATCCAGGGTTTCACAAAAGAATTTCTGGACGTTTTCCGCCTCCTGTTTTTCCCATTCATCTGCTGCAAACCACTGATAATCAAGGGCAATATTTGCTACCGTGCGGTATGCATCACTATAATACCAGTCGTGGCGGCCTCCCCACATCTTTCCATCAGACTCGTATGGTGTGCCGTCAAATTCCGCATATTCTGCACATAACCCTGTAACAGGATGACACGCACTCTTCAGATATGCACGGCTTGCCGCTGCCGCCTTTTTAAAAAATAATCTGTCATTTTCCTCAGCCCACAGTCCAAACAGTTCATAGAAATGAGGCAAGTGGTAGGAGGGGTCAGAAAAATCCACATCAGTCACAAAACGGATCAGATAATTTTGTGTATCCCACATGGCACGTCCTTCCTCGCCATTTTCACCCTTATGTATACAAGCATGTAGAATTTCTTGTGCTTCCCTGCTGTAGTGATAAATTCCTTTCCGGTTTCCCCATCTGTGTGATGCAAAGAATAATGCCATGGCAAAAAATTCTTCTCCATCCGGTGCTGCCCCATGGGCATTCTTACTTCCATCTGTCCGGCATGACCATGCAAAATATCCTGCATTTTCCCCATCTTCCATATACATATAAGTCTTAGCCCAATTCCACAGACGGTCAAATTCTTCTCTCTTATCCATCTGGACACACATCATCATGCCATATGACATTCCTTCTGTCCTCACATCATGATTCCCTGTATCTTCAATATATCCCATGTCACTTCCCACCGGATGGTAAATACGTTCTTCCTCATTCCCATAAAACAGGGTATGAAAAATTTCTTCTTTTCGTTTTTCAACCTCTTGTTCGTCATACCCCATTTCTGCAAAAATATTACGGTATACACCTGTTGCAAATGCTCCTTTTCTCATACATTTCCTCCAAATATTTTTTTAACTGTCCAGGGGCCATACAGCAGACTGGAAAGTAAATGTACAGTCAGATTGAACAGTTAATCTTTTCTCTCAATGTAACATTTATATACGTGCTGGCATCCCCACAAACCATACTTTTTGTCCCTGCAAACTATAGAAGTTAGTCAAAACAGGCAGGAAATACCTCTTTAGGGATATTTCCTGCCTGTTATTTTCCGTGATGATTTTTAAAAATGCCCGCCTTCAATGCGAACTGTATATGCATGCTTACATGGCCTGTCCTCCGGCAGATCTACAACCAGAGCCTCATCTTCCTGCTTCCATACGACAGGGCTGCTGCTGCCCACTAGTGAAAGCCTGGAATTCTCATCCAGAACAAGCTTCCCCGGCCCTTTTCTTCCCAGGGTACGGATCCGCAGTGTATTATCCTCCGGCCAGCCCATGGCAATCCCATAGACTGTTCCGTCTTTCTGAGTGAAACGGAAGTCCAGGCTTGTGAGGATATCGCTGTGCACATCTGCTGCATCCCCTTTATCCAGCTGCTCCCGGATCTTTTCCACATCGTAATTGGCATCCTGCACGTCGGTCGGCCCTTCGGCTGCTACTCTGAAAGGACGTGTCTCATAGATAGCTTCCCCGTTCACTGACAGCCAGTCCCCAATCTCATATAAAACCTTTACTGCTTCGGGATGGAATGAACCGTCCGCATACGGCCCTGCATTCAGGAGCAGGCATCCGTTTTTAGATACAATATCGCAGAGCTGGTGTATGATCCTGGCGGCAGATTTATACTTTGGTTCCTGTACCATGCACCAGGTGATATTATCTTCCAGACGGTCATCTGACTGCCAGGGATAAGGCTTTGCCTGTGAAAAACGCCCGCACTCTATGTCATATACACCGATGCCCTTCGGAAAGTCTTCCTGTTTGTAGGTGATGATCCCGTCTGTATGTCCTGCCTTGTTATAATAATAATCTGCTATTGAAAAACGGCTTTCCTCGTCAATGATACATGTACGGCTGTCAAAATATATGGCATCCGGCTGGTATTTATCAATGACCTCAAATACCTTTTCCCTCCACATTTTACAGAACTTTTCGTCAGGATACCTGTACGGAATATAGCGGTTTGTCTCAAGCGGCAGAGCCGGTCCATAATATTTTTCATTTGCCGGATCATATACATCTGCCTCATTGTCAGTAGACATGAACCAGCCCCAAAGCCACTGGTGGTGGAAGGTGGACAAAAACTTGATCCCGCGTTTCCTGAAGGCTTCTGCGCATTCTCCCGTGATATCCCTGTGGGGTCCGTAATTTACACTGTTCACAGGATTGACCTGGCTGTCCCACATGGAGAAATTATCACAATGTTCTGTCACCGGCCCTGCATAGCGCGCCCCGGAGCGCACAACAAGATCCGCCCAGGCGTCAGCGTCAAACTTGCTTCCGTCCATCATGTCATAGAAATCTTTATACCCGAAATCATGGAGGCTGCCATACGTTTTCTCATGGTGGATATTCTGCTCCAGTCCCTGTGTATACATATTTCTGGAATACCATTCATTCTGATAAGCCGGGACGCTGTACGGGCCCCAGTGGAAAAAGAGGCCGAACTTGGCATCACGGAACCATTTGGGCGCTTCATGCACAACCCTGCCCCACTCCGGTGCTGTAGTTTTGTTTTCTGATGTCTTCATGAGAAGTCTCCTTATATACTAATTATTTTATGTTCACTCTGACTTTACTTTTCAGTTCTTGGCAGTATACCCATGATTTCTCTGGCTTCCCGGGGTGTGGCCGCTTCCAGGCCCATGGCCCGGATGAGCCGTACAAGCCTCTCTACCAGCTGGTAATTCTGCTTTGCCGTCTCTTCCGGCCCCAGAAAGGCGCTGTCTTCAAATCCTATTCTTACAACACTCGCCCCCATGGCGATAGCCGCTGCCAGAAAGTCCCAGTTGTCTCTGCCAAAATGTGTCACACCCCACTTCGCTCCCGGTGGGACTGCCCCACGAAATGCGCACAGGCAGTCTATATCCGGCTGCATTCCACCCTTATGGCCAAATACCAGATTATACAGTACCGGCTCCCGGTAAGGCGCCTGTCCTTTTGTGTATTCAATATTGTATATCATTCCAATATCAAATACCTCTATTTCCGGTATGATGCCGCGTTCATACACGGCCCTGGCACAATAGCGGATGTCTTCAAATGAATTGATGTACACTGCCTCTCCCAGGTTTGTTGTCCCTCCGTTCAGAGAAGCGCTTTCAACCCTCCAGTAATCCAGAGGACGGCATCTCTCTTCAATGTTCATATCAGAAACGCCTCCTGTAGATGCCTGGATGATCATATCTGTATTCTCAGCTATATATTCAAACTGTTCTGTCAGAAAGCCCGTATCAGGTGTCAGGCTGCCATCCGGTTTCCTGCAGTGCAGATGGCACATAGCTGCTCCTGCCTGCCACGACTTTCTCACATCTTCTCCCAATTTTTCCACATCTGTGGGTGTTCCTGCTGCTACAGGAGCCAGTGAAATTATTACCTTTCTGCACTCCCGGCTCATTTTCTCATCATTGCTTTTCATTTTCATCCTCTCTTTCCGTTGCCTGTCGTACTTTGACGGTTTATTGTTGCTCTTCACTGTCCCGTGAGAGAGTCTCCACCACTTTTTTCAGTGTGTCTTCGCCGCCTACGTTTCCCGGAAAGATCACATAGGGCATTCCCGGAAATTTGCTTTCGCTTCCAGTCATCCAGACAGGTATTCCCGGCTGTATCTGCCCCATGACAACAGCTTTTTTTATTGCCAGCGCCTTTACAGCCACATCACTTGACGTGATCCCGCCTTTTGCGATTATGAACCTGGGCCTGACAGTGAGCTTTTGGATCACACTTGTCACAGCATCTGATATCCTCACAGAGGCCTTCAGCAGTTCTTCCTTAGAATAACCCGCCGGGGCAAACAGTTCCCTGCTTGTATATACGACTGCCGTGTTGCCCTTCTTCATTTCCTCACTTGCTCTGTCTGTAATGCGGTCTGCCTCGGCTGATAGCCCTTCCTCCTGAAAACAAGTATTCACATTGAATTCCAGAAATGACAATGGGCAGTCAGCTTCGCGCAGCCTCTCCAGCTGGACAGTAGTCTTCTTCACATGGGAACCTGCCAGTACGATCCCTCCCGGTACACTGGCTGCATCTGTGATGGTACCACCTGCTGTGACGCTTCCCGGTTTGATTAGCTCTTCCCGCCCCAGAAGAGGTTTATCAGCTATATTCCCCAGAACCTTCGGCACGGCTGCCGCGCTTCTTATCAGGAACCGCTTACCGGCTTTCAATGCCTTCAAAAGAGCTGCGCAGAATATTTCCACATCTTCATAACAGACGGCGTCCACCAGCACAGTGGAGAATCCTCCGGCTTCCAGCAGCTTCTCTGACGGCACTTCAAGATCTGGTCCCCGGAGCATATCCAGGGTAATACGTATACAGTCCTGTGATTTCTTCCTGCCCCGGCTCTTTTCTTCCACATACTCTCCCAGTTCAGAATGACTGTACCCAAAAGTGGCATCCCCGGCAAATTCTGTCTGTGCTGCAGGGATAAGCTTTCCCTTCTCCTGTACGTAATGGACACTGTCTATGGTATACCGCCCGCCTTCTTTAAAAAACGGACAAAGTATCTCCCCATCCGGCATCCGCCCGTCATATTCTTTCAGTGCCTCTCCCAGCACTTCCATCTCCAGAGGATAATGACCTCTGAGGGTCGAGTCCCCCCTTGAGATCACAAGAAAATCCTTCTTTGTCTCCCTGGATGCCCTGACTATACGTTCTCCTATCTCCCGGTGCACCTGCTTTGTTTTTTCTTCTGAAAAGCTTCTGGAATTAGTCAGCAGGAAAAACATATTTCTATCTTCGCAGAAGCCCTCCAGTATGCTCTCATAACTCCAGTCAGTGTATACAGAAACATCATGGACCGTCTGCGTTCCCGTGGGGTCGTCGTCCAGCACAATGATCTTTTTGCTAAAACCCGTGTATTCAGCCTGGAATATCCTTCTGGCGGCCGCCCCGTCAGGCCTTCCTCTGTCTTCCAGCGCTTTGGCATCTATCTGTCTGTATTTTTCCATCTATGCCTCCTGCCTGCAGGAAACAGGCATCCAGACCATCATCTCGCCTCTTCCTCTGTTATCCCACGCAAAATACGGTATCAGCTTAACCCTGACTTTGTCATACCCGTCAAACAGGAAATCCTGATACAGGGCATCCTCGTCATATTCCCTCTGCTTCAGTTTCAGGAATACAGAATTCAGCGAACGTATGCTGCGCCCTTCGATCAGAATATCTTCTGTCTCAAATTCTGCGTCAGATGGTATCACCAGCTCCGCCAATGAACCGGCCTCATGCACATCACATGATTCCAGGCAGTATACCAGCGGCCCTCTCTCAACTGCCACATGGCCATTGTCTTCTTCGATCAGGGCATGGCCGCAGGTGAGCCTTGCAGGCATATCCAGCTCCAGAAGGACACATGCAGGGTCCGGCTTTTCAATCCTGACATCTATGTATGTCCCGGCCTCCTTCCTGGATATCTCCTTTTTTATTTCTCCCAGGGCCAGTTTTCCTCTTCTTACCCATCCTGGAATCCGCAGATGAAGTGTAAATGGATGAAAATCCTGTACATCCTCTATCTCAAAGGCAATCCTGCCCTCCCATGGATAGTCTGTCTTCTGGCTGAGTGTAAAGCGTGTCCCGCTCTTTAGCTGTATATGGGCGGTATTTTCCCCGTAAAGCCCCATCCATACGCCCTCTTCATCCAGGGCATATGCATATTCTGATGACTCAGCTATGGTTCTGGCCAGGTTGGGAGGACAACAGTAGCTTAAGATATAAGATGCTCTCTCCTGTCCCCAGAAAAGCTCATAAGGCAGCTCCTTTGCCCTGCGCAGCATATTTTCATAGAAGAATCTGCGCCCGTCCAGGCTGATGCCCGCCAGATTTACATTCAGCATCATGCGCTCCATCACATCCACGTACTCTGCCTTTCCTTCCATGCAGAACATCCTCCAGGCCCAGAACACTCCTCCCAGAGACGCACATGTTTCATTATAGGCTGTCACATTTGGCAGCTGGTATTCATATCCATAGGCCTGGTGTACGATCTGATGCACGAAGAAATTCCCATAGGGTGATGCCCCGTTGTAGAGAGCGCCGCAGCCGCCTGTTATGTACATTTTCTGAGTCACAAGGCTTTTCCAGACTTTGTGAAGGACTTCCCTGTATTCTCCATCATCCTCCTCCATGCAGAGGTCTGCCAGCCCCGCATAGAGGTAATTCGCCCTCACTGCATGCCCCACGATCTTTTCGTGCTCTTTTACAGGAATCCTGTCCTGGTTATCATCCAGCCCATTCTCCACGCTGTCCCTGAGTCTTATGGCTGTCCGGGCCAGCTCCAGATAACGCTGCTCACCCGTGGTCCTGTACATTTCTATGAGCCCCATGTAATGTGAAGGGCACACCGCTGTCTGGACCTCTTTTGTCCTCTCAGCCTCCTCATACAGATTTTCCAGGTATCCCGCAGCTTTTCCGGCAATCTTCAGGAAGCTGTCCCGTCCTGTCAGCCTCTTATACAGACAGGCAGCTGTAAAGAGATGTCCGAAATTATAAACCTCAAAGTCATTGATATCCCCCAGACGTCCCGCGCCTGTCCCGTTTTTCTCTCCAATGATCTGCTTGGTGGATATATAGCCGTCTTCCAGCTGGGCCCTTCCGATCAGTTCCACATATTTTTCCAGCTGTTCTGTCATTTCCCGGCTGCCCTTCTTGACAGCTGTGTACATGGCAGCTTCCATCCATTTATAAAAATCGCCGTCACCGAATACGGTCCCGTCAAATTCTCCTTCGGACTCCCCTGCAGCTATCCTGAAATTCTCTACCACATGGCTGATGTCAGCGCTTTCAAACATCTTCTGCAGGTGGGGTACCGTCACCTCTGCACATGTGTCAAACCGTTCTTTATAGATCCCGCCTGTCCAGGATATATCTTCACAGGGAAGGGAATACAGTCTGGCATACGGGGATTTTTTTGTATCTGTCAACACGGTTTACATCACTCCCTTCTCTTCAAGAGCCTTTTTAAGTTCCACCGCCCCGAAACGGGGGCTGGAAAGCGTCAATATGCCGCAGGCCTCCTGAATATCTTTTTCCACATAAGCCATGGACCCTTGTGCCAGCACGATCACATCCGCATATGCCTTTACTTCCTCTGCCTTGGCAATAAGAAGTGTCCTAAACTGCTCCTGATCAAGCCCAAAAGCCCCGTCTATCAGCCCTTCCACGATCTCTACATGCCTGTCCATGGATCTGGCCACCCTTTTGATGGTATTCTTTGTGGGCTCCAGTGTAGTGGGAAGAGTCGCCAGCACTGCTATCCTTGTCCCCCTTCTTGCTGCCTCCCTGCACATCTCTTCATCAATGCGCACTATGGGAACACCAATATAAGCTGCAGCCTCCTGCACACAGTCAGCCGCTTCGCCTACTGATGAACATATATTAAGAACAGCGTCAGCCCCCTGTGCCACAGCATCCATAAACATACCGATCAGTCTGGCTGCGGCTGTCTTTGTCACATATCCTGCCTCCCTGACCTCAGCCAGTATAGAAGGGTCCTGAAGGCTTATGATCCCGGCCTCCTCCCCGATATTTTTCTTAACTTCCCTCTCAACAAGTTCTGTCAGTTCCGGTGTCGTACTTGTATATACTAATGCTATCTTCATATTCTTTCCTGCCTTCCTTTCTTTCACTATATTATAAAAAACCTGAGGCTTATACCATGCAGAATTTATCGGAAAATATGTAAAATAATTTCTGATTTATATTCCGGCAGTACTTTGACTTCCATTATCTCACACCCTTCTCTCACCGGAAGGTCATAATATACCTTGTTTCCATACGGATTTGGGAGTGTTTTATTACTGGGATATATGCGGAGGGTCATCACTTCAGGATAGCCAAAACGTTTCAAGGATATATGCCATTTTTCTCCTGTAGTAAACCAGTCATCCACCAATCTGCCATCTATGTAAACCTCTGCCCTGTCCCCCAGATAGTCAGCTTCCAGATACAGCTGCCAGGGGGATATGTTCTGATCTTTATCAATTTTTACCAGGTAATCCACATATTCCAAACTGCTGCCTGCCTCTTTGTCCTGTTCCAGCCTCTCTATTTTAACAGGGATCTCTATTTTATTGTTCTTTACCTGTATCTGTTCAGGCTCCCCGCATTCTCCGTAAACCGTGATCATCTCCTGCTCTGCTTTAGTTATCAGGTATAAATGCCCGTTCTCAGAGACTATACAGCTGTCTGCCCTCTCTGTTATATATAACTTATCCCCAAACATGAATGCCCGTTCTGCCTGTCCGCTGGTGAGAACTACATGGCCTGCCCTCCCGGTTTCCGGTAAAAACCAGGTCTTCTCCAGGTCAGTATAGAAAAACAGCCTGTCTTTTATTCTGCATAAAAGGAATGCATTCGTTTCATAAGGCAGAAGGGATACTGCCTCTCTTTCTGCCGGACTGTCCTCACTGTCATTTTTCGGAAGGAGGAATGGTATAATCCCGCAGTCGTGGTCCTTTACTGTAATATGATGCAGTATTATTTCCTTTCCATCCAGGATCAGCCGGATATTGCAGTCCTCATGATCATCCATATGCCTTTTTCTCTGATGGTTATTAATAAAAAGGAAACCGGCTCCCGCCTTATGGTTTACTCTCGCACAGACCCGCAGTGTATGGCAGTCCTCCGCCGCCTCCGGCTGCTCTTCCGGAAAATAAGCGTCAGCCCCGGCCAGAATTTCTCCAAAAGAGTCCAGCAGAAGATGCATTTTTTTCAGTCTTCCGTAGCTTTTATTTATCTCCCCTGATTCCCGGATACAGGTCTGGCAGTCATAACTCTTTACGGGCAGGTCATTGCTGTATCCTGTAGCTCTGGATTCCTGCAGGGTACTGTATTTTCCGTCCGGATTAATTCCTCCGTGATACATGTAGTATCCCAGCATATTTGCACCGCTCCCCAGCACGCACAAAGCCTGGGCCTCAATATCTTCCGGCCAGGGATATGTCCTCCTGTGGCTGGTTACCTGCAGTCCGGCTCCCAGCTCTGCTGTCAGATAAGGACATTTTTTCAGATCAAAGGTAGATTTGCTCTCCTCATTCTTCTTCCAGTCTGAACCGATGTTCTCATCTTTTTTATAGGAAGTAAAAAGAAAATTAGCATTTGCAGGCATCTCCTCCACATGCCCGGCCCACGGCGCATCTGCATAACAGCCTAATACAGGGAGCATCTCATCATCCGGCACATAAGCTTCCCCCCACCCTGTAGCCGTATAATAAGGCACCACAAAACCTGTCTCCCTCGCCATTTTCTTCAGGGTACGCATATGGGCCATACCCGCACTGCAGCTGATCTGGCCTCCGCAATGGCCATATTCATTTTCCAGCTGGATACCCAAGATGGGCCCTCCATCTTTGCACATCATTCCTTCTGCCTGCTCCGCCGTCTTTTCCCAAAACCGCCTTACCCTCTCCAGATAAATGGGGTCATCTATCCTGACAGGAGATGTGTCCCTGACAAGCCAGTCGGGAAAACCTCCGTTCCTGCATTCACCATGGACCCACGGACCGATGCGCAGCCATACGGACATCCCTGTCTCTTTGCAGGCAAACAGGAAAGCTCTCAGGTTTCTGCATCCCTCAAAGTCCCAGACCCCCTCCTTTTCCTCATGATGGATCCAAAAAACATAGGTTGAAACAATGTTCACCCCTCCGGCCTTCATCTTGAGCAATTCCTCTTTCCAGCCTTCAGGCTCATACCTTGAAAAATGATATTCTCCCATTACAGGAATAAAACGCTTCCCGTTTTTTATAAAGCTGACATTATCAGCTTCATATAAATTTCCCCTGCTGTCTTTTCCACTCATGGAATGTAATACAGAGGCTCTGCCTTTATCTGTAATATTAATTATACTCTCTGCTCTCTCCTGCATTCTTTTATTCTCCTTACATCTGCCTTTTTCTGCTGCCTGTCATAATATTATAAAAATATTCCTGATAATACCATGAAGAATACACAGAGAAATATGTAAATTATTTGGTAACTATTCAGCAGGTCTGTGCATTTACTGCACAGACCGTAAGAAAATGATTCAAGGGTGAAAAAATCCCATCGCCGGAGGCGATTACAAATGGATTTTTGCATGTAACTGTGAAGGTACTGAACAGTTACATTATTTGTATCTATTCAGCTGTCGCCCGTCCGCGCACACTTGTACTATTATTTTATACTTCCATGAAAACCCAATCATGTGTTATACTATCTCTATATTTATTAAGGGGTGAAAATAATGCCGATTAGAGTACAAAGTGATTTGCCAGCAAAAGAAATACTGGAACGTGAGAATATATTTGTAATGGATGAAAACAGGGCTGTTCACCAGGATATACGTCCTATCCAGATACTGATACTGAACCTGATGCCGCTCAAGGAGGAGACAGAACTGCAGCTGCTTCGTTCCCTCTCCAACACTCCTCTCCAAGTGGATGTTACTTTTATGACTATGAGCACTCATGAGTCTAAAAATACCTCCACCAGCCATCTGAATAAATTTTACATTGAATTCGACCAGGTGAAAGACCTTAAATTCGATGGTATGATCATCACCGGGGCTCCTGTTGAAAATATGGAATTTGAAGATGTGGATTACTGGAATGAGCTGACAAAGGTGATGGAATGGAGTGACCGGAATGTCACTTCTACTATTTATCTGTGCTGGGCGGCCCAGGCAGGCCTTTATTACCACTACGGCCTTCAGAAGAAACCTCTGGACCACAAGATGTTCGGCCTGTTCTGGCATAAGGTCCTCAACAGGAAAATCCCCCTTGTCAGAGGGTTTGATGATATGTTTCTGGCCCCCCATTCCAGACATACTGAAGTACCTATCGAAGATATCCGCGCATGCAGCAATATCACTATCCTTGCAGAATCGGAGGAAGCAGGCTTCTTCCTGGGCATGGCAAATGAAGGCCGCAGGATATTCGTGATGGGCCATCCGGAATACGACAGGGTCACACTGGACGGAGAATATAAGAGAGATAAGGGAAAAGGGCTGGATATCCAGCTGCCTAAAAATTATTATGCGGATAATGATCCTGAAAATAAGCCCCTGCTCTTATGGCGTTCCCACGCCAACAATCTCTACACCAACTGGCTGAATTATTACGTATATCAGACTACCCCCTATGATCTCCACGGGACGCCTGACTTTAATACTAAGAAATCATCTGAAGGCTGAATAATTACAAAAATGACGGAAATGCCTGTTTTCATGGCTTTTCCGTCATTTTTCTTTCTACATCAGCGGCGCCAAAAGTCTCAGCACCCTTCCCGCCAGCTTATTGAACAGCTTCTGCTTCTTATAATCCTCCTGTGTTATCTTCTGGCACTTTTTGAGTGTCTCCTGGAAATCTCTTTCCACATCAGCCACAGCGGAATTTTTATACATATATACCGCATCCTCAAAATGCAGGTACAGGCTCCTGAAATCCAGATTAATAGTTCCAACCACAGCCTTCACATCATCAGATATAAAGCCCTTGGCATGTACAAAGCCCGGTGTATATTCGTAGATATGGACACCTGCATCCAGAAGTTCATTATAGTAAGTCTTGGCCAGGACAAACGCATACCATTTATCCGGAATGTGAGGCATAATGATAATGATCTCCACACCCCGCTTGGCGGCGTATGTCAGGGCCGTCATCATCTCATTGTCCAGCACCAGGTACGGCGTCATGATATGTACATACCTGTTGGCCGTATTCAGGATATCCATATAGACAAGCTCACCCACAGGCTCTCTGTCCAGAGGATTATCACCGTAAGGGATCACAAAGCCGTCCCCCGCATCAGGGGTCTTCTGAAAATTCACACTCAGATATTTATCATAATCCTCTATCACTTTATATTTATCCAGATTCCACATTTCCAGGAACATGAGCGTGAAGCTGCGCACTGCGTCTCCCTCGATCATGATAGCTGTATCCTTCCAGTGGCCGAACCTGACTTTCTGGTTAATATACTCATCTGCCAGGTTAACGCCTCCTGTAAATGCCACACGCCCGTCTATTACAAGAACTTTTCTGTGGTCCCTGTTGTTCTGGTGGGTGGACAGCGCCGGCTTCACAGGTGAAAACATCCTGCACTGTATCCCGTACTTTTCCAGCTCCTCCGGATATCTGTAGGGCATGAGGGCGAGACTGCACATCCCATCGTACATAAAT
Organism: Murimonas intestini; assembly: GCA_003148945.1. GTDB lineage: Bacteria > Bacillota > Clostridia > Lachnospirales > Lachnospiraceae > Murimonas > Murimonas intestini. Next base: position 254,590 of record QGGY01000003.1, on the reverse strand, counting down.
CTCACTTCCACTCCCTGCTTAACCTTCTTTTTCAATATATCCACCACTGTATTTAACATATAACCCTCGTGGATAATGAAGTACTCCAGGAAAATAAATTTCTCAGCCTTTTCCAGCTGTATCACCATCTCCTTGAATTTATCCTCCCCAATCGGAAAGAACTTAGCCGAAGTATTCTGGTAAGCCGGATACCCCCCAAATCGGTTAATATAGTTCGCCAGATGTGCCACCTGCTGATTCTCTCTCTCCAGATTCTGCGCTACCACCTGGTCCTGGACCGTATATCTTCTCATCTGCTGGTGGAGCTTCTGTATCCTGGCATTCATCCACTTCGTCCCTATCTGAAGCTCTACGAAGAGATAGAGCATGGCTCCGAATACCGGCACCAGCAGTATGAGAATGATCCATACCAGCTTAAATGCAGGATTTTCCCGTTTATTTATAATGAACAATACAAGAAGCACAGCCAGGGCTGTAACTCCTCCGTATATATAGTACATGTACTCACCCAGCCAGAAAAAGCCTGCCATGAGTATGATCACCTGCAATACCAGCAGAAGGACTACTACAGCCGTTCTCCCGTATACAAGGCCAAAAAAGCCTTTTTTCCCTTTTTCTATGGTAGCCTGCTTATTTATCTTTATCTTTTCACTCATCCTGATTCCTCTTATCCTATATTCCCGCGGACAGCGGGCCAAAGCCAGACCCGCTCACCTGACCTGGGCGGTTTCCGATATATGCTGTCTTGTAAATGCACAGACCTGATGAATAGCTCGGTTATCTTATCATCTGCAGAAATTCTTCTTCAGAAATGATAGGAATCCCCAGTTCCTTTGCTTTCCTGTTCTTTGATGAATTAGACGCCGCATCATTATTGATCAGATAATTCGTTTTTGACGTTACGCTGCCTGTGACTTTTCCCCCTTTTTCTTCAATAAGAGCTTTCGCCTCATCCCTGTTTGCAAAATGCTCCACGCTGCCTGTAATTACGAAATTCAGTCCCTGCAGCACCTGCTCCCCCTCTTCTGACTCAGGCTTCTCAATCTCCAGTTCAGCCAGGAGGTGATCCAGATGCAGGCTGTTCTCCTCATCTTTAAAATAATCAGAAAATGCCCTGCCGATCACTTCCCCGATCCCGTCTATCTCAGAAAGCTCTTCGGGGCTTGAATTCCTGATCTTCTCCAGGTCATAGTCAAATGCCCTGCATATCATCTTTGCATTCGCCACGCCGATATTGGAGATCCCCAGACCGTAGATCAGCCTGGGCAAAGTTGTCATCCTGGCACGCTCAATGCTCTCAGCCAGGTTGCTGTAGGATTTCTCCCCAAATCCCTCCATCTCCATGATCTCTTCCCGGTATCTGCCTATCTTGAAGATATCAGCAAATTCCCGGATGTAGCCCCTGGCAATAAATTTTTCCAGCGTGGCCTCTGAAAGGCCATCAATATTCATTGCATTGCGGCTCACGAATAAAGTCAGCAGCTTGAGCTGCTTAGCCAGACAGGAATCATTCGGACAGTACAGTGTCTCCACGCCGTTAAGGTTCTTGATCTGGGTCTCATGCCCGCATACGGGACATTTATCAGGAATCTCTATATTATTGCTGCGGGTCAGGTTTTCTGCTATCTGGGGAATGATCATATTAGCCTTGTAGACCTGCACCGTATCCCCCAGCCCCAGTTCAAGCCCCTTCATAATGCTCAGATTATGGACGCTGGCACGGCTCACCGTCGTCCCTTCCAGCTCTACCGGTTCAAATATAGCCACCGGATTGATCAGCCCTGTCCTGGACGGACTCCATTCGATCTCCAGCAGATGGGTATCCCTGATCTCATCCGCCCACTTAAAGGCAAAGGAATCCCTTGGAAACTTGGCAGTGCTTCCCAGTGACTGTCCGTAAGCTATATCATCATAAACTGCCACAAGGCCGTCGGAGGGGATGTCATTTTCTGCTATCCTCTCAGAAAACCACTCCACAGTTTCCTCCAGATTCTCCGCTGAAGCCACTTTGTACTCCACTACATCAAAGCCCATCCTCCGAAGCCACTCAAACTGGCATTCCCTGGAATTTTCAAATTCCTGGCCCTCTGCCCTCACAAGAGAAAATGCAAAGAACTGTACCTTTCTCTTTGCCGTGATCTCATTATTCAGCTGCCTCACAGAACCGCTGCAGAGATTTCTGGGGTTCTTGTATTTAGCATCCACATCCTCTATCTCTTCATTTATCTCCTTAAAATCAGAATAGGAAATGACCGCCTCCCCTCTCAGGACAAGTTCACCCTTAAAAGGTATTGAAAGAGGTATATTTCTGAACACCCGGGCATTATTTGTGATGACCTCTCCAACCTCACCGTTTCCCCTTGTAACTGCCTTGGCAAGCTCTCCGCCCCTGTATGTCAGTACTACGGTAAGGCCGTCCAGTTTCCAGGATATCAGTGTCTTCTGTCCGTCAACAAATTCTTTTAAAACAGCCACATCCTTCGTCTTGTCAAGAGACAGCATAGGCCTCTCATGGCGTTCCTTGGGGAGTTCATCAACTGACTCATAGCCAACCTTCATTGTAGGGCTTCCTGTCAGTACTGTCCCTGTCTCCTCCTCCAGCATCTGCAGTTCGTCATAGAGCTTATCGTATTCATAATTGCTCATGATCTCTCTGTCTTCCTGATAATATGCCTTTGCAGCCTCGCTTAACAGGCCTGCTAACTCCTTCATTCTCTGAAGCTTATTTTCCATTTCTGCCTCCGGTCTTTTGCATTATTTTTCTTTTCTGGCCAGGCCTGCCTGACGGCGGGCCGCTGCGGGAATCTTTCAGCATAGATTTCAGACAGCTCAGCTCTGAGCCTGTCACCTCCCTGTATTCACCGCTCTTTAATCCTTCCAGGCGGATGTTCATCACTCTAGTGCGCACCAGCCTCGTAACTCTGTATCCAAAGTATTCACACATCCTGCGTATCTGCCGGTTCAGTCCCTGTGTCAGGATAATGGAGAATCTGTTTTTTCCAAGCTTCCTGACCCTGCACGGCCTTGTCACCGTATCCAGGATAGGGACACCTTTTTCCATCCCCTCCAGGAACTTCCCATCTATGGGTTTATCAACTGTAACTTCATACTCTTTCTCATGATAGTTTCCAGCTCTCATAATTTTATTCAGTATTTCACCGTCATTTGTCATCAGGAGCAGGCCTTCCGAGTCTTTATCCAGCCTTCCCACATAAAACAGACGCTTGTGGTAGCCGACTGCTTCCTCTGCAGTCACATCCCCCCATCTCTTATCTGTAGTACACACGACCCCTGCCGGTTTGTGGAATGCCAGGATAACCATCTCTTCCTCACGGACGGCCAGCTTTCCTTTTACCTTTACCTCCTGGCACGGCAGCACTTTCATTCCGCTCACGGCAATGCTGCCGTCCACTGTCACCTCACCTGCTCCGATCAGCCTGTCTGCCTCTCTTCTCGAACAGATTCCGCACTCACTTATATATTTATTCAGCCGGACAGGCCCGTTTATATCCCTGTCCGTAAATTCCCTTTCTTCTGGGCCTCTCATCTCTTCTTCATTCCTTTCATGGACATTCTACCAGTATACACATTTTTTGTCCAATATTCAAGCCAGTGTATTATTGCTATTACGTAACAGTTCAGCCTTCCACTGTTCCGCGAGGTGTTTTCGTGCAAAATGCACGAAAATCCCGAGAGCAGCAGCGCCAAAATGCTGTAAACAGCATTTTGTGTGCATCGCGAAGCGTTGTTATAGGTCAGACGGCTGCTGAACAGCAGACGGCTGAACTGTAACACTATTACAACCTTTTGCTTGCAAATCAGCCGGCACATCTGTATAGTATTAGACATACACTTACGCGTAAATAATATCTGGAGGTTCAATATGAAAGAATCACTTTATACAATCCCCTTGATGGATGCTTTCAAGGCGGATGACGAATGCCCTTTCTGCTTTATTGAGAGGGAACTGGAACAGCATGCTATTTCATTTATCCTGGGATCTGCCTATATGGAAGATGATATCCGGATGGAGACAGATGAGACAGGCTTCTGCCGTCATCACTATAAAATGATGTATGACTACGGAAACAGGCTGGGCAGCGCGCTGATCCTGAGCACTCATTTCAAGAAGTTGAACAAAGACTTAAAGGAGCAGATAAAAGCATTTTCTCCGGGAAAGACTTCTCTCTTTAAAAAGAGCAAGGCGTCTGAGAACCCGCTTTCTGACTGGATAGAGAAAAAGGAACACAGCTGCTATGTATGTAATTACATAGAGAAGAATTATGACAGGTATCTGGACACTTTCTTTGAACTCTATAAGAAAAACCCTGAATTTCTGGAACTTTTTAAGAAGAGTAAGGGGTTCTGCCTCCACCATTTCAAAGAACTGGCTGCAGGCGGACAAAATAAGCTGAATGATAAGCAGAAGGCTGAATTTTATCCCATCCTTTTTAGTCTGATGGAAGAAAACATGAAACGTCTCGAAGAGGAGGTCACCTGGTTTACTGAAAAATATGACTACAGGAACAAGGACAAGGACTGGGGGAATTCAAAAGACAGCATCCAGCGCTGTATGCAGAAAGCGGCAGGCGGTTATCCCGCCGATGCTCCTTTCACAGCTGACAGATAAGGATATCAGGGGGCCATTGCAAATGCAACGGCCCCCTGATATCTTATAAACCAGTCCGGTTATTTCCCTGCCTCACTCTTTTCGCCAAAAAAGATCCTGTACCATACAAGGAATGCATATACGGTCCAGATCTTGCGGCTGTTATCCGCTTCCCCTCTGCGGTGGGCATCAAGAAGACCCACAAGCTTGTCTGTCTCAAAATATTTAGACGCAGCTTCCCCCGTAAAGGTATCTTTTACTTCCTTATATGTCTCTTCTTCCTTTAGCCATACTCTGATAGGAACCGGAAATCCCAGTTTTTTCTTATCAGCAGTCTCCCTGGGAAGATATTTCCAGGAAGCCTGACGCAGGATATACTTTGTTGTATAATGCTTTGTCTTAAGCTTTGTAGGAATCTTCCTGGCCACTTCAAAGACCTCTTTGTCCAGAAACGGTACACGCAGCTCAAGTGAATGCGCCATGCTCATCTTGTCCGCCTTCTGCAGGATATCACCCGGCATCCAGCATGTAAGGTCTATGTACTGCATCTTGTTGATATCCCTCTGGCGCTCCATCTTTTTATATTTCTTGCGCAGCAGTTCTTCTGGCGAGACTGCTTTGCCCGGATTTTTCAGGATACTCTTTCTTTCCTTTTCTGAGAAGATATTGGCATTGCCAATAAAACGCTCCTCCACATCTTTACTTCCTCTGAGCAGGTAATTGCGCCCCTTCATATGTGCAGGAAGCTTCTCCGCCACTTTCCCAATTCCCCGGCGCAGCGGCCTTGGAACCCATGATATCCATTTCAGAGCCTTAGGCTCCAGATATATATTGTATCCGCCGAACAGCTCGTCCGCCCCTTCGCCTGATGTCACTACCTTTACCTGTTTAGCTGCTTCCTGGGCTACAAAGTACAATGCTACCGCAGCCGCATCACCTGAAGGCTCGTCCAGATAATACATGACCTTGGGAACCGCATCCCAGTACTCTTCTTTGGAGACTACCTTGCTGGTGTTTTCCAGATTCAGTTTTTTAGCCGTTTCCTTGGCAAAATGTATCTCATTATATTTGCTGCTGTCATCTAAAAATCCCACTGTGAAAGTTTTCTTAGCGCCGCACCTGGCTGCCACCAGGCTTGAGTCCACACCGCTGGATAAAAAGGCGCCTACTTCCACATCACTGATCATATGATGCTTTATAGAATCCCCCATGATCTCATCCGTCGCCCTGATCAGTTCCTCTTCCTTCAGACTCTTGTCAGGTGTCAGTACAGGATCATAATAAGTATGGATCTCCAGTCTCCTGTTCTCGTAAGTCAGATAGCTGCCCGGAAGAAGCTTGTATATTCCCTTAAAAAAGGTTTCCGGTAGGGCTGAGTACTGAAAAGAGAGATACTGCTCCAGAGCCTCTTCGTTAAGCTCCTTTTTATATCCTGGAAACTTGAGGATGCTTTTTATCTCGGAAGCAAATACAAAACATCCGTCAATCAGGGCATAATAAAAAGGCTTTATCCCGAAAGGATCCCTGGCGGCAAAGAGCCTCTGCTCCTTCTCATCCCAGATAGCAAAGGCAAACATGCCGCGCAGTTTATCCAGCAGATTCTCTCTGTACTCTTCATAGCCATGCAGCAAAACTTCAGAATCTGAATGATTCCGGAACTTGTGGCCCTTTTCCAAAAGAACGCTCCGCAGGCTCTGATAATTATATATCTCGCCGTTGAACACCAGCACCTTGTCTTCCTCTTCATTATACATCGGCTGCGAACCTTCATTTAAGTCAATGATACTGAGGCGCCGGAACCCCAGGCAGGCATCCTCTGTACAATATTTACCGTCTGAATCTGGTCCTCTGTGTATGATCGCCTGCATCATGTCACTTAGTACATTTTCTCTGTCACGTGTTTTACCAACAAAACCGCAAATTCCACACATTCTAAACATCCTCTGTCTTTTATTTTATATATTTCTCTCTGTCTGGTCATCTGCCAAATCCGCCTTCATTTAGGTACGGCTATGGCCAATGTCCCAATATACAAGAATTATACCACAAAGTCTTTCTTCTCTTTTTAAATTTTTTCTTAATACTGCTAAAAATTTCAGGTTTTTTTAAGCTTTGGCATATTCCTTATAAATACGTTTTCAAAATGTGAAGATTTTCTTCCTCAAAATCGAGGAATTCCTCCGCCAATTCACAGGTTGCATTGTCTGTCACCGGATTTTCTTCCACAGTGTGATGCATTCTCTCCACTCTTTCCTCATTGGCCCGGAGCATCATGTCAGCCACATGCGGTGTGCTCACATTAAGCGCTGTCTCCGCCTGTATGGCTGCCCACCTCTTCGTCCTCTCCAGAATTCCGATCGGCTGGGGCATGACTCCTTTTTCCAGCAGCCTGTCCACTGCCTTTTCCTGCATCCTGGAATATCTGGCTGCCTGCCTGTTCAGGTCAAGGGCCAGTTCATCATCATATACCTTTCCCAGTATGGTATGAATGTCCAGGATCGCCGTTTTACTGTTCCTGCATATATCCTCCAGAATATTTTGCTCTGAGTGTGTCAGCATAAGCTACTCCTCCTGTCATATTTTCTCTGGTTAGGATATGGAAAAAGCCTGGATTTATTCATTTCTGAACAAATCCAGGCTGCTGTATTTTTTATTCGCCTGTATTCCCGTCATCTGATGGTGCATCTGCTCCATCTCCGGAACTGCCGTCGTCACCAGAACCATTTGCATTGTCCTTGCTGTCTGTCAGGAAATCACTCATCACATATCCGGTCCTTCCGCCCTCATAGCGGATTTCTGACCATCCATTGTCAAGTGTTCTGACTCTCGTCACTGAATCACCTGTATTCAGCATACCAATGATCTCAGAATCTTCTGTTGAATCTTCACGGACATTACATACCGTGTTGGCCGTAACTACTCTATTGACCTCCACCCCTGCATCACTGCTGTCAGGAATGTTCGCACCGCTCTGTGTCTCCGGGACAGCGAGATCATCCATAAATTTCTTCAGTGCCGGATCAGATGCCTCGGCTGCATCGTATTTCTGTTTTGCGTCTTCAATCAAAGTCACAACATCCTGCTCTGCATTTGTCTTCTCCAAAAATGCCTCTGCATCCGGATCTGCATTCCTGTCCGCTACATACAGTTTTCCGCTCTCATCCGTCTTTACGTAGAAAGCTGTCAGGCTTGGTACCAATGTATCAATGCCGGTGATCTTTCCATCGTAATACGTATAGACTACATAACTTCCGTCTGCCAGTCCTTTTTTGGAATATGTGGTGATGTTGCTGTAACTTTCAATGTAATTATCATTCAGGATATCCTGCTGTTGTTCCTCGTCCAGATTTTCTACAAATGTCTTAAGCAACTCAATATCCTTACTGCTCACTGCTGCATAATACTGCTGCATCAATTCTAAAACTGCCGGTACATTCTGTTCCAATGCCGGAACCTGTACGCTTGTCTCACTCTGGGCATTCGTTTCCGCAATCACCGGCTGTGTTTCTTTCTGCGTCTCTGCCGGGGTATCACTATTCAGCTTGTTCACAAGCTTGACTGCGAAAATGGCGGCCACGAGTATTAAAATGATTGCTAAGCCGAGTAAGATATATCTTAGATTATCTGAAAGCCATTCTCTAAAATTACCCACTATACTTACCTCCGTTTTTTTGGCGCCGTAAGATATACAAATAAACGCGGAACCGGACAAAACACCTTCAGCTGATCACTACCGGCTACCGACATACCTGCCCCTGAATGTGCGGACCACACACTGACGGCAGATTATCCTCCTAAATATAACAGAAGCACGCCTGGAGGGATTCGAACCCCCGACACCTGGTACCGGAAACCAGTGCTCTATCCCCTGAGCTACAAGCGCGAACTAAACTGTAATATTCCATCGGACAAGATTTTGCATATCTAATCATTGCTGCATAATCTCCCATGGCTGAAAAATTACTATGCCATAATAACACATTTTAAACAGCTTGTAAAGCGAAACGGAGATTTGGACTGTTTTTCGGTTAATTTTCACAAAGATAAGCGATGATTTTCTCTGTCATACACATAGACTTCGTCTGATAATATCTCCTCAGGCGGAATCTGGGTGGCGTTTATCTCCCTCACCATGTCCCTGAGCTCTTCCTTTAAGACCGCCACATCACAGGGCACTATGATGCATTCATGGACAGAACTGGGCAGCACATAAAAATCCTTCCCCAACTGCTCCCCCACTTCTGAAAGCACACTGTCATAGAGTATGCAGGCAGCCCCCAGGTTCCGCTCACAATTTGAAAGGACATACATGGGGATAGGATTTTCTTTCTCCGAATCCGGCATGAATTCAGAGACAGACGGTCCCTCCATAACCTCCATCATAATGTCCATCATGCTCCTGAATTCATAGGGGAGCAGCTTTAATGTATTCTGCCTGGCGGTATCGTACAGGTTCTGCGGTGTGATCCCCCACATATTCAGATGGCTGTTATGTATCAGTATTGTCCCCTTACCCACATTTTCATCCCTGAAGATATAATAGAATACAATTGCCAGATCCATACACGGCACAAACGGCACCTTCTTTAACAGCTCCCTGTTGCGCCTGTAATTAATGAGCTTAAAAGCCACAAAATCCCTGACCTTCTCAAAGTCAGAATAAAAATCTGTATCCACTGCCATCTCCACCCGCGTCTCCTGATAGACATCTGCAATGTCCTGCACGATCTCAGGTATCGTCCTTCCCTTTTGATATTCTTCATAATAATCATTCAGGTAGATCGTAGGGGAAATGCTGTGAGGCAGCTCCACAAGAGACAGCCCGTCCAGCTGTACAGAATTGTTCTTCATCACCCGGTGCAGCTCAACACGCACCCCCTCCCCCATTTTTGTCTGTACCTCTCTCTGAACATAGCAGATAAAATCCTCGTAATTCATTCAACCATCCTTCCTTTTTTTAATTTTAATTAATTGGAATGCCGTGCGAACGCACAAGATAAGATATATAGAACATAAAGACTTTCTATGTTGTAAACTATATCACATGCAGTAACTTATTGCAAGTAGTTTTTAAGTGACAGCAAAATGTGATATATTTTTAAGCTTTAAAAAGCTGCCTTCGCCAAACGGCAAAGACAGCTGAAATCCTATCGCATATCTGCTCGGGATAAACTTATACTCTGGAGAGATATTCCCCTGTACGTGTGTCGATCTTGATCTTGTCACCCTGCTCTACGAACAGCGGCACATTAACACTTGCGCCTGTCTCCACTACAGCCGGTTTTGTTGCTCCCTGGGCTGTATCTCCCTTGAATCCCGGTTCTGTATCTGTGATCTCCAGTTCAACAAATAATGGTGCTTCAATGGCAAATACGTTTCCGTTATAGGAACAGATCTTGACCATCTCGTTTTCTTTTACGAATTTTAAAGAATCCCCGATAGCTTCCTCATTAAGCGCGATCTGCTCATAATTCTCTACATTCATAAAATGGTATAAATCTCCGTCGCTGTACAGATACTGCATGTCCACGCGGTCGATACGTGCCTGCGGGAATTTTTCTGTAGGACGGAATGTTTTTTCAACCACACCACCGTTGATTATATTTTTTAACTTTGTACGAACGAATGCAGCGCCTTTACCTGGTTTTACATGCTGGAATTCAATAATCTGAACAACATTGCCTTCTATTTCCAGTGTAATGCCATTCCTAAAATCACCTGCTGATATCATTTAATATTCCTCCTTAAATTTCAAATACAGGAATTACGCGATTCCCATAGTTTATACCATTTTATAATAAAATAAACACTTTTTCAACTGTTTTTTACACTTCCAGTAATTCTTTTGGAGAATGAGTCAGATTCTCGTGGCCGTCTTTCTTTACAATGATCATATCTTCAATCCTGACGCCGCCGAATCCAGGTACATAGATGCCCGGTTCAACTGTCTGTATCATATTTTCTTCCAGAACCTCATGGCATTTCGGAGACAGACGCGGATCCTCATGAATAAACAGGCCCACGCTGTGGCCCAGGCCATGTCCGAAACACTCCTGATACCCGGCGCTGTAAATGATATCCCTTGCCACCTTGTCCACTTCCGAGCCTTTCATGCCCGCTTTCACTGCATCAAGTGCAGCCAGCTGTGCCTGGAGCACAATATTATAGATCTCCTTCTGCTTCTCATCCGCTTTTCCAACTACTATGGTCCTTGTCATATCTGAACAATATCCGTCTATCATACATCCAAAGTCCATAGTCACAAAATCGCCGGATTCAATCTTCTTCTCTGAAGGGATGGCATGAGGCATGGCAGAATTAATGCCTGAAGCTACGATCGTCTCAAAGCTTGTGCGCACTGCGCCATTTTTTTTCATGGAATATTCCAGTTCAGCAGCCACCTGAAGCTCCGTCATTCCCGGACGGATGATCTTCAGTATCTCTTCAAATGCCAGATCGCCCACATGCTCAGCCTGCCTGAGAGCCTTAAGCTCAGTCTCATTCTTGATGATGCGCAGCCTGTTCAGCGCACCGCCCAGCGCCGCGAATTCTACTCCCGGGCATCCGTCCTGCAGGCCCTTTACGCTCACATAGATCAGATGTTCATCCTCAAAGCCGAGAACTTTTACATTTTCTTCCTGCATAAAACCATACAGGCGCTTAATATAATCAGCAGTGCCATCCACCTGGACTATCTCAAATCCGTCTGCTTCATCCCTGGCCTGTGTCGTATACCGTGAATCCGTCAGAAGGACCTGCCTCTGCTCTGAGAGATATACATAGCCTTCTCCTCCTCTGAATCCCGTGATATAGCGCATATTAAACGGGTCAGAGACAAGGATCGCATCCAATTTTTTTTCTTTTAATATTTCACTGATTCTCTTATCCAACATATCTGTTAATCTCCTCTATTATTTTTCTGAAACCTTTATTGTCCGTGGTGATCTCAAAATCCGCCACCTCTCTGTAAATATCTTCCCTGCCTGATTTGAGCCGGTCTATTTTCTCTGACAGGCTCTCCCCTGAGTCTTCTGCCAGCAGGGGCCTGCTCGTATCGCCTTTCAGTCTTTCCGTGAGCGTCCTGGTAGAAGCCTTTAAATAGATTACGCTTCCCAGCATTTTTAGGTACTCTCTGTTCTGGGGCTGGACAGGCAGACCGCCTCCCACAGAGATAACAAGACTTTTTTCACAGTCCAGGAGCTGCCTCAGGGTCAGTGTCTCCAGATTTCTGAAGTATTCCTCCCCATACTCTGCAAATATTTCCGAAACCTTCATATGGGACTGTTCTTCTATCATTTTGTCAGTGTCCACAAACTCCAGCTTCCTGTTTTTTGCCAGCTTTTTCCCCACACTTGTCTTTCCGCTCCCCATAAAACCGATCAGTATGATGTGGTTCATTTCTTTTTTTCCTTTTTTCTGTAGAAATATAAAACTATTTTTTCCAGATAGCGTTTCAGCACGATCTGTATCTCTTCTTTAGGATGGATCGGTTTGACAAGAATTGACCTGATTCCCGCCCTCTTAGCGCCATAGACATCTGTAAAGAGCTGATCTCCCACAAATATAGTGTTTTTCGCGTCTGTACCCATTTTTCTGCACGCCTCCAGATAATTCTTTCTGGAAGGTTTGTGGGCATTCTCTATATATGCGGAACCCACGGCATCTGCAAATGGCTGGACCCTGCTCTTTTTATTATTGGATATCAGACATGTTGAAAAACCCAGCTTCCTCAGCATCTCAAAAAAAGCTGCCGCCTTCTCATCCGCCGGCGCCCCGTGGGGCACAAGGGTGTTGTCTATATCAAAGAGCACACCTCTGTAGCCTTCCTCAGACAGCTTTTTATAATCAATCACATAGGCTGAATCCAGATATTCATCCGGATAAAATGATTCCAGCATATTTTATTCGCCTTCCTGTATTATCCTGCATTATTTTTTTAAAAATTCCATCATGTCCTGGTATTGTTTCTCCATCTGTTCATAACCGTGCCTGTAGAACTCCGTCAGGACCTCCGGGTCCCTCTCAGTCCTTGAAACAGGCTTTATCTGGGGCCTGATCACGAAAACCTTCCCCTCTTCCTCCCATTTTTCGATGTAGGTAACGATCTGATTATAATAGTACGGCCTGAGGCACAGGGCCTCTACAAATTTTGGATACTTCTTAAATGCCGCAGCATATACAGACATCCGTTTCCTGGATATTGTCTTCCTGTATCCTTTATTTCTTGTCAGCACTACCACATTCTTTTTATTGCCTGACTTCATTGAATGGATGAGGGGGATAGAATCCGCTATTCCTCCGTCCAGGTACGGCACCCCATCTATAAACACCATGGGAGATCCCAGCGGGATACTGCACGATGCCCTTAAAAGCTGCATCAGCCTTTTTTTGTCCTGGTTCTCCGTCTTATACTCTGCTTTGCCTGTCAGGCAGTTCGTCAGCACGATCTCACACCTGGACCTGGAATGAAAAAAGGTATCATAGTCAAAGGGATGGCTCCCCTCAGGGTCTTTCTCAAATAAAAGATCCATATCGAAGATACTTTTATTCCTGATCGCATTTCTGAAGCTGATAAGACTTCCGTCCTCCTTGCTCCTGATAATACAGTCCCTGGTCCTTCCCGGCTGTCTGGATACAAAGTCCACTGCATTGCAGGACCCTGCCGAGACACCGTACACATATTTAAAATAGCATTCCTGCTCCATAAGATAATCCAGGACTCCAGAACTGAAGACTCCTCTGACAGCTCCGCCTTCCAGAATTACCGCCGCATTATTTACCATTTTCCCACCTCTTATAAGTTATTACGGTATGCCTCACTGTTTTTCGTACTCTGTCCGGGACAGAATCACACCTGCCTGTATGTACTGAGGAATATCTCCAGTTTTTTCATGGCTTTCTCCAGGACATCCATCTCCGGAAGGTAAACGATCCTGAAATGATCCGGCACCTCCCAGTTAAATCCCTTGCCGTGGACAAGAAGCACCTTTTCCTGTCTCAGGAAGTCTAAGGCAAACTGCTCATCATCCCTGATATTAAAGCGTTTGATATCCAGCTTTGGAAATATATAGAAAGCGGCAGAAGGCTTCACTGCTGATACTCCCGGAATGCTGTTGAGTGCGTCACAGATAAATTCTCTCTGTTCATAAATACGCCCTCCCGGTAGCAGCAGGTCATCCTGGCAGGCTGCTGCCTTCAGCGCCGGAGCTACAATAGCCTGGGCAGGCACATTAGAACACAGGCGCATGGATGAGAGCATGTTCAGCCCCTCTATGTATCCTTTGACCTTTGACTTATCGCCGCTCAGACACATCCATCCCACTCTGTACCCTGCCACTTTATGCGATTTGGAAAGCCCGTTCATGGTGATGCAGAACAAATCGGGAGCCAGGGAAGCTATGGAGACATGCTCCTTGCCGTCCATGACAAGCCTGTCATAGATCTCATCTGAGAAAATGATCAGTTCATGCTCTCTGGCTATCTGTACGATCTCCTCAAGCACTTCCTTCGGGTATAATGCTCCCGTGGGGTTATTGGGGTTGATGATAACGATACCCTTTGTCCTGTCTGTTATCTTCCTTTTGATATCATCCATGTCCGGATACCAGCCTGCCTTCTCGTCACAGACATAATGTACAGGACGGCCCCCTGACAGGTTTGCCGCTGCAGTCCAGAGAGGATAATCAGGTGACGGCATCAGAATCTCATCCCCGTCATTTAAAAGTCCCTGCATGACCATGACAATGAGTTCGCTTACACCGTTTCCTGTATAGATATCTCCTATCTCCACATTGGGGATATTCTTTTTCCGGCAGTATTCTGCAATCGCCTTTCTTGCCGGAAGGATCCCCTTTGAATCAGAATAGCCTTCCGTATCTGTCAGGCTGCCCGCCATCTCCCGGATGATCTCATCCGGAGCGCGGAAACCAAATGGAGCCGGGTTTCCTATATTGAGCTTCAGGATATCGATACCCTCTTCAATCATGCGGTTTGCTTCATCTACAACAGGGCCTCTCACATCGTAACACACATTATCCAGTTTCGTAGATTTTTCAAATATTCTCATAATAGATACTCCTCTTTTTGTAGCCGCCTTCTCTAAAGCCCGTCGGCTGAAAAATTACTGCTGTCCATTAGTATATACCAAATCCCGGGTATGGACAATATAAAATTTTGTGTTACGAAAAATCAAAGAGTGAGAGCTGGTTGGATTCCGGAAGTCCCTGAAGCACGCCCAGATCCTCCATCAGGTCCACCACTGTCTTGCTGACCTTTGTCCTCTCCCTGAAATCGTCTTTTGACAGGAAGGGACCGTCCTTCACCGCATCCACTACACCGTCAGCGGCCTTGTCCCCAAGGCCTTCTATTGTACTTAATGAAGGCATGAGCTTGCCGTCTATGATCTGGAACCTGTTAGCCTGCGCCCTGTAGATGTCAACGGGAAGAAACTCGAATCCCCTGGCGTACATCTCCCTGACTATCTTCATATCTTTATATGCATCCTGCTCTTTTTTTGAGAGCTCATCTCCCCGCTTCTCATACTGCTCCATGTAATAGAGCAGTTTTTCCTGGCCCTGGCACATCAGCTCATAGCTGAAGGCTGAAGCCCTGATACTGAAAAACGCCGCATAGTAGGCGAGCGGATAAAATACCTTGCAGTAAGCGATCCTGTATGCCATCATGACATACGCCGCCGCATGGGCTTTGGGGAACATATACTTGATCTTCTTACAGGACCATATATACCAGTCAGGAACATCGTGCTTTTTCATCTCTGTCTCCCACTCCGGCTTCAGGCCCTTCCCTTTACGGACGCTCTCCATAATGGTAAATGAAAGTTCACTTTCAAGTCCCATCTGGATCAGATATGACATAATATCATCCCTTGTACAGATAGCTGTAGAGATCGTTGCCTTTCCCTCCTGGATCAGTGTCTGTGCGTTTCCAAGCCACACGTCAGTACCGTGGGAAAGCCCTGATATCCTGACCAGGTCAGAAAAGCTCTGGGGCTTTGTATCCTCAAGCATCTGGATAACGAAATCTGTGCCAAACTCAGGGATCCCAAGGGCTCCCAGCCTACAGCCGCCTATCTGGTCAGGCGTGATGCCAAGGGCCTGGGTACTTGTAAACAGTGACATAACCTCCTGGTCATCTAAAGGGATCTTCTTTGCATCCAGCCCTGTGAGGTCCTCCAGCATACGGATCATGGTAGGATCATCGTGTCCCAGTATGTCAAGCTTTAGCAGGTTATGGTCGATGGAGTGGTAGTCAAAATGAGTCGTTGTGATATCTGTAGTCATATCATTTGCCGGATGCTGCACGGGAGTAAAGGAATATATCTCCTCTCCGTGAGGAAGCACAATAATACCTCCGGGATGCTGCCCTGTTGTCCTGCGCACTCCCACACACCCCTGCACGATCCTGTTGATCTCACAGACACGCTTTCTCTCCCCTCTCTCCTCGAAGTAATTCTTCACATATCCAAAAGCAGTCTTATCAGCCAGCGTACCAATGGTCCCTGCGCGGAAGGTCTGCCCCTTACCGAAGATGACCTCCGTATAGCGGTGGGCATTTCCCTGATAATCTCCTGAGAAGTTCAGGTCAATATCCGGCTCTTTATTTCCCTTGAAGCCCAGGAACGTCTCAAAGGGGATATCAAAGCCGTCCTTCCTGAGCACTGCCCCGCAGTTTGGACATATCTTGTCAGGCATATCGCACCCCGCCTTGCCCGCATAGGGCTTCACATCCTCAGAATCAAAATCACTATAGTGGCACTCTTCGCAATAGTAGTGCGGACGCAGAGGATTTACCTCCGTGATCCCCGCCATGGTTGCCACGAATGAGGAACCCACAGAGCCGCGTGACCCAACCAGATATCCGTCATGGTTTGATTTCCACACCAGCTTCTGGGCGATAATATACATAACGGCAAATCCGTTGCTTATGATAGAGTTCAGTTCCCTTTCCAGACGCTCACTTACCACCTCCGGCAGCTCTTCCCCATACAGCTCATGAGCCTTCTGATAGCAGATAGCTCTCAGGGTCTGGTCAGAATTTTCAATGACAGGGGGACATTTATCAGGACGGACGGGTGATATCTTCTCACACATGTCTGCTATTTTATTTGTATTGGTGATGACAACCTCCTCAGCCTTTTCACTTCCCAGATAGGAAAATTCTTTGAGCATCTCCTCTGTAGTGCGCAGATAAAGAGGCGCCTGGTCATCCGCGTCCTTAAAGCCCTTTCCCGCCATGATGATCCTCCTGTACACCTCATCCTCAGGCTCCAGGAAATGTACGTCACATGTGGCAACCACAGGCTTGTTGAACTGTTCGCCCAGCTTTACTATTTTCTTATTTATGGCGATCAGGTCCTCTTCTGAAGCGATATCGCTCTTCTCATCCCTGATCATAAATGAGTTATTCCCCAGAGGCTGTATCTCCAGGTAGTCATAAAATTCCGCCAGCCTTGTAATTTCCTGCTGGGGCCTGTTATTCAGCACTGCCTGGTAAAGCTCGCCCGCCTCACAGGCAGACCCCAGCAGCAGTCCTTCCCTGTTTTCCATGAATACGCTTTTGGGGATCCTGGGCACCCTGTGGTAATAATCTATATGAGACATAGATACAAGGCGGTACAGATTAATGCGCCCTATCTCATTTCTCGCCAGTATAATGGCATGATAACTGGGCAGCTTCTTTATCTGGCTGTCAGAAGAACTTCCCAGTTCATTAAGGCCTTCCAGATCCAGGATGTCACGCTCTTTGAGCATCTCCACAAACTTTTCAAATATCTCTGCCGTACATCCTGCGTCATCTACAGCCCTGTGGTGGTTTTCCAGAGAAACATGAAGCGCCTTGGCCACAGTATCCAGTTTAAATCTGTTTAGCTGGGGCAGAAGCACCCTGGCCATGGAAACAGTATCAACCACAGTAAAATCAGTGGCTATACCCTGGCGCTTACAGTTTTCCTCTATAAAGCTCATATCAAATGACGCATTGTGCGCCACCATCACTGCGTCCCCGCAGAATTCCATGAATTTAGGCAGTACCTCTTCTATTAAAGGGGCATCCAGTACCATATTGTCATTGATGCCCGTCAGCTCTTCTATCCTGAATGGGATAGGCACCTCGGGGTTCACAAAGGTACTGAATTTTTCTGTTATCCTGCCCCCGGTGACCCTCACTGCCCCGATCTCGATAATTTTGCAGGTCAGAGGGCTGAAGCCTGTTGTCTCCAGGTCGAATACCACATAAGTATCATCCAGGCTCTGGCCTTTAGAGTTCACAGCCAGCTTCTGGAGATCATCTACAAGATATCCCTCCACCCCATAGATCACTTTGAACGGGCTCTTCATTTTCTTCAGAACTTTGTCGTCCACGTCAGGATGTTCTTCTTTATATTTTTTCCTGAAGTCTGCATCAATGTCATCCATGACATGATTGGCATCAGGGAAAGACTGCACTACACCGTGGTCTGTGATCGCTATTGCCGGCTGTCCCCAGGAATATGCCTTTTTTACTATATCCTTTGCCTCAGAGACCCCGTCCATATCACTCATCTTTGTGTGACAGTGAAGTTCCACCCTCTTTTCAGGATACGTATCCTTCCTCCCTACCCTGAAATCTGTTATTTTTTTAATGCCCACTACGGAGCCTATTGTAAGCTGGCCATCGAACTTATCAATGGTAGTGACCCCCTTCAGTTTTAAGAAGGCGCCCTTTTTGATCCCCGCAGTGATATCCGGAACCTGTTCAGTCCTTGCAAACATTTTGACTACGATCGTATCTGTGAAATCCGTGATCTCAATCATTATGATCGTTTTCTCATTTCTAATGTCTCTTGTCTCAATGTTCTGAACCTGGCCTTTTATCACAACTTCTCCCATCTCACCTAATATCTGTTCGATGGATATTGCCTCTTCCTCAAAATCTCTGCCATAGAGGACATCAGGATTATCTGATTTCTTAAAGCTGCCAGAAAAAGCATCGCCTCTTCCAAAGCCGCCCTTCCTTCCGAAATCCTTCCTGTACCCTTTTCCTCCCCTGCCGTTTCCCTGGAACCCCTTTCCGGCTTCCTGTTTTCCTGCCTCCCGGGCAGGCTGTCTGGCTGAAGCTGCAGCGCTGCCTTTTGCAGCGTCTTCCCCTCCCTGGGACGCCCCGGAAGTCCGGGAGGTATCAAGGCCCTCTGCTCCTGCCGCCATTGCCCCGTCCTCGCCGTACTCATCTGATTTTCCGGGCGCCAGACGGCTCACTATGGCCTCCACCTCATGCTGAATGCGAAGTTCTGAATTTCTTCTGGCCCTGCTCTCTACCGGCTCTTTCATCTCCACCTGGATCTTTAGGTTCATGCCGCACCGCTCACAAAATATCTTTTCCAGGACTCTGATAAGCTCCTCCGCCTTTCCCTCCGCAACCACGCTGTCAACCATGGTCAGCTTCAGAAGCTCAGGCTCCGGAAATTCTATATCGGCCTGCCTGAACAGGTTGAACTCAAAAATATTATAATTCTTCAGTTCCAGCAGGATACTCTCCCTGTAGAGAGGCATGAGCTTTTCCGGCGTGTACTGCCTGGACAGCATGAATTTCTCTATGATCTTGATCTTTACATCTACAGCAGAAAAGAGCTGGTCCTTAATGGACCGCTCTGTCTCCAGGATGTATTTCTTATGTATGAGCTTCTCGCTCGATATATAAACACGTATCAGGTCCTTTGCAGATGTCATGGTGACCTTTGGTACCACAACCTGGGCAAAAAGGCCTGAAAGGTGTTCCCCCAGCTGCAGCTGTGGGAACACCTCAAAGAACATTTTTTCCATCTATATTGTCACTCCATCAAAATGATTTGCCGAGTTCTTCTCTCAGAGCCTCCAGAAGCTTCTCCTCCGGAACCTTTTTTATGACCTCTCCCTTTTTGATCAGGAGCCCTTCGCCCTTTCCTCCGGCAATACCTATATCTGCTTCCTTCGCCTCTCCGGGGCCGTTCACCACGCATCCCATAACCGCCACCTTGATATCCAGTGGTATATCAGCTACCATATCCTCCACTGCATTCGCCAGACCAATGAGATCTATCTGAGTTCTTCCGCAGGTGGGGCAGGATACAACTTCCACCCCTCCCTTTCTAAGTCCGAGAGTCTTCAGTATGAGCTTTGCAGATTTTACCTCTTCCAGAGGATCTCCCGTCAGGGACACCCTGATGGTATCTCCTATCCCCTGATAAAGGATGATCCCCAGGCCCACAGCCGACTTAATGTTTCCTGAAAGCAAGGTACCTGATTCTGTGATCCCCACATGGAGCGGGTAATCTGTCCGCTGGGAAATCATCTCATGAGCTCTTGCACACATGAGCACATCTGATGACTTGATGCTGATGACAAGATTTGTATAATCCATATCTTCAATCATTTTCACCTTATCAAGAGCGCTCTCCACGATCCCCTCAGCCGTCACCCCATGATATTTCTCAACCAGCTCTTTTTCCAGAGAACCGCTGTTAACTCCCACCCTTATGGGCAGATTTCTCTCCTTTGCAGCATCCACGACTGCCTTTACTCTCTCCCTGCTTCCAATATTGCCGGGATTGATGCGGATCTTGTCTGCACCGTTCTCTATGGATGCGATGGCAAGCCTGTAATCAAAATGAATATCCGCCACAAGAGGGATTGTGATCTGCTTCTTGATCTCCTTCAAAGCCCTGGCAGCTTCCATGTTCGGCACAGCACAGCGGATTATATCACAGCCTGCCGCCGCCAGCCTGTTGATCTGGTCTGCAGTCGCCTGCACATCCTCAGTCTTTGTATTTGTCATAGACTGGATAAGCACCGGGTTCCCCCCGCCTATCACTCTGTCTCCTATATGTATCGTCTTAGTATGTGTCCTGTCCATCTCTTACCCCTTTCCACCAAACCGGGTACGGCCTAACCGTAGTCAATAACTGACTTTAAGTATAACAAGGTTAGCCGGGATTTTCAAGAAAGAGTTTTTATAACAAAAGTGCGCTCTGCACACCACCGCGGGCCAATATTATGAATAGCGCAGCTTTTGTTCCGCGCGCGCAGCTGCGCATCTCCCCGGAGGGTGTTATTCTATAAGGAACGAAGTTTCTTATAGAATAACGAAATAGCCCCACGGCAGCGACATCATCTGTCTGCTGCCATGGGGCTGTCCTGACTTATTTTACTTCGTAACTGTTCAGTACCTTCACAGTTACATGCAAAAATCCATTTAAAATCGCCTCCGGCAATGGGATTTTTGCACCCTTGAATCATTTTCTTACGGTCTGTGCAGTAAATGCACAGACCTGTTGAATAGTTACCTTCCTTCTTATTTTACTTCCACAGTCCATCCATATTTATCTTCTACCTTGCCCAGCTGGATGCCTGTCACTGTGTCATACAGCTTCTGGCTGATCTGGCCTATTCCTCCGTCTCCGATCTGGAATACGTCGTCCTCGTATCTGAGATGGCCTACAGGTGAGATGACTGCTGCCGTACCTGTTCCCCATACTTCCTCGAGGCTTCCGTCCTTTGCAGCAGCTTCCAGTTCTTCCACAGAGACTCTTCTCTCTTCTACGGGAAGTCCCCACTCTTTGCACAGAGCGATACATGTATCTCTTGTCACTCCAGGGAGGATGCTTCCATTTAAAACAGGAGTCACTACTGTCCCGTTTATCTTAAAGAAAATATTCATGGCTCCGACTTCTTCTATATACTTGCGCTCTACACCGTCCAGCCACAGAACCTGGGAATATCCTTCATCGTGAGCCTTGATCTGTGCTGCCAGGGATGCCACGTAGTTGCCGCCTGTCTTAGCCTCACCGATGCCGCCTCTGACGGCTCTGACATATTTATCCTCTATCCAGATTTTTACAGGATTCAGCCCTTCCGGATAATAAGCTCCTACAGGTGAGAGGATGATGATGAACTTATAAGTATTGGAAGGCCTCACACCCAGGAATGGGTCCGTAGCGATCACGAATGGCCTGACATACAGAGATGTTCCCGGTTTTGTGGGGATCCAGGCCTGGTCAACTTCTACGATCGTCTTCACCGCATTAATAAAATCCTCAGGATCTATTTCCGGGATCATGAGCCTGCGGTTTGAATTGTTGGCCCTCTCTGCATTCTTATCAGGACGGAATAAAAGGATTCTTCCATCCTCTGTCTTATATGCCTTTAAACCTTCGAACATTTCCTGTCCGTAATGAAATACCATTGCTGACGGCGCCAGAGATATGGGCTGATACGGCATTATAGCCGGATCATGCCATCCCTTTTCCGGGCAGTACTCCATCACGTACATATGATCTGTAAAAATAGTACCGAATACTAATGGATCTTCTGGTCCGGGAATTGGTTTCGGATTCGTTGTTTTTTCAATTTTAATATCTAACATTTTCTTAATCCTCCCGTATTTAACTTTGCTACCCATTATTATACTTTTCCATAGTAATGTCAAGAAGTTTTTTAACGCCACTGTTCACAGCCAATATCCCGCGAGGTGAACAGCAGCTTTTTAACTTCTATCCCAGCGCCACATCCAGGATCATCATGAGCACAAATCCAAGCGCAAACCCTATGGTTCCGATATTGCTGTGTTCACCCTCTGACGCTTCAGGTATCAATTCTTCTACGACCACATAGATCATAGCGCCTGCCGCAAAGGCCAGCAGATAGGGAAGTATGGGGGTGAGCACCTCTGAGAGCAGTATAGTCACTACCGCAGCCACAGGCTCCACGACTCCTGAAAGAGTTCCATATAAAAACGCCTTTCCTTTTCCCAGTCCGTCCTGGCTTTTCAGAGGCAGGCTGATAATGGCCCCCTCCGGAAAGTTCTGTATGGCGATACCGATGGACAGTGCAAATGCCCCCGCAACTGTAACCTCCACATTGCTGGAAAGCATACCCGCAAACACAACACCCACAGCCATTCCCTCAGGTATATTGTGCAGTGTCACCGCAAGCACCAGCATAGTCGTCTTTTTAAGTTTACATTTAGGCCCCTCCGACTGCTCACATCCCATATGCAGATGGGGGATCAATTTGTCCATCAGCAGCAGGAAGCCAATTCCCAATAAAAAACCAACTGCTGCCGGAACAAATGAGAACTTCTCCATATCTGATGACATCTCCATGGCCGGCATCAGAAGGGACCACACTGATGCTGCAACCATGACGCCGGAGGCAAAGCCCAGCAGCATCTTCTGCACAAGAGGCTTCAGATCATTTTTCATGAAGAACACACAGGCAGCGCCTGCCGTTGTCCCAATAAACGGAATTAAAAGTCCCAGAAATATTTCCATCAGCATTTCCTCTCATATCTTAAGAAGGTATATTCCAGGTCAAAGTAGGTCTGCTCCTCACTCTCACCTGTGATCTCCCATTCAGGATTTTTATCCAGATCCGGGAAGTAAGTGTCCGCCTCATACTCATGGTCTATTTTTGTTACATGGGCTACGCTGCACTCAGGCAGGAGCATTTCGTACACACTTGCTCCGCCGATAACATATACATCCCCGCTGTCATATTTTTTAAGTTCTTCCATCAGTTCATCCTTTGTGTGGACTATGACAGCATCCTTCACTCTGTAATTTTCATTTCCTGTCAGCACAATGTTCACCCTGTTCTTAAGAGGCTGGCCGCCAGGAAAGCTCTCCAGCGTCTTCCTTCCCATCACAACTACTTTTCCCGTGGTTGTCTGACGAAAGAACTTCATATCCGCCGGAATGCTCACAAGAAGCTTATTGTCCTTGCCTATTGCCCAGTTTTTATCTGCTGCTACTATTAAATTCATGTTTTTCCTCCCTCATCCTACACTGCTATCGGTATGTTTTTGATCTGCGGCCCTGTAACATAATCTTCTACATGCAGGTCATCCACTGTAAAAGAATAGAAATCATGGATCTCCGGATTCAGCCAGACCCTGGGCGCATCGTATGTCTCACGTTCTATCAGTTCCTTTACAAGCGGGATATGCCTGTCATAGATATGTGCGTCAGCTATCACATGGACGAGCTCACCTGCCTGCATACCGCAGGACTGTGCCATCATATGGACAAGCAGCGCATACTGGCAAACATTCCAGTTATTTGCCGCCAACACATCCTGGGAGCGCTGGTTAAGCACAGCGTTGAGCACCAGCTTCTCAGAATCCTTTTCCTTAGTCACATTGAAGGTCATACTGTACGCACATGGATAGAGGTTCATCTCATTCAGGTCAGCGTGGACATAGATATTTGTCATGATCCTTCTGCTGTAAGGATTATTCTTCAGGTCAAACAGAACCCTGTCGACCTGGTCAAACATCCCCTCTTTATATTTGTGTTTCACGCCAAGCTGGTAGCCGTAAGCCTTACCAATAGAGCCATCCTCATCTGCCCATGAATCCCAAATGTGGCTGTTCAGGTCATGGATATTATTGGATTTTTTCTGCCAGATCCACAGAAGCTCATCGAATGCGCTCTTGATCCCAGTCCTTCTGAGCGTGAGAGCCGGAAATTCTTTTCTGAGGTCATATCTGTTCACAACCCCAAAACGCTTTATTGTATAGGCGGATTCCTGGGTATCCTCCCACACCGGCCTTACTTTTTCACCTTCCGTACTTGTGCCGTTTTCAATAATATCCTTACACATATTTATAAAAATCTGATCTGCATAGCTCATATTATTCCTCCTCTATTTCATTTTTATATATTGATGCCTTTTTATTTTATCACAAAACATTAAACTGTCATAGAGCATAAAAAGGAAATCTCAGGATTTGACAGAACCAAATATCTCCATGCATCCCATAATTCAGATCCTTACGGATGGACGTGCTTCGCACGATAATGTATAATTAAAATATAGAATAAAGTCGTGGAGGATACATATGAAATTTTATATAGCTTCAAGTCTTGTAAATTATAAACAAGTACGCAGTCTATCTTGCCTGCTGAAAAATGCCGGTTGGGAGCATACTTATGATTGGACTATACACTGCCCCGTAAAAGAACCGGACGCCGAAACACTAAAGTCTATTGGCGAAAAAGAATTTGAAGGGATAAAACAGTCTGATGTTGTAATCGTACTAACTCCCCAGGGCAGAGGAACACATACGGAATTGGGTATGGCAATAGCGCTGAGCAAAAAAGTTTACTTATGCCATCATAATGATACTTATTTTAAATGCGATGGAAATACCTCAGCCTTCTATTGGCTTTCACAGGTAAAACAGCTTATAGGAAATACAGAAGAGATTGCGGGTGAACTGCTGAGATCATAATAAATTTAGGTAACTGTTCAGTACCTTCACAGTTACATGCAGAAATCCATTTAAAATCGCTTACAGCGATGGGATTTCTGCACTCTTGAATCATGCTCTCACGGTCTGTGCAGTAAATGCACAGACCTGCTGAATAGTTACAAATTTAGATACATTTTGCCTGCCTGAAAAAATATGCCGTCTCCAGTTAATCCTGAGACGGCACATAACATTCCATATACTATTTTTTCGCCAGCTTCATTGCCAGCTCAATCAGTGCTCTTAAATCATCCCGCTTTTCTTCCGGGCACTTGTCAATAAAGAGTTCCAGATTTATATCTGTATTTATGACTCCCGTAAGCAGATAAGTACAGTCTATATCCAGCTTTTCAAACGCCTTCTTGATCCTGAGAGTAGAAAAACCTGCTGTTCCCCGTTCTATCCTGCCATAATATGTGCCTGAAACTCCCAGCATATCTCCCACATGATCCTGGGTATAGCCCTTTTCCATCCGCCATTTAAGCAGACGTTTTCCCATCTCCACATTCAGCTGCTTCTGTTCTAATTGTTCTTCCTTGCTCTGGACTCTGCCCATACCATCACCTCACAGACTAATTATCTCTGACCTTTATCATATACAGAAAACAGATAATTATTAACGGCCTATCCATTTCGAATGCTGAACAAATAGTCCTCATTCAAATCTGTTATTGTAGATGTATAGCAAAAAATTTGTCTGTCAGGCTGCTTTTGTAGGTACAAATTTTTAATTTTCCAGTCTAATCAAGCTTGGATCTTCCGCAAAACCTGATGCATTATACAGAAACAGTACATCAGTATAATCTTGACTTTCCATAAATTCTGCCAGGCTCTCATTGAAGTATCTCAGATCCACAAAATCAACTTCTGAAAAGTCGTGGAATGCAAAGGGGAGGAAGCAGTGGGCATAAGAATCCTTTATAACAAGCAGTTTCCTGCTGCTCCCATTTTCTATGCGCGCCTGCACCACAGGCTGGTTCCCTCCGAAGAATATGCTGTATTTATCCTTTGTCTTTAATGCTTCTTCGTCATATATGCTGTCGGTCACCTTCATGCCTCTGTTATAATCCAGCTGATACTTAAGCTGCTGCTTTGGCTTGAATATCTGGATTGAATCCTTCGCAGTCTTTCCGCCTACTTTGGATTCAATCGTTCCCAGAAATTCATCTGACACAGTCACTATATCAAAGTCCTGCATGGACTGAGAGGCAAATCCCGCCTGTTTCGCCCACGCCTCATAGACATACCAGGCGCCCAGGGTCTTCCAGTGGTGGTCAGTCTTATAGTAGATCTCCTCATCACTGTGCTCCATAAGAACGCTCCGGCTATCCAGCCATGTGCCCTCAGGCACGCTCTTTTCAATCTTTTTCAGATATTCTCCCTCATCATAGGGAGATGCAAATGGGGGCAGTTTATCTTTCAGGATATCCACCGCATTTGGAACGACTGTAGCAGTAACATGGCCTTTTCCATATCTGGACTCTGCTTTTTCCAGAAAAGACGACAGATGTCCGATATTAGACTCTGCGAGGGGTGTATCAAAGCTTCCTGTATGCTTTTCAATCAGATATCCATCCTCCGCAAAATAAATATCATTGCTCTCCTGCTTCAGGGAGGCCCTCTCTATGGCAGTCTTGACGCTGATCCAGCTGTCCCTTCCTATGAACTGATCTGTCAGGTACTTTTCATAGTCTTTAGCATACTGTCCGCCAAACACAGCCTCTGCCGAGAGCTCCGGCTTCTGCTGCAGAGCCCTGTTCTCTTTTTCTGAGAATTCTGAGGCCGGCTTCAGTAAAGTAGCCCCAGTCATTCCAAATATCATTATTAGAAATATGATGATCAGAAACCAGTTTTGTTTTTTATTCATTATTCCCTCCGTCAGAATCTGAAATAAAGGAACGGATTATAAGTGGCATCCACCAGGTAAGCCACTGAGACAAAGAAAATCGCTCCATAGAAGACTGCTTTTATACATACGCACACCCACTCATGTCCCTTCAGCCTTTCCATAAGACGTCCTGCAAGCTTCGCCGGCAGCATGGTAGCTCCCGCGAACAGGATCACTAAAAGTACTGCATTATTATAGAACAGATAAATAGTCTCACTGTTTATAAATCCCTGCCCGTATCCGCCGAAAAGCGCCCTGATATAAGCAGTCCCGTTCCCAAGGCTGTCAAATGCAAATATCACCCAGCCTATCAGCACAATAAACATGGAATAGCACATCCTTACAAAAGCAGGAAGCTTTTCCAGATATTTTCCCCAGACGAATTTCTCAAGAAGCAGGAATATTCCGTAATACAGACCCCACATGACAAAATTCCAGCTGGCTCCGTGCCATACACCTGTAACGCCCCAGACGATCAGAATATTTCTGACCTGTTTGAGGGCACCCTTCCTGTTTCCTCCGAGAGGAATGTATATATATTCCCTGAACCAGGAGCTGAGTGAAATGTGCCACCTGCGCCAGAATTCCGTAATGCTCTTAGAAATATACGGATAATTAAAGTTCTCCAGGAAATGAAACCCGAACATCTTGCCAAGCCCTATAGCCATATCTGAATACCCTGAAAAGTCAAAATAAATCTGGAAAGCATATGCGAATATCCCCAGCCAGGCCATCGCCACAGGAATCTCCCCCGCCGGCATGGCAGATATGGTGTCCCAGAGCTTTCCTATATTATTAGCCAGAAGCACCTTCTTGCCCACACCGATCATGAATCTGTTGATACCTGCAACAAAGTCATCCGTATTTTCCCTGCGGTCCCTCATCTGTCTGGCTATGGTCTTATACTGGACAATAGGTCCTGCTATCAGCTGAGGAAACATGGAGACATACGTGCCGTAATTGATCCAGCTGCGCTGTGCCTTCGTGGCCCCTTTATAGACATCGATCGTATAAGACATTGTCTGAAAGGTAAAGAATGAGATACCGATGGGCAGAGGGATGCCCAGCAGGGGGATACCCGTCCCAAACGCTCCGTTTATGGAACCAATAATAAAGTCCGCATATTTAAAGAAAGCCAGGATTCCCACGTTCATAAATATGGACACCATTAAAAAGCGCTTCGCCTTTTTCATATCCTGCTGCTCTTTTGCCCTTGAGATAAGCCTTCCCACAGTATAATCCATGGTGATGGAAAATAACATCAAAAATACGTACTTGGGTTCACCCCATGCATAAAAGAAGAGACTGAATGCAAATAACACCAGATTCCTAATCTTTCTGGGCGCCAGATAATACAAAATAAGTACTGCGGGAAGGAACCTGAACATAAATAATAAACTGCTGAATACCATATTCTTAACTCCGTTTTTCTATTTTTTCCTATTTAAATAGGGTTCATTTTTTAAGTTTTCATTACTTTTCAAAAAAACTATTTACAATTACCTGGTTTATTATATAATAGAGAAGGATAAAAGACAATTTATTTTTTCAGGGGAGAATTCATGGCACATAAGACAAAACGGAAACGACCAGATTCGGGCCGTTTTTTAAATATATTGATTCTGATCATTGTTGTATTAATCGTTTTTGAAGGGCGCTTATTAATCAACATGTTTTCAAAAGAAGGGGTTAAGAAGCAGCTGGAAAACCAGCTGAATGAGGCCCTTGAGGGTGCGGAGGAAGAGACCGAGGCCCCCCAGACCGAGACATCCGCGCAGACTGAGCCTCCTACTGAAAGGCAGACTGAAGCTCCCCAGACGGTGAGCAGCGCCTTAGTTCCAAAGCAGAGTACTCCTGTGGATGATTCTTATTTCTCAGATGCAGTATTCATCGGTGATTCACGAGTTGAAGGCTTCAGAGCACAGTCAGGTATCACCACAGGCACATTCCTGACAGGTGTCGGCATGGATGTGGAAACCATCGGTACAAAACCATTTATAGCGACAGAGAATGGAATGGTGACAGTCTACGATGCGCTTCAGACTGCTCCTTACAGCAAAGTCTATATTATGCTGGGCACTAATGAGCTGGGCTTTTATGATTTTAATGAATTTGAAAAGCAATACAAATCTGTCCTTGAGACAATACAGCTTATTCAGCCAAACGCCATCATCTATGTGATGGATGTCATATATGTGGAAGAAGCTCTCGTGACAACAGGTGATTATGTCAACAATGATAACGTCCGGGAGATCAATAAACATATTTTGAACATATGTGAAGAAAACGGTTATTACTTCCTGGACCTCAACGAAATATTTGATGACGGCAGCGGTTCACTCCTTCCTGGAGCTTCCATAGACGGCGTGCACCTCTATGACAGATACTGCCAGATGTGGCTTGACTACCTGCGGGATCATTACGTATCTTTCGGCAGTGATACAGATTCAGAGTCCACACAGGGTACAGACGCTCCTGAAGAAGGACAGAATGATACTTCACAGGAGACTGGCACGACTGAAGAAAGCCAGACAAATTCAGATACCTCTGCTTAGTTACCTGCTTTAGCGGCTGCTATATGCCTGTGCTTTAGCCTCCGCTGTGCTGTACACTGCAGATATCATAAAATTGCGCTACACAAAAATACTATTTAAGAAACTAAAGGAGAAAGTTTTATGAAACGTTTACTATGCTTATGTTTAATGGTGGTCATGATGACTGCGGCCCTGGCTGCCTGTGGAAAGGGTGAGCCAAAAGAAGTTACTGCAGCTGCGGATGATATTGCAAAAGAGCTGGTCAGTGAAACAATCACCAGTGATACTCTTACAAAATCAACTGCAGATTTCCTGGCCGCTACATATTTCCTTGATATGAATGAAGTGGAAGATAGCGCCGCTTATTTTAGTTCAGCAGCTACAGCCTGCGAAGTGGCTGTCATCAAGTGCAAGAATCCCGATTATGTAAAGGAAACAGAGACCCTTTTAAAACAGCGGACTGACAGCCAGAAGAGCTTGTATGAAACTTACAATGCCCCTGAAGCTTCCAGACTCGAAAAGGCAATCATCAAGACATCCGGCAACTACGCTGTGTTATGTGTCTCAGATGACAATGATAAAGCGGAAGAGATTTTAAGCAAATATGGATTTTAGGCAGATATATTAAATGTGGATGCTGAAAAGGGGAGGCAAAATGCCTCCCCTTTTTCATGCACACAAAATGCTGTTAACAGCATTTTAGCGCTGCAGTTCTATCTTTCGCGTGCATATCTCATCCAGCAGCGCACTGCTGTGGCTCACTGCTATCAGCCCGATGTGCCGCCTTCTTGTCTCTTCCAGCAGAAAATGCCAGATCTGGCTCTGTGTGATAAGATCCAGCATAGTGCTGATCTCATCGGCCAGCAGAAATCCAGTACTTTTCCCCAAAGCTCTGGCAATACAAAACCTCTGCAGCTCTCCGCCTGAAAGCTCAGCCGGATAACGGTTCATCCAGTCCTCTTCTATTCCCAGGCCTTTTATGATATCCTGTCCTATATTGTCACCCTCCAGGATGACCTCCCGCATACGCAGTCTGGGATTTACAGACTGTTCAGGGTGCTGCCAGATCATCTGCACCGGGCAGGGCCCCTTTATCCCTGACAGCGGCTTACCGTCCAGAAGCACTTCACCTCTGTCAGGCTTCTGGTAACCGGCCAGTATCTTGCACAGTGTGGTCTTCCCGAATCCGCTGGGGGCCACCAGCCCCACAACTTCCTCCTGGCTCACCTCAAGGCTGAATCCGCTCAGGATCTCCCTGTCTTTTTTGCTGTATCTAAAGGAGATGTCTTTCGCTGTGAGTATCATGCCCGCATCCTCCCCGCTTCCAGGCTTCCTATACACCTCACGTATCCATTCCCGGATTTCACCCATGGGATATCTTTTTGGCATTCCTCACAGAATCCCTCGCACCTTGGGCCAAACGGACATCCCTCCGGCATATCCTTCACATATGGCTGCGTCCCCTCGATATATCCAAAACCATTCTGGGGGATAGCACGGTGCAGCGCCCTGGAATATGGATGCCTCAGCGTATCTTCCTGCCTGAAATCATCAGCGGATGCCTCTTCTATAGTTGTGCCGGCATAGAATACCACGATCCTGTCTGCCACCTCCATAGCCAGTTCCAGATCATGGGTGATCAAAAGTACCCCCGCTCCCTGATCAGCTATTGCCCTGAAATCAGAAAGTGTCTGCCTTGCTGCCTCCAGATGAAGTCCCGGAGTCGGCTCATCCGCGATCACCAGCTTTGGATTTTTCATAAGTGCTGTACATATCAGCACCCTTCTGGCCATACCTCCTGAGAGTTCAAAGGGGTAGAGGTCTTCCACAGACTCCTCCAGCCCATACCGTCTGAACAGTTCCCGTGACCTCTCCTTTGCAGCCGCATCCTTTCTGCCGCCCCTCACCTGCGCTCCCACTTTCATAAGAGGATCCAGATAAGACACGCTCTGTGGGACAAGCACGATCTCATTCCCTCTCAGCTTTTCAACCTTTTTAGGGGTAAGGGGCTTTCCGCAGTAGGATATTTTCCCCTCCATCTTTCCATTATAGGGCAGAAGCCCCAGCACACCATGAGCCAGCAGGCTCTTCCCTGAACCGCTGGAGCCTACTACTGCAACCATCTCACCTTCTTTAATTGTAACTGATAGATCACGTATTACAGGCAGGTCTATTTGCTTTGTACCCTTTTTTTCAGCGTACTGTTTAAAGGAAATGGACATATTCTTTATCTCCAATATGGTCTTTCTGCCATTCTTCATCCTTTTCCTCTCCTTTCTTACTTGTGGGCGCTGCCCGGATCGATCAGCTTTCTCAGGCTCTCACCGGCTACGTCAAATAATATTACTGTAAGTACCAGCATCAGTCCCGGGAACAGCGCAAGCCACCATTTCCCGGTAACAAGATATTTCATGCTCTCTGACAATATGATCCCTATGGCCGGCTGCTCAGAACTCAGCCCAAATCCCAGGAAGGTTATGCTTGATTCATGCAGGATCGCATGAGGGAAAAGCAGGATCAGTCCCACCAGAAACTGGGGTACAAGATGAGGCAGCATATGCTTCACTGCAATATGCAGTTTGCCATGTCCCAGCTTTTCTGCAATTTTGATGTACTGGCTCTCACGAAGCTGCATCACTTCACCGCGGATCACCCTGGCCAGTGAAGTCCAGTGTGTGAGCGCCACACCCACCACGACTCCTGTCAGTCCTTTTCCAAGTGCCACTGATATGAGGAGCAGGAGCAGGATATGCGGTATCCCCATGACAAGGTCAATGATCCAGGTTATGACTGCATCCACGCCTTTTCCCAGCGTAGCTGATGCGATGCCCAGAATCAGAGCTGCAAACGCACTGACTGTAGCTGCCGCCAGGCCGATCAGGATACTTAATGACAGCCCCCTTATTGTCCTTACAAACATGTCTCGCCCCAGCCAGTCAGTTCCGAACGGATGGGAAAGGCCGGGCAGAAGGTTCTTCTGCGAAAAATCTGTCGCCTGGGCAGCCTCTTTGCAGAAGAGCCCTCCTATTGCCACGGCTGCAAGAAATATAACTGCCGCCGTAAAATAAATTATCGTTTTCTTTCTCTGGTTCATCTCTCTTTTGCCCCCTTCCGGATGCGCGGATCGACAATACCATAGAGCACATTTGCAATGAAATTTCCTCCAAATACAAAGAGCGCGCTTATTATCGTTATAGCCATAAGAAGGGGCACATCGCTGCCAAGACCTGCCGTAACTGCCGCCTGTCCGAGACCAGGATAGGAAAATACCTGTTCCACCAGCACCGATCCGCCGAATATCTCACTTATGGAGGCGAACTGCAGAGTCATAGCCGGCAGAAGGATATTCCGCAGACCATGGTTTTTCAATATGCTCCATCTGCTCTCCCCCCGAGCTCTGGCAAACAGCACGTATTCGCTTTCCATCACATCGATCATTTTTTCTCTTGTATGCAGCGCAATATTTGATACTCCCGTGATGCTTAATGTTACGGCCGGAAGTATGGCATGCCTCAGCCTGTCCATAAAAGTGACACCGCTTGCCTCTACTCCAATGGGAACACTTAAACCTATAGGCAGCACCTTCAGCCAGACTCCGAAGATCATCAGCAGCAGAAGGGCCAGCCAGAATGCAGGGGTACTGGCGATGACAAGACAATATCCCTTCACAGCCTTATCCACAAATTTACCTTCGTTCATCCCTGAGATAATTCCCAGGACCAGACCGAAGAACCCTGAGAGTATCCAGGCTGTTATCATCAAAAACAGGGAATTTCCAAGCTTTACAGCGATCACAGCCGACACGCTCTGTCTGTAAAGCAGGGAAGTTCCCATATCTCCTCTTATAAAATCCCCGGCCCAGGCCAGATACCTTTCCATGGGCGGCTGACCAACGCCCCAGTATTCCTGAAGCTTCTCTATCTGCTCCTGGCTCATGCTGCCAAGGGCAGCCTGCCCCACATTGGCCTGCAGAGGGTCAATGGGGGAGGCTGAGATCAGCAGGAACGCTGCAATACTCACTCCGATGACTAATAAAATCATCCTTATTAGATTCTTTCCTATAAATAAACAGTTCTTCTTCAATTCAAGCCTTTTATTCCCAGCTCCACTGGTCCACGTTGTTTACAATCGACCAGCCGTGGCCATGCGGATGTATCTTCTGTTCTCCTATGCTCAGCCCGTCTCTGATAAAATAGAGATGGTCTACATTACACAGCCAGATCCAGGGAATATCTCCTTCCTGTGTCACTCCTGTTGTCCCGTCCCACTGTGCCTTCTGCCACAGTTCATAAGACTTATCCAGATCATCTGCTCTGAGTGCTTCATCCATGTATTTGTCAACTGTCTCATTTGCATACGGGGAATACTGCGCTGTCCCTGTATCCTTTATGGTGTGATAAATATTGTACAGCTCCATAGGCGTATGGGCACCCCATCCCCACATGAGCGGCTGTGACTGGGCATTGTCATATGCCACATCCCATCCGGCTCCTTCTGTCGTCACCTGGATTCCCAGTTCCTTTAGCTGGTTCTTTACATCCTCAGCCAGTGCCTGGCGTACAGAATCTTCCGGGTTAAACATAAGCTTGAAAGCAGCCTTTACGCCGTCTCTTTCACGTACTCCGTCGCTTCCTTCTACCCATCCTGCATCATCCAGGAGCTTTTTAGCTCCTTCCAGGTCATAGGCTGTCTCTGCCTCATTGTTATACCATGGCATCTTATCACAAACACTGTAAGCCGGAGTTCCATATCCATTCAGGACATTCTCGATCATCTCTTCCCTGTCCAGGCCGATATTGATCGCCCTTCTGACTGCCACATCCTGCAGCACTTCATTGCCGTAGACGATACCGTCCTTCTCTTCGGGTGCTGTCGTGGGAAGATTGAAGCCTCTGTTGTCCACGCTGGCAACTGACTCAAGCCTGTATCCGTCCACACTCATATCTGAGTAGGAAGCTGCTGTGTGGGCCACATCCACCTGACCTGCCTGAGCTGCTGCAAGGGCTGCCTCCTCTTCCATAAACAGTACAGTTACCTTTTTGATTTTAGGCGCCTCTCCATAATAATCAGGATTCGCTTCAAATATGACCTGCTGCCCTTTATCCCACTGTTTCAGGATATAGCGTCCTGAACCAACCGGATTCTGTCCGTAATTCTCATCATATGCATGCTCCGGCACGATTCCCACGATCGCCATTGTATATGGCCAGATAGAGAACGGAGTTTCCATATCAAACTCAACTGTAGTTTCATCAATGACCTTTGCCTCTTTCAGCATAGTGAAATCATTGACCGTACTTTTTTCTTTTACATCATTATATGTAAATGCCACATCCTCAGCTGTAAGAGGCTCACCATCCGTGAACTTTACATCATCCCTGATCTTAACTGTCCATGTAAGGCCGTCCTCACTGACAGAATATTCTGTAGCCAGGTCATTGGCGATCTTTAAGTCAGCTGTAGTTACTGTCAGAGTACTCTGGATCAGCGGCTCATGCACATGCTCTCCTGCCCCCCAGCCGTATGCTGGATCAAATCCTGATTCCGGTTCGGAAGTAGTCGGCATAGTGACAACTACAGAATCCTTCTGGTCTGCTGCCGAATTTTCTGTATCTTCTGCTGCACGGCTCACGATAGAATTTCCACAGGCTGCAAATAAAACTCCTGCCATACAAAAGGCCGTAAGTGTTCTGAATAATTTATTTTTCATTCTGTCCTCTCTCTTTCTGTTTTGTTTGACACTTCGAAGTATTATCATGATGACAGTATAACAGCACAAAAAGACCCCCACAAGCCCATGTGGGGGTTATTTTTTTAACAATTTCTGTGTTTTATTTTGTACAAAGCTTAACGATCGAATCCGCAAAAATCTTTGCACTTGTCAGCAGTGTATCAATTTCCATAAATTCATCATCTCCATGCATATGGTTGTCAACGCCTGGCTCCATACACCCGAACGCAACGCCTCTCTCAAGTTCATGTACGTATGTCCCGCCGCCGATGGCCAGAGGCCTGCTGTCCTTCTTTCCCGTATACAGTTCATAGCTTCCCAGCAGAGTGCGCACAAATTCAGAATCAGCCGGCACATGATGTGCCGGAACCAACTTTCCTGCCTCCATCACTATGCCGTATCCCAGCATCTTCTGCCTGATCACCTCAGTCAGATTCTCATCTGTAGCGCATAACGGGGCGCGGCTGTCAAAATGTCCGCTCAATCTCTCCGGTGAGTATTCGAATATACCCAGGTTCATAGTCAGACTGCCTGATTCCTCGTCCTCCATATCCACCCCCAGGGCTTTGCCGTTATAATCATTGTGCGGGAACATCTCAGCCACAGCCTTTACCTTATCAAAACCGTCACTTGGCGCAAACGGCAGCCTGGACAGTAGCATTAAGAGACCAGTCAGTGCATTATTTCCCACTTCCGGCGTAGATGCATGTCCTGAGTTCCCTTTAGCCTCTATCCAGGTAGCTTTCTCCTCACAGCGGATATCAAAGACAATGCCAGTCTCATCCTCCACTGTCTTGGCTGCCTCCTGTAAAACAGCCGTCTCCATGCCTTCCACAATAGCATGCGCTTTCCCCGGCACCACATTCACTTTGCTTCCCCCTTTTATCTGGAGGATGCGGGGAAGTGCTCCGTCAGCCTTAAATACAGCCAGAAACGGTCTCTGAAGCTGCGCTTTTTCAATATTGATCAGAGGAAAATCCGCATCCGGGGTAAAGCTCATAGGAGCTTCCTCTTCTATGCTGTAATAATGTCTCAGGTCAGAGGAGCCGCATTCTTCATCTGATCCCAATATCAGCCTCACATTTTTTTCCATCGGAACTCCCAGTTCCCTGATGGCTCTCATGGCATAGAGTGCGGCAATAGCAGGTCCTTTGTCATCTGCAGTCCCGCGGCCGTATATTCTGCCATCCCTGACCAGAGGATCAAAAGGCTGAGTCACTGTCCAGTCCTCTGTCACGGGCACCACATCCAGATGCGCCAGGATATCCAGCTGCTTTTCCTTCTCATTGAAATCTCCTGTCACCACATAGTTATCATAATTTCTGGTCTTAAACCCATATTTATCCATCATCGCCTGCGCTGCCGCCAATGCCTTCGCCGGACCTTCACCAAAAGGCATCCCCTCCTGGCTCTTACCTCTCTGGCTGTCAATTCTGACCAGAGTCTTAAGGTCCTCCAGCATCTCCTCCCGGTGACCGTCAATATACGCATCGATCTGCTCTTTATACATGATATTTTCCTCCTGTTTCTGATATATTCTGCATAACTGTCTGGAATCTTCTGATCCAGACCCGTATTCATATTGTAACCCTAAGTATCAGAAACATCAATAAAAAAATGCCCTTTGCTTTTTAAAGACATATTTACTGCCCTTACCTGTACAGCCACCCTTCCGGCACTTCCTCTATAGGAGGTATTTCCTCATACAGTCTGCCAAATTCGGCAAACCGCTCTCTCAGGTTTTCATCTACGGTGCCTCTGTTGTTTGGGGAAATATTCATTAAAAAGCAGGTGTTTCTTCTATTATATTCTTTCACTCTCTCTGCCGCCCATTCAGCTGTCTTGAGATCAGCAGTCGTATGGATATCCTTCCAGAACCATGTACCGGCATACAGGTTTGCCGCCGCCCCAGGTCCCTGAAATGACTCATCTGCGCTTTGTCCAAATGCATTTTCAAAGAAAATCACATCTGTATCTTTCAGGCTTTCCACACATCCTATATTCATAACAAGACAATTGGGCTGAATTCCTTTGACAAAATCATCTATCTCCTGAAAGGGCAGGTCACTGTCTCTTGGTCCTCCCCATGGGGCATTCCATCCATCAAAAATAAGAAAAGGGATCTCTCCATAATTCTCCAGCAATTCCCGGAGCTGGGCTTTGATAAAATCTTTATCCGCGGAGGTGCATTTTTTCTCTGTAATATCATGCTGCAGATCCAGCATTGAAAAATAGAGCCCTGCAGTAATCCCGGCGTTCCGGAAGGCCTCCAGATAAGCCTTTACCACATCCTGCTTATATGCCCCGTTTCTCACACAGTGCTCTGTGACAGCCGTCGGCCAGAGGCAGAAACCTTCATGATGCTTTGCAGTAAGCGCTGCAAATCTGGCCTTTGCGCTTATGGCTGTCTGTGCCCATTGCTCACAGTCCAGCTCTGT
Organism: Murimonas intestini; assembly: GCA_003148945.1. Classification (GTDB taxonomy): domain Bacteria; phylum Bacillota; class Clostridia; order Lachnospirales; family Lachnospiraceae; genus Murimonas; species Murimonas intestini. The sequence continues at coordinate 217,110 of QGGY01000003.1, read as the reverse complement.
TGGATTCCAGGAAGCCGGGTTAAATTCATGGCGGCGCGGGTCATTTTTTTCTGTGATGCCATAGTCCCAGTCTTCGATCTCCGAATCATGGAATTGTTCCGTTGCACTGTTAAAGTGGATAAAGACACCGTTTCTCAAATTCACGAAGTCCTTCTGCAAGTCTGTCAATTCTCTTTTCATAGTTATATGTTCCTTCCAATATTTTCTCAGCGGATAACCTTTAATGTTTTAATCTCAAATGGTGCAAATTCTATATCTGCAGTGCTGCCTTTTTCTGCCAGCTTACACTCTTCCTCCTCCAGCATATTGCAGAGGTACAGACTCTGGAACTCCTCTCCAAAGGCCAGCTGTGTCCTTGTCCTGCGGTTCCAGCATTCATAAAGCCGCAGGATTTCCGCCTGCCCGTCTTCAGAACGCTTCAGGACCTCTGCGATAATATTAGGCTTTCCAGTTTGTACCTTGGCATACTCTCCCTCAAGTTTTCCCCCGTACTCTTTTTTGATCCGGATTTTGGGAGGATTGTTCAGTCCGTAAGCCTGTTCCACTGTCCCGGCCTCCTGCCAGCTTCCTCTGTGAGGAAAAACAGAGTACACAAAATCATGCCCGCCTCTGTCTGCCTCCGGGTTAGGATAGAGCCCGGACTTCAGGAGCGTCAGTCCCACTTCGTTTTTGCGGACACCTGCTCCGTATTTACAATCACTTATAAAGCTGACGCCATAATCATACTCAGAAATATCCATCCATTTCTGGAAGCATACTTCAAACATAGCCTGTTCCCAGGAATTATTGGCTGTAGTAGCCCTTTTAACATTTCCGTACTGGATCTCGTAGGATGCCTCACATGTATTGATATCCAGCGGGAACAATGCCTTCAGCAATATCTGGTCTTCCTGCCAGTCAATGTGGGCGTGGATGTCTATCCTGGGACTGCCGGGATAAAAATAAAATACTTCAGTAATACTGGAATCTAAATAGACCCAGGAGAGTTCAAGAGCCATACGCACAGGGCCCTGCTCAATGATCTTTCTAGATACAAGCTTTTCCACAGGCCACTGTTTTTCCCTGTAATATTCAAACAGATTCCAATTGTCAAATTTATGTGGCTTATCCTCGTAGGTCATCAGGACATTGCCGCATTTTCCCGGCTGCAGCAGTTCTCTCCCTGCTTTCTTATCATAAAAAGAAGAAATCTGCCCGGCATCATTCCATTTCAGATGGTAATAAGGAGTAACTGTCTCTTCCTCCGTACAGTAAAAATCATCAGCTGTATACTCAGAGCTGTCTTTAACAGGGCTTAGCCTCTTCCAGCCCTTTGGCGGGATATCCTTTGCCTGAAATAAAACCGTCCCTCTTTCTGTATACTGAACAGGATATATTTCATTCCCGCATAATACTCCCTTTACCTCCTGCCCGGGAAGTTCATCTGTTGGAATCTCCACGAGCTCAGAGGAGGGCACCCCGTTGGAATTAAAAATTAAAATATCCCCCTCTTCCCCCAGGATCTGTTTTGCCAGGCATTCCAGAGCTTCATTTTCCACCTCTGCTGTGATGGCCGCAAGTTCCCTGTATTCTCTTTCAGAGTCCTCATAGACCTCCCTGACAGCAGAACCAGGCAGAATATCGTGAAACTGATTCCGCATCAGTATTTCCCAGCCCTTTGAGATTTCTTCAGCCGGATATAACCTCCCTGTCTTTTCCATCGCCAGTTCAGACCAGCACTCACTATTTAACAGGGCAAACTCCCCCATCCTGTTAGAGCGTTTATTCTTTTCCATGGAGGTATAAGTACCCCTGTGGTATTCCAGGTACAGTTCCCCTGACCAGACAGGAAACTCTGAGTCATCTGCTGTCCTGTGCAGCCTCTCAAAGAAATCCCCTGCCTTTTCAAGCTTTACCTTCGGGCAGCCATACTTTCCTGCGCCCAGCCTTCTGCCGGTCTCCAGCATCTGCTCAGTAGGTCCGCCGCCTCCGTCTCCATAGCCGTAAGAAACCAGAATATTATCATTCAAAGCCTTCTGCTGATAGCGCTGCCATGCCCCTTTTATCTGGGATGGCTCTATGTATCCATTATAATTAGTAGAAAAGCTGGTATTAAATTCATTATTAGTCGCAACACGTTTCCCGTTTTTCTCATAATCCCTGGTAGTGACAAAATGAGTCAGAACTTTTGTCCCGTCTATCCCCTCCCACCAGAATGTATCAAAGGGTATTTTATTTGTTTCATTCCAGCTTATTTTTGTAGTCATGAAGCTGTCTATCCCGCATTTTTCCATGATCTGCGGCAGGGCGGCTGAATACCCGAACACATCCGGCAGCCATAAGATCCGGCTGTCCGCCCCAAATTCTTCCCTGAAAAACATCTTACCATAGAGGCACTGGCGTACAAGGGATTCCCCGCTGGTCAGATTGCAGTCTGCCTCCAGGAACATGGCGCCCTCAGGTTCCCAGCGTCCCTCCTCTGCCCTCTTCTTAATCTTTTTATATAGCTCCGGCTGGTTCGCCCTGACATACATATAGAGCTGGGGCTGGCTGGACATAAAAAGATATTCAGGATAACGCTCCATCAGCTTTAATACGGTTGAAAAGCTCCTGGCCGCCTTTTCCCTGGTAATCTCCAGAGTCCAGAGCCAGGCCACATCAATATGTGTATGCCCCACACAGGAGACGGTGACGGGAGAGGCCGGAAGCTTTTCCGTTTGCCGCCTGAGTTCTTCTGAAGCTCTTCTGATGCTTTCCGCAAATTCACGGCTGTCTGTTTTTCTCATATCCAGACAATTTACTGTGCGGTTGAGTATCCCCAGAAGTTCTCCATATTCCCTGCTGTCCTCCTCCATAAGCTCAAGGCACTTCCACGGCACCAGACAATCATAGTAAAACTCATACACTGCCTTATCCTTCATCCTGAGGCTGCTGTGCCATTCTCTGACACTTCCCTCTTCTCCTGTGTAAACCGAAAGAAATACAGTAAGGTGTTCCCCTGCTCTCTTTTCCTCGCCCAAATAAATGCTTCTGTGGTTTACATCCAGTCCCTGAGCAAGCTGTCCGTCCACATAGGCTGCCATCTGGGGATTAGTAGCGTCCCATTCCCCTTCCCTTCCTGTGGATATAAAAAGTTCCAGAGAGCCGCCCTCCATCTCTTTTGGGATTACGATTTCCGTACAGAGTCCAAACCATGCGCCTTTACTGCTGCCAAGCTTTGCCGGATCTGCTGCCGGCCAATCATGTGTCTGCACTTCCAGGCAGTCTGTCACAGGAAAATGCCCTTCTTTTCCCTTCCACTGTTCAATCTCCTGACGTACAGGATACGCCAGCTCCTTCAGCTGTCCGATAATTTCCCCTATCCGTTCATATATAAAATCCATTATTCCTCCTCTTCATCCCTGGGCGGAGCTATTGACTCCCTGGGGACGATCTCTCCTTTTATTCTTACCTTTTCCGCTCTTTTCTGCTTCGGATGCTCCAGGCTTTCCCTGAACAGCCGGCAGGCCTCATGGGATATCTTTTCCAGAGGCTGCGTCGCCGCTGTGACTTTTACCGGAACAAGTGTTGAAAAGACATAATCATCGATCACTGCCAGTGAGAGCTCATCCGGCACTACGATATGTAATTCACTGGCCGCCCTCAGAACTCCCATAGCCATATAATAATTGGCTGCAAAAACAGCTGTAGGCTTTTTTTCTGCCTGCCAGAGCCTGTACATCATCTCAAGTCCTGACTCCCTGGTGTTTTCCCCGTAAAGCATCCATTCCCGGCACACCTCTATATCATAATCTTCCATGACATGCATATATCCCCGCATACATTCCTGAACAGAACGAAGTGAAGGCGCCCCTCCAATGACAGCTATCTTTTCATGTCCTTTGATAATAAGATTTTCTACCAGCTCATAGGCCATGGCTGTGTAATTCGTCTGAACCAGGCCGTACACTTCAAAGCCCTTGGCGGCTTCCAGGGCAATCAGCGGAATCTCTTTTTCCCTGGGGACATTCATATAGTCCTCTTCTTCCTGTATAGGAGCAAAAAATATTCCGTCTACCATCTGTGACGTGAGGTATTCCGCATATTCCCGTGCCAGCTCCACCGATTTTCCATGGCAGCACAGAATCAATGCATATCCTATCTTCTGCAGCTCCGCCTCCAGATAATTGATCAGTTTAGCCCAGTAAGGGCCATCCATAGCCTCTATCATCAGTCCCACTGTAAATGTTTTTGACCTTTTCAGTCCACGTGCCAGGCTGTTGGGGGAATATCCCAGCTTCTTTACCGCCTCCCTGATCCGTACCTCATTTTCCTGGCGCACTGAGCCGCCGCTCATATATTTTGAAACAGTAGAAATAGCCACTCCGGCTTCTTTCGCCACATCCTTAATCGTAATTTCCATGTCTTGCCTCTCATTTTACATATTCAAGAACACTCCATGTTCCTGCAAGGAGTATAACATACTTAACTGGCATTTTCTACCGCTCTGTGCTCCGTCAGCCTTTCACCGCCCCTGATAAAATCCCTGATTCTACCCTCTCATGAAAGATCAGATAGATGAACAGAGTGGGGATCATGGCCATCACGATAAAAGCAAACTGCGGCCCCATATCAGTAGAATGCTCTCCTGTAAAGTTCAGCATGGCCCTGGATACTGTAAACTTCTCCGGCTTAGACAGAAGGGTCAGTGAAAAGATCAATTCACTGTAGCCATAAATAAATACGAAAATTGCTTCCGTGGCAATGATCGGCTTGCAGATAGGCGACAGTATTTTAGACAGCAGCGTCACATCCGTGCAACCGTCAATAATAGCTGCTTCATCCAGTTCCCTGTCAATGCTCTGGATAAATCCTGTATACAGGTAGACCGCCTGTGCCAGATTAAATGCTGAATAGATCAATACAAGGAACCAGAAGCTGTCCTTGGCATGCAGCGCGGAAGCCATGCCGGAGATGGGTACGATCGTACAATGTACGGGTACCATGACGCCTACCATAAAAAGCAGATAAACAGGCTTGATAAAAAACAGCTTTTTTCTTGCCAGAATATAGGCTGCCAGCATCCCCACCACAGTTACAAGAACAGTTGTCAGAAGCGCCAGCAAAATGGAATTTCCTATGCTTCCAAAGGCATTTGCCGTCTCATTTGCTTTCGCATAATTTTCTATTCTCCAGTGTTCCGGCATGGAGAATACACCCATATTTATCTCATTATTATTTTTTAAGGAAGAAAACACTGTAATCATCAGCGGAAGAATTGTCATAAGCCCCCACACCAGCGCCAGAAAATACCATAGGATGTTCCATCTTTTTCTCTGTTTCATTTTCTACCCCTCTTTCTAATACATCTCTTCATCCTGACGGAAAATACGATTTACCACCAGGCTGATCACGATGCCGAATACAAGCAGTATAATACTGTATGCGCTGCTTCTTCCAAACAGCTTATACTGGAATGCTTCTGTATACAAAATAATTCCCGGTGTGGAGCTGACATCTCCCGGACCTCCCCTTGTCATTGCCCATACAATGTCAAATACTTTCAGGGAGCCAGTAAAAGCCAGGATTGAAAATATCTTGAAGGTATTTTTCATCAGCGGCAGAGTAATATAGCGGACTCTCTGCCAGCCTCCGCAGCCGTCAATAAGAGCTGCTTCATAGAGACTATGGGGTATGGACACCAGGCCTGCTGCAAAGATCAGCATATTATATCCTGCAAACATCCATTCATTTACTAATACAACACAGATCACATTCAGCACCGGTTTAGAAAGCCAGTCTGTCACAAGACTATCCAGGCCCAGAAATCTCAAAAATTGAGCCAGCGCCCCCCATCCCGGATTCAAAATATTCGTCCACATCAAAGCCACCGCTGTTGTCCCCAGCATGACCGGCATAAAGTATGCCGTCTTCATGATTCTGGTGAACTTCAGCTTTGAGGTGATCAGCATAGCCAGCCCAAAGGCAATAGGCATAAGAACTACGAAACTTCCCAGCATGAACCATACACAGTTGAGCATAGCATTCCAGAACTTACCGCTTGTCAGGGCTTTTATAAAGTTATCCAGGCCCACCCATTTCTTTGGCTGGCCGTACATCCCCTTCCAGGAGTGGAGGGACAAAAAAGCCGCATCCATTACAGGATATATAATAAAGCAAAAAAGCAGGATCAGCGCCGGGGCCAAAAAAGTAATTGCAATGATATACTCCTTTTTCTTTGTCTTTCCTTTCATCTGATATCTCCTTCCCGTTTAAAAGAGGAGAGCTGCCAGGACGGCAGCTCCTTTATACCGGATGGGATATTTCTATCCGATAATCCTCATGTACACATGTTTACGCCCAACGGCACATATGCCCATCTGTACAGTTACGTTACTCATATTCTGCCAGGGAATCGACAATCTCCGATCCCACTTCTTCCGGGGTCTTATCCATTGCCAGTCCCTGCAGCGCCGTGCGCACTGTATTCATAGCCATAGACTGAGTATCATATCCCTGCAGGTCACTCCTCACATCTTCCGTGTCATTCATGATTGCCATCACATCATTAAGAAGGTAATTATCAGTTTTCACATCCACATTATATGCATAGGTATTCGGGTTAACAGCGATCAGCCCTTCTATATAGTCTACGCTGGCCAAATATTTCAGGAATACAACAGATGCCTGAACCTGTTCCTCTGTGGCATTCAGCGTTGAAATATAATAAGCGTCTGTCGTTCCGCCCATATCCGTTTTCTCGTACTTCGCCTCGATGGAAGGAAATCTTACCACTCCAACTTCCTGATTGGCAAACAGTTCAGAACCGGATTCCTCAATCTGTGCCGGATACCATGAACCGTCATATTTGAATACAGCCTTTCCTTCTTCAAAATATGTATCTTCCTGGCCCTTATCTGTACTCAGCAGATTGTCACCCAGATAGCCATTATCTACCATTGTCTTAATCATCCCGTAGATAGAAAGCATTTCTTCCCCATCATAGCTCATTTCCCTGCTGGCAAGCTTCTGGGCCACATCAGCGCCGTATTTTTTGAGTGAGAGTACTGTATGCAGATGGCCGAAGCGGAAAGCATCCTTCTCCCCCACTACAAAAGGCTGTACTCCTGCCTCTTTCAGTTTTGCACATGCATCCATCAATTCATCCCAGGTTGCAGGTACTTCAATGCCATTTTCCTCTAAAAGAGACTTATTGTAAAACAACATGATCTGATATGTTTCTGAGGGCACCCCATAAATCCCCTCATATCCGTAATCCTCAAATTTGCAGGTAGACCATCCATTTTCCTTAAAGCCGCCATACCAGTCAGGATCTGCTTCCAGATAAGGCTGCAGGTCAAGAAGATAATCTGCCTCCAGATAATCCAGTACTCTTGATCCGCCGTATTCAAGAAATATGTTAGGCGCATCCCCGGAAGCAAAGTCTGTACTCAGTCTGTCCAGATAATCAGCCTCAGTGGAGATATTGATCATTTCCACGGTAATTCCGTTATCCATGGCATTGAATTCTTCCACTTTACTTAAATAGTAAGCGTCCACAGCGCTCTCCGCCCCTCCCCCGTTCCTGGTGGCAACACGGATCGTAACGTTGTCAAACTGTACATCCTTAAGGCTGTAATCTTCAGCCGCCAGAGCTGTGCCTGGTATCAGAGATACTGTCATGAGAGCTGCAAGTGTAAGGCCCGTTGCTTTTTTGAGTTTCATAATGATTCCTCCTTTAGATTTTTGCAGGTTATTTTTTATAAGCCCACATTATCAAACGCGAATTGTTTTGTCAATATTTTTACATAAAATAGTATATTTTCTTGCATTTTTAACATATTATTAGTTTTATTTTAGTGCATAATTAACATATAAATATTTACACTTTACAAAACGTTTCGAGTTGATTATACTTTAATTACCAGATCAAGTCTCCTGTCTACTCCGTGAACAGTAACCATCATTTTGCCGCATAACAGGTAATTTTCAAAACCAGATTGCCCTGATATATATTCCATGCTAGAATAAAGAAAACACAGGAGAAAGGAGAAGTTTCATGAAGGTTACGATAACAGACATTGCTAAAGACACAGGTCTGGCCTTGTCAACTATTTCAAGATATCTGAACCATAAAAAAGTCCAGCCAGAAAACCAGGTTTTGATTGAAGCTTCTATCAAAAAACTGGGATATACCCCCAACCGGATCGCTCAGGGACTCCGTTCCAAGAGTTCGCGTTCTGTCGCCCTGCTGATCCCTTTCTACAGCAACTATTTCTGGGGGCATTCCGTGAGTTATGTAACTTCCGCCCTCTGGGAAAAGGGTTATACATGCACTGTTCATACATATCTGCCTGAGACAGATAAACAGCTTAAGACTATTCAGCTTTTGATCAGTAAAAAGATAGGCGGGGTGATTGCCGTTTCGGGCTCACTTTCCCAAGAGGCGCTCAACAGGCTGGAGGATAACGGAGTTCCCATCGTCCTGCTAGACCAGGTCTTATCTTCCCTGTCTGTGGATTATGTCACCTCCGACAATTACCAGGGCGGTTACATGGCAGGGTCTTATTTAGCCGGAAAAGGCCACAAAAAAATTGGCTTTATTGCCAGTGAGCCGGGAACTTACACGATCTGCCAGCGCACCCGCGGTTTTTTGGATGCTCTCCAGGACCACCAGATACCCTCCATTCCCCAGTACTATTCTTATCAGACTTCTGCATATCCGGCTGCGGAAGCACAGCTTCAGCATCTTCTTTCACTAAAAGAGCCTCCCACAGCACTCTTTTTCTGCTATTACGAAAGCTGCCTCTCCGGTATATCCGAGCTGGCCAAATATAATATTTCTGTTCCGGAGAAAATATCCATAATAGGCTTTGACGATGACCCGCTTTTTTCTTCCCTGGCGCCCTCCATCACCGTGATTGCCCAGGACTTTCTTACAATTGGAAAAGAGGCCACAAAAATACTTCTAAGCAGGATATCAGGTGAAGATTCTTCCCCCGGCAAAAAGGTGCTTGTTCCCGTCAGGCTCATTGAGCGGGAATCTGTGGCAGCTATTTAAGGGACAAAAAACGGAGCTGCCGCAGCAGCAGATATATGTCCGCTGTTGCAGCAGCCCCGCCGCCGCGCCGCCAAAAGCAGCGCAGCCTGATTGGGCTATATATTGTAAACTTTTTATGGGTTACCAACACAATTTTTTTCGTGCACCCGTCCGGGTAATGACGGGCACACATATTATGGGTACAATATTAAAAAGTGGTCAACCTCTTTTTCCCGGGAAAGTACCTTCCACATCGCTCCAGTGCTTCTCGGCATGATCTAATAACGTATTTGCCTGCTCTAAAGACATCTCAGGGAAGAACAGGAAAAGGCTGTGTGAGCCGTAACGCTCTACAAGTCTGTCAACATTTCTGATCCAGTCTTCAAAATCACCTGAGTATACCTTCACCCAGAGAGATTTTCCTGCTGCACGGGCCTTGTCATAGATCCCGTACCAGTCTTCCAGTGTTCCATCAGGACCAGCGTCACCGCTTGTCCACTGAAGGGCATCTATACCGTCTATTTCCATCAGTGCATCCATATGCTTGATAGCATCAGGACCGTCCAGATGATACAGCACACAGTCTGCTTTTTCAGCCTGCTGCCTCAGAGAGTCCTGGACAAAATCACGGAAATTCGCCGGTGACATCATGGCAGAAAAGTCACACTGAAGCTTTACTGTCCTGCCCGGTCCCCAGATCTGGAATACCGTATATGCATTTCCGCCCTCATTGTCTTTTATCACATTATAGAAACTGTCAAAGTAATCATAGTAGAGAGCTGTGATCTCCTTAACCCTCTCCTCAATGATCTCCGGATCATCGATCATGTCGTAAAGCATGTCCTGTGCCCCGCGCAGAGACGCGAGCACATCCACATTTTCCATCAGGTCAGGCATATCCACATAGAAATCATCACCTGCCAGACGGCGGCACTCTTTTACAAGCTCAATATGCTTTTTGTACCATCCGTTCTCAGGATCGAACTTAAAAGGAGGTACATCCTCCCAGCCGTCAAGGCAGGATTTAAACCAGACTGTATCTTCCTTAAATCCAATATCTGATCCCAGATAAGCTGCAAGTGAACCAGGTCCGAAGTCTACATTCAGATTCGGGAAGCTCTCTCCCAGGAATATGTGGTTTTCACAGAAATGGCGGTATCTGGCTACGATACGCTCTGCATTCTGATATTTATCCTCCATATCCTTCCACTTCAGTTCTTCAGGAAGGCCATAATATTTACCCTGACAGATCACGTCCGAGTACCCGCCCTCCACAGGCCTGTTGTCTGAAAGATGTTCAATCTCCGGCTTTCTGGCAATGACACACATAAGCGGCCTGCCTGTATTCTGGTGTTTCCAGTAATTTTTAAATTTTACTTTTGTCTCTTCCCAGTTTTCTTTATACATCATAACTTTATTCCTCCAGGGTTAACAGATAGACTTTATTTCTTAACTGGTCCGATAATTCCTTCACGGTATGCACCGATATATTCCATACAGTAATCATCCTGTCCAAGGAGAGCTTCTGTGGCATAGATCAGTCCCAGCATATCCCTGTTTGTCGGGTCCAGGATAGCGCTGTCAAGTCCTGCATTCATTGCCAGAACAGTGAAGCCTAAGTTGATCAGCTTACGAACAGGCAGGTTGAAAGAAATGTTGCTGACAGCTGCTGTGATATGGATAGAAGGATACTGTTTGCGCACGCTGCTGATCACTTCCACATTCATGGCGATTCCATCTTCTGATGTACACAGCATTTCTACTAATGGGTCAATATGTAAACGGCTCGGTTTGATGCCATACTCTTTCGCTTTTGCCATGAGGTCGTCGAACACTCTCAAACGGTCCTCTGCTGTTTTAGGGATACCCTTATCATCACTCAGAAGACAGATCACTTCCCAGTCTGTATCAGCGATCTCTTTAAAGATCCTGTCTGCTTTGTCGCCTTCCATTGATACAGAGTTGATGATTCCCGGCTTATTACAGAACTTATATGCCTGGATCAGCACATCCGCACTCGGGCTGTCCACTGAAATGGGCTTATCTGTCACTTCCTGGATGCATTCGATCATCCATTTTAAGGTTTCCACTTCGATGCTCTCTTCTACAGAAGCACAGCAGTCAATAAAAGTAGCTCCGCTTTCAGCCTGAAGTTTCGCCCTGTTTTTAATAAATTCCCCATCTCTTTTCGCAATTGCTTCTGCCACAACAGGAATAGAGCCATTGATTTTCTCACCAATAATAATCATTTCGGTAAATACCTCCTACATAAGTTGTTTTTTATTATAGCTTTTTTTTCACCCTTAATCTTCTGCATAATTACGATTTCATTATACTTTTTTACTCACTTTACTTCTTGTTTCCCCTGGAGACCGCCCTGTTTCTTTTTTATAAAGGCGGTAAAAATTCGAAGTATTGGTAAACCCGCAGGCACCGGCAATCTCAAGAACACTCTTGTCACTGTTTTTCAAAAGTTCCTCCGCCTTCTGCACCCGCAGTTCAATCAGATAGTCCCGCAGATTTTTCCCTGTCACTTTTTTAAAATAAGTGGAGAAATAATTGGGACTCATATATGCGACCTGCGCCACCTCCTCCAATGTGATTTTTTCCATATAATGCTCTTTAATGTATGAAAAAGCCTTATCCAGGCGTTTCATCTGGGTCTTCTTAACTGATAGCAGTTCTCTGGCAGGCTCCTCCTTTTGGAAATGCCTCACCAGAATAGTCAGTATGCGCAGGACATCAGCCTTTATCATCAGCTGGTATCCCAAACGCCTCTCTCTGTACTCAAGCAGGATCTGCCTCATAGTATAAGCTATCTCATCCGTATATGGCTCATCCTTCCCGATCCTGTTCTTAAAGTTGCTGCCCCGCTCTACAAATGGCACGAGATAATCATAGTCAAAGACATGGGTGCCGTCTGATATGAATTCTGTGGAAAATGTCATGACAAGGAGCTGCATTTTCTCTGTAGTCTTCCAGCCATGGACATCCACATTGTTGAATATGATCAGGTCCCCTGCCCTGACCTGGTATTCCTGTCCATTCACATAGTAGCAGCCGCTTCCGTCTTCCACGCAGGTGACTTCCATAAACTCATGCCAGTGGAACTGCCCCTCTGTATCATCGCCGGGGCAGGAATAATAGCGGAATATATGGAACGGGTAAGTTTTGTCAAACTTTGTTTCGTCTTTTTTTATGTACATGTCATCCAGACCTTAATCCAGATACCCTTCTATCTCTGCCTTTGTGGGAAGCGCCGGTATACCGCCCATTTTCTGCACACAGATGGCGCCTGACGCATTTCCGTATTCCAGAGATTCCCTTACTATATCTTCTGTAAGCTCAGCAGCTGTATTTACACCGCTCATAAGTATTTTTGACAAAAAACCGCCCCAGAAAGCATCTCCCGCTCCCGTTGCATCAACTGCCTTCACCTTATGTCCGCAGATATGGCCTTCCCTGCCGTCAAAGAAATACTTGGCCCCATCGGCGCCCAGTGTTTCGATCACTACGGTTATCCCGTTTTCCTTCATGAATGCCGGAATATTCTCCTCACCGCCAGTAAAGCTCAGCTCTTCCTCTGATATTTTCAATAAATCCACATATTTCAATATACTGTCCACAGCTTCCTTTGCCGCCGCTTCATTTTCCCAAACTGTATCACGGTAGTTGACATCGTAGCTGACCAGCTTTCCTTTTTCTTTAGCCAGCTTCATGGCATATTCTGTTGCAGTGCGTGACGGATCCTTTGACATTCCAAAAGAACCCGCATGGAGCATCCTTGTATTCTCTATATCTTCTGCTTTTACATCAGAGACCTCCAGCAGCATATCAGCTCCCGGCTTTCTGGCAAATGTAAAAGAACGTTCTCCATTCTCATAAAGGGTAACAAAAGCCAGAGTTGTTATGGCTTCATCTGTAAGCTTGGGGCAGAGCACCTTCACACCGTCTTTTTCCAGTGTTTCCTTCAGGAAACGGCCAAAATCATCATCGCCCAGCTTTCCTAAAAATCCGGCCTCCAGTCCGTTTCTCGCCATAGCGATGCAGGCATTGGCCGGAGCTCCTCCCGGGTTTCTGATATAACTTGCGGGCTGGGTGCCCGGCGTAAAATCTATCAACATTTCTCCAACACAAATTACATCCATTACAGGTACCTCCTGTGTTTTCTTTTCATTATACACCAGAAGACGCCCGCTTGGCAATTTAATTATCATGATTCCAGCCCGGGTGCTCTGCTCCCGGGCTGGACATTTTAATCAGATACCTGACGTCTCAATTATAAATTTTACGCTTCCATCCATATCTTCTGAAATTCCAGAGAAATTGTTGTATTCTTTACCTGCATCCATGACTGCCTTTATTCTGTCAAGCACATCCTGCATATCCCCTTCCAGTGCATCTGACAGCTTCTGAATTCCTTCCTCATCGAATTCTTCCATTCCATCTTTCAGAGTGTCAGCTCCTTCCTTAAGGGTATCTGCACCATCCACCAGGTCGCCTGTGCCTGACGCCAGTGTGTCTGTTCCTTCCTTCATCTGACTGGCCCCGGATGCAAGGGCTTCTACTCCTGAACTCAGTTCTGAAGCTCCTGCGGCAAGAGCGCTGCTGCCTCCGGCAAGTGCGCTCACACCATCTCCCAGCTGTGCCGCTCCTGTGCTCAGGCTGAGTGCTCCTCCTGCCAGGGCTGACGCTCCCTGCGCCGCTGACGCGCTGCCCTGGTTGAGTGCTGCACTGGATGCATTCAGGTCATCAAGTCCCTTTGCCAGCTGAGGACCTTTGTTCAGCAGCTCTTTTGCCCCATCCAGGAGCATCTGGTTATTTGCTGTCAGTTCCTGTGCGCCGGCCTGAAGGCTCCCAATTCCCTGAAGCAGTTTATTGATATCCCCGTCCTGTCCGAACTGGGCCAGGAGCTGCTGCTGGCAGTAGATGCTGGTCTGCAGCTGCCCTATGGAGTCAGCCAGCTTCTGCGTGTATTCATCCACCGGCACAGCATTATTAGCCAGCTTCACCAATATCTCATGATTGCTTGTGTAAGAGGCTACAACGCCCTGCACCTCCATAAGTGTCTGCAGTACTGCTGTGTCGCTTGATATGGACTGCTGCAGCAGCGCCGCCACAGCAGCCTTGGCGGATTCTATCCCCTCTCCGGCATCATTGAGCCCGTCAGCCAGCTGGGATACTCCGTTCACATATTCTGTAGTTCCCTGCGCCAGGGCTGACGCTCCGCCCACAAAGCTGTCAACTCCCTGTTTCGCTGTGCCTACGCCTGCAGTATACTGTGTCACGCCCTGCTGTAAATTGGCGGTCCCTTTCTTCAGTTCCCCTGCTCCCGCTGCAATGCTGTCTGCTCCGCTTATAAGCGTGCCTTTCTTTTCATTCAGCTCCGCGATTCCTCCTGCCAGCGCCTGTGCGCCGCTTGTGAGTTCACCTTTCCTGCCATTCAGCTGAGCAAGCCCGTCTGAGAGCTCACCCATCTTCTCATTTAATGTTCCTGCGCCTGTATCCAGGGTTTTACATGCTTCCTGAAGTTCCTTTACCCCATCCGCAAGCTCGCCGCTGCCATCCACAAGACTTGTAGAAGCCTCACTTAACTCCCTCACAGAATCCATCAAATCATCCAGGCTGTCTGCATCATCAAATCCAAACTCATTGAGAATATCTGCCGTAGCTACAGTAGCTGTCATGGACAGTGTGAAATCCTGGGCATCCGCCGTGACTTCGAAATAATTGGGTATATCCAGATCTTTCGTCTCTTCTGCGTCTTTCAGCTTCAAACTTTCTGCCAGCCCCGGAAATCCCATCCCAACTGCTATGTTCCTGCTGCCGTCTGATATTACCTTTCCGTTTGTGACTGTCACATTTTTAAAGTTTTCTGTGGGCAGGATCATTCCTGTCACCATAGCAAACGGCACATAAGCTTCCCCGCTCTTTGCCTTATTAATATACTCGTAGCGGATCCTGACCTTCCCGCTTTTTCCCGCCATATCCTCCGGCGCCGTCTCTTTGCCGTCCAGATAATATGTTACCTTGATCCCTACAGGAAGCTCCTTATCTGTCTCCCCCTGATAATAGATGTCGTTGCCGTCGGCATTCCATGTGATCTGATTTCCGTTCTGATCAAATGTCTCATCACCCTTCACATTCTTAATTCCTGACAGTTCGGAGACATCGCTCATGGCAATGTCCAGATCTGAATTTTTCAGCCAGTCACTTACGATCACACTCTGTATCTGTCCGTCTGCATCTGCTTTTACATAGACAGTCTCATCCTTTGTGCCTTTGGCAATTCTCTCAGTCTGTGCCTCTGTCTCCTTTTTTTCATCCTTCTTTGTCTTTTCGCTTTTATCTTCTGCCATCACTTTTCCAATCCCGTTCAGGCAGGTTGTTCCTGCCAGAATGACAGCAAAGCCTGCCACTGCTGTTTTTTTCCATATACGATTTTTATTCATCTTAATTCCTCCTGTTTATTCTTGTTCTGTTTTGGCAAGAAGCCGATTGATGTTTTACATATTACTTTATCAAATATCATAAACATGGCAGGCAGTACACAGATAACGACTACCGTACTGATAATAGCCCCTCTCGACAGCAGGTTGCAGATAGAGCTGATAATATCTATCTTGGAATACATTCCCACGCCGAAGGTAGCTGCGAAAAAGCTGCACCCGCTGATTATAATTGATTTCATTGAAGACTTATGGGCCGTCCTTATAGCGTCCTTCTTGCCAGCCCCCCTGCTCCTCTCACGCTGGTAGCGGCTGGTCATCAAAATAGCGTAATCTACTGTAGCCCCCAGCTGTATGGTGCCTATGACTATACTTGCTATGAACGGAAGCTTTGTTCCGGCAAAACATGATATTGCCATGTTGATACAGATAGCAAATTCAATGACTGCCACCAGTATTACCGGCAGTGATATGGATTTGAACACGATCATGATTATGACAAATATGGCGGCGATGGATATGATATTTACATTTCTGAAATCCACGTCCGTCACTGTGACCAGATCCTTTGTCAGCGGCGCTTCACCTATGACCATAGCCCCCTGCTCATAATTTTTAATAATGCCGTTCACCTGGGCTATCTGGTTATTCACTTCGTCTGTTGCTGTCTTATAGTCTGAGCAGATAAACTGCAGCTCGTAATTATCACTTTTCAGCATTCCTTTTATATCTTCAGGGATCATATCGTCCGGAATTCCCGGTCCTACAAGAGAATCCATGCCGATCGCCCAGTTGATGCCGTCCACCTCTTTGATCTGCCTGAGCATATTATCTTTATCCTTGGCATCCATTCCATTTGGCAGCATGACCATGTATACATTATTCATATGGAATTCATCGCCAAGCTTTGCATTTGCCTTAGAACTGTCCAGATCTGCCGGCAGCGTAGAGTCTATATTGTAATACACATCTGTATGCGTATTGCCGTAAAGCGCCGGAACAAGCAATATGATAAAGACTGCCATCCAGATTTTATAATGCTTTGATATAAAGCCTGATATCTTGTCGAGATTTGGTATAAGCGCTTTATGCCTTGTCTTTTCAATCCCCCTGTCAAAAATCAGGATCATGGACGGCAGCAGTGTCACACAGCAAATAACTCCAATAACTACCCCTTTAGCCATTACAACTCCGATATTCATCCCCAGGGTAAAGGACATAAAGCACAGCGCTATAAATCCGGCGATAGTAGTTACTGAGCTGCCTGCCACAGATTTAAATGTATTTGATATAGCATGGGCCATAGCCCTGTTCTTATCTCCGTCAAATCTGACCTTGTTTTCTTCATAGCTGTTCAGCAGGAAAATGGAATAATCCATTGTAACGCCCAGCTGGAGCACTGCCGTCAGCGCCTGGGTAATATATGAGATCTCCCCCAGAAACATATTCGTACCCATGTTGTAAATAATCGCAATGCCTATACTGAACAGGAAAAGCACAGGCGCCAGAACAGAATCCATTGTCAGCATCAGCACCAGAAGGCTCAGCAGCGCAGCTATCAATACATATATTGGCATTTCCTGCAGGAACAGATCCTTCACATCTGTAACCACCCCTGACATGCCGCTGATGTAACACTGTTCCCTTGCCAGTGTCCTCATCTGGCTCACAGCCTCCATTGTCTCATCGGAGGATGTAGTGTCATCAAAGAGGGCTATCATCATAGTGGCATCCCCCTGAAAGAAGGCGTCCTTTATATCATCCGGCAGCATCTCCACCGGCACGCTGATATCCATAACGCTGTCATACCAGAGCACATCCTTTACATGGTTTATCTCCCTGATCTCATCCTTAAGCTTTACTACATCCTTTGGTTCCATATCCTCCACGATCACCATAGAGAAAGCGCCCATTCCAAACTCATCCAGCATAATGTCCTGTCCCCTGACTGTTTCCAGCGAATCAGGCAGGTAGGTCATGATATCATAATTTACCCTTGTGCTGATATATCCGAATACGGCGGGAACCAGCAGAAGTAGGCTCAATATGAAAATCGGTATCTTGTACTTAACTATTTTTTTGCCTGCTTTTATCATTCCTTATCTCTCCTCACTTTCAAAATGACTACTGGTCATTTCTTTCAAACCATGTTATACTACAAAAATGACCATTAGTCAATCTCTATTTTTAATTTTATGCAGGTAATTGACTTTTTGGAACTTTTCATCAATAATAAAGAGGGAATGCGCTTTCAAACCGCAGCCAAAGGAGATATGCCGTATGAGTAAATTGGAAAATAATAAAAAACAGAAAAAAGAGGCCCTGTTGAATACAGCCTTTGATCTTTTTATTACCAAAGGGATACAAAAGACTTCCATCTCAGATATTGTGGAGAAGGCCGGTGTGGCAAAGGGGACATTCTATCTGTACTTTTCTGACAAATATGACCTTCGGAACAAGCTGATCTCACACAAGGCCAATCAGATCCTGGGAAGTGCCTACACAGCTATGAAATCTGCCGGGATAGATTCTTTCGAGGACCGTGTAGTCTTTATCGCTGACCACGTTATCAATCAGCTGAATCAGGATAAATCCCTTCTGAATCTCATTGCCAAGCATCTGAGCTGGGGAATTTTTAAAAATGCCCTTACACGTATGGATAATGACACTGATAAAAACGTATATGACATTTATTACCAGATACTCTCAGAAAGCGGGCAAACCTTTAAAGACCCGGAGATCATGGTCTATATGATCGTGGAAACCGTCAGCGGCTCTACCTACAGCCCTATCCTCTACAGCCAGCCGGCTCCTATCGAGGATATGAAGCCTTATATTTTTGAAAGTGTACGAACAATCATTAAACAACATACCCAAGGAGATTAATACTTTATGAAATTACAGCAGCTACTCAGCTATACCCGCCGGGCGGTAGACGAATATCAGATGATCGGGGAAGGTGACAGGATCGCCGTGGGAATATCCGGCGGAAAAGACAGCCTGACTCTCCTCTATGCCTTACATGGACTTAAAAGATTTTATCCAAAACATTTTGAGATTGAAGCAATCACGGTCAACTTAGGTTTTCCCGGCTTCGATCTGTCAGCCATCCGCGCTCTCTGTGATGAACTCGGAGTCCGCTACACAGTAGTTGATACAGAGATCGGCAAGATCATCTTTGAAGACCGCCGTGAGAGCAATCCCTGCTCACTCTGTGCCAAGATGCGGAAAGGTTCTTTCAATCAGGCCGCCAAAGAACTTGGCTGCAACAAGGTAGCTTATGCACACCACAAGGATGATGTTGTGGAAACCATGCTGCTGTCACTGATCTTTGAGGGACGTTTCCACTCTTTTTCTCCCCGCACCTATCTGGACCGCATGGATCTGACTGTAATACGTCCCATGATGTTTGTAGATGAAGCTGACGTAATTGGCTTTAAAAATAAATATGCACTGCCCGTAGCAAAAAGTCCCTGTCCGGCTGACGGCCACACTAAACGTGAATACGCCAAAAATCTTCTCCGCCAGCTGAACCGCGAACACCCGGGATGCAAAGAAAGGATGTTTACAGCCATCATCAGCGGCAATTTGGAGGGATGGCCGGAGCGAATCCCCCATGTTCGTTAAATAATAAACAAAATCCCATTTATTTTTCCTTTAAATCCCATTGATTCTGCACATTGTATCTTTGTACAAGGAGTGATAAAATGTTAACAATCCAAGACAGAGGTGATAACAATGGCAGTGACTATAGCGATGGCGGCAACACTGGGTCTGCTTGCAAACGGAACAGCTATGGTAGGCTTCGGCCTGACCGTGCTCCGCAAAAAAGCAATGGCAGTGGAAAAATAAGGCACAGGATCATAAATGAATGCAATATAAAAAGAGGACCATGACTCCAATAAAATGTCATGGTCCTCTTTTTTGTCAAAAATCGAAACTGTTCACTCTTTTCACAGCTGCATGTAAAAAATTTCTAAAACACTTGCTAATTTATCAAAATGTAGATATAATAACCTATAGCTAATTCAGGGAAGAAGTGCAAGGAAAGATTTTGAATCATATGAGGAGGTATATATGGAAAATTCGTTGAATTTATCAACTATAAGTAATGAATACAATATGTTGATGACCTCACTGCATATTAGTGTCAGTAAACATTTGCTGAATGATGATTTTCAAGTCATCTGGGCAAATCGTTTTTTCTATGACAAAACAGGCTATACAAAAGAGGAATATGATCAAAACTTTCATGGAAGCGTCCGCCTTTATTTTTCCAATGCTCCTGAAGAATATAATTCCATCGTGAAAGCTGTAAAAGACGCATTAACTGCTAACCATGGGGGATATGATGCCGTTTGCAAAATGCCCCGCAAAGACGGGTCTTCTATCTGGATCCGTTTCATAGGTACTTTTACAGATGAAGTAATTGATGGAGTGCCCGTTATATACGTCGTGTATACAGATGTTGATGATCTGGTAAATGCACGAACAAAAGCGGAAGAAGAGCATCGAAAATCGCAAAATATATTGCGGAAGGAAATACAGACAATGGAGTGCCTCAAGCGGATGTATGGCTGTATGGACAAGGCAGAATACATGGATGATATACTGTGTATCATTGGTACCTTTTTAGAGGCAGAGCGTGCATATATGTTTGATATCAATGAAACTGAAATGAATTGTATATTTGAATGGTGCCGCGAAGGTATAGATCCTCAGATGGACTATTGCCAGTATATGGATATCAAGCTTCTTGAACCGTGGTTTGAGGAGTTTTGCATGGGGAAAAATATTGTAATTCCCAATGTAGACGCCCTGAAAGAAAATAATTCACATACTTTTGAAGTACTGTATGCGCAGGGGATTCACAGCATGGTATTATCCCCCATCATTACGCATGATCAGCTGATCGGATTTATCGGCGCCGACAATTCTAATGTAGAGTTTTTGATGAACACTTCTATGTTGGAAACATTAAGCTATTTCATTGGCATTTCTGTTGAAAAGTCAGAATTAAACGAAAAACTCATATATAATAGTTTTTATGATGAATTGACAGGTTCCTTTAACCGCAATAAATATCTGCAGGATATAGAGAATCTTTGCCAAAGTGTCAGTTTCACATCTATAGGCGCCGTTTATATGGATATAAACGGCTTAAAAGACATCAATGACCACATGGGGCACAAGTTTGGGGACCAAATACTTATCGAGGGTGTAGAAATGCTGAAGAAAGCATTCCCTACAGGCAATATCTACCGTCTGGGCGGGGATGAATTTGTAGTATTGATCAGCGGGATCGGACAGGATGCCCTTGAAGACCAGGTGGTTAATCTAAAGCATTATATTTTGTTAAGTACCAACTGTAAAGGTGCTGTTGGTTATATCTGGACAGATCAAGTAAATGATATAGACAGTAAAATAAGTGAAGCCGATGAATTAATGTATAAGGATAAAAGAGATTTTTACCGCAAGAATCCAACTTCTAACCGTTATCGTTTTCACAACGACAGCATACTGCAATTCTCTGAAAAAAATAAGCTGGAAGAAGAGATTGCAAACGGGAACTTTGAGGTGTATTTGCAGCCTAAAGTTGATTTCCACCGGCATATTATAGGCGGAGAGGCATTGATCCGGTATCATGACCATGAGGGAAAACTCATTATGCCTAATGAATTTATAAGCTTTTTAGAGAATACACGAAGTATTCACCATATTGATTTTTTTGTTTTTGAGACAATATGCAAATTGCTGGAAAAATGGAAAAAAGAGAACCTTTTGTTAAAACCGGTCAGTGTAAATTTTTCCCGTTATACGCTGCGTATTCCGGAATACATAGATATGCTGAACACGATATGGGAACGTTATGATGTAGACAAGTCCTTACTTGAAATTGAAATTATTGAAAATGATGAGAATTATGACAATGAATTTTTAATTTCCATTATTGATAAGATAAAAAAAGCCGGATTTGCAATCTCAATTGACGACTTTGGTTCCCGCTATTCCAATATGGCATTATTTATAAATGCCGATTTGGATACATTAAAAGTAGACAAGCGTTTAATGGATGATATCGATAAAAATGAGCGTTCACGTATGCTGATAACGTCATTGGTACAAATCTGCCATAATCTGCATATGCGTTTGATCGCAGAAGGTGTGGAAAATGAATGCCAGTTTTCTATGCTGCAGGAACTTGGATGTGACGGTGTCCAGGGATTTCTGATCAGCAGACCACTCCGGATAGAACAATATGAAAATCTTTTTTTGAAATAAAATGCACAGATACGAAGCGGCCGGACAAGAAATTTGTCCGGTCTGCCCTATTGGCCTCCTTTCAAATTATTAAGTATTTTAATTTTATTTATGGTATACTAAAAATAGTTTACTATAAGGAGGCATATCGTGGAACAGGAAAGTCTGCTTTATAAAGTTCTTTATCAATCCATTTTGACGCAGATATACAGCGGTGTTCTCCGCCGCGGAGAAGTATTTCCCAGCCAGAGTGAGCTTTGCCAGCGGTATCAGGTGGGAATAACAACTGTACGAAAGGTAATCCGTATGCTGAAAGAAGAAGGTGTGATATGTACCTCCTCCGGCAAGCGGGCTATCGTCAGCTTTAATGAAAACGAAAATGGCTACATCCAGTCACTGATGCAAAGACGCGAAAGCATTTTGGATATCTACAGCGGACTGGAATTGATCATGCCGTCCCTTTATGCCGAAGGGGCGATGCATTGCGGCAGTTTAAGTTTTTTTGCGGACGCAGCAGATTCAGCTGATAACAGGATTATCAATAACCAGCAAACAGCCGCCTTTTTTACAGAGATGCTTCTTCCGTACCGCAACCAGACTGTACTGGACCTTCAGAGCGATATGGAGCACTATGCACGTTTTCCTTATGTCATGCAGTCCCAATTAGAGGATCCCTTCACTGTATCGGCGGATTTTATGAAAAATAATCTGTCAGTTATGCAGGGCATGGCTGAACGTAAGGAACGCGGACCCCTGATTGCCAAACTTGAGGAGATGTACAAAAATGCCGGCCAGCAGGCGGCAGTCTATTTAAACGGGTTACAAAAAATCGTACCAAAGCCGGAGAACCTGGTGGCCTACCAATGGTTCAGAGGAAAAAACCGCTCTCCGCTTTATGCTTCTGTGGCTCAAAGCCTGTACCGGCGCGCTCAATCAGGCGAATTCAGTGATCGTGCATATTTCCCGTCAGAGCCTGAAATTATGCGCATCTACAAGATTTCCAAATCAACTGCTTCCAAGGCAATGGCTCTGCTGAGCGACATTGGATTCATCCACACAATTGAGAAAAAAGGTTCTGTGCTGCGCACTTCGGAGGAGCTTGCGCCTATCCGGATAGAACAAAATATCATCGAGAACAATCTGACTCTTTTTTTAAATGTCCTGCAGATTCTGGCTGTCTGTACAGGAAAGCTTTCCCTTGCGGCTTTTTCTCTGCTGGATGATTCCCAGCTTGCGGATACGGCAGCCGAATGGGAGCTGAGTCCCCTGAGACAGAGAAGTTCCGGTATCATACATATCATTACTGCTTTCCTAAAAGCGCATATGCCGCTGAAATGTCTTGAAAACATTCTTGAGCAGTTTGATGATGCCCTGATTTGGGGTCATTATCTGGACCGCCCATATGTGATAATTGAAGAATGTGTGGCTTTGGCACAGGAAGGCTTTGAAGAATTTGCGCTTGCATGCAGTTCTCTTAGAAAAGGTGACCGGGAAAGCGCTGCCCTCTGCGTCCAGCGGACTTTTCGGGCCATATTTCTGGATGCCCGTTTATATACGCTTATCTGCTTTAAAAATCCGGATAAAGTTCCTGCAGAGATTTAAAGGGAGGGTGCAGAAAGTCAGGTATACTGCGCCTACAGTTTGCTTATAACAGCAATTTTTATAAATACTTCATTATTTTTTATATAAAAAAAATTTCATTTTTCCTTACGATGTGATATCCTGTTATACAGATAGGAAGTGACTATTATGAAAGTACATGTTTTATATGCCAGCAGCACAGGTAATACAGAGCTGGTTGCAAAGGCTGTATATAAGGCTATTCCTGATGCCTCCAAGGATATACAGCGTCTGGCGCTTTTTAAGGAAGACCCTGAGGCTGAGACTTATTTTATAGGCTTCTGGACAAACAGGGGCAGTGCAAGTTATGAGCTTCTTGATATCCTGTCAGATCTACACGGCAAGAACATCGCCTTGTTCGGCACCTGTGGCATGGGAGGTTCTCCTGAATACTATAAGGAGATCGAGAACCAGGTATCTGCATTTATCCCGGATGATAATGTTTATCTGGGAGCGTTTATGTGTCAGGGCAAGATGCCCATGCGCGTGCGTGAAAAGTATCTGGCAATGGAAACAGACGAAAATCACGCCCAGATCCAGAAGATGCTCCGGAATTTTGATGAAGCCCTCCTTCATCCCAACGATGGTGATTTAAAAAATGCAATGGATTTTGTAGATTCAGTTTTTAAAAAGCTGTAAAGCTTGTTTGTTTCCCGTCAGTTTGCTGCGGGGTATTTGACTATCAAAATAATAGAAAGCAGGAATTTTAAAATGAAAGAAAGATTTCAACGATTTATGGCCGGACGTTATGGTGCGGACCAGCTCTCAAATACTACTCTTGTCGTTCTGGTCGTGCTAATGGTCATCAATATGTTTGCCCGCACATTTATCATTAATATTCTGGTCCTGGCGGGCCTTGTATGGATCTATTTCAGAATGTTTTCCCGTAATTGCCAGAACCGGTATCAGGAGAACGAAAAATTCCTTGGACTCAAGAATAAGGTAGTCGGTTTTTTCAAAAAAGAGAAGAATATAGCTTCCCAGAGAAAGGATTTTCGTATTTATACATGCCCGAAGTGCAAACAGAAAATCCGTGTTCCAAAGGGTAAAGGAAAAATATGTGTCACCTGCCCGAAATGTAAGACTGAATTCATCAAAAAAAGTTGATTCTGAGTCAAAGCCCCCACAGCAGTGGAAGGCTGAACTGTTGCCAAAGGATCACATCAGAAAAGAAGGTATCCCTCTGCAGCGCATATGCTGCGGAGAGATACCTTCTTTTTCATTCTTAACTTTTCCCGTTTCCATGATCCATATTGAGTTTCAGATACCTGGACTGACCTCTTCTTTTATGTGACCTGAGAAAGGCTGCGCTTTTATTGTAGAGCCAGAAGGAATATACAAGGAGATGATTGGCAGCTCCTATCTTTTCCTTTGTCGTGCCCTTATATAGTACTCCTCCGGCCTCCATGGGCTTTTTCTGCCTTACGTATTCTATCAGCTGCGATTCACATGTGATCTCTTCCTGGAAATCTGTAAATCCAGTTCCCACACAGTCATACCGGTGGGAATCACTTCCCCCAAAAACAGGCTTTTTATATTTTTCTGCCAGCTTCATAGCTTCACTGTTGGCCTGCACAGGCTCACAGGAGTTAAACCCTTCTATAAAATCAAATTTAGCCAGCACTGCTCTGTTTTTTCTGTAATACCTTGTGTTTGCAAGGCTCATGTATTTTTCACCGCAGGGATGAGCAGGTCCCAGGATTCCTCCGAAAGCATGCACAAATGTGATGAGCAGGGAGACTGGCATCCCCCTCAGCTCAAGAATCCTCAGCTTCATTCCTTCCGGCATGATAACCAGTATATGGCCTGCGTTGCTGGTATCGTATTCAATGCCCTTTAGAACCACAAAATCCTTGTGGCTCTTCCCTTTTATATGATCACGCCAATGACGGTATCCTTTATACGAGTTGTGATCTGTGATCAGCATCCCGCCGAATCCCTTTTCCTCTAAAAGCCCAATATATTCTTCAATGCTCACTTTTCCATCTATGGAGCCTTCCTTTGTATGGCAATGCATATCCATCTTCATGACAGACACCTCTTTCTCTTACAGATGAAGCTTCTTTGATAATTCAGACTTCAATTCTTTCCACTTAAATATCAGCAGCGCTGTCAAAAATAATACCGAGATCCCGGCACAGATGACAGACGGCCAGCTTTCCCCCACTGCTCCGGCTGCATACAATACAGCGGGAACAAGCCCCGTTCCTGCTGCCATTACATAATATATCATATAGTCTTTACTTTCAAGGTGCTGGATGCTGGCAATTATTAGCATAAACAACTGAGTCAGAATAATACTTCCGGGCAGCACATAATCAACAGACCAGCCCTTCCAGCCTGTTCCCATATCCCAGCCGATGCAGCAGGCCATCACAAAAAACAGCTGCCACATAGCATTTTTTAACAGATTCCGCCGCTTGTAAAATCCAATAGCAAATACGATCCAGAGACAGAGTACTGCACACGCTCCGGGCAGTGACCATAATATCCCCGGCAGTGCAATCGCATTTACCACACCCATAATGACCGCCGCTGCAATACAAATAAAAGTAAACCACTGAAAGATTCTGGTGCCTGCAAACACATGCCTGTCTCTTTCCGGGAAATCATTTTCAATCATCTCGACCTTAAGTCCGTTTTCCTTTAAGATCTCAAAAAAGTTCCTCTCCACATTTACGTTCTCAAATCTGGACGTAAAGCTCATAACCAGCTCATCTTCAAAAGAACACATGCACAGCTCAGTCTTGGGCGTACTTGTAAATACATGGAAATACTTTATATATTTTCTGAAATCCTCCGGCATCGTCACAACACCCATATTAGAATAGATGGCCGTTGTATTTTTTTCTGTAAATTTAGCTCCGGCCAGCAGCCCCAGATTCTTAACGACTAACGGTGCCGCCCTGAGCACAGGATTGAATTCCAGGCCCGTCAGGGCGTTCATCCTGTCTGCCAGCCTCTCTTTGCACAGCTCGGCTTTGAAATAATCCCTGACGTGAGCAATGACATCTTCAAATGTAGTCTTACCTGTCTCAAACTGGAATCCCGGATCTATCCAGCTAAAAAAATTCAGCATGGACCTGGACGGGAAATATTTTCTCAGGTTCACGGGAACCATGAGGATAACCGGCTTTTTTTCCTGCCGCGGGCTCATCTCCCTGTGAATGGCACATAAAAGCACAGCTGTCAGAAACACCGTAATAGATACCCCGTATTCTCTTGCCTTAGCCAGCAGTGCCGAAGCTGAGACCTTCCCTTCTACTATCATCATATTCTCTACTTCTGTCTTGGGCCCATGCAGCTGATATGCTTTATCCGATTTTTCCTTTTCTCTTTTCCTGCCGGTCTTCATATAATACTTATAGAAGCTGTCATCCTCTTTGTCCTGAGATGTCAAGTCCTCCTCGGACAGCGGTCCCGGATCTGACAGCTCGTCAGGATGGGACAGCAGCAGATAGTTCTTTACCAGCTCCTTCAGGAACTGGGTGGCCCCTGTTCCGTCTGTCATTGCATGATAAACCTCAAAATTTATCCTGTTTTTATAATAAGTCACCTCAAACAGAAGAGTCTTCTTATCCCTCACATAAAGGCTGCTGCACGGCGCCTTAGATTCCTCTGACACTATCGGCTGCAGCCCGCTTTTTTCCAGATAAAACCAAAAAAACCCTTTGCGCAGCACAGATCTGAACAACGGATATACCTCCATCGTTTTATCCAGCGCCCTCTGCAAAAGGTCCCCGTCAATTTCTTCTTTTAAATCACAGGAAAATCTAAACACTCTGGTATCCTTTTTTCCGCTGGTCGCCGGAAATATCTTAGCCGCATTATCCAGTTTTCTCCATCTGGCTGTTTTTGCATTAAGCATCTTCCCAGACCTCCTTTAAAAAACCGTTAATTAGCTTAAAGCTTTCCTGGACATGCAAAAATTTAATGCCCAGTGCAAAAAAACCATGAAGCGCATCTTCGATCCGGCAGATCTGGACACTGGTCCCCGCCTCCATAAGACGCCTGCCGTATTCCTCCCCTTCATCCCTGAGAGGATCATATTCTGCTGTAATGATAAGCGTCCTTGGCTGGCCGCTCAGGTCTTCCGCCAGAAGCGGCGCAAAATAGGGACTCTTCCTGTCTTCCTCACATCCTGCATACATGTCCAGATAGTCGCTCATCTTCCTCGCCGTCAGAAGAAAATCAGTCCCGTTCTCATGGACAGAAGGATATGGGGAATTTTCGGAATAGTCATTGCTCAGGGCAGGATAAATGAGGATCTGGCGCTTTGGCATAAATTCACCCCTCTCCCTGGCAAGCAGGCACAGCGCCGCCGCCAGGTTTCCTCCCGCACTGTCGCCTATCACTGTTATTTTGTCAGGGTCGGCATTCAGAAGAAACTTTCCCTGAAAAAGAGCTTTGGCCGCTGCATAGCAGTCCTCCAGCGGCACCGGGAACCTGTTCTCAGGAGCCAGCCTGTAATCCACGGAAACCACGATATGGTTCGTGCTGCTGGCCATCCGTGAACATACCCTGTCATAATTCTCAGCGCTCTCTGTCACCCATCCTCCCCCGTGAAAAAAAAGAAGGACAGGGTGTCCGCAGCCAAGAGACTCACAGGGCTTACCGCCCTGTTCCCCCGGCATATAGATCCTGGTCGGCACTTCGTGCCCATCATTATAAATCTTATAATCAATGGTATGATAAAAGGGCTTCATAGGGTCAAGCGCCTTTAAATTTGCAAACTGCCTGGATGGTTCCAGGTCTATCCCCCCATAGGATAAGGCCTTTAAAATAGCCCTCACGCCTCTGTTTATCGCCATATTATTCTCCTACAGCTGATTCTTTAACAGTACAAGATGGAATCCCTGCGGATTAATAACAATTCCCTTTGCCTGCTCTAAGACAATTTTTTTCAGGTTCTCAAACGGCATAGCCACTGCCTGGAAGGCATTGTCCTTATTGAACTTTGAGAACTCCCCGGCATCAGTGAAGATCGGCTGGTAGGTATCGCCGTTCTCATATTTCATGAACGGGATCTTATTCTTATCCTGAAGGGGAACAAGGTACTTTCCTCTCTGGACATTTACCATCATCTCTTCTTCCATGGCTTTTAATTCCTGCATGGTCTTTGTCTTCTCCGGCTTGCGCAGCTCCTGCATAAAGTAAATGGCAGTCAGCTGAAGCTGTGGGTTCTCCACTACGATATGTCCCTCCGGCAGCTTCGAATAGTCAGGCCTTGTCACCAGGTCCGGCAGCTGGATGGATACCTGCTGCTCCCCGTCATCCAGGACTACTGCATTCACCCCAAGCAGATAAAGCCCCACATAAAAATTCAGGAATTTTTCTTTTTTGATCTTTCCCACGTTCATCTGGGCATGCTCTTCAGCAAAACGTGCGGCAGCATCCTTTGCAGCCTCTTCGCTGCAGTACACAAATACCTGGTCATCAAAAGTCTCAGGTTCACAGTAAATGAACGGCATCCTGGTATATTTTGAAATATTCACACAGATCTCGTCCAAAGACCTCAGCTTTTCTAAAATGACTCCATAAAAGAGACGGCCGCCGTCTGTAGCCCTGTACAGATAGATAAGATCTTCGATACTGAGCTTTCTGTAAGCCATCACATCCTTTTTCTTATCAAAAAGCATTTTCTTTAACTGTTCCTGTCTTTCATTTGTCATCTTTATTTTCCTCTCCTTGTCTAAAGAAGCCATACCCTTTCGAGTACGGCCCCGCTATTTTCTTTATGAGCCCGGTCTGGCTTTTTCTCCCTAAAATTCGCTATCCCCTATAGTATACACCATAACTGCCATAAAGTCTTCCCTTTTTTTCATATTTTCTATAAAATTATACAAGAACCCTGAACGGCTGGAGCACCACACCTGTCACCGCCCAGGCGATCCTTTTCCAGATGGGCACATCTGCCACCACCAGTCCTTTTGGTACCTCATAGTTCTTTTCGTCCAGGACCTTCCTGGATTTCTGCTGAAGGCCGTCCATCTTAGCCGCAAGATCTGCATTAAGCTCTTTGCTGTCAACCACCAGCATCAGCTCTGTGTCCACATACGTGCTGCGCAGGTCCAGATTGTAAGAACCTATGACTGAAATATTATCATCTATAAGTATGGATTTGCCGTGATAAGAGTCACCTCCGTCGTACTCATACAGCTGGACATCCGTATCGATGATCCTGTCCTTGTGCAGCAGATAATCTGACGAAGCCACAAAGTTATCCCCGTTCTCCACAGAATTTATCATCATAGTGCACTCTATCTCTTTTCCGCTGATCTCCTCAAGCCCTTCATACATATCATCGCTCATAACCGCATAAGGGGTATGTATGACAACCTTCTCATCAGCATTCTTCATCAGCTGCTCCAGCTCATACCATACAACAGGCTCTTTTCCGTATATCCCCTTTGGATTTGAGACAAGAGTAACCTTATTGACCGGCACTGTTATTTCATCATAATGACTGTCATCCTCAAACAGTCCCGCCTTCTCACTTCTTATCATGGCATAGCGGGCCTTAAGAGAATCCACTTCATCCTGCACGCCCTTTTTCTCCAGAAGTGACGTATCATTGTGAAAATCCCGGCATACATCCATATTCCATATCTCATTGAAGTAATCTTCCACCTGGAAAAGAGAGCTCTCATGTGACCTCTCTGTCCCGCCTGCCGTATTATAGATCAACACTTCCCTATCCAGGCTCTTGTCATCTTCTATATAGTCTCCCAGGAAATAATCAAATGTATTCCTGCCCCCCAGCAGAAAGTATTTATCATCAATTATCAGATATTTATCATGCATACGCCCATGTATCGTCCAGGGCCTGAGAAAATCCGGCTTGTTGTAGATCTTAATTTCAATATTCGGGTGGGCTGACACTGCATAGAAAAGCTCATTTCCCTCCATACGTATGAGGCCGCTAATGCCATCCACAAGTATCTGCACCCTGACTCCCCTGTCTGCAGCCTCCTGCAGCATACAGAGCACATCCCTGGTGCTCTCGCCCGGACGCATGTCAAAGGTGGACATAATGATCCTCTCGCTGGCCTTGTTTATCAGGCGTATCCTCTCATCCAGAGCATCCATGCTTGACTCCACGATCGCCGCCCTGTCCACTGATTCCTGTTCTCCGTAGAACTGGCTTACGTCAAAAGATTTCTTATACTCTTCACTGACATCTTTCATATGCCAGAAGGGCGCCATCATTCCTATTATAAGATACAGGACTGCGGCCAGCACCAGCAGCACAAGGCATCTTTTCCAGTTTAATATTTTTTTCATCTCTAAAACCTCTTTTTCAAAAATAAGCCGCAGCTGTTCAGTACCTTCTCAGTTACTATAAGTCTACAGCATTTTTCCGTAATAGCGCAGCCACTTCTGCCAAAGCCTGTAATCAGGCATGACTTTTTCTACTTCCCTGTAAAAAGCCGGTGAGTGGTTCATTTCCTTTAAGTGGGCAAGCTCATGCACCACCACATAATCCTGCACTTCCTCCGGGGCCAGCATCAGCTTCCAGTTAAAATTCAGATTTCCGCGGCTGCTGCAGCTTCCCCATCTCGTCTTCTGCTCTTTGATGGTGATCCGCCCGAATGAGACGCCCATCTGTCCGGCAAAGTCCAGAGCTTTTCTTTTCAATACAGTCCTGGCATTTTCATACATCTCTGCCTTCTGCTGCGGATCCAGCTCATCACTTTTCTTCTTCTCTGCCGTCCTGTTCTCTTCCAGATGGCGTCTGATCCAGTTTTCCTTTGACCTTACAAATTCTTCCACAAAATCTTTTGACGCGTTTTGCGGGGCCCTGACTGTTACCTCCTGACCCCTGACCTGTATCGCTATTGTTTTTCTGTTTGACCTGCATAATTTATATTCTATCATCTTTCATCCTTTAATTACATAGAACTTATATTAAATTCGCAAATATAGAAGCCCCCACAACTGTCAAAAGCCCTGCAACAGCTATTGACAGACTGCTCATGGCAGCCTGGATCTCTCCCATCTCCAGCGCCTTTGCCGTACCTATGGCATGAGCGGCTGTCCCCAGGGCCAGTCCCTGTGCCACAGGTTCCTTTATCCTGAATATCCTGAAAACCAGATCTCCTATGATATTTCCCAGCACTCCCGTGACCACTATCGCCGCCACCGTGATTGTAACAATCCCTCCCAGTTCTTCTGAGACACCCATACCTATGGCAGTGGTGATCGATTTCGGCAGGAGAGTCACATACCACTGGTGGTCCAGTCCGAATACGGCAGCCAGCACCAGTACGCCGGCAAGGCTTGTCAGCACGCCTGAGAGGATCCCAAGCGCCACAGCCAGAAGATTTTTTCTGAGCAGGCTGATCTGCTGATAGAGCGGAACTGCCAGACAAACTGTTGCCGGCGTCAGCATATAGCTCAGGAACTTAGTTGATT
Source organism: Murimonas intestini (assembly GCA_003148945.1). Lineage (GTDB taxonomy): Bacteria > Bacillota > Clostridia > Lachnospirales > Lachnospiraceae > Murimonas > Murimonas intestini. The sequence goes on along the minus strand of QGGY01000003.1, from coordinate 185,367 downwards.
TTTCATAAGTATCGTAATCAATCCCCAGGATACTGAGCACTGCTATCACAAATATGATTGATATAAGAAGGGGATTTAAAAAGGCAAACCCGAACTTTTTCTTCAGCCATACACCGCCTGCATAGCCAATAAGGCTGACAGCTACGCCGAAATAGACAGAACTGCATAAAAATTCTTTCATCTGCCGGCCTCCCTCCTCTTCTTCCTCCTGATGATGCTCTGGGCTGTCCTGCCCGTGACAGCCATGACCGCCACAGTGGTGACTGTCACGGTCACAACAGCTGGAACCAGCATTTCCTGCAGATCTCCCCATACAACTACAAGCCCTGCGGCAGCCGGAATGAACATTGGGGGCATGATGTCCAGCAGGAAATCAGCGGCTACCTTTACCTGCCTAAGCTTCACTGTCTTTGTGCACAGCGCAAGAAGCATAAGCACCAGCCCGTAAATGCTGGCTGGGATGGGAAGCGGGATCAGGGCGTGCAGTCCTTCCCCCAGAAATGTGATGGTCAGTATCACTCCAAATTGATACAAAAGTCTCATCTTTTTTCTCTCTTTCTGTCTTTGCTTTGTCAGTCTTTTCAAAAGCCGCCGATCTCTGGCAGTCTCCCATTAATCAGCGGCAACGTTTTATTTCTTCTTTTTTACTGCTTTATATTTTTTTGTAAGGCCGGCCTTCTCAATCTTATATTTCTGTTTTTCCAGCTTTCCTGCCCTCTTTGCCTCTTTCTCCAGCATTTTTTTCAGATGGGCAGACCTGCCTTTTGCGTCTTCTTTCACTGTCAGTACGAGAGCCAGCAGAATTATCAATGCCTGCACTCCCATAGATACCTTTTCTCTCTGTTCCTTTGTCAGATCCATCATATCCCCTCCTCACTCCAGAGATAAATACTGAAGAAAGCTGCCTCTCCTTCAGGACACCAGTAAACCATGCCGCACTTTTCCGCCAGTTCCTGTGCCTTTATACAGTAGGCTGAAAGGCAGGAGGAGATGCCTTCGGGAAATATGCACTTCTCACCTTTTTTCTTTTTGCACTCATTACACAGGGCACAGGGGCCGGCCATAACTGCAGTCCCGCCCGGGGCAGCCTGCCGCAGTTCTCTGACAAGCTCTGACATTTTCCTGTTATGTTCCTTTTTGACCTTCTTTGTCTCCGTGTCATCCCTTATGTCATTCACTTTAGTTATGCTCTGGACAACAAGGGCATTTTGATATTTCCTGACCTTCGCCTCCATCTGTTCCGGCGTTCCGCAGTCGGGAGGGCAGGCATAATTGTTTCCATAACTGCCGCAAAGATTCATCTCGCAGTAGCGTCTTAAACTGGCATCAAATGAAATTTCACTTACCGGCACACAGGCTGCCCTGGAAAAACCCATTTCCACAGCCATCTTTACAAATCTTTCACCCTGGTTCATAATACCCCTTCTTTCAGTATGGGCATGTCTTCTATGTAGTTATACAGCTCTTTAAAACCACCCTGCCGCATTTCTTTCGTATCCACGCCTTCCGCCGGTATCAGATGCTCTGTGAGCAGAAATGTATCCATGCCAAGCTTAGAAGTACACATATCCTCCGCCACATCATTGCCCACCATCAGGCACTCTTCTGCCAAAAGCCCCTGCCTGTCCAGTATATTCCTGTAGTACTCCAGATTAGGCTTACAGTATGCTGAATTCTCATAGGTAGTGATAAGCTCGAAGCTGGCCGGATCAATACCTGCCCATGACATCCTCTCCAGTGTGGCTGTTCTGGGAAATAAAGGATTAGTGGCCGCTATAAGGCGGTATCCTTTTTCCTTCAGCCTCCCCACACACCTGCCCGCCAGATCATTGGGACTGGCGATCCTGCCTACATTTTTGAATTCTCTTGTATAGAAATCATCAAATTCAGACCGGCGCCTTAATATCCCTTCTCCCAGCAGTCCGGCAAAGACCTTCCAGAATACCTCCTCATTACTGGAAGTGCCGTCATTTTTTACCATAGCGCCTGTGCCTTTCCACAGGGCCCTGATCAAGTCTTCCTTCTTTAACTCTTCTGATCCGAAACGCCCGGCGATCTCACCCATGTATGCCTGGATGAATTCCTCCTGATCCATGGGGAGAAGCGTTCCGTCCAGATCAAACAATACTGCTCTTATCATACTTCCTCCAATTCGTCTATCCGCTGCATAAGCTCCCTCTGCCTGTCCTCAAACAGCAGCTCTTTATTGTAGCGGTAATATCTTTCGCATTCATATTCCTGCAGAAACCTGACACAGTAACGGTTCATATTCAGCTCTGTGATAAATATGACCATCTCCTGTCCCTGAAGAAATGCTGCTTCCAGAAAATCAAATGCATATTCCAGTGCAGCCCCTGCCTCACTTTTTTTCTGTCTGTAGTCCCGGCAGAGAGCATTGTATGACTCCCTCACCTGGTCAAACGCCTCATCGTATATCTTGCAGCCCGACTTCTTCAGCTCCATGACATAGACATCCAGCTTATCAGCAGCGGCGCGCAGTGCCAGCTCATCCTCCCTTGGCAGGATCCCGGCCTCCTTCTCCTGTTCCATCCTGCATCTGAGCCCGGCAGCATTCTGTTCCAGCAAAACAGCAGGCTCCCCGGCAAAATCCTCCTGCCCGGCCCCATCTTTCATCTGTGCCTTCCACGCCTTCAGCTCATACTGCAGCTTTTCAAGCACTCCCTGCATCCTGCACACCTGCTTGAAATGTACGGAACACCTGGACAAAAGGAGCCCTATGACACCCAGTCTCTCGTCAAAAGAAGCGTGCGCCGTCTTCTTGAGAAGTATAGGGTCGAAACGTCCCTCAAAAATTTCATCCAGCTGGTAATCCGCCTGATACTGGTAATACAGCTCCAGATAGGCTGCAAAATCTTTTGCCGCCTTGGGGTACTGGATATACTGCTCTGTGACCTCCCGGTCCAGCGGCTTTCCAAGTTTCTCATAGACACACAACATTCGGGAGAGGTCTTCCCAGCCTCTGGGCGTGGCAAACCTTCTTCCGTCAACCGTATTTTCCATCTGGTAGAAATATCTGGGCCGTATATTCAGATATGAAATAACGGCAGGATGGACTTCCTCCTGATATGCATATTCCTTCCATGCTTCAAAATCAGGCTCCACCTCTATTTTCCTGACTCTGTCCATAGTCACCACGTCAAATTCCCTCACAGACTTATTATACTCCGGAGGATTTCCTGCTGCAACTATTAACCATCCTTTTGGCACAGCCTGGTTTCCGAATGTCTTGCACTGTAAAAACTGCAGCATGGCAGGCGCCAGCGTCTCTGACACACAGTTGATCTCATCAATAAAAAGTATTCCCTCTTTCAGCCCTGTCTGTTCTATTTTTTCATAGACGGATGCCACGATCTCACTCATGGTATATTCCGTCACTGAATATTCCTTTCCGCCAAATTCCTTCTTTGAAATCATAGGAAGGCCTATAGCGCTCTGCCTTGTGTGGTGTGTGATCGTATATGCCACAAGACCTATCCTGCACTCCGAAGCTATCTGCTCCATGATCTGTGTCTTTCCTATTCCCGGTGCGCCGATCAGAAGCACCGGCCTCTGCCTGATGACCGGGATCACATATTCACCGTATTCATCCTTCAGAAGATATGCTTCAATGGCGTCCTTTATTTCCTGCTTTGCCCGTTTTATGTTCATTTTATTGTCTCCTGTCTGCTGTAAATTGTTCCGGCTCCACAATAAGCTTGATCGCCCAGGGCGGTACATCCACATCTCTGTAGTCCTCTTCCATAAATACAAATGCCGTCTCATAAGGCGGCATCCTGACCGGAAATATGCCATAACCGTCTGTAAAATAGATAAGCCCTTTCAGTTTTCCGAATACCCCTTTTGCCAGCAGCTCATCCACATAGGCGAATGCCGGCCTGAAATCCGTACCTCCCAGACCTGCTATTGTAAGGTATTCCATGTAAGACTTCAGTTCCTCCATACTTGTTATTACCTTATCCTGGCGTACCTTGTCATCACACTGGAGGATATGGATGCGGATCTTCGTAAAAAAGCTTTCTGACTCACAGAGGATGGCATATGTCTGCTCCAGAAAATTCCTGACAAGCTCTCCTCTGCACGACATTGAAGTATCGATGACTATGACAAATTCTTCTATTTTTACAGATTCCTTAGTCTCCTGGGGTTCTATAAGAGGCATATTCCCATAGACCGACAGCCCGTAATTATAGAAAATGTAATCAAAGCTGTCCATGTCCACCTTCATCTCTTCCCTTAAAACCGCAAACTTGCGAAGGAATTCCCTGTAATCGTATCTCTCCCTGTTCTGGGCCCGTATCTGATCATACAGCTCGGGGGCATCCTCGGCTGACTCCTTTGCAAATGTCTCCATCTCTGTCTGCATCTGCTCCCTCGCCTCGTCCCACTGCTGCTTTCTCTGGGTTGAGCCCTGCCTTGTACCCTCATTCCTCCATATACTGTGGTCGTCCACATAAAACTCCGCACACAGAGCGCCGTGATCCCATTCCTGCTCTTTCAGCATCCTGTATATGCCCTGGGCCGAGGCTGCTTTCATATGATCTTTTACTGCCCTGTACACCTTTTTCCTGAGCGGTGATGCGTGCCGGTAGGTACAGTGCAGGTACAGGCTGTCCATGAGATATTCCACAGCTATATCGCAGGAAATATCCCATAAGGCCTCATCCCTGTCCCCGGTGTCAAATACGTGTGCAAAGAGGCAGTGGAAGGTCATATGAAGATAGGCTCTGTTTACAGCCGTCCGGCTTGACTTGTACATTCTAAGCAGATGCATGGGAGAAAAATAAACAGCTGCTCCGTCTGTCCCCAGGCCCTTGCCCTCATTCCAGGGCATAAAACGGAACCTGGCCAGAGCCACATCCATAAACCTCATATTCAGATACAGTTCATTTCTGGATATCCCCAGAACTTCCGCCCCCAGCTCCTCTGCTTTCTGCCTCCTAAGCTGCTCATCATGTATGGGATTTTTTACAGGCTTATCCCTGCCATTTTCCTTAGAGCTCATACTCAACCTCTCTTTGCCTTTCAAACCTGTGCCTGAAATCCATAAGGAAGCTCATGGCCTGAGCATTCCTGTATTTTTCTGCTCTCTCAAATATCTGGTCCATATTATCCTGCCAGCCGCGTTCTCCCGGCAGCCCGCAGTTCTCCATCAGCCATATGAATCTCTTCATATCTCTTTTCTTTAAGAGATGTGCCGCCGCCTCTGCCAGATGGCCCCTCAGAAATCCTTCATACTTAAGCCTGGCTTCTTCCTCCAGCAGATACGGATACATCAGCCTTCCCAGACACATATATGTCAGAAATCCTCTGCTCTCCTGTGCCGCCGCCATATCAAATCTGCTGTCATATTCTCTGAACTGGAATTCTCTGTTCCGAAAGCAGTTCCGGAAAAAAAGTCCGCTGCCATGCACATGGTTTTCCAGTATCCTGGCGGGAGTGTTCTCCACCCCTTCCTCAAAATATTCTGGAAAATACAGGAGTGCCTCCCCGTCCCCGCAGTAACGCACCTCTATCTCTTCTGTGAGTTCAGAGAGTATTTCCTTGAGACAGGGGCACTTTCCCTGTTCCTCCACCGCTGTCAGCTTCTTTACCTGATGACAGCCCGTGAAGGCGCCGGCGCCTATCTCACTTAAGCCTCCATAAAAATGCAGTTCATGCAGAGTACTGCAGTTATAAAATGCATACCTCCCGATGCTCCTCAGATTCCCGGGAAGCCGCACCTCTTCCACATCCATGAGCCCCTGCTGCCGCATAGGTGACAGCGCATAGTCCCCCAGACATGTCACTTTTTCCCCCTCTATCTCCTCCGGCAGGCAGATGCTTCCAGTACCTCCGCATCCATCTATCCTGATGCCCTGTCCTGTCACTGAATACTCAAATCTCTGTCCGCCTGTTTCATATATTGCCATTACTTATACCTTTCCTCCGGGCAAGCCTCTTACAAACGTATCATCTTTAATATTCCAGTATATCATTTTTCTCCTCAGGAATGGACTCAGATTTTCCTGAACTGTCTTTTCATCTTCTATTCTATAATTCCCATCTGAGACAACAATAATCAATTTTGATCTTGCCTGAAATTTTTTCAGGTATCCTGTCAGCTTATCCATAGATTTTACACAAATATTCTGTTTATAATCTTCAAAATATCTGCCCAGCTGCATTACAGCGGCAGACGTGACCTGATTTTCAATATGCCCGTCATCCAGCCACTTAACTGCATTTAGCCTGACATTCCTGAAGACCTCACTCTGCTTCTTCAGTGTCCCCAACAGTTCCCGGATGCTCTCCCCGGCTTCCTCTGTACTGAGGGAACAGTCAATAACAAGCGCCATTTCCAGGATATCCTTAGTAAAATTTCCTGGTACATGAAGCACCCGCTCTACCTCCTGCCTGATTTTCTGCTTCATTATTATATTAAAAGACATGATTTTTGCTCCCTTGGATCATTTTCTTACGGTCTGTGCAGTAAATGCACAGACCTGCTGAACTGTTACGAGTTCTGTTTCTTTCCTACCATATGTAAGATAACGCAGAACAGGTGCTTATGTCAACGGAAAAAGCGGCCTTATTACTAAGCCGCTTTCTTCTTTATTATGTATACACTGCCTTTTATAAGCAGATTCACTCCCAATATCAGCAGCGATACAAAAGCTGAACTTTCCAGCAGCATCTGCGCCTCGTACTGGGGTATCATCAGCGCCAGAGGCATATTCTTTACTGTAGTCAGGAAAGAAACTGCTGAGATCGTTATCATTGAATTTACAAAAAAGTACGAGAACATCTCACAAAGCGTCCCTTTCATCTGAGGCAGAAAAATATCCTTTATCATATGGAATCTGCTGATCCCAAGCATCTGCCCTGCATCCTCCAGATTTTCATTTATCTTGCCGAAGGAATTATAGGCAAGCAGGTATGCGGATGCAAAAAAGTGTATGATATTCACCAGCACAAGTATCCCCATAGTGCCGTATATGAAGCTCCCTTTATAAAAAACTGCATAGGAGAGGCCCAGGACCATCCCCGGCAGGGAGAGCGAAGTGATGGCGGCCAGATGCAGGACTCTTGAAGACTTTCCTGTACTCCTGGAGGACGCATATGCGGCCAGATACGCCAGCATTGTTCCAAATACTGCCACCGCCGCAGAAATCACCAGGGAGTTGGACAGATACCTGCCTGCTCCCATCTCCAGGCTTCTCTGGATATTTGCAAGTGTAAAGCTGTTGTCCAACGGATATTTTTTGACAAATGTGAGAAGCGCGAATGCAAGAATCGGCAGAGCTACAAGAATGCCTGACAGAGTACAGAAAAGATAACTCACCCTGTCCCTTACCTTGTTTTCCTTCTTCTCTGTCTTCTCAGTTACGAAATGCTGCCCTGACTTCTCATTGTGAAGCGCGTCAATAAGGAAGGTAACGACTGCCGGTATCAGAAGCACCGCCCCGATCACTGTCCCCTTTCCAAAATCCAGCAGCCCTATGACCTGCTGGTACATGAGAACAGGAAGTGTCGTATACTTGCCTCCTACCATGAGAGGCACCCCATAATCTGTCACTACCATGGTAAACACAGTAAACACTATGGAAATCATGGGCTTTTTCAGGTAAGGCAGTGTAATGTCCAAAAACTGCCTGTATTTAGGCACCCCCATGACCTCCGCAGAAGTGTACACCGACATATCCTCATATGTAAAGATGTCCACAAACATCAAAAAAGCAATGGGGAAGGAATAGATGACAGATCCTGTTACAATGCCTGAAAGGCCATATATTGACCCCTTAAGCCCCAGCAGGTTAGTGAGCACACCGTTCTGCCCCAGCAGCATCACCAGGCCCATTCCGTGGGAAATAGACGGGATCAGCATGGGCAGAGTCAGCAGCATGGAAAATACTGCTTTCCCCCTTATATTGCTCCTGGCTATGCACCAGGCCAGCAAAAGTCCGCAGGCCACAGATATGACAGTGGAGAGTACTGCTGAGACAAGGGAATGGACAAGTGCATCCATAAACTGCCCGGAGCTGATGACCGCCCCTATATCTACATCCTTTAAACCTGCCAGCAGGGCAGCCAGGGGACAGATCACGGCAAACAGGAAAAAGAGAGCCAGGATGGCCTTCAGGCCATAATTCTTTTTCATAGACAGTACTCCATATATTTTGACAGCGATTCCATCTTCAGCCTGAGATTATCCAGCACAAAGCTTTTGACATAATCGCTTGCCGGGGATTTTAATATATTCTCAGGAGTATCCAGCTGCTCAATCTCACCGTTTCCCATCACCATGATCCTGTCAGACATGGCAAACGCCTCCTCCTGGTCATGGGTAATATAGATGATGGTCGCTCCCGTCTTTTTCTGGATAGCCTTCAGTTCCCCCCGCAGTGCAAGGCGGTTTGCCACATCAAGCGCTGACATAGGCTCATCAAACAGTATGATATCCGGATTCAGCGCCAGTGTCCTGGCGATGGCTACCCTCTGCTGCTGGCCGCCTGAGAGCCTGTGAGGCTTTGCATTTTCATATTCTGAGAGGCCCACCATCTCCAGAAGCCCTCTCGCCCTTTTTCTGGCTCCCGGTTTCAGCCCCGGCCTAAACTGCATGGCATATTCTACATTTTTGAGAGCCGTCATATTTTGGAACAGGGCATAGTTCTGGAACACGATCCCCATACCTCTTTTTGAGGAAGCCAGCTCTGTAATATCTTCCCCGTCTTTGATCACCCGCCCCTCAGTGGGTTTAAGCAGGCCTGAGAGTATTTTCAGGATGGTGGTCTTCCCGCACCCTGAGGGCCCCAGAATAGACAGGAATTCTCCGTCCCTCACATCAAATTCCACGCCCCGGAGGACTTCCTTAGTACCGTATACTTTTTTCAGGTTTTCCACCCGCAGTTTTTCTTTCATCTGACCGCACCCCGCTTTAATATTTCCACTCGCCAAGAAGACGTTCCTTTTCCTTGATATCAAGAGCACCTGTCATATCACCGTATGGGATATCCTTTGGATAGTTTTCAATCGTATTTGACTGTTCTTTAAATATCTGTTCCGGAGAATACAGATCCTTGTCCTCATAGATCAGGGTATCATACAGATAGTCAAAAACATCCTTTACCGCCTTCTTCTCTTCCTTCCCCCTGATCATCCCGTAGCCGTCCAGATCATAAGGCGCGCCTTCTTCAAAGAACCTGATATTCATCTTCACCCCGTCATTTATCTGCTGGACGGGCTGGTAGGTGATACCAAGGCCAATAGCCGCTTCCCCCTGGGTCAGGGCGCTGACAGGGCCGCTTCCGGAGGTGGTAAACTGGAGTACATTCTCTGACAGCCTGTCGAAATATTCGAGGGCCTTATCCTCCCCCCAGTCATTTACCAGCATCTGATAGAAGATAAATCCCGTGCTGGAAGTCTTCGGGTCAGGCATGGAAACAAGCCCCTTATACTTTGGGTCTGCTAGCTCTTCAAAGCTCTCAGGCTCAGTAAGGCCCTTTTCCTCTAAAATCTTCGGATTTGTCATAATGCATCCGCTGAACCGTTCCCATATAAGGTACTTGTGATGATCCATCACCAGCTCATCCAGGTACTTTGACGTGTCGTAAGAAGACAGGTCAGCAAAGTTGTCTTTCAGCTGCTCCATATATACAGCCTGAAGCGCCAGAATGATATCTCCCTCTGTGGCTTCCCCCTCACTCTTGATCTTGGCTGCCAGATTTCCCGTTGCCACAAACTGGAGCGTGATATCATAATCAGGGAATTTTTCTTTCAGTTTATCCAGGATATAGTCATTCCTGAAGTCTTCCAGGCAGGAATAGATGACCACCTTATTGTCATCAGTTTTTACTCCCTCCGCACCTTTTCCGCATCCTGAGGCAGCCATAGCCCCCAGAAGCATCACTGCAGCTACTGCTGCCATCATCCATTTTTTCATCTTTTCTCTCCTCTCCTGCAGCTCTCCGGCTGCACACTGGCCGGCATTTCCTGCCGTCAGCACTCTCCGAGATATTTTCTCGCGTAATCAAAAGCATATCTTCTGTTAAACACAGAAAATGTAATGCCTGCTGCACCGTCATTTCCCTCTACAGGCTTTATCCCCACAATATCTTTTTCCCTGCATTTCAGTTCTCTGCATATCCTCTCCATCACCCATGAGCCTGAATGGTTCAGATAAGTATCGTCAAATTTCCGCAGATCCTCAAGACAGTCAAATTCCTGGATCACATCCACATCATATTCTCTCCTGCGCATCCTCATCTCCGACAGATGCTCCATGTATATCTCTTCCCAATACAGCCCGGCGTCTTCCTCTTTATGATAAGCCTCTTCAATATACGGTATGAGCTGCTTTGAGAAGCCCTCCGTAAAGAATGTATGCCCATGCATGACCCAGGCATCAGAGCCGCCTATCTGCACATGGTTAATGTATCCCTTTTCATCTGTATAGAGGCACCACTCATCAGTCTGCCCTTCCTCATAGACAGCTGCATAATATGCCTCATCCTCCCTGTCCTTAAAAGGATTTTCTGTATAATAGTTATCTGAACAGCAGATATATGAATTTTTCAGGTAATCCCTCACATGGTAGAGAGTCGAATGATTATTCCTTGTACGGTAATCAGGATTTTCTACAAGCATGACCCCGTACTTATCCGTCAGATATCCGAACAATTCCTTTTTATATCCTGCCGCCACGATGATCTGCGGTACTCCCGCCTCTATGAGCTGGCGTATCTGCCGTTCAATGAGCACTTCCCCCCTTACCTCTATCAGCGCCTTGGGCTTCTCATATGACAGCGGTGCAAACCGGGTAGCCATCCCTGCTGCCATTATAATTGCGTTGTCTGTTTTATAGCCTGTCCTTGTCATCCTCCAGCTCCTTTTTTACAATTTTATAAAATTCTTTTGCATATCTGTACTGCTTCATCGCATATTCATCAAATTCCACTCCGAATCTTCTTTTATACTCACACCAGTTGCTCCATAAAAAGCCTGCAATGGCCACATAACAATAGATTTTGATCCTCACACTTTTGGGACACTTATCTTCGAAATAATAGTCTATAAGCCTGTCTATCCTCTCTCTGTCATATAATGCGTAGACTGCAAACATGGCGATATCCAGATGTACATCCTGCATCCCGGCGTATTCCCAGTCCTGCAGGCAGATGCGGCCATCCTCAAACATCAGAAACTTTTCCGGTATGGCATTTATATGGGTCAGGGCATACTGCCTGGGCTGGGCGTCCACGTATTCCTTAAGCTCACATATCTTTGCCTTTGTCTCCCTGTAGTCTCTGTAAACAGACTTTCCGCCGTACTGCATGCTCTCATAGTAATCGATCATTTTATACATATCGTAAAAATGCCCGGCCTGGATATTCTTACTGTGGAATTTCCGCAGATATTCCATACACCGCCTGACATCCTCCTCATTCTCCCTGTCACAGGTGCGGCATCCCACACTGAGCTCCTTCAGGCAGAAGCCAGGTTCCACAGAAAAATAGCATTTCGGAGTCATAACGTCATTTTCCAGGAGCTTTCTATAGACTTCATATTCCTGTTCCGGTGCAAATGTATCAGCCATGATCTCTTCAGGCACTCTCAGGGCATATTTTTTCCCGGAATATTCAAATTCATAAACACGGCTCAAAAATCCGTTCTTAACAGATATGGCATGTCCTATATCCTCTCTCCTGCATGAGAGAGCCTCTTCTATAAAACAGTATGCCTGCTCACTGAGAGGTTCCTTTCCCTCATTCACAACCCTGAGATCCTCCAGAGAATTTATCTCCTTCACGCTGCTCCCTGAAACCTCTTTCGGCCACAGTCTCAGCTTTCCATCAGCTACAAGCGCTGTCTCCCAGAAGGCCTGGTTGAATTCTCTTCTCTGTGTCAGCTCCTCCACACGCTCCCTCAGAACTGCGGCATCCTCCTCCAGGATATAGGCTATCCCCACCATCCTGTTGCCTATCTCCCCGTTACCTGTGAGGATCAGCTCCTTTTTCCTTCCAATCCTCACTGAGGTATCCTCGGTCATCTCATCTGTGACCATATACCAGGAATAAAGTTCCTGCCTGGAAAATGGATTTTTCTCACACCAGATATCGCAGGGGATAATATAAGTATTGCCGATCCTGTCAATCACCCTCTTCAAGGAAAAAAGATTGTTCCTGGTGGCATAATCTCTGCTGTATACAAGCTCCACCCCATATTTATCTATCAGATATTCATACTGTTCCTTCATAAAACCGACTATGATATCTATCTTAAACACACCTGCCTCATGTAGATAACAGATCATGCTCTCTACAAGAGGCCTTCCCTGGACCTCAAGCAGCCCTTTTGGCACTGTAGTATTGACAGGGACCATTCTCAGATCAAATCCTGCCGCCAGTATCACCGCATGTCTGGGCCGTTTTCTCTCAACCTCAGCCGCCGCCTTTTTCTCAAAATGCATCTCTTCATCCAGATAGCCTTTTTCTATCAGCTGCCTCAGCGAGCTGTTTACTTTTCCCAGTGAATAACCGCTCTGTTCTGAAAGCGTCCTCTGGTTCGTGTAGGGCGTCTGAAGCAGAATGTTCATTAAATCGCATTCTTGTATATTCATGTAATTCTCCATTCTGGTTTTCGTGAACACATTGGTATTATATACCATATCATGCAAAAAAACAAGGGCTACCTAAGCAGCCCCATACTCCCTGTCAGTTTATTCACTTTTTTCTTTGGTCCGCAGATAGCCACACCCAGATACTGGAGACTGTCCTCCGGCACTCCAAGGAGCTTCTTTTCATACTCTTCATAAGTCCTGCACCCCTGGGCCAGGTCTGAGAAATCCACCACTGTAAGCTCACTGTAGCCCGGTTCATACAGTTTACTTCTGATACTGCGGATAATTTCAGGATTTCCCTTCAGAATAGGCACCGGAAACTCTATTATCCCCAGATGCTCTCTTCCGCTCATATCTTCCACATCTCTGCCCACCACGCCGGGCATCTCTTTTCCCAAAGTGATCCCCATGATCGCAGCTGTGTTTGCTATAACGCCGAGTGGGAGTGATTCATCAATCACCATGACACATTTTTCGTTTTCTCTGTCCATTTTGAATACCTCTCTTCAGATTTTTAGGATTAGACTGGCACAGCAGCAGTCCTGCCAGAGTCAGCAATGTACCCGCCCCTGCCATCAGTGTTATATGCTCATCCAGTATGAGCACTGAAGTCACCGCAGTGATGACGGGGACAAGGTAGATATATACACTTGTCTTTACGGCACCGAGTATCTTCACCGCCAGATTCCAGGTGACAAAGCACAGGGCTGATGCCCCCAGGCCCAGGAAAATAATATTCAGCAGATAGACAGGCTGCGCAAACCGCTCCAGTCCCAGCCGGAAATCTGTGAAAAACAAAAAGGGCACCATGAATATGAGTCCATAGGCAAATACACGGCGTGTACTCTGAACTGTTCCGTATCCAAAGCTTCCTATCTTCTTTGTAAGGATAGAATAGCACGACCATACAAATGCTGCCAGGACCGCCAGCAGATCACCCATAGGGTTTAATTCCAGCCTGGAACCGTTAAAGCTGATCAGGCAGATGCCTGCGATCGCTATAATAAATCCCACAAAAAAGCTGGCTTTTAATTTTTCCTCACCCTTGAAAAAGATCTGGGTCAGGATAGCTGTAAAAAACGGCGCTATGGAAATTATCACGCCTACATTGGACGCCAGAGTATATGTAAGCGCTACATTCTCCAGCAGATAATACAGGCATACGCCGCACAGGCCGGCAGCCATAAATGTCAGCTCCTGTTTCCTTTTCTCCACACGGAGCCTGTGGGGACACACCAGGATCAGCGCAATAAATCCCATCAGGAATCTGTAAAATAAAATCTCCACAGGCTGAAAATCCACCAGAAGGACCTTCGTGGAAATAAACGTTGTCCCCCATATCAGTATTGTTATCAATGCGGCGCCATGGCCCTTTATCATCTTATGATCCACATTCGTCCTCCTCCGGCACAGCGGCCTCTGCCTCAGTAAAAATCCTCTGATACTGCTTTGGTGTCAGCCCTATAAATTCTTTGAAAAAATTTGTGAAATGGCTCTGGTCTGAAAATCCCGCCATATCCGCCACCTCCACAGGAGGTATCCCTTCCTCCAAAAACTTCTTCGCCCTGTCCAGCCTTATCGCCTGCAGATACCTGTAGGGTGAGACTCCCGTCTGCTTTGTAAAAGAGCGAAGCAGATATGATTTTCCAAAATCCGTCATGGAGAGCAGATCATCCAGGGTAATATTTTCCGCAAAATGCTCTTCCATGTATTCACACAGTATCCTGATCTGCCTGTTGGGTTTTGAGACATCGGCCTCCTCAAAGGGTGCTGCGTATTCCTGCAGGATCTGGTCCAGCAGGAAAAATAATGCCTCCTCCTTCTCCAGCCGGGGCCTGCATTCCACAATTGCGCTATACAGATCACTTATGGATTTTGTGATGTCACTGTGGAAAACCACATTCTCAGTAAAATACGGCGTGTACTCCCGGCCCGTAATCTCCCTGACTGCATTTTTCATCACATCCACACCGATATTGACTGCCCTGTAATCCAGCAGCTCCCCATTTATCGGGGCACAATAATGATGGTCATGGGGATTGAACAGGATCATATCCCCGGCAGACACATCATACTCACCCTTTTTACACCAGGTGTGCCGCCTCCCGCCTTCGATAAATCCAATGACATAATACTCGTGAAAATGATTCGGAAACTTCTGTACGATCCCGCTCAGATTATAAGCTTCTATTTTCAGGTCCCTGTCATAATAGACATGACGCTGTTCCTGCTGTGTCAGCATAATTTTCTTCTCCTCACTGCCCCTTATGTAGGTGTTTATTTTTAACATCCTATAACATCTTAACACCGGCCCGCAGAAATTTCTTGTAAAATATTACACAAAAAAGGAACCTTCCGGCTCATGATGCCGTGAATGTCCCTTTCAGATGCAAATTATTTTATACCCGCAGGGGCTTTAACTTCCGGAAGAACTGACTTCACCAGCTTTTCAAAATCCTCCCTGCCCCTCTCATCACTTAATGCCCTCTTGGGAATAAGAGTATAATTCATCTTCCCCTGCAGCAGATAATAATATTCCCTGCTCCGTGCATATCCAGTATAAATATCCCACTTCAGTTCTGAAGCTATCCCCTGTGTTTCAAAGAGCAGTCCGTCTTCCCTGAATACAAGCCTGTACCGGCTATGGTATTTGTCCGTAGCCTTATACAGCATGCCTGGCTGAACCACATAGATAAAAACCAATTCCAGGGCCAGCAGAGCCAGGACCACTCCAAGAGCTATATTTATAACTCCAAATCCATAAACAGCTGCCGATATAATAAAAAACACTGCCATCAATGCCATAACAAACAGCTGCATCCTTGTAATGACCTTAGAAATGAAGAGATATTTTCTGCGGCCGTCCACCCATTCTTTCTTTGTATATGTAAATTCAATCTCCATAAATGGTCCTCCTGTTTTTTATTATCATAACACGGACCCTTATTCTTGTCATTTATTATTGCGCTTATTTTTTTCATATCTGAAGATTTCATTACAGGCTGTTCCTGACAGGACCAGAACACAGATCAGATTGGGAATAGCCATCAGTCCATTCATGATGTCAGAAAAGTCCCAAACCACATCGAGAGCGCAGGTGGCGCCCACAAAGGCAGTCAATGCATATACAAACCTGTAGTAAATACAATACTGCGGTTTTTTCACAAGAAATTCAAATGCCTTTTCCCCCTGGTATTCCCAGCCTATGATGGTGGCAAAGGCAAACAGAACGATTCCTATACAGACAAGATAACCTCCCCATTCCCCAAAAGTAGTGGCAAAGGCAGCTATAGTGAGGGCAGAGCCGGTCACAAGCTCCCCGGAAGCGTCGGTGATCCCAATCACGCCTGATGCCGCCAGCGCAAGGCCTGTAACAGAACAGATAACGATAGTATCAAAAAAAACACCTGTCATACTGATATATCCCTGTCTGACAGGATCATCCGTATTGGCCGCCGCCGCACTGATCCCTGCCGCTCCCAGGCCTGCCTCGTTAGAGAAGACACCTCTGGATACTCCCCACCGCAGGGCCTGCTGCATGGAGACAACAATAGTTCCCCCTGCTCCGCCCGCCATTGCTCTTGGTGAGAAGGCCATGGATACAATCTGCCATATGCCTGACGGAAGATTTCCTATATTCATAAAGATCACAGCCACCGCCCCGGCCATATAGAAGACAGCCATACATGGAACCACGATCTGTGTCACCTTTGAGATGGCCTTGATCCCCCCAAGTATAACCAGTATAGACAGTATGGTGACTATGAGTCCCGTAAGGCCCTCTGATACCCCGAAGGTCTCTTTTACCGCCGATGATATGGAATTGGACTGGGTCATATTTCCCATTCCGAAGGAGGCAAATACTGCGAAAAGGGCAAATGCACAGCCCAATGCCTTCCCCGCTTTTTTGTTGGGAAAAGCATTCTGCATGGTATACATGGGACCGCCTGATATCTCCCCATTTGCATTAACCGTCCTGTATTTTACAGAAAGCGTGCTCTCCGCAAACTTTGTAGCCAGGCCTATCAGGGCTGACACCATCATCCATATAAGCGCTCCCGGCCCGCCCAGGACCATGGCTGTAGCCACCCCCACGATATTTCCTGTCCCAATGGTGGCTGCCAGTTCTGTCATAAGCGAAGAAAAGGAAGAGATATCTCCCTTCCCCCCTTCTTTTGCATTCGGGTCTTTAGTTACAACACTTTTAAGCGCATACCCCAGATTTCTGAGGGGCAGAAAACGCATCTTTACGGTGAGGTAGATTCCTGTTCCCAGCATAAACAGGAGCAGGAAGGGTCCCCAAACAATATTATCAATATTTCTCAAAATTTCAGCTGCTCTGTCCATCCGACACGTCCAGTATATTTTTAACTAAATATATACGGAGACGCGGCCTGTTATGCGAGAATTCGTTACAACTTAATCTTCCTCAGCAAGAATTCTTTTCAGATCCTCTTTTGCACTGCTAATCGGCCTTATATTATAATTTTCAACCAGATAGCCCAGAACGTTCTCTGAAAGGAATGCAGGCAGGCTTGGCCCCAGGTAGATATTCCTGATTCCCAGGTGAAGGAGTGTCAGCAGGATGCAGACTGCCTTCTGTTCATACCAGGACAGCACCATGGTCAGGGGCAGGTCATTAACCTGGCACCCGAAAGCTTCCGCCAGTGCAGCAGCCACTTTTACAGCTCCGTAGGCATCGTTGCACTGCCCCATGTCCATCAGCCTGGGAAGTCCGCCCGCCTCTCCCAGGTCCAGGTCATTGAATCTGTATTTTCCGCAGGCCAGCGTCAGGATCACTGTATCGTCCGGAGCCTGCTTCACAAAATCTGTATAATAATTGCGCCCTGTCTTTGCCCCATCGCAGCCTCCTACCAGGAAGAAGTGGCGGATTGCCTTATTATTCACTGCCTCAATTAACTTATCTGCTGCCGAGAGGATCGCATTGTGGCCAAATCCTGTAACTGTCTTCTTCCCGCCGTTGATACCTGTAAACTCAGTTCTTTCACTATATCCTCCAAGTTCCAGGGCGCGCTCTATTACCGGGGTAAAATCTTTCCTGCCGCCCACTGCATGGATGTGCTTCAGGCCCGGATAAGCCACCGCGGCTGTTGTGAACACCCGGTCAGCATATGAATCCATTGGAGGCATCAGGCAGTTTGTAGTAAAGAGCACTGCCCCGGGAAGATTTTGGAACTCCTTCTGCTGGTTCTGCCACGCTGTTCCAAAATTACCTCTGAGGTGGCTGTATGCCTTCAGTTTAGGGTATGCATGAGCAGGCAGCATCTCTCCATGTGTATATATATTGATTCCTTTCCCTTCCGTCTGTCTGAGCAGCTCTTCTAAATCCTTCAGGTCATGGCCTGTTACAACGATAAACGGCCCTTTATCTACCGCAAATGTAACTTCCGTAGGCGCCGGAATACCGTAAGTTTCCGTATTCGCCCTGTCAAGCATAGCCATACATTTTAAGTTCACCTCACCTGTCTCCATCACCACCGGCAGCAGATATTCCATATCTCCCTCCTGCCCCACTGCAAAAAGAGCTTTATAGAAGAACTGATTCACTTCTTCATCCTCATATCCCAGCGCCATGGCATGATATGCATAGGCAGCCATCCCCCTGATTCCGAAGAGGATCAGAGATTTCAGGGATCTTATATCCTCATTGTCCCCCCAGAGGCTTTCCATATCAAAGTTCTCATTCCTGCTGCACGGTGAACCGCATCCGGAACATTTTGGTATGAGTTTCTCCTTTTCTTCTTCTGCTCTTCTTATCAGCTCCCTGATTGAATCATTGTCAAAATTGACATTTGTCAGTGTGGCAAAAAGCCCTTCAATGATAATCTCTGTTGTGCTTTTTGTCACTTCATTTCCATCAGACGCCCGGGCTATGCCTATCAGAACGCCTGTCAGCTCATCCTGCAGTCTGGCTGTATCCTGCCCTTTTCCGCACACTCCCCTGCTGCCTGAACATCCGGTGCATCCGGCCGTCTGCTCACACTGAAAACAAAACATTTTTTCCATTTTATTATCCTCCTGTTTGATCATTAATCTGTTAACTGTTCTTTCAGTATCTCTCCATCCACAGATATAGTAACCACCCGCCATGGTATAGATTTTCCGCTGTTCTTCACCGCTGCTGCACCAGCCCTCTCCAATCCGCCGCAGCATGGCACTTCCATCCTGACTACAGTCATATCTTTTATATCATTATTCTTAATGATTTCAGTCAGCTTCTTGGCATAATCTTCCCCGTCCAGTTTCGGACAGCCCACAAGAGTGATCCTGCCTTTCATAAAGCGTTCATGAAAATCTCCATAAGCATAGGCCGTACAGTCAGCCGCCACCAGAAGCTCTGCCTCATCAAAGAATCCGGCTCTGGCAGGCACCAGCTTTATCTGCACCGGCCATTGGGAAAGCCGGCTTTCCCTGCATTCGTTGTCATGTATACCGGGTGTCACCGGACATCCGCAGGGCAGTTTTTGATAAGCAGGAGCCTCCCTCTCTTCAAATGAAATGGCATCCTCAGGGCATGAAGGCAGGCAGTCCCCCAGCCCGTCACAAAAGTGTTCTCTCACAAGCCTGGCTTTTCCATCGATAATCTCTATAGCGCCTTCATGACACGCCGACACACAAAGCCCGCAGCCATTGCATTTCTCTTCGTCTATTTTAATGATTTTTCTCAGCATAGCTTTCCTCCTTCATCTGATGAGACAAGGATACTATTTTTCTTTTAAAAAGTATGTTGGAAAAACAACATTTTTAAATATAAGTCAAAAAACGGAGCCGGAAACAATAAGTTCCCGGCTCCTTCCTCTCATCCATTATAAATCCCTTCCAATAAACAGTCAGGCTGTCATATGTCTTTCCGTTAATTTCATCCTGTCCATTTTTAAACTCATCATGTTTAGTATTTTGAAATCTACCGGCTCGTGTTATCATCTCTTTTATTCAAGATAAACTGCTCCAAATTTGTTTTATGATTATACTTTATAGAAGCCTCTTTATCCTTGTTAATGATAACATCATTCATATCAATCCCGTTTAATGCTGCAATAGCTACAGCATAATGTATCACATCAGCTAATTCATTCCCCAATTGTGCCTGCAAATCTTCCCTGCCAGTTGATTTTCTTCCAGCCTTTTTATTTAGTACCTCTGCCACCTCACCTATTTCTTCTACCAGCTTCATAAATAAGCTCTGGTCGATTCCGCCACTGCTATAATGGTCAAATAAATATTCCTGCAGTTCTTCTATTGTAACTTTCATTACACAATTCCTCCGTCAAATTACGATTGCTAATACTTATTTTTAATAACACTTAAAATCTATTATATTGTGTTACAAATAATTCTGCAATGTCTTGATTTTACTAAGGTTTGGATTGGATAAAGTTACTGTTCACTCCGTGAACAGTAACTGGATAAACTCTATTAATAATTTGATATATTAAATTAGTCTATATGATACCAATGCTCATTATCATCCACGCTTGTTATAGCAGGGCTAATTTTGAATGAAGTCTTATCATCATTAAATTCAATAGTATATGTTTCATATTTATCTTGGTACATTTTGATCTTGATTTTATTTTTTCCTGCAGGCTTCCAATCGTATGTGCCCATCGACATATCCATCCAACTATATCCTGTCTCTAGCCGATACTCCATTTTACCATCCTCAATATCTAATACTTTGATAATTGAATCCTCTGTATCGTACCATTCTTTTACAAGTGCTTTCTTTAAATTTGCCTTATTCACTGCATTTACAATAAAGAATATAATCACTATACCTACAACGGCTGCAATTCCAATGTAAACTTGTTTTGGCAACTTTTTACTAAGTGGGGGCTTTTGTGAGATCTCTTGTTCAGTTACATTTTGAGACGCATATACAACCGCCTGTTCATCACTTGAATTATCAATATCTTTCTTTATTACTGCACCACATTTAGGGCAAGTAACACTTCCATCTGGAATAGCTTCGCCACATTCTAAACAAAACATAATTTATCCCCCTTATCAATCATAATCTAATAATGATACTGAACAAGATTTTATCTTGTAATCATTCGGCACTGATAATCTAAATGAACCAAGTCTCATCTGTTTGACCTGCAGAATACAGATAAAAATCCATATCTATATATCTGAAATTCTTGGTATCTTTATCAATAATCTTCATACCGTTTCGGACAGCGACATTTTGAGCGGCTATATTTGTGTCCCTGACAATAGAATATACGTTACTTGCATTAAGAACTTTGAATGCGTATTCTTTACAAGCAATCGCTGCTTCTGTTGCATAACCTTTGTGCCAATACGCTTTTTGAAACAAATATCCTATTTCTAATACTTCTTTATCTCTCCAGCCTTGAAACGTCAAACCACATTGGCCTATCATTTCATTTGTTTCTTTTAAAACAACAGCCCAAAGTCCAAAACCGTACTCTGCATATCTTTTAAAATGTCTGTTAAGCCAATTCTGTACTTCTTCTAAGCTGAATGCGCTTTCATAAGCAGCACACATTACTTCCTCATCACACAATATTTTGCACAATGTATCAAAATCCGACTGCTCCATTTCTCTAATGAGAAGGCGTTCGGTTTCTATCAACCCATTTCTATTTTCTGAAATTCTCACTGCCATTGGCATACCTCCACATTTTCCAATTAAACAAAATCGCAGCCTGATGGCCTGTTTCAAATACGGATTTGTCCCAGCCACCGCCTATGAAAAGAATACCATTTTTATACTGTCTCTACAAGCAGTTTTATCAATCAAGAGGTTATCCTTTTTCAGATTAATTTGTAACTATTCAGCAAGTCTGTGCATTTACCGTAGTGAGTATTTCTGAACATTCACGACCGACTTTAGAATTGACACATCCCGGCCACAGTATTAGACTATTACTATACTTCCGTCGAGTCTGCACCCCAAATTGTCAGGCTCCACCGAAAATAATGTGGATGAGAACATCCCGAAATGATTAGGAAAATAATTCATGAATACAATTAAAGATTTTGAGATTTACAGTGAAGTGATAAAATCAAGCCCTCTTTTTACAGGAATCGCTCCTGAAGACATTTCTGCCATGCTGACATGCCTGAGGGCCAGCCGCTCTTCTTATTTCAAAGGGGAATATATCCTTTCCGCAGGCAGTCCTGCCAGAGATGTGGGGCTTGTGCTCCAGGGGGATATCCATATTATAAAGGAAGATTTCTGGGGAAACCGCTCGATAATCGCAAATATCGGGCCCGGTGAACTATTTGGAGAGGCTTTTGCCTGTGCCGGGGCGACTTCTCTTCCTGTCAATGCAGTAGCTGCCCAGGATTGTACAGTCATGTTTATCGACTACAGAAAAGTTATCACTACCTGCTCCTCCGCGTGTACTTTTCACACAGGGCTTATTCAAAACATGCTGAAAATCCTTGCCATGAAAAATAAAATGCTTATGGAAAAGCTGGGGCATATGACTAAGCGCAGCACAAGAGAAAAACTTCTCTCATATCTGTCAGAACAGGCAGTAAAGGCAGAAAACAGCCATTTTACCATACCCTTTGACCGTCAGGAGCTGGCCGACTATCTCTGCGTAGAAAGAAGCGCCATGTCCGCAGAGCTGTCCAAGCTTAAAAAGGATGGGATACTCGATTACCGGAAAAATAATTTTATCTTGAAAGCAGATAAAACTCCCACCTCAATAGGTGGTGAATAAGAACTTGTGTGACTATTCACGGCCCCGGTAAAAGCGCAGTGCCGCAAATAGTCACACAAGTTCTTCTTAGTTAAAACAAAAAGGCACCCAAAGTGATCTGCAATATGCAAAACACACCCCTGGTGCCTTTATGTATGATTAATATACATTCTCCGTAACTGTTCAGTACCTTCACAGTTACCATTCTTCCTACAATTCAAATCCTATCCTCTTCCTGAACTTTGTCCAGACATGCCCCTGAAAATATTCATAAGCCCTGTCATAGATGAAAACTACCGCCTGTCCGCCCACTGCAGCTATGAGAAGGAAGGTATTGCTCATCTCTCCTGCAAACAGCAGCTTTGGAAACAGCAGCAACATAGGAAGGTATATGATATTAAAAACAATATACTTAATGATCCAGAACAGTACACGCTTGTTCATTTTTGTGTGCAGCCGGCCCAGATGGCGCCAGCAAAATTCTATTGCCACCACATAAAGGCCCATGGCCCCAAAAGTGATGCAATAGAGCTTATTAGGCGCCAGTATCACGCCCAGCAGAATAGCCCCCAGGTAAAACCCAAATCCCAGGCCCATACCGCATTCCCGTATAATAATACCTATAAGGAAAGACGCCAGTCCCAGCAGAAATAGTGTATTAAATTCTATTATGCCGCTGAGTACGATCGCCAATACACAGAGCGCCAGCGCCAGTCCTGAAAAAGCCAGTTTTTTCGCATTTACATGCATGGACAAAGATCTCCTCCCATACATTCACAGCATGAATCCGCAATCCACAAGTCACAGCAGCAATTTCCTGTAGAATATGCCGGGCGTCCCGCTCCGCCTCCATATGGATTAGTCTGGTAGCGCTGGCCATTCCACTGAAGCTGGTTGAGGAAATTAGAATACTCAGGATTGTTCGGTTCCATATTGACTGCCTGCCTTGCATGTTCAAGAGCAGCAGCATTGTTGCCAAGTCCGCTGTTAGCCACCGCACTGCAGTAATACCATCTGGCATCTCTATTGCTCATTCTATTGAGCACATTTAATGCATCCTGGTAATGCCTACTGTTGATAAAGTTATAGACAGCCGTCATCTCTGAGGAACTTGATCCTCCAGATGAACTGCTTCCCGAATATCCGCTGCTGCTGCCCGAACCGTAGCCTGATGAGCTGTAGCCCTTTGAACGTTCGTCCATGATCTGGTTGTATGCTTCCTGCACTTCTTTAAATTTCTCTTCTGCCAGATCTGCCAGTGGATTATTTGCATAAGAGTCCGGATGATATTTCCGGCTCAATTCTCTATATGCCTTCTTAACCTCATCATCTGAGGCATTCGGTGAAATTCCTAATATTTCATATGGGTTGCTGACCATTATTCTGTTCCTTTCCTTCGTTTAATTCCTTCTGTATTTTATTATACTTCGTCCACACACCTGCATACAGGATATTCCGTAATATCTCTTCGTCCTGAATACACGGAAGCTTTTCAAATTCACTGCTGCACTCTGCCATCATCATCAGCAGCAGTTCGCGGCAGTGTTCTTCATAATCTTTTTCTCCATACAAAGGCTTTAACGGGTTATAGTTCTTCTTCTTGATATCTTTTTCAAGATCATCATAGGCATCCAGCAGATAGATGAATTTTCCCAGGAAAAACCCCATCCTGCGCAGGACAGGCTCCCACGTATCTTCTTTATATACAAGCAGTTCTCCCATTAAATCCCCGAAACAGCCTGATACTTTGTCAATATCTGTTACACCCTGCTTTTCGCACTCTGACAAACGTCTCAGACAATCTTGTATTATACCACACTTTTTCTTATATGTGTGAATTATTTTCCCCACATTTTTATTAAGCAGCTTCATCCCTGCCAGGCCCGGTATGCTCTTCTCATCCTTCCAGTCATCCAGAAGATGGTAATAGGAAAGCACCATATTCATAGCGGCGCAGTAGTCCGTCATCTCATTCTGCAGCATAGGTATCTTTTTGACAGGATGCACCTTGCAGTGATGAAGGCTCTGCGTTGTCCCGCACTCATACAGGGAAGTGAGAAGGATGATAACAAACGTCATATCATAAGTCAGCGTCATCTGTCCTGAAAAACCATACTCTTCTTTGAGTGTCCTGCACAGCCCGCAGTAATATGCCTTATACTTATAAAATTCCTTAAATTTTAATTCCGGTTTATAGATCGTCAAATATCCAAACATATACTCTCCGTTTTCTGCCGTTTTTACGCTGTATCCCGGCATATTGAAGCGATTGACTCACATGCTTGCGGCTATTATACTACAACCGCTTTCAAAAAACCATAAATAATTCTTAAATAAACCCTTATTTAATTATTTATACTTTCCTCTAAACCCTCTGCAGCTCCCTTGCCGGGGAAATACACAACTGCCGATTAGCCGGAAATATTATACACCTTCGTGCATCCCATACATTATTGTGCGAAGCGCGCCCATCCGCAAGGATTAAATTATGGGTTTGCCCCACAAAAACACCAGCTAGGGATTAGCTGCTTACCCCGCTGGTGTCCGAGTTCTTTATCAAAATTCTCCAAATATGTTTTTAAAAATATCATTACCATACTTCTCATATAATTTAGCAGTCATCTCATAGCAAAAATCATCGTCTCTTTGAGAGATAACTATAATATTCATGGCTTTTTCCTCTAAGGCAAGTGTATAGACTACACGAATCCCAATCCCTCTATACTTGATCTAAAAAAATCCGGTCAGATTATTGTTTCCCTTATGCCCAAGAGGTTTACCATACCCATCAGGGCTCGGCAGCGGCGCTTCTGATACCTTAATAATACCTGCTTTCGCACACTGTTCTCAATCTTCCTATAATCCTTTTTGGCCTCATCTGTAATCCGTATTTTCCATGCCATTATTCAAATTCCACACTTTCAGCAAGTTCTTTTAACTCATCCAAAGAGTATCCTTCTTCAGCGACAAAAGATTCAAAAGAAGTTGTATTTGTATTATCCCTGCTCTTGGCAAGTTTCAGTAGATTCATATTTTCCACTGTTTCAAGCAGTTTTTCCAGTTTGGCGGCTTTCTCCTGAGTTTCTTTATACTCCTTAAGAGATATCAGCACAGCCGTTGGCTGATTATTTCTTAAAACAATGTACTCGTTATTGTTCTCCTCAACATCTGTAAAAATCTTCCCGGCCTTGCCCTTGCTGAAATCAGATATGGGCACAAGTTTTTCTGTGAACTCAGCTAATGTCATATTCATATCTCCCTTCTATTATTTAATAGTATATACCATACCATTATTATATGCAATATTTTCATTAAAATTTAACTGATTTTGTTTTATATTACAAAACTACAGTGATTTAAAATCGCAGTCTTTTTTGCGAAAAGCGAACTAATTTAGCTCGAATTAGACATGTGGTGTCCTCCTTTACCCAGACATCATTACTAAATACATCCTCTAAATACAAATTATTTATACTACCCTACAAGGTGTTTCTCTTTATTTCGGACCATTCATCAGCCGTCCCTTTTCTTATCACTCTCCATTTACGATCAGCACCTTTTTACCCCGGAAGGCAAATCCATATTTAAGGATTTTTTCCCTGTGGATTCCTTTTGCCTCCAAAGAGGCGGCATAATCTCTCTCTTCAATCTGGTGCAGCGCTGACCGGGCTGTATCATCCAAATCCTTTTCTTTCCTGTCCTGCACCTTAAATTCCAAAATCATTGCCGTCTTATTTAAGCCCCGAGGCTCCAGCATAACGTCATAGCGGCCAAAACCGCTTTCCCGGTTAGAGGTAATCACATAGCGGTTTTCCAATTCAACCATAAGCCCCAGAACAAATCCGTGATAGAAACGTTCCGGCTCACTGTCTTCAGATGGCTGGCTGCCGCTGTCAAAGGAACTAAAAGTGGCAAGGGCTACACGGTTCATATAAATATTCATAGCCTCCACATCATTTTTCAGCAAGGCCTGAATGAAGCCATTATAATTGGAGGCACTCAAAGAAAACCAGTCTCTTACCATATTCCGGAACATTAACGTAACTTCAAAATTCGTAATTCCTAATATATATTCCTGTTTCCAATATCCATACAAAGAATCCTGTTCTTTTGTGCCGCATACCTTTAAGTAGCCGCTGGCAAGCAGCAGGCTCCATATTGCTTTCTCGTCAAAATCCAACTGGTTGTAAACAATCTGCTCGTCGATTTCTGCCGTAATCGTCCCCCCGGTTAATAACTGTTCAAAGGATTCCTTTATCTGTCCGGTTCCCTTCTGGAGCTGACTGCTGATCAGCCTGTTACTGCTGGTATTCGCCCAGTATGGACCTACTTTATGGCTTTTCAGATAATTAATAATAGACCACGGATTATATATCTCCTCCTTATTTCCAAATCTGAAGCCATCATACCATCGTCTTACTTCTTCTTTGCTTTTATATAATCCATACTCCTGCAATGCCTCATCCACTTCTGCTTGTGTAAATCCAAAGACATCTGCATATTGATTTGATGTTGTCGTTACCACCATCAGATTATTTAAATCTGAAAAAATAGATTCTTTACTAACTCTTGTAATTCCTGTCATAATGGCACGTTCCAAATACGGATTATCCTTAAAAGTTGCATTAAACAGGCTTCTGGTAAATGATACCAGTTGGTTCCAGTATCCTCCGATGTAAGCTTCCTGCATGGGCGTATCATATTCATCTAAAAGAATAATGACTTTCTTACCATAATATCGGTAAAGATAATCCGATAACCGATGTATTGCTAAAGAAGCCTCATACTCCTCCATATCAGCCGATACACTTAAAAAATACTCTTTTTCTTTTGCATTCAGAACACTCTCTTTGAGCAGAAAATCGTATTTATTATATAAGAGCTGAATCAATATACATATTTTCTTCTTCACTTCGCTGTAGGAAGTCTCCTTAATACTGGAAAAACTCAGCGCAATCACCGGGTATGTTCCCTGAAGCTTCCGGTATTTTTCTTCCTTCCAGATATTCATTCCATGAAAGATGTCTATCCCTGCATAATTTACTGAGAAAAACTGCTCCACCATACTGAGAGTCAGTGTTTTTCCAAAACGGCGGGGACGCATGATCAGTGTAACATCATCTTTTTCTTAACACCACATACCGCAGGAGGCACAATAATTTCCTCTGGCACCTTTACTGAAAACCTGCTACAATAAATACATCAACAAAAGCCCCCCGCGGCAGCCGCCAAATGCACATGCAGGCATGTTCACCTGGCTCGCTGCCCGCGGGAATAAAGTTTCCGGGAGGCAGTCCATGTATTATTTTATTGTTAACCCAAAATCCAGTTCAGGCAAAGGCCGTGAAATATGGGACACTCTGGAGCACAGGCTGACATCCGTTAAATGTGATTACCGGGTTCTGTTTACCAGGGAAAAAGGCCATGCGACCAGGCTGGCCAAGTATATCTCCACAGAGAAATCCCCCTGTGTACTGGTAGCCGTAGGCGGTGACGGAACAGCTAATGAAGTCATCTACGGCATTGAAGATTATTCAAAAGTTGTCTTTGCCTACATACCCACAGGATCAAGCAATGATCTGGCAAGGGGGCTGAATCTGGAAAAAGATCCTGCCAAAGCATTAGAAGCGATACTTCATCCTTCCTCTTATCACAGTCTGCGCATCGGTGTAAGCACTTCAGAAGGAGAACGGAGAAATTTTGCAGTCAGCTCAGGTATCGGATATGATGCTGCCATCTGTCACGAAGCCCTGAACTCACCAATCAAGGATTTCCTGAATAAGCTGAAGCTGGGCAAGCTCACCTATACAGGGATCGCACTCAGACAGCTGCTTCTGCTGAAGGCCTCACCTATGGATATCATACTTGACGGTGAGAAAAAACTTCATTATCCGAAGGTCTACTTCACAGCCGCCATGAACCTGAAGTATGAGGGCGGAGGATTCATGTTCTGTCCTGAGGCAGATTCATCAGATGAATGGCTGGATATTATCGTTGTAGAAAAAATGAGCAAACTGAAAGTCCTCATGGCGCTTCCTACAGCATATTACGGCAAACATACACATTTTAAGGGGATACATATATTCCGCTGCCGCAGGATGTCCGTCCGGACCGACAGATCTCTCGCCGTACATACAGACGGGGAATCATTTGGCTGCCGGGATTCACTTGATATTTCATTAGAAGCAATCCCATTAAAAGTCATAACAGGCTGACATAACTTAAGGGGCCGTTGCACACGCAGCAGCCCCTTATCCTGTCAGTTAAAACCAAAAAACTTTCTTGTTACCTTGTAAGCGGCAACAGATACCTGCCGTCCGCTCTTGCCGGGCAGATTCATGGCACGCCCAAGAAGACCTGTCCGAAGCTTCAGATAGAGCGGATAGTCGCTTTGCCTCAGATACTGCCACAGCTCCTGTTTTTTCTCAAAATTCTCGTCTGTCCCTGAACGCAGGGCCATGATCGAAGATACTGTCATAATGATATCAAGATAATTCAGCATATATTTCTTCAGCTTTTTATTAGTTATCTTCTGCCCTGCCATAAAATCAATCATGATCTTGTTGACTCTGATCTGCTGGTCCAGCCTGCGGATCATTACTTCTTCATTTACCGACTGGTCTTCACGCCCTATAAAATAATGATAGAAATTAACATCCATATAATACATTTTCTTTACCCAGGGAAGGGGCTGGAAAATAAACAGGTTGTCCACGTAGAAGGTATGCTTCGGCAGTACCAGGCCGCACTCCCTGAGCAGATTTGTCCTGTAAATTACAGAATGCATCAGGATATACTGTCCCTTTCTCAGTTTATGGACCTCATCCCAGGTAAAGATCTGCTTCTGCGGGAATGAAGAGCGGTAACGCATTACTTTTTTATGCCTTACGCCAACCTTATCATAGATGAAATTGCTGATAAGCATATCAACAGTATCAGGTCCTCCCACCAGCTCCTTAAGATTTGCCAGTATCTCAGTAAATGCGTGTACATCCACCCAGTCATCGCTGTCCACTACTTTAAAATATAATCCTGTAGCGTTTTTGATCCCTGTATTTACAGCTTCCCCATGCCCTCCATTCTCCTGATGGATGGCCTTTACGATCCCTGGATATTCTCTTGCATATTCGTCCGCAATGTCAGCGGTATTATCTTTTGACCCATCGTCTATCACCAGTATTTCTACATCTTCTCCTCCCGGTAAGAGGGATTCGATGCACTTTCTCATATAAGCTTCTGAATTATAGCACGGTATTGCCACTGATAAAATCTTCATTTTCTTTCCTGCCTTTTACTGATTCATATTTTTCCTGCCCCAGCTTGATCTGCAAATAATCTGTATATGCTCCAAAAGCCGCCGGTATAGGAAATTCCCTTTCTGTCCTTTGGGGTTCTACAAAGATGAGGCCGTCTTCCGGCTGTTTTTCCAGCTCCTCTATCCAGACTGCGTAACCAATCATCTGCCATTCCACATGGCTGAAAATATGTTTGGAATCCGACAGCCTCTTTACCCGGATCGGTGACATTCCCTGTTCTTTTACAAACTGCACCACCTCATCCATACCCAGATGTCCCTCCGTATTAGGAAGTTCATATAGCCCGGGCAAAAGCCCTTTTTTCGGCCGCTTCCTTATAGCCGCCTTCTCACCGTCTTTTAAGACAAAAACCGTCCTCTGCTCTATCCTTCTCGGTTTTTTTGCCGCCTTTTGGGGAAGTTCTGTCACGATCCCCTTCTCTCTTGCCAGACACATGTCCTTTAGCGGGCACTCTCCGCATTTTGCGGCTCCGTTTGGCACACAGATGATGGCTCCCAGTTCCATAAGAGCCTGAGTAAACTTCCCTGCATTATCCGGAGGGATAATTTCCATTATCTGTTCCTCCAGCTTCCTGCGCATAGAAGGCTTCATTATGTCCTCATAATCTGCCGTTACCCTTGAAAGCACACGCAGCACATTTCCATCCACAGCCGGTACGGGTATCCCGTATGCAATAGAGGCCACAGCCCCGGCCGTGTACGGGCCGATTCCCGGAAGCTTCAAAAGCTTTTCATAGTCTGAGGGCATCCTGCCGCCGTATTCCTCTGCCACGATCCTGGCTGCCTTCTGCATATTCCTTACACGGTTATAATATCCAAGCCCTTCCCAGAGCTTCAGGAGCCTGTCCTCCTCACATGATGCCAGAGCCTCTATATCAGGCAGCGCATCCATAAATCTTGTATAAAACGGCTTGACTGCTTCCACTCTGGTCTGCTGCAGCATAATTTCCGACACCCATACGCTGTATGCATCAGGTTCCTCCCTCCAGGGCAAAATACGTCTGCAAGTATCATACCACTTTAGCAGTGGTTCCACAATTCCTTTTAGCATTTTTCTACTCTCACCTGTCTGTCTATTTCAATGCTGTCCTCTGTAACTATGCAGTCATATGCCAGAATATGCACCCCGGCCTCCGCCGCCTGCTTCAGCGCTTCGCCAAATTCCGGATGTGTCCTGTAATTAGGTTCAAAACTGCTTACGCCTTTCATCTGTA
Organism: Murimonas intestini; assembly: GCA_003148945.1. Lineage (GTDB taxonomy): Bacteria > Bacillota > Clostridia > Lachnospirales > Lachnospiraceae > Murimonas > Murimonas intestini. Next base: position 154,521 of record QGGY01000003.1, on the reverse strand, counting down.
TTACAAAAAGAACATACGCCTCATATCCTTCCTTTATGGCTTCCATAAGTTCATGGATATGCTTTATCCCCCTCAGTGTGGGGGCATCCGGAAATCTGGCCACACCCTCTTCCTCCAGAGTGACCCCCTTTACCTCCATAAAAATCCTTCTGCCGCCTGCCTCTATATAAAAATCGAACCTGGAACTGCCGTACTTTGTCTCCGGCCGCACCAGGGTGAGGTCTAAAAATAACTCTTTCTTCAGCAGCCATTCCTCCACAGCCTTATTAGGGACCTGGGAATCCATATTGATCAGCAGACGTCCTTTTTTGACCCCTATCAGATCATATTTCGTCTTTCTGGCCGGATTGCTGCATTCCTCTATAAATACAGAAGCACCGGGCGTCAGCAGTTCCCTGCAGCGCCCCGTGTTCTTAACATGGCATATCTCCCTGTGTCCGTCCAGCATCACATGTGCGATAAACCTGTTCGGACGTTCCAGAAAGACTGCCTCTTTTATATTGTTATACTTCATTATTATCCCCTGTTTTATAAAATGTTGGGGTCAAAGTCATACAATTGCATGCAAGCATGCATTGTATGACCTTTTGACCCTGGCATCATAATATCCTAACGGTAAAAACATATGATCGGAAAGCCATCATAGATCAGATTATATATCTGACTGGCGGCATCATAGGGGAGATTGATGCATCCGTGCGATCCATCATAGGTATAGATACTTCCGCCAAAGCTTCCTCTCCATGTAGCGTCATGCATACCCACACCGCCGTTAAAAGGCATCCAGAATGTGACTGGCGTCTGATAAGAGTCACCAGGCTTGTCACTTTTCAGAACATCAGGTGACTTCTTATAATACAGCGTATAAGTCCCCTCCGGAGTGGCCTTGTCCCCAGACCGGATATCACCTGATACAAAATCTGATTCCACGGCGACTTCTCCGCCAATATACATCCAAATATGCTGTTTCGTCAAGTCTATTTCTATATAATCCCATCCCAGGTCACTGTTCTCCCAGCTGAGCGCAGTCTGTGCAAACGCCGCATACCTCTCTGTCTGTGCCCCGCTCTGTATGAGAGCCGTGAGCTCCTGAACCTCCATTTCCTGGTCTATCATCCATCCATAGCTTCCGCCGCTGACTGTCACATAAGAACCATCATTCGTCTTAAATTCCCTTGGTTTGTCATATGTGTCATATTTTTCCGCAAGCCCCTGGACAAAAATGGGGATCTGTTCTTCATCCAGCGTGACATTGCCTTTATCATCATAGCTGACCCAGCTGTTAATCGTTGCCCCGTCCAGAACTTCTCTGTTCTCTCCAAAGACATATTCTATCCTTGTATGGCAGTATTTATTCAGCTTAGTCACCAGCCTGTTCAGGGACTTATCACCTGATGTAACGGCAGGCTTTAAGTAACATTCTTTCTTTTCCAGTGAAATACCGTCTTCACTCTTTGTGACAGCCTCTCCTATGACTTGTTTGACTTTGTCAGTATCCAGCTTTGCCCCCTGCTCTTCCGGCACAATGACATACTCTGAATCTTTTGTGTCAAATTCCATATAGGCATCACTGGGCTCTTCCATGTTCTCAGGCTGCAGACATTCCAGATTCTCTACCGCCTGGTTAAATGCTTCTTCTTCATATGCCGTGCTGGATTCAAATGTATAATTAAAATCATCCCAGAAGCTGAACGGCCATTTATACAGGTTCTGGCTCTCCTTAAAGCCTTCCACCTCGCCCTTTGATACATAGTGATACCCAATCTGGTCAGAGGTGAGAGTCTCTTTCTTTCCTCCTCTTGATTCCACCTGGATCTTATATTTCTTCACTCCGGCAGCAATCTGGTTTTCTATGTCCTCAGGCAGTGCATAAGAAGCATCTATGCCGTTAATAGTTGTATTGGGAAGGAACTTGTCCTGAAAATAATAGATACCCGCCCCGTAAGCGCCGCCTGCTGCCAGAAGCAGCACGATAAACACAATTCCCACTGCCAGCTTCCACCGTTTTTTCTTCCTGACAGGCACATCATCCCCTGAAACAAATTCAAGCTCCGCCTCAGGCAGTTTTTCACCTCCAGGCTTCTGCTCCTTTAAATCTTCTGCAGACTTTTCAGGCTGCTCTTCAGACTGCTTCTCATCTGAGTTCCGTATCTGCACCTCAGCCTGTTCCTTATCTAAGTTTTCCGGCCTCTCTTCAGACTGCTCACCATCTGAGTTCTCCGGCCTCTCTTCAGGCTGCACGCTATCTAAGTTTTCCGGTCTCTCTTCAGACTGCTCACTATCTGAATTCTCCGGCTTCCCTTCAGCCTGCTCTCTGTCTGAGTTCTCCGGTTTCCCTTCCGGGCTTTCCTGCTCCCTATCTGTCCCGGCTGCTTTAGAATCTCCGGCATCCTGGCTGCCCTCCGCCTCATTCACACCTCCGGGCGCATGATTTTCATTATCAATTCGTTCATTTTCCGCTGCATCCGGGGATGCGGGACCCACAGCTGCCTCATCCTCTTTGCCAACCTTATCTTCTAACTTATCGTTCATTCCATAACCTCATATGCTTTGCCATTTATAGTTTAACCTGATTTTACCATCTCCTGTAAAAATGAAAAAGCACCTTTCGAAATTATTAAGATTTTCTATGAGAAATATAAGCTCCGGATGGAGTAATATCTTCGTAACTATTCAGCAGGTCTGTGCTTTTCTATAGCATCTGCATTCTCACCTGAATCTATACCGGCCATCCTGATTGAAAAATTCAAAGCAGTCCATGAATAGTAACAATTTAAATCATGTCATTTCATCTCATAAAAGTCTTTAAACAGATTATATTTAACAAGGCTTGTCCCGTCAACCAAATATAGGAATATATGAACATATTTTACATCTTTTTTACATTTCATACACGTATGCGCCATTATTCATTACGGCCCGCGCCATGACAAGTAAATATGTTTCACCGGCGTCCCGCATAATTCGCCGGTGAAACACCTCTGTCTTTTTTCTATGTTGTCAGAAATGTGGAGTATCCATTCTTTCTGAGAACAGATTCCATCCTTATGGCGTTATCCAGTTTTTCAAAAGCGCCTACCTGTACCTTGTAATATCCGTCCTCATTGATGATATAGGCCGGAAAGCCCTGCTGCTGAAGCTGGTAGAGCTGCTCCTGGGCATTCTCCCTGCGTCTGAATACCCCTGTCTGCACTCTGTAGTAGGGAACTTCCTCATCTCCCCGGTAATCCTCCATTCCCCATTCGGCGCTGTCATCATCTGTATTTGCCTCTTCGTCCCTGTCAGCGCTCTCTGACTGCGCATCCGTGCCCCTGATCGTCTCCAGCACTCCATCTGCTATCGCCTGGGCTATCTCATCGAAATGTTCATCAAAGATCCTGTTATCCTCGTCAGAGTTAATAAATCCCACCTCTACTAATACTGCCGGCATTTTGGTCCTGCGCAGCACTACAAGGCCGGGACGCTCAGAAATCCCAAGATTGGCAAACCCCGCTCTTTCCAGTTCCTTATTAATATTTTCAGCCATCTCTGCCTTTATGCCGGAATCATCATACACCAGCGTCTCCACGCCTGAGTATTGGTTGGGCAGCGGACTTGAGTTGCGGTGTATAGATACTAAAAAATCCGCGCCCGCCTGATTAGCCTCTGTTGCCTTTTGGAACGGAGTCTCATAAATATCGTCTGTCCTTGTGAAAACCACGTCCACACCGTTATCCTCCAGTATCCTCCCTACTGCCAACGCCAGGCGGAGAGTATCGTCCTTTTCCTGCCTTCCCTGATAGACAGCCCCGGGATCACTTCCGCCGTGACCTGCATCCACTACAATCCTTGTCATAATAATCCTCAAAATTACTTCTTTATAACCAGCATATGCGGGAACCTTCCAGGTTGACACATTACTGTTCACTCCGTGAACAGTAATACGCTGATGCCTCCTTTGCCGAAAATATCAAGGATTGCAGTGGCAAAAAATGCCGTACTATGCTATAATAAAAGAACGAAAAAGTGCGAATAAAGGAGATTGAAACATGAAAACCTCAGCCCTGAAAAGTGATATAAAACGGCTCGTCTTTATTGTAGCCGCATCTCTTATTATGGCAGTCAACATCAACACGTTCGTCCATGCGGGAGGCCTCTATCCCGGCGGATTTAACGGGCTGACACTCCTGCTCCAGAAGATTGGAAAAGAATTCCTGAACATTTCTCTTCCGTTCTCTGTCATCAACTATACTTTAAATGCATTTGTCATCGTCCTTGCATTTAAGGTCATTGGAAAAAAGTTTACCTTTTATACCACACTGATGATCGTCCTGACCGGTATTTTTACGGACCTCATCCCCTCCATTGTGGTCACCTCCGATGTCCTGCTGATAGCCGTATTCGGCGGTATCATCAATGGTTTCGCCATGAGCCTCTGTCTGATAGGCGCGGCCTGTGCAGGAGGCACGGATATCCTGGTCATCTTTTTTTCAGAAAAGCACGGGATCGACACATGGAATTACATGCTCCTTGGAAATGTTGCCATGCTTCTTGTAGCCGGCGTACTCTTTGGATGGGATAAAGCACTGTATTCTATCATTTTCCAGTACACCTCCACCCAGATAGTGCAGATGCTCCATCAGAGGTATAAGAAGCACACACTGTTCATCATCACTGACCACCCGAATGAGGTCTACCACATAATTGCAGACAATACTAATCACGGCGCCACTATTTTCACAGGGACAGGCTGCTATGAACAGGAAAAGAGAAAGATGGTCTACTCAGTAGTCTCCAGCGATGAAGTCAAGACTATAGTAAATAAAGTCCGTCAGGAGGATAAACATGCATTTATCAACTCCATCAGGACCGACCAGATAACAGGACGCTTCTACCAGCGTCCAAACGACTGATTTAATTATTGTGCTAGGATGAGAACCGGTACCCAACCCCCACTTCCGTCAGGATGAACCTGGGGTGCGCCGGTTCTTTTTCTATCTTCCTTCTCAGGCCCGCCATGAAAACTCTCAGATTTCCTGACTCCACGCCCTCCGTGCTTCCCCATATTTCATCCATGATATAGTGATGTGTGAGCACCTTTCCCCTGTTTGCGATCAAAAGGTTCAGTATCCTGAATTCAATAGGCGTAAGATGTATCTCCTCTTCGTCTATGAAAACCTTCCTTTTTTCATTATCCACACTTAAATAATCACATGTGAATACATCCTCTTTCATCTGACTGCCGGGCACCTGTATATGCTTGCGCATGGCAACTCTTATGCGCGCCATCAGTTCCCCCATATAGAAGGGCTTAGTCACGTAATCATCTGCCCCCATATCCAGCGCCCTGATCTTTTCCTGCTCCTCCTGTCTGGCAGACACGACTATTATGGGAATCTGGGATTTCTCCCGTACCCGCTCTATCACCTCTATCCCGTCCCCGTCAGGCAGGCCCAGATCAAGTATTATCAGATCCGGCTGGTTGGCATAAAACAGACTGACTGCCTCCTCCACCGATTTGGCGGCATAATACCTGTAATTCTCCTTTTTCAGGCTCATAGATATAAAATTTATGATATATTTGTCATCCTCAACTATGAGGATCGTCCTCTTATCTTCCATCAATCAAACCTTCTCCGCTTTTATCCAAAATATAAATCTGGCTCCGCCCTCAAGCCTGTTTTCCGCCCATATCTCACCTCCGTGGGCAGTGACCACAGCCCTGCTGATGGCAAGCCCAAGTCCAATACCTCTGACCTGGTCAGATCCTCCTTCTGAGCTTGTAGTAAATTCATCAAAAAGATGTCCCATCATATCATCTGATATACCGTCCCCGTCATCCTCCACCTGCACATAAGCCCTGCCGTTCCGCCAGGACACAGAGAGGGATATCCTCCCCCCTTCCTGTGTATGCTTCATGGCATTATCCAGCAGGTTTATAATGACCTGTACAAGCATTTTTCCATCCGCCTCAGCCAGGAGTATCTCTTCAGGCATGGTCAGCGTGAATTTCCTGTGCTCCTGGAGTCCTGCTACATGGCGCACTGCCTCATAAACAATATCCTCTATCACTTCCTGCTCTTTGGTGATCTCGAATTTGCCGCTCTCGATCTTAGTCATATTCAGGATATTTTCCATCATTTTCATGAGCCATGCCGCCTGCTCATCAATATCCCCTGCCAGCTGCCGGATACTGTCCATATCCTGTCCGTCAGACTCCAGAATGAGGCCGCAGTCCCCGATGATCCCTGTCAGCGGCGTCCTGAAATCATGGGATATGCTGCGCAGCATACTGCCCTTCATATGCTCCCGCTCCATATCCAGCTTAATTTTTTCCTGTTCAGAATAAATAAGCTCTCTGTCGAGAGCGATTCCGATCTGATTTGCCGCCGTCTTGATGAGAAGCTCCTGCTCTGTCGTCAGGCCCTGGTTATGATTATATATTTTCAGGACACCAATCTGTTTTGTCAGCCCAATGATCGGCACCATCATGTAATCCTTTGACGTATATTTCCCGTTAGACCCGTCCACCACAGTCTCATCCTGCAGCTCCACCGCACTCTCATACTTTGTGTGCTCATAGATATAGCGGATACCCAGCTGGATGATATTATCCTTGCCTGTTACATTGATAAAGCTTTCTGACATCTCATACAAAAGCCTGGCAGTCTGCTCATTCTTCTGAGCTATTTCCAGCTGTTTGCGGAACCGGACTGTCAGGCTTGATGAGATAACAGACGCTGTCAGGAAAAAGAAGATCAGGACTATATCATTCGTATTTGTGATGGCAAAGGTATGCAGGGGAACAGTAAAAAAATAATTAAAGATCATGACACTGATAACAGACACAACTATACCGTACTGGTATCCCCCTGTACAAGTGGTTGTAAGCAGTACTCCTACCATAAATACCATCAGCGTATTTTCTTTTCCTATACCAAAATTACTCAGCCAGATGGAGAATACAGTTGTCGCAGTCATAATGACAAGAAGGCGCGCTATATAGACCACCTGTGGGTGCCGGATAAGCTTTTTCATCTCTCTGCTCCTTTTTTAACTTTCCCCTATCATAACACGTCATCGCATATTTGCCAATATTCTGTCAATATCTTCCTTCTTCCCGATAACCATAAGATGCTCTTTATCACGCAGGATATAGTCAGCATGGGGCATAAGCTCAAGATTTCCATCTCTCTTGATCCCCAGGATGCTCACATGGAATTTAGCCCGGATATCTACCTGCCTTATGCTTTTTCCCAGCCAGCTGTGCATGGGAGGGATCTCGAAAATAGAATATCCCTTTGTCAGCTCTATATAGTCAAATACATGGTCGGCGCTATGGCGCACAGCCAGCTTCTCTGCAATATCCCTGTCAGGATAGATCACCTCATCCGCTCCGTTTCTTAAAAGAAATTTGGCGTGTATATCCCTGCTGGCTTTGCTGATGACATACTTGCCGCCCATCTCCTTTACCATGCTGGTAATCTCCAGGCTGCTCTGGAAATTCGAACCTATACATACAAAACACAAGTCAAAATTCCCGATCCCAAGGCTTCTGAGCACTTCTTCATTTGTACAGTCGCCTACTTTTGCGGCTGTGGAATATGCCAGAAGGTCCTCCACCTTTTCCTGGCATTTGTCTATTATCATCACTTCATTGCCCAGCTTATAAAAGTCCTTGCACAGATGATGGCCAAATCTCCCCATGCCTATTATAAGTATTGTCTTCATATTTAATCTCCTCTCTTTGTCAGCCAATTGTTATACGCTCTACAGGCTGTGAAACAGGTGTTATTATTTTATTGCTCCTGAAGGAGAGTGCAAATGAAAGGCTCCCTATCCTACCGCAGTACATCAGGAAAATGATGATACACCTGGATACAGCTGTCAGCTCCCTTGTGATCCCGGTGGACATCCCAACCGTGCCTATGGCGGAAAATACCTCAAATGCTGTATCTGTCAGGCTTATGGGCTGGATCGCGGTTATCGCCACTACCGCAGCTATTGCCAGGAACAGGTTCGTACAGAATACTGCGCTTGCCTTTTTTATCGTCTCTGCCTCCAGGCTTCTTTTAAATATGTTGCAGCTGTTCTCCTTTTTTACATTTGCTTTCAGATACATGAGAAGCACCACCATTGTGGTGGTCTTTACACCTCCGGCTGTAGAACCGGGGCTGCCTCCTATGAACATCAGTATGATCGTCAGCATTTTACTGCTCTCCTGCAGAGCTGCCGTATCAATCGTGTTAAAACCTGCTGTCCTGGCCGTTACAGAGCTGAACAGGGAGCTTAAGACCTTTCCGTGCACACTCATGCCATCCATCAGATGACTGTTCTCAAATAATAAAAACAGGGCGGCCCCGCCAAAAATAAGAACACCTGTCGCGCTGAGCACGATCTTTGTATGTAGCCTGTATTTCCTGATTTTCCATTTATTAGTATAAATATCGTCCCAGACCAGGAATCCGATTCCGCCTACGACGATCAGAGCCATGATAGTTATATTGATCACCCAGTCATCCGCATATCCAGTAAATGAGACATACGGCGCCCCCTCTCCCATCAGGTCAAACCCTGCATTGCAGAAAGCCGAAATGGAGTGGAAGATACCATAATAGATCCCTCTGCCCCATCCAAACCGGGGTATGAACCTGGTACATAGAAGTACAGCCCCTGTGACCTCAAAGACAGCCGTTCCTATGACTATCCTCTTCACCAGCCTCACAATACCGCCTATCTGAAGAGTATTGACACTCTCCTGGAGGATCCCCCTGGTGCGCAGCCCGATCTTTCTGCGCAGGAGGATTGAGAAAAACACTCCCACTGTCATAAATCCCAGACCGCCTATCTGGATCATGACAATGATCACGATCTGCCCAAAAAGTGTCCAAGTCTGAAATGTATCCCCCACTACCAGCCCTGTCACGCAGGAAGCTGACGTAGCTGTAAACAGCGCATTCAGAAAGCCTGCTGACTGCCCGCTCCTGCTGGCTGCCGGCAATGTAAGAAGCAGTGTCCCGGTTATTATGATCAAAAAGAACCCTATAGCTATCATCTGGGTCTGGGTCAGTTTCTTATAGAACATCTTCATGCCAAAGACTCCCTTCTGCCCAGAAGTCCCAGGATATATTCTCCCATATCTTCCCTTTTCTCAATGATCTTTATCCCGGAATTCTTAAAAAGCTTCCTGTTCTCTTTTAAAGAACAGATACCAAAAGCTCCCTGGAGATTATACAGCTTCTTCCCTATATTGCATAAAAGAAGATTATCCAGATCTGAATCTGATACAGCCACAATATATCTGATGTCCTCCCACTCTTTTCTGAAGAGAACCTCGTCTGAGAATACAGCACTCAGCTTCGATTCCCGCGCACACCTGCAGATTTCTTCAGCCTCCCTTGTGCTTCCGAAAACAAGCATCTCATATCTGTCTTCTGCCCTGCCACCCGCCTTCTTTTTTTCAGCCGGAGCAGCCTCCTCCTTTATAAATCCATCCTCCCTCAGCCACTTATCTATCCCTGACATGATATACATGCCTCCGAACAAAACAATAAGTGCTCCTGCTATCACTAATAATACCTGCAGCATAATATCCACCGCCTTTCTCTCTTCCTGTCTCTATTATAAAAAAACAGGCGTTAAGGCCGTGCTAATATTGATCTTTTACGCATTAGGAAACCATAAAGATTCCGCCCTCTGTATAAAGATTCTGTTAAGAACAAAGGCCCAACTGTTACCAAAAGTGCGCTCTGTGCATCCATCCGGCAAAAAACCTGGCTCCGCAGGGCATTTCCCCCAAGAGCCAGGTTTTTCTTATCTTTTATTTTCTATTTTGTTTGATGCCTTCAGGCAGGGTTTCCTGCCCTCTCAGCACGCTTTGCCTTGATCTTCTTAACAAACTTTTCCTTCATGACAAAACATTCCTTCACCAGTCTGGAAAGGATGCCTTCACAGACTATCACCATACATGCCAGGGGGATGGCCAGAAGCATCTCCCAGCGGAATACAGGATAGATCCCCAGGAATCCCGGCGCTATCAGTACTCCTGCCGCAAAGATTATGAGTACTGCCGCAAATAGTGACCTTCTCATCCAGTTCATCGGCATACACACCCTGTAAACTACCATGATACTTACCATACCGCCGATCAGCATGTTCAGCGTATAAGTGAGCATCTCATCACCGCCCCAGAACGGTACAAGCCCCTGTATCATACACATGCTCAGTACCATTGTCAGAGCACAGGGAAGCGCGACTCTTAACACATGCCGCAGGAACCCGTTGCTGTTCACTGATTCTGACTGCTCCAGTGTCAGGATAAAGCTTGGCAGCCCTATCGCCGCCGTACTGATCCACGACAGCTGTATTGGTATAAATGGATAAGACCGCTCCAGCAATATAAATATGATGCACAGGAATACCGAATAGATAGTTTTTGTCAGATACAGAGAGCTTACCCTTTCTATATTGCTTATGATCATACGGCCTTCACTTACAATATTCTTCAGGCAAGCAAAATTTGAATCCAGCAGCACGATATGTGCCACCTGCTTGGCAGCATCGCTTCCTGCCGCCATGGCAATGCCGCAGTCCGCATCCTTTAAAGCGAGCACGTCATTGACACCGTCACCTACCATACCCACTACATTATTGTTTGCCTGGTATGCCCTGATGATCTGCTCCTTCTGCTCCGGCTTCACGCGGCCGAATACAGAATAGCCCTCCACCATGCTCTTGAGTTCCTCAAAATTTTCCGGAAGAGTGGATGCATCTATAAAGTGCTCTCCGCCCTCCAGGCCCGCCTTGACGGCTATCTGGGAGACAGTCACAGGGTTATCGCCTGAGATAACTTTAATATCCACATGCTGGTCCCTGAAATATTCAAACACGGCCGGGGCTTCCGGGCGAATACAGTCTGATATCACTATCAGCCCCATTGGCTTCACACCTGACACGCTGCCGTCTTCCGTATCCATATCCTCACAGCTGCCCAGCAGCAGCACCCTCAAGCCTTCCTTAGAATATCCTTCTACCTTCAATGAGAGTTCTTCATCATCTTTATTTAAAAATTCCGGAGCCCCCAGCACATAGCAGCCCTTGTCCGCAAAACGGATCGCTCTGTATTTTCTGTCTGAAGAAAATGGAATCTTCTCTGAGACAGACCATGCTCCGGTCTTTTTAAATCTCTTCATCAGGGCTTCCTGGGTGTTGTTCACATCATCAAAAGCAAAAGCCACCTCATTCATGACAGTCTCCACCTGAGAACTCTCCACATCACCCAGGCCTTCTACTTCCACGACCTCCAGCTTGCCCGTGGTGATAGTGCCTGTCTTGTCAAGACAGAGTACGTTCACCCTTGCCAGAGCCTCTATAGCTTCCATTTCCTGGACAAGAGCCCTCTTTCTGGCCAGACGCCCCACACCCAGAATAAACGAGACGCTCGTCAGAAGTACAAGTCCTTCCGGGATCATTCCGATCACGCCTGCCACAGTGGTGACAAGTGAATCTGAAAATGTGCTGCCTTCCACTCTGCTCTGGGAGAGATAGAGCAGTATTCCGATAGGTATCAGCGCCACACCGATAACCTGGATTATTTTTTTGATCGTCTGCTGCATTTCAGACGTGGCACGCTTCTTAGTCTTGGCTTTTCTGGCCAGGACAGCCGCATAATTGTCTTCGCCCACGTTCACTACCCGTCCAACACCGCTTCCTGCCACCAGGAAACTTCCCGACATCAGCTGGTCTCCCGGTTTCTTTTTTACAGGCTTGGATTCTCCTGTGAGCATGGATTCATTTACTTCCATGCCGTCAGACTGAAGTACAACAGCGTCGGAGCAGACCTGGTCGCCGTTTTCCACTATCATCAAATCATCCATGACCACCTGGGTTATGGGAATCTGGAACAGCGCTCCGTCCCTGATCACCTTGGCCTTTGACGCTGTGATCACTGACAGCTTGTCGATCAGCTTCTTTACCTTAAACTCCTGGGCTATGCCTATCAGCGAATTGACTATGATAACGCCCATAAACGTGATATTCTTAAATTGTCCTGATATAATAACAAGCACTCCCAGAAATAAATTCAGGAAGTTGAAATATGTCAGGGTATGTGTCATAACAATCTCTTTTTTAGATTTGGAGATACTGTTATTGATAATATTGACCTGGCCTAAATGTATCCTTTTTTCTACTTCTGCTTTGGTCAGGCCCCGGTTAGATCCGTCTGCCATTTTATCGCCTCATATTCTTTGGTTAATTATTATTTTATATATAGTATTCTTCCATATAATAATCAATAAATTATCAACCTGAAAAATAATTAACTTTTTTCCAGGTAATTTAATCCATCTCCACCATTATACAAAGGAGATTTTCATTTGTACAGCCACTTTTGGAAATCTTAAGAGAATGAACAGAAAAGTTTTGGATGTTAAAAGAATTTGAATTTTAGGTACAAAAAAAGCACGAGACGGGATTCGAACCCGCGACCCTCGCCTTGGCAAGGCGATACTCCACCACTGAGCCACTCGTGCATGCTGTATATATTATGTATTACTGCGATACAAAATACTATACACTATATTATTTATTTTGTCAACACATTTGTTGCAAAAGCACGAGACGGGATTCGAACCCGCGACCCTCGCCTTGGCAAGGCGATACTCCACCACTGAGCCACTCGTGCATCTCTCTGTCTTTCGGGATATTTTCTATCTCACAAAGACAATAGATACTATACCTCAAACACTTTATTTTGTCAATACTTTTTTTCAATTTTTATTTTAAATTTTTTCTGTTGTTTACGCTTTAAGTAAAATACTCAGCATATACTGGTTGTTGGGAATTGATTTATGGGTAATATTATTGAGCTTGATCAAGTCCAGATCAACCCATATCTCTTCCGCAGCCACCATCACATTCCCCAGCATCACCCCGAAGTTGAATTCATTGAATTTTCCCTTCTTGCTGGCTGTTGTGGTAGGATTCTTCGAAAATACATGCACCCTGTTTTCGTACACAACGAATCTCCACGGCTGGCTGTTAAAACTGGAAGGCGCAAGCCTGGCAGCCTCCAGCATTTCCTTTACCCATGTCCTGGGCCTCTCTTTGTACACACAAAGCTCCTCCAGGCTGAGCCGTTTTGCCTCATATTCGTGGCGTATGAGAGCGCCCTTGGGAAGCCCGAAGGCCATCAGCATGACAAACTTCATCCCGTCCGCCGGACTCTCCTTCATCTTTCCCATGCCCTGAAAGCAGGTCCCCACTCCTTTTGTAGTGAGATAGAGGGATATCTGCTGCATCACATAGCCGGCATTCATATCATATTTTTCTTTAGGCTCTGAAAATACAGCCAGATAATAAGGGGCCGTCTTAGTGAAGACTCCTCCTACCTTCCCCTTCCTGCTCAGACAGTCTACAATGTCAACCCTGAACTTTATCTGGGGAAACAGAGGTGTCATCTCCGCCACCAGATCCATGATCCCTTTTAATATATCATCAGTGACAGGCTCCATCCTGAATGACCGGATAGAACGCCGTACATATATCGCTTCATATAAAGTCATCTTTATCACCTTTAACTATTTTGTAACACTATTGTAACATACAGTACGGCGTTTTTCCAGTGCTATTCTTTTTTTCTTTCAGCCTAAACCAAACGCTCCAGTTCACCAAGATAATCCCCAAACATCCTGAGGGCATCATCCACCGGCTGGGGAGATGTCATATCCACACCGCAGATTTTCAGAAGCTCGATGGGATCCCTGGAAGAGCCGCCGCTCAAAAATTCCTTATACTTCTCCACGATCCCCGGTTCATGGGCCAGGATCTTTCTGCTAATTGCCACAGCAGCTGAAAATCCCGTGGCATACTGATACACATAAAACGGTGTATAAAAATGCGGTATCCTCTCCCACTCATACCTGATCTCGTCGTCACACACCACATCTTCCCCAAAATAATTCTTATTCATATTATAATAGGTATCGCAGAGAACCTGGGCATTCAGTGTTCCTCCCTTCTCTACCACACTGTGGGCGGCTTTTTCAAACTCCGCAAACATTGTCTGCCTGAACAGAGTGGTTCTGACCTGTTCCAGAAAGTAATTGATAAAATAAGCTTTCTCTTCCATGCTTTCTGCATTCTTTATACAATAGTCGATCATCAGGGCTTCATTGCAGGTAGACGCCACCTCCGCCACAAATATCTTGTATCCTGCATATATATATGGCTGGGCCTCGTCAGAATAGTAGGAATGCAGGGCATGCCCCATCTCATGGGCAAGTGTGAAGACATTATTCAAATTCCCCTGGTAATTGAGCAGCACATACGGATGGACACCGTAAGCGCCCCAGGAATAAGCGCCTGTTCTCTTCCCCTGATTCTCATATACATCGATCCAGCGGCCCTCAAAGCCTTCTCTCAGCCTGTCCCCATAATCACTTCCAAGGGGCTCCAGAGCTTTTAAAACCATATCCTTTGCTTCCCCAAACGTGAACTTCTTATCTGCCTGTCTGGCTATGGGCACATACATATCGTACATGTGAAGTTCTTCCACACCCAGCACCCTTTTTCTCAGACGCATATAACGGTGCAGCACAGGCTGGTGCCTGTGTACGCTTTCTATCAGCTTCTCATATACAGAAAGAGGCACATTTGAGGCATCCAGGGCTGCTTCCAGGGCATTTGCATATTTCTTCTCTTTAGCAAAAAAATCAGCCTGTCTGGCGTTTGCGTCAAAGAGCGCTCCCATAGTGTTCTGAAAACCTGAATAGCTCTTATACAGGTTCTGGAAGGCCTGCTTCCTCAGCTCTCTGTCGGCGCTCTCCAGATACATGATATATCTGCCCTGTGTCAGCGGCATAACCTCGCCCTTATCATTTCTCACGTCTTCGAATCTGATATCAGCGTTATTAAACATGGAGTAGATATTGGACGGCCCCTGTCCCAGCTCATCAGCCCTTGCAAGCAGCTCCTCCATGGCCAGCGGAAGCGTATGGGCTTTCTGCCTCATGATATCATCCAGAAAACACCTGTATTTTGACAGTCCTGCCTCCTCCTGAAAATACTCCTCCAGCTTCTCTGCCGGAAGGCTGAGGATCTCAGGAACCATAAATGCAGAGGCGCCGTTCAGGATGTTCATCATTACCTGCGTCTCCCCTGCCAGCTGCTGCGACTCACTGTTTCCCAGGTCCTCATGCAGCTTCTGATTTGCGTATACATACAGCCTTTCAAAGAGCTGGTTCATTTCGCAGTAGTCATCCAGCATCTTCAGAAATAAGGCCCCGCCTTCACCCAGCTTTCCTTTATATCCTTCAAAAGCCCTGTACAGTTCCTCTAACCTGGCTGCGTCCGCCCTGAATGTTTCAACAGAGGGATACAGATCCTCCAGAGCCCATGTATCCTCCGTCTTTGCTTCTTCCCGTTTCAATATTTTTTCCATCATATCTCCTTTTCATTTTCCATTCATAGAGCTCAAGCGTCCTGATCGAAAGCTTCATATAGTCTCTGGAATAGACATCATTGAGCTCATCATTTAAAAACTCTGTCAATTTTCTCACCCTGTAGACAAGGGTATTGCGGTGCAGATACATGGCCTGGGCAGTATTCACAAGAGATCTTTCATTGTTCAGATAACACTTCAGCGTCTCAAACATATCATCCCCCTGCTGCTTTCTTCTCCACAGCTCCCTCACATCCGCATGGCAGGCCATGACACTGTCCTCCAGGCTGGACGACTCTATAATGTAATCCATGGCATGTCTGTAGAAAGGGTAAAATACCTCATCAGGATTCTGCATTCTGCCGTAAGTGATGGCTGCTCTGGCCTGATTGAGCAGGTAATGTACATTATAGATTCCTTTGCTCTGTATTCCGCAGGATACGTGGACGCCGCTCTCTCCTGCCAGCAGCCTGAGAGTCTGCTTCGCGTCTTTCCCATTATATTTCGTCACGTCACATATGACGACTATTTCAGGAAACCTCTGTATTATACAGCAGGACGGAAGCTGCTGCAATATAGTATGGGCCAGGATCGCCATCTTATCCTTCTGTTCTTCCCCCATTTCTATCAGATACAGCTGAAACACATCCAGAGGATCCCAGTGGTGATAGTCCAGCTGTATCTTCATCTGGCTCTCGTCCACTTTTCCCCCGTCTAAAAGGCTGTAAAACAGGTTCTCATTCATGCTCACAAGATATCCTGCCTCATGCTCCATCATCCCTGTCTTTAAAAGGTCAGCCAGCAGCTCCAGGATCTGATAATCGCCTTTATTCAGCCGCCTCTCTTTTTCAAGCAGATTGATCCTTCCGCAGAGCACATCCTGAAAATAGAGGCTGTAAGTGATCCCCGGGTACATAAGCCCCTCATCAAACTCAAACCTCTGCATCCCCATTTTTGTAAAATCTTTATTCTGGCCGTTATATTTCATGCAGTCGATCGCCTTGACAGAAGTATAGCCATATGTAGACAGATACCTCCACTCTTCATCCAGATCATCCGCAGCATACTGCTCACTCAGCCCCAGGACCCTGCAGTTGCCGTCAAATAACACCATTGGATTGTGGAAGACTGACCAGCAGCTGTTTACCAGCTCCCGGTAGTTCTTTGCTTTTATAAGGTCCATGATGTCCGACATCCAGTCCTCATAAAAATCAAACACACACTGCACAATCTCAAATGCTTCCGTTATCCTTGTATCTTTTATCCTGATACAGTCGCCCTCACCGTTGCATATCACATCTTTTCCAGACTGGTATACATGGACACAATTTGTAGCATAAACTCTCCTGGCACTTTTCAATACAGGTCCTGCCTCCTCCCGGATATCCAGATCCAGGTCCAGGGAAGACAGGCGGTTTGCAATCATCCACATGCTTAATTTCAATTCACGTCGCTCCTTCATGTAAATACAACAGAAATTTTATTGTTCAGATCCATTCTTTAACATTTTATCACAATCCTCTTTTCCTTAGAAGTACAAATCGTACAAATTATGCCCGATTTTTTCAATTCTTTTTTGTATCAACTATACGTAGTATACAAAAAACCGAAAAGTTATAATTAATACAATTAATAGTTCGGAAATTTAAAATCCAGGAGGAATGTATTATGACAACAGCTTATCCATTTGACCGCGAAAAAGAATTATTTCCTGTAGAATTCCGTCAGGCGGTCCCAGGCATCTATGGAATGCCAGCTTTCCCAACAAGGAGGTTCCACACTCCCATCACGCCAAAAGAAAACTTTTTCCGGATGTGCCGGGGCGAAAAACCGGTCTGGGTACCAAATATGGGGTCTGATTTCAATGTCCTTCAGCCCGAAGTCATGCCGGATGCCACTGCCAGAAGCTATGGAGGAACTGACTGGTTTGGGATCAAGTGGAAATACGAACCGCTCTCCGCAGCTGCTATGGTAGAACCGGGGACCAGGAGACTTTCTGACATTACTAAATGGAAAGAAGAGCTTGTATGGCCGGATCTGAGCAGCATCGACTGGGAGGCGGACTACAAAAAAAATTATGAAGCTGTCATGGATCCCGACCGTCCCACTCTTTTTGTGATCGTAAACGGTTTTTTTGAAAGGACGGCAGATCTGACCAGCTTCGAGGACACCTTTTATTATCTCCTGGAAGAACAGGAGGCCTTAAATGAATTCTACACAAAGCTCTGTGATTTCCACATTGATCTGATCAGGATAGCCAAAAAGTATTATCATGCTGACTGTATCACCTTCCACGATGATATGGGCTCACAGCAGAATGCATTTATGTCGCCCTCCACTTTTGAGGAAGTACTGCTCCCCCACTACAAGAGGATGAATGACGCTATCCATGCAGAGGGCATGTACATCAATTTCCACTCCTGCGGAAATGTGGGTGTACAGCTTCCAAACTTCATCAAGGCAGGCTTTGATTTCTGGGAAGGCCAGGACACCTGCAATGATAAAACGGCTCTTATGGAAAAATACGGAAGCAGCCTTGGCCAGACCAGCATGTTCCTGCCAGACCCGTCCCTCACTGATGAGGAGCTCATAGATGAGATCCGCCGCAAGGTAGATACATTGGGAGCCACAGGACGTTATATCGCATGGTTTGGTGATATGAACATGAACAGAAAAGTAAATGGAGAAGAAGAATTATATGCTTACAGCCGCGAGGTCTTAAGCAGATAAAGGAGGGGTTATTATGTCAGATAAGACTGCTAAACCGGCTATGCCAAAAGGCGATCTGACCGGAAAACAAGTTAATAAATATGGTTTTTATCTCTTCACTTCATCACTGGCCGCTATGATACAGATGACATATCTGACCATTTTCATGACAGACCAGCTGATGATCGACCCGGCTGTAGTTGCCACTACCCTGCTGGTTGCCCGTATCATTGATTTTGTCATAGGAGTCATCTGCGGAGGCATTATTGAAAAGGTGCGCATGCCCTGGGGCAAATACCGTTCCTGGCTGCTCGTTCTCCGCTGGGTGATCGTATTTGCGATCGTATGTTCATTCTTTGACACCTCGGGCTGGCCTATGGCATTTAGGATCGGTGTATCTTTTATCGGATATATCCTTCTCAACGTAGGAATGAGCTTTACAACAAACGCATATTACGGCCTTGGACCTGCGCTGGCAGGGGCTAACCTTACAGACCGTTTCCGCCTGAGCACCAGAGGAGCACAGTTTATGTGTGTCGCCATGCTTCTCACATCAGCCCTCACGATCCCCCTCGTAACCTGGCTGACACCTATCGTGGGCGGCGGATTTGCATACCTGATAGTAGCAGTTATATTTGCTATCCCTTATATCTTCGGTTGCCAGATGGTATCAAACCTTTGTAAGGAATGTGACCCTTCAGGCAAAGCCGGCCATGGGGGCACGCCCAGATCAACAGTCACCCTGGCTGATATGATTAAATCTGTTGTACAGAATAAACAGCTGCTTGTGCTCTTTATGGCTTACACAATCTATTATGTAGGATTATATATCATCTCAGGCCTAGGCGCCTATTACTTCAGCTATATCGTGGGCGATTATATGAAGATGAGCTACTCCATGACAATAGGCACGATCACAGGTTTTGCCGCCTCTCTGTTCATTCCCAAGCTGGGCGGAAAACTCGGCAAAAAGAAATCCTTTGTCACTGCCCTGCTGATATACGGTATCGCCTACGCTTTTGTCTACTTCATCGGAGGCAACTGGATCCTTTATATGATCATCGGAGCCATCGGCGGAGGTGCCGTCTATCTGTTCAGCAGCTTTGGAGCTAATTATTTTATCGACTGCGGGGAGTATCATCTCTATAAGACTGGAAAGGATACAAGAGATATTGCCATCTCCATGTACTCTGTTCCTATGAAGATCGGTATGGCCCTCGGAGGCGCCATCGCCACTTACGGGCTGTCCATTATAGGCTATCACTATGGCATTGAGATCACCGAGACCTTCCAGAACCAGTTTATGATCCTTCTCTCGCTGATCCCCGCCGCGCTTGTTCTCATTGGCGCTCTGATCATGCAGGCAGGATATAAGATCACTGATAAAGATGCTGAATTCTATGCAGCTGAAAATGCCAAAAAAGCTGCCGGAAAATAGGAGGTACTGCAATGGCTAAACCAACAGAAAAAACAAATTATCTGAAGACTCTCCGGGGCGAACAGCCTGACTGGATCCCTGTATACAGCTTCGGCCCCATGCCCGGAATGGAAAGGCCCTGCACTTCATGCATGCTGGAGCCTGAGATACTGGCGGATTTCCGGTTTAAGGGCGGCGGAAAAGACGTCTGGGGCACTACTTTTGTCCCAACCAAAGAAACAGGCGGAGCTCTGCTCCCTGAACCCGGCAACTACATTCTTGATGACATCCGCCGCTGGCGCGATGTCATCAAGGCCCCCTCCCTGGATGGTATTGACTGGGAGGCTATGGCAAAAAGGCAGCTGGAAGGCTTCTTCAAAATGGGCGTAAACAGAGAGGACACTGCCATCGCACTAAACCTCCATTTTGGATATTTCCAGAATCTTATGGCATTTATGGGGTTCACAGAAGGACTGTGCGCCATGTATGAAGAGCCTGAGGAGGTCTATGCACTTTTTGATTATATGTGTGACTTTTATACAGAGGTTACAAGAAATATAATGCCCTATGTCCAGCCTGATGTGCTGACACTCATGGACGACACAGCAGCCTGGCAGGCTCCGTTTATATCTGAACAGATGTACCGCGACCTGGTCCTCCCATTCCACGACCGGCAGGCCAAATTCGGACGTGACGCAGGCATCCCCATGACTATGCACAACTGCGGCAGGGCAGAGGGGCTGATCGACGACTGGCTCTCCATCGGCATCAATGCCTGGGATCCTGCCCAGACCTGCAATGACCTGAAGGGGATCAAAGAAAAGTACGGCAATAAGATCGTACTTATGGGCTGCTGGGATGCCAGAGACCGTCTGGGCGCCCCTGACGTCACAGAAGAAGAAATACGCCAGTCTGTGAGGGACACTATGGATATGTATGCCAAAGGCGGCGGCTTCTGCTGGTGCGGAGGATATCTGGGAGCCATGGATGACCAGGACATGATCCGCAAAAATGGGATCCTATTTGATGAAGTATACAAATATGGGGATTCCTTTTATAAATAGTAGGATGTGATATTAATGAAAGTTTTAATTCTCGGCGGTTTCCTCGGCTCGGGAAAGACTTCTCTTCTGATGCAGCTGGCCCGCTATATGACAGATTCCTCAGATTCCGATTCCGCTTATAAAGTGGTTATCCTGGAAAACGAGGTGGGTAAAGAGGGAATTGATGATAAATTGCTGCGCGGGAATGGATTCAATGTGGAGAATCTCTTCAATGGCTGCGCATGCTGCACCCTCTCGGGAGAGCTGGTGGCCGCAGCTGCCGGCATAGCAGAAAGCTGCCATCCTGACTGGCTGGTCATAGAAACTACAGGGCTTGCTTATCCCGAACTGATCCAGGATAATCTGGCGGGCGGAATAGGGATGTATTCCCGGATCTGCACTGTCACAGATGCTTCCCGCTGGAGCCGCCTGCGCATACCAATGCATGCTCTTCTGGAGGGCCAGGCGGAAAGGGCGGACATTATCCTGATCAACAAGACAGATCTGGCATCAGAGGACGCACTGTCCCAAATGGAGGCAGAACTCCGTGAAATGAATCAGGATGCACAGATCATCCGCACATCAGCTCTGGATAAAATAGACAGCAGGATCTGGCAAAAGGTACTGGGGGTGGAAGAATGAATGACCATATCCATACAGGACATGACCACAGCGGACATGCCCATACACATGAAGATGGATGTGCCTGCAATGAATGCCGGCACGAAACTGAAAATAAAAACCCTTCAATATCCTCACATCTCCAGGATGGGGCATGTATTGTTTCCGCCCAGTATCATACATGTATGGATGCAGAGGCGCTGGGGATAAGACTCACAGAGCTTCTTGAAGAGCTGGCATCTAAGATCAACGCCCATGGCGGCATAATTGGACATATCAAAGCATCTCTTGATATCCACCGGGCCGAGATGTATTCTGTGACAGAAGAAAAAGTGACCAGAAAATCTTCACAGGTTCCTGACATCACTCTCTGCCTCGCCGCCATTGTATTCATGGTTCCAGAAGAAGAGCTTCTGGCCCATATAAAAACAATGTTCCAAAAGCTGGCCTGACTATGGCTTGCATAAATAACTTCAGCCATGAGATACAGAAATATTTTCTATATCCCATGGCTGAAACTCCTGAAGCAGCATCATATACTTTCCAGTTCAGAAAACATCTTCATAAATTCCTTTCTCCCGTAATCATCAAATAACACCGTGATCATAGTGTCATCCTCTTTTTCCACGGTGCCCGGGCCATATTTTTTGTGGGACACGCGCTTCGTGCTGCTGCTCTCCTCTTTGCTGCTCTCTTCTTTGATGTTGGGTTCCTCTTTTTTCTCCCTGTTTTTCAAAATCTCTCTCTTTAATTCCTGAAGCCTCACCTCACCGGAGGCCGCAGCCTGTCCGGGGCCAATACCTCCCCCCTCTTTCAGATGTGCAGGGATCATGTTCAGATATCTGCCGGGGCCTGGCATGACATTTGGCTGGCCAGGGCTTGTATACCAGGAGATCTCCAGATGGTCCTTTGCTCTTGTCATACCCACAAAAAAGAGCCTGCGCTCCTCTTCCTCCTCCTCAAAGCTTTTCGTTCTGAGAGGGATCAGTCCATAATTCACTCCTATGATAAAGACATATGAAAATTCCAGGCCTTTGGATGCATGAAGAGTCATGAGCTTTACGCTGTCTGTCTCACTGTGGATTTCCTTCTTTAAGATATTTATGCCATAGAGCGCTGAAGAATTGAGGAATTCACCCATTCCTGCCAGTTCCTCCGCCCCCTCTTCGCATATATAATCCCCTGTGATCTTCAGCAGCTCCCGCACCGATTCCCTGTCGGCGGCAAAGCTGGCAAAGGAAGGCCGCAGATATGTATCCAGGTCAAAATATTCCATCACTCTGTCCGCAAAGTCCTCCGGTCCTGCTTTACTGTACTCTTTCCACCTGTTCCTAAATCCAAGCATAGCCTTAAGAAGAATTCCCGCTTTTCCTGATAATTTCCTCTCTTCTCCCGTCCCGGCCAACACCGGGCCGTCTAAGCCCTGGTCAGCTGCTTCCTCCAATCCTGCCCTGATATATCTGTCCGCCTCTTTTACAGTGATACCTGCTCCGTAATCCCTGTCACAAAGAACGCAGACTCCTGCCTGCACATCCCGGGGATTTAAAGAAAATCGCAGAAGTTTTACCAGCCAGTTCAGAACAGGTATATCTTTAATAGTCTTTTTCAATGAGACCTCATAAGGGATCCCTTTTCTGGCCATCATATCTTCCAGTA
Organism: Murimonas intestini; assembly: GCA_003148945.1. Lineage (GTDB taxonomy): Bacteria > Bacillota > Clostridia > Lachnospirales > Lachnospiraceae > Murimonas > Murimonas intestini. The sequence goes on along the minus strand of QGGY01000003.1, from coordinate 131,654 downwards.
TTCCGGACTGGCTCTGCAGCCTGTAAAAAACCGCGATATCACTGTATGGAATACCCCTGCTGTTTAGCTCTGCAATCTTATCTGACAGGTAGTCAGCCTCCTGAAACGGATCGTAATGGTTCCTTACGGCAATCTTTTCCCCTGCCTCCCTGACGCCTGTAAGCTCCTGGCTGCTCTGCAAAAAGCGCCTGGCCGCCTCCAGGATAATGCCTCCTGACCTGTAGTTGACAGGCAGGGAAAGCTCATCTGCCTGGTACTTTGTCTTCAGTGTATAGAATACCTGAAAGGCGCTGCCCCTCCAGCTGTATATCACCTGATTCGGGTCTCCCACTGCAAACAGGCAGGTCTTTTCTCCCATAAGGCAGTCTATCATCTCCAGCTGCCATTCATCGCAGTCCTGAACTTCATCAACGATGATCCAGGCGGGCTTTCGCCGCTCTTTCCTCAGCAGGGCGCATGCATTTGCCAGCAGGTCCTGGAAGGTCATCTTATCCTGCCTTCTCTTTTCCTCCCGAAGCAGGCCTGCCAGTTCTGAAAGATCGTCCTGAGGGCCCGTTTTCCGTCTTCCCTGGCTGCTGCCGGACATTTCTTCCTCAAGCCGCTTTTTAAGCCTGTTCTTATACTTTATCTTCAGTTTGTTTTCACTTATAAGGCTTTCGGCTATCTCCAGCTCTTCATCCGGCTCGATGACAAAAAAATCCTTCGTATACCCCAGCTCTTCCACTGAAAGCTTCTCTTTCAGAAGTCTGAGAGCTACGCTGTGAAAGGTGCCGAACCCCCAGAGCTCATCTGACCCCACCGGCTCAGAGCTTTCTGCAGTCTCACCCTTCAGGCGCTCTCTGATCTCATCCGCCGCCTTATTTGTGAATGTGAGCACTACCATATCCTGCAATCTTATATTCTTTTTATTATGAAGGTGCAGGATCTTTTCAATAAGGACTGTAGTCTTGCCGCTCCCTACATTTGCATTGACAAGGCATGCCCTGCTCTCATTTTGTACAGCAGCCTTCTGGTATTCATTCAGTTCCTTTATTTTTGAGATTGTCATATCTGCGTCTCAGCTTTTCCTTTCTTCCTTCTGCATCTGCCCCGGACTCCTCCGCCCGGACGGACACAGTCAGCCCCGCCGGCGCCTCTGCGTAATAGCTGATAATATTCTTAAGCGCCCTCTGGTTATTCTCTTCCTGCACCCACTCCCTGAAAAATATACCGTCCATAAACAATACAAGCCTGCTGCCGTCCACTGCAGCTCTCGGCACTGAATTTAAAAATGCGGCAAATGGATCGCCATTTTCCTTTACATAACTGCAGAACTCGCCCCACCTGTCAGGCAGCTCACTGAATTTAAACTTTTTGGCTGTAAATGTAGACGGGGAGAAGGCGGCCTTTTTGATCCCTTTTGGCGGGTCGGCTTCTACCAAAAGACTCTTAAGCCCCCAGAGGATGAGACCCTTATCCAGCCTGTAGTCCCCCACGCAGGCAGCACAGCCATCCTGGCACTTGCAACCTCCCACCATTTTAACTGCATTACTGATAACTTCCTCCATAAGCTCGTATATCTTTTCCGAAAATCCCAGGCCTCCCACGTATTTATCATAGATATACACAAAGACACTGTCCGAAAAATATTCTGCCAGTTCTGTTGAAAGATTGGAGGTAGTCACACCAATATCATCCTGCTCTGTCATTGTCACCATTCTGGCTGAATTCTGCAGTGCAAAACACAAGCCCTCAAAATGGTCATTCCTCACGCTCTGTCCGTCCGGCCCCTTCTGAAGATAAGAGCGGAATGTCCTGGTGACATCCGCAGGCAGCCTGATCCATGTGCTCTCCGTGTCATACTCCTTCGCCAAAGGCCTCTCCAGCTGGGTAAATCCCAGATTCTGGTGGTTGTGGAACTGAAGCTTCTTATACATATAGATATAATCATTCACATTTACATCACCAAACTGGATTTCCACCCTGCCCAGCTCCTGCTGCCTGTCAGAGTGTATGACCTGGATATTTGTCTCCCCTCCCGGCACAGTATAATAATTTCCGTTAAAAGGAAGTGCGAATGCAGTTTTTGTCTCCAGCTCCAGCCTGACTATCTGATAAGAATCACCATCATGCATATAGACGGCCCCGTCATGAAGCTCCCTGAAGGCCTGCATCTCATCCATCTCTGTGATCACTCTGCTGTTCTCCTGATTCAAAAGCTTGTATCTTGACTTGTCAATATTTCGCAGGCTGTAGTCCCCCGCCGGATATTCCCCGCCTGACCACGCAAACTTGCCGCCCTGTCCCGCCAGCTCCCCGGCTCCCAGGAGGACAGGAATAGCCTCCCCCAGGTCTGGAAATAATGAGATATCATCCAGGGTAAGGGGAATCTCTGCAGCAGCGGCCCGGATATGAGCCAGCTCTATCAGAAGATTGTTCTTATCTATTACAGCGTTCTCACTGCTCCCATCAAACAGCCAGCCCGGTTCCAGCGCTATATACTGGTCAAAGGGCAGATTATCCAGTATCAGGTAATTCGTGCACTCCCTCAGATTTCTGCCGGCCCGCCCTGTCTGCTGCCAGAAGGAAGCCCTTGTTCCCGGATATCCGATCAGCACGGTAGTGTCGATCTTACCGATATCAATCCCCAGTTCAAGTGCATTCGTGGAAACCAGCCCGCACAGGCTGCCGCTTATCATCCTTGACTCGATCTCTTTGCGCTCCTGGGGCGTGTATCCTCCTCTGTAACCTGATATCCTGTCACTCTCAGATCTTCCCAGAAATCCCGCAGCCTCCAGCCTGTCTCTGGCCTCCTTAAGAACGATCTCAACGGTCCTCCTGGATTTGGCAAAGGCGATGAAGCTTCTGTCCGCTTCTACAAGCCCCGGCAGCATCTCTGCCGCTACTGTCACAGCCTGGACCTGCCCATAATAGTTCTTATCCGATCCCATGATCTTCGGTGGCTGAACAAGCATATACCTTCTGGCCGATGCAGGCGAACCATCCTCATCCACCTTCACAAAACTCCTGCCACAGATCCCCTCAGCCAGCTCCACAGGATTTGCAATCGTGGCCGAACTGCAGAGAAACTGCGGCATAGAGTGGTAATATCTGCAGATTCTGGACAATCTGCGGAAAACATTTGCCAGATGCGATCCAAAAGCCCCCCGGTAAGTGTGCAGCTCGTCGATCACCACAAATTTCAGATGCGAAAAAATAAAATCAAAGCCATACTTGCTGTGATTGGGCAGAAAGGAGCCATTAAGCATCTCCGGATTTGTCAGGATAATATTTGCCCCCCGTCTGATCCTGCTTCTCTCACTGGCCGGTGTATCACCATCATAGACGCCGGCCTCTATCCTGCCCTCCCCGAAATAATCGATCCAGGGCTTCATCGCTCTGTACTGATCGCCTGCCAGAGCTTTTGTCGGATAAATAAAGACTGCCCTGGTGAGGGGATCAGCCAGTATCTCCTGCAGCACAGGAAGCAGGAAGGCCAAAGTCTTCCCGCTGGCTGTAGGCGTGGTTATCACCACATTCTTACCCTCTGACGCCTCCTCAAACATCTCCGCCTGATGGCAGTAGAGCTTTTCAATACCCCTGGATATCAGATATTCCGCAATATCCCTGTTCAGTCCTGCCGGGAAAGGCACATACCTGCCTTCCCTTGCCGGAATAGTCCTGTCACAGATAATCAGATCCTGTTTTTCCATCCTTTTTCCTCCATCTTCTGTGCAGCCAAACATTTGTACTAATTTTAACTCAGAGCAGGAAGGATGTCAATGGAATATGTTCTTATAACTGCCTCCTTAAATACCCCCTGGCTGCCAGAGCGATCATTACAGCCGCCGCTGCTGCATAAAAGACAGGCACATAGATATATGCCGGAAACAGCAGATTTCCAATTCCCATCAGCTGGTTTGAGAATATGGACTTGTAGGTGCCGAAGTTTCCCGGAAATGCCTGCACAAACATATGGATTCCTCTGAAGGATTCCGGAACGATTCCTGAGAAAACCGGCAAAAAAGCCATCAGAATCCCCGTCACAGCAGGCCCGAAGGATGATTTCATCCTGGCTGAACACATCATCACGATCACAGCCGAAAGCAGAGAAGCAAGTACACTGCATGCCAATGTGATCAAAAGCATTTTACCCGTGGAAAAAGGATATGCATAGTCCTCCAGTTCCAGAATCACCTGCATTGGCGCTGACAGATCACCTTTTCCGTAGATAATGACCTGCTCTGCCAGCATTGCAAGATATCCTGTAAGGGATAGTACAGCCGCAAAGCTGAGGCCTGTGAGTATCTTAGCTGTAATCACTCTTTTCCTGCCGTTTTTAGCCGAAAGCATCAGGGCATCTACATGTGTGGTATACTCTTCCGCAAAGACCGGTGACAGGCAAATAACTATAAGGATTGACAGAATCATGATATTTGTAAAATTCAGGCTTTGAAACTGTCCATATGCATCATTATACGCATATTTCCACGGCCTCTCTATCCTGCTGTCCTGTTCCTTAAGATATTTTATCTCTTCGTCGCTGAGCTTCCCGCTGTTCCATAAAGCCATCTGCCTCTCTGCCCTGTCTTCATAGAACATCTGCGCATTCTGTTCATCCTCCTCCCACCGTCCAAGTCTGGAAATAAATACATAAGGCAGATACTCCCTCTGGATCTCCAGAAAATTATCCTTTGTAATATCCTTCCCCGGCACAAGCTTCTGTCTCTCATTCCATTTCTTCTGTGCCTCTGTAAGAGTCTTTTCATCCAGCCTGATCCCATTTATGGAACTTCCCGCCTCCTTCTCAGCATTTATATATTCCATATGTGTATAGGCAAACTCTCCCTCCAGGTAAACTTTACCTGTCAGCATCAAAAACCCTGATGTACCCATGAGCAAAAATCCGGCTATAATATTCAGCCAGAAACTCCTCCTGTTAAACATTTTTTTATATTCATACCCCATTAATTCCAGTATCCTCATACGTACATCTCCCCTTCCTGTCTGAAGTAAAACAGATACAGATCCTCCAATGCAGCCTCAACAGGCCACGCCGCAGGGTAAGGCTTCCTGTCACCCGCCAGCCGCAGGAATATCCCGTCTTTCTCTTCTCTCACATTAATGACGGCAAATTCTTCAGCCAGGCGGGTCAGCTCCTCTCTTGGGACAACACATTCCCAGACTCTTCCCTCTATCTCAGACAGGATTTCCTTCAGGGTTCCTGCGTGCAGTATCCTGCCGTCCTTCATAATAAGTATCTGATCCGCAATATATTCCACGTCGGATACGATATGAGTGGAGAGCAGGATTATCCTGTCTCTTCCCAGCCTGGATATCATATTGCGGAACTTAACCCTCTCTTTTGGGTCAAGGCCCGCCGTGGGTTCATCCAGTATGAGCAGACGGGGATTATTCAGCATGGCCTGTGCGATGCCAAGCCTCTGCTTCATCCCCCCTGAAAATGTCTTTATTTTCTTTTCTGATACATCTGACAAACCCACCAGTTCCAGAAGTTCCCGTGTCACCGCTCTCGCCCTGGTTTTTGTAAGCCCCTTGAGCGAGGCCAGATACATCATAAAATCCTCTGTCTTAAAATTCGGATAGTAACCGAACTCCTGGGGCAGATATCCAAGCTTATCCCTGTAGGCTTCTTCAGACACATCAATTCCATCCAAATGTATCCGCCCCTCATCAGGCCTTAAGATTCCCGCCATCATCCGCATCAATGTTGTCTTTCCTGCACCGTTTGCGCCCAGCAGTCCGTATATTCCAGGACGCATCCTGAAAGAAACCCTGTCCACGGCAATCTTATTTTTAAACTGCTTCTTAATACAGTCTAATTCAAGTTCCATAAATAATCCTCCATATGTTGTCTGAACCATTTTATTTTATATCCGTTCCCTGCCAGCAGAAGTGCAAAGAGAAGCAGCCAGCAGCCGAAAAACACAGGGCTGTACATCTCTTTCCAAATGTTTCCGCAGGACATTAATGTAATGCTCACCAGAACCGCAGCGCCAAGACAATACCAGGCTTCATTTTCCCGACCTGATCTTTTGATCAGGCACAGGGACAAAAAGCTGGTGGCCATCCACGGCACAAGAATATATACAGTCCCTCTCACAAACCCTGCCCGCCAGGCATTTCCTATTCCTGCCCCTACTGCCAGCAGTGCCGCCAGCTCCACAATCCCCAGTATGATAAATCTTGCCATAGTCACCTGAAGTATGCTGTGCCTGCATGAAAGCTCCAGTTCCGCCATCCCGTTTCTCTTAGACTTCAGGCCTTCACTCATAAATAATCCTGCCCAAAAGGGCATAATGGCTCCCAATATCCCCAGAGCCTGGCTGGCGTCCTGAAAGTACATACATCTGCCTGCCAGCATTGAGATGATAAATATTAGCGCCATCATCCCCCAGGTGCCTTTTCCTATATAAGACAGCTGTACCATCAGAAATCCCGTGAGACTGCCGCCCCCATTCCCGTGCTGGCGCAGAAATTCTTCCTTTCTTTGCGGCTGCGGGGCCTCAAATGCTTTTTTTAACTCTTTTTTCAGTTGTCTCACTGAGCATCCCCTCCTTCCAGTTTTAATTTTAATACCTTAAGCGCTTCTTTTTCCCTGCGGTAAAATGCAAATCTTGATATTCCAAGAATCCGGGCCGCCTCAGACACATTCAATTCCTGGGCATAGCGCAGCATCAGCAGCTCCTGCTGTTCCACCGTCAGCGTCTTAAGGGCTTCCTTCAGATCCATACTGTCTTCCAGTCCCTCCATGGGCCTCTCCGTCCCGGACACTGCCTCCGCTTTTTCCTCAGTCAGTTCCTCCGTCCCCGTTCGGCGGAAATAGTCTGTGCACAGATTCCGGGCTATGGTATACAGATAGGCTGTCCTGCTTCCATGGTTTATCTGGGGCGCCCTTTTAAAATAGCGAAGGAAAGTTTCCTGAGTAATATCCTCCGCCAGATACTGCTCCCTCACGTGAAAATAGCAGTACCGGTATATCTTGTCATATTCTTCTTCTAAATCGATGGCCATCTGGAAACCTCCTTTCACTAAGTATAACGGATGAGCAGGGAAAATGTGCGCTGAGATGAAAAAAGCAGAAAAAAACCTTAATATATGGGAAGGAACGTCAAAAAAGGGACACACTCAGCATCACATTAACAGAGCTTTTCCCACAGCTGCGCTCTTATAATGGTGACGTATCATGTCTCCCGATCAATCCATATATTAAATTTAAAAAAGTCTGTGATAATCATATTGATGCCAAATCTCCAAAGTATCCTGTGATATTCTCAGTCATCGCCTGCCCATGAAATCCTATAGATTTTTATCGGAATGACAGCACCTTATGTATTGGTTCAAAGCACAAACATCACAAATAAAAGCAGATATGTTTTCTTAATATTTCTATTAGCCAGCAGATATGTGACCCCGTATATAAAGCCGCTAAGCGCCGCTAATAATCCTGCGGAAAGTGACCCTTTTGTCAGTATATGTCCCATCCCCCATGTCAACGCAACCACGATTCCGCCATATGGAATTTGGGAATTCCCAAACCACTTCTCAAATGCCTTTTGTCCAAAGACAATAATGAGGGTAAATAAACCTGTTTCAAAAACATAATAAATATATTGAAATATAAATTTAAGCACCCCGTTGTAATAAAATTCTTTTACAATTTTAAACCCACCCCAGTCAATGTATGACACTGACAATGTAAATATCAGACATGCAACGGCAACGGCCCACTGCCAGGGTTTCATTTTCCCGCTTTTTGCAAATACGTCAAAACCATATTTATGTTTTGCCTGTTTGATTAGAAGGATAATAACAATTCCCCAAAGAACACATGTTATGATCCAATGAACAATATTTTGTAAAACGGTCCACTCACTCATCGCACTTCTGTACAAAAAGGGTTCTATAAGAAATGCAAGAAGCGCTTCTAATCCCAGCCCTGCAAATGCATACAATGCAAGACACATATAATTCCACCCTCTGGTTTTATTCATACAATATTCTCCTCCGGCAGTCATCTGTTTTCTACCATGCCCATATCTATCCTCTGCACCCGGAATCTGTTCTCTACTTCCATGTAGGCGGATAATCCAATTGATAGGGTAATTTTGTATTACGGTTTCCTTTTGCAGCATTAACCTGTCCTTGAGTCAAAAATACAGCTTCACTTAAATCCGCATCACTAAAGTTAGTGTCTCTTGTGTCAGCTCCTAAAAATATTGTTCCTTTAAATAGGCTCTTTTCAAAATTTGCAGCTATTAAAAGTTTTGTGCTAAGGTCTGCTCCGCTCATGTCCTGTCCCCTGAAATTGCCTCCAAGAAAATTAGCTGGAACTTTTTTACTCTCACTATGAATACTTTGCTGAAGCAGCTTACACACTTGCTTTAAACTCTGATTCGCCCTGTGCCTGTATTCCTCTAAATCTAAAGATAAGATACTATCAGGGCGGTAATGGCACATTTTTATATTTTCCTCAATCAAATACTGAATGGATTTTTTAAGTGGCTGCGCTGAAATAAGTGACGATGCTTCTATCAGATAATATCTGATCTGATAAAGCTTAAACACAATTACAAAAACGTCAAAAATTTCTGTTGACTGGTTTGGTATATCATTCCAGGTCTGACCTTGATAAATAACTTGTGTCACCTGCTGCCCGGCACCGAAGCAGTCATAGCCAATACAACCTTTCATCTTCTGCTTTTCAAGTTGCGAATGTATTTTACACCGGTAATCCTTTAATAAATTTATACATGGCTGCCCTGATGCTTTATCTTTTGGAAAGCCGTCTGTTTTTGAAAAAAACAGAGCAGTACAGCACAATCCTGAACATTTTGAACAGTCCGACTTCATATGTTCCCATATTTTATCATTTATTTCATGTATCATCATTTATTTTTAGCCCCTTCTGCTTCTGCTATAAATACCATCTTATCATACAAATGGAAACATTTCTTGAAGGATATAACACCGGCAGTGTTTTTAGGTGTCAAAACACTGATTTTCAAATGATACTATCAGGGATTAAAAAGAATCATGTGCAAGGTTGCCGATCCATTGCCGGCATTTTTGTACGAATGAACCGTATCAGCTTTAAATCGTATGCTCTCGCCCTTTCCGATCACGAAGCTTTGCCCATCAGCATAAATCTCAATTTTCCCCGTGAAGATTGTGATAAATTCAGTGGTCCCCTTTAAGTGTGGTTCAGATTCCCAATAACTGCCCTCGTCTAATTCCAGATAATAAACTGCAAATCTTCGGTTTTCATCATCCGGGAAAATGGAATAATTTTTTACTTTCCCGCCATCTTCAAGTAAAGGCTGAATTTCTGATGTCTTTACGATCTCATAGGGACTCTTGGGGCGAACGGTTAAAGCATCAAATGGTACTTTCATTCCATTTGAGATTTTCCATAATGTAGATATAGTCGGATTCCCGTCACCGCGTTCTATTTGTGCAAGCATACTCTTACTGACACCGCTCAGCTTTGCAAGCTCATCCATGCTTAATTTATTCTCTTCACGCAGCCGCTTAATATTTTTAGCGACAATCATATTCATTGAATCCAAAAATTTTCCGCCTCCTCTTGACATCATATTGCACTAGTTGTATTATTATATCGTACTAGTGCAATATAATAACCATTTTGTATTATTATACAATTTCAATTTAAGTTTGTAAAGAAGAAAGGAGGCTGCTATGCTACATTTATATGATTTTCTGATTTATTGTTTTATTACAGCTTATACTCCAGGTGCAAATAATCTGCTTTCCATGAGCAACGCAATACGGTTGGGGTTCCGGCGGAGTGTATGCTTTAATCTGGGCATACTGGCCGGATTTACAGTAGTTATGTCTGCATGCACCGCTTTTAGTGCAACGCTTTATTCGTATCTCCCCAAAGTAAAAATTGTCATGCAGATATTAGGCGCTGCCTATATGCTGTACCTTGCGTGGAAAGTCTGGAAAAGTTCTTCTGAATTAAATGCAGGCGGAGGCAAAGAGGCCAGCTTCATTTCCGGCATGGTATTGCAGTTTGCCAATCCTAAAATTTACATATATGCAATTACTGCTATGTCACTTTATATCCTGCCGGTCTGTCATTCCGTTTCGGCATTAGCAGGGTTTACTGTTATATTATCTTTAATAGGCGCCTCCGGTTCTTTTGTGTGGGCGTTGTTCGGATCGGCATTTTGTAAATTCTTCTCTAAACACACAAAAACGGTAAATATGATTATGGCTCTTTTGCTTGTTTACTGCGCCATTTCTTTGTTCCTTTAAAGATACATAACGCCGTTTTCCTTTGTTACCACTATATTTCTTGATTTCTCCCAAGAAACAAAGTATATTAAATAATAATATTAATACTCCAAAGCCTGAGAAGGGATTAAGCAGATGAAGAAAATATTATTAGTTGAAGACAATGAATCTGCTGTCAAACGTATACGGCAGTACATTAAAAATATTTCGGCTGACTTAGACGTTACTGCGTTTTCCGAAGCAGGGGAAGCGCTGGGATACGCCAGGTCCAACCCCGTCACTTTATTCATCATTGATATACAGTTGGAAGATTATAAAGGAACCCATCTTGCAAAACAGCTTCGGGAACTGCCGGAATACAAATATACACCCATTATTTTTGAAACTGCCTTAGCCGGGGAAGAATTGTCTGCATACCGGGATGTGAAATGTTACGGATTCCTTATAAAGCCTTTTCATGAGACTGAGTTTCAGTCTGTCTTTTGTGATGCCCTGGGACTGTCTGACCGGATCAGCCCTTCTGCAAAAACCATTCGGCTTCAGCAGAAGCAGTTCATCCTGGAATACCGTGTGCCGGAGATTGCTTATATAGAAGCATTTGGAAAAAAGGTTATTATCCACACCAACAGCCCCTCGCTTGGAATAAAATCCGACACTATTTCCGGTTACACACTGGCCGGAATATTGTCGCTCCTGGAGGATCCCTTCTTTGTCCAGTGTCATAGAAGTTATGTGGTAAATACCGCATACATCCAGAAAATAGACAAGACCAAACGGGAAATTATACTAAGGCACTTTCCCGAAACGATCCCCATCGGAAATAAATATCAGTCTGTATTATGGGAGGGATCATGGAAACCATCATAATCGTTCTGCAGCTTTGTCTGGATGCCGCTATGCTTACCCTCTGCTGTGAGTCTGTTTTCCGCACACGGAATACGGCAAAAATGAAAGACTTCTTTCTCTTTCCTGTCCTTCTGGTGCTCTGCATGGCATCCAGGTCCGTAATCACAGCAGGGAACGAATTCCATATCCTATTTCCTTTATCAGGCTTTGAACTGGCTCCTGCAGACAGTACCGTGATATTACTGTTTCTCATGCTTGGCGTACTCTTACTTAACAGCTTATTCTATGGCGCAGAGGATAACGGCTTCGTTTTTTGTGGAACCATGACAGCTTTCTCTGTTTACCTGTCTGTGCGCAGCATAAATGTAGCCTTTTTTGCCCTTTTGGGAGCAGACGGCCCTCTGCTTTCTATGGGAAGCCGCATTGGGTCTCTTCTATTTATTTTTATATTACTCTTTACCCCGGTTTTCTCCTGGTTACAGCGCGCGCTCCGATCAGGCAGCTTCACTGTCCGGCTTATTTCTGCAAGTATTGCCATTTTCATGATCATGACACTCACTGTTTTTTCCTTTGATGTCACAGCTTTTTCGGCACACATGGGAATAACCGCTGCTCTTCTTTTGATCCTTCTAACGGCAGACAGCATCTTGCTTATTTTCGACCAGCGCAGAGCACAGGAGCGCAGACATATCCACATGATAGAGCAGTATGTACCAATCGTAGAAGAATTGATCTCTCAGGTCCGGGCAAGACAGCATGAATTTAATAACCGTCTGCTTGCCATTGAAACAGCCATTGATTCCGCAAACACACTGGAAGAAGCAAAGGAAAATATATATCTGCTCACCCAAGGTCTCGGCATAAATCCAAATGACCAGGAGCTGTTATTATGCGACAGCAAGATCATTGCTGGAATGCTTTTCGGCAAAATGAAGCAGGCCGAAGCCTCCGGTGTCCGTATGGAGATGGAACTTCATGCCCTCTTTAAAAAAGGATCAGTACCGGAAACAGAATGGATCGAACTCCTTGGAATCCTGTTGGATAATGCAATTGAAGCTTCTTCCGGGAAAGATGTGATCTATATCAAAAGCCGGCAGTGTGAAAAGTATACGGAACTGCTGGTTTCCAATCCTTCCGCAGCTCTGTCAAATACAGAATTTATGGAATTGTTCCGCAAAGGGACCACAACAAAAAAGGATTCTGCACTGCATGGCTTCGGCCTGTACAATCTTATGCGTATAACGGAGCGTTACCACGGCAGGATCATCACACGCAATGAATCTGTTGATGGCCGAAACTATGTGGTATTTGGTGTCCTGATGCCATAATGTCACATACCTACGGGTACCAATGAGGGCTTTAAGGGAATGAACTTATTTTCGTTCCCTTAAAGCCCTCTCTCGTTTCCGGAGGATTGAACCGACGAAAAAGTAGTGTTATGATAGAAAAAAGCTGCAGAAAGGAGCTGGAATCCATGTGGAATCTTATAAAATCAGAGTGGAAAAAAATCCGCCTGCCGGTACTTGCATCCGCATTTCTTTTGACAACAGCAGCCTGCGTGTTGTCCACTACCCTATATAAAAGCTATACTTTGCAGTACAGCCTGGACGCCTGGGAAATCGGAACTGAGATATTCAGTCTGCTGTTTCCTTTATTTGTTGTAATGCCCCTGTGCTGGAACCTGTATTACGAGCGAAGGAACAATTTTATGCTATATGTGCTGCCCCGCGTACCGGCGAAAAAATATCTGGGTGCAAAATGGCTGGTCTACGCTTTAAGTGCGTTTTTTATCCTGTTTGTTCCCTACCTGCTTTCCGCCTTATGTGCGCTGTACATCAATCCCCCTGTTCACTTAAATGCTTCAGCCGGCAGCGCTGCATTTGACCATGTATTTCTAAATACTTTTACGCAAAACCCTCTTCTCTATGCCCTTCTGCTCTCCTGTTGGAAGGGAATTATTGGCATCCTGGTCATGAGTTTAGGGTTTGTCTTTTCTATGTATTTAAAGAACATTTTTGTGATCCTGACCGGGCCCTTTGTCTATGTTATGCTGGAAAACTTCGTACTCTCCATTCTCCAGTTGGCGCAGTACCGCCTGGTTGTGGCCTTTGAACCAACCTGTATTTCAAGTGATGCCGTATCTGCCGGAAGCTTTTTTGCAGGGCCTGCATTGCTGGCTGCCGCAATTTTTCTCACTGTATTTTTCTTGAAAAAGGTAAGGAAATACACCGTTGTCACAGTATAGGAGGCCATTATGAGAGCGCTGATACGGAAAAACGTTCATATATGGGGATTCGGAAAGGCATTTGCGCTGTTTCTCGGATGTCTGGTCTTCTCCCTCAGTGAACGTGTAAACACTCCCCTGAGCTTTGAACAGCACCTTCTATCCGCTGTATCCGACCACTATTATCTGACCTACTTTATGCTGCCGCTTGTGCTGTTAAGTGTTTTTCCATTCATAGAGGATGACAGCCCGCTTACCATATCAAGGTTTGGCAGTTACCACGCCTATTTCTCCCAAAAATGGCTGGCCCTCGGTGTCATCGCCGCAGTCCTGCTCTGTGTACAGACAGCGGCAGTTCTCTCATCCGGCATTGGGCTTTTAGGCGGGAATCAGTGGGCGATCAAGGGGAGCAGCGGACAGGCGGAATTGTTTGAATACCTGCAGCACTGCTTTTCATCTCCCCTGCAGGCCTTTCTCCTCTGCTCTGTCTATCAATTCTTTGGAACATGGATGGTGTTTGGGCTTTTCCTTTGGATGGGTCACTTTTGGAAGCGGAGATGTGTTGCCAAAATCATTATTGTGCTATACCTGTTTGCAGCTCTTTGGATAAAAGCCCCAATCCTGCAGGATATGCCCTTTACAGGGTTAAACCATCTGTTGATTTTGCATCATAACATAGGTACACCACATCGTTTTCTGATCACCTGCTTTACGGTATGTGCAATGATTTCTGTGATCCTGGTTTCTGTCAGGGGCTTTTGGTGGGGTTTCAATATCACGTTTCCGAAGAAATGTCACGGAATCGCACCGTACTACCGCCGGCAGCTCATGACGTCCAGGAATTTCCTTATCCTGTGTATTACTGCCGCAGTCGTTATCCTGTACAAAAGATTGAGAATTTCCGGTTCTATGCCGGATGAGGAATGGATAAACTATTTATTTTCGGGACATGGAACAGGCTATTTTCAGATTCTTCCATTTCTTGAAATGCTGATCGTAAACGGCGCGCCTCTTTATTTACTGGCGATATTTATAGAGCAGACAGTAAACGGAAAATCTCTCTTTTTGCTGACTCGCGTAAAAAGCCGAAAAAAGCTGATGGGTGGTATCTTATCAGTCTGCGGGCAATTCCTTTTTCTGTACACTGTCATTTGGTTTCTGGGCGCAGTCATAAGTTCCTGTGTCTTTGGCGGAGGAATCCACATAATTTCAGGAAAAATACTGCTGTTTGCCCTGACTATGAAATTTCTTGACACCATGCTGCAGTTCCTGATCATGTTTGCCGTATACCTGCTGTGCAGACAGATCACCGCGGGATTCCTGGTGCTGCTTGCCGGAAATCTGCTCTGCGTGATACCCATATCGTGTACCGCCTATCTCCCGCTGGGACTTTCCTGCACAGCCCGAACCGGCCTTTTTGAAACAGAAGCCGGAATTCCAGCCCTTACTGCAATAGGTATTCTGGTCTTCGCACTTGTACTTATGCTTGGATGGTTATTAAAATATGGATATAAAAAATAATGGAATCAGGAGGATGTAATGTGAAACCATATATTGAACTTCAGAATATATCAAAAAGCTTCGGCAAACATGAAATCATTAAAAATGTTTCTCTGTGCGTGGAACAAGGAAAAACCGTTGGGCTTATAGGCGCCAACGGAAGCGGAAAGTCAGTATTATTCAAGATATTATGCGGATTTGAAAGGCCGGACACGGGAAACGTATTCGTGCGGGGAAAACAGCTTGGAGAAGGCGGCATGGATTTTCCTGAAAATATGGGGGTATTTATTAACTCGCCGGGATTTATCGGCATCTACAGCGGGTTCCGTAATTTAAAATTTCTTGCTGACATTCAGGGAAAAATCGGTGACCGTGAAATCCGAGACGCTATGGTCAAGGTGGGCCTTGACCCTGATAATACCACGAAGACAGACAACTATTCTCTGGGCATGAAACAAAAACTGGGACTGGCACAGGCAATTATGGAGAACCAGGATATCCTGGTTCTGGACGAACCCTTCAACGCTTTGGACTATAAAACCTATGAGGATGTCAAAGCCATTATCCGTATGTTAAAAGCAGAGGGGAAAACTATTTTTCTGACCTCTCACCGTTTTCAGGATATTGAGCAGCTCTGCGACCAGATCTATACCATTGAGGACTGCCGGCTGATTCCCATCACGGATGCCATCGCTGCCCGATACCGGGAAATCACAGATTTTGACCATTATAATCCCTAAAAAGAGTACCTTCGGCGGAGATGTTCCCATAGGAGCATCTCCTTTTTCAGATTATGCAGTATTTCCCCACGGTCTCATTCTTAATATTCCCCACCCCAGGTATCCCAACTTGTCATTCCAATGCTGCCAGGTCCGACTTTTCATATCGATTATGTCCCTGCAGCTGTTTTTTATAATTCCAGCACTTAATTGCCTGGTCCAATGATTTTCCCTTATTATCCGCGAAAAAGTCACGAATATATGTATTATATTCAAATTGTTTATCTATAACAGTTTTACCCTTTTTCTTATCTTCCAAGATCTGATAATAGCTTTCAATCGCCTGTCTGTAGGTTTTTCCTGTATTGTTCTTTAGCCACTTTTGAAATGCCACATTAAAAGAAAAGCTCTCCCCAATGTGCTCTTTAAAAAAAGCCCGATGCCTTTCACTGCAGACAAAGTCCGGTTCTATTTCTGTATCCTCATCAATTTCCCCCATAGCCGAAACTTTTTTCCGTACAGCCGAAACCGGCATCGCTTTTCCTGTATCAAGAAAGTAAGCAATCCTGTCCGTGATTTCTATCTTCCCTCCTGAAGCGGGCAATCCGTTTTTTCTGCAAAAATCCACTAGTTCTTCCTTTAAATAGTAAAACTCCCGAAATGTTTTGCTATCCAGCTTTTTATCTAATACAGGTCTGTCTTTCATTTCTTATTCCTCCTGATTTTGTTATGCTATCCAGTACTGCATCCCGCTCCATGGCTTGAATTTAATACACCTCAGCCCCAAATGGCATCAGAGCAAGCTTAGCAAGCTTGAACTGCTGCAGCCCAAAAGGTATTCCGACTACAGTCACACAGAGTACAATGCCAAAAATGGCGTGTTCTACTGCCAGGACAAGACCTGATAACAGCAGCCAGACAATATTGAGCAAAAATGATCCGGCGCCTCCGCCGTAACGCACTTCCTTGCCAAATGGGAAAAAACTCAAACCTGCCAGCTTAAAACACTGTACCCCCACAGGGATACCAACGATTGTTATACACCAGAGACATCCAGCAAGGCACCAGCTCAGTCCGCTCAATGCTCCTCCAAAAATAAACCACAATAAATTTCCAAGACAACCCATAGTTACTCTCCTTTCATCAGTTCACCGAAACGCCTGCCTCTTCTGCAAACGCCTCTTTTATTCATGTATGGTTTTCAGTTTTTCTAAAAGGCGGCTGACATGCATTTTAGCATCCTCCACCTGTTCTCGGGCCTCATTGATCTTTGTCTGCACCAGATAATCAGCCACCAGGCCATCAAAAAAGAAATCAGCAAATGAAAGGAAACCGTTCACTTCTATACTAAATTCCATCGGAACCTGTATATCCTTCAATTCCCGCTGGAAAATCCTCAGATTCCTCCTGGCTTCTTCCATGCATCTGGCAGCATCATTCATTCTGGAATGCTTTACAAAATCCGTGATGAAGCCACCTCCCAGCATATCAAATATACCCCAGTTTCTGGCACTTCCCAGCCTTTCCCCGGCCTCTGTCAGACTGATCAGCGCTGCTTCTCCGGCCCATATGGCCTCCATAATTTCTTTTCTTTCTAACCCTTTACTCATGATATCCTCTCTTTCTTCAGCAAGTGTATGACAGATATCACAGGGTTAATTTAGTATACAAAAAAAGACCATTATTATGACATCTGCCACAATAAAAGTCTTGCTATCTCATTTGATACGGATGCCATACGGCATCGGTTGACGATTTCAAACCCATCCATCTCTGGATGTTCAGCTACTCCCTTTCAATTGCTTGTTAAGAATATATCACAAAAGAGCTCTCCTGTCAAATAGATTTGAAAGAACTTACGGTTACTGGTCACGGAGTGAACAGTAACAACTTACGATCTTAAGCCACTCTCTTCCGTCTTCTTCTGTAAGCTTTGCATCCATGATTCCTCCCATAGACTCTGTCAGATGCCTGGAAATGGTAAGCCCAAGTCCTGTTCCTCCCTGTCCCCTCGCCGGGTCAGCAGTATAGAATCTGTCAAAAAGCCTGTTTGCTTCCTCATGTTTCATTTCCTTTACATCATTTTCAAACGAGATCATTGTTATTTTATCATGGACATCCACAGCTACCTTCAAAGTGCTGGCAGCATATCTGCCGGCATTCTGGATCAGATTCAGAAAGATCCTCCCCATGGCATCCTGATCGCAGCATATCATGACAGGTCTCTCAGGTATCTCTACCTCCACCTGGATACCTTTCTGCTCCATATCACCAAAACTGTCCAGCAGCTCCTCGCGAAGCATCTTGCCTATATCTGCCTCCTGCATGTCTAAGTTGTAATCACCTGCTTCCAGTCTTGCCAGATCATAGAACTGGGATACAAGGCGCTGAAGCATTCCTGCTCTTTTTCTTACTGTCTCAAACGACTGCGCATCATCTTCACCAAGTGTTTCTGTATTTATCAGATCCAGATATCCTATAATTGCTGTAAGAGGAGTGCGCAGATCATGGCTGATGTTCTCTATCTGCCTCTGAAGCTTTGCCTCCCTGTCCTCATAGGCCACTTTCTGCCTGCGGATGCCTTCCAGGGCTTCATTCACAGTAATAAGCAGGCCCTCCAGTTCCCGGCAGGGCACTGACATCTTAACTATCCTGTTCTGCTCCAGGTCTTCTGTTATCTCCTGAAGCTCCCTGTCTGAATTACGGATCGCCTTTCTCAGCCCAATATAGCGGACACTTATCCACAGAGCTGCCAGACTTACTGCTGCCAGTATCCCATAAAGCATCTTCTGCTCCCCTCCCCGGCTCATTCTCACTGAATCTCTTTTTTTCTAAAACCTGCAATTCCCGCAGCTGTAAATATAATAATTCCCGCCAGACCCGCAATGATACATTTAGCCAGGCCTGAAGGTGTCTCCCAGAGACATTTGTATACCCCGCTCATATTTGCCGCCACCTCATACTGCAGATAATTCCAGGGCATCCACTCTGATATCTTTTCCACTATATCAACTTTCAGACCAATAAAAAAACTGGCTGTGGGAATCCCCCACATGATCGCCATCCACCAGATGACCACATTTATCTCCTTCTTTAGAAGACAGAGCAATGTCACCGCCAGGACGGCTGAAGCAGCGGAGGCCGGAATATTAGCGGCAACTCCTCTAAGCATCACTGATACAGAAAGAAAACCAGGTTCATGCAGCAGCAGGTAAGCGCTTCCTATATAGACAGGCAGAACAACGGCCAGACAGGCTGCCAGGCAGATCAGGCACACTGTACATTTTCCAACAAAAAACACTATCCTTGGTATTCCAAAGGATACAAGGTTTTTCAGCGTCCCGTTCCTGTATTCCTCCCCGAATAAAAAATTTACCATTACAAGTGAGACAAGAAACATGGCGGGAAGGCTGCTTATAAGTGTATTCATTGAAAACTGGACTGTAGCATACGGAAAATCCGGAGTAGCTCTGTCAAAAATAAACAATACCAGATTCATCAGCAGCGTCAGTCCGGCCAGAGCAGCCGTTACCAGATAGATTTCTCTGCCATGAGCTATCCTGTATAATTCACTTTTAATATAATTCAGCATGCCAGTTTCCCCCTGTTCTTCAGATTCATATAATAATCCTCTAAAGCCTCCTGCTTCTTTTCCAGGCCGTACACGTCTATCCCATGACGGCTGGCCAGCGCACTGTATTCCTGAATATCCCATGTCGGACAGCAGATACGGACAGCTCCATCAGGCATCACCTGGTATCCTGTCTCTTTCAGTTCCTTCTCAAGAAATGCTGTATATTTCCCAGGCTCGGACACAGCGATGCTGATATAGGCCGAACACCTCTCCTTTAGTTCACTGGCTGAGACCTGTTCAAGCAGATACCCTCTGCTTAGAAAGCCGAATACATTTGCCGTCTGCTCCAACTCGGATAAGATATGGCTGGAAAGGATAATGGTTATATTCTTCTCTCTGGAGAGCTTCAGCAGCAGATTCCTCATTTCGATAATACCGCTGGGATCAAGTCCATTGATAGGTTCGTCCAGTATAAGAAGCTCCGGCTCTCCCAGCAGTGCTATTGCAAGTCCGAGACGCTGCTTCATTCCCATGGACAGATTCCCTCCTCTGGATCTTTTCTGATCCAATAGTCCCACTGTTTTAAGAGCCTCCTTCATCCGCCCCTTCCCGGGTATTCCCCGCTGGATCCTGTAATACTCCAGATTCTGTTCCACTGTAAGCCTTGGATAGAAGCCCGCAGCTTCGACGATTGCCCCTGTGCGTTTTCTCTGTCTTTCCAGATCTTTTGGCTGAAATGCTCCAAACATCCTCAACTCTCCGCCGTCCGGCCATACCTGCCCTGTCAGCAGTTTCAAAAATGTCGTCTTGCCTGCCCCATTGTCCCCTATGAGACCATAGATCTCACCCCGTCCAACGGTTATGTCTATCCCCTGAAGAGCACATACATCCCCATATGACTTTTTTAAGTCCCTGGCTTCAATTACATATTCTTTCATTTCCTTTTCTGCAGCCTCAGAAAACGGCCGCCCTTTTTCCTCCTTATATTAAATGACATGATGCCAGGATTAAAAGACCTTTTGCCCCAACATCATGTCATCTCTCAATGACAGATTCATTATAGCCATTCCCATCTAAATAAGTACTCAAGAAAGTTTAAAGAAATCATAAAGATATCCGGCCAGCTCCTGCCCCGGCAAATACAGTCTATGCCATTTTAAATCCTATCCCCCACACGGTCCTTATATACTCTTCCCCCGGATCCGCTGCCAAGAGCTTTTTCCTCAGATTACTCACATGCATATTAACAGTATTATCTTCACCATAATAGCCGCCTTTCCAGACCTGCTCATAGAGATTTTCCCTGGAATATACCTTCTCCGGCTGTGAGATGAGCAATTCCAGGATATCGAACTCATGGGCCGTCAGCGGCAGTTCTCTCTCACCTATAACAGCACGCCTTGCCTCAGGAAAAAGACTTAGCTTTTTATAAGACAATTCCTTTAAGCCCTTCTTTCCGGCCCCCTGCCCTTCCGGCTGTATCTCCGTATCAGAGCCGTGCTGTCCCCGGCAGCGCCTGAGAACCGCATATACACGTGCCAGCAGTTCTTCCGGCTCAAACGGCTTTAAAAGATAATCATCAGCCCCGCTTTTTAATGCCTCTACCCTGCTTTCCAGTCCTGCCTTGGCTGAAAGCACGAGAATAGGTATGTCCAGCCCCATTTCTCCCCGTATCAGCTCTATCAATTTCTCTCCTGTCAGACCCGGAAGCATAAGATCCAGTATAAGCATATCCGGAACAGATATCCCCAGAAGCAGCCTGGCCTCTGTACCAGAAAAAGCCTGCGTGGCTGCATAGCCTGCCTTTTTTAATATTTTACACAAAAGCTGGTTGATGTCAGCGTCATCCTCAACCACTAATATTTCATATCCATCCTGATACTCGGCATGACATCCGTTCCCGTCCGGTGTCCTGCTTTCACTCTCTGCTGTTTCAAATCCATTCTTTATCATTGCCGCCTCCTTATATCGATTTCTATTCTACACGATAAGTGCGGCGGATGGCAATATAATTTTCTTACGGCCGGCTGCTGATAGCCCGTGTCCCGGGGACGCCGGAAACACAATGCGCATTTATACCAGCTTCTGGACCAGCATCATGATAATAGCTGCCGCTCCTCCCACCCCATAAAGGCAATTAATAACAAGGCAGCCTTTCATCAGTGTGTTCTGTACTTTTTCTTTTATATATCCCCAGATAACAAAGGCAGCACTGGCTATCATAAATCCTGCGTAGGAAAAGATCAGTATTTCTGCTGCCGGACTCTCCAGCGCCCACTTATTTGTTCTGAGGATCAGGATCGTCCATGGAATAAAGATGAGGACTGAACTGACTGCTGTGATAATTTTTTCTTTCATAATATTTATCTCCTTTCTGCCTGTCCGAAACGGAAACAGGCTCCTGCCAGACACAGGATCGTAATTATGGCTGCCGCCCAGACCCAGGGTACAATATCTACCGTAAATTCCCCCATGTTTGAGGCCAGTTCATGCATTTTAGATGTGACCAGAAAAAACGGATACGTCATAGGATATAAAAACCAGGCTTTCGTATTCAGCATAAGCACCGAGGGCACAATGGATGCCAGCCCTATTCCAACAGAGAATACAGGAGTCTCAATGCAGACAGCCAGCAGCCAGAATACGGAGGCCATAGGTATTGATGCCAGATATATCACGACTGTCTCCCTAATTATCTCCAGAGGGCTCAACATAAAATCATAGTCCTGAAGGCTGGAAGCTGCCGCTGCACTGGGGAAATACAGCGCGGCCATGAAGGCCATCTGTACAGCTGCCAGTGCCAGCAGTACGAAAAACTTTGCAAGCGCCAGTTTTGCCGGACTCACAGGCAGCGCAAGCATCTTCAGGATTCCTTTGTTGCTGCGCTCTGTCTGGTTCAGCATGACTGTACAGATGACCATACCCGCCGGAAACATGAACCATGAGAACCCCATAAAACTCTGTATAAAAAAATTATTTTCCGGGGATATACCCTCCGTCTGCATAGTAAAATTTATATCAGCATTCAACACAGGGGGAATCCACAGCAGTATAACAGGGAGCAGTAAAACCCAGATTATTTTAGAACGGCGTATTTTCTTAAATTCCATGCCGACAAGTGAAAAAAAGCTCATACAAAATACCTCCTGACCTTCAGATAGAGTGCTTCCGCCCCCACAAATATCAGTACCTCTGCTCCGGCAGCATATAACAGATTAAGAGCACCCGGCCCATCAGCATCCCAAATCAGCTGGAACGGCAGTGCAAAAGGAAACATGTAAAGACCTGATTTAGCAAGCATATCAGGAGGAATAATTATTACCACAAATAAACCGGCAACCCCGATTCCCAGGGATATCCACATGTTCCTGCAGGCAGATCCTATGGCCAGCATCAGGATGACTGCAGGCAGGGTAAAAGCCAATGAATACCCCATATTTTTTGCCAGCTCCAGCCAGCAGCCTTCCGGCAGGCCAAACCATTTGAAAATACAGGCTGCAAAACCTGCTGACTCCAAAACAGTTAAAATGGCAGCTGCGGCTGCCAGGATGATGGCCTTACTTATAAAAATGCTTCCGGGATTCAGCGGCAGTGTATCCATCTTCTGAACTGCATTATCGGCGAATTCTGTATGATACAAGACGCAGGCTGCCAGAATGATCAAAAATATGTTCAGCATGGCCATCATCTGCCAGTTTGCTTCCATAAGGATCTGCAAAGGCGGTTCCTGCCTGCCAACATACAGCTCTGTCCTCACGGCCATATTTACCACAGGTATCATTGCTGAGAGCAGCCCAACTCCCAGAACAGCAGGCAGAAACCCTGTCCTCTTCAGTTTTCTGCATTCCATTGCTATGCTCATATTTTTCCTTCACTCCTCTCGTTATCCTCCTCTATCATCCTCAGAAAAGTTTCTTCCAGATTATCTGAGGTATATCCCCTGGAGGCAGCATCACGCCGTAACTCTTCCAACGGCCCTTCAAACAGGAGCCTTCCATGATTTAATATTCCCACCTCATCTGCCATCAGCTCCACCTCCGACAGCAGATGTGAGGATACCAGCACGGTACAGTTGTATTTTTCCGGCAGGGAACGGATCAATGTCCGGATCTCATGTATCCCCACAGGGTCCAGGCCGTTAGTCGGCTCATCCAGTATCAGTATAGGCGGCCTGCCGATCAATGCCCCGGCCAGCCCCAATCTCTGTTTCATCCCCAGAGAATACTTTCTGGCCAGCCTTTTCTTATGCTGTGTCAGTCCTGCCAGCTCAAATGCATCATCTACGCTTGATCTGGGAAGCCCCAGGATTCTGCGGATGATATCCAAATTCTCCTCTCCGCTCAGATTCCCGTAAAATGCAGGCGCCTCGATGAACGAACCTATCTCTTTTAATATTTGCATACGTTCTTTGGGGTAAGTCTTTCCATCCACCATAAATTCTCCCTCTGTCTGCCTTGTCAGCCCCAGAAGCATCTTCATTGTGGTAGATTTACCTGCCCCATTCGGCCCCAGAAAGCCGTATACAGTTCCTTTTGGAATACTGAGGCTCAAATTCGACACTGCTGTAAAATCTTTGTATCTTTTGGTCAGATTATATGTCTCTATTACATTCATACTAATACCTCCGTGGTTTTACTTTATTATAAATTCCCAACCTTACAGTATCCTTCCCGTCACCTTACATTTACCTTACGATTCGGCTCAATTAATTTATTTTATGAAATGATATAATGTAAACACCGCCGAGGTCCTTTCAAGCCTGACGAGAATATACACCCATCCTTTAGCGAAGGAATGGATTTTCTGTACGCCTGTACCATATTCAGTCATAGGAGGCCATAAAATGTCTTTTGATTATATTAAGGAAAAGAAGATTCTTCTTGTTGATGATGAACCTGACATATTAGAAATGTTAATATCCATATTAAAAGAGGACGGTTACTCTAAAATAGAGACGGCCGCCACTGCGGCAGAAGCCTTCCGCCTCTGCCGCAGCCATCAGCCGCAGATTGCCGTCCTGGATGTGATGCTTCCGGATGAAGATGGATTTTCTTTATTTGGAAGGATACGCGAGTTTTCAGATCTTCCTGTTTTATTTCTTACCGCCCGAGGTGAAGATGACGATAAGTTCAAAGGCCTTGGGCTGGGGGCTGACGACTATATGGTCAAGCCCTTCCTTCCACTGGAACTGACGCTCCGCATCAGTGCTATTTTACGCAGATGCTACAAAAATGAGGCCGCTTACGTCACTTTGGACGCGTGCAGCATAGATTTCACCCGGGCCGAAATAATAAAAGGCCAGGATATCATCGCACTCACAGCTAAAGAGCATGAGCTTCTAAGTGTGCTGTCCAGGAATGCCGGGCGAATAGTTACTATAGATATGCTCTGTGAGGCACTCTGGGGAGATAATCCCTTCGGATACGAGAATTCTCTGATGGCCCATATCAGAAGGATACGCGAAAAGATAGAAGCCAACCCATCCAGGCCTGTTTCTCTTGTCACTGTAAAAGGCCTGGGGTACAGGCTCATTACTAAGGAGGTTCCCCGATGAAAAGTATTCCAAAACTCATACGGCGTTTTTTCGGCGTACTGATGTTTTCTCTTTTTCTCATGGTATTTCTGAACCTGGCCCTTCTTATCATTTTTTCATACAAACAGATAGGAAATGGCAGCGCCTGGACTTGTGCCGATACTGTCTCTTTCTCACTCACTGCCGGCAGTGACCATCAGTATATCCTCTCACAAGACGGAATGGATGCACTCAGGCAGAAAAACGCCTGGGCGATCCTGATAGATAACCAGGATATGAAGGTAGTCTGGCACAGCGAGAATCTCCCTTCAGATATCCCGCTGCAATACGATCTGGGCTGGATCTCCCTGCTGACAAGAGGGTATCTGAATGATTACCCCACTGCCACCAGCGAACACACCGATGGGCTTATAGTCCTGGGATTTCCTAAAAAAAGCTACTGGAAACTCATGTGGAATACATTCGATTATCAGATGATCGCCCACATGCCGCAGACGATTCTTATATTTTTGTTTTTAAATCTGCTGCTCCTCCTTATTATTTATCTGACCGTTACCTTCCGGCTGCTGCGCTCTGTCCGTCCCATAGTGGATGGGGTCGAGAGACTGCCAGGTGATGAGGAGGTTTATGTTAAGGAAAAGGGGCTGTTCTCCGGCATCGCACAGGCCATCAACAAGACTGCCGAGAAACTGAAGCATCAGGAATATGAATTAAAGAAGCAGGAACAGGCAAGAGCAAACTGGATATCAGGAGTTTCCCATGATATCCGAACCCCTCTGTCTATGGTAATGGGGTACGCAGGCCAGCTGGAGACCAGTCCTTTCCTTTCCCCGGAAGACCAGAAAAAGGCTGCCGTCATACGCCAGCAGAGCATGCGGATGAAAAATCTGATCAATGACCTCAATCTCGCATCTAAGCTGGAATATAACATGCAGCCTCTAAATCTTATCCCTATTAATTTGACAGGGCTCATACGGCAAACTATAGTTGATTTTCTGAACATGGACCTGGACGGAAAATATCCTATTGAATTGCTCACAGATGACTCCATTTCCGTCTGCATGGTCACAGGCGATAAATCTCTGCTTAAGAGAGCGGTATCAAATCTGATCATCAATGCCCAGGTCCACAACCCGAAAGGATGCCGTATCTTTATCTGCATAAATCTTCTGAAGGACAGTTGTTCCGTCAGCGTGGAGGATGATGGAGAAGGAATCTCTGATGAACAGTTAGAACGTCTGGTCAAAACACCTCATTATATGATGTGCGGAAACAGCACATCAGACCAGAGGCATGGCCTCGGCCTCATGATCGTGCGCCAGATCGCGGAAGTTCACGGTGGGAGCCTGGACCTTATGCACAGTACACACGGAGGATTTTGTGCGGTGATTTATCTTCCGCTTATATCCGTTGAATAATACAGCCCGGAAGCTTTTGTCCGCACACCACTATTATTTATGCCAGCGTATCAAAATACCTCTCATTAAACCGCATGGCTATCCCCACGGCTGAAGCTTCCCTCTCATACCGGCAGGTGCGCAGATAAGTAGTATCATTATCAAAAGGATCATATTTCACTGCTTTCTTATTAAGTTCTCTGATATACTTTTTCAGATACCCGCCCACATAGCCGCCTAAAATAATATCGCAGTCAAACACCATGCGCAGGTTTGTTACAAGCACAGCCAGATCCTCAAGGTACTTCTCCCAGATTTTCCCTGCGCCCTCCTCCCTGGCCTGCAGCAGTTCAAAAAATTTATCAAGGCTCCCGTCTGCATATCCGGACAGTACTCTGGCAGAGCAATATACATCTGCGCAGCCCTTTTTCCCGCAATAACATTTAGCGCCGTTTCTTACAAGATTCATATGTCCGAATTCAGCGCTCCTGTAGTGCTCTCCCATATATATCCTCTGATTAATATAGATGCAGCCGCCCACAGTGTCACTGAGCGAGACATAGACGGCATCCCTGCCGCTGTCTGCAAATTCCGCGATTGCGGCGCTGTTCGCATCATTTTCATAATACACGTCATATTCGAACAGCTGGCTTAGATTTTTCAGGCTCACATTACTCACCTTAAGAACATGTGAAGTAATGATCAGCTGATTCTGAGAATCTATGATTCCCGGAACTGAAATACCCACCCCAAGAATTTTACTGCTCTTTATCCCGCTCTCTTTCAGAAAAGAGGCAAAGCCTTCGTGCAGTCTTTCATAATATTCAAACGAATTTTCATAGGGCATACGTATCCTTTTCCGGCACAGCAAATTGCCTTTTAAATCAATAAATACGTAGCTGATATGATTCCGGGTGATATCAATCCCCCCTGAATACAGAATATGATCCGCGATCGACAGGCCTTTTGCCTTCCTCCCGCCTGTGGACTGATATTCATTCCCATCTGTTATAATACCAAGCTGCATAAGTTCTTTTACATTTTTAAATACAGTAGGCATACTCAGATCCAGCCTTGCAGCTATCTCAGCTTTTGATATTTCTCCATGGGCCAGGATACATTTTGCTATCCTGACTTTATTTGGCTTCCTGCTTTCTTCTCCACTCACAGCTGATTCATTACCTTCCTTTCATAAAACGCTATATAAAAGCATTTTATACTAACAGCCTGGTTTTTGCAAGGAAGACGCCTTTATTTGTGTAAAACCTCACCCTGGTCGTTACTGTTCACTCCGTGACCAGTAACACGCTCCGCGATGCACAGAAACGGCAAAAACCGCCGTTTCGCGCTGCAAACCTCGGGATTTTCGTGCAAATACGCACGAAAACACCTCGCGGGATGGTGACGTGTGAACAGCAACCCCTGGTCCTTCCTAAATCCTCCCTTCAAATCAAAAGAGACGTTGCGTAAAAATGGAAACTTCCTCTGAAAAAGGCCCCCTTTAGCAAAAAATTGAAATATCAAAATTTTGCTGAAAAGGAGCCTTCATATTCCTGCCTGGTATCCTAAATTATATGGGCAGATATCCCTGGATTTATGGCACTTAATCCTCCAATTACTCTTTTCCTCACCAAATGCATAATTCCAACAGTCCATCTGCTTTACTTCGCAGTCTTCCAACGCATTGACAGGACATGCTTCAACACATAAATTACAGTCATTACAAATTCTTTCTTTCATTTTGTCAGGTTCAAGTTCAAGCTCTGTCAAAACAGCACCCAACCATACCATACTTCCAAATTCAGGTGTAATAAGAAGGGAATGCCTTCCGATAGTTCCCAGCCCCGCCGCCTCTGCTGCATGTTTTTGTGAAATAATGCATCTGTACCGCCCGGTGTTTTCATCAAATTCTTCTTCATTTGCGGGTATCGGTACTGATAAAAAACCTTCCTCTTCCATATATATACATAAATCAAGGGCCATAGCGTCTAATTTTGATGTCAGCGAATTCCGGACACGTGTATATGGTACTGGTGATTTACATACAAGTGTACCTGCCGGGAACCCGCACGCAAATGAAATCACAGACCTGCAGGAAGGCATAACATCTAATGGATTGTATCCCTCTGGGGCACTTTCAAACCTTGATATTTGCAATTCCACATAAATCAGCCCCTAACTCGTACAATTTTTTCTTTACTTGTCTGCTGTCCATTGTCTCTCCTGTCTTCACTCTGTTACTGTCATCGTTAAACAAACTCCAACCACTCATGAACCTTATTGAGGCTCACATTCACTGCCCGTGCTATATCAATATCTTTCATCCCCATAGCATGAAGATTCCGTGCCACTTCTCTTTTACTTTGTTCCTCTCCCTGTTCTAATCCCTGCTCTATCCCTTGTTCATAAATTTTTTCAGCTACTTCACACATGATATCGTAACCTCCTTTTTCGCGTTTAATGAAATGTACACGCTTTGATTTCAAAATAAAAACACCCCAGGCAGGTTTTATCATTTCTTTTCCTGCCTGGGGCAACAACTCATTCAACGGCTATTTTAACCAGCCTCTTATTTAGTCATTTACTTCTAAACAACACCCTGAGCAATCATAGCGTCCACGACCTTCTCAAATCCTGCTATGTTAGCTCCTACTACATAGTTTCCTTCAAAACCATATTTCTTAGCTGCCGCATCCATGTTATGGCAGATATTTACCATGATTCCCTGGAGCTTCTCATCTACTTCTTCAAATGACCAGCTCAGACGCTCGCTGTTCTGGGACATCTCAAGAGCAGATGTGGCAACTCCGCCTGCATTTGCTGCTTTTCCTGGAGCAAAGATAACGCCGTTAGCCTGAAGATATTCCGTAGCTTCCAGAGTAGTAGGCATATTAGCTCCTTCGCATACAGCTATACAGCCATTTTCAACCAGAGCCCTGGCATCCTCGATAAGCAGCTCATTCTGTGTGGCACATGGAAGAGCCAGGTCTGTCTTGATGCTCCAAACTCCGCGTCCCTCATGATACTCTGAATTTGGCCTGTAATTCTTGTATTCTGTCAGCCTTGCGCGTTTAACTTCTTTGATTTCCTTTAATGCATCCAGGTCGATTCCTTCCGGATCATATACCCAGCCTGTAGA
Source organism: Murimonas intestini (assembly GCA_003148945.1). GTDB lineage: Bacteria > Bacillota > Clostridia > Lachnospirales > Lachnospiraceae > Murimonas > Murimonas intestini. Next base: position 102,462 of record QGGY01000003.1, on the reverse strand, counting down.
ATCGCTGCAGGTAACTACCTTAGCGCCCATCTGATGTGCTTTTTCAATAGCGTAGATAGCTACGTTTCCTGAACCTGAAACTGCTGCAGTCATACCCTTGATATCTTTTCCGTTTATCTTAAGCAGTTCTTTTGTGAGATATAATAAACCATACCCTGTTGCCTGAGTCCTTGCCAGGGATCCGCCGTATGTTAATCCTTTTCCTGTAAGTACGCCTTCATAGACACCACGGATTCTCTTATACTGGCCGAACATGTAACCTATCTCTCTGGCTCCTGTTCCGATATCACCTGCCGGCACGTCTGTATCAGCTCCAATATATTTACACAGCTCTGTCATGAAGCTCTGGCAGAATGCCATAACCTCCCTGTCTGATTTACCCTTGGGATCAAAGTCAGAACCACCTTTTCCTCCGCCGATTGGAAGACCTGTCAGAGAGTTTTTGAATATCTGCTCAAATCCCAGGAATTTAATGATCCCCAGGTTTACGGACGGATGAAGGCGAAGGCCTCCCTTGTAAGGTCCGATAGCACTATTGAACTGTACACGGTATCCTGTATTAACCTGAACCTGTCCTTTGTCATCTACCCACGGAACGCGGAACTTAATCTGTCTCTCCGGCTCAACAAGTCTTTCAAGGACTGCTTCTTTACGGTACTTCTCTTCGTTTGCTTCCACTACGACCCGCAGTGACTCCAGAACTTCTTTTACTGCCTGATGGAATTCCGGTTCTGCAGGATTCTTCTGGATTACCCGCTCAATTACCTCATCTACATATGACATGTCTTTTCCTCCTGTTTGCTCTAACTTAATTTCCATTTTATATTATATAACGACATAATTAATTTTGCAACGTTAACATGCCAAAGTGCTTTTCTATTTTTTTCAAATGTTAGTTGACAAATTTGTAAAATATGTATATCATTGTATTAAGTTAATAATACAATGATACATTTATTCTAAAGAACCGGAGGTGAAGGAATGGCATGGGCACTGGATTCCGAAAGGCCTATCTATACACAGATTCTGGAACGTATCCAAATAGACATTATATCAGGCACCTACAAACCAGGTGAAAAACTGCCCTCCGTCCGGGATCTTGCGGCTGAAGCTGCTGTCAATCCCAACACAATGCAGAAGGCCTTATCTGAACTGGAGCGCACGGGCCTTGTATATGCACAGCGGACCAGCGGGCGCTACATTACAGAAGACGTGGATTTGATTCAGGATATGAAAAAAGAAATCGCTGAATCCCAAATACGTGATTTTTTAGAGAAAATGTCACGCCTGGGCTTAAATAAAGAAGATACACTTAAATTGATGGAGATTCTGGCGAAGGAGGAAGATACGTGAGCGTAATACTGGAATGCAAAAACCTTACAAAGGTCTTCGGCCCCAAGACAGCCCTCTACGGACTGAACCTTTCTTTGGAAAGCGGACGCATTATCGGTCTGTTAGGACCTAACGGAAGCGGGAAGACTACACTCATCAAGATGATAAACGGCCTGATCAGCCCCACTGAGGGCGAGGTTCTGATCGACGGCATAAAGCCCGGAGTGGATACTAAAAAAATCGTCTCCTATCTGCCTGAACGTTCCTATTTAAACAGACACATACGGGTGGCGCAGGCTGTAGAGCTGTTTTCAGACTTTTATGAGGATTTTGACAGGGGACGGGCCTATGATATGCTGGCAAGGCTCCACATTGAAAGAAATGAAAAGCTGAGCACCATGTCAAAGGGCACACGCGAAAAGGTACATCTGGTACTGGTAATGAGCCGCAGAGCCAGGCTGTACTGCCTGGATGAGCCAATTGCAGGTGTGGACCCTGCCGCCAGGGATTTCATACTTTCTACTATTATAAATAACTACGATGAGAATGCCACGATCCTGATATCAACACATCTGATATCAGATATCGAGAATATTCTGGATGAAGTCATTTTTCTGGAATACGGCCAGCTCCGGATGTTCTCTTCCGTGGACGATATCCGGTTTAATCAGGGTAAATCTGTAGATACCTTATTCAGGGAGGTATTTAAATGTTAGGAAAACTGCTAAAATATGAATGGGCCGCCACATACAGGCTGCTGCTTATGATCCATGGCGCCATGATTTTCCTTGCCCTTTTGGGCAGGTTTATATTCACCATGTTTGTATCTGCTGAAGTCCCGTTCAGCCTGTTTGCAGGAGGGGCATATGTATTCATTTATGTTTTGGGGATCGTATCAGTCTCCATATCAACCACCATCTATCTGCTGATGAGGTTTTACAAGAATCTCTTCACTGACGAGGGTTACCTGATGCATACCCTGCCCGTGAACCCGGGCCAGCTGATCTGGACAAAATTTATAATATTTTATATATGGTGCTTTATAGATGTTGCAGTACTGATCGGATGTCTTGCTCTATTCCTGCTGACTCCCCACTCTGCTGTCATCTTCCAAAATTACTTTTCAGAAATTTCCGCAGCCATGGTATCTGAATTTGACGGGTCCAGTGTGAAGTGTATTGCTTATCTGTCGCTTCTCATACCGCTTTCCACAGCAGTCCAGATACTTATGATGTATTTTTCCATAACTCTGGGAAGCCTTATGGCAAAGCACAAGGTACTTGCCGCATTCGGTTCATACATGGCGATCCTTGCCGGTTCGTCCACTGTGAATATGATAATAACAACCATTTTCTGGAAGGATTATTTTAAAGTATTGACTGATGCGGCCATGGTAGGAAATTATTACACATTTGCAGGGCTCAATGCCACATTTATACCAAGCCTTATTACACAGGTTATTCTGGGTGCAGTCTTATTTAAAGCCACCCACTATATCATATCAAAGCATTTAAATTTAGAGTAAAATTCATGGAGGAGAAAAATGAGTTTAAGAGTTGAACACATTGTCAAAACTTTCGGCACAAAGACGGCCGTAAATGACTTGTCTTTTGCTATGGATGAGCCGGGCATCTTTGGTCTCATCGGCACAAACGGAGCCGGAAAGACCACCACAATACGCTGTATCCTCGGAATTATGACGCCGGACAGCGGGACTGCTTCCTGGAACGGCAGCCGCATCACCCGCGACAGCTTAAGCTTTGGCTATATGCCTGAAGAGCGGGGTATCTATATGAAAACTAAGGTACTTGAACAGCTGATCTATTTTGGGATGCTCCGGGGCATGAGCAAGCATTCCGCCAAGCAGAATGCACTGAAATATCTCGAAAAGCTGCAGATCCTTGAATATAAAGATTCTCCTGCTGAGAAGCTTTCAAAAGGAAACCAGCAGAAGGTCCAGCTGATCTCCACACTGATCCATGAGCCGGATCTCATCTTTCTGGATGAGCCGTTCAGCGGCCTGGATCCGCTGAATGCAGAAGTCCTCCGTGACCTTCTTGTGGAACTTAAGAATCTTGGCAAATATATCGTAATGTCCAGCCACCAGATGGCTGTAGTTGAAGAATACTGCAAGGACCTGATCATCCTCACAAGGGGCAAGACAGTCCTAAGCGGCAATTTGAGCAGGATCAAGGCCGGCTACGGCCACACGAACCTCGTCGTTGGATGTCCCCAGGACATCAGCCAGATTGCGGCCAGGCATGATCTGAAGCTCCACGAACAGCGCGCCAATGAGACTGAATACAAGATCACAGGCGATGAGATGGCAAACGGATTTTTAAAAGATCTGCTCGATTCAGGGATCTATCCGGTCAAATTCGAAATAAAAGAACCGTCCCTTCAGGAAATCTTTATTGAAAAGGTAGGTGCAGAACAATGAAACAGATAATGACAATATGTAAATTTACATTTCTTGACGGACTGCGCAAAAAGGCTTTCATTATAACAACAGCAGTCATGCTGATCCTTGTTGTAGGCTTCTGCGGCGTGACAGCCCTTATAGGCTCGGGCAGCGGCTCTGATGAAACCGCACAGGAGGATACTGCCTCCCAGCCGTCAGCCTCAGAATATAGTTCCAAATGTTATTTTGCAGATGATACAGGAAAATTTGCTGACAGTACAGCGGCTCTGCAGAGTGCATTCCCAACTACAGAATTTATTGCCGCCACAGCCCAGGAAGCGGACGGCTATAAAGAATCTGTGGCAAATGACGGCAATATTTCCATTATACACATCATCGAACAGGATGGAAAACCGTTCATTCAGATCATTACTAAAGACTTTATGTCAGGGATCAGCACATCTGATGCTGCTGACGTACTTACTAAATCATATGTTTCAGATATCCTCTCCGATGCGGGAATGGATGCTGCTACTATCGGGCTGATCCAGGAGGAGCTTCCCTATTCTGTGGAAACTATGGGAGATATGAACCTGAGCGGCTTCGCCATCGGCGTACTGCTCACCATGCTGATTTTCTTTGCAGTTTACTACTATGGCTACGGTGTTGCCATGTCAATTGCTACAGAAAAGACATCCAGAGTTATGGAGACATTGATCGTATCAGCCAAACCATCCAGCATCCTCATCGGTAAATGTCTGGGCATGGGACTTTTAGGGCTTCTGCAGTTCGGCGGCCTGATCGCTGTCAGTGCAGTATCTTATATAACTCTTGTACCCGGTGATTTTACGATCATGGGCATGCCGCTCTCATTTTCAGCGTTCACACCTGCGACAGCTGTGCTGATCCTGCTTTACTTCATATTAGGATATATCCTCTATGCTGTCATGAACTCTGTCTGCGGCGCTACTGTCAGCAAGATAGAAGACATTAACTCTGCTATGATGCCTGTAGTCCTGATCTCCCTGGCTTCTTTTTACCTGGGCTACATGACTTCCATAACAGCCAGCGGAAGCAGTTCCATGCTTCAGAAGCTTGCCATTTACCTGCCGTTCTCTTCTCCATTTGCAGTGCCCTTCAAGCTGCTCAATGGTGATATACCGGCCTCGGATCTGGCAATATCAATTGGACTCATGATCGTTTTCATTATAGTAATCACTGCTGTGTCGATCCGTATTTACTCAGCCTCCGTACTCCACTACGGTAAAAAGCTGAAATTAAAGGATGCCTACAACAGCAAGATATAGGAGAAGCATATGCTTGAAATACAGAATCTGACAAAACGTTATAAGAAAACCCTGGCTGTTGACCAGGTGAGCTTTGTGGTTCCTGACGGACAGGTGGGAATACTGCTTGGTCCCAATGGCGCCGGCAAATCCACCATCATCAAAAGTATCGCTGGGCTGCTGCGCTATGAAGGCGGAATAGGAATCCAGGGAATGCAGGCTAAAAGCCTTGAGGCCAAGAAGATCTTTGGCTATGTTCCTGAGATTCCAGCTATGTTCGATGCACTCACAGTCAGAGAACATGTTGAATATATAAGAAGGGCATATTCTGCCTCCATCACAGATGAAGAGGTAGCCGCCCTGTTTGAACGCTATGAGCTTGACGATAAACTGGATAAGCTGGGAAATGAGCTTTCTAAAGGAATGATGCAGAAGGTGAGTATCTGCTGTGCCCTTGCCATCAAGCCAAAGGTCATTCTTTTTGATGAGCCTATGGTTGGACTGGATCCCAAAGCTATCAAAGAACTGAAGGAAACAATACTGGAACTGCGCGATTCCGGTACAACAGTACTTGTCAGCACCCACATGCTGGAAATGGTTAAAGATTTGTGGGACGTCATGTTTGTAATGGATAAGGGAAAGATCATAGCCTCTCTTACAAAGGAGGAAGCTGCCGACAGGGATATAGAAGAACTCTTCTTCGGCATCACAGAAAGAGAGGGCGATTAAATGGGCGGACTACGTTATTTATACCTGACTTCTATGAAAAACAGGATCAAAAGGGCCCTCCATAAGCCAGTCACCTATGTGTATCTCCTTATCGGGATTTTCTATATTGGATTTCTGGCGTCCGCGCTGGGTCCCATGCTCACACAGTGGGGTATGGATACCCCAAAGGGACTTGTCTTCATACTGTCCTTTGTATGCTGTTTTTTCACACCGGCCGGGCTTGCCTCCTATGCAAAGCGCAAGGGCATGCTGTTTCGGCCCAGTGATGTACACTTTGTATTCAGCTCACCAGTAAATCCCAAGACTGTGCTTGTCTATACACAGCTTAAGCAGTACCTGATGGGGTTCGTGCTGAACAGTGCACTTGCAATAATCGGAATTGTATTTTTTGAGATCGCCCCGTGGAAAATGGCTCTTTACTTCGTACTTGCATTTGTCGTTCAAAACATTCTGGAGAGCAGCCTTGTCGTTTTATTATATGGAAACGAACGGTTTTCAGATAATACCATGAAATGGGTGGCCAGAGGCCTTTATCTTCTGATTGCGGCCCTCCTCCTTTTTGCAGCATATCTGTTCTTTTTTGTGGAGCCGTCCTTCGCCGTACTGGGACTTTTCCTGGACCACCCCTTTGTACAGTGCATCCCCATCATAGGATGGAACATAGCTTTTATCAGGCTGCTCATCCTGGGTCCGACTACTGTCAATGTCATCTGCACCATCCTGTATCTTGTGAGCGCCTGCCTGCTTTTCGTCCTGGCTAAAAGAATGAAATGTACAGGAGCCTATTATGAGGATGCTATGAAGTTTGCTGATGATTATCAGGAGCTTCTCAACAAAAAGATGCAGGGAGAATCAGGCCGCCTGGGCAAAAAGCAGTCCTTCAAACAGGCAAGTGTAGAGTATAAGGGCGGAGGCGCCAAAGCCATCTTCTACCGCCAGCTTCTGGAATATAAGAAAAACAGGACATTTATATTCAGCTGGATGACTCTTGTAAATCTGGCTGTCAGCGGCTTTTTGATCTATGCTGTGGTGACAGGCAAAAAAGAGGGACTGGATATGACTGCACAGTATTTTCTGCTTCCGGGAGCTGCAGCCTATATAGCCTTTCTGTTTTCTGCCTATAAGACAAAATGGGCAAAAGAGCTGGAAAACCCGTACACCTACCTGATACCGGACACTCCATTCAGAAAGCTTTGGTACGCCACCCTGATGGAGCACATACGCGCTGTCATAGACGGGCTGGCGCTTATCCTGCCATTTGCCATTGCTGTGAAGATGTCGCCTGTACTCATCCTGCTGAACCTGCTGCTGTACGTCTGCCTGCTGGGCAACAAGCTGTATTTCAATGTGTTGAGCGAGGCTCTCCTTGGTGATGTGCTGGGAGCTACAGGCAAATCATTTCTCCGTATGTTCGGACAGATGATCGTCATATCCCTGGCTATTATCATTGCTGTCATCATATGGGCTCTCACTGAGAGTTACGAACTGGCCTTCTGCGGAATACTTGTATACATGATCATCATAACAGTACTTCTCGCAATAGGCGGATCCTTCTCATTCTCGAAGATGGAAACATTATAAAAAAAGGAACCACACTATAGGCACCAACAGGGAGGGCAGCATATTTACAGTTTTGCAGTCCTTAATTTTCAGTATGGACAGCCCGGAGCTGGCAATCAATATACCTCCTATAATGGAGATCTCAGTCATGAGTTCCGGTGTCAAAAAGCCTGACAGGAAACCTGCCCCCAGAAAGATGGCTCCCTGCCAGCAAAACAGGACTGCACCTGACAGGGCTATACCTATCCCATACGCACTTGCCAGAGTCATGGATGTGACAAAATCCAGCGTGGCATTCGTAAACAGGAAGGTATTGTCCCCGTGAAGGCTGCTCTCAATGGGGCCAAGTATTGACAGCGTGCCGAAGCAGAACAGCATGATTCCTGTAGACAGTCCCTGTCCCAGGTTTGTCCTGGAAAACCTGCCGGTAAAGCTGTTGAACCTGCCGTCCAGATCCAGCCATGTTCCCAGGAGGCTTCCAACTGCAAGGCTGATGATAAACAGAACAGGATATTTACTGTCCGGCATATTTCCCACCAGCGTGTTGATCCCCAGCGCTGTGGCTGCAAGTCCCATAGCATTAAAGAGCACCCCCTGGTATTTTTCATTGATCCCTTTCCTGACTGCGCTGCCTATGGCGCTTCCCGCCAGGATGGCGCCCGTATTTACTATTGTACCTATCATTTCTTACTCCTCATGGTATCTTATTATATAGAAGATACTGCCTTCTCTCTCATTAAATATCCATGACTCCTGGATTTCATATTCTCTTCTTTCCTTCAGGCAACGCTCCAGCACATCTGATTCCGGTGTGTACAGAAAGAGGTATGCGCCTTCCTTTAAAAGTTCTTTTGCCTTGTCCAGAAATGCACTGTACAGCTCCAGGATCTGCCCTTTGTCCTTTGTCCTTGTAACAGCCGGCAGGTCAGAAACAATCTCATCAAATAAATATTCGTGCTTAAAGCTCAGAATATCCCTGTTTATGAAGTTAATGACAGTCTCCGCCCTCCCGGCATTCTCCCTGCCCTTATCCACCGCCTCAGGATAAATGTCCACCCCGTAGAGAGGATTCGCCTTTTTAACAATATTCCTCTCAATGAGCATTGTCCCGACACCGCAGAACGGGTCCAGAACCTGCGCATCTTCCTTCATGTAAGGTTTGGCCAGCTGCATCATGACAGCTGCATTTACAGGCGATATAGAGGCTGCCAGAGCGTTCTGACGGTATTCGAACCTTCTGTCCTGATATGTATAGAGCTTCAGAAGCGGAATAAAGCCTCCCGCCTGCTTCTCCACAAGCCGGATCTCTATCTCATAGTCAGACGCATAATTGCAGAGGCTGCCATCTGTGTAATTCTCCAGAGCCGCAGCAAATTTGCGTATAAAATTCCCTTTCTTCTCCAGAGGCATTTTCCCCTTTAGTTCCACACGGAAATAAAAAGGCCCGTCCCCTTTGTGGTTCTCCTCCAGAAATGACAGCAGGCCTGACCTGGCCAGGATCCTGGCTGCCGCCTCAGGCTCCTTCTCCATTATTCTGGATGCGCCTTTTATTGGAAAAAGCATCTCTGTATATGTCCTGATATTAAACAGTTTCCGGATATTATCTGTCTCCAGGCGCACAGTCCCGCCATGTACGCCCGACTTGCCGCAGCTCTCATCCTCTTCTGCCTGAGCCAGAGTCAAAGCCCCAAAATTCCTGTTCGTCATAAGGATCACGTCAAAATGGTTATCATACCCTGTAAACCTGTGTTTCTCAGGCTTTTCAACGGAAAGGATCATGCTCCTGAGCACTGCATTTTCTTCCCTGACATGCTTAATATCACTTTCCTCCCACCGGGTTTCCTGATTCCTTTTGAGGCATCCCTTAAGCCTTGACACATAACCGGTATAGTCACAGTGTGCCATGGCCTTCAGATATTCCGCCCTGACAAAGAGCTGAGTCTCACTCTCATATGCTTTATACAGAAGCGGAAGGAGGTCATCGCACTCCATCTCCCCAAGAATAAGCGCCGCATTCTTTCTGGCCTTGGGATCAGCATCCTCCAGAAGCCTTGTAAATACTCCGAAGTCTCCCCCCAGCTTATACGCCAGAGCCCTCTTCTGTGCCGGATCTTTTATCTCCGAGCGCAGCGCTATCAGATTTTTTCTCACCTCGAAGCCTTTACTTATGTTTTCCAGTTCCTCTCTCATACATATACTCCTTTATGCCGTCTATGTTATAATAAGTTAGTCGTATTTTGCTATGTAATCTGCAACATCCTTTTTAAATTGTTCCCAGGCTTCCACATTTTCAACAAAGTATTTCGGGCAGTCTTTGCCTGTCACATCATAATGCCTGATGATGTCATCTGTATCCAGGCCGAATTTCTGGCTGAGCCAGGCCACCAGCTGGACTAACGATTTATATGTAGCATCAGTGAATTTGCCTGATTCATCCGGATGGCAGCATTCAATAGAAACTGTGTCGCTGTTCCTGTTGTTGGACGCATACGCCATCTCTGCTGTGGGTACACACTGTATGATTTCCCCCTCCAGGCCGATCACAAAATTACTGCTCACAGAGGTCTCCTGAGAATCCTTCAGGCTTTCAAAATAATCCCTGTTCTGCTGCGCTGTACTGCCGGGATTAGCCGTATAGTGCACTACGATGCCCCTGATCCTGTCTGTAGCTATACCAGGCCTGGAATTGGGATTTACAGTGAGCAGCTGAACATCGATATCGGGCCTGGGAACAGTTATATTCTCCTCACCCTGGTTCACAAAAGCCGGAGTATCTTTTTTTACTGCCACATTCCAGATAATAGACCCTACCGCTGCCACAAACAGAATTCCTGAGACAACAAATGTGACTCTGCGCATCAGCTGCCTCTTGCGCCTCCTTCTGGACATTTCAGCTCTCCTGCTCTGCTCTCTCTCACTCTGCCGCACACTGCTGCTGTTTTCCTTTTTTTCCTGGTTTTCCATACTTATCAGAACCTCTCTCCCCGTAATCCATCTATCGGGATCTGTAGAAAAACACCCCTGCAGGGCTTCCACCGTCCATACGCTGAAAGCTCCCTGCCGGGGCATTAAGTGTCTTCTTTATTCGTCTACACTGTAGTTTGGTGCTTCTTTTGTAATATGAATATCATGAGGATGCGACTCTTTTAAGGAAGCAGCAGTGATTTTTACAAATCTTCCGTTTTCCTTCAGCGCCTCCACTGTAGATGTCCCGCAGTAGCCCATTCCTGCCCTTAAACCGCCCATGAGCTGGAATACAGTGTCTTCTACGCTGCCTTTGTATGCAACACGACCTTCCACGCCTTCAGGTACAAGCTTCTTGGCATCTGCCTGGAAATAACGGTCTTTACTGCCGTTCTCCATAGCTGCAATAGATCCCATTCCGCGGTAGACCTTATATTTTCTTCCCTGATAGAGTTCAAATGTTCCCGGGCTCTCATCACAGCCTGCGAAGATGCTTCCCATCATACATACATTAGCTCCTGCTGCGATGGCTTTAGTCATATCACCTGAATACTTGATGCCTCCATCTGCAATAACAGGGATGCCATATTCCTTTGCCACCTCATAGCAGCTCATGACTGCTGTTATCTGAGGAACACCGATACCAGCCACGACACGAGTGGTACAGATAGAGCCTGGTCCGATACCTACTTTGATGGCGTCCACACCAGCTTCAATAAGATCTCTGGCTGCCTCGCCTGTAGCTATATTTCCTGCAACAACCTGAAGCTCAGGATATTTTTCTTTGATCATCTTCACACAATTGATGACATTCTTGGAATGGCCGTGAGCGCTGTCAAGCACTACCACATCCACATGTGCCTCCACAAGCGCTGATACGCGGTTCAGAACGTTTGCAGTGATCCCTACTGCTGCTCCGCAGAGAAGACGTCCCTGCTCGTCCTTTGCAGAGAGAGGATACTTGATCTGCTTCTCGATATCCTTAATGGTGATAAGTCCCTTCAAATTAAAGTCCTCATCCACGATAGGCAGTTTTTCTTTTCTCGCCTTAGCCAGAATCTTTTTGGCCTCTTCCAGGGTGATTCCCACTTTAGCAGTGATCAGGCCTTCTGAAGTCATAGATTCCTTGATCTTTTTAGAAAAATCTTCTTCAAACTTGAGATCACGGTTTGTGATGATTCCTACAAGCTTTCCATTCTCTGTGATCGGTACGCCTGAGATGCGGAACTTCGCCATCAGGTCATTGGCATCTGCCAGAGTATGTTCCGGGGATAAATAAAATGGGTCTGTAATAACACCGTTTTCTGAACGCTTAACTTTATCTACTTCGTCTGCCTGCGCCTCGATTGACATATTTTTGTGGATGATACCGATACCGCCCTGTCTCGCCATCGCGATCGCCATGCGATGCTCCGTTACAGTATCCATCCCGGCACTCATCATCGGAATGTTCAGTTTAATCTTCTTGGTCAGATGTGTTGTCAGATCCACCTGATTGGGAATGACTTCAGAATATGCCGGAACTAACAGCACGTCATCAAAAGTAATTCCTTCACCAATAATACTACCCATGATTTTTCTTCCTCTCTTCTATACTATTTTAATTTAGTTTCTCTAGTCTATCAGATAAAAAATCTGCTGTCAACCTGAAATTCCGACAAAAATTTATTCCTGGTTACAGTTCACCCTGTGAACAGCAACTAAAATTTTACATTGTTTTAACCTTTCTCGGGGCGATACGCCTCATATCATTTAAAATAATATTATTCGGCTCAAAGTAGATCATCTGCATGCCCTTCTCCCCGTTCAGGATAATGGCATAGATATCATGGTCTTCCTCGCCTGATGAATAATCCACGATCTTAATTCCCTTGTTATTCCTGTAATAGTCCAGCTCGTGGGATTTTAAAGGGGCCACCAGCTCTACCTTTTCCATCTCAATACTTGCAACTCTTTTTCTTTTTGTCTTTGACATGATCTTGTCCACATCCAGCTCGCCGTTCACATAGAGATATTCAAACTCCAGATCAAAGCTGGAAAGCTTAAAATAGCACAGGATGATCATTCCCACAAAGACCACGAGGGCCAGAGGCATGAATGTGAATCCCAGAAGCCCGGCAAATACCGTAGCCACAATCATCAGAACCTTTAAAATTTTCGCGCTTGCCGGTGTTTTTCTCTGTACCAGCAATTCTGTGTATAAATCGCTCATTTTTTTCCTCCTGCTGTTTCTTTATACATTTTATTTCTTATTATACCTGAAAATTTCTCATTAGTGAAGTAAATACTGCACAAATTTTACTGCATTTTCTCTATTTGCCGCGCTGACTGACACTGCCGCTATCACAGGTTCATACGGACAGAGGTCCACCAGTGCACCGCTTCTTTCAACCTCCACACCGTATGGCAGCTTCTCGCCGGCCGGTTCCTTTTCTGACTCAAGGCCGTCACGCATCTCATTCATATTCTCAGACTGTTCTTCTTCTGTATACTGTGCTTCCATCCTCAGCCCATCCTTATTCTGTTCCATCAGATCAGCCGGCAGAACATCCTCGAGATTCTCAAACATTCCCCGCTTTGCATAATATTCAAATACACTCTCCGGCATAAGCATTACATCCAGGCTTCCTGAACCTGACATGGCCATGATCTTTGTCATGCTGCTCATCGTATATGTGTCCATCTGTCCCGGGTCCATTGTCATGCTGGAATCGATTGAGACTTCTGTCCACTCATCCAGTGTGATGCCTGCATATTCTGCAAATCCATTGATCAGAGGCTCCTGTGATTCCTCATCAAAGCCCGCACCATTTAATATTGCTACGCTGAGAACCGTATCGATTTTGGAATTGTGCACCATCTGCGCAATAATTGTGATCACCAGGACTATGCCCAGGATAATTGCCATCAGAGGCTTATAATAGTCCCAGATGTACTGCAGTCTTGCTTTTCCCTTCAATACCTTCAGCTTTCTTATCTCTTCATGAAATCTCCCTTTTAAGCTCAAATCATCTGTGTTGCTCATCTGCGCTTTCTCCTATCGTCTGTTTTTACTGCCGGCCCCCTTAAGGCCATCCTCCCTTTTTGGGTCAATTCTTAGTTTAACACAAAGAAGGGTGGACGTCCATGCGTCCACCCTTCCATTATTATGAATTTTTTATAAAAATCTTAAGAACTGATGAACAGATTACATCATTCCCATTCCGCCCGGTGCAGGAGCTGCCGGAGCCTCTTCTTTGATATTAGCCACGCATGACTCTGTTGTAAGGAATGTGCTTGCTACACTTGTTGCATTCTGAAGTGCGCTTCTTGTAACCTTGGCCGGATCCAGGATACCTGCTTCCACCATGTTCACATATTCTTCTTTGTAAGCATCAAAACCGATGCCGTCTGCAGATTCTTTTACCTTGTTGATGATAACAGATCCTTCAAGTCCAGCATTTGCTGCGATATGGTACAGAGGAGATTCCAGTGCCTTTAAGATGACCTTAGCGCCTGTCTTCTCATCACCTTCAAGAGTTTCAATAAGCTTTTCAACCTCTTTGGATGCATGGATATATGCTGAACCGCCGCCTGATACGATACCTTCTTCCACTGCTGCTCTTGTTGCATTTAAAGCATCCTCCATGCGGAGCTTAGCTTCCTTCATCTCTGTCTCAGTAGCAGCGCCTACGCGGATAACTGCAACACCGCCTGCCAGCTTAGCAAGTCTTTCCTGAAGTTTTTCTCTGTCAAAGTCAGATGTTGTCTCTTCAATTGCAGCTCTGATCTGGCCGATCCTGTTCTGGATCTCTGCCTTATCTCCGCAGCCGTCAACAATAACTGTATTCTCTTTCTGTACTTTTACAGATTTTGCGCGTCCCAGCTGTTCCATTGTGGCATCCTTTAATTCCAGACCAAGTTCTTCAGAGATAACCTGGCCGCCTGTCAGAATAGCGATATCCTGAAGCATTTCTTTCCTTCTGTCACCATATCCCGGAGCCTTCACTGCCACTACCTGGAATGTTCCTCTTAATTTATTTACGATCAGTGTTGTAAGAGCTTCACCCTCAACATCCTCAGCGATGATGAGAAGCTTCTTGCCTCCCTGTACGATCTGCTCTAAAACCGGAAGGATCTCCTGAATATTGGAAATCTTCTTATCTGTGATCAGGATGTACGGATCATCCAGGACTGCTTCCATTTTTTCCATATCTGTAGCCATGTATGCTGAGATGTATCCTCTGTCAAACTGCATACCTTCTACCAGGTCCAGCTCAGTCTTCATTGTCTTAGACTCTTCAATTGTGATGACACCGTCATTAGAAACCTTTTCCATAGCATCTGCCACCATGTTTCCAACTTCGTCCTCACCTGCTGAGATAGCTGCAACTCTTGCCATCTGCTCTTTTCCTGTTACCTTGCTGCTCATGGCTGCGATAGCTTCTACTGCTGTATCTGTAGCTTTTCTCATACCCTTGCGCAGAACGATAGGATTAGCGCCTGCTGCCAGGTTCTTCATTCCTTCGTGGATCATGGACTGTGCCAGAACTGTAGCTGTTGTAGTTCCATCACCTGCCACGTCATTTGTCTTAGTAGCAACTTCCTTTACAAGCTGTGCTCCCATATTCTCGAAAGCGTCTTCCAGCTCGATCTCTTTTGCGATTGTCACGCCGTCATTTGTGATGAGCGGTGTTCCGTACTGCTTGTCAAGGACAACATTCCTTCCTTTCGGTCCAAGTGTCACCCTTACTGTATTTGCTAATTTGTTAACGCCTGCTTCCAGTGCTGCTCTTGCGTCTGCGCCGAATTTAATATCCTTTGCCATTTCTGATTCCTCCTAGTTTTCTGATCTATATTATTTCTATATTATATCAATTATTTCAGCCGCGATCCGCATTTACCGCTGATCTGTCCGGCCTGCCTGAACATTTATAAACAAACCTGTTAAATAATCAGGCTTATTCTACAATTGCAAGAATATCACTCTGTTTTACGATAATGTATTCTTCGTCATCTAACTTAACTTCATTTCCTGCATATTTGGAATAAATAACTTTGTCGCCTGCTTTTACCTGCATTGTAACTTCCTTGCCGTCAACCATTCCGCCAGGTCCTACTGCAACTACTTCTGCTTCCTGCGGCTTCTCCTGGGATTTGCTTGCAAGGATGATGCCTGATTTTGTTGTCTCCTCTGCTTCAAACTGTTTTAATACAACCCTGTCACCTAATGGTACTAACTTCATAAAAAATCTCCTCCTTATTTGTTAAGATCTGTTTTTACTTTTTTAATTATTAGCACTCACTTTTATCGAGTGCTAACCGATGCTCTTATATTAGTTAAATTGAGTTAAATGTGCAACTGCAGTTATGTCGCTCATTTTAATTATATTCACAAATTACCTCATGTATTCTTAATTTTTCTCTGTTTTTCTCATTTTTGTCCTTTTTATATTTTTTTTAGATTCTTAATTATTTATACTCAAAACACAGCCCGGGAACAACAGTGTTCCCGGGCTGTATAACGCGCCGTATAAGCTTATTTCATCTTTTCTTTTTTGATATTCTCAAGCTCATCAAAAACTACATCATTGATGACTTTGATGTATGTTCCCTTCATTCCTGATGAACGTGATTCGATGACGCCGGCACTTTCAAATTTTCGCAGGGCATTTACGATAACTGAACGGGTGATTCCGACTCTGTCCGCGATCTTGCTTGCCACCAGTATGCCTTCAGTGCCATCCAGCTCATCAAAGATATGGATGATCGCCTCCAGCTCTGAAAATGACAGCGTGCTGATCGCTGATTTCACAATCTGAACTTTTCTGTTTTCTTCTGCATTTTCCTCGTGTACGGAACGCATCATTTCAAGTCCCACAACAGTGGTCCCGTATTCACTCAGGATGATATCGTCTATCTCATACTGGCTGCTGCTCTTATACATAAATACAGTGCCCAGTCTCTCTCCCGCGATATCGATCGGGTTGATGATCGCCTGGTATTTCTTTACACTGTCTCCCACAAAGCCCAGTGTCTCCAGGTTCACATTCTCTTTTGTGGACAGGACGCCAAGAAGCCTCTCATTCAGCATCGGATCAATATATCCGCCTACCTTGTCCACAATTAATTCATTGATTTCTTCCACGCCCTCACTCAATCCTACTCCCAGAACTTTGCCTTTTCTACTGATGACCAGAATATTTGAACTCAATATCTCTGTCAGCACAGCGCAAATATCGTTAAACACAACTTTGCTTGAATTATTGTTATGCAAGAGTTTATTGATTTTTCTGGTCTTATCCAATAACTGTACGCTCATTATTCCTCCTGTTCTGTCAATCACCCCGGATTGGCTATGCCCAATGCGACACTACGTCATCATGTAGACATCTTAGCATACAATTATTTGAATTTCAATAAAAAATGCGAAAATTAAATACACTTTCTTTTATTTTCGTAACTGTTCCTAATCCGGCCTCAAGAGCGTGTTTTGAAAATGCTTTCCGCAAGATGTATGTCACAGTTACTTTTTAGATTCTACGTGTCCGCAGTGCTCATCCGCACAGACAAGCTTATTTCCTTTTTCCAGCATAATGCCACCGCAGTCGGGACATTTTTCTTTGGAAGGCTTCTGCCATGACATGAAATCGCATTCCGGATTATCCTCACAGCCATAATAGCGTCTTCCCTTCTTTGTCTTGCGAATCACCACATCTTTTCCGCATTTGGGGCAGGCGACTCCGATTTTTTCCAGGTAAGGCTTTGTATTGCGGCAGTCAGGAAACCCGGGACATGCCAGGAAACGACCGTGGGGCCCGTATTTGATGACCATGTTCCTTCCGCATTCTTCACAGATGACATCCGTCACCTCATCCTCTATCTTTACCTTCTCCAGCTCTTCCTGGGCGATATTCACCGCTTCCTCCAGATCAGGGTAGAAATTGCTGATAACAGTCTTCCATGTGACAACCCCCTCTTCCACCTTATCCAGGAGAGATTCCACATTAGCTGTGAAGTTCACGTCAACTATACTTGGGAAAGCCTGTTTCATCATGTTGTTGACTACTTCACCCAGCTCTGTCATATAGAGGTTCTTATTTTCCTTCGCCACATAACGCCTGTTGATGATCGTTGTAATAGTGGGCGCATATGTGCTTGGGCGTCCGATGCCCAGCTCCTCCAGAGTCTTCACCAGGGCTGCTTCTGTGTAATGTGCAGGCGGCTGTGTGAAATGCTGTTTGCTGTCAAATTCCTTCAGCGCCAGCTGTGTGGACTTATCCAGTCCCTTCATCATCACATTTCCGCTTTCAGGTTCATCGCTCTCCTGCACATAGACAGCCATAAATCCGTCAAAAGCCAGCTTTGACGCTGCAACTGTAAAACGGTATTCACCTGCGCCTATCTTGACAGAAGTTGTCTCATATCTGGCATTTTCCATTCTGCTGGCTGTAAAACGCTTCCAGATAAGCTGATAGAGACGGTACTGGTCCCTGGAAAGAGAATCCTTCAGTGATATGGGAGTCCTCTCTATATCACTGGGACGGATAGCCTCGTGGGCATCCTGGATCTTTTTGCCGCTCTTCTTTTCCTGGACTGTCCCTGAGACATATTCTTTTCCATATGTCTTGTCAATGTATTCTCTCGCTGCTTTATCAGCCTCTTCAGATATCCTGGTTGAATCAGTACGCAGATAAGTTATGAGACCGACTGTCCCGTTTCCCTTGATATCAATACCTTCATAGAGCTGCTGTGCCACACGCATAGTCTTCTGTGTGGAAAAGTTCAGGACTTTTGACGCTTCCTGCTGCAGTGTACTGGTGGTAAAAGGAAGGGGGGCTTTTTTAGTCCTCTCACCTTTCTTGACGTCCGCCACCTGATAGCTCACACCCTCCAGGCCCTTTAATATCTTGTCCAGCTCTTCTTTTGAGCGGATCTGGATCTTTTCTTTTTCTGTCCCGTAAAACTTGGCCTTAAGCGGCTTTTTTTCTCCCGGTACTGTAAAATCGGCATCCAGGGTCCAGTATTCCTCCGGAATAAAAGCGTTTATCTCCTCTTCCCTGTCTCCGATGATCCTAAGCGCCACTGACTGTACACGCCCGGCGCTTAAGCCTCTCTTTACCTTTGCCCACAGAAGCGGGCTGATCATATATCCCACCATACGGTCCAGCATCCTTCTGGCCTGCTGGGCATCTACCAGATCCATGTCGATCTCTCTGGCATGCTTAAGTGACTCTTTTACCGCTGTCTTTGTGATCTCATTAAAAGTGATACGGTACATTTTGCTGTCATCCAGCTTCAGCGCTTTTGAAAGGTGCCAGGAGATGGCTTCCCCTTCACGGTCAGGGTCAGTTGCCAGATAGACTTTATCGGCTTTTTTTGCCTCCTTGCGGAGTGCGGCAAGGATGTCCCCCTTCCCTCTGATAGTAATATACTTCGGCTCATAGCCGTGTTCCACATCAATTCCCAACTGGCTTTTGGGAAGGTCTCTTACATGGCCGTTGGATGCTGTCACCTCATAATTCGCGCCAAGGAATTTTTTAATTGTTTTGACTTTTGTCGGTGACTCCACGATCACTAAATATTTCGCCATTCACTAATACC
Source organism: Murimonas intestini (assembly GCA_003148945.1). GTDB lineage: Bacteria > Bacillota > Clostridia > Lachnospirales > Lachnospiraceae > Murimonas > Murimonas intestini. The sequence continues at coordinate 83,607 of QGGY01000003.1, read as the reverse complement.
CCCATGTTCGGCATTTATCATTCATCTCTCAGGATGTAATAATTTTTCCAGACTTCTTTGATCAAACCTTTTAATTCCAGCCTTATAAGAGCCTCTGCCACAGCTGCCGCAGAAGCCTTTGTCTCTGTTACCAGTTCCTGAAGGCTTTTGGGTTGTAAATCCACACAACTATACACCAAAATTTCGTTCGTTTCAAGTCCAATATTACATTTTTTTATTTTGGGGGCATCTGCACTGCCATACCCCAGCTCCTCCAAAAACGCGGGTACAGACAGCAGAACGCCTGCTCCCTGGGCTATCAGACGATTGCTCCCGGCGCTCAATTCATCCCCCGACCTGCCGGGAAGGGCATAGACATCCCGCCCCTGTTCCAGGGCAAAATCTGCCGTAATAAGTGAGCCGCTCTTCATCCTGGCCTCTATCACCACCACCACATCAGCCAGCCCGCTGATGATCCTGTTTCTCATGGGAAAATGGTATGCCGCAGGAGGGCTTCCCGGCGGAAACTCCGAGATCAGGCCGCCCCTGTCCGCCAGCGCCCCATAGAGGCCTCTGTGAGATATGGGATAGCAGATATCCACCCCGCTGCCCAGCACTGCAAAGGAGGCCCCTCCCGCATCAAGGGCCGCCTGCTGTGCAAACCCGTCTATGCCGTAGGCCATGCCGCTGATGACCTCCACCCCATGCTCCGCCAGCTTTCTGCCCAGATCCTGTGATATATTTTTTCCATAGGACGTACATTTTCTTCCCCCCACAACAGCCACGGCAGGCCTGAAGGGACAGGGCAGTTCTCCTTTTACGAAAAGCCCGAAGGGGCTCTCAGGAATATTCCGAAGCCTCTCAGGAAACTTCTCATGTGCGGCGCTGATAAAATGTATTCCCTCTTTCTTCCATTTATGATATTCTCTCAGGAAAGCCTTTCCCCTGCGCCTTCCTGCAAGTTCATTTTTTATTTTCAGGCTCAGCCCCGGACACTCCCTGATCGCTTCATCCCCGGCGCTGTAGGCCGCCTGCGCATCGCCAAATCTGCTGATTATTTTCTGGATCCCTCCATAATAAAGGCCCTGCTGTGAACAGAGCCACAGCCATGCTTCCTCTTTTCCGTCTGACACCATCAGTATATCCCTCCCCTGTTCCAGTATTTCCTGTCAGCAGAGCGGTAGCATACAGCCTCCGCCGCATGTCCTCCCCTGATGATGCTGCTTCCCTCCAGGTCCGCTATAGTCCTGGCTGTCCGGATAACGTGGTGATAAGAGCGGACGCTTAAGTCCAGCCTGTAAAATGCACTTTTCATAATCTCCTCTGCCTCCCTGTCCATAGCACAGTATCTGGATATGCCTTCTCCGTCCAAATCTGAATTGTACCTGTACGCACTCCCCCTGTAGCGCTCCTCCTGAATCTCCATGGACGCGCATACCTTTGCGCGCATCCCGGCTGAGTCCTCCCCCGGGGGCGCAGACAGCATGTCATCATATCCCGCCTTTGGGATCTCCACACACATATCGAACCTCTCCAGCAGCGGCTGGCTGATCCTGCCTAAATATCTCTGGACCTGTCCGGGTGTGCAGATACACCTCTCCAAATCAGGAAAATACCCGCATTTACACGGATTCATGGCTGCGGCCAGCACAAATCTGGCCGGGAACATACAGCTCCCTCCCATCCTGGCTATCCATATGCTGTGCTCCTCCAGGGGCTGCCGGAGTATTTCCAGTGTGGATGATGAAAATTCCGCCAGTTCATCCAGAAACAGCACTCCTCTGTGCGCAAGGCTCACCTCCCCTGGTCTGGGATACCGTCCTCCCCCGGCCAGGGCCTGGGCAGTCACCGTGTGATGGGGCGCCCTGAAGGGCCTTGTTTTCAGGAGAGGCTCTCCCTTGGGCAGCATTCCGGCAATACTGTATATCTTTGACACCTCCAGCTGCTCCTCCTCCGACATGGGCGGCAGGATAGTGGGGAGTCTTTTGGCGATCAGCGATTTGCCAGCCCCGGGAGGCCCTATGAATAATATATTGTGCAGCCCGGCCATGGCTATCTGAGCGGCCCTCTTTCCCGCCTCCTGTCCCAGTATGTCAGAAAAATCCTCTCTCTCATGCCTGAGCGGCTCTGTATCATTTTTCTGCCCTTCCCCTCCTCCTTCCCGATACCTTTCCTCATCCTGCGCCTTTTCCAAAATACTGCGCCCTTCTATAATATCTATGGCCTCATTCAGGTTCCCGGCTCCGTATGCGGCAATGCCTCCGGCGGCCTGTGCCTCCTTTAAGTTCTCTCTCGGCACCAGGAAGAGCCGGCAGCCTGACTCCTTTGCCATGAGCGCCATGGGGAGTACCCCTCTGACAGGCCGTATTTCCCCGTTTAAGCTTAATTCTCCCGCCGCCATGATATTTTCCACGGAGGATGGTCTTAAATGGCCATATGCACCAAGAATCCCTATTGCTATGGGCAGATCAAAGGAGGTTCCCTCCTTCCTTAAATCTGCCGGTGACATGTTCAGGGTGATCCTCTTTGGCTGCAGGCGGATCCCGCTGTTTTTTATGGCTGTGCGGACCCTGTCCTGCGCCTCCCTCACCTGGGATGACAGATATCCCACCATGGAAAACATGGGAAGCCCCTCACTGACATCAGCCTCCACCTCCACAAGCCTGCTGTCCACTCCCAAAAGAGCTGCTGATAAAATACTGCAAAACAAAAAAACATACCTCCTTCCGGTAAAATTCAATTAGACTGGTTATCGATTCATTTATAAAATGGAAATAATGGCAGAACTGCCAAAAAAGAACAGCCGGGGCTGATGCCCCGCCGTGTAAGCAAAAAAAATATTATAATATGATTATATCACAAAACTTCAAAAAGACAAGCCGCAGAAGCTTAAGATTTCCCTGCCTGATACTTCCTGTACAGATATCCTGCTATCCGTGCTGCCCTTCTGCAGGCCCTGCCCATCCTCCCGGACCGTGAGCTCACTCCGGCAGACTGAAGCCATGAACCCTTCGCCCTCCAGCATTGCAAATCCGGCACCGTATACGTCAAAACTCCTGTTTCTGCATCCTGACATGTCGATAGTGCGCATCTCCCTGTCTATACCGCAGCCCAGATATTTTAGATAGCTCTCCTTCGCAGTCCAGATTCTCGTAAAAAAAACTGCCCGCCCGTCCGGGTCAGCAATCTGCTCCAGCATTTCAAGCTCCTTTGGATGGCATACTCTTCCTGCCAGCTTTTCTTTATAGGGCTTTACAGTCTCTATATCAGCCCCTGTCTCACAGGCAGATACAGCGCACAGGATCCCCCTGCTGCAATGGCTGTAATTAAAAAAAATATCCGGATAATCTTCAAGATAAGGCTTTCCTCTGCTGCCGCTCAGTATATCCGGCATAAATCCCGTCCCCCAGTCCTCCTGCAGCTTCATCGCCAGCAAAGCATACGCCAGCACGCTCTGAGCCCTGGCTTTTGGATTTTTAAGGTTCCTGGCCTTTTCATACCGCTCCCGGGGCAGCAGTTCCATTATTTTATCAATATATGGCTCCTGCAGCCATTCTTCAGATTTAAGCAGATATGCCTTTATCCTTTGCATCTTCCCACTCCTCTTTATTCTGTAAAGCACTCTCTGAGCTTTTTCAGTGCATTTTTTTCAATCCTGGATACATATGAACGCGAGATCCCCAACCTGTCGGCTATCTCCCTCTGGGTCGTCTCTTCCTCCCCGCAGAGGCCGTAGCGGAGCTTTAAAACCTCCTGTTCCCTCTGGTTCAGAGCTATATTCAGCAGGCCGTACAGCTTCTTAGTGTTCTGCTGCAGCTCCATATTGTCCACAACATCTTCATTCGTGCTCTCTATGATATCCAGCAGATTTATCTCATTACCTTCCTTGTCTGTTCCTATGGGCTCATACAGGGAGACCTCCTTGGCCATCTTCCTGCGGACGCGGAACAGCATCAGCAGTTCATTCTCAATGCATCTGGCCGCATATGCCGCCAGCCTGTTGGTCTTGCTGTGGTCAAAGGTCGACACCGCTTTAATAAGCCCGATGATTCCTGTAGAGATCAGGTCCTCTACATCCTCATCCGGGCTTTGATATTTTCTGGCTACATGCGCTACCAGCCTCAGATTGCGCTCTATGAGAATCCTCCGCGCTTCCATATCGCCCTCTTGATATTTTTGAAGGTAGTATTTTTCTTCGTCGGCTGTAAGCGGCTTTGGAAATGTCTTCAAAAAAAGCACCTCTTGGCGGATTTAATACAGTTTATGTCTAAATGCCCCAGTTAGTGCCTTTCCCAAAAATTATTTTTGCGCCTGTTGAAAATTAACTGTGATCTTCACTACCTCGCTGTCTGTCCCCACGCGCATATTAGGTCCCCAGACGCCTACTCCCGATGTCACCACAGAGTCCATCCCGTCCACTATTATATGTCCGCAGGGATTCTTCCACATAAGGCCTATCAGAAGATTCCCAGGAAACAGCTGCCCGTCATGTGTATGTCCTGACAGATCCATATCAGCCCCTGCCGCAGCCAGTTTATCCAGTTCCTTCGGCTGATGGTCTATGACAAAGACAGGTTTTGATTTATCCAGGCCTTCCAGCAGTTCCTCAGGAGATTTTCTTCCTCCCTCCACCTTCCGCGCCCTGGAGAAATCCCGCCTTCCGGCAAGATAGAACTTATCATCCACGCATACGGCTTCATCATTGAGAAGCGTGATGCCCGCGCCCTTTAAAAATTCTTCCATCCTTGTATCATCATTTTCTCTGTCCCCTCTGCCAAAGGTAAATCCCGCCAGTATGGGTTCATCCAGGTCATGGTTTCCATAACAAGCATATACTCCATATTTACTTTTGATCCCTCTCAGGATCTCTTCTACCTTGTCAGGATTTTTGACCGAGTCAAATTCATTGTCAAATATATCCCCTGCAAAACAGACGACATCAGCATCCATCTCATTGATCCTGTCCACCATCTGCCTCATATGCCACTCGCCTATGCTGTAACCCAGATGCATATCAGCCGCCAGGACCACGGTCATTGTCTTATCCTCAAACTCCTTGGCCACCTCCACCTCATATGATGACGTGGTGATATGCCTTGCATGCAGAAGTCCCCAGACACTGAGAGCTATGACTGCCGCTGCAGCCACAGTGCCAGTTGTGATAAACATGGCCTTTGACTTTACCACATTATCCTTTAAGACCTTTGTGTGACGCAGGATCAGCCTGACAAGATCTGCCGCGGCAATGGCCAGAACTGCGTACAGAAATACACCCATCCAGAAATTGCTGACCTGCTTCAGCACCCTGTGCAGCCAGTAAGGCTGCTTGATCAGAAATGACGTGAGCACGGCTGTAGAACCGAAAACATATAAACCTATGAAGATCCGGCGGAAATATTTTCCTTTAAAAAACCGGTGACATGCACCCATCCACTTTAATGTCCATCTAAGCACGTAATAGCTGACAAGCAGATAGACCGGAGCCAGTAATATTGCGATCATCAGTTTCCTTCTTTCTCTGTTTCCATTTCCTGACGTCTCAGGATGTCATACTGCGAGAGCTTCATGCCCAGGTCCACATACAGCACCTGCTTGGGATGAGGAGCTGATTCCTGCTCTTCTCCGTCTTCATTTATGATACGTTTCACCTCTGCCCGGATATTCCGGCCGTCAGGCTTCATTACCTCGATCATCTCGCCTGTACAGAATTTATTTCTCTGCTCTATCCTGTAGCAGCCCTCACCGTTCTCTTCACCTATTATGCCCAGATAAGTGTATTCCTTTACATAAGTATTGCTGTCATATATCTGCGCTTCGCTGTCAGGCCTGCCATAGAAAAAGCCTGTTGTAAACTGGCGGTAGGTACAGTTGGATATCTGCTCCCTGTACCACGGCAGATTCTCCTCATAGAGCCCTCTGTCCTTCAGACAGTCATCGATGGCCTTCCTGTATGTCCTGGCCACAGTAGCCACATACAGGGCTGTCTTCATCCGCCCTTCTATTTTAAAACTGTCTATCCCTGCTTCGATCAATTCCGGGATATGCTCTATCATACACAGGTCCTTTGAATTAAAGATATAAGTCCCCCGCTCATTTTCATAGACGGGCATATACTCTCCCGGCCTCGTTTCCTCCACCACCGAATATTTCCAGCGGCAGGGATGGGTGCAGGCTCCTCTGTTGGCATCTCTTCCTGTAAAATAATTGCTCAGAAGGCAGCGTCCGGAGTATGATATGCACATTGCCCCATGTATAAATGTCTCAATTTCCATCTCATCCGGGATATGGGCACGTATCTCCTTTATCTCTGCCAGGGACAGCTCCCTTGCCGAGACTACCCTCTTTGCTCCCAGCTCATGCCAGAACAGATATGTCTCATAATTTGTATTGTTGGCCTGTGTGCTTATGTGGCGCTCTATCTGCGGGCAGACTCTCTTTGCAATGTTAAAGACACCCGGGTCTGCAATGATCAGGGCGTCTGGTCCTATCTCCTTTAACTCCTCGAAGTATTCTTCTATGCCTGCCAGATCGTCATCATGAGCCAGGATATTTGCTGTCACATAGACCTTTACCCCATGCTCATGGGCAAATGCAATGCCCTCCCTCATGTCCTCCATGGAAAAGTTTTTAGCCTTTGCTCTCAGCCCAAATGCCTCTCCGCCGATGTACACTGCATCCGCGCCATATATCACGGCAATCTTTAACACTTCCAGGCTGCTGGCCGGTATCAGTAATTCAGGTGTTCTCATATATCATCATCCTTCTGTCTTGATACTGACTGCCACACCGTCCCCCAGGGGAACAATGCTGGTCGTCAGACTGTCATTATGTTTCAGCTCATAGAGGTAATCCCTCATTCTTTTGTAAATCGTCCTGTTCCTTCTCTCCACTGCAAAATGTGACTCAATAATATCACCGTCCTGCAGCACATTGTCAGATACAAGGACTCCGCCCGGCTCCAAAAGCCTCATCACCTCAGGAAAGAAATGGATATACTGCCCCTTCGCCGCATCCATAAATATGAAATCATAACTCCCCTGCAGCCCTGCAAGGATCTCCATGGCGTCCCCCTCAAGGAGCGTGATCATATCCTCCCTGCCTGCTTCCCGGAAATTCGTCCTGGCCACAGGTATCCTCTTCTCATACTTCTCAATTGTGGTGATATGGCAGCCCGCAGGGGCGTATTCACTTATCAGGAGCGTAGAAAATCCCACTGCTGTCCCCACCTCCAGAATCTTCATGGGGCGTTTTACAGCCAGCAGGACTTTTAAGAAGCTCTGTGTTTCCCTTCGAATTACAGGCACGAAGTCTCTTCGTGCCTGCTGCTCTATCTTATTCAAAAATGGTGTGTTGCCTGCATCAAGGGAATTGATGTAGGCAACCATCCTTTCATCTACTATCATCTGTTTCCAGCCTCTGTTCTTTATGTTTCCGATTCTGACTCTGTTTCGTCCGTGCCCGAGATCACCTCAAGCATCATATCGGCAGACCAGGAATTATTCAATGTGTATGTCCCTGGTTTTATCTTGTTGTGATATTTTGAGAGAAGCTCCTGGACACGGAAGACATCAGCATCCAGTATCAGCCGCTTTTCTTCCAGCAGCTTCCCCACATCCCCTGCATCCATTCCGTCTGGTATGGTCACCACCACATCCTTTCCCGGCGGATCTGACACAGTCTCCTGGGCAAATACCTTATATCCGAAGTCATATGCCTTTTTTCCTATGGCTATGAGCGCTAAGACGATCAGGACCAGAATCACGATTTTCAGTATTGTAAACAGTATTGCTGATGCAGTATTCTTCGTCTTCATGCCTTCTCCCCTCTGTCGTACATAATCCATCCTTACAGTATAATAGCATCCGCTATATCATCCAGCTCCAGGTCTATAACACTGACCAGCGCCTGGCTGATCTTCTGCATCATACGGCAGACCCTGAGTTCTGCTTCCAGATATTCATGGACAAGCGGATTCTTGCGGAAGTCCTCATACTCCCTCTCCAGATCAGCCATCTCTAAAAGCAGCTTCTCGCTGTCAGGCTGGTTCTGGATGAGGTAATTGCGCCGCCTGAAATCATTGATCTGTTTTTTGAGTTCCGGCTGTCCTGAAAGCTCCTCTTTCACACTTATATATCTGGCATATGCTTCACTGGAGGTCACTGCCTCCATCAAAGCCCTGGTGCAGCCTTCAACTTTATCCATCTGCATCTTCCTTATACTTCCATTATGATAGGCAGGATCATTGGATTGCGTTTTGTTTTCTTCCAAAGGAAATCCCCCAGGGATTCCTTTACATTATTTTTGATCTTGCCCCAGTCTGTTATTTTCTTATCCATGCAGTAGTCAAGAGAATTCTCAACCACATGCCTGGCTTCTTCCATCAGGCTCTCTGATTCTCTCACATACACAAATCCTCTGGAGACGATATCAGGCCCTGCCATTACCATATTGCTGTGCTTTTCCAGTGTGAGCACAACGATCAGTATGCCGTCCTCTGCCAGGTGCTGGCGGTCACGCAGAACGATATTCCCCACATCACCCACACCCAGTCCGTCTACAAAAATAGCGCCTGTCTGTACATGGTTCACTACCTTAGCCTGGCTGTCATCCAGCTCAAGCACGTCCCCTGAGGACAGGATGAAGATATTCTCCTTCTCTATCCCGAGATTCTTCGCTATCTCTGCCTGTGCCTTCAGATGGCGGTATTCTCCATGGACAGGGATCGCATATTTAGGTCTCACCAGTGAATAGATAAGCTTGATCTCTTCCTGGCAGGCATGTCCTGATACATGGGCATCCTGGAAGATGACATCAGCGCCCTTCATGGACAGCTCATTGATAACCTTTGAAACAGCCTTCTCATTTCCGGGAATCGGGTTGGAACTGAAGATCACTGTATCGCCCGGCTTTATCGTAACCTTCTTGTGAACATCTGCAGCCATACGTGACAGCGCTGCCATGGACTCACCCTGGCTGCCTGTTGTGATAAGCACCATCTGTTCATCCGGATAGTTCTTCATCTGTTCGATCTCTATCAGTGTATTGTCCGGAATATTCAGATAACCCAGCTCTGAGGCAGTTCCGATGACATTGACCATGCTCCGGCCTTCCACCACTACCTTCCTGCCGAACTTATAAGCTGAATTGATGATCTGCTGCACCCTGTCTACATTAGAAGCAAATGTAGCGATGATGATCCTTGTATTTTTATGCTCAGCAAATATATTATCAAACGTTCTTCCAACTGTGCGCTCCGACATTGTAAAGCCCTTGCGCTCCGCATTTGTAGAGTCGCACATGAGGGCAAGAACGCCTTTTTTCCCTATCTCGCCAAAACGCTGCAGGTCGATGGCGTCACCAAACACAGGCGTATAATCTACCTTGAAGTCACCTGTATGGACAATCGTCCCTGCCGGTGAATAGATAGCCAGTGCGGATGCGTCCTGGATACTGTGGTTTGTCTTAATAAATTCAACGCGGAATGCGCCCAGATTTATGGACTGTCCGTGTTTCACTACTTTTCTCTTTACTTTCTTTAAAAGGCCATGCTCTTTTAATTTATTGTCTATCAGTCCCACAGTCAGCTTCGTGGCATATACCGGGATATTTATTTCCTTAAGCACGTAGGGAAGGGCGCCGATATGGTCCTCATGGCCGTGGGTTATCACGAACCCCTTCACTTTGCTGATATTATCCTTCAGATATGTGATATCCGGAATCACCAGATCGATCCCCAGCATGTCGTCCTCCGGGAAAGCCAGACCGCAGTCCACAACAATTATACTGTCTTCGAATTCAAAGGCAGTAATGTTCATTCCTATCTGTTCCAGTCCACCTAAAGGAATGATTTTCAATTTTGAGTTATTAATGTTTTTCAAAAAAATATACCTCCATTTTCTTTTATTATCCGTCCTTGATCATTTGTACTTATAGTATTCCCCGTGATTTTAAGGATATAATCCGTCCGGACGCAATGATACCCTTGAAATTTTGTGAATAACTATATTTTATTATTTATTTAACATCAAACGCGGCAGGTTTTTCCTACAGCGTGATATCCACATCCTCCAGCATCTCAGAAAATATCCTGGATACGGCTTCCAGCTCATCATCGTCATCCACGATCTCAAACAGAGCTTCTGCATCGCCGTCTGCTGATAAATCTTTTAAAATCAGTGCTTCTGCATCGTCTTCCTCTGAATCAGTTACCAGAATATAATTAATCCCGTTAATACGGGTTTCTTCCAACACAAAAAATTCTGCAGTTTCCTGTGTGTCTGCAAAATCGAATTTAATCTTTTCCATGATTTTTCATATCCTCGCAATCTAAATAACCCTGCAGAATATAGACAGCAGCAAGCATGTCCACATATTCTTTACGGTTTTCACGGCGCACATTCCCCTCTATAAGAGTCCTGTTCGCCTCCACAGTCGTCAGCCGTTCATCCCACATAATAACAGGCAGGCCTGTCCGTCTCTCTAACATTTCTTTGAATGCCAGAGACTTCTCAGCCCTGTCTCCGATAGTATTATTCATATTTTTCGGGAACCCAAGGACAATGGTCCCTACTTCATATTCTTCAATCAAAACTTCAATACGCGCCAGAGTCTGGCGAAGCTTATTTTCAGACGTTCTTCTTATTATTTCTATTCCCTGCGCGGTCAGATGCAAGGCATCGCTTACAGCGACACCTACTGTCTTTGAACCGTAGTCTAATCCCATTATTCTCATAGTTTCGCCTACTGCCACGCCTTATTCCTGATATATTCCTTCAGCAGCTCTTCCACCAGCTCGTCACGCTCAACCTTCATTATGAGGCTTCTCGCATTATTGTGGCTGGTAATGTAAGTCGGATCTCCGGACATAATATATCCGACAATCTGGTTCACAGGATTATAACCTTTTTCTCTCATAGCATTATAAACCGTATCCAGAATTTCTTTCACCTGAAGCTCTGTATCAGAACTAACCTTAAAATATTGAGTATTACTTATTTTTGCCATTTTCTCACGCCCTTAACTAAACTTTATATCTATTCTAATATAAATGTTGCCAAAATTCAATCAATTTTTGCAAAGAAATCACTTTCTGTCAAAATTATCCGTCTGATCTTGTTTGTGAGGTCCTCTTTGCTCCTGACTGCCACTCTGATATATTCTTTCGTATGTCCGGAAAAATATTCCTCCCCATCCTTAATAAATCTCTCTTCGAAGAGCACCTCGGCCTCTTTCCCTATATAAGCCTCCTCATATGCCCTCTGGTTTTTATTTCCCAGTTCTATCAGCTGTGCGCTTCTCCTGCTCTTGATCTCATCAGGGACCTGGTTCTCCATGACAGCCGCCTTCGTTCCTTTTCTTCTGGAATACTTAAAGATATGCGTCTCATAAAACATGATCTTCTCCAGAAACTTTTTTGTCTCCCCGAATTCTTCTTCCGTCTCCCCCGGGAATCCCACGATCACATCAGTGGTGAGCGCCGGATTCTCAAAGTACTTCCTGAGAAGCTGGCATTTCTCATAATATTCCTCCGTGCTGTACCGCCTGTTCATCCTTTTCAGGGTAGCGTCACACCCGCTCTGGAGTGAGAGGTGGAAATGTGGGCAGATCTTCTCCATACCGGAGATGACTGAGACAAATTCCTCTGTGATGATCCGAGGCTCCAGCGATCCCAGCCTGATACGCCTAATGCCTTCTATTTCATTTACGGCACAGATTAATTCCAGCAGGCTGGTTCCATGGTCTATGCCATAAGAGCTCAGATGGATCCCCGTGAGCACTACCTCCTGATAGCCGCTGGCGGCAAGCCCTCTCACTTCACTCACCACATCGGAGAGCTGCCTGCTCCTGACCCTTCCCCTGGCATACGGAATGATACAGTAGCTGCAGAACTGGTTGCATCCGTCCTGTACTTTGATATAGGCCCTGGTATGCTCTGCCGTCCTGGTGATGGACAATTCCTCATATTCTGCCGTGTGGTTCACGTCTATGACAGACTCTTCTTCCTGTTTTCCTTTCTCCCAGTGCTCTTCCAGAATCCTGACAAGGTCCTTCTTTCTGTTGTTTCCGATAACAATATCTATCGCCTCGTCCTTTTCGATCTCTTCCTTTGCTGCCTGTACGTAGCAGCCCGCAGCCACCACGACTGCACCGGGGTTCATTTTTTTCGCCTTATGCAGCATCTGCCTGGACTTGCGGTCAGCAATGTTCGTCACTGTACATGTATTGATCACATATACATCCGCTCCAGGTGCAAACGGTACGATCTCATATCCATTTTCCTCCAGCAGCTGCTGCATGGCTTCTGTTTCATATGCATTCACTTTACAGCCCAGATTGTGAAGGGCGGCTTTCTTTTTCATTTATTTTTCCTCTCATATTAAGTATGTTTATTAAACAATTCGGCATTTTTATGACATTTGACGAATAACACTTTATAAGTTTGTATGTTTATCCCTTGACTTTTTCAGCCTCAAAATGTAAGATGATACTAACAAAAATAAAGGGAGGTTTTTCCAATGAAAACAGTAAGGATTTCTTTAAATTCCATTGATAAAGTAAAATCATTTGTAAACGAAATCACAAAATTTGATTATGATTTCGACCTTGTATCAGGCAGATACGTTATTGACGCAAAATCTATTATGGGCATTTTCAGCCTGGATTTATCTAAGCCGATCGACTTAAATATCCATGCAAACGAGGGTGCTGATGAAGTATTAGAGACTCTCGCTCCATACATCGTTTAATTCTGTCAGTGATGCCGCCAGGCATCAGGAATCTATATCAGAGAATTCAGAAGCTTACAGCGTCCGGCTTGCCGGGCCTGTAAGCTTTCTTTTATTCCCGCGGGCAGCGAGCCAGATGAACATGCCTGCATGTACATTTGGCGGCTGCCGCGAGGGTCAAAACTTATACTCCTATGCCTCCACCCAGACAGCTTCAGCCGTGCTCACAGCTGTCTCTATCATTTCTTCGATCTTCTCTTCCAGGTTCTTCTCTGAACGTTTTATAATATTGATATTTGGCTTTGTGACAGGATGCTTTGCCACAAAGATCGTACAGCAGTCTTCATATGGCTGTATGGATGTCTCATAAGTATCGATCTTTTGTGCAATATCCACGATATCCTGCTTGTCAAAAGCAATGACAGGCCGAAAGACAGGCATAGTGCAGACTTCATTTGTCGCTGCCAGGCTCTGGATCGTCTGGCTTGCCACCTGGCCGATGCTCTCACCCGTGATCAGTCCGAGACAGCCTGTCTCTGATCCGATCCTCTGGGCTATCTTCATCATATAGCGGCGCATGATGATCGTAAGCTCTTCATGGGGGCATTTATCATAGATATACAGCTGGATATCCGTAAAATTCACAATATGAAGATTGATGGGCCCTGAATATCTGGCTACGATCTTTGCCAGGTCGATGACCTTCTGCCTGGCCCTCTCGCTTGTGTAGGGCGGTGCATGGAAATATACGGCGTCTATCTTCACCCCCCGCTTTGCTATCATATAACCAGCCACAGGGCTGTCTATCCCGCCTGAAAGCAGAAGCATGGCCTTGCCGTTAGTTCCCACAGGCATCCCTCCCGGTCCCGGGATGATCCTGGAATAAATATATATCTTCTCTCTTATCTCCACATTCAGAAGGATATCCGGCTTATGGACATCCACCTTCATCTCCGGAAAGGCTTCCAGCAGCCTCTCCCCAAGCGCACAGTTGATCTCCATAGAGTTCATGGGGTAATTTTTCCTGGATCTTCTGGCATTCACCTTAAATGTCTGCCTGCAGTCAGGATATACCTGCGCCATATAGTCAATGACAGTCTCAGCCAGAGCATCAAACCCGCCGTCCTCAATCTGAACCACAGGACAGATGCCAACGATGCCGAATACCTTTGTAAGCGCATCCACAGTCTCCTCAAAGTCATAGATCCCCAGACAGTCTACAAATATGCGGCCCTGCTCCTTATGGACGGCAAATTCCCCGTCTATCCTTTTGAGTGCATGGCGTATCTGTTTTACAAGAGCATCTTCAAACAGGTAGCGGTTCTTTCCCTTGATGCCTATTTCCCCGTATTTTATCAAAAAAGCTTTAAACATATCGTATCTCCTCTAGTGGCGTGCATACCTTTTCAGCATTGGCACGATTTCTCTTAATTGCTCCAGGCAGTAGGACAGCTCCTCCTCTGTGGTGTGTACAGAAAAGCTGAACCTTACAGCTGACTCTGCCATCTCAGAAGACAGGCCTATTTCCCTGAGCACTGTACTGACGGGCAGCTTCTTGTTGGATGAGCATGCTGACCCGGCCGACACATAAATCCCTCTTTCTTCCAGAGCGTGAAGCAGAACCTCACTGCGCACTCCCGGAAAACTGGCATTTACGATATGGGGGGCTCCCGCTTCTCCTTCCTCACTGTTCAGTGATGCCTCCGGCATCTTTTTCAGCTCATCTGTAAAGTATTTCTTCAGTTCATAGAGATGGGCCATCTTTTTGTCAAAATCAGTGTATATCTCCCTGGCGGCAGCTCCTAAGCCTGCAATGCCTGGCACATTGTCAGTGCCTGAACGCATGCCCTTCTGCTGTCCCCCGCCCAGTATCAGAGGTTTTATCTTCACCTTACTGTCCACATAGAGAAAGCCCGCGCCTTTTGGCCCATGTATCTTGTGGGCGCTCACAGACAGCATGTCTATCCCTGACCTCTTGGGATATATCCTGTATTTTCCATAGGCCTGTATGGCATCTGCGTGGAAGATGATATCCGGCTTCTTCTGCCTGATCAGCTTCCCTATCTCCTCTATAGGCTCCAAAACCCCAATCTCATTATTCACATACATGACAGATACAAGTATGGTTTCATCTGTTATGGCGTCTGAGAGCTCTTCCAGACTGATATGCCCCTTCCTGTCTGTCTTTAAATATGTCACCCTGAAGCCCTGCTCCTCCAGATACTGCATGGGTTCCAGGACTGCCGCATGTTCAACTGCTGTTGTAATGATATGCATGCCTGCCCTTTTGTTTGCCATGGCGGCTCCTATCAGCGCCCAGTTGTTTGACTCAGTCCCTCCTGAGGTGAAATAGATCTCTTTCTCCTGCACTTTCAAGGTGCGGGCTATGATCTCCCTGGACTCCTTCAGATACCTCTCGGCCTCCACGCCTTTATTATGCTTTGACGACGGATTTCCGTAATCTTCCATCATGGTCCTGACCACAATGTCCCGCACCGCTTCTGTGCATCTGGTGGTGGCCGAATTATCTAAATATGCTTCCATTAAACGCATCTTTCCTTTCTACTCTTCCAGCTGGTACATCAAAACAGACAGGACTGCAAGCCCTGCTGTCTCTGTCCGGAGGATCCTCTTTCCCAGGGTTATGGGCTCCAGCCCATGCTCCCTGGCATACTCTGCCTCTTCCCCGGCAAACCCGCCTTCGGGGCCTATGAACACAGCTATCTTCTTTCCAGGCCCGATACTTGCGATCAGCTCCCTGGTGTGCTCCATCCCCTTTGCCAGTTCATAGGGAAACAGCCTGATGTCCATGTCTTCTGCACAGGCGACTGCTTCCTTAAAGCTCATGACCTCCCTGATGCGGGGGATCAGAAGCCTTTTGCTCTGCTTTGCGGCGCTCTCTGAAATAGCCGACCACCTCTTCAGCTTAGCAGCTTCCTTTTTCGCATCCAGTTTTACTACACACCGCCTGGAAGCCACAGGTATGATCTCATGCACCCCAAGCTCCACGGCCTTCTGGATGATAAGCTCCATCTTGTCCCCTTTGGGAAGCCCCTGGAACAGATATATCTGTGAGGAAAGCTCAGCTGCCCCGTCCTCTGCCCACATGATGTCTGCCGTGACCTCTTCGCTGCTTATCTCTCTGATCTCACAGCGGTATTCCAGTCCATCCCGGCTGCTGCTCACGCAGATCTGTTCACCCGGCCTCATACGCAGCACATTCTTTATATGATTTACATCTGTTCCGACTATCCTTATTTCATTTTCCCCGACCTGTTCCGGGGCAGCAAAAAAATGATACATGGCATTCTCCAATATTAATTCGTTGTATCTGTTCAAGTAACATTAATTCTTCTGAGCCGTTACAGATACCCACTCTCCCTGGTGCGTTACTTCCAGGACAGTAAGGCCCGCCGCCTTCACGGCATTTACCACTGTCTCTTCTTTATCGTCAATGATCCCTGAGGTGATATAGAGAGCTCCCTTTTTCATCTGATCCACGATCACAGGAGTCAGGGGCACAAGCACCTCTGCCAGGATATTTGCCGCCACAATATCGTATTTCTCATATCCCACAGCATCCTGCACTGCCTTATCATCTATAATATTTCCTATCATTACATCCATCTGGCCTGCCGGTATGCCGTTGGCCTCCATATTCTCTCTCGTTGCATTGATGGCACATGGATCCAGATCTGTCCCCACGGCATGCTTTGCCCCCAGCTTAAGGGCCACTATGGAGAGGATGCCGCTCCCTGTTCCCACATCCAGAAGCTCAGTGTTCTCATCCACATATTTCATCAGCTGGCGCATGCAGAGCTGCGTAGTCTCATGCATCCCGGTGCCGAATGCCGTACCCGGATCAATATGGATGATCATTTTATCTGCATCCTCGGGCCTGACCTCTTCCCAGGAGGGGATGATCAGTATATCATCTACATAGAACTGGTGGAAATACTGTTTCCAGTTATTGATCCAGTCCTTATCCTCTGTCTGGGATTCTGTGATGGTACACTCTCCCACATCCATAAATGAAGAGAGGTCCTTTAATTCTTCCCTTATATCTGCAAGCATCTGCTCATTGTCAGCATCCGGCTCCAGATAAAAGCTTAAGTAAGCGATCCCGTCATCTGCCGGCCCCTCCGGAAGGATGTCCACAAACATCTGCTTCTTGTCATCCTCTGTCAGCGGTACCTTATCTTCTATCTCAACTCCCTCTACCCCCAGCTCAGCCAGGGTGGCAATAATAATATCCTCAGCGCCTGTGACTGTTTTCAGCGTAAATTTATTCCATTTCATTGATCTTACCTCTCATCTCACAAAATATGCCAAACTGCCAGATAAATATAGCATAAATGCAACTGCTTCGCAAGGCGAATTGACAAAGTAATCCATATCGTATAAAATAGCACTGGTATTATTTGCCACACAACACCTGAACCCGGGATTTTTGTGTAAAATACACACGAAAACATCTCGCGTGACAGTTGCTGCGAATGTTAACCTGAAAGGAGCTCTTATGACAGATTTACTGATCCTGTACTTCTCTGTTCTAAACCTGATGGGCCTGCTGTGTATGTGGTCGGATAAGAGAAGAGCAATCAGGCATGCCTGGCGCATACCGGAAAAGACCTTGTTCCTTGTAGCCATATTCGGCGGCAGCGCCGGTGTACTGGCCGGAATGTATCTTGTCCGGCACAAGACAAAGCACATGTCGTTCGTCATCGGCATACCACTGATCATACTGGCTCAGACCGCAGCTGCCTGCATGATCTGGCGCTGCATCGCGTCATAGCTGCCGGTATCTGGATGGCCATATTCAGGTTACATAAAATGTTTAATTGGAGAAGGAGAAAAGATGAAGAGTACTACCTTTATCAAAAGATTTCTGCTGTTTTTTCTGATTGTCTTCAGCGCTGTTTGTGCGGCCGGCTGCCGCAAAAACTCTCCTGAAAGAGCAGTGAAGGCAGAGCTGGATCTGATACAGGAGCTGGATGAGGATACGATCAAAGCTTTTGTCTCATATAAGGATATGATGCAGAGCCCGACTTCCACAACTGACGTGGGAGCTGAAACAGCGGAAGCCGTCAAACTGTTTTTTAAAAATTTCCGCTATGAGATCACCAGTACCACAGCTACCCAGAAGACAGCCACAGTAAACACTGAGATCACAAATCTTGATACAAAAGCAGTAGCGAAAGACGTATGTAAAAAAATCATTGCAAACTCCCTCGCTTCTAACATCACTTCCGATACACCAATCAGCCTCAACGATTATTTCCAGCTGCTTGGAGATACATTAAAAGAAAATGAATATGAGCTCGTCACATGGCCCGTCTCTTTTGATCTTGTCAAAGAAGAGGATGTCTGGGAAATACAGACGTCTGACGAATTAGAAGATGAACTTGTCGGCGGCTTTATTAAGGCTGTAAATGATCCGTATCTGCTTACCCCCGAAGAAGTATTTTCAATCACCTGTGATTATTTTAAAGGAATGAACGCCGAAGAATGGCTGGTCTACCTTGGAATGGACGACATTTTTACCACAGGGGTAGAAAATTATCATGAAATAGACCTTGCTTTTGCAGAACAGATACACAGCTGTTTTAATTACCAGATAGACAGCTCTGCAACAGAAGGTGACAGCGCCAGGATAACGGCCTCCATAACCAGCATGGATGGCAACAGCGTAATGAATGATTACGCAGGAAAGCTCATGGATTATGCATCCACCACTGAATCAGTGCGTGCCAGCGACGCCGAGATAGCTAACAAGAACGCCTCCTTTCTGCTTGAGGCCCTCAAAAACAATAAGGCAACTGTCTGTACTTCCGTGACCATCCCCATGTCCAATAATGGCACCTCCTGGGAGGTACAGATAACAGATGAATTAATCAGTTCACTGCTGGGAAATTTCAGTATTGCTACTGAGACGTTTCAGAAGAATACAATCGAATAGAGGAGAGCGATTAACTCCCCTCCTCTCACAGCGCCGTGCGTACCGTTCCACACATGGCGCTTTCAATAGTTGATGTACACTGACTGACAGATAGTGGCGTTGGCGGCTTTAAGTATAAGCCCGTCAACGCAATCCGTATGCTTTATCTCACATACTCAACTTTGCTGATTTTATGAAATCACCTATAATATAGTCAATTTCTTCTTTAACTATTTCTCTATCTCATTTATCCTTATCTTTTATGACACTTACATTCTCTTATTTCTTTTGCTTTTCTATAAACTCGTCTATCGTTCTTTTACATTCCTTTACGACTTCTATATACTCTTTAAGGTCTTCTTTTTCGACAACTATACTTTCATCCCCTGGATATCTTGTAGTAAAATATAGTCCGTTTACCAAATTTAAGGCCTGCCTGTTTAATTTTACTTCCGGCAAGTAATTATTAATGTACTTTGATAATTTACTTAGATTATGCGTTCTTAGTATTTCTGTCTTTTGACTGTTTTCTTGTAAATCCTTCGGAACAATATACTCTTCAATCAGATGCTTCAAATACTTTTCACATACTTCCTGCGCCATTGCCCCCATAGCATTGGCCACAAAATCTTGTTCGTAAGCATTTATAAGAAAATGATATGTGTTATCTGCAAAATCATAGTATGTCCTTAAATCTTTTTCCAAATCTCCTCCCCCTCCTTCAAGATGTTTCTATAATAGGTCTGACTGCTGTTCTTCCACCCATTTCCAAATACCACCTTTAAATCAATCTCCGGCGCATCTATTTCATCTTCCGTAATAGTCCCTTTTAACCATATGATCTCTCTCTGAATCTCACGATTGCCTTTTTGAGATGGGTCCAGCACTAAAAGCAGATCAATATCACTGTCCCAGTTTTCCTGGTTTTTTACAACACTGCCATACAAGTAAAGCTCTTTAACATAATTAGCCAATTTAGAACATTCAATTTTATTTTCTGCTGCATGTAGTGCCCTCTTATGACGAATACTTTTTAACTCCATCCTTCCCCTCCTCATTATATTTCTAGAAATAATGTTTACCAAAGAGGAGCGATTACTCGCTCCTCTTTTATTATTTCGATCTCTTTAAAAGCCTTCCCTGATTAAGGCTTTTAATTTTTTCTCTAAGCTTCCTCTTCCGCCTTGATCTGAAGCCCCAGCTCATCCAGCTGATCCTGATCCACCAGTCCCGGAGCTTCTGTCATAAGGCAGGAAGCATCCTTTACCTTCGGGAATGCGATCACCTCTCTGATGCTGTCTTCTTCTGCCATCAGCATGATAAGGCGGTCCAGGCCATAGGCCAGTCCTGCGTGGGGCGGAACTCCGTACTTGAAAGCATTCAGCAGAAATCCGAAGCGGTCCTCGGCCTGTTCTTTTGTGAAGCCCAGCACTTCAAACATCTTAGCCTGAACATCATTCTGGAATATCCTGACGCTTCCTCCGCCTATCTCTGTACCATTCAGGACGATGTCATACGCCTTAGCCCTGACTGCGCCCGGGTCAGTGTCGATCTTGTCCAGGTCCTCTTCCATGGGCATTGTAAACGGATGGTGCATTGCCACAAAGCGGTTCTGGTCCTCTGACCACTCCAGCAGAGGGAATTCTGTGACCCATAGGAATTTATATTCGTTCTTGTGAAGAAGCCCCAGGTTCTTAGCGATCTCCAGACGAAGGCTGCCCAGCACATCCCATACTACTTTATTCTTGTCAGCTGCAAAGAGAAGCAGGTCGCCCGGCTCCCCTTCCATGGCAGCTGTCAGAGCTTTCAGTTCTTCCTCTGTCATGAACTTGGCAAAAGAGGATTTGCAGGAACCGTCCTCATTGATCGCCATATATGCCAGTCCTTTTGCACCGTAGCCTTTTGCAAATTCCACAAGGCTGTCTATTTTTTTCCTTGGCATGCTGCCCTGGCCCTTTGCATTGATACCCCGGACACTGCCGCCGCCCTTAAGCGCTCCCGTGAATACGCCAAATCCGCAGTTTTCCACTACATGTGACACATCCTTAAGCTCCATGCCAAAACGCGTGTCAGGCTTGTCTGAGCCGTATCTGTCCATGGCCTCCAGCCATGTCATCCTGGGGATCGGGAGCGGCACGTCCACTCCGATGGCTTCTTTAAAGATATGTGCAAGAAGCCTTTCATTTACATCGATAACGTCATCTATATCCACAAAAGAAAGCTCCATATCGATCTGGGTGAATTCAGGCTGCCTGTCGGCGCGCAGATCCTCATCCCTGAAGCATTTTGCCAGCTGGAAGTAGCGGTCATACCCGGAACACATCAGCAGCTGCTTGAAGAGCTGCGGGGACTGAGGCAGGGCGTAGAAGCTGCCCGGATGAACACGGCTGGGCACCAGATAGTCCCTGGCGCCTTCAGGAGTGCTCTTGATCAGCATAGGCGTCTCGATCTCCAGAAATCCTTCCCCGTCCAGGAATTTACGTACAGCTGTCGCCACCTTGCTGCGCAGCATAAGATTCCTCTGCAGGTTCGGACGGCGCAGGTCCAGATAACGGTATTTCAGGCGGAGCTCATCCTTTGTCTGGATGCCCTCCTCGATGGGGAACGGAGGTGTCTCAGATTCAGACAGGATGCGCAGCCCCAATGCCCTTATCTCCATCTCACCCGTCTTCAGATTCTCATTTACAGCGCCTGAACGCTTCTCTACACGTCCAGTCACCGCGATCACAAATTCACTTCTCAGCTTTCCGGCTTTTTCAAAGCCCTCTGTCCCGATATCATTCTCATCAAATACGATCTGCATCAGGCCTGAGCGGTCACGCAGGTCCACAAAAATAAGGCTTCCTAAATTCCTTCTTTTCTGTACCCACCCCATCAGGGTGACTTCAGAACCTATATCTTCCCTTGTCACTTCTGTACATCTGTGGGACCGCTTCAGTCCCTTCATTGACTCTGCCATTTTACTTTTCTCCTCTTTTCCTGTTCATTTAAAGAATTCCCGGATCTCCTCATAGCCTTCTGCTGTCAGCTGATCCTTCTGGAACTTTTTATTTTTCTTCATCACTGCCACGTTCACTGTGCTGCCCAGTGCTCTCTCCTCCGCCGCTTTTTGGAACACCTCCAGCAGCTTGTCAGCAGGCATCCCCTTCTCTATGAGAAATGCCTTCTTTCCGCCTGTCTTTGGTATCTGGTAATCTTTTTCAAGCAGAAGCATAACGATCCGCTCAAAGCCTATAGAAAAGCCGCAGGCACATGTCTGCTGCCCTGTGAATTTGCCTATCATCTCATCATAGCGTCCGCCGCCGCCCACGCTGCCGGCAAACCCGTCGATGCTTATCTCAAATATAGGCCCTGTGTAATAAGACATGCCGCGCACAAGTGTGGGGTCAAACACTATCTGGAAATTGGCTGTCTTAACTGCCTCCACACTGGAAATGATCGTCTCCAGCCCGGATGCACATTCCTCCTCCAGAACCCCTGAGAGCTTCTCCTTCAGGAAACGCACGCCATTCAGGTCATTTGTGATCTCCTTAAAGAGCCCCAGATACTTATCTACATTTTCCTGGGGGAAGCCTTCCTTTACAAGTTCCTCTGCCACACCGTCAATGCCGATCTTGTCCATCTTATCCAGGATGATAAAGACAAGGTCGTAGCTCTCCGGGGCAAACCCGCTGTAAGCTGCCATGGCTTTTAAGATTTTCCTGTCATTGATGCGGATGGTAAAATTCTCAAAATCCAGCTTTCCCACAAGTGTGGAAGTAGCCAGGATCAGCTCTATCTCCGCCAGGATGGAAGGCTCGCCCAGAATATCTATGTCACACTGCATAAACTGGCGGTAGCGCCCTCTCTGAGGCCTGTCGGCCCTCCACACATTCCCCATCTGAAGCGCTTTGAATGGGGACGGCAAATCATTTGCATTATTAGAATAATATCTGGAAAGGGGGACTGTCAGGTCATAGCGGAGCCCTCCGTCTACAAGATCCTGTTCTCCTGATGCACCCTCCAGCTTCAGCTTCTCGCCTCTCTTCAGGATTTTAAAAATCAGCTTCTCATTTTCCCCGCCCTGCTTGCTGGACAGATTTTCTATGTGCTCCACACACGGAGTCTCAATTGACTGGAAACCAAAAGTACTGTATGTGTCCTTGATCAGGCGTATCACATAATCCCTGATCTCCATCTCCCTCGGTGTAATATCCTTCATGCCGGTGACCGGCTTTTTTTTCAGACTCATTCTTTCTCCTCCTCTGCTGTTATACCGAATATTTCTTCATAGACCTTGGCGTCCGCCGTCTCCTCTATCCCATCCTCGTGGAGGAGCCGCATAAATGCCAAAAATATTTTCATATCAAAATTTTTTACTTCTTCGATCATCAGCTCTACTGCTGTATCCATATCAAATGACTTTCTGTACGGCCTGTCAGAGATGAGTGCAGCGAACACGTCGCACACCCTGATGATCCTGGCGCCCAGCGGGATATCCTCCCCCACCAGATTGGAAGGGTATCCTGTCCCGTCGTAATTCTCATGATGATAGAGGACGCTGTCCAGGACGAACTGGGAATAACCTCCCTGCTCATTAAGGATGGCATAGCTGAGCCCTGAATGGGACCTTACGTATTTCATTTCCTCTATGGTCAGGGTATCCTCCCCTCTTCCATAGATGTACTTTTCCAGCTCCAGCTTCCCCACGTCGTGCACCATGCCCGCCATGGCAAGCTGATAGCAGTCGTCCTCATCCATGCCCAGCTCCCTGCCTGTCAGATATGCCAGATTGCTGACGCACATCCCATGGGCCAGTTCCTTTGCCATATCAAATTGTATGATACGGTACTGCTTCATAGCCTGCTCCTCTTTCTGTCTATCATTTCATCAATGCGTTCCACATAGTTTTTAATATCCTTCACATTTTCCACACGCTCTATCCTTCCGTCAGGGTAGACGATCTTTGTGGAGGCCCCGGCGCCCAGAGCCAGGATGCTCTGCTTTTCCTCCATCATCAGGATATTGTAGAGCCCTGCCTTGCCTGTCCTGGCATAGCCTACGTTCTCCAGATTTCCCGCCATATTCTTCTGCCTGTACAGGTAATATGGTGACAGCCCGCCCAGGGCCGCATATCTTGAAGTCATATCCATGATTTCCAAATTATTGGTAAATGTCAGCTCTTTATACTCATCCTTAAACATACTCAGCCTGGCTGCCCTCTTAACCGCCAGCGAATGGACAGTGATGCTGTCAGGCCCCATGGCCATAACTTCCTGCATGGTATGCTCCACCTCCGGCTTCTCCTCGCCGGGAAGCCCTACGATCAGGTCCATATTTATATTATCAAAGCCCAGTTCCCTGGCAAGACGGAATGCATCAGCCGTCTCCCGGACGGTGTGCTTCCTGCCTATCAGATCCAGCGTCTTCTGGTTCATAGTCTGGGGATTGATGGAAATCCTCGAAATACCGTGTTCCTTAAGCACCTCCAGCTTTTCTTTCGTAATGCTGTCAGGCCTTCCCGCCTCTACTGTAAATTCCTTTACATGGCTGTAATCAAAATTCTGCTCCAGAAGCGTCAGAAGCCTGTCCATCTGGTAAGGCTCTAGGGTAGTGGGCGTCCCGCCCCCTATATAAACTGTATCCAGTATCTTATCCCTGTATGCCCCTCCGCCATAGACGATCTCCTTCTCCAGGGCATCCAGATATTCATCCACCCTGTCCTTCCAGACAGAAATCGGACTGGAGCTAAAGGAACAGTAAAGGCAGATGCTTGGGCAGAAAGGGATCCCCACATAGAGGCTGTAGCCCCTGGCATAGTCAAATTCCTTCAAAAGATGCCTCTCCCTGTTGGCGATCATAATGCCAAGAGCTGCCTTTTCACTGCTGCAGCGGTACTTATCCCTCATATATGCGGCAATCTCAGTGTTCTTCCAGCCCTTCTCCAGCAGTCCCATAGGAATTTTCGTAGGCCTTATGCCTGTCAGGTTCCCCCATGGCAGCTTCTGCCCTGTATATGCGCTCAGCAGGTCATACAGGAGCTGCTTGAGCGCATTTTTTGTCTCCGCCCTGTCAAAGTCCTGCCCCAGTGCAATGTTTCCCTTCCGGGCCGCATCTTTACCGGAGCTTTCCTGATGATCTCCGTAAGGTTCTTCCAGGTATATGGAGATTTCATTATCCCCATAAGTTATCATTATCCTGAGGATGCATTCCTCCTGATCCTCTTCTCCGGCAGCCTTTTGGCCTGCATTCTCTTCCGGGCAGGAGACAGTTACATCCACCCCCGGATAAAAAGCCCTCACCAGAGAGTGGATATCATATTCAAAATCATTTTTATTCTGATGTACTTCTATCATCTTTTCTCCCATGTCATGCAAAAGGATTATACTGCTTTTCATGGCCAATGTCAGTGGGCATCTCATGTCCCGGATATACAGCCACATCCTCAGGCAGTTCTTCCAGAAGCCCTCTCACGGACTGTCTCAGTACAGCTGCGCTTCCCGTGGGGAAATCAGTCCTTCCGATGCTCTCACAGAAAAGTGTGTCGCCTGAAAAAAGTACTTTCTCCTCAGGAATGTAGTAGCAGGCCCCGCCTGATGTATGCCCCGGCGTATGCAGTGCCCGGATGCTGAAACCGGCGTATGACAGCTGCTCCTTATCCCTGATATACCTGTCAGCCTTTATCCCATATGGTGTCCCGAAATATCCCGTCAGGTTCTTGGACGCGTCTGTCAGGACCTCTTCCTCAGCCTCCATGGCTGCTACAGGTATCCCGAAGCTTTTTCTTAATTCCTCCGCCGCACCTATATGGTCAAAATGGCCATGGGTGAGAAGGACAGCCACAGGCACAGCCTGCAGGCTTTTCAGCTTTAACGTTATCCCCTCCGCATTGTCAGCCGGATCTATGATCAGCGCTTCCTTTGTCTCTTCATTCACTGCCAGATAGCAGTTCGTCCGCATATCTCCCAGTATCAAACGTTCTACGTGAAGTTTTCCCATATCTATCTCCTATCAGCCAGTCGTCCTCTCTATATCGAGCACGCTCTCCACCTGTCTGATCTTCTCGATCAGACGGTTCAGTTCTTCCTTGCTTGGCACATCAAAGGAAAGCGCTATTGTTGCCGTTCCCTGTTTGCTGGTCCTGGAATTCATACTTGACACATCAATCTTGCGCTCTGTGAGGATCTTGGATATATCCACCAGAAGCCCTGTCCTGTTATTTGCATAGACCTTGATCTCTGCCATATAAAGCTCACGGCCGCCCTTCTCAGGCTGCTGCCATTCAGCATCGATCAGTCTGACCCTGTCTTCCTCTGTCAGGTTTATGACATTCACGCAGTCAGTCCTGTGTATCGATACACCGCGCCCCCGCGTGACAAATCCCACGATCTCATCACCTGGCACAGGGCTGCAGCACTTGGAAAAACGCACCGCTACGTCATGGATGCCCTTAACCACAATGCCGCCTTTTGTCTTGGCTATCTTGACTTTTTCCCGGGATTCAGCCGCCTCAATGATATTTTCATCTGTCAGTTCCTTCTTATGCTGCTTCTCCCGCTCTTCCAGCAGGCGGTTGACCACCTGGCCTTCCTTCAGCCCGCCGTGGCCAATAGCTGCCAGCACAGATTCCCAGTCGCGGAACCCGTATTTGCGCATGATGCTCTCCATATAGGGCGGCTTTGTCAGATCGCTCAGGACAATGGATTTCATCTTGCAGTACTGCATGAGCATATCCTTGCCCTTTACTATATTATCCTCTTTCAGTTCATTCTTAAACCACTGGTTGATCTTATTCTTGGCCTGGGTGCTCTTGACGATCTTCAGCCAGTCACGGCTCGGGCCTTTTGAATTCTGGGACGTGATGATCTCGATCCTGTCCCCGTTCTGGATCACATAGTCGATGTTCACCAGCTTGCCGTTCACCCTGGCCCCCACCATCTTATTGCCCACGGCGCTGTGGATGCTGTACGCAAAATCAATAGGTGTGGAACCATTGGGCAGGTTCTTTACATCACCTGCAGGAGTAAAGCAGTAGACATTCTCGGCAAAGAGATCCAGATCGCTCTTTAAGAGGCTCATGAATTCCTTATTGTCAGACATGTCCCTCTGCCATTCCAGGATCTGCCTGAGCCAGCTTAGCTTCTCTTCCTCCTGGCTGCTGCCGTTCTTCTTTCCGTCAGATGCCTCTTTATATTTCCAGTGAGCGGCAATACCATATTCCGCTGTCCTGTGCATCTCAAAAGTACGTATCTGTATCTCAAAGGGCTGCCCTGTGGGGCCGATCAGTGTAGTGTGAAGGGACTGGTACATATTCGGCTTTGGCATGGCGATATAGTCTTTAAAACGTCCCGGGATAGGCTTATACATCTCATGGATGACACCGAGGGCGGCATAGCAGTCCTTGACAGTATCCACGATGATCCTGACTGCAAAGAGATCATATATCTGATCCAGTGTCTTCTCCTGGTTGACCATCTTCTTGTAGATGCTGAAGAAATGCTTAACGCGCCCGTCCACCTCAGCCTTGATCCCGGCCGCCTCTATGTGGAAACTGACTTCTTCCACTATATTCTGTACAAAATCTTCCCTGTCCTTTTTCCTGAGCGCTATCTTCTCCACCAGGTCATAATAGACCTCCGGCTCCAGATATTTCAGGGAAAGGTCATCCAGCTCTACCTTGATCTTGGAGATACCAAGCCTCTGTGCAATAGGGGCATAGATGTCCATGGTCTCCCTTGCCTTCTCACGCTGTTTCTCAGGCCTCATGTATTTCAGCGTCCGCATATTGTGCAGGCGGTCTGCAAGCTTTATAAGGATGACCCTGATATCCTTTGCCATGGCCAGAAACATCTTCCTCAGATTTTCTGCCTGGACCTCTACCTTATCGGCAGAGTAGGACAGCTGGCCCAGCTTTGTGACACCGTCTACAAGAAGTTCAACCTCATCGCTGAATTCCTGCCTGATCTCCTCCGCGGTCATGACAGTATCCTCCACCACATCATGAAGGAGTCCGGCCACGATCGTTTCCTTGTCAAGCTCCAGATCCGCCAGGATGATTCCGACACACAGCGGATGGATAATATAAGGCTCCCCTGATTTGCGGCACTGCCCCTGATGGGCATCTGACGCGATCTTGTATGCCTTTTCAATCATAGAAATATCCGTGGAAGGATGATACCTCTTCACACTGGCTATCAGCTCCTGATACAATAATTCAGGGCTGGTGAAGTCTTCCATGCTTTTTATACTGGCATCTGCCTTCTTTATCTCTTCCAGCTTATCTTTCTTAGTCTTTTCATCCATCGCCATTACACATCACCATCTTCTATCTATTATTTGCCTTCATAGCAGATAACGGAAGCCACATCATAGCCCTTTAGCTTCTCTCTGCCATTCAGGCCTGCCAGTTCCATCAAAAATAACACTTTAACAACCTGTCCGCCCATCTCTTCCACCAGCTTGATGCTGGCTTCCACTGTACCGCCTGTGGCGATCAGGTCATCTACGAGCACTACCCTCTGTCCCGGCCGGATGGAATCACTGTGCATCTCGATCTCTGCACTGCCGTATTCCAGGTCATAGCTCATGGAGACAGTCTCCCTGGGCAGCTTCCCTTTTTTCCTGACAGGAACAAAGCTTTTATGCAGGTTATATGCAAGAGGCATACCGAACATGAATCCTCTTGATTCTGTCCCAACCACAACATCAAATTCTGTCTCCCCTATAAGCTGCTGCATAGAATCAATAGCAAGATGCAGTCCGTCAGGATCCTGCAGCACACTTGTAATATCCCTGAAAATTATCCCCGGTTCCGGAAAATCAGGAATGCTTAATACATAATCCTCTATCTTCTTCATCATATCCACCTGTCCTGTAAATTCAATAAAAAACCCCGCAGGGTACTTTCTCACTCATATAGTATAACCGCTGTTTTCAACGATTGCAACAAAAAAAAGAGACATATTCCGTCAGGAATCTGCCTCTTTTTCGCCAAATTGACAAATTATTGCTTTTAACTAAAATCCTGTGACATATTTTGCGGATCCTGCGGGCTGTCAGGCGGAATGAAATCTCCGTTTCATAAGCCATCCGCTTATCACACATCCCATCATGCACCCGATCCCATTGTGAATTATATCGTCCCACTCAAACAGGCCGCGGCAAAAGACAAGCTGGCATATTTCAATCACGAAAGAGACCAGCATACCTGCCAGCAGCCCCTTCCACCACGCCAGCCTGCGCCTCACAATTACAGGAAGCAGCAGCCCTGCGGGCAGAAGCAATACCATATTCAGGAGATTTTCAGTCAGCAGTTCCCTGTTCCCATGATAAACAGCCTTCCATGACCAGAACAGCTCCAGCTCATATTTATGATGCAGCCCCGGCTCCCTTGTAAATACCGTTGACCCAAATACAATCCCCAGAAAAAGAAGCAGGAGCAGCCCTGCAGCAGCCTGTGAAACCACGATCTTCTGCTTACGGACCAGACGAAGCGATATATATGCGGCGATCACAAAGATTACAGAAAAGCAAATCATTTCCCGGATCGTCCAAGCCCGGTTGTGGGAAATCATAATCTGGTATAAATCCACTTCTGTACCGCCTTTCCTGGTATTCCGGCCGGGTTGCGCTGAGTCCGCTGCCACTGACGCATCATGTTCTCATACCGGCATTAAAGCATATTTTTCCTGCATTTTTTCACTTCTGCATAAAGAGCGCTCTCTCCGTTTTTCTGTAATAAGCTCAACAGTCGGCCTGTCCACTCCCCGCAAAAATAATGAATACTGAATTTTCCATCGTATTCCTCAAATGTCTTAATACCTTCTTTCTTCACCTTATCTGTAAATCTTTGATAAGCCAGCTTCAGATATTCCCTGCAGCGGTTTTCCTCTGCCTTCTCGTCTCTTTGCCAAACAAAACCAGGGCGGTTCATCAGCCCCAGATAAAGCAGCTTGTCAATTTCTATACTTTCCGAGTCAAAATAATCTTCTAAATATACCCGGCCCTCCTGCTTTTCCTTGCCAACCTCCGGATAATCCTCCAGGCATTTATTCCGCTCCTGCACACTTTCTATGGAATCTATTAAATCCTTTGGTTTATTCAAACAGCAGTATTTATACTTTTTTCCGCTGCCGCAGGGACATGGATCATTTCTCCCTATCTTTCTGGAAACAGCCTGCTCTCTGCCCTTCTTCATTAATTCTTTCGTTAACTTTTCTAAATCCATACTGCCCCTGTCATTTCCTGCCTCATCTAAATCAGGTTCAAACATCGCCCAATTCTTCAGGCTGTCAGACGCCTTCAGCGACGGACTGCAGAAACGGCTCTCATAGTCTCTATATGTGAACATATAATCCACACATGATTCATATCCACCCATACTCGCTTCATCCACTAACCCCTCATCCACCATAAAGCGAATCTCCGGAAGCATATCTGCAAAATGACAGCGGCAGATCACATTAGCTAAACTATCATAAAGATAATTATATTCTTTTCCGCTGTGTACATACTCCTTTATAAATGCTTTCCACTCTTCCTCTTTCAGTTCTCCGTCCAAATATAACTGCCCCATTGTTTCCAGCACTTCTGACCGGACATATTCATCAACATCATCATTCATGACTGTGCTCTTTAAAAGTTCTAAATCCCCATTATATGTATGATAAACTACGTCATTAAGCCCGGATGTCACTGCATCACCGATCAGATATTCCAGCACCTCACCTGGCAGTGAGATAAACTCCATTATTTTTGGGAAAAACTCCCTGTCCTCAAATTCCCCAAGTAAAAACAGCGCATAAAAATGAATCTGATAGTCATCCTCCAGATCCATTTTCTCCTCAAGCGCCTTCTCAATAGCACTTCTTAAATACGGAATCGCTTCCTTTGGGTTGGCTGTTATAACTTCAAAGGCTTTTTTAGGAAATCTTTTAGTTATATATGTGATTTCTGATATTGCATTTTGTAAATCGCTCATCTTTTGCTACTCTTAGTTTTCTTATTAATATTTTTCGTGTTAGAATCTTATTTGTCTTATGCTTGCATTTTGCTTATGTTTGCCGGTTCTTTTTTACTGCACTTCATATTGCTGCTTTTATTATACCCATTTCAAGTATAGGCGTCAATGCCGGCACCTGCACTCCTTTGTAGAATTAAAATATTGACCCAATTAAAGCAGGAGCTTTGACAGCGTAATATTCATTCACAGACCTGCTGAATCATTACAACTCTATTTCAAATATTTTCCAAGATCTGCTTTCACAATTTCTTCCACCTCTTCCGCAATATTTTTTGCCTTTTCCCTGTCAAATTTAATCTGTCCGGCAACCGCAAGCAGTTCCTTTTTACCCGGATCTCTGCCATTTCCATCTACAGTTGTCGCATGTTCTCCACCTATGGAATTGCTGTAAGTAAGATCATAGGCTGGCGACAATTTCCACCTGTTCCCACTATAGATTAAAGAAAAATTCTTGGAATGGTCATCCCGATTGTGCGCATACACATTAAAACACATCTGGCGATACAATTTTTCAATCTCGTCATAATCCCGTGTCATTTTCATCGTCAGCTGCATCAATATATGATAGTCCAGATTCGGTATACGATGCGATGTCTCTAACAGCGCGCTTACCGATGCCATATGAATCCGCCTTCCATTGTTTCTGTCAAAACGCTTTACTGCAAAGTATCCTGTGTTAAGCCCTGAATCAAGCAGCCGTGTTTCCGGCATTTCAATACCACATCTTTTTGCACACAAAGAATATTCATACTCCTGCTCACCAATATTTATTTGATCAATTGATGATGGAAATTTCACAATCCATTCTTCTCCATCTATCTCGTAAAATATCTTTGGTTTGGCTCCGCCGGAAGAACCACCCATTTGAAACAATGCATCCAAATTCTCTGATTGATTGGTTTCGAACATTTTCTGGCACTCCAACGCAAGCTGATCCAACGTAAGATCACTGTTTTCCCGCTCCAAATCATGTTCCGGCCGATAGGTCAATGCACCCATTCCGGAAGATGCCACAATCGCCAGACGATTTAAGGCATCCACTTTGGCTGGTTCTATCTTTTCTCTTCTTAACATCCTGTCTACCAGCAGCCTGCCCCATCCATCCGGCAAACTATCAGAAAACACGCCAAACAGCCCATCAAAAGGTTCATACTTTTTAGGCAGAAATACCCCTTTCTCCAATGGAAGTGATATGGGGTTAAGTGAAAAGCCACCTGATATCCAGCCGTCATCATATTCGAAAGCCACCAGGTGGTTGTTAGCCAAAGCCAAAGTTCCCACCTTTTTATCTCCCAGATACACCTTTAACGCTTTATAATTGTTCATCAATAACCTCCTGAATAGACGCATATCCTTTTTTTGCAAACAACTGGTCAAAGTCGTCCTCGAAGCCCAGTGCAAACCCGATTTTTATCAGGGATGATAAAGATATCTCCCCTGTCCGTTCAAATCGTTTCACAGAACCCAGACTCACATCAGCCCGTTCACCAAGCTGTATCTGGGACCATTTTTTCTCCTTTCTTCTTGCCCGCACTCTGGCTGCTATATTCAGATTTACATCTCCTGGAGATTTCAAAAAAGAAAACTCATTCATAGTTAATATTTTAACCCAAATACCGTTTTTTTTTACAAGTTGTAGATAAAATATTATCTGTAATTTATTTTACCCATCTTAAGTGCGGGTGTCATGCTGTCCACCCACTGGTTCAATCAGCCCAATTCTTACGAACACTGGAAACAGATAACTGGCGCCGAATGTGCCAACCTTTTTGGGCCCGGTAATCTTTTCTCCTGCACTGCGCAGTTCCTGTACACGATTTATAAACAGGAGCACTGTTGCTTTCGTGATAGTCTTCTTTTTCCGGTCAACCTGCATTTCAAATCCATGCACAGTATAAGAGAATTTAATACCTTTGATCGTGTAAAAGGGATAGCCCGCAAAAGCTGTTACAGTATCCCAGATAATCTCCCCCGTTAGTTGATTGGCATTTACAGCACTTTGAAATACAAACACTGCCTGTCTGCGGCTTCGGTAAATCTGCAGACGCTGTGCATTTGCGCTAATTTCTTTTATATTATAGATAGTTTTTACATAAGGCAGATAGGAATACACCGATGCACGGCTTAACTTTAATTCTGACTGGATTTCCTCAATGGTCTTTCCACAAGAAAACAGTTCCCGCACTTTCTCACTTATCTCAGAATGAAATACATCTGCTGTGATTAATATCTTTCTGATTTTCAAAATCGTAGTACCAAACTCATCGGCAGTTTCACGAATAGACACTTTTTGTCCGGAGGCATGTTCCTTCTTTGTCACTGCATCCACATATTCCTTAATTTTTCTTTCTTCCCATAGCTTCTCCTATATTATATTTCTGACATCAATTCTCATCCATAAAAGACAGAAAACTTTATATCAATATCTATGCGTTTTATAAAAGAATATTTCCGTGTTAATCTAATCAGCTTGCCCCCCTCCCAAATCTTCATATCTTTTTATGGGTAACCGTAGAACAGAATCCCAGCTAATGTTAATTCACAATTCACCTACAGATACAAGCATCTCCTTCACAACTTATTTCAAGTGTTAACATGAAAATATAACTGGCACATCGTACAGATAATCTACTATTTATTTTAAATAAAAGATATTCGTAAAATAAAAATATCCATTTTGAATTTTTAACAATATTTTTTTTATACGTCTCCTCCATTTACATCTTTTGGCTTCAAGTAATACCTGATTATATATATAATCATATTTCTGATTAAGTATAGCAACTGCAACTGGATGTGTTTGCTCTCCATTTTTTTCTAAAAGTCTTTGAGCAGCGTGTCTAATATCATCTATATTTAAACAACGTTTAATTTCAGTATATATCTCTTCGTTACTATATCCCCCTACATTACACGATATAAGCCACCATAAAGTTATATTCATTAATTCTACATCAAGCAAATACTCACAATCTTGTGGAAACACATATTTTTTGGCAATCCTACATTTATATTCAAATAAATTAAGAAAATCATCTAGCGCCTCTGGCAAGATTTTAGAAGTATTTCCCCCTTTACGATAGTAATATATCGTATCTGGTATTATCACTAATCTTTTAACATTGGGAAGAATATTTAGTGTTATAAACAAATCATCTCCCATAAAATGTACTATCGCATCTCTATTGATTGCTTCACTTATAAGCTCTGTTTTATATATTTTAGCATATAAACTAATGGGAAAATCAGTAATACCAAAACAACTAATATATAATTTCTCAATTATTTCATTATGATTATATAATTTAAGTGTTTTAATATTCATAGATGGAGCTATATATGAAGATGGTAATTTTAAGTTACACCACAACCCTTGGATTTTCCCACAAACCATATCTGCTTTATAAGTTTCAGCTGTTCTATATAATTTTTCCAGTGCATCAGAAGATATTATATCATCTGCATCACAAAAGACAATATACTTTGCTGCCTGCGCTTCGTTACTAAGCACACCCTTTTTTCTAGTAATACTTGATCCTTCATTCTTTTTATGAATAACATATACTCTGTTATCACTTTTCTTATAATAATCACAAATAGCGCCGCTATTATCCGTAGAACCATCATTTACAAGTATTAATACAAAATCTGTCAAACTCTGATTCAATATAGACTGTATACATTTTCGTAAAGTTTTCCCTGCGTTATATACAGGTACTACAACTGCTATTATTCTTCGTTTTTCTGTAGATTTATAATTACCCTCCAGAATATTTTCTATTGACATACTGCTAATTTCTTTATTTAGTTCCATCTTCTTTCCCATTATCTCCTTATATACTTTAAAACATCAAAATATAAAATGCTATTTGGATGAATATATTTATTACACTTAAATAGTGTTTTCCCTTTTGTTCATCTTTCCCAAAATAATACTCATAAAATATTTGAACTTTTTCGTTCTCATACACAAAACCTAAAAGTAACATTAGGAAAACACAAATTAACAACGCCTTAATTATAAAATTAATAATCGTAATACCACGTGCAAAAAATATTTGATATAAGCTTTTTAACTACTATAGCGCTCACACAAGCATCATTTTAAATATGTATCTTACCAAAAATAGACGCACGATTTTCCAAAATCACACCGATGCAATAATCAGAGATCATACCCTAAATTTACAAATGCTCTTAATATTGAACTGCTAAAACACCTGCTACTCCAAAGGCTTATTATGGATGGATATACTACATACCCTAAACCTGGCGATGATTAAGCGGCTTGCAATCTGTGAACATATCACAGTGTGTATTTCGAGTTCTGTAAACTTCCACAATTATCCATTTTTATTCATACTGACCTTTTCTAAAATACTAAACCCATTTTAACATTTAAACCCTTTTGTTAAATCACAATTGGTTACCACAATCTGAACGGGAAGTACATAATTCTTTTCTGAGCCGAAAATATCCTTTGCAATTCCTCCGGCTTTGATGTAATAACCTGAAACCAATGTCGATGTGTGAATGTTGAATAAGCTGCAATTGTAGCATGTGTTCTGGCTCCTATAGAGAATCTGCAACGAGAAATGTAACCTTTCAAATCCTCACAATTATTATCAAAAATCAACATAATACGATCAGACAACGCGAACTTTTTGTATAACCTGTTCAATTATTCAAAATCATCATTAAATCTCCATACCTCCTAAGAAATGAGTGCAACTTGCATATCTGTTCCTATATGATATAGTCCACTAATTTTTCATAAACGAGATTTCCAGCTTCTATTAATTCCAGCTGTATTTCCTTTAATAACATCGTCTGGTGAATATTCCGGGCGTGATTTCTCACTGAGACCGGACTTTTGTACCAATCGTTTCGGGATGAGGTTCCACACATTATGACCCAATATCGCTAAATTCTTCGGCTTGCCAGCCTTGGGATTAATCAAACTGGCATTGCCAGTAGCTGTGAATGCACTAGAAAACAGTTCGGAATGTTTTGTGTATATTACGGTAAAAATGCTTCCGGAATGACGGTTCAGAATCGCCCGGAATACTCAATTTATTCATTAGCTATAATTTCATTAAAAATTTCTACTGATTCAAAATGACTATTATCTTCATTTTGCAAATTAAAGATTACGCTTTCTCTAAATAATTTATCATCAATATAAGTAGATATTGCAGCTGCCACATCAGTTTCAGCAGCCCTTACTAATAAGCCCGTTTTTTTATGAATAATCTGTTCTCGTGCTGCTGGAATATTTGTACACACAATCGGTTTATGAAATATTTTAGCCTCATTTATGGTAAGACCATAAGATTCCAAAACTGATGTTTGTACATATATATCACAAGATGCCAAATATCCGTATGGATTTTCATCATACCCGAGTAATATAAATTCTTCCAAATTTTCTTGTTTTATCATATATTCTAATTTTTCTCTTTCTTTTCCTTCACCTAGTACAAACCAACGGAATGAATAGCCTGATTTTTTCAATTCTTTACAAGTTCGTAATGCTAAATCAATCCCCTTTTCCGCTGACAATCTTCCTATTGTAAGAATATTCCACATTAATTGATTTTGCATTTTTTCTAATTTTCTTCCGTGTTTCGAGTTTTCAATAATTTCATCAGAATCCACAATACAATATGCAACTTTACATTTATTTAAAAGCTCTGGGAAAAAAGTAATAATATTATTTTGGGCAGCGATAGAAACTGGAAAAATCTGATCATATGACTTATATACCGATTTCAATTCAGAAACTTCTGCTTGATGCAAATTTTGTATTCCATGAATCCAGAAAAATTTTTTTGATGCATTCATATTATTCTTCACATAGAATATATCTACATCAAAATGTCTATAGGAAATAGCAATATCATATTTTTTCCTATTTATAGGCATTCTAGCAGCATTATATTTCATATATTCTATTTCGGATAAATTACTTTTCAATTTTCCACCTGCATAAAGTGATTTTATAAAATGAATTGGATGAAAGAAAATGGTATATAGTGTTTCCTTATTCCACCCATACTTTGGCACTTTTTCAATATTTATCTCTTTTGGAATTTTCTTCACCCACTCAGCCTTATTTGAAAAATCTAACACATACAAATCTATATTACATTTGTTTAAATCGATCCGCCTTAATAATTCAACTAATGATTTTGTCGCACCATTTTTCCACAATGCACGTGAAAAAATAGCTACCCTTTTCTTTAACATTTATGGCACTCCTCTTTTTCAAAATATAAATTATAGAACCATTAATTTTTATATATTTTTTTGACACGCTGCAAAGTATTTTTTAAAATACTGATCAAATATTCAAATTCTTTTGTCCTTCTATATATTAAAAATAATATTGCATTCGTTAAAATTGAAACTATAAAATATACTAAAAAAAGTTCAATCCAATTTTCAATATTTATTTGTGCAACCAAATGAAAAAACACAAAAAACATTAAAATAAATAATCCCATTTTTTTTACTAAATCCCAATAATATAATGATACTCTTTCTGCAAACACTTTTTTAAACACAACACGTGGATCTACAACATAAATCGTTGTAAGGTAAGCAACAATCGTTCCTAGAAACACACCATTTAAACCTATTATATTAACTAACACCACTGAAACTAAAAGATTGAGCACAGCTGTTGCCAATGCTCTAAACTGAACTTCTTTGAATAATCCGCAAGCATCCTTATATATATTAATCACATTATTTAAGCCTGGGACTAAAAATACCATTGATAACAAAATAACTGTAGAATTCTGTAAACAATATTGGCTACCCAACCATATTTTAATACATGGATTAAGAAAACATCCTAAGCAAATTGTACAGTAACAATAAATCCAAAAATTTAATAATTGCAGCCGCCGAAAAACTACAAATTTATACTCTCTTGTCTCAGAAGCGTTTAAATTGCCGATACTAGCATACATGGATTGAAAAAACATACTCACATAAGAAGTTACAAGTTGTATAATCATCGTGTAATTCGAGACAATACCTACAATAGAAGTTCCTATCCAGGTTGAAATAATTATATTGTCTGTAGCCCCATATACAACACCACTAATCCTAAATAAAGAAAGTGCAAATACGTTTTCAAAAATCCCTGTTCGTTCTTCTTTTCTCAAAGGCAAGATGTCTTTTTCATTTATAATTGGATATTTTTTTCCTGCAATCTTAGAAATAATAATATTTTTTATGACATTTAGTATAATAGGTAAAATCAGGTATAAATAGTAATTTTTCCACAATAATATAACTATAAATTGTAGCAAACTACTTAAAATATTAAATAGCGTTTCTACTTTAGTTGTAATATACCCTTCTTGATTAGCATATATAATTACACTGCGATATGCAAAAAACCAATATGACATAACGGAATTAATCAAAAACATAAAATAAATTAGGTAATAATTAATTTTTATTTCAGAATCAAATTTTACTATATATTTCAAAACTGGTATAACTGCACAACCCAAAAGAAAAATGATCCATCCAATCATTTGATATGCCTTTTTATATAATCCCATTAATGATTTGATTTTTTCTGAATCATTTTCAGCTATGGGCTTATATAAACTAAACGTAATAGCACTACCAATTCCTAATTCTGCCAATGATAGTAATGATAAAACATTTGTGAAAAGACCATTCAAACCGAGATACGTTGTTCCTAATGAACTAACAAATATAGATCTTGTAACAAATCCCAAAATTGTTACCATGATGTTATTAATCAAGCTATATATAAAATTGTATTGTGTTTTTTCAATTCTTGAGTTAGCCGTCATTCTATATCCTCCAAATAGGAAACCCCCTCAAAGATTTTGTTTTTATACTCCTCTACTTTACTCTCGAGTAACATACGAATTTTCTTTTTATTTTGTTCTAACCATTCAAATCCTTCTATTAATTGCCTACTTGAATTCAATTTTTGTACTGGAATGACATAATTTTCTTCTGTACCGAACAAATCTTTTGCTATTCCCCTTGATTTTACCGAATATCCCATTACAAGTGTTGGTACACATGTTGAATATGCTGCAATTGTTGCATGAGTTCTTGCTCCGATAAATACTTCACATCTTGAAATAATTCCTTTCAATACCATACAATTATCATCTTGTATCAAAACTGTTCGTTCAGAATTCATGCATTGATTCTGAATGGATTTTAGGACTTCCCGATCATCATTTCCATCAAATACTACATGAGGAATAAGTGCAATTTGATAATTTGTTTTTTTTATTAAATAATTTACTAATTCTACAATATATAAAAGCAATTGATTGTTATCTCCACAACAGTTATTTTGAACTATAGGACTAACGTTTAATCCAACCGTATTCCCTTCTATAAATCCTTTTGGTAGTTCCTTGTTAATTACTGGAAGCAAAAATGCAGTATCCGGCACAAATCGTACATTTCCATTTGGTAGATACTTCTTTAAAGTATTATATGTAAGAGATTCTCTTGCAGTAATCAGTGTATACTGTTTAAGATCCGCAAGAACATTTTGATCATCAAATTCATCTTCATTAATAGAACATCCCCATAATACTGACTTCGCATTTCTTTTATTTATAGCCCGATTTAAAACTTCTAACCATCCACTAAAATGATAACAATAATTGTCCCCACCGATAGAAATATATATCTTATTAGGATCAATTTCTTTTATAAACCTCCTATATAAGTTTTTAAAATAAATTCTATCATCTTTTAATATTGTATATTTTATACGGTAAAGTATTTCATGAACCCAAGAGTCAAATCCCTCTTCTTTGTCAGCACGTATTGAAACAATTTTTTGTAACCCATATTTTTCATCTGCCTCAACGCTACCTGAATACACTTTATCCACATCTTTTATCACCATGCAGCTTGTTCTTAACAATGCCTCACAACCATGATTTTTACTCCCTGCATGTGAATACAAAATATATTTTCCCACTATCTATCTCCTATTCAATCACTCAATAATTTATTTATATCAGAAATGCACCTGTTTCTATCATTATTCAAGTTTCTTTGAAATTCCTTTCTATAATTAGCATCTAATATCATTTTTTTAATTGATTTATAAAGTTCATCTTCATTGAACGAAACTATTAAACCAGTTTTTCCAGATATTATCTGTTCATCAGCTCCATCAAAATTTGTTGTTATGATAGGCAAATTGAATATTTTTGCTTCTGTAATGGTATTTCCAAATGCCTCAGATCTAGACGTCTGTACGTATATATCTGCCGACTTAAAATAGGGGTATGGATTATTTTGGTTACCCAAAAGTATAAGGTTTTTTTCTAATTTTTCTTTTTTTATTATATTTTCTAAACTTTGTTTATATACTCCATCACCTACACAATACCATTTAAAAAGTAGATTATCATTCAACAATCGTTTTACAATATTGGGAATAATATCTTGTCCTTTTTCATAATGTAACCTACCAACTGTAAGGATTTTTATCACAGATTTATCCTCATCTATTATAATAACCTCTGCCTTTTTCAAAATTCTATCTGCATCAATTATGTTATAAAATACCTCTACTTTTTCCTTAAATTCGGGCAATAATCTAATAAAGGAATCTTTCGTTTTTTTTGAAACACAAATAATTCTGTCATATCCCTTGTAAAGTTCACTATATTGTTGTATATTTAGTGATGTCTGTGTAGGATCATTATGAATCCATACATATTTTTTTTTTGCATTTACAAATCGTTCTGTGACAACTACAGAAAAAGAAATCGGTGCTCCATATGCAAAAACATAATCAAATTTGTCCTCTATAATATTCATATATTCTGACACGTATTTCCATCCTTTAACAGGATCTCCATTTGTATGATTGATAAACCATGATTTTAGTGCCGCATAGAAAGCCTTATAATCTTTCTTTCGTATAGACGAGCGAAGAATTTGTGGCATTGTCTTGTAATCTTCAAACATATAGATTACTCTAACTTCACTAGGTAATTCTTGATATAATTCTCCTCCAAGTAATACCAAATACAACGTCACCTGTACGTTACGTTTAAGCAAAGCCTTGCATAATTGTATCAGCGATCTTTCTATCCCCCCCATTGCCATTTGTTGTGTTACAATTGCTATCTTTTGTTTCAAATCATCTTCCATAAAGCCTCCAGCAATACATAATATCTCTTTTTTATTAATTTTATAGTTAATTTTTCCACCATATTTTCTGCTATTTGATCTGCATTACATATCACATATTGACAATATGGTAATTCATTTATTTCCTTTAATATTCTTTTCCTATATTCTCGACTACATTGCTTATTATTGACAATTTTTTTAATAGAACTATACACTTGTGGAAAGATAGTTCCAACAAGAATTTTCTGTGCCAATATCTGTCCACAATTTCCTCTTTTTAATAAATCCTCTAATGCCAAATATACTTCACCATAAATATCAAATAAATCTGGATAAACTTTCTTAGAAAGACTTATATCATCTCCAAATAAACAATAGTGATAGCCCGAATTCTCTATAACTAAAATTATACTACTATACTTAAAGTATGATAAACAAAACAATGAATCTTCACTTATATGAATATCTGTTCTGAACTTTATATCATGTTTTTTTATAATAGAAGCTTTAAATAATTTATTCCAGCATGGATGAATAAATCCCTCAACAAATAATTTTCTTACTTCATTATTGTTTATATTTTCTAAATCTATTATCATACCAGAAGGTGTGCTTTCTTGATAGGTCTCTTTATATTGTCTTGTATATCCTGAAATTACACAATCATAATTCTGTAATGCATTTACCATATCTGC
Organism: Murimonas intestini; assembly: GCA_003148945.1. GTDB lineage: Bacteria > Bacillota > Clostridia > Lachnospirales > Lachnospiraceae > Murimonas > Murimonas intestini. The sequence goes on along the minus strand of QGGY01000003.1, from coordinate 42,096 downwards.
AATATACGTACATTCTATCCAATCATCTGCATCAACAAAACAATAGAATATTCCCTGAGCCACAGCCATCCCTGAATTTCGCGCTACTGAAACACCGCTATTGACTTGATTAATGATTCGTATTCTATCATCTAATATTGACAACTTTTCACATATTAATAAACTATTATCTGTTGAACCATCATTAATCAACAAAATTTCTAATTCGGAATATGACTGCTCTATAATGGAATGAACGCATCTTTCCAATTGTTTCTCAGCATTATAAATTGGGACAATAACTGTAATTAAATATTGTTGGCTCATTTATTCCCCTTATATCTCTTCAATTAAGTTTTCAATTTCTTTAATGGCACGTTTAATTGAAAAAAATGTTTTTCTTTTCAATGACAATACAGAAAAAGATTTTAAATCTATCTTACCGCAAATTAAATCCTTTATCGTTTTGCTTATCGCATTATCTGTATTAGGAATAATCATTCCGTAATTTCCATAATCTAACAACTCATTTGGTCCTGAACAATCCACACTTATAACAGGAAGTCCCAATATCATCGCCTCGGCAACCACCAAACTATATCCTTCTGCCCTAGAAGTACAGAAAAAGGCATCACTGTTTTTCATCCATGCATAGGGATTTTCTTGAAATCCAAGTAATGAGACTCTATTTTCTAGCTTTTCTTTTTTAATCATCTCTTCCAACGATCTTCTCATTGTTCCTTCACCTAAAACCCAAAGATGATAATCTATACTTTTATCATTGATTTCTGCTAGTGCATTTATAAGCCTATCAAATCCTTTTTGATACTCCAACCTTCCTACAGTAATTATTTGAAGTTTTTTATTTTTAGTACAAAAAATTTGTTCATTGGCTTTTAATATAATATTCTCTGTATCAATTGGGTTATATATAATTTGATTCGGAACATTCACACGAAACTTTTTTTGAAATACATCTTTTACCGATTTCGAAACACTTATAATTCTATCAAATTTCTCATATATTTCCTTCTCATCACCTATCGATGAGAAATACTGGTCAGCATATGGATTTTTTTCCATATCAATATGAACCCATGCTACCTTTTTACTATATTTATTTGATGATGCAGCAACCAATTTGGTTGTAAATCCCTCAACAAATGCAATTTCAACATCATATTTTTCTTGAATAAACCACCTATAAACTTTTTCAGATGTAGCTGAATAAATAAATTTATACATTCTGTGATATTTTATTCTTTCTAATAAATTTTTACTTTCCTCATAAGGAGGCAACATTGAAACCATCGTACAGTGTTTAGAAACTTCATTTACATAAACTCCTGTTTTTACAACAGTCATTACAGTAACATTAAACTTCTTTTTATCTATATTCCGAACAATGTCTGTTAATACTTTCTCGGCCCCTCCACCCGACAAACTTTCAATTAGAAATAAAACTTTTTTCATATAATAAATCCTTCTTTTTTATTTTTCTAATATACTTATCATAATCTCCTCTTTTTTAATTTCATATATTAATGTTTATTACTTTATATATCTTCTTTATTTCTTCTGCTTTGGAGTAATTTCACTTTTTACAATTCTACTTAACTCTTACAATAATTTCTTTTTTTAATATACTAACCATTTCCCCTACAATATTCTTTACTTCCAATGTTATAATTGCACCATTCAGGCCATCTTCAAGTTAATTTTTAAATTTAGCTAATCCGTCATAATAACTATTTTCTATATATTTCCTCTTGAACTGTAACACATTTTCTTTCATATTAACTTGGTTATACATAAATATCGCATACCTTTAAATTACTATAAAAGTTACCTGACTACTCGAGAGTATTAACATAATTCTCCATTTACATATAGACTAGTCGATATGCCATATTATCCATCTTTCTGTTAAGCCCCAGTCTATCATTATCTGTATGAATACACAAAAGCTTTATATCTGCATCAACTTTATTATCTATATAGAAGCTTTTTCTTAATTATAGCATTTTTATGAAAACAGCTTAAGGTTTCATCGCTTAATGATTATTCACCAAAACTGGTAATATGAAATGTATACTACTAAGGTCTCCAACTATCTCATCATCCAAATAATTAAAAATCTTTGATATTCAGGTCACCCACAATTTGATTAACCGGAATATTTGGGCGTAATATTTTTTTACTATAAAGAACAGAAAACCGTTTTTCATCACTAGTAGCAAAAATTTCATAAGCATAGATTTTAAGCCATCACGATTCATATGCGTTACACATGCAAACCTCTATTTGGTTCACTCATATTGATTTCCTTTCATTAATCTATGCACTAAATTCTGAATTCGAAAAATAACACCAGAAGTCACTATACTTAAAAAGAGCAAAAAAATCAGCATCAGCAACGGATATTTGACTATTTGCACCACCCCTGGAAACACACATAAATAGAAAAACATATGTGTCAACCATATATTCGTAGAATGTTTTCCTAAGAACAAAAAAATTTCTCTACAGTGTTTCCTTTTTTCCAACAATTAAACAATAAAAACATAATCACTGCCACAGTAGGCATAAGTATCGCTTTATGTACTGCTGAAACTCCAGCAAATAAACAAAAAAAGATGATACATAATACTAATTTTGTATATTTTCCTATATACTTTTCAAAAAATAAATATGTTTTGTCTATGATACTGCCTTTGCACAAAAATGCTCCTGCCCAAAAATATGGCAACAACCAAATTAGGTTAACCATTTCTTTCCATACAAACGCTAAAATAGGTTGTGTCATATTTGTACCAAAGGGGATTGCAACTTTATCAGCAAAAAAACAGATTATCTGCAAAATAAGGCAAAAACACAACCCTAGATATGAATTTATTTTATCTACACCACAAAATAATACTCTGTATGGTATCATTATGAGTATTATATAAGTATTTAAAAACCACCATGCACCGTTATAGCTATGAATTAGCATAATACTCTTTAAAAATTTTATTAAACTGCCGGGCATGGAACCATCTGAAGGTAAGAGCATTCCAAGAAAACAAAATAAAATCAAGACAATCCAGTAATTACAAAGTAATCTCCACATACGGTGTAAATTTCTTCTCCGCTCTATATATCTCCTCTCACTCAACAGATATTGTGCATATCCTGCACATATGGAATATAATGGTACACATATTTCTGAAAAAAAGCCCAGATAGTATATCAATGGCGTAGTCTTATTTACCCAAAGTAGCGGTGTACCATAGACATCAGCTCCTTTTCTGCAAAAGAGATGTAATATCACCATCAGCAATATTGCTAACCCTTTTGTCATTATCGCTTCTTTCTTACCATACCTATATCACTCTCCTCCATTATTTCATATATCTTCTCAATTTCTTCCGCATTAGAATAATCTCGCTGCTTACAGTTTTCACTTAATTCATGTAACAAGTTCTCATTTTTCAATATATCTACTATTGCTTGTGCGCACTTCTCAATTTCCATAGGCACAATCATCCCATCTACACCATCTTCAAGCTGACTAGGAGCAGTAGTATAATTGGTAATTATAACAGGTTTCCCTAACATCTGTGCCTCACGAACTGCCACACACTTTCCTTCATATCTGCTTGGCTGTACATAAACGTCACAGGAACGAATATATGGATAAGGATTCTCTTTTTTCCCTAAAATAATTACATATTCTTGCATCCCGCTTTCTTTGACTTTTTGACGAATTAATGGTTCGTCTCCGCCATATCCGATTAAAAACCACTTGACTTTTACACCCTTATTTATTATTCTACTGCAGATTTCTGGAACACTATCAAAATTTTTAGAAGTCGAAAATCTACCTACTGACAACAAATTAAGAATATTAGATTCAAATGCTTGAGGAACAAGTACCTTTGCCTGTGTTTCGACCAAAGACTTTGGTAATATATTTTCTACTAAAATTATTTTTTTTTCTAATGAAGGAAATATTTTTACAAAATTTTTCGTCACATTCTCTGAGATAGATGCTATATAGTCATAGGCACTCCACATTTTTAATTCCGAATCTATATTTACTTGTACAGTTAAATAATCTGTATGTATCCACGCAATCTTATGTTTTGCATCTACTTTTTCATTTACAAAATAATGTGGTGTAAGAAAACTTATAGCAAAGTCATATTCAATATCTTTTTGAATATCTGGCATAAAATATCTCGTATACTTATGACTATATTCAATTGCTACTCCACTATTTACGTAATGATGCTTTTTAGCATAAGAATTTGCCGCCAGTTTCCCTAACAATCGGGCTGCTGTAAGAATTACATGTCCCTCTCTTAACGTCTGATACATAGACCGAGCCAAAACTGTGTATGCCGGAATCTCTGGAAGTAAATTCACTCCTTTAGGAATTAAGGAAAGAAGTTCTCCTTCTTGTCGAAAAAGGAACAAATCCACCTTATATTTCGTGTAATCTATTGCTCCCAGTAATCCTAAGAGACTGCGTTCCACACCACCTAATTCCATTGTGTGAGATACTATTAATATATTTTTTTTCATCTTTTTCACACTCAAACTCTCGTTCTACCTTCTACACTTCTTATTTTTATGTATTGTTTTATTAAGTGAAATGGTCGTAACAACCTCAAACGGATCTGTACCCTTTTTTTCATCCAACTCGCTGAATACCAGTGAATTGATATAGTATTCTTGGTTCTATTTAGCCGACCAGTTGGAGCATCATATGGATTAAACCAATCTATCGGATATACTGTTACATCAGGTAGCTTTTGCAGTTGTCCATTTTTCTCTAATCCCAACTTTACAAGAGCCTGTGTATTTAGACTTGGACAACCAATTACCCCATTCTGTCCATCTAATAATTCATCATATTCTGCAAGCATAGCTTTCACCATTTTACCATGTGCTACAGACGAAAATCCAATTCCTGTATTCACATAATCCTTTGTTTCAAAACCAACGTAAGCTTCCGCATTGAGCAAAAAATCAGGAGATTTTATCAATTCCACATCCGTATCAAAGTATATTCCACCGTATCTCTCTATAACTACAAGGCGAATATAGTCTGTTAAAAAAGCATATTTCTTTTGCTGATAACACATCCTAGTATACGGATTAGTATTTATATCAAAATTGGCTTCATTCCATTCAATAATCTCATAATCGGGACAAAATTTTTTCCAACTCTCCATACATTTTTTTACAAGCTTTGGCTTTTCTTTTCCTCCAAACCAACAGTAATGAATCTTTTTGGGTATCATATTCATTTCCTCTTTTACATACTTTCTACTTTGTTTTGGAAATTTTCATATATTTATTTGTATTTACCTTTATATGAAGCGACAGTAGAATTCCAAAGGGAATAGCTAAAATCGTCAGTATTTTTTGAGGTGATTCCTTAACAAAGTTCTTATTTTTTGAAAAGATACTGCTTGAGACATAATGTACACAGGTAATAAATTTTCTCTGTAAAGTCTTATCGTACAGCATATCTACTTTTCGCATAAAAGCAAAACCTTTTGGATTATCAACATATTGTTTGTACATATTAAAACTTGAGCCATCAAGCTGATATTCCACATCACATAACACTTCATTTAGAACTAATAATTCGTAATCCTGATCGCACAACAAATACTTGTATCCTAGTGAAATATATTTTTCTCCTCGAAATACTGGATATGGAGGATATTTTTTCATAACACTTGTTCGATAAACTAATTTTTTGTCTCCACTTCCTCCACCTGCATAATATCCACTTAAAGTAATTGATTTTTGAGAAGGAAACTTTTTGCCGATTAGCACCCCATCCAAGGTGTCATCCAAACCAATTATTCCAGCATACAGTTCACTTCCATTTTCTTTCCAAAAGTCAACAATTTTTCTTACAGCTCCCTCTGCCATGCAATCATCAGAATCAATGCAGACATTTAATTCAGTATCTATATTTTCATAAGCAATATTGTGTGCAGTATGCATGCCACCATTTTCTTTATATATATAACGAATTTCAAAATCATTTTCTTCCTGTTGCCACAGACGTACTAACTCTGCTGTATCATCTGCAGAGCCATCGTCTATAATCAGCCATACAAACTCTTTACAATCTTGCTTTTTTAGACTTTCATAGGTTCGTCCCAGCGTATGCGCACGATTATATGCTGGCGTAAAAACTGTTAAAATAGGGTCCATATTTTCAATCATGTACTAAAACTCCAATACTTTCCATATAAAAATCCTGCATCCATTTGGCATTTTCTTTAATATCAAACTTTGCAGCTACAATTTCATTATATGTATCACGACGTTTAATCTCTTTAGCATCTAAAATGGCTTTTGCCCATACTTTTGGCTCTTGTGAAAGTGGTATCTGTTGTACCAAATCTGTCAGCTTACATTCAATTGGAACCTTATCAGAAATAAAACATGGGAGTCCTGCTGCCTGTGCCTCCACAATAGCAACAGATAAACCTTCAAAATGAGAAGGCATAACAAATGCATCCATTGCCTGCAATAAATCCGGTATATCTGTACGTAATCCTGTCATAATTACTGCATCTCTCATACTACGCCTCTGAATTTCTTCCTCAATTTTCTCTTTTAATTCGCCACTTCCAACCAATAATAACATTCCATCTGAATGCTCATTTAAAATAGCTTCAAAAACATCTAATAAAAACATATGATTTTTCTGATAAGAAAAACGTGCTACAAGTCCAATAGTAAATCTTTCTTTCAAATTTAAGTCTTTTCTAATTTTTTCACGTACTTCAGGACAATATGAATAATCTTTTGCTGAAATGGCATTATGCTGTATAATCAACTTATCTGTATTTTTTTTCCCAAACAGCCATTCTCCAGCTTCCATACCGCAAGAAAACATGTATGTACAATATTTACGTATTTGATATTTAAAATAAGTCCTCACAAACATTTTCATATTCCATCCTTTAGCTGCGTTATGAGCATGACAGATCAGAACTTGAACACCTCTTTTTTTTGCCTCCTTAAAAAAAAAGTACCCTGATTCTGACATATGCGAATGTACAATCTGATATTCATTATGCTCATTAAGAAACTCTCCCACCCATTTCTTGTATTTTAAAAAATTCAAGGGGTATAACGGCATCGTTCGATAAATCCGTCCACCTAAAGCATCAATTTCATCATCATACGCTCCCTGCTCCTGACGATGGACAAGAAAATCAAACTGCACTTTAGTTCGATCCATATGCCGATAATAATTCATAACCATGGTTTCTGCTCCGCCACGATTCATAATTGTAAATAAATTTAGTATTCTAATCGGCCGCATCCTAATAATTCCTTTCAATTTCTTTTACATGTAAAATATTTAGTATGTTCCAATGATATCACTTATATACCCCCATGCTCCCTGATGTGACATTTGGAAAAAATAAAATAAAAAATAGAACACATAAAATCCCAGCTTAAAGAATCTGCTTTTTTCTGACACCATTGCTTTTTCAAGCACATATGGATAAAAAATACATCCAAATATATTTGTATATGTCGCCATACGCACAAAATACAAACCACTGGTAAATGTAGCTATAACATTTAGAAAAAAGTTTATCAACATCATATTAGATGAAATGGCAACAATCTTATTATCCTCTGAATTAATTTTATCTCGGTACATATAAGACAAAACTACCGGAACAAAACTGATCAAAATACGAACTGGTGATGAACCACTGCTTGTCTGCATTGTTTCTACAACATAATCATATGTGGTTCCTTCCATTATTACACTTAATGTTTCCAACATTGGGTATAAAAATAACAATACTGCCGAAATAATCGGGATTAAAATTTTTTGTTTTATAGTCCATGTTTTTCCCATTATAATATACCCAAGTGGAATACACAAATATGCAGAATTATGAAATTGTGCCGCTAAAACACAAGTCAAAATGTATGTCAACCATTTCCTCTCCTTTAGAAATAATACTCCAGCAAATACGATGGAAACTGCCAACCACTGTCTCATCATAGAAAAATAGTTATAATATAATGTACTTGCCCAAAAATAGAAACATGATATAAGAAAACTGTAACTCTCTCTCTTTAAAACAGCAACTAAAAGAATAGTCTCTATAGTCGCGACAAATAAAAACCAATGATGATAGTCAGAAGAAATAAACATCTTAAAAAAATTAGTGCATATATCAAATCCTATGTCTTTTCCTCCTGAAGAAATAATTTCCTTAATTCTTTCATAATCACCAGCTTGATTTTCAAAAGACGATACGTAAACTGATGTATCATTCATACTCGAACGCATACCAGCCAGTAAAGCCAAGTATCCAAAAAAAATAACCCATGGCATACTTTTCATAATATAATCCGGCTGCCGTAATTTACAACATGTTTCTCTTCTACTTCTGTAACTTGCCAAAATAAGAATAAAAAAAACAGACAAATGAATTATCATATCAACACCTTTTCTAAAAGCACATTAGTACATATTATTTATATTATCTTCCAATATATTTTTTTATAAATAAAAGAAGTATATATATTCCTATAGAAAAATTGTATTTTGCACATCCGTAAAATATTTTCCAATGAAAAGGAAAATATTTTAACGTTAGTGTTTTCACACTATCTCTGTATAACTTCTCATTTATTATATGTTTTATTGTTCCAATTTGCTCCCATATAGTATTGGAACTTCCAGTTATATTAATCCCCAAGCCAAGTATTCCAAGCGAAATCCTATTATTTAATGCCTGCCTATATTGTATATCCAATTTCTCTCTTATGATATAATTTTCCATAATATTATAAAGTTGTTGCCATTGTTGAGCCAGACAAGGATTATAATGTGAGGTTATCGACCCTCTTTTTTGTTTACGATAATGATAATAATGTCTATTTAAATATACTGCACTTTTAATATATTGAAAAACATATAAATTAAACAGCCCATCTTCATATGTACCAATTTTTTTTAAATCCTCAAATTGAATATGATTATTCTTTATAAAAGTTGAACGATATAACTTCCCCCACACAGGGCATAAAACATCTGCAAGTTCTGGATGTGCAAGTTCCTCATTCAGCAAACCAACAAACCGCCGATGAAGTTTTTCTTGGCATTCTTTTACTCCATATATATTTTTTTCTTCCAGTATAAAACTCTTAGGTTTTGAAACATCTCCAAATTCACGGACATATCCCCACATAACAACATCTATCTCTTCTGCCAATGCAATATCTAATACCTCTTTACAGGTCTCTTTATCTATCCAGTCATCACTATCTAAAAACATGATATATTCGCCTGTCGCTATCTGAAGTGCCTTGTTTCTCGCAAGAGATACACCACCTTGTTTCTGTTGTTTAATAACACAAATCCTCGAATCTTTTTTTTTAAATTCATCTAAAATTGTTTGGGATGCATCCGAACTATTATCATTTACACATATAATCTCAAGATTTTTATATGTCTGTGTAATAATACTTACCAAGCATTCTCGTATATATTTCTCTGCGTTATATACAGGAACTATAATACTAATTAATGGATTCTCCTTTTTCATTATACAATTTCCTCATTTATAAATCTTTTCGGTATATCTACATATCCATTTTTTATTACAAAATTTTTGCTCATTACTATTCTAATCCCTTTATTGTCTCCAAAACAACCTTTCTCTTATCGAACATATCCTCCATATGCTTTCTTCCTGCCCTCCCCATCGCCAACCTATTTTTAAAAGGCATTGTCAAAAATATTTTCATAACGCCATAAAGGCTATCTGTATTTTGACTTTCACAAAGCAATCCACTCTTTCCCTCAAGTACTGCTTCTTTACAGCCGGGAATATTACTTGTGATCACCGGTCTGCCACATGCTGCATTTTCCAGATTAGTATTTGCCATTCCTTCATGCCAGCTTGGAAGAACAAAACAATGTGCCTTCTCAATATATGAACGAATATCCTGCTGATAACCATAATAATTTAGCCATCCTGCTTCTGTGTATTTCTGAATTTGGGATTCATAATGTTCTTCAAAATCACCTAATACATCTAATACACAATTTTCACCATCAGATCTTAAACGTTCCATAGCTTCAAATAACTCATCAATTCCTTTTTCTTTCATCACTCGGCCAATAAAAAGAAAATGTGTTGTTTCTTCCACCGGATAAGACATATAACGAAAATGATCCAAATCTACACCGGCTCCGCTTAATAACTTACACTTCTCTGGTGAAATAATTTTTAACACTTGAAACATCTCCATATTAGCAGAATTCTCAAAAAACATAACTTTTACTTTCCTGTCAGCCAGTTTATACAGAAATATTACCAGCTTTTTGAGTAATCCTGCATTCTGGAATGTTGTTCCCAGGCCTGTAATGTTGACTGCATAAGGAACTCGTTTTAATCTGCAGGCAAGTCCGCCATAGATATTCGGCTTAATTGTATATGTAATAACCTGGTCTGGTTTGACCTGATTCAAAATTTTCATATAGTGCACAAATAATTTCAAATCTGTTTTCGGGTTAATTCCCCTACGATCAATCGATGTATTGATAAATTTACATCCCATTTTTATCAGAAGAGGTATGCACTCTCCATCCGGGTCAGAAATATAAACTTCATTGCCCTGCTCCAGAAGTGTCTTAATCAGCATACTGCGAAACTGATACAACCCCACATCATTATTTGCCATAATTAAGATTTTTCTGACTCTCGACATACTCTTTCTCCTTGCAATGATTCTTCTGCTGCATCATGAAACGTCTGAAACTCCTCTGGCAGGCACACCTACATATACCTTTTCTTCAGTCAAATTCTTTACAACCACCGCACCAACTCCTATCGTACAATTTTCACAAATCTCAATATTGTTCCTAATTCCTGCTCCAATCCCGATATGGGTGCAACTTCCAACATGTACCGTTCCACCTAATGCTGCTTTTGGAGAAATATGTACATAATCTTCTAGTACATTGTCATGCTCAATCACAGCACCAGAATTGATGATACAATGTTTTCCTATGATCGTACACGGATTGATTACAGAACCAGCCATTACCACCGTACCAATACCTATTTGAACATCAGTTGCAATCTGTGCTGATGGATGAATTAGTGATACCCAATTAAGGTCATACATTTCTGCTATTCTTTTCCGAACCATATTAGCACCAACTGCAATCACAAAGTCTGTCCTACCGTCATTCAATCCGGATAGATCAGAGGATGTACCAACAATCGGAAACCCAAGGCATGAACCTTTTGCATTATCATCAATAAAACAAATTTCTGTATATTCATTTTTTAAGGCAATATCAGCAATAACCTTACCATGCCCTCCAGCGCCTATGATGACTAATCGATTACTCATGTGCTTCTCCTTCTTCCTTTGTTCCGTTAAATACTTCCATCGTAGCTGAAGTTTCCGAACTGATTCCTTCTCGCTTTAACACAACCCTAACTGTCTTAATCAGAATCTTTAAATCAAGCCAGAAAGAAACATGATCTACATAGTAAACATCCTTTTCAAATTTTTCCTCCCAAGTAAGTGAATTACGTCCATATGCTTGTGCATATCCTGTTAATCCTGGTTTTACTTCGTGCCTTCTGTGCTGAAATTCGTTATAAAGCGGGAGGTATTCTGTAAGCAGCGGCCTGGGACCTATTAGAGTCAAGTCACCGCATAATATCAAGGCTATTTCCGGCAGTTCATCCAGACTGGTGGATCTCAGCCATTTACCAAAACGTGTCAGCCGAACCTCATCCGGAAGTAAGTTTCCATCAGCATCCCGCTCATCGGTCATTGTACGAAACTTTACCATATTAAAAGTTTCTTCATTCAGTCCCGGCCTGAGCTGTTTAAACAGAACCGGGCTTCCCAGTTTAACTCTGACAAGGAATGCTATAATCAGATACAGCCACCAGAAAACCAATAAAAACACCCCGGAGCAGACTATATCAATCAGCCTTTTAATGTATTTAGCATAAAAACTTTCTTTTCCCATTTTTTTCATTCTACTTATCCATCATCTATTCAAAGCAGCTTCTAATCATCTCAATCACTTTATCCTGCACTTCTGCAGGCATCTTGTTGTCACTTGGCAGGCACAATCCTCTATGAAAAATATCCATCCCCACATCTAACGGCTTTCCATCAGTTCCAACTGATCCACCGAAAATATAGGCATTCGTCTTAGCCCTTCCGTCCCCTTCACGAGTCACAAATGCATTCATCCGATACATTGGCTGCATATGCATCGGTTTCCAGATTGGCCTGCCCTCTGCATTATATTTCGCCAGAATTTCAAGAATCTCTGTGGGGCAGCTCTTCCCATACTCAGGAATATACAAAGCTTCCTGTTCTCCACGGACCTGTCTGCACATAGCCTCCGGATCAATAATCATGCTGGACAGCCAGTAATTCGGAGTAGACTTTTCAAAATCAATCGGGTTCATAGATACGGGCAATCCCTTGAAGCCCTCCTTATATCTCTCGTAAATCATTTTCTTCTGTGCAATGTGTTCTTCCAAGTACGGAAGCTGTCCCCTCACCACTCCGGCAATCAGATTGCTCATCCGGTAGTTGTAGCCGATTTCCTCATGGTGATACCAGGGCGCGTTCTCGCGGCTCTGTGTACTCCATTTTCTTACCTTATCTGCATCTTCCAAACTGTCAGTGAGGAACATACCTCCCGAGGAACCAGTAATGATTTTATTTCCGTTAAACGAAATTACAGAAAAATCTCCAAAAGTTCCTGTCTGCTTTCCTTTATAAGCTGCACCAAATGATTCTGCAGCATCCTCCACAATCTTTGCTCCATACTTGTCACAAACCGCACGAATCTCATCAATCTTTCCCGGCGTACCATAAAGATGAGCAATGACAACAACCTTTACATCCGGATAAAGTTCAAATGCTTTTTCTAAAGCTGCCGGATCCATATTCCAAGTATCATACTCTGTATCAATAAAAACTGGAACACCCCCCTCATAAACAACCGGGTTTACCGTTGCACTGAAGGTCATGTCTGAACAAAACACTCTGTCTCCAGGTCTGACGCCAGCCAGCTTCATACACAAATGAAGTGCCGCTGTTCCAGCGGACAGAGCCACAGCGTATTTACAGCCTATCTTTTCTGCTGTGATCCGTTCCACTTCATTAAGGTTTTCTCCAACTGTGGACATCCAGTTTGTCTTGTAGGCTTCCTCCATATACTTCCATTCTTCGCCATGCATGGTTGGTGTACTAAGCCAGACTCTTTCTGAAAACATCTCGAATGTTTTGTTATTCATATATTTTCTCTTTCACTCCTTATATATAAAGCCAAATGCACTTATACTCTAAAATGTCAAATAGCCTGTGAATGTTCTTGTGAGAGCATCTGCAGGCTAAGTCAAACTTCATATGATGATTTTCTGCTTGTGATGTAGTTCAAAACAGGCATGTAAGAAGCCTTTATCTCATAAATTCGACTAAGCCAGTGAAACCTATGTAAAATTAAAAGTTTTAAGGAAGCCCCAGGGAAACTGGTTTCACACCACTATCCCTGGCCGAATCCACATTACCACCTACACCAGTTTACGGTGCCACCTCCGTAGTATCCGTCTCGCCTTCCTCTTCCTCCGTCTTCTCCATATAAACAAGTGCCACAGGACCGCCTGCCGAATGGAAGTAAGCCGACACTTCATTCTCGCTCTCCAGCTCTGTCTCCAGGAGTTCCCAGATTCCCTCTTCCGCAATGTGCTCCTTATAGACCTTTCCATCCACGATGTGTTCCGGGAATTTATGGCCTATGCAGTAGTGCAGTACATAGACTTCTATATCGTCTGTAACATTATTTGCCACAAAGGTTACCTTGACCGGATCTTCTTCCGTAGGCTCTGCCTCTGTGATCTCCAGGTTCATGACAGGGGACAGGAATTTCAGTTCGTCCAGATCGATATCTTCTTTTTCCAGACCCTCTACGCTGAACAGTTCTATTTTAGGAAGCTCTTCGCCCTCCTTGAGTACCAGCTCAAAAGCTTCTTTCAGTGTCGCCTCTGCCGGCGCCTTGTTCAGTCCCTCTATGATCTCCTGAAGCTCTTCTTCAAACATTTCCGGCTCGATGGCCTTTAACTCCACCTTACCCTTGTCTGATTCCACTTTTGTCATATCGATTGAACCCACGATGCTGCCTGCTGCCAATGTATTCATTGACATACTCATAACTACTGCTGCCGCTGCAATACCTGCCGCCGCTTTTCTCATTTTTTTCATCTCGTATCATTCCTCCTTTTCTTGTTACTTTCTTTTCTTGTTGATCTCTTTTCTTAGTACTTTTTCTTGTTACTCTCTTTTCTTCTTACTTTTTTCTTGTTGCTTCTTTTTCTCTTATCTTCCCTTTGGGAGTAATAATTTTAATTTATTTCTGCAAGCAATGAGTCAAGTGAACATGCCCGCAGTCCGCATGTACATTTGCCGAATACTTCAAGGTTCTTTGCCCCCTATTCGGTCACCTCCTCTAAATATGCCTGAACCAGATACCGATACTCCTCACCTGAACTGTCATGGGTAGATACATGGGTAGATAGTGTAAGGATCTGATCTGTCTCATCTACGGGAGCACTTCTGTCTATTCTTGATCCCATGTCCCTGCTGTCAAAGATGTCGTTTAAGAGCGCCCTGCGGCTGCTCTCCTTCTCTCCCATTTTGTAGCGGTGCATCAGGTGCCTGTTGTCACCGCGGTAGGCTGCGAATATCCTGTACTTTTGTATTTTTTCCGGCGTATAGATATATATATTTGGATGCTCCTCCATGAACAGGTTGTCAGAATAATGGTACAGGCTGCCAAAGAGTGTCTCGTCTTCACAATTGGGGCCGTAGACTACGGTCAGGGGATCTGTAAAATCTCTGCCGTTGTAATTTTCTGTATAGAGAGCCCCGCTGCTGCTCTCTTTCCCGTATCTGTCATGGGATGCATAATAACCATTGTCATCCTCCCTCTGCAGAAGAGGTTCATCGATGAGAGTGCCCGGTATAGTGATCCAGGCATATATGTCAGGATTCTCTTCCTGAAGGATCTCAAATTTTACTGGTATTTCTCCTGGTATGATCTCCTCCGGATTCTGTCTCTCGTATGCGTATTTTTCTTCCTCTTCCCGGAGGGCCTGCTCCTGCGCTTCCTTAAGGTATAATTGATATCCCCCAATGGCTGCGGATGCAGCCACAATTACCAGCGCTCCTGCTATTATGGGAACTGCTTTTTTCATCTCTGACCTTCTTTATATTTCTTTATTTCTGTACTTCCACATAAAACGTATCCAATATCAGCTCATATAAAGCATCATCATCTGCATAGAATTCATCGTACACATTGCCCTTTGCCGCCTTGCCCTGGAGTGTGATCAGGTTTTCTTCTTTGAACTCCATATCCAGAGCCTCTGTGGCCAGGTACACTGCTTTGTCCAGATTCAGGTCTGTCACCATCTGGGCTGAGAGCCCCTGGTAGAGTTCTACCGGAAGGGTGTAATCCTCCTGCACAGCCTTTGAGGCTGTTTTTATGAATTCAGTCAGATACTGCTTCTGCCTGGAGATTCGCTGGTTATTGCTGCCGTCTTCTTCCGAGTTTCTCCATCTTACGAAGCTCTCTGCCTGGCTGCCGTCCAGATGAAGGGTTTCCCCTTTTTTGTATTCCGGGCCGGCATCCTCAAAGTCCTCGGGCACAGTCACCGTTACACCGCCTACTGCATCATTTAGAACCGCGATAGCCGACATATTGACCGCCGCATAGCCGTTGATGGGGATTCCGTAGAAGAGCTTTGACACTGCATCAACCATGTACTGGCAGCTTGTCTCTCTCCCATCCCCAAAGGCATAGGCCAATCCCAGGTGGTTTATGTTCTCTCCGATATAGCTGCCCTTGGCATCGAACACGGGAATCTCCGTCATAGTGTCTCTGGAAACAGCAATGATCGTGAGCTGATTGTCAGCCTCATTGAGGACTGCCATGAAGATCGTGTCTGCCTGGCCGCTCTGACCGGAAAATCCTGTCTCTGATCCCAGTACTTCGCCGCTCTGATCGACTCCCATACAGAGTATTGTAATGATATCCTCATTATACCTGTACGCCTTTCCATTGTGCCAGACCATCCCCGGCTCACTGATCCGCGCTGTGTCTTTTTCTCTGGATTCCATGGCCATACTCACCGAGCTGGCGTTTTCCCTCAGTTCCTGTCCACCTCTCACCCTCAGTATATGGTAAGCGCCAAATACTCCGCCCGTACAGAGCACGAGTATGACCGGCAGGAGCAGAACTATCCGCAGGATGATCCTTCCTGCGCTGCGTTTTTTAAATGCTTCCCTCCACAAGATAACGAGTCCGGCTCCAAGGAAGCCTCCCAGAGTGTTAAACAGGATGTCGTCAATATCAAAGATTCCAAACCTGCCAAACAGCTGTGCCCATTCTATCACCAGACTGAGCACCAGGGCTGCCGCGATGCCCTTCCACAGACCGCGGCTATTCTTCTCTTTTTCATGCCAGGCTGCTATTATTCCCAGCGGGACCATTACCAGCAGGCTGATCAGGTCTCCGGATAGTCCTGCGCCTTCCTGTCCGCTGAGCCGAAGGCTGGCAAAAGGCACCAGCTGGACCTTATACTCGCTTCCTGCCTGTGCTCCCAGGAAGATAACTGCCATTACGATGCCCACATAGATAACTGCAATGAAACATATGCAGTACCGCCTGAGTCTGTCTTTTGTATCGCTTTTCATCCTGCATCCCGGCAAAACCGCCCCGTACAGGAACAATGCTGCAGCTGCCAGCACTGCGGCCGCCAGGTATATGATAAGCGGGACTGTCTCCAGTTCCCGTGAGGCACTTATAATGCCGCCTATGATTTCAGTTAATACTCTCACGCTGCTCCCCATTTCATTCTTTGACAATAAGTTTCAGTACTTCAGGATCTGACTGGTTTCCGTCTATGTCCGTGACCGTGTAAGTCAGGGCATATTCGCCTGGTGTATTCAGGTCATATTCGCCCTTGATGCTGATATTCCTGTATAGAGTATCTCTGTCATCCTTATCATCCTGGATATCCTCTACCAGCAGTATCTTATCTGTAAGTGTAAAGGAATCTCCCACCTTCAGCACTACCTGGCCGGTGGAAAGCTTGAGCACAGGTGCATTCGGGTTTGACGGGGGCTTTTGCTCCGTCTCCTCCTCTTTATCCGGGACTTTCTCCGCAGCCTTTGGTTTAACCGGCTCTGTCTCCGGCAGCATCTCCATTGTTACCTGGCTTGGCTCCCCCATCTGAAGCTTTAGGTTCAGCCCCTCGAAAGAGCGCAGGGTTATCAGGGATATGCCTGTCAACAGGGCCAGCAGCACGGCTGTCACCGCTATTTTTATCTTCATTCCTGTGCTCCTTTCTTATAACGTCTCCTCGGTGTTCATCTCTTTCTCATCCAGTTCTATGTATCTTTTATACTTGCTGTAATGGCCATACCTGCTGTAGCTTCCGTATCTGCCATATTTTCCGTAGGAAGAAAAACCGCCCGGATTTCTGTTGATCAGATATCCTATAAGCTTCTGGTTCTGGATAAACGGAGCTATCCCTTCCCGTATCTGCCTGACTGCAGCCATATCATGGCACACTGCATAAACAACTGCATCCGCATATTTCGACATCATAGCCGCGTCTGTAAACATGCAGGCCGGCGGCGTATCGATGATGATGTACTCGTATTCCTTCTTAAGAGTTTCCATCAGGCCTTCCATTTCCTTCTCATTGATTATGCCTGATGCCGCCCCGCTTATGGTACCGCCCGGCAGTATATCTATCCCGTCCTGCTGCTTGATCAGACCCTCCAGCTTAATGCCTGCTTTGAAATAATCAGAGAGTCCTTCTGTCTCTTCCAGCCCCAGCACCGTCTCCACAGAGGGTTTGCGGAAATCTGCATCCAACAGCAGTACCTTTCTTCCCTTCTGCGCAAAAGCTATAGCCAGGTTTACCGATATCATGCTCTTTCCCTCTCTGGGAAGCGTACTGGTGACCATGAGTACCTGCCGCTTATCAGCAGACATTACGTTTTCTATTCTGGACTGGGCCGCCAGTATTGACTGCTTCAGCCCCCAGTCTACTCTCTTATTTGTAAGCAGGAGCAGAGACTTTGTGCTCAACATACGCTTTTTCAGCTTTACCTCTGGCAGGAGTGCAATACAATTGCTTGAGGTCACCTTCCTCATATCCCCTTCTTTGCGCACAGTCTGCATTGTCAGAACATATATGGTCGCCAGCAGAAAACATATAAACATTCCCGCAAGCGCTCCCTTTGCAGCTGACAGCAGCGGCGAGTGCGTGACAGACGGGCTTTCGGATGCCTCCGATTCATCAACGATCTGCAGCTCCACTGTCCCCACAGATTTCGAGGCCCACTCCGGATATATTTCCTTGAATATCTTTAATAATGTATTCGCATTCTGATAGTTGTTGGCATTCACAGACACCTCAAACAGCGTCCCGCCCTCTGTATAGGAACTTTGAAAACTGAAGTTCTCATTTATTGTGTTTTCCTCTATCCTGTGAAATAAATCGTTTTTAAAATCCTTCATGCCTGTAAGTACAGGCAGCGCCTGGCTGAGACGTCTTGCCAGCGCCCCGTCTATGGCTGTATCTGATGTCTTATATACCGCGTATGTTATCTTTGCAGAGTACTCCGGCATGTATTTCCAATTGTAAAAACCTACGGCACCGATCGCCGCTATTACGGCAAACAGCAAAAACTGGAGCCAGTATTTCTTCAGACAGCGCCAGTAATCCTGCAGCATTGCCTCTAAATCTATTTTTTCATATTCTGAAATAACATCTGCCTGCCGTTCCGCCTGCATTTGTCCACCTCTTTCTGTCATCTCTGCGCCTTATAACCATACCGGTATCCGCCGTATTTTCCATATTTACCATAACTGCCTCCCCCCAGGATCAGATTTCCCCTGGTCATGTTCAGCACACAGCCTATCGCGGATGTACCGGCATTTTCCAGAAGGTCTACCAGGTCATTTACTACTGCAGCCTTTACTTCATCCTGCTTTATAAAAAGGATTGCCGCGTCTGCACTTTTTGCCGTTACCTCCGCATCCCTTACAATTCCCATAGGAGGAGTATCCAGGATCACATAATCCGCCTGGGCTTTTATTTGCTCCAGCAGCTCCCCAAGCTCCTGCTTCTCCAGCAGTTTATCCGGCTCCGGCACTACTTTGAACTGTACAACTGCAGACAGATTAGCTGTCTGCCCGACCGGCTGCAGAGCATCCGCAAGTTCACTTTTCCCCTCCAGCAGGCCTGTCAGTTCTATACCCTTGTCTACGTACAGCTCAAACATTTTTCTCAGCGCTGGCCTCCGCAGATCGCAGTCCACCAGCACTACGCGGTTACCGCGCTGGGCCAGGTTCAGGGCGATATTGGCAGCCCCTGTTGACTTTCCTTCATTCTCCTGCACACTTGTAACCATCAAAGTTTTGTAGTGGTGTGCATCCATCTTCTCCTGCACATTTGTAACCATCTTGTCCACATCTTCTATATAAAACGCGTCTGTCCTGGGATCCGTGATCAGCAGGGCATTCTGCTTTTTCCCTTTTTTCACATAGACTAATTTTCCCAGGATACCTGTCTCCAGCAGCTTTTCTCCCTGCTCTGCACTGTGTATCTTGTCTGTCATCACCGCTGCCATCACTGTCAGCCCCACTCCGACCGCCAGCACTAACATTCCGGCCATAAATGCATAATACTCCGTCCTGGCAGGCAGAGTGATGATACTGTCCGCAGACAATCCCGAAAGCCTCTGCAGCAGATATCCTGTCTCAAAATAACCAGATAACTGGGGGTAATTTTCCAGCCCCGCCTTTAAAAGCCTGAACGCATGCTCTGCAGTGTCGGCTGTAGCGCTCATGGTAATGAGGTTCGTCTGCCCTACCTGGGCCGCCCTCAGGGTACCATTCAGCGCCTCTGTTTCGCTGTTTTTCCGGATCTGCTCCTTTAACATGCTGCTGTTAAGCACGCTCATGCTTCTGCTTACCGCCGTATTTACACTGCCGTCACTCTGCTTGCTGCCCGCAGCGTCCCTGGGCACCACTGCCAGCTGGATGCTGGCCTGATAGCTGTCCTTCATGAAATAATCCAGGGCCACATAAACCCCGATCAGGGTAATACACGCGCACACCACTATGACAAACAAGTTCCTCTTCAGGCAGCGGAAGAGATACTGGTAATCCTGAGCCAGATAATCTCTCCTTATGTCTCTCTGATTCTGTTCCATTCCTGCCTCCTCTACTCCACGACTACGATCAGCCTTGCGCTGCAGTCATACCCCGTATCTTCTGATGTATAAGAATAGACCACAGAATAAATGCCGGGCACGTTGCTTTTCACATCAGAGCTTATATCAATCCTGGAGATATTTACCCAGCTTCCGGGAGACTCATTAGCCTCTTTTTCTGTAACAAGAGTCACCTCGCCTTTTTCCTCCACCTCAACCATGGGCCCGCGGTCGATCAGCAGGGTTCCCTTATCTTCAATATGGTCCAGATAATCCTCCGGGCTAAACCTCCTGCCCTTAGTAATATATATCAGATAATCGCTGAGTACGATCTTCGGCCTGAACATCTGCTCCTCATAGCTGTCCTCAAAAATCTCTACCTGTATGGGCAGCTGGGAGGTATCCCCCACGCTGTTCGACACCTGAAGGGTAAAATTATAAATTCCTGTTTTGGCTTCTGCGACGATGTCCTTCTCTCCCTCTATCACAACAAACGGGGTGATATCCCCGTCCAGACAGTCATCTGCCGTTATATAGTCAAACAGGGACAAATTCTGATTCCTGGAAAATCTCAGCGGCTGTGAAATGCCGAAATGCGGCTGACGGTAATCCCGGTATATGAGTGTCCTTGTCAGTTTTCCTGAATTATTGGAATTATCAAATGCTGCATATGTAATCTCAAACTCATTGCTCTCTCCGTCCGGCTTTTTATTGATGCTCTCTATTACGATGCTGCCGGACACATCTTTGTCCTTCTCATCCCAGGCTGTTACACCCTTTATCAATTCACTGTCCGGCGCGCCAATAGGCACTCTGACCTTGTCATCCGCCGCCGTCAGGACAGGGCCTTCCAGATCTATCTGGCTGCGCTTGTACTCTGTATATTTCCAGCCTCCAATGATCGCGGCCAGGCACAAAATGCCAAGTATTATCCCAGCTTTTTTCATCTTACTCCTCTTTTCTGTCTGTGTTTAAACCAATTGTGGAGCTGCCTTTTAAAATCCTGCTTGGATTCTCAGACAGCCACAGCCGTATCTCAGCGGAGGTAAACATACCTGACAGATACCACATGAGCCGCTGCAGGTCATGCGACCTGTATCTGGTGTCATGGGCGTCTGTGGCTATCACCCGGGCTATGCCGCTTACGAGCAGCTGTTCTGCCGTCATTTTGCATGCCCTGCCAAAATCCCCCGCCAGGCTCCCCTGGTTTACCTGGAGCACATATCCCTGGCTTTCCAGATAATATGCCAGTTCAGTCTCCTTTTGTATAAACATATATCTTTCCGGATGGGCCACCACGATCCTGTATCCCGCGTCCCGCAGCTTACGCAGCTGCCTGCATACATTTTCCCCAGACTGGTCAAAGGGAAACTCTGCCAGAATATAATCTGTCCCGTTTAAGGTCAGCAGTCTGCCCTTTTCCAAAAGCCCGGCCGTGTTCTCATCCACAAAGATCTCCATCCCAGGATACAGTTTCACCGGTATATTCTGTCTGCGCAGAACCTCCTCCAGCTCTGTAAACCTCTCCTGATATTCTTCCAGTGCATATGGATAGTAATTCCCGTGGCTGGTCGCCGCGATATGACTTACGTTAGAAGCAGCGGCCCTGCGGGCCATAAAGACTGCCTCCTCCATACTTCCGGGTCCGTCATCCAATCCCGGCAGAATATGCGAATGTAAATCGACCATCAATCTCTCCCCTGATTCCCTATCTGTCTGATACGCTCCTCTTCCTCTTTCTTGTCATAGTGATATGTAGGCACAATCTCTGAAACGATCGCTTTTATGTGCTCCTCCTCCCGGTAGCTCGCCTCATCCAGCTGGCGGAGCTTGCGCTTAAACCATCCGTCATCCATCTCAATAGGCCTGCCGATATGGATCAGTTCATTTGCCGTTCCTGTCAGCCCTTCCTCATCCATGAGCAGTTCCTCAAAAAGCTTCTCCCCGGGACGAAGCCCTGTATATTCAACCATGATGTCTACATCCGGCGTATAGCCTGACAGACGTATCAGATTGCGGGCCATATCATCGATCCTGACAGGCTCTCCCATATCCAGGACAAATATCTCGCCGCCCTTTGCATAATAGGCCGCCTGAAGTACAAGAGATACCGCCTCCGGTATCGTCATAAAGTAGCGGATAATATTCTTGTCGGTAACTGTCACAGGACCGCCCTCGCTGATCTGCTTTTTAAAGAGCGGAATGACACTGCCGTTGTTTCCGAGAACGTTACCGAAACGGACAGCCACAAAATCTGTTGAGCTGTACTGACGGTTCATCATCTGTATCACCATCTCACCAAGACGCTTGGATGCTCCCATGATATTTGTCGGGTTTACCGCCTTATCCGTGGAGATCATCACGAACTTCTTTACACCGCTCCTAGCTGCCGCCGTGGCCGTATTGTATGTTCCCAGGACATTATTCTTGATAGCCTCATTGGGGCTCTCCTCCATCAGAGGAACATGCTTGTGCGCGGCTGCGTGAAAAACCACATCCGGACGATAATGCTTCATCACCCAGTTGACCCGGTATGTATTTCGCACAGAACCAATCAAAGTGACAAGATTCAGCTGGGGACATGATCTGATCAGTTCCTGCTGGATCTCATAGGCATTGTTCTCATACATATCAAAAATGATCAGCTGTTTGGGATCCGCATGGGCTATCTGACGGCAGAGTTCACTGCCGATAGAGCCTCCGCCCCCTGTGACCAGAACTACCTTTCCTGCTATCGCCGCAAAGATCTCGTCATTATTTACCTTTACCTGGGCGCGGCCCAGAAGGTCGGTGATCTCTACGCTGCGCAGCTTACTGACGCTGACCTCGCCGTTCACCAGCTGATAGACTCCCGGCACCGTCTGCAGACGGCAGCCCGTATCCTTGCAGATATTCAGGATATCCCTGCGGTCCTGAGGCGCAGAGCTGGGAATCGCATATATAATATGATTTATATTATACTTTTTCACCATAGCCGGTATATCATACCTGTTTCCCACAATTGGGATGCTCTCCAGCATCCGCTTCTTTTTATTTGGATTATCATCAATGACACAGCATACTTCCGTATGGATCTTATCGCTGTTGCGCAGTTCCTTTATGAGAACCTGTCCCGCGGAGCCTGCGCCGATGATCATGATCCTGTCATTTTTCTCGACCGGCGCCTCATGGCTGTTCAAATAAAAACGTATCAGGCGGTACGAAAAGCGTACTCCTGTGGTCAGGCAGAAGCTGATCACATAACCTATAAAATACCACGACAGCGGCATATTCAGCCTCATAAACAGCGCTCCCGCCGCATACACGGCCGCTAATATCACATAGGCGTTCAGTATCATCCTCAATTCCGACACACTCGCCAGGCGCCAGATGCTGTGGTACAGCCGGCATATATAAAATACCACCATGCTTGATACCACCCAATACGGCATCGCCACCAGATAGCCCTGTATGTACATCTTCGGAATACTTGTATATACAAAGTCAAAACGCAGAAGCAGCGCCAGCAGATAGGAAGAGAGAATAATCAATACATCTGCAAATGCCAGCAGCAGCGCTTTATGGATCCACAGCAAACCTTTATTATTATTTTCCAGCATTTTTTTCTTCCTCTAATAAAATAATATATATATTCTATGTCTGCATGAACTGTACAAACTATAAAACAGAATATGTTTTGGAGGCAGAACCTGTCCGCCTATTCATTCTTGTTCCTGACAAGATATACTGCCACACCTGCAGCCAGCATCACCACAGTAGCTATTGCCGCCTTCTGACAATTCGCCGGTGCCTGATTTTCCAGCATGTTTCCCACAACTGTCCCAGCCTCAGCTGAAATTCCTGCCAAAAACGGGCATAACAGCATAACGGCAAGCAAAAATACCGCCGCTGCTGTTTTTGTATGTTTCATAACGCACTCCCCCTCATCCTGTGTCTATTGTCCGTTGACTATTATCTATTGTCTGTTTCGTTTTACTCCGGCTGTATATGCCCCGGCACATGAAAGGAAAACTCTTCATCCGTATCTCCGGTACACCCTAAAGTCAATTATAGCTTTACTTTAGTATTTTGTAAATGGTTGTTTTTTATTTTACTCTATATTCATCATAAGGAGGATCAGAATGTTTGGAGAAATTATACAAAATCTAAGGAAATCCCACGGTATGAACCAGGTTGTGCTGGCTCAAAAGCTGGGAGTAACTAAACAGGCAGTCTCTAACTGGGAAAATAACAATATACTTCCGTCAATTGATATGCTCATCAAGATATCCCGCTTTTTTTCGGTAAGCTGTGATTATCTGCTTGAAATTGACCACCGCAGCTTTATAGAAGTCAGCGGCCTTACAATAGAAGAGCTTTCCCATATCCAGCAGGTAATCAACGATATAAAAAAATAAATACCGTGTATACAAAAGAGGCTGAACTCCCCCGCTAAATAACTCCAGCGGGGCAGTCAGCTTCAATTAAGATTCTCCTCATATTAGTATCTCTGTTAATTTAATTAATTTCTAAAACACGACACGCCGAAACGTGTTTCAAACCATGTCAATTATACCATATCAGATACAAAACTACAACTTATACCCCATGATTATAAAATATATGATTATAAAATATGATATTATCACCGGTTACTGCTGTCTGCCTACATTTTATCTCAAAAATACTGTTCTGTCTATGTCGAAAACATAAAACTATATGCCTTTTTCTGACACATTTGCCAAAAAAAGGATTCTACAGCTGTGCATCCTCCCGAAGGTTTTTGTTCTATAGGAAACTTTGTTTCCTATAGAACAAAAAAGCCGTATCCATTCGGATACGGCCTCTCGCTCTACTGCGGGAGATGGGACTTGAACCCACACGTCGTTGCCAACACTAGATCCTTAGTCTAGCCTGTCTGCCAATTCCAGCACTCCCGCTTTTGTTGTGGTCCGCAGTGCTCTTCCCTGCGAACAAAAGGAATTATAGCATTACTTTTTCCAGAAGTCAACAACTTTTTTTAAATTTTTTCAAAAACTTTGACAATTCTTTTTACCCCCCTGCTCCGGAAAGTCCAGGTTCTGAATAAATATCTTCTGGAACAGCGAATCTGACGCCAGCTCCAGAAATTCTACTGAGGCTGCCATCCTTTTGCTCCTCTCATATTCCTCCCTGTTTAACACGGCGATCCTGGCGCCCTCGCCTGCCGCATTTCCCACTGATATTATTTTATCCAGGAGACAGGATGGGATCATCCCCACCTCACATGCACTGCGCGGGTCCATATAATTTCCAAAAGCCCCCGCTATCATGACCTGCTCAATCTCCTGTACCTGAATGCCAAGCTCACGGCAGAGCAGGCTGATACCTGATGCAATCGCCCCTTTCCCCAGCTGAAGCTCCCTGATATCCTTCTGGGATATGTATACAGGCCTTCCATCGGCAGTTTCCCCCTCTTCTGCAAGTACAAAAGCCTGCCTTTTGCCGATCTCCCTTATCCTGTCCTTATATATGACAGATTCCGGTGTATTTAACTTCTCCTTTTTCTGCATCCTGCCTGACGGCAGCAGAAATCCGCTCTTCATCAGAAAAGCCGCTGCATCCAGAAGACCTGAACCGCATATGCCCTCCGGCCTGCCGCCTCCTATCACAGTATAAGACAGATGTCCATCCTCCATGAACACATGGTCGATGGCTCCTTCCTTTCCCCTCATGCCGCACTCGATCCTGGCACCCTCGAAAGCAGGTCCCGCAGCCGTAGAGCATGAGACTGCACGGTCCTTGTTTCCCAGGACCATCTCACCGTTTGTCCCAATATCCAGCAGAAGTGTCATAGACCCGATCCTGTCAAAGCCTGCCCACAGCATACAGGCAGCTGTATCTGCACCCACAAACCCTGCAATATTAGGAAGCATCAGAAGCTCTGCCTTGCTGTTTACCTTGATCCGGCAGTCTGCCGCAGGGATCCGCAGTCCTTCTGTCACTTCCGGCATATAAGGGATCTTCAGCAGCCCTTTCGGCGTAATCCCCAGAAATAAATGATGCATGCAGGAATTCCCCACCACTGAGACAAGAGCCACATCCTCAGGCAAAATGCCGCCCTTTTGGGCAAGAGAAGCCGCCAGCCCGTTTATATCACTGCGGACTGAGGCTGTCAGACGTTCTGTACCTTCCTCCACAGCCATGACAGCACGGCTGATAACATCGGCGCCGAACTGGATCTGGGAATTTAAGCAGCTGTCACGTGCCAGCTCTTCGCCTGTTATCCCATCCATCAGATATCCGGCAATTGTAGTTGTGCCAATATCAAATGACATCAGACACCATCTGCCGCTCTCAGGTTGCTCCCCCTCCATGAAGTCCAGGCCGGGCAGTACTTCCACCTTCTGCCTGCGCCCCTCAGACAGGATCTGCGCCCTGTTTCCTTTTTCCGGCAGTTCCACTGTCATATCCTGATCCACCACAGTCTGGCAGGCGCGGCACACTTTCCTGAAACCCTCCGCCAGAACTGTCACCTGACATTTTCCGCAGGTCCCCCTCCCGCCGCAGGGAGCGTCCGGCTTCTCCCCTGACATCCGCAGGGCCTCCAGAAGCGTAGTTCCCTCCTGCACTAAAATGCTCTTATTTGAAGGACAGATGCGTATCCTGTAATTTTTCATAAACACCTTCCCCCTCTTCCTTAATCTGCGCCTGCCCTCCGTTCTTCTTTAAGCTCCTGCATCAGACGCCTGGCAGCCTTTACAGCCTCCGGAGCATCTTCCGAATAGGCATCAGCTTTTATAGAAGCAGCAAACTTTTCTGTGACAGGCGCACCGCCCACCATAATTTTGAATTTCCGTCTTTCTTTCACTGCATTTAGTTCTGACACTATTTTCTTCATCGCAGGCAGAGTGGCTGTCAGCAGAGCGGATACTGCTACAATATCCACATCCCTGTTCTTCTCCGCTGCTTCCACAAATTCATCCCCCGATACATCCACCCCCAGATCCAGCACATTAAATCCGCTGGCTCTGAGCATGGCTGCCACGATATCTTTGCCGATGTCATGAAGATCCCCCGAAACTGTTCCGATTATCACATTTCCGGGGCTGTCATCCGCACTCCCGCCCAAATAAGGCTTCAGGACGGCGATCCCTTTCTTCATTGTTTTAGCAGAGAGCAGCATGTCAGACACAAAATACTCATTTCGATGAAACTTTTCCCCCACAGCTTCCATAGCAGGCATCATTGCGCTGTTCATGATCTCTTCAGCTGAATAACCTGCCCCCAGCGCCTCCTTTACGATACGGCTGATATTTTTAGTATCTCCTTCGTCCACCGCACAAAACACAGCCGTTACTTTTTCATCCATAAGAACCCCTCCTGTCGGGTTCCATTATATCAAATAACAGCTGCATTATCAATCAAGGAGCGTCTGTCAAAGCTTCCTCCGTGACCGTCATACCCGCTGGAACGGT
Source organism: Murimonas intestini (assembly GCA_003148945.1). GTDB lineage: Bacteria > Bacillota > Clostridia > Lachnospirales > Lachnospiraceae > Murimonas > Murimonas intestini. Next base: position 14,347 of record QGGY01000003.1, on the reverse strand, counting down.
CAGAAAACGCTGTTCGGGCCACGGGCCGCTGACCAGCTCTTTTAAATACTCTACTGTACCTTCTGCCGTCTGGCACCTCAGTGCGAGGATATCCGCCGTCTTCTCAGCTTCCCCCCGCACCTCGGATATTTTATACGCTCCTGTATCCAGTATGACCAGCCTGCTGTAATTCTTCATCATTTCCCGGAGCAGCCGGACGGCCCTGACTGCCCCGCAGCGCATCTTCAGATGTTCATACTCATTCCAGATGGTGCGTCCTCCCTGTATCCATCCTTTCGTCAGGAAATATGTCCCTTCTTCCTCAGTCATTTTCCTGCGCCTTTCCTGGCTGCCCAGAAGAAGGGTGATACAATCCTCCACCTTTGGCATCACCAGCTCACAGCTGCCGTTTTTCAGTCCCAGAACTGCATTTCCACAATAACCCATGCAGAGGATGATCCTGCCGGCATGGCTGATACTGTCGAGTATCTCCTGCAGCTTCTCCCTTAAAAGCTCCGGAGTATTGTGGAGTCCCTGGGGTATCCATATACATGGAAAGGAATATCCCAGCTCCTCAAAAACCATGTCAAGCTCATCCTGAAGGACACTGCAGGCTATTATGACTGTTCCTGTCATTTTGACTTCTCCTGTCCTTCTCTCACAGGCCCTATTCGTCCGGCCCGGTAAGCACGGTTATATCTTCTGCAGAACCTGTCCCTGCCCAGGAGGGCTTCCACAGCCAGCACTGCAGTATAGATATCCCTGTTTGCTGGATCGGCAATGGCTGAATCCATTCCCGCATACATGGCCAATGCCAGGAAAAACTGGTTCACAGCTTTCCTGCAGGGCATCCCATAAGAAACATTCGAGAGGCCTGAAGTTATCTTTACCCCGGGATACCTCCTCTTTATCTCCTTCACAGCGTCCAGGAAATTTATGACGGAATCATTCACCGCTGAGAGCGATAATACAAGAGGATCAATATAGATTCGCTCCGGCGCAATCCCAAAAGAGGCGGCCTTCTCAATTATACGCACCGCTATTTCTACCTTCCTGTCAGCCTCAGCCGCTATCCCGCTGTCATCACATGTCAGTGCTATCACATCCCAGCCATTTTCACTGATGGCGGGAAAAAGTACATCCATCTTGTCCCCTTCCCCGGAGACTGAATTCACGATCCCTCTTTGAGTGACCATAGGCAGAAGCTCTTTTAAAAGATGTGGGTTGGGGCTGTCCACACAGAGGGGCATATCAGTATGGGACTGGACAGTGTCTATTAGCCAGATCATGTCCTCCTTCTCCAGCTCAGGCGCCCTGCCGGAACATATATCCAGATAAGCCGCCCCCGCTTCGGCCTGTTTGTCTGCCAGATCCAGGATGAATGCCTCATCCCGCCTTTCAATTGCCGCACAGACGGACGGGATGGCGCCGTTTATTTTTTCACCGATGATTATCACAAATAACGCCCCCTTATTTATGCTGCATGTGACCATTCCCTGCACATTTTGATCGTATCGGCAGGATTGACTGCCCAGGAATCCGCTCCCACCACATCACATACGGCCTGGTTGACCGGAGCGCCTCCTATAATGATTTTTACATCCTGGCGCATGCCTGCATCCTTAAATGCCTCTACAGTGGCTTTCATGGCGTCAATAGCCAGGGTCAGCACACCGCTCAGCCCTATAATTGTAATGCCCTCTTCTTTGGCCGTTCTGACAATGTCAGAGGGTTTCACGTCGATCCCCAGATCGATCACACTGAAGCCGCTGGCCTCCAGCATGGCCTTCACAATATTTTTCCCTATGTCATGCAGGTCACCTTCCACAGTGCACAGGATCATCTTTCCCATGCTCTCCCCCGTGGATTTCAAAAGGGCCGGGCGGATGATATCCATAGCTTCATTCATAAGCTCTCCGGAAAAAATCAGGTCAGAGACAAAATATTCCTGGGTCGCAAAACGTTCCCCCACGATATTCATTCCTTCCTGGCAGGCTTTCATGGCCTGTCCCGCCTGCTCTCCTCCGTCTTCCATCACTTTATTCATGATCTCCAGAACCACGTCTTCCTCCAGGTCCCCCATTGCCTCTTTCAGCGCTTCATAATCCAGCATACTATTCTACCTCCTTCTTTCTCTCTACTGGCATAGTCCGTATACGAATTTAACTATGTCATCCTCCAGCCTGGTTATCATATCTTTAGCACTTTCAGGTGTGTTCGGATTTTCTTCCAGATACTGCTCCCATGTTTTATAATATTTGCTTTCAAAAGCTCCCACTTCAGAATGCACGTAATCTTCCTTATGGAATTCCTCGCCTGCCTTCTCTCCCGGATTGCTGTACACTCCGTAATCGCGCACAGTCTCACATACAGCGATCAGATTGTCCAGGTTGATGTCGTCATATACAAGGGCGCTCTTGTCGAATCCGAAAATAAACTTTCCATGGGGCATCATGATGTCCAGGAATTCCTTTGTCTTGTCAATACATTCCTGCCTGGTGCAGGTCCGCAGTATGCCTAATGGAAAAAGGCCAGTCAGTATGAATCTTCTTCCCAGCTTCTCTTTAATCACTGCAGGGTCTCCCTGCTCAAACTGCAGCTGGGTATCTACCGGAAGCTCCATAAGGTAGTCCAGATACCTCATCCAGTTGTGCTCGCAGAATCCGTTAGAATGATATCCCATTGATGCATAGTCTGTCACCTGCCTAAGCCACGGCTTCCACCAGAGCTCTGCAAAATCTTTTTCTTTGAGGAAGGTAGCCAGGTGCAGCGGGAAGAATGCATGACCGTAATTTGTTACCTTCTGGGGCAGGCCTACCTTATAATTCAGCGGATAGACTGCCTCTACAGCCGCCTTCACCTTCTGCGGCATCCTTCTGATATCAAGGGACATGCCGCTCAGGCTGCGCAGTGTATCTGTCAGTATATCAAGCGGTGCATATACACCAGTTCCTGTTCCCGGCTCCGCGCTGTAATAGCCGTATTTCTCACTCAGCTTCCTTATCAGCTTCATGCTCTCACCCATCACCGCATTGCTGGCTGTCATAGCCTGGGCTGCTGCGAACATGCACCTTCCCGGTGTATCCAGCTCCTTAAAATTCCTGGGCAGTACACGCTCTATTATGCAGTCATAAGGATTTTCAATAAATGCGTCGTAATCCTCAGGATAGAATCCCACATGGTTCGGGTGCTGCATAAATCCTGTATTGCTCACCTTCATGTTATTGGCTCCCAGGGTCTGGTATTTTGCTGGCAGCAGGATCGTGCCCGAATAGACACATACATCTGAGAAAACCATGCTGCACAGCTCATCCGCTGCCTTTTCCAGCTTCTCCGGATGCCAGAGGGCTTCCTTCCCTGATATTCCGGCGTACCCGGCCACTACATTTAAAGAAAGCCCTACATTGACCGGCACCCTCTTTGGTATCTTATTGTCGTAGACATCACAGAATAACTGCTGTCTCTCCTCTCTAAGCTTTACTGCATCCTCCATATTACAGCCTCCTTTTCGTTTTGAATGTCTTATTTTCTTACAGCATATTAATACATAGCTCCTGAGACAAACGGTATCCACAGAGCCGCCAGGATGATCCAAAGCACAGAGATAATGATCCCTGCCTTAGCCAGCTCTTTGATCTTCCAGTATCCCTTTGTGTAGGACATCAGTACTACCGCATTCAGGGGCAGTATGGTTGAATTTGAAGCAAAGATCCCCACTGTTATGACTGCCATGACAGGATTTAAATGCAGGGCCTCCGCCATTGTATAGACAGGTATTATCAGCATAGAGACAGCTGCAGGACCCACAGGGATCACCAGCAGTACGAGAGTTACCAGCAGCCCCAGCATCACCACCATTGACATTGCACCCATGCCCGGAAATGCCGATGTGATCCTGTCCGCCGCCAATTGTACCAGCCCGGTATCCTTGGCCAGTGTCCCCAGTGATACAGTGGCTCCTCCCATCAGAGGGATCTCCCAGGGGACTCCATCCCTGAATTCTTTCCACGAGAAAGCATTCACCTGGGGCAGCACCATACAGGCCAGCCCTATCACCGCCACTGTAGTCGTATTTAAGGCAGTGACCCATGTGCCTGCCACCCAGGCCACGATCATAAGCCCTACTATTACAAGTATCTTCTTCTCCGCAGGATGGCTCTTCTTTTCCCTCTGTATCTTCTCGATGAACTTCTCAGTCACCTTGCCTGGAAGCGCCTCCACACGGTAGAACCATATCAGGATCAGCCAGGCAGCCACCAGCAGGACCAGGGATATGGGAAGCCCCGCCACGCACCACTGCAGAAAAGTCACATGTATCCCGGCATTGTCCTTCAAAAGATTCAGGGCAAGTACATTTACTGTAGATCCCATAGGAGTTGCCGTCCCCCCTATCACAGATGCCAGGGGCAGGGACAGCAAAAGCACCTTGCCAAGCCTTCTCTCCTGCTCCTCACCCCACTCCTCCCTGAGTATTTCCAGAAGGCTGAGGGCAAAGGCCAGAAAGATAACTACTGCCGCGATATCGCTCATGATCATGGATATCAGATATGTAAGAAGCATAAATGCAAATATGATCTTCTTTGCATTTCCCCGGCATATTTCAAGCAGCTTCTTGAGCAGCCTGGCAGATATACTCGTCTTCCTGATAGCGATCGCCACGCCGAAGGAGGCGATCGTAAAATAGTGGGAAGGATTTGCATAGCCCGCAAAGGCCGCCGACATAGAAGGCATCAGGCCCAGGAGCGGTTCCAGTATCACTACCAGCAGGCTGGATATCCCTATGGGTATCGGCTGCCTGACCCAGAGCAGCACCGCAAAAAGGATCAGACAGGCCGCGCTTACCATCTCTTTAGAAAAGCTTCCCATACCCGGCAGGAATATCGCCCCTGCCAGCAGGACGGCAGCTGCCAGAAGGCTGATCAAATTACTTTTGCCGGAATTTTCATTTACTGCTGCCATATTAATCCTCCTCATTTAAATTCCATCGCCAAAGGCGGTTTTAAATAGATTTTGCATATAACTGTGAAGGTACTGTACAGTTATGTTTTTTATAATTTCAGTGTAGAATCTTTCGCTGTTATCCCCGCTGCAATATCTTCATTGATCTGTGCGATCCTCTTATCATTGAGAGGGAACAGAAGCACAAACACAAGAGACAAAAGCGACATGACAAACGGGATCCAGGAGAACAGGTTTCCAAGCCCGCCCACAAATGCAGATGTGATTTCCCCGCCTGCTGTCACAGCATCCAGGTTGACCGCCATAAGGACACCGCTTCTGATAAAGGTAGCGATCAGGACGCCTGAGGTTATTGTCAGAGAATAGATCGACATTGTAATGCCGTCCAGGCGGTTGCCTGTCTTCCATGCGCCGTAATCAGACGCAGCGGCAAACATCGGCATAATATAGTTCTCCAGCATGCCCATGAAAAAGCTGGAAACAGCAAAGATAGCGATAAAGCTGTATGCAGTGAGGTTCTTAAAGGTCAGGGCCAGGATTCCCACCACTGCCACATGGGTGATCATACACATGGAAAAGCATCTCTTTGTCTCTTTGAATATCTTTTTCCACAGTGGTCCAAACATTACGCCTATGATGGCGGCCAGGTTAAATACCACCATAAATGTTGCCATATAACTGAAATCGCCAAATACATATGTAAAAATATATGTAGCGCATGTCACATATACAAAATAGTAGCCTTTGTGGATTGCCATAAATGCAAACATTGAAAGGAGAGCTTTGTTAGTGAAAACTGTCTTGAACATAGTAGACAGCGGGATATTCTTTTTCTTTTCCCCTGTAGCTGTCCGGCTTCTGGCGATGGCATTGCGTTCTACGTATGATCCTCTCAGTCCGATGGCCAGGGCTACGTAGAAAGCAATGGTGATCAGTCCGATGATCAGGCCCAGCACTGCATATGCATTTGTCTCACCCATTGACGCTGTAAAAGCTACAAGTACAAGAGGGATGATATATCCGAATACAGTCTTTCCACCGTCACGGCCGATCTTCTGGAACATGGCAAAAAACTGTCTGTCAGAAGGATTTGTGGAAAGCAGCGGATATACAGCCGCTATAGGTGTGGCTGATACAGGACCAAATATGGCAATCACTACTGAGAGTATCAGTGCCACGATCCCCGTATTGGCTCCCGACACTCCCAGGGCAGGCAGTGCGAACAGAAGCATCCAGGCGCTGTAGACTACAATGGTACCTCCAATGATGAATGGATAATATTTCGCCTTCTTAAATGAGAAACGGTCCAGAAATGTGCCGAATATAGGCCCTCCTATCCACCCCACGATCGTCTGGACAAGACTGAGGAAGCCTGAGAAAGCAGCCGAGAGCAGATATACATTTGTATACAGGAATGGGGCATACGTTGAAAAGTAGGCTTTATTAAAGCCTCCCCCCAGCTCCGAGGCCGGCCACAGGACTTTTAACAGCTTTAAACGTTTTTTATCCTCTTTCTTTTGCTGTTCACTGATAGTTACTTCTTCTGGCATAAATGATTCCCCCTTTTCTTTTGTGACGCTGTTTTTTGACTTTTAATAATGTTTATATTTATTTAACTAAATACTATCATCTGCATTTTCTATTGTCTAATATCTTTTTCGCATGTCTCATTCCAAATCAGAATAACAAAAATCCGGACTTCCGCTTTAACTGCGGAAAATCCGGATCTTTCAATATCAGTCTTATTTAATTGTCCGCCCTGCTCCGGCCGGACCCCGCCTCATACCGGCAGAGCGCTGCCCTGCACGCTTAACAGGCGCCTATTGTGCCTATGCCGGCTATCTTCCAATCTCCCCGCCCGGTGTCATCTATCCTTTTGAAGTACTCCCGCGCCAGCCTCTTAAATTCCAGTACTACTTCATTTGTCTCCCCCGCTCTTCCTGCCATCAGGATACCGCTCTCAGTTTCGGGAAGGTCATAGTAAACACAGTCCTGGTTGTAATACTCCTGCATATACCTGTCAGTGATAAATATCTCGTTGGATTTCCTGACACTGAGAGACATACCTGAAAAATATTTTGTATAATAGGAAATCCTCGGGGTGAATCCATGGGCATTGCACAGCCCGTTTACCATCTCCCCGAAAAAACGGTCATTAGGCAGAACGAAGCCCTGCATGCGCAGATCCTCTATGCAGATATTTGTTCTTCCCGCCAGAGGATTTGATTTCAGCATCCCCACTGACCAGCAGCAGTGAAGCACCATCTCCCAGCTGATATCCTCCCTGTCAAAGAGATCCTGACGGTAGGAATTTACAAGCACCACATCTATCTCATTATCCAAAAGCCCCTTTAACTGTTCCGAGATGCTTTCATTCTCTATCCTCACATCAATGCTTGGATTCCTCTCCTGGAATTTATGTACCACAGGAAGCAGGAAAGCCTGTGTCTGTGCAGAAGGAGTTGTGGTGACAACAAGCCTGGGATTATTGCAGGCCTGGATCTCTGTCGCCTTTAACAGCACATCCTGAAACCCTGAGAGCATCTTCTTCCACTCCTTAAAAAGCTCTTTACCTGCCGGGGTTACTTTTACGCTTGAATTCTTCCCCCTGATAAAAAGTATGATCCCCAGCTGTATCTCCAGATCAGCTATCTTTTTGCTCAGCGTCGGCTGAGACAGATGCATCTCTGCCGCTGCCTTAGTAAAACTCTTGTTGTCTGCCACGCTCAGGCAGATCTGGATCTGCTGTAAAGTAATACCTCCAATGTCCATATATTTCATGATACCTTCCCCCAATAGTCCAAAACACTGTTACTGTTCACTCCGACCAGTAACACGCTCCGCGGGACGGAGACGTGTGAATAGTAACCAAGCACTTTCCTATGCGTTTTCCATACGCATGCCAATAACATTATCTACCATAATTCTATCTGTTTCACGGATGTTTTACAAGGAACTTTTACAGTTACTATTCACACGTCACCGTCCCGCGAGGTGTTTTCGTGCGTATTTTGCACGAAAATCACGAGGGCTGTGGCGCGAAACGGCGCTTTTGGCCGTTTCTGTGCATCGCGAAGCGTCCGGTCATATTTCTTAATGCCCAAATTAACCGAATAATACGTACTTTAAAAAAAATTCAATTTTTTTCTAATTTTGTGTTGACAAACATAAAAATATATTGTATTATAATGCCTGTGAGTTGCGAAACACAACTTCACAAAATAAAGAAACGTGCGGAAGTGGCGGAATTGGCAGACGCGCAGGCTTCAGGTGCCTGTGGTAGCAATACCGTGTGGGTTCAAGTCCCATCTTCCGCACTCTTTTTTTGCCCTAATGCAAAAACTTAGTCAAAGCCCCGCGGCAGCCGCCAAATGCACATGCAGGCATGCACACTTGTCTCGCTGCCTGCAGGAATAAAAAATCCAGGTCCTCATCTCTGAGTCCTGGATTTTTTATTTTTGAGCATTCATCCTCTGATATGGAAGCTGCTCTCCTGCACTGCCGGAATCTCTTCTGATTCCACATTGTCTATCTGAATGAACATGCCCTCATGGAGCTTTGAAAGCATCAAGGCTATCTCATCTGATGTGCCCTGCAGCTCCATCTCCACTCTGCCGTCCCATCCGTTTCTCACCCATCCTGTCACTCCCAGGGACTGCGCCAGATGCATGGCCCTGTAACGCAGTCCTACGCCCTGTACGCGCCCTGAGAGGACAATATGCCTTCTGACCTTCATATGGCTGCACCGGGCCTACAATGCCGCCAGGAAACGCTCAAATGCCTCACGTCCCTCTTCTGTGCACTTATAGACACCGGCGTGCTCCAGCACCTTCATAAATACTGCGCCGATCTCATCCTGCAGGATCTTCTCTACATTGTCGTCTCCGATCCTGTCGTATTTATTCCTGATCTCATCTACCCATTCAGCATGCTTTTCCAGCTCCTGGACCTCCCGCACATCCCTGCATGTAGTCAGGTATTCCATGAGCTGCTCCATCTCCCCCTTCAACCTTGCCGGAAGCACCGCCAGTCCCATCACCTCAATCAGGCCGATATTTTCCTTCTTAATATGATGAAGCTCGGCATGGGGATGGTATACGCCCAGAGGATGCTCCTCCGTGGTGATATTATTCCTCAGGACAAGGTCCAGCTCAAAGAATTCTCCCCTCTTTCTTGCAATAGGAGTTATCGTATTGTGGGGTTCCCCATCTGTCTCTGCATAGATAAATGCAGCCTCATCCGTATAACCTCTCCAGACTGTCAGTATATGGTCCGCCAGGCCGACCAGCCTCTCTGTATCCCGGCTCCTGAGCCTGATGACAGACATTGGCCATTTTACAATGCCAGCCTCCACGTCCTCATATCCGCCGATGGTGATCTCTTTCTCAACAGGAGCTTTAGCCATGGCAAATTCATAATTTCCTCCCTGGAAGTGGTCATGGCTCAGGATAGAACCGCCCACGATCGGAAGATCAGCATTAGATCCCACGAAATAATGGGGAAACTGCCTTACAAAATCCAAAAGCTTTGCAAAGGTTGCCCTCTCAATCTTCATGGGGATATGCTTTGTGTTGAAGACAATACAGTGCTCATTGTAATACACATACGGTGAGTACTGAAATCCCCAGTCGCTGCCGTTTATTGTCACAGGTATGATCCTGTGATTCTGCCTTGCAGGATGGTTTACCCTGCCTGCATATCCCTCATTCTCCCTGCAGAGCAGGCATTTGGGATAGCCGCTCTGCTTTGCCAGCTTGGCTGCAGCTATGGCTTTAGGATCCTTCTCCGGCTTCGACAGGTTGACAGTGATGTCAAGATCTCCATATTTTGTTGGAGTCACCCATTTCATATCCTTCTTGATCCTGTATCTTCTGATATAATCTGAATCCTGGCTGAGCTTATAATAATAATCTGTAGCTTCCTTCGGGGACCTGCTGTAGAGCTCCCTGAACCTGCCCGCCACCTCATGGGGTCTTGGCACCAGAGTCCCCATCAGCTTTGTATCAAAGAGATCCCGGTATACTACTGTATTGTCGGGCAGTATCCCTTTGATCGCGGCAAAATCCAGAAGATCATTTAACACCTCTTCCAGGTCTATCTCCTGATTTACATAATCTTCCGCGTCAGCAGGCTCCTCAAATTCCTCCAGCCCCATTACTTCCAGAATAGAATTGATCGTGTATACCCTGTCTTCCTCTGTTATCAGCCCTGTCTGAATCCCATACGCCGCCAGTCTGCATATATCTTCACATACCATACTCGTTCCCCTTTTCTGTTTTTTACCTTATTATACACCAGAGGGCAAAACCTCCGCCTGACTGCCTGTTTACAGTGTTACAGGGCCGTCCCCTATCTCCACTGCATAGAAATCTGCAGCATAGCCTATCTTTTCCTTATAAGCTCTGCCGACTTTGTCCATGAATTCAGGAATGGCTTCATCCTTTACAATGCTTACCGTGCAGCCTCCAAAGCCTGCGCCTGTCATCCTGGAGCCGATCACTCCTTCTATCTTCCAGGCTTCCTCTACCAGAGTATCCAGTTCGATGCCTGTCACTTCATAATCATCACGCAGAGACACATGAGACTCATTCATGAGCTGCCCAAACATGGCTATATCATTGTTCCTGAGAGCCTCCACAGCCCGTATGGTCCTCTGGTTCTCGTATACTGCATGTTTTGCCCTGCGGACTCTCACTTCATCCTTAATAGCTGCCCTGCACTCCTCAAATTCTGCCTCTGACAGCTCTCCCAGGCTCTTTATATCCTTCACCCGGCGTATCTCTTCCAGCGCAGTCTCACATTCTGAGCGTCTCTCATTATATTTTGAATCTCCCAGCCCTCTCTTCTTATTGCTGCATGCAATCACAAGCTTCGCGCCTTTTAATTCCACAGGCGCATACTGGTATGACAGATCGCTTGTATCCAGAAAGATAGCATGTCCTGCCTTTCCCATGGCAATAGCAAACTGGTCCATGATACCGCAGTTTACTCCGTTGAACTGGTTCTCAGAGAATTGTCCTGTCAGCGCCAGGTCTGTGTTTGTCACTTCAAATCCAAACATATCCCTGAGGATATATCCTGTCAGAACCTCCACAGAGGCTGAAGATGAAAGCCCTGAACCGTTGGGGATATTTCCAAAAAGCATCAGGTCCATTCCTGCCGGGATCTCATACCCTTTCTGTCCAAAAGCCCACATCACGCCCTTGGGATAATTCGTCCATCCTGCTTCCTTATCCGGCTTCAGTTCATCGAGACTGCTCTCCAGTATTCCCAGCTTTTCAAAATTTAAAGAAAGGAAACGCAGCTTCCTGTCCTCCCTCTTCCTTGCTATCCCATATGTACCAATGGTCAGAGCGCACGGAAACACATGGCCGCCGTTATAGTCAGTGTGCTCCCCTATAAGATTCACTCTGCCAGGTGCAAAATAAGCCCTGATATCTCCCCCTTCCCCAAAATACTCTGCGAATTTCTTCATCAGCTCAGCTTTCATTTTCCTTCTCCTTTTCTTTATTTTTTTCTGTTCCTCGTTTGTCCGATCATTTTAGCGTTATTGTTTAAAAACAATATTTCTGTTTCAATTGCATTATACTACAAAATATAGATTTGTCCACTGGTTTAAGAAAGTTTAATAAAAAAACTTAAGAAGAATATTCTGGGGATGGTCACCGAATCCCTCACCGAACAGATTGACTCCGCCCACATGGCCTGCATCCTCTTTTATGCCTATGCGCACAGAGATATACGGGCCGCCCGTGAGATGGTAATCCTCTATCTGCAGGGCGCTTACTTTCCTGCCATCCAGCTTTGTCCCTTCCCTGGCGATACACCATGTCTTCAGCATGCCGTACTGTGTATTCTTATCAGGCCACCACTCCGGATTCAGCTTGCCCCTCCTGCCCCCGAAATCACTTGGGCATTCCCAGGTGCCTGCGTCCACCCCATTGATCCAGACCGTTATGTCCGAGGGACATTCCATATTATAATCGGCAGTCTCAGAGCATATTTCCATAGAAAGCTCCACCTTCTTAAGTTCCTCTTCCCTGACGCCTACATTTGGAAAACGGTACTCCAGGTAGCCCCGTCCAAACCAGATGAGCTGTGCAAACACTCTTTTCGGATTATAAAAGCATCTCGGCTCATCCTCCTCATCAATATGCCCGTCACTGCCCACTATGCCGCAGGTAGGCCATGCCTCATAATCCACAAAATTCCCTATGGGCATACTCACGATCTGAACCTGATGCTTCTCCCCATCGGGCACATCCAGCTCGATCTCCAGGCTGTCCGCTGTCTTCATGCACACCTTCATGGAACCCCTGATACCAGGCTTTAATTCTGTCCTGATAAGACCCGCCTCCTCCAGCACCCTGACATGCATGGCCGCAGATGAGGGAGGGATATCCATCTTCTCCGCTATCTCATTGATGCTCAGTGGCTCTTTTCCCAGAAGCTTCAGAAGCTCCAGCCTCGTCTTAGATGACAAAGCCTTTCCCACAGCCGCCAGCCCCTTATCCTCCAGATTCATACAAATTTTCCCATTCATTCTGTCTTTTCACCTTCTCAATCCCGGTACTGCCCGGCTCTCAGCTGCATTCAACCTGATTTCCCGGAATATTTCTGCCTTCGATTTATTCCCGCGAACAATGAGCCAAGTGAACATGCTTGCATGTGCATTTGGCGAATGCCGCGGGGTCTTTGATTCCAAAATAATTTTCTTGTTTTATTATATCACAGTTCATTCCAGCAGCATAGCTGGAAAACTTGCTCCCGTAGGTCAAATGCCCCCTGATTTTCTGAAAAAACCTAAATATATATTTACTTTTTTCAAAAAAGAATATAAAATATCCAATATAAGCAACGATAAACTATTACTCCATACATTTGGATGCGTAAAAGGAGGGCTTTATATGAAAATGATATTCGCAATTGTACATGATGAAGACAGTGGTTTTGTAATAGACAACCTGACAAAGCATGAATTCATGGTGACAAAATTGTCCAGTTCAGGCGGTTTCCTGAAGCGCGGCAGTACAACGCTGCTCGTAGGCACTGATGACGACAAGGTGGACAATGTCATCAATATCATCAAGGAAGAATGTTCCAACCGCCGCCAGATCACAGTCAATGCGCCATACGTATCAGGCGGGGTGCAGCCTATCAGCTATGCTTCTGTCCCTATGAACGTGGAAATAGGAGGCGCCACTGTATTCGTGATCGATGTGGCACAGTATATGAAGATCTGATGATGCTTTTTGCATCACGTATTAAGACATGTATTCAAACGTCAAAAACGCCGCCGTCCCGGTCTCTCCTCTCCGGTACGGCGGCATTCTTTTATCATTCACCCAATGTTAAAAAAGATTTATCTCTCCGGCCCCGCTCACTGCGCAGGCCGGAGAATCAACAGATAACCATAAAAAGTTTACGCCCTATAAACTTATTTTGATTTCTTTTTGGCAATCAGAAAATACGGCACTGCCACGAACACGGCTCCGCCTATTAAATTGCCTATTGTAACAATCAGCAGATTCAGGAAATAACCTCCAACGCTCACGGATGTTGTTCCCGGATTAAGTAATCCCACGCCCATAATACTCATATTTGCAACGCTGTGCTCACAGCTGCAGATCATGAATACAAAAATACACCAAAATACCATTATAAGTTTTGCTGCCTCATTCTTCAGTTTGAAGCTGCACCACACAGCCAGGCAGACCAGGATATTGCACAGTATTCCTCTTGTAAGCATCTCCATAGGGGTCAGTGACATTTTCGTTTCCGCAGCTGACGCAAAGTGCGCTGCCACATCCCCTGACGGTATGCCCGTCAGCTGGAATATGCCGACCAATATCCATGAGCCCACAAAATTCCCTATATAACAGACGACCCAGAGCTTTATCGTATCTGACCATGAGGCGGTTTTACCCAGGACCGCCGAGGTCATCACGAAGTTATTTCCTGTAAAAAGCTCGGCGCCTGCCGCAATGACAAGGCTTAGGGCCGCTGTAAAACAGAATGCCATTACCGCCTTTGTCATAGGGTCATTTGCCATTTTCAGAGGAGTGCCCATAACGAAGGTTACAAATGAACCAAAAGATATGAACATCCCCGCTACCATGGAGGATACAAAATATCCGCCCGGATTTGTCTTCAAAAGATTTACTTTACCCTTACCCGCACTACATACCGCCTGGAATTCCTCATCAAACATATCATTCTACCTCCTCCAGTTCCCTTCTGAATTACCGGGACTCTGACCGTCTTAGAACAATCCTGAAATCTTTCCATTCTCGTCTACGTCGATTTTCTCAGCTGCAGGTACCTTCGGAAGGCCTGGCATTGTCATGATGTCCCCTGTCAGGGCCACAATGAAGCCTGCTCCCGCTGATATCTTCAGGTTGCGCACTGT
>QGGY01000002.1 GCA_003148945.1 Murimonas intestini | reverse complement strand
ACTATAGTAAAACAGTCATCGACAAGAAATTTCTACATATCTGGTTCTTACCAGAAAACATCATTTTTTATAGACACAGAAATTTTTACGCCCTCGCGTGGATTGAAATTTTCATATGCTTCAGCCACTTACTCAACTTTTTGTCGCCACTATGTAGTGGCGTGGATTGAAATCATATAGGCAGCATTCTCATTCAGCGCCTTTGTTGGTCGCCACTATGTAGTGGCGTGGATTGAAATATTGTGCGCAGTCCAGCACATCGATCAGATTCAGTCGCCACTATGTAGTGGCGTGGATTGAAATTGCTGGCCCAATATTTTTTACGGCCCGTAGTGTTGTCGCCACTATGTAGTGGCGTGGATTGAAATCCTATATTACGTAAACTTTTTTGTGTAAATTTACGTCGCCACTATGTAGTGGCGTGGATTGAAATTGAAGCCAGATAATCCCGTAGGCTTTCCTTCGGGTCGCCACTATGTAGTGGCGTGGATTGAAATCGGCAGCATACGAGTGTGATCTGCCATCGGCTGGTCGCCACTATGTAGTGGCGTGGATTGAAATCATCGCTGGAATGCAGGGAACGGTCGATTCGACGGTCGCCACTATGTAGTGGCGTGGATTGAAATCGGAAAATGTATCACCTTTTTGGCTCCTGCTGCTGGTCGCCACTATGTAGTGGCGTGGATTGAAATGATCCAACAACTACCCTCAATATATACTCCTACGTCGCCACTATGTAGTGGCGTGGATTGAAATAGCCAATATCATGTGAGTTTACATGCAAGATCAGTCGCCACTATGTAGTGGCGTGGATTGAAATTTTGCGGGCACTGTGCTCAAGACGAAGTTTTTCCAGTCGCCACTATGTAGTGGCGTGGATTGAAATAACAATCGTATCCGGATGAAATCTAAACTGAATAGTCGCCACTATGTAGTGGCGTGGATTGAAATCGCCTCCTCAATGTCCATCGGGCAGCCGGCGGCCTCGTCGCCACTATGTAGTGGCGTGGATTGAAATCCTGGTGTATTGGCTCTTGTTACCATATTTATCCTGTCGCCACTATGTAGTGGCGTGGATTGAAATCGCCTCCTCAATGTCCATCGGGCAGCCGGCGGCCTCGTCGCCACTATGTAGTGGCGTGGATTGAAATGGATTTAGTTAGTTTCTTTTCGTCTTGCCGGGCGTCGCCACTATGTAGTGGCGTGGATTGAAATGATTTGCGTACCATAGAAATGACAGAAGGAGACTGTCGCCACTATGTAGTGAAATGAAGCGAAAACTATCCGCCAATTGAAAAAAGCCAGCAGGACTTTTATGTCATTTTGCGCAGTGTATGTGTTCAAAATATAGAGTAAATAAACACAAAGTATTATGTAATAAATAAAAATATAAAGTAATAATGTGAAATAATAATGCAGAGGCAGCTGCCTGAGTTTTACATTTATGGATTATGCTGAACGATGCATGGAAAGCGGGGAAGGAATAAGATGAAGAGAAGGATGCTCGGAAAAACTGATTTATCTGTAAGTGAGATTTGTCTGGGATCTATGTATTTTGGATGGAGGGAACCAAAAGAGCAGTCATTAGAGAGGCTGGATCAATTTGTAGAGGCAGGAGGTAATTTCATAGATACTGCCAATATCTATGCGATGCATCACTTAAATGACAAAGATTATTTTGGAAAGGACAGGGATCTTTTTATAGACGGAGGCAGTGAAAGGCTGCTGGGAGAGTGGATGAAGGAGAAAAAGAACAGGAGCCAGCTCATACTGGCTACTAAGCTTGGTTTTCCATATCCGGGGACAGATTATGGTACGAGTGCAGCCCAGATAAAGGAAGAGTGTGAAAAGAGTTTAAAGAGGCTGGGGACAGATTATGTTGATCTTTTATATCTGCATACGGACGACAGAAATACGCCCTTGGAGGAATCTTTGACAGCGCTTGGAGAACTGGTTGCAGAGGGGAAAGTCAGATATATTGGAGCCAGCAATTTCACAGCATGGAGACTGGCTCAGGCAATGGAGATATCCAAAGAGAGAAATCTTCCGGAATACTGCTGTATTCAGCAGCGATGCACTTATCTGAGACCAAGGACAGGGACAGATTTTGGAGGTCAGATCTCGGTCAATGAGGATATGATGGATTTTGTGAGGGAATCAGGCATTACACTTCTGGCTTATTCTCCTCTTCTTGGAGGTTATTATAATGACAGGACAAAACCGCTCATGGAGCAGTATCAGGGAGCTGATACACAGGCGAGGCTGAATGTTCTGGATCAGGTAGCGGCAGAGGCTGGTGTAACGCCGGCACAGGCAGTGTATTACTGGCTTATGCATTCAGATCCTTCAGTAATGCCTCTTGTTGCTTCCAGTACCCGGAAACAATTTGAGGAAGCTCTTGGAGTACTGGAAATGGAGTTATCCCAGGAGCAGATGGAAAGACTTACAAAGGCAGGAATCTAAATTTAAACAGGACTGACGCATTAATTAGTTTTGGTGCGGCAGTCCTGTTTCGTTTAGCTAAATGAGCGGGAAATCCCCCACCTCTATAGGTAGAGGAACGAATCGCCAAATACACATGCAGGCATGCTCACCGGGCTCGCTGCCCGCAGAAATAAATACAACTAATAAATGCAGCTCTGAGCTATCACATCTTATACTTCATAGCCTTTATCCTGACCGTCTGTTCTGGGGAGGAAACCATGTCTGCATTTTCTTTATCTTCCTCAGAAGGCGATAACAGGACATAATCCGTGGCAATAGTCTGGATAACACTTATGAGATTTTCGGGGCAGGTAATGTTTATACAGTCATCGAGGGTGAGTCTTTCTCTGATAAGCTCTGTCGGAACGTCATCTGTTATCTTCACATTTACGCAGTCGGTGACATGGAGGCCTTTTGGGGAGGATTCAAGTAAAGCTTTATCTATAACGAGATCTGTCACATCTGTAATGCATTTTCCTCTGAAAGTAAGGATTCTGGAAAAGTTTTTACAGACTTTAAGAAAGTCTGGTTTATATTCTTCAGGAAGGTTTACATCGCCTTTGATGTAAAGAAATTCCAGACCATCAGGGAGTCCTGTGTCTCCTACGGTCACGTTTGCGTCTATATATGCTTTTGAACCATAGCGGTCCAGGAATGTAGCGTCTAAGCAGCAGGCTTCATTTACATATTGGCAGCCATCTGGTACAAGTGTGATATCCGCCTTCTCATCCAGAAGCTGTACGGCCGTTTCTAATGCACTCTCAGCGACAATGGCATGGCTGCATATAATACGGACCTTTTTCTGGAGAAGAAGTTCATATGAACTGCTGCTGCCCAGAAAAAGTGCTTTGCCTATTACATAATACTGATTTTCAGCTTTGGCCCGAAGGGCAAAGACACGGTCAGCGTGCAGGGGGCTCTCAGCCAGGATGCAGCTGTCAGGATACAGCTTCGTGCTTCCATTGCAGGTGAGTCTGGAAGAGAGCTGGGAACCCAGGTTCTCAGGACAAATAACTTCACCGTTGACCTGGATGTGGATATAATTAGTAAGAGCTTCATTAGAGCCGGGTTCAATGATAAGCCGTCCATTGACTATCAAGTTAAGCTTTTTATTTCCGGCAGGAGCAGGAGTGATGGTAAAAGTCCCATTGCGTTCTATAATTTCAACATCCAGATCCAGCCTTTCCAGGATCATAGATTCTATCTGAACATGATGCCTGTTCAATATTTCCTGGGATTGTTCCGTGACATAGACGATCATAGATTCTACATAAATTTCTCCATACTGGTTAAGTACCTCTTCGTTCACTTCCCTCAGGTCACAGATCATTGCAGTGATTGATAAATTCTTTTTTTCATTCATGTTATTTACCGCCTTTCTTTTTTAATTCAGGATAAAATTCTTTCAGTTTTTGTCTTGCAGCCATAAGCCGGGCACGTATCGTGGAGGAGGGCAGGCCATACATCTCTCCCAACTCATTGGCATTGTAGCCTTCAAAATATCTGAGCAGGAACAAAGCCTTATCTTTCGGGTCCAGCACACTGCACATCTGCAAAACCTCGGTGCGGGTAAAGTCATCCTCCAGGTAATCCTTTGCAGTCAGTACGGGTTCGGCCTGTACGTGCCTGATCCTGTCAATACAGATATTTTTTGCAGTACGGTACAGCCATGACCTGCATTTTGCTTCACTCATAGTATTAATTAAATCAGAGTGTTCCAGTGCGCGAAGGAAAGTCTCCTGCACAATGTCTTCGGCCTCTGCCATGGAGCCTGTACTCTTTTTCATGTACCGGAATAATTCCCAGTAAAAAAGCTGATAGATTCGACCAACCATGCTTTTGTTGTTCCTTTCCTGCCTGAGAAATGGCATAGTTCCTTAACCGGAACAGCCGCTCTCGTTCCAGTGCTGCCCTCTGCAGCAATTCCCGCTGTTTGTAAAATTCATATTCCTGAAAACCTGTCATATCCTTCAGACCTTTCATACATTTAAGGGTCCGCTGCGCAGCGGCTTGTTTTCTGTTCTCATATAGTAAACGTTTGAGAGAGGGAAAGTGTTGTATAAATAGTAACACATTTTGAAAAATAGCGGCGTGTGAACAGCAGCAAAATACCTGATGACAACATGGTAAGTATGCGTTAAAATAGGGAATATAAGGCTTTGGTGTAACTGCACAGACTGTAAGAAAATGATTCAAGGGTGCAAAAATCCCATCGCCGGAGGCGATTTTAAATGGATTTTTGCATGTAACTGTGAAGGTACTGAACAGTTACGCAGTGTTTTACTATATAATGACAGGACTAAAGGAGAAGTGACATGAAGTACGATTTTACTACAATTATGGACAGAGCAGGAAAAGATTCTGTTGCCGTGGACGTGATACCATTTCAGGGCGCAGAGGTAAAGGAAGGGTTTTCAAAAATCCCCATGTGGGTGGCGGATATGAATTATGCTGCCGCGCCGTCAGTTGTGAAAGCTGTGGCTAAACGGCTGGAGCATCCGGCCTTCGGATATTTCAATCCATCGGAAGAATATTATGCCAGCATCATCAGATGGCAGAGGGAACGCAACGGCGTTGAGGGCATAGAGCCTGAACATATTGGTTATGAGAACGGTGTGCTTGGCGCAGTGGCAGCAGCAGTACAGGCATTTACGGCGCCGGGGGAGGCTGTTTTGCTCCATGCTCCCACATATGTTGGATTTACCCATACTTTAGAGGACAACGGGAGAAAGATTATTTTAAGTGATCTGAAGCAGGATGATGAAGGCGTCTGGAGGATGGATTATGAGGATATGGACAGGAAACTGAAGGAATATAAGATCCACTTTGCTGTTTTCTGTTCTCCGCACAATCCATGCGGCAGGGTCTGGACAAGAGAAGAGATTGAAAAGGCAATGGAGATCTATAAGGCAAATAGCTGTGTGGTTGTTTCTGATGAGATCTGGTCTGATCTGACACTGAACGGGCATAAGCATATCCCTACACAGACCATATCTGAGGATGCCAGGCAGAGAGTAATAGCCCTGTATGCCCCGTCTAAGACATTTAATCTGGCCGGGCTTATTGGATCGTATCACATTATATATAATAAGTACCTGCGGGACAGGATGTGCAGGCAGGCAGAGCTTTCACACTATAATTCAATGAATGTGCTGTCCATGCATGCGCTGATAGGGGCATATGAGCCGGAAGGGGCAGAGTGGGTGGATGAACTGCGGGAAGTCCTTGCCGCAAATGTCAACTATGCTTATGATTACATAACAGAGAATTTTGACGGGGTGGAGCTCTCAAAGCCTGAAGGGACATATATGCTTTATCTGGACTGCAGTAAATGGTGTGAGGCAAAGGGTAAATCTCTGGATGAGCTGATACGCAGCGGGATCGAAAGAGGTGTTATATGGCAGGATGGACGCCCTTTCAACAAACCAAATACAATACGTATGAATCTGGCGGTTCCTCATTCTCTCGTAATAGAAGCCATGGAACGGCTGAAAGAATATGTGTTCTAAAACCGGCAGGGCAGGTGGTCAGGCATGGAGAAAATAGAAGCAATGGAAGTTTTTGATCTTGTAAACCGCATGGGGGAAGCCATACTTTCAAACGGAGGGGAGATATTCAGGGCGGATGAGGCAATGCGCTATGCGGCGAAAGCTCTGGGGCTTAAAGAATTCAATGCATATGTCATTGCAAATGGCATTTTTACGTCTATTTCGGCGGAGGGGCAGTTTTATTCCAGCCAGATCCACTCTGTACCTCTGGCGCCTATCATGCTGTGCAGGGTGGAGGCCCTTAATAATCTCTCCAGGCAGATAAGCGCCGGTGAGTGTACGCCACAGGAAATGAAGGAAGAACTGGACCGGATAGACAAGATGAAGGTGTCGGGAAATTTGATACAGATTCTGGCATCGGGCGTGGGCAGCGCAAGTTTCTGCTACCTGTTCGGGGGAAGTGCATGGGATTCTGCGGCGGCCTTTGCAGCTGGCGTGCTGCTCTACATCTTCCTGATCTATGGAGCGCCTAAAGTAAAGCTGCCTAAGATAATGATGAATATTACAGCCAGCCTCATAGTCTCTCTGGTATGCTGCATACTTTTTAAAGCGGGCCTGGGTAATAATCTGGACAGAATGGTTATCGGCGCTATTTTCCCTCTTGTGCCCGGGATACCTCTGACAAATTCCGTTAGAAATTTTCTTGAGAATGACTATCTGTCGGGGATCATCAGGCTGGTGGATGCACTGCTCACAGCGGGCTGCATAGCCGTGGGCGTGGGGGTGGCTATGAATATATGGAGTATAGTGGCAGGAGGCGGGATATGATGGATATAGTGCTGCAGATTATTATGGCATTTACAGGGACAGTGGCATTTTCCGTGCTGTTCAGCGTGCCTAAAAGGCATTACCTCTCCTGCGGGCTGACAGGGAGTGTTGGATGGGCGGTCTATCTGATGATCAGCAGGGTGTTCCATACGCCTATAGTGGCTACATTTGCTGCCAGTATGGTCCTCTCAGCCATGGCCCGTTTCCTTTCAGTGAAATATAAGGCTCCCACAATCGTTTTTCTGCTCTGCGGCATCTTTACCCTGGTGCCTGGCGCAGGGATATATTATACTGCCTATTACCTTTTCACAGGGGCTGAGCAGGAGGCGATGATGAAGGGGATCGAGACATTTAAGCTGGCAGTAGCCATAGCACTGGGGATCGGTGTCAGCTATTCTATACCTGCCAAAGTATACGGCTGGAAGCAGGACGCCGAGGTATGGAACGAGACTGAAATACGTGGAAACGGACCGTCTCCGCGCATTACTGGCCGAAGAGAGCAGTAACATAATTTTCGCGTTCATTCTGTACATCTTTTGTTTTTTATGCTATACTCGTTTCCGGGCATTTATGCAATCAGGCAAAGCCGTCAGACGCCGGCAATAGCCTGGACTGGTTCGAAAACTTCCCAGTATAAAAAACCAAGTATCTCGAAAGTGGAAAAAGTAAAGGAGATTGGAGAATGAATGCAAGAAAAGTGATCATTGACTGTGATCCCGGGATCGATGACGCCCTGGCCCTGATGCTGGCCATAGCTTCGCCGGAACTGGAGATTCTGGGGATTACAGTTGTCTGTGGGAATGTACCGGCAGAGACAGGGGCGAAGAACGCCCTGAAGGTCCTGGAGTGGATGGGCCGGCCAGATATTCCTGTTTATCTTGGTGAGGAGAAACCCCTTGTCCGCGTGTATGTGGACGCCCGTGATACGCACGGGGAGGATGGACTGGGAGAGTCAGGCTATCCGGAGGCTGAAGGTATTAAGCCACGCAGGGGAGCGGTATCCTTCCTCACAGAAACCCTCAGAAAAAATGAAAAAGTATCAGTCATAGCCTTGGGCCCCCTGACAAATATTGCCAGGGTTATTCAGGATGCGCCAGAATGCATGGCAGGCCTGGATGAATTCGTATCCATGGGTGGCAGCTATAAGAGCAACGGAAACTGTTCACCTGTAGCTGAATATAACTACTGGTGTGATCCTCATGCCGCAGGGGAGGTGTACGAGGCATTTCATGCTCTGCCATGGCTGAAGGGAAAAAAGATCCATATGATAGGCCTTGATGTGACCAGGAAGATCGTGCTGACACCAAATATCCTGGAATATATCAAGTGCATAGACAGGAATATGGGGGAACGCATTGAGAAAATAACAAGATTTTATTTTGATTTTCACTGGAAGCAGGAGAGTGTTATAGGCTGTGTCATTAACGATCCTCTGGCAGTGGCATATTTTATAGAGCGCAGCCTGTGCAGCGGATTTGACTGCTATACGGCGGTAGAGACAGAGGGGATCAGCATGGGCCAGAGCATATCAGATGCATATGGCTTCTGGAAGAAAGACCCGAACAGCCATGTCCTGACCGGGACAGACGCATTAGGTTTCATGAAGTTCTTTTTGCATAGAGTGGCAAATGCAGATGAGTCTGAGGCTGATAAAGTGCTCAGGCAGATCATGGTGCCTCAGGAGGGAAACGTATGAGAAAGATAAATGTATCCTCCTTAAGTATTCTGGCTTTTGCCGCTGCAGTAAATGTGATAGGAGGAAGCATTGCTTTGTTTTTCCGGCTTCCTGTCTATCTGGACACAGTGGGCACAATGATGGCGGCAGCCCTGCTGGGTCCTGTATACGGCATGGTGCCCGGGCTTATAAGCGGACTTGTCAGCGGCTTTACAAGTGATATATACGCGCTGTATTATATACCTGTCCAGCTGATCACAGGAGCAATGGCAGGACTGCTGTTTAAGAAGTTTGATATGAAGGGATTCCGCATCATTCCGGCTGCGGCATGTATCTCACTGCCGGGAACAGTTGTGAGCGCAGCTATTACTGCTGCAGTTTTCGGCGGGATCACATCATCAGGCTCTACAGTGCTGGTACAGCTGCTGCACGGCGCGGGACTGAACATGACGGCCAGCGTCTGCGCGGTACAGGCCCTGACTGACTATGCCGACAGGGCAATTGTGCTGCTGCTTGTTATAATGATCCTGGCGGCGCTGCCGTCATCCATGAAATTTATGATACGGAAAGGAAATACTGGACATGGAGCGCTACAATAAGATCACGGAGAAAAATAAGAGGGAGATCGTGCTTTTAAAGGCGTTTCCCTGTGCCTGGGGCAAATGCCGTTTCTGCGATTATATAGAGGACAATTCAAGAGACAGGGAAGAGATGGCAAGGCTAAATGAAGAAGTCCTTTCAAGGGTGACAGGTGAGTTTGGAGTTTTGGAAGTGATCAATTCCGGAAGCTGCTTCGAGCTGCCCAGGGAGACTCTGGAGCTTATACGGAATATTGTCCGGGAAAAAAAGATCAGCAGACTCTTCTTTGAAGCCCATTGGATGTACAGGGAAAAGCTGCAAAAGATGAGGGAATACATGGGCGTTCCTATCATATTTAAAATAGGTGTGGAAACCTTTGACAGGGAATTCAGGGAAAATTATCTGAATAAGCACGCTGCCTTTGAGTCTGCCAAAGAGGTTAGTGAATACTTCGATTCTCCGTGTCTGATGGTGGGAATTAAAGGTCAGACAAGAGAGATGATCGATTACGATATAAAAATGCTGAAAGAGCATTTCAGCCTGGGGACGGTAAACGTCTTTACAAATAATACAACCGATGTGAAGCGGGATGAAGAGCTGGTGGAATGGTTTATGAATAAATATGCAGACCTGCTGAGTGACCCGTCGGTAGAAGTACTCTATGAAAAAACGGATTTTGGGGTTGGAGACTGATATTATGTCTAAAAAAGGCTTGACTTCTATTACAGATCTGTGCTAAGATAAACGGGCGAATGGAAGTAGGTCTTTTTTTTATGCCTAAAATCGGCAGCCCGCACAAGGCTGTCAGCAAAATGAGAAGAGAGCGAGGTGGAAGTTGTGCGCACAAGAATCACATTGGCATGTACGGAATGTAAACAGCGTAATTATAACACTACGAAGGATAAGAAAACTCATCCGGACAGAATGGAAACAAAAAAATACTGTAAGTTCTGCAAAACTCACACATTACACAAGGAAACCAAATAATCGATGGAATAGCGCAAAGGAAGTGACGAGATGGGAGATACTGCAAAATCAGAAAAGTCTATAAAGAAAAGCTGGTTTGATGGTCTTAAATCAGAGTTTAACAAAATCATCTGGCCTGATAAAGTCACACTGGGCAAACAGACTGCCGCAGTGGTTGCCGCTTCAGTCGTACTTGGTTTAATCATTACAGTCATTGATATAATTGTGCAGTATGGTATTGATTTCTTAGTAAGGTAAGGACAAGGGTGATTTTATGGCAGAAGCAAGCTGGTATGTAGTTCATACTTATTCAGGGTATGAGAACAAGGTTAAGGCCAACATTGAAAAAACAATTGAAAACAGACATCTGGAGGATGAGATCTTAGAGGTCCGCGTCCCTCTGCAGAATGTCGTGGAAGTAAAAAATGGCGTGCAGAAGCAGGTTCAGAAGAAAATGTTTCCGGGCTATGTACTTCTCAATATGGTTATGAATGATGACACCTGGTATGTCGTGAGAAATACCAGAGGGGTTACCGGATTTGTTGGTCCTGGATCAAAACCAGTGCCACTTACGGAAGCAGAAATGGATAATCTTGGAATCGAAAAGAACGAGATCGAAGTAGATTACCAGGAGGGCGATACTGTTACTGTTACCGGCGGTGTCTGGAAGGATACAGTCGGCGTGATTCAGTCCATGAACCACAGCAAGCAAATCGTTACCATCAATGTTGAGTTGTTCGGTCGTGAGACACCGGTAGAAATAAGTTTCACAGAAGTCAAGAAAATGTAACAGGAAAATATCCGCATCGGGTCAGATGGCGGAAAGTGGGAGGGAAATCCCCCGACAATACCACATAGGAGGTGCCTAACAATGGCAAAAAAAGTAACAGGTTATATTAAATTACAGATTCCTGCTGGAAAGGCTACACCGGCTCCACCAGTTGGACCGGCACTTGGACAGCATGGTGTCAATATCGTTCAGTTTACAAAGGAGTTCAACGCAAGAACAGCTGACAAGGGAGATCTGATCATTCCTGTTGTTATCACTGTTTATGCAGACAGAAGCTTCAGCTTCATCACAAAGACTCCGCCTGCAGCAGTTTTATTAAAGAAAGCCTGCAACATTAAATCTGGTTCAGGTGTTCCTAACAAAACTAAAGTAGCTACAATCAGCAAAGACAAAGTAAGAGAAATCGCTGAAATGAAGATGCCGGATTTAAATGCAGCAAGCATTGAAGCAGCTATGAGCATGATCGCTGGTACTGCAAGAAGCATGGGCATCACTGTAGAAGAATAAATTGAAAAATATTGACAAGTGGGAGGGAAATTCCCGCGACTACCACCAGGAGGTTATTTAATATGAAAAAAGGAAAGAAATACGTAGAAGCTGCGAAAGCAGTTGACCGCGCAAACCTTTATGATACAGCAGAAGCAATCACATTAGTGAAAAAAGTAGCTGTAGCTAAATTTGATGAAACAATCGAAGCTCATATCAGAACTGGCTGTGACGGACGTCATGCTGACCAGCAGATTCGTGGTGCAGTTGTACTGCCTCATGGAACTGGTAAGCAGGTACGTGTCCTTGTATTCGCTAAGAACGCAAAAGCTGACGAGGCTATTGCAGCAGGAGCAGAATTTGTTGGAGCAGAGGAATTAGTTCCGAAGATCCAGAACGAAGGATGGTTAGATTTCGACGTAGTAGTGGCAACACCGGACATGATGGGTGTAGTAGGCCGTCTGGGCCGTGTACTCGGGCCAAAAGGCTTGATGCCGAACCCGAAAGCCGGAACAGTTACTATGGACGTAACAAAAGCAGTTCAGGATATCAAAGCTGGTAAGATTGAGTATAGATTGGACAAGACAAACATTATCCACGTGCCAATCGGAAAAGCTTCTTTCACAGAAGAGCAGTTAGCGGACAACTTCCAGACGCTTATGGATGCAATCGTGAAGGCAAAACCAAGTACATTAAAAGGCCAGTATTTAAGAAGTGTAACTATTGCGCCGACAATGGGACCTGGAATTAAGCTGAATCCAGTAAAATTTGCATAATAAATGTTATAAATATGAACAAAAAGAGATGCCGTTTATACGGCATCTCTTTTTGTGCTATAGGAACGAAGTTTCCTATAGTACAAAAAACCTCCGGGAGGATACACAAAAGAAAACTTGTCACATTACCTGTCACACGTTGCTCAAGATGTTGCAACATGTTATACTTTTACCATATATAGTTAAAATGAAAGAGTATTTGCCTGATAAATTCAGATAAGTCAAAGGCATAGGGGGAATCAGAGTGTTCTGTACAAGATGTGGTATGAAATGCAGAGACGATGCAAGGTTTTGTCCGAGATGCGGGAAGCAGCTGATCAGCAGGACGGGAAATATTAAAACAGATCCGGTACATGATGTTGGGTATTCTGCGGACATGGAGGCCAGGCGGGGTACAGCAGGTGTGAATGATGAGAATGAGGCCTTAGATGAAGAAGCCACCCTGCTCATCGGTTCAGGGCAGCAGCGCTACAGGAAACTGACAGGGGAGCCGGATGAAGCGGCAGGATACACTGGAAGAGAGTATGCACGCCGGGAATTGGAAACAGGCGGAAATACATATGAGGAAGAGAGCAGCAGAAGGGGAAGAGGCTCTGATGCGGAGTATTATGACAGCCAGAGACAGGGGAGAGCAGGAGCGCATGTCAGGAATGAGAAAAAGCACCATACAGTAAGGAATGTATTGATCATCCTGGCTTTGGTGCTGGCGGCTGTGGGAGCGTCAGGGGGTTATTTTGTGTATATGGCGGTACAGCCCAGGCATGTTCTTGATACATTTCTGGCCGCTGTGGAGGCCGGGGAGTGGTCTGAGGCGCTGGACTGTATTGAATGGGAAGGACAGGAGGGGATGTCCAGAGAAGAATTTGAAGGATATTTGAATTCCCGGGCAGAGGAGATACAGCAGTGGAGCAGTTCCACAAAGGTTCGCTGTAAGGAAGAGGACAGGGGGGATGGAGAGACATCTGTAACTGTCATGATCAGCAAGAAGGGGATGCAGCTGGCAGCTCCCGAAAGAGAGCTTCAGATGGTCAGGTCAGAGGAGAGGCAGCTGTTCTTTTTCAGAAGCTGGAAGCTGACGCCTCAGAGCGCTGCGCTGCTTTTGGGGAACGGGGAATATGATTATTGAAATGACAGGAGAGAGGACCGACATGCCAAGACGAGGAGACATACTTGATAATACATATCAGATCATAGAGGAAATAGGCCATGGAGGCGGGGGGATCGTGTACAAGGCTATCCATCTGCGCCTTCAGAAATACGTAGCTGTAAAGAAAATACGCGATAAAGTAGCCGGTATCATAAATGTCAGGGGTGAGGCAGATATCCTGAAGAACCTGCACCATACATATCTGCCTCAGGTATATGACTTTCTTCAGATAGGTGACCAGATATTTACTGTTATGGATTTTATACCGGGAGAATCACTTGATTACTATCTGAAAAACCACTATACCTTCCAGCAGAGGCAGATCATTATCTGGGCCAAGCAGCTGTGCGAGGCCCTGCAGTATCTGCATACGCGCAGGCCGCCTATAATCCACAGCGATGTGAAGCCTGCCAATATCATGATCACGCCGGAAGGAAATGTATGCCTGATCGACTTTAACATCTCACTGGATATGGATAAGAGGGAGCAGATAACAGGTATGAGCACCTGCTATGCATCACCGGAGCAGCAGGCGCTGGCAGACGGTTATATGCCGGTATCGAGAGGGGGCAGAGCGCCTCTGGTGGATGCGCAGTCTGATATTTACAGTCTGGGCGCCACACTTTATCATATGATGACGGGAAATAAGCCCTCCAGAAGGGCTGAGAATACAGTGCCTATAAACCAGTTCAGGCTGGGATATTCAAAGACACTTACAGATATCGTAGGGAAGGCCATGCATCCTGACAAAAGCAGGAGATACAGGACTGCCCAGGAAATGTATAATGACCTGGACAATATTTATGCGCTTGACGAGCGTTACAAGAAGCATAAGAGGCTGGAGAGGATCAGCACAGCGGCAGGATGCATCTGTATTGCCGGTTTCCTGGCGCTCACGGCAGGCGGAGTGTTTACTATGCGGCAGGAAAAGACAGATGCCTACGAGGCTGCTGTGCAGGAAGGCAATGACTATGCTGCGGACCAGGATTATGACAAGGCCCTTGGGAGCTATGATGAGGCCATAGGAATATTTGATGATAAGCTGGATGCTTATTATCAGAAGCTATACGCACTTCATCTTAAGGAGGACTATCCCCATGTGCTGAATCTGGGGAAGATGATACTTTCCAGCGAGAAGCTTTCAGCAGATGTGTTTTCAGATTCAGGCAGGGAGGCTGCAGTCTATTATATGATGGGAGACGCCTGTTTTGAGCAGGAGGATTATGAGGGGGCTGTGGGCTATTATAAAAAGGCTGTGAACGCTAATCAGGAGAATGCACAGTATTTCAGAGATTATGCCATAGCCCTTATCAGAAATAACCAGCCGGAGACAGCCCAGCAGGTACTGAATGAGGCTGTCAGCGCCGGGCTTGGGGATACGGATATACTGCTGGTAAAGGCTGAACTGGCTCTGAAGCAGGGACAATATCAGGAGTCCGTGGATAAATTCGGCCAGGTGCTCTCAAATACAGATGACGAGTACATCAGACAGAGGTCATATCTGCTTATGGCCAGGGCATTCAGGGGAGCAAATGACCTGGACGGAGAGATCAGAACACTGGAAGAGGGCCGGATGAGCCTGGATGCATCATATCTGACGCCTGTCATCAGCGCTCTGGGAGATGCATATGCCAGAAAGGCGGGGCAGGATGCTTCCTTCTCAATGGAGTACAACCAGAAAGCACTGGAGTGTTATCAGACGCTGGTGGATTCAGGTATGGCGTCAGACGGGGTGAAATATAATATGGCTGCCATTTACCAGAATTTTAAGAACTATGAGGAGGCCGCCAGGATATTAAATGAACTGGAACAGGAAAATCCAAATGACTATAAGCCTTATATGAGACTGGCGCTTCTGGAATGTGATATCCAGGGAGACAAAGAAAACAGCGCCAGGGATTATACGAAGGTTAAAGAATATTATGACAAGGCCAGCCAGCTGTATGCACAGGTGAAGGCTTCAGGGGGCAGTGACGACAAGATGCAGGCTCTGGAGAATATCATGGAAAAACTGTACAGCGGAAACTGGCTTACGAGGTGAAGCAGATGACAGCAGGAGAATGGATGTTTTACGGAGGAATCGCCGGGACTGTGGTGAGCGTTATTGGTTTTGCAGTCTGGAAGATCGTACTGGCGGTAAAGAAAAAGAATCTGAAAAAGGACCTGGAGGAAGAGTATTTTTCCATGTAAGGCAGGGGTGACGGGTTATGGTGATAACATGCATAAATGGTGATATTTTAAATACATATCTGCTGCCCTCAAAAGTATCCGGACAGTACTGGATGGGAGAACTTGTAAGTGTGGAAGCAGACGGGGGCAGATGGTATCTGCGCTCTAATGGAAAAGCTGTCCTTGCAGATACTGACGGCAGGAGGCTGGAGAGAAGCCTGATGGAACCAGGGCGGTTCTACTCACTCCAGACACCCGGGGGAGGTCAGGCTTATCTGTATACAGAAGAGTTGACAGCTGACAGGCAGCAGTATAAAAAGTACAGGACAATTAAGGCGGGCATACTCAGGATCGGGCGCAGTGACCAAAATGATATCATCTACAGCAGCGGGTATGCTTCAGGTATCCACGCCCAGATCGAGATCGACAATGGCACTTATGTGGTCAGTGACATGAGGAGCGGAAACGGCACATTTGTCAATGACAGGCGTGTGACCAGGCAGAGGCTCTATCCCGGAGATGTGATATATATAGCAGGACTGAAGATAATTGTGGGCTGCGGGATTCTGGCTGTGAACAATCCGGGCGGGATGGTAAAATGCAGTGAAAAAATGCTGATACCTTATCTGCAGCCTCCGGTGAGAGAGCAGAGGGAACGGAATATTTTAGACAACGGCAGGGCACGTGAGCAGCTTTTTTATAAGTCGCCCAGATTCAGAAGGGAAATAGAGAAGGCAGGAATCAGGATCGATTCCCCTCCTCCCAGGGAACAGGGAAATGAGATGCCCATGATCTATACGGTCGGCCCGTCTATGACTATGGGGCTGGCCTCCATGTTTATGGGAGTATTTGCCGTCAGCAATGCCTTGAGCAGCGGAAGCGGGATCAGCAGCGCCCTGCCTTCCATCGTGATGTCTGTCAGCATGCTGGGAGGCACGGTAGCCTGGCCCATACTTTCCAGAAAATACGACAAGAAAAGAAAAATAGAAAAAGAAGAAGAACGAAAAGAAAAATACCGCATGTATCTCATGGAGGTCAGAAGCAGGATCCAGCAGATCGAATATTACCAGAGAAAGATCCTGAATGAAAATTATGTGACGTTAGATGAGTGCATTACAAGGATACAGGGAAGAGAAAGAACTCTGTGGGAGCGCTCCTTTGGACACAGCGACTTTCTGACTGTCAGGCTTGGGCGCGGGGAAGTCCCCCTCCAGGTGACGCTGGAGTATCAGGAACCCAAGTTTGAAGTGGAGGAGGATGAACTTCAAAGGGAGATGGAAGAACTCGTATATGAGACAAGGATAATGGGCGAAGTGCCTGTGGGCCTGTCTTTATATGATAATTTCCTGACAGGGATCATCGGCAGGCGCCAGGAGGAATGCAGCTTTATCAAGGGACTGATATTCCAGATAGCGGCCCTTCACAGCTACGATGAGGTGAAGATGGTCTTTCTGTATGACGAGGCGGAGGACATGCAGTGGCGCTTTGTAAAGTGGCTGCCCCATGTCTGGAGTGATGACGGGGACATCCGTTTTGTGGCCACGAATCCGGGGGAAGAGAAAGAAATCTCTATCTATCTGGAAAAGCAGCTGGCTTCACGCCAGGCAGAAGAGGGAAAGCAGGAGAATCTCCCATATTACCTGATATTTTCTATGGATAAGGAACTGGCTGAAAATATGGAGATCATTGGTCAGATCCTGAAGCTGAAGGAAAATATGGGCTTTGGAATGGTGGCACTGTATGACCAGATTGGCAGCCTGCCAAAAGAATGCGGGACTGTTCTGGATGTGGGAAGCGAACTGTCCAGAATGTACCGTCAGGATGATATTTCAGGAGAGTATATAAATTTCTGTCCGGATGCTTTTGCGGAGCCTGACTGCGGGCGTCTGGCAGTGACACTGGCCAATATCAGGCTCTACAGGGATAACCGCAACAGGCAACTGCCGGATATGATCAGCTTCCTGGATATGTTCCGTGCCGGGAAGGCGGAGCACTTAAATGCCCTCACAAGGTGGAAGGAGAATGATCCCACACTGACCCTGGAGACGGAGATCGGTGTAGATGCAGCAGGAAATCCATTTAAACTGGATCTGCATGAAAAATTCCACGGCCCCCACGGTCTGGTTGCCGGTATGACAGGCTCAGGTAAAAGTGAATTCATTATGACTTACATCTTGTCGCTGGCCGTGAATTACCATCCCTATGAGGTGGCGTTTATACTGATCGATTATAAGGGCGGAGGCATGGCAAAGGCCTTTGAAAAGCTCCCCCATACAGCCGGTATCATCACGAACCTGGACGGCGCCATGGTGAACAGGTCACTGATATCTATAGAGAGCGAGCTGAAAAGGAGGCAGGCAGTCTTCCAGGAGGTAAGCAAACAGATCAATATCAGTAATATTGACATTTACAAATACCAGAAGCTTTACAGAGATAAGGTTGTGCATGAGCCCATGCAGCATTTATTTATTATCTCAGACGAGTTTGCCGAACTCAAAGAGCAGCAGCCTGAATTCATGAAGCAGCTCATTAGTGCAGCCAGAATAGGGCGAAGCCTGGGGGTTCATCTGATACTTGCGACCCAGAAGCCTGCCGGCGTGGTGGATGACCAGATCTGGAGCAACAGCCGCTTCCGAATCTGTCTGAAGGTGCAGGAAAAGGCGGACAGCATGGATATGCTCAAACGTCCGGACGCGGCAGAGCTTACGAAAACAGGGCGTTTTTATCTTCAGGTGGGCTATAATGAGATTTTCGAGCTGGGACAGTCAGCCTGGTCCGGGGCATCTTATGTCCCCAAGGATAAGGTTGAGGAAAAGCAGGATATGTCGGTCCAGGTGATAGACCGCACAGGAAGGATAGTAAAGCAGAAGGCGCCGGATGAGAGAAGGATTGCAGCCACAGAAGACAAGCAGCTGGATGCCGTGACAAAATATCTGGCGGCCCTGGCGAAAGAAGAGCATATTAAAATAAAACAGCTGTGGATGGAGCCGCTTCCGGAGAAGCTGAGCCTGGACAGTCTGAGAAAAAAATATGGACTGGAGGGCGGGATTCGGCGCGAAGGCGGTAATTTCTGCCTGGAGCCTCTTGTGGGGGAGATCGACGATCCGCAGAACCAGGCACAGTATCCTATGAAGCTGCCTCTGTCGGCGGAGGGAAATACTATTATTTACGGAGCTACGGGAAGCGGAAAGACCATGCTTCTCACTACAATGATATATTCACTTATACAGGACCATACACCTGAAGAGCTGAATCTGTATATTCTGGACTTTGGTTCTGAAGTGCTCAAAGGATTTGCTCAGGCTCCTCAGGTGGGGGATGTGGTGCTGATATCAGAAAGTGAAAAGGTGGCAAACATGTTCTCCATGCTCAGAAAGGAGCTGGAATCCCGCAAGAAAATGATGGCTGCCTGCGGCGGGAGCTTTGATTCCTTTATAAGAGGAAGCGGGGAAAAAAGGCCTGCTATTGTCATCATCATACAAAATTTTGCGGCATTTACAGAGAGCTATGAGGACTATGTGCAGGAGACTGCCGGGCTTGCCATGGACGGAAGCAGGTATGGGATTTATTTTGTTCTTACAGCTGCAAATGCATCTGGCGTCCGCTACCGTGTGGCCCAGAATTTTCCTTCAGTATATGCACTGCAGCTTAACGATGAGACAGACTATTCCATCGTTTTGGGCAATGTAGGCAGGCAGTATCCCGGAAAAGTAACAGGAAGAGGTATCTTCAGAAATGAAAGAGTCTATGAATTCCAGACAGCCGCAGTTACTGAAGGGGCAGGCGGAATGGATGAGGTCAGGGCAGAATGCATCAGGCAGGAGAGGGAGTGGCTGTCAGCGGAAGGCCGCAGGAGGGCAGAGAGGATCCCGATTCTTCCAGAAAAGGTGGACCTTGCATTCCTGCAGGATGACATAGATGCGGGCAGCTGGCTTTCGTACCCTGCAGGAGTTGACAAAAACTCATTGAAGGTGCGCTGTTTTAATCTGGAGGCGCATATGGTAAATGTGGTTACTTACCAGGAGGAAAGCTGCAGCTTTGTGGAAAGCTTCTGCCGTCTTGCTGCGGTGTGCAAAAAAGCTGATATTATCGTCTTAAATGCCAGGCCTGAATTTAGCAGCGCTTCAAAAGAAGGTCTCACGTACTGCTCAGGAGAAAAAGAGCTGGTAAAAGGGGCAGAGTACATATATCAGGAACTGCTGAAGAGAAATAATGACACGAAGGATGCTTGGGAGGAAGGGAAGGAAGCCCCTGCCTACAGGAAGCTTTTGTGTATTGTCAATGGATACAGGGACTTTGTCCGCTGCCTTCCGGAAGAATTTTTGGAAAAATGGAATGCAATGATGGAAAGGATCGCAGATTTCTGGGGATGCCGTTTTATTATTGCGGACGGAGCGCTGAGTCTGGGAAGTATTTCAGCGGAAAACTGGTATGGGAAGCAGGTTGGGCGCAATGAAGGCATCTTTGTGGGAAATGGGCTGACGGACCAGTATGAGCTGTCTGTGACAAGGCTTACAAGAGAGCTGCGGCAGGAGATTCCAGATGATTTTGGATATGTGGTGGAAAAAGGCCGGGCCCATCTTGTGAAATTGCTGGATCTGGAAGAGGAGGAGTGATATGGATAAGATATTGGCAGAGGTTTATCTTCCGGCTGCCCGGACGAGCTATGATGTCCGGATACCAGGCAGAATCAAGATGTATCAGGCGGCAGAGCTGACAGCAAGGCTGCTGGGTGAGCTGGCTGAGGGATATTTTAAACCTACAGGTGAAGAGATCCTGTGTGACCGCATGAGCGGTCTTCCGTATGATATAAATCTTACACCGGAGGAAATCGGGTTGACAGATGGGGCCAGGATGCTTCTCATCTGAGATGCAGATACACCGAATGTAGCTATCACAGATAGTTGCAATATATAATGAAGCAGTGTAAAGCTGCAAAAAAGGTTAAGGAGGAAAAGTGATGGGAACTAAAATCAAAGTAACACCGTCTGAAATGACGAGGGCAGCAGGCGAGATCGAGACTCTGACAACAAATTACAGGACAACTTATGAGAATCTGTGCCGCCAGCTGAAAGATCTGTCTGTAAATTGGACAGGTGACGACAACAGGAATTTTACATCAAAGATCGAGGATTTTCAGCCATACTTCAAGAAAATGGAAAATCTGATGACAGATTATGTGCAGTTCCTCAGACGTTCTGCCCAGACATATACAGAGACACAGACAGACATCTCCAAGAAGGCTTCTTCTTTGGCAGATTCAATCAGTTAGGAGGGAATAAAAATGGCAGGATCATTGACAATTACAACAGATGAGCTGAGAACAGCGTCTAAAAATGTGACAGATTTAAACGGCCAGCTGAGTGAGAGGCTGGAAGATATAAGAAGGAAACTGAATTCACTGAAGAACACCTGGGAGAGCGAGGGAGCTGATGAGGTGATGCAGCAGTTCAACAACCTGAATCCTAAATTTGACCAGTATAAAAGGATAGTGGACAGCTACGCGGACTTTCTTATGAAGACGGCAGAGCAGTACGAAGTGACAGAGAGTACGGTCAAGAAGAACGCCGGGACTCTGGAGTTTAAATAACAGTTTAAGAAAACGCACGGCAGCGGCAATTTACACAAGCGGGCATTTCGCAGGATGCACATATTTGCATGTGCGTTTGGCGGATGACGCGGGGGAGCTTTGAATTGCTTCCTGCCGTGCCATAGGATAAAGGGAAGGGAGGGACTTGTTGTGAAAAGAAGGATATTATCCTTTATGCTGGCAGCAGTCCTGCTTATAACGGGACTTGCCGGCTGCGGAGGAAAAAAGGGAAACGTTGGTGCGGTATCCAGAGGTGAATGGCTGAGAATGCTCACCCTGGAATTTGGTATGTATACATATGATACAGAGGAACCTTATTACAGCGATGTGGATGAGGAGGATGAGTATTTTGCACCGGTACAGATAGCAGGAGACTGGGGAATACTTGACGGCGAGGGGAAATTTGAAGCCGGTAAAGATGCCACGAAAGGTTTTATTGCGGAGACGCTGGCAGACACAATGGGTCTGGACGGCAAAGCAGGAACGTCGGTTAAAGTGGAAGGCGGCTATGATGAGAATAAGATCGGGCTGCTGGCAGATAAGAACATCATCAATGTGAAAAATGGCAAATTTGATTCAGGAAAGACCATGGACAGGGAAGAGTGCAGTGAGCTGCTTGTAAAGGCATATCAGGTCTGGTGTAAAAAGAGCTTCCCGAATAAGTATGCAAATGTAGAGATAAAAGCAGGAGTCCAGGATCTCAGGGAAGAGAAGGAGCTTGAATATAAAGAAGAGCCTGTGGAGGATGCAGATATTGAAGGGCAGGAGGACGAAGAACGCGGAGTCGGAGAGTTGGAAAATGCACAGTCACCGGATGCCGGAGACGGCCAGGGTCAGACATCTGCAGGCCGTCAGAGTTCGGACGGGCCAGGCGCTGCACCGGACGGCGGCCAGGAAAACAGCGGAGGCCAGGGACAGAACAATGACAGCCAGGAAAACAGCGGAGGCCAGGAGCAAAACGGAGGCGGCCAGGTGCAGAACAGCGGCAGCCAGGGTCAGGACAGCGCCGGACAGAGCGGGAGCAGTACAGGGGGCACGAACGGGCAGGTGACAAAGGTGACGGTCCCTGATTCTGTAGGGGCGGAGCTGACACCTGGTTCAGTATTCATACTTCCTGCGAATGAAGAAAATCCGGACGGCGTGGCATATAAGGTCAAAAGCGTGGAGAAGACAGAAGGCGGCAGTACGATTATTTATGCGGAAACGCCAAATTTGGAAGATTTATTTGAAAAAATAGAGCTTCAGGGCGATTATACGCCTGACTATGATAATGTCCAGGTAGAAGAAGGCGTCACGTTCACAATAGAGAGCGGCATGGCATCTCAGCCGGGATATGTAAATACTTCAGCGGAAAATACATCCCAATGGCCGGATACTCCCGCACAGTACGCAGATCTGATTAAAAAGACCCTGGAAAACCAGGACATGGAGCAGGGAAGAACTGAAGGAAGCTCCATAGAAGAAAATGAGGAAGGCGGATATGCCCCGCTTGTTTACTATGAGGGCATGGAAAGCTTTGACCAGGCTGCTACGAAAGATCTGGGTGATGCCATTAATTTTGAGTGGGATAATGGAAAAGGAATGACCTACCAGTTTAAAGTAGGGGATATCAGCCTCTCATCAGATATAGATATCCAGTGCATTCCGATGAATGTAAAAAGAGCGTATCTCCGGCTGGATTATAAGATCATCAATCAGCTTAATTATAAGACTCACTCGGACAATCAGCTTGGAAAAGCAGATGCCATGACTGAGGAGAAAAAGCTGGGAACCATTGAAATACCTATCCAGCTGGGGTTCAAAGTGACTGTGGATGTGGTCGGCAGGATAACTATAGACGGAGAGCTGGAGGTCAGTCTGAATTGTACAGGAGCCTGCGGCCTGGAAATCATCAACAATCATGTGAGGGCTATTAAGGACTTTACTTATAAGCCTACTGTCAGGGCGGAGGCGACTGTGAAGCTTACAGGAGACCTGTCTGTGAACCTGGAGCATTCATTGTTAAAGCACAAAGGGAAATGCCTGCGTATATTGGGGGCAGGTGCACAGATAGGACCAACGGTTAACGTAAATGCCGACTTTGTAAAGAACTGCTTTGATATGAAAGGATACATTGAAGGGAGCATCTATGTGCTGTCTGAGGTTAGGATCGGAAATCTGCAGCTGAACTGGAATCAGGCATTTTGGACGGAGAGCAATACACCGTACAAGATTACGGCACATATGGAGGATTGGAAGCTGGTGCCGAAGTGTACAAGAGACGGGTTGGAAACAGAAAAGAAAGAGGAGGAAGCGCCTTTGGTATCAGATCCGCTCCCTGATGAGGGGGATAATGGAAACAACGGAGGAGATGAAGGAAGAGATAAAAACCAGTCAGGGGATAACGGAGAAGATATTGTGCTTTCTTCCTATAATATCTTTCTTTCTCCTGGGCAGACTGATAAAATAAAGCTGAGCATACAGGATGCCAGGTTTGAATCTGAGAATACAAAGATAGCTTCTGTTGGCTTGAACGGAGTAGTGACAGGGGTGGCTGAGGGCAGTACTATAATCAATATTTATGATAAAGACGGCAGTCTGGCTGCCAGTATTGCAGTACAGGTCGATTGATATGCCGGTAAGCCAGGCGCAGCTATGGGAACATAAAGAAAGCGGCAAAATAGCAGGAGGTTGATTATGTTTTGTAAAAAATGCGGCACACCGAATGAAGATGGTGCCAGATTCTGCCGTAAATGCGGCGAACCGCTTGGCGGGGATGAGAAGCAGGGAGGCCCCCAGGGTACTGACAGGCAGAGCGGACGATATGAGCCGGGGCCTGCGGGCGGGCAGAGAAACGGCCAGGGGCCTGCGCCCGGACGGCGTGATGGCTATGAGCAGAGGACGGGAAATGGCCGCGGTGACGGCTATGAGCAGAGAGCGGGAACCGGCCGTGGTGGCGGCTATGAGCAGAGACCAGGAACCGGCCCCAGTAACGGTTATGAGC
Organism: Murimonas intestini; assembly: GCA_003148945.1. GTDB lineage: Bacteria > Bacillota > Clostridia > Lachnospirales > Lachnospiraceae > Murimonas > Murimonas intestini. The sequence continues at coordinate 479,451 of QGGY01000002.1, read as the reverse complement.
AGAGGCCGGGAACCGGGCGCAGTGACGGTTATGAGCAAAGACCGGGAACCGGCCGTGGTGACGGTTATGAGCAGAGACCGGGAACCGGGCGCAGAGGCGGCTATGAGCAGGGAGCGGGAACTGGCCGCCGGAATGGCTTGGGCCAGGGGCCGGCTCTGGGCAGGAATAACAGATATGAGCCGGAAGCGGCTCCCAAGGCCCAGGACGAAGAAAAGGCACGCATCAGGAAACGACTGATAGCCGCCATATGCACAGTGGGAGTACTTCTGCTTATATGCGCAGGGACAGGTATCTTTTTTCTGGTGAGCGGAAATTCTGCACAGGCAGAAAAGAAGTTCCAGGATAAAATCACCAGCGGTGACAAATATGTGGAAGAACTGGATTACACCAACGCGATCGATGCATTTCAGAATGCAATAGAAATCGAGCCCAAGAAAATAGAAGGATATGAGAAGCTGGCCGATGTTTATATGAAACAGGAAGAATATGAGAAAGCGGAAGAAACACTCATAAAAGGAATTCAGACTATCCAGGGAAGCACTGTGCTTCAGGAAAAACTGGAGGAAGTGTATGAGCATATAGAACCAGCAGATCCGGATCTGGTGCTGCCTACGGAGGCGCCAAAGGAAGATCCCGGAGCAGGTGCGCAGCCGCAGAAGGTGCCTGAGGAGCCACCGGCGGCATCTGAATTACAGCAGGCAGCAGAAGAGACTCAGACAGGGTCCGGGACTTCTGAAACACCGGAAGAACCCAAGACAGAATCGGAAACGCCCGGACTGGCAGGGGAAATGAAGGTACCGGATGAGATAGAAACTGAAACAGAGACAGAAACAGCCAATAGTGAGGACTCGTCTGAGACAGAATCTGAAACTGCGGCAAACGAACCGGAAGGCGCTGACGTTCCGGCAGAGCCTGTACCTGAGAATCCTACAGAAGAAGAGGTGAGAGCGGCATACCAGGAATATATCAGGACAATGCTTGCATCAGATGTGAAGCTGGTAAGTTCTGAAGATATCACATATACATGGGGCGGAAATGCAAAGCCTCCTGTAGAAGAGGCTGGCGGGCTGATCTCTGCTTATGAAGCTGATCTGGACGGAGATGGGATATTAGAAATGCTGACAGTGTCTTACACCTATGCAGAGAACGGTCTGGGTGATAAGATGCCTGCCACAGTAGTTGAACTTTATGCGTTAGAAAACGGCGCCGTAACAGATAAGGGGACTGTTGTCAAGTCTCTGGAGGCCGGAAGCCTGAGCAGATTTGAAGAAAAAGTAAAAATATTTATAAAGGATACTGAAGGTAAAAAGTATATTTGCTTTTATGGCAGTGCCATGAGCACAATGCTGGCTAATGGGCCTCAGCTGAGTTACAGTATCTGGACATATGAAGGGAAAGAAATAAAAAATGAATGTGATTTTAATTTCATTTATAACAGATCAGATTTTCCGGCAGATGTAAAAGAAAAACTTAATTCTCTGGGACTGCCGGAGCATATCGGTGAAATACTGCCCCAGAATGGTCTTGTAATGATCACGGAACTGTATTCCCTGGCAGAAAGTACGGACCAGGCAGGAGCTGAAGTGCCGGCAACGGCTACATTTACAGATTATACAGATCTGAAGACAGCGCTGGGAAACGGTCAGACAGAGAGTGGTGAACAGACAGAGAGCCAGCCGGAAGGACAGACAGAGGATCCTTCAAAGGGGCAGACAGAAGAAGGAACTGATGCGGATAATGGTATAGAAGGCACCACAGAAGTGCCGGGCACTGATGGACAGCCGGGGAGCGAGCCTTTAGCTGAGGGAGAGACTGGACAGGAAGCGGCAGAAGGCTCTGCAGACACGGATGCAGCAGCCGAGACACAGATAACTGCGGAGATACCCCAGACAGAAGCTCCTGTTCCGGAGCCGGAAAATGTAGTATATGAAGCACTGGAATTTACCCAGATCCAGGAATATAACGGAAACGTGTATACCGTATTTTCTGATGGGCCTGATGGGTGGTTTTCTACAAGTAATGATGCCGGCGGCAATTATTTAGATAAGCTGGCAGTATATAATGATTATATCTATGTGATCAGGATGTACGGCACCGGGGCAATGAACGGGACATTAGAGCGGAGCAGGCTGGATGGTTCAGAGACTACAGTGCTGGCAGACAATATATATGGCTGGGGAAGAGTATGGATCATAGGTGACTGGCTGTATTATGCCACCAGCACGGCTGAGGAAGTCAATTCGGAACTGATGAGAATAAATCTGTCAGACACATCGGTTATAGAACAGCTGCCGTGCAGGCCGTATAACCTGGTGACAGATGGGAGCTATATCTACTTTAATTACTCATGGGAAAGCAGCGTGGGAAATAAAAGCAGTCTGGACGGAAGCGTAATCACGGAATTGACATTCCCGCTGCCCTTGGATACAGTTTATAATAATGGAAGATTCTATTACTGTGAAAACCAGGCAGTCAGCTCAATGAATACAGACGGAAGTGATTACAGGCTGGAAGTGAGCGGACAGCAGCTGAACAGCATGAAGATTTATGAGGGAACCATCTATTATGTAGATACAGAGCAGGTTTACAGGAAGACTATTGACACCTCTGATGGAGGTGTACAGCTGAGTCAGCTCCCGGAAGGGCTGCACGCTAAGGATGTACTGGCAGGTGCGGGAGACAGTATTTATGTCCGCTGCTATATGGACGATGTTTATAAGCAGGCCCATCCGGAAATACCTGATCAGCTATTCAATATGGTAATGTGCCGTATTCCGGCTGCAGGCGGGGAGGCCGAAGCTGTAGGATACTGGTTCCAGAGCTGAGATATATAATTGGAACGGAATAAGGAAGGAGCAGTGGAATGAGGTGTAAGAATTGCGGAAAGGATAATATTCCAGGCGCCAGATTCTGTGAGAAGTGCGGGAAAAGGCTGGACCAGGAAGAAACACGGTTTGTACCTGAGCCGGGGCCCGGCAAGGGCGGCCCGGGAGAAGATGCGGTGCGGAAACGTCTGATAGCAGCCATCTGCAGCGTAAGCGCTCTGCTGCTGATCTGTGTTTGTGTAGCTGTATTTTTCCTGTTGGGTTCAAATGAGAGTGAGGCGGCAAAAGCCTTCAATGAAAAGATTCAGGCAGGAGATAAATATGTAGAGAGCATGGAATATGACAGCGCTGTAGATGCCTTCCGTGCGGCGATCGATATTGAACCTAAAAAGGAAGAAGGCTATGAAAAGCTGGCCGAAGTCTACATAAAGCAGGGAGAATACCAGGAGGCAGAAGAAACACTGAAAGAAGGCCTTCAGACTATCCAGGGCAGCACAGTCCTGCAGGAAAAGCTGGAAGAGGTATACCAGTATATAGAGCCTTCAGACAGTAATGAAGGGCAGCCGTCCGAGCAGCCCGGAACTGAGAAAACCAACGGGACAGCGTCGGCGGTTGAACCATCAACAGAGAGGCCTGCGGCAGTTGTAACAGAGTCAGTGGTGCCGGAAACAGAAGCGGTGACAGAAGCCCCGCCGACAGAGGCGCCTGTAACAGAGACGCCCATAACAGAGCAAGTGCCGATGGAAACAGAAGCGGTGACAGAAGCCCCGCCGACGGAGCCCCCTGTAACGGAGCCCCCAATAACAGAGACGCCAATAACAGAGGCGGTGACAGAAGCCCTGCCGACGGAGGCGCCTGTAACGGAGTCCCCCACAACGGAACCAGTGGTGCCGGAAACAGAGGCAGTGACAGAAGCCCCGCCGACGGAGGCGCCTGCAACAGAGACACCAATAACAGAGCCAGTGGTGCCGGAAACAGAAGCGGTGACAGAAGCCCTGCCGACAGAGGCGCCTGTAACGGAGTCCCCCACAACGGAACCAGTGGTGCCGGAAACAGAAGCGGTGACAGAGGCTCCGCTAACGGAGACAGCTGTAACAGAAGCACCTGTTCAGCCAGACATTGAGGATACTGAACAGAGTGAGAATGCTTCACCGTATCCGTCATTGGAACGGAATGTACCGGCTATTCTGGAATTAATGCAGATGTATTATCAGGCGCTAACAAGTAAAGATATAGAACAGCTGAAAATATATGTAGAAAATTTCAATGAGGAAAACCAGCAGATAATCATAGATAGTATGGCTGTTGAAAGTTACGAAAATATTGTGACATATTCCCGGAAAGGTCTGACAGATGGAAGCTTTGTAGTCTATGCAAATTATAGCGGAAAAGTATACGGTATTGATACATTAGTGCCGAGCCTGACTGTATTCTATGTAAAGACTGATGAGAGCGGAGTCCTTTATATTGCAGACCGAAATGCAGATCAGGAGGCTAAAGAATTTTTAGAGGAGGCGATTAAGGAAGATGATGCAGTGGCTTTAACTGCAGATATAAAAAAGGAATATGATGCTGCTGTGGCATCTGACCCAGTATTGAAGGAATTTATGGAAGGGCTGTCAGAGGTTCCGGCTACAGAAGCACCGCCGTCAGAAACAGAGGCCCCACCAGCGGAAACACCTCCGGCAGAAACAGAGGCTCCAATAACGGAAGCTCCTTCAGCTGTAACAGAGGCCCCAATAACAGAAGCGCCGCCGTCAGAAACAGAGGCCCCAACGGCAGAAACAGAGGCGCCGATAACGGAAGCACCTTCAGCTGCAACAGAGGCCCCAATAACAGAGGCGCCCCCGGCAGAAACAGAAGCCCCGCCTGCGGAAATACCTCCGGCAGAAACAGAGGTTCCGACTACAGATACACCTCCGGCAGAAACAGAAGCGCTGATAACGGAAGCACCTCCGGCAGTGACAGAGGCGCCGATAACGGAAGCACCTCCGGAGGCAGCAGAGACTCCGGCAACAGAAGCACCGCCTGCGGAGACAGTCCCGCCGGAGACACAGGCACCTGCGGAGTCTGAGAGTGAACTGCCTCTTCCATCACCAAATGTGACGCCGGAAGAAGCGGAGACTGTATATACAGGGTATCTGGCAGATGTATTGATACCGGAGCGCGGGCTGACGGATACAGAAGAATTTGTATACAACCGGGAAGAAGACAATTTTGAACTGTTCAGACAGAAGGAAGGAATTCTTTCGGCGTTAGTTAAAGATCTGGATGGAGACGGTATACCTGAAATGATCTTAGTGTCCCTGGGAGAGATGGATGCGGGAGATGGCATAATATCTCAGTGCTTACAGACGGAGCTGTACCGGATAGAAGATAAGCAGGTCAAAAAGGCTGGGGATATCTGCCGGATGAATAGGCCCGGAAGCATGAGAGGGTATGAAGAGGAGATTGAAATAGGTATAATAGAAAAGGCTGGACGTTATTATATCGGTATCAGTGGAATCCTCATAGATAATCCGGAAGATATAGCTGAAACAGCAGTTCTGAAGGTTTATTCTTATGAAAAAGGACAGATCATTTCAGTGCTGGATCAGGAATTTTACGGCAGTGAGGAAGAAGTAGATAATGAAGCGAGAAACCAGCTGGATATAATAGGAATAGGGGAACTGGACGATCAGGATAGCTTTACCATGGTGTCAGCAGTGAGAGTAGAAGAGGAAAAATCATTTTCTTCAAGAGCGGTTTTTATAGACTATACAAGCCTCCGCGATCTTTTAGGCTTCACGACAGGTCAGGAGACAGAGGCTCCGGTCACGGAAACGGCACCGCCGGAAACGGAAGCTCAGGCTGCAGAAGAGCCGTCTCAGGAGACAGAAGCTCCGGCTGAGGAAGCAGTTTGGCCTGAGACAGAGGCCTCGGTAACAGAAGGCCTGGCAGAAGAACAAGAGCCTCCGGCAACGGAGGCACCGGTTACGGAAGCAGCGCCGCCTGTTGAAGGAGGTCCGGCAGAGGAAGCAGCGCCGCCGGCTGCAGAAACCCCGGCAGAAGAACCACTGCAGGAGACAGAGGCTCCGGTCACGGAAACAGCGCCGCCGGCTACAGAAGCCCCTCCGGCAGAAGAGCCTCCGGTTACAGAGGCCCCGGCTACAGAAGCAGTTCCAGCAGAAGAAGAACCGCCTGTTACGGAGTCATCAGTTACAGAGGCTCCGGCCACAGAGGATGTCCCCATTGAAACGGAACCGCCAATACCGGAGGAGACAGAGCCTGTAACTGAAGAACAGCAGGCGGCAAGCTTCCAGGAAGCATTTGTATACGAATCTGTGGCTTTTGCCCAGGTTCAGGAAGCTGATGGAAGAATATACTCATCGTATCTGGATACAAGTGAGAGCGCTCAGCATGTGGGGGATTCAGGCAGGTCATACCTTGCGGTCTATGGAGGATGGCTGTATACCATGCAGGGAGCTTTTGAGGGGCCGCAGTCTGTTGCAGTGGAGAGGAGCAGGCAGGATGGTTCAGAGAGGACAGTTCTTGTTGAAGGAGCTTCTAACCAGGTCATTCCATATATCATCAATGGCTGGCTGTATTATGAGTCTGCCGCAGGTGAGGGAGCAGGCAGCCTGGTGAGGATCAATCTGGAGAATCCAGTGGAATCTGAGACTCTGCAGGGAATGACAATGGTTATAGGTGCAGACTCAGATTACATTTACTGCACAGGTGCAGAGGGTATTCTCAGGATGCGTCCTGACGGCAGTGATACCCAAGTCATAGGAGCTGTAAATACCCAGAAGATCCGGATGTCAGGGAATAAGCTGTATTATACTGATGAAAACGGGATAGCCTGGCTGGATAAATCAGGCGGTGAAGCTGTCCGTGTACTTGACGGCGGTCTCGTTGCTGATTTTACAGTGGTAAACAGTATGCTGTACTATATCAGGGATGGAAGGGCGTATTTGCAGGCAGTGTCAGAGGATGCGGCTGTCCAGGCAGAATTGACTGCCGGGGGAAGTGCAGAGGCTCCGGCTTTCCCGGCGGGAATGTATGCAGAGAGTTTTCTTGGCAGCGCTGGCGGATATGTATATTTGACAGCATCTGTTGACGGAACATATCTGCAGGAGCATCCTGAGGTCACAGATCCCCAGATAAACAGGGCTGTCTGCAGACTGGATCTTGCAGGAACCGCTAATGAGATTTGTGGATATTTTATTTTGTAAGCAGTATTAATAAGATACATTTTTGAGACGGCACAAGCCGCGCTTAGAAAATTAAAGGCCTCTTTGCAATTGTGAGGGGCCTTTAGTTTACAGGCCAGGCTTGTGTTGTTTTTATTGTTAGCCATAGATCATGCCGATACAAAGAGATTTAATTTGCATGGCCTTTCCTGCCGTGATAAAATATATCCAATGGATAAACAGGTTACAGGAGTATATGTGTGGGAAGGAGATGGAGAATCATGTCTGCATTTTCAGAGTGCCTGAAAAAGGCGGTGTCAAAAGCAAATATCAGCATTGTCAGGCTGTCGGCCTTAAGCGGTGTGGAGCGCAGTTACATCCAGAAAATGCTTGGAGATAACAGGATCCCTGCTGAAGAGAGGACTGTGTCGCTGCTGGCTCAGGGTCTTTCCTTAAGCAGCAGGGAAGAGAATGATATGCTTGAGGCGTACAGGATGACAAAGCTGGGGGCAGAGGTCTATTACCAGCGGCAGGATATAGGAGAGCTTCTGAGATGTTTTGATGAGAGGACAGAATGCCGGCAGCCTCTTGTTGTCAGTGAGGGAAATGTTAAGCTTGAACTGCCCGGGAATATCAATGTGATACGCCAAAGAGCTCATGTGCTTGAAGCTGTGAGGGCATTATTCAGCCAGGAGGCAGACCGGGAAGGGGATATATGCATAGTGTGCCAGCCGGAGAATGAAGATATGCTTTACTGCCTGGAAAAGCTGGGAAAGAGTAAGGAATCAGGGGCTGTCCGCCATCTGATCTGCCTTGATAATACAGGCTGCAAGTGGGATTACCACAATCCTAACCTGCGGTATCTGAAGAATATCCTGCCCCTGCTGTATTATCATGATAATTATGAATTCTTTTATTATTATGATTCTTTGGGGGCGCATATAAATGAGCATAGTGAGCTGCCTTATTATATTATAACATCCCACTATCTGTGCCTGATGTCGTATGACTATGAGGAGGCGGTTCTGACTGCAGATGCCGGTATGATGGACATGTACAGCCGGAGCTTTGAGAGAAGGCTGAAGATGGCAAGGCCCATGCTGGAGAGTATGGATGTGATGGAAAACTATATGGCGGCCTATATTTCTAATGAAAAGATACAAAATGGGAATGGGGAGGTCTTCAATATGGAAGCCATTCCCTGCCTGATGCCTTTTATGACAAAAGAAATACTGGAGCGGTGTATCATCACAGACGTGATCTCTATGGAGGAAGCCATGGGGCTTCTGGATATGGACCAGCACAGCCTGGAAAAGCTGAACCAGCAGAAGAGTATGTCTTTCTTTTTCTCTGAGGAAGGCGTACAGCAGTTTCTGGAGGAAGGCAGGGTGGGAACAGTGCCCAGCAGCATTTACAGGCCCCTGGAGCCGGAAGACAGGGTTTGGCTGCTGGAAAGGCTGTATCAGGCGCTGGAGGAAGAAAGTATCACTGGATATATGGTCAGGTCACAGCTGCTCTCCCCCCTTTACCACACACATATTGAGATAACAGACAGGGGGCAGACCCTCTTTTTTATACAGAACGGTGAGGGAAAGAGCAAATGCATCTCTCTGAATGAAAAGAATACAAGCAACGCCTTCTATGACTATATGGAGTTTTTGAAAACCAGCGATTTTGTGTATGAAAGGACTAAAATGCTGGATTGTTTGAGCGGGTTGCTCAAAAAATGTAAAATTAAAACATGACTGTTTACATGTGACCCGTTATATTCTATAATGTCTAATAGAAATTATGCGGGGACTGTTCATTGGACAGCCATATTCTGCAAATCAATGAGAAACCGAGGTAAGAACATGAAGAGAAACGATATCCACAAAGTACTGATAATTGGGTCAGGTCCTATTATCATCGGTCAGGCATGTGAGTTTGACTATTCAGGGACTCAGGCCTGCAAAGCTTTGAGAAAACTGGGGTATGAGATTGTACTTGTTAATTCTAATCCGGCAACGATAATGACCGATCCGGAGACAGCAGATGTGACTTACATCGAGCCGCTAAATGTAGAGAGGCTGACACAGATCATAGAAAAAGAACGTCCGGATGCCCTGCTTCCGAACCTGGGCGGACAGTCAGGACTGAACCTGTGCTCTGAGCTGGCAGCAGCGGGAGTGCTGGAGAAGTATAATGTCCAGGTCATCGGTGTCCAGGTAGATGCAATTGAGCGCGGTGAGGACAGGATCGAATTTAAGAAGACCATGGAGAGCTTAGGCATCGAGATGGCTAAGAGTGAAGTTGCCTACACTGTGGAGGAAGCTCTGGAAATCGCTGATAAACTGGGATATCCGGTAGTGCTGCGTCCGGCTTATACCATGGGTGGTGCAGGCGGCGGCCTCGTGTACAATACAGAAGAATTGAAGACAGTATGTGCCAGAGGACTTCAGGCCAGCCTTGTAGGCCAGGTGCTCGTAGAAGAATCCATCCTGGGCTGGGAAGAATTAGAGCTGGAAGTTGTCAGAGATGCTAAAAATAATATGATCACTGTCTGCTTCATCGAAAATATCGATCCCCTGGGCGTACATACCGGTGATTCCTTCTGTTCAGCTCCTATGCTGACTATCTCTGAAGAAGTGCAGAAGAGGCTGCAGGAGCAGGCTTATAAGATTGTAGAATCCATCGAAGTTATCGGCGGCACGAATGTGCAGTTTGCTCATGACCCTGTATCAGACAGGATTATTGTTATTGAGATCAATCCGAGGACTTCACGTTCTTCAGCGCTGGCTTCCAAGGCTACAGGCTTCCCCATAGCCCTCGTATCTGCCATGCTGGCATGCGGGCTGACTCTTGATGAGCTTCCCTGCGGCAAATATGGAACACTTGATAAATATGTGCCGGGCGGGGATTATATTGTTATTAAATTTGCCCGCTGGGCTTTTGAAAAATTCAAAGGCGTGGAAGACAAGCTGGGAACTCAGATGAGGGCTGTCGGCGAAGTCATGAGTATTGGAAAGACATATAAAGAAGCTTTCCAGAAAGCGATCCGCAGCCTTGAAACAGGACGCTATGGCTTGGGCGGCGCTAAGGATTTCGCTTCAAAGACAAAGAAAGAGCTGCTGAAGATGCTCTCTGTGCCTACAAGCGAGAGGCAGTTCATTATGTACGAAGCGCTGCGCAAGGGAGCTACCGTAGATGAACTGTTTGAACTGACAAAGATCAAGCATTACTTTATCACCCAGATGAAGGAGCTTGTAGAAGAGGAAGAGCAGCTGAAAGCAGCAGCCGGAAGTGTTCCTTCTGCTGATGTACTGCGCCAGGCGAAGCTGGACGGTTTCTCAGACAAATATCTCAGCCAGATCCTGAATGTGAAAGAAGAAGACATCCGCAGCGCCAGGAAAGAGGCAGGCATCAATGAGGCCTGGGAGGGCGTTCATGTAAGCGGCACAGAGGACAGCGCATATTACTACTCAAGCTATCACATTGAGGACAAGAGCCCGGTAAATAACGAACGTCCAAAGATCATGATCCTGGGCGGCGGACCAAACCGTATCGGTCAGGGTATTGAATTCGACTATTGCTGTGTACATGCTGCACTTGCGCTGAAGGATCTTGGATTTGAGACAATTATTGTCAACTGTAATCCTGAGACGGTATCTACAGATTACGATACCTCTGATAAACTGTATTTTGAGCCTCTTACACTGGAGGATGTACTTGCAATCTATGAAAAAGAGAAGCCGCTGGGTGTTATTGCTCAGTTCGGCGGACAGACTCCGCTGAATCTGGCAGCAGACTTAAAGAAGAATGGAGTCAAGATCCTGGGAACTACTCCTGAGACAATCGACCTGGCAGAGGACCGTGACCTCTTCAGGGCTATGATGGATAAGCTGGAGATCCCGATGCCAGAATCAGGGATGGCTGTAAATACGGAGGAAGCTCTGGAGATCGCTAATAAGATCGGATATCCTGTTATGGTGCGTCCGTCATATGTATTGGGCGGAAGAGGGATGGAAGTGGTCCATGACGATGAGGCTTTGAAATTCTATATGAGCCTGGCTGTGGGTGTCACACCAGACCGTCCTATCCTGATCGACCGTTTCCTGCACCATGCTACTGAATGCGAGGCAGATGCCATCAGCGATGGTGAAAATGTATTTGTTCCGGCTGTAATGGAGCATATTGAGCTGGCAGGCGTGCATTCAGGAGACTCCGCATGTATACTGCCGTCAAAACATCTGAGCGAAGAACAGATTGCGACGATCAAAGATTATACTGCCAGGATCGCCAAGGAAATGAATGTAGTAGGACTTATGAATATGCAGTACGCTATCGAGGACGGCAGGGTATATGTGCTGGAGGCAAACCCGAGAGCATCCAGGACAGTGCCGCTTGTATCCAAGGTCTGCAATATTAAGATGGTGCGTCTGGCTACAGATATTATGACCTCCCATCTGACAGGAAGACCGTCACCTGTGACTTCATTAAAGGATAAGAAATTCTCACATTATGGAGTGAAAGAAGCTGTGTTCCCGTTCAATATGTTCCCTGAGGTAGATCCGCTTCTGGGGCCGGAAATGCGTTCCACAGGAGAAGTACTGGGAATCTCACAGAATTTCGGGTCGGCATTCTATAAAGCCCAGGAGGCAACTCAGAGCAGGATCCCTCTGGAGGGATGTGCACTGATCAGCGTCAGCGATATGGATAAGCCGGAGCTTCTGGAAGTGGCTCAGGGCCTGCATGACTGCGGCTTTAAGCTGATGGCAACCGGCAGCACATACGACAGGATCGTGGAAGCGGGACTTCCGGCAGAAAAGATCGCCAAGATCAATGAGGGACGTCCTAATATTCTGGATGCCATTACAAATAAGAAGATCCAGCTGATCGTGAACACTCCTATCGGAAAGAAGGGTGCAACAGATGACAGCTACATCCGTAAAGCTGCCATCAAGAACAAGATATTCTATTTGACAACAATGGCTGCAGCAAAGGCAACTGTCCAGGGTATCAAGGCTGCACAGGGACATCAGATAAAGGTGAAGTCACTTCAGGAGTTCCATGCCAGCATTGAAGAGTAGAAATGTGTAAGTATTATTGAAAAAATGCTTGACAATATGCAGGATTATATGCTATATTGCTTTAGGAACTGCCGAAGACAGTAGGTGCCGCAAGGCATAAGGTTAAAACGCCTACCGAGGAGTAAAGAATTCGATTTAGAATGATTTATTTTGCCTCTCTGTCTCAGACAGAGAGGCTTTTTATTATCAGCAGTGAGGCAGTGGCTGAAACTGATGATTCTGATAATAGAGATACGGCAGCATCTGATTAGTATTAAAAATCTATAAGGAGGTGCACCATTCATGGCAAAAGTTGAACTGAAAAAACCAATCGTGGAAGAAATCAGCGAAAGCATTAAAGACGCGGCAGCCGTTGTCCTTGTTTCCTACAGCGGAATCAGTGTGGAACAGGATACAGCTCTTCGTAAAGAGTTAAGGGAAGCAGGCGTTACTTACAAAGTTTACAAAAATACAATGATGAACTTTGCATTCAATGAAACACCATGTGAGACTCTTTCACAGCATCTTGAAGGACAGAACGCACTTGCGGTTTCTAAAGAAGACGCAACCGCTCCGGCCAGAATTATTTCTAAATACTTCAAGGCTGTTCCGACACTGAAATTAGTTGCAGGTGTTGTAGAAGGAACTTACTACGATGAAAATGGAATGCAGGCTCTCGCAGCAGTGCCGTCAAGAGAAGAACTTCTCGGAAAGCTGCTTGGAAGCATCCAGTCCCCGATCGCAAACTTTGCACGCGTTATCAGCCAGATCGCAGAGGCAAAAGAAGCATAGGAACATTATTGAAGGCAGGCTGAGAGTGCTTGCCGCCCAGTAAAATAAATTATAAAATGGAGGAAAATAAAATGGCAAAATTAACAACAGCTGAATTTATCGAAGCTATCAAAGAATTATCCGTATTAGAATTAAACGAATTAGTAAAAGCATGTGAAGAAGAGTTTGGTGTATCCGCAGCAGCAGGTGTTGTAGTAGCAGCAGCTGGCGCAGCAGAAGCAGCAGAAGAAAAAGATGAGTTCGACGTAGAACTGACAGAAGTTGGCCCGAACAAAGTTAAAGTTATCAAAGTTGTTCGTGAAGCTACAGGCTTAGGCTTAAAAGAAGCTAAAGAAGTAGTTGATGGAGCTCCTAAGGTAATCAAAGAAGGCGCTTCTAAAGCAGAAGCAGAAGAACTTAAGACAAAACTGGAAGCAGAAGGCGCTAAAGTTACTCTTAAATAATTCAAAATTTATGAACCCCTGTATTTACCTGAGAAATCAGGTATTTACAGGGCTTTTTTTGTTTGGATATTCTTTGTCCGGGAACCATTAAAAGACAAGGGACAGGAGAGTACAGATGAGTAATTATACACAGGAAAACACGGAAATAGCAAGAAAAAATAAGTAAAATATCAGTTGACAATTTACAACTCATATGCTAGCATAAAAGATGCACTATTGTGCAGGATTGTGCGCCAAGGCATAATTATGCCCAAAAGTGAATGAATGAAACTGCATTTATATAGAAAGAACAGGGGTGAAACGTCAATGGAGAAAAACAGAATACGTCCTACCACAAGCGGCAAGAGCTTCCGTATGAGCTATTCAAGACAGAAAGAGGTTCTTGAGATGCCAAATCTGATTGAAGTTCAGAAGGACTCTTATCAGTGGTTTTTAGATGAGGGGCTGAAAGAAGTTTTTGCTGATATCTCTCCGATTACGGATTACAGCGGAAAGCTGAGTCTGGAATTCGTGGACTTTACATTATGTGAAGACGATGTCAAATATTCAATTGAAGAGTGCAAGGAAAGAGACGCGACATATGCTGCACCTTTAAAGGTGAGAGTAAGGCTTCATAATAAAGAAAATGACGAAATTAACGAGCATGAGATCTTCATGGGAGACCTGCCGCTGATGACAGCTACAGGTACATTCGTGATCAACGGTGCAGAACGTGTTATCGTCAGCCAGCTGGTACGTTCACCTGGTATCTATTATGGGATTGCACATGACAAAATAGGTAAAAAATTGTATTCCAGCACCGTTATCCCTAACAGGGGTGCATGGTTAGAGTACGAGACTGACTCCAATGATGTTTTCTATGTTCGCGTTGACAGGACCAGAAAGGTTCCTATCACTGTTCTGATCCGTGCACTTGGATTTGGCACAAATGCAGAAATTATAGATTTGTTCGGCGAGGAGCCGAAGATACTGGCCAGCCTTACAAAGGACACTGCTGAGAATTACCAGGAGGGTCTTTTAGAGCTGTACAAAAAAATCCGTCCGGGCGAGCCTCTGGCAGTGGAAAGCGCAGAGAGCCTTATTACAAGTATGTTCTTCGATCCGAGAAGATATGACCTGGCTAAGGTTGGACGTTATAAATTTAATAAAAAGTTACTTCTCCGCAACCGTATCAATGGACAGATACTGGCAGAGGATGTCATCGACACTACAACCGGTGAGATCATCGCTGAGGCCGGGACAGAGGTGAAACGCGAACTGGCAGACAAGATCCAGAATGCTGCTGTACCGTTTGTATGGATCCGCACAGAAGAGCGCAATGTAAAGGTGCTCTCCAGCATGATGGTGGACATCACCAGCTTTGTGGATGTGGACCCGAAGGAAGTGGGAGTTACAGAATTAGTATATTACCCGGAACTTGAAAAAATACTGGCAGAAAATACCGATATGGATGATATCAAGGATGCCATCCGCAAGAATATCCATGAGCTGATTCCGAAGCATATTACAAAAGAAGATATCCTTGCTTCTATCAACTACAATATGCATCTGGAATATGGCCTTGGAAATGAAGACGATATTGACCATTTGGGCAACAGGCGAATCAGGGCCGTGGGTGAGCTGCTTCAGAACCAGTACCGTATAGGTCTGTCCAGGCTGGAAAGAGTTGTCCGTGAGAGAATGACAACCCAGGACCTGGAGGGAATCTCTCCCCAGTCACTGATCAACATAAAGCCTGTGACAGCAGCTGTCAAAGAGTTCTTCGGATCTTCACAGCTGTCACAGTTCATGGACCAGAATAACCCGTTGGGTGAGCTGACACATAAGAGACGTCTTTCAGCCCTGGGACCAGGCGGTCTGTCAAGGGACCGTGCAGGATTCGAGGTACGAGACGTACATTACTCACATTATGGAAGAATGTGTCCCATCGAGACACCTGAAGGTCCTAACATCGGTCTGATTAACTCCCTGGCTACTTATGCCAGGATCAACCAGTATGGATTCGTTGAGGCTCCGTACAGGAAGATTGACAAGTCTGAACCGGGCAATCCCCGTGTCACAGATGAGGTTGTGTATATGACAGCCGATGAAGAAGATAATTACCATGTAGCACAGGCTAATGAGACACTTGATGCTGACGGACATTTCGTACACAAAAATGTATCAGGACGTTACAGAGAAGAGACGCAGGAATACGAGAGAGGGATGTTCGATTACATGGACGTGTCTCCTAAGATGGTATTCTCCGTGGCTACAGCCCTGATTCCTTTCCTGGAGAATGACGATGCCAACCGTGCGCTGATGGGATCCAACATGCAGCGTCAGGCGGTGCCGCTTCTGACAACAGAAGCCCCGGTAGTAGGTACAGGTATGGAATGCAAGGCGGCTGTTGACTCAGGAGTCTGCGTGGTTGCAAGAAAGTCTGGTACTATCGAACGCTCCACTTCCAAGGAGATCATCATGAAGAATGATGATGGAACAAGGGATGAATATCACCTGACCAAATTCTCCAGAAGTAACCAGAGCAACTGCTACAATCAGAGACCGATCGTATTTAAGGGAGAGCATGTTGAGGCAGGCAGTGTGATCGCTGACGGGCCGTCCACACAGAAGGGCGAGCTGGCTCTTGGAAAGAATCCGCTGATCGGATTTATGACATGGGAAGGCTACAACTACGAGGATGCTGTACTTTTAAGCGAAAGATTAGTTATGGATGATGTCTACACATCTGTCCATATTGAAGAATATGAAGCTGAGGCCAGAGATACAAAGCTGGGGCCGGAAGAGATCACAAGAGATGTTCCCGGCGTGGGAGATGAAGCCCTGAAGGATCTGGATGAGAGAGGTATCATCCGCATCGGTGCCGAGGTCCGTGCAGGGGATATCCTGGTAGGTAAAGTAACTCCGAAGGGAGAGACAGAACTGACAGCTGAGGAGAGGCTACTCCGCGCTATCTTTGGTGAGAAGGCCAGGGAGGTCAGGGATACTTCACTGAAAGTGCCTCATGGAGAATATGGTATCGTAGTAGATGCCAAGGTATTCACAAGAGAAAACGGGGATGAGCTTTCACCGGGAGTTAATCAGGCAGTCCGCATCTACATCGCACAGAAGAGAAAGATCTCCGTGGGTGACAAGATGGCCGGCCGTCATGGTAACAAGGGTGTTGTTTCACGAGTGCTCCCTGTAGAAGATATGCCGTTCCTGCCGAACGGGCGTCCTCTGGATATCGTACTGAATCCTCTGGGTGTGCCTTCTCGTATGAACATCGGACAGGTTCTTGAGATCCACTTAAGCCTTGCATCAAGGGCTCTTGGATTTAATATTGCCACACCGGTCTTCGACGGCGCGAACGAGGTTGATATTATGGACACTCTGGATCTGGCGAATGATTACGTCAATCTGGAATGGGATGAATTTAAGGAAAAACATGGCGAAGAGCTTCTGCCTGAAGTACTTGACTATCTGTATGAGAACCGCGACCACAGAGAACTGTGGAAGGGCGTTCCTCTTTCAAGAGACGGTAAAGTGCGCCTCAGGGACGGACGTACAGGCGAATATTTCGACAGCGCCGTAACAATCGGGCACATGCATTACCTGAAGCTCCACCATCTGGTAGATGACAAGATCCATGCACGTTCCACAGGACCGTACTCCCTGGTAACTCAGCAGCCTCTGGGCGGTAAAGCACAGTTCGGCGGGCAGCGTTTCGGAGAGATGGAGGTTTGGGCGCTGGAAGCATACGGCGCATCCTACACTCTGCAGGAGATCCTGACAGTAAAATCTGATGATGTTATCGGACGTGTAAAGACATATGAAGCAATCATAAAAGGCGACAACATTCCGGAGCCGGGTATTCCGGAATCCTTCAAGGTACTTTTAAAAGAGCTCCAGTCATTGGGACTGGATGTGAAAGTCCTGAAGGAGGACCAGACTGAAGTAGAAATCATGGAAACTATTGATTATGGTGATACAGATATGCGTTCTGTGATCGAAGGAGACAGAAAATACGAAGAAGAAGAGAACTCTTTCTCACAGTTTGGATTCAGCCAGCAGGAAATTGAGGGCGATGAGATCGTGGATGTGGAAGAGGACGACGAGGACGTATTCTTAGACCTAGAAGAAACTCTTGATGATGAAGAGTAGGAAGGGAGAACCATAAATGCCTGAAACAACAAACAATGAAGGATATCAGCCAATGACCTTTGACGCGATCAAAATTGGTCTGGCATCTCCGGAAAAGATCAGGGAATGGTCAAGAGGAGAGGTAAAGAAACCCGAAACCATTAACTACAGGACTCTTAAACCGGAAAAAGACGGACTGTTCTGCGAGCGTATCTTCGGGCCGAGCAAGGACTGGGAATGTCACTGCGGAAAGTACAAGAAGATCCGTTATAAAGGTGTTATTTGTGACCGATGCGGCGTTGAAGTTACAAAGGCCAGTGTCCGCAGGGAGCGTATGGGACATATTGAACTGGCAGCTCCGGTTTCCCATATCTGGTATTTCAAAGGTATCCCTTCCAGAATGGGTCTGATGCTGGACCTTTCTCCGAGAACACTGGAGAAAGTCCTGTATTTTGCCAACTATATCGTGCTGGATAAGGGAGATACAGATCTTCAGTACAAACAGGTGCTGACAGAGAGAGAATATCAGGAAGCAAGAGAAAAATGGAGCAGCCGTTTCCGCGTAGGCATGGGTGCAGAGGCGATCAAAGAGCTTCTGGAATCCATCGACATGGAAAAAGAGGCAGCTGAACTGAAAAAAGGCCTGAAGGAATCTACAGGCCAGAAACGTGCCAGGATCATCAAAAGGCTGGAAGTGGTAGAAGCTTTTCGTGAGTCCGGAAATAAGCCGGAATGGATGATCATGACAGTTATCCCTGTCATCCCGCCGGATCTGCGTCCTATGGTGCAGCTGGACGGTGGACGTTTTGCCACATCAGACTTAAATGACCTTTACAGAAGGATCATAAATAGAAATAACCGTTTAAAGAGACTGCTGGAGCTTGGTGCTCCTGACATCATTGTCCGCAATGAAAAGAGGATGCTTCAGGAAGCAGTAGATGCCCTGATCGACAACGGCCGCCGCGGCCGTCCTGTGACAGGACCCGGAAACAGAGCCCTGAAGTCACTGTCTGACATGCTCAAGGGTAAATCAGGACGTTTCCGCCAGAACCTCTTAGGAAAGCGTGTTGACTATTCAGGACGTTCTGTTATCGTCGTAGGGCCAGAGCTGAAGATTTATCAGTGCGGTCTTCCGAAAGAGATGGCTATCGAGCTGTTCAAGCCTTTTGTTATGAAAGAGCTTGTTGCCAACGGTACTTCTCACAATATAAAAAATGCTAAAAAAATGGTAGAGAGACTTCAGCCTGAGGTATGGGATGTGCTGGAAGATGTCATCAAAGAACATCCGGTAATGCTCAACCGTGCCCCTACACTCCACCGTCTGGGAATCCAGGCATTTGAGCCGATTCTTGTAGAGGGTAAAGCGATCAAGCTGCATCCCCTTGTATGTACTGCATTTAATGCGGACTTCGATGGTGACCAGATGGCCGTGCATCTTCCGCTTTCCGTGGAAGCACAGGCAGAGTGCCGTTTCCTGCTGCTCTCCCCGAACAACCTTCTGAAGCCGTCAGACGGAGGACCTGTGGCTGTTCCTTCACAGGATATGGTCCTTGGTATTTATTATCTGACACAGGAGAGGCCGGGAGCGCTTGGAGAAGGCAAGATCTTTAAGAGTGTAAATGAAGCGATCCTTGCATATGAAAATAAGGCCCTCACACTCCAGTCCAAGATTCTTGTCCGTATGACTAAGAAAATGCCTGACGGAAGCGTAGTGACAGGAAATGTGGAATCTACTGTGGGACGTTTTATCTTCAATGAGATCCTTCCGCAGGATCTGGGATTTGTGGACAGAAGCATACCGGAAAACCTTCTGAAGCTGGAAGTTGACTTCCATGTTGGAAAGAAAGGCTTAAAACAGATCCTTGAAAAAGTCATCAATACACACGGAGCAACTAAGACTGCTGAAGTGCTGGATGATATCAAGGCTATGGGGTATAAGTATTCCACAAGGGCTGCCATGACTGTTTCTATTTCTGACATGACCGTGCCGCCTGAAAAACCGGAACTGATCCAGAAGGCTCAGGATACTGTTGATAAGATCACAAGAAACTATAAGCGAGGCCTCATCACTGAGGAAGAGCGTTACAAGGAAGTCGTAGAGACCTGGAAGAATACGGATGATATCCTGACAAAGGCTCTGCTGGACGGACTTGATAAATATAACAACATCTATATGATGGCCGATTCCGGAGCCCGTGGTTCTGACAAGCAGATCAAGCAGCTGGCAGGTATGCGTGGATTGATGGCTGATACAACAGGACATACGATCGAACTTCCTATCAAGTCCAACTTCCGTGAAGGACTTGACGTACTGGAATACTTCATGTCCGCTCATGGAGCGCGTAAAGGTCTGTCTGATACAGCCCTGCGTACAGCTGACTCTGGTTATCTGACAAGGCGTCTTGTTGACGTTTCACAGGATCTGATCATCCGTGAAGTTGACTGCTGCGAAGGAAAAGAGATCCCGGGTATGTACGTAAAGGCATTTGCGGACGGAAAGGAAGAGATCGAGAGCCTTCAGGAGCGTATCACAGGCCGTTTCGCCTGCGAGACACTGTGCAACAAGGATGGTGAGGTGCTTGTAAAAGCTAACCACATGATCACTCCCAGGCGTGCAGCCAGAATTATAAAGGAAGGCGTGGATGCAAACGGCAATCCGTTTGACAAGATCAAGATTCGTACCATCCTGACATGTAAATCCCATATCGGAGTCTGCGCTAAGTGCTATGGAGCCAACCTGGCAACAGGTGAGGCTGTACAGGTAGGTGAGTCCGTAGGTATCATTGCGGCACAGTCTATCGGTGAGCCAGGTACACAGCTGACAATGCGTACATTCCATACGGGCGGTGTGGCCGGCGGCGATATCACACAGGGTCTTCCCCGTGTCGAGGAGCTTTTTGAGGCCAGAAAGCCAAAAGGACTTGCAATCATTACTGAGATCCCAGGTATTGCAGTCATCAAGGATACTAAGAAAAAGCGTGAGATCATCGTTACAAATAATGAGACAGGAGAGTCTAAGACTTACCTGATCCCATATGGTTCCAGGATCAAGGCCCAGGACGGCGCTTATCTGGAGGCAGGTGACGAGCTGACTGAAGGTAGTGTCAATCCTCATGATATCCTTAAGATCAAGGGTGTCCGTGCTGTGCAGGATTACATGATCCAGGAGGTTCAGCGTGTATACCGTCTGCAGGGTGTTGAAATCAATGATAAGCATATCGAAGTCATTGTGCGCCAGATGCTGAAAAAAGTCCGCATCGAGAACAATGGTGACAGTGAATTCCTGCCGGGCACACTTGTTGACATCCTGGAATATGAGGATGAGAACGAGCGCCTTACAGAGGAAGGGAAAGAGCCCGCAGAAGGCAAGCAGGTAATGCTTGGTATCACAAAGGCTTCCCTTGCAACAAATTCCTTCCTGTCTGCCGCTTCCTTCCAGGAAACTACTAAAGTCCTGACAGAAGCTGCGATCAAAGGAAAAGTTGACCCGCTTATCGGACTGAAGGAAAATGTTATCATTGGTAAACTGATACCGGCCGGAACTGGTATGAAGAGATACAGAAATGTAAAACTTGATACAGGAGATTCCATGCTGGAAGACGATGATGATGATTTTGATTTAGCTGAGCTGACCGAGGAAATAGAGCTGGATACAGCTGCTGTTCCGGCGGAGAGCGAGGATGATCTGGATTTGTCTGAGGAAGAGTTGGTTACTGTTTCAGAAGATGAATAAAGATATGAATGATAATGGTTCAGCAGGTCTGTGCATTAACGGCACAGACCTGCTGAAAAAGGTTTAATTGACAGAAAAAACTGCCGGTCATTTATGAGCGGCAGTTTTTTTCTTGCGGATTATTTTCCAGTCATCTGCAAGAGAATCTGCAGATTTGCTGCGGGTGTTTTTTCTGGGCGGCGGTGTAAAGCCGTCGTCAGGACCGTAATAGCCCTCGTCATAATAATCAGGTCCGTATCCATAATCAGGGCCATACCCATCTCCATAGCCGGGATCATATCCACCCCCGTAGCCGTCATTGTAATTCGGTCCGTAAGCTCCCTGATAATTTCCATTGTAATCCTGGCCGTAGCCGTAACCGGCATTTGGTCCTCCATTATAACCCTGTCCATATTCACCGGAATAATTTTTGGCATATCCGTCCGTGGGATTATAATTGCTTGTATATGTGACAAAATTTCTTTTTACAGGGCGTTTCTTCTTATTATATACTACATTATTTACAACTGGAGGCGGATTCTGGATTCCGGCCTTTTTAGCTTTTTTCATCTGCTTCTTGATGCGTTTAGCTTCCTTTTTGTCTGCTTTTTCTTTGAATATTGTCATGCGCCCCGTCCATCCAATGATCCGGACGATTATGATACCAAAGAATATACCAATGCTGTCGATCCCCACATCCTTTACAGAAGGTCCTCTGCCGGCCACGAAGGACTGGTGGTATTCATCACCTGCGGCAAAGCCGACGCACAGGATACCGGCAGCCAGCATGAGCAGAAATCCATGAAGTCCGTATACATACAGCGGAAATGATACTGCTATGGCAAGCAGGAAATATTCAGTGATATGCGCCAGTTTTCTGGTGATAAAATTAATTTTATTCGCCCATTCGTCAACCTGCCAGTCATCCAGGTTGGCATCAAAGATGTAGTCCCCTGCCTCTACGATTTTACAGCTGACTTTGTAGCTGAGCTGTCCTGAAACATCACCGGGCTGGCTGGAAAATGTAAAGATCATATACATCAATAGCAAGGCGGGGATGAATGATAGTGGTTTCAAAAGTTTTCTCATACGATCGCCTCTTTCTTTTTATACATTTATATATATGTATTTCTGGCTAATCATACCACCCGTGCGGGTGGAGTGTCCAGCCTGTTAAGGAAATTATAAGGGATTTCATGAAATTTTCAAGAAAAAAACCATAAAAAGGCGATTTCCTGTTTAAAAGCCCTTGACATTGGCAAGACTCCCAATTATAATAATCTAGGTGTGTGCAGAGTGAACTTTGTATACACTAAAGAATATTAAATAAAGATCAGCAACCACATGTATAGGGAATAGGCCCTGTACAAATAATACAGGAGGTGAAAGAAAAGAATGCCAACATTTAATCAGTTAGTAAGAAAAGGAAGACAGACATCTGTTAAGAAATCTACAGCACCGGCTCTTCAAAAAGGATTTAACTCCTTAAGAAAGAAAAGCACTGATGCTTCTGCACCGCAGAAAAGAGGTGTGTGTACAGCCGTTAAGACTGCTACACCTAAGAAGCCTAACTCAGCGCTCAGGAAAATCGCCAGGGTCCGCCTTTCTAACGGAATCGAAGTAACAAGCTACATCCCAGGTGAAGGACATAACCTTCAGGAGCATAGCGTTGTGCTTATCCGCGGTGGAAGGGTAAAAGACTTACCAGGTACAAGATACCACATCATCCGTGGTACTCTGGATACAGCAGGCGTTGCAAACAGAAGACAGGCTCGTTCCAAATACGGAGCAAAGAGACCGAAAGACGCTAAAAAATAAATTATAATATATAATATATAATATATAGTTTATAATCAAGCAGTAGTATCACAAACAGAACTATTTCGTGTAATTCAGGAGAGATATCCTGTTGTTGTGCCGGAATTTTCTATTCACCGGGTGGTTGCGGGTTGACATAGAAGCGAGGGCACGCACACAATAGAACGACACATTGTGAGTACCGATGATTTAATCATGGCGGCAGAGACCGTAACTAATTAAGGAGGGAAGTACCGTGCCACGTAAAGGACATACTCAAAAAAGAGACGTATTAGCAGATCCGTTATACAATAACAAAGTGGTTACCAAACTTATCAATAACATCATGTTAGACGGTAAGAAGGGTGTAGCTCAGAAAATCGTATACGGAGCATTTGATAGAGTGGCTGCAAAAGCAGACAAGCCAGCTATCGAAGTTTTCGAAGAAGCAATGAACAATATCATGCCTGTACTTGAAGTAAAGGCAAGACGTATTGGTGGAGCAACATATCAGGTACCAATCGAAGTAAGACCGGACAGACGTCAGGCTTTAGCACTTCGCTGGCTGACAACTTATTCTCGTAAAAGAGGCGAGAAGACAATGGAAGAAAGATTGGCAAATGAACTTCTGGATGCATCAAATAACACAGGCGCATCTGTAAAGAAGAAAGAAGATATGCACAAAATGGCAGAAGCAAACAAGGCTTTCGCACATTACAGATTCTAAAGCCGGAGCACTTATATACAGCCAGGCTGCACCTGCAGCCTGACCGGAGTGTGAGGTTTGCTTAAACAAAATAGGAGGAAATAACCTTGGCTGGAAGAGAATATCCATTAGAGAGAACCAGAAATATCGGTATTATGGCTCATATCGATGCAGGTAAGACTACATTGACAGAGCGTATCCTTTATTATACTGGTGTTAACTACAAAATTGGCGATACTCACGAAGGTACTGCAACCATGGACTGGATGGAGCAGGAACAGGAAAGAGGTATCACAATTACTTCAGCCGCTACAACATGTCACTGGACGCATCAGGACCACTGCAAAGAGCAGGCGGGAGCGCTGGAGCACCGTATCAATATCATTGATACTCCGGGACACGTTGACTTTACAGTAGAGGTTGAACGTTCTCTGCGTGTACTCGACGGAGCTGTCGGCGTATTTTGTGCAAAGGGCGGCGTTGAACCTCAGTCTGAAAATGTATGGCGTCAGGCTGACACTTATAACGTACCTAGAATGGCATTCATCAACAAGATGGATATCCTGGGCGCTAACTTCTACGGCGCCGTAGGTCAGATCAGGACCAGATTGGGTAAAAATGCTATCTGTCTTCAGCTGCCAATCGGCAAGGAAGATGAGTTCAAAGGTATCATAGATTTATTTGAAATGCAGGCTTATATCTACAATGACGAGAAGGGTGAAGACATCACCGTCACAGATATTCCTGAAGATATGAAAGACGACGCAGAGCTGTATCATACAGAGCTGGTTGAAAAGATCTGCGAATTAGATGATGATCTGATGATGCAGTACCTGGAAGGTGAAGAACCTTCTGTTGAAGAATTAAAGAGAGTACTCCGTAAAGGAACATGCGAATGTCAGGCTATTCCGGTTTGCTGCGGTACAGCATACAGGAATAAGGGTGTTCAGAAGCTTCTGGATGCTATCCTTGATTTCATGCCGGCTCCTACAGATATCGCTTCCATCAAGGGAACTGATATGGACGGCAATGAAGTTGAGAGACATTCATCTGATGATGAACCTTTCTCAGCGCTGGCATTTAAGATCATGGCTGACCCGTTTGTTGGTAAGCTGGCATTCTTCCGTGTGTATTCAGGATCTATGAACTCAGGTTCCTATGTACTGAATGCTACAAAAGGAAAGAAAGAGCGTGTAGGACGTATCCTTCAGATGCATGCCAACAAGAGAGCAGAGCTGGATAAAGTTTATGCAGGAGATATCGCTGCAGCTGTAGGCTTTAAGTTTACAACTACTGGTGATACGATCTGTGACGAACAGCACCCGGTAATCCTGGAGTCCATGGAATTCCCGGAACCTGTTATCGAGCTGGCTATCGAGCCTAAGACAAAAGCAGGACAGGGCAAGATGGGTGAAGCTTTAGCAAAACTTGCTGAAGAAGACCCGACATTCCGTGCTCATACAGATCACGAAACAGGACAGACAATCATCGCCGGTATGGGTGAGCTTCATCTGGAAATCATCGTAGACAGACTTCTGCGTGAATTCAAGGTAGAGGCTAATGTAGGTGCACCTCAGGTTGCTTACAAAGAAACATTCACAAAGGCAGTTGATGTTGACAGCAAGTATGCTAAACAGTCCGGCGGACGTGGACAGTACGGTCATTGTAAAGTTAAGTTCACACCGATGGATCCCAACGGTGAAGAGACATTCAAGTTCGAGACATCTGTTGTCGGAGGAGCTATTCCTAAGGAATATATCCCGGCAGTCGGAGAAGGTATCGAGGAAGCAGCAAAAGCTGGTATTCTCGGAGGATTCCCTGTACTTGGTGTATGTGCTAACGTATACGATGGTTCTTACCATGAAGTCGATTCAAGTGAAATGGCATTCCATATTGCCGGATCTATGGCGTTCAAGGATGCTATGAGAAAAGGTGACGCTATCCTGCTTGAGCCGATCATGAAGGTTGAAGTAACTATGCCTGAAGAGTACATGGGAGATGTTATTGGTGACATTAACTCACGCCGTGGACGTATCGAAGGTATGGATGACATCGGAGGCGGAAAGCTTGTACGTGCGTATGTACCGCTTGCTGAGATGTTTGGTTACTCTACAGACCTGCGTTCTAAGACACAGGGACGTGGTAACTACTCAATGTTCTTTGAAAAATATGAGCCGGTTCCGAAGTCAGTTCAGGAGAAGGTTTTAAGCGCAAAGAGCAAATAAAATAATCAGTTATTTATAAAATTAGGCTTGCAAATATCTTTGATTTGAAATATAATCAAAGATAGCCTGATTAAATAAATGCGGCTATTTTTGCGATTAAATAGCTGCAGAAAAAATCAAAAAAGAAAAGCCGGTAAGGCGCATGTTTATAAGGAGGACAATTCAAAATGGCTAAAGCTAAATTTGAAAGAAACAAACCGCATTGTAACATTGGTACCATCGGACACGTTGACCATGGTAAAACTACTTTAACAGCAGCTATCACAAAGACTCTTGCTGCAAGGGTTGAAGGTAACGCAGCTGTTGATTTCGAAAATATCGATAAAGCTCCGGAAGAAAGAGAGCGTGGTATCACAATCTCTACAGCTCACGTTGAGTATGAAACAGACAACAGACATTACGCACACGTTGACTGCCCAGGGCATGCTGACTATGTAAAGAACATGATCACAGGTGCTGCTCAGATGGACGGCGCAATCCTCGTTGTTGCTGCTACAGATGGTGTTATGGCTCAGACAAAAGAGCATATCCTTCTTTCCCGTCAGGTAGGTGTTCCTTACATCGTTGTATTCATGAACAAATGTGATATGGTAGATGACGAAGAACTTCTTGAACTGGTTGATATGGAAATCCGTGAACTCCTCAGCGAGTACGAATTCCCGGGAGATGACACTCCGATCATCCAGGGTTCTGCT
This sequence comes from Murimonas intestini, assembly GCA_003148945.1. Classification (GTDB taxonomy): domain Bacteria; phylum Bacillota; class Clostridia; order Lachnospirales; family Lachnospiraceae; genus Murimonas; species Murimonas intestini. The sequence continues at coordinate 452,914 of QGGY01000002.1, read as the reverse complement.
CTGAAAGCTCTTGAAGATCCGAACAGCGAATGGGGCGACAAGATCATGGAACTTATGGCAGCTGTTGACAGCTGGATCCCAGATCCGAAGCGTGCAGTTGATCAGCCGTTCCTGATGCCTGTAGAGGATGTATTCACAATCACAGGCCGTGGTACAGTTGCTACTGGTAGAGTAGAGCGTGGTGTTCTTCATATCAACGAAGAAGTTGAAATCGTTGGTATCAAAGAAGAAACACGTAAGACAGTTGTAACAGGTATCGAAATGTTCCGTAAGTTACTGGATGAGGCTCAGGCTGGTGATAACATCGGTGCTCTGCTTCGTGGTGTTCAGAGAACAGAAATCGAAAGAGGACAGGTTCTTGCTAAACCAGGTTCAGTTACATGCCACAAAAAATTTACAGCTCAGGTTTACGTTCTGACAAAAGATGAAGGTGGACGTCATACTCCTTTCTTCAACAACTACAGACCTCAGTTCTACTTCCGTACAACTGACGTAACTGGTGTTGTAAATCTTCCGGAAGGCACAGAAATGTGCATGCCTGGTGACAACGTAGAAATGACAATCGAACTGATCCATCCGATCGCTATGGAGCAGGGTCTTACATTCGCTATCCGTGAAGGTGGACGTACTGTTGGATCAGGCCGTGTTGCTACAATCATCGAGTAATCACTGACTGCAGATAAAATTATATAAATCGGTATCTGATGATACCATTGTGTCCAAGCGTAAGATGCCCCGGAACCGAAAGGTTTCCGGGGTTTTTCTGTTGTTTAGGAAAATCCGGATTGAATAAGCTTAAACTTGTAACAATTGTGAGTTAATGCTACAATAAATGAGACGGAGGAATACCCCAGATTAAATCAATAATATGAAGGAGAACGGATATGAAAAAGGGATTATTTTTAGTTGGGCTGATAACTGCTGCCCTAAGTATGCCTCTTATGGCAAATGCCAGCGGCGAGTCAGTAAAAATTGGAGATGTGGAAAACTCGTTCTGGATTTCCGGCACGAATATGCTGCGTGTGCAGGGGGAGTCAGGATTTTATGTGGCGGCAATGGACGGAGCTGCTTTGACGGAAGATATCTATGGAAGCAATTTTGAATATTCTAAAGGATATATTACTGCAATTGAAGCTTCAGAGGAGATCAATACAAGCGGCATATTAAATATGGAAGGCAAAGTGATGGTTCCTTTTCAGTATGCTGATATCAAGGTATTAAATAATAACTGGATCGTGGCATTTGTTCTTGAGGAAGCTACTGCTTCACAATATGATTATAGTTCCTGGTGGAACAAGGATCAGTTCTATCTGATAAAAACAGCGGATGTCTATTATGTAGACGGAGGCAGCGGAAATAATGTTGCATCCCTAACAAGAGATCAATACCTTGATGCAAGTGCGAATGGACAATATATTAATATACAGGACCGTACCACAAATGTCATCAGTACATATGATCGTGAGTTTAACCAGGTAGCTACAGATCTTAAATATATCAGCGATATTTCTGTTGAGACGCGTAATCTGATACCATACAAGGAAAATGGCCAGAATGGTTTGAAAGATGCGGATGGAAATGTAGTGATGGAACCAGCCTTCAGTTATATTAATGATTTTGTTCGGGGGTATGCTGAGGTATCTACAGGCGAGAAGAACGGTTTGATTGATGAGCTGGGAAATGTTGTTATTCCGGCAGAATATGATAAGATAAAGAAGGCATATTATCTGCCGTCGGATGCTGAGTATGATACTAGAGGATATAATGCAAATGGATATTTTGCAGTCGTACTTGACAAAAAGCTCGGGTTTGTAGATGTAAACGGCAATGTGACATGTGAACCAAAATATTCTGAAGATGCATTGGAAGTATATGGATCGGCGGCTATCATGGTAGATCCTGAGGGTAAGAGGCATCTGATTGCGGGGGATGGGGTTGAGACTATCCTTGAAGACTATGAAAGTGTTTATCCATTGGACTTTTCTGGGGGCAGATACTATAAAGTAAGAGATGCACAGTCTAAATTAGGAATGATCGACTGGCATGGAAATGTCATCTTCCCCTGTGAATATGACTCAATGGCTCTCTCTGGTGATGGGAAATATCTCCTGGCAGGCGTTGACTATAATAAAGGAGAGATTTACCAGCTTAACTATGAGACGGCAGAGGAAGGCCAGTCTGAACCGGCGGCAGTGAACCCGGCGGAAACAGAGGCTTCCACAGAGAAAACAGATGAGGCGGTCTCAGAGGTTTCTACAGGGGCGGCTGCTGAAGCGGCTTCAGAAGCTTCAGGGGCAGCGAAAGAGCCAGTTACAGAGTTTTTAGGAAATTCAGCTGAAGAACCCGCAACAGAGATCAGTACCCAGGCAGCTGCTCTTTTGGATAATGCTGTTACTTTATTAAATGATGATTTTGAAGCAAACCGTGAAGCGGCAGCTGCCCTTATCAAAAGTGCGGCCGGACTTCTGGGAGAGGACAAGGAGTCTGCAGTATCACTTTTGAACAGTGCAGTGACACTGCTTGGAACAGAGGGAACAGATGCAGGCGGAGTATTGACATTAGTCTCAAGTGCGAAAGATATGCTCTAGAAGCTGAGCAAAACATTGAATGAAATAGTGAAAGTCAACAGATAAGGAAAAGGATATCCTGAAAATGCCGGAAATGGCTTGAGGGATATCTTTTTTCTTGTTTGGACTATCTTTTTATAAGAATGGTTCGTTATACTGATTGAAGCTATGCGGATATTTTACATTATTAATGCAGGAATTCGAATTGAATGCCGAATTTTTATTAATTATAATTAAACTATATAAAACAACTAAACTTATATAATGTGAATTAAGTGTACAAATATGACTAATGTGCAACACCATATTTACATTATGGATACCCGCATTAAACTGCCATAGTGAATAGAAGGGGGGAAAATTAAAAATTACATATCTGTAAGGGCTGCAAAAATATACAGGATATTGTGCGGGAATATATATGAGAAATCAGAGAAAGTAAAGCGGAAGATGAGAATTGCTGAATAGGAGGGTTTTACATGAAACGGAAAATTATAACTATGTTATTATTAATTAGTATGACATGTACTGTATTGATCAGCAGCGGTTCTGCTGCAAGGGCAGCTGATGATGCAGCAGCGGATACAGGAGCAACTGAGACAGATGCCGCAGAGGATGAAAATTCCTTAGATGCAGAGGAATTGACTTTGGAAGAACTGAAGGAGTCATTTGCTCTGACAGTGGAAACTTCGGGGTTATCTGGTGAAGAGCTTTATGAGAAAGGCAAACAGTACGAAGAAGGTGACGGTGTGGCCCAGTGGTATGCTATGTCCATGGCTTACTATGAGGCAGCCGTAAACGCAGGCAATGAAGATGCCGTTGCTGCTGTTGAGGGTCTGAATGCAGATAAGGAAACAATGATGGACAACAGCCCTGATGGACAAGGTGATATCTTTGAGTTTTTCAGGACAGGAGTTACAGCAGGGCAGGCAGGAGAATATGAAAAGGCTTATGCCATCTTTTATGATGACGCTTTCTTTTTTGAAGATCCTCTTTATAGAGGGATAGGGAGTCTGGGTGACTTGCTCCGGGATGGTACAGGGGTGGAACAGGATGTGGAAAAAGCCGTAACCATCTATGAATTTAATGCAAAAGTGCTTGGCAAGGGAAATGGTTACACCAGCCTGGGACTGCTTTATGAAGCTGAAACTGGAACTTATCCAGGTATAGAGAAGAGCATTGATAAAGCTATTGAATATTTCCTGCTTTCCTATCAGGACAAGCAGCTTAAAGAGACTGATTTTAAGGGACCCAGATATGCAGCTGACTACTTTGATACGGGCTACAGCCATGATGACGGTACAAAGGAGGAGCCAGATTATATGAAGGCTGAGGAGGGGTACATAATTGCCTCAGAGGGGAATGGAAGAACATTTGACGGTACGGCATGCTATAAGCTGGGTACATATTATGAAGAGGGGCGGGAAGGTGTGGCCCAGGATTATGAAAAAGCCGCAGAATATTATCAAAAAGCAGTTTCTGATCCCAATGTGCATGCCACTATGCTTGGAATACCGCAAACATATCTGACCCTTGGCCGTTTTTATGAAAATGGTCTTGGAGTAGAGAAGGATCTGGATATGGCAGTATCCTACTATAAAACAGCCCTGGAAGCGGCTCAGGAAAATTTGGAGCTGGTAAATGCGGCAGGTAATGAGGCGGCACAGAGTGTATATGATGAGGCTGCAGCTGATCTTGAGAGGTTAGATGAATAAATTATTTTGAATCAGAGGTGAAAAACAGACGTTATAGGGACACTGCGAGAGCAGCGTCCCTTACCAGGTTATATATTTATTAACTCACACTTACAGGATACCGGTAAAACGCAAGCGGTGGCAGATATGTCACTGCCGAGACGGGCGGCGTGAAGGTAGGGACAGCCTGGCTGCAGAACGAAATCTCCAGATTTTCACCGGGTTTTCTCAGCAGCTTTATTATAATGGCGCCTGGCTCATCCTGGCTTGTGCAGGCATATCCAAGAGGCAGGCTGCCATGGCTGTCAGATAATGTAAATCCGCAGTCGGATGCATTTTTACGGTACATTACAAATCCATGCTCTGCATTGGAGAATGTGACTGTCACTTCGTCGTCTGCGGAGAGCACTGCACTTTGTATATCAGGCGCCTGGAAATCAGCAGTGCCGCAGAGCACATGTCCGCACAGCTTTGCCATGCGTTCGCCCAGGAGTACGTTTGAACCGGAATTATTGTGTACATCATCTGACAGGGAGCAGTTCAGGGTAGGCATTATGTAAATGCCGGGAGTGTCGGAAGCTGTTTTTCTGTGAACTTCACGCACAATGCCCCATCCTTCGTCAAAGACGGAAGAAAGCTCTCTGTTCGTCTGGAAGGTGAAGAAGGGGACCTGCCAGCCCAGGTCTGAGCGCACGTTAGATATGAACCTGCGGTATTTTTCTTCATATACTGCAGGAGCGTCATCGATTGTATCTGCACAGCCCTGGTACCAGAGGATACCGGCTATCCTGCCGCCGCATTCGCTGATCTTCCGGAGCATGTTCCGATACAGGGTTCCGGTGCCCTCCCTGTCCCAGAGGTCGATGGGTGAACCGCCTTTGGCAGCAGGGATCAGCCCCACCGGACAGCCGGAGAGCTTCTGAAAATTGCGGCCAAATGAGATAAACGGGGATGTGCCGGACACACGCAGCTCAGAATTGGCATTCTCATCACCGGCATCAGTGGATTCATTTAATGGATGGGCGGCCAGGTTCCATGAGCTGCAGTTCCTGTATACATGAACTCCCAACTGGGGTTCGTCATTTGCCCAGTCCTGCCCGAATCCGGAAGCATTAGACTGGCCTGCGATAACGAAGAGATTACCCACGCCGATGTGAAAACGTACATCTCCCCGGAACATCCAGACGTATACTCCATCTATGCTGGAAGAGTCCAGGCCTGTCTCGATCCTGTAAAGTCCTCCTGCCGGAAGCATCAGAGTTATCTGCCAGCGGCCCCGGAAGTTCTCCTTATCGGTAAGCTCATACTGCGCTGGCGTCCAGGGAATGACTTGTGAGTTGTCCTGCTCTCTGAGGACCCTGACTACAGGCACGGCATGGTCTACTCCCACATTTAAGGCAGCTTCGGGGACGGAAAAGCTGCCGCAAAGATCCAGGGAAGCCTTGCCGTCCTCCTGCTGCAGGATCTCCCAGTCTGAAGGTCCCTGTTCTAATAATACACCTATCATTTTATTCTCTCCTCCTAATAGTACACTTGAATCATTTTCTTACGGTCTGTGCAGTAAATGAACAGACCTGCTGAATAGTTGCTTAAATTCTATGATAATTCTACGATTATGGGAAGGAAAAGGCTATGGAGAATAATCAGAAGAATATGGAAAATTCAGATGATTTTTGCTTCAGATGATTGATATTTTAGAATTCTATATTATAATAGACTTATGTAACCCGTAATTTTAAGTGTGCAGGCCCGGATATCCGGTAAGCTGCATGAACACAGAAGGAGGATATAAGATGGCTGTTATGGATGGATGTGAATCAAAGTTCAGGACTCCGGTTCCGGAAGATATGACTTGTCCTGTATGTGGAAAGACGATTGAAGTGTTTACTGTAAAGGGCAGAGTAGTAGAAGAATCTAAGTGTGAGTGCGGATATGTGGTAGAGCCGCAAGAACCGGATTCACCAGTAGTAGAGAAAAAGGAGCCTTAAGTAAATGTTTATAACCCTGCATGAAAAAGACAGAGAGGCAATATTGGATTATGTGTCGGCGGAGCCGGAGATGAATCTGTTCTTCATAGGTGATGTTGAGAACTATGGTGTGGAGTCGGAAACGGTAAATCTTTACGCTAATATAGAAGATGGGAAATGGGACAGCCTTCTGCTGCGCTTCCATGAGTTTTATCTGCTGTACAGCCAGAATGAAGAATACAGCGCAGAGGCTGTGGCAGAATTTCTCAGAGACAGAGATGTTGACTGTATCAGCGGGAAGACTTCTCTTCTGAAAAAGATAGCGCCGTTTTATCCACAATGGAAGCTTGAGTCCACATATATGACAAGATGTGATGTGATTAATGGGGATTTAGAGGTTGGAGATTGTGGAAAAGTAAGGCGGCTGACAGCAGATGATGTGGAAAACACAATAGATCTGATCATGCAGATCGATGAATTTGCGGAGCATCAGAGGGGCAGGCGGGAAAAGAGCTGCCGGGAATTGGAAGAAGAGCTAAAAGCAGGCTGTATCGCTGTCGGGGCATTTGAAGATGGAAAGATGGTGTCTACTGCCCGTACCAGCGCCTCTAATTCTGAGAGTGCCATGATAACAGGAGTGGCTACTTTAAAGGAATACAGGGGAAAAGGGCTGGCCACGGAGACAGTGACTGCACTGTGCAGGGAGGCATTTGGCGAAGGTAAAAAGTTTCTCTGTCTTTTCTATGACAATCCTGCAGCAGGACGTATCTATAACCGCATAGGATTCAGGGAAACAGGCCAGTATGCCATGCTCAGGTGATGGAGTCAGGCATACTGCCATATGCTAAAACAGTAATTTCATACACATCATACGAAAACGGGGCCAGAAACGGCTCCGTTTTTTGGCCTTTCTATACGTTTCATTTTGACGCCCGGGGGGATAAAATTAGATCATAGACAGGTAAATCAAATCGTGGCATGGTGCGGCCGGGCAGAAGAATAGTTCCCGGCAGTATATGAAAGGGAGGTATATGTTATGGTATCAAGATTTATGGAAACAGCGGCAAACCGTGATTACTCGAAGGAATGGCAGTCTCCCGGAAGCTTTCCGTGGATATTCCAGCGGCCGAAGGCTCCTATAGAGGGCAGGCCCGTCAGTGTGAGGGAAAACTATGTCAGGTGTGTAAAAGGCGGACAGCCTTACTGGATGCCTGCATATTTCTATGAGACAAATACAGTTTGGCCGGATGCCATGGAAGAGCATCCTGTGCCTGAGGTGGACGGATATGACTGGTGGGGCGTATACTGGCATATGGTAAAAGGCATAGACGGCATGATCACGAAACCTGGTACTCGTACCATATCAGAGTTTGCTAACTGGAAGGAAGAACTGCAGTGGCCGGACCTCTCAGTTGTGGATTTTAAGACGGACGGAGAAAAGCTGCAGAAGCTTCTGGACCCAGACAGACCTCATATCTATGAATGTGTGGAGGGGATCTTTGAGCGGCTCCACGAGCTGATCCCGTTTGACGAATCCTTAATTGCCTTTTGCGAGGAACCGGAGCTGCTGGAGGAATTTTTCCAGAAGATGGCGGATTATAAGATCGAGAGCTGTGACAATATCTTTAAGTATTACGGCAGGGTAGACGGGGTGCTGTACCATGATGACTGGGGCACCCAGAGAAGCGGATTTTTCTCAAATGAGATGTTCAGGGAGCAGCTCATGCCTGCAACAAGCCGTTTTCTGAAATTTGTAAAGGATCAGGGGAAATTTATCGAGCTGCATTCCTGCGGGCGCAATATGCAGTATGTGCCTGAGATGATCGAAATGGGCATAGATATGTGGACACCCCAGCCAAACGCAAATGATGCAGATTATCTGTATGAGAATTACGGAGATAAGATGACCTTCTGCTTTCCTCTGAATATAGGAAAAGACTGGGATGAGAGTCAGATACGCGCAGCCGTCAGGGATTTTGTGGACCACTTTGGAGAAAAGGGACGCATTATGTGCTGGATCATGACAGAAGATATGGATCCTGCTAAAGACGAGGCAGCCAGGGATGAGCTGTACCACTACTCTCTTGAGTATTACAGCAGGCTTTACGGGCGGGATATCTGACCGCGGCCGGGTGTAAAGAAAGTTGGAAAATATCAGGGCTGCTGAGGCAGCCCTTTTGCCTCCTGCGGGAGGATGCGCAGAGCGCACTTTTGTTCAGATTTATAACAGCTGTTATGACAGATGATCATGCAGCAGACTGAGCAGCTTGTCGATCTGTATGGGTTTTGACAGATGGCCGTTCATGCCGCTTTCCAGGGATTTCCTGCTGTCCTCATCAAAGGCATTGGCTGTCATGGCGATAATGGGGATGGAGCGTGAGTCAGGACGCCCCATTGTGCGCAGGCGCTTTGCAGTTTCCATACCATCCAGGATGGGCATACGGATGTCCATAAGTATGGCATCGTAATAACCGGCTGGACGTTCCAGAAAACAGTCCAGCGCCTCCTGGCCGTTTCTGGCGCATTCTACAAGAAATCCATTCATCTCCAGAAGTGTCTGTGCGATCTCCATGTTCAGTTCATTATCCTCCACAAGCAGAATACGTTTTTCTGAAAATCCGGAGGAATCCGGGTCCGATACTTTTTTATTATCTTTTTCCGCCATCATTTCCCCATAGGGGAATGTCAGGGTAAAGTAGAATTCAGAACCTTTGCCCAGCTTGCTGCGGACCTGAAGCGTGCCGCCCATCATCTGCACCAGGCGGCTGGAGATGGACAGTCCAAGTCCTGTGCCTCCGTATTTGGCGGAGGTACTTTTTTCAGCCTGCTCAAAGGCATTAAAGATACCCTCTATTGCACTGTCTGCAATACCAATACCTGTGTCTGCTACAGAAAAATGAAGTGTCACTGTCTGTCCGTTCTCTTCAACCTGGCTGATCTGGAAGAGTATTTTTCCGCCTGTGTCCGTGAATTTGATTGCGTTGCCGATAATGTTGATCAGAACCTGCTCCAGCCGCAGTTCATCTGTTATAAGCGGCTGCTCTGATTTATAGCCGTTTTCCAGGATCAGGGAGATACCTTTTTGTTCTGCCTGGGGGCGCAGCATTCCGTCAAGAAATGCAATAAAAGCCTGGAAGTCGGTGCTGGCGGTATTCAGTTCCATCTTACCGCTCTCAATGCGGGACATATCCAGAATATCATTTATCAGGTTCAGCAGGTACTGGTTGGAAGTCTCTAGCTTGTCAAGGCATTCCAGCACCTTCTTCTTATCCCCGGCTACTGATTTGGCAATTGATGTCATACCTACGATTGCATTCATAGGAGTCCTGATCTCATGTGACATGCGTGATAAGAAGTCAGTTTTGGCCTGGCTGACAGTATCTGCACGCGCCTTCATGATAAAGGAAGGGATGATTTTATTAAGTTCCAGGAGAAGCGTGCGCTGTTCCTGTGTCCATATATAATCCTGCTGGCCAGTTTCAAAACAGAGAAGGCCGCTAAAGGAGCCCCGGTCCCAGATGGCGGCGGACAGGCAGGAACAAAATGGTGAGAATACTTCATCAGCACAGGCATTGCTGAGGCCGTCATTGTCGTATGAAGCCGCCGCCGATTCATACATTTCCCTTGATATATAGATTGTCTGCCCCATTTTCATATCGGCTTTTTTGCGCGCCCACTGGTAAGTAAAGCGGCTGCTTAAAAACTCCGGATCTATTTCCAAAAGTGATATCCTGTCAAGATGATAGGCTCTTCCAATACGTGTAAACAGCAGTGATATGGCATCATCCAGATTTTTGGCTTTTCCCAGGAGGTCAAGAGCGAAAGAAACAAGACTTTTGCCCCGCTCTGCATTTTCTTTATCTATTTCATTTACCTGATGGCTCTCTGTGTACAGATTAGTCAGCATTACGCCAAGTTCATTTGAGGTATCCAGGTAGCATGCAGCCTGCCCCCGGCAATTCTCTTTGACATATTTTAGAGTACTCTCAGCGCATCTGTAGAGGCCGCTGTATTCATTCACCACCTCAGTTGCACACATGCCGATGCTGACAGAGATAGTGAGCTCTTTCGCAGAAGGGGAGAGGATCTTCTGTACCTTATCAGCTATCCTGGGTCCTGTGACAGTTGCCTGGCATTTCCCGCAGTTTTTGATAAACAGCATGAATTCATCTCCGCCCAGCCGTATCTGTATATCTGAGGAGGAGGTCTCGCTGCACAGGATATCAGCCACCTCCTGCAGCACAGCATCTGCAAAGGCGGTCCCTTCTTCACGGTTCAGCTGTGTAAAATCGTCCATATCCAGAAGCATCAAAGTGCAGTCTTCAGCGGCAGGCTTACAGGACATATATTCCTGGACAAGGCGGGTTCCGGCATCCTTGTTCCAGAGCCCGGTGAGGGCGTCACGGGATTTTGCGGATTCCACCTGTTTGGAAAGCTGTCTGTTCTGAAGCTCTATCCTTTTTTTCATGTCTATATCTAAAAAGACACCCTGTATCAGCATTTCTCCGTCCGTGTCACGGATACTGCAGAATCGGCCAAGTACCCAGCAGGAGCTGCCGTCTTTTCTGAGTATACGGTATTCCGCGGGTGTGTCGTCAGAGGAAGCGTCCGGTGAAGTTAAGAGCGGGAGCATACGTTTATAATCATCAGCTGCGATCAGGGAAGAAACGTGCCAGTCCTTTTTTGACCAGAAGGATGCAGGATCATAACCCAGCAGCCCAATGGCCTCCGGATTGGCGCTTTTCATCTCCAGACGCAGTCCGGGACACAGTCTGAAATAGAGGATGCCGCACAGTACAGACTGAAAAAGTCTGTTATATTTTTTAGCCTCTAATTTACACCGCATGCAGCAGGGGCCAAAGTGGGATCGTATAAGTTTTGGGGGATTTACGGGTCTTGTAACCATATTTATGTTCTCCTTCTGCGATGCTGTGTTATGTTGTTATATGGCTTTACTATTAATTCAATCATATACCAGCTGAGTGAAAAAGACAAGGAAATATGCCAGGATCCGACAGGAGAAATTCCAGGAGGATCTTGGCATAAGAAAAGTAAAAATAGTATAAAAATTACAAAATATAGGCCTATATTATGCAGTTTCCACACCTATATTGACTATGCAATATTAAAAACCTATAATTAGTACAGCAGACAGGAAGATTTAGATGTCAGATTTCTTTTGACCAGAGTTTAAAGGGGCGGAGTCAGGCCGTTTGTCTTCAACAGAATAGCGTGAGGCATCAGCAGGCCATTTGTGGATCTCATGGAGCCTGCGGTATTTCAGGGGGGTGATCCCTGTATGCTTTTTGAATATCTTTTCAAAGTAGGTCACGGTCTCATAACCTGTTTCACGGGAGATCTCAGAGATATTCAGGCTGCTGTCTTCCAGCAGCTTCTGAGCCTGCCTGATCCTGGCTGTATTAATATATTCACTGACAGTAAAGCCGGTGACTTCCTTAAAAACTCTGCTCAGATAGCTCCTGCTGATATAGAAATGCTCTGCAAGCCCGCTCAGAGAAGAGACTGTGGCAAAATTAGCTGCGATGTAGGTGGCCACCTCATCCACTTTTGTATACTTATTATTTTTATAAATATTCATAGAGTGAAGGTAAGTAGGTTTTTTGAGAGGGCAGCGCATGGCACAGAGCAGGAGAGAGGAGAGCCGGGAGTAGACTGAGAGCCTGTAGCCGGTATCCTTATCCTTCAGGTCCTGGTGAATTCCTTCCAGCAGAGCTTCAATATAGGTCCTCCGGGCAGCATCCAGTTCCACAACACCTGTATGGGATCTGAAAAAATCGCTGAGAGTGACCTCCTGGGTGCAGTTAAAGAAGGTGGAGAAGGGCTCTGCCTGCAGTTCAATAAGGATCCTGTCGTGGTATGATGAATGGCTGACACCTGTATTATGTATGAGGTGCCGGTTTACGAAGACAAGGCTGCCTTCACGGACCAGGTAGGTCTGCTTTTCAATGAAATAATTGCGTTCACCCTCCAGGAGATAGTAGATCTCATAATTATCGTGGATGTGCTTTTCAGCCATATTGAATTCATAGTCGCGGATGACCCGGTCCATAACAAGACCGTTCATTTCCTCTTCATAGACGATCTGGCGCATAAGAAACCTCCCTGTCAGCAGGAATATAGATAGTTACGAAGAATTATACATCATTTTATTATTAAGTGAAAGAAAAAATCAGGAAAGCAGCACAGGAAAAAATAAAAAAGAAATAGAAAGGACATAAAAATATGAATTACAGCAATCAGAAGGTATCAGACGTACAGATCGCATACATAGGGGGCGGCTCAAGGGGATGGGCATGGACTTTTATGACAGATCTGGCTATGGAAGAAAAGATGAGCGGTGTTATCCGTCTGTATGACATTGATAAAGAAGCCGCCATGTACAATGAGGTAATAGGCAGCCGTGTGAGCGAAAGGCCGGATGCACCGGGAAAATGGGGGTATAGGACATGTTCCACCCTCAAAGAAGCGCTGGAGGGGACAGATTTTGTAGTGATCTCCATCCTGCCCGGAACCTTTGATGAGATGGAGGTTGATGTGCATATGCCCCAGCGTCTGGGAATCTGGCAGTCTGTGGGAGACACTGCCGGGCCTGGCGGCATCATGCGTGCCCTGAGGACGATCCCCATGTTTGTGGAAATAGCAGAGGCTGTCAGGGAGTATTCTCCCCAGGCATGGGTCATAAATTATACAAACCCCATGTCTCTGTGCGTCAAGACCCTTTACCATGTGTTTCCCCAGATAAAGGCCTTTGGGTGCTGTCATGAGGTATTTGGAACACAGAGCCTGTTAAAGGGGATAGCGGAGGAGGTTCTGGGATTTACAGATATAACGCGTCAGGATATCCATGTAAATGTACTGGGCATCAATCATTTTACCTGGTTTGATTATGCCTCCTGCAGAGGGACAGATCTGATTCCGGTCTTCCGCGAATATGCCCGCAGCCATTATGAGGAAGGATATAGTGAGGGTGATGATAACTGGGCAAATTCCAGCTTTGCATGTGCCCACAGAGTTAAATTTGACCTTATCAGAAGGTATGGGCTGATCGCGGCTGCAGGTGACAGGCATCTGGCAGAATTTATGCCGGGAGATGAGTACCTGAAGGATCCTGACACAGTTGAAAAGTGGAAATTCGCACTGACTACTGTGGAGTGGAGGAAAAAACATCTTGAAGAACTGCTGGACAAGAGCCGCAGGCTGTATGAGGGTGAAGAAGAAGTTGAGCTCAAGCCGACAGGAGAGGAAGGGATTCTGCTGATAAAGGCTCTCTGCGGGCTGGAGAGGGTGATAAGCAATGTCAATATCCCAAATACAGGACGGCAGATCTCAAACCTGCCGGAAACGGCTGTAGTGGAGACAAATGCTGTCTTTGAGAGGGATGCGATCCGCCCGGTCATTGCAGGAGCAATGCCGGATGATATAAAAGAACTGATCATGCCTCATGTCAGGAACCATGAATATACCCTGCAGGCGGCCCTGGCATGTGATAAGGAGCTGGTGGTAAAGGCCTTTATGAATGATCCGAATGTGGCCGCGCGCAGCTGCAGTGAGGCAGATATAAGAGCGCTGGCAGATGATATGATACGGGGAACGATTAATTATCTTCCTCAGGAGTGGAAAAAGGTGGTATAAATAATTCGTCAGGTGGTGACTATTTAAATAGTCAAATAGGGGTTGACTTATGATGACTACTGTGATAGTATTTGTGTTGTAAATACTATTGCAGTAGTCATTTTGTTACAGGAGATGCTGAAGGAGAGATATCCATATGGACATTAAATTATTTGATTCTGAGTTAAAAGTGATGGAGGTATTGTGGAAGGAGGGGGAGCTTCCGGCCGGACAGATTGCCAGGATACTGAAGGAAGAGACAGGATGGAACAGGAATACAACTTACACTGTTATCAAGAAATGTATTGAGAAGGGGGCTGTTCAGAGAAGAGAGCCTAATTTCATCTGCAGCCCTTTAGTGACAAAGGAACAGGTGCAGAGCCAGGAGACTGAAGAACTGATAGACAAGATGTTTGACGGTTCCAGGGAGGATTTTTTCGCCAGCTTTGTGAATATGATTTCAGAAGATGAGGCCAGAAAGCTGAGAAATATGATAGATAAAATGTAACTGGCCGGACATTTGTTTTTGATTTAAGATGAAATGAGGCGATAAAATGAAATTATTTTTGCAGATGAGCTTGATGGCGGGGATTCTGATACTGCTGGTCACGGTGATCCGTGCGGCTGCCATTAACAGGCTTCCTAAGAGATGCTTTGTCTGGCTGTGGGCAATCGTGATCCTCAGGCTGCTGATACCTGTCTCTGTGGATGTGGAGATCAGGGGATTATCCAGGGACAGCGCTGTATTTGCAGCAAGGCGTGCCATTGAACATATTATTCCGCCGGAACAGGCAGGCGCAGGTCTGGGAGATACAGGCAGGGGTGTTACAGGCCAGGGGAGCACAAGACTGGCGGATACAGTCAGGGCAGGCAGGACAGAGGGCGTCATAACAGTGTCAGGAAATACTGACGGGGAGAAAAGCATGCCGGAAGAGAGCGGGGCAGGTTTTTCAATGAAGGCAGATGATCCGGCCGCGGGGACGGATATCCAAAACAAAGCCGGCGGCTTTGGCATTATCTGGAAGAGATGGGGCTGGAGCCTCATTCTGGCGGCAGGGAGCAATATCTGCTTTGTTATATACTTGATACGTTATATTAGGGGATACCGGCTGCTGCTGGAGGCGATACCTCTGAAAGGGGAAGCCTGGGAGAATATGTGCAGCAGGGGGAACGGATCAAAAAGGATCGCGTTTCTGGTATCTGACAGGATAGCAACACCTGTTACTTTTGGAGTTCTCAAACCCAGGATTGTCCTGCCCAAGGGAATGCTGGCTGCCGGGAAAGAGCAGCTGGAATATATTCTGCAGCATGAGATGGTGCATATAAAAAGACATGATAACCTGCTGATATTTGCGGGCGGGTGTGCAGCATGTATTCACTGGTTTAACCCTCTGGTGTGGCTGATGCGTGCCCTTCTGGTCAGGGATATTGAGATATCATGTGATGAGAAAGTAATAGCAGGGCTGGGTTCATCCCAAAAAGCGGGTTATGCAATAAGCCTTATAGAAGCAGCTGGAAGAACAAAAGGTCAGCCGGCAATGTTTTCAGCATTCGGCAAGACCGCCATTCAGGAAAGGATCATATCAATCATGAAATATAAAAAGACTTCAATAATAAGTATCTCTGCAGCTGTGCTGCTGACAATAAGTTCTCTGACTGTGTTTGCGTCTGCAAAGGAAGACAGCTCCGTATCATATGTAACGCCTGTCAAAACAGAAGCAGCTGACGAAGGTCAGGTAAAGGGGAGCACGCTGTTAAAAGAGAACGTTCAGGAAAACGGAACTGTCCAGATGAAGGAGGGCACCCAGGAGAAGAACGAAACTTTTCTCGTGGAGGGCAGCGGAACAAATGCCGCAACACTGAGAGAGAATACAAACCTGATCCCGGTCAAAGAGAGCGGTACAGCAGAGGAGGCGGCTGCATTAGTGGAAGATTATGCGGGTAAGCTGGAAGCTCTTCAGGAAAAGATGAAGACAGCCAATACAGAGAACGGGGACTATGATAAATATAAAAAAGAATATGACACTATGCGGAATGAATATGAAGCAGCTGTGGAGGACTACATCCTGAAAGATATTGCAGAGGCGGCAGATGAGTATGGAAAATACGGACTGACATATGATGAAGAGTCAGGATGCTTTTATTTGGATGGGGAGCCGGTACGCTGTATAGAAGACGGGGCCTGCGGCGGAAGCATGTTAAAAGGATATATCTGCAGGAAAGAAAACGGCACCGTAGACGTCTCTATATGCAGGGATGAAAACCACAATATTACAGGGATAGAGCACTGTACGGCAGTAAATGCGGATACAGGCAAAGGCCATCACTCAGAAAAGCATGATGGTGAAGGATGGCATATATCTGAACATGAACATGGCCATGCTTATAGAATAGACAATACGATTCAGGAACTTAATTAGAAAAAAGAATATTATCAAGTCAGACATAAGATAACAGGCCTGCTGTTCCCGGAGAGGGGATGGCAGGCCTGCTCTTGTTGTACAAAGTGGTATCTCGGCTTACAAGTGAGTGTTATCATACATAATATCATTTATACTATATTAAAAGTAATATATACTTGACAAAAAGCCATCACAGGTATATAGTATAGTCAGGTAGTAAAAAGGTAGTAAAAAAGAAGTCAAGAATGCCAAACGGTGAAGGCAGAACTGTGGCGAAAAATTACACTCAAGTAAAAGGAGGAAAATGAAATGGAGAGAAGTTTTTATTATTATTTAGGGCTGGCAGCGGGAATTGCGTTGGGGGTGATCATAGTAGCGATTGCATGGAGGATCAGAAAGAAAAAAGGTTTATCCTGTGCATATGATGAGCGGCAGATTGCAGCCAGAGGAAAAGCCTATAAATATGGGTTTTTCACATTTCTGATTTATTTTGCACTGTATGGTATATTCCAGATGTTTACAGAAGGAAAATATGTAACCAGCATTGTGGGGATCACTATCGGTATTTGTGTGGCAGTCTTTGTATTTGCCTCTAATGCAGTATGGAACGATGCATATTTTTCAGTCCAGGAGTCCCCAAGCTATTATATGTGGCTGTTTTTTGCAGTTGGTCTTATGAATCTGGTAAATGGAGCGCGGGGCTTGCTGGGCCATGGTGAGGAAGAGATGTTTGAAGAAAATATTATGTGCCTTTCTGTAGGAGTGATGTTTGTGCTGCTGATGGCAGTTGTGGTCGTTAAAAGACAGAAGGATAAAAAAGAGGGAGAGGCAGAATAGCTTATGAAAAATTTGAGATTGAAATCGGCACGGGCAGCGCTTGATATGTCCCAGCAGCAGCTGGCCCAGGAGGTAGGAGTCTCACGTCAGACGATAAATGCCATTGAAAAGGGAGATTATAATCCTACGATAAAACTGTGTATCGCCATCTGCCATAAGCTGGGAAGGACATTAGATGAACTTTTTTGGGAAGAGGAAGGAACAGAGGAGTAAGTAGTTACTTCTTGACATATCCTGTCAAAAGTGCAATAATATTCACGAACAGAAAGGGGAGCTCACTCAAGTGGGCTGAGAGGAAGCTATCATGTGCTTTGACCCGTAACCTGATTTGGATAATGCCAACGTAGGGAGATAACAGAGCTTTTGTGCTGCGAAAATACCGTGATTGGTGTCTTCGCAGCTTTTTTGTTATTATCCTCTGAGGCAGAGAGAGGAGATTAAGATGTTAAGAGAATGTCTTGAAAACGTGCACAGCAAAATGCCGCTGGTGCACAGCATCACAAATTATGTCACTGTAAACGATGTGGCAAATGTCATACTGGCCTGCGGGGGAAGCCCGATCATGGCTGATGATGGCAGGGAAGCAGAGGAGATCACCGCGGTCTGCCAGGGGCTGAATATAAATATCGGCACACTCAATGCTTCCACAATACCGTCCATGTTTCTGGCAGGTAAAAAGGCAAATATGCTGTCCCATCCTGTACTGCTTGACCCTGTTGGGGCCGGCGCCAGCGAACTCAGGACAAGTACTGCACTGGAACTCGTAAATGAAATAAAATTTTCCGTGATCAGAGGAAATATCTCAGAAATTAAGACCCTGGCATTTGGAAGCGGAAGCACAAAAGGAGTGGATGCCGACATAGCTGATAAGGTGACTGAGGAAAACCTGGATGCATCGGTTGCATTTGCAAAAAAATTTGCTGAAAGCCATGGATGTGTCGCTGCTATCACAGGAGCCATTGATCTTGTTGCAGATGCAGATACCTGCTATGTTATCAGAAACGGCCGTCCGCAGATGGGTAGGATCACCGGGACAGGCTGCCAGCTGTCAGGAATGATGACAGCATATCTGGCTGCGAACCCGCAGAACTGTCTGGAGGCTGCCACCGCCGCCGTATGTGTTATGGGACTTGCCGGGGAGATAGGTGAATCACATATGCAGCCGTTTGAGGGGAATGCATCATACAGGAACAGGATCATAGATGCTGTCTGCCATATGGATGGGGAGATGCTGGAAAAAGGAGCGAAATATGAAGTGCGGTAAGGAAGAGCTGCTGCTCTATGCGGTGACGGACAGCCGGTGGCTGCGGGGCGAAAAGCTGGCCGGGCAGGTGGAGAAGGCTGTGAGAGGTGGAGCTACATTTGTGCAGATCAGGGAAAAAGAAATGGGCAGAGAAGATTTTCTGAAAGAGGCTCTGGAAATAAAAGCAGTCTGCAGAAAATATCACGTTCCCTTTGTCGTTAACGATAATGTGGACATAGCCGTGGCGGCAGATGCGGACGGGGTCCATGTGGGCCAGAGTGATATGGAGGCCGGGGACGTGCGCAGGCGGCTTGGGCCTGATAAGATAATAGGTGTCTCTGCCCAGACAGTGGAGCAGGCTGTGCTGGCGGAAAAAAGAGGGGCTGATTATCTGGGAGTGGGGTCTGTGTTTTCTACAGGCACAAAGCTGGATGCAGATTATGTGAGCTATGATACTTTAAAGGCCATCTGCGAAAGCGTAAAGATTCCTGTGATAGCCATAGGCGGAATCACAAAGGAGAATATGGGCAGTCTGGCCGGAAGCGGTATCTGCGGTGCAGCAGTGGTGAGCGCGATTTTTGCTGCCCCGGATATTGAAAAGGCAGCAGGAGAATTGGCGGAGGCTGCCAGGGAGATGGTAAGGCAATGATGGATGGAGCAATTTTCGATGTGGACGGGACTCTTCTGGACTCCATGCCGGTCTGGGAGGAGGCAGGGATGCGATACCTGGCAGGTCTTGGGATCAAGGCGGCCCCGGGTCTGTCAGATATCCTTTATCCCATGAGCATGAGGGAGGGAGCCATGTATCTGAAGGATACATACAGGCTGAAGCAGACTGTCCGGGAGATCGGGGATGGCGTAAACAGGACGATCCAGGATTTTTACCAAAATGAAGTACAGGCCAAAAAAGGTGTGGAATCATTTCTGAAGAGACTTCAAAGAGAACATATCCCTGCCGCCGCGGCAACCTCAAGTGACAGATGCCTCATTGAAGCAGCATTTGACAGGCTTGGGCTGAGCCGGTATTTTGTGCATATCTTCACATGTACAGAAGTAGGGAGAGGGAAGGATGAGCCTGATATCTATCTGGCAGCTGCCAGGAAGCTTGGCAGTGAAGTGTCACGGACATGGGTATTCGAGGATGCTCTCTATGCAGCCAGGACCGCCCGCCAGGCAGGTTTTTGTGTTGCTGCTGTCTATGACAGGTCAGCAGAGGGAGATAAACAAAAGCTGAAAGAGACAGCTAACATCTATATTGAGGATTTTGATATGATAATGCACGCAGGTGTATGACTTCCCGGAAAGGAAGATATAACTGGTATACAAATTGTACCGGCGGCAGGCTGGGGGCACCACTTTCTGCCGCTTTATAAAATTAATGCGCACTGTAAAGGAGAACAGATATGTATACAGCATTAACAATCGCCGGAAGTGATTCCAGCGGAGGCGCCGGCATCCAGGCAGATATCAAGACAATGATGGCCCATGGCATTTATGCCATGAGCGCTGTCACGGCCCTGACTGCACAGAATACGACCGGCGTAGCAGATATTTTAGAAGTGACACCTGATTTTTTAGAAAAGCAGCTGGACTGTGTGTTTACGGATATTTTTCCGGATGCAGTAAAGATAGGGATGATACCATCCGCAGGCCTGATTGAGGTGACGGCGGACAGCCTGTTAAGGCACAGGGCCAGAAATATTGTCCTGGACCCTGTGATGGTAGCCACGAGCGGGGCCAGGCTGACAGATCTCCAGGCGGTGGAAGCTCTCAAAGAGAAGCTGCTGCCCGGGGCAGATCTTGTGACTCCCAATATTCCGGAGGCGGAGGTCCTCTCAGGGATGAAGATAAAGGATGGAGAGGATATGGAGGAGGCAGCCGGTAAGATCGGAGATACATACGGCTGTGCAGTCCTGTGCAAGGGAGGGCATCAGCTCAACGATGCAAATGACCTTCTCTACAGGAAGGGCAGCTTTAAGTGGTTCAAGGGAAAGAGGATTGACAATCCCAATACTCATGGCACAGGATGTACCCTGTCCAGCGCTATAGCTTCCAACCTGGCCAGGGGTATGGAGATGGAGGCCGCCGTGGGGCTGGCAAAAGAATATCTCTCAAAGGCACTGGCAGATATGCTTGACCTGGGCCATGGCAGAGGTCCAATGAACCATGCCTTTGCAGTCAGGGACTGGAGGGGAGATGCGGCAAATGAAAAATAAAGGCACATCAGTATTTGGAAACAGCCTGATCTGGTTCGGCGCAGGTGTCTCTATTGCTGAGATACTTACAGGGACATACCTGGCTCCTCTTGGATTCGGAAAGGGGATTGCGGCCATACTGACGGGCCACTTGATCGGATGCACGCTGCTCTTTCTGGCAGGCCTCATAGGCGGAAGGATGAGAAAGAGCGCCATGGAGACCGTGAAAATGAGTTTTGGGCAAAAAGGCTGCCTCCTGTTTGCAATACTTAATGTACTGCAGCTGGCAGGCTGGACAGCCATCATGGTATATGACGGCGCACTGGCAGCTGACAGTATTGCGGGAATAGGCGCCTGGATATGGTGCCTTGTCATAGGAGCGCTGATATTGGCGTGGATACTTATTGGGATCAGAAATCTGAAGATTATCAATATAATTGCCATGGGAGCGCTGTTTGTACTCACCATTATACTGAGCGTGGTGATATTCGGTGATTTTGGCAAAGCGGGGACAGTATCTTCTGAGGTGATCAGCTTCGGGGCGGCTGTAGAACTGTCAGTGGCCATGCCCCTGTCCTGGCTTCCTCTCATCAGTGATTATACAAGAGATGCAGAAAAGCCGGTAAAGGCCACGGCAGCCAGCGCCCTGACATATGGCATCGTAAGCTGCTGGATGTATATGATAGGCATGTGTGCCGCCATATATACAGGTGAGTCAGATATTGCACAGATCATGGTAAAAGCAGGACTTGGTATTGCAGGGCTTTTGATCATTATATTCTCTACAGTGACGACAACCTTCCTGGATGCCTATTCAGCGGGCGTATCAAGCGCAGTCATTTCCCCGGCGGTCAGGGAAAAATGGGCGGCAGTGGCGGCAGCCGCAGTGGGTACAGCGGCAGCAGTCATTTATCCAATGGATAATATAACAGATTTCCTCTATCTCATAGGATCTGTATTTGCACCCATGATAGCAGTGCTGATCGCGGACTATTTCATTTTGAAAAAGGATCACTGCAAGGAGAGCCTGAACTGGAGAAACCTGGGAATATGGCTGGCAGGCTTTATTATTTACCGGCTGCTGATGAGATGTGATTTTGTGCTGGGAAATACGCTGCCGGATATGGCCATCACAGTAGGAATATGCCTGATTGTCAATTATCTTGCGTGCCGGAGTAAATCAAAATAAATATAGTTGATTATGGCAGAAAATACACCTATAATAAAAGTTATAGGTGTATTTTTTTTAAAGGAGGATTAACATGCATAAGATAGTGGTGATTTCAGATTATGTCTGCCCGTACTGTTATGTGGCGGAGGAAGCTCTGAAGCAGGCAGCAGAGGGAAGGGAGGATATGGTGACAGAATTCCATCCCTATGAACTGACAAGAAAGCCGGCGCCTCAGGTAGATACATACCATGATAATGTACGAAGAGAGAAGTGGGCCGGCGGGCTGGTTCCCGATGCAGAGAGCCTTGGAATGGACGTGCATTTCCCGCCGTGTGTAGTGCCGCGCCCATATACCCATCTGGCGGCCGAGGGATTTCTCTATGCAAGAGAAAGAGGAAAAGGAGATGCCTACAATGAAGCGGTTTTTGCCGCATATTTTACAGAGGAACAGGATATTGGAAAGATAGAAGTGTTAAAGAAAGCGGCCGGGAAGGCAGGGCTTGACGGGGAGGAATTTGCGGCGGCTCTGGATTCAGGGATATATGCCAAAGCTGTAGAGCAGGAACGGCACGAGACGGAGGGCATAACTAAGATCTCAGGGCTTCCCACGATCCTTATAGACGGCAGGAAGGCAGAGATAGAGAGGTATACTCTGGATGCATTTAAAGCGCTTCTGGAAGAGGCGGACAGGCGGCAGACGGAAGGGGTTGCTGATGACGTCTGCTGCGAAAGCAGTGAACCGGCACAAGAAGAGGAAGAAGAGATGCATGAGGGCGGATGCGGTGACGGCGGCTGCTTTTTCTGAGTCTGACGGACGGTTAGTTACAGTTCAGCCATCTGCCATTCGGCAGCCGTCTGACCTATAACAACGCTCCGCGATGCACACAAAATGCTGTAAACAGCATTTTGGCGCTGCAGCTCTCGGGATTTTCGTGCATTTTGCACGAAAACACCTCGCGGAACAGTGGAAGGCTGAACTATAACGACGGTTATACGATAATAACACCCAGCCTTGATGCTATAGCTGCAGCCTGGTACAGATTCATCTTTGCTCCTTCCACCTCACGGAAGTTTTCAGAGACAAGAATGTTTTCCAGGCTGCAGGCAGACAGATCGATACCTTTAAGCGGCGTCTTGAAAAAGTCGGTGCTGTCGAAAATACAGTCCGTCAGTGTCAGGGACTTGAGAGACGCCTCTGAAATGGATGCGCTTGTGAATAAAGTGGAAGAAAAAGAAGACTTTTCAATTTTTGTACTTCCCAGGTTAGCATAGCTGAAATTACTGTCTTCTGCTTTAATATTTATTAAGCGGGACTTGACAAATTTAGTTCCCACACCTTTAGAATTCTTGAATGTGACATCACGGATATAAGAGTCTGAAAAGTCACAGTTAGAGAAATCGCAATTTCTGAACAGAACTTTTCTGAAGCTGCTTTTTTCAAAAATACACCCAAAGAAACGGCAGCGCTCAAATTCCACATTGTGGAAGCTGAGATTCACAGTATCTGCATTTTCCAGTATTTCATCAGTAAAACTTATATTTTCGATGGGCTCTTCAGAGACGAGCGCCCTGTCAATAGATATGCCGAGAAGATTATTTGTCATTTTATTGGCTCCTTTAGTAACAATTTTAATGTTGTTTACGTTATTGTAGCATTGATCATATCAAAAAGAAACAGGGAAAAAGATTGACAAAGAAATACTTCGGTGTTAGAATTAAATTACTTCGAAGGAGGAAATAATTTGAAGCTGGACCAGAACAAACTTGAAGAGATATTTTTTGAGTATTTCGACAGGATCAAAACACTCATCTCATCTGAGACCTGGGAGAATGCCCTCTTAAACAGCAGTAAAAACGAGCTGCTCATATTGCTTCTGCTGTACCGCAGGCAGGAAGTGAATATGACTCAGATAGCAGAGTATATCCATGTGCCTCTGAATACGGCCACAGGTATTGTAGACAGAATGGAAAAGAAAAAACTGGCTGTAAGGCAGAGAAGCAGGGAGGATAAGAGAGTCGTCACGATCAGTCTGGCCGAAGCCGGGAAAGAGCAGCTTGGCAGCATAATACGGGAATTTGTCAGGCTGGGGGAGAAAGTCACAGGTGTGCTTACGGCTGAAGAGCTGGAGACGGCAGGCAGGATATTGGATAAGGTACTGCTGGTCCTGACAGAAGAGCAGGCTGAGGATAAACCGGCTGTGCCGAAGAAAGTAAGGAAAATAGTGATTGAATAAAACTGGAAGAGCTGCCCGGATCATCGGGCAGCAAAATTATAAATATATATTTCGAATTACGAACTATTCGGAAAAAGAAATATATGGGAAGGAGTATTATGGGAAGAATACTTATATTCACGGGAAAGGGCGGGGTAGGTAAGACGAGTGTGGCCGCCGCACATGCATGGCATTCAGCCAGGGAAGGTAAAAAGACTTTGCTGGTCAGTACTGATATGGCACATAATATCAGCGATATTTTCCAGATCAGCATAGGAAAAGAAATCAAAGAGGCGGCCCCGGATCTGTACCTGCTGGAGATTGATCCCGGGTATGTCCTGGAGAATGATTTCAGGGAGATGACAGAAGCATTCGCCAGATTATTTTCTGTAACAGGCATGTCAGATGAAGAGACATTAAGCATGCCCGGCATGGATGAATTGTTTACACTTTTGAAGATCATGGATATATACAAAAGCCAGGAATATGAGAGGATCATAGTTGACTGCGCTCCCACAGGCGAGACGCTGGCATTCCTGAAATTTCCTGAACTGTTGTCATGGTATATGGAAAAGTTCTTTCCGGTGGGGAAGGTGGCGATGAGAATCTTATCTCCGGTTAGCAGGGCCGTATTTAAGGTGGAACTGCCGGGCAGGAAGGCTATGACTGATATTGAAAGGATGTATATGAAGCTGATCGGCCTGCAGGAACTCTTAAAAGACAGGGAGGTTACTTCTGTGAGGCTTGTCTGCATGCCAGAGAAGATGGTAGTGGAGGAGACAAAGCGCAGTTATATGTATATGAACCTCTACAATTTTGCAGTAGACGGACTGTATATAAACAGAATACTGCCGGATGATATAGAAAATGAATTTTTCAATGACTGGATAAGGATCCAGGAGCGCTATATAAACGAGCTGGAAGAAGTATTTGCAGGGATGCCTGTTTACCATATTCCATGGTTTGACACTGATTTAAACGGTACAGAGGGTATAGCAAGGATCGACAATGAAGCGCTTGCAGGCAAAGATATATTTGCGGTCCATGAGACTTTAGCCGGGGAGGAATACGGGAAGACAGAGGAGGGGTATGTGCTGAAGGTGCATCTGCCCTTTGCGGCAAAAGACGGGGTAGATCTGCACGAGTCTGATAAAGATGTGATTATAAAGATAGGGAATTTTAAAAGAAATATCCCCAAACCGGACGTACTGCGCAGGATGGGCATAAGTTCGGCTAAATTTCAGGAGGAGACACTGCTTATAACATTCTCGGAAAAGGAGGGGTAAGAGATGGACAGCAGCAGAGACAGGAAATGGGAGTTTATTAGGAAATTTGCAAAAGCAAAAGAGATGGAGGCAGAAGCCTTTATGGAATTGCTGCCGGAAAGCAGCAGAGAGCATATGTCAATAATCGGGAGAGAAGCGGCGGCCATGGTCAGAGAGGGGATGGCAGGCGTCATGAATGGAAAAGACAACAATGCAGCTAAAAATGAGGCCGGAAGCGGCAGAAAGACTGTAAAAAAAGTAGAGATCGGATAGCATATGCGGATATGACAGGATAAGAGTCTGATGTAAATCTAAGGAGGGAAAAGCATGCGAGTGATCATATATACAGGAAAAGGCGGCGCAGGCAAGACGAGCGTGGCTGCAGCCACAGCCTGCAGGCTGGCGGAGGATGGCAAAAAGGTGCTGATCATGAGCACTGACCAGGCACACAGCCTGGGGGATTCATTTGACAGGAAAATCGGAGGAGAAATTGTCAATATAGCAGAAAACCTGGATGCCCTGGAGATAGATGCCGTGAAAGAAAGTGAGGATGCGTGGGGGCACATGCAGAATTATTTAAAGAGGGTGCTGACAGCCAGGGCAGAGGGCGGGATCGAGGTGGAGGAGCTGCTGGTATTTCCGGGGCTTGAGGAATTGTTTTCCCTGTTTAAAATCCTGGATATCAGTGAGGAGAAAAAGTATGATGCGCTTATTGTAGACTGCGCTCCCACAGGTGAGACACTGGCGCTGCTGAAATTTCCGGAGATGTTCGGGGCGCTGCTGGAGAAGATGCTCCCGCTTAAAAGAAAGACGGTAAAGGTGGCAGGGCCGGCGGTGGAGAAGGTGACAAAGATACCTATGCCCCAGGATGAGGTGTTTGCCGAGCTGGAAAAGCTGATGGATAAGCTGGAAAGGCTCCAGGAGCTGATGCTGAATAAAGACGTGCTGTCCATCAGGATCGTTACAACACCGGAGAAGATAGTGGTAAAAGAGGCGAAAAGGAGCTTCACATGCCTGCATCTGTATGATTATAATGTGGATGCCGTCATAGTAAATAAGGTATATCCGGATGAGGCGCTGGAAGGATACTTTTCAAAGTGGGCCGGCCTGCAGAAGGAGGGGCTGGCGGAGATCGCGGAGGGCTTTCCCGGGATACCGCGCTTCCAGCTGATGCTGCAGAAGCGGGAGATCCGTTCTCTTCAGGTATTGAGAGAAGTGTCCGGACTGTATGGAAGCGCAGATCCCTTTGATGTATTCCATAAAGAAAAAATATTTAAAATGTCCAGGGCTGAAGAAAACAGATGGAAAATGGAGATATCCCTTCCTCATGCGCTAAAAGAGGAGATGGATCTGAGCCAGAAGGGAGGAGAGATCTGTATATCTGTAAAAAATGAAAAACGCTGCTTCGTGCTCCCTGACTGTGTGAGGGGAGCTGAAATATCAGGGGCAAAGCTGGAGGATGGCAGACTGCAGATAACGTTTGAGTGAATCGGCGGCGTGTGAACAGTAATATATAGCCTGTAAATTATTGACAAACGATAATTTACAGGCTATACTTATTATAGAAATTATCGTAAAACAATAATATAGGAGGTGCCATATGGGAGAGAGTATTTTTACAAAGGCAGTCACCTTTCCGCTGGAACAGACGGGCAGGATACTGCGGGCCCTGTCACTGTCAGGCGGCCTGGGAAATGCCGCAGCATGGGTTATATTTTTTATCCTTGGGATTGCCCCGGCCGGATATCTGGTATTCAGGGCTGTCAAAAAAAGAGCGGGAGCGCCTGATCTGCTCATGGCCGTTCTGTCTGTGATCCTGACAGGAGGGCTGTACCTTTTTATCAATCCGTCATATTTTCAGGTACTGACTCCTATGGCCGGACTGGAGGAGGCAGGTAAATATATCACAGGCACAGCTTTTTATTCTGTGGGCTTTGGCTATCTCATACTGAGGACAGTAAGAAGCTCTAAGGCCCGGGGGGTAGCGGGCCTGAAAGCCGTCCTTGCAGTGATCATTGCACTGCTGGCGGCAAAGGTTCTCTTTATAGGACTCCCGGACACGGCAGCCCTGATAAAAAAGATAAGTATGTCCAACACTGGTGCTGGTCAGGCGGAGCTTGCAATTACAGTATTTTTCCAGTGGTTTGGTTTTGGAGTCAGGACGCTTTCAGATGGAATGGATATAGCGGTGCTGGTGATGGGAATGAAGCTGCTGGATGAGCTGGCAGAGGACAGATACACTGAGGCGCCGTGCAGGGCGTCAAAGAGACTTGAGAAGACATGCAGGGCGGCAGTCACTGTCACAGTGGCAGGCTGTATTATTTTAAACATGGCACAGCTTCTGGCAGGCAGATATCTGCTGAAGGCTGACTATACAGTGCAGATCCCCCTTGTATCCATTGCGGTGATTATGGCAGTCATGCTGGGAGCCGGGTATCTGGCAGAGGGAAAAGAAATAAAAGAGGAAAATGACTTATTTATCTGAGCAAGGGGGGCAGGCAGATGGCCATTCGTGTGTATCTGGAGGAAATCTTGAAAGAGAGGAATATGACGTCAAAGGAGCTCTGCAGGATGATAGGGATCACAGAGGCCAATCTCTCTATCCTGAGGAGCGGCAGGGCGAAGGGCGTCAGATTTTCCACTATAAATAAAATATGCTACTACCTGGAATGTGATGTGGGAGATATACTGAAGTTTGACGGTGTTCTGGAGGAAGGGGATGACGAGGATGAAAAATAACATGATCAGGAGGCGGGAAGGCAGAATGGCAGGTCTTATCCTGCTGGCCATGTCAGTGTTTCTTGGGGGATGCAGCCTGGCCCGGGAAGAAAGGCAGGAGGCTTTGGGGCCTGACAGACTAATAGGGGCCTATATTACGCGGGAATACCTGGACTTATTTGATATGGAAGGCTATTTAAATGATCATGCAGGCCTGCTGGAGAAGGGCAGTCTCACAGTCGGCCCGGAACAAGGAGAGGAGTACCGGGGGAGGATCTATGCAGCCCTGGAGAAAAAAGACGGTCAGGGAACGCCAGAATATGTATTTGAGGGGATAGAAGGGATTCCGTTTTTCATGCCTCTTGTCAAGTCAGAGGACGGCTCAGGAGAAGACCTGGTTACTGCCCGGCAGGGACCGGAGATCTCAGATGCACATTTTACATCAGGGAATTCTATAAAACTGGAAGGAGTCATCTACTATTCAGGCAAGGACAGCCCGCAGTTTTACTGCAATCCTGTGTACCAATGCCCTGACGGGTCCGTTTACCTGAAGGCGGGGACAGGGGTTAGCGGGCAGATGGCTTCAGGTGTTTCTTTAAATATGCAGCTCTCGGAGACATATACAGTATCGTCAGGAGACGGGCAGCAGGACCGGGCAGGGGAATTTTCTTCTGATGCAGAGGATGGACAGAGGGAGACCAGGTCAGAGGTGAGTATTACAATACAGGGAAAGGATGCCGGCAGCAAATGTACTATTATCCAGATGGACGAAAATAACCGGGTAATTAAAGAGACCTCAGCAGAGGGGCCAAAGGCATCTGGCGTACTGAAAATAGAGGATGAAACATCATATATCATAGCAGAGTATTATAGCCAGGAGGATGAGAGCGCAGAGAGAGAATTGTTTAATTTAGGAGAAGATGAAAATTATATCAGCATCTATACCCAGGCGCCGGATGGAATAGTGATGAAACAGGAAATAGCGGCGGAGAAAAGACAGCACAGCTGATCTTTTCAAATGCTCCGGCAGGTGTCAGCATCATATAACAGCATCATACAGTGGTACATTAAATTGGTAGTGAATATAAATATGAATTATGATATGATTGTAATTATTCAGCAGGTCTGTGCATTTACTGCACAGACCGTAAGAAAATGTAACTGTGAAGGGACTGAACAGTTACATATGATTATAAGAACCACTGGTTTTTGGAAAGGAAATGACAGAAAGGGCAGATAGGATGTTGACAAGGGAAAGTATAGAGAGAAGGACAGTGCACTCGACGTTTTCTAAAGGGGCCGGCGTATTTAAAAAGGGAAAGGTGTCAGAGCTTTGCCGTCAAAATGGCAGTGCTGATGACATAATCATAGAAGCAGATGTAGAGGGAAGTTATTTAAATGACTATCATGTTAAGATACATTTAGACGGTCAGGAAAAAATAACCAGCCACAGCTGCGAGTGTCCGGCCCATTCAGCGTACAGCGGTCTGTGCAAGCACTGTGTTGCCGTGCTTCTCGCTTATCTGCAGGATAAAAAGGAGAACGGGAAAGACATGGAGCTGCCGTGGAATTCTTCAGAAACTGCGGCAAAGGAAAAGAAACTGCAGGAGCTGGACAAGCTTCTTGGAGGGAAGAATGTGAAGCGGGGAGTTGATGAGCTTCTGAGGCGCACGGCCGGGATTGATGGAGCAAGGCAGGAAAAAGCCCCGGAGCCGGCAAAGAAGTTCAGGACTACACCGGGACTGGGGGAACTGATCTCTGAGTATTCTATTCAGGATACGGCTTCTTATCTGCCGGAGGCTTCTATGGGGCAGGTAAAGCTCGAGCCCCATATAGAGTTCAGGGGAAGCTATATGCAGGCAGAGTTTAAGATTGGGATATCGCGGATGTATGTGCTGCGGAGTATTTCAAAAATGGCAGCCGCCATCGAAAATCTGGAGACGGTATCCTATGGGGCGCAGCTTACTTTTCTTCACTGTATTGGAGCGTTTGAGCCGGGCAGCAGGAAGATGGCCCAGTTTCTTGTGGAAAATGCGGGGGGAGGCGGATTTTATTACAGGACTCCGTATGGCAGATACCAGTCATATTCAGATGACCGCTATATCAATATTAATAAGAGGAATGCAGATGATTTTATGGCAGCGTTGATGGGCCGCCCTTTTTGGATGACGCTCAGCAAAGAAGTCAGCGGGCTGTGGGAAATTGAAGATAAAATCCCTCCCTGGGATGTGAGCATAACAAGGGCTGACGGGGGTATCAGCCTTCAGATGAACATGTATCCCAGTTTTGAGGGAAAGAATTACAGCTGGTATTTCTATAATGGCATAGCTTACAGGGTGAGTATGGCGAAACTCAGGAAAATGGAAAAATTCCTGTATTTCATGACAATGAGGACACATGGGAAGTGTCAGGTTGCAGAGGAAGACCTTCCGGGATTTTTTCAGAATGTGCTTCCTTCTATAGAAAGTATGATTCCTGTAAGAAAGGAAGGGATTGAACCGGCAAACTTCCTTCCGCCGAAGGTAGAATTTGAGATATACCTGGATCTGCCTCAGAAGGATATGATAAGCTGCCGTCTCATGGCGTGCTATGGAGAGCAGAAGTATAATGTATTTGCAGATTCAAGAGATATCAGAAGGATGGCAGGCAGGGATATAAGGCGTGAGCTGGAGGCAGACAGCACAGTGAGGGAGTATTTTATGGCTTATGATGAAGAGGCCCGGCAGATGGTACTCCAGGGAGAGGACGCGATATACAGTTTTTTGATGGATGGGATGGAGGCGCTTCAGGAGACAGGGGAAGTGTTTATATCAGATAAACTCAAATCTGTCAGACTGCTGCCCTCCCCCAAGGTGTCTGTGGGAGTATCATTGTCAGGAGGCATGATGGATCTGGAGCTGGACTGTGAGGGAATGGCCATGGAGGAGCTTGTGGCGGTGCTGTCCAGGTATGACAGGAGAAAAAAATACTTCAGGATGAAAAATGGGGATTTCCTGAATATGGATGAGGACGGTATCCGCATTTTAAGTGAGATACAGGAAGGACTTCAGCTAAAACCGGAAGGCCTGTTAAAAGGGACAGCCGTTGTGCCAAAATACAGGGCCCTCTATCTGGATGAAGAGCTCAGGGAGGAGCAGTCTGTCCAATTTGTGAAGAACAGGGATTTCAGAGCACTTATCAGGAATATGAAGACAGTGGAGGACAATGATTTTGAGATACCCCAGGGGCTGAATGCTGTGCTCAGGGAATACCAGAAGAGAGGTTTTCTGTGGATCAAGACATTGTGCCGCAATGGCTTCGGCGGTATACTGGCAGACGATATGGGACTGGGAAAGACACTTCAGGTCATTACTTTCCTTTTATCCGAACAGCAGGAGGGCGGGATGAAACGTTCCCTCATAGTGGCGCCGGCCTCACTTGTATATAACTGGCTCAGTGAATTCGGGCGTTTTGCACCGTCGCTTGCAGTTTCTGCAGTGACCGGAACGAGAGAGCAGAGGCAGGAAATTATAGAATCTGCGGCAGACAACGAGATACTGATCACATCTTATGACCTGCTGCGCAGAGATATAGATATCTACAGCAGGATCCCGTTTTTTGCCGAAGTGATCGATGAAGCACAGTTTATTAAAAACCATACTACCCAGGGCGCCAGATCAGTAAAACAGATCCAGGCAGAATTCAGGCTGGCCCTGACAGGTACGCCTGTGGAGAATGCCCTGAGTGAACTGTGGAGCATTTTTGATTATCTCATGCCGGGATTCCTCTACAGCTATACACGGTTCAGGGAGCAGCTGGAGACGCCTATTGTCAGGGACGGGAATGAGGAAGCGATGGTGAGGCTGCAGAAAATGATCCGTCCGTTTGTGCTGAGAAGGCTGAAAAAGGATGTTCTGGGAGATCTGCCTGACAAGATAGAAAAAGTGGCATATGCCATGATGTCCGGTGAACAGAAGCAGCTCTACGACGCCCATGTGCAGAAGATACTGATACAGATATCAGGGCAGTCTGATGAGGATTTCTCAAAATCACAGATCCTTATGCTGGCAGAACTGACAAAGCTGCGCCAGCTCTGCTGTGCTCCTTCCCTGCTCTATGAGGGATATAAGGGGGATTCAGCTAAGCTGGAGCTGTGTCTGGAATTGATAGAAAATGCAGTGGCAGGCGGTCATAAGCTGCTGCTGTTTTCCCAGTTTACCTCCATGCTGGAGCTGATCACAGAGAAGCTGGCCCAGAAGAATATCAGCTTCTATAAACTGACAGGCAGCACAAGCAAGGAGAAGAGAAGGGATCTTGTAGAACGCTTCAACCAGGATGATACAAATGTATTCTGTATCTCCCTGAAAGCAGGCGGCACGGGACTGAATCTGACAGCTGCCGATATGGTCCTCCACTACGACCCCTGGTGGAATGCGGCGGCAGAAAATCAGGCCACTGACAGGGCCCACCGTATCGGACAGAAAAATGTGGTCACGGTCTACAAGCTGGTGGCTCAGGGCACTATAGAAGAAAAAATCATTGAACTGCAGAACAGGAAAAAAGAACTGGCGGATAAGGTGCTCTCAGGTGAAGAGTTAAAGAGCGGAAGCTTCACAAAGGAGGAGATCATGGATCTTCTGGGCAGCGGGGGGCGTCTGTAGCAGATTCCCCAGACAGTCCAGACAGCCGCAGTTACTTAATTTCTGCATTTCGTCTATATTTTTCTGCGTATAATCTATATTTTACATTTTTCCGGTATGATATGATGATTAATATCAATCCTGCCGGAAATTGAATGCCGGACGGGTGCGGAAATTGCGGAGGTATGGAGAATGAACAGTTTAGAACGTTTTTATGCAACAATCGAAAGAAGACCTGTAGACAGGCCGGCTGCATGGCTTGGGATGCCGGATATCAAATCACAGCCTGCACTTTTTGAATATTATGGGGTAAACAGCCTGCATGAACTGAAGCTGGCCATAGGAGATGACTTCTACTCTGTGGAGGTGCCTTACAGGTCACCCAATGCAGATGCCATCTATGCGGCGTTTGACTGGTATATGGATGGAAATACTGATTCTGAGAACAGGACGCTGACAGCGGACGGCTGCTTCAAGGATGCGGAAGAATTGGAAGATCTGGACTTTTTTGAATGGCCGGACCCGGAGAAGTTTATAGACAAAGAGGAATGCAGGAGGCGTGTGGACATGGCGCCTGCTGACAAAGCTGCGATAGGTATGATATGGTGCTGTCATTTCCAGGATGCGTGCGCCTCCTTCGGCATGCAGACAGCCCTTATGAACATGATAGCCAATCCTGAGATATATAAGGCAGTAGATGATAAGATAGTTGATTTTTATCTGAAGGCCAATGAGATATTTTATGAGGCTACAAAGGGAAGGCTCAATGCAGTTCTGATAGGAAATGATATGGGCAGCCAGAGAGGCCCCATGATTTCGCCTGCTATGGCGGAGGAATTCGTTATGCCGGGCTGCAGAAAGCTTGTTGAGCAGGCTCACAGCTATGGGCTGAAGGTGATCTATCATTCCTGCGGGTCCATAGTGGAGATCATACCCAGGCTGATAGAAGCGGGAGTGGACGCCATCCATCCCATTCAGGCTCTGGCAGCGGGCATGGATGCCGGGAATCTGAAAGAAAAATTTGACGGCAGGATCTCCTTCTGCGGAGGCGTGGACACACAGAACCTGCTGGTAAACGGGACTCCTGAGGAAGTGAAGGCAAAAGTAAAGGAACTCAGAGAGATATTCCCCACAGGACTCATTATATCTCCCAGCCATGAAGCAATCATGCCGGACATTCCCCCGGCAAATGTGAAAGCGCTGTTCGAGGAAGCCACAAGACTATAGAGCGGCAGATCCGCCAAATACATAAGGCCCATCTTTTAAGATGAGGCCTTTTTTGCCGTATAAAAAATTTCTGATGCACTGATACGAAATTTGTAGTATAATGTGTGACATATATATTTACTGGAAAATGGAGACAGTACGTAAGAAAAGGGGAGAAAAAGGTGAGTAAAGTGAAGTTAATAGCTATTTTGGCCGCATTTATGATGGCGTTTACAGGATGCGCTGGTTTAGGCACACGGAACAGCAGTATCATTGACAAGATCTACAATGATGAAGAATCTTATAAAAACCAGGGTGGAACATTTAATATGGAAAGTTCGGTGCAAAAGGTGGACAGTGATTTAAACCGCTATGAAGCTGAGATGGAATTTGGCGGTATTGCCACCATATGGGAAGTGGATACTGACAAAGACATGAGTGTTTCCATGTCCGGGAGTATCAATGTGGAGAACGGTAAGGCAAAGCTTGTGGTGGTAGATAATGACGGCAATACATCTGTAATGATGGAAAAGGACGGCACATCAGGCAGCGGTGAGGAAGGCTTTGGGGCAGGCTTCTCCCTTTCTCCCGGAAAGACAAGGCTGAGGCTGGTGGCGACTGACAAGACGAAGATCAGCCTGAGTATCAGCGCTGACGGCGGTGAATGGAAAAAAATAGGATAAAAAATACGGTTTACCAGGGACAGATGCCCTTGGTAAACCGTATTTTTTTTATAGAAATAGTTCTCCCAGTCCGATGAGAATAAGAAGAATGGAAGATGCCGGGGCAAGGAATTTCAGAAAACGGTTATTTGTCAGGCTGTGCCCCAGATGGTTTCCGGCATACATGCTCACGAAAGAAAAGAGAGCGCAGAAGGCTGCCACGTACCAGGCAGATAAGCTTAAGATACCTGCGCTGAATGCCGGGGGAATACAGTTGATTGCCAGTATAAAACCAAGGACCAGGGTATCTTTTAGTTTCATAGCAGAGTACTGAAGAGTTTTTTCATCCTCGCGCAGGCTGTCTAACAGGCAGTAGACAGCAAAAAGTATCATAACCAGAGCGCCTATTACATTTGTATAGTCGATCAGGGATGTTGCTATTAATTTCGCCGCATAGGTAGAGAAAAAGGCACAGATGCCGGTAGTCAGACCTATGAGGAAATTTGAAAATAAAGTTAGCTTCTGATGGCGCATACCGATATTCATTCCTATAATAAAATTGTCAAGGTTCACGGCGATACCGATCAAAAGCGCCAATAATATAGACACAATTAATCACCTCTCTATACAGTATTCGAAAATGCCGGGCGCGTTACTGCATGGCGCATTAATGCCAGGAACAAGGCGGCAGAAGAGATGATGACTTGTCTCTTGAAGAAAGCGGGGTGTTCAGTTATAATAAAGTTTATAATAGAAAGCGTATACACTTTCTGGATGGAGGCAGGACTATGAAAGTCTTAGGGAAAGTGGAGAAATTCAAAGTAATTTTAGTCGCAGGACTGGTTGTCATCTTTATTCTGGCCAGTTTTTTTGACTTTTCCAACAGAGGCGGCAGACAGGTTCTGAAGATTGCCAGGGAGCACCTTCAGGATGTGGCGGACCAGGCGGCCTATGGACTGGATGAAAAGCTGGAAGACGGTCTGAGAAAAATAGAGTATACGGCGGGTATGATCTCATCTCTTGGCGGAGGGCAGCATCAGGGAGACGCACAGGTCATTATGGACCAGATGATGAAGTCGAGCAGGTTTGACAGTGCAGTGCTCCTTGACAAGGACTGGAATGTCAAATATGAGGCCGGAGATGACAGGATATGTGACTGCAGCATAAGAGATGTGATCGGAAGTGATGTATCAGGGACGAAAAGCGGCATCTCAGCAGTCTACCATCTGGAGGAGGATAATGAAGACGTTATCTGCATATATTCTCCTGTATATGGAGAAGATGGGACATCAGAGGGAGTGCTTGCGGGCATAGTTCTGACAAAGACTCTTGTTGATCTGATGGATTTTTCAGGGTTCGGAGGCCGCAGCTATTCTTATGTGATCCAGTCAGATGGAAAGATCATTATGCAGACAGGCCATGAGGAGAGTCTTATGAGCAGCCGGGATTATTATGAATTTCTCGGAGCATCAGACAGGATGGGAATATCACTTGAAGACCTGAAGTCCGCTGTGGCAGAGCGGAAGTCAGGCGTATTTTCCGTCAAATACGGGAATCAGGAGCGGATAGTCTGCTACGTCCCAAGTACGATCAACGACTGGTATATCATAACAGCGGTTTCGTCAGATGTGGTGAAAGGCAGCCGGGATTCACTGAATATGAATGCTTTCCAGTTATTGTTAAAGACAGTACTGGCGCTGGCGGTCCTCATGGCCTTTCTCGGATTCTGGATGTGGAAGGCACAGAAGCTTATCCTGGAATCCAAGAAAGAACTGGAGAGCAGCAGCAGGAAGCTGGAGTTGGCACTTCAGCATACAGATACAGGAATCTTTGAATACAACATTCCGGAAGATACGATACATGTGCTGACGCTGGAATTCTGCGGGATGAAGGTACTGCAGGAGACGATTAAAGAACCATCCAGGACATTGAGAGAGAAGGGAATAATATCAGAGGCAGGAGAAAAAACGCTTGAAGAGCTTCTGAGAAAGATCAGAGAAGGTCAGGAGCAGGGAACAGCGGAGCTTCTCGTGCCGGAGATGACAGGAAAAGAAAACTGGCTGCGTGTCTCAGTGGCCCAGACATATGACGGGCATGACAAGCAGACTGAAGCCATAGGTACTATTGAAAATATTACAGAAGAGAAAGCTATCGAAAAAAGATATGCCCAGGAGGAAAAGTTCAGGCAGGCCATGCTCTCGGAAACATTATCTGTCTGGGCTGTCAACTTGACAGAAAGAAAGCTGCTCTCATATACACGGGGAAAAAAGGACTGCATGCCCGGGCTTAAGAGTATTGTATATGATAAAAAGCTGATAGAAGGCATGTGCAGGCTGGCGCATCCTAAGGATAAGGAGAGGGTGTCAGGGCTTCTGGATGCTGAGAACCTGATCTCCATGTACAGAGAAGGGATCGGGGAAATAAAGGAAGAGTTCAGGCTGAGAATGCCTGGGGAAACGAATTATATTTGGGTGGAGAGTACCGTTAATCTTCTGACAGAGCCTGGTTCGGAAGATATAGTCGCGTTTTCCTATACAAAAAATATAGATGCCACGAAGAAAAAGGAGCTGGCTCTCCTGTA
Source organism: Murimonas intestini (assembly GCA_003148945.1). Lineage (GTDB taxonomy): Bacteria > Bacillota > Clostridia > Lachnospirales > Lachnospiraceae > Murimonas > Murimonas intestini. The sequence goes on along the minus strand of QGGY01000002.1, from coordinate 415,942 downwards.
TGAGTCGGAGCGTGACCAGCTGACAGGACTTTACAACAGGACAGCTGCCATGCGCATGATTGATGACAGACTTTCAGCGGAGGAGGACAACAGGGGGGCAGAGGGGACTATACTGCTCAACGGTTTTGCATTAAGCGGACTTCTGATGATGGATCTGGACGGCTTCAAAGAAGTGAACGACAAGCTGGGGCACCAGGCGGGAGATGAGTTGCTGAGGGCGGTTGCCGATGTGCTTATGGGAATATTCCGTGAAAACGATGTGGTAGCCCGTCTTGGGGGAGATGAATTTGTGGCATTTGTCCACCGGGTGCCCTCTGAGAAGACGGTTGAGCTGATGGGGCAGAGAGTCTGTGCCGCCATAGAGGAAATGTCAGGGGCCAGAGAGCTTGAAGTACCGCTGTCTATAAGCATTGGGATAGCATTTTCACCCAAGCACGGAAGAAATTTTGAAATATTGTATAAGAAAGCGGACATGGCTATGTATGAAGCTAAAAATAATGGAAAGAGCAGAACAATGATTTATAAAGAAAAAATGTAAAAAGGTATTGACAAAAGTAACTGTAACTGGTATAGTTACAATATAACTGAAACAAATAAAGTTACAGGTTGGCATATACAGTGCCGTCCAGGAGAAAAGGGGAATGGAGAGACAGGAATGACAGGAGAATTTGCGATTGCAGTACATGCGTTGGTTTACTTAAATCACAAAAAGGAGGTCTTATCAAGCGACGAGCTGGCAGCGAATGTCTGCACGAATCCCGCCAGAGTGAGAAAAGTTATGGCGAAGCTGAAGAAGGCTGGCCTTCTGTCAACAAAGGAAGGTGCAGAAGGAGGTTATTATTTTTCACAGAATGCAGATGAAATAAATCTGAACATGATCTGTGAGGCCGTGGATGCCCAGGTCGTCTCTGCAAGCTGGAAATCCGGAAATAAAAGCATGGAGTGCCTGATAGCATCGGGGATGGCTGATATCATGGATGGAATTTATGACCAGCTGAATGTGGAATGCAAAAAGAAGTTATCGGAAATAACTATTTCTGATATCGATGCTAAAATATTTAAAAATAAGCAATAATAAATATAAAAAGTAAAGGAGAATTATTATGAGTATAATGCATTTAAATGAGGAAAATTTTGATAAAGAAGTATTGGAATCCGGAAAACCGGTCCTGGTAGACTTTTTTGCCACATGGTGCGGCCCCTGTAAGATGCTGGCGCCGGTCCTGGAAGAGATAGCTGCTGAGAATCCTGACTTTAGTATAGGAAAAGTTGATGTGGATGAGAGCACGAATCTGGCAGGAAGGTATGGCGTTATGAGCGTACCGACACTTATATTCTTTAAGGGCGGGGAGATCCATAAAAAGATGGTCGGCGTAAGGCCGAAGGAAGAGCTTGTGGCTCTGTTTAAATGATCTGACAGAAAATTAAAATAGAAACAATCAGGGCGCTGCGCAGGCAGCGCCCTTTTGCAGTCAGAGGCAGAAAATTTTTACAGAATCTTGACGCGTTTCGACAGCTTTTTTGATATTACTGTGATAATCTCTTAAAGGAATAAATTTAGAAGGGATATTATGGGAAAAAAGAAAAAGAGAAAACTTATGGATACTGAAGGGGCAGGATTCGGAGAATTTGCGCGGGGCATGTATGACGACTCTTTCAGACTAAAATACGATTACGCCCTGTGCGAAATGAAAAAGAAGATCAAGAAGCTGGATGCGGGGATAGAATACAGCTTTTCCAGGATAAAGGCGCCTCTGAGCACGGCAGATAAGCTGAGGCGCAAGGGCAGGGAAGTGACGCTTGAGGCAGCAGAAAAGTATCTGAATGATATTGCGGGGATCTGTATAGTCTGCTGCTACATAGATGATGTATATGAAGCTGCCAGGCAGCTGGAGGAGCAGGAAGGATTAACGCTGCTAAAAAAGAAAGATTTTATCAAGTCCCCTAAATCAACAGGGTACAGGAGCCTTCATCTGATATTTGAAATAGAGGATGAAACATGGTGCGGTGTGAGGGTGGAAGTACAGATAAGGACAGTGAGCATGGATGCATGGGCCAGGCTGGACCATGAGCTGCGGTATAAGAAGGAGATCCCGGAGGCGGAAAGATTGAGTGATGAACTCAGGGAATGCGCTGATATGATAGCATATATCGATGACAAGATGCAGAAGATACACAGAAAACTTGTACCTGTATGGACGGCGCGAAGTACATCGCCTATGAACGGGTGCGCAGCCTCTGCTGCACAGTAGTGCAGCAGGCCGTACACCGGAAGTGAAGCAGATCAGATGCTCTCCCAGCGGCCGGAAGCGCCGCATGGCAGTACAAGGCCGTTGGAGGTGACAGGCAGTCCTACCTCCTGGGAGTCTACTCTGCCCGGATGATCCTTCAGCTCAGTTGAGAGCATATATGTCAGCACCGCAGGCGCCAGACCTGTGGTATAAGAATTTACAAGGAAGAAGAGAGGGTCCTCACTCAGCAGCTGAGTACACAGCTTAATAAACGGATGAATGGATTCTTCTATTTTCCATATCTCGCCTTTCGGACCGCGTCCATAGGAGGGCGGATCCATGATAATAGCATCATAATGATTGCCCCGGCGGATCTCTCTCTCCACAAATTTAACACAGTCATCTACGATCCATCGTACAGAGGCATTCTCCAGATGGGAAGAGCGGGCGTTTTCCTTAGCCCATCCCACCATGCCTTTAGAGGCATCCACATGAGTGACAGAAGCTCCGGCAGCTGCGGCTGCCAGGGTTGCGCCTCCTGTATACGCAAACAGATTCAACACCTTTATGGGCCTATGGGCCTTTTTTATTTTGTCAGAAAACCAGTCCCAGTTAGCAGCCTGTTCAGGAAAAAGGCCGGTGTGTTTGAAACTGAAGGGTTTTAAGTTGAATGTCAGTGTTTTGTAACGGATAGTCCACTGCTCGGGCAGGTCAAAGAATTCCCACTCCCCTCCGCCCTTTTTGCTGCGGTGATAGTGGCCGTTCATCCTGGTCCAGCCCTTTAATGTCTTTGGTGTATCCCAGATAACCTGGGGATCAGGCCGGACAAGGAGATAATCTCCCCAGCGCTCCAGCTTTTCACCGCAGGACGTATCCAGCACTTCATAATCTTTCCAATTTTCTGCAATCCACATATATATGATTCCCTTTCTCATAATTGCGCCCATCCAGGCATTGTTTCAGGTTCAGAGGTTCCATGCCCCGGTATCTTTGAGGGAGCGGAACCAGTATGTATAGAAATCCTCAAAGCCAAGTGACTGGTAGAGGTTTTTGGCAGTTGAATTCCCGCAGACAACCTGGAGATATGCATGTCTGGCGCCTTTTTTGCGCGCCTCCTCCAGGATGGAACTGCATATGGAGCGGCCATAATTCTTCCGGCGGCAGCTGGCATCCACATAGATGGCGTAAAGCCCGATATGTTCTCTGTCCAGGATGCCAAGCCCCGAAGCCACCACGCGGCCTTCAATCTCAATAAAGGCTACGATCGTCTCCTTTGGGATGGCCTTGAACATGGACGGGACAATGCGGCGGAGTGTAGGGTTCGTAGTCCCGTTCAGCCGGAAGAGCGCCTCGATCCATTCATCAGTGATCCTGTCCCTCAGCTGGACGATCGTCTCGTTTGGATAAAATATGGATGAAGGCAGATTTGAATTCCTGCCGTAATACTCATATTCCACAGAGACGGGCTTGTATGATCTGAAATTCTCTATAGGCATTGTCATTACTTCAGTAGCATGCCTGATCTCGTAGCCCTTTGATTCCAGCAGCTCATCAAAGGAAGGGTCCAGGAGCGGATTGATCTTAAAGTTTGTGGGCGTATGGAAATTACGGTATACAGACTCACAATATTTTATTTTTTCTTCTGCCGGAATAAGTGATTTCCCTACCTGCTCCACGCTGTTGGTGCGGTATGTATAGTTATGGGAAAAACGGATGAGCCATCCGTCATAAAGCTCTATTTTATGAGAAGGCCAGGCATTTAAGGAAATTTCCTCAATCAGTTTCATATAGGCTGCCTTGTCACTTGTTTTATCTGAAGTATCCATTTCAGCTGCACTTCCTTTATCTGTACTTTGACATGAGGACTTATGGGCTCCCCTGTTTTAGTCTTTCATCATTATAAAGCAAACCTATTATGAATTCAACGAAAAACTTGACCTTCTTGCCTGAATTTGTTAAAGTGATATGGACAGGGTCTGTCTGCCCGAATGGAAGGAACAGGGCTGTCCAAATGGAATGGAGGCATTTTCTATGAAATTAGGATTTATAGGATGCGGCAATATGGCGGGGGCCATGATTGGAGGCATTCTAAAGAACGGGATACTACCGGCAGAAGAGATGATCGGTTCCAATTCAAAGGAATCCTCACTTAAAAGAACGGCACAGGAGTACGGGATACAGACTACACTTGACAACAGAGCAGTTGCCGGAAGTTCAGATATACTTGTGCTTTCTGTAAAACCGCAGTATTATGCTGAGGTGATAGAAGAGATCAGGCAGGATGTCAGGGAAGACCAGCTTATTGTAACTATCGCCCCGGGCAAGACAATAGAGTGGCTGACTGAAAGATTCGCAAAGCCGGTTAAGATCATACGCTGTATGCCGAATACACCTGCCCTTGTGGGTGAGGGGATCACAGGCGTATGTGCAGGAAGCCTGGTAAGCCGGGAAGAACTGGACTATGTCTGCCATATATTGTCAGGATGCGGCAGGACAGAGGTTGTGAGCGAAAAGCTTCTGGATGTGGTAGTGTCAGTGAGCGGAAGCGCTCCGGCTTATGTATTTATGTTCATTGAGGCCATGGCAGACGGGGCGGTAGCCGACGGGATGCCCAGAGCCCAGGCATATAAATTTGCAGCCCAGGCTGTGCTTGGAAGTGCGAAGATGATCCTGGAGACAGGGAAACACCCTGGTGAATTAAAGGATATGGTATGCTCACCGGGAGGGACTACCATCGAAGCGGTACGCGTCCTAGAGGAAAAGGGACTCCGCAGCGCTGTGATCGAGGCAATGAAGGCATGTGTGGAAAAAGGAAGAAATATGTAGAAAGGAAGTAAGATTATCATGGAAAGAAAAAATGCCTGGCTGAAGTACCAGGAAGATGAAAAGAAAGCAGTATTTGATTTTAGCGAGGGATACAGGAAATATATATCCGTCTGCAAAACAGAGAGGGAATGTGTCACAGAGACTATCGCCCAGATTGAAAAAGAAGGTTATCTGAATCTGGAGGAGGTTATCAGTTCCGGCAGAAAGCTCTTGGCAGGGGACAAGGTATATGCCAATAATATGGGAAAGAGCCTTGTGATGTTCCACATTGGAACAGAACCTATAGAGGCAGGAATGAATATCGTGGGAGCACATATTGACTCACCGCGTCTTGACTTAAAGCAGAATCCGCTCTATGAGGATGCCGATCTGGCTCTTCTGGATACGCATTATTACGGAGGAGTTAAAAAATACCAGTGGGTAGCTCTTCCTCTGGCGCTGCACGGAGTGGTAGCCAAAAAGGATGGTTCTGTGGTGACAGTAGCTATAGGAGAAGATCCCCAGGATCCTGTATTTGGCATCTCAGACCTGCTTCCGCATCTGGCAGCAGACCAGATGGAGAAAAAGGGCAATAAGATCATCGAAGGCGATGACCTGAACATCCTTGTGGGCAGCATCCCGGTGGCAGGTGAGGAAAAAGAGCCTGTAAAGAAACAGGTTCTGGCTATCCTGAAAGAAAAATACGGTATTGAAGAAGAAGATTTTGTTTCAGCAGAGCTGGAAGCAGTTCCGGCCGGAGAGGCAAGGGACTATGGCTTTGACAGAAGCATGATACTGGGATATGGCCATGATGACAGGATCTGTGCTTATCCGTCCTATATGGCGATGCTTAAATTAGAGAACCAGAAGAAAACAGCAGTCTGCCTGCTGGTGGACAAAGAAGAGATCGGAAGTGTGGGAGCAACAGGCATGCAGTCACGTTTCTTTGAGAATTCAGTTGCAGAAGTCATGAACTGTGCGGGACAGTACAGCGAGCTTGCTCTGCGCAGGGCCCTTAAGGCTTCCAGAATGCTCTCCTCCGATGTGAGCGCGGCATACGATCCCAATTATCCGTCAGTTATGGAGAAGAACAATGCACCGTACTTTGGAAAGGGAATGGCCTTTAACAAATATACAGGTTCCAGAGGAAAATCAGGCTCTAATGATGCCAATGCAGAGTATATAGCAGATATCCGCAGGGTGATGGATGAGAATGGCGTATCCTGGCAGACAGCTGAACTTGGAAAGGTAGACCAGGGCGGCGGCGGAACAATAGCCTTTATCCTGGCAAACTACGGAATGGAAGTAATCGACAGCGGTGTGCCTCTTATGAACATGCATGCTCCGTGGGAAGTGGCAAGCAAGGCAGATCTCTATGAGGCTTATATGGGATACCAGGCATTCCTGAAGTATATCTAAGGGTACAGGCAGGCGGCTAATTAATTTTTAAGACACCAATTTCTTAACCTTTGTCATAAAAACTTTCTATAATCTTAAAGAATGCAGTTTTCCTCCTGTGCTATCATTGGTAAGACAATAGTGTTTTACCGATGGCAGACAGGAGGAATTTTATGATTTCAGATGGGTTGAGCAGAGTTTTCCACGGCTGTTTCATGGCATTATTTGCAGTCGTTTTTCTATATATTCTGGCGTATCAGCAGTACCTGCCGGCGGCAGCCGTTTTGGCAGTTCTTATTTTGGCGGGAATTGTGGCCGTCTCCAGAAAGAAGATGCATATACAGATATCTGACCGCAGACTTGGGATCACCACAGCAGTTATTCTGGGCCTGATGGCGGTTCTGATGGCAGCGGCGGGATGGATGCTCCTTCCCCAGCTGAAGACAGATATGGGGACAGTGTATTACAGCGCTATGGAGATATTGGACAAGGGGCAGTTAAGCCATGAAATGCTTGAATATAATACGCTTACAGGAATCACGAATATGACACAGAATGAGTATTTTGTGGTATACCCCAATAATATCCCGTATCTGTTTCTGATCACAGGATATTACTGGATCGTGACATCTCTGGGAATCTCTATGCAAAGTGATGCGGGCGTCTATATGGGAGTCATCTTAAATATTACAGTGATCCTGGCGTCTGTATGGCTTGGAAGCAGAGTGGCTAAGAAGATCATGGGAAACAGGGCTGCAGCCGCATATCTTGTGGTGTCTGCGCTTTTTGTTCCCTATTATATTAATGCAAGCAGGTTCTATACAGACACGCTCACGCTGCCGTTTCCTCTGCTGGCTGTCTGGCTGTACCTGAAGATCAGGGAGGAAGCTTCTTTCAGGAAAAAAGCCTGGCTGGCGGCAGCTCTGGGGAGCAGTTTGTGTATCGGATTTCTCTTAAAGGGCAGCTGTATAGTGGCAGGCGTGGCTATTATTATCCACAGCCTTCTCACGTCCTTCAGCAAAAAGACGTGTGCCCAAATTGCACTGGCGCTTGCCTGTTTTATAGGGATCAATGCGGGCTGGGGCTACATTTCCAGACATAATCCGTGGGTGGATATGAGCATGGAAGATGAGCTTACATTTCCGGTGCAGCACTGGATCATGATGTCCATGAGCGGAAACGGGGGATTCCATCAGGATGAATTTGACTATACGTATTCCTTCGGAACAAAAGAAGAGAAGGCCAAAGCCGACATGGACAGGCTTGCAGAAAAGATCGAGGGCTACGGAAGCCTGGGCGGTTTCCTTGATTTCGAATTCAAGAAGATAGCATGGACATGGGGGGATGCCAAATTTGCGCAGCAGGCCCATCTGAACTGGATGCAGAAGGATACGGTCCTGAATGAATTTATTAAAAAGGACGGAAAGTATCACACGGTATTCTATTTATATACATCAGTTTTTATATTAGTTTTATATATGCTGTTTTTTGCGTCTATGGCGCGGGGCATGTTTAGCAGGCCGGGGGCAGCGGCACTGATTAACATCATGATATTCGGTGTTCTGCTTTTCTTTGCTTTCTGGGAAACAAAATCCAGATATCTGCTGAACTTTACTCCTATGTTTTTCCTGTGCGGGATAGACGGCCTCAAGGCCGTACTGGCAGTAAAGGTGCCTGCAAGTGTAAAAGCAGGCATTACCCGGATGGAGGGCGGGAAGCCTCCGAGACATAAGGACACTAAGACAGCGTAAATACGCAGCAGGAACGCCATGGCGTTTTTGAATTGGAGAGAGCCAAAAGTAAATATGGATAAATATGAAGTTTTAAAACAGTATTTCGGTTATGATGAGTTCAGGGAAGGCCAGGAGATATTGATCGACAGCCTGCTTCAGGGAAGAGACACGCTGGGGATCATGCCTACAGGGGCAGGCAAGTCCTTGTGCTATCAGGTACCGGCTCTTCTGCTGCCCGGGCTGACTCTTGTGATCTCACCGCTGATCTCACTGATGAAGGATCAGGTAGGGGCATTGAACCTGGCCGGAGTACATGCGGCATTTTTGAACAGTTCACTCACTCAGGGCCAGTACAGAAAAGCGCTGGAACTGGCCAGGCAGGGCAGGTATAAGATCATTTATGTGGCGCCGGAGAGGCTGCTCACAGAAGAATTTCTGGAATTTGCCAGGGGAGCGGATATCTCTATGGTGAGCGTGGATGAAGCGCATTGTATTTCGCAGTGGGGGCAGGATTTCAGACCCAGCTATTTAAAGATCACGGATTTTATTGAACAGCTCCCAAATCGTCCTGTGATCAGTGCCTTTACAGCCACAGCGACGGCAGCAGTCAGAGATGATATCATGGCCCTTCTCAGGCTGAGGGAGCCCACGCAGCTTACCACAGGCTTTGACAGGCAGAATCTCACATTTATAGTACGCCATCCCCAGGATAAATACGGAGTTACGGAAGAATATGTGAGATCTCACAGGGATCAGTGCGGTATCATCTACTGCCTGACAAGGAAGCTGGTGGAAGAGGTATGTGACAGATTGATACGCGCAGGCATAAGCGCTACCAGGTACCATGCCGGGCTTACGGACAATGAGAGGAAAGCGAACCAGGATGACTTTATCTATGACAGGAGACAGGTCATGGTGGCTACGAATGCCTTTGGAATGGGGATCGACAAATCAAATGTCCGCTATGTCATCCACTACAATATGCCTAAGAATATAGAGAGCTATTACCAGGAAGCGGGCAGGGCCGGCAGGGACGGGTTGCCCTCAGAATGTATCCTTCTCTATGGGGGACAGGATGTGGTCACAAACCAGTTCTTTATAGACAGGGGACAGGATAACGAAGCCCTGGATGATGAGTCAGCCGCCCTTATCAAAGAGCGGGAGAAGGAGCGTCTGAAGAAGATGACCTTCTACTGTTTTACAAATGAATGCCTGCGTGATTATATCCTCAGGTATTTTGGAGAGTACGGCGCAAATTACTGCGGAAACTGTTCCAACTGCCTGACGCAGTTTGAAGAGCAGGATGTGACTGAAGCGGCCAAAACCCTGATAGAGTGTGTAAAGTCCAGCCATGAGAGATTTGGGATGACTATGATCGTTGACACGGTTCACGGGAGTACAGCTGCGAAAATCACAAAATGCAGGATGGGTCAGAACCCCTGCCATGGACGCGCAAAGGATATCCCGGTCTTTAAGCTGAGACAGATCATGAATTACCTCACCATGCACGGATATCTGGAGCTGGAGGGGGATGAATACCCGGTATTAAAGCTGACGGAGCTATCCGGTGAAGTGCTGGAAGGCGGACAGAAGGTCACTATGAAGGTGGCAAAAGAGCGGGAGCTGGAAATGAAGCAGAAAAAGCCTGCTAAAAATAAAACAGACGTCTCTCTGGCTGATGTTGACAGAAATCTGTTTGAGGAACTCAGAAAGCTGCGGATGGAGATCGCAAAGCGGGAGAAAGTACCGCCCTATGTTGTATTTTCTGACAAGACTCTGACACATATGTGCAGGGTGCTTCCTAAAAATAAGGAAGAGATGCTGTCCGTGCCGGGAGTGGGAGCTTTTAAATGTGACAAATACGGGGATAGTTTTCTGGAAGCCATCAAAGGAGGCTCTCCTGGGGGCTGACTGAATATGAGGAGATGAAAGGTAAATATGGCGGAGATAGTTGTTGCTGTTATTCTGTTTTTAGTATCGGCAGCTGCCTTTACGGCAAGCTTTATGTATTTTCGGGAAAAAGGTTATTTGTTAAATAATGCCTATCTGTATGCGTCAAAGCAGGATCGGGAAAATATGGATAAAAAACCACATTACCGTCAGTCTGCATTAGTATTTCTATTAATTGGAATCATTTTTTTATTAAATGGCATAGAAGTGCTCACAGATTGTGGCTGGCTGTTTTATGCAGTACTGATAATTGGGCTTGTTACTGTCATTTATGCAGTCGTATCGTCAGTCAAGATCGAAAAAAAGAAAAAATAGGGTTAACAGTTACTGTTAATGTGAAGACAGCCGCCGCATCAGAAGCTAAGCTCTGGTGCGGCGGCTGCGCTGCTTTTAGATTAGAGAGAGAGGTATCATGCAAAGGCAAACATTGATTTCAGGACTGCCACAGTCCCGTCAATGCCCAGCAGGGAACTGTTCAGGATTATATCCTTGTATTTAGGGTCCTGCCATTTCTTATCTGTGAAATAAGAGTAGTAGTGGTTACGGAGTTTATCTACCTGCTTCATTAATTTCTCAGCCTGTTCAGCGGACACATTTTCATACTTCATGATCCTGTTGATCCTGTCAGCCTCAGGGGCAGTGATAAATACCTTGAGTACATCTACCCTGTCTTTTAAGATCCAGTCCGCCAGTCTTCCTACGATAACACAGGGTCCTTTATCAGCAAGCTCCACTATGAGCTTGCTTTCAACTTTGAACAGGTACATGCTGGTACTGTAGTCTGCTCCTTTGGAAATATCATAAGGATCAGTAAATCGGTTCAGGAGCTTTTCATCAGCATTCATAAGCCCTTCCTCGCTGATGCCGGTCTTCTCAGACATTAAATGCAGCAGATTTTTGTCATAAAAAGGAATATCCAGTTCTTTCGCCAGTTTCTCGCCGATTTCACGGCCGCCGCTTCCATATGTTCTGGAGATAGTGATGATTCGGTTTACTTTCATAAAATTCCCTCCCTTAAAAATGATATACAGCCATGAGACCCTCCGCAAGGGGCAGACACCCTGCAGCATACATCAGGCACATGATTATTAGTTTTTTGCTTCCTACTTATATTATAGGAGAATTATGAAGGAAGGTCAATCATTGTTGTCCGGGTTTAGCACGATAAGACATAAATGACAGAAAAATATTATTTTGTGACAGGATTGCGTGATAACTTAAAAATGTGTTATTATAAATATATAGAATAATCAGCAGTGATAAATAAGAATCTTATTTGGGAGGTTATGAAAATGAAGACAAAGACAAATAAAATATTCTGTTGGCTTATTTCACTATTATTGTTAGCAAGCGTTACTGTTGGGTTTGTGATTAATGGGGTTACATATTACTTGCCGCCAGAGAAATTGTTATCTGCCAACTGGTTCATTTATCCGGTGATAATATCAGCAGCGTTGAGCCTTTTGCTATATGTTTTTAAGAGAATCAGCGATAAATCATTTAAAGAAAAGTGGATAGAACATAAGAATAAAATACACCTGGACAGGATATTGTCAATTGAATGTATTTTGTTTTTTGCTTTTGTTGTCTATCAATTAATAGCATTAAACAGGGGATGAGTTTATGGAAAGGATAGAAAAGGGAAAAGAAGAGTTTGACAGAATTTCCATAGCTGTCTGTGACGATGATGAAGAATTTATTGAGCAGCTGGAGAGTGCCGTAGAACAAACACTGGATGCTGCAGGCAGTACAGCAGACATATATAAATTTAAGGATGGGGCATCGCTTCTGAGCTGTATCAAAAATGTGGAACTGATATTTTTGGATATAGAGATGCCCGGTATCAATGGGTTTCGAGCAGCAAGAGAGATTATGGAAAAAGACATAGATGTGGAAATAGTGTTTGTTACTGGTCATACTCAGTTTGTATTTGACAGTTTTGAATACAGGCCGTTTGACTTTGTAGCGAAGGAAAATTTGGTAGAAAGGCTGGATATAGTTTTAAACAGATACCTGGCAGAGTATAAGAAAAGGAAGGAAACTATTATTGGCTGGAAGGAAGAGTTGGGGGAGAGGAAGGCAGAATATCTTTTGTTAAATGATATTCTTTACATGGAGAGCCAGGGACACAAACTGCTGCTTAGAAGAGGTTCTGTGTTAGTGTGATTTTTTATTCAGGCAAGTGACACATAGCACTGGACGAAAGGGGCAGAGCAAAGAAAAGCAGCAGGAGAATAACTGCCTGCTGCCGGAAGGTCGATAAACATTACAGGGTGATCTCCTGGAAGTCAATCCATAAATCTTCATAGATATTGACTTTTATTTTGTCCTGGAAGGTGTAGGCGGCTGCCTCAAATTTGGTCTCTTCCAGATGATATACAAAGATAGTCTGTTTCATCGGGTTTACAATCCAATATTCCCGGACACCTGCATCAGCGTATAAGTTGAGTTTGCGTATATAGTCATGGCTGGAATTGCCAGGGGAGACAACCTCGATAATCCAATCAGGTGCACCTGTGCATCCTTTGTCTGTAAGTTTGCCATAGTCGCATATAACGCTTATATCTGGTTCAACAATAGTTTTCCTGTCCTCGTACAATTTAACAGCGAATGGGGCTGGATAAACTTTACAGGAGCCACCTTTTGATTTTAGGTAATTATAAATCATGTTGTTTACTGCGTTTAAGATTTCTTGATGTACCCGGCTGGGGGCTGCCTGGTAATAGATTTGACCGTCAATAAGTTCGGCACGGACATCTTCCGGAAGAGCATAGTAGTCGGATTCTGTGTAAATCTGTTTTTGAGGTATTGGCATAGTAACACCTGCTTTCATGGTAGATTATTGATTAGAAGCTTTGCCTGGTTACGCCTTCTTCACGGTTTGCGGTAAGAGAAGGCAAAATGAGGGTTCTATTTCTCTATTTTGTCAATAGTATATATCAAAAATCTATTGGTGTAAATACAAAAAGAAAACGACCGGCAGAACCGAAAGCCCTCACAAGGTTTTGTGTCAGTGTAAATTTTATTCAGGCAAATAATACCTGTAAGTTGTATTGATAGTCTGCAAGTTATGCCGGAAATCTGCAAGTTATGCAACAATAGTTGAATAAAATAATAAAGCAGTTATACTAATAGCAAGAGGTATAGAAATGATTACAAAACTTGCGGAAAGTATAACTGCTTTTTTGATACGCAGAAGTTATGCGGGAATAAGAGAAAAAGATATTGTATGTTACGGGATGGAAGTTATTATCTCCACTATAGTGGGATGGACAATGATTTTGATAGTGGGTGCAGTCTGCGGTAATGTTTTATACAGTTTCGTTTTTGGAGTGGTATTTCTGACACTCCGTTCATTTACTGGAGAATATCGTCCAGTAAGCATGGTTTCTATTGATCCAAGTTATGCAACTGAAGGACAACTTATATAAAATTAAATACGAAGAATTTGAAAATGGTAAAGATAAGATTTATGGTACAGTTTGTGCTGACATGGGGGAATATTGGCATAAATTTATTTCACAAGTAATATATGGGAAGCTAAAAAATATGATATGAGCAATTTTTCATATGAATTAGAGGACGTAGAAGAGTACTATTACCGGCAAGCAGGTTCCACGCCGATGCCCTGAAGAGGGTATGCAGTTCAAGCAAAATATATATGCAAGTTTATGCTTTGTCCGCAGGTATTGAAAATTTTTGCAGATAGTGGATTAGTTATAATTTAATTAAAACAATTGAAGAAAAGTAATATTAGGAGAGACTATGTCTAACAACAAAAATAAATATTCATTTTTTACTAACATAGAATATGTATTAAAAAATTTGTGGGAATACAATAAGGGATATTATAGTTGGGGTATACTAAGTGTCTTGGCTTTTGTTGGTATACCAATTTGTAGTATGATGCTTCAAAAGTATGTCGTTCAGGGGGCTATAGAGCATTGGGAAGTTATTAAGATTATACAAATCTTAAGCTTTTTCATGATTGTTTGGATTACCATGGTGATTTTAAAACATGTTTCCGAAATAGGTTTTTTACATCACCAGGAAATGAATAGAATACGGCAATTATTTGCAGCAGAAGAGGTATTTTTACGATGTAGTTATGATAAAGCAGAGGATTCTAAGAATCAGATAGAATTAGAAAAAGTTACTGATTTACTGGGCACTTCAAATCCAAGGATAGAAGTAAATGCCATGTATAATGGTATTTACGAAGTGGCGGCCAGTGTTGTTGGCTTAATATTCTTTGGTATTATTCTGGGGGAGTTAAATTATTTACTTGTTATTATAGTAGCTGTAAGTGCCTGCATTGGAGGGAAAATAGAACAATGGGCATTGAATAAAGAATTTAGTATTCGAATGGATGCAGCAGGAATTGATAAGAAACTTGGCTACTTTCAAAGAAAATTAATGCGAAGCAGCGCTGGTAAGGATATAAGGACTTATGGCTGCAAGAGGTGGCTGGAAATGAAACTAGCATCTGTAATCCAACAAAAAATCAATTCAGATAATGAAAAGACTAAAACAAATTTTCTTAGGGATATGGGTGTTTCTGGAATTGAGGTATGTCAAAATGCAGTTGTGATACTGTGGATTGTTGCCGGGTGTATCTCCGGAAGTATTCAAACTGCAGATTTATTGGTTTATCTTATAGCCACAATGCAGCTTTCAGATTGTGTGGGAAAGTTAATACGTTCCATAAATCAGCTACAATATGCAGATAAAGATATAACAGAAATTCGAAAATTTATGGATATTAGAGAAGAGGAAACGGATTGTGATGAAGTTTTTGATGCTCCGGTAAAGATAGAGTTTAGACATGTATGCTTTCAATATCCAGGTAGTTCTAAGGAAATTCTTTCAGATGTTAACTTTACTATTAAATCTGGAGAGAACATTGCTATAGTTGGCAGGAACGGTGCAGGAAAAACGACATTGATAAAATTATTATGTGGTTTTTATCCAGTTACCAAAGGTAAAATTTTATTAGATGACCAGGATATTATGGAGATGAAAAAGGGGGAGATTTATAGAAGAATTTCTGCCATCTTTCAAGATTTAGTTTTCGTTCCATATTCTGTAAGAAAAAACGTTATTGCAGGAGATAAAGATAATAATTCTCAGAGGATAAAAGAATGTTTAGAAAAGGCACAGATATTGGATAAATTCCCGGATTTAGATGTTTTTATTGATAAAAGGGTACATAAAGGCGGAATTGAATTGTCTGGAGGCGAAAAACAGAAATTGGCGTTTGCCAGAGCATTATATAAAAGAGCAGGTATTTTAATATTAGATGAGCCAACAGCTGCACTGGACCCTATTGCAGAAAGTGGACTGTATAAGAATTACAATGAAGTTTCTAAGGATAAAACCACACTTTTTATTTCGCATAGGCTTGCAAGTACTAGTTTCTGTGACAGGATTCTTTTACTTGATAAAGGCAGGATTGCAGAGGAGGGCACCCATGATGAGCTTCTGAAAAAAATGGGATTTATTCTCAAATGTATATGAAGCAAAGTCAATATTATAAAAAGGGGCCTATTGAGAATGAATGATAATAGATTTAGGGTAATTAAGCTTGCACAACAAATTGATAAAAAAGGTATAAAATGGATAATACTTAAATGTTTGGTAGATGCTCTGGTTTCCTATTGGTTAATATTAATGCCTTCCCTTATTATAAGCCTTTTATATAAGGAAATTAATGACCTGTCATTGTGGATTAGCACAGGTCTTATTCTGGGGATATTTGCGGTTTTAAAATTAATTTCAGTATTATTAAAGAAAATAAATGATAATCATAAAAATTTTATGATCGAAAAATACCGTGAGTTAAAAATAAAAAAAGCATTTTCTATTGAATTTAAGTGGTTAGAGACCTCTGAATTTGAAAAGACATTACAAGGTATACAATACAATGATGAAAATTTTGGCGCATTTGGGAACTATCTGGGCGAGTTAGAAAAATTGTTCACGAATATAGTGAGAGTTATATATGCGCTGATAATTTTTACAGGGATAGGAATTGAGATGTATAATTCAAATATCCTCAAGGAATTTTTAAGCTTAACAATTATACTTTGCATACTTGTCTTCTTAACGGTAATGGGTATTAAAAAGCTCCAGGAATATGTAAGCAAAAGGCTGCCTGACGTTATGGATAAAATTGTGGATCTTAACACTATAACTATGGTTTTGTATGATGATGTAGTACAAAATTATTATTGCGGAAAAGATGTAAGGTTATTTGCAATAGATAAATTAGTTCATGATGAAGGTGAACATATGCTTACTGAATTTGCTCCAAATTCAAAAAAACAAATACTGCTAACACAAGCTGCGGGTATTGCAGGCAGTATCTTATCTGTAATAATAGGCGGCATTGCTTTTATTTTTTTAGGAATATTTGGGGCAGAGGGAATTTTAAACCCAGGTGTTCTTCTTGCATATGCGGGTAACGTTATTGGTCTGGTTGAGTCGGTGGTCAGCCTTTCATTTGTGAGCAGTACTTTGAAATTGTGGAATCTCCGTCTTAATGATTCGTTTATCCTTCTCAATATGTTAGAAGAATCAGGTGGAGATGATTTTAAACATTATCCCAATGAGATTGAGCTCCGTAACATTTATTTTAAATATCCTGAAAGCAGCAGTGATGTTCTTAAAGGTGTTTCTGTTACTATAAACCGGGGTGATAAGATAGCGGTGGTAGGGAGAAATGGCTCTGGAAAGTCTACTTTTATTAAGGTGTTAACTGGGATGTACCAGCCTGCTAAAGGTGAAATTTTAGTAAATGGCAATAACATTAATGGACTTTCAATAAATGGATATAGGAGTCAGTTTGCTGCCGTATTCCAGGATTTTACTATGTTTTCTTTTGATATAGGCGAAAATATAGCAGTAAATCAAGAGTACAATACAACTAAAATTAAAAATATTCTTGAACAATTAAATATGTGGAATAAAATTGAGAGTATGCCTAAAAAGCTAAATACATTTATTTATCAGGATTATGCAGACGAAGGAATTGAAATCTCAGGGGGGGGAAGCTCAAAAGTTATCAATTGCAAGGGCGTTATATAAAGATTCTCCGTGCCTGATATTAGATGAACCAACAGCCGCACTGGATGCCCAGGCAGAATATGAGATTTATAAGGACTTTAGAAAAATAGTCAAAGAAAAGACAGCAGTATTTGTTTCACACAGACTTTCCAGCTGCAGATTTTGTGATAAGATATTAGTGTTTGATGAAGGAAAAATTGTAGAGAGTGGAAGTCATGAAGAGCTGATAAAAGCAGAAAATAGTTTATACGCAAAACTATGGAACGCTCAGGCTCAGTATTATGTGTAAACCTGAGCAATAAAATGAGCGACATTGTGTACAAAAAAAAATACAATATTTTTCAAAAAACCCTTGCAAACGCGGGGGTTTTCATATATAATCATTCATGTTGTGACCTTGATAGCGTAGAAGCGTGAGGTTGCTGCGGGTAAAACCGCAGGTTTTCCGTGGAGCGAATGTCAAGTTATAAAACTGGCGACAAGTCACTGTACAAAATATAACTGCCCAGGCAAGACCCTGGGAACAACGTGTGGTCATGGATGATACACACGGGAGAGTGTACAGTCACCGCTTGTCGTACTGCTATTAAGTGCGAAAAGGAGGCGACTTTTTTTATGGCAAGTCAAGTAATGAGAATCACATTGAAAGCGTATGATCATCAGTTAATTGATGCAAGCGCAAAAAAAATCATCGAAACTGTAAAGAAGAACGGAGCTCAGGTGAGCGGACCGGTACCCCTTCCTACTAAGAAGGAAGTAGTAACAATTCTGAGGGCTGTACACAAGTACAAAGACTCCAGAGAGCAGTTCGAGCAGAGAACTCATAAAAGACTGATTGATATCATGGCACCGACTCAGAAAACAGTTGATGCACTGTCCAGACTGGAAATGCCGGCTGGCGTTTACATTGATATCAAGATGAAAACAAAGTAAGACTGAACACTTGGAAAAACGGGTGTGAAGCGAGCAAGAAGATTATCCTAAAAGGTTGATATAGAAGTAACGTATGTTCCACTTATATCGGCTGTTTGACTAGGATGATTGCACAACACAGTGTAATCCGCTGTAGAAAAACAGGAGGTAAAAGAATGAAGAAAGCGATTTTAGCGACAAAAGTCGGAATGACTCAAATCTTCAACGATGACGGAGTATTAACTCCGGTCACTGTACTCCAGGCTGGACCTTGCGTGGTAACACAGGTAAAGACAGTTGAAAACGATGGATACAGTGCAGTACAGGTAGGTTTTGTTGATAAGAGAGAAAAACTGGTTAACAAGCCTATGAAAGGCCAATTTGACAAAGCTGGTGTTTCTTACAAGAGATTCGTAAGAGAGTTCAAGCTGGACGACGCAGAAGGATATGCAGTAGCTCAGGAGATCAAAGCTGATGTATTCCAGGCTGGCGACAAGATCGATGCAACTGCTGTTTCCAAAGGTAAAGGATTCCAGGGCGCGATCAAGAGACATGGACAGTCCAGAGGACCTATGGCTCACGGTTCTAAATTCCACCGTCATGCAGGTTCCAACGGTTCTGCATCTGACCCGAGCAAGGTATTCAAGGGAAAGAAGATGCCAGGACAGATGGGAAACAAGAAGATCACAATCCAGAATCTGGAAATCGTGAGAGTGGATGCTGAGAACAATCTTCTCTTAGTGAAAGGTGCCGTACCAGGACCTAAGAAATCTTTAGTAACGATTAAAGAAACAGTAAAAGCTGGCAAATAGGCTTTTGTAGGAAAGGAGGAACACGTAAATGGCAAGCGTATCTGTATATAATATGGAAGGCAAAGAAGTTGGGACAATTGAGCTGAACGATGCTGTATTTGGTGTGGAAGTCAATGAACACCTGGTACACATGGCAGTTGTTAACCAGCTTGCAAATAAACGTCAGGGAACACAGAAAGCAAAAACACGTTCTGAAGTTTCAGGCGGCGGAAGAAAACCATGGAGACAGAAAGGAACCGGTCATGCAAGACAGGGTTCAACAAGAGCTCCGCAGTGGACAGGCGGTGGAGTAGTATTCGCTCCGACACCGAGAGATTATTCATTCAAGATGAATAAGAAAGAAAAGAGAGCTGCTTTAAAATCTGCATTAACATCAAGGGTTCAGGAGAACAAGTTAATCGTTCTGGAAGACCTGAAATTCGATGCGATCAAGACAAAAGCAATGCAAAACGTACTGGATGGCTTAAAAGTATCAAAGGCTCTGGTTGTTACCAAAGACAACGATACAAACGTAGTATTATCCGCAAGGAACATCCCGGACGTTCAGACAGCTCTTCCGAGTACAATCAATGTATATGATATCCTTAAATATAATACAGTTGTTCTGACAAAGGCTGCTGTAGAAGCAATCGAGGAGGTGTACGCATAATGGCTGATCTTAAATACTATGATGTGATCCTTAAACCGGTTATCACAGAAAAAAGCATGAACGCCATGGGCGAGAAGAAATATACTTTCTTAGTGCACACGGATGCAACCAAGAATCAGGTAAAAGAAGCTGTTGAAAAAATGTTCGAAGGAACAAAAGTAAAGAGCGTAAACACCATGAATCTGGACGGAAAGAAAAAGAGACGTGGAATGACCGTTGGAAAAACAGCCAAGACTAAAAAAGCAATCGTTGCTTTGACAGAAGACAGCAAAGAGATCGAGATTTTCGAAGGGCTGTAAGAAACACGAACTTATACGCATAAAAGCGTGATGACAAATATCGAAAGGAGTGACAAACGTGGGAATTAAGACTTATAACCCATATACACCTTCCAGAAGACATATGACTGGCTCTGATTTCTCTGAAATCACAAAGAGCACTCCGGAGAAGAGCTTATTGGTATCTCTCCAGAAGACATCTGGTCGTAATAATCAAGGTAAAATCACAGTAAGGCATCGCGGAGGCGGTTCCAGAAGAAAATACAGGATCATCGATTTCAAGAGAAAGAAAGATGGTATCCCGGCAAGAGTAATCGGTATCGAATATGATCCGAACAGAACAGCAAATATCGCTCTTATCTGCTATGCAGATGGTGAGAAAGCATATATCCTGGCTCCGGCAGGACTCAAAGACGGCATGAAGATCATGAATGGTCCGGATGCAGAAGTAAGGATCGGCAACTGCCTTCCGTTATCAGAGATTCCGGTTGGTACTATGGTCCACAATATTGAGTTATATCCGGGCAAGGGCGGACAGCTCGTTCGTTCTGCAGGAAACGGCGCACAGCTGATGGCTAAAGAAGGAAAGTATGCAACACTTCGTCTGCCTTCAGGTGAGATGAGAATGGTTCCTATCATCTGCCGCGCAACAGTTGGTGTAGTTGGAAATGGTGAACACAACCTGATTAACATCGGTAAAGCTGGTAGAAAACGTCACATGGGTATCAGACCTACAGTCCGCGGTTCTGTTATGAACCCGAATGACCATCCGCACGGTGGTGGTGAAGGTAAGGCCGGAATCGGACGTCCGGGTCCATGTACACCTTGGGGCAAACCTGCTCTTGGCTTGAAGACAAGGAAGAAAAACAAAGCGTCTAACAAGCTCATCGTAAGAAGAAGAGACGGTAAAGCAATCAACTAATTATTAATTCTATCAAATTTTACAAGGAGGTTAGAACCTATGGCTCGCTCACTTAAAAAAGGACCATTCGCAGACGAAAGCCTGCTGAAGAAAGTAGATGCTATGAATGCAGCAGGACAGAAACAGGTTATCAAGACCTGGTCCCGCCGTTCTACAATCTTCCCGCAGATGGTTGGACATACAATTGCAGTCCATGACGGAAGAAAACATGTGCCTGTATATGTTACAGAAGATATGGTTGGTCACAAACTCGGAGAGTTCGTAGCAACCAGAACCTACAGAGGACATGGCAAAGACGATAAGAAATCTGGCGCACGCTAGTTAATAAAGAAGGACTCCTAAGGGTGCAAACCTTAGGAGGACGGCAAACAGTTTGGTAAAAGGAGGTTTCATCCAATGGCTAAAGGACATAGATCCCAAATCAAAAGAGAGAGAAATGCTCAGAAAGACACAAGACCTTCAGCAAAGTTATCTTATGCTAGAGTGTCTGTTCAGAAAGCATGTTTTGTATTAGATGCCATCAGAGGCAAAGATGTACAGACTGCACTTGGTATTGTGACCTACAATACAAGATATGCATCTGAGATCATTGCAAAATTATTAAAATCAGCAATTGCAAATGCTGAAAACAACAACGGTATGAACGTTGAGAATCTTGTTGTAGAAGAGTGTTATGCAAACAAAGGACCTACAATGAAGAGGATCAGACCAAGAGCACAGGGCAGGGCATACAGGATCGAAAAGAGAATGAGCCATATCACCATCGTGCTGAATGAAAGATAGGAGGTAAAGCATGGGACAGAAAGTTAATCCACACGGCTTAAGAGTCGGTGTTATTAAAGACTGGGATTCTAAATGGTATGCTGAAGCTGACTTCGCTGATAACTTGGTAGAAGATCATAAGATCAGAACATACCTGAAAAAGAGATTATACAGTGCAGGTGTTTCTAAGATTGAGATTGAAAGAGCATCTGACAGAGTAAAAGTTATCATCTATACTGCAAAACCTGGTGTGGTTATCGGTAAAGGTGGTTCTGAAATCGAAAAAGTTAAAGCTGAAGTACAGAAGCTGACAGCTAAAAAACTGATCGTTGATATCAAAGAAGTAAAGAGACCGGACAAAGATGCTCAGTTAGTAGCTGAAAACATCGCTCTGCAGCTGGAAAACCGTGTGTCTTTCAGACGTGCGATGAAATCCTGTATGGGAAGAGCTATGAAATCAGGAGCTAAAGGTATTAAGTCAGCAGTATCAGGACGTCTTGGCGGCGCTGATATGGCCCGTACAGAGTTCTACAGCGAAGGTACTATTCCGCTTCAGACACTTCGTGCAGACATTGACTACGGCTTCGCAGAAGCTAATACCACCTATGGAAAATTAGGCGTGAAAGTATGGATTTACAAAGGTGAAGTACTTCCAACGAAAGGACCTAAGGAAGGGAGCGATAAATAATGTTAATGCCAAAAAGAGTAAAACGTCGTAAACAGTTCCGCGGCTCCATGGCCGGAAAAGCCCTCAGAGGAAATACAATCTCCAATGGTGAATATGGTATTGTTGCGACAGAGCCATGTTGGATTAAATCAAATCAGATCGAAGCAGCCCGTATCGCTATGACACGTTATATCAAGCGTGGCGGCCAGGTTTGGATCAAAATTTTCCCAGATAAACCAGTAACAGCAAAACCAGCAGAAACACGTATGGGTTCCGGAAAAGGAACACTCGAATATTGGGTAGCAGTTGTAAAACCAGGCCGCGTATTATTTGAAATCGCCGGCGTACCGGAAGACGTTGCTAAAGAAGCTCTTCGTCTTGCTACACATAAACTTCCATGCAAATGTAAAATCGTTTCTCGCGCAGACTTAGAAGGCGGTGATAACAGTGAAAATTAATAAGTATGTAGAAGATTTAAAAAACAAATCAGCTGCAGAATTATCTGAAGAATTAGTAGCTGCTAAAAAGGAACTTTTCAACTTAAGATTCCAGAACGCAACAAACCAGCTGGATAATACAAGCAGGATCAAAGAAGTTCGCAAGAACATTGCAAGAATTCAGACTATTATCACAGCAAAAGCAAACGCTGCTAAATAGACCGGAATGTGTAAATCGTTTGGAAAGGAGTAAACCAACGTGGAAAGAAATCTTAGAAAAACCCGTACAGGTAAGGTTGTAAGCGACAAGATGGATAAAACAATCGTTGTTGCTGTAGAAGACCATGTAAAGCATCCTCTTTACAACAAGATCGTAAAGAGAACATATAAATTAAAAGCTCATGACGAGAAGAATGAATGCAACATTGGTGATACCGTAAAAGTAATGGAGACAAGACCGCTGTCTAAAGATAAAAGATGGAGACTTGTCGAGATTGTCGAGAAAGTTAAATAGGATAGGAGGTATATCAGCATGATTCAACAGGAGAGCAGACTGAAAGTTGCTGATAACACTGGTGCCAAAGAATTGCTTTGTATCAGAGTTATGGGCGGTTCTACCAGAAGATATGCAAATATCGGTGACATTATCGTGGCCAGCGTTAAAGATGCAACACCAGGCGGTGTTGTAAAAAAAGGTGATGTTGTTAAAGCTGTAGTTGTTCGTACAGTAAAAGGTGCTCGTCGTAAAGACGGTTCTTATATAAAATTCGACGAAAATGCTGCTGTAATCATCAAGGATGACAAGAATCCAAAAGGAACTCGTATTTTTGGACCAGTAGCCAGAGAGCTTCGTGAGAAACAGTTTATGAAAATTGTTTCACTGGCTCCGGAAGTATTATAGGGAGGTGCCAGAATGTCAGCATTAAAAATTAAAAAGGGCGACACAGTTAAAGTGATCGCTGGAAAAGACAAAGATAAAGAGGGCAAAGTACTTGCCGTTAACGTACAGGATCATAGAGTTCTCGTAGAGAATGTAAACATGATCACAAAACATGCAAAACCTTCAGCTGCAAACCAGCAGGGCGGAATTGTCAATAAAGAAGCTTATATTGACATTTCAAACGTTATGCTGCTGCACAAAGGAAAAGCTACCAGAGTTGGATTCAAGATGGATGGAGATAAGAAAGTCCGTTTTGCAAAAGCTACTGGTGAAGTGATTGACTAATTTCAGAGAGGAGGTTGCACAAGTTGAGTAGACTTAAAGAAATGTATAAAAATGAAATCGTAGATGCGATGATAAAGAAATTCGGATACAAAAACGTTATGGAAGTTCCGAAGCTCGATAAAGTTGTTATCAATATGGGCGTTGGAGAAGCAAAAGAAAACGCAAAATTGCTTGAAGCAGCTGTCAAGGATATGGAAACAGTCACAGGACAGAAAGCAGTTCTTACAAGGGCTAAAAATTCTATCGCTAACTTCAAGATCAGGGAAGGCATGCCTATCGGATGTAAAGTTACACTGCGCGGTGAGAGAATGTATGAATTCGTAGACCGTCTTGTAAACTTAGCACTGCCTCGTGTACGTGACTTCAGAGGTATCAATCCGAACGCATTTGACGGAAGAGGAAATTATGCACTTGGTATCAAGGAGCAGCTGATTTTCCCTGAAATCGAATATGATAAGGTTGATAAAGTCAGAGGTATGGACGTAATCTTCGTTACAACAGCGAAGACAGACGAAGAAGCTCGTGAATTACTGGCACAGTTCAATATGCCATTTGCGAAATAGTATAGGAGGGAAATTTCATGGCTAAGACAGCAATGAAACTTAAACAGCAGCGCCCGGCTAAATTCTCCACAAGAGAATATACACGCTGCAGAATCTGTGGTCGTCCACATGCTTACTTAAGAAAATACGGAATCTGCAGAATCTGTTTCCGTGAATTAGCATACAAAGGACAGATCCCGGGTGTTAAGAAAGCAAGTTGGTAGGAAAAGGAGGCAATTAAAATGACAATGAGCGATCCAATCGCAGATATGCTTACAAGAATCCGTAACGCAAATACTGCTAAACATGATACCGTAGATGTACCAGCATCAAAGATGAAAATCGCAATTGCTAACATTCTTCTGGATGAAGGATATATCAAGAAATACGATCTTGTGGAAGATGGAAATTTCCAGACGATCCGTATTGCTTTAAAATATGGTGCAGATAAAAACGAAAAAATTATTACAGGTCTTAAGAGAATCTCCAAGCCAGGCTTACGTGTATATGCAGGCAAGGAAAATCTCCCGAGAGTTCTGGGCGGTTTAGGAGTTGCAATCATCTCCACAAACCAGGGTGTTATCACAGACAAAGAAGCAAGAAAGCTTCAGGTCGGCGGCGAAGTTCTCGCTTTCGTATGGTAGGCCGGAAGTACTTTAAACTTTAAAAAGTTTACTGAAAACAGAGAGGGAACATTCCCTTTCCGAAAATTTAAGTAAGGAGGACATATCAGATGTCACGTATCGGAAGAATGCCAGTTGCAATCCCGGCAGGTGTTACGGTAGAAATTGCAGAAGGCAATAAAGTTACTGTAAAAGGCAGCAAAGGTACTCTTGAAAGAGTACTGCCAGCAGAAATGGAAATCAAGATGGAAGACGGCCAGATCATCGTTACAAGGCCGAATGACTTAAAGAAAATGAAATCTCTGCACGGTTTAACAAGAACACTTATCCACAACATGGTTGTAGGTGTAAGTGAGGGCTATACAAAGACTCTGGAAGTTAACGGTGTTGGTTACAAGGCCGCTAAGCAGGGCAAGAAATTAGTTTTATCTCTTGGATACTCTCACCCAGTAGAAATGGAAGATCCTGAAGGTCTGGAATCTACCGTTGAAGGTAACAAGATCGTAGTAAAAGGTATCAGTAAAGAAAAAGTTGGCCAATACGCAGCTGAAATCAGAGATAAGAGAAGACCTGAACCGTACAAAGGCAAGGGTATTAAGTATGCTGATGAAGTTATCAGACGTAAAGTTGGTAAGACTGGTAAGAAATAATTAAGGAGAGTGTGAAAATGGTTAGTAAAGAATCAAGAACTGAAGTTCGTGTAAAAAAACACAAAAGACTGCGCAATCGTTTCAGCGGCACAGCCGAAAGACCGCGTCTTGCAGTGTTTAGAAGTAATAATCATATGTATGCTCAAATTATTGACGATACCGTTGGACGTACTCTGGCAGCAGCAAGCACTCTTGAAAAGGATGTAAAGGCAGAGCTGGAAAAAACCAATAACGTTGATGCAGCAGCATATTTAGGAAAAGTAATCGCTAAGAAAGCTTTAGATAAAGGTATTACAACTGTTGTCTTTGATAGAGGCGGCTTCATATATCAGGGAAAAATCAAAGCATTAGCAGATGCAGCCAGAGAAGCTGGTCTTGAATTCTAGACAAGGAGGAAGAACACATGAAACATACAATAATTGATGCTAGTCAGTTAGAGTTGAACGAAAAAGTAGTATCAATCAAGCGTGTAACAAAAGTTGTTAAAGGTGGTCGTAACTTCCGTTTCACAGCTTTGGTTGTTGTCGGCGATGGCAATGGACACGTTGGGGCAGGCTTAGGAAAAGCAGCTGAGATCCCGGAAGCTATCCGTAAAGGTAAAGAAGATGCAGCTAAGAAACTGATCAAGGTTGCAATGGATGACAATGCTAGTATCCCACATGACATTCAGGGTAAATTCGGCGGCGCTTCCGTACTGCTTAAGAGAGCTCCTGAAGGTACTGGTGTTATCGCCGGCGGTCCTGCACGTAGCGTGCTGGAACTGGCAGGCGTTAAGAATATCCGTACAAAGTCACTGGGCTCTAACAATAAGCAGAACGTAGTACTTGCTACTCTGGAAGGTTTAAAACAGATTAAATCCCCAGAAGAAGTTGCAAGGCTTCGCGGAAAATCTGTTGAAGACATTCGCGCTTAAGGAGGGTTCTAAAAATGGCAGATAAATTAAAAGTTACATTAGTAAAATCTACAATTTGTGCTATCCCGAAACACCGTGCTACTGTAGCAGCACTTGGTCTTAAGAAACTCAACAAATCTGTTGAGCTTCCGAACAATGCCGCTACATTGGGAATGGTAAAACAGGTTCAGCATTTAGTGAAAGTAGAAGAAATCTAAATTATTCAACAAGGAGGTGTCGAAATGGATTTATCAAACTTAAGGCCGGCAGAAGGCTCAACACATAATGATAACTTCAGAAGAGGACGTGGACACGGTTCAGGAAACGGCAAGACAGCTGGTAAGGGACACAAAGGCCAGAAAGCCCGTTCAGGCGCACCAAGAGTAGGATTTGAAGGCGGTCAGATGCCTTTATATAGACGTATCCCGAAGAGAGGTTTCACTAACAGAAACACTCTGGATATCGAAGCTATCAATATCAGTACTCTTGAAAGATTTGACAATGATACTGAAGTTACAATTGATACTTTATTAGAAGCTGGAATCATCAAAAGTGCAAAAGATGGTGTTAAGATCCTCGGTAACGGAGAACTTACAAAGAAGCTTACTGTTAAAGTAAATGCCTTCAGCGAAAGTGCTAAGACAAAAATTGAAGCGCTGGGTGGAAAAGCCGAGGTGATCTAATGTTTGAGACGCTGCGAAATGCCTTTAAGATTAAAGACGTGCGTAATAAGATTCTCTTCACATTGTTTATGCTGGTAGTCGTAAGGCTTGGCTCCCAGCTGCCAGTGCCTGGCATTGACAGGAGCTTCTTTTCAGACTGGTTTGCAAAACAGCAGCAGGCCGCAGGCGGTGCGTTCAACTTTTTCAGCGCATTCACCGGCGGATCCTTTGAGAAGATGTCTATTTTCGCATTGAACATTACACCATACATTACATCTTCCATCATTATCCAGCTTCTTACCATCGCTATCCCTAAACTGGAAGAGATGCAGAAGGATGGAGAAGACGGAAGAAAGAAAATCACAGCAATCACCAGATATGTAACTGTTGCATTGGCATTGATAGAGTCCATTGCAATGGCAATCGGCTTCGGCAACCAGGGATTGATTCCTGTTATGCGGCAGGCGGATGCAGGCTTTATAGCTCAAGCTTCCGCAGTACTCGTGGTAGTTGTTGCGCTCACAGCCGGTTCTGCATTCCTTATGTGGGTCGGTGAGCGTATCACTGAAAAGGGTGTAGGAAATGGTATTTCTATAGTCTTGATGATTAATATCCTGTCCAGAGTTCCGTCTGATCTGACAAGTCTCTTCAATGACTTTGTAAAGGGCAAGACGGTAGCAAAAGGTGCCCTCGCAGCGCTGATTATTCTGGCAGTTGTAGTTGTAACTGTAATCCTGGTCATTCTTCTGAACGATGCTCAGAGGAAGATTCCGGTGCAGTATGCGAAGAAAATGCAGGGAAGAAAAATGGTTGGCGGACAGTCCACCCATATCCCGCTGAAAGTTAACACTGCAGGTGTTATTCCTGTAATCTTTGCTTCATCATTAATGTCCATGCCGTCCATCATAGCTACATTTATGGGCAAGACAGGCGGTACAGGCGTAGGAGCGACTATTCTGGGAATGACAAGCCAGCAGAACTGGTTTAAGCCAAGCGCACCGATTTATACAGTCGGATTCGTAGTATATGCAGTGCTTATCATATTCTTTGCCTACTTCTATACTTCAATTACATTCAACCCGATTGAAGTAGCAGATAATATGAAAAAACAGGGTGGTTTTATCCCGGGCATACGTCCAGGAAAACCGACAACTGACTATCTGAATAAAATATTGAATTATATCATATTTATAGGAGCAATCGGACTTTTGATTGTTTGTACGATTCCAATCGTCGCTAACGGCGTGTTCGGTGCATATGTTTCCTTTGGCGGAACATCCATCATCATTATCGTAGGCGTAGTGCTGGAGACATTAAAACAGATCGAGTCCCAGATGTTAGTGCGTAACTACAGAGGCTTCTTGAGTGATTAAATTAAAATAAGTGTGCTTCTTTATCCGCCATATCCTGCAGGTGCAGGATGCGGTGGGTGGGATAGTGCACTAAAATACTATATAAACAAAATTTTATAGGAGGTAGGGTTTATGAAGATTATCATGTTAGGCGCACCGGGAGCAGGAAAAGGGACTCAGGCCAAGAGAATAGCTGAGAAATATGGGATTCCCCACATTTCTACGGGAGATATCTTCCGCGCGAATATCAAGCAGGGAACAGAGCTGGGCAAGAAAGCCAAGACTTACATGGACCAGGGACTTTTAGTTCCGGATGAGCTGACAGTGGATCTTGTAATTGACCGCATCCAGCAGGATGATGCCAAAAACGGGTACATACTGGATGGTTTTCCAAGGAACATCCCGCAGGCACAGTGTCTCGACGAGGCGCTGGCAAAGCTGAATGAGAAGATTGACTATGCCATCAATGTAGAAGTACCGGATGAGAATATCGTAAACAGAATGGGCGGAAGAAGGGCATGTGTAGGCTGCGGCGCTACCTACCATGTGGAGTTCAACCCGACGAAGACAGAAGGTGTATGCGATATCTGCGGCGAAAAACTGATCTTAAGAGATGATGACAAGCCGGAAACTGTTAAGAAACGTCTGAATGTTTATCATGAACAGACACAGCCGCTGATCGAGTACTATGGCTCTGCCGGAGTGCTCAGAGAAGTAGACGGCACCGTTGATATGGACGATGTCTTTGCGGCTATCGTGCAAATTTTAGGAGCGTAAATAGTATGTCAGTAACAATA
This sequence comes from Murimonas intestini, assembly GCA_003148945.1. Lineage (GTDB taxonomy): Bacteria > Bacillota > Clostridia > Lachnospirales > Lachnospiraceae > Murimonas > Murimonas intestini. The sequence goes on along the minus strand of QGGY01000002.1, from coordinate 386,578 downwards.
AAGTCTGCAAAGGAAATCGAACTGATGAGAGAAGCCGGAAGGCTCCTTGAAATCGTTCATGACGAATTGGGCAAGGCTGTAAAGCCCGGCATCTCTACCTGGGAGATCGATCACCTGGGTGAGCAGATTATCAGAAGCTTTGGATGTACTCCGAATTTTCTTCATTACAACGGGTATCCGGCGTCCATCTGTGTATCAGTGAACGATGAAGTGGTGCATGGGATACCCCGTAAGGACCATATATTAAAAGAAGGCGACATTGTCAGCCTGGATGCAGGGCTTATCTATCAGGGAATGCACTCAGATGCGGCCAGGACTCACGCTGTAGGTGAGATCAGTAAGGAAGCACAGAAACTCATGGATGTGACGAGAGAGAGCTTTTTCAAAGGAATAGAGTTTGCAAAGGCAGGAAACCATCTCCATGATATCTCCAATGCGATCGGCGCATATGCGGAAAGCTTTGGATACGGTGTAGTACGTGATCTTGTGGGCCACGGAATAGGCCATGCGCTTCATGAAGACCCGCAGATACCTAATTTCCATCAGAAGCGCAGGGGAATACGTCTTGTACCCGGCATGACGCTGGCTATAGAGCCTATGATAAACGCAGGACGCTATGATGTGGAGTGGCTGGATGATGACTGGACTGTAGTGACGGAGGACGGATCTCTTTCAGCACATTACGAGAACACGGTGCTGATTACTGAAGGTGAGCCGGAAATTCTTACACTTGGCCGCTTAAATGAATGAAGAGGTGCCGGAATGGAAAGAGTTCAGGCAGGGATGGCAGCCATATCTATGGCGGGTCATGACAGAGGTCATTTATATCTGATACTGAAGCTGGAAGGTGATTATGCATATCTTGCGGACGGGAGGCTGAGGACTGCAGAACGGCCGAAGAAGAAAAAACTGATGCATATGCAGGTTATTAAATCTGTGCCGGAGGGCTCCAGGGACAGTATAGACAGAGAATATAAAAATGAAGAAATTAAACGAATACTAAAAAGTCTTAAGATGACAAATTCGATTCAGGAGGTTTAAGATGTCAAAAGCAGATGTTATTGAAGTAGAAGGAACCGTATTAGAAAAGCTCCCAAATGCAATGTTCAGGGTAGAACTTGAGAATAAGCATGAGATACTGGCACATATCAGCGGAAAGCTCCGCATGAATTTTATCCGTATCCTGCCGGGAGATAAGGTAACTATAGAAATGTCACCGTATGACCTCTCTAAGGGCAGGATCATATGGAGAGATAAATAAGGCATTTTTAATTCTGTATATAATAGAATTTAAGCTGATAATGGAAACAGTGAGGCATCGGATCTGGTGTCTTGCTGTTTTACATATCCAGGTATAATTTTTTAAATATAACACTTGCTTTTTTTGTATACAGATGCTATAATAACACTCGTACTTTGTAAAGAGGTGTATTTTTTATGCCTTATTATGCCCAAAAAAGGGCGGCCAATCGGTATGAAAGGAGGATTTACCACAATGAAGGTTAGATCATCAGTTAAACCAATTTGCGAGAAATGCAAGATCATCAAAAGAAAGGGTAGCATCAGAGTAATCTGTGAAAATCCGAAACACAAACAGAGACAAGGTTAAGTTTGTGAGGTTTATTGTGCGGCTGCAGCATGAACCACGCGGCTTAGTTGTTCGTGCTGATAAGAATATAGAGTGAACTTGATTCACATTTATATTGCTTATAATACCGTAAGGTCTGGGAAACCAGCGGAAGGCTCAGCAGGTACCATGTCTTCTTATATCTATACTTACGGAAAGGTCGTATCTAAAATGCGGCTGGATGCCCAACCTGGCATCTCAATTAGGGACAATATAACTTAAGACAGCTTCAGAGTACACACATTTCAGACATTGTCCGCCCGGGACAGTGGGCTGTACAAAAAAAGCTGTCAGCAGAAAATGGAGGAAAAAATTACATGGCTCGTATTGCTGGTGTAGACTTACCAAGAGAAAAACGTGTAGAAATCGGCTTGACTTATATCTATGGTATTGGTAGAACAAGCTCAAACAGAATCCTTGCAGAAGCAAAGGTAGATCCGAGTACTCGTGTCAGAGATCTGACAGATGAGGAAGTAGGAAGAATCCGTGACGTTATTGATGAATCTCAGACTGTAGAAGGTGATTTAAGAAGAGAGATCGCCATGAACATCAAGAGACTTCAGGAGATCGGATGCTACAGGGGAATCCGTCACAGGAAGGGACTTCCTGTACGTGGACAGAAGACTAAGACAAATGCAAGAACCAGAAAAGGTCCTAAGAGAACTGTTGCAAACAAGAAGAAATAGTGCACTTAAGGGATGCAGGCTGCTAAGTGCAGCATGATTCCGGTGCGGTCTATTATATAAACACATTAATTTAGAAAACGAGAAAGTAGGTTAGTTTAAAATGGCTAAAAAAGTTACCAAAAAAGTGACAAAAAAGCGTGTCAGAAAAAACGTTGAACGCGGACAGGCACATATCCAGTCATCTTTCAATAACACAATCGTAACATTGACAGATGCTGAAGGAAATGCTTTATCATGGGCAAGTGCCGGTGGTCTGGGATTTAGAGGTTCAAGGAAATCTACTCCATATGCAGCTCAGATGGCAGCTGAAACTGCTACAAAAGCAGCTTTAGTACATGGCCTTAAAACAGTGGATGTTTTTGTTAAAGGACCTGGTTCAGGACGTGAAGCAGCAATCCGTGCCCTTCAGGCATGTGGTCTTGAAGTAACAAGTATCAGAGACGTAACTCCGGTTCCGCATAACGGATGCCGTCCACCAAAACGTAGAAGAGTCTAATCAGGAGGAAAGTTAAAATGGCAGTTAATAGAGTTCCTGTTCTTAAAAGATGCCGTTCACTCGGTCTGGATCCGGTATATTTAGGAATTGATAAAAAATCAACCAGAGAATTAAAGAGAGCAAACCGTAAAGTAAGTGAGTATGGTTTACAGTTAAGAGAAAAACAGAAAGCAAAATTCATCTATGGCGTTCTGGAAAAACCTTTCAGAAACTATTATGAGAAGGCTGAAAAAATGCCGGGTATGACAGGCCCTAACCTGATGATCACATTAGAGAGCAGACTTGATAATGTAATCTACCGTTTAGGATTTGCCAGAACAAGGAAAGAAGCAAGGCAGATCGTTGACCATAAGCATGTTATGGTAAACGGAAAGCAGGTTAACATTCCTTCTTACTTAGTAAAAGCTGGTGACACTGTGGAAATCAAAGAAAAATGCAAAGGTTCCCAGAGATATAAAGATATCCTGGAAGCTACAGGCGGAAGACTTGTTCCGGAGTGGTTAGAGGCTGACCAGGAAGCTTTAAAGGGCACAGTAAAGGAACTTCCTGCAAGAGAAGTTATCGATGTGCCGGTTGATGAAATGCTTATCGTCGAATTATATTCTAAATAATTAAAGTGATTTCGAAACCCTCAAAACAAAGATAACCCAAAAGGAGGGGCATTGTAGTGTTCGATTTTAATAAACCAAAAATTGAGATAACTGAGATATCAGACGACAAGAAATACGGAAGATTTGTTGTTGAGCCTCTTGAAAGAGGTTATGGAACAACACTGGGCAATTCCCTTCGGAGAATCATGCTGTCTTCATTACCTGGAGCAGCAGTGAGCCAGGTGAAGATTGAAGGTGTACTTCATGAATTCAGTTCCATTCCTGGTGTAAAAGAAGACGTTACCGAAATTATTATGAACATCAAATCACTGGCTATTAAGAATAACAGTGAGACGAATGAAGCAAAAGTTGCCTATATTGAATTTGAAGGCGAAGGCGTAGTTACTGGTGCAGATATCCAGGCAGATCAGGATATCGAGATACTGAACCCCGACCAGGTTATCGCAACCTTAAACGGCGGTGCTGACAGTAAGCTTTACATGGAACTCACCATCACGAAGGGCAGAGGCTATGTGAGCGCAGATAAAGGCAAGACAGATGATATGCCTATCGGTGTTATCGCTGTGGACGCTATCTACACACCTGTAGAGCGTGTCAATCTGACTGTTCAGAACACCCGTGTAGGTCAGATTACCGATTACGATAAGCTGACATTAGATGTATTTACAAACGGTACTCTGGCGCCGGATGAAGCAGTCAGCCTGGCTGCAAAAGTCCTGAGCGCACACTTAAGCTTGTTTATTGACTTATCAGAAAATGCGAAATCCGCAGAAGTAATGATTGAAAAAGAAGACAATGAAAAAGAAAAAGTATTGGAAATGAACATTGACGAGTTAGAGTTATCTGTTCGTTCCTATAACTGCTTAAAGAGAGCCGGTATCAATACCGTTGAAGAATTGTGCAACAGAACTTCAGAAGACATGATGAAAGTTCGTAATTTAGGACGTAAATCATTAGAAGAGGTTTTAGGCAAATTAAAGGAGCTTGGCTTACAGCTTAATCCAAGCGACGAATAATAAACATTATGGACAAGACAGCATCCGGTGAGTAAGCCCGAAGTGCGTTTCCGGATGTTCCACAAATGGAGGAAATTAAAATGGCAGGTTATAGAAAACTTAGCAGAACATCAAGCCAGAGAAAGGCATTGATCAGAGCTCAGGTAACTTCTTTACTTCATAATGGTAAAATGGTTACAACAGAAGCAAAAGCAAAAGAAATCCGTAAAGTTGTTGAAAAACTTATTGCTATGGCAGTAAGGGAAAAAGACAATTTTGAGACCGTTACAGTTACTGCAAAGGTAGCAAGAAAAGACAAAGACGGCAAGAGAGTGAAAGAAGTTGTAGATGGCAAGAAAGTAACCGTTTACGATGAAGTTCAGAAAGAAATCAAGAAGGATGCTCCTTCCAGACTTCATGCAAGAAGAGAGATGAAGAAAATTCTTTACACTGTAAAGGAAGTTCCGCAGGAAGCAGCTGGAAAGAAGAAAAATACTAAAGAAGTTGATATCGCTGAGAAATTATTCACAGATATCGCTCCTAAATACGCAGACCGCAATGGTGGTTACACCAGGATCGTAAAGATCGGCCAGCGTAGAGGTGACGGAGCTATGGAAGTTCTTATCGAGCTTGTGTAGTTTCGATAAAAAATAGAGTGTAAGAAGAGCGCTGCAGCATATACTGTAGCGCTCTTTTTCAACTACATACTGTAAAAAATTCTTGAATAGATAACTGAAATCTGTTATGATATAGACATAAAGAGGGACAACCGCCCACAAGGTGGGTTGGCCCAATAGTAAAGTAGAAATTCCACCCTGCTACCGGTCAAAGTATAGGGTGGTTTTTCTATGTTAAGCTAGCGACAAATCAAATAAAAGAATGTCAGCAACGCCACCCTGCAACACGATTCATCGTTCGCATTTCTGAAATATGATCAGTCCATGCAGTCCCAATCCCAGTATACTTTTATCTTCACATGTCTCTATATGCAGCTGTATGTATTTATTAAAATTATCACTGTCAGCTGAATTTATCTTATCTGCATATAAATAAGCAGGTCCGTCAGTAGTCAGATGCTTAACTATTTTTAGAGAAAAAAGGCCAGCCAGGCTTTCGGCATCCTGAGGTGTCATAAAAGTAAAGGAATCGCCGAAGGTTTGTTTATGGTAGCAGTCTCTGATCGTATCTATATTTTCCAGATGTTCATGTAAATTTAATGCCAGGCTCGCCATGAGGCTGATATAACTGACTGCCAAAAGGCCGTCCTTTTTTAGTAACCGGAGGCATTCCTGCATGGCTGAAATTCTTGTCTTATGATCTAAATGATAGAAAGCTCCCATGCAAAGGACAGTATCAAAGTACTCATCAGTATATTGGGGAACATGGCAGATATCTCCTGTAAATATATCGCGGAGGATGGGTGTGTTCTGCTGTTTGGAGCGGATAAGCGCCACATTAGATGGAACGATGTCACTGGCAGTGACATGATGGCCTTTTTCAGCCAGGGCAAAGGAATAACTGCCGGTTCCCGCGCATCCGTCGAAAATTTTTGACTCAGGTTTCAATAATTTGTCAAAGAAGTGCATCGTTGTCAGCCATTCGATGCGGTGGAGGTTATCTTTAAATAACCGGTGTTCCTCATCATAATTGTTATAGTATTCGGTAACAGTATTTGCCATATAAATCCCCTCCTTGTTGTACTTATTTGTAATTTTCTTATTCTTCAATTTTTAAACTTTCTATGTATCTGTATTTTTCGGGATGGATCAGATTTAGTATAGAGACTAACAGAATGAGAACTGCATGTCAAGTGTGAGATTTTAGGTTACTGGCCACGGAGTGACCAGTAACGATTTCCAGATATCTTGACATATAAGAATAACACAGCTTATACTTAACTCAGAGTCGCGAGGTGATGCGTATGAAAATTGAGAAAATAAAAATATGGAATTCTATAACGGGAAAGCTTGTCTGGATCCTGATCCTGCTGATCCTCCCCTTTAATCTGATCGCTATTGTGACTGTGGGGCAGTCTCTGTGGAGTGCTCGTATACAGACAGAACAGTCTATGGAGAGTATGTCTAATCTGGCTATGCAGCAGTTGGACAACAGGATCGAGGCTATGAATGAATTCTTTTATTCTATGGTAGAAGACCGGGAAGATTTCCATATCTTTGCTGCACAGGGGGAGCGTGACGGGGCATATTACCGGGCGGAGACAAAGCTGGCCCGTTATCTGAACAGCAATGCAGGGAATAAAGCTCTGGCAGATGGTTTTTTCTGGTATGGCAAAAAATATGAAGAGACATATGCCAGTCTGACTGCACTGGAAGGAAAAAATGAGATGGAAATGCTCCGGCAGAAAGAGAAGATCATAGAATGGATGAAAGAAAATGCAGGGGTTGGATATGGTAACTGGTCTATTGCAAATATAGGTGGGATCAAATGGGTGATTAAAATCTGCGCAGTGGATGACTTTTATTATGGAGCTCTGTTTTCTTTAGAAAATCTGGCTGCGGAGATAGAGAGAAATTCCAGCTTCTCGGAGACGGATGTCCGGTTTTCCAAAAGGCAGGAGAGTATAGAAGTTCCGGAACAAACACTTTATGTAAATACAGTCTCCCAAAAGTCTGATCTTCAGATGAGTATGTTTGTGCCTCGCAAGGACAGCTATTCCAGGCTTTCACTGCTCCAGATCCTGTGTCTTGTGCTGGTTGGCCTGTATCTGCTTCTGATACCTGTACTTGTCCTGGCCATGCATAGAATTGTACTCTCTCCCCTTAAAAGGATAAGAAATGCTATGGAACATCTGGAGAGCGGCGAGCAGTCTTACCGTATTCCCCATCAGAAGTCTTCCGAAGAATTTGAGGTTATCGACAGTACATTTAACTCCATGGCGGACAGGATCCAGGAGCTCAAGATAGAGAATTATGAAAAGGAACTTGAAAGTCAGAGAATGCAGCTGGAAAAACGGAAGATGGAATTAAAAAATCTGCAGCTGCAGATCCGCCCTCACTTTTTGCTGAATATGTTCAATCTGCTTTACAGCTTTGCACAGATTGAGAACTATCAGAACATCCAGAAACTGGCTCTTTATCTTTCTGATTATTTCAGGCATATTTTTCAGAGCGGAAAAGACCTGCAGCCCTTCGGGAGAGAATTTGTCCTGATCCAGAAATATCTGGAAGTGTCTGCAATGCGGTATCCCAACTGGTATGAAGTTGTATATGAAGTGGAGCCTGAAGCGCTGGAAGTGCCTGTGCCGCCGCTTCTGATACATAATTTCATAGAAAATATATTTAAGCATGTGATAAATTATGACCAGAAAGTACATATACGTTTAGAGGCGTACACGTCGGAGGATGAGGCGGTCTTTATCATAGCAGATGACGGCCCGGGAATGGATCCTGAAATGGCTGATAATATTAACAATGGAGTTTTTCCGGAGGAAAACCAGGGGCGTGTGCATGTGGGAATTGCAAATTCATACAGAAGAATACGTTATTTCTATGGTGAGAGAGGAAAACTCACAGTTGAATCAGAACTGGGTGAAGGCACCTGTTTTACTATTGTACTGCCAAAGGAGGAGGAAATGTGAATCTGTTAATCGTAGATGATGAGATGGTGGCTATAAAGGGAATGATGGACGGTGTCAACTGGAAAGCCTGCGGCATCGACGGCAGTATCTGGACAGCCTGCAGCGCGGAACGTGCCCTGCAGATAATAAGAGCCCAGCAGGTAGATATTATGCTCTGTGACATTGAAATGCCCGGAGACAGCGGAATAGATCTGCTTCGGATGATCAGGGAAAGCAATCAGGAGATCGCCTGTATCTTTCTGACCTGCCACGCCAGTTTTGAATATGCGCAGGAGGCGATTTCACTGGGCAGCAGTGATTATATTTTAAAGCCTGCTCCCTATGAAGTGATTGAACAGCGTCTGCGCAAAGTATGTGAGACAGCAGAGGCACGCAGGAAGGATAAGGCGCTGTCCAGGTATTATGCGGCAGAAAGCCCCGAAGAAGAGCCGGAGGCAGCGGGAAGGAATACGAGAAGCCCAAAAGAAATAGCAAAACAAGTGGAGGAGTATATCAGCAGACATCTGAGTGACAGTGAACTTCAGGTGGCTGATATTGCTGATGCCCTGTTTCTGAATAAGGATTACCTGAACCGCGTCTTTAAGAAGGAAAGCGGGATGTCGATCAGCCAGTATCTGATTCAGGAGAGGATGAAGCTGGCAGGCCTTTTGTTGGAAAACCCGAAGAACGATGTAAACAGAGCGGCAGAGAGGGCCGGATATAATAATTATCCGTATTTTGCGTCCTCTTTTAAGAGATATTATGGATGTACGCCTTCACAGTACAGAAAGGATCATATGCAGGAAGAAATATGACCAGAGAGGAGCAGAGTACACGGCCGGAGCGTGTTACTGGTCACGGAGTGAACAGTAACTTGAAAAATGCTCTGGCATATATAAATACCGGGGATGCTGTAAAAATCCAGCATTCCCGGTATTTATATACATATCTCCCTGTACCGGACCAGGGCTTGTTTGAAAATAAAGTCGTAAAAGTGAAAATATGGATCGTAAAATTATAATAAGCAAAGTCGTAAAAGTGAAATAGAATGTCGGGTTCCATAATTGTTGGAGCATAAGAATTATTATACAATTATCCCAACAGATGACAAAGAGTCAACGAAAACAAATCAAGGGAGGAAACAAAAATGAAATTGAAAAGAGCAGCAGCACTTGCAATGTCGGCTGTCATGGCCATGGGAATGACCAGTGGTATGACTGTATCAGCAGCGGAGGATGACATCTATGAGATAGTTATCCAGTATCCGACTCTCGGAACTACACCGCCGGATCTGCAGAAGGTGGAGGATGGAATCAATGCACGTGTAGAATCTGAGATTGGCGTCCATGTGACATTCTATCCTGTAAGCGCTTTTGAAACGAACAATACCACAAGCCTGATGGTATCCTCAGGAGAAAAACTGGATCTGGCAATCAGCATTTTTGAAGGCGGTGTAGCCAATTATGTAAATAAAGGCATGCTGATCGAGCTGGATGACCTGGTAGAGGAGTATGGCCAGGACATACTGACAGCAGAAGGAATTGCTATGAATGGCGGTTATTTTAATGGCGCTCTTTACGGAATTCCCACAGAAGAAAAAATGGCGCGTGTAAAAGCTTTTGAGTGCCGTAAAGATTTGCTGGATAAATACAACATTGAATATGACGAGAATAAAATTTATACGGCAGATGAGCTGACAGATATTTTTAAAGTAGTTCAGGAAGGGGAAGGAGGGGCGTTCCACTGTGTAGCTATAAACGGAAGTGAAGACCCGCTGTATTCTTTCTTTGACCACACAGACCAGCTGGGTGCCACATATGCGTCAGGTGTTCTGACAGACTATGGCAACGGCGGGGACGAAATCGTAAATTATTTTGAGACAGCAGAATTTGAGAGCTTCTGTAATACAGTGAGGACCTGGTTTGAGGAAGGCTATTTGTCCAAAGACTGTAATACAGTGACAGATTCTTCCCTTGTACAGATGCAGACAGGAAATTATTTCGGGATGTTTTCAAGTGCAGAGCCGGACATGATCCTCAACCACACCCGTTTAATGCAGGATTATGTAGGGACAGAAATTGTTCCTCTGTATACATCAGCGCCGACATCTATGACTCAGCTGTATCAGGTTACACAGTGGATGATCCCGATCACCTGTGACAACCCGGAGAAGACGATGGAGTTTTTGTACCTTACATATAAGGATAAAGATCTCATTAACCTGATCTACCGCGGTATTGAAGGGGAACACTGGAATTTCCAGGAGGGAAGCGACTGCCTGATCGAGTACCCGGAAGGGATTGACAGCAGCAACACGCCATATACGGCTATCTTAAATGTTTGGGGCGATAAGATGCAGGATTATCAGCTGCCTCCTATGGATGAGACTTATTATGATAAAATGAAAGAATTTAATGAATCTGTCAAAGAAGAACATATTTCGAAGGCACTTGGATATTGTTTCAACAGCGAACCTGTGAAGACACAGTATGCGGCAGTCAGCGATGTCATCACCCAGTACCAGGCAGTCCTTGGCCTCGGGGTAGTGGATCCTGCGACAGAGCTGGAGAACTTCAGAAGCTCCCTGAAAGCGGCGGGCATCGATGAGGTTATCGCTGAAAATCAGAGACAGTATGACGAATGGAAAGCGGCTCAGGAATAATAGAATATGGAAGCGCAGCTGTCCGGTTACTGGATGGCTGCCCTGATAAAATGAATGAGAGGGAGGCTCCGGGGATCATCCCGGAGCCTTTTTCCGCCTAAAGGAGGGTTAAAATGTCTGATAAAAAAGTAGTTCCTGGGAAAAATGCAGGAAAGACAAAAAAGAAATTCCGCTGGAAAGAATATCTCCCGTATTATCTGCTGGCACTTCCAGGTGTCATTTACATGCTCTGCAATAATTATCTCCCCATGTTCGGTATTGTCATAGCCTTTAAGAATCTGAACTTTAGAAAGGGGATCTTTGGCAGTGACTGGTGCGGATTTGATAATTTTAAATTCCTTTTTGCTTCTAAGGACGCATTGACGATTACGAGAAACACACTGCTTTATAATATAGCATTTATCATCCTGACGACAGTGTTTGCCATTGGGATAGCCATTCTCATCAATGAGATACGAAGCAAGGTTGCCAGCAGGCTGTACCAGAGCCTGATCCTTCTGCCATATCTGATGAGCTGGGTAATCGCCAGTTATCTGGCTTATGCTCTGCTCTCAGCTGAGACAGGACTGATCAATAATGGGATTTTGGCTAATCTGGGGATGGATCCCGTATCCTGGTACAACACGCCAAAATACTGGCCGTTTATCCTGACTTTTGTGCACCTGTGGAAAGGCGTCGGCTATGCCATGATTATCTACTACAGCAGCATTGTGGGCATCAGCCAGGATTATTATGAGGCAGCTACTCTGGACGGGGCCTCTAAATGGCAGCAGATTAAGCGTATTACTATTCCACTTTTAAAGCCCACGATTATTACTATGTTCGTCCTTCAGATCGGGCGTATCTTCTATTCAGATTTCGGGCTTTTCTATCAGATACCCATGAACAGCGGTTCTTTGTACAGCGTGACCAGGACCATTGATGTATATGTCTATAACGCGCTGATGAAGAGCAGTGATTTCGGTATGTCAAGTGCGGCCAGCGTATATCAGTCTATTGTCGGGTTTGTGATGATCCTTGGAGCGAATGCTTTCATCCGCAGGGTCAGCAAAGAGAATGCATTGTTTTAAGGAGGGATACCATGAATGAGAAAAGAAAAATAAATGAAAGCACCGTATGGCAGATTGCGGCACATGCAGTCATGATCATTGGATCTCTATTGGCGCTGCTCCCATTTGTCCTGCTGGTAATTGCTTCTTTCACGGATAACCAGACAGCGCTTATAAATGGCTATTCCTTCGCACCGGCGAAATGGAGCCTGGAAGCATACAAGTATATTGCTTCTGAATGGGGGACCATTGGGCGTGCATATATGATGACAATTGTAGTGACAGTTGTGGGTACAGTTTTAAGCCTTGTTATTACAAGTACATTTGCCTTTGCTGTAAGCAACGATAAACTGCCCGGACATAAAATTCTGATGTTTCTGAGCATTTTTACTATGCTCTTTAACGGAGGGATCGTGGCGAGCTATTATGTATACTCAAATATCTTCCACATAAAGAACACCATCTGGGCATTGATCGTCCCTTCGTTTCTGATGAGTCCGTTTAATGTGGTGCTGGTTAAAAATTATTTCACTAACAGTATCAGCCCCAGTATTCTGGAGGCGGCAAAAATTGACGGTGCAGGCGTATTTTCTGTGTTTACTAAAATAGTGCTTCCTCTGTCAGTGCCGATCCTGGCGACAATAGGGCTGATGACAGGCATCGGTTACTGGAATGATTGGACGAATGGCCTGTATTTCCTGACAGAAAATGGAGGTTCACAGTATTTTACGATCCAGATCGTGTTAAATAAGATCAATGAAAATATCAATTTCCTGGCAAATAACTCGGAGCTGGCGGCAAAGGCCACCCAGCAGCTGCCGTCCACTACAATGCGTATGGCAGTTGCTGTGATCGGTATCCTGCCGGTAATGTGCGCTTACCCGTTTTTCCAGAAGTACTTTGTAAAAGGAATCACACTGGGCGGGGTGAAAGAATGAGAGGAGAGATTATGGACCTGAGAGAAAGGGTTACACAATTATTAGAGAATAAGGGCGGAAATTATATTCTGCCTTTTTTCTGGCAGCATGGGGAAGAGGAAGCCGTATTAAGAGAATATATGAAAGCGATCAAGGAATCTAATATAGATGAGGTATGTGTGGAGAGCCGTCCTCATCCTGATTTTGCAGGACCCGGGTGGTGGAGAGACATGGACATCATTCTGGATGAAGCGGTAAAGAGAAATATGCGCGTATGGATCCTGGATGACCAGCATTTTCCCACCGGGTATGCTGCCGGTGCAGTCGTAAATGCAGATGCCATGTACTGCCACCAGTATCTGGATTATAATACATTAGGATCCTGGGGGCCCAGGAAGGAAATGGAAATTGACGTGGCGGCCTATGCCAGGCCGCAGCCGGCACCGCCATGGATGCCTCCCGAGCCGGAGGGAATCAGAAAATTTAATGATGACCGGCTGTTTCGTGTCCTTGCGTCCCGCATCCTGGAGGGCGGCGCAGAGGGAGAGACAGTTGATTTGACAGAGGATATAAAAGGCAGTAGACTGATATGGGATGTGCCGGAAGGATATTGGAAGATTTACATAATCTATCTGACAAGAGATGCAAAAGGACGGAATGACTATATAAATTTTCTGGACAGGGACTCCTGCCGTCTGCTGATAGACGCTGTCTATGAACCCCATTATAGAAGATACGGGAAATATTTTGGAAATGTGATAGCAGGTTTTTTCAGTGACGAGCCGCCAATTGGAAATACCCCGGGATATACGGCTGGTGACCTGATAGGGAAACCGGATATGCCGCTTTCCTGGTCAAAAGAAATGGAAAAGGCCTTTACACGGGAATATGGGGATGACGGATGGAGATCTCATCTGAACTGTCTGTGGAGCCAGGATGCAGATACTCATCTGACGGCCAGGATGCGCATTGCATATATGAATGCGGTCAGCAGGCTGGTGTCTGAGTGTTTTTCAAACCAGCTGGGAGAATGGTGTCAGGAGCATGGGACAGAATATATAGGTCATATGCTGGAGGATTGTGATTCTAATGCAAATCTGGGACCAAGTATGGGGCATTTTTTCAGGGGCTTATCCGGCCAGCATATGGCGGGCATTGATAATATCGGCGGCCAGGTAGTGCCCGGAGCACAGGATGCACCGAGAAGACAGCCGCAGATGTGCCAGGATGATGCGGGATTTTATCACTATATGCTGGGAAGGATGGGGGCCTCTGCGGCTGCTGTAGATCCTAAGAAAAAAGGGCGCTGTATGTGTGAAAACTTTGGGGCATATGGATGGAGGCTGGGAGTGCGCACAGAGAAATATCTGATGGATCATTTTCTGGCTAGGGGCGTAAACCGTTTTGTCCCCCATGCGTTTTCTCCGAAAGCGTTTCCTGACCCGGACTGTCCGCCTCATTTTTATGCACATGGTGAGAATCCCCAGTATCGTGCTTTTGGGGCGCTGATGGCTTATACGAACCGCATCTGCCATCTGATCGACGGCGGCACAGACTGTGCGAAGGTGGCGCTTCTTTACCATGGGGAGAGCCAGTGGGCAGGGGAATATGAGAGCAACATACATGCCTGCAGATACCTGACAGAGAACCAGATCAATTTTCTGCTGATTCCTTCTGATGTGTTCGCTGAACCTGATCTATACAACGCTTCTTTTGATGAGAAGGAGAAAATACTGAGAGTGAATGGTACAGAGCTGAGAGCGCTGGTGATCTCAGGCTCCCGGTTTATAACAAGGGCGGCTGCGGAATTTGCCATAAAGGCTCAGGGGCAGGGATTCCCCGTGATCTTTACTGGACGCCTGCCGGAGGGGATAAGCGATGCGGCGCCGGATATGAGCAGAGATATGACAGAGAAGCTTTCAGGCTGTACAGTAGTTCCGGTAAAAGAGCTTGCAGGCCAGTTTGCACAGTTTCCTCTCAGGACTGCCAAGACAGAGCCAAAGGCACGTTATCTGACAGTCTATCATTACGAGAATGGCGGAGATATTTATCTTATTTTAAATGAAGATGCAGGAAATGAGTTCAGCCAGTGGGTGACGCTGCCCGTAAAAGGCAGCCTGGCAGCTTATGATGGGTGGGATAACCGCCTGCTTCCTGTAAAGACAAGGGAGATAGAAGAGGGGACAAAAGTCTATGTGAAGCTGGCGCCTCTGGAGATGCTTGTATTGACAGTGTCCGGGGGGATGGATGTCCTGGGAGGAAGGAACGAAGGGCGTGAAGCAGCAGGAGGCAGGGCTGAAGATGTGAAGAAGCCGGGGGGCGATAGCCCGGAGGCAGTAGAAGAGCTGGTTCAGGCAACAGAGCTGACGGACTTTACAGTTTCCAGATGTGAAGCTAAATCTTATCCGGAGTTTTTTGGGGAGGAGAAGGCAGAACTGACGGAAGGGATGGCCAGGCTCCACCCTGAATTTTCAGGCTTCTACCGGTATGAAACGAAGATATATACAGATAATTTAAAATCGGCAGTCCTCAGGATAGAGGATGCCTATGAATCAGCAGAAGTATTTGTGAACGGAAAATCTGTGGGTATGCGCACTGCACAGCCATATTACTATGAGCTGGGGAATCTGGACGGAGAAGTTACACTAGCCATAGAGGTGGCGACTACCCTGGAGAGGAAAGCGGCAGCCATGGGTGCGGATGTGGCAGGAATGGGAGTTCCGGCGCCATTGTCTCCTGCGGGGATAGTAGGTAAAGTTTTGCTGCTGTCTGCACAGACCGTGAGAATATGATTCGGGAGGGAAGAAATGGATTATTACAATACAGAGAAGGTAAATGAACATATTACTGCGATCCGCAGCCTGACGGGAGAAATCCTGTACCTGATAGAAGGTGAGGAAGAAGCGGCGCTGATTGATACCTGCCTTGGGGTAGGGCAGCTTAAGGAACTTGTCACTGCCCTGACACAAAAGCCCCTGAACGTCCTGCTGACACATGGCCACATCGACCATGCCCTGGGAGCGCCGGAATTTGACAGGGTATACATGAATAATAAGGACGTGGAATTGTATAAGGCGATGTCTCCTTTACCGGAGCGCAAAGGATATATGGAGGCAGGCCTTTCGCCGGAAATTTTCTCACAGATCAGGGAAGAAGACTTTGTTCCTCCCATGCCTGAAAAAGAATTTCTGGATCTGGAAGACGGCATGGTGCTTGACCTTGGCGGTATCCACATTGTGGCAGTCTCATATCCGGGGCATACACAGGGAAGTATGTGCTTTCTGATCAGAGAGGAAAAAATCCTGATCCTGGGAGATGCCTGCAATAATTCTACATTCCTGTTCGCACCGGAATCAAGTCCTGTTGAGGAATATCGGGATACTACTGTGGCGGTGGCGGAGAAAACAAAAGGGAGGTATGACAGGGTATTTATTTCACATCAGGTGATGGAGACAGGCTGTGACATTCTGGAAAATATGGCTGCTTTATGCGGTGATATTATGGAAAGGAAAACGGATGATGTGCCATTTGAATTTATGGGGATGAAGGCCTGTGTGGCAAAGAAATGCAATGAGAGGTTTGAGAGACTGGATGGAAAATGTGGCAATGTGATCTACAGTAAAGAGCGCATATGGAAGGAGAAGAAAGAAGTATGAAATTCAAAAAGGATTTTGTTTTCGGGGTGGCTACAAGTGCGCCCCAGGTAGAGGGGGCAGCGCTGGAGGACGGTAAGGGACTGTCCATATGGGATGTATTTGCAAGGATACCGGGGACAATTGCTGACAATACGACACCGGATACTACATGTGATATGTATCACAGGTGGAAGGAAGATATCCGGCTGATGAAAGAATTAAATATAGAATCTTACCGCTTTTCTTTTTCATGGTCCAGGATACTGCCGGATGGAAAAGGGAAGGTGAACCAGAAGGGGCTGGATTACTATAAACGGATGATAGACGAGCTGCACCGGCAGGAGATCATGCCAAATGCAACCATATATCATTGGGACCTTCCCTATGAGCTGGAAAGAGAGGGCGGCTGGCTGAACAGGGACATTATAAACTGGTATGGGGAGTATGCCTCTTTATTATTCAGAGAATTTGGGGACAGCATTCCTCTGTGGGCCACCATTAATGAACCAATTGCGACTTATGTAGGCTATGCGGCAGGATTTTTTGCTCCGGGACGTAAAAATGAACAGTACGGACGTCAGGCGAACCATCATGTTTTATTATCACATGGGGAAGGGGTGCGCAGGTTCAGGGAAGAAAACCTGTCAAACGCAGAAATTGGGATCGTTGTGGATATCTGGAACCATCATCCGCTGAGAGCGGACCATGAAGGGGACAAAAAACTGGCGGAACTGGAAAATGAAAAATCTTACAGGTCTTATCTGAACCCGATTTTTTGCGGATGCTATTCTGAAGGGCTGCTGGCTTATATGAAAGAAAATAATTGTATGCCGCAGATGATGCCAGGTGATATGGAGAAGATCAACCAGAAACTGGATTTCTTCGGCCTTAACTGCTATAACCGTGTGGTGGACTGTGCGGACCCTGAGCTCCTTAAAAAGCAGAAAAAAGAATTTATCGGCGGCAATTACATGGATAATGGTGCGGAATATTATTCCAAAGCAGTATATGATGCCGCACATATTTTAAAAGATGAATACAAGCTTGACATTCCCATTTATGTGACGGAAAACGGGACATATAACTGCACGGAAGAAATCCGGGAAGACGGCAGTATTCATGACGCACAGCGTATACAGTATATAAACGGCTTTTTGGAATGGATCAAGAAGGCGATTGAAGATGGAATCGATATCAGAGGATATTATGCCTGGTCACTGCTGGATAACTGGGAATGGTCAGGCGGATTTAATGCCAGATACGGGCTTGTCCATACAGATTTTGAGACTCAGAAGAGGACGTGTAAGGATAGTGCACTGTGGTATAAAAATATGATCCGGGAAGTTAAATCCCAGTATAATTCAAAGTAATAACTTGGTTGTTTGGCAAGGATGATTGCTGGGAGTTATACTGGCATTAAGACGGAATCCGGCCTGATCAGGATTTTGATTCTGGTCAATTAGCTGAGCGAAATATGAATATTCTTTTATGTTTCTGTCATTTAGTAACAAATACAGGGTGAATTCTGGTGTTTTTGTCATACGTATTAAGGAATATTTAAGGATTAATAAAGTTAAATATGGTAATATGGCATAAAAAGGTATTACCTTGCAAATCAAATAATTCTAATGTATTTATGGAGGAAACACAATGAAGAGACGGTATTATTTTCTTCTGAGCGCGATGCTGCTTGTAGCGTCAGGTTGTGGACAGACACAGCAGAGTTCTCAGACAAAAGAAACAAAAGTGATTGAAACAGAAACTGAGCAGGCCGCTGAAACAGAAGCTGAAACAAAAAAGGCTGAGACAGAAAAAGAGACTGAAACAGAAAAAGCCACAAAGGCCGGTAAAGAATCAGAGACCGAAACAGAAAAGGCCACAAAGGCTGAGACAGAAGAAGAGAGTGAAACTAAGAAGGCAGCCAAGGCCGGTAAAGAAAAAGAGACAGAAGCAGAGACCGAAACAGAGAAAGCCACAAAGGCCGGGAAAGAAACTGAGCCAGTAACAGAGAAGGCTACAAAAGCTGAGAAGGAAACTGAGTCAGAAACAGAAAAAGCTACCAAGGCCGAGAAAGAGACAAAGGCAGAAAAAGAGACAAAGCCAGAAACAGAGAAGGAAACAAAGGCTGAGAAAGAGACAAAACCGGAGACAGAGAAGGAAACAAAGGCAGAAAAAGAGACAAAACCGGAGACAGAGAAGGAAACAAAGGCAGAGAAAGAGACGAAGCCTGAGACAGAGAAGGAAACAAAAGCAGAGAAAGAAACAAAGGCAGAAAAAGAGACAAAGCCTGAGACAGAGAAAGAGACAAAGGCAGAAAAAGAGACAAAGCCAGAAACAGAGAAAGAGACGAAGCCTGAGACAGAGAAGGAAACAAAGGCAGAGACTGAGTCAGAGACAGAAAAAGCTACAAAGGCTGAGAAGGAAACAGAGAGTGAAGCTGAAGTAGTTGCAATACCGAAGGAATCTTCTGAAAAGATGGAAGAGTTCCTGACGGAGTTCTTTACATTAAATAAGGATGACCGTTTTACAAAGTACAATGAAGCAATGGCAGATGAAAAGACAGCTGAAAAGGGAAGCGAAGAGTATTTTAAAGCATTCGACTCAATGGCGACAGACAATTGCTTTGATATCATGACACGTGACCGCATTCCGTCAAAATACGAAGAGTTAGCAGCTGATAATTATGATTCTGTCGAGGTTAGCAAAATAGATCTGGAAGTTTACCAGGATAATACTTATACATATAAGGTGACTCTGGATCTGATAAAGGGCAAAGACAAGACAGAGACTACTATATCCGGACAGATAGGTATTGATGACGACCAGAAGATCTATAATATCTATGTAAAAGAAACAGGCAAGTTTATCAGAGCATTGGAAGGAAATTTAGATCCGGCAGAGACAGAAGCTGTTACTGAAAAAGCCACAGAAGAAAAGGCCACAGAAGCTGCTACTGAGGAAGCTACAGAAGCTGCCACAGAAAAAGCAACAGAGAAGGCTACAGAGGCTTCCAAAAAAGATAAGTCAAAAGACTCATCAAAGAAGTCAACAAAAGCTGCTGCAGAAGACGAGACAGAGGCAGAGACTAAAGCGGCTAAGAAAAATTAGTAACAAAAATTAAGTATAATTATTCAGCGGTCTGTACAGGCCGTAAGAAAATGATTTATTAAGGCATTCTCCATTTGATAGATGGAGGATGCCTTAATGTTTTGTTTCATAGGAAAAGAAGTTTTCTATGAAATAAAATCCTCCGGGAGGATGCGAAGCTACGCGCGCGAAACAAAAGCTGCTCTATTCAAAATATAGGCTCATGGATCCACAAAGCGCACTTTTGTTTTCGGATAGGAAAGTCCTATCCGAGAACCCTCCGGTCCGGGTCATTTTTTCAAATCTTATGCAGTGGGTATTTGTTGATTTTGCATCAAAAGATGGATATACTATAGGTGAAAAAGAATTCTAATTTCAAGTAGAAAGGAAAACTATGAGTATTCAAACAGATGTTGAGATGTTATCTATACGAGCAATGGAAACATACGCAAAGCATCATCATTTGCCTGGGGAGGCTGTCATAGAATTGTTCCATAAATGTCAAGTTTTTGAAAAAATTATGGTTCAGCATGAATATCTCCATCAAGTGGGTTTTGAAGAAGTAATGGAGTATGTAGATAAAATTATTAGAGAAGAATCTAAGGAACTAATTGTTTACCACGGGACTACTTTTAATTTTAAATCAATTGATCTCGTTAAGTCTCGTAACCGGAGGGATTTTGGCAGGGGTTTTTATACAACTCGAAGTACTTAAAATCAAACGCTTTGATTCATTGAACGAAGAGTGGCTGGAATTCATTAAAAAGAACAGAGCACAAGGTGGTACGCAGCATACTTATGATATTGTTATAGGACCGGTTGCGGATGATAACACGATGCAAACTATACAGCTTTATATTTCAGGGATATTGACTGGAGAAGAGGCTGTTAAGCGTTTAAGATATAGCAAGGTAAACAATCAGGTGTCTTTTCATACGGAGAAAGCACTGGCTTACTTGCGATTCATAGGGAGGGAAAAGTATGAATGATGTAATTTATACCTTTAATGGAAAAGATATAACCATGAATGTCTGCATCCAAATTAGAGCTGTTGTAGATATAATGCAAGAGCAGCTGGGAATTGATTTTGAGGAGGCGCTCTTGCGTTTCTATAAATCGCAGACCTATAAAACTTTACAAAACACGGAAAACGCTTTTTGGGCAGAATCGGCGGAGTATATTGCTGAAAGGTATTTTGAAGAGATGAAAGAAGTGGCAGCGCTTTCTTAAAATTTATGTGCAAATGTATAGAAAGCCAAATGTATGTGGCAATTTTGAGTAATACAAAGAGCACAATATTTTAGATTATGAACGAAAAAACAAAACGACGAGAAGCCCCGGAGGCGGTAAGGAAGATATAAGGAGCAGTAACAGGGATGGTGCGGTATGGCACCATCCCTGTTTTAGGGTGCATTTGAAAATGCTCCACAGCAGATATATAAGGATGCCGCAATGTATTTCCAGTACAATTCTCCCCGTATAACCTATACATTTCGTACAGAGATTTTCACCTCCTGTTTTCCCGCAGAAATAAGAAAATAATTATATATTATAATAAACTCAACCAATCTAAATTATACGAGGAGGATAACGATGGCGGAATTTATAACGGCCGGACAGGCGGCTAAGCTGATTCCTGACGGAGCCACCGTAGGCGTAGCCGGTATGGGATTATCCGGATGGCCTGAGGAAGTGGCGGTAGCTATAGCTGACTGTTTCAGGGAGACAGGGCACCCCTGCAATCTGACTATGAAACAGGGAAGCGCTATGGGAGACTGGAAAGAAAGAGGCATGACAAGACTGGGCTGTGAAGGCCTTGTTACAAAGTGGTCTGCCGCACATATTGGGTCGGCATTTGCAATGAATGACCTTGTGCGTGCTAATAAGATGGCCTGCCATTGTCTGCCCCAGGGAATAATTGTAAATCTCTGGAGAGAGATTGCAGCTCACAGGCCTGGCCTTTTAAGCAAGGTTGGACTTGGCACATTTGTTGATCCCCGTCTGGAGGGCGGGAAGATGAATGAGGTAACGTCTGAAGAGCTTGTGGAATTGGTAAACTTTAATGGTGAAGAGTATCTTTTTTATAAAGCATTTCCGCTGGATGTGGCTTTGCTGCGGGGAACTACAGCAGATGAGGACGGCAATATTACCTTTGAGAAGGAAGGCCCCATCAATGAGGGACTTGCTGTGGCCCAGGCGGCGAAGAACAGCGGCGGTATCGTAATTGTCCAGGTCGAATACAGGGCAAAAAGAGGGACGATGCATCCTAAAGAAGTAAAGATTCCGGGAGCGCTTGTAGATTATGTGGTGGAGGCGACAGATATAAATGCCTGCTGGCAGACAGAAGGCGTCTATTATGAGCCGTCTTTTGCAGGGAACTTAAAAAAGCCAATTGATGCCCTGCCTGTGCTGCCGCTGAATGAGCGGAAGATCATTGAGAGAAGATGTGCAATGGAACTGCGCAAGGGTAATCTGGTAAATCTTGGAGTAGGTATCCCGGCTGATGTGGCCAGCGTAGTTGCAGAGGAGGGATGTACAGAAGATATCATCCTGACTACGGAGAGCGGCAATTTTGGCGGGGTTCCCGCTGCATTGCCTAACTTTGGCTCATCCTATAACCCCCAGGCGTCTATAGACCACGGGTCCATGTTTGATTTTTATGATGGGGGCGGTATTGATGTTGCAGTGCTGGGCCTGGCCCAGTCCGACAAACAGGGAAATATCAATGTAAGCAAATTTTATGTACCGGGCTTTGGATACAGGCTTACAGGACCAGGAGGTTTCATCAATATTTCCCAGAATTCTAAAAAGGTTATTTTTGCGGGCACCTTTATGGCAAAGTGCAAAGAGGAGATAAAGGACGGAAAACTGGTCATCACTCAGGAGGGGAAAGGCAAAAAATTCCTTGAGGAAGTTGAACAGGTTACGTTTTCAGGCAGCTATGCTGCAAAAAGCGGACAGGAGATATTATACGTCACGGAGCGGTGTGTGTTTAAGCTGATTGACGGAGTCATGACATTGACTGAGATAGCTCCGGGAATCGAGATTGAAAGGGATATCCTGCCGCACATGGATTTTACACCTGCAGTATCCCCGGAACTCAAATTGATGAATCCTGATATCTTCCAGGAGAACTGGGGCGGCCTGAAGGACTTTATGTAAAGAATATGGAATATTATACAGCAGAAAATATGACATTAGAATGTCTGATAGAAAAAAATCTTCAAAGGTATCCTGATAAGACGGCTGTGCTTTATCAGGATCAGGCCTGCAGTTTCAGGCAGCTTAATGATCTCAGCCGCAGACTGGCGGATTTTTTCCTTGAACAGGGTATGGAAAAGGGAAGCAGGATCGCGGTTCTGGGGGAAAATTCAATGGAATTAGTTCTGGCGTTTCTGGCAGCAGGACGCATAGGAGCTGTTTCTGTAATGGTCAATCCGAAGCTGACGGATCCGGAACTCTTAGATCTGCTGGAATACAGCAGTCTTTCCGGTATCTGTTTTCTAAACGAAAAAAAGCCTTTTCCCAGGAGTTACCGTCAGAAACATCCTAAAACAGCTGTGTGGAATAAAAAACAGCTGAGAGAGGCCCTGACGGCTGACGGTTCCTGCAGCGCTTTTGAGAGTGCTTTAAAACCGCGGCCGGAGGATATACTGTGCATGCTGTTTACCTCCGGCACTACGGGCCGTCCAAAAGGGGTATTGCTGGAGCATGGGGCTGTTATACAGGTGGCTTATGAAACAGTCCGCATGATGGAGTGGACAAGTGAAGATACCTTCTGCCTGGGCCTGCCTCTCTTCCATGTGTTTGGCCTGTCAGCAGGCCTTCTGTCAGCAGCGGCTGCAGGAGCTTCTGTATGCCTGCTTCAGAATGGGCATTCCCTGCAATTGATGGAGACAGTGGAGCGCTGCCGCTGTACAGTGTTAAGCGGTGTGCCGACTATGTTCCTGGCCATGCTGCGGAACCCGGATTTCGGACAATATGATTTGTCGTCACTGAAAAGCGGGGTGCTGGCAGGCTCCGGCATCACTCCGGCCTGTTATCTGGAGATATGCAGGAAGCTGCCTTTCAGGAACTTGAGCAGGAGCTATGGAATGACAGAAACATCGCCAAGTATTACTTTTTCTCCCGCCGCAGATCCGGCAGAGAAAAAGGCAGTATCTGTGGGAAAAGCTATCCCGGGAGTACATATCTCCATACGCGGCTGTGAGGGGAGCACAGAGCTTCCGGCCGGCCAGGAAGGAGAGATCTGCATCAGAGGATTTAATGTGATGCGGGGGTATTTCAGGATGGAGAGAGAAACACAGGCTGCATATGATCAGGAAGGCTGGTTTCATACAGGAGATCTGGGATATCTTGACACAGAAGGTTATCTGTATGTTTCAGGACGTCTCAAGGATATTATAATCCGGAGCGGAGAGAAGCTCTCTCCGGGTGAGATAGAAAATGTGCTTTTGGAATACCCTCCTATCCAGGATGCAAAGGTAGTTGGGGTGGCAAATCCCGTGACCCAGGAGGAGGCAGCGGCCTGTCTTGTTGCAGAGCCGGGAACGGAATTGAAGCTGGAAGAGCTGGAGGATTATCTCTCTAAACGGCTGGCGGCATATAAAATACCGCGGTATTATCTGCTCTTTCAAAAGCTGCCTGTGAATGCCTCAGGAAAAACTGACGGAAAGCAGTTAAAGGCCTTGCTGAATGACCAGTATCATAAAGGGCTGCTGCGGCAGAGTGTGCTTCAGAAAGTAAACAGTAACTTGGTATAAAATTAATTTACAGGAGGAAATGTTGCATGAGTGAACTCAATAGTCTTTTCTGTACAGAGGAACATGAAATGCTCCGTAAGCTTGCCAGAAGCTTTGCAGAAAAAGAATTAACCACCGAAGTATTGGATAAGGTGGAGGAAACAGGTGTATTTCCGCAGGAAATATTAGATAAAATGGCAAAATGCGGATTCTTTGGAATAAAGATTCCCCAGGAGCTGGGCGGCGCCGGATCTGACTGCCGCGGTTATGTGGCCGTGATGTCAGAGATCACCAGGGTCAGCGGAGTTGCCAGTCTCTATATATCCTCGCCTAACTCGCTTGCAGGAGGGCCTCTGCTGCTGTCCGGTACTGAACAGCAGAAAGAAAAATATTTAAAGCCCATAGTAACGGGAGAGAAAGTGCTCTGTTTTGCACTGACTGAGCCAGGCGCAGGTTCTGATGCAGGTTCTGTAGCCACCATGGCAGTGGAAGATGGTGATTACTATATCTTAAATGGCAGGAAAACATTTATTACCATGGCTCCCCTCTCAGATTATGCAGTCGTCTATGCTAAGACTGACAGGAGCAAGGGCAGCAGAGGGATCACTGCATTTATCGTGGATATGAAGCAGGAGGGAGTCAGCTGCGGAAAGCCTGAGCATAAGATGGGGCTGATCGGATGCGCTACAAGCGACATTATCCTGGAGAATGTGCGCGTACATAAAGACAATATGCTGGGAGAGTTGAACAGAGGATTCACCAATGCCATGAAAACACTTGATACAGGGCGTCTTGGTGTCGCAGCCCAGGCAATAGGCATGGCCCAGGGTGCACTTGATGAGGCGGTCAGATATGCGAAAGAAAGAAAGCAGTTTGGAAAGCCCATCTGCAAGAACCAGGCTATCAGCTTTATGCTGGCAGATATGGCGACACAGCTGGATGCCGCAAAGCTCTTAGTATACAGGACGGCATATATGATGGATCAGAAGCTCAGAGCCAGCAAGGAAGCTTCTATGGCAAAATATTTTGCCACAGAGGCATGTAATGAGATCTGTGCCAAAGCCCTTCAGATCCATGGCGGCTATGGGTACATAAAGGAATACAAGATTGAGAGAATGTACCGGGACTGCCGCGTGTTT
Organism: Murimonas intestini; assembly: GCA_003148945.1. GTDB lineage: Bacteria > Bacillota > Clostridia > Lachnospirales > Lachnospiraceae > Murimonas > Murimonas intestini. The sequence continues at coordinate 361,355 of QGGY01000002.1, read as the reverse complement.
ACGATCTATGAGGGAACCTCCCAGGTACAGCAGATGGTAATCAGCGGACAGCTGTTAAAATAGAGAGAGGAGATAAAATAATGAAAATTCTTGTCTGTGTAAAACAGGTTCCGGATACAAATGAAGTAAAAATAGACCCGGTAAAAGGTACATTGATCCGCGAAGGAGTCCCAAGTATATTAAATCCGGATGATGCAAATGCCCTGGAGGCAGCACTGTCTGTAAAAGATAAGGAGCCGGATACTATAGTGGCAGTACTGACGATGGGGCCGCCCCAGGCCACTGAGATGCTCAGGGAATGTCTGGCAATGGGGGCAGATGAAGCTTATCTGCTCAGTGACCGTGCATTTGGGGGCGCTGACACATGTGCCACTTCCACCACACTTGCCGCAGGAATCCGAAGGGTAAAAGATGTGGATCTGGTATTTGCAGGACGCCAGGCTATCGATGGAGATACGGCTCAGGTAGGGCCGCAGACAGCCGAGAGACTTGGAATGCCTGTGGTGACATATGTGCAGGATATGGAAATGAATGGCAGTGTAATAAAAGTACAGCGCCAGCTGGAAGATGGATACGAGATCATAGAGGTACAGCCGCCCTGTCTGCTGACAATGGTAAAAGAGCTGAATGAGCCCAGATATATGACTGTAAAAGGAATCGTAGATGCCTATAAGAAAGAAATCACAGTATGGAACCATGAGGATGTAGAGCTGGATCCTGAAAATTGCGGTCTGAAAGCTTCTCCTACCCAGGTATTCCGTTCCTTCACTCCGCCGCCAAAGGGAAAAGGCGTAATGCTGGAGGGAACTGCGGCTGAGATGTCAAAGGCCCTGGTGGAGGCATTGAGAGAGAAGCATGTGCTGTAAAACAAATATGCAGAGGCGGATCATAATGAGGAAGGAGTACATAACATGGGAATCATTGTAGATAAAGAGAAATGTATCGGATGCAGGAAATGTATGAAAAGCTGTCCGTTTGAGTCAATTGTGATGGAGGATAAGTATCCTGTTATAGGCAGTTCCTGCACCAATTGCGGACAGTGCGTGGAAAACTGTAAATTTGGCGCCCTGAGTAAGAGTGAGGAAGGCAGTGCAGAGGTGGATCTTGGCCTGTACCACGGAGTATGGGTGTTCGCTGAGCAAAGAGAGGGCAAGATCATGCCTGTAGTCATAGAGCTGTTGGGCGAAGGCCGTAAGCTGGCAGATGCGCTGAACACAGAACTGGCAGCAGTGCTTTGCGGCAGCCAGATAGGAGGGCTGGCAGAAGAACTGTTTGCCGGCGGTGCAGACAAGGTGTATCTGGCTGATGCCCCGGAACTTGAAAACTATACTACTGACGCTTATTCAAAAGTGATCGAGGAAGCAGTAAATACATATAAACCTGAGATCGTGCTATACGGCGCCACCCACATAGGCCGTGACCTTGGCCCTGTCCTAGCTGTAAAGGCAAACACAGGACTGACAGCCGACTGCACAAAGCTGGAGATAGGGGAGGACCGCTCTCTGATGATGACAAGGCCTGCTTTCGGCGGCAATCTCATGGCAACCATCCGCTGTCCGAAGCACCGTCCGCAGATGTCCACAGTCCGCCCGGGCGTTATGAAAAAAGCTGAAAGTATTCCCGGACGCAAGGGTGAGATCATAGATCTGGCTCCTGTTTTTGCAGAGGGTGATATCAGGACAAAGGTGCTGGAGGTTGTGAAAGCTGTAGGTGAAACAGTATCTCTTACGGATGCAGATATTATTGTGGCAGGCGGAAAGGGAACAGGCGGCCCGGAAGGATTCAAACTGCTTCAGAAGCTGGCTGATAAGCTTGGAGGGACCCTGGCGGGATCCAGAGCTGCAGTGGATGAGGGCTGGATCGAGAAAGCCCGTCAGGTAGGGCAGACAGGAACGACAGTCAAGCCTAAACTGTATATTGCCTGCGGTATCAGCGGAGCCATTCAGCATCTGGCAGGAATGCAGGATTCAGGACAGATCGTGGCTATTAATACAAATGAAGCTGCTCCTATCTTTGAGGTGGCTGACTATGGAATTGTAGGAAATCTGTTCCAGGTGATCCCTGCGATCCTGGAGGCGCTGGAGGCATAAAAAATGACGGCAAAAAGTAAATCATCCAGGCCCGGGTTCATAGCAGCCAGCAATTGTATCCTGCTGCTGTTTCTGGGACTGGTCTATGCCTGGAGTGTATTTAAAAAACCTCTGGCAGATGCATTTGCCTGGAATGACCAGGAATTGACTATGTGCTTTACCATCTGTATGTCGTTCTTCTGCTTCGGCAGCCTGCTGGCAGCGAAGATCACAAAGAAAATCAGGCACCGCACAGTAGTGCTGGCGGCGGGAACAGCTATACTGGCTGCATTTTGCTTTGCAAGCAGGATGGATGCTCTGTGGCAGCTGTATCTCACATACGGGGTAGTCGTAGGATTCAGTGTGGGAGCTGTCTATAATTGTGTATTATCCACCGGAAATGCCTGGTTTAAGGGCAAAAATGGGCTTATGACAGGACTGTTCTTGATGTGCTTTGGGGCCGGCAGCCTGTTATTCGGACCTTTGATCACTGTATTGATGGATGTGGCAGGCTGGAGCTGGACATTTGTTATCCTGGGAGTATTGTTTTTTATCGTCTTTGCCCTTACATCGGTCCAGGTATGTATGCCGGAGGGGGATCCGGCAGCCATGGCGGAAGCTTCAGGAGACGGGGCGATAAGGGAGATCAGAAATGCAGGATTTAAGCCGGGGGAAATGCTGTCCCACCCTACGTTCTGGTTTTATCTGCTGTGGAGTACAATACTCTCTGCCGTGGGTCTGGCTCTTGTGGGACAGGCGGCAACGATTGCCGGCACATTCGGATTTGGCAGCATGGCGGCATCTCTTACAGTCAGTATGGTCTCTGCCAGCAATGGAATAGGACGTCTGGTCTTTGGAACCATCTATGACAGGAAGGGACGGAAAACTACTATGGGTGTCATAGCCGGAAGCAGTATTCTGGGCACGCTGATGCTTGTGGCCGCAGTCATGTCAGGAAGCAGTGTGCTGCTGATCGCGGCATTTGCATTCATGAGTCTGGGCTATGGCGGCATTACCCCAACCAATTCCAATTTTATCAGGGATTTCTATGGGCAGGAACACTATCCGGTAAACTTTAGTATTGTTAATTTTAATCTGCTTGTATCCTCGTTTCTGGGGCAGTATATTGGAAGCAACCTGTATCTGAAGACTGGTTCCTATCTGGTATCAGCCGCAGTAATGTTAATTATCTGCGTGGCAGGCTTCGGTATAAACTTTATACTGAGGAGGCCTGTGCGAAAAGCAGCGGAAGCTGTGGCAGGATGCGGGATTTAATGTTAATATAAAGTAACTATTCAGCAGGTCTGTGCATTTACTGCACAGACCGTAAGAAAATGATTCAAGGGTGCAAAAATCCCATCGCCGGAGGCGATTTTAAATGGATTTTTGCATGTAACTGTGAAGGTACTGAACAGTTACAATATAAATTAGATAGAACAGGAGAGGTAATTATGAGATTTTCAGAAGATGAAATGAGAGTAACAGGAGAATGGTCTCCTGAATTGATGGTAGCAAAAGCAATCCCTAAGTACAATACGCCTATAACTGCAAAAGAAAATTATTACAGGCTGTTCCGCAGAGATGAAAAATGCGAGTGGATCCCGGCCCACTGTGACTGTATTAACTTTAATCCCGTTATTATTCCTGACTGTAAGGCGAGAGGTATGGTAAATGAGGTACAGATGCTGGAAAAGGGCCAGGAGGGCGGCAGAGATATGTTTGGCCTGGAATGGATATATGAGGAGAATGTCGGGGGTTCTATGGTAAAATCCGGAGTATATCTGTTTGACGATGCAAATGACTGGAAGGATAAGGTTGTATTCCCGAACCTGGATGAATGGGACTGGCAGGGATGTGCTGACAGGAACAGAGGAATCTATTTTGACACAGACCGTATGACTGAGTATGTGCAGTTTACAGGGATGTTTGAGCGTTTAATTTCGTTTATGACAATGCAGAATGCCCTGATCGCCCTGATGGATGAGGATCAGCAGGATGCAGTCAAAGAATTATTTGACCGTCTGTGTGATTTTTACGATGATCTGATAGACCACCTGCACAGGTATTTCCACATTGATATGTTCCAGTTCCACGATGACTGGGGTTCTCAGAGAGGACCGCTGATCAATCCTGATACGATCAGGGAAATGATCGCTCCTTATATGAAACGCGTAGTTGACAGCTGCCATAAGAGGGGAATCATTTTTGATTTCCACTGCTGCGGTAAAAATGAAGCTCTCGTTCCGATCATGATAGAATGTGGTATGGACCAGTGGGGCGGACAGGCAGTCAATGATTTTGACTACATTTATGAGAAATATGGAGATAAGCTGGTGATCGGCATAACCCCATATGACTGCAGAACAGAACGCGATGTAAAAAAAGCAGATGAACTGGCAAAGAAATTTGTGGACGATTACGGCCCCGGTTTCCATCAGAAACCATTCTTTGCAGTATTGAGAAGAGCTATTCCGGAGTACCGTGAGTCTCTGTACCGGTATGGAAGGATGGCATTGGGAGAATAAGACAAGGATGCCCATATTTCAGTGAACATGAAATATGGGCATTTTTACGTAATGACAAGGCTACTATTCACACGTCACCGTCCCGCGAAGCGTTTTCGTGCGTATTTTACACGAAAATCCCGAGGGCTGCAGCGCAAAACGGCGATTTTGGCCGTTCCTGTCATCGCGAAGCGTGTTACTGGTGGAGTGAACAGTAACATGGCAAGTCCGGTACCCTTGTCCTTTGTATACTGGATATTGATTAATTACCAATAATCGTATATCTTTAATATATGAATAAATGCTTATTCAGGAAAGGAAGAATAGTATGAGGGCGCTGGGAATAGACATTGGGACAACGACTGTCAGCGGAATAGTAATGGACAGTGAGAGCAGGAAGGCAGAAGAGGCATACACAATAGAAAACAGCAGTTTTATAAGATCAGATCAGCAGTGGGAAAAGCTGCAGGACCCGGAGATCATTATCTCAAAGGTAAAGGGGCTGCTGGATAAAGTTCTGGATATGTATAAGGATATTGGAGTTATTGGGCTGACGGGGCAGATGCATGGAATTGTCTACATAAACAGAGAGGGAACTCATGTAAGTCCTCTTTACACATGGCAGGACAAGAGGGGAAATGAAAAACATTTCGAAAACAAAAGTGTTTGTGAGATACTCAGACAGCAATGCGGAATTCAGGCGTACTCCGGATATGGAACAGTTACTCATTTTTACAATGCCATGACAGGACAGGTGCCTGACGGGGCGGAGAGCTTTTGTACGGTCATGGACTATCTGGGAATGATCCTGACAGGAAGAAAAAGACCGCTGGTCCATGCAGGCAATGCGGCAGGCCTTGGAATGTATGATGTAAAAAAAGGAAGTTTTATAAGTGAAGTCTTTAAAAAAATGAATACAGGTATGGAAATACTCCCGGAGATCACAGAGGAGCTTGAGATCTTGGGCACCTATAAGGGAATTCCTGTGTGCGTGGCCATCGGGGATAACCAGGCAAGCTTTCTTGGGTCAGTGGATAGTGCAAAAGATACGATTCTTGTCAATATGGGAACGGGGGGACAGGTGTCTGTTTACACAGAGGAGTATTTTTCAGTGGATGGAATCGAAACAAGGCCGTTTCTGAAGGGCAGTTATATTTTAGCAGGCTCCTCCCTGTGTGGAGGAAGGGCTTATGCGCTTCTGGAAAGGTTCTTCCGTCAATATGCAGAGGCACTGGGCATTAAGGATACAGACCACTATGAGATCATGGAAGGGCTGCTCCGGTCAGGAAATGTAAATGGGGACAGGCTGCGTGTAGACACCCGGTTTGCGGGGACAAGAGAGAAACCTGCTTTAAGAGGGGCAATTGAAAATATAGGCACGGATAATTTTACTCCGGCGGCTCTGATACAGGGGGTGCTGGAAGGGATGGCTGAAGAATTATATGAGATGTATGTATCCATAGAAAATACTATCCATATTCCTAAAACTAAAATTATAGCTTCAGGAAACGGGATCCGTAAAAATGTTTTCCTTCAGGAGATCGTAAGCAGGAGATTTGCCCGGGAACTGTATCTGGCAGAACAGAAGGAGGAGGCAGCCTGCGGTGCGGCAAAAGCCGGGCTCATGGCAGTAGAGGAACTGTCTGTTTTGGATACTCTGGGAATTAACAGATAAAGTGTAATAAATTGGCTTGTGGAGGGATTAAAAAGGAGAAAGTTTGAAAACAGGGGGAAAAATAATGTATTCAGTGATGATTGTAGAAGATGAGCTTCTGACCCGCATGACTTTGTGTAATGCAGTGGACTGGAAGAAGTTCAATATGACAGTGGTAAAGGAAGCAGCTAATGGGCAGGAAGCATGGGAGGCCTGCCAGGAACTGAAACCACAGCTGGTTGTTACAGATATCAGGATGCCAGATATGTCAGGGATGGAGCTTATAGCTAAAATCAGGGAACAGGATGAACGGTGCAGGGTGGTCATACTGACTTGCGTGGAAGAATTTGACACTGCTAAGGAAGCTATTGATCTGCATGTCAGCGCCTATATTCCCAAGCTGACTATGAAATGGTCACAACTGGAAGAGGTCATTGGGAGAGTTCAGCAGGAGCTGGACAGGATATATGGTATTGCGGAACTCCCAGGTATGGGGCACAATATGCAGGGTTCTCAGCACAGACTGTTGGAGGGGATGAAACAGGAGAACGGCTCAGCGTTTGAATTGCTGAAAGATAATGTAATAGGAAGAGGAATGGCGCAGACGTGTATCATGATTCTGATCAAATTGAATTATGGCACCACGGAAGCACCGGCAATGCCGGAGAGCGGGGATCCTGTCTGTAATCTGATGCAAGACTGTTTTAGGAAAGCTCCTTTTGTTATAGAGAGAAAAAGTATGGTAGAATACATTGCAGTAACAGTGTTTGAGGAAGGTGAAAACGGCAGGCAGGAATTGATTCTCAAACTTCAAAAGATGAAAAAACTGTTTAAAATGTATTTGAATATCCGGGCTGTTTTTGGAGTCAGCAGCATGAAAGGGGAAGACAGGCTTGCGGACATGTACAAACAGGCGGAGCGTGCCTTTTGTGAAGAATTTTACTATCCCAAGAGTTCTATTTTCTTCTTTGATGATGTAAAAAGCTGGCATCTTATGGAAGGGGCGGCAGGAGATGATGCGCCATTAAGCGGTATTATCCGTGAGGCCATACATTATATTGAGAACCACTATGCAAGTGAAATAACACTGACAGGACTGGCGGAACGGATGAAACTCTCTGCCGGCCATCTTAGCAGTCTTTTTCGAAATGAACTGAATACAGGATTTGCCAAATATCTGCTGGACGTGCGGATGAGACATGCCAGGCAGCTTCTGATGGATGTGAGTGTTTATAGTTATGAGGTGGCCGAGAAGGTAGGTTTTACGGATTACAGTTACTTCAGCAGATGTTTTAAAAAGGTGACAGGTTTATCACCCCAGCAATATAAGGATATGTTCTGTACACTGGAAGGGGATGACTCACTTGATTAAATACCGCAGGCCTAATCGTATTTTTCTGGAATTATTTATTCCGGTTGCTATTTTATGTATGCTGGTGATATCCATAGGATATTTTGTATATTACCGTCAGACAATCACTATACTTCAGGAAAAACAGGAACAGGAGACATTGCAGAAATTCCGGCAGCAGGATTCAGGACTTGATAAAATTAATGATGAAATAGATAAAATATTTAATATCCTATTGAATAATCTTATCTTTACAAATGTGGATAATGTGGATCTTTTTTCACAGCTGAACAGGTTAAGCGGCTTGAAAGAAGGAGAACGCATTACACGGCTGAAACATATTCTGGCGCAGATGGATGGAATTCTGGAAGGTTATTCACAGCTGGTTTCTATTGACATCTATACTTCTGATCAAAATATAATATCCTGCAGTGAAGCTGGGACTTTTTATGATTTTTCGGGAATGGGAGATTATCCGTTATACAGGAATGGTACTTACCAGAACGTCATGGGAAAGGAAAATGACTGGTATCTGTTTGGAGCCAATCCACTTGGGGATATTTCCATATCCAGTAGGGATAAGTATAATCAGGATACAAATGTGATTACATGGGCGCATAAATTGTTTGATGTCAAGGGAGGCAGTCAGATTGGGATGATATGCCTGAGTATTCAGGAAGATTATATATCGGACAGTTACCGGTATATTTTTGACAGTAAAGAGGCGGATTTTTATCTTGCAGACATACAAAGCGGAGAAATCATCTCATCTCTTAAAAGTCAGGAAATTGGACAGGAATGTCCTTATATTACAGAGATAGGGGAAAGCGTATACGGAAATCTCTCTGCAGAAAGTGAAGGGGAGAGGATAAATGTACTGTATTACCGGCTGAGCAGCGCAGACTGGCTGGCGGTATCTGTATATCCTTATTCTGGTTATCAGAAGGATACTGTCCTGTTCAGGCGGATTTTCAGTATAATACTGGCAGTCACTCTGGTAAGCTTATTTGTGATTCTGCTGTTGGCTGTAAGAAAAATAATGAGGCCGGTAGAAAAGCTGATGGAAGCTATGGCTCAGGTACAGGAAGGCAATCTGGAATATAAGGTGGCAGGAAACTGGAAGAATGAAGTAGGGCTGCTAGTCAGCAGTTATAACTCCATGGCGCAGAGCGTTAAGAACCTGATAATACAAAAGGAACGCGTGCAGCAGGAGAAGACGCAGCAGGAAATACTTGCGCTGAGAGCCCAGATAAATCCTCACTTTATGCTGAACACGCTCAATACCATTAAATGTATGGCAGTTATGGCAAGGGCAGAAAACGTGGAAAACAGCATTGTTATTTTCGGGAAATATATTGAAGCGCTGTTTCGGGTACAGAAAGCATTCCATACTATTCGGGAAGAAATAGATTTTTTAAAAAACTATATTAAGATCTATAATATGAGATTCGGAGAAGTTGTTAAATTAGAGTTGGATGTGGAAGATGAGTTATGGGAGATCCAGATCCCGCGCATTGTACTCCAGCCGGTGGTGGAAAATTCCCTGCAGCATGCTTTCGATTATTCCGACAGCAAAAATGTGATTCGAATTGCAGTAACCCAAAGGGGAGAGCAGATAGAGCTGCTGCTGCAGGATAATGGAAGAGGTATGAGCCTTGAGAGGCTGATGGAGCTTCGTATTATGGTCAGCAATCACCGGGAGGAAAGTACAGGTGAACATGTGGGAATTGCCAATGTAGCGCGGAGATTGTATCTTTATTATGGGGAACAACAGGATATGCAGATTATCAGTAATGAGATGGGAACAACGGTGTGTATCAGAATTAGCAGGAAATGTCTCAGGGACACAGCAGGAAAATAAAGCTGCTGTGTCCTTTTCACTTTATTAGTAACTTATTCCCGATGAGATTAATGATTCAAAGGATATGTGAAAAATGTACATATAATATGAAAAAAATCCATGCTTGTCAGTTTGAAATGTCCAAACATAAGTGGGTGTATTCATTCAATATAGGGGGAAACGCTGATATAATCTATAGCAGATGGAAGGAGGATATGAAAATGTATCAGAAAATCAGCGGTAAAAAAACTGGAGGGCTGACAAAACGCGGGAGAACACCTTTTTTACTTTCTCTGCCCTTTGTACTTTTTTTCATAGTATTTTCCTATCTGCCACTGGCAGGATGGATTATCGGTTTCTTTAATTATAAACCTGGACTAAATCTGCTGGATTGTGAGTTTGTGGGATTGAAATATTTTATGGAGATCTTTAAAGACTGGAGGCAGACTAGTATCGTTCTTCGCAATACGTTAGTACTCAGCGGATTGAACCTGCTTTTTTCCTGGGTGCCTATGATATTTGCCATTATGCTTAATGAGATCCGGAGCAATAAAGTCAGGAAGTTCGTGCAGACGGCAACTACTCTTCCAAACTTTGTAAGTTGGATTATTGTTTATGGAATTGCATTCGCCATTTTCTCTAATGAAGGGATAGTAAATAATCTGCTGACAAAAATAGGGATACTGAATACAGGAGTGAATGTTTTAGGAAACGAAAAAATTGCATGGTGGTTCCAGACGGCGTTGAGCATGTGGAAGAACCTGGGGTGGTCGGCAATCATTTATATTGCGGCAGTAGCAGGAATAAGCCAGGAACTGTACGACGCGGCCAGAGTGGACGGTGCGGGCCGGCTGGCTGAAATAAGACATATTACATTACCTGGATTGCTGCCTACATATTTCGTATTGCTGCTGCTGAGTATCAGTAATATTCTGAGTAATGGTTTTGATCAATACTTTGCATTTTCCAACCCAATGGTGTCTTCGAAACTCAATGTGCTGGATGTGTATGTTTATAATCTTGGAATAGGACAGAATCTGTATTCGTATTCTACTGTCGTAGGCATGTCTAAAAGTTTAATCAGTGTGTTATTACTGGTAGGAGCCAATTGGATGTCCAAGAAAATACGAAAGGAATCAATTTTCTAAGAGAGGAGAGTCGCTAAATGAAGAAAAAGAAAAAAAGGCAGGACTGGGTATTTGATATATTTAATTATCTGATTATAGGCATTATTACAATACTTTGTATTTTCCCATTTTATTATGTATTTATATATTCTATCAGTGATGCTAAGCTGGCAGAACAGGGGATTTCTCTCCTGCCTAAAGGCTTCAGCCTGCAGTCTTACATCACGTTGTTTAAACTTAATGACATTCCCCATGCTATATTTATATCTGTTTTGAGGACACTTATTGGCACAGTGGGAACCGTGCTGGCCTGCTCCTTTTTTGCATATCTGGTGTCTATACCGGAGATGTGGTTCCGTTCCTTTATATACAGGCTTTGTATTTTTTCAATGTACTGCAACGCAGGTATGATACCAGTCTATCTTGTTATTAAAGGGCTGCATCTGACAAATTCATTTTGGGTGTATATTATTCCCGGGCTGGCAGTAGCCTATTATATAATACTGATCAAGACATATATAGAATCTCTTCCTGCTTCACTGAGGGAGTCAGCTATGCTGGACGGAGCGGGGACCTTATCTGTTTACTGGAAAATAGTGCTTCCTTTGTCTAAACCTATCATAGCGACTATAGCACTGTTTACAGCGGTCGGACAATGGAACTCCTGGTTTGATAATAAGCTGTACAACACGAAAGCGGGACTTAAGACTCTGCAGCTTGTACTGTATGATTATCTGAATTCTTCCTCGGTTCTCCAGAATATGTCCAATCTTGACCTGGCAGCAGGAAGAGCTTCGCAGATGACAACACCTATGTCACTGAAGGTAGCCATAACTGTAATTACTATCTTGCCGATTATTATAGTGTATCCATTCATGCAGCGTTATTTTACAAAAGGTATAATGATGGGGGCAGTTAAGGGCTAGTACTGTTATCCTGTACTGGAAGATACAGAAAAAAGAAAGTAACTGGCCGGATAGCTATCCCGGACAGCTGCGAATAATAAAAAGAAAAGGAGAAGGAATATGAAAAGGTATTTAGGAAACTATTTTACAAAGGGATGCGCACTGGTTATGACGGTTGCTGTGGCAGCTGGAGCTTTGACAGGGTGCGGAAAAACAGAAATTCAGGAAAAGGCGGAAACTGGAAGCGTGACTTCAGAGGCAGCAGAGCCTTCTTCCGATGAAGAGCTTATCACATTAACAGTAAGGATTACAGCACCTGATCCAATCCCGGGAATACAAGATAACCGGGTTATGAAGGCTGTGGAAGACAAGTTTGGAGTGCTTGTAGATTACAGTCATTCAGATGACAGCATTAATGCAACTTCTCTGGCAGCCGGTGATTTACCGGATATCATACAAGTGTACTCAACAGAAATTGATACATATATTGAAGGCGGACATGTTATAGCCCTGGATGATCTGGTATCACAGTACGGTCAGGATATTATAAAAAATGCTTCGGACAGTTTAGAATTTTCTAAAAATTATATTACACCAGAAAAATTTAAAGGGACACTCTATGGGCTGATAGGAGGAAATTACCTGGTAAAGGACGATGTGGCTCCGCAGTATAATTATGTCTATGGTCCTATGGTCCCGTGGAATTTCTATGCGGAAGCAGGATACCCTGAATTCAAAACAACTGAAGAATATTTGGATGTGCTGGAAGAAATCCAGACAGCTCATCCGAAGACGGAAGACGGCAAATCTGTATATGCTTTTTGTGGTTGGAATGACTGGGGAATATGGCCATTTATCGTACCATATTGTTTTTCGAGAGGATATATGAATGGTGACTTCTATATCTTTGATGCAGAAGGAAATTTGCAGCCCATGTTTGGAGAAGAGGCAGTATTGTGCAAGGAATCATTCAAAATGTATAATCAGGCATATCAGAGAGGAATATATGACCCGGAATCTTTTACCATGAAGTATACTGACTACGAAACAAAGAGGAAAAACAATCAGGTGCTTGCTCCTCAGGCCGGAGGAGACGGATATTTTCTGATTCCAGGTTCTGCGCCTGTGGTATGGGAAGGTTACGGTTCCATTCTTGCAGGCTCATGTGACCGTGTCTTAATGATATCTAAGAATTGTAAGTATCCGGAAAAAGCTATGGAGCTTATCAATTATCTATATACTCTGGAAGGCGCTAATTTATTTTATGACGGTATCGAGGGGATAGACTGGGCAATGGAAGATGGAAAGAGAGAATTAACTTCAGAAACAATTCAGGAGAGGCTGAATAATCCAAATTATCCGTTAGAAACAGGAGTGGGGATTTACCATAGTCTGGTAGGGCTCTCGCCAAACACTAAACATGAAGACGGGAATTATATTGACCTTATGACTTCTGAAAAAGCTATGAAGGAGCGTGTGACGGAAGTTGACAAAGGCTTTTGCGATTATTATCAGGTCAGTTATCCGGGTGAAGCTTTTCAGAAGGCAGCAGAAGAGGGAAAATGTAATATCCAGTTCTTTAACACCACCTGGCAGGCATTGATGCCGGATATGCCAGATGATATAAAGTTAATTAAAGGTAAAATTGAAAATTACAGCCTGGATTTTGTTGCTAAACTTATTTTATCTGAGACAGACGAGGAGTTTGAAAAAAACTGGGAAACAGGAAACAAGGAGCTGGAAGAAATGGAATTTACAGAATTTTACCGCTGGAATCAAGAAGCAAACCAAAAGGCACTGGAAGCACTGAAATCCCTGAAGTAAGTATAAAAAGATCGATAAGGAGGAAAAGTTGAAGGATGGATATGAAGCTTTTATCAAAAAATGAGTATGCAGTACAGATTGCCAATACCCGTGATGCGAGGATGAAGTGGTGGAGAGAGGCGCGCTTTGGAATGTTTGTGCATTTTGGACTGTATTCTGTACTGGGGCGTAATGAATGGGTCCAGGCATGTGAAAATATCCCGCAGGATGAATATGAAAAACTGGCGGACTCTTTTCAGCCTATAGAAGGATGCTGCAGGGAATGGGCAAAGCTGGCAAAAGAAGCAGGTATGAAGTATATGGTGTTGACCACGAGGCATCATGAAGGGTTTTCACTGTGGGATTCTAAGACAAATCCCTTTAACAGCGTCAATTACGGCTGCCATAGAGATATTGTAAAAGAGTTTGTAGATGCCTGCCATGAATATGGGCTAAAAATAGGATTTTATTCTTCACTGATGGACTGGCATCATCCTGACAGCTGGAAATGTGCCTTTGACACAGAAGCCAGAAAGCGTTTTACAGAGTATATAGAAGCACTGAATACAGAGCTTTTAACGAAATATGGCAAAATCGATCTGCTGTGGTATGATGTCTCCAGTCCAATGGAAAGCTGGGAGGGTTGGGATTCTCTGGCCCGTAACCAACGTCTGCGGGCATTGCAGCCAGATATAATCATTAATGACCGCAGTAAGCTGGAGGAAGACTTTGGCACACCGGAGGGAGCTGTGGAATCACAGACCAGAGACTGGGAAGCCTGCATGACTTTCAACGATATCAGTTGGGGGTACCTGGATGCAAAACAGGCAGAGCCATATGCCTATAATGCCCAGCGTATTATCAGAATGGTGAACATCTGCACAAGGGAAGGCGGAAATCTACTTTTAAACATTGGGCCGGCACCGGATGGAAGCGTGCCGGAAGATGCCTGGGAGCCGCTCAGGCAGACTGGAAAATGGCTCTCACAGAATGAGGCGGCTGTCTATGGTATTCATAAAAAGATAGTAGATGGGTTTCCGGCACGTGGAAATGGTGTTACCTTTTCAAGCCAGTCAGAAGATGGGAGACATATCTATCTGTGGAACTATATCTGGCCTTCTAATGGAGAGATGGGAGTCGGCGGATATTTTAACAGCCCCAGGTCAGTAAAGGTTCTGTCTACAGGCGAGGAGATACCTTTTGTGTATGATGAGAAGAATCAGAGGATCAGGTTGTATGGTCTGCCAAAAACAAGCCCTGACAAAGTTGCGGGTGTGGCGGTACTTGATATGGAATTCGAGGAAGAACCGGAATATCATTCATTCAGTATATTGCCGCAGCTGAATGGTGGAAGGGTTTTTGAATAGTACCAGTAAAATATAAAACTGTTACGCTCTATATATAGTAAAGCTCCCGGATTTTCTCTCCCGGGAGCTTTTTAGGAACCGCAGCGCAGACCTGCGCTGTCTCAGTTTATCCTCCGATCTTTGCAGAAACTCCGCAGCTTTCTACCACGGCCCTGCATTTTTCCATAAAAGAGTCATCAGGGACCTCTATGTCATCTGCGCCCTGCTGCCCCAGGCTTTCCGATTTGGACAGACCCAGGCGGTGATAGGGGAGCAGATGGATCGGGACGTCTGCTTTTAACTTATTTTTCACAAATTCTGCCGTGGCTTCCAGATTGGAGGCATCTGAATTATAGCCCGGTATTACCGGAATCCGTATGCATACAGGCACCCCAAGGGAATGGCAGATATATTGGATATTCTCCAGGATCAGCTCATTAGGCACGCCGGTCAGACGCTTATGCTGCGCAGAATCCATGTGCTTTATATCCAGCAGAGCCAGATCCACGAAGCGGTATATCCGGTCGATGGCATCGCGGCTTCCATAGCTGCAGGATTCGACTGCTGTGCTGATGCCATTTTCATGGCAGGCATAAAGCAGCGCTTCACAAAAGTCGGGGTGGCTTAATGCCTCGCCTCCGCTTATTGTCATTCCGCCCCCGGAACTGACCAAAAAGAGCTTATCCTCCATTATTTTATCTAAGCATTCCTGCACAGTCGTCATTTTACCGGCAATCTCCCGGGCCTGGGAAGGGCATTTTCCGGTGCAGGCGCCGCAGGAGGTGCATAGGCTGCGGTCAGTGACGGCAAAGCGCTTTTCATCTTCCAGCTCCATATGTATCGCTTTTTGCGGACAGGCCGCGGCACATATGCCGCAGCCTGTACATTTTTCACGGTATGTCAGCAGCTGGGGAGAAGAAGTATTGGACTCCGGATTTGCACACCACAGGCATCTCAAGGGACATCCCTTGACAAATACTGTGGTACGGATGCCGGGGCCGTCATGTATACAATATGTCTGTATATTAAATACAGGTGCAGCAAGGTGCAGATATTCTTTTGCCAGCTCCATAATATTACACCTGCTCAAAGGATGTACGGTTAATGACCTCATCCTGTATTGCTCCGCTCAGGCGGGTGAAATAAGCGCTGTATCCGGCAACACGCACTACAAGTTCAGGATGTTCCTCAGGATGGATCTTGGCGTCTGTCATCTCCTGGCGGTTTACTACATTAAACTGGATGTGTTTGCCGCCGTTTGTCAAATATGTCTTGATCATGGAGGCCAGCTTCTTTTCATCATCTGCAGTCTTCAGCGCAGAAGGATGGAACTTCATATTCAGCAGTGTACCCTGGTACGGGTCCTGATCTACTTTCATGGCGCTTAAGAGTACTGCCAGAGGGCCATTGTGGTCTTTTCCGTGATCCGGGGACAGAGAGGCATCCGCCAGGATCTCTCCGCTCCTGCGGCCGTCCGGGGTAGCTCCTGTACACGCTCCGCCGGGCTGATGGGCAGATATGGATATGGCATTCGGCGTTACCTTGCCGTCATAAGCAGTATCCATGCGGTGGCAGGTGTCAGCAAAAAACTTATATACTTCTGAAACGAGCTGGTCGGGCAGATCATCATTGTTGCCGTATTTTGGAGCATTGATAAAGTCTGAATGCATCTCATCAAAGCCTTCCCAGTTATTATCAAGAGCAGTGAGAAGCTCCTGCATCGTGTATTTTTTCTGGTCGAATATCAGAGTCTTGACAGCGGCCAGTGAGTCACCTGTATTAACGCCGCCGACTGCACCCAGAAGACTGCCGTTTTCAAAATCAAAGTGGCGGTCCAGCATATCCTTGCCGCAGGAGACTCCGTTTTTCATCAGAGCGGAACGGAACGGGTCAGGAAAGAGACGGCGCTCTGCGATGAGTTCTACATTATTGCGCTCGGCTGCCATATGCATCAGATAATCAAACTGAACGAAAAAGGCATCCTTAAATTCCTCAAAGGTTTTCATCTGAGTCACATCGCCTGTGGGGATCCCCACATTTTCACCTGTAAAACGGCAGAAGCCATTGTGCATGAACACATCAAAGGCCTGGGCTATGATGAAAAAGGTTACAACCTGGCTTCTTGTCTTTGCTGGTATATTGCCGTCCACACAGCCGGTTGCGCAGTAATCCCTGGCATCCTCTATGGACATGCCTCCCTCAAGGAAGAAATTGATGTAGCTCTTGTCACTTAAAAAGGCAGGCATGCCAAGACCTGTCTTTACTACATCCAGAGCCTTGACCATGAGCTTTTCCGGTGTTTTTTCATGAACCCGGACTGTAATTGTAAAGTGGGGCAGCTGTGTATCCCTGGCTGATTCCAGCAGCAGATAGGATAATTCATTCGTCACATCATTGCCGTCCTTATCAACACCGCCGATGGTCCAGTTATACCATTTAGCCATACCGGAGTTTTTAGCCCGGTTTGCTTTTCCGGATACACGGTTGATCTTCATGGTTTTACAGCGCATGATCTCCAGATATTCCAGGACATCATCATCAGTCAACAGGCCGGCATCAATATCATGGCGGTAGTAAGGATACATATACTGGTCAAATCTTCCGGCTGTAGTTGTGGGCGACGGACATGCCAGAAGGAAGGTGAACCAGAAGGACTGGATAGCTTCAGGGAAGGTCTCAGCCGGCTCATACGGCACCTTGCTGCATATTCTGGCCATTTCAAGCAGTTCTTTTTTTCGGCCTTCGTCTTTCTCTTCAGCAGCCATCTGTCTGGCGAGATCGGCATATCTGCCGGCAAAGCGTACCCATGCCTTGAAGACACGGATAACAGCCTCCCAATAATTTTGTTTATCAATGCTGTCCCCGGAAGTATAGCGCAGATTTTTCAGGCACTGCTCAGCTTCAGCAATGACTGATTTAGCGCCTTCCTTTAATATACGCTCATAATCAATGCAGACAAGGAAGAAGCCGGGGCCGAGGCCGTAGCCGGACATGGCAAATCCTCCTCCGGAGCCGCCTTTCCTGTCTTTCCACGGGGGGAGAATGACGCCGGATTTCATAAAAGGCCACATCCTGTCATTCATTCCCAGAGACTGGGAGAGTGCGTCAACAAGGTTGCTGTTTAATGCATTTCCTGCAAAACGTTCGTTCAGCTGGTAGAGTTCTTCTTCATCTTTGGGATCAATCGTATAGATCTCACTTTTCAGAGCTTCTACTTCATCCTTTGTCCATACCCCATACTCATACTGCATCTCCATACCAAAGGGCTTGCTGGCGCCTGAACCGCAGATCAGGTCATCCTCCTCTATAAAGATCGTGATATTGTCAAGAATATGCTCATGCAGTTTGGCGCGGCGGGTAATCATGGGCTCCCCGGCAGTTGAATCCAGAGATTCGTTAGCCAGCCGGAACAGTTCGATACAAAGCGGATATTTGCTGATACGAAGGCTGTCCTTCATCTTTTTGACTCGTTCATTCATTTGGAAACCTCCTTTGATTTCATGATAATTATGATTCTATAGCGAAAGCTTAACATAAGTCACGCACGCATATCTATGGAAGGTTTTCAGAAAATATAACATCTGGTCGCAAAGTACAGATATTCTGGTTAAATCTGTGACTATCTGTTTAACGGGTATGTAGTTACAAACCCGGGATCCACCATGCTGATGCAGTAGTGCAGGACATAGTGTGAGAAAATAAGATGGGGCTGGTTTTCGGGGGCGGTCAGGTCCATGGAGACCAGCTCTTTTATTTTCCTCAGTTTATTTACTACTGTGTTCCTGTGCATAAAAAGGCTGGCAGCTGTCTGCTCAAGGCTGTGATGGTTGATCAGATAATGAAACAGGGTGTTTTCCAGATTTGTCTTGTGCTTCAGGTCATAGCGGTAAAGGTTGATGACAGCAGGATGGCACAGCAGCATCACACTCTTTGTACTGCCCTCAGTCCGGGCGTGCTGCACACACAGGTCGGTGATGAGCATTGGACAGTAGTTGCCATAGTGGATGATCCGGGATTCCTGATATTTATCTTCGATCTGGTAGTGCAGATAGAGTACCTTGTGGCTGAAGTTGTACAGGGCCGGAAGCCAGCTCATATCACGGGTTCCCCAGCCCACACAGATATAACTGTTATATTTTTTCAGCAGCTCTTCTAACTGAACCGCTATCTCCGGTGAGAGAGACAGATTGTAATTGCGCTCTGCTTCCCAGTTAAGGATTACAATGGTGCCCAGATAAAGGGTGATCTGGCTGTCAGGGAAAAAGTTCTTCAATAGTGGATAAAGCTGCAGGTACAGATATTCCAGCTGTTCTGTGGGCTGGTTCATCTGGACCACCATCAGGCGGGAGAATGTATCGATCCTGTATCCGGAGTGAAGAAAACGGTTCCTGAGTTCCTCAGATGAGCTGAAACGTTTGTCCATGATCTCTTTCCAGATGATAGAAAATCTGGGCGGCACATTGGGATTTGTCCGGGTATCAGAATAAATCAGCCTGGTAAGACAGTCAAAGAGATGCTTCAAAAGCCAGCGGTAATCATGTATGGTATGGTTGGAAGTGGTAATGAACAAAATACCATACAGGAAATTGCTCTGCCATAGTTTTACATAGATAAAAGGAGTCTCAGGCATATTTCCGATCCTGCAGCGGTCGAAACTGTCTTTATCCGTGCCGGAACAGATGTCATGAAACTGCCTGGTGATATGGGCTTTGATGCTTGTGTTGAAATTGGCAGTCTGGTATACCAGATTCCCGAAACTGTTCATCACCAGGGCCTCTTCCCCCAGGAATTTTGAGACCTGGTTGATAACCTGTACCATATCCTGGCAGGACCACAGCTTTTTAAAAAAGCGGGAGGCAGACAGATAGTAGTTCATGGCCTGTGTCACAGCCAGATTCAGCTCATTCTCAGAACGGCTGGCCATGATAATATTTAAATTATATTTTTCACTCAGTTCCTGGAGCACACGGTTTTTAGAAGGCTGTGCTGACACAAGAAAAATAGCAGAGATGCCGGAGCACTGGCTTTTCCTTGTCTGGATAATAGAACTGGCGGTTTTTTCATTAGAAATGCAGATCATCCTGTCGCAGAGTACAGTTTTTTCAGTGAGTATATCGACAGACTCAATCCGGAAATTTTTGCCGGAAAACCTTGAGAAAATAATATCTTCCTGCAGCTTAAGTTTTAACAGATCAAAAATAGCCATAGAGACCTCCTGGTTTTGTGATTTATAAGTGATTGTATCTGGACTCTTGTTATTATGTATATATTTATTATCTAGTATAGCTTATTATCTTCCACATATACAGCATTATTCGACAGGAAATTATGAAAAAATGTCTTTTTGTGCATAAGAAATTAAAAAAAACTGTACGTTTTTGCCATGATTTTTGGAAAACACCTTACAAAAAGATACAATATGACAGGCACATGGTATACTGTACGAAATAAAACAAAATGGGAAGGGAGATGCAGATGTATTAATGACATTAAAAGAGAATTACGACATTGCCATGCGCCATGGGATGCCTGAACAGGTGCCTGTCTATTCAAAACCTGTCCGCTACAATGTAGGACTGGGGGATGTATGGGAAAAGGGACCGGCTGGCGGCGGACTTGACGGCTTTGGATGTCTGTGGGCGTCTGGGATCGGAGGACAGACACCTGTACCCGGAAACTATGTACTGACAGATATAACTGACTGGAAAAATCAAGTCAGATTTCCGGATCTGAAGGCAGTAGACTGGGCGGAAAAATCGGAGAAGGAGTTAAAGGGCCTGGACAGAGATACCCAGTTCATGGAATACTGTATGGGCAATGGGCCGTTTGAGCGGTTCCTGGACCTGATGGGGCTTGAGGAGCTGACTTATGCACTGATGGATGAGCCGGACCACTGCAAGGATTTCCTGAAAGCATTCACAGAATACCGTATTGAGTATATTGAATACATAGGGAAATACTATCATCCTGATTTTGTGGTCACATTTGATGATACTGGTTATGCGTCAGGACTGTTCCTGTCACGGGAGCAGTACTGTGAATTCATCCAGCCTTCCCACAAAATGATTAATGATGCAATTTATGCAATTGGCGCCAGGCCGATACAGCACTGCTGCGGCAAGGCAGAGACACTTGTAGAAGAGTTTATCAGGGAGGGCGCAGTTGCCTGGAGTTCAGTCGATCCGGCAAATGATATAGTGGGTATTTTAAAGAAATATGGTAAACAGATCACACTGATCGGCGGATTTGATTCCTTTGGTGCTCCTGCAGGCATTGACGCCACAGATGAGATGATGATCGGCGAGGTCCACCGGGTGATCGATACGTATGGCCCTTATGGCAGCTTTATTATGGGCAACCATATCGTGCAGGGGGCTACACCGGAGGAAACGATGAGAAGGGTTTTATTGCTTCGTGAAGAAGGACTTAGGTATGCGGCGGAAGCTGCCCACGGTCCTGCTTAAAACAAAAATATTGACATGATAAAAGGGGGATAAGAAATGCTTGCAATGTGGTTATGCCTGATAGCAATTGTTGTTTCTATTGTGATTGGATGGAAGTTTAAACAGAATACCGGTATCATCGCCATGGTATGTGCATTTGTAATCGGTATAGGCGTTATGGGTATGAAAGCCGGCGATATCATTAATTTCTGGCCGACGACTATCGTATTCTATCTGATCTCAATTTCACTGTTTTTTACGTATGCAAACGACAACGGAACTATGGATGTGCTGGGACATAAGATCCTGTACGCTTTAAATGGAAATGCCAAACTGATTCCGCTTGCCATCTTTTTAGTATCTTTAGTTGTTGGAGGTCTTGGGGCTGGCGCATCTACACCAGTTATCGTAGGTCCCTTCCTGTTCCTTATCGGACTCAGCGCCAATGTAAATCCAGTCCTGATCGCAGTCTGCATCGGATATGGAAATACTATTGGATCTGGAAATATTTACAACGGTTACGGCGGTATGATTTCTAAATCTCTGATTGAAGCATGTAATTACAGCGCTTCAGAGGTGAATGCAGCAGGGAACTTTGTCTGGCTGAATTCATGTATAGCTTTTATCCTTTCAGTAGTTATTTTTTATATCTTCTATAAAGGTTATAAGGCTAAAAGAGTGGCAGTGGAGAAGCCGGAGGCT
Source organism: Murimonas intestini (assembly GCA_003148945.1). Taxonomy (GTDB): domain Bacteria; phylum Bacillota; class Clostridia; order Lachnospirales; family Lachnospiraceae; genus Murimonas; species Murimonas intestini. Next base: position 339,611 of record QGGY01000002.1, on the reverse strand, counting down.
TTCAATCCGCTGCAGAAAAAGACAATGGTTATCGTATTGATAGCATTTGCATTTATGGTCGTACCGGCTCTTTTAAATGCCTGGGTAAAAAATGATGTTGTAGCAGCAGTGGCTAATTTCTGCCAGCCGCAGGTCATCATGTTTATAGGTGCGCTTGTATGTGTACTGATGAAAATTGGTGATGAGAAAAAAGTTATCAAATCTATTCCAATCAACACAATTGTTATGATCGTTGGTGTATACACTCTGATCTGTGTGGCAAAGGAAGCAGGCTTAGTAGACGCGATGGCATCATTGCTCTCCGGTACTATTCCGAAATTCCTGGTTCCGGCATTCCTGATCCTGTTTGCAGCTTTCTTAAGCTTCTTCTCCAGCTGCACATCAACAGTTATGCCGCTGATGTATCCGCTGGTACCCGGACTGGCAGCATCCCTGGGGTTAAATCCCGTCATGCTGTTTGCATGTATCTATATAGGCGGGCTGTCAACAGCCATGTCACCGTTCTCAACAGGTGGAGCGCTGACAATTGCCAGCTGTGCGGATAAGGATGTAAAGGAAAATGTACTGCCTAATGGCATGATAGTTGCTTCACTTGTTATTCCATTAATATGTGCGGTTCTGGCTACCATTGGCGTATTTTCATTTTTCCATATTTAAGTACAAAGTTTAAAGGTAACTATTCAGAAGTCTGTGTAGTAGATGCACATACATTTAAAGTTAGAATGTCAGGGGCAGCCGCTTTTAACAGCGGCTGCCCCTGACATCGGTTTATAAGACTTTAGAACAGGTATATCTTGGCATACCCTTGCTGTGGCTGCCGTACTCAATTGCCTCTTTCGGACATCTGGATATACAGGCCATACAGTGGGTACAGTTTTTGCCCCATACTGGTTTTCCGTTTTGAAGCCGTATATTATCAAGCGGACAGACCCTCTCGCATTTTCCGCAGGATATACAGGCATCTGTGGAATAGAATTTTTTAGAGTGGACAAACAGAGGATAAAAAATATTGTTTACCGGGCCGCTGCTTATTTTATCTTTAAAGGTTATCCCGGCATCTGGAATGGATGTGTTTTTATTTATATAGCGTATCACATCAGATATTTTGTTATCAGCCTGTTCGATGATCTTTAAGGCCTCTTCTTTTCCAGGAGTGGTAAAAAGCGCAATGTAGTTTTCCGGCATGGTGATGGCAGCGCATCCCATATAGTTCAGACCTTTTGCTCTGCAGAGCTTCTTCAGATAACTGCCTGCATTGCCGATGGATCCTCCGCATGTCATTACAAAATAGATACTGCGGTTTCCTGACAATTCTGTCTTCATCAGCCAGTCATGTATGATATGGGGAATCCGCCACGCATAAGTGGGAACTACAAGTATCCAGGGTTTTTCAGATGCAACAGCAGAATAATCTGAGTTCCGTATTTTTTCAAAGAGATCCAGAACGCTGTCATTGATCTCCTTTCCTATTTTTTTGGCAGCATATTCACTGTTGCCTGTTCCAGAGAAAAATATAATCATAATTTATCAGCTCCTTTTAATTAATGGATGGTTGTCACACTTTCATATATGAGATTTACCAGGTCTGCGATGGATTTCCACTGTGTTTCATCCTCACAGATATAATAATAATTTTTAGTGCCGTCTTTGCGCATGCTTACGATACCCGCACTTCTTAAAATCTGCAGGTGATGAGAGACAGAAGGTCTTGTCAGGTGAGTCTTTTCTGCAATCTCGCCTACGCGTATACCAGAGAGATCACTCTGCAGAAGCACCAGAAGAATCAGCTGCCTTGTCTCATCTCCGATTGCAGTAAATGCTTTCCGGCATTCCTGAAATCCCCGAGTTATTTTTTCAACCCGTTCTTTGCATTCTTTTTCCATTTTATCCACCTTTGTACTTTTACAGTTACAAATATTTAACATTTAATTTTTCACGCTGGGCAGAACGATGGTACTTAACCTTAGGATATCCAAGAACTAGGGTGGTAATTACTTTTTTCCCTTTGGGTAGATCAAGTATTTTTTTGATCTTGCGTGAACTGTTGGCAGCCATTGTGAAAAACCCGCTGTACAGTACCCCCAGACCATTTGCCTCCGCGGCAAATTCCATATTCTGTGCTGCGAGTGCCCCGTTTATACTGCTGGAGGATACGATAACAATGACCTCCGGCGCATTAAAAAAGAAAAAGCTGTCTGTAATTTCTACCCTGCGGGACATAGGGCTGAACAGATTCACAAAAGGTTTCAGCTTCCGGAAAAGATTGACTGCCAGATGTTCCAGATTTGATTTTTCCTTTTTTAATACGAAAAAAGAAACGTCCTGCATATTCTTTTTTGTGTGAGTCAGTCTCCCGGCCTCCAGGATCTGCTGCAGAACACTGTCGGGAATTTCTTTATCTATGAATTGTCTGACAGTACGCCGGAAACGTATGGTGTCCAGTACATCGTCAGGATTCAGGCGTACCTCTCTGCTTTTCTCAGCCGGCTGCTCCTCGTAACCGCTGATCGTGACTGCGCCCTTCGGACAGACTGCCGTGCAGTGTCCGCACATGACACAGTCATTTGAAATGATGCAGGCAGTTTTATTTTTGATCCTTATATTATTTGCCGGGCAGTCCTTCACACACATACTGCATCCAATGCATTTATCTTTTGATATACTTATTACATGGTTTGACATAATAATGCTCCCTTCCTTCGTTAACATTCTTTAACCATTATAACAGAGATGATGGAAATTGCATTATCCGTAAAGAAAGTCGTTACCATAAATAAAGAAGAGTGCGGAAATCCTATCGCTGAAAGCAATTTCAAATGAAATATGGAATGTGAAAAAAATCATGCCCAACGATAAAAGTGGGGTATGAATAACAGAAATTTGATGTACAAATACAAAACACTTTATAATAAAAATAGATGTTCCTTTTACTGGGGTGAGCCGGACAGTGCAGGAAACAGTAAGTGTAAATAATACTAAATATTTATTTTGCAAGAAGAGAATTAAGTTCAGTCAAGAGAGAAGATTTCATTACTTCTAACTCGTTTTCAGTTGGTTCAGCTGCAGAAGAATACATTTTTTCTCTGGGATACCACCATACAGGTCCCTGTCCATCTTTTCCATAAATTCCTAAATCGTTTTTTCGGCGTGGAAATAAGTGCCAGTGCATATGAGAGTCACCATTACCGAGTAATTCGTAATTCATTTTTTCTGCCTTAAACGCTTTCTGGACAGCTTCAGCAACGAGAGACATTTCTTCTAAAAATTTTAATTTCGTTGAATGATTAAGCTGGTATAATTCATTTACATGTTCCTTATATAAAAATAATGTATATCCTTTGAAATGCTGATTATCGCCGATTACTACATATCCAGTTTCTAATTCTTTAACAAAATAAGGGTTTGTTCCATTTTTTATCATGGAAATCCTGTCACAAACTATACACATAATTTTCTCCCTGTTTACCAATTAATGTTTATATGGAAATTCTGGTTCAATAATAATTTACAGAATGAATAACACTGTATGATTATACAATCTGAAGAATATCGTAAACTTAAGAATTTAAATTATTATACAATCTAAGCAGTATATTTACAACTAAATTCCATATTATTGCGGAAAGGGTAACTGCCAAGGTTACTATTCACACGCCAAGGTATCCGGAAGGTAACTATCCCACTTAATTGTGCCTGCTTTACTCCCGCAGATTCCAGGTATAGAATAAATATAGTCAAAGAAACACTGCAGTAGAAACGGAGGAAAAGCAGATGGATGAGAAAGCAAGAAAATACGTGGATATGTTCCGGCAGGTAAAGATAGCTTCAGCGGCGACTGTAGATGAAGGCGGCCATCCCCGCAGCAGGATCATAAATATCATGATAGCATCGGACGAGGGAATGTATATTGTAACTTCTAAGGGAAAGCCGTTCTACAGCCAGCTCGTTAAGACAGGGGAGATAGCTCTTAGCGCCATGTGCCCCGACTGCCAGTCCCTGAAATTCTGGGGAAAGGTCAAAATGGCGGAAAAGAAGTGGGTAGATGAAGTATTTGAACAGAATCCAGGCATGAATGAAGTCTACCCGGGAGATACAAGATATATACTGGATGCATTTCTTATATATCAGGGAAGCGGGGAGTGGTTTGATCTGCTTCATTATCCTATAAGGAGGGAATCATTTTCTTATGGAATGGAGGAAGAGAGGGCAGGATACTTGATAACAGATGCCTGTACCGGATGCGGGGCGTGTACTGCAGTCTGCCCTCAGAAATGTATTACGGAAGGGACTCCCTGTATAATTAATGCATCAAACTGCCTGCAGTGCGGGGCATGCCGGGAAATCTGTCCGGTTGATGCTGTCAGAAGCCTGTATAAGTCAAAGGCCACGCAGTAAAGCTGCGGCATCAAATCTGTACCGCGCAGGTAAAAAGCAGATCCTCAAATATCTCAAACATGTGATATTTGAGGATTTGCTTTTTAATTACCAGGACTTTATAATAAAAGTAACAAGAAATAACGCAATGGTTCAGCCTACACAGTTACATACGAACATCTATAACGAAAAATCAAATTTTGGGAGAACGCAGCATGAAACAGATCATGATATTGGAAGATGACCCTGCATTAAACCAGGGGCTGCAATATGACCTTGGGGCGGAAGGGTATCTGGTACGTCCTGCATTCAACATTGCAGAGGGAAAGAAGCTTTTTGAAATACATTCCGCAGACCTTATACTTCTGGATGTGAACCTGCCGGACGGAGACGGGTTCGAATTCTGCAGGTGGGTGAAGGATAGAAAAAAAGAGGTTCCTGTCCTGTTTGTCACGGCCAGGGATCTGGAACAAGATGCGGTGCAGGGATATGACCTGGGCGCGGATGACTATATCATAAAACCGTTCAGCATGGTGCTGCTCAGAAAAAAAATCGCTGCCGTTTTCAGGAGGATTGGCGGGGCAGGCCAGCCGGACTACGATGACGGGCATCTCTTTGTAAGACTGGATGAGATGGAAGTCTTAAAGGACGGGGAAAAGGTGAACCTGACGCCTACAGAGTACAGGCTTCTGAAGGTATTCTTAAGCAGCCGCAGACAATTGCTTACCCACGAAGTCCTTATAGAAAATGTGTGGGGAGTGGAGGGATTGTTTATTGATAAGCATGCGTTAGCCGTAAATGTGAACAGGATGAGAAGTAAGCTGGAGGGAAACGGCCATGTATATATTGCAAATGTATATGGCATGGGATACCAGTGGGCAGGTGAGAGAGAATGAGCGGAGCAGGGGCGGCAATGGGCGCAGTAATTCTGGTACTTCTTTTTTCCTCCGGTTTTTTATATTTCAGGTATTGGAGATTAAAGAAAGATATCTATCATTTTGTGGACAAGATGGATAAGTGCCTGGAAGAAATGATCAGTGGAAAAGATGGCCTGGAATTTGAGGAGACAGGGGAAGATGTGCTCTCCAGGCTTCAGACGAAGCTGAAGCGCCTTTATGAGATGAAACAGGAATATGCTCTGAGCGCCCGCAGGGAAAAGGAACAGATCCAGGCTCTTATTTCCGATATTTCTCATCAGACGAAGACGCCTGTGGCAAATATGAAAATGTATCTGGAGATCCTGGAGAACAGAGAAAACAGCCGGGAGAAGGCACAGGATTTTTTGGAGCTGATTGACGGTCAGGTAGAAAAGCTTGACTTTCTCATCAGGTCAATGGTGAAGATGTCCCGGCTGGAGACGGGAGTTCTGAAGATAGTAAAGACTCCGGCACCTGTTTTCGAGACAATCGGGAATGCGCTGGCGGCTATTCGGGCCAAGGCGGAACTGAAAGGAATACAGGTATTTGTGGATTGTCCGGAGAAGCTGACTGTGAACCATGACAGGAAGTGGACAGAGGAGGCCGTCTATAATATTCTGGATAATGCAGTCAAATACACCGAAACAGGAGGAAAAATAAGTATATCTGTGGTTCAGCAGGAAATATTTGTAAAGATCAGTATAAAAGATACAGGTAAGGGAATTGCTGAGGAGAATCTGGGGAGGGTATTCAGGCGTTTTTACAGGGAGGAGGATGTCCATGACCAGGAGGGAGTGGGAATAGGTCTTTATCTGTCCAGAGAGATCATTACAATGCAGCAGGGATATATAGAAGTTAAATCTCAGAAGGGGAAGGGATCGGTATTTCAGATCTACCTGCCCAGATAAAGGCTGCAGCGGATTGCAGAAGAATTAGTCACAATTTTGTGAAGATTGGAAACTGAGACAGGTCTGTGATTTTTGTATAATAAAGTAAAAGTGTAAACAGGAATAAGGAAACAAGGTGAGACGGCTGATCTGCGGTCCGGAGATATTATCAGGCAGGGCAGTTTGTCCCCCGGATGGGAGGAAATATGAAGAAGAGATGTTTTCCGGCACTTTTGACTTTGATATGCATTTTTGTATTGGCGGTATCGTGCAGGCAGGCAAGGGAACCAGGGGAAGAGCCCGTCACAGAGATGGAGGCGGAGGAAGAGATACGAAACAGCTATAGCCGTCAGCAGATTGGGGGATAAAATGAAAGAGATTGTAAAAACAACAGGACTGAAGAAATATTATAAAATGGAAAAGCATATAGTGAAGGCTTTGGACGGTGTGGATTTTCTGGTTAAGGAGGGGGAATTCACGGCAATCATAGGTAAGTCAGGCAGCGGTAAATCTACCCTCTTACACATGCTGGGCGGACTGGATACCCCCACGGACGGGGAAGTTGTCGTAGATGGCAGGAACCTGGGAAGAATGAAAAAGGAACAGTTAACTATTTTCAGGAGAAGGAAGATTGGATTTGTATTTCAAAGTTATAATTTGATTCCGGACCTGAATGTGTATGAGAATATTGTGCTTCCCATTGAACTGGATGGGGGATATGTGGATGAGGATTATATTGAGGGATTGATAGATATGCTTCAGCTGTCAGACAAGAAGGAGGCGATGCCAAATACACTATCTGGCGGGCAGCAGCAGCGTGTGGCCATTGCAAGGGCACTGTCTGCAAAACCGGCGATCGTGCTGGCAGATGAACCGACGGGAAACCTGGACTGCGCTTCCAGCCACGATGTACTGGGGCTTCTCATATCTACAGCCAAAAGGTTCAGGCAGACACTTGTAGTGATCACACACGATGAAGATATTGCACAGCTCTCAGACAGGATCGTCCGTATCGAGGATGGGCGGATCGCTGAAGGGAGATGAGTCTGTGCTGACAAATAATAATAAGAGAATTATTTCAAGGATGGCCCGGAATTCACTTTCAGGAAACAGGAGAAAAAATGCGTTTATCATTATTGCGGTAGTACTCTCAGCATTTATGGTCTCTGCGGTGCTGACACTGGGAGCTTCTTATTACCAGGCCAGCCGGGTCCAGAATATACGCCAGTATGGTGCAAAGCATGATGCGGTAGTAATGGGAGGAGTCAGTGAGAAGCAGATCCGATCATGCAGAGAAGACAGGGAGATAGAGTATGTGGGGCTGAAGGCAAAGTGCGGAAAGGTCCAAAGCAATGGGAGGGATGACACCCTTCATACACAATTTATCTGGTGTAATGATGTATTCTGGGAAAAGCAGAAGAAGCCTGCACTTCAGTATGTTACAGGATCTTATCCCCAAAAAGAAGATGAACTGATGATATCAGAGGCGGCCCTTAAAGAATGCGGAGAAGAGGGGATGAAGATAGGCTCTTCCCTGGAACTTGTTTTTGAAGATGAGACCGGGCTCCACAGGAATACATTTACCATAAGCGGCATTTTTCAGGATTATTATCAGGACAAAGAGGCATATGTCTCGGAAGCCTTTTTTAAGAAAAGCGGATCCAGCCTTTCAGATGTCTTGTCAGGCAGTATGTATCTGGGATTCCGGGACTGGATATGGTCAGAGAAGAAACAGGAGAAATTTGAAGAAGCTCTTCAGCTGGGAAAGCAGCAGGCTTTTTTTATTACTGACGGAGCGGGGGGACAGCTGCAGGTACTCACAGGGATGGGAGGAATTGTCCTGATTACCCTCTGCAGTGCGTATCTTCTGATCTATAATATACTTTATCTGTCTGTCACCAGCCACGTGAGGTACTATGGGCTTCTTCAGACGGTTGGTATGACTGAGAGGCAGATCCGCTCTTTTTTGTTCCGTCAGATGTACTATATGGGCAGTGTGGGAATCACAGCCGGGCTGCTGCTGGGAGGGAGCATTTCAATGGCTCTGCTCCCTGAACTTCTCAGAGGGCTTGGCATAAAAAACGAAGGTGTGATTGAAGTACGTTTCCGTCCATGGATCTATGTGCTGGCGGCAATACTTGTAGGGATCACAATCTATATGGGCAGCCGGAAGCCAGCGAAGATAGCCGGAAGTGTTTCACCTATTGAAGCATCCAGATTTGCAGGCGGACATGCAGGTAAGAAACATAAGAGAATCAGAAAAGGCTGTCCTGTCTTTAATATTGCATGCAGGAATCTGCAAAGGGAAAAGAAGAGGACAGCGGTTGTTGTCCTTTCCATGGGACTCTCCGCATCTTTGTTTTTATGTATTATGACACTTATCCAGAGCCAGGAAGCGCGTACATTATTTCCATTTTATCTGGATTCGGATCTGGTAATAGAAAATGATACCTTTACAAAATTTAACCGCTCCGAATATAAGCAGATATTTGAACAGGAATTTGTGGACAGACTGGAACAGATTGAGGGAGTGGAATCTGTGCATGTAACGTATGCAGCAGACATTATAGTACCGTGGAAAGAGGGACTGCCGGATGATTGGATGAGAGAATTTTATGCCACGTCCATGGCTGTACCATATGATCCAGAAGAGTACAGGGATAATCCGGAAAAGTTTTATTCTGTGATGGCGGGTATTGATAATGAAGAGTTTGAAAAAATAAATGCAGGGCTGGAAAACCCTATGGGTCCGCAGAAGTTTTACAATGGGGAATGCTGTCTGATATACAGAAGTATGCTTGATTTGTCTGATGACTTTCTGGTTGGGCAGAAGCTGCAGTTTTATCCCCAGAAAAATGGGGAAGGCTTCATGCAGGAGATAGAAATAGCAGCTGTGACAGATAGTATGGATATATTGAGATTTACAGGCTATGGACCAAATATCATTGTAAGCAGCGGATGGCTCAATAAGATCATGACAGATGCTTACAGGCAGAGGATAGCCCTGCACTACAGGGAAAGGTACGATGAAAATACAGAGCAGCAGATAAGAGAAGTTGTGCAAAACGATTCATGTGCTGTTGATTCCAGCATAGAATCAAGGATTCAGATAAGAGAGAATCTAAGGAATACTCAGGGCAATATCATGATATTCGGTGTTGGTATTGCTGTTCTGGTAGGATTTATCGGGCTGATGAATTATATTAATGCGACGATCAGTAATTTGAGGAACAGGCTGAAGGAATTGTCTGTGCTTGAAAGTATCGGCATGACAGGCAGACAGACCAGCAGGATGCTGTTCTGCGAAGGCTTGCTGTATGCGGGCCTGACAATCCTGTTTACCGTCTCTGCCGGGCTGGGGACCACTTATATGATTTTCCAGTTTATGAATACCATGCATGCTCCATTCACGGTTCCTCTGAATCCGGTCATAATCAGTATCCTGCTGATCACTGCTGTCTGTACCGGGATTCCTATGGCGGCATATCAGGTGCTGGTTAAAAAGGCCAGCGTTATTGAGAGAATCAGAGATTCATAAACCGCTCCATGAAAATTACATAAAGGTATGGTATAATTCTTTGTAACTATTCAGCAGGTCTGTGCATTTACTCCACAGACAATGGAGGGAAACGATGCTGCAAATATTAGTGATCGAGGATGATAAAGATATTCAGGAGGTTCTTAAAAATTACCTGACGGCAGAAGGATATAGTGTTTCGCTGGCTGGTGATGGTGTGGAGGGGATAGCTGCATTCCATATAGGAAATCCGGACCTGGTGCTCTTAGATATTATGATGCCCAAAATAGATGGTTTTGCAGTCTGTGAACTGCTCCGCAGAGAGTCTGACGTGCCTATTATCATGGTGACGGCCAGGGACAGCATGGAGGACCAGGTAAGGGGGCTGAAGCTTCTTGCGGATGATTATATCTCCAAGCCTTTTGATATGCCTGTGCTGATGTGCAGGATCGCTGCAGTCCTCAGAAGGGCAGGGAAAGGCCAGGCGGCCGGGCGCCTCAGGCATGGAATTTTGGAAATGGATCTGGAGGGATACCATGTGTATGAGGAGGGGAGGGAGATAGAGGTTACGCAGAAAGAATTTGAGCTGCTGAGGACATTTTTGGCAAACAAAGGAAGAGTATTTACCAGGCAGCAGCTTCTGGACGAAGTCTGGGGGATGGATTATTTCGGGGATGAGCGCATTGTAGATACACATATTAAGAACCTGAGGAAAAAGATGGACAGTGATTATATACAGACAGTCAGAGGGGTGGGATACAGAGTTGAAAAAAAATGTCAGAAGTAGTCTTTCAGTAAAGATATTCCTGCTCACATGCCTGCTGCTCTGTCTTATAAGCGGAATCACTTATCTGTGCATTGCAAGGATGATGCCTGCAGTGTACACGAACCAGCTGGAAGAGAAACTGGGACAGGCGGCTGAGGATCTGAAAAAAGAATTAGAAAGACATGATTCTGTCGAAAATGCTGTCAGTGTGCTGGATTATTTCGAGGCGGACCACCAGGCTTCTGTAATCATTTTAGATGAGGAAGGCAATGAGGTCTATCCTGCCAGGGAGACGGCAGTATATGAAGAATCGGTCAGTAAGGATCTCGTCAGTGATATGGATATGGCTGGCGTGGGAATTACTGATGAGCAGGCCGCAGAGGAAGCGCATGACAGCAGTGCGGCATCCGCTGAACAGGTGCAGAATGCCGCAGAGGAAGTACATGATGTCAGTGCGGCATCCGCTGAACAGATGCAGGTTACAGCAGAAGCATCCGATATATATACAGTGGAGGGCGCAGGCACAAAGAGCTACAGTATAAAGGTAGGGGATGCTGCTTATACAATGCTGGTCAGGGGGACTTTGCAGCAGGTTAGCCAGGCAGTGGAAGTTCTAAAAAGTATTCTTCCATATATCATAGCAGTTATAGCGGCAGCTTCTTTCATTTGTGCTTTAGGGGCAGCATTTTATCTGGCTGCGCCCATCAGGAGGATCAGCAGCATATCACAGGATATGGCAGAATTGCGGTTTGACAGGAAATGCAGCGAGAAACGGCGGGATGAGGTCGGTATTCTGGCCAGGAACCTGAATGCCTTATCAGAAAAGCTTTCCGTGACCCTTAAGAATCTGCAGGAGGCTAACCGGCAGCTAAAAAGTGATATGGAAAAGGAAAGAGAGCAGGAGCAGAAAAGGACAGCTTTTTTTGCTGCTGTCTCTCATGAACTGAAGACACCTGTTACCATATTGAAAGGGCATATTGGCGGCATGCTTAAGAGGGTGGACGGATATCAGGACAGAGATTATTATCTGGAGCGTTCCTATGAGGTCACTGACAGTATGGAAGGGATGGTGCAGGAAATACTGACCATATCCAGGATGGATGCCCAGGAAGGAATCACAAAGAAAGAAAAACTGGACCTGTCAGAGATCATCAGACGGCAGTTTGCCCAGATGGTTGAGCTGATGGAGCAGAAGGGCCTGGACTGGAACGTGGAGATTCCGGAGCATATATACTGTATGGCGGATGAATCTATGATGAATAAGGTGTTCCGGAACCTTATTATGAATGCAGTGCGTTATTCACCGGAAGGGGAAAGGATAACGGTCCGTGCCCGGGAAAATGAAGGGGAGATATTCTGCGGGGTAGAAAATACAGGAATACATATTCCTGAAGAAGCGCTCCCCAGGCTCTTTGATGCTTTTTACCGGGTGGACGACTCCAGAAACCGCAGCATGGGAGGCAGCGGGCTGGGATTGTACATAGTCAAAATGGCGCTGGAATACCATCAGGCTCAGTTTGGCGCCTGCAATACAGATCAGGGGGTAAGTTTTTACTTCTCCATGAAAAACACATAAAACTGCCAAAAGGAATACAAATATCCCTGTTATGATACATCTGTAATCAATCAAAAGGAAGATATCCGCCGGATTGAGAGCGGATGAGAAAAGAAAGGGGTATATTATGAAATCTAAGTATTTAGTATGTATGGCAGCAATGGGGCTTTTTGCCTGTACGAGTCTTACCGCTCAGGCGAAGACTCTGGGAGTTGATGAGGGTGATGGGGGTATCAGATATTATACAGATGGAGGGGCAGCTTATTCTGTGGACCTTGATTCAATGACTGATGAGGAAAGAGAAAAATGGGAGGCAGCCGACAGGGAGAGAAAGAGAGAAAGCCTGGCATATCTGGAAAAATACGGGGTAACGTATGATGCAGATACAGACAATATCCTTTATAAGGGAAAAGTGGTAAGGTGGCTTCTGGATGAACAGTATGAGAATACGTATATCACATTTTTTTCCAGCAAGGGAGAAATCGACCTGTATACAGTCCGGGATGAAAACAGTAAGCTGACAGGAGTCAGGAAAGCAACCAAAGAAGAATATGATAAGCAGACGGAAATTCAGGAGATAAATGAAAAAGGCAGTGAAGAGGCATATTTTATAGAAAGTTCAGATTCATCTTACTGTATAGGTGAGGGTGAAGCCATGGAGGGAATGATTACAGAAGAGGCGGTCACCACAGCAGTGGCTGACGGGAGCGGTGTATTGACAGAAGAGGAAAAAAAGGCAGAGAAGAAAAAACGCCGGGAATACGAGGAGGCAGGCATTGGCGTAAATAAGAATGGATGCTGGACCTGGGAAGGAAATATGATTTTCATGTTGATGGATGATGACGGCAGTATGTATCAGAATGGACTTGAAAAAGCAAAAGAAGCCCGGATTTATATATATGTATCCAGAGATGATGAGGGGAATATAATAAAAGCTGAAAAAATTACGCCCAAAGAAATGCTGCAGAAGAAGGCAGATGAAGAGTAAGGCGGTACACAGGAGGTAAGAAGATGCATTTTGAGCCGAAAGCAGTCACACTGAAGGATGGAAGGACACTTGTACTGAAGAACCAGGAGCCGGAAAATGCTCTGGAAATGCTGGAATATATGAGACAGACATCTGCGGAGACTGAAAATATGGTCAGGTATCCTGAAGAAGTGGAGATCAGTGAGGAGGAGATACAGCGGAAAAAGGAAATGCTCAAAGAGAACCAGGAGGATAAGAGGAGTCTGATGCTTGGAGCATTTCTGGATGGAAAGCTGGTGGGCAATGCAGGTATTCAGAGTGCAGGTGAACGGTTCAAAATGAAACACAGAGCCAGTTTTGGCATAGCGATCATAAAAGAAGCCTGGGGGCTGGGAATCGGCGGCATGCTTTTAGATATACTCCTTGAGGAGGCGCCGGGCATGGGCTATGAGATGGTTGAACTGGGGGTATGCGAGGGGAATGAGAGAGGGATATCCCTCTACAATAAAAAAGGATTTATCCAGTGCGGCAGGATACCAAAGGCTTTCAAGCTGAAAGACGGTACTTACCGTGATGAGATACTCATGTACAGAATGGTGAAGAAGACTATGGAATAATGGAGGGGCCATGCGGCGGCAGATCTGACTGTTTCCGCGTGGCCCTTGCTGCGTATTTAAAATAAGGAATCTTCCGGCCAAACGGCTTTTTGCCTGGTTCTCTTCAGCCGGACTCCCTTCAGCCAGGCCCCGGCTGCCAGCTGATGGCCCAATGGAGTCAGGTGGACGCCGTCCACGGTGATTTTGCTGTATCCCTGTTCCCGGGCCGCACCATTTAACAGATCCTGCAGGTAAATGAAGGGAAGATGGTATTTGTCTGTCAGCTCTTTTATGCAGAGATTAATTTCATTCACAAGAGGGAGCCAGTTTAAATATTCCTGCGGGTAAGGGAACAGAAAAGGTCCCATACAGACGATCTTGGCTGAGGTATTTGCCTGGATGGACAGCAGAAGCTGTTCATAATAAGCTGTAAAGCCGTAATCCTTCAGGCTAAGTCCTGTGTTCATACAGATGGAGGCATCGTTGATCCCGGCCAGAATGCTGACCATATCAGGCCGGCATGAAAAACAGTCCTGAGAAAGATTGTGTATGATCCGCGGCAGGGTAAAGCCGTCATGGCCTTTATTTATGATTCGGAAGTTTTGGGCTGAGTCCTTCAGCCTGTCAGCCAGAACCGATACATAGCCGTCTCCAAGTCCGTCAGCCCGGCCAGAGAACAGACGTCCGGCGTCTGTGATGCTGTCGCCCAGAAAAAGAAGAGTTTTCATAATATCCTCCGTTTTAAAGCTTGTCTGAATAATACTTTCCGTGAGATATACCGCAAAGTGAGGCGTGCAGACTGAGGGAATGAATTTTCAAACAGGCTCTTTTTTTATTTATAATACGATATTTTTATCTTAACATCTAGTGAACGAGAAGTAAATCAGTAAAAGCGTGTACGCTGGTTACTTCAAACACACTCTAAGACCATCTTTATGCCCCGGGCATCTTTTTTACACAATCTTCATATCTGCATAATTATAATATAGATATTAATTCAGTTATTTGCCCCAAGCAGGATACACGTTTCGCAGCAAGAATGCCCAGGCATTCCTGGAAAACAGGTTCAGGGCAGAAAATAGATTATCAGGAGGTCTTATTTATTATGAAAAGGATTATATTTGAAGGAGCAGGTACGGCAATCATCACCCCTATGAGGGAGGACGGTTCAATAAATTATGAGATGTTTGACAAGCTGCTCAAGAAGCAGGTCAGGGAAAAAGCAGACGCGGTTATTGTGGCTGGTACTACAGGGGAGGCTTCCACATTGACGGATGAGGAGCATATAGAACTGGTGCGGCATGCTGTTAAGACGGTCAGGGGCAGGCTCCCGGTCATTGCGGGAGCAGGGAGCAACAATACGGCACATGCAGTCTGGCTTTCCGGAGAATGTGAGAAGGCTGGCGCAGACGGTCTTCTACATGTAACACCATATTACAACAAGGCATCACAGAAGGGCCTGTTCCTGCATTTCTCAGAATGTGCAAAGGCCTCAAAGCTCCCTGTCATTCTTTATAATGTGCCGTCCAGAACAGGGGTCAATATTCTTCCAGACACTTATAAGAAGCTGAGTGAGATTGACAATATAGCAGCGGTAAAGGAAGCCAGCGGAAATTATCAGCAGATCACCGATATAGGCGCTCTTTGCGGTGACGATCTGACTGTTTATTCAGGAAATGACGACCAGGCAGCAGATATTTTGGCTCTTGGGGGAAAAGGAGTCATCTCTGTGCTGGGAAATATTCTTCCAGAGGCCGTCCATGATATCTGTATATCGTATATGAAGGGAGATGCTAAAAAAAGTGAAGATCTTCAGCTGAAATACCTTCCTTTAATGAAAGCGCTCTTCCTGGATGTGAATCCGATCCCGGTAAAACAGGCCATGCGTGTCATGGGATATGATGCAGGCCCTTGCAGGCTCCCCCTCTGTGATATGGAACAAGACACGGCTGAAAAAATGTATGAAGTTATGGCCGGGTACGGACTTATAGAGCGGTAAACGGACACAAAACAGTTTGCCTAAGCCTTTGAAAAATGGTATACTTTCACATACAAGCATAGTAAAGGAAAGTTGGTGGAAGAAATGTACCGAATTGCCATCTGTGACGATGATGAAGCTTTTTTGCATCACTTGGGCCGGGCAACAGAAGAAATCCTGACAGTCAGCGGTCTTGTGCGCGGCAGCGATTTTGGTATGGACCTGTTTAGTCAGGCTGCACAAGTACAGAGCAGGGTTCTGGAGGACAAAGATTCCTACAGCCTCCTGCTGCTGGATATAGAGATTTCCAGGGAAAATGGAATGGAGCTGGCACGGACGCTCCGGGAACAGCAGGTTAAATGCAGTATCATCTTTATAACATCCCATCGGGATTATGTATTCGACTGTTTTGATACCCGTCCCTTATGGTACCTTCTCAAGCCTGTGGATTTAGAAAAATATAAAGAGATCCTCTTATCAGATTACCGCAGGAATTATGCCGGCGCACGGCTGGCTCTAAAAGTAGGCGGAAGGCAGCTTGCCATCCTGTATCAGGATATTTACGCGCTGGAATCCACCCAGCACCATGCAAGGATCTGGCTTGCAGACAGTTATCAGGACTGGAACGGCGCCTTGTCCGCTTTGAAGCCCCAGCTTCCGCCAGTCAGTTTCTGCCAGTCCCACAACAGTTATCTGGTGAATCTCAGTCACGTCAATGAGATTCAGCGCACGGACGTGCTAATGGACAACGGAAAAAAATTTCCCATCAGCCGCCGCTATCATGACCAGGTCCTGGAGAGATATTTTGCCTATCTAAAGTTATAACAAAGGTATAAAAAACGCTGTTTTCCGAGAAATTGGAATTGACAGCGTTTTTAATTTACTCTTTTTCTCCAGGAATGAGCAGTGCAGTGCGAACCATAACCGTATCCCCCTCCTGCCTGACCTGCAGTATACTTTTGTATTTTTTCGCAATTTCCGACATAGCTTTCATGCCATAGCCGTGTCCCGGACCTTTCATACTGATAAACAGCCCTGTTTCTGCGTCCACCAAAACGGCTCTCTCACAGTAATTGATGGTCTCAATAAAAAGATAGCGCCCACGCACGTGCATTGTCAATTCGATGGTGCGCTTCTTCTCCTCTGAGAGAGAGGATACCGCTTCGATGGCATTGTCCAGCATGTTCATTACGAGGATGCAAAGGTCGCTGTCTGTCACCGGGAGATCGGCAGGCACCTCCACATGATACTCCATCTGAATCCGCTCTCTTTTTGCACTGGCCAGTGAGCGTGTCACCAGAGCATTGACGAGGGGGTGCTGGCATACCTGCAGAGGCAGAATGTCTTCTGTCTCCTCCGCCAGTTCTTTCAGGTAGCTTTCCAGACGTTTGTTTTCTCCCTGCTGACTTAGATCCAGCATGGCGTGCAGGTGACGCAGCATGTCATGGCGCATGGCAGATATTTCTGTACTGCTTTCCTGGATACTTCTGATATTCTCTTTCACCAGCTCATTTCTTGCTGTCATCACAGAAAGGGCGCTTTGCGTATCGGCGGCTTTTTTCACAGTCAGCAGGAAACTGATCCCGCCGGCGAGGAACAAAAGGATTCCGCCGCTGTACAGAAATGCTTCGTATAAGAAATAACCCGGCATTCGCAGGATACTGGTCAGGATGGAAGCTTTTCCGGCCATTGCGCAGCCAAGAGCGTCCAGGAGAATGACAGCTGTGACAGCAAGGAAAGCAGGAGTAAACAGGCGGTAAACGGTATTTCTGTCCTTCCATTCCAGCACAACGAAAACCCCCAGCGCCAGAAGAGGAATATAAAGAACGGCATCATAAGAATATGAGGAAACAGCCGTGAATACCGGAATCCTTCCCATGATATGCAGCCCCACAGACAAAACAAGTGGAATAAGCAAAAAAGGCGCATACCATTTCTTCCAACGCTTCATCTGTGTGAGCAGATACAGCAGAGGCAGACCATAGGCCAGGGGAACCAGCAGTTCTGAGGTGATGAAATCCAGGGCAAAATGAGAGCTGAACCGGAATTCAAAATCGAGCAGGATACGCAGTGCCTGTATGAGTGCTGCCAGCGTCAGCAGCAGGATGGAAAAGGACTTTCTGTCATAGTAGAGATTATAGAAAAATAATCCCAGCAGCAGGACAGCAGCCGTCATGCATACAGCGGCAGGTATGGAAATACGGTTGGCGTCACTGACCAGCAGCTGTGTCTGGACTGCTTCACTGGACAGGCGGATCATCGGTGTGCTGTGTTCCTTTATAGCTGTATTGGCGGCGGCCGCGATGGTCAGAGTCTTTCCGCCATAGCCTGGCGGCAGTGACAGGCGCACATATTCCCCCATACCCTGAATGCCTTGATACTCCTCAGAGAATTCCACATGACCGATCCGGTTATCCAGCGCCGGATTGGCTGTGTATAGCAGCGCGCCGTCCAGAAAAACGCTCTCCTGCCAGGCCATGCCATCCAGCTCCAGAATGGTATACCCGCCATCCTCCAGTTCCTGATCCAGTGTTCGGGAAAGATAGATAGTTTCGCCAGAATTTTCGGACAGTTCCTCTACAGTGATATTCTTTTTGACCCCGTCCTCCAGTCTGTAGATTTCCCATCCATTATTGTCTGTAAATACCGGAGTCAAAAATAATCTTTCCGCGTCAGTATACATATAGGAATAGAGGAAAGAGGCAGCCAGCAGTATGATTACAGCATACAGAGGGAGCAGCCCCATATTCCATTTGGGTTTAATTGTTTTCAAAAAGGCACCTCCTTTGATACAAGGATAGCAGGAAAGGAGGTGCGAAATCAAGCCAAAATCTTACCAGTTAGGGGCATTTTTCGGCCAAACAGGAATATTTGTATATGTGCCGTCATGGTTTATGCATATAAGCCGTATCGGTAGCTTTGTGAATATTACTTTTTAAGCTGTAAGCCGTCTTTGAAGGCTTCGCCAACTCTTTCAGTCACCTTATAGTAACCATGCGTATATGGGTCAAAGGCAATAGCGTTTACTAAGGACATGTCAATCTTACCGTCAGCTATGACGCTTTCATCTGCTGTCACATTTACCACTTTACCGATGACGCCGCATCCGTATTTTCCGTTCTGATACTCAATAAATTCACATTCTAAGCAGAGTGGGAATTCATTGATAACCGGAGCGTCCAGTATCTCGGATCTGCTTGCTGTAAGACCGCTGTTTTCAAATTTTTTTAAAACTCTGTTCCCTGACTCAACTCCAAAATAATCTGCCTCTACCACATGGGCAGCGTCGGCAATGCTTACTGTAAATGCACCTCTTGCTTTGATGTTTTTTACTGTTTTATGTGTCTCTGTCAAATTTAGAACCACATTGCCTCTTTCCTGCATCGTGCCCCATGCAGCATTCATGACATTAACACTGCCGTCTTCATTGTAAGTTGCCACCATTAAAACAGGCATTGGAAAAATACCTTCTGTTATCTTAAGCTTTTTTCTCATTACGATTACCTCATTTCTTATATAGGATTGACAAATATTGTGTTCTTATATATGATTGTATCATGCAGCAGAAAAAGTACAAGTACCATCTTTAAAGTTAGGTACTATCAAAAAGGAAAGTATAAAATGATAAAGAAATATATAGAGAATGCAAATTTTGAAGATACAGGATTCAGTTATACGCTGTCGCTTATATCTGGAAAGTACAAGATGGTTATCCTTTACTGTCTGATGGAGTTTGAAATTGTGAGGTTCAATGAATTAAAACGATATTTGAAAAATGTGACGGATAAAACACTTAGCAATCATTTGAAAGAGCTTGAATCAGACAGGCTCATTATCAGAAAAGAATATCCTCAGATACCGCCAAAGGTTGAGTACAGTCTGAGTGACAGAGGAAGATCTCTGATGGATGTGTTAGACCAACTATGTATTTGGGGTGAGAAGAACAGAGAATAGCATTATCGTTTATGATAAGGTGTTTGTAGCCGTATTAGTACATTTCAGGTTGGCAGAAAGAAAATAAGAATTTGAGGAGGAATAAAATGAAAGAAAAAAACATAAAAGTCTTAATCAATGGAAAGCGGTTCAGCCAGCAAGATATGAATGTTTGGAAAAAATCCAGATTAAAAAAAGCATACAGAACTTTACATATAAAAATTCCACAAAATGTAACGTTATCAGAGATGAACAGGAGATTAACAAAGATAAAAGTTCAATTTTCTGATGATGAAATCAGGAGGATTCTGAGAAAGAAACTATTTTTAAGCAGATATGTGATGAAAATTGCATGTATACTTTCTGGAAAAAAACGGCGTGCATCCAGGACAACAATACTGGCAAAGGGAATAACCGCTGATAAATTTAGTCAAATGCTGGATTCCTTAATGGTAGAAGCCACAAATGAAAATCGGAAAGTGAATTTATCAGTCTATCCTGAACACTATGTCTTAACACCTGATAAAAATGGAGTTTTAGAGGTTATTGAAACAACCGGGAATGCACCAATACCAGTACAATTTTTTATTACATTTGGTGATGAAAATGGAATAATAGAGCCTAAAAACCCTCAATTTAAATACCAGTCAGCGGGTGTGGCAAAATTAAAAGACGGAACGGTTATTGGCGGTGTAAGACATCAATTCAGAAACACGTCTGACGGAATGGAATGCAGGTTAGTAGTTGAATTTCCTGTATTGTGTCCTAAAACAATAGTCAAAGCTCATCAAAAACATTTAGCTGTTGAATTTACAAACTGGCTAATATGGATTATTGAAAATTAAAAGAAAATTTGAGGTGATGTAATTTGGATAATAAGCATAAAAATGAGAATGAACAAGAGAACTCCCTGACAGTTGCATCTATTATTGCCCGGGGGTCAACTTGTGCTTGTATAGGATATGCAGTTGGATGGTGGTTAACAGATGATACTCTAAAAAGTCTGACTGGACTGGTTGTTGGATTTATAATTGGTATTTTTTTAAAGAAAATAATGAAGTAGATCAACGAGGAAACCATATCCGTGTCCGAACCTTTTGAAAATACAGGACAGTCAAATAAAATTGAAAACGAATTAAATAATTGGATAGGCTGCAGATGAAATAATTGAATTTGTCCAAAGATATTGCATAAGTAACAGAGGCATGACTTGAACTGGGAGTCATGCCTTTTATTACCGCGAACAAACCATTAAATTAAATATATAATAACAGATGCAATAGTACTTGTAAGTCCCACAGCTGCCTCATAAGGAATCAGTTTCATGCGTTCTTTGATATTCATGAACACAGAGCCGCCAGTGGCATGGAAAAATGAACCATGAGGCAGGGAGTCAATAACAGTAGCGCCTGCATGAATCATTGCAGCGGCTGAAATACCGGGAACCCCAGCTTCTAATAATGTTCCTGAGAATGTCTGAGATGCAATAGTTGCCCCGGCTGTAGTGGAAGCGGTTGCTCCGGCCATTAGGATCCCGGAGAGCGGTGCAAGAATAAATGCCGGCATATTCATTATCTCCAGCAATGTAATCATGTCATACTGAAGAGCTGATGTTTTAATAATGCCAGCTAATGTACCTGTTCCAATCAGGAGAATGGATACACCGATTACTTTACTAAGTCCAAATTCAGTATATGCGATAGTGTTTTTTGCATTGCCTGTGACAATAATACTGATAATGCCGCCCAGAGGAAGTGCAATTAGCGGGTCAATGCTGATGCCGGAGACGGGTCTTAAGGCTAAAAGAATGATCACTGCAAGAGGTCCGGCAATGGCAGCCATTAAATTTGGCAGATTTTTAGGAGCTGCTTCACCTGAACTTTCATAATTATCGGAAGCCTTTTTTGCCAGAAATCCAGAAAGCAAAATTGTTACAATCAGTGCAAAAAGAGCAGGAACTATATTTTTCATCATTAAGGCTGTAAGATCAATCCCAAATGCTTCAGAGGCAGCAATTGTATTAGGATTTGGAGAAATAATATTTCCGGCTTTACCGCCGCCTATCATTGCGAGTAAGATGCCGGCTTTGGAAAGATTGGCTTTCTTACCTATAGCTATAGCGATTGGCGCTACGGTAATAACAGAGATATCTACAAATACACCTACAGCACAGATAATCATTGTTGCAATAGATATTGCAGCTATTGCGCGTTTCTGCCCCAGTTTTACAACGATTGTGTCTGCTATTTTTTCAGCAGAGCCTGTTTTTATCAGGGCACCGGCTAAAATTCCGGAAGTCATAATCCGTAATACAGATGACATCATGCTTTGAGCGCCAGATACCATTGTATTTACAGTTGTAACTAAACCTCCGCCGCCAATGATGCCGCCAACCAGAGCCCCCAGAATTAAGCTATATGCAGGATGAATTTTTTTAATAATCAAAATGATTGCAATAACAAGTCCGATCAAAGCGCCTGCTGTTGAAAATGTATATTCCATTGTTTAAGCCCCCTATTGTAAAGTTTTAATCAGCCGAAAGACCTGCTCAACTGTTTTGGTCATATTACTTTTTGCAATATCATGGTCCATTGCATCTGGCAGTGAAACAACTCTTCTTAAAATTGGAAAAAATGCATCTATTCCAGCTTCGTTGCATACAACAGCATCTTCTGTTACACATCCAGAGAACGCAATTACTTTTTTATTATATTTCTTTGCAATATTTGCAACACCGATAGGTGCTTTGCCCATTACTGTTTGTGAGTCGAGACGTCCTTCGCCGGTAATAACAATATCAGCTTCTTTTATGTATTCCTCCAGATTTGTTTCTTCTAATACAATTTTGATCCCTGATTCCAGCACTGCATTTGTGAAGGTAAGAAATGCGAATCCAAGACCGCCGGCAGCACCTGTTCCGGCATGATTCATATTTGCAGTTGGATATTTTTCCCGGGCTAATGCTGCATAATAGCGAAGCCATTTGTCCATCTGCATGATCATCGATGGGGTAGCTCCCTTTTGTGGACCAAATATAGCGCTGCATCCCTGCTCTCCGCAAAGTGTATTTGTTACATCACAAGCGATTCGAAATGTACATTCTTTTAATTCTGGAATAACGTATTCGTCTGTAATTTTGTCAAGACTCTCAATCCCCCCGGCACCATAGGGAATCTGCCTGCCATCTTTATCTAAAAAACCAAAACCTAAAGCCTGCAGCATTCCAATCCCCCCATCATTAGTGGCGCTGCCGCCGATCCCGATGATAAAATGATGACATCCGTTTCTTATAGCATCAACAATCAATTCTCCAACTCCATATGTAGTTGTTACGAGAGGATTCCTTTCACTTTCTTCAACTAAAGTAATTCCGGCAGCGGCAGACATTTCTATGACAGCTGTCCTTTTTTGGCCGGATGAAACTTTGTCCATGATGCCATATACAGCATCTACAGGTTTTCCAAGAGGTCCTGTTACAGAGACGTGTTTTAAAGTTCCATTCATTCCGAGAGTAAGTGCTTCAACAGTTCCCTCTCCACCGTCCGCCAGAGGTCTGACAATTACGTTTGCATCTTCAAAAACTTTTTTAATGCCATCTGAAATAGCATTACCTGCTTCAAGGGATGTCAGGCTTCCTTTTAACGAATCAATTGCGATCACTACATCCATATTAAATTCCTCCTCAAAGATTATTTCCAGTGTGACTGTCCGCTTCATGTCCAGTAACTTATTTCTCGCCTTTGTTAGAATAATAATACTGGACTTTATGAAATTGTGATATATTATAAATAACAATATTAATTGAAAAAACAAATGAAAATATAGTATAAAGAATAAAGGAGAGCATTTTATGTCAGTATACTTATCGAAGCGCACAGCACAGAAAATTGTTGATACGGTAAAAGATGTTTGTGGATATGACATTAATTTTATCAATCCCAAGGGCATCATTTTTGCCAGTACTGACTTTTCCAGAATCGGTGATTTTCATGAAATAGGGAAAAGGGTAATTGAAAAACAGGAAACCATAGAGGTAACATCGGATGACAGTTTTTATGGAACTCACAAAGGGGTAAACATTCCATTTATATATAACAGAGAGCTGATAGCTGCTATTGGAATAAGCGGCGAACCGGGTGAAGTCAGGCAATATGCCATGTTAGCGCAAAAGATAACATCATTGATCTTAAGGGAACAGGAAATTGATTCTTTTAACTATGGAAAGAAGAATCAAATGAATTATTTGATTCGTACCTTAACAGAAGGAAATGATATTGATTTTGAATTGGCAAAGGACTTATTGAGTGATTTAGGACAAAGCGTTGAGGATATCTATAGAGTAGTGCTGGTGGAATTAAATTCTCATTATAACCCAAGTAATCTTTCTATGATAGAAAATCAGATATATCGTGCATTTGAGGTAATTAAAAATCCAATCTACACTTTTCAATATCCAAACCAATATATTCTGCTTATGCCTGAAAACCAATATCATAAATGGGAGTATGTTTTTAAAAATCTGTCAGAAAAGTACGGACAGATTCTTTCAGTTGGTGTTGGAAGCTGTAATTCACTTTGGAAACAGAATATTTCATTTCAATCAGCCTGTACAGCTATAGCAAGCTTAACAGAGGAAAGTTCGTTTGCATGTTTCGATGAACTGGAATTAGAGATTATCCTTGGGTGTGTGAATGGGGCTGCCAGGGAAGAATATCTTCAGAAAATGATCGGAAAATTTGGCAAAGAAGAGATCGCTCTTTTGAAAACATATTTTGACGAAAATATGTCATTAAAGGATACAGCTGAGAAGTTATTTATTCATAAAAATACCTTACAGTATAAACTTAAACGTATTTATGATATTTCGGGATTTGATCCCCGGTGTTTTCGGGACGCAGTGAAATTGTACCTTGCGGTTAGATTAGCTTAGAGATTATATTCATGTGAAGTAAGATAATTTTGATAAGGCTGTTCCTCCTCACAGATTACAGTCCCTTTTATAAAGAGTATTTGAGATAAACATATCCTGCGGGTGTTACCGGTTAGTGCATTCAATACTGTTTTTATTTTATATTTATGATATAATTGATGAAACTGTAATCTGTAAATAAGACGAAGCCATTGAACGGAAAAATTGTAAAGATGGGCATAAGTGACACCTATGAAGAAAGAATGGTCTGAAATAAATAAAACTGTACAGGCACAAATCAAAAAGATAGATACTTACACAGATGGCATTGCTGCATTGTTTGATCTGCGTAATAGACTGATGAATACACTTACATCACTAAAGGACGAATTAAGCAGAGAAGATTTTAATGCAATGCCGTTTATAAATGCCGATGGTTATCATAGTAAGAGTATTGCGTATTCTATATGGCATATTTTTCGCATAGAGGATATTGTTGCACACACATTGATAAATGGTGATGAGCAGGTTTTCTTTTCAGGGAATTATGGTGAGCGGATAAATGCGCCAATTGCCACAACAGGAAATGAACTCGTAAAATATCAGATAGCAGAATTTTCAGAAAAATTAAATTTGAGTGAGCTTTACTCCTATATTTTTGAGGTTAAAGAGAGTACTGAAAAATTAATCAAAAATTTATCTTATACAGATATGAAAAGTAAAATTTCAGAGGGCAGAAAAGACGATTTAAAATTCTTAAATGTTGTAAGTACAGATGAAAGAGCAGTATGGCTTATTGATTATTGGTGCGGAAAAGATATAAAAGGGTTAATTCAGATGCCTTTTTCAAGACACTGGATTATGCACATTGAAGCAAGTTTGCGTATTAAAAATAAAATATGCTCAAGCTGACAGCTCACATTTTGGCCATTTCATATTGAAAAAGTAATGATAAATTCAGGAGGGAGGGATGGGAATATGAATAAACCAAGATACATGGAGGAATTGATGAAAATCATTTTTTTATGGCTGGGTATCGCTTTTGTTTTTATGGGAATCCTATGTTTTTTAGGTATATTAAAACCTAATGCAAGCTCAATGGTCCAGGAGCCTACTATGCTTGGAATCATTTTTTCTTTGTTGGGCATAGTTTTTATTGTTGTACAAACCATCTTTAAAATACTTGCCGCTAACAAAAACAAGCTTTATTCCGAATTGCTTTCCAGCGGAACTAGAATTAATGGAATAGTGGAAAAAGTATATTTGCAAAAATATATGCAGTATGGGGATAAACATCCATATAGGATTCTTTATACCTATACTTACCAAGGTGAAGTACATCATCATAAAAGTTATTTTTTATGGGATAAACCAAATTTTGCGCCAGGGGATTCAATTGAGGTGTATATAAATGATCTTGGTAAATCAACTGTTGTGTTATAGATAAGCTAATGGCTGCCCAGCAGTCTGGAAATTTGAATTTAAGAGAGTCTAAATTTGCTTGGAGCATATAATTTGAAAACTTTGTTGTCAGGAGTAAGCCAAAATAAATATGTTTTACACTATTGCTTATAAATCGATATTTTTGAGGGGAAGGAAATGATACCAGAGTATAAAATATCTAATTATGACAAAATGAAAGACAGCATGGCAGATGTATTTTTACAGTATAATCAGGAAGAAATAATTTCCAAATTTTCATTAGAGTACGATAAAAAATATCTTTATGTTCTGTTTGTAGATAGAAAATACCGCATAAATCGAGAAACAGGGGCAGTCAGTTGGTCGGAAGAAATTTTTTCAAAACATTGGTGATTATTTTAATGGAAAAACAGAAGAGTTATCTTTCGCATGCGAGGCTCTTCATGGAAAAAGATTGGAAAAAGGAGATGTAGCTTATAAGCTCAATCTGTTTTCATTCCTTTCAATAATTCTGAGATTTTGGGAAGCAGATGAAGACTTTCCTCCCACTATGCAAATTTTGGTGGATAAAAATGTTGTCGATTATATGCATTACGAAACTTTGATGTTTGCAATTACTCATATGTTTGACCGTATTAAGAAAATATGTGCTGATGTAATAAATTAAGGTCAGGTTTGTACAATTAAAGAAATCACGCAGAGGAGAAAAAATGGAGATTAGAATAGAGCATGGTACTGACGCGGATTTGGATGTCATAGAGCAGCTGTACAATGACCTGCTTGACGTACTTGAAACAGGTATGAACTATCCCGGTTGGAAAAGAGGTATTTATCCAACCAGGAAGGATGCGTTAACTGGAATAGTCGAAAATAGCTTGTTCGTAGCACGAAGCGGTGACAGCATTGTGGGGGCTTTCATCCTGAACCATAAGCCCGAAAATGGCTATGACAATGCTAAGTGGCTGTATGGTGGTGATTACAGCTTAATATTGGTAGTACATACTCTCGTTGTCCATCCTGCCTTTATGAATAGGGGGATAGGGTTACAGCTACTGCGTTTTGCAGAAAAATGGGGGAAACAAAACGGTATGAAAGCAATTCGCTTGGATGTCTACGAAAACAATGTGCCTGCAATCGCATTATATGAACGCTGCGGCTATCAATATATTCAATCGATTGATTTGGGGTTTGGTCATTATGGATTGGATTTGTTTAAGCTATATGAAAAGCTTTTAAGTGATGTTGCAGATTAGAATTTATAATGATGGTAATTATATGAGGCATTTGGGATTTCATATATTGGACTCATATTTTTGCTCATGCTGTTGAATAGAAGCATGAAGCAGATAAACAAAAGGAGAGGATATAATGAGGAAAATAAAAGGAATGTGTTTTCTATGTATAAGTATTTTTATTATATTTGTAAGTACTGCCTTTAAGAATGCGGAAAAAACGCTGAATTTTACGAGTAAGGAAAATAAGAAACAGATATATGATGATATTGAGGCTGAAGATATTTGCCGTGTTAATCTGAGCGGGAATGCTAAATCCATTATCATAAGGCAAAGTGAAAATAAATATTTTGAATTTAATAATGCGGATTTGAATACGGATCATACATATGAAGTTCATTGTGAGGTGAGCGGTGATACACTGGATATTAACATTTTGATGGACAATCCAGAAGCGGATAATAATGTTCTTGGTTCTTTTGTCATTTACATTCCTCAGAAAGAATTTGAAAAAGTTGAAACAACAGGGGATTTTGGCCATATCTATTTTGAAACAATAAACTCGGATGTGTTAATACATGCAAATAAATCAGTAGTAATTCTTGACTTAGAGGCTGACCGGTTGGATCATAATATCACATTGGAGGATTCAGAATCAAATGCATTTCGAGGGGTCTCAATTTATTTGGATAAATTACCGGATAATGTCAGATTGGATTTAAATATAATTCAAAATGGTACCATAAATGCTCCGCAGAACATACTTAAACAGAACAGGTTTGAGTCAGGTTCAGGGAAACCTGTCATAAGTATCAATAATACAAAAGATATAAATATTTACGTAGAAGAATGAAATTGTCTGTTGAGTTGAAAAGTTAAAATTTGGTGTAAAGGGGAGGCAATGAAAAAGAAAAACGTAATAAAAGGCATTACTGCAGTGGTTATTATTAGGGGATAATATAAATATTTCAAAATGTAGATAGCAAGAAATTTTTATTTGAATCAGATAAAACTGAGAGAGAAAAATGGTTTTGTCAAAGTAATTACAGGAGTAAGAAGATGTGGAAAGTCATATCTTTTGTTCAAGCTTTTCAAAAAAGACTTGAGAGAGAGGAAAAAGGCTTCGCAAACAGCTGGAAGTTGATTTTATTGCGTATAAAGGAAATAACAAATATTATATTCAATCAGCGTTTTCTCTTCCTGATACAGATAAGAAAATGCAAGAGGAAAGACCATTACTTTCTATAGGCGATTCCTTCAAAAAAATAGTGATTGTTGGAAATCATATTAAACTGAAAAGAGATGAGGCAGGAATTACAACAATGGGAATCAGGCAGTTTTTTTGGGAACAAAACAGTCTGGATTTATAGAAATATAGAGTAACCACCGGCTATGATACCCTCAAGCAGGACGTCATAGCCGGTGGTTATTATTTTCATATAATTTTATAGCATGCTCACCCTTTTACAGCCCCGGCCATAATTCCATTCTGAAAACTTCTCTGGAAGATCACATAGACAATAACGATGGGGATGATCGAGATCATCATACCGGCCGCCAGCAGCTGGTAGTCAGTGGTGTGTGCGGACTGGAAAGCATATAAAGCATAAGGGATCGGATATTTATCCTGCTTGAAGATATAGATCATAGGTGCCAGAAGATTATTCCAGGATCCCATAGCAGTGATGACAACCAAAGAAGACCAGGCAGGATATGTATTAGGCAGGACTACCTTTGTCAGGACTTTTATCTCTGAGCATCCGTCCAGCCTTGCTGCCTCCAGCATAGAATCGGGAATAGATACGAAAAATGAACGCATCATCATGATCGCAAAGCCTTCCCCAGTACCAATAGACAGAAGGGAGATGCCAGTCAGCGTATTCAGCAGCCCCATAGACTTCAGCGTAAAATATAAAGGAAGCATTATAGTCTGAAAGGGTATCATCATTCCTATGAGCAATATGTAATAGATCAGATTTCTGCCAGGGTAACGGAACTTTGCGAAGGAGTAGCCTGCTAAAGTGGCTACTGCCAGAGTTCCGATAACTGTAAAGACCATCATATACAGGCTGTTTAAGAGGTAGTGGCTGAATTTTCCTATTTTCCATGCTTCCATGTAATTGTTGATAATGTCCCATTGGCGGGGCCATGTAAATGGTCCTCTTACCGCATCCTTTGCTGTCCTGAAGGAAGTAAGGATAATTGTGAGGAAGGGGATCAGTGTATAGACAAGTGCTATTATCAAAACGGTATATGTCACAATTTTCAGAATAAGCTTATTTCTGCGTTTGCTGTGCGATCTCATCATGCCTCGTCCTCCTTACCTATGGATTTATTATATACTACAGTAAATATGATCATAAATAGTCCCAGCAGGATGGCTGCGGCAGAACCATAGCCGAATTTGTTGAAGGTAAAGGCCTGTTTGTAAATATAGTAGGTCATGATCTGGGTGGCGTCATTGGGCCCGCCGCTGGTCATTACGAGTACAAGGTCATAGACTTTAAAGCAGTCGATCACAGTATAGATAAGGACTGTATTAATGACAGGTTTGATCTGGGGCAGGGTCACGCTGTAAAACAGCTGCCACTTATTTGCTCCGTCAAGTGTGGCTGCTTCTTCCAGTTCCATATCTGTGCCCATAAAGGAAGCGATGAAGATTACCATACAGAAGCCAAAATATGTCCAGCCTCCTGTTATTGTGATACCCAGCATGGCAGTTTTTACATTTCCTGTAATTGCAATATCGGAGCCGTTGCCTCCAAACATGTTTATCAGCATAGTAACAAGGCCGTTTCTCGGATCATATATCCACTTCCATACCGCCCCGTACACAACAGCAGATATGATCCTTGGAAAAAAGTAAACGGATCTGAATAAAGTGCGGCCTTTAATGCCCGGCCTGGACAGGACATACGCCAGCAGCAATCCGGGCAGGACACCGAATATCAGGATTCCCACTGTGTAAAATACATTATTAGTAAAAGCTTTCCAGAAGACTGAGTCATGTATCAGATCAATATAGTTCTGCATGCCTACATATGTCTGCTCAGTGACACCATCCCAGTCCAGCGTACTGTAGTGAAAGGCCTGAACAAGGCTGTATCCGAAGAAAACGAAGAAAAACAGTAAGGCGGGAATAATCAGCACATATCCCATTATGACCTGGTTCCTGTGTAAAGATGATTTAAACAAAGGCTTTTGCATAGATATTACCCTCCCAATTATATTCAGGAACGCCCTGACGTTCCTGCTGCGAGGCGCGCGTCATGCAGAGCATGGCATCATAAAGCTGCGCGCCTCTGCAATCCGCCGGAGCGGATATCTTACTTCACTTTAAATGCGCCTTTTGTAAGTCCTGTTTCTATATCCTGCAGTCTGGCGGATTCTGCCTCAGCAATAAAGGAGGCCTCATCCAAAGACTGGACCGCCAGATTCTGTCCTGCCTTTGAGAAGAAATCAAATGATGCCGTTCCAAGCCACATGTTAATTCCGGCTGTGTTCTGGAGTGTCTCGTCTCCCAGCAGTTCTACAACCCGTTCACTGAGAGGGGAGAGTTCCACATCGTATTCCTTCATGTACGGAGGCATTGTTCCTCCCACTTCCGCCCATATTTTAGCTGTATCCGGGTTATTGATGGAAAAGTCAATAAACTGGTAAGCGGTATCTTTTACCTCAGAGCCGGAGTAGACCAGATAAGCCCCGCCTGAGAAGTTTACCTGGGAGCCGCCGTCAGCACAGGATGCGGAGCCAGGGAATGGATAGATGGAGGTTGTAAAATCCACTTTTTCCGTAATGTTTCCAACCTCCCAGTTTCCAGTTATCCAGCATGCATAATCTCCGCTGAAAAACATCTGCTCCTGGTCTCCGTCAACCTCCGGATGGGCTGGGAAGTATCCTTTATCCAGCCAATCCTGGATACAATTTACAGCCTTCCTTACAGATTCCTTATCCCAGGAGCCGTCATTATTCATGCAGTCCTGTATTTCGTCCTGGGTCATATATGCATAAAGCACAGTACCAATAAAGTTCATATTATTGTACCACTGAGAATCAAGTGTGTTGGCCAGCACCTGGTATCCGGAATCCTTGATCACGGCCATATCCTCTGTGAGCTCTTCAATTGACTCAGGAACGTCCAGCCCAAGCTCATCAAAGATGGCCTGATTGATATACAGGCTCATCGTCTCCATCTCATTGCCGACTCCCCATACATATCCATCTGCACTGGGAATCTCCCAGCAGGCTGACATAATATTGTCTTTCCAGCCATATTCATCATAGACAGATGCAAGATCCTCATAGTAGCCAGCCTTTACATAATTTCCAACAGTACCGATTCCGGCTTCATAATATACCAGGTCAGGAGCATCACCTGACATAAAAGCAGCCTTTAATGTCTCGGACAAAGTAGCCCCGTCTTTAGCCACACGTTCTACAGTTACATT
Organism: Murimonas intestini; assembly: GCA_003148945.1. Taxonomy (GTDB): domain Bacteria; phylum Bacillota; class Clostridia; order Lachnospirales; family Lachnospiraceae; genus Murimonas; species Murimonas intestini. Next base: position 308,110 of record QGGY01000002.1, on the reverse strand, counting down.
AGGATGGGCTTCCTGGTATGCCGCGATAATATCTTCCTGGGCCTGTCCAAGAGAGCCGTCTACAAAGGTATCCCAGATCGTAAGGGTGACTTGCTCAGAACTTTCTGTTTTAGTAATATCAGGGATTATTTTTCCAGCTTTTTCACTTGCGCCGCCATTATTTATGCCGGCAAATACAAGTGTTAACATTGCTCCTGTTAATATTAAGGACATTGATTTTTTAAACATTCTTATTAACTCCTTTCCCAATACACAATATTATAAAGTTATGTTATAAAGATCCTTCAAAAAGACTTCCTTCAAAAAGACATGCGCTAAGACATACGCTGCAAGTGCTTAGAACTGCATAAATTTCCTGGCAAGGGCGGTATATCTGCCGCAGACCTCTTCAATATCCAGATATTCCGGCAGTCCTTTCAGATAAATATGCATTCTGCCCCGGAATGGATCAGTCCATTTTGAAGGAATAGCTTCTTTTCCAATGACGGCCCCGGCTATACTTCCGGCTGTGGCGCCTGTACAGTCATTGTCACCGCTCATTGCAATAGTCTGTCCGATAGTCCTGGTAAAGTCTTTTTTTCCGATATCCAGTCCCATAACGACGTGAATGGCATTTGTAATGGCGCTTCCATTAAACATTCCGCCGTAGACAGCCCACATTTTGTCAGCTGCCTCGCGGTAATCACTGCAGGGGTGCTCAAGCGCCCAATGTATGCCCTCAGCAAACAGGCAGTTTTCAGGTATCTCGGTCAGACCGATCCTGACAGCCTCCATCGGGTCATCAACTGCAAAAGCAGCTGATATGGCAGCGGCCATAAACATGGCTCCATATACGCCGTTCCGCCTGTGGTTTACAGAGCAGTCCTTATATGCCAGCTCTGCAGCTTTTTCAGGCCAGCCGGGACAGACATATCCATAAGAATCAGCCCTGGTCCAACCGGCGATATTCTGGAGATTGGGGTTTGCTTCAAGGCCGGCCTCGGGAAGTTCTTGGCCATTCAGCAGATTTGTCATCATGATCCGCTCCCCCCAGTAGCAGCCTCTGCTCTCGTTCTCACCATCCAGCGGCAGATAGCGCTTCCATATTTCAGCCATATCTTCCTGTGTGAAATCCATGCCGTATTTTTCAAGAGTCAGCAGACCCAGCAGAGTATAGATAGTATCATCATCCGGCGGTACGGCATCCATATGTCCTCTTGTCAGGTCGAGCTTTCTGCCTGTTATATAATGGGGAGCAGCAGGATCCTTAATATGCGTCCAATAATCTGTGGGAGGGAAATCTTCATTAAAATATTCTGCCCATGCCTTCATAGTCTCGATGGGATTAAACTCCAGCGCCGCCCCCAGGGTACAGCCTGCCATACGTCCGTAAAAAGCGCCTCTTAACCGGTTCAGATAATCATCCGGAAGATGGGAGAGGAGCCTGCGGGGGCCCTCCGGCCGCAGCTTTTTTATACTTTCCAGGTCATCTGGTTCGTCATCATCCTTCTGAGCCAGCACCAGCTCCTGAAACTGTGAGATACATTTGTTAATGTTGTTTTTAAAATCCTCGTAAATCCTGCCTCCTTCATTGCTGCACCCAAATTCGGCTGACAGCCTCAGATATCTGGTAATATCATCTGTTTTTTCCTTTAGCCAGGTATCTGAGAAGGGAACATATTTCACATCCCGTAACTTCATTTTTTTCCTCCTTTTGCTGTTTTATAAATATCGTGTGCGCACACGTTACTTTCCAAAATTAAAACAAATATATTAAAATATTTGTTTTAATTATTTTATAAACAATCTTTTTTACAAACGCTCATTTTTACAGACTATCTCCCTCTACTATGGAGTAATCCAGTATATATTCAGCTGTGAACTCAGGGTCCTGGATGCTCTGGAATAAAAGATCTGTAACAGCCTGTCCCATCTGCATAACAGAATATTTTATTGTGGTGAGCCGTGGTTTGATATATTTGAGCGCATCAATATTGTCATATCCCATCAGCCCTATCTGATCAGGAACACTTATTTTTCGGCTCTGAAGGCAGTCCAGCACCTGGATCGCATAAGAGTCACACAGGCACAGGACAGCAGTTTTTCCTTTAAGGGAAATGTTTTTAGTTAAAAGGTCTGTTTTTTCCTCAATGCTTCCTTTTTCCAATACCTGTATATCTTCCAGCCCCGCCTTTTTCATGCCGTTTAAATATCCCTGAAGGCGCTGCTGCAAAGTGTATGTATTAAGCCCTTCCTTCTCCTGTGATTCAAGTTCCGGTGTCACATATGATATATGTTTGTAGCCTTTTGAGACGATATATTCTACAGCGTCTTCCATTGCCTGTCTGTCATTCACCCCTACAAACGGGAAGTGGGAGTCCAGTTTATTATAAATCGTAACAATGGGGATGCCCATCCTCTCTAATTCTCTGACATAGCCCTTATCCATACCGATAGGAAACAGAATGATTCCGTCCACCTGCCTTTCACATAAATAGCGGATGCCGTCCCTCTCCATATCAAAGTTACGGTGGGTCAGTATGAGATAGATAAAGTAGCCCTTTTCCTTTGCTCTTGCCTCGATAGTATTGATCAGCTCAGGAAAAAAATAATTATAAAAGTCGAAGCATACAACTCCGATCGTCATCGTCTTTCCTTTTGCCAGGCTTCTGCCTGTATGATTCGGGTGATAGCTTAACTGTTCGGCAGCCTGGAGTATTTTCTCTTTTGTCTGGCTGCTGATGCCCGGCCGGTTATTAAGCGCCCTGTCTACCGTACCGACAGAAACGTTACAATATTTAGATATATCTTTAATTGTAGTCTTCATTTGATCTCCGTGTGCGTTAACGTTTTTGATTTATTTCAAGTATAAGGAAATTTCTGACAATAATCTATTGACTTTTTAGACAAACTAAATAAATTTTTTTGGGTATAATTTACAGAAGGCAGCTCAACAGTAGTGAAGAGAGTCAAATACCCCGGCTGCTTTCAGCGGGGTATCTGATTGAAAAATTCCCATCTTCTTTTCAGGGTACAGCTTAAATGTAAGCCAAAATTCTCTGTTTTCTATTTGTTCCCACTCTGATTTTCTAAAATGTGATTCCAATAGAAGATAAGGCAGGTACATTTCTTTCATTTCACTTGGCTCCAGGGTAAATAGTAATTGGTAATTTTCAGGATTTAGTACATGGTTAAAATCCTGGTCTATAGAATTATACCAGCCGTCACTCTCTAAAATATATTTTGTAAGGTTTACTTGAATATTTTCCTGGCAATTATTCTTTAGCTGAATCTTGAGACACAAAACCTTCATGGGAACACGAAACATTGTAGAATCTGGAAGTCCTTCCATATTGCGGATCTCTTCATCTTCTATAAAATTGTATCCTTCTACCATGAATAATAAGTCTTTCTCAGTTTCTGCCCAATTCTTTAAATCAAAATATTCTTCTTTTGGCTGATGAATTTCTTTATTAGCATTTTTATACCCGGTAAAAACTAATAGTATTGCAACTGCTGCAATCACGATAAATAACCATTTCTTATTTTTCATAATCATACCCCGGATTACATTTTTCCATAGCTGTGATGCTCCCATTTTCCATAGTAAATATTGTGTCTGACAGCTCCTGTAAATCCTCTGTATCATGACAGGAGATGATCACTAAAGCATGCCTCGCTTTTAATTCTTTTATTATTTCTTTAAAAGAGACAATGCTTTTTTCATCTAAAGCATTTGTTGGTTCGTCTAAAATAACGAGCTCAGGATTTTCGAAAATAGCTCCTGCAATTCCTAATTTTTGTTTCATTCCAAGAGAATACTTTTTAAATTTTTTATTGTCTGATGGGTCGAGTCCTACCTTTACTAATACTTCGCAGATTTCTTCATATCCAACTTTATTTTGTATGGCAGCTAAAGTTTTCAGATTTTTTACCCCTGAATATTCGTTAATAAATCCTGGATTTTCTAATAAAGCACCTACACTCTCAGGAAAAGATAAGTCTTTTCCTAATTCTTTTCCATCAATCATAATACTGCCATGAGTAGGAAAAATAAGACCACATATGGCACGCATGAGCATAGTCTTGCCCGAACCGTTTTTCCCTTTTATTCCATAAACATGTCCTGATTCCATACGCATATTTATGTCTTTTAAGATTAATTCATTTCCTATTTCTTTTGATAAGTTGTTAATTTCTATCAACATGATTACTTACCTCTCCTTGGTAAATTTTGTTTGTAATTCAATCCACATAAATCTTTTCTGCTATAGTATATCTTTCCTGTTAAGAGGCAGGCAGCAATTAAAAGAATTCCGTAAGAAATCCCATATTCCCACTTAATGTTTTCACCGGAAACCGGTGATAGTCTCATGAGCATGAGATAGTTTCCAGGTAAAAATGGAGTACAAAAGTAACCGGATACGGATAAAATCACAGTTTGCACAACCATTGAAACAAGGGGATTAAAGATTGAGGATATCAACAGCTGGAAGAGCATTAATCCCGTGGATAAAATCACAGGCATAAGAACCAGAATTACAAATATATTTTTGTTTCCAATCCCACTCACATCAATATGGGAAAGAAGTTCATGCAATTGAGCAGACAGGCCTGGCTGGAATCCCTGTCTGAATAATGCAAATAAGGCTGTAACAAAATAAGTAATACAATAATAAACAGCTGTACCCAATATGCACCAGCAGCATTTTCCCGACCACCAGATTCCTCTGCTTTTAGTTCTAAGCAACACCTGCTGTCCAAAATTCTGCTCTTCCTGCTGTATATATCCGCTCATACAAAACGTCAGGAAAAGATGAAATAAGAGCCACATAGCCGGGAGTTCAAAAAATGACATTTTATTTTGTACTATGTTTGCTGGCATTCCCTGAAAGATTTGGAATAAGTAATCCCAAAAACCTATACTTAACTTTATTCTATTTATGTGTTCATAATCAATGACTCGTTTCGTAATATAAAAATCAAAAAAGATGATTATTATAAAAAGTATAAGAAATCTTTTCCAACAAAACCAAAATCCTCTTTTGCAGTCGTATATTGCCTGTCTTAAATAACTAATGACACGATTCTTCATTGATAAATTCTTTTCGTTTCGCATATAAAATACCTGCCCCATACAATATTCCAGAAATAGAAATGCCAACCAGAAGGGTCATAAATAGTAGTTCTATATAAACAGCTTTATTATAATCCATAGAAAATAAACTGTAGAATCCCAGTTTATTTTCGAGTATATACTCTGATGCTGCAAGGACGGCAGTTATAATATATCCAAATATTTCTCTTAATTTCAGCCATTTAATAAGCAGAACTGCCAGGCCCAGAATAATAAATTTCAGCATCATGAAAAAGATACTAAGTAATAGGACAACTGCAAAACTTACTTGAGAGATATTACCCGTCTCAATAAAACACCTGCTGTTTGTTTCGCTCCAGTTAATCAGTGGCAAGTGATATAATCTGCCGGCCAAAACAGCAAACAATAATAAGCTGACTGAAAACCATAACAGATATATAACCAGTCTTCCGGTCTGGATTTTCCATATTTCAAAATGGCTTTTATAACGCATTGCCTGGTTATAGTTTAAAGAGTACTTTTCACAACGGTATATAAGAACAAGAATCAGCGGAATAGAAAAAATACCTAAAAAAGATACGCCGTTTTCCAGAACAAATATATCTGCAATGCAGCTGTTTATCCCAAAAGCTTTCGCCAGATTCAATTCCTTTTCTGTCCTCCACATAAGATATATATATTGCAATAATGCAGCTATAGTAAAAAGGCACCAGTTTCTCTTTATATTTTCATAGCCTGACCTCAGTACATGCATTTTACTAAAATACCTCCAGCTTTCTGCCTCTTCTAATATAAAGAAACCCGAACAGCAGGAATATGAACAGGTAAATCATTGATATGATCCAATTATCCATTCCGTAACTTGGCTGCAGGCAATATGTCAATGAATATCCACCCAATCCATATAAATTTGAGACGGAGTATAAAAAAAGACAGCCTATAAACGGGACGGAAACAGCAATAAACTTGTTTGATGTGTAAAAACTCATAACCAGCCCCACGGTACCAAGAAAACCGGCGGCAATAAAATCTATGATAAGGTAAATGGCTATATACAGATAAGGATGAGTTCCGTATAAATGATAGAGTACTTTACTCGCCGTTATAAATGTTCCATCTGCTACCTGGGGCAATATGGAAGGCAGTATCATAGCTGAAAGAAGCAGGTTGAGAAAGAGCGGTATGACGGCAACTGTCCCTGAAACTATGAATACAGCTATATATTTGGCTGTCAGGTAGTCCTGTTTTCTTACACGAATACATATATTTTTGGCAAATCCTGAAGATAAGTCTTCTAAAAGACTGCCACTGTAAGGTATGGCCGCTATTAACGGCAATGCTAAATAAAAAAGGAAACTTTCTACACTGTAACCCTCGCCGCCTATCCATGATGTAAATACATTTCTGGGATAAAGCAGCCCCTTGTCAGAGTTAAAGTAATTCATCATCGTTTTAGTAGCTTCTAAAGCTGGCGGCATATTATGTATAAGATGTGCCAATGCTATTAAAATCCCTGTTCCTAATGCAATTGCTGTTCCTTTATTTTTAAATGCTCTTTGGATCTCTATATGTAATAGTATTTTCATTCTTTATTCTCCTGTACCAAACTGACAAATCTGCTGTCATCTTCATAATTTATAGCTCCTGAAGGCCAAATCTTCAGTAACAGGGCGGCACCGTCAAGCTCTTCATCGCTGATCACATATGTCAGAGTAAGCGGCCTTTCTTCGTTCATTTTTAAAATCCGCCGGAAATAAGCTTTTCCGTTATCTGCCGGTTGTCCGTCCTTATACCCTCTAAGCTGCCCGGCATAATATATATTGTTTCCTGAGTACTCTGAGTCTTTATTAATGAATCGAAGCCATAAATTGTTCAGGTAGAATTCTACTTCTTTAGATTGTTTATTTTTAATGGTCATATCAATAATTACATAGGAGTAATTGTTTGAAATATTATCCTCATTATCGAGAACCACATCTAAGGGGGTTTCTTTAATATCTGATATATCAAAAGCTCCCTTGGTCTTAGTTATATGATAACTGTTTACAGTAAAGATCAATTTACTTGTATCAATTGTATCGCCTGTTTGATATACATTGCTGTCACTGGGTGTTATTTCTCTTTGATCCGGATATTTTTCGGGGTTAGATATTATTCTGTTATCTAGTACAGCATTGCCTGCGGACGGTGACGTCTGGGGCATTTCGTCCTCTTTTATAAGATCCGTATTATTATCAGGAATACTTTGAATTTCCGCAGTTTGAAATTGAAATTTCACTAATCCGAAGATTCCGATTCCAGCCATAAAAACCAAGATAACACCTGCCAGTATCTTCTTAATCATTTTAGCTCCCTTTCGTGCACAGGCCAGAGGTAGTTATATACCGCTGGCCTGTGAAATTGTAATAGTTATATATCCACATTGGTTCGTGTAATGGTATTTAGCCAGGATATAGTTATACTATCACAGAGTAATAATGGCATGTGAATCTGTCATTAACCTATGTATTTCTGTCATTTGATAAGTTTAAATGGATTTTTGCACGTAATTGTGAAGGTATTGAACAATTATAAATAAGAAATATTTCCTGATATACCATGTTAAATAAAACGGGCGATACATTTGTTATGCATCGCCCTCTGAATTATTTATTATTTTGCATTAAATTACGGCTTGCTGATCAAGTCAGGATAGTTCCTCAGGAAGAGTTTTAACCCGCTCTGTGAGATGGGGATCTGGGTTTGATTATCAAGGGTTATCAGACGAGTATTCCTTTCCACATATCTGACATGTTCCAGGTTTACCAGGCAGGATTTCTCACAACGGAAAAAACGTTCATCTAACTGGGCTTCCATATTTTTTATGTCGCCGCGCACAGAGTAGATGTCTGATGTGAGATGCACTTTCAGCTGATGAGGTGTGTTAGATGTAGTAAAATACAGAATATCCTTCAGAGGAAGAAAGTACTTTCTGCTGCCTGCATGGCCCGTATAATATTTTTCAGGGTCAGAAGAGATAGTCTGATATCGCCTGTAGGCCAGATCTATACAATCCCGGATCCGTTCTTCTATATTATTTATATCTGCCTTGCAGATATAATCCAGTGCCTCCAGATGGTACTTGAAAGTGTCGCAGCTGCGCTCGCCATGGTCTGTTATAAATACAATAAAGCCATTTGGGTCTTTTTCCCGGATCCTGGCAGCCAGCTGGAAACCGTCCATGGAAGATTTCAGATCCACATCCAGAAAATACAGGCCGGTATTACACTGCCCTTTCATGGAAAGGATATCAAGGACTTCACCAGGAGTTGTGGCTGCACATACCAGTTCCATGTCGTCATCACGGCACAGCAGGTATTTTTTTATGTATTTTTCAAACTGGCTGGTGATTTCTATAATGTCATCACAGATATATATTGAGAGCATGATTTCTCCTTATTTTTCAAAAGCGGTCTTTTGTGGCAGTTTTTAAATATTTTCCAGTGTTTGTATAAACAGATGATCCTTAAATGAGGTTTTTGGAAAGACCTCAGGATATTTAGAAAGAATATCTGCCGCATTGTAGAGGCCTATACCGCGTTCCTCCCCTTTTGTAGAATATCCGGCCGTACTCAGTGAGTCTAGTGAAAGATTATCTGTTTCACAGGAATTAGCCAGCATAATTGAAGTAAAATTATTTGTCTGTGTAAGGGAAAATATTATTTTTTTATCAGCGGATGAGACAGCAGCCTCAATAGCATTATCAAAATAAATACCTAAAAGCCGTACCAGGTCCATACTTTCCATTTTTGACGTATCTAAATCAAAATTGATTTCCAGATGCAGGTTTAGGCCAAGATTCAGGGCACGGATCGACTTGGTCATGAGAAGCCCCTTCAGTTCAGTTATCCTTATGTGTGAAAGCTTGCCAAGCTCTGCCTGGGAGGCATCAAACTGCCTGCTGGTATCCAGCACCTGTTCTTCAAAATATTGTTCCAGCTGCTGATAGTCCTTGTCATGGATAAACCCATACAGGGTTGAAAGTATATTAATATAATCATGGCGGAATGTGCGGACCTCCTGGTAAGTTTCCTCCACACGGGCTGTGTATTCCTGCAGGGTATTATACTGGTCCTTAAGAAACTTCATATTTGCTTCCTGCCGTGTTGTCCTGGCAATGGACAGCAGCAGAAATACTGTAAATACAAAATAAATTCCAAACAGAAGACAGTTAATGGCGATAAAGGAAAGAGGATATCCAAGAGTCTCTCCGAAAGCAAAGTTAATAACGAAGATGGCGGCGCAGAGTGCAGCGTCGGCCAGTATATAGCGGAGATTTTTCGGTGAAATAGAGATATCCATTAAGTGCAGTTTACTAAACAGAAGCTTGTGCAGCAAAAGCAGGAGGACAATCTGAAGAAGCAGAAAAATAATTAAAAATAAAAAACTGCCCAAAAGCATGGTATCGATATCTTCCATAGTCTTTCCTGTAATTATGTATATTAAAAAAGTATATGCATAGTTTAGAAATACATTGCTGATATAGCCGATGAGTGAACAGAGCACGCTGAGCATCTTATTTCGTGAGAAAGCAGCTACTAAGAGGACACAGCCGATAATGATTGTAAAAGTTGTTATCTGCCCGTACCTCTCGAAAAGAAAACGGCAGACAGCGATGTAGCCCCATATAGTTATGTACTGCGTCCATTTTAAGCGCTGGGGCAGGATTAAGACGAAAGGCACAAAAAGTATAAAAATATTCAAAATAATGTACAGTGCATTATAAAGATCCATAAAATCCCCTTCTTATGTAATTAACAAAAGTTCCACTTTTATCAGTGCTAAGATTATAGCATTTGGTGATAGGAATGTAAACGGCATAGAGATTGCAATTTTAAACTATAAGGATGCGTTGGGAATAAAAATATAAGGGCGTTTTCGGGGAAAAGAGCAGCAGAATGAAGCAGGATCATGCGCAAATGACAGAAAAAGGCTATTTTATGACAGATTCACTCAAAAATTCCAATCTGTGCTAGAATCAGAACATACTATTAAATTGTGAGTGAAGGAGAGATTAAATAGTGATGTTAAACAGAGAAGAGTTAAAGAAGAAATTTTCTTCAATGCTGCAGGAAAAAGCAGAAGGAGTTGTAAAAGGAACTGTTGGAAAAAGCATGCCTTGGGGAATGCATGAACTGGACACACCTGATGAAGTCCTGAAATGGCTGAGAGAAGAAGATACAGTAGCAATATATAAAGACTAACAGACGCAGAAAATATTGCAGAAGTCTGACATCAGAAGAATACATCCCGGTATATATGCCTGTTAATGTGGGATACAGGCTGTTATCCGTACTGATGGAGATAAATGCAAATTTTCAGAGATTACATATTCGGTTTCTTATTATCGGCTTGTTTTATGAATAATGGTGTGAGTTAACTTTTAAAGATGTGGAGCAAAGTGAGTGTGGAATATAGCTGACGCAGTCAGAAAGTGTGGAAAGAATCAGCCGATAGGAACCGGAACCGAAAAGGTAATCAATATTAATACATTTGCTTTAGCACAGAACCTGTAGCTTACCGCGCAAAGCGGGTCTATCCTAAAGATCAGGCTATTAGGTGCAGGCATGTGTATATGATAAGGCCAGAATAGCAGAACTGTTTACAGGATGCTGTTTTGGCCTTGGTTTTTGTTTTAGAAACTCATAAGAATTTTGATTATCCATAAAAGGGACCGTTGAGAAAAGTAAGCTGGCAATCAGCCTATGTGAAAGCCAGTTGATAAATAGCAGATACAGCGTTGACGCAGATTCTTTCCATTAGTATAATGAATTTGTAGGAAGGAGGATGCTTATGGATGAAAAGATTTTGATGGAATTAGTAAAGGGAATCCTTGGAGTCATAGAAAACAAAGTGATCAGCATTATTTTATATGGTTCCGCAGCCAGAGGAACAAATACGGAAGAGTCCGATGTGGACGTGGCAATACTGATGCAGGGAAATCTGGATGAAGAGACCGAAGATAAGTTGTCCGATTTTATTGTTGACATGAACCTTGAGTACGATAAGGTATTTTCAGTAATAGACATAGATTATGATACCTTCTGCAGGTGGCAGAAAGTAACGCCATTCTATCAGAACGTAACGAGGGAGGGGGTTGTATTGTGGAAGGCAGCGTAAAGGATCTGTCAAAATACCGTTTTGAGAGTGCAAAGGATGATCTGGATTCTGCGGGTATGCTGTTGCGGGATGGAAAATGACACCGCGTTCCGTCTGCGTGAAAAGGCAGATTATGACGATTTTGCCGTGATATCGAAAACGCAGAGAAGATCATAAAAGTGATAGGGTATTATCTTAGGGAAAAATGGGAGGAATAATCCTTGCCCATTTAGAGTATCAAAGCATTATCGCTGGTCGGTGGTAGTGCTTTTTTGCTGCAAAACTGAACCATTGGAGAGCTAGGTCTGTTGGCACCCTGCTCTCATATAGGAGTGACCTTTTCTGCTCCTTTGTGTGGTTTGTGTCCTTTGTGTTCTCCGGGTACTGTTGATGTAAAAGCCCCAATGAAATCTGTCTTCAGTCACTGCAATGGAAGCCAATATCCTTGGTATTTTCCTGAATGATAAAATGACATACTGCCTGATTAATGATATTGTATAATAAGAAATTTTATAATTGTTAAAAAAGCTTGTAACGAAATGCAAGGTAAACGCACCTATATATTGAGGGGGTGAAAAGTTGGATAAGCAGGATATGGAAAAGCTGTATGAAGAGAATGTGAAAGCTGTATATAAATATCTATTCTGCTTAACCCATAGTGCGGATCTGGCAGAGGAGCTGACACAGGAGACCTTTTATCAGGCAGCAAAAGGCCTGGACAGGTTTCGCGGAGAGTGTAAGATATCCGTATGGCTCTGCCAGATAGGAAAGCGTCTCTGGTACAAAGAACTGAAGAGGCAGAAGATGGATATGATTCCTCTGGAGGAAATGACAACAGAAGTGCAGTCATTTGAAAATATAGAGAATGATTACCTGCTGAATTGGGAAAAGGTGGAACTGTTCAAAGCGCTGCATAATTTTGATGCAGCATCCAGGGAAGTGATGTATTTAAGGCTGACAGGAGAACTCAGCTTTGCGGAGATCGGAAACATTATGGGAAAAACGGAAACCTGGGCCAGGGTGACGTTTTATCGCGGAAAACAAAAATTAGTGAAAGGAAGAGAAGAATGGGACAAAAATTAGAGTGCGGTATGATAAGGGATCTGCTCCCTGTCTATATTGAAAGAATGACGAGTGAGGCATCAGACCAGGCAATACGGGAACATTTGGAAGAATGCAGTGAATGCCGTGAGGTCTACAGGCAGATGAGCCAGAAGGTAGAGGTTGAGACTGCTCCTGAGGTTAAGGATTTTAAAAAATTCCTGAAAAAATCAAAGACCCGGTTTGCAGCAGATATCCTGTATATCCTGGGTGCTATAGCTGTGCTGACTTGTATTATTGTAAATCTGGCAGTGGACCATGGGCTTACCTGGTCTCTGATCGTGACCGGCGGGATCGCAACTGCATGTATCCCTGTCTATATAGCCATGGGTGCGGGAAACCATAGAATAGTCAAGGGATTAGCTGTACTAAATCTGTGCAGCATACTGCTGTTGGGACTTATACAGGGAGTGTTGTATGGACTGATGGGAATAGGAGATATGTGGTTCTGGACGCCGGGTCTTCCTATCGCATTGATGTGGACTGCTGTCCTCTGGATCGGAGTCGCATGCAAAATGTTTACAAGCGCAAATATAGTCCTTGTGATTGCAGTGGTCCTGTTTTTAGTGATACCGGCAAATATCCTGACAAATGTTTTAGCAGGCGGTTATTCAAACGGAGCTGATTTTATGATCACTTTTGTTGGAAATGGCCTGGGTACTCTTGTAATTGCAGTTATATTCCTTATTATAGGAATCCGGCTTCAGAGAAAGAAAAAAAATAAATAATATGCTTTGCCCCCTGCTTTTCATAATGTTATGCAGCTCGTCTGACTGAGCGGTATCATATCATTAGTGAAGAACAGGGGGATTTTGATATTTGTTCCCGATCGTCTAATGCCTGCCGCTTTGCCGCCAGGGTCAAGTATCTGTGGCTTGCTATGGGGTACCTGACTTCCAGTTTACCGGGTAGAGGCCATGTACTTCTACAGGCATCCTTGTGCCGGCTGACTCCATAATGGCCAGGAGCGTCAGGGTAGTGTTGGCAGCGTCACTGATGCTTACAGGGAATTCTCTGTTATTTATCAGACAGTCTGTAAATGCCCGGATGCTGTCATAGGCGAAGCCTTTTGGACGTCCGAATATTTTATTGCTTACGATCACATCAGGTACCCGCACAGAATTTTCTGTATATTCCTGAATCATCGTGTGATTGCTGGCATCAATGCTGATCATGCCTTTAGTTCCCATAATATTGCATTTTATATCATTGACGCATGGGTTGGCATTAGGGGTGATCCACCCGTTTTCCATCTGTACAATGGCTCCTCTGGAAAATTCCAGGGTGGTCATGTATTCATCCACGGTATCCACACCCATCCCTTTTAGGATTCCGGAACGGCTGACGCTGTATACACGAACGACATCATCCTGAAACAGCCATCGGAGAGTATCCAGGCTGTGGCTTCCCAGAAACCACAGGATAGAGGAACCGGCAGCCCATGGGAGCAGGTCTGTGGCTACCCATTTTATATCATTCAGACGGAAATACCCGCTGTAGGCCTCACCCAGGTTTCCGTTCCGGATAGACTGCCAGGCCGCATGGAAGGGCGGACTGAAGCGGTTATGCAGATCCACCATTGCCCTGACCCCGCATCTGTTGATTTCATCCACCATGACCCTGACATCATCTGCCGTAGTGGCCAGTGGCTTTTCAATCAGCATGTGTTTGCCGTGTCTGGCAGCCGATACTGCAATATCTTTGTGGGCAAAATCTGGTGTTACAATTGCCACGGCATCCATATCTGCTTTGTCAAACATCTCTTCATAATCCGTATAGTACTGGCTGATCCCGTACTTTTCTGCAATCCCGGCGGCACGTTCAGGGTTCTGGTCACAGACTGCCGTTACTGTCACAAAAGGGTCATCCTGATAGATCTGTATATGGTTTTCACCCCAGGTACCTAATCCCACAACCGCCATCTTCAACTGTTCTTTCATAATTACCTCCTTACAGCGCTGAGCGCACTATTATTTTAAGTCCAGTATAGATGGAATATGTAGTTTTGTATTTATCAAAAATGCGACAGTATTTATCAAATTTACAACTATACTATCTATAGCAGGCCCTTGCTTTGGACTGTCTTCTGATATCCGCTTGGGGTCATCCCTGTATATTTTTTAAATACACGCGAGAAATTGTGAATGGATCCATAGCCTAACTTATCGCCGATCTCAGTGAATGTCAGCTCTTCTTCACTGATCAGTTCCCTGGCACGGGCAATCTTAAGGCGATGGTAATAGTCCATGACTGTAGTGCCAAGATGCTTTTTAAATATTTTTTCTATATAGCTCTGAGACAGGGCAGACTGCCCGGCCACCTGTTCCAGAGCAATACTGCCATACAGATTTTCTGAAAGGATCCCGGTTACCTTTTCAACGGTTTCACGGCCTCTGGGTTCCTGATAATGCCTGTCAGCAGTATCCTGTGCATCTTCCCGGCTCTCCTGGAGAAGAAGCAGGAGAAAGTTTTCAATCCGGTTCTTCAGCAGCTGTCCGGCTGTTTCCGGAACATCAGGTTTCCAACGGAGTTTTTCCTGCCCAAAATCATCATATGGTTCTTCTAAAAACTCTTTGCCAGTGCGCAGAAGTACTGCCAGCGCATCTTTTCCCCAGCGGGAGACGGGATGGCGGCGGCATTCCAAATGCCGGAGGCTATGGCTGCGGCTGCGGAAGCTGAAGATAAAAACACTGGCAAACACACCTGCAGCATATATATTGTGATACTGTCCGGGACGGTGCAGATAACCTTCCTGGCTGCAGAGCAGGATACGCTCTTCATCGGCCTGTATCCATATCTCACCGTAATCCACATATACAAATTCCCAGAAATCATGGCTTTCCCCCACACCCTGGAAATCCTTCACATACTCGAAATAGTGGAAGCTGATTATCTGTCCGACATCCAGCACCACAGGCAGCTCTGTGTCTTCATATCTCATAAATTTTCCTCATGGTTCAACTGTTATTTTTATAAAACGGACCAGCAATCTTAAGCTGACGTTCAGTAACAGAATCATAATAACATAAGTTATGGTTCACACGCCACCTTTTCGGGAGGGATTTTTAAGCATGTTAATGATCACGGAGTGAGGAGTAACAATATTGCCTGAACTGTGAGATTCTGCTATACTTGAGTTATATTAGGGAGGAAATCACTGATGGTACTTGCGACATGGAATATAAATGGATTAAGAGGTTTCAAAAGAAGTATGAATTAAAAGAATTTCTGGAAAAATATAATATTGATATTTTGAATTTGCAGGAAACGCCTGTTTTTAATTACATACCTGGTTATAGATCATCGACACTGCATCTTCAAGACTTAAATCATTGGATATTATTTTCTCTGAAATCATAGGCAAGTAATCCTTTTCTCTCCACCATCGTCTCATGTCGGCTTCTCCAAAGTCATTTCGATTAGGTTTTGTGCTGTGCCTTATCAAAGTTTCTTCAAATGGTAAATCATAGTAATAAGCAAAAATATTCTGCCCATATTCTTCTACAGCAGTCTCAAACAATCTATTATATGCGTCTGCCGGAAGGATACCTTCCATTATTGTGATTTCTGAATTAGCTTTGCCATATTTGAGCAGATTTATCATCAATGGCTCAGATTTGATGATTCCCTCTGTACTCCATACATGCAGCATATCCATACGGATCATATCATGTGAAAGTAACATAGTATTAGGTCCAAATTTGATCTGCAGTGCTTTCGCAACAGATGTCTTTCCACTGCCGGAATTTCCTCTGAGTATGATCAGTTTGTGCATTTTAATGTCCCCCTAATTTGAATTTCTAAATTTCTATGTTTTATATCATAGCATTCATATATAAATATTTCAATCATAATGCGATCCTGTGTAACAAACCAGCCGTCAGCATTTTTAGTGCTGGCGGCTGGCCCTTGAAGATATTATATTGACATATGACACACCTATTGGTAATCAACCACATCTATCCATTTGAGCAGGAATTCCTTCTCAGATTCAACAGATTTAGTCAGCTGGGAAGCTGCTACGATGGGCAGCCACTGCTGTACATACTGTTTTGCAGTATCACTTTTTTTGCAGAACATGTTTAAATATAATTCCGCTTTTTTCTCATCCTTTAAGGAGAAGAGAAGGTAAGTCCTTGCAGCGTCTGCGCTGGCATTTCCCTGTGTGGCATGGGACCAGTCCAGGATGGACATTGTTCCGTCTGCCCCCACAATGATATTGCTGGGGTTAAAATCTCCGTGGCACAGTTTTGTGTGCTTTGGCATGGAGTCCAGGCGGGTGAGCAGGTCATAACGTACAGTAGCGTCAAGTACAGGGAAAGTGATATTGATCTTGCGGTTCATCTTATCCTTGAGCTTGTTCAGAAGAGGGCATTTTTTGGAGTGCATCTCTAACTGAAGGTCTACAAACTGTTCCATGTACTCTTCCAGTTTATCAGGATTTTCATCCATGAGCTGTTCCATTGTCTTTCCTTCTACAAACTCAGATACGATAGCCCACTGGCCATCCTTTTTAGAGACTTCCAGAAGCTTAGGGATATTCAGGCCGGTCTCCTCGACACGTGCCTGGTTCAGCGCCTCATTTAAAATATCGGATTTCGGGAAGGTGTCGTCAAACACTTTGACTGCCTTGTCACCGTCACGATAAATGGTCTTGTTTGCTCTTTTTGCAATTACATTTAATTCTGCCACTTTTGTTTCCCCCTTCTTATTTGCCATAGTAAGCTTTTAAGTAAAGCTCTTTGATTTCCTTCATCAGCGGGTATCTTGGGTTGGCTCCTGTACACTGGTCATTGAAGGCCTGTTCTACCATATCGTCCAGGGTATCCAGGAAGTATTTTTCATCAACACCGTAATCCCTGATGGTTTTCTTGATTCCGATTTTAGCTTTCAGATCTTCCAGAGCCTGGATGAGCATTTCTAAAGTCTCATCGTCATTTTTTCCGCAAAGACCCATGTAATTGGCTATTTCCACATAGCGTTCTTTTGCATGCGGATACTGGTACTGTGAGAAGGTTCCCATCTTTGTCGGAACGTCTGCGGCATTGTAACGGATAACTTCCGTCAGGATAACTGCGTTGGCAATACCGTGCGGCAGGTGATGGAAAGCACCCAGCTTATGCGCCATGGAATGGTTCAGACCAAGGAAAGCATTTGCGAATGCCATACCGGCCATGCAGGCTGCATCTGCCATTTTTTCTCTGGCAATCGGGTCAGCTGCTCCATTTTCATAGGCAGACGGAAGGTATTTGAATACATTCTTGATCGCCTTTAATGCCAGTCCGTCTGTATAGTCAGTAGCCATGATAGATACATAAGCTTCCAGGGCATGTGTCATAACATCGATTCCGGATGCACTTGTCAGACCCTTTGGCTGGCTCATCATATTATCAGCATCTACGATTGCCATATTTGGCATCAGCTCATAATCAGCAAGAGGATATTTTACACCTGTCTTTTCATCAGTGATGATGGCAAAAGGCGTTACCTCTGAACCTGTACCGGAAGAAGTAGGGATAGCAACGAAGTAAGCTTTCTCACCCATTTTCGGGAAGGTGTACACCCTTTTCCTGATATCCATGAAGTCCATTGCCATGCGCATGAAGTCTGCTTCAGGATGTTCATAGAGCACCCACATGATCTTTGCAGCATCCATTGCAGAACCGCCGCCCAGAGCGATGATGGTATCCGGCTCGAAGTCCTTCATGGCTTTAGCGCCTTCCATTGCACATCCCAGAGTCGGGTCCGGAGCGACATCGTAGAAGCATGTATGCTGGATTCCCATCTGGTCTAATTTCTCCTCGATAGGGTGAACATATCCGTTTTTGTAGAGGAAAGTATCTGTAACGATGAAAGCTTTCTTCTTGTTCATGATCGTTCCCAGCTCATCTAATGCTACAGGCATACAGCCTTTCTTAAAGTATACTTTTTCAGGTGTCCTGAACCAAAGCATATTCTCTCTCCTCTCCGCTACGGTCTTAATATTGATCAGGTGCTTTACTCCTACATTTTCTGAGACAGAATTGCCGCCCCAGGAGCCGCAGCCCAGAGTCAGTGAGGGAGCTAATTTAAAGTTATAGAGATCGCCGATGCCGCCCTGTGCTGCAGGAGTGTTGATCAGAACACGGCAGGTTTTCATTGCTGCTGCGTGTTTTGCTATTTTCTCTGACTGGGCCGGATGGATATAGAGGGATGAAGTGTGCCCGTATCCTCCGTCTGCTACAAGCTGTTCAGCCTTTGCAATAGCGTCATCGAAATCTTTTGCCTTGTACATGGCAAGTACAGGGGACAGCTTTTCGTGTGCGAACTCTTCTGATATATCAACAGATTCCACTTCGCCGATCAGGATCTTTGTCGTTTCCGGCACATTGACTCCGGCGAGTTTTGCGATGGTATAAGCAGACTGGCCTACGATTTTTGCATTTAAGGCGCCGTTTATGATAATGGTCTTGCGGACCTTATCCAGTTCTTCGCCCTTTAAGAAATAGCAGCCTCTTGCAAGGAATTCTTTCTTTACTTCATCATAAAGGTTTCCTACAACAGTTACAGACTGTTCAGAAGCACAGATCATACCATTGTCAAATGTCTTGGAATGGATGATGGAGTTGACTGCCAGTTTTACATCAGCTGTATCATCAATGATGACAGGAGTGTTTCCGGCGCCAACACCAAGTGCAGGTTTTCCTGAGGAATATGCGGCTTTAACCATTCCGGGTCCGCCTGTTGCCAGGATGCAGTCGGCAGCTTTCATGACTTCATTTGTAAGTTCAAGAGAAGGAACATCGATCCAGCCGATAATTCCCTCCGGAGCGCCGGCTTTTACAGCTGCGTCCAGAACCACCTTTGCAGCGGCGATAGTACAGTCTTTAGCGCGCGGATGCGGGCTTATGATAATGGCATTCCTTGTCTTTAAGGAAATCAGTGTCTTAAAGATAGCGGTAGAAGTAGGATTAGTTGTAGGGATAACAGCTGCGATCAGTCCCAGCGGCTCAGCTACCTTTTTGATGCCGAATGCCGGATCCTCTTCAATCACGCCACAGGTTTTTGTGCTCTTGTACGCATTGTAAATATACTCTGCAGCATAATGGTTTTTAATAACTTTATCTTCGATGACGCCCATGCCTGTCTCTGCAACAGCCTGCTTAGCCAGCGGAATACGCATCATGTTGGCAGCCATGGCTGCCTCGAAGAAGATTTTATCTACCTGCTCCTGTGTGTAGGTAGCGAATACCTTCTGAGCTTCACGCATTGCGGCCAGTTTAGCGTTCAGAGCTTCGACGCTGTCAATGATTGCCGGCACATTTGCTGTGGTTTCTTTCTTTGCCATTGTAGTTCCTCCTCTTATTATAAGAAATTAATTAATAATAGACAATTGATAATTTTTTAACAATGCCATCATAACTCATTGTTAAAGTTTTGTCAATTACTTTTTTGTTAAAAATTTAACCAGAAGAGAAAACACACAAAACAAAGAGAACGGACAGTGTTTATCCTGAAAGCAGATAAGACTTCGCCCGGGATAAAAAAATCTCCGCAGCAATGGATATCTTCCAAAGCTGCGGAGAAAAAATATCTGATCAAATGTCTCAGCACTTTTCCGGTTCAGGATACTCCACACCAAAAGTCTCAACTGTCATGGATTTGATGCGCTGAGGATCCAGCGGCCTGTCGCTGTAGTCTGTGTCTGTCTCGGCAATCTTATTGACTACGTCCATACCCTCTGTCACTTTTCCGAAAGCGGCATAGGAGCCGTCCAGATGAGGAGATGTCTTGTGCATGATAAAGAACTGTGAACCTGCTGAATCAGGGGCCATAGAGCGGGCCATGGAGAGAACACCAGGTTCATGTTTTAATGCATTTGGAAATCCGTTCTGAGAGAATTCTCCTTTAATGGAGTAGCCAGGTCCCCCCATGCCGTTTCCATCAGGACATCCTCCCTGTATCATGAAACCATTGATGACTCTGTGAAAAATCAGACCATTGTAAAAATTCTTTTTGATCAGGCTGATAAAATTATTAACGCTGACAGGAGCTATTTCAGGATAAAGCTCTGCCTTGATGATGCCGCCGTCTTCCATTGTGATAGTTACGATAGGATTCTGTGCCATTTAAAATACTTCCTTTCTATTTAAATTCCTTTTTAATTATAATATGAGTTGCATGAAACAGCAAGGTTAAAAATTTTTGTTGGGAATTGGGAGAAAGTGGAGTAAAATAGAGATTGAGCGTAACTTTTTTATGTTGGGACAGGAGGCAGTACAAGAGTGAAGAGTGTACATTTTCTATTAAAAGACCCTGATGAGGCGGGAGGGCTGGCAGTAAAGCTCAGAAATGCAGGCATAAGAATCAAGATTGGTGATTATAGCGGGGCAGAGGACATATTGAGGATGGACAGGGAGGAGCTGCCTCTTCTTATTACTGACAACAGGGAAGCGGCAGAGTGGTGCATGAGGAACAAGATTCCGTGTCTGGGGTATGAAAATAATGAAGAAGTCCGCTTTCCCGGTCTGCCTGTGGTAATACAAGGATTTGAAGAAATAGATAAGGACTTTTTGGCAATCGTGTATAACAGGTGTATGGGCATTCCTGTTGTGATCGCACAGACAGAGCGTCTTGTGATCAGGGAACTTTCGCTGGCAGATCTGGATGGGATATACGGCCTCTACAGCCAGCCCGGAGCCTGTTCTTATATGCCGGGCCTGGATCCTGACAGGGAAAAGGAGAGGGAGAGGCTGGATGCTTATATTAAAAATATGTATCCTATATATGAATACGGTCTATGGGCGCTGATTGAAAAGAAATCCGGCATCCTGGCAGGACAGGCCGGCCTTGAGAACAGAGAATACCGGGGAAGAAGCATAGTGGAACTGGGATATATGATAGACAGGGGTTATCAGAGGAGAGGACTGGGATATGAAGCCTGCCAGGCAATTATCAGCTATGCCAGAGAAGTTTTAGGGATTGAAGAACTCTATGCATTTATAGACCCTGAGAATACAGCTTCACTGAGGCTGGCAGAAAAACTCTCATTTGCTTTTCTGGAAAGATCAGAAAAAGAAGGGCTTTTTGTTTACGTAAAAACTTGACATTCAAAAGGATATCATTTATAGTATACATACCGACGGTATGTAAAGGCAGTATCTGAAGCTGTTCAGAGGTTACTATTTGCCGAACCGCGCTTTTAGCGGGGCCGCAAATAGTAACGTTCAGAGAATATGAGGAGGAAGGATATGGCGCGGAATAAGCATCCAGAAGAGACTGTCAGCCGTATATTAGACACGGCACAGAAGCTGTTTTTCGAAAAAGGCTATGAGAAGACAACGATCCAGGATATTATAAACAAGCTGGGAAATCTCAGCAAAGGGGCTATCTACCATCATTTTGGCTCAAAGGAAGAAATCGTGGACGCTGTGATAAACAGGCTTTTTGAGGATCAGGAATCAAAAGTAGAGGACCTCATAAATGATAAGGGAATGACAGGCCTGGAAAAACTTCAGAAGTTATTTCTCCTCCTGCTGAATAATCCGGAACAGGAGAGAGTGCTGAGGGCTATTCCGGATATTATGCACAACCCTAAGGTCTTTACTATGCAGATGATGGAGAGCATGGATCATGTGGCGCCTCAGATCCTGGAGCCGATCATCAGGCAGGGAATAGAGGACGGCTCTATAAAGACAGAATATCCTAAAGAACTGGCCCAGGTTCTTGTCATTCTCTGCAATATATGGATGAATCCTGTTGTTTTTACAATGGATGAGGAGGAGCTTCAGAGGAGATTTCTTTTTATAAAGGATATGATGGAGAGAATGGGTATTCCCGTTGTCAGCAATGAGGTGCTGTACAAAGTAGAATACTATAGAAAGATTCTCGCACAGTCTAAAGGATAAACATAAAGTACGCAGGAGCGTGCTTTATATTTTAAAGTTATACATACCAAACGTCGGTATTTATAAAACCATACACTGAGATGTATGATCTATGAGAAGGAGAAAAAATGAAGAAAGATTTTATTTTAATTGTTTTGGGGCAGATAATCTCATTATTTGGAAATGCGATCCTGAGGTTCGCACTGCCGCTGTATCTGCTGGATACTACCGGGTCAGCTGCTCTGTTTGGGCTGGTTTCGGCGCTTTCGTTTATCCCGTTGATACTGCTTACACCTGTGGGAGGATTGATCGCGGACAGAGTTAATAAGAGAAATATAATGGTGGCGCTGGATTTCACCACTGCGGGACTGATCCTGATCTTTTCAGCTCTGATGGGCAGGATCAGCATTGTTATACTGCTTGTTGCATTCCTGATGCTGTTATATGGCATTCAGGGTATCTACCAGCCGGCTGTGCAGGCCAGTATCCCCCTTCTGATGGAAGGTGAGAAGCTTATGGTGGGAAATGCCATAATCAACCAGGTAAGCGCTCTGTCAGGTCTGCTGGGCCCTGTGATCGGAGGTATTCTTTATGGATTTGCCGGAATCGTGCCCATACTCGCTGTTGGGGGCGTGTGCTTCTTTTTATCAGCAGTCATGGAGATATTTATCAGGATCCCCCATAAAAAACTTCCGGACAGAGGGGGGATTCTTGCGGCAGCATCACATGATCTAAAAGAAAGTATTCATTTTATTGTCAGAGAGAAGCCTGTACTCATTAAAGGTACTGTGATCATTTCTATTTTTAACCTTTTTTTAAGCTCAATGATAATGATCGGCCTGCCCGTCATTATAAAGCAGGTGCTGGGCCTGTCGGACCAGATGTACGGTTATACCCAGGGGGCATTGGCAGCGGGGGGCCTTTTGGGAGGGATCATGACAGGCGCTCTGACTAAAAAGATGAAAGTACAGAATTGCTACAGGCTGCTGTTTGGGGCGGCGCTCCTCCTTATTCCCATGGGCGCTGTTCTTCTTATGGAAGGTTCTCCGTTTTTATCATGGCTTGTTATCACAGTCTGCAGCTTCCTGATGATGGTCTTGTCAACTATGTTTACCATTCAGATGCTGACCTTTGTACAGGGCCAGACGCCGGCTCATCTTATCGGAAAAGTGGTGGCTTGGGTGATGACCTTCTCCATGTGTGCACAGCCTGTGGGGCAGGCGCTGTACGGCGGACTGTTTGAAAAATTTAAGTTCCAGTCCTGGGGGATCATCTTTGCGGCAGCGGTTATCTCCGGGGTAATCTCTGTATTTTCCAAAAGGATCTTTTCAAAAATAGCCTAGTTATAAAACTAGATGTTGAAATGAAGCTTCAAACCTCGTATAATTTATTCAGGTGATTTCGACAAAAAACGAAGGATAAGAGGTGCCTGATGAAAAATACGAAAGTAATCTGCTTTGCAAATAATAAGGGCGGAAGCGGAAAGTCCACTACCTGCTCAAATGTGGGCTGTGCCATGGCCCAGACGGGCAGCAGGGTGCTCATGGTGGATGGAGATATGCAGCTTAATCTGTCCCTTTCCTTCTTTTCGGAGGATGAAGTGCTTGCCTTCGCCATGGGGGAGAAGAATCTGTATCAAGCTGTTAGGGCCCAGAAGGACCTGTCTGAATATGTGGTGAACACTCCTTATGAAAATCTGGATCTCATCCCCTCATCAACTTTGATGAGTTCCATTGAATATGAACTGTTTACTAAATGGCAGAGGGAACTGATCCTGAAGAAATGCCTGGAGAATATAAAAAATTCCGGTGAGTACGACTATATACTTATAGATGCTCCGCCTACGCTGGGAGGCTGGGTGATGAATATCCTGTGCGCCTCGGATGAGGTGATCATTCCTGTGGAGGCTACACCCTGGGGGCTTTTCGGCCTGGCCAATATGTTTGATTTTTTGAACGAAGTAAAACAGATAGCCCCGGACCTCAGGCTCATGGGGGTGGCAATAACGAAAGTAGACACCAGGAAGAATTATTTCAGGCAGACTCTGGAGACGCTAAAAGAGATGGAGGGGATCTATCTGTTTGAGTCATATATCAGAGTGGACAGTTCAATCGAATGGGCGCAGGACAACAGCGCGCCGGTGGTCGCATATAAAAAGAACAGCAGAAGCGCCAAGGAATACATGGCGCTGGCAGAGGAGGTAATGAAGCTTGGCAGTAGGTAAGGGCAGTATCTTAAGGGCGGCAGGCGCCAGTGCACAGTCAAAAGCAGAAAACGGCAGTACAGTGCATTTCATAGCTGCGCCGGATGAGCAGACAGAGAAGCTGATCAAAGAAAAGATTGATAAAGAGGAAAACAAAGAAACCAAAGAAACCAAAGATGTCAAAAAGGAAAATGGAGGTAGCAAGATGGCAGAAGAGAAGGAAGTTAAGATGGATGTCACGGCAGAAGAGGCTGTAAAAGCTGCGGATGCTAAAACAGTTCAGGATGCGGCAGCAGAGCCTGCTAAAGAGGCTCCTGCGGAGGAAAAGAAGGCTGCAGCACCCAGAAAAACAGCTGGACGCCCGGCAGGAAAGAAAACAGCTGCAAAGACAGACACAGCAAAGGCAGCCGCCGCGAAGGCTGCAGTTGTGAAGAAGGCAGCGAAACCTGCTGTTAAAAAGACACCTGCCAGAAAGCCGGCTGCATCTAAAGCAGCTGAGAAAAAAGCGGCAGAGCCAAAGACAGAACAAAAGCCGGAGACAAAACAGGAACCTGCCGTAAACCAGGGACGGGAAAGACATCCGGTAAACAAAGACCTTCCTGTGTATCTTCTGTAATATAGAATTGTGGATTTGCGTTGATTTTGGCGATTTACCTTGCGAAATCAACGCAAATGTGGTATGATTACAACAAACATATTGGCCATAATGAGCAGGAGGAGCACATGCCATGAATAGTTTTGACATTAGTACAAAGATCTATTATGGGGATAATGCACTCGACCGTCTGAGTGAGATACCTTATAATAAGATTATGGTTATAACAGATCCGTTTGTCGTACAGAGCGGTATGATCGAACTGATTACAAAAAGGCTTGAAAAGGGGAAAAAACAATACTCTATTTTTAAAGATGTTGTTCCTGATCCGCCTATTGAAAAGGTAGTGGCAGGTGTTAAGGCCCTTTTGGATTATATGCCGGAAGCCATAGTTGCAGTGGGCGGAGGATCGGCTATCGATTCTGCAAAAGCGATCCGTGAATTTGCCGGCAAGGCAGGAGAACTGCACAATGTGGCGTTGATCGCAGTACCCACAACAAGTGGTACAGGTTCTGAAGTCACAGCGTTTTCCGTGATCACAGACCCTGTGGAAAAAGTTAAATATCCGTTAGTTTCCGATGATCTGCTGCCAACAGAGGCAATTCTGGATGCAGAGCTTACGAGAAGCGTACCGCCTTCAATCACTGCAGATACAGGCATGGATGTATTTACTCATGCTCTGGAAGCATATGTCAGCACAAACAGCACCGAGTTTGCGGCAGCACTCTCTGAGAAGGCGATCGAAATATGCGGGACCTTCCTGCTGCGTGCTTATCTGGACGGCAATGACACACATGCCCGCAAGAAGATGCATATTGCATCTTGTCTGGCAGGACTTGCATTTAATGCAGCATCCCTGGGGATAAACCACAGCATGGCACATCAGCTGGGGGCCAGGTTCCATATCCCGCACGGACGTGCAAACGCCATGCTGCTGCCATATATCATTGAATATAACAGTTACATAAGTAAACACAGCCGCAGCCGCAAGGAATATCCGAGGCAGGTTGAAAAGTATGTGACGATTGCCAGGATACTGGGACTGCAGAACTTTAATACGATCACAACTGTGCGCGCGCTTGTTGCGTGGGTCCAGTTCATGCTGAAGGAAATGGATATCCCCCTCAGTGTTTCACAGACAGGAAAGTGCACAAAAGAAGAATATTTTGCAGCTATTCCTGATATGGCGGATGCCGCAATGGCAGATGCATGCACACCGACAAATCCAAGGGTTCCTGTCAAAGAAGATATCATGGAGATTTATGAGAGGCTTTGGGACGTTAATTAACCCCTGAAATCATTATATTATAATATTATAGAAGCTGGTTCTGCAGCAGCCATACGCTGCCGGAATCAGCTTCTTATTATCTGATCCTATAGAAAATATCCGCAGGACAATATTACTTACTATTCACAATACCGGAAAGGGAGAACAACAAAGATGAAAGAGAAACCAGAGAGGGCAGGGAAGAAAGAGGGGACAGGGAAGAAAGAGAGGACAGCCAGAATGCTGACAAACCCCTGGGTGGCAGGGCTGCTGGCTGTCTGCTGTACAGCACTGTGGGGCAGCGCTTACCCGTGCGTAAAGAGCGGTTATGAATTATTTCAGATAGCAGGGGAGGATGTGAGCTCAAAGATACTTTTTGCCGGCTACAGGTTTTTTGCTGCGGGGATCATGACATTTATTTTTTCTTGGATATCCTCGGGAAGAGTACCGGCAGTAAAGAGGGGGAATATTCCCGGCGCTTTAGGGCTGGGACTTGTTCAGACAACACTGCAGTATATCTTTTTTTACATAGGCGTTGCAAATACCACAGGGGTGAAGGGGTCTATCATAGGAGCCTCAAGCACTTTTTTTACTATACTCCTGGCACATTTTCTGATCAAGAGCGAGAAAATAGATATGAAAAAAGGACTGGGATGCATCCTGGGATTTTCAGGGGTAGTGCTGGCAAGCTTTACCGCCCAGGGCCTGGATGCCAGCTTTAGTATAGAAGGAGAAGGATTTCTGATCATATCCGCACTGTCCTATGCAGCAGCCTCAATCTGGTCAAAGGGGCTGGCGAAGAAAGAGGATCCCATTGTCATAACGGCAGTTCAGCTTCTGTTCGGGGGCGCTGTCCTGATGATCCTGGGCTTTTCCTTTGGAGGGCATATTGATGTGGTTGTATGGAGCGGAGCAGTTCTGTTTCTGTATATGGCATTTATATCTTCAGCAGCTTTTTCATTATGGACGCTTCTGCTGAAATACAATCCTGTAGGGAAGGTAGCCATATATGGATTTATGACGCCTGTGTTCGGAGTGTTCATGTCAGCTCTTTTTCTGGGGGAAAGTGCATGGAATATGAGGAACCTGGCAGCACTTCTGATGGTGAGCGCAGGGATCATTGTGGTGAACAGGGACGGAAAATGGAATTGCACAAAGAATAATGACGGAAAATGTACTGGATAGAATTAGAAGTATGAAAAGTGCACAAAAACAAGATGGTGTAATTGTGATAATATGATGAAAATGTTCGGATAGAGAAAAAGACTGTTGCCAAAATACACAGGCTGTGATAATATACAATCATAGATTGGAAACGGTACCGAGAACGTTACTGAAAACGGTTCCAATCATAGAAACCATAAATCTTATTTTATAAGAAAGAGGGAACATGATATGAAAAAGTTCAACAAAGCAACGGCAATGGCATTATCAGCAGCAATGGTCGCATCAATGGCGGGCGGTATTGTGGCACAGGCAGCAGAAGGTGATGCTGCGGGAACAGGAAAAGTATATTATCTGAATTTTAAGCCGGAGCAGGCTGACCAGTGGGTGGAACTGGGAAAGAAGTACACAGAGGAGACAGGCGTTCAGGTTGATATCGTGACAGCGGCATCAGGAACATACGAGTCTACCTTAAAATCAGAGATGGCTAAGACAGACGCGCCTACTCTGTTCCAGGTAAACGGCCCTGTAGGACTCGCATCCTGGAAAGATTACTGCTATGATTTAAAAGACAGCGAGCTTTACAAAGCTCTCAAGAGCGATGATTTTGCATTAAAGGGAGAGAATGATGAGATTCTTGGTGTGGCTTATGTAATTGAGACATACGGGATCCTTTATAATAAAGCTCTTCTGAATGACTATTGTGCATTAGACGGAGCTGTTATCAAATCAGCTGACGAGATCACAAGCTTTGACACACTTAAGGCAGTTGCAGAAGATATTCAGGCACACAAGGACGATCTGGGAATCGAAGGCGCATTCACATCAGCAGGAATGGATTCCTCATCTGACTGGAGATTTAAGACACATCTGGCAAACCTTCCGATCTATTATGAATACAAGGCAGATGGCATAGAGTCTACAGATGCAATTAAAGGAACTTATCTTGACAACTACAAACAGATCTATGATCTGTATATCAACAATTCAACATGTGAGCCGAGCCTTCTCTCCAGCAAGACAGGCGAAGATTCAGCTTCTGAATTTGCTTTAGGAGAAGCTGTATTCTACCAGAATGGTACATGGGCTTACAATGATGTTACAGGAAATGACGTAGCAGACGAAGATATGGGAATGCTTCCTATATACATCGGCGCTGAAGGCGAAGAGAACCAGGGCCTCTGCACAGGCAGTGAGAACTACTGGTGTGTAAACAAGAATGCTTCTGAAGAAGACATTCAGGCAACACTTGATTTCGTTTACTGGGTAATCTCCAGCGATACAGGAAAAGAGTCCTTCTCTAAAGAAATGCAGTTTGTAACACCGTTCTCAACATTTACAGATGCAGATCTTCCGGAGAATCCGCTGTTAAAGGCTGCTAATGAATATATTGCAGCAGGCAAGACTCCTGTAGCATGGTGCTTTACAACAATGCCTTCCGAAGAATGGAAAAACGGCGTAGGAAATGCACTTCTTGAGTATGCTCAGGGCACAGGCGAATGGGATGCAGTTAAGACTGCTTTCGTAGACGGCTGGGCATCAGAATACCAGGCAACACACGCTGAATAAGCTGTCAGGTCTGTATATTTACAAAAATAATATGAGGGTGGGCGATGCTTCGCCCGCCCTCTTTTTAGAAAGTGAGGAAAGAGTTTATGCAAAAGGCGATGAAAAAATATTTTCCCATTTTTGTATTGCCCACTTTAATAGCATTTGTCATTGGATTCCTGGCACCTTTTGTGATGGGTATCTACCTGTCCTTCTGCAAGTTCACCACTGTGACAGACGCTAAATTCATCGGTTTTTCTAATTATCAGAAGTCATTTGATCCCATCTTCATTCATGCACTTTGGTATACGGCGGCATTTACAATTGTATCTGTACTCTTTATCAATGTGCTGGCATTTACCGTGGCAATGCTTTTGACTAAGAAAATAAAGGGGACTAATATATTCCGTACAGTATTTTTTATGCCGAACCTGATCGGCGGCATTATACTGGGTTATATCTGGCAGCTGCTTTTAAACGGAGTGCTCCAGAATGTGGGAAGGACACTTACGTATTCTTCAACCTTTGGATTCTGGGGGCTTGTTATCCTGATGTGCTGGCAGCAGATAGGTTATATGATGATCATCTATATAGCTGGTATCCAGAATATACCGGGAGACCTGATAGAAGCCGCAAAGATCGACGGCGCCACACCGCGGCAGATACTTAAGAATGTGACCATCCCAATGGTCATGCCTTCAATCACGATCTGTACATTTCTGACACTTACGAATTCATTCAAGCTCTTTGACCAGAACCTGGCGCTGACAAACGGAGATCCCTCCAATATGTCAGAGATGCTGGCGCTGAATATATTTAATACATTTTACAGCAGACCGGGTTATGAAGGCGTAGGCCAGGCCAAAGCAGTTATCTTCTTTATACTGGTGGCGGTTATCGCGATCGTCCAGAATTACCTTACGAGAAGGAAGGAGGTTCAGCAATAATGAATGCAAGGAAAACAAAACATGGAACGCTGTTAACTGTAATATTTTCAGTCATTTCACTGGCATATGTATTTCCAATCGTGCTGGTCCTTATAAACTCCTTTAAGAAAAAAGCATATATCAGCAAGAATCCATTTTCTATTCCTACAGGCAAGATGTTTGTGGGCATAGAGAATTATACAAGAGGTATAGAGCGTACAAAATTCTGGGAAGCCTTTGGATGGAATGTATTCATTACAGTATTTTCAGTACTTGTCATTATCCTGTGTACGTCCATGACTGCTTGGTATATTACAAGGGTTAAAGGTGCTATGAGCTCAACGATTTATTATCTTTGCCTTTTTGCAATGATCGTACCGTTTCAGATGGTTATGTTCACCCTCTCTAAGATAGCCAATATGCTTCATCTGAATACACCTTGGGGGCTGATCATCATCTACCTCGGGTTTGGCGCTGGACTGTCGGTATTTATGTTCTGCGGTTTTGTCAAGTCGATCCCGCTGGAGATCGAGGAGGCGGCCATGATGGACGGCTGCAATCCGCTTCAGACGTATTTTCGGGTAGTATTCCCGATCATGAAGCCTACATGTGTGACGGTTGCCATCCTGCAGGCCATGTGGATCTGGAATGACTATCTGCTGCCATATCTTGTGCTGGATATCAAAAAATTTATGAATATCCCGATCGCAGTCCAATATCTGAAGGGCGGTTACGGCTCTATCGATATGGGAGCTATGATGGGTGTGCTTGTTCTGGCAATTATACCTATAATCGTATTTTATCTGTTCTGCCAGAAATATATTATTGAGGGCGTTGTGGCAGGCGCTGTCAAGGGATGAGAAAAATCGGGGAGGTGCGCTTATGAGAGCGAGTGGTATATTATTGCCGGTTGCAAGTCTTCCATCAAAATACGGGATTGGCGCTTTTTCTAAAAGTGCTTATGAGTTTGTAGATAAATTAAAGGCAGCAGGCCAGAAATACTGGCAGATTCTCCCGCTGGGACCAACCAGCTATGGAGATTCTCCGTATCAGTCATTTTCGGCATTTGCAGGAAATCCTTATTTTATTGATCTGGACGCATTGGTAGAAGAAGGACTGCTTACAAAGGAAGAATGTGAGGCTTGTGATTTCGGGGATGATCCGGGACGAGTTGACTATGAGAAGATATATAATGAAAGATTTAAGCTGCTGCAGGAAGCTTTTTTCAGGAGCAGGTCAGAGAATAACCAGGATTTCCAGACATTTATGAATGAGAATAAAGAGTGGCTGGATGATTACTGCCTGTACATGGCTGTGAAACGCAGGTTCAGGGGAGTAAGCTGGAGCGAGTGGGACGAGGATATCAGAGGAAGAGAGCCTGAGGCCATGAACAGGTACAGGGAGATGTGTTCCTCTGAGATAAGATTCTACGCATTTATGCAGTTCCTGTTCAGAAACCAGTGGCTGAAGCTGAAGGCATATGCAAATGAAAATGGGATCAGTATCATTGGGGATATTCCAATCTATGTAGCATTCGACAGTGCGGACACGTGGGCGGCTCCGGAAATGTTCCAGTTTGACAGCAGCCTGCATCCGACAGCTGTGGCGGGCTGCCCGCCTGATGGATTCTCAGCTACGGGGCAGCTGTGGGGAAACCCGCTCTATGACTGGGAATATCACAGAAGAACGGGATATGCATGGTGGATAAGAAGGATGCGCCACAGCTTTAAGCTGTATGATACTGTCAGGGTGGACCATTTCAGAGGTTTTGATGAATACTATTCTATACCGTATGGTGATGCCACTGCAGAGTTCGGCTGCTGGAAGAAGGGGCCGGGGATAGAGCTGTTTGAGGTGCTGAAAAGGGAGCTTGGTGACATGCCTATCATAGCCGAAGACCTGGGATATCTGACGCCAAGCGTCATAAAGCTTGTGAAGGATTCGGGCTATCCTGGTATGAAGGTCCTGGAGTTTGCCTTTGATTCAAGGGAGGAAAGTGATTATCTCCCCCACAACTATGATAAAAACTGTGTGGTTTATACGGGCACCCATGATAACCAGACACTCTCTGCATGGTTTGGCGAGCTGTCCGGGGAGGACAGGGAGCTGGCCATGGACTATCTGAACCTGTATGGCAGGGACAGAGAAGAATATAACTGGGAATTTATAAGACTGGCACTTGAAAGCGTGGCGGATCTGGCAGTTATTCCCATACAGGACTATCTGGGACTGGGAGCGGAGGCCAGGATAAACAGGCCTTCCATTCTTGGGGGGAACTGGGCCTGGAGACTCAGAGATGGAGAGTTCACGGATGAACTGGCGGGAAAGATCAGGAAGCTGACGAAAATATATGGAAGGCTTTGAGGCGGAAATATTATGTAAAATTATGCCTCATATAATCATACCTTGCTTTTTTCGCCTTTAATTGATAGAATATTAACAGATTCGCGTTCTGCAAAGAGTTTTGAGCAGATCTGAAAAGAGGTAAGGCGATGGAAAGTATCACAATCAAAGATGTGGCCAGACTTTGCGGGGTGGGGGTAAGCACAGTTTCCAGGGCAATGAATAATCATCCGGATATTAATCAGGAAACAAAAGAAAAAATCATGCAGGTGATCAGGGATTACAATTATGTGCCCAATAACAGCGCCAGGAACCTGAAACGTACTGACGCGAGGACGATCGCAGTTTTGATCAAAGGTATCACGAATCCTTTTTTTTCCAGGATGATCAAAGTATTTGAGGAGGAGATACAGAAGAAAAAGTATTCTTTTGTACTTCAGCATGTGGATAATAAGCAGGATGAGGTGGATGTGGCGATCGAACTGGAAAAGGAAAAGAGACTGAATGGAATTGTCTTCCTGGGAGGTTTCTTTTCGCATTCTGAGGAAAAGCTAAAGCAGATACCTGTTCCCTTTGTACTAAGCACCATAGGGCTGGTGGGCACTGCTGATAAAGATGAGTATGCCTCCGTGTCCGTGGATGATGTGAAAGAAAGCTACAAGATGACGGATTATCTGATTAAAAGCGGTCATAAGCGGATAGCCATAATCTGTGCGGACAATGATGATGAGAGTATCGGCAAGCTGCGTCTGGAGGGCTACAAGATGGCGCTTCATGATAATGGGATAGAGCTGGATGAATCAATCGTCTGTCCAATGAAGGAAGAACTGGACGGCTATAGTATGGAAAATGGTTATGCCGTGACGAAGGAACTGCTGGAATCCGGCAAAGAATTTACAGTTATCTATGCTATTTCTGACAGTGTGGCGATTGGAGCCTGCAGAGCAATAGTAGATGCAGGAAAAAAGGTTCCTCAGGATTATTCAGTGGCAGGATTTGACGGCCTGGACCTGGGTACTTATTACAATCCTTCCCTGACGACTATACGTCAGCCTGTAAAGGAGATGGCAGAAGCAACCATTAAGATCCTGTTTGATCTTATCAAGAAGAAGCCGGCAGAGAACCACCGGATATTTGAGGGAGAGCTGATCCAGGGAGAGTCAGTGAGAAAATTGAATTAATTGCAGCCGGGGCGTACTTAAGACGGCTGCCATATAAAAGACAAAGACGTGTATCAGCTGCCGGCTGGGCACGTCTTTGTCTTTTATATGGCAGCAAAACGGCAGAGAATAAGGCTGTATGCTTTGTGTTATTTGACTTACTGCGTTGACAAGACAAAGTAAATGAATTAAAATGATAACTATTCAGCAGGTCTGTGCATTTACTGCACAGAATGAGCGAGAGAATTAATTTAACAGGCATGCGGGATGCCAAGAAGAACAGGTGGCGTTTATGGGAATCATAAGAGCTGAAAAGCTGAGTTTTGAATATACAAAATTTACAGAAGATGGGAATATTGAATCTGTAAACAGAGCGGTGGACAATGTGGACCTGGATGTAAAGAAGGGTGATTTTATTGCGATCCTTGGGCATAACGGTTCGGGAAAGTCTACACTTGCCAAGCATATCAATGCTATTCTTCTGCCGACAGAAGGAGCGCTCTATGTAGACGGGAAGGATACAAGAGATGAAAGCAGTCTCTGGGATATCCGCCAGGAAGCAGGCATGGTATTCCAGAATCCGGACAACCAGATCATTGGAAGTGTTGTGGAGGAGGACGTGGGATTTGGCCCTGAAAATATGGGGATACCGTCAAAAGAAATATGGGAGAGAGTGGAAGAGAGCTTAAAGGCAGTCGGAATGTGGGAATACAGGACAAATTCCCCCAATAAGCTCTCGGGAGGCCAGAAGCAGAGGGTGGCTATTGCAGGAGTGGTAGCCATGCATCCGAAATGTATCGTGCTGGATGAGCCCACAGCCATGCTTGACCCAAACGGGCGGAAAGAAGTGATCAGGACAGTCAGGGCTCTCAATGACGTGGAGGAAGTCACGGTCATTTTGATCACCCATTATATGGAAGAAGTTATTTATGCGGATAAGATCATTGTTATGGATGAGGGAAAAATCGTCATGCAGGGAACGCCAAGGGAAATCTTTTCCCAGGTGGATACGCTGAAAAAATACAGGCTTGATGTGCCTCAGGCCACTCTGCTGGCCCATGAACTGAGAAATGCAGGTGTCGCCCTGCCTGAGTGCATCTTAAGTGTTAAGGAATTGGTGGATGAATTATGTCAATTAAAATAGAACATCTTTCTTATGTATATGGAGAAGGTACGGCTTTTGAAAAGAAAGCTCTTGATGATATCAGCCTGGAACTTCCGGACGGGCAGTTTATTGGGATCATAGGACATACGGGCTCAGGCAAATCAACTCTGATCCAGCATCTCAACGGATTGATAAAGGCAACCTCCGGCCAGATTTATTATAATGGCCAGAGTATCTATCAGGATAATTATAATATGAAGGAACTGCGCAGCAAGGTAGGGCTGGTATTTCAGTATCCTGAGCACCAGCTTTTTGAAATCGATGTTTTTACAGATGTATGCTTTGGGCCGAAGAATCTGGGGCTGTCACAGGAAGAGACAGAAGAGAGGGCCAGGGAAGCTCTGGAGCAGGTTGGGCTTGGTGAGGAATTCTACAGACAGTCGCCGTTTGAGCTTTCAGGCGGGCAGAAGCGCAGAGTGGCCATAGCAGGGATTCTTGCCATGAAACCCGAAGTACTCATTCTGGATGAACCCACAGCTGGTCTTGACCCCAAAGGGAGGGATGAGATACTGGACCAGATAGCCATGCTGCATAAAGAGAGAAAGATCACGGTGATCCTTGTCTCACACAGTATGGAAGATGTGGCTAAATATGTGCAGAGGATCATTGTAATGAACAGGGGAAAGGCCATGTATGACGGAGCGCCCAGGGAAGTGTTTAAACACTACAGGGAGCTGGAAGAAATCGGACTGGCTGCCCCGCAGGTAACTTATGTAGTGAACAGTTTAAAGGAGAAGGGCTGGGATATAAAAACAGATGCCACCACGGTGGAAGAAGCCAGGGATGCGATCCTCATAGCCCTCAGAAAGTAGAGACCCATGTTAAGAGATATCACTTTAGGACAGTATTATCCTGTCAATTCTATAATCCACAAGCTTGACTCAAGGGTAAAGCTTGTGGGGACGCTGGCGTTTATCATATCACTTTTTTTCTTTAAATCCTTTGCGGGATATGCAGTAGCAGCCCTGTTTCTGGGGATAGTGATTAAATTGTCCAAAGTGCCCCTGAAGTTTATGCTGAAAGGCCTGAAAGCTATTATCATCCTGCTTTTGATCACGGCAGTATTCAATCTGTTTCTCACACCGGGCAGGCCTCTTGTAACGCTGTGGAAGCTGACTATCACTTATGAAGGACTTCGTCAGGCTGCATTTATGACGATCAGGCTGATATTTTTGATCGTGGGGTCCTCTGTCATGACGCTGACTACCACGCCCAATAACCTGACAGACGGCATGGAAAAAGGCCTCCGTCCTCTGGGTAAGCTGCGTGTGCCAGTGCACGAGGTGGCTATGATGATGTCGATCGCACTGAGATTTATCCCCATATTATTGGAAGAAACAGATAAGATCATGAAGGCCCAGATAGCCAGGGGCGCTGATTTTGAGAGCGGCAATCTGATCAAGAAGGCAAAGAGCCTTGTGCCGCTTCTTGTACCGTTGTTTATCTCGGCTTTCCGCCGTGCCAATGATCTGGCCATGGCCATGGAGGCCAGAGGGTATCATGGAGGGGAAGGAAGGACGAAAATGAAGCCCCTCATCTATCAGAACAGGGACAGGATAGCATACCTGATCCTGCTGGCCTATCTGGTGGTCTCTATTGCCATAGGGCGGTTGTCACCAGTCTGATGGGGAGATTTAGCGATTGTGAGGAGAGCAGTTTGAGGAAGATCAAGCTTATCGTAGCTTATGACGGCACGAATTACTGCGGCTGGCAGTACCAGCCTAATGGAATAACTATAGAGGAAGTATTGAACAGGCATTTAAGTGAGCTTCTGAAGGAAGAGATAAAGGTGGTCGGAGCCAGCAGGACTGATTCAGGCGTACATGCACTGGGAAATGTGGCGGTTTTTTGTACGAAGGCCAGGATGCCGGCAGACAAGATTTCCTTTGCGCTTAATACAAGACTTCCTGAGGATATAAGGATACAGGATTCCTGTGAAGTACCGGAGGAGTTCCATCCCCGGTTCGCGGATACAGTAAAGACTTATGAGTACAGGATCCTTAACAGACGTTTTCCTGATCCTACCAGGCGCCTGTATTCTTATTTCTATTATTATCCCCTGGATGTGGAGAGGATGAGGGAAGCCGCGGCATATCTTGTTGGGGAGCATGACTTTAAGAGCTTCTGTACCCATAAGCCGGAGGTGGAGAATACGGTCAGGACAGTGTATTCCCTGGATATTGAGAAAGAGGGAGATATGATCTGCATACGAATACGCGGAAACGGCTTTCTTTATAATATGGTCAGGATCATCGCGGGCACCCTTATCAGGGTAGGCGGAGGCAGCATAGAGCCTGGGGACATAAGTGAGATATTAGAAGCAAGAGACAGGAGAAGGGCAGCTGAGACAGCGAGGCCGGAAGGACTGACGCTTGTAAAGATCGAGTATGTATAAAATATTTGTGGGAAACGTTATAAAGGCAGGAATGGCCGTCTGCAGCTGATGCAGGCGGTTTCTTTTTTGGGGGGATGAGGAATACCCCCTTCTCCTGAACATATAAAACTGTATTTTATACAAATATGCTTGAAAGAAGATAAAGCAGAACGTATACTTAGGGTGTCAAAACAAGTTGCACAAAATGGCGGAAAGATGGAGAATGATATGTTAAAGATCGCAGTTTGTGATGATGAAAAAATTATACTTGAGCAGATAAAAAGATACGTGGAGGCATTTGAGGTGCCCTCCTCTGTGGATGTATATCACAGCGGAGAGGGGCTGCTGATGTCGGGAAGGCATTATGACATTATATTTCTGGATATAGATATGCAGGGGATCAATGGGATCGAGACGGCAAGGCGGATCAGGAGGTCTGATAAAAAGGTGAAAATCATTTATGTCACAGGCTACAATGATTTTGCCAGCTCAGCTTTTTCTGTCCATGCATTCGGATATCTCTTAAAGCCTGTAAAACAGGAACAGATACACAGGCAGCTGAGGGAGGCTGTGTCATACACAGAACAGGAAGCGCCTGTGCAGACTGTGCGCTTTGAGACAGAGTCGGGTATCAAAGACCTGGATATTAAAGAAATCTATTATTTTGAATATCTGGACAGAAAAATACAGATAAAGACGGATGCAGGCATTTACCGGCTGAAGGGCAGCATTACTATGATGGCGGAAAAAATGGAAAAGTACGGTTTTTGTATGCCGCACAAAAGTTTTGTGGTAAATCTGTACCAGGTAAAAAGCCTTAAGGGGTATGACATTACCATGATGGATGGGAGTGTGGTGCCTCTCTCACAGAAAAAGTCCGTGGAATTCAGAGAAAAGCTCAGCAGTTTTCTGGCTCGGCAGATATAGGGGATAGGGTATGGGGATTCTGGAGATTTTAAATCTTATTTTAGGGTTGGTTTTCGAACCGATTGCATTAGTTTACAGCGCCTATTATTTTATGAGCAATGTGGAGAGGCGGGTATATCTGCCAAAGAAATATTATGTGGCAGGTTTTGCGGTTTTTATAATAGCTGTCACTGCAGGCAGTCTTTTTTTCAGGGATGACAGGATTTCCGCAGTCACAGGTATAGTACTGATCTCTGTGCTGGGATATTTTTTCTTTCAGAGAAGCCTGGTGGGAGTTGCTTATGATATTGTTTTTATTATTGGTGTATTTCTGTGCCAGACAGCAGTTATTATGGCGGCAGAGGTGGTAATATTGGAAAATGGGCTGGGAAGCGTGCTCTTTTTTGCAGATGTCAGTCTTGTGATCAAGATCGTTACAGTCGTACTTCTCACCCGGCTTTTTGTATATGCGGTGAACAGAGTAAAGTTTGCATCCCTTCCTAAGCTGCTTCTGTTCAGCATTCTGATCCTGCCTGTCTTCAGTATTATTTTTCTTCTTTCCATGTGGGAGTCCTCTGTCCTTTATTTCCAGATGAAAGGATTCGGGCTGTATGTGCTGAATGCTATCCTGCTCATTATTGTCAATCTTTATTTTATATATTTATTTGGTTATGTTTTCAAGGCCAGAAATCTGGAAAGGGATCTGAAGGTATACAGAGAGAAGAATGAGATTCAGTTCCGGTATTATGAGGAGCTGGAGAAAAAGTACCAGGAATCCAGAAAAATGATACACGATATGAAAAACCATCTGCAGGCAGTTGAGGAGCTCTACGGGTCAGGGGAGACAGAAAGGGGCAGCAAATACGTAAAAGGAATGTACCATCTCTTAAATTCTTATGGTGAGAAGTACTATTCAGACAATAAAATGTTAAATATCATCTTAAATGATAA
This sequence comes from Murimonas intestini, assembly GCA_003148945.1. Taxonomy (GTDB): domain Bacteria; phylum Bacillota; class Clostridia; order Lachnospirales; family Lachnospiraceae; genus Murimonas; species Murimonas intestini. The sequence goes on along the minus strand of QGGY01000002.1, from coordinate 269,326 downwards.
GTTCACCCAGGCTGAGAGGGACGGAGTCAGGACAAAGGCCATGATGGGGGAGGCAGATCTTAGTTTCATGTCAGATCTGGATATTACTACGATATTTGCAAATCTGCTGGATAATGCACTGTATGCTTCCAGACAGGTTAAAAATTCAGATATAACGATCAAAATGGATACATTCAATGAATTCATAGTAGTCAGTATCCAGAATTCAGCAGTCCAGCCCCATGAAATAGAATGCAGCCAGAAAAGAAACCGGGAAGGCCATATGGGTCTGGGACTTGTAAATGTCAGGCAGACACTGGAAAAATATCACGGGACTCTGCAGACTGAGCAAAATGGGGGAGAGTTCCAGGTCAATATAACGATTCCTATAAACGACGTGCATCAGAGGATGCAGAGTGAGGCAGGGAGGGGTTAACATGAATATCGGATTTATCTTCTGTGCAGTGCTTGCGGTCTTCTTTATAATAATGGCCGGCATATTTGCAGTTATGGGAGAAAAAGGCGCTATGCTGGTGAGTGGTTTTAATACAATGCCAAAAGAAAAAAGGGAACTCTATGACAAGAAGAGGATGAGCCGCGACCAGAGAAACATGTTCCTGATATGGGCGGCCATTATGGGGGCAGGGGCAGTATTATCCCTTCTTGTATCCGCATATATGGGTGCGGCGGCAGGTGCTGTCTGGCTTATTATGTTTTTCCGGGAAGTACATTTAGATGCGGATAAGGAATTTGCGAAATATTTGAAGCAGATAATAATATGTATGGTCCTTATCCTGGGGACAGTGGCAGGCTGCAAAGTGGATAAGGGACTTGCAGACTGTTTTGATGAGGATACCCTGAAGAAGACAGGAGAACAGGCTGTCACATATGTAAATCAGCGTGAGTATGAGAAATTCAGGGATATGTTTTCAGAACAGTATAAGGATAATGTTACAGAAGAACTTTTTGAAGAAATCACAAGTTATTCTGATAAGATGGGGGAGTTTGAAAAGTTCGAGAAGGGGGCTGTCATGGGCCAGACAGACGAAGAGACAGGGGCAAGCTATGCAGGAGTAATTGTCGTGGCCAGGTATGAGAAAGGAAAGATCCAGTACAGGCTTGGTTTCACAGACGATATGAAGCTTATCCAGTTCTTCCTCTGAGGCTGAAGAGGCCCGGAAATAAAGGAAAAAAATGAAAAAAAGTTATTGACACACACGGACTTGTGTAATATAATATCTCAATGTGACGTAGTACGTGAACGCATGAACCAAAGCCCCGGTAATGGCGTTTTACTATAAGCAGCAAGAGTGTAACAGTATGTTACCATTAATTATCCAAGGAGGTAAACCAATGAAAAGTTATATGGCTAGTCCATCAACAATTGAAAGAAAATGGTATGTAGTAGACGCTACAGGATATACATTAGGTCGTTTGTCATCAGAAGTAGCAAAGATCTTAAGAGGTAAGAATAAACCTACCTTTACACCGCACATCGATACAGGTGATTATGTAATCATCACTAATGCTGAAAATATCAAAGTTACCGGAAAGAAATTAGACCAGAAGATTTATTACCGTCATTCTGAGTATGTAGGCGGAATGAAGGAAACTACCTTAAGGGAAATGTTAGATAAGAAACCTGAAAGAGTTATCGAACTGGCTGTTAAGGGAATGCTTCCAAAGGGACCATTAGGAAGACAGATGATAACAAAACTTCATGTATACGCTGGACCAGAGCATGATCATGCAGCTCAGAAGCCAGAAGTATTAACATTCTAAGAGGAGGTAAAGAACATTGGCTAACGGAAAATTCTACGGAACAGGAAGAAGAAAAAAATCTATCGCAAGAGTATATGTAGTACCTGGTACAGGTAAGATTACTATAAATAAAAGAGACATTGATGACTATTTTGGTCTTGAGACATTAAAGGTTATCGTTCGCCAGCCATTAACGGCTACTGAGACAACTGATAAGTTTGATGTATTAGTAAACGTACACGGCGGCGGAACAACAGGACAGGCTGGTGCCATCAGACACGGACTTTCCAGAGCTCTGCTTCAGGTAGACAACGATTACAGACCAATCCTGAAGAAAGCAGGTTTCTTAACAAGAGACCCGAGAATGAAAGAAAGAAAGAAATACGGTCTCAAGGCAGCTCGTCGCGCGCCTCAGTTCAGCAAGAGATAATCTGCTGTTCAAACCGTATCAAAATGGTTCAAAAACCCCGGAAAATCAAGGTTTTCCGGGGTTTTACTATATCTAAACGGGCTGATATAGTTTGACCAAATTTAGCAAAACGAGAGCCGTTTTCACCCAATTTTTAGTGGTCCGCAAGTGGTTAACCGGCCAAAAAGAGGGCAAAAAGAGGGTCAAGTGGTGCCCAAAGTGGTTAACCGAGAGCCGATTTTGTAGGTGTTTTGGGGGCTACTTTTCAGCCAGCCTTCCTCTTGTTTTGGGCTGTGGCAGTTTGGCATAGTTTGACCTAATTTGAATAATTGAATATGAATTTGATGTAGCACTCAGTATAAAATGACTGGGTGCTTTTTTCATTTCAGGAACTCGTATTCCGGCGATAGAAAGAGCCGTCACTTCACTTTTTATTTTGAAGTGGCGGCTTTTTCTATTTCCAGAAGCAACAGCAATAATCAGAAATGAGGTGAAGTCAATGAACACGCAAATCATCGCCATCGCCAACCAGAAAGGCGGCGTTGGCAAGACAACAACCTGTGCCAACTTGGGAATCGGGCTGGCACAGGCCGGGAAGAAAGTCCTGCTGATCGACGGAGATCCGCAAGGGAGCCTAACCATCAGCCTGGGCAATCCCCAGCCGGATAAGTTGCCCTTTACGCTGTCAGACGCAATGGGCCGTATCCTGATGGATGAGCCGCTCCGTCCCGGCGAGGGTATCCTGCACCACTCAGAGGGCGTAGACCTGATGCCTGCGGACATCCAGTTATCCGGTATGGAAGTATCCCTGGTAAATGCCATGAGCCGTGAGACTATCTTGCGGCAATATCTGGACACGCTGAAGGGGCAATACTCCCATATCCTCATCGACTGCCAGCCCTCCCTTGGAATGCTCACAGTCAATGCGCTGGCCGCTGCAAACAGGATCATCATTCCCGTTCAGGCGGAGTATCTGCCCGCCAAAGGGTTGGAACAGCTGCTCTCCACGGTAAACAAGGTAAAGCGGCAGATCAACCCCAAGCTCCAGATAGACGGTATCCTGCTGACGATGGTGGACAGCCGGACCAACTTTGCAAAAGAGATCTCAGCACTCCTGCGGGAGACCTACGGCAGCAAGATTAAGGTGTTCGGCACAGAGATTCCCCACTCTGTCCGGGCTAAGGAAATCAGCGCCGAGGGAAAAAGCATTTTTGCCCATGATCCTGGTGGCAAGGTGGCAGAGGGCTACAAAAATCTGACGAAGGAGGTGTTGAAACTTGAAAAGCAGCGCGAAAAAAATAGAGCTGGCCTCGGTAGATGATCTGTTCTCCACCGAAGAAGGTCGCCAGGATGCAAAGCTGGAAAAGATTCAGGAAATTCCATTGTCTGAACTGCATCCGTTTAAGAATCACCCATTCAAAGTCAAGGATGACGAAGCCATGATGGAGACCGCTGACAGTATCAAGCAGTATGGTGTTCTGGTTCCGGCGATTGCCCGGCCGGACCCGGAGGGCGGTTATGAGCTGGTAGCCGGACACAGGCGGCACAGAGCCAGTGAACTGGCAGAAAAGGAGACTATGCCGGTCATTGTCCGTGATCTGGATGATGATGCCGCCACAATTATTATGGTTGACAGCAACTTGCAACGAGAAAGCCTTCTTCCAAGCGAAAGGGCCTTTGCCTATAAGATGAAGCTGGATGCCATGAAACATCAGGGGGAGCGAGTTGATTTAACTTGTTCCCAAGTTGGGAACAAGTTAGAGGGCAAGAAGTCCAGTGAGATTTTGGCAGAGCAAGTAGGTCAGAGTAAAAACCAGATTTTTCGCTATATCCGTCTGACAGAGCTGATTCCTGAATTGATGGATATGGTGGATGAAAAGAAGATTGCCCTGAACCCTGCCTATGAGCTGTCCTTTCTCAAAAAGGAGGAACAGGTAGACCTGTTGGACGCGATGGACAGTGAACAGGCTACACCTTCCCTTTCCCAAGCCCAGCGGCTCAAGAAGTTCAGTCAGGAGGGGCATCTCTCTATTGATGTGATGAGGGCTATTATGGGTGAGGAAAAGAAAAGCGATCTGGATCGTGTGACATTTACTTCTGATACTCTGCGGAAGTATTTCCCCAAAAGTTATACGCCAGCCCGGATGCAGGAAACCATTATCAAGCTGCTGGAACAATGGCAGAAAAAACGCCAGAGAGACCAGGAACGATGAAAGGAGCCGCCTATGAAGGATATTTCAGCCAGGGAGCTGAAAGGGCATAACATTCTCGCCGTAGAAAGATTTTGGGATAACACCCGCTGGATGATCGAGTTTTCCATCCTGCGTCCCGGCACTACTTACGGAAGGCACGGAGATGAAATGCGGCTGTTTTTGACAGAGGACGGGTATCAGGCCGCCCTGCAAAGTCAGCAGCGCAGGGAGATCAAAATCAAAAGGTGCGCCCGTGTAATTGAGGGTCATGTCCTGGATGTAAAGAAAAAACGGAGGAAATAAGATGTTTAGAGAAAAAGAAATCTGCAATGCTATCAGGACGGCGTATCTTTATCTTTTCCCCGACAAAAAGGAGCGGAAAAGGGCGCTTTCCAGATTGAACATGGAACTTGTGGTGCAGTCTGTCCGCTATCGTGGGGAAAGTGTTCTTGCCTACCAGACCGCAGGAAATCATGAGTGTTCCCTGAACTACTATGGGCCGGAGTTGCTTCCACAGCGGGGATTTTGCATTTACCAAAAAACTATCCAAAGTCATTCCACACAAGTGGAGGCTTCATGTATCCGGGAACTATGGCTCTTGGAGGACGGACGGTTTGTGGAGGTGTCCTGCGTGAATACGAAATACCGCTCAGCATATGAAAGGTTTTCCACCTGTTACCGCACTATCCATCATATCGTCAGGGAGCGGGACTGGCAGGACTATCCAGCGGAGGAGGTTGCCGACGCCTTTGAGGACATCAGCCGCTATCCCTTTGATGGGAGACCAGGAGTTTTCTATGAAGTTTGAGCCGCGTCTTTACTGACAGCGGCTTTTGTTATTCCCTGACCACAGGAAGGAGTGAAGTGAATGGCAGTCTACCGCGTACAACGGACACGCGATTACACCGTTATGTCAAATTATCATCTGAAGGATAAAGGGCTGACCTTAAAATCTAAGGGCCTGCTTTCCATGATCCTGTCGCTTCCAGAGGAGTGGAATTACACGACCAGAGGGCTGGCTTCCATCTGTAAGGAGGGTGTGGACGCTATTGGCTCTGCGCTCAAAGAGCTGGAAACAGCCGGCTACATTGTCCGCAGGCAGCTTCGCGGAGCAAATGGCCGTATTACTGATACTGAGTACATCATTTATGAGCAGCCTCAGCCAAAGAAGCCGGATATGCTGCCGCCGGATGTGGTTTCACCAGATACGGAAAACCCGGATATGGTAAGACCGGATATGGAAAAGCCCGCAGAATTAAATATAGAGAAATCAAATACAGAAAAATCAATTACTTATGGATCAAGTACCGATTCCATTCCCTTCCGGGAAACAGCGGCGGCAAGACCGCCGGAACGGAAAGGAAGGGATGCGATGTCTGTCACAGAGATAGAAAATTATCGGGAATTGATTTTGGAAAATATCGAGTATGACTGCCTGAAGCAGCGTTATCCGCTCTACTTGGATGACCTGAATGAGATCGTAGAGCTGATGGTGGAAACGGTCTGTGCCAGAAGAAAGACCACCCGGATCTCTGGGGCAGACTTCCCCCACGAGATCGTGCGTTCCCGCTTTTTGAAGCTGGGCAGCTCACATATCGAGTTTGTCATGGACTGCCTGCAAAAGAACACCACCCAGGTACGCAACATGAAGCAGTACCTGCTTGCGGTGCTGTTCAATGCGCCTACCACCATGAGCAATCATTACACTTCATTGGTCAACCACGATATGCACACAGGCGGCTGGTAAGGCCGTCTTTTATTATGCCAAAGGAGGCACGACATGAACCAGATGGAAATTTTCAAAAACCCGGAGTTTGGCAGTATCCGAGTCATTGAAGAAAACAGCAAATACTTGTTCAGCGGAACGGATGTGGCCGTTGCGCTGGGGTACAGCAATCCCCGCGATGCAATTATCCGCCACTGTAGGTATGTCGTGAAACGCGACGCACCTCACCCACAAAGCCCCGACCGCAAAATCAGTATGACTTTTATCCCCGAAGGAGATTTGTACCGACTGATCGTTCACAGCAAATTGCCATCGGCAGAGCGGTTTGAACAGTGGGTGTTTGATGAGATCCTGCCTACCATTCGCAAGCATGGAGCTTATCTCACAAAAGAAAAATTGTGGGAGGTAGCCACTTCACCAGAGGCTTTGATGAAACTCTGCTCGGATTTGCTGGCTGAGCGCGAAGCGAATGTTTCTCTGCGTAAAGAAAATGCACAGTTGGAGGGCAAAGCCGCTTTCTATGATCTGTTCATCGACTTAAAGCACAGCACCAATCTCAGGACTACTGCCAAAGAGCTGGATGTGCCGGAGCGCCGGTTTGTCCGGTTTCTTCTGGAAAAGCGGTTTGTGTATCGCACTGCATCCGGCAATGTGCTGCCCTATGCCAATGTTAAAACTACGGGGTTGTTCTGTGTGAAGGACTACTGTAATCACGGGCATACCGGTTCCTACACGCTGGTTACGCCCAAGGGAAAGATCTATTTTGCCCAGCTGCGGGAGATGATCTTGTTGATTCCATAAGAACGGAAAGGAAGTGAATTTTATGCCAGAAGGCAAAACAATCGGTCAGCTGATGGAGGAAATGCGCCAGAAAGCCGGAGCGCAGAACTACCACGGCCATGACTACATGGATTTGGAGCGATTTGCCGAGGACACCAGGCACATGATTATCTTCGATGTGCTGACTAACGACTCTCCGGTGGGCTGGAAAGGAGAACGCACCCGTCTGTTTTTGACGGAGGCTGGATACCAAAAAAGTCTGGAAAACCAAGAAAAAGGCCACATCAAGATTCTCAGCCATGCAAAGGTCAGAAATGGGGAGTTGTTCTATGACCACAAAGAACAGATACGATAGGAGGAATCCGATATGAACGAGGAAAAGAAAGTCCCATTCAAGTGGGAGTTTGGAGAAGAAACCATATCGCTGCAACTTGGGATGTATGCGAATAATCAGCGGCTTTATATCGGCATGATTACCCACACAGAAGATGGGGCGGAACCATTTGCAGATATGACGGTAAACCTTCCGGGGTATTCCCTGGAACCTGGAGAGGCGTTTATTTCCGGTGACATCAGTAAGGACCTGCTGCGATTCATTAAAGAGAACAAATTGGGGAAGGTGCTTCCCTATCAGGTACAGTCCGGTTATGGGAAATATTCTGCTGTTGCTTTTGATCTGGAGAAGTTGAAAGCATTTGACCCCAAAGGTGTGGCAGAGTTTCGGAAAGAGTGGAATCTGCCGGATAAGAAGCCGGTAAAGAAAAAAAGCCGCGGGATGGAGCGATGAAGCAATACCTTCTCCGGCGGCTGGTGATCCCGCCTTAGAAAGAAATGCACCATCCCTGCACATTTTGTGGAAAGGAGGCGTTGAAAATGCAGGAAGAAGTGGAAAACAGGACTTTAACGCTGGTTGTCAGCGGAACAAAGTTCACTGGCAGGCTGTTTAAGGCCGCCATCACCAAGTACCTTGCCCACTGCAAGGAAAAGAAGCTGCAAAAGCAGAGAAGTCGTGACGCTCCTGTGACACCCCACGGCAAACAGACCGTCAAGCAGCTCATTGGCCAGAACCAGGGGATCTCCAATATCGAGATTACAGACCCCTCCATCAAGGAATTTGAGAAGATCGCCCGGAAATATGGTGTGGACTATGCGGTGAAGAAAGACCGCAGCAGCTCCCCGCCCAAGTACCTGATCTTTTTCAAAGGCCGTGACGCCGATGCGCTGACCGCTGCATTTACCGAGTATACCAGCAAAAAGGTCAAGAAAGCCGAGAAAACGGAACGCCCGTCTGTGCTGGCAAAACTCAGTCAGTTCAAAGAGATGGTCAAAAATGCCGTGGTGGACCGCACCAAGCGAAAGGAGCTGGAACGATGAAAAAGCAGTTTGACATCAAAAAGCTCGTTTTGCTGAACCTGCCCTATCTCCTGATGGGGCTGTTTGCTACTAACTTCGGGGAAGCATGGCGGCTGGCTCAGGGGGCAAATGCTTCAGAGAAATTCCTTTCCCTGTTTGCTGTCCTGCCTGGAGCGCTGCAAAGTTTCTGGCCCAGCCTGCACCCATTGGATCTGCTGGTGGGGCTGTGCTGCGGTGCCGGTCTGCGTCTGGCGGTGTACCTCAAAAGTAAAAACGCGAAGAAGTACCGACATGGGCTAGAGTATGGCTCTGCCCGTTGGGGGACCCGTGAGGACATCGCTCCCTACATCGACCCGGTGTTCCAGAACAATGTCATTCTCACGAAAACCGAAAGCCTGACCATGAACAGCCGCCCCAAGGACCCAAAGACCGCCAGAAACAAGAATGTTCTGGTGATCGGCGGCTCCGGTTCCGGTAAGACCCGCTTTTGGTTGAAGCCAAATCTCATGCAGATGCACTCGTCCTATGTAATTACGGACCCCAAGGGAACCATTTTGGTCGAGTGCGGAAAAATGCTCCAAAGGGGCGCACCCAAGCTGGGGAAGGACGGAAAGCCCATGAAGGACAAGCAGGGAAAGGTCATCTATGAGCCATACCGGATTAGGATGTTGAATACCATCAATTTCAAGAAGTCCATGCACTATAACCCTTTTGCCTATATCCATAGCGAAAAGGACATCTTGAAGCTGGTAACGACGCTGATTGCCAACACCAAAGGCGAAGGCAAGGCCGGGGACGATTTCTGGGTCAGTGCGACACGTTCGCATACAAACACTATTCCACAGGGAGCAAAGCTCTGTGGGCGCTAAGACCGAGTAGTGCTAAAAATGCGGAGCCTCCGAGATAATTCGGAAGCTACAACTGATACTGCGACAGGTGGAATGAGGGAGTAACGCCCTGAAACGCCTGACCTGAAAACTACGGCTGGCGTTGGCTGGAAACGGCCAGGGTCAGAAGCCCGTTAAAGACGGCTGACTGCGTTCGCTCTGTGCGCGGTAAACAATGGAAACAGCGGCAGGTGCATAGCAAGCCAGAGGTGGCTGTGAGCGTTAGGCCGGGGGTCTATAAAATGCCTATGGCGAGAATGTCCGAAAGGGCAGGCCAATCTGCGATAGTACGGGTCTAAAAGAAGAGTGGGGCTAATCCCCCTATCCCGCAAGGGAGCCAGTGTGGAAGAGTAAAAATTTGTCCCTATGAAACTCCATGCGCCGTTACAGGCGGCGGCAAGCTGGCAGGTCCATAGTAGAAACCTAAGGGCATATGGAAAGATAGCAGTATCGGAACGTGGGGAAAGCCTATCGCGTATATCATGGGCCAACATGGTATATAGGCTGTCGAATCATATAAGCAGTCGAAGCGGTGGGTAAAGTAGTGGCGATAGCGGTGATGTTCCCTGTAATGGGGAATGGAGTGACAGCCACGAGTCAACAGCAAGGCAAAACACTAATCACAAGTGAGCAGTAGGATTTCGGGTACGACCAAAAGGTCAATCTTCCCTCAAAGGAGTTGATGCCTATATGGTTACCGAGAACAAACGAAGAAGTACAACTAAGAAACCGAAAAAAGTCAATAATCTGCGCTATGCCGAGTATTACGATATGCAGGAAACTTTTGATGGGCTATATGCGAAAGCTGCAAAAGGCGAGACATTTGATAGTCTGATGGATTTGATATTCAGCAAAGACAACATCTTACTTGCCTATCGGAACATCAAGGGCAATGGCGGAAGCGTGACACCCGGCACGGATGGGCTGACAATTCGGGCTATTGAGAAATGCAGCCCGGAAACGTTGGTTCAGAAGGTACGAAACATTACCAAGAATTACAGCCCACGGGCTGTACGGAGAAAAGAAATTCCAAAGCAAAGTGACCCAAGCAAGACCCGTCCGCTGGGTATTCCATGTATCTGGGACAGGTTGATACAGCAATGTATTCTCCAAGTTCTGGAGCCAATCTGTGAGGCAAAATTCAGCGAGAATAGCTACGGGTTCCGGCCCAACCGAGACTGTGAACAAGCCATAGCCGCGTCCTACCGGCATATGCAGCAATCTCATTTGCACTATGTTGTCGAGTTTGACATCAAGGGATTTTTCGATAACGTAGACCACTCGAAACTGATTAAGCAGATGTGGGCGCTGGGAATCCGGGACAAACGACTGATTTACATTGTCAAGCGCATATTAAAAGCCCCTATCCAGTTAGAGAACGGCACAACGGCGGCCCCCGTTAAGGGTACGCCTCAGGGCGGTATTATCTCGCCCCTGTTGGCAAATATCGTGCTGAACGAACTGGATTGGTGGGTAGAAAGCCAATGGGCAGATAACCCGGTGGCTGTGGCGCGGGGCAGAAACAGGCAGTTAGGCGGCAACACCGTATTCGACAAAAGTCATGGATACCGCGCTATGCGTACAACCCGCTTAAAAGAAATGCACATTGTCCGATATGCCGATGATTTTCGTATATTCTGTCAGAATAAGGACAGCGCAGAGCGGACGCTGATTGCGGTTACCAAATGGCTGAAAGAACGGCTGAGGCTGGACGTATCCCCGGAAAAGACACAGGTGGTAAATCTCAATAAGCATTACTCCGAATTTCTTGGTATCAAAATGAGGCTCACGAAGAAAAAGAACAAGCTGGTGGTTCAATCGCGCGTTAGCGAAAAAGCCGTTAAGCGGATTAAAACCGAGGCCAAACAGAAAATCAAGAATATAGCCCGTCCGCCAAAGGGCATGACGGAGGCAAGAGCGATTTTGAATTATAATGCTTTCGTCATGGGTGAACACAATTACTACCAGATGGCAACAGGGGTCAGTCTTGATTTTCGTGACATAGGCTACGAGCTTACCCGGACTATGAAGCGTCTGGGCGACAGATTGAAAAAGGAGCCAAAAGATAATATTGGTGGTGCTGTCGTAGACCGCTATAGTTGCTCTAAATTGATGCGTTACATCAAAAATCTTCCTGTTGCTCCCATCAGCTATGTTCGTACTAAGGCCCCAATGTGCAAGAAAAGGTCTATTCAGAAATACACGCCGGAAGGCAGAGCGGAAATCCATGAAAACCTTGGTTTTGATACCAAGATGCTCAGGGCACTTTTGCGGCAGGAAGTCCACGAGCAAAGTGCCGCGTATGCGGATAACCGTCTATCACTCTTTTGTGCGCAATATGGAAAGTGTGCGGTTACTGGTCAAGTGTTTGAATCTTTGGGAGATATTCATTGCCACCATAAGTTACCGAAGAACAGGGGTGGCAGGGATAACTACCAAAATCTGATTATTGTCCGGGAAAGCGTACATATTTTAATCCACGCTACATCTGAATCGACCATAGCAAAATGTCTATCTGAATTGAGCCTCAACAAACGCCAACTTGCAAAACTCAATAAACTCCGCAAAGAAGCGGGAAATCCGCCTGTTTCTGCCTAATCGGTTTCGGCAGAAACAGGTGCAGACCACTTAAAAAAAAAATGTTCATGGTAATAACTTGTGATAACGTGTGCGAATTGTTGTTGATGGAGCGCCGTGTGACGGGAAAGCCGTCATGCACGGTGCGGGGTGGGGGAAAAGCCGGAAACATTAGAACCTGTAGGCTTACCTATCACCATAAGCAGAGACCTTGCTGTATTGCGCGTTGATTGGGTATATCCACTATGAAGCTCCGGTGGAGGAGCAGAACTTTTCCACCCTCATAGAGTTCATCAACGCCATGGAAGTCCGGGAGGATGACGAGGAGTTCAAGAACCCCGTGGATCTGATGTTTGACGCATTAGAAGCCGAGAAGCCAAACCACTTTGCGGTGCGCCAGTATAAGAAATATAAGCTGGCCGCCGGAAAAACAGCCAAGTCGATTCTTATTTCTTGTGGTGCGCGCCTTGCCGTATTCGACATTGCAGAGCTGCGTGAGGTCACAGCTTATGACGAGTTGGAGCTGGATACTCTGGGAGACCGGAAAACTGCTCTGTTCCTCATTATGAGTGATACAGATGACAGCTTTAACTTCCTGATCTCCATGTGTTATACCCAGCTTTTCAACCTGCTCTGCGAAAAGGCGGACGATGTGTATGGCGGCAGGCTTCCAGTCCATGTGCGCTGTCTCATTGATGAAGCCGCCAATATCGGGCAGATTCCTCGTCTGGAAAAGCTGGTGGCCACCATCCGAAGCCGTGAGATCTCCGCCTGTCTGGTGTTGCAGGCGCAGAGTCAGCTCAAGGCGATCTATAAGGATAATGCGGATACCATCATCGGCAACATGGATACTTCCATCTTCCTGGGCGGTAAGGAGCCGACCACCCTCAAGGAGCTGGCTGCCGTGCTGGGCAAGGAAACCATCGACACCTACAACACCGGAGAGAGCCGTGGCCGGGAAACCTCCCACTCTCTCAACTATCAAAAATTGGGGAAAGAGCTGATGAGCCAGGATGAGCTTGCTGTTATGGATGGCGGCAAGTGTATCCTCCAGCTGCGCGGTGTGCGTCCTTTCCTTTCGGATAAGTACGACATCACCAAGCACCCCAATTTCAAGTACACTGCCGACGCGGATGACAAGAACGCTTTTGACATTGAAGCATTCCTGTCCGCAAGGCTGAAACTCAAGCCCAATGAGGTCTGCGATGTATATGAAGTAGACACAAAGGGCGCTTAACTTCGTTCCGCTTTTGAAGGGAGTGATCTTATCTATTCGCCGCACCTGCCCTCTACGGGCCATTGGCGTACAAAGCGGACAATCGCAAGAAAAAATAATGAAAAAGGAGGACAGCCGGAATCACGCCCCCGGAAACCGGGCGGCAGATTGTTCCGGCTTTTGTATGCCTATGAAACATGACAAACCTATTTTTTAATCAGATTCCGGCTAACAAACTATATGGCATTTTTTGAACAGGCAATTACCGTTCTTCAGACCCTCGTTATCGCGCTCGGTGCCGGTCTCGGTATCTGGGGCGTTATCAATCTCTTGGAGGGCTACGGAAATGATAATCCGGGCGCAAAATCACAGGGAATGAAGCAGCTCATGGCCGGCGCTGGTGTAGCCGTAGTCGGCATGGTTCTTGTACCTCTGCTCTCCGGGCTGTTCTCTGTCTAATCGTCCCCGCAAAATCCTTGCCGCTCCCGCAGCTTTGCGGGGGCGGCGGAAAGGAGGTTGACACCGTATGGATTTCTTACTTGAAGCCCTGACAAATTGGCTGAAAGAAATGCTGGTGGGCGGTATTATGAGTAACCTTTCGGGGATGTTTGACAGCGTAAACCAACAGGTCGCGGATATATCCGTACAGGTAGGCCAGACCCCACAGGGATGGAATGGCAGTATTTTCAGTATGATTGAGAATCTGTCCAACTCCATCATGGTGCCGATTGCAGGCGTGATCCTGGCTATTGTGATGACCGTAGACCTGATCCAGATGATCGCAGACAAGAACAACCTGCATGATGTGGATACTTGGATGATTTTCAAGTGGGTGTTCAAATCAGCCACTGCCATCCTCATTGTCACAAACACATGGAATATCGTGATGGGCGTCTTTGATATGGCGCAGAGCGTGGTGGCACAGGCGGCAGGGATCATCGGTTCGGATGCGTCTATTGACATTTCCTCAGTTATGACCGATTTGGAACCGAGGCTGATGGAAATGGATCTGGGGCCGCTATTCGGGCTTTGGTTCCAATCCCTCTTTATCGGCATTACCATGTGGGCGCTGTATATCTGCATCTTTATCGTCATTTATGGCCGTATGATCGAGATTTACCTTGTGACCTCGGTGGCTCCCGTTCCAATGGCTGCCATGATGGGCAAGGAATGGGGCGGTATGGGACAGAACTACCTCCGCTCCCTGCTGGCGCTGGGCTTTCAGGCGTTTCTCATCATCGTCTGCGTGGCAATTTATGCTGTGCTGGTGCAGAACATCGCTCTGGAAGATGACATCATCATGGCAATCTGGAGCTGCGTGGGCTACACCGTACTGCTGTGCTTTACGCTGTTCAAAACCGGCAGTCTCGCAAAATCAGTCTTTCAGGCGCATTAAAACGGAAGGAGGTTTCCACATTGGCTTATGTACCCGTACCCAAAGATTTAACCAAAGTCAAAACCAAGGTCATGTTCAATCTGACCCGAAGGCAGCTGGTCTGCTTTACCGCTGGGGCGCTTGTAGGCGTACCGCTGTTCTTTTTGCTCCGTGAGCCTGCGGGAAACAGCATGGCCGCCATGTGTATGATGTTGGTCATGATGCCCTTCTTCCTGCTGGCAATGTATGAAAAGCATGGACAGGGCCTGGAAAAGATCGTCGGCAACATCCTAAAAGTAGCTGTGATCCGTCCCAAGCAGCGTCCCTACCAGACCAATAACTTTTATGCCGTATTAAAGCGGCAGGAAATGCTCGATAAGGAGGTGTATGACATTGTTCACCGCAATGAAAAGCTGGTTGCGCCGTCTGCTGGGAAAACCGGAAGAAAAGACCGTGCAGCCAGTAAAGACAAAGAAAAAGCTGTCCCGCGCCGATAAGAAGCAGATCGAAGCGGCCATTGCCCGCGCCAATCGCACGGACAAAAAAGGAAAATCGGCACAGGACAGTATCCCCTATGAACGGATGTGGCCGGACGGGATCTGCCGCGTATCGGACAGCCACTACACAAAGACCATTCAGTTTCAGGACATCAACTATCAGCTCTCCCAAAATGAAGATAAGACCGCGATCTTTGAGGGCTGGTGTGATTTCCTCAATTACTTCGACAGCTCGATTCACTTCCAGCTGTCTTTTTTGAACCTTGCGGCATCGGAGGAGACCTTTGCCAATTCCATTTCCATCCCGCCCCAGGGGGATGCCTTTGACAGTATCCGTGAGGAATATACCACGATGCTGCAAAATCAGCTGGCCAGAGGAAACAACGGTCTCATCAAGACCAAATATCTGACCTTTGGTATCGACGCTGACAGCATCAAAGCCGCCAAGCCCCGTCTGGAGCGTATTGAGACCGATATACTCAATAACTTCAAGCGTCTTGGCGTAGCCGCCAGAACACTGGACGGTAAGGAAAGGCTTTCCCAGCTTCATGCGGTATTCCACATGGATGAACAGCTCCCGTTTCAGTTTGAATGGGACTGGCTGGCTCCTTCTGGCCTATCTACCAAGGACTTCATCGCACCAAGTTCCTTTGAGTTCCGCACCGGCAAGCAGTTCCGTATGGGCAAGAAATACGGGGCTGTTTCTTTTTTGCAGATCCTTGCACCGGAGCTGAATGACCGTCTGCTGGCTGATTTTCTGGATATGGAAAGCTCGCTCATTGTGAGTATGCACATTCAGTCGGTGGATCAGGTGAAAGCCATTAAGACGGTAAAGCGTAAGATTACCGACCTGGACCGCAGTAAGATCGAGGAACAGAAAAAAGCAGTCCGCGCAGGATACGACATGGACATCATTCCCTCTGACCTTGCCACCTACGGCAGTGAGGCGAAAAAGCTGTTGCAGGATTTGCAGAGCCGAAACGAGAGAATGTTCCTTGTTTCCTTTTTGGTGCTGAACACAGCGGACAATCCCCGTCAGCTTGGCAACAACATCTTTCAGGCAGGCTCTATTGCCCAGAAGTATAACTGCCAGCTGACCAGACTGGACTTCCAGCAGGAAGAAGGGCTGATGAGCTGTCTGCCCCTGGGGCTCAATCAGATTGAGATCCAGCGAGGGCTGACCACCAGTTCTACTGCTATCTTTGTACCGTTCACCACACAGGAACTGTTTCAGAACGGCAAAGAAGCTCTGTACTACGGCATCAACGCCTTGTCCAACAACCTCATCATGGTAGACAGAAAGCTGCTGAAAAACCCCAACGGCTTGATTTTGGGTACGCCGGGTTCCGGTAAGTCCTTCAGCGCAAAACGAGAAATTGCCAACTGCTTTTTGCTTACCAATGATGATGTCATCATCTGTGACCCGGAAGCAGAGTACGCACCTCTGGTGGAGCGTCTGCATGGGCAAGTCATCAAGATCTCGCCTACCTCAACCAACTACATCAATCCGATGGACCTGAACCTGGATTACTCGGACGATGAAAGCCCGCTGTCCCTCAAGTCTGACTTCATTCTCAGCTTGTGTGAGCTGATCGTAGGCGGTAAGGACGGATTGCAGCCGGTGCAAAAAACCATCATCGACCGCTGTGTGCGCCTGGTTTATCAGACTTACCTGAATGACCCGCGCCCGGAGAATATGCCGGTTCTGGAGGATCTGTATAACCTGCTCCGAGAACAGGAGGAAAAGGAAGCCCAGTATATCGCTACAGCCCTTGAAATCTATGTAACTGGCTCCCTCAATGTGTTCAACCACCAGAGCAATGTGGACATCAATAACCGCATTGTCTGCTATGACATCAAGGAACTGGGCAAGCAGCTCAAGAAAATCGGTATGCTGGTAGTCCAAGATCAGGTGTGGAACCGCGTTACCATCAACCGTGCCGCTCACAAGTCCACCCGTTACTACATCGACGAGATGCACCTGCTTTTGAAGGAGGAGCAGACCGCCGCTTACACGGTAGAAATTTGGAAGCGATTCCGTAAATGGGGCGGCATTCCCACTGGTGATTGGGTCTGCAACTTGTTAGCCGCTTAAAGTGCAGACTTCGCCGTTCTGACTGAAACCGGCAAGTAGGTCAGAATTATCAATGCGGAAGAAATCGGGAAAGGGGTAGCGCCCCAATCCGAGTGGAAGGCTGTCTGTAAAAGGACAGTCACACGCAACGCATAGAGCTTGACCCTGCTTTGAGCAGAATATAACAGCTCCACGAGGCCGCATTACCAGCCGGTACGGTATGATCCGTGGCAAAAAGATATGCTATGCTGGGCGTGAAATGACACGCCGATGAAAATGGGCGAAAGCCCCAGAGAGATGGATAAAAAGCCATCTGTTAATAACAATCAGATTACCCAAAATGTGAAAGATCTGCTTTCTTCACGCGAGGTTGAGAACATCTTTGAAAACTCTGACTTCGTGTATATGCTCAACCAGGCAGGTGGAGACCGTCAGATCCTTGCCAAGCAGCTGGGCATTTCCACACACCAGCTTAGCTATGTAACACACTCCGGCGAGGGCGAGGGGTTGCTGTTCTATGGCTCCACAATTCTGCCTTTTGTGGATCACTTCCCGAAGAATACCGAGCTTTACCGCATTATGACCACCAAACCTCAAGAACTGAAAAAGGAGGATGAATGATGATGAATCCCAATATTTTGAATCAAAACCCGCTGATGTTTTTTGACAGGGCGGTAAATGCCCAGCGCAGCCAGCTGCTTACGGTCATGGCTGATGCGGTAAGTGAGTGCCGCACGGCGGCAGATCAGGCAGCCGAACTGAATGAGACCGGTCAGGTGGGTCTGCTCCGTCTGGCAGAGGTCTGGAGCGCCATTCGTGCTAAGGAAGGTATGGGCGGCCTGATTCTGGAAGGAACAGAGGCGAAGATCTTGTCCGATGTGGTGGCACAGTTTTATGCCTACCTGTCCGGCTGTATGTTCAACGATCCTGTGGGGATGGCCATTTATGCAGAGCTGCACTACATGATGTCCTCCCTCATGTTGGGAGAATGGTTTGAATAAGGAACCGCGCCTGCGCTTTACCGATGAGGAACGCTCTGACCCTGCACTGGAAAAGCCGATCCGCAAAGCGGAGAAAGCTGCGGCCAGAGCAGATAAGGCGCAGGCCAATATCCCAAAGAAAAAGGTCAGGCAGACGGTCATTGACCCGGATACCGGGAAAAAGACCTCGAAGCTGACCTTTGAGGACAAGAAAAAGCAACCCTCCAAACTTTCTCAAGGGGTCAAGGAAGCTCCCGCCCATCTGGTTGCGGGCAAGCTCCACAAAGAGATCCGGGAAACAGAACAGGACAATGTGGGCGTGGAAAGCGCCCACAAGTCCGAGGAGGCGGTGGAGACCAGCGCTTATCTGGTGCGGGAGGGCTATCGCAGCCACAAGCTGAAGCCGTACCGCAAAGCAGCCCAGGCAGAGCGCCAACTGGAAAAGGCAAATGTAAATGCCCTGTACCAGAAATCTTTGCAGGAAAATCCTCAGTTTGCCAGCAATCCTCTTTCCCGCTGGCAGCAAAAGCAGGCCATTAAAAAGCAGTATGCCGCTGCCAAGCGCACCGGTCAGACTGCCGGAAATACCGCCCAGGCTGCGTCCAAAACCGGAAAAGCCGCAAGAACGGTAAAAGAAAAGGCACAGCAGGCAGGGGCATTCGTTATGCGACACAAGAAAGGTTTTCTGATCGCAGGGGCGTTGTTTCTCATCGTTTGTCTGCTGATGAATACCATGTCCTCCTGTTCCATGATGGCACAGAGTATCGGTTCCGTTCTTTCCGGCACTACCTATCCATCGGATGACCCGGAAATGCTGGCGGTGGAAGCAGACTATGCAGCGAAAGAAGCTGGGTTGCAGGCAGAGATCGACAATATTGAAAACAGTCACCCAGGGTATGACGAGTATCGGTATGACCTGGATATGATCGGCCATGACCCTCATGAGCTAGCGGCATTTCTATCCGCCGTCTTGCAGGGCTATACCCGGCAAAGCGCCCAGGCAGAGCTGGAGCGTATATTTGAGGCACAGTATCAGCTGACACTTACCGAGGAAGTGGAGATCCGATACCGTACAGAGACTTCCACAGACCCGGAGACTGGCGAGACCACTTCGGAGGAAGTACCCTATGAGTATTACATTCTGAATGTGAAACTTACCAGTAAGCCCATTTCCGCTGTGGTGTCGGAATTACTGACCGCAGAGCAGTTGGAGATGTATCAGGTTTATCGTCAGACGCTGGGCAATAAGCCGCTGCTGTTTGGCGGGGGTTCCCCTGATACCAGCGGTTCCGAGGACCTATCCGGCGTAGAATTTATCAATGGCACACGCCCCGGCAACCCTGAACTGGTAGAACTGGCAAAAAGTCAGGTGGGCAATGTGGGCGGTTATCCCTACTGGAGCTGGTACGGTTTTAACAGCCGGGTGGAATGGTGCGCCTGCTTCGTATCCTGGTGCTATAATCAGGCTGGAAAAAGCGAACCGCGTTTTGCAGGCTGTGAGTGGGAGGGGGTTCCCTGGTTCCAGTCCCGCGGACAATGGGGTGCAAGGGGGTATGAGAACATCGCCCCTGGCGACGCCATTTTCTTCGATTGGGATTTGGATGGTACTGCTGACCATGTGGGAATCGTCATCGGAACCGATGGAAGCCGGGTTTATACAGTGGAAGGAAATTCCGGTGATGCCTGCAAAATCAAAAGCTATGACCTGAATTATCAGAGTATCAAGGGTTATGGACTGATGAACTGGTAACAGAGATTTTTAAGAAGGAGTGATAGACGATGGCAAAGAACAAAATTGAACGCATTGATCAGGAGATTACAAAGGTCCGCGAGAAGATCGCAGAGTATCAGGAAAAGCTCAAAGCGCTGGAAGCACAGAAAACCGAGGCAGAAAATCTGGAGATCGTCCAGATGGTGCGTGCCCTGCGTATGACCCCGACCCAGCTGAGCGCCATGCTGTCAGGCCGCACAGTTCCCGGCAGTATGGGGGATGACAACAACGAACAGGAGGAAAACGGCTATGAGGAATAAACGATTGCTCCAAACACTTTCCGCCATTTGCCTGACGCTGGTTCTGGCATCGGGCTTTACCGTTCCCGCTTTTGCCCAGGGCGCAGCGCCGCCCCCGGCAGAGGATGCCACCAATGACAGCAATGTGGTGGTGGAAGAAACCGAAGAAGCACCGCCGCTGACCCCGGAGGGCAATGCCGCTCTGGTGGATGATTTTGGGGGTAACAAGCAGCTCATCACCGTTACTACTAAGGCGGGCAATTATTTTTACATCCTGATTGACAGAGCCAATGAGGACAAAAAGACCGCCGTTCACTTTCTGAATCAGGTGGACGATGCAGACCTTGCTGCGCTGATGGAAGATGGAAAACCCAAAGAGGAGCCGCCTGCGGTATGCAGCTGTTCAACAAAATGTGAAGCAGGGGCAGTCAATACGGCCTGCCCGGTCTGCGCAACTGATAAGAGTAAATGTACGGGCAAAGCACCGGAACCTCCGGCAGAAACACCGGAGCCGGAAAAGGAGAAGCCTGCCGGACTGAACCCAGCTGCCCTGATCCTTCTGCTGGCTCTGCTGGGCGGCGGTGGCGTATTTGCCTGCATGAAGCTCATTAAGAATAAGCCTAAGACCAAGGGCAATGACAGTCTGGACGATTATGATTATGGCGAGGAAGATTCCGAGGAATGGGAAACCGAGGATGAGGAGTCGGACGAGCCGGATGCTGATGGGGGCAGCACAGAAGATGACGAGGACAGCGTGAAATGACCCGTTTCACAGACAGTCCCTATGAACGCATGATGACACGCAGGCCGGAGGGCGGGAAGAAAACTTCCCGTCCTCCTTCTTTACCCCCAAGCCACCCCTGTTATGGCTGCGGAAATTATGGAAGCCCCTGCGTAGGTGTCTGCCACCGGGAAATGTCCCGATGGCTCAAGGAGAGGAGGAACCATCATGGCTCAGTATAAATTAGTGATTGCTGAAAAACCATCCGTTGCCCAGAGTCTGGCTGCGGTGATCGGTGCATCTGCCCGTAAGGACGGGTATCTGGAGGGAAACGGCTGGCGTGTCAGCTGGTGCGTGGGCCATCTGGCCGGTCTTGCGGATGCAGACAGCTATGACCCCAAGTACGCCAAATGGCGATATGATGACCTACCGATTCTGCCGGAACATTGGCAGATGGTGGTGGGAAAGGATAAGAAAAAGCAGTTTGATATTCTCAAAAAGCTGATGAATGCCCCGGATGTAACCGAGGTAGTGAATGCCTGCGACGCCGGACGCGAGGGCGAGTTAATCTTCCGCAGCGTCTATGAGCTGGCAGGTTGTCAAAAGCCTATGAAAAGGCTCTGGATTTCTTCAATGGAGGATGCCGCCATAAGGGAGGGCTTTGCAAACCTGCGTCCCGGTGCAGATTATGACGGACTTCGGGATGCTGCCCTCTGCCGTGCCAAGGCAGACTGGCTGGTGGGGATCAATGCCACAAGGCTTTTTTCCGTGCTGTATCACCGCACCCTCAACATCGGGCGCGTTATGTCCCCAACGCTGGCGCTCATTGTCCAGCGAGAAGCTGAGATCGACACCTTTCAGCCGGTTCCCTTTTATACCGTGGCGCTGGAGCTGCCCGGTCTTACTGTATCCGGGGAGCGCATGGCGGATAAGGCTGCTGCCGAGCAGCTGAAAGAAGCCTGTCAGGGTGCAGCTGTCACAATCAAAAAGGTGGAGTGCAAGGAAAAGTCCGAAAAGCCGCCTGCCCTCTATGACCTGACTACCCTGCAAAGAGATGCCAACCGCCTGCTTGGATTTACAGCCCAGCAGACCCTGGACTATCTGCAAAGCCTGTATGAAAAAAAGCTCTGCACTTACCCCCGTACTGACAGCCGCTATCTGACCGGTGATATGGCAGACAGCCTGCCAGTGCTGGTGAATCTGGTTGCCAGCGCTATGCCGTTTCGCAAAGGGATCGCCATTACCTGTGATCCGCAGACGGTCATCAACGATAAGAAAGTAACTGACCACCACGCAGTAATCCCTACCAGAAATCTCAAGGATGCAGACCTTTCTGCCCTTCCTGCGGGAGAAAAAGCGGTGCTGGAGCTGGTAGCCCTGCGTCTGCTGTGCGCCGTAGCCCAGCCCCATATCTATTCGGAAACCGTTGTGATTGCAGCGTGTGCCGGTGGGGAGTTTACCGCCAAAGGAAAAACGGTGAAGAACCCCGGATGGAAAGCACTGGAGGACGCTTACCGTGCCAAAATGAAGGATGCAGAGCCGGAAAAAGATGGTGCAGAGAAAGCCCTGCCGGAGCTGACCGAAGGACAGACCCTTTCGGTTGCTGCTGCAATCGTCAAAGAAGGCAAAAGCAGTCCTCCTCAGCACTTTACGGAGGACACCCTATTGTCCGCGATGGAGACTGCCGGAAAAGAGGATATGCCGGAGGATGCCGAGCGAAAAGGTCTGGGGACACCGGCCACTCGTGCCGGTATTTTGGAAAAGCTGGTATCTGCCGGTTTTCTGGAACGAAAAAAGAACAGGAAAACGGTGCAGCTTCTCCCTTCCCGCGATGCAGTCTCCCTGATCACAGTCTTGCCGGAACAGCTGCAATCTCCGCTTCTGACTGCCGAGTGGGAGTACCGCCTGGGAGAGATCGAGCGCGGGCAGCTTGCCCCGGAGGAGTTTCTGGACGGGATCAGCACCATGCTGAAAGATCTGGTGGGAACTTATCAGGTCATCAAGGGAACCGAGTACCTGTTCACTCCGCCCCGTGAGGTGGTGGGCAAATGCCCCCGCTGCGGCGGTGAAGTTGCAGAACTGCAAAAAGGCTTCTTCTGTCAGAACAAAGATTGCAAATTTGCAATCTGGAAAAACAACAAATGGTGGGCTGCCAAGAAAAAACAGCCGACCAAGGCTGTGGTGTCTGCACTGCTGAAAGATGGCCGTGTCCGTGTGACAGGCCTATATTCGGAGAAAACCGGAAAGACCTACGATGCCACTGTGGTTTTGGAGGATGATGGACAGTACGCTAACTTCATGCTGGAATTTGACCAGCGGAAAGGAGGCAGCCGATGAAGCTCTCTTTAGCGGAACGGGAAACCATTCTCCTCTATAACCAGGCAGAACCAATGGCTGAGGTCTACACCCATGATCCCCGTCTGATGGAGAAGCTGGAACTGCTGGCAAAAAAGCACCCCGACCAGATCACCCGAAAGGACGCCCATAACTTTACCGTCCCCAAGCGGTGTGTATCAGTCAGGGAGCCATATAGCGCAGAACGCCGCAAAGCCGCCAGTGAGCGTGCGAAAGCCGCCGGATACCAGCCCCCTGTGAGAAAGTCCAGCAGTTAATGGCACATGGCAGAGAATGTGTTTGAAGCAGTCAAGCAGTCGGTCAGCACCAGAGAAGCGGCAGAGTTTTACGGGATAAAAGTCAGTCGAACTGGCATGGCCTGCTGTCCCTTTCACGATGATAAGAACCCCAGCATGAAGCTGAACGAGGAATATTTCTACTGTTTCGGCTGCGGAGCTACTGGCGATGTGATCGACTTTACTGCAAAGCTCTTTGACCTCTCCCCAAAAGAAGCGGCGGAGAAACTGGCACAGGACTTTGGCCTGATCTATGACAGTCAGGCCCCTCCCCGCAGGAGGTATGTCCGGCAGAAAACCGAGGCACAGCAGTTTCGTGAGGATCGGCAGCGGTGTTATCGCATACTGTCCGATTACTACTATCTGCTGAAAAAATGGGAGAGCGACCATTCTCCCCGGACACCGGAGGAAGAACCGCACCCCCGTTTTGTGGAAGCAATCCAGAAGAAAACCTATGTAGAGTACCTGTTGGACCTTTTTCTTTATGAAAGTGAAGAAGAACAAAAGGCATGGATTGCAGAACACACAGCAGAAATCACACACTTGGAAAGGAGATTGAAAATCATGGCTGAGAACAAACCCACCAACCGAGAGCGGCTAAGGGAAATCACAGATGGCATCGAGCAGGGGATCAAGGAACTGTTTGAGAGTGAAAAGTATATGCGCTATCTGTCCGTCATGTCCCGCTTCCACCGCTATTCGGTAAACAACACCATGCTCATCTATATGCAGAAGCCGGACGCTACATTGGTAGCCGGATACAATAAGTGGAAAGACCAGTTTGAGCGTCATGTGAAAAAGGGCGAGCATGGCATTACCATCATCGCCCCCACACCGTATAAGAAGAAAATCGAGGAGCAGAAGCTGGACCCGGATACCAAGGCTCCGATTCTGGATAAAGACGGAAAGATCGTCACAGAGGAAAAAGAAATCGAGATCCCTATGTTCCGTCCGGTCAAGGTTTTTGATGTGAGCCAGACCGACGGGAAACCTTTGCCGGAGCTTGCTTCCTCCCTTTCCGGCAATGTGCCAAATTATGAGGCATTCATGGAGGCTCTGCGCCGCAGTGCGCCGGTACCAATCACTTTTGAAGCAATGGCCGCCGATACGGACGGCTATTTTTCTGCCGATCATCAGAAAATTGCCATTCGCCAGGGCATGAGCGAGGTGCAGACGGTTTCGGCCACGGTTCATGAGATTGCCCACAGCAAGCTCCACAATCAGAAAAAGATTCAGATTGCCAATGACGAGCAATATCAGGAGATCGAGCTGTTTGATAAACCCGGTCTGTTCTCCAATGGGCGGATTGTCCGTGATAATCTGCCGGAGGGCGTTTATTGCTATGACCTGCGCGGTTCTGACTACGACCCCGGAGAGCCGGTCTGTGTAGAAGAACGAGTGGTTGTAAACCATGCAGGTTCCGTTCTGCTGACAGATCCGCTGGAGCTGGCGGAAAATGGACGCCTGATGCTGACCGAGGAAGAAGGACTGAATTTTGTTGGCGGCTTTTCTACTCTCGCCCAGTTTTTGCAGGAACAGAAGAAAGACCGTCACACGGAAGAAGTAGAGGCTGAAAGCATCTCCTATGCAGTCTGCAAATATTTTGGCATCGAGACCGGAGAAAACAGTTTTGGCTATATTGCCAGCTGGAGTCAGGGCAAGGAACTGAAAGAGCTGAGAGCCAGTTTGGAGACCATCAATAAGACCTCCGGCACTTTGATCTCTGACATTGAGCGCCACTATAAGGAAATCTGCAAAGAGCGTGGAATTGACCCCAATGCAAAAAAAGAGCCGGAAATGGCGGTTCTTGATGCGGAGGCAAACCAGCAGGAGGCTTTGTTTCTAATTGACGATGCCACCTATCTTCATATCCAGCCCTGTGACAGTGGCTGGGACTACACCCTTTACGATGCCGCGTCCATGAAAGAGCTGGATGGTGGTCAGCTGGATATGCCAGAGCTTTCCCGCATGAAGGCAGTTCTCCAGATTTGTGATGACAACGATTTGGGCAGAGACTCTGTAAAATACGCACCGTTGTCCATGATCGAGACTTTGCAGGAAGCTGCCTACCAGCAGATGCAGGCAGAGGCCAGTCAGATGGCCGCTTCTTCCCAGCTGCCGGAGACACAGGAGCAGGCGCTGGATGAATACCCAACGCCGGATGAGCTGGTCTCCACACCGGATATGCAAGAATACGGCTACTCTTATGACGGGATGCTCCCTGTTACCAGAGAACGGGCGCTGGAACTGGATGCCGCCGGTTTGACTGTCTATGTGCTGCATGAGGACAATACGGAGAGCATGGTGTTTGACCCACAGGAGATCATGGAGCATGGAGGCCTTTTCGGTGTGGACCGCGAGGAATGGGAGAAAAGCCCTCAGTTCCACGAAAAGGTCATGGAGCGTCAGGAACATCAGCAGGAACGAGAACAGGCATTTCTCTCCCAGAACAGAAACTGCTTTGCCATCTACCAGGTGAGCCGTGACGATCCGCAGAATGTGCGCTTTATGAATCTGGACTGGTTAGAGTCCCATGATGTTTCCGTAGACCGCAGCAATTATGACCTCATCTACACCGCTCCGCTGAGTGAGTCTGGCACTGTGCCGGAGCAGCTGGAAAAACTCTATCAGCAATTCAATCTGGAAAAACCCGTAGACTTTCACAGTTCCTCCATGAGCGTCAGCGACATCGTTGCGATCAAACAGGACGGTAAGGTATCCTGTCATTACTGCGACAGCGTTGGTTTTACCCAGATCCCCGGATTCCTGCCGGAAAATCCGCTGAAAAATGCAGAGATGGCCGTAGAGGACGATTACGGCATGATCGACGGCATCATCAACAATGGTGCAAAAGAGCCTACGGTGGCAGAGCTGGAACAGCAGGCCCGAAGCGGTCAGCCCATTTCCCTGATGGACTTGGCTGACGCCGTTCATCGGGAGGAACGGGAAAAGAAAAAATCCGTTGTGGATCAGCTGAAAAGCCAGCCCAAAGCAGAACACAAAAAGACAGCACCCAAAAAGAGTGCGGAAAGGGAGATTTGATATGGGAAACTTTACTTTTGAGGAAATGAACCTGATGTGCATTTACAATACCGGTAGCCGCACCGGGCTGATCGACAGCCTGCGTGAAATGCGCGGCGAGCTTTCGCCGGAGGAAACGGAACTGAGGGAGCTGACCGACAGTGCCCTTACGAAGCTCTGTGCGATGACCGATGAGGACTTTGCCCAGCTGGAGTTGTACCCGGATTTTGACCAGTAAACAGCATAACCGCAGGGATGGGGTGGCAATTTGCCGCTCCACCTTTTACCCCAAAACCGAAAGGAGGACAGAACACCATGCCAACCAAAGCTGAACTATATGCACAGATGGCGGACAAGGTGGCAACACAGCTCACGGGGAGCTGGCAGGAATGGGCAGGGTTTCTCACCACTGCTTCCCGTCTTTACAAGTATCCGTTCCATGAACAGCTGATGATCTACGCCCAGCGACCGGACGCCACTGCCTGTGCAGAGTACGATTTGTGGAATGAAAAGATGGGCCGATATGTAAGGCGCGGTTCCAAGGGGATCGCTCTGGTGGATGATTCCGGGGACAGACCCCGCCTGCGCTATGTCTTTGACATTTCCGACACCGGAACCCGTGAACATTCCCGCACACCCTGGCTGTGGCAGCTGGAGGAGCGCCATCTGGATTCCGTGCAGGCCATGCTGGAGCGCACCTATGATGTTTCCGGTGATGACCTTGCCGGACAGCTTACCGAGGTAGCCGGAAAACTGGCCGAGGAATACTGGACAGAGCATCAGCAGGACTTTTTCTATATCGTTGACGGTTCCTTTTTGGAGGAATATGATGAGTATAACATCGGAGTGCAGTTTAAGGCAGCCGCCACCGTCAGCATCACTTACGCTTTGATGTCCCGCTGCGGACTGGAGCCGGAACGCTACTTCGACCACGAAGATTTCATGGCGATCTTTGATTTCAACACCCCGTCCACCATCGGGGCGCTGGGAACAGCGGTCAGCCAGATTAACCAGCAGGTGCTGCGGCAGATCGGCGTCACCGTCCGAAATGCAGAGCGCGAAGCCAACCAAGAAAGGAGCAAACAAGATGAACAATCCCATGACCTATATCCAGAACGGAGACTATCTGATTCCCGACCTGAAGCTGAGCCAGCAGCCGGAGAAACCCCTGGGCAAGTACGGCAGGATGAGGAAAACCTACCTGAAGGAACACCGTCCCATCCTCTACAACCAGATGCTGCTGAGCGAGAAGCTGTACCCGCACCTTCTGGAGATCGACGAGACCGCCCAGAACAGACTGGAGCAGATGATGCCCCAGCTGGCGAAGGAAGCGGGAGCCACCGAGGAACTGAAAGCCAGCGATCCCATGAAGTGGGTGGGGCTGATGAACACCTGCAAAGCCCAGGCCGAGGAGATCCTGATGGCGGAGCTTATCAACAGCTGACCCTAAACCTGTTCCTCTCCGAAGCGGAACAGATCCAATCCATAGATGAAGCAGAGAATGTAGCGCATACATCCTCTGCTTTTTCTTTTGCCCAAAATGACATCGACCATGTGCTGCGTTTGGGCGGCAATACAGACCGCCAGAGGGAGCGTGTGGTTGCAGCCTTTGAAAAGCAGAAAACCACCGCTGAGATTGTCGAGATACTGAAAACGCTGTACCACGGCGGCAATGGTCTTGGCAGCGTGAGCGCATGGTACGCCGAGGACGGTATCCATCTTTCCCACGGGAAGTCTGTCCGTTATGACCGGTCTGCCCAGGTCATTTCCTGGGAGAGCGCCGCAGAGCGTATCGGGGAACTTTTGGAGAGCGGCCAGTTTGCCTCCAATGTGGAGCTTGCAGAAGCGGCAGGCTATGAACGCTCCCTCCTTGCCACAAAGTTCTGGAACTTATATCACGATCTCAGCGAGGATGCCAGAGAAGCCGAATATTTGTCCTGCCTGTCAGAGATCAAGGGCAATGGGTTCCCGGAGGAGACCCGCCGCCTGACGGAGCAGCTGAGTGACCCAGCCTTCCGTCAGACCCTCAAGGAAGAATACGCCGCTTTCTGGACCGCTTATCAGCAGGATCGTGACCTGCTGCGCTTCCACTATCATAAACCAAGGGAGATCTGGGAGAACCTGAAGGACCTTGACCTGCCCCGCAGGACTTTTTCTTCAGACCTTTCCCAAGTGCCAACCGTCCAGCACTTCATTACCGAGGATGAGATCGACGCTGCCATGACCGGCGGCAGCAGTTTTGCCGGAGGAAAAGGCCGCATCTATGCGTTCTTCATGGAAAACCATACGGACAAGGAAAAAGTGAGATTCCTCAAAGACGAGTATGGCATTGGTGGTCGCTCTCATGCCCTGTCCGGCGCAACACACAGCGGCGAAGATCACGACGGGAAAGGACTGCACTATAAAAAGCAGGACTGCCCGGATGTTCACTTGAACTGGGAAAAGGTTGCCAAGCGCATTACCTCTCTTGTCCAGAAAGGCCGCTATCTTACTGAACAGGAACAGGCGCAGTATGACAAGATCCAGACTGAAAAGGAACTGGCAGAAGAAGATGCCATCCAAGCCCAGCAGCCGGAGGTGGAGGAAGAAACGCCAAAGCCTACCCTTCGGGAGCAGTTTGAGCAGTATAAGCCTGTGGTGACTGCCGCCATTTCCGAGGATGCCGCATACCGCAATGCCTGCGGTCATTCTGACCGTGAAAATGCTGTCATCGAGGGCAATGCCGCTGTGCGCCGTGCGGTCCTTGGTTCTAAGGATATGGAGCTGATCCGCCTTTATTCTGATATACCGGAGTTCCGCCAGCGTCTGCACCGGGAAGTGATCGACGAGACCTATCCAAAGCTCCATGAGCTTCTGCGCCCTCTTTCTCAGGAAGATATTAATACTGCCCTTTGTGCATGGAACGGCAATATTGAGAGTAAACACGCCGTCGTCCGCTATATGAAAGACCATGCAAGGGAAAAAGATACCGCTGCATGGTTGGCTCAGGAATACGGCAGCAGTAACAGCCTGTTCGTTGTCCGTGCCGGAAGCCCGGAAGAAACGCAGCTGCCCTGGACGAAGGTACAGCGCCGGATCGCCCAGCTCATTCAGGAGGACCGGTTCTATACCGAAGAAGAACAGGACCGTTTTGACAACATCGACCCCATCGCCATCCGGGAAGCCCTGGAGGAAAGGGGCATCGTCAACGGACAGGTGGCAGACCCGGAAAAACTGGACAATGACCCATTTATCCAACAGGTGATGTCAGATGCAGAGCAGATCGCAGCTGCCGAGGCAGAGCAGACTTCCGCGATTTCCATTTCCGATGAGGAATATGATGCCGTTCGCAGTCCAATTCCGCAAAGGACTTCCTATGACCCTGCCGCCCCGGTTTATGCCGTGGGCGATACCGTGTATATCGAGGATGACGCCTATCAGATCACCGAGCTGCGGGAGGACACCGTACAGCTTCTGCCCGCCGGTATGGTATATCCCATCTACCGGGCAGAGCGTAAAGAACAGTTCGAGCAGTTGCTTCGGGCAGACCGCCGCAATGCTTACTATACCGAGTTTCTTCCCATTGACCCGGACAAGGCAGATCAGGACTTGCGGGATGTATTGTCCCATGGACTGATGGATGAAGCAGATAAAAAACAGGTTTCCACGCTGCTGCAATCCGGCAGGAGCAACAGTGAGATTGCCTACTGGCTGAGCAGAGCCTATTCCGGTGAGATCGAGACCCTGAATCTGGAGACCGGCGATATTGCCGATTACCGTACCACGGCACAGGGCATGGAGCTGGAAGTCCTGGACGCAGAGGAAAAGCGTCTGGCTGTGCTGTATTTCCGTTGGGATGAAGTTGCGCCTTTGCTGCGCGGGATGTATGCCCGTCAGCTGGATGGCTTTGGACAGGAACAGCCCCAACCGTCTGTCAAATTCCCGGTCTTCCACTCCGAGACCGTGGCCGTCTATCCGGGAGACAAGAACAATCTGCCTTATGATGTGGTGGTGGAACGGCTGCATATCGAGGAGCCGGTGCCGCCAGCCCCTGTGACTGAGCCGGAGAAAACCTTTGAGGAAGTGCTGGACGAACACCCGGTTTCCATTCAGGTCAATGGCCAGTGGCAGACCTTCCCCAATGCCAAAGCTGCCGAGGAAGCCTCCTATGAGGAATACAAGGCCAACCTGCGCCGCAATGCACAAAACTTCCGTATTACCGATGAGCATTTGGGCGAAGGCGGTCCGAAAGCCAAGTTCCAGGCAAATATCAATGCCATTCGTTTGCTGAAAGAGTTGGAAGCTGCCGGACAGCAGGCAAGCCCGGAACAACAGGAAGTCCTATCCCGCTATGTGGGCTGGGGCGGTCTTTCTGATGCCTTTGACCCGGAGAAACCGGCATGGGCTTCCGAGTATGCCCAGCTGAAAGAGCTGCTGACCCCGGAGGAATATGTCGCCGCCAGAAGCTCCACCCTCAACGCCCATTACACCAGCCCTACGGTCATTCAGGCCATCTATGAAGCGGTGGGCCGTATGGGATTTGAGACCGGAAATATTCTGGAGCCATCTATGGGTGTGGGCAATTTCTTCGGTATGCTGCCGGAGGAAATGCGAAACAGCCGTCTGTACGGCGTGGAGCTGGACCCGGTTTCCGGGCACATCGCAAAGCAGCTCTATCCCAAGGCGGACATCACAGTAGGCGGCTTTGAGACCACCGACAGGCGTGACTTCTTTGACCTTGCCATCGGCAATGTACCTTTCGGTCAGTATCAGGTCAACGACAAAGCCTACAACAAGCTGAACTTTAGTATTCACAACTACTTTTTCGCCAAAGCACTGGACCAGGTGCGTCCCGGCGGTGTGGTGGCTTTTGTGACTTCCCGCTATACCATGGACGCCAAGGATTCTACCGTGCGCCGCTATCTTGCCCAGCGTGCCGAGCTGCTGGGAGCTATCCGTCTGCCTAATGACGCGTTCAAAAAGAATGCCGGTGCCGAGGTGGTATCGGACATCATCTTCCTCCAAAAGCGGGATCGCCCGCTGGACATTGTGCCGGAATGGACCCAGACCGGACAGACGGAGGACGGGTTTGCCATCAACCGGTATTTTATCGACCACCCGGAAATGGTGCTGGGCAGACAGGAGCCGGTAAGCACCGCTCATGGTATGGACTACACCGTGAACCCTATCGAGGGACTGGAGCTTTCCGACCAGCTGCATGATGCGGTGAAGTATATTCATGGCACTTATCAGGAGGCAGAGCTGCCGGAGCTGGGCGAAGGCGAAGCTATTGACACCTCCATTCCTGCCGACCCCAATGTGAAGAACTATTCCTATGCCATTGTAGACGGGCAGGTGTACTACCGGGAAAACAGCCGTATGGTGCGCCCTGACCTCAACGCCACCGCAGAAGCCCGCGTGAAAGGTCTTGTGGGACTGCGTGATTGTGTGCAGGAACTGATCGACCTTCAGATGGATGCAGCGGTTCCGGACAGCACCATTCGGGAGAAGCAGGCGGAACTGAACAGCCTCTATGACAGCTTTTCTGCCAAATACGGTCTCATCAATGACCGTGCAAACCGTCTGGCATATGCAGACGATTCTTCCTATTACCTGCTCTGTGCGCTGGAAGTCATCGACGAGGACGGAAAGCTGGAGCGCAAGGCGGATATGTTCACCAAACGGACCATCAAGCCCCATCAGGCGGTGGCTGTGGTGGATACGGCAAGTGAAGCGCTGGCGGTGTCCATCTCGGAAAAAGCCTGCGTGGATATGGGCTATATGAGCCAGCTTACCGGAAAAACAAAAGAAGAACTGGCCGGAGAACTGCAAGGCGTGATCTTCCGTGTACCGGGACAGCTGGAGCAGGACGGATCGCCCCATTATGTGACCGCCGATGAATACCTTTCCGGCAATGTACGCCGCAAACTGCGTCAGGCGCAGCGGGCGGCACAGCAGGACCCGGTTTATGCAGTCAATGTGGAAGCTCTTACCGCCGCCCAGCCCAAGGACCTGGATGCGTCGGAGATCGAGGTGCGTTTGGGTGCTACCTGGATCGACAAGGAATATATCCAACAGTTTATGTATGAGACCTTCAACACTCCGTTTTATCTCCAGCGCAGTATCGAGGTCAACTATTCGTCCTTTACCGCTGAATGGCAGATCAAGGGGAAATCTTCCGTATCTTACAATGATGTGGCAGCCTACACCACCTACGGGACCAGCCGCGCCAACGCCTACAAGATTCTGGAGGATTCCTTAAACCTGCGGGATGTCCGTATCTATGACACCATAGAGGACGCAGACGGAAAAGAGCGCCGCGTGCTGAACGCCAAGGAGACCACCCTGGCTGCTCAAAAACAGCAAGCTATCAGGGAAGCCTTTAGGGACTGGATCTGGAGAGACCCGGAGCGCCGCCAGACTTTGGTGCGCCAGTACAACGAAGAAATGAACTCTACCCGTCCCCGTGAGTATGATGGCAGCCATATCACTTTTGGCGGCATGAACCCGGCCATTACCCTGCGGGAACACCAGAAAAGCGCCATCGCCCATGTGCTGTATGGCGGTAATACTCTGCTGGCACACGAAGTAGGCGCGGGCAAAACCTTTGAGATGGTGGCCGCTGCTATGGAAGCCAAACGCCTGGGTTTGTGCCAGAAATCCCTTTTTGTGGTTCCAAACCACCTGACCGAGCAGTGGGCGTCGGAGTTTCTGCGTCTCTATCCTTCTGCCAACATCTTAGTCACCACCAAAAAGGACTTTGAAACCCATAACCGAAAAAAGTTCTGCGCCCGTATCGCTACCGGGGACTACGACGCCATCATCATGGGACACAGCCAGTTTGAGCGTATCCCCATCAGCCGGGAGCGTCAGGAAAGGCTTCTCTATGAGCAGATCGACGAGATCACCGAGGGGATCGCAGAGGTGCAGGCCAGCGGCGGTGAGCGTTTTACCGTCAAGCAGCTGGAGCGTACCAGAAAGTCTCTGGAAGCCAGACTGGAAAAGCTGCAAGCAGAGGGGCGAAAAGACGATGTGGTAACCTTCGAGCAGCTGGGTGTAGACCGATTGTTCGTGGACGAGGCCCACAACTATAAAAACCTGTTTCTATACACAAAAATGCGGAATGTGGCTGGTCTTTCCACATCGGACGCGCAGAAATCCTCCGATATGTTTGCCAAGTGCCGCTATATGGATGAGATCACCGGAAACCGTGGCGTGATTTTTGCCACCGGCACCCCGGTCAGCAACTCCATGACCGAGCTTTACACCATGCAGCGTTACCTTCAGTATGAACGCCTGCAAGAACTGAACATGACCCACTTCGACTGCTGGGCTTCCCGATTTGGGGAGACCGTCACAGCATTGGAGCTGGCACCGGAAGGCACCGGCTACCGGGCAAGAACGAGATTCAGTAAGTTCTTCAACCTCCCAGAGCTGATGAACCTGTTCAAAGAAGTGGCTGACATTAAGACTGCCGACCAGCTGAATCTGCCTACCCCGGAGGTGGAATACCACAACATCGTGGCGCAGCCTACCGAACATCAGCAGGAAATGGTCAAGGCCCTTTCGGAGCGCGCATCGCTGGTACACAGCGGAACCGTTGATCCGTCTCAAGACAATATGCTCAAGATTACCTCGGATGGCCGCAAGCTGGGGCTGGACCAGAGGATCGTCAACCAGATGCTGCCGGACGAACCCGGCACAAAGGTCAATCAATGCGTAGAGAACATCATGCAGATCTGGCGGGATGGCGAAGCTGACAAGCTGACCCAGCTGGTGTTTTGCGACATTTCTACACCACAGGCAAAAGCTCCTGCAAGCAAGGCGGCGAAAACACTGGATAATCCACTGCTTCACGCATTGGAAGGCGCTGTGCCTCTGCCGGAGCAGGAACCGGCATTTACGGTATATGACGATATTCGTCAGAAACTCATTGTCCAGGGGATGCCTGCCGACCAGATCGCTTTTATCCATGAAGCCAATACCGAAGTGCGGAAAAAGGAGCTGTTCTCCAAAGTTCGTACCGGTCAGGTGCGTGTACTTATGGGCAGCACTGCCAAGATGGGCGCAGGCACCAATGTGCAGGACCGTCTGGTGGCACTTCATGATCTGGATTGTCCGTGGAGACCCGGAGACCTCGCCCAGCGCAAGGGCCGTATCGAGCGCCAAGGCAACCAGAATCCCCTTGTCCATGTGTACCGCTATGTGACCGAAGGAACCTTTGACGCATACCTCTGGCAGACGGTGGAGAATAAGCAGAAATTCATTTCCCAGATCATGACTTCTAAATCGCCGGTGCGCTCCTGCGAAGATGTGGATGAAACAGCGCTTTCCTTTGCCGAGATCAAGGCTCTGTGTGCCGGAGACCCCCGTATCAAAGAGCGTATGGATTTGGATGTGGAGGTATCCCGCCTGAAGCTGATGAAAGCCGACCACCAGAGCAAGCAGTATCGTCTGGAGGACCAACTGCTCAAATACTTTCCGGAGGAGATTGAAAAGCACAAGGGCTTTATCAAGGGCTTTGAATCTGACCTAGAGGTTTTGGCGGCTCACCCGCACCCGGAGGACGGCTTTTCCGGTATGGAGATCCGTGGAGACCTGCTGACCGATAAGGAGAACGCCGGTGCAGCCCTTTTGGATGCCTGCAAGGAGGTCAAAACCTCTGATCCGGTGCAGATCGGCAGCTATCGGGGTTATGCCATGTCCGTGGAATTTTCCGCATGGAAACAGGAATATACGCTCCTGCTAAAAGGGCAGATGACCCACAGGGCAACCCTTGGTACAGACCCCCGCGGAAATCTTACCCGTATCGACAATGCCCTCGCCCAGATGCCGCAGCGTCTGGAGGCAGCAAAGGCACAGCTGGATAACCTCTGTCAGCAGCAGGCTGCCGCAAAGGAGGAAGTCGGAAAGCCATTCCTTTATGAAGAAGAACTGAGAAGCAAAAACGCCCGTCTGGTAGAGCTGGATACCCTGCTCAACATCGACGGAAAGGGACCGGCACACGCTGAAGCTGTTGTTGCCAAAAGCACACGGCCTTCGGTGCTGGACAGCCTGAAACGCCCGGTGCTGCCCCGCAGTACAGACAAGAAACCAAAACAGCATGAGGAGGTGCGATAACATGAATACCAACGATCTGAATACAGCCCTTTATGAAAAGATGGCTGCCGAACAGGACAAGTTCCGGGACTGGCTGAAAAGCCAGCCCCCGGAAGAAGTCTTAAACCATGCCTATGAGTACACCATCCGCGAGGACATTGTGATGGCGATGGAGGAACTGGTGCTGACCGATGCTCAGGCACAGGCCCTTCTGGAATCTCCTTCGCCGCTAGAAGATGTGTACCGCTATTTTGACAAGCTGGAGACCGGCTATATGGATGTGATCAGGGACAGCATTGAAAGTCGGGCCAATGAGGTATGCAGGGAGCCGGAGGAACTCAATCCGTTGTTGGTTTATCTTCATTCTGCCGCATACGCGTCCAAGCATGGAGAAACAGACGCATACTGGCTTTCTGACCAGGCAAATTTTTCTTGCAAAGTTGCCATTGAGCAGGCAATCAGTGCCCATTATAGGGATAGCAGGCTGGATACTGCTTCCGCGGTGCAAGAGATTTTGGAGGAATTTGGAGTAGAGCGGATGAACTTTATTCTCGCCAATACGATTCAGCATAAGGATGCAGATGGGCGGATTTCTCGTGACAACAAAGCATGGGCAAAGACCATTCCAATGCCGGAGGATAGTGCTACTTCCCAGCAATGTGCCGATCTGGTAGTGGATCGGGTCAATCCGGGACTGGTGGATCTGTTTACAAGACAGGCTCGAAAAACTATCCAGGAGAAAGAAAAAGGCTCCGTCCTGCAAAAGCTCAGGCAGGAGTTGTCTGCCCATAAGCCGGCCGCCCCGAAGAAACGGGAGCCGGAGCGATAACCATGGCAAAGCGAAAGCGGGATGTTCCGGTTCTGTTTTGGGTATCCGCAGAGGAACTGGAGCTGATTCATCAAAAGATGCAGCAATACGGAACAGAGAATTTGAGTGCCTATCTGCGGAAAATGGCGCTGGATGGGTATGTGGTCAAGCTGGATCTGCCAGAACTGAAGGAGCTGGTATCCCTGATGCGCCGAAGCAGCAACAACTTGAATCAGCTGACCCGAAAAGTGCATGAGACAGGGCGGGTTTATGATGCTGACTTGGAGGATATATCCCAGCGGCAGGAACAACTGTGGGAGGGTGTGAAGGAAATCCTTACCCAGCTTTCTAAACTTTCATAACAGGGATAGATGCTCCATTTGCGGAGGGAGGAACGGCGTTTCTTCGCCGCACCTCCCTCCGCTTTTTCTTTTTGCCGGTATCCTTGTCTTTTGCCTGTCTGTACCGGATAATATGAGTAGAATAAGAAGCGTAGCAAAGGAGTGGAAAACAGATGCTGACCTTTGAAAAAGTGTTGGAGATTTTTGCGGACTACCTGGCCGCAGACGAGACCATCGAAGTTTATATCAGCCGTCACGGATGTGTAAGGGTTGAATTTGACCAGAACTTTCACTATTGCACCGGCGAGGTGTGCCATACTCCCAAGGAACTGTTCGACCTCTTAGCTGATGATTACCGGACTTATCTGGAGATTGAACTGACCAAAGGCAAACGGGAAGTGACGGAAGATGATGAGAGAGAAGCGGATGCCCTGTGCAAACGGTATCTGGAGCGTTGGAAGGAGGAACTGGAATGAAGATTTTGAAATGCCTGCTGATGATCGTAACCGCACCGGTTATTTTGGTGCTGACGCTTTTTGTCTGGCTCTGCACGGGGCTGATCTACATATCTGGTCTGGTGCTTGGTCTGTTCAGCACTGTGATTGCTCTGCTTGGCGTGGCTGTGCTGCTTACCTATTCTCCGCAGAACGGTGTGATTCTGCTGGTCATGGCATTTTTGATTAGCCCGATGGGGCTGCCGCTGGCTGCGATCTGGCTGCTGGGCAAGGTACAGAGTTTGAAATTTGCGATCCAAGATAGGTGTATGGGTAAATGATGTGAATATAATCTGGAATGAAAAAGAAGCAGGACAATGGGATATGAGACCCAATGCCCTGCTTCTTATTTTACTTGGTATGGACGGTAATATATTTTTGTTTTCGACTGTTTGGCTTATCTGGAATAGTCATTTTAAGCTGGCCGCTTGCCAGTAGAGGATTCAAATATTTTCTTGTAAAATAAGTGAGCAAATTTCTTGTTTGCTTTTTTCTGTTATACAAAAATCCAAGACTGCGTGTAGGATGTCCTGTGGTTTATCTTGCTCACTAACTTGGTCACAATCTTGGTTGCTGACTAAGTTTTTCTGACTAAGATAGTAATTCACATTTATACTTCAGCGTAAAATTTCTTAGATCTTTGAAGCTGCAAAATGCTATAAGCTCTTTCTTTGACTTGTGTTTTGTGCAGAAAGTCAAAATCTGTTCAAATACTGCTGAAGGTGCAGAATCTTGGTGGGTAACTTGGTGGATGTCACCCACTAAGTTGTAGTTCACATCTTTCAAAAAGGATAGTGTGTATGGATGAACTCTAATATAATAGTGTTTAATTTTTTCAAAAAAGATGTTCTCTTTTGTATATTTACTTTTGTGCCACATTCATGTATGATAGTAGCACGAAAGGAAGTGATGGCATGACAAAATTGGAACGGTTTGCACAGCTAGATGGTCTTCTGGCAGAGCAGGACGGGATGCTACAAACTTCTCAGGCGGTTGCCAGAGGAATTGTAAAACCTATTTTTTATGAATATATTAAAGAGCGAAAATTAGAACAGGTTGCCCATGGTATTTATGTCTCCGAGGATACATGGATTGATGCGATGTTTCTTTTGCATCTGCGGTGTGGTCAAGCAGTATTTTCCCATGAATCAGCATTATTTTTTCATGACTTAACAGACCGAGAACCCTCTCCATACGCCATCACAGTGCGCAGGGGGTACAGTACCACTCGCTTAAAAGCAGAAGGGCTATCTGTTTACACCATTAAGCCAGAGTTATTTGATGTTGGGGTGTCCAGCGGCCAGACACCTTTTGGGCATACCGTACCGGTTTATGATATGGAGCGAACGATCTGTGATTTGCTCAGAAGCCGAAGTAGAATTGAAATTCAAACCTTTCAGGGGGCATTGAAAGCGTATGCTCGTAGAAAAGATAAGAACCTGCGAGCTTTAATGCAATATGCTGGGATGTTTAAGGTGGAAAAGATTTTACGGCAGTATTTGGAGGTGCTTTTATGATAAAAATAGAAAGACAGATTGAAGTCATTGTCACTCAGAAAAAGAACCGAAAGAGATTTTAATTGAAGATTTTGCAGAAAAAATGCAAAAATCAATCCATAAATATTGATTTGAGAGTTTTTATTGATTCCGTGGTATAATATTTTAATAGCATCCACAGTAAGGAGAGTACAAAATGGATAACAATTTGCAAATAAATCAAAATGCAGAACAGACCTATCATTCCATTCGCCAGTCTATTGTATCAGCACAGCATAGGTTAAGTGCTGCGGTGAACTCCACAATGGTAATAACTTATTGGGAGATTGGGGAACAGATTTATAAAGCGTGCGGAGAAAATGACAGAGCAGAATATGGAAAGAAGCTGCTTCAATATTTATCTGAACAGCTAACAGCAGAATTTGGGAAGGGATTTAGCGTACAAGGACTGCGTAATATGAGGCAATTTTATTGC
Source organism: Murimonas intestini (assembly GCA_003148945.1). Lineage (GTDB taxonomy): Bacteria > Bacillota > Clostridia > Lachnospirales > Lachnospiraceae > Murimonas > Murimonas intestini. The sequence continues at coordinate 230,446 of QGGY01000002.1, read as the reverse complement.
ACCTTTCCAAATCGCTCCACACTGTGGAGCGAATTAAGTTGGTCACATTACCGCCTTCTGATGCGTGTACCAGATGAGCAGGCACGAACCTTTTATATGGAGGAATGTGTAAAGTCTGCGTGGAGCGTCCGGCAGTTAGAACGGCAGATCAACACGATGTACTATCAGAGAATTTTAGCAAGCCAAGACAAAGCAGCTGTTTCAAAAGAAATTCAAACAACAGAACCGAAACCTGAATATGAAAAAATAATCAAAGATCCTTATGTGATGGAATTTTTGCAGATTCAGCCAGATACCCATGTATATGAGGGTGAACTGGAACAGGCATTGATTGACCACCTTCAGCATTTTCTTCTGGAACTGGGACGAGGATTTTCTTTTGTAGCACGGCAAAAGCGGTTTACGCTGGATGGACAGGATTTTTTCATCGACTTAGTATTTTACAATTACATTTTGAAATGCTTTGTTCTGATTGATTTGAAGATGGGAAAACTGACCCATCAAGATCTGGGACAAATGCAGATGTATGTGAACTATTATACTCGTGAAATGATGAATGAGGGAGATTCACAGCCTATCGGTATTGTCCTTTGTGCAGACAAAGGCGACTCCATTGTAAAGTACACGCTGCCGGAAGATAATCACCAGATATTTGCATCAAAATATTTTACTTATCTGCCGACAGAAGAAGAATTGAAGCATGAATTAAATTTGGACGATTTTTATAAGCTGGAAGAATGATATGGGTGCTAACAACAAAATCTGTCCGAATTGTGGTAGGAAAATGAAACAGCAGTTTATTGGTTTGCAGCATTGTAAATGCGGTATGAGTTGGAAAAAGGATGAAGGCTTTTTTGAAAGAACACCAAACATGGTCTTTGCCCTGGAAAGGCAAACGATCGGCAAAAAAGTAAAACAGATTCCTGTCATAAGATACAAAACAGATAATTAACACAAGACGGTCTGCTACGGCAGGCCGTTTTCTTTTCGGGAAGGAGGTCTGACCTATGGCAACCACAAGAATCATGCCGCTTCATGTCGGCAAGGGCCGCACAGAAAGTCGGGCGATTAGTGACATCATCGACTATGTGGCCAATCCAAAGAAAACAGATAACGGCAGGCTCATTACTGGCTATGCGTGTGACAGCCGGACTGCTGATGCAGAGTTTCTTCTGGCAAAGCGGCAGTACATTGCCGCCACAGGACGAGTGCGCGGCGCGGATGATGTGATTGCCTATCATGTGCGCCAGTCCTTCCGCCCCGGCGAGATTACCCCAGAAGAAGCTAACCGGCTGGGCGTAGAATTTGCCAAGCGATTTACCAAGGGCAATCATGCCTTTGTGGTCTGCACCCACATAGATAAGTCGCACATTCATAATCACATTATCTGGTCATCGGTCAGCTTAGAATATGACCGGAAATTCCGAAACTTTTGGGGCAGCACTAAGGCGGTTCGCCGGTTAAGTGATACCATCTGCATTGAGAATGGACTGTCCATTGTAGAGAATCCGAACCCTCATGGAAAGAGCTATAACAAATGGCTGGGCGATCAGGCAAAGCCATCCCACCGAGAGCTGCTTCGTGTGGCGATTGACAACGCATTATCACAAAGTCCTGCTAATTTTGAGGAACTGTTGAAGCTGCTGCAAGAGTCCGGCTGTGAAGTATCAAAGCGCGGGAAATCGTATCGCTTGAAGCTCCCTGGTTGGGAGAAAGCCGCCCGCATGGACAGTCTGGGCGAAGGATATGGATTAGATGATTTGCAGGCGGTTCTCTCCGGGAAGAAAGCGCATACCCCACGAAAGAAAACAGTCACACAGGCAGAGCCGCCGAAGGTCAATCTGCTGGTGGACATTCAGGCAAAATTGCAGGCAGGAAAAGGTGCTGGCTATGCGCGTTGGGCCAAAGTTTTCAATCTGAAGCAAATGGCGCAGACCATGAATTACCTGTCAGAGAACAATCTGCTGGAGTATGCGATTTTAGAAGAAAAGGCTGCGGCTGCCACGGCACATCACAATGAGCTTTCGGCGCAGATCAAAGCGGCTGAAAAGCGCATGGCAGAGATTGCTGTTCTGCGTACTCACATCGTAAATTATGCCAAGACCCGTGAGGTCTATGTGGCATACCGCAAGGCGGGCTACTCTAAGAAATTCCGGGAGGAACATGAGGAAGAAATTCTGCTCCACCAGGCTGCTAAGGATGCCTTTGATGAGATGGGCGTCAAGAAGCTGCCCAAGGTCAAAGAGTTGCAGACAGAGTACGCGAAATTGTTGGAAGAAAAGAAAAAGACTTATGCCGAGTACCGGCGTTCCCGTGAAGAAATGCGGGAGCTTTTAACGGCAAAGGCCAATGTGGATCGGGTCCTGAAAATGGAGGTAGAACAGGATGTTGAAAAAGAAAAAGACCACGGCCAGCGGTAAGCTGGTCCTGGTCAAAAGCGTTCGCAGAACGCGCAGCCACAGAATGAAATTCTGTGTTCAAAGGGGCTTGGGGGCGCTGCCCTCAACAAGCAAGCGGAGAGGAAAATCACGGAGGGATTTTGCGCTCTGCGGGTCGGTGTGTATTAACACCGGCATTGCTTGCCTCTTTTTACCCGGAAATGAAAGAAGCCAGTGAGGAAACAATCAAATTTCACTCACCGGCTCAATTCGTTTCAAATTTCTCGGATAGTTCTGTTAGTTCTTTCGCGGTCTCCTGCGTATGATGCAAGAGGGTTTCACGCATTTCTGACGGACAGCTACAATAAAGCATCTTCATCTGATTGGCTCCCTCATCTTCTGGAGAAACATCTGGATTGATCAGATTGTCCAGAGAGATCGGCAGAACCTTTGCCAATGCCTTCAAAATCAAATAGGATGGATTTATTTTTCCTTTTTCTATTTTTGCGATTTGCTTGATAGATACATGGCTTAGATCCGCAAGCTCCTGCTGTGTCAGGTCTTTTTTCTTTCGGGCTTCCCGCATTCTTTGTCCCAACGCGGTCAAATCATCAATCGGCATAATCGTTCACCTCAAATATATTGTATCGTGCCGATTTACTCAAAGGAATAACCTTATTATATCTATCTATAGATATGATTATACTGATTTTGTGAGAATGATAGAGAAAGTGCATTTGTATCCTTGATGAGCTATGTTACAATGTCAATAGTAAGGAAAAATAAAAAATGTTTTTGATTTTTAGATTTAGGACATTTCTGCAACATTTGATGTTTAGAATATCAGTATGATTGGAAAATTGGGAAAGGAAGTGAAGGCTTTGAAGAAGATTTTAATTGTAGAGGACGATCAGCTTTTGAATCGGACCTTGGCATATAATCTGACCTCTGATGGATATGAGGTCATTTCGGTTTTTAATTTTGACAGCGCGGTAAGAAAGCTACGGGAAAATGAGTTTGATGTGGCGCTGCTGGACATTAACCTGCCGGATGGCAGCGGACTGGATCTGTGTGAAGAAATCCGGAATCGCGGTCAGCATACCTATATTATTTTTATCACAGCCAATGATAAGGAGAGCGATATGCTCAAGGGTTATGAAGTCGGCGGCGCGGATTATGTGACTAAGCCCTTTTCTGTGACAGTGCTTTGTAAAAAAGTGGCGGCGGTTTTTGCAAATCTGGAGCTGCGGACACCTCGGCATGATCTGTTTGACGATGGTTTTTTGAAAATTGACTTTTCGGAGCAGAGTGCGTCCCTTGCCGGAGAATCCCTGGACTTTACACCGAAGGAATATCGAACCCTGTTCCTGTTCGTAAAGAACCCCCGGATTATTCTGACCAAGCGGCAGATTTTAGAGAAGCTGTGGGACATTGATGGAGACTTTGTGGATGAGCATACTCTAACGACGATCATCAGCCGTATCCGCAAAAAAATCGAAACAGAGGAGAGGAAATATATTAAGACAGCTTATGGAATGGGCTATCAGTGGATCGGCGGTGAGCCTCGATGAAGCTGCAAAATTTATCCGTCAGGGCATTTTTGAGAAAAATTGTGGCAGGGACTCTGCTCACTGCCGCTTTGTTGCTGTTGATTTTTTTCTTGATGACGAAAGATGTGCGGGTTGTCATCTGCGGCATTATTTTGACAGTTGCATTTTACATTTGGGGCGTGGTTTTCCTGCACTACTTTCAAAAGAAGCTTTCTCTGTTTACCGATGGTTTGTGCCAGACATTGGATCACATGATGGACAGTACAGACCGGCCCAAGGTAGACTATGAAGCGGAAACACTGCTGTCCCGGATCAGCCACCGTCTGGAACGGCTCTACAATGTGATGCAAAAGACCAGACATACGGCGGAGGAAGAAAAGGAAGAACTGCAATCCCTGGTATCGGATATTTCCCATCAGACCAAAACCCCTATCGCAAATCTGAAGCTGATCAACGATACCATGCTGACACGGCCATTGACAGAAGAAAAGCGCAAGGAGTTTTTGCAGGCCACGGGTACGCAGCTGGATAAATTGGATTTTCTCATTCAGGGAATGGTGAAAACTTCCCGTCTGGAAACGGGTGTCATTACGCTGGAGAAACAGGATGCTGTGATCGGGGATACGCTGGTGAACGCCATCAATGGTGTTCTGGCTCCGATGGAACAAAAAGAGATCAGCCTTTCGGTGGACTGCCCATCTGATCTGATAATATCCCATGACAGCCGCTGGACTTGCGAAGCATTGTTTAACATTCTGGATAATGCAGTAAAGTACACCTCTGCTGGTGGTAGCATCCAGGTGAGGGTACGGGATTGGGAGATGTATTTGAGGATAGATGTGACGGATACAGGCAGAGGCATCCCGGAGCATTCTCAGGGTACGATCTTCAAACGCTTCTATCGGGATGAAGCAGTGCATGATATAGATGGGGTTGGAATCGGCTTATACCTTGCCCGTGAAATTATTACCATGCAGGGCGGCTATATTACCGTTGAGTCTAAAGTTGGGGAAGGATCAACTTTTTCCGTGTTCCTGCCCATAAAATAATTCTGAGGCAGTCTGTTTTGGCAGGCTGCCTTTTTTGAAAAATTTTTAGAGGACAATGGATTTTAGGACAATTCTGCAACATTTGGGATTTATGCTGATAGCAACATCCTGAAATTGGAGGTGGCTCTATGGAAATTACAAAGACATTGCTCATCAATGCAGCTTGCTTGCTGATCCCGTCGGTCGTTGTTGTTCTGCTGCTCCGGCACTTCTTTCCAAGAAAAATCAGATGGTCGGCTGGTGTGGTGGCTCTGGTAGATCTGGTGATCTTCTGGACAGATATTTTTTATTATGAGAGCGTTTGGCTGACGCTGTTTTTTGTTGCAATTCAGTTAGCAACGGTTTGGCTTATATCTATCCGGCTTTATAAAAAAGACACGCGAAAATGAATTGTCCTAAAATTGAAGCAATTTCCCATTAAATTGATGGACCTTTAGGATATTTCTGCAACATTTGAGAGTTAGGATGACAGCGAAAGGAGTGAATGGCTATGACATTACCATTTGAAAATGATACCAGCCGGATTGTAAAGCGGCTGGCAAAACAGAACATGAAAGCAAACCGGCGTACATCCATTTCTATCATGGCGGCCATATTGATCGCATCAACTTTTTTGTGTTCGCTATGCACATTCGTCCAAAGCTATTGGAATCAAAGTGTGCAGCAGGAGATTGAAGCCTACGGTGATTGGGATGCACAGCTTTTGGAGATTCATGCTGGTCAGCTGGATTTGATTCGGAATAACGAAAATATCCAGACCATCATGGTAAAAGGAGATAATCAGACCGCCTCATTACCTGCTGCATCCGGTCTGCCCTATCTTTTGATCCAAAACTGTGATGGGGCATATTGGGGCGGTATGCGGGAAAAGAATCTGATCCTGCGGGGACGGGTTCCCCAGGCGCCGGGAGAAATTGTCGTTGGAAAAAGCTTTTTTGAGCAGAATCCATCTGTTGAGATTGGAGATCAGCTGAACCTGGACTTGGGCGAACGCAGGATCGGAAATACAACTGTGGATTTTCTTTCCCCCATTCAAAGCGGGGAAGAATTTGTGAAAACAGAAAATGTGCAGTACACCATTGTTGGTGAGATTGATATGACGGTTTCCAGCGCATATAACGGCTACCCTGCGTATGGATGGCTGGACACGGCCGCATTATCGGAGGACACAGGTGTCGTTGCGTATCTTCAAGTAACGCAGCCACGAAAAGTATATGAAATCATCCCGCAGATAGCGGAGGATATTGGCTTGCAGCCGGATGAATTTGGCGACTATCCTTTCCGTTACCATACAGCCCTGCTTGGGATGTATGGGATTTATGCACCGGGGCATTTCCTAAGCAGTGACCTTCCTAAACTTACACTGGCGTTGGGGTTGGTCATGGCAGCATCTATGGCGGTATTTGCCTATATCATTCGGGGGGCTTTTTCTATTTCTGCGAAACGCAAGGTAAAGGAATTGGGAATCTTAAAATCCATTGGAATGACGCCAAGGCAGATCCGCATGATGATCGTATATGAGGCACGCTGGCTGTCTGTGCTTCCCATTCTGGTTTCTGTGGGACTTGGATACCTTTTTTCCTATGGCGTATTGGCAGCATACTCTGACCTGATGCAGGAAGTGACCGGGAGCCGGATAACAGCTTCCTTTTCCCCGTGGGTCGCAGTGGTTTCCGTGATTCTCTCGTTCCTGACGGTTCGCCTGGCTGCTTCTGGTCCTGCCCGGCAGATGGGAAAACTTCGCCCGATTGAAGCGGTCAAAGAAAGCTGGAGCAATCCTTCTTTGAAAAAATCAGCAAAGCATCCAATCCTGAAAAAGTGCTTTGGATTCCTTGGAAATATTTCTGCAAACTCCATGGCGGCTAATAAGAGGCTGTTTCGTACCTGTACGGTAACGCTGAGTCTGTGTATGCTTTTGATGTTCAGTTTTCTGGCTGTTTTTTCCGTTTCAGATATTAACAATACCAAAGCAGAACAGGACAGCCACTTTAATGTCAATATTACAATGGAATCCGGTCAGAAAATAGAGCCGGCACTTATGGAGGAATTAAAGCAGCTGCCCCACATAGAAGAACAGGCCACTTATACGATGGCGAACTGTGCGCTCTGGGTTTCAGAAAATGAGTTATCGGAAGAATTTCTTTCCGCTGGAGGATTTGGAACAAAAGCGGCTGGTGAGTATGTAGCAAAGCGTGATGGCCGCTACCGTATCCCATGCGTATTGATCGGTTTGGAACAGAATGCCTATGAAGATTATCTCATGCAGTCAGGTGTACCTTATTCTGATCCGGGCGCTGCACTCATTGTCAATTCTGTTGTAAAAAATCCTGACTCCAGAGGTTATGAAGCCAAAAAAGATACGATTCCATATCTAAACCTCAAAAAAGGTCAGTCTTTAGAACTAACAGAGAAGTTTTTAGACTCCATTCAGGGGGATTACCGTTTTGATGTGACGGTATCATCTGTGCTTCCTGAAATGCCGGAGATTGGGCGCAATATGGCTTTTTATACATTACCCATTCTTGTGCCGATGGATCAATACTATGAGATTATCCAGAATTTTGGAGAGGATCGTGCAGTTTACAATTACAGGACTTACATGAATCTTCTTGTGGAAGATGGGCTGGATGCCGAAGTACAGAAGCAGGCAGAGCAGATCTGTGGTACTTATTTGGGAACGAGTGATTTCTATACCTCCAGCAAGACACAGCGTGCTTTGGACAGAGAACGACTGACCGATGCGACCATGCTGATCGTTTACAGTCTGACCGCATTATTTGGCATCATTGGAATCTCATCGGCAGCAGTGGCGATCCTGAACAGTCTGCATCAAAGAAGAAAGGAATTTGCCATGCTGCGTTCTGTGGGACTGGATAGAAAAGGTCTTGACCGTTTGCTCCATATAGAAGGGTTCTTCCTTGGAGGAAAGCCTTTGGTCATTGGATTACCAATCCTGTTTTTGATCGCCACAGTTCTGATGTGGATGCAGGATGTGACTTTTATGGAGTTCATTCAGGTATTCCCGTTACTAGGACTGATAGCTTATGTTGTCCTTGTGCTAATGGTCATCAGTGGGATTTACAGGGCGGCTTCCAGAAGAATCCGCAGGGATATTATTGTAGAAGTCTTAAAGGATGAAAATGTGTGAGTCTCACTGCAAAACGAATTGTCCTAAAATTGAAGCAATTCACCATAGATTTTCATATCGTTTAGGACAATTCTGCAACATTTGTCCTTTACCCTATACTCAACAAATTAAGAAAGGCAGGTAACTGTTATGAAAATTTTGCAGACAACTGATCTTAAAAAATACTACGGCACAGAGCCGAACATTACCCGCGCCCTGGATGGCGTGAACTTCTCTGTGGAGGAGGGCGAATTTGTAGCGGTGGTCGGCACTTCCGGCTCCGGTAAATCCACCCTGCTTCACATGATGGGCGGTCTGGATACCCCTACCTCCGGCAGCGTGATGGTGCGGGATAAGGAGCTGGCGAAGATGAACGACGAGCAGCTTACAATTTTTCGCCGCCGCAATATCGGCTTTATTTTCCAGAACTACAATCTGGTGCCGATCCTGAATGTGTATGAGAACATCGTCCTGCCCGTGGAGTTGGACGGGGATACGGTGGATCAGAAATTTATGGCGGATGTGGTGTCCATGCTGGGACTGGAGGATAAGCTGAAGAATATGCCAAACAACCTCTCCGGCGGCCAGCAGCAGCGTGTGGCAATCGCCCGCGCCCTGGTGTCAAAGCCCGCAATCGTTCTGGCCGATGAACCCACCGGCAACCTGGACAGCAAGACCAGCGCCGATGTGCTTGGGCTTTTGCAGAGAACGAGCCGTGAATTTAACCAGACGCTGGTGATGATCACGCATAACGATGCCATTGCCCAGCTTGCAGACCGCATCGTGCGGATCGAGGATGGCAGAATCGTTGGATAAAGGGGGTGGCAGACATGACATTGCCTTTTGAAAATGATACAGGGCCGGTCATTAAAAAATTGGCGGCACGGAGCATTCAGACAGATAAGCGGCGCAACCTGTTTGTGATCATAACGATTGCCCTGGCAGCCGCTTTGATGGCAGCGATTTTTTGTGCAGGAGCGGGAAGCGACAGAAAACTGGAGGCGGACATCCGGGGACAGTATCAGGCGGTCGTAGTAAATTGTGACCGCGACATGATTGAAAAATTAAAAGCCTGCCCGGAGGTGGAACGCTGGGGCCTTTCACAGAATTACGGTTCCGCCCGCTATGGTGACAGCGTTCTGACCTTGGAGTATGCGGACGCCAACTGGATGGAATTGGGGAAGAAACCTTCTTTCACCGGGACGCTTCCGCAGGCTGCTAATGAAATTCTGGCAGAACGGGCGTTTCTTGATTATTTTGAAATCCCGGCAGAAGTAGGGCAGACCATAGAAGTGGATCTGGGAAATGGGAAGCAGACTTATACCGTCAGCGGTATTATGGATGTGGAGAACGACTCCCGTATGTTCCAGCTTTATGTATCCGAAGCATTTGTGGAGGAGATGGCACAGGGAGAGCCGCTGTTTGAATTCCGCCTTCGTTATACCGGTGCGGACGATATGGAGCTGGAACAGCTCAAGGCGGATATTGCAGCATTCCTTTCTGCCAACGGCGTTGCAGAGGATCAGATTTTTTACAGTTCCAACTATTTTGATATGCAGGGCTTTAAGTCCGGCGTGATGAAATATTACATTCCGGTGGCAATCCTTCTGCTGGTTGCCTGTGCCGTGGTCATTTACAGTATCTTCTTTATTTCCGTAAAGGGTAAAATGCGGGAATATGGACGGCTGAAGGTGATCGGTACCACGCCGAAACAGATCCGCCGGATGGTGCGGCGGGAGGGATTGTTGTTATCCCTTTGGGGAATCACCCTTGGTCTTTTGGTCGGGGGAACGATCGGGTTTGCAATTTACCCAGCACATTGGAGCTGGCTCGGCAATCTGCCTTATCTGGCTGCGACCGCAGCAGCCTGCGCACTGACGGTATTTCTGTCCATCCATGCACCGGTCCGCATGGCGGCGAAGGTATCCCCAATCGAAGCGGTGCGCTCCAGCGGTTATGAAACGGCAACAGACCGTAAAGATCAGAAAAACCACCGCATTACGCCATTCTCCATGGCACAGATGAATTTCAGGCGGAGCAGGAAAAAGACAGTCATCACCCTGACCTCTTTAGGACTGACGGGTGTATTTCTGGTGACGGCCGCTACGGTGCTGAACTCCATCAGTCCCGAAAAGATGGCGATGGAAGCCATGGGGGATCACTGTAACTATGAGGTCAGCTGGATGGATTCGGGAGGGGCGGAAGGACTGCCTGATATTGCGCGGGAGAATCCGCTGACAGAAGAACTTCGTCAAAAGCTGCTTGCCCTGGATGGAGTGGAATCCATCACCAGCCATGAAGTGACATCCGCAACGGTGAAATTCCCCCAGGAAAGTGTTGCATTAAAATTCCCGGTGTTTGACAGGGAGCAGATGGAACAATGGCTGCCGGAGGAAAATCTGGAACAGGGCAGTGCGGATTATGAGGAGCTTGCCGCAAACAACGGTGTGGTCGTGACGGACGCGGAAGATCACCTTTTAAGTATGTTTTATGGCTATACGCCTGCGATCGGGGATGTGCTGACCTTTGAATCCATGGACGGCAAGGCCATAGAAGTAACGGTCATGGGAATTGCGAAGCCGTCAGTGACATCAGGAACTGGCGCATGGGGGCTGTTTACCCTTACAGAAGAATTGGCCGACCAGCTTTACCCGGATATTGAGAACAGAGAGGCTGTCTGGAATGTTCATACATCGGAGGACTCTGATGCGCTCAGGGCGTCTATTTTCAGCCTGCTGGAAAATCCGGTGCTGACGGTATTTTCCAGGGCAGACCATGCGGCATCCCTGGAATCGCAGTTAAAGACAATGACCCGCGGTGTTTATCTGCTGCTGGCGTTCCTGTTTGTGTTCTCCATGGTAAATCTGGTCAACACCCTGATGACCAATCTGCTGGCAAGGCAGCAGGAGATTGGGATTTTGCAGTCTGTGGGCATGACAGGAAAGCAGGTTTCCCGTATGCTGATTGCAGAATGCCTGTGGTATGCAGGGGTTACGGTGTTACTGTCGGTTGGTATCGGCGGAACCCTAGGCTGGATTTTGGACTATGTGATCAGCAGTTTTAATATTTTCGGGGAACTGTCTTATCAGTTCCCGTTGATGGAAACGGTTGTTTTTGTTCTGGCACTTTTGGTTGTGACCGGAATCTTCTCTGTGGTTGCTGTCCGTTATTCCAAACGGCTTTCCCTTGTGGATCGGATTAAGACCATGGAATAACCAGAGGCGGCGGCTTCCGAGGCGGAAAGCCGCCGCTTTGCTGACAGCAGAAATATAAGACTTAAAGGAGATGATCAAAATGACAGTACCATTTGAGAATGATACAGGAAATATTGTCAGGAAACTGGCAAGAAAAAGTTTGAAAAGTGAGAAGCGCCGGAATCTGATGGTGGTGATCGCCGTTGCGCTGGCATCCTGTCTGATCTGTTTTTCGATTGTGATGGCTTTGTCTACCCGGCAGATAGAGAAAAATCATGTGGAGGATACCTATGAGGCAGTCTATACCAGGATTACCGAGGAAGATGTGTCCACCCTGAAGGGGCTGGATGACTTCTCAAGGGTAGGAGAGTATTATATGCTGGCTGTGGAACCTGCGGAGCAGGGATACAACGCCTCCTATATTTATTGTGATGAGGAAACGATGTATATTGCCCGTGACCAGATGAAGCTTTTGGAAGGCCGCCTGCCCCAAAAGGAGGATGAGGTAGCGGTCAGCCGTTATTTCCTTTCCGAATATGGTGCAGACGCCGGGATTGGCGAAAAGGTTATGCTAAGCAGCGAGAGCTTTCACGGAGAATATACGGTGACTGGCATTCTGGAAGGCTATAAGGAAAAAGAGGTAAATGGCTGTTCCATTCTTCTTTCCAAAGAAGCTTTGAAAGGATGGAGCGGCTATGACCCCGCTGATTATCGCGCTTATGTGCATTTTCAGAATGAGCAGCAAATGGATGAAACAGAACTGACTGCCCGCAGCCGGGAGATTGCAAAGGAATATCAGCTGGAAATGCCGGTCATGAACCTCAGCTATATGAAATTCTATAAGCAGCCTGTGAATGTCAGTATGCTGGCGCTGGTTGCCGGCATCGCAGTTCTGGTCATCATCGGAGGATATGTGGTGATACAAAGTATCTTCCGGATCTCTATCAATGACAAGATCCAAAGCTATGGACAGCTGCGGACCATCGGCACAACGCCCAAGCAGATCCGCCGTATTGTCAAAAAGGAAGGCCGTTTCTTGGGATGGGCCGGCATTGGAATCGGTATTTTTCTGGGGTGTGCAGTCGGGTTTGCCCTGTTTTCCCGTGGATTTCATCTGCCGTTTTATGCAGCTGCGATTGTTTTGACGGCACTGCTTGGCTGGTTTATGGTATCTATTGCGATCCGCAGACCGGTAAAGATTGCCGCAGGTATCTCCCCGATTGAAGCAGTCCGCTTTACCGGCAGTCAGAGCAGTAAATCCCACACACATAAGAAGAATATGCGGTTAAATCCGCTCTCTATGGGAATTGCAAATTTTAGGCGTGACCGCAAAAAGACGATCAGCATCGTGGCTTCCCTGAGCCTGGGCGGCGTGATTCTTTTGGTGACAGCATCTATTCTTTTGGTCCGCTCGCCGGAGCGTATCGCAAGACAGTTTTTCCCGGATGGGGATTATAAAATCTATATCAATTCCGAAGAATCAGAATATGAGGTGATGTCGGAAGGAAATCCGTTGAATGAAACGCTTCGGCAGGAAGTGCTGGCCGTAGACGGCGTAACAGATGTGATAGAAAATCGTCAGGCGGTTCATGTGCGGTTTGAGAATGAGGAAAGTTCTTCCGGTGGAATGTGCGATCTGTTGAGTGACCGAAACAGAGATCAAATGGAAGCAGCGCTTGTGTCGGGGACTTTGCCTCAAGATTCCCATAGTATTGCACTGGATATGGAATATGCGGAAGATATGGTCGGTGTAGATGTGGGGTCAGTTATCAAACTTACCATAGGGGATCAAGAGATTCCTGTCACTGTTTCCGGTCTGCTCATAAACGATGGGCTTAAAAATGGTCATGGTCCTCTGGCATTGGACAGCACCTGCATGGTTGCAACCAAAGAGCTGTTTCAGGAAGCAATGCCGATGATCGATTGTTTTGATTATTCCTGGAGCATTGTCGGTGATCCTAAAAAGGCAGAGCAGATTGAAAACAGCCTGAATGCAATCATTTCTTCCAATCCGGATCTTAAATTGGATACCATTGGGATACATAAGGATTATGAGGAAATGGAGAACAGGGTTGTTTTCGGAGGGCTTCAGGCGCTGTCGTGGTTGGTATTCCTCTTTGGCGTGGTCAATCTCATCAATACCACACTCTCCAATCAGATGTCCAGAAAGAGGGAAAACAGCGTCTTTCGCGCCATCGGTCTGACCAGAAAGCAGCTCTGTCAAATGACCATCTATGAGGGAATTTGCTATGCGTTTTCTGCTGCGCTGGCAACTCTGGCAGTCGGCCTCCCGATTGCAGTGATAGCTGCCCGAAAATTCAGCGAAATGACTTTCCATGTAGCAATGCCATATTCGTTCCCTTTCCTGCAAATGGGGCTGTTCGTTCTGGTGCTGTTTGGCCTGGAGGTTATCCTGTCCTTCTGGACAATGCGCAGACAGAAAAATCAATCTCTTGTGGAAGAAATGCGAGCGATGGAATAACCGTATAGGATTGGCGGGGCGGCAGCGTGCTGCCCCGCTTTTTAGGCTTGTCGTTATATTTTGGCTCATTATTGACTTCTATTACGGTTAGTGATATATTTATTACAGTAACCGTAATGAGGAGGTAGGTGTTATGCGAGACAATGCGAAAGGTGGTGCGCTCACAGAGGTGACATTCTTTATTTTGCTCTCCCTCTATACCCCGAAACATGGATATGCTGTCATGCAATTTATTGAAGATAGTACAAAAGGGCGGCTCACGCTGGGGGCAGGTACTTTATATGGTGCGTTGAACTCGTTGCAGGAAAAAGGCTGGATTGCACCTTTTGGAGATAGTGCGGGACGGAAAAAAGAATATCTCATTACAACGCAAGGAAAAGAAATTGCAGAAAAGGAACTTATAAGGCTCAATGAACTTGTAGGCGTGGCTAATGGAATTATTGGAGGTGCAGTATGAGCAAAAAGTATTATCGTTTCTTTGGCGGTTTGTTGACTGCCCAGGAACATTGGCTGAATAAAATGTCTGAAAAGGGCTATCGTCTGATTCGGGCGGAAAAAATGTTGTATGAATTTGAGGAGTGTAAACCGGATCAGGTAAAATACTGTGTGGAGTTTATCGGGCAAAAATCGAAGGTCGATGCGTCAGATTATCATGAGTTTTTAGAGGGGATGGGTTACAAAGTATTTTATAAAAACATCAACCTGAACTACTCTGTTGGTAAAGTGCGTCTACGGCCATGGGCTGAAAGAGGAGGACGCATAGCAACAAATGCCACCACCTTTAACCGGGAACTGTTGATTGTAGAAAAGGATAATGACGGTAAGCCATTTGAACTTCATACTTCTTATGAGGACAAGGAAAACTATTACAGAAATCTGCGTAATCCGTGGTTGCTGATACTGCTCATGTTCGCAATATTTGCGGTTGCAAAACGCTCGGTAGTTTTTGGTGTGCTTGCCCTGGTTTCTCTGATTCCTGTTCTCGTATATCAAACCAAGGTTATGCAGAACAAACGCGAAGGTAAGACAAAAGAATGGTGAGGTGTTTATATCATGAATGAACGAGAAAAAATAATCCGACTATGGTTTGATATGTGGCTCAATCAGCAGGATATGGGGATTGATGATATATTTGCAGAAGATGTGATTTATACAGAAAGTTGGAGTCCCCAGTATAACAACCGAAAAACAGTAAAGCATTGGTTTCAGGAATGGAATACCCGTGGCAAGGTAGTTGTTTGGAAAATCAAGCAATTCTTCCATAAGGGAGATCAAACGATTGTAGAGTGGTATTTCAAAAATGAAATGAACAATGGAAGTATAGAGGAATTTGATGGAATCTCGCTGGTTGAATGGACAGAGGATAATAGAATAAAGTCGTTGAAAGAATTTGGGTGTAATCGCAATACCTATAATCCATACCAGGAAGGCGATACTCCTCAATTTAGAGCAGAAAAAGTGAATTGGTTTTGATTGAAAGCTTAGGGAGGCGAAAAGGATGAAGGTATTGGTTAGTGCCTGTATTATGGGAGTGAACTGTAAATATAATGGGAAAAACAACGAAAATATAGCGGCTATCAATTTCTTGAAAGATAAAGAAGTTATTTCTATCTGCCCAGAAGTATTAGCAGGTATGAAAATTCCCAGATCCTGTGCAGAAATTGTGGATGGGAGAGTAGTTGATGAAAACGGAAATGATGTTAGTTTAGAATATGATAAAGCAGTGGCAGTTGCATTATCGAAAATTCAGAATGAAGAGATTGATTTAGTTATATTACAATCCAGAAGTCCTACCTGTGGTGTTAATCAGATATATGATGGTAGCTTCACTGGGAAGTTAATTCCCGGAATGGGCTTGTTTGCAAAGGCATTAAAACAAAGAGGATATAATGTCATTGATGTTGAAGAAATATAAGTTTACCATTTTTCATTTGTTGAGGGACAAGGTTCCTAACGCATTAAGGCTGCATTTTTATATTCGCCTGATGCAAATGTCAATGGGAGCATGAGCAACTACATATAGTAGTTTTCTTCACGGAGGCTGATATGAAAGAAAAAATATTGATAATAGAAGATGATCCGTTGATACGGAATGAATTGAAAACGCTGATGCAAAGTAACGGCTATGAAACGGTGGCTCCGGAAGATTTTTCTGATGTGATCGACCGGATCAAAGCTGAACAACCACACTTGGTTTTGCTGGACATCAAGCTGCCGGGAATCAGCGGCTTTTCTCTCTGCACCGAGGTTCGCACATTTTCCGAAGTACCAATCATCTTTGTGACAAGCTGCAACACGGATATGGACGAACTGAACAGCATCATGCTGGGTGGAGATGCTTTTATCACGAAGCCCTATAACACAGCAATCCTGCTTGCGAAAATTGCTTCTCTGTTGAAAAAAGCCTATCCCACACAGCAACGGGAACAGATCGTCTATGGAGATGCAGTGCTGCATATGGAATTCAGCAGTTTAGACTATAATGGACAGAGCGTAGAACTTACCAAGAACGAATTGAAAATTCTCTATTACCTTTTCAAGAACGGAGGAAAAATCTGTTCTCGTGCAGATATGATTGAGTATTTGTGGGACAATCAGTTATATGTGGATGACAATGCTTTGAGCGTTAATATCAACCGTATCCGGGAAAAAATGGCGGGCATTGGTCTGACAGATTTTATTAAGACAAAGCATCGACAGGGGTACACGATATGAACAGCAGACGATATTGGAAAAACAGACTGCCATTTCTGCTGACGAACCTTGTTTGTATGGCTGCGCTCACTGTATTTCTACTGGTGTGCGGCAACTCGGTTTCCGCAGTATTATTGATCCTGATTGTATGGGCATTGATTTTGTTGGCTGGACTTGTCCTTACTTACTGGAAACGGAAGCGGCAGATGAAAAAACTTCTGGATATGGCGGAACAGCTTTCAGAACGATACCTCATTTCCGAAGTGATGGAGTTGCCGGAACAGGCTGAGGATCAGGTTTACTATCAGCTTTTGAAAATGGCTGGAAAATCCATGTTGGAGCAGATTGGAGAGGTCGAGCGGGAACGCCTGGAGTACAAGGAATACATTGAGCAATGGATTCACGAGATCAAAACCCCTATTACTGCCATGAAACTCCTATGTGAAAATCATCGGACGGACTGGACAAAGGAACTCCTGCTGGAACTGGAAAAGACGAATCGTTTTACCGAACAGGCTCTTTACTACGCTCGAAGCGAGCATACAGAGAAAGATTATTCCGTTCGGGAAATGGCGTTGTCTCAGGTGGTGCATCAGGCGATTGCAGATAACAAATATCTATTGCTCCAAAGTGGTATGCACCTGGAAGTGGAGGAAATGCAGGATACGGTTTATTCAGATGAAAAGTGGGTGCGCTTTATTCTGAACCAACTGATTGCCAATGCGGTCAAGTATCGTATTGAGCAGCCGATCCTCCGCATTTCTACCCATAAACGGCAGGATCAGGTTGTCCTTGTCGTGGAGGATAATGGAATCGGAATTGCTGCATCCGATCTGCCTCGCATCTTTGAAAAGGGATTTACCGGTCAGAATGGTCGTATGGTACAGCAATCCACAGGAATTGGTCTGTACCTATGCAAACGGCTTTGTGAAAAGCTGGGTATTGGCATTACGGCGGAGTCGTCGGAACATGGCACAGCCATTTCCCTTTCTTTTCACATCAACTGTCTGATTCATGAAGTGCAGGACTGAAAAGCGTTCTGCACTTCTTACATTTTTGTTAGAACTTTGTAAGAAAACTTGATACAAACGAAGTCGTTCTTATTCTACAATAGAGATCAGAGGTGATAACAATGAAAGAAATTTTGAAACTGGATCATATCCAAAAATATTACGGAAATGGCGGGAATGTTACAAAAGCAATTCAGGACATCAGCTTTTCCGTTCAAGAGGGAGAATTTGTCGGAATCATGGGAGCATCCGGCTCCGGCAAGACCACCCTGCTCAACTGTATTTCCACAATTGATACCGTCAGTGCGGGACATATCTATCTGGATGGGATCGATGTGACGGAAATCAATGAAAAACAGATTGCCCGGTTTCGTCGGGAAAATCTTGGCTTTGTTTTCCAGGATTTTAACCTGCTGGACACGCTGACCATTTCGGAAAACATAGCCCTGGCGCTGACCATAAACAAGGTTCCAGCAGGCGAGATTGATGGACGGGTGCGGGAAATGGCCGGAAAGCTGAATATCACGGATATTCTGGATAAGTACCCCTATCAGGTGTCTGGTGGTCAGAAGCAGCGGTGCGCCTGTGCCAGAGCCATTATCAACCAGCCTAAGCTGATCTTGGCGGATGAACCCACCGGTGCGTTAGACAGTCACTCGTCCCAGATGCTGCTCTCTACGATCCAGAGTATCAACGAAGATCTCGGAGCCACAATCCTGATGGTGACACACGACGCTTTTTCGGCAAGTTACGCCAATCGTATTCTCTTTTTAAGGGATGGGACAATCTTCACGGAAATCCGTAAGGGCGGTGATTCCCGTAGGACTTTCTTTGAAAAAATCCTGGATGTCCTCACCATGATGGGAGGGGGAATGAATGATGTACGCTAAACTGGCACTTCGTAATGTCCGCAGAAGCCTGCGGGATTATATCATTTACTTTGTGACGCTTACCTTGACTGCGGCATTGATGTACTCATTTTTGGCATTGGGCTTTTCATCAGATGTTCTTGCTATGGCAGAGAATATGTCGATGCTGACTACTGGAATTTTGCTTATGTCAGCTCTGGTTGCTTTTATGTCCTCGTTTGTGATCGGTTATGCGATTCGCTTTATGCTGGGACGACGGAAAAAGGAATTTGCAACCTATGAACTGATCGGCATGGAAGCAAAGATAGTACGAAATTTGTTTCTTGCTGAAAACAGCATTATCGGCATAGGAGCCTTTCTGCTTGGTTCTTTGGTTGGCACAGGGCTTTCCGGTTTGCTAAATCAAGTGGTAAAAAATATCTTTGAGGTGCCGCATACCTATCAGGTTTCCTTTTCTCTCCGGGCGTGGGCAGTAACCTTTTTATTTTTTGCCTTGATGTATGGTTTTGGGACGCTCCGAGCAGCAAAGATTATCCGGCATCAGAAAGTGATTGATCTTCTGTATGATAACCGTAAGAATGAAGAATACCGTTTCAAATCATTCCGCCATAGTCTTTTGGTAGTATTGCTTTCAATAGCCGCAATGGTTGCAGGCGTGATTTTGCTTGGGCGGATGCTTCAGACACAAACCAATGAAGCATTTTTGTACCTTGGCGGAGCCTGTTTGCTCATTCTGGCGGGTGTTTACGAGCTGCATCGCCAGATTCCACTTTTGCTGCACCGATTTGCAAAACAAAATCTGCGCCATAAGTACAAAGAAGAAAATCTGTTCTTTTTGGGGCAGATTGGACGGCGCATCCATTCTGCTGGTCGGACAATGGCTGTGGTGGCAATTCTTTTGACCGTATCTCTGGCAACCATGTTTGTGGGGCTTACAATGGGAGCCGGCTACAAAGCCAATATGAAAGCCTATTATCCCTATGATGCAGGCGTGGCGATTGATGCACCTCTGGAAAAATCCAGCATGGATTCCATCGTTTCCTTTACAGAGGATCATTGTGGAGTCGAGGATTCTGTGAGCTATTATTTGTATGCGGTTCCTGAAAAACCGATTGAAGCCTTGTCCTTGTCCGACTATAACCACCTGCGCGAAATCCTGGGGCTTTCTCCTGTTGTCATGGGCAACAACGAATTTTTGGTTCATTGTGATACATGGAACTATATGGACGGAATCCGACAAGGCTTGGAGCAACAGCCGGAGATCACATTAAATGGTCGGACATTGACCGTTGCAGAAACACCGATCCTGACAGAGCCGATGGAGCAGTATCAAATGGCTGGAACGAAGGGATATGTGCTTGTTCTGCCGGATGAAGCAGCTTCACAATTAGTCGGAGAAAAAAGTCGTCTGGCTATGAAACTGGAAGATGGCGGATACCCGGAATTGAAAAGTGACTTGAAGCAATTCCTGAACAGTGGGAAATGGCAGCCGGAATTGCAGTCCAGTCAACAGCTCCCGGAAAAAGTAACGATGGGTGTTACAGTAAAGGCGTGGGGTGTTGCCAATTCGCTGACTGGATTTACAGCCATTTCGTTCTGCGGATTGTATTTAAGCATTATTTTTATCATTCTATCCTGCTCGGTGCTTGCATTTGAGCAGCTTTCTGCCATAGATAAAAACCAGAAGAATTATGCAGTTATTGACCGTTTGGGTGTACCGGGGCACAGGCAAGCCTCCCTGATACGCAGGGAACTGTCCACAGTCTTTTTGATCCCACTGCTATTCCCTCTTTTGCTGACGGTTTTGCTGATAGCAGGGGCACAGTTCTTTTTCGGAGAGGCAATCTTGCAGCAGGGACTTGTGCCTCTTTATGGTTTGGTGACGATCCTGCTATTCTGTGCAATCTACCTGACCTATTTTGGTGCAACAATGTTCTTATTCAAACGGGTTATTCTTCGACCGGAAATGAGATAAAAACTGAATTGCTACAAAAATGAAGCAATTCAGCCTGTTTTCTTGCCGAAAAAGAAAGTGGTTAGGAGATTTCTGCAACATTTGGTCTTTATTATAGAATTACAAGTAAGATAGAAAGTGTGATTAAATCTACCGGATGACGGCAAAAGAAAAAAAGCCGTCGTACAGTAGACACATTCCTACGCGCTCATGGAGCGGCGGTTTTGAGTAGATCAAGGCCGCCGTTTCTTTTTGCGAAAAGCAGAAACCCGACGACCCTCGTGCAATCAGCAGGGGCGGCATTTTAGGAGGATGCCGTCATGTCTGTGTTAGTGGTTCACAATACCCATGAGTTACATCAGTTAAAAAAAGCCTTGCCCCGCCACCGGGGCATTATGTTTTTATATCGGTATTATCAATCTGTGTAAACCAGTATAATCATAGGTTTTCTTGTCGCGCCAGTATCCCTTTGTGGGGAGCTGGCGTTTTTGCTTGCCGTTTTTTAGATAGACGAGCGGTTTGTTACCGCTGCCGGTCTCCGCCTCCATTCGATTCACCCGTTAACTACCCGTGAATCGAAATGGAGGTACACAATGAAAAAAGTCAATCTTCGGGATCTATATCCTGATGTTTATAAAACAGATCACTTTGTAGAAGTAACAGAAGATGTGCTGGAGGCGATTCGTGCCACCGAGCGTGCAGAAGCTGCCTATGACCGGAGAATGTATCGCTATAAGGCGCATTACTCTCTGGACAGCGACAACGGCATTGAAAATGCGGTCCTGATGAAGCCCCAGACGCCGGAAATGTTCCTGGAGGAAAAACAGCTGCGGGAACAACTCTACACCGCAGTAATGGCTCTGCCGGAGAAACAGGCCAAGCGGATTTATGCCCGGTATTATCTGGGTATGAGAGTAGGAGAGATCGCCGCAGCAGAGGGTGTAGACCCAAGCCGTGTCCGGGACAGCATCCGGCGCGGTTTGAAACAGCTGGCAAAATATTTTTGATAAAATTTCGTTTGAAGCGCCTGTTTTTTGCTTTTTTTGTCAGAGTTAATAGAAGGACAAGTTTTCCCCCTTCAACAGCACTTTGACAATTTCATAGACAGCATAACAGGTACATAACCCGTGTACGAGCGAGTGTGGAACGCCGCGAAGATGGAGCAGCCAGGGAGGTGATGAACAACGCTGTTTCGGAGCGATCTACGATTTCACAAAACGGATGGTGGCAGATCCGGCGCGAGGACCGCACGGGGGCTTAAAGATACTTCCTCACGGCCTCCTAAAGACTTGGGGGGAACCCTGCGGCGCACGAGTAAAACGACGCTGCGGAGTTATGACAACCGCGCCAGCGGAGACCTGCTATGTTCCCAGCGTCAGGGTTGCGTGGCAAATGTGACGAGAATTGAATCATATTAAAATTAGGAAGCGATTACTTTCTTTGTTGGTCGTTTTCTACTCAAAATCAGATACCATGCGCTGGCAGTTTCGGCTGCCAGCGTATTCATGTGATTTTGAAAGCACGATGATAACCTTGACAGATTGGAGGGAATATGGTCTATGGAAAAACTCATTACACGAAAAGAAGCGGCTGAAATCTTAGGAATCAGCATCGCAACGCTGGATGCCGCCCGTAACAACGGCTTGATCTCTTATGTGCAGTATGTTCAGAATGGCTGTGTGTATTTTACTGCGGCGGGTCTCCAGGAGTATATCGCAAAATGTACGCACAGGGCAAAGCCTGTTGAGAGAAGCACAACTTACCGTAAGCCTCGAAGCGGAAGATCGTGAGCCAGTCCGTATCCTTGATGGAATCAGAGATGTTTGATAAAACAAAGGTACAGCGCTGGAGATCTTTTTTAGGAGGTGGAGGAATTGGCAAATAGAAAAATAATGCTTCCCCAATATGGCACAGTTATGAAAAGAGGTGTCCTATATTATAGGACCAGAATCAAAGATGCGAATGGAAAGCTCGTAGCTCTCTACGCAAAAACACCTGAAGAACTATATAACAAAGAAACTCTTGCGTTGGAACAGATTGAGAATGCTACTTTTCATCGGAAAACGCCCACAGTTGCAGAGTATTGTGAAAAGTGGCTGCTGATGCAGTCGGTTCATGTACGAGCCACTACCTTGACGGATTACACTTCAAAGGTCAGGCGACATATTATAGCGGAATTGGGAGATAAACGGATGGGCGAGGTTAGCCTGGATGATATTCAGCTTGCCCTTGTTCCAGTTTCCAAGAAATCTACATCGGTTTATAAATCTGTGGTAATCCTTTACAAGTCTATCTTTCGCGCAGCGATGGAAAGCAGGATTATTGACCATAACCCAACGATTTATCTGACAACAAAGGGTGGTGGTGTTCCACAAGAGGATCGTCAGGCTTTGACAGATGAACAGGCAGAGCGCCTTTTGGATGCTATCCGAGATTTGCCGCCTTATGTCTTTGTCATGATCGGTTTGTACGCGGGTCTACGCCGGGAAGAAATTCTTGCTCTGCAATGGGATTCAGTATATCTGGATACAGATACTCCATATCTGACGGTAAGACGGGCATGGCACACCGAACATAACAGACCGGTGATTTCGGATGAATTGAAAACCAAGGCTGCGGAGAGAAATATCCCCCTCCCTGTTTGTTTGGCCGAGTGCTTGAAAGCAGCAAAGGAAACTTCGACTTCGGAATATGTAGTTTCAAACCGGGATGGCGAACCGCTGTCCTACACGCAGTTTAAGCGGCTTTGGCAGTATATTGTTACGAGGACGGTCAAGGAGCGGAGCTATTATCGGTATGAAGATGGAAAAAGAGTAAAACATACTGTCACACCTGTCTTGGGAGAAAAGGCCGCTCATAACGGAAAAGTGGTTTACAGTCTGGATTTTGAGGTAACACCCCATCAGCTGCGGCATACTTACATCACCAATCTTATTCATGCGTCGGTAGATCCCAAAACGGTTCAATACCTGGCAGGCCATGAAAGTAGCAAGATTACCATGGACATCTATGCAAAGGTTAAGTATAACAGGCCGGATGAGCTGGTCAGATCAATGAGCTGTGCGTTTGCAAGCTGGGACACAGCACAGTAATAATAAAATAGGAAGTAAAGCAGGAGCGAGGCAAGGATGTCTCGCTCTTTATTTTGCATCAGCCGTATCTTTGATTAAATCGAGGCTTTCTGATAAAAAGAGAGTGTAGATACGGAGACTACACATTATCAAGAAAGGACGATCAAAGATGGCAAAAAAGAAAGCACAGATCCCGAAGTATGGGACCATTACATTGAAAGGAATCCAGTATTACAGAACCAGGATTACGGATGCGGATGGCAAAGAGTTGAGTTTGTATGCCACTACTTGTGAAGAATTGTATGAGAAGCAGTTAGAGGCCCGGAAGCAGGTGGAAGAAATTATCTTTCACCGGCAGCACCCGACAGTAGCCGAGTATGGCGAGAAGTGGTTGCTGATGCAGTCGGCAAAGGTGTCTGCGTCTACACTCAGAGGTTATACGAGGGATATGACAAACTATATCATCAAACCCCTGGGAGAGATGTATATGGAAGAAGTGACCGCTGACGATATTCGGCTGGCTCTTGTTCCATTGTCAAAGAAATCGGAAGGCTTATACAATAAGGTCAATATGCTGCTCAAGTGCATTTTTTATGCGGCAGAGCGAAACCAACTCCTTGAACACAACCCCTGTGCAGGAATATCCGGTAAAGGCGGAAAACCGACAAAAAAGAAGGAGGCATTGACAGATCAGCAGGTAGCCGTGCTTCTGGATACCGTCAAGGGACTTCCTCCATATTTGTTTATTATGCTCGGTTTGTATTCCGGTCTGCGCCGGGAAGAAATTCTTGCACTGCAATGGGATTGTGTATTTCTGGACGAGGATACACCTTATCTATCGGTGAGGCGGGCATGGCGTACAGAGCATAACAGACCCGTGATTTCTACGGTGCTAAAAACTCCGGCGGCAAAAAGGGATATTCCGATACCAAAGTGTCTGGTAGAGTGTCTGAGAGAAGCGAAAGAAAACTCCATATCAGATTATGTGATTGCTGACAGCAAAGGGGAGCCGCTGGCTGCTTCGCAGTTTCAAAGAGTATGGCAGTATGTAGTTGTTCGTTCCACCAAGCCCCGGAACTATTATAAGTATGTAAATGGGGAGAGTATCAAATATACGGTTACTCCAACGCTGGGTATGACCCAGAAGAATCAACCCCAAATCAAATATACGCTGGACTTCGATGTGACACCCCATCAGCTGCGGCACACTTATATCACCAATCTTCTCTATGCGGGCGTTGATCCAAAGACAGTACAATACCTTGCCGGACACGAAAACAGCAAAACAACTATGGACATCTATGCAAAAGTGAAGTACAATAAACCAGAGGAGCTGTTTGGGGTAGTAAATGGTGCGTTTCATCAGCCTGTCGCTGAATGAAAAAAGGCCGTTTTTTATGGTCCGCACACCGGATAACTGAGAAGCAGAAAGCCGGAAAAGCCCGGAATATCAAGGGAAAACAGCTCAAAAACTCGCGCAATACGGACTCAAAGCTGCACGTCGTGCTCCGCAGTTCTCAAAGAGATAATAAGAAACTTTATAAGAGAATTATCAAAACCCTTGAAAATGCAACGTTTTCAAGGGTTTCTTTATGTTTTGAATAGTTATAAAATAGCTTGAAAGAATGTGGAAATATATGGGTAACTGACAGGTAACAAACACGTAACTGACAAATAGAAAATTTTATATTATGTCTTATATATGACAGAGTGTATGAGGTAAAAGATATCCAATGAAGAAAATTAAGAATTGTATGAATATGGATAATATGATAAAATTCATTTATGGAACAATCGTGTTACAGGGTGTGTTGACCTCATTCAAATAGAATGGGGGTGATGCCTATGAGAAATCGTTTTGATTTTAAGGATTTAATGACCTTTGGTCTTTTCATTTTGGCATTGCTTACATTCGTTTTTACGTTTTGTAAGTAACTATACATAGCAAAAACCACCCTAATACTTGGTCGGTTCGGGTGGCTTTGCTATCTCATTAACCGGTCAACCACCTTGTGGGCGGTTGTTCCTTTTCTATCTATAATATATCATAATGATTTATTTAATTCAACAGAAAATTGAGAAATGAAGCAATATTGGTTGTTGTACTGATAATAGATACATGCATATAGCGCTTAGCAGAAATGAAGATTTTATTTGATAACGGCGTACTATCCCGATATTACACAATGGGAAGCAGATTTAAAGACTAGAAAGGAGCGATAATATGTTATGTATGGAGTGTGGCGCTAAAGCTGAGAAGGGATTCACGACAGATGTGACAGACTTGGGAAGCTGCCTTGTGATTGTCAGAAATGTCCCCTGTTATAAATGCACAGAATGCAATGAAGTGATTTACACGGCAGATGTAGTGAAACGGTTGGAAAATATCGTAGAACAGGCAAAGAAAGTAATGCAGGAAATTTCTATTATTGATTATAGCAAAGTTGCATGATATATAATGTTGCAGTATGCGCATATATAAAAGAATATCGGTAACTAACACGTAACTGACAAATAGAAAATTTTGCATTATGTCTTATGTAAGACAGCATCTGATAGTTTTAAAATGTTTGTTTGAAAAAGAAAATAAATAATTGTAGGAAGAAAGATAATATGATAGAATGCGATTATGGAACAATCGTGTTGCAGGGTGGCTTGACCTTCATTCTACATAGAATGGGGGTGGTGCATATGAAGAACAAATTCAATTTTAATGACTTGATGCAGTTCGGATTATTTTTGATTGCACTACTGACATTCATTTATTTGATTAGTCATTAGTTTTGCATAGAAAAACCACCCTTGAAACTTTGGCAGGTGTCAGGGTGGTATTTTCTACTTCTTTCACAGGTCAACCCCTTGTGGGCGGTTGTTCCTCTTTCTACTTAAAATATACCACTCAAGGGGCGGTTTGTAAAGGAGTAATTTTAATGGATAATTTATTACCAGTGGTGTAGAATATAGTGTCATATGCCATACCAATTATTACATGTGCCACTGTGGTAATTGGTGGCGCATGGGCGTTATACAAATATTTTAAAGAAAAGAATAGAGAATTTTATTCAGAAGTTCTTGCAAAGGTATATGAACCATTATTTACTGAATTAGTGAAGATGGAATATAGTAGAAAATTATTGGAAGAATCTTTGAAGGTGAAAAGTGAAGGCGGGAAGTATTCAAGCAGAGTTACGATAATGCAAGATGACGTTTCAAAAGGGGTATTTTCAATAAAAGAAGCTCCCTTTATTTCACGGCATGGCATAAGAATAAATACAGAAATGAAAACAGGGAAAACAACAGTTAAACAAGAAGAATATGAGGTTTTTAATATTGAAAATATATTGAAAGAGATTTGTGATGAACCTGACAGACTAAGATATGCTCCAAGAGAAGAGCAAGCATAGGAAGTGTGGCTACACTTAAAGTAGGGCGCGAAGATAGTTCTATGGTGTGAAAAAAGGAGGATGTTACAGTGCGATTCAAGTTGTATACAGATGTGCATGAGTTTTACAGGGATACTTATGGTATATTAATGCGTCACGAGGCACAGAATATGATTTCTCTCGGCAATATTATAATTGGACATGAAGGGAAAGACAAAACAGGCTGGCGCGATCCTGTTAATTGGCTCATGGCAACTATTTCGGATGTAAACGGGATACAGCTTACCGCGGTAATGACACCACCACATAATATTACTCTTTATGCAACAGATAATATTATTAATTCAGACGCTATAGACTGTATGATAGATGGGTTGAAAGACCATGAAATTCCCGGCGTGACAACCGAAAAAGTCTTAGCGGAGTATTTTGCAGAAAAATATACTGCTCAAAAGGGATTGACCTTTAAAACAATCATGAGTCAGCGAATATATGAGCTTAAAGCAGTAAATCCGGATATTAAACAATTTGGTGTTGTACGTTTGCTGGATGAAAAAGATATGTACTTTTTCCCATATTGGGTTGAAGCATTTAATGCAGCGAATATTTATGGAAAAACAGAAATGTCCATTCCGCAAGATGGAAAATCTTATCGCTACCAATTATCGGGACAAAAGCTCTACGTTCTCGAAGATAATGGGATACCTGTCTCTATGGCAGGATATACAAGAGAAATGCAAACAGCTATCGGTGTGGCATTTGTATATACTCCTCCTTATTATCGTGGAAAGGGTTACGCCTCCTCATGTGTGGCTCAAATCAGTCAAATTGCCTTAGATAAGGGATTTACGAAGTGCGTATTATACACAGATTTATTAAATCCAATATCGAATAGTATTTATAAAAAAATAGGATATAGGCCCGTTTGTGATTCGCTGATGTTAGAATTTAAATAACATTCGGTTGAATGGCTGCACCGCCTTTGACAATCACACAGTAGAACGGAAAGGCTTGGCATAATTCAGATGGGCTTTGGTCTTACTACCTGCATTACCAACTAAAAAGGCTATCGTTTTAGGATTACCTATTTTGGAATGTTTGGGTAGGTAATAAGGAACGTTCAGGTGATTGGAATCCGATTGTATGTGAATGGCAAAAAAGGAGCGGCGAATAATATAAAGATGAAAAATCATATAAAAGTGGGAGGCAAGCTTCTCCAGACTACCAAGAGTTATAACCAGCTTAAACAGAAGCAGAAAGATAAGATTGCACAATGGATGTATGAGGAGACTAGAAAGTTTCACGAACAGACAGGTGAATTTCCAACTGCTAAGACAGATGATGCTGTGATTGCAGCAGTTTATGATCATATTGAAGCCGCTGATATTTGGATACCATATGGGGAGATTGCGTCAAGATACCAGGGCAAACGTGCGAAGATCTGCGAACGAATTCAGAAGGAGGATACTCTTCGTAAGCATCCGCCAGATACTGTGATTTTCATGAACATGTGCATGGTCTGCCGTGGAAACGAAGTGCTTGCACTGGATAAGGTAAATAACACTTATACCGGAACAACGTTTCCAGGCGGACATGTAGAGACTAGGTAAACATTTCATGATGCCGTTGTGCGTGAAATATTGGAAGAGACCGGCCTGCGCATCAAGAATCCTGTGTTGAAAGGAATCTATCACTGGTATCGGGACGGATTCCATAACGTTGGATATCTTTACCGGGCAGATCAATTTGAAGGAGAATTGAAAAGCTCGGAAGAGGGCAGAGTTTACTGGATTCCACGAGAAGAATATGAACAGAAGGAACTAGCTGTCGGAATGCATCGCGTTTTAATGATTATGGATAGTGATGAATTTTCAGAGTGCTTCATGGATGTAAAAGAAGACGGCTCAATCGAAGAGCATATGTTTTGAAATTTCATAATACATAATATAAGAAACTTTATAAGAGAATTACCCAAACCCTTGAAAATGCAACGTTTTCAAGGGTTTTTATATCATATAACCATTTTGCAGGGCAGTTTGTAAAGGACTGATTTTAATGTAAGGTTGACATTACACACACCACAGTATATAATATATGTAAGGTTAACATTACAAAGGGGGAAATATGAGGAACAGAGTCAGAGAACTGAGAGAGAAACGGGGGATGACCCAGGAAAATCTTGGAGAGCTGGTTGGAGCATCCAGGCAGGCCATAAATGCTATTGAGACAGAGAAGTGTGAGCCTTCCATCTGGCTGGCCTATGATATTTCACGTATATTTGAATGTACCATTGAAGAAGTTTTTTTATTTGAGGAAAGTGAAAGAAAATCAAGGGCTGACAGCAGCAGGAGGGAAAAAGATGGCAGTAAGAAAGATTCGTCTGTTTGACGATAAGATGTTGAGGAAAAGATGTAAGGAAGTAGAAACCATAGATGACCATGTCCTGGAACTTCTGGATGACATGATGGATACTCTCCATGATACTGAAAATGGGGCGGCATTGGCTGCTAATCAGGTGGGGATATTAAAGCGGCTGGTTGTGGTAGATTATGGGGAATACTGCCTGAAACTGGTGAATCCCAGGATAGTAGAAAGCAGCGGGGAGCAGGAGTGTATAGAGGCATGCTTAAGCTTTCCGGGAAAGATGGGAAAGACAGTCAGACCCCAGACGGTCACAGTCAGTGCGCTGAACGAAAGGGGGGAAGAAGTCCTCATAACGAGGGAGGGGATTATGGCAAAGTGCTTCTGCCATGAGCTGGAACATCTGGATGGGGTGGTATTTCTGGATCATGCTGTTGAGATTGAATTGCCTCTGAAGGAGGAAAAGTAGGTCCTGGATAAAGAGGAAAAAAGCCTTGACATACTCCAGGGGTCTGGTATAATGATCTTCAACAAACACAGACAACAGCGTAGACGAGGAGGAGTACATGTTATTCCGGATGCACAGAGAGAAGATGACTGGTGAAAATCTTCGTGAAGGGAACATGGAAGTAGCCTTTGAGCTTTGGATTGAAAGAAGAATGACTTCAAGTAGACTCCAACGGAGATTTCCACCGTTATCAAGGAAAGCGGTATCGGACTATTCTTACATGATAGTACCCGTATCGTTATGAGTGCAGAATAATATTCTGAATTCAGGTGGTACCACGGACAAATCAGCCCGCCCTGAGCTAAATTTAGCTCAGGGCGTTTTATATTCTACAGGCAACGAAGTTTCCTACAGAATAAAACCCTCCGGGAGGAGGCAGGGCTGCACGCGGAACAAAAAATATACTTTCGCTATGTCTGTTTTGTATTTCAATATAATACAATTGGAGGTATGAACATGAATCAGAAGTATGATTTTAAAAGAACAGAAAGGGAGATGCAAAAGTTCTGGGAAGAAAATGAAATATATAAGTTCCAGAATGGAAGGGAGAAGAAAATATTTTCAATAGATACACCGCCGCCCACTGTAAGCGGTTCTCTGCATATAGGCCATGTATTTTCCTATACTCAGGCGGAAATGATAGCGCGTTTTAAACGAATGCAGGGGTATGATGTCTTTTATCCGTTTGGTTTTGACGATAACGGTCTGCCTACAGAGCGGCTGGTTGAAAAGGAAAGAAAGATCCATGCCAGGGATATTCCGGGGAAAGAATTTAGGCGGCAGTGTATGGAGACTGTGGAAGGGTATGAAGCGGATTTCAGGGAAATGTGGAAGAGTCTGGGCTTTTCTGTTGACTGGGATCTGGAATATCATACGGTTTCAGAAGAGTCACGGAAGATCTCACAGAAATTGTTTCTGGAGCTTGTTAAGAAGGGAAAAGCCTATATGAAAGAGTCCCCAGTGTTATGGTGCACGCAGTGCCAGACGTCCATAGCACAGGCGGAGCTGGAGACTAAGGAGAGTGAATCGTGCTTTTACTATCTGGTATTTGATGCGGGGGAGAAAATACTGCCTGTGGCTACTACAAGGCCGGAATTGCTGCCCGGCTGTGCCTGTGTACTGGTACACCCGGCAGATAAGAGATATAAAAAATATGTGGGAAGGAAGGTAAAGGTACCCCTTTATGGATTTGAGATACCTGTACTTGAAGATGATGGAGTTAGTATGGAAAAGGGGACAGGGGCTGTTATGTGTGCCACATTCGGGGATTCCACAGATGCAGAGTGGTATGAAAAGTTTAGCCTCCCTTATAAGGAGGTAATCACGAAGGATGGCAGAATAGCAGAGCACATTCCCTTTACAGGAGGGATGAAAACTGCACAGGCCAGAAGGGCCGTTGCCCTGGAACTGGAGAGCAGGGGGCTCATTATAAAAAAGGAAGAACTGATACATGCTGTGGCAGTGCATGAGCGGTGCGGGACAGATGTAGAAATTATTCCGTCCAGGCAGTGGTATATTGATATCCTGACAGAGAAAGAACGCTTTATAAAAGCTGCGGATGAGATCAGATGGCATCCGGCCCGGATGAAAAGCAGATATCTGGACTGGGTACAGAACTTAAAGTGGGACTGGTGTATTTCCAGACAGCGCTATTTTGGAGTTCCATTTCCTGTATGGTATTGTGCAGAATGTAAAAAGCCCATCTTAGCAGATCCCTGCCAGCTGCCTGTGGATCCAGAGAAAGACAGGCCTCTGTCTTCATGCAGCTGCGGCTGTACGGAAGTTATACCGGAAAGAGCGGTTTTTGATACATGGGCCACATCCTCCATCTCGCCGCTGATAAATGCCAGATACGGGGAGGAGGGAGACAGGAGCCGGCAGATACTTCCTATGGGAATGCGTCATCAGGCACACGAAATTATCCGCACCTGGGCTTTCTATACGATTGTAAGGAGTCTCTACCATACGGGGGAGATACCATGGAAGGACATTATGGTCAGCGGATTTGTGCTTGCAAAGCCTGGGGAGAAAATAAGCAAATCAAAGAATAATGCCTCGAGTTCCCCGATGGAGCTGATAGAAATGCATTCAGCGGACGCCATAAGGTACTGGGCGGCGAATGCCAGGCTGGGAACAGATACATTTTTCAGTGAGGATGAGCTGAAAGCATCGAAAAGATTTATAAACAAGCTATACAATGCCGCTAAATTTTCAATGGCACAGCTGGGGGATTTTGAATTGACCGGAGATCCGGCGGCCTGCCTGCTTCCGGTTGACAGGTGGATACTGCAGAGAGTGAATGAAACGTCTATAAAGACGGGAAAGCTGCTGGAAGAATACGAGGCTGGACAGGCGAGGCATGAGCTGGATGAATTATTCTGGAAAGATTTCTGTGACTATTATATTGAAATTGTAAAAGAAAGGCTTTATCAGCCAGGAAAACACGGGGCAGACAGGCGCAGGTCAGGACAATATGCCCTATATAGCAGCCTGTTGGAAATAATGAAGATGTATTCAGTCTTTGTGCCCCATATTACAGAATATCTTTATCAGGAGTTTTTTAGAAAATTTGAACCTGAACTGTCTATCCATCAGAAACTGTGGAAAAGAGCAGAGGGAAGGGAAGAAGATATCCTGGCGTTTGGTATGCATATGAAAGATCTGATCAGCAGTGTCAGGAGATATAAGACAGAGCATGGGATGTCAATGAAGGACAAGATAGGCAGACTGCAGATCAGATGTCCGGAGTGGATGACAGGGTATTACAGGGAGACAGAGCAGGACCTGTCAGCATGTACAGGAGCCACGGAGATCATATATACCGTACAGTGACAAGGCATATGTAAAATTTCACTATAGTCAAGCATTTGCTGAAATGATATAATGTGATAGACACTATATTGCGAAGCGGCAATTGCGGCGGCAGTGCACAGTTGCATAAAAAGAATGATTGGACTACAGATAAAATGACACAGATAAAGAGATTAATCCATACAAATAAATTAGTAATAGGCATTCTGGCCCATGTGGACGCAGGGAAGACTACTCTGGCCGAGAGTATCCTCTATCTGCGGGGAGAGATAAGGAAGCCGGGCAGGGTAGATCATGGAAATGCCTTTCTGGACACATATGAGCTGGAGAGATCCAGAGGGATCACTATTTTTTCAAAGCAGGCTGAGGCAGTTCTGGGGGAGAAGTCAGTGACCCTGCTGGATACTCCGGGACATGTGGATTTTTCTGCCGAAATGGAAAGGACACTGCAGGTCCTTGATTATGCAGTGCTTGTCATCAGCGGGGCAGATGGAGTGCAGGGACATGTGGAAACGCTGTGGAGGCTGCTCCGGCGTTACAGCATCCCTGTATTTTTATTTATTAATAAAATGGATCAGCCCGGCTGTGTCCGGGAAAAGCTGCTGGATGAATTGAAAGTGCGGCTGGACGAGAGATGCGTGGAGTTCGGAGCAGATGATTCAGATGAAAGCTTTATGGAAAACCTGGCCATGTGCGATGAGAAAGCGCTGGAGGCATATCTGGAAAAGGGCAGCATCAGCAGGGAAGAGACAGTGGAATTGATCCGCGCAAGGAAAGTATTTCCGTGTTATTTTGGCTCTGCCCTGAAGGTGGAGGGGGTAGAAGAATTTCTTCAGGGGCTTGATAAGTATACAGGCAGCAGTGTGTATCAGGAGGAATTTGGCGCAAAAATATATAAAATATCCAGGGATGCCCAGGGAAACAGGCTTACCCATATGAAGATAACAGGGGGAGCCCTGAAGGTAAAGATGCAGCTTTCAGGCAGCAGGGAGGAGAAGGCTGATCAGATACGTATTTATTCAGGCGCCTCATTCCGGTCTGTGAAAGAGGCTCCTGCGGGGACGATCTGTGCGGTTACGGGGCTGGATAGTACGTTTTCAGGGGAGGGGATTGGAATTGAGGAGGCATCTGAGCTTCCCGTCCTGGAGCCTGTCCTGACATATCAGATCCAGCTTCCTGAAGACTGTGATGTACATGGTATGTTTTTGAAGCTGTGCCAGCTGGAGGAAGAAGAGCCGCAGCTCCATATTGTGTGGAATGAGCAGCTTCAGGAGATACATGCCCAGGTGATGGGGGAGGTGCAGATAGAGATCCTCAAGAGCATGATACAGGAGCGGTTTGGGGTAAAGGTTGAATTTGGCTCAGGAAGTATTGTGTATAAAGAGACCATACTGGAACCGGTGGAGGGTGTGGGACATTTTGAACCGCTGCGCCATTATGCGGAGGTGCATCTGCTGCTGGAACCTCTGGAGGCAGGCAGCGGCCTGCAGTTTGCCACTGCCTGCAGTGAAGATATCCTGGACGGGAACTGGCAGAGGCTGGTACTCACCCATCTGGAAGAGAAACGCCATCCGGGGGTGCTGACAGGGGCGGAGATCACAGATATGCGGATCACTCTGCTGACAGGCAGATCCCATCTGAAGCATACTGAAGGCGGGGATTTCCGTCAGGCTACCTACAGAGCGGTGCGTCAGGGACTGAAGATGGGGAAGTGCATCCTGCTGGAGCCAGTGTATGAATTCAGGCTGGAAGTGCCTTCAGACAAAATGGGGAGGGCAATTTCAGACATCCAGAAGATGTACGGAAGTTTTAAGAATCCTCAGATAGATGGGGAGATGACTGTCATCACCGGCAGGGCGCCAGCAGAAAGAATGCAGGGCTACCAGAGGGAGGTCACTGCATATACGAGCGGCAGAGGAAGATTATCCTGTTCTCTGGCGGGGTATGAGCCCTGCCATAATGCAGAAGAGGTAATAGAGGCGGCAGGTTACGATTCTGAGAAAGATCTGGAGAATCCTACAGGGTCTGTATTCTGCGCCCGCGGGGCAGGGTTTGTAGTCAGCTGGGACAAGGTGCGTGATTATATGCACCTTGAGAGTGTTTTAAAGAATGATATCATGAGACAGCGTGAAGAAGAGGTGCAGCAGATCAGGGAAAGAAGGGATACAGAGAATCAGGACAGATGGGCAGACCCAAAGGAGCTGGAAGAGATATTCGAGAGAACATACGGGCCTGTAAAGAGGGAGCGCAACCGGTTTAACCGGGGAGGGACAGCGGGGAGAAGAGCGGCTGAGAATATCCAGAGCAGCGCTGTCCACAGACCCAAAACCAGAGAAAGATCAGAGGAATATCTTCTGGTGGACGGATATAATATTATTTTTGCCTGGGAAGATCTGCGGGAGCTGGCAGAAGTGAATATTGAGGGCGCCAGAAATAAGCTTATGGATGTCCTTTGTAATTATCAGGGATTTAAGAAGATGACCCTTATCCTGGTGTTTGATGCTTACAAAGTGCCGGGAAATAAGGGAGATGTCCAGAAGTACCACAATATATTTGTTGTCTACACGAAAGAGGCGGAGACTGCTGACCAGTACATCGAAAAGGCTGTGCACGAGATTGGAAGGAAGCATCATGTTACAGTGGCTACTTCTGATGCTTTAGAGCAGGTCATCATACTGGGACAGGGCGCTGACAGGATGTCGGCCCAGGGTCTGAAGGATGAGGTAGAGCTGGTCAGAAAAGAGATCCGCAGCGAATATCTGGAAAAGCAGAAGAGCAGCAAGAATTATTTATTTGAGAATCTGCCGGAAGACATGGCCAGGCATATGGAAGATGTGAGGCTGGGGTACACAGATTTTGACAAGGAGTGAGAGAGATATATGGGGTATGAGATTAGAACTTTATCAGTTCTGGATGACAGGCAGAAAGCAGAGATAGAGGCTCTCGAAGACCAGATCTATGGGGAGGAAGTGCTTCAGAACAGAATATGGCTGTCATCAGAACTGAATTTTGACAGGAAACTGGACTGTTTTTTTATGGGATATGAGGATGGCTTGCTTGTATCTTTCCTGAATTTGTTCATGCCGGATAAACGGGAGGGAGAGGTGACAGGCTTTACCAGGACCGGCAGCCGCGGCAGAGGGTATTTTACGGCATTGCTGGACCGGGCCGGGGAAGTGCTGCGGTCAGCCGGAGTGCCGGACTTTCTGTTCGCGGTTGAGCCGGCCAGCCCGGCAGGAATGAAGTACTTGCAGGGGCTGGGGACGGCAGAACACAGCCATACAGAATATACCATGGAGTGCGGGCCTTCTTACGCCCCTCTTGGCGAGGGGATCATACTGAAGCAGCTGTCAGAAGAAAATACTGCGGATTTTATGTCTGTAGCAGAGGAGGAATATGGCAGTGACGGAGGGGGAGCAGCAGCCATATTGGCTTCAGAGACACGTGAGGGATATATTCTCTATGACGGCAGTGAGCCGGCGGCAATATTTAATCTGGAGTATGGCGAGAATATCTATCTGTGCGGCGTTGTAGTAAAGAAGGCCATGCGGGGGCTGGGGTACGGCAGCCAGGCGGTGCGGGCAGCTCTGAATATGGCAGAGGAGCAGAAAAAGAAGGTTGTGCTGGATGTGGACAGTAAAAATCCGCCGGCGCTGAATTTGTACAGAAAGTATGGATTTGCTCCTGTTTTTGAGGTGAGGTATTTCAGACAGAGATTACAGCGGGGATCAGAGGAGGGAAGGCAGGAGTGCTGAAGAAAAAATGGAATGGCCAGATGTCTGAGTCACTGCTGCTAGCAGTATTCCTCACGCTGGCCGGAGGTTTTCAGGACGCTTATTCTTATAATTGCCGGGGGCATGTGTTTGCAAATGCGCAGACAGGGAATATCGTGCTGCTGGGACAGAATCTGGCCCAGGGAAACTTGCTGAATGCCGCCCACTATCTGTTGCCTCTTCTGGCGTTCCTCCTGGGAGTCTATGTCACAGGCTGGGTCAGGCACCGCTGCAGGGAATACGAGAGGATACACTGGAGGCAGATCGTGCTGGCGGCGGAGATTATTCTGCTTATCACAGTGGGTTTTATGCCCCAGTCCCTTAATATGGCTGCTAATGTGCTGATGTCATTTGCGTGTGCCATGCAGGTGGAGAGCTTCAGGAAATTCAGGGGCCTTCCGTGTGCAACGACTATGTGTATAGGGAATATGAGGAATGCCACAGAATTGTTGTGCAGATACCATATTACAAAAGACAGGGAGCTGAAACGGAAAAGCCTTCATTACTATTTTGTGATCCTTGTTTTTGCAGCAGGCGCCGCGATAGGAGCGCTTGTTACACCAGGCATGGGAGAGCGTGCTATATGGATAGCAGCGGCCGCGCTGATGGGCGGATTTGCCCTGATGTTTATAAAAGAAGAGGTTTCAGGTGGAGAACAGCTCCAATAGGCCATATGCCATCATTTAACAGGAATATAAAGATCTATCCTGGATTCAGGATGGTCGTAGCCCAGGAAGCGTTCATCGTAGAGTTCAAAATCCTCCCTGAAGTCAAGCTCCTCCTGAGCAGATAAAAACCAGGTTCCCCAGATATATTCAAATGTCTCAGAAAGTCTGGAGAGGCTGCCCTTATGGGTAAAAACGGCATAACGCCCTCCTTTCAGGATTTTTCCTGTAAAGGGGGGTTTTATATGTTCCAGGCTGGATACTTCAATACCTGCAATCTCGGAAAAATTCACGTCTTCATTCATATTTAGTAGGGTATTGCCTTCAGAGCAGGCCTCGCAGATACCAAAACCTCTGCCTCCCGGGATGGCATCAGGTATTTTATGAGATATGGAGTTGAATTCTGCCCATAGCCCGGGCAGTACATTATCCCTGAGCGTAGTCTGGCCCCTCAGGCCGGCTACTTTTATATCAGGCAGAGTGGTAAGCACAGGCTGTACAGTCAGGTTTTCGGCCAGATGGCTGAGTCGTTCCTCATCCAGCATGGGCTTTTTGCCGATAAACAGGTCAAGGCGGTTTCGCCTGTAAGCAGCAGGATTCATCATGTACAGGGATTTGAATGCCCTGCTGAAAGCTTCGCTTGATTCAAACCCCCATTTCAGGGCGATGTCCAGGATGCGTTCATCTGAGTAGATCAGATCTTTGGCAGCATTGGCAAGACGCCTTTTCCGGACATAGCTCCCTATGCTCTCACCCAGGACAGCCGAAAACTGCCGGGTGAGATGGTAGTAGGAGTAGCCGGCATAGCGGGCGGCTTCCTCAACACTGAAGGGTTCTGATAAGTGGTCTTCTATATAAATGATGGCATGTTCCAGAGCTTTTAAATAATTCACAATGTACTCCTGTGTGTAATGTACTGAAAGACAGACGGAGCTGCCTTTTCATTCGTGATAGTTACGGGGTGTACGCCTTCCTCAAAAGGATCTGACATGGAATATGAATTCCAGCCATTTCCGGCGCTGCCGCCCCAGCATAAGTCTATTATACCATCAACAGGGTCAATTACCATGCTTTTTGTAGTTCCAAAAAATTCCTGATAATAGCGGCAGCACAGACCATCAGGATAATTTGAGAGAAGCATGGACTTTAGTGCAGCTTTAGAAATTTTTCCGGAAGCGTCCAGCGTCCTTTTAATATAGTCATATCTGACGGCGGAATGTTCCATGACAGCAGGTTCCAGAGCAGCCAGCTCAGGGATCACGGCGTGGTTTGTGGCATGGAGATATCTCTCTGTCTCCGGATCCAGCCTGTGAAATGCCAGGCGTCCGTCCAGAGTTTCTATAAGGATGGCACTGCCTGATTTGTCAGCGGCGATCAGGTTCAGGTTGTAGGCAACAGGCATGTCCCGGACCATATCAAGAGCTTCATCTATATTCCGGCAGTTTTCAAGAAGGGTGCGGATGACAGCCCAGTACTGCAGCCCCTCTATTGCAGGCCGGCGCATATATTCAGGAGCGCCGACGGGAAAACCGCAGGAACTCATAGTGATGGCCAGGCCTGCTTCATTAAAGCCGTCCTCCCTGCCGAAATTCAGCACGCTTGTCCCTATATGGGTATATTTTCCGTCAACACTTGTCCTGGCAAGAATGAAGTCTTCTGCTTCATTGCTGAACTCATAGTTCCTGGCCAGCAGGATATGCCCATTTTCTGTCATCTGTGGATGGATCACCATGTGGCTGCAGTTTGGCCGCAGGAAGGTCATGGCAAAATATACAATCTGCTCCGGCGCAGCTTTCAGAGCATCTGCAAATCCGGCCAGCTCTTCATTGAGTCCGGGGCAGAAGCGTCCAAATAGTGACTGTGCCCTCTTTACTTCTTCAGAATCAAATCCTTTAAAGC
The DNA here is from genome assembly GCA_003148945.1 of Murimonas intestini. GTDB lineage: Bacteria > Bacillota > Clostridia > Lachnospirales > Lachnospiraceae > Murimonas > Murimonas intestini. The sequence goes on along the minus strand of QGGY01000002.1, from coordinate 191,668 downwards.
CTGCGGTATGGATTTCCTTCATGGCAGGTATGGCTGAGATAGCCATTCCCTGGGCATATCCGATATCATAGCTTTTTCCTTTTAATTCAATAGTGTGTGCCTGGATCGTTTTATTTGTCTGCATTTTCATCTCTCCTGTCTGCCGGTGCGGCGTCTTTGACTACAGTTTAGCAGGATCAGGAGACAGATTCATGATAATTCCTGCTGAAAGTGAATTCCCACAGCTGCTGATTACTGAGTGAGCCGTAACATCTTATGTCTCGATTTTCTTTCCCAATATAGACGGAGCAGAACAACTGTAATATAATGGTAAAGTAATGGTCGAAAAATATAAACCATAAAAGCCGGCGCTCCATGATAATTGTACTGGAGCCTGTTTGAAAAATCATTCCCACAAACTGTGACGCTCATCACACGGAAAGCATTTTTCAAGCACGCCCTGGCAGATGAAAGGCTCTGGCCGGAGAAGACGGAGGAACAGAAATGGATTGCTTGCACTGTGAAAAGAAGGAGAAATTTGCAGGGCAGTTTAAGAGCTGCGGTGATATGCTATCTGCCATAGGAGACGAGACACGGCAGTCCATTATCCTGACATTGATAGAAAAGACGGGACGAAAAATTATTACTATCTGGATGGAGGGAGTGTCAGAATGAAGGAATTGATAGCCCTGTTTAAAAAGATGGAGACAGTCATGGAAAACTGCAGGATGCTTCAGAGCAGGCAGAACCCGGAGGGGTCCGCAGATGAGAAAGGAAGGAAAATATGAAAATAACAAAATTAAATAAGGTAGTTTTCAGTCCGACAGGAGGCACACAGAAGGCAGCTGACGCACTGGGGGAAGGCCTGGAATGGGAAAAAGAGGAGATAGATATTTCAGTGGAGGCACACAGCAGAGAATTCGGGCCTGATGAACTGGTGATGTTCGCAGTGCCTTCCTATGGCGGAAGAGTACCGGAACTGGCAGTCCAGAGGATAAAAGAACTGCGGGGCAGCCATACACCAGCTGTTCTTATAGTGTCATATGGAAACAGGGCATATGATGATACTTTGCTGGAATTAAGGCAGACAGTGGAAGATGCGGGATTTATAGCCGTGGCAGCAGCAGCGGCAGTGACTGAGCATTCTATCATGCACCAGTATGGGACAGGCAGACCGGATATGGCAGATCAGGAGGAACTGAAGAAGTTTGGTTCTGAGATCAGAAGGCGTCTGGAACAGATGGAAGTGCCAGTCAGTGTGGAGGTTCCCGGAAATACAGAGTACCGGGAGTATAAAGGTGTGCCTCTGAAGCCCTCCGCTGACAGAAAAAAGTGTACTGAGTGCGGCCTCTGTGCGTCAAGGTGCCCGGCACAGGCCATTCCCGCCGGGAACCCCAGTGAAACAGATACAAAGAAGTGTATCTCGTGTATGAGATGTATCAGTATCTGCCCGCAGCATGCCAGGTCCCTGAATAAGATCATGCTTGCGGCTGCATCCCAGTCGCTGAAGAAGGCATGTTCAGGACATAAAAAGAATGAATTTTTTTAGGAGAGAGAATGAAAACAGTATTTATCGATTATATGGGAACTATTGTTTCAGAAGAGAGCAGGTACGTAAACGAAGTGATCTACAGATGCCATAAACAGGCACATACTGAATCGCCGTCAGAGGTGGCGGCCGCCTGGTTCAGGCTGCATGACAGCCTTCTGGGAAAGTATTGCGGCCGGGATTTCAAGCCGGAGCATGACATTGCTGTTGAGACATTCGAAAGGATCATGGAGGAATACGGCTTTACAGACAGTGCGGACGAACTTTGTCATGGCCTGGAGATGCACTGGAAGTATTCGCCTGTATTTGACGATACAAAGGAATTCTTTGAGGAGTGTCCTCTTCCAATCTATCTTGTATCCAACAATGATGACAAGTATCTGGAGGAAGCTGTAAAACGGCTAAAGATCCATCCGGCCGGGATCATAACAAGTGAAAAGGCCGGGTACTATAAGCCTGACAGGAGGATATTCCAGGAAGCCCTGAAGATAAGCGGTTGTGCGCCTGAAGAGGTGGTTCATATAGGAGACTCCCTGGAAAGTGATGTAAAAGGTGCCATGTCAGCAGGCATCACGCCATGGCTGGTGGACAGGGACGGCAGGAAAGAAATAGAGGGTGTGAGAAGGTTTGGCAGTCTCCGGGAAGTGGTGAAGGAATTGAGAATAGGTTAATATCATAAAGTAAATGTTTTATGTCTGTGGATGCTGTGTTTAACAGCATCCATTTTTATTCTGCAGAAATCTGTTTATAACAGCCTTTGCTTCTGGAAATATATTCCAGGACAGGTTTGCTCATTGCAATTAATAAATATGCTTAATATAATATTTGACAGAGGAAAAGGAGGATAATACATGTATGAAAAAATGATATGCAGGGTAGGACATAATGAACTGAAAGCATTCGTTTCTTACCTGCGCGAACAGGAACGGGCAGAAGCTACTATATCAAAGTATCTCACGGACATGAATACATTTCTAAAATTTATTGGAGAAGATTCAGATGCAGACAGAAGGAAACTTCTGGATTACAAAGAATGGCTGAAAGAAAGATATGCAGTCAGCAGTGCAAATTCAATGATAGCGGCGCTCAACAGTTTTTTAGAATTCCAGGGCCTCTCGGTTATGAAAATTAAAAGCTTTAAGATACAGAAAAAAATGTTTCTTGAGAAAGAGATGACGAATAAGGAATACAGGAATCTGGTAGATTCAGCGCAAAAGAAGGGAAAACATCAGCTGGCCCTGATAATGGAATCGATTTGTGCCACAGGGATCAGGATATCAGAGCTTCGTTATATAACAATAGAAAGCCTGAAAAAGCGCAGAATTGAAGTGAATAATAAAGGAAAGGCAAGGATCATCCTGCTTCCGGACGTGCTTGTAAAAAAACTGCTTTATTTTGCAGGTAAAGAACGGATTGACTCAGGCCCGGTATTTGTAACAAAACAGGGAAATCCTAAAAACCGCAGCAATATATGGGCGGAAATGAAATCATTGTCTGAAGATACAGGTGTGGATGCTAAAAAAGTTTTCCCTCATAATTTACGTCATCTATTTGCACGTACCTTTTATCATGCCACAAAAAATCTGACAGCACTGGCAGATATTCTGGGGCACAGCAGTCTGGAAGTCACCAGGATATACACGGCAGACACTATGGCACAGTTCCAGGCAATTATAAACGGGCTGGGATTAATATCTGATTTGGGGCAGGTGCCCTGCTGAGTAAAGGATGTTGATGCAGAAAGGAGGAATTGAGAAGTGCAGAAAGGGACAAAAAAACAGGTATCTCTACCTGTACAACATAATAACAATTATGTGTTTTCGCCTTGCATTACATAATAACAATTATGTGTTTTCGCCTTGCATTACATAATAACAATTATGTTGTGGCTGATATTCTATATGCCAAAGTGAGGGTAATATCTATTAAAAAGATTAGATAGAAAATAGAATTTTGCAAAAATTCAAAAAGAATTGTCTGTACTTTCAATTTATATTTAAAAATTTATATCTGCACATTTTTTAAATTTGGTGCAACTAATGTTAAAAAACAAAAAAATTGACCTAAAACTACATGAGGGGGGAAATTTAGCCTTTTTCTATTGACATTTTTTTCCAGCAATAGTATTATACATTTAATGCAGATATGTTTTTGCAATGTAATACTACATAATTGTTATTATGTAATACAAGGCGAAAACACATAATTGTTATTATGTAATACAAGGCGAAAACACATAATTGTTATTATGTTGTGTGGCAATTGAGAAGGCTTAGTTCTTATTCAGCTTATAGGATGTATCCATGCCGTCATTGTTAAAAACAGAAGCATAAATTTTCATTCCCAGATAGTGCTGGCACGCAATGACAGGGATCGATATGGAAGAAAATAATTTAATCTTCTGTAAACTAAGGAGCTGTATTATGTATTGGAGAATTTCAAATAGCTGGTTAAAACATGTAGATTTTATGGTTCTGGATTTAATTATTGTAGAAATATCATTTGCACTCTCTGTAATGGTGAGGTCTGGTTTTAAAGGTATCTATAATATAAATCTTTACAGGGAGATGTCTATAATCCTGTTTCTTGTTACTGTCTGTGTAATATTTTTGACTGGAAATTACAGAAGTATCCTGAATAGAGGATATTTGAAAGAATTAAAGGCTACAGCCGGCCAGGTGGGATATGTAACTGCCTGTGAAGGGCTGTACCTGTTTTTAACAAAACAGTCAGATGATTTTTCACGCATCTCTTTTTTTTGTTTTATCTTATTTTACTTTCTCCTTTTATACTCTATGCGCTGTATATGGAAATGCTATCTGAAAAAATATGGCGGAGGTTTTGACAGAGGACGTGCGGTACTCATCATTGTATCATCGGATTTGGCTGCAGATATGGCTGAACATTTGGAAAAAAGCTGCAGGAAGTCTATGAGGATAACAGGGATTGGGATAGTAGAAGAAGAAAACAAGATAAAGGCAGCAGGCGTTTATCCTGTAGTAGCTTCGGGTAAGGAAGAGATACTGGAATATATTCAAAACCACTGGGTAGATGAAGTACTGGTACAGATTTCAGATAAAACAGAATATCCGGACAAACTAATAAGGATATGCGGAGAGATGGGGGTGACGGTTCATTTCTGTCTGAATTTTCCCGGGAATGTGCATGACACGCAGATCCTGGAAAAGATATGCGGATATCCTGTTATAACTACATGTATCAGGGCAGCGACTCCGCGTCAGGCTTTTCTTAAACGCTTGATGGATATTTGCGGAGGCATGGTTGGTACACTTCTCACAGGAATCATGCTTATCATTTTTGGCCCAATGATATATGTGGCGTCTCCCGGCCCTGTCTTTTTTTCACAGGATAGAATCGGAAAAGGCGGTAAAAAATTCAGAATATATAAATTCAGGAGCATGTATATGGATGCGGAGGAGAGAAAAAGAGAGCTTATGGAAAAAAATCAGATTGAGGGACATATGTTTAAGCTTGACGCTGACCCAAGAATAATTGGAAGCGGCCCCGATGGCACAAAGCATGGCCTGGGCTGGTTTATACGAAAGACCTCTATTGATGAATTCCCACAATTCTGGAATGTACTCAAGGGGGAGATGAGCCTGGTAGGCACCAGGCCTCCTACTGTGGATGAATGGGATAAATACGATTTCCATCATCGTGCAAGGATGGCAACTAAGCCCGGGATTACAGGGTTATGGCAGGTAAGCGGCAGAAACCGTATTACTGATTTTGAAAAGGTAGTTCAGCTGGATATGGAATATATCCAAAATTGGACATTAGGTGAAGATATAAAAATCCTTATCAGGACTTTAGGGGCCGTGGTAAAAGGCGATGGAGCGATGTGATAAATGTTAAATAATAATCTGTAAAGAAGCAGATATGGCAAATGAAAAGAGGAATTTATATGAAGCAATATAAAATAGCGGTTGCAGGAACAGGCTATGTAGGTTTATCTCTGGCATGCCTGCTCTCACAGCACAATCATGTCGAAGCAGTAGATATCATCCAGGAAAAAGTTGATAAAATCAATCATCGTATCTCTCCACTGGCAGATAAGGAGATTGAAGAATATTTAAAATACCATGATTTAGACTTAAAAGCTACAGTTGATGGAAAGGCTGCATACAGGTCAGCAGATTTTGTGGTTATTACAACGCCTACTGATTATGATGAAGGCAAAGACTACTTTGATACCAGCTGCGTAGAGCAGGTGATTGAAACTGTCACAAAAGTAAACCCAGATGCAGTTATAGTCATTAAATCTACAGTACCTGTTGGCTATACAGAATATATCAGGAAAAAATATAAATTTGGAAATATAATTTTTAGTCCCGAATTTCTTCGGGAAGGGCGTGCATTATACGATAATCTTTATCCAAGCCGTATCATAGTGGGGCGTCCTTCTGATGATGAACATCTGGTTAATGCAGCAGAAACTTTTGCAGGACTGCTGCAGGATGGAGCAATTAAAAAGAATATCCCGGTATTGTTTACAGGATCAACTGAAGCAGAGGCGATAAAGCTGTTTGCCAATACATTTTTGGCAATGAGAGTAAGCTATTTTAATGAAGTGGATACATTTGCAGAAATACGCGGGCTAAACACGGCACAAATTATTGAAGGAATCAGCCTTGACCCGCGTATTGGTTCACACTATAACAATCCATCCTTTGGATATGGAGGATATTGTCTGCCTAAGGACACGAAACAGCTGCTGGCAAATTACCATGACGTGCCTGAAAATATTATAAAGGCAGTGGTGGATGCTAATCGGACCAGAAAAGATTTTATCGCGGAGCGTGTCTTTGATAAGGCAGCAGCTCATTCTGAAAAAAGTGCGGGAACCAGGAATAAAAATGTTGTGGTAGGTGTGTATCGTCTCGCCATGAAAGCTGAAAGTGATAACTTCCGGCACAGCAGTATACAGGGAGTTATTAAAAGACTCAGGGATAAAGGCGCAAAGGTTATTATATATGAACCTTCACTGGAAGACGGCAGTGTGTTTTTAGAAAATGAGGTTATCAATGACTGGGCAGTGTTCCGGGATGAGGCAGATACTATAATTGCCAACAGATATAATGATGAACTGGATGAAGTAATTGATAAAGTCTATACACGGGACTTATACTGCAGAGATTAGAAAAATCTGCAAGTGTACTTGTATAAAACAGGAGGGATGCAGAGATGAAATTGTGTTTTGCAGCATCTTCGGGAGGACATCTGGAAGAAATCATGTGTCTGCACAATATTGTCTGTAACCATGAATCATTTTTATTAACAGAAAAAAATGAGTTAGGTTTAAATGGAAAATGGAAAAATGTGTGGTTTGTGGAGCAGATTAACAGGAAAGAAAAGGGAGCCGCAGTCAAGCTGATTAAAAATTTTATAATTTCGTTTCGTGTTCTGCACAGAGAAAAACCAGACTGCATAATTTCTACAGGCGCTCTGGCAGCGTTTCCAATCTGCCTGATCGGAAAGATAATGAGAAAGAAAATCATATATATAGAATCCTTCGCAAGAGTTGATAAGCCATCCCTGACCGGACGGTATATGAAATACATAGCAGATCTGTTTTTAGTACAGTGGCCTGAGATGCTGGAGTTTTATCCAAGAGCAGAATATGTTGGAAGAATATTTTGAAATCAGAGGTAAACAAAAATGATATTTGTAACAGTTGGTACTCAAAAATTTCAGTTAAACAGGCTGCTGGCTTCGATAGATGGATTAGTTGAGAAAGGCATTATCGAAGATACTGTATTTGCGCAGACAGGCAATTCAACTTATGCTCCTAAGCATTATCAGTCCCAACGTTTTTTGAACAGAGATGAGTTTTTGAAAACTATAAAATCATGCAATCTATTAATAACACACAGCGGGGTTGGAACAATTATAGAGGGACTGAACTTTGGAAAACCAGTGATCGTATTTCCGCGAAGAAAAGAATACGGAGAACATGTTGATGATCATCAGCTGCAGATTGCAGAGGCATTTGAAAAGAAAAACTACATATTAGTCTGCAGGGAAGAAGATCAGCTGGAAAAAGTTATTAAGTCATCTGAGAAAAAGATTTTCGAAAAATATGTATCCGGGCAGAAAGCAGTTGTTGAGAGGATTGAAAAGTTTCTGGAGACAATAGAAGATTAATATTTGGAGATACAAATGAAAAAAATCAGTATTGTTATTCCTGTATACAACAGTGAAAAGTATTTAAATAAATGCCTGGATTCAATCTTAAGGCAAACCATGCAGGATTATGAAGTAATTATCGTAAATGACGGGTCAGACGACAATTCTCAGAGTATTATTTGCGAATATGCCAGCAGGTATCCCGGATTGTTCACCTTCACAAATGTAGAAAACGGAGGACAGGGAAGGGCCCGCAATTTGGGCATACACATGACATCTGGGGAGTATATCGTTTTTATAGATTCAGACGATTATATTGCACCCGAAATGTTAGAGGTACTTTATCATAGGGCGAAAGAAAAAAATGCGGATATGGTTGTCTGCAACTATATAATCGTCCATGAAAATGGAGATAAAGAAGAAGTCATATCCAAGAAATTTATGAGTCAGAAAGATATGTTTATTGATCCTGATGTATCACCGTGCAACAAGATCTACCGGGGAGAGATGCTGCGCAATAGTGACATACATTTTCCGGAAAAAGTTTTCTATGAGGATACCGCGTTTTATTTGAAATTGCTTCCTGATCTCGGCACCATAATATCAGTAGATGATTTTCTTTATTATTATGTTATTCATGGAAATTCCTCTACACATGGGGAACAGGATTGCCGGGTAAAGCATATTTTTTACGTTATGGACGACGTACTTAAATATTATGTTAATACTAATAATTTTTATAAGTTCTACTATGAGCTTGAATATGCATATGTAAAAATTTTATTATGCAGTTCTATGGGACGTATATGCAGGGTTAAGGATAAGCACTTCAGAAAGAAAATGCAGAAAGAAACTTTATATAAAGTAAATTCCAGGTTTCCGGACTATAGGAAGAACCCTTATCTGAAACATGGTTTAAAGGCATTTTATATGAAACATGCGGCTTTATGGAATATATCAGGATGCACTTTTTTAATGAGAAATCTTAAAATACATCAAATATGAGGACTAGTGTATGAGCTGCTGGAAACTAAAAGAAGTAAAAAAATTAATACAGAAGACAGTATTTTTTTGTCTGCCATTCTCTGACATGCGAAGCAGATTTATTAAAAGACATCACATATTTTTTAAATGCGGTGAAAATTTATTTTATCAGCCCAGAAAAATTCCAATGGATCCTAAATTGATCAAAATACATAATAACGTAGTCGTTTCTGCTGATGTCAGGTTTATAACACATGATGTGATACATTTATTAATGCGAAATATAGATCCGGATCTCTCTGTACAGCATCTTGGATGTATTGAAATTTTTGACAATTGTTTTATAGGGGCCGGTGCCCAGATTTTAGGGGGTGTCAGCATTGGCCCTAATGCCATTGTCGCCGCCGGAGCAGTAGTTACTAAAGATGTATTGCCAGGAACAATTGCAGCAGGTATCCCGGCACGGAAGGCAGGTACCTTTGAAAATCTGAAGGCAAAACGGAGAGCAGAATGTGAGAAGATCAAGGCTGCCGGGATGGATAACCGAACAGAATATGAGTGGAGGAAATTTGACAGAAAACATAAACAGGAAAGGTAATCAGATGACTACATCAGTTATATTGTCGTGTTACAACGGGAGTAAATATATTATTGAGCAGCTGGAATCACTGCGCAGACAGACGAGGATACCGGATGAAGTAATTATTGCAGATGACTGTTCTTCTGATGAAACCGTCCGGAAAATCAGAGAATATACAGACAGATATAAATTAGATAAATGGAAAATATATGTGAATAAACATAATAAAGGCTGGCGCTGTAATTTTATCCATAGTTTTGCTTTGGCGTCCTCAGACATTATTTTTCCATGCGACCAGGATGATATCTGGAATCCTGAGAAGATCGAAATGATGGCATCAGTTATGGAGAAGCATCCTGAAATTGGAGTACTTGTTTCAAATTTTAAAGTACTCAACTATGTTCCGGAAACTAAGATTCCGGGTGTATACGCTATGAAATATGATAACAGTCTGGAAAAGATAGAATTTACTTCCAGATTTATGAATATAAGGCGTCCGGGCTGTGTTTATGGTTTTAAGTCAGAATTTATGGGTTTAATCAAACAAATATGGACAGAGAACCAGTCACATGACGCTTTGCTGTGGCGGTTAGGCATGATTACAGATTCACTCTATTTATATTGTTTTGAGTCAATAAAATGGCGCCGCTTTGAAGGCTGTGCGACATTTAATACCTTAGATAACTGGGAGGAAAGAAAAAAAGAGTATGCAGGATGGATTGAACAGTGTACGTTCTTTGAAAAATGGTTAAGCAAAAGAGATATAGAAGGTAAGGCTTATAAAATTAAAACTGTAAGGAAATGCAGGAAAGCAGCGGAACTAATATTCAGGATAAAGGAAAAAAACAGAATCCAGGACTACATGATGCTTACTTTATATGGGAATTTATTTGCAAATCCTAAAAGTGTCTATAAAGAGATATACCAGTTACTGCGTCATAAGTAAGGAAGAAATCGTAACTATTCAGCCAGTCTGTGCATTTGCAGGAAATATATAATTAACGGAGATATAAAAATGAGGTTTATTAACACAGTTAAAATTCCAAAGATAAACTGGAGAGCATTAAGGCACGGACAAATAAGCTTTAGGATGATCGCAAATTTATTTATAATCAGCCTGCTTATTATACCTTCGTATTTTGGCATAAGAATCGGATTTTTTGATTTGACGGCGCTTAGGGTTATCGAAATTCTATTATACTTTTCAATATTCTCAAGCGGCAGAAAACGTCAGGAGTTTATATCTCTTTTAAAGCATTGTAAACACATAGTATGGATAGCATTATACGCAGTTATTGTGATTTATACGAATTTGTTTCATTTGAGTCTTAATACAATATTTTACTGGTTTACAAATGTTTTTATGGTACTTTTTGCCGTCATGTATTTGCTGAGGTATGAATATTCACCGGAGCAGTTTCTTTCTCTCATATACAAATGTTTATTGTTCGTCTGTTTATTGAGTCCGCTGGAGCTTGTTATAGGAAAATCGCCATTTTTGTACTTGAATACTCTTGGCAAAGAGGTAGGCAGCGTACAGCGGTTTGATGCAATGCGTATTAAAGGACCCTGTTGGGAGACAAATTCATATGGTTTATATTTAATGATCTTTTTTCCTTTTATCTGTTACGATGTCAGGCAGAAAAAGATAGATCTGTGCAGCCAGCCGCTGCTTTTGGTACTTTTTATAGTAAACATTTTTCTGACCGGCGCAAGGCTTGCCATAGGTCAATTGGCGCTTTCCGTATTTCTGATTCTGATCCTGTCAGGAAAAAAAGAGGTAAAGAAGGCGTTGTTATTTGCCGGGGTATTTATGCCTGCAGTTTTACTGTTTTTAATCATATTCAGGGACGGGATGGCCCAGGGAATCTGGAGGACGATTTTTAGCGCTGTTGATTTCATATTTAATACAGATTATTCAGTGAGATTCGGTGCACAGGCCGATATTCTGGAGGACAGTGCATATTACCGTGAGCTGTTGTTTAACAACACTATTTTAAAAAACTGGCCTGACCCTCTGCTGGGAAGGGGAGGGGCTTTTAATTTCCACTTGTACATTGAGGGGTATGACATTAAATCTATTGATAATTTTTATGTTGCCCAATATGTAACATACGCCTGGCCCGGACTCATAGCATGGATATTTATGTCGGTATCTTATTTTACAGATTCTGTAAAAAAGGCAGTTAAAAATATAAATCTGGCCAAACTTTTTGCAATATGCTGGATTTGCTATTTTATTGGTTTATGGTATCTGGACCAATTGCAGACATTTCCGTTAATGATGATATTTTTTGCATTGGAAGATAGTATTACTGCAAAGAGTAAAAGATCCACTTTATTTGAAAAATATGACAGCAGTTTAGCAGAATAGGATGATGGTTTATTAATGAGAAAAATATTATATATAAATCTTAGTTTTATGAATTATCAGAATAAGACCCTTGCTCAGCTGCACAGTTTTGAACGTGCAGGATTTTTAACATATGCAGGGACAATGGAGAGAAGGCAGGAATATGTAGTACAAACCATTTTTGAAGTAAGGCAGGGAAGGGCAGGAAGAGAGGTTGCCCATTGGGAATATGATGCAGCCTTATTCAAAACCAGAAGCAGGATTTATCTTTCTGATGTATTTAAACATTTTAACGGGTGGATAACAGAAAATAAAATTGAATTAGTCTATATACGCCGTCTGCTTCAGAGAATATTTTTTAGCGATAAATTCTTCAGGGCCATGAAAAATTCAGCAAAAGTCATTTACGAATTGCCTACATATCCATTAGACCCAAGTGACAGACTGTCAGACCGTTTTAATGAAAGAGTAGAGATGATGTATTTTAAACTCTTTGTTGAACCAGGGTTAGATCTTGTAGCAGTCTGTCTTCAAAAAGATTGTGTCCTCCCTGAAAAATACCTGCCGTTTTCTAATGGTATAGATGCCCAAAGGTACAAGCCCGGAAAAATACCAGAACTGAAAGAAGAATTCAGATGTATAGCCTTTGCACATGTCAGGTATTGGCACGGCTATGAACGTGTTATTGAAGGGATTAAAAAATACCAGGGGCCATACACTTTAAGATTTGACATTTATTCTAATGAGAATAATACCACAGAAGAATTAAAAAAAGCGGCAGCGGAATATGGGCTTATGGACAATATTGTATTGCATGAAGCAGTTCCGCTGGAAGAGATGTCCGGCGCCGCTGCAGGCTGCCACATAGGCATTGGAGGGCTGGCGTACCACAAACGTGGCGCTGCCCTGGATACGTCATTAAAAAGTAAAGAATATGCAGCATTAGGCTTACCTTTTATCTATGAAGTGCCGGATATGTCCATCAATGAAAACTGGCCTTATCATTTCAGGATCCCTCAGGATGATACACCCATTGATTTTGAAAAGGTCATCCTCTGGTACAAATCATTGCCTCCAGATTACAAGGTAAAGATGCATGAATTTGCTGCTGCCTATCTGCAGTATGATACAGAAGTGAGAGATATCAAAAATAGATTGTTTAAATCAGACAGGAGCATTAATTGAAGTATTTGTTGAGAGTGAGAAATAAAGTACGGCGGATTTTTATGAAGCAGCTGATAAACTGGGGAATGAAGCCGGAGACTTCAGATGAACTGAATTATTATCTGCAGAAAAAGGATCTGAAGGTTGGAAAGAAGACGTTCTTTTTTGATGCGAAATCTACATTTGTGGATGTACAAAGGCCATGGATGCTGGAAATAGGCAGTTACTGCAAAATAGCCAGGGGAACTATTATCCTTCAGCATGATTACAGCCGTTCAGTGCTGCGCAGATATTATGGACAGATCCTGTGTGAGGCGGGAAAAACTGTTATTGGGGATAATGTTTTTATTGGTATGAACAGTATTATTTTGATGGGAACACACATTGGAAATAATGTGATTATTGGCGCAGGAAGTGTAGTTAAAGACAATATACCGGAAAATGTAGTTGCAGCAGGGAACCCTGCAAAAATAGTATGTACTTTGGAGGAATATTACAAAAAAAGAGTACATGAACAATTAAACGAGGCTTTTATATGTGTAAAAGAATATTTGAAATTCTATGGAAAATATCCAACTGTCAAAGAAATGGGAGCTTTTTTTCATCTATATATGAAAAGGGATATCAGTGAATTAGAAAGAGAAGGACTGTTTCTTGACTGGCACGGGGATGAAAGAGAGGAGATACTTGAATCTTTTATGAATACAGAACCTTTATTTCAGGATTACAGCGGGTTTCTGAAATATTGTGATGAAAGAATCAGGAATGATACAGCAAATAGCGGGAAGTGAGATTGAAAAAATCAGCAGATCAGGAGGCGGATTATTATGAATCCAGGTGTAACAGCGGTGGTAGTTACATATAACCGAAAAGACTTACTCATAGAGTGTCTGGAGGCGATCCAGTCACAATCGTATCCGGTCAGCAGTATTTTGCTGATCGATAATGCCAGTACAGATGGAACGCATGATGCACTAAATGATAAAGGATTTTTAAAGAATAATAATTTTATTTATTGTCTCATGGAAACAAATCTGGGTGGAGCCGGAGGATTTCATGAGGGTTTCAGGCGTGCAGCTAAATTAAAAAATGATTTTATATGGATAATGGATGATGATACAGTTCCGGAAAAAAATGCTCTTGAAGAACTGATATCTGCAGAACGGTATCTCAATATAAAAAATGAGAAGGCCAGTTTTCTGGCCAGTACTGTATTTGGAGAAAATGGAGAGGCAATGAATGTACCCCAGATAGATGGCAGAGTAGCCCCAAATGGCTATTCTGACTGGTACAGATATCTGGATGAGGGCATTGTTAAAATTAAAAATGCTACGTTCGTGTCATTGCTGATACCTGTAGATTCAATAAAAAAATGCGGACTGCCGTACAAGGATTTTTTTATCTGGGGAGATGATGCTGAATATACACAGCGCCTGACTGAAAAGGCCGGAAGGGCATATCTCGTCGGAAAGTCAAGAGTCTGCCATAAACGGAAAAATGCAAAAGCTTTACTTTTATATGAAGAAAAAGATACAGGAAGAATGGATATGTACCATTTATTTTACAGAAATAATCTATTAAGCAGCAGATTCTATAATAAAAGAGAATATCACAAAATACTCTGCTCTTATATACGTGAAATTTTTGTACATATCATAAAATACAGAAATTTTAAAAAAGCGAAAATAGTTATTAAAGGTATTTGTGAAAGCTGTTTTCAGTATCCCGCATTTGTGAGGTATGTAAAGAAGCAGTTAAAGATAGATACTTAAGCATCGTTTATTAAAGAGGTAGATGAGATGCATAATGGGAAAAAAATAAAGACGTTATCAAAGGCTGGCCGTCATTTACATATGGCAAAAAACAGAGCATGGAAGAAAAATAAAATAGTAAAACAAAAAAATCATCAATATTATGCTGATATTTTAAAGAACATTCTTTTTACAAAACTAATAGATGATAAGCAGCCCGGACAGCAAATAGTACATATGCTGAAAAAGACAAAGATGCATTATGAACGTGGAAACAGATTTTATTATTATATAGATGAGAATGTTTCCTTATGGTCAGATAAGCCGGTGATCCATAATCTTCCATTAGACTATACCCTTATTGCCCATGCATCTTTAAAAGAAATAAAAAGAGTGGCGTGCGGCAAAAAGATTAGTAAGGAAATGAGAATTACAAATGAAAATATATTGTCTGCAGTGGAAGAATATCTATTGAGATGTGTTAAATACCTGAAAAATCTGGGGACTTTAGATGCCGCAGAGCGGGTAAGCAGGATTATTACAGAAAAATCACGAAATATGGAAGACGCCCTGCAGCGCATACTCATATGGAATCAATTTCTGCATCAGTCAGGGCACACTTTAATGGGACTGGGGCGCCTTGATAAAATATTGGACCGCTACTGTGAAGGGCTCAGCAATAAAGAGACAGAAGATATACTGACAGATTTCTGCATATGCCTGCACAGGCATTACATATTTAAAAGCCAGGCGCTGCTTGGGGATACTGGACAGCTGATTGTTCTTGGAGGTCTTGAGGAAGACGGAAGCTACTTCTGCAACAATATAACTGGGGCATTACTGGATATTATATCCAGGCTGAACCTGCCTGATCCCAAACTGCTTCTGCGTGTCAGTGCCTCTATGCCCCGTAAGCTGGCGGCAAAAGCATGCAGCTGTATTGTCAAAGGGAACGGAAGTCCCCTGCTTTCTAATGATGATCTTATTATTCCGCTGATGCAGGAATTTGGTTACGAAAAAGAAGACACATATGGCTATTGTACGTCTGCCTGCTGGGAACCGCTCATACCAGGAAAAACAATGGATCAGAATAATCTGGACAATGTTATTTTTGCAGGACCTATGGCGGATTTTCTAAATGTTTTAGAGCAAAGTAAATACCAAAATTTTGAAAGCCTGCTGAATGATTATTGTAAAGAAATAGAAAAACAGGCAAAAAGATGTGCTGAATCAGCGTCAGCTATCAAATGGAAAGAGGACCCGTTACTTACAATGTTTTATCCAGACTGCCTGATGTATGGGAGGGATATCTCAGAAGGGGGAGCCAGATATAACAATTACGGCCTTCTTTCTGTTGGACTCTCTAATACGGCAGACGCTCTGCTAAATATAAAAAAGGCTGTATATGAAGAAAAAAAATTTACCTTGCAGGAACTGAAAGATGTCATGAAGCAGGAGGAAATATTTAAAAAACTTAGTTCAGTGTCCCCTCATTTTGGAGATGACAGCGATATTGCAGTACAGGTCAGCCAAAGACTGTTTGATGCAGCTAAAGCAGGTATCGCAGACGTGCGGAATTCTTTTGGAGGCAGATTTAAAATTGGGTTATCATCCCCGGGCTATGTTGACTGCGGCAAAAAAATACCGGAAACGCCTGATGGCAGGAGAGCAGGAGAACCTTTAGGAGTCCATATTTCAAGTATGCACGGACAGGCCTATACGGAATTAGTGTCATTTGCAGCGTCCTTAGATTACAGCAGGGGAGGTTTTAATGGGAATGTTGTCGATATTATGGCAGCGCCTTCTTTCATAGAAAACAACTTTGAAAAATTTGTTGACTTTCTGCAGTTTGGCATCAAGCGCGGCTTCTTTCAGATGCAGATGAATGTGGTAAGCAGCAGTATCTTACTTGAGGCTCAAAAACATCCGGAGAAGTTTACAGGACTGATCGTGCGGGTGTGGGGATTTAGTGCATATTTTAATGATCTGCCTGAAGAATATAAAAATCTGCTCATCAGACGGGCTCTGCAGAATGAGGGAAAAGTATGATTGAGGAGACATCAGATTCATATCTGATTGGTAATATACAGAGGTTTTGTCTGCAGGATGGTCCGGGAATACGTACAACTGTATTTTTAAAAGGCTGCGGTATCAGGTGCCCCTGGTGTGCGAACCCGGAAAATCTGGATAATAAGATAGTTCATTATCAGACCGGAAGCAAACCTGGAGCATATGGAAAATATTATACAATAGACCAGCTAAGAGAGGTATTGCTGCATGATATTCCGTTTTATTCCTCAGGAGGAGGAATTACATGGTCAGGAGGGGAAGCGCTGCTTACACTTCCAAAGCTGGGCAGGCTGGTTTTGGATCTAAAAGAATACGGTATAAACCAGGGGGCGGAAACGTCTGTTTTTGTATCAGATGAGCAGCTGGAATTTGCCGCGGAAAATTTAGACTGGTTCATAGTGGATATTAAAATACTTCAGCCTGAAGGGTGTTTAAAATTTCTGAAAGGAGATATTAAACAATATATACGGAATGTTGAAAAGCTGGCAGATAAAAAGAAGATATTATGTTTCAGGATCCCTCTTGTAGAACCTTATACATATAATGATGAAAACCTGACATTAATAATTGGTTTTCTTAAGAAATACCAGCAAATACCTGTTGAAATTTTTAAAGTCCACCGCCTGGCAGAAAAGAAATATAACATACTTGGCAGAAGGATGGATTCGTATACGGAATTATCTGATGAAAGATTAGAACAATTTTATGAGAGATTAAAGAAAAATAATATAGATGTGGAAATAATACAGATGTAGAAGAAAGGCACAGTGGGATATGAAAAAAAGCATTAGAATAAACTATCTTTATAATGTCAGCTATCAAATTTTAATACTTTTAACTCCAATTTTAACTACCCCATATACTTCCCGTGTGCTGGGAGCAGAAGGGATCGGGTTATACAGCTTTACTGCTTCAGTAGTTTCCTATTTTGCCTTGTTTGCAGCATTAGGCACCTCTACATATGGACAAAGGCAGATCTCGTATATCCATGAAGACCGTGAAGAGCGCAGCAGAGTATTTTGGAACACAGTTATTCTCAGGTTTATGACTGTTGCAGTAAGTATGCTGATATACTTTTTGTTCTGCATGAAACAGGGCGGGAATCAAATGTATTGGATACTTTCAATTAATATTTTGACGGTTGCATTTGATATTTCCTGGTTTCTGCAGGGTATGGAAGAGTTCGGAAAGACGGTGCTGAGAAATGTGATTTTTAAGCTGGCAGGAATTATTTTTATTTTTGTGTTTGTTAAGTCCCAGAATGATCTTCTGATATATGCTGCCGGCCTGGTAGGTCTGGAATTGCTGAGCAATATTTCACTGTGGTTCTATCTGCCGCGCTATATAGACAAACCGGACTTGAGAAATTTACATCCCTGCGTAAATTTAAAAACAGTAATTTCTCTGTTTATACCAACTATAGCGATTCAGATTTATACGGTTTTAGATAAGACAATGATAGGAATTTTTTCACCCGGTACAGCGGAGAATGGTTATTATGAACAGGCCTTAAAATTGTCAAAAATGGTTTTAACGCTGGTGACATCACTTGGAACAGTGATGATTCCCCGCATTGGTTACTATTTTAACCACAGGGAAAACAGGAACGTGGAGATGTATATGTACAGAGGGTATAATTTCGTGTGGTTTTTAGGTATTCCTCTGACATTTGGGCTGATCGGCATTTCAGGAAATTTAGTGCCTTGGTTTTTAGGGGCAGGCTACGATAAGGTGATCCCTCTGCTGTGTGTGCTGAGCTTCCTTGTCCTGGCGATAGGGATCAATAACGTTACTGGCATGCAGTATATGATACCTACACAAAGACAAAATATGTTTACATTAACAGTATGTATAGGTGCAGGCGTTAACTTTATACTAAATGTTTTTCTTATTCCTGTATTTTATTCTATTGGGGCAGCGATAGCTTCCGTCTTGGCGGAGACAGTAATAGCACTTGTACAGCTTTATATAGTGCGTAAAGAATTTTCGGTTAAGAGAATTTTTCTGCTGTCCAAAAATTATCTGATTGCGGGAGGATTGATGTTTTTTGTTTTGCAGTGGGAAAATATTATGCTTTTCCCTTCGTTTTTAAATACGGCAATTATGATGGTTAGTGGTGCATGCATCTATTTTGCAGTACTGATCCTTTTAAAAGATAAATTTTTTAAAGATAACATTAACAGGATAGCAGGTTCTTTTTACAGGATAAATAAGAAAGGAAAAAATGGTTGATATCCACGCTCATATTCTGCCAGGTTTAGATGACGGCGCAGGGAATTTAAAAGAGGCGGCTGACATGGCGGCCATGGCAGGGTTTACAGGAACACATCATATGGTGGCAGCCAGCCACTGCAGTTATCATACATATGATATTAGAGGCTATATTAAAGCTTTGAACAGACTGAGGAAAGTTTTGTATGAAAAAAAGATACCAGTTACTCTTTATCCGGGGATGGAAATTTTACTGGATGAGAACACGCAGCTGATGGTGGAAAGCGGCAGGTTTCTTCCTGTGAATGGTACGGATTATCTCCTGGTAGAATTTCCGTTTAATGAGAGTACGGGAAATGTCTGCAGCAGGATATCTATGCTGCAGAAGCTGAATTACAGGATAATATTGGCTCATCCGGAAAGATATTATTTTATGCAAAGGGATCCGGGGCTGGCATATTTTCTTGAAAGAAAAGGTTGTGTACTGCAGATAAACAAGGAAAGCCTGTCTGGCGGGTTTGGAGTACGGTGCAGGGAGCTGGCGCATGGTTTTCTGCGGAATGGAATAGCCGGTGTGATCGCCTCAGACGCGCATGGGACAGAGGTGCGTACACCTGCTATGGGGAAACTGGCAGAGGTTCTTATGAAGTCTTATAGAAGACGTGATATTCATATCTGGCTGTCAGAAAATCCCAGCAGAATATTAAAAGGCTATGAAACGATCAGGCTCAGAGGCATAGAAAGGTAAGGCAAAATGAAAAGAATTAAAAACATCGTTGGCATTATATTTTTTGTTTCACTTATAGCTGGTATCTATTACTTATATATAAATGAAAAAGCAGCTGACCCTAAGGGCCCTGTACTCAGCGCAAGATCAGAAAGTATAACGGTAGGACTGGATGCCAGTGACCAGGAAATACTGGAAGGGATAGCGGCTTTTGATGATAAGGATGGAGATGTATCGGACAGTATACTGATTGAAAATATCAAAAAGCAGGAGGAAGGAGAAGATAATGCTTTTACCGTGACTTATGTGGCCTTTGATAAATCTAATAATGCAGGCAGGATTTCAAGAACATTATACTATGAAGATTATAGAAAACCACGGTTTACTCTTACACAAAGATTGAGGTTTCCGGAGAATCAGGACTTTTCATTATTTAATTATGTGCATGCAGATGACTGCATTGACGGGGATATTTCACCATTTATCACTTTTTACGGCAATGATACTATTCCGGAAAAACCTGATAAGGGAATCTATGACTGTACGCTTCAGGTTAAAAACAGCGTGGGAGATTCAGCGCTGCTTCCTGTTCAGATAGAAATTTATGAGGACAGTTATGAGGAACACTCACTGCGGCCCCAGATAATTTTAAAAGAATATCTGACTTATATAGAGAAGGGGGATAAATTCAGACCGGAAGATTACCTGGACTATGTAAATGATCAGGGAATCCTGCTGATCGGACCCGCACAGGATAAGACAGAGAATACAGATAATACAGATAATACAGAGGACATGACGTCAGACGCACACAGCATATCTGTTTCCAGGATCGATATTCATTCTGATGTGGATACTGATGTTCCGGGTATATATTCAGCAGAATATTCCTATAAGTCAGAAAAGACAGGCTATGAGTGCAATGCATCTTTAATAGTGATCGTAGAGTAACTACCTCATAAACAGAAAGGACGATAACGGATATGACACCGAAGAATTTACAGCGGGGACAGGATTATGCAGGTTTTGACATTCCTTACCTGCGGCGTTCCATTTGCCGGTTTCTCCAGATAATCCTGATGACGGCAGGAATATGCGGGATTGTATCATTCATTTTTTTGAATTATTACATGCCGGCGGAATATACTGCCACAACGAATCTGGCGGTGATACCAAGGGACAATTCTGCCTCAAAACTGAATGATTACAATATGAATGCAGCAGTAGCCAGATGTATGAGCGCATTAAACAGTGATACATTAAAAGACCAGATGCGGAAAACAGAAGATGGAGAAAAGCTTGCGGGAAGAGTGGAGGCGGAGCAGACAGGAAGCAGCAATGTTATAAAGCTAAAGGCATCAGCAGGGACTTCACAGGATGCGTTCCGTCTTTTAAAAGCAGCATTAAAGGCATACCCTTCTCTGTCAGGTTATTTTGAATCAGGATATCTTTTGAACAGCCTGGAGCCTCCGTCAGCAGACAATATAACGGCTGGCCGTGATAAGTCAATGCTGTATTCATGTGTTGTGATCTTAATGGTATTAATCGCAGGAGCAGGACTGGTTGTACTGAAATGTCTGTTTGGGGATAAGATCTATAGCGGAGACCAGGCAGCCTGTTTATTAGATGCAGATTATCTGGGCAGTATTGTATACCAGAAGAAAAATAAGCAGAAGTCCATCCTGATATCTCAGAGTGCCACGGATATTGCTTATGTTGAAGAGATGGATAAACTTACCACAAGGATTCAGGAAAAAATGGAAAATTCCCAGATGAAGTCTCTCATGATTGCAAGCATTAAGGAAAATGAAGGGAAATCAACAGTTGCTGCAAATCTGGCATTAAGTTTTGTACGGCGGGGGAAGAGGGTAATGCTGATAGACGCTGATCTGAGAAGGCCGGCACTTGCAAAGATCTTTGATATCACTCTGGAAAAGGAACAGGAATTATCCGAATATCTGAAGGGCAATTCTGAACTGAGACAAGTCATATACAAAGGAAGAGAACGGGAATTATACTGTGTATTTCAGTGCAGCCCGGAAGCTGAACCGGATAAGCTTCTGACTCGTCAGGCATTCCGGGAATTATTCAGACTTATGTCAGGTAAAGTAGATTATATCCTTTTTGATACGCCTCCTGTAGGCATAGTAAGAGATTCTGAGGCGATAGCAGAATTCTGTGACGCTGCTGTGGTTGTCATGAGGCAGGACAGAGTGGGGGCCGGTATGGTGAACGATGTGACAGACACTCTTGAAGAAGCAGGCGCAAATGTACTTGGCTGTGTGCTCAATGCAGTAAAAGGCGGCGGCACATCAGGAGACAGAAGAAAAAAATATGACAGATATTACAGCAGTTATGGGAAAGAATCGTAGCAGTACCCGGAGATAGGAGTAGAAAAATGCAGGATGATTTACAAAGAGGATTATATGATGATGAAATTGCAATGGATCTGGGCGGTATGATGGATGATTATCTCAGATGCTTTCGAAGATACTGGATGCAGATAATACTTGCTTTAGCAGCTGTAACTGCTGCGACAGTTTTATATCTGAATATTACATATCAGCCTGTTTATGAAGCCAAAATTACATATTCAGTAACAAAAACAGGTGATACGGCCATAGACGCATCTATAGCAAAGCGGCTGAGTCAGACGGCACCAGGTATAATAACCGGCGTAGAATTTACAAAGGAAATGCTGGCTATGGTTGAAGGGGAGACAATAAACCCCAACTATAAAATTACTGCATCCAACACAGAGGGGGCAAATCTGTTTACGATTACAGTTTCTGCAAATAATTATCTGAATGCTGATACCATAGCAGACCTGCTGGAGGTGATTTACCCAGAGTGGGCCTCCAGATCAAGCGGAACTGTAGAGATGCAGGTGGTTGACAGGGTGGAATCCGGAGGTGTTCCGGTTAACAGCTATTCTCTTGTTGATTCCATTGTAAAAGGGATCATTTATGGATTGGCATTCTGCTTTATATGCGCAACAGGATACGTACTGACAATCAAAACAGTCCGGAAAGAAAGTGATATGAAAAAAATTACAGATCTGGGCTGTCTGGCACTTGTGCCAGAGGTACGCTTCAAAAAGAGGAAAAATAAGAAAAGAAATCAGCTGCTTATAAATAAAAAGAGAGTTGACTTGTCATTTAAGCAGTCGGTATTATCCGCCCAGCAGCGTCTGGAGAAACGCCTGGAGCAGTCAGATAAAAAGGTGCTGCTTATTAGCAGTGCCCTTCCTCAGGAAGGGAAAAGTGTTTTGTCAGTAAATCTGGCACTGGCCTTCAGTGAGAGAGGAAAAAAGACAATATTGATAGATGCAGATATGAGGAGCCCCTCTGTCAGCAGTATTTTGGAGACAGATCCAGGGAAAAACGGGCTGGGAGAGTATCTTACGGGCAAAGCCGGTCAGGACAATATCCTTGTAAGAATAACAGAAAACCTGCATCTGATACCGGCCGGAAAAATAAAAGGTGAGCTGTCCGTGATTCTGGATAATGACAGAATGGAGAAACTGATGGAGCAGCTTAAAGTATCATATGATTTTATCATTATTGACACTCCTCCCTCACATATGTTTGGGGATGCGGCATTGATGATGCGTTATACAGATGCTTCTGTATATGTCGTCAGGTATGACTATGCTGAGATTAATGAGATCAGGGAAGGGATCGCAGAAGTGAACCGGGGGCAAAAACTGATGGGATATTTGCTGAACCGGGGCCAGAGAGGCATATCATCATATGGAGGGTACGGCTATGGAAGATACGGTTACTACGGAAAATATGAAAAATACAGCAGATATGTACAGAACAGTGAGGAGGAAGAGTTAGACACAGAGAGTACTTTATAGCGGAGGCGATTTCATGAAAAAAAAGTATTTGATAACTGGCATTTTATTTATTGCGGCGGGGTTATTTATTTTCCTATCTTTCAGGTCATACAGTCTGATAGATGACAAATTGAACCTGAGAGATAAAGACCAGGGAACAATAGAAATCAGGAATATACAGTTAACGGAAAAAGAGCAGGAGATGTTCAGGGAAGAGCATGACGAATATAACAAAGAAAAGTTAGCTGATAATAAAAATACAGAAAAAGAGAAGAGCCAGACGGAAAATATGGAGGAACAGGAGGCAGAGACTGTAAATCCGGAAATTCCTGTATTGACACTTGTAAATGACACAGTGGAGATCAAAGCAGGTGAGGAATTTGATCTGCTTGCACAGGTGAAAGATGTTTCAGATGATAAAGATGACAGATATATTTTGTACAGGGATATACAGATTAGAGGAGAATACAACGTGAATATTCCTGGTGAATACATACTGAAATATTCAGTAATAGATACAGATGGAAATGAGTCCAAAATCAGGGAACTGAAGCTGATAGTAAAAGAAGAACAGGTAACAGAGTGAAAATATTAAGTGATTTTAGCAAAGCCCTGGAAACAATGTCCAGTGAAATTGAGGCGGTACCAGCAGTGTTTTACGCAGCGGCCGGCGGAATTGCAGCAGTATTCATTATACTGTATTTTTTGATCTTTCCTAAAATGAAGATGGAGGAACAGAAAAAGACAGTGTATCAAAGATATTGTATAAATGGTCTTTTTCTTGTGTATCTGGCAGGAATCCTGACAGTTACCCTGTTCACCAGGGAAGTACAGAATGAAGCCAGGGTCCAGCTTATCCTGTTAAATGACCTTTGGGAAGCGGACCATCTGGGAAAAGCAGCTGTGAGAGATATTCTGAATTTAGCCCTTTTTATTCCGGCCGGGTTTTTAGTGTGCTGGCACAGTCAGGGCAAATGGAGGGCTGCAAAAGGAACTATAGCTGCGTTTTTAATAAGCCTTGGCATTGAGTCTGCGCAATTTTTAGGGAAAACAGGTACTTTTGATGTAGACGATATACTTTTTAACATGCTTGGCGGAGCAGCAGGGGCTTTTATACTTCTGGCATTTAAACATGCATTTGGCGGAAAGTCAGCAGCCAGGTATTGTTTGCGGGGGGTGCTTGTTTTAAGCAGCGCCTCTGTATTTTGTATTATGGGAATACTGGGAACCTACCATTTTCTGCGGGTGAGCGGGGCCGAGGCCGTTAAAGACAATGTAAGTACTGTGGAGAATAGAATGGTTTCCCGGCAGGATGGTACAGCAGAAGGTGAAGATAATACAATGTATTCTTACGACCCAGATCTCATCTGGTACGGAGGCAGGGCCTACCGTTACAATGAAAACCTTACCACTATACTGATAATGGGAATAGACCAGAGGAGTGAGGTCATTGAAAAAAGAGAAGGAATATCAGGTGAGAGCGGGCAGGCTGACACTATTTTTCTGCTGGTCTTAAATCATGAAAAAGAGAAAATGAAGATAATAGGGATATCCAGAGACACAATGACTGATATTAAGACCTTTGACTATAAAGGGAATTATCTGGGAGAATCCATTAACCATCTTGGACTGGCATACGCCTTCGGTGACGGGAAAGAGAAAAGCTGCCAGTACATGGTGGACGCAGTCTCGAATCTGTTTTATGGGATCCCTGTCAATGCCTATGTAGCCCTGAATATGGAAGCGGTCATCGGGATCAATGATGCAGTCGGCGGCGTCACTGTGACTGTGCCGGAGGATTTGAGCAAGGCAGATAAAGAACTAAAAAAAGGAGTTACCGTTACATTGATGGGAAGGCAGGCACTCACATTTATGAAATGGCGTGATACAGGCATTGACTACAGCAACAACCTGCGTATGGCCAGACAGAAGCTGTATATAATCAGCTTTCTGAAACAGGCTCTGAAGGCAGTTAAGGATGATATGGCCCTTCCCCTGACATTATATCAAAATCTTACAGATGAAATGGTTACGGATATAACCCCGGATGAAGCAGTCTATCTGTCCACACAAATTCTGTCCATGTCTCTTGATGAGAGCGGAATCATGATGCTGAAGGGAGATTCAGCCCGGGGCAGTGTATATGATGAGGTTTATGTGGATGATAAGGCACTGTATGAACTTATTCTTAATATTTTTTATACGGAAGTAAAAACAGAGGGCGGTCAGTGATGAAAAAAAAGATTTGGGTCAGCGCAGCAGTCTGCGCTTTTGCCGTGGCAGGAATACTAGCCCTGGACATCGGAAAAGATTATTGGGAGAAAAATGAAGCGCGCAGAGAATATGAAGAGATGAGGCAGCAGGATAAAGAGCAGGAAATACAGGCTCAGGATACTGACGGGGAGGATGGGGAACGGGGCGTAAGAGCTCAGGGGCAATTAAGAGAAGAGACAGAGCCGGGTCATGATGCCCAGAGCGGCAGCGCCGGAAAAAAATTGAAACAAATCGACATCCCTGTAGATTTCCATAGTCTCAGGGAACAGAATCCCGACATCTATGCCTGGATAACAATACCCGGTACAGAGATCGATTATCCGGTCGTACAGGACAGTAATGATGACAGCTATTACCTGACTCACACGGCTGAGCGGACAGAAAGCGTCAGCGGAGCAGTATTCAGTGAGCATTATAATTCTAAGGATTTTAGTGACCAGCTTACCGTCCTTTATGGACACAACATGAAGGACGGCTCTATGTTTGCCGGGCTGCACCAGTATGAGGACAGCCAGTTTATGAAAGACCATGATGAAATTACAATATATACGCCCAATGCAATATTAAAATACAGGATATTTGCTGCTTACCTCTCAGACGATAAACATATCTTGCTGAATTATAATCTGGGCAGGGAGGAGGATAGCAGGAAAGCTTATATTGATGAAATCATGGGACAGCGTACAATGAAAGCTTCCCTGGATACAGATGTGCCGGTAGATGAGAGCAGCAGTATCCTGACGCTCTCAACTTGCCACAGTGCAGGGAAGGACAGCAGGTATCTCGTTCAGGCGTATCTTACAGAAAAGCTTGAGTGACAGGCGGATAACATGTTTCATAGCCCGTCTGCCTGCAGCGGGGTATCTGACTTATGTATGTGAAATGGAGGAAACAAATATGAAGAAAAAGATTCTTAAAATAATAGCTGCCGCGGCAGCTGTGATGTCCATGTCTGCCACCGTTATGGCGGCGGGCAGTATCGTCGGGGCCATTGACATGCCCGGGATATCTGCCAGCAGGGGCAGCGTATCTCTGACAAAGACAGCTCCGGGTATGTACGGAGCTGAGCTCCAGGAAGCTGTGGACAGGCTGAACGGGGCGTCAGGGGATACTACCGTGGCAGAAGCCTTTGGCGAAGAGCTGCCGGAAATAAATATCTATACAGCTGACGGACTTCAAACTGAGAAGGCGGATATGTCCCAGTATAAATTCCTGTCACCTGTTATGGAGCTTCAGATCACGGATGTAGTTCCAACCGAGGAAAACCCTGTGACAGTCACATTTGTGGCAAATAACATGACAGACTACATTGAGGTAGATGTTCTGCATTACTGCGAAGAACATAAATGGGAGGTCCTAAAAGGGAACAAGGTAAGCGCGAACCAGATAGCCGCAGATTTCCACTCAGCATCTCCCGTAGCTCTGATCTACAGACAGAAGGCGGCTGCAACCACGGCAACAGACGTAAAAGCCCCGCAGACAGGAGAGAGGCCGGTACTGCCTCTGGCAGCCGGTACAGTCTTATTTTCGGGACTGGGATTATTTGCTGTAAAAAAGAGCCGCAGGTACTCTGATGAGAATACTGCCGGACAAGAGCAATAAGTACAAGAGAGGATTAAAGAGATGAGAGAAAGTATTTTTGAAAAAGCAAAAAGAGCAAAAGAAAACAAAAAAGGATTCACACTGGTAGAGCTTATAGTAGTGCTGGTGATTCTGGCTATCCTGGCCGCAATCCTGGTACCTGCCCTGCTGGGATGGATCGACAAAGCAAAAGAAAAACAAGTTGTTTTAGAAGGCAGGGTAGTGCTGATGGCAGCACAGACAGTGGCTTCTGAAGAGTATGCCAAGAAAGCGCCCACATACAGCGCCGCAGAAGCGGCTGCCGCAATTGATGCTTATATCAAAGATGATGCTCCGGGAAATTACAGTGTAACAATAGAGTCAAATAAAGTTACAGAGGTAATATATACATCCAGCGGTTCCTCCAAGACAACTGTGACATGGAGTTCAACCACTGGCCAGTGGACACAGGGCGGCGCTGAACAGAGCGGCCACAATGTCAGCGGCAACATTCTCAAAGCAGCATCATAAGCAGCGCGCCGGAAGATGTATCCGGTACATGTCTGAGAGAAAAAATGCCGGTTGATCGGTGAATGAAGGTAAAAATCCCTGTGCAGGCGGCAGTCTGCACAGGGATTTTTTTGACGTAACAAGTATTAACATTCATGTAAATTATGGTTGGTAGAAAATCTTGAGAACTATGGTAAAATGTTTTCAGGAGGTGTGAAAAACATGAAAAATATGATTAGCATGAATCTTCGCAGATTGAGAAAGAACAGCAGATATTCACAGGAAGAGGTGGCGGATAAGATAAATGTGTCAAGGCAGGCTGTAGCCAAATGGGAAAATGGAGAGTCTATGCCGGATATCATGAACTGCAGCGCTTTAGCTGCCCTCTATAATGTGACCATAGATAATCTGATCCATTATGATGAGGATGAAAACGGACTGGCGATACCTGAAAAGGGGAAGCACATGTTTGGAGTTGTGACAGTGGGCGACAGGGGCCAGATCGTTATCCCTAAAAAGGCTAGGGAAATCTTTCAGATAAGGCCGGGTGACAAGCTGCTGGTGCTGGGAGATGAAGCTCCTGAGAGAGCAGGTATTGCCATTGTGAAGACATCAGTTTTTATGGATCTGACTTCACAGCTTTTAGAATCTGGCGGAGGAGATGAATGAGATGGAATTACTGAAGGTAGAGGGACTGAGCAAAAGCTACCCGGCATTTACCCTGAAAAATGTCTCGTTCAGCCTCAAAGAAGGCAGGATCATGGGGTTTATAGGCAAGAATGGGGCCGGAAAGAGCACTACATTAAAATCCATGCTTGGCATGGTCCATCCTGACAGCGGAGCGATCAGCATGTTTGGGAGAGATTTCAGGGAAGAGGAAGGATACTGCAAACAGAACATGGGAATTGTCCTCGGCGGAATCGACTTTTACATGAAAAAGAAGCTTAAAGTGATAACTGGTGTGACAAAGAAGTTTTATCCGGGATGGGATGAAGGGAATTATGAGAAATATATGAGGATATTTGAACTGGATGAGAATAAGCGTGTGGAGGAGCTTTCAGCGGGAATGAGAGTGAAATATCTGCTGGCCCTGGCGCTGTCCCACCATGCCAGGCTCCTTGTGCTCGATGAACCTACCAGCGGCCTTGACCCTGTGTCCAGGGATGAGCTGCTGACGATCTTTGAGAAGCTTGTGAAAGACGGAAAGAGAAGCATCTTATTCTCAACTCATATTACGTCCGACCTGGAAAAATGTGCTGACGATATTACCTATATTAAAGATGGAGAAATCGTAAAATGTTCCGGGAAAAAAGAGTTTCTGGATTCCTTCCAGTCACTGAGGGAGCCGGATGAGAAGGAGCTGTCACTGGAAGAGATCATGGTAAAGATGGAGAGGAAGAATTATGATGAAGAGTTTGCTTTATAAAGAATTCAGGCTGGTAGCCCATCCTATGCTGTATATTACGCTGGCATTTGGAGCCATGTTCCTGATTCCGGCATATCCATTCTATGTGATATTCTTTTACGGATGCCTTGGCCTGTTTTTCTGTTTTATAAACGGAAGAGAGAATAAGGATACTTTTTTTACGGCAACACTGCCCATCAAAAAGCGGGATGTGGTAAAGGCAAGATGCCTGTTTGCGGCAGCTGCACAGACAGCACAGATCCTGCTTAGCATTCCTTTTATCTTTGTACGCCAGGCAGTGGGAATGGGGGCAAATGATGCGGGCATAGAAGCAAACCCGGCATTCTTCGGCTTTGTTTTTATAATGTTTGCCATCTTTAATGCAGTATTTTTTATAAGCTTTTTCAAAACTGCATTTAAGGCCGGAAAGGCATTTCTGATGGCAATTGTGCCCCTGTGTATTTTCGTGGCAGCTGCCGAGACAGCCATCCATGTGCCGGGCCTGGATACATGGCTTGATACATCAGCGCCGGAGATGATGGTAAGGCAGATACCTGTCCTGATATTTGGAATGCTGGTATACGCAGGAGGAATGCTGCTCACATACAGATGTGCGGCAGGGAGGTTTGAAGCTGTGGACCTGTAGCGGCCTGCAGCTCTAACCGGATTTACATGTGGGTGAGATGTAAACAGTAAAAGTCAGACTCCCAGGCAAAAATAAATTGAGTTACTGTTCACTACGTGACCAGTAACACGCTCCGCGATGCACAGAAACGGCAAAAATCGCCGTTTCGCGCTGCAGCCCTCGGGATTTTCGTGCAAATACGCACGAAAACACCTCGCGGGATGGTGACGTGTGAACAGTAACTAAATTGGTTTGTCGAATCTGCATAAAAGTCAGAATAAATTGACAATTCAGACAAATATATGATATAATATTAAATATTTTATATACTATTTTGTCTTATTTTTAGGAGGGAGAAAGATGAAAAGGATGAAAAAGCTGAAGAAGATTATTGCAGGTTTATGTGTTCTTACATGTTTGTTAGCCACGTCATTAAATGTAATGGCCGGCAGCTACAGTGATTTAGTCAATGATTCGCTGGAAGCTCTCAGTGAGAATAATGCAGGCTGTAAGGGAGCGCCCCAGCAGGTTGCCAACGGTACATACCGTATGGTAGAGCTCCTGGCTATTATAGGAATGGAAAATGATACTGCAGGTATATGTTCGGATATGATTTCAGATATACTGGATGATTGGGATACGAATAATAAAACTTGCACAGGTGCTCCTCAGCAGTCTGTAAACGGACTTTATCGCAGTGTTGAGCTGCTGACAACCATAGCTATAGAGTTAGATACGGATAGTAAGTATAATGACGCGATAATGGACATCGTAGATACCTGGGAAACCAATAATGCCTTATGTAAAGGGGCGCCGCAGCAATCTGCCAATGGTACATACCGGTGTGTGGAACTTTTAGCTGTCATTGCATGGGAATTAGATACCTACGGTATTTATTCATCTTTTATAGAATCTGTAATAGATGACATGAGCACTAAAAATGCACAGTGTACGGGAGCGCCACAGCAGATAGCTAATGGATTTTACAGGATGGTTGATATGCTGACAATTATTGCCCATGAAGTAGATGTGGATGGCAGCAGTACATCAATAGTAGGTGATATATCAGAGTCACTGAGTACAAATGATGCCAATTGTAAAGGAGCAGAGCAGCAATCTGTCAATGGTTCCTACAGGGCAGTTGAGTTGTTAGCCGTAATTGCTTTAGAAATGGAATAGCAGAATATTGAAGTGGGGCTGTGATAAATGAGAAATCATTTTATCATGGCCTCCTTTTCTTTATACCCCGGCGTATTTGATTTTGTTGCAATATCCTGCTTTATTGGGTATAATGTTGAGGAGTATTAAGAGATAATAAAGAAAAGTGTAAGAGGAGCATGCATGAGTATTTTAACAGTAGAGAATCTGTCCCATGGGTTTGGGGACAAGGCAGTATTTGAGAATGTATCTTTCCGTCTTTTAAAGGGCGAACATATAGGACTGGTGGGGGCCAATGGTGAGGGTAAATCCACCTTTATGAATATTATCACAGGCAAGCTGATGCCGGATGAGGGAAAGATCGAGTGGGCTAAAAATGTCAGGGCCGGGTATCTGGACCAGCATACAGTTCTGGAAAAAGGGATGACTGTCAGGGATGTTTTGAAAGGCGCTTTTTCCTGGCTCTTTGAGATGGAGGCACAGATGAATGATATCTGTGACAAGATGGGAGAGGCTTCCCCGGAAGAACTGGAAACCATGATGGATGAGCTGGGCACTATCCAGGATATGCTCACCATGCATGATTTTTATGTGATAGATGCCAAGGTGGATGAGATAGCCCGTGCCCTGGGGCTGGAAGATATAGGACTGGACAGGGATGTGACGGAGCTGTCAGGCGGGCAGAGGACCAAGATCCTGCTTGGAAAGCTTCTTTTGGAAAAACCGGATATCCTGCTGCTGGATGAGCCGACTAACTACCTGGATGCAGAGCACATAGCCTGGCTGAAGAGATATCTTCAGGAATATGAGAATGCCTTTGTACTGATTTCCCACGATATCCCGTTTTTAAACAGTGTGGTGAACCTGATCTACCATATGGATAACCAGGAACTGAACCGCTATGTGGGTGATTACGATAAGTTCCAGGAGGTATATGAAGTAAAGAAGGCCCAGAAGGAAGCAGCTTATAACCGTCAGCAGCAGGAGATCAGCGAGCTGAAGGATTTCGTGGCGCGCAACAAGGCCAGAGTGGCCACCAGGAATATGGCCATGTCCAGGCAGAAGAAGCTGGATAAGATGGATGTCATTGAACTGGCAAGGGAAAAACCGAAGCCTGAATTTAATTTCAGGACTGCCAGAACGCCGGGGCGTTTTGTGGTGACAGCCAAGGACCTTGTGATTGGATATGGAGAACCGCTTTCTTCGCCGCTTAATTTTGCAGTGGAGCGCGGTGAAAAGATTGCCATGACAGGAGCCAACGGCATTGGAAAGACTACTTTGTTAAAGAGCATACTGGGGCTGATACCTTCTCTGTCAGGCAAGGTGCAGCTTGGGGATTATCTGGAGATCGGATATTTTGAGCAGGAAATGCCAAAAGACAATCCCAACACCTGTATTCAGGAAATATGGGATGAATTTCCGGCCTACACCCAGTATGAAGTGCGCTCTGCGCTGGCAAAATGCGGGCTGACTACAAAGCATATTGAGAGCCTTGTGCGAGTCTTAAGCGGCGGGGAGCAGGCGAAAGTCAGGCTGTGCAAGCTGATCAACAGGGAAACAAACCTGCTGATCCTGGATGAGCCTACAAACCATCTGGACGTGGATGCCAAGGATGAGCTGAAGCGGGCGCTAAGAGAATATAAAGGAACAATACTGATGGTCTGCCACGAGCCTGAATTCTATGAAGGCCTTGTCACAGATGTCTGGGATTGTTCACTTTGGACTACAAAAAAATAGCTTGTTTTGTCAAGGGGCAAAACTTTATTAAATTTTCGGCCTGAGCGAATACGAAAGAGCCATAGTGAGAATCATTTTACTAGAAAATAGTTCTAGGAGGATTCTTATTATGGCTCTTAATAAAGTAGAAATCTGTGGTGTGAATACAGCAAAACTCCCACTTTTAACAAATGATGAAAAAGTAACTCTGTTTGCAAAGATACAGGAGGGTGATAAAGAGGCCAGGGAACTCTATATAAAAGGGAACCTCCGCCTTGTTCTAAGTGTGATAAAACGTTTTGGAAGCAGCAATGAAAATGCTGACGACTTATTCCAGATAGGGTGTATAGGCCTGATAAAGGCTATAGATAATTTTGATTCTACCCTGAATGTTAAATTCTCTACTTATGCGGTTCCGATGATCATCGGTGAGATCAGGCGGTATCTGCGGGACAACAACAGTATCCGTGTCAGCCGTTCCCTTCGTGATACGGCGTATAAAGCAATATATGCGAAAGAGGGCTATATTAAAAAACATTTAAAGGAACCGACCATCAATGAGATAGCCGAGGAGATAGGGATAGCAAAAGAGGACATTGTGTTTGCAATGGATGCCATACAAAGCCCGGTCAGCCTTTATGACCCTGTCTATACAGAGGGAGGCGATACACTCTACGTGATGGACCAGATCAGTGATAAGAAGAATAAAGAGGAGAACTGGGTCGAGGTCCTTTCGCTGAATGAAGCTATAGACAGGCTCAATGAGAGGGAGAGGCATATCATTGAACTGAGATTCTATGAGGGGAAAACACAGATGGAGGTGGCTGATGAGATAGGCATTTCCCAGGCCCAGGTGAGCAGGCTGGAAAAAAATGCTCTTAAGAGTATGAAGAATTATCTGAAATAAGAT
The DNA here is from genome assembly GCA_003148945.1 of Murimonas intestini. GTDB lineage: Bacteria > Bacillota > Clostridia > Lachnospirales > Lachnospiraceae > Murimonas > Murimonas intestini. Next base: position 158,154 of record QGGY01000002.1, on the reverse strand, counting down.
ATTTGAAAAAAATAACCCGGATAGGATATATGTGAGCAGCATGACAGACTAGGAATGAAGTTACAGGACGGAGGTTTTACCTGCCGTCCTGCTTCTTTAACTCCCGCCGATAAGCAGCGGGAGTTTTTCCGTATTTTTCTGTGAATACTTTATAAAAGAATCCTTTGTTGTGGTATCCCACCTGTTCCATAATGTCATCGATTTTTTTTGTGGAGTATTCAAGCATGTCCCTTGCAATCTTGAGACGGATATGGATCAGGTAAGAGGAGTAGCTTTTTCCGGTAAAGGTTTGGATAAGACGGTTAAAATAATTTCCGCTGTAGTGAAATGTGTCTTCTAAATCCTGCAGCTGAACCACCTGATAATGGGTGTACAAATAATTTTTGACTTCCTGAAACATATATTCTTTGTATTTATTCTTCACATCTTCCGAAAAAGAAAATTGATAGTTCGATACCAGATAGTCCAGTAGCCTTGTGAAATAACCCTGTATAATAAGCATATAACCTGTAGCACGGGTTTTATATTCTGTCAGAATCAGTGAATAGACATCACTGATTTTTTTTTGTACAGAATGGATGGAAGGTGTGAAGCGGAGCATCTTAGCGCTGTTTTTTTCGTTCATAAGACATTTTCGCAGGAAACCCTGAAGAGAATCCTCCGGAATATTTGACAATAATATCTCATTAAAAAAGGAAGAACGAAGACTGATATTAAAAACAACAGCATCGGATATATTTTTTTTCTCCTGAAAGGGCACATTGGGATTGATCAGGTATAACTCATTCTCTGTAAAGGTCATCAATTCCTGATCAACAATGACAGAAATGGTACCCTGAATGACATAGGTTAATTCAATAAAATCATTTCGGTGGCGGGGCATTTCCAAATCAGAAATTTCATGGTTAAATGGAATATCATTAAGGAACATGCTGATCTTTACATTTTTTTCACGCTGATACTGCAATATGGAGACCATTATATCCTGATTCAGACAATGATACAGGGAACCATTCCTGTCTTCTGTATGGTAGCCCATCTGATTATTATTGCGAAGATACTGATACGAATACACAGAACGACGGGAACCTGTCTCTTCACTTAAAATTGTCATAAAAGTATCCATTTAATTTTCCTCACCTGTATGTTTTAATGTTTCAGATCAATATTATTATACAAAGAAAAGTTACCAATCTCAACTATCAATCACAAATTTAGTGAAAAATTTTACTTTCTATATTTTGAATTCTTAACTATATATGGGAAAATATGGAAATAGTAAGCTGCTTAAGATTTTATTTAAAAGAATAGGTAACAAAATTGAAGCTGAATGGACTGTTAGGTAATGGATTTTGATATACCAATCATATAAAATATGGATCAAGAGGAGGAGAAAACATGAAATCTAAGACTAGAAAGAACATTGTGAGATACAAATGGCTTTATATAATGATGCTGCCCGGCATGATTTATCTTTTGATCAATAACTATATACCCATGGCTGGATTAGTGATCGCTTTCAAAAAGGTGAATTTTCAGACAGGTATTTTCCAGAGTCCCTGGTGTGGGTTTGAAAATTTTAAATATTTGTTCCGTACCAAGGATGCGTGGATCATTACCAGAAATACAATCCTTTACAATCTGGTATTTATCATTCTTGCGTTAGTAGTATCTTTGGCTCTTGCGATTTTCCTGTCGGAGATCAGGAATAAGAAGCTGCGATCCTTCCATCAGGCATGTGTATTGATACCTTATATAATATCATATGTTGTAGTCAGCTATCTGGTGTACGCTTTCCTGGGTACCAATGGGCTGGTCAATAAAGGTATTTTGATTCCATTTGGGGGTAAGCCGGTGAACTGGTATATGGAGTCTAAATACTGGCCGTTTATCCTGGTATTTGTAAATACCTGGAAGAATGCCGGATATGCCAGTGTGATGTATCTTGCAACGATTCTGGGATTTGATGATTCAATTTTTGAAGCTGCCACGCTGGATGGGGTGACTGCCTGGCAGAAGATCCGGTATATGACTATTCCGCTGCTTAAGCCTACGATTATTACACTGACTATGCTGAATATTGGCCGCATTTTCTATTCGGATTTCGGATTATTTTATCAGGTTCCTCAAAATTCCGGGGCAATTTTGCAGGCGACCAATGTATTGGATACATATGTATATCGCGGCTTGTTGGAATTAGGAGATATTAGTATGTCGTCAGCTGCGGGGTTGTATCAGGCTGTGGTAGGATTTGTTATCATTATTGCGGCAAATCTGATTGTACGGAAAATAAGTCCGGATGACGCCATATTCTAAGGAGGTATGAGGAGCATGTATCTAAAAGTAAAAAGACAAATCACTCTTTATGGTGTGATTAAAAATATTTTCCTCTGGTTTTTTTCACTGTGTTGCTTAATTCCCTTTTTGCTGCTGATCATTTCGTCATTTACAGAGGATAAATCTATCATGCAGTATGGATATTCTTTCTTTCCTAAAAAGTGGAGCCTGGATGCATACATTTATCTGTTCAGCCAGGGCGGTAAGATCATTCATGCATACGGGATCTCTGTGTTTGTGACAGTGCTGGGAACCTTGATGGGGGTGAGCATGACACTTTTGCTGGCGTATCCGCTTTCCAGAAAAGAACTGCCTGGAAGAAATATACTCTCTTTTCTGGTACTATTTACGCTTTTGTTTAACGGGGGACTTGTGCCGAGTTATATAATGTGGGCGACCGTATTTCATATGAAGAATACGATTTGGGCACTTTTGTTTCCGAACTTAATGGTGAAAGCATTTTTTGTAATCATGGCACGCAGTTATTTTCAATCGAGTATTCCTTTGGAGATTCTGGAATCAGGAAGAATCGATGGAGCAAGCGAGGGGAAGATATTTTCTAAAATAGTACTTCCGCTGACAAAGCCGCTGATTGCAACCCTGGTTCTCTTCATTGGACTTTCTTACTGGAATGACTGGAATAACGGTCTTATTTATCTGACAGACTCCAGCCTGTACAGTATTCAAAATGTACTTAACGAGATGATTAAGAGTATCCAGGCTCTGTCTTCCATGGGAGGAATTGCCAGTTCCAGAGTTGCACTTCCAAGCAATACGGTAAGAATGGCCATTGCAGTAGTCGGAACACTTCCGTTATTAATTGTATATCCGTTCCTGCAGAAAGGTTTTGTCAGAGGTATTGTTGTAGGTGGTGTCAAGGGTTGATCCTTCACATAAATTTATTTAAAGAAAGGAAAAGGAAAAATGAAAAAAAGAACTTTAAGTATGCTGCTTGCCAGCGCTGTTGCGGTATCTGCTATGAGTTTTACAAGCCCGGCGACAGTTCTCGCAGAAGAAATGCCAAATCTGGTAGTGAGTTATGCGTATGCTGAGATTCCAGCCGATATTGATAAGATTGAAGCGGCGCTGAGTGAGCTTGCACAGGAGAAAATAGGATGCACTGTAACCCTGGAAGCCTTCACTTATGGAAACATTAATGACCAGCTGACTTTGATCCTATCATCACCCAGTGAACAGCTGGATGTGATGTTCGGACGTTTCTTTGGCACTGGTATCTCAGGATATGTATCCAAAGGACAGCTCACCGGTCTGAACGATCTGCTGGATGAGTATGGCCAGGGAATTAAAGAAGTGATTGGACAGGATTATTTGGATGCGGCGTCTGTTGATGGTGAAATATATGGAGTGACCACATGCCGTGACCTTGGTGCACAGAATGCATTCCTTTTCAGGAAAGATATAATAGATGAATTAGGAATTGATCTTTCTACAGTGTCTGACTATGAAGATCTGACACCGATTTTTGAACAGATACATGAGGCGCATCCTGAACTTTATGTGACAGGCGCCTCTGCCACACAGTCTCCGTTCTTTGTAAAACAGTTTAAAAAAGTAGATTTTTTGGCAGACAGGCTGGGAGTTCTTATGGACTACAATGAGCCGGTAGTATCGAACTTGTTTGAATCTGAGGAATTCCGTGATCTGGTAGAACTGACGACTCAATGGAACCAAGCGGGGTATATTTATCCTGACATAACCACAGATTCTTCCAATTCTGTGCAGATGCTGCTTTCCAACGGGCTTGCAGCTTCCTATATGCAGAGCTGGAAACCAGGGGCAATCGTGGAGAACCAGAATACAGTTCAGAATTATGAACTGGAGGCGGCAGTTATTGGTCATCCGGCGGCATTTACCATGAGCGTGCAGAGCTGGATGTGGACGATTCCAACTAATTCCAAATATCCTGAAAAGGCTATGGAATTTATGAATCTTCTTTACACCGATGAGGAAGTGGTAAACCTTCTGAGCTATGGTATCGAGGGTGAACATTATGTGGTGACAGATGATGGTTTTGCAGCAGATGGTCCGGAATCCTCAGGGTACGCGGATAAAGCCGCCTGGAAAGCAGGAAATGCTTATCTTGCCCATGTATGGGAAGGTGATGAGGCAGATCTTTATGAACAGCTGAAAGCATTCAATGAGAGCGCAGATAAGACCTGTGCGATGGGATTTGTGATGGACAACTCTTCTGTTTCTGCAGAGTACACAGCACTGCAGTCTGTACTGGCTCAGTATGAAACACTTCTGGAGTGGGGATTTGCAGGAGATATTGATGCCACCATTGAACAGTTTAATAATGCTCTGTATGAAGCGGGGCTTCAGGCTTATATGGATGAAAAACAGAGGCAGCTGGATGAATTTCTTGGAAAGTAGTTAAATTGATAGGAGGATATGGCTGCTGCACATCAGCAGCCATTCTTATACTATGGAAAAATATATGGTAATCGGTACATGGGCGGAAAGTTATAATGCCAGTCAGGGCGGAAAACTGCTGTTGTATCAGTATGAGAAAGAGAGAACTTCCCTGTGTCAGACAATTGATACTGGAAAAAGTATCAGCATGCTGGCCTGTGACAAGGAAAAGAGGCTGCTGTTTGCAGCATGTGAAACAAATTATCATGAGGAAAATACTCCGGGAGGAGAACTTCAGGTTTACCGCATAGAGAAAAATCATACTCTGACACTGCTTGAAAGATGCAATTCTTATGGCGGGTTTCCTGTGGGCATTGTACTGACGGAAAGATATGCTGTTGTGCTGAACCATGGCAGTAATTTATCTAAGGTTTGTGTGACTTACTGCAATGAAAAAGGCAGGCTTGTAACAGAGTTTGCCTCTGATGAGGCCAGTCTGTGTATGTTTCGCAGAACAGATACAGGAAGCATCGGGGAGCTTAAGGATCACATTGTTTTCCGCGGTAGAGGTACGCTTCCTGTTTTTCAGGACAGTCCGGCGCCTCATGATTTGTATTATGCGCAGGAGAAAAAACTTATTTACATACCGATGAGGGGGAATGACGAGACCAGGATATATCGCATCAGTGATGAAAAAGAGCAGTTTATTCCGGTCGGGATACTAAAGCACCGGCCAATGACCGGTCCCCGGAATGTTCTGAGTGTACACTTTTCAGATCAGGAGGAGCAGGAATATGTATATGTTGTATCGGAAATAGAACCCCTGATCACAGTGTTTAGAGAGAAGAGTGACGGCTGGAGTAAGCAGCAGGAATTGATGGTGGTAGACGGCCGGCCAGGGGATATTCCCTGCACATCATTTGACTATCCGCATCCATCCGGGATTTTATTAAATTACAATAAGAGAAAACTGTACACCATCACGAGAAGACCGGATGTGCTTACTGTTTTTACAGTTTTAGAAAACGGGTTACTGGAAAAAAAACAGGAATTTCCTTTGGCGGGAAATAATCCCAGACAACTGGCACTATGGCGGGATAAGTTATTTGTAGTCTGTATGGATACACAGAATGTATTAGAGATAATACTGGACGGACAGGGGTACCCGATACAGACAAGACAGATTATACAAGGGGTAGAGCGTATCGCATATATGAAATTGATATAGGAGGACAGGACAATGATTGATTTGAAGGGGAATCCATTTTTTCTGGATGAGAAACAGGAAGCATGGGTATGCAAAACCTTTGCGGATATGTCTGCAGAAGATAAGCTGGGGCAGATTTTCTGTGAAACTATCTGGAATTGCAATGATGAAGAGGAGGAGATGGCCTTTAGCGGGATTAATCCCGGTGGAATTATGTTCCGGGGTGGAACCAGGGAAGAACTGGTAAAATATGTTCGCAGAATGAGCCGGCGGTCCCATATACCTTTGTTGTTTTCCGGAAATTTTGAGTGCGGCGGGAATGGAGTGCTCACAACTGGAACTTTCTTCGGATCACCGATGCAGATTGCTGCGGCCGGGGAGACACGTTTTGCAAAGATTGTGGGGGAAATAAGTGCAAAGGAAGGGGGAGAAGTGGGTTGTAACTGGTCCTATGCCCCGATTATCGATATCAATTATAACTTTATGAGTCCGGTTACCTGTACCCGTACTTATGGAAGTGATCCGGATACAGTGATCGAGATGGCGAAAGCGTATATGGATGGCTGTCATGATAACGGAATGGCCGTGGCAATTAAACATTTTCCGGGTGACGGAATGGATTTTAGGGATCAGCACTGGCTCGCTTCTGTAAATACAAAGTCGGTGACGGAGTGGGATGAGACTTATGGAAAAGTATATAAGGCACTGATTGAGGCAGGGGCGGATTCTGTGATGGCGGCACATATTAAGTGTCCGGCCTGCAGTAAATATTATAATCCGGATCAGGAGGACAGAGATATTCTGCCGGCATCCCTTTCACCAGAGCTGCTAAATGGCCTGTTGAGAGGCAGACTGGGATTCAATGGTGTTATTGTTTCAGATGATACTCACATGGCCGGTTTTACAAACGCCATGGCGAGAGATAAAGCGGTTCCCTATATGATTGCGGCTGGCATTGATATGATGCTTTTTACAGTAAATCATGATGAAGATGTAGCTTTTATGAAAAAAGGATATGAGGATGGCATTATTACGCCGGAGAGACTGGATGATGCTGTAATGAGGATTCTGGCTCTGAAAGCAAAACTGAGATTGTATGAAAGACCTCTTCCGGAAGAAAAGCCGGAGAATAGTTGTATTCGGTGTGAGAAACATGAAAAGCTGGCATATGAGTGTGCAGACAGTGCTGTTACCCTTGTAAAGGACAGGGATAAGATACTCCCCATTACCCCGGAAAAGTACAGGAGGATATTGCTTGTCAATATAGAAAGTGTCAAGTCTGTACGATATAGTACGGATTCACAGTACCTGAATTTTCTGGAGGGGCTTCGCGAAAAGGGATTTGAGGTCAGTGAAATTGATATTCAGCAGATTCCCAGTATCGGTAAAGGAGGAGCATCCTTTGGTGAAATTTCTGAAAAATATGATTTGATGTTGTATTATCTTGGCGCAAAGGCGGGATACCGGATTGTGTGGAAGTCTGTGGTGATGGGAGAAATTCCTTCTTACACGAAGGATATTCCGACTGTGGCAGTATCCTTTCAAAGCCCGTATCTGCTCATGGATATACCGATGGTGGGCACTTATATCAATGCATATACTGAAACTAAGTATACCAGAAGGGCAGTGTTGAAGAAGCTGACGGGAGAATCAGAATTTAAAGGAAGCAGCCCTGCTGACCCGTTCTGTGGTATGTGGGATCTGAAGCTGTAGGGGATTCCGGATTATCATGGAAAAATAAATAAGTGAGGCGGAGAGATGAAACCAATAGAAGAACAGCTGGAAAAACTGGAGAAAGAAGTTAAGAGGCTTCTGGCCAAGGAAGAGATCTGTAACCTGATGGCACATTACGAGGTAATGCATAACCAGAAAAATATGTCACTTCATCCTATGGATTTTGCCATGGAAACCCCGGATGTTTCGGTGCAGATTGCGGACAGCGATCCCTGCTGCGGACCGGATGCGGTGCGAAATCTGTTTTGCGGCACCTATAATGATATGGATGAGGAAGCGTATAGAGGAGTCATGCTGGTGCATTATCTCACCACGCCATTTATTGAAGTGGCAGGGGACGGAAAGACAGCCAGAGGAGTCTGGTGGAGCCCCGGGATCGAGACGGTGAAGAGAAGCCCGGGGGCAAATCCTGAATCGGTTTGGTGTTTTGGCGCTTATGCCAATGATTTTATTCTGGAAAACGGGAAATGGAAAATATGGCATATGCGGTGGGTTTCCCATGTGAAGTGCCCATATACCGAAGGATGGGCAGATCAGAGAACTTTTTATGTTCGTAAAACGGGACATTCGGATCATCCTTCGAAGCTGTACAATCCCTATTCCCCGGATTTTGTGCAGGAGGCCCTGCCAATGGGGCCGCTGCCGTATGAGACGTGGGACGGGGATGAGTGGTATCTGAGAACAGAACAACAGAAAGGGAAGTGCGGGAGCTTATGATGCCTGTGCTGAGAAAATAGAAGATGCAGATATTAAAAGATGTATACAAACTGGCCGGAGAGGAATACCGTATGGTTCCGAATATCTTTGCTATAAAGGCAGAGAACGCGCTCATACTGGTGGACTGCGGTACGGATGACAGCGATTGGCAGATAGTTTTGGAAAATATGCGTTACTGGGGAATTGATTGTCTGCCGGTCACACATGTACTGATTACCCATCCTCATGGAGACCATGCCGGAAATACTGCCATGCTGCAGCGCATGGGAGCAAAAATAATCGTTGGGGATAAGGCTGTTTCTGTGGAGGAAGCAGAGAATCCCCTGAACTTTTATTATGCATATCCTGCAGCTTATGAACCATTTGTACCGGATCAATACGTAAAAGACGGAGAAGAACTGCTGATTCACGGACTAAAGTTTTCTGTGATTGAAGCACCTGGACACAGTATAGGAGATGTAGTGTATCTTGTAGAGATGAATGGAAAGAATATTATGTTTCTGGGAGACGTTTTTCATATTGGTGCTTATGGTGAGAAAGCATGGATTGGTGATCAATGGTTTCTTGATTCAGACTATGACAACTATATGAGAAGCCTCTATAAACTGATGCACATTCATGCAGACATTCTGCTCAGCGCTCATATGCAGGGATGTCTGCGGGACGGCGATGCGGTCATCCGTGATGCGTTTATCCAGGCACAGGAGAAATTTGACGGCCGGTGGGATAAGAAAGTGTTTTTGAAGGAACTGGGGCTGGTATGAACATATTAAGAGAGGGACAGCGAAAATATGGATAGAGAAGTGAGGGCTTTCATATTTGATCTGGATGGTGTTCTGGTATTCACTGATAAATATCATTATCAGGCTTGGAAGAAGATGGCTGACCGGATTGGTGTATATTTTGATGAGACGGTTAATAACCGGCTTCGGGGTATAAGCAGAATGAAAAGCCTGGATATTATTCTGGAAAGGGCGGAGCGGCAATTTTCAGATCATGAAAAAAACTTGCTTGCTGAAGAGAAGAACAGATATTACTTTGAACTTCTTTCTGCAATGAAGCCCTCAGATGTGACAGCGGAAGTAAGAGATACACTCAGGAAACTACAGATTATGGGATATAAGCTGGCAATTGGTTCGTCCAGTAAAAATGCGAAATATATACTGGAGCGGGTACAGCTGCTGGAGGTATTCGACACTGTATCCGATGGTACGAATATCTCAAAATCCAAACCAGATCCCGAAGTTTTTCTAAAAGCAGCAGAATACCTCGGAGAAAAACCGGAGAATTGTATTGTAGTGGAAGATGCCTGTGCAGGAATCGATGCAGCAGTGAACAGCGGAATGAAGGCAATTGGAATCGGGGAAGCGGCAGGATATAGCAGAACAGATTATCCTATTCGTACATTTGCTGATATTATGGAAGTGCGCAAGTTCATATGAACAAACTAAATTTTATTCCCGCGGGCAACAAGCCAAGTGAATATGCATATAAGAGCCATAGTAAGAATCATTTTACCGGATGAAAGATCCAGGCGGATTCTTATTATGGCTCTTAATGTAGTTTTATTGTAACTGTGAAGGTACTGAACAATTACGTTTTATTTAACTTCAATCAGCTCATATTCACTGTTTCCAAGACCGATCTTCACTCCGTGTTCAACAGCTGATTTCCAGTTGGTATCCGGGCTGACAGCGTGGAAATGGTCATGGGAATGATCTGTACTCTTTGCCAGAAGGCTGCCGGCTATAGGCGGCTGGGCATTGACGGCATCAGCGCAGGCTGTATCCAGGGCTACGGGGTCAAAGGAAGCAAACATTCCCACATCAGGTACGATAGGAATATCATTTTCACCGTGACAATCGCAGTAAGGGGATACATCTATGACAAGGCTGATGTGGAAACTTGGGCGTCCGTCCACGACAGCTTTGGCATATTCAGCAATCTTCCTGTTTAAAATATCGTTTGACTCATCGGAAGCAGCCTTGACTGCATCCTGAGGACAGACTCCGATACATCTGCCGCATCCAACACATTTATTGTGGTCGATAGATGCCTTTTTGTCTTTTACTACAGCTGCTTCATGGGCGCATATCCTGCTGCAGGCTCCGCAGCCGATACAGTCCTCTGCCTCTACATGAGGCTTCCCGGCGCTGTGCATTTCCATTTTTCCTGCTCTGGAGCCGCAGCCCATGCCGAGGTTTTTCAAAGTGCCGCCAAAGCCTGTGGCTTCGTGGCCTTTAAAATGAGTGAGGGAAATTATTATATCTGCGTCCATAATGGCGCGTCCGATCTTTGCCTCCTTTACATATTCTCCATTTTCAACAGGGACAAGAATATCATCCGTACCCTTGAGTCCGTCGGCTATGAGGATATGGCAGCCTGTGGAAAATGGTGAGAATCCGTTTACATACGCACTCTCAATGTGGTCCAGAGCATTTTTGCGGCCTCCGACATAGAGTGTATTGCAGTCTGTAAGGAAAGGCCTGCCGCCTAGTGATGTCACCATATCGGCTACAGTTTTCGCATAGTTGGGGCGAAGATAAGCAAGATTTCCAGGCTCTCCGAAATGTATCTTGATAGCTGTGAATTTCTTGCTAAAGTCAATTGTGTCGATTCCGGCATGCTTCATCAGGCGGGTTAACTTTTTCTGGAGATTGTCGTTGTTCTTAGTGTGAAGATTGATAAAGTAAACTTTTGATTTTTCCATGTGGTCCTCCTATGTCAGTATTTTATTGGCTCCATTATATCACGTTTCACCTGTACTATACTAGAAAAATATGGTATCTTATATAAATAAATATAAAACAGGATGGGGGGAGTAAAATGGTGCCATATAGCAGAGAACTGCCGGAGCTTTTAGATGAGCTGAAGACAGATGCGGATGCGGGCCTGACGGATGTGCAGGCAGAGGAACGTATACAGAAATACGGAGAGAATAAGCTTCAGGAAAAGAAGAAAAAAACTAATCTCCAGCGGTTTGCGGAGCAGTTTAAGGATGTAATGATCGTCATCCTGCTGGCTGCTGCCGCTGTCTCATTTGCCATAGCAGTACATGAAGGGGATGGGGGAGAATTTTTTGAACCGGTGCTGATCCTTGCCATAGTTGTGGCAAATGCAGTCATGGGAATGCTCCAGGAGGGAAAGGCAGAGAAGGCTATGGATGCTCTGAAAAGCCTGTCGGCTCCTCACGCAAAGGTGATGAGGAACGGAAAGGAAGAGCTGCTGGAAGCATCCAGGCTTGTTCCCGGAGATATCATCAGGCTGGAAGCTGGCGACTTCGTGCCTGCTGACGCAAGGCTGATACGTTCCAGCAGCCTGAAATCAGAAGAATCGGCCCTGACAGGCGAGTCGGTGGCAGCGGAGAAGGATGCCGGGGTCCTGGTGGAGGAAAAGGCGGCCCTGGGCGACCGGGTCAATATGGTCTACTCCGGATGCAGCATTACCTACGGTACGGGGACAGCTGTGGTGACTGCCACAGGCATGGATACTGAGATGGGAAAAATAGCAGATCTTCTGGAAGGTGCAGAGGATGCCCAGACGCCTCTTCAGAAGAAGCTGGCGCAGCTGGGAAAATATCTGGGGATACTGGCTCTTGCCGCCTGTGCAGTCATTTTTGTTGTGGGCCTCGCAGATGGGATTGCCCCTCTTGAAATATTCATGACAGCTGTCTCACTTGCTGTGTCCGCCATTCCGGAAGGCCTGCCGGCTATCGTGACAATAGTCTTGTCCATAGGCGTGCAGAGGATGGTTAAGAAAAATGCTATTATAAGAAGGCTGCCCGCTGTAGAGACATTGGGAAGCGCATCCGTCATCTGCTCCGATAAGACAGGGACCCTGACACAGAACAGGATGACGCTGGTGAAGGCTTATGTCGACGGGGAAGAGGGGACTGAGGATATAGGCGCCGGCAATTCAGAAAAGGTGCGGGAGCTTTTAAAACTGGGGACCCTGTGTTCAGACGGCTCCATCCAGATCAGGGAAGATGGGCAGGTGCAGCATATTGGCGATCCGACAGAGACATCCATTATTCTGGCAGCATGCCAGAACGGAATGGAAAAAGATGAGCTTAATTCTGAATATACAAGGCTGGGAGAACTTCCCTTTGATTCAGACAGGAAACTGATGACAACCATTAATGAAATGAACGGCAGGTATACAGTCATTGTAAAGGGCGCCTGTGATATGCTGTTCTCCAGGTGCGTCTCAGGAAATGTGGATAAGGCCAGGGAAGAGAACGAGAAGATGAGCAGGCAGGCCCTCAGGGTAATAGCAATTGCCGTAAAAGAAATAGAGGAGATACCTGAGGAACTAAACAGCAGCGAACTGGAGAACGGGCTTACCTTTAAAGGTCTGGTGGGAATGATAGACCCTCCCCGCCCGGAAGCGAAAGAAGCTGTCAGTGTATGCAGGAAGGCAGGCATCCGTCCTGTCATGATCACAGGGGACCATGTAGTGACGGCATCGGCTATCGCCAAAGAGCTGGGAATCCTAAGGGAAGGTGACCAGGCTGTAACGGGAGCAGAGCTGGATGAGATGGGTGAAAAAGAATTTGCTGAAAAGGTAGAGCACATCTCTGTGTATGCAAGAGTATCTCCTGAGAACAAGATAAGGATAGTGCGGGCATGGCAGGCTAAAGGCCAGATCGTATCCATGACAGGGGACGGTGTAAACGACGCTCCGGCGCTGAAGGCTGCCGACATTGGCTGCGCAATGGGAATAACAGGGACAGACGTGGCAAAGGGTGCAGCGGATATGACTCTGACTGACGATAATTTTGCAACTATAGTTGATGCTGTAAAAGAGGGGCGCGGGATCTATGCCAATATTAAGAAGGTGGTAGGTTTCCTGCTGGGAACAAATATTGGAGAGGTATTGACTGTGTTCTGCGCCATGATACTGTGGCGCCAGACGCCTCTGCTGTCCATGCAGCTGCTGTGGATCAATCTGGTGACAGACGGGCTTCCGGCTGTGGCTCTTGGAATGGAAGCAGTGGAAGAGGGCATCATGGATCAGAAGCCAAGGCCAAAGGATGAGGGAATATTTGCCAGGGGGTTCGGACTGAGGATCGCCCTGCAGGGGCTTATGTTCGGCCTTCTTTCCCTGATTGCCTTCAGGATCGGAATACAGGTGACAGGTGAAGCGGCCGGAGGTCAGACCATGGCGTTTATGGTTCTGGCACTTTCACAGGTAGTACAGGCATTCAATATGCGTTCCAACCGCTCGCTGTTTAAAACAGGCTTTTTTACAAACAGAAAGCTGAATATGGCAGCCCTTATATCTGTCCTGCTGGTGGCAGCTGTAGTGTTTACACCGGCAGCAGAGGCCTTCGGACTCATTATCCTGCCTGTGTGGATGTATCTGGCCGCACTCGGGCTGATTCTGGTCCCTCTGCTTGTGATGGAATGTTCAAAAGCCTTTGGACTCATTAAACATGGTGAATGATCACTCGCATTTTTTATAAAATTTTTCTTCATCGATCTCAACAAGGACAATGTCGTCCCCAATCTGGCGTATACAGCACCAGGGTATGACATACTCCGTCTCCCGGCCCAGAAAAGAACATATCTTTCCGGGGCCGGGGACTATGATGGCCAGGATACATCCTGTCTTACAGTCAATATCCACATCCCCGATGCAGCCGATAGATCTGCAGGTGCATATGTTGATCACTTCTTTTTGCCTTAGCTCACAGATTCGCATACTAACTCCGTAGAATTCAGGTATTTGTACTATATATATGAGGTCATGTTACTATATATTCGGCTGGCTTTGATTTAAAGATTGACATAAGGAAGAAGATTGGCTATACTCAGAAAAAAGAAGATTTATGGTTACTGGTCACGGAGTGCACAGTAACGATTTATGGCGGCAGCCTGCCATTTACAGAGCAGCTGCGGATTTCAGCGAAGGATCAGGAGGACATGTCATGAAGTGCCCATATTGCAATCAGGATAATACCAGGGTAGTAGATTCAAGGCCGGCAGATGATAACAGCTCTATCAGGCGGCGCCGGCTGTGTGACGAGTGCGGAAAACGGTTTACTACATATGAAAAGGTGGAGACAATACCGCTTATCGTAATTAAAAAAGACCGCAACAGGGAACAGTATATCCGTTCTAAAATAGAAAGCGGCGTGCTTCGGGCATGTTACAAAAGGCCTATTCCTGTACAGCGCATCAACCAGCTGATAGATGAAATAGAAGTGGAGCTTTTTAACAGTGAGGACCGGGAGATAGAGAGCAGTGTAATCGGAGAAATGGTGATGGATAAGCTTAAAGGGCTGGATGCCGTGGCATATGTGAGATTTGCTTCTGTTTACCGTGAGTTCAAAGATGTGAATACTTTTATGGATGAATTGAAGAAGATGCTAAAATAGGTGGGGCGGCTTATGCTGCCCCGTTACTGTTCACTCCGTGCCCGGCAACACGCCGCCCCCGCTTTTTTGACAAATATCGCCCGGCAGTTGCACAATATGTCAAAAAAGTGGTATACTGAGACGAGATTAAATAAGCGCAGGTGACTAATTTGAAGAGAAGAATAGAACAACTGTTAAATGGAATATACGAATATGAAGCGCCTGAGATGCTTCTGCCTAAGGAAAAGATAGAGCTGGTCCTGAAGAAGGGTGAAAGCTTCAGAGGGAGTTTTATGCTGTCTAACGCGGCAGAAAAGAAAATGAAGGGATTTATTTATTCCACAAGCGCCCGCATGGCATATGAGCCTACGGACTTTTTTGGCGTGGAGACAAAAATAATCTATGAGGCTGATACAAAGGGGATGCAGGAGGGGGATGTCCTGGAAGGGGAATTCACCATCTGCTCTAACCTGGGAGAATATAAAATACCATACAGGATAGAGATAGAGAGGGCAGTGATCAAGACTTCCACCAGCGAGATACATGATATGGAGGAATTTACCCAGCTGGCCATGCAGGATTTCCAGAAGGCTTATGTGCTGTTTCTGTCCCCTGAATTCTCTAAAATGATAAAAAGATGCGCTCCGGAGCATCTGGCCCTATATGAAGGGATCAGAAACCAGGCGGTAAGCTACAGCTGTATGGAAGAGTTCCTGATAGGCTGCGGAAGAAAGAATCCCATCCACCTGTCTCTTGAAAAGAGGACAGCTGTTTTTGATGCCGTCACTGCCAATACTCAGGAAAAAGTCCAGATCACAAAGGATGGCTGGGGATTTCTGCGCATTGATATCACGTCTGATGCAGAGTTTCTTACAATTGAGCATCCTGTGGTGACTACAGATGAATTTTTGGGGAGTTCTTATGATATCTCCTATATTATAGATGAGAGCAGACTCCATGGGGGGAAGAATTTCGCCAGGGTCAGGATAGAGACATGCTATGAGACGCTGGAGTTTGTTGTTACAGCTTCCAGGTCCCGGCAGGCGCGTGACAAGTCTGTGTGGAAGCAGCATAAGGCCCAGGCGGCTATGATGCGTTCTTATATTGATTTCAGGATGCGCAAGATGGATATCAACGCGTGGATCGAAAACACACAGGATGCAGTCATGGCGTACCAGCGAGCCGGCGGTGATAACACGATGATCACACTTCTTCATGTCCAGATGCTGTTTGCCGAGGACAAGTCAGAGGAGGCCTGCATTATTCTGGACAGGCTGGACGACCATAAAGAAAAGCTGAATACTCCGGAGATACTGGGATATTACCTGTATCTGACCACATTTTATAATAAAGACCTGAAGTATGTAGACTATATTGAGGAGCAGGTGGAGAGCCTGTTTCTGCAGAACAGAGAGAGCTGGGTGCTCCAGTGGATCCTGTTCTATCTGCAGGAGAGGTATTTAAACCATCCTTCAGACAAGCTCGGGGCTATCTGCCAGCAGTTCATATATGGCTGCCGCAGCCCGATCATGTACATAGAGGCATATCAGCTGCTGCTCAAGGAGCCTATGCTGATGAAGAGGCTGGATGATTTCTATATCCAGCTGCTCAAATTCATCTGCAGGGAAGGAGCCATGACTAAGACCATCGCCATGCAGGTGACTGATGTGTCCATGCGTTATAAGGTCTTCTCAGAGGATCTGTATGGGATACTGGAAAAGTGCTATGAGCTGTATCCGTCCAGGGAGCTGGTGAGCGCTGTCTGCTCACTGCTCATAAAAGGCCACAGGACAGGTAATGAATATTTTAAATGGTATGAAAAGGGCGTGGAAAAGGATATCAGGCTGACAGGGCTCTATGAATATTACATCGAATCCATGGGAAGCCTTGTGACAAAGCAGCTGCCTCAGATCATACGCATGTATTTTTCATATAATAATACTCTGGGTTACAGGAAAAAGGCATTTGTATATGCAAATGTGATCAGGAACAGGGAATTTGACAGCCAGACATATCAGAGCTACCGGCCGGCCATGGAAAAGTTCATGATAGACCAGCTGGCAGCCGGGAGAGTGAATCCAGACCTGGCTCTTATATACAGGACATTCCTGACAAAACAGCTGCTGAATAAGAAGCTGGCCGACGGACTTGCCAAGACAATGTTTACATATGAGCTTACATGTGAGGTGCCGGGAATCAGGAAGGCTGTTGTCATACACAGCCAGCTGAACCAGGAACAGATTGTGCCTGTTGTGAACGGAAAAGCTTACGTACAGATATATGCTGATGATTATGTCCTGTTTCTGGCAGATGAAGAGGGGGCCAGGTATGCGTCATCAGTACCTTACCGCCTGACAAGGCTGATGGATGAGGAAGCCTTCCTGGGATACTGTGAGGAGCTGGTGCCGGACAATCCGGGGCTGGTACTGTATAAATGCAGCTGTGCTGAGAAAAGAGGGCAGATCCAGGTTCAGGATA
The DNA here is from genome assembly GCA_003148945.1 of Murimonas intestini. GTDB lineage: Bacteria > Bacillota > Clostridia > Lachnospirales > Lachnospiraceae > Murimonas > Murimonas intestini. The sequence continues at coordinate 140,950 of QGGY01000002.1, read as the reverse complement.
CAGAGGAATTCAGGAGGCTGCTCGAGTTCAGTGAGGTAAGGGAAGATTATAAGAAGCAGCTGCGCCAGGAAATATTGAATTTCTATTATGAGAACCGTCACGAAGAATCCCTGTATGAGTATCTTCACCGCATTGATTTCGAAGACTTTGTCCGGGTTGATAAAAAGAAACTGATAGAACTACTGGCGGATGAGGGTATGTGCGCGGAAGCCTTTGAACTGGTGTCCGTTTATGGCCCGGAGCATATAGATCTGGCAGCTATGGTCAAGATATGCAGCAGAATGATTCTCCAGCTGGAATATGAGCGGGATGCCATGCTTGAGAATCTGTGCTTTTACTGCTTTTCAAGCGGAAAATATGATGAGACGATCCTGGATTATCTGATCAATTATTATGACGGGCCTGTTGACAGCATGAAATGGGTGTGGAGAGCGGCCAGAAGATTTGAGATGGATGCTTTTACACTGGAAGAAAAGATACTTGTATTTATGCTGTTCATGCGGACAGGGGGAAAGGGAACAGAAGAGGTTTTCGAGTCCTACAGAAGGAAGCTGGGCAAGAAAGCTGTCTGCAGGGCATATGCTATATTCCAGTCTTACCAGTACTTTGTAAGGGGAATTCCTGTAAGGTACCAGGTGTTCCAGTATGTACAGAGAGGTTTTGAAAAGGGGAAGGAGACTCCTGAAGTGTGCAAGCTGGCGCTCCTGAAGTATTATTCCCAGCAGCGTGCCCTGCTGACAAGCCAGAGGGAGAATGTAAAGAAGCTGTTGGAGGAATTTGCCACAAGGCAGATCAGGTTTGCCTTCTATCAGAAGTTTGACCCGGCCCTGCTTCGGGCATACCAGCTTTCTGACAAGACCTTTATAGAATACCACACTAACCCTGAAGCCCATGTGGTGCTCCATTACAGGGTAGAAGGGGGCAGGGAGCCGGCAAGGGAACAGGCAGTTGCCATGAGAAATCTGTTTGAAGGCATCTTCAGCGAGGAATTTACATTATTCTATGGAGAGAAGCTGGTTTATTACTTCACTGTGGACCTGAACGGGAAAGAAAAGATAACAGAAGAGCAGGAGATAGTCTGCAGCAATAAGGCGGCGAAGACAGGAAGCAGCAGGTATGAGCTGATCAACCAGATGAGCCGGTTTGTGGAAGAAGGCAATGAGGAGGCAGCCAGAGACAGGCTGTTCCAGTATCTGAAGCAGGAAGCTCTGGCGGAGGAACTGTTTCCGCCTATGTAAGCCTGGACATGGAGGTTTCAATGATTTTCGAATTAAATGATATAATTGTGGGATTTGACCTGGGCAGGGTATATTCTCAGATTGCATTTTATAACCGCGCCAGCACAGAACCAATGACGGTCAGCACGGTGAAGGGAGAAGAGAAATACCAGATACCTACCCCCAGGGATATATTTGAACTTGTGGAGGACAAGGCTGAGCTGGGAGTTGTTGCACTCTCCAACTTTTTCAGGCAGTGCTTCGACATGCTTTCTGCTGCAGGGCCTCCGGAGAGGATGAGGGTAACAGTCACCATGCGGAAGATGGACAGGCCGTGGGTGGATGCAGTGCCTCAGGCTTTGGAGGTGCTGGGTGTGGAGCGCAGCAAAGTCAGTCTGCAGGATTACAGGGAGAGCTTTTATTATTTCGCGCTGAATCAGAGCAAGCAGCTCTGGACTTATAAGGTAGCCCTTTTTGAGTACGAAGGTGATATGATAAACGGCTATGAGCTGGATATCAGCAAGAAGACGAAGCCGTATGTAGTGACAGTCACCAAGAAGGCATCTCTGCTGCTGGATAAGAAGCAGGGGAAAAAAGAGGAAGTGTGGAACCAGAAAAGGGACAGTATGTTCCTGGAGATGATACAGAAGATGTTTGGGAAGGATGCCTATTCATCGGCGTATCTGATCGGTGAGGAATTCAATGATAAATGGGCAGCGCAGTCACTCCAGTTCCTTTGCCGCAGGCGCCATGTATACCAGGGGATAAACCTGTATACAAAAGGGGCGTGTTACAGCGCCATGCAAAAGGCAAAGGCTATTTCAATGGAAGGCTATCTGTACCAGGGAGAGGATATGATAGAGTATAACCTGGGGATGGATATGATCATCAAGGGCGTGCAGACATATTACCCATTGATCGGTGCGGGGGTAAACTGGTATGAGGCCTACCATGAATGTGAATTTCTCATAGACGGCACGAAAAGCCTTGAATTTTATTCAAAATCCATCAGGGGAGGGGAGCAGTACCAGCACAGTATAGAGTTCCCGGAACTTCCGGACAGGCCGGATAAGGCTACCAGGCTCCACATGAGGATGGAATTTTCAGGAAAGGATAAGTGCCGGGTGAAGATAGAGGATCTGGGAATGGGAAGCTTCTGGCCTTCCTCAGGGAAAAAGTGGGAAACGGTGATAAAGCTATAGAAAGGAGAAACGCTGTGGGAAATTATTACCTGTGTCAGGTAAAAAAGGCTAAGAATCCTTACTATATAGAAAGCATAAGCGCAAATATCTACACTATTGAGGAGCTGTGCTATTACCTGAAAGAAAATATTTATCTCATTGATAAGACACTTATAAATGAAAAGCTGTGTGACTGGATCAGGGATGAGCTGGGGTTAAAGAAGCTGTACAAGAGACTGTACGAGCAGCTGGAGAGAGAAGAGAGCATAGGAAACTTCATTCTGCCTATCTTTAAGGAGATCGGCTATCTGTCCCACCAGGAATTTAAAAACCTGCAGGAGAAGATCGTGCAGATCGAGATACAGCCGGATGATATCAGAAGGAAGCTGAAAGCCGATTATCTGCTGGAATACAAGATGTATATTAATGCCATCTCCGAGTATTCCAGGATCCTCCAGGAGAGGAATCCGGGGAATATGGGGATTCAGTTCTATGCATCTGTCCTCAACAATATGGCTTCAGCCTACGCACAGCTCTTTCTGTTCGAGGAAGCGGCAGACTGCCTGTGGCAGTCCTATGGGATCGTCAAATCAAAAGAGACTTATAAAAGGTATTTGAACTGTCTTGTTATCTGCCTGCCGCCGGCAAGATGCGATGAGAAATTTAAGGAGCTGAAGGTGCCTGACGAGCTGAGGCAGAAGATCCAGGCCAGGGTGAAGGAGATCAGCATAAGCGCGAAGGAAAGCGCCAGGGCCGGAGAGCTTTCTGAGATACCAATGGAAGAGATCGTGGAAAGCCTGAAAAAGGAGTATCATAAAAGCACTTGTTCGTGATACATACAGCTACAGACTGTCACCAATTCTATACCGGAATTGTTGACAGTTTTCTTTTTCTGTGCTAGTATGAGTTTACTGTTTTACCAGAGTAGAGTAATCAAGCAATGCCGTATAAAATAACGGACATTTAAAACGGAGGAGATCATTTATTATGAAGAAAAAAGTATTGAGCGTATTACTGGCATCGGCAATGACAGCAGCAGTACTGGCAGGCTGCGGACAGGACAAAGAGACAGAGAAGGCAGGAGAGACACCGGCAAAAACTGAGGCAGTGACAGAAGAAGCCAAGACAGAGGCTGCTGAGACTGAAAAAAAGACAGAAGCCGCTGAGACTGAGAAAAAGACAGAAGCCGCTGAAACCGGGGAGGAAACAGAAGCCGGGACTGAGGAAGAAACAAAATCGGATAAAAAGATTGCTGATAAAGTGATAGCTGAAAGTGAAACAAAGGCTGAGACCGGCGCAAAAACTGATTTTAAAGTGGATAAGCTGACAGTGGGGTTTGACCAGGATTTCCCGCCTATGGGCTTTATAGGGGATGACGGCGAATATACAGGCTTTGACCTGGAGCTGGCTGCTGAAGTGGCTGACAGGCTGGGGGCAGAGGTAGTATACCAGCCGATCGCATGGGATATGAAGGACGCAGAATTAAGCTCAGGAAATATTGACTGTATCTGGAACGGATTTACTATGACTGACAGGGAGGATGAGTACACATGGTCTGAGCCTTACATGAAGAATGACCAGGTATTTGTAGTCAGGGCAGATTCAGGGATCGCATCTGAAGCAGACCTGGCAGGCAAGGTAGTTGACGTACAGACGGATTCCAGCGCACAGAGGGCTCTCGCAGGTATGTCTAAGCTGACTGAAAGCTTTGGCTCACTTAATCCTGTGGCAGATTACAACACAGCATTTATGGAGCTGGAAGCAGGGGCAGTGGATGCTGTGGCAATGGACTCAGTTGTTGCAAATTATCAGATTGAAAAACGCGGTGCTGATTTTAATGTTCTGGATGAATCCATAGCGGCGGAGGAGTACGCTATAGGCTTCAAAAAAGGAAATGAAGAGCTCCGTGATGCAGTGCAGGAGAAGCTGGATGAGATGGCAGCGGATGGCACTTTGGCAGAGATTTCAAAAAAATGGTTTGGAGAAGACATGACGATCCTCGGAAAGTAAACCGGGGGTCCTCATTGGGAGGATGCAGATGGATATCGTGGTGATGCTGGCAAAGTTAGCAGAAGGGATGGCAAAGTCTGTGGGAATATTCGGACTGACGCTTCTGTTTTCACTGCCGCTGGGTCTTGTGGTGACCTTCGGACGTATGTCAAAGAATGGGGTATTAAGGAATATCACGAAGTTTTACATATCAGTCATGAGGGGGACACCCCTCATGCTGCAGCTCATGGTAGTCTATTTTGGACCGTTTTATCTGTTCGGGATGAAGCTCTCCACCTCATACAGATTTATCGCGGTAATCATTGGATTTGCCCTTAATTATGCAGCTTATTTTGCGGAGATATACAGAAGCGGCATAGAGTCCATGCCTACAGGCCAGTATGAGGCTGCCAGGCTGCTGGGATATTCCAGGATACAGTGCTTTTTTGTGATCATCCTGCCGCAGGTCATCAAAAGGATACTGCCGTCTGTCACAAACGAAGTCATCACTCTTGTAAAGGATACTTCACTGGCATTTGCCATCTCCGAGATGGAAATGTTCAATGTGGCAAAGGGACTGGCGGCGGCCAGCACCAGTATGGTGCCTCTTGTCATAGCAGGCGTCTTCTATTATATTTTTAATTTCCTGGTGGCGTTTGTTATGGAGTTTATTGAGAAGAAGCTGAATTATTACAGATAGGAGGCGGGGAAATGAATTATCTGGAGATGAAGAATGTTAAGAAAAACTTCGGCGATCTGGAAGTGATCAAGGATATTTCCCTGACCGTCAGGCAGGGGGAGGTAGTTGCCGTTATCGGCCCGTCAGGGTCAGGAAAATCTACCCTGCTCAGATGCGCCACACTGCTGGAGAGCATGGACGGCGGTGAGCTGTCTTATCTGGGTGAAAAGGCCGTGTACACGGACAATGACGGGAAGGTCACATATGCGGGAGCTGATGAACTGAGGAAGATAAGGTCCAACTTTGGGCTTGTATTTCAGAACTTTAATCTGTTTCCGCATTTTTCAGTGATGAAAAATATCATGGACGCGCCGGTGAGGGTGCAGAAAAGGAACAAAAAAGAAGTCTATGAGGAGGCAAAGCAGCTTCTTGACCAGATGGGCCTCTCAGATAAGGAGAACTGCTATCCGTACCAGCTCTCAGGAGGGCAGCAGCAGAGAGTATCTATTGCCAGGGCCCTGGCGCTGAAGCCCAAGGTCCTTTTCTTTGACGAGCCCACCTCTGCACTGGATCCTGAACTGACAGGGGAGATCCTGAAGGTCATAAAAGATCTGGCCGCCAGACACATGACTATGGTCATAGTGACACATGAAATGAACTTTGCAAGGAATGTGGCCAATCATGTTGTATTCATGGAGAATGGCGTAATAGTGGAGCAGGGGGAACCGGAAGTACTTTTTAACTCCACAAACCCCAGAATGAAGGATTTCTTTGGTAAATTCCACGAAGTGTAAAATAGGAAGAAGTTAAAACTTGCTTTATGGTATACAATGTTATATAATTTTTTCGTCAGCACATGTCAGAGTAACCTTTCAGCCGCTTATCCGGCGGCTGGCTGCGGTGACCTGGCATGTTTTGCGTGAACGAAAGAAACGCATGAATGCAGAAAACACACAAAAAGGATAGGTGGATGTCAAATGGAAAAAAAGGAATTACTCTATGAAGGAAAAGCAAAAAAGGTATTTACCACAGAAGACCCGGATATCTTGATCGTAGATTACAAAGACGATGCTACAGCATTCAACGGTCTTAAAAAAGGAACCATCGTTGGCAAGGGCGTTATCAACAACCGTATGACCAACCGTGTATTCCAGCTTTTAGAGAAGGAAGGCGTTCCGACTCATCTTGTAGAGGAATTAAGCGACAGGGAGACAGCAGTTAAGAAAGTAGAGATCGTTCCGCTGGAAGTTATCATCAGAAATGTGGCAGCAGGAAGCTTCTCCAAGAGACTTGGCGTGCCGGAAGGAACTAAGTTTAAAGCTCCGACTATCGAGTTCAGCTACAAAAATGACGATCTGGGCGATCCGCTCATCAATGACTATTTTGCCATCGCTCTTGACCTGGCTACCAGAGAAGAGATTGACATCATTACAAAATATGCTTTCAAAGTAAATGAAGTCCTCAAGGCTTATTTTATGGAAGCGAACATCGAATTAGTAGACTTCAAGATTGAATTCGGACGTTATCACGGACAGATCATTCTGGCTGATGAGACATCACCGGATACATGCAGGCTGTGGGATGCCACTACACATGAGAAACTTGACAAGGACCGTTTCAGAAGGGATCTTGGAAATGTAGAGGAAGCTTATAACGAAGTGTTCAAACGCCTCGGACTGTAATCAATTACACAGACCGCCCGGACGCTCTTATGAGCTTCCGGGCGGTCTTTTATCTCGTCGTAATTTCAAAGAAAGGTAAACTGATGAAAAACAATTTACATGCGCAAATGGAGGTATCAGACAAGCTGAAGGAAGAATGCGGTGTCTTCGGCATATATGATTTTGACGGCAATGATGTAGCATCCACGATCTATTACGGATTGTTTGCGTTACAGCACAGGGGGCAGGAGAGCTGCGGGATAGCAGTGAGCGATACAAAAGGCCCCAAGGGTGTAGTGCAGTCCTATAAGGGGATGGGACTTGTAAATGAGGTTTTTACAGAAGATACTTTTGATAATATGAAAGGGGACATAGGCGTGGGCCATGTCCGCTATTCAACAGCAGGGGCCAGCAGCAGGGAAAATGCTCAGCCTCTTGTTTTAAATTATATTAAAGGAACACTTGCCCTCGCCCATAACGGAAACCTGATCAATGCTGTCAGGCTGCGCGAGGAGCTGGCCTATGACGGGGCCATATTCCAGACAACGATCGATTCGGAGGTTATCGCTTACCACATAGCAAGGGCCAGAGTGAAGACGGCTACTGTGGAAGAAGCGGTGCTTCATGCGATGAAGAAGGTGGAGGGAGCATATTCTCTTGTGGTCATGTCTCCCAGAAAGCTTATAGGAGCAAGGGATCCTTATGGTTTCAAGCCACTGTGTATCGGTAAAAGGGATAACGCATATATCATCACATCTGAGACATGTGCCCTGGATACCATCGGGGCGGAATTCGTCCGGGACGTGCTGCCGGGTGAGATCGTCACTATCACAAAGGACGGCATCAAGTCTGATACAAGTATGTGTCTTCCGGCAGAGAAGGAAGCCCGTTGTATCTTTGAATATATATATTTTGCAAGGCCGGACAGCAGGATCGACGGCCGGAGCGTGTACCATTCCAGAATACTTGCAGGCAGATACCTGGCGATGGATTCACCTGTGGAGGCGGACCTTGTGGTGGGCGTGCCTGAGTCAGGAAATGCTGCGGCGCTTGGATACTCACTGGAGTCTGGCATCCCATATGGCACGGCCTTTGTAAAAAACGGCTATGTAGGAAGGACATTCATTAAGCCAAAGCAGAGCAGCAGAGAATCAAGCGTTAGGGTAAAGCTGAATGTATTAAAAGAAGCGGTGGAGGGAAAACGTATTATCATGATCGACGACTCCATCGTGAGAGGCACCACCAGCGACAGGATCGTGAGCATGCTCAAGGAAGCAGGGGCGAAAGAGGTCCATATGAGGGTCAGCTCCCCGCCGTTTTTGTGGCCGTGCTATTTTGGCACAGATGTACCGGCAAGAGAGCAGCTCATCGCTTATAACCGTACAATAGAGGAAATAAGGGAAATGATAGGGGCCGATTCACTTGGGTATCTTAAGACAGAGCGTCTGGAACAGCTGACGGGAGGCCTTCCCATCTGCAAAGGCTGCTTTACTGGAAATTATCCGCTGGATCCGCCTGAGGATGATATAAGAGGCGATTTTGAAAAGTAATTGATAACAACTATTAAACTATTCCGAAGGAGAACGAAAAATGAGTACAGACAGATATCAAAGCCCGTTATCGGAGCGCTATGCCAGCAAAGAGATGCAGTATATCTTCTCACCTGACAAGAAATTCAGGACATGGAGGAAGCTGTGGATCGCACTGGCTGAGACTGAGAAAGAACTGGGACTGAATATTACTGACGAGCAGATCGAAGAGATGAAGGCTCATGCTGAAGACATCAATTACGATGTGGCAAAAGAGAGAGAAAAGGTAGTAAGACATGATGTAATGTCGCATGTCTACGCTTACGGTGTACAGTGCCCCAAGGCAAAAGGGATCATCCATCTGGGCGCCACCTCCTGTTACGTTGGCGACAATACGGATGTGATTGTCATGTCTGAAGCGTTAAAGCTGGTGAAGAGAAAGCTGATCAATGTTATCGCTGAGCTGGCAAAATTTGCAGATGAGTACAAAGAGCTTCCAACCCTTGCATTTACCCACTTCCAGCCGGCACAGCCTACCACAGTGGGAAAGAGAGCTACTCTGTGGATGCAGGAGTTTTTAATGGACTTTGAAGATCTGGAGTATGTTCTTGGCAGCATGAAGCTTCTGGGGTCCAAAGGCACAACAGGCACACAGGCCAGTTTCCTTGAGCTTTTTGACGGCGATCAGGAGACTATCGATAAAATCGATCCCATGATTGCCAAAAAGATGGGATTTGAGGAATGCTATCCTGTTTCTGGACAGACATATTCCAGAAAGCTGGATACAAGAGTACTCAATGTACTGGCGGGAATCGCAGCCAGCGCTCACAAGTTCTCAAATGATATCCGTCTGCTGCAGCACCTCAAGGAGGTGGAGGAGCCCTTTGAGAAGACGCAGATCGGTTCTTCAGCAATGGCATATAAGAGAAATCCCATGAGAAGTGAGAGGATCGCGTCCCTTTCCAGATATGTGATGGTGGATGCGCTGAATCCTGCTATCACTTCAGCTACCCAGTGGTTCGAGAGGACTCTGGATGATTCTGCAAATAAGCGACTTTCCATTCCGGAAGGATTCCTGGCCATAGATGGTATCCTGGATCTGTGCCTGAATGTAGTGGATGGTCTTGTGGTATATCCTAAGGTTATCGAAAAACGCCTCCGCTCAGAGCTTCCGTTCATGGCTACAGAAAATATCATGATGGATGCAGTGAAAGCAGGCGGTGACAGGCAGGAACTCCACGAGAGGATCAGAGAGCTGTCCATGGAAGCGGGCAGGAATGTAAAAGTAGAAGGAAAAGAAAATAACCTTCTGGAACTGATCGCTGCTGATCCGGCGTTTAATATGAGCCTGGAAGATCTGCAGAAAACTATGGACCCGTCTAAATATGTGGGAAGGGCCCCGGTTCAGGTAACGGCATTCCTCACTAAGACAATCGGGCCTGTCCTTGATAAAAATAAAGACCTGCTTGGTATGAAGGCTGAGATCAACGTGTAATTATTATGGGTAAAAGATGAGTATAAACCTGGAATATTATAAGATTTTTTACTATGTAGCAAAACTGGAGGGAATCACATCAGCGGCGGAGGAACTGGCTATCTCCCAGCCGGCTGTCAGCCAGGCAGTGAAGCAGCTGGAGACAGCGCTTGGCACTGTACTGTTTGTACGGACCGGCAGGGGAGTCCATCTGACGCCCGCAGGAGAGATGCTCTATTCTTACGTAAAGAGAGGATATGAGTATATCTGTCTGGGAGAAGAGAAGTTAAAGGAGATGCTGGATCTGGAATCCGGTGAGATACGCATAGGAGCCAGCGACATGACCCTGAAGTATTATCTGCTCAACTATCTCCAGCGTTTTCATGAAGAATTCCCAAAAGTAAAGCTGACGGTCACAAACGGGCCGACACCGGAAACCCTCAGATACCTCCAGGAGGGACGTATAGACTTCGGGGTTGTGACTCAGCCCTTTGAAGAACGTGCAGACCTGGAGGCAAGGCCTGTGCGCAGCATACAGGACATCTTTGTGGCCGGAACAAAGTTTTCTTATTTAAAAAATGTGAGGCTGAGCTTCAGTGACCTGGAGGATCTGCCGGTCATCTGCCTGGAGAAGAACACCAGCACAAGAAGATACATGGACAGGGTGCTGGCTGAAAACGGCGTGATCTTAAATCCGGAGATAGAGCTGGCCACAAGTGATATACTTGTCCAGTTCGCTAAAAGAGATCTGGGCATTGCAGAAATAGTCAAAGACTTTGCGCTCCCATTCCTGGAGAGTGGAGAGCTTTTCGAGCTCGAACTGGATAACGAGATACCCGCCAGACAGATCTGCCTGGTCCAGGATAAGAAAAATCCACCGTCCGCAGCGGCGCAGAAGCTGATTGGGGGGATGGGGGAGTGCTGTTTAGCGGAGTAACAGGACGCTTTGTGTGAGGGGCAGTGAGCCGTCAGACAGGGCAGGGAAGGGGTTCAGGGTTCTGTCCGAACCGCTGCGTCCTGAAACTCTAAGGCTGCGGGGAACGCTAGAACCGCAAAAAGCGGCCGGAAACTCGGTGCGTTTGCCGATGCAACCGCCCCTCAGACAGCTCCGGCCTCGAGTGCAAGCACTCGTTTTTGCTGACCGCGTTCCCCGCAGCCTAAGAGTTTCATGTCCTCACTATAGTCCGCCACCCTGAACCCCTTCCCTGCCCTGCCTGACGGCGCCAAATTTACTGGCACAAAGCTGGCTGTTATAAACAGGCTTGGGTTGAGGTAGAAGACTACTATGTATGCGAAAAAGTTTGGTTAAAATCTTTTCTATGGAGTCTCCAGTTTCAAAATAAATAACTGATTCCGCTATGTTCCTGGGATCCAATAAAGTAGTGGCCTCACCCATACCTCAGCCTCATTACGGGAGCCAGCTTTGCATCGATAAACTTGGCATTAGCGGGAGGGGCAGGCGGCGGGCGTGTGGTTTCGGGGTGAAGGACTTGAGCGAGGACATGAAAATCTTAGGTTCCAGAGGCTGCGGTCAGTGAAAGTGAGCGCTTGCGCTCAAGGGCGGAACTGTCTGAGGGGCGTTTGCATCAGGCAAACGCACCGAGTTTCCGCCCGCCTTTCACGGTTCAAGCAGACTTTGGAACCTTAGATTTTCAGGACACAGCGGTTCGGACAGAACCCCGAAACCACACGCCCGCCGTCTGCCCCTTCCGCTGATTCACTACCTACAATGCAAAGCGTCCTCCCCGCCTCTAATCATCTAAACAGCAATATAAGTTTCAGTTATGTGTAACATAAAAAATATTAATTTTACTTATGGTATAAAATGTAGTATACTATCATCGTTAGGGCAGAGGCCCTCTTAAACGAGAAAAAAGTGAAATCCATACAGGAGGATATGCATATGGTACAGGCAGTAGTGGGAGCAAACTGGGGAGACGAAGGAAAGGGCAAGATCACGGATATGCTGGCTGAGAAGGCCGATATCATCGTAAGATTCCAGGGAGGTGCAAATGCGGGACATACTATTGTGAACAACTATGGAAAGTTCGCGCTTCATACATTGCCTTCAGGAGTATTTTATGACCACACTACAAGTGTTATCGGAAACGGAGTTGCTTTAAATATTCCAGTTTTATTTAATGAAATAAAGAGCATTGTGGACAGGGATGTGCCCGCCCCGAAGATACTTGTATCAGACCGCGCGCAGATCGTGATGTCTTATCACATTTTATTTGATCAGTGTGAAGAGGAACGTCTTGGCAAGAAGTCCTTTGGCTCTACAAAGTCTGGTATTGCCCCATTCTATTCTGATAAATATGCAAAAATAGGGTTCCAGGTCAGTGAGCTTTTTGATGAAGAACTGCTTCAGGAAAAAGTAGTGCGTATCTGTGAACAGAAAAATGTCATCTTGGAACATTTATATCATAAACCGGCCATAAAACCGGAAGACCTTCTGGAAGAGCTTCACGGCTACAGAGATATGGTGGCGCCTTACGTGTGCGACGTATCAGCATTTCTGTGGGAGGCATTAAAGGAAGGTAAGGAGATCCTGCTGGAAGGACAGCTTGGTTCATTGAAAGATCCTGACCACGGTATATATCCGATGGTAACATCTTCCTCCACTCTGGCTGCTTACGGAGCCATCGGTGCGGGAATCCCTCCTTATGAGATCAAGAAGATCGTCACAGTCGTAAAAGCTTACTCAAGCGCTGTAGGCGCAGGAGCATTTGTAAGCGAGATCTTCGGTGAGGAAGCAGATGAACTGAGACGGCGCGGAGGAGACGGCGGAGAGTTTGGCGCGACTACAGGACGTCCGAGACGTATGGGATGGTTCGACTGCGTAGCCACAAAGTACGGCTGCCGCATCCAGGGTACTACAGATGTAGCATTTACCGTGCTGGATGTGCTTGGATATCTGGAAGAGATCCCTGTATGTGTGGGCTATGAGATCGACGGGGAAGTGACAACAGATTTCCCGACTACAGCAAAGCTTGATAAAGCTAAACCAGTCCTGAAGACACTTCCCGGCTGGAAGTCTGATATCAGGGGAATCAAAAAGTATGAAGATTTACCTGAAAACTGCCGCAAATATATAGAATTTGCAGAAGAGCAGATAGGATTCCCGATTACCATGATCTCTAATGGACCGGGAAGAGAAGATATTATCTACAGGTAAAATAGGCGTCAGCTGTTGATACGTAGAATTCCGGACACATATCACTATCATATCAAATATAAAACGCTTTCTGTTAAGCGGGTATATAAAAATCTCCAGCCTTAATTATACGGCTGGGGATTTTTTCTTTCAATTCCAATAGAATTGCGTTAAAAGTCAGCACGCTGACTATATTCTAACTACATAGTAAAGGAATGGTGTATTATGAGGGAAAAAATGTACGGTATCATTGAACCCGGCGATGGTTCGAACACGCTTAGTAAAATATACGATTATATTATGATTGTCACTATTATTGTTAGTGTTATCCCACTATTTTTCAAACATGAAAGCACATTTTTTCGTGCATCTGATAAAGTCACGGTTTCAATTTTTATTATTGATTATCTGTTAAGACTAATTACTGCAGACTATAAATATAGTCGGAAAAAGGTCTTTTCATTCATACGCTACCCGTTTTCTTTTATGGCTATTATAGATTTAATCGCCATATTGCCGTCTGTTTCTATTGTAAACAATAGTCTAAAATTGTTTAAAATGTTAAGAATGGCTCGTGCCATGCGGGTTTTGCGTATTTTTAAGACTTTCCGTTATTCTAAAAATATTGCAATCATCGTAAAAGTATTTAATTCGTCAAAAGAGGCACTGTCTGCTGTATGTATGCTTGCAGCTCTATATATTGTTGTCTCTGCATTGATTGTATTTAATGTTGAACCTAATTCGTTCAATAATTTTTTTGAAGCTATATATTGGGCTACTGTTTCTCTCACCACGGTAGGCTACGGCGATATTTACCCGGTATCTACCGCAGGAAGGATTGTTACCATGATTTCGTCTGTTTTTGGTATCGCTATTGTTGCTTTACCTGCTGGCATAATAACTGCTGGCTATATGAATGAGATAAACAATAAAGAGTAGTTCGGTTCTTAAAAAGGAGAGGATTTCTCCTTGCTTTTTCTCTTCTGCTCCTGTCGCCTGGCTTCTATGCTATACGCCAGGAGCTCTGTACAATTCTTTGTAGTCCCTATTCCTACAATAATTTCCTTTGACTTTTAATGGCCTCCAATATTTGTACCGCTTTAATTGAATGTCCGGTTTGAACAACCATGATGTCCCGTTGGATAATTTTATCAGGGACATCTCTATTTTATAATAGTTTATATCAAAGAGAAGGAGGCAATGTATTTATGAAAAGGTTAGAAGCATTTAAGAAAGCAGGTGTATTTTTGATGGCAGGGGTTATAGCCTGTTCTTCACTTCCGGTTAATGCAGAAGGGGCAGATATGGAGACTGCGGGGGAAACGGCAGAGGCAGGCACAGAGGATGCGGGAGAAAACCAGGAGGCTGAGGCACCCCAGATTCCGGAGGTCACACCACTGGAGGGGGAAAAAACAGAGACCGCGTCTGGAGTTTTGGAAAAAATCAGCAGGGATGTTGTGGTAGAGGAAGAAAATAGAGGCCAGGTAGAATTTATTGTCTATACGCCAGCTGGTATCAGGCCGGTGGGTCCTGGCACTCCGGTGATCATGGTGTATGGGGACAGTGCTGTGACAGTCCGGGATGTTGAAAGTGTTTTGGAATCTTCAGGCCTGGATGACATTGCTAAGGAAGAGAATTGTTCCGTAGTCTTTGTAAACCCGGTAGGAGATACCTGGGGGGAGGCAGATGCAGAGGCATATTTGTACTCTCTGGTAGATATTTTTTCTGAAGATACGGGATCCGGGACTGGGAAAAATGCAGCAGGAGATAAACTGATTGGGACAAGCCAGAGGATTTATGTTATTGCAGAAGGAAAAGGGGCAGATTTTACCGCTCAATATTTAGCAAAAGAGACAATGAAAAAATTCTTTGTTTTTACCGATTTCCATTATGTTCCGGCAGGGATTATGCTTTTTAATCCTTCTGTGCAGGAAGCATCATGTTCAATTGGAATGCCTGCAGTGATTGGAGGCGGAAGTACGGAATTGGTAGGAGCTTTTAAGGAAATGAACAGTACGGACACAGAAGAGCCCGTTGATAAGGGTACACTTTATACAAATTCTGGATCCAGGTTAAAAAATTTCATGGTAGCTGATGTGTCTTCAGAAGGGTTTGATAAAGATATCATCCGAAGCGGCTGGGATAATGTTCTCTCTAAAGTGAGGAGGCAGCTTTCCGGTATTGCAGAAGAGTCCTATGAACTCTTACCAGTATATGATTATACAGAGTATGGGATCCAGGTAAATATTGAAACAGCAGATATTAATGGAAAGCCTATGGAGTGGTATGAATATATTCCGGAAGATATAGATATGAGTGCAGAAGGCTCTGTGCCGCTGGTATTTACATTCCATGGAGGCGGGAACCATGCAGAATATCAGGCAATTGCCTCTGAATGGCCTCTAGTTGGCAAAGAGAATGGGTTTATGGTTGTGGCAGTCAATCAGCATGTAGAGCGCACGGCGGAAGAGATTGTGGAACTCCTTAAAATTCTCGAAAATAATTATCCTGCTATTGATAAAACAAGAGTATACGCCAGCGGATTTTCTATGGGCTCGATTAAAAGCTTTGAACTGGGCCTGCAGTACCCGGAACTTTTTGCAGGAATTGCCCCGATGGACGCTTCTGGTGTTCAACTTCCTGAAATGAAAGACAGCATTATTCCTGTATATTATCTGGCGGGCATTGATGACGGCCTTCCGGTATTTCCGCATCAGGCAGGATTTGGGCATGAGGATGAATTGACAGAAACAGGTGAAGTAGAAGCGGACTTCCTGATTCAGAGGCTGTTTGCAATGAACAAAATAGAATATCCGGGCTATGATGCCAAAGCGGACCCTGTGTGGGGCATGGAATTCTCGGAAACAATAGAAAAGGCTACAGCGAACCCGGTTCATACAATTACGGAAAATTATATGGCCAGTCAGGATGGAAATACCTATACGGTTTTTGCAACCATGTCAAATCAGGCACATGCAGTATTGGCCGGAAGCAGCTATGCAGCCTGGGATTTCCTGAAGCAGTTTTCAAGGAATGAGGATGGATCTATAACAGTCAGTGAGTAACAGCGGCCAAAGCCTGTCCGGATCAGACAGGATGAGAAATATCCTGAAGGTATGGACACCGACTCTGGATACAGAAGTAAAGAGGCCAGTTGTGGTATGGCTTCACAGCGGAGGAGGTACCCTAATTTAAGTATCAGAGCTTCCACGTTTACATGCATATTTTTTACGGTATTCTGCCGGAGTGAGGTGATACTCTGATTTAAACAGCCGGTAAAAGAAACCATAATCTGTATAGCCGATGTCAGTTATGATGTCTGTAACAGGAAGCTCTGTATTTTTCAGCATTTCAGCAGCTTTGCTCAGCCGGAGCTGGTGAATCAGGTCTTTGAAAGAACAGTTGGTGTACTCTCTCAGAATCCTTCCCAGGTGGCGTTCACTATAATGAAAAAGACTGGCCAGCTTTTTCATAGTGATCGTGTCATAATGCTGCTGTATATAGTACAGGATCGCAGATATATTCTGGTTGGCAGAATTTTGTTTTACAGGGCTGGAAGAAATGGCCAGGGCGCTGTAATGCCTCAGCAGGGTGATGAAAAAGGTAGATACGAGCGTATTTAGCATATGCCTGGAATAAGGTTTATTTTGGAGAGATTCTTCGTAAATATTGAAGAAACAGTCCATGATCCGCTGGTCCGGCCCTGCAGGAAAATAGAGGTAAGAATTAGTATAACTGCCATAAAGGCTTTTCATTATAAAAGCAGATAAGAGGTCATTTTCCGGCAGGATACCCAGAAAGACTTTTTCAAAGGTCGAGGAACGGATCAAAAGGTTGTAGCAGATACAGTCATCAGAGTAAGCGGCAAGTGCATGAGGTGTGTGCTTGCCGATTATGCATATATTACCATGTGAGAGTGCCAGGGGGACTGTGCCTATGAAATTAGTGATACAGCCGTGCAAAACGTATACGACTTCAATAAAATCATGGGAATGTGAAATGGCTGGTGTATACCGGGGATGTTTCATGACAGTGATATCGTAGCCGGCAGGTATGAAACTGGATTCATGGAGGCTTTTTTCAGAAAAGGCATGATCCATCTGATCCAGTTCTTTTACAATAGTAAGGGAGTCATCAGGCAGAAGATAATAAGGGGCATTCGTTCTGGGCAATGCCTTAAAAAATAATTCCTGCCGGGAAAGGGCAGATGGTTCCACGAAATGTGTTTTTGACATAGAAATACCTCCTAATACAATTTTAGGAAGCGCGTAACTGTATTATAATTATATAAATAAGAAAAGTCAATAGAGAGTATTGCGGTCCGCCTTTAAATATGTTGTAATAATCACTAAAAAATAATACAGATGACGGAAAAGTATAATGGAAATGACGGAAAAATTATGGATAGGATTTTTTTGGTTAGTTATAATGATATTACAAAAACTTAATAGAGGACAAGTTAGGAAAGGAAGCGCGGAAATGAAAAGAAAAGTAAAAGCAATGGGACTTACAGCACTTGCAGCAGTTTTAGCAGCAGGAACCTGCGGCGCGGAGGCGCGTGCAGACGATGTGAAAACTATCAATATGTATACCATGGGGATCGGGAATACCACAGATAACCAGATGATACAGGATGCCATCAATGAAATCAGCCGTGAAAAGATTGGTGTGGAAGTAAACTGGACTGTTTTAGATATCGGCCAGTGGTTTGAGCAGTACAACCTGCTTTTGAGCGGAAGTGAAGCAGTAGACCTGATGCCGAATATGGGCGGCGTTGCAACAGGGGTGCGCCAGGGCTCCTTCATGGAAATGGAAGACCTGTATGCGGAATATGGACAGGGGATAGCAGAATATCTGGACGATGAATTTCTGAATGCAGGGTATGTGGACGGACATTTATATGGAATCCCGTCCCAGAAGGATTTTGCAGCAACGAAAAATATTACATACCGCCAGGATATAGTAGACGAGCTTGGCCTGGATGTAAGTAATGTAAAAACCATAGAAGACTGGTTCCCGATCATGGAGGCTGTACAAAAAGCTTATCCCGATATGACCATGTTTGTATCAAATGCAGGAAGTACGCTTAACCAGTGGGATTCATACAATTGGGACAAGCTGGAAGATGAGCTGGGCGTATTGATGAATTATGGGGAAAGGGCTGAAGTTGTAAATCTTTTTGAAACGGATGAATATGAAAAGATCGTGCGTGAGATGAGAAAGTGGTATGAAGCCGGATTCATCGCAAAAGATACGGCAACGTCCACAGAAGCTTACAGTGTAATTATTAAGTCGGGAAATGCATTTTGTTCTATTACCACAGGAAATCCGGGTATTGTGGAAGAACAGACTCAGAACTGCGGATTCCCCATGGGGACAATTGCATTAACCGAGCCTCTTGCCAGCACCATGAACGTGACAGCATTAATGTGGGCTATCCCATATACCTCAGCAGAGCCGGAAGCGGCTATGAAGTTCCTGAACCTGATGTATACGGATGCAGAAGTATCTAATCTTCTGAATTACGGTATTGAAGGGATGCATTATACAGTACAGGATGACGGAACCTTATTCTATCCGGAAGGCATTGATGCCTCAAGCTGTACCTATCATCCTGAAATGACCTGGATCTGGCCGAACACATATATCGCAGGCCAGTGGGCTGCCTCAACAAAAGACCTTGGAACAAAGATGGGTGAGTTCAATAAAGAAGCCCGGAAATCCGCAGCTATGGGCTGGGTATTTAACAGTGCTCCTGTAGCCAACGAGATAACCGCCTGCACGAATGTGATTAAAGAGTATGCATACGGCCTGGAAGTGGGGGCAGTGGATGTGGATGAAGTCCTGCCTAAATTCCAGCAGGCATTAAAAGATGCGGGCATTGACAGAGTTATAGAAGAGAAACAAAAGCAGATAGATGAATGGCTGGCAGCAAAGGAGTAGGAGCCGGATAGTTACTTTGTACAAAATAGCTGCATGAACCCTGAAAGGTGCTGTGAAAACGGCACCTTTCATAAATAAGGAAAGGAATTTGCTGGTATGAAAAAAAAGAGCCTTGCAGTACAGATAAAGAAATACTGGCCGTTTTATATTATGATGCTCCCGGCGCTGATTTATCTGTTTATTAATAACTATATGCCCATGTCCGGCCTGGTGCTCGCATTTAAAAAGTACAATGTGCGGGATGGAATTTTTGGCAGCCCCTGGATCGGACTGCAGAACTTTGAGTTTTTGTTTGCCACGAAGGATGCATGGATCATAACCCGGAATACGATACTTTATAATCTGGCATTTATTATTGCAGGTACTGTATCGGCCATAGGGCTTGCCGTATTTTTGAATGACATTGTATCTAAAAAAAGAAAAAAGGTTTATCAGACGCTTGTACTGCTCCCCTATATGATCTCCATGGTAGTAGTGGCATATCTGGCAAATGCATTTCTGTCATCTGATACAGGCTTCATTAATAATTATATTCTGGAACCTCTGGGGCTGCAGCCGGTATCTTTCTATTCTGAAACAAAATACTGGCCCTTTATCCTGATATTTATCAATATCTGGAAGGGGGTAGGATACAGCTGTATTATGTACCTGGCGAACCTGGGCGGGATTGATCCGGGGTATTACGAAGCGGCTGCATTGGACGGGGCCACCAGGTGGCAGAGGTTTACAAAAATTACGCTGCCCTGTCTGAAGCCGACGATCATCACATTGACCATCCTTTCCATCGGAAAGATGTTTT
This sequence comes from Murimonas intestini, assembly GCA_003148945.1. Classification (GTDB taxonomy): domain Bacteria; phylum Bacillota; class Clostridia; order Lachnospirales; family Lachnospiraceae; genus Murimonas; species Murimonas intestini. Next base: position 121,321 of record QGGY01000002.1, on the reverse strand, counting down.
ACTCAGATTTTGGCCTGTTTTATCAGGTACCCATGCAGTCAGGAGCTTTGTTTAGTGTAACTCAGACTATAGATACATATGTATTCTACGGATTAATGAAAAACGGGAATATAGGCATGAGTGCGGCAGCAGGTTTTTATCAGTCAATGGTAGGATTTATACTGGTCCTTGGGACAAATGCTGTGATCCGCAGGATAAGCAGAGAAAACGCCATGTTTTAGGAGGGTATTATGGTTGAGAATAGAAAAGGGTACGACATATTTATTAATGTTATTTTGATTCTTATTTGTATCTGCTGTGTGGCGCCATTTGTTCTGCTGATCGCATCATCCTTTACAGCAGAAAGCAGCCTCATTAAAGACGGATACTTCTTTATCCCAAAAGAATTCAGCACGGAAGCGTATAAATTTCTCCTGGGAGACAACAGCATATTCAGGGCATATGGGGTGACTATCCTCCTGACAGCGTCCGGCACTGCCATTAACCTGCTGATCACTACGATGATCGCATATCCGCTGTCTAAGCAGGATATGCCGGGCAGAAGTTTCTTTAACTTCTTTGTGTTTTTTACTATGCTGTTTGCAGGCGGCCTTGTGCCAACGTATATGATGTGGACACAGATATTCCACATAAAAAATACGTTTGCAGCATTATTGTTCCCGTCACTTCTTACTAACGGTTTTACTATTATGATGATGCGCAGCTATTTCCAGCAGAATATTCCGCCGGAAGTGCTGGAAAGCGCCCGTATAGACGGTGCGAATGAATTCTATATCCTGTTTAAGATCGTCATGCCTATGAGCCTTCCGATTCTGGCAACTGTGGGTCTGATGGCAGGTCTGATGTATTGGAATGACTGGAATAATAACCTGTATTATATAACTGAGCCGGGGCTGAACAGCATTCAGGGGCTTCTGAACCGTATGCTGACAAATGCCCAATATCTGAAACAGACGGCAACTATGGGAAATGTGGGTGCGGCTTCTGTGCCGACCACTGCTGTCAGGATGGCTGTAGCAGTCCTCGGAGCGGTGCCTATACTCTGTATCTACCCCTTTTTCCAAAAATACTTTGTAAAAGGGATGACAATGGGGGCAGTAAAGGGGTAGCCAGGTATAACTTCCGGTAAATACCGTGGTGTATGTCAAGAGGAGATAAGCATATGACGATGACGATTAAAGACAGGGTAGAAGAATTATTAAGTAAAATGACTCTGAGGGAAAAAATAGGCCAATTAAACCAGGCGGGAACTACAATGAACTGTACGCTGCCGGGATTTGAGGCTGACATAGATACCTGGGTGTCACAGATGCTGCAGGGGCGCCTGTCAAAGGAAGAATTGGACAGGAGACTTGCTATGTGTGAAGAAGATCTCAGGGAGGATGAAATAGCGGGAGGGGAGCTTGGAAATTATGTGAACCTGTACGATGATGAAAAAATAGCCAGGGGCACTAAGGCTGCCAGGGAGAACAGCCGTCTTGGAATACCTATGTTTGTGGGGGTGGATGTTATCCGGGGCTACAGGACTATATTCCCCACTCCTCTGGCCTTGTCCTGCAGCTGGGACATGGATGCGGTGCGGCGCAGCACTCAGACGGCAAAAAGGGAGGCCTGGGTGTCAGGGGTGAACTGGACCTTTGGGCCCATGCTGGATATTGCCAGGGATGCGAGATGGGGCAGGATTGTGGAAAGCCCGGGGGAGGATCCTTATCTGGCAGGTGAGATAGCGAAGGTCCAGGTGCGGGAATTTCAGCGGGAGGAAGAGGATGGATGCCGCCTGATGGCATCCGCAAAGCATTTTCTGGCATATGGGGCTGTCAGCGGAGGTCAGGATTACTATACAGTGGATATGTCAGAGAGGCAGCTGTTTGAGACTTACCTGCCCCCCTTTAAAGCAGCGGTGGATGCAGGCGCAGGCGCCGTAATGAGCGCATTCCACGATCTGAATGGGATTCCCTGCACAATGGATAAATGGCTGCTTACAGACATCCTGCGCGGGAAATTGGGTTTTGAGGGATTTGTTGTAAGTGATGCGGAAGCTGTAAAGCAGTGCGCCGTGCATGGGGCTGTAAAAGATGAAAAAGAGGCTGCAAAGATGTCTCTTCTGGCAGGCGGTGACATGGACATGTCCTCGCTTGATTACATACAATATCTGGAAGAATTGGTGGAAGAAGGCGAAATAGAGGAAGAAGACGTGGATAGGGCAGTCCGCAGGGTCCTCACTAAAAAATTTGAATTCGGGCTTTTTGATAAAGAATGGGCTTATGATCCTAAACTGATCTGTGATACCGTACTTTCGCCGGAAAACAGAAAAACAGCTCTGGACGTGGGGAAGCGTTGTGCTGTACTTTTGAAAAATGACGGGATTCTTCCTATAGCAAAGGGTGTAAAAAAAATCCTGATAACCGGGGAACTGGCTGATGACAGGCAGGCTCTTATGGGGCCGTGGTCTTTTACAGGAAGGACAGATACCCAGGTAACTATTGTTGACGGTATGAAAAATTATGCACCGGAAGGTGTGGAAATCACGTACATAAAAGGCTTTGGCGTAAAGGGCGGCCGTGATGGATTTGAGGAAGCATATGAGATGGCTAAAAAGGCGGACATGGTGATCGCAGTGGCCGGAGAAGAGGCATATATGAGCGGTGAGGCGGCTTCCAGGGCGGATCTGCACCTGGCAGGGCTGCAGGAAGAATTTCTGCTGGGCCTGGCTGAACTTAAAATACCTGTGGCAGTTGTACTGATAAATGGCCGTCCGCTGGCGGTAAGGTGCTTACAGGACTGCCCCGGGATCGGCGCTATCCTGGAGGGCTGGCATTTAGGGACTGAGTTTGGAAATGCAGTGGCAGAAATCCTCTATGGGAAATATAACCCCAGCGGCAAACTGACAGTGACCTTTGCAAATGAGGGCGGGCAAGAACCCATGTATTATAACCATCCGAATACAGGGAAGCCGGGGAGTGATTTCAAGTTTACGTCTAAGTACCAGGATGTCCCGTTTACGCCCTTGTATCCTTTTGGATACGGGCTCAGCTATACGGTTTTTGCCTATGACAGCCTGAAGCTGGAGAAGGAGGTGCTGGAGCAGGATGAAAGCCTCTGCTGCAGTGTGAAGGTAACAAATACAGGCAGCAGGGCAGGTGAGGAAGTAGTGCAGCTTTATATAAGAGATCTGGCGGGCAGCTGCGTGCGCCCTGTCAGGGAGTTAAAAGCTTTCCGCAAGATTATGCTTAAGCCCGGGGAGGAAAAAGAAATTTCTTTCCAGGTTCCGGTAAAGGATATGGGATTCTACAACCGAAGCTGCCAGTATATAGTGGAGCCGGGGGAGTTTAGGGTGTTTGCGGGGCCTGACAGCGTAAGCGGGCTGTCTGCGGCTTATTATATAAGATAATTTCAGCGGGCTTTGGCTTGAGGTTTCACTTATAAGCAGTTACAATAATGGTATAAAGCTGGGGAGGAAAACCGATGGAAAAGCTTGTAAATAAGAAAAAATATACCTTGCTGCACTGGATTACCGGGATGATATTGCTGCTGTTGTTTATAAGTGCTGCTATTTTAGCTGCTTTCTCCAAAGTGAGTATGGATAATCTGCTTGCACAGGAAATAGAGAACAGGCAGGCAATTTTGAAGTTAAACGTGGATAATGCCAATACAAATTTATCTTCCCTGCAGGGGTACCTCTATCAGCACTTTACTGATTCCGAAGAGATTACCATGATTGAGACAGGTAACGATAATACAAAGATTTTTATGGCAAAACAAAGCCTTACACGTAACCTGAAGAAAATCGCAGGCTGGAATGATTCTCTGGAATTCCTGTTCTTTTACAGTCCGCCCAGCCCTGATAAAGTTCTGCTTCAGGTTTCGGCAAAACAGGCAGATTATCCGGAAAGAAAGGATCTGGAAAGGCAGGTAAAGGAGTATATAGATAATAAGCTGGAGAAAGGGTCTTCCCTTGGCCGTGGCTATCTGCTTTTAAAAAACGGATCCAGGGGATATGTGATCCGTTTTTACAAAATAAGGAACAGCTACCTTGGCATGTGCCTGGATGGCAGGGCAGTCCTCGAGCCATTGAAAGGGCTGGCAAGTGAAGAAGGGTGCCTGGCTTTCCTGGCAGATGTGGATGGAAATATAATATCACAGACAGAAGGTTTTCAGGAAAGCATTGATATTAACAACAATGGAAGGCTCCTGAAAAAAGACGGGGAACAATACCTGCAGTTGAACTACCTCTCAGAGCAGGGGGATTTTTATATCGGGACATGGACAAAGGCAAGCCTGGTAAACGGACAGCTTAAATGGATGCGAAACCTTATTGCTGCCTTTGTCGCAGGTTTCCTGGTGGTGATTGCTGCGATGGCTTTTTCAATCCGCAGATCTCTATACCAGCCGATCAGGTCAATGGAGCTGGCCATGAAAAAGGTGGGAGACGGAGAATGGGACCTGGCAGTTAAAGATGACAGCAGGATTTCGGAATACAGCAGCATGATCCATAATTTCAACGAAATGGTATCGGAAATTAAAGGACTGAAGATCCAGAATTATGAAAATGAACTGGCAGCACAGAAATCCTATCTGCAGTGCCTCCAGCTCCAGATAAATCCTCATTTCTACCTCAATGCACTGAATATTATATATTCCCTGGCAGAGGTGCATGACTATGCGCTCATCCAGGAAATGACCATGAGCCTGGTTGAATATTCCCGGTATATGTTCAGGCGCCCGGAGAACCTGGTGACGGTTTCCCAGGAGATAGAGCATGTGGATAATTATATGAAGATCCAGAAAATGCGTTTTCCGGACCGTATTGAATATCAGGCAAATATAAGCAGTGAAATTGAGGACGCTATGATACCGCCTTTCGTGATTCAGAGCTTTGTGGAAAACAGCATTAAATATGCCGTCAGTTTTGAGCAGCACAACAGGCTGTCTGTATGCGGAAAGCTGAACGAAATAGATGGGGAGCTGTATGTACAGATAGAGATCAGGGACAATGGGACTGGATACAGCCAGGAGGTTTTAGAGGCCATGAATGAACAAAAGCCCAGGGATGAAAGGTTTAATATTGGAATCCTGAATGTGCGTCAAAGGCTGCGGTTTATTTTTGGGGATAAAGCCAAAATGGAGTTAAAAAATGAGGAGGGCGCAGTCACAATTCTGCTGATCCCCCTGACCTGGAGGGAGGATACTGAGGAATGAAAGGATACAGTATATTACTTGTAGATGATGAAGAAATTGCGCTTATGGGGCTGCAAAAGGGAGTTAACTGGGAAAGCCTTGGCATAACAAAATGTTATTGTGCCGCTGGCATAAAGGACGCTCTTGGTGTGCTGAGAATGCATCATGTAGATATAATGATCAGCGATATTGAAATGCCGGGAGGGAGCGGGCTGGAATTAATCTGTAAAGTGCGTGAGGAGTATCCGGAGATTATCTGCATCTTTTATACCTGCCATGCGGATTTTTCCTACTGCCAGGAAGCGCTCCGCCTGGGAGCATTTGATTATGTGTTAAAGCCCATCCCCTATGAAGAGCTGGAGCAGATCCTGCAAAAAGGCCTGCTGGAGATGCAGAAAGGCAGGACTGCCAGAGAGCTGGAAAATATCTGGGGTGATATGACTCATCAGGAGGAAAAAAGTTCAGCTGTGGAGACGGTGAAAAAGAAGATAACAGAGAACCTCTCAGTGGAAATATCCAGAGATGAACTGGCGGATTTAGTATATATGAGCCCGGATTACCTGACAAAACTGTTTAAGAAAGAAACAGGGCTGTCTTTAAGTGATTATATTATTAATAAGAGGCTCCTTCTGGCACAGCAGCTGCTTTCTTCCACGGATTTAAGCATTGTAGAGATTGCCCAGAGGGCAGGCTTTTCGTATTCCTCTTATTTTGTGAGGATATTTAAGAAAAAATTGGGGATCACGCCTAATCAATATAGAAAAGATTGTTTAAACAGAAAAAATGAGGTGTAAAAATGTATGAATCAATAAAACCCGGCCAGCCATGGCTGGATACGGATGGAAACAGGATACAGGCACACGGCGGAAGTATAATTTCTGTGGGTGATACTTTTTACTGGTACGGTGAAAATAAAGAGAAAACCACAGGAGAGAATAATATCTGGCACTGGGGGGTGAGGTGTTATTCCTCGAAAGATATGTATAATTGGAAAAACGAGGGAATCATTATTCCGCCTGATACGGAAGATGAAACTTCTCCCCTGCACCCTGCTTCTATGATGGACAGGCCCCATATCATTTATAATGAAACTACACAGAAATATGTGGCGTGGCTGAAGATTATGGGGGAACCGCCATACTTTACAGTACTTATCTCAGATCATTTACTTGGACCCTACAAAATAATTAATCGCAGGGTTAATCCCTGCGGCTTAAATGTGGGAGATTTCGACCTGAAAGCTGATGATAAAACAAAGAAGGGATATCTGATCAGCCAGAGACCTCATACAAGCATTTATATTGTGCGGCTGAATGATGATTATACGGATGTACTTGGGGAGTATACCGAACACTTTCCGCATACTGCTCCGCCGGATGCCCGGGAAGCTCCCGCATATTTTTACAGAAACGGCCTGCATTATATGATTACGTCCGGCACAACCGGGTATTATTCCAACCCATCAGAGGCATCGGCAGCAGCGGATTGGATGGGGCCATATGAAATACAGGGGAATCCGCACCTGAATGATACGACAAAGACCTCTTTTAATTCACAGATCACATCAGTCTTTAAGCATCCGGGAAAAAAAGACCTGTATATAGCGCTTGCAGACCGCTGGAGGCCGGAATTGCCAGTATTAGCAGGAGATAAATGGGAAAGCGGTGAGTATTCTGATTTGATTCAGGAAAAATTCAGGAGGATTTTTGACCCGGCAGCTGAATTTGTGTTTTCACCGGAAGATGCGAAAGATATGAGGATAAATTCCTCTGTGTCCGAGTATGTCTGGCTTCCTTTAAAATTTGATAAGGACAAAGTGTACATAGAATGGTTAGATGAGTGGAAAATAGAAGATTATGAATAACTATTCAGCAGGTCTGTGCATTTACTGCACAGACCGTAAGAAAATGATTCAAGGGTGCAAAAATCCCATCGCCGCAGGCGATTTTAAATGGATTTTAGCATGTAACTGTGAGGGTACTGAACAGTTACGATTATGAGTAATTATTTAACGATTATAAGTGAAAGGGAGTAAAGGAGCCTATGGCAGCATTAGAGAAATGGGTTACTGCCGGGACAGCAGAACCATTCTATGTCAGAAAGAAATTCCGGATCGGAAAAGAGATAGAAAAAGGGGTGGCCAGGGTATGCGGCCTTGGGCAATTTATTTTCTATATAAACGGGAAAAAAGTGGGTGACCATGAGCTGGACCCGGGATGGACAAATTATAGGAAATTGATCCAGTATGTGACCTTCGATGTGACTGATTATCTCCGGCCGGGAGAGAACGCTCTGGGGGCAGAGGTAGGAAACGGGTGGTTCATTAAGACAGACCAATATTATACTTTTAAATTCCCGGAATTTATGCCGCCGAATCCTAATGGCTATAAACCTTTTGGAAAGTATCTTGTTTTCGCCCTGGAACTTAAGATACTTTATAAAGACGGGAGTATGGATATAATTAGTGCAGATGAGACGTTTAGAAAGAAAGCGCATCCTGTAGTGATGAGCAATGTCTATGGATCGGAGATAATTGACGGGCGGTTAAGACAAAAAGGGTGGAGCGGGGCAGGGTTTGATGACTCCTGTTGGGAGCAGGTCCTGGCTGTGCCGGAAAATGAGGCGCCTGAAGGAAAGTTGGAGGAACAGTTCCAGCCCCCGGTAAAAGTGATACATACTTATGAAGGCAGGTTTCTGCATAAGACAGGCAGCAGAGAAATTTATGATTTCGGGCAAAATATGTCAGGGATCTTAGAGGCTGAGGCATGCGGACAAAAGGGAGATATGCTGAAATTTTATCCTGCGGAAAAGCTGACGGCAGACGGGGATGCAGACCAGTATGCAAAAGGGTGGGTGAACGTAGACTCCTGCATTACTTTCATTTTGGGGGAGGATGGGGAGTGGGAAAATTTCAGGATGAAGTTTACTTACTTTGCAGGCAGATATATGGCAGTTGAAAAGGTTTACACAGAGACAGAGCCGCTTTTGCGCAGCATTAAGGCACATGCTGTATCCAGTGCATGGAAAACGGACGGCACATTTACATGTGATGACAAGCGTTATGAGCAGATCTATGATCTGGTAGAAAAAGCAGTGGAGGCAAACATGGTAAGCGTCCACACGGACTGTCCTGCTATAGAACGTTTTGCCTGGCAGGAGCCCAACCACCTGATGGCTCCTTCCATCATGTATATGAAAGACGGGAGGAAGCTCTGGGAAAAATTTCTGCTGGATATGCGGACAGACCAGCATACGGTGGAGGACTATTTCTACGATTTTGAAGGGAACAAGATATGGCCGGGAACCGGCCTGATGCCCTCGCAGTGCCCCTGCTATATGCCTAATGTGATGCCGGTCCCCGGAATGGGCAGTTTCTATGATATTATAGCCTGGGGGAGCACATGTATTTTAGGAGTCTGGTGGCATTACCAATTTTATGGTGACATAAGAATCATTCAGGAAAATTATGAAGCCGGAATGAGATATCTGGACCATTTAAAAACAAAAATGACAGCAGAAGGGTTTATCAGCCATGGCCTGGGGGATTGGGGGAATCCGGAAGGAGAATTGCTGAGAGAAAATATAGAGACTGTGTTTCTGTATGCGGATACCATAACTCTGAAAAAATTTGCTGATATTTTGGGGAGAGCTGATGATGCTGGTAAGCTGGAGGTATTTGCCGCCCGGGTGAGACAAAATTATAATGAAAAACTGCTCATATGGGATACAGAGAAAAATATGTGGTGTTATCGGGCATGGGATCATCCTGAGAAAATATTTATAACTCAGGCCAGTCAGGCGCTCCCCCTTTATTGGGGAATGGTTCCTGAAGAGAAGACGGAGGATGTGGTAAAGGCCTTTAGAATGTCTTTGGAAGAGAAGCAGGCATTTATAGCGGGGGAAGTAGGGCTCCCATATGTGATACAGGCTGCCCGCAGATATGGAATGAATGACCTGACTGCACAATTTATTTTAAACAAAACACACCCCAGTTACTATGCGTTTGTAATGGATGGGGAAACGACCCTGGGTGAATATTGGGAAAAGAATCCCCGCAGCCACTGCCATGATATGATGGGCCATATCACAGAATGGTACTATAATGGGATAGCAGGGATCATCCCGGAGGAACCGGGCTTTAAGAAGGTTAAGATCAGCCCGTACCTGCCGCCTTCCGTAAAAGAATTCAGCTGCAGCTACAGTTCTGTAAGCGGCAGGATCAGCGTACACGTAAAGGAACTGCAGGAAGAGGTAGTGTTGGAAATAGAGATACCTGAAAATATGGGGTATGAGGTTGAGACAGGCAGCCTGAAACAGCGCGGAAAACCTGTAAACAGCAGGATAGAATTTAGAAGATGAGAGGTATTATTGTGATAAATTTAAAAAATACAAGGAACCCGGTGCTGCCATTGGAGTATCATATACCAGACAGCGAAGGCCATGTAATGCCGGACGGCAGGCTTTATATATATGGTAGCTTTGATGACAGGGAAGACGTATACTGCAGCGAAAAATACTATGTGGTTTCCACACCGGATATGGTTCACTGGACCATACATGAGGAGGCCTTTAATGGAAATGATGTTCCCTGGTTCAATAATCCTGATGCGCCAAAGTACCCAGGGATAGACTGGAGCAGACCAACTCCGTTTATCCGGAAAATGCTGGATGACCAGGCCAAAAAAGGGAATGATATGAAAGCAGCATTTGAAAAAGAGGATGAGGGAGAAAAAGCGGCGCTTTTATTTGCACCGGACTGCATAGAAAAGGATGGAAAATACTATCTTTATTTTTGCATGCAGGACGACAGCGAAGGGGTTGCGGTCTCAGACAGGCCGGAAGGGCCTTTTTCGGATCCGGTTCAGCTTCCCTGCGGGGGAATTGATCCGGCGGTCTTTATTGATGATGATGGTCAGGCATATTACTACTGGGGGCAGTTATTTTCCCATGGAGTAAAATTGAACCCGGATATGGTATCCTTTGATGAGGACGCCGTCGTGGACGGCCTGGTTACAGAGGAAGAACATTTTTTTCATGAGGGTTCCTCTGTCAGAAAGATCGGAGATACATATTATTACATTTATGCAGATATGGAGAGGGGAAAACCCACATCTCTCGGATATGCCACAGGAAAATCTCCTTTAGGGCCATTTACATATCAGGGTATTATCATAGACAATGACGGGTGTGATCCGGCGAGCTGGAATAATCATGGTTCTATTGAGTGTGTGAACGGGCAGTGGTATGTATTCTACCACCGCTGCAGCAGAGGCAGCCAGCAGCACAGGAGGCTTTGCATAGAACCTGTCACGATTAATGAGGATGGCACTATCAATGAAGTGAAAATGACTTCCCAGGGTGTGGGAATGCCTTTTGCACCCGGAGAAAAGATTATGGGATATCAGGCATGCCAGTTAAAAGGTACGGTCTATATCGGTGTCAATAACACATGCCGGGAAAATTCAGAAAGATTAATGAATATTTCCGATGGGGACGAAGCAGTGTTCCGCTATGTTAAAAGTGAAGAAGCATGGAAGGAAATTAATGTCGCCTGCGTGGGAAAAGGAAATATCCGGATTTTCATGGATGACCGGTTGGCAGGAAGTGTTACAGCAGATGGAGATAGAGATAAGGTATCTTCTATTTCGGGCAAAATTCAGATGCCCGCCGGACAGTATGAACTGGCGCTGAGGTTTGAGAAAACAGAGGCACTGGAAATTATAGATATCATTATTTTATAACAATGGATGTCCATTAACATAAAACTGACAGAAAACAGGTTCGTTACTGTTCACTCCGTGAACAGTAACACGGGTTCTGTCAGTTTTTTTTCGGTTTTATACTCCAAGCAGAGCAAGTTCTTCTACGGCATCCTCATACCCTGTAAACAATATCCCGTGCAGTCCGAGGGAACGGGCCACATCGATATTGACCTGCATGTCATCGAGGAAGACGGCATGGTCGGGTATGATGTCATAGCGGTCAAGGAGTTCCAGGTAAAAGGTGCGCTCAGGTTTTACCATATGTACTTCATAGGAAAGAAGGCCTCCGTCTGTGTAGTCCATAAAACCCAGCTGGCTTTTGGACTGCTCGTAGGGCCATCTGCCATAATTAGACAGGTAATAAACCTTGTATCCTCTTGCCTTCAGATCCCTGACCCAGGGAATGGCGTAAGGATACTCTTTGAGCAGAGTGGGATAGTTCTCAAAGACATAGGAGATTTCCGGCTCATATTCCGGCGCAGCAGAAACGAAACGGCGGCGCAGCATTTCCTTTGCCATAAGTCCCCTGTCTACCTCCTGCCAGTAGGGGCTCTGGAAAGTGGCCTTGGCTATAGCAGCCTTTTTTTCAGGACCGAATTCAAAACGGTCCAGATATGCCCGCCAGTCAAAACTTACCATAACGTTTCCTATATCCAGAATGACAGTATCTATCATAAATAAGACCTCCTAAATCCGGCGCGGTGCATCATGGCGTCCGGTGAATAACTACATCATAATATAAGAGGGATATATTTGTCAAATCAACGGATTACAAAATATTTGCATCTTGTTAATGAAATGTCAGAGCCCTCTTAAGAGAATTAAGAAAGATTTCAGAACTTTGTCACCAGCAATTCACAAATCCCTGATATAGTAAATATTGTAAATTGAGGAAGCATTTTGAGGGGAAAATGCTAAAGGTTTTTGGACAGAATGGGGGAAATTGAATGCGTTATACCATGTACTACGAAGAGAACGACACCATTGACGATGAAAAGTACGATCTGTTGAAACAGAGGCTTCTTTTAGAACAGCCTAAGAAAAAATTTGAAAGCTATACCATTAAGAAACAGCGGTTTGTAGGAGGCGAGGAAGGGGCGCCAGACTATTTTTTATGTATTAAGAATGATGACGACAGCCAGATATATATGGAAAAGAAATACAAACAGAACGGCATCTTCTATAAAAAATGTGAGAAGATGACAAGAGAAGAATGTGAGAAGCTGTTAAAGGGCGACATAGAGTGGATGAAGAACCATAAAAAACTATTGTTTGCAGATTTTTATCTGCAGAGTACATTGAATTATCTGAGTCCCGGTCCCATGACAATATATGAGCGCGAGATGATGAAGTGCAAGAGGGAAGGATATGTTACCTTCTGCAAACGTATTGTCCGGGCAGCGGGAAGCTCTACAGACATTTTCACAGAAGACTATATTCCAATCAGCTGCCTGCCGGAAGAAAAAGTGAGAGTTACCTACAAAAAGGAGATAACCCTTCCGAATATGGTGCTGGCCATGCTGCAGATGGGCGATGAGCCGGCAGATGAATTTGCTTTTGCATTTTAATTCCCTGCTGTAAGGGAAAATATGAAGGAAGTGGAACATGTTTGTTCCGTATACAGAAAGGATGGGACCCGGATTTACGGGTCTCATCCTTTTTCGGTATGGGAGATACAAGTGAAGCACAGACAGCGGAAATATGATATAATGTCGTTAGACATTATACGCGCCGTAGCGAAGCGAAGTGCGCATCTCCCAGAGGGATACTATATCGCAGATATGGTATAATGTCGTTAGACATTATACGCGCCACAGCGAAGCGAAGTGCGCATCTCCCAGAGGGATACTATATCGCAGATATGGTATAATGAGCACGGAGTGGGAATTATGCCATTGCATAGAAGGCAGTTTCATGTGAGGCTGCTGAATAGTTACAAGAAAATTTATTTGGAGTGTCAGACAATGGAAAATCATAAAAATGAACCGGCCTATATGAGAGTATATAGGGAATTGAAATCTGAGATACAAAAGGGCACTTATCCTGCAAATGGGTTTCTGCCCAGGGAGAGTGAACTGGAGGCAATATATAAGGTGAGCAGGACCACAGTGCGCAAGGCTATAAAGCTGCTCAGCCAGGAGCGTATATTAGAAGTGCGCCAGGGCTGCGGAACACGAGTATGCGGCCAGAAGGCAAAGCAGGATTATAACAAAGTAACGTCAGTCACAGAATCCCTCAGGAAAAAGGGGTATACAGTCACGACGGGAAGTATGCTGATTGATGTAATTGAAGCGGCGGGGGAAGTGGCCGAAAGCCTGGAGCTTCTGCCGGGCACGCCTGTTGCCAGGGTCCAGCGGCTGCAGCTGGCGGACGGAAGCCCGGTCACATTAATGGAAAACTATATTCCATATTCCCTTGTGCCGGGGATAGAGGCGCATGAGAATAAGTTTGTAGCTCTGTACCAGTTCCTGGAGGAAACTTATGGAATCACCATTGACAGCACAAAAGACAGGATATTTGCCGTATCGGCCTCATTTATGGAGGCCCAGGTTCTGGAGATTAAGCCCAGGGATGCGCTGCTGGTAGTGCAGAGGACATGCTATAAAGACAGCAGGCCCGTATGCATGGACCATGTAAGGATCATAGGGAGCAGATATGAAGTGGAGATATGCGGACAGGGGAGGAGCAAATGACAGAAAAGGCTATGACAGAAAAAGCTGTAACAGAAAAAGCTGTAACAGAAAAACTTATAGCAGAAAAGCTTGTAACAGAAGAAATAATAGAAACCAGAGAAGAGCTTGCCAGGCATATTGATGTCAGCTGTGTTCAGGCATTTCACACAAGAGACGAGATCGACCGGATGATTGAAGCGGCGAAAAAATACAGGTTTGCATGTGTGTTTACACTTCCGGCCTTCAGTTCCTATGTGGCAGAGAGACTATTCAGGGAGCCGGATATCAGTGCAGGAGGAGTCGTCAGCTTTCCGGGGGGCGGCGACACCATCCTCCAGAAGGGGCGGCAGGCCAGGGAGCTGCGTGAGATGGGCTGCGGGGAAATTGATATGGTGATGAACCTGACAGCGTTTAAAAGCGGGGAATATGCTTATGTGTCTGAGGATATCATGGCAGTAATAGATAATGCTGCAGGTATACCCGTAAAAGTAATTATAGAGACGCCGTATTTAACAGAGGAAGAGATCCGCCGTGCTGTAGATCTGTGTGCGGAGGCCGGAGCAGCCTATGTAAAGACAAGCACAGGGTGGCATCAGGAAAAAACGCAGCTTGAACATATCAGGATCATGTCTTCACAGGCCAGGGGAAGGATCAGGCTGAAGGCGGCAGGCGGGATCCGCACTGTGGAAACTATACGCGGGATGGCGCAGGCCGGCTGCAGCAGATTTGGGCTGGGACTTAAGCCGGCCATTCAGGTAATGAAAGATATGTATTGATGACCTTTATGGAATATGCACAGATATGTATACGATAATTTAGCGAATATCCCGAAACATTATTAATTGATTACATAACCTTTTAGTGTTATAATCTCAATATGGTATGTTATATTTTTAACATACTTAAAAAAAAGAGCTGATATTTGAAAGGAGATACAAAATGAAAGGTTATGCAATGCTTAAGATCGGAGAATCCGGCTGGATTGAGAAGGAAAGGCCAAAATGCGGGCCTATGGATGCAATCTGCAAGCCGCTTGCAATTGCGATCTGCACATCTGATGTACATACACTCTGGGAGGGGGCGATCGGAGAACGCCACAATATGATATTAGGCCATGAGGGATGTGCAGAAATAGTTGAAGTCGGAGAGATGGTAAAAGACTTCAAACCTGGCGACAGGGTTTTAGTGCCGGCTATCACACCTGACTGGAATTCATTGGAAGCCCAGGCGGGATACTCCATGCACAGCGGCGGAATGCTGGCAGGCTGGAAATTTTCTAACTTTAAGGATGGAGTATTCTCAGAATATTTCCATGTAAATGACGCGGATGGAAATCTTGCACTTCTTCCGGACAATATCAATACAGTAGATGCATGTATGCTCTCTGATATGGTGCCCACAGGTTTCCACGGGGTAGAGCTTGCAGATGTACAGTTCGGCGATACTGTACTGGTGATCGGGATCGGCCCGGTGGGACTTATGTCAGTGGCAGGAGCGAACCTTCGCGGGGCTGCCAGGATAATTGCAGTAGGGACAAGGCCGGTATGTGTGGAAGCGGCAAAAGGATATGGAGCCACAGATTTTATCAGCTATAAGAACGGACCTATCTCAGAACAGGTGCTTGCAATGACAAATGGAGCGGGCGTTGACAAGATCGTGATCGCCGGAGGCAGCGTAAAGACCTTCTCTGAGGCTGTAAAGTGCCTGAAACCGGGCGGAAAGATCGGCAATGTAAACTACTTAGGCTCAGGTGATGTTATTGATATTCCGCGTGTTGAGTGGGGAGTAGGCATGGGCCACAAGCAGATCAACGGAGGACTTATGCCTGGAGGAAGACTTCGTATGGAAAAACTGGGCGCTCTTGTATCTTCAGGAAAACTGGATCTTTCTCCTCTGAGCACACATGTATTTGAGGGATGGGACCATGTGGAAGAGGCTCTTTTCCTCATGCGTGACAAGCCTGCAGACCTGATCAAGCCGGTTGTAAAAATAGAAGACTAGGAAAAAGCTTATGAAGATACTTGTCATATCGGGCTTTTTAGGAGCAGGCAAGACTACTTTTATTAAAGCTCTCGCAAAGCACACAGGCAGAGAATTTGCTATTCTGGAAAATGAATACGGCTCTGTGGGGGTGGACGGCGACAGCCTGAAGGATAATATTCCGCCGGGAAAAGTGAATATATGGGAAATGGCGGAGGGATGTATCTGCTGCTCCATGAAAGGAGATTTTGCCGCTTCGGTCCTGACTATCGCCAATACTGTAGATCCGGAATATCTTGTGATAGAGCCTACGGGAGTCGGAATGTTAAGCAGCATTATCCAGAGCTTAAAAGAGATCGAATATGAGAGGATATCACTGCTGGCTCCTGTAACAATAGTGGATGGGTACAGTTATGAACGGTACAGACAGGAATTTACGGAGCTGTACAGAGACCAGATTGCGGAAGCACATACGGTTATTATATCCAAGATGGAGCAGGCCGGAGATCAGGAGAGGGCTCTGCTGGAAAAGAAGCTGCGGGAGTGGAATCCTCATGCCAGGATACTTACAGCGCACTATACCCAGATGGAGCAGGACTGGTGGAACAGTCTGCTGGAAAAGGGATATGACGGGCAATCGCTGAAATGTGAGAAGGCCGGCGGGCAGGAACTGCCGGATACATTTTCCATGAGCGGTGTTTTTCTGGAAAGCCCGGAAAAACTGTTTCTAATGATGGAAAGAATCATTTTTGGAGAATTTGGCGATATCTGCCGGGCAAAAGGACATTTAAAGGCAGGAAACCAGATATTCCAGTTTGATGTGGCGGACGGACGCTATTCTGTGACGGGAATGGAGAAGGAACAGGCCGGAAAGGTGGTTTTTATCGGCCGGGATATCCGCCGGCAGGAGATTCGCAGATGCTTTTATACAATAAAAAATCCTGATGGAGCCAGCCGGCGGGCAAAGCCCCTGAGGGTGCGGGAGAGTGCAGCACACAGAGAAAAAATACCTGTAATAACCTGCTGATCATAAATATGCACAAAGCTAAAGGCAGTCCGTTTTCACCGACGATGAAAATGCGGAACTGCCTTTTTGCACCCTTGACTCATTTTCTTACGGTCTGTGCAGTAAATGCACTGACCTGCTGAATAGTTACTATTTTATCTTATTTATTTTTAGTTCCCTGTTTACCTTGCTGCTTCTTATTTTCTTTAATCTCTTTTTTCTCATTTTCAGTATCAATACCGGAAATTTTATCGTCATTCCCCTTGCCCCTGAGCATCTTATATGCCATCATATACACATAGAGCAGGCATGGAATCAGGATGGTGCATGCTACAGCGCCTCTGAACAGGCTCTGGGCCATCTCACTTTTCATGAGGGAGAGGATCAGGGTGGCGATATAGAGGCCGGCCAGCAGGACGACGGCGGCAATTGCCAGGATCTGCTTTGTTTTTTTCTTCATCGGTTGTACTCCTTTGTGGATTTTAAGTAAGATTAATTATAGCTGTTTAAACTGTGAAAAGCAATGGGGAAAATTACTGGCTTTTATCTCATGCATATGGTAACATACATCTGCAAGAGACTTACAGAAAATGATTACAGGAGGAGAAAGAAGACAAGTAATGAAACAAGAAAAAAACACAAAATTTACAAGCAGGATAGGCTTTGTCCTGGCTTCTGTGGGGTCTGCCGTGGGTATGGGAAATATATGGATGTTTCCCTACAGGGTGGGACAGTACGGAGGAGCGGCATTTTTGATCCTCTATTTCCTGTTTGTCATATTGTTCGGGGCGGTGGGGCTTTCAGGTGAGTTCGCCCTCGGGCGGCTGACAGGGACCGGGCCTGTAGGCTCATATGATTATGCTCTGAAGACAAGAGGAAAGAAGGGCGGTTCCTTTTTGGGAGGAATCCCGCTGCTGGGGTCCTTTGGCATTGCGATCGGCTATGCTATTATTGTCGGCTGGGTGCTCAGATATCTCTTTGGAGCTGTGGGCGGTACGCTCATGGGGACAGAGTCGGAAGCCTATTTCAGCCAGATCACAGGTTCATTTGGCAGCGTATTCTGGCACATGGCAGTAGTGGCTCTTACAGTGCTGGTGCTGGTGGGCGGAGTGCTCAAAGGGATAGAAAAGGTAAACCGTATCATCATGCCGGCCTTTTTTGTACTGTTTACAATTGTGGCTGTGCGCGTAATGTTCCTTCCGGGGGCGGGGGCAGGATACAGCTATCTGTTTGTTCCCCAGTGGGAGAAGCTGGCGGACCCCATGACATGGATCATGGCTATGGGGCAGGCATTTTTCTCCCTGTCTATCACAGGCTCAGGGATGATCATATACGGCAGCTATCTGGGTAAATCAGAGAATATCACAAAGGCTGCGGGGCAGACGGCACTGCTGGATACATGTGCCGCTCTTCTGGCGGGGCTGGCTATCATACCGGCAGTCTTTGCCTTTGGCATGGACCCCAATTCAGGGCCTCCCCTGATGTTTATCACACTTCCGAAGATTTTTGCACAGATGCCGGCAGGAAGGATCATAGCAGTACTTTTCTTCGTGTCAGTGCTGTTTGCAGGAATCACTTCACTCGTAAATATGTTTGAGGTGTGCGCTGAGGCAGTGATGAAGAAATTTAAATGGGGCAGAAAGGCAGCAGTGCTCTTTGTGGGCGCGGTTGTGCTGGGAATAGGGCTGTTCCTGGAATATGAGCCGTACATGGGTACATGGATGGATATCATTACCATATATGTAGTTCCGTTCGGAGCTCTTCTGGGCGCTGTTATTATATACTGGGTCCTTGGAACCGGCAGGATATCGGCAGAGTTAAATATCGGAAGAGATAAGCCGGTAGGAAAGCTGTTTAAGTTCATGGCAAAATATGTATATGTATTTCTGGCCGGCCTTGTATTTATACTCAGCATCATTTATAAAGGCATCGGATAGTTAAATATCTCATATGATTTAGAAAATTTTTGGAGAAGAAAGGCGGAAAATTAAAATGATCAGATTTAATTGTGACTATGCAGAAGGAGCACATGAGATGATCCTTCGCAGGCTGATGGAGACAAATCTTGTGCAGACTCCGGGATATGGGGAGGATGAATACTGTGAACAGGCCAGAGAGACAATTAAAAAGGCGTGCGGCAGAGAAGACGCCTATGTCCAGTTCCTGGTAGGGGGGACACAGGCAAACCTCACGGTGATAGATGCTGCCCTGCGCACACACCAGGGAGTGATCGCTGCCTGCACGGGACATATTAATGTGCATGAGACAGGATCTATAGAGGCCTGCGGCCATAAGGTGCTCGCAGTTAACGGCAGAGACGGCAAAGTAGAGGCTGCCCAGGTGGAAAAGATGTGCGAGGCCCATATTCATGATGATTCATTTGAGCATATGGTACAGCCTAAGATGGTGTACATTTCCAATCCCACAGAGATAGGAACACTCTATTCTAAGGCAGAACTTGAAGAGCTGTACCGGGTTTGCAAAAAATACGGCCTGTATCTTTTCCTGGACGGAGCCAGGCTGGGATATGGCCTGATGGCGGAGGGGAATGATCTGGACCTGCCCTCCATCGCAGCTCTGTGTGATGTATTCTATATAGGTGGCACAAAGGTGGGAGCGCTGTTTGGGGAAGCTGTAGTAATTTTGAATCCTGCGCTGAAGGAAGATTTCAGATATATAATGAAGCAAAAGGGCGCCATGCTGGCTAAGGGCAGGCTTCTTGGGATACAGTTCCAGGCGCTGTTTGAGGATGGACTGTATTTTGAGATCAGCAGACATGCGGATCAGCTGGCAATGAAGCTGAAAGAGGCGTTTATAGAACACGGATGTACATTTTTGGCGGAGAGTGTGACGAACCAGCAGTTTCCTGTTTTCAAGGATACAGAGCTGGAAGAGCTGGGGAAGGACTTCAGCTTTACATACCAGGAGAGGGTCGATGAGGAGCACAGCGCCGTGCGCTTCTGTACCAGCTGGGCCACGAAAGAAGAAGACGTGGACGCATTGATAGAAAAGATCAGAAACTTAAGATAAAAATGAAAAGTGGATTGGAGGGGTATCATGTTTGAAAGGCTTTGGGAGCCCATAGAGAATGTCCAGGACTATCTGGACAGGATATCGTGCGGCCCGTCAGAGGAAATAAGGCAGGACAGGGAATGCCTGGACAGGCTGATCAGGAACCACCAGATATTTGTTCCCTTTGAGAATCTTGATATTTATGATCTGGACAGGGATGTGTCTTTAAATATCGGGGATATTTATGAAAAGGTGGTGGCAAGAGGCAGGGGAGGGTTTTGCTTTGAACTAAACGCCCTCTTCCAGAAGCTTCTGGAGCAGCTGGGGTTTGAGACAAAGGCATGTATGGGCAGGATAGTGCGCGGGAAGGATTATATGCCCCAGCCCCTGCACCGCGTCCTGCTGGTAAAGCTGGAGGAAGGCTGGCATTTCTGTGATGTGGGGTACGGCGGACCCATGCCTGCGGGGGCATTGCTGCTGTCGGACGGCAGCCGTCAGAGAGTAAAGGATACCTGGTTCAGGGTAAGGCAGATATCCCATCATGAGTGGGAGATTTCACGGGAAAAAGAAGACGGGGAAGAAGGTCTTGTGCGTTTTACGGAGCAGGAACAGTACCCCATGGACTTTGTGGCTCCCAGCTTCTTCTGCTGCAAGCATCCTGATTCTTATTTCAGGGCCAGAAGAATAGTGAACAGATGCCTTGCTGACGGGAACATGAGACTCTGGGATGATACGGTCACAATAGAGAAGGACGGGAAGACTGAGCAGGTTGTCTTCAAGGATGGGGAAGAGCTGAGAGAAGGCCTGAGAAAGTATTTTGGAATACATATTTTAACAGAATTTTCAAAAAATTAACAATTTTATACTTGTAATTCAATTAATAATCCAGTATAATTCATTTGTAAACAGTTCAAGAGTGAATTAATAGAAAGCAGCGTGGATCATAATATGGAAGAAAAAACCGATTGTGGGGAAGACCTATACAAGCGATATAGTACAGGAGAAGCGTTTATCGTATCATCTCAGATGGTTAAAAAGCTATATGAGAGGATGTGGTCGGATACAAGAAAACACTATGAACTGACACAGAATGAAATCGACGTGCTTTTATTCCTGAAGAATTTTGCGCCTATGGATACGGCCGGTGATATCGCCAGATGCCGTGCCCTGTCCAGATCCCTTGTTTCAAAGTCAGTGGAGTCACTGATCCAGTGCGGATATCTGGATGGCGAGCCGGACAGCAGGGACCGGAGGTATTTTCATCTGAAGCTGACCGAAAAGGCAGAGCAGGTGCTGAGGGAGATGCAGAAGATCAGAAGCAATTTCTGGTCAATGCTGCAGGAGGGAGTCACGCCGGAGGAAATGGAGCAGTTTCTGAGGGTTTTGGGCAAGATGCGTCACAATCTTGAAAAGATCCTGCCCCAGGGACAAGAGTGACTTGTTTGTATAGAAAGAGGTGTTTGTATGATGAACAGTAAAGAATTTATGAACACAATCAGCGGCCTTGCGCAGGGATGTGTAGAAACCGGAAAAATTGATGCAGAATTATATACGAGATATGATGTGCAGAGAGGACTTCGTGACAAAAACGGAAATGGAGTTCTGGCCGGGCTCACTAAAGTATCCAAGATAGAATCCAGCAAGGTAGTTGACGGTGTCAAACAGCCGTGTGACGGACGTCTTTTCTACCGTGGCTACGATATCCATGATCTGGTAGGCGGAGTCGTGAGAGAAAAAAGATATGGTTTCGAGGAAGTGGCATACCTGCTTCTGTTCAGTAAACTGCCTGATGATAAGGAACTGGCTGAGTTCAAGGGACTGCTTTCTTACTGCAGGAAGCTGCCTACTAATTTCGTCAGAGACGTTGTCATGAAGGCTCCCAGCAAGGATATCATGAATTCACTGTCAAGATGTATCCTGACACTTGCATCATACGACCCCAAGGCTTCTGATATATCCGTGGACAATGTGCTCCGCCAGTGCCTGATGATCACCAGTGTTATGCCGATGCTGGCAGTGTACAGCTATCATGCATTTAACCACTATGAGAGGGACGAGAGCATGTACATCCACCGTCCTGACCCCAAGCTGTCTACAGCGGAGAATCTGCTCAGGCTTCTCCGTCCGGATAAGAAGTACAGCGAAGTAGAGGCCCACGTTCTGGATATGGCGCTTGTGCTTCACATGGAGCATGGCGGCGGAAATAACTCCACCTTTACAACACATGTGGTGACTTCTTCAGGAACAGATACATATGCAGCTGTGGCCTCCGCACTGTCATCCTTAAAGGGACCGAAGCACGGCGGCGCCAACATCAAGGTTGTGGAGATGATGAACGACCTGCGCAAGCATGTAAAGAACCTAAAAGACCAGGATGAAGTAGAAGATTACTTAAAGAAGCTTTTACATAAAGAAGCGTTTGATAAAAAAGGCCTTATCTATGGTATGGGCCATGCAGTATACTCCAAGTCAGACCCCAGGGCTGAAGTGTTTAAGGGATTCGTAAAACAGCTTTCCCAGGAAAAACACAGAGAGTCAGATTTTGAACTCTATTCCATGATAGAAGTTCTGGCGCCTAAGGTAATTGCAGAAGAGAGGAAGATCTATAAAGGCGTAAGCGCCAATGTGGACTTCTACAGCGGATTTGTTTACAGCATGCTGGACATTCCCATCGAACTGTTCACGCCTATATTCGCCATTGCCAGGATCGTGGGCTGGAGTGCACACAGGATAGAAGAGCTTATCAATGTTGACAAGATCATCCGTCCGGCTTATATGAGCGTAATGGAAGAGGCTGAATATGTTCCGCTGGAGAACAGAT
Organism: Murimonas intestini; assembly: GCA_003148945.1. Classification (GTDB taxonomy): domain Bacteria; phylum Bacillota; class Clostridia; order Lachnospirales; family Lachnospiraceae; genus Murimonas; species Murimonas intestini. The sequence continues at coordinate 98,890 of QGGY01000002.1, read as the reverse complement.
GATAAATAATACTGTAAAACTGTAAATAAGAACGCCGGGACGTTCCCGGGATGGTGCCCCGCAGCTTGCTGCGGGGCATTTCTTTTAGAGAAAACAGGCACTGGGGATACCTGATTGAATAAATTAAAAATTAGACTACTAATTAAAAAATTGGACAATATTTCTAAAAAAAGTATTAAAAAGAGGAAAATAGGTTGATTTTTTGGGAGAAGTGCACTATTCTAGATTAGACGACTAACTAAAAATCCGGAGGTGAAAAAACGTTGTTGGATCATAAAGAGGAGGAGTCCCTTCAGATGATGCTGATGAAGATATATCATCTGTATTTTTCAAAGGTATTCAGATACATTACAGATCTGGGAGTACATCCGGGGCAGATTCCTCTGATACGTCTGTTGGGGAAGGAAGAAGGCCTGAGCCAGCGGGAGATATCCCAGAAGCTCCATATCAAGCCGCCTACGGTGACAGTTTCATTGAGGAGGATGGAGAATTCCGGACTGATAAAGAGGCTTCCGGATGAAAGGGATCAGAGAGTCAGCCATAATTACCTGACCGAAAAAGGGATGGAAATGTATCATATGACACATGAGCTGGCGGATGAACTGGAACAGTACACCTTTAAAGGGTTCACAGAGAGTGAGAAGTGCCTGATGAGGAGGCTGTTCGCCCAGATGATCGAGAACCTGGATGATATGTCCATATTGGAAAAGAAGCAGGGGACTGACAAAGAAGAAATGTAACTGTGAAGGTACCTGGCAGTTACGAGATAACTTAGAAAAGATTAAGGCAGCAAGAAAGGAAAAAGACGATGTTAAAGATGTTTCGCTATGTAAAGGATAAGTGGTACGCTATCATCATGATAGTAGCATTGTTGTTCTTACAGGCATACTGTGATCTGTCCCTTCCTGACTACACTTCCAGGATCGTTAATGTAGGCATCCAGCAAAAGGGTGTTGAGGACGGCGTACCGGAGGAGATCAGGGAAGAGACAATGCAGAAGCTCTTTTTATTTATGAGTGATGAGGAGCAGAAGCAGGTTGAAGAGCAGTATACAGTTAAAGATGGTATCTATACACTGAATAAAATTGATAAAGAGACAAGAGATGAGCTGAACTCACTTTTTGGAGTGCCTATGCTGGCAGTATCAGGCATGTCTGAAGACAATGAGGAGACAGCGAAGATGAAGGAGCAGATGCATCTGCCGGCGGACGCTGATATTTTCCAGGTGCTCATGCAGATGCCAAAAGAGCAGCTCTCCCAGATGATGTCTGCCATGACGGAAAAGATGGGGGATATGCCGGAGACGATCGTAACCCAGGCTGCCACGTCATTTGTCCAGAAGGAGTATGTGGAAATGGGTAAGGATGCGGACAAGATGCAGACTGACTATATCATACTCACAGGGCTTAAGATGCTGGGGCTGGCGCTTCTGGGAATGCTCGCAGCTATACTTGTAACCTTCCTTTCATGCCGGCTGGCGGCAAGTATGGGCCGGAATCTGAGAAACCATGTGTACAGCAAGGTTATTTCATTTTCAGGTACAGAACTTAACCATTTCTCAACAGCATCCCTGATCACCAGGAGCACTAATGATATCCAGCAGGTGCAGATGCTCATGACCATGCTTTTTAGAATCATCCTGTACGCTCCGATCATGGGTGTGGGAGGTGTCCTGAAAGTTGTTAAGACAGACTCTTCCATGACATGGATACTGGGAGTAGGAGTACTTTTGATCATGGCTCTGGTGGGATTCCTGTTTGCAGTGGCCATGCCTAAGTTCAAGATTCTCCAGACCTTGATCGATAAGCTGAATCTGGTCACACGTGAGATCCTGACAGGTATACCTGTTATCCGTGCCTTCAGCACAGAAAAGCATGAAGAAGAACGTTTTGAAAAAGCCAACAGGGATCTGACTAAGACGAACCTGTTTGTAAACCGCTGCATGACATTTATGATGCCGGCTATGATGCTCATTATGAACGGGATCACTGTCCTGATCGTATACAATGGCGCCTACGCCATCGATGCAGGAAATATGCAGGTAGGAAATATGATGGCGTTTATGCAGTATGCAATGCAGATCATCATGTCCTTCCTTATGATTACAATGCTTTCAATCATGCTTCCGAGAGCCAGTGTATCTGCTAAACGAATCAATGAGATCCTGGAGACAGAGGTTTCTATCCATGATCCGTCATCTTCTAAAAAAGCAGAGGCAGGCCGTATAGGGGAAGTGGAATTCGACCATGTGTCCTTCGGGTATCCGGGGGCTGAGGAAAATGTTCTGAGTGACATTAATTTTACAGCCAGAAAAGGGCAGACAGTTGCCTTTATCGGAAGTACAGGAAGCGGCAAGAGTACGCTTGTCAACCTGATCCCCAGATTCTTTGACGTGACAAAAGGCAGCATCAGGGTGGACGGAGTAGATGTCAGGGATATGACTCTGAAGGATTTGAGAGATAAGCTGGGATATGTTCCGCAGAAGGGCGTGCTCTTCTCAGGAACGATTGATTCTAACTTGAGATACGGACGTGAGGAGGCCACTGAGGAAGAGGTGAAGCAGGCGGCCAGGATCGCACAGGCATGGGATTTCATAAGCGAGAAACAGGAAGGCCTTCAGTCACCTATCGCCCAGGGCGGAACGAACGTCTCAGGAGGACAGAAGCAGAGGCTTTCTATTGCCAGGGCTATTGCAAAGAAGCCGGAGATATATATATTCGACGACAGTTTCTCAGCCCTTGACTATAAGACAGATGTAGTGCTCAGAAGAGCCTTGAAGCAGGAGACAAAGGATGCCACAACTTTGATCGTGGCACAGAGGATCAGTACAATTCTGCATGCTGACAATATTATTGTACTGGATGAGGGACATGTGGCCGGTCAGGGAACACACAAAGAACTTCTTAAAAACTGTGATGTTTACAAGCAGATTGCAATGTCCCAGCTGTCAGAGGAGGAATTAGCCAATGAGTGATACAGCAAGAAGGCCAAAAGGGCCTATGGGCCACGGACGTCCGATGCCTGGTGAAAAGGCCAAGGACTTCAAGGGCACTATGAAAAAGTTAATCAAATATATGGGCAAATATAAGTTCCGGCTGCTTTTAATGATGATCTTTGCCATGGGCGGCACTATCTTTGCCATCATCGGGCCCAAGATATTAGGTAAAGCGACTACGGAGCTGTTTAACGGCCTGGTCGCAAAAGTAAATGGAACGGGCGGCATTAATTTTGACAAAATAGTCGAGATCCTGTTCTTTGTAATGTGCCTGTATTTTGTCAGCGCAGCGCTTTCATTTATACAGGGGTTTATCATGACAGGCATCTCAAATGATGTGACATATGGCCTGAGAAAAGATATCTCAGTTAAGATTAATAAGATACCACTGAAATACTTTGAGAGCAGGACCCACGGTGAAGTGCTCTCCCGTGTGACAAATGACGTGGATACTCTCCAGCAGAGTTTGAACCAGAGCCTTACGCAGCTCATCACTTCCGTGACCACACTGATAGGTGCGTTCGTGATGATGCTGAGCATCAATGTATGGATGACCCTGGCAGCGGTACTGATCCTTCCGGTGTCTATGATAATCATCGGCAACGTGATGAAGCATTCACAGAAATACTTCAAGGACCAGCAGAGATTTCTGGGTGAGGTGAACGGCCAGGTAGAAGAGGTGTACAGCGGCCATAATGTGGTAAAGGTATTTAATAAAGAGGAAGCAGTAGTGGATACCTTTGAGAAGACAAACCAGAAGCTGTATGAATCAGCCTGGAAGTCACAGTTCTTCTCCGGCATCATGATGCCTGTCATGCAGTTCGTGGGAAACCTGGGGTATGTGATGGTAGCCCTTCTTGGCGGATTCCTTACGATCAAGGGCAGCATAGAAGTAGGTGATATCCAGTCATTCTTCCAGTATATCAGGAACTTTACACAGCCTATCCAGCAGATCGCACAGGTAACAAATATGCTCCAGTCTACAGCAGCAGCATCGGAGCGTGTATTTGAATTCCTGGAAGAGGAGGAAGAGGATCAGAAGTCTGAAAATCCTGTATCTGTGGAAAAGATTGAAGGAAATGTAGACTTCGAACATGTATCTTTCGGATACAATGCTGACCAGATCATCATCCATGATTTCTCCGCCGGGGTAAAACAGGGACAGAAGGTGGCTATTGTAGGTCCTACAGGAGCAGGCAAGACGACTATGGTTAAACTGCTTATGAGGTTCTATGATGTGAATACAGGCAGAATTTTAATTGACGGGCATAACATCAAGGACTTCAACAGGGGCGAGCTTCGTGAACTGTTCGGCATGGTGCTGCAGGACACATGGCTGTTCCACGGAACTATTATGGAGAATATCCGTTACGGGCGCCTGGATGCCACGGATGAGGAAGTTATCGCTGCAGCCAAGGCTGCGCACGCACACCGTTTTATCATGTCACAGCCTGGCGGCTATAACATGGTGCTTGATGAAGAGACCAGCAATATCTCTCAGGGGCAGAAGCAGCTTCTGACCATCGCCAGGGCGATCCTGGCCGACAATAAGATACTGATTCTGGATGAGGCAACATCCTCAGTGGATACACGTACTGAGATCCAGATACAGAAGGCTATGGATAATCTGATGAAGGGAAGGACCAGTTTTGTCATTGCACACAGGCTTTCCACCATCAGAGATGCTGATCTGATCCTTGTTATGAAGGACGGGGATATTATTGAACAGGGCAACCATGAAGATTTGCTGGCGGCAGGCGGCTTCTATGCAAACCTGTACAACAGCCAGTTTGAAAGAGCGGAGGCAGTGTGATGAGATACAATGTTATTGCGATTGAAAGAGAATATGCCAGCGGGGGAAGCGAGGCAGGGCAGAAGCTGTCCATGAAGCTTGGCATCCCCTGCTACGGCAGGGAAATCTTAGAGGAAGTGGCGAGGATGGAAGGGACCACACCCGGACAGATCGAACATCTGGAGGAGACTGCTACAAACAGTTTCCTGTATTCCATCGCAATGATTTCCAAAGCGGCGACAGGCGACAGTACAGGCCTCTCAAGAGAGAGCGCCCTGTATCTGGCAGAAGCCCGGGTGATCACAGAGATGGTGGCCCAGGGCCCCTGCATCCTTGTGGGAAGGTGTGCCGGATGGGTATTAAAGGAACGGAATGACCTGCTGAGGGTCTTCATACATGCGGACATGGAAAAGAGAAAAGAAAGAGCCGTTTCAGAGTATGGCATATCAGCTGACAAGGCGGAGAATGTCCTGAAGCGTTTTGACAAGCGCCGCTCGAATTTTTACAGCGCCAATTCCGGAAGAAAATGGGATAATAAAGAAGGATATGACATGATCCTTGACAGCGGAAGGCTTAGTATTGATAAATGCGTGGATATTATCTGCGAGGCTGTTAAATAGAAAAGGGCGTTTTCGTACTGGAGGAACTGCTGCTGCACCGGAAATAATGACCGGGGCAGCAGCCTTTTTATATTTATTTCATAAACACATGCATGAAAATATGATAATATAAAAATAGTTCGGCAAATACCGCCGTTTTGCGCTGTGAAATCCGGGATTTTCGTGCAGCATTGGGTGTGCACAGTAATAGAAAGGACAGTTATGGGAAAAGTAATAGGAATTGATTTAGGGACGACAAACAGCTGCGTGGCAGTGATGGAGGGGGAAGCCCCTGTTATAATACCAAATGAGACAGGAGGAAGGACGACACCGTCTGTGGTGGCGTTTACGGCAAAGGGTGAGAAGCTGATAGGAGAAGCTGCCAGAAGACAGGCGGCTGTGAATGTGGACAGGACTATCAGCTCTATTAAAAGAGAGATGGGAACCAGCAGCCGGAAAAAGATAAACGGAAAAGATTTTTCTCCACAGGAAATATCAGCAATGATTTTGAAAAAGATGAAAGAAGATGCGGAAGCTTTTTTGGGAGATTCAGTGGAAGAAGCTGTGATCACGGTACCGGCATATTTCAATGATGCCCAGAGGCAGGCCACTAAGGATGCGGGAAGGATCGCAGGGCTCAATGTCCGCAGGATCATAAACGAGCCGACGGCAGCAGCTCTTTCCTATGGCCTGGATAACGGTGCGCCCCAGAAGATCCTTGTCTATGACCTGGGCGGAGGTACATTTGATGTATCTGTGATCGAGATCGGCGACAATGTGATCGAAGTTCTGGCTACAGCCGGGGATAATCATCTGGGCGGGGATGATTTTGATGAGCGGATCGTGGATTACCTTGTGAAGGAATTTAAGAAAACGGAAAAGGTGAATCTGGCCAAAGATGTCACTGCCATGCAGAGGCTGAAGGAGGAGGCGGAAAAAGCAAAGAAGGAACTCTCATCAGTCATGACAGTAAATATTAACCTGCCGTTTATCGCAATGGACAGGAAGGGGCCCAAGCACCTGGATCTTACACTGACAAGGGCAAAATTTGAGGAGCTGGTCTATGACCTTGTGGAGAGGACGGCAGAGCCAGTGCAGAGTGCCTTAAATGATGCGGGCATATCGCCCTCACAGCTGGGAAAGGTGCTGCTGGTGGGCGGCTCTACGAGAGTGCCTGCGGTACAGGAAAAGGTGCGCCAGCTTACAGGCAGGGAACCTTCTAAGAATGTGAACCCTGATGAGTGCGTTGCCATGGGCGCGGCTATCCAGGGAGGAAAGCTCAGCGGAGAGCTGATAGAAGGCAGCGCGGCTGCACAGATCCTGCTGATGGATGTCACCCCGCTCTCTCTGTCCATCGAGACAGTTGGAGGAGTGGCCAACAGGCTTATAGAGAGGAACACAACGATCCCGACAAGGCAGAGCAAGGTGTTCACTACAGCAGGCAATTTCCAGACCTCTGTGGATATTAAGGTATATCAGGGGGAGAGGAGATTTACAAGAGATAACAAGCTCCTGGGAAATTTTAAGCTGGATGGGATCAAGAGGGCTATGGCGGGCGTTCCGCAGATAGAGGTCACTTTTGATATAGATGCAAACGGGATTGTAAAGGTTTCAGCAAAGGACCTGGCTACAGGCAAACAGCAGGAGATCACTATCACTTCCAGCAATAACCTGTCTGAGGAGGAGATCGAGAGGGCCAGGATGGAGGCAGCTGCCTTTGAACAGCAGGACGGCAGGCAGCAGGAGCTGGTAGCTATCAGAAGTGACGCAGAGCAATATGTAAATGTAGTACAGAACCTGCTGGGCGCTTACGGAAAGCAGCTGGATCGCAAGGTGCGCTCCCAGATCAAGGCAGATCTGGCGGAGCTGCGGAAGCTGGTGGCTAAATGCAAGCCGGAAAGCATTACAGATGCAGAGGCGGGAAATATAAGGACAGCAAGAGAAAAGCTGGAAGATTCAGCGAAACCTCTTTTTGAGGTAGGGCAGAACAGTTTCCAGTAGTGACAGGAGGATGGAGATGGATGTAGAAAAATTATTGAGGCAGGTGCAGGAGGGAACTCTCACAATCGAGAAAGCGAAAGAGGCGCTGAGGGAGCTGCCCTATTCAGAGCTGGGTTATGCCAAGCTGGATAACCACAGAAAGATACGCCAGGGATTTTCAGAAGTTATTTTCTGTCAGGGAAAGACAGATGAACATCTGACGGGAATCTATGAGCATTTTTATGCACAGGGCGAGAATGTGCTGGGGACAAGAGCTACCCGCGCGCAATATGAGATTGTAAAGAAGAAAGTCCCGGGAGTCGTCTATGATGAAGTATCCAGAATCTTAAAGATAGAGCAGAACATTACAGAAAAAACAGGCATGATAGCAGTCTGTACAGCCGGGACTGCAGATATCCCTGTAGCCGAGGAAGCTGCCCAGACAGCTGAATTTTTTGGCAGCAGGGTACAGAGATACTATGATGTGGGGGTGGCAGGGATACACCGCCTGTTCGCAAAGATAGAGGATATCAGGAAGGCCAACTGCTGCATAGCGGCAGCGGGCATGGAGGGGGCTTTGGCCAGTGTGCTGGCAGGGCTTGTGGATATTCCGGTGATAGCAGTCCCCACCTCTGTAGGATATGGAGCCAATTTCGGCGGGGTATCGGCTCTGCTGACTATGATCAATTCCTGCGCCAACGGGATATCTGTTGTAAATATCGACAACGGATATGGTGCAGGTTATACAGCAACACAGATTAACAGATTGGCGGTGAAGGGACATGAATAAGAAAAATAAAAAAATCTTGTATTTTGAGTGTTTTTCGGGGATCAGCGGAGATATGACAGTAGCTTCGCTGCTGGATCTGGGAGCTGATGAAGGGAAGCTGAGAGGCGCCCTTGACAGTCTTGGGATGGAAGATGAATTTGATATCCGGATTGGAAGGACAAAGAAGTGCGGCATAGATGCATGTACCTTTGATGTTATGTTGAAGGAGCAGCAGGATGACGGTCATGTGCATAATGAAGATATACCGCATCACAGTCATGCTCAAAATGAAGATGGACTGCATCATGGCTATGTCCATAGTGGAGATGTGGCGCATCACAGCCATGCCTATAGTGAAGATGGGGCGTATCATGGCCATGTCCATAATGAAGATGGGCCGCACCACAGTCATGCTCATAATGAAGATGGGCTGCACCACGGCCACGCTCATCATGGGAGGAATATCCAGGATGTGTATGAGATCATAGACAGGCTTGAGGGGCAGGAGAATGTAAAAGAGAGAGCCAGGAGTATGTTCAGGGTTGTTGCGGAAGCGGAATCGAGGGCTCATGGCATACCGGTGGAGGAGGTCCACTTCCATGAAGTGGGGGCGGTTGATTCTATTGTGGATATTATCAGCACAGCTGTCTGTCTGGAAGATATCGGCGCTGATGAGATCGTGTTCTCAGAGCTCTATGAGGGCAGCGGCCACGTAAAATGCAGACATGGAGTCCTGCCGGTGCCTGTACCTGCAGTGCTGAACATAGTGCAGGAGCATAAACTTTTGCTTCACCGTCTGGATGTACAGGGAGAGATGGTAACGCCTACAGGCGCAGCTATCGCCGCCGCATCTGCCACGTCACAAAAGCTGCCCGGTAACTGCCGTATCCTCCGGACTGGTACAGGAGCAGGAAAAAAAGATTTTGACCATGCGAATATCCTCAGGACTATGCTGATGGAGGCAGAAGCGGAGGAGCCGGGCGGAACACTTGTCGTCTTGGAGGCAAACATGGATGACTGTACAGGGGAAGCCCTGGGATATACTATGGAGCAGCTTTTGGGGGCAGGGGCCAGGGATGTCTGGTATGTCCCAGCATATATGAAGAAGAATCGGCCGGCTTATATCCTGAATGTTCTCACAGAAGAAGGAAAGCGGGAAGAGATGGAGAGCCTTATATTCAAGCATACGACCACAATAGGAATACGCAGGCACGAGGTTTTGCGCACAGCCATGCAGCGCAGATACGGAAAGGTAGAGACCAGGTTTGGAGAAGCAGAGGTGAAGGCGTGTATGTTTGGGGGAAGGACTGAGTATTACCCTGAGTATGAGAGCATAAGAAAGCTCTGCGAAGCATCGGGAGCTGGATTCCAGGAAGTATTCTCTGAGACAGTCAAAGCCGCTGAGGCGGCATCAGGCGGTACTGAGAGCGGCGAGAAGGATATCGAATGGATGGAACGGATGGGACAGTAAAGGTGGACGGCAGAATGAATAATACGGAAAGTAAATTGCACTTGCTGAGAGAATGGATGCAGAAAAAAGCTGAACATGATATATGCGTGGCCTTTTCGGGCGGAGTTGACAGCAGCCTCCTGCTGAAGATAGCTGCTGAAGAGGCAGAGAAGAAAGGCACAAAGGTGTACGGCGTTACTTTTGTCAGCCGCCTTTCCCCTAAAGCCGACCTGGATATTGCAAGAGAGGTGGCAGGAGAATGCAAAGCTGAGTTTGAGGTCCTGTATGTAGATGAGAGCAAGAATGAGGAGCTGCTGAAAAATACGAGGGAGAGATGTTACCTGTGCAAGAAGCATCTTTTCTCGGAGCTTATCAGATGGGCGCATGACAGAGGGGTATATACAGTATTGGAAGGGACAAATGCAGATGATCTGAATGTATACAGGCCCGGACTGCGGGCTGTGCGGGAGCTTGAGGCTGAGAGCCCTCTGGCCCTTCTTGGAATAAGCAAGGAGGAAGTGCGCAGCTGTGCAGCATTATGCGGGCTGTCTGTGGCGTCCAGACCCTCCGCGCCGTGTATGGCCACAAGGATACCATACGATACTCCCCTTGACTTTGATATACTGGCAAAGCTTGAGCAGGGGGAGATGAAGCTTAAGGAAGCAGGGTTTGGCCTGGTACGCCTCCGTCTTCATGGGGATGTCCTCAGGATAGAGGTGCAAAAAGAACAGCTTTCACAGCTGGCAGCCCATTCAGAAGATGTGGTGAGGTTATTGAAAGAGCTTGGCTTTAAATACATAACCATGGATCTTGAAGGATTCAGGTCCGGCAGCATGGATGAATGACGTATAAATGACATATATAGGAAAAAGCTATTAAATATATTAGATTATTCTATTTTACCTATTGAATGGAACGTGCTATTATTAAAGAAGCGTGGTGAGGCCGGGAAACGGAAATATGGCGGCCTGATGGCAGATTCTATCTAAGAAAGAGGTTGATAAAGGTGAAAGTAATAATTATCGGAGGTGTAGCTGCGGGGACTAAAGCTGCAGCAAAGCTGAAAAGGGAAGACAGGAGCGCGCAGGTAACGATCCTGACAAAGAGTGAGGATATTTCATATGCAGGCTGCGGCCTTCCATATTATGTGGGTGATGTGATCAAAGAGAGAAAACAGCTCATCGTTAATACACCCCAGAGTTTTGCTAAGCTGACAGGAGCTGATGTACATACACTTACAGAAGTTATAAGCATAGACAGGGCGGCAAAAGAAGTTACAGCTGTGGACCTGACAACAAAAGAAGAGACAAGGTACTCTTACGACAAACTGATCATTGCCACCGGCGCATCTCCGATCAGGCCGAGAGTGGAAGGCGCAGAGCTTAAAAATGTATTTTATATGAGAACGCCTCAGGATGCACAGGATCTGAGGGACGCGGCAGCGTCAGGCACGATCAGACGTGCTGTAGTGGCAGGAGGCGGATTCATCGGGCTGGAAGTGGCAGAGAATCTTGCAAGCCAGGGCATCAAAGTATCTGTCATTGATATGGCGGAGCACATTATGCCGGGATTTGATCCGGAGATGGCTGAGTTTGTGGAAAACCATCTGGCAGATGAAGGGATCATGCCATTTACAAATACGAAGCTGGAAGCTATTCTGGGCACGGAAAAGGTTGAGAAGGTCCAGACGAGCCGTAAGGCCATGAAGGCAGATGCAGCTGTTCTCTGTCTTGGGATACGTCCTAATACACAGTTCCTGGATGGAAGCGGAATTGAGCTGACACAGGGGGGAACAGTCCTTGTCAATGAATATATGCAGACAAATGACGCTGATATCTATGCCCTGGGAGACTGTGCCTGTGTCACCAACAGGATAACAGGGGCGCCGGCGTGGTCACCTATGGGCTCCTCAGCAAATATAGAGGGCAGACTGGCCGCCACAGGGCTGGCCGGGGAAGGGAAACCATATCCGGGAGTCCTTGGCACGGGTATCGTGAAGCTTCCGGGACTCAATGCAGGAAGGACGGGACTCACGGAGAGCGCTGCAAGAGACGCCGGGTTTGATCCTGTCACAGTGACTTGTGTTGTAGATGATAAGGCTCATTATTATCCAGATGCATCATATTTTATTATTAAACTAATCGCAGACAAAAAGACAGAGAGATTTTTAGGCATACAGTGCCTTGGAAAAGGAGCGGTAGATAAGATCATTGATATTGCTGTGATGGCTCTCAGCATGAAAGCAGTATTATCAGATTTGGAAAATCTGGATTTTGCATATGCGCCGCCGTTCTCTACGGCCATCCATCCTTTAGAGCACGCTGTCAATATACTTATCAATAAGATCTCCGGACGCCTGGAGAGCATTACTCCGTCAGAGTTTGCAGCCGGAGCTGCAGAGGGCTACAGAGTGATTGACGCATCCATGTCGCCTTCGATCGAGGGTGTGGATTTCCTGGATTTGGCAAATGTGAATGGAGTACAGCCCCAGTATGCAGCTGATGATAAGCTTCTGCTTGTCTGTGCCAAGGGAAAGAGGGCATACATGCTTCAGAACCGTCTGAAGTACTATGGTTATACAAATACAAAAGTGCTGGAAGGCGGAACAACCTTCAATGGCGCAGAATTTTAGGAGGAAGAATTTTATGGCTACACTTACGATCAGCCCGGAAGAAGAAAAGAGAGTGAAGGCTCTCGGATTCTTGAGCAACAAGGGGACAGATAATTTTTCAGGAAGGATTATTACTAAGAACGGTAAGATCACAGCAGAGCAGCAGATCTGTATCGGTGAGGCGGCAAAGCTGTTCGGCAATGGCGTGGTGACTTACACCACAAGGCTGACAGTAGAAGTACAGGGGATCCCCTTTGAAAAGATCGAAGATTTCCGTGCTTACCTGGCTAAGTCAGGGCTGCAGACGGGAGGCACAGGGTCTAAGGTGCGTCCTGTGGTTTCGTGTAAAGGAACGACCTGCCAGTATGGACTGATTGATACATTTGCTCTGTCGGAAGAGATCCACGACCGTTTTTATGAGGGCTACAGGACAGTGAAGCTGCCCCATAAGTTCAAAATCGCAGTGGGCGGATGTCCAAATAACTGCGTGAAGCCGGATCTGAACGATATCGGCATTATCGGCCAGATGATCCCTGATTACGATGAGGATTCCTGCAACGGCTGCAAGAAATGTTCTGTTGAGAATGTCTGTCCGGTCAAGGCGGCTAAGGTAGTCGACGGAGTTCTTGAAATCGATGAAGAAAAATGCAACAACTGCGGCAGATGTGTGGGTACCTGCAGATTTGATGCCATAGAGGACGGCACCCAGGGATATAAGATATACATAGGCGGCAGATGGGGAAAGAGCATCGCCCAGGGCAGGGCGCTGAGCAAAGTGTTTACAGATAAAGAAGATGCCTTAAATGCAATTGAAAAGGCAATCCTCTTATACAGAGAACAGGGCAAGACAGGTGAGAGGTTTGCACAGACGATCGACAGAATAGGATTTGAGAATGTAGAAAAGCAGCTGTTGTCAGATGAGCTGTTTGAGAGAAAACAGGAGATCCTGGATGCAAAGCTGCATGAGACAGGCGGAGCTACCTGCTAGAGCATGTTTAAGACACGCTCAGGAGAGCTGAGCGAAGCACCGGAACATAACTGAGGTTATAATCAGTTATGCCCGGTGTTTTTTCTGCTGCGGAATATACGTATGGAATTACAGGATCTTTTATGCTAAAATAAAAAATACGGGTAATCCCCATATATTTTGCGGCGGCTCGGCGGAGCAGCCAGAAGGGCAGGAAGAACATGCGTGAACAGCTGACAAAAAGTGATATAAAAAAGATAGAGGAAGAGATCGAGTACAGAAAGCTGGTTGTGAGGAAAGAGGCCATTGAGGCTGTAAAGGAAGCAAGGGCTCACGGAGACCTGAGTGAAAATTTTGAATATCATGCAGCCAAGAAGGATAAGAACAAGAATGAGAGCAGGATCAGATATCTGGAGAGGATGCTTAAAACCGCCCAGATTATTTCTGATGAGTCAAAAGACGATGAAGCAGGTATCAACAATACAGTTGAGATATATATTGAAGAGGACGATGAGACTGAAAAGTACAGGCTGGTGACTTCTATCAGGGGAAATTCTGTAAAGGGGCTTATCAGCACAGAGTCACCTATGGGCAAGGCGCTCCTGGGACGTAAGGTGGGAGAGCGTGTCTACATCAAGGTAAATGACAGCTATGGATATTATGTTGTGATAAAGTCCATAGATAAGACCGGAGATGACGGGGCTGACTCTATACGCAGTTTTTAATCTAAAAGGGACAGTATGTCCCTGCATAATGTAAAGGAGATATTCAGTTAAGGATGATGAAAATATATGAACAGCCGTGAGAGAACAAGAAGTGCCGGGATAGTTTATATAGGCTGTATCATTGCGGGGCTGACAGGCGCAGCTGTAATTCTGTGCACTCTCATTTTGGGCAGGGGGCCTGACTTGAGATACAGTCAGGGCAGGTCAGGCGGTTTTGATTCAGGATGGTACTATATGGACGACGGCAGAAGGGTCGATGTCACGGAGAAGGCAGGGCGGATAGGCAAGGCTGATGTCACTGTATATAACAGGCTACCCGAATACAGCGGGGATGGCATGTATATGAGCTTTCAGAATATGTATCAGGCCATCGAGGTTCTGGTGGACGGCGAAAGAATATACCAGTATGGTATAGAAGAAAAGCCTGTGTTTGGAAAGATGCTGGGTGCGGTGCAGTGTATGGTGCCTCTGCCCCGGGATGGGGGAGGAAAAGAGATCCAGGTCCGTATAATTAATGTATACGGCCAGGAAAAAATTTATTTTACAGGCGGGATACAGCTTGCCCCGGAAGAGACTATTATCTATAATACATTCAGAAATAATATAGATGTTTTTTTCTTTGTTGTGATCATGGTATTTATCGGCACAGCGCTGATGACTGTTTTTTTCTGGTTCTATGTGAAAAAACGTGGTATCAGCTATCAGCCATTCTTCCATATGGGAATATTTGCATTTCTTTCGGGAATCTGGGTGCTGACGGATTCCAGGGCTGCCCAGTTCATATTTCAGAACGCGGTAGGTGCGTGCCTGCTTTCTCATTTTAGTTTCATGATGTTTGCAGTGCCGCTTTTAAATTTTATAGAATCCATATGCGACAGAAAAAGCAGGGCATTTACAGTATTGAAATACATGTTTATCCTGAACTTTCTGATACAGGTATTATTGTATCTGACAGGGATCAGCGATTTTGTCAGACTCCTGACAGTGACGCATCTGCTGATAGGCGCAGCTATTGTGAGCATGATGGTATACTCTATAAGAGAAATGAAAAGGAATAAGTCAGGTTATATAAAGGGTATTATGGGGGCCCAGGTCATTTTGGTTGTGGGGGCGTTAGTATCCTTCTGGGGATTTTTTAATGGGGATATGCTCCATTATACAAAAGCCTTCAGGACAGGGCTTATGATCTTTGTGCTGGTGCTGATGTGGATGACCGCCAGAAAGACCCTGGATGCAGAGGAAGAGAGGCTGAAGACGGATTTCTATAAATCTCTTGCATATATGGATATGATGACAAAGACTAAGAACAGGACTGCCTTTGAGAGAGAGATAGAAGATATAAAGGGATCAGGAAGCAGATACAGGAGGATAGCTGTCCTTCTGTTTGACCTGAACGGACTTAAAACAGTGAATGATACTCTCGGGCATCTGGCAGGGGATAAGATTATCACAGGTGCGGCTGATTGTATTAAAGATGTCTTTGGAGGCCTGGGTGACTGCTACAGGATAGGCGGAGACGAGTTCACAGTGATCGTTAAGGATAAAGCTGTTGATGAGGAAAAGCTCAGAAGATGTTTTGCACAGGCTATCAAGCATTATAATGAACGGGAAGAGATAAAGCTGTCCATAGCATTTGGCGCAGCCGGACAGGAGTTTACAGGAAAAGAGCCGCGTGATATGGAAATACTGCTCAAACGGGCTGATGAAGATATGTACAAGAAAAAAAGAGAACTGAAAAGGAAACAGTGACGAAAAAAGCAGCTGTCCAGCAGTCTGTACAGTTACATAAAATCAAATGAGGAAAGGCGGTCATAGAATGGAAAGACGCGATAAGGTAAATTACTATCTGGATCTGGCAGAGGTGGTGTCCCAGAGAGGAACATGTCTGAGAAGAAGATATGGGGCTGTAATCGTAAAGAACGATGAGGTGATATCAACAGGATATGTGGGAGCGCCCAGGGGCAGGAAAAACTGTACTGATTTAGGAGAATGTATCAGGAGCAAGTTAAATATTCCAAGAGGCGAGCGCTATGAGCTGTGCCGGAGTGTCCATGCGGAGGCGAATGCCATAATCAGCGCCCCAAGGGACAAGATGCTGGGCAGTTCCATGTATCTGGCCGGTGTTGAGACACAGTCAGGAGATTACGTAAAAAATTCCAACAGCTGCTCAATGTGCAAGAAAATGATTATAAATGCAGGCATAGAGACAGTCTACGTCAGGGACGATAAGGATCACTACAGGACTGTCCGGGTGATGGACTGGGTAGAAAATGATGAATCACTGGATGGGGTCTTCGGATATTGATAGGGAAACAACAGGGACACGGAAGATAAATTCCGTGTCCCTCGCTGTTTCCGTGTATGATGGAAGGATTCAGGCCAGATTCTTCCTGGAATACCTGATATACCAGAAGAGAAGTACAAGCCCTTTAAATATGCTGGATATAGTAATACTCCACCAGACTCCGTTCAGCCCCAGAGGCGTAGCGGAGAGGGCGAGAGCCATAGGGATGCGTGCCCCTGTGAGGATCACGCTCACTATGGATGGAGGAACTGTCCGTCCAAGGCCTGAGAACGCCCCGGCAGTGGTGATCTCGATGCACATAAAGAGCTGGGAAACTCCCAGGATCTGCAGGTAATCAATCCCCAGGGGCAGAAGGCCGTCCTCCGGGATGAATATCTTAAAGATCGGTCCGGGACAGAGGATGAGCAGCAAGGTACAGAAAATGCCCCAGACAAGGACTACCTTCATGGAACAGGAGTAGCCTTTGCGGACACGGGGCTTATTGCCTGCACCGAAATTCTGGGCTACAAATGAGTTGACGGCAGCGGCGAACCCGTCTGCAGTCATCCATGAGATAGATTCGATCTGGGAGCCAACCTTCTGAACAGCTACGGCAGAATCCCCGAAGCCTGCAATAAGTCTTGCTATTATCATGGAGATACTGGTCATGATCAGACTCTGGATACATGTGGGCAGGCCGATTTTTATGATCTCTCTGAGAGAACGTCCGTCGGGCTTTGCAAATATCCTCACCCTTTTCAGCAGGTACGTATCCCTGGCTGCATGGAAAAAGAAGATGCCCGCTACCACCAGTTGTGCAAATACAGTTGCGATGGCAGCGCCCATAACGCCCATTTCAGGTATCGGCCCAACACCGAAGATTAGGACAGGGTCCAGGATGATATTTATGACAAGTCCGATCGCAGTGGCGGTAAATGTAGTCTGGCTGTTCCCCATGGCAGTAAAAATTCCTGTAAGTATCTGTGATAGAAAGGAAAAGATCACAGTGCCGCAGGTAATTGCAAGATATATTTTGGCATCAGCTATTACTTCCGGACTGTTCAGGTTAAAAAAGCCAATAAGCGGACCAGCCAGCAATATAGAGGCCAGGCCGTATACGATTCCGAAGAAGATCCCAAGCTGCAGGGAATTCTGGGCAAAGCTGACGGCCCGGTCATGATCAGACCCGCCGATGGCGTGGGCTACTTTTACCTGTGCGCCCATTTTGGCCAGCGCCGCCAGTCCGTTGGCAAGCCACATGTACATTCCTGCCGCGCCCACAGCAGCCACGGCATTGCTGCTGATACGGCCTATCCAGATCATATCAGTCATGTTATAAGCCATCTGCACAAGCGAAGTAGCCATGATAGGCAGGGCGAGTTTTGTCAGGGAAGGGAAGATAGGCCCTTCCAGGAGATTTACATTCTTTTTCATAAGTCCCTCTTTTTAAGTTTGTGTTTTTGGTAGTATTGTAACACTTTTGATCTGTAAATGCTACTGGATATCAGCCTGTTGCGTATATTTGGCAGCAGTCTGAAAAAATAGATTGGATAATATCTGAAATAATGATAGAATAATATTCAAAAAGTTATGTAACTGTTCAATAACTTCACAGTTACATGCAAAAATCCGTTTAAAATCCCTGGATACGATGGGATTTTTCCAGAAAACATAAGATTGATTGTAATGGCAGATATAGATGATGGAGGGAGTATATGGATCAGGACAGGCTATTGAAACAGTTTTGCAGACTGGTTTCTATTGATGCGCCATCTTTAAAAGAGCGGCGCATGGCAGATTATCTGAAGGCTGAATTGGAAGAGCTGGGATTTGAGGTTGAAGAAGATGGGGCAGGAGATGCCCTTGGAGGTGACAGCGGAAATCTGTATGCAGTATTGAAAGGGACAAAAAAGAGCAGTCCGCTTTTGTTTTCCCTCCATATGGACACAGTTTTTCCGGCAGAGGGGAAGCAGGCTGTGATCCATGAAGACGGCCGCATTACCAGCAACGGGGACACTGTGCTGGGGGCAGATGATATGGCAGGCATGGCGTCTGTCCTGGAGGCTCTGCGCACCATAGTGGAGGAAGGAGCGGAGCACCGGGATGTGGAGCTTCTGATCAGTGTTGGTGAAGAACTTCATCTTCTGGGAAGCGGGATCTTTGAATTTGAGAAGATCTCTGCAAAAGAGTCATACACCCTGGACCTGAGCGGCCAGATAGGGACAGCGGCCTGGCAGGCTCCATCTCTGGCTTCTTTTGCAGCAAAGATATCCGGGCGGTCAGCACATGCGGGATTTGCCCCGGAAAAGGGAATACATGCTGTGGCTATCGCGGCAAGGGCAGTTAACAGGATAGACATAGGCCGTGTCAGTGAAGCCATGACGGTAAATATTGGAAGCATATCTGGAGGCACGGCAACGAACGTGATTCCGGACAGCTGTATAGTTACAGGGGAGGTGCGGGGATTTTCCCATGAGGCTGTTCTGGGAGAGACAGAGAGGATCAAGGAGATTTTTAAAGAAGAGGCGAAAGCAGAGGGAGGAAGCATATCCTTTCAGTACCAGATGCCCCTGACGGCGTTTGAGACACCCCACGGGCATCCTGTTGTAAAGCGTTTTAGACGGGCATGTGAAAAGCTGGGGATACAGCCGCAGATGGTGAGGACGTTTGGAGGGAGCGACCAGAATAATCTGTCATGCCATGGGGTGACTGGCCTGGTACTGGCCTCGGCAATGCACCAGGTACATTCCTGCCAGGAATTTACAGAGATCTCAGAGATGCTGGATGTGGCCAGGCTGGTCTATGAGATAATACTTGATGAGGAATAGAAACAGGCGCTTTTAAAAGCTGTAACTTGAGAATAAAAAACTTTACTTTGCGCAGCAGGGCTTGAAAGCAGGCATACATCAGATTATACTGGCAGCAGAAACAGGAAAGAGGAGGAAAAGGGCTATGCTGGAAATAAAAAATTTTTCTAAGACATATAAAGGAAGCAAGAAAGCGGTGGAGGACCTGAACCTGAAAGTGGAAGCAGGAGATATCTTTGGATTCATCGGACACAACGGGGCAGGTAAGAGCACAACTATCAAGGCAATTGCGGGTGTACTGGACTTTGAAGAGGGTGAGATCTTTATTGATAATAAAAGCATCCGCAGCCAGCCTGTAGAATGCAAGAAAGTGATGGCTTATATACCGGATAATCCGGATCTGTATGAACATCTGACTGGTATCCAGTACCTGAATTTTATCGGGGATATCTTTGAGGTACCTGTGAGAGAAAGAGAAGAGCGGATCAAAAAGTATGGTGATGAATTTGAGATTACAAGTGCTTTCGGTGATGCGATCTCTTCGTATTCCCATGGTATGAAACAGAAAATTGCAATTATATCAGCCCTGATGCATGAGCCAAAACTGCTGATCCTGGATGAGCCGTTTGTGGGCCTGGATCCTAAAGCCAGCATCCTGTTAAAGCAGACGATGCATGAACTTTGTGAGCGTGGCAGCGCTATCTTTTTTTCCACCCATGTGCTGGATGTGGCAGAGAAGCTCTGTAATAAGATTGCTATCATAAAAGGCGGCAGGCTGGTAGTGGAAGGGGAAATGGAAAAACTGATCGGAGACGAGTCACTTGAGAGCCTCTTTATGGAGGTGATCGACCATGAAAAGTAAATGTTTCCTGCTGTTTAAAGTTCAGTTCTTTAACCAGGTGAATGTAAAGAGTAAAGCGAAGAGCCAGGTTATGGTGATGGTATCCATGGGGATTCTGGGTGTTATTCTGGCGATCTACAGCTATATGATAGGGTATGGCCTGGGCAGCATGGGTATGGCTGAGGTAATTCCCTCATATGCACTGGCAATTACAAGTATTGTTACTCTTTTTTTCACGGCTATAAAGGCAAATGGCGTCCTCTTCGCATACAAGGATTATGATATACTGATGGCGCTTCCTGTAAAGACAAGTACAGTGATCGCCAGCAGGTTCCTCACCATGTATGTGCTGAACCTGATATTTACAGCTTTAGTCATGGTACCTATGGGAATCTCCTATATAGTGTGGCAGGGCCCGGGATTTTTATTCTACCCTGTGTGGATAGCAGGATTGCTGGCAGCGCCGCTTGTACCCACAACGATCGCTACCCTGCTGGGGGCGCTGATCATCCTTTTTACATCCAGGTTCAAATATGCAAATATACTGACCACAGTTGTTTCGCTGGCTGCAATGATAGCAGTGGTACTGGGGTCATTCAGCCTTGGAGGAGTATCTGATGAGAGTATAGATATCTCAGCAATTAAGTCAGTGGGAGAATTTATGCTGGTACAGATTAACAGAATATATCCTCTTGCGTCCCTCTTCCATAAGGCAGTTGTGAAGCTGGACATGGTATCATTCCTGATCTATCTTGTGATCTCAGCAGGCTGGTATTACTTGTTTGTAAAGGTACTCTCCCTGCGCTACAAGAAAATGAATACAGGGCTTATGACTTATCATACAAGATCTGATTATAAGATGACGAGCCTTTCGGCAGGCAGCCCACTGAAAGCCCTGTGGAAAAAGGAAATGAAAAGGTTCTTTTCATCTACTCCATATATTCTGAATATGGGGATGGGAATAATACTTGCTGTTGTATTCAGCATTGCCTGCCTGTTTGTAGGCAGGGATCAGATAGGTACTATACTAAACATGCCGGGTATACAGGATGTGATAGGAGGCGTGCTGCCTTTTGTGGTGAGTATGCTGGGATGCATGTCATGTACAACGAGTGTATCCCTGTCTCTGGAGGGGAAGAGCATCGGAATATTAAAGTCCCTGCCCGTATCACCTGAACTTGTATATAAAAGTAAGATCCTCATGAATCTGACCCTAATACTGCCGGCCATGTTAATAAGCTCCGCCTGTCTGGCAATCTGCTTTCCGCAGAGCCTGCCTGGAGTGGTGCTGATATTTGTGACCCCTCTTGTATACGGGACCTTCACTTCCATATTTGGCATGTTTGTAAATATTAAGATGCCAAATTATGAATGGACGAATGAAATATCTGTGATCAAGCAGAGCATGAGTTCTATGGCCGGGATATTTGGCGGAATGATAAACGGAGGCATCCCAATCATCATACTCGTAGTATTTAAGAATCTCGATCCGGTAGTGGTTGGCGCCATATTCACTGCCGCCGAAGCTGTTTTGTCAGTTTTGCTCTTTGGGTATCTGAAAAAGTTGAGATTTTAAAAACAGGCTTAAGAAATACCACCCTGATACCTGCCAAAGTTCCGGGGTGGTTTTTCTATGTTAAGTTAGTGACAAATCGGTTCCAGTTTAAATTATTGTCTGGGACTAATATTCATGTTAAAATGTATATGGATAAATATCCCATTATTAAGATTAACTGCATATATGCATAGAAAGGAAATTTATGGCAAGTATTTATGATATTGCAAAATTAGCAGGAGTTTCCTATTCTACGGTATCGTTGATTTTGAACAACAGAGGAGATGACTTAAGGATATCTAAGAAGACCCAGGAAAAAGTTAAGCAGATTGCAAAGGAACAGGGATATGTTCCGAATGTACATGCGAGGAAGCTGATTTCTAAGGATATAAAAAATATACCGGAGATAGCTCTGTTCTGGTCACCCACTCAGCACCCTATTTTTTTGAATTCAATGATAAGCAAATTGAATGAGATGATGAATGAAGGAATCGTACCGGATATGAGTGTGACGATTTATCCATTTGAAAATGATCATCTGGATAAAATGGAGAAGATACTGAAAGGAAACTTTGTCCATGGGATTATTATACCGGTAGCAGAGGAGAAGGATATACGCTATCTGAGACAGCTTGATATTCAGGTGCCGGTTATTACAATTTACAGAAGCGCGAGAAAGTATCATTCTGTGGATGTTGATAATTACACAAATGGAAAAGTTGCCGGTGAGATTTTTCATATGCTTGGTATGAAGCGGGTAGGCATTTTGAGAAATGCGTACTCTTCAATTTCTTTTTCTGAAAGGGTTAAAGGGTTTAAAGAGCAGTGCAGAAAGAATTCAATGGAGATCATAGTTGACCTGGACCGGAACATAAGTAAGAAAAAAAGTAAGGACCCTGTAGAAAGATACCAAGTCGGAAGCCAGATAGCAGAAGAGATTCTCGCGGCGGGACAGGCCCCTGAGGGAATATTTGTACAGAACGATGACAGTGCCCGTGGGGCAGTACATACGTTTAAGAAGCATGGCATCAGGGTGCCGGAGGATATAGCGGTCATCGCCTATGGGCACAACAGTAATGAAAATGCGGAAGAGAGCAGGCTGACACTGATAAGTTTTCCGATGGATGAATTGGCTGAGAAGACCTGGCAGCTGATCGGGAGCCTTTTGAGCGGCGGGATTATTAAAACTACACGGGTTTTGTGTCCGTCCAGAGTTTTTTTTGGAGCGAGCTGTCCAAAGCCAGAGGCATTTGACGAGTGGATGCAGGAAAAAGGAAAAGTGCACAAAAAAGAGTGATGCAAAATATTAATTATGCAGAAAATGACGGACAAAACAGAATTGACTTTACTATTAACAGGCAATATGCTATTATGAAAATGTGCTAAATGGATTTAATTGACAGAAATTCATTTAGCATAAATTACAGGTAATTGCTAAATGGATTTAGCAAAAGTGTTGAAGGGAGGATCACAAATGAAAAAGAAGGTATTGGCAGTTCTGATGTCTGTTGTAATGCTGGGAACGCTGACTGCCTGCGGAGGCCAGAAGTCAGAAGAAACTGGGCAGCAGAAGGCCACAGAGGCGGAGGAGGATTCCAAAGAAAAGAAGACAGAGGCAGAGAAAACAGAAGCGGAGAAAACAGAAGCAGAGAAGACAGAGGCGGAAGAATCCAAAGCTGAAGGGACAGAAGCGGAGAAAGATACCAAGAATGAAACTGATGGTGTAAGTGAAACGGAAGCGGCTAACACAGACAAGGAATCGGAAGCGGCCAAATCAGATGTAAAAGCGGAAGACCCGGCTGGCAAGGACAGCGGAGACAGTGCGCAAATAAAAACAGGCGGTATCCTGAAAATTGGAACACCCGCCGAGATAGTGAACCTGGGATATCCCGGCAAGCCAGGAAGTTCCAATGAATTAATTGTCATGCAGCCTGCCGTAGAGCCGCTGTGCAGATATACGAAGGAAGGGGAACTGGATCCGTGGCTTTGTGAATCTTTTGAAGCAGATGCAGATGCCCTGACCCTGACAGTAAAACTGAAAGAGGGTATAAAGTTCCATGACGGTACAGATTTTAATGCAGAGGCAGTGAAGTGGAACTGGGAGGCATTTACTGCTCAGGGGCGCACAGAAATCGGGGCTATTAAATCAATTGAATGCCCGGATGATAATACTGTAGTGGCCCACCTTGCCCAGTGGGATAACACGATCCCGGACAACGCCCTTTGGCTTGCTGGTTTTATGTATTCTCCTGCTTATGCAAAAGAAAATGGGGAAGATAAGGCAAATGTCAATCCGGTGGGTACAGGGCCATTTAAGTTTAAAGAGTGGAAAAAGGATGTAAGTATTTCATTTGAGGCAAATAAAGACTACTGGATTGAAGGACAGCCATATCTGGATGGTATAGAATTTGAATTTATTGCAGATGCCAATACTTTAACAACAGCTTATCAGGCTGGCGAACTGGATGCACTTGGCATGATTTTTGGAGATTCTGTCAGTATCATGAAGGCAACAGGGGAAGAGTCAAAGGCAGAGGATGGGCTGACAGGAGGCGCTACTATTTCAATTGTTGCGTTTGGCTGTACAGATGAGAAGTCCCCATGCAAGGATTTAAAGGTCCGCCAGGCATTCTGCCATGCAGTTGACTGGGAGACTCTGTGTCAGGCCAGCGGAAACGGAAGCATGTATTATGTGAACCAGTGGGCCGTACCGGGGACATGGTCTTACAATGATGATGTTGCAGGATATCCGTATGATACTGAAAAAGCAAAAGAGCTGTTGAAAGAAGCCGGTTATAAAGACGGAGTGAAGATTAACTGTTATACTGTTGAGCCTAATACAACACAGGCAACCATGCTTCAGCAGTATTTAAGCGAAGCGGGAATTGAACTGGATATTCAGATTATTGATCAGTCCAGGTCTGATGAAATGTCAGGCATCAATGGAAACTGGGATGGAATTATCCTGTCAGCAGGAAGGGCGGATGTGGAAATTGCTTCTATATATGGCAGGTCATTTACAGATGAAGGTGTCAGGTATGTAGGCGGATTTTTGCATCCTGAAGATCTGGCGGAGGTGATCAGCAATGCCAAAGCTGCAAAGACCCAGGAAGACAGGGCAAAATACTGCAAAGAAATGGCGAAAATGATAATCGATGAATACTGTATGATCGCCCCGATCGGTATTGGCTCGGGGGTACAGTATGAAAAGGATTATGTGCATGATACAGGAATTTTAAGGAAGCATATGATTGCCTGGACACCGGAAGCGTGCTGGCTGGACAAGTAAGCCAAAAGAGAGGTAAAGGTTATGGGAAGATATATCGCGAAGCGTTTCGGGCAGGCGGCAATTGTACTGCTGCTGGTTTCTCTTTTTACATATCTGCTCCTTTATATGATGCCGGGGGATCCGGTATATGCAATGCTGGGCGGAGATATTACGAGGGAACAGTATGATATTGCATATGCGAAGATGCATCTGGGGGATCCGCTGCTTCTGCGTTATGTGAGATGGCTGTTTGATTTTGTGACAGGGGAATGGGGAAATTCATTTAAGTATTCAGAGCCGGTGCGACAGATTATTGCGGTCAGACTTCCCGTAACCATGTACCTAGGAGTATGGTCTATTATCATAAGCACGCTGGCAGGCATACTGTTCGGTGTAATCTGCGGTACTAAACGGGGAAAGGCAGCAGATTCTGTTATCATCACCTGTGCTAATTTCGGTGCGGTAATGCCGGCTTTCTGGCTGGCTGTTCTGGGGATGTATATCTTCTCCCTGAAGCTGGGCTGGCTTCCAACTCATGGATTTACAATGCCGTCTGAGGATCTGGGACTTAGCATACAGCAGAGCATCCTGCCGCTCATAGCACTCAGCGTGGGAGGGATCGGCGGAACCACCAGGCAGATGCGCTCTGGTATGCTTGATGTTGTACGGCAGGATTATATCAGGACTGCACGGTCTAAAGGGCTGAAAGAATCTCAGGTAATATGGCGCCATGCATTCCGGAACGCAGTTCTGCCCGTGGTCACGCTGACAGGGATGAGTTTCAGGAATGTGGTTGCAGGGGCAGTGTCAATAGAGCAGGTTTTTGGTATTGCTGGAATGGGCTCTCTGCTGATCAACAGTATCCTGAGTAAGGATATCGCAGTAGTACAGTCCTGTATTATGATTATCTCAATTGTAGTAGTGATGTCAAACCTGCTGGTGGATATCCTGTATGGTATCCTGGATGCCAGGATCAGAGTGGAGTAAGGAGAACATAGGGATGGATAAAGAAACAAAGACAAAAATACATTTGTTTTTCAGGAGGCTGTTTAAAAGAAAATTGGTAATGCTGGCTGCAATACTGGTCCTGTTCTTTATACTGACTGCCATATTTGCTCCGCTGCTGACACCGTATGAACCTAATAAGCAGGATCTGACAGCAATTCTTCAGAAACCGTCAGCCTCCCACTGGCTGGGCACTGATGAGGCAGGACGGGATGTACTGACAAGAATATTCTACGGGGCCAGAACCTCACTGATCATAGGCGTTGTATCGGTACTGATCTCAGCTGTGGCCGGAGTTACTTTGGGCTTAGTATCAGCTTATTATGGAGGGCTGCTCAATACTGTCATATCCAGGTTCATAGATGTACTTATGTCACTTCCTTCACTGATGCTGGCATTGGCACTGGGACTTGTTTTCGGGCACAGTATCGGAAGCCTGATGATAATCCTGGGTATTTCCACGATTCCAACTTATACCAGAATGATGAGCGCCCAGGTTTTGTCAGTGAAGAATCAGGATTACATAACAGCAGAGCGCGTTGCCGGGGCCAGGAACAGCAGGATTTTGATCTCACACATACTGCCGAACTGTTTCTCACCTATTCTGGTACTGCTGACTTCCAATATTGGTATGACGATCCTGGCAGAATCATCTCTGAGTTTTTTAGGAATGGGAATTAATCCGCCGACGGCTTCCTGGGGAGCAATGGTCAGTGCCGGTTGTTCGAAGCTGCTTTTAAATCCTGTATATGGAATAGCCCCGGGAATATGTGTATGCCTGCTGGTCTATGGCTTTAATGTACTTGGGGACGGACTGCGGGATGTGCTTGACCCGAGACTGCGCGGGAGCTTATAGGAGGGGAATATGGAACACTTTTTAGAAGTAAAGAATCTGCGGGTTTCTTTTACGGGCGATATACAAAAATCCATTGCGGTAGATGATGTCTCCTACTATGCAGAGCCGGGGGAGGTAGTTTGTTTTGTTGGAGAAAGCGGCTCGGGGAAATCTGTGACCCAGCTGGCGGCGCTGCAGCTGCTGCCTGTCCCTCCGGCAGTGATTGAGGGCGGTGAGGTATGGCTGGAAGGGGTAAACATCATGCAGTATAAGGCTGACAGCCCACAGATGCGCGCTGTGAGAGGCGGGGAGGTTGGAATGATATTTCAGGAGCCAATGACCTCTTTAAACCCGGTCAAGACAATAGGGGTGCAGATTATGGAATCTGTCATCCTACATTTAAAATGCAGCAGGGAAAAGGCAAGGGAGCGGGCATTGGAGCTGCTGGGCCAGGTAGGGATCCCGGATGCCGCAGCAAGGCTGAATGACTTTCCATACCAGTTTTCAGGCGGGATGCGCCAGAGGATCATGATTGCCATTGCTCTGGCGGCAAGCCCAAAAGTCATAGTGGCAGATGAGCCTACGACAGCCCTGGATGTGACTACTCAGGCACAGATACTGGACCTGCTTACCTCGCTGGCGGCTAAGAATAATACGGCATTGATCCTGATCACTCATAATCTGGGGATAGTGGCTAGATATGCCCAGCGTATATATGTGATGTATGCAGGAAAAATTGTAGAGGAGGGGCCGGCAGAAAAGATTTTTGGACATACTGCCCATCCTTATACAAAGGGACTTCTGCAGGCTGTCCCCCGGCTGGATGACCAAAACCGGCGCCTGGTTCCCATAGACGGGATAGGGCCAAGCCCGGGAAAACGTCTTACTGGCTGCCAGTTCAGAAACAGATGCAGGTATTCAAGTGAAAAGTGCTGTGAAGAGCAGGCGCTCAGGGAGATCGGAGGGGGCCAGCGTTCAGCTTGTATCTGGTCCTATGAGGAGTTAAAAGAGCAGGAAAAGGAAGGCGCAGAGGACGAAAGAAAAGAGACGGAGGAGTTCGGGGAAAATGTATTAGAAGTAAAAGATCTGCGTGTAACTTATCCTCTGCGGAAAGGTATCTTAAACCGAAAGGCCGGGGAACTGACAATTATAGACGGTATCTCCTTTAGTATACGCAAGGGAGAGACACTGGGCCTTGTAGGAGAATCCGGATGCGGAAAGACTACAACAGCCAAGGCCATACTGAAACTTCTGGAAGGGACTTCAGGACGTGTACTGCTTAATGGGCGGGATATCCTGCCGCTGCGGGAAAAGGAGTTCCGCAGCCAGAGGAAGAATATCCAGATGATCTTTCAGGATCCATTCAGTTCTCTGGATCCCAGAAAACCTGTGGAAGAATTAGTGGGAGAACCCTTGCTGATACATAAACTTGTTAAAGACCGTGCGGAATATGACAGGAGGGTAGATGAGCTGTTTTGTCTGGTGGGTTTGGAGCCGTCTATGAAAAACCGCGTTGCCCATGAATTTTCGGGCGGACAGCGGCAGAGGGTGGGGATTGCAAGAGCTTTGGCAGCAGCTCCCGACATTATTATCTGTGATGAGCCGGTTTCCGCATTGGATGTGTCCATTCAGGCGCAGATCATAAATTTGCTGGAGGATCTTCAGCAGAGGCTGAAATTAACTTTTTTATTTATAGCCCATGACCTGTCTGTCGTAAAGCATATCAGCCACAGGGTAGCTGTGATGTATCTTGGCAATATAGTGGAGATTTCAGACAGTGAAGAATTGTATGCAAAAGCCAGGCATCCGTATACAAAAGCCCTGCTGAATGCAGTGCCCATACCGGATCCGGCCATTGAACAGGAGAGAGAACGCAGGATGCTGCCGGGAGAAGTGCCAAGCGTAATGAAAAGGCCGGCAGGCTGCTGCTTTTGTGACAGATGTGAACTCTCAGATGAACGGTGCAGAAAAGAAAAACCAGAGCTTGTCTGGGATGGAAAAAAGCATGGAACGGCATGTTTTCAAATAACCTAGAGGGGGATTTTATGAAATGGAAAACAAAAATGAATTTGTATTGCTGGCTCTTGGCGATATTATCCTGGGAGAGGATTCCCCTAAATTTATGGAGGGGGTAAGGCCTGCATTAAAGGAGGCAGACATCCGGATCGGGCAGCTGGAAGTACCCTACACCACACGGTGTGAAGTGATGGAGGGACTGTACAGGGAGCCCTGGCGGCTGGAGCCGCTGGCAGACTGCATGGATATATTGACTTTGGCGGGCAATCACCTGTACGACGCCAAAGAGGAGGGGATTGAAGATACGCTCGGATGGCTGGATGCTAATGGGCTGCTACATGCCGGCGCTGGTAATAATCTGCAGGAAGCCAGGAAGCCTGCCCTTATTGAAAAAAACGGATGCAGGATAGGAGTGCTGAATTATAACTGCACAGGGCCTAAAGTGACATATGCCGGGGAGGACAAGGCGGGATGCGCTTACGTAAAGATTATTACAAAATATGAGCTGGGAGATGTGGCCAATCCGGGCGGGCCTCCGGAAAAGATATATACATTTCCTGACCTGGAATCCCTGGAATGGATGAAAGCTGATGTCAGTGGGCTAAAAAAGGAATGTGATCTGGTTATTGTATACTTTCATAAGGGTATTGTACACAAACCGGTGCAGCTGGCTGACTACGAGGCAGTTGTATCTCATGCGGCAATAGATGCGGGCGCTGACCTGATCTTAAGTTCACATGCCCACATTCTGCACGGGATAGAATTTTACAAAGGTAAAGCAATATTCCACGGTCTGGGTAATGGAGTTGCCTGGGTGCCGTCCCTGGGGCCGGACTATGAATTTGGGAAAGCTGCAAAAAAGAATGATGTTTTTGATCCGAAAGGATGGGCAGAAAAAAGGATAGAACGTTTTGGATTTGTACCGGACCCGGATTATCCCACTTATCCATTTCATCCTGAAGCTGTAAATACGATTTTGGCAAAATGTATAATCAGGGATAAAAAAATAGCTGAGGTCAGATGTATGCCTGCAATTGTCGGCCGGGATGGTGTTACCAGAATTGTAAAAAAGGGCAGTGGGGCAGAAGATGTTTTTAGATATCTGGACGATATTACACAAAAGGCAGGGCTGAATGCGTCCTACAGATGGGATGATAATGAAATAATAGCAGAGGAAAGGGAGGGATTTTAATGCCATATGCAAATGTAAATGGGGTATCTTTGTACTATGATGAATTCGGGAGCGGTGATAAGGTGGTGATCACGGCTTCCGGAGGGGATTTTAAGCATCCTGACAATAAAAAATGGCCATATTATCTGGCGGATTATGGATACCATCTCTATACGGTCACCTTGAGAGGTCACTGGAAATCTACCCATGTGACAACAGATTATGGAATGGAATGGTATAACATCTGGGCAGACGATATCTACGAATTTGGAAAATATATAGGAGCAGAAAAATATATTTATATGGGCCTGTCACACGGAAGCGGCGTGGGCTGGCATTTGGCAGACCGCCATCCTGAGGTGTTAAAAGGATTTGTGGCAATTGTGTGCGGGCCGCATTACCTGAACGGGGATCTGAATGATAAACAGACATCTTTTGCCCGGGAGCGGACCATACAGGCCGCTGACGATCCAGAGCTGAAAGCGGAAATAGCCAGATCCTGGGAGCCGGACTGGAGCAAGATCCCGCCGGAGGATATAGAAGCGGAAAAGAAGAGATACGAGCAGCGGGTAGAAGAATGGATGGAAATGTCTCCTGAAGAAATGCGTATCCGTCCCAGGATTGCTTTTGCGTGGATTGATACAGAAGACGATCTGGCAGAGAAGCTAAAGACAATACATGTGCCGATGCTGATGATAGCAGGTGTGCAGGATGAGATCGTATCTGTGAGGGCTATGCTACGTTCAGCCTGCTCGGTTCCGGATGCGAAGACGATCTTTTATCAGTCGGGAGATCATGGAGTAGCCTATGACCCTGAATGGAAAGAGGATGTAAGGGATGAGATACTGTTGTTTTTAAGTAAGAAGGCATAAAGGTTAATAGCAAAAAGAGAATGGGTGTGAGCAGTATGGGAATCAGGAAGTGTGCCCTGAGCAGCAGTGCATTTAGAAAATTGAAGGAATATTATGACAATAGAGAAGCGGCATCTGAAAAATGGAGGATGCAGGGCAGAAAAGTCGTGGGTGAACTGGGAGCAGATGTGCCTGATGAATATATTATAGCCGCCGGTATGCTGCCTGTCCGTATTTATGCAGCCCCAAAAGAATGCCTGCCAGAGGCGGAGCGTTTTTTGGAGTATGCTTTTGACCCCATGATGCGTGCTAAATTTGAAAAAATTGCAGACGGAACTTATGCACGGGAAATAGACGCCCTGGCTGTCTCCAACAGTACAGATGTAATTATACGCCTGTATCTGTATCTGAGGGAGCTGCACCGTGTGGAGCCTGAAAGGCCTCTGCCTGAAATGGCTTTTATTGACTGGCTGTTTACACGGAACAGGCTGCATCAGGAGAGAAATGAGTTTATAATGCAGAAGTTTATGAAAACCATAGAGAAGTGGTCCGGGTCCCCTCTCAGTGAAAAGGCGGTGGAAACGGCAGCAAAGCTGTGTAACCGGGACAGGGAAGCGCTGCGCCGTATGGGGAGGCTGCGCCACGGTGGGGAGGTACATATCAGCGGAAGCGAAGCACTTGTGATCATTGGCAGTGCATTTTTTATGGAGAGAGAAGAACATCTGAAACTGGTGGAAGAAGTTGTGAAGGAAGCAGAGGAATGGCCGTCACTGGATGGGATACGGGTGTTTTATACAGGCAGTGTCCAGGAAGATACAGAATTGTATGATATGGTGGAGAATTGCGGCTGTGTTATTGTGGGAGAAGACCATGACTGGGGAGACCGCTTCTATGACAGGGACTTTATGACAGAATATGGGGCTGTGCGCGGGGCAGCTGACTGTTATATGATGCGTGAATTCAGCAGTAAGAAAGCATTTGTCAGCCAGAGAGTGGAGGCTATAAACAGGCAGGCCGACAGGACAGGCGCACAGGCTGTTTTTTTCTATAACAATATCTATGAAGAAGCTGCCAGCTGGGATTATCCGGAACAGAAAAAGAGCCTGGAGGCCAGGGGAATCAAGACAGCCTGCTTTGCGAAAATGCAATGGCCATGCGGGAAGAATGAAGAGTTGGAAGAGAGGATTCGGGAGGCGGCAGAAAAATGGAAGTAAACGGGCAGGGGGCAACAAAATCAAAGGCTGTAAAAAAACTGAAGGCAACTGCAGCTGCGGGGGCGTACCAAAAGGAATGGTTTTTTAAGCTGAAAAAAAGAGTGGAGGATGGTGAGCACTTTGCATATCTGAATGCAGATGTGCCTATGGAGGTTCTGCGCACCATGGATATACCTTTTGTAGTCAACCAGTGGTGGGCGGCAATCTGCGGGGCTAAGCGCATGACGCCTAAATATTATGGCCTTTTAAAGAAAGAAGGCTATCGGGATGACTTGTGCAGTTACTGTGCAACTGCTTTTGCTGAGAGCCTTGACCCGGATGACCATAAAACGGATCCTGAGGGAAAGCCCCTGGGGCCGTGGGGAGGCCTTCCCTCACCAACGCTGGCAATTACACGTCTTACATGTGACTGTCAGGGGAAAATATTTGAACTGTTTGCCAGGCGGCATGGAGCAGATTTTTATGCAATGGAAAATACCGTGCCGGACAAAACACCAGGCGGATGGTATGAAATGGCTGCTGATAATTGGGAGGAACTCTACGATAAAGACAGACTGGATATGGCTGTGGAGGAGCTTAAAGAACTGATCCGTTTTCTGGAGATGAAAACGGGGAAGATGTTTGATAAGAACCGGCTCATCGGGGTGATGAACCTCATTAATGAACAGGAGGGGTGGTACAGGAAGATCCGGGATCTGATAGCTGCCTCGCATCCTGTGCCGGTGACGGTAGTAGATACCATAAATGCGGTGATGCAGGCTCAGTGGCAGAGAGGGACAAGATGGGCGGCGGATCATGCCAGGGGCCTGTATGAAGAGATTAAGGAGCTGGCAGACAATAAGGAGGCCGCCGTACCTGGAGAAAGGTACCGCCTGATGTGGATAGGGCGTGGAATCTGGCATGATTTCAGCTTTTACCAGCGGTTTGAAAAAAAGTATGGCGCAGTGTTTGTCTGGAGTATGTATCTGGCAATGGGGGCGGACGCATATATCCGCAACCATGTGGAGGAAGACCCTTTGCGCGCTCTGGCAGCCAGATATATCGGAATGGAGGACTTTCTCCATATGCCGCCCTGGAACAGCCAGTGGTATCTTCAGCAGGCACGTCAAAATGATATAGACGGTGTTGTATACATGGTACCGGAGAATTGTATGCAGGCTGTAGAAGGGAGCTACTTTATAAAAAAGACACTGGAGGACGCAGGTATACCGGTGCTGCTTTTTAAAGCCGACCCTGTAGATGCGAGAAAATGGGACGCGGGGTCTATGACATGTCTGGTTGAGGACTTTATTGAAAAGCGGGTCATAAAGGACGGGCCGGATACGTCCTGTTCTGAGACTCACGGCAATCTGGGAAAGGAGGGAGTGGAAAATGGCGTGTAAAGGACCATTAAGCGGATACCGTATATTAGATATGACACAATTTGAATCAGGGACTGTATGTACTGAGACACTGGCCTGGCTGGGAGCGGAAGTACTGAAAGTGGAGAGGCCGGGGAAGGGTGAGCAGGGACGTTATTCTGTAGAAGAGCCGGATGCGGATACATATGGCTTCCTTATCATGAATATGAACAAGAAGTCTGTTACATGCAATGCAAAGACGCCTGAAGGCCTTGCGCTCCTGAAGAAGCTGTTAATTAAATGTGATGTGATCATTGAAAATATGGGGCCGGGAAGCATGGACAGGCTGGGGCTCTCTTATGATGTATGCAGGGAAATAAATCCGGAAATTATCTATGCAAGCCTGAAAGGTTTCGCACAGGACGGGCCGTATGCAGATTATCCGGCGTTTGATCCCATCGCGACCCACACGGGAGGTCTTGTGGCTGCCACAGGCCTGCCTGATATGCCGGTTAAAGCAGGTATTTCTGTGGCAGATTCAGGAACCGGGATCATGATGGGATTAAGCATCATAGCTGCGCTTTTACAGAGAGAGCGTGAGGGCGGCGGCCAGAGGATAGACATTGCCATGCAGGACTTTATGATCGGATTGTCGCGCTCCAGCTGGGAACCTTATTATAATACTGGCAGACCTCCCAGGCGGGTGGGAAATGGAATGCCGCTGGAAGATGTGGCCCCGTCAGATACTTATCCCTGCCGGCCTTTTGGAAGCAATGATTATGTGCATATTTACTGCAGCCGGTCACCGGGAAGCAGCCATTGGACAAACCTGTGCCGGGCCATCGGAAGGGAAGATCTGCTGAAGGATCCAGATATGGCCACACCTCAGAGCAGATACCGTCATAAAGAAAAATGTGATGAAGCCATAAAGGCATGGTGTGCGCTGCATACGAAGCAGGAGGCTATGGATATCCTGTGTAAAGCAGATGTTCCGGCGGGAGCCCTCCTTGATGCGTCGGATATCACAAATGATCCTCAGTATCAGGAAAGAGGGATGATAGTTGAAATCGACCATCCCGTAAGAGGCAAGGTCAAGATTCCCGGATTTGCCCCGCGGATGAGCAGGAACCATATTGAATATGAGCCGTCGCCGGGGCTGGGGGAGAACAATCTGGAAGTGTACCAGGGGATTTTGGGACTTAGCTCAGGTGAAATAGAACAGCTGAAAAAAAAGAAGGTAATTTAGATAACGGTTATAGATAATAGATAAAGGCTATTGTGAAGCAGGCGTATCTGCTGAAGCAATGGCCTTTTTGTACTGCGGCAATACTAATAAAATATTACTTGACCTGTCGTAGTAATTGTGCTATCTTTATATTACTACGACAGACATAGTACGACAGGCGTAGGAATAGAATGAAGACAGGAGGCGGCGGATTGATAAGCAGTGACGTAATTCGTGGTTATAATGATACGATTATCCTGTATCTGCTCCTGGATGGGCCTTCATACGGATATGAGATTTCAAGGAGAATTAAAGAGCTGTCGAATGAAAAATACATAATAAAAGAGACTACCCTGTATTCCGCATTCACAAGGCTGGAGAAAAATGGCTGCATAGCCTCCTTTTATGGGAGTGAGACAAACGGGAAGCGCCGCACCTATTATGAGATAACCCAGGAGGGGAGAAAGTACTACAGGGAAAAGTGTGAGGAGTGGGAACTCACAAAGGAAGTAGTGGAAAAATTTATACGCAGGGATTGAGCCGTTGCCGGCCGCTGTGCGGGAAGTGGAGGAAGAGATGGATACAATTAAAACATATCTGGAAAATATGTTTATGCAGCTGCCAAGGACGCCTGAGGTATTAAAGGCAAAAGAAGAGCTTCTGAGTATGATGGAAGACAAGTACAATGAGCTTAAGGCGGAGGGGAAGACTGAGAATGAGGCCGTGGGTATCGTGATCTCAGAATTCGGAAATCTGGAAGAACTGGCGGCTGAGCTGGGTATTAATGCATATGTCACCGGAAACCGCGGACAGAACCGGCAGGCATTCGGAGGAAATGATGACAGATATGACCAGGACAGAGAGAGCGGACGGGAATATAATAGTGAAGGCTTTTATGTGACTATGGATGCTGCCACAGAGTTTATGGAGGAGCAGAGAAAATTTGGGATCAGGATAGGACTGGGAGTGCTTATGTGCATTTGTTCACCCATACTGCTTATTATTTTCGGGGGAATAGGGGATGATGACATCAACAATCTTCTCTCATGGATATCCTCAGGGCCGCTGCTTACCGTGGGGCTTGGGTTCTTGTTCCTGCTGATAGCCGCTGCTGTGGGTATTTTCATCTTCAGCGGACTGAGGATGAACAAATATGAATGCCTGAAAACTGAAAAGTTTTATCTGGATTTTCAGACAGAATCATATGTGAGGGAACAGCAGGAGGAGTTTAAAGCCAGTTTCACAGTCTGCCTTGTGCTTGGTGTGGTGCTGTGTATCCTCAGTGTAGTGCCTGTATGTGTAGTTGCCCTTGTGCTGCCGGATGCTTCCATGAGTATCCTGGTGTGCGTGGCTGCGCTGCTTCTCCTTGTTGGTGTCGGCGTCTGGCTCATTATCTATGCAGGTGTAAGAAATACCGGTTACAAGGTGCTTCTGCAGGAGGATGAGTATGATTATAAAAAAAAAGAGAAAAGCAGGCTGATTGAGGCGGTCTCAAGTGTGTATTGGCCAGTCATTACATGTATCTATCTGGGCTACAGCTTTATCACCGGACGTTGGGGAAGCTCATGGATGATATGGGTAGTTGCAGGTGTCCTGTACGGGGCGGTGGAAGGGATCCTGGGCGGAACAGGAAGCAGGAGAAGAAGATAGAATTATATAGATAAATATTAATAGAAACATTAGAACAGACATTTAAACAAACAGACCATCCGGCAGGATTATACCTCTGCCGGATGGTCTGTTTGTTCTGCAGGCAGCAGCAGTTTTCTGTAACAGTTTTCTGCTTAAAATATGCAGCACCCATTTCCTTTCCAGGATATTTATGTTAAAATGTACCCATTAGTTGGAATATTGTAACAGAGGAGAAGAAGAATGATAAAAGCAGTAGTATTCGATATGGACGGTGTACTCTTTGACACAGAGCGGATCTGTCTGGAGGCCTGGAATGAGGCGGCCATCCTGATGGAGGAGGCTCCCGGGGATATTGAGGCATCGCTTAAAGATTGCATTGGACTGAACAGAAATGATACGCAGCTGTATTTCCAGGAGAAGTACGGAGAGGATTTTGATTATGACAGGTTCAGGCAGCTGAACTCGAAAGCTTTTGGGGAGATAATAGCAAGGGACGGACTTCCTGTAAAGGACGGAGTATATGAAATACTGGAATATCTGAAAAAGGCCGGGACAAGGATTGCCCTGGCCAGTTCTTCGCGCAGGGTAAGCGTGCTGGGGCATCTGAAGGAAGCTGGGATCACAGATTATTTTGAAGCGGTAGTGACAGGTGATATGGTAGAGCACAGCAAACCGGACCCGGAGATATACAGAATGGCCTGCGAGAGCCTGGGGCTGCCGCCCTGTGAGGTAATGGCGGTAGAGGATTCTCCGAATGGTATACGGTCTGCAGCGGCAGCAGGAATGAAGGCTGTCATGGTGCCGGATCTTGTCCAGCCGGATGAAGAGATATCGCAGCTTCTCTATCTTAAATGTGATTCTCTGCTGGGAATTGTGGATTATCTGAAAAAATATAAGACGTATGTGGAAATACTGGACAGGGAGCTGATCCCGGCAATGGGATGTACGGAGCCGATAGCTGTTGCGTATTGCGCCGCCTGTGCAAGAGAGCTGCTTCAGAAGAGGCCCGAGAAGGTCCGCATCATGGCCAGCGGCAATATAATTAAAAATGTAAAGAGTGTGATCGTGCCGAATACAAACGGGCAGAAGGGGCTGGAAGCAGCGGCGGCAGTGGGTATCATCGCAGGAGATGCAGCCCGCCAGCTGGAAGTGATAGCAGACGTGAGCCAGGAAGAAAAGGAGGAACTTGCCGGATATCTAAAAGAGGCTGATATATGGGTGGAGCCTGCTGATAACGGTTTTGTCCTGGATATTACAGTGGAGGTCTTCTGTCAGGGGGATTCAGCCAGTGTCAGGATTGTAAATGAACATACAAATATCGTGCGCAAGGAGAGAAATGGGGAAATATTATTTAATAAGGATCCCGAAGGCTGTGCAGAAAATGATAAGGAAGAGGACTGCCCCGATTATGGTCTGCTGAATATAGAGGATATCTGCAGGTTTGCAGAAAAGGCGGATCTGGATGATGTGAGGCCTGTATTGAAGCGGCAGATAGAGTGCAATACTGCCATATCGGCGGAAGGCATCCGCGGGGACTATGGAGCAAATATTGGTTCCGTTCTGCTCCAGGCTTATGGTGACAACATACATATCAGAGCCAAGGCTGTGGCAGCTGCAGGTTCGGATGCCAGGATGAATGGCTGTGAACTGCCTGTGGTCATTAATTCAGGGAGCGGTAACCAGGGGATGACGGCATCACTTCCTGTGATAGAATATGCCAGGGAATATGGAGTGGATGATGATACACT
Organism: Murimonas intestini; assembly: GCA_003148945.1. GTDB lineage: Bacteria > Bacillota > Clostridia > Lachnospirales > Lachnospiraceae > Murimonas > Murimonas intestini. The sequence continues at coordinate 61,210 of QGGY01000002.1, read as the reverse complement.
GTACAGGGCGCTGCTGGTGTCGAATCTGAGCACTATCCATCAGAAGTCCCATATCGGCAGACTTTCCGCCTACTGCGGAGCTGTCAGCGCCGGAGCCGGAGCAGGGGCGGGAATCGCCTGGCTGCTGGGGGGCGGCTACAGGGAAGTGGCCCATACGATCGTAAATGCGCTTGCCATAACCTCAGGGATCGTGTGCGACGGTGCCAAGCCTTCCTGTGCCGCAAAGATAGCGGCAGCCGTGGATGCCGGGATACTGGGGTATGAGATGTATATTCATGGGCAGCAGTTCTATGGAGGTGACGGTGTTATTTCAAAGGGTATTGAGAATACTATAAATAATATCGGGCGCCTGGGCAAGGAAGGTATGAAAGAGACAGACAGGGAGATCATACAAATTATGACAGCAGGACGGGAATTGCAGAAGGATGACAAAAGTGGAAAAGAATGAATTTTTAGGTACAAAGAAAGTAGGAAGCCTGCTCTTAGAGCTGGCGCTTCCTGCGATCACTGCGCAGCTGGTGAATATGCTTTACAATATAGTGGACAGGATCTATCTGGGGCACATTGAGGATATAGGCCCCATGGCGCTGACAGGCGTCGGGCTCTGCTTTCCCGTGATCATACTGATAACGGCGTTCAGCAACCTGATAGGTATGGGAGGGTCGCCTCAGGTGTCTATTAAGATGGGAAAGCAGGAAAAGGATGGCGCTGAAAAGATCCTTGGAGCCTGCTTTACCACTCTTCTGATACTATCAGCAGTGCTGACAGCCGTATTTTTGATATTTGGCAGGCAGCTTTTATTCTTATTCGGAGCCAGTGATAATACGATCCAGTATTCTCTTGATTATATGAACATTTATGTGTGCGGGACTGTATTTGTCATGATGGCTCTTGGGCTGAATCCGTTTATTTCAGCGCAGGGCTTTGCTAAGATCAGTATGATGACTACTCTTATAGGCGCAGTAGTGAATATTGTGCTGGACCCTGTCCTTATATTTGGATTTGGGATGCAGGTGAAGGGAGCGGCTCTGGCTACTATCATTTCCCAGGGTGTATCCGCTGTCTGGGTCCTTCATTTCCTGACTGGCAAAAAGACGATTCTCAGGATCAGGAAACGGGACATGCTGGTTAAATCAAAGATTATTCTTCCTGTGCTGGCGCTGGGGTTGTCACCATTCATTATGACAAGTACGGAGAGCCTTCTAAATATTGCATTTAACACATCGCTCCAGAAATACGGAGGTGATCTGGCAGTAGGAGCTATGACCATCATGAGCAGCGTTATGCAGATCATCACACTGCCTACCCAGGGCCTGTCCCAGGGGGCGCAGCCGATCATCAGCTATAACTACGGCGCCGGGAAGCCTGACAGGGTGAAAAAGACGTTCAGGCTTCTGTTTATATGGTCCGTAGGGTACTGTGTCTTGTTCTGGGCTGTGAATATGACATTTCCGTGGCTGTTCCCATCTATATTTGCCAGCAGCCCGGAATTAAAGGAGATATCAGCGTGGGCAGCCAGGATCTATCTGGGGGCAGGCTTTATACTTGGCGTGCAGTTCTCATGCCAGCAGACCTTTATCGCGCTGGGAGAGGCCAAGATATCCCTCTTCCTTGCGCTTCTGCGGAAGATCATTCTGCTGATACCGCTGATCTATATCCTGCCTAACTTTTTTTCAGATAAGGTCTTTGCAGTATTTCTGGCGGAGCCGGTGGCAGACATGCTGGCTGCGCTTACCACCTTCAGCCTGTTCATATGGAGGTTTGGAAAGCTGATGAAGCAGATAGAAAAGCGCCATGCGGCTGCATCCATTTAAAATCGCATCAGGTGATAGAAGAGTTACAATATTACAGTCAAAGGGAACTTGGAAAGAAATATGGAAAAAGAAAACAGGCTGGGGACGGAGGATGTAAGGAAGCTGGTGCTGAGCCTTGCAATACCGTCCATGCTGGCACAATTTATTAATGTCCTGTACAGCGTGGTAGACCGTATGTACATTGGAAATATTGCGGAAACAGGTGAAATGGCTCTTGCGGGAGTGGGCGTATGCGGTCCGCTGATTGCTCTTATATCGGCATTTGCTTCTTTTATAGGAGTGGGAGGTTCGCCTCTTATGAGCATCAGGCTGGGAGAGCAGAAAATAGAAAGGGCCAGGCAGATACTGGCAAACAGCTTTCTCATGCTGTCTGTGATATCAGTGGGTACGACAGGAATTATATTTCTTGTGAAGGACAAGCTGCTCATGGCTTTTGGCGCAAGTGCGGCCACATTTACATATGCGGATGATTATTTCACGATCTATCTTCTGGGCACCATATTTGCCCTGCTGTCTATCGGCATGAACCAGTTTATCATAGCGCAGGGATATGCAAAGACAGCTATGGCATCTGTAGTGATAGGGGCAGTTCTGAATCTGGCTCTGGACCCTCTCTTTATTTTTGTATTTGGGATGGGGGTGAAGGGGGCGGCATACGCAACTGTATTCTCACAGTTTGTGTCATGTGTGTATGTGCTCTTAGTGCTGTTTGGAAAGAAGATACCAGTGCGCATTACCTTTAAAGGCTATTCCTGGAGCGTTATGAAGCAGATCGCTTTTCTGGGATTTACTCCTTTTATTATTATTGTAATGGACAATGTGATCCTGCTGGCTCTCAATGCCACTCTTCAGGGATACGGGGGAGCAGGCAGGGGAGATATGCTTGTGACGTGTTCCACAATTGTCCAGAGCTTTATGCTGATCGTTACCATGCCGCTTGGAGGCATTACCTCAGGGACACAGACGATTCTGGGGTATAACTATGGGGCGCGGCGCTCAGGACGGGTCCGGTCAGCAGAAAAATATATCGTTCTGCTCTGCCTGGCCTTTACCACGGTCATGTTCATTGCAGCCCAGACCTGCTCCGGGTATTTTGTGCGGATATTTACAAAGAATGAAGAATATATCAGTTTTGCTTCACAGGCTATTAAGATATATACCCTGGGTATTATGCCGCTGGCCTTCCAGTATGCGTTTGTAGATGGTTTTACAGGCATGGGCATAGCGAAACTGGCAATACCTCTTTCTATGATGAGGAAGGTCATCTTTCTGGCGGGCGTATTTTTGATACCTGTCTTTTCTGTCATAGAGAATATCTTTTATGCCGAACCGTTAACGGACTTTATTAGTGCCATAATCACATCGGCATGTTACTTTATAATGATCGGAAAAGTATTGAGGCAGAGAGAACTTCTGCAGGAAGGGCGGGCATAGTATGTGGGTTTTATTTGCGTTTGGATCAGCTTTTTTTGCCGGGATCACAGCGATTCTTGCTAAGCTTGGGATTGAAGATACAGATTCCTACCTTGTCACGGCACTGCGTACTGTGGTGGTGGTGATATTTGCCTGGATCATGGTCTTCTTAGTGGGATCCCAGAACACTATAGGGGATATCAGCGCGAAGACTTTAGTATTCCTCATCCTTTCAGGGCTGGCCACGGGAGCTTCCTGGCTGTGCTATTTCAAAGCGCTGCAGATCGGTGATGTGAATAAGGTGGTGCCGATCGATAAATCAAGTACAGTACTTACCATGCTGCTGGCGTTTATATTTCTTGGAGAGAGTCTGACTGTCGTGAAGGCAGCTGCAATGGCGTGCATAGGCGGAGGCACTTATCTCATGATTGAGCGCCGGGAACAGGACAAAGTATCACCAGGACAAAGGTCAGGAGGTTCAGGCAGGGGATGGCTGTTCTATGCAGCCGGATCTGCCATATTCGCCAGCCTGACTGCCATCCTTGGCAAAGTGGGGATCAGCGGTGTGGAATCTAACCTGGGTACGGCTATCAGGACAGTAGTAGTGCTTATCATGGCGTGGCTTCTTGTGCTGGGGCTGGGAAAGCAGAAAGGCATCGGAAAGATCGGGCGCAGATCCTGGCTGTTTATCCTGCTGTCAGGACTTACCACGGGGCTGTCATGGCTCTGCTATTACAGGGCGCTGCAGGACGGCGACGCCAGCGTGGTGGTACCCATAGATAAACTGAGCATCCTTGTAACAGTAGTTTTTGCAGGGATCGTGCTGAAAGAAGAAATGAAGAAAAAATCTATCCTGGGACTGTCGCTTGTGGTCCTGGGGACCTTGGCGCTTTTGATCTAAGTACAGGCAGTTGTTCAGTATCTGCGCACAGAAATATCGTTACTGTTCACTCCGTGACCAGTAACACGCTCCGCGATGCACAGAAACGGCAAAAACCGCCGTTTCGCGCTGCAACCCTCGGTATTTTCGTGCAAATATGCACGAAAATACTTCGCGGGATGGTGACGTGTGAACAGTAACGAAATATCCCCCGTCTATCCGGCTGATGTTTTTTCAGTACGGATAAACGGGGGATAATAATTTTTAGTTTATGGAGACAGAGAACTGAACTGTGCTTTCCCGCAGAACATCTTTTGCAATATCCGTTGGCAGTCCATTGTAATTTCCATAGTAGTCAGAAAGGTCATCATTCCAGAACTGAATGACTGTCTTTTTGAAGATGCAGTATTCAAAGCTTATCCCTGCCAGCGACCTGACTTTTGTCTGCTCAAACAGGGGATTGCCTGTAAAAGCATCCTCGTAAAGTTCTAATTCCGGTTTTTCAGACGGTCTGACATCGTCTTCCGTGGGGCCGAAGATAGTTGCTGTTAATGTGATTCCGCCGAAGTCGACGTTTTGAATGAGTAAGGCCTTAATAGCTTCAGATTTTTCCTGATTATCCACTAACATCAAATAATTGTACTGGCCCTCCGGAGTCTGATACAGCTCCTTTCTCTTACAATCGGTTTTAGCAGCAGGCAGACTGCAGTACTGCATGTACTGTGCTGCATAAAATAGTGGTAATTTCTTCTTTACCAGTATAGCATTATGAAAATTAACTTCAATAGAATTTTGCGAATAACCAGTCTGGCTTGGCGAATAACGGAGGCTGCAAAAAAGTAAGGCTGCTGTGGATCACAGCAGCCTTACTTTTTCAGGGTCTATATCCAGTATGATATCAAATGCTTCGTAAAAACACTTATCTATTACGGCATTGGCTATACCGGCAAACCGGAATAAAGTTGTTACAGTACAGTATGAAATTGTGACAGACAGTCTGTACCACTCATCCTCAGAAAGCTTTTTATAGGTGTCTTTTTCATAATAGTGTATAAATAATTCACGTCTGCCGGCGGATTCCTGCAGCCGGAGGTTATAGATCATGCTCCTGGGGAAGGTGATATTGTGTTTTTCCAGGATCTCATCATAAAAGCTGTCATCTATTTCCGGCATGGTATTAGAGCTGGAAAAGATAGCATACATGGAAACCTTATTGGAAGCAGATGATTCACATTTAAAACGTCTGCTTTCGGGGGTGCTGTGTGTGGCGGTATTGATCAGAATATCATAGGCAAAGAGGAAGGTCAGAGGGTCCTTTATATCCCGGCTCTGGAGCTCTTCCCAAATGCGTGCATGAAAATCCCTGTTGATTACCTGTATAATATTATTAATATTCTTGAAATGGTAAGAAAGCAGGGAGGGCTGTGCCCCAATCCGTTTTGTGATCCCATTGACGCTTGCATTGAAATATCCCACTTCCCGAAATTCTGCTTTTGCTGCTTCAAGCAGCAGTTCTTTTGTCTGCTGGCCTTTTTTCATTTTCTTTAATTCCATTCTTTAAAATCTATACAGCCTCTGATAAATCATAGCTGGTAAACTTTTACTGTACCCATTTTACACAATCCTGTGGGAATAATCAATAGGAGATAAAGAATAATATTGAATTATTTTTGAATTTTATTTAAAAAATTCAAAAATAATTATAGAAATGCTTTCTTTTTCTTAGATCAGGTGATATAATACATTTAAAAATAATTACTAAAGTTTTAACACGAAAGGGGGATTTTTTGTGGGTATTGTTAAAATCATTCTCACGCTTGTTCTTTTTCTGGGGGTCATCTACGCCCTGAATAAGAAACTCAGTCCGGCTATTACACTGACCATGTTTGGTTTCCTGGCGATTTTTATCGGAGGGCTTCTGAATGGCTATCAGGTGCTGGGCGAGGAGACTACCGGAAACCTGGTATTTGATATATTCGAATACTTCAGGGCATCAGCTGTAGTATCTACCATATCTAAGATGGGGATAAGGATCATGTCGATCCTTACATATGTGGCATTTATGGATCACCTGAAGGCCACAAAGATGTTTGCGCTCCTGGTTTCCAGGCCGATCATGAAAATGAAAAATAAATACCTCCTCTCCGGCGGGGTATTCCTTCTGACTGCTGCGCTTATCATCGCGATACCTAACGGGACCGGACGTATGGCGATCCTGATAGGGACAGTTTATCCTGTCATGCTGGCCTGCGGTATCTCAAAGGCTACGGGAGCGGTGGCAATCTTTGCAGGAGCTATGTACTCCTGGGGACCGGCAAACCCGAAAATTCCTACGGCTGCGTCCTACATGGGGATTGAAGTCAATATGGCTGATTACTTCCTGAAAACAGAATGGATGTGGGATATACTGGCAGTAGTTGTGGGAATCCTTATTTTTGTGGTCACTTCTAAATATTTTGATAAAAAGGAAAAGGCAGAGACAGGAGAAGGGGTCTACTCAGGCGTGACAATAGAGTCCCTGGGAATACCTAAATGGTATGCGCTGCTGCCGCTTATCCCTATTGTCCTTATTATCGTATTTGGAGGAAATATTCCCGGGCTGCCGCAGCTTGAGATCGCGACTGTGGAATTTATGTCATTTTTCTTTGTATTTCTGTTTATCACGATTATATCAAAGGACAGAAAACAGGCATGGAATGACGGAAATCTGTTCTTTACAAGCCTGGGGAATTCCCTGGGAAGAATTGTGGGTATTATTATCGGAGCCACTACGTTTGGCGCCGGAATTACAGCCCTTGGCGGGATAGACCTGATCCTGGAGCCAGTACTGAATATGAGCGCCAGCAATGCAGGGGTATTTATCCTTATCACATCAGTGCTGGCAATAATAGTGGGCGTTGTATCTGCCAGTGATTATGTGGCCAATTCAGTGCTTGGTCCTGTGTATACGGCATATGCCACATCTGCAAATCTGAATGTAAATGCATTTTTGCTCCTTTCAGTCAATGCTGTCCAGATGTGTATTGCACTTACACCTGCGACTGCCCATGTAGCGCTTATCAGTGAGGGGTCCGGGGTACCCATCAATACAATTATAAAGCGTGCCAGCCTGCCGATCTTAAGTTCTATCATTGTGTATATCATAGGAGCTATGGTCATGGCCTGAACTGATGTGTGCAGGCAGGAGGATTTTATAGGAGGGATGTATGACAGTGGAATTTAATGAAAGTGAAATGGAGACAGCAGGCGTATCTGAAGTGTATGCGAGACTGGGAGCCCACATTCCTGTATACAGATATCCTATATCAATGAAGGAAGCGTGGAGAAGGGCATGCCTGGATAAAAAGCCGGTGTGGCTGAATACAGGTGCCGAGGCTTTCAGCTTTTTCCCGGATGTCATACCTGACAACAGATGCAGGGGCTTCTGCAACGAAGAGGGAGTCAGCCTGACTGACTCAGAAAAGGGCGGAAGAGACATGTTTGGTGTTAAATGGACGTATATTCCTGTGGCAGGCGGGTCGATGGAGGACCCGTCAGAGCCTCACCTTCTGCAGGATGCCAATGAATGGGAGGAAAAACTGATATGGCCGGATATTGATTCCTGGGATTTTGAGGGCTGCGGGAGAAGGAATAAAAAGCTGCTGGAAAATGGTCTGTTTAACTACATACCATTCATGAATGGGTGTTTTTTTGAGAGGCTGATTTCTTTTATGGGATTTGAAAATGCAGCTGTTGCACTTATTGACCCTGATCAGAAGGAAGCCGTAAAAAGACTGTTTGAAAGGACTTCGGACTTATTCTGCAGGATAGTGGACAAATGCTGTGATGCCTTTGACGTAGATGGCTTTTTAGTGCATGATGACTGGGGCGGACAGAGCGGGCCATTTTTTTCCTTCCAGACAGGCCGGGAAATGATCGTTCCCTATATGAGAAAGCTTACAGACCATATCCATTCGAAAGGCAGGGTGGCAGAACTGCACAGCTGCGGGAAAAATGAAGTACAGACGGAAAACTTTATAGCGGCGGGATGGGATGTCTGGATGCCGATGGCTGATATTAACGACACCCGGAAGCTGTTTGAAAAGTATGGTGATAAGATCGTTATTGGGATTGTTCCTGACATGTATGACAGGGAAGCACCGTCAGAGATCCAGAAGATGGCAGCCAGAAAGGCGGTGGAGCAGTTCTGTACTAAACAGGGGAAGGCCTGTGTGATCAATAAATATTTTACCCCGTATATTCAGGGAGCCTATGCAAAAGAACTGTACAGGCAGTCCAGGATAGCCTGCGGCAGGCTGGAGAGTGAAGGATAATGACAGGAGGAGAATATGCCAATATCAATAAGAGAAAATATGATACGTGTATTTCATCATGAGGTACCGCAATTTTTGCCTATGATAACAGATATACAAAATATAGCGACTGTTGAACCGGGATTTACCTGCCGGCTCATGGAAGGGCGCAGGCCGGGAAGCAAGGAGCGCGACTGGTTCGGACAGAACTGGGTATATGAACCTATGGTGAGGGCTTATAACCCGGACGCATCAGAGTATATAGTCAAAGATATCACCAGATGGAGGGAATATGTGCATCTGCCAGACCCTGACAGCGTGGACTGGGAAACATTGTTTGAAGAGGACGGCATACAGGTGGACAGAGAGAATAAGTTTATCATGCTCAAAGACGGGTTTGGCCTTTGGGAGAGAGCATTTTCTATGGTCCCTATTGTAGAGCTGCTGTGCAGCCTGAAACTGGAACCGGAGGCATGCGAAGATTTCTTTTCCGCTATTGCAGATTATAAGATTAAGCTGCATAATCATTATATCAGATACTACAGGCCGGATGCGTTGTGTATGCATGATGATTACGGCTCAGGGCAGGGGCTGTTTATGTCGCCGGATACATGGAGGGAGCTGATAAAGCCCCATCTGCAGCGGGTGATCGATAATGTGACTTCCCAGGGTGTCATCTATGAGCATCATTGCTGCGGTATGCTGGCTCCCATTGCGGAAGAAATAGCGGACATGGGGGCGGATGCCTGGGAAAATGTACATGTGGTGAATGATCCATACAAATGCAAGCAGGAGTTTGGAAAAAAGCTGGCGTTTATCGGCGGTGTGGCTGACAGCCAGATGCTTGATACGGACAGCACGACAGAGGAAAAGATACGTTCCCACATGAGGGAAACTATGGATAAGATGCTGCCCGGAGTGGGGACGGTTATATATGCGGCCTGCAAGGCACATCCGGAGAGAAGCGCCATAATCAATGAAGAACTGCTGGGCTATGGACAAAAATTCTTTCAGGAAAAAAGACCGAGGTAATAATGTGAGGTGATGGGTATGGATCCCAGGCTAATCGTAATGCTGATTCTGGCAGGAGCTGTTCTGCTGTTTTTGTCAAACAGGGTAAGCGCTGCGGTGACAGCGCTTCTGGTAAGTACGGCTCTGTATGTAACGGGCGTGATCGATGCTGGTGAGATGGTGGCAGGTTTTTCAAATTCTGCCGTCATCCTCACTATGGGTATGCTGATCATCAGCGGAGCCATGCTTTCCTGTGGATTTGCTGATATACTTGGGGGCTTTGTACTGAAGTTTGTAAAAGGTGAGCGGAACGTGATGACAGCGCTGGTAGTGCTGGGGATTTTCCTGTCGGCGTTTATGAGCGCGATCGGTACGGTCAGCGTGCTGATCCCACTGTGTATAGGCGTGTGCCAGAGAGAACCCGGCAATTACAGGCTTGGCAAGCTGGCAATGCCCTGTTCCATAGCGTGCTCAACGGGAGGAATGCTCACACTGATCGGGAAGCCGCCCAATATAACGGCGAACCAGATATTAATAGAAAATGGATATGGTTCAATGGGATTTTTTGAACTTGCGAAAGTAGGGCTTCCTATTGCAGTGATCTTTATTTTGTTTATGCATTTCTGGGGATATAAATTAATTCCTGATACGGGTATAGATCCTTTTAGCTTCAGTATCACTTCAAGGGGAACGGAAATTAAAAAATGGAAAAAAGCAGTCTGCATCGTTATTTTTCTGGGGACTGTTATTTCCCTGGCAATGGAAAATGTGACTGGTATCCCGTCGCATGTCTCTGCGTTTGTGGGGGCTGCAGCTGTGCTGGCTGCCAATATAGTATCTGACAGGGAAGCATTTAAGCGGATAGAGTGGAGGTCCATTTTCCTGATCGCCGGGATGCTCCCGCTGGCGAGGGCTATGGTCAGCACGAAAGCGGCTGACAGCATTGCCGGCTTTATCATTGATCTTCTTGGAGAGCATCCGTCACCGGTAATACTTACAGGGGTCCTGTTTTTAATTGTCACTGTGCTGACAGAATTCATGTCCAATGTGGCGGCATGTACTCTGTTTGCACCCATTGGTCTGGCAGTGGCACAGGGCCTTTCTATAAATCCTGTCAGTGTAGTGCTTGCTATCGCTATTGCTTCCGGCTGTTCATTTGCCACGCCGGTGGGTAACCCTGTATCCACATATGTAATGGGATACGGAGGTTACCGGTTCAGGGATTATATGAAGGTGGGCCTGTGGCTCAATATTATCAGCTGGCTGATCGGGGTGGCCATGATATCTGTATTCTGGCCATATTATTAAAGGAGAATTGCCATGGTTGCGGTCAAGCTTTTAATTACTTTTGTTATGTTTGCACTGGTGCTGATTGCGCTGAAGAAAAAGATCAATTTTGCAGTGGCGCTTACAATGATCGGTATCGCCGGGATCTTTGCCGGCGGGCTTATAAACGGTACAACTCCTATGGAGGAGAACAGTACGGGGATCCTGTTCTTTGACGTGTTTGAATATTTTAAATCTGTGGGCATTGTCAGTACTATTACAGGGGCCGGAATTAATATCCTGACAATCGTGGGATATGTGGCCTATATGGATTACCTGAAGGCCTCAACCCTGTTTGCTCTGCTTGCCGCCAGGCCAATTATGAGGATCAGGAATAAATATCTGATAGCCTGGGCCACATTCGTATTTGCGTCGCTGCTTCTTCTTGTTATTCCTAACGGGACAGGACGTATAGCGCTCCTGTTTGGGACAGTATATCCAATTTTGCTGGCATGCGGTGTGTCCAGGGCTACGGCGGCTACTTCGATTTTTGCGGGTGTCATGTATCTGTATGGCCCAACCTCAGCCAATATTGCGGTAGGTGCGGGGTATATGGGATATGAGAATTTTAATCTGGCAGAGCATTTTGTCAGATATGAATGGCCCTGGGCATTTGGGGCGATCCTGGCTGGTTCGGTGGTATTTATTTTTATGGCCAGACATTTTGACAAAAAGGAGAACGCCCAGGGCGGCCAGGCTGAGTTGAAGGGCAAAAAGATTGAGGAACTGGGGATACCTAAATATTATGCACTCTTTCCTGTATTCCCCCTCGTGATGATGATCCTTTTCAGCGGCTTAGTGGGAAAGCTTCCCACGTTAAGCATACCTTGTGTAGAACTGATGTGTTTTACGCTTGTCTTTGGCTTTGTGGTACTCACGTCCAAAAACAGGACAGAGGCGGTAAACGGAGGCTTCGAGTTTTTTAAAAGCATGGGGAAGACACTTACAAACATCCTGGGTATCGTTATAGGTGGAGCAATGTTTGGAAAAGCCGTCATGCAGATCGGCGGGATTGGAATTCTTCTCCAGCCATTCGTGAACGCAGGCACTGACATTAACCTGCCGCTTTTTATTATCCTTTCAACTATAGTAGGGCTGTTTGTGGGTGTTGTGGCGGCAAATAATTATGTGCCCATGACAATACTTGGGCCGGTTTATGCAGCTATCATTGCCTCCTCCGGCGCGAATCCTGACTATCTTATCCTGACAATGTGCAATGTACCGCAGTTTGCCATAGGCATGTCGCCTGCCACTGCCCATATTGCTATGACAAGCCAGAGCAGCGGGGTCCCTATCCCAACTATACTGAAAAGGGCATTTCTGCCTCAGGCTGTGTCTATACTTGTCTATCTGGCGGGAGCATGTATTATGGCATGAAAACAGATGCAGAAATCCCCTGATAGACAGAAAGCCTCCGCAAGTGTAAAATAAGATGCAGGGGCTTTGCGTCATGCGCAGGTTCCAATTGAAATCAGGAGGATACGTTGGATGAAGATAGTTATTATTGAGCCGCTGGGTGTTGAAGAGAGGGAATTGATGGATATGGCGGCCGGGGTTCTGGGTACAGAGACAGAGGTCATTTATCACAATACCCGCACAACGGATACAGAGGAACTTATCAGGCGTGGGCAGGATGCAGATATCATTGCCCTTGGAAACCTGCCGTTTCCAGGAGAGGTTCTGGAAGGGTGTAAATGTCTGAAGATGCTCGCTGTGGCTTTTACGGGGGTGGACCATGTGGATATGGAATACTGCCGGGAAAAGGGCATCACTGTCTGCAATTGTGCGGGATATTCTAATACAGCAGTATCAGAGCTGGTATTTGGCTTAGTGCTCTCTCTGTACAGAAATCTGATCCCCTGTGACAGGGCAGTGAGGAATGGTGGGACTAAAGACGGACTCATAGGGGGAGAGCTGGAAGGCAGAACTATGGGCATAGTGGGGACAGGCGCCATTGGCAGGAGAGTGGCAGCGCTGGCACAGGCGTTTGGCATGAAGGTGATTGCATACAGCAGAACTCCGGGCAGAGTGGGGGAGATCCCTTATATGAGCCTGGAGGAGGTTATGAGACAGTCGGATATCATATCGCTCCACGTACCATTAAATGAGACGACAAGAGGTATGATCGGGGCCAGGGAAATATCCTGGATGAAAAAAACAGCAGTCCTTGTAAATACGGCGAGGGGACCAGTGGTGGATGGGGCAGCCCTTGCAAAAGCTTTGAAGGAAGGCCGGATCGCCGGTGCGGCAGTGGATGTTTTCGACACAGAGCCGCCTATCAGCCAGGAAGATCCGCTTGTACATGCCCCGAATACGATACTCACCCCGCATGTGGCGTTCGCCACAAGTGAGTCTATGGTGAAACGGGCCAGGATCGAATTCGAAAATATTGCAGCCTTTATAAAAGGCAATCCCGTCAACATCGTACATTGAATACAGGAAAGAACATGACAGGGCCGCTGCATTTTGCAGCGGCCCTGATTTCTGTCTGTGGATTGTGGATAAATCTTCCTGCTAAAATCCCCCCACTTTGCTCCACAGATTTTGATCATCCCCCACACCTCTCCACAGCATAAGGGTCCCTGCAAATGCGGGAAAAGCTCATTTGGTAGGCCCTGAAAGGGGCTCTACAACATCTGGTAGAGGCCAGGAAAATACTGGAAAAATCCCGGTTTCGCAAAAAATTCTTTTGGAAATTATTTTATTTTCCCCTTGTAATTTTCGGGGTTTTGGATTATTATAAACATACAAGTGGTGAGAAGTGGTGGATAGTGGTGGAAAATGGAGAACATGTGGAAACCATTTTCCGTATCCGCCGCAGATGCAGGACGAACACTCCGAGAGGAATGTCAGTGAAAATACTGAAGAGATGATGCTGTATCTGCTTGAAAGAAGGTATGATATATGTTTATGGGAGAATACAATCATACGATCGATACCAAAGGCAGACTGATTATCCCCTCCAAGTTCCGTGAAGAATTAGGAGAAGAATTTGTTGTTACAAAGGGATTGGATGGATGCTTATTTGTGTTTCCCGAACATGAGTGGAATACCTTCGAGGAAAAACTCAAATCCTTACCACTTACAAACAAAAGCGCAAGACAATTTTCACGTTTCTTCGTCGCGGGCGCAGCCCCGTGTGAAGTAGACAAGCAGGGGAGAATTCTCTTACCGGGTACACTGAGAGAATTTGCGGGTCTGGAAAAAGACGTGGTATTGACCGGCATGCTGAACAGAATCGAGATTTGGAGCAAAGTCAAGTGGGATGAAAATAACACTTACGATGATATGGATGACATCGCAGAGCAAATGTCGGATTTAGGATTGAGCATATAGCCTGGGGAGGACAATATGAATTTCAAACACAAATCTGTACTACTGGATGAAACCATTGAGGCTCTGAACATCAGGCCGGACGGAATATACGTGGACGGCACGCTGGGAGGCGGAGGCCATTCATATGAGATCTGCTCACATTTGTCGCAGAACGGAAGGTTGATTGGAATCGACCAGGATGCGGCAGCTATTGAAGCAGCGGCAAAGCGCTTAGGGGAGTTTAAAGATAAAGTAACTATCATTCGCAGCAATTACTGCGACATGAAAAAGGAACTGGACAACATACATGTGACATCTGTGGATGGAATCGTTTTGGATCTAGGTGTATCCTCCTACCAATTGGATACGGCAGACCGCGGGTTTACTTACAAAGTGGATGCTCCGCTTGATATGCGGATGGATCAGCGTCAGACGATGACGGCAAAGGACATTGTAAATAATTATAGTGAAATGGACCTTTACCGAATCATACGTGACTACGGGGAGGACAAGTTCGCTAAGAATATTGCCAAACACATTGTAAGTGCAAGACAAGAAAAAACATTGGAAACAACTGGGGAGTTAGTTAATGTTATAAAAGCGGCAATTCCAATGAAGATCCGTGCGGTAGGCGGACACCCAGCCAAAAAGACATTCCAGGCCATAAGAATAGAACTTAATAAAGAGCTGGAGGTTCTTTCGAATTCTCTGGATGATATGATAGAGCTTCTGAATGAGGGAGGGCGGATCTGTGTGATCACCTTCCATTCTTTAGAAGACAGGATAGTGAAAACAGCATTTAAGAAAAATGAGGATCCATGCACGTGTCCAAGGGATTTTCCGGTGTGTATATGCGGCAAGAAGTCAAAGGGCCGCGTTATCACAAGAAAACCCATCGTGCCGGGCGAGGAGGAGTTGGAGGAAAACGCACGGGCTAAAAGTGCAAAGCTCCGCGTATTTGAACGAGGAACAGGAGACTCTTAGGATCAGGCAGCATGGGCTGCCAGTGACGGGAACAGCACGTGCAAAGAGATAGGGGAGATTTTATATGGGCAGAACATCAGGCAGACCGGCCGGAAGAACTACGGGCGGCCAGCAAAGGACAAGTAGCAGGCGTTACCAGACAAGGACATATATAGATGGAAATACCGTCCGCACAGTAGAGACTGAAGTAAGGCCGAGACAGCAGCAGCCAAGAAAAGTACAGAAAGCCGTGAGGCCGGGAACCAGCAAAAGGACGCGCAGAAACAGGGAAAAGGCCCTGAAGATGGATCTCGGATACGTGGCATTTTTGGCTGTGGCAGCGTCTGTAAGCCTTTTTGTTTGTGTAAACTTCCTGCAGCTGCAGGCTGAAAGCACATCACACAGAAAGTCTGTAGCGAGTCTGACCAGTGAATACAGTGAGTTAAAGTTAGCAAATGATACCGAATACGAGAGAGCATTAGCTTCAGTTGATTTAGAGTACATCAAAGATGTGGCTATGAATAAGCTGGGCATGGTCTACGCAACCCAGGGACAGATCATCACTTATGACAGCCAGGCTTCTGACTATGTAAGGCAGTATGAAGATGTTCCCACAAAATAGGTGAGGTTTAAGTGGCTACAAGAAGAAAAACTAAAAAAAAGAGATTTACACACAAAATGCAAATAAAGCTTCTGGCTATATTTGCATTCGTTTTATTAGCACTTGCAATCATAAATATCAGGATTTCATATATTGCCAAGACCAGCGGTGACAAATATACAAAGCAGGTGCTGTCACAGCAGCAGTATGACAGCAGGACGATCCCCTTCAGGAGAGGGGAGATCAGGGACAGAAACGGCACGGTACTGGCAAAAAGTGAGAAGGTCTATAATCTGGTTCTGGACTGTTATGCAGTCAACCAGAAGGAAGATTACATTGAACCAACAGTCAGGGCTCTTGTCTCCACCATGGGACTGGACGAGTCAGAGGTGCGCAGCCGGCTCACAAGTGATGAGACGAAAGACAGCCAGTATCAGGTTTTGAAGCGCCAGGTGACAATTGAGGAAAAGCAGGCATATGAAGACTATGTATCCACGGATGCTGAAAAAAAGCTCACTGATGAACAGATCAAGGAGCGGAGGAACATTACGGGAATCTGGTTTGAGGAAAATTATATCAGAGAGTATCCCATGAGCACTGTGGCAAGTACAGTAGTTGGATTTTCCAATAACTTAAATGACGGCGTGAGCGGCCTGGAAGTCTGGTATTCAGATGTGTTAAACGGCGTGAACGGCCGTGAGTTCGGGTATTTGAACGAGGATTCTGAACTGCAGAGAACAATCATTGAGCCGACTAACGGAAACACACTTGTAATGTCTATTGATACAAATATCCAGCAGGTGGTGGAGAAGTATATCGCCCAATATGAAGCCGAGCACATGGATGGCCCCAGTGATGAGAACGCGGGGCATGGGGCAAAAAATGTAGGCGTTATCGTGGCTGACTGCAATACAGGCGAGATCCTGGCTATGGCTACAAATAAAGGCTATGACCTGAATGATCCTTTTGACCTGACAGGCTGGTACAGCGACACAGAAGTGGATAAGATGTCAGAGGAAGACCACAGTAAGGCTCTCAATGAGAGATGGGCCAATTTTACTGTCTCAGAAGCATTTGAGCCGGGGTCTACCATGAAACCGATCACGGTGTCATATGCACTGGACATCGGGGCAATAACAGATGATGAGTCTTATATGTGTGACGGCGGGGAACAGATAACTGACAGGTATATTAAATGTGATAATGTATGGGGGCATGGGATGGAATCCCTGAGTGATGTTATTATGAATTCCTGCAATGACGCCATCATGCAGATATCCATGAAGGTGGGGATAGGTAATTTCCTCCAATGTCAAGCGGAGTTTGGGTTTGGACTGAAGACAGGGATCGACCTGCCAAATGAAAATGCGGGTATCCTGTATACAAAGAATTCTATGCATGAGGTGGAGCTGGCCACAAATGCTTTTGGCCAGGGATTTACCTGCAGCATGATTCAGGAGCTGGCTGCATTTTCTACTGTTGTAAACGGCGGATATTATTACCAGCCTCATGTGGTCAGACAGGTGCTGGACCCCAGCGGCGGTGTGGCAAAGACGATTGATCCGGTAGTCCTGAGAAATCCTATCTCACAGCGCAGCTCATCACTCCTGAGGGATTACCTGGAGAAGGGTGTTTCTGAGGGAACTGGAAGGAGGGCGCGTGTACCGGGGTATCGTGTAGGCGGCAAGACAGGAACAGCCGAAAAACTTCCGAGAGAAAACGGCAAGTATGTGGTCTCCTTTATAGGAGCAGTGCCTATCAATGACCCTCAGGTTGTGTGCTATGTGGTTATTGATGAGCCAAATGTGGAAGACCAGACCTTTGGCGGCTTTCCTCAGATCATGTTCAGACAGATCATGACGGAAGTCCTTCCTTATATGAATATATATCCGACAGAGGAAATAACTGATGATCTGCTGAGTGAACTTGGCATAACTCAGGATGAGGCTCTCGCCGGAGGTAATGCCGTACAGAATGAGACACAAGAGACAAATGAAGACGGCACGCCCGTGGAAGGTGCAGGCAGCGGGGACGGTGTCCAGGGGGATCCGGAAAATCCAGTCGCCCAGCAGGATAACCTGCCAGGCCCGCCGGAGGCAAATGAGAATGCCCCTGTGGATGACGGGGCAGAGGGTGTCACTCCTGATGATCTTCAGTTAAACGAGTAATAAGAGATTGGATATAAATTAACATAACCTCATAAAAGCGAAAATACATTATAGTAAAGCTTTTATGAGGTTTTTTTATGCTGAATATCAAGACTTACCATAAAAAGAAAATCGTAGTGGTCTTCACGCTCTGTTTTGGCGTGCTCATTTTCCTTGTGGGCAGGCTGGGATATCTGATGCTTTTCCAGTCCGACTACTACAGCCAGAAAGCACAGGAGCTGCACGAGAGGGAGAGGGATATAAAGGCAGCCAGAGGGAAGATCATAGACGCTACGGGGAAGGTGCTGGCTACAAATAAGACGGTCTGCACCATATCAGTCATCCACAGCCAGCTGAAGGAGCCTGATAAGGTGGTTGAAGTTCTGTCTAAGGAGCTTGGGCTCTCAGAAGAAAAAGTGAGAAAGAGAGTGGAAAAGGTCACCTCGATCGAGCGTGTGATGACAAATGTGGAAAAAGAAGTGGGGGACCGTATCAGGGAATATGATCTGGCAGGGGTAAAAATCGATGAGGATTTTAAAAGGTATTATCCCCTGGATGATCTGGCCAGCAAGGTGCTGGGCTTTACAGGAAGTGATAACCAGGGGATCGTGGGCCTGGAGGTACAGTATGAGGATGTATTAAAGGGGGATGACGGGCAGATCCTGACAATGACAGATGCAAGAGGCGTAGAACTGCCGGACGCAGGGGAAGGGCGTCTTGAGCCGGTGGCGGGGAATGACCTGTACATAAGCCTGGACAGCAACATCCAGAAATATATAGAACAGGAAGCCCTGAAGGTAAAAGAACAAAAAAGCGCTGACAGCGTTTCAGTCATTGTAATGCGTCCGTCCAACGGGGAGATCCTGGGAATGACAAATGTGCCGGAATTTAACCTGAATGAACCGTTTACACTGAATGTAGATTCTTCATCAATGTCGGACAAGGAAAAGCAGGATGCCCTGAACCAGATGTGGAGGAACGGGTGCATTAACGACACATACGAGCCGGGATCTACTTTTAAGATCATCACAGCGGCAGCAGGGCTGGAGGAGGGGGTGGTCAGCCTGAATGACCAGTTTTCCTGTCCTGGATTCAAGATTGTGGAAGACAGGAGGATCCACTGCCACAAGAGAGCCGGACATGGGGCTGAGACGTTTCTGCAGGGAGCCATGAACTCCTGCAACCCTGTTTTTATTGAAGTGGGGCTGAGACTTGGAGTGGACAATTATTTTAAGTATTTTGAACAGTTCGGCCTGATGGATAAAACAGGGATAGACCTGCCCGGTGAAGCCGGGACCATCATGCACAAAAAGGAGAATGTGGGAGAAGTAGAGCTGGCGACAATCTCATTCGGGCAGTCATTTCAGATCACACCGATCCAGCTGGCAGCCACAGCCGCCTCCATAGTGAACGGGGGGAAGAGGATAACGCCGCACTTTGGCGTAGAGGTGCGTGACCAGGATAACGCGCTGGTAGAGGTATGCCAGTATCCTGTGGGGGACCAGATCATATCTGAAGAGACATCGAAGACTATGCAGTATATCCTGGAAAACGTAGTTGACGGTGGATCAGGAAAAAATGCTTACATCGAGGGATATCATATCGGGGGCAAGACGGCCACCTCCCAGACCCTGCCCCGAAGCGCCAACAAATATATATCATCCTTTGTGGGATTTGCACCCATGGATGATCCCCAAGTGCTGGTTCTGCTAATTATCAATAATCCCCAGGGAGTCTACTATGGAGGTACGATAGCGGCTCCTGTTGTAAAAGAGATATTTTCCAACATCCTTCCCTATCTGGGAGTTGAAAGAGATCCTGTAACAGAGGCAGAGAGTGAGACGAATTAATAGTTGAATAATAAAGCAAAAAGCTATATACTAATAACAAGTATGTCCGGACGCAGGAGGGGTTTGTAAGGCCTGCGTCCGGATAAAATGAAGAAAATAAGAGGTGTGAAATGATAATAGGTACAGAAGTGATAATCCCATTGTTAGTGGCATTTGCGATCAGCGTGGCATTAAGCCCGTTTGTGATTCCATTCCTGAGGAAGCTCAAAGTAGGGCAGACAGAGAGAAAAGAAGGCGTGCAGTCCCATCTGAAAAAGGCAGGAACGCCTACCATGGGAGGGCTGATCATTCTGATAAGCATCCTGGTGACATCCCTGTTTTTTATTGGAGATTACCCGCAGATCATACCGGTCCTGTTTCTGACACTGGGATATGGTATCATCGGTTTTCTGGATGACTACCTGAAGGTAGTCTTAAAGAGGTCTGATGGTCTTATGCCTATGCAGAAAATGATCGGCCAGATAGTAGTAGCCACTATTTTTCTGGTATACCTGCTGATTGCAGACAGAGACAGCCTGTCTATCCTGATCCCCTTCAGCGGCGGAGAGTATTTTGACAGCCTCTGGCTGGCAGTACCCATGCTTTACATAGCAGTGCTGGGGACAGTGAACGGCGTGAACTTTACAGATGGTCTTGATGGACTTGCTACAGGCGTGACCACTATGGTGGCAGTATTTTTTACGATCGTTTCCATTGCGCTTGGGGGAGGGATACAGCCTATCACAGCGGCAGTTGCAGGCGCCCTGCTTGGATTCCTGCTCTTTAACGTGCATCCGGCCCAGGTATTTATGGGCGATACGGGATCTCTCGCCCTTGGGGGATTTGTCTCAGGATGTGCCTATATGCTTAAGATGCCCTGGATCATACTGATCGTGGGTCTGATATATCTTGTTGAAGTGATCTCCGTAATGCTTCAGGTCACTTATTTTAAAAAAACAGGCGGAAAGAGACTGTTTAAAATGGCCCCTATCCACCATCATTTTGAGCTGTGCGGATGGTCTGAGACAAGAGTAGTAGCTGTCTTTACAGTCATCACGGCCCTGCTCTGCCTGGTGGGGCTTGTGATCTTATCCTAAGATACTGAACAGTTGCGAAAACAGGAGGAATAAGGAAGTGGAATTAAAAGGGAAAAAAGTTCTTGTGTACGGCACCGGAAAAAGCGGCATCGGTGCGGCAGAACTTCTGGAAAAGGTGCAGGCGCAGCCTGTGCTGTTTGATGAAAATGATAAGCTGACTCTTGAGGATGTAAAGTCAAAGCTCCCTGCAGACAGCCATGCAGGTGTGATACTTGGAAAATTAAAAGAAGATGAGCTGGATCAGTTCGACCTGTGCATCATGAGCCCGGGAGTGCCTACAGACCTGCCCCTGGTAAATGAGATCAGGAGCAGGGGGATCAGGATCTGGGGAGAAGTGGAGCTGGCGTATGAGAACAGTAAAGGGGATGTTCTGGCTATAACAGGCACAAACGGAAAAACCACCACGACCAGCCTTTTGGGGGATATCATGAGGCAGCATACGTCATCTGTATATGTGGTGGGAAATATAGGGAACCCCTATACCGACATAGCTCTTAAGACCGGGGAGGATACCGTGACAGTGGCCGAGATCAGCAGCTTCCAGCTGGAGACTATTGAAAAATTCAGGCCAAAGGTAAGCGCCATATTAAATATTACCCCGGATCATCTCAACCGCCATCACACCATGGAGGAATACATAAGGGTAAAGGAGAGCATCACTGTAAACCAGACAGAGGAAGATACCTGCGTGCTCAATTATGAGGATGACGTCCTCCGTGAGTTTGGTAAAAATGTGAAGGCAGAAGTAATATTTTTCAGCAGCCTGCGTACATTAGAGAAGGGCCTATATCTGAAAGACGGCAGCATCATGTATAACAGCGGGACAGAAGAGACAGAAGTCTGCAGGACATCAGAGCTGAATATCCTGGGACGCCATAACCATGAAAATGTAATGGCAGCCGTGGGGATGGCTCTGGCATATGGTGTGCCTCTGGAGGAGATCAGGCGTGCTGCCAGGCAGTTCAAAGCTGTGGAGCACAGGATCGAATTTGTAGAGGAAAAGAACGGAGTCGCTTATTATAATGACTCCAAAGGGACGAATCCCGATGCGGCCATAAAGGGAATACAGGCCATGGACCGCCCCACAGTCCTCATCGGAGGAGGATATGACAAAGGTTCTTCCTATGAGGAATGGATCAGGTCTTTTGACGGGAAAGTCAGGAAGCTGGTGCTTCTGGGCGAGACGAAGGAGAAAATAGCAGAAGCCGCCAATAAGTGCGGATTTACAGATATAATATTTGCAGAAACCTTAGAGGAAGCAGTTGATATCTGCGCAGGGGAGGCAAGGACGGGGGATGCCGTTCTGCTCTCACCGGCATGTGCCAGCTGGGATATGTTCCCGAGCTATGAAGTCAGGGGACAGATGTTTAAAGAGTATGTGAGAAAGCTTTAAAACCTTTAAGGAGTGGATGCCATGAACAAAGCAGTGAAAAAGCAGGATTACACCCTTCTGATAATAGTGCTCTTTCTCGTAGGCTTTGGGCTGGTGACACTCTACAGCACGAGCGCATGGAATGGGCAGGTCAAATTCGATGACGCTGCCTATTATTTTAAGAAGCAGCTGTTTGCCACCATTCTGGGGGTGGCAGCCATGTACATGATCTCCTGTATGGATTACCACATTTTTATAAAGCTGGCAATTCCGGGTTATATTGTGTCCCTGGCTCTTTCGGGAGCCGTGCTGCTGGTCGGGGATTCCTATAACGGCTCTAAGCGCTGGCTGTCCCTGGGGCCTCTATCGTTTCAGCCGGCAGAGTTTGCTAAGCTGGCTGTTATTTTATTTCTGGCCTACATGATCAGCAGCCAGAAGAAAAAGCACAAGAATTTTTTTGTCATGTGTATGGTAATGGTGCTGGTGCTTCCCATCGTGGCTCTTGTGGGAACAAATAACCTGAGTACTGCTATCATTATACTGGGAATCGCAGTGATCATGGTCTTTATATCGAATCCCAGGTATCTCCCCTTCA
This sequence comes from Murimonas intestini, assembly GCA_003148945.1. Classification (GTDB taxonomy): domain Bacteria; phylum Bacillota; class Clostridia; order Lachnospirales; family Lachnospiraceae; genus Murimonas; species Murimonas intestini. Next base: position 38,555 of record QGGY01000002.1, on the reverse strand, counting down.
TATGGGTGGGAGGAGGAGGAATAGGATTCATCGGGATATTCCTCAGTATGGAGTCATACAGGCTGGAGAGGCTGGCCATCTGGAAAAATCCGGAGGCTTATGAGAAAGGATATCAGACAATACAGGGTCTGTATGCCATAGGTTCCGGAGGCCTCTTCGGCAAGGGGCTGGGGGAGAGCATCCAGAAGCTGGGGTTTGTACCTGAAGCCCAGAATGACATGATATTTTCCATTATCTGCGAAGAGCTTGGCCTGGCAGGCGCTGCTATACTGATCATTGTTTTTATGGTGCTTATATGGAGGTTTATGGTGGTGGCCACACATGCCCAGGATCTTTTCGGAGCGCTGGTGGCTGCGGGAGTCATGGGACATATAGCCATCCAGGTCATGCTGAATGTGGCTGTTGTCACCAACACGATACCCAATACAGGGATCACGCTTCCTTTTATCAGCTATGGAGGCACTTCGGTACTTTTTCTCCTGGCTGAGATGGGGCTGGTCTTGAGCGTGAGCAGATGGCAGAAATCTTAATGCGCAAAATCATTTCTCCTGCATATAATAGGATATAGGGCTGAAATTTGGAGGAGACATACGTTGTGTATTGAAGTTCAGGGCGGCCATGCGCTGCACGGGGAAATCTGTATTCAGGGATCTAAAAATGCCGCTCTGCCTATTATCGCCGGAGCGCTGCTGCATGATGGAATTACCGTACTCCATAATTGTCCAAGAATACTGGATGTTATGTATATGGTTCAGATACTTAGAGAGATGGGCTGCCGGGCTGAATTTGAAGGAAGCAGCCTGAGGATTGACGCCAGCGGGACAGATTCTTATACAGTTCCGTTTGGATGCGCATCCATGATGCGCTGTTCCATTGTACTGCTGGGGAGTCTGCTGGGAAGGTTTAAGAGGGCTGTCCTTCCGTATCCGGGAGGCTGTACCATAGGTGCCAGGCCCATAGACCTGCATCTGGATGCTCTGAGGAAGATGAACGCTTCCATTGAAGAAGAGGGAGAAGTCCTGAATGCATGGACAGCAAGGCTGACCGGGACAAAAGTGAACCTGGCATTTCCAAGTGTGGGAGCCACGGAAAATGCGGTTTTGGCTGCAGTGCTGGCCAGGGGTGAGACAGAGATCATTAATGCGGCGAGAGAGCCGGAGATACAGCAGCTTTGTGAATTTTTGACAGCAAAAGGGGCAAGGATAACAGGGACCGGAACAGGGCATCTGAAGATCCGGGGCGTGGAAAGCCTGACGGACAGTGAATATGAGCTGATGCCTGACAGGATAGTCACTGGAACATATCTGCTGGCAGCCGCGGCCACAAGGGGAAGTATCGTCATAGAGAAGGCTCCTGTTGACCAGCTGGATTCTTTTCTTGATATTTTGAAGGAAGCGGGAGGCAGGTACCGGCTGGAGGAGCCGCCCGGCAAAGGAAGCCATCCCATGCTTATTTTTGAAGGAAAAGATGCCTGCCTTCCTGTGAGGGAGGTGGAGACGGCCGTATATCCGGGATTTCCCACGGATCTGCAGTCACCTCTTATGGCAGTTCTGGCAAAGGCGGAAGGGGAGAGCGTGATCCGGGAGAATGTGTTTGAAAACAGGTTCCAGTCTGCGGAGCTGTTAAATGCCATGGGAGCCAGGATCAGTACGGCGGGACGCACTGCAAGGATAACGGGAGTGAAAGAACTATATGGGAAGACTGTGAGTGCGCCTGACCTCAGAGGCGGAGCTGCACTTGTGATCGCCGGCCTGTGCGCGAGAGGAAGTACTGTCATCTCGAACGAACATTTCATTGGCCGGGGATATGAAGACATAACAGGCGATTTAAGAAAGCTGGGTGCAAAGATCTGGCGGACGGATTAAAAAGGACACAGGTGATAGTGTGAAAGAGATACGTTATAAAAAGAAGAAAAATAAGAAGCTGATAGCGGCAGGGGTGCTGCTGGGCGCAGTCCTGCTGGCGCTGTTGGTCGTATTCGGGCTTTTTCATATACAGGAAGTGGTCGTGGAAGGAAATGAGCACTACACAAGCCAGGAAATCCAGGATATGATATTAGATGAGCCGATGTGTACAAATTCAATATACCTGATGTGGAAGTATAGTCATGACACTGAGGCGGGGAGCAGGTTTCCATTTCTGAATGATGTGGAAGTGGAAATGATATCCCCATTTAAAATAAAGATCCGGGTCTACGAAAAAATAGAGCTGGGGTATCTGAAGAATGGTGAGAAATACGCATATTTTGACAAGGATGGGACTATCGTTGAGAACTCAACCGAGCTCCATGAAAATGTACCTCTTGTGACAGGAGCCTCACCCAAGGGTCTGACCCTTTACCAGAAGATGGAGTTCGAGGATGAGAAGCAGTTAAAAGCGCTGCTGGGAGTGGCTGTGCATCTGAGCAAAAATGAACTGATACCGGATGAGATACGCTTCGGTGAGGATCAGAAGATCACTCTGGTTTTTGGCAAAATACGCGTATATCTTGGGGCTAACCAGTATGTGGAAGAAAAAATATCACATTTAAAGGCAATTTTTCCGAATCTGAGTGATTTAGAAGGCGGCCTGCACATGGAGAATTTTACTGACGCCACGAATACAGTCACATTCAAAAAGGGAGAGAAAGATCCCGCTGAGACAGAGAGCCGGAAGGCAGGCGAGGTAAAGCCGGAGGGTGAGAGCGAGGGAGAATCTGAATCAGAGAGTGAGATTGAGACAAGCCCCCAGAAGAAATTTGTGGAAGATCCGAACGCATTCAGTACAGATGCAGAAGGAAATAAAATATATACAGATCCTTTGGGGAATACTACGGACAGGACAGATTCTTACAATTATGTGGATGATAATGGTGAGATCATTATGGATGGCTATGGATATATTGATCCATATACAGGCGCATATATTAACTAAATATGAAGAATTTTTAAAAAATAGTTGCAATTTCAAATTAAGGCTTGATTAATTGCGAAAAAAACTATATGATATAAGAAATACGGTTAAATACTGGTAGTAGTATGCTCAGAACTGTAAAATTAAAATATCGGTAGATTGTTACAGGTACAGAAGGAGGAAATACCCTTGTTAGAGATTATGACGAATGAAGCTGAATCTTCAGCGAAGATTATAGTAATAGGCGTGGGTGGCGCAGGCAACAACGCAGTAAATAGAATGGTGGAAGAGACTATCGGAGGTGTAGAGTTTATCGGTGTAAATACTGATAAGCAGGCGTTGTCACTCTGCAAAGCTCCGACTACTATACAGATCGGTGAGAAGCTTACGAAAGGACTTGGAGCAGGAGCACAGCCTACAGTTGGACAGCAGGCTGCTGAGGAGAGTTCTGAGGATCTGAAGCAGGCAATGCAGGGCGCCGATATGGTATTTGTTACCTGCGGTATGGGCGGCGGAACAGGTACAGGCGCTGCTCCCGTCGTAGCAGGGATCGCCAAAGAGATGGGTATTCTGACTGTAGGTGTAGTTACAAAGCCGTTTCGTTTTGAAGCAAAGACACGTATGAATAATGCTCTTGCAGGCATCGAGAAGCTGAAAGAGAATGTTGATACGCTTATCGTTATTCCAAATGACAAGCTTCTGGAGATCGTGGACAGAAGGACAACAATGCCTGAGGCATTGAGAAAAGCTGATGAGGTTCTTCAGCAGGCAGTACAGGGCATCACAGACCTGATCAATCTGCCGGCGCTTATCAATCTGGACTTCGCAGATGTTCAGACTGTCATGACTAATAAAGGCATCGCCCATATCGGTATTGGACAGGCCAAAGGCGATGACAAGGCTATGGAAGCTGTTAAGCAGGCAGTATCCAGCCCGCTTCTGGAGACAACTATTGAGGGAGCTTCCCATGTCATCATTAATATTTCCGGTGATATTTCCCTTATGGATGCTAATGATGCGGCAAGCTATGTTCAGGAACTGGCCGGCGAAGATGCAAATATTATCTTTGGCGCTATGTACGATGATACATATGCAGACGAAGCAAGCATAACAGTCATCGCTACAGGACTTGATACAGCAACAGCCACACAGCCTTCAGTGAGCAAAAAGATAGTTCCGGAATTCCCGAACTACCCGAAGCACGAGGAGGAAGCTCCGGCCGTTCAGCCTTTCAGAAGGACAACTACTCCGTTTAATCCTTCAGGAAGCGCAGCCCAGAGCAGGCCTCAGCAGCAGTCTTCTTCAATGGGCAGACTGAGGACACCTGAGAGCAACGTGCAGGAGAGAAGCATTCAGATACCGGATTTCTTAAAGAGAAGATAAATTTCTAAGTGATAGAGAATTATAACTGACGATAAAGCCAGGAGTACTGTAAAAACAGTACTCCTGGCTTTTGCAATGCACTTTTTGAGATTCACAAAAAATATTTACAAGATATCTTTTTGAGGCTCTGAGAGGACTTTTATGCTGGAGGCATACTCCGTGGGGGTCATGCCGGTGATCTTCTTAAACTGCCTGCTGAAGTAATGTATAGATGTATATCCCAGGGCATCTGCTATCTGGGTAAAATTCATCTGCTGTTCCCGGATGAGCTGTTTGGCGGCTTTGATCTTCAGCCGGGAGAAATAGTCGATGATGCCGCACCCGTTTCTGGACTGGAAGAGCTTCTGCAGCTGTGAGCGGCCTGTCAGGTTGTCATGGCAGATCTTCTCGATAGTGAGCTGCCTTGTGATATTGGCGTCCAGATATTCCAGTATCCTCTGGTAAGTCTCTCCATCCTTCTTCTGGGGGTTTTCACGGTGCACCTGCGGACCCGGCGCCAGAGTATTATAGCGGCGGTAGAGCTGTATCAGAAGGTGCTCCAGATACAGGCCTATCATCTGCTCAGAGCCAAAGCCCTGATCCTGCCGTCTTTTCAGTTCAGTGAGGTAAGGGTCGTCAAGGCGCGAGGAAAAAGCCTGCCGTGCCTCTGTTATGATGGAGGCAAGCAGATTCTTCTCGGCCTCCCCGACTGTCACTATCCTGTTCTCAAAAAAGGACATGGCGGGTGAACAGCAGCAGAAGCTCATGACTACCAGGTTGGGAGCGATGACTCCGTTGGCACGGACATTGTGGAATTCATTGGGCTTGTGGAAGATGAGCTGGCCCTTTCTGAGGGTGATCTCTGTATCCTGGGCAGTCACTGTTATCTCACCCTTGTCCACACAGAGTATTTCCCAGAAGTTATGCCTCTCCCCCGGAAAATTAAAATCATTCATATATTCAAAATAATGTACGGATACGACCGCCTCTACACGGAATTCCTGTCTTAATTCAATTTTCCTGTAATCCATGTGGATCTCCTTTGCTTATCTGATGCAACTGTGAAGGCACTTAATATTTACTAATAAGTTTACTATAACAGATGACAAAAATGCAATCAAAAAATGCAGATTGTGCAAAAGCAGTGTAAAATAAGATAAATACAATTCCCGGTATTTATAATATTATAAAACATAGCAAATGCAGGATGGACTAAAAAGTTTGAGGATCATGCAGAAAATTAGGAGGATGTATATGAAAAAACCAGTATTAGTGATTATGGCAGCAGGAATGGGAAGCCGTTACGGCGGATTAAAACAGATCGACCCCATAGACAGTGAGGGCCACATGATCATTGATTTCTCAATCTACGATGCTGTGCAGGCAGGATTTGAGAAAGTGGTATTCATTATAAAAAAAGAAAACGAAAAGGACTTCAGGGAGACTGTAGGCGACAGGATAGAAAAAAATGTGGAAGTTGCCTATGTGTATCAGGAGCTTACTAATCTGCCGGAGGGCTTTGAAGTGCCGGAAGGCAGGGTGAAGCCTTTTGGGACCGGCCATGCCATCCTTTCCTGCCAGGGAACAGTAGACGGTCCTTTTGCCGTGATCAATGCAGATGACTATTATGGAAAAGATGCATACAAGATGATCTATGATTACCTTGTCTCGCATGAGGATGATGACAAGTACAGATATGCCATGGTTGGCTATATCCTGGAGAATACCCTGACAGACAACGGCCATGTGGCCAGGGGAGTGTGCGAGACAGATGAGAACCATTTCCTGACTGATATCCATGAGCGCACCCACATCGAGAAAAAAGACGGAGGTGCAGCGTACACAGAGGATGACGGGGCTACATGGACACAGCTTCCTCTGGATTCCACAGTTTCCATGAATCTCTGGGGATTCTCGGAGAGTCTGCTGGGGGAATTAAAGGATCGCTTCGTAAAGTTCCTTAAAGAGAACCTTCCGGTAAATCCGCTGAAGTGTGAATATTTCCTGCCGTTTGTAGTCAATGAGCTGCTCGAGGAGAACAAGGCTACTGTAGAGGTCCTCAAGTCTGCAGACAAATGGTACGGTGTAACATATAAGGAAGATAAGCAGTTTGTTGTGGATGCTATTAAAAAGATGAAAGAAGAGGGGCTGTATCCGAAGCACCTCTGGGGGGAGTAAGAGATGGAATTTGAAAGCAGGGTACCTGGGATTGAAGAGGCTGCAGGGGCGTTCCTTTTGGAAGGGGATCCCTTTATCTGCAGGCCGTATGGAAGCGGCCACATCAATACTACATTCCGTGTCAGCTGCCGTCTGGGAGATGGCAGCCACAGACACTACATTCTTCAGCAGATGAATAAAAATGTGTTCACTAAGCCGGACCAGCTGATGGAAAATGTGGTGGGGGTCACCACATTTCTGAGGAAGAAGATCATTGAGCAGGGAGGAGATCCGGACAGGGAGACGCTTAATATTATAAAGACCAAGGCAGGAAAAAATTATTTTGTGGACAGCCTGGACGGATACTGGAGAGTTTACCAGTTCATCGAGGATGCGTTCAGCTATGACCTGGTTGAAAAGCCGGATGATTTCTACCAGAGCGCCCTGGCCTTTGGAAATTTCCAGCACCTGCTGGCAGACTATCCCGCAGCCACTCTTCATGAGACTATAGAAGGATTCCATGATACGGCCGCCAGATTTGAGGCGTTTAAAAAAGCAGCGGCAGCTGATGTTATGGGAAGGGCGGCAGGCGTGCAGGAGGAGATCAGGTTCGTTATGGAAAATGAGATCTATACTCACGTGCTCGGTGATCTGCTGGCGAAAAAAGAGCTTCCACTGAGAGTTACCCACAATGATACTAAGCTGAACAATGTCATGATTGACAAGGCTACAGGAAAAGGACTGTGCGTCATAGACCTTGATACAGTCATGCCCGGCCTTTCAGTCAATGACTTCGGTGATTCTATTCGCTTTGGAGCCAGCACTGCCCTGGAGGATGAGCAGGACCTGAGCAAAGTAAGCTGCAGTATGGAGCTTTTTGAAGTCTACACGAAAGGATTTATGGAAGGCTGCCATGGCAGCCTCACAGAGAAAGAGACAGAGATGCTGCCAATGGGAGCCCTGGTGATGACGCTGGAATGCGGCATGCGTTTTCTGGCTGATTATCTTTCAGGTGATACATATTTTAAGATCCACAGGGAAAAACATAATCTGGACAGAGCCAGGACTCAGTTTAAGCTGGTCAGCGATATGAAGGAAAAATGGGAAACTATGAAAGAAATAGTTGCCAAGTGCCGTTAGGTGGAGTATAATAAACAAAAAACATGTAACAAACCAAAATTATTGTTTTAAAGGAGGAGTTTCTCATGGCAATTTTAGTAACAGGCGGAGCAGGATACATAGGAAGCCATACTTGCATAGAACTTATGAATGCCGGATATGATGTGGTTGTAGTTGACAATTTATATAACTCCAGTGAAAAAGCTTTAGAGAGGGTTGAACAGATTGCAGGCAGGAAGGTAAAATTCTACAAAGCTGATATCCTGGACAGGGATGCTTTAAATAATATATTTGACAATGAGCAGATAGACTCAGTTATTCATTTCGCCGGCCTGAAGGCTGTAGGCGAATCAGTGGCAAAGCCCCTTGAATATTACCACAATAATATGACAGGCACATTTATCCTCTGCGATGTCATGAGAAATCATGGTGTTAAGAATATTATTTTCAGCTCCTCCGCAACAGTTTACGGTGATCCGGCTTTCATACCTATCACAGAGGAATGCCCGAAGGGAAAGATCACAAATCCCTATGGACAGACAAAGGGAATGCTGGAGCAGGTGCTGACTGATCTGCACACAGCTGATCCTGAATGGAACGTGGTGCTCCTGCGCTACTTTAATCCTATCGGTGCTCATAAGAGCGGGCTTATCGGGGAGGACCCGAAGGGAATCCCGAATAATCTTGTGCCATACATCGCGCAGGTGGCTGTAGGCAAGCTGGAATCCCTGGGTGTATTTGGAAATGATTATGATACGCCGGATGGTACAGGCGTCCGCGACTACATCCATGTAGTTGACCTGGCAGTGGGTCATGTGAAAGCGCTCAAAAAGCTTGAGGATAAGTCAGGCGTAAGTATATATAACCTGGGGACAGGCGTCGGATACAGTGTGCTGGATGTGGTGCACGCTTTTGAAAAAGCATGTGGCAAGGAAATCAAATATCAGATAAAGCCGCGCCGCCCGGGCGATATTGCAACCTGCTATTCAGATGCCACTAAGGCAAAAGAAGAGCTGGGCTGGGTAGCCGAGAGAGGGATCGATGAGATGTGCGAGGATTCCTGGAGATGGCAGAGCAATAATCCAAATGGATATAATGATTAAAGACAGCAGCAGCTGTTGAGAGAGACTGTACTATTTGACAAAAGGATGTGCCCGGGGTGAGTATACACGGAGCACATCCTTTTGCTGGTTTTAAAAGAATTTATTTCTGATGAGATCAACAGGCATATCTCTGCCTGTCCAGAGACGGAAAGCTTCGGCTCCCTGGAAGAGGAGCATGTATAATCCGTTAAAGGTCTGGCAGCCTGCCTCTTCTGCCATCAGCATAAGACGTGTTGTGCGCGGGTTATAGATGATGTCGGACACAATGAGGTCAGGATGCAGCAGGGAGGGATCCTCCAGAATACATCCCTGTGTATCAGGAGTCATTCCGCAGGAGGTGGCGTTTGTGAGGATACGGCTGCTTTCCAGGCAGGTTTTCAGGGAGGCAGTGTCCGCCGTATCATAGAGGCTGGCACTGCAGCCTGTACTCCTGTTTATGGAGTCAGCCAGTTTTGCTGCCCTGTCCCAGGAGCGGCCGCGGCGGCAGAAGAGGTTAATATTCTTAACGCCGTCAAGTGCTGCCTGTACAGCGATGGCAGTGGCGGCGCCTCCGGCCCCGAAGAGCGTCATTGTCTGGTCCGTGATATCAAAGCCGGCCGCCTTTACTGCCTGCATGTATCCGATTCCGTCGGTATTGCAGCCTGTCAGTATGCCGTCATCGTTGATGACTGTATTTACCGCGCCGATCATGCTGGCGGCGGGTGAGAGCTTGTCACAGAGAGGGCACATGGCTGTCTTGTCAGGCATAGTGCAGTTAAAGCCCCGCACACCTATGGTCTTCAGGCCTTCAACGGCAGTTTTCAGTTCAGCCTCACCCACATCAAAGCACAGATAGACGTAATCAAGGCCAAGCTGCCGGAATGCTTCATTGTGCATAAGGGGTGAGATACTGTGGATCACGGGGCGGCCCAGAAGGCCCGTGAGGCGGGTGTGGCCCGTAATGGGAACAGGCGCACAGGCCTGATCATCTGAAGTAGTTTTTGTCATTTGGTTTCTCCTTGTATGTTGCAGGTAAGTGATTCTTTGCAATATATCTTAAGGGATGGAACCTTTTGTGTCAAGAAAAAGAGAAATGGACTTTATCACATTTATGTGTTAAAATATAAAAATGTAGGTTACAGGGTAACCAATTTGAAACCGGAAGAGGCTTTCTGATAATAGGAAACAGAAGAACAGGTTTGACAAAACGAGGGGGAGATAGGATTGAGCAGACAGATAGAAGTGAGAAATCTGGTAATAGGAGACGGGATCCCTAAAATCTGCGTGCCCATAGTGGCGAAGAACAGGATTGAAATAAAAGTGGCATTAAAAGAGATGAAGAACCAGGCTTTCGATATGGTTGAGTGGAGAGCTGATTATTTTGAGGAATATAACCAGCCTGAAAAGGTAGAGGAGGTTCTTGGGATCATCCGCGATGAATTGGGGGAGATGCCCATCCTCTATACATTCAGAACAAGAAAAGAGGGGGGTTACAGGGAACTGAGCTCTATAGAAGAATATATCCATATGAATACAGGAGTGATAACAAGCGGCCTGGCGGATCTTGTGGATGTGGAGACTGCCATGGGGGATGATGTGGCCTTTATACTGATAGAGACGGCGCATAGTAATGGCGTGAAGGTCATTGCATCCAACCATGATTTTTCCGGGACTCCTAAAAAGGAGGAGATGCTGATGCGTCTCTGCAAGATGCAGGAGCTTGAGGCGGATATAGTAAAGCTGGCAGTCATGCCGCAGTGTGAGCGGGATGTCCTGAATCTTATGGATGCCACCCTCACTATGAAGGAGCTGCATGATGTGACCCCGGTAGTCACAATGGCTATGGGTGAGATGGGGCTGCTGAGCCGTGTGTCAGGCAGTCTTTTTGGGTCGGCTGTCACTTTCGGATGCATAGGGGAGGCTTCAGCGCCGGGTCAGATTCCGGCAGAAAGGCTCCGCGGAGTGCTGAAGGTGCTCCAGAGATCTTAAGTCCGGCTGTTTAAAATCATTTATATGGAATATACTGTGTAACCAGGGGCGTGCATGTCATTAATATGACATGCACGTTTTTTTTGTCGAAGAAAACTTGGGTATAGCACTGTAATTTTGACAAATTTCGCACTGTCATTCAACTATAATAGAGACTGCTTAGCTTAAGTGCTTTCGTATCGTGACAGGAGGTGCTTTGTGTATTATGAGTTCTACATAGATGTGTATTTTCTGGAGAACCTGTTTATGGATCTTATACTGATCGGGATAACATGCAGGGTCCTGAAGATCCGCCCTAAAGCAGTCAGGTGGATGGCTGCGGCAATTGTGGGAGCTCTGGGAGCGTGTGCGCTCATGATACAGCCTTTACACTCCGGGATATGGGTCATCGTCTTGGGCGATGTACTGCTGGGCTTACTGATGGTAAAGATCGGATGCGGCGTCAGGCAGAAAAAAATGCTGCTTAAAGGGATTGTGACACTGTATCTGATATCATTTCTGCTGGGCGGGATTTTCCAGATGCTGTTTTCCTTCCTCCCCCTATCTGTCATTGTGACAGGAGGAATCAGCTCCCTCATCCTGGTATGGCTGCTGGACGGCTACAAGAAAATGAAATGCAGAACACAGGATATTTATCAGGTAACCTTGTCATTAAAGGGAAAGACAGAGGTCATGCAGGCCCTCCGGGATACTGGAAACCACTTAAAAGAGCCGTATGGAGGACGTCCTGTCTGTATCACAGATTCTCTTTCCGTGAAAGAGCTTGTAGATGACAGCGTCAGAATTTTCTATATCCCATACCACAGTGTTGGGAAAGATGCCGGCATCCTGCCTGGAATTACATTCGATTATATGATTATAGCACGAGAACCGGTGCCTGTAAGGATCGAGCACCCCGTGATAGCCATAAGCAAGGAGCCTGTAAGTATAAAAGGGGAGTATCAGATGATATTGAACCCTTTGCTGATAGATGAATAGGAGGATTTAAAAATGGTCATAAAAGTTGCAATGCCTCGCCGGTTTCAGTTCCGCATGGTATCTTCACTGCCGAATCTGCTGTTATCGAGGCCTAACGACGTTCATTATATAGGAGGAAGCGAAGTGCTGCCGGCGCCTCTTCTGCCGGAGAGGGAATCACAGCTGATAAATATGCTGGGAGAAGAAGGGGACGATGAGGCAAAGTCGGCACTGATCGAACACAATTTAAGACTTGTAGTGTACATAGCGAAAAAATTTGACAATACAGGGGTTGGCGTTGAAGATCTGATCTCAATTGGGACAATCGGCCTGATCAAAGCAATCAATACATTCAATCCCCAAAAGAATATCAAGCTGGCAACATATGCTTCCAGATGCATTGAAAATGAGATCCTCATGTATCTGAGAAGGAACAATAAGACAAAGATGGAAGTATCCATAGACGAGCCGCTGAATGTGGACTGGGATGGAAATGAACTTCTGCTCTCAGATATTCTGGGAACAGATGAGGACGTCATCTATAAGGACATGGAGACGGAGGTGGAAAGAAAGCTGCTGACCAAGGCTATAGCCAAGCTCACGGACAGGGAACAGACAATCGTTAAACTGAGGTTTGGGATCAATACAAGGGACGGGGAGGAGAAGACACAGAAGGAAGTAGCTGAGCTTCTGGGAATATCCCAGTCCTATATATCAAGGCTGGAAAAAAAGATAATGAAGAGACTGAAAAAAGAAATAGTAAGATTTGAATAAGGAGAGATTAAAATGCAGAAGAAAAGATTGTGGGTCCCGGCAGGACTCATATTAATAAGCCTGTGCGGGGCTATGATGCTGCCGCTGTCATCCAGAGTAAACAGGGTGGGAAGTATATTGCCGGCTGCGGCGCTATTTTTCGCTGCTGTATATCTGCTGCTGAGATACCAGGATAAAAATTACGGACTCCTCCGCATGGGCAGGAGATATGAAGAGCTGGCTCAGCTGGCGGGAGAGAGCATTTTTGAATATGATTATAAGACAAAGAGCCTTCAGTTCCTGATCAGGACGCCTCAATGCGCCAAGCTGGATGAGCGGGCAAAAGAAGAGATGTGCAGATATCTGGAAGGACAGCATGAGGGGAAGGTCATCATCCATCTGAAGGATGCAAATGGAAAAGAATACTGCTGCCGTATGTTCGTCAGAGGCTGCAGGGGCTATGAGGATCAGGAGGGGACAAGAGCTATAGGGAAAGTAACTGAGATCCTTGAAGCGTGAAGCAGTATTTTAACGGGGCGCTGCAGTCTGCAGCGCCCCGTTTGGGAGAATCATTTATCTCAGGCCTCTACCTTCGGAAGCTTTGCAAATTCTTTTGCCAGCTCTTCATCTGTAGGGATATAGTCACTCATTTCACCATTATTATATTTCTCATAGGCAGTCATATCAAAGTAGCCTGTTCCTGTGAGACCGAATACGATAGTCTTTTCCTCTCCTGTCTCTTTGCACTTAAGGGCTTCGTCGATAGCAGCGCGTATAGCATGGCTGCTCTCAGGAGCCGGAAGGATGCCTTCTACTCTGGCGAACTGTTCCGCAGCGGCAAACACGCTGGTCTGCTCCACAGAGATTGCTTCCAGCAGTTTGTCATCATAAAGCTGTGACACGACGGAGCTCATGCCATGGTAGCGCAGTCCGCCGGCGTGGTTTGCTGAAGGTATAAAATTGCTTCCCAGAGTATACATCTTAGCCAGCGGGCATACCATTCCGGTGTCGCAGAAGTCATATGCGTAGCGGCCTCTTGTAAGGCTTGGACAGGATGCAGGTTCTACGGCAATGATCCTGTAATCAGCTTCCCCGCGGAGCTTTTCACCCATGAACGGGGAGATGAGCCCGCCCAGGTTAGAACCGCCTCCGGCGCAGCCGATGATGATATCAGGATGGATGTCATATTTATCAAGGGCAGCTTTAGTCTCCAGACCAATTATGGACTGGTGGAGAAGCACCTGGGTGAGTACTGAACCTAAGACATAGCGGTAGCCGTCCATTGACATGGCAGTTTCTACGGCTTCTGAGATAGCGCAGCCTAAGCTGCCTGAGGTTCCGGGATGTGCGGCAAGGATCCTGCGTCCAACTTCTGTAGTCTCAGAGGGAGACGGGGTCACGGATGCACCGTATGTCCTCATAACTTCCCGGCGGAACGGCTTCTGCTCATAGGAAACCTTCACCATAAATACCTTACAGTCCAGCTTAAAATAGGAACAGGCCATGGAGAGAGCCGTGCCCCACTGTCCGGCGCCAGTCTCTGTGGTAACTCCTTTCAGGCCCTGTTTTTTGGCATAGTAGGCCTGGGCAATAGCGGAATTTAATTTATGGCTTCCTGATGTATTGTTGCCTTCGAATTTGTAGTAGATCTTGGCGGGAGTATCAAGCTCCTTCTCAAGACAGTAAGCGCGGACGAGGGGAGACGGACGGTACATTTTATAAAAATCCTGGATCTCCTGGGGAATATCAAAATAGGGAGTAGTGTCGTCCAGCTCCTGCTGCACAAGCTCATCGCAGAAAACCTGACGGAGCTCATCAAATGTCATAGGCTTTAATGTAGCAGGGTTCAGAAGAGGCGCCGGCTTATTTTTCATATCGGCACGGACATTGTACCATTTTGCGGGCATCTCATTCTCTTCCAGATAAATTTTGTAAGGAATTTTCTTTTTATCCATATTAATATCCTTTCTTTTGCAGAAAATATTGTTTTAGCCGGGAATGAATCCCCGGCCAAAACGTTTTGTTTAAGATTATATCATAAACGAGTATTAAGCTGCAATGTGTATCTTGACTATTTCTTCTTCTGAATTGCGTTGTTTCTTCTATTTAAATAGCCACGCAGGACCAGATTGATATACTGAGAGACGGAGCGGTCATCTTTTTCGGCGAGTTCCCTGATTTCAATTACAATATCTTCATCTATAGTAATGCTGAGTTTCTTTTTCAGCGGCTTCATGTATGCACCTCCCGGTCTGGTAAAATATTCCAGACCAATATAGCATCGAATATTCTCAAAAGCCCTCCGTTAGTATAAATTAGCATAAAGTAGGATGGTAACATGTGAGCAGTAACGTTAGACGCACTTATTTTTATTATAATCTGTCAAAGATGATGACAAAAATAAAAAAATATTGTATAATTGTGTCAATAACAGGGCCTGGAGGGTAAGCGGATGAAGGGAAAAGTTATAGTGGCAGCGTTAGCCGCAGTTCTGGCCTTGGGGACGTGTGAGAGTACCACAGAAGCGGCAGCTGCAGACAGCCTGAGTACAGACTCAGGCCAGGAATATATGGGAGAGGGTTTAAGTGTGGCGGATGTATACCGGGATTTTCAGACCGGTGTTGAGTTTAATATGTTTGAGTGGGAGCAGGATGAATTCGGAGAGGATTCATCAGGATATGCTGATTACCAGAAAGAGTTCACATGCTCTGACGTCACCACGGATTATATTCTGGTGATGGATTCTCCGGGGGACAGCAATGCATTAGTTGCAGTCGCAAAGGGAAGGGGCCAGATGGCAAATGTCAGCCGGGGATATCCCGGGGAGATCGAGAGGATCGTCTCTTATATACAGGCGACGCCTGTTGAGCAGAGCGGCAAACAGGTTTCAGTTGGATATGTTGACACTTATGCGTATGAATATCTGGCTTATGATGAGGTAGATTATTTTCTGAATGCAAGTATCTATTCAGCTGATTTGAGAGACTGTATGGTTGTGTACAGGATCCGGGACGCCGCAGGTTCAGTCCTGGGGCAGGGCGTGACCATCCTGGCCAACGGAGAGGGGCAGCTTAATTTCTACAAGAAATATCCCATCGGGACACCGGACCCGGGTATGTGGGTGGAGATCAGCAGCACTGTGGACTTTTCGGAAAATGTTGCCGATCAATACAGTTTTAGCGGCCTCTCCTTCACGAAAAGTGATACAGAGAGCGGAAAGACTTACTGCCGCGGAAGCGGTTCAGTAGTGTCAGCTGATGTGGGGGAGGAGAGCCTCCTCAGTGTAAGAAAGCTGTCGCAGTCATCTGACGGCACGGCAGAGTCAGCCAGCTATGTAGTTATGAAATATGGGACAGGTGAAGTATGGACAGCCGATGTGATGACCCAGCCGGATGAAGATCCTCAGTACCAGTTCTGGGTAAATGGCATCATTATTCCTCATGATGTGCTGCTTTCACAGGAGGATGTTTGGAAATAAAAACCCCCGCAGCTTCGCGCCATTGCGACAACCACGGAGGTTTAAGGGGAGGATAAGTATTTCTTTTTTCTTTAGTAATTGTCCTTCCCGTAAAAGGGGGTTAGCAGTCAGGACATCTGTTAATCTTATAGAAAGAAAAAACGTGTTTACTTCGTTTTCTTTTCTATGAGATTAATCATAGTATGGGTAAAAAAAGAAATTTTATACAAAATAAAAATTCTTTTTGAAAAAAAATAGAAAGTGTTATATACTATAGCTGTTGTATAGATTTGAAATATTTGATGAAACAAAGGACGGTAGGAAAAAATGGGATTATTACAGGAATGGAGAGACGTTGCGTACTCTCAGGAGACAGATAAAAAACAGCTGCAGAAATTCTGGACAGACTATTTCCTTGTGGAAAAAGGCATATATGAGAAACTGCTCACAAATCCGGATGAAGTAGTCAGAGGCACAGTAAAAGAACTGGCGGATAAATACGGCATTCCGGTCATGACTATGGTGGGCTTTCTGGACGGTATTGATGACAGCCTTAAGGTTAAGAATCCAATCGATGAGATGGATGAGAATACGGAGGTCAATCTTGGCTTTGACAAAGAGATGCTCTTTAAGAACATGGTAGATGCGAAAGCTGACTGGCTGTATGAACTCCCTGTATGGGATGAGATCTTTACACCTGAGCAGAGGAAAAAGCTGTACATGGATGCAAAGAAAGCCAACACGATCGTAAAAGGGCCTAAGATTGGAAGAAATGATCCATGTCCGTGCGGCAGCGGAAAGAAATATAAAAAATGCTGCGGTAAAAATGCATAGGATCAGATAATCGATGCTGATTTCCAGGGGTTGATTCAGCCCGGAGATCAGCATTTTTTTTGGAGGGATAATGGACATATTTTTATTGGCGGCAGCAGTGGTCTGCCTGGTTTATTTTGTATTTCTGCTGGCTTTCGGAATGGATTTTGCAATAGTATGGTTATTGGCTGCAGTATTTTTAGGAGGGCTGTCATTTGTATGGCGCCAGCAGAAAGCTGGGATATGGCATCTTCCTCTCTGGCTGAAAATAGCCGCAGGAATAGTGATAGGAGCAGGGCTTGTCATCTTCCTGGCTGCGGAAGTGCAGATAGTTGGAAAGATGGGGGAGAAGGGAAAGCCGGACCTGGATTATGTGATCGTGCTGGGCGCCCAGGTACGGGGCGAGAACCCGAGCAAGGCTCTTACAAAGAGGCTGGAGGCAGCATATGATTACATGACAGAAAATGAAAGAACAACAGCTATTTTATCAGGAGGCCAGGGTGACGGTGAAGATATCACAGAGGCAGAAGCCATGCGCCGCTATCTGGAGGACAGGGGGATTGCCCCTGAGAGGCTTATAAAAGAGGATAAATCTACAAGCACCGAGGAAAACCTTCGCTTTTGTGCAGGTCTGATTGGCGGCAGTGATGCTTCTGTGGGAATTATATCAAATAATTTTCATATATGCCGTGCCCTTATGATTGCCGGGAAGCAGGGCTATACTAATGTATGCGGAATAGCGGCTTATTCTGATCCGAAATTCCAGGTGCATTATATGGTGAGGGAGGCATTTGCGCTTGTGAAAGAAAAACTGAGGTGAGGAGATGATATTATGGCACAGGAAAAAGGGATGTCAGAGGAGAAGCTTACAGCCGGGGAACTGGAGCAAATTGCAGAGGAGGCATACGAAGCTGTGAGCCAGCTTCTGGATGCGGCAGGATTAAGAAGCGGTGATATCCTGGTGGCAGGATGTTCCACCAGCGAGATAGAAAAGCACAGAATAGGTTCTTACTCAAATAAAGAGGTGGGGGAGGCAGTGTTTGCCGGTATACAAAGAGCGCTGGTCCCGCGGGGCATCTATCTGGCTGCACAGTGCTGTGAGCATTTGAACCGCGCTATTATAATAGAAGAAGAGGCGGCGGACAGGTATCATCTGGAGAGGGTGAATGTGGTGCCCATGCCAAAGGCCGGAGGGGCATTTGCAACAGCGGCATACAGGGGATTTGTCCATCCTGCGGCAGTTGAGGAAGTGTCAGCGGATGCAGGAATAGATATTGGAGATACTTTGATTGGCATGCATCTGAAGAGAGTGGCCGTGCCTGTCAGGACAGAGAGAAAGAATGTGGGAAGCGCCCATGTGGTATGCGCCAGGACAAGATATAAGTTTGTGGGAGGGAGCCGCGCCCATTACGATGAAGAGCTTCTGTAGGGCTTTGTAAATAGTCAAAACGGCATATTTGATTAAGATAACTTAATAATACCTTAACCCCATTGCGCCCGGATAGTGCCTGTGCTATAAAGTAAGTGTACTAATGCGGATGGTACACTTGGAAACCTTGTTTTCTGTGTGCTTTTGTAAAGTATAATCTTATGGAGAAGAGAGGAAGGTTCTATGATAACGATCGATTATCAAAATCGGATGCCAATTTATGAACAGATTGTAGAACGCTTTCAGACGCTGATTGTGAATGGGGCGCTGGAACCGGACACACAGCTGCCGTCAGTGAGAAATCTGGCTGTAGATCTGGCGATCAACCCAAATACCATACAGAAGGCATATGCAGTTCTGGAGCAGCAGGGATTTATTTACCCTGTTAAAGGAAGGGGCAATTTCGTGTCCGGCGACAGTGAAGTAAAGAACAGAAAGATTCAGGCTTTTTACAGGACGCTGAAGAATGTGGTTATCCAGGGGAAAGAACTGGGAGTTACCAGGGATGAGTTTCTGGAGAAATCAAAAGAAATGTTTGAGGAGGGCCAGTATGATAGAAATTAACGGAGTGAATAAGTCCTTCGGAGATATAAAAGCCCTGGATAATATAGTGGCTACCATAGAAGAAGGCAGCATTTTCGGACTGGTGGGGACTAATGGGGCCGGGAAGAGCACGCTGCTTCGGGTACTCTCAGGAGTGCTTAAACCGGATACGGGCATGGCCATGGTGGACGGCGAGGATGTCTATGAGAATGCGGCAGCCAAGTCCAGGATCTGCTTTTTATCGGACACGGCATACTTTTTTCCGAATGCAACTGCCAGGAACATGGCCGATTATTATGCCATCGTTTATCCTGATTTTAATAAAGAGCGCTTTGATGAGCTGGTGGGGAAGTTCGGGCTTGATCCAAAGCGCAAGATAAATACCTTTTCAAAAGGTATGAAGAAACAGGTTTCCGTCCTGTTAGGGATCTGTGCCCAGACCAGGTATCTTTTCTGTGACGAGACTTTTGACGGACTGGATCCTGTTATGCGCCAGGCAGTGAAAAGCCTGTTTGCGGTGGAGCTTTTAAACAGAAATTTTACGCCGGTCATAGCATCCCACAGCCTCAGGGAGCTGGAAGATATCTGTGACCATGTAGGCCTTCTGCATAAAGGAGGTATACTGCTGTCAAAGGATCTTGAAGATATGAAGTTCCATATCCATAAAGTCCAGTGTGTCATCCGCAATCCCGTATTTGAGGAGGAGCTTTTAAAAGAGCTGGATGTGCTGCAGCATGAGAAAAGGGGGTCGCTGCTCACGATCGTGGCAAGGGGGACAAAGCAGGAAATATTAATGAGTGTGGAGCAGAAGGAGCCGCTGTTCTACGAGGTCCTTCCCCTGACCCTGGAAGAAATATTTATCAGTGAGACGGAGGTGGCGGGCTATGACATCAAAAATATCATTTTTTAAACTGATGAAGGTTGAAGGCAGGTATAAGAGCTGGCTTCCGGCGCTGATCTGCCTGGTGCTGTTTATAAGCCTGCCTGTGGCCTGCCTGCTGAAACTTGATGGTATGATGAGCTCTGTCAAGGAAGGGTATCTGGAACTGGAAACAGTGAGAAAAAGCTTCCAGGCTTTTGTAGGCTTCGGCAATCTGGGCAGGATCATTGTGACGGCAGGATGTGCAGTTGTCAGTGCATTTGCCTGTTTCAGCTATATGAATTCCAAACAGAAGGTTGACTTTTATCACAGCCTTCCCGTTAACAGGCAGAAGCTGTTTCTGGCAGAGTTCTTAAACGGCCTGTTCTTTTATGTGGTTCCGTGCTTTGTGTGTACTGTTATCTGCATCATTATCGGAGCAATCAATTCACTGCTGACAGGGCAGATATTTCTCATTGCCATGGAGGCTTTCCTGATGCAGGTCCTGTACTATCTGGTACTGTATCTGACAGGGATACTGGCGGCAGTGCTGACAGGCAAGATCATTGTGGGTATCCTGGCGGCAGCAACCTTTATGTGTTATGGCCCGATGGTCGTATTCCTGATCGTCGGCCTGGCTGAGATGTCTTTTCACACACTGATGTCTGTAGGCTCAGAAGTTACGTATGACATTATGTCATACTTATCACCCGTCTTCCTCTGCCTTATTACAGAGGCGAAGCTGGCGGGCGGGGAGACTTCATTCTTCTGTATCGGCTGGATCATACTTATGATCGCGCTGCTGTTCCTGCTGTGCTTCTGGCTGTATTGCAGGAGGGCGTCGGAAGCTGCGGGACATTCTATTGCATTTCCTAAGATAGAGAAGCCTCTGAAGTTCCTTCTTGTAGTGCCGTGTTCACTGACAGCAGGGCTTCTGCTGAAGATGATGAGCTACGGCAGTATCTGGTTCTTTGTGGGAATCATATTTGGCGGCATTATACTGAGCGCACTTATAGAATTTATATACCACCTGGATATCAGGGAGATTTTTGCACACAAGATATTGATGGCGGCAGCAGTCCTGACCTCACTGTTGGTAGCCTGCGGATTCTATTTTGACTGGATCGGCTATGACAGCTATATTCCCGATGAAGATGAGATTGTGTCCATGTCGGTCTATAACAGCAGCATAAACGGCAATTTTTACTACGGAGACTCCTATGATATCGGCAGCGGCAATACGGATATCAGGGCTCTGCAAAGTCTCAGTGTCACAAACTTTGAACCTGTCTATGAACTGGCGCAGGAGGGAATAGCGCGGTTGAAGGAGAGCGGTTCAGCTTATTATGAGGGTGATACAAGATTTGTCTCAGTCAGATATGAACTTGCAGGAGAAAAAGAAGTTTACAGGAATTACTATGTAAGCCTGGAAGCCCTGAATCATACCATGGACGAGCTGTTTAAAGATGTTTCCTTCAGGAGCAAGTTCTTCCCGCTCCTTGGCCGGGATAATTCGGAGGTCCGTTATCTGAATCTGAGCAGTGTTACAGGTTATACAGACCTGGAACTCACTTCAAAGCAGAAGGAGGAGCTGCTCCGGACTTATAAAGAGGAGCTTGAGGGAGTTACATTTGAGACTCTGAGAACAGAACCCGCATTAGGCAGCATCGGGTTCACCTATGAGAGCAGGGGGACGCAGCTGCAGATGGCGGCGGCTGAAACCTACTACGGCGGAATATCACAGTTCAGTGAGAATTATCCTGTCTATGAATCATTTACAGGAACAGTGGCGCTTCTTAAAGAGTACGGATATCCTGTGGATGAACAGCTGAATGCTTCTGATATTGAGTCTGTCACAATATCCTGCTACGATCCTGAATTTATAAGAAGTGATGGGATGAGGGCAGAATGTGTACTGACCTCAGAGGATGAGATCAGCCAGATAGCTCCGCTGCTGCGGGACAATATGAGCCAGTTTCCGGTTGCGTCAAATAGTTTTGCCAACATGGACATCATGGTTTATATGAAGAACGGAAATACGCTTTCACTTGGGATAAAGAGTGAAGATGTGCCGGAATTCGTGATAAAAGCTCTGGAAAAGGAATTTAGGTAGTTATACAGGGTCCTGAATATGGAATGAAATAAGTATTGACAAATCGTTCTTCAATGATATAATCGAGATATAAACAGAAAAGCGTTGATGAGAAGAGTAGAATGCAGAAAGACTTCAGAGAGGGATCAGACGGTGTGAACGTCCTGTCGGCATGTATTTGAAAACCAGCTCAGAGCGGCCTTAATACGGCACGGTGACTCCGTTATCGTCATGAATGAGAGGTTATATAAACAAACAGGGTGGAACCGCGGAGATATTCGTCCCTTGCAGTGCAGAGTGCACTGCAGGGGATTTTTTTCTTTTGTGGAAATTTTATTTCTGACAGGAGAGGACCCTCCGGAAGGAGGCGCAGCTGCGCCCGCTGAAAAAAGGAGAATTGATATGATAATCACATTAAAAGATGGAACAAAGAAAGAGTATGCAGAAGCAAAGTCAGCATATGATATAGCTCTGGACATAAGTGAAGGGCTGGCAAGGGCGGCATGTGCCGCTGAGGCTGACGGAAGAGTTGTGGATCTGAGGACAGTCATTGACAGTGATTGTGAGCTGAATATACTCACAGCGAGAGATGAGAAAGGCCTGGCGGCGCTGAGGCATACGGCCTCACATGTACTGGCCGAGGCTGTAAAACGTCTGTATCCGGAGGCAAAGCTGGCAATAGGACCTTCTATAGATACAGGGTTTTACTATGATTTTGACCATGAACCGTTTTCCAGAGAGGATCTGGATGCGATTGAAAAAGAAATGAAGAAAATAATCAAAGAAGGTGCAAGGCTTGAGAAGTTTACGCTTCCCAGGGCTGAGGCCATGGCTTATATGGAGGAAAAGGGAGAGCCATACAAGGTGGAACTGATCCGTGACCTCCCGGAGGATGCTGTGATATCCTTCTATAAGCAGGGCGGTTTTACTGATCTGTGTGCCGGCCCCCATCTGATGAACACAAAAGGAGTCAAGGCGTTTAAGCTCATCTCCTCCTCAGGGGCATACTGGAGGGGCAATGAGAAGAATAAGATGCTTGCCCGTATCTATGGAACAGCCTACTCGACAAAGGATGAGCTCAATGAGCATCTCAGACAGATGGAAGAGGCTAAGAAACGCGACCATAACAAGCTGGGACGTGAGATGGAGATCTTTACCACAGCTGATGTGATAGGACAGGGACTTCCGCTCATTATGCCAAAGGGCGAGATCATCATCCGTACTCTCCAGAGGTGGATCGAGGATGAAGAAGAGAAGCGGGGATATATGCGCACAAAGACACCTCTTGTGGCCAAAAAGGATCTGTATGTGATATCAGACCACTGGAACCATTATAAAGAAGGGATGTTCGTGCTGGGTGATGAAGAAGATCCTGAGTCAGAGGTGTTTGCCCTGCGTCCCATGACATGCCCGTTCCAGTACTATGTATATAAAGCGAGCCAGAAGAGCTACAGGGATCTGCCATGCAGATATGGTGAGACATCCACCCTTTTTAGAAATGAAGACTCAGGCGAGATGCACGGTCTTACAAGAGTCCGTCAGTTCACCATCTCGGAAGGTCATCTGATCGTCCGTCCTGACCAGATCGAGGAGGAATTCAAAGGCTGTGTGGATCTTGCCAAATACTGCCTGACTACGCTGGGGCTGCAGGATGACGTGACATACCGCCTGTCTCTCTGGGATCCCAAGAACCCTGATAAATACCTGGGTACAGTGGAAACCTGGAATGAGGTCCAGGACATGATGCGCAAGATCCTTGATCATATCGGCCTGGAATATACAGAGGCTGAAGGAGAATCTGCATTCTACGGACCAAAACTAGATATTCAGGCAAAGAATGTCTACGGCAAAGAGGATACTATGATAACGATCCAGCTGGATATGTTCCTGGCTGAGCGCTTTGATATGTATTATGTGGATAAGGATGGGGAGAAGAAACGGCCGTTCATCATCCACAGGACGAGTATGGGGTGCTATGAGAGGACATTGGCATGGCTGATCGAGAAATATGCCGGAATGTTCCCCACATGGCTGTGTCCTGAACAGGTAAGGGTACTTCCTATATCAGAAAAATTCCACGATTATGCCCACAAGGTAATGGAGCAGCTTAAGGATAACGGAATCCGCGCTTCAGTAGATGACAGGTCTGAAAAAATCGGATACAAGATCAGAGAAAGCCGCCTGGACCGTGTGCCGTACATGCTGGTGGTAGGCGCTAAGGAAGAGGAAGACGGCGTGGTGTCTGTGAGGAGCCGCTACAAAGGTGACGAAGGCCAGAAGGAGCTTCAGGCATTTATCGATGATATCTGCAGGGAGATCAGGACAAAAGAGATCCGCAGGATTGAGGCAGAAGAGCAGAGTAAATAATTTTTTTGAATTTTAAAATACAGAAAGTATAAAAGAACATGTAATGGCAGATACTATCCCGGAAGAAAAGAAAGGAGGTAGTTATTATGCCATTACTTGTATGTTCAGCTCAGAAATGTGTTTATAACAACGGAATGTATTGCAGCAAAGGTGATATCCAGGTGGAGGGCGCAGATGCCAATGCACCTCAGGATACATGCTGCGCAAGCTTTAAGGAGCGTTCCAAGGACCAGGCTACCAGCTCAATGGGAACCCCGTCCCAGACCATCGATGTAGACTGCAAAGCACGCCACTGCTGCTTTAACGAAGATTGTAAATGTACAGCTAACAAAATTGGTATTGTGGGCGCTGCAGCATGTGAATGTGAGCAGACTGAATGCGGCAGCTTCGAGTGCCACTGTAAATAAGACTGACAATAGGATATGGAAGTTGAATCCCCCGCGGTTTGCTGCGGGGGATTTCTTTGAGGGACAGCGGTCCGGGAACAGCAGCCCAAAATTTAAAAAAATTCAGAAAAGATAGTTGACACGCACGTGCTTTTATGGTAATCTAACTAAGGTTATAGCGAAAACAAAGCAGAGTATCCACTCTCACCATAGCACATGAGGTGACTATTGGTTAATAACAGCATTAGTTTATGCGGTATGCGGAAATTTCCTTTTAAGAGGATCTGTCTGTGTACATGAACGGTTATTACGGTGGATAGTGTGCTATCCACCTTTTTTATGTTATTATGCAAATATGCATATAGTGCTTTTTTGAGGGAGCAGGGGTGGGATTACAAGCATTTATGGAGGTGCAAAACAATTAGCGATTTAATGATTAATGAACAGATCAGAGACAAAGAGGTGCGCTTGATTGGTGAAGACGGACAGCAGCTTGGTATCGTAGATATCAAAGAAGCCATGCGGATGGCCAGGGAAGCTGAGCTGGATCTTGTGAAAATAGCTCCGGGAGCAAAACCTCCGGTATGTAAGATTATCGATTATGGTAAATACCGTTATGAGCTGATTCGTAAAGAGAAGGAAGCAAAGAAAAAGCAGAAGGTAATTGACGTTAAGGAAGTTCGTCTGTCACCCAATATCGATGTGAATGATTTGAATACAAAGGTGGGTGCAGCCAGGAAGTTTATTGAAAAAGGCAATAAGGTTAAGGTGACATTGCGTTTCAGGGGACGTGAGATGGCTCACATGCAGGCCAGCCGTCATATTCTGGATGATTTTGCCAAAAAGCTGGAGGATATCGCCGTAGTAGATAAGCCGGCAAAGGTGGAAGGCAGAAGCCTTATGATGTTTTTAACTGAAAAACGTTAAAATAAATAGTCTAAACACAAGGAGGAACATATAAGATGCCAAAAATTAAAACCAGCAGAGCAGCTGCAAAACGTTTCAAAAAAACAGGTACAGGAAAATTAAAAAGAAATAAAGCTTATAAAAGCCATATCTTAACTAAAAAGTCAACAAAGAGAAAAAGAAACCTGAGAAAAGCAACGATAACAGATGCTACTAACTTCAAGAATATGAAGAAGATTTTACCTTATTTATAAGAAGCCGATCGAAGGAGGAAATAAGACATGGCAAGAGTAAAAGGCGGAATGAACGCTAAGAAAAAGCATAATAGAGTATTAAAACTGGCTAAAGGTTACAGGGGAGCCCGCTCCAAACAGTATAGAGTAGCTAAACAGTCTGTAATGAGAGCGCTGACAAGTGCTTATGCAGGAAGAAAAGAAAGAAAACGTCAGTTCAGACAGTTATGGATCGCACGTATCAATGCTGCAGCAAGGATCAACGGATTATCCTACAGCAAGTTTATGTATGGATTAAAGCTGGCAGGTATTGAGATGAACCGCAAGATCTTAGCAGATATGGCAATCAATGATGCAGAAGGTTTTGCTACATTAGCAGAACTGGCAAAGAGCAAAATTGCATAAGGAAAGAATAGCTGGTATGTTCTTTGAAAAAATAACCGGTCAGGATTCGGATGAGTCCTGGTCGGTTTTCTTGTCTGTCCCAGAAAGGCAGGCGTCAGTATGAGTGGAACATGAAGCTGCTTTTTAATAAAAATATTTTGGAGAGGGAAAATGGAAGAGATTACAGACTACAAGCTGCTGCTGGATACAGCAGTGCTGGCCGGTGAGATCATGATCAAGAGCGGGGCTGAGATATACAGGGTGGAGGATACCATCAACCATATCCTGAAGATGTCGCATTTAAAGAGAACGGAGGCCTTCGTGACTACAACGGGTATGTTTGCGACTCTTGATGATCCGGGAATTGATGCCATAACAGTTGTCAGAAGGATAGCTGAGAGGGATATGAACCTGTTCAGGATATGGAGGGTAAATGATCTGTCACGCCAGTTTTGCGAGGGCAGGATCACCTTAAAGGAAATATTCCGGGAGCTGAAGCATATAGAACAGAGCACATATACACCATTTGTAAAGGATCTTGGCACGATACTGGTCGCCGCCGGATTTGTGCCGCTGATGGGCGGACAGACGGTGTTCGATATTCTGGGCGGAGGGATCTGCGGGCTGCTGCTCGTGCTTATCCAGCATTTTGGGAAGTTTATAGGGTTCAACTCATTTATACAGGATGTTTTTGGTTCAGCTCTGATAGCTGTGGGAGCCATGCTGATGTCCAGGATCCCTGTGCTGGATGTTAATATGGATGTAACTATCATATCTGCGATCATGCCCCTGGTGCCCGGAGCTGCCATAACCACGGCCATACGTGATACGCTCCAGGGCGATTATATGGCTGGCGGAGCCAAGGCGATAGAAGCCTTTATAAAGGCCGTGGCCATAGTCGTGGGCGTTGCCCTGGGAATGCTTTTAATGGGAGGGATTTCATTATGATATCAAATCCTGTCTTTCAGGTGATAGCCGCTTTCTTTGCTATAGCGGGTTTTTCAATTGTTATAGAGGTGCCAAAGAAGTTTCTTGTCTATTCAGGCTTCGTAGGAGCAGTGGGATGGGCAGTCTACCTGATGTTCCTGGATAAATACGGAATTATGGTGGCCACTTTTTTCGGAGGCATGGCGATCGCTCTGATCTCACATATTTTTGCCAGGATATTTAAAGCGCCTGTCACCATATTCCTGATTCCCGGAATTCTCGTAATTGTGCCGGGAGCAGGCATGTACCGTACTGTTTATCAGATATTTTTAGGGGAACAGGGACTTGCCGCAGACTATCTGCTGCAGACGATCCAGATGGCAGGTATGATAGCGCTGGCTATATTTGCCATGGATTCAGTCTTCTCTATCCTGCAGAATAAAAAGTGGAAATCCAGGAGACGATTGCCGTATTTTTGGATAAAATAAAAAAAGATGCTGTTTTCTCAGAGTGCTCATTGTGGTATGCACTCAAAGGGAAACAGCATTTTCTATGTTTTTTTTAAAAATAAAAGCGAAAGACTCCGGTAGGGGAGCTACCGAAGCCTTTCGAGGGGAGTATAAATAATTAATAAGGGGTTTGTAAAAAAAATTTTTTGAAGGGTAAATTCTTTTTACACTAAGAATTATAATATAGATTGGAAAAAATTGCAATAACTATTTTTCCGTTTTTTTCAGGTTTTTTCGAAGGTATAAAAGCTTGCATGCCGGGGATAATAAAGACTGCAATAAAAAAATTGTTTCTTTTTAGGAGGTAATGAAAATGGCAAAAAACACAACTTCAAAAAATCAGTCACAGAATAACAATTCCAAGAATTCCTATTCCCAGAATTCCAGCTCCCAGAATTCAAACTCCCAGAATTCTAATTCTAAGAATTCCAGCACACAGAATTCCGGAACACAGAACTCTAACTCCCAGAATTATAGCTCACAGAATTCAACTTCCCAGAATTCCAGCTCAAAAAACAGCTATAACAACAGCGAAAACGAGTATAATAATTCTTCCAGAAACAACTCTTCAAACTGCTCAAAGAACAACAGCAAAAATTCCTATGAGGATTCTGAATATTAATTCAGGCATTAATTAATGCAGCGACAGGAATAAAAAGAAACCGGCGTACCCTATGGCGCCGGTTTTCTTTTGTGCGCCAAATTCACATCTCACTCTCTTTTTGCATATATGATAAAAGGAAGGAGTGTATAAAAATGGAATTTGAAATGATAGCAGCCAGGGATCTGGACCGTTACGCCAAGGATAAGAATGCTTTTATTATTGATTTGAGGACACCTGACGAATATGTGCAGGAGCACATCAGGGGGGCAGTGAATATCCCGTATGAAAGACTGCAGAACTGTCATTCACTCCCGCTTGATATGTATCTTGTACTGTATTGTGAACGGGGCAGCATCAGTATGGCAGCTGCCAGGGAGCTTGCAGAGAAGGGATACGATGTCAAGACTGTTATAGGAGGCATACACGCCTACAGGGGCCGTATGCTGGAATCGTACTGACCGCTCCGTGACCAGCAACACGCTCCGCGATGAACAGAAACGGCAAAACTGGCCGTTGACAGGAGCTTACCCGGGCTTTAATATATAGTAAGAGAAAAATACAGCCGTATCAATGTGAGGCGGCTGTATAAATGGAGGTAAAGATACTTATGAAGCTGATGTTTGCATCGGATATACACGGTTCGGCATATTATTGTGAGAAGATGCTGGAGGCTTATGAGAAGGAAAAAGCTGAAAGGCTGGTCCTTCTGGGGGATATACTCTATCATGGACCGCGTAATGATCTGCCCTGCCAGTATGATCCGAAGCGTGTGATAAAGATGCTGAATGCACTGAAGAATGAAATATATGCAGTGCGCGGTAACTGTGAGGCGGAAGTTGACCAGATGGTCCTGGATTTTCCTGTGATGGCTGATTACTGCCTTCTTCTGGAGGGCAGCGCTGCAGTCTATGCTACCCACGGACATATCTATAATGAAAACCATCTTCCGCCTCTGAAAGAAAATGATGCGCTGATACACGGACATACACATGTATTTAAGGCGGAGTACAGGCCGGGATCTGAGCAGAATCCAGGTTATTTCCTGCTGAATCCGGGATCAGTGGCCCTGCCCAAGGAGAATAATATCCCAACTTATGGTATACTGGATAAGGGTATCTTTATGATAAAGGGTTTTGACGGGGAAAGAGCAGCGGAAATAAAATTAAGGAGAACAGAATGAAGACAATTGAATTAATAGCGCCCTGCCACTTTGGGCTGGAATCTGTTTTGAAGAGAGAGATCCAGGATCTGGGATACGAGATCAGCCAGGTGGAGGACGGCAGAGTCACTTTTATAGGAGATATGGAAGCTGTCAGCTATGCCAATATATTTTTAAGAAGTGCGGAAAGGATACTGTTAAAAGTAGGCTGTGTCCATGCGGAGACTTTTGACGAGTTGTTTGAGAGGACAAAAGAGATACCGTGGGAAAATTACATACCTAAGAACGGGAAATTCTGGGTAACTAAGGCTACTTCTATTAAAAGCAGGCTGTTCAGCCCGTCCGATATCCAGTCGATCATGAAAAAAGCCATGGTCGAGAGGCTGAAAAAGGTGTATGGCGTCAGCTGGTTTGAGGAGGATGGTTCGGAATATCCCCTGAGGGTGTTCTTTATGAAGGATGAAGCAGTGATCGGGATAGATACTACGGGAATGTCGCTGCATAAAAGAGGATACAGGCTCCTGCAGAGCAAGGCTCCTCTGTCAGAGACTCTGGCGGCAGCCCTTATAATGCTGACGCCATGGAAAGGGGACAGGATCCTGGTGGACCCGTTCTGCGGAAGCGGTACGTTTCCTATAGAGGCGGCAATGATGGCTGCCAATATCGCGCCGGGAATGAACAGGAGTTTTATCTCTGAAAGCTGGGACAACCTCATACCCAAGAGATGCTGGTATGACGCTCTGGATGAGGCCAGGGAGAATATTGACGACAAGGCTGAGGTGGATATCCAGGGCTATGACATTGACGGCGATGTGGTGAAATCGGCCAGAGAGAATGCAAGAGCTGCCGGTGTAGAGCATATGATACATTTCCAGCAGCGCCCTGTCAGTGAACTGCGGCATCCGAAAAAATATGGTTTTGTGATCACGAATCCGCCGTATGGAGAGAGGCTGGAGGAGAAGGCAAGCCTTCCGGCGCTCTACAGGGAGATCGGTGAGAGCTACAGGAATCTGGATGCGTGGTCCATGTACCTGATAACAAGCTACGAGGATGCTGAGAAATATATAGGCAGGAAAGCTGATAAAAACAGGAAAATATATAATGGTATGATAAAGACATATTTCTATCAGTTTATGGGGCCAAGGCCTCCTAAAATTAAGAGATCAGAGGAGAAAAGTTGTTAAAAAAAGCAGAAGTGCTGCTGGCAGCAGTGATACTGGCCCTGATATGCTGGCTGGGCTGGCAGCTTATAGAGGAGCCTGCCGCGGAGGCGTTCCGGGAAGCGGCAGAGGGACAGGAAGACGGAACAGAAAGCGTACCGGCGGCAGAAACGGAAAGTGAGACAGAGAGCGAGGCAGTGAAACAGCCTCTGCCAAAGAAATATGACCAGCGCAGGAATGGCCGGAAACTGTACATAAAGGACCAAAAGAATTTGGGAACCTGCTGGGCGGTGGCAACTTCCTCTGCTCTGGAGGCAGCGCTTCTGCCGAAAGAGCATCAGGAATTTTCAGCCGACCATATATCCATGCAGAACGGATATAACGGGACTCAGCAGGATGGAGGGGCTTATACTATGGCCATGGCCTATCTGACGGCCTGGAAGGGGCCTGTGCTGGAGTCAGAGGATCCATATGGGGACGGCTATTCCCCTGACGGGCTTAAGCCCTTTGCGCACGTACAGGAGATCCGCCTGTACAGAGAAAAGGACATTGAAAAGCTGAAAAGGGCCGTATATGAATTTGGGGCTGTCCAGTCATCTATCTATATGGATATGACATCCTCCATCGGCAATTCAGTCTATTACAGCAAAATGAATTATGCCTACTGCTACCCGTATGAAAAAAAGGCTAACCATGACATACTTATCATTGGCTGGGATGATAATTATCCTGCTTCTAATTTTACATATAATGTGAAGGGGAACGGGGCATTTATCTGTCAGAACAGCTGGGGAGAGAAGTTTGGTGAGGACGGCATCTTCTATGTCTCCTATGAAGACGCAGTGCTGGGAGGCACCAGCGTGGCCTATTCCGGGATAGAAGCTACGGATAATTATGATAATCTTTACCAGTCAGATGAATGCGGCTGGGTGGCGCAGCTGGGATATGGCAAAGACAGCTGCTATTTTGCAAATGCCTACACGGCAGGGGAGGATGAATGGCTGGAGGCGGCAGGCTTCTACGCTACGGAAAAGAATACTTCCTACAAGGTGTATGTCATACCGGAGTTTGACGGGGAACTGAAATTATCTTCTGCAAAACCTGCAGCGGAGGGAAAATTCACTGATGCAGGATACTATACTGTAAAGCTGGATGAACCGGTACAGCTGGAAGCAGGCGTGAAATTTGCCGTGGCTGTACAGATCACGTCCCCCGGCAGCGAATATCCGGCGGCGGCAGAGAGCCAGGCAGATGAGATGACAAAAGATGCGGACCTGACAGACGGGGAAGGGTATATCAGTTCAAACGGAGATTCCTGGACAAGTGCAGAGGAGCAGTATCAATGCAATCTCTGCCTGAAAGCATACACAAGCAAGAGATCAGCGGATTAGAGCGGTAACCGTTCAGCCTTCCGCTGTTTTGCGGAGCGTAGTTACATGTCAGACGGCCGAACTGTAACTTAGAGCTTAATAATTGTACCGGAAAATATTTACGCAGGCGTGATGGTATGCTATACTAGTTGGAAATATATGTAAAAATATGCGGATATTGACGCATTATAAGGAACTGAAGAAGGAGATAGAAGCAGTAATGGGCAGAAGGATAATTTTTGCTACGGGCAATGCCGGCAAGATGAGAGAAATAAAAATGATTTTAGAAGACTTGAATGTGCCTGTGCTTTCCATGAAGGAGGCAGGAGTAACAGCTGACATCATAGAAGACGGGAACAGCTTTGAAGAGAATGCCAGGATCAAGGCGGCAGCTGTAAGAAGCCTGCTGGAAGGTACGGATGATATTGTGCTGGCGGATGATTCAGGTCTGGAGATAGACTGGCTGAATAAGGAACCAGGCATCTATTCAGCAAGGTATATGGGTGAGGACACATCATATGATATCAAGAATAATAATCTGATAGGACGCCTGGAAGGAGTGCCGGATGAAAAGAGGACAGCGCGTTTTGTGTGTGCCATTGCAGCGGCCCTGCCTGACGGTGAGATGCTGTGCACCACGGCGGCCATGGAGGGAATCATCGGCTATGAGATAAAGGGAGAAAACGGTTTCGGCTATGACCCTATCTTTTATCTTCCTGAATACGGCTGTACTTCCGCAGAGCTCCCTTCTGATAAGAAAAATGAACTGAGCCACAGAGGCAAAGCCCTGAGGTCTATGAAAGAGCTTTTAAAAGCCAGAATGCCAAAGGAGTGAGACAGATGAAGATTCTGATTGTCAGTGATACTCACCGCCATGATGCAAATTTAGTTACGGTCATTAATAAGGTAAGCCCTATAGACCGGCTGATCCATCTGGGTGATGCCGAGGGAAGTGAGGATTATATCAGACAGATAGCAGAGTGCCCTGTGAACATTGTAAGCGGGAACAATGACTTTTTTTGTGACCTGCCAAGAGAAGAGGAATTCATGATCGGGAAGTACAGGGTCATGATCACCCACGGGCATTATTATTATGTATCATTGGATATGCAGGAGATAAAGAGACAGGCTGTCACCAGAGGAATCGACATCGTAATGTTTGGCCATACTCATAAGCCGTACCTGGAGAAGGACGGCGGCATCACCATTTTAAACCCAGGGAGTCTTTCTTATCCCCGCCAGGAGGGCCACAAGCCCAGCTATATCATCATGGATGTGGACAGGGACGGGGAAGCTCATTTTACCGTGAATTATCTGGGATGAACAGGAATTAAATACGCAGTTAAAAAAAATTGCAAAAAATTGAAAAAACTTGTTGACAATCTTAAAAGGCTATAATATAATATGTCTTGCGTCACGGATGAGGCGCAGGACAAATAAAAACGGGGTGTGGCTCAGCTTGGCTAGAGCGCCTGGTTTGGGACCAGGAGGTCGCAGGTTCGAATCCTGTCACCCCGATTTTTTACTGAAATTTGTCTGTTGATTTGCGGGTGTAGTTCAATGGTAGAACACCAGCCTTCCAAGCTGGATACGTGGGTTCGATTCCCATCACCCGCTCTTGAGTCTGTAGCTCAGTTGGATAGAGCAACGGCCTTCTAAGCCGTGGGTCGGGGGTTCGAATCCCTTCAGGCTCGTTTTTCTTTATATGACATATATAAGGAAAACAAATTGAATATGGTGGGTATAGCGCAGTTGGTTAGCGCGCCAGATTGTGGCTCTGGAGGCCAAGGGTTCGAATCCCTTTATCCACCCTTTTGGGCTATCGCCAAGCGGTAAGGCACAGCACTTTGACTGCTGCACTCGCTGGTTCGAATCCAGCTAGCCCAGCTTGGCGATCTGCCGAACTGGAGCGAAAAGTGATGAATATTCTGTAAGGCTTCAGTACAAAATATAGTAAGGCATGGGATATTAGCTCAGTCGGTAGAGCACTTGACTTTTAATCAAGTTGTCCGGGGTTCGAATCCCCGATGTCTCATTACAGCATTTACGCCCCTTGCGGGCGTTTTTTTATTCTATAGGAAACTTCGTTTCCTATAGAATAAAAACCCTCCGGGGGATGCGCAGCTGCGCGCGCGGAACAAAAGCTGCGCTATACAAAATATAGGCCCGCGGGGTGCGCAAAGCGCACTTTTGTTCTTGCCCGGTGAAAGACGATCAAGTTACCTATATTTGAAAAATAGTTCCTGGTATAATCCAGAAACTATTTTGAATTTATTACTATTTGATTTTAGGTAAAATACCATTCTGCTCAAGCACCTCTACCAAGGTATCTTGTGCATCCTGCAAAAGCTTAATATCCTTTTTAATGGAACGTTCGGAAACTTTAATGTCAAGAGTCATATTATCAAGTTTTTTATGAGTGAAATCATGCTTTAATTCTAACATTTCCAATCTGGGATTAATTGATTTTAACTCGTCCAAAATTAGATCAAGTTTTTCATCTGCCATATAAATACCTCCCATAAGATATAATAATTATAGCATATATGTTATTAAATACAAGCATATAAAATCATATAACTTTATAAAGAAAAGTGTAAAGTACGCACGAAAACACCTCCCGGGACATTGGCGTGTGAATAGTAACTGTAAAATTTACCGTAATAGAAAACAGGTATAAGTACCTGGCAAGTCAGAATTGTATGATGCATAATGGTTAATCAGGGTGTCCGGGGGAATACGTGACAATTTCATAATTATTAAGATTACAGAAAAAAATACTGGATTTTTTATAAATAAGGTGTATAATCATATCGGTAAATGTAAAATGCCAACACAAAACAACACAAAAACAGCATAGAAACAACACAAAACCCGTAAAAACAAGCGGGGACAAGAAGGAGTGGGAGCATGGATACATCGTATCATTATTTATTGAATCTGGCAATTATCCTGTTAAGCACGAAGGTTCTGGGACTTTTGACGCGGAAGGTGAAGATGCCGCAGGTGGTGGGTGCGCTGCTGGCCGGGCTTCTTCTGGGGCCGGCTGTGCTGGACATCCTCACGGAAACGGAATTTATACATAAAACAGCAGAGGTGGGCGTTATCGTCCTCATGTTCTGCGCCGGGCTGGAAACTGATATTCAGGAGTTAAAGAAGAGCGGAAAGGCATCGTTTGTGATCGCGCTCATCGGTGTGCTTGTGCCTCTGGCCGGAGGCTTCGGTGTGGCATATTTCTTTAACCGCCCGGGGATGATCGATTCAGATGCTGCCTGCAGCGCTTTCCTGCAGAATGTATTTATCGGTATCATCCTTACAGCCACATCAGTCAGCATCACTGTAGAGACTCTAAAAGAGATCGGCAAGCTGAAGACACGTTCAGGCAATGCTATATTAGGGGCTGCCATCATTGATGATATCCTTGGAATTATAGGACTTACTATCATCACAAGCATGGCAGACGCATCTGTAAATGTGGCAGTAGTCCTTTTGAAGATCGTGGCGTTCTTCGTATTTGCAGGCGTGATCGGGGTACTGTTCCATAAGCTGTATAAGAAATGGAGCGAGAAGGCAGAGAGAGGACTGCAGCGCCATGTGATCATCGCCTTTGTGCTCTGCCTGCTGATGTCATACGTGGCTGAAGTATTTTTCGGCGTGGCTGATATTACCGGAGCGTTTATAGCAGGACTTATTGTGTCAAGTACACAGAGGACGAAATACCTGGCCTCCAGGTTTGATACACTGTCATATATGTATCTGTCACCTGTATTCTTTGCAAGCATCGGACTGAAGGTAGAGCTTCCGGCTATGACACCTACGATCGTTCTGTTTGCAGCAGTACTGGTGGTGGTGGCTCTGCTCACTAAGATCGTGGGCTGCGGACTGGGAGCAAAGATGTGCGGATATAAAAATTACCAGTCTCTGAGGATAGGTGTGGGGATGATCTCCCGTGGTGAGGTTGCCCTGATCGTGGCCAGCAAGGGAACCGAGGTCGGACTGCTGGGGACAAATTTCCTGGGGCCTGTTGTGCTCGTTGTCATCATTACGACGATCATCACCCCGATCCTGCTCAAGCCGGTATTTAAGAGAGGGCCAGCTATGCCCATGCCTGCCGGTGAGGGCCTGTCAGAAGGCTTCGAGCAGCTTTCAAGGATCCAGGACAGAGAGGACAGAGAAGACAAGTAAAGGTTACTGCCGCGCTGCCGCAGAGTGGATAGCGATTAGTAAACCAGATGCTACTGTTCATACGCCACCATTCCACGAGGTGTGTTACTGGTCATGAAGTGAACAGTAACAACCAGATACTTGACAGAAGCGCAAGTTTCAGATATACTTAGTAAACGTGAAATGCCGCAGATGTAAAGAAGCGTCTGCGGCAGATGAGCGGGCATGGCGGAATTGGCAGACGCGCTGGATTTAGGTTCCAGTGGGAGACCGTGCAGGTTCAAGTCCTGTTGCCCGCATTACAAAACCCCTGAGTTAAATGCCCTGCAGCCTGACTGCGGGAGATTTGATCCAGGGGTTATTTTTTTGCCCTGTGCCGGAAATTAGACAGATGGAGGAATCTGTCAGAAATCCCGACAATCTGCCTTGTGTGTCTGGATTTCTGACAGGATGGATTTTTTGTATAATTACAAATAAAAAAGGCTATGTTATAGTACAGGTATCAGTTAACAAAGCAGTTGGAACTTTAAATGATACAAGCGGAAAAGGGGTAATAATATGGCTAAGAAAACACACAGATTACTTAAAGCAGGCGTGCTTGCCGGAGCAGGAGCGGCGGCAGTGATGTTCACAAAAAAATATATGCAGGGACAGGAAGAACAGAAGTCAGACAGTGATGCTGAAGAAAAGACGGAGTTTTCTTCTGAAGCAGTAAATAAAGGCCAGGCATATTTTGTGGGAGGCGGTCTGGCTTCTCTTGCAGGAGCGGCATATCTCATAAGAGACTGCAAAATGGAAGGCAGCAGGATCCACATTCTGGAAGGAATGCATATATTGGGAGGCAGCAACGACGGAGCAGGCGACCCTGTGAATGGGTTTGTATGCAGAGGCGGAAGGATGCTGAATGAGGAGACATATGAGAATTTCTGGGAGCTGTTTTCTACAGTGCCTTCCCTGGAGATGCCGGGAAAAAGCGTAACAGAAGAGATCCTGAATTTTGACCATCTTCATCCCACGCATGCTCAGGGGCGCCTGATTGATAAAAACGGGAAGATTCTTGATGTGAGCAGCATGGGATTTAACAACGAGGACCGTCTGGCACTTGGGAGATTAATGCTGACTCCTGAAGAAAAACTGGATGACATGACTATTGAGGACTGGTTCCGGGACAGCATGCATTTCTTCACCACAAATTTCTGGTATATGTGGCAGACTACGTTTGCATTCCAGAGATGGTCCAGCCTTTTTGAATTTAAGAGATATATGGAGAGGATGATATTTGAATTTTCCAGGATCGAGACCCTGGAGGGAGTCACAAGGACTCCGTACAACCAGTATGAATCTGTCATCCTTCCGCTGAAGACATGGCTGGAAGAGCAGGGAGTGGATTTCAGTATCAGAGCAACCGTCACGGATATTGATTTTGCAGATGAGAGCGGGGTCACCGCGTCTGCCATCCATATTGAGAGAGATGGGGAGGAAGAGGTGATCGGGCTGCAGCGTGAGGATCTGTGTATCATGACAAACGGCTGCATGACTGACTGCGCGACACTTGGGGATATGCATACAGCGCCTGTATTTGATGCCCAAAAACCCATCTCAGGGGAGCTCTGGGCCAGAGTCACAGCTAAGAAAGCAGGACTTGGCAGCCCGGAACCGTTCTTTGGGCATCCTGACCAGACTAACTGGGAGAGCTTTACCGTGACATGCAGAGGAAATAAGCTGCTGAAGATGATTGAGGCCTATACGGGGAACATACCCGGAAGCGGCGCACTTATGACATTTAAGGACTCTAACTGGCTGATGAGCATCGTAGTGGCAGCACAGCCTCACTTTAAAAACCAGCCTGCAGATACGACGATCTTCTGGGGATATGGCCTTTATACAGACAGGACAGGAGATTATGTGAAGAAGCCTATGAGGGAATGTACAGGCGAGGAGCTTCTGACTGAGCTGCTGCACCACCTTCACTGGGAAGACAGGAAGGATGAGCTCATGGAAGATGTCATTAATGTGATACCATGCATGATGCCGTATATCGATTCCCAGTTCCAGCCCAGGAAGATGTCCGACAGGCCGAAGGTCGTGCCGGAAGGCTCTGTTAATTTTGCAATGATCAGCCAGTTTGTGGAGATACCTGAGGATATGGTCTTTACAGAAGAATATTCTGTGCGTGCAGCAAGGATAGCAGTATACACGTTAACGGGATACAAGGGAAAGAAAATATGCCCTGTGACGCCGTATAAGAAGAATCCAAAGGTACTAAAAGATGCGCTGAAGACAGCTTACAGGTAAAAGATGACGTGGGAAGATGTCCGCACAGTGAAGAAAAAAATTGCACTTGAATTTATAAAAGTACAAATAAATTATTGATAAATTATTGACAAAACCTCTCGTTTGATGTATATTTAAAACATCATATGAGAGGTTTTGATTACTGACGGATAGTTGTGGAGTACCACAGGGAAATCAAAATAATATGGTTGGTCGACCGTCTGGGCAGCATTCTTTATCTTAGTCTGAGTGTTGCTTTTTTTATTTAATATTATATGAAATTAAAATTTCAAAAAGTAGAGTAGATATCATACGTAAAGTGTCACCGGAGGGGGAGGCTTCCTGTGAACGAAGGATTTTCCGCGTTATGGTATCGCTTCCGCTACTGCGTAAAAGTACATTGGTAAGATACAGCCTGTCCTTTTTTACGTGGTATTTTTTTACCCAAAATCAGGACGTGTGTATAAATGTTAACTGCCGCACAAGCGGTTTTAATGAAAGGAGATTTTATATTATGGGTTACAAATCAGACATCGAAATTGCACAGGAAACCGAAATGCAGCCGATCCTGGAGGTCGCAAAGACAGCAGGCATCGACCAGAAATATC
>QGGY01000001.1 GCA_003148945.1 Murimonas intestini | reverse complement strand
ACAGTGCGCAACCTGAAGATATCAGCGGGAGCAGGCTTCATTGTGGCCCTGACAGGGGACATCATGACAATGCCAGGCCTTCCGAAGGTACCTGCGGCCGAGAAGATTGACGTAGACGAGAACGGAAAGATTTCAGGTTTATTCTGATCAGGAGGAAGAGGTATGGGATTTTCAACAGCAGCTTGTAATGAGTTTGTAGAAGTACTTGCATCTAAGGCGCCTGTTCCGGGCGGCGGCGGAGCTTCCGCTTTAGTCGGGGCAATTGGAACAGCGCTTGGAAATATGGTAGGAAGCCTCACTGTGGGCAAAAAGAAATATGCGGACGTAGAAGAGGAAATGTGGGCATTAAAAGGCAAATGTGATGTCCTTCAAAAAGATCTGCTTACTCTTGTGGAGAGGGATGCAGAAGTTTTTGAGCCTCTTTCAAAGGCATATGGAATGCCCAGGGAAACAGAGGAAGAAAAGGCTGAAAAAGCACGTGTCATGGAGATCGTTTTAAAAGACGCATGCTCCGTGCCTATGGAGATCATGGAGAAATGCTGCGAGGCGATTGAGCTTATCCGGGAGTTTGCGGCTAAAGGTTCCGCCCTGGCAATCAGTGACGCAGGTGTGGCGGCAGCATTTTGTAAGGCAGCGCTTAAGGGAGCCAGCCTGAATGTGTATATCAATACAAAATCCATGAAAAACCGTGAATACGCCCAGGAGCTGAATGCAAAGGCAGATGCCATGCTGGAAAAATATCCAAAGATGGCAGATGAGATTTTTGACAGCGTGATCTCCAGGCTGAAATAGGAGGAGCGAAAAGAGCATGGCAAAACAATTACTTGGAAAAGAAGTAACAGCAGCATTAAATGAAAAGATCAAGGCCCAGGTCGCTGAGCTGGAGAGCAGGGGCGTGAAGCCCACACTTGGGATAATCCGCGTTGGTGAAAGACCGGACGATGTCTCCTATGAAAGAGGGGCAACAAAACGCTGTGAGACTCTCGGCGTGGCTTATGAAAAATTCCTGCTGCCGGCTGATGTGACCCAGGAGGAGCTGATGGCAACCCTTGATAAGGCAAATAAAGATGATAACATACATGGCATTCTTATTTTCCGCCCTCTTCCTAAGCATCTTGATGAGGCAGCCGTTATTAAGGCGTTAAAGCCGGAAAAAGACGTGGATGGAATTACTGATGGTTCAATGGTAGGCGTATTTGCCGGAACAAAGCAGGGATTCCCGCCATGTACACCTCAGGCCTGTATGGAGATCCTAGACCACTATGGAATAGACTGTACAGGGAAGAAGGCAGTTGTTGTGGGAAGAAGCCTTGTGGTAGGAAAACCGGCAGCGATGATGCTCTTAAAGAAGAACGCGACAGTGACAGTCTGCCATACCAGGACTGTGGATATGCCTTCAGTCGTGAAAGAGGCAGAGATCGTTATTGTGGCTGCAGGACGGGCCGGAGTGGTAGACGGTTCCTACCTCTGCGCAGGCCAGACGGTCATTGATGTGGGCATTAATGTCAATGAAGAGGGCAAACTCTGCGGTGATGTAAAGTTTGATGAGGCAGAGCCTGTTGTAGATGCTATCACACCTGTTCCGGGGGGAGTTGGAAGTGTTACGACTTCTGTCCTTGTGGGACATGTGGTGGAGGCTGCTGCAAGAACTCTTCAGTAAAGCCGAAAAAGTATAAGAAACGAATGGAGGCCGGAACATATTTCCGGCCTCCTTCTGTTTTCACCGGATGCGCGCGCAGCTGCGCATCTCCCCGGAGGGTATTCTTCTATAGGGAACGAAGTTTTCTATGGAAGAACGAATGTTTTGGCTGCCTCAGCTGCATCGTAGGCGTTGTCGGTATAAGCATCTGCTCCGATCTCATCCGAGAATTCCTGGGTGACCGGGGCGCCTCCCACCATTATCCTGAAATTCTTGCGTTCCTCCATCCCGTTCAGCGCTTTGACGATACTCTTCATATTGCCGAGAGAAGTGGTAAGCAGGGAGGAAATACAGACGATTGCAGCATCGGGATGATCCTTGACGGCCTGTACGAACTTTTTTTCTGACACATCGATCCCCAGGTCAATCACCTCAAATCCGGCGCTTTCGAACATAAGTCCCACGAGATTTTTTCCAACGTCATGGAGATCTCCGACCACTGTACCAAGAATTACCTTGCCTTTGTGCATAGAGTCCTCACCCTCGGCTTCAAGCCTGGGTTTTAAGACACGGAGTCCGTATTTCATAGCGCGGGCTGCCGAGAGTATTTTGGCGATGTATACCTCGTCTTCTTTATAACGCTGCCCCATATCTTTCATAGTAGGAATGAAAGAGCGGTTCAGGATATCTCCGGCTGTGACGCCATGATCCAATGCCTCCAATACCATACGCTCTGTATACTTTGGCTGTCCATTTCTGATTGTCTGTGAGATTAATGATAAGTAGTCTTTTATTTCCATGGATATTACTTTTCCTTTATAAGATAGCAGGCTGTGTAAGCGATTTTGTCATTGCCATAATAATAGGGCAGGTTATTGTCTTTGCATACCTGGGTCACAAGCATGCCGTATGCTTCCATAGAGGATGTGATCTTGTCAGGGAAGCGGCAGGGGGCATCCGGGTATGTACATGAGGCACATCTGCTGCAGGTTCCTGTACCGATGGGAAGGACCTGATACTGGCTGCCGAGAATGTCCGAAAAACTGATAAAATGCTCCTGATGTCCTTTCTCTACCTCGACCATCCCCTCAAAGTCCATAGAGTCTTCAATGCTTCCCACAGTCTGGACAATGATACCGCAGCTGTATTTCCTCAGTTTTGCCTCACACTCCTCAAGTGTGCCGCAGCCGGGAGGGCAGGCCCAGTTCTGGCCGTATTTGTGGCATGTATTGGATGCGCACATATCCCGGACTTCCGGGAGCAGCTTCAGGGTTTCTACTGAGAGAGGGGCAGCTGATGTAAAGCCGTGTTCAAGTGCCTGAGTGACGATCCTGTTTATATCAATGCTCATAAATATCCACCCTTTCCTTTTAACTTATAAGAGCCGCCCCTTTTACAGGAACGGCCCTAATAATATGGGTTACCTATGTTATTATGAAACTAAAGCTTTTGCAGCCTGTGCAGCACTTGCAGCATCAGGAGTATAGCAGTCAGCGCCGATTTCATCTGCGAATTCCTGAGTAATAGGAGCACCGCCTACCATGACTTTAATATTTGAACGCCATGGCTGTTCATTTAAAGCTTTAACTGTATCGCGAAGAGCCGGCATAGTTGTTGTTAGAAGAGCAGAGCATCCAACAATCTTTGTATCCGGATTTGCTTCAACTGTTTCAATGAATTTTTCGATTGGAACGTCAACACCTAAATCGATGACTTCGAAGCCCGCACTTTCGATCATCATGCCAACCAGGTTCTTTCCGATATCATGTAAGTCACCGGCAACAGTACCAAGTACATATTTGCCAAGAGCTCCTGCGCTTCCTGAAGCCAGATACGGTTTTAATACTTCAACACCTTTTTTCATAGCTCTGGCAGCAACAAGCATCTCAGGAACAAATATTTCATTATTTTTGAATTTCTCACCTACAACGCCCATAGCGTCAATCATACCTGTGTTAAGGATGACTGTAGGGTCTGTACCTTCGTCAACACATTCCTGAACAAGTCCCGGAACAATTTTTGCCTTACCTTTTTCTACAGCTTCCGCAAGCTCTTGTAATTTTCCCATTTTCACATACCTCCTGTGTTTTTTAATTGGTTAAATCCATTGTATCAGAAAAAAATGAATTTGTTAATCCAACAAACAATTGACAATTTAAAAGGTTTTTCGTACAATGTGTAGGAAGAGAAATATATTGTGCGAAACAGACAGGAGTAGATAAAATGAAGCTGAGTCCTGCACTTATCAGGCAGCATTTAAAAGAGAAATACAGTATGGATGACGGGAGGCTTTTGACAGAAGAGCGT
Source organism: Murimonas intestini (assembly GCA_003148945.1). GTDB lineage: Bacteria > Bacillota > Clostridia > Lachnospirales > Lachnospiraceae > Murimonas > Murimonas intestini. Next base: position 848,635 of record QGGY01000001.1, on the reverse strand, counting down.
TTTTTTGCAAGGCCTCTGTTCTATGAGAAAGATGAGAAGACGCTTCCGGACAGATTGTACCTGGCTATGCAGGACGCTGTCCCGAAAGCGGATCTGGGGACGGCAGCATCGTCATTTTTTATCATAATCCGTCAGGATGGGCAGGCAGAATATGACGGGTTTGACAATGTTCTGGAGATTTCTGGATCTTTTAGCATCTGCCAGCTGTTCAATGATATACAGAGGATATATGATTTTTATGAAGAGTGGGAGCAGATGATGAACGCAGTCCTTCATGAGGAGAAGGATCTTCAGGAGATGCTGGACAGGAGCGTAAAGGTGTTCGGAAATCCAGTAACTATCTCTACCTCTGACCTATCCCTGATCGCCCATTCTTCCATAATGGACGAGGAACCGGGCCTCCGGGAACTGATCAAGCCTGACAATCTGTATGAATATGGCACAGCATTCATGCAGGATTCCCAGTATGCAGAGCTGAGAAACAAAAAAGAAGCATTTTTTTACCCGGAATACATCACAGGATACCGCAGCCTCTGCCTGAATGTATTTGACAGGGGTGTCTACAGGTACAGGATAGCCATACCTGAGATCATGAGAAAGTTTGTTCCGGGGGATGTGGAGGCGCTTGTTTCCTTTGGGGGATTCATAAGTAAAATCCTGGAAAAGAGAAGTGCAGACGGAAAGGAGAATGTCCATACGCTTCATCATATCCTGCTCCAGGTGGTGGAAAACGAGGAGAAGGAGCTGGCACAGATAGAGCAGGAGCTGTTTGAATATGGATGGGTTCCGGAACACAGGTATGTCTGTATGAATTTTAAAGTGCCAATGATCGACAAACAGAATATGTCGGTTAATTTTATATGCAAACATATTGAGTCGCTTGTACACAGCTCCTGTGCATTCCAGTTTGAATCAGATATTGTAGTATATATCAATCTGACAAGATTTAACGGTGATACGGAGGATGTCTTTGACAAGCTGGTCTATTTTTTGAGGGACAGTTATCTGAAGGCAGGCATCAGTAATGAGTTTTCAGGTTTCCGTTACCTCCGCTATTACTTTAAGCAGGCCAGCGCAGGCCTTTCTACGGGAAGCAGGAGGAATATCTACCAGTGGATTCACAGGTTCGATGAGGTGGCTCTGGATTATCTGCTGGAGCAGAGCACAGCCCAGATTCCGGCTGTTCTGTGCAGCTCGGAGAAACTGCTTGAACTCAAAGAATATGATAAAGGGCATAATACAGAATTCTATGAGACACTCAGGGTCTATCTGAATAATCACCTGAATGCTGTACAGTCGGCTAAGGAGCTGTTTATCCACCGAAGTACATTTCTGTACAGGATGGACAGGATTAAGGAGCTTATAGGGTTGGAGACAGAAGATGCCGGGATGATGCTCTATCTGATGATTTCGTACAGACTTCTGGATATGCAGAATCTGTGATGGGTTACTGTTCACTCCGTGACCAGTAACACGCTCCGCGATGCACAGAAACGGCAAAAACCGCCGTTTCGCGCTGCAACCCTCGGGATTTTCGTGCAAATACGCACGAAAACACCTCGCGGGATGGTGACGTGTGACCAGTAACTCCGTGATTGACAAATCTGTAATTTCTGCTATAATAAGCTTGTGCAATTTAATATTGTCATATTAAGTGCAGGACATTTTGTCCTGAAGAGGGAATTGGGTGAGAATCCCAAGCGATCCGGTCACTGTATTCAGGTAGTAAGTCTCCGTAAATCCATTGCATACCCATTTGCGAGAAGGAGGAGATGAGCGTTGATCTGTAAGTCAGGAAACCTGCTTAATATGTGAGATGGACTTCCGAGTAGAGTCATACATCCATAATGGAAACATATTTTTGTTTTCAGGTTGATGCAGGCTTTGGGTGAGCCGGCATTTTTTTATCGGAATCTCTAAGCAAGTTATTGCACAAACATACCTCCTTCATGCCTTTGCATTTGTTTCCGAGGACCTCCGCAAGAATCGGGAATATAGATTAACCGGCATGATATAATTTCAGATGGAAAAGAATTCCGCAGTCTTTTTCATCAAAGAAACGCATCTGCACCTGGGCGATCAGGATGCAGATGCGTTTCTTGTTTTTATGCTTATATCAATTCTTTCATTTTTCTGATATATTCCGGTGTTGTGCCGCAGCATCCGCCGAGTATCTTAGCTCCTGCGTCCTTCAGGCATTTCATTGAATCTGCAAACTCATCCGCCTGCATATTGTAATGAGCTGATCCATCCGGCAGGATCTGGGGAAGGCCTGCGTTTGGCTTAGCTATTACAGGAAGGTCTGTGATGGCACTCAGGTTTCGGATGATGCATTCCAGCTGGTCCGGTCCTGATGAACAGTTTACACCGATAGCATCAGCTCCCATCTCTGTAAGGATAGCCGCAGCCTCAAATATGCTTCCTCCTGTGAAAAGGCTGCCGTCAGATTCTACTGTGAGTGTACACATGATGGGCAGGCTGCATATGGAAGCAGCTGCATCAAGAGCAGCCAGTGTCTCATCTATCCCGATCATTGTCTCGGCGACAAGAAGATCCACGCCGGAATCAGCCAGATACGTAATCTGCTCTGCATAGATGCCCAGCAGCTTGTCGTATGACAGATCCCCCTGGGGCGCCAGAAACTTTCCTGTTGTGGTAATGTCACCCGCAACAAGGGCTTTGCCGTCTGCCGCCTTAATGGAGAGGGCGGCGAGAGTTTTGTTGATCTGCTCTGTCTCATTCTCAAGTCCGTGTGACTCCAGGGTCAGCCTGTTGGCAGCGAAGGTTGGCGCGTACAGTATATCAGAACCAGCTTCAACATAAGCTTTTTGAAGGGTCAGGAGAATATCCGGATTTTCACATATCCATTTTTCAGTACATAAGCCTCTGGGCATTCCGGCTTCGATCAGATTTGAGCCTGTTGCGCCGTCCAGAAATAATATGCCTTTTTCCATGAGCCTGCTGAATTCGTTTTTTGTCATTGTCACTGCTCCTTTATATTTAGTTTATAACAGCTTCATAACATACCTCCATGATAAGACTGCGTTACCCGCAAGGTAACATTTCAGCCGTTACTGTTCACTCCGTGACCAGTAACACGCTCCGCGATGCACAGAAACGGCAAAAACCGCCGTTTCGCGCTGCAACCCTCGGGATGGTGACGTGTGAACAGTAACTTTCAGCCGTCCGCGCAAAAGTATTATAACATAACATACCTTGATAATAAAAGTAATTTATGATAAAATTGTAACCATTAAGATCATGGAAATATGATTTAAAAGTATATAAAACGGCGCAGCACGGCCGGGAACGGGATACAGGAGGAGCTAAATGAGAGGGATTGAAACTTCAGTAATCAGGATACGCAGACAGATATTCACAGAAGTGGCCAGGCTGGCATATGAAGGCGGTGACTACTCCAGGATAGAAGAGCTGCCTTATAAAATCATTCCGGGAGAGATAGCTTCTTACCGTGAAAGTGTCTTTCTGGAAAGAGCGATTGTAGGGGAGAGGCTGAGACTTGCCATCGGACTGCCTCTGCGCAAGATGACGGAACACGCGCCTATTTCAGCGGGAATCGAAGAAAGCGCTGTGGCGGAGCGCTATTATGAACCACCTCTTATAAATATCATCAAATTTGCGTGCCATTCTTGTCCTGACAAAAAGGTATTAGTCACAGATGCGTGCCAGGGCTGCCTGGCCCATCCCTGTAAGGAGGTCTGTCCCAAGGATGCTGTATCTATCGTAAACGGCCGCTCTGTGATCGACCAGGATAAATGTATTAAATGCGGCAAGTGTGTGAAGCAGTGCCCTTACCACGCAATTCTGAAGATGGAGAGGCCGTGTGCCAGTGTATGCGGCATGGATGCGATTAAGAGTGATGAATTCGGAAGAGCTGATATTGACTATGATAAATGTGTGTCCTGCGGAATGTGCCTTGTGAACTGCCCGTTTGGCGCTATTGCGGATAAAGGACAGATCTTCCAGACTATCCAGGCGATCAAAAGTGATGTGCCGGTGTATGCAGCAGTCGCGCCTGCTTTTGTGGGGCAGTTTGGCCCCAAGGTGACTCCTGACAAACTGAGGGCGGCCTTCAGGGAACTGGGCTTTGCTGATGTTGTCGAGGTGGCGATCGGAGCTGACCTGTGTACCATAGAGGAGGCAAAGGACTTTCTGAAAGAGGTTCCAAAGGAGCAGCCATTTATGGCCACTTCCTGCTGTCCGGCATGGTCTGTGATGGCAAAGAAGCTTTTTCCGGAGTTTGCGCCCTATATATCAATGGCTCTAACACCTATGGTGCTTACAGGACGTCTGATCAAAAAGAAACATCCTGAGTGCAAAGTGGCATTTATCGGTCCCTGTGCATCGAAAAAGCTGGAGGCCAGCCGTAAATCTATAAGAAGCGATGTGGACTTTGTACTTACCTTTGAAGAAGTGATGGGTATGTTTGAAGCCAAAGGCGTTGATTTAAAGAAAATAGAAGAGCAGAGTGAACTCTCAGAAGCCAGTGGGGACGGCAGAGGGTTTGCAGTAAGCGGCGGTGTGGCTAACGCAGTGGTAGATTGTATCAGGGAACTGGATCCTGACAGGGAAGTAAAGGTAGCCAATGCCGAAGGGCTGGCGGACTGCAGAAAATTACTTCAGATGGCAAAGACAGGAAAATATGACGGTTATCTGCTGGAAGGCATGGCTTGTCCCGGCGGATGCGTGGCCGGTGCAGGTACGCTGCAGCCCATAGCTAAATCTACAGCAGCCGTGAATATTAATAAGAAAAATGCTAAGAAACAGTGTGCGCTGTCCAGTGCATATAAGGAACAACTGGAGAGTCTGGAGGAGAAATAAATCCATGTCAGGCTGGAGGTGTGAGATGTGAAGAAATTTGAATCACCGGATTTTGAACTTTTAGATAACATAATGATAGGGGGCCTTTGCAAAGTCCGTCTGGATGACAGCTTCACGCTGCTGGCTGCCAATGACAGATTTTACAATTTTTACGGATATACGCCCCAGGAAATGCAGATCGAGCTGGGCAACAGGCTCATCACAGTGATCTCCAGAAGCGACGTGGACAATATCCGCAAGGTTACCCAGAATGCCTTTCAGAACGGAAGGAATTATTTTGAATTTGAGAAGCATATTACCCGCAGGGACGGCAGGAAGGTCCTGCTGCGCACGAAAGGGCTCTTTGTTGTTGAGAACAATGAAGTTGTAATGTACTGCAATGTGATGGACCTGACAAAATATAAGAATATGCAGCAGCAGCTCAATCTGGACGAACAAAAGCTGAAGATCGCACTGTCCCAGACAAATAATATTATCTATGATTATGACATTAAAAACCGTACACTGCACATGGACAGGCATGCATCAGAGCTCTTTGCGCTGCCGCAGTGCCTGGAAAATGTTCCGGGGAGCCTGATTGAAAGCGGTATCATCCATGAGGATAATGCCGCTGCCTTCAGGATGATGTTTGAACGAATCAATCAGGGGGAGGCTATGGCCTCCTGCATAGCCAGAGTGAAAATTTTTGACGGTACATTTTCATGGTTCCGCCATACTTTGAACCTCATCTATGACAAGGACGGCAATGCAATAGATGCTGTAGGTATCCTGGAGGATATCACACGGCAGAAAGAGGCGGAGATATCATATGTCAAGGAAGAGCAGTACCGCCAGGCAATGCTTTCAGATGCGCTTTACTGGGCCCAGGTAGATCTGACTACTGATACAGTAGAAAAATTCGTGGATGATAAAAAGTTATTTGCCGAGGCCGGGCAGTATAAAAAGTATTCCGTTTTTGTCAGAGAGATGGGAAGCAGGCGTGTCCACATAGAGGAGCGGGAGAAATACTGGGAGACGTTCAAGCCGGAAGCTTTGAAGAGGGCATTTGAAGAGGGAAAGAAAGAGATAAACTTTGAAAACAGACGGGCAGATGAGATGGGAAATTTCATCTGGTTTGTCTCTACCGCTTATCTGCTGCAGGATCCTTTGACCGGTGAACTGAAAGGGCTTGTCTGCCTGAAAGATATCAATGATAAGAAGCGCAGGGAGCTTGAACTCAAATATGAATCACAGATGGATATGCTGACGGGCGTATATAATAAGAAGACTACGGAAAATGTCATATCAGATTATTTAAAGAGTGATGCGGGCAGAACAGGAGAGCATGCTTTTCTGATCGTAGATATAGACGATTTTAAGAAGATCAATGATAAATATGGACATCTCCACGGTGACCGCATGCTGCGTGAGATAGCGGAACAGCTGAAGCGCAGCTTCAGGAAAAAGGATGTAGTCGGACGGATAGGCGGGGACGAGTTTGTTGTCTTTATGCGCGGCATTCTGGATGGCAGGGCTGCTGAAGAGAGCGCGAGGAAAGTCTGTGAGCTGTTTCGTGAGAAATACCATGGCAATGAAGATATCTCATGCAGCATAGGCGTGGCATATTATCCTAAAGACGGCAGTACATATGAAGAGCTCTATAAGAAGTCAGATATTGCCCTCTATGAAGCTAAAAACAGCGGGAAAAATACAAGTCTTGTCTACAGTGAAAAGGAATCCGGGAATGAGTGGATCCCGCCTGTGATATCTGAAATCGATACACATACTGTCATGGCAGAAGAGGGAGCAGTGGAGATCAGTGAGGAGGCATTCCTGATCGCGGATGCCATAGAGGAGCAGATCTATTTAAGTGATCCCGAGACATATGAAATCCTGTTTATGAACCAGTATCTCTGCCGCCAGCTGGATATCAGCAGAGACGGGTACAAGGGGAAACCGTGCTACAAGATATTGCAGGGAATGGATGAGCCCTGCCCGTTCTGTACAAATGACAGACTTTCCTTTGACAGGATATATTCCTGGGAGCATATGAACCAGCGGATAGGCAGAGCCCTTATGATGAAGGATAAGCTGGTGATGTATCATGGGAAAAAGGCCCGCCTGGAGTATGCTGTAGATATTACAGAGAAGAATGCGGTGAGCGCAGAGCTGGCACACCAGCTGGAAGCGGGGAATATGCTGCTGGAATGCGTCCGCAGAATGGTTGGCAGCAAAGATCTCAGGGAAACTATGTATGCGATGCTGGAAACCATATCAAGCTTGTATAATACTGACAGAGCTTATGTGTTTGAATATAAAAACAGGCGCGGGATCTTAAAAAGCATGCAGGAGATCTGTAAGCCCGGTGTTGAACCGCGGATGGCAAAAGGCATGGATGAGAATGCATTCAACAGCACATTCTGGATGGAGCATCTGGATGAAACAGGCATTATCTCCGTAAAGGATGTTGAGAGCCTGAGGCTTCCATATACAGATGAGTATAAAAATATGTGGAAGTACAGGGTAAGATCTTTTTATGCTGTTCCTGTCAGGAACCAGGGTGAAGTGTCTGGGTTTCTTGTTCTTGAAAATCCTGAAACATCTTACCAGAACACATCTCTTCTGGAGTCGATTGTTTATTTTACAGAAAATGTTATTTCAAATAAAATACTGACAGAGAAGTTTGAATATATGAGCTATCATGATGGGCTGACAGACCTTCTGAACAGAAACGGCTATGTGCGGCTCTTGGACAGGATAAAAAATACTCCGGTAAAATCAGTGGGTGTCCTCACAATAAATATTAACGGCCTGAAAGAGCTCAATGAGAATTTCGGGCATAAAAAGGGAGATGAAGCTGTCAAAGACCATGCATCTGCATTCAGAAAATTTTTTGCTGAGGATCAGGTATTCAGGCTGAGCGGAGATGAATTCGTAATCATCTGGATCAACTGTACGGAGGAAGTGTTCCGTCTGAGGACAAGGGAGATGGAGGCGGCCATCGATGAACTTGATTATTATGGGGCCAGCGTCGGGGTTGTCTGGTCAGAGCTGGACCCCGATATACCGGAGCTGCTTCGGAAGGCTGATGAGCTTATGCTCGCAGCGAAGCAGAGGTATTATGACCACAAACGCCACAAAAGCCGCCACATGGAGACGAAAAATCTCCAGGCCCTTTTAAAAGAACTGAAAGAGGGGCATTTTATGCTCTATCTTCAGCCAAAGGTGGATATTAAGACGGGTGCGGTGGTGAGTGCGGAGGCTCTCTCCAGGTATTATACGGAGAAAACGGGACTTATTACGCCGGGAAGGTTTATACCGATCCTGGAGTCGGAGAGGATCATCAGGTATCTGGACCTCTTTATCGTAGAGGAGGTCTGCCGCATGCTCCGGCAATGGATAGATGAAGGTTTTAAGGTCTGCCCCATATCCCTGAATATTTCCAGAATTACGCTGTTGGAAGAAAAACTTGCAGATACCCTGCATATGATATTGAGTAAGTATAATATCCCCACTAATCTTGTGGATGTGGAGGTCACCGAGACCATCGGTCAGATGGATCAGAATACGCTCATCGGAGTCGGAAAAGAGCTGAAGCAGTCTGGTTTTCATGTGCACCTGGATGATTTTGGCGCGAAATACAGTAATACCATGCTGCTTGCACTGTTCCAGTTTGATGTGCTCAAGCTGGATAAGAGTCTTGTAAATGATCTTGTAAATAACAAAAAGAATCAGATCATAGTGCGCCATATTTTTGACATGTGCCGGGAGCTGGGCCTCTCAGTCGTGGCTGAGGGCGTGGAAGAGCTGGAGCAGAGAAATCTGCTGGAGACGCTGGGGTGCCGCTACATACAGGGATTCCTCTACGGGAAGCCGGTGCCTGTTGAAGATTTCAGAGAAAGTTATCTGCATAAATAATTATTCTAAATAAAAACCTCCTCACATATACTATATCAGTATATACGAGGGGGTATTTTCATGGAAGAATTTAACTTGTACAAAGATATACAGGCCCGCACAGGCGGCGAGATCTATCTGGGAATCGTAGGGCCTGTGCGCACGGGAAAATCTACTTTTGTAAGGCGGTTTATGGAGCAGATGGTTCTGCCTGCGATGGCTGAGAATGAAAAAGCTGTGGCTACAGATGAACTGCCTACCAGCGGAAAGGGCAAAACGATCACGACTGTTGAGCCTAAATTTATACCTAAAGAGGGGGCTCTCCTGAAGTTATCAGAAGATGTGCAGGCGAAGGTCCGCCTGGTAGACTGCGTTGGCTACATTGTAGACGGAGCGGCAGGAACAGATGAAAATGCAGGGGCGCGGATGGTGAAGACTCCCTGGTCCGACAAGGAGATCCCTTTTACAAAAGCAGCCGAGATCGGCACAAGGAAGGTTATAACGGATCATTCAACAATAGGTGTGGTAGTCACCTGTGACGGTACTTTTGGCGAGATACCCAGAGAGAATTTTATAGAACCGGAAAAACGTGCTATCACGGAGCTGCAGAAGATCGGGAAGCCGTTTGTGGTGCTTGTCAATTCAGAACGCCCCTTTGGCGACGAGGCTAAGAGGGCAGTAGAATACGTGGAAGCTACTTATCATGCATCTGCTATGGCTGTAAACTGTGAGCAGCTCAGAAAAGATGACATCATGAAGATCATGGAACGCATACTTTATGAATTCCCTCTTGTAAAACTGGAATTCTATGTTCCGAAATGGATAGAGACGCTTCCCAGGGATCATAAGATCAAGGAATCCATCCTGAAGGATATCAGGTCATTTATGGAGAGCATGGGACACATCAGGGATATTTCCAGGGAAACATTTTCCTTCCAGAATGAGTATGTCAAAAAAGCGAAGCTGGACTCCGTGCTGTTAAGTGAGGGTACTGCTAAAATAAGCATCGAGCTTGATGATACATATTATTATGAGATGTTAAGCGAGATGTCAGGAGTTTCTATTACAGGAGAATATCAGCTCATATCTACTATTAAAGAGATGTCCGAAAAGAAAAAAGAATACGAGAAGGTCCAGGAAGCCCTGTCAGCAGCTAGGGGAACAGGCTACGGAGTCATCACGCCGGGGCAGGAGGAGATCACTCTGGATGAGCCGTCTGTGATCAAACAGGGCAGCAAGTTCGGGGTCAAGATCAAAGCGGCCAGTCCTTCCATCCATCTGATCAAGGCAGAGATAGAGACAGAGATCGCGCCTATTGTGGGAAGTGAGCAGCAGGCGGAAGACCTGATCGCATATATAAAGGAGAACAGCAAGGGCGAGAACGGTATCTGGGAGACAAATATCTTCGGCAAATCTATCGAACAGCTGGTAGGAGACGGAATCAGAGCAAAATTGGCAGTGATAGGTGAGGAAAGTCAGCTAAAACTTCAGGATACTATGAAAAAAATTGTAAATGATTCAAAAGGCGGCCTGATTTGTATTATAATTTAAATTAAGTCATAAAAAAGGTTTACTTTTTTATAAATATTTGATAAACTTTTTCTGTTGAAAAAATTAAATACTTCGTAGGAGGAAATTTCATGTTAGAAAAGATTTTCAAGCTGAAAGAAAACAACACTAATGTGAAAACTGAGATCATTGCCGGGATAACGACCTTTATGACTATGGCTTATATCCTGGCAGTAAACCCTGATATTCTGGGTAAGGCCGGGATGGATAAAGGTGCAGTTTTCACAGCGACAGCAGTAGCGGCATTGATAGGTACATTATTGATGGCTGCCTTCGCAAATTATCCTTTTGCCCTGGCGCCCGGCATGGGCCTCAATGCGTATTTCGCATACACGGTAGTCATTCAGATGGGCTATTCGTGGGAAGTAGCGCTGGCGGCAGTTTTTGTAGAAGGTATCGTCTTTATCCTGCTGTCACTTGTCAATGTCCGGGAGGCTATATTTAATTCCATCCCATTCAGCTTAAAGCATGCTGTCAGCGTTGGAATCGGTTTGTTTATCGCATTTATCGGGCTGCAGAATGCTAAGATCGTCATCGGCGGAAGCACTCTTGTGGGTCTCTACTCCCTGGACGGCTATAATTCTAACCTTAAAAACGCAGCGGAGGCGGCTGGTGAAAAGTTTGTGGCAGGTACTTTCAATGATGTGGGGATAACAGTGATCCTGGCAGTTATCGGCATCATTATCACAGGGATACTTGTGGCTAAAAAAGTAAAAGGCAATATCCTGTGGGGGATCCTTATCACCTGGGTACTTGGAATCATCTGTCAGTTAACAGGGGTCTATGTCCCGAATCCGGCAAATGGCTTCTTTTCCCTGCTTCCTGATTTCAGCGGCGGAATTGCTGTAAAGAGCCTCGCTCCAATATTCGGGCACCTGAGCTTTTCCGGTATTCCGGTCATGCAGTTTATCGTGGTCGTATTTGCATTTCTCTTTGTGGATATGTTCGATACGCTTGGTACATTGATCGGAATGTCCACAAAGGCCAATATGCTTGATAAAGACGGTAAACTCCCAAGAATCAAGGGCGCATTGCTGGCGGACGCTGTTGCGACTACAGCAGGTGCAGTTCTGGGAACATCTACAGTCACTACCTTTGTTGAAAGCGCTTCAGGTGTGGCGGAAGGTGGAAGAACAGGACTTACCTCTGTGACTACAGCCCTTCTTTTCGGCCTGGCCCTGTTCCTGTCACCGATTTTCCTGGCTATCCCGTCCTTTGCAACGGCGCCTGCCCTTGTTATCGTAGGGTTCTATATGCTCAGCAATGTAGGCCTGATTGATTTTTCAGATCCCTGTGAGGGAATTCCGGCGTTCATCTGTATTGGAGCTATGGTATTTTTCTACAGCATTTCTGAAGGAATAGCTATGGGAACAATATCGTATGTAATTATTAATCTTCTGGCAGGAAATATTAAGAAGAAAAAAATAAGCATTGTCATGTTTATTCTGGCTGCATTATTCTTGTTAAAGTATTTCCTCATTTAGCTGAATAAGATATATGGAAGATTGTGGAAACACCTTTTTTGTCATGAAAAAGGTGTTTCTTTTTTTTATCCTTAAATTGACAAGTTTAATAAATTATTATATAATGTTTAATAACTTTAATAGTTTTGTAACAAAATTAATAAGGAGACTATGATAATGAAAAGAGGGAGCATTATAAAAAAGCTGATGATATCCGCCGGATGTCTGGCTTTTTCGTTCATGCTGTATCATCCGCTGAATGCAGATGCCGCATGGAGCAAGACGGCATCCAGCCAGTGGGTCTATTATGATGATTCGGGGAATCTGCTCACAAGCCGCTGGATCGGCGGTAAATATTATGTAGGTGAAGATGGCATCATGTACACAAACAGATGGGCGCCGTCTTCCATAGGAGACTGTTTTGTAGGAGAGGACGGCAAGTGGATACCAGATTTTAAAGGCGGCTGGCATAGGATCGGCGGCAAATGGTATTATTATTCTCCTGAGGGGGAAAAACTGACGGGCTGGCAGCAGGTCAAAGGGAAATGGTACTATATGAATCCTTCAGGAGCTATGCTGAGCGGCGGCTGGAAGAAGATAGATGATGTCTGGTATTATTTCGATGCAAGCGGAAGCGCAGCCTGCAACGGGTGGAAACAGATAGGCGGTAAATGGTACTTTTTCGACGAAGCATGCAAAATGCAGACAGGCTTTGTGACCAGCAAGGGAAAGCAATATTACTGTAATGAAAATGGCGCTATGCTGACAGGCTGGAAAAAGATCGACGGTATTTATTACTATATGAACAGCAGCGGAGCTATACAGACTAATAAATGGGTGAGATCCGGCAGCAGATGGTATTATGTGCAGTCAGACGGAAAGATGGGGACAGGCTGGATCACTGACAGCGGCAAGACTTATTACTGCAACAGCAGCGGAGCTATGCTGACAGGCTGGCAGATGATCGACGGCAGTTATTATTATTTTAACGGAAGCGGCGCCATGCTGAAGAACCAGTGGTTCAGGTCAGGGAGCAAATGGTATTATCTGCAGGCGGATGGACGTATGGCTACAGGATTTATCGATGTGGACGGCAAGACGTATTATTGTAACGGCAGCGGAGCTATGCTGACAGGCTGGCAGATGATTGACGGCATTTATTATTATTTCAACGGCAGCGGGGCTATGGTGACACATGAATGGAAAAAATCAGGAAGCAGCTGGTATTTCCTTCAGGATAATGGAATGATGGCCACGGGGCTGATCGAAGTTGACGGAGAGTTCTACTATTGTTCAGATAACGGTGTTATGCTCACTGGATTAAGAGAAATAGCAGGAATCATGTATTATTTTGAAGATACAATAAGTCCAAGGGGACATGCCAGGAAGAATGACTGGAAGTCATATAATGGATACTGGTATTACTTTGGGGGAAGCGGACAGGCCGTGACCGGGCTGCAGAATATTAATGGAAAGACATATTATTTTAACGATGCAGGCATCATGGTGACAAATACAACAATTTCGGCGAATGGTGTTACATACAGTGTTGACAGTGCGGGCGTATGCACTGTGAAGAACGATCCGGGACCTCAAAGTGACCTGCTGTTCTTTACACTGTTTGAGTCCGGAAGAAATTATAACCAGACCGGCGGTGATTCAGGCAATGCCTGCGGCTACTACCAGTTTGATTACAGGTACTCACTGCAGCAGCTTCTGCAGTACTGCTATGGGCGTGACCCGGTGGCATTTGCGGAATTTGCTCCGTTTTTAAGCATTCCTAAAGAAAAGCTGAAGGGAAATACTGATTTATATAAGGCCTGGAACAGTATATACGCAAAGACGCCGGAGCTTTTTGCAAGGTGCCAGGATGACTTTGCCTATGAACAGTATTATGAGCCTACAGAATGGTCGCTGAGGTCACTGGGCATTAATATTTCCTCCAGGCCAAATGTGGTAAAAGGAAGTGTCTTCAGTTATGCGATCCAGCATGGAGGCGGAACCGCTGCACTTGCTATCTCAAAGGCGGGCATCACGAACCAAATGACAGATGAAGAATTTATCAACAAAATATATGAGAAGAGGATAAAAGATTATCCTCCATATACATCCAGGTATATTGCCGAGAGGAATCTTGCCCTGCAGATATTAAGGGGATTATAAGATTTCAGCAGATTTCTGTGTATACCGGACAGCCGCAGCGCTAATTATTTAACGCTGCGGCTGTTTTTATTTTAATTCAGGAGTATAATGTACTATATATCTGATATGTCACTGTACATAGAAGGGGGTGTTTGAATGTCACTGTTACAGATTCAAATGGACGGTACAGCCGGTATCCTTCTGGCATTATGCATTATTTTGATTGCAGGATTTCTCTTCACCAGACTGACGAATCTTTTCCGGCTGCCCAAGGTAACTGGGTATATCATTGTGGGGGTCCTGATAGGCCCCGGTGTTCTGGGGCTCATCCCGTCAGGGCTTGTGGACCACATGGATTTTGTGAGCGATATTGCCCTGGCGTGTATTGCCTTCAGCGTGGGAAAGTTTTTCAAACTGGAAAAGATGAGGCAGACAGGATTGGCAGTTATATTCGTCACTTTGGCGGAGGCCCTTATGGCAGGGATCCTTGTGACGCTGTCGGTCTGGCTGATCTTCCATACATCCATTGATTTTGCGCTGCTTCTGGGGGCTGTGGCTACAGCCACAGCGCCTGCCAGCACTATCATGACGATAAGGCAGTATCATGCAAAAGGAGAGTTTGTACGTATACTCCTGCAGGTAGTGGCGCTGGATGACGCAGTCTGCCTGCTTGCCTTCAGTGCAGTCTCAGCTGTAGTCACTGCTGATTTTGAAGGTACTCTGACTGTGAGCGGTGTACTGCTCCCGCCCCTGTATAATGTCCTGGCTCTTTTGCTGGGGGGCGCCTGTGCCTGGGCGCTCAGCAGGATCATTACGCCGGCACGCAGCAAGGACAGCCGTCTTATCCTCCTGATCGCGGGCCTTCTGGGAATTTCCGGCCTGTGTGCTCTCGTTGACGTCTCTCCGCTGATGTCGTGCATGCTGTTTGGGGCAGTCTACGTAAATCTGACAAATGATAAAAAGCTTTTTCACCAGCTGGATAATTTTACTCCTCCTGTTATGGCACTGTTTTTTATAGAGTCGGGCATGAAGCTGGATGTGGCCTCGCTGAAGACAGCAGGGCTTGTAGGAATTGTATATTTTCTTGTGAGGATAATCGGTAAATATGCCGGAGCCTGGTTTTCCTGCCGTATCATGCATCTTGACAAAAAAGTGGGAAATTATCTGGGGCTTGGCCTGATACCTCAGGCGGGGGTGTCCATCGGACTGGCGGCTCTTGGCCAAAGGATCCTTCCGCCCCAGGTGGGCACACAGCTTCTGACGATTATCCTTTCTTCTTCTGTGTTATATGAGATGATCGGGCCTGCCTGCGCCAAATTTGCCATTCTCCGTTCAGGGAGTATACACGGTGAATAGTGGAGGGCTGAACTGTTATGAATAGTCTCCCCTGGCTGTCCTTTTATCTTGACACATTTTTGCACAGCATCTATAATTAGAACAAATGTTGTAACTGGTATAACTGTGAAGGCAGTGAACAGTTGCCAAATGGTTTTATTAAAACGGAGGATAAAGTGATGACAGTAGAGCAGGCGGTAAGCTTAGTGACAGCAGCTGACGAAGAGGCAAAAAAGGCATGTAAAAGACGGTGGGACAGTATCGCCAAGCCCCTGAACAGCCTTGGAAAATTAGAGTCTTATCTCATTAAAATAGCGGGAATGACAGGAACCAGTGCAATTTCATTGGAAAAGAAGGCACTGGTTGTTATGTGTGCTGACAATGGTGTTGTGGAAGAGGGTGTTACTCAGACAGGACAGGAAGTGACAGCCATTGTCTCTGAAAATTTTTTAAAGGAGCAGGCAACAGCCAGTATCATGTGCAGGGAGACAGGCACAGATATTTTCCCGGTGGATATAGGGATTGCCGCAGATACGAATATCATAAATAAAAAGATTGCCTACGGCACCAGGAATATGACAAAGGGACCGGCAATGACAAGGGAAGAAGCTGAGAAAGCTATCATGACAGGAATTGAAATGGTCGGTGAGCTGAAGGAAAAGGGCTATAAGATAATTGCCACAGGAGAGATGGGAATTGGCAATACAACTACAAGCAGTGCTGTAGTGTCGGTCCTTACAGGACTTCCGGTGGAGAATGTTACAGGAAGAGGCGCGGGACTGTCCACAGAAGGGCTTGGCAGGAAGATCAATGCCATCAGCAGAGCCATAAAAATCAACAGGCCCGACCCTGAGGATGGCATCGATGTACTCAGCAAAGTCGGCGGGTTTGATCTGGCGGGGCTTGCAGGAGTATTCCTGGGCGGCGCGGTACATAAAGTTCCTGTTGTGATCGATGGCTTTATTTCGGCTGCTGCGGCTCTTGCCGCTGTGCGGATCTGTCCCAAAGCCAGGGAATATATGCTGGCCTCCCATGTATCTAAAGAACCGGCCGCAGCTATGCTCCTGGAGAAGCTGGAGCTTGAAGCGGCTCTGCATTGTGACATGTGCCTCGGTGAAGGGACAGGCGCGGTGGCGCTTATGCCTCTTTTGAATCTGGCATGCGCTGTCTATAATGGCATGAGTACATTCCAGGATATCAATGTGGAGGAGTATAAGCCGCTGGCCTAGAAGAATAAGGAAATGTTTTATGTAGTGACAGGAGGGAGCGGCAGCGGAAAATCTGCTTATGCGGAGAATCTGGTGCTGTCCCTGGGAGAGGGCAGAAGGATCTATATTGCCACTATGATGAGCTTTGATGAGGAGAGTACAAAAAGGATAGCACGTCACAGGAAGATGCGTGAAGGAAAGCAGTTTGAAACTGTGGAATGTTATACAGGACTTGACAGTGTCCGGCTTAAAAAGGACGATATCGTCCTTTTGGAATGTATGTCCAATCTTGCTGCAAATGAGATGTACGCCCAAGGAGGCGCCGGTGAAAAGACTGAGGAGGCAGTGATGGCTGGTATAAGGCGCCTTCTGCAGGATGTACGCCATCTTGTTGTGGTTACAAATGAGATTTTTTCTGACGGAATGGCTTATGATGAAAGTACGGTGGAGTACATGGGGCATCTGGGAAATATAAACCAGCAGATGGCCCGGCTGGCCGATGGTGTCACAGAGGTGGTGTACGGAATTCCAGTCTGTATGAAAGGAGGAAAAAAGAATGAAGCGTCTGCTTAGCAGTTTTTTCATTGCTTTTTCAATGTATTCAAAGATACCAATGCCAAAGACTGACTGGAGCAAGGAGAATATGAAGTATTCCATGTGCTTTTTTCCTCTTATTGGTGCGGTGATCGGAGGGGTTCTGGCAGCATTTTTCTGTGTAGTGCCGCCGGGGGGGAGGGAGCATGCGCTCTTTACGGCGGTTCTGGTGCTGATACCTGTATTGATCACAGGCGGGATACATCTGGACGGTCTGCTGGACACTGCCGATGCACTCAGCTCCTATAAGCCAATGGAACAGAAATTGGAAATACTTAAGGATTCCCATGCGGGAGCGTTTGCCATTATCGTGGGGATCTGTTATTTTGTGCTGACATTCGGGGTATATTCAGAAATTACAATCAGGACTCTGCCGGTCATAGCGCTGGGCTTCATTTTGTCAAGGGCATTCAGCGGTCTGGCCATTGTAAGCTTCAGGCTTGCCAAAAATACAGGGCTTGCGGCTACATTTTCTGATATGGCTGTAAAGAAGACGGTCAGGATAGTAATGATCATCTATATCCTGCTGACCGCAGCAGCCATGATCATGGTCAGCCCTGCATATGGAGCCACCGGCTCAGCTGCAGCCCTGCTTGTATTTGCATACTACCGCCATATGTCATACAGAAAATTCGGAGGCATTACGGGAGATCTGGCAGGCTTTTTCCTTCAGATCTGCGAGCTGGCTGTGGCACTGGCTGTCACATGCGTATCTTTTATCCTGTAAATACGCTCTAGACAGAAAGAAGGAGAACAGACATGATATTGGTTATTGGAGGAGAGAGCCAGGGAAAAAAAGAATATGCAGCAAATACATTCGGCCTGGCCGCAGAGGAATTTGCCGATGGGGCTTCATGTACGGAAGAAGAGCTTCTGGGGGCATCAGCTGTCGACCATTTCCACGAATACATCAGGCGTGTACTGAAGAATGAGGGGGAAGAAGGAGTTCTGGGCCTGGCAGAAAAGCTTACAGGGCAGAACCCGGACATTCTTGTAGTTTCAAATGAACTCGGATACGGGGTTGTGCCTGTAGATAAATTTGAACGCCTGTACAGAGAGAAAACAGGCCGTATCTGCTGCGCGCTTGCAGCTTTTGCAAAAAGAGTTGACAGGGTAGTCTGCGGAATCGGAATGGTGATTAAAAATGAGTGACCTGGTCAGAATGGAAGAGCTGGAAATCCTTTTCCTGCGTCATTCCATCACGGAAGGAAATAAAAAAGGACGTTATATAGGCAGGACAGATGAACCGCTCTGTGAAGAGGGGAGGGCGCTGCTTGAAAATAAGGCTCCGGGGCCTGTGCAGGCCGTCTATTCAAGTCCTCTGAAACGCTGTGTCGAGACGGCAGGGATATTGTGGCCGGACATGGCGCCTGTATTGGCAGACGGGCTTAGAGAGTGTGATTTTGGAACTTTTGAGAATAAAAATTATAAAGAACTGGATGGAGATCCTGATTATCAGGCCTGGGTGGACAGCCAGGGAACCCTGCCATTTCCGGGAGGAGAATCCCGGGAAGGCTTCCAGGAGCGGTGCTGTAGAGCTCTGTGCCATATAATAAAGGAGGCTGCGGGGAGATTTAAACGTATTGCCGTGGTGGCTCATGGCGGCACAATCATGAGTGTTATGGAACGTTATGGTGTTCCAGAGAGGGATTTTTACGGATGGCATGTGGCAAACGGGGAAGGCTTCCTTGTCAGGGCTGCGGCAGAGCTGTCAGATGAGGGCAGGAATCTGCAGAATATCTCGCTGGTGGTGTGCGATGAAGAGAAATGATCTGATTTTGGCAGGGGTCCTTGTGGCTATTGCCCTCGTATCCGGTATACTGCTGTTTCTGCTGAGAAAACCGGGAAATATAGTGGTGATCACGGTGGACGGACAGGAGTTTGGCGAATATCCGCTGGATGAAGACCGGGTGGTCGATATCAATGGTACCAATGTGATCCAGATAAAAGACGGAGAGGCAAAAATGATCCATGCTGACTGCCCCGATAAGCTGTGTATGGACCAGAAGGCCATCAGCAGCAGCCAGGAGTCCATCATATGCCTGCCGAACCGTGTCGTGGCAGTGATAGAGGGCGAGAGGGATCCTGATGGCATTGACGCTGTAGCGGGGTAGAAACATGGGAAAAAAATCAGTATATTTTGGGGTTTTTACAGCGCTAGCCCTGATCGTCAGCTATGTGGAAGCTCTGATCCCGTTTTCTTTCGGGGTTCCCGGCATAAAGCTGGGACTGGCAAATATTGTGGTGGTGGCAGCTCTCTACATGTGGGGAGGTACAACTGCCCTTTTGCTGTCTGTAGTGCGTATTCTGCTTTCAGGCTTTCTGTTTGGAAATATGTTTGCAATCCTCTACAGTCTGGCAGGCGCTCTGCTGAGTCTGTCTGTGATGGCACTGCTTAAAAAGAGCGGAAGGTTCTCCGTGACCGGGGTGAGCATAGCGGGGGGAGTTTTCCACAATATCGGCCAGATGATGGCTGCAGGACTGTTGCTGCCGAAAGCGGGGCTGTTGTATTATTTCCCGTTTCTGCTTATAGCAGGGGTGATAACAGGTTTCCTGATAGGGATCCTGAGTATGGAGATAATAAAGAGATTACCGAAAGGAAGTAAAAAATGATTGGTTATTTGCGCGGTGAAGTCGCCGCAGTATCAGAAGGAAAATTGATCCTGGATGTCCACGATGTGGGATTCATGATTTCTGTCACTTCAAAGGATGCATCTCTGATGCCCTCCGCTGGAAATGAAGTGAAAATATACACTCATCTTCAGGTGAAAGAAGATGATATGCAGCTGTACGGTTTTCTGACACAGGACGATCTGGAAACCTTCAGGCTGCTGCTGAACGTAAACGGGATCGGTCCCAAGGCAGCTCTGGGCATACTGTCTGTACTCTCATCAGACGATCTGCGTTTTGCAGTTCTGGCGGACGATGTAAAGGCAATCTCAAGAGCACCGGGCATAGGGAACAAGACTGCCCAGAAGCTGATTTTGGAGCTGAAGGACAAGATGAGCCTGGAAGATGCATTTGAGAAAAAACTTGCGAATACAAAGGAAAATCAGGCAGCTTTGGCATCACCTTCAGATGATGCTAAAAATGAGGCAGTACTGGCGCTGACTGCACTGGGATATTCAAATTCTGACTCCCTGAGGGCGGTCAGACAGGCAGAAGTGACTGATGGAATGGACGTGGAAGAGATTTTAAAGGCTGCGCTTAAGCATCTGTCCTTTCTATGAAATGATCCTTATAAGAAATGATCCTTATAAACAGATACAGTATTGACCGGGAAGGCAGGAGCAGAGATGGGAAGACGTATAATCACAGCGGAAGAGCTTGAAGAAGATATAAAGACTGAACCGAGTCTGCGTCCGCAGACTCTGAATGAATATATTGGCCAGGAAAAAGCCAAGGCCAACTTGAAAATCTATATAGAAGCAGCAAAACAGAGAGGGGATGTCCTGGATCATGTGCTTTTTTACGGGCCTCCCGGATTAGGGAAGACAACACTGGCAGGGATCATCGCTAATGAGATGGGTGTGAACATGAAGATCACATCAGGTCCGGCTATAGAAAAACCGGGTGAGATGGCTGCTATTTTAAATAACCTGCAGGAAGGAGACGTTCTTTTTGTCGATGAGATACACAGGCTGAACCGGCAGGTGGAAGAAGTGCTCTATCCGGCCATGGAAGATTATTGTATTGATATCATGATCGGGAAAGGAGCGGCGGCCAGATCTATCCGTCTGGACCTGCCTAAATTTACCCTTGTAGGCGCAACGACCAGGGCCGGACTTTTGACAGCCCCTCTGCGTGACAGATTTGGAGTAGTACATCATCTGGAGTTTTATACAGAAGAGGAATTGAAGGTGATCATTATCCATTCTGCCAAGGTGCTGGGGGTGGAGATAGAAGACAAGGGCGCTATGGAGCTGGCAAGGCGCTCCCGGGGTACGCCCCGTCTGGCAAACCGCCTTCTGAAAAGGGTGAGGGATTTTGCGCAGGTCAAGTATGACGGGCGTATCACAGAGGACGTAGCCTCTTTCGCGCTGGATCTGCTGGAGGTGGACCGCTATGGCCTGGACCAGACGGACAGGCTCATACTGACAACTCTGATCGATAAATTTGCAGGCGGCCCGGCAGGGCTTGATACGCTCTCAGCAGCTATAGGTGAAGACTCCGGTACTCTGGAGGATGTATATGAACCATATCTGATCAAAAACGGCTTTATCCTGCGTACACCCAGAGGCAGGATGGTCACGGAACTTGCTTATCATCATCTTGGCATCTGTTCTCCCGGAGGAATTTCCGGCTGAATCAAATAAAAGGTTGTAATTCGACAAAATTTGTTTATAATAGTAATAGAAACAAAAGAAAGGGAGAACTGTATATGTCATCCAAAAATAAAGCAGAAGTCCTGATTGCAGGGAAAGTCGTGACTTTGGGCGGATATGAAAGCGAAGAGTATTTCCAGAAGGTTGCTACATATATTAACAATAAATTAGCCGAATTTAAGAAAATGGACGGATATAACCGTCAGTCAAAGGAATCAAAGGGGCTTCTTCTGGCCCTCAATATTGCTGACGATTATTTTAAGGCCAAGAGGCAGGTAGAACTGGTGGAGGAGGAACTGGCTGACAAGGATAAGGAGCTCTATGAATTAAAACATGAGCTTATTAATCTTCAGATCAAGCTGGAGACTCTTGAAAAAGAGCTGGAAGAAAAGAAGAATAAATAACAGGGGGGCTGTCTGACAAGGCAGCCTTTTCTTTCTTGAAGGGATTGGATATGGACAAAAAACTGGAACTACTGGCGCCTGCCGGATCATATGAGAGCCTGAAAGCGGCTGTAAATGCCGGGGCGGATGCAGTCTATATAGGCGGTATGCGTTTTGGGGCGCGGGCTTATGCAGATAATCTGGATCAGGCAAAAATGACAGATGCCATCGATTACTGCCATCTGCACGGACGTAAGCTGTATATGACGGTCAACACACTGCTGAAGCAGACAGAGCTTGAAGAGCTCTATGACTACCTGAAGCCATATTATGAGCGGGGGCTGGATGCCGTCATCGTACAGGATGTGGGGGCTCTCTCCCTTATACGCGAATATTTTCCAGATCTGGAGATACACGCCAGTACCCAGATGACCCTGACAGGGCCTGACGGCTGCCGCTTTCTGAAAGATGAGGGCGTAAAGCGGGTAGTGACCTCAAGGGAAGTGTCATTAAAGGAGATCAGAGGAATCAAAGCTGCTGCGGATATAGAGATAGAGAGTTTTGTCCATGGAGCCCTCTGCTACTGTTACTCAGGACAGTGTCTGATGAGCAGCCTGATCGGCGGCAGGAGCGGAAACAGGGGGAGATGCGCCCAGCCTTGCAGGCTGCAGTACCAGTTTGAGGGAACGGATAAAAAGTATTTTTTAAGTCCAAAGGATATATGTACGCTGGAGCTGATACCTGAGATGGCTGATGCCGGCGTTTATTCCTTTAAAATCGAAGGGCGTATGAAAAGGCCTGAGTACACTGCAGGTGTGGTGGAGATCTACAGAAAATATATAGATCTGTATCTGAATAAGGGCGCCAATGATTATAAGGTGCAGGAAAAGGACAGAATACAGCTGATGGACCTCTATAACAGAGGCGGTTTTTCACAAGGTTATTATAAGACAAGAAATGGAAGGGAAATGATGTCGCTGGACCAGCCCAACCATTTTGGGACCCCGGCTGCAAAAGTAATACAGATACAAAAAGGGAAGGCTGTTTTTTCAGCTCTTGAGGACTTAAATTTGAATGACACGCTCATGCCGCCTGAGTTAAAACTGGACAGGGCCCATATAAAGAATGAAAAGTTCACTGTTTCCCTAAAAAACGTGCAGGGACTCAGAGCAGGGCAGACACTGAGAAGGGTCAGAAATGAGGCGCTGCTGAAGCGTCTGGAGGAGAAATATCTGAGGGCCGAATTGAAAGAAAAAATTAATGGGAAATTAATGATTTCAAAAAAATTTCCTGCTATACTCGAACTAAATGCCGGGACTGTCAGTGTCCGGGCAGAGGGCAGCATAGCGATGGAGGCTAAGAGCCAGCCCCTCACAGAAGAAAAGGTGCGGCGCCAGGCAGAAAAAACAGGAGATTCTCCGTTTACATTCGGGAAATTAGATATTGAGCTGGAGGAAGGCTGCTTTCTACCGGTACAGGATTTGAATGCCCTCAGAAGAGAAGGGATGGAACTTCTTGAGACTGAACTTCTGAAGCCTTATGCCAGACACTCAGCCCACAAGTCGGATATGCATGATGAGGGCAGGCAGGGCTTTGTAAATGACATTATAAAAAGCCCGGACCTGATGATCTCTCTTTGCAGCTATGAGGCTCTTGATGAGCTGCTGGATATTCCTGAAATAACAGGATTCTATGTGGATTCCCTGGATGAGCATATTCTTTCTAAATGCCGCAGAGCAAAAAAGAGATGCTATTATGTGATGCCCAGGATATTCAGGCAGGATACACAGGACCTCTTTAAAACGGAAGGGGCGGCAGAAAAGTTGGAGGGCTATGACGGCGTGCTTGTCTCGGCTTTTGAAGAGTATGGCTGGCTGGCTTCTATGGGGTATGGACAGGATATGATCCTGGACCACAATATGTACACATTTAACAGTGAGGCCAGAAGGTTCTGGCGGGAGAAGGGAATCTTCAGGGACACGGCTCCGGCAGAACTCAATGCCAGAGAACTGGCACAGAGAGGCTGTGCCGGCAGCGAGATCCTGGTGTACGGCAGGCTGCCGGTAATGGTATCGGCCCAGTGCCTTTTAAAGACAAACGGCAGATGCCTAAAGCAGCAGGGCGCTAAGAAAGTTTGCAGGCTGACAGACAGGATGGGAAAAACTTTCCCGGTGTCGGCAGAATGCCGTTACTGTTATAACATCATATACAACAGTACGCCGCTGGTGCTGCTGGACTATGCAGGGGAGATAAAGAAACTGCATCCCGGGAGTATCAGGCTGTCCTTTACAATTGAGGACAGGCAGGAGACAGTTTTAACTGTGAAGGAATATATAAAGGCTTTTTACTATGGCCAAAAGGCCCACAATCCATTTCAAGATTTTACGAAAGGGCACTTCAAAAGAGGAGTAGAATAGGTGGAAAAGTGGTATCGTTAATTATTGAGGTATCAAAATATTTATTAATTTTGCTGGCAGCTATTTATACTATGCAGAGTTATGTGGCTTTCAGGAAACGTGGAGAGGCACAGGAGTTTTTATTCCTGCGCCAGAATGTGCTGATGTTTGCCATTCACTTCGTGGCTTTTATGGTACTTTACCTGCAGATGGAGGAATCGCAGCTTCTTTATTTTTACGGAGCGCAGGTCATCTATCTGGCTGCGACGCTTGTGCTTTTCAGGAATCTCTATCCGAGGGCATCAAAGCTGATCATCAACAATATGTGCATGCTCTCTTCAATCAGCTTTATCATGCTGACAAGGCTCTCCCTGGACCAGTCAATCAAACAGTTCAAGATCCTGGCTGCAGCTACAGTGATCGCACTGTTTGTACCTGTGATCATCCGGAAAATGCACATTCTTAAAAAGCTCACATGGGCCTACGTGGTGCTGGGTATCGGAATGCTGGGCGTTGTGCTTGTGCTGGCCCAGACTACAGGAGGGGCAAAGCTGAGTATATCTCTCGGCGGATTTTCTTTCCAGCCGTCAGAATTTGTCAAGATCATATTTGTATTTGCTGTGGCCGGGCTGCTGACCGCAGCCAAAGATTTCAAGCATGTGGTGATCGCAACGGCCGTGGCAGCTGTCCACGTCCTGATCCTTGTGGTATCCACAGACCTGGGAAGCGCGCTGATATTCTTTGTCACATACCTGATCATGCTTTATGTATCAACAAGAAAACTTTGGTATCTGGGAGCAGGGGCGGGGGCCGGATCTGTAGCTGCGGTGGCGGCATATTTTCTGTTTGGCCATGTAAAGACAAGGGTTGCTGTCTGGCGGGATCCCTTTGCGTCCTATGAAGGCGGAGGATACCAGATTGCCCAGTCTCTTTTTGCCATAGGTGCAGGCGGATGGTTTGGAACAGGGCTGTTCCAGGGTTCGCCTGAATCTATTCCGATCGTTGAGCAGGACTTCATGTTTGCGGCAGTCACTGAGGAGCTGGGGGGAATATTTTCTCTCTGCCTGATATTGATCTGTATGAGCTGCTTTATTATGATCGTAAATATTGCCATGCGGCTTACAGACGAGTATTACCGGCTGGTGGCTCTTGGACTGGGCTGCATGTATGCTGTCCAGGTATTCCTGACTATCGGCGGAGCTATGAAATTCATCCCCATGACAGGCGTTACCCTTCCGCTTGTAAGCTACGGCGGAAGCTCTGTCGTGAGTACTATGGTGATGTTCGCTATCATACAGGGATTGTATATTTTAAGGGAAGATGAGGAAGATCGTTTTGAAGAAGATCAAGAAGGATACTACGACGGATATTACGAAGACGGTTACTACCAGGACTACCCGCCGGAAGGATACGAAGACGAATACTACGGCGGACCATATGACCCCTACAAAAGGCAGTGATGATGACAGGGCGCCCCTTCCCCGGGAAAACAGGAACAGGGAGCTGGTGCGCGTGGCATACATCTTTATCTGTATGTTTTTTATGCTGGTAGGGTATCTTGTATATTTTAATGTGATAAAAGCAGACGAGATAAATACAAACTCCTATAATACGAAGCAGGACACAAAAGAAGATATGATCATAAGAGGCTCCATCCTCTCATCTGACGGGGAGATACTGGCCGGCACAAATGTGGATTCTGAAGGGAATGAGACACGTCTTTACCCATACAGCAATATTTTTGCCCATGTGGTGGGGTATGCCAGCAACGGGAGGGCAGGCGTGGAGTCTACCTCCAATTATGACCTGCTGACTTCACATGCCTCGATCCTGGAGCAGGTGCAGAATGAGGCCCAGAATATCAAAGTAAGAGGGGACAGCGTAGTTCTTACGCTGGATACCAGGATGCAGCAGGCAGCGTACAATGCACTTGGTTCCTACAGAGGTGCGGTTGTTGTTATGGAGCCGTCCACAGGCAGGATCCTTGCAATGGTCTCAAAACCAGATTTTGATCCAAATACCCTTTCTGAGGACTGGGATACGCTTATCTCGGATGAGAGCAGCAGTGCCCTGCTCAACAGGGCGGCACAGGGACTCTATCCTCCTGGCTCCACGTTCAAGATCCTGACCACACTGGCTTATCTGAGGGAACATCCTCAGGATTATCAGAATTATTCCTACAACTGTACAGGAAGCATTTCAAAAGAGGATGTTACAATCACCTGTTATGGGGGCAGCGTCCACGGGCTTGTGGGTCTTCAGGAGGCATTCTATCACTCCTGCAACGGTGCATTTGCCAATATTGGTATGGAGCTTGATAACGGGAAATTTATCTCCATGTGCGAAGATTTCCTCTTTAACACAAGTCTTCCGGTAGATATGGAATCCAGCCAGAGCCGCTTCATGCTGGATAAGAATGCGTCCTTCGGGGAAGAGATGATGACTGCTATCGGTCAGGGTGACACTCTTGTCTCCCCGCTGCATATGGCTATGATCACCTCTACCGTGGCAAACGGCGGAAATATGATGAGGCCGTATTTTATAGACCACATAGAGACATATGATGGAAAACTGGTAAAACAGAGCAAGCCTTCCAGCTATAAACAGCTGATGAGCGCTGAAGAAGCAGAAATAATTACAGGCTATATGGTGGATACTGTTAATGAGGGGACAGCGACCTCTCTTTCAGGACAGGGCTATACAGCTGCCGGAAAGACAGGTTCCGCCGAGTATGAAATCGACGGGGAAAATGAGGGAACCCATTCCTGGTTTGTGGGATTTTCCAATGTCAGCAACCCTGATATAGTGGTAAGTGTTATAGCGGAAAACGGCGGCTCAGGAAGCTCGGCGGCCCTGCCTATTGCAAAGGCCCTGTTTGACACTTATTATTCATACAATTATTAATGTTGCATGAATATAAAAAAAGAGGTATACTAAAACCAGTCTGGAAGACACAACGCATAACAGGAGGGATTGCAATGATTGAGGCAACGAGCTGTGGCGGTGTGGTAATATTTCGTGGTAAAATACTGGTTTTATACAAAAGCTACAAAAATAAATATGAAGGCTGGGTTTTGCCGAAAGGGACTGTAGAAGCTGGCGAGGAGTATAAGGATACGGCAATCCGGGAAGTGCTGGAAGAAACCGGCGTGAAGGCATCCATTATAAAGTATATCGGAAAGAGCCAGTATACTTTTAATGTGCCTGAGGATACAGTGGCCAAGGATGTCCACTGGTATCTGATGATGTCCGACAGTTATTACAGTAAGCCACAACGTGAAGAATATTTTGTGGATTCAGGTTATTATAAGTTTCATGAAGCTTATCATCTTTTGAAATTCTCAAATGAAAAGGCGATACTTGAGAAGGCTTATAATGAATATCTGGATCTGAAGAAACGGAATCTGTGGGGAAATCACAAATATTTTTAAGAGAGGGGTGCTGCCGTCAGACAGGCAGCACCCCTCTCTTTGTGGATGGTAACCTTTCTTTCTTAAATATTTCAAAAATTTAAAGAAATAGGGTGAATTAATTCACAGAATTTGGTAAAATATAAAACAAAAGGATCTGGGCCGGAAGGCCGGGAGGGAGGCACTATGCTGGAAAAGATTGATTTATCTAAAAAGATGGGTAAAAAAGAATACCGCCAGATTATGGACTCGCTTGCTCCAAAGCTGGGAGCGCTGCAGAGAGAATGCAGGGATCTAAAGATACCGGTGATCATTGTCTTTGAAGGATTTGGTGCTTCCGGCAAGGGGACGCTCATTAACCAGCTGATACAGCCGCTGGATCCCAGAGGCTTTCAGGTATTTGCCATAAGCGGCGAATCCCAGGAGGAACAGATGAGGCCGTTCTTATGGCGGTTCTGGACAAAGACGCCGGAGAATGGCAGGATTGCTATTTTTGACCGCAGCTGGTACAGAAGGGTGCTTGTGGACAGATTTGATAAGGTCACTCCGGATGCGCAGCTGGGATATGCATATAATGAAATTATATCATTTGAGCAGCAGCTGGCAGACGGGGGGAATGTGATCCTTAAATTCTTTCTGGACATCACAAAAAAAGAGCAGGCAAAGCGTTACAAGGTACTGCTGGACAATAAAGAGACAGCCTGGAGAGTCACGGAGGGCGACTTGAAGCGCCAGAAGCATTTTGATGAATACAAAGTCATGAATGAGGAAATGCTTCAGAGGACTGATACGGATTTTGCCCCGTGGACGATCATAGAGGCCATGGACAGGGAATATGCAGCTGTAAAAATAATATCTGCTGTGATAAAACGCCTGGAAGAAAAAGTGGCTGAAGTGAAAGCAAAAGAAGAGGCCAGGGCAGAAGAAAAGAAAAGTGAAAATGCAGATCCTCAGAAGAGTACTGCAAAACCTGAGAGTACTGAAGAGGGTATTCAGGACAAGTTCTCCCTCAGATCCTCCATCTTAAGCAGCGCGGATCTGTCACTGTCCTATACGAAGGCTGAATATAAAGAAAAATTAAAAGAGCTGCAGGGGAGGATGGCAGTTCTGCACAGCGACCTGTACAGACGAAGGATCCCTGTCGTCCTGGCCTTTGAAGGATGGGATGCAGGAGGCAAAGGCGGTGCCATAAAGAGACTGACAGAGTGCATGGATCCGAGAGGATACGCCGTGAATCCAACTGCCGCGCCGAATGATATTGAAAAAGCACATCACTATCTGTGGCGTTTCTGGCAGAATGTTCCAAAGGCCGGCCATGTGGCCATATTTGACAGGACATGGTATGGGCGCGTCATGGTAGAAAGAATAGAAGGTTTCTGTACAACTGATGAATGGCAGAGAGCCTACAAGGAAATAAATGACATGGAAGCCCATCTTGCACATTCGGGAGCAATTGTGATAAAATTTTGGATGCAGATAGATAAGGACGAACAGGAAAAGCGGTTTAAAGAGAGGATGGCGATTCCTGAAAAACGCTGGAAGATCACAGATGAAGACTGGCGCAACAGAGAAAAATGGGATCAGTATGAGGAAGCAGTGGATGAGATGCTCATCAGGACTTCTACCACATATGCACCATGGGTGATAGTGGAGGGAAACTGTAAATATTATGCCAGGATCAAGGTCCTTGAGACTGTCATTGATGCTATTGAGACCAGAATGAAACAGAAATAAGCATCTGCCGCATGCAGGACAGATGCGCATCAGAAAGAATGGTAACATGCAGAGATTAAAATGGTATCCTGAACTATATGCAGGAGAGGGTGCCGGCGTCAGACAGAAGAAAATCATCCGCAAACTGAACCAGAATGCAGGGATGCTGGATATCTATCTGATCACGCTGGCTGCCAATCCGGCTAATTTATTAGAAATTATCTCCTCGGCATACTTACAGCAGAAGGCAGTCAGGAGAAACCTGCCTTTGATCGTGGGGATAGCCAAAGGCTATGATGAGGCGGTGCAGGTCACGGTCTCCATCATTGAAGAGGTCTATAAGGCCACAGGGGCATTTGATGTCAGAGGATATCTGGCTGAAAAAGTAAAACCAGGGCAGAAGCCGAATCAAAAAAGAAATCGACAGGTGTGAGAATATGCTACATATAATTTTGGCAATACTAAAAATCATAGGTATTCTTCTGGCGGTGGTCCTTGGACTGCTGGTGCTTGGTGTCCTGTTGATTTTATTTGTGCCTCTCAGGTATCAGCTGGATTTTGAAAGAGGGACAGGAAGTAATCTGGCCCGGGGGAAATTTGGCTGGCTAGCGCATCTTATACTGGTGACTGCGAAGCTGGAAAATAACAAACCGTATGTCACTGTCAGGATCTGTGGGTTCACAAAACAGCTTCTCCCGGCTGCGGAGAAGAAAGAAAAACCGCCCGGAAAAAGAAAAAAAAGTAAAAACAGTGAAGACAGTGAAGATGGAGAGTACGATTCAGGTCCCGGCCAGGATCAGGAGCTGCCGGCGGACAAGAAGAGGCTGCCAGAAAAAGAGGCTTCAAAGCCTGAAAATGCTCCAAAAGAGGAAAGTGTGCCAGAAAAGCCCAAAGAAGTGAAGGCAGTTTTGGCAAAGGAGCCTGAAAAAGAAGAGGACGTAAAATCCGGCCAAATAGGAAGCAGCGCTGAAAGGCCCGGCCCGCTGGAAAAGATCAAAAGACTGTATAATAAGGTTAAAACAGCAGTTCTTAAAATATACGGTATACTAGTCCATATTCCTGAGATTCCCGGTAAACTGCTGAAAAAATGGCAGGGAATCCAGAACAAAGCAGAAGCTGTCAGAAAAAAGGCAGAGCATTATATCAGTATATGGAAAGACGAAGGCACACAGGCGGTCTTTATGCTCAGTAAAGACCAGATCCGTTTCCTGTGGAAACATCTTCATCCCAGGAAAATACAGGGAAAACTCAGGTATGGTTTTGAGGATCCGTCCATTACAGGGATGGTGACAGGAGGGCTGTATATCATCCTTCCCATGAGCTTCTATGAGGTGGAACTGCTTCCGGAGTTTGAACCGGACAAGCCGCTGATACTGGAAGGAAAGCTGCTGATAAAAGGCCATGTCCGTCTCTGCCATGTGGCAAAGACTGTCTGGATCCTTTTCAGAAATAAAGATCTCAGAAAATTGATAAAACAACTGAAAGCGTAGCAGAGGCTGCCGCAGTAAATTTTAAGGAGGAAATAATTATGGCTTCAGACAATTCATTTCAGGCAACTGTTGATTCCCTGTTTAAAGGGATGGACAGTTTTATCACCACAAAGACTGTAGTGGGAGATGCTATTACAGTGGGGGATACCATACTTCTTCCCCTGGTGGACGTGACCTTCGGCGTGGCTGCCAACGCTAGGGCTGAAGATAAAAAGAACAATGGAGGCGGCGGAATGGGCGGCAAGATGTCACCGAGCGCAGTCCTTGTGATCCACAATGGTTCAACTAAGCTGGTGAATATCAAACATCAGGACGGACTTACCAAGATACTTGATATGGTTCCTGATTTTGTAGATAAATTCATGGATGGGTCCAAAGGAAAAGATGAAGATAAGGACTCTGAAAAAGCTAAAGAAAAAGAAAAGGTAGACGATATCATTAATGATATGAAGGAAGAAGCATAATTTAAATAACAGTTCAGCCATCTGCCGTTCGGCAGCCGAAGGCTGGACTGTTATTAATTTAATACAGCTGCGGGAATCTAAACGGCTGTTCCTGCATATATTATGGAAAAGAGATAAATCGGAGAGCGGCTATGAAACGCATAATCGGTTATACGCTGTTCTGGATAGCGATAGGAATGCTCCTGGCACTTTTTCTGCCCAACATTCTGGTAGCCGTCCTTACGATAACACTTCTTCTGATCGGCTATAATATTTTCTGCAGCTGTTAAGCGGGGGTTCCCCGCTTTTATGCTTTTGTTCTGCGGAAATAAAAAAGACCTCTCACAAGGAGAGGTTTTTTAACGTTCACACAATTATGCTCTTTCAACTCTGCCGCTTTTTAAGCAAGAAGTACATACATACATTTTTTTAGCAGCTCCGTTAACTTTCACTTTCACAGATTTTACATTTGATTTCCACATCTTATTTGATCTTCTATGAGAATGACTCACGTTATTTCCGAAATGAGCACCCTTTTCACAAATAGCACATTTAGCCATGACCGCACCTCCTTGTAATATATTCCGTCTACTATCCACTACATAGACTCACAACACTAATTATTCTAACAGAAGGCGCCAAATTTTGCAAGCAAAAATTAAAAAAATATGAAATAAGTGCGCAAATGTAAAATTTATTATTTCATTTTACAGAGAAACAGGGTATAATAGCAACAGTACGATATATGAGATGCTGTATAACTGCGGCATCGTTAAAAAAAGAAATACGGAGGTACCGATATGAAAGGACGTATGGATACTGATTTAGGCTCTATATTGATTGACGCAGATGTGATCTCCACTTACGCCGGAAGCGTGGCTGTGGAGTGTTTTGGTATTGTCGGCATGGCTGCTGTCAATATGAAGGACGGCCTTGTCAAACTTCTCAGGAAGGACAGCCTGATGCATGGCATCAACGTAGAACTCAATGATAATAAGATCTCACTTGATTTTCATGTGATCGTGTCATATGGCGTAAGTATTTCGGCTGTAGCCGAGAATCTGATCAGCAATGTGAAGTACAAAGTAGAAGAATTCACCGGCATGGAAATTGAAAAGATCAATATTTATGTTGAAGGTGTAAGAGCGATAGATTAAGGAGGAGCACGTTGTGTCTGTAAATACGATAAATGCCCAGCTATGCGCGAAGATGTTTTTGGCTGGTGCGAAAAACCTGGAATCAAAAAAAGAATGGATAAATGAACTGAATGTCTTTCCGGTGCCTGACGGCGATACCGGAACTAATATGACACTGACGATCATGTCAGCTGCCAAGGAGGTGGCTGCTCTTGAGAACCCTGATATGGAGGTACTTTCCAAGGCAATCTCGTCAGGGTCACTGCGCGGCGCAAGAGGAAATTCAGGCGTTATCCTTTCTCAGCTGCTGAGAGGATTTACAAAAGGCATCAAGAGCTATTCTGAGATTGATACCATCATTCTTTCCAATGCCATGCAGAAAGCTGTGGAGACTGCGTACAAAGCTGTAATGAAGCCAAAGGAAGGAACGATCCTGACAGTTGCCAAAGGTGCGGCGGACAAGGCATCTGAATTGGCTGAGACTGATATCGGACTGGAGGAATTCGTGGGTGAGATAATCGCACATGCTGATTATGTCCTTTCACAGACTCCTGAAATGCTTCCTGTGTTAAAAGAAGCAGGTGTTGTGGATTCAGGCGGACAGGGACTTGTAGAAGTGCTCAAGGGCTGTTATGATGTCCTTTTAGGCAAAGAGATCGACTATAGTATAGAAAGTGCGCCAAAGACAGGCACTGTTACTAAAATCTCACCTCAGGCAGAAGCTGACATTAAATTTGGTTATTGTACAGAATTCATTATTATGATTGAGAAAGCATATGATGAAGAGACAGAAATGGACTTTAAGGGATTTCTGGAATCAATCGGCGATTCTATCGTGCTTGTTTCCGATGATGGTATTGTAAAGGTACATGTACATACCAATGATCCCGGAAAAGCAATTTCAAGAGCTTTGACTTATGGTTCTCTCAGCAGGATCAAGATAGATAATATGAGGGAAGAACATCAGGAAAAGCTTATCAAGGATGCTGAGAAGCTGGCTGCTAAGCAGGCAGAGGAAGAACGAGAGAAAAAAGCCATTGCCAGTATGATGAAAAAGGAAGTTGGCTTTATCTCTGTTTCTGTCGGGGAAGGTATGAGTGAGATCTTTAAGGGACTGGGAGCTGACTACCTGATCGAGGGCGGCCAGACTATGAACCCCAGCACTGAGGATATGCTCAAAGCTATAGATCAGGTGTATGCTGATAATGTATTTATCTTTCCAAATAATAAAAATATCATCATGGCAGCAAATCAGGCAAAGGTACTGACAAAGGATAAGAATATCATTGTCATTCCCACAAAGACGATTCCTCAGGGTATCACGGCTATCATCAGCTATTCTCCTGAAAAGTCAGTTGAGGAGAACGAGCAGGTCATGCTGGAAGAGATCCAGAATGTGAAGACAGGACAGATCACCTACGCTGTCAGGGATACGCATATTGATGATAAAGAGATCAGGCAGGGGGATATAATGGGAATTGGTGACCATTCCATCCTTGCTGTGGGAAACGATCCGGAGGCAGTGACGCGTGAGACAGTGGAACTTATGATGGACGGTGACAGCGAACTTATCAGTATCTACTATGGTGACCAGATATCTGAAGAGAAGGCCCAGGCGCTGGCAGAAGGGCTGGAGAAATCATATCCTGACTGTGATGTGGAAGTCTACAGCGGCGGCCAGCCTATCTACTACTATGTGGTCTCAGTAGAATAGGAAGCTGCCCATGGATGAATATTCTTCTGTAGATACATTAAAGGGCATAGGCGAGAAGACAAGGGTACTTTTCGAACATGCAGGGATAAGGACAATACAGGATCTCCTGCACCATTATCCACGGGGATATGATGTTTTTGAAGAGATCGTTCCCATCCGGCAGGCAGCAGCAGAAGGACGCTATGCCGTGTATGGCATGGTGGCATCTGCAGTGCTTGTAAAGCGGATGAAAGGGAAACAGATCGTTACAGCCGCTGTAAAGGATGAGAGCGGCGTGCTGAATCTGACCTGGTTTAATATGCCCTATCTGAAAAATACACTGAAAAAGGGCGCTCATTACGTATTCAGAGGAAGAGTTGCAGAGAAAAACGGCAGATTGTTCATGGAACAGCCTGCTGTTTTTGGTGTACAGCAGTACGAGCAGCTCGTGGGGATCATGCAGCCTGTGTATCCTCTTACTGCGGGGCTCACCAATAATATGGTTTCCAAGGCTGTCAGACAGGCGTTTGAGAGTCTGGAGCATATGAAAGACTATCTTCCCGGGTGGATACGCCAGAAATACCATCTGGCCCAGTATGGTTTCGCTCTGGAACAGATACATTTTCCAAAAGATGAGGAGAGCATGATGCAGGCCAGAAGAAGGCTTGTGTTTGATGAATTTTTTCAGTTTATCCTTGCAGTTAACCAGCTTAAAACCAGCCGGGAAGCTGTCAGGAGTCCTTTTGTCATACCCAGGACCTCTCTCACATCGAAGGTGGCAGAAAACCTGGGCTATGAGCTGACAAATGCCCAGAAAAGGGTTTGGGAGGAGATACAGCATGACATGTCAGGTGAAAATGTCATGGCCAGGCTCATACAGGGGGACGTAGGTTCAGGAAAGACTATTATAGCATTTTTGGCTCTTTTTATGGCGGCAGACGCCGGCTGCCAGGGCTGCCTTATGGTGCCCACGGAGGTGCTGGCGGCACAGCATTTTGCTGCACTCACGGAGCTGATCGAAAGCCAGGGGCTGGCATTTGTGCCGGTGCTCCTCACGGGTTCTATGACAGCCAGGGAAAAACGCCTGGCCTGTGAAAAAATAAAGCTGCATCAGGCGGATATTATCGTAGGAACCCATGCTCTGATCCAGGAGAAAGTAGAATACGATAATCTGGGCCTTGTGATCACTGATGAACAGCACCGCTTCGGGGTGCGCCAGAGAGAGGCTCTTGCTGCCAAAGGAAGTACACCCCACACCATTGTCATGAGCGCTACGCCCATACCCAGGACACTTGCTGTCATCCTCTATGGGGATCTGGATATCTCGGTCATAGATGAGCTGCCCTCTAACAGGCTTCCCATAAAAAATTGTGTGGTAAATACCGGGTACAGACCCAGGGCATACCAGTTTATACAGCGTCAGGTGGATGAAGGGCGTCAGGCATATATTATCTGTCCCATGGTAGAGGAGAGTGAGATGATAGAGGCTGAGGATGTTATCTCTTATACTCAGCAGCTGAAAGAAGAGCTTGCTCCTTCCGTGTGCGTGGAATACCTGCATGGCAAAATGAAGCCTAAAGAGAAAAATGCAATCATGGAGCGGTTCCTGTCAGGAGAGATCCATGTCCTGGTATCTACCACCGTGGTGGAGGTTGGGGTAAATGTCCCAAATGCCACTGTCATGATGGTGGAAAATGCAGAAAGATTTGGCCTGGCGCAGCTTCACCAGCTGAGAGGCCGGGTGGGAAGAGGGAAACACCAGTCTTTTTGCATATTTATGCATACAATTGACAATCAGCGGACGCAGAAGCGCCTTGAGATACTGAATCATTCAAATGACGGCTTCTATATAGCTGAGGAGGACTTAAAGCTGCGCGGCCCGGGGGATATATTCGGTATTCGCCAGAGCGGTCTGCTGGAATTTAAAATCGCGGATGTATTCAATGATGCCCCTGTTATGCAGGAAGCTTCTGAGGCAGCAGCGGCTGTTCTGGCAGTGGATCCGCAGCTGGATATGGAGGAACACAGAGGCCTGAAAAGGCTGATGGAAGAGTGTATAAATTTTTGTAATACCGTGAATTTTTAAGAATTTTATTGCTATTTCCGGTAAAATGGTATATCATGCTATTTGTGCAGTGCCCATTTTGTGGGACTGCAGCGTGAAACCGCAACATTTTGGTAGTAGTTTTTGAGGAGGAAAATTGTATGAAAACTGTAAAGAAACTCACAAAAGAGACAGCGAAGGTCGAGACAGCCCCTGTAAAGGATACGAAGACAGCTGTAAAGAATGAAGCTCCTAAAGCTGCGGCAGCTCCTGCTGCTAAGGCAACTACTGTAGAAAAGACAACTGAAAAAACAACGGCAGAAAATACAGCAGTAAAAACGGAAACAGCAAAGAAAACGGCTCCCGCAAGAAAGACCGGGACAGCCAGAAGGACAGCTGCAGCAAAGAAAAGCGCAGAGATAAAAGAGACAGTTTATCTCCAGTGCTTTGGAAAAGAAGTATCGGCGGCTGATCTGAGCTCACGTGTGAAGGAGATCTGGGAAAAAGAATACAACAAGAAGACGGATGAGATAGAGACTCTGGAAATCTATCTGAAGCCTGAAGAAGATGCTGCTTACTACGTGATCAACAGCAGTGTGACAGGAAGCATAAGCTTATAATAAAAACTACATTTTAAAGGGAGACATTGTGAATTGAATTCTGCATTTCGGCCATAATAATCATGGTATGAGGTGCAGCGTTCACGCAATGTCTCCCTTTTTTTCGGGGAATGGAACTTCTGGAGATTATGAAATAATTACCAGTTTAAAAAAAAGAATGCTCCACATACTATGTTTGCAACTAACAATTGCAAACAATTAAAAATAAAGAATGAAAAGAAAAGAAATTTAAAGGAGGCGTTTTATTATGTCAAATCGTTCATCTAACACAGCAGCTGTACCAGAAGCAAAGGGTGCTTTAGACCGTTTCAAATTCGAAGTAGCAAATGAGCTTGGTGTACCGTTAACAGATGGTTACAACGGAAACCTGACATCCAAACAGAATGGTTCTGTAGGCGGATATATGGTTAAAAAAATGATCGAAGCACAGGAAAGACAGATGTCCGGAAGCTCATCTATGGGAAGTTCATCCATGGGCAGCTCATCCATGGGCAACTCTGGAATGTCTCAGATCTAATTTAGATTCTGAATACTGAATCAGATGGATACAGAGGGGATGCCGCAGATGCAGCATCCCCTTTTTCCGGGAAAAATATGTTTCCTGCGGGAGAATATATTTTTCGACAAAAAAACATCAAAAATATTTCCCATTTTACAGTGACCTATGATATAATCAAAATATCGTTGTAGCTGAATAGATACTGAACAGTTACATAACTTTTTATTGTCGAGGTTGAAAATACATGAATATAGGAATAATTGCACACAATTCGAAAAAAAATCTGATCGAGGATTTCTGCGTAGCTTACAAGAGAATCCTTGGAAAACATGAGATCTATGCAACAGGTACCACCGGAAGAAGGATAGAGGAGGTCACCAATCTGCGCGTACATAAGTTTCTTCCCGGAAGCATCGGGGGAGATAAGCAGTTTTTGGAAATGATAGAACGCAATGGATTAGATATGGTCATATTCTTCTATAATCCTGCTATGATCAGTCCTAAGGA
Source organism: Murimonas intestini (assembly GCA_003148945.1). GTDB lineage: Bacteria > Bacillota > Clostridia > Lachnospirales > Lachnospiraceae > Murimonas > Murimonas intestini. The sequence goes on along the minus strand of QGGY01000001.1, from coordinate 810,947 downwards.
ACCGGATATCTATATGGTTTCAAAACACTGTGACCGTTACAATATTCCAATCGCAACTAATATTGCTACGGCTGAGTCTCTGATACTGGGCCTTGACCACGGAGATCTGGAGTGGAGAAATCAAATTTAGAGGAGGATATCTTGTATGTCAATCAATGACATTGAAAATCTATTTTTGTTTATCGGAGGCCTGGGGATGTTCCTGTTTGGTATGCACAGCATGTCAGACGGCATCCAGAAATCTACAGGCAGCAAAATGAGGGAACTGTTGGGCATCCTGACTAACAACCGCTTTATGGCTGTTATTGTGGGTGCCCTGATTACGGCTATCATTCAGAGCAGCGGCGCCACAACTGTTATGGTGGTTGGTTTTGTTAATGCAGGGATCATGACACTGGGACAGGCCATCGGAGTTATCATGGGTGCGAATATAGGTACATGCATCACCTCCTGGATCGTATCCCTGGGACAGCTGGGTGATACCTTCAAAGCTGTGTCTCCTTCACTCTATGCTCCGCTTCTTGTAGGCGTTGGTGCGTTTTTTATCATGTTTGCCAAAAAAGCAAAGAAAAAAACTGCAGGTGAGATCATCATCGGACTCGGCCTGCTTTTTATCGGCCTGGATTTCATGAAAAATTCAGCTGCAGATTATACAGAGCTCCCTATTTTTACAAATGCTTTTGCCCTGTTCGGAAGCAATCCTTTCCTGGGTATTGCGATCGGCGCTCTTGTCACAGGCATTATGCAGAGCTCCTCTGCGTCAGTAGGTATCCTGCAGACTCTTGCAGCCACAGGTGGCGTTGTGACGACAGCATCAGCAGTGTACATCAGCCTTGGTTCCAATATTGGTTCCTGCTTCACTGCACTTTTATCCAGCCTTGGCGCTCCCAGAAATGCAAAACGTGCGGCTGTCATGCACCTGTCCTTTAATGTGATCGGCGCTGTGATCTTCGGCATTGCCATGTATTTCCTGTTCAGGCTGAGGCCCACGTTTGCAGACGGAAGTATCGGAAGTGTGGGGATCTCCATCTTCCATACCATCTTCAATATCATATGTACCATACTCATTTTTCCGTTTGCTGATAAACTGGTAAGTCTGTCAGGTGTTTTTGTGAAGAGCCATGACGATGATTCTGTCTCTTCAGAGGATGAAGAGGTAGTGACCCTGCGCCATCTGGACGACCGTATTCTGGAGACACCTTCATTTGCAGTTGAAAATGCTATTCTGGAAGTGGTCCATATGGGAAGGACAACACATGAAAACCTGCAGAGGGCCTTCAATGCAGTCCTTAATTATGACCAGCAGGCTGTGGATAAAGTTTATGAAACAGAAAAGACGATCAACAGCATGGAAAAGATGATTACGGAGTATCTGGTAAAGATAAGCAATCTTTCTTTAAATGAGGATCAGCATAATATAATCAACGACTTGTTTTATTCAGTAAGCGATATTGAGAGGGTGGGCGACCATACTGAAAATATTGCAGAGCTTATTGACAGGAACAGGGCAGGGGGAGAGATCGTATTCTCGGATGATGCCAGGGAGGAATTAAAGGAGATCATGGATCTGGTGGACAATTCCTTCTCCTACGCCATGAGCGCCCGGGAAAAGGAGAGCATAGACGACGCCAATCAGGTAGTGAAATACGAGGATATGGTTGACAATATGGAGGAGGAGCTCAGGGAAACACATATTGAGCGCCTTTCAAAACAGCTGTGCAAGCCGACTAACGGGGTAGTATTCCTGGATATCATCAGTAATCTGGAACGTATTTCAGACCATGCGTATAATCTTGCAGGGTATGTTATGTCTGAACAGTAGACTAATCATGAGGAAGATAAATGGACAAACTGATATATATTGTTGAAGATGATAAAAATATACGGGAGTTAGTGATCTACGCTTTAAAGACGGCAGGATTCTGCGGGGAGGGCTTTGAAAACGCCACGGAGTTCTATGAGGGGATGAGCAGGGATGTGCCGTCTCTTATCCTTATGGATATCATGCTTCCCGATGAGGATGGGATCACCATCCTCAAGAAACTGAAAAACAGCCAGAAATGGTCACAGGTGCCTGTCATTATGCTGACAGCCAAGACAACGGAATACGACAAGGTAATCGGCCTCGACACAGGAGCGGACGATTATATCACAAAGCCCTTTGGCGTCCTGGAACTGATCTCCCGGGTGAAGGCGGTGATGCGCCGAAGCCAAAAAGCTTCGCCGTCAGATGAGGCTCTGAGCATGGGAGAGCTCTCAGTTGATGAACAGAAGCACCGGGTGTCTGCGGCAGGAGAGGAAGTCATCCTGACACATAAGGAATTTGAACTTCTCGTATATCTCATGAAAAACAGGGGCATTGTGCTATCAAGAGACAGGATCCTGGAGGTGATCTGGGATTACAACTATGAGGGCGAGAGCAGGACAGTTGATGTGCATATCGGATCCCTCAGACAGAAGCTTGGCAGCTGCGGCGACATGATCAGGACGATCCGGGGCGTGGGATACAAAATAGAAGAATAATCAGCGGAAAAAGGAATAAGAAGATGAAGAAAAAAATATATGTGAATATATGCGGTCTGGCGCTGCTGACAATTCTCTTTATTTCTGTTATTTTCGTCAGCTTTTCAAATCATACATTACATGAACAGATGCAGGAGAGCACAAAGACTGAAGCTGCCTATGTGGCAGCCGCATGCGGGTCTTTAGAGGATCCTGTATCTTTTTTTGATCAGCTTTCAGCAGAAATATCACTGCGCATCACATACATTCGGAAGGATGGGAGCGTCCTGTATGATAACCATGCGGACGCAGCAGGCCTTGAAAACCATCTGAAGCGCCCCGAGATACAGGAGGCGGCAGCAAATGGTTATGGTTCCGGGTCCAGACTCTCAGACACTCTCAGGGAGGAGACTTACTATTACGCTGTGCGCTTGCAGAACGGAGATTTTGTGAGGGTATCATCTGTAAGTGACAGTGTGCTGCAGACATTTCTTACGCTGCTGCCTGTTATAGGGCTGGCTTCTCTGGCTGTCCTGCTCTGTTCCCTGTTTATTGCCAGAATGCTGACAAAGGGCATACTAAAGCCCATCAACAGCATCGACCTGAAAAAGCCCATGGACTCAGGGTGTTTTGAAGAATTATGGCCTCTTCTCTCCAGAATTGAAAAGCAGAATGCAAAGATCGATGAGCAGGTAAATGTTCTTCTGGATCAGCAGCAGAAGTTTAACACCATCACAGAGAATATGAATGAAGGGCTTATCCTGCTGGATGAGGCCGGAAAGATAAATTTCATCAATGGAAGCTGCAAGAATCTATTCCATGCACCCAGCATGCATTATATAGGAAAAAGTATATCCCTGTTTAACAGGAGCTACCAGATGCAGAGTACTGTTGATGCTGCCCTGAAGGGAGATATAAGCAGTGCAGTCCTGAACCTGGATGAAAGAGTGGTGCAGGTCTTCGGAAACCCTGTTATCGAGGATGGAAAGGTCAGGGGAGCGGTGCTCTTTATTCTGGATGTCACCCAGAAGCAGAAGGCTGAGCAGATGCGCAAAGAATTCTCAGCAAATGTATCCCATGAATTAAAGACACCTCTCACCTCTATTTCAGGATATGCAGAGCTTATGTTAAACGGTATGGCGGCCCCTGAAGATGTTCCGGGATTTGCAAGAAAGATCTATGACGAAGCAGCCAGGCTTATCGTACTTGTCAATGATATCATCAAAATCAGCCGGCTGGATGAAAAAGATATCCGCCAGTCAAAGGAGACTGTGGACCTGTATAAGATGGCCGGGGAGATCGAGGACAGGCTGGAACATGTGGCGGAAAAAGCTGGGGTCACCTTAAAGCTGGAAGGTGAGACTGTGAATGTGTGCGCTGTCAGGTCTATGATGGATGACCTCATATATAATCTGTGTGAGAACGGCATAAAATACAACAGGCCGGGAGGAAGTGTAGAGGTCCTTATCACTGAGAGAGACCAGCATCCTATCATTCAGGTGTCAGATACAGGGATCGGTATTCCCAGGGAATACCAGGAACGTATATTTGAGAGGTTCTACAGGATCGACAAGAGCCATTCGAAGCAGACAGGAGGTACCGGCCTGGGGCTTTCTATTGTCAAGCATGTGGTAGAGTGCCATAATGGTTATATTGAGATACACAGTGTCCCTGATGAAGGGACTGTTATAACGATCCATTTATAAATACATGGAATATGTAATACAGGAAAATGTACTAAAATGAGGAGGCGCTGCAGAAATGCGGCGCCTCCTCATTACTTTACACAGATTTTACAAAAAGAGGAATTGTTTTTTATATGGTTCCTTTAGAATACATTCTTGTAAAACATAAAAAGATTTGGAGGAATTCATTATGAGAAAATTGGCAGTTATGGCTCTGGCAGGTATCATGACATTAGGGCTCGCAGCATGCGGGAATGGCAATGAAAGCACAGAAGCGGCAACTAAAGCGGCTACAGAGGCAAAGACGGAGGCGAAGACAGAAGCAAAAACAGAAGCCCCCACAGAAGCTAAGGCTGAGACAGAAGCAGCAGAGGGAAGTGACACTGCTTCAGGAGATTTAAGCGGAACGGTCATCATAACAGGATCCACATCTGTTGAGAAGATTTTAAATGATATGAAGGATGAATTTGAAGCCCTGAATCCAGATGTCAAGATCGAGTATACAGGCAGCGGTTCTTCAGCCGGCATCACAGATACAAAATCAGGCACAAATAATATTGGCGCTGCATCCAGGGAATTAAAAGAGGAAGAAAAAGAGGATGCTTTAAAAACAGAAGTGTTTGCATATGACGGCATTGCTGTGATCGTAAACCCGGCCAACACAGGGGTCACAGACATCACAGAAGAACAGCTGGCTGATATCTACTCCGGAAAGATCACAAACTGGAGCGAGGTTGGCGGTGAGGATGGTGACATCTTTGTAGTATCAAGGGAAGAGAGCTCAGGGACAAGAAGTGCATTTGAAGAGCTGATCGGACTTGAGGATGCAGGCGGACTTGCAGGCAGCGCTTCTGTGTCAGAAGGAAACGGACCTGTCCAGGCAGCTGTTGCAGGAAATGAAAATGCAATCGGATATGTATCCTTCTCATTTATCGATGATACAGTAAAACCGCTGACAGTAGGCGGTGTTGAAGCGACAGCAGAGCTGGCTAAATCAGGTGATTATCCGCTGTCAAGGCCATTCCTTTTCTGCTACTATGATGACAAGGTGACAGACGCAGGCAAAGCATTTTTAGATTTTGCAGTTTCAGCAGACGGACAGGCCTGTGTAGATACACATGGCGGGATCCGTGTAGACAAGTAACGATTTATCAGCAAAAGAGGTCTTAACAAGACATTAAGGAAGGAATTTGACAATGGACCGGAATTTAAGCCGCAATGTAAAACGGGATGTATGGGAAAAAATTGTTGAAGGTATCTTTTTGATCTGTGCATTGGCCGGGGTTATTTCGGTAATTGCCATTATAGTCTTCGTATTTTATAAGGGGCTTCATCCATTTTTTGGAGAAGATGCGTACAGCTTCTGGGATTTCATTTCGGGAACGAGATGGGCTCCCAGCCAGAATGTATATGGTGTCTTCTATATGATAGCAGGCTCAGTGCTGGCAACGGCGGGCGCCATCATCATAGGAGTGCCGATCGGAGTGCTGACAGCTGTATTCATAGCGGAAATGGCGCCGAAGGGTGCAGTCAGGGTAATCAAGCCGGCCATAGAATTACTGGCCGGCATTCCTTCTGTATTATACGGTGCATTCGGCCTGGGCGTAGTAGTCCCGATCATTAAAGAGATCTCGCCCATGGTACAGGGCCAGTCCCTTCTGGCTGTTATTATTGTCCTGACTATAATGATATTACCGACAATTGTTTCACTCTCCGAAAGCGCTATCCGCGCAGTTCCAAAATCCTACAGGGAAGCTTCTCTGGGGCTTGGCGCCTCGAAGATCCAGACGATCTTCAAGGCTGTGCTGCCGGCAGCAAAATCAGGTATACTCTCGGCTACAGTACTGGGAGTAGGAAGAGCGATTGGTGAGACAATGGCAGTCATGATGATAGCAGGGAATCCTACCCAGGGACTCCCGAACAGCATATGGTCCATGGTCCGGCCGCTGACCACTAATATCGCCATGGAGATGAGCTACGCATCAGGGCGGCAGCAGGAGATGCTTTTTGCAACGGGCGTTATCCTTTTTATCTTTATCATGATCGTAAATATCACACTGCTGAAGCTGACAAACAAGGAAGGTGACAAATAATGAGCAGGAAGGCAAAAGACAATCTGGTGCGCGGCGCGATCTATGGCTGTGCAGGGTTTACTGTACTTATACTTGTGGTTATTATCGGATTCATTGTCATAAAAGGTCTTCCGGGCATCAGTATTGATTTTCTCACAAGAGATTATGAAGACAAGACTACTTATATCTCTGTGGACGCGGCAGAACAGGAACAGACTTCGGGGCAGGAGGAAGGCTACGTGTCTTCCATCAAAGCTGTAATTGGGCTGAATGACAAAGGACAGGCTGTAATTACAAAATTAGATGAGGATTCTCCGCTTAAAGAAGCAAAAAATACGAAAAATGAGGCGTACCCTGTTTCAAAAAAAGATATCATTACAAAGGCCGGGGATTTGAAAATAGAGGGCATCAGTTCTCTGTCCGATGCTGTATCCAGCTTAAACGGGCTTTCGGGAAATGTTAAACTGAAAATAACAAGACCGGGCGGAGGCATACTGCCGATGGTTGTCACGACCCTGTATATGATCGGCATCTCCCTTCTTATATCGGCGCCTGTAGGAATTTTCTCAGCAGTATATCTGATCGAGTATGCAAAACCGGGGCGGCTCATGTCCACCATACATTTTGCAATACAAAACCTTGCGGGTATTCCTTCTATTATCTATGGCCTGTTCGGTTCCCTGTTCTTTGTAAAGGTATGCCGGCTGCAGTATTCTCTTCTGGCAGGAGCCCTGACACTTTCCATCATACTGCTTCCTACTATCATCACCACTACAGAGGAAGCTCTCAAAGCGATTCCGAAGACATACAGGGAATCTTCACTTGGTCTTGGGGCCACAAAGCTTCAGACAATAAATAAAGTAATACTGCCCAATGCCATGCCTGGTATCCTGGTAGCTCTGCTGCTGGGGATAGGGCGCATCGTGGGTGAATCGGCCGCCCTTCTTCTGACGGCCGGGACGGTGGCGCAGATTCCGCAGGCTCTGTTTGGAAATTCTGCCAGCGGCGCAACCCTGACGATTAAGATGTATACTCTTATGAAGGAAGAAAATGATCTGACAACAGCCTGTGCCATCGGCATTGTACTGCTGGTAATCATTATTTTCATAAATTGGGCATCAAAAGCCATCACTAAACGGCTTTTAAAGAAAGGAGCATAAAACCATGGCAGAAAAGAAGCCAGCCAAATTCTCGGTGCAGGATTTGAGCCTGTACTACGGGGATTTTAAGGCGCTGAATCAGATAAATATGGAAATCCCGCAAAACGAGATAATCGCCTTTATCGGGCCCTCCGGCTGCGGAAAGTCCACCTTCCTGAAGACGATCAACAGAATGAACGACCTTATAGAAGGTGTAAAGGTAGAAGGAAAGATATATATGGACGGCACAGATATCTACAAAGATATAGATGTCATAAAGCTCCGCCAGAAAGTCGGCATGGTTTTTCAGCAGCCCAATCCGTTCCCCATGAGTATCTATGATAACGTGGCATATGGACCAAGGATACATGGAATCAAGAAAAAATCACAGCTGGATGAGATCGTGGAGACAAGCCTGAAGCAGGCGGCTATCTGGGATGAGGTCAAAGACCGCCTGAAAAAGAATGCTCTGGGTATGTCCGGCGGCCAGCAGCAGCGTATCTGCATTGCAAGAGCTCTGGCTGTTGAGCCGGAAGTCATATTGATGGATGAGCCCACAAGCGCACTGGATCCTATTTCCACCCTGAAGATCGAGGATCTGGCTGTAGAGTTAAAGGAAAAATACACAATTATAATTGTTACTCACAATATGCAGCAGGCCAGCCGTATCTCTGACAGGACGGCATTTTTCCTCACAGGGGATGTCATCGAGTATGGGGAGACAGAGGAGATTTTCAATAACCCGGTACAGAAAAAGACTGAAGATTATATTACAGGCCGTTTCGGCTGATTTGGAGGGAAACACAATGACTACCAGAAAAATATACTTGGCTGAATTAGAAGAGCTCACTGAAAAGGTCAGTCTTATGGGGCAGAAGCTGGAAGAGATGATCGGTTCTGTAAAGAAGGCTCTCACTGAGATGGACGGGGAGCTGGCAAAGGCCATAATTGCCCAGGATGATGATATAGATGAGCTGGAGAGGACAGTGGAGCATGGATGCATACGCATAGTCGCGAAACAGCAGCCTGTAGCCACAGACCTGCGCAGAGTGACATCCATCATGCGCCTGATCGGTGATATTGAGCGCATAGCCGACCACTGCGGAGATATATCTGAATATATTATCGCTCTCACAGGAGAATCCATCATACCCATGCCGGAAAATATCTTGGAGATGTTTGATGTAATGAAGAAAATGGTGGGCATGACCATAGAGAGCTTTATCACAGAAAATGTGCAGGAAACGGAAGAAGTCACTAAGATGGATGATATAGTGGATGATTATTTCGAGAAGATCAAAGATGAGCTGTGCATTGCCATGAAACACAACCCGGAGCATATAAGGGCATATGCGGATTACCTGCTGATAGCCAAATATGTAGAGAGGATGGCTGACCATTCCACGAATATTGCCGAGTGGACGGCATTCATCGTGACGGGTGACCTGGAACAGTATATGAATATTTAGTACGGATATATTTAACATAATTATTAGAAACTGCCCTGCGTAAAGCGGGGCAGTTTTTAATAAATCCTAAAAGTAATTGACAGAAGGCCCATAAAACATCTATAATAAAACGGATGTAACTATTCAGCAGGGGAGTATGCAAAATGAGAGTAATTGCAGGCAAGGCCAGAAGGCTGCCTTTAAAAACAGTTCCGGGGCTTGAGACCAGGCCTACTACGGACCGCATAAAAGAAACACTTTTTAACATGCTTCAGGATGAGATAGCGGACAGCCGTTTTCTGGATCTTTTTGCCGGCAGCGGCGGTATTGGCATTGAAGCGCTGAGCCGCGGGGCCGGGATGTCAGTCTTTGTAGAGAATAACCGCGCAGCGGCTGCGTGTATCAGGGAGAACCTGGCTTTTACAAGGCTGGAAGGACAGGCGGAGGTGATCACACAAGATGCGGTGAGCGCCATCAGGCGGATGGAGGGCAGGGAGCCCTTTGATATTATATTCATGGACCCGCCTTACAATAAAGGCCTTGAGGCGGAGGCGCTGTCAATCCTGAAGGATTCTTCCCTTGTGTCAGGGGACACTCTGATCATAGTGGAGACTGCCTTAAACGCTGATTGCAGCTATCTGGAAGAAATTGGCTACATACTGGAAAAGAGGAAAGAATACAAAACAAATGCCCATCTGTTTATCAGAAGGCAGAAGGAGTAAGAGATGAGAAAAGCTGTATATCCGGGAAGTTTTGATCCGGTGACCTTCGGTCATCTGGACGTTATCGCACGTTCAGCAGCTCTTGTGGATGAGCTGGTAGTTGGAGTTCTGGTCAATAACGTTAAAACACCGTTGTTTTCTGTGGAAGAACGTGTTAATATACTTTTAGAAGTCACGAAGGACATACCCAATGTCAGGGTTGAGTCCTTTTCAGGGCTGTCAGTTGATTTTGCGAAACAGCGCGGAGCCAAATTTATAGTAAGGGGGCTTCGGGCTATTACGGATTTCGACTATGAGCTGCAGATGTCCCAGACAAACCGGATACTGAATCCTGAAATTGATACTATCTTTTTGACCACAAGCCTTGAATATGCATATCTGAGTTCAACAACAGTTAAGGAAGTGGCGTCTTACGGCGGAGATATCTCTGAATTTGTCCCTGGAATCGTTGTGGACAAGATTTATAATAAAATCTGGGAGAAGCATGAAAAGTAAGTCAAAGACCTACAGAAATAAAAAATAAGGAGAGATAGAAATGAGCAGCAGAATTGAGCAGATTATTGAGGAAATCGAGGAATATGTAGACAGTTGTAAATTCCAGCCGCTGTCTTCTACTAAGATCGTTGTAAATAAAGAAGAGCTGGAAGAGTTATTGAGAGAGCTGCGTATGAAAACGCCGGATGAGATCAAAAGGTATCAGAAGATCATCAGCAATAAAGATGCTATTCTGGCTGACGCCCAGTCCAAGGCTGACAATATGATAGCGGAAGCCACCTCCCAGACACAGCAGATGATCACTGAGAGTGAAGTTATGCAGCAGGCTTATGCACAGTCAAATGAATTACTGGAAAAGACAAACCAGCAGGCACAGGAGATTCTCGACAACGCTACAAATGATGCAAACAGCATCCGTTTGGGCGCGCTTCAGTATGCTGATGAAATGCTCGAGAATTTAGAAAAGATCATGAGCCATACGATTGATACGGCAGGAGCTAAATACAATAATTTTATAAATTCTATCCAGTCCTGCTATGACATTGTCAATAAGAACCGCAGAGAGCTCTCCCCGCAGGCGCCTCCGTCCAGCTATACCACAGGCGGAAGCTATGAGGAAGCTCCTGAGTATGAAGAGGGAACACAGGCTGCAGCTGAAGAATAAGTAAGGACTGCTTTTGTACCGTGTGCAGCTGCGCATCCCCAGGAGACTTGCGGATAGGAATTTCCTATCCGTGAACAAAGATCAGCGCCAGCGTAAATGCGAGGGCGCTGATTATTATTTTAGATACAAGATATGGAAGTATCTTCAGATCAGTGCCATTTAACATGCTTTCAGTCTGTGCCAGGGCGGAGAGGCCTCCGAATGAGGTGACCGCTGCCAGGGCGGGGATGCACAGGGCATTTCCGGCAAAGGCCTCCGATACGGCTTGTATCCCTGTCGTCACTTCAGTGACGCCTGCGATGGAGGCGGCCCATATCCCGGAGAGGAAGGGCAGTTCACGGATGAGCCTGGCTATAATGGAAAACATGATAATATATGCCCCAAGTTTTGTAACAGTAATAACAGAATCCAGGATGCAGGCATCTATCAGTCCGAAATCAATCCGGACCGGGGATGCTTTTTCTTTGACTGTTTTTACTTCTTTTTTCATAAGGGGCCTGTACTTTGCCCCGCTGACCATACCGTAAAGGACAGGGGCGCCGAATATGATGACAAGGACAGGGCCCATCAGTTGCGGAGCTTTTATATTCTGCAGTACAAGAAAGGTGATCACAAATGCCGGACTCACATTGTTGCAGAAATTCAGCAAATAGGCAGCCTGGGCATGCCCCATCAGATCCTGGCGGCGCAGATCGGCGATGGTCTTGGCCCCCATGGGATATCCGCAGAAAAAGCCGGCCAGCAGAGAATATGTACCGTAGCTGTCTATGCCAAAAAGAAGCCGGCCAGCCGGAGTGAAAAAACGCATGAGCGATTTGATAAGGCCGCCTTTCATCAGGACGCCTGAGAGGATCATGAAAGGAAGCAGGGTGGGCACTACAGAGTCCATCCACAGGGCCAGCCCGTACCTGGCTCCCTCGAGGGAAGGCTGGGGAATAAAAAGAAGAAGCATTAAAAAGAAAGTGATACATGCAGGAAAAAGAAATTTTTTCACGGCCGGTTACCAGAGCCTTTTTGAAAAATGCTCTGAATTCCTTTTTTCTTACAGTCTATGCACAAGACATGTATTTTAGTGCACGAAGTGAAAAAGACGGGCTCATGTACTGAACAGATCTGTTCCGGCATATATTTATATGTATGTAAAGATAGTAACAGGAAAAGGTCTATGAAAAAATTCTTTATAAGATTGATTATGGCTATTCTGATGTGCCTCTGTATTGGGAGCGGGACCCAGCTGATGATGGTCCGGGGGAAGATCTACAATCTGAAACCTGGAGCAGCAGAGACGGCTGAATTCAGGAATATGGAAGTATATCCCCGGGCACTTGCAAAGGCAGAGGAAGCAGCAGGCCTGTACGGCTGCGGGATAGGAGAGACCTTAAGCGTCTGGCTTGTTCAGAACCGGTACAGCCTGAAAGGGGATGAAGAGCTGACACTGGATAATTTTGCCCTCTGGCGCGGTTACTTCAATTACTTCCGCAGAGAAGAATACGGAGAACTGAAAAAGGCCGCGGAGGCTGTGTGGAATGACCTTGTCTATTTTCCTGTGGCACATCTGGAGGGCGAGAAGGATGTCTCCTTTGACAATTCATGGATGTCTAAGAGAAATTATGGAGGGGAGCGCAGGCATGAGGGCACAGATGTGATGCCTCCCGGGAATAAAAGAGGTTACTACCCCATTGTCAGTATGACAGAAGGCGTTGTGGAAAAGGTGGGATGGCTGGAAAAGGGAGGGTGGCGTCTGGGGATCAGAAGTCCCCACGGAGGCTATTTTTATTATGCCCACCTCTCATCCTATGCGAAGGACTTTTCGCCCGGCGACAGTGTGAAAGCCGGAGAGCTGTTAGGGTTTATGGGGGACAGCGGGTACGGTAAGGAAGAGGGGACGACAGGCATGTTTGATGTGCATCTTCATCTGGGCATTTACATAAGTACTGAGCATTATGAAGAGATTTCAGTCAATCCGTACTGGGTGCTTCGTTATCTTGAAGGGCAGAAGTTGAAATATAAGTACGACTTGTGATATACTATATAGAATGGAAAAATTTTGTGACTGGCTGGTTACTGGATAGTTGCGAATATCAAGAATAGCAAGGAGACAGAATATGGAAATACAGTTATGGAGAGAAATACTCAATCCATACGAACTGGCAGTGAAAGAACTTACTGTAAAATTTGAACATCTGATACATGAACACAGGGACAGAGGGCTTTATTCTCCGATTGAGCAGGTTGTGGGAAGGGTAAAGGCGATTTCCAGCATACTCGAAAAGGCCCAGAAAAAGAAAATAGGGATAGATGAGATAGAAGAAAAGCTGGAGGATATTGCAGGAATACGTATCATTTGCCAGTTTGTAGAGGATATACAGAAGGTTGTGGAGATCATCCGCGGCCGCACAGATATGTCTGTAAAAAGCGAGAAGGATTATATTACCAACATGAAGGACAGCGGGTACAGGAGCTACCACATGATCGTCTACTATGAGGTTCAGACTCTCTCAGGAGGGAAACGGATCCAGGTGGAGATACAGATCAGGACACTGGCTATGAACTTCTGGTCCACTATAGAGCATTCCCTTCAGTATAAGTATAAGAGAAATATACCTGAGCATATCAGGCAGAAGCTGAGTAAGGCGGCAGATGCGATCATCGTGCTGGACAATGAGATGTCAACAGTCAGAAGTGAGATCATGGATGCGCAGAATTCCTTTCAGATACAGGCCAACCTTGTGTCAGACATCCTTAATAATATACAGAATCTCTATCATCTGGCAAACAAAAGAGAGATCGTCAAGATACAGGACGAATTTTACCGCATTTATGAATTGAATGACATAGAGCAGCTGCAGCGTTTCCATAAGCAGCTGGATATTATTGCTGAAGGCTACCGCGCCCAGTCGCTGGGGCATTGACAGACAGGGCTTAAGATAAAGGAGTTAAAATGAAACTGCCGGAAAAATATGTACAAGAGATAAAGGCCCTGCTGGGGGAAGAATACGGGGAATATGAAAAATGCCTGGAGGGCAGAAGCGCCTGCGGACTGCGGGTGAATAACGCTAAGATTTCCACGGAAGAATTCTTAAAGCTGACACCTTTTTCCATGTCACCTGTACCCTGGGTGGAAAATGGCTTTTACTATAATGAGGAGGATGCTCTGACAAAGCATCCTCATTACCATGCAGGCCTTTATTATATCCAGGAGCCAAGCGCTATGATCCCTGCAAGCCGTCTGCCGGTGGAGCATGGGGACAAGGTGCTTGATCTGTGTGCAGCTCCGGGAGGCAAGGCTACGGAGCTGGCGGCAAAGCTGGGAGGCACAGGCCTTCTTGTCGCCAATGATATAAGCAATTCCAGGGCAAAGGGGCTTTTAAAGAATCTGGAGATGGCAGGACACAGGAATATACTTGTCACAAGCGAAGCACCCAAACAGCTGTTGAATTATTTTCCTGAGTATTTTGATAAGATACTTGTGGATGCGCCCTGTTCAGGCGAGGGCATGTTCCGCAGAGATCCTTCTATGATAAAGAGCTATGAGGAAAAGGGGCCGGAAATTTATGCCCCTCTGCAGCAGGAGATACTCTCGGCAGCCATAAAGATGTTAAAGCCGGGCGGGATGCTTCTCTATTCCACCTGCACATTTTCAACGCTGGAAAATGAGAAAAATATACAGAAGGTTTTAGATGATAATCCTGAGATGGAGATTGCAGATATCCGCAAGGGGGATGGTTTCAGCGATGGGATAGCGGAGCCGGGTATGGATGAGCGGCTGAGCCGCTGCCTCAGGATCTGGCCCCACAGAGCCGGCGGGGAAGGGCATTTTGCAGCGCTGCTTCTGAAAGCCGGGAGTGCCGGAACCTCTAAAAGCAACAGGTCCCGGGAAGGGTCATCTTCTCAGGGAAAGGCCGAAGCCAGTTTCCTGGCATTTGCAGAAGATATCCCCTGGCTGCGGGAACATGATGGAAAGATAGATGTGAGAGATGAGAATCTTTATTTGATCCCCGGGCCTCTCTGCGATATCTCTATCCGGGGGCTGCGCTTCCTGCGCACAGGGCTGCTGCTTGGAACACAGAAAAAAGGGCGTTTTGAGCCGTCTCAGGCGCTGGCCATGTGCCTCAGACAGGAAGAGTACCCTAATTGTGTCTCTCTTGCAGGTGATTCCATTGAGGCCAGAAAGTATTTAAAAGGAGAGACTGTTCAGCTTCCGGGAATGTATTCCGGCTGGGTCCTGGTCTGTGCTGACGGGTATCCACTGGGATGGGCAAAGGGAATGCAGGGCGCGCTGAAGAATAAATATTATCCTGGATGGCGCATGCAATAAGACAAAAAGAGGAGCAGACAGATGAAAGAAGAACGGCTGGACAAATTCCTGGCAAATCAGGGGATAGGTACAAGAAGTGAGGTAAAGAAATATATAAGGCAGGGAGAGGTGTTTGTCAACGGCGCAGCAGTGAAGACACCTGAGCATAAAATAGACCCGCAGGCAGATGAAGTCAGCTGCCGGGGCGCGAGAGTAATAAAGAATGGTCCGGCCTATTATCTTTTTTACAAGCCGGCAGGATGTGTGACGGCTACAGAGGACGATTATTCCAGAACAGTGATGGATTATCTGGATGTTCCAAAGAAGGAGGATCTCTTCCCTGTGGGACGCCTGGACAAGGACACAGAGGGACTTCTGCTGATAACAGATGACGGCGCCCTGGCACACAAGCTCCTGTCGCCTAAAAAGCATGTGGATAAGACTTACTTTGCACTTGTCAGCGGAGAAGTGACCGGGGAGGATATAGAAGCGTTTGCATCGGGCCTGGATATTCAGGATGAGAAAGAGACAATGCCTGCAAAACTGAAGGTTTTGGGCATACAGCGCCGGGAAGAATGTGTGTATTCTGAGGTAGAGGTGACGATACAGGAGGGCAGGTACCATCAGGTAAAGAGAATGTTTGAGGCAGTGGGAAAGAAAGTCACTTACCTGAAACGTCTCTCCATGGGTACACTGACTCTTACGCTGGAGCTGGAGAAGGGCTGCTACAGGCCTCTGACTGATGAAGAAATTAAGGAGCTGCGGGCATGTATATGAAGAAAAAAGGAATACTGGATAACATAAAGGCTGTTATTTTTGATTTAGACGGGACACTGGTGGACTCTATGTGGATGTGGAAGGACATCGATATTGAATATCTGGGGAAATATCATCTGTCCCTGCCGGAGAGCCTGCAGCAGGATATAGAAGGCATGAGTTTTACAGAGACAGCCGCATATTTTAAAGAAAATTTTGACCTTCCAAGGACTCTTGAGGAGATCAAGCAGGACTGGATGGATATGGCATATGAGAAATACAGGTATCACGTCCCACTAAAGCCTGGGGCCGGACACTTCCTGGAGGATATGCACTCCAGGGATATCCGCATGGGAATCGCCACAAGCAATGGACGGGGCCTTGTAGACGCTGTGCTGGAAGCCAGAAAACTGGGCGGGTATTTTCATTCTGTCTGCACTGCCTGTGAGGTGGCGAAGGGAAAGCCGTCACCTGACATTTATCTGAAGGTAGCTTCAGACCTGGATGTAAAGCCGGAAAACTGTCTTGTATTTGAAGATATCCCTATGGGAATACTGGCAGGGAAGAATGCAGGTATGTCAGTATGTGCAGTAGAGGATGAATTCTCAGCACACCAGCGGGATAAGAAGCGTGCCTGGGCAGATTATTATATCGAAACTTATGATGACATTTATACGAACACCTATGAGGTATTAGGAAATGAATAACAGATTTTTGCCTGTTTCTAAAGAAGATATGCTAAGGCAGGGAATTGAACAGCTGGATTTTGTATATGTGACGGGGGATGCCTATGTAGACCACCCTTCCTTTGCACATGCTGTCATCAGCCGTGTCCTGGAGTCAAATGGCTACAGTGTTGGTATTCTGGCCCAGCCGGACTGGAAGAACAAGGACAGCATCCTGGCTTTGGGAGAGCCGCGGCTGGGTTTTCTTGTGTCTGCCGGAAATATGGATTCCATGGTGAACCATTACAGCGTGTCAAAAAAGCGGAGGAAGGCAGATGCATTCAGCCCGGGCGGGGTGATGGGAAAGCGGCCTGACAATGCTACCATCGTATACTGCAATCTGATACGCCAGGCTTTCAGGCATAAGCCCATTATTATCGGGGGGATAGAGGCCAGCCTGCGCAGAATGGCCCATTATGACTATTGGAGCGATTCCCTGAAGCGTTCCATCCTGCTGGATTCAGGAGCCGACCTGATCTCCTACGGGATGGGGGAGCGCTCTGTGGTGGAGATCGCGGATGCCCTGAAAAGCGGCATCGCCGTATCTGATATTACTTTCATAAACGGCACTGTCTTTAAAACAAGGAGGATAGAGGATGTCTATGACTATGAGCTTCTTCCCTCCTATGATGAATTAAAGGCCGACAAGCTTAACTATGCCAGAAGCTTTTATACACAATACTGTAATACAGATCCTTTTTCCGGGAAGAGGCTTGCAGAGCCGTATGGGGGCAGCCTTTATATAGTTCAGAATCCGCCTGCCGCGCCGCTGACACAGGCTGAGATGGACCGGATCTACTCACTTCCCTACCAGAGAACATGGCATCCTGACTATGACAGCGCCGGCGGGGTCCCGGCTATTGAAGAAGTAAAGTTCAGCCTGGTGAGCAACCGGGGATGCTTCGGGGGCTGCAGTTTCTGTGCCCTGACCTTCCACCAGGGGAGGATCGTCCAGACAAGAAGCCATGAATCCCTTTTAAGGGAAGCAGAAAAATTCATCTGGGAACCTGATTTTAAAGGATATATACATGATGTGGGAGGTCCCACAGCCAACTTCAGGCAGCCGGCGTGCGATAAGCAGCTGACAAAGGGGGCATGTCCCAAAAAGCAATGCCTGTATCCCCGGCCATGCAGAAATCTGAAGATAGACCACAGTGATTACCTGAGCCTGCTGCAAAAGCTGCGCGCTCTGCCAAAGGTGAAAAAGGTATTTATCCGTTCGGGGATCAGATTTGATTATCTCATCCATGACAAGGATGATTCTTTCTTCAGAGAGCTTGTGGAGCACCATGTGAGCGGCCAGCTGAAGGTGGCCCCGGAGCACATTTCTGATAAGGTGCTCTGCAGGATGGGAAAACCTGAAAATGAAGTATACAGGAAGTTTGTCAGTAAATATAAGGAACTGAATGAGAAAGCCGGAAAAAAACAGTTCCTGGTTCCATATCTGATGTCCTCACATCCCGGTTCTACCCTGAAGGAAGCCGTAGAGCTGGCTGAATATCTGCGCGATCTTGGGTATATGCCTGAACAGGTACAGGATTTTTATCCCACGCCTTCTACGATCTCTACATGTATGTATTATACAGGTGTGGATCCCAGAACAATGGAAAAGGTCTATGTGCCGGTTAACCCCCATGAGAAGGCTATGCAGAGGGCGCTAATACAGTACAGGAATCCTAAAAACAGAGAGCTTGTGGAAGAGGCTCTGAAGAAGGCGGGAAGAACAGATCTTATAGGCTATGACAGAAAATGCCTTATAAGGCCGGTGGCAGGAGCCACAGGCAGAGATTACGGCAGGCAGGAGATAAAGCCCCGCCCGGCTAAGAAGAAGACTATCAGGAACGTGCACCGTAAAAAAGGGCAGGTATCCCGCAGCAAGTGATATGGAGGAAAATATGAAGATTGCGATTATCACTGGAGCCTCTTCGGGGCTTGGATTAGAGTTTACAAGACAGATATCCCTTCTTTACCATAAGTTGGATGAAATATGGGTGATCGCCAGAAATTCTAAAAAGCTGGAGTCAATGTCCATACATGTATCTGGAAAAATAAGGCCGTTACCCCTTGACCTCTGCTCAGATGAGGGCAGAGAGCGCCTGCGCGCAGAGCTGAAGAAAAATAATGCCAAGATAAAGATCCTTGTCAATGCTGCCGGTATAGGGAAGATAGGGCAGTTTGTACAGCTTTCGTGGGAACCGCAGCAGGAGATGATACGGCTGGATGCCGAGGCGCTGACAGCTGTCACATACCTCTGCCTTCCGTTTATGAGAAGGGGAAGCAGGATCATCCAGATGGCTTCTGCGGCGGCCTTTCTGCCGCAGCCGGGCTTCGCTGTGTATGCGGCAGCCAAATCCTATGTCTTAAGTTTCTCCAGAGCGCTTAGGGCAGAGGTATATGACAGGGGAATAACAGTGACTGCTGTGTGTCCCGGTCCGGTAGACACTCCTTTCTTTGATAAAGCAGAAGAGGTAAGCCATATGCCTGCATATAAGAAAAAATTTATGGCACAGCCTGGGGAAGTGGCGGCAAAAGCAGTCAGGGACGCGGCGGCAGGAAGAGAGCTGTCAGTATACGGGGCATCAATGAAGGCCCTGGCCATAGCTGCAAAACTGCTGCCTGTAAAAATGCTGGTCATGGGAAGCCAGTATCTGGACCACCTTCATAATGGAGCTGAAAGGAAGTAAATACAGAATGAAAAAATTAAAGATCAGCAAAGGAAAACCGGGATATATCCACTCACAGAAAATAAAAAGAAGTATTATAACAGCAGTCCTTTTTGCGATTCCCCTGGGAATCTTCTTTATAGGGCTGTTTGAAACTAAGACAAGGCTGAATCTTTTTACCTTCGTGGCAATCCTAGGCTGCCTGCCGGCTGCCCGCTCTGCTGTAGGCATGATCATGATGCTTATGCAGAAACCACTTGACCGGGAAGTCTATGAAAAGATCAGGAAGAGAGCAGGAGATCTGACTATGGCATATGAGCTTGTCATCACTGCCTACGATAAAAATACTCCCATAGAGGCCATTGCAGTCTGCGGCCCACATGTGGTAGGATATACCACAAAGGCTAATGCAGACTGCGCCTATGTGGAGAAACATATCCGGGATATTCTGAAGGGGAATGGATACCGGGAGGATGTAAAGCTTTTTAAAGACCTGAAGCCTTTTCTGGACCGCATCGGTGGTCTGGCAGCCCGCAGGGCGGAGATTGAGGAAGGTATAGAATTTACTCCAAATGAAACATATCCTGACCTTGGCAGGAGTGAAGTTATCAAGCATACAATCATGGCAATATCATTATAAGGGCACAAAGAGAGGAGAGTATACGGATGAACAGGGAGATCAGATTCAAGACAGCAGTATTCGGCGGATATAACAAAGATGATGTAGATGACCAGATATCAAAGCTGCTCTATGAAGCCAAAGGAGAGGCAAATGAGCTGGCCAGAAAGCTGGAAAAGCAGGAGGCTGCAAAGGAAGAGATGGAAAAAGAGCTGCGCCAGCAGCTTTCAAAAAAAGAGGTCGAGTGTTCCAGGCTGCGCACCCTTGTGGAGCTCTCCCAGAAGGAGCAGGCATCCATGGAGAAGGAGCTGGAGCGCATCAAAGCAGAGTCTGCCGGCCTGGAGGCTGATTATCATAAGTATAAAGAGGACTACTTAAGCATCTCCAAGCAGCTGGTGGATGCCCAGAAGAGGGCGGACCAGATGCTGACCGAGGCGGCAGCCCGCCAGAAAGAGCTGACGGCGCGCACAGAGAAAGAGCTGCTGAAAAAGAAAGAGAAGGTAAACCGTGAGATAGAGGACTGCATCAATGAAGGGGAGATGCAGTATGAGAAGCTCCATATAAAGATGCAGGAGATACTCAGCATTATGAATAACACCCAGGCCAGGTTCCTGAATGCCTACAAGGATATGCAGAGAGTGATAGAGAGCGCTCCCGACCAGCTTTACTTTCTGGATGACGAAGAGGAGCTGGATTAGCAGGCAAAGGATGAGAAGATGAAATTAATAAAGGTAACACAAAATGAGGCCGGACAGAGGCTGGACAAGCTGCTGGCCAAATATCTGAACAAGGCTCCAAAGAGTTTTCTGTATAAAATGCTCAGAAAGAAGAATATCACATTAAACGGCAGAAAGGCCGCCGGAAATGAGAAGACAGAGGTGGGAGATGAGATCAGGCTGTTTCTCTCAGATGAGACTGTGGATTCTTTTACAGAGAATATAAAGGCCGTAGATCAAGCAAAGGCAGTGAAGATGGACGGGATGCCGGAGATCATTTATGAGGACGGGCATATAGTTCTGATAAATAAGCCGGCGGGAATGCTCTCCCAGAAGGCTGCGG
This sequence comes from Murimonas intestini, assembly GCA_003148945.1. Classification (GTDB taxonomy): domain Bacteria; phylum Bacillota; class Clostridia; order Lachnospirales; family Lachnospiraceae; genus Murimonas; species Murimonas intestini. Next base: position 790,101 of record QGGY01000001.1, on the reverse strand, counting down.
CATCTGATGTCTCGCTTGTGGAATATCTGATCTCCTATCTGCTCAGGAAAGGTGATATCACTGAGGAAACATTGAAAAGCTTCCGCCCGTCTGTCTGCAACAGGCTTGACAGGAACACCAGCGGGATCGTGGCGGCCGGGAAAAGTCTTCCTGCTCTTCAGATCATGGCGGAGGTATTCAAGGACAGAAGCATACATAAGGATTATCTGACCCTTGTCTGGGGACATATTGACGGGACCAGGAAGATACAGGGATATCTGAAAAAAGATAAGGCCAGGAACCAGGTCGTGATCAGCAGCAGGATGTCAGAGGGGGCGCTCCCCATCTCCACAGAGTACACACCTGTATGTGAGTCTCAAAAAGTGACACTTTTAAAAGTGAGGCTGATAACTGGACGGTCCCACCAGATCAGGGCACATCTGGCATCTGTGGGGCATCCTATTCTGGGAGATGCCAAATACGGGGATGCTGTGCAGAATCTTACATTGAAAAAAGCTGCGGGAGTCACACACCAGCTTCTGCATTCATACAGGCTGCAGATGCCGTCAGATCTGCCAGGGCCTCTGGAATATCTGAGCGGGAAGACATTTTATGCTGCACCCCCGGAAAATTTCTGCCGGGCTGCGGGCAGTTTTGGGATAAAAATAGATCAGTCAATGTTCGGTGAGGATGGGATATAAGATGGCAACATGGAATTCAAGAGGACTGAGGGGATCCACACTGGAGGATCTGATCAACCGCTCAAATGAGCAGTACCTGGAAAAGGGGCTGGCGCTGATCCAGAAGATCCCCACCCCGATCACACCAATTAAAATAGATAAAGAAAACCGCCATATTACCCTGGCTTATTTTGAGCAGAAGAGTACTGTGGATTATATAGGCGCCGTTCAGGGAATTCCCGTGTGCTTTGACGCGAAGGAATGCAGCAGCGATACATTTGCCCTTCAGAATATCCACGAGCATCAGGTGGCTTTTATGGAGGCTTTTGAAAAGCAGGGAGGCATTTCTTTTTTAATTCTGTATTTTACTTCCCGGGACGAGATCTTTTATCTTCCATATGATAAAATGCGATTCTTCTGGGACAGGGCAAAGGATGGAGGAAGAAAAAGCTTCTGTTATGGGGAGCTTGATGTGAACTGGTGCCTGAAAAGCGGCCATGGAATTCTCGTACCCTATCTGGATGCCCTGCAAAAAGATTTGGAGCGGAGGGATTGACATTTGTCCGGCAGTCCAGTATAATTGTAGCATTATTTAATATGCTAACAAATTATCACTGTAAAGTAATAAAGTGAAACGCAGCGAATCAGAAAGGATTATGTCATGAAGCATAAATTATTACATACACCGGAAGGTGTCAGGGATATCTACAATGACGAGTGTGAGCGGAAGCTCAATCTGCAGGACAGGCTAAGGAAGGTTTTGAAGTCCTATGGCTGCCGTGATATAGAGACTCCCACTTTTGAATTTTTTGACGTATTTTCAAAAGAAGTCGGGACAGTCTCATCAAAGGAGCTCTATAAGTTTTTTGACAGGGAAGGGAATACGCTGGTACTCAGGCCGGATATCACGCCCTCTATTGCAAGGGCGGCGGCCAAATATTTTGAGGAAGATGATATGCCCGCAAGACTGTGTTATACCGGCAATACATTTATTAATAATTCAAGCTACCAGGGGCGCTTAAAAGAGACTACGCAGCTGGGGGCAGAGCTGATCGGGGATAACAGCCCTCAGGCAGACGGTGAGATCATCGCCATGGTCATTGACAGCCTTCTTTGTGCAGGCCTTACTGAATTCCAGGTGAGCGTGGGTCATGTAGACTTTTATAAGAGCCTTTTTCTGGAAGCAGGTTTTAATGAAGAGCAGGAGGAGACACTCAGGGAACTGATCTCTAATAAAAATAATTTTGGAGTGGAGGAATTCCTTGAAAATCTCCCTGTGAGCCGGGAACTCTCAGCCCTCTTCGCAAAGCTTCCCAGTCTGTTCGGGTCAGCAGTGATACTGGATGAGGCGGAAGCCATGACCTCAAATGAGGGGGCAATAAAAGCCATCACACGTCTCAGGGAGATATACAGGATCGTGTCTGCATACGGGCTGGAGAGATATATTTCGTTTGATCTTGGAATGCTCAATAAATATATGTACTATACAGGTGTGATCTTCAGAGGATATACTTTTGGCACAGGTGACGCTGTCATCAAAGGCGGAAGATACGACAGGCTGCTGGGACACTTTGGGAAAGAAGCCCCGTCCATCGGATTTGTTGTCATGGTGGACCAGCTTTTAAATACCCTCTCCAGGCAGAAGATAAACCTTCCTTCAGAAGAAAATAAAGTGCTTGTGTGCTGCGAGCCCGGGCTCGAGATGGATTCTGTAGCTCTCTCAAAGAAGCTTCGGCAGGAAGGAATGTCAGTCACCCTGCTTTCCCTGGCAGAGGGGCGTGACATCTTCTCCTTTGCCGCCAGGAACCATCTCACAAGGATCTGGCATCTTTGCAAAGATGGAAGGACAGTATGCAGCCGTATGACAGAGGTCGGCACGTGGGAGGAAGAAAAATGAGATATTTGACATTTGCCCTGGGAAAGGGGCGCCTGGCAAAAAAGACACTGGAGCTTTTTGAAAAGATCGGCATCACATGTGAGGAGATGAAGGATCCTGACTCCAGGAAACTGATTTTTGTGAATGAAGAACTGAAACTGAAATTTTTCCTCTCCAAGGGACCGGATGTGCCTACTTATGTGGAGTATGGAGCTGCTGATATAGGTGTGGTAGGCAAGGATACGATCCTGGAGGAACAGAGGAAGCTCTATGAGGTGCTGGATCTGGGATTCGGGAAATGCAGGATGTGTGTCTGCGGTCCTGCCGGAGCCAGGAAGCTGCTGAAGCATCAGGAGCTTATCAGGGTGGCAACAAAATATCCGAATATTGCCAAAGATTATTTTTATAACCAGAAGCATCAGACAGTAGAGATCATCAAGCTCAATGGTTCGATTGAGCTGGCGCCTATAGTCGGGCTTTCGGAAGTTATCGTGGATATAGTGGAGACCGGCAGCACACTCCGTGAGAACGGCCTGGAGGTCTTAGAGGAGATCTGCCCGCTCTCAGCCAGAGTCGTGGTAAACCAGGTCAGCATGAAGATGGAGAACGAACGCATTGCCAGGATACTGACAGATCTTAAATCTGTAATATAAGGAGGAAGCTTGTATGCGTACAGTGAGATTGACGAAGGAGACAAGAAATAACCTTCTGGAAGATCTTTTAAAAAGAAGCCCCAACAGCTATGGGGAGTATGAAGGCCGTGTGGCCGAGATCGTGGAGGCGGTAAAAGAAAAAGGGGATGCAGCTCTTTTTGAATATACACAGCGTTTTGACGGGGCCAGGATAGATGCCTCAAATGTAATGGTGACAGAGGCGGAGATCGCGGAAGCATATGAAAAAACAGATCCGGCCCTTGTGGAAGTCATCAGAAAAGCCCTTGTCAATATCAGGGCTTATCATGAGAAGCAGCGCCAGTACAGCTGGTTTGATTCCAGGCCTGACGGGACTATGCTGGGACAAAAGGTGACAGCTCTGGCAGCTGCCGGTGTCTATGTTCCGGGAGGCAAGGCTGTCTACCCCTCTTCTGTACTCATGAATATTCTTCCGGCCAAGGTGGCTGGCGTAGATAAGATCATCATGGTGACGCCTCCGGGCAGAGACGGAAAGGTAAATCCCTCCACACTTGTGGCAGCCCATGAGGCGGGGGCGGATGAGGTCTACAAAGCGGGAGGCGCCCAGGCGGTAGCCGCCATGGCTTTTGGAACTGAAAGCATCCCGAAGGTAGATAAGATCGTGGGACCCGGCAATATCTATGTGGCGCTTGCCAAAAAGGCAGTATACGGGCATGTGAGTATTGACTCCATCGCCGGCCCAAGCGAGATCCTGGTACTGGCAGATGAGACGGCCAATCCCAGGTTTGTGGCTGCAGACCTGCTCTCCCAGGCAGAGCATGATGAGATGGCCTCAGCCATACTCATCACCACAAGTGAAGAGCTGGCGGCAAAAGTATCCATGGAGGTGGACGGCTTCCTGAGAGAGCTGTCAAGGAGAGAGATCATTGAGAAGTCACTGGACAATTACGGATACATACTGCTGGCAGAGAGTCTGGAAGAGGCAATAGAGACAGCAAATGAGATTGCAAGTGAACACCTGGAGATCGTGACAAAGAATCCGTTTGAGGTAATGACAAAGATCCGCAATGCGGGAGCTATTTTTATCGGGGAATACAGCAGCGAACCTCTTGGCGATTACTTTGCGGGGCCGAACCATGTACTTCCCACAAACGGAACAGCCAAATTTTTCTCACCCCTGGGTGTGGATGATTTTGTCAAAAAATCCAGTATCATCTATTACTCTAAAGAGGCGCTTGATCCCATACACAAGGACATCATACAGTTTGCCACATCTGAACAGCTGACCGCCCATGCAAACTCTATCAGGGTACGTTTTGAAGGGGAGGATAAAGATGAATAATCCATCCAGAACAGCCACGGTGGAGCGCAATACAAAAGAGACGAAAATCACCATGTGCCTGGATCTTGACGGAAACGGAAAAGCCAAGATCAGAACAGGCATCGGATTTTTTGACCATATGCTGGAAGGCTTTTCACGTCACGGCTTCTTTGACATGAAGCTGGATGTCCAGGGAGATCTGTGTGTGGACTGTCACCACACTATTGAGGATACGGGAATAGTGCTTGGCAATGCCATCAGGGAAGCAGCAGGTGACAAGACCGGGATACGCCGTTACGGGAGCCAGATCCTGCCCATGGATGAGGTTCTGGTTATCTGCGCAGTAGATCTGTGCGGGAGGCCGTATCTGTCATTTGACGCCGAATTCCCCGTAGAAAGAGTGGGAGAGATGGATACAGAGATGGTAAAAGAATTTTTCTATGCCGTCTCCTACAGCGCAGGCATGAACCTGCATATCAAGGTTCTCACTCCGGGCAACGGCCACCATATGATCGAAGCGATGTTCAAGGCATTTGCCAAAGCATTGGATGCGGCTCTGTCAAAGGACGGGCGTATCACAGATGTACTCTCAACGAAAGGAAGTTTATAATATGCAGAAGAAATTTGTCCCTTACCTGTTTCTGAAGGACGGCAGGGCAGTAAAAGATTTTCATGATCCGGCACTCTTTGAGGATGGGGATCCCATTCGTCTGGCCAGACAATATGACCACAACGGAGCTGACGAACTTGTTGTGTTTGATCTGTCAGAAGGCGATGGGGAACATGAGGCAGCCATAGCCCTGATAAAGGAAATCGTGCGCCAGACAGATCTTCCGATCATGGCCGGGGGACATATTAACCGCCTGGAAGATGTAAAAAAACTGATCTATGCAGGAGCCAGAAAGGTATTTCTGAATTTTGCAAGACAGGATAACATAGAATTGCTGGAAGAGGCTTCAAAGAGATTCGGAAAAAATAAGATGTGTGTCTGCACGGAGAATCTCTCTGTCCTGAATACAAAGAAAGAACTGATCGAGGAATTTGCCTCAGAGGTGCTCCTGCTTGCGGACGGTGTGAATATCAAGGAAGCGGACCACAAACTTACAGCGCCCATCCTGCCGTTTTCACGCCGCATGGATCCTGAGGGAGCATTAAAGCTGCTGGAATCAGATGGCATCAGCGGTATCTGCTGCACAGTTCTGACAGCGTCTGACTTTCCTGTCATGGAGCTGAAGGCTGCTGCAAAGGAAGCCGGCCTGTCCGTGAATACATTTGAAAGCTCCCTGAGCTTCACGGAATTCAAGTTAAACAGCGACGGGCTGATTCCTGTCATCACCCAGGATTATAAGACAGGGGAAGTCCTGATGCTGGCATATATGAACAGGGAAGCCTTCGATATAACTATCAAGACAGGGCGGATGACATATTACAGCAGGAGCAGAAGTGAACTCTGGGTAAAGGGTCTGACCTCAGGCCACTTCCAGTATGTCAAGGAGCTGTCTGTGGATTGTGACAGAGATACACTGCTGGCCAGGGTGGCACAGATCGGCGCTGCCTGCCATACAGGGAACAGGAGCTGTTTCTACACAAACCTTGTCAAAAAAGATTATGATGACACAAATCCTATGAAGGTGTTCGAAAATGTATTTGCAGTCATTGAAGACCGCAGACAGAATCCGAAAGAAGGGTCATATACAAATTATCTGTTCGATAAGGGGATTGACAAGATATTAAAGAAAGTGGGAGAAGAAGCCACAGAGATCATCATAGCTGCCAAAAATCCTGATCCGGAAGAAATCAAATACGAGATTTCTGATTTCCTTTATCATGTCATGGTACTGATGGCTGAAAAAGGGGTGACATGGGAAGATATCACAAGAGAACTCGCCAGGAGATGATAATTTCTGCTGCCCGCAGCTCCGTGACCAGATACATATTCCTGTACTAATACATGTCCCTGTGGCATAGGATTTATAAAAAGCAGGTTATGAGTTTACATAATTAAATTATGTAAACTATTGGCCGGGAGTGATATTATGAGGCCCGATGACTGGGAAGACTGCCTGCCTGCCCGGATGGCTGAAGAGCAGGATACGGATGAGCAATATGTTTATGTAAGTGCGGAAGAAGAAGCAATGGAGCTGCGCAGGAAAGCAGAAGAGAATGCCGCCAGGCTGAAAGAGAGGACTGCGTACCTCACATCAGGATATGGATATGAGAGCCGTCCGGCGGCTGCAGACTGCAGTGCTCCTGAGGAATCAGGACTTCCCGGAACTTTTTCCCTTCGGCTGATAATCTCCGCTGCCATTCTGGGAGCCTTTATATGGGCACACCTCTCTGATGAGAAAGTATTCGGGCTCTCCACTGTTCAGGTAACAGAAGCTCTTGCACAGAATACCACGCCTGAAGCTGTGGCGGCATTTCTGAATGAACGCTGACACTCGTGCAGATTGTCAGAAATCAGAAAAGTGTTGGCAAATAATTGCTCCGGAGAGATCCGGGGCTGTTTTTTTGTTACATAGGAAAGTTCGTCCTATGTAACAAAAAACGCTCCGCGAGGATCGCACTGCGGCGGTAAGGAATCATGTCGCTAAAGCGACCCGCCGCAGGCGGAGAATCCCGCTTGCGGGATTCTTTTTTATTCCAGGAAACAGCTCAAGACAGCAAGAATGGCAAAGATAATAATCCAGATCTGCCTTATACTGGATTTACCAGACAGGGAGGTGAAGAAAGTGGAAAACACAGAATTTATATTGAAGGTTAAGAAATATATTAATGAGCATTTGGACGAATCCCTTGAAATCGAGGTGATTGCAGGATGGGCCGGCTATTCTGTATATCATTTTGCCAGGCTTTTCAAGAAGGAGAGCGGCCTTGCTGTTCAGGAATATATAAGGCAGCGCAGGCTGATACGTGCTTCAAAGGAAATACTTGATGGCAGCAGGATCCTGGATGCAGCACTGTCATGCGGCTATCAGTCACCCAGCGGTTTCTGCAGGGCCTTTAAAAAAGAATTCGGTTTTCCTCCTGAGCTTCTGAAAGTGTTTGGGCTGCAAAAAAACTGGAGCGATAATAATAAGAAAGGCAGGGAGATGTATATGGGACATATCTTTATGACACAGACGGATGAGCACATGGGAAAAGAAGAGTTATTTGAAAAATTGTCGGAGGCAGTGCTGGAAAATGGGAGAGGCTGCGATATGGACGGGTTAAAGCGTGGTTATAATGCAGCCTGCAGCATTTACCAGGGTATGAACAGGTATTCAGGTGAAGAGTATGTGACTCATCCTCTTCATGTAGCTCTTCTGCTGGCGGAGGCTGAAGCAGATGAGGATACAGTCATTGCCGGTATGCTCTGCGATGCTTTCACAAAAACAAGTGCCAGCATAGAGGATTATGCCGGGGACATTTCTGAAGCAGCTATGGGGATACTGAAAGAAATCTCCGACCAGGACCGGGATATACCGGATCTTACAGATAATGCGCTTTTAGTGAAGCTGGCTGAGCGTCTTCATAATATGCGTACTATTGAATATATGGATGAAGAGGCAAGGAAGGAAAAATCAAGAGAAACTATTAAAATATTTGTTCCGGCCTGTAAAAAGCCGGGAAATGAGAAGCTTCTTGCAGAGCTGAATGATATTGCAATGAAATATCTGTAGAAAAATAAATTAGAAACATTATAAGCAGAATCTCTGCACCGCAGCGTGTGTTGTGTTTGATGCACTAATATGTTATAATCGTTGTAACGTGCACAAACATAAAGGGGAAGTATCAGATGACAAACAGCTGCGGTATAAGAGGCAGGTTCAGGGTGCTGTGCGGGTTAGTCCTCGCAGGCACCCTGATTCTGGGTGGATGCAGTGAACGGAATATTGTAGAGAATTATGAAGAACAGCAGACCACCGTTACAACACTCACTTTTTTCGGAAATAAATACGAGCCAGAAAATGTAGTAGTTATAGAGAGCATCATTTCAGAGTTCATGGATGAAAATCCTGATATCCGTGTATCCTATGAGAGCCTGAAGGGCTCAGCCTATTATGATGCCCTGGAAAAAAGAATGGAAGCCGGAAAAGGTGACGATGTATTTATGGTTAATCATGATATACTTCTTGAACTGGAAGAGAAGAATCAGGTTGCCGATCTGTCAGGACTTGCTTCTATACCAGAATATACTGATCTTATGTTAAGCCAGATGGCAGAAGGAGAGCATATCCACTGGGTACCCACTGTTGTGACTGCTTTTGGCCTGTATTGTAATCTGGATCTTTTAAAAGAATATAAACAGGAAATACCGGAAAATCTGGAGGATTGGAAAAAGACATGCAGTGTTTTTAAGGAGAAGGGAATCACTCCGGTTATAGCTAATAATGACATCTCGCTTAAAACGCTGGCTATCGGACAGGGGTTCTACTCTGTTTATCAGGATGACCGCCAGAGTGAGGTCTTTGGAAATCTGAACAGCGGAACTGAGAAACTGAGCCAATACCTCACATCCGGGTTTTCCATTGCTGAGGAATTCATACAGAAGGGATTTATTGATGCAGAGAAGGCCCTGGACACAAAGAAGACAGAGGATGATCTGACTGAGTTTGCAAAGGGGGAATCACCCTTTATGCTTACAGGCGCCTGGGCCGCCGGAAGGGTAGAAGGGATGGACCCTGGATTTGAATTTGCCATAGCACCTCTTCCCATCCTGGACGATGGAAATATGCTTGTAATAAATCCTGATGTGAGATTGAGTATAAATGCACAAAGCGAAAATATGGATGCTGCAGTCAAATTTGTAGAATTTTTTACTAAGGAAGAAAATATCCGGAAATTTGCAGACCAGCAGTCTTCCTTCAGCCCGCTGAAGGGAGGCAGCCCTTCAACCGTTAAAGCCATACAGCCCCTGATTTCCTGCTACGAAGAGAACAGGACCGTTATAGGAACAGACGGGCAGCTAAACCTCCCCATATGGAACTTAACAGCTGATGTGTCTAAGCAGCTGCTGGCAGGTGAGGCGCTGGAAAATGCCATGGAATGGATGGACCGGGAAGCGGCGGCAGAAAGGGGAAAACTGTGATAAGGCAAGAAGATTCCAGAAGGGGAAAATATAAGATAGGAATTGCAGCTGTCCTCATAGGCACTGTGCTTTGTCTGCTTACTTTTCTTTTTATCAGTGAGGTTAAGAAGCAGCTGTGGCAGCAGTCAATCAGCACTATAATGGAAAGCACTCAGCAGGGATGCAGTACGCTGAGAGTACAGCTTAATAATGATTTCGAATCACTGGGAATATTGTCTCAGTCCCTGACCAGGTTTTCCAAAGAAGAGATGGACAGGCTTGATGAAGTGCTTCATGATTACACCCAGATTGATAAAAATGTTGCTCTCTATCTCCGTGACGGAACCTTACTCCCGGACGGCGTACAGCCGGATGAAGAAGTCAGCGCATGGCTGGAAACAGCTGATGACATGAATGGTATCATATCTCCTCATATAAGCAGTGTGACAGGGATGAACACATTTAATGTGTCTGTGAAGGCTGTGATGCAGGACAATATGGAAGGGTATCTTGTAAAAGAGTATGAAGTAGACAGTATCGTGGACAGCTTTACTCTTTCTTTTTATAATGATGCCGGTTTTTCCTATGTAGTTAATACGGCAGGGGATGTTCTCATACGTCCGCCCCATCCCAACAGCAACAAAACTGTTCAGAATTTATTTGATATGCTTTCTGTCACAGAAAATGAACAGGGACAGCTTGAAAAGTTTGCCCGGTCACTGGAAGATATGAAGACGGGCTGGGCTGTATTTTCCTATCAGGGGGAAGGTACTGTGTTTTGTTATACTCCGCTGGGGCTGCAGTCAGACTGGTATCTGATCTCGATCATCCCCAAAAAAGTAGTAGATGCACAGACAAATCAGATCCTGATACGCACCTTTATATTGATACTGAGTATAATTGCAGGCATCCTTATCCTGGTTCTCTTTTATTTTTACCATGTAAATAAAATGAACAGAAGGCTGCGCAATCAGGCTTCTTATATTGGGCACCTCTATAATGCTGTACCGGAAGGAATCGCACTGATAACAGTGGATACGCCCCACAGGTTTATCCAGCTGAACAACGAAGGACTGAGAATGCTGGATTATCCGGCAGATGCCCCTAACAGTGCGCCTTTAGGAAAGTATCTGAATGAGGTGATACATCCTGACGATTATGAAGATCTGGAGAAAGTCTTTCAGAATACAGCAGATGAGAATAAAAAAAATATATTTGAAAACCGTATTCTGAATCAGGAAGGCGGATTTTTCTGGGCATCTGGTATTGTGGAGAAGACGCTGGACGAAAATGGCGATGCCATCCTTATTGCCACATTCCATGATATTACAAAAGAAAAGCTGGCTGAAGAGGCTGCAAAAAAAGAAAATCTGCAGGAACGCATGCTGCTTGTGGGCGCTGTGGCAAATGTTTATCCGGTAATCATCAGTGTAAATCTGACGTGTGATACTCTTAAATTCATATATGTTAAGCCGGGACTTATGGTAAATATGGGGGGACAAAGCTCATACAGTGAATTGTACAAAGAATTTCTGCCTTCTGTACATCCTGATTACCATGACGAGTTCCAGAACCGTTTTGCACCCGGGAAACTCCGGTCAGAACTGGGAAAAGAGAAAAAAGAGATCTTTCTGGAAGCAAAACAGCTGCTGATAGACGGCAATTATCACTGGACCTCAACACAGGTCATTTATGTAGAGAATCCTTATTCTGACGACCAGCTTGCAATCCTGATTTCCAGAAGGATCGATGAGCAGAGATATGAGGAAGACCAGCAGCGGATGGCGCTGCAGATCGCCCTGGAAAACGCCAGAGCAGCCAATGCGGCTAAGAGCCAGTTTCTCTCCAGTATAAGCCATGATATACGCACACCTATGAACGCGATTGTTGGGATGACGGCTATCGCTGCTGCGCACATGGATGACAGGGAGAGGGTGGCAGAATGCCTGAAAAAAATCAATCTGTCAAGCAAACATCTGCTGGGGCTGATCAATGATGTCCTGGATATGTCCAAGATAGAGAGCGGAAAATTATCCCTGAGGGAAGAGCCATTTAATCTGGCGGAAATAGTCTCAGAGGCAGTGGAACTTGTGCGGTCTCAGGCAGATGCAAAGCATCTGGCCTTAGATGTTCACCTTTCAGTACTGCGTAATGAAAAAGTAATAGGAGATCCTCTGCGCATCAGCCAGGTGTGCATCAATATCCTGAGCAATGCTGTAAAATACACACCAGCCGGGGGCAGGGTCAGTGTGGAGATGCACCAGGAGAGCAGTCCGCGCAAGGGTTATCATAATTATCTCTTCCGCTGTGAGGATACAGGCATGGGCATGGATGCGGAATTTCTGGAGAAGCTTTTTCTGCCGTTTGAACGTGCCCAGGATACTACAAGCAGTAAGATCGTGGGGACAGGGCTTGGCATGGCGATCACGAAGAACCTCATTGATATGATGGATGGAGATATCCAGGTAGAGAGTGTGCCCGGTGAAGGTTCCGTCTTCCTGGTGACATTCTCCATGAAAAAACAGGATGCAGAACAGGAGGAGGTTCCGGAAGAATGGGTAGGCGTGCGCAGCATCATTGTGGACGACGACAGGGTGACATGTGAGGATGCCGTTGAACTTCTGGAGGATATGGGACTGCGTGCTCAGTTTGTCACTGACGGAAAAACTGCAGTGAAGTTAGTTTTAGAAGAATCTCATACACAGGACCCGTTCAGGCTTGTTATCATTGACTGGAAGATGCCGGATATGGACGGCGTGGAGATAGCCCGCAGGATCAGGGCCAGGATAGGTGAAGAGATACCTGTCATCATTCTGACAGCCTATGACTGGGCTGAGATAGAAAGCGAGGCGCGCAGCGCCGGAGTGACAGCATTTTTGGCTAAGCCATTTTACAGGGCCAAGATATGTTATCTTCTCAATGAGCTGAGCGGAGATAAATTACCTGATGACGGTGATATATATGGCCTTACAAAAGATTTTTCAGGCAAATGCATTCTTCTGGTTGAGGATAATGCAATCAACCGGGAAATAGCCGGTACACTGATAAGGGAGCTGGGAATTCAGGTGGAAGAGGCCTGTGATGGGGCAGAAGCGCTGGAAAAGATCGCTGCCAGTGAGGAAAATCATTACGACTTGATTTTTATGGATATACAGATGCCGGGAATGGACGGGTATGAGACAGCTAAGGCTGTCCGTCTCCTGGAACGGCCGGATATGAAAGAAATTCCTATCATTGCCATGACAGCGAACGCATTTGAGGAGGATGTGCGGGATGCGCTCCGTGCAGGGATGAATGCGCATTTTGCAAAACCCATAGATGTAAAAGCGCTGGAAGAGTTACTGGAAGAGTATCTCTTGTCAGACAAATGGAAAGAAACACAGAGGCGGCGGCAGTGAAATAGGACTGCTGCCGCTTTTGAGGTGGATTAACAATTCTGAAACAATTCTCAAACAATGTACAAACTTAATTGAGCTATGATGCTGTAAAATAAGATAATACAGAGATACAGCTGCCATTACGGCTATGCTGGGAAATATACATAAAGTGATATTGAAACAGGGACGGAGGAAATATTATGATTCATATTCTTGTTGTAGACGATGACAGCAGGTTAAACCAGGCGGTGTGCACTTATTTAAATGACTGTGGGTTCGAGGCAAAGGGTGTCCTGAGCGCCAATGATGCATATGAAGAAATGTACAATAATATCTATGAACTTATTATCTCAGATATCATGATGCCCGTGGCTGACGGGTTTGAATTTGCAGAGACAGTACGGCAGATCAATAAACAGATCCCCATTCTTTTTATGTCAGCAAAAGATGACTTAACCTCCAAACAGCGGGGATATAAGCTGGGAATTGATGACTATATGGTTAAGCCGATTGAACTGGCGGAGCTGGAAATGCGCGTCCGCGCGCTTCTGCGCCGGGCAAATATTGAGATGGAGCGCCGGCTGACAGTGGGAAATCTGGAAATGGATGCGGACGGTATGACGGCAGCAATAGATGGTGAGGAGATCACTGTGACTACAAGGGAGTTCAATATCCTGTACAAACTTCTCTCTTATCCTAAAAAGACATTCTCACGTTCACAGCTTATGGATGAATTTTGGGGGCTGGACAGCAGCACCAGCTTAAGGGCAGTTGATGTCTATATAACAAAACTTCGTGACAAATTTTCCTCCTGCGATGGTTTTGAAATTAAAACAGTAAGGGGACTTGGATATAAGGCGGTGCTGAAATGAAAAAAGGTTCCATGGAGTCAAGGTTCCCCACGTCTATATTTGCTATGTATCTGGTTGTGCTGCTTTTAATGTCAGGGATTCATACAGGAATCATTGTACTTATGAACAAATTACAATGGAATGAGTGGGTTCAGGCGGTAATCCCCATATTATACTGGTCCCTCATAGCCGTGGGAATTACAGTCATTACCCGCTGGCGTATGCAGAAAACATATGACGAACCTATGAAACAGCTTGCCAGGGCGAGCCGCCTTGTAGCGGAAGGAGATTTTTCCGTCTATGTTGCCCCCATCCACACGTCAGATAAGGCAGATTATCTGGATCTGATGATTGAAGATTTTAATAAAATGGTAGAAGAGTTAGGAAGTATTGAGACATTAAAAACAGATTTCTTTTCAAATGTTTCTCATGAGATAAAAACACCTCTCGCAGTCATTCAGAGTAATGCCGAGCTTCTGCAGCGCAGAGAGATCAGTGAAGAACAGCGGATGGAGTACGCAGAGACAATCCTGTCTTCGTCCAGACGGCTGTCCAGCCTGATCACTAATATGCTGAAGCTGAACAAACTTGAAAAACAGACGATCAGGCCTGTACCGGAAATTTATGATGTGTGCAGACAGCTCTGTGAATGTGCGCTGCAGTATGAGGATATGTGGGAACAAAAGGAGATTGAATTTGATGCTGATCTTGACGACAGGGCATATGTGGAGGCAGATCCCGGCCTTCTAGAGCTTGTATGGAATAATCTTTTATCAAATGCCCTGAAATTCACGCCCAGGGGAGGCAGAGTCCTGCTCCGCCAGGTGAGTGAAGGGGGGCAGATAAAGGTAACCGTGTCAGATACAGGCTGCGGCATGGATGAGGAAACTTTAAAACATATCTTTGATAAATTTTATCAGGGTGACACATCGCATTCTACGGAAGGAAACGGCCTTGGGCTTGCATTGGTGAAACGTGTCCTGGAGCTGTCAGACGGAACGGTTTCTGTAGAAAGCCGGAAAGGATCAGGTACAGTCTTTCTTGTTACTGTACCTGCGGCCCTTAAGAGAGTCTGAATTGGCTTATTGCCCGTGTAAATCAAAGGCTTGAATATAGGAGAATAAAATATGGACAGAGGATTGTCAAAAAAAGATTTTACAGGATATGAATATAAGGAAGTGACTGTAAACGAAGAACAGGTATCTTTTTTCCTTGACTGTTACGAACATTTTGGCTGGACTCCTGATGCCAATGTTCCTGTCAGAAATACTGGCAGACAATGTACAGTCCAGTTGAAAAGAGACAGGAAGATAATCAACAAAACTGAACTGACCAGGCTGCAGCGTCATTTTGAAGCCTGCGCGGCTGAACTGGCAGCTCTGGAAAAATCAAGGACAACAATGGCGGTTATCTGTTCCCTTGCATCAGGGCTTACAGGTACTGCGTTTATGGCCGGATCTGTCTTCGCAGTAACTGCCTCACCTCCCGCTGTAGTTTTGTGCATTATACTTGCTGTACCGGGGTTTCTTGGCTGGATCCTTCCATATTTTATCTACCGCAAACTTACTGCATCCAGGACAAAAAAGGTAACTCCGCTCATAGAAGAAAAATATGATGAGATCTACGAAATCTGTAAAAAGGGACATTCGCTTCTGTGAATCAATGTTTCCTCAGTGGTTTTATCTTTCTAACAGGATAGCAGACTTCTGTGATAAGCCCGCTTTCATTTGTGACTTGAGAGGGGTCTGTTATATAGACTTCAAAAAGTGCATCATGGCCTTTGTAGCCTTCTTTTTCCGCCCATTCCATCTGTCTGGCATATACAGACGGCAAACCGGAATAAGGGCCGTTTAAGACTGTTTTCAGGCACAGTCCCGGCTTAAAGTCTCTTGTACCTGTGGCGTACTCCTTTACTGGAATTGCAAATTCCGTATCCATCCCAAGGGGGGTGTAGTCTTCACTGTGAAAAAGCACCATTGGGGGAGCCGCCGCAGTTAATTTCCTGTCTATGATTTTCTTAAATATTTCTCCGAAGCAATTCCTGTATTCTTCCTCAAAATCATTTTCATGGACCATCTTGCGGACAGACAGAAGATACATGGGTGGAACTTCTGTAAGCTGTACATCAATATTATCCATATACGACATCATAGACTTTCCCTGTTCTAAATTTGTTATATCAGCATCCAGCTGTGCTAAAGTTTTTACTAGTTCCAGTTTTTCTCTTTCAATCAGATGTTTCTTTCTGATGAGCTCCAGGCAGAGCTTTTCTTCCTGGGGTTCCTTTGAATGCAGAATAGCTTTAATCTCCTCTAAAGAAAAGCTGTAGGATTTCAGACGGTTGATAAATAACATAGTTTCTAATTGTCTGATCGAATAATACCTGTAGCCATTTTCGGGATTGATCTCCTCAGGCAGAATCAATCCTATTTCAGCATAATAGCGAAGTGTTTTTGCAGAAACCTGGCATATATTTGAAAACTCTCCGATAGATAACATGTAAATCCTCCCTTTAGATCTCTATACATCTGGCATATTCTTATACCATCTTATACCTTACCCCAGGGGAAGAGTCAATGGGTAAAATCTGTATAATCATTAATAATTCTGAAACACAATTTTAGCAAAGAACAAACAGATGACTGGTATGCTAAAATCAGATAGTTGAGTAAGGAGTTTTATCATGAATAATATATATGAAGGATTATATGAAAAACTTGCCCATGTTCAGGGACTGCTTTGCAAACAAGAAATATATGGCTGTACAGAATATGGCCAAATTTGTGATACAGGCCGGGAACAGGGACGTGTACTGGCGATGCTGAAAATCAAGCCTGAAATCAGTACTGGCGATTTATCATATCTGTTAGACATCCATCAGAAAATATTGATTGAAATATTAAATGGAATGGAGAAATCAGGATATGTACAGTGCACGCAGCAGGAGGGGAATAAGGAAACAATATTAGTAAATATCACGGAAAAAGGCCGGGAGTTTCGTCCGGCTGAAAAAGACAGCTGCGATATTTTCAGCTGTCTTTCAGAAAAAGAACTGCAGGATTTTGGAGAGTATCTGGACCGTATCATTGCTTTTCAGGAGACCAGGCTGGCAGCTTCCCGGAGAATAGATAACCGGGCAGACTGGCAGAAACGTGCCCGGGAGCATCTTGGCGATGAGCAGTTTGACGAACTCATCGAAGAGCTCATGAAAAGACACAGGCAGGCCTTTATAGTCTGCCATTAAAAATCAAACTTCCGGAATTCTAATAATAAACTTTGCCCCAATCTGATTGTTTGTATCTAATGAAATACTTCCATGATGGAGTTCAATAATATGCCTGGCTATTGTAAGTCCTATCCCATTTCCGGCAGCCGAATGAGAAACGTCCCCCTGAAAGAATTTATCAAAAATGTGTCTGGCTGTCTCGGGCGGAATTCCTCCGCCCTGGTCTGCTATAGTAAAAACAATGTCAGTGTCATCATGGAAGATTTTTATCTCTACCATACCGTAATCCGGTGAGAATTTAACTGCATTATCCAGCAGGTTTATCCAGACCTGGTTCATTAACTCTTCATTTGCATTAAGCATTATTTCTTCGCAGTCAAATATGATCTCCATATGCTTGTCCGACCATTTTTTATCTAATAGTGCAATAACCCGTCTTATCTGCTCACTCACATTGTAATGTGTTTTGTCCGTCAAAATAGATTGTTTTTCTATTTTTGACAGATTAAGTACATTTGTTGCAAGCTCTGTTAAACGTTCAGACTCTGTTATAATGATATCAAGATATTCATTTTTTTCATCTTGTGTAAGGTCATCACGTTTTAACATTTTGGCAAATCCCCTGATAGAAACAATGGGGGTCTTAAACTCATGGGAAAAATTATTAACAAAATCGCTTCTGAGCATCTCAACACTTTCAAGCTCTTCAGCCATGTGGTTAAAGCTGCTGCTCAGATGTTTAAACTCATCAGGTCCCACAAGATGGATCCTGGTATTGTAATTGCCTCTGGCAATCTGGTCTGAGGCCTCTATGATCTTTCTGATAGGTGCTAAGGGCCGGTGGCTGAAAACAGCCGCCAGCAGTGTTCCCACCAATAAGCTGACAAGTGCAAACAGCAAAAGGGGAAGTCCGTCTGGTTTGCCGTGGGGCACTCCCAGCCTGTTCAATAAGATCATTCCAAGTAAAACAAGCAGCATGGCCAGCAGCATGATCAAAAAGAATGTGGCAGCGAACAGAAGAGAGAGACGTATCTTATTCAAATATTTAGTTAATCTGGTTTTCATTTTGTATCACCGCCTTATATCCGATACCACGGATAGCCTGTATTTTAAATTCCGGCCACTCTTCAAATCTTTTGCGAAGCCTGTTTATATGGACATTTACTGTTGTATCTACCGTATCCGATTCCAATCCCCAGATTTCATCCATCAGCTGTAACCTGGTAAATATCTTGTCGGGATAGGAGAGAAGCTTAAAGAGAAGCAGAAATTCTTTACGGGGAAGCGTCTGGCTGGCATTCCCACGGGTAACTGTCAGTGAATCATAATCCAGGACTATTTTTCCAACATACAGTTTGTGTTCGTTTGCTATTTTGGCCCTTCTCAGCAGAGCCTTTATACGCAGCAGCATCTCCTCCTCATTTACGGGCTTTACCATATAATCATCCGTACCTGCCAGAAACCCCCTGCATTTTTCTTCCGGCAGCTGTTTTGCTGTAACCATTAAGATAGGTGTTGTATCACCGCAGGCTCTGACAGTCTCAGTAAATTTATACCCATCCATTTTGGGCATCATAATATCAAGGACAATCAGATCAATATGCTGATGGTCTGTAATATCTAATGCAGCAAGACCGTCAGAAGCAAGAAAAACCTCATATCCGGCATGAGAAAGTACAGCCTTCATAAGTTTTGATGTATTTTTATCATCTTCTACAACTAATATCTGAAACATGTATTAAAACCTCCTGTCATCCAATACTTATCATTATATCACAAAAGAAAAACTGAAAATAAATTGTATGAGTTTATTTTCAGTTTTTCAAAGTATAGTAAGATGCATAAGACAATAAAAGCAGCATAATCAAAAATAGTATTGTCCTGTAAGACACAGCATACAGGCATGCAAATGAAAGGAGTCATCATATGCTTCAAATACAAAAAATCAAGAAGGAATATATCACAGGGGATTTAGTTCAGACTGCTCTTGATGATGTTTCCCTGAACTTAAGAGACAATGAGTTCGTCGCTGTTCTTGGGCCAAGCGGTTCTGGAAAGACAACATTACTAAATATTATAGGCGGACTTGACCGATACGACAGCGGTGATCTGATCATCAATGGGATCTCAACAAAAAAATATAAGGACCGTGACTGGGATTCCTATAGGAATCATACTATAGGTTTTGTATTTCAGAGCTATAACCTGATCCCCCACCAGTCAGTCCTGGCTAATGTAGAATTGTCGCTGACAATATCCGGCATTTCCAAGTCAGAGAGGCGGAAACGTGCCAAAGAAGCGCTTGTAAAGGTAGGCCTTGACGGACAGTTCCATAAAAAGCCAAACCAGATGTCAGGAGGACAGATGCAGAGAGTGGCAATCGCAAGAGCTCTTGTGAATGATCCTGATATTTTGCTGGCAGATGAACCTACAGGAGCACTTGATACGGAAACAAGTGTCCAGGTAATGGAATTGCTGAAAGAGGTGGCAAATGACAGGCTTGTGGTAATGGTCACCCATAATCCGGAGCTGGCCGAAAAATATGCGACACGTATTGTAAAATTAAGAGACGGAAGGATAAAAGATGATTCTGATCCCTGTGAGGTGGATCATACAAGTCTTGAGAAACCAAAACATAAGAATATGGGAAAATCCTCCATGTCTTTTTTAACATCACTTTCATTAAGCTTTAATAACCTTAAAACAAAAAAGGGAAGAACTTTTCTGACCGCTTTTGCAGGCTCTATCGGAATTATAGGCATTGCCTTGATAATGGCTCTTTCTAATGGAGTAAACACGTATATTTCAGATATCCAGAAAAGTACAATGACATCATATCCCATATCTATTGAGGCACAGACAATTGATATGAGCAGTATGATGGAAACAGGAAGGAGACTATCGGGTTCGGAGGATACAGGACACAGCCTGGATGCAGTATACTCAAATGGAAGTGCTATTGAGGCGGTATCCAGCATAACAACAAGCTTTACAGAAAATAATCTTACAGATTTCAAAAAATATATAGACAACCCGGACAGTGAAATACACCAGTATGTAGGTGAGAATGGTGTCGTATATTCTTATGATACAAAGTTTGACGTCTATGCCTATGACCCGGATGAAGTGCTTGTCAACACAGATGGAAGTACACTGACAGATAAAAATGACACAAATTCCAGCAGAATGATGAGCAGTATGGGAAACATGGGAAGTATGGGAAATATGGGCAGCATGATGTCCGGGTCTGCAGGTAATTTCAAAGAGATCATGCCCGGCAGTGACGGAAAAGGCATCAGCACCGCAGTAACTGAGAATTATGATGTTTTATACGGTTCCTGGCCGGAAGAATATAACGAGGTTATCCTGGTTTTAGATGAGAATAATGAAATATCATCAACAACGCTGTATGAATTAGGATTACTGCCATCTGCGGAGTATAAGGAAATGATGACAAAAATAGAGGACGGAGAACCTGTAGAGGCAGGTACGCAGAGTTTAAGCTATGAGGATATCTGCAGCAAAGTATTCTATATGGTTCCCTCCTGCGATTATTATGAGGAAAATGAGAATGGAACCTTCCGCAGCATTGCCGATGATAAATCTAAAATGGAAAATCTTCTGGAAAATGCTGTTAAATTAAAAGTTACTGGTGTGGTGCGTCCGAAAGAAGATACGGAAACAATGCCTTTAAATGCACCAATTGGATTTACAAAGGGTCTGACTGACTATTTGATCAGCCACACAGAGCAAAGTGCCATCGTCCAGGCACAGAAAGCAGATGAAAGTATAAATGTCCTGAACGGACTGGCTTTTGAACCGGCTGATAATAATGAGAAAATTGAAAATACAAAGACATATCTCTCTGCTCTGGGCGTATCAGACAAGGCACGGCTTTTTAAAGACATTTTAGAAAGCGTCCCGTCTGGAACTCAGTCAGCCTCGTCTCAGATGATGGATATGGGGGAAGAACAGCTTGCAGCGGCGCTGGACTCTTACCTAGAGAACCCGGATGAGGACGTCCTGCTGTCTATTTATGACAGCTACATCTCTACGGGAAGTTATGATGATAATATGAGCGCTTTTGGTGTAGTAAGCCTTGATGCCCCATCAGCCATTAATATTTATGCAGATAGTTTTGAAGATAAAAATGCGATATCAGATTGTATAGATAAATACAATCAGACTGCAAAGGAAGAGGATCAGATCAGCTATACAGATTATGTGGGAATGCTGATGTCGTCCGTGACGACGATCATAAATGTAATATCATATGTATTGATTGCTTTTGTTGCCGTATCGCTCATAGTATCGTCTATTATGATTGGGATCATCACTTATATTTCAGTGCTGGAACGCACAAAAGAAATAGGTATACTCAGGGCCATCGGCGCTTCCAGGCATAATATATCCCAGGTATTTAATGCTGAGACTTTTATTATCGGGCTGTGTTCCGGACTGCTTGGAATAGGTATCACACTTCTTCTTTTAATACCCGGTAATGAAATCATACATGCTGTTGCCGGAACAACTGCAGTGAATGCTTCACTGCCTGTCATGAACGCAGTTATACTGATCCTGTTAAGCATGCTGCTCACTCTTGTAGGCGGCTTTATACCTGCAAAAAAGGCAGCAAAAAAAGATCCTGTTACCGCCCTCAGAACAGAATAATAGTAATGAATAATAATCTCTGTGATTGCATCAGACTAAGAAACCTGATAGAATGATATCAGTATTTAGTAGTTACCAGCATTTACACTAAATCTTCAGGTCAGGCCGTAAGGTCTGGCCTGTATATGATACAGTAAACATAAGGGTAGCTGTGCCCTATGGCAGGGAGGTTATTATGCATTATATTACAGATTATTTATCGCCTGTAGGATTGCTCAGGCTTGCCTCAAAAGGAGAAAGCCTGGAAGGGCTGTGGATAGATGGGCAAAAATATTTTTGCGCAGGTTTAACAGGCGAAACAGTGAGAGATGACAGTCTCAATATATTTAAAAATACAAAGGATTGGCTGGAGAGATATTTTGCAGGGCAGAAACCGGCGGTATCGGAATTGATGCTTGAGCCGCCGGGAGGGGAATTCAGGCAGAGTGTATGGAATATCCTTTGCCGGATACCTTACGGACATGTCATGACTTATGGGGACATAGCAAGGGAAATAGCAGAGAAGACAGGCCGGAGCAGTATGTCCGGCCAGGCAGTCGGTGGGGCAGTAAGCCATAATCCGGTTTCCATCATTATCCCCTGCCACAGGGTAGTTGGGACAAACGGCAGCCTGACGGGTTATGCAGGGGGGATTGCAGTCAAGATTAAACTTTTGGAGCTTGAAGGCGTGGATATGGAACATTTATTTATACCCAAAAATCCATGTTGAATGTGTAAGGGAAAGTGGTCGACATGAAAGCTACGAATATAGAAAAACAGTATTACGGAAATCAGGTTATCGTATCAACGAAGGAAGAGGACTGCATCATCTATAAATTAGAGGATGAATCAGGAAGCGCAATTTTAACAAGGTATGAAGTATTTCCCGGCATTGCACTGGTGTATAATGACGTTCACAAACAGGATATATCGATTGACAGTAAAGACGATATTTATCACATCTTTGAAATTAACCACTGCAGAGAGGGAAGAATTGAATTTGAAACAGCAGGCGGCGAATATATATATATCAAGAAGGGAGACATAGCGGTAAATACGAAAGATGGGGTACGGAATTACTCCTATTTCCCTTTAAGTCACTATCATGGTGTGACAATAGAAATTGATTTTGGGGTAGTAGAGGCAGAGATTCCGGATGTGATGAAATTTATCCATATCGACTTGAAGAAAGTGAAAGAAAAATTTGTGACCAATCAGCATTGTTATGTGTTTCGTGAGAATGACCACTTTGAGCATCTGTTTGCTGAATTATATGCGATTCCTGAAAAAATCCGCAAATCCTATTATCAGATAAAAGTGATGGAGATTCTTCTTTTTATGTCGGTTTTGGATGTTAAATCAGAGAGTGTAAAAAATAGATATTATAATAAGAAACAAGTTGCGATAATCAAAGAAATTCATAATTATATGATTAAAAATATAGATAAAAAACTTACAATCAATCAGCTGTCTGAACAATACGAGATGTCTGCAACCAATGTAAAAAAATATTTCACAGAAGTCTATGGGAACAGCATCTACGCATATTTAAAGGAATACCGCATACAACAAGCAGCAAAAATGCTAAAAAGTACGACAGATGATATAGCAGTCATTGCGGGAAATGTCGGTTATGACAATGCAAGCAAATTTGCCAGCAGCTTTAAGAGTGTCATGGGAATCACACCGAATGAATTTAGAAAGTCTGTCTGAATGGATCATTCTGTATTTTTTGGAGTAGAAAAAAGTTTCAAACAACAATATAATAACAATTGAGTTAGGTGAGCCAAACTAAACTGCTCACCTATTATTATGATAATGGGTTAGAGGGAACTAACCAAGGAGGATTGACATGTCAACAAAGAAAGACAGTTCAAACAAATTACAAGGAAAGGATTTAATGAATGTAGGTATCTATTCAGCAATTTATTTTGTGATTGTATTTGCAGTTGCAATGTTAGGCTATATTCCGATTATGATGCCAATGCTATGTGTTTTGGTTCCACTGATTGCGGGAGTGCCTTTTATGTTATTCCTTACGAAAGTAAAAAAGTTTGGAATGATTTGGATTATGAGTATTATTATGGGAATTCTTATGCTGCTGACGGGAATGGCACAGTATGCACTGATTATAGGAGCTTTCTCAGGACTGATAGCAGAATTGATCTACAAGAGCGGTAATTACAAAAGCCAGAGTAAAGCAGTATTAACTTGTGGTGTATTTAGTATATGGGTTTGGGGAAACTTTATACCGCTATTCTTCAAACGTGAGAGTTATTGGGCTGCCAGACAAAGCTTTGGAGAAGATTACATCAATACATTAAACAGCCTGATGCCGATCTGGCTTTGCCCTATTCTTTTAGCAGCTGCATTTGTTTTCGGAATTCTTGGCGGTTTATTAGGAAAAACGTTACTTAAGAAGCATTTTAAAAAGGCAGGAATCGCATAATGGAGGTTTTAAGCAGTAGAAAGCAAAGAAGAGGAATTGGACTTGATCCTAGAACAACGATAGTATTGCTTCTAATGGTTGCAGTGTTTGTTCTAGGAGGAGCAGGCGGAAACGAACTCATATGGGCGAGAATTATCCTGGCGTGTGTACCAGTCGTTCTTTTACTTACCAGCAATAATAAGTTAAAGTGCATAGTTTTTGTATTGGTGTATTTGCTTGGATACTTTCTACAGTTTTATGTATTAGGTCATTTAACTGGGATTCTAAATTCTCTGATGCTTGCCACAGCAGGAATGATTACATCGTTTTTGCCAGGGCTTATGATGGGATACTATGCCGTATCAACGACAACGGTGAGCGAATTTGTTGCTGCAATGGAACGTATACATATGCCGGAACAGGTTATCATTCCTTTATCCGTTATGTTTCGTTTCTTTCCAACGGTCGTAGAGGAAGCTGGTAGCATTAACGATGCAATGCGGATGAGAGGAATCGCAATGGGGGGGAAACATCCGGGAAAAATGTTGGAATATCGATTGATACCTATTATGACATGCTCAGTAAAAATTGGTGAAGAGTTATCCGCAGCATCGCTGACAAGAGGACTTGGTGCACCAGTAAAAAGAACCAATATCTGTAAAATTGGATTTGGATTATGGGATATACTGTTTCTTGGATTAAGTATCTGCATAGTAATCTATTGGGTGTTGATTTTGATAGGAGTAAGAGTATGATTCGTTTAGAAAATGTTCATTTTCAATATGGGGACGAGAATGAAAATAATGGAGCACTTCATGATATTAACCTAGAGATTCCATCTGGGCAGGCGGTACTCTTTTGTGGAGAGTCAGGATGCGGAAAGACAACGATAACCAGACTTATTAATGGATTAATTCCACATTTTTATGAGGGTAGATTAACAGGAAAAATAAGAGTAGATGGACAGGAAATACAAAGCCAGGAATTATATGATACAGCCAAAATCGTAGGGACCGTATTTCAAAACCCAAGATCCCAATTTTTTAATGTGGATACCAGAAGTGAAGTAGCATTTGGACTTGAAAATCAAGGTATTAGAGAAGCTGAGATATTAAAAAGAGTCAATCAAACAGTTACTGAATTTCAGATGGAAAGTTTGATGGACCGAAGTATCTTTGAACTATCCGGCGGAGAAAAACAAAAAATTGCCTGTGCCTGCGTTTCAACGAGTTCTCCTGAAGTATTTGTTTTGGATGAACCATCTGCTAATTTGGATGTGCATTCAATGAAGTTACTTCATAACATGATCTTACGATGGAAACAGCAAGGGAAAACAATTGTGATTGCAGAACATCGATTAGCATACATCTGGAATCTTATTGACAGAGTGATTTTTCTGGAATCTGGAAAGATAGCAAAAGATATGCAGCCAGCAGAATTTCTAAAGTTATCAGAAACAGAACTTCACAGCATGGGACTTCGTTCTAATAATGAACAGAAAATATCAAAAATGCATAAAGCAACAGACATAAAAAACATAGAGTTTAAAGATATTACATTTGGATACAAGAAAGGAAAACAGATATTAGATATATCGAAAATACAAATCCCTGAGCATGAAATTACTGCAATTATAGGGCACAATGGTCTGGGGAAAAGCACATTTCTTCGCTGTATTTGCGGATTAGAGAAAAAATGTAAAACACGTATGATAAAAAATGGAGCCATGATAAAAAGAAAAAAGTGTCTTGCTGAATGTTTTCTTGTGATGCAGGATGTAAACCATCAGCTTTTTACAGAAAGTGTACTTGATGAAGTTTTAATTAGTATGGAACAGGAAGACAAAGAGAAAGCACAAGAGATTTTGGCAGAACTGGATCTCTTAGAATATGCCGGCAGACATCCAATCTCGTTGTCAGGCGGCCAAAAGCAACGAGTTGCAGTTGCTACAGCGATTGCATCAGAACGAGATATTTTACTTTTTGATGAACCCACCAGTGGACTGGATTATAAACATATGCTTCAAGTTTCTGCAATCTTTCAAAAGCTGAAAGCAAAGGGAAAAACAATTATTGTCGTAACACATGACATGGAATTCATAGAAGCAATATCTGCAAACATTATAGAGTTAAATACTAATTCTGTAAAGAATTACGCACAAAAGGAATTTAGAGAAGAGGTTGATTGTAATGAAAAAGAAAAGCTCCCTGCAGAAGTTATTTGAATATGCAGGTAATTACAAGTATTTGACGATTAGTTCCTGGCTTTTATCGGGAATCAGTGCGTTGATGGCATTGGCACCATTTTTATTTATATGGAGAATCATAAAAGAAGTATTGGAAGTAGCGCCAAATTTTGGCGAAACCGTAAATATTACGCATAACGGATGGATGGCAGTACTATTTGCCATATTATCCATGTTTATTTATCTGTGTGGTTTATTGTGTTCTCACTTAGCAGCATTTCGAGTTCAGGCGAATATTAGAAGTCAGGCAATGCATCATATTGTTACTCTCCCAATGGGATTCCTTGAAGGCTTTGGATCTGGAAAAATCAGAAAAATAGTAGACGAATCAAGTGCTGCAACAGAAACCTACCTGGCACATCAGCTGCCTGATCAGACTGGCGCCTATGTAACACCAGTGGGACTTTTGGTTCTTTTATTAGTATTTGACTGGAGACTTGGATTGCTTAGTCTGATTCCGGTAGCCGCAGCATTTGCCGTTATGAGCACAATGACAGGAAAAGGAATGGCTGAGAAAATGAAGCAGTACCAGGATTCTCTTGGAAATATGTCTAATGAAGCAGTGGAATATGTGAGAGGTATTCCCGTTGTAAAGACCTTTGGACAGTCCGTTTTTTCCTTCAAAAGATTCAAAGCAGCTATTGATGAATATGAAAAATGGGTAATCGCTTATACGATAGACATGAGAGTTCCCATGATGATTTACACAACAGTGATTAACGCAGTGTTCTCAGTATTAATTGCGGCAGCGTTTGTATTTACATCAAATGGGGTAACGAATGAATTCTTACTAAACCTGATATTCTATATCATTATCACACCGGTTATTACAGTTACATTGAATAAAATTATGTATGCCAGTGAAAATGTAATGATTGTGGAAGATGCGTTAAATCGAATTGATTCCATTATGAATATACAGCCGCTTACCGTGCCGGCCACACCAAAATCTCCAAAGAATTTTAGCATTGAATTTGATGAAGTAACTTTTCGATACAATGAAACCAGTAAAAATGCGCTGGATGGGATTAATCTAAGAATCAATCAGGGAGACCATATTGCACTGGTTGGAGCGTCAGGCGGAGGGAAAACTACTCTTGCATCCATGATAGCAAGATTTTGGGATGCAGCAAGCGGTAAGGTCAGCATTGGCGGAGTTGATGTAAAGGAACTATCAGAAAAAGAGCTGATGAATACAGTTTCTTTTGTATTTCAGGATTCAAAGCTATTAAAAGCTTCTGTACTTGAAAATGTAAGAATGGCAAAAAAGAATGCCACAAGAGAAGAAGTGGTTCAGGCACTTCATGATGCACAGTGCGATGACATTCTTGAAAAACTTCCGAATGGAATGGATACAGTGATTGGTGCAAAAGGTATTTACCTTTCAGGAGGTGAACAACAGCGATTATCGATTGCAAGAGTGATGCTGAAGAATGCTCCCATTCTCATATTAGACGAAGCAACAGCATTTGCAGATCCAGACAATGAAATCAAAGTCCAAAAAGCATTTCAGGAATTGTCAAAAGGAAAGACCGTCATTATGATCGCACATAGACTTTCGACCATAGTAAATTGCGATAAAATCTATGTATTAAAAGAAGGAAGAATAGTGGAGAGCGGAACACATGATAATCTGACGAAAAATAACGGAATCTATTCTGCGATGTGGAATGAATATGGAAAAGCGATAAAATGGAAAGTAGGGTTGAGTTTAAATGATTAGGAATTTACAACATAAATATGCACTCTCAGAGCGTGGTGCAAAGGATATGATAAAGGCGTTTGTATGCTGTACCTTATCTTATCTTGTGTTAATATTTCCGGTGGGACTGCTGTATTCTCTTGTTTCGGATTTAATGGAAGAGAAAGCGCCTGCAGACAGGATTTCGTTTTATGTAATAGGAAGTATTCTTTGCTTAGCACTTATATTAGTTACCACTTATTTGCAATATAATGCAACATTTCTTTCCACCTACAAAGAAAGCGGCATCAGAAGAATATCACTTGCAGAGAAGCTGCGGAAGCTTCCATTATCTTTCTTTAGCGAAAAAGATCTGGCTGATTTGACAAGCAGTATTATGGCAGACTGTGCTTTACTTGAAACAGCATCCTCCCATTGGATTCCGGAATTAGTAGGCGCACTTGCATCCACGGTTCTGATTGCTGTCAGTATGTTTTTCTTTGACTGTAGATTAGCGATTGCAGCACTTTGGGTTCTTCCGGTTGCTTTTGCGGTTATTCTTACTTCATCTAAATTTGTAAACAGAAAACAGGAAAAACAGATGGATGCGAAGATGGCATTTGCAGACGGAATACAGGAATGCCTGGAATCATTAAGAGACCTGAAAGCGAACAATTCACAGGATGATTACATGATTGGATTGGATGCAAAGATCAAAGCGGTAGAGAAACGAACAATTATTACAGAATTAAATAATGCTGTATTTAATGGCTCTGCAAGAATGATTTTAAAGCTTGGAATTGCTACCACTGCGCTTGTGGGCGGAAAATTATTAGCAGACGGAAGTATCGGTGTGCTTACCTATTTCATGTTTTTATTGGTAGTTTCAAGAATTTATGACCCGATGACAACAACACTTGATAATTTAAGTGGAATCATTGCACTGAATGTACCATGCAGCCGAATGAATGAAATCTTAGAACATGCTATGCAGACAGGTACAGACAGACTTTCAAATAAAGGGTATGATATCAAATTTAGCAATGTTGGCTTTGCATACAATGATGGGAAGCAGGTATTAAAAAACGTATCCTTTACAGCAAAACAGGGTGAAGTAACAGCCCTGATTGGTCCTTCAGGCGGCGGAAAAACTACGGTATCACGAATGGCAACCAGATTTTGGGATTATGATCAGGGAACGATTACGGTTGGAGGTATGGATATCTCCAAGATAGAACCGGAAAAATTGTTAGAACTTTATTCCATAGTATTTCAGGATGTTACGCTCTTCAACAATACGATCATGGAGAATATCCGTATTGGACGGAAAGGGGCAACAGATGAAGAAGTAATAGCAGCGGCGAAGCTTGCACACTGTGATGAATTTGCAGAGAAACTCCCAGACAGGTACAATTCTATGATAGGTGAAAATGGCTGTGATCTGTCAGGCGGAGAAAGACAAAGACTTTCCATTGCCAGAGCCTTTCTAAAAGACGCTCCAATTATTTTGTTGGATGAAGCAACTGCATCTTTAGATGTTGAGAATGAATCGTTAATTCAGGAGTCATTATCAAAATTGATACAGAACAAAACAGTCATTATTATTGCTCATCGAATGAGAACGGTAGCAGGTGCAGACCGAATTGTGGTATTAAAAGATGGAAATGTGGCAGAACAGGGAACACCTGAGTATCTTTGTCAGATTGACGGAATCTATAGTCATATGGCAAAGACACAGATGGAATCAGCGCAGTGGCAGTTGAAAAATACTCGATCCTATAAAGAAGGAAAACAGGCATAAAAAAATACTTATATTTATAAAATAAGAATATTTCTCAACAAGATCGGACTTGTATTTGGCGATTTATCCCTCCACCTGCCGAGGCGGGGAGTTGCACAATCAATTGTCCTCCCTAAGCCTCACTGCCGTGGCTGCCCTCCTCCTGCGTTCATCGTCCATGGCCGCATAGTGCTTTCGCGTGGTGTTTACATCCTTATGTCCAAGTACATCTGCCACCAGATAGATATCACCTGTTTCCTGATAAAGTGAGGTTCCATATGTACTGCGGAGCTTATGGGGAGTGATCTTTTTAGTGGTGGTAATCTGGCGTGAATATTTGCGTACAAGATTCTCAACAGCCTGGACACCGATCCGCTTTTTCTGCGTAGAATAGAAGAGTGCATGTTCATGTCCGGCTATGGGGGTAATCCCTTCACGGACGGGCAGATAATTTTTCAGAGCTTTTTCAACCTCTTCTCCAAAATAAACAACCATCTCATTTCCGCCTTTTCGTGTGACTTTAACCCCGTTATTTTTAAAATCCACATCCTCCACGTCCAATCCCACGCACTCTGAGACACGTATCCCTGTGCCGAGTAAAAGAGTAACGATGGCAAGATCCCTCTCTTTAGTCTTTTCGTAGTAGGCTTTCTGCTGCCCGGTAAGGCTTTCCCCACAGTGCTCAATATAGTCCAGGAGAGATGCCACCTCGTCCGCATCAAGCCTTATAATATTTTTTTCATGGATCTTAGGCATATCAATAAGGACCGTTGGATTATGCCCGACCATTTCACGTTTATAATAATAAGCGTAAAAGCTGCGCAGAGCGGATACTTTCCGTTTTATACCCCGTTCTCCGTTTGTATTCTGCTTATCTTCAGGTGATCTGTACACCTTCAGATACTCCATGTATTCCTCAATATCAAGAGCCCCCAGCTTGTCAAGCGTACCTGTATTTATATCTTTCATGGTACAGTTGTTCAGAGATGGATTTTCATCCAGGAGAAACTGAAAAAATACTCTCAGATCGTAAGCATATGAGAGCCGGGTCTTGGCAGTAGTAGTAGGTTCAATAGCCCTGAAAAAATCCTTCGAAAAGGGCGGCAGTGTCTTCAGGATCTCACGCAGTTTTAAGGTGAGAGTGACATCTGACTGCTCGTGGTATGTTGTTCGTTTATTCATTGTTTTTCCCCATTTCATTTTTATACATATATAATCCAATACTGAATATAGAGTAACATTTTCCAGTGCCGCTGTCAATCTATACGAAAAACCATAACAAAATATATTTTTATACTTTTTTGAAATTAATACTTGACAATACATAGTATCAGGATTATACTACGTATAACATACTATATATTAGATAGTATTCAATGCATGGTAATAGACAGTTAAGAGAGGAGGTAGCTGATGGATACACAGAGAAAGAAGGGTGTCTTAGATGTTTGTGTATTATCTGTCCTGCAGAGAGGCCCGTCTTATGGTTACATGATTATAGGAGAAGTTTCAAAATGCATAGAGATATCCGAGTCGACTTTATATCCCTTGCTGAAGAGGCTGGAGAACGCAGGATGTCTGACTACGTATAAAAAAGATTATAATGGGCGGGTACGAAAATATTATCAGATCACAGATACCGGACTGCAGCGGATAAATGAATTTCTGGATGAGTGGGAAGAGATGAAGAGTATCTATCAATTTGTACATGAGAATGCAAAAACAGATACAGTAGAATAAAGTAACTATTCAGTTACAAATGAAAATAAAACAGATAGAAGGATCAGGAGGATATGATTATGAAGCAGGAAGAATTTTTACAATTACTGATGAGCCAGCTTATAGAGTTAAATGAAGAAGACAAAAACCAATTGAGGGAGTACTACAATGAATTAATAATGGACGGCATGGAACTGGGAAAGACAGAAGATGAGATCATCAATGAATTTGGTCCTGCAGACCAGGTGGCGGCAAGAATCAGAAAAGAATATGCCGAATATGGTGAGATGTTAAGCGCGCTTCCGTCTAAGAGCAGATTTTCCGGCAAAGAGGAGTACCGCTCTGAAAACACTAAGATCCATACAATCATAATAGACGCCAGCAACATACCTGTTGACGTAATCCCGGTACGTGAAGGTTCTGTAAAAGTTGATTTCAAACCGAGGGATGGAGTTGATACTGTGTCTTCAAATACAATTGACGGAGAATTTACATTTATCCATAGAATGCGCAGCTTTTCTTTCAATTTCTTCAGCTTGTTTCAGGGCCCCAGAAGGATCGTCGTGGAAGTACCGGAGGATTTTGAAGGCAACCTGTCTGTAAAAACTACAAATGGAAGTATTAATGTTAAAGGATTAAAGAACTTGTCAAATGCAAAATTCCTAACCAGCAATGCCAAAATAACTGCCATAAACTTCATTTGTAAGTCTGTATTTATGAAAACAAGCAATGGTTCACTGAACCTGGATAATATCCATGGAGATGAGATGGAGGCAGAAACAAGTAATGCACATATAGCCGCAGACAGCTGTGCAATGTCAAATGCATTGATGCTCACAACTAAAAATGGAGCTATAGGCGTGCATAATATTGAGTGTGACAAGATTGTCCTGAAGACTTCAAATGCAGCCATAACAGGAACGATACATGGCGATATGCGTGATTACGCTATACAGAGCCATACATCAAACGCATCCTGTAATCTGCCGAATTATTCTTATCCGGAACAGAAGAAAAATCTGGTGGCCAGAACCAGCAACGGGCGTATACAGGTGGAATTTGTAAGATAGACATTTTGAGATAAAAACCCCTGAATGGTATATATACAAGAGGGGTTTTTATCATCGCATAGAGATCTATAAGAAAAACTTGAGTTTGTAGTATACATCTATAGCATAAAGAGATGGGCTCTGCTCTTGGTAAATTCACCCGGCTGAGCCCATTTTGGGGAGTTTTAGTATATTTATTAAGGACTCTACTTCAGTTCCTCCGAATAATATGGAACTACTAAAGTCTGTCCATAATAAATATCGTCTGTATATACGGAATTAATGACTCTGACTTCTTTTAAATAGTCCTGTATGGAATCATATCCCTCTGACATGTTGGCTGCTGCGATGTCATAGAGGGTGTCACCGCGCTCTACCCGTACATCGGTATAGTATTTATAAAGCTGCTTTGTATCATCTGCATTTACTTTCAGGTTTCCAAATACTGATGCTGCGGCCCCTATGGAAATAAGTAAGGTGCAGAGTCCTATGATACATTTACAGCGCATTACCTGGCGTCTTCTGATGGCTGCCTTCCTGCGGCGGCTATATGCTGACTTATTATTTCTTCCTGCTTTTTCTCTTTCGTTCATTTTGATAACCTCCCTGGTTCTCCGAATGTTTTTTGATATAAATAGTTATTATTTCGACATTTTTCGAACATTTGATGCGAACACTTATTTGGAACGTCTGTTTGCTATTATTATAATATCCAAACAGACGTTTGTCAATGGGATATTATAAATTTGCGAACATAATTTCCGAATATCTGTTTGCGATTTTCTGGAAAATGTGTTATGATATTAAAAACGATATACATACGGAGGAATCAGACATGGCATATGGGAAAATTTCTAAAAAACAAGCTGAAATATTAGAATACATAAAAAATGAAATTATCAACAGAGGATTTCCGCCTGCTGTTCGTGAAATCTGTGAAGCTGTCCATTTAAAATCCACCTCTTCTGTCCACTCTCATCTGGAGACTCTGGAGAAAAACGGATACATCAAGAGAGACCCTACAAAGCCCAGAGCTATCGAGATCCTGGATGACAATTTTAATCTTACACGGCGTGAACTTGTAAATGTGCCTGTTGTAGGCAAGGTAGCTGCAGGCCAGCCTATCCTTGCAGTGGAAAATGTAGAGAGCTACTTCCCCATTCCGGCGGAATATATGCCGAATGCCCAGACTTTTATGCTGGTTGTAAAGGGAGAAAGTATGATCAATGTGGGAATCTATGACGGTGATCAGATTCTCGTTCAGGAACAGTCAACAGCGAATAACGGAGACATTGTTGTCGCCCTTATTGAAGACTCTGCCACAGTGAAGACATATTACAAAGAAGACGGGTATTACCGCCTGCAGCCGGAAAATGACACTATGGAACCTATTATTGTAGAAAAAGACCAGCTGACAATCTTAGGAAAGGTAATTGGTATCTTCCGTTTCCTTCAGTAAAAAAAGAGGTACGCCGTATTTATTATGGCGTGCCTCTTTTTAATTAATTACTAAATTTCATACCATTTAATCTCATTTGCATCCAGGTGAAGTTCAAAGCTGCTGGAATCTCCACGGTAGATGACCGTGTCAAGCGGTTCATATGTGTTATTTACCACACAGTACTTTCCGCTTTCAATATAGGCATGTACCTCTGCATTATAATTGCTTGAGAACCAGCTGTGAAGGTTTTCTTCATCATGGGTGCTCCAGAGGATGGAACGGTAAAGCAGGCGGCTGTTCTCAAAGCTGTAGGGAAGACCGCTGATGTAGACAGAGCGTCCTTTTCCGTATTCATTGACAGCCAGCTGGACTTCCTTCTCATTCTGTACAAGAATGGTGGTTCCCTCCAGGGCGTAGATGTTTTTCTTTCCCTCTCCAAAATCAATTGTTTCACCGGCGTCCTCTGTTATAAAGTGGCTGTGGTTTTCCCAGTTATATTTGTCATATCCAAGGGTAAAGCCTCTCTCCTCTTCCACTCCCAGGATACCTGAAAGCTGGAAGAAATGGCCGTTCGCCTGATGTGCTGTCGGTTCCCCAACGCCAATGATCCCGCCGCCGTTGTAGACGAATTCCCTTATGGCAGACACAACTTTTGGATTGCACCACCACTCTCCGCCTGTATGAGCAGTATCGGCGTCACCCACATTTATAAGGACATCAATATCATTTAAGATTCCCGGATCCTCACATATATCCTGGAAACTTATGAATGACACATCAAAGGGAGCGCCTGACAGGGCTTCGATTATTCCGGCATAGGAATAATTCTGCTTCTGGTAAAGTGCATGATGTACCATATGGGCTCCCCAGGCTCTCATTTTGCCCCAGCAGTTTAATACGGCGACTTTCTTAACACAATAGGGTACGCAGCCCTTAATATTTTCATATAATGTGCGGAACTCCTCGCAGACAGATTTTACATAATCCACGAAATCCGGGAACTGCAGAGCCAGCTTCAGATATCCGCCGTAGCCGATGCGGTCAACCGGCTTTCTCAGAATAGCCCTTCTTGCCGTAACCCAGTTATACTTTGCTTCTTTTACCGGATCTCCGCCTTCATAAAAGGTATCAGGGAAAAAGTAAGGAAGCAGTCGCCCTTCTGTATATCTTACTCCCTTTATATCGCTGATCAGACGAAGGGTTGAACCATTCCCCACACTGCCCACAACAGAATCCAGGCCTATAGATGCAAATTCCTCCATAAACGGTTCTGTTCCAATCCAGTGGTCTCCCAGAAACATCATGGCCTCTCTGCCGCACTCATGTGTGATATCCACCATTTCTTTGGCGATCTTAGCTACTTCCCTTCTCTGGAAAGCCTGAAAATCCTGGTATTCTTTTGAAGGTATCCTGTATTGGTTGTTATAATAGCCCTGGTCAATAATATATTCGGGCCTGAACTTATATCCGGCCTCTTTTTCAAACTGCTCCAGTATGTATGGACTGACAGAGGCTGAATAACCATACCAGTCAACATACTTCTCCCGTGCAAGTTCATCAAACACAAGTGTGAACTGATGGAAAAAGGTGGTAAAACGGAGCACATTCACATATGGATGATCCTCGATAAATCTGCGGAGACGCTTCATGGTAAAATCATGGGTTTTGGGCTGGCGCACATCAAAAGTGATCTGATGCTCCACGTCTTTCCAGTCATTTGTCACGGCATTATACATATGTACAGGATCCCACATGATATAGGCAAGGAAGCTTACTGTATACTCATGGAAGGGAACAGTCTGGATAGTCACATCTCCTGTGGCTTCCTCATAGCTCCATTTCTCAGCAGGGACAGGGTCGCCCGAAGTGCGGTCCATAACCTCCCACCAGCGTCTGATATCATCCCGGCAGTTTGGCGTCAGCATGTCCGGATACAGCCCCTTCATCAGATGGATTGACAGGGAGTCAGAATCTGCTGTGTAGAAGGGAGTCATGAGATACATCTGCTGGATTTCATCCGGATTTGCAAGTGCCCACGCATTATCTTTTCTTGTTGTGTAATAAGTAGAATATATTTTGGCATCAGCGCTGCGCAGCTCTGCCGGAAAATCTGTGCCATCGCAGTCACGGATAGCATCGGCCCCCCAGAGATCCAGGATCTCCAGGGTCTGCGGGATGACATCTATATCTGTAGGGATGGTTACACGTCCTTTAAGATGGTTCATAAAAAATCCTCCTGATTATAAGAATAACTGTAGTGGTACTGAACAGCTGCCCCTCTATTTGTATTGTCGGTTGTACAGCCAGAGCAGGAATACAAGTCCTGCCAGCCCGGCCAGCATTGTCAGCAGGCCGCTCAGGCCTATGTTCCTCTGTCCTACAATAACAAGGGCAAGGCATACGATAAAGATAATAAGTATAACAATGGCTGTTATAATTTTCTTTGCGGATTCGCTCATAGTCTCTCCTCCTTAACCTTTCAGCCCGCCGAGGGTCATGCCCTGGGTCAGCTTCTTCTGCACACAGATATAGAGTAACAATGTAGGCAGCATTACAATTACAAGGCCTGCATACATCTGGCCATACTGTACTGCCGCTCTCTGTGCTGCCATAAGGTTCATAAGGCCTACCGGAAGTGTCTTGAGTTCCGGTTTTACCAGCAGTGTCATGGAAATGATATATTCATTCCAGAATGACAGGAAGTTGAATAAGATAATTGTCACGATACTCGGCTTAGCCATAGGCATGATAACCTGTACCATAGTTCTGAAATATCCCGCGCCGTCCACATATGCGGCTTCTTCATAATCCTTAGCCAGAGATTTGAAATATCCTGACAGAAGGTAGATGGTAAACGGAAGCGCCGTTGACGCATATACGACTGCCAGAATAAACAGGTTATTCAGGAAAAACGGCCCTCCAAAAACCTTCCTCATAAATATATCTGCATTATTCAGCATAAGGAAGATCGGAACTACGATATAGTTTACGTTGATAAACAGTCCTGCCATAAAAAGCACATTCCAGAATTTGCTGCTCTTGAATTTGAATCTGGCAAGAACATAGGCAGCCGGAAGGGCAATTACAATAAGCAGGGCGATTGCGATCACCGTTACGATCACGGAATTGAGCATGTAAGAGCCCATGCTGGCCTTTTCCCATGCATCCGCAAAGTTCTGGAGGTGTACGCCTGCCGGAAGCGCCCACGGGCTTCTGTAAAATTCCTGGTTCTCTTTAATAGAGGCCATAAACACCCAGAACACAGGAACAATAATCGTGATCGCCAGGAAGATCAGTATCACATAAATGACGACCTTGGCAACCTTTGAACTCTCTTTAATCTGTCCTTTATTTGAATTCTTCATGTTCATCCCCCCTAAAATTCGATTTCATCACGCTTGGTGACAGCATTCAGAACGCCGGCCAAAGCAAACGAGAAGATAAATACAACTGCACCGATCGCCATACCATACCCGTAAGATGAGTTTGTATAGGCTTCCTGGTACATGTAGCTCAGGAACACGCTGGATGCATTATCAGGTCCGCCGTTTGTCATCGCCCTTACGAACAGGAAACTCATGTTGATCGTACTGATAATAAAGAATGTCAGTGTTGTTCTGATATTCGTCCAGATCAGCGGGAGGGTGATTGAAAAGAACTGCTTTATTCTTCCGGCGCCCTCAAGGCTGGCTGATTCATAAAGGCTCTCCGGTACATTTGCCATACTGGCCATGTACATAACCATGTAATAACCGATCGCCTGCCAGACCATTGCGATTATAATACTGTATATAACGATCTTCCGGTCGCCCAGCCACAGGATAGGATTTTCTCCTCCCCTGAAAAGATTCAGGATGGAATTTAAAAGTCCCTGTGTCGGGTCGTAGATTGCTGAAAAAATCGCACTGATAACGACAACAGATAAGATATTCGGTATGTAAAAGATTACCCTGAAAAAGCCCTGTCCTTTGATCTTCTCCCTTGACAGAATAGCTGCAAATACAAGGGATAAGCTGAAGGTAATGATTGTTACCAGCACGATGAGCAGAACTGAATTCTGGAACGCCTGGTAAAATTTGTCGCTCTTGAACAGCTTGACGAAGTTCTGCAGCCCCACAAATGTCTTGTCTGCCGTATATCCGCCCCACTTAAACAGGGACATCCTGAATACGTCGATAGTAGGGATAATCATAAATATAATGAACAGAATCGCTGCGGGAGCAAGACATAAAAAGATAAATCTCCCTCTTCCTTTTCTTTGTTTCATTGGCTCATCTCCAATCTTTTATTTCCGCAGTCAGCGGTCCAAAGCCAGGCATGCATGACTTTGGCAGCGGCTGCTGATGTTTCGGACATCCGACATCTTTAGAAAAAGCAGGCAGTGAACAATGTAAACCATCCACTGACTGCTTTTTTCATTACCTGTATTTTACAGAAAATACAGGAGCCGGTTCAAATTCAATTGCCATATCTGTGAATTGAGCTTATATATTATTCTTTCAGAGCAGCCCTTAATTCATCGCTGTCCTTCTTGATCTGCTCAACCCACTCTTCTTCTGTCTTGTCTCCTGTTACAAGAGAGTCAACCGGATCAAAGAATGTTGTACGAACTGTGATTCCTTCAACAGGATCTGTTGTTGCGAAAGCATCCATTACTGCAACAGCGCCTGTATCGTATACGGAATAGTAAAGTTTGGCATCGCCGTCAAGCTTGTCAGACATTCCCTTGATAGGCTGAACTGCATTGCCGACTGTTGCGAAGATATCTGCTGCTTCATCAGAGTACAGATAAGCGATGAACTGTTTTCCAAGATCCTGGTTAACAGCGCCCTTTGGCATCCATGTCTGCTCAAAGAATGTATAGGAAGCGCGTTCTCCGCCTTCTTCAAGTGCCGGAAGAGCCGTGAATCCCCATTCGAAGCCTTCAGCTCTCGGAGCTTCTGCCATCTCACCGATTACCCAGTTGCCGTTCGGCATGAACAGTGCCTTGTTGTCAAGGATGAGCTGCTGATTCTTCTGGAAGTCATTGTCGTTTGCATTTCCAGGTGTTGTCGGCTCTGTGTAAGTTGTAAGTTTTGTGATGATATCAAATACCTTTGTTGCTTCCGGTGTATCCCAGATGCCTTCTTCATAGCGGAGAGCTTTCTGGAACATTTCAGTGCCCATTGATTCATGGAGCATTGCATAGAAGAATGCGTCAAAGTATCCTGCATGAGGATATGTAAAGAGTGAAATGCCTTCTTCTTTGGCTTTGTCACCTAACTCCCACATCTGATCCCATGTCTCAGGAACTTCCCATCCTTTTTCTTCAAGGAGAGCTGCATTGTAGAACAGTCCGCATGGAGCGTAGAACATGGGCATCAGGTAAGTCTGTCCGTCCCCGTAAGGATTCGTGATTGAGTTATCAACAAAACCAGGAAGGATCTTTTCACCAACTGTGACTTCCTCACCCGGAACCGTCATAGAAAGGACATCTGTCAGATCCACTACGTTGTTGTCTTTAATAAATGTTTCCGGAAGTGCGGTTGCAGCTCCTACAGCACGCATGATAACATCCGGGTAATCTCCGGCTTTCATTGCAGGCATGATGATATCTTCCATCTTTTTGTCAATGGTCAGATTAATGGTAACACCCGGATTTGCTTTTTCAAAAGCGTCACATACATCATGCCACATCTGAGCGCCGTAAGCTGTCTCCACTACTGCCACGTTCAGTGTCTGCTCTTCGCCTTCAGCATGAGCTACCTTTTCAGGAATGATTCCCAGTGTCATCGCCATTGCTGCAGCCATTGTCAGGCTAATTACTTTTTTTGCCTTCATAACAATTCCTCCTTAATACGTGCTTGTTTAATTAACAGCATCAATACTTTATGTACTAAGAATAATAAAAATAAGCTTAAAATTCTACCCTTATGTTGCTCCAAATTTTATATTTCTTGCTATTTAAAACAATAAATGTTAAAATATAAACTGTACAAAGTAACTCACAAAACCATGCTTCTAAACTGGAAGAATTGGCAAAATATGCACAAACAAAATTTTAAAATGCCAATTTTTATCAACTTAATAAATAATATAAATCAAATTTTCCTGACAAATAAGATACCTGCCGTATACCCGGTATTTTATGTAACCGCAATATAACTAACAAAATGTGTCAGAACTGTTAATACAAAGGAGGGTTTTATATGGGAATGCTGCGATACCAGATGAGCGGCGATACGCAGAAAAATATAGATGTAAAGCTGCTGTATGTGACATCTTCCCGCTACGAGGGAGACTGGGCCAGCCTGAAGCACAGCCATTATTTTACAGAGCTTTTTTATGTGAAGGACGGAGGCGGGAGCTTTATCGTCGAGGACGAGACCTTCCCCATTGTGAAGCATGATCTGGTGATCATCAACCCAAACATTATGCATACAGAGGTTTCACTGGATACTACTCCTCTTGAATATGTTATACTGGGAGTGGAAGGGCTCAGCTTTTCTTTTAGCGGTTCAGAGGAGTTTAAGATCATTAACTGCAGCAATACAAATAGAGATCTCATGTCTTATTTTACGGCTATGCTCAGCGAGATGGAAAATAAAGATAAAAATTATGAACTGGTCTGCCAGAATCTGCTGGAGATCCTCATCGTGAATCTTGTCCGCCAGACAGACTGTGCTTTTGAGATAGTCTCCTCCCAGAAGACGAGTAAAGAATGCAGCATTGTGAAAAGATATATAGATTCTAACTATAAAGATGACATATCGTTAGATTCTCTGGCGGACATGGTTCATCTGAACAAATTTTACTTTGCTCATGCTTTTACAAAATTTTACGGACTTTCCCCGATGAATTACCTGATCGAAAAAAGAATTCAGGCCAGCAAAGCTCTTCTTCAAAGCACAGACCACAATATAGCAGATATTGCACAGCTTTCCGGCTTTTCATCCCAGAGTTATTTTGCCCAAAGCTTTAAAAAGAACTGCGGGATGACAGCCCAGAACTACAGGAAGATGGTCCGCAAGGCCCAGTGAAAATGAGTTCGCTGAATTCCTTCAGCGCTCTTTCGCTGTACTCATAAAGTGCGGCCTGAAAAATACTTTCAGGGATCCCTTGCAAATCATAGGGATTTCTGAGGGCGGCCGCTGCCATGGGTTTGCCGGTCTTTGCAAGTTCTCTTACAAGTTCTGCCTGCCCTGCATTCATATGGGCATTTATGGTTCCCACTGCTATAGAACTGCAGTTTTTTGTTTTCTTTAAGGCCATACTGATCTCCTCAGGGGACGGATCTAAAGAAATAAAGAAACTGTCGCCCCCGAATTTATTTTTCAGATAAGATGAAAAAGAGAAAGTGTGGTCTTTTTCATTTTCTGCCAGGGATGTCCTTGCCGGATATGGACCTATCCATAAGGGAGCAGGCCCTGCTTCTATCTTCTCTGCTCCTTCCGGCTTGTGGATGTAAATACATTCTCTGTAAAAATCATCCATGAACTTTTTCTGGGCAGCCGTTTTGGCAAGAGACAGATCATTCTGAGGATCTGCCTTTATATCCGTCAGCATCTCTGCGGCATAGACTGCTTTATATTTCAGGATCCTCTGTACCGCCTCATCTATTCTGCTCATGGCAATTCTGCCGTCTCCTACCGCTCTTTTGATCTCCTCTATGGACTCATATACTGTCCGGGCAGTATGGGAAATAAATACAAGATCAGCCCCCGCACGCAGGGCTTCCACAGCACCTGCCGGCGTCCCGTAAAACTTCTTTATTGCATCCATTTCCATACAGTCAGTGATTACCAGGCCGTTAAACTTCAATTTTTCACGGAGCAGGCCTGTAATGATTTTCTTTGACATTGTACAGGGGATTTTTTCAGTTTCATATGCAGGCAACAGAGTATGGGCAATCGTGATCGCCGGTATCCCCATGGAAATGGCATGGCAAAAGGGCAGAAGCTCTTCCTGTTCTAACTCTTCCCGGCTCTTATCTATACATGGCAGGCCTAAATGAGAATCTACATCTGTATCGCCGTGTCCGGGAAAATGCTTGCCGCTGCACATGATCCCTGCATCCAGAAAACCGCGCACTGCCTGCGCGGCGCATCTGCTCACAAGGCCGGCATTTTCCCCAAAGCTTCTGACTCCAATGACAGGATTTCTCGGATTGCTGTTAATGTCAAGTACAGGAGCCAGATTAAAATTTATACCAAGGGCTTTTAACTCCTCCCCCACTATTTTAGAGCCTTCGTAGATACTGCTTAACTTTCCTGCCCTTCCCTGGGCCATTGCGGACGGAAGAACTGCGGCATCATCCGGAAGCCTGGAAACTACGCCGCCCTCTTCATCAACGGTAATAAACGGCAATACACCCGTCTCTTCCCTAATACAGCCTTGTAATTCCCTGCACAGGCACGCCGCCTGCTGCCTGCTTTTTATGTTATATGAGAAGAAAATAACATTTCCCACTTTATCCTTCTTTACCAGATCCATAAATGCCTGGTCCGGTTTACTGCCCGGAAATCCGGTAACGATCAACTGGCCAATCTTCTGATCTAAATTCATAACAAGCTCTCCTTAATACAGGTGAAATTCTGATTTTCTCTCATAAAACCGCCTGCTGTCCGCCTCAAACTCTGAAAGCAGTTTTTCCTCCTGTACGCCTTCTTCCAGTATGCTTCCGTTTCCGAACAGCAGCTCTATCATGCTCCGCTCTCCCTCTTTACAGGGCGGCAGGAAGGAAAAATCCCGGGGATAACATTCACGGAAAGCAAACAGAAGCGAAAGTCCAGCCGTCACTGAACAAAATGCATCCTTGTCCGTAATATGTATATGGACACCCTCACACGCCTCTCCCCGGTACTTAGAACTAAAAGGCGTGAAATACGCCGGTGAAAATACTGCACCGGGCAGATTTTTATGATTCATATGCCTTGCCAGCTTGTATCCGTCTGCATATGGAGCGCCGATCAGCTCAAAAGGAGCTGATGTACCTCTGCCCTCAGACAGATTAGTGCCCTCAAACAGACAGGTGCCGGGGTACAAAAGCGCTGTCTCAAACCGTGGAATCCCAAGGCTTGGCATCACCCAGACCCTTTCTGTATCTGAAAAAAGGCTTTTTCTTTTCCACCCTTTTACCGGCAAAACCTTCAGCGGAAAGCGAAACTGCTGCTCCTGATAGATCATCTCAGCCAGTTCCCCGGCAGTCAGCCCATACCTCATACAGAGGGGATATGCCCCCACAAAGCTTTGAAAGCTTTCCTGGATCAGATTTCCCTCCACCCGGTCCCCCAGGGGATTGATGCGGTCCAGAATGATCATTTCCTTCTGGCATCTTTCGCATTCCTGCATGGCATAGTACATGGTGGAGATAAAAGTATAATACCTCACACCCAGATCCTGTATATCGTAGACAAGCGTATCCACGGCTTCCAGCATCTCTTTAGTAAGACGCTTTGAATCCTTTCGGTATAAGCTGTAAACAGGTATCTGCGTATACGGATCCACATATGCATCTACATCGCCGCCTGCATCCACGTTGCCGCGTATCCCGTGCTCCGGGCTAAAAAGCGCTGCCAGCGTAAATTTACTGCGCAGAATATCAATGGTGGATACCAGCCTGCTGTCTGTACCTGACACTGAAGTGATAAGGCCCAGCCTCTTATGTGCAAACCACGCTTCATAATCATCAATATTATCTATTCCATTTAACACCATATGCCTGCCGCCTCTCAAATTATTTGGATCATACCTGCCTAAAATTCCGTCAGTACCAGTTTCTTCGCATCCTCATCTATGGTAAATGCCTCTGCATATTCCTTTCTTGCAAGACAGCCATTACATCTCATGAGATGAGAATAGTATTCCTTATATGGGAAAGACGGGCTGTTTACTGCAAACCAGTGCTTTGAAACTGCCTCATTCCACAATTCAAACCCTTCTTTTGTTACCTCCATATATAAATAGGGCGTAAATCCCTCTGCATCCTCCCAGTTCTGGGCGTAGTAAGGCCCCCTGGCAAACCAGGCGTCCTCCGTTCTCCTAAGTCCCGGAAGCCCGGCATAGAACCAGGCATCCTTTACGATCCTGTGAGTCAGCTCATGGTCCTTGTGCATACTATATTTCCAATGTGTCATAACAGCTGCCGGCTTGTATCTGCGTATATCATCACAGAGCCTGAGCCTTACTTCTTCATTATCAGGGAGTTCCCCGTCCACGTAAGGATAAACAAGAGCCTGTCCATTTAACAGCCGGGCAAACTCTTCTGCCTCACATTCTTTTTGTATCCTGTATTCTTCCGGCGTAAGATGAGGCGGATTCCCTCTCTCACCCCCTGTCAGAGCCACCGTGATGACCCTGTATCCTTTTAATGACAGGCTGGCCAGTACACCGCCGCAGGTCAATTCTGCATCCCCCACATGTCCTCCCACTGCCATAATAGTTTTCTGCTTTTCTATCATTTCCATAGATGTTCCTCCTGAAATATTACAACTGGCGTTTTCTCATATCTGCCCATGACCGTATAATGGAAAATCCCACTGCCTCATAGATATTCCTTGCAGGATTATTTTCACCGGTGAACAATGTCATAAATTCCGCGCCCCTCTCCTTGAGTCCTTCACACAGAAGGCAAAATAAAACCTTTGCAAGGCCTTTTCCCCGGAAAGCTTCATCAATCCCAATACCGGAAAAATATCCTCTTTTACTCTTTTCCACATCCAGCGGGCCTGCAAATCCGCAGACACGTCCCTGATAAACAGGAACAAGCACCGGTCTGCCGCCCCTCTCCCGGGAGGTCTCTTTAAGCAGCTCTTTCTCCCA
Organism: Murimonas intestini; assembly: GCA_003148945.1. Lineage (GTDB taxonomy): Bacteria > Bacillota > Clostridia > Lachnospirales > Lachnospiraceae > Murimonas > Murimonas intestini. The sequence continues at coordinate 745,316 of QGGY01000001.1, read as the reverse complement.
CAGCGGATTCTGAAAATCCCGGAGCATTTTTTCCATATGTGTATGTACATCTGGATCATAAAAAGTAAATGTGATCCCCTCTTTTTCCAGCTGCAGTCTTTTTTCCGCCATCTTCTCCGGAAGCTTATAATCTGACAGTTCCAGATAGTAGCTGTTCTGCATGGCAAAATCCCTGTATCCGCAATTCTTCAGGAATATATATGCATCTGAACGGACATCAACTCCCGGAGTATTAGGGTGTTCTATCTTTTTATCTCCTGTGATCCCCCAGGGCAGGGGTACGGGATTAAAAAAAGAAATCTCCAGCTCCTTCTTACCGTTCAATTCCATAAGGCGTTTTTCCAGATCATATAATACTGCTCTTCCAAACCCCTGCCTTCTGCTGCTTTTCTCTGTCACAGCCATAGTCACAAACAGTTTTCCTGTCAGCCGGTCAGCCACACCTGACGCAAATGCCCTGCCGCCTTCCAGAATAAGTGATATTTTCTCCATTCCCTCCTGTGGGAGCAGAAATTTTTCTTCAAATTCCCGGTCTGTGAGCGGAAGATGGAGCATATCCTGCTCTTCACAAGCCTGCTCATACAGGCTGTATGCCTGCTTTGCTTCCCTGCTGCCCGCTGTAATATCAATCGTCCTCATCAGATCCCCTCCGTTATTTGCGGCCATAGAACTGCGGCAGATATTCCCTGTGTGCCTCCAGCAATTCTTCCATTACGGCTTTCGCTGTCTTCTGGGACATCACCAGCGGATTAATCATCAGCGCCAGAAGGACTTTCTTTTTATCCCCGGTAAAGGCTGCTTCTGATCCTGCAATTTCAAATGATTTGATCTGCTGAATGAGTCCGTTCACTGCTTTGGGCAGCCTGCCAATTTTGACAGGTACAGGTCCATTCCTGGTAATACGGCAGCTCACCTCTACGATTTCATCATCTTCGAAATTTTCTACGGCGCCTCTGTTTACAGTATTTACCACCTGGATATCTCCTTTGTCATTGTAAATGGAATTGATCAGACTGCACGCCGCATCACTGTAATATGCCCCGCCCCGCTTCTCCAGCTGTTTTGGCTTCTCACAGAGCGTGGGATCTTTGTACAGGGCAAAAAGTTCATCCTCCACACCCTTGACAAACTCAGCCCTCACTTCATGCTTCTGATATTTCTCAAGAGCTTCTTCCAGATATTCTTTAGTCATGTAAAAATACCTGTGATAAGAGCAGGGGATCACCCCCAGTGCATCCATAAAATCAGGATCCCAGGAAATAGATGTGATATTCGAAACGCTCTGGTCCCCCCAGAGTTTTATTACTTCCCTGGTGACATCAGCTCCGTCTGCCTCCACCCGGGTGGCAAATACCATATGGTTCAGTCCCCCAAATTCTACCTTCACCTCATCCATGGGGCGTTTCAGCAAATCAGCTATTGCTTTGTGCATCCCCAGCGGCACATTGCAGAGACCTATGATCTTATCAAAATCCGTATACCGGTGTATTCCTTCCATCACCATACCCACAGGATTTGTAAAATTGATCAGCCATGCATCCGGACATATTTCCTTCATATCGCGGCAGATGCCGGCAATGACAGGAAGTGTCCTAAGTCCTTTAAACAGTCCCCCGGCCCCGTTAGTCTCCTGTCCGAGTATGCCGTGGGCAAGAGGGATCCTCTCATCCTTTATCCTTGCTTCCAGCTGCCCCACGCGAAGCTGGGTCGTGACAAAATCGGCTCCTGAGAGCGCCTTTCTCCTGTCCAGAGTCGTATATATCTCCATGGGGACACCTGCCCGGGCTGCCATTCTTCTTGCCAGTCCGGCGACTATGTTCATTTTTTCTGCCCCCTCTTCCACATCCACAAGCCACAGTTCAGTCACCGGAAGTGTATCAAAACGCTTTATAAAGCCTTCCACCAGCTCCGGCGTATAGCTGGAGCCGCCTCCGATGGTAACAACCTTAACGCCTCTGCCTTTATATATATTCTCTGTCAAGTTCATCTGCCTCCTCCTTTTCATATGCCTTCATGTATAAATACAAGGCGCCTATCCTCCCGGCCTGATTTCCAAGACGGCACGCTTCAATTGCTGTATATGCCTTTAGCTGGGGATAAAGGCAGTAGACTTCTTCTGACAGGTCCTGTAAAAACCGGGGCTGATGTGATACAGCCCCGCCTATCAGTACTTTCTCAGGGTCCATAAGCATTGCCATATTTCCGGTGATCATTGCCGCCTTTTTCAGCCATTCACGGTAGATTCCGAAGATAACAGGATCGTCCAAATGTTCAAAAATATAGACACCGTCCACTTTCCTTCCAAGAGCATGTGATACTTCTTTTACCAACACAGAAGTGGCCCCGGCGCTTTCTCCCTCCAGCGCCGTGTTTCCGGAACAGCTCTCCCTGCAGAAACCCAGTTTTACCAGCCCGGCTTCTGCTGCCTTATAATGGCTTCCCCGGTACAGCCCCCCATTTATGATCATTGCCCCGCCGATTCCTGTGCCGAAGGTCAGCATGCACAACTGCCTGGCCCCTCTGCCGGCCCCTTTCACCAATTCTCCTACAGCGGCGCAGTTACTGTCATTTTCAATCATTACATGCATCCCAAAGGCATCAGTCAGCTCTTTTTTTAAATTATACCTCCGGAAATTTTCACCTACGCTGTAATCCGTATTTTCTCCTGTAACAGGGTTGATAAAGCCTCCCATGCAGACAGCTATGCCGCATATATCCTGACAATATCTTCTTACCAGATTTTTGACCTGATCTAAAAACTGTTCCGGATCTTTAAGCGTAGGCTCATCACCTTCCTCTAAGACATGATAACCGCCGGTTATCAGGCTGTACTTAATAAAGGTTCCTCCTATATCAACTGCCAGATATTTTTTCATTTTGCTCCTGCCTTTCTCTTCATCATCAGCCTGAGTGTCCCCTCCGCCGACTCTGTTTTTGCCAGTTTTATATGAATATCCGGAAATTCCTCTAACAGCAGTTCTTGTGTCTTCCTGCAGACATGCTCATTTTTAAGCAGGACACTTCCTGAAAATACCAGATCATGCTTTCCCGGCATATGGCACAGCACAGCTTTTGCCAGCTTTGCCAGTTCATCTGCGCTTCTGTCAAGTATTTCACATGCTGTCTTATCCCTTTCACCCGCAGCGTCACCGCATAAAACCGCCAGGGCTGCAATTTCATTTTTTGTCCTCTTCTCATCATAGACCCATCTGATCATCTCTTCCACACAAGACAGATGCAGCTTTTTAAAAATCATTTGAGTGAGTATCGTCTTCTTTTCCCTGCAGTCCTCACTTTGTACTGCTGCAGAGAGTATTTCTTTTCCAATAAAATAAGCGCTGCCCCCATCGTCAATAAGATGCCCGTAACCTCCGGCCCTGTACAGCTTTTTATTGCCCTCTGACTCCATCATTCCCATGCAGACAGACCCCGTTCCTGCAATTAAAATACAGCCCTCACAGGAAGGAAATGCAGCAGCCAGAGCTGTCTCATGATCTCCAAACATATTGATCTCACAAATAAATCCTGCGCTTCTGAAAATTTCTTTTAATAAACCGGCTGACTCAGGATTACTGATGCCCGCCGTCCCGATGCCTGCCTGCATACAATGTGCCGGTTCAAAGCCCCTTTGTTTCAGACGGCCGGCTGCATCCAGCAGCATATCCCGCACCGCCTCTTTCTTCTGGCCATTCAGATTCAAAGGGCCCGCTTCCAGCCTGGTGATAACATTGCCTCTGCAGTCGGCCACCAAAAATATTGTTTTCGTTCCGCCTCCGTCAACTGCAAGAATGTAATTCCTGCCCTGCGTCTGCTCATATATTTCCATAACAATCCTCTCTGCCCTTTCAAAGTCTGCCTCTGTTTTCCTGCGCCTACCCTTTCACTGCTCCCACAGTCACTCCTTCCAGAAAATATCTCTGAAGAGAAAAGAACAGGATAAACATTGGAAGCGCTGAGATAGTTGCACCAGCCATCATTGGAGCAAAATAAGTCGTATTGGCAAAACTGAAATTCTTAAGCCCCACCTGGATGGTCTGCATATACTCCTGGTTCGATACAAGGAACGGCCAGAAAAATGTATTCCATTCCCCTAAAAACGTCATGATAGCCATAACTGACAAGATAGTTTTAGACAACGGCACAACGATCTTCCACACGATCATGGGCTGGCTGCATCCCTCGATCTTGGCTGACTCCATGATAGAAGTGGGAAGGGATGTAAAAAACTGCTTAGCCAGAAATACGTTGTAGCATGTAATAAGTGTGGGGGCGATAAGAGCCGTGTATGTATCCTGGATCTTCAGCACATTCACCACAAGAATATAGAGAGGCACCTGGGTCACCTGATAAGGCACCATCATAGCTACCAGCAAAAGGAAAAAGAAAAATTTACACCCCGGAAAACGCAGCTTTGCAAATGCATAACCCGCCAGGCTTGCAAATACCACATTACTGACAGTCACAGTTGACGCGACGATCAGTGAATTTAAAATCCAACGGAAGGAATATTTGCTGTAGCCAAAGAAAAATTTATAAGAATCCAGTGTAAAATTTTTCGGTATCAGTGAATAGCTGGCTCCCGCAGCTTCAGTGGGCGCTCCAAAGGAGGAGATCACCATATAGTAGATCGGGAAAATGGTAAGTGCAGCAATGGTGATGAGCAAAAGGGCTAAGAGTAAATTTCTCAGAATTTTTCTATACCTTTGATTCTTTCCATAGTTTTTATATAGTCCCATCTTCGCTCCTCCTAATATTCCACGTCATTTGCGCTCAGCTTGAACTGAAAGACTGCAAATACAGCAATAATCGCAGCCAGGATCAGAGCCTGGGCGCACGCTTCCCCATACTCAAAGTATTTAAACGCCCTGTTGAAAATCAAAAGCCCTGCCATAGTAGTCGCATTATCCGGCCCTCCGCCTGTCATCAGGTAGGCATTCTGGAATGACTGGAATCCATTGATGACACCTGTGATAGCCAGAAATACCGTGGTCGGCTTTACCATAGGCCACACCACATAGCGCACTTTCTGGAAAAAGGACGCGCCGTCAATATCTGCTGCTTCATAATACGTAGAATCGATCCCAAGAAGAGCCGCAATATAAATGATAATGCTGGTCCCAAGTCCCGAAAAGACAGCCATTATGATCAGGGATGCCATAGCCGTCTTAGAGCTTCCAAGCCAGTTCTGGCTGCTGATGCCAAAGATATGCAGAATGCTGTTTAACAACCCTGTAGGCATAGGATCATATATCCATTTCCATACAAAAGAAAGCGCCACGCCGGAGGCAATTGCCGGAAGATAGAACGCTGCCTTAAATATCGTCTGTACTCTTTTCTTAAATGGAAGAATAAACAAAGATATGGAAAAGGATAGGAACATGGATATAGGCACTGCAAATACAGTATAGACAAGTGTGTTTTTCAGAGCTTTGTAAAATAATGCATTCTTAAAGGTGGATACATAATTGTCAAAGCCCACCCATGTCGTTTTCAGCGGCTTATAATGCTGAAAGCTTGTAATTGCAGCAGAAATAACAGGATACAGGGTGAAAATAATAAAGGTTGTAAGGGGTACAAGTATGAAAACATAACCCCAGAGAGCATCTTTTTTCAGTTTATGTTTTTTATTCGCCATCGTCTTCTCTCTTTCCAGGGGATACTGCACAGCAGCGGCAGCATCCCCTAATACTTAATTATTTACACAGCCGTCTTCGCCAAACCTTTCGTATGCCGCATCCTTGATAGCCTGATACATTTCTTCCGGTGAAACTTCTCCGGCCAATAATCCCTGGAATTTCGGCACTATGACCTCATCCTCTATCTTGATCGCATTAGCGCTTAACTCTGCGGGGATATCCGGTCTGGCTTCACCAACCTGTGTCAACAGTGTCTGTACTGCCTTTGTATTATCTTCATTTTTGCCTTCAATGGGAGAGAGCTCATCATATGCTTTGCGTCCGCTCTCGCAGATCGGATTCAGGTATAATTCCTGGCATGTCTGTGCCGCGCGTTCTCCGCTTGCCAGATAATAAGCTACCTTAGCTACGTTTTTCAGATGCTCCTCATCAGGATTCCTCTCACCTGTAAGGCAGATATAACCATCCACAGCCCCGTATGCCTGCTGTTCCCCTCCGTCAAATACCGGTACAGGAAGAACAATGTAGTCTACTTCAATACTGTTTTCCACGGCGCTGCTGTCACTATTTTTCAATTTTTCATTATTATCCCGGGCGCTTTTTTCAAAGGAAGACAGCCCTTTTCCTGTGATCATTGTCTGTCCGGTCAGGAACATGTTCCAGCGTTTTCCAGCATCGATGGACCCCAGTTCTTTCGGCATAGCTCCGTCATCGATCAATGCCCGCAGATCTGTTAAGAAGTCCAGCATTTTGGTGCTGGTATAAGAATATTTTAAATCCTTGTCAAATGCTGACGGCATGCCCGCATTTCTTACGAAAATACTGAAATAATCCTTCGCTGTCACACCTGCGCAGGCAAACAGGAAACCATAACGGCTGACATCATCACCGTCTTTTACAACTCCGTTATTGATCGCTTCCCTGAACTCATCATAACTCCAGCCCTCTTCCTGCACCTTTTTCCAGTCAATGCCGGCTTCTTCCAGGAACTGACGGTTTCCGCCGATACACTGCACCTCACAATAGGCCGGGAACCCGTACATTCCATCTCCGTTTTTAAAATAATTCAGTATATCCTGGTCAAAATCCGCCATCATTTCTTCATCAGCATATTTAGATATATCTACTGCCATGCCGGAATCCACATATTTAGAAAGACCGTCAGAACCTATAAATGCAATGTCAGGCGGAGATCCTGCGTTTACCTGCACATCTAATTTCTGTGTGACATCTTCCCAGCTCGCCGTTGTCACCTGGATCTCGATCCCCGGATTTTCTTTGTTGAACGCTTCCACATAGGAGTTGATCTTGTCCTGATAAGTAGCTGATACAGGAGGCAGCAGGGCTGTTACCACATCTTTATCTCCGGAAGCCTCTGCACTGATCTTTCCTGTAAACATTGACGCCAGCATCACTGCCGCCATACCAAATCCCCATAATTTTTTACCTTTCATTTTTGTCCTCCTTCTACACCTTGTTTTGAAATAATTGGTTGTTCTGTTTCCTTTTTCCCATTTATGACTGCCTGCCGGATCTTTCCCTGAGCATCCTCCAACAGCTTACGGGCTTTTGCAATATTACAGTTCAGGAGCATTCTTGTGATCGCCAGTTTTGCTTCCCCTCCTGCTTCCTTTAACGCTTTCCTGGCTTCTTCTCTGCTGCACTCCACAGCCTCCATGACGATATTCTCTGCGCGGCATACAAGTTTTTCATTTGTCTGCTGTACATCTACCATCAGGTTCTCATATACTTTTCCGATCCCTACCATACTTGCTGTAGAGATCATATTTAAAACCATTTTTTCCGCTGTACCTGCTTTCAGCCGGGTAGAACCTGTCAGTATCTCCGGCCCTGTCAAAAGTTCAATCCCAATATCCGCTGCCCTGCTCATTTCCATATTCTCATTGCAGACAATGGCAACTGTCCTGCACCCGGTTTTCTTTGCGTAGTCCAGCGCGCCCAGCACATACGGTGTTCTTCCGCTTGCGGCAATTCCGATCACCGTATCTTTACTTGTCAGATTTATGTGTATCAGATCATCTCTTCCAAGACCGGAATTATCTTCTGCACCCTCGGCTGCTTTAATAAACGCCTCCTTTCCTCCTGCAATAATGCCCACTACGCAGTCATAGGATACTCCAAAAGTAGGGGGGCACTCTGAGGCATCTAAAATGCCAAGACGTCCGCTTGTACCCGCTCCTATGTAAATAATCCTTCCTCCGCACTGCAGGCTTTTTGTTGTCCACTCAATCGCCTGGGCTATCCTGGGAAGTTCTCTTTTGACCACCCCCGCTACATGTTCGTCCTCCTGATTCATTATCGTGATAATTTCAAGAGGCGTCATTTCATCCAATGCCATAGTCTCTGCATTGCGCATTTCCGTTGACATTTTCTCCAAATCTACCATTTCTCTGTACATCACATCCCTCTCCTTCAATCCTGAGTATCAGTTTTTGATATATAAGTTTTCTTCAGGGAAACCATACATGATTCATAATTCCGCTGAATATAAGCCACATATAAAATGTCGATCACATTCAGCTGGGCAAGCCTTGATGCCAGCTTTCCCGTTTTAAAGGCATACTCTGTTGCCGTTACATACAGGTTATAGTCCGTAAGCTTAGACAGCGGGGACTCCTTAAAACAAGTGATGGCAATTATGGGCACCTGAGCATTTTTTAAGATCTTTGCGCAGGAGATCATCTCCCTGGTCTGCCCGGAGTAGCTGATAATAACTGCCACATCCTGCCGCCCCATTATCTTTGCCTGTACTAATTGAGCATGAAAATCTTCACATACCTGGCAGGGCTTGTTGATTCTCAAAAACTTCAGATAAGCGTCTTTTGCCACCAGCAGCGAAGCGCCAATCCCAAAAAAGGCGGCCATCCTAGCATTTTTAAGAAGGTCAAGACACTTATCAAGCGTATCAATATCAATTAAGCTTCTTGTATCTTCCAGGGAAGCAATACTCTTATAAGTGATCTTATCCACCAGGTTTTCAAGGGTATCATCCCGGTGTATTTCATAATCCAGTCCCAGCACATTTTCTTTGCGGACCGCAAGCTCATAAAGAAGCGCTTTCTGAAATCTCTTGTATTGTGGAAACCCCGTCTTATGACACAGTCTTGTGATCGTTGACGCAGAAGCATACACTCTGTCCGCCAGCTGGTGGATGCTCATTTCTACCGCTTCCTCAGGATTTTCCAGCAGAAAAGAAATGATGCTCTTTTCTGTATTGCTTGCCTGACCATAATATTCACGCAGTCTTACTAAAACACTGTCCATGCATTCTGACCAATCCTTCCAATGTATTATCTATATCGTGTAAATTCTGCTATGCAATACCACCTATATTTTTGTTTTTTTAGTTCATTTATTGTGTTCATTATACATATGTGAAACATATCTGTCTATATTTTTGCTTACTTATGGTACTTTGTTTCACTTATTGGTACTTTCACTTAATTTACTGCCTTTAATCTGCAATTTCGTAAAATGTATATGCCTGAAATGGGCTGAGAGGTAATATAGATAAAATATAAAAACATAAAGATATAAATACAGCCGGCAGTTTGATCGTGCAATACTGCCGGCTGTCCTTAAAGATATTTATTTTAAGAAACTTATAATTCTTCTACGGATACGCTTTTTCCGTCTCTCCAGATCCTTTCCAGATCATAAAAGAGCCTGTTTTCTGTATCAAATACATGGATAATAATATCGCCGTAATCCATCAATATCCAGTTTGCAGTGCTGTAGCCTTCAATCTGTTTAGGAGTATAACCAGCCTTACCCAGCTCCTCTTCCACATTGTCTGTGAGCGCCTGCACCTGATTCCTGTTAGTTCCGCTGGCTATGATAAAATAATCTGCCAGGACGGAGACATCACCGATATTGATTACCTTTAAATCTTCTGCTTTTTTGTCCTCCAGCGCCGCACATGCCAAGCGCGCCATCTCTTTTGAACGGTTGTCCATAAATTCACTCCTTTTCATATAATTTTTTTGCGTAATACTCATACGCTTCCTCTGTTGCAGGATCGACTGACTTTGGAGAGTTTTCCAGATAATGCAGGGTATCCTTCAGTACAGAATACATGGCTTCATCCAGGCTTACAAAAGCCAGCCTGCGTATTCTCTTCAGGTTGGATGCCTTGTCACGCATGGGCTCTATATAATCCGCCAGATAGATCACCTTCTCCAGGTCTGTCATGCCAGGCCTTCCTGTAGTATGGTATCTGATGGCATCCAGTATTTCCTGGTCGCTTACTCCATAGCTTCTTGAGGCAAAATAGGCACCCAGCTTTGCATGAAGCAGATATGGGCTCTTCTGTTCCGCCTCTGTGACTTCTATATTGTATTTATAGCAGAGCGCCAGCTGTTCCTCATCCGTATAGCATTTGGCACAGTCGTGCAGAAGTCCTGCGGTCTCGGCCTGGATAATATCCATCCCATAACACATTGCCAGGGAGGCAGCTGTGTACATCACGCCAAGGGTATGATGGTACCTGTAGCTGTCCAGATTTTTCTTTAGCTTTTTACGCATTACTTCTAAATTATTTTTACTCATTGTCATCACACTCTTTATAAAGTCCATGTTTTTCAATATAACGGATCACTTCATCAGGCACATAGTAGCGTATCGATTTTCCCAGAGAAAGCCAGCTGCGTATAGTACCGGATGAAATGTCAATATTCGGGGTATCCAGCTTTAGTATCTGCGCTCCCAGCTTTTCCTTCAGATAACATATCTGAGCATCCATCTCTTCCCCGGAAATATGATTTCTCACTGCCGCCACAAGAGTACACAGGCCGCAGATCTTTTCCGGCTCCTTCCAGCTCTCAAAACTGAACAGAGAATCTGCGCCTATGATAAAATAGTACTCAGTATCCGGATTTTCCGCCTTAAGGCGCTCCAGTGTCTCCTTCGTATAAGTGTAGCCCTCATCATGGGTTTCTGCCAGCGAAAGGGCAAAATGGCTGTTTGGCCCGATGGCCTCCTGTACCATTTCCACGCGCTGCAGGGTACTGGCCCGTCCTCTCCTGTCCCGCTTATGGGGCGGATTGCCTGACGGCATGAACAGTACCTGATCCAGCCCAAACTGCAGAAAAGCATTTTCTCCCAAAATCAGATGGCCTATATGGATGGGATCAAATGTCCCTCCCATAATGCCAACCTTCCGCATCTTTTTTGTATCCATCGCCAGATCCCCGTATTACAGCGGCAGCAGGATTTTCTTCTTGTTGTCCTTGCCTTCCCTGTAAAGCACGATTTTTTTCCCGATCACCTGAACTACCTGGGAATGTGTTCTTTCTGCTACTATATTGGCCAGCTCTTTCGGGTCATCAGCACAATTCTGCAGCACATTTATCTTGATAAGCTCTCTTGCGGCCAGCGCCTCAGCAACTGCTTCCGTTACTTCTGGAGTCAGGCTCGATTTCCCGATCTGGAAAATCGGGTCCATGGTCATTGCAAGACTTTTTAAATAAGCTCTCTGTTTACTTGTCATACTTCCTCCTATTTGTAATAATCGAACTGAAGGCCATACATGCGAACTGTATCACCTTCCTGGATGCCTGCAGCTTCCAGTTCATCCAATATTCCCTGCTCTTTTAAGAAACGCTGGAAGAATGTAAAGCCCTTCTCAGAATCCAGGTTCGTGTAGCCCAGCATTTTTTCGATCTTCGGCCCTTCCACAATATACGTATTCGCTTCTTCAGCAGATTTTTCTACTGTATAAGTCAGATTTTCATCTATATGCATATCCTCAGGGAAGAATTCCTGTTCAAAGACAACAGCCTCATCAGGAACAGTATCCAGCAGCTCCCTCACATAATACAGCAGCTCTTTGATCCCTTTTCCGCTCACGGCAGAAACTGCAAACACTTTTATGCCCTGAGACTCAAAAACATCCCTTATCCGCTGTACAGGATCCTCATCACCTTCATAGATGACATCGATCTTGTTCGCAGCGATCACCTGGGGCCTGGCGCCTATCTCTTCATTATAGGCCTTCAGCTCCAGATTTATTTTTTCAATATCATCCACAGGATCACGTCCTTCCGTAGAAGCGGCATCCACCATGTGGATCAATACTTTTGTACGTTCAATATGGCGCAGAAATTCATGGCCGAGTCCGATTCCTTCTGAAGCGCCTTCAATAAGTCCCGGAATATCCGCGATCACAAAACCTCTTCCGCCTTCCAGGTCTACCACACCCAGATTCGGGTTCAGTGTAGTGAAATGATAGTTGGCAATTTTAGGCTTTGCGTTCGTAACCCGCGCAAGCAGTGTGGATTTTCCCACATTCGGGAATCCTACAAGCCCCACATCAGCGATAACCTTCAGTTCCAGCCTTACCCAGAGCTCCCTGGCCTGCTGTCCCGGCTGGGCATACTTGGGCGCCTGCATGGTGGCGGTGGCAAAATTCATGTTTCCCAGACCGCCCCGTCCTCCTTTGAGGATGACCTGGCGCCTGTTTTCTCCTGACATATCAGCGATAACTTTTCCGCTCTCTGCCTCTTTGATCACTGTCCCTTCCGGAACCTTTAATATAAGATCTTCCCCGTTAGCCCCGTGACACCTTGTCTTTTTCCCGGATTCTCCGTCACCGGCGCTGTATTTCTGCTTATGCCGGTAATCAGACAGTGTATTAAGGCCTTCGTCAACCTCAAAAATAACATCTCCGCCCTTGCCGCCGTCTCCGCCGTCCGGACCTCCGTTCGGCACAAAGAGTTCACGTCTGAAGCTCACATGTCCGTCGCCGCCTTTTCCTGACCGTATATATATTTTTGCCCTGTCAGCAAACAAATTCTCACCTTCTTATCTGTTATATTCTTTCCAACGTCTATTTTATCGCATGCCCCGTCAATGCGCAAGGGGCTTGTTTTCAAGATATAAAAATGGCTTCAAACCATTCGATTTGAAGCCACAATCATTATTATTCTGCTGAAACCGGAACGACAGAAACCTGTTTCTTGTCTCTTCCTTTTCTCTCGAATCTTACGACACCGTCTACTAATGCGAATAAAGTGTCATCTCCGCCGCGGCCAACGTTCACGCCCGGATGAATCTTTGTTCCACGCTGTCTGTAAATAATGTTACCAGCTTTAGCGAACTGTCCGTCTGCTCTTTTCGCACCAAGTCTCTTAGACTCAGAGTCTCTGCCGTTCTTTGTAGAACCGACTCCCTTTTTATGAGCGAAAATCTGAAGGTTCATAGTTAACATAGTTACACCTCCTCGAATATCAGTTTGATATATTCATTCCCGTAATTTTTTTGTATGTCCATAAGTCCCAGTACCATGGAATCCAGTAAAAGAGATGTTTCCTTCGATATCACGCCTTCCAGCACAAGCTCTAAGAGCCCGTCGTCCTGCCTTACGGCAAACCTGTCAGCTGTAAACTTCTCAATGGAATTAATGGCATTGACTGTCAGTACAGACACTGCCGCACAGATGATATCACTGCCTTCCGTGCCATATCCTGCATGGCCTTCTGACAGAAACCCTTCATACTGCTGATCCTCATTTTTATATACTGTTATTGTAATCATAGACAATTAAGCGTTGATTTTATCAATCTTAACCTGTGTGTACTGCTGTCTGTGACCGTTTTTCTTGTGATATCCAGTTTTTCTCTTATACTTATAGACAATCACTTTTTTTGCTTTAGCGTTTTTAACAACGCTAGCGGTTACAGTTGCATCTGCTACGTCAGCTCCGACCTTTAAACCGTCATTGCTTACTGCGAGAACGTTATCAAATGTAACGGTTTCTCCTGCTTCTACACCAAGCTTTTCTACGTTAATGATATCGCCTTCGGCTACTTTGTACTGTTTACCACCTGTTGCAATAATTGCGTACATATGGCACCTCCTATTATCATTACTCGCCAAATACGGCAGACATATCCGTCATAAAGACAAACATGACACTTAAACCTCTTTGAGCGGCATACTTATGTATACTAGCATATTTTTTTATTATCGTCAACCATTTTTATACATTTTTTTACCTGGCAGGCACAATTTCTATCCAGTAGCCGTCCGGGTCTTCAATGAAGTAAATTCCCATCCCCTCGTTCTCAAAACAGATGCATCCCATCTCTTTATGCCTCTGGTGGAACTTCTCATATTCGTCTGTCTCAAAAGCAAGGTGGAATTCTCCTTCTCCCAGGTCATAAGCCTCTTTCCTGTCAGTGAGGTATGTAAGTTCAAGCACAAAATCAGTCATGCCGTCCCCCAGAAAGACAAGCTTAAAGGAACCGTCTGCCGCTGTGCTCTCTTTGACAGGCTTAAGCCCCAGAGCCTTGTCATAGAAGTCCAGAGATCTCTGCAGATCAAGTACGTTAAAATTAAAATGTGCAAAATGTATCATAATATTTATCTCCTTTTCAAAATAGTGTTAAGAGGAAAAAAAGAAATGTCCTCATATATCATATTATAATCCCCAATCTGACCTCCGCTTGAGGAGAGCACCCCATGGCAGTCGCTTCCGCCTGTCACAAAAAGCCCGTTTTCTTCTGCATACAGCTTTATATAGTTCATATCCTCCGGCGTATTAGAGGGATGTACGAGTTCGATCCCTTTTATCCCGGCTTTGACAAATTCAGGAATAAGACAATAATTCTGCTGCTGCCCTGGATGTGCCAGGACGGGTATCCCGCCTCCCTCTGTGATTGCTTTTATTACAGGAACGGGTTCAGGGAAATCATAGGCCATTTCCAACGGGCCGTTATTTTTGTACATGCTTTTCATCCATGTGCCAAACATGTCAGGGATTATCCCCTTCTTAAACAACACATAATTAATATGCTGCCTGTAGAGCGCCGGTCCGCTGCACTCTTTCCTGGCCTCCTCTTCCGTGACAGGATATCCCATCTCCTGAAGCAATGCCAGCTGCTTTAAACTGTTTCTGTTTACACTGTCCAGCACAGGCTGCATGAGCTCCATGACAGGTCCATAATCACGGATGCCGTAACCCAGGATATGCGCGGAAAGATTTGTATCAGAATCTTTAGTCCCGCACTCTATCCCGCCCAGAATGGTGATGCTGTATTTTCTCTCCAGAGATCCCAGCAGCGCCTCATCGGGAGGCAGGAAGTGATCCGTCAGGGCAATAATATCCAGGCCTGCAGACACGCTTTGCACCGCTGCTTCTTCCGGAGAATAGCTTCCGTCTGAAAACCGGCTGTGCAGGTGCAGATCTGTCTTCAGCATATTCACTCACTTCTTTCATAATATTAGTCAGAGGCGTCTGTCTCTGTCAGATTGTCGCCGAATGGCTCTGGCTAAACTGTTCTGACAGCGGTTTGCGCACTTTTTTCCTGGTCACTTCTACAAGCCCCAGGGGAGTAATGTCAACCAGTGTCGATTTTACAGGATCCTGTTTCAGGAAACGCTCAAATTCTTTAAGCAGCTGCCCCTGGTAATCTTTTTCCTCCATATTTATAAAATCAACAATAATGATGCCGGAAACATTTCTGAGGCGCAGCTGTCTTGCAATCTCCCTGCAGGCTTCCAGATTGATCTTAAGGAAAGTTTCCTGCTGATATTTTCCCTGTGTACATTTGCCTGTATTTACATCGATAACCGTCAGCGCCTCCGTGGGCTGTATGACCAGGTAGGCGCCTGATTTTAACCATACCTTCTGCGCAAGCGCTTCTTTTAACGATTTTTCCAGGCTGTACAGTTTATTCAGAGGCAGCAGGCCATCCTCGTAAAACTTAAGGAGCGGCAGATCCCCGGGCTGGTGGACGCTCAGATATTCTTTAACTGAAGCATACAGTTCCCTGTCATCTGTAACAATGCTCTCCAGGCCTGAGGTGTAAGTATCCCTGAGAGCTGTCAGATAGTCCCTGGGCGTCTCATAGACAAGGGAAAAACATGTCCTGTGGGGCGCTGTTTCCGTAACCCTGCGGTACTCACCCAAAAGAGCTTCCAGCTCCTGTTCCAGCTCTGCCTGCCCTGCATTCCTGGCATTTGTGCGGACTACTATGCCATACTGCTCATTTCTGTATGGCTCTATCCATTCACGCAGCCTTTTCTTTTCCAGGGGCGTCAGTTTCTGTGAAAAGCCGACCCTTGTATTCCCGCTGGTAAGCACAAGGTATTTTCCAGTAAAATTAAGACAGGAGGATACAGATGGGGCCTTGGATTTACTGCTCTCCCGGCTCACCTGCACCAGCAGCTCATCTCCCTGCGCCAGGGTTTTGGCCGCAGATTTTTTTGTATATAAAGGTGTCTTATTTTCATCCAGGGAATAATAACAGGGCATTCCTTTCCCTATCTCAATAAACGCCGCCTGGATGTTTTTAACTACGTCCCTCACCCGTCCCACATAGATGTTTCCGAGAAGTCTGTTATCCTTTACAGGTTCACAGCGGAATTCGATGACCTGCCCGCCGCGCATAAGTGCAGTCACAATATTCCCTTCCAGTTTTGTGATCAATAATTTCTCTGTTACAGTATTCTCAGCCAACTTCATCCCCCAGTTCTTCCAGAGAGACAAGATTCCTGCACCCTTCTGCACCTGTGTCAGCATAGACTTCATCTCTGTTTACGCGGATTGCAAAGGGCGGGAGTTCAAAGCGGGCGAATGCTGCAAAGGCTTCCATGACAAGCTCCGGCTTTAAATTAGCAGAGCTGCCTGTGGCAAGCTGCATTTTAAATTGTAAGCCCTCTTCTCTCCCCTTATCCTCAGGCAGCAGTTCAAAGCGGTAGATCATAGGCTTAATGTCTGCTTCTTTTTCTGACTTCTTTGATTTTTTTATAATTGTGATCTCTTTCTGCCCCATAAAGGACTCAAGCATTTCTGATGCGTCCTTCTCCATATTTTCGGGAAATATCCCCCTTGGGACAGTCACAGTATAGTCTGCTGCCGCTACAAGTGACATGGCTTTTCCAGCCTTTCCTTCAGGTACCTGGCGCCAGCTGAGGATCTCTATCCCATCAGCCATAACCGCATTTAAGCGGGCGATGGCCTCCCTGGAAGAGAGGCTGCCTTTTACCTCAATATCCATATATTCCCCATTACTTGTCAGTCCAACACCCAGGGGGGCTGCAAACGACATGATCATATGTGGGCTGAAGCCCTCTGAGTAGACGATATCTATATCGGCCCTTCGGATTGCTTTCTGAAAATAACGCATGATATCCAGGTGCCCGATAAATTTCATGACACCCTGCTTGGAAAATTTAATTCTTATCTTCAAGGCAGACACCTCCTTTATAAACAGCAGCACCGCAGCCAGAACAGCCGGCCCTGCAGTTTTTCGTCACTTCTTCTGATTTAGAACGTTCCCATTCCCTGAGAAGGAATTGCTTCGTTACACCGATAGATATAAAATCCCATGGCAGGATCTCATCTGCTGACCGCTCTCTGTCTGTATAGAAAGCCAGATCAACTCCTGTCTCTTCAAAAGCGGAAGTCCAGTATTCAAAATGGAAGGTCTCAGACCAGGCATCATAAAGCGCCCCATTTTCATATGCTTTAAGGATCGCCTTTCCCACACGCCTGTCTCCTCTTGCCAGAAGTCCCTCAAGTATGGTCACCTCAGCCTCGTGCCAGTTGTATTTAATGCTCTTGCGGTTTAACTGGTCTTTTACTTCCCGGTTCACTATGCGGGCTTTTTCCAGGAATTCCTCCATTGTGTTCATCCTTACCCACTGGAAAGGCGTGAAAGGCTTGGGGACGAAGAAGGACGTGCTGACAGTGATCTGGCATTTGCCGTTCCTCTCCTCCTTGGGAATCTCATAATATGATCTGGCTATCTTATCAGCCAGCCGTGCTATATCCCTGATATCCTCTTCCGTCTCGCCTGGAAGCCCCAGCATGAAATAAAGCTTGACCTTGTTCCAGCCGCCCTTAAATGCCTGGAAGGCCCCGCTTAAGATATCTTCCTCGGTCAGCCCTTTATTAATTACATTTCTCATCCTCTGGGAGCCTGCCTCAGGCGCAAAAGTCAGGCTGCTTTTTCTTACATCCTGTACCTTGCTCATGACATCCAGAGAAAAGGCGTCGATCCTTAAGGACGGCAGGGATATATTTACTCCCTTCTGCCCAAACTCATCAATCAGATATGTGACCAGCTCTTCTAACTTGGAATAATCGCTGGAACTTAAGGAGCTTAAGGAGATTTCCTCATGTCCTGTATTCTTCAGCATCTCATATGCATATTTTTTCAGCATATCAATATCCCGTTCCCTTGTGGGACGGTAAAGCATACCTGCCTGGCAGAACCTGCACCCGCGGATACATCCCCTCTGGATTTCCAACACCACCCTGTCCTGGGTGACCTTAATATAGGGAACTACAGGCGCGCTTGGATAGTAGGTGTCTGTGACATTCATGACCACCTGCTTTTCCACAGTGGCGGGAATCCCTTCTTTATTTGGTGCGAATTCCTTAATAGTTCCGTCTTCATTGTATGTCACATGGTAAAGGGACGGCACATAAATGCCCGGTATACCTGCCGCAGCCTCCAAAAATTCACGTCTTGTGCGTCCTGCCTCCTTCATTTCCTTATAAAGATCAAGCAGCGCAAAATAACTTGTCTCCCCTTCTCCTATATAAAACAGGTCAAAAAAATCCGCAAGAGGTTCAGGATTATAGGCGCAGGGGCCTCCTCCAATCACTACAGGACAGTCCTCATCCCTGTCAGCAGCCAGAAGCGGGATCAGTGACAGCTCCAGTACCTGAAGAATATTCGTATAGCACATTTCATATTGGAGCGTGATCCCCAGAAAGTCGCATTCTTTGACTGGGCGCTGTGACTCCAGCGTAAACAGAGGAATCTTTTCCTCACGCATGATTTTATCAAGATCTATCCAGGGTGAGTAGACACGTTCACAATACGTGTCCTCTCTTTGATTCAGCATATCATATAAAATCTGAATGCCCAGATGCGACATGCCGATCTCGTACACGTCCGGGAAGCACATGGCAAACCGCACATCCACCTTATTTACGTCCTTATTTACCGAATTCACCTCATTCCCAATGTAGCGGGCCGGTTTTTCGATTTTTAGTAATATCTCATCACTTAAAGCTAGTTTTCTCATTGTTTCTCCTTGTATTTTGTTAATATTACACAATAATATACTTATTATCCTGTTGACATATCCAATACAAATATCCCCTTTTAATACGCAGTTTCAAGCTGATTTCTATGACCCAAAACTGAAGTGAAAACACTTGATTTTACCTGTTTTGCAACACTTCTTCTAAACCGCAACTGCTTGATACTGTTTGATATTAAGCTGCAACAGCCTGCAATGCGCGCAACACACTATAGCTTATATGCTCCAAATTTGTATTTGGGGCAAGCAATGCGTGCTTTTATTTGTTTTAGCACATCATTCTAAATTATAACGTGCTAACTGTAAAACCCACAGTATGTAGCATTTTAGTCCGTTGCTATTACTGTGGAAGTCAATATGCATAACGATGCATGCTTGTTCAATTATACGCAGTTTCAAGAAGAACTTCAAGTAAATAATTATGGTCAATCTCGATTTCATGACGTTTTTTCGGCCCTGGAAGGACTTCCATCATAAAAGGAATGATTTCTTCTACTGCATCATACACCACTTTAGAAGATGTCTTAAGTTGGATTTCATGAAAAACTCTGATATAATATATGTACATTTTTAAGAATAGAGGGAAAAAAGAATATTGTTTCCATTTACGATGAAGATACACAGATAGCACAGATTACGAAACCTCTTACTGTAATTGAAAATCTTGATATCTATTTTCTGCATATAAAAGAGGATTTTGCCTCATTGATTCCTGTCCTTTCATTTTTTACTGTCTACTACGATTATAGAAAATATAATAATGCTGGAGAATTCACAAAAAATTCTGTTGAGATTTCTGTAAACTATTACTACGACAAAAACAACAGCAAATACAATCCCAACTGGATTGCAGAGGAATTTGGACAGCAGACACTTGATGAGCTAAATGCGTTTCTGGATAACTTAGAGGCAGAAGGGCGTGCCCAGGCAAAAAGAATCGGGAAATTAGTAGCTCTTTCTTTTTTGATTATAATTTTAATAGCATTGATTATTCTATTTATTGTTTTTATATTATTATGATGATTAACAGCCGTAACATGATGTCACGGCTGTTTTCTTATAAACTCGTATGCGAAAGATACTGCTTCACAAGTTAGTTTTTCACACATATGCGGTGGGTCATTTTCAGAAAATCCATCAGGACGTAAATGGTAACAGCTTAATGAACCAAAGCGCTGCTTAAATTCTTGCTTGCTCAAAGTTCGCAAATTCTAATCATTGTGTCAGATAAACTGGGATTTATCAAATTATAAAATTGACTACTCCATATATCAAATGGCAAATCGTAAAAACCGAAATAGGAATAATTGCTATTCCATTCTTCCTATCAACGGCAAAAAACAAAAAAGCTAAACATGGTGAAACAGTCAATCCTAAAATAACAATTGCATTTACTATACCAATATAATAAACTATCCAACTTGTAAAATACAGTAAGCAGCAACCTACTACAATGATAATAAAAGGTGTTCCGCACATTTTTTTACTTTCTCTGTTTCTAAAAATACATAAGGCGGAAATCATCAATACTTGACACACAGAAGCTACTGTATCAAACGTTTCTGTAATTGAATTTACCCTTAATATATCGTTTGGCGCAGGTATAGCAAACCAAATAAAATTAGGTATCATAACAATTAGGAATAACAGTAATCCCTCAATATTAAAGCTTAACTTATATTTTTTTAACATCTGCATCATCTCACAAATTCAAATTTTCCAGTTTGACAACTGGAATTTATTTCTTTACCAGTTCATCTAGCATTTTGCGATTCTCACTTCCAGTTGGCACATAACTGTTTATGTACTGGCATGGGTACTCATTACATTCTGCACAATGAGAAATGCTTTTGTGCATACCACACTTTCTCATAAGACATTCTTTACACATTTTCTCATTTACTCCAACTACCGAGTGACACCCCGTACAATTCATATCTTCTTTTACAAACTCAAATGTGTCTGTAGAATATTCGATTGCTAATTTCTCTTTTAGTTCTTCATTATTCGTCTTGGTTACAATGTATACAGGACATTGCGAACAGACCAAACCACAAAATCTGTGTTGCCATTAAAGTTGAGCTGATACATTCTAAATATGACGGGAATATCCTTCGGTTGCCATTGTTCTTCATAAGAATAGCAGTATCTCATACCTACTTTTTTCATAACATTTCCGCTTCTCGGATTGTTTTTATCATGGGTTGCTGTAATATATGCTAGCCCGTCTTTTTTTACCTGTCCCACGACGGCTTTCCCTGCTTCTGTAACAATTCCCCTATGCCAAAACTCCTTACGCAATCCGTAACCAAAGTCATGGTGTTCTTCCATATCAACGTTGATATAACCTATTGGGAAATTATCTTCTTTTAGGCAAATAGCATATGCGTAGCCTTGCGGTTGTGCATATTTTGAAGCATATCTTTCCTCATAAAATTTCTTTGTTTCCTCTATATTTTTTATGGGATACCACGGTAAAAACTTATTCACTTCCTCATCTTTAAGAATTAGATATAATGCTTCCATATCTTGTTCTGTAAATTTTCTTAAAATCAAACGCTTTGTTTCTAATGTAGGCGTATTCATATTGTCTTACCTCTACAAATTCAAATTTCTCTTTCGGATAAACTGGGATTTGAAGATATTGTTGTCACTTCAAAAGATATAACTTAAGCTTACTAATTTCAGTTTTGAACTTATACAAATCATTACTTTTGAATCGTTGTCCATGTGATGGGTAAATATAATCTACATTTTCATCCAACAATACTTTCCACGAATTTTCAAATTCTTTTTTATTCTCTACCCATATCGTTATCCTATGTAAACTTGGCAAACCATTCATTGCGGCATCTCCACAAAATATTTGATTTTCCACTTTTAAGGAAATAGAATCCGCTGTATGTCCTGGTGTGAATAATATTTTGCCAGATAATAACTTTTCAATTCCAGAAACATTATCTTTTGTTATCTCTATAAATCTTTTTTTATAGGTTTCATCTATTGCAGGAAAAAGATGTTTTCCATTGCCCAATAACTTCATAATGCGACAAAAGAACAGTGCAAGCCTACTACTGCAGCCACCCTCAAAGGAATTTTGTCCTCTTGCCAAAACTGAAAATGCTTTATCACTTATAATACAAGTAATATTGGGATGCTTATCCAATGCCTCTTTCAGAAAACCGGCATGGTCATCATGGGCATGTGTTAGAAAAATATATTTAATATTAGCCCAAGAAATTCCTTTTCGTTTCATAGACGAAGTACATTTTGTATAATTATTTTCATAGCCTGTATCAATCATAACAAACCCATCATTAATCTGGTAAAGATATGTATTCATGACTCTGTTTCCGGCATTATATATTTTCATACATCTCCTCTATTATCATCCCAAAAATCATCTGTCGGTGTGCTACTCAAATTCACCTATTACATTTCCGCTTTGAATAATATGACCTTTTGCCCTTCTTAAAAAAGTTCCTTTCATAGAATTGGCACTTAAATTTAATTCACAATCCAAAGCATAGATAGTAAAGAGGTAGATATGCTTTTTCCCTTTCGGAGGTTTAGGCCCAGCATATTGATGGAAACCATATCCAACCCCTTGAACTGCATTTCCCAACACTATCTTACCCGCTGGAATTCCTTTCTCGATTTTATCAGTTGCAGGAATATTCCAAATAATCCAATGGGTAAATTTTTTTATTGGATGTGTCAAATCCTCTAACGTAATGGCTAATGTTTTGGCATTGGGCAACAAATTTTTAATAATAAACTCTGGCGATATGTTTTGTCCTCGCCCAGTATATTCAATCGGGATTTTTTTACCCGTTTTCATTCCGGTACACACAAAATTTAATTCCGTCTTTTCCATAACAATAATTACCTTTCAATTTATTTAGCCCTAAAACTTCAAATTTTCATTAAACATACTCCATTAGTTCTTTTTTATATTTTAAAAATGAATGGTCTATGGCTATCCCTGCAATGTCAGAAATTTCATCAAAAGTCAATTTGATAGATTGTTTTCCATTGGCAGAAATAATTCCGAATCATTTTTTATCGCTTTTCTATATGTTAGTTTCATTTTTTCTCCAAATTATATTTTTTCTACCATAACCTGGAATTTGACGCACTGTAGATTATCCTCATTTTACATACTACATCTGAAATGCCGTTATCCAAAAACATATTCCGGCTATAAGTGAAAGCGGAGTCATTACATATTTTTCTTTCCTACTTTTTGAAATCATGTTCATAATAGTATTCAAAGATAGGTAAGCGGCAAAGAAGAAACTGTTGTCCACCCATTGTAAATTCGCCCAAAGGCAAACCGCAAGCAACAAGAACTGTTATAGTTGCTATAACTCCAAATAATACTGCACCTAATATTGAAAGCATAAATCAATATTCTCCCTTCGCAAAATACAAAAAATTTCAGTTAAAAATTCAAATTTTTCTCTTAGTTATTACATAACTTGTCAAGCCTGTATATGGCCACATATCCAGCCTACACTTCCATTTTTATCTGAAATATATACGTTAAGACTCATTGCAATGAATAAAACGATTGTTTTCATATAGTCAATCTCTATACAACATATTTTTCGAGTTCTGTATACCACGGAAATTTTACGGCACCGTTGTCAGCATCAATAATCTCGACGTCATCAGTTCTCTGTGCGAAAATTTCACCCTCTAAGACTGCCTCTGTTTTGAATGCCTGGAAGTTATCAAACTCCTGTTCGTCAAGGTAAAACATCGGGTCAAAAAAGCCTCGGCTTCTACTGAAAAGCCTCGGCTTCTACTGAAGTCACTTGTAAAACCTACCTTATGTTCTTTTCCTTCAAAATTGATGACAAACTCACTCATTCCGGCATCAATATCAATAGTATCCTGTATTATTTGAATTATTACCGAAATCGGACAAATGACTCTTTTCCTTATTCTATCTTTTTTCTTAAAAAACATCTGTTACCTCCATATCTTTAAAATCCACACTTCCAATAACTTGAAAATACTGTGGATTCATTATTAGTATACCATCCACACTGCATCGTTACAATTAAAAAGAAGGCGCAAATCGAATGCGGAGCTGTGATATCTCTGTCATATCATGTACTCACAAGTATATCAGCTTCCTTTCCATTTCCGCCAGCATCGACCTCAATGCTTTCTCCTTCTCCTTTTTTTCTTGTTTTCTATCTCATTTCAGAAGCAGACTCCGAAATGACCGTTGTTCGTTTTCTGTATGCCAAAAGTAACTGGGCATCCATCTTAAAATGTGGGTTCAATTAGCCGCCAAGTCAATATGAGCAGCCGGGATTTAATGATTATGACAGCTACTGCTCTGTAATTAAATTTGACGCGCATATTTTCATATGGTTATTCACCGTTAGCACCCCCCAAGTTTTTTTGTTGGCAGGTGAAGCAGGTGGTATAAAAATAGCTTCTGCAATTATATTACTTTCAATTTTCCCTAAATTGGTTATACTATAACCGTTTTGGGAGCCAAATCCAAACATATTTCTTCCCACAAATGTTCCTGCTTTACTTTCAAAATCTCCTAATGTAGATATTGCTACAGCGTCAATCAGCTCTGGCTGCATATGTATATAACAGGCAAGCACAAGCATTTCTTTCTGTGGGTGCCTGCATATATTTATGATTTGTGACGCTGCGCGCTTTGCAAGGGAAATTATATTTTTCTCGTTCTTTTTCACAGAAACGCTAAAAGCAGTAGAATAATTTCCCATTGCCCCTTGTCTGTAACATTTTGTCTGATTACGAATATCAGCTGCAATAACCACCTTATTTGTATTCTCGTCCAACATCATTTTTGCAATCAGATAGTCATTTACAGTAATGCCATGTTGTTTGCATGAAGCCTGTATTTCTTCCAACTCCTGATTGCAAATGGTGAAAATTTCCTGTTTCATTTTGCATTTTTGAATATAGGCTCTTTCAAATATGCTATATTGCCCATACATAACCTTCTGTCCCTCTTTTTTCCATTTCCTATTTGCGTCTCCTACAATCAATTTACTGATAAGCGGCAAGTCGCTGTTTGAGGGAAGATCGTTTAAGCCTTGAATTAAACATTCCGGGGCAAATTGCGGCATTATCCCGTTAGCATAATGCTCTGCAAATTCCTCTGCCAGCTGTAAAACCCTCTGCCGTCACACAAAAGATGGTGGGCAATAAAAAGTATTTGAAATCCATTTTCATTTGGATAAACCACCACTTTTAGCAGACATTCTTTCTTGACATTCCACCCACGGACAGATATTTCTTCATAATCTTGCTGCCACAAAGCAGCTTCGTCCTTTACCAACACTGGAATATTCAAACAATCTTGTATTTGATAATA
This sequence comes from Murimonas intestini, assembly GCA_003148945.1. GTDB lineage: Bacteria > Bacillota > Clostridia > Lachnospirales > Lachnospiraceae > Murimonas > Murimonas intestini. The sequence continues at coordinate 720,227 of QGGY01000001.1, read as the reverse complement.
TAATCTGCCAGTGTCCGTTTCCTCTGCAATTAAACTTTGCAGAAACGGGTGAGCCTTTTGAAGAATATCTATACTTTGCCTTAACTGTCCTTCCTCATAATGACTATCTATCTTTGCCATAATTCCAAAGTGCATATTAGGACACATAAAATGTGCACGTTCTGTATACACATAATTTTTAACCGATTTCATGTTTTTTCTCCAATTCATCATTTTCTCGCATGGCAATCTCATTTAACACCTTGTCCTGATGTGCTTCAATGGCTGCTAAGATTAACAAAGCAGCAAATACGGCTCCTGCCAAAAACAAAGAAAGTGCGGAAAACCAATGCCATCCTGCCACCCAAAATAAAATACCAATAACAAATAATACTCCAATGATTTTCATCATTATAAGTCCCGGTTCAAGCATATTCAGCTTATATTTATAGCGGTTGTCATAGCGCATATTCTTATGTTTCATATGCCGACCCCCCTTTATTTTCATTGTGATATAATTTGAAACCGGCACACGCTTCTATAAGTAACTGCCTTATTTCTTCGGGTGCAATGTTTGTCGTGTTCGTAGAAACAATAGTTGCTATACCATGCGTAAATATCCATGTTTTCACAAACACTCCCCGATCAATCGGAACAGGAACGTGTTTAGCCAGATCGTAAAGGCTTTCAAGTCTTGTTCCACTATCGGACATACATAGAAGACGAAACAGATTTTTTTCCTTCTGAGCCAGCTCCACATACTTTAGTCCCATACTTAAAAAATAGGGCGTTTCTGTATCTGATGGCTGTTGCAGCATGGTCTCTTCAAATAGTTTTTGCGTCTTTTTGTAAACTTCTTCCTTTAGTTCTTCCATATTGCGAAAAGCATGAAACACTGGTTGAGTAGAACATTTTAATTCACTGGCAAGGAAACGTGCGGTTACTTTTTCAAAACCATATGCTTTTGTCAACTCAAATGCTTTTTCAATAATTGCTTCTCTGGGTATCTTAACCTTTGGTGGCATAAATGTCCCCTCCATTACATAACTAAGTTATATATCAATGTTATTATATGCCGTACAAAGATTTTTGTCAATTCCTCTGGTTGATAGTTCATAAAAAATTAAAGTAAAGTATGATTTTAAGACTTCCGGACAAGCCATAAAAGTCCGGCACCGATCTCAAAATGTATTTCAGAATGCCGGTCCCAATTTAAAAGTTTTTAATTTCTTCAATTTTGCCTGAATTTATCTTAATAACCATATCGGCAGCATCAGCAACCGCTTTGCTGTGTGTAACCACTATCACACATTTACCTAAATCATGGGCGCTTTTCCGCAAAATCTCAATTATCTCCTCTGCTATCTCTTCGTCCAGATTTCCCGTAGGTTCATCTGCCAATAATACTTTAGCGGGACTGGCCAGTGCTCTTGCTATGGCTACTCTCTGCTGCTGGCCTCCTGACAGCTGCAGTATTTTTCTGTTCCAATCCCCCTCTGAAATCCCCACTGCCGCTAAAAGTTTTTCCGGATTTTCTTTTCCACCCAACATCACATTCTCCTTTGGGGTCAAGTAATCAATCAGATTATAACTCTGAAACACCAAAGAAACATTTTCTTTCCGATGATGGTTCAACCCTTCCTTTTGGATGTCTTCCCCTTTATAGAGGATTTTTCCTGTCACCGGTACATCCAGACCTGCCAGTAAAGATAAAAATGTAGTTTTCCCGGAACCACTTGGACCTAAGATCGCATATACATTTTCCTCTTCAAAGCAGTAGGAAATATTGTCTAAAATCTTTTTATCTCTGTTCGCTTTATAATGGTAATTTACTTTCCTGACTTCCAATATCGTCTTTTCATCATATTTTTCTGGCATAACATGCTGCTCCTTTCAGCTCATTTCACTCAAAATCTCCTTTGGTTTTTTCCGCATGATGGTAATTCCGGCTATAGTAACTGAAAACGCCAATAATCCGGCTATTACCCCTGCATCTATGGCAACCATGTTTCCTGTTATTGATATTTCTGTATCCTGTATGGTCAGTTCCGGTGCCACATAGTCCGTGGAAACGCTTCCGGCATCTGCTGCAGCCTGTTCCTGTGTCTGCCGGGCCAAATAGGAGGCAGTTGCATTCGATAAAAGCGGAGATACCCCAAGTGAAAGAACAAAGCCTATACTTCCTATCAATAATGCTTCTGTCAGAAATTGCAGCCATATCCTTTTCTTTGACTCTCCTAATGCCATCAGTATCCCAATCTCCTGTGTTCTGTTCTTCATCCAAAACAAAAAAATCAAGACCAAAATCAGGAAACTAGCGGCCGATACAAGTACTAGTAACATCTTGCTCATTTTTTCCATGTCATTAAAATTTTCAGCCATACTCTTTATGTTTCCATCGCTGTCAATCAAATCATACCGCTCCCAGTCAATGTCTGCTTTCTCAATCTCTGCTTTGATCCGGTCATACGCCCTCACATCATCAACCCTAAAAATTGCATATTGGAACAGCGGATTTCCCTCTTCGCCGGAGGCTTTCTCTGGGAAATGCAAATCTGTAAAGATGGTATTCTCCGAACGGTAGGAATCTCCCGACATTACTGGTTTTATTTTCTGGGTCGTCTTGTATATTCCCACAACTTTAGCACTATATATCCGGGAATTTTCTTTATCCTTTACATTGTTGAACTGAAGTTCAGCCCCCAGTGTAATCTGATTGAACTGAGCCAGTTCTTCAGAAATGACACAGACATTTGTCTCATTTTCCTGAATCATCCGCCCATCCACAATTTCAATCTTTCCCGCAGATACATCCATATCCATTTCCATAATACGATTTCCCCGTATATTGACCCCGCCTAAATCATTGCTTTGGTCCACATCTGAGTCTTCAATACGTTTAAAATTGACAGGATTCACTACAGTTGAAACAGTAATCAGATTATATTCTTCAATCCCATCCACTTGGGCAATTTTCTCTGCATCCTCTGGTTTTATCGTTTCAAATGAATTATCTGTTTTTACCATTGATGAACCGTCCGCAAAATGTTTAAATATAACGCCATTATAGGTTCCGTCTTCCCCCTCACTAATTTTCTTTGCAGCTTCATCTAATCTTTTGTGCCGGTTTGCCTCATTACCTTCCAGCCGAAATGTTGCTCCCACTGCCTGACGTGTCGCATCCTGCGTTTTAATGCTGGCAGACTGGCCTGCCAGACCTGCCATAAAGAAACTGCTGATCACCACTACCACCAACAGCAAAAGTATACTCTTTACAGGTTTCCTGATTATGGACCGAAGCCCTCGTTGTACCACGTTCATCCTAACCCTCCATTTCTGATAAAGTATCTTTTGGATTTGTAAGCAGGACAGGAACCAGTGAAATCCCCACCGCCAGCAATAATATCCCCAGTCCGGCAGATACCAGCCAGCCTATGTCCGTTCCCTGTATTCCAATCTTCAAGGCAAGTGAAGGTATCTGGTTCTCTGAAAACAGCATTTTTTTTAAAGCTTTGGCAATATAGCTGCCTGTCAAGACAGAGGCTGCTGTAGCTAATAGAAACACCATAAAACTCTCCAGAAGCATCTGAAGAAATATATTCACTTTATGCTCGCCCAAACTGATATAGATTGCTGTTTCTTTTTTTCTTGCCCGCATCCACATGCACAGGAGAAGCGTGATTACAATAGCCGCTGTACCCATTGTCAAAAACTGCATTAATTTAACCACCCGCACCACTTGTTCAAGAGGCTGCTCTATCTGTTGATAGAGGGCGTCCGACTTTGCCAGCTCCACTCTTTCTCCGAATATCTGGGATACCTTCTGTTCCACAACCGAAAGCTGTTCTGGATTTTTAGCGTATATAGAGACACTTTCGTAGCCTTTTTGTGCCTGTAACTGTAATGCCAGCTCCGGCGCCCCGTAGATTGTATTCTCTATCCGGTAAACTGCCAGGGTATTGCCTGTCTGCTTAGATTCCATTCCCGAACTATAAAATCCAGCTATAACTGCTTTTACTTCTGTTCCCATTTCATTGTGCAATGACAGCTCAGCCCCAAGTTTCCATTGGTTCATATCTGCAAGCTTTTGATTTATCACCACTTGATTCTGGGCACTGGGATATTCTCCTTCCATCATGCGAAGCTGCCCATCTGAAAATGGACCATCTGATTCTAAATCATCGTATGCAACAAACTGAACCTGATTGTTTTCCTTTGATGTATCATCACTCCCCGTATATAGACGAAACCCATCTGGATATCCCTGTGTCTTTGCCATTCTATTGATGTCTTTTATATTTTCCAATTTTTTAAGTTCTTCAATATCATCTGCTGTAATAGGATGATTTTCATCCGTGATTTCAGCGACTACCTTTGCTTTTGTTTTCTCCTGCAGACCCATTTTTGCTTCCTCGGAAGCTCTTAATATTGTGACGGTACAAAGGATCATAGTTTCCGCAATCAGCAGTACGAAGAATAAAATGGCAGTTTTGGATCGCTTTCGGAAAAGGTATCTGATTGATCTCTTATAAAAATTCATCACTTCACCTCTGTTATCTTAGCGTTCTATAGATGATTACCTTGTCTGCCAAAAAAGTCCCATCCTCTTGATACGTCCCGAATAGATATATGTTAGATTGCTTTTTCAACTCGGATTTATCAGAATCCTCCAATGTTGCATCACTGTCACCAGCGCTTGCAGTTGCTAACTGAAATTTTACGTTATCGCCATAAACAACAGTAATCTGATTTCCCTCGCTTCCATCATTCCCTGCAGCAGCCTGCCTGGCTTCATCCTTTGTATTTTCTCCCTGTATCACCTTACATCCCGATTCAGAAAATTCTACTACCGTTGCTGTGACATCTGCATTCTCTAACATAGCCGTAATATTTTCTGAACCGCCATCATACCGGCCTTCTGCACTGTTGATATTGTTTTCAGTATTTGCATTTGATGTATTATCCTCTTGTCCGCTGCTTCCAGCATTATTTTCTTTCTTATTCGTGATATTATCTTTATTTGAAGCTGCACTATCACCACACCCGGTAATCGCCGCCGTCCCTAAAGCCAGAACCGTCATAAATGCAATTATTTTTTTCTTCATAATGATTTACCTCCAATTTTTTAATTTTCATATTTTTATATATCGTTGGCACATTCCTTTTTTCTTTGGATATTCTGAATCATTTCTTTTACTGGCCATTATTTCCTCCCTTCTAAATACAAATATACCTGCGTAATTTATGTTTATCTCGTTTTTTATGCGTAGTTAATGTGTAGTTTCTATTTGTTACACCACGAAAAAACAGGATACCGTAAACTTTGTGTTTACGATACCCCGCTTATCTATTTCTAATTATTGGCCTCTTATCAGGTACATGTAATTTTAATCTCTACCCCATTCTCTGTATTATGGAACTGACAGCAAAATCCATGAAGCTCTATAATCATCTTTACTATATAAAGGCCCAGCCCGCTCCCTCCTGTTTTCCTGTTTCGTGACCTGTCCCTCCTATAGAATGCATCAAACAGTCTGGGGATTTCTTCTTCTGGGATCTTATCCGCTTCATTTTCAACAGAAATCACCAATTTCCCATCTTCTCTGAAAATCTCTATCCAGATGTTTCCATTGTCTGGTGTATATTTGACCGCATTTCCAATCACGTTACTGAGGACTTTTTCAAACTGCGCCTCGTCAGCCATGACCTCGGCATGTTCCAAAAGGGCGGTGTGTATCTGGATTCCCTTATCAATTGCTATATCTTCCAGATTACGGATGACGCCCTGAACCATTTTATTTAAAGATACCCTTACCCGATTCAAAACGAAACCAGATGATTTTATCCGGGCAACAGACAATATCTCCCGGATCATCCCATCCATGGAATCAACCACCTCATAAGAACGCTTCAAATATTTGTCCCTGTCTTTGTAACCCCCTATTCCATATAACATTCCCTGTATCTGTCCTTTCAGAACCGTAACCGGTGTCTTGAGTTCATGGGAAACTGCTGAGAAAAATGCAAGCTGCTGCTGTTCCATCTCTTTTTCATGCAGGATATCCTCCTGCAGCAACAAATTTTTTTCTTTTAATTCACCTAACGCCTCCTCTAGTTTTTCAGACAGTTGATTCAAATTTTCTCCTAACACTCCAATTTCATCACTGCGGTTTTCCGGGCAGCGAATCTGAAAATCCAGCGCCGACAGTCTTTTTGATACCTTGCTCAATTTTAAGATAGGATTTGTCACATATCTGCTGTAAAACAATGCAATGACAAGTGAGATAAAAATTGAAATACCAATCAATACCGGCAATATCCGATTCAGTGAATTTAATGCCGCATTTGCCCTCTGCTTTGTCCCAAATAACAGGATCTGATAATCAGGACCGCTTTTGCGCTGTATAAAGTACGTTTTTGTTATCCCTTTGCTTATCTGGGATTTTTCGCTGTCAGTATCCGGATCTAATTTATATTCAATCTGGCCAAAAGATTTTAAATCTTTTCCATTTTTATCCTTAAGCGTAATGGAAAGACCATATTCCAAGGCATACATCTTCAACATGGTTTCCATCTCTGATTCTGATACCTGGGTTAACTGGGTGATTAAATTCTTTGTTGATTCATCCAAACTTTCATCTAACTCTGCCAAATAACTCTTTGACACCCCAAATGCAACCATACCATAGATGAAACCGCTGACTGCAAACAGAAGCACAGCCGTCAGTATGAAAATTTTCACTGCCAAATGTTCTTTAATATATTTTTTCAATCCGGTATCCCACTCCCCTTACTGTCTCTATATAGTTCCCTGCATCTCCTAATTTTTTTCTCAAATTTTTTATGTGGTTATCAACTGCACGCTCTTCCCCATCATATTCATATTTCCACAAACGATTCAAGAAACTGTCTCTGGTAATAACCTTCCCCTGATTCTCCAGTAATTCCTTTAGAATCTCGTATTCTTTTTGTGTCAGGTCAACCTCCTGCCTGCCGACTTTTACCCGGTAGTTATCTACCATCAGTGTCATTTCCTTATAATGAAGCTCCTCTTTCATTTCCTGTCCGGACATCTCATAACGCCTCAGCACAGCCTCAATTTTTTTCATCATGATAGGAAGGGATACAGGTTTGGGAATATAATCGTCAATCTGCAATTCAAAGCCTTTTAACTGGTCCTTTTCACTTCCAAGCGCACTGATCATAATGATTGGAACCCCTGATTCTCTGCGTATCAGTTCACATACAGCATAACCATCCATTTTAGGAAGCATAATATCTAATAAGACTAAATCTGGTTTCTCTTTTCTGAATATACTAACACCATCAATTCCATTATCAGTTGTGATCACCCTATACTCTTGATCCTCTAAAAAGAATTGCAGCATCTCCTGTATATCGAGATCATCTTCAATAATCAATATCGTTTTCATACTATCACTCCTTAAATATTTCTATGATACCACACTACCTTGTAGTTTGTGTGTAGAAATCAGAAGATTTAATATCAAATGCATCCTCCTTTCTTATTGCCGGTATTAGGCCATACAAAAATAAGCTGCAGAACACAGCTTCTTTTTGTATGGTCTTAATGATTCTGTTTTATATGCCGTTACAGCAAACTTCACAGTCTTTTCGGAAAAATGAGATCCCATAGCAAGCTATCTTCCGATAACCTTCTGTGCGCAGTTCTTCCATGTAACCTTTTTCATAAATCTGGTCCAAGGCCTTTCTGGCATCGCCTTCCAGATTGTCAATACTGTCAGATACCTTCACCTCAATGATAAATGCTCTGCCCCGCAGGGAAGGGCTCCTTACCATCAGATCGGAGCGTCTATTCCCTGATTCCCGGTTAGACTTTACCAGATATGACTCACTCTGGCTCAATATTCCGGTCAGAAAGCCATGGTAGAAATTCTCTGCACTGTCATAAAAGCTGATGGTGGACAAAAGCTGCTCCCCCAGGATTTCGCCCATCTTCCCGGCATCGCCTTCCTCCATTGCCCGATACAGATCCTGGAATCCGCGCTTCTTGATCCTCTCACGGAACCAGTAGAGGATGGTGCTTTGATAGATGCTCCGAACTTCCATATTGGGGATGCGGACATTCAGAAATATGGAAGACTCCTTGAAAAATTCACTCTCCTTTGTCAGATATCCGGTAAAATACAGGAAATTCCACAGGTTCTCACCATTTTCATGGATATCCTCATAAGTGATTTCTTCATGTACACGGATTTCCAGAGGTTCTCCCTCCAGAAGCATTTCAATCTGCCCTTTGGTTTCCCTGTCCGCCCGGGCGATCATGTCCTTGATGATCTCATTGGAACTGGTATTGATCCAGTAAGGACGTGGGAATGCATGTGCATCCGCATCCAGGTCATAAAGAAATTTTATCACACTCCAGGGATTATACACTTCCGTATCCCCAAACTGGTATCCGTCATACCATTCCTTCATAGCAGGGAATCGTTCTTCCCTCTGGTAGTATGCCATTGCTCCACGTACTTCCGGTTCCGTAAATCCAAAATGCTCGCTGTATCTCTTATCCATCACAGAAATGATGTTCAGGTGGTTGAGCCCTGTGAATATGCTCTCTTTGGATATCCGAAAGCATCCCGTGATCACAGCAAACTTCAGATAATCGTTAGTCTTTAATGCAGATTCAAAAAGAGAACGGATAAAATTGACCATTTTATCATAGAAACCTGCAAAATGAGAACTTTCCAATGGCACATCATATTCATCCAAAAGGAGGACCGTCTTTTCTCCCGTTGCCAGATAAAGGCATCTGCTTAAAAATTTTAATGCTCCGGAATAGGCATCGTATCCTGCCTTCCCTTCTGCTATTTCCTGATACTGCTGCAGTTCTGTCTTTGAAAGCACGCCTTCTTTCATCAGGAAGCTATGCCGCTTAAATTCCTCTGCGATCTCTTCTTTAATTTTATAGTACGCTGATTCAAAACTGGCCTGCTTTGCAGATTTAAGGGTCAGGTTGATCACAGCATAGATTCCCATTTGAGCCGTATATTCCTCTCCAGCTGCCATGATCTTAAGCCCTTCAAAAAGTTTCCGGTTTTGGCTTTTCTGTACGGGTTCTCTCACATCTTCAAAAAAATAGCGGAGCATGCTTAAATTTAAGGTCTTCCCAAACCGTCTGGGGCGGGTGAAAAGGTTCACCTTTCCTTTTAAATCCAGAAGTTCTTTAATAAAAAGTGTCTTATCCACGTAATAATAGCCGCCAGTCACAAGCTTTTCAAAATTGTCTACACCAATTGGCAATGCCTTTTTCATTTTTCTTTACCACCAAATTTCCAACGCCTGCTTTCGCCTTTCACATGCCGTTACCTGGATGTAATCCTATTTGCAGCGTCAGAAGTTCGTTGCCTTAAGAGGAAATTCCTCTCATATACAGATCCATCGACTCGGCTACGATCTTAGAATGGGCGACCGCTTCTACGACGGTCCGCGCCCCGTTTACGACATCCCCGCTTGCAAAAATCTCTGGTCTTGAGGTCCGGCCTTTTTCATCTGCCAGCAGTAAACCGTGGGAGTTGGCTTCCAGGCCTTTCGTCGTGTTCACCAGTTGGTTCCGTGGTCCCTGGCTGATTGAGATGATGACACTGTCAGCGTGATACAGTGTTTCTGTACCGGAAATACGTTCCACCGTGCCGTCTTCATTTTCTTGCACATCCGCAAAAATGACGCCTTCATCGGTGATTTCCAGTGGAATTTTCAGGTATATGAATTCTACGCCCTCTAAAACCGCATAATCGAATTCATGACGGCTTGCTGCTGCCGTGGATTCCCTTGAAAAGCACTGAAGTTCCCTGACGCCTTTTCTCAGTGCTGTTCTGGCTACATCCATCGCCGCATTTCCTGCCCCGATTACGATAACCTTCTCCCCAAGGTGAAAACTGTCCGGATTGTTCAGGTAGTTGATTCCGTAGTGTACGTGCCCAAGTGTCTCACCTTTGATATGCAGGGCATTCGGGCGCCACACACCGGTTCCGATGAAGATAGACCGGTAGCCGTCTCTCAAAAGATCATCAATTGTGATGGCGCCTCCAATCGTTGTATTTGGCCTGACTTTGATTCCTTTCAGACGCAGGTGCCGGTACTCAAAGTCATCCAGTATACTTTTTGGCAGGCGGAACTCCGGTATTCCGTAACGGAGCACACCACCGATCTTATCTTTGCTTTCGAATATGGTTACCTGATAACCTTTTCGGGCAAGGAGTACAGCTATGGTAAGTCCTGCCGGGCCGGAGCCGATAATAGCTGTACGCATCCCGTTGGACGGTGCCGGGCCTTTTACCATTTTAGAACTGTACGTGCCGGAGATATAGTTTTCAATCGTAGAAAAATGTACCGGTGCACCTTTCCTTGCAAGTACACAGTGTCCTTCGCATTGTTTCTCATGATTGCAGATCAGGCTGCATACCGTAGTCAGAGGGTTGTTCTCAAACAGTTTCCGGCCCGCTTCATCCAGATGGCCGTCCAGCATCAGCCGGATGACTTCCGGTATCGGAGTGCCGATGGGACACCCTTTTTGGCACTGCGGCTTTTTGCAGTTCAGGCAGCGGTTCGCCTCATCAAGTACATGTGCAGCCATAATATAATTCCTCCTTCACTTCCGGTATTTGTAGCATCTTTATCCAGTTTGGTTGTTTTTTTCGTATCTATAGTATAGCATGTCCTTCTCAAAATTGCAGCCAAATGTTTTATGCCTAATTCTTTTTGTTTCTCTTTGCCCTGAGAAATTCTACGTTGGCTTCTACCTTCTTCTTTGTCAGCGGATATACAAATATCAGCATTAAGGCAACACAGATAAAAAGGATTCCCGGAACAATCGTTGCCAGTTTATAAAGGCCGCTTAGTACTTCGGCTGTCTGGGTTTTTGCGGCAGATTCATATCCGATGATGCCAAGCGCATACCCGCCGAGTCCCCCTGCAAGTGCCTGCCCTACTTTTCTTGCAAAAGAATAGACCGCATAGACCGTTCCATCCTCTCTTTTGCCACTCTTTACTTCCACATCATCGATGACGTCAATAATGTTTGCCCAGATAATCAGGTTAAAGTAGTTGACCCCCAGATAGCCAACAGCTGCCGCGATAGCAAATACCCATACATGTTTCACATTCAGGAAGCCAAGCGCAAGGAAAACTGTCCCTGTAAAAATGGTTGCGGCGGCCGCTGATTCTTTCTTCCCGTATTTCTTAACAACGGCTCCTGTAATTGTTGCCATGAGCAGGGAGCATACCATCGTGATCATATTGTAAACAGAAAGTGCTTTTATATTGCTAAAATAGTCCGCATAGAGATAGGTATTGACGCTGGAAAGCATCAGCGAACTCAGCAGAAGGAAAATGGCTGCGCCTATAATCCCAAGCAGCGCCCTGTTGGAGAAAATTGCTCCAAAAGTTTTTGCCAGGGAGATTTTCTCCGCATTCGGGTCTGGCTGGATCTTGATGCGCTCTATCGTACACTTATAGCAGATGATGTAACAGATAATTGCGCATACTGAGAAGATACCTGCGACCACCGGGAAGATTTTCCCGTCATTCCGGATTACCTGTGTGCCGGATGCATCGGTCATATAGATGATCATCGGACCACCCACACCGATCACAAGCTGTGCCAGTGTTGCACCGATACTCCTGAATGTGGAAAGTGCGGTACGCTCTTCCGGGACATCTGTGATCGCGGATGCCATAGAACCGTATGGTATATTGATCCCGGTGTAGCAGATACTTCCCCACAGGATATATGTAACATACATATAGATCATCTTTACCGTCATTGAAGCGTCAGCCAGAGATGACTGGTACATCAGGAAACTGGCAATTGCCACCGGACCAGCCATGATCCGGATCCAGCGCTTGAATTTCCCGTCTTTTCCAGGCTTGCATGTATCCACGATTCTGCCCATTGTGACATCCGTAAATGCATCCACAAACCTTGCCACAAGGAATAATGTACCCACGGCCGCCCCGCTGATACCAAGTACCTTCATGTAAAATACCATGAGAAAAGTACTGGAAAACATAAATGTGAAATCATTTCCGAAATCACCGAACATATAGCCGATTTTATCTTTCAGGCCAAATGGTTTTACTGCTTTTTCATTCATCTTCCTTCCCTCCTGAAATGATTCTGGTATCAGAATCTTGTCTCCCATCTTCCGCAGAATACATTTTCATTGTACCGTCCCTTAAACTCGCTTCTGCCCATCATCTTCTCCAGTGTTGCCGCGAAACTCTCGTGATGGTCCATATAAGAATTGATGTAGCACCTTGCCATCGGCACATCAATCAGGTTATTTGTATTACTTAAGGATACAACAAATGTCGGGAGTTCTGACATATACCAGGGCTGTTTTGCAGGTTCATCCCATTTGACGCGCATGGTATTGTACTGGGCGAATCCCTGTACATTTAGAATCAGGAGTACACAGTCATAATTCTTTTTAAATTCCTCTATTTTGCCTTTCTTCGCCGGAACCTCAGAATCCACCTGGAATCCTGCTTCTTCAAGCTGGGAAACGATATCCTCGATGATGTTCTTATCATTAGACTCAAACTTCATACCCGCGATTACAGTCGCCTCCGAGCCGATATACATCAGTTTTATTCGTTTGTATTTTTCCGGTGTCATCGGCAGGTAGTGCAGACGGTCCTTCACCAGCGTCACATACTTGTCTGCGAATGCTCTCGATGCCCTGTGGTGTTCCTCACACCCAACCACTGAAAGGTTTTCTTTCGGCGCTGTCAGAGCACCTTCCTTCTGAAGCGTGTGAAGGTTCAGTGCCGCCTTCACCCCGAGAATCCTGTGAAGTGCATCGTTTAGGCGTTCCTCCGTGATCGTTCCGTTTTTGTAGCCTTCCATCATGTAACCGAAATCTTCCTCCCTTTCATTGAAAAACAGGTACATGTCGCAGCCTGCCGCTATTGCCTGCGGAACCTGGCGGCTTCTTGGTATTGTTGCACCGAACATTCCGATCATGTGGGAAGCATCTGTTACGACAAGACCGTTGAATCCCAGCTGCCCCTTTAAAAGGCCGGTAATCAGTTCCGGTGCCAGTGTTGCCGGAAGGATATCCTCATCCCTGATGCCGGGGCGCAGCTTCTTAGAATATGCAGGAAGTGCGATATGTCCGGCCATGATTGTCATGACACCTTCCTCTATCAGCTCCCTGTAAACTTTACCGTATGTCTGGTCCCACTTCTCACAGCCGAACTCATTGATTCCCATAATCAGGTGCTGGTCATTTTCCTCTGTTCCGTCTCCCGGGAAGTGTTTCATACAGGTAGCCATATTCTGCGTCTTCATTCCCTTGAAAAATGATTTTGCATAACGGATGACATCGTCCGGATTATCATTGAATGCCCGCAGCTGCACAATTGTATTTCTCCAGTTATAGGTCAGGTCTACAACCGGTGCAAAGTTCCAGTTGCATCCTACCGCAGCCGCTTCCCGCGCGGATATTTCCGCCATCTTAAATACCGCTTCCTCTGAATCGATCGCTGCCATAGCCGCCCCGTTTGCAATCGGCGTCCCGCCCTTTGTTCCTCCATTTCCACCTGCTTCACAGTTCGATGCAATCAGAAGCGGGATTTTTGTCGTCTTTTGCAGGCAGTCTGCCATCTCCCACAATTCCTCTTTTGGTGCATTGTGGTAACGGATTGCCCCCGGATGGTAGGTATCCAAAATTTTTTTAATATTCTCCGGTTTTCTTTCTTCCCCGTTTGATACCATGTTGACAAAAAGCTGCCCGATTTTTTCCTCTGTGGTCATCCCAGCAATCGTGTCTTCCACCCACTGGATCTGTTCTTCATTCAGATAATAAGGTTTTTCTTTTAAATTTACCATGTTGGTTCCTCCTGCTTTTTCAAGAATATGTTTCATCTGTTTCTTTCTTCTTATTTGTTATGGCCTCGTCAGGTTGTCTACAAACTGCTGTATCAGTCCCTTCTGATATTTACCCTGGAATGTATTGTTTTTCATCCTTTCTACTGCGGCCTCGAGTTGTTCCCAACTTTCGGACTCACGGGATACGAGAATCGGATAATACAGGACGCCGTTTGATTGTGCCGCATCCATGTCTCCCGGCGCATCTCCTGCCATCAGGACATGTTCTCTCACATACCCATAAGCCAGCAGCCTTTCAATACAGCTTTTCTTGGATCCCGCATTCTGCGCCAGAAGCACATCTACATGTGTGAGAAGTTTAAATCTCGTCCATTCTTCTCTCACAGCCTCATAATTGGCCGAGGATACAATAGCAATATCACAGGTCTCATGAAGTTTCTTGATGACGTCCTGAACATGGCCAAAGGGTTTGATATCCTCTTTCGGCAGTTCTGTGATTGCTTTATTTACTTCCTGCGACCAGTTCAGTGCCTTTTTCATACAAATACTGCCCGTTTCGCCAATCGCCTGTTCAAGCGCTGCATTAGACAACTCATCGGAATCCTCCGTCCATTTTACAAATGTCTGTACATCTTCGATCTTTGTATATAGCCGGTCCGCTTCCTCAAGAGCCGCAGCAAGACCCCTGAAACGGTTGATCCCTCTTGTCATAGAATAGAGGTTTACCTGATTCCAGCGCTTCAGGATCTCCTCCCTGTGTGCATCCAGTCCCCATTCTGTTACCATACACGGACCAAAACAGCGGATATGTTTGATATCCATACTGTCTATGGCACATCCGTCCGAATCAATGCAGACAAGATATTCTTTCTTTTTACTAAAATCCGAAAAGGGATTCCTCATTGTTTCATGTCCTCTCTTTCTCTTCTGATGTAATTAGCATACCTGTTTTCCCTCTATAAAAGAATAATAATATCCATTGTTTTTAGCACAATATTATGCTATTTTATATATAAAAACTATTTTGTCTTATTTTGACGAATGATATATTCCCTTTTCGAGGTGGCAAACTATGGAACATAAACAACTGGATCTCTTTTATCAGGCTGTCACAGCCTGCAATGTAGGCTGCTGTGTAATCTTCAAAGATAACTCAAATCTTTCCCAGACTGACAACGGCTTGCGCCTTCGTCTTTATGAGGACTACAATTATCAGACCCTTCAGGTTTTTTTGGAACAGTACATAACTCCAGGCAGGCTCGTCCGGTATGAAGATGCTTTCGGTATGTTTCACATACTCCTGCATATCCCTTCCCAGTATTTGTATGATTACGAATCTCCTCATTTTGTGATTGGCCCTTATCTTGAAAGCAGACCGCCAGAGGAACAGGTACAGCAGATTATGGAGCGGATGCACATTCCGGACCAGTTGTATCAAGACATCCGGCTTTTTTATGGCTCCACGCCGGTACTCCCTGATATGGAGAGTTTTGAGTCCCTCGTCCTGAACCTGTCACAGGGACTGTTTCACACAGAATATACAGTTACACACTTGCCCGACAAGAATGAATTTCATATGGAAAACTCCCCCATGATTTTAAAGCTGCGCGAGAGGCCGCAGATTTCTGTCAGTACGATTGAAGAGCGTTACGAGGTGGAGAACCAGATGCTGGCTGCCATCTCCGCAGGTGATGACAAGAAGGCTCATGAATTATACCAAAAGTTCCAGACCTTCCAGCTTCGGCCCAGATCAGACAATGCCCTGCAGAATAAAAGGCATGGGGTCATTATCCTGAATACACTCTTTCGCAAGGCCGTGGAATCGGGAGGGGTGCCCCCTCTTTATATCGATGACCTTTCCGGGAAATTTGCCATCCTGATCAATGAAGCGCGTACAGAAAGAGCGCTGGATCACCTCTCTGCAGATATGCTGCGCAAATACTGCCTGATGGTGAAAAATCATTCCATGACCGGCTACTCTAAGGTTGTGAAAGAAGTCATTTCCTATATCGACTTTCACTATGCGGAAGATTTAAGCCTCGCATTTTTTGCGGAAATGTTCAGTATGAGTAAAAACTACCTCTCCGGTCTCTTTAAAAAAGAAACCGGGATAACCCTGACTAATTATATTCATCAGGTACGTATACGCAGGGCAGTCACACTGATTAATGCCTCTTCCCTGTCAATCACAACCATTGCCGCTTCCTGCGGATACAACGATATCAATTATTTTATACGAATGTTCCGGCGTTTCCTTGGCATGTCGCCGAAGCAGTACCAAAAGTCCATCCTGCATCCGGAGCAGCCTTAAAAAGGGTTGTCGTTTAATTCTAGTTTTTAACCTTTCAACCCCGGAAATGAAATTATCTCGTGAAATCCAGGCTTTTTTAAGCTTTGGATCATCACGAGATAATCTTCCAGATCTGTTTTTGCTGTGTCTGCGATTGATGCCAATAGCACTCAACGGATATTATTACTTTATCTCATATTCTCAATTTCATCCTGCAGGTTTTTTAAAAATTTACCTGCGTGTGCACCATCCATTTGCGTATGGTGGAACTGAAACGAGATAGACAAAAGTGCCTTATCGCCATCAATGCGGTATTTTCCCCATATAATAAATGGATTATTGAAAATACCACTATTCATACCCACAGCGCCATCTAACTCTACATTCACAATCGCAGATGTGCCAATAATCATATAATTCTCAGACAGGTCATGGTCGGTACAGGTATCATGTACCTCTTTTGTATATTGCAGATAATCAGCATTGAATTTTTCTAAGTCATCCGTAAATGCAATATCGCAGGAACTGACTTCCCCGTCTTTATTTGCAACAATGGTATTGACAGCGATTTTATCATACTGCATCAGCTTATCTCCCACAGGCAGCAGATAAAATTCTTTTACAGACACTGCCGCTTTACCAATACAGAAATCTAGCAGCATATTGAACTTCATGCCATGACTTTTGCTTGCTTTAATTAACGGCATCACGTCGTAGGTCTTAAAAAATGTGACCATCGGATTCAGAGCTTTCATCCATAGCTCATATGCCGAGGCTCTTGCTGTATCTTTAGGATTTACTTCTCTTACACTCATTATACTAGCCCTTTCGCTTTTTTCAAACCAATAAAGTATATTATCGCTGCCCCCAATATGTGGGCAAATTTAAATCCCCCCTACAAACCGGGATTTATTGTTTACAAAATAAAATATTATTAACCCGTTCAGTTATATATATTTCATTTCCCACTACTTCAAGTTCATAACTATCAATAATCTCTTTATCATGTTTCTTTAATAATTCATCAAATCCATAAGCTGTATCTTTTTTCCTCGGAAACCGAATAGTGCTGTCAAAAGATTTTTCGAATCGCAGCCCATTCTTTCCGCATATTTGTAACCATTCGTCTTTTGTATAAAACTTAATATGACCATCTTTTTTTTGCTGCATGTATCCGTCAACAAATCGGCTGGTATCATTGACGTTAGGTGTAGGGTCTGAAATAAACAAGAAGCCATCTGATTTAATAACACGGCTGATCTCAGAAATACTTTTTTGTATATCTGGAAAATGATGTAACGCATATCTGGAAATAACCATGTCAAACTCATTATCAGCAAATGGAAAGTTAACACCATCATAGGTTATAAAACTAATGTTTTGGACATTTTCTTCTTTTGCCTTAAAACGATTGACTTCTAATGCCCTTTCAACAATATCCACTCCAATGACAGATATATTTGGATATTTTTTTGCAATAGGAAAAGACAAATAGCCACTTCCTGTACCTAAATCTAAAATCTTCATGTCCGCTTTAAATGGCAAGAAATCAAGAATGTTTTTCAAATGATGTCCATCTTGTGTCTGCTTATTGTAATAATCCCCCGAATTAAAACTATCTTCAAATCCTTGCTTTGTAGCCATAATGCTGTTTTCTATATTCATAATATTCAATTCCTCTTTTCGTTTACAAATTCAATTTTTCCCCAATAAATAATCCTCCAGTTTATCCTTTCAGATTCTTTAGAGCATCGGGACTATTTGAGATGATCATTCCGAGCGTTTCACACTTTTCCATTTCCAGGCAGTCACCACATGTGGCCACACCTTTTTTCAATGCGCACTGACGAATACCGCAAAAACTATCACAGTATACAGTTTTTGCTCCATCAGCACGACACCCCTCACAGTTGATATGTTCAGGCAGAATGGGTGCATTATTTAACTCAGCCCAAAGTTTTGCAGTTTTCTCACGCAGCGCCTGATCATCATTAATCGTTGCAATATATGCGTCACATTTTTCACAGTCCAATCCGCAGAATGCAATCTTATCCTTCATAGTTATGTACCTCCAACAATTTATTTTTTTGAATTAAGCTTTCTACCACAGTATGTATGATAAAACTAATTATACATCATATCAAAATATAAGTATATCATTGAAGGGGGTATATCCAGCTGCTCATGATTTAGCACAGACTTATTTCTTCACTGTAATAAAAAATAGTGTTGCATTTCTCGTATCCATACAAGTAAGAAAACTGCAAACCCACATGGCTGCTGGATTTATAGTGATTTACTGTGTGCGTTTACGGTTGATTTTTTGACGCTTTGGTGCCCAAATGGTGCCCGGATTTCGCGAAAGCATATAAAGACGAATAAAAAATTATAAAAAGACATGGGAAAATCAAGCCTTAAAATTCAGAAATTCATCCGTCATTCCTGTTACGCAATGGAATGGCAATTTGAAGGATATAGGAGTATAGAACCCTTACCATGTGTTCTTCGCGCTTTGAAAGCCGCTTAAATCAAGCCGTATCGGCTCCTACTGTGTGACTATATTCCTATTATAGTAAGAGGGCGAAAGCACTCTTAGCTTTCACCCTCTTAATTACAAATGATCAGGGGCAGATGGACTTGTCAAAGACGGCAAAGCCGTTCATTTTATCATTGACAAGGGTCGCTGATTCTGCTACTTGTCTATAATCTGAGTTGCATAATCCGTTCGTCAATTCTCCGTACTACGCCATGAGAGTAGGCCGTAAAGTATTTTAGCCAAAATCCGTAGGCAGTAGGGTTGAAGCTTTCAAAGTCTACTCCAAGTTGAGTATAGCCTTCTGCTTTCAGTGTAGATATTGTGAAGTTCAACAAATTTTGATA
This sequence comes from Murimonas intestini, assembly GCA_003148945.1. Taxonomy (GTDB): domain Bacteria; phylum Bacillota; class Clostridia; order Lachnospirales; family Lachnospiraceae; genus Murimonas; species Murimonas intestini. The sequence continues at coordinate 701,205 of QGGY01000001.1, read as the reverse complement.
TACACCCTTGCCTCTGTGCTCCGGTAGGCAATACGCACTATTAATATGACGATAGGTATCTCCGGTTGCAATGAATGTTTCCCCCGAAGCTGCAATTTTCAAAAATGCACAAAACTTACTGTTCTGTTTCGCCGCAAAATACCGTGCACCCTCTTTCAAAGAGGATACCATAAATTCCTCCCGTGTTTCGGGCTTGCGATTCATAAAGAACGGACTTTGTTGGCAATGGCGGTTTAATGCCAAGTCAAGCGGATAGATAAAATGATAATCATCTTTTGATATTTCGGAAAAGTCATAACCTGCACAAGGTTTGCAGTCAATCAATTCCATGGGGCGAACGGCATCCATACAGCGCAGTCCGAAACCATAACAATAAAATTGCCGTTGCAGCTCTTCATCATGGGCGTATAGGCAAATTGCATGAGAAACGGCTCCAGCCCTTACCCACTTTGCACCCGCAGCTTGATACATGGCCGCATAAATTTTTGAACGGTTCGTAGAAACTGCTGCGTGCGCGCCCATGGGAGAAAAAACTCCTTTCACATCCGTGGAACCAAATGCATTATCAAAGGGTGAATAACAATTTAAAAAACCTACCATATCTCCGCCATCGAATGCCGCTATGCCTAATCCGTTCTCCGCAAAATCGCTTAAGTCAGGAATGTCACTTACTGTTGGTAAAGCCTTTACAGCTTGTTGTTCTTCATCATAACACGCATGAGCGATTGCTTTTGCTTCATCAATATGTTGTCTTTCAAAATCTTTAATTTCCATACTATACCTCTTTCAATTGGTGGAGAGTTAAAGTATAGTCACCCTCCACATTGGAATGTAACTAATATTATTTCTCATATTACATCAACTCCTTTGTGTGAAATTATCTATATGAACACAAGAAAATCTTGTGATATTGTGTTACTACAAAACATACGCTTTTCTCTATTAATTTATTGGAAATTATACCATACATACAAGAATAGTTCTATGCTATTTTATAAACTTACACTGGATAGCCATTCGCAAATTTCAGAGAGGGCTTGGGATACTTCCCAACAAGTAATTTTTGAGAAGAGGGTACCCTCTTCCTATGCTTGCTATTCCAAAAGTTACACTGAAAGGGTCGGAAAGAAATGGAACAAAACTGATAATTGAAAAATGTTCCACGGAAGCTCGTGGTGCCCAAATGGTGCCCGACTTCCAAAACCATGCTGTAAGGAGATATAACGAGAAATAAGAAGATATGCAAAAGCCTTTGATTTAAGCCACTTGCGGCGATACTTATAAACACTTATGAACGCTTGTAAGGCGTTAAAGTGGATCTTAATCAATAAAAAATAGTAGAATAACCTGCCAATCTCAATACACGCTTTGTGCCTGCTGCGATCTGCTTGTTGGGAGTATCCCAAACCCTTTGTCTATTTCCTAACTGGGTGCCCATAAGGCATTGTGGAAATATTGATAGAAATACGGTATTATTAAAGTGATATAAAAGTTATGCCCGCAAGAGATAATCGACATTTTATGGAAGAGTGATAAATAGACATTTATATAGTGATAGTAGCAATTTAGCAACTACTGGTTTATTGTGGAACATTTATCCCTGATATATTATTGATATGGAGGTGAAAATGATGTTTTCAGAAAAATTGCAAATGATACGCAAAAATAATGGACTAACTCAAGAAGAACTTTCAGAAAAATTATCCGTTTCAAGACAAGCTGTAGCAAAATGGGAGGCAGGACATACATATCCTGACATAACAAATCTTATAGGTATAAGTAATTTTTTTAATATTACTGTTGACTATCTAGTGAAAGAACAGGAATGTAGTCTGAATATTACAGATACACAAGATAAGGATATTGAACGGTTGATTTTGTTCCGATTAGAGGCAAATGTGAATACATATGCTGCATATATGAATGAAACGTCACCGACCAGATTGAACTCCCACGATTTTACCTATACTAATGCCCCTTATATGTATCATGATACATACGTTGGCGGAGAGAAATTCGCTGGTGAAGAGGTAATATGGCATAAAGATAATGTGCAGTATGCGATGAATTATTGTGGACAAGTGTTAGGTCAGCAGTTTAGTGGAGATTTTTTAAAAGAAGCATTAAGAAAAGCAGATATGAAAATGCCATATCGTGGACCAGAGTATTATCAATCAGGGGAATATACATATAAATGCAATGTGGTTGGTGATTTTACATGGTTTCAAGGATATGAAGAAATCTATTGTAATACAGAGAAAGTTTATGAGTGTTATTTTCATGGTGGAACAACAAATTAGAATCTACAAATTTGAATTTTGTGGGGGAGATTTATAACGCAGGATTTAAGCAAAAGTGGAGAAAAACTTTGATTTACAAGGGCTTTGCCGCTCCGTTATAAAGACTTATAAGAAGTTAATATAAAATTTCGATACCGCAAATCTTTCATCCTGAAAATGTCTTCTATGATGCGCTCATTTTCTTCAAGTACCACAGCATATATCAAAAAATCATCCCAAAGAATAAGCTGCTATTTCTCCGCTTCCGCTAGGTTAGAGAAGTCATGAAGAAAATTTTTCAGACCGGAAATCTGAGCTGTCAAAAGCTCGCCTGTATCCGTCCGCTTTAACCACAGGATTTTTTTCGATGCAGATAGTATCATACGAAGCACCGCAGAAATAGGCAGCAGCAGAATTGCCAAAAACGATATCACAAAAAAGCTCTCAAAGCAATTCCAATCACCATATCCGGCGATGATAAAAGATAGTTCATTTGTTCAATACCAAAAGATTGTGGAGCTGCCGACAGAAAACCCTCTGCTTTGTCCAGCCAGCCGCTCTTTTCAATTTGGACTGCGGCTATCCCCATCCCCAGAAAAAGAAGAAACGGCATCAGGCAGCCACTAAGGCAGCCTATAAGAAAAAGAATACAAATAGCGGTACAAGGAAAACCAGCCTGTCAAGTTTCTGCCAGTGCGTGATCTGTTTTGTTGCAATGTTTTTTTTCATGGTTACTCCCTTTCCTCTTTTGGAAATCTAATGCAGGAGAACAGGCGCAACAAAAACCGTCATGATCCAATAGTAAAGCCCTATCCAGCAGATTACGGTAAATACCATAAATATGTTTGGATGTTTACCCAATGACATATTTCCCTTATAGTATTTGTGATAATTCCGCGGATGCAGGTAGAGAGTCCTTTCCTCACTGGGGATGCACTTAAAATGGCAGTCAAGTTCGTGCATTTTATACTTTTTACCATTTGGAGCTACATAATAATAGGTGGCAATATATTCAGTTTCTCCACTGGAAAATTGTTCGGTTTTTTCGTCATAATTCTGAACATGTAGTTCATCATAATGATCTAAATAAGCGGTTACCTTCCTTCCATCCTGCTCCGCTTCTTCCTTGAACTGCTGCCCTTTTCCTTTCAGCCGTTTCGTCAACTTATGCTGAATGATTCCAACAATAACGATATACGTCACTGTGATCGCAAAGAACAAAACAATAGCGATTAAATCTTTCATAAAACCACCCCCATCCATCATTTTTCTCTGTCATTTATAAATCTACATCTTATGAATTATTTATTATAGTACAATAAAAATCAGAATTCTTGTACGATATTACACTCCTGGCCATTCCACCACTTTCCTCCATCAATGACAGGTTTCATTTTACCCCTAAGGAATGTCTATATATATACTTCCATTGTAGAGATACACATCTGCTCTTCTTCCGATCAAAGATTTTGTTTTCTTTCCGAAGCGCTCTGCCCGTGCCCGTTTCACCTGTCCATCTTTACTGTCAGTGTATTCAACTTCAATCCAGTAATTCGGCCTTGTTGTATTAAAATCTTTTTTTATTCCATCATCATCGTAGTATTCATGCTCAACATTCTCTTTTTCCCCGCCAGCATTAATGACCTTACCAATGCAGCGATATCCCCGCTCCATCATCTTATGCCGGATTGCCATTGCCTTCTTATATCTCTTTGTTGCAATCCTATAGCCATTAATACCGAAAGCTGCTGCCAAACAAAAAAATACAATCCTCAATAAAAGAAAATCATCTGCATACATCCCTAATGCAGTCCAAATTACAATATGTGCAATACTGACACGGTCTTCTAAATACCCATAATAATATTCATCCCGATATGTATATTTCAACTCATCCCCTCCTCGTATTAGGACAATTCACTATTGACACCCCATCCCTTTCTGCTTGTTGGAGTGCGGGAATTGAGTCACTGCTTCTTTTTAAGTTCAGCCATGGCACAATAATGCAAAACATCGAACTCATCAGGTGCATTTTCGGTAAGTAATCTTTTATGTTCTTGTTCCCACATGGCAATTTCTTCTTCCGTAAGTGAAGCACCAATTCCCCGGCAGGCTTTCATTCTTCCATTCCAGCTTTCTCGAGTGAAATGTACATATAAAGGATATTCCTCATGAAAAACTAATTCAAATTTTTCATTATAACAGTCAGGTATAAATATTGGATGAACCGTCTCCCCTGCACCGCTCCACTTTGGACTATATTTCAGCACAAGTTTTTCGCTTGCTCCTGCAATTTTATCTTCGTAAGGCAGCCAGGCCATATACAAGACAAGAATACGTCCGTTTGGCTTTAGCATCCGATAAAACTTAGACACAGTTTCCTCGTGGTTGAAATACCAGAAACATTGACATGCAGTAATTACATCAAATGACTCATCTGAAAAATCCACATTTTCTGCTGATAATGCATAGTAATCGATATCCATTCCCTCTGAAAGAATTTTTGCCTGCTCAATTTGATTTACGGATATGTCTGTACCTGTCCATTTTGCTCCATAGCGGTACATATTCCTGGGCAGAACTCCGGTCCCGGTTCCCATATCAAGTACCTTTTGACCATTTATACATAATTTACGGCTTATGATCCTATCATAAAATTCCTGCGGATAAATATCCCGAAATCTTGCATAATCCGCCGAAGTTTTTCCCCAGTCAAAAGCTTTCCCACCATCAATATTTTTATCTGTTATATTCATGTCTGCGCACCTCCAAATTATAATTTTTTAGAAATAAACCAGATGTTACAAATCTTATATAATGTTCATTTTATAGTACAGATTCATTCTCAATATCATCATCTTCACATTCAAACGAAGATATCATATTTAATGCGCTTTTAGCCATCTCACTTTCAGGAAAAAACTCAAGTACCTTTTGATAATACTCCTTTGAAAGCTTTGCATTTTTAGCTTGCGCATAGCAAAAAGCAATATTCAGCAATGCCATTTCCGTATAGGAAGATCTACTGGAAGATAGTAATGTGATACAGCGGTATTTATCAATCCAAGTATGCCTGCAAAAGAAATTATAGCTTTTTTTAAACTCTTCAATAGCTTTCAGATAATTTCCCTGCTTATATAATAAAATACCTTTTCTGTGATGATGCGGAACACAGCTACGCAATATTAAAGAAACTGCCAAATAAGTTATCATGGCAAGTATGAGTGCGGACTTAAAAGGTTTTATAAATGTATGAAAAATTAAAACCAGTATCCCCATTATAAAAAGCTGTGGAACTATTGACAGCCACGCGATTTGACGCACAACCGGTTTTCCTGATGACATATGATATCCTCCTCAATCACATAAATGGATTTTTGAATGCTTCACTCATTCGCTACAAAGGGATTTGTACAGTAACCTTTGCTCCATGAGTTTCAACAGAATTATCAAGTAATAACTGCCCTTTATGTTGTTTGATAATCGTATTTGTAATATACAGCCCCATTCCATAATGTATACCAGAAGTCCGGCTGTTATCACCCATATAAAATTGTTCCTTTGCACGTTTCAAGGCCTCCGGAGAAAATCCCTTTCCCGTATCAGAAACAGCAATGTTGAAATACTGAATATCTTCATAAATATCAAACAAAATATTACCGTTATCTGGTGTATAATCAACAGCATTTGAAGCGACATTCAAGACGGCTCTTAACAACTGTTCTTTATCTGCAAGAATATAATCAGTGTTATAATCTTCATTCCATTTTAAAGTAATATTTTTTACGGCACATAAGCCTTTCACGTTTACTTTCACTTCCTTTAAAATTTCAGCAATTTTCGTTTGCTCTAATGAAAAAGAAAGTGGGATTTTAGATTTTGTGACATCAATTAAAATTTGCACGTAATTGTACATTTTTTCATAACTGCTCATAATATAATCAGCACATTCTTTTTGTTTATCCACAAGCTCTGTATCATACAATAATTCTGTGTTTCCGCGCAGAATGGTTAAAGGCGTTTTTAAATCATGTGCAAGTGCAGATATTTGTTCTTGTTGTATTTTATCTGCTTTCCATTGGGCCATAAGTGATTTCTTTAATTCATTTTTCATGTGCTCTAATGCTTTTAGAGCTTCATTGATTTCAAAAATACCACTATTATTTACTGTGAAATCTAAATCTTGTTCCTCTATCTTCTGAGTCACGATAAGTAATTTCCGAATTTTACCCCCTGTATATTTACCGAACAAGTGTGACACAAAAATCAATAAAGCAATCATTTCAATGAAAGCTATAATTAAGACAGGTATATCTGCAACAGGGAAGAAACTTCTTAACATCTCATTTTTAAATTGCGATGCAATGCGATAACGCAAAATTAGTATTTCATTGCCGCGATCAATCGTTTTATAGCGATATGGGCGTTCACTGTCTTTGTGATTAAGGATATTTATATTCCAAAATGATTTAGCAGTTTTAGTTTCAAGAGAGCTTTTTTCTAAATTTCCATTTTTTGAAAAAAGAGAGTATTCACAAAAAAACGGAACATCAGTGAAATCTAATTCTTTGGAGTTTTTTAACTTATCGCTGGCATCACTGATTTCTTCATCAATTTTTACGGTTGGGACTATAACATCTGTATTCACACAAAACATATATGTTCCAATATTGACAGCACCTATTAAAATAATACCACAGGCGACTAATAAAATATATCTCATAAAAATAGTTCGTAGTTTTTTTACACCCATTTATAACCGCACCCCCAAACCGTTTCTATAGGGGATATATCAAATTCCGATAATTTATTACGAATATTTTTAATATGGGTGGCAATTACTGTATCGTCACTTTCTCCGTCAAATCCGAATATTGCCTCATAAATTTGTTCTCTTGAAAACACCTGACCTCTGTTTAATGCTAAATACTCACAAATTTCATATTCACTTTTTGTAAGCGGCACTTTTGTTGAATCTATCCTAATTTCTTTTGCATTCAGTAAAAAGGTCACTCCCGAAATCAATACGGAATACTTTTTTTCTCTGGTATCTCTGCGTAAATGTGCATTGATACGAGCCTGTAATTCACTTGCACTAAAGGGTTTTGTAATATAATCATCTCCACCTATGCCCAAGCCCCTAATAATATCTATTTCTTGCGTCTTTGCTGTCAAAAAAATAATTGGGCAATCAACATAAAAACGAATCTTTTCACAGACCTCGAACCCGTTTATTTCTGGCATCATAATATCCAATAAAATCAAATCAAATTTTCTAAAGTCAAAATTTAAAACATTTTTGGCATCTTTACATAGAGTTACATTGTGCTTATCTTTTTCAAGTATTCTTTCTATAAGATGTAACATTGCTGCTTCATCATCTATCACTAAAATATTTGCCATATAAACACCCCATTTCTTGTTTTAAGTTTTTATTCCACTGTATGTTTACCACTATATTTTCTAAACCAAATCATTAAGAGGATTACCAATAAAACTGTTAATACAATACAAATCACTATAGCGGTGGTTATTTCTGCATTTTGTATAGCTTCTATACGTAATGCATAATTTAAAGCATAATCACTCAGATGAATACCAATTCCATATGGTATGACAAACCAAATCCCTGTTCCTAATCCCGTTTGCAATAATGCTGCCAATAGACTGCCAACAGCACCCAATCCTATACAAGTGTTTTTGCCAAACCTAAAAGATATCATGAAATAAACTGCATAAAACATAATGTTGGCAGACCATAAGACCAAGGCAGGAAATAGAAAAATTTCAATGGAAAGTGCTGCAGTATCTCTAAAAATAGGGAGCAATATATAGAAAAGAGCGGCACTCCCTATCATTGCTAAAAACCCAAAGGTTATAAGGATAAGAAATTTTGATAAAACTGCAAATCCCCTATGAGGAAGTGTAAGCAGATTTTGAGAATATCCTGCACCCATTTCCTGTTCTTCAACTATATTACAAACAATGGCAATGACAAAAGGATAACATATTGCAAAAATTTGAAAGAACGATGATACTACATTTAATTCACTTATTGAGGAAAATGCTGTATACAAAAGAAGTAAACCAACTCCACAGATTGGTAAAGCGAGGTGTATGAAATAAAAGCTGGAATATTTTAGCTTGTACAAATCACTTTTCGTATATCTAATGAAATCAACCATTTTATTTAACCTCATTTGACAATAATTTAGAGGAAAGTATTGTTAATAAAGCAGCTGTCACTAAACTAATGAACAACGCCGGAAAAACAATTCCTTTATCCAATAAGTAAGAGCCTGTTTCTATAGCCAGTCCATTAGGATGGATACCTAAAAACGGACAAACTATTCTTGCGGGAATCGCATATAAGTTGATAAGAAAATAGTTTTTCTCAGCACCCAATAGCGATATGATAACATTCCCGCCAATGGAAAGCAATATTGAGAACAGATAGCTGCCAAATTTACATAACATCATAATAAATGGAATTTGCCATAAATATGTTACTGTCAAGAGTATGCAACTGACAAAACCATTAAGTATTGAAATCTTTGTTTCCGCAACAGTCCCTAATATTGTACATCCAATCCACATTATCAAGTTTGAAATCAATAGTAAAATAGCTACCGCTGTCATTTTACTTAGCCATACTTTGTTTCGGCTGCTGGATAAGCATAGTACATTTTGATAATGTGTTTTCTTTTCACGAATGATTGTGCTTGCACACAAAATTGACAGCGTAATAGGAAGCAGTATCTCGTACCACCAATTATAAGAAGCAGGCTGAGCAGATGTTCCACTTAAAACAAGTCCTAATAAAATAGTGAAAAGGGGAGAAATAATAACTAACCTTAAGGGAAATGTATGTTTTGTTTTTAGAATTTCAGAACGAATCAAGGTACTCATTTCATATTTCTCCTTTCCGTTTTCATAACAACATTCATAAAAATATCTTCTAAATTTGCACTGCTATCAATTTGGTTTTCATATCCCAATGTTCCATTTGCGATAATACCAATTTCATCAGCAATTTGTTCAACCTCAGATAAAATATGACTGGATAAGATTACTGTTATGTCTTTAGATGGCAAAGAACGGATAAACTCTCGTAATTCTTGAATACCTATCGGATCTAGCCCGTTTGTCGGTTCATCTAAAATTAAAATTTTAGGATTTGGCAATAGAGCAAGTGCTATTCCAAGACGTTGTTTCATTCCTAAGGAGAATTGCTTTGCTTTTTTCCTGCCTGTATCAGTTAAATTTACAATATCAAGAACCTCTAAAATTCTTGTGTCTGGCAATCCCAACGCTAATGTACGAACCTTTAGGTTCTCATATGCGGTCAAATTTTCATACAATGGGGGCATTTCTATTAAAGCACCGATATTTCTTAAATCATTACGGCACCAGTCATGGTCATCGATTTGAATTTTTCCAGAAGTAGGCTTTAATATACCAACAATCATTTTTAGGATTGTTGATTTTCCTGCTCCATTCGGTCCCAGTAATCCATATATTGAGTTCTCATGAATACTAAGCGACACATTGTCTACTGCCTTTTGATTTTTAAAAGACTTACAAAGATTTGTTGTTTTTAAAATTGTTTTCATAATCTTTCATATCCTTTCTTTATCTCAAATTCATTATAAGGACTAATTTTGAAGATTTCATAGAGATTTGCAAATATTAAAAAAACCTTTAACATTCGAATAACCGCTGCCAAAATCGTCCATAGAGCAGTGATACCCGCATCTGTGGAATGAATCAATGATCTACCTCCTCTGCTATGTTGTAACTTCTGTTTTGAGTCTAATGCTATTTTCATCTGTAACGACAAAAAGCCAGCAGTTCATTTAGATTCTGCTGGCTCATACTTTGCGACACGATGTCACAAAGTTACTATGTTTAATTTTTCCGTTCAAATAGTACCTACTTAATTATACTCGTATCCCTCCCGGATGTTCTCCGATACCGCCGAAAGTCCATCGCCTGTTTCTGTTTCTGCAATCGCATCTATGGCGTTATTATTCTTTTTTGGCAAAACCATTCTTCTCCTACAAATTCTAACCGTGCTTTTTGTCATTATCCACTCATCAACACTCCACCCCTCTAAGGCGTTCCACAAGAGCCTCCTTTGAAAAGCTCTTCATAGACACCAGGATGATGATAAGTGGTATTGCGATCAGTACAGCCGCATACACAAGCGCAAAAACCGTCGGGAACTTAAACGCCATATAGAAAGCCCCCCTATTGTAAAGCATCTTACTTAGAACATAACCGCACATCGTACCGATAGTCATTGTGGTGCCCACAGTCATAAGGACCAAAAACAGGCTCTCTCCCAAGAGCATTTTGCGGATTTGAGCTTTCGCCATACCGATGGATTCAAGCATTGCAAGCTCTTGTTTCCGGGTTACGATATTGGTGATCAGCGTGTTCATCATACTTAAAACGCTGAACGTCATGATAAAGATGGCAAGTCCGCTGATCGCTCCGAAAAGAGTATTGACTGTATGTGCATCTGCAATCTTTCTGTCAGCAAGTGTCTGCATATCCAATTCCATTCTTTCATCTACCATCTGGCTTAAGACTTCGCCAACAGCAGCTTCCTTCTCAGGGTCAGTTGATACAAGCAGATTGGAATTCAGGCTATCATAGGATACTAAATTCAAAATAACCTGTTCAGGCATTAGGAACCAGCCTTCCAGATGGTCGTTATCCAGAGTATATTGATCATTCAAGATCCCGAGAATCGTTACCTCCTTCTCTGCCATCTGAGTCCCATCATAATAATGGAATGTCAACACATCTCCAACATGAAACTGCCATCCATAAATTTCCATGACATTGGAATTACCAGTTACCAGTACATAATCACCGGACATCAGTTTATCATAGTCAGCCGAACCCTCCTCTATATAATTCCCGATAGTTTTCGTTTCTTCATCGTTCAGAGGATAGACCGTATCCTTGTTGTTAAACTCATCTAGTTTTGGAAAGTCATATATGATGCCAAAATTTTTTAATTGTTCCACTCCTTCCACACCGTCAATAGCTATGATCTCCTGGATCATCTGACTGTCAAGGGGCACTTTTGACTGCAGCTCGCTCATTCCATTTTCGTTTAGTTCTATAGCAAACTGTGAATAGAAAATATCAAACTCTGCATGTGTAAAATGCGACTGCCTTGAATAATTTGCCTTGTCAAAGGAAGAGATATAAGTAGCTGCTACCATAAAGAGTATACCACCAAAAGCAAGAGAAAGCATCGTGATAACTGATTTCTTTTTATTTTTGGAAAAGTTCATCACGCCCAGACCAAACGGGGTAAGGCTGCGGCACATCTTCTTGTTAGCGGTCTTTTCCATATCGTCCTGCGGTACATAACGCAGCGCTTCCATAGGGGATACCAACGCTGCCAGTTTTGCAGGCTTATGTACGGAAATCATTGTGATGAGACAGATGATGATAAACACGCAGGCCGCGATCAGCAGGGTGTTCCATAAATCAAAGCCTGAGGGAATGATAAAGTAACCTGCCACACCGCCAATGAGGATGCCGATAGGAGAAGCATATAGAAACAGCCTGCGGCCTTCCTTTGACACCAGTTTTTTCATTTGTTTTTTTGTCATGCCAATGGTGCAAAGCTGCCCGAACTGGTGTATTTTTCCGATAACAGACAGATAAAACACGCCGTAAATGACCAGGATACAGGCAAGCAGGATGACAACACCAACCAAGCCAAAAATTAAAACATCCTGCATATTGATGGATAAAGAGTCCAGGAAAGGTTTTGACGGGTTGATGTACTTTCTCTCAATACCTGCATCGCTGCCGATCAGGTACATTGCTTCCTTACATTCTTCAGGATGCATTGTGGCCGCACCATACAATTTCGCGTAGACCTCATATGGAGAATCTTTTAGCTGGCTTCCATTTTCGGCATAGCTTCGGGAAAAGAATACAGAAAACCGCTTGGCGGCTTCGCCGCCCTTCAAAATACCCGCTACCGTAAAGGTTTCTGTATTTCCATCATAAAAGTCTAAAGTGACCTGACTGCCAATCTCCGGAGCAATCCCCACTTTTTCAAGCATTGCTCCCTGTACCGCAATTTCATCTTCTCCTTCTGGCAGTGTGCCGGATTCCAGCTCTCCGATCTGGATCTTATCGGACATCTCGTCCACATAGAAAGGGATGATCTCAAAACCATCCATTTCAGAAGGCGTACCTGTCTTGACCTGGATTTGATAAGCAATACGCTCGTCTGCTTCCAGGGCTTCTGCTTGACCTTCAGAGAGGTTGAAATATCCTACCTGCTGCATATGAGAAAGCTGCCTTTTCGTATATTCCTGCTGACCGGCTGTATACATCAGGATTGCCATCAGCAGGGCAGACGCCAGAACAATGGTGATCATCACAAAGATGTTGCGCATACGGCTGGATTTCAGACTCTGCCTTGACATCTGAGAAATCATTTTTTTCGTTATTTTATTACTGCTCATTTTTTCACTCCCTTATGAACGAATTTTTCCATCCTCAATGCGGATCTGCACATCTGCCTTTTCCGCGATTTTAGAGTTGTGGGTGATCATCACGATCGTCTGGCTGAACTTTTCACTTGTCATTTTCAAAAGATCGATAACCTTATCGCCTGTTCGGCTGTCAAGGTTTCCTGTTGGCTCATCCGCAAGGATAATGGCCGGCTTGGACACCAATGCCCTCGAAATCGCCACACGCTGCTGCTGACCGCCGGAAAGATGGCTCGGATAATTTTGCAGCTTCTTGTCAAGTTCCAGGAACTGTACGATTTCCTTTAAAAACCCCTTATCCTCTTTTTTTCCGTCAAGGCGGACAGGCAGCACGATATTCTCATATGCAGTCAGATAAGGGATAAGGTTGTAGTTTTGAAAGATAAATCCTATCCTCCTTCTGCGGAACACTGTGAGCTGTTCCTCGCTCATTTTTTCAATGCTCTGATCTTCCACCTGCACACTGCCTGAAGTAGGGACATCCAAGCCGCCGAGCATATTGAGCAGGGTGGATTTTCCGCTGCCCGATGTTCCGATAACAGCAACAAATTGTCCTTTGTCTACAGATACATTCACATTGTCAAGTGCTTTGACAAGGTTCTCGTCCTTACCATAATATTTTTTCAAATGAGATGCACATAAAATTGGCATATAAATTTCCTCCTTAAGTTTTGAGCATATTACGGATAATCTTATACCACATATAAAAAAGGGCAATAGCAGACACAAAATCTAACATCTACACCGCAAAATCTAATAAATGAACAGAAAAAAGAGAGGCTTTCATAAGTGAAAACCTCTCGGTGGCAGATGATGATACTGAATTTTACCTCTTGGGAACAGGCAGCAAAATCTTCATGGTAAATTTCCCATTTTTCTGCACTGTGGTGCAAATGCCGTTATACTTTTCGGCCGCCTTTTTCATATTGGAAATGCCTAAACCATGCAGGAACGTATCTGTCTTTGTTGTGCGGCTGCCGCTGTGGGGATCGTCTGTACAGTTGTTCTCTATCAAGATAGACACAAAATCCTGCACCTTGCGCGCCTTGACAAGTATCACCCGTTCATCCTCAGCCAACCCTTCACTCGCTTCAATCGCATTATCTATCCCGTTACCGAAAAAGGTACTGATATCAAGCGGCTCAATAAAATCTATATTACTGAAATCAAGGCTTGCTGAAAAATCAATACACTTTTCACGGGCTTTTTCCGCCTTGTCCCTGATGATGATATCAAGGAAATCATTGCCGGTATGGATATAATCCTCGTAGCCGGCAATTTGTGAACGCAGCTGCTGCACCATCTTACAGGCAGCTTCTGTCCCATGACTGCCCTCAAGCACAAGCAGGTGATTTTTCATATCATGATAGATAGAACGGATACATTCCTCGTTTTTTGCTTTATCCCGGTAATAGGCATACTGCTGCTGTAGCTGTGCGATCTGCAGCTTGTCTTTCTGTTCCTGCTCTCGGAGGAACGATACATTTCGAGAATACAGAAACTGTATGATAAAGAATACCCCCAGAAAAGATGTAACCAAATCCAAAGCCAAGGTATCAAAGGATCCTAAGTCCAGAAAACTGTATGTACTGGCGAACGATATGCAGAACACCAAAAGGAAACTGACGAATAATATGGCAGTATCTTTTAGCTGAATTTCGCATTTGAAATTCTTTAGCAGCCGATAAGTTACTGTCAAAAACAGCAGCTTTATCAATATTAAAAAAATATATACCTGCCATTTAATAATGGATGTTCCATCTATTTGCATCATCACATCACCGTGATAAACAAAATTCATAATAGACAATCCCACAGACTCAGAAAGCGGTATCTGCACTAGAAATGTTAACTCCATAACAATCAGTGCACGCTGGAAAGGCTCTTTATAAAATAGCAAAATCAGCCCTACCATCAAAGACAATAAAATGAACATACGATATGCCCCTATGTCTGTAAAAAATGTTAAAATGATAACTACGATTGCATAAATAACAGGTGGTACAACCCGGCTGACTGCCTTTTGAAAGCGGCAGGTATGACAGAAACATAAAGTGATCACATAAAAAATAACCGCTTCCACTATTGTTGCGGTGACATCCAACAAATAATAAAGCCACATCACAGCATATCCCCCCAGTAATCCGCCAGTCGCTGCATAAAATCTTTCCGTTTCGGCTGGCTGATAGGAACATGCTGGCCTGTGGTCAAAACCACCTCCAGATTTTCCACACTTTTCACATACGCCATATTCACGATATAACTTACATGACAACGGACAAACTGCTGCTGCGCTTCTAAAAGCGAAGCGATTTCTTTCATGCTCTTGTAAATAACCTGTTCTCCGCTCTCAAAGTGAAGAAGTACATTGCGCTTGGCGGTTTCGGCATAACGCAGATCTTTATACAGCACTTTGAATTTTCCGTTATCGTTTGAAAAGCTGATATATAATTCCTCTCCCACTTGATAGCGTGAGAAAAAGCGGTCAAGCTCCATTTTAAGCCTGCCGTATTTGATCGGTTTAAGCAGATAATTTAATGCTCCATATTCATAGCCCTTCCACACATACCTGGATAGAGATGTCAGGAAAAATAAGCCTACCGTACTATCAGTCTTTCGGATCTCCTCAGCAGTTTTCAAACCGTTCAGCCTCTCCATCTTTATATCCATAAAGATCAGGTCAAAGTCTGGCTGATAATTTTCAATCAGTTCCATTCCATCATGAAATTCAAAGAAACAGAACGTCGTTTCCGTTTCGTCTGCATATCTTTTTAAATTATTCTTTAACTCAACGATAAGAGCTTGCTCATCATCGCAGATTGCTATCTTAAACACATCCGTAATCTCCTCGTTAATATAGAACGTCAAATCTGTGTAGTCCGTATGCTCAAAGCCACAATTTTATTATATAAAAAGTCGTATCAGAAATCAAGATTATGGAAATGGTAAATCATTTCTTCCGTGTCAAGCAACCTCCAACGATTGCGCCACTCATAGCAAGCGGTGCTATTCCAACGAACAGCCATTCAAATATATGAAACACTTTCTGTTAGAGCAGATAATTGTTATCCCGATTTGCAACAAAAAAATCTATCAGTTTGTATGTTGCATATCCCCCAACAACCAATGGCTCATTATCACAAATTTTCTTTGCTTCCTCACGGTTTTCTACTTTCAAGATATACATACCTGCCACCCCTGGATAACCTTTAAAAACTCCGCAGATTTCCAGCTTATTTTCATCATCTAATTTTCTTATGTTTGCAACATGTTCTTCAACCACTTTCTTTGTGATTCTATTATAGGTCTTACTTTTCTCAATCATCATCATGTACATTGATTTTTCCATTTTCCAATTTCCTCCGAAACTTTTGATTTGTCGAATAATCTTTCAGGCCGCAGGAAGCCTTATTTTCCGGTTCAGGCTGTACCACAATTCGTATGCCGTCAGGGCAGAGGGCAATCCTGCCTGCCAAGTCCACCACAATCATTTTACCAAAGCCCTGCGGCGGCAGCCGAATTCCCCAATCATGTAGTCTATGCTGTAGAACCTTATTCCAATTGTTCATTAATAGTACAATGTTTTTAATGGGGGACACTTCTTTGACAATGACAATGCCTTTTTAGGACAATGGCGAATTCATCTATAACAATGTATGCACTTTTCATTATCAAACAATGGGTATCCTTTGTCATCCTTGTAGATACATTGCGCAGGACAATTCATAATGCATTTTCCACATAAAATCGCTGACATCGTTCTCCACTTTTTTGTCTAATCGTTTCTCATGGCATGACCATATATTCATGGTAGGTGCAATTAGAACGCCATCAGTAGCAGCACAGCGATAATTCTTACTTAAAATCGTAATGATGTTTTTCTTCTCACACTGTTTAGCAAATATCCGTAAAGTATTTGCTGAATATAATCCACAGGTTGTAAAAAGAAAAGTTGGAATAGATTTTTTTAGTTGCTTTATCTGTTCGATAAAAGTAAGTATTGGTTGTGCAGGGGAAGCATGAATGGTGGGGAAACCTATCACCAAACTATCATAATTATCTATGGTTATATCCGTTGTTAATTTTTCAATAGAAGCAAGGGTAACTTCATGCAAACCATGCAGTAAATCAAATATTTTTTCGGCAACCATTTTAGTGTTAACTACACCAGAATAATATAGTATCAATATGTTCACAGCCCTCACCTCGTTCACAAAATATAAATTTTATTTGCCTATAACGTACAAATTTTAATTGATAGCTTTGTGTCGAATGGCAAAGATAATGTCAATCGTCGGTTGCTTTCCCGTGCTTCTTTCTGTGTGATACTCATATTCCAAATTCAATGCTTCAAAGGAACTTGTAGGCAACCATTTCGTATAGAAATATTGTTTTGCCTCTCCAATAGAAACACCCCACAAAAAGCCCATTTTAGGCTTTACTGTGATTTTGGCGTACTCGCTGGCCGGGAGGACATAGCTTTCTAAATCGCCTTTGTCAATCACACTGCCAATAAATAATTCAAAATCGCGGCTTTGCTCATTGTAATTTCTGGACAGGACAAAATAGGGTAGCACCTTTCCCTCTGGCATGGAAACCACGGCATGATACTGTTTGGAAAGAACCTTAATATCTTTGGAAATAGTTCTGTCATTTGACTTTTGCCACAATCCGTATACTGTTTGTTGTTCGATATATTCTATGTTCACTTCTAAACTTGACATTATCATTTTTCCTCCGAATTCTAATTTCCTCCACTACAGACTGGAAGTTTACTCAGACTTATCTTTAATTGGATCTCCATTTTCATCAATTTTTCCCTCAAGCCATGCCATAATACCATACATAGAAGTTTTTTCTTTTTATAATGCCCTATTCCCCAACCATATTTATTCCCATAGGGGAAAACCACTTTCTGCTCTGTATGAAAAGCAGTTCTTAACCACTCGTTTATTATGGTAAAGCGTTCTGCGATTTCTGCACGTTTCAGAAATAATATGTTTTACTTCCTCCTGCTTCAAAGCCCAATTACCAAACGCCTGACAAAAAGTATGCCAAAGGTAATTGGCTGGGTCTTTTTGAGCCTTTTCAACTTGTCCGCATACGATTTCACGAAACAAGCCCTCCATAGGTTCCGCCTTATATAAGCATAGTAGTTCCTCTTCAAGCTCTCTAATGTTATTCGTCCATAATTCAAGCTGCTCTGGGGTAAGTGCAATAATATTAAGTCGCTTTGTTTCGATTCTCATTATTCTATCCCTTCAATGAAATTAAGAGTTATCAAAATATGTAGTCTATCCTTTCAGATTTTGCAGAGCATCTGGATTATTTGAGATGATCATTCCAAGCGTTTCACACTTTTCCATATTCGGGCAGTCACCACATGTGGCCACACCTTTTTTCAATGCGCACTGACGAATATCGCAAAAACTATCGCAGTATACAGTTTTTGCCCCATCAGTACGACACCCCTCACAGTTGATATGTTCAGGCAGAATGGGTGCATTATTTAACTCAGCCCAGAGTTTTGCAGTTTTCTCACGCAACTCCTGGTCATCATTGATCGTTGCAATATATGCGTCACATTTTTCGCAGTTCAATCCACAGTATGCAATCTTATCCTTCATAGTTATGTACCTCCAACAATTTAATTTTTTAAACTAAGCTTTCTTCTACAGTTTGTATGATAGGATTAATTATACAGCATATCAAAATATAAGTATACCACTAAAGGGGGTATATCCAGTTGTTCATCATTTAGCATAGATCATCAGGTATCCTTCCATAGACAACGTATTGCAGATATACTTCCCTTTGTATTTAGGGTATAACTCTTTTCTGGTATAAAAAAAAGCAGTCACTCATATAGACTAACTGCTTTTGGCATTGAACATGAAATAAGTATTGGCCGTATGATCACCGAGGCGTTTACAATTTCATATCCTCTGCCTTAATTGAAATATTCCCGCGTTCTGTGGTTTCCCAGAATGGTATAGGATGAAAACCGCAAAGCCCTGCTATCACACTGGCGGGAAACATTTCGATAGCA
This sequence comes from Murimonas intestini, assembly GCA_003148945.1. Taxonomy (GTDB): domain Bacteria; phylum Bacillota; class Clostridia; order Lachnospirales; family Lachnospiraceae; genus Murimonas; species Murimonas intestini. Next base: position 682,345 of record QGGY01000001.1, on the reverse strand, counting down.
TTATTGTATTTAAATGCCGTATCGTTATAGAACTGTCTGGACAAAGCAATTTTATTCTCCGTTTCCGTTAGTTCTCGCTGGAGCTGCATAAAATTATTGTTTGCTTTCAAGTCCGGATATGCTTCCCCCAGGGCTAAAAACTGATGGAGTGCTGCCGACAGCTTTTGATTGGCAGCCGCTATCTTCTCAAAATCCGTGGCCCCTATGGCGCTTGCGCGGGCATTTACCACAGCTTCCAGGGTGGTCCTCTCGAAATCAGCATAGCCTTTGACTGTCTCCAACAGATTTGGAATTAAATTACTTGATTATCTCGAAAAGCCCTTGATTTACGGGCATTTTCAAAGGATTGTAGGCTGATTTTACTACCAATTTACTACTTGCGGAGCGAGCTTTGATATGCCGCCGAAATCCTTTTGAAGATAGACCCCATACCGCCGTTTGGAAATGGAGTGGCACATCAGCAATCAAATAGAGAAGTACGACACGCCACCAGACAGGCGGCGTTACCTATTCCCACACGGAAAAACAGGAACGCTGCTTTTTTTATGCCCTCATGTCGCGCAGTAGGGGCAAAGGAAGCCCTGTATCATGGGGCTTTGCGGGCGCGGTTCTGACCGAGCAAGGGAAATATACCTAATCCCTCAAAAACGACTTTCTACCGCGTGACACCCCCACAGCAAATGGCTTGTTGTCGCAAATGCTGTCCTTGCCGGAGGACTGGGACTATACCCTTGCGGAACTGTCCTACATCAACCGGGAAAGTATCGACGCTATCCGCACCGCCATATAGGAGCTTGAAAAAGCCGGGTATATCACAAGGCGGCAGGGACGCGACGACAAAGGCAAAATGACCGCTATCGAGTATACCATTTACGAGCAGCCGCAGCCCTCGCCGGAATTGGATTGTCTGATATTGGAAAATCCAACGCAATTAAATAAAGAGATACAAAGAACTGACTTACCCAAAACAGATTTATCTATTATGGGTTTACCAAGTACCTATTCCATTCCTATCCTTTCCCCTACCCCCTCACTTTTGGGCGCGGCAGAGCCGCAGGAACGGAAGCGTCCCAACAGAGCGCAATAGAGATATACCGGGAAATCATCAAGGACAGTATCAAGTATGACTTTCTCTTGCAGGACAGCAGTATTGACAGCGACTGTCTGAATGAGATTGTGGAAATCATGTTTGAAACGGTATGCACCGCACGAAAGACAGCCCTGTCTCGTTACCTTGTCTTTTTCATGGGCAGGGACGAAGACATGCTGAAGGCGAACCGGGAAAAGGTGAAGAACAAAGACAGGGGACGCAAATTAAGTGTGGCTACCACTTCCTATGCTTGCTACGAAACTTTCTTCTCACTACCTACAACAATGGAAACTTGCACTTTTCCAATCCTACGAAATCGAGTAGGAGGGAGTGACTAGCTCCCGTCCTCTCACAGCACCGTGCGTACCGTTCGGTACACGGCGCTTTCAATAGTTGACGTGCACTGACTGATAGGCTGTGGCTAAATCATAAAAACCACTGCTTATCAGTCTTTCTTTTGTTAGTGCTCTGTTGACCGCACCCATTCCCGATACATACCAGTGTTTCTTTCGGCTATTCGCCGCCTGATGTGCAAAGTATTCGGGTATTCCAAGTTTCATTAGATTTCTTTTCTTGGTTTTCGGTTTCTTCCATTGTTTCCATATACACATGCGTATTCTATGATATAGCCATGAGTTTAAATCATCTATCCGATTCTTCATATCCGCAATTCCATAATAATTCAGCCAGCCTCGCATAAAGACTTTTATCTTTTCCAATGCGGGACGAATACTCTGAACAGACCTTCGGGCACTAAGTCCTTTCAGCTTTGACTTCATCTTCTTCCATGACTTCCCATGAACTCGGATATAAATACCCTTTCCGTTCTTTCCCAATGTAAAGCCAAGAAACTTAAAATTTCGGATTGCAAATATACTGACTACACGGCTTTTCTCTTGGTTCACTTTTAGTTTTAGGGGCCCTTCGAGATATTTCGTGCTTGTTTCAAGCAATCGTTTTGCAGCTCTGTCACTCTTTGCCAACAGAACGATATCATCCGCATACCGGACAAACTTCACGCCGCGTTTCTCATACTCCTGGTCAAACTCATTCAGATAGATATTCGCCAGTAAGGGTGAGATATTTCCTCCCTGTGGCGAACCTTCTTCCGTTTCCATGACTACACCGTTCTCCATAACACCTCTTTTCAGATACCTCTTTATCCACTGTATCACTCTTTCATCCTTTACGTTTTTGCGTAAAAGATTTAATAACTTTTCATGATTCAAGGTATCGAAATATTTGGATAAATCTAAGGACACCGCATGGGTGTACCCCTGTTCTGCGTGCTCCTTTATCCGTTTCATGGCATCTTTTGCGCATCTTCCTGGACGGTAGCCGTAACTGTTGTCCGAGAACAACGGCTCATATATTGGCGTGAGCTGCTGCGTTATGGCTTGTTGGAATATACGGTCTTTGACTGTTGGAATACCAAGCTTTCGTACTCCACCGTCTGGTTTTGGAATTTCAACTCTTCTTACCGCGTCTGGGGTATATTTCCCTTTATAGATTCTTGCAATAATAGTCTGTTGATTTTCCTTGAGATATGCACCTATTTCCTCGACTGTAATTCCGTCGATTCCCGGTGCTCCCTTGTTTGCCTTCACTCTTTTATAAGCTCTGTTTAGATTGTCTTTGTACAGTATCTTCTCCAAGAGTTCCGGCTGTGCACTGTTTCTTTCTTTCCATATCGAATGAAATGACCGATGCGCTTTCGCATACCCTTCATGTTCCGCACTATCTCTTTGCAAACAGCCATTATCTTTCATGTTTTCTGCATTCACTGGTCATTCTCTCCTTTCTCGGTCATACTTGAAACTCCTATTGATTCGGTCCTTCACCTCTCGGCTACTATGACCTCGGCTGACTTCTGTATGTTCAGCACCGCCTCGTTTCCTTGTACGGTGGTTATTCCTTTCGGAGCATTTCATACAGACCTCCCCGGGTACCACACGTTTCTTTCTCTCCATCCATCTGCCACATTTACCATACATGATTCCGTGTAGTTATTGGGCTTCGGCTTGTCTTGTAGTCTTACCCTCATGCATAGCCTGATGTGATTTCTGTTCGTCAGACCAGAGATTTGCCCATGGGTTAGTATGTTCCCCACATCCGGCTTCCTTCAGATTCCACCTCACGATGGACACCCTTGCCTTCGGCTATATCCTTCCCACTACCGGGCGGATTCCGGACTTGCACCGGTTAGAAACGTGCGCCGCCGGGCGCACAAGAAAAACGCTGCAATCTTAAAAAGATTACAACGTTTCCTAATACCTGTTCTGTTTTGTAGAGGACATGGTTATTTGTCCTCACTTTCGACTTCCTTAACCTCTTTTGCCGTGGTGTTTACTATCCGCTGTTCTTAATAGACGCAATATAGCGGGGCGCAATGTTCAGCTCGTCTGCTAATTTATTTCTTGAATATCCCCGCGCCTTTCGTGCTGCCTACATTTTACTTTTCATTCTATTCGTTTGGATATGAGTGTACATTTCATAGTATGGATAGTAATAGAGTATATTATCAAAACAGTCAACACACACAATCTTGTGAATTTCAGATATACGAAGTATAATGGCTGTAGGAGGGAAACAAAATGGAATTTTTAACAGCCAATGAAATGTCACAAATATGGAATGTTTCAAGCCGCATGGTGGCTTACTACTGCAAGGCAGGAAAAATTGCAGGGGCAATGAAAAAGGGCAAAACATGGCTAATACCCGCACACGCTGAAAAACCTGTGGACAATCGGTTTTCTACAAACAAAGTTATAGTTGGTGATAACCCCGAATTGCAGGGGGAACTACATAAAATTAACCGCATGGATTCAGAGAACAATGCTGTTTATCGTGCCAATGATATTTATAAAAACCTCGGACTTACGAGGGAAACACTGCGCTATTACGAGGAAATCGGGCTGATAGAGCCACAAAGAAACAAAAACAGCCAATACCGCGAATTTACCTTTGAGGACGTTTCCTGCTTAATGTCCATTGATTTTTACAAGAAGCGCGGTTTTACGCCGCTTGAAATAAAAGAACTTATGGAATCCGGGGAGCGTGACGGTATCACCTCGTTAAGTAGAAAAATAAGCGAGGTAGAAAATAATATCCACATACAACAGCGTATTCTAAAACGTCTTGCCGAAACAAAGGTATTTTGTGAGTATGCTGCCCTTTCGTCTAAATTATTCACGGTGAAAGAGCTGCCGCTGTATTTGGCGCTTGAAACTTTTGATGCAGTATCGTCCCTTAATGATTACAAGGACAGAGTGCTTGCGTTCATAGATTTGCAGGAGGACGATATTTTATCAAGTCTTGTTCGTGCAGTTACCTTTGACCAAACCGGGTATAAAGGGACAAAGATGTGCCTTGTAAGGCGTGCTGCAAAAAAAGTGCAGGCTGGAGAAAAAACATATCTTGAAAGTGGTAAATGTCTGCATACTGTATTGGAAGCGGACAGTCACGATGATTCCGTTATGGAAAAAATGTTTTTTGCCGCCTATGGCTGGGCAGAAGAACATAAAGAAACTTTCAAAGGTGTTGTCTATATCTTCATTCGTTTTGTTGAGCTTTCAGGGCATACAGAGCACAATTTTTACGAGGTGTTTATCCCTTTGAAATAAAGAAAAAATCCCCTATTGACTTGGGGGTTACCCCCACCCTTAAACTTATTGGTAAAGGGAGGTGGCTATGATGAATAACACAAAAAAGTATGGCAAGGATTATACGCTTGTGGTTGTCGGTCAGATAGTATCGCTATTTGGCAATGCAATCCTGCGTTTTTCCTTGCCATTATATTTATTAAGAAAAACAGGTTCGCCAACTTTGTTTGGCATTGTGACAGCCTGTTCTTTTTTGCCCATGATTGTGTTGTCACTTTTGTGCGGGGTACTGGCTGACCGTGTGAACAAACGAAATATTATGGTCTGTTTAGATTTTCTGACGGCGGGTGTCATTACGGTATTTTCATGGCTCTTAGGAATACATTATCATCGGCGCAAGTATGATATCCTTGGTGATTGCCGTGCGCTCAAAAAAGATACTTATTAAATTAGGAGGAAGAAACCATTATGACGAATACAGCAGTAGAAATTCGTAATTTGACAAAGGTATTTGAAGGCAAGGAGGTTTTGCGGGGCTGTAATCTAACTGTGCAAAGCGGCACGATTTACGGACTTCTTGGTGCAAACGGCGCAGGCAAGACCACCATGTTTAAGTTAATCACAGGCTTGCTATCCCCGACCGCCGGAAACATAAAAGTGCAGGGGGAAACATTGTCGATTAACAAAAAAGACTTCCTGGGAAAAATGGGGATTTTGATTGAAACGCCCGTCTTTTATGACCATTTATCCGCAAGAGAGAACTTGGAAATTCATTTAAGTTACATGGAACACAGCTTTGGGAAAATCGAGCAAGTATTAGAAATGGTGGGGCTTGGCGATACAGGAAAGCAGCCTGTTTCTAAATTTTCTCTTGGAATGAAACAACGGCTTGCTATCGGACGGGCAATCAGCCACTCTCCCCAGATTTTGATTTTAGACGAGCCAATCAACGGGCTTGACCCTATGGGAATCCGGCAAATAAGAAATTTGTTCTTATCTCTGGCAAAAGACGGCATGACACTACTTATTTCAAGCCATGTTCTGAGCGAGGTTGAGCATATTGCGGATGTGGTTGGCGTTCTTACAAACGGAAACGTTGTGCAAGAGGTGGCTATATCCGAAATCAAGAAACAATACCCGAACGGCTTGGAGGAATATTTCTTTCAGATTATGAGCGGAGGTGCAGGAGCATGAACATACTAAAATTAGAGCTAAAAAAGACAAACATAAAGCCTTATTTTTTTTCTGCTATTGCCATATTCGTGTGCATTATGGGGCTGACATACATACTTGCATGGGTACCCCATTTGGATTCAGGAGACAAAAATGCAGCTATCCTATTCTCCACCTATCAAGGAATCGCGGCAATCTGTAATGCGGTTGCTTTGATATCTTTTTCGATATTGGCTTCTGCTATGGGTTATCGCTATTTGACAAAAGAATATTGTGGCGTGGGTGCAATCCTCTTATTCAGCTATCCCATAAATCGCAAATCTGTTGTATGGGCAAAAGCGGCGGTAATTTTGCTTTTCATCAGCACCACAATGTTCTTAACTGAATATGGCGGCTTTCTGATTTTTATCGGGACAGATTCAGTTCTCCAAATGGTAAATGATACCCTGGTACTGGGCGATTTTATGTTAGCGTTTAGAAACGCTTTGGTATTGGTGTGCCTTGCGGACGGTATAGCGTTATGCGCGATCAGAATCGGCTTCATCAAAAAGTCAAATTCTGTAACCATTATTTCCGCTGTTATACTAAGTATGCTTTTGATAAATCCTGTAGCGGCAATCAATGAGCAGTTTCTACCAGTTTTATTTCTCTCAACAGCGGCTCTGATTGGAGGTATTCTGCTCACCCTTAATGTCTCCCACAAAGTAAACCGCATGGAAATATAGTGGCAAAGGAGAGCTTATTATGAGTCAAAGAAAATTTATCTCAAAGAAGAATTGAGTATGATGTGGCGTTATTTGTTTTATACCTTTGCAATCGCATGGGGAACAGAACTTTAGCTAATTGCGTTGTATCGTTTCAATCTGTTAAGTGAAAACATTACTCTTTTTCTCTATTTTACAGTAATCGGCTTTGGGGCGGGGGCTTAGAGGAAATCGGTTGGCGGGGTGTTTTTCAGCCTTTGCTTGAAAAACGGTTTTCGTTTTTAGCAGCTGCACTCATCGAGGGGGTAATTTGGGGTGTTTGGCATTTACCATTGTGGTTCATACCAAACTCTACACAGGGAGATATGAACTTTATTGCCTTTACCCTGTATTGCACTACTTTGGGAATGACCCTTGCGGCTGCCTATCGGCTGACAAAGTGCATTTGGGTAACAATCTTAATCCATGCTTGGAGTAACACCGTTTTAGGTGGAATGTATACACTCACTTCCTTGAACAATTCTCCAAGCGTAAAAACACTTGTTGTCTATGCTTTGCAGATAGCAGCGATTATGCTGATATTGTTAATTGAGAAAAAACGCCGAAAGTGTTTGCTAAGGTAAATCCACACATATATATTTATTTTAACTATATAATTTCATTAAACTAATATACATCTGCCTAAATAAAACAGTTTATCAATAACGGGAATCCACAGCCTGCAGATCCATCTCCTGCTTTTCGGGACTGCCGGGTACATCATGATCAGCACCGGCAATCCCGTACAAGCTTTATTTCAACTGATATAAACGGCCGTTTTGAATTGCTTTTATGTTCTTTGCAATTCTTTCCTCCGAATAACGCTTTCTGATGGATTTTGCAGGAATACCTCCTACAATGGTATATGGTGATACGTCCTTTGTCACTACAGCGCGGGCACCGATAATTGCCCCGCATCCGATCGAGCAGAATCTGCCAATCATCAAACGGTCATGGTTTATGGGATAATGATACAGAACATTATTTTTCTCAAAATCTGTTGGGTCATTGACAAAATCATTGTACATTGTATAATCGCCTACCTGAATGCTCGGGTCAGTAATTGCATTTTTTAAGTAAATCGTCTGTTTATCCCCTGTTCTGGGATATAATTTCTTTGAATCCGCCATTTTAATAGTCCTCCTCTATATTATTAAAGCCATAATAGTATTCCAGCATTTCACGGGAATAATCCACGACTCTGCCGGCAGGTAAGATCAGCACCCGGTTGATGCCAATCTGCTCAACGAACCACGGGTTATGACTGACAACCATAATGGTACCTTCAAAAAGATCAAAGTTTTTGCCAATGATACTCTGTGTTTCAGGGTCCAAGTGATTCGTGGGCTCGTCAAGAAGCAGAAAGTTTGCCTTTTGCAGCAAAATCCTGCATAGTGCAATGCGGGCTTTTTCACCGGGAGACAGAACCTCTACTTTTTTATTGATATCATCTTCATAAAAAAGAAAATTGCTTAAAACAGATCGCAACTCCTTAACGGCATATCCTTCTGTCTGTACATTCTCAAAAACAGTTTTTTGCAGATCAAGTTGTTCCAGTTCCTGGGCATAATAAGCCACATCCGTTTTCGGATGAAACCGGACTTCCCCCGCATCAGGGGTAAGAATACCCATGACCAGCTTGAGCAGTGTGGATTTTCCCACACCGTTTTTGCCAACCACCAAAAAACGCTCTTTTCTTTTTATTTGAAACGACAAATCTTTGTAGAGATACGGCTGATCCGGATAACAAAATGACAGGTTTTTCACCTGTAATGGGATATCCCCGCTCTCCCGCACAGGGTGGATATCCATTTTAACACGCTTATAAACCCGTTCACGGCTGTGCTGCCTGCTCCGTTTTTTCTCCAGACGCAGCTCCCGTTCCTGTCCCATGCGTTTGATCGCATGATTGGTACGGCTTGCCTGGTTTGCCCGCCGTACAAAATCTTCCAGTTCCCTGATTTCTTTTTCCTCCTGAGCAATGATCCGTTCACGCAGACGCCGTTCCTCCGCATATTTCTTTTTGTAAGTTTTATAATCGCCGTCATAGATGGATATTTTATGCGTCACTTTATTGATGAACAGTATCTTATTTATGATCTCATCAAGAAAGGTCACATCATGGCTGATGATCAATACCAGCCCCTTATAATTTTTGAGAAAATCCGTCACAAACTCTTTTGAAGCTGCATCTAAATGATTTGTGGGTTCATCTAAAAGCAGGATTTCAGATTTTGAGTACAGAACACGCGCGAAAGCTATCTTTGATTTCTGCCCGCCGGACAGCCGGCTAAGCGGCGTTTCCAACAGATCAATGTCAATCTGCATACGGTCTATCATATCAAGCAGAATACTTTCCGCATTATAATAGTCGAAAAACTCTAAACGGGTCTGGATCTTCTCCATTCGTGTAAGCAATATCCCCTGCTCCGAAACATCCGCCTGTTCCAACTTCTGATAAATCCGGTCCAGCTCTGTCTCCAGCCTGCCAATGGGACGTCCCTCCTGCAGGTACTCAAGCACCGTACAGGATTCATCCTCCACCGCAATTTCCTGGGGCAGATAACCAATTCGTGCATTGTGCGTGTTAATACTTCCGCTGTCTAATTCCTGCTCCCGCAGTAGAACACGGAACAATGTGGTTTTCCCGGAGCCATTGACACCAACAATACCTACTTTATCATGATCATTCACTTGAAATTCTGCGTCCTCATAGATTACTTCCAAACCAAAGGCGAGATTCATATTACTGCCATTCATAGTCATAACCAAACCTTTCCATTTTAATTTTTATTTTATTATTTTTTATGGTATTCTGTATTGCCGATCAGTTTTTTTGTCTCCCAGGATTTACTCCTAAAGTAGACAATACCTGCCAGAGCAGGCAAAACGGGAGACAACGCCTGACCAATATATACACCTATAGCCCCATCTGCATGGTAAACGCCAGTAGCCAACAGACCGGCAGTCTCACGATCACGGCATCCCAAAAAGCATTACACATGGCAATATTCGCAGAGCCTGCGCCGATCGCAAAAGAATCCAGCGTGTACATTACTGCATAAACCAGACTGTTGATACTACAGCAGATACAAAGATACATGACTCCTTCTGTGATCACCTCTGTACCGGCAGGGTCAAAAAGCATAATAATGGCTTCTGCAAAAATTTGGACCAATACAACTGTAAGAAACGTGGCAAAAGTATTTATCAATAATCCGTACCGCGTGGTTTTCTTTACTCTTTCCGTATCATGTGCTCCCATATTTTGCCCCGCCATAGCAGTTACCGCCTGCCCGATGGCCCAGCACGGCATACCTGCAAAGGTATTTACCTTTAGTCCAATACCAGAAGCTGCCGCCACCGAAACACCAAAGGTATTCAGCACTCCCGTGATCAGCAGATATGAGATATTGACGATCACCATTTGAAGAGCTGTTGGTAAACCCACCTTCAAAATAATGATCAGCTTCTCTTTTTGAACGGCAAAACTTCTCAGCTTAAAATCAAATATAAATTTTTTTTGTTTCAAATGTATAACAGAGACAACTAAGGATATCCCCTGTGAAAAAACAGTTGCATAAGCTGCCCCCTTTGTCCCCATACCCATAGGACCAACAAATAAAAAATCAAAAAAAACATTTATCACTGCAGCTATGGTCACAAAGTACAGCGGACTTTTGGAATCTCCAAAACCCTTCATGAGCGAACACACCGCATTATAGCCAAAAACAAATATCGTTCCCACACAGATGACCTGCATATAAGCACAGGCATCTTCCATCGCCTCCGCAGGCACCTGGAGAAGGGAAAAAAGAGGGGAATATACCAGTAATCCTGCGATTGTAACAATGATGGAGACAATAAAAGACAGGCTGAATAAGGTTCCAATGGTCTCTTTTTGTCCCTGCTCATCATTTGCCCCTTTGTATTGAGCGGCCAAAACAGTCCTGCCCCACAACCAGCATATCCACCATACTATAAAGCGACTGCAGTATGTTTGCGCCCAATAGAGGTACTGCAAATCGTATCAGTTTCTTGGGAACACTCCCCACCGTCAAATCCTGTTCTATATTTTCCATTTTAATAGTCCTTTCAAAAAATAAAAGCAGAGGCAGCCATACCCAACGGCGTGGCCCTCTGCTTTTTCCATGCTACAATAAAGACATAGCGGAACTTAACAACAAAAGGCCGCAGACAAAACATTGTCCACGGCCAAATATCCAATCATCTGAGTTGTTCAAAAGGTAACACAAATAAGGCTCTTAAATCAGAATCCTCTGATCTATACAGCCCTACCTCTCAAATAAATCTGTTTATCTGATTGGGCTCCACACAATGTCCTGTCTTATATGATTGTGCAGAGCTGGATCCAATGCAGAACTTCCCAAACAACAGCATTGTGTTCACCCCTTTTCCTCTTTTTCATAACTTAATTATAAAAGAAATAAAACTTACTTGTCAAGTGTCTTACAAGAAGTCTTTCATTTCTAAATTAAATGCCTCACTGTTCATTCTGTAAACAGCAGCTTAAATCCTCTCATCTATATCGTAATAACATATTTTAAACACATTTACTTTTCAATAGAGATAAATGGCGGAAACGTATCTGGGCTGGCGGTGCAATTTTAGAAATCCATTGAACCGACCGGTCAAGAAATTCATGCTTTCGGGTTGCCGCATCCTCCTGCGGATTGAGATGTGCCGCCAGCATCCCTTTGGATATATGTGTGTCATTCCAGAACTCTCCAGTGCTAGAAGCATATATTTGCGGCTTTGTAAAAAAACCGCTTAATTGTCGAATCATAATATTCTCCTCCTGGTCTAAGTCAAACCACTTGTGCTATTTGGCTAAGACGCGTCCATGTGGTGTGTCTTTTACCAGAAAACCACTAACTACGCCTTCTCCGCCAAAGATGTACTTGATTGCTTACTTTAATTCGGTTTTTCCGTATCAACATATGGACAAAATGTCCAGAAGTAGCCAAACATTATTCTTCGGGTGAATTTTCTAATGCTATATCACGAAGAATATCAATAAACTTTTCCGGTTCTTCCATGTTAGGCGAATGAGCGGAATTTGCAAATGAAAAAAATTCTTTTTTAGGAGCCTCGATAACCTCTAAATATTTTTCTGCCAGGACTTGAGATACCATGTAATCATAATCACCTTGTATAATATAAAACGGAACTTCAAATTTTGTAGACGATATGAAAAGATTATCCTCTAATACGGTTGGAAACAGATGTACCATTGAAAAATCAGCACCAAGAAACCAGTTTACTTTTTCAATCAATGTATATCCCTTAAATACAGAGAGTGATTTAGGTATGTCAGTAGAGGAAAGTCCTTGATGTAAATGCCCAATTCCGTATTTATTGAGCATATTTGTCCTGCCTTTCACAAGGTAATCAAGCTGTGGAAAACCGTCAGCATACGGATCATACTTTCCTAGCTGTTTCATCACCTCCTGGTCGTTTATTTCTTGTGCATGGTTTAACATAAATTCATATGCCAGTCGTTCCGATTCCACCTGATTTGTCACTTGACCAATACCAATATACGCAAGATAATTTTCGGGATATTTTTCTATGGTTTTAACACCAAGGTACGATCCCCAGGAGTGACCAATCAGGTATATTTTATTTTGTCCAAAGCGAGATTTAACGTACTCAGTTACTGCGCGTGTATCTTCCACCATTTGCGATACCGTCATCGTTGACGGATCAGTTGATTTATTGTATGTCATTCCCGAACCGCGCTGATCCCAGTAGCAAACCGTAAAATACTTTTCCAGGCGCTCCTCTTTTTCCAAATATGTGATGAATTGTAGCATTGGTGTACCGGGGCCGCCATGAAGATACAGTATTATTGGATTTTGGATATTCTCTCCTCGAATAAACATCCCCTGCTTAATCCCATTGACTTCAATCCATACTTTTTCGGAGATAGAATCTGAAATCAGATTTCCTTGTGTATCTTCTAACGGTGGGAGTTTACCTGGGCTATTGATAAAAATAATCAAAAAACCCATAAAAATAATGCCAATAACTAAATATACCATGATGACTATCTTCCTCCTTTTGTGAGGTGCCTTTTCGGTGTGCTCTTTTATTCTCCCATTTTTATACCTCCAAAAAGCCAATCACAGCCTTTGATAAACATGATGATGGAGCGGATTGGTTTTTTAGAGAAAATACACCCTTTCAATATTACTTAAGACATACTATAAAACCAGAATTTAACGTTCGCTCATATATTGTTTTATTTCACCAGAAGTTAATTTTCGTACTTCTGCATGTGGATATTCTTTATACTCTCCAACAGCAAACACAGGTGTCATTTGTTTGCATTTCTTATCTTTATTCTTTTTCAAAAATAGATGTAAATCCTCATTCCCTGCGAATATTTTATAAGCTACTCTTCCTTTACTGTTCTCTATCTCATAAATACCACATGATTTTTTCGTTGTATAGTCGGCTGTTCGTAAATAAAGTTTTGCAATTTCCAATGACTTAAAAGGAAAATTCCACCTCTGCAATCCTCTGTTTGGGTCGTGTTCAATACAAATGCAGCGCCCACAAGTTCCACAAATATATTGAGTATGGTTTTCTAAGCAATCCAAAGGATTTAGCAATGGCGTAATTCTATTTTCATCAGAGTAACATTCTTCACACATTTTTCTTTTAGCTCCTTATCAACTTTCGATTTTTCAAATCAATAGACAATTTCATTCTTCTACGTAAATATTTATATCTTTTGTATTATTGATACTTATGACAGGTTTCACTAATCCTGATTCAAACCTGTTGTGTTTAAGTATGTTCTGCGGATCATTTACTATACCGTCTTGAACCGTGTTTATATCCATTCTGACATTATCCGGTAATTTATCGAAATAAACAGAGACCTCTCGAAATGCATTTGCTTCGGAACCCTCGAGTGTAATATTGTGTTCCAATTGATCAGCATCCAGATCAAGAACTAAAACTGATTTGTTGGCGTGTACTAACACATCTGAATTTAATGTTTCAAAATGAATTTGACCAAATTCCCCTGTTGTTTCAATTTTTTCAAATTCTTTCCGAGGTATGTAAATGACGAAAGAGCCAAGAACATTATTATCGGCCTCAGGATTTTCCATCTTCCATTGGGAAATGTGTCCATATAAAGTCCGCAGATACCGCCAAACCCTTCTTCTCTTCATTTAGAACCGAACGCCGGCAGCTTTCGCCAATCAGAATTGGGCACTACCCCACACCAAACGCCTCCAAGACCTAAGCCGTGAATACAGAGCAGTATGTTTTGTGCAGCGGCGGCACAATCTGCATACAGGAACTCTTCGATCCCTTCCCTGTTTTTATCACCGCAAACTATAATTGCTCCTGCGGAGAACTCCAACATAGCGGCATTTGAATTTTGCTGGGCCAGCATGGATAGCACACATCTGTCTCTTATCACAATAAAATGGTTTCGTATGCTTTGCCGTGTTTTTATGGCGGTAAGCACATCCAGGCCGCATTTAACATCAGCAATTTTATCAGGCTCCCCTGTAACAGCTTCCAAATCTTCGGAGGCCATCGTGATATTCGCAGTCATTTCCTGCCCGTCAAATCCTATGGACTTTTGCATCGCTTTATCTGAAACCATAACAAATTTTCCGCTGCCGCGGGACAGCAATTTACTTCGGTATTCGATGCCATTGATTGTACCACTTACATAAACGGATCCCTTGGGTTTATGAAATACCTCTTTTGCATTGAATGGGATTTCAACGATAGTCAGCCTGCCTGAACCGTCCTTTTTACTTCTCCATGTATAATCAGACAGTCAATCATTCCAACTGGCTGCAGCCTGTGGCAGCGCCACATTATAATATCCAAGTTTATGAAGCTCAAACCATTCTGTAATGGCTTTTTCCGATGCCGCCTTTAATACGAGCATTACTTCTTTGGCAAATTCCAAAGGAGCCGTGCCGTTTGCCGTGATGATATTCCGGTCACTTACAGCCTGCCTCATAATATAGTTCTTTTCTCCTGTATATGCTTTACCAGCCCATTGCCTCAGGTCGTTCAAATCGTTGCTTGTGTGGAAGACTTCGTTCAAAGCGCCCACGGTTCCAAGAAATGCCGAAGCATCGCAGATACCGCCCAAAACCCTCCCGGCCGCCAGACATTCATCCACAAGTGGTTTGACTTTCCGTGCTTCGTCATTTCTCCAGGACATTCCGCCAATTAAAATCAATGCCTCATAATCGGCTGGAGTGGAAGCAATATCAAAATCAGGCAATACACAAAAACCGCCAATGGAAGAAACAGGTTCCCTGGTCAAAGATACTGTTTTAACTTCATACTTTCCGCATCCTAACATATAGAGAGCGGAGGATAGATACGCTGCTTCCCAGTCCGCATACTGCTCCAAGATTACAAACAAAATACATTTTTTCATATCGTTTTCTCCTAATTATTTTCAGTTCATTCATCTCCACCAACTCCAAAGGATTCAGAATAGAAGTTCGTGTTATAACGCCCACTCTCCGCATCAAATTTAAGAACACAGTAATCCGGATCAACCCCATCAGAAAAATACATGGTGTCACCTTCTCGCGATATCATTTCCTTTCTGGTGGCATCATCCAACATTTCCATACAGCCGGCCACAGTAATAAATTCAAATTTGATTAAATATATACTTAGATTTCGATAACATTACCGCAAGATATATAATTCATATTATCCATTTGTTGAGATAGATAATGATATGCCTTTTCACCAGTGCAATGACAAGTATAAAATTCAATATCTTTATACTTTTGTAATTCCATAGCAATACTGTTTAACAATTCTTTTGATACTGTTTTCTTTGTAAGTGGGTTGAACAAATGAAAACCACCAATACAAAAATGTGGTTGATACTTCTTTGCTTCTTCCATGATATTTACAACACCAGCATGCCCACACCCCATAATAACTACTACTTTGTTTTCTGAAATAATCAAGTTTTGTTCGTGTACAAAAGTATCTTTGCCCTTTTTATCATAAAGAGCATTATTGGCAGGGGAATAAAATTTATTTGTTTTACTTACTGTAAACAACGATAATTCTTCATCAATTTTATAATTACCATTTAATAGTTTGATTTGCCTATTAGATTTAAGCGTACTATCAATTCCAACTGGTATTTTAAGAAATAAGGTTTTACTGTAATGTGGTTCAAAGGCTTCTTTTTGCACATAGATATTTGCCAGAGAATTAATATCTAAAAACTTTTTCAATGCTCCTCCGTGGTCAAAATGCCCATGAGAAATAATAACAGTATCCACTTTTGAAATATCTATATTTCTTTTCATAGCATTTTCAAATAATGTGTTATCTGAACCTAAATCAAATAAAATTTTATGTGATTTCGTTTCAATATATAAGGAAAGTCCGTGTTTTGTTTTAAGTTCTGACTTAGTCGTATTTTCAACTAATGAAGTTATTCTCATAAAATCTCCTTTACAAATTCAGATTTAATTCCAGCTCCTGGTTATTACTGGTTTCCCATCAGCGTCAAGTAATGGTGTCAAACCACCCACACCTGCCTGTACAAAAATACAGTTTACCTCTGTTTCCTTATCAATAAAAATCTTTTCCCTTCCGTTCCAATTGAATTCCCGCAGAATTTCAATTTCTATGCAGTTACTTGATACTTGGAAAAAGCAGTCACACCATTCGTTTCATAGTTTCAATGTCCTTGAGCCAGCCATTGATATATGCGTCATATTCCTGCCTCTTCCCCGGTTCCTTAATGTATCCTTGCATCATTTTCAGCTGGTGCCGGTAAAATCCGGAAAGACTTGCCAGAAGAACAGACAACCCATCTAGCCTTTCAGCGTCTTTTTGGCTGTAAGCTATTTGGTATTGGTGCAAGGCATTTCCCTTTCATCGGCGGACTTTCCTACTCTTGCTATAAATATCATCTTATCATACCCATACAAACACTTCTTGAACGATATGACACAAACAATGGGGCATCTCATTTTTATAGGAGCATGGATGAAATCTGCAAAAGATAAAATCCTCATGCAAATTATATTTATTTATCAGTTTTTCTATTCCTTCTACTCATAATTGGATTTTTCCCATGCTTCTGCTTCGTGTAATAATAATGTCTGGATAGAGGGGTTGTTTTCTGGACAGACCATAAACAGAAAAGCACTATTACGGCACTTCTGGTAGTGCTCGCCCTTCAGCCAAAAGTCATACCCCTTTGAGCATTTTGGATTGCAAGCGTCCGGATCTGCCAAACGTTTACATATGGGTGCTTTCTGAATGGAGCGAACCATTTCATCCGGCAGTGTTTCCAGAATATTTTCATAGTCATTCACATGGACTCCATAAATCCGAACAAGCATTCCTTTTCTGCGGAACACATAATTGGCGACTGTCTTCTTATTATATATGTAAGAAACCATGTAACCACTTTTGGCAGTCTTAATCTCTATTTTACATCCATGCTCCAGCAATTTATCATGCATCTCTTTCACAAAATCCTGATTCTCCGCGGGAACCGTAGCAATAAAATCATGAAACTCTATCTTCTTATCCATAGTAATCAGTTCCTCCCTACTTTTCTTTGACTGCGATCCATACTTCAACCTGCCCGTCTTTTCCATAACATTCTATATCCGGTGCCCCAGATTTCATCCTGCCGGTAATATACCCTTTATTTAACGGTCTGTATTTCGATTTTGGAAGCCATTTTGTGATGGCCTGGGCCTCCGTTTTTCCTATGGTTTCCTGCGTACATGGGAACACTGCCCAGGTTCTGGCCGGCACAGTGTATTCTGAAAGACCATCATAAATATCACTATTGCTTGGAACCGCAACGAGATATTCAAATTTTCTGGAATCTTTTGGGTCAGTGTTATAAATATTTATGCCAAATAATCCATGAAACTCCTGATTAGCTGTCTCTATTAATTGTTTTTCAAGCCCATCTTCCTTTATATGGGTCCAGTGTAAGGGGATGGCCTTTCTCCCCTCTCCTTTCTGGTTTGTTGTTTGTATCGAATAACCGATAACACGAAAGCTGTTTCTTTTTTCTATACGAAATGGTAAATCCATGCTCCTGTCCTCCTATTTATATATATTCTTTCCTACATCCGGCTTGCCACCGGTATCCAGATCTGACTCAGATAATCCCTCTCATATGAGTTGCCAAAGCTGTACCATTCCAGTTCCGGACAATCTGCATGTTCAAATGGATATCTTACCAGCCATTCCTCCTGCAGGTATTTCCAGCCGCTCTGAATGGCTGGCGGCACTGCTCCCCGACAGTCAAATACTGCCCATGTGGATTCTGGGATTCTGACCTCACTGCATCCTTCAGGCAACCTTCCGTTCGCCGCCACCATAATAGAATACTCAATATCCTTTGAACTGCTTTCCCCATAGCGGTACAGGCCAAACAACCCCTTCGGATTTCCTGTGTCTGTCGAAATCAACTGGGAGAAAGTGCCGGCCTTTTGACATTCACTCCAAAATTCTGGTATTTTTGAAGACTGTTCTCCATTGGCACACCGAATACTCTTTCCAACTAAACGAAAAGCCGGTTTTTGTTCCAGCCTCCAGAAATATTGCTGCTTCACTGAGATCTGCATCTTCGGCACTACCCTTAACTTTCTATTCCCGCTTCTGGCTTCCTTTGGTGTCATCCCATGAAATTTCTGGAACGCCTTTGTAAAAGATGTAGGGGAATCATATCCATATTGATAACTGATTTCAACCACTCTCTTATCCGTGCTCTTTAAATCATATCCCGCTAAAGTGAGTTTTCTGGAACGGATATACTCCGAAAAGCTGGTACCATTCATGTAGGAAAATACCTTTTGGAAAAAATCAAAGGAACACTCTGCAAGTTCAGAAACTTCCTGCTGATTAAGCGGTTCCTGTTTCCGCTGCAGGTGATCTTCTACATAATCAATAATCGTCTGTAATCTCTCAGTCCACTCCACGCTTCTGCCCCTTTCATTATAATGGTATCATTATATCTTATTAGGAAGAGTATTTCCTCTCTTTTTGTGCACCGCTCGGATAGGTTGCATAAAGGCATGTTATCATCATTTCATACCCTTTTCAGCAGGAATATGTTTCCACATATTATTTCTCTCATTCCTCTATTTTGTCCGCATAAATGTGCGCGATTTTCTATTGACACTGACCAGCAAATACGATAAAATTTCCGGCTTGTCTACACAAGATCTCTTTAACCTGATTAGTTCTTCCATACTATCAGGTTTTTCTTATCAAATATTATTACGTACTTAAATAACAAAAGACTTCGGAATCAACATCCCGAAGTCTTTTGTGTATTGGGCAAACTAATAAATAACAGTTCCTTACTCCTGCTTTATTTCTTGGACGGTTTACCTAATATCTGAACTTTACTGTCTTCTATAAGTATTGCCTGGTTATCACAGATACTTTTCAATTCTAAGCTGTCAGAATATGTGTTGATAATATCCTCTGCCGCCTTTCCCAGTTCTTATAATGAGGGACTACATAAAAATCAATCAGATTTAACACCTCGTAACTTTTTAAACCAGGAGCTTTTTCTATACGATCCATTTTTGCAGAATATCCTATATCAGGATGACGAAAAAACCCAATTTTTCTGCCCTACTTGCCGTAGGTATATAAGTTACAGTCTTATTTATCAAATCCAGTCCAACTGTTTCCAAAATATCTGAAACATTTTGAAACATAGATACTAAAAACATTCTCTTCATTTTATCACCCCGTTATCATGACTTTAACACTGCTCTTCCTGTTTTATCATTTCAGATTAACAAGAGCTACTATTTCACGATTGTAAGTGATACTTTTGTCATCGTATGCAATAGCCCTTGCTATGCATTTATTCTCATACACATGAAAATACCTCCCTGTCTTCTTTATTATGATTCTATACTAACATATCAATCTGTCATTTTCCAGCATCGCGTTTTCTTTAAAGAACCATAACACTATTTTTCAATTTCCCCATTTATCTTAAAACTATCCAAAATCTGTAAGTTCCCTTTCCGCAGCCGCATTATAATATCCGCCTGTCCTGCCAGATCATTGGAGTGTGTAACAACGATAACGCATTTGCCCAGACTGTGAGCCGCCTCTTTGAGAATAGCAGTAATCTCAGAAGCTGTATCCTCATCCAGATTACCAGTTGGTTCATCCGCAAGTATTACCTTTGCGTCACTGGCCAGAGCCCGTGCAATGGCCACACGCTGCTGCTGGCCTCCTGACAGCTTCATCACATTCCGGCTGGCCTCCTCCGCTGTCAGACCCAGCTTCTCCAAAACAGGCAGAGCCGGACGCTTTGAAGTCAGTGCTACATTCTCAATGGGTGTCAGATAATCAATCAGATTGTAATTCTGGAAGATAAATGCCACATTTCTTTGCCGGTGCTTTGCGAGTCCTGTTTTTTCTATATCAATTCCCTGGTACAGTACCTGACCTCCGGCAGGACTGTCAAGGCCGCCCAGCAGAGAAAGCAGCGTAGTCTTGCCACACCCGGATGGTCCCAGGATGGCGTACATCCTGCCCTGTTCCATTTGCGCATTGATATTTCGGAGTACCTGCTTATTGTTTTTCGTCTCATATGCATATTGCAGGTTCCTCGCTTCCAGTAAAATGCTCATTCTCGTCTCCTCCTTAACTCATTTGGGATAAAATATTTCCGGGTTTCATCTTTACGACTGATCGGGATGCAAGTGTGACAGAAAACACGACGATACACATTCCCATCATATATACCAGAAGCAAATGGTTTCGTGTTACCTGAACTTCTATGTTGTCCGGACTCACCATTGCGGAAGTATCGTATGGAATAAATTCTCCTGTGAGATCCATATACTCTCTCCCATCATCCGGAATCTCAAATTCAATATCCGGCTGTGATTCTGCTGCCTGTGCGAACAACAGGTCACTTGATCCCTGCGCGATCAAGCTGCTGGAAAAGTAAGACAATCCGAATGCAGCCAGAGCAATGAACATAGTCTCAGCAATATGCTGCAAAATGATCCTGAATTTACCCACTCCCAGGGAAAGTAAGATACCTGTTTCCCGCACCCTCTGCCTGATCCACATATGAACAATCAATACCAGAACTCCAGCACTTACAACACCAATCCCTATGATCAGTCCCGTTACCATACTCTGCATGGCAGTCAAAGAAGACGCGACTGCTTCATATGCTGAATTATCCACTGTCAGCTTAAAGCAATTCCAGTCAAGATCCAGCTTCTGAATTTCCGCCGTAATCCTCTCAATTTCCTTTGGGTCGTCCACAAAAAACTCTATACCATTATCATATTGTATGGTGTCCGTCTGCATGATTTCCTTCATAGCCCGGTGGTCAATGATCAAACGGTTTCTCTTATCTGTGGAAGTCGTATTAAATTTCCCCTCCTCTATCGTACTTTTATAAATCCCAATGATCTTCAGTGACACATCCGGATATTCCCCTGCATCATTGGCGCATCGGACTGTGATTGAATCGTCCAGCTTCAAACCGTTTTTATCTGCAAGAGCAGTGCTGATCAAGACAACATGGTCATCCTCCGGAGTGATATGCCGCCCTTTTATTAGCCGAAAAGCCTTTCGCCGAAAATAATTGAAAGCTTCAGAGTGTGTTACAGAGGGCAGGCTGCTGTAATCGCTTCCGGCGCTGAATTGGATCCCTGAAATAAACGAAAAATCCCGTGCATAGACGCTTCCATATCCTATACCGTTATAGCTTTTTATCCCTTTTACCTGCATGATCTTCTCTATTTCATTATCCGTAATGGGCGTACCAGTGTAACCGACCATCGTACCGCCTATTCCCTGTTCATAAGTCCAATTCTGGGTTTTCTCCTCATCCCGGATCAGTTTGATGCTGCCGCCCACAGACTTCCGCAGCTCTCCTGCAGACCGGTCGGCTGCTGACCGGATAGCAAGTCCGGTGAGGACAAAGGTGGACATAACAAACAAAACAAGAAACAGAATCACGGTTTTTCCTTTCTTTCGCATTGTATAGAGCAATGCCCGTTTCCATAAATTCATAAATTTTCTCCTTAACTCATTTGGGATAAAATCTCTTTTGGTTTCCGTTTGATAATGGGATAAGAGGCTGCTGCCACGCCAAATAAGATAATGGCTGTCTCAGCGGCATATTGAAGCAAGAGTCTGTGGACAGGAACAGCTATGCTGATCACCCCTATCCTGTTCTGCAGGAAAGTCTCAATCTGCACTGCTGCCCCATAACTGATCGGACAGGAAACAAGGATTGCCAGAAACAGTAGCACTATTGCCTCTGTCATAAACTGCATGATGACTGCGCCTTTTGACCCCCCAACCGCAAGCAATATGCCAATCTCATGGATACGGCTCTTTATCCGCATAGAAAGAATCAGAAACAGGATAACCGCACTGACAACAACCGATGAGACAATCAAGAGTGTGGTAAGCCGTTTCATGGATGTCAGCTGACTGGCTATACCCTTATATTCCGTGTCATCTGCCTGCAGTATGTAGTCATCCCACCTGACAGATGCCTCTTTCCGGATCTGCTCGATAACCAGCTCGAGCCTGGCGGGATCAGTCACGAAAAAGTCCACACTGCCGGAATAAGTACCTGGGGTATCCCCGGTTAATTCCCAATAACTATCATGTCCTGTAAAAATAGTGTCCAAGTCAAACTCCATATCCGGATCGCTCACATAGATACCTGCAATCTGTAATGTCACTGCATTTGCAACGAAATCATCTTTTGATAAAGAAAGAGAGATACTGTCACCCACATCCAGATCATTTTCCTTTGCCAGCTCCCGGCTGATCAGAGCCATCCCATGCCCTTCTCCAGCAAGATGCTTCCCCCTATCCAGAGTCAGAGTTCCGTTGTTGAAAGTACGGTTCCACTCTGTCGCCGTATTTGCAGCTATTGTCCCGTATGACGCACCGGATGTGAAGTACAAGTCACTGCTATACACTGGAGCCGTTTGACAGGCATTATAGCCTTTTATCTCCTTTTTATTTGTGATCGCATCAATCATCTGCTGAGATACAGGAGCGAGCTGTGTGCTGTAATGGTCCCCGTCTCTGCTGAAATCAAAGTCCACAGGCTTCCCCTGAAGCGTAAAGGATGCCCCTACGGTTTCCCGAAGCCTGGCCGCTGCCGTCTGTGCGGCGGTCAGCACAGAAAAGCCAACTGTGGTAAATAACGTAATCAAAGCCAATAATAAAAACAAGGTAAGGCTTTTGTCCCTTTTCCGTATGCTAAAAAGAATGGCCCGCTTTAAAATGTCCAAAAAGAATACCTCCTATCGTGTGATGGAGGTATCTTAACAACTGTATATGGAAACTATATGGGCGGTATGTGGAGCCAGTATGAAATCTGAAGCTTAAAATAATATGAAGCTAGAATAAAATCTGAAAGGACATCCCATTGAGCACCTCAGAGGGAACAAATCTGTATTTGATGCCGAGAGACTTGAGAATAGACGACACAATATACAACCCCAGCCCATTTCCGCCTGTCGCCCTGCTGCGTCCATAGTCCGTCCGGTAAAATGGCTCAAAAATATGGGAAAGATGATCAGGCGATATAGCGTCGCACTCATTTTCTATAATAATCCGGCCCTCCCCTAAATAAATAGAAATGACACCCCCTTCTCTTGTATAAGAAACCGCATTTGCTACAATGTTAGAAAGCGCCTTCTCGATCATACCTCCTGGAAGCTGCAAAACAACAGACTCATCAAGCTGCATGTGAAACTTGATTTCCTTTGTCTTTGCTATGATTT
The DNA here is from genome assembly GCA_003148945.1 of Murimonas intestini. Taxonomy (GTDB): domain Bacteria; phylum Bacillota; class Clostridia; order Lachnospirales; family Lachnospiraceae; genus Murimonas; species Murimonas intestini. The sequence continues at coordinate 658,911 of QGGY01000001.1, read as the reverse complement.
CATACGGCTCTGCAACACCTTTGAGGGTATTTGCAAGATCAATTTTTATAAGCTCCTGCCCACCGGAAAACTGCGGCCTGGTTGTGTCAAGGATATCCCGTATCATATCTGCCAGCCCTTCCATCAGCTTCTTACATCTGGCAAGATATGTATCCCTGTCTTTATACCTGCCCACGCCTAATATCATATTCTCCAGCATGGCATTCACGGCTGTAACCGGAGTTTTCAGTTCATGGGACGCTGCACGGAGAAAATTTGTTTTCTGCTGGTCCGCCTCTTCCACTTTCCTGATCTCCCGCTCTAATTCATGGATCGTCGTCAGAAGATTATGGTATAAGCCATTTACATTATCCGCCAACGCACCAATCTCATCCTGTGTTTCATTCATGCAATGAGCCTCTGGTTCTAACCGCTGCATTTTTTCCGTGGCACTGCTGATCTGACAGATAGGCCTGGTAAGCATTCTGGAATAAAAAAATGCAAACAGAGCAGATATTACAGTACATATCACAGCAGTCAATGGAAGTATAGCTAAAACTGCACTGACCGCTTCCTCTATCTGCTGACGGGACACAACCGCCTGAACATATCCTTTTCCATCTGAGAACTTCTGTGAGACCCTAAAAAAGTCAGCACCGCCGTTAGCATTTTCAGCCAGGGATATTTTCGAGCCATGCTCATCTTTACTAAATATGACAATAGTATCTTCCTTACCGGCGCCCGGGGCGTCAAATGTGTCACTCTCCTCTCCGAGCAGGTTTACCTCATAGGTAAGGCCCTCATAGTATACAGAAATATTTGCTTTCCACCCGGCGGCAAAGGATGTCACCGCAGAAAGCCTGTCCTCCGGCACTGTCTCTGTGATTTCCTGCTCCAGCAAAGAAATATCCGTTTCTAATGCTTTTTGTTTCTGATGATGGTATGCCTTCGGCATCAGGAAGTAGATTAACACATGGGAAAGCAGAACGATGATCAGCATCAGGCCCAGGGTATATAAAAAAGTCTTAGGAAATACTTTTAACTTTTTCATTTCTCTTCCTCAAGTTTATAGCCAACGCCTTTTATTGTTTTGATACAATCCAAACTCAGCTTTTTACGCAGATTTTTAACATATGTATCCACCAGACGGTCAATGACATAGGAACTTTCCCCCCATACCGCATCCAGAATCTGAGTACGCGTCAGCACCAGCCCCCTGTGTTCCACCATAAACCTGAGCAGTTCCAGTTCCTTGGCAGTGATCTCAATCACTCCTCTGGAATCCTGAGCGGAGTAGGCAGAGAAATTAACCTTCAGTGTGCCGTAGTTCCATATGGCCGCGTTTTCTTTCCTGCAGCTCCGGCGCAGCAGGGCCTCTATCCTCTTGCCCAGAATGACCAAAGAAAAAGGCTTTGTTATATAGTCGTCCGCCAATCCGTCAAAGCTTGCGATCTGCGTGTATTCATCTTCCATTGCCGTCAGCATAAGAACAGGTGTCTGGTCTTTTTTGCGAATGGTATTCAAGACAACCAGGCCGCTGATCTTAGGCAGCATAATGTCCAGAACAACAAGCTCAATTTTATGGCAGGAAAAAAGACGGATCGCCTCTTCCCCATCCAAAGCAGATATTGTATGATGCCCCACTTCCTGCAGGTAATCGCATACTGCCTCATTCGTGTCCTTATCGTCCTCAACTATCAGTAATGTAGCCATGTGTACACCTCCTTTGATTGGATTTTATCACAGTATTATGGAGCTAATATGAAATTTCACTTTGAATTGATTATTGGTCAAATGAAAGATGAATGATTTCGTTTATGAAAATCTGTATATAATCCTCTCTTTGAGATACGCTTTGAGCACAAAGTATATCTTTAGCAACTTGACCGGTGATAACATAGATCATTCTCGCTCTGGTATAGAAATCATCCTGCCTGTTCGGATATCTCTTTTTCAAAAACATTTCCAATACATACAACAGCAATTCTGTAAATGCGCTACCACTTATCATAATGAACCTTTGCAGTTTCCCATCGGGGACATAATTCCTTTTCTTCATCCGGCCAACCAAATGCAATCACGGAAATGGGTTCCAGCTTATTGGGGAGTGCTAATTGCCCAATGAGCAGCTTTCTCCAATCAGAATTGGGCACTACCCCACACCAAACGCCTCCAAGACCTAAGCCGTGAATACAGAGCAGTATGTTTTGTGCAGCAGCGGCACAATCTGCATACAGGAACTCTTTGATCCCCTCTCTGCTTTTATCGCCGCAAACTATAATTGCCCCTGCGGAGGACTCCAACATAGCGGCATTTGAATTTTGCTGGGCCAGCATGGATAGCACACATCTGTCTCTTATCACAATAAAATGGTATGGGCGCTTATCTTTTGCCGTAGGAGCACACATGCCCGCATAAAGAATAGCGGATACCATATCCTCACTAACTGGTTTGGCAGTGAATTTTCGTATGCTTTGCCGTGTTTTTATGGCAGTAAGCACATCCAGACCGCATGTAACATCAACAATTTTATCAGGCTCCCCTGCAACAGCTTCCAAATCTTCGGAGGCCATCGTGATATTCACAGTCATTTCCTGCCCGTCAAATCCTATGGACTTTTGCATCGCTTTATCTAGAACCATAACAAATTTTCCGCTGCCGCGGGAAAGCAATTTACTTCGGTATTCGATACCATTGATTGTACCGCTTACATAAATGGCTCCCCTGGATTTATGGAATACCTCTTTTGCATTGAACGGGATTTCTATGATAGTCAGTCTGCCTGAACCGTCCTTTTTGATCAGCGCATTAAATCGTTCCATTTCACTCCTCCTTATATAAATATCATCTTATCATACCCATATAAACATTTCTAGAAGGATATGACACAGACAATAGTTTTGTCTGTTCTTTTCTTTGAATAGGATCGACACTGTCCAGGTTCTGGCCGATACTAAGAAATCATGGCGAATAATGAGCTATTTGACATTTACACAAGCGGATATTAAAATAAAAGATATTATGATTGTCTGATTTCGGTAAAGAAGATTTATCAGATGAAAGGAGAAAGCAAATGCCCGCATTAATGAAAGACAAATATTATAATGGCAATTCAATTCATGAATTGGCTTTACGCATTAAGGCTGTATATCCTTCGTTTCAGGACAGTGATTTTGTAAGTGACATTATGGATAAGACCTGGGATACATTAGCGCTGAAAGGCCGTATGCGGCAAATCTCAACAAATTTAGGAAAATATTTGCCTTCTGATTACGAACAGGCACTTGCTATCCTTGACCAGGTTGTTGCAGGGTATCCTGCGGGATTTCATGACAATGCTTTCATTTACTTGCCTGATTTTGTTGAAGTCTATGGGCAGGATGAGTGCCATTGGAATTTGTCGATTGCTGCATTGGAGAGGTATACCCAATACTCAACTGCTGAGTTTGCCGTAAGGCCATTTATTATAAACCATGAAAAGCGTATGATGGCACAGATGTCCATATGGGCGGAACATGACAATGAGCATGTCAGGCGGCTTGCCAGTGAGGGCTGCCGTCCTGCGCTGCCGTGGGGCCAAGTACTGCCCAGCTTTAAAAAAGACCCCACGTTAGTGCTTGGTATTTTAGAACAACTGAAAGCAGACCCGTCGCTGTATGTCCGTAAAAGTGTGGCCAATAATCTGAATGATATTTCCAAAACCCATCCTCACCTTGTTGTACAAACCGCCATAGATTGGTATGGGAAAAACGAGTTTACTGATTGGATCATAAAACATGGATGCAGAACACTTCTAAAAATGGGCAACAGGGATGTGCTGGCTATCTTTGGAGTTGCTGATGCCAGTTGTGTGGATGTTTACGACTTCGCGCTGGGAGCCGTATCCGTTTCCATCGGTGAGGATATGACCTTTTCCTTTAAAGTCAGAGCAAAAAAAGCAGCTAAAGTACGGTTAGAGTATGGCGTTCATTACGTGAAAGCAAACGGTGGGCAAAGCCGAAAAATATTTCAAATAACTGAAACTTCATTTATGGAAAATCAAGAAAAAACCTATGTAAAAACACTGTCTTTTAAAGATTTAAGTTCAAGAAAACATTACCCGGGAATCCATTCCCTTACAATTGTTGTAAATGGCACTGAAAAAGGTAAATTGGATTTTGAAGTACTGATTACTTAGGTAATAGGATAAAGAATTGAGCAATCCTGCTCCGTCTTTTATCCTATTTTCAAGTAAATCCTTACTGATTATGAAATTTACTATATTCATCCCACTTCTTCTGTACCAGCCCAGTCTTGAATTAGATACTTCGACCACACCTTCCGGCGCGTGATAGGGTCTCCCGAGGTAAGACACTAATCTTTCGTCCCACAACCTCTTGATTTACAACTTCGGTTTACGTTTACAATTAGGGCTTTGATTTGCAATCTTACCCACCTTATCGCCTTATCAAGTTTCTGTTCGTAGGATCGAGAACTTTGCTACACCACTTCCTCCATGCATACCATTACTGATACCGACTTGTGGTTCACTACACTTGGCGGTAAATACCCGTGGCTGGACTTTCACCAGCAAGATGAGTGCCATGCTCAGCACACAAACTAAAAGATGCTATCCCCTCTTGCAAAGAAATAGCATCTTCTTAGTCTTAATAAAATTCTTGTTATACTTTTTCTTCTTTTTTACAATACTCCAGCACAGGAATATCACTCATGCCATATCCGTACCATACTTTCTGCATTGATATAAACCAATCTTTTCCGCCGCTTGCAGCCTTTACCTTTTGTTCCATAGTAGAAGTCACTTCAATACGCAAAAGGTTCTTTCCCTTCTTCCATGCATGAGTCAGTTCAAAACAAAATGGTGCGGCTATCGCATTTCCCACATATTTCCCATTACACCATACTTCTGCTGTCTCTCTGACTTGCGGGAGCTTTAGCATAATATAGTCTGCATCTCCCGGAAGCGTTCCCCCCGGAATCTGATACTCATAACAGATGGTTCCTGACCATCCGTCCTTCATGATACCGTCCAGACGTTCCGTAACCTCATAGGGAACAAATTCTCCGTTTTCTTTAAGGGAAATCGTCCATTTTCCGTTCAGCAAAGCAGTTCCTGTCATCTCTGGAAGTTCTTCTGTTGCCTCTATTTCTGCATCTGTCACTATAAACAGCGCACTCTCCATCGGATTTAATCGTACCGGTATACTGCCTCCCGCCAGTTTACGTCGGAAGATTCTGTTTTCCATAGGATCGTATCTATAGCATTTTCCATCAGCTTTGACTTTTAATCTTCCTTCAAAGGACGACCATGTAGACTCATTGAACAAAAAATAGACATGTCCTTCTCCTTTTTTAATCCCGCGATAAATCCGGATATCCGTATGGAACGGAGTAAGTGTTACATCTGTCATATCGGCTAGTATATCTGCCAAATCCAAAAGTCCTACTGTCGTTCCCTGAACATTCTTTGGAGCAAAATCCGAAAAATATACTGGGAAATCAACTGCTTTTGCCTTTTTACAGAATGCAGCTGCTTTCTCTCCCAAATATTCGCATCCCGGAATCACAAGAGCTTTATACTGCCTTCCATTCACTGTTAAAATCTTGTCTTTCAATACTAACACTTCTGATGGAAGAATATCAAAATCAATCTGGTGTTCCCGTAGAATCCGTGCACACTTCTGCATCTTCATCCAACGCTGTCCGCTCCATGCAGCTTCCGCATGATAGAGGACGGCAACAGGGGCAGTATGCTGATAAGCAGACAAAATATGCGCGGTACGGTTCATATACGCCATCAGTTTTCCAAAAGCAGGGAACAGGATATCCTCTCCTCCCGCATAGAAGTGGGGCGGACAGTCAAAATCTGGAAACGCCTTTGCGGAAAAAGCATGAGGTACAAAATGATTCACACCGTCAGCAAGAAGGTGATCCGCAATATACTTCATGGTCTGAGTTCCTTCTGTCCAGCCATACGCGCCAAAACACTCGCATACACAGCGGTCCTTCTTCTTAGGGTCAATATGCGCCAGGGACGAACCGAGTTTCCCCAGAACATGATGATAAAATTCTCCGTCTCCGGAACCGGCAATAGATATATGCTCCACATTTGCGCCGCCAACGGTAATCTGCGCACCGATATCGTCGATTCCCGCCATATCCTGCCCCCAGAGTCCCCGGAAGTAATGTCCTACGCTGGCGCCTAATCCTTCGGAAGCATTATTATCTTCGATAATGTGACCGATATATTCCACACCGTGATCTCTGCACCAGTTTCCGATCTGCTCGCTGAAACTTTTCTTTACCAGATCTGTAAGTGCGTTCATAAATGTATTCCGGATATCTGCGGTTTCCTCTGCGGTTCCCATCTCTCCCCAAAGTGCGGGAAGATTTACTGGATAGTTTTCTCCCCAGAGTTCTTTTAATGCTGTTTCCATTTCTTTACTCCACGGAAGCGGCATTCTTGTTTTTCCTACGATACATCCCAGCGCATTTCCAGAAGGATTTCCGAGGAAAGGCTCATCTGAGAAAAATCCGGCGATTGTTTTTCCGAATTCATCCGCATAGCGCGCGTAATGAGCTTCGTATACCGTATCCAAAAGTATTTTACAAGAATCCGGAGCTACAAGATTGATGGAATCAGGAGATGCGCCGTTGTGGGTAACATAGAACGCAAATACTCTCCACATTCCCGCCGGCACGTCCCAGATGAGATATCCCTCTTCAATCTTGCCTGTCAGGACGACTGCCTCTTCCACATGATCTGGACCGTTGCCTATACCGCCGTCCAGACGGGCGGCAACAATTGCCAGCAGACAATCATCATCATAGTCCAGCGGCTGAGGTGCGATCGGATTTTGCGGCGTCGATGCCAGTTTACCTATATCAAGCCGAACCCTTCGCTGAGGTCCGAAAATATCCGTCCTGTTACAGGCAAGATATTGTTTGTGAAGTTCTGCCGGTGCTGTCTTTACTGCTCCGGCAGCTGCTCCTGTTGGGTAATGCTGGTCGTCCAATATCCACACCTTCATATTCCGTTTTTTTGCCTCATCCAGAATGATATCAAGATCCTGCCACCACTTTGGCCCCAGAAAATCAGGATGAGGTCTGGATTCTAAGCAAACTGCCCTGATATTGGCTTCATGGATTGCTGTCATATAGGATCTTAATGTGGCTTCGTCTTCTCCATGGAGCCATAGAAATGGAAGAATATAGTTTTCTTCCATTCCATTTAAACACTCATTGATTGTTTTTAACATGCTTCTCCTCCTTTTTAACAGTACAAATCCGCATCCGAAGTTCCCTGCGCTTTTGCCATTAATTCAAAAGTTGCGTCGTTTGTCATTTTCAAAATCTCCTTCCGCATGTCTTATTTTTCAGACTACAGGTATCTCTACAACGACACTGTCCATTCCTTCTGCCGATACAGTCAGTCTTGCAGTTCCCTTTTCCTCTCCTGCACGTACCACTGCCAGTACGCGTCCATAAAAGGTCTTATGAGTCGTGTCATAATAATTTTCCCCGGTTCTCGGATCTGCCGAGCCGCTGGCCTGCAGGATGCCTGCCCCTGTCAGTGAAACTGTAACATCTTTCTGGACAGCAGTATTCAAGATACCATTTTCATCGGCCAGTTCAATATTAATAAAGCACAGGTCATTCGTGCCGGCACGGAGGCTCTCGCTTTCTTTTTTAACCCACAAGCGCGGTGTACCGGCCGTTTTCAGATGGAAGCGTCCAACCTCTTTCCCTGCGATATAAGTTACCGCCTCGACTTCGCCTGTTTCATACACGGTATCCCACTTGCAATAGAACTTTTTAAACTCGTCTCCGACAGGTTTTCTTCCCTGAGAGATACCGTTGATAAAAAGTTCCGCCTCCTCGGCGTCCGAATAGACTTCAGCTATGATCGGATGCCCCTCATATCCGGGCCATGTCCATGAAGAGATAGAATCCGTCCAGATATGATTGCCGTCAGCCGGCTTCTGACCATAACGCCCCGGCCGCTGTACCGCGATATACGGCGTATGATTTCTTCCTCCCCATATGATTTCCCTCCAATAAGATATAGGACGCCTGAAACCTGTCAGATCGAAATCTCCGCTATATGCAGCAATCCACGGATAATCCCCGTAAAATCTGTCTATCTTATCATCTTCGTATCCGAAATGACCAATTCCTACTTCACCCAGATAATCCCATGAAGTCCAGCTGAAATCTCCAATGAGATATCCATGCTTTTCCACCAGTTCCCAGTTTTCTGCCAAAGCCGCCGGAGAAGTCTCCGAACCTACCACGATCCGGTTCGGGGATAGTTTCGGTTCGTTTTCATATCGCTCTGTCGTATAATTATATCCTATCACATCCAACACGCCGCAGGATTCTTCAATCCGCTCCTGCAGGATATCGCTGTTTAAAATCCATGAGCGCATATCCTGCTGCATATCTTTGGATACCTGATTGATCTCGCCGCTCTTCGCACCTGCGCTTTCCGGTTTCTGCGCTCTCATCATAGGCACAACTACATCCAGTATTGCTCCCGGAAGATTGAGCGCATTGGTAATATACCGGGTCTTGTCGATGGACCGTATTTTTTCCGCGATTTTTCTCCCCCATGACGCATCTGTAGGAGAGCCGGCTTCCGGTATCTCGTTGCCAATGGAATACAGTACTACGCAGGGATGGTTATAATCCTTGTACACCATCTGTTCTACATCCCGCTCCCACCACTCAGCAAAGCTGAAACCGTAGTCAAAATCACATTTACAGCTCGTCCATACATCTGTAAACTCATCCATGACCAACAGTCCTGTCCGGTCGCAGGCGTCCAGCATTGCTTTCGACATCGGATAGTGGGCGGAGCGCAGGGCATTGTAGCCTGCCTTTTTATGCAGCCTTGCCCGGCGCAGTTCCGCATCTTCAAACGCAGCGGCCCCCAACATCCCATTGTCGTGATGGATACAGCCGCCTTTCAGTTTGACTGTTCTTCCATTGAGCTGCAGTCCCCGTTCCGGGTCCAGAGTCAACGAACGGATTCCAAACGAGACCGCTGTCTTATCTCTGATTTCCTCCGATTCCAGAATGCTCTCACAGGTATACAGATACGGGGCGTCAAGGTTCCACAGCTTAGGATTCTTTACATAGATTCGCTGCTGTACCGTGAGTGTTCCCTCAGAAAAAATATGAAATTTCGTGCGCTCTTTCGCCACTTCCGCACCATCTTCATCCCGGATCACGGTTTTCAGCCATCCGCATCGAAATCCGAGATTCTCATTTTCTATCTTTGTCCGAACCTCCACAACTGCCCGATCGGATTCAGCAATCGGGGTAGATATCATCACTCCATCCATGGAGATATGCAGAGGTTCTCCCTTTATAATTTTCACATTGCGGTAGATCCCGCCGCCGGAATACCATCTGGAATTAGGCTGTGCTCCATTTTTGGCGATTACTTTGACCGTATTCTCTTCTCCAAAACGGAGAAAATCTGTGATGTTCACATAAAAATTTGAATAGGCATAGGGGTGCTGCCCCGCGAATCCTCCGTTTACCCAGACGAATGCATACTGCATCACGCCCTCGAATTCCAGATAGATGACTTTGCCCTGATCTTCTTTCGGGACAAAGAAAGTTTTGGTATATTCCAGATTTTCTGCTTTAAAAAAGGCGCCTCCTCCTGCCGTTGGATATTCCGGACTCCGCCCTGAGCATATCATGGCGTCATGTGGCAGTGTCACGGACTGAGGTTCCTGCACTTTCTCCGGATAAAAAAGCGCGTCCAGAGCGGCAACACTCCTGCAGACCTTCCAGTTATCATTAAAATTTTCTCTAAGCATGATATAATTCCTCCTTATCCGCCGAATATATTGGATAGTTCAACCTATTTTCCTAACTTTCCTAACACGGCATCTATAAATCTTATCATCTTTTCATTTCCTGCTTTGCCTGCCGTAGTTTCAGCCTGAGAAAGAAAGCCATGACCAAACTCCCCCATGGAAAGGGGCGGATAATACAGATCACATCGAACGCCAATCTCGTCCAATTTGACTTTCAATTTCAAAGCAGACTGGATAAAGAAATGATCCGCAGTGCTTCCGGTAACAAAAGTCGGAATATAACTGTCCGCAATATGTTCCGGCACATCACAGAGGATGGAATTCGGACCATGTAGGAAATCTTCCTCTCCCACCCAGCATCCCAACATCGTATCCATCCCCTTTGGGTTTTTAAATGTATGAAAGCACAGGGCAGCTTCATCGATAATAAGACCTTTTATCTGCTCACGCCGGACTGTCGGTACAAAAGGAAATTGGGCAGCATAGGAACTGTCGGAAATCACCAGTCCATATATTTCAGTCATGTCCGCCCCAGCACTTCCGCCTCCCAGTAGCATCTGGTCAGAATCCAATCCATACTCTTTCCCATGCCCGCCTAAAAATCCCAATACCTGATCTACCTGTTCAATCTGAACAGGGAATCTGTATTCCGGAGCAAAGGCGTAGCTTGCACTGACTACTCCGATCCCTTTGTCTAAAAAATATCCGAACCATTCCCTCATGCCGGTGGGGTCCTTAGTCAGCGGATCTCCCATGCGGCGGTTCCCAAAAAGGAATCCGCCGCCGTGAAAGTAGACGAACACAGGTACTCCGTTTTCTCCTGCGCTCTCCATCCATTCTTTCTTCGGGAGATAAATATCCAAAAAACTATTCGGGTACTTCGTTCCATAAGGAATATCCGTAATCACACGCACGCCATCCTCTCTTACAATATCCACGGCTTCCGACTGTGCGTCAAAAGAATTCGGTTTGCGCTTAAAATACTTCCTACAGGCTGTATTCTGGATAAATCTTGCTCTTCGATCAAATTTAGTTTTCATAATGTTTGTCACCTTTTTCCTCATCCGCAGTTACAGCGGCTTCCTTTTGAACACCGGGAGCATATTTTCCCTCTTTCAGATCTGCCTCAATTTGTGGATAAATCTTATCCAAGGTATAAAACAGCATTATAATAATGCAGGTAATCGCCATAAGCGCCGGCATCCAGATATATCCGAAGCTAATCATATTCAACGTTTGCTGAGACTGAACCAGTGACTGCTCCACAAAGCCCGATATGCTGAGCATAAAACCAACAATAATCGTCCCAAGACTTCCGCTCGCTTTCATAGCAAAAGAATTTGCCGCGTTACCCATCCCCATATTACTGAAGCCGTTCTTCCACTCACCGTAAGTAAGCGTATCCTGGATAATACTGCCCGTGGGACCTGCTGTAATTCCGTATCCTAAACCTTTAATAATACTGCCCATGTAGATAACCATAGTATTCATTGAGAACACAGGCAACAGGCAGCCGATCAGGTTTATTCCCAGCCCTACAAGTATAACGTTTCGTTTTCCCAGTCTGGTCATAAGGGGAAGACTGATAAGCGTACCAGGAATCGCCGTCAGACTTATAAGAGATACAATTATGCCCTGAGCATCCAGATCATTCATAATATACTGAGAAAAATATACCGCCATAGTAATATTTATCGTCAGTAATACGGAAATAAATACGCACACAACCAAAGTAGTTACCCAGAATTTATTTTTAATAAGAGACAGCAGTGATTTACCCGCGCTAATTTTCTCCCCTGTCACGGAGCGGAGTGTTTTATCTGCGATCTCATTTTCATTTCTCACCTGATTTACACGTTCATGTGTAAAAAAGTGATGAATCAATGTCAGGCAGACAAAGATAACCGCGTAAACAATCATAGCCATACTCCATCCTTTCTGACTATATTCATCTCCGCCGCCAAAGAACCTTGCAAAACGGAAAATCGTGTTGCTGGTAAAAATACCAGTTGCCAGACTGAATATTCTTGCCACAACGCCGTTTCTTCCTCTTGAGCTCTGGTTAGTAGTCATCAGACCATTTAATGACGTAAAGGAAATCCCAAGGGCTGTACCGCAGATTGTTGTCACCAAATTATAGGTGAGAAACATATAAATCACCTGACCTGCCATCCCGATGCTATGAGGCACATTAAAGACGAGAAGCATGGAGATCACCGTAGGCAGAATGAATCGAAAATACCATGGTTTCGCTTTTCCAATCTTGGTCTGCGTGCGGTCAATAATGCGTCCCATGATCAGATCAGATAATCCATCCATCATTCTGGATGCAGCCAGTACACTGGTGGCAAGCAGCACATCCATCCCCAGAACCATCGTATAATAGATTAAAATGTAGTTTCCGATCATAGTTCCGGATACGTCGTTTGCTGCATTTCCGACGCCATAGGCGAGATGCTCGCCCCATCCTACCTTTGCATCTGACGCCATATTGATTTCTTTTTTCCCAAATAATTTTTTCATCATAATCTCCTTTCTCGCTTGTTATTTATCTATTTGATTTGGAACTTGTCTGAGCAGCTTGTCTAAATCTTCAATCTCTTCCTTTGTCCTGCCAAGCGCCTCCATAAGAAATCCCAAATTAAATTGATCTGCTATCACTTTCCCAGACTCTTTAAAGATGCCGCTGGAATAAGCGTCAATAGCATTGAGTACGGGAGTAAGCTCCTTGACCTCTGTAACAAACTTCCTGAGATGGCGGATCGAACACCTCACTGACAGAACCGGTTCAGCGTCTCCATTTATCTTGGTCTGACAAGCAGGGGCTCCCATTCCTTTCGGAGTAAGCCGTCCGAAGATATCCCAGAGAAACCCGACGGAATTCGGAACCCACTGAGGGATCCGGCTGCAGCCCTGTCCCAGTCCGATGTCTGACACTTCTCCGGTTGAAAAACCGTGTTCACCAAATGGATAGATGTGGCACTCATAGGTGATGGAATATTTATCCAGCGCCGTCATGAAATCCACTGTGTTAGAAATCGGAACCACACTGTCATCTCGGCAAGCTGTCAAAAAGCAAGGCGGAGTCTCTGCATCGACATGATCTATTGGAGCAGGCGCGATTCCACCCGGCTGACATGCATCCGTAATCTCCTGCTTCAGCGCGGCGTATCCAAGGATTGCAGCAGCCGGACGATGCTTCGCCATCGTTGCGGCACATGCCGCCAGGTGACCTCCTGCGGAAAATCCGATAACAGCGATCTTGTCTGTGAGTACGCCCCACTCTTCTGCATGAGTTTCAATATACTCCATCGCCTGCTCATAGTCATCCAGAGGATTCGGCCATGCTCTGTGCTCTCCTACGGAATAGCGCAGAACGAACGCATGAAATCCGGCTGCCAGATAGGGATATGCTACGATTTCCGCTTCCCCGTCAGAACACATGGCATAACCGCCGCCCGGAATGACCATAACGGCCGGACGTTCTGTAAATCCCCACGCTCCGCCTACTGTCTGTACCATAGCGGAAAGCGTAACATTTCGTTCTTGATTCAGGATGATTTTCTCAGTATTTATGGTCATTTTACTTCCTCCAAAAGTTCACTTTTTAAAACCTTTATAAGCCACTGCTCGCAATCTCTTGCATAAGCGCCTTGTTCCGCATTGATACGTCCGTCTGTGGATGGCTCGTAGTCCGGCCGGTTTACTTCTAAAAATCCATGCTCCGCATGTTCGTATTCTCTGAAATATACATTTACTCCATTGTCAATCAGCCGTTTCGCATAATTAAACGCATGAGGTTTTAAATCATCCCTGCCGCATGCCACGATAACAGCCGGACAAAGTGCTTTTATCTGCTCATCCTCCGCCGCCATCGGTGAGATATGGCACTCTTCCAGATGTCCTTCCGGTACGACACTGCTGATAACCATGTTCATCCATCCGCAATTTGCCTCAGGACGAAGATCGACACAGGGATATACGAGAATCTGTAGTTTCATATCAATCCCGCATTCCTTTAATCGAAGTACTGTCCCTGCCGCGATATTCGCTCCGGCGCTGTGTCCGCCAATCGCCATTCTGCTGTTGTCAATTCCGTATTCTTTGGCATGTCCGGCAAAATATCTGACACAATCACAGGCTTCCGCCGACATTTCCGGAAGGGGAATCACATCTGCCTTATGATAATTGATATTGACAACGACTGCCGGTACACTCTCTGCAAGAAGCTGGCAAAAGCTTTCCATCATCATGGCATCGCCGGCGACCCATGCTCCGCCGTGCATATTAAAGAACACCGGCAGCTTTTCTGCGTTCTTTTTCTCAGGTCTGTAGATCAGCACGGGGACATTCTCTTTACTGTCTCCGCGCGGCACCGAAAACCGCTCCCCCACAGATGTTCTTTCTGCATAACTGGCTCTCATTTTTGCAAGGGAAGCTATCCCCACACCGGTCTTTTTGTCCGCCACTTCAATCCTTCCAATTTTCACTTTCGTATTCCTCCGTCTTATTATATTCGTTGTGCTTTTCATATCATTTCATGTTCTTTTTCATCTCTTTCCATGCACTGGATTTAAGCAGATACCGAAGGACGTGCATTGCACATCTCTGCAGATCGCCCAGTGCCAGATGACGTCCCCGGCGTATTCCTTTATAGGAAATTTCCTTTGATCCGTCCGGATTTTCACGGACAGAGGCGATGCCACTGTCTATGTATTTCTGAACTTCTTCTCCCACTTCTGTTCCTGCCAAAACGGTTGTCCTGCATATATCAGCGCCTTCTGCACACGGCAGGAATGAGCCCCATTCTTCGACAATATCCTGCTTAATCCCATCATATGAGATTACTGTCCGCTGCTTTACAGAACCATCCGTTTCAAATTCCGGTTCCCATCCTTCCAGTGCCTCTTCGATTGCTTCAACCTGGATTCCTCCCATGATGATGTCATTCCCTGCATGGATATCTGCCGGTTTGTAGGATTCGGAATGCCAGTCAGTCATAAACATACCCTGAAATCCCCATTCTCCGCGCACAATATCTTCCAGAAGCTCCCGATTTTCCGAAGAGTGTACTCCATTGACCTTATTATAGGATGTCATGATTGTCCCCGGATTCGCCTCTTTTACCACTATTTCAAATCCTTTCAGATAAATCTCACGAAGCGCCCGCTCGCTCAGGTTTGAGCTGGAAAATCCACGGTCTGTCTCCTGACTGTTGCATGCGAAATGCTTCAGTGCAACCATACATCCTTCATGACTTTGAACTCCTTTCGTAAAAGCCGCTGCCATCTTTCCGTTCAAAAACGGATCTTCTGTATAGTACTCAAAACTGCGTCCGCCCATAGGATCTCTGTGGATATTCATGCCGGGGCCAAGGATAACGGACTGATGATATGCCTCCATCTCTGTTCCGAACCCGTCTCCGGTCTTTTCCATCAGTTCTGTGTTCCATGTCTGTGCAAGGACCGTTCCCACCGCCCAGGCTGCCGTCGGTTTTCCGATCACGCGCACGCCTGCCGGACCGTCTGCGAGATAGGAATTAGGAATACCGAGCGTCTCCACATACTGTGCGGTAGTCCTTCCGGAAGAAGGAATCGCTTTTAACGGTTCTGCTTTCTTCTTCATCCGGTTGGGAACAGGATAGGGCGTTTCGTGGGAAACTCCGGTAACAAGACGAAGGAGTACTCCCTGATCCAGTGAGGCTACAAATTCTTCCATCGTCACCTTTCCTTCCGCCACATCCGGGAAGGTCGCATCCGGAACATTTCTGACAATTTTAACCTTTTCTTTCGTCTCATACTTTAATCTGTACGGATTTTTCTCCACATACGGCTCATACTCCGCACCTTCCGGAATATAAGTCACGGTACATTCTGTGCCTGCGGCCGTGTGATCTTCTGCGTGAAATTTTGAAGCGTTGAGCATGAGCACAGGCGCGTCCGTCTGCTCATAGGTGATGGCAGGCGCTTTATAAAGTTTCAATTCCTTTGGACACCGTACCTTTTTACTCAGCTTTTCAGTAATCACCTCATCGTCAAGCGACAATACTGCCGCAATTTCCGTCTCACGGCTGTTCTTTCCTACACGGATCAAATACTGACCTTTCTCCAGAACATAAGATGAACGTTCTGTATCAAAAGAGGCAAGCGATACCGTCGGAAAACTGATTTGCACAATTTCTTCCTCTCCCGGATTCAATTTCTTTGTTTTTACGAAGCCCCTCAGCTCCTGATACGGTTTCGGAAGCCGTTCGCTCTGCGGCGCGGACACATAGACCTGTACTACTTCTTTTCCTGAACGATTTCCTGTGTTCTTTACACGAACAGCCACTGTAACCTTCTGCTCGTCTGCATTCACATTCTCTGTTTCCATAGAAAATTCAGTATAGCTTAAACCGTACCCAAAGCACCAATGCGGAGTTACGTTAAAGCTGTCAAAATAGCGGTATCCCACGTAAATATCTTCCAGATAATCTTCCTCGTCCGTAATTCCGTCACTTGTAGAAAAAATCGCAGAAGCCGGATAGTCTTCGTACCTCCGCGCCCATGTATCTGTCAGGCGACCGGACGGATTCGCTTTCCCATACAAAATATCTGACAGAGCCTTCCCTGCCATCATTCCAGGCAGGTTCATCAGAATTACTGCGTCGATACCCGGGATCTCTTCTATAAACCGCGGATCCATAACGGAAGTATTAAGAACTACCACGGTGTGTTCAAATCCTTCCGCAATCTTTGACAGATTCTCGTATTCCATATCAGATAAAAGGAAATCTCCTTTTTCATTCTTCCTGTCATAGCCTTCCCCGGTATTTCTTCGAATTACATATACAGCAGTCTTCGCTGCCTTTGCCTCTACAATTTCTTCCTCTGTGATCTCCGGCTCATCAATAAGGACCGTAATCCCACACCAGAGTCTCGTAAAGTCATCAATATCCAGTTCGTCATTGGCTTTCTTACTGGCCGCGGCAAATTTTTGCAGCCATCTTTCGGAGGTCAATTCACATCCGCTCTCTTTAAGTCCCTTTTCCACATTAATTTTATAGGGAGGCTCTGTGGAACCGCTTCCAATTCCTCCAATAATCGTATCCACGGCGCCTGCTCCAAAAAGCGCCAGCTTTTTGTCAGAGAGCGGGAGTATTCCATCATTTTTTAAAAGAACCATCCCCTCTTCTGCTCCCTGCATGCAAACCGCCTCTTCATTCTCTCCGGGCAGCGGTCCGATATTTCCCGGCCATCTTTTGATCCATTCATCTACAAAACTCATTTTTTACCTCCAACTCATCTTCCTCTTTTTGTTATATTTACTGTATTACTTTATCGCTTCATCCACAATATCATCCGGCGGTAACTCACTTTTACTTTTGTATCATATTTCGATTTATTCGTAGTCCTCAATGCACCACTCATCTTTCCATTCAATCAGCACCTGTCCCTGCGGATGTGTCTTGTCAGGTTCCGTAAATTTCAGCGGAAGCCATACATAGTCCGCGACAGAAGTATCAACGCCAATTCCGAGAGATTCCCGGAACGGGATTTTTTCTGCAAGCGCCTTTAATTCTTTCTGCTTTTCAGCATTTGTTGCAGTATCCGGATCAGCGTAAAGCGAACAGGCTCTTTCACAGTCCTTATACAAAACATCCATTCTGTTTGGCAGCCACCGATCCGCGCACGCTATATAGAGATCTTTTTTCCCCGGAACCTTAAATACCGAAGAAATCTGCGAATGGAATGAAGTCTCACTCGAATCGTCTACATGCGGATTTCCTAATACCGTATATGGACCATGCCATGAGTCACCGACAGCAATCTCTGACGGATTCGGGTAATACCCGGTCGTTCCGCTGGTGATTATATAATGTCTTCCCTTCCGGACAAAATGCGCGGTCGCCTCACGGACATAAGGCGGAAGCGGATGCGGAAAGTGAGTACTGTAATAGCCTGTCACATCCGTATAGTCCTCTGTCAGATCCGCACAGATTGTCTCGCTGTGTACCCGTTCAAAATAGTAATATGCCTTCTCATCCGGCGCCACTGCCAGATCAAAGTCACCCGCGCTCATTCCCAACGGCTTTAGACCTTCGCGGACGATTTTATAAGGCCCTAACAAGTGATCTGCCGTCAATACGGTTTCTGTCTGCGGTCCATCTATCGTCATGATTTTCAGCCAGCAGACATATTTCTTTGTTACTTGATTATAAATAATATGCGGCCGGTCCATACATGCAGTCGGATGCAGGGAAGATCTTTTATCCTCTGTATTTGGCTCGATGATCACTCCCATATCTTCCCAGTTATACAAATCCGATGAGCGGTAGCATCGGACTCCCCAATGCCAGATAGAATCTTTTCCCGTTGTCTTTTCTTTGTTTTCACCATACCAATAATAATATCCGTCTTCATATAGCAGAGAACCGCCATGCGCCTGAATCCTCTTCCCTTCTGTATCCAGCCAGACCTGCCCCGGTCTTATACTATTATATACCATTTTTATATCCTCCTTTTTAATCTGCAAATGAGTAGTAAAGTCTGATTTATATATCTGACATAATTTCCGCTGACACACTTTCCATTCCTTCCGCAGAAGCCGTCACTTTTATCCTGCCTGCTTCTTTTTCGCTTCTTATAATCGCAATCACACGCCCATGCCAGGAAGTATAAACTCCGTCTGTAAACTTCTCTTCTGTCTCCGGATTTCCGCTTCCCACTGCCAGAAGTCTTCCCGGTCCCTCAACGGTTACAGAGATTTTCCTGTTTGTCATCATTTTCAGATTGCCTTTCTCATCCGTGATATACACCGTGACATATGCAAGATCCTCCCCATCAGCGCGAATCACATCGTCCTCTTTGAGAATCGTAAGCCTTGTCTCTTCACCTGCTGTGACAAGGCTGTCTCTTGCGATTTCTTTTCCATCGCTGTCATAGCATACAGCCTCCAATACACCCGGTCTGTACGCTGTATGAAAATCGCATTTATACGCTTCCAGAGGTTTTCTGCCCATAGACTGTCCGTCCTGAAAAAGTTCCACACTGTCTCCTATACTGTATACCTCTATCTCCGCTTCTCTCCCTTCCTGTCCCGGCCATGTCCAGCAGTTCAGAGAATCTGTCAGACGCCAACGGCCAAGGGTATATTCTTCCCCACTGTGATTCACCGGGCGTACACCGATATAAGGCTTGTCATATGCTCCCCACATCACAGCCGAATAGTATGCCTGACTCTCCGGGAATCCGGTCAGGTCAAAAGAGCCGCAGGCCGCAGTCAGGCAAGGATAATCTTTAGAAAAAGGAGCCTGAGTCGTTCCGTAGACCGGTAGTCCCACACCTGCTTCTCCCAGATAGTCCCATGCAGTCCACATAAAATCTCCGATCACATAGTCATTCTGCTCTACGGCAGCCCAGTTTGTATCCATTGTTTTCGGAAATGTCTCGGTACTAAGGATGAGACGCTTTGGCGCCAGTTTATGAGTCCCTTCATAGAGGTTGTGTCCGTAATTGTATCCCGGGATATCTACATAACTGATACATTCTCCGATCAAAGTTTCCAGATTTTCTGGTGTGATAGACGCCATGATCTTCGGAAGAAGAGTCAGGATGTCGTTCACATCTTCACTTCCTACATTCTTTTCTCCTGCTTTTCTTTTCTCAGCCTGCTTTGCAGCTAATACGGACAGCATACTGTTGACGGCGATCGTTGTAGGTCTTGTGGAATCCAACTGATGGAAGGCCTCATTCAGCATTCTGGATATCTCCGCTCCGGAAGGAAGTCCCGTATCCGTGATTTCATTGCCAATGCAGTACATCACTACGCAAGGATGGTTATAATCTTTTGAGACCAATGCCGTCACATCTTTCTTCCATTCCTTTGCAAAATACTGTGAGTAATCATAGGGGGACTGAGACAACTCCCATTGGTCAAATGTCTCGTCTAATACATACATTCCCAGCTCATCACAGACGTCCAAAAAATTTTTCCCCGCCGGATTGTGAGAATAACGGATGGCGTTAAAGCCTGCTTCCTTTAATTTCTTTACACGCCGGTATTCCGCTTTGTCATAGGCACATGCGCCAAGGGGTCCATGGTCGTGGTGGACACAGCCGCCTCTTAGCTTGACCGTATTTCCGTTAATCTGAAATCCTTTTTCTGTTCCCCATGTGATCATGCGGATTCCAAACCGGGTCTGCGCTTCATCTACTATTCCATCCCCATTTTTCAGGACTGCTTTCAATGTATACAATTCCGGATGTTCCGCATCCCAAAGTTTTCCGTTCGGAATTTGAACTGTTGAGTACTCTCCAGCAAAAGATGCGGCAATCTTTCCATCTTTGAGTACCTCGCACAGGATTGTCATATCTTCTGTTTTCTCTGCTTCTATACTGACTTCCACCTCCGCCGGATTTATAGAGACTGTCTTTATTTTGATTCCCTCCGGCTTAATATGATGTTTTTCGCCGGTCCACAGATTCACACTGCGGTAGATGCCGCTTCCGGAATACCATCTGGAATTTGGAGTCTCAGAATTATCAACGATCACTTTTAGCTCATTATCTTCTCCTATCTTAAGTCTGTCTGTCAGATCCACATAGAAATTCGTATAGCCATAAATCCAACCGCCCACTTCTTCCTCATTAAGAAAAACTTTGGAATTCATATATACTCCCTCGAATTCTACCGAAACCGACTTTTCCCGAAGAGCTTCGGTCCCAAACAGATTTTTCGTATATATGTATTTCCCGCCCGGATAAAATCCAGTGGCATTCCCATTGGGAAGATCCGGCACCCTTTCCTCCGTCAGCATAGCATCATGAGGGAGATTGATAAGTTGCTTCTCTGTTTCATGTCCGTCCTTCCAAAACAGCCAGTTGTCATTGATTCGTTCTTTTTTCATTTCTTTATTAGCTCTCCTTTATGTGAAATATCTCCTGTGATTATCTTTCATTAGTTTCCATCCACACTGTTAAATGATTGCCCTCTTAAAAAGCTGTACAGGCTGGACAAAATATCATAATCCCTACATGTTTTCCCGCCAGAATCCCCTTTTTTACCAGCTCATAATGTGTCGGCGCAGGAGTCATTATCAAGACCATTTCTATAGACGGATCTTCCAGTATCCCGTCATAAGTACAAGCGTGTATCCCATACTTTGCCGCAGCCTTCTGTGCGCTTTCAAAATGTGCCGCACAGCATGCCGTAATCTCAAGGTTTGTAAATCTTTTCTGTATATTATTGAAATAGACTTCACTGATCTGTCCACATCCTACCAGAGCAGCTTTCATTTTTCTCCTATGTTTTTCCAACCCTTTCCCTCCTTGTATTTTTCTGCCTGTATGATCTTTGCAACTTTGTTATATTTATTGTACCGTCCTGTGGTTGTATAAACAATGTCAGTAATCGTTCATTATTCTCCCATTTTATAACATATTTCAATCAAATTACTTTTTAGCTTTTTAAAATCGGAAGTTCAAGTCTTAAATCGTGTCATATTTTGATTGTTTTCCCCTTGTTATGTATCATAATTCGGTATATAATACTTTTATCCTTTCCTAAATGTGTTACATTAGTGATATAATCTGATTACAAAGGAGGTACTGACTTATGACTGTTATTTCTGATTCATCCGTTTTACAAAAAATAAAGGTTCTGGAGGAGGTCATCTCATTTCACGAAGTAGATGAATCTGCTCCCTTTTATCAGGAAATGAACACTCCCTTTACGATCTCACTCTCGGCATTCCATCCTGACTCCATAACTGACAGCGCTTTCTCTATTTTTACCCCGGATGTTCAGCTGAATCTTCCCGCTCTTGCACTCCAAAGGCATGATCGTATGCATCGGCACAACTGTTTTGAATTTACTTATATATTGTCGGGAAATATGTATCAGATTGTGGAGGGGAAACGTTATCTTTACACTTCGGGAAGCTGCTGCCTGATGAATAGAAACACACTCCATACCGAGGAGCTTTCATCAGACTATACGTGTATTTTCTTTTCTGTTTCTTCTGAATTTATAGAGCGGCTGACAAACTATGGAAATGATATGCTCTTTCCCATGGAGCAGAAACGTTTTGATAATCTGATTTTTCATTTTCTGGAACAGAATATGGAAGCAGACCATCCAGACTGCAAAGACTTTTTAGACTTTGTCCCGCGCATCACGGAAAAAGAACAGAAAATCATAGTACATGATATTTTTGAAAAAATGCTCAGCACAATCCTGAATCCATACTACGGAGCGACTTATAGACTGCAGGACCTTTTTTTCCAGCTTATTGATATTCTGTGTGATTCTCGGTACTATCATGCTGAACATGTGACCGCAAAAAGCAATATGGAATCCCTGCTCTTCTCCCGTATTGACCAGATACTTGATGAACATCATGGCCGCATCAGCAATAAAGAACTGTCGAAGCTGCTGAATTACAACGGCACATATCTCGGAAAAATCGTTAAAAAATGTACCGGACAGAGTCTCTTTGACTATAGCATGAATTTTACAATGAAACATGCCGCCCATCTGCTCAAAAGCACGAAAAAAAGTGTATCCGAGATTGCCAGTGAACTTAAGTTCAACAACCGGACACACTTTTATCAAATCTTTGAAAAATATTATCAGACCACGCCCCGGGAGTATCGTGCTCAGCAGGCTAAATAGTCACAAGTGCGCTTCAGTGATTTAGGGAAATCTCCGTCGTCATCCACAACGAATTCCATGGTCATCCCGCCGTTGTAGCCTGCTTTTTCCAACTCTGCCGCAATGCCTTTTATGTCGATGATCCCAGTGCCAACCGGCGCAGTTGACATTTTCGTCCCGTCTTCTGCGTATTCCACCAGAAGACCTCCCGGCGGAGTCGGGCGGTAGTCTTTCATATGGACATAGCCGATTCTCCCTTCAAATGCTTTTAAGTATTCCAAAGGATCTTCTCCAACCAGAGTCATGTTGGCGCTGTCGTAGACCAGTTCCAGACCGGGAACCTTATCTAATACTTCCATCACATCCGCCGCTTTGCAAAGATGAAGTTTCAGATCCGGGGTATCTTCTATCACGACATGGCCGACTTTCTCTTTTGCATATTCCACAATGGGCCGCCAATGCTCTGTCAGACGCGTCCGAATCACTTCGGGCGCATACTCTCCGATGCCCTCCTGCGCCTGCGGGACAAGCATAAGAACGTCTGTCCCAAGCTCTGCCGCTGTATCTGCATCGTGCTTTCCCTGCTCGATTCGTCCTGCAAAACCTTCTTCATCCATCCGGGCATATTCGCCGAAGGCAATATAACTGTTCACAGACAGACCATGATCGGCAAGCATCCTCTTCACCCGCTCCAGACCAAGAAACTTTACCTCCCACGTAATCACATCCACTGCCTGAAAACCTGCTTCCTGGACCAAATCCAACATTTCCTGATATCCATCGACCAGATCTTCTTCATCCTGATCCGCCTGAAATTTAAAGAAAAGCCTGAAAAACATTGACATCGTCATTAAACCGGGTTTCTTCATCTCAGCATTCCTCCCTCTTAATTCCTGCACATAATCTGTCTGCGCTCTTTTTTAAATCTTCCATCATATCACCCAGACTTGAATCCTGATCCATGATATGTCCTGTCTCCATCAGATGAAGTGTTTTTGACTCTTTTAAAATCTCCTCAAGAGGAAGTATCCCATCTCCAAGGGCTGTAAAGTTATAGCCGCCATTTTCCTCCTGCCCGCTCTCAACCATATCTTTAAAATGCAGGATCGCAATACGCTCCCCATAGGAACGCATCATCTCTGTCACATTCTCTCCCGCTGCTTTCACCCACCCTACATCTAACTGCAGGCGGATATCCGGGATCTGCTCCATAATATAATCAAGCGTATTTCTGCCATTCTCTCTCTTTATCTCAGCATCGTGATTGTGTAGCAGCAGTTCGATTCCTGCATCCTCAAATACTTTCACAGTTTCTTTTAACTCTTCACAGAACTTTTCCGCTTCATCGGGCGTTTTTGTCTGGGGGCTGAACACGCAGTAGCTGAGATTATTTTCCAGTGCGAACTGCTTTATCTGCTCTGCGACAGGCGACAGCGCTACCGGAAATGTTCCCGCATGGATTCCCGGAACTTCCACTCCCATCTCCCTGATATGCCGAATCTTTTCTGCCGCCGTATCAGCCATCCACATACTGCCGTCCGCATTCCATTTTCTGATTAACTCTTCTGCACAATCTGACAGTTCCACATCCTTATTTTCAAATATTACAAGCGGTTCTGCGGAGGAATATCCCATCTCTTTAAGTTTAAGTATAGTGCTGTCAAAATCTTCTTTTAACTGTTTATTCAGTCCAAACAGATTTACTCCTATTTTCATACGCTTACTCCCCTTCTATTAGTTTTATTCCCATTCTGATTCCTTGCCGGGCACGCAAGATCCAGATATGCCGCTTCCTCTTCGCTCAGGCTGATATCCAGCGCATGGATGTTCTCTTTCATCCTTTCCGGTCTTGAAGTACTCACGACCGCGAAGGTATTCATGTTCTGGCGGAAAATCCATGCCATGGCGATCTGCGGTACGGAAACTCCCTTTTCCGCGGCCAGTTCCTCACACCGTTTCAGCCGCTCAAAATTTTCCGGATATGCGTATCCTTTCATTGCGGCGCTGTCCAGTATCTTCGAGGCACAGTCCTCATCCGCGCTTTTTAGCTTGCCAGAGAAAAACCCTCTTCCCAAACTGGAGTAAGCGATGACCGGCATCTGAGTCTCCTTGTACCATTCTCTCGCCCCTTTGTTCGCCGGACCTGAGATCGTAATGCATCCTCCGCCCCATGGATCTTTGACCTGATCTGCAAGACTGAAATTCGGACTCGATACACTAAACGGAGTCATACTGTGCTTATAAGCATATTCATTTGCCTCCGCAATCCGCTCATGCGTCCAATTAGAGCCCCCAAACGCTCCAATCTTCCCTTCCGCGTGCATGGCATTAAAAATTTCTACGACCTCTCCTGCCTCTACTTCCGGATCATCCCGGTGCAGCATATAAATGTCGATATAGTCTGTCCTCAGATTGGAAAGAGATTTTTTTAAATCCTTGCGCATCTCTGTCTCATTGACGCGTTTTCTCCCAAAAACACTCGGATGTCCGCATTTAGAAAGGATTACGATCTCATTCCGGTTTTCTCTCGTTTCTAGCCAGTTTCCAAAGGACCGCTCCGCCAGACCGTAATTTCTGGCGGCGTCAAATGTATTGACGCCCAGTCCGTACATGGCGTCCAGTAGCTCATTTCCGTCTCCTCCGGCTGTAAAAGGCGCCATTGCCGTTCCAAACAGGATACGGGAGACTGGCTTTTTCACATAAGGAATCTTCTGATACTGCATATAGTTACCTTCTTTCTGCTCTTTTTTCTATTGTTCCAACCTCAGTCCTTATGACTTTTTTGAATATCTTATACCGATGAATACAGTATACTTTCTTTAAAGTACAGAGGCAATCACATAAAGCGTTATTTCCAGCATTTATATGTATCATATACCGGTTTGAACAGCTTCAACATTCCACACTCACTCTATATCAATCTTTACTTCATATGTAGCCGCTTCTCCCGGCTCCAGATATTTCAGCATGCCTGTTTTTCTCATCACATCCCTGTCGTCAGGATAACAGTTGCCGCATTCCAGTCCCAACACATAATCTCTGACTCCCATCATCTTCCACTCTACGAACCCGTCCAGACGGAGTTTGCGCCCGAATATCACTTCGTCTCTCACCTGTGCTTTCACCACAAGGGCATCTTTTTCCTCATACTAATATACATGTTCGGACGGTGTATTGGCGATAGAACCATGCAGGGGAAATTCCTCTCCCGCATCTGTGCACGGGCTGCCTACCGCCTGCAGCCCGCAGGTGATAAGGAATCCCGTGGTAAAAGATTTCAGCCAGTCTGATCCGGCAGGCTGATAATAAGCCGGAGCCACATAACCACAGGGTGAAAAGTAAGAAGATCCCATCTCCCTTTCCTCCTCCTTATATAAATATCATCTTATCATACCCATATAAACATTTCTAGAAGGATATGACACAGACAATAGTTTTGTCTGTTCCTTCTACTCATAATTGGACTTTTTCCATGCTTCGTATGGAACATGACAATGAGCATGTCAGGCGGCTTGCCTGTGAGGGCTGCCGTCCTCGCTGCCGTGGGGCCAAGCACTGCCCAGCTTTAAAAAAGACCCCACGTTAGTGCTTGGTATTTTGAACAACTGAAACTTCATTTATGAAAATCAAGAAAAAACCTATGTAAAAACACTGTCTTTTACAGATTTAAGTTCAAGAAAACATTACCCGGGAATCCATTCCCTTACAATTGTTGTAAATGGCAGCCTCCTTCTCACAGGAGGAACTCCCTTTTATGACCCCAAAGCAAAAAGACACAGCCACACCCTGTGTGCAGGATGCAGCTATGCCTTTATCTATACTCTTATACTTTCGTTTTTTACAACTGTGGTAAGGGGCAGCGTCGCTATCAGCGTTGTCCTTCATATATTCAGTTGTCCGGTGGCCATGGCACACCCTCAATCCTCTGATCCGTCTAATAAATTTTGATAACGCATAATTTTTTGTTCCATTCTGCCCATCTTCTTTTTCAGCAGAAACAGGGATATGAGCTGTGATAAAATAATAAGAAGGCTGATTTCTTCTTGTGTCCACAACCGCAGTCCCGTACATTCGTCAAATCCAATCATTCCGGTAAATGTTTTATTCTCAAGTATTGCACACTGCAGTGTGGAACGGATTCCCTGTGCTGCTAAAATCTCTGCCTGCCCGCGCTTCAGTGTGCGGATATCCCTGCAGTAGAATACAGTATTATCTTCAAATAGCTCTTTATAATTTCCGTGCTCACTAAAACTGAGATTCTGCAGATTTGCAATTTCTGATGTTATTCCCTCACTGCACCATTCATATGTATTCGAGGTATAGAGGTTATCCTCTGAATTTTCAAATATGTATGCCCGGCTGACATCAAATTTTTTCCCAATAATTTCTAATACGTCGTTTACCGATTTATCAAGATCTTCTGAATCATACAGCATTTCAAAAACATACCCCAGCAAATCACCGGAAACATTTGCAAAATTATTTTCCGATTCTATTTTTGTTCTTGGAGTAAAGTATTTATTATCCAACATTTTTTCTGCTGAAATATCATCATATAGCATATAACTGTTCTTACCTAATTTTTTTACCTGATAGAGCGCTCTGTCCGCATTTGAATACAGATTTTTGAACGTCTCACCATTATCCGGAAAAATCGATATACCGATACTGCTGCTGACAGAAACAGAGTTTTTATCATCCTCAAATAAATGGCGGAACATTTCTGTTAATTCTTTTGCTTTTCTGGCAGCATCGTCAGCACCTGAAATATTTTTCATGAAAATCATAAATTCGTCACCGCCGATTCTGCCAACGATGTCATTCTTACTCATGATCGTCTTCATTCCTTCTGCCATTTCAGTCAGTACCATATCTCCAACTATATGGCCATAATTATCGTTTACCATCTTGAAATTATCTGTATCCACCATAAATAAAGCAGCCTGGCTGCCACTGTTGTTCAGGATATAATCCTTGATCTGCTTTTCAGTTTCTGCCCGGTTTAATATACCAGTCAAAGAATCAATACCAATAATATTTGTATTTTTTTCATTTCTTTTTCTTTCTTCAGTCAGGTCTATGCCCATACTGTAGATTGAAGAGATGCCATCCCTGCTGTCCTCGCTGTTTACTTTATATAGAGTAATAGCCCAAATTTTTTCCTCTTTTGAACGAGTATAAACACGCACTTCAAGTACTGCATTATCACCTGTTTCTTTTAAATCAGCTGCCATCATACTTGCCCGTTCAAAATCATCAGGATGCATATATGCACAGCGGTTAAGACTCTCCTCCTCAAATTGTTCTTTTGTATATTCCAGCATTTCCAGGAATTTTTCGTTATACCAGAGTATAGACCGGTGGTCTTCTGTATCCAGCCTTATCAGTCCGACTGACATTGTCTTTAATTCAACTGTGATATCCGGACAATTTCTATTATTTCTATTCGTACTGTCAAGAGCCGTGGACAGTCCCATATGCGCTCTGCGGCCATTCCACTGAAGCATTTTATCTTTTTCCCGAAAAGCCTGTTTTAACTGAGAATTATAAAATTCCCAATTGTATATTTTATCTTTTGAGAGAAAGGAGTTCGTACAGAAGGGACAGGGGCTGTCTCTGCCCTGAATTACCTTGTAGCATTTTTGACCAACTGCCTGTTTAGCAGAAATCTGAAGTATATTACTATAACTCTCATTTATATATAAAAGGTCATATGTCTCCATATCACTGACATAAATATTTCCTTTATATTCTGACATCATCCATTCCAGATTCTTCTTATACTCTTTTTCACTGATATAATACTCTTTTTCCTTTTTCCTGAAATCATCAATATCTGTATAAAGAATATACACCATGGGAATGCCATTGTTTTTGGGGGCAACAAAAGTACAGTCTAATTTCATCCAGACTGGCTTCTTATGATTGACCGGCATACATATTTCGTACTCTGTACAACTTTTACCGGCTTCATATTCCTTTTGGAGATAAGCGATCATGGGAAGAAAGTCATAAGATTTCAGAAATCCGAACCTTTTCAGACTTGGAAATCTAAACAAAAACTCTTTTTCTGAGTAACCTGTTTTTTCATAGAATGCATTATTGCCCCAAATCATCGTTAAAGAATCATCCAGGTAATGTTTGCTGAATCCCATATTTAATTTTACTGCAAATTCCAATAAATCCCGATTCTCTTCCAATGATGATTGTATTGTATTCTCATCTGTGCTATTCTGCATGTCATCCTCCTATGCTCAGAACTCTTAACAGGCTGCATATACAGTATAACATTCACGATCTTTTATGACAATCTTCAAAAGATTTTCTCCAGTTAAATTCTAAGATAAATTGGCACTGTTCTGTCCCATGATCCCTGCCAGTTTATGGGGTACAGCCTGGCGTAATCATAATTTCTCCTACACCATGCGGGCTTTTCGCATGGAGCTGCACCGTTTTTTCTTTCTGAGGCCGGATGACTGCCATTGCCTCACCATAATAGGTATCTGTACAATCTGTCAGATAACAGCGCGGATTTAACGGCCGTGCACTGCCTAGCGCAAGGAGTTCTCCGCCTTCCACGCTTACCTGGATTTCTCCTTGGACAAGTGGCTTTAAGATTCCTTTGGAATCTGTATATCGTAAATGAATGAAATACAGTTCTTTCGTTCCTTTTTCTGTCTCAATAGATAACTTTGTGTCATCTCCCGCACTATAAAGGCCAGTCTCTGCCAGAATCTGTCCCGACTTTGTATAAGCCACCGCCTTTAATTCTCCCGGCTCATAGACTGCCGTAAATACAGCCCTGCAGCGCTTTAGCTTTCTCCTTCCCAAACTTTTTCCGTTTAGGAACAGTTCGGCTGCGTAAGCTCCTGCATATACCTCAACTTTAGTCTTTTTTCCCTCACAGCCGTTCCACGACCAGCTTCCCAATGCGCAGGTCAGGTCCCATGCAGAAACATCAAATGTTTCATCTGCCAGATTCGCCGGGACTACTCCGATCGCAATCGGCTTCTGCCCAAATACTACTTTCGTATAATCCGCCTCAGACCATTCGCGGCCATTCATATCTACCCGCCCGCTTCCGGCTGCTGCCCACGCAGGGCTTCCGGTAAAAACCTGCTTTCCGTCTTTTCTCTCCCATCCCCGATAAGGAACCTCTCCATGATATGTGATCCCCGGCCAGACAAAGTCTCCGATCACTGCCGGATATTGATTAGCCAGCTCCCAGAACAACGCTGCATCTGCACAAAATGTTTCAGTCCCAAGTATTACTCTATTCGGATATTTTTTGGTATCCTTCTTATATCTCCAGATTCCGTAATTGTAACCCGCAATATCCATTTTTTCATAGGCATCCCTTGTTTTCATATCAGATACGGGGAGCGCGGCTCCGAATTTCATAAAAGAGTCTCCCAGAATCGTAGCCAGTTTATTATAAAATGCACTGCCAACCTCCTTTTCCGGCTCTTTCTCTGCTTTTTCATCTGAATACACTCCAAATCCTGCGGAATACAGAAAATTAAAAAACAAGTTTACCCCGCAGGTCACCGGCCGCGTCCTGTCAAGTTCATGGAGATAATCTGTCATCTCTTTGCACAGCCTGATTCCCTTCTTTTCACTCGTTTCCGCAACTTCATTTCCGAGAGAATACATGACCACAGAGGGATGATTGAAGTCTTTTCTGACAAGTCCCCCCAGATCATTCCTGTAATTATGCTCCACATTACCTGCATAGTCATACATTGTCTTGTGAATATACCAGACATCCACATACTCATCCATAACCAGCATGCCTTCCTTGTCACACGCTTTCAAAAAAGCTTTTGAACAGGGATTATGTGCGCTCCGCAACGCATTATATCCTGCTTTTTTCATAATCCGTACCTTCCGTGCTTCCGCATCCTCATAAGCACAGGCCCCCAGAATTCCGTTATCGTGATGTACACATGCACCCCGGAGGATCACCCGCTCCCCATTGATACAAAAGCCTTCCCGGCTGTTCACCGTCACGGTACGGATGCCAAAAGAAACCTCCTGAATATCATCGCCAAAAACTGCTCTTAATTTATACAACTTCGGAGAATCACAGCTCCATAACTGTGCACTTTCAACCTCCATTTCTGTTGAGAGCAGCCCTTCTCCTGTCAAACACTCTGTCTTTAAGCACTCTCCCTGATCCATGATCTGAAATTCTGCCTCACCCAGGCAGTTCAGTTCTGCTTCAATGCGTATTTTCCTTTTCTTCCAGTCCACCGTCGTGATCCTGATACTTTCCGGCACAAAATGTTTCTTTGGAAGCACATGGATATAGACCGGACGATAGATTCCCGTTCCTGTATACCATCTGCTGTTCGGCTGGTCACTGTTACGTGCAGTAACTGAAATGAGATTTTTTCCCCCTTTCAGCAGACCATCCGCAGAGACAGAAAATCCGCTGTATCCATATCCGAAGCTTCCTGCCTGTTTTCCATTCAGGGTCACCTCTGCATTATGATATACCCCTTCAAATTCCAGAATGACTGTCTGTTCTTCATAGAGGTGCGGAACCTGAAACTCTTTCTCATAAATATAATCTCCGCCCTCATACCAGCCGATATTCTTTCCGCCTCTGCTGTCAAGGGTCCTTTCTTCTGTGAGCATTGCATCATGCGGAAGTGAAATATGATATTTCATTTCCGGCCTGTCTGCCCGGCAATATGTCCATCCGCTGCAAAAATTTATTTTCATTCTGTCACCTCCGTTTTTTCCGTCTTCTTCCTGGATGCGATCACTGCCTGCTCTTTCGGCAGATTTTTCTCAACGGTAAAAAAACAGATCAGAATTGCGCACGCCAGATATGCTGCTGTCTCTATTCCAATATAGCTTACCGTAATTATATTCTGCACGCCCGCGCTCTGAGCTGCAATGCCCAGAGATATATCTGCAGACTGATTATATCCGCCGGCATTTAAAAGGCTACTGAATACGGCGTTACATATAGGGGTTCCCGCCACCATAACAGAACTGTAGATCGACATGGTCAAACCGTCCGTCCTTATCCTCGTTTTATATTCGATATGGTCGATCACATCCGCAAGCATCGCAAGAATCATATAACATGCCGGCGCTGACCCGAGACATTTCAGAGCTACCCCTGTAGCAACAGGAACGATCTGTCCGTTTCCCAGAAGAGCGATCACACCTCCCGCAAATCCAATCAGCATTCCAATCATGCATACGATTCTTTTACCGAATCTGCTGCAGAGCGGAACAACAAAAATCACAGCTACAGCCATAGGTATCGCTCCCATGATACTTAAAATGGACTGTGATACGCCCCATGCATCCGCTGTTCCGAAAATTGTATTATCCAGAACCCATTTGCAGAAATATGACATGGAGCCATTCTTCAGTGAGCCGCTCCACTGAAATCCCACATAGAATAACATCGCGATCCACCACATCTTCTCGCTTGTGATGGCTTTCAGCTGTTTTCTGACAGAAACATTCCCATGCTCTTTGCCTGCTGTTTTTTTCTCCTCCGACAGTTCCTCTGTCACACGCTCCCTTGTAAAGCGGTATTGAAGATAGATGGTAAGAGCTGAAAAGACGGCAAGCGCAAGCATCGTCAGGAACCACATGTTCTGGTTGTCTTTTAAGGCAAATGACACCAAAACCGGAAATACCATTGAGCCAGCCCCCATCACTGCCAGCCCTGACACATTTGCAAGTGAAGCCAGAACGCCTCTCTTCCCGCTGTCTCTTGTGGAAACAGGTACCAGCGTAGAATTTGCTGTATTATAGATCGGATATGCAACGGCATAATACAGATTATATGCAATTGCAATCCAGACATATCTCACCGTTCCCCGGAAAGGAACAATGAACATCAAAACAGAGGCGGCCGACAATGTCAGCGCCGAGAGAAGAATCCACGGTCTTGCTTTTCCCGCAAGGCATCTGGTCCTCTCGATCAGCTGTCCCACAATCAGATTTGCCGCAATGATAAATATTGTGGACACTAGCTGCAGCGTCGTTAAAAATGTCAAATCTAATTTTAGTACATCTGTAAAATAATTTTGTAAAATGCTCGTAAAGATCCCAGATGATAAAAGCGCGCCAAATGGTCCTATAAAGTAACCAAATAACATTTCAGGCACTGTAACCTTTTCACTCCTGATATTTGACTTTGTAAACCTGCTTTCCCAAAATTTATTATTTGTTTTCATTCTATCATCCACCCATTCATCCAACAGCGATTCAGATCCCACCCATTTTTCCAGATTTCATCAAAAGGTGCTTCCCTATCCCGGTATAACTGGTAATTCCAATAGATATGTCCCGCTGTTTCATCCCATACCTTTTTCTGCATACTTGCAGCTTCCCGGAAAGTCTGACGGCACTTCTCCTTGTCTCCCGGACCCTTTAAAAACTTCTGGGAACGGCGGTTTGCAATACACCATTCCCCTACCACAACCGGGATATGGCGGCCGGCACGCTTCAGCAGCCGTCTGTTTGCAGCCATATAGAGACGATACACCCACTTGGCATGGAACGGAACAAAGTTTTCCATAGCAAAAATATAAATATGCGTATCAAGTATCACATTCTGCATTTCTTTTTTACGGAAAAAATCCCCCCATCTTCCCAGGCGGAAGCCGTCATGAAATACAATGGCCTTCTCTTCACTCAGATGTTTCCGCAGCACAAGATATGCTTCCTCATAAAATGTTTTCAAAAATGACATAGGGACATATCCTGACCCTTTAGCCTCTTCCCTGTCTCTTGCTTTTCCGGTCGACGGAGCAGTCATATAAACGCTGAAGCTGATCGGCTCATTGAGTACCTCAATCCCGTATAATGCAGGGTGCTGTGCATATCGCTTTGCCAGACGTTCCAGAACCGTCAGGACAAAATGAACTTCTTCCTTGTTCTTATACCATTTGCACACGCCGGTCAGTCCGCCATTATCGTACCCGTTCTGACTCCCCGGAACTGTATGCAGATCGATCAGTACCTTCAGTTTATGTTTCTGTGCCCACTCAAAAGCTTTATCGAGATACTCCACACAGCCGATGAACGGCGGCCTGTCTCCGAAAATGAAATAAGGAACCGGTATCCTGACCAGATTCATCCCATGAGATGCAATTGTTGCAAAATCTTCTTCTGTCACATATGTATCTCTGTGCCTTTTCATTCTTTTTTTCAACTCTTCTTGGGGAAGAAGCCGCGTAAGCCACACTTCATCTTCCGCATCTGTCCCCTCAAAAATGTACGGGGACATCCATTTTTCTAATACCAGCCAATTTCCAAGATTTGTACCAATAATTTTTTCCATGCAGCCTCCTTAAACAAAACCGCTCATTGATTTTTATCCTCACTGCCCAGCCATTCTGCCAGGTCGGCAATCAGTCTGTCAGTGCGGAGAACGACTCCTTCATCGCTCAAATGATTGTCAATTTCATAAAAATAGATTCCTGAATATAAGGACTCTTCTATATGTGAAATAACCGGAACAGACAGGCTCTGCTTTAAAAGTGTTTCTGTCTCCCGGATACGCTCCGGTGTGCTTTTTTCTGTCAAAGAACTCCTGTTGCGGGGTGTATAGGTAAATAAAACCGTAACCCCTTTTTCTGTAAAATGCGCAAGCTGCCAATCCAGAGCCTTTATCCGCCGGGCCGTAATCGTGTCCGTTGTATAATCTGCCGGGATCATTCTGTGCATTTCATCCCTTTCACTATTTGGACGCTTTAGAATGTAATCTCCATACTCATTATAAGTGGGATAGTCGATTCTGTTCCCATCATCATCATATTCCGCCGGCAGATAAGAATAATCCCTCTCCTCCATTCTGCCGTGTTCATAAAGATACTCGTTAAGTGCATCAAACACCCCTGTATAGGTACGCAGATCAAGAAATGTAATTAATTTATAATCTGTTTCCGTGAGACTGAAGAAGAACCTGTCCAGTTCATCGGACTCACAAAATTGCTGTGCCGCCGCATCAAATTCCGGTGCTTCTATCAGAATATCTCCTGCATTCATTGCCCGCCGGATGATGTCCAGCTGAGGCCTAGCATTTGTATAGGCATATGTTCCCATATTGACTACGTCATATTCTGTGAATGCCTTATCAATTGCCTGGCTGTCATAGCCATATCGTCCTGAAGAGCCTGAAAAAAGCACAATTTTTTTCCCTGTCCGGGAAAATAGCCGCTCACATTTATCCGGGAAGGCAGAAAAATAACTTCCTGCATAAACCGGGGCCCGGCGTGCATTTAAATACAATGTTCTGACCGGACATGCCCGAAAGCTCTCGTCAGAAATCTGCAGAAGATTGTCAAACAATGTCACAGCCTCCACTCTGGAGTTTTCAAATGCACCTGCTTCGATCGTCTGCACCGTATCACTGCACACAAATTCTGTAAACTCTGCATTTGCAAAAGCTCCCTGCCTGATTACCCGTACAGTCTTTCCGCCCAGAGTATCAGGAAGGACACAGCGCACTGCCTGTCCATGATATCCTGTAACAATCGCGCTTTCTTCTGTGCAGATAAAGGCGAAGTCTGACTCCTCTGTTTCTTTCTCCCACTGTGCATATAATTCTTTCTCTTCACAGCGGCTTCCAAATCCGATATATTCCCCGCTTCCGTCAGGCTTTGTATTCCAGCCGCTCTGCAGATACCCTTCCCTTATAAATGGTTCAGTCAATGTATTACTGATTTGTTCAGAAAATGATACCCTGACCGGATCTCCTTCCCCTCCGTTTGGAAAGTAAGTGCGGCACTCATAGGTGGTATAAAGCCTTACGATTGTGGAATAACGGACATCCTTCAGCATTAATACAGCTTTCCCGTTTTTTATGGCAAGATCATACTCCCCATAATCCGTTCCGGTTATCACGCATCCGTTCTTTAAAGTCAATGTAAAAGATATATCATTTCCCCTGTCTGCTTCAGCACTTTTCCTGTCCGGTACTGCATCCTCACAGTCTTCCAGAACCACGATACAGGAGGCTTTCTTTCTTCCCTGCCTGCCGCAGCCAAAAAGACATACCGCGATCAGAACCAGAAATAAGATGTACTTTATGAAAGACAGGACGGGAGTGTCCTCCCGCCCTCTGAAAATATTACCTTTTCTGCTCATTGAAAGCATTAGCTGCCGCCGCGGCGATGATTGCAGCAACAGAAAGTACCATTCCTGCTGCTGCCTGTTTGCAAGCTGCCGGCATAAAGTTAGCTTTCGCTGTCCCCTTATTAAAATCTGACAGGAATGTATATGCAAACTCTGTCGCGATTGCTCCCAGCACCAGTCCGAAGATGACTCCCGCGCAGGCACAGGCCCCGGCTGAAAGAAACATTTTCAGCAGTGAAACACCTTTACTCTCTGCTCCTGCCCCTGTAATATTTAATACTACAATCGCCAGAAAAAAAGCGATTCCAAGAACTGCAAGAACTATTATGAGCTCATTATTACCAGTATCAAACCATCCCTGTGCCGTTTTGAAGGAGATCTGTACAATGATCAGCGAAATCAACATCAAAACAGCTGCTACTATATTAACGATTGTATTTCCGGACAATTTTTTCATTGTATCAGCCTCCTTATGCTTCATCCTTTTTTCGTTTTTTCATTTCCACTACAACACTGCCGCCCAGAAGAAGCAGGGTTCCGGCCGCACTTAATGCGATCACCGCAATAAACAGATTGTCATACCACGTATTTACTTTTTCCATCCTTGTTGTCTTGTCGATTCCGTTCATGTAATTTGAATTTGCAATAATCCATGTGATATGTTTCAGTGCTCCCTGTACCTGTGTAAGGAAATATGTATCTTTCTCCACAATCTCATTTACAGTACCTGTCGCATATTGAACATCTCCTGACCAGTTCTTCAGCAATTCATCTCTGGAGGGTGCTGCTTTGTCTGCTGTAATTGCATGGAGCATGGAGTCCACACCTGCCGCCAGGGAATCCCTGTTGTTATCATAGGTGCCTACCGTCATATCTGTTTCAATAAATCCGGTAAATGCCCATTCATTACGGATAATGTTCATAAGTCCCGGATTGGCGCCCACAAAATAGCCCCCGGCTCTATTCATTCCCATCATGATACCTGTTACATTATCCTCTTCAATCCCTACCTGAAATGCACGCAGCTCATTCTCTCTTGCTCGCTGTTCGCTCATAAATGCACTTACACCCATTCGGTTCAGTTCTGTGTCATTGAATGCGAAATGTTTTACCGTACAGATCAGACCGTAATCCCACGCGCCGCCGCAGAAAGTATTCATCATTATACCTGTCAGCATTCCGTCTTCTGAATAATATTCATGATTTCTCGCATTATACGCATTTCTATGGGTATTGGAACCCGGACCCTGAATTGCTGCCACACCATTCCAAAGTGCAAGATTTGCTATCATTTCTCCCGCTTCGTGGTTCAATTCTGTATTCCATGTTGCTCCGATATTAACGCCTGTAGGGAGTATCCTCATTGCAGTATCTTTATAGGTCTCATAATCCGGATCGTTCTTCGCATTGTACGGATCATTCTCCGCTTTGATCTCAGCGCCTTTTCCCGCATTATATGAATCGAATCCCATCGGTCCGTCATCCAAAATGGCAATTGTCTGCGCTTTTTCTTTGCCTGCCACCGTTGTAGGTCCGAATGAATAACTGTCCCCGTTGATCAGAGCTGCAACTGCATCTCCCAGATCATACTGTTCTACATACATCTGAAGAAGCGGATCATCATAGCTTAATTTCTCACCCTTTTCCGGTTTCAGGTCTGCTAAAGTCAGTCCGTTATCCTGGCCAAATTTCACGCTGGACGGGTCCCCGTTTTCATTTAATGTATAGACTTGATTCTCCAGCGCATCCTTCATAGATTCTGCCGGAGTAAGGTCGCTGTAAACTTTCGGCCAGTTATTTTTCCAGTCACTTCTTGAAAAGTTTTCCACGCCTTCGATCTGAAGGGCAAGATCCATGTTATCAAGCTGATTCTGATACATTTCCCCTGAATTGCTCTTTGTGATCTCGATTCTGTCGAACGCATCTGCAACAACCTTATCTTTATCACCGTCAGATGTCATATATCCATCTGTATTTTCTGTGGTGTATCCCTGTACAGCAAGAATATTGTTCAGTGCATCGTTTACGCCGTTTCCGGTTGTAAAGTAATAATCTCCGCTGTCAAGAATATAACCGCCCTGTACGCCGTTATGTTCTAATGTTCTGTCCCAGGATGCAAAGTATTCATAATCACAGTTGATTTCTACTGTCTGTTCCCCGCCCGGCTCCAGCACATCTGTCTTGGCAAATCCCGCCAGCTGGATGGCACTCTTCTCCACACCGTCACTAACATAAGGCACCTGCACATAGAGCTGTACAATGTGTTTTCCAGCCATATCTCCTGTGTTTTTTACAGTAACCTTTGCGCGGAGCATCTGAGCTTCATCATCCGCATTCACTTTCAGGCCGGTCTCATCAAATTTGGTATAAGAAAGCCCATACCCAAACGGCCACACAACCTCCTGATTATAGTTCCACGTATCAGCACCGCCGGTCGCTCCGACTGCGTCCCTTGCATTTCTCTCATTGATCACGGAGTCGTAATACCGGGATTCATAGTATTTATATCCCGTGTAAATGGATTCCATCTCCGGTTCATAATACTCATTTGTATAAACCTCGTTATCAATTGTGATTCCGTTTCCTGACTGGAAGGAATACTGCTGATTGACCATCGCAATCGAATTGGCAGCCTGTGCAGCGAATGTATCTGTGAGTGCTCCGGATGGGGAAACTGCTCCATTTAAAACTCTGGCAATCCCCTCAAATCCATATGCCCCCGGTAGTCCGACCCACATGATTGAATCTGCATATTCATCCAGCTCCGGAAGATCCATCTGGACTGCGTTGATCAGGACGACTACCTTTTCAAAATTATCTCTTGCATACTGCAAAGTAGCCAATTCATCCTTGGAAAGGCCGAGTACATCTTTGTCCTTATGGAATTCATCCGGATTCGCTTTCCCCTCTTCACCCGGAAGATAATATTTCGATTCTGAAGCCGGACGTCCCACTGTCACAATCGCCACTTTTCCAAAAGAATCCTTAAGAGAGTCCAGACCAATATCGGACGGATTAGATTCATTCGGGCTATATGACTCAGAAAACTCTATATCTACCTGATTTTCTGTTTCTTCCAGATAAGCAGTATATGCATCCGCCACTTTCTGATTCACAGTAAATCCCTGGCCTTCCAACGCGTCAGCGATGGAAACAGAAAGTTCTGCCGGTGCAACGGAGCCCATCTTTCCGCCAAAAGATGTTCCGGAAATTGTCTTGCGGAGCATTCCCCACATTTCAATCTCACCCAGCACTGCATAAGAACGGGAACCAAGCAGCGTAACGTTCTGCATATCTTCCCTTTCCATTGGCAGAACATTGTTTTCGTTTTTCAGAAGGACAGCGCTCTCTGCCGCCTGACGCACGGCCACGTCTTTCTCGTACTCAAACAAACCTTCCAATGTAGTGCAGTCAACTTCGACTTCCTCACCATCCACATTGATGACTTTTCCCTGTTTCGCCGTGATACCGTAAAGGTTATCATCCGATGCACTTGTATCCGTTACAACCTTATAACTGGATGTACCTAAATTGGCATCTAGCGTCGAACGCTGCGCATTCACTACAGCATACGTTGAAGACGAGATACCCAGAATTCCGGCAAGCAGACCGGCACAAACACGAGCCGCCTTTTTCCTGCTGTCAATTTTCATATCCTTTTCCTCCTTCAAGCAGGTTCTTACAATCAGCACCTGCTTTTTATTTTTTCTAAGAGAATTGTAGCACTTTTCATTATGTTTCTTTCCATTTCAACCTAAATTATAAAAAATGGGACATAATCTAAAATGCAGTGCTATTGTGTCTCATGCAGAAGGACTTTTCTCAGAAACAGGGATCAGAATATTAATATTAAATATGTGGTCCTTCAGCACCACGGAGAGCGTCCCATTATATTTTTCAGCGATCAGATTCATGCTCCTCATTCCAAATCCATGATTCAAGGGGTCTCCTTTGGCCGAAACAGGAAGCCCGTTTTGCATCATGATGTCTCCCACATACTCATTGTCCACATGGATCAGTACCATATTCATGCTTTTTCTCACAGACAATGAAATGATGCGCTTCTCTGGATTTTCTATTTTCCTGACAGCTTCCACTGCATTATCTATCGCATTTCCCACTAATGTATAAAGGTCAGCCGGACGTATAAAATCTACGCATTTTCCATCTACGATACAATCCATCCTGATCTGTTCCCGTTCACATTGCAGCAGTTTTTCCTGAAGAAATATATCCAGCACTTCATTTTCTGTTTTAAAAGTCGTATCATATACATGGATAATGGATTTAATCTCCTGAAGGGCCTCACGGTCGATCCGGTTTTCAAACATTGATATCTGCTGCTTCATGTCATGGCATTTTATGTTGACATGGTCTATATTTTCCTTCATCAGCTGATACTGGAATTTCTGCCGGTCTATCACCTCTTCCAGCATTGCCATCTCATCTGTCATTTTCCTGCTTTGAAATACTCCATATAACAGCGCCAGTAAAAAAGCCGCCGCCAGTATCGCATATGACGCAAAAAGAAGATTCAGCTCCGGATTTGTCTGCATAAACTCATACTTTTCCTCGAATTGAAAAATCAAAAATGCTACTGCAAAAACTGCCATTCCTAAAATAATATTTGCCCTGCCGGCATATACATGCTCTTTTATATCCACCAGCTGCTTTCGGAAAATCATAAATACTGTCAAATATACAATTGCAATGATGCAGGCATTTAAAAGAGCTGACCAGATCCCTTCGTACCCTATTCCCATAAAAGATAAAATAACAGAATATATCCGAAATGCCATATGCTGTGTCGCATCTGCCCCGATCAATACAAACAGCCTGCTCCAGCCCGATTCACAAAAGCAGACTTTCAAGACCAGGTAAAGAATCAGGTTCATCAGTATGTAAAAAAGCAGCTCCATCCATACATCCTGATGTCCTGCTGTTTTGTGAAATAAGATAGTATATGCTAAAACCATACAATAACTGCCTGCCAGCCGGATCATAAACCTTTCTTTTCTTTCCATATAACATGCAAACAATAAGATTGCTAAAAACATCTCTAATGTATAGCCGTAATCTACAAAAAACGATTCAATATTTTGATATAATGTCAACATTTCCCCTGCCCCATATAATTTGCTAATTTTCCCATGAATTCCTTTTTCTTTGGCTGGCTAATACGAAGGTTATCCCCGTTTCTCATCTCAAGATAATAGCCGTTCACAGCAAAAATATGCTTGAGATTTACCAGATAGCAGGCATTACAGCGGGCAAAATTGTGCTTTTCCAGAATTTCTGCTTTCTGGCTCAGAGTACCTTTTTCATAAAAACTTCCTTTTTCTGTACAATATCTCAGCTTGTGCCCTGTCACTTCTATATAGTAAATCTGCCCGGACGATATCCTGACCAGCCTTCCGTCCAGATCATGGATTACCAGTGAGGTCTCTCCTCTTGACCGGATCATGCTGATGGCTTTCGTCAGTTTAAATTCTACCCGTTCATAGCTTATCGGCTTTAAAATATAATCCAGGGCATCGACTTCATAGCTTTTTATCGCAAAAGATGACATATTCGTGACAAAGATAATAATGATGTCATTGTCATATTTACGAAGCTTCTGGGCAGCTTCCATACCGTTCATACCTGGAAGCATGATATCAAAAAATACCATGTCAAAATACTCTTTGCTCTCAAGAAAATCAAACGCACTGTCAAAGCAGATCCACTTAATATTTTCATTTTTTTGTGCCTTGTACCTTTCCAGACAGGAGATCAGTGCATTTCTTTCTTCCTGGCTGTCTTCTACTACTGCGATTCGTTCCATTTTAGTTTCTCCTTTCTATTTTACTATTCTGTCTGCATAAACGCTCCATGTATAATCCAGCCTGTATTCCTCATCATATTCTGTATATAGAAGCGCTTTGCAGCCTTTGAGCAGCTCTCTTCCTGCTGTAATCTCAGATGGCTTTCCCAAAAGCCGGATTTCCTGCAGGCTTGGACATCCGGAAAAACATCCGTCATGCAGGGCCATACCTGCATATACCTTGACTGTTTTAAGGCTTACGCACGCTTTTAGACTCCCTACCCGTATCGCTGACACTTTTATTCCTTTGTGTTCCTGGGGAAATTTCAATTCTTTCTTTTGCCTGCCTTTTTCGTTCACACCTGTAATCACAAAGCTGCCGCCTTCTTTTTCATAAATAAAGCAGTCCTCATCCGAATTGTCTCCTTTTACTATTTGATCCGTCTTCCCCGGCATCCGGGGAAGTTCTATGTCTGTCACCGTGGAATCCCGCAGCTGAGCTTTGATGTCACGTATAAAATAATATGTGTTGACAATTGCTCCGGCTTCATTCAGATGAAAATTCGTATCAAAGAACCAGCCGCTTTCCATCACACATGTATGTGGATTCCCGAGGATCGTAAAATCAGCCGATTCCGCCAGCCTCTCATACCATCCATCTATTGATTCTTCGTTCAGAACTGCCTCCTGATTCATAGGGCAGAACCGATAGCAGAACACAGCACCTTTGTCTTCTACGCGGGCTGCATATTCATTTAAATACCGGATAAACTTATCTTCCGGGAAGAAAGAAAAATCAATCAGCTGGGTCGTGTCATATCCTTCAGGCATTTGATTACTCTTTCTGTCATCGGATGAAATATCGCCGTATTTATTAAAGCTGCTTTTCCGGTAAATACCGCTTACTTTCGGCTTTCCTTCTAATACATACTTTAGCTTTGAAACAGCAAATTCCGGAAATGCCCCTAAAAGCTGCTTTTGCTCTGATTCCTGAAACACACAAAGTTTTGAATAATCGCCGTCCATTGCCTGCCATACTGATTCTGCCTGAAAAGAAAAAGACAATGTTTCCTGATTTTGTTCAGGGGAAAACACAATGATATCTCCTGCCTCAATCTCATCAAAACAAGTCTCAAGCATGATCCTGCTCCCCAGCGGTGCATAAAGTCCCATATTGACAACCTGTATTTTCAGATGCTTTTCTATA
The DNA here is from genome assembly GCA_003148945.1 of Murimonas intestini. GTDB lineage: Bacteria > Bacillota > Clostridia > Lachnospirales > Lachnospiraceae > Murimonas > Murimonas intestini. Next base: position 616,343 of record QGGY01000001.1, on the reverse strand, counting down.
AGATCACTGCAGATTCCAAAGGCAGCTGAACTGCCCCCCGCAATAATTAGTTTTTTCCCTTCTGTTTTCTCTAAGCGCTCCTGTTTTTCCATGAATTCTCCCAGATATGTATCGTCATACTGCGGCGGAAGTAAAAATACCGACACTGTGAATATAATGGGCAGTACCATAAGAATTCCGGCAAAAAACACGATCCATTTAATCCCTCTTCTATTCATACACATCAAAACCGAAAATAAATAAAACTGCTTTCACTTCCTGTATTATACAAGAATATTATACATACAGTAATCAAAAATGTCATAATCGTAACAATATAGCAGAATCTTCCCGGTTCCTCTCCCCCCTTTTCTCCTGTCTGCAGAATTCCCGGAAGCAGTGCGAGTATACCTATCCGCACTGCCGCTCCCCATATTTCTGTTTCGCTTAAAACGAACGGGGCAGTTTCTTTTAAAGTAAAAATACGCCGCAGTACCTCTGCTGCTTCTGAAACACTCTGGCTTCGAAAAAATACCCAGGATAAACATACCATCGCAAAAGTTCCTGCTCTTTTCAAAAAAGTCCCCGGGCAGATTTTCTTTTTCTGTAATGTTCTGCCAGCCGTCTTTTTCATGACAATTTCCTCTGTAATTCTCCAAATACCAAAAAAAGCTCCCCAGCAGAGAAATGTCAGGTCCGCGCCATGCCATAGTCCGCTCAGAAGAAATACGATCATAATATTTATATACTTTTTTATCTCTCCGCGTCTGCTTCCTCCGAGAGGAATATAGACATATTTTGTAAACCATCTTGTCAGTGTAATATGCCAGCGTTTCCAAAAGTCCCTGCATCCCACAGCCAGATAAGGCCTGTCAAAATTTTCTGTCAGCTGTATTCCTAAAAGCCGTGCAGAGCCTGCCGCAATATGTGTATACCCTGAAAAATCCCCATAGATCTGTATAGAAAAAAGGACTGTTGCAAACAGCAGGTTCACACCGCTTTGCCCCATAACATTTCCATATACTTCATCCACAAATACTGCCATGTAATCTGCAATCACAAATTTTCTGACACAGCCGCTTAAAATACAGCTGATACCGGCTAAGACATCTTCCTTCGAGGCCTCAGACCATCTAAGCTGCGGAATCAGATTTTCTGCCTGTTCAATCGGTCCTGCCACAAGCTGCGGAAAAAAGCTGAGATACAATGCATATCTGACAAAGTTTCTTTCGTACCCTTCTCCTCTATACACATCAATTAAATAAGAAAGAGACTGAAAGGTGTAGAAAGAAATCCCTGCCGGAAGTACAATATAACGCTCCGGAAACGTCAGTTCATGTCCAAATATCCCCGCGGCAGTCCCCATCCAGGAAAGAAACATATCCAGATATTTCATGAAGAAAAGAACACTCACAATGATGATGATTCCCCCGGCCAGTACAAACCGTTTACGCTTTTCATGTTCAGCTATCCATCTTCCGGAAAAGTAACTGATTCCCGTAACAAACAAGAGGAGCAGGAAATGTTGAATACCGAACAACGCATAAATGTACCACGACACCGCAAGCAGAAACCAGTGTCTGTACCGCGGACTGAGAAAATGATTAAACCATGCCGCAGCACCCAGAACAGGAAAGTAACACAAAGATGTAAAACTCATTTTCTCTCCTTCCTCAGACCATACAGGACCCAAAAGGCAGTCAGACAAAAGCACAATGAAATATCTGATAGCCCGATCCTGCACCAAAGAGCTGTAAACAGTAATACCGGCAGCATGACTGCCGAAATGATCAAAATGCTCATCTTTCTTTTTCTGACTCCGTACATACCCATAAATCCGGCCACAACCGCCCAGGCAAAAAATATCCATCTTACTTCCGGCATTTTTATCTTACACCTCTTCAAAAATCTTCAGATCCCAATCCGTGATCACTATGGTGTCGCCCTCCTGGCATAATTCACCAGTCAGCAGATCTTTCACCTTTTTCCAGACACATCTGATCTTCTGTTCCTCCTCACTGTAGTTTAAAACATAATGAATCTGTTTTCCATACTTGTTTTTTCCCTGACGAACGATGACAGGCCATTCATATTCCATCGATTTTTCCCGTATGCCTGCGTCTGCCGCCGCTCTTTTTAAGATTTCTTTCAGGACTGTTTTTTCTGTATAGCAGCCAATATAATAAGCAGTGCCGCATCCATATGCATTTCTGGTGATACCGGCATATTTTCCCCAGTATTTATGCTCGTAATCAGCAAGACTTTCTGCGCCCTTCACTGTCAAAAGCTCTGCAAAATATTTCAGCGGGGTATTCTTAATCTTCGCTTTTCCGGGTTCCGTAAACTGGTTATAACTCATGCCAAAGCATTCATGCAGCCTGTGAGGCTGTGTGTCTGCATAAACACTGAAATACTCATCTGCAACAAATGATTTAAAAGAACTTACCAAAACACCTCCGCGCTTTACAAACATGTCCAGTTTTTCCAAAAATTCTTCCGTAGCGCAGTACAAAGCCGGTGTCACGATTATTTTATATTTATTCGGATCAAGGCCATTGACATCCACCACATCGCACTCTATATTCATTTCGTATAGGCTGTCATACATCCAGCGTACCACATCGTTATAGCTTAAGTCTTTATCGACAGGAAACCATTGAAACGATGTCATTGAATGATTATCAACCAAAAGCGCCGTCTGATTCGTTTTCTCCAGATGGATCAGATGAGCTCCTATTTCTGACCACTCCCTTCCGATTCTGCACGCCTCATCATAAGTCGGGTTTTCTTCCAGATCATGGCTCAAAAGACCTTTCCAGTATGTCTCAAAACCATTATGTATAGAGTGCCAGTTCCAATAAGAAATACCGTCCGCCCCGCTTGCCAGATGGCTGTAAGCCTGCAGTCTCAGCTGCCCCGGATAGGGAGTCCAATATTTGAATGCCTGTGCCTGGCATTCCAGAATCAGATAATTCTCATACTTAAGACTACGGATTGAGTCTCCGCCAAATCCAATCTCTGCCCCGGTCAGTTCATCCTGTGTTGGATGATAAATATCTGCTCCCAGCTTTGTCAGACACTTTGCTGCCTCGTAATGATTGATTCCCGGCTGTACCCCGTAGGAATAACCGTCCTGTGCAATGTCTGCCCCGAATTTTCTCCATTCGAAATCAAGATTATGTGTAATAAACTGTTCTTCCTTCTTGTATTCCCTTACTATATCCGCCTGCCATTTAAGATACTCTGATGCAGTCTGTCTCTGGAACTTTTCAAATTCTCCTGCCAGCCCTCCGTTAATGCATCCTGTTATGTCCGGAAACTGCTCCCAATCCGCAATCGAATTACTCCAATACGGAAGACAAAACGCTGCATTCAATCGTTCTGGCGTCTCAAATTTTTCTTTCAGATATTCTATGAACAGACGCTGTATTTCTTTTCCCTTATTATCATAATGCTTTGTCTCATTATCAATCTGGAAACCTATTACACTGCTATGCTGTGCCGTATGTGAAATAAGTTCTCTGATGACACGTTCTGCATGAAATCGGAACGTTGGGTTAAGCAGATCAAAAATCTGTCTGCGCCCGTACTTCTCTCTCCCTTTCGAATTGATCACCATCACATCCGGATCTTTTTGAGCCAGCCAGGAGGGCACCGCATAGGTAGGGGTTCCCACAATGACCCATAATCCCGCTTTTTCTGCCTCTTTTAATATACTGTCAATAAACGTGAAATCAAATTCACCATCTCTTGGCTCCAGTGTGCTCCATGTGGATTCTGCTACGCGGATCGTATTGATTCCAGCCTTTTTCATCATTAAAAAGTCTTTTTCTATTCTGTCACAAGGCATATATTCCGGATAATATGCCGTTCCAAACATGAGCTGATCTTTTTTCATTTTTGTTTTCCTTTCATTTATATCATATTTTTCAGATCTCTTACACTTTTTTCCGAGGAATGTGGTATGATTATTGCATCTTATCCTGCAGCTTTTTCATCTGCCGTTTAAAAAGGAGTGACTTATGAACACGCATTACCTGATGGAACACGTTTCCCGCCATCTTCATACACTAATCCGGCGGTACTCTGCCTCATGGGACCTGTTAGATGCCTTTTGCGCGCGTGCCGATCTTCAGGATGATCATATGGGACATGTGCTGACAGACTATTTTTCCTTACCCGATAACTCACGCAGTATTCCTGTTTTTGTGTCACTGGACCAGCAGGCGGTATATGCTTCCATTCCTGCCGGCAAAGAAATATTTCTGCTGGGCCCGGTTACTTTTTCCGTTCCGGTAAACATTCGCAGGCAGCACAGTGCTCACCAAATTGACAGCGGATTAATTCCTCTCATCCCGGTCTGCGATTTTCAGGAGTTTATATCTGATGTCCTGCTCATTAGCAACCTTCTTTGCACAAGAACTATAAGTGAAGAAGACCTGCTTAGAGAGAATTGTATACAGCCCCTGGTCAAGTATTATCTGGAAAAAGATCATACAGCGTATATATTTGAAAATCGAGAAATTTGTAAATTACATAATCCGTATGACCAGGAATTTAGAGAATTTACCAGCATTGAAAATGGAAATATTGAAGAACTCCAAAACAGCCTCTCTGAAGACTATCCCGGAGAAATCGGCCTGCTGGCAAAAACACCACTCCGTCACATGAAGAACCGCGGAATCGTAGTGATTGCACTTGCCAGCCGGGCCGCCATCCGGGGCGGAATCCTTCCTGAAACGGCCTATTCCCTTTCTGATTCCTATATCCAAAAGATAGAAGAATGCTGTGACATTCCTACAGTCCTTCATTTGTTTCACTCTGCGGAGTATCATTATGCCCGCATGGTTCGCGACCATAAAAAAGAAATCTCTGACCTCCAGGTTCTCCGGCCCAATAAATACACTGAAGAATGCAAAACATATATTTTCTCACATCTGCATGAAAAAATCTGTGTGAAGGACATCGCCGGCAAGCTGAACATACATGCCAACTATCTCTCAGAATTATTTCATGAGCATGAGGGGATTACAATTACAGCATATATTCAGAGAGAAAAGATAAGACTGGCAAAAAATCTGCTGACCTATTCAAAGTATACCTACAGCGAAATTGCCGCCTACCTTGGTTACTCCTCACAAAGCCATCTGGGAAAACAATTTAAGCAGCTTGCCGGGATGACCATGTACCAGTACCGGAATAAATACGGTGCAAAGTACTTTTAATTGCAGCTATTCTGTAAGTATTGCACTTGTGATACTCCTTCTTTTCTTTCAGAGACCAATATCCTTTATTCCTGTCATGTATTACAAGTATATTCTACATATTTTTACATATATATCATATTTCTCAGATTTATATCACGTTTCTCTTTATTTTGTCACTGCCGCAAAATTATACAGAACAAAGTTTATTATAAGAAAAAAACGGCCAGACTAAGCTGGCCGCTATCTACTTAATTAACGGAAGCACTCTTTTTACGGAGCACCCCTGCATTTAAAATCATTTTATTCTATTATCTCGTTTCAAAGTCTCTGTTTTGCACAGGTTTTACATTCTGCTTTCATCTTACACTCTGTTCTTTATACTTCAATTACATAATTAGCTTTTCGCTCTTTTGCAACAGGTCTTTCACTTTCACCATATCCTAAAATGCAATTCGCAACTCCAACATAGTTTGTATCAAGTCCCCATTCTTTCAAAAGAGCTAGTCCTTCTTCTGATTCAAACACTTCTTTAGCCCTGTAGATATAACAAGAATCTACGCCAACTGCATGTGCTGCATTAAGCAAATTACCGGCAACGAGATTTGCATCCTCAAACCAAGTAGGTACAGATGCCTTATTTCCAAATACAATAGCAACCACCGGCGCTCCATAAAATGGATCCATGTCTCTGCCTATTACCTTCGCATTCAATTTTGATATCTTATCTCTAACTTCTTTTGTCTTTACCAGTACAATAACAGGCGATTGCTGCCCCATTCCCGTAGGCGCATAAGTTGCAGCTTCCATAATCGCATCAAGCTTTTCCTGTTCTACTGCTCTGTCACTGTATCTTCTTACACTCCTTCTCGTCTTTAATGCCTCTAACACCTGATTATCCATTGTTTTTTCCTCCTTGCATTGGTTCATATTTTTCAAAGTATCCGTTACTGCTAAATGCAAAACGTTTGCTTTGTACTCGTCTTGAAATTATGAATGGAATCAAAATCAATCCTATCACCACAAATAAAATAATACCTACTCCTGCAAATACTTCACTGGCTGCAATATTCTGCTTTGTAAGCCATACCAGTCCATATGTACTCAACTGTATCAAGCCTGCATAGGATGTTATTGTTCCTGGTCCATATATTGTTCTTTTCCCTTTACCTGCATATCTTCTATACATCCGTATTCCATCCATCGTATGATGAATACATTCCGCATATCCAAATAAGATCACTACTACGACAGTTGTATTCGGGATATAGTCTGCAAATATAAGTACTACAATAAACAATATTTCTGCGCCAAGATTTGTAATCATGTTGGTTAGCATATTCTGTGGATACACCATTGGCCTATCCGACTTCTGGCCGAGATTGTTCATAAAGAAAAATCCACCTGGAAAAGTGTTTTCTTCGAATACATGTAATGGAACCATAATTGTAAGCATATACATCAATTTGCTTGGCATTGATATGTCAGACCATCTGGAAACAAGTAAGCAACTCATAACGATTCCTATTCCATATAAGACATGTAACCATATCTGATCACACCACTGATATAATTTATCATTTTTCATAGATTATTAACCTTCCCTTGTTTTTATGCGACATATGTTGTATGATTCAATTATAGTTACATGATGAAAAATCATCAAGCAACAATAATAAACATGTGTCGCATGATGCAGAAAGGAACTCATGAATAAACAGCCTGAAATCACAGATGCTACGAGAGAGGCATTTATTACTGCCTTTTTCCGTCTTGCAGAAATAAAAAACATATATAAAATCACAATCAAAGAAATCACAAATCTTGCAGGTTATAATCGTACTACGTTCTATCGATATTTTGAAGATGTCTTTAATTTAATCGAGTACGCAGAAGATCAGTTTATAGACGGGATGCTTTCTGTTCTTCTACCACAAATTCAGATGTCTCCTGTTTTAGATAATCATTTTTTTCAGCTGTTTCTTGAGCATTTTTATGCCTCAAAAGATCGTCTTGGCATTCTCCTCCGCGATTCCAACCGAGCTGCATTTATAAGAAGATTACAGCAACGGCTGCAGGAATCACTGAACGCTCCCATAAATACTTCAACCCATAATCGTGTTATCATGGATATTTACTTTAATGGGATTTTTTCTGCCATCATTCATCAAATACAGCATCCTGATGAGATGAGCGATGAAGAATTGTTGTCTATAATTAGCAGTTTATTTACAAAGTGGTATTGGCCTGCGGTAAACGGTAAAAAGATGTAGCGATTATCTGGTTTTTCTTTTAGACTGCACCAGCATAAAAATGGAAATAGATAGCGCAGCCATGCATACTGCTGTTCCCGTCAGAGCATTCGCCAATCGGCGGGAAAAATCTCCCTCTGTTCCAAACTGCGTCAGCATAGCGGTTTGAAGCGAAATTACAGAAACCAGCGCGGCCGTCATCCCGATTGCCTTGGATGCGGATAAGAGGGGGCTGTGAAACCTTCTGTATTTTACCATGTTATAAATAGATGAGCAAAAACTATAAAAGGTATATCCCGCATAGACGTAAATAATATATCCAGGATAGGAATATGTTTCACCATCCTGCACCACTTTATAAACAATCGCCGCCAATGCAAGGTTCACAAAAAACAGGAAAACCGCCGTATTCCGATAAGAAATCCTTTCTTTCTCCTCATCCTTCTCTTTTGCATTGATAAATTTCTTCATTAAATAAAACCGGACTGCACAAAGGGCAATATAATAAGCTGCAATTGCCCCAGTCCATGCCGAAGCGTAGAGAACAGCACCAGTTGCCTTTAGTACTGCATATCCGAGATTTACCACTAATGCTACACACAAGCTCACGGAAACACGGAAATAATGGTCCGTCACATAACGGTTTGCAAGCGCATTCTCCTGTACCAGCCTGTTTTTTATTTCTTTCATTTTTCCGCAGATTTTGATTGCCCCTACAACGGCCACCAGCATAGCATAAGCAGACAGTATGTATGAAATATAGGCAAAAGGAGTATCAGCAAGAGGCGAAAAAAATGCCGGAATCAGAGAGCCGAAGCCAACCACCATTAAAATAACCCTAAGTACAACCGGCGGATAAAATACTGCCCTCAATACTCTCTCAAATTTTTCCATGCCACTCACCTCGCACTTCCTTATTTGGATTATAGCATAGCTCTCTTATATTTGTGTATTATTGGAGAATTGTTTCAAAATTATTAATTTATTATCTCGCTAATCATCATTTACCACACGCACGGAGGGCTTTTATTTCATCGGATGTAAATCAAGGCCGGTCCCCTTGTGTAGTAATATTTTAGAGTTTCATTTCCCTTCTCCTTGATTTTTTTGCCATCATCAATTTCTCATAGATATCTGCTTTCAAAATTTAGCACTCATAACATCTGAATAGTTTACAACCAGAGAGCACTGGATTTTCAATCACCCCCGGTGCTCTCTGGTTATTTAAATAAACATACTTCTATTTTTTGATGTAATGAAGCATGGCGATATCACCATGAGATTTTGCTTTAGCAAGTCTGTACTCCAGGACTTTTCCTTGTGCTGTTTCCATACTGCCGCCTCCATTTATAACAACTGGGAATAAATTAAAGAATAGTTCATCGGCAAGTCCTGATTCAAGAAATAAATTATATGTCATTGTTCCACCGTCAACACAAGCCTTTTCAAATCCTTTTTTCTCAAGATAACTGACTGCATCTCCTGCATTTTTTGCTGTGTATACGTCGGCATCCATATCCTCTGAACTTATGACCACCACTTCAAGATTTTTAAGAACATCCTTCATCATGGGGGCAAACATCTGATAGGTAGTCCGTCCCATAATAATATTGCCGCATTCAAGTGCTTTGGCAAATCCCATGCCAGCAACCTCCTGAGGCGCCTGATAGGCATCAGATTGAGCAGCTAAAATGAGTTCACCATTTGCTGATAAATTCGCTATTAATTGTACCTTCATAGTTTTGTCTCCTTTTCATCTCAAATACTTATTTTATTCTATTCTTCGTTTTTTCCCGGCCCTCGCTGGTAAGCATCGCCTTTCTCGCATTATTTATAAATTCCCCATACTTGTGTCCATTTGATTTCACAATAATGGCCTGCAGGCCAAATAATGGAATCAGTAGAAAAATAAATGCGTATATCCAGTAAATCCCTTTCACCATCTGATTAGAAAATAAATAGTAAAATCCATACACGGCTACAGGAAACTGTACGACAATGGCCGTTAGCATTCCGGGAGAATAGAACTTCTTTGGATTGACTCTTGCCGCAGCTAAATGGGCAAAAATCTCAATAATACCAATAAACAACGTTGCCATAACGGGCCAGACATATCCGCTGATAAAGGCAGGAATAATGGTTGCGTATAAAGTAAACATTAGTAAGCCAAACTTGGCCAGCCCCAATTTCTTCAGCTTCAGCCCCGTCATGGCCGTCACCAGTTCCACAAAACCCCCCGGGAACTTTAGCTCCTCAATTTCATGAACAGCTAATGCCACGATATAAATAATTGGGAGCTTTCTTAACATATAAATAAATTAATAATTTTCTGTCAGTCACTTCATTTTGTCCCATGCCATTGCGTAATATGGAGGATCTGGCTGCCCTGTTTTCCAAAGAGTATAGAAAAACCACTGATAATTTTTCCTGAAATACTTGACAAGTATCCGGTTTCGGACTATTCTTAAAATATCTTTATACTCAGAGAGGGGACACAAGATGCAGCAGGAAAACAAAAAATTATTTGAAATATTCAATCAGCAATTTAAAGAGCTGACTGCAATCTATCACAGAGCAGCCAGCCAGCACGATATTTCTGATAACGAGTTTTGGGTATGGTATGCACTTTTCGCTTTGGATGGGGAACAGTCACAGCAGAGTATTTGTGAAATGTGGTCGCTGCCTAAACAGACAGTCAATTCTGTGGTATCGGGAATGATAAAAAAAGGGCTTGTCTATCTGGAGACAATACCGGGCACACGTAATAAAAAAGTCATCCGTCTGACAGAAGCAGGACAGAAATTCGGCGAAAAAGTTATTTTAAATGTCTATGAAGCAGAGCAGAGAGCTATCGGCCAGATATCTCCCCAGCAGCTGCAGCTTTGTACAGAACTGCTGGCAAAATACATTTCTTTGTTAGACGAGGAAATCTAACAGACAAACAAAATACAATCATGAAACTATAAACAAAGAATTGTTTTGACTATCTAATGAGCTGTAATACCAGTTTGGTATTCAGCTTTTTTTATTTCACAGAGAACGAAGATATTAACACTTGACAAGTATCCGATTTCGGACTATAATATAAGAATCCGAAATCGGATACTTATACAACAGAATTCTGCAATATCCGTTATTTAGAATGGAGGAACTAACTTGATCAAAATACTGAAAAATTTAACAAAAAAAGAATGGGGGCTTACTGCTGTAAGCCTTGGGCTCATTGTTATACAGGTATGGCTTGACTTAACCCTGCCTGAATACATGGGTAAGATCACGGAACTTGTCCAGACACCAGGCAGTGAAATGAAGGAAATTTTACTTGCCGGCGGCAGAATGCTGCTGCTTGCCCTCGGAAGCCTTGCAATTTCCATCATCATCGCCGGGCTTGCTGCACGGATCACGACTAATCTGGCCTCCCGTTTGAGGACCGGCTTATTTCAAAAAGTTCAGTCGTTCACCATGCAGGAGATCAATAACTTTTCTATCCCCAGCCTTATAACAAGAACCACAAATGATATTACACAGGTCCAGATGCTGGTAGTCATAGGGCTGCAGATTCTGATCAAATCGCCCATTCTGGCGGTATGGTCTATTATAAAGATTTTAGACAAAGGCTGGCAGTGGTCTCTTGCTACAGGTATTGCCGTGGCGGCACTGCTTGTAGTATCTGTGGTAATGATCGCTCTTGCAATTCCCAAATTCAAACTGCTCCAGCAGCAGACCGATGACCTGAGCCGTGTCTCCAGAGAAAACCTGACCGGGCTGCGGGTTGTCCGTGCCTACAACGCAGAGGGATATCAGGAGAATAAATTTGCAAAAGCCAATGACGCCTTCACTGACACTAATCTGTTTTCCTACCGCCTTATGGCAGCGCTGATGCCCTCGGTGGAACTGATCATGAATGGTCTGACCTTATCAGTGTACTGGATTGGCGCTGTGCTGATCTCTTCCGCAGCTGTAATGGAACGTCTGTCCATCTTTTCGGATATGATGGTATTTTCCTCTTATGCTATTCAATTGCTCATGGCATTTATGATGCTCGTGATGGTTTTGATCTTGATTCCCCGTGCCAGCGTATCTGCAAACCGTATCTGTGAAGTCCTTGAGACAGACCCTGCCCTTCGTGACGGAACAATCAACGATCTGCATACTGCGGAACCAGGGCGGGTTGAGTTTAAACATGTGAGTTTCAGGTATCCGGACGCAGAGGACTATGTGCTTCAGGACATCAGTTTCCAGGCCAATAAGGGGGAGACTGTCGCTTTTATCGGTGCGACAGGCTGCGGTAAGAGTACAGTCGTCAATCTGATACCAAGATTTTATGACGCCACGGAAGGCGGAGTTTATGTAGACGGCATCAATGTGAAAGATTTTACACAAGCCACGCTGCGCAATAAGATCGGGTATGTTTCCCAGAAAGCCATTCTTTTTAAAGGAGATGTTTCTTCGAATGTGTCTTTTGGCTCAAATGGAACCGGCAGTGTCAGCAGGGAAGCTATTGTTTCCGCCATTTCTACTGCCCAGAGCAGGGATTTTGTAGAGAAAATGGAGGACTCCTATCAAAGCTATATCGCTCCCGGCGGCACCAATCTCTCCGGCGGTCAGAAGCAGCGTCTTTCCATTGCAAGAGCTATCGCAAGAGATCCTGAGATTCTTATTTTTGACGACAGCTTTTCCGCTCTTGATTATAAAACCGATAAGCTGCTGCGCAGTGAACTGCGGCGCCGGGCAGCAGACGCTACCATCATTATTGTGGCGCAGCGGATCGGGACCATTAAAGATGCTGACAGGATCATTGTTCTGGATGAAGGCAGAATTGCCGGAATGGGAACCCACCGGGAATTGATGAAATCCTGCGGCTTATATAAGGAAATCGCCTATTCCCAGCTTTCAAAGGAGGAACTGGAAAATGAATAATGAAAAATTTAAGGAAAACCAAACTTCACCGGAGATGGATCTCTCTGATCTTTCCGGACTGGGAGGAACCTTCCATAAGGCAAAAGATACACAAAAAACAGTGAAGGCCCTGCTCTCCTACTCCAAGAAGCATTTGGCCGTTATCATTATGGCGGTGATATCCGCCATTGCAGGAACTGTGATCGCTCTTATCAGTCCTGAAAAGCTCAAGGATATGACTAATCTTATAACAGAAGGAATTATGACAAACCTTGATATGTCCGGCATTGCCAAAATCGGAGGGCTTCTTGTTGTCCTGTATCTGTTAAGTTCACTCTTAAACACTATACAGGGATGGATCATGGCAACAGTCACCCAAAGGATTTCCCAGAAAATGCGGACGGATATCAGTCAGAAGATCAACCGCCTGCCCATGTGGTTTTATCATAAAAACACCACAGGGGATATCCTTTCCCGTATTACCAACGATGTGGACTCTCTGGGGCAGAATCTGAACAACAGTCTGACCACCCTGGTATCATCTGTTACTATGCTGGCCGGCTCCCTGATCATGATGTTTGCCACCAACTGGATCATGACCGTCACAGCTATTGCATCAGTGATCCTTGGCTTTGTAGTCATGATGATCATCATGAGCAAATCCCAGAAGCATTTTGATAACCAGCAGAAATATCTGGGGAAAATTAACGGCCACATTGAAGAAACGTATACAGGACATACAATTGTAAAAGCATATAATGCTGAACAGCAGATGTATGAGCCATTCAAGAGTCTTAATAAAAAGCTGAACAAGAGCACATATATGGCTCAATTCCTCTCCGGGCTGATGATGCCCATCATGACTTTTGTAGATAACCTGGGCTATGTGGCTGTTATTGTCGTAGGCGCTGCTTTAGCTCTGAACGGACATATTTCTTTTGGGGTAATCGTAGCCTTCCTGGTTTATGTGCGTTATTTCACCCAGCCTCTCACACAGATCGCCCAGCTGGCTCAGGGCCTGCAGATGGCGGTTGCTGCCGGTGAACGTGTATTTGAGTTTCTGGATGCGGAAGAAATGGCGGATGAAAGCCATAAGACATTAAAGCCCCAGACAGTTACCGGCCACGTAGAATTCAAGAATGTAACATTCGGATATGAAGGCACGGACAAAATCATTATCCATAACTTTTCTGCCAAAGCCCGTCCCGGACAGAAAATTGCCATTGTAGGACCTACCGGTGCGGGAAAAACAACACTAGTCAACCTCCTGATGCGATTCAACGAAGTAAACAGCGGAGAAATCCTGATCGACGGCGTTCCAATCCGCCTGATGACCAGGGAACAGGTCCATTCCCTCTTCTGCATGGTACTACAGGATACCTGGCTTTTTGAAGGGACCATCAGGGAAAACATTGTGTATAATAAGAAAAATATCTCAGATGAGATGCTCAGACAGGCGTGCAAGGCTGTGGGACTTCACCACTTCATACGGACACTTCCAAAAGGATATGACACTGTGATCAATGATAAGATCAGCCTCTCAGCGGGTCAGCGTCAGCAGATCACCATTGCCCGGGCCATGATCGATAATGCCCCTATGCTGATTTTAGATGAAGCCACAAGCTCCATTGATACAAGAACAGAAGTGCTGATACAAAATGCCATGGATAAGCTGATGCAGGGACGCACCTCTTTTGTCATCGCCCATCGCCTGTCAACTATCAAAAATGCGGATATCATTTTAGTATTAAAAGACGGCGATATTATTGAAAGCGGCAGCCATACAGAGCTGATGGAAAAAGGTGGTTTTTATGCAGAACTTTACAACAGCCAGTTTGAGGTTGCTTAAGCCGGATAACGTATCTTATCACTAATATCTCTTAACTTTCATTAAGGAGGTTTTTATGCCAAACGATATAATCAATCTGTTGGTTACTTTTGACGAAAATTACTTGGAACCTTTTTGGACCATGCTCAACTCCGTTTCCATCAACAATCCTGCTGAACGTTTTCAGGTATTTCTTCTGCACAGTTCAATTTCACAGGAAAAAACAAATTGGCTGATTGAGAAATGCGCCGGGCTGAACATCAGGCTGATCCTGCTGCCTGTGGACCGAAGTCTTTTTCAGTCCGCCCCCTTAACTGAACGCTATCCTCAGGAGATGTATTACCGCCTGCTGGCCCCGTGTCTTCTTCCGGAGGGGCTGGAAAGAGTGATCTATCTGGACCCGGATATTTTGGTTATAAATCCGCTCCGCCCATTATGGGAAATGGATTTGAAGGGCAGCATTTTTGCCGCTGCGTCCCATGTGGGAGTTATCGACATTATGAACGGAATCAACCGGATCAGACTGGACACCGGACACGACTATTACAACACCGGTGTTATGCTGATAGATTTGAATAAGGCCCGGACATTAGTAAATCCGGATGTTATTTTTAACAGTGTGCGTGAACACGCTGCGGAACTGCTGCTCCCCGACCAGGATATTTTCAATTATCTATATGGCGAACTGACTATGCCGCTGAAGGATGAGATCTGGAATTATGATACAAGATATTTCTCCGGATATTTGCTCCGGAGCTGGGGCGCGTACACAATGTCGTGGGTCATGCAGAACACGGTCATTCTGCATTTCTGCGGAAAAAGGAAACCCTGGATCGATGATTATACAAAGCCGTTTGATTCCTTATATAAGCATTATATGCGGTTGGCAAAAAGGGAGTATTACAATTCTATATCATAGATTTCTTCAATTGGAATCTGCCGTCCGTCTCCCATGATAAGCGAGTGTCCGTATAGATCAATCTTCCTGACCTGGCCGGAAACCGTCACATAAGCCCCCCCTGCTTTTCTTTCATCCGGGCAGAAATATGTTACAGTAATCTGAGGCTGATCTTCATGCAGCATTTCCTGCACCATCCTCAATTTTTCATCCAGGATTTCCCTGATCCCCTCATCCAGCTCTCTCCGCTCCTGTGTCAGACGGGCTGTTTCCTTAACTGCAGCGTCATGTCCTGACAAGGCGGCAAACGGTGCAAACTGTGCTGCCCTGTCAGGAATTGGCATATTCGGACGGGAAGCCGACACGTGGTGGGGAAGGCTGATAATATCCTCATATCTGCTAATATCTGTATCCTCCATTGCAGTCTCCTTTCCGGGCAGCCGCATTATGCCTTGTGCCCGCCGATCTGTTTATTGCGTTCCTTTGCCATTGCGCCGTCCAAAAGGTTCATACCTTTCAGGATCGCATTCTTGCCATGCTTTTTCTTAATGCTGAGCATCGCCTGCTGCATCTTTTTCTCACGTTCTAATTTCGCCTGCTCTGTTTCCTTTTCTTTCTCCAGTGCCGCATAATCGGTAAACAAATCCATCTGTTCAAATGACTGAGCTTTCTCTGCCGTCCCCTCCTCCGCTAAATGGTTTGCGGAGAGATACACTCTTCTTACCATGAGGTTTTGGTCTGTGATCCTGTCATATAGTTCTGTGACAGCATCTGTTATCAGCCTTGCTGAGGAGGTCATACGTCCAATATTTGCCGTGCCGTGTGCATGTTTGGGTATACTTCTGCCATAGTGGTCAGTGGTGATCTCACCCCGGTATCTTTTTTTCCTGTCAGGATCTGTGAGGTTTTCAATATCGTAACCAACCGTCAGGACGATCTGGTCCGTCACCAGTCCTCTCTCAACCAGATCAAGCGCCAGCAAGTCAGCCATTTCATTAACAACAATCCTTGCTTTTTCAAAGTCGTAGGGCTGCTGAAGGACCTGCCCCGAACAACTGCTGCTGGACGCTGGCTTGTAGGATTTGATATCACGCATCGTACACGGTTCCCATCCCCAGGCATGGTCAATGAGAAGTTCCGCATTTACACCAAATAACCGGTAAAGTAAATCTTCGTTGTGATACTCATTTAGTCCGCCCAGGGAACACCTTGCCACATCTCCCATGGTAAACATCCCATTAGCTTCCAGCTTCCTTGCATATCCCCTGCCGATCCGCCAGAAATCAGTCAGAGGGCGGTGAGACCAGAGCTGTCTGCGGTAAGACATTTCATCCAGTTGTGCGATCCTGACTCCGTCTTTGTCCGGCTCGATGCGTTTGGCAACAATATCCATTGCGATTTTACACAGATATAAATTTGTCCCTATCCCCGCTGTTGCCGTTATTCCGGTATTTTGCAGCACATCCTGTATGATTTTCATTGCCAGCTCACGGGGCGTCATCTGATAAGCAGCCAGATAATGTGTCACATCCATAAATACCTCATCGATCGAGTAGACATGGATATCCTCAGGAGCTACATATTTCAGGTAAATATCATAAATCCTGGTGCTGTACTCCATGTAAAATGCCATCCTGGGCTGGGCGACAATATAGCCGGCCTCCGCGTCTGCTGATTCTTTAAGCTCGTCTGTATCATAAGAAGATCTGGAAAATACATGTCCCGGCGCTTTTAAGAGGCGCCCGGCATTTACCTCCCGAATCTTCTGCACAACCTCGAACAGCCGCGGTCTTCCGTGTATTCCGTAAGCTCTCAGGGATGGAGAGACAGCAAGGCAGATAGTCTTCTCTGTGCGGCCTTCATCTGCCACCACAAGATTTGTCGTCAGCGGATTGAGGTTCCTCTCCCTGCACTCCACAGATGCGTAAAAAGCCTTCAGATCGATTGCTATATAAACAGGACATTCTTTAGACATTTCTCCATCCTCCTCTCATTTAGCTTCCGGCTTTATAACAGCCTTAGTAACAGCATAATATATTTCGTTACTAAAATCAAGCCTTTTTCGAATGCATGTTCTGCATTTTATTTAACATTTTCTTCACTCTGTGCCCGTACAATGATCTGTTCCAGTAATTCTCCCACCTGTTTTGCGATTTCTTCAATCCCTGCATGGAACTGATCTAATACATAGGACTCTATCACACCTAGGACAGCCATCCCCATAAATTTACGCAGAACTTCTGTATTCCTTTGGGCGGATACCCCTTCCAGCTTATAATTAAGCTGTTCCATGATAAAATCCAGCAGGCGGTGCCGGAAAGTGATCGTACTCTCTGTAGAAAACAAAGCTGTAAAAAAGGGCTTATGATCTTCAAAATAGTAAAACCACAGGACAGTGCCCTCCACAAATCCCATTTCTTTCTTTTTTTCACAGAGATCTGTAAGCTCTCTTATCATCTCGTCCACTATCCCGTTCAGCAGATCATATTTATCCAAATAATGCAGATAAAAGGTTTTCCGGCTGATATCAGCTTTTTCAGTCATTTCCTTCACAGTAATAGCATCAAAGCCAACATCCAGCAGCATTTCCAGAAATGCAGTCTGGATCGCTTTTTCTGATTTGGCGATTCTCCTGTCTGTTATTTTACTCATAATGTCCTCCTTAATTACACACATTTAAAAAAATGAGTATTACTACATAGATTCCCGAATCTGGTCATTGATAATCAGAGAATCATGTTTTATAGTTATTATACACGAGAGTAATAATATACACAAGTATCAACCAAGGAGGTTTTCATATGAAAATAACAAAAAAGGTAATTCAGTTTCCTGCAAGCGGACATAAAGTTGCCGCTGTCCTAAACATACCGGAAGAGGCGGAGGGGAAAAAGAACCCTGCCCTTGTCTGTGTACATCCGGGAAGCAGCTGTAAAGAGCAGACGGCCGGTATCTATGCTGAAAAAATGGCTGAAAACGGCTATGTAACGATTGTTTTTGATGCATCCTGCCAGGGAGAAAGTGAAGGAGAACCACGGTTTGCAGAGATTCCTGCACAGCGTACAGAAGACATTCACTGTGCCGTAGATTATCTGACAACTCTTGACCTTATAGACAAGGACAGGATCGGCGTTCTGGGTGTATGCGCAGGCGGGGGCTACGCTGTCAATGCAGCAATGAGCGACCACCGAATTAAAGCTGTAGGTACCGTGGTGGGAGCTAATATCGGACGTGTCCAGCGTGAGAGCTGTGAGAATATTGCCATGACTATGGAGGCAGCAGGAAAACAGCGCACTGCAGAGATTAACGGTGCAGAGCCAATGATTGTCGGATGGATTCCCGGCAGTAAAGAGGAACTGGAAAAGTCAGGGATCACTGATATAGATATTGTGGAGGCAGTAGATTATTACACTACCCCAAGAGGCAAGAGCCCTAATTCACCGAACAAGCTGCTGTTTTCCAGCATGAATGCCATGCTCAGCTTTGATGCCTTCCATCTGGCTGAGGTGCTGCTCACCCAGCCGCTGCAGATAATCGTGGGGGACAAACAAGGCGCATTTGGCTCCTATCGGGACGGCCAGGAACTGTATAAGCGTGCTGCCTCACAGAAAAAAGATATTTTAGTGCTGGAGGGAGTCAGCCATTATGACCTGTATGACCAGCCGGAACCTGTGGCAAAAGCCGTAGCAAAACTTACCTCATTCTATCAGGAAAATCTGTAACAGGAACTGAAAGGAGAGGCAGCAGTGAGAAACCATATAATCAAGGAACATTTTAATAAAATACTTCACAAGGACGCAAATGGAATCCTTTCCGATTTCGACAAAAATCTTGTTTCTATTGTCTATGCAGACGGTAAAGCAAAAACAATGTCCTGCCACGCTGCCATACAATTTTTGCAACAGCTTGTGAGGGAAATCCCTTTTGACTGTGCCAACGACGTGCGTGTCTACGTGAACCGCTGCACATCAGATTATGGTGTATTATCTGTTCGCAGTAAGTCTTTTTCACCTTTTTTGTCGTATACCTGTATTGTGAAAAACGGGAAAATATCTTATGTCACACTTTATATTTTTGAACCAAAGCGAAGGGTACTTCCCATTACTGGAACAAAAATGGAAAAAGGCAGAGAGGTAAAAAGAATTTTTCACAGACACTTAAGGGCTATGTTTACCATGAATGCCAATGTCATCACAAGAGATTACGAAGACAGCGCCGTTGTTATTACAAATATGTCTAAAAATACATGCAATGGAAAAAACGAGATCCATACGTTCTGCAGCAGACTTATGAAATCCAGCTGGAGTATTATAAAGCATATCCGGATTCATGGATTTCCAAAGATCAAGTGGAAAACAAAATCAGTACCTGACGGCGTAATGCTTTTGGTATGTGAAGCCAGGGCAATGGGAACTGTCATGACAGAAACGTATTATGTAAAAAATGGGAAGATCCAGTTTGAGTCATCCATATGCGGCGGACGGATGCTGAAACCGATACATGAAATACTGAAATAAAATTTAATATTATAATTATCAGGCATTCAAAGGAGGAAGCTTAAATGTCAAGAACTGCGGATGAACTAATGACACATCATATTGAGTCCATGATGAATATGAAAAAGAATTCAAATCTGGACGAGGCATTGTCCGATTATTCTGAGGAACTGGTTGCAATTACCCGCCTGGACGGCCGCACCCGTACCATGGGACACGATACACTTACCGGCATAATGCGCAACTCTTTATCATTTGCAGTCAAACTGGGAATGGATATAGAACATGCCGTTGATAAACTGAATTTTCTATACCGTCAAAGTACAGAAAACTATATAACCCTTGTGGCCTCCATGCCGCCATTTTCTAACTTCGCTTCTTTCACCTATATGGTGGAAAACGGAAAGGCTGTTTATGTGAGCGGCTATGCGAAAACGGTTGTCAGAATGCCCTCCCTGGGTGTAAAAGCACATCCATTTCCAACCAATACAGAGGCAAAGGCGATTACAGACAGGCACATTGCCAATTTAAAAGATCATAATATCGAGGCGTTGATTTCCGGCTATGCTCACGATGCAGTCATACTGACCAATCTGTGTGACCATCCCCTGGAAGGAAAAGAGGCGATCCGCCATTACTGTGAGGGGCTGGTCCAAAACGCCGGTGCTGAAATTGATGCTTTTACCGATCCTGCCGCTAAGATTACTGTGAAGGAAGCCGTTGCAGAACTGAGCTGCACTGCCTTTCAGCACAGAGGCAAAAAGCAGTGTGGTGTGCTTACACAGCGGATTCGTGATGGAAAGATCATTTTTGAATCACTTACGTTTCAGAATGCCGTTCCAGTATTATAAATGAAAAATGGGCAGCGGTCTTTATGCACCGCTGCCCTGATTCTGCAGTATTCAGGCTAATTTCTCCGCAATCAAAAGATACGATAATGGAAATCCCTTTTTATCATACACCTCTGATAAACCGATATCGTAATCATACTCATTCATTTTGAGAATATGCAGCTTTACGCCGCTGACAGCATTAATAATGGATGAGAGTGTATGTGAAAAACTGGTAAATGTTTTTGAAGGATATTGCACAGACATATATCCCATTCCCTCGTTCTCGATCCACGGTTCTTTTCTAAAATAAGAATACGCAATCTGATTAAGATGCTGTTCGTCAAATTCAGGTTCCCCCGGCATGGGCAGCATGTTCATAACCGGATGAAAGTCATGTATGAACAAAATGCCGCCGGGTTTTAAGCAGTCAGACACTTTCTGAAAGAGTTCATTTAAATCTTCAAACCAGGTAATCGCTCCGATGGTGAACAGAACAAAATCAAAAGAGTGATAATATTCCTCCGGAATATCCAAGATGTTGCATGATACAAATTCGCAATTTTCAATGCTTGCCTTTTTTGCTGTATCTGCGGCCTGCATGATTATATTTTCTGCAATATCAAAACCGACTCCTTTTTTCGCACCAAGCCCCATTAAGGATAATAATTCACGCCCATTATTGCAGCAAAATTGGGCTATGGTCTTACCCTGAAAATCAATTGACCGTAATTCCTTTGCTATATCCGGGCAGAAAAAGGGAAGTTCTTCATTTGCCAGTCTCTCATGGTTTGCCTCTCCCCAGCCGGGATGACGGTGCTCAAACGCTTCTTCCCACGCCTCTTTATTTTTTTGAAAATAACTCATTTATATTTCCTCCTTGAGATAAGTATGAAATCATCTTACCAGACCAATACAAATTTTTCTTGTAACATATGACACCCGGTATTATGTCATAAAACTACATCCCTAAACATATTAAATTTCAAAATCTTCTGAATGAAAATTACTATAATATCTTCCTCTGACAGCAGTAAATTTCAGTACACAGTAATCGGGGTCTGTTACTCCTTCCCTGTAATACATGGTATCGCCTTCCTGCCACAACATTTCCTTAGCTTCCTTTGTTTCTAACACTTCTACTGTTCCGATCAAACTAACTCCGCGAAAGAAACGCTTATCTACAAAATAAATACTGGCTTTTGGGTTTTCCCGAAAGAATTTAACTTTGTTTGATGATGTATTCGTATGAAACCAAAATACTTTTATCCCTTCCCGTATCCTCGGCTTCAGCATTGCCTTTGTGATGGGGAACCCCTCATTATCAACATAACTGATAAAAACGGTACTGTATTTATCTGCAATATTACCTATAGTCTGCTCCGGATTTTTCATCATAATAAATGTCTCTCCTGTTTTTCGTTTTATTCTAACAGTAAAAGGCTTGTTTGTACATTACACACTTTTTTGTGTGCTTCTATATCAATCCTTTATTTTTCAGAAATTCTTCCTTCCCATCCTCTTTCATCAATTCAATTCCAATCTCCTGCATGGCAGAGATAATGCTTAACATCCGTCTGCCTTTATCTGTAAGGGAATATTCCACTTTAAGAGGATAGCCCTCTTGCAGTTCTTTTTGCACCATCCCAAAAGTCTGTAATTCCCCCAGGTGCTGCAGCAGCATTTTCTGCCCTATTCCCTCTATATCGTTCTGCAGAGCTGACAGGGAGGCGGCTCCCTTCCCTAACTGCCACAGTATAATGGGCTTCCATTTTCCACGAATAATATCATGTGTCAATTCCAGTGGGCATGTATAAGTATCCCGCACTTTCATGTGATTACCTCCAAAACTTCTGAATGCATTGCGTCAAAAAAGCAAGGCGATATGATACACTGCAAACGCAGCGATCCAGGCAATTGCCAGCTGGCCAAAGACAACTGCCAGCGCCCACTTTCCTCCCAACTCCCGCTTTATAGAGGCCACCGCTGCCACACACGGAGTATACAGTAAGCAGAAAACAAGAAGAGAGGCCGCGCTTGCTGTAGTCAGTGTTCCCAGCAGGGCTTCTGTTGTTCCAAACAGTACCGTCAGTGAAGAAACAACGCTTTCCTTTGCCATAAACCCTGTTACCAGCGCTGTGGATATCCGCCAGTCACCAAAACCGGCCGGTGTAAAGACCGGGGAGATAAATCCTGCCACAGCAGCCAGTATACTGTCCTTAGAATCTGTTACAAGATGAAATCTTAGGTCAAAGCTCTGCAGAAACCAGATTACAAGGACTGCTATGAAAATGATCGTGCAGGCTCTTTGCAGGAAATCTCTGGCTTTATCCCAAAGCAGCCGGACTACGTTTTTGGCGCCTGGCATCCTGTAATTTGGCAGTTCCAGTACAAAGGGGACAGGCTCGCCCCGAAACATCGTCTTCTTGAAAATGAGAGCCATCAGGATTCCAGCCGCAATTCCAAACAAATACAGTCCGATCATGACTAATGCCCCGTGTTTTGGAAAAAACAGGGCTGTAAAAAATGCATAGATCGGAAGTTTTGCAGTACAGCTCATAAATGGGGTCAGCAAAATCGTCATTTTCCGATCCCGCTCAGACGGCAGTGTCCTGCTAGCCATCACACCAGGAACTGTACATCCGAATCCGATCAGCATTGGGACAATACTGCGCCCTGATAATCCTAATTTACGCAGCAGCTTGTCCATAATAAAAGCTACCCTGGCCAGATAGCCGCTGTCTTCTAAAATCGATAAAAAGAAAAATAAAGTGACAATGATCGGCAGAAAGCTGATCACTCCGCCCACACCTGTAAATATTCCGTCCACTACAAGGGAACGCAGTACATCATTCACTCCTGCTGCTGTCATTGCCCTGTCCGTAAGATCAGTCAGAGATACGATCCCTGCCTCCAGCAGGTTTTTAAGGCCCTCACCTATCACACTGAAGGTCAGCCAGAACACTAATGCCATGATCCCGATAAATGCTGGAATTCCTGTATATTTTCCTGTCAGTATACGGTCCATTTTTCTGCTCCGTGCACGTTCTCTGCTCTCCCCCGGCTTTACAATAGTGGCGTCACAGACCTTCTGTATGTACTCAAAACGCATGGAAGCTATAGCTGATGCCCTGTCAAGTCCTGTCTCTTCTTCTGTCTGACGGGAGATGTGTTCCAGGGTTTCCATTTCATTCCTGGTGAGGTCCAGTTTTTTCAGAATCTGGCTGTCGCCTTCAAGGATTTTGCTTGCTGCAAAACGCACCGGAATATCCACAGCTCTGGCATGATCCTCAATGAGATGCATTACCGCATGGATCCCCCTGTGGATACCTCCTGTGGATTCATCGCAGTAATCTGTGTCTGTGGGGCACTCCTGATACTTGGCAATATGTATTGCATGCTTTACAAGCTCATCGATCCCTTCCCCCTTTGCCGCGGAGATGGGAACAACCGGCACGCCTAAGCGTTCCTCCAGCTCATTTACCAGCACAGAACCGCCATTTTCCCTCAGCTCATCCATCATATTCAGCGCGACTACCATGGGCATATGCAGCTCCAGCAGCTGCATGGTCAAGTACAGGTTTCGCTCAATATTAGTTGCATCAACAATATTGATAATCCCCTTTGGTTTTTCCTCCAGCAGAAATTCACGTGTTACAAGCTCCTCACTGCTGTATGGGGACATGGAATAGATTCCCGGCAGGTCCGTTATCTGAGTATTGTTATATCCCCGTATCGCCCCGTCTTTGCGGTCAACTGTCACACCCGGGAAATTGCCCACATGCTGGTTTGAGCCTGTCAGCTGGTTAAACAGTGTAGTTTTGCCGCAGTTCTGATTTCCTGCCAGAGCAAATGTGAGGACTGTCCCCTCCGGAAGCGGGTTTTCCGTCTTGCGTTTATGATACTTCCCGCCCTCCCCGTATCCCGGATGAGGGACTATAGCTTTTTTTCGCCGTGATTTATTTTCAGGCTTACTCTCATGGGGATCGCCTATTTGGATCTTCTCTGCGTCCTCCAGGCGGATGGTCAGCTCATACCCATGGATCCGAAGCTCTATGGGATCTCCCATAGGCGCATATTTCATTACGGTTACTTCAGCCCCCTGGATCAATCCCATATCCAGGAAGTGCTGACGCAGGGCGCCGCTCCCTCCAACGGAAAGGATCGTTGCCGTATTTCCGATTTTTAAATCTTTTAATGTCATTTGTATCACCCTTTCATTCAGTTAGCATCATCTAACTTCTGTCCATTCTTATAATAGCCGTTCTTCATGAAAGAGTCAACCTGTTATAACCGCTTGTTTCTATTTGGGCCAAAAAACTTTCTAATTGGATTGAAAGCTCATGATTTTTTCACCTTTTGTATCAAGTTTTCCATTAAATTGAAAACCTGTCTGCTGGTAGAGGTTAACAGCTGCCTCATTATTTTCGTATACACTCAAATAAATCTGTTTATTGCCATATTCAAGCTGAAGCCTTTTTAACAGGGCCAGTACAGCCGCTTTCCCATACCCTTTTTTCTGGTATCTCCTGTCGATCAGGATACGGTCCAGCCACACCTCTCCCTCCGTCTGTGAGTCGCTGAAATATCCATACATAGCAAATCCCACAAGTAAATCACCATCATATATCCCCACCGGTTTCCACTCCTGAAACTCATCAGCCTCAGCCATACATTCCCTGACACTTTCAATAAAACCAGCCTG
This sequence comes from Murimonas intestini, assembly GCA_003148945.1. Lineage (GTDB taxonomy): Bacteria > Bacillota > Clostridia > Lachnospirales > Lachnospiraceae > Murimonas > Murimonas intestini. The sequence goes on along the minus strand of QGGY01000001.1, from coordinate 591,252 downwards.
CTCCGGTAATATCTGCAATTCTTCCACTTTAGTTCTATTTTCCGGACTAACCGGTTCAAAATGTAAATTCATAATCTTTGCTCCAATCTTTAATACGTTAATCTGAATGATCGATTTCTGATTATACTTAAATACTTGTTTAATTGTGATGACCGAAGTATAATGCATATAAATATACAAGTCAATGCTTCACCATCACACTCTGCCAAATGGGCTAAAATCATTTCTATTTAGAGCAAAAGGAGAATTAAAATGAAGTACAATTTAGAAGAGATTGAGCAGAGGCTTGCCCGGCTCCATGATGGAAGCCAAATGGAGACATGCTGTCTCTGCCGCGGAATAGAACTTTCTTACCTGATCCTCAAAACCGATCAGCTTACACTGCCTCATGATCCTCTGAAACATATTCTGGAAATCAATTATTGCAGGGCTGGACGTATGGGATGGAAAATGGAAAACGGAAACAATGTATACCTGGGTCCAGGTAATTACAGCCTGCATACAATGGATGTTTGTGCACATTCTGTCATAACACTGCCAAATAAGTATTATGAAGGATTCACACTCTGTATTGACCTGGATATGCTTTCACATGAACCTCCTGAACTGCTGTCAGGCACAGGAATCACCGGAGAATTTTTGATTCAGAAATTTTGCAAAAACGGCATCCTCACTTCTTTTGCCGGAAATGCTCAGACTGAATCTATTTTCTCAGGTTTCTACGAACAGCCGCAAGCCTTTCTTCCGGCTTACCAGAAATTAAAAACAATGGAACTTCTGCTGTACCTGGGCAAATGCAGCGTCTCAGCCAATGAGCATTTAGCTGATTATCAGTCCAGTCAGGTTGAGATCATCCGCAATATCCATGAACAGCTCACCTGTCATATGGACCAACATTTTACTATCGATTCTTTAGCCAAACAGTATCTGATGAATCCTACTACCTTAAAGAATGTATTCAAAGCAGTTTATGGAAATTCCATTGCTGCCCATACAAGAGAACACCGGATGGAACGGGCTGCCAGACTGCTTCTCGAAACCCAGGATAGTATTGCCAGAATCGCACATGCTGTGGGTTACGGAAATCAAAGTAAATTTACAGCAGTGTTTAAAGAATACTATCACGTATTGCCTACAGAATACCGAAAATATCACCGGGCGTAAGAATCTGCTGCTATGTTTATACTTATACTCTCTCAGAACAATACTGGTTTTTGCCATTTCGTTTTGCCTGATACATAAGCGCATCCGCTTTTGAGAAGAACTTCTCGATGTTGTCTCCTTCCGCAGAAGGCAGTCCCTCATATATGCCAAAGCTCAGTGTTACATCAATGTTTCCTGGCTTTTGGGGGAATATCTTCAGCTTCTCCTGTATCATTTCCACCACATGAATGCCATCCTTCAGGTCTTCACCAGGAAGGAGCATTATAAATTCCTCGCCCCCATAGCGGAAACACAGATCATCGTGCACAGATTGTTTCATAATCTCCGCCACGGTCTTGATCCACTCATCTCCTACAAAGTGACCATAATTGTCATTTATCTGCTTAAAATCATCAATATCACATAAAATACAAGTCAGAGTCATCTCCTTCTCCACACAGCGCTTCCATATCACAGGTGACATCCGTCCCAGTTTTTGTCTGTTATAGAGTCCGGAAAGAACATCTCTTTCGGCTGCATCCTCCAACATGACCTGCCTTTTATATGAACTGATCCTGACTCCATAATATGTAAGGCTTGAGATCAGGGAAATAATGGCAAACACTGAAAAATTAATAATATTTGCCCAAACGTCATCCTTTATATAGACACTGATTATAGCAAGTACCAATCCGCAGCCAACTACATGAAAGATAACATAAAAGACTGGTTTCACAAATGAAACAACCGGCACAATAACAAGGATCGTGATAAAAACAATGCCGGAAAAACTACCGTTGTAATGGGCATCAATAGCTGTGATATAGACAGACCATATCACCATAAATGCATCATATACCACGCTCAAATCCTGAAGTAATCGATATCTGTGCTCAATATCCCTGCCCACGGCTATTAGTATAATATAAGCTGCCACACTGCACAGCAAAAGAGAAGTATACGCTATAAAATAAGCTATATGCTCCATACTGCTAAAAAATCCGCCCTGCAGAAACCACATCCCCAGCATTATGATCTCAAAAAAAATTATTGTTGGAACCGCTCTCTTACCACTGGCTAAACTGTCTGCTGCCGCATGTTTTAGTACTCTTTCCCGTTCAGCTTCCGTTTCAAACTGGCGGTTAAAATTCAACTTTTTTAGGAATTCTAAATTCATCTGCTTTTATTCCTTTATACTTTTTATACCGGATAGGGCTTTACGCTTTCTTTCACCATAGATAACTATTTCAGGCGCTGCTGCACTCCGGACAGAACCTCTGCTATGATTATAGCAGATATCTGTTCCAAATCATACCTCATTTTTCATATGAAATATTTAAAATGTATTATAGTGTTACTGTTCACTCCGTGACCAGTAACACGCTCCGCGATGCACAGAAACGGCAAAAAACGCCGTTTCGCGCTGCAAAACTCGGGATATTCGTGCAAAATACGCACGAAAACACCTCGCGGAACGGTAACGTGTGAATAGTAACATTATAGTCACTTGATTTTTAACTCCAGAAATTTCTTCAGTTCAAATACTGATTCAAAAGTATAAGGATTATGGGCTTTTAATCTGGCGGGATCCGCAAGTTCGGCCCATGCAGCTAAAAGACATGTCACTCCAATGCTGCTGCAGGCGTCAGCATCTTGAACAGTGTCTCCGATATATATAAATTCCTCTTTTTTAACTGCGTATTTTTCTAATAAATAAAGTATATTCTCTCTTTTATTGAATCGTTCCTCCGATCCATACAGGACTTCATCAAATATTTGTTCAAGCCCCAGTTTTTTTAGTGTGATCTTACAGCTCTTTTCCCCTTTCCCTGTAATCAGCGGCACAATAATCTGATTCTGCTTCAGACAGGCAATCAGTTCGCAGATGCCATCGAAAGGTGCAGAACACATCTCATGCAAATTTTTGTAATTCTCATAAAAACTGTTCAGAGCTTCTTCCCAACCATTTTTAACGACTGCCTTTATCATTCCTGTTTCATTCAGTCCGAATGTACTGATGATCTCTTTTTCTGTAAGCTCATGGCCCGCATATGGAGCTGCCGCTTCCGCGAATGCTTCTATACACATTGGGATGGAATCGCATATGGTGCCGTCAAGATCAAAACCAACCATTTTAATCATGATCATCTTCTCCATTGATTTTTCTTATCACCTTACACGGATTTCCAACTGCAACAGAATTAGCCGGTATATTCTTCGTAACAACACTTCCCGCACCGATCACACTGCCCTCACCGATTTTTATTCCGGGAAGAATGATCACGCCTCCGCCTATCCAGCAGCCGTCACCAATAGTCACCGGGAGAGCATACGTCTGACAGAAATGTTTCCCGCTTTCAGGTGTCCAATCCGGCGTCAGACGCTGTTCCAGTTCTACCGGGTGCGCTGCTGTGTAGATTTGAACGTTAGATGCGATCATTACATTATTGCCGATCCTGATCCTGTTGCAGTCTACAAACGTACAGTTCATATTTATGGATACGTTATTTCCAATAAAAATATTGCCTCCATAATCACATAGAAATGGAGTGCCTACAGAGACATTTCTTCCCACACTGCCGAAAAGTTTAAGTAAAATTTCACGCTTCTGATCTTTTTGACTGTAGGGCAGGCCATTATAAACTGACAGCAGCTGCCTTGACTTTTCCTTAAATCCCAGGAACACTTCGTCGTGGCAATTATAAAGTTCTCCGGCCATACATTTTTCTAATTCTGTCATATGAATACCTCCTATAACATAACTATAAAAAACATCCTGTTTTAATTCAAGTAACAGGATGTTTTTTTCTCCGCGCTTCACAGCAAAAACGCTTTGGGGATCTTAAAGTGTATCAGAAGATCCTTCTGGCCAATGCTTCCATCAGAAAAAGCACCGGGACCTGAGATGTTGCATTAAATCCGCCGTTTACAGTCTCTGATTCTAAGCAGTATGATATGTTCCAGTCAGATATCCTTGCAATTGTTGAGTTTGGGTGATTGGTGATGCTGAGTATATTGCAGCCATGCGCCCGGAATTTCTGAATTGTCTCTATAAGTTCTGTTGTCTCTCCGCTGACAGACAATGCGATCACAGATGTTTTCGGAAATGAAGTTTCCATAAGAGGATATAAGACATCCTCCAGGCCAACAGAAAATTTCCCAAAGTTTGAAAAGTATCTGGCACCATATCTGGCCAGGGCCCCGGATGAGCCCAGACCGGCAAAGATAACCATCTCTGCTTCCCGTATCAGCCTGACTCCTTCCTGTATTTTATTTTCGAATGCACATGTTGTAGTTCCCTGGAAGTAATGCAATAATTGTTTAAGATCAAAACCCGGAGTGATACCGGCACTTTCTTTTATATATCTGCCAAATTGTTCCTTGAAATCATTATAGCTCGCGCAATCCAGTCTGTTACAAAATCTTATAATGGTAGAAGTTGACATATTAACATCTGCCGCAAGCTCCCTGATCGTCATATATGGTATTTTTTCTGCATTAGAAATCATATATTTATAGAGCATGATCTCAGTCTCATTAAACTTTTGAATTATGTCATACCTGAATAATTCTGTATTTACCATTGCCCGAAACCTCCTGTCCTGAAAATACGATACACTCTCCCACCGCTTTGAGATTTAAATAAACATCGTTATCGCCTTACATGCCGGTATTTTATATATCAGTATATCATATTTTTCCTTACTGTAAATCAGACAAACAATGTGGCACCCGCAAAACATACTGGTTACTTTAATATCCCGCCTTCCAGTTTTAACACCACATCTGCCTGATTGGCCACATCCGCTGAATGAGTGACAATGATCACGCATTTATCCTCTAAATTGTGCGCATAGTTGACTAATAATTTCGTGACGGCGTCTGCGTTTGCCACATCCAGATTCCCCGTAGGTTCATCTGCCAGCAAGACAGAGGCATCGGAAATCAACGCTCTGGCAACAGCTACACGCTGCTGTTGGCCTCCGGAGAGCTTTAAAGCATTCTGTTTCGCCAGCTTCTTATCGATCCCTACCTTTTCCAATACAGGAAGTGCATCCAATGTAGAAATGAGATTTAAATTTTCTTCGGCAGTCAGGTAATCGATAAGGTTGAAATTTTGAAAAATAAAAGCCACTTCTTTCCGCCTGTAGTCAGGGAGCTCTTTTTCATTTATTGGTCTGCCATTTAAGAGAACAGAGCCCTCATCTGGAATGTCCAGCCCGCCCAGAATAGAGAGCAGTGTAGTCTTTCCACAGCCTGAAGCGCCTAAAATAGCATAAACTTTTCCGGGCAAAAAGGCTGCATTTAAATTCTTTAACACGAAAGAATTTCGATTATATGAGAAATTAATATTTTTAAGCTCTAACATAGAGATAACCTCCAAATTTAAATTTTAATGAGTTCATTTGGTTTCTTGCGCATAAATGGAACACTTACCGCGATAGCTGATATAGTCACTAAAGCGGTTTCTAAAAGGGCTGCACTGTAAATTGTTGTACTGGCGAGTGTGAACACGGGGTTTGTTTTCAAAATACCAGGATCATTATGGGATGCATCGCCGTTTTCATTTGCTTGATTTACAGTTGTATTTATCAGGTAATCACTCCCGCTCTTTACGATGCCTCCGCTTAAAATTATGGACAAGAGGATGGCCGTAACCGTGGAAAGCAGAGCCTCGATGATATGCTGTAATACGATGGAATTAGGGGTAATGCCAAGAGCTAATAAAATACCTGTTTCCTTCTTTCTCCTCTTCACCCCATAAGAAATGATAATAATTAAAATCAACAGGCAGACAAGCAGAATTAACAAAAGTCCTGTTTCTAATAAATCATTTAAAGAAGAAAGTGCATCAATGGCCGGGCCATAAACATCAATATCGGACCAGATACTGCAGGCGGACCAATCGATCCAATCCAGGTTCTGGATGGTGTTTACAGCATTTTCTAATTCTGCGGAGTTAGAAATTGTAAAAGTCACTTTATGAAAAAAAGTGCTCCCATCTGATCTAAAAAAAGAAGAATATGTGTTCATATCGATAAAGCAGCTATTCTCACAGAGTAAATGGGATAATTCCAGTCCGGAAGCTTCTTCCGCAGGCTGCGCTGTCTGAAAAATTCCAACGATCTGCACATTGCTCCCCTTTAAATCCATATTTTCCGTGTCATAATCTCCGGAAAGATCCTCAACGATTTCCCCCGGAAAATCCAGTCCGATAATATCACCCACAGATAAGCCGTTAGCTTCTGCCAAATTTCTATGGATCAATGCCTTCCCTCCGTCATTTTTATTAAGATGTCTTCCTTCGGTCAGCTCAAACGTACCATCAGCGAACAATTCGTCCTGTTCAGAGGAAGAGTTGCTTCGTACCGTTCCTGCATGTTCAAAGCCTGCACTCACCAGAATATCCTTTTTTAAGTAAACGTCCAGTGGTTTTCCAGCCTCATTTAACAGCTCCGCCGGCAGAGTGTTAGAAAGACACTTATAATTAACAGCGCCGAGAGTGTCAGCAATCTTTTTAATATTTTCACAGGTGAGAACATCAGTTGAACGGTAGGAGGACAGGGTTATATTTTTGCTGAAACTTAATTTTATCTGATGAATATAATTTTTCCCAGCGGCGGTGGCCGAGAGCACTGTCAAAATTAAAATAAATATTGCTGTCAATGTAAGGACCATTATTATACTGTGAGTTATTTTGCGTGTGAAATAGTGAAATGCTCGTTTGACCGGGCTCATAATAATTCCCCTCCTACTAACTCAATTTGACGAATATGTCCCCCGGCTTCATGTTAAGTAGCTGGAAGCAGGATACATAAGTGGCAGTTATGATCAAACACAAATTTATCAAAAGAACGGCTGCGATAACGGAAACCTGGGGTTGAAGTGAATTGGCTCCTATTTGTATATAATCCTGGGCCTTCAAAATAAAAGAACTGATGAAGGGTGACAAAAGCAGGGATAGTAATGCAGGCAGCAGGATTTCCACGAAATGCTGCAACATGATCCGCCGTTTGCTCACTCCCAGGGACAAGAAAATTCCCACCTCGGAAATGCGTTCTCTTGCCTGCAGTATTAAGATCATTGTGATGACGAATAAGCTGATCAGTATGGTGAATCCAGTCAGCAGTAAAAATAAGCCGGCGATCTTTTTAATGGAATCACTGTCCACCACGGTTTCATTAAAACCATCAATTAAACTATAGTGGTCCCAATTGATTTCCAGGTTTTTCACGCTCTTTATAACATCACTGCGTACACCGGAACCGGACACATAAAATTTGGCGTATGTCATGCCAAAATCATAGGGATCTAAAACAGAAGCTGTATGAAAATCTATAAAGATATCATTTGAGGCCAGTTCATACGGCTGCACTTTGTCTCCGCTGTTTAAAAATTTAGGTTCAAATAACCCAATAATTGTTACATCAGCACTGTCTGGCGCCACGGCATCATCAACGGAACTGCCTTCCGCAGTTAACCGCAGTTTATCGCCAACGCTTAGGTGGTTCAGATCAGCGTATTCTGTGCTGATGAGGGCCGACAGCCGTGAGCTGCTTTCTATATGCTCCCCTTCCCTAAGCGTTATAGTGTCATCATACAGCAGCTTAGAATCCGAGACACCGCGGACATAAGAAAACCAGCTGGAATCTTCAATGTCTTTTGTTCCTTCAGGGCTGACCATTTTGAGCGGGGTTCCATTTAAATCTGAAACTGCAGGTGTTATTACTTGATATTGGTATGCGTATTCTTCGATGTATTCCGTTTCTCTGATTTTTTCCAATACCTCCTGGGTGATAGGAAATGGTGCTGTCAGCATACTGATGGTACTGCCCTCTGATATCACCACTGCAGAATCGTAATCATATTCTGAAGAAATGGAAAAATAATTTTGTTCCTCCGGGGCCATTTGAGAAATCGCATTGTTTGCCGAATGGTAAATGGATATCATTGAAAAAATCAATGTATTCACGATCAAGAAGGTGAATATTATAAGAAACATCCGGTTTGTCTTGTGTAACAGGTATTTCATTGAGAGTGTAAAGAGATTCATAAAAATCAGCTCCTTTATCTTTGATAAGATAAGGATAGCAGTAAAAAGTATGGAAAAAGTATGGATTCCAAAAAAAATTACCGGCATTGAAGCGCCGGTAAAAAATAATGAAGTCTTACTTGGTCAAAGACAGGGCATAGGAAGAATTGTCCCACGGAAATACAGCTTTGAGATTTTTACAACTTAAGAGGGCTCTGCTTCTTCTGTGAGCGGCATGATGATGGTAAACACCACACTGTTTTCCCTATTGACGATGTCATATTCAAATCCCAGTTCATCGAGAAATGTTTTCACGATGTATAAGCCGATTCCGTTTCCCGTGCCGGAGTGTGACTTATCAATCTGATAAAACGGCTGAAAGATATGAGGGATCTCATCCTCGGGGATATGGGCATTTGTATTTTCAATGGTGAGAATGCAATTATTTCCAGAACGGCACATCTCAATAAAAACACTGGAATTCTCTTTAGAATGCACAATGCCGTTATTTATTAAATTGATAACGATCTTGGTAAATAGCTCTCTGTCTAATGTAACACAGAGATTCTCAGCGAGCTTATACTGCAGGTTTATTTTCCTGATTTCAATGAAATCCCTCTCCTTTTCAATAGCATCTAAGACTAAGCTTTGAATATCGCAGACAGAGAGATGGAGCAGTTTTTTATGAGTTTGAAGCTGGGCAGTTGTTAAAATATCCTGCACTAATTTTTCCATGGTCTCAATCACCTGTAAGGAATGGAGCAGATACCTATCTCTGTTATCGAAAGGCTCCAGATTCATCAACATTCCTTCTGTTTCCCCTTTTAATATGGTGAGCGGTGTTTTTAATTCATGGGAAATCGCCATGAATAAATCAGAGCGCTGCTGAATCTGTTCCCGCTCTTTATTCATTTTATCCTGCAGTATAGTATTCGATGTTTTCAAATCTTCAAGGGTGGATGAAAGCTGTCTGGACATTTTATTTAAGCTGTCAGCGAGCATACCGATCTCATCCGTTCTCCTGACCCTGCATTGCCATGTCATGTCAAGGGTAGTCATGCGTTTCGCTATTTTACTGATATCTACAATGGGTTTCGCAATAAACCTCGAATAAATGAGAGCTATCACCATTGACGCTGCGAATATGACACTGAGAATCAACGGATACAAACTTTTGATCGTGTTTACAATATCAGCCCCTCCCGTGTGGGAAATGGAGATATCCAGGCGGTAGAGCTTATTTGAATTCATGAAATCCCAGGAGATCACCTGTCCGATGGTGGCGTCTTTAATCAGAAGACTCTTCGATAAGTCCACACAGTAAATATCATTCTGCTTATCATCATAAAGCTGCGCTTCAGTACCGTTTTCCAGACAGAACGCCATTATATAATCTTCTATCTCCGATTCAGGTACACCTTCTAAAGTCATGATTAATTTATCTGTTTCAGTGCTTAAATCAGCGGATATTTTTTCAATATAACGGAGTGGTAAATAGTGTTGGACCACCCCCACAATGGCAACACTTGTGAGCGATAAAATACAAAAAAGCTGGAGGAATAATTTAACGCTTAGGTGCTTCCTGATTTCGACCGGCAATCTTATAACCCATGCCCCAGACTGTTTCAATAAGTTCCATATCCAATTTTTTCCTGATGTTTTTGATATGGTTGTCGACAACTTTCTCATTCCCATAATAGTCCTCTCCCCATAGGATATCCAGCAGATGTGTGCGTGTGAACACCTGATTTTTATGTTCCAGCATAAATTTGATCAGTTCATATTCTTTCGGTGTAAACTTTATCTGTTCCTCTTTATAATAAATTTCAGCTCTTGCTGTCTCCACCCTCAGATCGCCGAAGATCAAAGCCGTATTTTTATCTACTGTGTTTATCTTCTTATTTCTTCTAAAGATTGCTTCAATTCTTTTCATAAGTATGGGATAGGAAAAAGGCTTTATGATATAATCATCCGCCTCCAGATCAAAGCCGTGAGACTGGTCCTTTTCTTTTCCCAGGGCTGTTAACAGTATGACAGGGACATCGGACGAGCCTCTGATTTTACTCAATAAGTCGTAACCATTCATTCTCGGCATCATGATGTCTAAAATCACCAGATCCGGAGAAGCTTCCCTGAATTTATGATATCCGTCAATCCCATCATTAGCAGTTATTATATTATATCCGTGTTGTTTAATAAAGGATTTCAATATATTCCTGATGCTTTCATCATCCTCAACAATTAGTATAGTTAATTCGCAATTCCCCATAAAAACCTCCTCATATAATTAAAAGCATATAAAAAGTATATCATGGATCACATATATATTCGACTGGAAACTGCTTTAAAGAATAGAAAAGCCGGGGAACAATCTGTCGATCGGACAAATTGTTCCCCGGCTCATTACCACATCAAGTTTTCTTTAACGTAAACCTATCTTACTGACTGCCATTACAATGCTGTCGATTCCGGACAAGATAAAGTAGATACCGATCAGAAATCCTGCCGTAAAAAGAGATATAACAGGATTAATGATCATCATGCACCCCACAATAATTCCTATTATGTTCATGATAAGAGTAAAATAGTAAAAGAAACTTCCTGCCATAATCCGGATGATACTCAAATGTGACAGTCTGGAGATACAGTGTGCTATAAACCAGATAGGCAGGAGAAGTACCAGGATCCATTTCCCTGCACTGGGATATACCAGAAGCATAATACCTGCCATGACGCTGAAAATACCGGAAATCAGAGAGACAGCAGGGCCAAATCCTGTATACCGTTCCATTTTTACATAGAACATAATATCAGTGATTCCCATGACAACAGCTATTATGCCGTAGAGGATCACAATCCCCGTCAATGCTGTTTCCGGACGAACAAAGATAAAAACTCCAAGAAAGACCATTATAATCCCAATTATCAGCTCTAGCCAGCCAAAAGCAGAACGTTTTCTCATTGGTTTGCACCTCCCTGGTTTAAGATTTCCATAAATTCTTCGCCGTTTATTGTTTCTCTCTCGTAAAGGAACTGAGCCAGTTCATCCAGCTTTTCTCTGTTCTCTGAAAGAATCTTCCTTGCTTTTTCATGCTGTTTTTTTACCAGCTCCACAACCTTTTTATCTATCTCTTTTTGCGTGTTCGCGGAACATGTCAGAGAAGTGTCCCCGCCTAAATACTGGTTAGTTACCGTTTCCATCGCCACCATATCGAATTCTTCACTCATGCCGTAACGGGTGATCATGGCCCTTGCCAGCTTAGTCGCCTGTTCTATGTCATTGGAAGCGCCGGTAGTAATCTCACCAAACACGATCTCTTCCGCTGCACGCCCTCCTGTAAAGGTAACGATCTTGTTCTCTATTTCCTTCTGGGTCATCAGATACTTGTCACCTTCTTCTACCTGCATAGTGTACCCCAATGCGCCGGAAGTCCGGGGGATGATGGTGATTTTCTGAACCGGAGCCGAATGGCTCTGCATGGCAGCTGCCAAGGCATGGCCGATTTCATGATATGCCACAACCTTTTTCTCATGGTCGGAAAGGACTGAATTTTTCTTTTGGTATCCGGCAATAACTGTCTCAATACTCTCCTCTAAATCCGCCTGGTTTACTATTGTCCGGCCAGCACGCACGGCGCTGAGCGCTGCCTCATTAATAATATTGGCCAATTCGGCGCCGGAAGCCCCTGATGCCATGCGGGCGATAGTATGGAAGTTGACATCATCAGCAACCTTGATCTTCTTTGCATGGACTTTTAAGATTGCCTCACGGCCCAGCAGATCCGGCAATTCCACGGGAACACGCCTGTCGAAACGTCCGGGACGCGTCAGTGCAGGGTCCAGAGATTCCGGCCTGTTAGTAGCGGCCAGAATGATCACTCCGTTATTTCCTTCAAAGCCGTCCATTTCAGTGAGAAGCTGGTTTAATGTCTGCTCCCTCTCATCGTTTCCGCCTATCTGTCCGTCACGCTTTTTTCCAATGGCATCTATCTCATCAATAAATACAATACAAGGCGCTTTTTCTTTGGCCTGTTTAAACAAATCACGCACTTTTGAAGCACCCATGCCTACAAACATCTCAACAAATTCAGAACCTGAGATTGCAAAAAACGGGACGCCAGCTTCACCGGCCACGGCTTTCGCCAACATGGTTTTACCTGTACCCGGAGGTCCTACAAGAAGGAGGCCCTTAGGCATGGAAGCGCCTGCATCTGTGTATTTCTTTGTATTATGCAGGTAATCCACGATCTCGGCCAGGCTCTCTTTGGCCTCATCCTCTCCTGCCACATCACTAAAATGTATACCTTGTGTGGACTGCACATAAACTTTTGCATTGCTCTTCCCCATTCCAAAAGCCATGGAGTCCTTGCCGCCCATCTGCTGCAGCATTTTCTTGCTCATATACTGTCCAAGGCCAATAAAAATCACCATTGGAAGAATAAATGTCAACAGGAAACTTAAGACAGGCGACATTTTCTGTTCAATATTTTTTTCAAACTTTGCCCCGGATTCATACAGCCGTTCTGCCAGGGTAGGGTCGTTCATAACGCCGGTTTTGTAGATCACCGTGTTTTCTTTATCCGTAAAAATAATTTGCGAATCGTCAATTTCTACCTGCCCGATATTTTTACTCTCTATCATCCCCATAAAAGTTCCGTAATCAATTTCCTGCACCTGCTTCTGCATAAGAAGCGGGGACACAATAACATTAAAGAGGAACAAGATCAGCAGGACGATTCCATAGTAATAAATGAGCGGCTTCTTTGGGGTTTTTACTTCTTTCATAGTATTCTTTCTCCTTCCTTTTCCAGCAGCGTCATCTGTGCGTCCATGGCCTTCAGCGAGATCAGCAGAGCATTATCAGCAGCCTGCATGGCAAAATCCAGTGCATATTCCGCAAGAAGGACTTTTTCTTCAGCCGAAAATGTGTCACCCCAATGATCTGAAGCAGGATTTTCAAAATTTTTCTCCTGAAAAAACTCTTCCACCCTATCACAGGACTCCGCAAGACTGCCTACAACATGAGCTTTTGAAAAACGCAGCTTATTGCGGAGAGCAATTTCATTTTTGACACACTCCTTTTGAAGGGCTTCTACTTCTGCCAGTATTTGGGCATGATCTGCAGATTCACTTAAGTGGATCCGGTTATGTACCTGGCCAATCTTATTATCCAGTTCACAAAGCTTTACAGACAAAAATTCTTGTGTCATATCAGGGGCTCCTTTCTTTATTTTATTAGATTTATCAGATGCCGGTCCGTCATCCAAACCCTGATTTTATTTTATCCACACTGCTGGTCTGCATCAACTGCCAAAAGTAAAGCCGTGTATAGACAAAAAATCCAGAGTGTAAAGTATCTTTACACTCTGGAAAAAATGTCAAACATAAATATCCAATATATTACTTTTCTGCATCTGCTGTTTTAGTTGGGGAGATACCGCCCGTCATCAGAAGATACACACCATGGACAATCTGATCCAGATTTTTCGTGTCTTCCTCCGTCCACTCCCTGAGGATCCCGATAATGGCCTGACTGTGATACCGTATAACCAGCTTCAGCTCAAATCTGCTGCAGCCCTGGTATAAATTATTTTCCTCTATAAGCTGTTCAAACAATCGGTAGGTCTGCTGTTCCATAAGCCGTTCAATCTCGTCACCATAATTGGACTGAACCGTCTTTTTAATATATGGCAGTGCATTGATCGCCATAAGGAAAAAATATCTGAGAGCCGACTCCGCCTCTCTCTGGTTCCTGGCTTCCCGCATGAATTCTTCTTTACTCTGTTCCAGAATCCAGCGAAGCAGGTCCGGTATGTCCTCAAAATGATAATAGAAGGACTGCCTGGTAATATGGCACTCCTCTACAATATCTTTTACAGTCAGTTTCTTGACTTTCTTTTCGATCAGAAGCGTATGAACCGCCTCTGCGATCAGCTTTTTCATGTCCACGGGCATATACAGTCTCCTAAGATAATGATGCCCGGGGGCAAAAGATCTTTTGTCCCCAGCACCATAATTATGTAGTCAATAAAAAATACAGATTAACCGTTCCAAAGTGTGATTTTATAAATATCTGAATGAAAGAGATCATACTCCATCAGAAATAGAGAATTCCACTTAGGAATTATATCACATTTAGGATAATATAAATATACCTGTTCCTTCGAAATGATAGTAAATTGTTTATGTTATTAGTCCGTCACTCACTGTAATGATACGGTTGCTGCTTTTTGCCGCCTCCGATGAATGAGTAACCATGATAATCGTCTGTCTCCGTTCCCTGTTGATCCGCTGCAGCAGACTCATGATTTCTGTTCCGGTGCGGCTGTCAAGATTTCCCGTCGGCTCGTCCGCAAATAGAATTTCAGGGTTTCCAATCAATGCTCGGGCGATCGCAACACGTTGTTGCTGTCCTCCTGACAGTTCACGGGGGGTATGTTTTCGTTTATCAGATAAACCGACTACCTCTAAAATATCTTTCAGCGGTTTTTTATAGTCACGCATTTTCTTTTCGTCCAATAAAAGCGGAAGCATGATATTTTCCTCTACATTCAAATTGGGGATAAGATTGTAAAACTGGAAAACAAATCCTATGTTCTGCCGTCTTATCCGGCTCATTTTTTCATCATTGAATTTTGAAATATCCATGCCGTTCATAAAGACAGAGCCGCTTGTAGGCATATCAAGCCCGCCAAGAATATAAAGCAGCGTACTTTTTCCAGAGCCGGACTGTCCCATGATAGAAACAAATTCACCCTGAGCAACTTTCAGTGATATGCTTTTCAACACTCTTGTTTTAGTGCCGCCAAGTTGAAAATCCTTGACTATATTTTTGCCCTCAATGGCAACTTTTTCTGCTAATCCGTTCATTTAGCAATCCCTCCCTATTCAAATTTGATTTCTTCTACCAGTTTCATGCTGCGGCTTTTGATAATCGGTACTATGGAACCAAGCAGGGTGACGAGAATTCCTAAAAGCCCCGCTTTCAGAAATGTCCAGGCATCCAGTTCTGGAACCATTGAAATTTTGGGGCCCGCCACAAGAAAAATCGTCTGTATTTCCATATAAGAAACAAAAATAGAAATCATTGCGCCAATAAGCCCCGAAGAAAATCCCTCTATCAATGTCATTTTCCCGTTCTGACGGTTACTTAATCCAATGGATTTGTACATGGCAATGGTGCGCCGCTTTTGGATATAATTAATCAAAAGATTATTGATAACGCCGACAGCCGCAAGCAACAGGATAAAATAAGTCATGCTGTGCATAGGTTCTAAAAATGCGCCAACAGTAGATAATGCGTCAGCATTAAATTCATCTACGGTACGGCTCCAATTTGAGGTGTCCCCGAACAAAGCCCGTATCTGTACCATGATTGCGTCGGGGTCTGCGGCCGTATAAGCTAAAAAGTCATAGGCTTCCGCCCCAAAATCAGAAGTTGCATAGGCAGCAGGAATAATGGTTTCCACATCGGTTGCCCTTGATTTGAAGCTGCCGATAATCACATAATTATTTTCGCTCTCCCCATTTGACAGGCTGATTTCGTCCCCAACGGAAAATCCAGTTTGTTTCAAGCTGTCCTCACTCAAAACGATTGCACGTTCTCCTGCTTGAAAGGCGGCTACGGCTTGCTCCTGCATACTCAGATCTGCATAGCTAAGAGCCAGCATGGAATTATAGAGCTCTAAATCTTTGGTACCCTCTAAACGTGAAAAAGTCACACCCTCTGTCTGTATTTTGCCGTTAATCACATAGAGGGGCAGCACTTTTTCAATGCCCTCCATTTCTTCTACCTGTTCCACAAATTCTGGCTGCATACGTCCATCTGCAAAACCTTGAAGCTTGGCGCCATGAAAAACGTCGCTGATATAGGTCGTCACAAAATTTCCGACAACGCTGATTGCAATGATTGCGGATATGCTGATAAACAGCAGTGTAATGTTTTGTGTGATGTTCCGATTGTCTTTCATGTTGCGGGCAGCAATCTTACCCTCATTTCCGGCTATCACACCGTAGAAACGCTCTAATACTGCGCTTGCTATATTTGTGAAAATCGGTATCACAAAGATAGTGGCGGCAATCAGACCTAACAGGGAAAAGCCACCTGCAAGATAAAGCATCGTGCCGGACGCAAAATGCGGCAATAGTACAGACACGATAAACAGCACAACTCCTGTTCCGACAATTAAAGGGCGGGGGACACGCTTTTCTTCCACTGTACCTAAGACAACATCTTTTATCGGCAGCCGGCTCGCCTTGCGGACAGGCAGCCATGCGGAAAGCAAAGATACAATTACAGCAACAGCAAAAGATAGGAAAACGCCGGGGACAGAAATTACAACGGGGATTTCTATTCCCTGCGATAATGATTTGCCCATTCCCTGCAAAATGACTTTTAATACGATCATACCCATAGGAATACCAATCAGCCCGCCTGTGCAGCCGTAAAACAGACTTTCCAAAAGCAGAATACGGGTTACGGTCTTTTCCGTCGCGCCAATACTGCGGAAAGTGCCGATGATCGGTAAGCGGTCTAACGTAATGACTTTGTAACTGCTGTAAATGATAAAAATGCTCATAGTCAGCGAAAAGAAGCTGATAAGGAAAAACGGCATGGATTTCTGTCTTGCGTCGGCAGCTATCTGCGCTTCATTGACAACCTCTGATACCCTGTATTGCCCGTTATCAAGCGTACTTTGTAATTCAGAAATTAAATTACCTGTGGCGGTGGGTTCGGCAGGTTCAATCAGAATTTTGCTATAACCGTCGTCCCAGTCTAAAATTTCTTTTAAGGTTTCCAAAGGCAAAAGTGCTGTCGCGCCTCTTGTGTGGCGCAGGAAAACCGTATCATAAGCTGCAATTTCCGCCACTTCAAAATCCACCGATGAGCCGTTTATCTGTAAGGTAACAGTGTCGCCTTTTTCTATACCGTATTTTGATGTAAACCTATCCGGCAAGATAACCTGATTGCCGGAAAAAGCGGTAACTTCGCCGCCAAGCAGACGTGGTTTATTGATTTGATTTAACGCTTCCATATCAGCCGCCAATAGGTCAACTGTTTCATAGTATCCGTTTTCATGGTAAAGGGAAGTTCCTTCTACAATTCCCGCTTTTGTCTTTATGTCAGGCAGTTCAGGAATATCGTCTGCATGGACACCAGCCTCCACACTTTGAACTGAAACAGTTGCACTCCCCGCCATTCCGCGCGCCATTTTCTGTTGTGCGCTTTCATAGGACACGCCGATTGAAAAAGACACGAACAGCAGCATAGCAGACAACAGAATTGAAAGAAGCATAACGAAAGTTCTTGCTTTGCGCTCTTTTACGTTTGTTAAGATATACTTTAGAATAATTTTCAAATTCACACCTACTTTCCATGCGTCATTTCAACGCATTTTCAATTGCTTTCAGAACGGTATCACTGGTAAGCGTCGCGCCCGATACAGCGTCAACCTCTAATGTTTGTTCGGCGCATACTTTTCCGGCGATTGTTTCAGCCTGCCCCCTGTAAGAAGCCTTATGTTCCAAAATTTCAATACCCGTTATTTCATGGTTTTCTACGCAGACCCTGACAACGGCTATTAAAATCTTGTTTTGACAAACGCCGATATATTCGCCGTCTGTAACCGTATTTAAGTCCACCATGCCAATTTCCAACGTCTGCGGGCGCAGCAGTATTGCAAAGACCGCGAAGCACACAAGGGCGGTAGTCAATATCGTTGCTAAGAATGAAAGCACCTTTTTCTTTTTCATGTTCCACCTCCTCTTCTGCAAACAGAAAAAAGGCTGACCGTCACTACCTTTAACATAGTAAACAGTCAACCTTAATCTAATTTTTATTCTGCCTTAATTAACCTTAATTGCCGGGAAAATGGATAAAAAAAGAAGTCCCAACGCCGGGGGTACTGGAAACAGAAATTGTACCGCCGTGTAGCTCTACAATGCTTTTTGCAATCGCAAGACCTAAGCCTGTCCCCTCGGTTCTGCTCTCTGTATCTGTCCCCCTGTAATATCGCTCAAATAATCGTTCTGTTTCTGCCTCGCTCATTCCATTTCCATTGTCTGATATGGTTATGCCAACTTCGCTTTCAGAAGTTGAAATTTGTACAGTTACTTCTGTATTTTTTTCGCCATGTACAAAAGCATTAATAATTAAATTTTGAAACACCCTTGTGAAAAGTTTTTCGTCAAATGATAAAAGTGCTGTTTCTTCCATACACTCAAATAATATGGTGCGGTTTTCATATTCGGGACGGTTTAGAATATCTATAGACAGCTCCCGCAAGAAGCGGACAATGTTCTGTTCCTTTCTGTTTACTGGAAGCATACCGTTTTCTAATTGCCATGTTAATTTTAAGTCGTCGATCAGATTTTCCATGTATTCCGCATTTTTCAGCATAATACCCGCATACCGTTTACATTGCACCGGTGTTTTCTCTGTTTCATCATGCA
Organism: Murimonas intestini; assembly: GCA_003148945.1. Classification (GTDB taxonomy): domain Bacteria; phylum Bacillota; class Clostridia; order Lachnospirales; family Lachnospiraceae; genus Murimonas; species Murimonas intestini. The sequence continues at coordinate 572,624 of QGGY01000001.1, read as the reverse complement.
AGATTTCTGCGTAACCTTTAATGGGGGATAACGGGGTCTTTAGGTCATGTGTAATGTTAGAAATCCATTCCCGGCGCAGACTTTCCGTTTCTTCACGCAGTTTGTCACTAGCCTTTACTTCCGCGTCCAATTCATTCAGGCTGTTATACAGGTCGCTAAATGCACCTTTCGCCTTGAAAGGAAAATAACAGCGTCCCGAAATATCCCCAATGGACATCATTAATCTGCGGATAGTTTTTGTCATGAAAAATCCATAAGCCAATCCTATAAAAATAACTGCTGTTAATAAAATGCCAGTCGTTAAGAAAACAAGCCGTTTCCCGCCTGTAAAACGTTCACCATTCAAGTACATGGTTACTTTTTGAATATTCAAAGGGAAGTAAAGAATATAAGCATAGTCCTTTTCACCCTCCGTTACTATGCCAACAAATGAGGTCATTTCTTCTGTAGCAATGTGTCCTATCTGATTAAGCTGTAAAAGGTCAGTATTGGAGTAATAGTCCTGTGCATTGTCCGGCCTTTGGCACGCGTATACTTCATTTCCGGCGGTATCCAGGATTTGCAGTCCGATGTGGTTATCCCGCAGTTGTTCTATGCCTGTCTGTTTTACTGTGGGGCTTCCGTCCACAAAGATAATGCAGTCCGAAAAATCCAAAGTAAAATTTTTAGCCCAATCGCTGCGGACATTTTTACCATTTGGGGTTGATATAGTGATGAGCATGGCAAAAAGGCAGCACGCTGCAAGGAGCGTCCCCAACAGCGACACGAAAAATATCGAGTATATATGAAAAGTAGTGCGGTAGCCGGATTGCTTCATTTAATCAGTCCTTTTCTTTAGCTTATAGCCCAAACCTTTTATTGTAATCAGCTGTTTCGGGCTTGACGGGGTATCCTCAATTTTTTCCCGAATATGGCGGATATGCACCATGATTGTATTGTCACAAATGCTGCTGTATTCACCCCACACCTGTTCATATAACCGGTCCTTGCTGATAATCTTATCTGCGTTTTCCATAAGATAAGACAACAAAAGGAATTCCCGCCCAGTCAAGTCGATTTCCTTTCCACTTTTATAAATCCGGCTGCTTTCTTTATCAAGCACAAGCCCTCCAACAGTCAGCAGTCCTTTTGCGTCTGTCCGTATGGCAGACTGATATTGTTGGCGGCGCAGCTGCGCCTTGATACGATAGACGATCTCCCGTGGGCTAAATGGTTTTGTGATATAATCGTCGCCGCCGCAGGACAATCCCAGTATCTTGTCAATATCATCATTCTTTGAGGAAAGGAATAGGATTGAGCAAAAAGAGAACTCCCGTATTTGCTTGCAAACCTCAATACCGTCAATGTCCGGCAGCATGATATCCAAAACAATCACATCTGGCTGATACTCGCGGCATACCTGAACAGCGTCCATGCCTGTGTACACTTTCTTGATATTTTCAAAACTATCTTGACGCAAAACTTCTTCTATTAATTCAACAATGTCTTTTTCATCATCTACTAACAATATTTTACTATCCATTGACCGCACCGCCTTTTCTTTTTCCTGTAATATATTATATACGGGCTTACGAATGATAGCAACAGACAGACTGCAAATAATATGCTCTATTACTATCAATACTATGATAAAGGCAAATGACATATCGCCAGCCAGATAGCGCGCCGGGTTAACGCCACGGGCAGCGTATACCGACAGGATTTAGAGGAAATCAAGTTTTTTCGAGAAATTTAGTGAAATGCTTTTAAATATTTAAAGTTTTTGATAATTATATCAGTCTTCCACCAATTTTTACTGATTGGCCATTCTTCCGGATATTCATTCCAATTCCATGTCACACTCCATGTCCCGTCCTCATTTTGTGTCTGCTGTATGAATTTACATTCAAAGTCACAGAGTTCCTTCATTTCATAGTAGAAATCACTCTCCTTTCTATGAATGAATAGAGAGGGCTTGCAGCTATAAGTTATATTCCAAAGAGAAGTATCATAAGTCAGTAATTTCCCGATTGCCTGCTGCAGCGTATCTTTAAATATATTTAAATCAACAACCTTTAATTCATCAACATCCTTCAAATAATCATACAATTCCACAAAACAAGAGACTTCATGCATGGACTCAAGGGATGCGCTGCTTATTAAATAGTCATACGCTTCTCTCAGCAGCCGGATTCCTAAAGTATATGCAGACGAGGTCCTGTCTGCATATTTCAGCATAAATCCTGTTAAACTGGCTGTAGGATTGTAACCTGACTCTTCCTGGACATTGAATGACCACCAGGGTGCATGTGGATATTCATTGTTAGAGGGAACAGTATTTAATCCGCTCCAGAAATTCCCATTAAAATCAGGAGTTGTTTCTAAATAATTCAAAATTTTAACAATCATAGGATGCTTTTTATCTTCTAAACCTATCTCTTCTACTATTCTGGTGGCAACCCATGTCTGCACCGGCGTTGACTGCCGGTTCCAGCAATCTGGTTCAAGAGCATGTGCAAATCCGCCATCTGGATTTTGGTAAGCCATTAGATATTTAATAACCTCCTGTTTGTCACCGTTTTCAAACAGATAATTCCATCTGGCAATATCAAGCGGCCGTGCATTTCTATATACAAAAGCTTTCGATTTTTTTAATATATCCATAGTTAGTCTCCTTTGCAGCTTCCAATTTTTCCGGACAAGCCGTAAATTATTAATATCCCATTGCTGTTTTTACATCTGTAAAATTTTCATTTTTATCCTCCACTCATGAAAATCTGCGGTAAATGGTATCCATCAGAAATTAATATTTGCTTTTTTTGCCTGGCTGCACAGGTCCCGTACATTGAGGGTATAATTCTTCCCATCTTTTATAAAATGGGTTCCGCACTGCCTGAATTCAAAATGAACATTATGGGCAATGCATTGTTCCCTGATATCAAGAACCCAGCCATAGTCCAGAGGACGGGCCATCTTATCAGACTCCCCGCCAACCACCACCAGCTCAACATCTTCCAGATACGGTTCCAGATCTACTCTTTCAATCAAAGGCTGGCATATAATGTTTTTATGCTTAACAGGAAGTTCCCTGAATATAGATAACCTGTAATCTGCACGGTCCTGGTTTTCTATCGTGCATCCAACCGTTACATTTTCATATCCATCATTCCAATCATCAGGAATGCAGTCCGGGAACCGCTCAATCCTTTTTGTCAGAAAAATGAAGTGAAGATCCGAGCGCTCCCGGATCATCTGCCAGCATTCACTGCGCCATGCATCCGCCTCTTCAATCAAAAAATCCGTGGAAAAGCAGAGGTAAACTACCTGCCCGGATTTCATTTTATATACACCTAACTTATTCTTTGCAACAGGGGCATAAAAGTTGTCCGTTTTTATGATTTTGCCGGTATCAACTCCTCTTCTGGAATCGCCCTTATGAATATAACAATATCTGCATCCCTCACTGTATTTATGACAGCCACGCCAGGGACTCCACATAGCCATAATACCACCTCTCATTCTGTCTCTATATTTTAACAGATATTTTAAAAGATGTCCTCTTATTTTATGCACCAAAAAGGCTGATTTGATTGCGGAATCCCTGTTATTTTTCCTGATCTGCAAATAAGCATCCGCCATTTCACTTCATGCCACCACTTCTCCTGATATTTCTCTATATTTTCAAAGCTGACTGTTTCTCCATCACTTTCTTTCTCATAAAGAATTCCTCCTATTCTCCCGCACGGAAGGTAACTTCCACAGTACCGTCTGCCAGTGCATCTGCAAACCCCTGTGAATCTTCAATATGACCGATTCTGGTATAACTGTAAGAGGTGTTAAAATCATCAAAAAACAGGACAAGGCAGTCCGAACCAAACAGCATGATATCTCCTGTCTGAATATTCCCTACATGTTCCGAGTCCGTGGGCAGCCCATCCTCCAGATAATAGAATTTTTCATTTCCATTCAGTTCCTCCATAAGAAGTGTCAGGGGAAGCCGTTCCTTTAATGTCTTTGCTGTCTCATTATCATATAAGATTGCCTGAAAGCTCTGTCCGCCTACATTGATCATTATTCCCTGCATCTGTGTGCCTCCTGATTCTTCACTATTCTGTGTCACTTTATCAGCCTGCGAACGTACAGACCCACTATTTTCTTGGCTGCTGTCACCGCTGTTTCCACAGGCAGCCAGCAGAATTACAGATAGTACTGCCATTAATATACAGAAGTATCTTTTTTTCACGTCATCTTCCTCCTATCACATACTTAAGTACTTAAAAAGCCAGCCTCCCTGAAGAAGACTGACCTTTTACTATCTAAATCTAAAGGAAAATATAGAGCCATTTTTCTGGAGCACCCCATATACTTTCTATGAACCATAATAGTCATTCATGGACTGGTGACTCACTTAATCATCCCATACTTCCTTCGCCATATTAAATACCGCCCAGCCCTTTGGCCAGCCTACATAAAATGCACAATGGGTAATAATCGCTGCAATTTCTTTCTGGGTAACACCTGCTGTCTTTGCATTTATGAGATGGTACTTGAGGGATGAATCCGTAATACCGGAGGACATCAGTGCTACAACGGTAATGATACATCTTATCTTATGATCAATATCCTGGTTATTCCAGTTCTCACCGAAAAGCACATCATCGTTAAAATGTGCAAATTCAGGAGCAAAATCTCCTAATGCTGTCCTGCCTGCTGTTTGGACAATCTTTTCCATATTCTTTATTCTCCTTTTGTTAATGCGTTATATTTGTGTTCACTACAATGATATATGAATTCCTTCTTCCAAAGAAGAATAATTTTGTTTATATTGTATTAACTTTTAGTTTATTCAATCAACATGACAAACGCATACCCCTTTCTTTCCTAATACCAATCGTGCTTCTCATCACGATTGAGTGCTTTCATCTGCTCCATTTCATCATCTGTAAGCTCAAAACCGAAAATATCCAGATTTTCTTTGATATGTTCCGGATTCGAGGAACCCGGCATAACGATGACTCCATTCTGGATATCCCATCTAAGAATCAACTGGGCCGACGATACGCCATGGCATCGGCTCAGTCGGAAAAACCAACTGACTTTATCTTTCCATCTGCCACATACTGCTCCATGACCTTATACGCCTCAACATCTCTGGCACCCGGATGATGTAATAACATGAAATCAATATATCCGATGTCTAATTTCTCCAGCGCCTCCTCATACTTGAAAAGCATAGTTAATCATGATAGTATGACGATAGAGTTACTATTCACAGCCCCGCAAAAAACGCAGTTCTGCGAAAGGAGTTTTTTATGGATATCCGGGTACTACAATATTTCCTTGCCGTTGCAAGAGAAGAAAATATCACTGCCGCTGCTGAGTCTCTGCATATGACACAGCCTCCGCTGTCGAGGCAGTTAAGAGAACTGGAAGAAGAACTGGGCAAGACATTATTTATACGTGGAAAGCGGAAAATAACTTTGACGCAAGAGGGACTAATTTTACGAAAAAGAGCTGAAGAGATGATAGAATTGATGGAAAAAACAACCTCTGAAATTCGATCATCCAGCAAACACATAAGCGGTGATATCTATATCGGAAGTGCAGAGACCGACGCCATGCGCCTGGTGATAAGAACCATTAAGTCCATACAGCAGGATTACCCTGAGATCCGCTTCCATATCTCCAGTGGACATGCAGAGGATATCGAGGAAAAACTGGATCGGGGCCTGTTGGATTTTGGTATATTTATTGAACCTGCCGCTATGCAAAAATATGACTTTATCAAACTTCCTGCTGCGGATACTTGGGGTGTGCTCATGCGAAAAGACTCTCCCCTGGCTGCCAAAGCATCCATCCGGCCGGAGGATTTATTTGACCTGCCGCTAATCTTTACCAACCAGGAACTGGCAAGCAACGAATTTGCCGGATGGAGCGGTGGGGAATATGACCGGTTAAATATCATCGCCACCTACAATTTGCCTTACATGGCTTCTCTCATGGTAGAGGAAAACGTCGGATACGCCCTGGTCCTTGATAAGATCATTCAGACCGCTGAAGGCTGTCCGCTGTGCTTTCGGCCGCTTGAACCTAAACTTGAAGTGAGCATTATCGTCGGCTGGAAACGTTATCAGGTATTTTCAAGAGCTTCCGAAGTTTTCCTAAACCTCTTGCAGCAGGATATTACACTAAATATTTCTTAAAAAATTCAGTCATCTTGTCAAATGGAATCACATCTGTCCTGTCATATAAATCCGTATGGACTGCCCCCGGGATGATCATAAGCTCCTTGTTATCACCTTCCAGCTTTTTAAAGGCATCTCTGCTGAAATAACAGGAATGTGCTTTTTCTCCGTGAATTAACAGCACTGCATTTCTGATCTCCTGGCTGTACTGCAAAATCGGCATGTTAAGGAATGACAGGGATGATGTGATATTCCAGCCGCCGTTTGAGTTCAGTGACCTTGCATGATACCCTCTGTCTGTCTTGTAATAATCATAATAGTCTTTTACAAAGAACGGAGCATCCTCAGGAAGGGGGTCCGCCACGCCCCCGGCAAGGGCATATTCACCGTTTTTATAGTCCGTAATTCTCTGGGCATTTAGAGCCTTACGCTTCTCATACCGGGCTTTTTCAGTGTCCTCGGAATCAAAATATCCTTTTGCGTTGACCCTGCTCATGTCGTACATGGTGGAAGCCACCGTTGCTTTGATCCTCGTATCAATGGACGCTGCGTTCAGCGCCATCCCGCCCCATCCGCAGATACCAATGATACCGATCTTATCAGGATCAGCCATGTCCTGGACGGACAGGAAATCTACTGCCGCCTGAAAATCTTCTGTATTAATATCCGGTGAAGCGACATACCTTGGAGTTCCTCCGCTTTCTCCTGTGAAGGACGGATCAAAGGCAATGGTTAAAAATCCTCTTTCAGCCATTGTCTGTGCATACAGTCCTGAAGCCTGCTCCTTTACCGCGCCGAATGGCCCGCTTACCGCGATAGCTGCCAGTTTTCCCTCTGCGTTCTTCGGCACATACATATCTGCCGCAAGTGTAATGCCATAACGGTTGTGGAAAGTCACCTTGCTGTGGTTCACTTTTTCACTCTGCGGAAATGTCTTATCCCAATCTTTTGTTAAATTTAACTGTTCTTTCATCATCATAGATTCCTTCCATTTATAAATATTTAGTTAAATCAGAAATTTGCAATCCACGTTACTGCCTGCTAAAATAATCTGCAATCTCTTCCATCCGCTTCTCCTGTTTTACATGAAAAGGACAGCGCGACTCGCAATGTCCGCATTTAATGCAGGCATCTGCCTGGATGGGGAGCTTTCTGTAATGCCCCGCCGCCATTTCATCCCCTGCAAGGGCAAGGTCATAATATTTGTTGATTAATCCGATATCAAGTCCACCGGGACATGGCTGACAGTGATTACAATAGACACAGACCCCTTTTGCATCTTGGGGAGTAAATTCCCCGATGACAGAATAATCCTTTTCTTCCGGGGACGCAGTTACATATTCAAGCGTTGTCTCAAGATCCTGCATATTGCGGACACCGGGCAGCACGGTCAAAACTGCCGGGCGGTCCAGAGCATACTGAAAACATTGTTCATGGGTCAATGCTCTTTTAAAAAGGGAAGTTTTTGCATCCAGGAGCTGTCCGCCTGCAAAGGGCTTCATAACCGAAATCCCCACGCCCATCTGTTCACATTCCCGGTACAAGCTGGCACGTTCCTCTACCTCCCCGATGGCATACTCCCCCCTCCGGTAATCATAGGCCGGATTGATGCTGAACATCATCATATCCACAAGTCCTGTGTCCAGTATACGGCGGGCTATGTCCGGATTGTGGGAGGAAAATCCCAGATGGCGTATGGTGCCCTCTTTTTTTAAAGCTTTCATATACTCCCAGATACCGCCGTTCATCACCTCATCCAGATCTGTCCTGTCATCAATACAGTGGATGAACCCCACATCTGTGTAGCAGGTATCCAAAAGCTTCAGTTCCCAGGAAAACTGCTCCCTGATGTCGTTTAAATTTCGTGTCCACCCATAATTTCCGTCTTTATAGACTGCTCCAAAATGCATCTGTGTCATTATTTCTTCCCTGCATCCGGCAAACGCCTTTGCATATGCATAAAAGGGCGCCTGCCTGGATGGAGCCATGTCAAAATAATTGATTCCGTTTTGAATGGCTGCACATATCACATCCGTCATTTCCTGTTCTGTGCCGGAAAGACTTCCGCTGCCCAGTCCGATCACACTGATTTTCTCTCCTCCATGAGGCAAAGTACGATACTCCATAATTCTCTCCTATCCAGGCTAACAGCCTTAAAATTTGTAACGGTCAAACTAGCCTTTTTCCATCATAACCTTCATCTCTTCCATATACTTTGGAATATCAAATCCCTGGGGACAATGCCTCCTGCAGGAGCCACAGTTCACACAGGCAGATGTTATCCTGAATGCCGTGAAGCAGATAAAAGTCAATGTATTCCATTTTAAGCCGCCTAAGCTGTTCGGCAAATTGTGCCCTGAAGTCCGGATCTGCCTGCAGATTGAATTTATCTGCCACATAAAAGCTGTCACGGGGATACTCTGCCAATGCCTGCCCCAGAAACTTTTCGGAATTGCCTCCATGGTAGATATAGGCAGTGTCATAATAATTGATTCCTTTCTTCATACAGTCATCAATGACCGCTTTAGCCCCTTCATAATTGATCCTGAAGTCGTCCTGATTCTCTATGGGCAGTCTCATGACTCCCATACCCAGTCTGGAAAGCCTGATACCGTCTTTATATGCTTTATACTGCATTTTTCTTCCCCCTTAAATATAAAATCACTATCCGCTTATTTTTTATCTGATATACTAAATAATCAAGACAGTAAATCTTCTTTTCTTCTTTATGTATAACGTTTAATAATTCATTTCTGTGTTTTTCCAACAACGCCAGCTGCTCTTCCTTCTTGTTCCTGTCAAAGTATAAAAGAAAATCTTTAATGGTGTCCGGACTGCATCCCGCATCTTTTAAGTTCTGAACTACAGCTTCTCTGGATTCTGAATACATCATTTATTTCACAGCAGCCTCCTGTATTTTCATGCTTCTTTATCTAAAAGTTCATCTGCCATGATACTGCACTTTGCATCCTTATCATCCATAATAATGCTGCCCACAGCCGGAACACGGATCAATCCTGACCGCGGGTTTTTAATACTGATCACAGGTGTTAAGATCGTCGCTTCCACATCTGATTTTTCAAAAGCCAGGTCTGTGTCTGTCATTTCACAGTTGATCAGCTTTAAGTTCCTGCAGTAACAGAAAGGCTGCGTGCCGGTGATCTTGCAGTTGACCAGTGTCAGACCATCTGAATACCATGCAAGATATTCCCCTTTTATGACGCTGTCCTTTACCACTACATTCTTCGCATGCCAGAAAGCATCCTTTGTCTCAAATTGGCATTGGTCAAAAACCGCATCTTCAATATACTGGAAAGAGTATTTTCCTTTCAATGTCACCTGTGAAAAATCCAGATTTTGGGAACGCATGAAAAAATATTCGCTTTCTGCACTGCTCTTACGCATCACAGTATTTTTTACAGACCAGCCAAATTCCGGGGAAATGATATCACAGTCCTCCATCAGAACATCGCTGCATTCCCTGAGTGCCTTTATTCCATGCAGTTTAGACTCTGTAATTTCAATATGGTCAGAATACCATAAAGCTGCCCTTGACAGCTCTGTCAGTTCTGTATGATCGATTTTCAGTCCGTGATCATGCCAGAATGGATACCGCAGATTCCAGAAACAATTCTCCACTTTAATATTACTGCATTCTTTTAAGGCGCTTTCCCCATCTTCCGGCCCATCAAAGCTGCAGTTTCTTACAAGGATATCACTCCTTCCATAAAGAGCCCGCTCCATATCAAATCTCTGGTTTTCAATCACTTTCATCCTTATTTCCTCCTATGTTTTTTATCTGAAGGCTTTTTATACATTTTACAGGTTTTCAAAGCTTCGTTTCTCTCTGGAAACAGTATAAATCCGGCCTCCAAAAATAGCAAATACTTATATTTGATTCATTTGTATAATTGAAACCTATTCTGCTTTATGATAAACTAAAGCTGAATAAGTTCTAAACAGAAATCCATTGAACAATAAGTGTTTAACAGATATGAACATATATTTCAGATAAGGGGGTAATCAAATGGAATTACGGGTTCTCCAGTATTTTCTTGCGGTTGCGAGAGAACAGAGTATTATACGGGCCGCGGAATCACTGCATCTTTCCCAGCCCACACTTTCCACACAGATCAGGCACATGGAAGAAGAGCTGGGCAAACAGCTGCTGATCCGAGGCACGAAAGGCTCACGGAAGGTGACGCTGACTGAAGAAGGGATGATACTGCGAAAACGTGCAGAAGAGATTCTTGAACTTGTAAAGAAAGCAGAAAAGGAAGTCACCCTTGCCAATGACATTATTATTGGAGATGTCTATATCGGAACAGGTGAGACTGACGCAGTGCGTATTCTGGCAAAAGCTGCAAAAAGTCTCCAGAATACATGTCCCGGAATACAATACCATATTTCCAGCGGAAACTCATCCTATGTAAAAGAATGCCTTGATAAAGGCCTGCTGGACTTTGGGATTGTATTTGGGCCTGTAGATTTAACGAAATACAATGCACTTAAAATGCCGGTTAAAGATACCTGGGGAGTCCTGATGCGGAAAGATTCCCCACTTGCAAAAAAGGAGGCAGTTTCACCGGAAGACTTATGGGATAAACCCCTCATCATATCCCAGCAGGAGGACAAAGGCGGCGCATTGACCCAATGGCTGAAACGCCGGGTATCAGACTTAAACATAGCCGCCACCTATAACCTTATTTTTAATGCTTCCCTCCTGGTAGATGAAGGCCTGGGATATGCCATCTGTTTTGATAAGATCATCAATACAACGGGGAACAGCAGCCTCTGTTTCCGTCCGCTGGCTCCAAAGCTGGAGGATGAGATGAGCATTATCTGGAAAAAATATCAGATGTTTTCTAAACCTGCCGAAAAATTTATTGCCATACTGCAGGAAAGTTTAGAAAGCCAAAATTGACATGCTGATATTGACGGCTCATCCACTCTATTTCCCTGGAATTTCAGAATCTTCCTGGTCATCCTGCCTGCACAGTAATATAAAAGCTGTCAGAGATAAAATGGCGCCAATGCCCGAAAACACAATTGCAGGCATTAACTCCCCGGCCACATCTGTATATGATGCGGAAGAAAGTACTGTCCATCCGCTGTCAAGACCGATATTTTGAAATGCATAGCAGGTGGGCACAATCCCCTCAAAATACCAGATCGTACCGCTCTCTTCGTTTTTGACGCGAAGTAAAGCCTCTTCCAGGCTTTCGCCAAGGATCTTCTTCCCCTTCAGCCTGGATTCCAGGGTGGTGCCCAGGAGTGATTCATCGTTGCCCGACATGCACTGCTGGTTTTTACCAAGCAGAACCGTATGCACCGGCTGAGATGCCAAAACTGCACGCACATCGCTATCATAGATTGCGGCAAATACAGCGCCGTTGTTCTTGGCATCGCCGCCGACTGCAAATGCAACTGTATAATTAAGTGTGGTACCGTCAGCGCCGGCCAGGAAAACATCTGTGATCTGCGGCTCGTTAGTGACCCAAAGAGTCTGGATATATTCCCGGCTGTTCAGATTGGATACCGCCTCCTCCTTGTCTGCCCTGTAGACGCCTCCGTATGTGTCCACAGCCCGGATCATCTGATAACCCCATATCTCATTGTATTGATCCAGGCGTCCGGCCTTCTCCTGGTATGGAATATCTTCCGGCATCATCCACGGCTCCCCGGATATCATCTCAAGAAGCTTTAAAGTAGATTCCAGATTGTTCCTGATCTGGCCGTGTGCGCTGAGACAGCTGGTTCTCGCTGCCATGCTGCAATACCCTGCAACGCCCGTACACGGTACTATAATGAAAAAAGCGCTGGCAGCGAGACAGCAGATCCTGCTTATTTTCTTCCGTCCTGTTCTCTTCATACTTTTCCTTCATTCCCCTTTACATATGATTGAATACTGTCGTACAGCAGCTGAACCATAAGAGGCTTGGAAAGCCGCTGGTTCATCCCTGCCTCCAGTATCTCCCTATTATCTTCCTCCAGGCCGTTGGCCGTAAGCGCCAGAATGGGAATACTTTTGGCCAGCGGATGATTGGAGGCTCGTATACGGCGGGCTGCTTCCAGCCCGTCCATCACCGGCATACGGATGTCCATTAGGATCAGATCAACAGGTGCGGCTGACGGATCCAGAAAATATTCCACAGCCATCTGGCCGTTCTCCACTGCTTTTACCTCTGCGCCCGCCTGTGTCAGCAGTTCCTGGGCGATCATGGAATTGATGGCATTATCCTCTGCCATGAGAATACGGATCCCTTTCAGGGAAACCTCCTGCTGTATGGGTTCAGCTTCCGGCACTGTCTGGTCAACGTCTGCCTGAAGCGGAAGAACAACTGTAAAAACAGTACCTTTATCTGGTTCACTCTCAACTGAGATACTGCCGTTTAAAACCTTTACAAGTTCCCACATTATAGCCATCCCCAGCCCTGTACCGGTCTGTGTCCTGCCATACGTGGTGTCCTCCTGGGTAAAAGGCTGGAATAAGATCTCCTGAAATTCCTTCTTCATACCGCAGCCGGAATCACTTACAATGATACATATCCCTCCGCTTAAGTCCTCGGCCAGGGAAAGGTCTACAGCTCCATGCTCTGTAAATTTAACTGCATTGGAAAGCAGATTTGTCATGATCTGCTGAATCTTTTTTGCGTCCCCCACATAAAAACGTTTTTTCAGACCCGCAAGGTCCACGCACAGCTCAATCCCTTTTTCCTGTACGGCCGGGTCAAATACATGGGCCGTTTTTTCACTCAGCTCATACAGGTCAAAACGTTCTGTCCTGACCTCCACACTTCCGCTTTCAATTTTTGCCATATCCAGTACATCGTTTACAATATCTGTAAGCTGTTTTACTGAATCCTCCATACGCCGCAGATACTCACCCTGCTTTTCAGTGTCCGGGCCGCTTGTTTTCAGCAGCTGAAGTGTCCCGGAAATCCCGTTAAGAGGTGTCCTGATCTCATGGGAGACGTTGGAGAGGAATTTCCCTTTGAAGCTGCTTTCTTTTTGTGCAATTGTAAGGGCCAGCTGCATTTTCCTGTTTTTTAATAGAAACCCGACTGCTGCTGCCGCAATAGCCAGGATCCCTGCACTTAAAACCAGGATCATATTGATCTCGTTCCTGGTATTAAGTACAGAGGTGCGGGGCGTAATAGTTAAAAGAGTCCAGTAATTATAACCCAGCGGCTCGTAAAACAGCACCCTTTCTTCTCCATATGCAGTGTAGGTCACAAGGCCGGAAAGCTGCAGATTAAGCCTTGTGGCCACTTCTTCCACCGTAGCCCCGTCATTCAGGTCATAAACCTCCAGATCCTTAATGACATTGTGCCCTTCTTTATCTTCTAAAGTGTCAGAACTGTTCCACAGATGGTTTCCCTCATGATCCACAATAGCCACAAAAGCCCCCGCATTCCCATATGTTGTATCCATGAGCAGATCTGAGATAGTGCTGAGGGGCAGATAACTATAAATAGCAACTGCAGAGGAGTCACCCTGTCCGTCCCACAAAATGCGGAATAAAAGCTCATCCGCCCCATTTACGGCATTTTGTGACAGAGTTACCGTATATGGATAATTGTGCACATCCAAAACATCGATGGGTTCGTCGAACACCTCAATCTCTCCTGTGTAAGAACGTGCGGTGCCGTCCTTTAAAACAAAGCCTATCCCCTCCAGAGAGGAGTTATCCAGATAGCGCTGAAAGGTATGCTGTATCTCATCCAGATCCGTAATCTGCCGGTCTATAAGTTCACTTTTTAATAGGATCATCTGCTCTGTATATTTGCTCAGGTGGTCGGAGACCCGGTAGGTGATCTGTTCAGAAAACCGCTCAAATGCAAGCAGGCCGCGCTTGGTGGAATTATTCATAAAGTAAGAGACTGCATAAGTGATGCTGACTGTAACAGCCGCTACATAGATCAATAACAGCACAATGGTACGCCACTGTTTTTTGTTAGTCTGTTTCATGTACTTCTCCCCCTTTCCAGCGTCCTGCCGCTGACTGTCCCAGGCGTTATTGTTCCAAAAACTGCCTGGAAGGGTTCCTGTTCCCGGATCTATTTCCACAATGCTGTTCCGTCGTAGACCTTCATGGCAGCTTCATAGTATCCCAGTCTTCTGCACTCCTCCACCACAAGGCGGTAGACCTCTTCAAACATCTGCACAGATATTTCAGAAAACATCTTATGATCTCCTGCACAAAGCGCATGGACTGCCCTGGCGGACTTCTCATGAACCTCACAGTTCACAGACGTTTTCTCTGTGTTCAGCAGTCCCGGAATACTGCGCCCGATACGGAAATTTCTTTGCAGCAGGGCAAAAATAGAGCCCAGCGCCTTTATCCCGATGTTCCTGGTGATCAAGTCCAGAAGAATGGCCGGGGTGCGTTCGTACAGATAATCCTCATTCCACAAGCGGTCGATTTCTGCCTTCACTGACTGCAGCTCTGCCCGGGAAATGTTTCCGGCTGCGCATATGGAAGCTCCCTCTATGATCAGTGTCAATAACTCCAGTGTATCCAGATAGCGCCGGACATGGCAGGCTATCAAATGCCCCGGCACATGCACCTTCCTGATATCATCTTTGTCCATCTCCACAAAAATGCCATTCCCCCGTACAGTCTTCACAACACCCCACTCCTGCAGTATCTGTATTGCTCTGATCGTTGTATCCACACTGACTCCATATATCCTCTGAAGTTCTTTGTGGGGCGGAAGCTGGTCTCCCCGCTGGTACCGGCCGGCTGCTATTAGTCCCATGATATCCATATACACAGCAGAATATCTCACCTCAGAAACCGCCAGCAGCTTCTCCATCTGTTTACTGCCAAGAAGGACTGCCGAATCAGGAGCCACGTTAAAAGAAGGCGAAGCTCCGTCATTCATCCCGTACATACCGGACATATCATCAAAATATACGCTTTCAGGCGCTCCTCCTGTTTCAAGCGCACCCATAAATGCCTGCACCTGTTTATAATACCGTGTTCTCATCACAATATCATCCTGCAAAGGCCTCAGCTCAGAAAGTCCCAGGCTGTCAACAGCCTCTAAAATCAGGGAATTTTCATTTCTTGCCACAAAAAACCTGTAAAACTGTTTAGATAATCTCCAGAATTCCGGTGCATTTTCAACCTTCATATTATCCAGGATCCTGCGGGGAATTTCCAGGTCTGCCTTTCTGCAAAGTGAGATCCCCTTTTTTATCACCGGATAGCACAAGAGCACACCTGTTTTCAGCACATCGCTTGTAACGGCTTTATCTATTTTCTCAAGGGCAAGCATAGTCGTCCTGTGACCTGCCTTCCTGTCTCCACATACCACAGGGCGCTTCCTCTGTGAGGTTTTGATAAATCCTTTTTCCTCCAGCATAGCCAAAGCCCGGCGGATCGTTTTTTCTGATGTTCCAAACTCCTGGCACAGATCCGCCCTGGAAGGAAGGCTTGTCCCCTCCGGCAGCAATCCGCATTCAATTTTATTTTTAAGTATTTGAAAAATTCTTTCGTACATCAGCATATCCGTCTGTCTTCACCTTTCACAAATTCTGTTTTCATGTTGTCAATTTCTGCCATGCCGGCCGGCGGCCTGTTTTTTTTCCTGTTCACGGTATGCCATGGCATATGTGCCGATGATATCATCCATGACAAAGGGCTTTGCAATATGCGCATTCATGCCGCTGTCCAGACACTTTTGAACATCCTCACGGAAAGAGTTCGCTGTCATTGCTATGATTATAACACTTTTCGCATCAGTACGGGGAAGTGAACGGATAGCCTGCGCTGCGCTGCAGCCGTCCATCACTGGCATCTGCACATCCATCAGTATCAGATGGTAAAAGCCTTCAGGTGATTCAGAAAACCGCGCCACAGCCTCCCGTCCATTTTCAGCTGTGGTAACACTGGCTCCCGCATCCTGCAGCAGAGCCCCTGCGATATCCAGATTGATCTCATTATCTTCCACTACCAGAACACGTGCCCCGTCCAGTACGGCAGGCTCTTCTCTTTCCTGCCCGGAATGCTTCGGATCTGCCAGCGCTTTCATAAGCGCTTCTATATCGGAATGGAATACAGGCCAGCACAGGGTCGCATCAGCGCAGCACTGCACGGCCATGTCATCCAGCTCATCCTGATCCTGTCCTGTTAAAATAATTTTAAGATCTGGATTTTTGCCAGCTTTTCGAATCTTTTCCGCAAACAGCTGCATATTTTTAGAAACATTCCACTTTATCAGATATAATTCATAGGGAGTCCCCCTTTGTGCTGCAGCCTGAAGCATACCCAGGGCATTCTCCTCATCGTATGACGAATCAACACTGAAATTCTCCTTTTCAAGCACTTCAGCAAGATGCGTATTCAGTTCAGCCACCGGGTTCACCACAAGGACCATCTGGCCCTTTCCGCAGCGCTCCATGTTTTCTTCTTCATCCACCGGCGCACATTCAAAGGGCAGATCCACTGTAAAGGTACTTCCCGCTCCTAACTCACTGCTGACGGTGACTGAGCCGCCCATCAACTCCACAAAATTTTTCGTAATAGGCAGGCCAAGCCCGGTACCGCCGTACTGCCGGACAATTCCGCTGTTTTCCTGTATAAATGGCTCAAAAACGCGGTCTATATTCTCCGGAGCGATTCCCCGGCCGGTATCCCGGACTTCAAAGCGCATCCAAATCTTACTCTCTTCACGCTTCAATTGCCTCACACTCAAACTTACATGTCCCTGGGCAGGTGTAAACTTCACTGCATTTGAAAGCAGATTAGTCAATATCTGGTTTATGCGGAGCGCGTCGCCTATCAGGTACTCTGAGATCTCACCGCACAGAAAAATCTGGAAATCGATCTGCTTGCTTACAGCCTGCACATGGAACACAGTCATAAGCGCCTGAAGAAGACGCCCCAGGTCAAACCTCTCAGGATTCAGTTCGATTTTCCCGCTCTCAATTTTTGACATATCCAGAATATCATTGATCAGGGAGAGGAGGTGTGTTGACGAAAGTGTGATCTTATCAAGACAATTGCGCATCCGTCCGGGTTCGCCTACATGGTTTTTTCCAAGCTCTGCCATCCCCATAATTCCATTGAGCGGCGTGCGGATCTCGTGGGACATCTGAGAAAGGAAATCACTTTTTGCCCGGTTTGCAGTCTCCGCCCTCTCCTTTTCCATTAACAGCAGCGCATTGCTGCGTTTTTCATTGCGCCTCAGCAGCAAAAAGAAAGTAAGCACTGTGACAAACACGATACAGAAGATTCCCACACCCACAAGTACCATGAACTGACTAAGGAATACGATCTGGTCGTTGACAGTTTCGTATGCCATACTTGTAACCATATACCAGTTCGTTCCACGGATGGGCAGATAATAAAGATAGACATGATGGGTGCCTACAGTCAGAAGGGTCAGTCCGCTTTCCCCAGCGCCTATCGCAGCCCGGAAGGACTGATAATCATAGCCTTCATCAAAGCTGGCCTGCTGTTCATAGATGGTAAACAGGTTTGTCCCCTGTAATGCATCTTCCGCAAAGGTGCTCTTGATCACAAAGTCACCATCCAGAGTTACGATATTTGTGTATGAATTTGTATCTGTCTCGCTGTCCAGCCCCAGCTTCACTCCAATGTCGGAAGTATGTATCCCGACAATAACGGCAACAAGACGGCTGTCCTTAAACTGCACAGGGGGCATGCTGGTGCCAAGCAGGATAGTCCCGCTTTCCCAGATTGTTTCATTAACAGAGATAAGTTCGCCGGAACCCGTCAGCAGTCTGTCAAGGTCTGAAATTTTCGACATGGCAGGAACTGCCCCTTCAGGAGAATAGGCAATTCCTCTGTCACTTATGAATGCAATATGCGTGAAATCATTATCTGTCTGTACCTGTGCCAGGAAAAGCTTCAGGCTTTCCTCATTTTCCAGATCGTTCTCAGATATTGCTTTCATAACTGTGCGGATCTGGGAAAACTGGCTGTCCAGGTTTGTCTGAAAATGGCTGTTAAGCTGCGTTGTCATTTCCCGCAGATAGACCCCGCTGATGTTTGTCACCGTTCGTTCTGATACTTTCTGGTATACTGCCGCCGCAAGAAAGCAAAGGATAGCGACCATCAGAAGCAGCGCGGGAATAAAAACAAACATTATGCGCATATCATTCATTTTTTTGTTATTTTTCAATGCCTCTCCATCCTTTCCGCCTGCGGGGCCCCTTTATTTATCCCTGGCCAAATCGGTTATCCTTCCTTCCAGCCCGGCATCCACAGCACTGTCCTGATGCTTTTCAAAATACTGTGCCAAAGCATCTCGGTATAACAG
Organism: Murimonas intestini; assembly: GCA_003148945.1. Lineage (GTDB taxonomy): Bacteria > Bacillota > Clostridia > Lachnospirales > Lachnospiraceae > Murimonas > Murimonas intestini. Next base: position 554,167 of record QGGY01000001.1, on the reverse strand, counting down.
TCCTGTTTCCTTTATCAGTTTTACATTGCCCTTAGGAACTGTATCGTCATAATAATTGAGCATTGTAAACCCATCCCCGTTGTCTTCGGCATATGTTTTAGATCCGGCCATATAGTCCGTCACTGCCACCTGATAACCTGCATTTGGATCCAGGTCCGTCCCGTCCGGCAATGTCACGCTTACAAGGCGGCTGCCGGCCGGTTTGCTGCTGTCAAAAGTATAGCAAAGCCCGGAGACCTGTAAAAAACGTCCATCGGGAAACTCATCCGTACAGGTTGCCAGACTGTTTTCCAGCATATCCCACATGGTCTGTCCCTTCATTTCCAGTACTATGATTTGATTGTCAAACGGGCACGCAACAGCGAGATCTCCGCCATAGACCACTCCCTCATAAAAGCTGGCCCTGATTCCCCCGCCGTTGACAACTGCTATAGGCGCTCCGGAGGCCTCTGCAACACAGTCTGCTATAAAATTTCCCAGCTCCGTCTCATTGCGTCGGACGTTAAAGTTCTCCAGAAGCAGATCATGGCTTACCGAGCCAACGATTGAAAAATCATAAGCTGATTCGTCTGTCCCCTCATAATATAATCTGTCAATAGCCTGGAGGGCTTCTTCTACCGAGCATTTGCCGGCCATGACATTCCGCACATAACCGCCCAGGTATTCCACAGTTCTGCTTGGAAATAAAACATTGTAAACATATCCCGATTCCACATACTCATCCACGCCCTGGGGAATCAGATCCTCCTGCTGCTGATATTCAGTAAGGCAGGACATGCCTCCGCCCAGATCCTCAATTAAAGCCGCCTGTCCCTCAGGTGTGGAAAGCAGTTCCAGAATGCGTTTGCAGGCGTCCTGCTTTTCCTCGCTGATGGAGTTATTTATGCCCACAAGAGCAGACGGAGAAAACAGAAACCATGGTTCATTGCCTTCATCGCTGAAGAGAGGAAGCATCCTGTAGGTATATGCCTCTGACGTACCGCTCTTTACCTCTTCCTTATTGCCTTCAACACACTCATAATAGAGGGCTGAATCTCCAAAAACAGCTGCAAGAGTTCCGTCACTCATACGTTTCTTGTAGTGGACAGAATTGCGCTGACGCGCAATATCGGCGGGATCCATGACACCTGCGGCCACAAGAGCATCTAACAGTTCAAAGCTCTCTTCCCAGACACCTGTAAGTGACGCTTCTTTATTTCTAAAATCAGCCAGCCACTTTACACCCTCGACCGTCCCCAGAAAATCCGGTACCATGTTTCCCACATTAAACAGGCCCACTCCCGTATTGTAGTCGCTCATGACGGAAAAACTCACCCCGTCTTCTCCCACTCCAAGTCCTTTTTCCTTTAGCTGTGAAAGCGAGTCTACCAGCTCTGCATTATTTCCGGGCAGAGACAGGCCTGCCTGTTCAAACAACGTCTCATTGACCACATAACCGCTGTATACACCGGGCAGAGGGATCACATATGTCTTTCCCTCCAGTTTCGCAGCATTCATAATAGTGCCGTCATAGGCGGCGCTGGCCTTTGTATCGCTGATATCCAGCAAGTATTGCTGCTCCAGATTTGAATCAGGCTGAGCCGTGATAACCAGCTCAGGCCCTATACCCTTGTTCAGACGCCTAAGCTGCTCACTGGGATAAAGCGATAATTCTGCCTGCAGATCAATATCCTCACAGGCAGACTCCACCAGTTCCTCCACCTTTTTAAAATTATTGGAATAGAGAATTTTGACCACAGTTTTTTCTGGTGTCTGCCGGCCGCAGCCTGCCAAAGCCAAAAGCAGAAACAAAGCGCCCGATATAAAAGCAGTCCTCCTGGTTATACTACGTTTCATTTGGTGTTCTCCTCTTTTTTTCATTTAAAGGATTCCGTAAATCGGACGATAACATATCCTTCATAGATTCGTCATAAAACTTCCACTGGTTTTTTCCGGCATGTTTGCTGGCATACAGCGCCTGATCCGCACACAAAAACAGTTCTTCATAGGTAACTCCGTTTTCAGGCGCCAGAGCGGCCCCTATACTTACTGAGACCTCAAAGCCATCATAATTTCCGGATACTGTACTGAAAATACGTTCCACCAGTTTTTCAATATTTTCCCTGTATTCCATATACACCAGAAACTCATCGCCGCCGATGCGTGCTACGATATCTGTATTGCGGACACGTTTTCTCAGCTTTTCGGCAAAGGCTCTCAGCATTTTATCTCCATAAGAATGTCCGTAGCTGTCATTCACACTCTTAAATGTATCCAGGTCCAAAACCAGCAGGGCCGCTTTATTTTCCTTCAAGTTTACAAGCCGCTCCTCAATCTCTTCGTGTGCATGGTTTCTGCTCAGCAGCGCAGTCAGATCATCGTGCTGGGCCTGCAGTGTGAGCTTTTCCAGGGTACTCTGCTCTTCCTCGTTATCCACTAATTTGCCGATGGCCTTAGTAGGCGGGGCGTCCTCATCCAGTCCCCAGATCGGACGGGCTATCCATTTATACCACCGGGGTTTTCCATGGACAGTCAGACGGTATATCTGACTGACAATAGGATTCTGGGGCGTAGCGCTCTGCAGCCGTTCGCGGAGGTCACAGAAGTCTTCTTTCGAAAAGATCGCAAGCAGTGTGGCATCACTCAGCGGATGTTGTATGCTCTCTTTTACTCCCGCCTGGGCGGCTCCCCATTCTGAGATGATCAGCGTATCCGACTCATAGCTGTATTCAAACTGGATCTCTTTTGTCATGGAGGCATAAAACTGATACTTGGTGCGCTCCTGCTCCAGCAGATCAAGCGTCCTGTCAGAAACGTTGTAGCTGTGGATCGCGTCATATGCCAGCGTATGGATGGAATCACGTGTTATCTTTCCCGCTGACCGGATCTTGACTTCGTTTTCCAGATAATCTCCAACTTCTTTCAGGCACTCGAGCAGCAGGGGATTAAATACCCCGCATTCCCCATTTAATATCATTTCCATGGCCTGCTCATGGGAGCAGGCCGGCTTATAGACACGTTTGCTGGTCAGGGCATCGTATACGTCCGCTATGGCGACGACCTGTGCAGAAACAGGGATCTCATCGCCTTTTAATCCGTCAGGATAGCCGCCTCCGTCATACCGTTCGTGATGCCACCTGCAAATCTCTCTTGCCACCTGCACCAGCTCTTCGTTCTGATAATGTGTAAGGCCTTCCAGCATCTGCGCTCCTATGGCGCTGTGCGTTTTGATGATCTCAAATTCTTCCTTTGTCAATTTTCCTGGCTTATTAAGGATCTCCTCAGGAATCGAGATCTTCCCAATATCGTGAAGGCTGGAAGCATTTGTGATCAGGGCAGTCCTGGCCGGAGTCAGATCATACTGGCTGCAGGTGCTGCGTAGCTGCTTGAGCAGTACTTCCGTTATGGTACGAATATGTAATACATGAAGGCCGCTCTCTCCATTGCGGAATTCTACAATGTGGCTGAGAATATCCACCATGACCATATTACTTTTTTCTTTTTCCAGGATCTGCTCCGCAACAATATTTTCCAGATGCTTTTGTTTTGTGTGCAGCTTTACTGTATTTTCTATGCGGTGGCGTATAGCCACTTTGTAAAAGGGCCTGTTGATATACTCTGAGGCTCCCAGCTGGTAGGCATGATCAATGTAGGAGGGTGAAGTTTCCGAGGAGACGATAATGACCGGGATACTGTTGATCCATCCCTTCCGGTTCATGATTGCCAGCACTTCAAAGCCATCCAGTTTGGGCATCACAATATCCAATATGACAAGAGCGATTTCTGTATGCTGCTGTTCCATGCAGGCCACAGCCGCTTCCCCGTCGGCAGCCTCCAAAACCTCATAGTCCGGCGCCAATATATCAGATAACATTGCCCTGTTGATCTCTGAATCATCTGCAATTAGAATCTTTGCTTTTCTGTTCATTATGCATCACCTCCAGATGAGGCAAGCAACTGCAAAAAGACTGCCTGCATATCCTGATATGCCTGTTCAAATTCCTCAAATGCAGGTTTGATACTGCCGTTATCCTGCCGGCTGCGCAGGGTTTCTGTCAGTCTCCCCGCCTTTTCAGCCAGAGAAGTGAGGCTTAGATTAAGTGCAACGCCCTTCAGTGTATGTGCCCCACGAAAAGCAGTTTCATAATCGCTCTTATCCAGCGCCTCACAGATATCTCTGTAGTTTTGATCCTTCAACAGCATGCCTATCAGCCGCAGAAGCATCTTTTCATTGATCCTGTAACTCACATCTTCATAATTCCCACACAGTTTCCCATAGGCTTCCCTGACTGTCATAGCCCTGCTCCTTTCAATACAGAACATATCAATCCGCCGGCTCAGAGCATGATATGCCTGACATAGCTTCAAATCAAGAGAAATTCTCTCTTGGAACCTTATCCAAATTATTATAATGCAAACCTCCTTCTTTTGCAACAGGAAACAATAATTTGACCCCATACCACAACCCGCAAAAAAATAACCACGGTTCTGTTACCAGAACCATGGCTGTTTTATTATCACTGTATAGGCAGTGCTCAATTGACCCATTTCTTTAAAATTTCTGTCAGACGGTCCACCTCAATGGGCTTTGCCACATGATCGTTCATCCCCGCACTGCGCGCTTTTGTGATATCTACAGCAAATGCGTTGGCTGTGAGGGCGATTATGGGAATAGCCTGTGCATCCTCCCTGGGCAGGGCCCTTATAGCCGAGGTCGCTTCATATCCGTTCATTACCGGCATTTGTATGTCCATCAGGATACCGGCATATGTTCCCGGAGCAGAAGCCTGAAACTTCTCAACTGCCTTTTTCCCGTTTTCTGCGGAATCAATAGCAAAATTCTGCATTTCAAGCAGCTCTGCCGCAACCTCCCTGTTAAGTTCGTTATCTTCTACCAGCAGCAGCCTCTTCCCCTGTATATGATCCGGCTTTGACGGGATTTCAGCATGCGCCTTGACATTTCTCCCCTCAGTGATAAAGGTCTGAAGAATATGGAGGATCTTAGATTTAAAAAGCGGTTTTGTAATAAAAGCATCTGCTCCTGCATCTAAAAAACCGTCTTTGATATCCGAGTAATCGTATGCCGAGATAATAATGATAGGAATGTTCTGCTTCAGTTTTTGACGTATATTTCTGACAATCTGAAGTCCATCCATATCGGGCATTTTCCAGTCCAGTATTACAGCAAAAAAATCATCTGCCTGCTCATTTGCCGCCAGGATCTTATCAATCGCTTCCCTGCCTGACAGCACCCAGGAACCTCTCATACCCAGCTCTTCTAAAATAGCAGTCGTATTCTCACACACCATCTGATCATCGTCCACCACCAAAACAGGAAGTCCTGTGAGCTTATTATCAACGGCATCATCCTGCTGTGCACGCCACTCAAGAGGGACCGACACAGTAAACCTGCTTCCATTGCCCGGGCTGCTTTGTACATCTATCGTCCCATTCATCATCTGGACTATATTCTCGCTTATCGTCATGCCAAGTCCTGTACCCTGTATTTTGCTGATACGGGAATCTTCCGCCCTGGAAAACGGTTCGAAGATATGGCCGAGAAAATCTTCTGACATTCCAATGCCGTTGTCCGTAACACAGAATTCATATTGGCTTTTATTTATAAGCGGTGAGTATAATTCATTTATACGAAGACTTATCTTCCCCCCCTCAGGAGTATATTTGATTGCATTTGACAGCAAATTCATCAATACCTGCTTCAAACGCTCCCCGTCTGTAATGATCTTTTCATGCCTTACTCCATTTGCACTGATATGGAACTCCTGGTTTTTAGCATAAAAAAGAGGCTGGCACATGTCCATTATCTCCTGAAATAATTTGGGCAGGTCCACTTCTTCATACATCAGGTCAATTTTGCCGCTTTCAATCTTGGACATATCCAATATCTCGTTGATCAGCCCAAGCAGATGGGTACTGGAAGAACTGATTTTGTTCAGACAGTTTTCTACTTTCCCGGGAGAATTTAAGTTTGCCGCTGCGATAGATGTCATGCCTATGATGGCATTCATAGGAGTGCGTATGTCGTGAGACATGCTGGAAAGGAAATTTGTTTTAGCTTCACTTGCAATTTTAGTCATCTGGTAAGCTTCTTCCAGGATTTTACGCTGACGCTGCTGCTCCAGACGCTCTTTCGTAATATCCAGGCCCACACTGTAAAAGGAAGGTATGCCGTCCCAGCTCTCCTCTGCCCTGACATAGCTGAAAGTAACGGTTACAAATCTCGTTTCACCGGAATGGGTTATAAAACGAGTATCCATAATTGCATATTCATCTGTCTCCTTCAATTTTTTCATTATTTTCACAGCGCGTTCCCTGTCTTCCGGATATACATAATTCCGTTTGCTGTGAAGCTCGTTTTCAAATTGTTCCTTCGTATAACCTATCACATCCAAAAATTTGGCCCCGTACCACAGAACCGTATCCATATCCCGCGCGTCTATCCTCGCCAGTGCCCCCGGGATCGTCCTGAAAATAGCATCCCTCTCACGGTCTTTTTTAGCAAGCCTGTATTCCAGGCTGTAATTATCGTGTGACAGCTCCAGGCGCACCTTTTTCCCTTCCCACTCTATGATCCTGTCTTTTATCATAAAAGCCCTGTCAAGATTCTGGTTATAAAATTCCCATTCATAGACCTCATCTTCCCTGAGCTTGTCATTAGTGCAATAGGGACATGGTGATGTTCTCCCCTGAATGACTTCATAGCATTTTTCTCCAAGCACCTCATTAAGCTTACGGCCTACAGATTCACATGCCGTGGGATTAAAATACAAAAGTTCATATGTTTCCATATCGCTTATGTATATATTCCCCTCATACTCGTCCATCATCCACTTAAAATACTGGATCTTATCGTTTGGACACTGCCTGCATTTATCAGCAGCATTTTTCTGAACGGCATCCGTATATGTAATATAACAAACCGGATATTTATTTACAATTTCACTGGAAATGCTGGCAGATATATTTTTCCATACAAAACCGCCTCCCTTTACCGGCATCCGGACTTCCATTTCAATTCCGGACCCTCCGTTTTTTAAGGCGCCTGCCAGTGAATCTTCTATAAACTCATAATCACCAGGATACCCTGCATAATGCTGCCGCAGATTTTTAAAATTATCTTTATATTCCTGTTCAGAATATCCTGTCTGCCGGTAATATCCATCGTCAGCCCACAGAAGGCTCAAATCAGCATCCAACATGAATTTGGTGATCCCCACCGTGTTTGTATTTAAAATTCGACCATACTGTCCGGCGTCTGCCGGCTCTTTGTCGATATAGCAATCATGCATGATTTATCCTCCTCAAGCATAAATAAGCCCTCCATTATAATCGGGCACAGTCACATCAGCATTATATCAATTCTGCCATTAAAAAGCAAGCTGCCCTCATCTCAGTATGTTTTTATAGATGCAGGCTGTAAGTGTTTTACAGAGCTGTGCAGCATCCAGCGGCTTGGCCACATGCGCATTCATCCCTGCTGCCAGAGCGGCAGAGATATCATCATTGAAGGCATTTGCCGTTGTGGCGATGATGGGGATCCTGCGGGCCAGCGGATGATTGGAGGCACGTATGCACCTGGTGGCTTTATACCCATCCATGACCGGCATCTGCACATCCATCAGGATGGCGTCATAGTCTCCGGGCTTTGAGGCAAGAAATACATCCAGCGCCTGCTGTCCGTCCTCCACACATTCTACCTGCGCCCCATTCATACGCAGAAGTTCAGCCGCTATCTCCTGGTTAAGTTCATTGTCCTCAGCCATCAGCAGGCGCAGTCCCTCCAAAGGCCTGCCTGCCGGTTTTTCTGCGCCTTCAGAGGGCAGATGCCCTTTATGCTCCAAAGCCTCCCTGACAACGGCATAGACAGAAGACCTGTAAAGAGGCTTGGGAAGGAATCCGTTAACTCCCGCGGCACGCGCTTCTTCCTCCACCTCTGAGACATCATAGGCAGATATCATCACAATGGGGACATCATTTCCCACCTCTCTCCTGATCCGGCGTGTAACCTCCACACCATCCATATCCGGCATTTTCCAGTCGATGAGACACATATCTATATCCTGACCCGCCCTGTGCCTCTCCTTCACCCGCAGCACAGCTTCGTCCCCGGACAGACACCACTCTGCGCTGATCCTGATCTTTTCCAGCAGGACTGCTGTCTGTTCACACACCTGCCGTTCATCGTCCACAACCAGCGCACACAGCCCCTGCTGTGCAAATTCTGGTTCCGGAAGACAGCTTTCTTTTCCTTTTTCAAAGGGCAGGTCTACAATACAGGTGGTTCCCCGGCCTGGTTCGCTCTCTATTCTGATCTGTCCCCCCATCAGCGTGATCAGATTACTGGTGATGGACATCCCAAGACCTGTTCCTCCATAACGCTTTGCAATAGATGCATCAGCCTGCTCAAATGGCTGAAAGATCCTGCCCAGAGCATCTTTTGTCATGCCTATCCCTGTGTCAGAGAGAATAAAGCGGAGAATGTCAGATGTATTTCCGCTTTTGTGGCGGGTAACCTCCAGCCGGATGCTGCCCCCGGGCGAAGTGAACTTTACAGCATTGGAGCTGAGATTTAAAAGTATCTGGTTTAACCGCAGGGAATCTCCTATGAAAATATTATCTTCCCCAAAGCCTTCCATCGTTTCTTTAAATTCAATCCCCTTTGCTTTGGCCTGGGCATAAACAGTCGATACAAACCCGTTAACGATCTCAAAGATATCAAAAGGTTCATTCTGCAGTACCATTTTACTGCTCTCAATCTTTGACATATCCAGCACATCATTGATCAGCATGAGTAAATGCTTTGAAGAAAAGGTGATTTTGGAAAGGCAGTCCTCTACTCTTGCAGGGTCTTTAACTGCGGCCGCCGCTATTGTGGTCATTCCGATAATTGCATTTAACGGAGTGCGTATCTCATGGCTCATGCGGGACAGAAATTCGCTCTTTGCCCTGTTGGCGCGTTCCGCAGTCATCATAGCCTCCTGCAGCGCCTGGCGGGAGCGAACCTCCTCCGTGCGGTCTGAAAACACAATAATAAGCTGAGGCGTATTCAGATCATCCACCCTGTAGACCCTGATCAGCATCCAGTATTTCTCCTTATCAGGTCTTGTATATTCAACCAGCTTTTCAAATGGCGCAGCTGAGCCGGCCCTCTTTATCTCCGCCTGAAGCAAATGAGCATCCTCTTCGCTCATCCCCTTATAGAGTTCCTCCATATCCGGCATGCCGGCCCCCAGTATCCGTTCCAGGTTAAGCCCGCGGTAGCCGATGAGTCCTGTATCGGCATCCAGGATAATGAACGCATCATCGATGCTTAATGACAGATTGTCAAAAAGCCTGCTGCGGTAAACCAGCTCTTTCCGCTGGCGGTACAGGACATACTGGGAAACCAGCAGCACAATAAGCATCAGTCCCATCAGCACGGCTGAGGCGGCCATGCTTGTAACACGCAGTTTTTCAGCGGTGACGCCATAGCCCACCTTTTTTTCCTGGGCAGATGCAATAATGTTTTCTGTCTGCTGAAGCGCCAGATCATAGAGAGGCTGCAGATGTTCCTGGGTATAATCCTCGATCTCCTCCTCTGTCAGGTCCTGCTGTCCGCAAAACGTCAGGTAACTGTCCTGCTCCGTCCTTAAAAGCGCCAGAGTACTCTTAAGCGCCTGCACATCCTCAGTATCACCCAGATACAGATCCTCTATCTGTGTGACTGGTTCTTCCAGAAAGACAGCCAGCTCTTTAAGCTTGCCCCCGGCAATCTTCACATCTTCGCTGTTATGATGGCGCTTCAGGCGCTCGGTGCGCAGGCTCATTTCGGACACATAGAGCTTCACATTGCCTGCAGAGATCACTACCTCAAAAGGATGGTTTGAAATGATCTCTGTCTGTGCCGCCAGTTTCGCGGAGCTGCTGATCGTCATGACCAGATAAGAAAACATCAGCAGGATGAGGATTACCGTACTGATAATACTCATCCGCTGGCTGCGCTCCACAGAACGCTCCTTTTTATTTGCACCTGTCTGCATCTGCCTCAAATCCTCACCTTTCCGGCCGCACCTTAACCACTCCCGGTAATTTGGCAGCTCCATTGTTCACATACCCATTTATTTGTTGAGTATAGCAAATAATAACAAAAATAGCAACCATCCTTCAAAAACTGAAAGAGATTGTAGAAACGCGGCTTTAAAAATGATATACTAAAATTCAACATATTCTGCTTTACTATTGATAATGGAGGTAACAATTGGAAAACAGTACAGAATTACGGCAGGTCGCCTACAGTGTTCTGCTTACCCAGATACAATTTGGCGCCTATCACTGTCAGGATAAGCTTCCTACCATAGAGGAAACAAGCACACAGCTTTGCGTGTCTGTGGATACGGCACGAGCCGCATACCTGAAGCTTAAAGAAGAAGGATATATTACCCTTACAAAAAATATAGGCGCCTCAGTAAAAGTCAACTATGACGCCAAAAAGACTGAAGATTTTATACAGACTTTTTTTTCTATGAGAAAAACAGCCATGACTGACCTGGCAAACTCCATGCATCCTTTATTGAGCAACGCACAGTGGGTCGGGCTGAAAAATGCCCGTCCTGAGACGCTGGCTGCCCTTGAAAGGCTTTTTCGCAAGGAAAATGCAGTGGCGCCTTACGCCATGCTGGAGCACCTTAATCTAAAATACAGTTCCTTTGGGAACAGCCTGCTTATGCGTTTCGTCTGGCAGGCTTTCATGTTTTTGTATGATCCGTTTTTTGCTATTAAAGATAACCTGCAGTACTTTGACAGTTCCGCCGGTTATCTCCCCCATATCCTGTCACTGTGCCAAAGCAAAGACTGGCCCGGGCTTCGTACCGCACTGGATACGTCTGTAGAGCGGCTTTCCCTGGCTATCTCCCACTTTTACGAATCCAGGATCACTATGCCTCTCCCGGAAAAGGAAATTCCTTTTACATGGAGTTCCTACAAAAAAAGCCGTCAGCTGTGCTATTCCTTTGCCATGGAACTTCTCATCTCAATCAGCCATGGCGTATATCCTGCCGGAAGCCTCCTCCCATCTCAGAAGGAGCTTGCAGAACAAAAGGGCGTTTCCCTGAGCACGGCCCGCAGGGCCCTTGAGCTTCTTGGAAGCGTGGGCGCAATAAAGTCTGCCAGATATGTGGGCACAAAGGTCCTTCCGCTCCATCAGGCCACGGAAAACAGTGATTTTACAAATCCTGTTTTTCAACGGCGGCTTTTAGATATGGAGGAAAGTCTCCAGATGCTGGCCCTGTCCTGCAAAGATGTCTCTCTGTTTATCCTCTCTTCTTCCGGGCCATATCTGGCAGACACACTGTCCCGGCAGCTAAAAGGGCACAGGCAGCGCCAGCGTGGTGAGACTTTATCTCATTTTATATTGGATTTACTTGCAAAAGCAGCCCCCTGTCAGGCCATCCGGACTGTTTACAGCGAGCTGCTCCTGCAGTTCTTTTGGGCTTACGCGCTCCGGGGCATGAAAGGAAGCCAGAATCATATCAATGCCATATACGCTCCATATTCTGACGCTTTGATCGAATCTTTAGAAAAAATGGATTTTTCCGGATTCTCCGCTGTACTTGAGGAGCTTATTATCTATGAACTTTGCTGCACCGTGAGTTTTTTATCCCAGCTGGGTATTCCGGGGGCTGACAGCATTCTGATCCCGGACAAAAGCACAAGCTGATAAAAACAGCAAAAAAAATCAAGATTTTATTTGCCGCTGCTGTTATAATCAAATACACTTTAAAACAGAAGGCGGAGGAAGAATATGTCCGGACACGATAAAATCATTATTAAAGGATTAACACAGAACAATTTAAAGAACATTTCACTGGAAATACCAAAAGAAAAAATAGTTGTATTCACCGGAGTGTCTGGTTCAGGCAAATCCAGCATTGTGTTTGACACGATCGCTGCTGAGAGCAGCCGGCAGATGAATGAGACATATCCGGCATTTATCCGGGGAAGGCTGCCCAAATATAAGAAGCCAAAAGCTGACCTCATTGATAACCTTACGGCCTCCGTTATCATTGACCAGTCACGTCTGGGCGGAAACGCCCGCTCCACGGTCGGCACCATAAGCGATATGTACTCTGCACTGCGGCTGCTCTATTCCCGCATAGGTGAACCTTATACCGGCACTGCATCATATTTCTCATTTAATGACCCAAACGGCATGTGTCCAAAATGTTCAGGCATCGGCAAGATCCTGGAGCTGGATTATGACCAGGTTATCAGAGCGGACTTAAGCCTGAATGAAGGTATGGTGGACCTGCCGGCGTTTCATCCCGGCAGCTGGTACTGGAAACAGTATACACAGAGCGGATTGTTTGATCTGGATAAGAAGTGGCGTGATTACTCTGACAAGGAGCGCAGCATTCTGCTGTACGGGGCGTATGAGCGCGGCGGAAAACAGATAGACAAAAAAGTGGAGGGCATTTATAATCATCTGAACCGCCTGCTTATTAAACGGGACCTGTCAGCTTCCGGCGACCGTTCTATTCTCCGCCTGAATAAGCTGTTAAAAGAGCAGGAGTGTCCCCACTGCCGCGGCAAACGTCTCAATGCTGCCGCCCTCTCCTGCCGCATTAACGGATACAATATTGCCGAGATGTGTGAGATGGAATTTACAAGGCTGTCCGCTGTTCTGCGTAAGATCACAGACCCCCGGAGCGAAACAATTGTAAACAGCCTTATTGCCTCCCTGACACGCCTGATCGATATAGGGCTTCCCTATCTCAGCATGAACCGGGAATCCACTACCCTGTCCGGAGGGGAGGCACAGCGTCTGAAGCTGGTGCGCTATATGGGAAGTTCCCTGACAGGAATGACCTACATCTTTGATGAGCCCAGCACAGGCATGCACCCGCGTGATGTCCACCGTATGACGAAGCTGCTGCAGAGTCTGCGCAATAAGGGCAATACAGTCCTTGTTGTGGAGCATGACAAAGATGTGATCTCCATAGCAGACGAAGTGATCGACGTGGGGCCTCTGGCCGGCAGAAAAGGCGGACAGATCTTATACCAGGGCAGCTATGAAGATCTCTTAAATTCCGGTACTCTTACAGGAAATGCTCTGAGGGAACAGCTCCCCCTCAAGCCCAATCCCCGAAAGCCCCTGCATTTTCTGCCTGTCCGCAGCGCAAACCTTCATAATCTGAAAAACGTATCCGTGGATGTTCCTGAGAATGTACTGACTGTAGTGACTGGTGTCGCAGGCTCCGGTAAGTCCAGCCTTTTCAGGGACGTGTTTGCCCGCAAATATGCAGACAGGGTAATTCTTGTGGACCAGTCGCCCATAACAGCCACAGGCCGCTCCACCCCAGCCACTTATCTGGGATTCTTTGATGAGATCCGGAAACTTATGGCCGCTGAAAATAATGAAGACATTTCACTTTTTTCTTTTAACAGCAAGGGGGCCTGTCCTGTATGTAAAGGCAGGGGCGTCATACTCACTGAATTAGTTTTTATGGACCCTGTAACAACCACCTGTGAAGCATGCGACGGCAACCGCTACAGCAGCGAGGCATTATCCTGCCGGTACCGCGGAAAAAATATTATGGAGATCCTGGATATGACTGCTGAAGAAGCTGCTGATTTCTTCCATGATAACAGAAAAATCCGCAACCAGCTCAATGCAATGCTGGAAACAGGGCTCTCCTATCTTTCTCTGGGGCAGCCGCTCTCCACGCTCTCGGGAGGGGAACGCCAGAGGCTCAAGCTCGCAAAGTATCTTGACAAAAAGGGAAACATCTATCTGCTGGATGAACCCACCACAGGCCTACATGCCTCAGATGTAAAAAATATAATGAGGCTTCTGGATGGGTTTGTAAACCGAGGAAATACAGTCATTGTAATTGAGCATAATCTGGATGTGATGAAACAGGCTGACTATATAATTGATATCGGACCTGACGGAGGTACTGAAGGCGGCAATGTGGTATTTACAGGTACACCCCAGGAAATGGTCCATGTATCTGATACTATCACCGCCAGGTATCTCAGGAAGTCTCTGTCTGAGAGCTGACCTGTTTAATGTGCCTTGATCGTCTCCAGAATAGTCTGATAAAGCAGCTTAGGATCAATAGGCTTTGCCAGATGGCCGTCCATCCCTGCCTCTGACGCCCGTGCCACATCCTCATGGAAGGCATCGGCCGTCATGGCTATGATGGGGATCACCGCGGCACGCGGATGGCCCGACTTCCTGATTGCTTCAGTGGCCTGGTATCCATCCATCACCGGCATCTGTACATCCATTAAAATCATATCATAGATATCACCGCATTCTAAAAATTTATCCAGAGCCTCTTTTCCATTCACAGCGTAATCCACTGTGATGCCAGTCATCTTAAGCAGCTCTATGGCGATTTCCCTGTTTAGCTCATTATCCTCTACCAGGAGCAGACGGTGTCCTGACAGCTGGGTCAGATTCAAATCCTGCCCTGCTTCCGGGATCATGATCACTTTTTCAATTCCCGTCACAGAGAGAAGGGTATTATACAGCGTGGAAGCAAAAACAGGCTTGGTAAGAAAAGCATCAGCGCCGGCATCTCTTGCACTTTTCTCAATACTGCTCCAGTCATACGCCGTGACGACTATAATGGTTGTAGCAGGTCCCACAATATCCCTGATGCGCCTGATCACCTCCAGCCCGTCTATATCCGGCATCTTCCAGTCAACAAAACACACATCATAGTCCCCGCCTGTACTGTGGGCCTCCCTGACTTTTTCTACACATTCTTCGCCGGTCTGTACCCAGTCAGATATAATGCCCATGTTCTTAAGCATCAGTGATGTATGGATACAGTTGTCCCTGTCATCATCAGAGATCAGGACCTTCAGATTTTCCAGCGCCTGCTGTTTTTGCGGCCTTGTACCGTTTCCATCTTCAGGAACGTCAAAATCAATCTCCACTGTGAATGTGGTGCCCTGACCCGCCTTGCTCCTGACTGAAATCACTCCGCCCATCAGGATCACAAGATTCTTGGTAATAGGCATACCAAGACCCGTACCTCCGAATTTCTGTCCTGTAGCCGCACTCTCCTGTTCAAAGGGCGTAAATATATGGTTCAGAAAGCTTTCACTCATTCCTATCCCTGTATCACTGACAGTAAAACGCAGCCGCGCTCTCCTCTCCATCCGCTGCGTCTGCCGTATTTCCAGACTCACGGCCCCTCCCTCAGGCGTAAACTTGAGGGCATTTGACAGCAGATTTATGAGAACCTGGTTCAGCCTCAGAAGGTCACCGATCAGAGAAGTGTCCGTGATATCTATGAGGGGCACAGTAAAAGTCAGCCCCTTGGCAGCAGCCTGCGGATAGATCATTGAGGTGATGGCTTCCACTACTGTTTCCAGGTTAAACGTCTCATGGGAGATCTTCATCATTCCTTCTTCAATTTTAGACATATCCAGCACATCATTGATCAGTGTCATCAGGTGCTTTGAAGAATATCCTATCTTTTCCAGGCAGTCCGCCACCCGTTTCCTGTCATCAATATACGCCGCTGCAATAGTGGTCATACCGATGATTGCATTCATGGGAGTACGTATTTCATGGCTCATCCGTGATAAAAAGTCGGACTTTGCCCTGTTAGCATGCTCCGCTACAGCCAGGGCATCTTTAAGCGCGTTTGTCTGGTCTGTCAGCTTTTTCTGCATTGCCCTTAGCTCCGTCACATCTGTGATATTTATAAATATAGCCAGATAAATGGGACAGCCATTCTGCCAGTCTACACAGGAGGCATTGACCTGCAGCCACAGAGTCTTATCCTGCCTGCTTTTTACCTTCATAATAAAATTAACAGGCTCCCCCTTCAGCAGTTTATCACGGTTTGGAAGGATAGCCTCCATATTATCCTCAAGATTTTGGCGGTGCAGAACACTCTCAGACCCGTTTCTGCCATCCCCGAAATATTCCATAAATCTGGAATTCCCTTCCAGCATCTCCATATGAAGATTCTTGTCGATCCGGTATTTTGCCACAAAACCCGGCAGGCTTTCATATGTAATAGACTGTTCCTTCTGCATCAGCAGTAAATGATTTACATTTGTGAGCACTGAATAGGCCACCTGGAACCCATCTATATATTCATCAGCAAACTGGGTTGAAAATTGTACCCAGATGTAATCGCCGTTCTTTCTCCTGAATCTTGAAACCAGCTGGTATCCGCTCTTTTTTTCTTTGAGGGCGCCAAGGACTGCATCCGTGAGTTCGTTCCACTCTTTTGGATCATCCTTGTAGTAGAGATCAGGGCGGTTGTGAAACACTGCCTCATACTCCTCCTTAGACCAGCCTGTAAATTCATAATAAAATTCATTAGCCCAAATGAGTGTAAAATGCTCATCCAGCAAGTGCTTACTTACGCTCACCCCCAGAAGCTTCATCAATGTACTGTATTCATAATCGGCAGGCGTGAACTCTTCACTGCCTGATTTTATTTCTTTTTTTAATTCACTCATTTCTATGCTTCCTCTCAACTGCTGCTGCCCTATTATCATATGAACCGGTATGTCCATTTACTCCTGTATCCGTCACCTTGTTCACAATAGTTTCTTTTGAGTATACCACAAAGGAGATAAATCCTCAATGGCTTCTGGAAATTTGCTTATGAAAATGATAGAATATAGCAAGATAATAAATAAGCGCAGAGGTGAAGGGCATTTGAAGAATGATAGCCAGTTTTCTAAATTGATATATGAATATTTCCTTATACGGTTCCGTTTTAACTACTATAAATACGGAGATATCCTGCCGACTATCGATAAACTGTGTCAGGAATTTGGCGTGGGCGCTCAGACTGTGAAGGCAGCGCTGCGCCGTTTACGTGATGAGGGCTACATTTCCATGCAGAGCGGACAGTTTACAAAAGTTCTGTTCCGGCAGACGAAAGAGGAACTGGCTGCTTTTATAAGACTCTATTATTCCGGGCGCCGGGCCGCTTTTTCAGATTTGTATAAGTCAAGCGAACTTGTTTTTGTTCCAATGCTGACAGAAGGACTGCGCAGAATGGATGAAAAGGACCTTGCCTATTTAGAGCAGCTGTCAATATGTGCTGATATGGATGACCTTTTCCATTTTTACAGCTACACACTGCAAAAAGTAGAAAATCCACTTACAATTAATTTGTTCCTGGAGGTCTCACTCTTTCTTGGCTTTCCTTTTGGAAAAATGGAGACGGACCTGCTCTTCTATGACAATACTATTGTAAGCCAAAGGCTGCAGACCCTTCTTGCCCAGGTACGCGCACAAGACTGGGACTCTGTGCATCAGTCACTTCTCAGTTACCAGAGGAGTGATGTCAGCCTGGCCTCCACATACCTGGACCAGTTAGCCCGCCGTTTTCCGGCGCCAGAGCAGACTCCGTTTGTCTGGAGGGTCTACCGGGACCGTCCCCAGCTCTGCTACAGCCTGGCAGTACGTATTATGCATGAAATATATATGGGAGAATACAGAGAAACAGAATTTCTTCCGTCTTATGAAAAAATGGCTGAAAAATATGATGTCTCAGTCAGCACTATGCGAAGGACAGTCCGGGTACTAAACCAGGCCGGAGTGGCCGAATCCGTCAATGGGATCGGTACCCGCATCTTTACTGTGGGTAAACGCTGCAATGAGCCTGATTTTGATTGTCCAGCTGTAAGGAGGAACCTTGCGCTCTTTGCCCAGTCCTTTGAAATGATTATCTATTCCTGCAGGGAGGCCTCATATTCTATGTTTTCCTCATTGTCTAAAGAGGTATTGTCTGATCTTATCAGGCAGCTGGAAGAATACAAAAATACAGGCAAATACGAGCTTTCCACATGGCAGGTGCTGATCTGTATTGCAAAATACAGTCCCTTTAAAGGCGTAAGGGAGATCTATTCAAAGGTATACGGACTCTTTCTCTGGGGGTATCCTCTAAAAGGGTCTTTTAAAGAGACTTCCAGACTGGACAGGATATCTGAGCAGTTTAATGAGAATTTGACTGAAGGGCTGAAGAGAAAAGATTACTGCCGGTGCTCTGCCATTGTGGAGGACCTGTTTAAAAAACAATTTCCTGTATCCGAAGATTATCTGCAAAAATGCGGCCTCCGGCCTGAAGAACTGTGGCTGTCCCACCCTATCTGCCTGTTTTGACGGTATTCTTTCAAAAAAACAAAGTAAATACCATGCCCTGCGGTTCCCGGGATGGAAGGAATTCATAGTGCAGACCCAGGGCCTTCGCCAGCTTATCCACAATAAAGAGCCCCAGGCCGTTCCCTCCCCCCTCTCTGCTTCTTGAAAAATCAGGGCGGTAAAAGGGTTCAAAAAGGGACTTGATAATATCTGCGGGAACCGGCACACATTCATTTAATATCCTCAGCTCTTTGCCCCTGATAGAAACTGTGACTTTTTTCCCGGGTTCTGTGTAAGCCACTGCGTTTGACAGCACATTGGATATGATTTTCCCAAAGGCCTGCTTAGGCAGTGTTATCTGCCGTGACTCACCCGCTTCCACATAAAAATCAATCCCTTTAGCCTTTGCTATCAGAGAATAAGGGTCACACAGGCCAGAAATAAATTCTGATACATCAAATGTCTCTTCTTCTGTGCCTGACCCTGCAAAATCTGTCCTTGATGCATCCAGAACTTCCTTTATCATGACTGAAAGGCGGTCTGCCATCTCCATACATTGGGGCAGAAATACATCTCTGTCCCTGTATTTTCCTATACCCAGGATTATATTTTCCAGCATAGCCTTCAGCGCCGTAACAGGAGTTTTCAGTTCGTGGGAAGCAGCCCTTAAAAAGTCCACCTGGGACCTCTCAGCAGCGCTGACTTTCTGCTTCTCCTCCTCCAGACTCTCAATGGATGACAGCAGGTCAGCATACAGTCCGTTGATATTTGACGCCAGGATGCCGATCTCGTCCCGGGCTGACACATGGCACCGGGCTGATCTGTCCAGGCGGGCCATGCGCCCTGTAGTTTCAGAAATATGTTTCAGGGGGACAGTAATGGCTCTTGAAAACAACAGAGAACATAAAAAGGATATCAGCACACAGCATAGAAGGGACACCGGCAGCGCTTTTATGATGGCGGCCTTCACAAGCGAGCTTGATACCTGTACATAATTCTCAATCTCCTCCCCCGCTGGAGACGCAGCATTAAATGAAAAGATCATCTGAGGCGCGAACTGACAGATCAGGAAATGGGCAATAGCAATTATAAAAAGCATGACTGCAAACGTATAGAGAAAGGTCTTAGGAAATATCTTTAATCTTTTCATACAGTTTCCTCAAATTTATAGCCGACGCCTTTCACTGTAACGATACAGTCCAGCTTCAGCTTTTTGCGCAGATTTTTAACATATGTATCTATGATTCTGTCTATAATGGGATAGTCATATCCCCACAGCTCATCCAGCATCTGAGTGCGGGTCAGCACCATGCCTTTATGCTCCGCAAGCATTTTCAGCAGTTCTATCTCCTTAGGAGTGATATCTATCCTTCCCGCTTTATCCCATGCAGTATATCCGCAGAAATCCACAGTAACTTCCCCAAACTGCATTTTCCGCAGTTCAGGGAAGTTGCCGCTCCTGCGCAGAAGAGCCGTGACCCGTTTTCCCAGCAATATCATAGAAAAGGGTTTAGCCACGAAATCATCTGCCTGTCCGTCAAAACTCTTTATCTGTGTGTATTCATCTTCCATTGCTGTGAGCATCAATACAGGGATACTGCTTGTCTTTCTGATCTCATGGAGGACCTCAAGCCCTGTGATCTTTGGGAGCATTATATCCAGCACTGCCATGTCTATATGACCTCCAGAAAAAATATCCAATGCCTGAGCTCCGTCCAGGGCAGGCACAGCTTCATGCCCGGCAGCCTGCAGGTACTCACAAATTGCTTCATTTGTTTTTATATCATCCTCAACTATAAGTAATCTGGCCATTATTGCAACCTCCTTACAGGAAGTATAACAGAAATATGTGAAAGCAATATGAAATTTCTGATTCCTTCTCAGCTCATCAGTGATAATATCTTTTTAGGAGACAGGCACAGAATCTGCAGGGAAGCCAGGAAAACAGATAACAAGATCACCAGAGTTACCACCACACACATCTGAATAAAATCAACCGGCTGCACAGACATATCCAGTTCCTGGGGAAGCTTATAGAAACTGCTTATCTCCTCCGTATCTCCCACCACTGCAGCGCCTGCTGATACTGCACTGCCGCCTTCCCCGGATGCCTGCCCGTCCTGACTTTCCCATGCAGTATTCATAAGGGTATCTCCCGCCTTTTTGGCGGCAGCATTCCCGATCAAATAAGACAGACAAAATGCGGCTGCGGCGATCAGCAGCGCCTCTGTCATAAACTGTCTGAAAACAGCTGTTTTTCCAATTCCGGCAGCTATAAATACCCCTGCTTCATGTACCCTTCCCCTGACCCAGAGCGTCAGCACAAGGGAGAGGATCACCACACTGACAATGATTGATATAAGCAGCATCATACCGACAGCGCTATTAAGGCTTTCAACCGGTTTTATGGCATTGTCATACTCTTCTGTATCAATCACTACCTCAAACTGTTTCCAGTCAAGAGTATCCAGTGACCGCACCCTTTCCGCAATCTGCCTGATCTGTCCGGGATCTGCGGCGTAAAATGTAGCCTGATAAAAATCACCAGTCTGGCCATACATGGATGCATGTGTAGACATATCAGTGAAATACAGGTTTTCTGCCAGATTGATGGGCTGGGACATGGCGCCTGCATCTGCAACTGCATCCTTCACTCTTGAAAATATGCCAATTATCTTAACCGGAGTCCTGATTCCTGCCTGGATCCCGCTGAATGCTGCAGCTTCATCTGAAATTTCAAAGTACATTGTGTCCCCCAGCTTCAGATTATTTTTTTCTGCAAATTCATTGCTGATAAGCACACTTTCCGTATCCCCCGGCACAATATGTCTCCCTTCTGCAAGCGAGAGCATGCCGGAAACAAAGTAATCGCTTGACTCACTTCCTGATACTGCATATCCGCGGATGAGATGTCCAAATCCCTCCGTAGGAGGCAGACTCCCTTCTACAAGCTCAAGGTCCGGAACAACCGCATCTGTGGGCATGCCCGCATTATATCTCCTGATATCCCCCAGTGACATTACCTCATCAATATTCTCCTGGGTAAGCCGCGGACCAATATTTGTGATAGCATACCTGCCCTCCCCGATCTCCTCCTGAACATTATATGGATTGTCCCGTCCATTTCCGATCGTGATCGTAAACTTTCCTCCGATAGCTTCCAGTATTGACCGGCGGCTGCTCTCTGCTGTCCTCCCTATTGTCAGCGCGGAAAGAATAAATACTCCGATAACAAGAAGGATCCCCATAAGAAGCAAAGTCTTTCCCCTTTTTCGTGTAATATAAAGCCACGCACGTTTTAATACGCCCATAAGCGCCTCCTTTCTGATATGCCTCCGCGAATGGCGGCATCTTTCCATCTGCTCTGCTATTCTATAAAAGCAGTATGGAACCTGTATGAAATCAGACAGGAGAATTTATCAGGGCGCTTATCTTACACTATTAAATATCATCTTTGATCTTAAATCTTCCAACCATATTTTTCAAAAGCAGTGCCTGGGCTGACAGCTCCTGGCATGCGGCTGCGCTTTCTTCCGCAGTGGCAGAATTATCCTGGACTACCCGGGAGATCTGGTCAATTCCGTTTGTCACCTGTTCTACAGAGAGGGCCTGCCTGTCAGAAGCCTGGGAGATTTCATCTATTGCTCCCACCACATTCTTGATTCCCGCCACTACATTCTGGAGGGATCCAGCTGTCTCATCTGCGATCTTTGTTCCATTTCTCACCGCTTTCAAAGAATTCTCAATCAGGGCGGCTGTATTTTTTGATGCCTCAGTACTTCTTGCGGATAGATTTCTCACCTCCCTGGCTACCACTCCGAATCCCCTTCCGGCTTCCCCTGCCCTGGCTGCTTCCATGGATGCATTGAGAGCCAGCAGATTTGTCTGGAATGCAATATCCTCAATTGTTTCAATTATTTTAGCTATTTCATGGGAGCTGGCGCGGATATCGTCCATCGCCGCAAGCATATCCTGCATCCTGCTGTTGCTTTCCGACACCTCATAGCCCAATTCGGCAGCCCTTCTGCTGGCTTCTGCCGCACCTGCCGCATTGGAAGTGACCTGCCGGGATATTTCCCCGATACTCACCGCCAGCTCTTCTACAGTTCCAGCCTGCTCAGATGCTCCCTGTGCCAGCGCCTGTGCTCCTTCTGACAGCTGTTCAGAGCCATATGATACCTGCTCAGCTGAAGTATTGATCTGTCCCAGAGTCAGATTGAGGGACTGGATAATATTCACAAGTGCATCACGGATAAACTTAAAATCCCCGATATATTTATCCTTTACCTGCACGTTTAGATTTCCTTCCGATATCTCACCAAGTATAGCTGAAATATCGTCTATCATTTCTCTCAAGGAGCCTGTAGCAAAACGGACGCTGTCAGCCAGCCTTCCAATCTCATCACCGCCTGTAACGTCAATATTAACGTACAGGTTTCCTCCGGCAAACTCTTCCATGCCGCTGCTGATCTTAGCCAGCGGTTTCATCCGTCTTCGGATTATCACTACAATAACAGCGATCAGAGCTGTCAGTATTATAAATGAAAGAAAAACCAGCAAAGCTATCATCGTATTTCTCGTTGCATTCACTTCAGCCAGAGGCAGCGTGGCGATCGCCAGCCAGCCTGTTATCTCACTGTTTCTGAACATGGAAGTATATTTTATCCCCTCATAGGAAAAATTAAATACCCCATTATATCTGTTTCTTACTTTATCCTTATACTCCTGTATTATATTCAGTTCGTCAACATTTTTCCCCATGGCCTTTATATCATCACTGTATATATATTCGGAATCATCCGAAAGCAGCTCCATATAGCCATTTTCACCTACTTTAATAGCTGAGAGGAGATCAGAAAGGCTGTCTAAGGAAACATCAAAGCCCATAAACCCTGATATCCCGCCGTCATCCGCATCAAAAACAGGCGCTGCAACTGAAATTACTGTTTTATCCGTGGCCGGATCCAGGTATGGCTCAGATATCACAGTATCTCCGCTGGAAACCACATCATGATACCATTCAGTATTCTGCAGATCAGCCTCCACGATCTCACCTGTAGAGAACAGGTAGCAGTCAGTTCTCTCATCTGCAGCCCACACCTGCAGCACCTGCTCATCCTCCATCCTTTTCATGGCATCTGAAAGGCTCTTGAGAACTACATTTTTATCCTTATATGTATTTATATCCTGGCGGTCTGATACAGCTTTAAAATAAGCCTGGAGGTCATCATTCTCTTCAAACATCCTGACAGCTGTAACTTTGCCGCTGAAAAAGTCATTAATTATAGAAAGTGCATAGTCAGTCTGGGCATCCAGAATTTTTTTACTCTGGGCCGATATACTGTTCGACGCCACCATACATGATGTGACGATCAGAATAGCCAGCGAGGGGACCAGCACAGCCAGCACACTCAAAATGATCTTCGATGAAACTGATTCCCTGCGCGATTTCCCCCCTGATGTCTTTCACGGTCCGCTGCCCCTTTTTCCGCCTGTATATGACTTTCTGCCTGTACCTGATTCTTTTCTGCCCTTAAACATTTTATACCTCCGCTCACCTCTGATATTTCAACTCTTCTTAAAATCAATATTCTTAATATTTACATTAAACATTGATATGGCCTGCTTTAATCATAACATATACGAGGGGCGTTTGCATCAGATCTTTCTTTATCTTTTAACTTTATCGCGTCAGCCTGTTTTCTCCGTCACTTTTCCATCCTCAATATACAGTATCCTGTCTGCTGCCCGCAGCGTGGATTCTTTATGCGAAATTATCAGGATGCACCTGCCTTCCTGCTTCAGGGATGTGATGGTATCCAGAAGCTTTGCTTCTGATACAGCATCAAGGGCCGCTGTGGGCTCGTCCAGAATAATTACCGGCGCATTTTTCAGTATGGCGCGTGCTATTGATACCCTCTGTTTTTGGCCGCCCGACAGCTGGCTCCCGTTTTCACCTGCATTACGCTGCATAAATGACATTTCGCCGGTAATTGCTGCTTTCCTGGCTGCCAGGTCTATCTCCTGTTCCGTAGCCGACAGGTTTCCAAATTGTATATTCTCATACACAGTAGTATTAAACAGATCACCGTGTTCGGGTGACAGAGAAATGTGGCCCCGCAGTATATCTATTGGCATATCTGCGCAATCTCTGTCTCCGATACAAATCCTGCCCTGATAATCAACCATCTGGAGAAGTGCTTTTACCAGAGAAGATTTACCGCTTCCGCTCTCACCCGCCAGACATGTGATCTCGCCCGGCCTTATGGTAAACGAAACATCATTCAGAATCCTGCGTTCTTTGTAATATACACTTACTCTTTCAAACGACACACTGTTATCCGCTGGAAAATCCTTATCCTCTGCTCTTCCTCTCTCTGCCTCCTCATCTGTCATAGACAAAACTTCTTTGAACCTGTCATAAGACAGCTCATGTGTCTTATAATTGATGTAGGAGGTTCCCAGATTCTGAGTATACATAATAAAATATCTGCAGATCTGATGGATAAACAAAACAGCCGGTATGCTGATATATCCGTATACGGCAAATATACAGGCCAGTGGGGTCAAAAGGTAAGTGCATATATTAGCCAGACTGTCTGAGGTGAGTATTTTTAAAGTCTGCAGCCATACATACCGGTATTCTTTCTGACAAGCCAGTCTGGAAGATGCCTCTATTTTATTTGTCATCATACCTCCGGCTGAGTACTGGCGGATACTCATCTTTCCCTGTATGACGTTACTGCAGTTTAATGTATACTCTTCATTTGCCTTTATAATCTCTGTCTGAGCCACAATTATCCTGCGAAGAAGCAGATAATTCATCAGTATAACGCCAAAGCCCAGCGCCAGCATAATGAATCCTATCCATAGGTCATATACCATGACAGCAATCAGGTATCCCATCCCCACAGACACCTGATAAATCATGCCATGGACATCATAAGAAACAATGCCTGTGCACTGCCCTGCATCAGTATTATACCTTGTAATCAGCTCACCCCTGTTAAACTGCTGAAGCTCTTTTAAAGATGCATGTATCATGCTGCTGTAAAAATCCTGTCTTAATTCGTTT
Organism: Murimonas intestini; assembly: GCA_003148945.1. Classification (GTDB taxonomy): domain Bacteria; phylum Bacillota; class Clostridia; order Lachnospirales; family Lachnospiraceae; genus Murimonas; species Murimonas intestini. Next base: position 528,986 of record QGGY01000001.1, on the reverse strand, counting down.
TCAGTAGTAATCGCAAATAAAGAAAATAAATATATGCCAATATCATCAATGACTGATAAAAGCAGCAGGATCAATAATGCGGCTGAAAGCATAACTACTGTTTCCGCAAATGACATCTGTGAATCTAACAGCAGAGCCGAGAACTTCTGCAGCCGTTCTGCAAAAAATATATTAGTGGCAAGACTTGCAAAGACGGGGATAAACAAACCTGCTATCCACAATTTTAGATTTCTCCTGATATATTTTGACATAGAGAACATAGTCTGCATATTATACCTCTCTCTCCTGGTCGTTCACCATTTTGCTATTGTACAGTCTCCTGTAAACTGCACATAGTTCCATAAGTTCTTCATGTGTCCCGAATCCTGCCACTGCTTTGCCGTCCAGCACAAGTACTTTGTCAAACCGTTTGATCTCCTGCATATTATGCAGAATCATCAAGATAGTGCTGTCTCTATATTCAAATAACAGATTATCCAGAACCATCTTAGCTGTATCTTGATCAAGTGCAGATACAGGCTCATCCAACAGCAGCACATTGCCATGTTTGAAAAAAGCCCTTGCCAGGTTGATTCTCTGCATCTGGCCGTTAGAAATTGACTGAACTGCCGTATTTATCACGGTATCATATCCCTTCTCAAACGACTGGATAAAATCATCAATCAGGGCATTTTTGCCTGCAGCAGCAACGTTTTCTTCCCTGCAGTCCTTATCTGTCATTTTAATGTTATCTTTAAATGTTCCATGAAAGAGAAAAGTCTCCTGTGCAACTGCCGTTATTTTCTCTCTAATGTACTCCGGAGACATTTCCGCAATATCTTTTCCCTGAAAATAAATCTGCCCTTTCTCAGGCATATACAATCCGCCAAGCAGTTTGAATAAGGTAGTTTTACCGCATCCGCTTGTACCGGCAACTGCAATCTTTTCACCCATGTAAATACAAAAACTAATATCGTGAAGTATGACTCTGCTGCCATACATAAAACTAAGTGAACGTACATCATAGACAGGCAGAAGCTTCTGTTCACTCACATGCTGTAAGTTTTCACTCATTTCAGACTCATTCTGCATCATAAAAAGTTTCTGTATATGAGCAGTGCTTGCTCTCGCCCCCTGCAGACTAACAGGTACTTCATTCAGTATTTTAATACCCTCCCCTACAAAATTCGCAAGCAGAATGACGCTGGTCAGCATTCCCAGGGACATCTCCCCCTCCAGAATAAAATATGCACCCAGTACCAAGAGCAGTATGTTTGTAAAATGCCCAAAGGCCCGTCCATAATTGTCGACCATCTGTTCACGCAGAATACGTTTCATCCGAGCTTTCTTATAGAGTTTTAACCCGGCTTTATTCTTTTCTCCGAACAGCTCTTCCAAACAAAAGGACTTGATTACCAGGAGCAATCCAATTGTCCCTGTAAAAAAAGACAGTATACTGCCATATGTCTTTTTTTCATTGGCATGATATACTCCCAGCCTTTTCGCTATCATCATCTCTGGAATGGCAATAAGCGGTATCAGCCCAATTGTGCACAATGCGAATTTCCAATTTAAATGTGCCAGAAAAAAGATTGTCAGCCCCAGCTGTGCTGGCAGACACCCTATCTTCAATATTGTAGACAGCCAGTTTTTTAGACCTTCTATATCTTTTGCAGCAATTGAGAGTAATTCTCCATCATTAATCTGTTCAATCTCCCGAAACTGTGCTGAACATATTTTTTCTCCAATCATGACCTGCAGGCGGTATGAAAATTCCGCTTTCATTTTGCCGCCCCAAAAAGCCAGTAAAGCAGAACTAATAGTAGAGGCGAGCAGCGAAAATAGAATTGCAAAAAAATAATGCACTGTTTCGCTGTATCCGATTGAGACCGCATCAATAATCAACCCCAGATAGTAGGTAACAATAAACAATGCACTCGCTGAACCAAAGGCCAGCAGAATCATAAGCGCTGTCTGGGTGTAAAGTTTTTTACCATATATAGTTCTCATAAATTTATTTAGATCCATATTTACCGCCTTTCTTACAAATATCATTTAGTATATATTTGCGCTATTGAATTGAACCATTCATTCTAATTCATATGCAAAAGTTAAAGCGCATTTTGCGCTTCAGACTTTTAATTTTCGTTTTATTTAAAGCTGGTACATTTTCCTGACAACTCCTATACATATCTCTTTAGCAGTATCACGCTGAACAGTAACCTGCGGGAAAGACAGAACAGAGTTCAGCGCCCACCATGTGATTGCATTAATCAGAAAAGGTACATGAAGCGGGAGATATTCCAGTTGCCTGATCTGTCCCGCGTCTATATACACCTTCAGATACTTTTCAAGTTCTCCGAAAAAAGCCCATTTTCTAGGCATATATTCTTTATTCATTTCAGCCAGTGCTTCCGGATTATGTTCGATCACATCCAACGCAAGAAGATAATCTGCAAATAAGTCAAATAACTCTTCTACCAGGGTCAGAAAATCTTTACAAATTTCCCCCTTTTCATCCGTAATATTCAAAATAGAACCAAAAGAATAATCCATCACCCTTCTCAGCATGGATAAAAGTTCTGAGTCATCAGCCGGTTTTATAGGCAGAGTGAATTCCTGTAACAGATAGTCTTTATCGAAGGTTGCTTTAATCACAAAAGAAAGGACGGCATCTTTTCCGGTAAACGTGGAGTACATTGTACCAACGGCGACACCGGATGCTTTGGCTATTTCCGCCATTTTTGTGTTTGCATAACCATTCAGGTTGAAAAGCCGGCCAGCCTCCTGATATATTTTTTGCAGTCTTGGATTCTCCATAATATTATCCTTTCATAAAATTATTATTTGCATCTCGAAATGAATCATTCATTCTAATTCTAGCAGGTATTTATTTTCTTGTCAAGATGATAAGGCCAAAAGATATTTTGTATCCAACATTATCAGTATCTCATTAAGTTCTGAAAGCCCATAAAATAAAGTTTTTATATAATTGATTAAATGCTCAACTGTACATTCTATTTCTTTAAGTGCTATATTGACAATTGATTATATATTCAACTATACTATTTACAGCAGTATAAACTTTACAGACATACCCCAAAGGAGGAACAAGCTTATGAATACAAAGAAATCCGACTGTGATCCGGTTAATATAAAAGCACTTGGCAGGATTCGTCCCAATATGCTTCACCCTGATGTGCTAAGTGACCTTTCTGAATTTTTTAAAGTGATGGGGGATAATACAAGAATCAATCTGCTCTGGGCATTAGAGGAAGAAGAATTGTGTGTTGGAGATCTGGCTGTCCTTCTGGACATGACAAAATCTGCCGTATCACATCAGCTCAGGGCGCTGCGCCAGTCAAAGCTGATCCGCGCCCGGAGAGATGGGAAAAATATATACTACTCTTTAAATGATGATCACGTAAAAGATATTCTGGAGATGGCGCTTGAGCATATCAGCGAGTAAAGGCATCCGTGCCCGCATATACAGCGCTTCCCCCAAGCATCTCTTCTATCCTCAGAAGCTGATTGTATTTGGCTACTCTCTCACTTCTGCTGGGCGCTCCCGTCTTTATCTGGCATGTATTAAGTGCAACAGCCAGGTCAGCGATGGTAGTGTCCTCTGTCTCTCCTGAGCGGTGTGACGCGATGGCTGTATATCCGGCTTTATGCGCCATTTTAATGGCCTCCAGTGTCTCAGATACAGAGCCTATCTGGTTGAGCTTAATAAGGATGGAATTACCGCAGCCTTCCCGGATGCCTCTTGCCAGACGTTCAGTATTTGTAACGAACAAGTCGTCTCCCACCAGCTGGACTCTGTCTCCCAGCACTTTTGTGATTTCCTTCCAGCCGTCCCAGTCCTCCTCATCAAGCGGGTCTTCTATAGAACGGATGGGATATTTATCGCATAGCTGTTTCCAGTGTGCGATCAGTTCCTCTGAGGTAAATGTCTTTTTGCACTTAGGAAGAAGATATTTTCCTTTTTTGCCGCTCTTCCATTCACTGGCTGCGGCGTCCATAGCCAGCACAAAATCTTTTCCCGGCTCATATCCGGCTTTTTTTACCGCCTCCAGGATGTATTCTATAGCTTCTTCATCGCTTTTAAGGTCCGGGGCAAAGCCCCCTTCATCTCCCACTGATGTTGCCATGCCTTTATCCTTCAGTATGGATGCCAGGACATGGAATACTTCTGTGCACCAGCGCAGCCCTTCTCTGAAACTGGTTGCTCCTGCAGGCATGATCATGAATTCCTGCACATCGACTGTATTTGCCGCATGGGCTCCCCCATTTAATATATTCATCATTGGAACAGGCAGTCTGTTTCCTGAAATGCCTCCAAAAAACCTGTAGAGGGGTATGCCCATAGAGCAGGCTGCAGCCCTGGAACAGGCAATGGAAACTGCCAGGATGGCATTTGCCCCAAGCTTCGATTTATCGGACGTACCGTCCGCCTTTATCATTGCACTGTCGATCGCATAAATGTCGGAGGCATCCATATCCTGAAGTTTTTCATTTATCGTCTTGTTGATGTTCTCTACTGCTTTTTGGACACCTTTGCCCCCATATCTTTTTTTATCCTGATCCCTCAGCTCCAGGGCCTCAAATTCACCGGTGGATGCACCGCTGGGCGCTGCTCCCATCCCGCACGTGCCGTCCTTTAATATGACCTGGGCCTCCACGGTGGGATTTCCCCTGGAATCAATGATCTCTCTCCCTCTTACTTCTTTAATCTTCATATTTCTCATAGCTGCTCCTTTCATGCCGCAAATAACTAAAAAATCCTCATCATACATATATATGATAAGGATTTTACAAAAATTTATACAGCTGAAGCCAAATTCTCTTCACTCTCCGTCTCATCCTTAGCCGGATATGGAGAGAGTTTTTCTGCAGTTTTTATTTTCTTCTTGTCTTTGACAATAAATTTAACTATCTTGACCATCAGCGGAATGAGCGGAAGCCATATCAGGGTATTGATCACATTAAACATCATATGGCCATTTGCAATCTGCCTTGATATCACCTCGGCCTCATTCCCCTTAGGCGATATCCACTGAATAAAACGGGCGAACTGGGGGATAAACCAGATAAAGAGCATACTTCCCGTTATATTAAATACACTGTGGGCAACAGCAGTCCTCTTTGCATTTTTAGACTGTCCGATGCTTGCAAGCAGGGCTGTGATCGTCGTTCCAATATTGTCCCCCAGCAGGATGGGGATAGCACCGGCCAGCCCCAGAATACTGCTCACCCCGTCGGGTCCGGCCTGTGATGCAAAGTTCTGCAGTACAGCGATGGTGGCGCTGGAGCTCTGCACTACCAGGGTCATCACAGTGCCGAGGAGCACGCCAAGCACCGGGATATGTGAGACCTGGGCGATCAGGTCAGTGAAAACAGGGCTGGAAGCCAGCGGCTTCATGACTGAACCCATAGTCTCAATTCCCACAAACAGCAGCCCGAATGCAAAGATCGTCTGCCCAATATATTTTGTCTTTTCTTTTTTTGTTATAAAGGAGATCAAAAAGCCTGTAAATACGATTGGCCAGATGTAGTCACTGATCTTAAACGCAATCAGCTGTGCAGTCATCGTCGTTCCTATATTTGCTCCCAGGATGATGGAAATCGCCTGTGGAAGACTCATCAGCCCCGCCCCCACAAACCCAATGGCCATGACTGTGGTAGCGCTGGAGCTCTGGAGCACAGCCGTTGCCAGTGCGCCTGCCAGAACACCCATCAGAGGATTCTTTGTGAGTACAGCAAGGACACTTTTCATTTTCTCGCCTGCAACCTTCTGCAGACAATCACTCATCATATTCATGCCAAAAATAAAAATTGCCAGACCTCCAAGAAGTCCAAAAACGGTATCGAATACTTCACCCATACTTTTACACTCTCCATTCGTGCGTACTTTAGCGGACCAGCCGCAATATCTTCTTCTCTATTATGAAGAATTATCAGCTGCTTTTCCACCTGCACAACGTCAAATCTGTGTAAAATCTATGTAAAGTGTTTTTGTACATTATTTCGATGAGTTCTCATATTCCTGAGCCGCCGGGTCTTTAAACTGGTATACACGAGACCACTCCTTCGTGCTGTCATCACGCACTGTCTCTGACTGATTCTTATATAAGAACCTGACCAGCTGATAACAGTCCACCCATATCTCATGTACTCCTTCTCTCTGTGATTCATCAAAAATCAGCTGAAGGCCAAAATGAAGATGGTACGTATCTATATTATTTACGTTTTCCTTCGTGCTGTATCCTGTCCTGCCCATGTAGCCGATCACATCACCTGCCTGGACGATGCTTCCCTCCTCAAGCGTCCTGCAGAACGGAAAATTCTGTCTTAAGTGAGCATAGTAATAATATCTTCTGCCGTCAAAGCTGCTGATACCTATACGCCATCCTCCATACTGGTTCCATCCCATCACTTTCACGTATCCCGACTCCACGGCCACAACAGGCGTTCCAACCTGCCCCATCATATCATGCCCCAGATGATTACGTTTATATCCATAGCTTCTGGAAGCTCCGAAATCATCATAATCGCTGTATGGGAATCCCTTTGCTATAGGCGAAAAGCCTTTCAGGCCATACTTCTTCACCCACTCAGTTTTTCCCTCCCCATCCGTTTCTTCAATCTCGTATTCTCCCACCAGGCCTCCAAGAACAGCCTCATACGCCTCTTTATAGTATGAATAATATTTCATATCCTTTGTGAGTTCTTCCATCTTGGCCCCCTCTTCCAGCTTCTGTGCCAGCGCCGTCATGTCAGAATCCTTGTACTGCTTAAAATCCCCGCCATACCTGGCGCCCAGATAAGCAAGCAGCTCGATCCAGTTCAGATGCACTTCCTGGCCGTATGTCTCTGTATCGAGAGAATATGCCTTGCTGAGAGCTTCACATGTTACATTAAACTCCACCCATTTTATGTAATCTTTCTTCTCCGACTCTTCTGTCACCTGCGTCTCTGCGCCGGCGGCAGTCTCCTGTAAAGGGTTCAGACCTAAGAATACAAGTATGGCTGTAAGCACCGCGGCCTCGGCCAGAATTCCAAAAAACAAACATTTTTCTTTTCCCATAATCTCTTCCCACATGAAAACTCTGTATTATATTATGCAGAAAGGCTGACGGGAATGCCTGAACAGTCACTGGCATTTTTCAATCCTTCTGCAAATATACTTTAACAAATGAATTTCAGGTGGTTTCAATGATTGACAGATCATCCTATAAGAAATATGTAAAAATCGGTATCCTCTTCTGTGCCTCATTCCTTCTCGGGCATGCCGTGGGAATGGCCAGGGATTATTTTACACAAGATGAGGCCGTGACAGCCAGCGCTGACGGCAACTGGGGCTTAAGTTTCCAGGAGGAAGGCCAGCCTCCTGTCGCAAATGCTTCTTTCGAGGAGCTGGCCAAATACAACGCATACTATGCGGAAGATACAGAGGATAAGGTATTATACCTGACATTTGACTGCGGATATGAAAACGGGAACACGCCTGCTATCCTGGATGCCCTGAAAAAACATAATGCCCCTGCCACCTTTTTTGTCGTGGGAAATTTTCTCTCCACCAGCCCAGACCTGGTAAAGCGTATGGTTGCAGAGGGCCATACAGTAGGCAATCATACTTACCATCACCCGGATATGTCTAAAATCTCCACAAAAGAAGCCTTTGCCAAAGAACTGAGTGATATTGAGGAGCTCTACCAGCAGACGACAGGACAGCAGATGACAAAATATTACCGTCCGCCCCAGGGCAAATACAGTTCTGCAAACCTGGAAATGGCAAAGGAGCTTGGATACAAGACATTTTTCTGGAGCCTGGCTTATGTAGACTGGTATCAGGATAAACAGCCCACAAAAGAGGAAGCCTTCAAAAAGCTTCTGGGCCGTATACATCCCGGCGCCGTAGTGCTGCTCCACAACACTTCCAGCACGAATGCCGCTATCCTGGATGAACTCCTGACAAAATGGGAAGAGATGGGATACACCTTTAAATCGCTGGATGAACTGGCTGCTGCCCAATGATGTCATTTCTATTGTAGAAACCAGCGCTGTATGCTAAAATAACAGTACTATATTATACAAAAAGGCGGAATGCAAATGAAACGTTTTAAGAAAGCACTATGTATTACAGGAGGCGCAGTGGGGACAATTCTGATACTGCTTGTCTGTGCCGTTCTGTATCTCACGATCCGTGAATACAGGCCTGACCCCGCAGAAGATATACAGGTTCCCTCCGGCAGCAGCAGAAAGCCTGCCCCCGGTGATGAGCTTACATTTATGACATATAATATCGGTTATGGGGGACTCAGCCAGAATGAAGACTTCTTCATGGACGGCGGAACGAAGGTTGAACCTGAAAGCAGGGAACTGGTGGAAGAAAACATGCAGGGGATCGCCGATATCCTTGCAGCCAATCCTGCTGATGCATATTTTCTCCAGGAAGTGGATATCAATTCAAAGCGTTCATACCATATTGATGAACAGCAGTATCTGGAAAAGGCCCTTGGCCTCGGAAGCATGTTCGCATATAATTTTAAATGTGATTTTGTGCCCTATCCTCTCCCGTTCATAGGACATGTGGAGGGAGGACTGCTGACCATGACAAATATGCAGGTGCAGGAGGCTGTCAGGATCTCCCTGCCGGAATCCTTCTCATGGCCTGTCAAGACATGCAATCTGAAGCGCTGCCTCTTAAAAAGCCGCATTCCTCTGGAGGGTACAGATAAGGAGCTGGTGCTGGTCAATCTTCACCTGGAGGCTTATGACAGCGGCGAGGGCAAGATCGCTCAGAGCAAGATGCTGGCAGAGATCCTCAAGGAGGAATCCGACAAAGGAAATTATGTGATAGCAGCCGGGGATTTTAACCAGACTTTCGAAGGCACCAATGAGAAATATCCCATCCTTGTCTCCGATTACTGGACACCCGGCGTAATCTCCCCCTCTGACCTGCCTGAAGGCTTTTCCTTCGCCCTTGATGACACTTACCCTACCTGCCGGCTTTTAAATGCCCCGTACACAGGCTCTTATGAGACTTCTCAGGTTTATGTCATAGACGGCTTTATTGTATCATCAAATGTGAGCGTCAAAGCAGTTGAGGTACAGGATGTGAATTTCCGGTATACTGACCATCAGCCTGTCAAGCTTACTGTGACCCTGACCCCCTGACAACAGAAACTAAAAAACCGCTTTCCGGTGGGGGATGATCCGCTTCCTGTCAAACAGACAGTGAGCGGTTACTCCTTTCTGGAAAGCGGTTTCTTTCATTCCTGCGAACCCGGCTTCTTATTTTTCAGTTCATTACTGTCCAAGATCACGGTAAAAGGACCGTCATTGCACAGCTCAACCTGCATCTCTGCGCCAAACACGCCTTTCTGTACATCGGCTGTCCTGCTCCTGCATTCAGAGATGATATACTCATACAGTTCTTCTGCTATTGCCGGCGGCGCCGCATCAGTAAAACTGGGCCTGTTGCCCCTGCGGCAGTTTGCATACAGCGTAAACTGTGATATAAGGAGCAGAGCACCTCCCACATCTGCCAGCGACAGATTAGTCTTTCCGTTCTCATCTTCAAAAATCCGCAGCCCTGTCATTTTCTTCACAAGGATGTCTGCATCCTCCCTGGTATCTTCATGTCCAATACCGATCAATACCAGAAATCCTTTTGATATGGAACCGGCAGTTTCACCGCCAATACTCACACTGGCCTTCTTCACTCTCTGTATTACGAATTTCATAAAGGCTTATACTCCTGCTGCATCCCTGGCTTCTTTCAAAGCCACGAAATTTTTGATCAGCTCTACTGTACCATCAACACCGCAGATACTGCTGTCGATACACAAGTTGTAGCTGCTGGCATCTCCCCACTTCTTATTGGAGTAATAGTTGTAATAGCTGGCACGCTTTTTATCTGTCTTCTGTATGCTGTCCTTTGCTTTGGCATCAGTCAGATCATATTTCTCGGCGATCCTTCTGATCCTTGCCTCCATCGGCGCCTCTACAAAGACTGACACACAGTTCTTATACTCTGACAGAGCATAGTCTGCACAGCGTCCTACCATGACGCAGGGGCCTTCATTGGCAATTTCCTTGATTGCATTGAACTGAGCCAGAAATACCTTATGATTGATCGGCATATCTGCAAATGCTGCTGAAGAGTACCCCATAGAATAGGTATCCATCACCAGCGAATAAAGAAAACTGTTTGTAGGTTTCTCATCATGATTCTCAAAAAGTTCTTCGCACAGGCCGCTTTCTTTTGCCGCACGGCTCAAAAGCTCCTTATCATAAAATTTAATTCCAAGGTCAGCTGCCAGTTTTTCACCGATCTCTCTTCCGCCGCTTCCATACTGTCTGCCGATAGTTATAATAGTCTTACATGCCATACGCGTCACATCCTTTCTTTCCTTGTATGGAATTATTATAAAACAAATCCGCCAAAATGTACACATATTTCATACATTTTAACGGATTTCCTTTAAATTTTTTTTAACAGCTGCTCAAAATACTCAGGAAGAGGAGCTGTAAACTCCATATACCCGCCTGTTCTGGGATGCACAAAACCCAGGACCATTGCGTGCAGCGTCTGCCCCTGGAGCTTAAAGGGACATTTTGACTGCCCGTAAACAGTATCTCCAAGCAGAGGATGGTGTATGTGGCTCATATGGACCCTGATCTGGTGGGTTCTGCCCGTCTCCAGACTGCATTCAATATAAGTATACTTCTCAAACCGCTGTATCACCCTATAATGGGTGACAGCTTCTTTTCCGTTCTTTTCATTTACAGCCATCTTCTTGCGGTCTGTGGGGTGGCGTCCGATAGGCGCACAAACAGAGCCCGCATCCGCCTCAATTACTCCATGGACGATAGCCCTGTATCTCCTTGTAATGGAATGCTCCTTTAGCTGAGCTGCGATGGCCTGATGAGCAAAGTCATTCTTACATACAAGAAGGGATCCTGTAGTGTCCATATCTATCCTGTGCACAATGCCAGGCCTCATGACCCCGTTGATCCCTGAAAGGCCATCTTTACAGTGATACAAAAGCGCATTGACAAGAGTGCCGCTGTAATGGCCGGCCGCGGGATGTACTACCATTCCCTTTGGCTTATTTACCACCAGAAGGTCTTCATCCTCATACAGGATGTCAATGGCGATATCCTCAGGCACTATCTCAGGAGCCACTGCCTCCGGAACCTCCACGTGGATCTGATCTCCCTCGTCCAACCTGTAATTTGCCTTTGCCGGTTTCTGATTCACCAGCACATTTCCCTGCTTTAACAGCTTCTGAATATAGGAACGTGAAAATCCCTCCATCTCCCCTGCCAGAAAAACGTCTATCCGCTCTTCTATATTTTCAGGAGCAGCCTCAAACTCAATATGTTCCATCCTACTCTCCTGTATTACTGCCGGATTCCTTTTTTTTCTTCAATGAAAGAAAAGAAAAGTCTTCATCCTTATATCCAAAGATTATCAACAGGACCAGGGCTATCATACTGACAACCACATAGATATCCGCCACATTGAAAATCGGAAAATCAATCAGTGAAAAATAAAAGAAATCAATCACGTATCCATGCCATATACGGTCTATCATATTCCCCACAGCTCCTGCCGCAAGGACTACAGAAAGCACACGCAGGGGATTATATTTTCTCTGGGCCGGAAGCCTGCAGTAGCAGTATCCGACTATAATCAGGATAATTATCCCGGTAACTACAATAAATGCTTTCTGGTTCTGGAACATACCAAATGCCGCTCCTCTGTTTTCCAGATATTCCAGCTGAAATACACCTTTTATAAGAATGAGGGGGGCATTTCCTTTCAGAAGCGTCTGAGCCAGGTATTTCGTATACTGGTCCAGACCTATAAGCGCAAGCATAGCCAGAAGCCCCGATGCCGCATAGTAGATAAATTTTCTGTTATTCTCTGTCTCAGTCATTTTTCTCCCTTAAATCTGCATTCAGATAATTGACAGCTTCCCTGATCTCATCGTCAGTCACTGTCAGGTCTACATAAGCCTCCCCTATACCTTTAAGCAGGATAAACTTAATCTGTCCCTTTTCCATTTTTTTATCCAGCTTTGTAGCCTGTAAAATTTCCTCTGTATCCAGTCCGTCAAAAGATATAGGAAGGTCAAATCCTACATTCATATCTCTTATCTCAAAAAACTCTTCATTGCTGAGCATCCCTCTCTTCCACGAGATATATGATGCAGCCACATAACCAAGAGCCACACACTGTCCGTGCAGGATGCTGAAATTCTTAAGCTTCTCTACAGCATGCCCTATTGTATGGCCGAAGTTGAGCAGCGCTCTGTCCCCTTTTTCAAGAGGATCTTTTTCCACTACATATCTCTTTATCTTCAGGCTTTCTCTGACAAGCGCCCCCAGCACATCCTGTTCCCTCTCACAGATCTCGGAGAGATGTTCAATGACCCACTCATAGTAATCCGCGCTTTTAATAAGGCCATGCTTCAGCACCTCACCCATACCACAGTAAAACTGTTCATCTGTCAGTGTCTTCAGGGCGCCTACGTTGACATAAACCATTTTAGGCTGATAGAAAGCTCCCACCATATTCTTATAGCTGTCAAAATCCACACCTGTTTTTCCGCCAATACTGCTGTCAACCTGTGATAGCAGTGTTGTAGGTACCTGAACAAAATCAATCCCTCTCAGATAGGTGGCTGCCGCAAATCCTGTCAGATCGCCTGTCACTCCGCCTCCAAGGGCCACCAGGAGATCTTTTCTCTCAAAATGTTCATTGATCAAATACTCATAGAGGTTTCTGACTGTATCCAGTGTCTTGCTGGCCTCGCCTGCCGGAAATGTAAAGACGCATATTTCTTTACACACAGGCGCCAATAAGCCTTCAACCTCACCGGCATACAGCTTTCCAACTATATCATCTGTTACTATGCATATCTTTCTGTCTGCTGTCTGCATCTCACCCATACGTACCGGCAGATTCCCAAAGGAATCTTCCAGCCAGATCTTGTAAGCCAGTTCTCCGTCTTTTTTCACCGGCAGGCAGTTCTTTTCTTCTGTTTTCATTGTACTTGGCCCCTTTATTTATATTTGTAACTTTTCACTTATATTTTTCTATTTCAACAAGCAGCTTCCCTTTTTTAGTGGTAGAGCACTGCCCGAGAAATTTAAATTTTCCCATCCCTCTAACAGAAATAATATCTTCTTCCTTCAGACTGCAGCCGTTTGATGTGACCAGCCTGCCGTTCACAAAGACCTTTCCCTCTTCTATCAATCTGGACAGTGAGCTCCTGGAACCTTTAAAAGCAAGTGACAGGACAGCATCCAGCCTGATGGAGGAGACGCTTCCCGCAATCTTTTCACGGTTCACTGACACTGTGCAGCTGCCATTATCCACAAAACAGCGTACCTCTGTGTGGCGTATCCTGTGTATCTCAGAGCAGATAAAATCTTCCATACTCTGATGGCAGAACATCCATGTGCCCTCTTCACCCGGCAGGATATCCCCTATCTTCCCTCTGTCTATCCCCAGATTAAGCACAGCACCCAGGTAATCCCTGTGGGTCAGTTTCTCTGCAAACCGCCTGTTCAGCGGCTCTATCTTCAGACAGGAGACAGGAAATTCCCAGTCATAAGAAAGAGCATCAGGTATGAATGCTGCCATCTGACGCTCCGCTGCTTCATAACCGCCAAAAGTTTTCCACTTGACAAAGGAAAACTTTTGCTGCGAACTATGAAAAATATTCAATTCATTTAAATTCATAAAATCTGTAAAACAGACAATATCGCGCTGCTGCGAGCAATTTGCCAGATCAGTCAGGCGCTTTTGGAATAATTCTTCCTCTTTATTCATGACTGCTCCTAGAAACTTGTGTGGATAGCCGGAACATCAAACGCTCCTGTCAGGATTTCCTGAACATCACCTGAAATGTCCACAGAAGCCGGTGTTATGATAAAGATATAATTGCTCACTTTCTGGAGGTTTCCGCTGATCGCATAACAGGAGCCTGAAGAGAAATCAATGATCCTCTGGGCGATATCCAGATCCAGGCCTTCCATATTAAGCACGACTGTACAGTTTGCCAGCAGTGTCTCTGTGATCTCCCTTGCGTCTTCCATAGATCTTGGCTTGATCACACATACTTCCATACCGCCTGATGCCTTTCTCGGACGCATGGGGGAAACCTTGCTGGAAGTAGTCGTACTTGACATCTTCACCGGGCGCATCTTAGGCTGCTGCTGTTTCGGCTGCTGTTTGCTCTTCCTTACAGGCTCATCATACTCATAATCATCATCATCGTATTCTTCTTCCTCTTCGAGCTTTTTAAAGAGCCTTTTTTTCGGCCGTTCTTCTTCATATTCATCTTCTATATCATCATCTAAGAAATCGTCATCATCAAAATCATCGTCATCATTTAATTTCATTGCATTAAGAAACTTATCTAAAACTCCCATCATTAATCTCCTATCTTAATTCTTTATCTTACACTGTAATCTCTGTCCCCGAAAATGCCTGTCCCCACGCGGACCAATGTAGCACCTTCTTCGATGGCAACTTCAAAATCACCAGTCATACCCATGCTCAAGTTACACATATTAACATTATCGATGTTTTTGCTTTTAATGTCAACATATAATTTTCTTAATTTTTTAAAATATTCCCTGTTTTCTTCAGGATTTTCCACAAAAGGAGCTATTGCCATGAGCCCTTCTACGTGAATATAAGGTAGTTTTGATATGTTTTTGATAAATTCCTCTGCATTTTCTTCAAAGATCCCGTCCTTGGATGCTTCTCTTGCAATATTGACCTCCACCAGCACAGGCATAACGATCCCGCGCTTTCCGGCCTCATCTGAGATTGCCTGTGCCAGCCTCTCCGAGTCTACTGAATGGATCAGGCAGGCTTTATCTATGATGTATTTTATTTTATTGCGCTGCAGGTGCCCTATCATATGCCATCTGATATTCTCCGGCAGGACCTCATACTTCTCCTTCAGTTCCTGAGGCTTATTCTCGCCAAAGTCAAGCACGCCCTCTTCCAGGACCTCCTCTATCATAGATACTGGTTTTGTCTTGCTGACCGCTATCAGTGTCACATCTTCACGTTTCCTGCCGCTCCTTAGGCACGCTTTGGCAACACGCTCTTCCACATTCCTTAAGTTTTCCTTAACCATCGTATCCCTTCCTGTCTTTTCATTTTGTCTAATGTAACTGTTCAGTACCTTCACAGTTACATGCAAAAATCCATTTAAAATCGCCTTCGGCGATGTGTCTAATACACAATGTCCTCATCCTTGACATCAGAAGCATCCAATGCTATATGGTCATATTGCGCCAGTCCATATGAGGAGCCCTCCTCCACAATACAATATTCTTCATTCTCGTCCAGAACCTTGATCTCCCGGAATACCGCATAGCCTTTATTGATGTTGTATACGCCCTGCAGTGTCTCAGTCTCTGAGATCTGGTATCTCTTAGAAGAATCCTTCAGCAGGACATATTCTCCCTCTTTGAACTGGCTCGAATCTACCAGATAATAAGAGTTTGTCTTATTATATACTGTCGCCATCACATACTTTGTGGACGCGGAGCCGTCACGGGCATATGTTTCTTTCAGAATGCCTACTTCCCCGGGGCTGTCCTCATTCACCGTCACAAAGTCTTTAGGAATCTTATAAAATATTTTCTCAGCAATGGCAGTGTTCGGTATCTTCAGTCCCGACTTCCTGTTCAGGACAAGCTCGATCTCCACAAACCTGTCAGATGCAAAACGCGACAGGGAATTGCTGATATCCAGCTTTCCGAAATATGTCCCATTATTCTGGACTATGGAAAAGCCTGCATTAAAGGTGGTGCCATCCTTCAGGAACCTGAAGCGCACTGTGCTCTTCTCGGCCAGCTCTGCCGCCAGCCTCTGGTCTAAAGGTATCACAAGCGACCAGCTCTCATCTGTGATCAGCTTGTACACAGGATCACCTGTAGATACCTGGCGGTTAAGCCTCAAATTTTCTTTTTTATAATTTTTCTGTTCGAAACTCTCAAGTGTAATATCATCTATCGTGAGATTTTCATAATTATCTATGGAATAGACAACCAGTCCGTCTGTGGGCGCTGTACAGAAATTGACAAGCCCTGTCCCTCCTGCTGTCTCCATCTGTCTTATGACAGCCTCGTTTGACAGTTCCAGTATACTGCTCTCTATATCCGCTTTGAAATTATAGACATTCTGGAATGCAGAGTTACTGTAATTGCTGGCATAGGAAGACATGCTGCTCCTGATCTTTGACATACTCTTTGCATCCAGCTCAGCTCCTGTGGTGTCCGAACCTGTGCCTTCCGCCAGTATCACACTGCCCTCGTTCAGCGAATAGACATTTCCTCCGCTCCCTACCTTTCCGCCCTCTCTGGCATAATACTCTACTGTGCCGGACTGGCCTGCGTTTACCACCTGCTCAGATTTCAGCGCCAAAGCTGTAAAACGGTAATTTCCTGACAGCGGACCTGCTGTCACCTCATACGCAGTAACTTTTTTTGATGTAAGATACATAACCATACAGATGATCATGTATATAAAAATAATTCCAAACATGATCGTCCCAATATTGAACCCGGGAAGACGCCGGTATTTCACGATTTTCTTTTTTTGATTTTGTGCTGCCAATTTCCAGCCTCCCTTCCCGAACATTTTACCACGTTACAACCTGCAGGACAACCTTGTTTTTATATTATTGTATAAAAACCTCATAACTGGAAAAAATAGAAAAGACCACAAAAGGAGGTAAAAAGAATGGGTACAAAATGGCTTGACTACACATCATTAACACTGGTCATAATCGGTGCCATCAACTGGGGATTGATTGGATTTTTCAATTTCGACCTGGTAGCATTCCTGTTTGGAAATATGACCTGGATATCCAGAATCATCTATGCCCTTGTGGGCATCGCCGGTCTGTATATGCTCAGCACCTACGGACGTATCGGCCAGCTCGGTGACAACGATTAATTACCGCTTGGAAAAAAGATACTCTATTAACTTAAAAGCCGTGAACCTTTTGGGTCCACGGCTTTTACCTGTTCTCTTATGTATCTGATGATGTTACAGAGAGATAATAACTTTAGATTTCGCATTTTCTGGCAATTCGCTCTCATCCATGGAAACGCTCAATACAAAAGTGATGTTGTATGTTTCACTGATTTTTTCCAGCTTATCAAGAGTTGGCGTAATATCCATGCCTTCCAGGTGCGCAATCCTTAAAAAGCTGTCTAAATACATCTGTTCCAAATCATTGTCCTGAGAAATAACTCCACAGATAAAGCCTATAAATTCGTCACTGTTTAAAACAGGGAAATCACTGATGGTGATCAGCCTTACACGGTTATTCAGCTCATACATGTGTTTTGTACTCTTGTCTATATAGACAATATTTCCGTGTGTAGTTTTGATTTCTGCATTTACCTTATCAAGTAATTGTTTTGTTTTCCCTTTTCCTTTTCTGCCTGCGATAATCTGTATCATTGTAATCTCCTCCTTTTGTCTTTACTGCGCAAATTCTATATGTACAATTATAATGTATTTATAGATAAATTACAACTACTATTTGTTTATTTTAGACAATAATTCGTTCATCTCATTATACAGCTGATCCTTAGAGTCTTCCTTCAGGATTATGGAGATATAGGGATTCCCATATTTATCCTTGCTGTACAGGCACAGGCAGGCTCCCGCTTCATCTGTCGTACCGGTCTTGCCTCCGAACACAGTCACATCTGAGGGCGCTGTCGCTTCGTTGATAAAATAATGGTTTGTGGATTCCCAGGTGATCATCGTCTGGGCATTTGCATCCTCATCCGTGGGGCGGGTAAAGTTTGCCTCATAGGAATGCATGCTGATGATATCCCTGAATGTGTCATATTTCAGCGCTTCATTAAACATCAGGTATACGTCATACACTGTTGTGTAGTGGTCCTCATCCTGAAGTCCGTGGGCATTTGTAAAGTGCGTATTGGTAGCGCCGATTTCCTGCGCTTCCTGATTCATCATATCAATAAAGCCTTCCACACTGCCCCCCACGTGTCTGGCAATAGTCATGGCGGCGTCATTTCCAGAGTTTATCATAAGCCCGTAGAGCAGCATCTTCAGCGAGAGCTGGTCACCAGGCTGTATCTCGCAGACTGAAGAGCCGTATTCAATATCCTTGGCCTCCTCGCCTACTGTTACCATGTCGTCCAGGTTGCCATACTTTAAGGCAACAAGAGTGGTCATGATCTTTGTTATACTGGCAGGATAACGTTTTTCATGGATACTCTTTGCATACATGAAATCTTTATTATTCACATCA
The DNA here is from genome assembly GCA_003148945.1 of Murimonas intestini. Classification (GTDB taxonomy): domain Bacteria; phylum Bacillota; class Clostridia; order Lachnospirales; family Lachnospiraceae; genus Murimonas; species Murimonas intestini. The sequence continues at coordinate 510,669 of QGGY01000001.1, read as the reverse complement.
ATCAATGCCGCAGACTTTGCTTCCAGCTCCAGACCTTCCATGGGAATATCTGAGGTCGCCACACTTAAGTCAGCTGCAAATGAGACTGCTGTTCCATTCAGGGATGACATTTTCTTCATCCCAAGAACAGGATCACTTTTATCATAGGGATTGAGAAGCGCTATATCCTTCGTCTGAAAAAAGAAGATATAAGCGGCCGCACCCGATGCGATTATCAGGCAGATAAACAGGGCTGCAAAACGGTGCAGGGCTTTCCGCCGCTTCATCTCACGTTCAAGGCGCAGAGCTCCTCTGCTCTTCTCCCTCGGCGGGCGCGTCTGAGCCGTTCTGCGGCTGCCGCTGTATCCGCCCGCCTCCCTGCCTGAAGCGCTTCTTGTACGGTTCCCCTGATTTCTTGTCCCGGTATTTCTGTCATTTCTGCTCATATTATATTTCTCCGTACTTTATTTATAGATCTCACGCCATTCCAGCTCGCCGCGGTCCAGAGACTTGATCAGCAGCTCCGCTGTGGCCAGGTTTGTGGCCAGAGGTATATTATGCATATCACAGAGCGTAAAGATATTTTTTACACTGGGCTCATGCTTCTTGGGTGAAAGAGGATCTCTTAAAAAGATCATCAGATCTATCTGATTGTGCTCTATCTCTGAGCAGATCTGCTGCTCTCCTCCAAGATGGCCCGCCAGATACTTGTGGATGTTCAGATTTGTCACTTCCTCCACAAGCCTTCCTGTCGTTCCTGTAGCGTATAGGTTATGTTTGCTCAGGATCCCCCTGTAAGCAATGCAGAAATTCTGCATCAGTTTTTTTCTGGCGTCATGCGCGATCAGTCCAATATTCATATTCATTCAATAGCCTCCTGTCAATATTTTCTTACCTGCAGCCCCACGTTCAATACCAATCCTATCCCTATATACAGGCTGATCAGGGAAGTCAGGCCGTAGCTTACGAAGGGGAGGGTTATCCCTGTATTCGGCATCAGATTCGTAGCTACGCAGATATTCATAAAACTCTGGACAGAGATAAGCGCCGCCACACCGCAGCATATTATTGTTCCCGACATATCACGGGCTTTTTTCCCTATCCTGATGCACTCATAAGCAATCAAAAGCTCCAGCACAACAATGATGCAGCAGCCTAAAAATCCAAGCTCCTCTCCTGCCACGGCAAAAATAAAGTCAGTCTGAGGCTCAGAAATGAAATTGCCGTTCTTTACAGAAGAGATCACATTATTATTCAGTCCTTTTCCATACAGCTGCCCTGAACCGATCGCTATGACAGAGTTTGTCTGCTGGTATGCCGTATCTGCATACTGGCTGGGATTGATCCATGCCAGGATACGGTTCAGCTGGTAGTCCTTCAGCAGAGTCTGTCCCGGCTGGGTAATAATGCTCAGGAATATGACGGCTGCAGGTATTGCTACAACTAATATACCACCAATTATTTTATAACTCAAGCCTGCAATAAAAATCATGCAGCAGAATACAAGCATGACAGCAATCGTAGTTGAAAGGTCAGGTTCTGAGACAATAAGCCCCAGCGGGATCCCAAGCAGCATGAGTGACCCCAGGATCACCTTCAGTGTATTCAGATCCTCTTCATGTTTAGAGAAAAACTTGGCAAAAAAGACTATGATTATGATCTTTGCAAGGTCTGAAGGCTGAAAGCTTGTAAAACCAAGATCGATCCACCGTGTGGCGCCATTTACATTAGACCCTATACCCGGTATCAAAACAACACCCAGCATGGCCAGGCATATCACATACCAGATCCAGTAGAAATTGAGCAGCCATGTATAATCGATCAGTGACACGATGACCATGACCCCCGCACCGCCGATAATTCCCAGCAGCTGTTTCAGCTGAACATCCTGCTTCGCGCTCCCAATAACCATCAGTCCCAGAATCGAAAGCGCCAGGACCCATAAGATAAGTCTGAATTTATAGTCCCTTAATTTGTATTGTTTTAACATTATTTACACCTTGTCCCGTCTCATCTGCGATTTCTAAACGTACCTCTATGTCTTTTGCATCTATCTCCAGGTATTTTTCAATTGTTCTTCTGAAGTCCTTTTTTATCATATCCATTGTATCGTAAGAACAGTTTGTCCTGTCACTCAGCAGCATGCCCCTGAGCCTTTCTTTTGCAATGCAGCCTGAATTTCTTCTGTGAAACAGATTCCATCCTATCATACAGGCACGCCCCCTCTAGTGTTTCTTAAAAAGGCCGGATACTTTTGACAAGAATCCTTTTCCCTTAGAAAAATCCATTAAAGGAACCGCTTCACCAGTTACCCTGCGGCAGATATTCAAAAATGCCATACCTGCCATCTCATCATTCCCCGCCAGAGGCTCTCCCTGATTTGTGGCAACCACTACACTTTCATCGTCCGGTATAGCTCCCAGCAGATTCACTGCCAAAATCTCCACCACATCATCCACTGACATCATGTCTCCCCTGCGCACCATATCTACCCTGAGCCTGTTGATCAGAAGGTCAGTCTTTCTGATCTCATTTGCCTCCAGAAGGCCAATGATCCTGTCTGCATCCCGGATAGCTGATACTTCCGGAGTAGTCACTACAATAGCTCTGTCTGCCCCGGCAATCGCGTTTTTAAATCCCTGCTCTATCCCAGCCGGGCAATCCAGAAGGATATAATCAAAGCTCTCTCTCAGATCGTCTGTGAGCTTGATCATCTGTTCCGGCGTCACTGCTGATTTATCTCTCGTCTGTGCAGCCGGGAGCAGATACAGGTTGGGATACCGCTTATCCTTTATCAGTGCCTGCTTCATACGGCAGTTTCCTTCGATGACATCCACCAGATTATAGACGATCCTGTTTTCCAGCCCCATCACTACATCCAGATTCCGAAGCCCGATATCAGTATCTACCAGAACTACTTTCTGGTCCAGCTTAGCCAGCCCTGTCCCAATATTAGCGGTAACTGTGGTCTTTCCCACTCCGCCCTTTCCAGAAGTGATAACTATTACTTCACTCATATTACATCCTCCTCGAATTTCAGCATACTGGGAGATTTTCCCGGATCATCGGGCGTACTTCCCGCTCCCCTCTATTCAATGAGCGGTGTGGGTATATCCAGATATGTATCCTGTCCGATCGGTTTCACATAAATATGACCGTCCTTAACATATGCTATCTTGGGATCGATCTTGTATTCCCCTGTATCGACGCGTTTTGTAATAGCGCTTCTGGCTACCTTATCTGCGATGCGCACCTGCTGCGGTTTCATAATGAGGGCAGCGGCAAAGCATCCTGTATCTCCTGTAGCTCCGGCATATACATTGCCCCGGCAGGAGCCCAGGACCACGATGTTTCCTTTTGACACCACACTGGCTCCAGGATTCACATCGCCCATTATCACTACACTTGTCTCTGTCTCCAGCACCTGGCCCATCCTGAGGGTGCCGCGGTAGAACTGCCCGTCCTGCCGCATCTTCTCTTCCATGGCATCCTCAACCACACATCTGTAATGTTCTTCTTGTACTTTATCTTCATCCACAACACATAGAATATGTATCTGTGAATTGTTTACAATCGCATAGACCAGCTCTCTCTCCTGAGCCTTAGTCAGCACCCTTCCCCGAAAGGTGACTGCCATTTTTGCATTTTTGAAGAAGTTGGCCGATTCTTTGAATTTATCGGCCACATCCAGGAGCAGCTCATCGAAGGGAAGCTTTTCATCCAGTATGACAATAAGCCCATACTTATTGCTTTTGATAATAACTGACTTCGGGTTCATACAAATCCTGCCTCCTAAATTTAATCCTGGCGCGCCTGATTGCCTGAAAACATTTTAACTGTAGCTGTGCCAGTGATGATTTCTGATTCTTCCTTCAGTCCGAACATATAATTGATAATATCATCTGCCACGGCAGCTGAATTAGATGAAGAATAACCGTTTGTGATACGCACCGCTATAGCCATCTCAGGATTCTGATACGGCGCATATCCGATAAAGAGCGCATGGTTCGGCACCCCTGTCTCCTGGGCAGTACCCGTCTTTCCTCCCAGGTCAAAATTCTTTGATTCTTTAAATACGGAGCTGTCCTGAACCATCAGGTTCATACCCGTATGGACTGTATCCCAGAATTCGGAGGACATGTTTATCTGGTTATGGATGACCGGCTGCTGCTCTACTACCAGGTTCCCTGCGGAATCCGTGATCTTGTCCAGCAGTGTCAGGTCATAGCAGGTGCCGCTGTTGGCCAGCGTGGCCGCATATCTGGCCAGCTGTGTTGTGGTAAAGGCATGGTTACTCTGTCCCATAGAGGCACGTACAACGTCGTAATCTGCGATCCTGGGAGCAGTCTCCCCGATCTCTATCCCCGTGGTGGAGTCAAATCCGTACATCTCCGCATATTTCTTCAGCGTCTGCACGCCTAATTCGTCTACATATTTTCCCTCTGAGTTAGTTCCCATCATATAGCCCAGGCTATTAAAATAAAAGTTACATGAATCCCTGATGGCAGTCACCATTGACTCCGGCCCATGTGCGCCGGAATAGATCCAGCATTTGACAGGAGGATCCACTTCCTCAAATATACCTGTACATGAAATAGTGTCATACTCAGAAACAATCCCCTGGTCGATTGCCGCTGTAGCCGTGACCAGCTTGAATGTGGAACCCGGTGCCGTCTCCTCCTGTGTAGCCTTATTGTAGAAGGGGCTTGACCCGTCCTGCGCAAGTTTCATGAAATAGTCTGAGTCCATATCGTTTGCCAGCCTGTTGCTGTCATATCCCGGATATGTCACGCATGCCAGCACATTCCCATTGTTGGGGTCTGTTATAACCACAGAACCTGAACAGGGAGCCAGCGCCAGCTGAGCGGGCGTGATCTCCAAAGTGAGGATCTTCTGCCTCATGAAGTCATAACCGCCGATGGCGCCTGTCGCCAGGTTATCGTAATCACTCTCATTCATTGTCAGGATCCCCTGGTCAAAGAGCAGCATACAGACTTCATTGCCGTTCAGGGTCTCCTCCTCGATCATATATTTGTAAACTTTTTTGCTGAAGTTATTGTCACTTGATAAGTAATCTGCTATATAATCCGCCAGAGCGCTGAAGATCTCCGTGGAATCCAGGTACTCACTGTCCACATCTATCTTAGTCACATCCATCCAGTTCTTTGAAATGGCATACGTTAAGTATTCCTGAAGGCTGATGTCGCCCTGAGTCCACGCTTTATATGTCTCATCTGTCCTGTCGATGGCGTCTGATGAGAGTATTCCTGTCTCCTGCATCAGCATTTCTTGGACAATATATGTCATATACGCCTGCATCTCTTCCCGCAGATCCTTATATGGAGTCGGTACCGGAGATGTCAGCTGGCTCTTGATCTCGCTGAACACAGCTGCCTCTTTTGAAAGGAATGACTGGTATATCTGCTTTTCCAGGTCTGTGGCATCGTCAGCCTTTAAATGGGTCATATCCAGCACATTATTCTCAACAAGAGCATAGTAAACATCATAGATAGGGATACGGATCTCGTCAGCTGTGGCCACATTCTCAAGGTCAAATTCTTTTGTATCCTCAAGCATGGAAAAGACAATACCCGCAATATACTGTTCCAGTATCTTGTAGGAAGCTATCTGCAGCTTCCTGTTCAGAGTCAGATGGATATCATCACCCGCCTGGGGATCTTTTACAGAATCAACCTTGAGTACTTTCCCCAGGTTGTCCACGAACATAGTCTTAAGTCCCTTCACGCCCTGCAGATCTGTCTCAAAATGCTGCTCCAGTCCCGCCTTGCCCACAATATCACTTGATGTATACGGTGTATTCGGGTCGTCATCCTCAAATGCCTCCAGCTCTTCCTGTGATATCTTTCCTGTATATCCAACTACAGGTGCAAAATAGATGGCATCGTTATATACACGGACAGTATCCTCCACCACATCCACACCCTGGTATTTATCTTTATTTTCCATTATGGTGGCCATGGTATTTTCATCAATATCCCTGGCAATCGTAACTGCCTTGTATTTCTGATAGCTGTTCTGTGCCACGGCGCTTCGAAGCCCCACCATCTTTACAAGCTCTTCCTTTGTATAGCTTTGCGGAAGCTCATAGGAAGCCAGATCTTCCGGAGTATAGTCTTCATCTATCAAACCGAAATTCTCTGAATTGCTCAGCTCCTCGATCATCTCAGAGGCTGTCATATTGCGCTGTTCGGCTGTCAGGTCATCTATGTAAGGCTCGCCGAAAACATCCGCCTTAAAACGAAGCAGCGATGTTCCGCTTTTCGTATATGCATAATCCCCGCTTCCATCCAGTACAATGCCGAAATCAGAAGTAATGCTGTTTCCGCCGCCCTCGATGATCTGTATAAGTCCATACATACTTCTGTTCAGCGAAAGATTACGTTCTTTCCTTGTCTCATAAGTGCCGTTATCTTCAAATGTAACGGAGTAAGCCAGTTTATTATAGGCCAGAAGGCCTCCCTCTGAATCGTATATATTTCCTCTTGTGCTTTTTAGTACCTCTTCCTTCCTGATCTGCATTGTAAAATCATTCAGATAACTTTCACCGTTAATGATCTGCAGGCTGAAAAGGCGCTGCACAAGTATGCATGCCAGAAGGGTGAATGCCACTCCCAGAATGGCGATCCTGGAATCTCCTATCTTTGTCAGTACTTTTTTGATCTTTTTAAACAAAACTATTTACACTCCTTTGTTCTGCCCTCTCAAGTCTGTGGTTGATCCACATGAGCAGGCGGTAGCACACGATGGTAAGCACTATTGTATATACCACTTCCGGGAGGATGATCCTTCCCAGATAAAACGTAAACTGAACCCTTCCCCTGAGTAAAAACTCAAAAATATAAAATATGATGCCATAAGCCAGATCGCTTGCCGCAATCAGCAGGATTGGCATCTTGATGTCATCATCATAGAACAGTCTGTAGCATGAACCGCACAGATAGCCCATATACATATAGACAAGAGTCTGGAAGCCCAATGCTGAGCCAAAAAACAGGTCTGCCAGGAATCCGCACATGAACCCTACAAACATCCCTTCACGCCTTCCCCTCATCAGGGCAAAGGAAACTGTCAGTATTACAAGCAGATTGGGAGATATCCCTCCTATGGCGACCGCAGGCAGTACAGAACACTGCAGTATAAAACAAATAAAAATCAAAACAATTATTACAATCCTTCTGCGCATGCCAGCCGCTCCTTTCTGTCAGTCTGTCCTAAGATCATTGTTCGCCGCCTTCTGTCGGCCCGGCCTCTGTCTGGTTCTCTGTCTGATTCTCCGTCCGGGCTTCTGTACCGCTCTCTGCCTCTGTCCCGTCCGTTTCAGTCTGGGAAGCCAGCGGGTCGTCTACAGGTTCTTTCTGCTTATTAGAATTGGACACGCTCTCCGGGGCATCCTGCTTCAGCTCAGTAATTACAAGGACTTCCTGCAGATGCTTAAAATCCACAGCCGGAGTAATATATCCTGAACTCGTCAGCTTATTGGAATCCAGGGACAGCTCGCTCACATAACCGATCAGTATGCCCGGAAGAAATTTCTCGCTGACATTTGATGTCACTACCTTATCTCCCACATTTACTTTGCCGTCAGCATCTGTAAGCTTTACAAGATTGACCTTGCCCTCGTCGATGAGCCTTAAGTCCCCCGCGATCACACATGTATCCAGGGTTGTGGATATCTGTCCGCTTACATTGCTGTTGTCATCGATGATGGAACGGACTGTAGACCATTTTGGCCCCACTTCTGTGATAATGCCCACAAGCCCGCTGTCTGCGATCACATTCATATCCACCTTGAAGCCGTCATCAGAGCCTTTGTCGATCGTAAAAGTGCTGAACCAGTTTCCTGTCTCATTTGCAATAATCCTGGCCCCTACTTTCTCATAATCATACTGCTCATCCAGCTCATAGAGCCTCCGAAGCCTGTCCAGCTCCTCTTTTTCCTGCTGCAGCTGGCTGTTCTCGGCGGTGAGGGAATCTACCTTTGCCTGCAGGTCCCTGTTCTCCGTTACAAGATCCTGGGAACTCTGGAAATACGCCCCTTTTTCTGCTATCCAGTTCCCGACCGTATTCACTCCATTCTGGATCGGAGTGATCACATAACCCGCTATATATTTCAAGGGTCCCTTTCCCATATCTGTTGTAAATGACAGCAGAATCATGGCAAAGCAAAAAACTGTCAGGATGATCAGGATATATTTACTTTTCATTGAATCGTTCAGTTTCTTTTTCATACTACGTCCTCGTCTATATGGTATTTCCGGTAAAATCTTTCATGGAGTAGGTCAGCTTCTGCAGTTCATCCTGATTCATGATCCTCACAAGCCCCCGGATCGTTGAGAATGCCGGCTCCACCACATTGTAAACAGGAATCCCCACCCCTTTATAGAAATATTCCGCAAGGTTAGGTATCTCTGATACTCCTCCGGTGATATAGATCCCGCTCCTGCGGATATCCTCAAGCAGCTGGGGAGGCGTTCTCTCCAGAGTGTTCTTAAGACTCTCCAGTATCTCGTCAACAGCCTCCAGTATGGCCGCACTGACAGGAAGGGCAGGTATCACCTCCTGCCTGGGAAGCCCCGAGATCGTGTTGATACCGTATACAGCCGCCTCCCTGTCCTCACCACGTATGAGATAGGCCAGGGACTTTTTCAGGTATTCTGATGTCTTCATGCCAATATGCAGATTATATCTGCGGCGCACCATGGTACATATTTCTTCGTCCAGCCTGCGTCCGCCGAACTTCAGCATCTTTCCCACTATGATCTTTCCATCGGAAATGACGGAGATCTCAGTTGTATCTGCCCCGATATTGACTACCATATTGCCCTCAGGCTCAAGCACAGGCATTCCGATGCCGATGGCGTCAGCCAGGCCCTTATCAATAAGGTTCACCTTCTTTGCCCGGATGCGGACATTGAGCACATTGTAGTAGGCTCTTTTCTCAACCTCTGAGCTCTCGGTAGGCACTGACATAAAGATTTCCGGATGTCCCGTGAACACCCCTCCGCACCTTTTCAGCAGCCCTGTAAGGACAAGCTCTGCATTCTTTACATCTGCAATCGCCCCCCCTGTCATTGGGCTTCCCGCCTCCACATTCATCGGAGTCTTTTCATACATCTCAAAAGCCTTCTGCCCCAGGGCTATCACATTGACCTTATCGCGTATGGCTATCATATTCTTTTCACACAGAAAGTTCTTTTCATTTTTATCACATATTTTAATCGTATCTGTCCCCAGATCAATTCCATAAGAGCTATGAAATATCATGGATTTCTCTCCTCTTATCCTAACAGGATTTTTCGCTCTCTCAGGCTGACATATGATCTGTCTCCCAGTATGATATGGTCTAAAAGCCCGATCCCCAGCATACTGCCAGCCTCCTGAATCCGTTTCGTTATCCTTAAGTCATCTTTGCTGGGAGACGGATCCCCGCTGGGATGATTGTGTATCAGAACAATTGATACAGCATGATAGTGAAGCGCTTCTAAAAAAATCTCCCTCGGAGAGATCAGCGAAGCATTCACAGTTCCTTTGGAGATGATCTGCTCTCCCAGGAGCTTATTCTTGGTATTCAGCATCATTAAGAGCATCTGTTCCTGTCCCAGATGCCTGAAATCTTCCATATAATATCTTGCAATCGTCTCCGGCTGGCTAAAGCACAGTTCATCTGCCGCACCGGCTTTTGCGATGCGCCTGGAAAACTCAGTCATACATTTGATCTGGATCGCTTTTACCTTCCCGACGCCTTTTACCTGCATCAGGTCATTCACCGACAAACGGTGAAGTCCCAGCAGACCGTTGGGGGCCCCGGACAATTTCAGGATATCTTTAGCAAGAGAAAGGGCTTTCGTCCCTTTAGAGCCTGTCCTTATGATGACAGCCAGAAGCTCCGCGTCTGTCAGCCTGGAAGGCCCGTATTTCAGACACTTCTCATACGGCCTCTCTTCAGGCGGGAGATTTTTCATAGTTGATGCCAGTGTATTATCATTATCCACAGCTGTTTACCGTGCTCTCCCCCGAATTGGAAAACATAGTAAGCGACTATAAATATTCTTCATTTTATCACAAATTAATTTTAAAGTATACACTCTTAATCTTAAATTTTTGTTATTTACCTTAAGAACCTTAAAATTCAGCCTTTCAGCTGACATTTGACGCATATCTCCTGATGATGGCTTCTGCCGCCTTCATCCCGTCCATTGCTGCAGAAGTGATGCCGCCTGCATATCCGGCGCCCTCTCCGCAGGGATAAAGGCCTTTTAATGAACTCTGAAAGTCCTCTCCCCTCTCGATCCTGACCGGAGATGACGTTCTGCTCTCCACTCCGGACAGAAGCGCGTCGGATCTGTCAAAGCCGGGTATGATGCTCCCACAGCCGGTGATCCCCTCCGCCAGCGAATCCCCCAGTTCCTTTGGAAAGATCCCCCGCAGGTCTGCAAATGCATAATCTCCTTTTATGCATGGAGTGATATCTCCCAGCCGGGTACTCATCCGCCCCTCTTTAAAATCCCCGAACAGCTGGATGGGAACTTTACCTTCCCCTGCCAGAAAAGCGGCTTTTTCCAGCTCTCTCTGAAAAAAGACTCCGCTGAGTGCATCATTTTCTCCCGCCATCCCCCAGGCTTTAAAATCCTCAGGTGAAACTGTAACTATCATTGCGCTGTTGGCATTCCCGCTGTCACGTTTATGGTAGCTCATGCCGTTGACTGCAAGTCCTCCTTCCTCTGAGGATGCATTCACCACGTATCCGCCGGGACACATGCAGAAAGAATAGATCCCCCTGCCTCCTGCCAGCTTTCTCGTCAGTTTATAGCTGGCAGCGCCCAGCTCTTCTATATCCTTCCGGCCATACTGGTACAGATTGATCATTTCCTGGGGATGTTCTATCCTGAGGCCCACAGCAAAAGGCTTTGCCCGCATGGGCACGGGCTTTTTCGACAGCAGCTCAAATGTATCTCTCGCACTGTGGCCTATAGCCAGTACGAGCACCCGTGTATCGATGCGCTCTCTTTCGTCTGTTTCTATGCCGCAGACAGAATCTTTGTCTGTAAATATATCTGTCAGTTTTGTCAGAAAACGGACCTCGCCCCCGAGGCTTATGATCTCCTGCCTTATATTCCTGACTACATCCCGCAGGATATCCGTCCCTATATGCGGCTTGGCCTCATAGATGATCTCAGGCGGCGCCCCTGCGTCCACAAGGGTTTCAAGAACAAACTGATTCCTTCCGGCAGGGTCCTTTACCTGGGTATTTAATTTCCCGTCAGAAAAGGTGCCGGCGCCGCCCTCACCAAACTGGACATTACTGCGGACATCCAGCATGCCTTCCCTCCAGAAACGCTCTACGCTTTTCTGTCTGTTTTCCACGGCCTCTCCCCGCTCCAGAATGAGGGGGCAGTATCCCGCCCGTGCCAGAAGCAGGCCGCAGAACAGGCCAGCAGGCCCCATGCCTGCGATGACAGGCCGGCTCTCAAGCTTTTCCCTCCCCGGTTCTGTCATCTTATATTCAGACACATTAACTATCTTTATCCCCGGGCTTTTGCACCTTCTGACAACTGACTCCTCATTTTTTTCTCTGCACAGCTCTATATCTGCCGTATAGACGAAATAGAGCTCCGGTTTCTTCCGGGCATCCACAGATCTTTTCACTATTTTAATATCAGCGATTTCGTTCTCTTTTATCTTGAGGGCTTTCGCTGCTGCTTTGGAAAGCTCATCTTTATTATGCCCCACTTTTAATTTCAGCTGCGCTGTTCTTATCATTTAAATACTCCTTTTTCCCGCAGCCGCCCTGCCGGCTGTCAGTCCGCTGGCCCAGGCCCACTGCAGGTTATAGCCTCCGCATGCTCCATCCACATCCAGGATCTCTCCTGCGAAGTACAGGCCGGGACACAGCCGGGATTCCATAGTGGCTGCGTCCACCTCGCTTGTATCCACACCGCCCAGGCACACCTGGGCTGCCTCAAATGATTTTGTGCCTGTTACTGTGAGGGAGATATCTTTGATTTTGCTGCTCAGCCTGGCCGCTTCTTCGCCGCTCCAGCCTCCGGGAATGCCCGGAATGCCCCCCGGTGATACCTGGGCTTCTTTTAAAAGCACAGGTATCATCTTTTTTGGAAAAATGCCCTCCAGTGAACTACTTTTTCTTAATATCTCATCCACCTGCTCACAGCTGTACTCCGGCATGAGATCCACATGGATGCTCACGGCTTTCCCCTGTTCCAGCGCCTCCGATGCAAATCTTGACAGCTGGAAGACTACGATACCTGATATACCGTAATCTGTCCACTGCAGCTCTCCTGACTCTGTCCTCTCCCTGTATCCCTGTGCACAAAAAGAAAGCCGGACAGTACTTCGTATTCCGGACAGGTTCTTTACAAAGCTTTCCTTAACCTTCAGTGGGACAAGGGCCGGCAGCGGCTTTATAACTGTATGGCCGCAGGAACTGGCCAGCACATAGCCGCTCCCGTCCGACCCGGTGGCCGGAGCTGCCTTGGAGCCTGCGCAGAGCACAGCGTTTTTCCCCTCATATGTCCAGCCGTCTGTGTGTACAAGCCACATTTTCTTTTCCCTGTCAAATTCCAGCCCTGTCACCTTCTGGGAACACTTCACTTTTACCTTCAGCCTTTTAAGCTCAGCCGCAAGAATATCAGCCACCGCGGCTGCCTGTTCAGAATATGGGTAGATACCGCCCCTCTTCTCTCTTGTCAGAAGCCCCATGCTTCCAAAGAAGCTGATAATTTCCCCGGGACCCCAGTTCTCCAGGATGGGCCGCACAAACTCCGGATACGTACCTCTGTACATTTCCAAAAGATTTCCCGAGACATTCGTCAGATTACATTTGCCGTTTCCCGTCACAAGCAGCTTCTTTGCAGGCTTTTCCCTTCCCTCCAGAAGGATCACCTCTGCCCCGGCTCTGGCCGCTCCAACAGCCGCGGCCATTCCGGCAGCGCCTGCCCCGATCACGATCACATCTGCCATGGCTTTACAATTCCGGCTTCTATGAGCTTCTGCAGAGACATAAGAATACCCATCTTCGCATGTTCCCATGTCAGGCCTCCCTGGAAATACACTGCATACGGCGGTTTAACTGGTCCGTCTGCACTCAGCTCTATAGATGACCCCTGCACAAAAGCACCTGCCGCCATAATCACATCACTGTCATAGCCCGGCATGGCCCACGGCTCAGGCGTGACATAGCTGTCCACAGGAGCAGCCGCCTGGATCCCCCTGCAGAAAGCAATGACACCTTCCGGACAGCCAAATTCAACAGCCTGTATAATATCATGGCGCTCCTCCGAACCTCCCGGCACTACATAATATCCCAGCTCCTCATAGATGTTTGCTGCAAACACAGCTCCTTTAAGAGCACCTGCTGTCACTGTGGGCGCCAGGAACAGCCCCTGATAAAATGACTGCATTACCCCAAGTGAAGCCCCCACCTCTTTTCCAAGCCCCGGTGATGTCAGGCGGTATGCCGCATTCTCCACACATTCCTTAGTCCCTGCAATATAACCTCCGATAGGAGCCAGACCACCTCCCGGATTCTTGATCAGAGATCCTACAGTCATATCTGCACCCACATCAGAAGGTTCCATCTCTTCTACAAACTCTCCATAACAGTTATCCACCATACAGATAATGCTGGGATCTATACTCTTGACAAATTCAATAGCCTCCCCTATCTGCTGCACAGACAGCGTCGGCCTTGTCTGGTACCCCTTCGAGCGCTGGATGGCCACAAGCTTTGTATCAGCTTTTATGGCTTTTCTGATGCCCTCGAAATCAAAGCTGCCGTCAGCTTTTAAATCAACCTGGGAATAGGACACGCCATATTCTGCCAGAGATCCTTTTGAAGGCCTGATGCCTATGACCTCCTCCAGCGTGTCATAGGGCTTGCCCGATATAGACAAAAGTCCGTCACCCGGCCTGAGATTAGATGAGAGCGCCAGTGAGAGCGCATGTGTCCCGCACGTGATCTGTGGGCGCACCAGGGCGTCCTCCGTATGGAATACAGACGCATAAACTGCCTCCAGAGTGTCCCTGCCCAGGTCATTATAGCCATATCCGCTGGTACCGTTGAAGCATTCAGCGCACACCCTGTTTTTCTGCATTGCGTCAAGGACCTTCAGCTGGTTGTACTGTGCCATCAGGTCAATTTTTTCAAAGCGTTCTTTTAATCTGCCCTCTATCCTGCGGCCGAAAGAAACTGCTTCCTTACTGATCCCCATGGCCCCGTACATTTTATCTATCTGATCATTTAACTTATTATCATACTCTGTCATCTTCTGCTCTCCGTTCATTCAAAATTCCTTTTTGGATCAGGATCTCATCCATATGTGCAAGGATTTTTTCCTCGCTGTAAGAAAACTCATCTTTATTGACCCAGATCACATCCCTTTCCCGCTTAAACCAGGTCAGCTGCCGCTTTGCAAAATGCCTTGTATCTCTTTTCAGGATATATACAGCCTCCTCCAGCGTGCACCTACCATCCAGGTAATCAAGTATTTCCTTATACCCCAGCCCCTGCATGGACACCATGTTCCGGGTACAGCCTTCTCCCTTCAGGCGCTTCACTTCTTCAATCAGACCGGCCTCAAGCATCATGTCGATTCTTTTATTGATCCTGTCATAGAGGACGTCCCGTCTGTCATTAAGAACAAAATAAGCAAAGTTATATGGGGATTCTTTTTTTCTCTCCTCTTCATTGTGCTTTGATATAGGTTCTCCAGTTTCCCTGAAGTACTCCAGCGCCCTTATTACCCTCTTTACATTATTCGCATGGATCTGTTCAGCCGCCAGGGGATCCACCTTCTGAAGTTCCCCGTGCAGGAACAGAGGGCCCTTTTCTTTTGCCAGCCCTTCTAAGTATTCCCTGTATTCCCGGTTTTCTTCTGTCTCAGTAAAATCTATATCGTACAGGACAGACTGGATATAAAAGCCTGTCCCTCCCGTGAGGATGGGAACCCTGCCCCTGGCATATATTTCTTCTATATACTTCTTTGCATATTCCTGAAACTTCACTACATTAAATTCTTCCTTCGGGGACAGCTCATCAATGAGATAATGGCGGACTCCCTGCATCTCCTCCGGCATTATCTTGGCTGAGCCTATATCCATACCCTTATAGACCTGCATGGAATCAGCTGATATGATTTCACCGCCTGCCATTTTCGCAAGCCTGACAGACAGGCTGGTCTTCCCCACCGCTGTAGGGCCCGTCAATATTATTAAAGGTTTTTTCATTCATATCCACCTTATACAATCCGTTTAAATTTCTTTTCCATCTCATATTTTGTCATGGAAATGATCGTTGGCCTGCCATGGGGACAGTTATAGGGATTATCCAGCTTCAGCAGCTCATCGATAAGCGCCTCCACCTCAATAAAAGACATCTTGTGGTTCCCCTTGACAGCAGCCTTGCATGACATGGATGCGATCTTTTCATTGATGATTTCCGCATCCGCCCGCCCTGTCTGGGATGAAAGGCCGTCAAGCATTTCTATGAACAGATCCTGCTGTGCCACACCGAACATGTTGCCGGGCACAGCGCGTATAGAATACTCATTACCGCCAAACGGTTCGATCTCATACCCGATCTGGGTAAAATTCTCCATGTATTTTAAAAGCAGCTCCTCTTCCTGCATACTCAGGGTGAGGATCACCGGCGGAGATATCTGCTGGGAGGTAAACTCCTTATTTTTCAGGCTTTTCATGGTCCTCTCATAGAGTACCTTCTCATGGGCCGCATGCTGGTCAATAATGAACAGCTTGTCGTCAAATTCCACAAGCCAATATGTGTCAAATATCTGCCCGATAATCTTATGGCGCTTTACATTCTCTGCATCCAGCAGCTTATCCTCAAAGAGCTCCATCTGTTTTGGCAATGCCTCCTGTTCCAGGAGAGGAGCTGCTGCCTCCGGCAGCCCGGCTGCAGCATTGGGGCTGGCGGTATCCTGGCCGGCCGCATTTTGGCTGGGTATATCCTGACTTAATGCATTCCGGCTGATGGTTTCCTGACCGCCCGCATTCTGGCTGGCGGTATACTGGCCGGCCGCATTTTGGCTGGGTATATCCTGACTTAATGCATTCCGGCTGATGGTTTCCTGACCGCCCGCATTCTGGCTGGCGGTATACTGACTGGCCGCATTCCGGCTGACGGTTTCCAGACTGCCCGCATTTCGGCTGGATGTATCCTGACTGGCCGTATACAGATCGTCCGCATTCCGGCTGGCCATATCCTGGCTGCCTGCATCATGACTGGGTGCATTCCGGCCGTCCAACTCCTTCCGGCTGGCAGTGGCTTTATCTGCTGATGGTCCCCTGCCGCATCCCTGATCCCTCTGATATGCGGGAGCCTTTCCACGCGGCGGATCTGCCATATGGCGGGACTGCACCCCATATGAGCCATATCCGCTCTGCTCCCTTATCATCTGCAGCCTGTTTTTTTCAAAGGGTTCCGGTATCTGCTCTTTCACAGGAGGTTCCGGCTTTTTAACCGCTTCTTCCTTTCCCACAGTTACCTGGGGTATCAGTTCCCGGTGTGTCAGCCCCGCCTTCACAGCCTCATAGACAAATCTGTACATCTCCTCATTGTTGGCAAATCTTAATTCCATCTTAGTCGGGTGTACATTTACATCCAGATAGCTCCCGTCTATTGTAAAATGAAGAGCCGTGAACGGATACTTATGCTGCATCATAAATGTTTTATATGCATCTTCAATGGCTTTTGAAATGATCTTGCTCTTTATGTACCTGCCATTGATAAAATAATTTTCATAATTGCGGTTTCCTCTGGAAATAACCGGCTTTCCGATGAAACCCTTCAGTTCCACAGGCCCGCCGGAGCCAAAATCTTTGATCTCGATCAGATTGCCTGCTATATCCCTGCCGTATATCCCATAGATGATATCCTTCAGGTTCGTGTTCCCCGAGGTATGCAGCCTCGTCTGATTATTATTAATGAATTTAAAGGAGACCTCCGGATGAGAAAGCGCCATCCTCTCCATGATATCGCTGATATAGCCCGCTTCAGTCATGGGGGATTTCAGGAATTTCTTTCTGGCCGGCGTATTAAAGAAAAGATTTCTCACAAGGAAGGTAGTCCCCTCCGGTGCACCGATCTCTTCCTGGCTCTTCTCCTGGCCGCCCTCTATGATATAACGGCACCCGGTGATGCTTCCTGCTGTCTTTGTGATCAGTTCCACCTGGCAGACAGCCGCAATGCTGGAAAGAGCCTCACCCCGAAAGCCCAGTGAAGCCACGCTCAGGAGATCTTCCACCTTTTTTATCTTGCTCGTCGCATGGCGCAGAAAAGCAAGCGGAACCTGATCAGCCGGGATTCCCTCCCCGTTGTCTGTTATCCTTATAAAAGATATGCCGCCCTCTTTGATCTCCACAGTAACTGCGTTGGCGCCGGCATCAATTGCATTTTCCACAAGCTCCTTCACAACGGAAGCCGGGCGTTCTATCACCTCGCCCGCCGCTATCTTGTCTACAGTGCTCTTGTCCAGAACTGCGATATTGTTCAAATATGTCACCACCGATTCTTAAGTTTATTCTGCAGCCGGTACAGGGTGTTCAGTGCATCCACCGGCGTCATTGTCCCGATATCTATCTCCTTGATCTCCTGGATGATATCTGTCTCGTTCACTGTTGCAGACAATGTTATCTGTTCCAGGTCCAGCTGGTCATATTTCTTTGGCCTTGCCTTTCTGCTGCCTGATCCGGCAGCTTCCACTTCCCTGGCCTTTATAGTGATATCAGCGTCACTCAGCTCTTCCACCAGTTCCTTGGCCCTTGTAATAACAGAATCCGGAACACCTGCAAGCTTTGCCACCTGGATGCCGTAGCTCTTATCTGCCCCGCCTTTTACAATCTTGCGCAGGAAGACAATATCGTCCCCCTTTTCTTTTACCGCAATACAGTAATTATTTACATTGTCCAGCTTGCCCTCCAGCTCTGTCAGCTCATGATAGTGGGTGGCAAATAATGTCTTGGCCCCCAGCAGCTTTGGATTGCTGATATGCTCCACTACAGCCCACGCAATGGACAATCCGTCAAAGGTGCTTGTACCCCTTCCGATCTCGTCCAGCACAAGAAGGCTGTTTGCCGTGGCATTTCTCAGTATATTCGCAACCTCTGTCATCTCTACCATAAAGGTACTCTGGCCGCTTGCCAGATCATCTGATGCCCCTACCCTGGTAAATATCCTGTCCACGATCCCGATTCTGGCCCCGGAAGCCGGTACAAAGCATCCAATCTGCGCCATCAGCACAATCAGCGCTGTCTGGCGCATATATGTAGATTTTCCGGCCATATTTGGTCCGGTAATGATAGAAATCCTGTTCTTCCCATTATCCAGGAAGGTGTCATTGGCAATGAACATGTCGTTTGAGATCATCTTTTCAACAACAGGATGACGCCCGTTTTTGATATCGATCAGGCCCTTTTCATTGATGGAGGGACGCACATAGTGGTTCCGCTCAGCCACCAGCGCCATGGACGCAAATACGTCGATCCCTGCCAGCGCTTTGGCAGTGGTCTGTATCCGCAGCACTTCTTTTGCGATAGTGTCACGGACCTGGGCAAACATATCATATTCCAGGGCAAAAAGCTTGTCCTCGGCCCCAAGTATCATGTCCTCCAGCTCCTTGAGCTTGGGGGTGATATACCGCTCCGCGTTTGTGAGCGTCTGCTTCCTTGTATAATAATCAGGTACCTTATCCTTAAAGGAATTTGTGACCTCCAGATAATATCCGAACACCTTATTGAATTTCACCTTCATGCTCTTGATGCCCGTCTTCTCCCGCTCTTCAGCCTCCAGCTGCGCCAGCCAGTTCTTCCCTTCCGTCTTGGCGTTTCTCAGCTTGTCTATTTCTTCATTGTATCCTTCCCTGATGATGCCCCCCTCTTTGATCGTCAGCGGAGGCTCATCTACGATGGAGTTTCCGATCAGTGAGCAGATATCAGCCAGTTCATCAATATCTGCCTCTATCTCTTTCAGCAGGGGCGCTTCAAAGCCCTTCATAATATATTTCACGGGAGGGATCATGGCCAGCGAATTCTTAAAGGAGATCAGATCTCTCGGACTGGCCGACTGGTAGCTGATCTTGCTGATAAGGCGTTCCAGGTCGTATACGGGATTCAGGTACTCTCTTATCTCTTCTCTGGCAATGGCATTCTCTGTCAGTTCCTCCACAGCCTGCAGCCTGCGCTCTATTTCCTGCCTGTCGATCAGGGGCTGCTCTATGAAGCTTCTGAGCATCCTGGCGCCCATGGCTGTCTTCGTCTTGTCCAGCACCCAGAGAAGTGATCCCCTCTTCTGCTTTTCTCTCAGAGTCTCGCAAAGCTCCAGATTCCTTCTTGTAGAGCTGTCTATGATCATATATCTGCCTGTCGCATAGGGGGTCAGATGAGTCAGATTTGCAAGGGAGGTCTTCTGGGTCTCCGTCAGATACTGCAGCATGGCACCTGAAGCGATGACGCCGCAGTTATAATCGGAAATCCCCAGCCCCTCCAGGCTCTTTACTTCAAAATGGTCTTTTAAAGCCCTTTTGCACAGGTCATCATCAAAATACCATGCTTCCAGAGAGTATACAGCGATGCCCAGCCTGTTCTTTAAGTCCTCTATATCAATGCTGCTCACATAGAAAGAATCATTGCAGATGATCTCACTGGGAGAAAACTTCGTTATCTCATCCATCAGTTTTCTGTCCGTATCCACCTCTGTCACGAAAAAATCTCCTGTGGTGATATCAGCGATAGAAAGGCCGTACTGGTTTTCCACGCACACCACACACATGAGATAATTGTTCTTTGTGGCGTCCAGGGCCTGGGTGTTCAGATTCGTTCCGGGAGTCACAATGCGGACCACTTCTCTTTTTACAAGGCCCTTGGCCATTTTAGGGTCCTCCACCTGCTCACAGATGGCAACCTTATATCCCTTGCTCACCAGCCTGTTCAGATATGTATCCACCGCGTGGTAAGGGATTCCGCACATGGGCGCCCTCTCCTCAAGGCCGCAGTCCTTGCCTGTCAGGGTTATCTCCAGTTCTTTAGAAGCAGTCAGGGCATCCTCGAAAAACATCTCATAGAAATCTCCCAGCCTGTAGAACAGGATACAGTCTTTGTATTCCTGCTTAGTCTCCACGTACTTCTGCATCATTGGTGTTAATTCTGCCACAATTACCGTCCTCTCTTGGGGGCTGCCTCGCCCATATAATAAAATCCTCTGCACTCTTTCAGATGCACGTCCATGATCTTTCCAATAAGACTCTCATCTCCCGGGAAATGTACAAGCAGGTTATTGCTCAGCCTTCCTGTCATAAGATGAGGATCATGGTCATTTTTCTCTTCCACAAGCACGGGCAGTGTCTGCCCAGTCAGTCTTGATGACATCTCTTTCGATATCTCCTGCACCTCTGCCAGCAGCCTGTCAAACCTGTCCTTTACAACACTCTCAGGTACCTGGGCGTCCATTGCTGCAGCCGGCGTTCCTGTCCTCTTAGAATAGATAAAGGTAAAGGCGCTGTCATAACGTACCTTTCTCACCACATCCAGGGTCTCCTGGAAATCTTCCTCTGTCTCCCCCGGGAATCCCACAATAATGTCAGTTGTGAGGGAGATATCAGGAATAGCCGTCCTCATACGCTCAACAAGGCTGAGATAGTCTTCTTTTGTATATTTTCTGTTCATCACCTTCAGGACCCTGCTGCTGCCTGACTGAAGGGGCAGATGCATATGCCTGCAGACCTTGGAAGAATCTCTCATGACTTCTATCAGCTCGTCAGACAGATCCTTTGGATGGGATGTCATGAACCTGATCCTTTCCAGGCCTTCTATTTTTTCTATTTCTCTGAGGAGCTGTGCAAATGTAACAGGCTCGTCCAGGTTTTTGCCATATGAATTCACATTCTGGCCCAGCAGCATGACTTCCACCACGCCATCCTCCACCAGCTGTTCTATCTCCCGGATAATGTCCTTTGGATTCCTGCTTCTCTCACGTCCCCGCACATACGGCACTATACAGTAGCTGCAGAAATTATTGCAGCCGAACATGATGTTCACCCCTGACTTAAACGGATATTTCCTGTCAGCCGGCAGATCCTCCACGATTTTATCAGTATCCTTCCAGATATCGATGACCATCCTGTCAGATTCAAGACGGGCCGCCACCAGCTCTGCAAATTTGTATATATTGTGGGTACCAAAGATCAGGTCCACAAACCGGTAGCTTTTTTTTAATTTTTCTACCACCTCAGGCTCCTGCATCATGCAGCCGCACAGGGCAATCAGCATATGGGGATTCTTCTTCTTGATGCTTCCAAGGGCCCCAAGACGCCCGTAAACCCTCTGATTCGCGTTTTCTCTTACAGTACATGTGTTATAGATGACAAAATCTGCATGCTCGTCCTCAGTCATCACATACCCGATCTGCTCCAGGATGCCTGCGAGCTTCTCACTGTCCCTGGCGTTCATCTGACAACCGAACGTAACTGTAGACGCTGTCAGAGGCCTTCCCAGCTTGCGGCTCTTCTCCTCTATTATTTCCCTACATTTCTTTATATAGTAATACTGCCTGTAAGGCTCCGCCTCAGGAGCCTCCCCGCAAATATCAACCTTGTTTAATTCTTCTTCCAATACTTTTGTGTTCATACAATGCTCCTTATCCGAATGCTTTGTTTTTACCCTGACTAATTATTATAACGAATGCCCGAAAAAATTGCAATCATATTCCCGCAAAAAACCTGATGGTATCTCTGATATCTCACGGTAAACCTCCTGCTGGTACCTGATATCCAGAGGAAAGGACGCATCGTCATCCACAGTCTCTATGGTGATAGCCAGCTTACCGCACTTTTCTGAATAATACTGGACAGAATTTCCTCCGTCGCTTTTTGTCTCCATCTCGTCCTGCCGGCCTCCCAGGTCGTAGCTGGCCAGGGACTTAAGCTTTTCCGCCATCTGCTTTCCCTTTTCATTATATGACACAGGCATTGCACTCCTGTAATAATATATGATCCGCCCCCTGGAATGGAAATCCAGATACCCTACGGAATCAGCCTCTTTCTTAAATAAAGATATCAGTATTTTTGTCTCGTTCTCACTTGCCGGGACATACATGCCTTTGACAGGCATAAAAGACGCGCACGGGAAATTTCTGTTGACATCCACTGCCCGCGCATTGTATTTCCACATTTCCCATGGCATATCCTTCATAAGCAGAGTATGGCGGAGAATAGGATTCCTTATGGTATAAAATCCTGCCCTGGCTATTTCATAGCCATCAGGATTCATTACCGGCAGGAAATAGATACTGTACTGATCAAATAATGCCTGTCCCTTGGCAGCGCTCCTGGCGTAATCCTCAGCCATCTTTAAGAGCAGCACCGGGTTCGTGCTCTCCCTTCCGTGGATGCCTGCCGTACAGATCAGGCACTTTCCGGCGCTGCCCAGCCTCAGGCCGAATATATCCCTGCCGTCATGGCTCATCCCCAGAATATGCAGATGGAGCAGATCAGGATACTGCCCCACCAGGACCATGGCCGCATTCTTTAGTTCATCATACGTATACTTTTTAGACAAATCAATCATATTATGGCCTCCTTTTACTTACTAATATATGCATCAGGAGGCCTGAAAATGTGTTATACTTTCTGGTATGCGATCCTCCTGCTGCCGTCTTCAATATAAATGATCCCGCAGCGCTGGAAACCATTTTTCTGCAGCATATTCTGCATTACTATATTATCCTCATGAGTATCGATCTTCAGATTGCCGCACTGTGAAAAAGCCCAATTCAGGCAGAAGGATGCCGCTCCTCTGACTGTCCCGTCTGATGTGATCCTGTGCACAACGCCGTATGGCCTGTCATTCAGCCATACCCCCTCATAGATCTCCCTGTAAGTCTTATCCTCCCCAGTCCTAAAGAAAAAGGTGGCGGCGATCCTGCCATCCTTGGTGCACACATAGCTGCATCCATCCAGAATATCCTGTTCAATAAGACTCCGCCCGGGATAGGAATCTCCCCACTGGTTGGGGTTTCCATGCTCTGCCATAAATTTTCTTGCCTGTCTGTATAATTCCATCAAAGTATCTGTCTCACTTGTTTTCGTCTTTCTTATCTCCATATTGATCCTCCGTATTTTAAAAGATGCTTCCATTTCCTATGAAACAAGATAAAATCAGCCGGAGAGCGCCCTGGGGCGTCAGTCCGGCTGACAGCTTATTTGTTACTATTCACTGTCCCGCGAACAATAACGCTTATTTTCTGATCTGGCCATTTCCGTAAATAATATATTTAGTGGTGGTTAACGCCTGCAGGCCCATGGGCCCCCTTGCATGAAGCTTCTGTGTGCTGATGCCTATCTCAGCGCCGAAGCCGAATTCAAAACCATCTGTAAATCTTGTAGATGCATTGACATACACTGCTGCTGCATCTATCTCATTTAAAAATCTCTGGGAATGTTCATAATTATTTGTGATGATCGCCTCTGAGTGGCCTGTATTATAGCGGTTGATATGTGCGATCGCCTCATCCAGAGAATCCACAGTTCTGACAGAAAGTATGTAATCCAGGTATTCTTTCCCCCAGTCCTCCTCCTGCGCCTCATGGATCCCCTCTGCCGCCCGGCAGGCACGGCTGTCACCTCTTAATTCAACCTGTTTCTCATCAAGCCGCTTTTTCAGGAC
Source organism: Murimonas intestini (assembly GCA_003148945.1). Classification (GTDB taxonomy): domain Bacteria; phylum Bacillota; class Clostridia; order Lachnospirales; family Lachnospiraceae; genus Murimonas; species Murimonas intestini. Next base: position 486,978 of record QGGY01000001.1, on the reverse strand, counting down.
TGGCATGAGCTCATCTATGACACTGCTGTGCACCACAAGAGATTCGCATGCATTGCAGACCCCTATCCTCTGGGTCTTGGCATTGAATATGATATCCTCCGCCATCTTAAGGTCTGCTCCTTCATCCACATAAATATGGCAGTTCCCTGTTCCTGTCTCAATCACAGGGATAGTGCTGTTGTTCACAACTGCACTGATCAGGCCGGCCCCTCCCCTTGGTATCAGCACATCTACATACTCATTCATCTTCATAAATGCAGAAGTAACTGCTCTGTCAGCAGACTCGATCAGCTGTATTGCCTCTCCCGGTATTCCTTTTTCTTCCAGGGCCTTCCGGATAACCGCCACTATCGCCCTGTTAGAGTTTATTGCATCACTGCCGCCCTTTAAGATCACAGCATTACCGGCCTTGAAGCAAAGCCCGAAGGCATCGGCTGTCACATTTGGGCGTGACTCGTAGATAATTCCAACCACCCCCAGGGGGACTCTCTTCTGTCCGATCATAAGGCCGTTTGGTCTTTTTTTCATAGAAAGGACTTCCCCTACAGGGTCGTCAAGTCCGGCCAGCTGTATGAGACCTTCAGCCATAGACTCTATTCTGCCATGATCCAGCATCAGCCTGTCTACAAGGCCCTGATTCATATTATTTGCCCTGGCCGCCTCAATATCAAGGCTGTTGGCTTCCAGGATCTCCCTGCTGTGCTCTGTAAGAGCGGCTGCCACGGACAGGAGGGCTTCATTTTTAGGAACTGTCTCCAAAGTTCTGAGAACCGGTTCCACCTCTTTTGCTTTAGCGCCAATTTCATAAATTGTCTTCATACATGTTTCCTCCCTAATTTCGTGCCGAAATTTTCAAGAACGTTCCGGCATTAGATAAATATGACTGGGTGTCACAACCATCTGCGGGCATATATCGTGAGGATCTGCCGGAACTTCCTCCACTATCTGAAAATCAAGAGCAACAGCCGCTGTCTTATGGCCAGTATGTAAACTCAGATATCTGTCATAAAATCCCTTTCCATAGCCGCACCGTCGGCACATGGCATCAAAAGCCACCCCCGGAACGATCAGAAAGGCATCTTCCTCCCAGGCCTCTTTCCCTGTCACCGGCTCCGGTACCTGAAAATAGCCTGGCTTCGTATCATCAAAGGATTCAATATAATAAAAAATAAGATCCTCACCTGTTACCTTTGGGACTGCAGTCCGTTTTCCCAGCTCCCACGCTCTCTTTAATATTTCCTTCGTGGAGGCCTCTCCTTTGCAGTCCATATATGCGTAGATACAGTCGGCCTCTCTGAATTCAGGAAGTTCAGATATCTTCCTGGCGATTTCCAAACTCTTTTCTTCTATCTCTTCCTGGCTGCATTCTTTTCTCTTTTCAAATATAAGATTCCTTATTTCCTTCTTAGTTGCCTTTATTTCCATATTTCTCACCCAGATTTGTGATAGAGCCGTCCTCTTCCTTTACATCTATGTTATTCAGCTGTCCACGCAGGTTCATACGGATAGCCTCAATATATTCTCTGCGCAGAGACGCCTGTTCTTCCTTCTCGGCTGTTGTCAGCCCTTCCGCTTTTGATTTCCGGGCCAGCTCATTAATTCTCTGTATCTGCAGTTCGTCCATAATATTTCTCCTTTTTGGTTTTTGTCAGTCTGTCAGTTTTTCCAGATAATCGATCAGATAGAAATCTTCATCCGGCTGGGCGGCAAAGATCGTTCCAAAGTCCCTGCCCTGCACAAGCTTATGTATGATGTGGAAATCAGAGCCGTTGGCTATTATCATGTCTGCTCCGGCTGACGTGGCAATCTTGGCTGCCGCCAGCTTCGTCGCCATTCCGCCTGTGCCGACACTGCTTCCCGTGCTCCCTTTTCCCATCTCCATCAGCTGGTCATCCACATGGTCCACCACACTGATAAACCCTGCGTCAGGATTTTTGTTCGGATCATCTGTAAAAAGGCCGTCTATGTCTGAGAGGAGGATCAGCAGATCCGCATCCACAAGAGCTGCAACAATGGCAGAAAGTGTATCATTGTCGCCAAACCGCATCTCAAAGGTGGAAATCGTGTCATTTTCATTTACAATAGGAACAGCCCCCAGAGCCATCAGTGCCTGGAATGTATTAAGTGCATTGACACGGCTTAGATTATCCAGCATAGTTTTCTTTGTCATCAGTATCTGTGCGCCCACCTGTCCGTATTCAGAAAAAAGCTTCTGATACAGCATCATGAGCTTTGCCTGGCCGATCGCAGCGCAGGCCTGTTTCTCGGCTATCTGATCCGGCTTTTTTGAAAGGCCTGCTGCCTGCCTTCCCACCGCAATAGCTCCGGACGATACCAGAATCACGTCCTTGCCTGTATTTTTCAGATCAGATATCTCTCTGACAAGTATCTCCAGCTTTGTGAGATTAATAGCCCCTGTCTCTTCATGTGTCAGAGAAGATGAACCAACCTTTATGACAATCCTTTTTTTATCCTTCAGTCTTTCTCTTAAGTCCACTTTTTTCTTCCTCCTCATATTACGCGGATCACACGGAATTTCTTTTTCTATCTTACACATTTTCCCCGACTTTTGCAACCGGCTTCAATGATTTTTTTCTTCATCCGCGTAATTTTCCAGAAAATCGTAAAGCGCCCGTACACCATAGATGTATTTCCCGTTTTCCAGCTCCCGCTCAAGCTGTTCATTCAGATGATGCAGAGGGATATCCGTATATTCAAAAACTGTCTTTTTATCTTCTTCGTATATGGCAACAAGCCCGTTCTCCAGCTTCACGTAAAATGGATACCCATTCCCCTTATTTACCTGTTCCCCAATGCGGCTCCCCTGTCCGGCATTTGCAGGTTCTGCCTGCAGCTCACCGCTCATCTGCCGGCCGGACTCCTCTTTTTTTCCATAAAAGTACTGATAGCTTCCCATATAGCAAAGGCAGACCATCATTATGGCAGCAAAAATGCCGATACCTACTTTATATTTCATGGCAGTCACTCCTTTTAAAGTAGTATCGGCAAACATCCGGCTATTTATTCCAGCTGTTAATTCTCATTCTTTACAATATTTCCTGCATCAGATACTTAAGACAGGGCTCCAGAAGGATGCCTTCTCTGATATCATAATCGTATTCGTCACTTTTCCTGATGCACAGACTCACAAACTCATGGGCGGATAGCGCCGCCGGGACAAGAGCCCTGCCCTGGAGTATCCTTCCAAGCAGTACAGCTGCAAAAAGGTCACCAGTGCCGTGATAAAATCTGCCGGCCGGCTCTTTGGGAAATATCTCAAGCTCACCCTCCTCATAAACTGCTATACCCAGGCTGCAGCCCTCCAGCGGGACACTTGTTATGACAATACGCCTGCTGCCCAGCTCCTCAAGCCGCCTGCAGACAGAAAGGAGTTCACTTTGTCCGCACCTGTCCGTATATGGCTCGTCTGCCAGGAAACAGCTCTCCGTGAAATTAGGAGTTATGATATCACTGTATTTCAGGAGCTTCTGCAGCTGCCTTTTATAGCTCTCGCCAAAGTTCTGGTAATACCGGCCATTGTCAGCCATGATAGGATCAAAGATCACCTTGGCATCACTGTAAGTGCTCATGAAGCCTAAAACACTGTCAGTCACCTGCGCATTTCCCATATATCCCACAAACAGGGCATCAAATTTGATGCCCTGGCTTTTCAGGTGTGATGCACACTCCCTTGGAAACTCAGGCACAGGGCACATGACCGGACGGCCATATCCTCCTGTGTGGGTAGAAAGCAGCATAGTTGGTACGGGACATGCCTCCACGCCCATCACTGAGAGGACAGGGAGGATATTTGTCATGGCGGCCCTGCCCACACTGCACATATCATGGAGCACAGCCGCTCTCTTTATCGGTTTCTTTTCCATCATTCTACAAAACCCTGCATCTTCTGAGCAGATCAACCATCAGCTGACCCTTAGGCATACGAAGCAGTTCTTTCTCAGTGACACCGCGCAGCTTGACAAGCAGCACGCCGTAAACAACCACTCCTGCCAGGATCCCCAGAAATGTCGGTATGGCATTTCCTGCAAAGAGATGGAACAGAGAATATACACCCCATGCCACCAGCCCCATGATACCTGAACAGATGAGCGGCACTATAAATGTCCGCTTGATCTCCTGCCTGTATCTTAGATGCTTCCTGATCGCCGCCGCGTTCAAAAGACAGATTATCAGTGCAAAAATAATATTTGCATACACAACAGAATATATATTAAGTACAAATACCTTTAAAAGAACATACAGAACTACAAGATGGAGTCCCAGCGCTATACCTGAATTGACAAGCGGGGTCTGCATTTCCCCTATTCCCTGCAGAATACTTGTTGTCAGGGTAGAGAGGGCAAAGAGCACGATCATAAGTGCCCCTGACTGCAGAATCCCGGCTGTAAGCGCCCTGTCATCTCCGAAAAGCAGCTGCATGATGGGCGAAGCAAGCGCAGCCATGCCCACGGCACACGGAATCGTGATCACCATAGTATACCTGATAGAATTCCGGACCTTTTCTCCTGCCCCCTTAAAGTTCCTGTCCATCATATCAGCAGACAGGCTCGGCACTACTGAAGGCCCCAGACAGGAGGCGATCGCAAGCGGTACATTCATCAGTACCCTGAATTTTCCGCTGTAGATTCCCCAGATCGTACCGTACTGTTTAGCTGTATATCCCTGCCCTGCCAGGACTTTATTAAATACTCCCTGATCCAGGACAGATCCGATATTATAGACAACCGTGCTGAGTACTACCGGAATAATAGTCAGCAGGAGCGCGCGATAGATGGCCTTATCTGATTCCAGACGTTTTGTAGTGTCCCTGCGTGATAAACGCACAAGGTTCCTGCGGTATGAAATATAAATAAACACCAGAAAAACAAGCGCTACCGTCACGCTGACCACAGTACCGAAGGTGCCTCCTGCTGCGCCAAAAGCAGGCCCCAGTGAAGAATTCGACTGTTCTTTTCCCAGCTGGATACCGTAATTCATCATTATCCCGGCGCCGATGACAGTGATTACTGCATTCACTATCTGCTCTATCACCTGGGATGTGGCTGTAGGGACCATGGTCTCATGGCCCTGAAAATATCCCCTGAAGGCACCAGCGATGGCGAATATAAAGATAGCCGGTGAGAGCACACGCAGTGCATAGACCGCAAGCTCATAGCTCATCAGGTACTTGGTGATCAGGCCTGCACATGCAAAGGTCAGGACGGAAATGATCCCTCCTGCCAGACACGCAAACTTAATAGAGCACCTGAAGACCTTATGTGCATTCTTCACCTGTCCCATATGGAGCCGTTCCGATACCAGCTTTGACACTGCCAGCGGAAGGCTGAAGGAAGATATCATAAGCAGAATAGAGTATATCTCATTCGCTGTAGAGTAATATGCATTTCCTTCATCACCCAGTATATTGGTCAGGGGAATCCTGTAGACCAGCCCAATAAATCTGGCCAAGAAGGAGGCGATCACCAGGATCGTCCCCTGCACTAAATAATTGGATTTGCTTTTCTTTGTTTTTCCCACGCTATACCTCATTCATCCTTTATAACTGTTCAGTACCTGCTGAACAGTTACATGTATCATTACTATTTTTTATTCGTATACAAAGCTGTCCTTATCTGTATCCAGCACGATACATACCCAGGTCTTGCCCTGGTTTAATACGATTTCGTCGCCTGAAGGCAGGTAATAACGGACAGCACCTGCTGTACCCTCATCCTTGATCCAGGTCACAGGTACAACCTTGCCGCCTGTGAAGAAATATCCTGTGCCGCCTGAGAAAGTGTCAATATTAATGTATCCGTTGTCATCATATTTCTCCCATGGTGAAAACTGGACAATGACATTATCGTAGGAAAGCTGTTCATCCGTATTCTGGTCGATCTGTTTGTCATCATACTGGAAGCGATAATATTTCTGGTCGCCGCTGTTGTACTCAAACCACGGCTCATTTACGCCGTAGCCCGGAATGATCTTTACCGCGCTCTCTGCGCCGTAAATGCCCAGGTCAGAACGCTGTCCGTCCTGTGCGAATTTATAGTGGCCTTTATAATCCTCTGCATAATCAGTATCATATTCTTTCCGCTCGATGGCTGTCTTGAGCCCTTCCGCGCTGGTATAGCAGTTGTGCGGTGAAGGGCGGTCATCTGTGCGGTAGAAGATATCTTCTCCTGCATATCCGTCGATCTTGCCCATGGCCTCCTGATACTCCAGTCCGCTTATGTTGTCGATCTCATCTGAATTCAACAGGTCTACCGCATATGCAGCCTGTCCGTAATGTACGTAGATAGCATCAAATTCTTCCGCATATTTCACATAATAATTACGGCAGCTTCTGACTGAGCCTATCTTGTCCAGATTGGAGTAATCTTCAAAGATTCCCATAAGCCTTGTAATACCCCCCTCTACAGGAGCTTCATAGACCACATCTGCCTGGGAGATTCCAGCCTGGGGGCACGCATCGATTATATTGTTGAGCATGATGGCAACGGGACGCTTGGAACCAATCTCGCTGCTGACCAGCTTTCCTGTCAGATAGCTGCGTGTCATTCCTTCCGGATCTGTCTGAGGCTGTTCTGCGTTTTCCTGGGTCACGGCTGTTCCCTTGATGACCTCGCCTGTGCTAACCTGCGCGGCACCCTCTGTGCCTGCCGGCGCTTCACTAACCTTCGCCTCTGTGGGCGTATCAGCCTCTTTCTGGCATCCTGCCAGGGCGAGTACAGAAGCTGAAGCTGCTAACAGCAGCAAAACCTTCAATTTCTTCATGTCCATTCCTCTTTTCATCTGTTTATTTCAAGCTGCTCCAGTATCTCCCGCTGCTTCCTCTCCATCACTTCCGCCTCTTCGGGCGTCATATGGTCATATCCCATAAGATGGAGCATGCTGTGGGCGACCAGAAAAGCAAACTCGCGCAATTCACTATGTCCATAGCTCTTGGCCTGTTCATAGACACGCCTGGTAGATATCACGATATCCCCAAGCATCAGTTCCCCAGTCTCCGGATTAAAACAGTCATCCTCTATATCCTCCGGCTCTCTGAAATATCCCGGGTCTTCAAACTCAAGCATAGGGAAGGACAGGACATCAGTAGGCCTGTCTATATCCCTGAATTCTTTATTTATTTTTTGTATTTCCTCCTCGGAAACAAGAGTCAGGCTGATCTCTGTCTCATACGGGCACTCTTCATAATCCAGTGCCTTTTCCGCCACTGTCCGGGCCAGCTCCTCCCCGTCGAAGGGAAGCTCCATTCCAAGTTCATCTGAGTATTCTAATGTCATTAATGTCCTCCCCCGCGTCTTCTGGCATTTATATCCCTGCGGCCCCTGTCCTGTCTGGACGTCTTGTCCCTGGCTGCAGCCTTTTTCTCAAATTCCTCATATGCTTTGACGATCTTCTGGACAAGCGGATGGCGCACTACGTCTTTACTTGTGAGATTGCAGAATCCCACCTCTTCAACCTTCCCAAGGACTTTTACTGCCACATCCAGTCCTGACTGGACATCTGAGGGCAGATCCTTCTGGGTCAGGTCGCCTGTGACGATCACCTTGGAGCCAAATCCGATCCTTGTTAAGAACATCTTCATCTGGGCCGGGGTAGTATTCTGTGCCTCATCCAGGATGATAAAGGCATTGTCCAGTGTCCTTCCCCTCATATATGCAAGGGGCGCCACCTCGATAAGTCCCTTTTCCATATTCTTCAGGTAATTCTCAGGCCCCATGATCTGATAAAGGGCGTCATAAAGAGGCCGGAGGTACGGATCTACCTTGCTCTGCAGATCCCCTGGCAGAAATCCCAGTTTTTCCCCTGCCTCTATTGCTGGCCTGGTCAGGATGATCCGGCTCACCTCATCATTCTTAAATGCCTGTATCCCCATGGCCATAGCCAGATATGTCTTTCCTGTTCCCGCCGGACCGATCCCGAATACGATCATCTTTTCCCTGATGGCATCCACATACTGCTTCTGCCCCAGCGTCTTGGGCTTGATCGGTTTCCCGTTAATCGTATGGCATATACAATCCTTGTCAATCTCTATAAGGCTCTCCTCTTTTTCATCGAAGGAGAGAGAAATAGCATAGTCTACATTCTGCTGTGTAATAATATTGCCCCTTTTGGAAAGCTCTGTGAGCTGGTTAAAAACACTCTTTGCTTTTGCCGCTGCTGTCTCATTCCCCAGGATCTTTAACGCCCCGTCTCTGGATATGACAGTTACATTAAAAGTCTTTTCTATCTTCTTGATATGCTCGTCAAACTGCCCGAACACATTTTTTTCATGTTCCGCCGGAACAGCTGTGATTGTCTCCACGATGCTCATTCTTCGTCAGTTCCTTTCTCCTGCGGCGCATCCGCCCGTTCAGCTGCCACTCTTTTTCCTGCTTTTTCAATCAGATAAATGTCCCCCTCTGCCTTGCAGGTCTTAGCGCTCGTTTCTATTTTAACATTATTTTCAAATATTTGAACCCCTTTTTCCTGAATTTTTTTCAAAAAGTAAGAAAGCTCATCCTCAGCCCTTTTCGCTGCCTCCTCATTTGTGTAGGTTTTCTGCTGGTTTTCGTACTCTTTCACCTCGATTTTCCCCCACGAAACAGGAAGAAAAAAATTTTCCCAGAGCTGTGCCTGATGTTCCCTGGTCACTGTATCTCTGAGTTCATATGCCCCTGTACCCAGTGCGAAAGTAAACCTTTTTCCAAATGCAGTAAAGAAATATCCATTCTGCTGGCTTCCTGTATATACCTTATCCTTGTACGCCAGCGGGAACTCACTTTTATAGTGGTACACTGTCTTTACGTAAATGTCGGCATCTGCGGCACAGTACCTGTAGGCGCTCACCTCTCCGCCATCGTCTAAAATCTCCAGCCGCCCTCTCACAAGCATATCACCTTTTTTTATCTCATCTCCTGCCGCCGCCACAGGAGCGCCTGACCTGGTCACCATCTTGACTATAGTCCCGTCAACATTTGAAATGAGGTCGCTGTCCTCATATACTCTGTCTTCCTCCAGGGCAAGGTCTGTATTTTCCTGCACATTGATCAGAAGCCTTGTTCCGTCGATTTTGACAGATACCCATATAAAATCGTCAAACTGCTTTCTCAGGCTGGATGCCAGAGCCTTGCAGTCAATTCCGGATTTCCAGGTGCCATGTCCTATCTCTTCTGTCTGGAGATACTCCAGGATGACCTCTGTCGTCTCGTGGAGATTCCCTTCCACGTGGATATCCCAGATGAAGCAGGACAAGAACAGGATGATTCCAAGGGCTGCCATTATCCCGGCAAAAAAAAGCTTTCTGTTGCGGTATCTATGCAGAAAAAAAGGAAGTCCATATCTTTCCACCACACGCACCCTGACCCTGCTCTTATGGGCAAGCGGCTTAAGCTCTCTGAATTCCTTTATCGACAGGTTCATTTCATAGGCATCTCCTGAAGGAATCAGATCCCACAGGTAAATATTGTGGTTGGCGCAGAGGTTTAAGAAACGTTCATAGGAGCCCCCTTCAACACGTATGCGCACATGCCCCTTCCCATACTGCAAAATTTGCTTTACCAAACAGAGCCCTCCGCTTATAAATAGTTAATCTGTTCGATACGCCCCGTAATCTTCATTTCATCTCCAGTATAGTACGTAATGCACAGACATTCCCCCTGGATTTCCAATTTACAGTGTTTTGTCTGCAGACACAAACGGGTGCTGGTATATTCTATGATTCCCTTATAATTCTCTACATACACTTCTTCCTGCCCTGTGACAGATACCAGGACGGCCCCGTCACTAAGATCCCTCGGCAGCTGGGACGCCGCAGAAAGTTTTTGATATATGGATTTTTTTTTCGAACTCATATACTATCATTGCCTTTTATTACACAATATATGAGGACGTTTCCATTTCTATACCCATCCTGCCGTCCGCGGCCATACTCCTACACATAAAATATCATTCCGAACCATGTCACCGTCTGACTATCATAAAAAAAATCTATCCCGCACTTTTCAGCGGATTCTGTCACAAGTATTCCGTAGCTTTCAATACATGGGAGCATTCTGTCAGGATGCCTGCACGGTCCGCCGGGATATGTACACGCTTCACATATACTGCAGGATTCTGAAGATAATGCCAGACACCGGGCACCTGCGCCTTCCATCTCACAGAGCACCCCTCTCATCACTTCCTCATGTCCCTTTCTTGTAAGGAGTGTCTCCTCCAGCATTGCACTGTCACTCACCTCGGCAAGTGTAGTAAAAATAAGCACCTTATCATATGCAAGGCATCTCTTCCTACACTCGTCAACCTCCCCGACAGCTGGCGGGCAGGACCATGACTTTCCATAGCGCCCGCACTGGCTCCGGCATATATAACGTACCCTGTCTGAAAAAAGAATTTCTTCAGGGTCTAAAAATCCATACTGGCAGACCGGAAAGCCTGCCAGTATCTCTTCGATCTCATCTTGATACATACTTCCTGGAATCCCTTTCCTGCATTTTTCACGGACGCTTCTTCCCTCCATGAAGCCTTTCATTAATTTTCTTCACTGCATAATTGAGTATGGCGTTGGCTACCAGCACAAGTAAGACGGACAGCACTGTCCCCCAAAGTATCTTTACAGTATTCTGTGTCCTCATTCCGTCAAAAAGGATAGACCCCAGGCCGCCGGCCCCGATCGTAGCCCCTATAGTGGCAATCCCTATCGTAGAAATGATCGCGATCTGTATGGAGGCCACCATGGAATCCAGCGCCAGAGGGAACTGTACTCTGGCAAATATCTGCCAGCGGCTCATTCCCATGCCCGCTGCCGCCTCCAGTACTGCCCTGTCCACCATTGACAGCCCTTCTGTAAAACCTCTGACAAGGATATACTGGTTATAAACCACCAGCACTATCACAGCTGTCTTTGCTCCAAGCCCTGACAGAGGTATAAGTATTGCAAAAAGCGCAAGGCTTGGTATGGAGTAAATAACATTGCACACCTGCAGCACTGCCTTTGAGATCCTTTTAGAATCCTTTATCACCAGCGTGACAGCCATCGCTATCACAATAGAGATAACCAGGGTCAGGCCAACGATCTGGATATGTTCCAGAAGTGCCTTTGTCAGCTTTGCATGGTATTTTATGAAATATTCTATCATCTCTGTTCTCCCGGACCCATTCCTCTTTCCAGCGCAAATGCAAATCCCTGCCTGAAAGAATCCATGAGCTGCTTCACGTAATCATCCGCCGGATTCTTTAAAATCTCACTGGGCGTATCAAACTGCCTGATACTGCCCTTGTCCATGACCATGACCCTCGTCCCCAGCTTGAGCGCTTCCAGAATATCATGTGTCACAAAAAGAAATGTTTTCCTGCTTTTCTGATGTATATTTATAAGCTCATCCTGAAGCACTGTCCTGTTAATGGCATCGATCGCCCCGAAAGGCTCATCCAGCAGCATCAGCTTGGGATCAGCCGCCAGAGCCCTGGCAAGGCCGATCCTCTGCTGCTGTCCCCCTGAAAGCTGGGACGGATATCTGTCCCTGAATTCATCTGGGGCTAAGTTTACCATTTCCAGCAGTTCATCCACCCTGGCATCAATCTTATCTTTGCTCCATCCCAGAATTTTGGGGACAGTGGCAATATTATGCCTGACTGTCATATGCGGAAACAGCCCGATCTGCTGTATGACATAGCCGATCTGCCTCCTCAGTTCTACCGGGTATGTACTGCTTATATCTTTATCAAATACTTTTATACTGCCCGCGCTTGGGCGGATCAGACTGTTTACCATTCTCAGCAGAGTTGTCTTGCCGCATCCTGAAGTCCCCAGGATCGTGACAAGCTCACCCTCCTCTATGCTGAAACTCACATCCTCCACAGCATCGCTGGCAGCATCCTCAAAACGTTTGCTGACATGTATGAATTCTACAGCTGTACTCATCTGTTATTTCTCCTGTATCTTTTCTAGTTTCAAAGCGCCCGCGGGGCAGCCTGTCACACACAGGCCGCAGCCTGCGCACAAATCTGCATTCGCCATGCGCACATTCTGTCTTTTGCCGCTGTCCTTAGTCTGATCCTTTTTTAATTCAAATACATGAAAATGGCAGCGGCGCAGACAGGACCTGCAGCCAATGCATCTGTCTTCATCAAGCACAGCCCTGTAATGGACCCTCGGCCACGTCCCCTGGCTTTCCAGAGCACTTGCAGCCCTGAAAAGATAACAGCAGTCAGTGCAGCAGCTGCAGACGCCTCCGGGATTGACCGTATGCATCAGCCCCGCTTTATCAGCATCTATCACCACCTGCTTAGCTTCCTGCTTTGTGATCTTTTTTGCAAGGCCTCTTTTTACAAAAGAGTTGGGAGCTGTTCTGTAAGTGATGCAGGTGGAGACCGGCTTACCGCAGGCGCCCTTTAACATCCTGCAGTCACACAGCGCCAGATAGGGCTGTTCTTCTTTATTTTCTATAAATTCCAGCGTATCCTCCAGAGGAAGGACCTCATCGGCTGTCGGTCTCTCCTCCCGGCTGCTCTTCAGCCCGTTTAAATAAGCTGCAAAATACCAGCTATCCAGCTCATCTCTCTTTTCCCGGGACAGCTTCCTGTATTCAGCCGCTTCATCCGTGGCAAAAATATCAAGCCTCCCGTAAAAAGATCCCCTGCAGTATCCGCCGTCAGACTTATTGAGCACACCTCTTTTGAAAGCTTCTTCAATAAAATGAAGGGCACCGCCTTCATCTGCGGCCACGCCCCCGCCGCACAGCAGGCGGGCGAGTTCATCTGCCGTCAGTTCTTCTGTCTCCGGCCAGCAGCAGAGCATCTCCTGCTCCTTTTTTGTCAGCATCACATCCAGAATATCTCTGCCCTCCCGGGGCACACAAAAACATTCAATTATTTTTTCATAGGGAGTCATAAAATTCTTTTGCAACCTCATCGTATTCTTTCTTATCCAGATCCACCTCTGCATTCAGCTTTGACATAGTCTGTGTATCCAGGCTCCCGCTGATCTTATTGATGGCTGCAGCCGCCTCCGGATACTTACTGGCCGTCTCCTCACGCATAACAGGAATGACATTATACGGAGGCCAGACCTGCCTGTCATCCTCAAGCAGTGTGAATTCATCCTGAGACAGCTGTGCGTCTGTGGTGTAAGCCGGCACACAGTCAACTTCATCACTGGACATGATCTCATACTTCAGCGCATTGTCAAAAGCATTCTCAGACTTAAAATCAAATTTTCCGTATACTTCCTCAAGGGCAGGCAGGCCGTCTTCCCTCTCCATAAAGTCGGATGTGCTTCCAAAGCGGATGTCTGCCGCCTTTTCCTGCAGATCTGATATGGTCCTGATACCATATTTATCAGCAGCCTCCGTCCGGATCACCAGCCCGTTTCCGTCATTTGCCTCACACAAGTCCAGCACATCCAGCTTATACTGCTCTTTATATTTGTCCTTTACCTCATCATAGACCTTCTGAGGGTCTGTTATCAGTTCTTCCCCCAGAATGGTCAAGAGGGCTGTTCCCGTATATTCCGGATATACGTCTATTTCCCCGTTTACTATAGATGTATGGATCACAGCATTGGATATCTCAAATTTTCTGTCTACTGCAAATCCTGCATCTTCCAGCGCCAGAGCATAGAGCTCGCTTAAGATCAGGTTTTCCGTAAATCCCTTGGAGCCCACCACGATTTTATCACCGCCGCTCTTCTGGCAGCCGGCAGCACCTGCGCCTAATATAGCCGCTGCTGCTGTCAGACATATTATCTGTCTCATTCGTCTTTTCATTATTAATTCCTTTCCAGCGTGTTTTCACGTTACTGTTTTTATGCCCTGTATCTGAGTACCTTCTTCTGAGCGCTGCCCAGCAGCAGGTTGCATACGATGGTCAGGACTGCCACCGATACTCCTCCTATCAGCAGATACTCTGTCTTCATCATGCTGATCCCATTGTAGATCAGCACACCCAGCCCTCCGCTGCCGATATATGCCGCGAGCGTAGCGCTAGCGATGATCTCGGAAGCGGCAGTTTTGATCCCTGTCATGATATATGGAAATGCAAGAGGAAGTTTTACTTTCAAAAATACTGTCCTCTCATCCATACCCATGGCCCTGGCTACCTCTACCATAAAATCCTCCACCTGCCTAAAGCCCAGGGCTGTATTGATCAGCACAGGCGGTATGGCCAGCACAGTCAGCGCTACAAGCGCTGGCTTCATCCCGATCCCCATCACAGGGATCAGCAGTACAAGTATGGCAAGGCTGGGGATGATCCGCAGCGTACTGAACACAGTCGTTATAAAACGGCTGGCCTTCTTTGAACGCGTTGTCAGGATGCCGAACGGAACCCCGATCACTACAGCGAGCGTTACTGATATAAAGCTCAGCAGAAGGTGCTGCCCCACCATTCCCAGATAATCCTGCATATGGCTGCTGAAATAATTAATGTATGGCTGCATATTTTCTCCTTGTCCAATCCATGCCTGCTGGTTTTGCAGAGCCAGTCCGTATGGATTTTTGCACCCTTTAATCATTTTCTTGCGGTCTGTGCAGTAAATGCACAGACCTACTGATTAGTTACAGCTATTCTAACATAGTTCGCCATGAAATGCCACAAAAAATGAAAACAAATGTTCAGCCATGCAGTCCTTTCGACTGCCTCTCCATATCTTCTACCACAATGTCATAGATCTCGCCCAGTGAGGCGCAGTATTCCAGCAGCTGTGTATCATATTTAAATTCAAGCATCTTTATTCTCCTTTCCTGATATGCACGTTCTTTGGCATATTCATGTGGATATTATATACCAGTGGACAGATTGTATCAATCAGATATCTCTAAGGCCATTATTATTTTTTAGAATGAAATATTGATTTTGCGAAATAATATAACAGGAATTGTCAAATCAATATTTTTTATAATTTGGAGGGATTGGAAATGTCAGAAAAAGAACCAAAGTTTTATGCCTGCGGCAAATGCGGTGTGGTTATTGAAGAAATCCACGGCGGAAAAACAAGTTATTCCTGCGATGGTATTGAGCTTACAGAGCTTTCAGCCAATACATCAGAAGGCGCACACGAAAAACATCTCCCTGTAGTGGAACGGTCAGGAAACAAAGTAACTGTAAAGGTTGGAAGTGTATTCCATCCAATGTCAGAGGAACACAGCATCGAATGGATATATTTGAAAACTAAAAAAGGCTGCCAGAGAATTAACCTGAAATCCTCTGACGAGCCGGCTGCTGAATTTATCCTCACGGACGGAGATGAACCGGAAGCAGCATATGCATACTGTAATCTTCACGGATTCTGGAAAACTGAGATCTGATACCAGATCCGGGCCAGCCGCTGCCAGGGCGGCGGGCCGGCCGGACTGCTCCGGGACTCAGACTGCCGGATTCAGTCATCCCCGTCTATTGAATTCAATATCTTTCTTATATCACCCGGCCTTACTCCTGAAAATATTTTATCATCTATCTTCAGATTCGGAGCATTCCTGCATTGTTTCAGACAGTTTTTAGTGGTAAATGTAAAAAAACCTGCTCCCTTTCTGTTCCTTCTCGCCCTGATCTCCTCCCTGAGAGCTTCTGCCAGCTCCCCGCTCTCCTTCTGAGAACACCGGGGCCCCACGCACAGGGTTATCTTATGTCTTTTAGCAGAATGCAGGCTTGGAAAATATTTCAGGATGCTTTTTATTACCACCTGTTTTATGCCCAGTTCATCTGCTATATATTTCTGTATATCTTCAGGAATACAGCCATACAGCTCCTGTATCTCACGCAGCAGCTCCACCAGCCTCTCCTGCTGATAATTTTCTTTGATATCGCCGTAACCGGCTACAATATCCTCCATCAACTGATCCTGGTCCATCAGATCACTTCCTCCTGTTCCTGCAGCTAATCACTAGCTACCGCACTTTTATATATATTATTAGCTAAAAACCGCCATCATATTCCTGGGTGGATCTTCCGGACAATCTCTAGTTGCTGCAGCTCATAATTATTGTGGAGCCGGATCTGTGGAATCCTTGGGACAGGTAAAAGCCCTCTGTTCTCTTTCCCGGACAGGTAAGCAGATATATCCTTGTAACCCCCAGCTCCTTCAGCCTGTCTGTAAATGCCTGAAGCAGCCTGGGGCCGTATCCTTTCCCCTGGCAGCCGCTTCGAATACAGAATTCCTGGATCTGAAAATGTATCCCATTATAAAACTGTTCTTTCTGCCCCCAGATCATGCCGCAGACCTCCTCCCCATCCATGAGTGCAAGGCCCGAAAAAGTATTTGTCTCCATCATATCCTGGATCCGCCTTACAGCCTTCTCTTTCGTCCAGCTTTCATTCCAGGGAGCGCCGTTGAATACAGAGACATATATCTCTGCATAATCTTCTGTGCGTTCCCGCACCATATCTCTAATATCCATGAAATCTTCCCTTTCTGTTGCTATTTTGACCATTTTCTGTTACTGGTCACGGATTGAACAATAACGTTTTTATGCGATTCCTATATACACTCATAAATAACAATATACTAACTGCTGCTGCCACCGCCTCCGCAATAGGAAATGCAGCCCATACCCCTATGATCCCTGCTGTTTTCATAAGTATTAAAGCCAGTGGGACTGTGATCACGAACTGGCGGAGCAGAGAGATGATCAAAGAGTGAAATCCCAGTCCCAGAGCTTCAAAGGTGCCAGAGAAAACAACACCCAATGTAGATATAAGGAAGCCTGCGCTGATGATCCTGAGTGCCGGGATACCCATAGATTCCATCTCCTCCCCGGCACTGAACAGCTGCATAACAATACCCGGCATGAGGGCAAAGACTGCCGTTCCCAGCAGCATGACAAGCCCTATCACGATACATGACATCTTTATGGTGGTGATCAGGCGCTTTTTGTTCCCGGCTCCATAATTATAGCTGATGATCGGCCGCATTCCCTGAACAAGCCCATTGGAGGGCATATATACAAATGTCTGAAGCTTAAAATAAATTCCCAGCACAGCAACTGCCAGAGGTGATACTGCTGACAAAATCCCATTTAAAGTGCCCACCAGGATGGAGGGGAGCAGATTCATCATTCCTGACGGCGCTGCGATTGAATATATATTTTTAACTGTTTTCTTCCTGAACCTGAATCCCTTCAGGTGCAGTCTGATCTTTCCATACTTCCAGAAAAGGAAGGCCGATAAACCGCAGGCTGTAAACTGACCGATGAGCGTGGCAACTGCTGCGCCCGTCACTCCCAGGGCAGGGAAACCAAGAAGCCCGAAGATCAGTATAGGATCCAGTATGATATTTACTACAGCCCCAAGCGCCTGCATAAGCATGGGGAATATCATGTTGCCCGTTGCCTGGAACATCTTTTCTATAGTGATATGAAAAAGGCTTCCAAAGGAAAAAGAGACTACAAGAACGGCATAGTCACATCCCATCCTGTAAATCTGTTCATCGCTGGTAAAGACGCGGAAAAACGGCCCTGTCAGAAAAAGGCCGATGAAAACAAACGCCAGCGAATGCAGCGCCGTTAAGACCATACCATGAAATGCTGCGCTCTCCGCCTCCTTCTCATCACCCGCTCCTAGGTTTTTGGCCATCAGGGCGTTGACGCCCACTCCCAGCCCCACGGCTACAGAGAGCACCAGATTCTGAAGGGGAAAAGCAAGTGAAACAGCCGTCAGTGCGCTCTCCCCAAGCTTTGCCACAAAAATGCTGTCAACGATGTTATACATGGACTGGATCAGCATAGATATCATAGGCGGAAATGCCATGGTAAGCAGCAGGGGCAAAACCGGTCTGCTTCCCATAGCTTCAATACTATTTTTACTCATATATACCTCCTTGTCAATTGCGAAAAAAAACTATAAGTCCTCTGTTTATCTCAGAAACAGAAAAACTTATAGTCTTTTGACCTGCTATTATTATTTCCCTTTTGCAGTTATATACAATATCATTGTTTATAAAAAATGTCAATGATCTTCCTTTGTTTCTTTTCGCTTTCAGAGCATCAATCATTGAATCATCTTTTCGGCCAAAGCTATCCTGCAATTCTTTTTATAGAATGCAATTCCATAGCATAAGACTTTTGTATACCCATCTCTGACCAGATCTTCTTCATAATTCTTCATTTCAATCTGTTCGATCGCCTGTCTGCTTTTCGTTTCCATATCTGCATAGCTTGCCGCCACTTTTAACTCAAGAATAACAACCGGCTTCTTTACCTCCATGCTCTTGAGGCAAATATCGTATCTGCCGTCCCCGGCTTCTCTGTTTGAATAGGCGTAATAATCTTCCATCCCATTCAGCAGGCCCATCATAAATCCATGATAAAAAGATTCCTTCGTATCATAAAAGCTGATTCCTTCTCTCAGCATCTGTGATATGGCATCTTCAAATTCTGGTACATTCCCCTGCAGCATATTCTTATAAAATTGTGAAAAGTCTTTCTTTTTTACTTTTTGTTCAAACCATGACAACACTGTGTTTATATAAATATACCGAACCTCTTCATTTGGGATACTCATGGAAATATACCGTATATTATTTTCCATGCGCTCCCCGGTTTTCTTCAAATAACCTGTGAAAAACAGAAAATTCCACAGGTTATCCTGTGATTTATCCGGTTCCATATCATCATAAGTGATATCCTCATGGACAGGCTTTTCTATATTATCCCCTTGAATCAATGCTTCTACTTCCTGCTTTACCCGGAAATCTGCGCCTTCTATCAGCGCCCTAACTATACTATTGGAGCTGGTATTCGACCAGAACGGCTGAGGAAGTGCCCCCTCCTGTGCCCATATCTGCTCCACATAATTAATCACGCTCCAAGGATTATACACTTCTGTTTCCCCAAAGAAATAGCCGTTATACCAGGATTTAACCGTCTCTGCATAATTGATCCTATCGAAAAATTCTAACATTTCTTCTACTTCTTTTTGGGTAAAACCAAAATGCTCCGCATAAGTCGGATTTGTAATAGAAATGGTTTTCAAGTTATTCAGTCCGGTAAAAATGCTTTCCTTCGAAATCCTGAGACACCCTGTGATAACCGCAAATTCCAAATTTTCATTCGTTTTCAGTGCAGATTCAAATAAGGAACGGATTGCAGGAATCATTTCATCATAAAAGCCTCCAAAATATGCATTTTCCAATGGTACATCATATTCATCAATCAGAATGATAGTTTTCCTGCCCGTACATTTCATCATACAGGCAGATAAAAATCTAAGTGCATCCAGATAATCTGCGTCTGCTCCGTCTACATCACGGATCGCACGAAAGCGCACCTTTTCCGCCTCCGTCAGCTTATCAAGCTCTAACACAAAATCTAATCTGCGGAATTCCTCTGCAATCATTTTTTTCATCTGAATATAGGATAATTCATAGCTTGCCTGCTTCATAGATTTCAGTGAAAGGCTGATCACCGGATACCCTGACATATGCTTTGTATATTCATATCCTGCATTTATAATAGCCAGTCCGCTAAATAACTTCTCTGCATGATAGCTGTTCATCTCAAAAAAACACTTAAGCATGCTTAAGTTCAGTGTCTTGCCAAACCGTCTCGGCCTGGTAAATAGATTCACTTTGCCTTTCATATCCAGCAATTCCTTGATAAATAAGGTTTTATCTACATAATAATACCCTTTTTCAATCATTTCTTCAAAATCGTCCACACCTATTGGCAGCGGTTTAAACGGCATGTACCCACTTCCTCTCAATAACATATCTTGTCTTATTACAGAATCCTTATTCCAGAATCGTTCCACTGCAAAAAGTATAGCATAGATATTTAATTAAATATAGCTATTTTCCTTTTATAATTGATACATAATTCCACAAATTTGTGTAAACGTCAACATGAAAGCAGCCCTGACTTATTTCTGATAAAATACCATATGCCAAAGCAATCCGCCAAAAACCAACCTACAGGCACTGCCCACCATATCCCAACCATACCGATGGACGGGACTGCTGAGAGCACATATGCCAGCAGCACCCTGCTCCCCAGTGAAATGACTGTCAAAACGATCGACATACCTGCACGCCCCAGGCCCCGGTAAAATCCATACAGCAGAAAAAGTATCCCGATCCCTGCATAAAAAGCCCCTTCTATCCGCAGATACTGGACACCGATCCGTATGATCTCTGTCTCCTCAGCTTTTACAAATATCAGCATGAGGGGTTCTGCTAAAATGCAGACACACGCTGACGCAGCCGCACAGAAAATGACTGACATGGCAAAGGCCGTCCTTGTCCCCTTATGTATCCTGTCGGCTTTCTTACCGCCGTAATTCTGGGCGATAAATGTAGAAAATGCATTGCCGAAATCCTGTGCCGGCATGTAGGCGAAGGCATCGATCTTTACAACAGCTGCAAACGCGGCACTGGCATAAAACCCAAAGCTGTTGACCAGCCCCTGGACCATGAGGATGCCAAAATTCATGATTGACTGCTGGATGGCTGTAAGCGATGAGTTGCTGATTATATATGACAGCAGCGCCTTATCGTACCGCAGGTGCTTCTTCTGAGGGCAAAGCCATCTTGCTTTTTTAAAGAAATAGATCATGATACCCGCGCCTGAAAAGATCTGGGATATAACCGTTGCCCAGGCAGCGCCTGAGACTCCCATATGGAAACAGACAATAAATATAATATCAAGCGCTATATTCATCAGGGAGGAGACTGCCAGGAAGATAAGCGGAACAACCGTATTCCCGATACTCCTCAATATAGATGTAAAAAAATTATAGACGTAGACCGCCATAATTCCTGTAAAGATCACCCGCAGATATTCTCTGGTAAATTCAGCCGCCTCTGCCGGCACATTCAGCCAGACTATAAAACTGTCCAGCAGAAGAAAGGAAGCAGCCATGATCACAAATGCCACGATAAAGATAAACACAAGGGAATTTATGATCCCAGTCTTCAGGTCATCCATGCGCCGCGCTCCGTACAGCTGGGCAAAAACTACACTGCTGCCCATACACAGGCCTATAATAATGGATGTCAGCAGCACCATAAGCGAATAGCTTGAACCCACCGCCGAGAGGGCTGCAGCCCCCACCGTTCTTCCTACAATGAGAGTATCCGCCACATTATACAGCTGCTGCAGCATATTTCCAAGTATCATGGGCAGACTGAAAAGCACCAGAGATTTTCCTATTTTTCCTTCTGTCAGATTTCTGTTCATAGTTTTATATCTTCTTCCGGGCAAATTCTGCCGTATACTTTTCACGGAATCCAAGGCTGTCATAAAGTTTCCTGGCATAGTTTCCCGTCACGCACCAGAGTATGACAGAATTATAACCGCGGTCAAAAATCTGATTACAAAGATACATGGTCATCTTCCTTCCGATTCCCTGTCCCTGAAGATCAGACCTCACCGCCACCCCTTCTATTTCATTATCTGATATATGTCCAAATCCGGCGATACGCCCGTTCTCTGTATAGACAAACCTGCCGGAGGCATTTTCAGCCCAGTCTCTTTGTTCCTCTTCATTTGGCTCCTCTATCTTTGCATCCGGAAAATCCCCCACCCGGACATTCATCTCATAAAAAGCCTTCTGGATAAGTTTCTGGCTTTCTATATAGTCATCGTCCCTGTATCCTCTGACAGGAAGCTCCTCCAGCTCAAACCGGCCGCCTGTATATTCCATATATGACGATGAAAAGTTTCTGTTAAAACCGTGCTTTCTTGCAAACCTTAAAGCACCGCCGTCATTTCTGTTAAACGATGTCATAATGCTCTCTGTTCCGAATTTGTAAAGCCTCTCCTGGGCATATGCAAGCATTTCGCTCCCAATACCTCTTCCCCGCCAGTCGGGATCTACAAATATAGCCAGATACGAGCAGGATATGTCCTCAGCCAGCTGTATCACGCCTACAAGCTCTGTGCCAAGATATGCCGCAGTTATTAATTCTGTTTCATTCTCAACAGCATCCAGAAAATCACCTATATTATCCTCATCCCTGTGCAGCAGTACTTTTAAGGCTTTTGCATCTTTCTCTGTTATTCCCCTGTACTGAAGTTCCATACTATTTTCTTCCTCCTCTTATCTGTGCAGCTTCAGCCAAAGCTGCACATTAGTATCTCTAATTATATATCATACGGCATATTAAGACAAGCAAAATGCAAATATACGTTCTTTCACTTATAAAAGAATTGCATATATTTTAAAAACGAAGTATAATGTGCGGAGAATATGGATACGTGTCCAAGTACATGTAATGCCGCAGAAAGGAGGGTCTATATGAAAAGAGCAGCCTGGTTATTTATAACAGCATTCCTCATGTTTTATCTGCTTTTCTTTATAAAGTCAGACATGCAGAATAACATGTCTGATAAATACGTAACCTCTGCGGCTGTACAGGTGCCTTCCCGCAGCTTGGATGTTTCAGGCATCACCTCTGTCTCTTTCCCCTCCAGCCCTTCTGTTTTGATGCGGGGCCAGACACTCACCCAGGAGCTCTCAGACCTCCTGGAAGAGAAAAATATCAAAAATCCGCTTTTTGCGGCTGTATTTGTTGTCTTATTTCATTTTCTGTCCCTGAGGGGCAGGGATGTCCTGTGCCTGTTTCTGTCTGTTTATCTGATTTTTTCCTGCAGCCTTATGAACCAGGTCTGCATCATACACAGATCCGATGGCAAAAAACGTGCTGTTTTCTTCTGATATATATTGATCATTTTTGAAAGTAAATATTACGGAGGAACAGTACATTGAAAAATAAAAAAAATCATATCTGGATGGCGCTGTCAGTGATCGCAGCGTTTATTTTGCTTACCATTTTTGGCGCTGGCGATGATTTCAAGGGAATCCGGGACATGCGTTTTGGGATCGATATCAGGGGCGGCGTGGAAGCCGTATTCGAGCCTGCCGGCACAGCCAAAGTCCCCTCTGAAAAGCAGCTGGAGGCTGCCCGGAATGTCATCGAGAGCAGGCTTGATGCTGAAAACATCACAGACCGTGAGGTCACTGTGGACAAAAGCGAAGGCCACATTATCGTAAGGTTTCCGTGGAAATCAGATGAAAAGGAATTCAACCCGGAAGCAGCTATCTCAGAGCTGGGCGAGACGGCAAAGCTCACCTTCCGTGATCCAAAAGGGAATATTCTCGTGGAAGGCGAAAACGTAGCTGACAGTTCTGTCACCAGAAACAGAGATACCGGCGAGTATGAGGTTGCCCTCCAGTTTGACAGGACAGGCGCCGAAGCTTTTGCCAAAGCGACACAGGAGCTGGTTGGAAAGCAGATGGGCATCTACATGGATGAGCTTATGATCTCTAATCCTAAAGTCAACCAGGTCATCACAGGAGGCCAGGCTGTCATAAACGGCATGGAAAACTACGATGCTGCCAAAGCCCTATCCGACAAAATTAATTCCGGGGCTCTCCCATTTTCTATGAAGACTAGTAATTACAATACCATCAGCCCCACACTTGGCAGCCAGGCGCTGAAAACCATGGTCACGGCATCAGTAACAGCTATAATCCTGGTCATTATCTTTATGGTCAGTATTTACCGTCTTCCCGGGATCATCAGCTGCCTGACTCTGATCTTCCAGATGTGCCTGCAGATACTGGCGCTCTCCATTCCCCAGTACACTCTCACACTGCCGGGCATAGCCGGACTCATTCTTTCTGTGGGAATGGCTGTAGACGCCAATATTATTATCAGTGAACGGATTGGGGAAGAGCTGAAAGAAGGTACAAGTATCCGGGCAGCAGTAAAAAAAGGATATCAGCATGCCTTTTCATCTGTGCTGGACGGCAATCTGACAACTGCCGCTGTCGCTGTCATATTAATGATATTTGGCTCAGGCACAATGCTGAGCTTCGGATATACACTTCTGACAGGTGTCATTATCAATCTCCTGGCCGGAGTATGGATGTCCAGATTTATGCTTGAATCCGTGATACGCTATAATAAATTCGACAATATTAAGCTGTTCCGCAGAAAAAAAGAACGCAGAGTGATACAGTTCGCAGCTAAAAGAAAATGGATCTTTCTGTTCACAGCCTGTGTCCTTATAGCAGGAGCTGCCGTGACAGGAATAAACGGAGTGAAGCTGGACACACAGTTCACAGGAGGTGTAGTACTCAAATACACTTATTCCGGGGATGCTGACGCAGACAAGATCAGTGAGGGCATAAACGCGGCTCTGGGACGCCCTGTCAGCGTACAGACATCACAGGATACCGCCACAGGTGACAAAAAGCTGGTCCTGACCCTGGCCGGCAACAAAGGCATCAGCCCTGAAGAGCAGAAACAGGTGACAGATGAGATCAACAGGAACGGAACGACTAAATATGAGCTGTCAGAGACTTTCGCCGTGGAACCGTATATTGGTGCAAAAGCATTAAAAAATTCAGTTATTGCCATCGTTCTGTCCTCATTATTCATTATCGCCTATATCTGGGTGCGCTTTAAATCGCTTTCAGGCCTGTCAGCGGGCGTATCAGCTGTGATCGCCCTGATGCACGATGCAGCGCTGGTATTTTTTGTATTTGGAGTCTTTAAAATACCTGTTAATGATGCATTTGTTGCGGTTACCCTGACAATCATAGGCTACTCTATCAATGATACTATCGTACTTTATGACAGGATCAGAGAGAATCTTTGTAAAAGTAACCGCGGAAAGAATGAAAGCCTGTGCGGACTCGTTGACAGGAGCATCACCGAGACTCTGGGCCGTTCAGTGAAGACGGCATGCACCACGGCAATGTGTGTTGCAGTCGTACTTATATTTTCGGTCATTTACCACATAGAGTCTATACGCATCTTCTCTCTGCCCCTCTTAGTGGGCATTATAAGCGGGTGCTATTCATCAGTCTGTGTTGCAGGCCCCCTCTGGGTCACATGGAAAGAATTCCGCAGCAGGAGAAAAAAATAGACAGGTACGTTATATACGCAGAGATCACTTGCCCGGTCTCTGCGTATTCTTTTTTCTGTATTCACCCGGTGTCAGCCCTTTTGCCTTTTTAAAAATCTTTCCAAAATAAGCGCTGTTCGAAAACCCTGTCTGTTCAGCCACCCATGTAACAGGCGCATCTGTTGTTTTTAACAGCCTGGCTGCCATCTCGGTCCTGTAATCCATCAGGTATTCATAGGGTGTTGTACTGATGCACTGCTGAAAACACCTGAGGCACTCACGCTTGCTGACTGCTGCAGATAATGCAATATCCGCAAGAGATACCTTGTTTTGATAATTCTGCTGGATAAAAGACATCATTGTCTGTATCCTGTCCTGGCTGATCTGCTTTACAGGCATTTGCCGGCTCTCCACTTCCTTTATCTCTTCCAGAATAAGCAGCCAGATATCTGAAAATATGTTTCTTGTCTGAAACTCTGTATCTTCTGTTTTCTGCATATAAGCTGCCTGCTTCAGCTTTGTCAGGATCTCCCGCTGTCTGCCTGTCCCACCCCTGATTTCTAAGATATCCAGGTTTTTATTCTGAAGGACGGGATCCAGGTACTTTGTAGAAAATCTGCTTTTAAAATGCCCTCCCAGAAAAATAGGGTGAAACAGATGTGAGTCAAGTACAGCCGGTTCACTCCCATTGACATTTTCCATTGTACATAAGACATTGCTATTGATAAAAAATGCCTCATTTTTCCCAAATTCACAGCTCTTATTTGCAGTGACAAGCTTTACCTTCCCGCTTACCACATAGTCAAATTCAAGCTCCTCATGCCAGTGCCACGGAATATCTGTCACCTTTAAATCCGCATAATGATACACATAAGGATAGTCTGCATACAGCCCTTCTATCTCTTCCAGCTGATTCCCCCTGACTCTGATTTCCATCTGTACCTCCATTTTCCCTGCGCTTTTGGCGGACCGTGAATAATAACTTTTCTGGCCATAAAATCATATAATCTGGCTATAATACTATATAATTATGGTCTTTATTTCATTATAATTATATTATGATTATTCGTCGCCTTTACAGCTACATTATAATACAGAAAATGATTGGAGTAAAGAAAGTTACTGGTCACGGAATAAACAGTAACTAAAGAAAAGGAGGGGAAATCATGTATTCCGAAACTTTTAGAAAGCTAAAACTGTATAAATCCATTTATCCCGGTGAATTTGAGACTGTTACGAAAAAAGAACTTGATAAGATATTACTGGAGACTGATCACAGATATGATGAAAAACCCTTTTCTGATGCCTCAACGGCCCGGACGGGCGGGCCGCTGCCCAAAAGCCGGAACAGCTTTTAGATTATTTATGATATGGCTCGTTTGAATTGATGCGGTATGCCCTGTAGATCTGTTCAAGCAGAATAACCCGCATCAGCTGGTGCGGGAATGTCATATCAGAAAAACTGAGCAGGCAGGCTGCCCGCTTCAGGACATCCCCGTGCAGCCCCAGGGACCCGCCTATGACAAAAGTGAGATGGCTTTCTCCGTTTACTCCCAACTTCTCTACCATCTCCGCAAATTTTTCAGATGTCATTTTCTGGCCCTGGATCGCCAGCGCTATTACGTAAGAATTATCCCGGATGCTTTTGAGTATCCGCTCCCCTTCCCTGGCTTTTATCTGCTCTGCCTCCAGGGGGCTGGCCTTATCAGGCGTCTTTTCATCAGCCAGCTCTGTTATATCCAGCCTGCAGTACCGGCCGAGTCTTTTGCTGTACTCTTTTATGGCTTCCGTCAAATATTTTTCTTTTATCCTGCCGACAGCTATAACTGATATCCTCATCCTTCCCGGACCTGGTAATCAAAGCATGCCCGTTCACACGTCACGCTCCTGACATATTTTCCTGCCTCCACATGTGCCGGATGAACTGCATAATTATTAAGCGCCTCCTCCGACTCATACTCCCCAAACAGCATAACATCTCTGTTGCTGCCATCCAGGCTGTCCGTTTCAATTCTAAGGGAGATCACACCCGGGATCACTTCTTTCAGTGGTTCCAGGATCTCTCTCATTTTCTCACCCGCTTCTTTTCTCTGCTGCGGGTCAAGCTGTTCCTGAAATTTCCATAACACTATATGTTTTACCATTTCTATATTCCTCCTAAAATTCAGATTGACGCAGGTGTATAGATTCAACAACAGGATGCCATGAAATCACGGCATCCTGCTTATAATATCATTTTTTATCAGAAAGAAATTCGTGGATCCCTTTCGCTGCAGCTTTGCCTGCACCCATAGCCAGGATTACTGTAGCAGCTCCTGTCACGGCATCTCCGCCTGCATATACGCCTTCTTTGGAAGTTTTTCCTGTCTCTTCATCAGCAATGATACATTTACGTTTATTAATGTCAAGTCCTATTGTTGTGGAAGAGATAAGAGGATTCGGTGAGGTTCCCAAGGACATGATAACTGTATCCAGTTCCATCTCGAACTCAGAACCTGGGATCTCCACAGGACGCCTTCTTCCTGAAGCATCCGGCTCACCCAGCTCCATGCGGACACATTTCATGCCCTTTACAGCATCATTCTCATCTACAAGAATCTCCACAGGATTTGTCAGGAGATCCATGATCACGCCTTCTTCTTTTGCATGATGTACTTCCTCCACCCTGGCCGGAAGCTCCGCCTCACTTCTTCTGTAGACGATATGTACCTCAGCGCCGAGACGCAGAGCTGTTCTGGCAGCATCCATAGCAACGTTTCCGCCGCCGACAACCGCCACTTTTTTGCCTCTTGCGATAGGTGTATCATAATCATCCAGAAATGCCTTCATCAGGTTATTTCTTGTCAGATATTCATTGGCAGAGAACACACCGTTTGCATTCTCCCCCGGGATTCCCATAAACATGGGGAGTCCTGCTCCGGAACCGATGAAAACAGCCTCAAATCCTTCATCATTAAGCAGTTCATCTATTGTAGTAGATTTGCCTATTATGACATTCGTCTCAATCTTGACGCCCAGAGATTTAACATTCTCTACTTCCGCAGCAACAACCTTGTTCTTCGGAAGACGGAATTCCGGGATACCATAGACAAGCACACCGCCCGGCTCATGGAGCGCTTCAAAAATCGTGACATCATATCCAAGCTTTGCCAGATCTCCTGCACATGTAAGGCCTGCAGGTCCTGAACCGATGACAGCTACCTTGCGGCCGTTTGCTGCTGCAGGCGCCGGAGGTTTGATTCCATTTTCTCTTGCCCAGTCTGCCACAAAACGCTCAAGCTTTCCGATAGATACAGGCTCGCCTTTAATACCGCGGATACATTTTCCTTCACACTGGCTCTCCTGAGGACATACACGGCCGCAAATAGCCGGAAGTGCGCTTGACTCTGAAATAATCTTATAAGCCTCTTCAATATTTCCTTCCTTCACCTCATGGATAAATGCCGGTATATTGATGGATACAGGACATCCGCCGACACATTTTGCATTTTTACAATTAATGCAGCGCGCTGCCTCTTCCATAGCCTCTTCTTTATTATATCCTAAACATACTTCCTCAAAGTTTGCAGCTCTCACCTTTGGCGCCTGCTCCCTTACCGGAACCTTTTTTAATACATCAGCCATTATTCGTCACCTCCGCAATTTCCACATCCGCCGTGATGTGTGTCTCCCTCGCGAACCTTCAGGAGCGCTCTTCCCTCTTCTGTCTTATACATCATCTGCCTCTTCATCGCTGCATCGAAGTCGATAAGATGTCCATCAAATTCCGGTCCGTCCACACAGGCGAACTTCACCTCATCCCCTACTGTCAGACGGCATGCGCCGCACATTCCTGTCCCGTCTACCATGATCGGGTTCATGCTGACGACTGTCGGGATATTCAGCTTCTTTGTTGTCATGCAGGTGAATTTCATCATGATCATAGGACCGATGGCAACACAGAGATCATATGATTTTCCTTCATTCTGGACAAGGTCCTCTATCACTTTTGTTACCACGCCTGTCCTGCCGTAAGAACCGTCGTCTGTTGTAATATATACATTTCCAGCCACTGCCTTCATCTCGTCTTCAAGAAGGATCAGCTCCTTTGTACGCCCTCCGATGATGACATCTGCTTCAATGCCATGCTCGTGAAGCCACTTAACCTGTGGATATACCGGGGCAGCGCCTACTCCGCCTGCCACAAAGAGAATTTTTTTCTTCTTCACTTCTTCCAGGTCATCTGTACACAGCTCAGATGGTTTTCCCAGCGGACCTACAAAGTCTCTGAAGGAATCTCCTGCTTTTAATCTCGTAAACTTTTCTGTGGATGCTCCAATTGGCTGGAATACGATGGTGATCGTTCCCTCCTCCCTGTCGTAATCACAGATTGTCAATGGAATCCTTTCTCCCTTTTCATCCTCCTTTGCGATGATGAATTGTCCCGGGAGACAATGCTTTGCTATCCTCGGTGCTTCCACTACCATAAGGTAATTAGGACCGGTCAGCTTTTCGGCTTTCTTGATCTTGTACATGGCTTTCCTCCTGCTATTTGTAAGATATTTCAGTTATTTCAATCTTTAAGCTTGCTTATTAGTATAAGACAAACTATCTGAAATTTCAATAGGTTTTTAAGCTGCATAACTAATCAGACGTATTCTTCGATATACTGTTCAAACTCTTCCTGAGACATAAGCACCTTCCTGGGCTTTGTCCCCTCTTCCGGTCCCACTACCCCTGCGTCAGAGAGCTGGTCCATAATTCTGGCGGCCCTGTTGAAGCCTATTTTGAATACTCTCTGGAGCATGCCGATAGACGCCTTGTCTTTCTCTATAATGAATTTACCTGCTTCCGCAAAATATGCGTCTACCTCAGAGCTTCCCCCGGTCTGGTCCGCTGCCTGCTGGACTTTACTGATCTGCTCCTCGATCTCTCTGCTGTACGCTGTTATATCATTTTTCTGGGTCAGGAATTCCACTACGGCACCAACCTCTGAATCGCTTACAAATGCTCCCTGCACTCTGGCAGGTTTCTGGTACCCCTGGGGATAGAAAAGCATATCGCCCTTGCCCAGAAGCTTCTCAGCTCCATTCATATCTATGATCGTCCTGGAATCCACGCCTGAGGATACTGAAAAAGCTATCCTGGAAGGCATATTTGCTTTGATAAGCCCTGTGATGACATTTACAGACGGCCTCTGGGTAGCAATGATCAGGTGTATGCCTGCTGCCCTTGCCAACTGGGCCAGACGGCAGATAGAATCCTCCACCTCCCCCGGCGCCACCATCATCAGGTCTGCAAGCTCGTCTACAATTATAACGATCTGTGGCAGCTTCTTTGGTTTGTTTTCGTCCTCTATATCCTTTATTGCTTCGATCTTCGCATTATACCCCTTCAGATCCCTTACATTATATTCTGCGAACTTCTGATAGCGTTCTGTCATCTCCGCCACTCCCCAGTTCAGCGCTCCCGCTGCTTTCTTAGGATCTGTGACTACCGGTATGAAAAGATGAGGGATTCCGTTATAGACACTCAGCTCCACCACCTTCGGGTCGATCATAATAAGCTTAACATCCTCAGGATCCGCCTTATACAGAATACTCATGATGATTGTATTGATACATACAGATTTTCCAGAGCCTGTGGCGCCTGCTATGAGCAGATGGGGCATCTTGGCAATATCTGTAACCACAACTTTTCCTCCGATATCCTTGCCCACCGCAAAGGCCAGGCTGGACGGAAAATTCTTAAATTCATCAGTATCCAGAAGTTCTCTGAGGGGAACAGCAGTATTTTCGTGGTTTGGCACTTCTATGCCCACGGCTGCCTTGCCCGGGATAGGCGCCTCTATACGTATGTCTGCTGCAGCCAGATTCAGTTTGATGTCATCAGCCAGATTCACGATGCGGCTTACCTTAACGCCCTGCTCAGGCGTCAGCTCATAGCGCGTCACTGCCGGACCGCAGCTGACATTTGACACTGTCACATTCACTCCGAAGTTATGGAGCGTCTGCTGCAGCTTCACAGCAGTCTCCCTGAGTTCACGCTCTATATTGCTGCCTTTTGTGCGTCTTGGCTTTTTCAGCAGATCAATGGGCGGGAATACATATTCAGGTTTTACTTCCTGCTCACTCTCCAGGATCTCCGCCTCCACACTGGCAAGCTCTGCTTCCTGCTCCGCCCTGGATGATTTCGGGTTTGCCTTCTCCCTCCTGGGATTCTTCATTTCTGAAACTGCCCCAGTCTCTGCGGCATCTGTCCGTGCCGCTTTCCCGCCGCCTGCAGGCCCTTCAGATAAAGGTTCAGCAAATATACCCTCCTCTGAGACAGGATCTTTAAAAACTGGTTCTTTATATGCCGGTTCTTTAAATGCTGGTTCTTCAAACAAAGGCGGCTGTTCATCAGGCTGGGGGGCTGAATACGCTGAGTCCTCCGCGCTTCCCCCCAGACCCTCTATCTTTATCTCTGAAGCTATTGCTGCCAGGTCCATGGAGCTGTCTGTCTCCTCCTGCCAGTCAAGTTCACCTCTCAGTTCATCAGGCACCTTTACTGATGAGGCCTTTGTCTGGAAATCCCGCACCTTCTTTGTGCCCTTTTTCTTCATGATCTCTTCTGCCTTATAAATGCCGAAAATATCAGGTATAGACGGACCACCCTCCTGAACCGGGAATTCTTCGATCTTTGCCCCTGACGAAGGCGCCCCGACTTCATGGAGATCCTCTTTCTTCCTTCCTCCGTCTTTTATAGATGTATCAAGAATGACGCCTGTGACCTTTTTATCAAGGCGCAGCTCCTGGAATTTTTCAAAATTCGCTTTTTCCTGTTCCAGACGTATACGGTCTTCTTCCAGCCTTTTTTGTCTTTTAAGCTCAGCCTCTTCCCTGCGGATCGCTGCTTTTTCTTTCCTTCTGGCAGCATCCTTTTTCGCACTGTCATAAACTTTTGTTGTACTTGTGTGCATCTTTGCAAACAGCGAACGCTCTGTGATCAGCACCACTGAGATCAGCGCAAGGACCACCAGTATGACATATGCCCCCACCAAGCCGAGAGCCGGGCAGAAAGCCTTGCACAGAAGGCCTCCTATAAGCCCTCCGCCTGTCTTGTACTGTGAACTCATGTTATAGAAGTCCATGATCTTTCTGGTACCGTCAAACTTATTCACTATCAGCTCAAAAATCGCACTGCAGCTTATGAGCAACAAAAAAACAGCGCCTGTCTTCAGCCAGGCGATTCTGTTTCCTTTATTCGACAATGCAAAAGCCACCGTGAAAAATAATACGAACGGCAGCAGATATGCTACAAATCCAAACAGTCCAAAACAAAAATCACTGATTGCATCTCCTGCAAACCCGCCGAAACCAAAATTGCTTATCAGAATGATAATAGACGCTGCCAGAACTACCCATAACAGGATCTCGTCCCTTAACATGGTATCTTTTTTGGCCGCCGGCTTCCTCCCCCTGTTTGAAGCGGCTGCCTTTCTCGTTCCTGTCTGACTCTTCCTGCCTGCGCTGCTTTTCGCTGCTGTTGTCTTCTTCGATGTTGGTGCCTTCTTTTCTGCTGTTTTCGTTGCTGTTTTTCTCGCTGTACTATTATTCCCCTTTGCTTCTACAGCCATCAATGAATCTCCCCTTAATAAATGATGAAATGTCCTGCAATTGCCATAATGCCTATTATAAAGCAGTAAATTGCAAAACCTTTAAATTTCTTTTTACGGACTACTACAAGCATAGTCTTAATGCAGACATACCCTACAAGGCCGGCAGCCACAGCACCGGCAAAATAAGTCCCCACCAGTCCCGGGGTGACAGCCTCACTGCCTATATCCTTCAGTTCCAGCACTGCCGCACCTAAAATGGCAGGAATAGACATGATGAATGAGTATTTGACAGCAAACTTCCTGTCAAATCCGCTCATAATGCAGGCAGCGATCGTGGTCCCTGAGCGTGAAAGGCCCGGAAGCGTAGAGATACCCTGGCATATACCAATTATGAAGCCATTGGAATAACTCACGTCCTTTGGCACCTTATGGCCGTCTTCCGATATGTCTGCCACTATCAGAAGCACACCTGTCAGTATAAGGCATACACCTGGAACTATCAATGTCGCACCGGCGACACTGACAAGATGCCTGCCAACATACCCTATTATCCCTGTTGGGATAGTAGACAGGATGACAAGCACAACAAATTTTCTGTAATTATTCTTTACTATCTTTCTGTATCTCAGAGCCTGGTCATATTTGCGGTTATTCAGCCAGGTCTTCAGATTGTGGAAAAGATCGGCGCAGATCCAGACTGCCTCACGGATCATCCTCCACAGATCCTTCCAATATACTACACATACTGCAATTAATGTACCCACATGGAGCATGACATCAAATAAAAGTCCGCCTTCTGTGTTGATATTAAAAATATTCTGTAATATGGCAAGGTGTCCGGAACTGCTCACTGGCAGGAATTCCGTTATTCCCTGCACGATGCCTAAAAATATGGACTGTAAAACTGACATGCCTTCCCTCCTCGTTTCCGGCATGAAAGCCGAAAACTGTTAAAATACCTGATATCTCTCAACATTATAGCACACTCATTCGAGATATACAAATCTTTTCTGAGGAAAGGTTTCTTCTTTCGACAATATCTGCTATTGTCTGTTCTGTATGCGCAGGCGCTCTCCGCCCTTTGGATCGCTCTTCTATTCTTCGTCTGTCCCTTTATTTTTCCTGCTCTTATTCTCTATTATCATGCTGTTAAGTTTCCCAAGGGCTTCTTTTATTCCCCCTACTTCGTTGATAAGCCCTTCCCGCACAGCATCATCTCCTACCAGGATCGTCCCCAGGTCTTTTGTGAGCATGCCGGTGTTCAGCATAAGCTCCTCCAGGCGCTCTCTGTTGGCCCTGCTGTGATCTGCCATAAAGCCGAGGATCCTGTCCTGCATCTGCTTAAAATAATCATAAGTCTGGGGCGCCCCTATCACCATTCCATTCATCCTCACAGGATGGATCACCATTGTCCCTGTCTTGACAATATAAGAATAGTCTGTGGAGACTGCAATAGGTCCCCCTATGGAGTGGCTGCCTCCCAGCACGAGTGAGACGGTGGGTTTGCTGAGGGATGCGATCATCTCAGCGATGGCCAGGCCTGCTTCCACGTCACCGCCTACTGTATTGAGCAGCACCAGCAGACCTTCCACTTCATTGCTGTCCTCAATTGCAGCCAGCTGCGGCAGCACATGTTCGTACTTTGTTGTCTTGGCATTCGAGGAAAGGCACTCATGTCCCTCTATCTCTCCTATCACACTTAAGAGGTGTATCTTATGGTTAAGCGAAAGCTGTCCGAATTCCCTGATCTCCTCTCTCTGTTCTTCCTTTTTTTCTTTTTCCTGCGCGGCATTTTCCTTATTATCATCCCTGGCTGCTTCATAGTCTTCTTCCAGGATCATTCTTTTCATATCAGACATTTTAAAGGCTCCTTTACTTTTTTTCCTTATCATGCCCTGAAATATCTGATTCTAAACCAGGGTACAGAACAAAAAAGGAACCTCAACATCCCTCTTGATGTGACAGGTTCCTCATTTGTATGAATCATTCTGCTAATTCTAGTTTAAGTAAAAATATTTTTCCTTTAATTCCCTGACCATCCTGATATAAAGATCCTTGCATCTGCTGTTCTCGTTTTCTTCAATCATTTGGATACACGGCCTGAGATATTCATTCCAGACATCCTTGTATATTTCATCATGGTTTTTACGCTTATTGATATGCTTTACAATAGTGGGGGCCACGTCATAATATTCCTTGATCACAGCTTCCCCGTCCGGCTGGCCCATCAGGAAATTGTCCCTGTAATTGCGCAGCAGCGTCAGTTCATAGCAGTCATCCGGCTTTCCAAAGCTTTCACAGACTGCTGTAGTGATATAGCACCATTTTTTGTGGAAGCCTTTTTCAATATTCTCGTATTCGGAAGCCTGGATATTTGTCTTGGGAAACTTTTTCTTCCACGCTTTGACCAGCTTATCCGCCAGCTTCTCAGAAGATTCCCCTTTAAATTCCAGTACGGCCGGCAGCACATAGACTGCCATACTGATATTGTAATCTACCAGCAGCTTTTCCTGCTGGCTTTTTTTCGGAAGGCCGTATACCTTATCCCCTGCGGCATCCACAAGGGCATTCGCCATGTTTTCTAGAAACTGTTCCTTATCTATCACGGACAGATATCCATTTTCAATCGCGTCATAGGTCACGAGGTTTTTCTCATAGTATTTCTTAAATGCTCCCTCATATGTATTCTTCCTGAAATTCTCCATGGGTGCTTCTATTTCCAGCAGCAGCCGGGGCATGCCTTCAATACCTACTGTATAAAAATTCATACGCTTCCTCCCTATCGGATGTCTCAGTTACTATTATTCATCCCAGTTGTGATATACATTCTGTACATCATCATCTTCATCCAACAGGTCAAGTGTCCTCTGCAGGTTCTTTACAGCATTTTCATCTGTCAGCTCCACATAATTCTGGGGAATCATGGTTACCTCTGCTTCAGCCATGGGAATGCCGGCCTTTTCCAGAGCCTCCCTCACAACTGAAAAATCGTCCGGATCTGTTATCACCTCATAGCTGTCCTCTTCCTCAGAAAAGTCTTCTGCTCCCGCATCCAGCGCCAGCATCATCAGATCGTCAGCATCCATCTCACACTCTTCTTTATCAATAATGATCTGTCCTTTTTTATCAAACATATAAGATACGCAGCCCTGAGTACCAATGCTTCCGCTCCCCTTTGTAAATGCACTTCTCACATTTGCGGCAGTACGGTTCTTATTATCTGTCAGAGCATCCACGATTATAGCGATCCCACTTGGGCCATAGCCCTCATATGATACATACTCATAATTCACGGATCCTGCATCCCCGGCAGCCTTTTTAATGCCTCTGTCTATAGTGTCATTTGGCATGTTATTTGCCTTTGCCTTTGCGATAACGTCACGGAGCCTGCTGTTGTTGTCAGGATCTGCCCCTCCTTCTTTTACTGCCACTGCCAGTTCACGGCCGATGATAGTAAATATCTTTCCCTTTGCCGCATCATTTTTCTCTTTTTTGTGCTTGATATTTGCGAATTTTGAATGTCCAGACATATTTTATACTCCTTTTCTATCCTGTGTTTTCCAGTATTTCCTATTCTTTTATATCTTCCCCTGTATCTGCGGGAAGTTTTGTCACCCTCACCTTTTGTATCATTCTGCGGGCAACAGATAATATCTGGAAGGCATAGCCTTCCGATTCTATGACAGAATGCTCGTCCTCCGAAGGTATTTTATCCAGCTTGGCTATTAAAAAACCATTAAGCGTCTCAAAATCCTCTTCTTCAAACTCTATATCAAGGGTCTCCTCCACGTCTTCGAGCGGAGCCATTCCATCCATTATAAATACATCATCGGCAACCTTTTCTATGAGATTTTCATCCTCATCATACTCATCCTGTATATTCCCCACTATCTCTTCAAGAATATCCTCCAGAGCGATGAGGCCTGCCGTCTGGCCGTACTCATCCGCCACCATGACCATCTGCAGCTTTTTCATCTGCATGCTTGTGAACAGCTGGGTGATATTTCTTGTCTCAGGAATAAATACAGCCGCTCTGATCAGGTTTGGGATGTCTTTGATCATCCATTCATCATACTTATATTTTGTATGGCATTTCATAGCATCCTTCAGATGAAGGATGCCCACAATATTATCAATATTCTCTTCATAGACGGGAAATCTGGAATTATTCCCGTCCAGCATAAAGCCCAGAGCTTCACGCAGGTTCATCCTGGCGTCAACCGCCACGATATTCTTTCTGTGCGTCATAATATCCTGAGCCTCTTTATCACCCAGCTCAAAAATATTATTGATCATCTCCGCCTCGCTCTCTTCCAGCACACCCTGTTCATGGCCTTCATTGACCATGGAGATGATCTCCTCCTCCGTCACGTCCTCATTCAGGCTTAAAGGATCTATCCCAAACATCCTTGTGATGCAGTGTACCATAGATACAAGCACCCAGGTGAGCGGTGAGAGCAGCCTCTCTAAAAACCTGACAGGCCCCACCAGTGCGAACGCCCAGCTTCCGGCATGATAGCTTCCCAAGATCTTCGGCAGATGGATTCCAAATGCATACATAAGAAAAAGAAAAACAAAAATCACAAGCACCGCTGTCAGAATATGTAGCAAGGTGCCGCGCAGGTGGATACCTGCACCCAGCATCTCGAAAAACGAATGCCATTTCACGAAGACCATCTGTACCGCCACGCTGCCTGTCAGCATACACAGCATTGTGGCAGCTACCTGTATCGTATTGATCAGATGCTCAGGACTGCTTTTATATGCTTCAACACTGCAGGCCTTTTTCAGATCCCCTTCTTTTTTTCTTTTTTCTATATCACTGTCTCCAATTGACTGTATTGCCGCGCCGAATCCATAGAGGATCGCATCCACTATGACAAACGCCAGAAATATAATGAATCCCAGCCAGGGACTCCCGCTACCATCCATTCGTAAAAAAACTCCTCACTATTCCATAATATACAAAATATATCATTTTCCCCTTCATTAGTCAAGACTATGTAGTCAGTTCCAGGCTTACTTTCAGGGCTTTATCAACCTGTTTTAAGATTTCTGCATCCAGATGGCAGACTCTGTCTTTTAATCTTTTCTTATCAATCGTCCTGAGCTGTTCCAGCAGAATGACAGAATCCTTCACTATCTCATAGCGTCTGGCGTCTATCTCCACGTGTGTAGGCAGCTTTGCCTTATTCATCTTGGATGTGATAGCCGCGCAAATGACAGTGGGGCTGTGTTTATTCCCGATATCATTCTGAATGATGAGCACCGGCCTTATGCCGCCCTGCTCTGACCCGATAACCGGCCTTAAATCTGCGTAAAAAATATCTCCTCGTCTTATAACCACACAATTCACACTCCGATTCCTATGTTTCATAAATACAAGTATTCCCATATTCCTCTTGTGTATTCGCTTTTACGCATTTTTCCGGTTAAGGCTTTCAGGAACTATATCCTGTCAAAAACAGCCCTGCCGTCCTGGTAATAGACGCGTGGTACTCTCTTTCCTATATCACATACAAACTCATAGGGGAAGCGGCCTGAAAGCTTGGCCAGAGTATCTACTGACAAAAATTCCTCCCCGTCTCTTCCCATGAGCGTCACTTCATCCAGCTCCCCTGCTTCGGGGATATCCGTGACATCCACCATAAACTGGTCCATACAGACTCTGCCCAGTATGGGAGCTTTTTTGCCGTGTATCAGGACCCAGCCTCTGTTTGAAAGGCTTCTGGGATAACCGTCACCATATCCCACAGGTATGGTTGCCACCGCCGTCCTCCTGCTTGTGACAAAGGTTCCCCCGTAGCTTACAGGAACTCCCTCCTCCAGCTCTTTAATGTATACGATATGGCTTTTCAGCTCCATGGCAGGCATGAGGGGCAGGCTTTCACGTGATACCTCCTCTGAGGGATATATCCCGTATATGGTGATCCCCGCCCTGACTGCATCCAGGTTAGCCTCCCTCATTTCCAGTATACCGGCGCTGTTGGAACAGTGGCGTACAGGTATATGGATACCCATCTCTTCCAGCTTTCCTGTAAATTCCAGGTAACGTACAAGCTGCTTTCTGGCATTTGTCTTGTCTGACTCATCCGCCCTTGCAAAATGGGTGAATATCCCTTCGATAACGATCCCAGGCATCTGAGTGATCTTCCGTATAATGTCGATGCTTTCAGCCGTGTCAGGAAATCCTATCCTGCTCATCCCTGTATCCAGGCCCAGATGGATGGGAAGCACTTTGTTCTGCCTGCAGGCCTCCTCTGAGAGCTTCCCTGCAGTGGAGAGCTTAAATACTACCGGCCTTATCTGATGGCGTACCAGGCGGGCATAATCTTCTTCAAAAGTATACCCCAAAATCAATACAGGCTTTAAAAGCCCCGCTTTTTTGATCTCCAGGGCTTCCTCCGCCGTGGCCACCGCATAACCCCATATGTAGTCATACTGCTCTGCCATTCTTGCTATAGGTATGGCCCCATGCCCGTAACCGTCCGTTTTGATCACTGCGATCATCTTAGTATCCCTGTTAATATTTTCCCTCATCTGCCTGAAATTCTCTGCTATGGCATCCATGTCGACAGCGGCATAGACCCTGCTGTGTTTTTTCATCTCTTTTTGTTCTCCTGTTATTTTGCTTGTGAGGCCCTTCCATCTTCTGTATCCCATGACATGACCGCCCCCACTGATTCAGCTATATCGCCTGCAAGCATTCCTCTTGCTCCGCAGCGCCGCCTTGCATCATCCCCGGCGAGTCCGTGCAGGTACACCCCGGCTGTTGCAGCCCTGAAGGGAGGGATTCCCTGAGCCAGCAGCCCCAGTATCAGCCCGCAGAGCACATCACCGGAACCGCCTGCAGCCATGCCGTCATTTCCGCTTGTATTTATGTATATACTCTTTCCATCTGATACTACTGTCCTGGCATCCTTAAGGACACAGACCACATTATTTTTTCTGGCAAAATCATGGCAGTATCCAGGCAGGTCCAGGATCAGCTCCTCCTTCTTGATCCCTGTCAGTCTCGCCATCTCTCCAATATGCGGTGTCAGTATAAGAGGCTGTCTGTGTCCCTCTAGCAGCTCCATGTGGACGCTCAGAAGATTCAGCGCATCCGCATCCAGGACTGCAGGAATATCTCCGGACCTGATGATCGTCTGCAGGATTTCCAGTTTTTCAGAGGATACAGACAAACCCGGCCCCACGGCGCATGCATCTGCCCACTGCAGCGCATCCGCCAGGGCTGCCCCCTCCTCACCCTTCCGGTAGGAGGTCAGCACCGCTTCAGGCAGGAGTGTCTGTAATATCTGACGGTTGCAGTCCTCTGAGTAGATGCGCACAAGACCTGTCCCTGTTTTATACGCTGCCTTGCCGGCAAGACAGGCAGCGCCTGCCATATCCCTGCTGCCTGCAGCTAAAAGCCCCCGTCCGTAAGTCCCCTTATTGGAATATGCCTTCCTTTCCGGGAGAAGCTTTGGTATATCTGACTCTTCCCAGGTAAAAGCCCCGGGAACCTGCCCCATAAATCCCCGGTCATCTATTCCGATGGCGCAAAGCTTCAGCTCTCCGCAGTATTCACTTCCCGGATACAGAATGTGGCCTATTTTTTCAAAAGCAAAGGTGACGGTCTTGGCTGCTTTAACTGCAGTACCCATAACGTGGCCGCTGTCAGCTGATATCCCTGAAGGGATATCCACCGACAGTACAGGAATGCCCGACCGGTTGATATCCCCGATCAATGCCGCGTACCTTCCTTCTATATTTCTGGACAGCCCCACCCCAAAGAGCGCATCTACTATACTAGTATATTCACTTATGTTCAAGTTACTGCCAACATTTACACCATAATTTTCGCAGATTTTCTTCTGTATCTGCGTTTCTTCGGTAAGAGATTCCGGCTTTCCTGCAAAAAGCACATCAACCCTCTTCCCGCTCAGATGGAGAAGCCTGGCAATGGCAAAACCGTCGCCGCCGTTATTGCCGGACCCGCACACTACCAGGACCCGGGACAGATCAAAGCCGCCGCTCACCAGCTCTTCATATACGGCCAGAGCGGCCCGCTCCATCAGTACAAGGGAAGGCATCCCGAATTCATTTATGGTATTTCCGTCGCACCGCTTCATCTCTTCAGAATTCACAAGGTATCTCACCTTATCACCTCCTGCTTCCTTTCTCTAACGCAAATATACGCACCAAGACAGAACCCTGTCCTGATACGTACACCTTCGTTCTCTATTTCTTATTATGGTCGCGTTCATATCTGCTGATGTTATAAGATAACTGCATAAGGCTCTCCGACAGATGCACGTTCTCAACGATCACATCCTCCGGCAGGTGCAGATCCGTATGTGCAAAATTCCAGATAGCCTTGACCCCATTCTCAGCCAGCAGCTCCGCCATCTCTCTGGCATTTGCCTTTGGCAGGGTAAGCGCTGCAATATGTATCTCATTCTCCTGCAGGTATTCGGGCAGCTCATCGATCAGCCGTATCTCAATGCCCCTGACCGTCATGCCATGCAGCCTGGGATTCACATCAAAGAGTTTTTTGATCAGGAATCCGCTCTTCTCAAACTTTACGTAATTTGCCAGGGCCTGCCCCAGATTTCCGGCTCCCACGATAATCATATTATATGTCTTATCAAGACCAAGTATCTTAGCAATTTCCTGATACAAAAATTTTACATTATAGCCGTATCCCTGCTGGCCGAAGCCTCCGAAATTGTTCAGGTCCTGACGTATCTGCGAGGCAGTCACCTGCATCCTCTCACTGAGTTCATTTGAAGAAATCCTCTCCACACCGCTCTCCAGCAGCTCTCCCAAATACCGGTAATATCTCGGCAGCCTTTTAATGACGGCCCTAGAGATTTCCTTCTCTTCCATTTATTATATCACCTCTTTCGCTATACCCATTATATTAGAATGATAATTTAATGTCAAACATTTTAAGCCTGAGGTGACATTTTTATATAACAGTTTAGCCTTCCACTGTTCCGCAAAGCGCTGTTATAATTCAGCATTAAAGCTGTGTAGTCACGAATATATCGTAAATTGCTTTTATTGCTGTCTCAAAATCCTCATTGCGTACACCAATGATAATATTAAGCTCGCTGGAAC
Organism: Murimonas intestini; assembly: GCA_003148945.1. Taxonomy (GTDB): domain Bacteria; phylum Bacillota; class Clostridia; order Lachnospirales; family Lachnospiraceae; genus Murimonas; species Murimonas intestini. The sequence continues at coordinate 445,458 of QGGY01000001.1, read as the reverse complement.
CCTGGTCTATCATCTTGATATTGATATTTGCATGTGCCAGGGCTGAAAATATCCTGCCTGCAGTCCCTCTTGTAGCCCGCATTCCGCGGCCCACAACCGCAATCAGGGCCAGGTCTGACTCCAGATCAATAGAATCAGGCTGGACAGCTCGGTGGATCCCTGCAAGGACCTTCTGTTCCTTCTCTTCAAATTCAGACTGGTGTACGTAGACAGTCATAGTATCAATGCCTGAAGGCATATGTTCAAAGGAAATACCGTTATCCTCAAAGACTCCCAGAACCTTTCTTCCAAATCCCACTTCTGCATTCATCATATCTTTTTCTATATTAATGGATGCAAAACCCTTCTTGCCGGCAATTCCGGTAATCGTATATTTAGGCTTCCTGCAGGTACTCTCTACGATCAGAGTCCCTTTTTCATCAGGTGCGTTCGTGTTGCGGATATTAATGGGAATGCCTTCTTTCCTGACCGGGAATATGGCGTCCTCATGAAGCACTGTAGCTCCCATGTATGACAGCTCTCTGAGCTCACGGTAAGTGATGGTCTCAATCACCTCGGGATTCTCGATAATATGAGGATCAGTAACAAGGAATCCCGAAACATCTGTCCAGTTCTCATAGAGGTCTGCCCTGATAGCTTTGGCCACGATGGACCCTGTCACATCAGAGCCTCCCCTTGAAAAGGTCTTTATGCAGCCATTTTCCATGGCACCGTAGAATCCCGGCACAACTGCCCTTTCCACGTCCTGCAGCCTCTCTGCAAGCGCTTTATCTGTCTTTACGGCATCAAAATTGCCTTCTTCGTCAAAGAAAATGACCTGCGCGGCATCTACAAATTCATATCCAAGATATGCCGCCATGACAATACCATTTAAATATTCTCCCCGGGAAGCAGCATAGTCCTTGCCTGCCTTTGCCAAAAAAGATTCCTGGATCCTGGCAAACTCATCATCAAGTGACAAGGTCAGATCAAGGCCTTTAATGATCTCTTCATAGCGTTCTTTTATCTTTTCCAGCTTCTGTGCGAATTTTTTGCCGGATACTGCTGTCTCATAACAGTCGTAGAGCATATCTGTCACTTTAATATCATTTGAAAAGCGCTTACCCGGTGCGGAAGGGATCACATACCTTCTTCCTTCGTCTGAACGTATGATATCGCCCACCTTTTTAAACTGTTCAGCGCTTGCCAGTGAGCTTCCGCCAAACTTCACTACTTTTTTCATAAGTTAGTTCCTCCTCTAAATCCTCATATTGCGAATTAAAAATATCTTATCGCACTTTTTTTCAATAGTCCAGAAAAAATTTATGCGGGCCATCCAAAATTTTAATTGAAAAAATCATATTTTTCGTTATAATGAACTCTGAAGCACTATTATAGATAAAGGAACAGGTGAAACACTCATGATTTTAGCATGTCAGAACATCTGTAAGGCTTTTGCCACAGATGAAATATTAAAAAACGCCTCATTTCATATAGAAGACAGGGAAAAAGCAGCCATAGTCGGCATAAACGGAGCCGGAAAATCCACACTGTTAAAAATTATTATGAATAAGCTGCCGGCGGACTCCGGTGAAGTCATTCTCTCAAAAGGAAAGACCATCGGATATCTGGCCCAGCATGAGGCCGTCTCTTCAGGAAATACCATCTACCAGGAGCTGCTGGAGGTCAAAAAGGATATCATAGAAATGGAAAAGAGGCTCCGCTGCATGGAGCACGATATGAAAGAGCTGGAAGGAGAAGCCCTCACATCACTGCTGGAGATCTACAACAGGCTGATGACTGAATTTGAAAGGCAGAATGGCTATGCATATAAGAGTGAGGTCACAGGCGTCTTAAAGGGCCTTGGTTTTGGCCCGGAGGATTTCGACAGGCACGTGGACACCCTCTCAGGCGGTCAGAAAACAAGGGTGGCTCTTGGCAAGCTGCTGCTCTCCAAACCGGACATCATCCTTCTCGACGAGCCTACCAACCACCTGGACATGAATTCCATCGCCTGGCTGGAGACGTATCTGCTCAATTACAGCGGAGCCGTGATCATAGTTGCCCATGACAGATACTTCCTGAATAAGGTAGTTACAAAGGTGATCGAGATCGACAACGGCTGTGTGTCGACCTTTCTCGGCAACTATTCTCAATACGCCGAGAAGAAAAAGCAGCTGCGTGATATCCAGATGAAAGCTTACTTAAACCAGCAGCAGGAAATCAAACATCAGGAGGAGGTCATCGCAAAGCTGCGCTCCTTTAACAGGGAAAAATCCATTAGGCGTGCTGAGAGCCGTGAGAAGATGCTGGATAAGATCGAGGTCCTGGATAAACCCACAGAGGTCAGTTCAGAGATACATCTAAACCTGGAACCACGTATCACCAGCGGAAATGATGTACTGACCGCAGAGCATCTCTCCAAATCCTTTGACCACAATACGCTTTTCACAGATCTGAACTTTGAGATCAAACGCGGGGAGAGAGTCGCCATCATCGGCAACAATGGGACCGGCAAGACTACCCTTCTGAAAATACTCAACGGTGTGATCCCGGCAGACTCCGGCTCCTTCACACTTGGCAGCAAGGTCCATATCGGATATTATGATCAGGAACACCATGTCCTTCATATGGAAAAGACGCTTTTTGAAGAGATTTCAGATGAATATCCAAATATGAATAACACAGAGATCAGAAACGTGCTGGCTGCCTTCCTTTTCACAGGTGATGATGTATTCAAGCTGGTGCGGGATTTAAGCGGCGGTGAAAGGGGACGTGTCTCCCTGGCTAAGCTGATGCTCTCTGAGGCCAATTTCCTCATACTCGACGAGCCTACAAACCACCTGGATATCGTCTCCAAAGAGATCCTGGAAAACGCTATAAACCAGTATACAGGAACAGTTCTGTATGTCTCCCACGACCGTTATTTTATCAACCAGACTGCCACAAGGATCCTGGAGCTTACTGGAAATATACTGCTTAATTATATTGGAAATTATGATTATTATCTGGAGAAAAAAGAACTTATGGCCTCTCTGTATATAGAAGAGGGCTCCGCCGGTTCATCAGACGGCGCTGCCACGCCGAATACAGGAAGTCCTGACTCTAAATCAGACTGGCAGCAGAAAAAGGAAGAGCAGGCGAGGATACGCAAACGCCAGAATGAACTTAAAAGGACCGAAGAACGGATCCACCAGCTGGAAGTAAGAGACAGCGAGATCGATACGCTTATGACCCAGGAAGAAATCTTTACGAACGTAGCTGAGTGTCTGAAGCTGAATAATGAAAAGACGGCTATTAATGAAGAGTTAGAAAAATTGTATGAGAAATGGGAAGAGCTGGCGGAATAATCTGCCAGCTCTTCTAACTCTTGCCTTTATTTCAATTTTTCTTCCAGTTTCTCCCTGACTGCCTTTATAAAGTCCTGGCTGTTTAATACAACCGGGTTCTGGATCGAAGTGATGAGTGCAAGGTCTTTTGTCATTTTCCCGTCCTCAATCGTCTCTATAGTAGCTGCTTCCAGCTTATCCGCAAAATCCATCAGCTCCTGAATGCCGTCCAGTTCTCCGCGCTTGCGCAAAGCGCCGCTCCATGCAAATATAGTTGCCACAGAGTTGGTAGATGTCTCCTCGCCCTTCAGATGCTTATAATAATGCCTCTGCACTGTTCCATGTGCTGCTTCATACTCGAAATTGCCTTCCGGAGATACGAGTACGGAGGTCATCATGGCAAGAGATCCAAACGCTGAAGATACCATATCGCTCATAACATCGCCGTCATAATTTTTACATGCCCAGATATATCCGCCTTCTGACTTCATGACACGCGCCACGGCATCATCTATCAGAGTATAGAAGTATGTAATGCCGGCATCTTTGAACTTTCCGTCATACTCAGCTTCGTAGATCTCCTGGAATATGTCTTTAAATGTGTGGTCATATTTCTTGGAAATCGTGTCTTTTGTTGCGAACCACAGATCCTGCTTTGTATCCAGGGCATAATTAAAGCAGCTTCTTGCAAAGCTCTCAATGGAGCTTTCCAGATTGTGCATACCCTGAAGGATACCCGGGCCTTTAAATTCATGGATCAGCTCTCTTGTCTCTGTGCCGTCCTCAGCTGTAAATACAAGCTCTGCTTTTCCTGCGCACGCAACCTTCATCTCAGATGCTTTATAGACATCCCCGTAGGCATGTCTTGCCAGGGTGATAGGCTTCTTCCAGTTTTTCACGCAGGGCTCGATCCCTTTTACCACGATTGGGGTACGGAAGACAGTTCCATCCATAATGGCACGGATAGTCCCATTCGGGCTTTTCCACATTTCTTTGAGATTATATTCCTTTACTCTTGCCGCATTTGGGGTAATTGTAGCACATTTTACAGCCACACCGTATTTCTTATTAGCGTAGGCGCTGTCAAATGTAACCTGGTCATCTGTCTCATTGCGGTGTTCAAGGCCCAGATCATAATACTCTGTCTTCAGATCAACAAAAGGAAGAAGCAGCTCGTCCTTTATGATTTTCCAGAGAACTCTTGTCATTTCATCCCCGTCCATCTCCACCAGCGGGGTCGTCATCTTGATTTTATCCATTCTTATCCTCCTGTCCTTTGCTTCTTTCCCACGGGGGGTAGATACCTTTCTAGTCTAACACATTTTTATCCAAAATGTTCCCTAAATTATGATTTTTCATATTTTTTCTTGCATTCATGATGTGAAGCGTAGCCAATTCGTCTGCTTTATCCCCGTCATGGCTCTTTATGGCTGCATAGATAGCCTCATGTTCCTTCGTGGCCTTCTCCGCCCTGTTTTCTACTGTTAAGGACCTTTTTCTGACCATCTGGATATAATGGTGGAAGTCGTCCAGGACATGCTCCAGTATCTTGCTGCCGCAGGAGGCAAAAAGCACCTCATGGAAACGGCTGTCCAGCTCAAAAAGCTGGGAATAATGCTTTTTTTCCTCGTGGAATCTGGAAAGCATGAGGATCTCTTCCATCTCCCCCATCTGCTCTGTGCTGACACGCTCTGCTGCCAGACGCGCGCACAGCCCTTCCAGCCTGGCGCGTATCATGTAAATATCTTCCACATCTGCAGAGGTGATCCCCACCACATAGGCACCCCGGTTTGGTATGATCTCAACAAGGCCTTCCAGCTCCAGCTGATGCAGCGCCTCCCTGACAGGGGTCCTGCTGACCCCCAGCTCCTCTCCTATCGCCGCTTCCCGCAGCTCATCATTTTTCTTGTACTTCCCTGTGAGGATGTCTTCGCGCAGCCTGTTAAAGACGCGGCTGCGCATAGAATAATTGTCAGCCAATTTTTCGTTCCCCCCGCCTACAGAACTATATTAAGTTTCCGGCAGCTCTCATCTATAACCTTTACAAGCTCATTATCTGTCAGAACAGTGACACGGCCGCTCTCATACTCTTTATCCACCCACTCCTTGACCATGGCAATCAGCGGATGATCCTTGCTCAGCCTCTTATCCTCCGACAGCTTGTAGTAGGTGTTGATCCAGTGGGCAATGCCTGCCAGGCCGGAGGTATTTGAGACTGCCACCAGCACAGGTCTGTTCAGGAATTTATCAGTATCAAATATATTGTAGATCTCCTCATTTTTTAACAGTCCGTCAGCATGGATTCCGGCTCTTGTCACATTAAAATTCCTGCCTACAAACGGAGTCCTGGAGGGGATATGGTATCCTATCTCTTTTTCATAATACTCGGCCATCTCTGTGATCACCCGTGTATCCATGCCGTCCAGAGTGCCGCGCAGCTGGGCATATTCAAAGACCATGGCTTCCAGAGGAGTATTTCCTGTCCTCTCGCCGATACCGAACAGGGAGCAGTTGACTCCGCAGGCGCCGTACAGCCAAGCTGTCGTAGAGTTGGACACGGCCTTATAAAAGTCATTATGTCCATGCCATTCGATCAGCTCTGAGGGCACGCCGGCATGTGTCATGATCCCATAGATGATACCCTGGACAGAGCGCGGTATCACGGCCCCGGCATAATTTACACCATAACCCATAGTGTCGCAGCAGCGGATCTTGATCGGAATATTATACTGCTCCATCAGCTTCATAAGCTCCAGGCAGAAAGGAATCACATATCCGTAGATATCAGCTCTTGTCACATCTTCCAGATGGCATCTGGGGCTTATCCCTATCTCAAGACAATCTTTTACAATGCTCAGGTAATGCTCCATAGCCTCTTTTCTGGTCATCTTCATCTTATAAAAGATATGGTAGTCTGAACAGCTCACCAGAATACCTGTCTCCTTCATGCCTATATCCTTGACAAGCTCAAAATCCTTTTTGCTGGCGCGGATCCAGCTGGTGACTTCCGGAAACTCATATCCGCGTTCCATGCATTTATAGACAGCGTCCCTGTCCTTCTTGCTGTACAGGAAAAATTCACTCTGTTTAATCTTTCCCTTTGGGCCGCCAAGCCTGTGCATATAATCATACAGCGCCACTATCTGCTCTGTGGTATATGGAGCCCTCGACTGCTGTCCATCCCGGAAAGTAGTGTCGGTAATCCAGATATCATCAGGCATGTGGTGCGGCACAATACGGTCATTGAATGCTATTTTAGGCACTTCATCGTAAGGAAACAGGTTTCTGAATACGTTCGGTGTCTTTACATCAACAAGCGGATACATGTGCTCCTCTAACTGCAGCAGATTTGTGTGCTGATCCATTTTAACTTTTCTGTTTTCCATTTCATCTACTCCTTGGTATGGTATTTTCGTATAATTGTATACAATTATACGATTTCTGTCAATAGGTAAAAGAAAAAATATTTTCCGCGTTAATGCTTTTTTACACTAAAGTTTTAAAAGCCTCCTGACATCAATCATTCCCCACCCCTGCTGGCTGTTGGGATAACCCAGGTTTTTTGCCGTCTCTCTCAGCCTCATCTTAACTTCCACATTTGTAAGCTCCGGCTCCCTCTCCAGCAGCAATGCCAGGCAGCCGGATACAACAGGCGTGGCCATGGAGGTGCCGCTTTTGACGCAGTAGAGGTTTTTATTTTTAAAGGATACGGCATTGCAGGAGGTGATCCCGGAACCAGGTGCTACAATATCCGGCTTGCAGACACATTCCAGAGTCGGCCCTCTCCCTGAATAGCAGGGACGTACTGAGGGATCTTTCGGCTGCTTCATGCAGTCATCAAAAGATCCCACTGTAATGACTTTTTTACTGTTGCCCGGAACTGTTATGCTCATAGGCTCCGGCCCCATATTTCCGGCTGCTACTACGACTACAAGCCCTGCATCCCAAGCTTTCTCTACAGCATCAACAAGAAGTTTGTTATTCTTCTCATCTTCTTTTACTGTCCCAACAGATATATTCATAATACGGATACCATACCGCTCCTTATTTTCAATGACCCAGTCTATACCTTTTAGCACATCATCCCTGTTCCCATTTCCTTTTCTGTCCAGGACCTTTACATGGATTATACTGCATTCAGGGGCGACCCCCATATAGACTCCGTTTGATGAGAGGCCGCTGCCTCCAAGAATACCTGATACGTGTGTCCCGTGGGAACAGTCATCATAGCAGTCCTGCATACCGCGCAGTATGTCTTTAAACTGTAATATTCTCCCTCCAAAATCTGGATGCCTGTAGATCCCCGTATCCAGAACTGCCACCCCGATTCCCTTCCCCCGGATGCCTCTTCTGTATGCCTCCCCGGCATGTATAATCATTCTGACACGATTCATATTCTTATTCCGTTTTTTTATTATTATATGTACTCACATCTTTTCACGCCCCATATGATATAGAAAATAAAAATATATAATGGTGGTATTATGCCAAATACAGATTATACCTCATTGGAATACCGGCGTAATCTCATACTTTCCAATGACTATGCAGATATCATTATTCCCCACACTTCCCTGTCTGAAGCTGAATTTCTTGAAATGTACCTTGCAGAAGGGGCACAGATCCTGGGAGGGCGCTATGGAATGGTCCACTCCCCTCTCTCTTTGACAAATGATGCCTTTATACGCCAGGTAGGATATTCCGGTGTGCCCTCCCTCTTTACTCCTCTGAACACGACCAGCCTTGAGGCCTCCGGCATCATCTCTGTACAAAACCAGCCTGTCTTAAGCCTCAAAGGCCAGAATATCATGATCGGTTTTGTAGATACGGGAATCGACTTCACCCATCCGGCCTTCCGCACAGGGGACGGCCGGACGCGGCTGGCCGGTATCTGGGATCAGACAGACCAGGGCGGCACGCCTCCTGTCGACATGTACTATGGAACTGAATACACGCCTGAGGATATCAACGCCGCCCTTTCTCTTGATGATCCCAGGGAGCTGATACCCATGGAGGATCCCACCGGACACGGCACCTTTATGGCGGGTGTGGCAGGAGGCAGTCCAAATCCTGAGGAGGACTTTATAGGAGCCGCTCCTGAATGTACACTCGCCGTAGTTAAATTAAAGCCGGCTAAACAGTATCTGAAGGATTTCTTCTTTGTCCCTCCTGAATCCGAGGTTTATCAGGAGACGGATATCCTTATGGGGATCAATTACCTCATGCGGCTGGCAGAGCAAAACAGGATGCCGCTCGTGCTGTGCATAGGCCTTGGCAGCAACCAGGGGGACCATGCCGGCAATGATCCTCTCTCCTCCGTCCTTTCAGGGTATACTTCCCTTCCTGGCTACTACGGCTGTATAGCGGCTGGCAATGAAGCCGGAAAGGGCCATCACTACTTTGGAAAACTGGACCGGGCCGATGAGGTGCGCAGGGTTGAAATCCTGGTTGATGACAGTACAGAGGGCTTCAGCCTGGAATTCTGGGCACAGGCGCCTGAGCTTTATTCCATATCCCTCACCTCGCCCCTGGGAGAAACCGTGCCTATTATCCAGGCCCGTCCCGGACAGAATGCCACTTACAGCTTCCTTCTGGAGCGGACCACTGTCTACGTATACTACGAACTTGTGGAGATAAAGTCAGGCAGCCAGCTGATCCTGATCAGGTTCCGGCTTCCAACAGAAGGCATCTGGACTATCAGTATCCACAACAACGTATATACAGAGGGTTCCTTTAATATCTGGCTGCCTGCTTCCGGCATGATCTCTCCCGGAACCGTATTTCTGGCACCCAACCCTGATACAACTATCACCGCACCGTCCGCTTCTGCCAGCTCCATAAGTGTCTGCACCTACAATGCATACAATAACAGCCTCTTCATCAATTCAAGCCGGGGCTTTACCAGGACAGGAGGCATCAAGCCGGACCTGGCCGCCCCGGGGGTGGATGTATACGGGCCTGTTCCGGGCGGACGCTACAGCACCAGGACCGGTTCCAGCACAGCAGCAGCGATCACTGCCGGAGCTGTGGCGCTGCTGGTGGAGTGGGGCACAAAAAGACCGCTTCCAAGCATACTCACTCCCATAGCCGTAAAAAATTATTTGATCCGCGGAGCTACCCGTTTTCCTAATCTTACCTATCCAAATAAAGAGTGGGGATATGGAACTTTAAATGTTTATCAAATATTTGAATCTTTGATGTAACAAAAATGGAACCCCCGTCATATCATGAAGTGTAATCATTAATTAATGGAGGAACAAAAATGAGTGATTTAGCTGCAACAAACTGTGGATGTGGATGTGAAGGTGGAAACAATGGATGTGGATGTAATTCTGGATGCGGAAACAACTTCTTATGGATTATTATCCTGCTTTGCTGCTGTGGCGGCGGTGGTCTGGGTTCTTCAGGCGGCTGCGGATGTGGCGGCGGCGACAGCTGTATCCTGATCGTCCTTCTCCTGCTCTGCTGCTGTGGCAATGGCAACGGCAACAATTCAGGATGTGGATGCGGATGTGGATGCGGAACATCCCTCTGCTAATCAGCTGAGAAGTCCGGGGAGCTGCATGCGTGCAGCTCCCCCTTCTTTTTCCGCAGACAGGACAGGCTCCTGTATCCTGTCCGGAAACTGCCGGAAAAAAATACCGGGAGCCATGTGTCAGTTTTACATGGACCCCGGTGTTTTTAATTTTGATTATATAATGCTTTCCACGTTTTATTCTTCACTTTTATCTTTGCGTGATTTTTTCTTTTTTTCTTCCGCTGCCTTTTTCAGCCTCTCTTCTTCTTTCTGTTTTTTTGCCGCCATGCAGTCATCATCCACTTCGTAAAATGCATTTCCATCTATGACTAAATGATGTCTCATAAACCTGCCTCCTGTCATTTTTAAGGGAGCGCATGAAGGCGCCCCTTATATATCATATGACTGAGGCAGTGTTCTGTCATACTTTTGCCGGTTTGGGCATATACTTTTGAAAAAAGAAGGATGTGGCCTATGGATGAAGAAGCAATGCCTTTTACAGCTCTTGATAAAATTGCCGGCGGAGAACAGCTGCAGATGTTAAAAGCAATGCTCCCCTATCTGGGAGGAAAAAATCAAAGATTCTTTGCCGTTTTCATCAAGGTCATAGAAATCCAGAATATCCTCTCTTTTTTTAACAGTTCCGGTGAAATGAGCATACACACACAGTCCGAAGGAAAATTTTCCATGACGGATATGCTGGACGACATAAAAAACTATGCCGGAAAATCCCAGCGTGAGAATATCGAACAGGCAATGAGTATGATACAGATCATGAGCATGATGAACGCTTTCACAGATGGCGGCAGCTCACCTGAAGATATGATGAGTGCATTTCTCTCCCCGGAACAGCAGGCTATGTTTTCTGCATATGAATCTATGTTCACTCCTGACGCTTCTGAAGGGGGCGAAGGGGGAGGCTCTGAAAAAGAACAGCCTTAGGGCTGCTTTTGCGTTTACGGGCCGGACACACATGTTTGCAGGACCCTGCAACACTATCTTTGCCACAAAGAAAGGAGTTTTATTATGGAAGATAACAGCTGGATGAATCACCCAAATCTCAAGGGTATCGATAAAACAAAACTGCAGATGCTCCTGGCGCTGACAGAACAGTCTCAGAGCAAATCGCAAAAAGAGCTGCTGCCCTTTTTGCTGGCAGCAGCTTCACAGTCTAAATCTAAAGGTGTAAAATTCACCTCCGATGAGGTCGACACGATCATCAATGTCATGAAAGAGGGCAAATCCAAAGAGGAGATCGCCCGGATGGAAAAGGTCCGGAATATGATGAAGATGATGCAGTAACAGTAACCGCCTTCATCTGTTGCCTTCTGACTCAGCCTCCCACCTGTACATGGAGCCCTGTGGTCCTGGCTACTCCGGCCAGCATTTCCATATGCTCATTTGACGGCGGTTCAATATGCTCCAGTGTATATTCACGTCCAAGTCCATCATATTTATCCTGCCCCAGCCTGTGATACGGCAGAAGGTGCAGCTGCTTTACCCCCTTCAGGCTTCTTGCGAACTGGGCTATCTCCAGGATCTCTGAAGGGGTATCATTAAATGTGGGAATAACAGGTACTCTGATTATAAGTTTTTGTCCTGACCCCGCAATCTTTTTTGCATTTTCCAGGATGAGTTCATTAGACTGCCCTGTAAACAGCTTGTGTTTAGCCCTGTCCACATGCTTGATATCCATCAGGTATAAGTCCAGCCACGGCAGGATCATATCTCTGATCGTCTCGTATGATGCGAAACCTGTTGACTCCAGGGCCGTATTCAATCCCAGGTCTTTAGCCGCCTGGAGGAGGCATGAGGCGAACTGAGGCTGCAGAAGTGATTCGCCGCCTGAGAGTGTAAGCCCTCCCTGAGAGCGCCTGTAATGAGGCATGTCTTTTCTCACCTCATCCATTACCTCTTCAACTGTCACATCCCTGCCTATGATCTTTTCATTTCCATTTTGGATCATTGTCTGTATCTCATAGCTCTGTGACTCCGGATTACAGCACCATTTGCATCTTAAAGCACACCCTTTCAGGAAAACGATAGTCCTGATACCGGGTCCGTCATGGATTGAAAAACGCTGGATATCAAATATCCTTCCCGTCTGCTTTAAATACTCTTTTTCCATATAGGCTCCTGTTTTTATTCAATCATTTATTCAATCAAAATGTCTGCATGGTCCTGTTGATGATGTCATCCTGAAGAGAACGTGACAATGTGGTAAATAATGCGCTGTAGCCCGCCACACGCACCACCAGGGTCTTGTAATTCTCAGGATGTGCCTGAGCATCCAGGAGCGTCTCCCGGCTGACTACATTAAACTGCATATGCATACCTTTCTGGTCAAAAAATCCTCTGATAAGCGATACAAATTTAGTAAGGCCTTCTATTCCGCTCAAAGCTGAAGGATGGAATTTCTGGTTAAACAAAGTTCCGTTGGAAGCAATAAAATGATCCAGCCGCGCCACAGAATTAGCCGTAGCTGTAGGCCCGCTTACATCCTTGCCCTGAACAGGCCCCACCCCGTCTGCGATCGGAGTGTTTGCAAGACGCCCATCAGGTGTTGCCCCTGTCTGAGCCCCTAAAGGCACATTGGCAGACACAGGATAAAGTCCCGCCTGATACTGTCCCCCCCTGGGATTTCTGTACTTCTCAAGAGGCTTCGTATATGTATAAGCCACATCTCTTGCAAACATATCCAGCCATTCTATGTCATTCCCGTACTTGGGCAATTCATCTATCCATTGCAGCAGCCTGTCATACTTCTCCTGCTTCTCTGCCGGAACTGGCGTTTCCCTGACAGTTTTTGCTATCACAGCGATCTCATTTTCACCCGCCTGCACTCCTGCCCTGCCAAGCTGTTCTGCTATCCTGGCTGTCAGCTCTTCCACCCTCTGCGGACTGATGCCTTTTCCAAAATTGTCATCCAGAGCCTCTTTAAACTCTTCCAGTGTCAGCTTCTTATCTTCAAACACAAGTTTTTTGACGGCATAAAGAGAATCAGCGGCATTGGCGATTCCAAATCCCTGGGGACCTGTAAAATTATAGACTGCCCCGCCCTCCTGAAGGGATTTTCCTCTGCCAATACAATCATCTATCATACTTGACTGGAAAGGCAGCGGACAGCGCTCTGCATGAGCCACATCAATACTGTTATCTGCATTAACCATAAGGCCTATGAAATATTCCATCTGCTCTTTGTACGCATCGTAGAACTCATCAAAACTCTTCATGCCTGCTATATCTGCAGTCCTCGGCCCGACCTGCTCACCCAGCTCAAAACCGCTTGAGAATACAAGCTCCAGCGGGCGCAGCATATTAAAGAATGCAGCATCGTGCCAGCCATCCGTCTTTCCATGTGCCTGCGGCTCTACACAGCCGATAATATTATATGTACGTGCATCCTCAAGGCTTACCCCTCTGCTCATCATAGCCGGGATGATTACCTCGTCATTATAATAAGCAGGCAGGCCGATACCCGTTCTCGTCAGTTTGGCTGCCTTGATAAGAAATTCATCAGGTGTCCCGTTCCATACCCTCACAGACAGGGACGGTGCGGGAAGCTGCTCATGCATGGAGGCCTCTATGCACATAAATGAGAGATCATTTGTCACGTCATTTCCCTCAGCGTCCTGTCCGCCCGCTATGAGATTCTGGAACAGGCTGTATCCTGCAAAGCCTTCAGCGCTTCCTGCATCCCTGCACTTATTTAAGTCATTTAATTTCACCCATATACAATCCATCAGTTCCTGGGCAAATTCTCTAGTGATCTTTCCGGCTTTCATATCCGCCTCGTAATACGGATACATATACTGGTCAAATCTTCCCGGTGAGATAGAATGTCCTGAAGATTCAGTCTGAAGCAGCATCTGAACAAACCAGAATGACTGGCATGCCTCATAGAAAGATGTTGCCGGCCTGCCCGGAACCCTGGCGCAGTTTGCGGCGATCTGAAGCAGCTCCTTCTTTCTCACCTCATCCTTACACTTTTCTGCCTCACTGGCTGCCAGCAGTGCATAACGGTGCGCATAATCAATAGCAGCCTGGCAGCTCATGATGGCAGCTTTTAAAAAGCTTGAACGCTTCTGGTAATCCTCATCAGACACCTTCAGCCTGTGAAGCTCTTTCTCCGCCTTCTCGATAATGCCCTCGAAGCCTGATTCCAGCACTTCCTCATACTTCACCGTAAAATGACCTATTCCATTATAGAAATAGTTGCCGGGCGTAAAAATATTGTGCTCCATGGCTCTGAGAGTCTCTTCTGCCATATAGGAAGTGGCCAGCTCACTTGTGGTCTTTCCTTTCCAGTACTTATAGACCTCATGAAGCTGCTCCTTCGTCTCATCGGAAATATAAAATGGATCCGCGCTCCTCTTCTCCACTGTGTCAAATTCCGCTTCCAGCCATTCAAAAGAATATTCAGGGAACACCTGGCACCCTCTGGCTGTCTTTGTATTGCTGCCGACGACCAGCTCTCCCGGCCTGATCGTAATGGGCAGCTCATGACATATCTTCTCAAACGCTTTTCCTCTGCGGATAATAACAGGTTCACCTTCTGTCTCCTGATAGCTCTCAGTAAGAATAACAGCCCTCTCAGCTTCGATAACAGGCAGGTGGTCATAGAGGTCTTCGATCAGCCTGGCAATCCTGGGACTCCTGGCAATATCACCGTCATAGTAATTCTTCATGCGCCTTCTCCTTTATAGTATGTTCCGTCTGCTTTACTGTTTTGCATCATCTGCCAGAATACACTCTCTGACTAAGGTCAGCGCATTTACAACAGAACTTTCTCTTACCTTGCTGCGCTCACCCTTAAAGTGGAATTCTTTTACAGTGACCTTATTATTGTAAGAACAGGCCATATACACAAGACCAACCGGCTTTTCTTCTGTGCCGCCGTCAGGTCCTGCTATTCCCGTCACAGAGACACAGATGTCAGAGCCTGTAATAAACGCTCCGTTTTTGGCCATCTCCTTGGCAGTCTTATCACTGACTGCTCCACAGTCCTTCAGTGTGTTTTTCTTAACATCCAGCAGCTTGCGTTTAGCCCTGTTGCTGTATGTGACAAGTCCCTGCTTGAAAACCTCGGAGACTCCCGGCACATTAGTAAGCCTTGCCGCCAGCATGCCGCCGGTGCAGGATTCTGCTGTGGTGAGTGTCAGCTGCTTCTCCAGGAGCAGGTCAACAATAGCCTCCTCCAGAGTCTTGCTCTCGTCTGTCGTATAGATATTAGAGCCAAAGCGGTTCCTGAGTTCCTTGACAACAGGCTTTATCAGCTTCTTAGCTTCCTTTTCATCACCTGCCTTGGCAGTGATCCTCAGGTGGACTTCCCCCGTCTTTGCATATGGGGCTATGGTTGGATTTGTCTGATTCTCAATCAGGTCTGCTATCTGAGTCTCCACATAGCTTTCACCCAGACCGCAGATCTTTACCATGGCAGAACATATGATCTCAGGCTGGAGTTTATTCAGGTACGGAAAAATATCCTGTTCAAACATCGGCACCAGCTCATTTGGAGGCCCTGGCAGCAGGATTACAGATTTCCCATCCTTTTCCATTATAAGGCCGGGAGCTGTGCCGTTCTTATTGTCCACCACGATGGCTCCTTCCGGAATGAGCGCCTGCTTCCAGTTATTATCCGTTATGATCTTAAACTGGCTGTTCTTAAAGTATTCTTCAATCCTGGCTTTTGTATGGGCATCCTCAACAAGCTCATATCCCATCACCTTTGCAGCCACCTCTTTTGTAAGATCATCCTTCGTTGGCCCAAGGCCTCCGCTTAAGATGACCACGTCAGAACGCCCGGCTGCCGTCTTTATAGTTTCTGCAAGACGCTCTTCATTGTCTCCCACCACAGACTGATGGTACATTGAAAGTCCCAGCAGAGCACATTTCTCCGCAAGATATGCCGCATTTGTATTGACAATGTTTCCAAGTAAAAGCTCTGTTCCTACGCTAATCAATTCTACTATCATACGTTCTCCTCAATTTTATAAACAGTCCACTGACTCTGCTCCTTTATCCCTGCATGGAAAGGACCTGTTTATTCTTCCAAATATAATCCACCAGTGAGACTACTGTCAGCACCAGCGCTATATAAGTGACCACGATCTCCAGTGTTGTAAATATACCTCCCAGATCTGCGATCAGCAATATGATCATCGTCATCTGAGAAACCGTCTTCAGCTTGCCCCACCAGCTTGCCGCGATCACGATACCATTGTCAGCAGCCACCAGCCTGAATCCACTGATGATAAATTCCCTGCTGATAATGATTATGACGATCCAGCTTGCCAGCTTTCCCGAATCGATCAGGCAGATCATTGCGGAACATACTAAAAGCTTGTCTGCAAGAGGATCCATAAATTTCCCGAAATTAGTCACCTGATGGTTTTTTCTGGCCAGATACCCGTCAAGAGTGTCAGTCAGGCTGGCTACTGCAAAGATAGCCAGTGCAATCCATTTCGAATACTCAGATCCGCCGGCCAGCATGAAAAATACAAAAAACGGAATGAGTACAATTCTCAAAATAGTTAATAAATTAGGCGTATTCATTCGGCTATCTCTCCTATCAAATCATATTCTAAAGCCCCGGTTATCCTGACCCTGACAAAATCTCCCGAAACAAGTGTCTCATCAGTATTGATGAACAAATAGCCATCAACACCCGGTGCATCCCCATAGGTTCTTGCCACATAGGCATTCTCATCCGCCACTTTTCCTTCTACCATAGCCAGGACTGTCATCCCCACTCTGTCGGCCGCCTTTTCAAAAGCGATCTCCTGCTGGAGCTCCATCAGCTCATCCCTGCGGTCCAGCTTGACTTCCTCATCGACCTGGTCATCCATCAAGGCGGCAGGCGTATCTTCCTCAGGGGAATATGCAAATACCCCAAGCCTGTCAAATTCCATCTGATCGATAAAGGCAGCCAGCTCTTCGTGCTGCTCCTCAGTCTCCCCTGGGAAACCGCTGATGAGCGTAGTCCTCAGGATGATATCCGGTATCTCCCTGCGCAGCTTCTCTACGATAGCTGTGAGCTGGGCCTTGCTGGTACGCCGCCCCATCCTTCTAAGTATGGTATCATTGGCATGCTGGATAGGCAGATCCAGATAGTGGCAGATCTTAGGTTCTTCCTTCATAGTCTGTATAAGTTCATCATAGATCTCCTCCGGATAGCAGTAAAGTATCCTGATCCATCGTATACCACTGATCTGGCAGAGCCTTTTCAGCAGCAGGTGAAGACTTTTTCTGCCATACAGGTCCACCCCGTAAAGCGTAGTCTCCTGGGCTACAAGAATCAGCTCCCTGACTCCCTCCAAAGCTAGTTCCTCCGCCTCAGCCGCCAGCTCTTCCATCGGTATACTTCTATAATTGCCACGAATCTTAGGAATAATACAATAAGTACAGTGCTTGTCACACCCTTCTGCAATTTTCAGGTGGGCATAATGGCCTCCTGTAGTTAAAATCCTCTTTGATTTTACCTGAGGCAGCAGGTCCAGATCCTTGAATTCCAGCAGGTGTTCACCCCCAAGAGCCTTTTTCACCGCTTCCAGGATATCATCAAAAGAAGTGGTGCCAAGCACTGCATCCACCTCAGGGATCTCATCGATGATCTCAGCCCTGTACCTCTGAGCCAGACATCCTGTGACAATCAGCGCCCTGCAGCTTCCTTCCTTTCTGTACTCAGCCATTGTCAGAATGTTCTGTATGCTCTCTTCCTTAGCATCGTTGATGAAACAGCATGTATTAATAACTATTATATCTGCCTCTGACTCTTCGTCAGTCAGTTCATATCCCTCTTTTGCCAGTATTCCCAGCATGCGTTCTGAATCTACAAGATTCTTGTCACAGCCCAGGGAAATAAAAAGTAATTTCATAAAAGCTCCTCATAATTTGATTATTGGCGGGGCTGATTGCTGAATGCAATCAGATCCTCTAATTTCTTTAGTGCCATACCTGAATCGATAGACTCTTTGGCCAGTTCAATACCTTCCTCGATTGAATCAGCCTTACCGCCCACATAGATCGTTGCGCCTGCATTCAGAAGCACCACATCACGCCGGTGTCCCACAGATCCTTTCAGGATATCTTTCGTAATAGCCGCGTTGATCCTGGCGTCCCCTCCCTGAAGACATTCCAGTATCGTCCTGCGCATACCGAACTGCTCCGGGGTCAGAACATAATTGATAACCTGTCCGTCCCTGATCTCAGAGACTACAGTGTCGGCTGCTGTAGAGATCTCATCCATTCCGTCCTTTGCACTGACTACAAGAGCCCTGTCAACTCCCATAATGCGCATTGCCTGGGCAAATACCTCTACAAGCTCAGGGTTAAATACACCAATCACCTGATTCTTCGCACCTGATGGATTGGAGAGAGGTCCCAGGATATTGAATATAGAACGGATCCCCATCTCACTTCTGGCCTGCCCCACGTTCTTCATGGATTTGTGGAATACTTGGGCAAACATGAAACCAATGCCTATCTCCTCAACAGCCTTCTCTACCTCCTTAGGCTCCGCCATAATGTTAACACCCAGGGATTCCAGCACATCGCCCGAACCGCTTTTGCTTGAAATAGAACGGTTCCCGTGCTTGGCGATAGGAACTCCGGCGCCTGCCGCCACAAACGCCGATGTAGTTGAAATATTAAATGAGTAACTGCAGTCACCGCCTGTTCCTACTATATCTACATAATTTTCCACCTTTGGGGAGATATGTTCTGCTTTGTCCCTGAGCACAGTGGCGCATCCTACGATCTCATCCAATGTCTCACCCTTCATTCTGAGCCCTGTCAGAAATGCCGCTATCTGAGCCTGTGTGGCTTTGCCGCTCAGCATCATCTCCATGGCGCTCATAGCGTCCTCCATGGGCAGCGAACGGCCTTCTACTACTTCCTTGATAAATCTCTTCATGCTGACCTCTCCTCTATCTTCACTTTGTGATCGTTAATTTTTACATCATATCAAACAGTTACAAATATTGTACTATTTTAAAACAAAAAGGTCAATAAAGAATAGAAAAATCCAGGTTTCTGTGTAAGAAATCTGGACTTTATATTTTCCTATGACTTTCTGCCAGGCTCCTCTGTTATGATAGCGGCCTCCGCCTCACTGGCAGCTTTCTTTGCCTTCTTGACAAGGCTGTTGAGCATAAAGATATCAAAAAGACTGATCAGACCGTCAGCCAACAGCCCCGCCCCGAGCAGGATCATCATGACTTCTGCTGCTTCAAATGGGTTGATCACCAGTATGATGCCCACCCCTACCATGAGCAGCGATGCCACCAGGATAAGATACCACTTCGTAAATCCCAGCTTCTTCATATCAAGACAGTTCTGGAACTTCACAACTGCCCCGAGAAGCATGATCACACCAACTACAAACGGCAGAATAGATATAATGAACTCAGGCTTTACCAGCACAAAAATTCCAAACGCCAGCAGACAGATACCTGATACCATATCCATCTGAAGCATTGCCTGCATCTTATCACGTGTAAAATAGATGATGATATGGACCAGCCCGAAAATAACGCTCATGACCCCCAGAACATAACAGAAAGTCTTCATAGATACATCCGGCCAGATAAGCAGCACAATACCAAATATAATATCTGTAACAGCCATAAGGCTGTAAGCGTTTTTAAACGCCTTCATATCTTTCATATCCGCCTCCCTCTTTGGCAATCACCCCAAACTCTTTATTCTTCTGTCTCTGTATCCTCTGAGCCGCCGTCTTCCTCCGCCAGCTGCATATTGTCGTTCATCCCCAGCATAGCCTCTGCCTGGGCGATCTCTTCCTTGTCAGCCATCTCATCCTCACCGAGGACTTTGATCTTACCCTTATTCAGCTCTTCCACTGCTACAGAAAGCGGTTTCTTCCCTGCCGCATATACAAGCGGCTCCGCTCCCCCGATGATCTGCCTGGCCCTCTTAGCTGTAGCCATGACGATAGAATAGCGGCTGTTGACTACAGGTGTATCTCCCTGTTCAACCTCGCTGTTTACGATTTTCATTAAATCTGTGTAGGATGGATGTAACATATTATTTCTCCTCTCGTTTGCTTTTCTATATTCATTTTACTTAATACCATAACAGTGCACATACTTTTATGCGTCTATTCAAACGCTTTCAGTTCACGGCGCATCTGCCCGATGATCTCCTGATTGCGTTCCACGCTGCAGTGCTCACTTTGTATAATTCCGTGAAGCTCCCTGATACATGTGTCCAGATCATCATTGATCACAAGATAATCATATTCCTCTATCCCTTCAGCCTCCTGGACAGCTCTTGCCAGCCGGGACGCTATCACATCCTCAGACTCGGTACCTCTCCCGGTCAGCCTCTCCCGCAGCAGCGCCGCGCTGGGAGGCATTACAAACAGCAGCAGGGTATCCGGGTAAGCCTTTTTTACTTTAAGCGCACCCTGGATCTCAATCTCCAGTATCACATCTTTCCCTTCATCCAGCTTCTTCTGCACATATTCCTTGGGAGTTCCGTAGTAATTATCCACGTACTTTGCATATTCTATAAAAGAATCCTCCTCTATCATGTTCTCGAATTCTTCCACAGTTTTAAAAAAATACGCCTTTCCGTCTTCCTCCCCTGCCCGTGGCTTTCTTGTGGTAGCTGAGACAGATAATGCATAATTGTCATATCTCTCCAGAAGCCCTTTCACAAGAGTCCCCTTGCCGGCGCCGGAAAATCCGGAAAGCACCATCAGGATTCCTTTCCTACTCATCGCTATCTCCTCTCTCTGCCTCTGCCCTGCCGTCCAGATCCAGCACGGCAAAGCGCTTTGTTATCGTATCAGGCTGCAGCGCCGATAACACTATATGGTCTTCCTCGGTGATTATAACAGCCTTTGTCCTCCGCCCCTGTGTGGCATCAATTATGCTGCCTGCCTCTTTTGCTCTCTGCACCAGACGCTTTATGGGCGCGGCATCCGGACTGACCACGGCAACTACCTTGTCAGAATTAACCACATTTCCAAAACCTATGTTTATCAATCTAGCCATTGTCTTATCCTATTCTATGTTCTGTATCTGCTCACGCACTTTTTCAATCTCTGTCTTGAGATTTATGGCGATATTAGATGTCGTAAGGTCATTTGCCTTGGATAAAATGGTGTTCGCTTCTCTGTTCATCTCCTGGGCAATAAAATCCAGTTTCCTGCCCACTGCCCCTCCCTCATTCAGCGAGGCGGCCATAGAATCAATATGGCTCTTAAGACGCACAGTCTCTTCATCAGTACATATCTTATCCGCATAGAGAATGACTTCTGAAGCCAGCCTGTTCTCATCTATCTGTGAATCCTGCAGCAGCTCCCCAACTTTTTCGTGAAGAGATGCCCGGTAATCCTCCATGATCTGCGGATAGCGTTCTTCCACTGCTTCCACATCGCTTCTCATCCCTGCGAGCTTCTGCAGAAGGTCAGCTTTGAGCACTTCGCCCTCACGCTCTCTGGAACTGGTAAACTGGACACAGGCCTGGATGAGGGCTCCCTTTAAAACTCCCCATATCTCTTCTTCATCAGCAGTCTCTTCTTCCATAGTAAATACTTCCGGACATCTTCCCAGGGCAGATACCCTGATATCATTTTCAAGGCCAAAGGTTTCCGACATCTGCTTAAAATACTTCAGATACTGCCCTGCCACTGCCTCATTATACTTCAGTGACACATTGGACTGGGTATAGTCTTCATACGTTATAAAGACATCCACCTTTCCCCTCTGGATATATTCCTTTAAAAGAGTGCGGATGCTTGCCTCAAAAAACCCGAGCTTCTTAGGCATACGGATATTCACATCAAAATACCTGTGATTGACCGCCTTCATCTCAACTGTAAACTTTCGCTCATTTTGGATGATTTCACCTCTTCCAAAACCTGTCATACTTTTTATCATATTCATTCGCCCATTTCAATTCGTTTTGTGACAGGCCACAAGCTGCCACATTAAAAATATTATAAAACAAAGGCACTTCACCGTCAACACATTTTTGTTATAGTTCAGCCGGCTACCGTCTTAACTATAACAAAAAAGAGCTGGAAACACTGCGCATAATCTGATATACTTTTCTGTAACTGTCAATACTTCACAGTTACATGTAAACGCAAAGGAGAATTGAAATGGCTTTAGACGGAATCGTAATCGCCAATGTGGTCCGCGACCTGAACAGTACCATTCTGGGCGGTAAAATAAATAAAATAGCACAGCCGGAAAATGATGAGCTGCTCATCACAGTAAAAAACCAGAAGACCCAATACCGCCTTCTGATCTCTGCAGGCGCCAGCCTGCCGCTCATCTACCTGACAGAATCCAACAAACCAAGTCCGATCACCGCCCCTAATTTCTGTATGCTGCTGCGCAAGCACATCGGAAGCGGCAGATTCACAAGGATATGGCAGCCGGGTCTGGAGAGGATCATTAATTTTGAGATTGAACACTTAAATGAACTGGGCGACCTGTGCACCAAGACCCTGGTGGTTGAGATCATGGGCAAGCACAGCAATATTATTTTCTGCGGAGATGAAGGAAAAATCATAGACAGCATCAAGCATGTCCCGGCTCAGATGAGTTCTGTCCGTGAAGTACTTCCCGGACGGGATTATTTCATACCGGAGACACAGCACAAGTTAAATCCGCTTGAGGCCGGGGAAGCTGCATTTGCGGATGCTGTCTTCACAAAACCCATGCCGCTGGGAAAGGCACTGCATACTTCTCTCACCGGCATCAGCCCCCTGATAGCAGAGGAAGTCTGCCACAGGGCCTCCCTGGAATCTTCACAGAGCGCAAATACCTTTACTGAGCTGGAAAGGATACATCTCTACGGCATTTTTACACATCTCATGGATGATGTGAGGGAGGGAAACTTCACTCCCAATATCGTATTTAACGGAAAAGAGCCTGTGGACTTTTCTTCTGTGACACTTACCCAGTACAGCGATATGTCTGTCCGGGGCTGCCTTTCCGTCTCCGAGGTACTGGAGAATTATTATGCTGTGAAGAACACGATCACCCGCATACGCCAGAAATCTTCTGACCTTCGCAGGATCGTGCAGACTGCGCTTGAAAGAAACCGCAAAAAATACGACCTTCAGCTCAGGCAGATGAAGGATACTGAGAAGAAAGATAAGTATAAAGTTTACGGAGAACTCATCAACACATATGGATATGGCCTGGAACCAGGCGCAAAGAAGCTTGAGGCCCTGAATTATTATACAAATGAAATGGTCACTATACCTTTAGACCCCACACTTACGCCTCAGGAAAACGCCCAGAAGAATTTTGATAAATATAATAAGCTGAAGCGTACCTGCGAGGCACTGACTGATCTTATAAAAGAGACAAAGTCTGAGATCGACCACCTGGAATCTATCAGCACAGCGCTTGATATCGCCCTGTCTGAGGACGACCTGGTCCAGGTCAAGGAAGAACTGACTGAATACGGATATATCAAACGCCGTTTTGCGGGGAATAAAAAGCCCAAGATCACATCAAAGCCTTTTCATTATATATCAAGTGACGGCTACCACATTTATGTGGGTAAAAATAATTATCAAAATGAAGAGCTTACCTTTAAATTCGCCACAGGCAATGACTGGTGGTTCCATGCAAAAGGCGCCCCCGGTTCCCACGTGATCGTAAAGTCCAATAACGAGGAACTGCCGGACAAGACATTTGAGGAGGCAGCCAGGCTTGCCGCCTACTACTCAAAAAACCGCGGCTCTGACAAGGTCGAAGTAGATTATATAGAAAAGAAACATGTAAAAAAGACGAACGGGGGACCGCCCGGATTCGTCATCTACCATACAAACTATTCCATGGTAATTGATTCTGATATATCAGGGATCAAGACAGGGGATTGACCTGCCAGCCTCAGGATTGGGAGACCGGCTCCAGAAGGCATAAAAGCTCTTGAAGAGTGCTCACTTCTGCCCCGGTCTGTCCTGTACCGCTGTCTTTGCCCCACTCTCCGCGTCTTATCCTGATAAACCTGCAGCCCGCGCGCCGGGCTGTTTCTTTATCTTTGTCCTCATCACCCACAAAACATATTTCGGTTACTGGTACAGAAAAATATTCTGCTATGTCAAAAATCCCTATAGGATCTGGTTTTCGTCTTCCGCAGCTCTGTGATGACACATAAATATCTAAATACGGAAATATCTCCCATACGCTTTTTTTAAAAAATTCATCAGGCATTGCCGTTGGAAGATCTGTCAGTGCTGCTGTCCTGTATCCCGCTTTTTTTAACTGAATGAGAGCCGGTACCGTATCCTGATATATTCTTCCTTTTAATTCGAGTCCGCTGTAAAACAGTTTTGCACATCTGCCAGCATCCAGCCTGCAGTCCCAGGTCTCAGTACAACGTTGAAAGATAAACTCCGGGGTAAGCTCTTCTTCTCGGTAATTGATCCTGGGATTGTAACTCTTAAGAATATCGGCAGCGGCATTTATCTGGCTTTCCCCTGCCGGCCTCCCCATAACCTCATTCACGTATTTGAATCCCTGTACATAATAATCCGTCCAGCAGGAAGGCATACCCTCAAATTCCATGAGGGTGCCTCCCAGATCAAAAATCACAATGTTTGTTTTTTGTTTCATATAACATTTACCTGGCACATCTTCATCGCCTCAAGTGCATTTCTGTGGCTGGCAGGCGTTACCCCCGCACAGCAGCTGCCATCTACCGTCACAAGCGTTTCCGGCATAAAAGTCTTAACAAGCATAGCGTTTGAGATCACGCAGATATCTGTACAAAGTCCGCAGAGTTCCACCTCCGCCGCTTCCCTGTAGATTCCCTGCTCCAGATCCCTTCCGAATCCGTCTGAACCGAAGGTCACTTTTTCATAGATCCTGTCATTGGCGGCGTCTGCAGACTCTTTGATTTTGCCGCACAGCTCCCACCCGGCAGTTCCTTTTATGCAATGAGGCACCGGCAGTTTCTCACCCTCCTGGGTCCTCAGATAAAGATCCGTGTGCGTATCCATTGTAAAGACGACCTCACAGTTAAATTTTCTGTACTCTTCTATCTTCTTCACCACATTGTCCACGATCTGTACAGCTTCCCCTGTCCCTAAAGCTCCGTCCACAAAGTCATTCTGCATATCCACTACTACGAGAATCTTTTTCTGGGCTGTCTTTGCCGCATATTCCAGCTTTCCTGTATCAAACAAAAGCTGCAGGAGCCCATAGCGGTTGCGGAGCTCTTTTGCATAAAGGATACTGTTCTCTACCATCTTCGGGGGTACGCCTATCTCCTTGGGGAGTGAGGGTGCGCCCATCTCTTCCAGCAGTGTTTTTATCTCTCCGGCATCAGGAAGACCTGCTGCCATCTTTAATATTTCTTCTCTGTGCTCTGCAATTATCTTCCTTCTGGCATTCACACCGCTGTCTGCATTTTTATGTACCTTCTCCTCTAATGCAATGACACCACAAGCAGCCACCCCATATGCAGCTTCTATATTTTTCTTCCATTTTTCTTCGTCAAAACAGGAAGCCTTGGCTGTATCTATATCTGCCAGAAACTCCTCCAGTCTGTGGTATAGCCCGAGAGCTATGACTGTGCCCACAGCCACTTTTGTACCATGCCATGCACATGGCCTGTCTGCCTGCAGAAACATCATCTCCCAATAGTGGGACAGATGGTGCTCGCTGCCGGAAGCCGGCCTTGAATTTCCTATGTAACTCATTCCGATCCCTGAAAGAATCAGAGCTTCCATCACAGCGCCAACAGACTCCTCATCCCTGCTCTTAATCTTCTCAGACGCATTTACCACTGTTTCAATAGATGTCCTGATAAGATTCTCCACATAACTGCAGTGATACTCTCCATTTATGATCTGGGACAATTTCCAGTCCGCCAGGCAGACATATTTTCCCAGAATATCGCCTACACCAGCAGTAATCATGGACATTGGGGCCTTTGACAGGATCTCCAGTTCACCGATTATGGCCTTGGGCATCCCGACTTCATATGTAGTTTTTACATTATTTATGATCAGCGGGGCCACATTCGATGCATATCCGTCCATAGAAGGTGCAGTGGCAATGATGAAGTAATCCATATGCCTCTGAAAACTGAAGTATTTGCAGAGGTCATTGATCGTGCCTGAACCCACTGCCAGGATCAGATCACATTCCGGATCCACCTGAGCCTCCAGCAGTTCAAGAGCTGTCTCATCAGGCACAAGGGCATCTGTCTCAAACACGATTTTATAATAATGGATATTATGCTGCTTTAAAGTTTCTTCTACCTTATCTCCTGCTGCAGCCTGTGTCTTTATATCAGATACAATACAAATCTTCCTGTATCCTCCTGCGATCACCAGTTCCGGCAGTCTTTTGATCGCATTTTTCTCTACCAGTATATCCGAGATCTGGCAGTTATGGATATGACCGCATTCACAATTAATGTCCTTCTTTAAATATTCATCCCAGTTTCTCATGTCTCTCCTCATTTCTTTCAGGTCTGCCCACGCCTGGGCGGCTATGGGCAGGTTTTCATGTTTGGCCCCGCTGTGCTCAGACAGTGGGACATTTACCGCAGTCAGCGCAGAGTCGTCTCGCTGTAGGCGTAGCCGCATGGCCTCCAAGCGCTGTCTCCCTCAGCTCGAAGGGCAGGCTCCTTCCCACCTGATACATTGCGGACACCACTTCATCAAAGGGTATCAGGCTCCCAATCCCCGCAAGAGTGATATCTGCACACATGAGCGCATTTGCCGCCCCCATGGCATTTCTTTTCTGACACGGGACTTCTACAAGTCCCCCTACCGGGTCACAGACAAGCCCCATAACATTTGAAAGGGCCGTTCCTGCCGCATCCAGGCATTGCTGCGGACTACCGCCGCGCAGTTCCACAGCGGCGGATGCCGCCATAGCGCTGGCTGATCCCACCTCTGCCTGACAGCCGCCTTCAGCTCCGGCCACCGTGGCATTCTGCATAAGAAGGTATCCCACTGCACTGGCATTAAATAACGCCTTCACCATCTTTTCATCAGAATATCCTTCCTCCTCCTGCATCGCCAGCAGCACACCCGGTATCACGCCCGATGCTCCTGCCGTGGGCGCTGCCACTATAAGTCCCATGGACGCATTAACTTCCAGAACTCCAAGTGCGTACATCCCGGCTTTTGAAAGAAGGCTTCCGCAAAGAGGCCTGGCTTCTCTCAGATAGGCATCCATCTTTCTGGCTTCCCCGCCAATCAGACCTCCCATGCTTCTTCGTTCATGAATGACCGCCTCTCTGGCAGCATCCCTCATCACAGAAAACGAATGGAGCATCAGATCATGCGCCTCCGAGGCTGCCATCCCCGACACGGCAGTCTCGCGTTCCTGCATGATCTCTGATATTGTTTTTTTATTCTCCTCACAGAGCTTTAACAGCTCCGCACCAGTCATAAAGTTCATTTATTCAGTACCTTTCACTTTTTTTGACGGCAGATCAAATACTATTGATTTATAGGGTTATGATTTTTGCGATATAGATATCAGGGTTAACCATGATCCTCTTTACTACCTCTTCCGGGATCATATCATCAGACTCTATGACAGAGTAGGCATCCTGGCCTTTTTTTGTCCTGAACAGCCGCATAGCCGCAATATTCAGATTTGTATCTCTGAATGCTGTGGTAATATGGGCCATTACTCCCGGTGAATCCTTCTGATGCACGAATAAAGTACAGTACTCTCCTGAGAGGCTTATATCTTCCCCATTTATCTTAACGATATATGCCTTTCCCCCTCCTACCGATATACCTGTCACAGTCATCGATGTCCCATTTTCCATAGACATGACAACATCTACCGTGTTCGGATGGATAGGTGTATCCTCTGTGTCCGATACAAAGCTTACCTCAATGCCGGCCTCCCTTGCAAGTCTCTCCGCTTCCCTTATCCGCTTATCATTGGCTGAAAATCCCATAATCCCGGCTGTGAGGGCTTTATCAGTCCCATGCCCGTGATAAGTTTTTGCAAATGATCCGTACAGCACGAACCGGACCTTCACGATCCCGCTCCCCGCCAGATTTCTGGCCAGCTGGGCTATTTTCAAAGCTCCTGCCGTGTGGGAACTCGACGGCCCTATCATCTCAGGTCCGACCACATCAAATGCACTGATTATCTTCATTTGTATACCTCTTCATCATGCATATTTTCTAATTGCTGTGTGCCCGCAGGCTGCTGCCGGCACACAGCCCTATTATAAGCTATTTGGATAAATAAAGAAAGCCCGTCAGATACAATTTCTCCAAAATCTGACGGGATTATTCATTGAGTCCTGCTCCTGTATTTCCTTACAGCCAGTCCCAGGATCACGGCACCTATATAAACCAGTATAATCACATTTGACCAAAGCGGATTGCCGGCAAAAAGTGAGTAGACCTGGGTAGCCAAGATGGCATAAGTCACAGCTACCATGATCTTCAGCCTCCACCGGGGATACCGCTTTGCATATTTCGAATCCTCCCAGAGTCTGGGATATTTTTCCGGCAGCTTCAGGATTCCTGCCATAGGGATGCATGTTCCCAGGATCGTCAGCCCTATAGACATCTTTGACAGTACCGTAAGATCGATTCCCATAACTGCCGGCACTGCTCCAAACAGATAAAAGATGGTCATGAGGATGTACGGAACCCCTGCTTTATTCGTCTTTCCCCACTTTTTGGGAAAACATCCATCTTCACATGGCCTGATCAATGAATTTGAATACCATATAAAGCTGGAATTTAATGTTGTGACCAATGCCCCCAGACATGTCCCAATTACAAAAAATCCATAAAGTACTTTATTTGTGAGTACTGCATCAGCCGGCACTGTCAGAGGCCGGCCGGCTGCCTCGGATGCCGGTACAGCTCCGCTGGCCACCAGGCCCATCAGCATATACATAAAACAGACTGCCGTTGTTACACCCACTATAACCTTTACCATAACCTTCTGTGAATTCTGGATCTTAGGTGCAAAGTCTGTGATAATATACGCTCCTCCCACTGCAAAATACAGCAGGGCTGCTGCAGAATAAAATCCCCCTGCTCCTCCGCTAAAAAAGCCATCCGAAAAATAATCTGTATATTCAACCTGTCTTATTCCGAAAATCACAAACACAAAAATTCCCGCAATCAAAATAATACACATTATATTCTGGACTTTTGCTGCGAGTTTCATTCCAAACAGGTTAACAATAAAAAACAATGTGAGAACTGTCAGTGCAATTGTCTTCTGCGCTGTCTCCCCGCCCAGTTCCGGAATCAGCGCTGACAGATACTGGGCGAAGGAAATGCCAAAAATTGCAATTGTCATCCTGCCAAGAAAATATATGTAAGCATAAAACCTTCCCGCATCCTCATGTATCAGCTCTTTCGAATACGTGTAGGCTGCGCTTGTACGCGGCAGCAGAGCGCTCATGATAAAGATGGGCCGAAATGAAATCAAAAATAATATGGCACTTACAGGAAATGCCAGGAAAATACTTCGGCCCGTCATGCTAATTCCTATTCCAGTCTGGGTGATGATACCAGACCCAATAGTAAAGCCTGCAGCCAGACTAATCGTTTCAATCAGTGAAAGCTTTCCCTTTTTATCTTTCAACTATCTGCCTCCTCACACTGCATCAGATCAAATGCATCAGTATATGCCATACTTTCTTACAGCATCTCTCCAGGCTTCAAAGCAGGCATGATCCACATTATCCATTGACAGAGAGTTTGTCATTATAAATCCGCCTCCCGGCGCACAGATATCAAGCGTCCTTTTGGTTTCCTCTGTAACTGCCCCCGGATCTGAGCCCTGTAAAAGCAGCTGTGTCTTCATTCCTGCGCCAAAGCAGGCATGACCGGAAAGTATGGATTTCGCGCGTTCCAGATCTACATCTTCAAAAAAATAAACAACTTTTCCTGACGGTATGTCTGTAAGTGTCTCAAGCCGTGTAGTATACTTTCCCTCACAGAGAGGCACAGGTATAATTTCTGCATCAATCAGTGCCATAAGCAGCCGTTTTAAATGAGGCCAATAATAGCGGTTATAATTTTCCAGAGACATAAAGTTATCAGCTCCACAGTGAAGCGGAATAAACACAAATTTAGACCCGGCCCGTTTTGCCTGTGAGACACCTGCCGGGATTGTGGCGTCTCCCCATCTGAGCAGCACCTCATTGAGACGATGCGGGTCTGTCTTCATATCAATTATGGTAGCAATAAGTCCCCGCACATTATCTGCAAAATCATCAAATGGATTAACCATAACTGAATCTCCCAGCAGCGGGTATCCCATCTTCTTCACATAAGAGTTTACTTCTGACAATCCCGACAGATTTTTTTGAAGTGCTTCCCCGGTTTCTATCATTCTTCGCAGCGCCGCTCTTACAGGAGGAAGACTAAGAGAGGCCAGCCGGAATATGGCCTGTCCGCACATTACAGGAGCCTTCAGATATTCAAGTCCTTCAAATCCCCTGAATTTCTGCGGCAATACCCTGCCAAACAAAAAACCGCTGGGATCCCTCAGATATTCTTCATAATCATCCTCCCCCATATATTCTCTGTCTATAAACTGATATGGTGTATTTTCCGGCAAATTATGATAAGTTCCTGGCCACCTTGCATTTGAGTACTCTGCACATTCAAGTACCGCTGCCGGATAAAAGCCGGGAGCATATACCATATCCGGATCATATTTTCTAATATATTGTTCCATCACTGGAATCAAAGTCGTGATGTCCTCCATAACATTTTGGATCGTAAGACCATATCCAAGCGCATAAAAATTTCCGATTTGAGGCACAAATGGTACTCTGTCCGTCAATTTCAATTCCACGGCATCTGATATTCGTTTTTCCCGCCTGATCATCTCTTCCTGATTTGTATTGCCCATACAAGTCTCCTCCCGCTTTCTCTAATGTTTATCATTTCTGCGGCACAGTACTCCGCTATTCCCTATTGCTGTCCTTCCTTTTTTTCATCACTGCCAGAACAGCCAGAATTACTGCTGCCGCTATAAATGCTCCTATACCAAATGTCTGAAACATATATCTCTGTGTCCCATTACCCGAAGCAGAACCTATCCACTCCTGTATATAAGAAGTCATAAAACATCCCAAGTAAAGACTGGCTGACAAAATCCCATTTGATTTCTGTATCTGTCCGGCCGGAACTATTTTTGAATTAGAAATAAATATCATAGGTGTAATACAGCCATATCCAAAGCCTATCAGAATCTGGGCACACATTGCCGCCGCTACAGAATACGCCCTGCTCAATATCAGAAATCCCACCCCAAGCAATATACATGAAAAGAGTATCGTTGCTCCTTTAAACACTCTTCTCACAGCCGGGAGCACAAAACCTGCTAAACAGCCTGTCCCTGTGATCAGAGCCATAGTGATTCCAAGCAGCGCCGGAGGTCCGATCTGTTCCCCAGATAAAATTTTGCCATATTAGTTGGTGTTACCAGAGAATACACCTGGATCAGAAACATTCCTATGATAAGAATAAAAAATTTACCCGGCAGTTTATCCTCTTCTTTTTTGCTCTCCTTACTTTTTTTCTGAACCGGAGTGGCCGGCACCAGGATCAGCACCAGGACCATAATTACAAAAGCAAATGCGAATGCGTAAAAATTATAACGCCAGCTCACAGCTGCCAGACTGCCTCCGATGATACTCCCAAGCATGGAGCCAAAGTTAGATGTTCCTGAAGCAAATCCAAGATTCCTGTCCTTTGCCCTTCCCTCATAAAACATCATAATGATTGCAGTTGACTGAGGCAGAACCAGCCCTACTCCACAGCCCATCAGAATTCTTGTGATCATCAGCCCTGTCACTGAATTCATGGATGCTCCCAGAAGGCCCATGGCTCCGTAGACTGCCAGTCCTGCCACAACAAGCATTTTTTTAGATACCAAATCTCCCAGTTTCCCGGAAATCAATGAAAAAATAAGAACTGTCAGATACATGGATGACATTATCATCCTGATTGTCCCATACGGAGTATCGGGAAAAGCTTCCTGCAGCGCATTCAGAGCCGGAGCAATCAGCGAGCCGCTGGCATACATCATAAGAGATATTGCCAGAATCCCTATTGTGTTTCCCATTGTCAAACTTCTTTTTTGTTCACCCATAGCACACCCTCCACCAACATACAAGATTAACAGCTTCTGTGTTTATTATAACTTACAAGCCTGCTGCTTCAATGTCCTGCACGGACAAATCATCTGAAAATCAAACATCTTTTTTTGTTATTTTTCGACAATGTAAATCCTTCTGTGATATACTGAATATATAATAATGTCTGTCTTTGAAAGGAGGCTGCCGTCCCAATGAAAATAAGTATCTGGCACCTGTATGAAAGGCTTATGGAGTATTCACCTACAGCTCATATCTCTAATGGAGCCTGTGAAATCCAGGATGTGAGAGTACTCTCTCCTGATGGTCATGTTTATTTTGCTGATTATGTATACCTGGTAAGCCTGGATCCGGAATACGGCTGGAAGCCCCCCCAGGACACCATCATACTAATTCACAGAAAAGATATGGTTATACTTCATAATGCCGCCTTTTATGATGTCATGAACAAGATCATGGACATTTTTGACTGTTTCCGGAAAATAGAACAGAATCTGGAGCGTGCCTGTCAAAGCCCGGTTCCTTATGAAGATATGCTTAATATTTTATATGATTATTACCATCTCCCAATTGTCATTACTAACAACAATCTGAAAATTCTGGCGGCGACTGATGTAATCAGTGCTATTGCAGACGAATGGGACATAATATTTAAGACTCATTATATGCCTGTCACTTTTTTCTCTGTCTTTAATAATGAAAAAAATAACCGTCGTTTTATAACATGTAAAAAGCCGTTCCTGATGAATCCTGTAAACCCAAACGCAGCAAAATTTTATAGAAAACTATTCGTAATCCCCTTTGAATCTAACCGCATCTCCGCCGGGAAAGTGCTTATTAATGTCTTTGACGAGACTCTCTCACCCGGAAGTCTTCTTATGGGTGATATATTTGCTGATTATTTCTCAAGGATTTCTTCAGCAGATGAGGATACATACAGTATGGCATCTTACTTTGAGAATGCTATCCGCCGGAATTATTATTCTAAGGAGGAGGAGAGAGTGATCTACAATATGCGCCATTGGGAGCAAGATACCATTTTCACCCTCTGTGTGCTTAAAGATTCCTGCCGACGTCTCTCCATTCCTGAACTGCGCTGGTGCTGCGGCATTCTGGAGCTTAATATCCAGAATTCCATCGCGTTTACAATTGATGAACAGGTAGCTTTGCTTATTCCCCGCCAGCATCTTTCTATTGAGTTTTTACTGACTCAGGTATTAGAAAATTATGTGCCTGGTTTTTCTTTCCAATGCGGCGCCAGCCTGTCTTTTAAGAATTTTCAGTCGCTAAAGAGCCATTATTCCCAGGCCGTATATTCCCTAAACCAAATCAGAGGCAGTTCCAGAAATCTCATGCGGTTCCAGGAATGCGGTTTTCATGGTATCTGTTGTGAAATTGCAGACTCCTTTGAATGGGAGGATTATTTTCCGCCCGAATTGCAGGCATTAGAAGAACTGGATAACAAACTACATTCCGATTATTATCAGACTTTTTTCTGCTATCTGGAGAACGGACAGCAGCTTCAGCCGTCATCAGCTCAGCTCCATATCCATACCAACACCTTAAAGTACCGCCTGCGCAAAATTTTTACATTTCTTGATTATCAGCCGGATGACCTGGAAAAAAGACATTATTATCTGCTCTGTATGCAGCTTAAAAACAACTTCCGCAAACACTGCTGTCCGCTCAGTGCCCCGTAATGCCAACACCTGAAGACCACATGCCTCATATCCCGGCTTGTAAATCTTATTCCCAAATGGTATACTTATACGCATATTAAAACCAAAAGGAGCTGATGCAGATTGAGACAGGAACACTTTACAATGGTACGCGGAGGACAGATCGAGATCGGACAGGAAGTTGAAATCACCGAATTCCAGACAAATATGAATTTTGCCTACATCATTGAGCCGGCCGTTGCCATGTCCGGCTGTTATCCGGCAAGAGAACGGATACAGTCCCGCAAAGGTGTCATAAAAGATATCAGTGAAACTCTGATGGGATTTGATGTCATCGCTGAATTTGAAAAATAAGTTGCTGAAGCTGCAGTCCTGTTCTGCAGCTTTTTTGTTAAATTGCCTTTCTAAAAATCACTATCCAGTATCTGTATCGTCATATCGACGAAGTTTTTAAATCCAATATATCATTATGCTATATCATTTGCATTATTTAATATATATGTCGTATTGTGATATATAATTAGCATCACTAAAATATTTACCTTCCACTAATTAATTGTTATAATTTGATTAACAAAAGCAAAGAATAAACGGCATAAGAGACAATAAAAAAGGAGGGTTCAGAAAGTGAAAAGTAAATTTGCACAAAGAACAGCAATAACAGTGAGCATATTGCTGGCAACCGGTACAATGTTCACCGGTTGCGGAAATCCTGCAAAAAGTTCGCAAAAAGTAACATTGCAGGTCCTCAACTACAAACGTGAGGCTGTAGATATCCTTGAGGAACTGGCTGCCGATTTTGAGAAAGAGAATCCTGATATACATATTCAGCTGGATTCCCCTTCCGATGCCACAAATATCCTGAAGACAAGGCTCGTTAAGGAGGATCCGCCGGACATTGCCATGATCGGCGGCGACAGGGCCTACGCCGACTTTGTGGATGCGGACATTATGGTGGACTTAAGCGATTACGCAGGGCTTGATAAAGTCCAGGATGTCTATCTGACCATGGCTAAACAGCTGGAACTCAGACAAAAGGAAGGCCAGTACTGTGTCCCGTTTGCATCCAATGCCGCCGGCGTACTCTACAACCGAGACATGTTCAAAGAAAATGGCTGGGAGATTCCCCAGACCTGGAATGAATTTATGTCATTATGCCAGACCATCCGTGATTCAGGCACAACACCATTTTATTTCATGCTCAAGGATTCCTGGACAGGCATCACACCCTGGAATGCACTGGCTGCCAATCTTACCACGCCTGATATCTACACTGAGGTAAGCCTGGGTGATACTACCTTCACCGAGAATTACGCCTCATCGGCCCATAAGATGGATGAACTGCTTGAATTCAGCCAGAGCGATCCATTTGCCTACGGATACAATGACGGCTGCACTGCCTTTGGAAACGGCGAATCCGCCATGCTTCTTCAGGGTAACTGGGCCATCCCGCAGATATTAAGCGCTAATCCTGATATCAATATCGGAGCCTTCACACTTCCTGTATCCGACCAGGCTGGCGAAACTCTCCTCGTATCCGGAATAGACTTCTGCTTCACTGTTATGCGTGATGAGAACCTGGAGGCATGTGAAAAGTTTATGGATTTTATGCTGCGTGATGAAAACGCTGCCAGATATTACGAAAACCAGAATGCTGTGGCCTGCCTGAAGGGAGATTTTGAAGTGCCGCAGTCACTGTCCGAGATGGCATCCTACTGGGAGGACGGCAAGGTCATAGACTTTCCCGACCACCACTATCCGGCAGAGCTTCCCGCCGCAGATATGCTGCAGGGATACCTGATGAACAAAGATCTGGATACTTTCCTGAACAAGTTCGACAATGAATGGCAGAAAACAAACCGTGACCTGATCGCAATATTAAAAGAAGAGAGAAACAATTGATAAATTGATAATGGAGGGAACGCTATGCGTGGTAAAAAAAGCAATCGGATGTATCTATTATTTGTGCTGCCAATGCTCATCCTGTTCTTTGCTTTCAACACGTTTCCGCTGCTGCGCGGATTCGTATACAGCCTTACAAATTCCAAAGGCTTCGGAAGCTATGACTGGGTAGGTCTTCGCAACTATATTGACCTGTTTGGGGATTCCCGGGTGGGCAATTCTTACTTATTCACATTTAAATTTGCCATTACGGCTACAATTATTGTAAATGTCCTGAGTATGGTCATGGCTCTGCTGCTGAATGCCAGGATCAGGGCGAAAGGCTTCTTCCGCGGCCTGTTCTTCCTGCCTAACATCCTTGGAGGCCTGGTTATCGGTTATGTATTTAACTTCATCTTCACATTCATCCCTGCCCAGCATCGGTTCTTCTGTGGGAAGCAGCTTCCTGGGCACCAGCCTTCTGAGCCGTGAAGGTACTGCATGGCTGGCCATAGTAGTCTGCGCCTCCTGGCAGGCTATAGCATTTAACACGATCATCTATATCTCAGGGCTTCAGACGATCCCTGAGGAAGTATATGAGGCTGCTGCTATTGACGGGACTACTCCGTGGCAGAAATTCTGGAAGATTTCCTTTCCCCTCATTGCACCATTTTTTACGATCAATATGGTGCTGTGCATGAAGAATTTCCTTATGGTATTTGACCAGATCGTCTCCATGACAAACGGCGGTCCTAACCAGTCCACTGAATCTATCTCGATCCTGATCTATAAGGCAGGTCTGGCAGGCAACCAGTTCGGCTACCAGAGTGCAAACTCAGTGATCTACTTTATCGTAATAGTAGCAATATCCGTATTCCAGATGAAGTTCTTAAATAAGAGGGAGGTGCAGTTATAATGGCAAATTCTGCAGCAGTTAGAAAACCAAAGAGCGGAAAATCCTGGCTGATGACAATCATCCTTATTCTCCTGGCTTTTACCGTATTATTTCCATTATACATGACAATTATCATCGCTTTTAAAAACCCAAGCGAAATGACAAATGATATCGCGGGAGCCCTGTCCTTCCCCGCTTCCTGGAACTTTTCAAATTTTATAGAGGCGATCAGAGTTACAGATTTTTTCCGTACTATCGGAAATTCCTTCTTAATCACAGCCCTCACCCTGATCGTTACTATAGTGCTCCATTCTATTGCCGCATTTGCTGTGGGACGCAATAAGGAACACAAGAAATTTTATAACTTCCTCTACCTGTATTTTATCAGCGGAATGTTCGTTCCCTTCTCCATGCTCATGCTCCCTCTTGTAAAAGAGGTCAGCATCCTGGGACTGGACAACAAGATCGGCCTGATACTGCTGTATGCAGTCTTCTATTTCCCGATGAACCTCCTGCTCTATACAGGCTACTTAAAGAATATTCCCATCGCCCTGGAGGAGGCGGCCTATGTGGACGGAGCCAATACCTGGACAACCTTCTGGAAGATATGTTTCCCGCTGCTGCGCCCCATGCACGCTACGGTGGCTGTCGTCACTGCACTGGGAGTATGGAACGATGTTATGACACCGCTGGTAATGTTAAGCGGCGGCGATGGAAGTGATACTACACTTCCTTTGGCACAGCTGCTGTTCCAGACAAAGTTCGGCACAAATTATAACCTGGCATTTGCATCTTACCTGCTGGCTATGATACCGATACTGCTGTTCTATCTCTTCGCCCAGAAACAGATCATCAACGGCGTCGTAAACGGTGCTGTAAAATAATTGCAGCAAACAATTAACATGACTAATCTATATGGAGGAAACTATGGCTATTATTATTGACGAGCAGAAAAAATTATTTACCCTTCAGACAAAAAGCAGTACCTATCAGATGAAAGCTGACAAATACGGGACCCTTCTCCATACTTACTATGGAGCCAAAATAACACCCTTTGACATGTCCTACCTCATTGTAAACGGAGATCATGGTTTTTCAGGAAATCCCTACAGGGCCGGCAATGAGAGGACGTATTCCCCGGATACGCTGCCACAGGAATATTCCTGCTATGGCAGCGGGGATTTCCGCCCCAGCGCACTTAAAATCAGGCGTGCAGACGGCAGTGCGTCCACAGAGCTTGTGTACGATTCCTATCAGACAGAAGACGGGAAATATTCCCTTGAGGGCCTTCCCGCCCTCTATCTGAATGAGGGAGAACAGGCTCAGACCCTTATCATTACTCTCAAAGATGAATCAGACACTGTACGCGTACATCTGTATTACGGAGTGATGGAGGAGGCTGATATCATCACAAGGGCTGCTGTAATCGAAAATACCGGCAGCCAGCCTTTCCACCTGGAAAGAGCCATGAGCCTGAATCTGGATTTTCTGTCCGGATCCCGTGACCTCATTACCTTCCACGGAAAACATGCCATGGAACGCCAGCTGACAAGAAACCCCATCCATCCAGGCATACAGTCTGCGGGCAGCACACGCGGCGCATCAAGCCATCACTACAATCCATTTATGATCCTCGCCGGAAGTGACACAGCAGAAGACTTCGGCGACTGCTATGGTTTTTCCTTCCTCTACAGCGGAGATTTTCTGGGAGAGGCTGAATATGACCAGATGGACCAGACCAGGATCGTCCTGGGAATACACCCCGGCAACTTCAATTTCAAGGTAGAGCCGGGCGCTGCCTTCACTGTTCCCGAAGCCGCCCTAGCATATACATCAGACGGACTCTCAGCCCTCTCCCGCATCTACCACAATGCGTACAGGAACAATCTCTGCCGGGGAAAACACAAGAAAACAAGAAGGCCCATCCTGATCAATAACTGGGAAGGGACATATTTTGATTTTAATGGAGAAAAGCTTGTCTCAATGGCAAAAGAAGCTTCCGAGCTGGGTGTGGAGCTCTTTGTCATGGATGACGGATGGTTTGGAAACAGAAATGACGATAATACAGGGCTGGGTGACTGGACTGTAAACGAAGAGAAACTGGGATGTACTCTTAAGGAGCTGTCTGACAGGATACACGGGACAGGGATGGTGTTCGGCATCTGGTTCGAGCCTGAGTGCATTTCCGAAGACAGCAGCCTCTACCGCTCTCACCCTGACTGGGCGCTGAAGGTTCCGGGCAAAGCTCCTGTTCGCAGCCGTTACCAGCTGGTCCTGGATTTCTCAAGGGAAGATGTAAGAGAACATATCTACAGCCAGTTATGCTCTGTTCTGGACAGCGCCAGGATTGAATATGTCAAATGGGACTTTAACAGGAGCCTGAGCGATATCTACAGCGCCGTCCTGCCTGCTGACAGACAGGGCGAAACAGCCCACCGCTATGTCCTGGGCCTGTATGACATGCTTGAAAAGCTCACATCACGCTTTCCTGATATCCTGTTTGAAGGCTGCAGCGGGGGCGGCGGACGCTTTGATGCCGGTATGCTTTATTATACCCCCCAGATCTGGTGCAGTGATGATACAGATGCAATAGAGAGGCTGAAGATCCAGTACGGCACTTCCTTCGGCTATCCTGTCAGCGCTGCAGGCTCCCACGTATCTGCAGTGCCCAACCACCAGACAGGAAGGGTGACGCCGCTGTCCACAAGAGCTGTGGTGGCCATGTCAGGAACCTTTGGATACGAGCTGGATATCAGCAAAATGACTGCTGCTGAAAAATCTGCCGTCAAAGAGCAGATCAAAGACTTTAAAAAGTATTATTTTCTGATCCAGGACGGTATTTACCACAGACTGACAGATCCTTTTACAGACGACCGCTACTGTGCCTGGGAATTTTCTGACCAGGACGGCCGCACGGCTCTGGTGAATGTAGTCAATACAAGGACAGCTCCGAATCCTTCAACAGTCTATATAAGGCTGAAAGGACTTTGCAGCAGCGCCCTGTACAGGATCAACGGCGGACAGGAGCAGTACCCAGGCTCCGCCCTGATGAACGGAGGACTTCCCCTGCCTGTGCCGTCTGCTGAGTACGAGAGCTGGCAGTTCTATCTCACTGCTGAGTGACAAGCATATAAGAGGCAATGTACCGCTGATCTATCAGCCTGGTACACTGCCTCTTATTTTTTATTTCACAACAAGATTCACTATTTTCTTAGGAACATAGATTTCTTTTATGATATTTCCTGTGATCTTATCAGCCACTGCCGCTTTTCCGGCTGCTATGGCATCCTCTTTGGAGATCTCTGCCGGAACCTTGATCACAGCGCGTGTCTTTCCGTTGATCTGGACAGGTACCTCTACCTCGTCGTCCTTCATGGCTTCTTCGTCATGCTCCGGCCATGTATTCTCAAATACTGAAGAGCTGCCTCCCAGCTGCTCCCACAGCTCTTCTGAGAGATGCGGCGCAAACGGAGCAAGCAGGATCACTGCTGTCTTTAATGTCTCTTTGTCGATTCCGCCCTCTTCCTTAGCCAGGTCGATCATCTTATTATTATACTCCATGAATTTGGAGATAACTGTATTCAGGCTGAAGCTCTCCAGCCTCTGGGTAATGTCATGGACCATCCTGTGGCGCAGCTTCACCATCTCTTTGGAGGCCTGCACATCTTTATCCTTATTGTCCGTCACCAGAGTCCAGAAACGGTTGATGAAGCGGTATACACCGTCGATTCCTCTGTCATCCCACTCTGCATCCAGCTCAGGCGGTCCTACGAAAAGCTCATACATCCTCAGGGAGTCGCATCCGTAATCCCTCACAAGGTCATCCGGTGACACTACATTTCCCTTGGATTTGCTCATCTTGATCCCATTCTTGCCTGTGATCATACCCTGGTTGAACAGTTTTGCAAACGGCTCATCAAAATCCACCACACCGATATCATGCAGGAATTTAGTATAGAACCTGGAATACAGCAGATGCAGGACAGCATGCTCCACACCGCCGATATACATATCTACAGGCAGGTATTTGTTGGCCTTTTCCCTTGAAACAAGCTCTTTGTCATTGTGGCTGTCTACATAGCGCAGGAAATACCAGGAGGAACCTGCCCACTGAGGCATTGTATTTGTCTCTCTTTTTGCAGGACGCCCGCATACAGGGC
The DNA here is from genome assembly GCA_003148945.1 of Murimonas intestini. GTDB lineage: Bacteria > Bacillota > Clostridia > Lachnospirales > Lachnospiraceae > Murimonas > Murimonas intestini. The sequence goes on along the minus strand of QGGY01000001.1, from coordinate 404,905 downwards.
ATGTGGTATTCACCCATTCGTCTATGGCTGCCAGCGGTGATTCTCCTGTGCCTGTAGGCTGATAGCTCTCTACCTCAGGCAGGCGCAACGGCAGCTCTTCCTCCGGTACAGGCACTGCTCCGCAGTGGTCGCAGTGGATGATGGGGATAGGCTCTCCCCAGTAACGCTGTCTGGAAAATACCCAGTCACGCAGCTTGTAATTTGTCGTTACCTTGCCGATACCGCGTTTTTCCAGCATCTCCGGAAGATCCCTCTTGGCATCCTCTGAATTCATTCCATTAAATTCTCCGGAATTTATCATGATTCCCGGCGCAGTATACGCCTCTGTCATATTCTCTATTTCAACACCGTCTTTTGCGATCACCTGGATAATAGGAATATCAAATTTTCTGGCAAACTCAAAGTCACGGTCATCGTGGGCAGGCACACACATGATGGCGCCTGTTCCATAATCAGCCAGAACATAGTCAGAGAGCCAGATAGGCACTTTCGCGCCATTGATGGGATTGATTGCATAGCTTCCCGTAAATACGCCTGTCTTTTCCTTATCCTGCAGCCTGTCTACAGAAGATTTCATGGATGCCTTGAAAATATAATCCTCTACTTCTGCCCTCTTTTCCTCTGAAGCCAGCTCCTTTGCCATGGCGTGCTCCGGGGCCAGTACCATGAATGTAGCTCCATAGAGTGTGTCAGGCCTTGTAGTGTATACCTTCACTGTCTTGTCGCTGCCATCGATCTCGAAGTCTATCTCAGCGCCATGGCTCTTGCCTATCCAGTCAGACTGCATCTTTTTAACCTTTTCAGGCCAGTCCAGCTTATCCAGGTCATTTAAGAGCCTCTCTGCATATGCTGTGATCTTCAGCATCCACTGGCGCAGGTTCTTTTTCGTTACAGGAGTTCCGCAGCGCTCACATGCGCCGTTCACTACCTCTTCATTAGCCAGTCCCGTCTTGCATGACGGACACCAGTTGATGGGGAACTCTTTCTCATATGCCAGTCCTGCCTTGAACATCTTTACAAATATCCACTGTGTCCACTTATAGAAATCAGGGTCTGTCGTATTAACTTCCCTGTCCCAGTCGTAAACTGCAGCGATCTCATTGATCTGGCGTTTAATGTTTGCCACGTTCTCAGCTGTGGAGATTGCCGGATGAACGCCCATCTTGATCGCGTAATTTTCCGCTGGAAGCCCGAAAGCGTCCCAGCCCATGGGATGGATCAGGTAATATCCCTGAAGCATTTTATACCTGCTCCACACATCAGAGATAACATAGCCTCTCCAATGGCCTACATGCAGTCCGTTTCCTGACGGATACGGAAACATGTCCAGACAGTAATATTTTTGTTTTTTGCCGTCATCTACGTTTACAGGGTTCTTCTCCCAGTTCTGACGCCATTTCTTCTCGATTGCCTTATGATTATAAGGTACAGCCATTGTTAAATTCCTCCTTTAATAACATCTAAATAAAAACATCAAAAAAAGCCCTCTCTATACATTATTTAGAGACGAAAGGGCTTGCGATTCCGTGGTACCACTCTAATTCACCTGCCGGCAGAATACTCTGCTGCGGTGCACTCATTTATATTCTGTAACGGGAAAGCCCGCCCTGCCCTATGGATCTCCAAAATGATGCGCACTGCATATAACTGACTTGCCATCATCGGGAAATATTTCAGCCAGGGAACTCCGAGGCGAGTTGGGAACTTACGCTGCTGCCTTCCACCTGCCGGCAGCTCTCTGTAAACGGTGGGTTCTTAATACTCCTCTTCACTGTCTTTGCATATATTTGTTACTTTTAGTTATTCTACTCATTTTGCTTGCATTTGTCAAGAGATGTTGTATACTAAAACACAAAACCAAAATTTAAACAGGAGGCACTCATGAAAAATAAGTGGTATTCACCAGACAGCCTTATACTTGCTGTCATTTATATGCTTTTCATCATTTCATTTTCAGTAGTCATTACTCTGAATTTCCGTCCGCTGTATTATTTTGACATCGGCCATCTGGATATTCCGGCAGAATCAGGTTATCCGGCAGATGAGATACGGGAAAATTATGACGCTCTGATCGATTACAATTCTATGTTCAATCACAGTGAGCTTAAATTCCCTACTCTTGCCATGTCAGATACAGGCAGGATCCACTTTGTGGAAGTAAAAAATATCTTCGTTGCCGTACAGTACCTGTGTATTGCCGCTTTCCTGGCTGCCCTGGTATGGACAGTCATTAAAGCCAAAAAGAAGGATTTTTCCTTCCTGTTCGGAGCTTCTCTTCTAAGTATCGTCGTTCCGGCTGTGCTGGGGGCGCTGATCGCTCTCAACTGGGATAATTTTTTTGTGACCTTCCATCATATTTTCTTCAATAATGATTATTGGATCTTCGATGCCGCAACGGACCCTGTCATCACCATACTGCCAGATACCTTTTTCATGCACTGTGCGCTGATGATCCTGGGCGGCGTTGTACTTGGAAGCATTCTCTGCTTCACGGCAGGAAAGATACTTGCAAAGCGCAGCAGGAGGGCATGACACAGCCAATGCCTGGAGCGCATTGTCAAATCACCTGCCTGCTGCTGTATCTTTTTTAGAGAGCACCGGCATAACGGTAATAAGCATAGTCACAAAGCTGGCAATACCGCCTATGAAGTTTGAGACAGGCTCAGCCAGAAAGACACCGTTTGCCCCCAGACCGCTAAGCTTCGGCAGCAGCAGAGTCAGGGGGATGACTATGATCACCTTCCTGAAAATCGAGAAAAATACAGCCTGCTTTGATTTTCCCAGGGCCACAAAGGTAGACTGCCCTGAAAACTGCAGCGCCATCATAAAAATACCAAAGAAATAAATCTTCATCGCCGGCACGCCCTGGCTGAGCAGCGCAGGATCGCTGTTAAAAAGCCTGATAAAGAATTCAGGCGCAAAAAAGATCAGGGCCCATGCCACGCACGTAAATGCAATACAGGAGACAGTTGTAAACTTGATCGCGGATTTTACCCGCCCGTACTCTCCTGCCCCATAGTTAAATCCCATGACAGGCTGCGCTCCGTTAGTGATTCCATTAACAGGCATATTAATGATCTCCCTCACGGAATTTATCACAGTCATGATCCCAACATACAGATCCCCTCCGTATCGTGCCAGAGTGGCATTGCACATTATCTGTACGGAGCCGTTTGTGACAGCCATTACAAAACCGGAAAGCCCCAGGGCTGATATCTCTTTTACAAGGCCCCATTTTATCTTTATATTCTTCTTATCCAGTTTCAGGATCGCCTTTTCTCCCGTCAGGAAGCGCAGCACCCAGAGGGCTGATATTCCCTGAGATATCACTGTGGCTGCGGCAGCTCCCCTCACTCCCATATGGAATACAAATATAAAGACCGGGTCAAGCACCAGGTTTGTTACTGCTCCCAGCATGACTGTGGCCATCCCCGTTTTCCCAAAGCCCTGGGAATTAATAAAGCTGTTCATCCCCAGGCTGATCATGACAAAAAGCGTGCCCACCAGATAGATTGAGATATAATCATCTGCATAAGGATATGTAGCGTCGCTGGCCCCAAACAGATAGAGGACAGGTTTTTTAAATATATAGCAGGCAGCCATCAGGATAATGCCTGATACAAGCAGCATAGAAAAAGATGTCCCCATAATGGACGCCGCTCTCTTATAATCCTTCTTCCCCCTGGCGATGGAACACAGAGGCGCTCCCCCCATGCCGAACAGATTTGCAAAAGCTGTGATGATGGTAATGATGGGCAGTGTAAGCCCAATCCCAGTCAGCGCCTGGGTAGAGGCATCAGGAATGTGCCCTATATAGATCCTGTCCACCACACTGTACAGGACATTTATCAGCTGGGCAAGCGTCATGGGTATTGCCAGGCTTAATATATTGCCGGATACGCTTCCCCTGCTGAAATCATTTTTTTCCGCCCCGGCAGACTCATTTTCTGCTGTCAGGTCTTTTCTCTTTCTCATTATATTTTCCCCTTTTTATTGCTGTCCCGGCACATTTTAGTATATAATAAAAAAAACGGTAACCCCCGGGAGGATATTCTATGAGCGATGTTTTATTTTCTGTATTCCCAAATGAGCGTTTTGTCGACCTCTCGCTTTTCCAGTATGGCTATGAAAAATGTGATCCTCTTCATTCCTACGGCCCTTATATACGCAATCATTATCTTTTCCATTATGTCATTTCCGGAAAAGGTGTCTTAAACGCTACAGATTCCAAAGGGATCACAAGGAAATTCGAGCTGGCCGCTGACACAGGCTTTCTTATTTATCCGGGACTTGTGAACACCTATTACGCTGACGAACACGAACCCTGGGAGTATACATGGATTGAATTTGACGGGATCAAGGTCCGCGAATCCCTGGAAATGGCCGGACTTGCGGAGGAAGCTCCTGTTTATGTCCCCAACTATCCGGAGCTTGGGGCCATTCTGAGAGATGAGCTGCTCTATATTGCAAGCCATTCCCAAGCCTCGCCGCTCAACCTCACAGGTCATCTGTTTCTGGCCCTGGATGCCCTTATCACCTCGTCATCTTCCAAAAAACGCCTTCAGGAAGGCAGGCTGAGGGATTTTTATGTGCGTGAAGCTATCGGTTTCATTGAACAAAACTATGCACAGAACATCACTGTGGAAGATATGGCCAGAGGCTGCAGCCTGAACCGCAGCTATTTCGGAAAAATCTTTAAGGAGGCCCTCTCCCAGAGCCCCCAGGAATTCCTGATCCATTTCCGCATGTCCAAGGCTGCAGAACAGCTGAAAACCACAGACCTTCCCATCAGCAAGATCTGCGGCTCTGTAGGCTATCCCAACCAGCTGCATTTCTCAAGAGCCTTCAAAAATGTATACGGCATCTCACCCAGCCAATACAGGTTAAAGAATAAAATCCGGGAACCGTAAAGACGTCTGACGGCCGCCTAAAGCCCGTCAGGACTTTATCAGCTTTCCAGTTCAAACGAATGGAAATTGATGCTTCCCTCCCCTGTAAATCTGAAATACAGCTGCGCCCTGTCATCATGCAGGTTCAGCTTTGATTCCATAACAGCCGCAGGGTTTCCCGTATCCACGGGGATCCTGCAGCAGACGCTGCCCTCAGGGCCGCTCATAACTTCCATGTATCCTTTTCCATTTCCTGATATCTCTATCCTAATCCTTCTCGTCTCAGTAAGGTCAAAATACTTGAAGCCTGCAACAGCTCCGTCCTGCATATTCGCTATGTACTGATCCCCCTGCTCCTCTCTGTCTTCTCCTGTCTGTGTAAAGTAGGGATGAACTGATAAATCACCGATCTCATAAATAAATCCCGCACCATCTTTAGAAAAAAGAGAACATGCTATTGATGCCTCATACCTGCCTGTCCCCCTCAGCGGTTTTCCGTTGAGTCCGCAGCTTGTAATCTCAGCCTGCAGGATCCTTCCGTTTTTGTCAAACTCTATAGGCTCTGCGCATCCCTGACGGGAAAACGCATGCTGGTTCGTATGGCGGTGATAGAAAATATACCACTGATCCTTTACCCTGACCATACCTCCATGATTATTTCCGATATAATTAGAAGAATGCTTTGTTGTCCAGCCGTTTAACCCTACATCACCATTTGAAACAACCGTTCCCCCATAAGAATATCCTCTGTCAGGATATCTGCTGACAGCATAACAGAGCTCATGGCTGTTGATTGAAGAATATATAAAATAATATGTACCGCCTGTCTTTCTGATCGAACTTGCTTCAAAGAAAGCGTGACCCTCGAATTCTGTGCCCGCAGAATAAGACACCTGAGGTATAATGCACACAGGCTCTCCTTTCACTGTCAGCATATCACTCTCCAGTTCCATGCAGTATGCCCCCTCATAGCGCCGTCCATGCATAAACTTTTCCTCACTGGACTCGCTTACAGGCGCGCCAAACCCGGTATAGAGGAATACTCTTCCGTCATCATCCAGGAGGACTCCCGGATCAAACTGATAAATATCTCCCTTCGCCTCACCCACAGCCGCCCCTGATGCATGGCGCACTTCCCCATAGTATTCAAACGGGCCTGTGGGAGAATCCCCGGCCGCCACCGCCATAATACCAATCATATCAAGTGTGTAATACAGATAATATCTTCCATCCGGCCCTCTGACGATATCTGGGGCATACATGTAATGCGTGCCGTCCGCATTTCTTGGATCCTGGCTCCTTCTGTATATTACTCCCTCACATCTCCAGTCTGACAGATCGTCCACAGGCGCAGACCAGCATACATAATCATTCATGCAGAAAGCTTCCCCATTAAACTTATCATGGGAGCCATATACATAAAGCCTGTCCCCAAACACATACGGCTCCCCGTCCGGGATGTACTCACAGCTTGGCAGATAAGGGTTGAATGCCTGTTTTTTCATCTACTATACCTCCTCATTATTTTTCCAGATAATATGGCTGCCCGCCGGGCTTCTGCCTTCCATGACAGAGCCCGCGGGCAGCACTTCAGTTTTCAATTCCTATTGCCTGTCCGGCATATCTTATTTGATGCCCAGGACGGCATTGCTGTCCTGCCCTTCTGTATATTCCAGTGTGATCTTATCTCCCACATTATACTTGATGATATTCAGGTAATCTACAACAGACACGTCATAAATCTCATCACTGCCTTCCAGCATGATGTAATAATGTGAATTCCCATCAATGACTCCCTGTGCTATCTTCGCTATTTTCCCTGAAGCAGTCTTGATAGACTCTGTATCTGTCGTAGTGATGCCACCCTCTTTAAGCAGGTTGATATATGCCTTCTCACATTCAGATACTGTATCGCCTATAGCCACATTCTGGTATTTCTGGATATTGACCATGGCATACTTCTTAACAAGACCTGCGCCGTCCTTCAGCGCCATGAAGTACGTAGGCTCCCCTGCAATATTTAACAGCAGCGGGAAGGTCGCCTTGTATCCTAAGTTCTGCACCTGTCCCTCAGCAGAGCCCATGGCAGAGTATTCCTCCGCCCCTGCTATGTCATATCTGCGGCATTCCATGGTCCTCTGGTTCATGAGCACAAAGCCCACATTAGACTGGTCACCGCTCACGGAGGTGATGCCTGAATATACCCAGACATCATCATCCATTGCCAGGTAGTTATAGCCGTCTGTAGTTTTCAGGCACCCCTTCTGTCCCAGGATACTGTTAAAGTATCCGTTCTGGAGGCTGCCGTGATAATCATACAGCTGGATCAGAAGATCTGCCGAGAACACATGGTCAACCCACGTAGGACAGTCCTCCACAGTATAATCCTGCGTCTCCCCTGTTATGGCATTACAGAGCACCACTCTTCCTATAGTTACCCCGCCGAACAGGCCAATGTTAAACTTCTTTACAGGGCACACCCAGTACGGTGTTCCCTCATCATCTATCTCAAAGCTCAATGTATCAAAAATATATGTCGGATAACGGAATCTGAGATGTCTGTTAATATTCCTGTTAAAGTATTCTGACTGGGAATACTTGATAGGCTGGTCCAGCTTGACAAGCTCTGTATTCTGGTTTGCCATATCGATCCTTATATAAGCCGGAATTCCCTTTGACTGGTTTGTCAGCCACTTGATCGGGCTGGCATATACAAGCGGTGTAACCCTCACAGGCATATCCTGGTAATTGATCTGGGTATACAGATTGCTCACCTCAAACTGAGATACCATGTCTACCATGCTTCCCATTTTCCTGTTTCCAAGAAGCGCTGCAGAATCCTTGTCCAAAAGAGGGATCTGGTTATAATTTACTTCTTTGATATCCTCTGTAAAGTCCCTGCTCTGTGCATTGATGAGCGCCTGATACTTCTTGGCATTCACGATCGGAGAGGACAGTACGCTGCCGCCCAGATACACGATTACGATCAATATCAGGACTCCGATGCCGATCTTTAATCCTTTGCTGTCTTTCACATCATCTACAGTGCGCACCTTTTTCCTGAAACCATAGATAACAAGTATAAATACCACTGCAACCATAAGAAATGTCCAGAACCCTGATGCATGGATATTGATTGCCGGCAGATTTACGTAGTAATAAATTCCTGCCAGGATAATCACAGCCAGTACTGCTCCGATTTTTAATCCTATTTTTTTCATAATCCTCCTTTGGCATTTTGCCTTTACTGATAATTTTGTATGACTATCTGTATGCTCCTCTTATCCCTGAATTCATTTACAGAAGGATAATAAGTGACGGACATGGAAATATTATTTTCCCGCTGCTGCAGCATCTTCTGCACTTCACCCGGCCCGAACTTTTCACTCAGATAGTCCAGCATCTTATTCACATCCCCGAAATACATGGCGTCCATCACGGTACCTGACTGGTTCAGCACCTGGAACTTCAGTACATTCCTGTTTTTGCCAAGAATTCTGGCTCCTGTGACTGTCAGGCCTTTTTCAGCAAATACAGGCTTTGTATTGCCTTTTCCAAAAGGCTCCAGAAGCTCCAGTTCACCTATCAGCTTTTCCGTTATGTAATGGATGGGCATAGGGACGTCAATTGTTATTTTAGGAATAAAGTCTTCATCTGTCAAGGCTGCCTGCATATTTATTTTTTTTCTGAAGAGCTCCACATTCTCTTTCTCCAGTGTAAGCCCTCCCGCCATGGGATGCCCCCCGAATTTTACGAAAAGCTCCTGAACAGACATCATCCCCTCAAACATATTATAGGCCTCAATAGAGCGGCCTGATCCCTTTACCTTTCCTTCTGAATCTGTCAGCACAAAAACAGGCTTATTGTATCTTTCCCTGATCCGCCCCGCTATGATCCCCGCAAGGCTCTCGTGGCAGGAGGGCAGATAAACAACAAGTACCTTATCCAGCTTCAGCGCCCCTTCCTCGATGATCTTTATGGCTTCTTCCAGGCCTTCTGACGTCATCTGCTTCCGCTCATCATTCAACTGCCTCAGTTCAGCTGCCAGGAGGGCAGCCTTCTCCCCGTCTTCCTCAGCGAGCAGCGCCAGAGCCTTTTTAGCAGTGTCCAGCCGGCCGCTGGCATTTATACATGGTCCTAATACAAAACCTATATGATATGCACCTATGTGGGCATCCTCCAGCCCGTTCTCATGTATAAGAGCCCTAAGCCCCGCATTGCCTGTCCTGCGCAGCATCTTCAGCCCTTCTTTTACAAGGATCCTGTTCTCGCCCTTTAAGTCCATCACATCCCCAACAGTTGCTATCGCCGCATATTCCACAAAAGCATCAGCCTCCTCTTCCGGAAGCCCCATGGCTCCATAGAGGCATCTGATAAGCTTATAGGCTACGGCAGCCCCGCAGAGCCCTTTAAACGGATATGCACAGTCAGGCCTTTTGGGATTGACTACTGCATCTGCTTCAGGCATCTTAAGTACTTTCTCTCCTTCTTTCTCATCGAAATGAAGTTCATGATGGTCTGTGACGATCACACACATACCCAGCTTCTTAGCATAGGCCACCTGTTCAATTGCCGCAATCCCATTGTCACAGGTGAGGATCGTGTCGGTCCCGTCCTCATATGCCTGCTGTATGAGCTGCTCATTGATACCATAGCCGTCCCTGATCCTGTCAGGTATCTCAATGTCCACATTTGCCCCGCATCTTTTCAGGCCCGACAACAGGATATAGGTTGAACACACCCCGTCAATATCATAGTCTCCTATGACCCTTACAGCTTTCTGTTCTCTTATCTTCTCAGCCAGGATACCGGCCGCTTTATCGCAGTCCATGAGCAGATGGGGGCTGGCCAGGCTCTCCAGCGTGCCTGTCAGATATTCCTCTATTTCTTCTTCTGTGACCACATCCCTGTTTCTGATGATCCTGGCTGTCACCTGGTCGATATGGAATCTCTCAGCTATTGCGGCAAAATCTGCCCGCTTGGCCGAAACCACCCATTTTTCCATAATGTTCCTCCTCTGTATAGTCAAAGAGGCGCTGCACTCTGCAACGCCTCCGCTAAAATTATTACTTGTTTTTCTTAGATGTTACTTTTTTAACTTCATCCTGCTTTTTCAATGACTTTGTCTTCATAACATACCACAGCGCTCCTGTGATGCACACTGAAGAGTATGCTCCGCAGAGGATACCTACCATCAGAGGAAGGGCAAATTCCTGAATGGAAGGCACACCCAGTATGTAGAGGGCAGCCACCATGACAAATGTAGTAAAGGAAGTATAGATACTTCTTGTCAGAGTCTGTGTAATACTCTTATTTACAACGTCAGCAATGGTATCCTTCTTCTGCATCAGCTTCATATTTTCACGGATACGGTCAAAGATAACGATGGTGGCATTGATAGAGTAACCAACGATTGTCAGCATACATGCAATAAATGTATTGCCCACGGATACCCATGCTATAGCGTAAAATGCAAGTACAACAAGCACGTCATGCACAAGGGCGATAACTGCACTCGTGGCAAAGCGGATATCTTTAAAGCGGAACCAGATATAGATCAGCATACAGATCGTAGCTATGATTACTGCTATAATTGCATCGCTTCTCATCTCATTGCTGATCGTAGAAGAAATACTCTCTGCAGTTATCAGGCTCTCATCAACTCCGAACTTATCTGCAAGCGCCGTATTCAGTGCTTCCCTTTCGTCCAGGCTGAGTTCTCTTGTCTTAATGATGACCTGGTTTGTGCCCGCCACCTTCTGTGTCTGTATGTTTGCATCATTTGTGATCTCCTGTACGACCGGCTTCACCTGAGAATCAATGTCAGCGATAGTCAGGTCTTCATTGAAGGTCACATCTGTGGAGGTACCGCCCTTAAATTCCAGGCTGTAATTCAGCGCTCCGCCTGAACTGCTGTGCACAAGCATGGTCAGAGGACCTGCCAGCACAAGAACGATCGAGATCACAAAGAATATATGTTTCTTGCCAAGGAAATTAATTACTTTTCTTTCCTTCTGTCTTCCATAGTATTTCTCATCCTTAACGCCCAGGGCAAACAGAGCATTCATGAGAAGCCTTGATACAACAAGAGCTGTAAACATGGATAACACGATACCAAGAGCCAGCGTCTGTGCAAAGCCTTTGATACTTCCCATTCCCATAAGTCCAAGTACTGCCGCTGCGATCAGGGTAGTGATATTGCCGTCCACAATCGCTGAGAGAGCCTTCTGGAAACCTGACTGTATGGAAGCCTTCACACTCTTATCAGCAGCTATCTCCTCACGGATACGTGCGTAGATAATAACATTGGCATCTACGGCCATACCGATACTCAGAATGATACCTGCTATACCGGAAAGGGTCAGCGTAATATCAAATGCGTTTAACATTACCAGCATCAGCGTGGTATAGATCAGCAGTGAGATACTCGCAACTACACCAGGGACACGGTAAACAATGATCATGAATATGATAACAATGATAAGGCCTATGATACCTGCCAGAAGGCTTGTAGAAATAGCTTCCTCACCCAGCTGTGCACCGACCACATTAGAGCGCAGCTCTTCCAGTGTCAGTGAAAGTGATCCTATACGGATATAGGACGCAAGGCTTTCAGCTGCTTCCTGGCTTCCCATCTTTGTAATATAAGCCACACCGCCTGTGATGGCTGCTTCTACTGTAGGATAGCTGATCGTCTCACCATTATAAATAATATAGATCGGCTTTCCGATATTATTTGTAGTAGCTTCACCGAACTTTTTCGCGCCTTCATCTGTCAGACGCAGTTCAACAGAGTACTGCTTATTTCCCATTTCATCCGCACCTGCCTGTGCAGAAGCAGTCTCCACATCAATACCAGTGATAACCACCTCTCCGTCCTGGGTCTTAAATTCCAGAGAACCAGGCTTTCCTAAATCCTCCAGGATCGCATTTGCATCTGTAACGCCAGGGATCTCGATATTGATCCTGTCACTGCCTTCCTGATAGACCTGTGCCTCTGTGCTGTACTGGTCTACACGCTGCTGCAGCTTATAAATAGTATCTGCCATATCTTCAGCAGACGGCGCCTCATCCCCCACTACCTGATACGTTATGCTGACTCCGCCAGCCAGGTCAAGACCTGTCTTGATGTTCTTTGCTGAACCTGTCCCGGTAGGTCCAAATCCAATTCCCGCTGTAAAAGACAGCAGGCCTAAGACCAGGGCTGCCAGAACAACCACTAAAATTGCTCTGTTTTTCTTCATTTCTTTTTCTTCTCCTTCTGTTCCTATTCTTCACTTTCTTCTGCCAAAGCAGCCTTTATCATGATGGCGCACTCCACACGTTTTCTCTGGAGCTCGCACCCGATATCATAGGCATCATTAATCGAGCCGTGAAATTTATAGGAGTTGGCTGCGCATCCGCCGCTGCAGTAGAATCTGGCAAAGCAGTCCCTGCATTTGTCCTTGGCATAGACATTACATCCTTTAAATTCTTCCTGGATATCCTCCCGCTTTATTCCGTCAAAGACATTTCCCATAAGAAATTCTTCCTCTCCGACGAACTGATGGCACGGATAGAAATCCCCCCACGGTGTCACTGCCAGATATTCTGTTCCGGAGCCGCACCCTGATAATCTCTTATAGACACAGGGGCCTCCTGTCAGATCGATCATAAAATGGAAAAAGGTAAATCCTCTTCCTTCTCTCTCCCTTTTCACCATCTCTGCGGCAAGCTTATCATACTCTTCGCATATTCTGGCGATGTCTTCTTCGCGGATGGCATACTCTTCCTCCGGCGAGGCTACCACCGGCTCCACCGATACCTGTTTAAATCCCATATCGGCCAGATGCAGCACATCCTCTGCAAAATCCAGGTTTTCATGCGTGAAAGTTCCTCTCACATAATACTTCTCCTGGTTTCTGCTGTCAGCAAATTTTTTGAACTTCGGTACGATCAGATCATAGCTGCCGCTGCCGTTCCTGAAAGGCCTCATTTTATCATTGACTTCTTTCCTGCCGTCAATGCTGAGGACTACATTTGCCATCTCTTTATTGCAGAATTCCATAATCTCATCATTTAAAAGAACTCCGTTTGTGGTCAGCGTAAACCTGAAATTCTTATCATGGAGCTTCTCCTGACTGCGGCCGTATTCCACAAGATCCTTTACCACCTGCCAGTTCATCAGAGGTTCCCCGCCGAAGAAATCCACCTCCAGGTTCCTTCTGTTCCCTGAATTTGCAATCAGAAAGTCCAGAGCCTGTTTTCCAACCTCAAAACTCATCAGAGCCCTGCGCCCATGGTATTCCCCTTCTTCAGCAAAGCAGTAGCGACAGGCCAGATTACAGTCATGTGCGATGTGGAGACAGAGGGCTTTTACTACCGTAGGACGTTTTTTGAATGCCTCGATCGACGGCTTGTAGTTATCTTCTGTGAATAAGAACCCTGCTTCCTTCAGTTCCCTGCAGTCAGATACGGCCTCTTCTATTTCTTCAATACCGTATTTCTCTTTCAGACTGCTGACTATGTTCTCATCTGGTTCTCCCTTTTCCATAAAAGGAATCACATCGTATACTACGTCATCCACCACATGCACTGCACCGCTGTTAACGTCCAAGACTATATTATAGCCATTATTTTTATATTGATGGACCACTTTAATCCCCTTTCAACTCAATTCCATAACAAAATACCCGATTGCCGCCCGTTCCCAAACAAGCTATCGAGTATCCGGAAGTACTTATTTTCTGCGGCTTGACCGCGGTTCTGCGAACAGTGACAATTTAAGTACAATAAGCAGCGGATCAATATCCGCTGCTTATATCATTATACTTATTTATTATTTTCGCAGCTCTGATTTCCTACTGTACAGGATGTCTTGCATGCTGACTGGCAGGAAGTCTGGCATTCTCCGCAGCCGCCTTTTTTCAAGGTGTTCTGTAAAGTCTGTGTATTCAGTGTCTTGATATGCTTCATGCTATTAGCCTCCTCACTTTGATTAACTTTTGCTATTATAGCATAAGTATCAAGATTTTTAAAGTACTTTTTTACTCTTCGTTTGTATTGACCTTACTTGCCCTCTCAGCCACTTCTTTAGCCTGAACATCTGACGGAGCCTGCTCATAGCGTGCAAACTCATATGAGAAATCACCGCTGCCTCCTGTCATAGAGCGAAGCGTTGTGGAATAGCCGTAGACCTCTGTCATAGGAATATCAGCCTCAATGACCTGGTTGCCCTTGTGGTCAGGATTCATACCCAGCACACGGCCGCGGCGCTTATTCAGATCACCCATGACATCTCCTGTATACTTGTCAGGAACTGTCACTTTCATGGAAGCGATCGGCTCAAGGAGTACCGGTGAAGCTTCCATAAAGCCTTTCTTAAATGCCTGGACGGAAGCTGTCTTAAATGCCATCTCGGAGGAGTCTACCGGATGATAAGATCCGTCATAGAGCACTGCCTTGACGCCTACAACTGGATATGCGGCCAGAGGGCCTTTCTGTACGGCTTCCTGGACTCCTTTTTCTACTGCCGGGAAATAGTTTTTCGGAACTGCTCCGCCTACTACTTCCTGATCAAATACATAAGCTGTCTCTAAATCTCCTGAAGGCTCAAAGCGCATCTTAACGTGTCCATACTGTCCATGTCCGCCTGACTGTTTTTTATATTTAGCTTCCACATCAGCTTTTTTGCGGATAGTCTCACGGAAAGCCACCTTCGGCTTATCCAGTTCGATCTCGATTTTATATTTTGTATTCAGTTTGCTCTGAATGATATCGATATGCTGGTCACCCATGCCGTAAATCAGTGACTGATGGTTCTCAGCGTCATTGACAGCCTTCATGGTGAGGTCCTCATGCATCATCTTTGTCAGTGCCTGGGAGATCTTATCCTCATCACCCTTGTTCACCGCTTTATACCTCTTATAAGTATACGGTGTGGAGACCTCGATCCTGCCGTAGCGGATAGGCGCAGCCTTTGTGGAGAGAGTATCGCCGGTACGTGCCTTGGCAAGCTTGCCGATAGCGCCGATATCTCCTGCGTGCAGCTCCGGTACCTCCACCGGCTTGCTTCCTTCGAATATGTAAAGCTTATTCAGCTTCTCTTCTGTATCCTTATCGATATTATATAAGGTATCATCATTCTTGATAACGCCGGAGCATACTTTTATAAGTGAATATTTTCCGATGAACGGATCCACGATTGTCTTAAAGATAAGGGCGGATTTAGCTTTTGAGAAATCATAATTCGCCTCGAATATCTCATTTGTCTTTGTGTTGATCCCATTGACACTCCGTTTGTCCGGGCTCGGGAAATACTGTACGATATCATCCAGCAGGTTGGCAACGCCCTGAACATTTACGCTGGACCCCATAGCCACCGGTACGATCGTCCCATCATCCACATTTGCCGTGAGGGCCATCATGATCTCTGCCACTGAGAACTCATCACCTGAGAAATAGCGATCCATAAATTCTTCACTTGTCTCAGCAACTGCTTCCAGAAGTGACTCGCGGTATTTCTCCAGGTATTCCATAGAATATTCCGGAATCTCACACTCTACTTTATTTCCGCGGTCTACCCACCTTCTGCCCGCTTTTTTAACTACATTTACATATCCGACAAACTTCTCATTCTCACGGATGGGCAGATGGATAGGAGCTATCTTCTTTCCATAGAGATCTGTCAGCTTCTCAACAACTTCACGGTAGCTGGCATTATCCACATCCATGTTCGTCACAAAGAACATTCTGGGGAGTTTATATTTCTCACAGAGATCCCATGCCTTCTGAGTGCCTACTTCCACTCCGCTCTTGCCGGAGACTACGATTACGGCTGCGTCTGCCGCTGCCGCTGCTTCTTCAGCTTCACCGACAAAATCAAAGTATCCCGGTGTATCCAGCACATTGACTTTTGTATCGCCCCAGATTACGGGAACCATCGTCATATTAATTGAAAATTTTCTCTTGATCTCTTCTTTATCATAATCACTGATGGTATTTCCTTCTGTAACATTTCCAAGCCTGCTGGTAATTCCGCCTAAGTAAGCCATCGCCTCTACAAGGCTAGTCTTTCCTGCTCCGCCATGACCTAAGATGACGACGTTTCGAATTTTGTCCGTTGTGTAAACCTTCATATACATATCCTCCAATACTAGTTATTTGAGAACGTTTCACACGTATCTCTTCGAATAAGTCTATGGATACATTTTACTAAAATTGTCATAATATTTCAAGCTTTTTATCCATTTTTACCAAATATTTTTTTAGGGGTGCAAAAAGGCCTTATTTACAGGCTTTTCTCAGGTTTTCTATTGGAATTTCCATGGCTTTTGCCTGTAATGAGAACCGCGCATAGATTTTTCGCACTTTAACGCAACATAGTGTTGACACATTTCCATTTCGATAGTAGAATGTATGTTACAGAAAATCCGTGCTCCAAAAGAGTCAGAAAGAAAAGGTATATATTATGATTATTGTAATGAAACCGCATGCGTCACAGGCGTCTATAAATAATGTGACAGAAATTGTCAAGTCAAAGGGTCTTCAGGTTCATCTCTCTCAAGGTGAGGAAGTTACGATCATCGGTGTTGTGGGCGATAAGACAAGACTGGCCAACCAGAACCTGGAGCTTGCTCCCGAAGTAGATAAAATAGTCCCGGTAACAGAGAGCTACAAGCTCTCCAACAAAAAATTCCACCCGCAGCCCACCTATGTAAAGGTAGGCAATGCAGAGATAGGTCCTGACACAATGACGATCATGGCAGGCCCCTGCGCAGTGGAGTCAGAAGAACAGCTCATGCTCATAGCCAGGGCAGTTAAAAAGGCTGGAGCTACTTTTGTGCGCGGAGGAGCATATAAACCCCGCACATCCCCTTATTCCTTCCAGGGTCTGGAGGAGGAGGGCCTGCGTTATATGCAGACAGCCAGAGAAGAGACCGGTCTCTCTACTATCTGCGAAGTGATCAGTGAAGCGGCTATTGAGGCGGCTGCAAAATACGTGGATATGATCCAGATAGGCGCAAGAAATATGCAGAATTTCCAGCTATTAAAAGAAGCCGGGCGTTCCGGACTTCCTGTCCTGCTAAAACGCGGCCTGGCCGCCACAATTGATGAATGGCTGAACGCAGCGGAATACATTATCTCTGAGGGGAATCCAAATGTAGTTCTCTGTGAGCGCGGTATACGTACCTTTGAGACAGCCACCAGAAATACTCTCGATATCAGCGCAGTTCCTGTCATAAAGGCAAAGTCCCATCTTCCTATCATAGTTGATCCAAGCCACGCCACGGGAGTAAGGAACTATGTAGCTCCCCTTGCCAAATGTGCCATAGCTGCAGGCGCTGACGGACTCATGATCGAGGTACATAACAACCCTGCCTGCGCGCTCTCCGACGGGCCGCAGTCACTTACATTTGAACAGTTCGATTCACTGACTGACGAACTGGCGCCTTATGCAGAACTGGCAGGAAGGAAATTCAGATGAAATCAGACTTTACGGCCGGATTTATCGGCCTTGGATTGATAGGAGGCTCTATAGCAAGGGCGATCCGCTTCTTCTACCCTGACGCGCGTCTGATCGCACATACGCGCAGCCGTTCCACCCTGGACTATGCCCTGGATGAGAATATCATTGACGAAGCATATGACGGGATCTCTGAAGCTTTTGGCAGATGTGACTACATTTTTTTGTGCGCCCCTGTGGAAACAAATGCATCCTGTCTTGAGCGCCTTAAGCCCCTGATCGGAGCTGACTGCATCCTTACCGATGTGGGCAGCACAAAGACGGATATCCATGAGAAGGTCAATGTCCTGGGAATGCAGAAGAACTTTATCGGCGGCCATCCTATGGCCGGTTCAGAAAAGACAGGTATACAGAATTCGAAAAGGCATCTGATAGAAAATGCCTACTATGTGCTGACGCCTTCAGAGGAAGTTTCCCAGGAAATGCTTAAGAGGATGGAAGAACTTGCATCTTCTCTCAAAGCCATCCCCCTTATACTGGATTACCATGAGCATGATTATATAACAGCCGCTATCAGCCATCTGCCCCACATCATTGCATCCACCCTGGTAAATCTGGTCAGGGATTCCGATAATGAAAAAGAGACTATGAGGACAATGGCAGCCGGAGGTTTTAAGGATATCACCCGGATCGCCTCCTCTTCCCCTGAGATGTGGGAGCAGATCTGCTCTGCCAACAGAGACAATATAATAAAAGTGCTGGATAACTATATTAACAGCCTGATCTCGGTAAAGTTCGCCCTGGCCGAACAGGACGCCGGTGAGATATACAATCTCTTCTCCGCCTCCCGGGAATACAGGAATTCCATCAGCGATACTTCCAGCGGTCCGCTGAAAAAAGTATACGCCATCTACTGCGATATGGTAGATGAAGCCGGCGGAATTGCTGCGCTCTCTACCATACTTGCCACAAATGGCATCAGTATAAAAAATATCGGCATCGTCCACAACAGAGAATTTGAGGAAGCAGTGCTGCGCGTGGAATTTTATGAAAAAGAAGCTGAGGAAAAGGCCGTGGCACTATTGAGACGGTACCGCTACACAGTATATGAAAGATAGCCGCAAAGAAAGGTATTGATTCCATGAAACTTACAAGAGCAACTTCCCCCCTTAAGGGTACAGTCTCCATTCCGGGAGATAAGTCCATATCGCACCGGGCCGTCATGTTCGGTGCTCTGGCCGAAGGCACTACTGAGGTGACAAACTTTCTCCAGGGCGCTGACTGCCTGTCAACAATCGACTGTTTCCGCAGGATGGGGATCGAAATTGAAAATACTCCTGATCTTATAAAAATACACGGCAGGGGACTGCATGGGCTGTCAGCCCCTTCCGGCATCCTGGATACAGGGAACAGCGGAACCACCACAAGACTTATATCCGGCATCCTCTCAGGACAGTCCTTTGAGACAGTGCTTACCGGGGACAGCTCTATCCAGAGCCGTCCCATGGGCCGTATTATCAGACCTCTTACCCAGATGGGCGCAAATATCACAAGC
This sequence comes from Murimonas intestini, assembly GCA_003148945.1. GTDB lineage: Bacteria > Bacillota > Clostridia > Lachnospirales > Lachnospiraceae > Murimonas > Murimonas intestini. Next base: position 386,016 of record QGGY01000001.1, on the reverse strand, counting down.
CTGAAGGGAAATGGCTGTGCTCCTCTGCTCATCAAAGGCCGCCTGCTTAAGGGCATCAGCTATTCTACTGAGGTCGCATCCGCCCAGGTAAAATCCTGCATCCTTCTGGCAGGCCTCTATGCTGACGGTCCGGTCAGCGTGACAGAACCGGCCCTCACTAGAAACCACACAGAGATCATGCTGCGCTCTTTTGGCGCGGATGTCATTTCACATGGCAGAACTGCCCGGATCTATCCGTCTCCAAAGCTGCACTGCCAGAATATATGCGTCCCTGGCGATATCTCTTCCGCTGCTTATTTTATAGCGGCAGGGCTTCTTGTTCCAGGTTCAGAGATCCTCATCAAAAATGTGGGGATCAATCCTACAAGGGATGGAATCCTGAGAGTATGCCAGGCCATGGGAGCCGATATTACCCTTCTGAATGAAAGCTTTGATGCAGGCGAGCCAGTGGCCGACCTGCTTGTAAAATACAGTGAGCTGCACGGGACAGAAATAGGCGGTGACATCATCCCCACCCTGATAGATGAACTTCCTGTGATCGCTGTTCTGGCCTGCCATGCCAGGGGAACTACAGTGATAAAAGACGCTCAGGAGCTGAAGGTCAAGGAATCTAACCGGCTGGATGTGATGGTAAAAAGCCTTTCCGCCATGGGAGCAAATGTGACAGCTATGGATGACGGTATGGTCATCGAGGGCGGCAGTCCTCTCCATGGCGCAGTCATTGACAGCGTGGCAGACCACCGCATTGCCATGACATTTGCTGTAGCTGCCCTCACAGCTTCCGGTGAGACTGAAATACTTGGAGCAGACTGCGTGAATATCAGCTACCCTGGATTTTACCATGATCTTGAGAAACTTGTAAGGCAGGGCTGATTTTGACCATTCCAGCAGGTTTTCACTCCTTTTGGTGAGTTGACTGCATAAATAGGAGGGAGCTGCATTTTGCAGCTCCCTCACGCGCAATGGCATATACCATTATATCTTCATTATTCTTTTCCGCTGAAACAGTAAGTACAGAGCTTGCAGGGTGATATCCCTATGGATTTCTCCATATCATCCAGCCTGTGGAAACGCAGTGATGTAAAGTTCTGCTCTTTCCTGATCTCATCTACCATCTCTTTATAACTCGTGCTGTTCGGATCTGCGTAATCTGAAAGCTTATCCAGCTCTTTCTCCCCTTCCCTCTCTCTGATGATCCTTCTGGTGATCAGATCCAGGTCAGATTTAGAACGTGAGAAATTTAAATACTTGCACCCATAGAGAAGAGGCGGGCAGGCAGGCCTTACGTGAACCTCTTTTGCTCCGCTCTGATACAGGAATTCTGTCGTCTCTCTCAGCTGTGTCCCGCGCACAATAGAATCATCGATCAGAAGCAGACTCTTATCCTTTATCAGCTTGTGGACAGGGATCAGCTTCATCTTAGCTATCAGACTGCGCTGGCTCTGCTTCTGAGGCATAAAAGAACGGGGCCATGTAGGTGTATATTTAATAAATGGCCGGGCAAACGGAATGCCGGATTCATTGGCATATCCGATGGCATGGGCGATACCAGAATCAGGAACTCCCGCTACGAAATCAGGCTTTACATTATCCCTCTTTGCGAGCATGCTGCCGCAGCGGTACCTCATTTCTTCCACATTAACACCCTCATAGGAGGAGGTTGGATAGCCGAAATAGACCCAAAGGAAACTGCAGATCTTCATCTCTTCCCCGGGCTCTCCCACAGTCTCCACACCTTCAGGCGTGATATAGACGATCTCACCCGGTCCCAATTCCTTATAATCCTGGTATCCCAGATTAAAGTAGGCAAAGCTCTCAAAGGACGCACAGAATGCACCGTCTTTCTTTCCAATAACGATCGGTGTACGTCCTACACGGTCCCTTGCCGCATAGATACCTTTCTCAGTCATCAGAAGCATGCTCATGCTGCCGTCGATCATCTGCTGGGCGTGACGTATTCCTTCAACAATACTGTCTCTCTGGTTGATCAGAGAGGCAACCAGCTCAGTGGCATTGATCCTGCCTCCGCTCATTTCCAGGAAATGTATTGACCCGTTTTTATATGAATAATCTACAAGTTCTTCAGTATTATTGATCCTTCCTACTGTGGTGATCGCAAAACTCCCGAGATGTGACTGCACCAGCAGCGGCTGGGGCTCATTATCTGAGATACAGCCGATCCCCAGGTTTCCATTCAGTTCTTCTACATCTCGTTCAAATTTAGTACGGAAAGGTGAGTTCTCAATATTGTGGATTGCCCTGTCAAATCCTCTTTCTCCGTAAACAGCCATCCCACCTCTCTTTGTACCGAGATGTGAATGGTAATCGATACCGAAAAACAGATCATTCACACAATCTTCCTTTGATGCCACTCCAAAAATTCCACCCATTTTATCTGCTCCTTTTTTTACCTGATTCTGTATTATTATTCTCACACGGGCATCCCACAGCTTCTGCGTCAGATGAGCGTGCTCCGCACGACAGCGCACCCCATGCAGGTCTCCGCAGCCATAGCCGTTTGCCGGCATGCCCCGCATGGCAGTGTATGCCATATGGTAGATTATAGCGAAAGATGGAAGTATTGGCAATAGGCTATTTTCACGTAAATCATCATAACAGATTACTATAGCAGAGCAAAATTTACTTGCTTGTGACGCTGCGTCATGAATTATAATAGATGCAGGAGGTATGCATATGCAGAAAAAAGGAAATATAACAGACGATTATATGACAGTTGGAGAGCTTGCCAAAAAAATGGGAACTACTGTCCGGACTTTACAATACTACGATAAAGAAGGCGTACTCTCTCCCACTGCTGAAAGCGAAGGCGGCCGGAGATTATACACGTATAAGGACATGATAAAATTTCATCAGATACAGTCTTTAAAATCCCTGGGATTTTCACTGGATGATATAAAAAACAAACTGATCTCCCTTGATACGCCGGCGGAAGTGGCAAAAGTCCTTGACCAACAGGCCTTATATATTCAGGAAAAAATCCAGCAGCTTACATCATCATTAAAGGCAGTAGAGGCATTAAGAACAGAAGTATTACAAATGCAGACGGTTGATTTTAAAAAATACGCTGACATTATTGTAAATCTTCAGATGAACAATGAATATTACTGGCTGATCAAGCATTTTGACAATGATATCTTAGACCACCTGCGCAGCCGCTTTGACAAGGAAAGCGGGGGTGTATTTATGGAACGCTTCAATCAGTTAAATAATAAAGCTGCCGATCTTCAAAAAAACAATATCCCCCCTGAAGATGATAAAGTCCAGGCACTTGTAAAAGAGTTCTGGGATATGGTTATAGAATTTACTAACGGGGATATGAGTATGATCTCAAAGCTTGTGGAATTTAAAGATGATATCAGCACCAGCTCAGACAGTAATAATGAATGGACAAAAAAACAAGTAAATGTAAATGAATATCTGCAGCCGGCATTTGAACTGTATTTTCAAAAAGCAGGGATAAATCCTTTTGAGGGGGAATAACGATGGAGCACGCAATACAAATTTCCGGATTAAAGAAAAGCTACGGAAAAACAGAAGTCTTAAAAGGTCTATCTTTTCATGTTGAAAAGGGAGAGATTTTTGGAATACTCGGTGTCAACGGAGCCGGAAAAACAACTGTTTTAGAATGTATCGAAGGATTCAGAAAGTACGAACATGGCAAGATCACAATCAATGGAAAAGCCGGTATTCAGCTACAATCCGCTTCTCTGCCGGCTTATATAAAGCCAATGGAAGCAATACGCCTGTTCACCAAGTGGAAAAACACAGCAATAGATACTTCTCTTTTAGCTGCTCTTGGGATAAATGAATTGAAAAGCAAAAAATATATGGAATTATCTACCGGACAAAAACGCCGCCTTCATCTGGCCATTGCCCTTACAGGAAATCCGGACATTCTTTTTCTTGATGAACCAACGGCCGGACTTGATATAGAAGGAAGAATATCCCTGCACAATCAAATCCGCCAGTTAAAAGAACAGGGGACAACAATCATTTTGGCAAGTCATGATATGACAGAGGTAGAAACACTGTGTGACCGTATTGCTATTTTAAACAGCGGCAATATAGCTTTTATAGGTACTACAGATGAATTGGCCTCAAAAATCGGAAAGAAGTACCAGATAAAAGTATTGACAGAATCTGGCGAGGATAACTATACAGCCGATAATATAGGAGATACTATGCTGGCCATACTTGAAAACTACAGATCAAAAAGCATCAATGTCTTAGATATAAAAGTTAACCGCGGAACACTCGAACAGCACTTCGTTGATATTGCAAAGGGGGATTTTTTATGAACGCTTTCCTATATGGAATTGGTTTACAATTCAAACTGGATATACGAAGTAAATCACTTTTAATTACATGTTATCTTGTCCCCCTTCTGTTCTTTGCAATTATGGGCGGCATCTTCACTTCACTGATGCCTGAAGCAAAGGATACTCTTATACAGTCCATGACGGTCATGGGGGTGTCAATGGGCGCATTTGTCGGTGTGCCGCCGTCAATAGTGGAAATCTACGGAACAGACATAAAAAAAATGTACCATGCTAACGGGATACCGCTGTCTTTTGGACTGTCCTCCCTGATTATATCTGCATTTATCCATCTGCTGATCATGAGCGGAATCATCTTTTTTACAGCGCCGCTTGCTTTTAACGCAGTTATCCCCTCTGATCTGCCACTGTATTTTGGAGTATTAGTTTTATTTATTATTGTCTCACTGTGTATCGCATGCGTATTAGGACTGATGGTTAAAAGTCAGGCAAAACTGACCATGTACAGCCAGATTGTATTTTTACCCTCAATCATGCTGTCCGGCATTATGTTTCCTGCTGATCTGCTCCCTGCATTCCTGGAGAATACAGGCAGGCTGTTTCCCGCATCATGGGCATATATACTGCTTTCTCAAAAAGAGACCACATTTAGTAACTTCCTGCCTTTACTTCTCATTTTCATAACAGCATTTATTTTAAGCGGTCTGCTGTTAAAGAAAGCCCGGGCTGAATAGTTACACCTTATTTTTCATTGTTTTCCTGCTTCCAGTTTTTGTCCTGCTGGCTTATCCGTTTAATACTGCCCCATTCCCGTTTTCGTCTCTTATATCCGACGAAGGCTGTAGCCCTTACAAACGCCAGGATATACCGGAAAAAGAGCCCCTCAAGCAGACAGATCCATACAGCTTTTGCAGTATCAGCCGCAGATATCTTAAGTCCCTGAGTATAAATTCTCTGGAAAAAAGCTGTCATAGTCAATATAGCGCCATACACTGAATAGATCAAAAAGAATTCAATCATAAAGGGCAGATTCAAAAGCCCCAGGCAAAAAGCAAGCACCATGGTTAATAATCCAAACACTTCAATGACAGGTGAAAGCAGTTCAAACAGCAGATAATACAAATAAGATATAAAGCTTATAAGGCCAAACCTGAAATTTGCAAAAATCTGATGATATTTTGTCATGCTCTGAAAAAGGCCAAGGTGCCAGCGCCGCCTCTGCTTCATAAGATCCTTCAGGCATGAGGGAGCCTGACTCCAGCAGACTGCATTAGGTTCATACCGGATGGAATATTTTATCTGGTTATTCCTGCAGAATACATGGAGTTTCACTACCAGTTCCATGTCTTCCCCCAGTGTATCTGTATCATATCCTCCTGCCGCCACCGCCACATCTTTCTTAAATAAGCCAAAAGCTCCGGAAATGATAAGGTTTCCATTAAACTGGTCCATCAGTATCCTGGACGCCAGAAATGAACGGTCATACTCTACTACCTGCATGCAGGTTATAGGGTTCAGGGGCATATGATATTCTTTTACTGTTCCTTTTTCCATTACCACACACTGGGCCACACGTATTAATCCGCCTACTGCTACAATATTATCATCTTCCATGACAGGCTGTACTATTTTCTCCAGTGAATCCCTCTGCAGCATTGAATCGGCATCCAGACACAGAAAATATGGATAGCGTGAGGCATTTATCCCCATATTCAGTGCATCACCCTTCCCTCCATTCTCTTTGCAGATAAGTGTCAGACGTATATTATTTACCTTCGTTTCATATATGGCTGTATGCGGCTTACATGCAACTTTTTTGTGTATGGGCCTTTGCACTTTTCTGAGATGATATGCCTTGATCAGCTCTTCCGCTGTTCTGTCCTTCGAGCCGTCATCTACCACGATTATCTCATACAGACGGTAATCCAGGTTCAACAGTGACTCCACACTGTCTGCAATTGTAACCTCCTCATTATAAGCCGGTACCAGCACCGAAACTGGCATATAATAGTCATGCTTCAATTCATTTCGTATCCGCTGCATCTTATCACGCTGATACAGCTTCCATGCCCCCACTGTCACGGAAAAGAACAGATAAGAAGCATATAATATCAGATATACTATGAAAAATACACCTACTCCTCTTAGAAAGGCATCTGCCGCATTAATCATTCATATTCACCTGCCTTTGCATCTTCAAGCATATATTCCAGAATCTCCTTTGCATACCGATCCTTTCCTTCCAGCACATCTAAAAGCTCCCGGGCGGGAATTCTCTGGGCTGCCAGGGACGACGCAGCATTATAGCGCACATACCAGTTATAATACTGCAATGCCTTTTTAAGCGCCGCCGCAGTATCTTCTCCCGGGTACTGGGACAGAACAGAAGCAGCAACTATCTTTGCATTGTCTTCCCCTTTCTCATCCAGCAAAAGAGAAATCAGCAAAGGCCTGGCAGGTTCATATGTATGCCGCCTGTAATATCTCATAATTGCCAGACGTATCTCCCGGCCTGCCGTCTCCTGTTCCAGGAACGGCAGAAAAATTTCTTTATAATTTTCTGAAAAACCCGTTATAAATTGGATTACAGATAGCATAATCCTATCATTCCATTCCCGGTGATGGCTCCAGAGCCTCTCTGCCAGTTTCTCCAAATCCCCCCGGAAGGTCAAAAGCCCGTCTGACAGAAGCTTTTGATGATGGAACCAGCCCCTGTCATTAAATACCTGAAGGGCATTTTCTACCGCCTGTACATTTCCCAGCGAATATAACGCTTTCAGAACGTTTTCTTTACAATATACAGTAGAATCATCGAGAAAAGAAATCAATATTTCCATAACCGGTTTGAATTCCTCTGTACTGCCAGGACAGTGTCTGGAAATCAAAAAAGCAAAATATGCTCTGTCCATGCTGTCCTTTTTAGCATACCTGGAAGCAAGCACCTGAATTCCTCCCTGGATAGAGTACATATAGGCGTCAGTTTGACCAGGTGATTTTTCTTCCAGCGCATCAAGGGCTGCTCCAAAGGAAAACAATGCCTCTGTCTTCACCAGCTTTTTCTCAGCAAGCTTCAGATGCTCCTGTTCTATATTTTCTCCCTGTGCAATCCTCTGCATCTGCCATTCTATTCTTTTGACCCACGCATCTGCATTTCTTTTCTGTCTTCTCTCCCTCCCCTTTGAGCGGAAAATATAAAGCAGGTTAAACACCAGCAATGAGATGCATATGAACAGGTACGTATAGATTAAAGTCTCTATATTAAAAAACATCCTACTTTTCCCAGCTTTCTTTCACAATATCATAAGACTGCTTCAGCCGTTCGTGAAATACAGGCTTGTCTCCCCACCCCTTAAGTCGGAGTGCTTCCATGGCGATTGGCTCCTTTTGGCCTGCTGTTCCTGCTCCAAGCCAGATCTCCTTTATCCTAAACCACTCAACGCCATAATTTTCATAATAGTCATCATGGACAGCCATCACGGAAGGATTACTGAAGTTAAGCAGTGCCCAGGGCAGCCTGACCTCCACAATATTTTCACCATAGCAAAAATCAGCCAAGGAATTATAAGTACTGTCAGACGGATTCCCATTTCCATAAACTAATCTGCCAGTTTCAAAAGTATCATATCTCTTTGATGCCAGAAGCTCATCATCAGATACATCCTCAGCCACCAGCTTGTGATTCTGTAAAATCATGCGGATGGGCAGAAAACTGTCCGCATCCGTATCCGGAAAATAGACAAACGGGTCCTCTCCTGTTATCTGCAGCTGATAATTCTCTCTCAATGATTCATATCTTGCCTGAACCAGCAGCCTGCTCTTATCTTCCCCATGAATACACAGCAGAAAATCTGCCCCGCGCTCAAATTTCAATCCATGGGAATCACTTTTCATACTCCCGGACTTCGTTGTTATATCCAATGGAATGTAAAGCTCTGAATCTCTGGAGAGCCCCTCCTGTCCGATCAGCAGATAAAGACAGCGCTCATCATACTTTGCTGACAGGGATATCCCGTCCTGCTCTAAAACCCTGTCCTCCTCGGTCCATTCTGCAATATCTCCATCAACACAGCAGATGCTCTCAGTCTCTCCCGGTTCAAAGGACAAGAGACCATAGCCCTGACCGTCTGTCTGTATATCATGCCACAGATCGGTATTCTGAATATCAACTGCATAAGACGTATTCCAGGTCCTCCGCCCCCATTCATCCTGCCATGACGCAATAAGCGCGCCACTGCAGCCTGACTCCACAATCTCATTATAAACTTCTGCCAGGCGCCTGCCCTGTTCTTTTTCTGTCAAAGGGCCTTTCTCTGTGTCGGTTCCTCTTGATGAGGAAAAACCATAGCTGGTGATGACAACAGGCATCGTATGATATTCACTCAGTAATTGTGTATATCCCTGGCAGTATGTCTCTTTGTCAAGACCATCAAGCATTGCTTTAAAGCCAGGATCCTGGTCTTGTACGAGATATTCCGAAAAATCAGGACAAAATTCAAACAGGCGGTAAGCCGCAAAATACCCGCTCTTCAGCTGCTCTGTAGGTATCAGATGTTCAGCATTGACATGGCTGAACTTGCCCAGCTGCCTTGCATACAGAGGCTCATACACAAAAGGGTCATTCTCAGGATCATTCTGGAAAGACATAAGCTTCTGTACCTTATACTTACTGCTCTCATATATCACCATCTCATCCATGATTTTAGCCAGCATTGCCTCAAAAACTGTTGAGTCATCCACGGTCTGAAAATAAGTTCCGCTGTAGGAGGAAGGTCTTTTTGCATTATTGTCTGTATAAGCTATCGTACCCGGTTCCCATTCATTTCCAACCACATATCCCAGCACCCAGTCAGACACATCTTTTCTGTATATACCGCTGCCTTTCATGCGATTAAGAAAAATATTCTTGCGTCCATGAAGAACATCTATAATATCTATGGAATCCTCCTTCAGAGCTGCGTAAAATTCCGCCCCATAGGCATCATTCCCTGAACTGTTGGCATAGTCTGACACCTGGAGTCCCTGAAGCAGGTATAGTGGTGTATTATTGTTTTTATTAAATTCATAAAACGCATTATAAAATGAATCATCATATATCGTATACGCACGGACTGTATTTGCCCCCATATCCTGTATCATTCCGAACCACCTGAGCCAGGTGTCTTCATCTACGGCATAGTCTGTAGCAAAGTGACCGGCTATACTGCTGGGCAAATCTACTCCCCGCACTATAAATTTTTCAAATTCACCCTTCTCATTTCTGACAAGAATATTCTTTCCATCCGTTCTTACATTCACTTCTATCGATGCTTCAGGATGAAGATCCAGATAGAACCCCCCGTAATAAACAGCATATCTCAGTCCCAGAAGACAAATGGCCACAACTGCGGCCCCGATGAGAAATCTTTTCATGTCTTTCTCCTATCTCGTCAACTCATTTATATTCTTAGATTCATGGCAATACTGGAACAGGGTATCTATATGTTCATCCAGCCATCTGCCGCGGACTGTTATAAAATCCTTTAAACGCTTAACAGCCTCCTGATGGCTGGTATCATTCCGCTCTGCAGGTGTCAGATAATTCATGCCGTTATATTGGGACAGGTCAAACACATAGCCCCATTTATAAAAATTCTTGTCTATTTCATCCCCCAGCCAGTCCACTGTCTCATCCACGTAAGACAGAAGGTATTCCTCACTCAGGACGCTCTTCCGGAGTTTCCTGTACTTGGCAACGACTGCTGTGACAAAGCGTTCATCCTTCAAAAGCTGACCGAACCAGGGTGCATCCTGCATGGTAAACCCTGCCTCTCCCCACACATAATCAATATAGTTATCACAGGCATTATTAAAATCCCAGACACATGTCTTAAGTTTTCCCCGTGCATCCTTATAGTAAAAAGTTGAAAAACGGCCCGCATCCACGTTGCGGAAAAATTCATTAATCACAAAATATTCTGCAAAGGAATTAATATCAATGTAACTGGCAGCACCCCTCCGGTCATCTGTCAGGTCACAGGAATATATGGCCTTTTCAACCCTGCTAATATCATTCTCAATATAAGAGAATCTTCCGGCGGTAATCTGATTGTTTCCCGGATACCTGACATCAAGGGATGACACGTCATTTTTATAGGTATAAAAAGTATAGTTGTTCAGTTCATGGTCTCCCTTGCCGGTCCTGTCCCAGCGGACGATATAACTGGTAACATCACTGTTTTTCTCAGGCTTTGGGATACTGATGCGTCCGTCACCTCTTCCTATACTCTCCATGAGCAGGTACAACCCCTGATATTCACCATTCACATAAAGTTCACAGTACCGGACATTCGGAGCATACTCCATTATCTCTCTCGCTATATTCAGGCAGAGATAATTTCTCAGCAGCGAGCGGTCCAGGAATGGTCCGTTCAGCACCCACTCGTCATGTGCACTCATGCCCGCAAGTTCAAGTGCATTTTCACTGCCGTCTTCTTTAATTAAATGGACAGAATAAGATTTTTTATCAAAATATCTGGATGAATTGCCACGATAGCGTATTCTGGCCGCAGAAACCGCACATGGTTCGTCTTCAGGATGATTGCTGCCCTTTTGTCCGTCAATAAGTTCAAACGATGCCTCTATTGTATTCCCACCATCAGCAGCTGTCTCAAAAGCGCCCCTATCCGACCCGGACACAGGAGTTCCTGGAACAGCCTGTCCCCCTGTCTCTATACTGATAATGGGCAGCTTTGTACCGGGATTCACCGTCTCCTCTGTATCAGGTCCCTGCCACTGCGCCATCCTGTGCTGATGTACTCTGTTTATATCTGTCTTTGCATCAAACTTGTAAAATACAATACCGGCTATGACAGCCAGAACTGCTGTCAGCATATATAAACATTTGCTTTTCATATTGTTTACCCGCTGATCTCATCGCTCTGTGTTACGATATTGACATATTCAATGCCTCCCAGTGAATACAGCTTCTGTGTGATTCCCTGATCCTGCTTATAAGTCAGATTATAAGTACTGCGGGGCATCTCATAGATAAACTCAACAATATTTTCTGTCGTATTCTTCACTTTTAAGAGCGCTTTCTTGTTAAAATAAGAGAAAACCACGCCTTCAATATCCATCTCCTTTTCCCGCTGTGACCTGATGATAAGAAGAATCCTGTTCTCATTACGGACACGCCCCAAAAACAGGAGCACCACAAAAACTGCACAGCTGCCCACGCTTGCCACAAGATAATCGCCTACACCGCAGCAGATACCCACAATAATAGCCCAGAAGATATATGTAGTATCCCTGGAATCCTTGATAGCTGTACGGAAACGAACAATAGAAAGTGCACCTACCATACCAAGGGAAAGTGCAATGTTGTTGCCAATAACTGTCATAACAGTACCTGTCAGAATCGTAAGCGTTACCAGGCTGACATTAAACTTCCTGCTGTATGCAGTACCTGTATGTGTATACCAATATGATATATAGATTGCCATACTGATAATTGCTGAGGATACTATATGCAGTATTATCGCCTCTGTGCTCAGCGAACCGCTTCCTTCCAGCATACTTGCAATTAATTCTCTCAATTTATTTTTCCTCCTAGAATCTATAGTGTTTACTGACTGCCCTTCCCAGGCAGTATTTACTGACTGAAAGTTCACTGCTGTCACATTCCCGCAGCATATCCTTAATGTAGCTGAGCAAAAAACCATTATATTTTACTTCCATAACAACAAGACAGGGATCCAGGATGCTGTTTTCCAGAAGCTGGTCTGCAAAAATATCATAGCAGCTCTCTGTCCCAACAATATGATGGTCAAAAGTTATACGTATTTTATTTTCTTTTGCCACAAAAGCCTTCCTGTGATATGTGATTACTGCTTTTGGCCTGTAGCAGAGCATGTTCATGAGAGAATAGCATTCCGCCGCAAACGGCTCATCATAATTCAGAAGAACCGGGTAATCTCCGACAGAGAGTCTTTTGGCATCTTCTCTTTTCATGCGCAGTGAACGTTTTTTCTGGTTAGCTCCCTGTTTTTGCTTCATCTCCAGCATCGCAAAAGGTGTCTCAGGGCCATAGTTGCGCAAACGAATCTTCCTCCTCAACTCCACACCATCTTCTTTTTCTTCATAATCTTTATCATCCAGGGTGTCAAAATAAAGAGAACGAATCAGATACCCCTCGCCATCGCTGTGTTCATCCAGTGAAAGTATATTGCACAGGTCATTGCTGTATTTATAAAACTGTGAGATATTAATCAGATACTTCTTTTCCTGTCTTAATACTTCATTCAATTTCCATAGCCTCCCTTAAAGCCTCATAGTCATGAAGTGCCATGGATACTGGCTGTTTTCTGTATTTATTTCTTAGTTCCCTGAAATTTTCCTTCATTTTCTCTATCCCCTCATTAAAATAAGTATTCATCTCCACTAAACCATGCTCCCCCGGAGGCTGCATCTCATAAATGTTAACCAGTTCTTTTCCATATTTCTCAGCCATTTCTGCCTCTGTGCTGATATGTTCAATCTCTTTGCCCCGGTAATAATTCATGACCGCCACTCCGTCACAGCAGGAAGATATCATAGTTTCAAGCTGCTTTTCCAGCCCGCTGCTGTCATAATAGTATGGAATGCATAGGATGACTTTAAGGCCATGCTTTCCCGCCTCTGTATAGGCAGCCTTCATTCCCGATACGAAGCTGTCCATTATTTCTGTCTTGTTATCCTTCCACTCATCCAGCAGGTATGGTTCAATATCAAATACAATTCCCTTGAGAGCCGCTTCCCGTGTCAGACATTTGTTTATTTCTGCTGCTGCTTCAATCTTCCTGATCTGGTTTTGGCCTGATTCATCCAGCGACCACTGCGGATCTCCTGAAAGATAGTACACCCCTATGCCATGGTTCCCGGCATCTTCAAGAAATATCTGCAGAATATCCATATCCGGCTCACTTGGAAAAGCCTGATAAAGGACAGACAATCCCTGCCTGTCCATAGTTTTAAATAGGTTTTCCCGCTTATCTTCGAATACGTCTTTTTTCCATGAAAACAGAATGCTATCAAATTCTTCCCACTGATTTGTGCATCCACTCAAAAAAGAGGCAATAGACAGTAAAAGACACTGGACACAGATGATACATATTTTCTTTCTATTCATCCTGCTCCTCATTTCATTGCTGCAAAACCTCCGCTTCTAAAAAACAGACGTTTTTCAAACAGCATATTTATTACACTCTGCTCCTTAAAAAAAGCGATGCCAGGACACCTCCCAACACCGCTCATTCGTAACATTCATTATATCAATACAAGATGCAAAAGTCAATGTTTATTCTTTTCATTTTTCATCTCCGGTCTGTTCAACCCTTGTCTGTCCAATACCTCTGTCTGACGCCTGATCCTGTTTTACAGATTCTGAAATCCTCCGTCGGTGAAGACTGCCACGGCCGAAAAATTATCATTTTTTTCACTGTAACGCTTTCCAAGCCTTCCTATCATATAATCCAGCCATTTCTGCGGGGTGTCTGACTTTGCCAGATCTGCCATCATCTCTGTCTCCCACACGTATTCCCAGAACCCGTCTGAACAGAGCAGGAAAGCATCCCTGTCAGTACTTCCCTCCCATATCCTGATATTCGGTTTTACTCCTTTATCTCCTCCAAGCGCCCTGAGTACTCTGTTCCTGTCCTCATGAAACCGTATCTGGCCCTCTGTGATCTCACCCGCCAGCACCGCCATCTGAGGTACGCTGTGGTCTTCTGTCCTGAAGATCAGCTGACCGTCTCTGAAGTGATAAATCCGGGAATCTCCCACATGTACAGCTGCATACACATCTTTATGTGCAAGCAGCGCCGCAAGTGTAGTCTTCATCTCCTGTCCGGGTGTCTGGTGAGATAAAACAGCTTTATTGGCGCACTGCAGGATGGCATTTATATTTTCTTCTGTTATTTCCGGCTTTGCCAAAAATTCTTCTGTTAAGACTTCTGCTGCGACTCTTGACGCTGTCTCTCCTCCTCCGCATCCTCCCAGTCCATCAGCCACTACTGCCAGGAAGCCTGACGGGGTGGATGTAAAAAATGCTGTATCTTCGTTATATGGCCTGCCTCCCTTCATAGAACACTGTGCAGATTGAATCTTCATCGGCTCATGCCTCCTTTCATCGGATTACCACTAAGAATGTATTCTGATCCCCGATCGTAAAACTGTCTCCTATCTGCAGCATAGCCATCTGCTGTGCTTCCAGCTTCCTGCCCTCTACTGCAAAGGTACCATATGTGGAACCCAGATCTTTGACAATGACCGATTTTGTGCTGCTGTCATATATAACCTCACAATGCACAGAGCTGACGCCGGCAGCATCCTGAGGAAACACAACATTACATCTGGCAGCATTTCTGCCCAATATCAGTTTTCCGCCCTCCAAAGGGAAATACTGCCCTGAGAAGTGTCCCGACACACAGTTAATTACGGGTATTCCCTGAGGCTTTTCTGCTTCAACTTTTACCTCTGCCGCCTGTTCACTGACGCGGTAATGGACCGGCCCTGCCACTCTTGAACCACTTATAAGATCATGAAGCGGCTCCCCTTTTTTAGTAAGTAAGGCACACAGGACATCCGCCAGCTCCAGGGCTGCTGCCAAATAGAACGGCATCCCCACACTTACCAGGATCGCTGCATATTTGATCAGGTTCCTGAGTGCGGCTTTTCCTGCCGGCAGATTATCACCGCTGCTTGTAAATACCTGCAGCTTCATTATTTTTTTCCCTGCTGTTGCCCTCATATATGATGCTTCTGATATAAATCCATATAAAAAATAGAGTAAAAATGTCAATACATATAAACTCTGTAAAGTATCGATCTCTGCAAACCCGCCAACTGCAGCTGCCATAAACCCCACAATCAGACAATCGATCACATAGGCGCCAAAACGCTTTGCAAGTAAAGTCCATTTATCTTCCTGGCTGACCTGGGAACTGGTAATAACCGTCACCCTTTTAGATGTGCCGGTCCGGGTGCCGTTTATATATCCCGGCTGGGTCATATTTCCTGGCTGATCCATATTTCCCGGGGATGTCGGTGCGGTTACTTGTGGCGGCTCTGTACCCACAGTGCCATCCTCTCCTGAAGTGCCGCCTGTGTCCCCTCCCCCGTATGAGCCTTTCCGGCCTGCTCCGTCCATAAAAGTTCTCCCATACAGTGCCGCCTTAAACTCTGCGGCATTCTGGATCCTGGCCTCATACAAGACTTCCATAGCCTTCATGAGAACCGCGGACGCCTGCCCGGGTATATCATCACAAAGCTCTGAGGGAGGTATGCATTCATCTTTCTGAAGCCTCTGAGGTGATTCCGGAGGCACGATCCCTGTAATACATTTGTAGATCGTGCACCCCAGGGCATACACGTCTGTCCATGGCCCCTGCCTGCCATGAGAGTAATACTGTTCTACTGGTGCATACCCTCTTTTCAGTATTACGTCCAGACTCTTGCTCTTCTCCTGAAGCGCCGCCCTTGCGGCCCCAAAGTCCAGAAGTTTTACTGTCCCGTCTCTACACAGGTAAATATTGTCTGGGCTGATATCCCGATGGATAATATTTTTAGAATGTACCTGCGACAATACATCAAAAATTGGTTCCAGCAGCTCTGATGTTTCTCTATAGGTCAGCTTTCCTCCCCGTTCCTTCAAATAATGCTTCAGGTCCTGCCCTTCCAGATACTCCATGGCATAGTAGGCAGTATTATTTTCTTCAAACAGCTTCTCTACCTGTATGATATTGGGAGTTCCACGACAGTTATAGATGATCCTGGCCTCGCTTAGAAACTGCTCCAGTCCATATCTGAAGTCCTCCATATCCACCAGGCTGATGACTCCAGTCTCCCCCATGCTCCTGGTCCCCAGGCCATTAGGGAAATATTCTTTGATCGCCACCCTGTGGCCGTCCCGCAGATCCACTGCAGCATATGTGATCCCAAACCCGCCGCAGCCCAGAACACCTCCTGCCATGTACTGCCCGTGGAGTATTGTTCCCGCCGGCAGGGCAAATGGAGGCTCCTGCACAAATCCCGCCTGCGTGCCGCAGTATATACATACTCCATTCTCAACCCCTTCACGCATACACTTTAAACATAGCCTGTCAAAATCCATATTACCTCCCGCCCCTCACTTCAAACATCACATCTGCGGTCCCCAGGCAGAATCTGTCCCCTTTGCAGAGCCGGACTCTGTTGCCAGCTGTCAGCCTTCTCCCGTCAGCCAGATATGTGCCATATGCCGAACCTTCATCTGACAGCCATACAGCATTTCCGTCAAATGTCAGGCTGCAGTGAATCCTGCTGATACCCGCCTGCTGCGGGGGGAACACCAGGCTGCAGGCGCCCGGATCACGCCCCAGAATTATCTTTCCGTTCTGGAGCATAATGCTCTGTCCCTTGTAAGGGCCGCTGACTCCCATGAGGACTGCTGTATCCTGAAAACTGACAGCTTCTTTGCGTCCAGTCTGCGCCTGGCCTGCATGCCCTGCGGACACTGCAGTGCCTCCTGTTACCCCAACGATCTGAGAGATCCCTTTCTGTATTACAGTAAACAGCAAGATCCAGCCCGCTGCTGTCAGGATCACATAACTCAGATCTCCCACATAAGGCAGCGGCAGGATAGCGATACCAGAATTCCATATAAAGTGAAGGCCAACCGCCGCCAGAAAATATTTAAGGAAACGCATATCACCCAATTGGCGTATCTCCAGCCTGCCTGACCCTTTAACCATGGCCAGCGCTCCGCCGTACATGGCCGCCCACACTACATGGCCGCCCGGAGAGAGGATTCCCCTGGTAATTACCACACTTGCTGCATCCCCTGACCTGGTCAGTACCTCCAGCGCATAGCCTGCTGTTTCCATGGCTGAAAAACCTGCGCCCACCGCCCCTCCTATCAGTATCCCATTCAAGATATACTTTTTCTCCGGCTTTCTCAAAAAGAATGCAAGGGCCAGGAGTTTTCCCGGTTCCTCACAAAATGCCGCGAACGAGGATATCTCAGTATCCACTACCTGAAAAAACAGCATAGATACAAACAGGGAAATAACTCCGCCTGTCAAAAACATCAGCGCTACCTCATAGAGCGGGATATTCCTTGGAATATTCATTTCCCAGTAAAACATAAGTGCTGTGACCGGAATGACAAATGACCCGATCATCATAAAAGCTGCATACGTTTTCAAATAATATGCCATCAAATATAAAGCGAAGGAAATAAGGATACCTATGAGGCCTACCCTGGCAAACACCCACGGTTTCTGCCATTCTCGCAGCATATTTGATTCACTTGGGGTTGTCATCTGAGTTCCGGCCATAAACAGCCTTTCTCCGTCAGATTTGTCATGATGCTTCAGCACATCCGTAAAAACATCCTTCAGCTTCAGGCCTGACCCAGCCGCCTTTCTGTAAAATTCCGTATTTCCTCCGTATCTGAGGCTCCTGCCGCAGTACGGGCAGGTCTGGCTTCCTTCAGGTACCTGCTTTTTACATTGAGGACAATTCATATTTTCACCCCTTACATGATCCTGAAACGGTTTTTGCCGTCTGCCAGGTAGAAGCCTTCTGCCTTCTGCAGCGTATATGGCTGGTTTGGAGTTAATCTCATGCCATTTTCCAGAAATGTCCCATAACTGGACCCTTTATCTGTCAGCATCACCCCCTGGGACACCGCCCGCAATTCACAGTGGCAGGCGCTGACACCAGGCGTATCTGCCGGAAATATAAGGCTGCATCTGGCAGGATCCCTCCCGATAATAATGCCATTACCGATATCATAAAATTCGCCTGCCATCAGCCCTGCTTCCGCTGCCAGCTTATAGCCCGGCCCGGCCTGTACAGAAGACTGCGCTTGTACAGGCGGCGCTGATGGAGCGGCGGGCGGAGGCTGTCCCGCGGATGTGTGTTTTTTCCTTCTTCTCATGGATACAATACAGATCAGTGCTATTAATACGACACCCACTCCAATTGCAGTGTATACAGCATCCCACTTGTCATCGCTTCCCGTATTATCCGCCCCGCCTGTCCCTTCTCCGGAAGGCTGGTTCTGCTGCCCTCCTGACGGCTGATCCTGCTGCCCTCCGGCAGGTTCACCTCCCTGTCCAAAAGGGGAGCCGTCAGCGCCGGGCAGCAGGGAATCGGAGGATCCGGCAGATGCCAGTTCAAAGGCAATATTATTTTCCTGGAAAAATGCTATTACATAGTCTATGTATACCGCCAGGTTCGTGCCGTCCGCACGCGTCCCGTCATCCTGATTAACGGCGCCGAAGGTATTGATTCCCACCACGTACCCGTCTTCGTTCACAAGAGGGCCGCCTGAATTACCGTTGTTAATCACTGTGTCAATCTGCAGGCATGTCATGCCTGAGCTCTCCACCTTCTCCCTGGTAACCGTCCCTGTAGTCACAGTCACATCATCTATCGTAGAAGGCAGCTCTTCCCCTGCATCACTCAGAGAATCAGCTACTGACGGGAAACCCAGCGCAAACACGCTCTGCGTGACTTCCACCGACTCCGCAGACAGCAGTGTCAAAGGTATCCTGTCTGATATGGGGGTAGCTATCTGCAGGATTGCCAGGTCAGGCGACTCAGAGGTGGCCACAACTGCTGCGGGTATGATCGTGCCTCCATCCCCCACATAATCAAGTACAATAAAAACACCATCCGGATTTTCTGCAATCACATGATGATTTGTCACAAACATGCTGACAGGCTGCCCTGCTGTCCCTACAGCAAATCCAGACCCCGTCCATGCACCGTCTTCCTCTTTTGATATACATACCACCCTGACAATCCCCTGCCTTGCATCCTTAACAGCTGGATTAGCCGCCAGAGCCGTGATACCCGGAAACAGCTGTACTGCTGCCATTGCCAGGATACATAACAGGGCCGTCATTCCCCGCCGTTTCTTTTGTTCATTCTCCATCAACTTCACCTCATTTTTTACGGCAGTTATCTACCCTGAAGGCATTTCCTTTTGTTCCAATATAGAATTCTGCTCCGGGCCTCAGGGCATATGGCTGGTTTGGCCCCAGCCTTGTGCCGTCGGCAAGGTACGTCCCATAAGTAGAACCCCGGTCTATGAGATTTGCCGTTCCGCCCATATTGATAACTTCACAGTGAAGCGAACTGATCCCCGGTTCCTTTTCCGGATAAATGAGGTGGCAGCGCCGGCTGTCCCTGCCGATGCGTATAGCGTCCTTCACCGGTACACTGTTATTCAGGAAGTAACCTCTCACCCCCGTGAGCACAGGAACATACTCCGGATTCTGGTATCCACCCATAACCACATTTTGCGGGGCAGGCGGTATTCCTTCCACGGGCATCCTGGCCTCGCCGCCCATTCCATTTCCAGGCGCACCGCCTGTTCCTGCTCCCGGCCCATTTCCAATACCGGTACCTGACCCGCTGCCCATTCCGGCTCCTGCATTATGAAATGCCTGGCCGCTATTTCCCTGTACTCCGGCCGTTCCATTTTGGTTTCTATTTAGGGAAGCTTCAGCGTCATGTCTGTTATATTGCTTTTTACCTGTTCCCCTTCTTCTCCTCCACAGCCAGCTTCCAACGGCTGCAGCTGCCACGATCACAATAATCCCCCAGTACTCTCCTGATGCCTGGCCTTCGCTGCTGCTCCAGACATCAACCCCTGCCCTTTTGGCAGCAGCTATGACCTCTTCTCCGTAAACAGCCCGCGCCACATACCCTGAATTATCAATTCCGAGAGTAAATACCCCTGCCGCATTTCCATTTTCATCAATGACAGGGCCGCCCAACAGATCCAGGGTTATATCTTCTTCAAAGAGCATGCTGGATGAGCCTCCCAGATTGCCTGCGTTTAGTTCACTTACTGCATTTGCCTCCATGATAACATCATTGGCACCAGATGACTGACTGTTATCCTGGGTCAGGTAATATCCCATCATGTAAACCTGATCTCCCTTTTTCACATTTTTTCCTGTGGATACACAGACAGGGGTAAATCGCTGCAGGGCATTGTCTGACTTCAGAATAGCAAGGTCCAGTCCCCCATCTGACCATATCTGGGTCAATGGCACAATGCTGCCCACATTTCCCTGCTGGTCATACAGATGATCCAGCACAGCATAACAGGCAGATGAATCCTCAATTGCTGCCTTAGAAGTCACAAAATACTGGGCAGCGCTTCCTTTCTGCCCTATGGCAAACCCGGAGGCGGAGGTGATCATGTCTGCTCCCTCAGCCACAATACGCACAACTGCACCCCTGGCATCACCGGGAGAGCCCTTTGCCGATACCCTGCCAGGAACAGCCAGCAGAACTGCTGCCAGCACACACATCAGGCACACTGCCCTTTTATTTTTATCCTTTTTCATACTGAACATCCCCCACGCACTCGATGACCACAGCCGTAAAATTATCCTGGGATGCCTTATTCTTTGCCAGCACAAGCTGTTCTATCCTCTCCGCTCCGTGATAGGCATCTGTCTGTACTGCTTCCCAGATCTCCTTGGCAGTAAGCGTGCCAAATACACCATCGGACATCAGCAGGATCCTGTCGCCGGGTACCAGCTGGAAGGGGTGTACACTTCTGTCAATTTTAGCCAGCTCACCCATTCCAATATAGCTGGTAAGCGCCTTTCTCTGGGGATCCGACATAGCTTCTTCCAGAGAGATCTCACCCTTTGCCGCTTTTTCATCCAGATCCGAGGCATACGTGTGCTCTCTGTTCAGCTGTGTCAGAGTCTTTCCCCTGCACAGATAGATCCTGCTGTCTCCCACTGAAATAAAATGCATGGATGCTCCCTTGATAAGCACAGCCACTACTGTAGAACCGCTCTGGGTTCCCGGATTCCATCTGAGGTAATCATTTACCTGGCGGTTCGCATAGTGGAGCATTTCCAGAAGCTTCATGGAAGGTTCTGCAGGACCTCCTGTCAGAAAACTGCTCTGCATACTGGAAGTAACTGTGGCACTGATCTGCGCTCCATTTGAAAGTCCTCCCATACCATCCGCCACCACTGCAAAGATCCCTCTTTCCCGGCACAGCTTATCATCTGTCACGTCTGATATGGAGAAACTGTCCTGCTGGTTCTGCCGGGCGCCAATATGATGGGCATTTCCAATCCTCACTGCAAAGCCGCCGTCGCCCCATCCAAAGGAAGATGGTATATCCCGGCTGCTATTCTCTGCTATGCCAGGACTCTTCTGCGGGCCGTTACCTGCATCCTGCCTTTTCCACTCTCCTGATTCTTTCGGAGATAACTGTTTTTTATCAGCTGACATGCTGCCCTCATCCTTTTTTCCTTTTCTGCGAAATCCAGCCAGGAAGATACCTGCTGCCACAATCAGAATAGCGGCTCCAACAGCTATCATGAACCATTTATTCCTGCCTGCGGCTTCCTGTCCGCCATCTCCCGGTTCCTGCTGCTCCCCGCTGCCTTCCTTATCCCCTGTCACTGTCTGAGCCTCTGTGACTTCTTCTTTATTTTCTGTCTCATTGGGTTCTGCGCCGCTTTCTTTATCTTCTGTCTCCTGAGATCCTGCTCCGTCTTCTTTGTTTTCTGTAATTTGAGATCCAGCTCCATCCTCTTTGTTTTCTGTTATCTGTGATCCTGCTCCATCCTTTTGGGTTTCTCCTGTCTGGCCGTCTGCTTTCTTCGCTCCGCTCACGCCGTTCTCATCACCGCCGCTCTCTGCTTCGCCTATTGCCGGTCCCAGTATATTCTGGATCTCAGACTGTATTTCCGGCGTCCCGCCGGTTTCTTGCTGCTCCTCACTGCCCAGAGCAGCAGTCTCCTGACTTTTTTCCTCCTGCGTCTCTGTTTTTGGGCCATCTTTTTGACCCTCACTGCCTCCATTACCGCTGCTGCCGCAGCCCGCCGCTGAAAATGTCACGGATACAAGCAGTGCGGTAATGCACAGAAACGTTTTTATTGTTCGTTTTCCCAATCGAACTCCTCCCCGCACAATGGAATAAATACTAAAACAGTATTTCCAATCTTTATTCTGTCATATGGCTGAAGCAGTATACTTCCGCTGATAACTACCTTGCCGTTTACCCTGACAATATTACGTCCTCCGCCGGATGAGAAATAATAGACTTTTTCCATACTGTCATAGCTGATCACAGCATGGTTGTCCCTTGAAATAGTCTCATCTCCGTGTACACAGATGTCCATCCTCTCAGAGCGCCCGATAAAATTATTATCCGCATGGATCCTGTAATCATTTCCCTTATCCTTGCCTTCCACACAGACCAGCCAGCCCACTACAGGGTCTATCCCCACCTTCTTGCTGTAAAGCCCGATCGTGGGAGAATCCTCCTCTACGCCTGCGTAGAAAGGTACAGCGCCGGCCCCCATACCGTTCTGTCCGGGTATTCCCTGAGGAGGCATTCCCTGGGGCTGCCCCTGAGGCGGCATGTTTCCTGCAGGCCTCACCGGGACAGTCGGCCCTACTCCCCCAGCAGCGCCCCCCAGGGGTACCGTCACATTAGCATTTGCCGACCCTCCCTGGCAATAAGGACACTCAGCACTTTTCGACTGGTCATAAAAATGGCCGTTTGGACAACGTTTCATTTCCATAATTCATTCCTCCGTTTATTTATAATTTTGATTGTTACCTGGCTGTGGGTGGTGATAGGCAGGCGCTGTGATATAGATGGCACTGATTAGAATTTTGAAAAATCATATATTTTGGTTTTATTGCCGCCATCGAAATCTATACTGTAGAAACTCCAAAGATTATCACTTAATGTATACACATGGAGCCTATTACCTACTTGATAAAAGTTTCCCACATACTCATTAAAGATTCCAACCGAAGGTTCAGAACCATCTATTGGTGTTTTCATCAAATCATACGGATGCCTTGAATCTGCATAATAAATCCACCCATCTATGATTTGGAACAAATCACTTTCTTTCATCGAAATCTTTGGCAGTTGTACCGGGGCGCCTTCCACATCTATACTTTTTAATAGAAACTCCCCTTCAAAAGGCTCTGAATAATAAATTTTACTATCTACAACACAAAAATAAGGCCCTGGATAGTCTTCCCCCGGAATATCACAGATTTTCCTTTCATCACTCCCATCTGTCCTGATTTTATAAAGCGCATAATTATAAACCTCACTTTCCTCATTCTTCTCTGCTTCCAGGCAGAAATAAATCCAATTGTCTTCAACAGAAAGGAAGTGATAATTCACATTTCGTTTTATCATTTTCCATGTAAAATCATTTATATTAACAGACTTAAGTTCACTGCTCGCATTTGTATAATAAATGATTCCATCTACTATTTGATAAGTGTAAATATGCTTCACAATTAATTCCGGTTCAGAATCCTTCTGTAAATCTTTACGGTAAAGTTCGAAGTTATCCACATAATATAAATATCCTTCATAGATACTTAACCGCGAAAAATCCTGACCTGAATCTAATTTTTGAATTGCACTGCCTGCATCAGTGTGTCCCTCTATCCCTTCTCCATACCTTGATTCAAAAAATGTTCCATCTGCTGCAATGACTGCACTGTGCAGATCTGACTGCATCATATTGCACGGAGTATTCCCGTACTTTACTCCGTTTATCATGACTCCGCTGTCCATCATCGCAGTTTCTTCTTGCACAGCCTGTATTTCCCCAGTCCCGGGCTCTTGGTACTGCGGTGCTGTTGTCTCAGCCGCCGCTGTTTCTTCTGTCTGAACCTGTGGTTTTTCTATCTGTGGTTTTTCTGTCTGCGGTTTTTCTGTCTCGGATTTTTCTGCCTTTATTTCCTTCTCTGTAATCCCCTCGGCTTCACCGTCAATACTTTCTTCAAAGATAAGCTCTGGCTCACTATAATAACAGTCATACCACTTAAAATCACTGCCCAGGCATATGACATCCTCTGAACCGGAACTATTTTTAGATTCAAGTACGTAAATTGAGATTGGAATCAAATCAGAAACCTTCCTCTTTTGCGTTCCATCTTTATTAGCTGTATAGAGATAACCACTATCTTCCGCATTAGAGTAGTAGATTTGATCATCAGTAATATTAAAGGCCGCATTATTTATCACAATCTCCGTATTTTCACGCTTCTTCCCGTCCAAAGAAATCTTCTCAATATAATATCCTGTGTTTTCATTTTTTTGATAAGCATAAATATAATCTTTATCAACCACAAAGGCCGAGGTATCCAGAAAAGCCAGTAATTCCCTTTCTTTCCCGCCTTTTTTTGTTTTATACAGTTTATAGCAAAACCTGCCGTCAACCTCTCCAACATCCATGTAATAGACCTCCCCCTTTCTTACCGCAAAACATCCTGCTGTATACCCCGCAAGTTCTGTTTTCTCTTCCCCATTAATATCTGTTAAATACAGCGTTCCAGATGTATCCACATAATAGATATCCCCATCCACTATCTGATATACAGAACAGTCTTCCAGAAGTTTTGTCTCATCAGCGCCCCATAATGTTGACCTGTACAGGGATGAATCATTCCACTTTAGATAATAAAGCGAATCATTCCACACACTAAAACGACACGCAGGTTCCTTCATAAAATCTTCCGGAGTGGAATATTTATTTATTCCGGATACTTCTTTTATCTCTGTTAACTTAATTTCGCCCCCGATCTTCTGCAGGTCTGAGTAAATATATTTATTTTCCTCTGCTTTTACCATATATCCACCATTCAGCATAAGATTGCACGGCGAGTTCCCATACTTACTCTCCCCTTTATGCAGGCCCACTGCCAATACAATACAAAATATCACAGCTACAGCCGCCGCTGCCGCCAGGATTTTTTTCTTTTTGGCATTGCCCTCTCGTTTTTCCCCAGACTTCCCTTCCGTTTTATATATTCCAGATAATTTTCGAAGTTCCTCCCACGAAGTATCTGTCTCTTTCTTCTCTTCCTCCTGGCCGCCGGATATCCTGTCGGATGTCCTGTCTTCTGTCTTGGCGTCCGCTTTTTCCAGCACTGCGCTTTTATACGGCAAATCCACCCGTACAGGAACAGCAGCCTGTTCTCCCTGTCCGGTTACTGCATCCCCATACAGCGCCGCTTCCAGCTCTTCCATGCTCTGATACCTGTCCTCCGCCCGCAAAGACAGTCCTTTTAAGATGGCTTTCTCCTGATGTTCCGGCAGAACCACTCCCAGCTTAGACGGAGGCACGAGGCTGTCCTCTATCATCCTTTCCAGTGGCTCAGGCGGCGTCTCGCCTGTAATGCATTTATAGATGGTGGCGCACAGGGCATACACGTCTGTCCATGCGCCCTGGTTTCCATGGCTTCTGTACTGCTCCTCCGGGGCATAGCCCGGCTTTAGCAGTACAGACAGGCTTCTCTCACCGTCCGGCGATACGTCTCTGGCAGAGCCAAAGTCCAGAAGCTTTATCCCGCTCTCAGTCGTCAGCATGATATTATCCGGACTGATATCACGGTGGATCAGCCCGGCTTTATGTACCTTCGCCATGGAATGGATGACCGGCCTCATCCAATTTATCACTACCTGTACCGGTATCCTTCCGCCCTGTACCTTCAGATACTGTTTCAGAGTCATCCCATCCAGATACTCCATGACAATATATGAAGTATTGCTCTCCATGAAGAAATCTTTCACACTGACAATTCCGGGCATGGAATAGAATTTGGCCAGGGTCTTCGCCTCATCCATGAACTTATTTTTCCCGCTGTCAAAGTATACGGCCTTTTCCCCACCATAGTTTACCACGTCAGATACCCCGGGAGCCTGCCTTGTCACCAGCCCGGACGGATAATATTCCTTGAT
This sequence comes from Murimonas intestini, assembly GCA_003148945.1. Classification (GTDB taxonomy): domain Bacteria; phylum Bacillota; class Clostridia; order Lachnospirales; family Lachnospiraceae; genus Murimonas; species Murimonas intestini. Next base: position 359,949 of record QGGY01000001.1, on the reverse strand, counting down.
GGCCACCTTCATATCCAGGTTTAAGTCCCACCCCAGATAGGTGATGCCGAAGCCGCCTTCCCCCAGCACCCTTCCCACAAGGTACTTTCCGTTTAAGATAGAGCGGCACGGCAGATGGTAGCTGGGGCCTGCCTGGGCCTCCTCATCAAAGCCGCAGAACTGGCATGGCCCCTGCAGTTTTTCTCTCTCCCTCATGCACCCCATACATAGCATATTAGGGTCAATCTCTTTCCTCATAGAATGTCCTCCCTGTTTCAAATCCTGTATACATACTTTGTAACTGTTCAGCAGTTCTGCGCACTTACTGCACATCTCTTTTTCCGGCAGTACAGGGGGTGCCTAGGCGATATACCCCTTTTCTCTTAAATAGTCAACAAACGCTGCAGCCAGTTGTAGATTTTCCGTTTCCTCAGGAATCTGTGCTTCTTTTCCCAGTATAGCTACATCCGGAACCATCCCCGCTGATATCCTCACCTGCAGCTGGGTCTCAAAATCAGCCGCGCTTATCCTGCTTGTCTGTATAGTCACATGATAAGTCTCCTCAAAATCATTACAGATATCAGCCCACTTCTGCCAAAAAGCCTCGTCATCTAAGTCGTCGAAACCTGCTAAGCCTGCGATTAGGACTTCAAGCTCTGCAGCCGGATTTTCCGCTTCTTCAGATTGGGAATCTGCCGCAGCCTGTGTTTCTTCCTGTTTATTGTCTTTTACCGTACTGCCGCTGTTGAGCTCTATGGCATATTCTGCTGCATAGCCGCCGTTATCCTCTACCGCATACCAATCAAAGTCATAAGTCATATAGACAGCATGGCCCTGAATCTCCAGGATGGCTGCCGGATAGTTTTCTGACACATTTTCCTTTACTCCGCCCTCCAGCTTTGCCCGGCTTAAGGCTCCGTCCCTTTCGGCATCACAGTAATAGATCCAGCCATTGATTATATTTATCCCAATCCCCGGAAGATCCGAAGGCACGGCTACATATATAGCAGGAACATTTTGGGCTGTCCCATCTTCAGCAGAGAGGCGTATCAGCCTTCTCATCCCCTCTTTATCACCTATATCTTTACAATAATAGATGCTGCCGTCTGCCACGTAAAAGGAAGCATTTTCTTCAGCTATAGTGGTGATCCGCTTTTCTTCACCGCTGTCCACATTCCGCCTGCAAATGTCCGACCCCGAGTTCTTATTCCGCCTGCAGTAATAAACTGACTTATCCCAAACGCCCAGGCAGGAGCCACATTCCACGCCAGCCAGTAAATTTTCAGCCAGGCTGGAAGCATCCATCTCATACAGGAAACCATCTCCCGAATCCACATAATAAATTTTTCCATCCATGATCTGATATATCATGCTAATAGGATCATCTCTGATAATCTCCATCCCTGTTCCACCCAGTTTTACCCTGCAGAGCTGACTTCTTCCATTCAGGCAATAAAGCCAGTCTTCCCACACATTGTAGAAAAGTACCTCCTCGTTTGTGATCACCTGTGATGGGCGTTTCCTGTAATTTTCTGCCGCATCCTGGTAAACGCCCGCTATTTCTCCGGTTTCTTCCCCGATTTTAGTTACTATGCGGCAATATTTATCTTCTGCCGTCTGTGCCGCCAAACCCATATTCAGGATGTTGCCCGGAGTGTTCCCGTAATGCTGCACAGCTGCCTCTGTCATTTCCACCGCTTCCCCGTCTGCTGTGCCCTCCATCTTCTCCACTTTCCCGCCTGAATATTTCGGCCATACGTCTGACCCGTCACACATGTACCATTGGTAATCCTGATCTACAAATACAATATGGCTCCCAGCCTCATAGACGGCCATGGGCTTCTTATCTGTAATCTTTTCTTTTCCTGTGCCGTCTTCGCGGATGCGGTACAGGACAGCCCCTTCGTCAGCATTTCCATAGTAGATCCACCCGTCATGTACATTAAACATTGCGTCATTCGCGGATGTCTCCATTGCTATCCTGGGCATGGACGCCTCGCTGCCATCCAGGTTCTTCTTTTTTAAAAATGACACATTCCATTTTTCTTCATCCGTCTCTTCATAGTAGATCCCATTCTCCGTCACTGCAAATATAGGTGTCTCATCCATTGCAAAAACAAAGGTATTTTCTGTCCTGTCCGCCCTGATCCTGTAAATCTTATGCTGTCCGCCCTCACGCTTTGAATAATAAACCCATCCGTCCCAGACGCCTATACAGGCTCCGCACGGGCCATTGACAAAGGCAGTGCACGATGAACCGTCCGCTTCCATCACAAAAAGATTCTCCAGATCCTCATCAGCATAGTATATCTTTCCATCCATAATCTGATAGAAGGATACCGGCTCACGGCTGACCTTTTCCGTTTCTGTACCGTTTTCCCGGACGCGCCACAGATAATACTCTTCCATGTCTACATAATAGACCCATCCATCCCAATAGCTGCAAAGAAACATAAATCCATTGTTCAGCATTCTGGACTCTTTTATAGTCTTCCCGCCAGACTCCATGCAGATCCCGGTAATATCACGGTCACTCTTATCTTCTGTCCAATTAAAACAAACTTTAAAGTATGTATCCCCTTCCTGAGGGACAGCCAGCCCTACCCCTATCATGTTGCATGCCGTATTTCCATACCTGCGCTCTTCCTCTTCCTTACCCTTTTTGCTACCCGGAAGCAGAAGCAGGACCGTACAGGATATACAGAGAAGCACGGCAACCGAGGCGATAGCCGCAATGAGCTTTTTTCTGTTCTTCTTCCGCCCGTCATCACCGCCCTGGCTGATCTGCTGATATCCTGCTGAAGACCTCCCGGAATATGCATCCGATACCGGAACTGTCCTGGAGTCTCCCTCCTGATACTGTCCGTATGTCTCCTGTCTGCCGCCGTATGGCTGCCCGGATGACGTCTGCCTTCCCGTATATGACTGCCCGGCTGATTCCTGACCTCCCGCATATGCCAGTCCGCTACCTTCATCCGAATACAGCGCCCGCTCCAGCGCCTCCATACTCTGGAACCTGTCCCTGCCATCCACAGACAGCCCCTGAAGGATCGCCTCCTCCTGGGCAGGTGTCAGGACAGCCCCCAGCAGGGCCGGTCTCTGCAGGGTGTCCTCCCTCATCCTCTCAAGCGGCTCAGGCGGAGTCACTCCTGTCATGCACTTATACATTGTCGCACACAGAGCATATACATCTGTCCAGGGCCCCTGCGACCCATGTGTACGGTACTGCTCTTCCGGCGCGTACCCCGGTTTGAGCATGACAGACAGGCTCTTCCCTCCGTCAGGGGAGATATCTCTGGCAGCTCCGAAATCCAGCAGTTTTACCTTGTCATCATCTGTGATCATGATATTGTCAGGACTGATATCACGATGGATCAGCCCCGCCCTGTGGATCTCTTCCAGAGAGTGGATAAGCGGCTTCATCCATTCCAGGACCTTTCTGGCAGGAATCTTTCCTCCTGACTGTCTCAGGTATTCTTTTAAAGTCACCCCTTCTATATATTCCATAACTATGTATGAAGTATTACTTTCCTGAAAAAAATCTTTTACTCCCACAATGCCCGGCAGCGCAAAAAACCTGGCAAGGGTTTTGGCTTCCTGCACGAATTTATTTTTCCCTGTGTTATAGTACTCCGCCTTTTCACCTGTGTAGCTGGCCACCACCGGGGAAGATGCTGACACTCTTGTCACCAGACCGGATGGGTAGTATTCTTTTATAGCCACCTTCATATCCAGGTTCAGATCCCAGCCCAGGTAGGTGATGCCAAATCCACCCTCGCCTATAACCTTCCCGACAAGGTACTTCCCGTTCAGCAGGGATCTGCATGGCAGATAATGGGACGGCCCCTCCTGCTTTTCCTCATAGCCGCAGTATGGACATGGACCTTCTGCATTCTCTCTTTCCCTCATACAGCCCATACAAAGCAAATCATGATCTATCTCTCTGTTCATAATACATTCCCTTTCTCCTGCCGCACAGCGGCCTAATCATCCTGGCCGCTGACCAGGTACAATGGTCCTGCTTCCTCTCCGTTATGCATATTTGTCTCCATAATGCCCCAGCTGTCATACCAGTCCGGAATCGGATACACAAGTATTATCTCCCCGGCTGATTCGCTGCCCACTTCTATGGGAAAATACCTGGGCGTCTCTTCATCACTGCTCAAAAAATACATAGACGGCAGGCAGATCACCAGGCGCTCTGCACTCGCATCCATCACTAATGCTGCAAAGTTATAATCTGCTACCAGCAGGCTGCTGTACGGGCTGCCTTCAGTGGTACTCATCTCCATTTCAACCAAAAGATAGTTCTGGCCGCTTCTTTCGTCTCTCTGTATTTCAGCATAATCCAGCAGATACATTATATAGTTGTCAGCCACTATGACCTCATCCCAGCCATATTCCACGCATCTGTCGTCTGCAAACCGGCTGATAACGGAATCCAGGTAAGGAAAGTCCGCCCCTCCGTATACCAAATCTTCCTGGTTCAGGCCGTTCTGCTCTCCTGATGGTTCATCTTTTCCTGTGCCATTTCCGTTTACTTCTGGCTCCTGCGGATCCCAGCTATAGCCGTTTCCCTCTGTGGACTGTCCTCCCGTCCCGTCATTTTGTCCTGATCTTCTGCCCTGTCCGGCTTCGCTGCCCTGCCCTGTTCCACCGGGCTGGCCGGTATCTTTTTCTGCTGCAGGGGCTTCTGTATCTGACCTGTTTTGGCGCGCCTGCACTGTTTCCTGTTCCGCAGGCACTGTCCCCGTCTGTATCTTATCTCCCCCTGAGCCGCCGTTTCTAACAAAAAAGAATACGCACGCACTGCACAGCAGAACAGCCGCTGCCGCCGCAAAGGCCTGCCATTTCAGCCATTTCCTGCCTTTTGGAGCACCTGGCCCGTTTTTCGTTCCCATATAGGCATTGCTGCCTTCCCCGGCTGAAGCGGCTGGCTCCCTCTGCGCTGTGCCGCCTGGTCTGCCGGGCGGCAGGGGCCTTGTCATATCGTCCGATACCGGCCTGGTCACATTATCTGCCCCATAATTGACGCCGGGCCGCGGCATGGGATGGGCGCCGGGCTGTGGTACAGGGCCCGGGGCGCTCTGAGAGACGGTACGGGGGGCATCACTGCGGTACAGCCCTTCCATCAGCTGCTCCATATTCTGGCAGCGGTCATCCGCATGTATAGCCAGACCTCTCATGAGTGCTTCCTCACGTACTTTCCCCATGTTAAAGCCCAGCCCGGAAGGCGGCACAATGCTGTCATATATGATCCTCTCCATAGCTTTAGGAGGCGCTGAACCGGTTATACACCTGTAGATAACAGCACAGACTGCATATACGTTAGTCCATGGCCCGGGGTCTTTGTCCTTCCGGTATTCCTCCTCAGCCAGATAACTGTTTCCGGCCGGCACGAACCCGCCTTCATCATAAGGAGAGATTGCCGTAGGATTCCAGATCTCTTTCAACTTGCCTGACCCTTCTGTGGTTATCAGGATATTTCCGGGACTGATCCCCATGCATATTATACCTTCCCTGTTCAGCCTGGAAACAGCCTGCATCACCGGTTCCATCCAGTATAAGACTGTATCTGCATCCAGCCTTCCCCCGGCTTCCTTTAGTTTCTCATCAAGCAGCATCCCCTGATAATACTCAGTTATCATGTAAACCGTATCGTTCTCTTCGAATACATCCTTTACACTGACGACACCTGGCAGATCCCACATCCTGGCAAGCACTTTTGCCCTTGTAAAGAATTTCCTCTTTCCATTTGCAAATGCCTCCTGGTCCTCCGGCCGGCACCCCACGCCAGGCTGTGTCATATCATCCCTCCACAGCATCGTACAGGGATAATACTCATGTATCATCACATTTATTTCCAGATTCAAGTCCCATCCCAGATAAGTAATGAAGTAGCCGCTTTCCTCAAGAAAACGCCCTGTCATATATTTGCCGTTCAAAATACTGCGGTTTACGAGGCTGTACGCCGGGGCTACAAATTGTTTTTCATCAAAACCACAGTAAGGACATTTCTGGTCCTGACCGTTTTTTTCCCTCATACAGCCCATACACATTTTCTCATAATCCATAGAATATCTTCCTCCCCATATTCTGCACATATGACGCCAACATTCGCTCTATTCTCAGCTATCCCTGCAATAATCTTATTATTATCATAACACTGCGGGTAATTAAGGAGTTCCTAAAATTTTTGGGATTTATTTTCAGATAAATATAGCACTGAAATCTTGTAGTTAACCGAAATATTTTGTATACTTAAACCACAGACCGCAAGAAAATGATTCAAGGGTACAAAAAGGAGATCAAAATATGCAAGATAGCTCACCAAAAGGCCTGCCGGGAGAATTTCTTCTGCTGTTTACCTTTCTCATATGGCTGCTGTTTTTTCTGATTTACATAGGCAACAGACACAATAAATTAAACAGATGGTGTTTCATAAGTGGTATCTGCTTCAGCATAGGGGTCTTGAAAGAATATCTGTACTACAGCCTTTTCCCCTGGGTGATCCAGTCCTACCCCTCTTTGCTGGATGAAGGGACCGCCCTTACCATTTATTCTGTGCTGACAGCAATACCCTACTATTTTGCCACCCCTACCATGCTGATCTTCAGCTTATATTTTAACCGTTTCGAACTGAGGCATCCGAAAGCTTTTCCCTGGATCTGTATCTTGTCCTTTGTACCGGGAATAGTGTTTGGTTTCTTCTATCCCTATACACAGACAAGGTATTTTCAGCTGAATGACAGAACATATTATATGCTTGTCACTATCTACAATTTTATCAACAGTATCGTGATGACTTATATGATCCTCAATACTTTGACCCGGGAACGCCATTCCAAGATCAGACAGCAGAAAAGAGCCATTGCTTTTCTGGTCCTCGTTCCCAGCTGGTACGCCATGCTGAGTATCTTTCCTGTCCAGCTCTTTAGTCTTGGCAGGATGTTTAAGACATGGCAGGGGAATCTTGTCATAATCATGATCCTGATCCTCTTTTACCTATATCATGTATCGCGTGACGGGTTCATGGGCGCACGTTTCCGCCATGAGACGTATGACTGGGATAAAGACAGCCAGCTGATCAACAAGAGTATGGAGCTTGTCCAGCATATGCTGAAAAACCAGATAGCAAAGATCGACTGGTGCGCACAAAATATTGTAAAAGAGGCGCCTTCTGAAGAGATTGAGGAGTATACAGAGATCATCCGGCGCTCCACCAGCCGCGTCTCAGGATATATCTCCAAAACAAAATCTTATTCCCAGGAGCTTAATCCCAGACCCGAGCACTGCGATGCCCAGTCCTTTTTAAAAAGCTGTTATGAAGATCTGGAGAAAGTACATAAAGAAGTGGTGTTTGAATTAGACTGCCAGGAGGCACAGACAGTATACTGTGACAGAGACCTGCTCAAGGAAGTCCTTCTGAATCTTTTCCAGAACGCCATTGATGCCATGGACGGAACCGGAAAGATAAGTATTTCCTGCTATCAGGAGAAACATGGGAGTTATTGCTGCATAGAAGTTGCAGATACCGGTAAGGGTATAGAAAAAGAAGATCTTATAAAGCTCTTCCAGCCTTATTATACTACAAAAAGAACAGATGCCCATACAGGCCTTGGACTCTATTACTGTCAAAAAGTACTGCTTAAGCACGATGGGGAAATACGCGTAAAAAGTGAAAACGGATGCGGCACTGTTTTTTATCTCTATCTGCCCCAGCCGCGAAAAAGAGGACTCACAAGAAAGGAGAGACACTGAATGGCTGAACAGGAGAAAATAAATGTACTGATCGTTGAGGACGACCCGGATTTCTGTTTTTTGATTAAAGACTGTCTGAAAAAAGAAAATGATATGACAGTCTGCGGCACGGCGTCATCTCCCGCACAGGCGCTGATACTCGCCCAGGCTATGGGACCTGATATCGTACTAATGGATCTGAATCTGACAGCCTCCAATCTGGACGGCATACAGGCCGCCAAAATGATACGTATCAGCACAGATGCAAAAGTCCTCATCCTGACAGCATTTGAGAATCCTCAGATCATAACAGATGCCTGCCGCCGCTCCTTTGCATCCGGTTATATATTTAAAAGCCAGTTCAGCCTCCTTCTGGAGACTATCAGAAAAACCGCCGGCGGCCACACTCCTCAGGAGCATCTGATAGCCTCCCTGATCCTTTCTGAGCTCTCTCCTGCAGAATATTCTATCTTTGAACTGCTGATGGGAAAAGACTTAAAGCTCCAGTCCTCTCCTAAGACGATCGCAAACCAGAAGAATAATCTTCTAAAAAAACTGGGGCTTGCAAACCAGAGTGAACTTATCCATATCTTTAAAGGCCTCACCTATTGACCTGCCTTCAGCCTTTCAAAAAGATCATGAAAGACAGGATCCGACTTCTTCAGATACACAGGCTTTTCCTCCCTGTCCAGAAAACAATGGCGTGTTCTGCCTTTGCATCTGATCTCCCCGCTGTCCTTGTCTTTCACCAGATAAGACACCGTCATCCGTATCCCATTGTATTCTTCAAGTGAAGCTTCTATAGCCACCACATCCCCGAAATGCACCATGGACTTATACTCTGCTTCTACAGAAAGCACAGGACTTATGATCCCCGCCTCCTCCATTTTTTTGTAGCCCAGGCCCGCCTGATCCATCAGATCCACCCTGGCCTCTTCAAACCATCTGATATAATTGGAGTGATGGACGATTCCCATCTGGTCAGTCTCATAATACTGGGCCTTGTGTTCATAAATTTTCAGCATTTTTTTCTCCTTCCAAACACATATATTTCTGTCTCAGACACTGTAGATATTATAATCATTTTTTCCTGTTTGTTTAGTCTTATAAAGGGCAGCGTCAGCCTTCTTATAAAGAGAGTCAAAGTCTGTCCCATCCCCGGGACTTACTGACACTCCTATGCTGGCTGACATATTCCAGCTGCCGCACTGGTCAGTATAATTTATCTGAAGCGCCGATGATAGTTCTTCTGCTTTTACCCTCACCCAGTCTGCATCCGGGATAGGGATGAAGGCGGCAAACTCATCTCCTCCAATCCTCCCAAGTATATCTTTTTCCCTGAAATGCTTCCTGATGATGTCTGTAAATTCTCTGATGCATGAATCACCGAATGCATGGCCAAACTGATCGTTTGCCTGCTTAAAATTATCAATGTCAAAGATAAAAAACGCATAACTTGTACCCGGATTCTCTGACAATATTTTATTAATAAAACGTTCAGTGGCATTTCTTGTAAAAAATCCCGTCATCCCGTCTGTGGCTGCCTGAAGTTCCTTCTGTTTTTCAGAATCGATATTTTTTCTGTATGTAAACATATGGATAGACTGGTCTTCCTCAGAAAATAAAATATATGCATCGATCCTCATCCAGTTGTAATTGATCCCGTCTTCTGTGATCATAAAATCATACCTGAGATGATTGTTATTATTATTGTACTCCTTTATGACATTCTCAGGTGTAAAGGTGGACACATATCCCTCTCTGAATTCATCCTTTATCTGCTTCCGGGCTATCACCCTCAGGCCCTGGTCATAGGGAAGCCCTTTTGCCCCCAGGCTTTCGAAGTATTCTTCCGTTCTTTTGCCGACATAACAGTTCTTTGTTATATTCAGCTCATAGATATTGTCATACATCTCTTCAGTGGCCCTTTTGAAATTTGTCTGTCGTTCTTCAACCAGGGCTGTGATCTGCCTGTTAAATTTCCTGATCACGGCTGTAGTTACAAGCAGTACTATGAGTATTACAGTGATAAGTATGACACATGTCAGATAAAGCTGGATCTTCATATCATGGATCAGCCTTCCTGTATTCTGCTCTACAACAAGGCACCAGGACAGCTCAGGGATATAGCGTGCCACAACAAAACTGCTTTCAGCAGACCCTGATCCTGTATCTGTCCATATTTCCAGATTGGACGTATTATCTGTCCACTGAAGTATCTGTCTGCGCAGCTCCTCCCTGTCATATACAGAAAACCAGTCCTTCTGCTCGTATCCTGTGTAATCAGTGGATATCTCGATCTTGCCTCCGCCGCTGATCAGGCTGGCCTGAACATTATATTTCTGTTCATAATCCCCAAGAAGTTCCTTCAGATAATCGATTCGTATTCCAACACCCACGACACCTATCACATCTCCGTCCGTATCTGTAATCTTGCAGTTCACAAATACTGTGATCTCATTATCCGCTCCATCCACTTCATCATTATCTACGTTCAGAGAATATTCAGGGCTGCTGTCCATCAGATCATAATACCATTGATTTTCAGGATCATCCCTGGTCAGTACCCGGTCTAATCCGCTGAAATTATAATAGCGCCCTGTTGCAACAGAGACCAAAAATACAGAGTCAAAATCATATTTATCCTGGTATGCCTTCAGGTATGTCCTGATCGTTTCTGCGTAATTCTCATCTTCCAGATGCTCACCTTCGCTCAGGAGATGCTCTATCAGCAGACTGTCGTGTGCCATTGTAATAGATATATTGACTGGTTTAGCAAACATTGTAGTCAGGCGGTAATAGATGCCTTCCGTGGTCAGGGATGACACCCTCTCAATATTATCCAGGGACGCCTGGTAATTGGCCCTGTAGCTGAATACTGCCGTCAGCGCAAAGCCGATGACAAGTACAATGCTTATCAACAGATTAGTTCTTGCCAATTCTTTATTCTTCAATGTTTTCATGCCCCCATTTCATCTTGCCGGCTTGTCCATTTGAATCCTCAGGCAGGCATATCCATACCGCTTTTCCAGTAACAGCCAGATCTGCTGAGAGAAAGCTGTGAATAGCAGTGTCATAGTCAGTATAGCACCATAGACAGAATATCGCAAAAAGAATTCTATTATAATTAAAAAACAAGCAGCGCCAGGATATTCTCCCGCCGCCGCTCATCACTCATTTTGTCATTATACAGGCATCGATCTCCTCTCCGCCTGACACATCATACGTGCGGATCTCTATGGATTTTCTTTTCACTGTTACCGATACCATTACCGGAACTTTCTCCTCCAGGAAATAAGCGTCGTACCCTGTCTCTTCTTTATTCTTTTCATAATACTTATTTCCCGTAGATGAACCTCCCGTCAGATACAGGACTTCCCCGTTTTTCTTCCTTCCGCCTGTCTTTCCCGTGGATGTAAGGCCATTCATATAGAAAGTTCTTGAATAGCTGTGGTCGTGTCCCGCCAGGACCAGGTCAACATTACATTCTGAGAATACAGGTGCAAGCTGATTCCTTTTCTTTATAATTGATTCGTCATCCGCATGGGCGCCCGCACTGAACAGAGAATAATGCATGGTTACCACCACCCAGTCTGAAGGGTGGTCTTCTATTGCCCGCCTCAGAAAATCTGCCTGACCTTTTGCATCATCGTTAAATAAGTCAAGGGCCACAAACAAAACATTCTTATACGTAAAGCTATATGCCAGATCATTCCGTCCATCTCTCTGGAACTGTTTCTCATACAGGTTATTTGCAGCTTCATGGTTCCCGGGGTTAACTGCTGTAGGAAGACTTTTCAATATTTCCGGCCTGCGGAATTCTAAATACTCCTGTTTTGCCTTCTCCGGGTCCGAACTGTCTGCCTGATCTCCCGCAGTGATCAGAAAAGCTGCATCCGGCGCCGCTGCCAGACCTTCATTAAGAGATTTTTCCCAGGCCTTTCCATCCATTGTCAGCTTTCCGGCGCCAATCTGAGGATCTCCTGCAAATAAAAATGTAAATTTTTCATCCTTCCCGGGGGCACAGAATGTGTAGGTCTCTGAAATATCCTGCGAGCCAAGCCTTCTGATTCTGTACACATATTCTCTGCCTGTCTCCAGCATATCTATCTCTGCAGTATAGCAATATGCATCCTTTGCTTCCCCCTTCTGCCTGCCCATAAGGCAGCCAGCATAGGCAGCTGGTTCCTCATCTTGCTGTTTTATACTATACTGAAGTTCATATGCTCCTGCATCATCTGTATACCAGTTTACACGGATACTTCTCTCATCTTCTCCCACTTCAAGGAGCAGGCCGGAAGTATCCAGTTTCACTGTCTCCTCCCCTTTAGTCAGCCCCTCCAAAGATATAAAGTTAAAATATATGTCCGAGCCCGAGGCATAATTCTGGTGTACCTCAACAGCTACAGTATTTTTCCCTTTTTTCAGCATAGACGTGTCTTTGACTGTAAACTTTTCCAAACGGGGACTGGAGACACCTTCTTTTGCCCCATAATCTGTCAGTTTTTTATATCCCCCGTCCGGATTGTTTCCCGCCCATGCCAATTCCCCGTTAATATAGATCAGCACAGCATCATCAAATTCCACTTCTCCTGTCATGACAGCGATACTGTCAGGATTGGCAATTGTAAGCTCCGTGCGGAACAGATAAACAGGTTTTGAGTTTCCGTCATCATCATACTGTTCAAGCAGAATATTGGGGGCATTTCCCTTCCCCATCTCTTTTCTTTCTCCGTCCTTTGCCCCAAAAGAACCTGCTGCCTCTTTCCATCCTGAAGCATCATACTTGTTCTCTCTCCACCGTAACTCATCACCTGATTCCACAATATTTTCCTGTCCGTCATCCAAGTACTTCCACTCTGTCCTGCCTGAGGAAATCAACTCTATCCTTCCACTGTCCCCGGGTACAGAAAGCTCTGCCTTTCCATTGATTCCATATTGTCCGCTGTCTATATGGGCAATTATAAAAACCAGACAAAGCAGAAGTATGCCAAAAAATGCAGCAGCTGTTCTCTTTAAACTGTCTTTATTGAAAATTCTTTTCATCTGCTACCTCCTATTCTCTGTTATGCCTGTAACGTTCCTTTTCTCCCCAGACATTTTTATTCTTCTGGTATCCCAGCAATGCATTTACACGGACCAGCATGAGTATAAAACGCAGTCCCACAAGCTCAAAACCGCTCAGCAGAATAGCCTTTACGCCGTCCCAAACAGTTATATGCAGCTGCTGCGTGTGGATCCTGCTGAAAAATGCAACAAGAGTAAGCGTACAGCCAAAAAGCGCATAAACAGCAAAAAAGAGAAGCATAAAAGGGACATTGATCAAATTTGCCCAGAAAGACAATATAATAGTGAGGATACCAAAAATTTCAATATATGGAGACAGCAGTTCATAGATCCAAAAATATAGAAAGGAGACTGTACCCATAATTCCGTATTCTTTTCTGCCTACCGCCGCTTTATATTTTGTAAGGCTTTCATACAGCCCTATGTGCCATCTTCTCCTCTGGCGCATAAGGTCAGGAAGATTTCCCGGCGCCTGGCTCCAGCAGACTGCATCGGGGGTATACCTTATCCTGTAATCCAGATGGTTCAGCCTGCAGAAAGCATGCAGCTTCACCACCAGTTCCATATCCTCCCCCATAGTTGAGTTATCATAGCCTCCGGCAAGCACTACTGTATTCTTTTCAAACAGTCCAAATGCTCCGGATATGATCAGATTTCCGTTAAAGCTGTCCATAAAGATCCTGGATGCCATAAAGGAACGGTCATATTCCAGTACCTGCAGGGCTATGATTATTTTTTTAGGAAGGCTGTAATCCTGGACTCTCCCATCTATCAGACGCACTCCATTAGACACCCTCACCTGGCCTCCGCAGGCAATAGTACGGTTATCCTCCAGAACAGGCTTTGCTATCTCCCGGAGGGAATCCCGCTGAAGCATTGAGTCTGCATCTATACAGATAAAATAAGGAAAACGTGAGATATTGATCCCCATATTAAGAGTATCTGCCTTGCCGCCGTTCTCCTTCATAACAAGGGTAAGCTGAATGCCCCCCTCCTTAGCTTCATAGACGGCCAGTTCCTTCTTGCACGGTATCCTCTTTCTCACAGGCCTGTCGATCTTGTACATGTGGAAATATTCAATCAGCCGTTTGGCAGTATGATCCTCCGAACCATCATCCACTATCACAATCTCGTATAGCTTGTAGTCCTGTTTCAGCAGGGTGCATACCGTGTCCACTACTGTTATTTCCTCATTATGGGCCGGTACGATGATACTGATCGGAATATAGAAATCTTGATGCAGGCTGTTCTTCAGCTTCTCATTCATGCGTTCTGTATACAGCCTGTTAGAACCCCAGAGCACAGAAAGAAAGAGAAAGCTGCTGTAGCCAATTAAATATACGACAAAAAATATATCCACGCCGAATAAAAATATTTTAATCGCATCCATCATCCGGACATTTCCCCCTTCCATTGCTCCTGCTTATATCTGAGCATATCAATAGCATATCTGTCATTCTTTAACAACACCTCATCCAATACATTATGTTTGCCTGCAATCCTTATAAGAGAATCAGACGCATTGCTGCGTACATACCAATATGTGCTGTGCATGCCTTCATATAAAGCCTGTACCGTTTCCTCTGAAGGATAGTTTTCCAGTGCAGAAGCCGCCAGCGCAGGAAATTCCCAGTCTTCCACCTCCCATTCTCTGACAAGCTTCTGCAAAACAGGCGCTGCATCTTCACATTTATGTCTTCTGAGATACCTGATGACGGCAAATTTCACCTCTCTGTCTGTTTCAGGAATTTTAAACAAGTTTAGCAGCCTCTCCCCAAAGCAGTCTACAGAAAGCCTCATAAAGTTTATAAATGCTGTCTGGTAATACGGACTGAACTTATCCCATTCCCTCCAGAGCGCTGCTGCCAGCTCCTCCTTGTTTCCCTGAAAAGCTGCCAGCCCGTCAGTCACCAGCTTCTGGCTGTGTTCTATCTGATGGCGCTGCATCATTTTAAAAGCCTTAACAACAACCTCCGAGCTGCTTGCAGAATAGATTGCCTGCAGGGCGTTCTCTCTGCAGTAAATGGAATGCTCCCCGGTAAGCTGAAGCATGTATCTTACAACTGCATCCTGTTCTGTTTCTCCGCACAGTCTGTTCTGCCAGATAACATATGCATAATATGCTTTCTCCATAACACCTTTTTTCAGATACCTGCTGCCTATCTTAACAAATATGGGATGGATACTTTGGATCCACGACCTTGTCCTGGTCTGTCCGCCCTCTGCAATTAACTTTTCAACAGTCTCCTGAAAAACCTGAAGGCCGGATACGCGGCTTATCCGTTTTGTCAGCCTTTTCATCTGCGTTTCTGTCATTGCTTCTTCTGCTATCATCTTTATCAGATATGCATTCCACCATCTTGTTTTAGAAGGATTTCTGATATCGCCCAATCTCCTTCGTCCGGTATATGCCAGATTAAACAGCAGCAGACACGCACATAAAGCCATGTACACATATATCAGATTGTCCACCCGCAGTACCATCACCTTCACCCCTCTCTGCTTATCCTGTCTCCGCCTGTTTTTTCTGAATCCAGATTTTCTGCAGGTCATAATACCCCTGCTTCAGGCGCTCATGGCTGGTGGGATTTCTGCCCCAGCCTTTCAGTTCAATGGTCCCCATAGTGATTCTGTCCGTTTTATTGCCAAGGCTGCCTGCCCCAGCGTACATTCTGTCAATATTCAGCCTTTCAATTCCATAATGTTCATAATAGTCATCGTGGATGACCATCTCTGAAGGATTATAAAAATTCAAAAGCAGCCAGGGGATCCTGATTTCTATTTCATCTCCCTGTATGATATAATCTGCCAGAGAATTAAAATCAGGGCTTTTGGGATTCCCATTGCCATATGTCAGATTTCCTGTATTAAATGTTTCTCCAATATCCCATCCCGTATTTTCTACCTCATCATGTGGATCATTTGGCACCTGCATCATCATTCGTATCTCCACAAAATGGTCTGTGTCCTTCGCAGGCTCGTTCAGATATGCATCCTGCAGGTAAGCACGCTGAGAATACATAGCCCGCAGAGCCTCATACCGTTCCTGGACAAGTATACGGCTGTTTTCCATGCCGTCTATGATCATAAGAAAATCTGCTGCCCTGTCAAATACTCCGTCCTTCTCTTCCCAGCTCATGCTGCCTGATTTTGGCGTTGTGTCAATTGGAATATATAATACATCATTGCCTGGATCATAATTTTCTTTATGTACCCGGAAATATACATATTTCTCATCATACTTTGACCAGAGTGATACATCATCTTTTTCCATAACCTTATCGTCCTCTGTCCATTCAGAAATATCCCCGTCTACATAACAGACGCTTTCTTTTTCACCGGGATCAAAAGAAAGAATGCCGAAATACTGTTCGTTTGTCTGATAATCACTCCAGAATGCCGTCTTTGTCAGATCTGTATAGGCCATAGTATTCCATGTCCTCTTGAACCATTCGTCCTGCCAGGTAAAAGCTATAGATCCGGCGCAGCCTGCCGCCATGATATCCCCATAGCAGCTCACCAGTGCCTCGCCCTGCTCACTCTCAGACATTCCGCCCTGAGCGCGTCCCAGCCCTCTTTCATCCTGGGCGCGTCCCCTCGATGACGGAACCCCGTACTCAGCAATTACTACCGGCATGGAATGATGCTCATTGATCAGTTTCAGATAAGCTCTGTAGGAATTGTAAATTCCGTTCTCTTCCATAAACTCTGCCTTCTGTCCAACATCTCTTCCCATGATATCAAGAAAACCGAGATAGTCAGGATAATATGGATAAATATGATAAGAAGCAAACTGCCCAGACAAAAATTCCTCCGTTGTCTTAATATGCTCCACATCTACCTTCGCAAACTTCCTGAAATAATACTTTACAAGTTCATCCCACTCCAGGGGGTCTGTAGTCGGCCAGTTGCTGAAAGCCACAAGACGCTGCTGTTTATAGCGGACTGTCTCATACTCGATTATCCTGTCACCAGTCATAGCCAGCATAGCTTCAAATGGAGATGCATCACTGGTGGTATACATATACTTCCCCTGGTACGAATTTCTGTCATCCTGCATTTTATTTGTAAATTCCACAGTTGTGTCTTCCCATTCCACACCCAGTATATATCCCAGGCACCATGAAGATACATCCTTGTTGTATGTCCCCTTCCCCAGATCCACCCCCAGGGAGAATTTTTTATTCCCATGGATAATATCCACCAGTGTCCTGGAATCTTCTATCATTGCATCTGCAAATTCACTGTCATACGCGTCCCTGTGGGAATTCTGGACATAATCGTTTACCCACAGTCCGTGAAGGAAATACAGGGGATCCGGATTATCATGGTTATATTCCCACATGGCATTATAGAAACTGTCGTTCTGTATCGTATATACGCGGATGCAGTTTGCCCCCATATCCTGTATTTCACGGAACCATCTCAGATACGTCTCTTTATCAATCGCATAATCTGTAGCAAAATGGCCGGGAATCCCAACTCCCATATTTATCCCTCTGATCTCAAAGGGCTTTAGCCCCTCACCCCTGTCAACCAGAATTTCTTTTCCCCGGACTGCCGTGAACGATTCTACCTGTTTATCAGTCTGCAGGTCAATAAACAGTCCAAATTTTCCTGAAAGTCCCCACCAGCATATAAAGAGCAGAATGACAGCTCCACAGAAAATCAAAAACTTCTTCATAGTTTCTCTCCTTTCTGTCTGTCAGTGGTTAAATTTCTTAACTGCAGATTCGTGTCCATACTGTTTTAATACCTCAATATGTTTATCCAGCCAATCCACTCTGTCCAGCAGTGTATTTTCCATCTGTTGTACTGCCTCTTCATAGCTTGAGGGATTTCTCTCATCCGGGATCAGCTTATTATTCCACTGCAGGTTCTGGGGTTCAAATGTATATCCCCAGACAGCAAAATTCCGGTCCACCGCACTCCCGAGATAAGCACCCGTATCACTTATGTACTCCTTTAAGCTGTCATCACTGAGAATACCCTCTCTCAGGCTTCTGTATTCACGGATGATTTGATCTATGAAATCCTCTTCCTTTAGCATCATCCAGAACCAGGGAGACTGAATGCTGAAAAAACCGCTGATATGATAGTCGTCCAGTTCCAGGTTAATGGCCGCATTGTCCAGAGAATTATTAAAATCCCAGACACAGGGCTTAAAGCGTCCATTTATATCCTTATAAAAAAATGTCGACCTGTTTCCCACATCATACTGCATAAATACTTCCATGATAATAAAATAATCTACAAACTGGTCAACATCTGTCTTAACAGGATATCCATACCTTAATGAATCATAATCAAAAGAATAGAGTGCCTTTTCAAAGGCGCTGACATCTCTCTCTATGTAATCCTGCAGTTCAGGCGTAAGGTTTAGCTTACCGGGATATACAATGTCAAAAAAAGCCCGCTCCCGCAGTATGGACGCATACTTTGTAAAATTATCCAGCGCAGTAGGCGGCTGAACTGAGTCATTGTCCAATTCAATAATATAACCTGTAATATTCCGCGTCTTATTGGGTTTCTCAATGTCGATCCGTCCTTTTCCCCGGCTGACTGTTTCCATCATAAGATAAAGACCTTTATACTCTCCGTTGAGAACCACTTCACAGTATCTGACATCGGGCGCATATTCCATCAGTTCCCCCGAGAGATTCATTGCCATATAGTTGCGCATCAGGCTTTTGTCCAGATATGGGCCATTCAGTACCCATTCATGATGTTTCTCCATCCCCATCACAGCTACATTCCTGTAATCTCCGGATTCTTCCACTGTCTTTATGGAATATGAGCTTTTTTCAAACCATCTGGAAGAATTTCCCCTTACCCTGATCCTGATCAGTGAGGACAGTTCTCCTTCATCTGAGACCTGATTATATCTGTCCCGGTGGTCGATCACCTTCATCTTTGCCATCGTATATGTATCGCCGTCAGGCGCCAGGGTGTATTCTGTTCCCTCCTCGCCATGGTAAGGTTCTCCCGGTATTTTATCAGGCACATCAATCACCACAATGGGAAGATGGGTTTTAAGCTCTGCAGTATCTACAGCATTTGAGTCATAAGTATACCCGGAAGTATTTGTCTCATGGATGCAGTTTTTGCCATCTGCTATCCCCAGCTCTTCCTCGTTTTTCCAGTCCCTGTGCTGATGTACACGATATTGCGGAGTACCCAGCTCCATCTGTGCCAGAACAGACCCCAGGAAAGTCACCATGGCAATGATTACTGCTGCGATTCTCTTTTTTCCCATGATGTTTTCCACCTCTTTCTTTATCCGGTGATATCGTCATCCTGTGTCACAAGGTTCACATACCGGATATGCTCTATTTGATAAAGCTGGTCTTCAATGCTGTCCACGCCGCTGCTGGCTTTCAGATAGATCTTGCGCGGTATCTCATAGATCAGTTCCACTGTATCGTCTGTTGTATTTTTTACCCTTAAATTTGCTCTGCGTTTAAAGTATTCCATAACAACTGACATTATTGTCATATCTGTACTTCTGGCTCCCCTCACGATAAGAAGCATTCTGTTCTGGTTCTGGATACGTCCCAGGATCAAAAGAATCACAAATACCATAGCGCTGCCTGCACCCGCTGTAGAATAGTCACCTACACCGCAGGCCAGCCCCACCACAACCGCCCAGAAGATGTAGATCGTATCCCTGGAATCCTTAATCGCTGTCCTGAAACGTACAATTGATAATGCGCCGACCATACCAAGAGACAGCGCCACATTATTTCCGATGGCCGTCATGACAAGTGTCGTCAGTACTGTGAGCACCACAAGACTCACATTAAACCTGCTGCTGTAGACTGTTCCTGAATGAGCAATGAAATAAGACAGATAAATAACAAATCCCAAAGCCGCCGCAACAACCAGCTGCGTAACTATACCTGACATGTTCAAAGCCTCAATCTGACGAATCATATTAGATAAATATCCACTCATATACCTTTCCTCCTTATAACTGTTCAGTAAATACACAGACCTGCCGGAACGCTGCTCCTGCTTATACCATTTGTAAATTTCTGTAACTGACTGCTCTGCCCATGCAGTACTTGCTCACCGCTATTTCGCTTTTATCTGTCGCCTGCAGAATATTTTTCACATAAGAGAGCAGAAAGCCGTTATACTTTACTTCCAGAATCACTTTCCAGGGATTCTGCACAGGATAGAACAGCAGATTCTGACTAAACAGGTCTCTGTTGGACTCCGTAGCATTTATCTGAGAATCAAATGTTATCCTGATTGAATTTTCTGGCATTATAAATGCTTTCCTGCGGTACTCAATAATTGTTCTGGGAATATAAGCGCTCATATTCAGAATTCCGTAGACTTCCCCTGCAAATGGATCCTTATACTGTGTCAACGGGCTGTAATCGCCTTCCGAAAGTTTCTGTGCATGCTCCCTGCTTATTTTCATAGAGCGCTTCAGCTGGTTTCCCCCCTGTTTCTGCTTAATTTCAATCAGCGCAAAATCATCCTCCGGGTCGTAGACCCTGAGCCTTACTTTCCTTCTCACTTCTGTTCCAGCCATTTTTTCTTCATAATCTTTATTGTTCAGTGTGTCAAAATACAGTGAACGGACCATATACCCATTCTCACCATTATGCGGATCCTCCTGTATAACTTTTTCCAGCTTTGCCGCCAGCCGGGCCCCCTGCTCTGCAGCCAGCAGATATTTCTTTTCCTGACGGAGCACCTTCTGAATATCCAATATTTCATTCCTCCTTTATCATTTCAAGCAAAGGACGAGTCCAATGGTAATCTGCTGTTATCCGGGCATCCGGATAGGCATCCCTGATTTTTCCCCAGGTCTTTATTGCTTCCCCTATGCCTTCTTCCCTGTAGGTCTCTTCCTCAGTAAGGCCATGTACACCCACATTCTGGAATTCCAGAATACAGTGGAATACTTTTTTGTATTTCTCTGCAAGCCGGACTTCCTCAGCTATCATCTCTGTCTCATTCCCTCTGCCATAATTCATGACTGCAACCTCATCGCATGTTTCAGCGATAAGCTCCTCAAGCCCTTCCCGGAGTCCCTGGTCATCATAATGTCTGGGAATACACGCAATGATATCAATGTTTTTACTTTTTGCATATGTATATGCTTTTTTCATACCATTCACGTATATGTCCATATAGTATTCCCTGTCATTTTTGAATTTCTCTGTGATATAGGGTTCCACATCCACCATAAGCCCGCCGATACGCTCCTTCAGCCTGACGTTTCTGTTGTAGCTGTCAATAGAACTGATGCATGCGATCAGAGAAGCGCCATCCTCCTCAAATCCCCATTCAACTGATCCTACAAGTGCGTCTGTCTTCACTCCCAGCGTATTCATATAGTTTATAAAAGCAGCAGTTTTTTCTTCATCCAAATCCTGTGGGAATTCCTGATACCACCTTGTGATACCCAGGGCCTTAATCAATTCCTTCATACCTGCCGGGTCCTCTACAGTCTCCTCATCCCATGAAAACATTCCTGTCTCTGCTTCTTTTTCCCCGCTATGTCCGGTCCTCAGGAATAAATAAAGGACACACAGCAGCAGACATACAATTAAAATAACTTTATAAATTTGCTTTTTCATCTATTCTCCTGAAATATCATATTTTCTGCTGCGCTCTTTTTTCCGGCTGTCATATTACTGCTTTTGAGCGATAAAGAGCAGTACCGAGCTCTTATATATATCCCCCTCCTGTTCGAACCGCACACATCCGCCATGGCGTTCAGCAACTCCCTTTACAGAAGTCTGGCCCACACCAGGTTCTGATTTCTCTTTAGAATCAGTTGAATTATCCAGTGTAAGAATCATCTTTCCCTGTGCGGCAGAGCATCTGGCATGAATAAATTTATGTCCTGCTCTCTGCTTTTCTATGCTGCAGGCAGCATTTTCAAAAAGATTCCCGAAAACAATACAGAGCTCCATGTCAGGTATTCCGACAGATTGGGGTAGTACAATTTTTACATCAATTTCCGCTCCTGCCCTGCGCGCCCTGGATAAATAATGGCGTACAATCGTATCTACTGCATAATTCAGGCATACCGACTGTTCATTATCATCCGGAAGGCTTTTCAGATAATCCGCCAGATATTTTTTCAGGCCTTCTGTGTCCTTTGCCTCCGCATATCCCATAATCACAGTCAGGTGATGGCGCATATCATGGCGCGCTGTTTTGATTCCTTCAATATTGTCGGTCAGATGTCTGTAATTTGCCGCCTGCAGACTGAGCTGATGCTCCATATTCCGCATATCATCCTCCAGCCTTACCTTCATGGAGGAATCCAGAACAGCCCGGAAGGTTACAAAATATGTCAGAAGGCCAGTAAGCAGTACAAGTATATAGATTGAAAAAATCCTGTCATCATTCAAGTTTTCAATATAAAACCATGAATAAAAAACATTAATAATTAAAAACAGCACCGGCGTAATACAAAGCAGCCAAAAACTTCTGTCTCCCAGGCCATCCATGGCCGGCTGTATCCTTTTTTCAAACAGGCGGTACAGAAAGGGAAGCGTAACAAGCATCATGCCCAGTATCATACAGCTATAGGGAACAGCTGCCATAACATTCACATCGCCAGGAAATAATTTCACATCTATGTATTTTGCAGTAACGTTTATGATATTCGAATATGCCTGCACCACCATAAAGATATACAGCAGTTTTGGGAATGAGATCCTGAATGCGATAATATATTCCAGCATATAAATCAGATAGAACACAATAAGTACTATCGAATCGAGCCACCGTCCGTCAGGCATCAGATAATTCCGCACTGTATAGTAAGCGGCCACACATAATGTTGTACCCCCGATCATTGCTATAATTGTAGATTTTTTGACCCGCAGTTTCGTAAAAAAGGGAATACAGCATAAAAGATAACATGGCAGGTTAAGAAAAAAGCTAAAAAAGAATATCCTTATGCTATCTTTTATAATCCTCACCTCCTTTGTTTATAAATCCTTACGCAGCTTTTCAAAATAATAGTCTTCAAACTTCTGCTTCATGGCTGCCCGCTCCTCCCGCCGTACAGGCACGGAAGAACCGTCCAGCAGGGTAAAACTATAACCTGCCATGGAGGATACATAGTCCAGATTGACAAGAAAACTTCTATGACACCGAAGGAATCTTGGATCATTCAGCTTTTCTTCCAGATCACCAAGCCTCAGATAACTTTTCATCATTCCATAGCTTGTGTAGAGAAGACAATATCTGTTCTGAAACTCCACATAAATAATCTTGGAGAAAAGAATTTTTCTGATTTCCCGGTCAACGCTCAGTTCTATGTAACGCTCTGCTTTCCCTACAAGTCTCAGACACCGTTCTAAAGCTATTTCCACATTTCCATACTTGATTGGCTTCACCAGGTAATGTGCCGCTCCAATCTGGAATCCTTCTGCCATAAAATCTGCACTGGTAGTAGTAAATACAATTGCAGCATCCTTATCCCTTTTGAGTATTTCTCCAGCTAATTCCACTCCGTTCATTCCATCCATATAAATATCAAGGAAATTGATTTTGCATACCTCCCTTTTTTCCATGAATTCTATTAATTGCTCACCGCTTTCAAAAGCTGCAATTTTATATGGGAGCTGATTCTTTTTTTCAGCTCTCTGGATGTATGCTGCAAGTATTTTTCTCTCTTTTTCATCGTCATCGCATATAGAAATATACATCTTATCACCCTGTTTATAGTTAATCATAAATAGCATCAAATACAATATAAATGTTGTAAATTGTAGAATAACTGTTGAAAATCGAGCAATACATGATATCAGCTCATATCGCCGGGTGACTTTGTTTGTTTCTCCAGACACCTTTTGACTGCCCGTACTATCTTTTGATACGTTACCGGTTTTTTGCAAAAATAAGCAACACAGAGCCTATACGCCTGTATGCCAAAATCCAGATTTGAAAACCAGATGATCCTGCCTGTCAAATAACATGCGCTTGTAATCGTGTCTAACCCTTCCACGCCGTCCTGAGCTATAATCACAATATCCGGTTCCTCCACTTTCACCAGTTCCGCAAGTTCCGGCCAATCACTGCACCCCGAAGTCCGGGCTTCCACGCTGTTTTCATCACAGCAATGCCGCACGAACTCTATGATCTGTTTCTTTTCTGCTTCATTGCCATCACAGACAAATATCCTCCACATACGTTTTCTCCTCCTTCTGTCATTGCTTTCTAAAGTTAACATAACGAAACAAACCATAACTTTCAAGAGGATGGCTTCAAACTGCAGATTTTGGCCTTAAACTACATTGCCGAAATCAGCTCTTTACTGTACAATAAAATTAATAAAACTATTTAGTACCTTCACAGCTGTAAACACTCAATATTACTTCAGAGAGGGGAGTGGACGATGAGAGTTGCCATAATTGATGATATAAGCCGCTGCAGGGAGGATATACGAGAATACCTGCTGCGTTATATGAAAGAAAATTATGCCGCTGAGACTGTCTCTATAGAAGATTATACAAGCGGCCAGGCTTTTTTGTCAGACTTCATGCCAGATACTTATGACATTATTTTTATTGACCAGTACATGGACGGACTTTCCGGCATCGACACCGCCCTGGAGATACGCAAACTGGATAAACTTGCGGCGCTTATATTCGTGACTACCAGCCGTGACCATGCTATAGACAGCTTCACAGTACAGGCCTGCGGGTATCTGGTCAAACCTTACGGATATGATAATTTCGCAAAAACTCTGGAAACTGCCAGACTTGATAAAATATGGGGAGCCCGTTTTATACGCATAGAACAGGAAAAAATCCTTTTGAACGAAATACTCTGGTGCGACCAGGACAATCATTATGTCCAGATCCATACTGATAAATGCGGCCTTTACCGGTTCCGCCTTTCCTTTAAATCCCTGACAGGCCTGCTTGCGCCCTATCCTCAGTTTTTAACCTGCTACAAGGGCTGCATTGTTAACCTGGAACGCGTAGAATGTATCATCAGGTTTGATTTTCTGATGGATAACGGAAACATTGTACCATTCTCACAGCGGGATAAGAAAAAAATTGAATCACTCTATCATTCTTATATATTCCAGCGTGAAAGGAAGGGTATGCTTTTATGATGAAAATACTTGATACAATGATGGTGCTTCTCTTTCCTTTCCTGGATACCATTCCTTTTACACTGCCCAGATACTGGATGTTCCGTGACAGGCTGCGGATGCCCTTCCGTTACATCATTCTTCTTCAGCTTCTTTTGTCTGCTGCAAACAGCATGGTTTTTTATTATATCAACCTGAAGGGTAATGAGTATGCGGAACAGTGGACAACGGTCACACGCTACAGCTTTATGCTTGTTTTTCTGGCTCTTGCCTTTTTGCTGATCAGAGAAAGTTTCCCGAAACTGATGTTTACCTATCTGCTGTTTCTGGCCTGGCTGTTTTTTGTACTCGGCAATGCAAACTATATTGAGAGCCGGTTTTTTATTGATTTCTCCGTCCGGCATCCATATCTTATTTACAATATCGCCCGCATACTGATATATCTTGTCACCTGTCCTTTTATGTTCCATTTTTTCAGTCATACAATATCGGATGCGCTGAAAATCGATGACGAAAAAATATGGCAGAATTTCTGGAAGATCCCTCTGTTTTCCACCCTGTTTGGTATGCTGTACTGTACAGTAACAGATGTATATGCCTATGCTTCATGGCAGTTTCTCTTCTCCCGCTATCTCATGCTGTTTGGCGTCTGTTATGTATCCTATGTGGTTTTAAACACACTAAAGATCTCCCGGCACAGCGCACAGCTGGAAGATGCCCTGAAATACGCCGACAGAAACCTGGAATCACAAAGGAAACAATGTGACCTCCTAACTTCCCACATGGAAGAGATCAGAAGGGCCCGTCATGACCTCCGCCAACACCTTGCCGTTGTGCAGTGCTATATAGACAGGAATGACAGGGAAGGGCTTGCTGATTACATAGATATTTACAAGAACGAACTTCCGCCTGACACGCTGGAGCTTTACTGCCGCAACAATGTAGTGGACGCAGTGGTCTGCTATTATGCCACGCTGGCGCGGGACGCTAAGATCCAGTTTGAAGCTGCAGTAAATTACCCTGACAATTGTTCCGTTACAAGCACGGATATCACAGTACTGCTTGGAAACCTTCTGGAAAATGCCGTAGAAGCCTGCATACGCGGCACAGAAAAACAAAAGTTTATCAAACTCTGCATAAAACAGCGCAATAAATCAACACTGCTTATTCTGGTAGACAATACCTGCAAAACACCTGTGATCTTTCATGAAGGGATTCCCATGTCATCAAAAAGGGAAGGATTTGGAATCGGGACAGCTTCTGTTCAGAGTATAGCTGCCCGATATGGGGGAGATGTACAGTTTGAGCAAAAAGAAGGTGTGTTCTGCGCCTCCGTTCTTCTCAAAATTTCATCAGATATGTAGAAATTCCGGTACAAAAAGACTAGCCCCCGCAAAAGCCACGTATCAGCGTGCTTCTGCGGGAGCTCTCACCGGCAGCAAACCATTATTCTCCATACTCCTTTTCGCACCATCCTGCAATCTCGGCAATCAGTTCAAGCCGCAGAGGTTCATGGTAGAACAACCTTATAGTACCTTTACCTGTTTTGTACGCTTTCAGCTTGTCTGAAAACACCTCTGCCGCCGCAGGACCGGGATTACAGAGACGTCCGCAAGAATTATACTTTGTAAATGGACTTACCAAACTCATAAGCCTTTATTAAATGCTCTGTTTTGTCTATCTGCGGTTTTCCGTTTGTATCTCCGCAGCCGCCAGCTAACACCACACCTTTATCATAGAAACCAATATAGTTTATAACTATCTCTTTTGCTGCTCTGCCAGTAGCTTCTTTTTCTGTATTTTACTCCATTCTCTGTTCTCACACCAATATACCATGTTATCTGCAGCATCAAATACAATTGATACCACAGTGGGACATATTGTTTGTGCAGTCTGCCTTAGAATCTCAAAACAATCCGAGACATCAAAGTCTTCATTTTTATTTTCAAGCATCTCTACCGCCTTATTATACCTGTCCCATCCCATCCAGGGGTGCTGCTCATTTCTTCCCTTAAACGGGGAGAAATTTGTTAAGACCGAGTATTTCGGCTTTGGTAAATAACGTACTCCTTGCCCCGGAATTATTTGTAAAACGTTTCCAGCACTATCTGAAAGTTGGGATTGGAAAGTGACACCAGGAACACTGCAAACAGATCCATGCTCAGCAATATCTTTGATCTCACCTAATGTTTTTTTACTAAGAAGTAAATCAATATCCAGCATAATGATATTTTGACAATCTGTATTAGCAGGATTACTTCTTTCATCGAATGGCCAACATGTTGGCATAGCTACGAAATCCCCTCTGGCATTAGCGCCAAACAGCGGTAACCATCCTTCTTTTTTATCGTATATAGCAATATAAACTTTATCGTTTTCAGCTACAACCTTATATTCCATATCCAAAATATCAAGATTAAAACCAATAATAGTTTTATTACCATTTGAAACTATACTTGTACACATATTTGTTCTCCTTTTGTTGTTATTTTTTTAACCACGCCATTTTAAACTGCTCTCTGAATTTAAATATTACAAACAAACTGAATTATTTTATATTTACATAAATACCAATTGAACAACGCCCGCCGATAAAAGAGCAATCACAATACCTAACACAATTCCCTTTATGCCTCCTTTAACATGGAATAAATAGTTCTTATATTCCTTGTCCATATCCTCGGTTCCTGCTATTCTTAATTTTTTACTATGGCAAAACACACCAATATCAAGCACAATTACATCAAATAAATTAACGGATAAAAATAAAATAAACACATGTATAAATGCTGTTTTAAAGCTTTTAGCTCCAGAATAATAGGCAACTGCCGCTAAAAGAGGAATGAATATAAATACAGCAATAAGTTTTTTTAATATATGCCCTTTTTCAGTTCTTTTAATAGAATTCTTATATTGGGGCAAAGATCCTACTCTTTTTCTAATTTCCGGAGGGTATGACATAACATACTTAACGGGGTCTTTATACTGTGTTGGTAGTATTATTACTGCAAAAATAATACAGGCAATCGCACATTCTATTGGTAAAAGCATACTCTTTCTCCTTTACATCGTCTAATTAATAAAACAGAACATTACCGTTTTCTAATAATCCAATCAATATCTTGAGTTTTCTTTCGGCATAGCAGCCACAGGGCATATCCTTTAGAATACCAACAGGAATTATCTAAATCAAATACTGATTTTAAGGATACTGCTTTTACTTCGCCTGTTTCAGAGCTGTTGAAAACCTGTCGATAACGTAAGAGTACATTCCCTGTAACAGTTCCTCAATATTCCCAAAATGATATAGTTTCTTTTCGCTTGTAACTGTACTCATATTTTCCCGCCAAATTAACAAGCGTTAATATGAATTGTACTCTATATCTTAACACTTATCAACATAGGTATTTACTTTTAACAAGAAGATTTAGCAATTTCTGAATTTTCCCCTGCAAAATCAGAAATAGCGATTATATTATGACAGCGATCAATTTGCAGAAATTATTCTTATCTTATCAATATATTTAGGCTGTTATATCTTTCTTTGAATAGAAAAAATAGGTTAGTCCAACAGACAACGTGATAATAATGATTGTGATGATTAAATACAATGGATTTAAAGCTGAATTTATAACCATATCTTCTGCACCATAATAGCTAAAAGGTGAGAGATATTTAAGATAGGACATTTTTTCTTCAACAGAAGCTAAAATACTAAAAAAATAGGTGATGAAGATTACTCCAAAAGAAACAGATATAATTGTTTTGGTCTTTGTTATGAATACGGACAGCAAGTATCCAACCGAAGCAAATATCATATGAATAAAAAATCCACCAACTGACACTAGAAGAAATGGTTCTAAATCAAAACTATCCATTTTAAAAACTTGCATAAAAAGAAAGTTTGATATTGAGAATAGTAAATTGAAAAGTAATACATACATTGTGACGCATAAATACTTTGCCCCTACAATCTCATTGCGTGTTATAGGTTTAGAAATCAAAAATTCTATTGAGCGGTCAGCTTCTTCTTTTGAAAGGATACATGCCGATAACATAACGGAATAAATGCTTCCAAAAAGCATAAATAGGATGTAGGAACGGCTTGCATAATAGTGCAGAATATTTGTCATATCGAATTTATCTAAGCTCATAGCTTTAATAAACGCTTCGGGATATTGGGAGAGCATAGCTTCTGTATTTGTCGCTGTTTCAGCAACACTTTCAAAAGCAACGAACATAAATGCGTTTACCGCAACCAGTATAACAAGCCAGAGACAAAAGGATTTCGAGTTCCTTTTCACTTCTCTAAAGAATAAGTTTTTCATTTATCCTCACTCCCTTCAACATAATAATGCAAAAAGACATCTTCTAAGGACGGTTCAGTTATAGATACATTTTCTAGGTTGTTATCTTTTTCTAAAGCTGATAATAAATCGTGGATATTTCCAGCGTGAAGAAATGATATAGTGTTTTCGTTTTCACATAATATTTTGACTGCCATATTTTCATATGATGTATGAGTGTTAGTTTTCTTAAAAGAAATTTCCACTTGTCTGAACTGATTTTTCCTTAATGATTCTATTTGTTCAATCGTTAATATTTTCCCCTCCTTAATTATTGCCACACGGTCACAGACTTTTTGAACTTCATTCAAGACATGTGATGAAAACAGTATCGTAATTCCTCTTTTCTTTTCTTCTTTGAGGATTTCAAAAAATTCGTTTTGTATCAACGGGTCAAGTCCGCTTGTGGGTTCGTCAAAAATCAATACTTTAGGACAATGGAGTAAGGCTTGAATTATAGCGACCTTTTTTTTATTCCCGTAAGACAGGGCATTTATTTTCTTTGTAATATCCAGACCTAACCGTTTAGACAATACCAGGGATCTATCTGAACAATCTTTTTTGTAAAACCTGCTGGAATAATCAAATAAATCAATAACTTTCATATCATCATAATAGTTTACTTCTGATGGAACATAGCCAAGTATCTTTTTAATGTTTTTACTATCCTTGAAACAATCCATATTTTCAATAGTAGCATGTCCATTATCTGGATATATCAGCGAAAGCAATAAACGTATAGTTGTGCTTTTCCCAGCTCCGTTTGGCCCGATAAATCCAAAAATTTCTCCCTTTTCTATGGAAAAGGTAACATCCTCGATACCCCTTGATTTCCCATAAGATTTAGTCAAGTTTTTAATGTCTATGACATTCATTATCTCATTCCTCCTTAATGTTTGAGTTTGAGGCGCCCTGTACCATTTCAACAACTGTCTTTTTTATCAAAGCAGAAATTTCATCATCACTAATTTGTAAATCATTAAAAGCAATTAAAGAGCCAATTCCATGCAGTAATGCAAATGTCCGCAATAATATATCATTGCACTGTGCTTCATTCAGAGAATAATCAGATTGCATTTTTTTAATCATTTCTCTATTGCTATCATAATTCAACATCATTTCAATAACGGAATTATGTTCAAAGCCAGAGGAAAAATAGATTAGCTTATACAAGTTCTTTTCGTTTCTTATAAGATTTAAGTACCAGCGGGTAGTTAAGCTAAGAAAGTCTCTTTTCTCTTTGTTTTTCAAAATCTCATAAACACATTTCTCACAGACATAATCAAAAACTGCTTTTCTTAATTCCTCCATTGTAGGAAACTGACTGAATACGGGTTGTGTAGAGCAGGATAATTCTTTTGCCACATTGCGAGAGTTGACACTTTCAATGCCATTTCTTTTTGCTAATTCAAAACCAGATTCTAAAATCATATCTCTTGTTATCTTTTGTCTGGGAGCCATTGTACCACCTCTTTCATTAATTAAATACCAACCGATATATATCTACCGATATTTTAATATAGATTCATCACTTTGTCAATGTACACAGCACCTGCTGCAATATAATATAAAAACCGCAGCCAGTATTTCACATCAGAAATGTGAAATACGGTTACGGTTTTTCTTCATCGAATTTAAAGCCGACACCCTAGCCAGTCATTGTTATAGCACTTCTACGCTCAGCTATAGATCATTTTCTTTTGAATATAATTAGTTCAGCTATATTTGCTGCTATTATTAAAATACCACTTACTAAGCAAATATTAGCTACTAAGTTCTGTCCATTTTTTAAAAGCGGAATAGCACTTACCATAAGGACG
This sequence comes from Murimonas intestini, assembly GCA_003148945.1. Classification (GTDB taxonomy): domain Bacteria; phylum Bacillota; class Clostridia; order Lachnospirales; family Lachnospiraceae; genus Murimonas; species Murimonas intestini. The sequence goes on along the minus strand of QGGY01000001.1, from coordinate 328,915 downwards.
ACACCTAGTAAAAATGTAAATGTCTTTGCTATAAAACGGACAGGTCTGTGTCTCCATGCTTTGTTAATAGATTTATCAAATTTGTCTGCCACATTCTCTACACCTTTTTCAATAGAATCGCCTGCATTTTCCATTATTTGTTCAAATCTATCTTCTGTCATAGATCATCCTCCCTCTGACTGTAAGACTTATCATGAATACTGCTGTCTGATAATACTTCAATAACAGCTATCGCTGAAATAATAGCAATAGTTGTAAACTTAAACCAAAAAATCATTTTTTTCATTGATATTATCTCCTGTCTATTAATTACTTTCTTCTGAATACAGCTAATTCAACAATGCGTATGATGATCACTAAACTACCGCCAATTAAACAAGCTTTAGCCGTTTTATGATATCCTTTTTCATCAAGTGGTACAGAACTTGCAATAAGTCCAGCTCCGGTTAAAAAGGTTAAGGTATTTCCTGCAAACCGAACAGGGCGAAATTTCCACGCAAGGTTTACGGATTTATCAATCACTTTTGCCGCACCCTCCACCGTTTTCTCAATGGCATCACCAAAATGTTCCATAGAAGCTTCAAACCTTTCTTCTTTCATGTCTTTTCCTCCTCTTTTATACATGTTGTCTGTATGTATTTAGGCAAATAAAATTGCTTACGCAATTTTATTCAGTTACCATTTTTTCCAATACATTTTTTACATAGTCTAATATTTCCTCATCAATAATGGGTACACCTAAATTCTCAAGTAAATCTTTCGTGAAATATAATCTTTCTAAAAGCTCGGACTTTGAACAAGGAAATATTGCTGGTTGTAACCATATACTTGTGAGTAATGTAAATAAACTTGATAATGCTTTTGGATATTTCATGGCACTGATAGAGCCATCTGCAATCGCTTCTTGAAAAAGTTTTTCAAAAAATGGATAAACAATATATTGGTTACTTTCTATGTACTCTGCTAAGATTCTAGGGTTCTTCAGCAATGAGATAGACATGATACCGACCTTCTGCTGCTTCTCGTTTTGGAATGACAATTTAATAGCCTTTTTAATTTTTTCCAAACCATTCAAATCTTTTTCCGAGTTTACCTTTTCAAATGGATTGTCGTCCCAAAATAACTTGATCCCTAAAGCATCTAAAACCTCCTCCTTGGACTTGAAATGATGATAGAAAGCTCCACGGGTTAGTCCTTCCAAATTATCAACAATGTCCAATACGGTAGTTTCTTCATAACCTTTTTCAAGGAATAGTTTTAAAGATACATCCAGTATCTTTTGCACGGTTTCTTCCGGATATTTATTGCGTGGCATTTTATACCTCCTTTTTAATACATACAGTATGTTTGTATTCTCAATATAACATACACAGTGTATGTTGTCAACTAATTATTATCCATTGTCAATCATTTATTATTGAAAGAGCGTGCCAATCTAAAATTAGAAATGCACGCTCAATAATTTATCCTATAATCCTCCTGTTGCTGTCTTTATGGAGCTCCAATACAAACTTTGAAATCTGTGCCGCTTAATTCTTACACCATTGTATCATCACGCAAAACTTCTGCCAGATTGATTCTATGTACATTCCGCCAGCCAAGATAATAAGCCAACGCCACGGTTCCCCAAATAACCAGCATAAAAGCAACAATTGGAATCAACGGTGCCTCGGCAAAAAACTCTCCTGCCTCAAGATAGCTCATTCGCAGCATATACCCCACCACGGCCACCGCTAGCGGCAGGGTGATTAAAATCGGACGCCCGGCAATAACAAATGCCTCAATGCAAAACATCTTTCTGATTTCCCCCGGCGCCATCTCGACAGACATATATCTGGCAAATTCCCTATTAGTATTGGCACAGCACACAGTGCAGCCGCCTCCTGCTCTGGCAATGATTTCAAATATTCCATACCTTCATCACTTGAATAGAACTGTTGCTGTGCCTCTATGTGTTGGAACAAATCCCCATTGCCATCCCCAAAATCCTGACGGCCATTATAAGAACAAAGCTCCCCTTCATGCAGATAAAGAATGCGGAACCAGGTTTTGTTATACCCTAAAGTTTCTTTGTTTTTCCGGGACAGGCACTGCTCATAATCCAAACGTCCAAATAGCAGCACCGCCTCCTGCAGTGTTAAAACCTCTCCTTCTTCCAATCTCATATCTTCACTGGAATCCACATATACAAAAGGCTCCATATTATAAGGTATCTCTATTTCTGAGTCTTTTAAGGTCATCAATAGCCTCTGTGTTTCTGCGGATAGCTCTGGTGATTCAAGAAATCGCCCAAATTCAAGCCATTTCTGAAAACCTTCCTTACCCTTATCAACCAGAAGCTGCATTGCAATTTTTCTTATGTGTTTTTCCTCATCCGGATAAAAAGATTCATACCCATCGGGATCAATTCTCTTTTGAAACTGATTGATACTTTCCGCTATTTCCATCACGTCTGCACTCTTATGGAAATCCTCTTTTTCATTCAACAATTTCCCAGTATCGATCACTTCCAGTTCCGGCATTGCAGATATCAACTCCCTTGCAGCTCGTAGAATTTGCGGATAGTCATCAAATCCATACATTGCTTGCAGCATATCCACATCCATCTTCCCCATGTGGACCAACTGAAATTCTTGTAAAAATTCCGGCTGTTTTTGGTCATATACATGGACTCCAATTCCTTTGACCGCATTAAGGCGTTCTGATGGAATTGCCTCATAAAATTTTACTGCTTCTTCTGCAGATAAAATATCTTCCCGGCACTCACCATAACGCGGAAATTCCATACACTCTGCTACATAAAAAGTAATCCGGATACCATTGACGGCATCCTTGCCCATTTTACTGTTTTCCACAAATCTGTCTCCTCTCCATTTTTGCCCAAAAAAAGCACTACCATTTAGCGGTAATGCTCAGATTATAGTTAAAATACAAGCCATCAGATGATTAAAAAACCTGATGGCTTATCACTTAGTTATTAAAATATTTGATAAACTCGGATTTATTTATTGTTCTTCCTTGCCTTATACCATATATAAATACAACTACCTAAAGCTATCATGTACAACACAACAAGTACAAGAAATGTAGTGCCTACAGGGTTCATCATTTTGTATACAGGATAAAACGATACTATAATAAATATTGGTACCACTATTCCAAAGATTGCTTTTTTCCTTGTTGATAAGTATACGTGAGAACCAAGTAATACTATCATCAACAAAAATGATACAAGTTCTGTAATGTCAAAGCCGCCAGTAAATACTCTCATAACATATATAATCACTATAGCAATTACAAAACATATAAAAGTTGTCATAAGCAGCCCCCTTTCTTCTTGAGCAAATTTAACTTTCCCCTACATGACAGACTAAGATTTTTTTAATTTTTTAGAAATTTTCGTACAATCTTCGTAATACGAGGTTCCATAATACCACCGAAAAAATCACAAATAAAATCTAACATATAGTATTCCTCCTAGAGTTCAGATTTTTCAGTTTCTGGAATTTACGCATTGCAATACATATCATAAACAATATATCCTTGTATTCCTTCCAATGACCCTTCAAATGTTTCCTGACACATCATACATCTTGGTTCACTCATTGGATATCCGCTTGTAGGATATATTTTATACTGTGATGATGTCTTGAATCCTATACGATTATAAAAGTGAAAATCTCCCTCCACGGTAATTCCCTTGAAGCCCAATTCTTTTACTTTTTCAATTCCTAATGTTAACATTGTAATACCAACATGCTTATGAAAATAATCTGCATGCACAGAAACTGGAGCTAACATTACAATAGATTTGCTATCTATGTGCTCCCCTTTTGGTGTTCTTGATAAAGGAAAATGTGAAAATAAGAAATGTCCGACTATTTTCCCATTTAATTCAGCTACAAAAGATAATTCTGGAATATAATATTTAGAGACTCTGATTTCTTCAATCAATGCAATAATGTCTGTTCCATCAGAATAACTGGTTCCTTCTTGGAAAGAACGTAACACCAAAGAAATAATATCTTTATAATCCTTTTGTGTTTCTGGGCGTATAGCAATATCATTCCGCATATATTCACCTCAACTTCAAATTTAGAATATCCAACCGATTTGGTTAAACATTACCATACCTAAGATTCCCCCTACAGATAAACACAATAAATACAATTAGGGTGTCGTACAATTTATCTCTATTTGACAATGCTATTTACTATAGACTTAAACTGAGTGGAAAGTTCTTTTGGTGTGCCGATTAAATCATTATTAGCAACCTCCATTACCTCTCGTAAATCAACTAAATCTTCGCGCATAAACAATTCACATAAGTATCGCTTCATTCTGCCGTTGTTGTACTTTTCTAAAGCTATCATTAAAAGATTTTTTCGCTCTTCATATTCTTGATACCAAATATCAAATCCGTTTTCCAATATACATTGGCAAGCCTTAGTATAATGTTCATTAGTATTTAGGTCACTGAAGTCTCCGATTTTTTTTACTTTTTCACAAGGAAATTCATTACATAATGCACAATGAAGAATTTGCTTTTCCTTACAACATTTAGAGATCTTACATGGTTCAGAATAATAACCATTTTGAGAGCAACCAGAACAGGCACTATTCCCGTTCACGATATGACGATTACACAAAGCACACATAATACCACAATAGCCATAAGGTAAATCGTACATTTCAGCACCTCCTTTAAATTTTCTGATTTTTCACTCAGATAGTCGAGTAGACAAGTGGCTCACGCCGCAAGCCCCTCACAGATCCGTACATGCGCTTTTACGCATACGGCTCCTCATAATAACATTCGCTTTTAGAATAGACTAACATATATCTTTGGTTTGGCAAGCGGATACACTTTCAGCATATCTATAAACCCTTCCCATGTGTAGCTTTTCATCTGACTACAGCTTCGCAATCAGTTCTTTTGCTGGCAGGTCATTGTTGTCATACACATCTAGTTGATGAAGCGTACTTGTTTCCAAGAAGCAATAGGCTCTCCTCAGTTGACAATTAACCACTATGTCAAGCATGATTGGCTCTTTGACCACGCAGTGCCGACGAACTCTCACCATAGCGAGTTAGCCGATGTTGCTTTCCGCACCAGTTAAGGCGTCAGCCCTCTGAAATTCAACTTTTCGAGGCTCAATCGCATTGCAACCCTACTAGCTTGCTGTCTACGCTTCGCAACAATCATTACTGATTACCACGCAAGACTCGCTACTGCTGGTTGGTTAGACCTTAAACAGACCGGATTTGCACCTGTTAGGTTAATTGCCCTTTGCTGGGCGCACAGCTGGAATTTGTCTATTCCACATTATGTTTATTTTGCGTGTTTCTTCTCATCTTTCAAGGCTTTCATATACTCTGTTGAGTTGCAATTCGGACACCTCAATTTCCTATCTTCAGCGGCGTTCACTGCTATCAGTGAACGTAAAAAGCTTGGTTTAAAAGAACGGTGACATTTAGAGCATATATAATGATATTTTCTCCAAACATAAAAATGAATTAACAGAGCACCTATAATAACTCCGGCAACAAGAATCCAAAATACATTGTCAGCTATAACACACACCTCCTATCATATAAATAACCTTCATTGCAAATTCTATGTTGTCAAATCAGCTTAAACACCATTTCACAATATTTGTAATCAGTTTTGTTGGCAATGCTTTATTATAAGGAAAATAGATTGCATTTTTCTTTGTGACAAATTCATTTAACTCGGATGCAAATTCTCCAATAGCTTCAATCCCTACATAAAAACTAATATGTTTTTTACAAGCAGAAAAGGAGACAGATTTTCCTTCTTTTTCATAATACGGCATACTCCATAATATACGTTCACTTATACATGGAACACTATTTTGCAATGTAATCATCATTTCTTTTAAATGGGAATGTATATCTAATGGTTGCGAATCTATATATTCTAATACTGTTTCAGGTGTTTTTCCGCAATAATGTCCCTGATTTGTTCTTTTAAACTCCCTTCCACATTTGGGGCATATCCACATATTTTATTTTCTCCTCAACTTCAAATTTTCCAGACAAGCTGGACGTTTGCATGCAGATTATACTGCGGCACCTCTTTCCATAATAGGACTCTTTTAAAACTGATTACATTGGTTTTAGATTTTTATTGAGCCTGTCCACCATCCAGACAATTCGCTTTTCCCGTCCGGCATCTGTCTTTGCGTCAAAATATGCCCGTGTATAAGTCTTCTTTACGGATGGAGACATCGCTTGAAAATTTGTGTGAGCGGGTTCGTGCCCTTCCAACAATGCAGACAGGCAGGCAATCTGTTCCTCTGTAATGATTGCCAGAGGATTTGAAGCATCCCACTGACCGTTCTTCTTGGCCTCATCTATCTTCTTCCTGCCAAAGTCAGTCATAAGCCCTTGTTCCTCAAGCTTTTTCACCAGCGCCTTGTTCTTCTCAGACCATTTGCTGTTCTTTCTGCGCAGAGAAAAATACTTCTTGTATGTCTTATCATCAATCTTTTCCATCTGTCCATCAATCCAGCCAAAACAGAGAGCTTCTTCCAGGGCCTCTCCTGCTTTTATAGTTTTTGGCCCACCAGCTTTACCAAACAAAAGCCAAATACCATCATTTATAAGACAATGTTCACTGAGCCATTCACGAAATTCTTTTCTATTGTCAAATTTCATTGTTTCGCTTATGATATATCCCTCCTTATCGTTTGCTTTGCTCGCCATAAGCGTGCAATTACTAATTTTTCTACTGACTAAACGGGTATTTATCAATCTATCATTATACTATCGATCCCTGTAAATTCGGGAACGATGATAGATTGAATATCTTGTTTTATCTCTTTCTTTACATGGGTGATACAACACTCTTTCAATCCGCCAATCGGAGCTAACATAAATTATCTACAACCACTTTTTTATTTATTGTATCTGCCGGCTCTGAAATAAATCAGCATAACATACCATGCAGACTCAGAAAATGAGTAATTGACTCTGCTATCATTTCCGGCTCTTCTCTATGTACATAGTGACCACATGGCAGATTAATAAATTTTACATGCTCGTTTGTCGAAAAATACTCTTGGTGGATCTTTCCCCACGTAGGGATCTGCTTCAGGTTTTCTTTGTCATAGGATAGAAAACAGAGCACTGGCAGAGACGGGGATTTACCCTCTCCTACTTTAAGAGCATTTCTTTTTATAAAATAAATTTCATCAACCATATTTCTACTAAGCAGCTGCTTCGAGGTAATCCTATACATTTCTGCCTGCTGCTTTTTGTTAAGGAGATTATTCTTCACTACTGGATGGCTTTTTGTCATAACTCTAGCAGCGGGTCTGCGCAATAAGTGTGCAATCCACACCATTGGGGAAAGAAATAACGGAGTCTCTAACGAACGATAAGCCTCAGGTACTGCCATATCAAGTCCTATAATGGACTTGATTTCGTCTGGATATTTTTGTGTCCAATATATAACCTCCAAACCAGACATTGAATGAGCGGCTGGAATAAACGGTCCCGTGATATCCGCTTTTTTTAATGCTTTCCGCGTTTCTTCCAAAATAGTATCAATATCTCTGGAAAGTCCGGTTTGTCCGCTCCACCCATATCCGGGACGTTCGACTACCACCATATTGATTCTCCCTGCCAGGAGGTGCCACAACGGTTTAAAATCATAAGTTGGACATTCTGTACCAGAACCTGATAAAAATACAATTGTATTTTTATGATCTGCTGTCTGTTGGGGTATGTGATAAACATGCATATATGTATCATTTACTTTAACAATTTTCCCTGGTGCCTGCATTCTTTCCTCCATTCCTGGTCATACCAGAACTTATTCTTTTCCTGTATATTAATTGTAGGTTCTGATCTTTATCTTTATTCATCTTACCACAATACAGCAGCACTAGCAATCAACCGCTTTGAATCGTAAACAATCATCCTCTGAACTTGAAAAAAGGTATATCCTTAATAAATCAGCTTTTCTTCGCACTTATCTGGTGTTTTTGAACCAGAATCTGGAAATCCTCCCAGGCAGATGGGAGGATTTCAACCTTATATTTCACTTAACCGTTCCTTTAGCGCTTTTCTTGCCTCTCCTACGTTCATTGTTTTTTCTCCATTCAGACGTTCCTGCTCTGCCTACAAAACACGTCCCCGAAGTTCCAGGATCTGTTCCCGTTTTTCATAAGCTTCAATACTCATTAGAACCATATCACCTTCTCTGTTTTTTGTTATATAAATAGGCTCTTTTGATTCTTCCGCAACTGCTTCGTAAGCGAAACAAATTTCCCGACTAAATTATCATTCGATATCAATGTTATACAGGTTCAGTTTTCTCAGCTTTTTTATTAGGAAGCTGCCGTAATCTCAACTTGTTTCCCACTGAAGGCAACTCCGTACTTGAAAATCGTCTTAATACCCTTGGCAGACATATCAGTATTGTACTTACGATCCTCAATCTGCGCCAAAGCCGTTTCTGAGAGTTGCTTTAATTTATCACCAGAAAAATTCTTAACAGCCTTAAGCTCAATCAAAATGCCAGGCATCTTTTCCGACTTAGGCAATAATTGAATATCGTATCGGCCTTCGCCCGACTCCCCATTCGAGCTGATGAAGTAGCGGTTATCCATCATAGCGCAGAGACCCAGAACAAATCCATGGTAAAAGTTTTCTCCGGCAGTATCGTAGCAGCTTACCGATTGAAGTAGAAGCTTGTGCATCTCCTTTTGCAGCCGCTGTACATCATTGGAAAACAACGCTTCTTGAATTGATATCGCAGTAGCCTGGGGAATGATATCCGTTAATTTCTGCAGGATCTCTTTGTTATAGACAAACGCAATCTCCTGGTTAGGCAATGCCACCTCACACATATAATCGCCGCTAAAAGCAGGCTCTACCTTTACAACTTTCAAATATCCGGCAACCAAAAGAAAGCTGTACACAGAGGAAGGGTTGTTTCGAATCTGCGGATAAATAACGCCGGTGTCAATATACGTTAGAAAAGACTCTCCCTGTAATAAAGCATTAAGGCGTTTATAGATATCTTCTCCTGCATTTGCCAGGACTTCGCCGATAATCTCGTTGCTGCCGGTTGACTGCCAAAAGGCTTTGGGCTGACAATGATTTCTAAAATAATTAATAACAGACCACGGGTTGAATATTTCCGAATCTCCAAACCGATACCCGTCGTACCATGTACAGATTTCCCCATACTTCTCTTCTGCATGATAATAGCGGGCAATCGCTTGTACCTCTGCCGGAGTAAAGCCAAAATATTCGCTATATCGACTATCCAAAATTGAATTGACTGCAAGATTATTTAACCCGCTGAAAATACTTTCTTTTGCGACACGAAGAATACCAGTTAAAAAACCATATGAAAGATGTCGGTTATCCTTCAAACCGCCTGAAAACAGGTTGCGCATAAAGAGAATCACGTCATCGTAAAAGCCTCTCATATGCCCCTGCTGGATCAGCGTATCATATTCATCGATAATAATAATCGGCGGTATCCCATAATACTCGTCCAGCATTTGAGAGAGTCTTTGCAGGGCCATCATCATGTCCGTGCTGTCCGCATTCCCCTCCATAATAGCTTTAAAATATGTTTTCTCATATTTGCTGCACTGTTCGCTTTCTAATAGCTCACTGTGGCGTTCAAACTCCTGCCTCAGAATCTTGTAGATTTGATCATAGGTTTCCTCCCAGGTTTCCCGTTTTACATCCTTAAAGGTGATAAAAATCACTGGATATTTCCCCTGATAGTCGCGGTATTTTTTTCCACATTGCCAAATCTTTTTGTCTGTGAAATAAACTGAAGTATCTTCGTCCGTCTTTTCAAAAAAGGTACGAAACATATCCATATTCAAAGTCTTTCCAAAACGACGCGGACGGGTAAACAAAGAGACCATTGGCCGCTCGTCCAAAAAATCCTTGATCATCATAGTCTTATCAACATAATAGTATTCCGATGAAGCTAACCGGTAATCCGAAATTCCAACCGGTAGCGGCAGGTTAGATGGCATTTTGCTTTTTCTATATACGCCAGTCTTAATCCGGCTGTCTGCAGGTTTTTCGGCATCTGTAGGAATCACCCAACTGCGGCCATTCTTATGAGCCCCCTTTATCCGCCCCGCTTTGCATAGGACTGTTACTCTACGTTCTGTGATCCCCCACAGCATTGCGGCTTCCTTCACGGTCATGGTATTGCACATAGTTACACCTTCTTTCTTGGAATTCCCTATATTTGAATTATACAGGAAGCTCCTAAGTTCTATAAATTAGTATACTTTCAATTCGGAATAAAATCAACATTATTCGGAACAAAGGCGGATGGCAAAATCGGCAGCATCGTGTCCAAGAACGGTTTGAGATACCAATTTATTCAAAAGACAACAAGAGCCAGGAGAATTAACCTCCTGGCTGCTTTTTGTGTAAACTGTACGGTTTATTTTTGGTTGCCTGTAATAAACATTGCGTCCCCAAAAGAAAAGAATCTGTACTTCTCTTTCACTGCGATTTCATACGCTTTCATTATCTTATCTTTTCCCGCCAATGCAGATACCAGCATCAGCAGAGTAGATTCCGGCAGATGGAAGTTTGTTATCAGCCTGTCGATCATCCTGAATTTATATCCCGGATAGATAAAGATCTCCGTCCAGCCGCTCCCCGCCTTTAAGATGCCATCTTCACCTGTGGCTGCTTCCAGTGTGCGGCAGCTGGTAGTCCCAACAGCGATTATTTTACCTCCGGCCGCCTTAGTCTCATTGATTAATTTGGCCTGATCTTCTTCCACCACATAGAATTCCGAATGCATATGATGTTCTGTCACATCGTCCACCTTCACCGGCCTGAATGTTCCCAGCCCTACATGGAGAGTCACATGCGCAAGCCTGACTCCTTTTTTCTGTATGGCTTCCAAAAGCTCAGGTGTGAAATGAAGCCCGGCTGTGGGAGCCGCTGCAGAACCTTCATGCTTTGCATACACAGTCTGATAACGGTTTTTATCCTTCAGCTGGTGAGTTATGTAGGGCGGAAGCGGCATCTGGCCCAGCTGGTCTAATATCTCTTCAAAAATACCCTCAAAAGAAAACTGTATCAGCCTGTTGCCCTCCTCAACGACCTCCAGTACTTCCCCTGTAAGCAGGCCGTCTCCAAAAGATATCACTGTTCCGGGCTTTGCCTTCTTGCCTGGCTTTACAAGCGTTTCCCATATATTATTTTCTTTCCGTTTCAGAAGAAGGACTTCAATTTTTGCATCTGTCCCCACTTTGCTTCCTATCAGCCTGGCCGGGATAACCTTTGTGTCATTTACAACCAGACAGTCGCCGGGATCCAGAAAATCTATAATATCTCTGAATACATGATGCTCAATTTCCCCTGTTATCTTATCAAGAACCAGAAGCCTGGATCCGGCCCTGTCTTCCAGAGGATCCTGTGCAATAAGCTCCTGAGGCAGGTCATAATAAAAATCAGATGTCTTCATCTATCATCTCTCCTAATCTTTCATTTACTTTTCCGCATACTTCTGCAAATAATATCATACACTATTTCCGGAGGTATTCAAATGAAAATTTATAAAAAACAGTATTTCTTCCGGGAAATCATATTTATGATAATCGCAATGGGAGCCGGAACGCTCTTTCATTTCATTTATGAATGGTCAGGCTGTCATCCTCTTGCAGGGCTGTTTGCCCCTGTGAATGAATCCACCTGGGAACACCTGAAAATGCTCTTTTTTCCAGTGCTGCTTCTGACAGTTCCTGAATACTTCTGGTGTGCCAGAAAAGCTGAGGGCTTCCTGTTCTCCAGGACTGTGGGTATCGGCTGCGGCCTGGCATTTATTGTCATCTTCTACTATACCTATACAGGCATACTGGGCACTCATTATCTCTGGCTGGACATAGCTGATTTCCTGCTCGGGGTTTTTATCACTTATTTTATAACTTACCTGCTCTTTACAAGAAAAAAAACAGGCAGCCACAGACTTGATTTCATCTGTACCTGCCTTTTGCTCATTACTGCTGTACTGTTCTTCTGCTTCACCTGGAATCCGCCTGCTATTAATCTGTTCCTGTCACCAGACACAGCCACCCCCATATAAGACATATATACAAGAATACTACAGGCTGGCTGCCGCCTCGTCCTCCTTACAGATCCGTACTTCCCCGCCATGGCTTTCCAGTACGGCCACAGCACAGTTTTTAGGAACTCCCTTGCCCCAAAAGTCGTTTGGGCTGTATTCCCGCAGGCTGTTCAGCAGGGCCCGCATAGCGGCCCCATGTGTTGCCACCAGAACTGTTTCCTGCTCTAATTCTGCCCTGCCTGTAATATCCGTTAAAAACTGCTCTGTGCGTCTGCATAAGCTGGACAGGGCCTCACCTCCGGGCGGAGGCACATATCTTCCGGGAGCTTTAAAGAAATCCTGGTAATTTTTCAGCATCCCACGGCCGCTGCCGTCATTGACCAGTCCTTCCATCTCTCCAAAACTGATCTCAATCAGACGTTCATCCTCCCGGACAGGCACATGCCTGTCCGCCAGCAGGATCCCCGCCGTCTCCTTTGCTCTTTTTAACGGGCTGGAAAAGCAAACCGTAAATGGAACACTTTTTAATGCTTCCGCCGTCTTTTTTGCAAGAAACCGGCCATTATCGTTCAATTCAATATCCGTCCGTCCCTGGAGCCGCTTCTGGACATTCCAGAGCGTCTCTCCATGACGGACAATATATATCTGCATCTCTTTTCACCTGTATGCTTTACTGGCGCAGCTCAATCCCCATGGACTCCAGCCCATTCAGGATCTTCTTCATGGCCGCTGTGATCTCCGCCTCTTCCAGTGTCTTGTCCTTAGCCCTGAATACGATTGAATAAGCCATTGATTTGTAACCTGCTTTGATCTGTGAGCCTTCATAGATATCGAACAGGGAATAGCTCTCCAGGATCTTGCCGCCCCTCTGGGCTATCACAGCCTCGATCTGTCCTGCAAGGATCTCTCTTGGAACTACCATGCTGATGTCCCTGGTCACTGCCGGGAATCTGGCAATCCCTTCAAATTTTCTGTCGAACGTGGCTTTTTCTGTTATGACCGGCATATCCAGCACTGCCACATAAGCCTTTTCACCGATCTCATAATTATCTGCCACCTGAGGATGGACCTCACCGAGGTAACCCACCACTTCACCTTCATATACGATATTGGCCTGACGTCCTGGATGAAGGAACGGCTTTCCTGCGCCCGGATCATATTCTCTCTTTTTATCCATGCCGATCTTATCAAAGAATTCTTCCACAACGCCTTTCATTGTAAAGAAATCTCCCTCACCGTACATTCCAAGAGTGAACTGCATCCTCTCATCCGGCAGCTCTGTCACCGGCACCTGCTTGGGCAGATAGATATTTCCAAGCTCATAAAGGCGGACATTCTTGTTTCTGTGATTATAATTAAATGCCAGAGAGGTCAGCATTCCGTTTAATGACACTGTCCTCATGATACTGAAATCTTCGCCGAGAGGATTTGATATCTGCACTGCGTTCCTCAGGGCAGAATCTGCCGGAAGCAGAAGCTTGTCAAATACCTTGGGGCTCTCGAAGGAATATGTCATCCCCTGTGAAAATCCGCAGAATTCCGCAATGTTCCTGGCCACCTCTTCTATACGCAGCTTAAACGGCAGCTTTCCTGTAGTCGCCTCCCCTGTGGGCAGAGTGGTGGGAATATTATCATATCCGTAGAAACGTGCCACTTCTTCAGCCAGATCAGCCATACGGAAAAGGTCATGGCGGAATGTAGGCGCAATGACTTCATTAGTTTCTTCATCATATTCCAGGCCTATTTTCCTGAAATAGTCCAGCATAGTCTCTGAGGCAATATCAGTTCCCAACAGTGCGTTGATCTTTTCCGGTTCAAATGGGATGCGTACAGCTTCTTTTACTTTTTTGTAGACATCTACTGTCCCGCCGACTACTTCTCCGGCTCCCAGCTCTTCAATCAGCTGGCATGCCCTGTCAATAGCCGCTTTTGCATTATTGGGGTCGAGGCCCTTTTCGAACTTGCCGGAAGCATCTGTACGAAGGCCTATCTTTTTACTGGAAAGCCTGATGTTCGTACCGTCAAAGCTGGCAGCTTCGAACATCATTGTCTTGACACTGTCTGTAATCATGGAATTCTCACCGCCCATGATCCCTGCAATACCTACAGCCTTTTCGCCGTCACAGATCATCAGCACAGAATCATCAAGTGTCCTCTCCTGTCCGTCCAGAGTCACAAACTTTTCATCTTTTTCGGCCCTGCGCACAATGATCTCCCTGCCCGAAATAGTATCGTAGTCATAGGCGTGCATAGGCTGTCCGTATTCTTCCATCACATAATTTGTAATGTCTACAATATTATTGATGGGGCGGATCCCGTTCGCTGCCAGGCGTCTCTGCATCCACCTAGGCGAGGGGGCTATCTTTATATTCTTTACGATCCTGGCACAGTAACGGGGACAGAGCTCCTCATCCTTTATGGTGACTTTAATATAGTCATTGGCATCCTCTGAATTTCCTGTTTCAGTTACAACAGGCGGCACAAATTCTTTTCCAAATGTGGCTGCCGCCTCTCTGGCAATGCCAATGACACTGTAGCAGTCTACACGGTTGGATGTGATCTCATATTCAAATACCACGTCATCCAGTCCCAATGCCTTAATTGCACTCATTCCCACTTCTGCGTCTTCCGGAAAAATATAGATCCCGTATTCAGGCGCTTCCGGATACATGTCACGTGTGCTTCCCAGTTCTTCAATAGAGCACATCATACCGCAGGACTCTATGCCGCGCAGTTTGCCTTTCTTTATCATCACTCCGCCCGGAGTCTTTTTGCCGTCATGGCCTCCTGCCACACGCCCGCCGTCAAGCACTACAGGGATCTTGTCGCCTTCCTTTACGTTGGGCGCCCCTGTCACGATCTGAACAGTCCCGTTTCCTGTATCTACCTGGCAGACAATGAGCTTATCCGCGTCAGGATGCCTTTCTATAGATTTGATCTGGCCTATGATGATATTCTCCAGGTCAGCATCCAGAGCCTCATATCCCTCCACCTTTGTCCCTGAGAGGGTCATTGCATCTGTATACTCCTGGGCAGTCACGTCCAGTTCCGGTACATATGCCTTAATCCAAGATAATGAAGTATTCATATTTATTTTCCTTTCTTAATTTGCTGTATTTAATTATCCGGCATTATGAATGCCAGTCTGACATATTCTAGAACTGTTTCAGGAAACGGATATCGTTTTCATAGAGCAGCCTCATGTCGTCTATCTCATATTTCAGCAGCGCGATACGCTCTAACCCTACACCGAAAGCAAAACCGCTGTATACATTAGGGTCTATCCCGCACATTTCCAGCACATGGGGATGCACCATGCCGCAGCCCAGTATCTCGATCCAGCCTGAGCCCTTACAGAACCTGCATCCCTTACCTCCGCATTTAAAGCAGGACACATCCACCTCTGCGCTCGGCTCTGTGAACGGGAAATGATGTGGGCGGAATTTTGTCTTTGTCTCCGGCCCAAAAAGTTCTTTTGCAAATTCTTCCAGGGTGCCTTTTAAGTCAGCAAAGGTGATATTCTTGTCAATCACAAGCCCTTCAATCTGATGGAAGGACGGGGAATGCGTGGCATCCACCTCATCAGAGCGGAATACCCTGCCCGGAGCTATCATACGGATAGGAAGCCTGCCCTGCTCCATCACACGTGCCTGGACAGGGGAGGTCTGTGTACGCAGAACGATATCTTTATTCACATAGAATGTATCCTGTTCATCTTTCGCTGGATGGTTCGCTGGAATATTCAGCTTCTCGAAATTATAAAGGTCATACTCTACCTCAGGGCCTTCTACCACTTCATACCCCATTCCTATGAAGATGCGCTCAACCTCTTCCAAAGCAATCGTATTCGGATGGCGGTGTCCCACATTATTCTTCTTTGCCGGGAGAGTGACATCGATGACTTCCTTTTTTAACTGCTCTTCTCTTGCCCTTGCTTCCAGTTTCCGCTTTGTCTCTTCCAGCAGATTTTCTATAGCAGTCCTTGTATCATTTACCATCTGGCCCACAATGGGTCTTTCCTCAGCCGCCACATCCTTCATACCTTTTAATACGGCAGTCAGCTCGCCTTTTTTTCCAAGGAAAGCGACGCGGACATCATTGAGCTTATCTAGTGCATCGGAAGCCTGGATCTGCTTCATGGCTTCATCTTTGATTGCCTGCAGTTTTTCTTTCATCATTTTTATTCTCCTTTTATTCTTCTGATTCCGACATGCATGAAAAAAAGCTCCGCCCCTAAAAATAGGGACGAAGCTGATATCCGTGGTACCACCCTGCTTCCTGTCTGTGACAGGCACTTTGTCCGCTTAACGCGCGGTCTCGTCATTTCTTACACATGCACTGCTCTCCCCACAGGGATATTTCTCTTATGCATTTCGGAAATGAAGCTCCGGTGGGAAATTCACATAACCATCTGAACTTAAGGAAGCTTACAGCCGGTGACTCCCTCTCTCTGCAAGAAAATGATTTGCTACTTTACACCTTCACAGCTTTTCATGACATGTTTGTTATGTCCTATTCTACCACATCTTCTAAATCTGTCAAGATTATTTCTGGAAATGCTTTGACCAGCATTTTATGTAAAGGATACAACAGGAGCCTTCAGTATACCTGTCGGTTTTATCTGATATTCATAAGCCCACTGCTGGCCAGCAGTCCTCCACGCATTCGGTCCCGGCCACGGTTCTGTATCATTGCAGTTATGGAGGGTTCCAAAAGTATTGATCCTGTTGCCGAATGCTGTGAGCTTCAGTACATGGCTGCCAGCCCCGGCTTTCAAGCATGCACAGTAAGGCGCAAAGGCGATCGACTGGCCCTCCCCGTCATCCAGCGCAGCTTTCATAAGCGGTGAACGGAATCTGCTGGCTTCCACCTTCAGCATCCCGTCTGCCGGAAGCTGTACAGGTATCTGGTACTCTACGTTTCCGCCATAGAAAGGCAGCCCCTGTACAGTTATATCCCCAAATGCCAGTGTCCTTACGGGTGCCGTCAGAACAGCTCTGGAGCCTTTCACTCTGACCCCGAAATCGCCCAGAAGGAACATGTTTTCAATATTCTCTTTCCTGCGGTATGGAATTCTGACAATCAGCTCATTATTTCCTTTTCGGACAGTTCCCAGCCTGCGGCGGATGATCTCTCTGTCAACATACCACCCATCCTCCTCAAAAGGAATCTCCTCACCATTTAATATTACTTCTGCAGTCTTATTTTCCAGGGCAAGCACGACCGGGCTTATCTCCTCTTCTGAGAATATCTCAAACCGCAATGAAAGTGTATGCTCCGCTTTCTCCTCCTCCTGATCCAGCCAGGGCTGTGCGAATGCCTCCATCCTGAGCGGGAACTTCAGGCTGCGGCGGAATTCATTATCGATGCGCAGTATCTCTTCCCTCTCATTCCACTCACCATCATCAAAAGCGTATTCTGCCTGATCCAGCACAAATACATTTGGTTCAGAGAGGCTCACCGGCACTTCAGGCGGTACAGCCAGGTCGTCCCAGGCTGTCTCATCTGTTTTCTCCAGTCCTGCCGCCTTTTCGTCCGGCTCCCCTGAAGCTGCCTCTGCCACATCAGCTGGAAGCAGGTACAGAAGAAGGCTGTCATGGTCATACATTTCCCTTTTCAGGATCGTTTTCCCTTCCCTGTACTCAGGAAGAAGCTCTTCCCTGCTGCCGTCCAGCGGTTCATAATGCATTACCCTGTATGTACCGTCAATAGTGACAGTCAGTGTTTCCTTCTTTGGCAGGTCAGGATTCTCCATTTTATTTACATGGGCCAGGAATAATATCTTTTTATCCTCATCATCTCTCATCTGATATATGAGGTTTTCAGCCATCAGTCCTTCCCCGTTTCTGACTTCCAGGGTCCTCTCCGGCTCCAGGGCAGTAAGGAGGCTGTTCCTTGTAAATGGGATGCAGGTGCACTCCCTCACAAACTCCTCCACCTCTGCTGACGGACAGGCATCCAGAAGCCTGGGTGTCTCACCTGCGAAAATAACCTTTCCTCCCTTTGACTTCCATGCTTTTAAGCGGTCCAGGGTAGATTTCCTGAGTGTCACGCAGTTCGGCACCAGAACGGCCTGATAATTCATCTCACCTACTGTGAACATGTCACTTTCAGACATTTCAGGATGATTCTGCTGAGGAAGGAGAGATTCACTGATAAAGTCAAAATCCAGGAACCCGTACAGCAGCCAGTTGATGAGCTTTTCAAAATTCTCATCCATCTCCTCCCGTATGCCGCCTGTCTTCTCCTCTGAGCCCCAGTACAGCCAGTATGACTCCACAGGATGTATCACGCCGATCTTCACATCAGCCTTACCTCTTGTCATCAGTGTATTCACTCTTGAGAAATAATCCTCAATATATTTATATTCCCTGTACCACGGAGACTGGTATCCGATACAGGCCGGATAGTCCCTCTTGGCCTCTCCTGCCATGGAAGTCCAGGTCAGATGATGAACGCGCACAGTCACGCCCAGGGCGGCCTGCCAGTCCCCCTGCAGCTTATGGCCCCTGAAGTCAAAATCCCAGTTTGTGACTCCGTATAATTCACTTAAGACACCCGGGTATCCAAACTGATGTGAGGCGCTCTGCGCCTGCTTTGCAGTGGACAGTTCTCTTCTGTCACAGAGCATGTCGATCCCCGGAAGCTGGAAGGAACGGTAGGAACGCATCGCTTCACCCAACGCAGCTGTCTGTGATTTAAGTGTCGGCTCCTCCATCATATGGCCGGTAAGCATAATATTATGGTCCCTGCACCATTCTCCTATGGTATCGGCAAAAGCATCGGCAAATCTTTCACAGATGTGGTCATGATACTGGTAGCGGATCTGTGATATCTCATCCGGCCCTTTTTCCCAGAAGAGCTCCGGCAGAGAATCCAGAAGGCTGTGTCCGTAAGCCTCCGTGAAGGTAACCTCCAGATCATCTGTAAAAGGAATAATCACTTCCATCTTGTCATCAGCATAATTAAGCCTTGTTTTATGGCAGAACTGCGGCTCATCTGTAAAGATTGCCGGAACTGATTTTCCAAACTCATCACCCAGCTCCCTGTAATATGCCTCGTGTGTCACCTCGATAAATCTTTCAATAGCCTTTCTGTCCAGGGTGTTTACGTATGACTGGTTATTAAACCAGGGATTGTCCCCTGATATTTCCAGATAGGCAAACCATTCATCCCATCCCTCATCAGGCGTTTTATCTTCAGGAATCCTCTCATATGCTGCCAGCCAGCCGTCTTTGAGCCGAACCTGGTAATGTGCTATAAGCCTGCGGTTCTCACTGCGCACAGCCTGACCGCTGGATGACAGATCATTTTCCTTCTTCAGCCCTGTAAGCCTTTCCGGAGCAAAGACCAGGAAACGGATCCTGTATCTCTCATCCTTTGTCACAAGTCCTCCGCCTGCCCCTGACGGCCATCTGTCTTCATCATACAGCCAGGTTATCATCTCTTTGTCCCTGAACTTCTGATTTGCGTCTTTTACAAGATCCAGGAACTCCTGGCTCATATAAGGATTATTCATTCCTGTGCGGCAGTGTATATGTCCGCCTCCCATCCCCATATCTTCCAGCGCCTGAACGATCATCGAGACTTTCTCCTCTGTCATCTGGCAGTTCCATGCCCAGAAAGGAGTCCCCCTGTACTCGCTGGTCGGTTTTTCAAACAGACTGTCGCTTAAAGGTCCCTGATTTTTAGGATACAAATTCATTTTGTGCTACCTCCCGTTAATTAATATAATGTTTTTATATGAGGCTTTCTTCCCCGTCCTTCTCCATGTACTCTGTAGGGCTTATCCCCGTTACAGACCGGAATATACGGCTGAAATAAAACTGGTCCCCATAGCCCACCATAGCCGCTACATCCTTAATATAAAGACTGCTCTTGTCTTTCATGATCTCTTTTGCTTTTTCTATCCGAAACAGATTTAAAGTCTTATTAAATCCCATGGTGCTGTATTTCCTGAACAGGCGGCTTAAGTATGTCTGTGAGATCCCAAACACCTCACAGATATCCTGGGGAGACAGTGGCTCTGCCAGATGCTCCCGCAGATATTTGACTATCTTCTCAAAAAATTCAGGAGTATCTATCTTGATCCTCTTTGCCTCTTCTGTCATGCTCCTGCCCAGTATCTGCCTGATGTTGTCTGCCAGGCCCTCCATATCAGCGGCATAATAAAAAGCCTCATCAATGAAATATTCGCACATCTCGATGGATTCGTCAAGAGCGTGATATCTGCGGAAGATTCCGAACATCTCCCTCACCTTATCCTCAACCCAGAGCTGTGTATGCCCCTCCTCCTTCCATTTCATAAAACAGCATTTTATTTCCTCCTGGATCTTATTATTTGGAGCATGATCCTTTACCAGGATCTCCAGCCTGTCCAGATATGGGTTCCAGATCCCGCTTCCCGTATTTGCTTTCTCATCCAGATTCTGCCCCTCCTTGACAATCACCTGTTTTCTCCCGATGATAAGACTGTAATCCAGAGTCTGATAAAGCATCTTAATCACCTCCGGCAGTTGTATGGCGGGCACAGCCTCCTCCCGCAGCACCATAGTATAATAAGCTGCAGAAGCCTTCTCTTTTTCCGCCATATGGGTCATCAGCTGATAAAAGCTGTTGTGGAACAGAAGCTCCCTGGGGCATATGTAAAGCGCTTCCATCTCGTCTCTTCCATAGACCATCATCTGCTCATCCCTGATAGAAAATATCTCTATTCCCCTGGAATTCACAAAACGCCTCGGCAGCCCGTTTTTCCTGAAGAGCGCCACATAATACTCTGAGCTTGGAAAAAATCTGGCAAACTTTTTTTCGTCCGGCAGAATTCCTCTGCACATTTCCCGGATCATCCTGTTGCGCCTCACATAATATGCCTCATCCAGTTTCCCCTGAATGACTCTCATCCGCTCCTGAAACGTGGAAGGCTTGACAGGCTTCAGGATATAATCACAGACACCAGAGCGGAGCGCCTCCCTTGCATAGTCAAAATCCTGATAGCCGCTTATTATAACAGACAAGATCTCAGGATATTTCTCCCCTATCCTTTTCACAAGCGTTATCCCGTCCATGACAGGCATTTTCACATCCGTGATCAGCACATCCGGCTGCAGCTTTTCTATCTGCTCCAGCGCACTCCTGCCATTATCAGCAGTTCCAACCACCTCAAAGCCCGGACATTTAATCTCTATGATAGTGCATATATGCTTCATAGCTGCCGGTTCATCTTCTGCAATAAAAACTCGATACATAAACCTTCCTTTCAGCTCAGGGATGCTCCAAAAACAATCTGGGCACCGTCCTCATTATTTTGGATATTAAAAACCAGATCATCTGCGTTGAGCAGATAGAGCCGGGCATATGTATTGATCAGTCCCATACCGCCGATCTTCATCTCCACATGCTGCCGGTTGGTGGTCAGATCCTTTCTGATCTTCTCCAGGCTTTTTTCCAGGTCTTCCATGACCTGCGCCTTAAAGCCTTCGCCATTATCCCGGACACTCACATACCAGCGCCCATCTTCCTGCCATCCTGTCACACAGATTTTCATGATTTTGCTGCTGTTTTCAAACCCGTGAGCTATGCTGTTCTCTACCAGCTGCTGAAGGACCAGCTTCGGCAGTATCTGCCTTTCGATCTCCTGATCAATATTTATCGTATACTCCAGCTTATGCTCATACCTGTACTTTAAAAGTGAAAAGTACAGCTTCAGGAAATCTGTCTCATCTTCCAGCGTGGCGTACTTCTCTTTCGTATCTGTCGCGTACCGGAGCATCCCCGCCAGATCATCACAAATGTCACATATGACCTCATCGCCGCTTAGAATGCCTCTGTTTGAGATCACATTCAGCACATTATAGAGGAAATGCGGATTGACCTGCGCCTGCAGCATGTCAAACTGCGCCTGCAGCTGCAGGAATGAAAGTCTTTTTTCCTGAAGGATCGCTCTGTTCAGCCTGAGCTTCATCTCTTCATATACACGTGCCATTTTCTGGAATTCATCATTGGGGTCATCAAATTCCAGAGGCTGGTCCAGTGTCTCCAGCTGTGTATCCTGTATAGCCTTCTGCAGCCTGTGCATAGGCTTTGTCAGGCGCTTTGTGGCGATCATTACATATCCAAGCGACAGGAGCATACCACCGCCTATCAGAAGAAGAGATATCACATAGATATATCCTGCACCTTCCCTGAGCACCCCTGCGTCCTCCAGAACAAGGATCATAGTATCTGTCTTTTTATTATATATTCCGGCTGCCAGGCAGCTGTTCCCCTGCCCGTCTTCATACTTCCCGGGCGGTATATCCTGTATTCCAAGGAACTGCCTGTTAAATTCCACGTCCTGTTCCCTGTTCTGGAACAGGATCTCACCTGCGCTGTTCATCAGGCATACATCCATGCCCAGATCGGCCGCCTGAAGCACACGGGCTACATCGTCCATAGTTTTCTGGACCTCAATGTACCCCATATCCTTCCCCTGTATCTGCTTTACAACAGAAAAAACTTCAGGATTATCACGTTTGCCCCATGTATCTCTATGAGCCCCCATGATCGTAAATGTATCGGGATTCTCCCTGGCCCTCTCATACCAGGGCATCTCTTTATAATCAATGCCATTTATTATCTGCCGGTCCAGCCAGTTGTTGCTTGCTATAGGCAGGCATCTGTCATTGCAGAAAACCACGCGGTAAAATTTCCGTGTGATATAATCCGTACTTATCTGTACCTGGATCGTCTTTTCAGCCTGAGCCAGATAAATATCATTTTCCGCCTTATCCTCCATGTAGGAGATCCCTGTAATGGCAGAGAGTGTATCCCTGTCACTGAGCAGGTATTGGCTTACATCCTTCATGGACTGGATCATCTCTTCATACTGCTGCTCCAGCTGTCTGGCAGTGATCCTCAGCTTCTGGTTCTCCTGCTCTGTAAGCTTTGACATACTTACAGAATAATAAATGCTTCCGGCTATACAGGCAATCAGTGTCCCGAGAACGGCATACACCACGATCATTTTGGTCTGAAATTTCATCGCATCCCCTCCAAAACTGTCAGTATTGTCCATTATAGCACGAAAACATTTATCTGGCTCCTGTTTTTTATCCTTTCACGGAACCTGCCACCATACCGTCTACAATACGCTTATTAAAAATAATAAATACAATAAGCATCGGGACTGTGATCAGTATTACGTCAGCAAACAGGAGATTGTAGGAATTTGAATACTGTCCCATAAAATTATAAAGCGTCAGCTGGACAGTGGCATTTTTACTTCCCGGAAGGAAGTACAGCGGATTAGTAAAGTCATTGAAGATGCCTACCGCATTCAATATGATTACTGTCGCTGTCACCGGTTTGAGCAGCGGGAAAATGATCTTTCCAAACAGGCTTGCACGCTTGCAGCCGTCAATATATCCAGCCTCCTCCAGCTCTACAGGGATGGTTCCTATGAAGCCGCGGTAAAGCATAACATCAAAGGGGATCTGCAGCGCGATCTCCACCATCACCATTCCAAATAAGGTCCGGTATACATGCAGCCCCTGCATTACCCAGATAGTAGGCAGGATAGCAGGCGGGATCATCAGCCCTGTCATGATGACAAAGTTTACAATGCTCATGGTCCTGTCTTTTCTTCTCTGGAGCACGTATCCGGCCATAGAGCAGACTATGATAAGCCCTAATACTGAAAGGACCGTCAGCAGGAAGCTGTTTTTAAATGCTGTCAGGACAATGTAATTATTTGCCTCAAAAACCTTTTTATAATTTTCCCACAGGAATTCCTTCGGGAGAGCCATGCTGAGCAGATTGGCCTCGCGCCTGTCCTTCAGGGAGTTTATGAACATGAAAAGAAACGGGAAAACAAATATCACGATAGCTGATACCATACCGATAATATCACCCAGAAGCAGCAGTCTCTTTCTTTTTTTCATGCTAGTCTACCTCCTTACTTAACAGGAATTTCTGAAGCGGGAACGCAAGAACGGCAATCAGCACAAACATGATCACATTGCCCGCAGTGGAGAGCCCGTAGAAGCCTGCAGCATACTGTTTGTAAACAATGGATGCCATAACGTCCGTCGCAAAACCGGGGCCGCCCCCTGTCATAGCCCAGATCAGGTCAAAGCTTCTCATACCACCGATAAATGAAAGGATGATAACGGAATTCATTGCCGGGCGGCAGAGAGGAATCGTGATGCTTTTTAACCGCTGCCAGCCGCTGGCGCCGTCTATCGATGCAGCTTCATAAAATGTCTTGTCAATGGATGCGATACCTGCCACATAAATTACTGTTGCGATAGATACGCCCTTCCAGACATCTGTTGCAATGACCGAAAATAATGCCAGGTTGATATTTCCCAGCCAGTCGATCCCTGTCCCTCCGAAGAATTCAATAACTTTATTGAAAATACCTTTTGACGGATGCATAAATGCTGTAAATGTTATTCCGATCGCTATGGTGCTGACCAGGTTCGGAAAGAATACGATAGACCGGATGATATTTTTTGTCCTTATTGCACTTGAAAGGAAAACTGCGATCAAAAATGCAAGGATAACTTTTAAACCAGATGTAAGCACTGCATAGATCAGTGTATTTTTTATACCGATATTCAGAGAACGTTCTGAAAAAAACATTTTAAAATTATCCAGGCCCACAAATGTGAAATTTTTAAAATCCCAGACAGTCATACTGAAAAACAGGGACGTTATCATGGGGATTATAAAGAAAATAAGAAAAATTAACATTGCAGGGGCCAGGAACCAGGTAGAATAGATTTTCTTTTTATTCATATTTCATTCCCTCTCTGTGTAGTAAAAGGCCAGCCGCCTTTATAGACAGCTGGCCCTTTTATATACCACTTTTATTTCCAGTCAAGTCCAAGCTGCACAGCCTGTTTCTTACAGTCTTCATCGTAAGCTGCTGCCGCCTCTTCCGGTGTGGTCTGTCCTGAGCCGAGCTCCTGGCAGATAGCCGGGCAGTTAGCACCTTTTACCGGTGTTAAGAATTCAAGTGCCAGAGCTGTCTTTCCTTCGTCAAAGTATTTCTGCATATCTACCTTAACTGCGTCGTAAGCTGTATCCGGCAGCTGATATCCATTGTGGTACGGTCCGTCAGGAAGCACTTTTTCTACATAAGCATCGATTGCTTCATCTGAAACCCAGAATTCCATGAAACGTTTAATATCATCTACCTTATCTGTATTCTTATTTCCATAGATAGCGCCTGCTGCCCATACAGTAAGCCCTGTCTCTTCCGGTGTATCTCCAGGGATCGGGAAGAAGCCTATTTTATTTACTTCGTCGCCGTACAGAGAATAAATATTGCGCAGAGCCATTGTCAGCATGATGTAATGTGCGCCTTCGCCGTTAACAAGCATATCGCATGCGTCATTATAATTTGTTGCAAGATAATCTTTGTTATAATACGGTGTAGTCGCTGCGAGCTTCTGCCAGCTTCTCAGGCCTGCCTCAGAGGTAGCGTATTTCTTTGTGCCTGCTGTAAAGCCTTCCGGGAAATCCGGCTCCTTCTGAAGGACTGCAAAGTTATCTGCCAGATATGGCACCTGAGCTGTCCAGCTCTCACCAAAAGAACCGATCAGAGCATTTTCACCAGCTTCTTTTAAGACGTCACAGTTTGCAATGAACTCATCCCAAGTCTCCGGCACTTCCAGATTATATTTCTCATATACTTCTTTGTTGTACATTACGCCGCCTGCTGAACTGCTTCCAAATGGTACGCCGTAAAGCACTCCGTCAACGCTTGCTGCTTTTGTGAAAGCTTCATCAAATGTAGATGCCACAGAGGAATCTGTCATATCAATAAAGTATTCAGACGGATTCAGCGCTGATAAAAGAGAACCTGAATTATAGATACAAAGATCAGCCATATCGCCGGAAGCCAGCCTCGTCTTTACGATATTGTCCCCCTCATCTCCACCGGGGCGGATCTCTACGTCTACATGGATACCGAGCTTTTCCTCAGCCAGGGCGAGTACTGCTTCATACCCGTCGGGCTCAGTGCCGTTATCTATGAGCATCGTAAGTGTGACTTCCTCTCCTGAAGCTGTTTTGTTCACTTCATTTTCTACTTTTTTGGCTTCCGCTGAATCATCCTCTGCACTCTTACCGCTGCCGCACCCTGCCAGACTTCCCGCTGCCAGCGCTGCTGCCAAAAGCAATGCCGTCACCTTTCTAAACTTCATAATACCTTCCTCCTTCTTTCTTCTTTGTGATGGAATAATCATAGCATGGATAAACTACTTTTATACATGGACAATCCTGCACTTCTCCATGAAAAATAACAGTAAAAAAAGCCATCCCACACAAAGATGACTTTTTTCTCCATGACATTTGCATTTTTCTCCATACATTTTCGTTCAAAAGCTCCTGCCCATTCCTGCTGTGAGCCATCCCGGGCCCTCTATTTCCCGCACCGTCAAATACCTTCAAAATATCCATATGGATCTTCCAGATATATATTGATCTCAGCCCCGATAAAAAGCAGCCACATACAGAAATACAGCCACAGCATGATCATGATGACTGTGGTCAGGCTCCCATAGATCCTTGACATCTGTCCCACCATTTCAAAATAGATGGAAAAACCGTATGAAAAAATAGACCAGGTAAAAGCCGTCACAATTGCGCCCGGAAGCTGGCTTAAAACATGAACATGCCTCCTGTTGGGCAGCAGCACATACATGCCCCAAAAAAGCAGAGCCAGGATAACAAGCGTCACCACTGTCCTGACACTGATAATGAAACCCGAAAACTGCTGTAAAAACGGAACGTTTGAAAGCAGGGCCTCCTGGATCTTATTACCGAATACAAGAAGGACCATAGCCAGGATCAGCGCGATCATAAAAAACACAATATAAAAGGCAGACCTCAGACGCATATAAAAATAATTTCTCGTCTCATCAATATGATAAACAGAGTTAAGCCCCTTTGTCATGGCCAGCACAGCCCTCCCGGCCGCCCAGACGGCAGCTATGGCAGTTCCCGACAATATTGCCGTAGACCTTGTAAACAGCTCAGACACGATACCCTGAAGATAATCTCTGAACGACTCCGGCATAAAATCCATTATCATCTCCATCACCTGGGGCGATGTCAGGGGGGTATACTGCAGCATAGAAAGCAGCATCATGAGGAACGGAATAAAACCCATGATGATAAAAAAAGCGGACTGGGCAGCGTAGGCGTCTACTCTGTCTCTGCTGACTCTCCTGGAAAATTTCCAGCACCAGAGAATTACTTGCTTTATTTTCTTCATTATAAACCTCTGTATTTTCTTCATACCTCATAATACCACTTTTGGGGACGAACTTCAATACTGCAGTGTATCTCCATAATACTCGCTCAGTATTTCTGTATAGTCAAGCCCTGCATCAGCCATTCCCTTAGCCCCGTTCTGGCTCAGTCCGATGCCGTGCCCATAGCCTCCCCCTTTCAGTGTATATCCTGTGAGAGTGCCTTCCTCGTATTCCGGCACAAAATAGAAGAAGGCGCTGGGAAGCAGGCTCATCCCGTCCGCCTCATATCCGTCCTGAGCGATTACAGGCGTATACAGGGGCGATAAAAACTTTCTTATAGAATATTCCCCTTCCACTTCAAAACTGCCTCCTTCGCCGCTTACAGCGAGCCTGAGGGCAGATCCGTTCTTCAGCCTTTCAGCCACCGACATTTCATACACCTGTCCAAATCCCTCCTGCCACAGTCCGGCCAGCCTGGTAAGTTCCTCTATTGAGAAAAATGCCTGCCATCTGTACCATGTCTCCGAGGCCTCATATGCCTTCGTCCCCCCTGTATCCATAAATGCACAGAACACAGCTTCTTCTGAGAGATCATCCTGCATGGCACGTCCGCAGGATGTAGAATAGTAAAGGGCATCCACAAGCGTGCCGTCCCCTTTTTTGAGGACCATTCCCCGTGTCCCTTCCACAGCCTCAGTGCTCCTCTGGTCAGGTCTGTTGTTATTATATACCTGATATGAGACACTGTCGTCCACATCAGCATGATATTCTGCCGCCCTGCCGCCCGACATGCTCTTGAGGGCGTATGTCCTGGCACAGACTGCCTGGGCTTTCAAGGCTTCCAGAGGATAAGAGGCCGGCATTTCACTCGGCACCACTCCCTTTAGATATGTCTCTAAAGGAAGTTCATTGATAACAAGCAGCGCCCCGTCCTGCACCCTCACTTCCATCTTCCCACAGTAAGCAGGACACTGTACGGCACGCGCCAGATTAGGAAGAATGATTTT
Source organism: Murimonas intestini (assembly GCA_003148945.1). GTDB lineage: Bacteria > Bacillota > Clostridia > Lachnospirales > Lachnospiraceae > Murimonas > Murimonas intestini. Next base: position 300,572 of record QGGY01000001.1, on the reverse strand, counting down.
ACCTTCTTCCTTTAATGGCGTCATTGTCATTATGCCGTCAGCCAGGTATTCACTCTCAGGTGTCAGTTCCAGCACCTCAGAAGTACTGTGTTCTTCCTTCTTTCCCGAATATTCCAGTATAAAATCAGATGTACAGCCGATACTCACGGCACTGTGATAATCATATGAATAATTATCCGAACAGATCAATACCCGGATAGATGGGTTCTCGCCGCAGTCCTCAATTGTAAGGCCGCCCTCTTTCCCCGTTTCTGTCTTCTGCTCTGCCTGAGATACCTCTGTCACACCCTGCACTTCTGTCCCCTTCTGAGTTTCTGTCTCTCCCTGTGCTTCTGACTCCTTCTGAGTTTCCGTCTCTCCCTGCGCTTCTGTCTCTTTCCGGTTTTCTGTCTCTCCCTGTGCTTCTGTCTCTTTCTGTGCTTCTGTCTCCCCAGACGCTCCTGCACTGGCTGTCCTGATTTCTTCCGTATCCTCTGTCCCGCCAGGCCCGGTATCCTTTTCCTCCCCCTGTGCCTGAAGCGCCTCAGACATATCAGCCGCCTCCCGGGAGGCAGACAGAAGACGTTCCTTCGTTTTCTGCTCAATCATTCCAATATAAACTACCATAACAAAAAGCAGGGCGCAGATGTAAAACAGCATCCTCTTCCATTTTTCTTCCATGATTTTCTAACCTTCTCACCTTTTCCATATAATTAAGTATATTGAAGTATGTCCAGAAAATTCCATAAATAACCGGCAATTTAATCCAGATCTGCTGCCAGGCAGAAAAAAAGGAATGCTGTTTTGCAACAAACATTCCTGTTATTTCTGCCTGCATATTCAGATAATACACCACATAAGACAGCAGTACGGTCCTCAGACTCTTATTCCAAATTTATAAATCGTAATGCTGCTGTACTCTTCGCCTGCTTTCAGGATCGAGGACGGAAACTCATCATGATGGGGCGTGTCGGGATAAAACTGGGTCTCCATGCAGAAACCGTGGTGCGGTCCGTAAACAACCCCTTCTTTGCCTATCTGAGTATTCTCCAGGAAATTTCCCGTATACAGCTGGATCCCCGGACAGTCTGTATATACTTCCATAGTGCGGCCTGACTCCGGCTCCATAACCTCAGCGATCTTCCTGACCTCCATGCATCCGCCCCTCAGCAGGAAATTATGGTCATAGCCATGGGCCAGCCTCAGCTGCTCATCATCAGCCCCCATATCTCTTCCGATCGCTTTAGGTTCTCTGAAATCAAAGGGTGTTCCGGCCACCTCTCTGATCTCACCTGTGGGAATAGATTCTTCATCTACCGGCAGATATGCATCCGCTTCCAGCTGCAGTATATGCCCCGTTATCTCTCCGGCATCTTGTCCTGCCAGGTTGAAATAACTGTGATTCGTCATATTTGCAATTGTATCCTGATCACATTTTCCGCTGTATTGGATCTTCAGCTCATTTTCTTCTGTAAGCGTATATTTCACAGATACCTTAAAATTTCCCGGAAATCCCTGCTCTCCGTCCGGACTCATGCGTGAGAACATTACTGCATTTTCCTCCTGGATAATCTGAGCATCCCAGATAAAGCTGTCATAACCATGAAAGCCGCTGTGAAGGTCATTGCCATTCTCATTCTTATCTAATTCGAATACCTGCCCGTTAATGCTGACCTGGGCGCCTTTTACCCTGTTGCAGTTGCGCCCTACTGTGGCTCCCAGATAGCCGCCATTTTCTATGTAATCAGTCACATCCTCATAACCCAGCAAAACATCATCCAGCCTGCCGTTCTTATCAGGTGTACTTACAGCCACAAGAGTCGCGCCGTAATCTGTGACCTCTGCGCTCATGCCATTCTTGTTTGCAAGAGTATAGATAAATGCCTCTTTCCCATCCCTTGTCATGCCAAAATCGTTCTTATTGATCCCCATCTCTTCTCCTTCCAGCCCTCCCGTCACTGTCTGCAGCAGCGGAGTCTTTATATGTTTTCAAGATAAAAGCTGCCGTTTGACAGGATATCCGGCCTCACAGCAGCTTATGCTTTTTCTTTAGTACCTCCCAAAATGCCGTTTCCTGTCTTCTGACTCCTAGCAATGCTAGGTGGGTAACCGCAGCCATAATCTCTGCCTTCCGCTGACCAAGGCGGCCTGACATTAATTACAGCAATGTAGGAATCCCGTTTAAAGTAAATGTAGGTTCAAAACGACAGGAGTGTCGCACATTCCAGGAAGTACCTTTTTCTTTATTAAGATTATACTCTAGTATCTGTCTATTTTCAATATATAATTCTATAAAGAATTTATTACCACTAATTAAAAAATAACAAAAAGGGATGCTGCAAGATGCAACATCCCCATTATATATTGCTTAGTTTAATTCGTCAACAACTTTCTGGATAGCTGCAAGAGCGTCATCCGGAAGTTTATCGTAACCGTCTTTAACAGTTGCAGTTGACTTAACAAAGTTCACACGGTCTGTCATACGTGCCTTTAACTGGCCAACGTACTCAGGATCGTTCATATCAGGAACAAATCCTTCCCAATCCATGATCTCGATATCAGAGAATGGTCCCCACTGTTTGAAATCTGCTTTTCTTTCAACGATAGCTTCAAGGATTCCAAGAGTATCAGCAGGTTTAACCTTCTTGCCCATGAAATCGCCAGTATTGATGATATAGCAGTCTACATTCTTCTCAGCTACGAGTTTTTTGAATTTCTCATAGTCGTTAGCCAGAGGATATGTTCTGAACGGGTTAGCATAAGGTACTACTACTAATGCGTTAGGATCAACTCCCGGTGCAAGTCTTTCTGCTGAAGAACGTTTTGTAGCCAGTGTTGCTCCCATAACAGATGCAAGAGAAGCTCCTTTTAATTTAACAACCGGCGGGATTGTCGGGTCTTTCATGATCCAGAAGATTGCATTAACCGGCTCGTCAATCTTATCAACACGGTTCGGAGACCACAGTTTAGATTTGATAGCACGTCCGTTACCATTTCTGATATCTTCTGTTACGATCTGGATATGTCCGTCCTCATCAAGTGTTGCTGAGTTGTTCATAGATGTTAAGAGATATTTGTTATCTTCACATCCAACCGGATAATCCTGTGTCTTATCAAAGTAAGTAGGCTCAAGAGCGATAGATGCACATGTATCAGTGTTGATGATGAATGCGTCATCATGAAGCACTTTGATGCCGTATTTTCCGTCATGCTTAGCATGTGTCAGAGTAGACTTACCTGATCCTGACAGACCATAAACAGATGCTACATATTTAGATCCGTCTGCTAATGTATATTCTTTCTGTCCGCCGTGGCAGGAGGCATATCCGTTACGGTTTGCAATAGCCCATGCCATTGTCAGTGTGCCTTTTTTGTGCTCTCCGAAGTATCTCATACCAAGGATACATGCACAGTTCTGGTTTGTATTGAAGTAGCAAAGAGTCTGAGGATCGCTCAGGCAGCTGAAATCAACGCCCGGATGCTCAACCGGTGACCACTGGGGATCAGAGAAGATATAGATATCTGCTTCTTTTCCATCACCTACTGCTTTGGAGTTCTTGTACATCTTAACATATTCATCAGACATATACTGGAAGTTCAGCATCCAGGAATACATGATGTTCTCTTCTCCTTCCGGGATCAGAAGGTGAGCTTTTACCATGAATTCAGGATCAAGGCCTACATAAACCTCTGCATGGTACATTGTTTTCCAGCGTGACTCATATACAGCGTCCATAGCCACTTTATCAAGTGCTGCGCAGTCAACTCCCGGTTCACCGGCAATACGGCGTGCTGCAGCATAACGGCCTGTGATAGCGCCATCGTTGAATAAGAGAACTTTTGCATCCGGTTCCAGACCGAATTCCTCTCCTCTGTATACTGGCATATCTGTAACGATTGTTCCTGTTGAGTTTTTAGCTAATTCATAAGCCTCTTTTAAAGTGTTTACTTTAACTACGTTGTTTCCGTAGAAAGCTGCTTCGATAATGGAACGGGTCTTTGCAAAACCAGTTTTGCCAGCGCCGATTTCATTAAGTGGATAATACGCTTTTGTTGACATCTTATGTCCTCCTTTATCAAAATTTGGCTTCATTATCTCATTTTCAAAGTCAAATGTCAAGTATTTAACAAAGCCAGTTTACGATTTTACAGCTTTTTAATAATTTGGCCTGTCCTACCAGAACTTTTTAACAGATTTCTTAACTGCCACAGCAAACCAGATGACAAGCACCAGAAAAACTACTGTGATTGCCAGGTACCAGGAACCCATAAAGTTAGTATAGTCATTGATAAGCCCTGCACCTCCGCAGATAAGCGCGCCTATTCCCAGCGCCAAAAGCCTGGGCCCCATATATTCCATATAAGCCTTCTTATCCTTGCAGCGCTTCAGAGGAGTAGTCGGATTTAAAAGAAGATTCTCCTTCACCTCCCCCTTCACCTTCATCAGGTAATATGCATACAGTATGTAAACACCGCATCCCAGGACTATGACGTCCAGGAGCACAAACATTGAGTCCATATTCTCCCCCCTCTATATTCCCAGGAATTTCTTAACAGTATCTTTCATATCAGCCGCATCCACAACTGTATCATGGAGCACAGGGGCATTTCTGATCTCATCTATAGCCCTGGGCACAGCAACTCCTGATATTTTATTCAGTTCATCCACCAGTTCAAAATCTGACATGGCATCATATTTTTTATCGACAGCATCCATGACACTTCTAGTAAACTTATACGGGCTGGCTGTAGAAGCTATGACTGTCACTGCCGTATCGCCAGTCTCCTCCGCATACTTGCGGTAAACCCTGGAGGCCACAGCTGTGTGCGTATCCAGAACATAACCTGTCTTGCGGTAAAGCCCGGCTATCTCATCAGCTGTCTCCGCCTCTGTGGCATAGTTGCCGTAGAAATCCGCCAGTTTTTCCTTCATGTCTTCTGTAATCTCATATCTGCCGTCTTTTACGAGAGCTTCCATCATCTGACGGTTCTTACTGTCATCTTCCCCTGCTATACGGTACAGCAGCCTCTCCAGATTGCTGGAGATCAGGATATCCATGGAGGGTGATGTAGTCAGGATAAACTCTCTGTTTCTGTCATATGTGCCTGTTCCCAGGAAATCATAAAGCACTCTGTTTTCATTTGAAGCGCAGATAAGCTTCCTGATAGGAACTCCCATATTCTTTGCATAATAAGCTGCCAGTATATTTCCAAAATTGCCTGTGGGAACGACAACATTTATCTCTTCACCATTTTTGATGTCCCCTGCAGCATAGAGCTTTGCATATGCATAGACATAATATACGATCTGAGGCACCAGTCTTCCGATATTGATAGAATTTGCAGATGAGAACTGGAATCCGGCAGATGCCATCTCCTTTTCCAGATCTTTATCTCCAAAGATCTTCTTTACCCCTGTCTGTGCATCATCAAAATTCCCCCTGATACCTACAACAAATGTATTGTCCCCCTTCTGGGTCACCATCTGTTTTTCCTGAATCGGGCTGACGCCTGACTTCGGATAGAAGACCACGATCCTGGTACCGGGAACATCCGCAAATCCGGCAAGCGCTGCCTTTCCTGTATCTCCTGAAGTAGCAGTCAGGATCACGATTTCGTTAGAAATATGGTTTTTCTTTGCTGCTGTGGTCATCAGATGCGGAAGAATAGACAGCGCCATATCCTTAAAAGCTATCGTAGCGCCGTGGAACAGTTCCAGATAATAGACTCCATCTTCCTTCTTCAGAGGCGCGATCTCCTCTGTGTCAAACTTTTCATCATAGGCTCTGGCAATGCAGCTTTTCAGCTCTTCTTCCGTAAAATCTGTCAGATACTGTTTCATCACAGCATACGCAGTTTCCTGATAGCTCATACCTGCCAGTTCATCCATGCCGGCATCCAGCTTCGGGATCATTGTTGGGACAAATAATCCGCCATCCTCTGCAAGGCCCTTTAAAATAGCCTGTGAAGCTGTTACTGTGGTATCACTGTTTCTCGTACTTTTGTATAGAAGCTCCATATTTCCCATCCTTTGCTCTTTCTTTGTTTTCTTATCCGGCTCACCTCTGTGAAAAAATGAAGCCGAAAACTTCTCAATTTATAATTATAGCATAGAATTTAGCACTGTACAAGGCAAAACTAAAGCAGACTTTACGCGAAATTAATCGAAAGAGCGCTGCCCGGCTATACAGCCCTGCAGCGCTCTTTCGTACTTTGCATCACTATTCGGCAAATTTGTAATACTCATGCCCGCCATACTCGAACATCCATTCCAGCGTGTCATCAAACCACTCAGCATTGTGCTCATCAGCACTCGACCTGGCAATGAAGAAAAGCGCTCCTTTCGAGTTATCTTCCCCATCCAGTGCCCTGTCTACAGCCTCTATGGTACTGTCTGTAATATCTACGCTGTAAATACGGCCGTCACTCGTCGGCGAAAACTGCGGTGAACCGCCAACCGTCTGCCAGACCACATCATAAATATTGTCCGGAAAATGGCTGTCCTCCACCCTATTGAGCACAACATTTGCCACTAACATCTTGCTGTAGGTATCCCCGCCTGTAGCTTCAGCTTCTACAATCTGCAGAAGTGCATAATAATCCTCTACAGGCATCTGATGCTGACGCACTGCCAGCTGGGATATGTACCCGATACCGCTCATAGCCTTCAGGCCTTTTTCTACAGATATCCTGTTCAAGGCACCCTTGCTTGCCTTTGAATTTCCAACCAGGACATCTTCATGAGCATTCTCGATGCTTTTGGAGCTGGCCGCCGCAGAATACTCCTCCAGGCTGGTGACACTGTTAACAACACCCATCAGCCCCGCCTGAAGTTCATTGGGGATATTTTCTTCATCCCCCGACTCTGCTTCCTTGTCCTTTGAATTCTGGACGGCATAGACTTTGTTTTTGCCCCCACCTGAAAAGCCGGCGGCACCCAAAACCACCACAGCAAGTACGGCAATGCCGGCCACAATTATTGCGCATTCCCTATAGGTGCGCTTCGTCAACGCCTGTTTTATGAAATTCCATGCTCTGCAGAAAATTTCCTTCAGCCATAACATCTTACCGTACCTCCCTCCTTTTCTAAATATTTTCGCAACTCTCCGGCACCTGCTGCTCCCGGTCCTGCAGACCAGCCTGAACCGGATAGTTACATATTATCTATCTAATCTATGGAAAATACTCTTTTTCGAAGAGACTATGCGCCTTTTTTCGATGGAGTAATCTATGTCGCCCTTAGTAATTGAAATTATATTGAAATTAAAATCAAGTGTCAAGTATGGTTTCATAATTTTGTAATATCTTACATGGCATTTTTTTAGCTCAGCAGCCTTTTTATGAGATATCCACAAAATATTTTGATAATTCCCCCTATTATTTTATGCATTTTTACATCTGCTCATTTTTTTGTATTTCCATTTTTTATGAAACATTTTTCTACATTTTACAACATTTTACATTTTTATTTCGTTTCTATTTATTTTTTAAATATTTCTTTAAATCCATTTAACATTTTTGAAATATATCTCATACTGCTTCTCTGCTGAAAAAACGTAAAGGCAGACTGCTATGATAATCCTCAAAAGAATCACATAATAGCCTGCCCTAATTCTATCTTTTGCTGCCTTTTATCCGGTTGCCAAATTTATGCTGTCTCTTTATTATTGATAGCTGTCACAAGAGCATTGATAGATGCCCGGATAATATCCTGATCTACTCCGGCGCCCCAGTACAGGCTGTCATTCTTATCCTTGATTCCCACATATGCGATAGCCCTTGAGCTGGAACTCTGTTCCAGAGCATGCTCCTGATAAGTTACAAGGTCATATTCCAGATGATAGCATTTCTTCAGGGCATTGCTTACTGCATTGAGACGTCCGTTTCCGGAAGCAATAGCCACCCGTGATTCACCGTTGCATGTAACAGTCACTTCAGCAATGATGCCGTTGTGCTGTTTGAAATGTACTTCTGTAATATTATAAGGAGTCTGAATATCTTCATATTTCTCTTTAAACAGTTCAAATATTTCTTCTGGCTGCAGCTCTTTATGCTGTTCATCAGAAACTCCTTTGGCTGCATATCCCATAGCTTCACGCATTTTTGCCGGAAGATTCAGGCCGAAGTTCTGCTCCAGGATATATCCCACGCCACCCTTTCCGGACTGGCTGTTGATACGGATAACATCAGCTTCATAACGCCTTCCCACATCAGTGGGATCAACAGGAAGATATGGAACTGTCCAGTACTGGCAGTCGTTCTCTTCTCTGTATTTCATACCCTTTGCAATAGCATCCTGATGTGACCCTGAGAATGCTGCAAATACAAGTGCGCCGCTGTACGGGCTTCTCATATCAATGCTCATTCCTGTAAATTTCTCATATTGTTCACTTACATATGGCATATCTGTAAAGTCCAGTTCAGGGTCCACACCCTGTGAGAACATATTCATGGCAAGAGTCACTATGTCTACATTTCCTGTCCTCTCACCATTGCCAAACAGTGTTCCTTCTATTCTGTCGGCTCCTGCCAGTATCCCCATCTCAGCGTCTGACACGCCGCAGCCCCTGTCATTATGCGGATGCAGAGAAAGTATCACGTTTTCGCGGTATTTCATATGGGTGCTCATGTATTCAATCTGGCTGGCATATACATGCGGCATTGAATGCTGGACCGTGCTGGGCAGATTAATGATCACTTTGTTGTCAGGCGTTGGCTGCCAAACATCCAGCACGGCATTGCAGACCTCCAGAGAATACTCAACTTCTGTGCCCGTAAAGCTCTCAGGGCTGTATTCAAATGAAAAGTTTCCTTCAGTCTCAGCTGCCAGTTTCTTTAAGAGCGCTGCCCCGTCGACAGCGATCTTCAGGATCTCCTCTTTTGACTTTTTAAATACCTGCTCTCTCTGTGCAAGAGATGTGGAATTATAAACATGGACTACTGCCTTCTTTGCCCCGTTCAAAGCCTCGAATGTCTTGCGGATAATATGTTCCCTGGCCTGTGTGAGCACCTGAATCGTAACATCCTCCGGTATCAGGTTCTGCTCGATAAGCGCTCTCAAAAAATTATATTCTGTATCAGAAGCTGCGGGAAATCCCACTTCTATCTCTTTGAAACCAACTTTTACAAGAAGCTTGAAGAATTCAATTTTCTGGTCCAGTGTCATCGGTACTATCAGCGCCTGGTTGCCGTCACGAAGATCTACACTGCACCATATAGGGGCTTTCTCAATATGATCCTTCTCCACCCATTTAAAAGACGGTTCTGGCGGCATGAAATACTGCCTGGTATACTTTTCAAAATTTTTCATATCCATTCTCCTTTTCTTTTCTGATTCCTGCCGCCTGCACCATACCGGCAGCGGTCCTGCTTCTTACTATATATAGTAATTTTCAGTGATAATATGAAGCGGTTTTCAGAAGGGTCTGCAGTCTACGCGTGAATAACCTGACAAGAGTTCTTTTATACCGGTGAACCCATATGGCTTTTCCGGAAACTAAAAAAGCCCCCCATCTCCTGACATCTGCTGTCATTAGAGACGAAAGACTGACTCTGCATGTCTTACGCGGTACCACTCTATTTTATGAATTACTTCATACTCTCTGCGGATACGGGTCCAATTGCTGAACATTATATCCTCCCAGGATAACGGTAGGGTTCCGTCTGCGCCTACTCTTCCATACATCATGAAATTTGGGGCAGCCGCTCCAAGGTGAGTTCCCATCCATCCTTCTGCCGTCTCACACCAGCCGCCGGCTCTCTGTAATCAGAACGAATCGTACTATTCCTCTTCATTGCATTCTCTATTATCAACTGAGTCTAAGATATCATTTTTGTTTCATATTGTCAAGCAGAATTTAGTTTCAAAAAAGTTCTGGTAATTTGATCCTTTTTATGGTTATAATAAAAAATAGGCTAAAAAGGAGAACTTAACACTATGGAGTATTATTTAAACATTTTTTTGGATGTTCTGACAGACACGAGCCTGGACTGCATTAAGATGCTTCCTTTTTTGTTTGCTGCATTTCTCGTTTTGGAAGCGCTTGAACATTATTCAGGCAGTTTTCTTAACAGGATGCTGGCCAGAGTAGGCTGGTCTGGTCCCATCTTCGGCGCTCTGGCAGGCTGTGTCCCTCAATGCGGCTTTTCTGTCATGGCTGCAAACTTATTTGCCGGCGGCGTGATCTCCCCCGGTACCCTGGTTTCCGTCTTTATTGCCACTTCCGATGAAGCCATCCTCATCCTTCTTGGAAATCCGGGACGCGGAAAGGATATCCTCATTCTTCTGGCTGTCAAGGTTGTTATAGCAATTCTGGCCGGATATGCAGTTGACTGTCTCTGGAGGCAGAGGCAGACAGATGACAGGCATCTGGAAGATCTCTGCTCCGGCTGCGGCTGCCATGATCACGGGGGTATTGTAAAGCCGGCAATAAAACACACAGTAAGAATACTGATTTATTTATTTGTGTTCTCCGGTGTGCTGAATCTTATAACTGAAATTTTCGGCATTGAAAGGCTGTCTGCCCTCCTTCTGGGCAATACCATTTTCCAGCCGCTGATCGCCGCTGTCATCGGCCTGATCCCCAACTGTGCCGCATCTGTCATACTTACTCAGCTTTATCTGGACGGTGCGATCACATTTGCTTCTGTCATTGCCGGACTCTGCACGGGAGCCGGTGTTGGGCTTATTGTTTTATTTAAGATGAATCCAGACAAAAAAGAAAACCTGAAGATCATCGGCATCCTATATCTGACAGCATCTGCAGCCGGTATCCTGCTGAGTCTGGCGGGCTGGTGACCAAATGAACAAAAATGCGCTTTGCGCCCCCCCTCGAGCCAATATTATGAAAAGCGCAGCTTTTGTTCCGCGTGCGCTGCTGTACATCCTCCCGGAAGGGGCTTCTATATGAAACGAAGTTTCCTATAGAAGAACCAAAGGGTGTGCCGCAATAACCTGGCACACCCTTTGGTCATTTCCCCCTTCTTATTTAATGCTCATGAACCGTTTATTATCATAACATCCCGGTTCGTACATCCCGTTATAATCCACCATCAGACAGACATTGTCAATGACGTCTTCATCCACAGCCCATATGAGAGTGTACTCTTTTTCTTCCCCTGGTTCCAGGTAGTAATAATAAAAGTCACTTCTTGCCTCTCCCTCAATATTTTCGGCGCCGTCAAAATAAAATGGCCGGGATTCCATCTGAATATTATCCACTTCCACCTGTTTATGGACTGTATTATCCATGAAAGAATAATGGCCGTCTTCCTCCTGCCGGAGCAGATACGCAAAAAGCCCTCCCTGAGCCATCTTTAGGGAATCGCTGTTATTCTTTGCCCTGACCCTCACTAACAGATATTTCTGCTGCACCTGCTCTATTTCTTCATCTCCTGTCAGCGGCCAGCTATCTGCCTTAACCCTTCCCTGTGGCTTCAGTGTCCCATCCTCACGGATCCACCAGCTGTTATCCTCATAATCAATAAAATATTTTTCCTCCAGATCCGGCAGCTCGCTGATACTGTCGGCATGGATCACCTCCATTACTTTGTATTTTACTCCGTCTGAAATTTCTGTCCCCTGCGCGTTTACCATCCCGGCTTCTTCCCCCATGGGCGTAACAGCATCCGCAGGAACCCCTGCCTCGTTGGCTGCCATGCTCTTTTTATTTTCTTCCTCCATTCTTTGCTGCCGGATTTTCTTTAATTCTTCTGAAGTATAGGAAATATCCTCCTCTGTCTCTGTGACTATTAATGAATCAGCTACTTTTTTCAGTTCTCCCATCTCCACCAGATCTGTCCCATACAGAGCTATTGCATATCCCTTATCCGGATTGAACAAGTATATCCTTTTATCAAATGGGTGGTAAGACATCTTATTTTCTTTTAACTGCACAATATCCGCATCCATTCCTCCAAGTATATCTGTTGTTACTGATTCCACGCCAACGCAGTCAAATTCGCCGCTGTTACTGTCCATAAGATCCATGTTTACAGTCCTGATAGAAATTCGCGCATATTCATCCTTCTCATATTTCCCCTTCTGCCATTCTTTATAGCCTTCCGGCAGATAGGACGGCTTCGCCTCAAACTTCTTCGGTACAAGTGTATAATCAATCTTGAATTCATATGTCATACTGTCCCCTGTCTGGCTGCTGTTTTTAACAAAAAATCCTCCTGCAGCCACCACTGCCAAAGATGCTGCAGCCAGCAGAACCATCACTGCAGCTGCAAGACCTAATCTTCTGCCGATTTTTCTTCTGCCCATTTTGCGTACTCTTCTGTGGGAATTTTCTGCACTTCCTTCCCTTATCTGTCTTGCGTTCGCCCGTATAAGGGCATATGTTTCATCAAGCCTGTCATTTATTGTCCTGCTGAAAATTAGATCCTGGCATAATATCCTTGAGATTTCCTCATTATTATACTGCTTACTCATCCTATTCCCCCCTTATGATGAAGATGCCTGACTGTATCCCGTTTTTTTTAAATTGCATTCTTTTATAATCTCATCACTTCTCATATATTCTTTGCGAAACTTATCCCTTCCTCTTGCCAGCCTTGTCTTCACCGTGTGTTCATTCATATCCAGCAGTCCGGCTATCTCTCTCGTATTAAACCCTTCCACATAATAAAGGACAAGTATCGTTTTATACTTCTCTCCCACAGATTCCAGAAGCTCTTCAAATTCCAGGTTTACCTGCATCTCCTCCATAAATGGCCTTTCCGGATAATCATCCAGAAGACGGAGTTCTTTATTCTTCTTTAAAATATCTTTACATCTGTTAATCAGGATCCGTATCATCCATGTCTGAAAATAATCCGGCTCTTTCAGTGTCCTGATTTTTTCATAGCAGGCCAGTATCGTCTCCTGCATGGCGTCAGCCACATCCTCTTCACAGTGCAGATAAGATTTTGCCACCTTATACATCCCCTGCTTAGAGCGTTCTATCAGTTCAATAAACGCCTCCTCATCATCATTCTGAGCTCTCTTTACCAAATACCTCACATAAAACTCCCCCTTTTCCTTAGTCTGACTTATTTATACCCATTAGACGAAACAGGGCGCTATTTGGACTCAGAATTAAATAATTAATTTTCAATCTATATAAAAGATTTTATGTAACTAATCCCGCATTTTTAAATTCAAAAAAAATCCGGTCCGTCAAACAGTGAGAGCTGCCTGACCTCATATCCCCTCTTATAGGCAGCTATAATATCTTTCATATTGTACAGTATCCCTCTCCTGTCACATTCTGCCGCAAATGCTTTATATAGTGATGCTGCTTTAGGGGATCTGCATTCATAGTAATTCCCATATCGTTTCTGGTACTTTTCTGCAAGCCCCTCTCCCGGAAAAATTTCCTCCAGTTTGTTATAATACCAGTCTCTCTGATTCTGTCTGAGTGTCATTCCAAAAGCAGGATATATAAATCTGGCTCCGCACTCTGAAGCACGTCTTACTATTTCCAGAACATTTTTCTGATCATCTTCCAAAAACGGAAGCACAGGCATCAGCAGTATGCCTGAAAAAAGCCCTGCACCGGACAGCTTTTCTATCATCTCAAAGCGTTCACTGGAAGGGGACACGTTAGGCTCCAGCTTTCTGCAAAGTTCATCGTCTGCCGCCGTGACCGTGACTTTGCAGAGAACCGGAGAATGTTCTGCTATCCCCGACAAAACATCAATATCACGCGTCATCAGACTGCTTTTTGTGGCAATTGCAGCTCCGAATCCAAAGGCGTCTATGAGCTCCAATGCATGCCTTGTCAGCTCCAGCTCCTTCTCAAAAGGATTGTAGGGATCGCTCATAGCGCCAGTTCCCACAACTCCCGTCCCTGACTTTCTGCGCAGCTCATCCCTGATAATCTGGAGAGCGTTTTCTTTTGCCCTGACCTGGTCAAAATTTTCTACATGGTAGCACTCAGAACGGCTGTCACAATAAATACATCCATGACAGCATCCCTTATAAATATTCATATTATAATCTATCCCAAACCACGAAGACGGACTTTTCGTTTTTGTCACTATCGTCTTAGCAGGTATATATTTCATTGTCTTTTCCCCCATATTTCATAATTTTTTCATAAACTTAAGCTATACTACTAATATACTCTCAGAAAGGATGAACGCCATGACAGAACCAATCAAAGAAGGTTCCGCGCTGATACACGGAGCCAACATCCATTACCGCATATATGGTAATGGTCCTAAAACACTTCTGCTGCTGCACGGTAATGGAGAAGACGGCCACTGCTTTGACAAACAGATCCCCGATTTCTCAAAACATTTTCAAGTCATCACCATGGACAGCAGGGGACACGGCCTCTCAGAAAGAGGTCCTGAACCACTCACTTTGGATCAGATGTCAATTGATGCCATTGAACTGTTAAAATACCTGAGGGTAAAGAGCGCTTCTGTCCTGGGATTCAGTGATGGTGCCAATATTGCCATGCTGATGGCGCTGAAAAGTGTATACCCTATAGAAAAGCTGGTACTGGCAGGTGGAAATCTTTATCCCATGGGTGTTAAGCCCTCCTGTCAGCTCCCCACTATACTGGGTTATGGAATCTGCAGCCTGATTGCAAAATTTGATAAAAAAGCAAGGATAAAGGCAGAGATCCTGGGGCTCATGGTCAAAGAACCGCGTATCAATCCTGACAGTCTGGGACGCATCACCGCCCCTGCTCTTATACTGGCCGGTGAACGTGATATGATAAAGGATAAACATACAAAGCTTATCGCCCGCTCACTGCCCAAGAGTACACTCACTATTATACCAAAGGCTTCCCATTTTGTCTTTGGCAAATGGGCAGAACAGACAAATGAGGTTGTCCTGAATTTCCTTCGCTCAGACAGCAAAACAGTTCCGGGACATCATGTCAGCCAGTAAAAGCCCCTCACTAAAACCGCAAAGAGCCGGCCTGCATTTTTTTGCAGTCCGGCTCCTTGCGGCTTATGTTTCCGCCATCTGTGATATCTTCAGAATATACAGCCTAAATCTCATCAACGTGCGCCTCCACAGACGCCTTGAGGAATGCTGCACATCCCTGCATATTTCCGTCATAGTACGCCCTGAATCTCTCATCAGCCACATACATCTGCACAACCCCGCAGTGGGCTTCCTTCGTATAGCTGGGCCATGTAAATGTAAGCCATTTCTTGTGAAGCTCGGCCGCTTCACGACCTTTTTCACCTTCGGGCTTTTCCTGATTCCTGACAGCCTCTTCCAGTATCTGCAGGATCCTCTCACCTGTGTCTGTCATCTCGCTGTACGCTTCTTCTGTAAGTCCCAACATTTTCTTATTGCTTTCATCTACAGAAGTATCACCATATTTTGAGCGGATCTCATCACCATACTTCTCTTCATTCTCTGCTATGATCTGTCTCTTCAGCCCCATAAATTTTTCCTGATCTGCCATTTGTATTCTCCCTTCTTCTTTCTGAATTGTCTTCTCAACATTTTCTATCAGAAGGGCAAGCTGCACCCGCCGCTCACTAAGTTCCTTCAAGTGCCCTTTTAATACATCCAGCCTGAAATATTCCGGGGCGTCCATTGCTTTCTTAATATCAGACAGCCCTAATCCAAGCTCCCGGTAAAATAAGATCTGCTGCAGCCTGTCTACCTCCCCCTCCCCATAGACGCGGTAACCGCTGTCCTCTTTTCGGGAAGGCTTAAGCAAACCAATCTCATCATAATACCGAAGAGTCCTGGTGCTGATTCCAGCCAGATTTGCAAGCTTTAAAATTGTGTATTCCATCTTTGCACCTCCTGACAAAATCAGCATAAACCTTTACGCAGCGTTAAAGTCAACCCCTTTTTTCTTCTGCCGTCAGAAATTTAAAGTCGAGTTACCATAATGTATTCTTCCGCATTCTCATACAAAACGCTAAAACCAACTTTTTTATACATATTTACAGCATAGTTGGCTTTTTGGACCGCAAGTGAAGCCTGCTTGTATCCTTGATGCTTCAGTAAATAAAGCATTTCTTTCATTAATGCAGTGCCTATCCCCAATCCCCGGAATTCTTTATACAGTGAAATTGCAAATGAAGGAGTCATATCATCAATATGGCCATAATCATTCATAATACGGACCCATACAGCACCGGCCACCTTTTCCCCGGCCTCCGCCACTAAGCCCGCATCACCCGTTTTCTTTCCAAAATCCTTTAGATATACCTGCAGCTCAGGCTGCCTGATTATTGATCTTGGCGGAGCCGCCATACCCTCCGGCACAAATATTGCTTCATACAGAAAATCTTCAAGCAGGCTATACTCTTCTTCTAATATCTCTCTGATTCTGTAATCCATAGAAACCTCCGATTGCAATTATTCTGCTTATCCTGCTATAAAAAGAACTTAACCAGCATCCAGATGATCAAAACTACAATTGCAGCCTTTCCCAGAATCCCAAGGAATCTGTTCTCCTTGCCGGCAGCCACATCGTATATGACCATATTCTCAAGCTTGATATCCGGTTCTCTGCTATTCTTCTTCAATACAAAATCATCAACTGTTGCCTTCCATCCGTTCGGTTCCTGGTAGACATTTGCCTTCGTATCACCCAGAAGCCTGTGCAAAGGCTCACTGTAATACTCACTTTTCACCAGACGCGGCATCATGGTCTCAGGATCATATATTTTTACAATCATATAGTACCTTATCACCTTCTGAGAAACAGAATAATCATCTGCCTTAACAGAAACATCCTGCCTCACTTCAACTATCGTGCCTTTAACCGGCGGGAACTGCTTAAGCCTCTGTCTCTCTTTTCTTGCCGCAGCTGCCTTCCTGTATGACATTAAACCAATATACAAAAAAACAAAGCCGCCCAAAAACATGACTGCTCTCAGTAAAAGCATCCCCGCATTGCCGCCAATACTTGAAATCAAATACAAGCCTGTAATATATGCCCACAGCGGAAAAATTACAAACATCGAAACAGCCATATTCATTTTTTCTTCAACCGGCCTGATTTTTCTGGGAATCACTTAGGCATCACCCTTTCAAAAACTCGTTACAATTCAGCCGCCTGCTTTTCAGCAGTCGTCTGACCTATTACATTATATGGCTTTTCCTGCTAACACCTCTTTGTAATCCTTATAATTCTTTTCAAGCAGAGCCGGAGTATCAAGTCCATATGGGCATTTTGTCTTACATTTACCACAATGAAGACACTCCTCTATCTTCTTCATCTTCGCCTGTACTTCAGGGGTAAGCTGCTGTTCTGAAGGAGACCTCCTCAGAAGCAGAGACATACGTGCACAGTTATTAATCTCTATCCCCGCCGGACAGGGCATACAGTAGCCACAGCCGCGGCAGAACTCACCCTGCAGCTCTTTGCGGTCCTTCTCTATCAGAGCGCTTATCTCTTCAGTCATAACAGGCGGCTTGGCTACAAATTCCAGAAATTCGTCTAACTCCTTCTCTCTTTGAATACCCCAGATGGGAAGCACATTATCATACTCCATCATAAAGGCGGCTGCGGCCTCTGAACTGGTAATAAGCCCGCCTGACAAAGCTTTCATAGCAATGAATCCCATATCAGCCTTCCTGCATTTCTCTACAAGCTCTGTCTCCTTTTCTGCTGAGAGGTAACAGAACGGAAACTGCAGTGTATCATACATTCCAGAATCAATTGCCTCATGCGCCACAGCAAGCCTGTGATTCGTAATTCCGATAAATCTTACCTTTCCCTCTTCCTTAGCCTTCAGCATAGCATCGTAGAGCCCATCCTCCCCTCCGGGAAGAGGACAGAACGGCGGATTATGGAACTGGTAGATATCCAGATGATCCGTCTTTAAATTGTTAAGGGTAGTCTCCAGGTCCTTCCAGAAATCTTCAGCATTTAAGGCTCCCGTCTTGGATGCCAGCACTACCTCATTCCGCACATCACTCAGCGCTTCCCCCAGTTTTTCCTCACTGTCAGTATAAAATCTTGCCGTATCAAAAAATTCAATGCCATTCTTATATGCCTTGCGCAAGATATGTTTTGCAGTGTCCATATTTACCCTCTGTATAGGCAGAGCTCCAAATCCATTCTTCTCCACTACAATTTCTGTTCTGCCAAGCCTTACCTTTGCCATAATATTCGCTCCTTTGTCTTTTTAGTTACATGCAAAAATCCATTTAAAATCGCCTCCGGCGATGGGATTTTTGCACCCTTGAATCATTTTTCTTACGGTCTGTGCAGTAAATGCGCAGACCCGCTGAATAGCTACCATATTATTACAGTTAAGCTTTCTGCCGTCCGGCATCCGTCTGCCCTTAACAGCGCTTCACGAAACAACGGAAAGTTAAACTGTAACCTCATAATACTATTCTCTACTATCAATGATAAAAAGTCAACAAAAAAACTATTGCAATTTATATAGAGTTATGATAGAATATCGTTCGTACCGGAGTGTGGCGTAGCTTGGTAGCGCGCTCGGCTGGGGGCCGAGAGGTCGCAAGTTCAAATCTTGTCACTCCGATTAAAGCCAGTAAAATCAAGGGTTCCGAGCATTTTTATGCATCGGAATTCTTTTTTTCTTGATTACCTTTGATTACCTATATATTTCACTATCTAAATAATCACTCACTTTGCAACAGGCATCTCCGCATTAATCTTTGACACGATTCTGTTTTTTTCTTCAATTTTTCTTCAATATTACTTATAACATACGTATAATATTGTTCATTTACATCCGGACTATGCCCAAGCAGGGCCGCTGCAACAGTTGCTGATACTCCCTCACATCTCATTTTGGAGTTAACAGTTCTTCTAAAGGCGTGTACTCCTCTTGGGGTTATACCTGCTTGTATACATTTATTATCCAAACTCATATATGGCGCAAAATTTGTTTTTTTATATAATTTACACGACAATTTTACTAGCTTTCATTTTTAATATGTGTTATAACACATATATATTTTAGAATACCAGGTACATATAAGGAGTGTGATACCCATGGAGAATTTTTTGTCAACATAATTAATCCAATTTTTTTGAGTAAAGAGGTATTTTGATGAAAAAAATTCCGTAAACTTATTGCTCTAATTCTTACTCTCATTACGGTATTATCTACAAGTATCATTACCTCTGCAGCATCCACTGAAGAAACAACTAATCCTTCAGTATACGAAATTAGAACAATTCCTACAAAAAGACAAAAATGAATTAATCGTCTTTGATGTAAATTCTGCTTTAAAAGATGGTTTTTCGAATGACATGATTACGTCTGTAGAATCTCAAATTGCAAGTATGAACGCTTTAATTACTCAAGGACTTGCTTACATAGACGAAAACTATTCTGCTATCATTCTTCTTCCCAGCACTCGCGCACAGGGAGAAAGTAAAATTGTTACACACTGGTATTACAGAAGTATACATGATTTCTGATAAAGCTCAAGATTTAATTGACTCACTATCAGCTGTCGGTGATGGTGCAACAACAGGTGGACTTTTAGGATTTCTTCCTGGAAATTTAGGAAGTGTGCTTGGTGGAATTGCTGGTATCTTTGGTGTAGGCACATTAATTTATAGATGGCAAGTCGAACAGGCTACTGTTTCTGGTACAGGAATCATTATGTATATTCAAACTGTCGAATCTACTCAATCAATCTATTTTACATCTCAATAAACAGGAGTATCCAGTAAGTATGAAAAAATCGCTACATATTTTGTTCATGTTATTAATTATCATATTACTAATTTCTAGTTTCCCAATTAAGTATATATTGGGATATCAACAAATCTCAGATATAATACGAGTAGTTGGATTTGTTATGCTAATATTCTATATAATCTTTATAAAAAAACATTAAAGGCAGGTGTAGCCAGCCACTATATTTGCAAATAGTTAGACTGCAGCATAAAAAACAAAAGATTATCTCGTGATGATCCAAAGCTTAAAAAAGCCTGGATTTCACGAGATAATCTCATTTCCGGGGTTGAAAGGTTAAAAACTAGAATTAACCGACAACTCCTTTACTATTATTATTGTTCAGTTATTTACGTACTAAAAAGGTGATAGAAAAATTTCAGGGAGGCTGGCTTATTTGACCAGTCTCCCTTTTTTTTGTTAAGCTATCATACATTTACTATTCATTTTGAAGGTGCATAAGGTAATGGACAAATGTTAACCTGTCCTTTCCCACAGTTTAAATGATTTTCTATACAATTGTGACGATTAAAGTACTCATTCACATGTCCGCAATTGAGACATCTATCCTGCCCAGATGCCGTATACCAATTAACTCTACAAGTTCCATCACTGTAAGAATGTGTGGTGTTTCCATCATAAACATGGTCTCTCATACAAGTAATATGTGTAAACCAACCACAATTCAAACAATTTCCTCTTGTTATTATAGGACTTAGAGATTCATCTTTTTGGGAAAATCCCGTTAAACCACACCCTACTATAACAGTTAAAATTACAATTATTATTAGTAAGAAAGGATTTTTTTCATTTGTTCTCCTTTTAATATGACTTTTCACTAGTTAGATGGAATATATCCTACCGTTAATATAATCTGGACATCTTTATCCTTGGTAAAAGAAATTAGTTGCAATGTGTCCCTGCCTCCATCTACATTTTCATTAAGCCACTTATATCCACACATTAATCCAAATTCATTCTCTTTTGTGATATCGTCTTGAAAATCACCATAGTGTTTTGTAAGTTCATTCAATGTCTTTTCAAAAAAATTAGATAAGTCACCGTTTTTATCCGAATTCCTAAAATCAAATCCGACTAATAGAAGTTCATCATTTTTAAATTCAAACCACTGTGTCCCTTCTATGTCAAACAGTTTTATTGGTTTGCTATTATAACAAAAAAAGACATTTTCTGATTGGTTAACAATTTTGTCTTCCTCAAAAGAAAACTTAAGGGATTTTTCTACTTCATCCTTAGATTCTTTCCATTCAATCCCTTTATAACCATAAATACTACCAGTTTTTAAATCTAGTAAATCTAAATTCTCATCGGTCGTATTTTTGCTACACCCAGTAACGGCTAAAGCCAATAGGGTGACTACTAGCACAATCATTATAGAAATATGATACTTAGTTTTCATGATCACTCCCATTTAGATATAATTTATGGACTTGGTGGTAACCCAATCATACAAATTTTGTACATTCCCTTTGAGCAATTTAAGTGGTTTTCAATACTAGGGTGTTCTCCAAATTGTGCGAGTGCCTTTCCACATGACGTACAAACTTCTTGGGCTGTGGCATTATACCAGTTAATTCTACATATACCTCCCCAATAACTATGTGTTGTATTACCATCATATCTATGATTACTCTGGCATACATAGTGACTATACCATGCACAATCAAGGCACATTAGTCTCGTTACGCCTTTGTTTTGTCGTTCCATTATCTCTTTCTGATGTTGTGAAATATTATCTTCATTTCTATTGGAAAATCCTGTTAATGTGGTTCCCATAACAATTATAATTACCATAACGATTGCAAGCAATCTCTTCGAATATTTCTTTTTCATATCCTTCCTAAACTTATCCAGTTTCAGTTAGCGTACAAAAAACCCTATTCGTTTTCAAAATAAAATATCCTCCATTGGAATCACTCTCCCCCACACGATTATTTCATAACTGTATGCTTAAACTATATATTTTTTCTAAATACTTGTCAATATTTCAAATTTTGTATTGAATATTATTTGAGTTATTTTGCACAAGTATAAAAATTAAATATATTTGACAACATGTCCAATAGAGACACTAATTTTTTCAATATATTTTAGTTATTTTTTATATTACAAAATTCATAATCTTACGTTACTGAGCATAGACCTTTTTATTTTCTTTGTTTATTTTTGACTATTCTTTGATTATTTGTGATTATTTCTGTTGTATTTAGATCAATTATCAAGGTTAGCAGATATGAATTTATTTAATTTCGTGAAAATCACTAATGGGTGAACCACAATCAGATGTCGAACACAGTCGAAACTTGCGACTAATACATGTTGAACTGCGCCATATAATGTCATATTATAATTATAGAGTTTGAGGTTTCTCACCTTATTTTCATAACTCGGCCGCATGAAAGCGGCCATCTCATCGAGTAAAGGCTAACCATTAGTTGATTAGCCGACCTCTCACACCACCTGGCAGACCGTTCGGTACCAAAGCGGTTCCTTATTTTTACTGACTCTCAGATAATAGTCAAGCAGGGATATATAACCCAGCTTGACTATTATTATATTGTATGGCAATAAATGCACAGAAAAAAGGCTGTCCCTTGCTGACTGCGATGTATTCTTCTATTGCTTCTGAGTTGCCAAACCAATCTGGAAGGGATTCCAGTATTGTCCTTGCGATATTGGCCCTCTCAATATCGCAGTTAATTTGTGTTATTGTCATTATATAAGTCTCCTATAATAATCAGCATAACGGACTTTATGAACAGGTATTAGTTCATCGGAGTTTACAAAAGCAATAAATTCCTTTTCCTTCAGCCTGTATATTATGGTGAAAATGTACCCCTGTTCCGTAAGAACGGGTTCTTCCGGAATGACGGTTCAGAATCGCCCGGAATACTCAAATACTACTTTTAGGACTTGCTTTCCACTGTTTTTGTTACAGAAAACGAAAAATCGCTATGCTACAGCCTTTGTAAGCTATCGCGCAGCGATTTTATTCAATTTGAATTTATAGATACTTCAATAATTGCTCCATGTTCTCACAATGTGGGATAATAATATCTATATCAACCCGGCGGAAACTTACAAATCCTTATATGGCGTATCTTCTATCCCACTCTTTCGTAGTAACTGTAACAAACTATCAAGGCTCTTTCTCCAGACAATTTTGAACAATGAGTAATCACCAAGATACTTCACTAATTTAGGACTTATCAAATAATATGTCTTAATGAATAATCGCCCGAATAAATTCTTGTCGAGGATATTGTCTCTAAAGCGACGCAATGTCCATACCTCTGGACAATCATATGAACCATAGATGCAGGTAGCTATGTAACATCCTTTTTTTGATTCATCTGGTTTAGAGGTTTCTGCTGTGGGCGGGTAAAAATTATCATGATATTTCATCATTATATTTGAAGGAACTATTTCTGGTATTGTAGGGCAACGTCTAAAAATATCTTCTCCCATTTCCTCGATATTGTACCAATTTTCGAACAACACTTTTTTTATATTGCAGCAATCTAAAAACACTGCATCATTAATTTTTGTTACACTCCCAGGTATAGTAATCTCTTCTAGACTAGTGCATTTACCAAATGCTGCTAAGCCGATTTCCTCTACTCCATTAGGTATTATTATGCTTTTCAAATTTGGACAATAATAAAACATGTACTCACCGATTACTCCTAAATTTGATGGAAGTGTAATATGTTCTAATCCGCTGCCATTAAAGCTACCTATTACTTTTACCGAATCGGGAATAACAATTTCTTTAAGATTACTACATTGACAAAAAGCAAAGGCTCCAATTCTCATCACTGAATCAGGTATTATTACCTTCTTTATCTTTTTATTCCCATAAAAGGCTTCGTCTCCGATAGCAGTAATATGTGAAGGTATATTATCTACTATTTCTGATTCGCCAATATAAGCCTTAAGCGTATGCCCTTCAATTTCAAAATCTGACTTCACTTGAGCCGAATTAGAATATATATTGACAACAGAGTTCTCAATATTGTTTGTTATGTTATAATTGTTTATTGCCTTTTCTACAACATATGCAGAATTACAATAGGGGCAGATAGCAGCATCTTTTGACGAATCTACTTCTAATTCTGCTCCGCAGTTCGTACATTTGGCTGGTATAAGTGGCATGGCTTCTCCTCCGTAGTTTGTTGTCGTAACTGTATCGATTTGAACTCACAACACAGATAACTTTTTTCCATATCTCCGCTATTTAATGGCACTGTTATATATTAATTAGTGTTTAATACACATCACCACCTAAAGCTTTCATCATATAACAAATTTATGGCTTCAAACACACTGCCTTCTGCATCGTTACCAGTAACTTCAAAATCTTCATAATCTAATTTTCAACGTCCTTCCACATTTTTATTAGTAATCAGTTTAAATGTAAAAGAATTCCCATCAAACAAACTAGCAGGTCCATATTCATCTAAGGCCGCTAGAATATACCCTAACATTTCATCTGAAATTTTTAACTTACTGACAGCTTTGCTTAAATCGGAAATCACAAAATCAAAATTTCGTGCTTCATAATCAAAAGTCCCCTCCACACACTCTAACTCCTGTAGCTTATTCATTATTTCAGTGAAAGAGTTCTCATTCGTTATATAGATGCTGGCATTTTCAACATAGGGCAACATTTCCTCCCAGGTATCAAGTGCCTCAAATCCAAAAATTATCGGACAGATTGATTTCCAGTTACCATAATATTTATCACCACCTGTATAAAATTCTTTTAGCCTTTTAGCAAGTGAGCGATAAATTGCACCTTGATTAATCTCTGTATTTTCATCAGCATTTGGGTACTTATCTATCCATTCGACATATTCTGCTAAGACATTAATATCTCCATAATAATAAGATTTACCATCCCTAGTGATATCCTTTCTAGCAATGGACAAAGCTTCATCATATGCCTTTTGCACATCAGAAACCATAGCAGCATCCTTACTGTTTGGATCATCATTGTCTGTTTTATCACTATCTTTTAATTCATTATATGTAATCATTTCTTTATATGATTTCCCTGATGCCTCCATTCACATCCACACTCTTTAAGTCGGTATCCTTCTGGGATCTCACGGTGCCGCCCTACTTTCAGACGGACCAGCTCCGGCAGTTTTATATTCTCTATTTAAGATAGAAATTCCAGTTGATAGCTTTACTTACTCTATATCCAATGCCTCAGCAATCATTTCAATAATCATCCTATCACTGGAATCATCAGTATTATCTTTTAAATATTTTGAAATAGCTGTTTTCGTCTTTTCTCCAACTATTCCATCAGCTTTACCACAATCATATCCTTTTTCATTTAAAACATCCTGGACTAATTTCAATATATCGGTTGAAAGTGAAATCGTACTGTTATCATGTAACGTAACTGTCTTGACTCCACTGGAAACAGATGAAGATGGGGTACTTGTTGATGTAACTTCACTTGATGTAATACCAGACGCTGCAGCTGAGGAAGATGCTGTCCCGCCGTAGGGACATACCCCTCCGTCATGTAAATGAGCAGGATGTCCTCCACAATGATAATGATATGATCCCAGACCACTCTTATTTTTATTGTCTTTATGTCCTCCATTGCTGTCTGTTCTTCCGGAATGAGCCTCTGACACAATAGAATAATCTTCTGCCCCCAATGCAACAGGAGCAAACATTAATGTTCCGCTTAAAATACAGATTGATAATCTCTTAGTAATCTTGTTCATAACTCTTTCTCCTTATCCTTTGTGATATTTTACAACTAAGATGATATTTTAGTGTTTGTAATGGTATGATTTTATCATATATACTGATATAAAAATACTCGGAACGTATGTTTAAACTATGCTTCTTTACATTTATCTGCAGGCTTAAAAAAGCAGCAGAAATATAATAATTATTCCCGAATACTCCACAAATAAAAATCTATTTTCTTTATATCTGACACCCATTTATAGTCAGGAAATATTTCATCAAATAATGCCAAACACAACCTTGCATTTTCCTTACATAAAAACTCCTTGTACCATTCTTCAATATCACTATATAATACAATGGCCGCTTTTAATCTTTTTTCAGAATTTCCATCCGGCATTTTCAATCCTAAAAACTTTAATACAAACTGGTCCCATATTGGTTTTTCGGGATAAAGCGTTGCATACATCTTACTGGAAAAAGAGGCTTCTATTCTTCCATTTGTTAAATCATACAGTTCACGAAGAATTTCTTCAAATGTTGTCTCTTGTCCTTTCACTCTTTCGAACAGAATATAGTAATTATTTAGCCAATCGATATTTCTTTGAATTACATAAAATCCATTAAAATTTCTTTGGAATTTTATATCATTGAAACATCTACGTTTTTATATGTATTAAGGATTGTACTATATTTGTCTATCCCAATGCTTGATGCTAATAAGTTCCGCATGACGCCAGTGGGATTTGTTATCTCCTTTATATTTGTCAATTATACAACCTCTCTTCCTGAATAAATACATGTTTTACAAAATCAATATTAAAAATCTCGCACTCTGTGCTTCTACTGTTGATCCATCCTTCAAGATTATTTTTCATAAAATATTAAGGTTAAATTATCATTGATTTTCTTAAGTTTACCCGTTGTACGATATCCCATTTTTTTATATCAAATAGCAATTGCCTTTTTCCTGCAAGATAGTATCTAATTCCCACCCATCTTCACCATGGATTTTTCGCATAATCGGATTGCTGTCTGTGCAATGCCTTTTCTTTGATATTCCGGTAATATAAATAATGGGCTTATCCTTTTATTCATATTTTTTTCGTGAGAATCAATTATGCGAATTGCTCCAACCTTTTTATTATCCATACAGATAAAATAATAATATGTATTTTCCTGTTCCAGGCGTTTTCTAACCCTATTAACCAGCTCCCCTGCCGGACTAGTCTCAAATTTATTATAGCGCAACTCACTTTTTAAGTATTATAACAGTTTCCGCCATTACCCTGCAAGTTTCAAATTGGCATATCTAAAACTTCTCCATTTGTTCTTACTTCTACTTCATATAACTCACTAAAGCTGCCCCAATATTTCCCCAAAGCCTGATTCTCAAATGTGTATGGCTATTCAGCTATAACAAATTGCAATATAGTGATGATTATGATAAAATAAATGTAATTATTCAGCAGGTCTGTGCATTTACTGCACAGACCGTAAGAAAATGATTCAAGGGTGCAAAAATCCCATCGCCGAAGGCGATATTAAATGGATTTTTGCATGTAACTGTGAAAACAGTTACAAATAATAGAAAGAGAGGTATCAATTTAGCATGGATAAAAAATTATTAGATTTTACCATTGAGAAAACAAACGAACTTATTAACGCATTTTCATGCAGCAGTGAAACTAAAGCTGCAGCACAGTCTTGGCTTGATTCCATCGGAACAGAAAACGAAGCCTCTGAGACTCTCCGTTATATCGAAGAACTGGAAGCTGATATTATGCCAATTGATACTTTAATTAGCTTTGCTGAGTCTGATGCCGGCCAGAAGGTATTTGGAAGCAATGCTCCTAATGTGGCTGCACATGCCAAAGAAATTAAAGCTTCCGGAGCCAAATACTGTGATTGTCCAGCCTGCGCTGCTGCTGAAGCCATTCTTGAACATAAATCTGAACTTCTTAAATAATAGAAACGGGGATACGGGCCTTGATTCTCACAATCTAAATTTCGTCCGTGTCCCCCTTTTATTTTATCTTTTTGAACGTCTGTATTCATCATATATCCCCCTCCCTTGCATGAGACAAGACTTATCCGGCAGCCGGAGTAAAGGGAACAAAACTACCTTGTCATTTTGAAATATATTCATACGCTATCTCCCCTTTCATTCATCTGACATATCTGTTAGTATTTTTTCTTCTGGTAGTCCTCCTCCGTTTATTATTTTATATTATAACTTTATATTATTTTCTTTATATTCATTTTTATATTGACTTTAATTTTATTCATGTTATACTTAACTATATTGAATATTATGTGAAAGGGTGATTGAAATTGGAGATTGACAAAATACCACAGTGGATACTGGCACTAGAGCAGGAAGACGCAGCTTTTCTAAAAAATTTTATTTTAAAATCCGGTTCATTAAAAGAAATAGCAAAACTGTATGAAGTTTCATACCCTACTGTCCGGCTGAGACTGGATAAACTTATACAAAAAATAGAAATCAGTGACCAGCAGGAAGACGAGCCATTTCAGGCTTTCATTAAAGGCCTGGCTGTCGATTCTCGTATTGATTTAGAGACTGCAAAAATTATTATTGATAAATACAAAAAAGAAAAGGAGAGATGAGTATGCCAACTATTGTTTCAATAATCATTACTGTCATCATCACACTGTCTATAACAGTCACGCAGAAGTATTTAGGCACAAGGAAGTATTGGCAGTTAGGAGCAGTTATACCCATTATTTCCGCTATTATAATGAGTATATTATTTTATACCATGAATGTTAAACTTACCGCTAAAACTATTGTTCCATGTGTCATTATTCTTGTACTTGAACTTTTTATTTGGCTGGATAGCCGTAAGGGATACAGGCAGAAAGAACTTAATAGGATGAAAGCAAAAGACATCTAGTATATAAGTTCTCAAATTGAGTTTCCTTCAAATAGAGAACTAAAGCACTTCCTCTTTTATTGCCTAAGATACAAACAATAAAATGGATAAGCAAACATACCTGTGCAATGTATCCTTATGACAGCGCCAGACACTAAGCTAAAGAGCCAATAATTATAAGGTCTTTCGACCTCATGAATTATCGGCTCTTTGAAGTTAAGATAATTTTACGGCATATACCATATAAATAAGCTGCTGTTTAATTGTCTCCAAAGTTTTTTACTAACAACCCTCGGTAAATATAACCTTCTGCTATATCTTCTTTTTCCGGCAGCGGTCGCGAATCAACTTTGTAATAGCTGTTAAAAATCCTTTTGTGAATATTTGTAAAATGGACAGGCAGACCAATACAAGAATAAAAACCTGCAGTATTTTGCAGTTGAAAATGGAGGTGGGGTTCAGTCGTATTGCCTGAATTACCGCACTTAGCAATAACATCGCCTCTTTTTACTTTCTGTCCTTTTTTTACTAATATGCTCCCAGGCATCAGATGGCAAAGAGTACTGTACTCATTTGCAGAGTGCTTTATGATAATGCGGTTGCCGCCAATATCTGGTGTATCCGGGTCTGTCTGCTCCCCGTCCATTATACGGCAGTCCGGAAAGCTGTTCTTTACTGTAACAACGATACCATCCGCCGGAGCAAGAATGTCCTTCCCATAACAATAATAGCTGTGCAGATCTTTACTGTCTCCGTGATAACTCCCGCCTTCATCATCCACAATTATAAAATCATAGGCAAAACGCTGCGGCAGAATATCCCAGGAGTGGGACGTGTTTTTTGTTATACCACCATTTATCGTATACCATTCTCCGTCAAACGGCAATGAATACTCTGTTTGGGGAACAAAACCATCAGCACTGTCAATTTCTTTGTCTCTGTATTTTACAGTGGCATAAATCAATCCGGTTACTTGCAATACAATCTGACCTAAAAAACGTATATTCATGTAGATTCCTCTCTATAACTTTCTTGTTCAACCCCCACAGCACTTTCTGCCTCCTCTTTGCTAAGAAAGACCTTAATTCCTATCTGCGCCGATGATATCCTGTGCTGACCAGAACAGTCACCGTAGCTGTCTATGCTGAATACAAACTCTTTCCCCGATTTTTCCACATCTGTCACTTGTCCGGAATATATCCGCCCCTCATCAATATAATAGACAACTTTTCCCTCTTCCATTTCTTCCACCTTCTTCTCTTCGCTTGGCCAAACTACGTGCATCCCATAACTTAGATCCTTGCAGTTGGGCGTGCTGCGCACAATATTGTATATATTCCGTAGGCCACCCCGTCTTCATCGTTCCCGGGAACTATATAATCTGCAGCCTGGAGGCATTTTGGGGATGCATTTGCCACCGCTATCCCTATGCCGGCCTCTCTAAGCATTTCTGCATCATTGTCGCCGTCGCCAAAAGCAGCCAGCTCCTTGGGCAGTATCCCCAGATAATCTGCCAGGAATTTGATTCCCATATGCTTCCCCGAATCTTTATATGATATCTCTATAAGCTGCCGTACAGATGAAGTCATATATATATCCGGAACCTCCCTCTGAATGCGCTCCCAGATGAGATCTTTTACAGGGCCCTCCCGGCACACCACATCCATGCTGTCCAATTCTTCTATATGTTCCAGTATAAACTTTTGAATATCTTCTACTGGTTTTCTGCTTCCCCGGATATAAGACACGGCTTTTGGGGATGCCCCAAAGTGAACAGGATCCGCCACATACCCTGCCTGTGCATATGCCTCGCCGTCCACAAAGACTTCATAAGCCGCTTCCCGGCTCTGTGACTCTGTCCCGGTCACCTCCAGGATCTTCAGTACTGACTGTTTTGTCATCTTATAATGCCTCAGGCGCACACTATCTGAAAGGCGGTAAACAGACGCTCCATTGGAAGTAACTGCATATTCTACTCCCTGTATCCCTGTTATTTGGTCAGGAAGTGAATACAGGGCTCTGCCGCTGGCCACGATTACATGCATCCCTTTTGAAACTGCGTATTCGATTGCCTCTCTATTCCCATCAGATAATCCGCCTTCTGCGTTCAATGTAGTTCTGTCCAGATCCAGAGCTATCGCTTTGATCATTGTTCCCGATCCTCCTTTGATTCCCCCAGCAGTTCTATAGCACCTGCCGCCTGTATATTTCTTTAAATTTTTTCTTACGGTCTGTGCAGTAAATGCACGGACCTGCTGAATAGCTACAAATATTTTAACATACACCCGTAAGGAATACCATGTATATTCATAAATCCTATAAAGTTACTTTTCACTCCGTGACCAGTAACACGCTTCGCAATGCACAGAAACGGCCAAAAGCGCCGTTTCGCGCTGCAGCCCTCAGGATTTTCGTGCAAAATACGCATGAAAACACCCGGCGGGATAACGTCCTGCGAACAGTTGCATTTTTCAGGCAAAAAAATAAGGTATGTACTAGAGCGTGTTTGAAAAATCATTCCCGCGATCTGCACGCCCCACTTTGTGGGAGATTTGCCCCTCATTCAGTCGACGTAGCCCGCTACGCCTCCTTCATTCGGGACAAATCTCCCACAAACTGTGACGCACATCTCACGGAAAGCATTTTTCAAACACGCTCTAAGACATACCTTCAAGCTGTAAACAAATTATTTTTTAGCGCAGGGTGTCCGGGGGAGCAGCCCCCGGACTGGAATCTAAGCGTTTTTATTGTTTATATAATTGATAAGTCCCTCTGCTTTTATGATCTTCTGCATGAACTCCGGGAAAGCCTGGCCTTTGTACTCTGTTTCCTTTGTCCTGTCATATATCATACCGCTGTCAAAATCTATCTCCACCCGGTCTCCTGCATCGATATCTTTTGCCGCTTCCGGACATTCAATGATCGGCAGTCCGATATTGATCGCATTCCTGTAGAAAATTCTGGCAAATGTCTCGGCTATGACACAGCTGACTCCCGCCGCCTTGATTGCAATAGGCGCGTGCTCCCTTGATGAACCGCAGCCAAAATTCTTGTTGGCTACGATGATATCTCCCTTATTTACTTTTTTCACAAATTCTTTATCGATATCTTCCATGCAGTGTGTAGCCAGTTCCGCAGGATCTGACGAGTTCAGATACCTGGCAGGAATTATAACATCTGTATCTACGTTATCTCCGTATTTAAATACTTTTCCGTCTGCTTTCATGAAAGTTCCTCCTATAATCCTAATTCGTCCGGCGCTGATATCTTACCGGTCACTGCGCTGGCTGCTGCTACTGCCGGACTTGCCAGATATACTTCTGAGTCAACATGACCCATACGTCCCACAAAGTTTCTGTTCGTAGTAGATATGCATCTCTCACCGGCGGCCAGAATTCCCATATATCCGCCCAGGCAAGGGCCGCAGGTAGGTGTGCTCACAACAGCTCCCGCCTTGATAAATGTCTGCACAAGCCCCTCTTCGATAGCCTGCAGATAGATCTTCTGGGTCGCGGGTATCACGATACAGCGGATTCCTTTCTTTACATGACGTCCTTCAAGGATCCTGGCAGCTATTCTTAAATCTTCAATACGACCGTTTGTACATGATCCGATAACAGACTGGTCAATCACCACATCCTCTTTAATCTCATCTATTGTCTTTGTATTCTCCGGCAGGTGCGGGAATGCCACCGTTGGCTTTAACTGGCTTAAGTCTATTGTGTATTCTTCCTCATATACAGCGTCTTCATCTGCTTCATAGGTTTTGAAGGGGCGGACAGAATGCTCCTTCATATATGCAACAGTCTGTTCATCAACAGGGAAAATGCCGTTCTTGCCGCCGGCCTCGATCGCCATATTGGCAATTGTAAATCTGTCATCCATAGAAAGGTTCGCTATCCCGTCTCCCACAAATTCCATTGACTTGTAGAGCGCGCCGTCAACACCGATCATTCCGATAATATGAAGGATCACATCTTTTCCGCTGACCCACCTGGACGGTTTTCCTGTCAGGTTGAATTTAATAGCTCCCGGTACCTTAAACCATGCTTTCCCTGTAGCCATTCCAGCTGCCATGTCTGTGCTTCCAACACCTGTGGAAAATGCCCCCAGGGCGCCGTATGTACAAGTATGGGAATCCGCGCCGATCACCACATCGCCAGCTACAACCAGCCCTTTTTCAGGCAGCAGGGCATGCTCTATTCCCATATCCCCCACGTCGAAATAATTTGTTATATCATGTCTGCACGCAAATTCACGCACACATTTACAGTGCTCTGCAGATTTAATATCCTTATTAGGAATAAAGTGGTCCATAACGAGGGCTATTTTTTCCTTGTCAAACACCTTGTCTGTTGTCATTTTATCCATCTCATGGATAGCTACAGGTGATGTAATGTCATTTCCTAATACAAGATCCAGATCCGCCTCTATCAGCTGCCCCGGTTCTACAGATGGAAGATTGGCATGTGCAGCCAGAATCTTCTGTGTCATTGTCATTCCCATTGTCTTACCTCCTGATTTTATCGCTGCACTCATTCTGATGCAGCTTTTTTCTTTTCTGATTGCATTATAACACAGGCCTTGTTATAATTGAAATATATATTATGAATATTTAGTATAATTTAAAGTTATGGAAGGAATTTATATGGATCAGAACCTCTCCCTGTACAAAATTTTTTATACAGTCGCAAGTACCGGAAATATTTCCCATGCCGCCGAAGCCCTGTATATCAGCCAGCCCGCCATCAGCAAATCCATCAGGAAGCTGGAGCAGTCCTTAAATACCACACTGTTTTCAAGGACATCCAGAGGCGTCCGCCTGACTGATGAGGGCGCCCTTTTATTTGACTACGTAAAATCCGCCTTTGATTTTATCGAGGCCGGTGAACAGCAGCTGAAGATGGCGCTTGATCTCGGGATCGGGCATCTCAGGATAGGCGTCAGCACTACGCTGTGCAAATATCTGCTGCTGCCGTATCTCCAGAGATTCATTGGACTGCACCCTCACATCAAGATAGCTATCGAATGCCAGTCCACTAACCAGACCCTCCAGCTTCTGGAAGAACGCAAGATAGATATAGGCCTGATTGGGCGCCCCGAGAGATTTTCACATATCCATTTCCAGCCTTTGACTGAAATAGAGGATATTTTCGTTTCCACCAGAAGCTACCTGGATAATCTCATGCTCAGGCTTCCCGGTTTATCCTGCGCTCAGGAGCATTCCCCTGCTTCCATCCAGGAGATAGCCAAAGCCGGGACTCTGATGCTGCTTGACAAAGAAAACATGACAAGACAGTATATTAATGACTATCTGAAGGAGCACGCCATAGAACCAAACAATCTGATTGAAATATCATCTATGGATCTTCTGATCGATTTTGCTAAAATCAGCCTGGGTATCGCATGCGTGATCAAAAAATTTGTTGAAAAAGAGCTGGATGACGGCAGTCTGATACAGATTCCTCTGCCCTGCCCCATCCACAAAAGGCAGGTTGGTTTCGCATGGCCCGCAGATATCACACCCTCACCCAGCGTAAAAGAGTTTCTTGATTTTCTGGACATGGAGAAGTAATTATAGAAGACAAAAGGATGCTGCACAGATAGCGAGCATCCTCCCATACCAAAATTCTATTTTCCCGCCTGCCCGGTGCCTCACCCTCTGTATATCTGTACTTTAAGCGTTACTGTTCACACGCCAACATTCCGCGAGGTGTTTTCGTGCGTATTTTGCACGAAAATCCCGAGTTTTGCAGCGCGAAACGGCAAATTTTGCCGTTTCTGTGCATCGCGGAGCGTGTTACTGGTCACGGAGTGAACAGTAACCTTTAAGACGCCCCAGCAGCTTTTTCAGAGGCTTCAGCAGAATCAGGACAAGGATAAAATTGCTGACTCCATGGATGACATCAAAGGGTATACCGCTTATCCACCAGGAGATCCCCGCAGCCAAACCTCCTCCTACGGCATAAGGTATCGCACAGAGCGCGCCAAATGCCAGCCCAAAGCCGCCTGATATGACTGCCCATATCCAGACCGACTCTGTCTTGTTAAGCAGGAGGGTGAGCACAGCCAGAAGCGGCCATACATACAGATACATGATCCACCAGATCCCAAATCCGTAGATAAGTCCCTCCAGAACTGCAAATACAGCCAGGATATAAAAAACACGTTTTCCAAAGACCATGGCATATACGATAACTAAAAGGCTTACGACTTCAATATTGGGAAGCGGCCCAAGCGCTACCTGCAGGATCAGAAGCACAGCGGCCAAAAGCCCTATCAGCGTAATGTCTTTTACCTTCATGATCAGTAACCAGTTGTCAGGGTTGCCTCAAAATGATCCCCGTCTGCAACCGGAGTTGTATCAACACCGGTCTCAACCATCGCTCCCCCTTTAGTAAAGCACCACCACTCCTGCTTTGACTCATCCGCTTCGATCCCATTCATAGTTGTGACCCAAAGGCCATAGTCACTCTCATTTCCGCCGACGATACCGGCTTCCTCCATGGCCTGCCGCAGATACTCTGAATCAGTGTGTATCACAAATTCTTCTGATGCTCCGCCGCCGTCCACCACTTCCACAGTGATCGTTTTAGCGCCCTTCTGGGTAGCCGGCCTGTTCAGAAAATATACTGCTGTCACAACGACAATCACCGCGATGAAACAAATCACCGCGATGACAGCTGTCTTTTTACTATTATTTTTCTTAATCACATTATCCATATTTCAGATTAGTTATCCAGAAGCTTATTATTGTTGTTCCAGCTGTAAAGTTTACGAAGCTCTTTACCTACTTCCTCCAACTGATGTCCTGCTTCTTTCTTTCTCATGGCATTGAAGCTCGGGCAGCCTACTTTGTTCTCTAACAGCCAGTTACGTGCGAACACACCGCTCTGGATATCTGTAAGAACCTGCTTCATAGCCTTCTTTGTCTCATCTGTCACGATCTTAGGCCCTGTGATATAATCACCGTATTCTGCTGTGTTGGAGATAGAATATCTCATTCCTGCAAATCCGCTCTCGAAGATCAGATCTACGATCAGTTTCATCTCGTGGATACATTCAAAATATGCGCTTTCCGGTTCATATCCTGCTTCAACAAGAGTCTCAAAACCAGCTTTCATCAGAGCACATACACCGCCGCAGAGAACTGCCTGCTCACCGAAAAGGTCTGTCTCTGTCTCTTCACGGAATGTAGTCTTAAGCACACCTGCTCTTGCTCCGCCGATAGCCAGCGCATATGCAAGCGCCATGTCTTTTGCCTTTCCTGTTGCATCCTGATGCACTGCGATCAGACAGGGAACGCCTTTTCCTTCCTGATACTGGCTTCTTACTGTATGTCCCGGTCCCTTTGGTGCGATCATGGTAACATCCACACCCTTCGGCGGAACGATCTGTCCGAAATGGATAGCAAAACCATGAGCGAACATAAGCATATTGCCCTCTTCCAGGTTTGGCTCGATGGACTGTTTGTACATATCTGCCTGCTTTTCATCATTGATAAGGATCATGATGATATCAGCCTTCTTTGCTGCTTCTGCTGCAGTATATACCTGGAATCCCTGTGCCTCAGCTTTGGCCCAGGATTTGCTGCCTTCATAAAGTCCGATGATCACGTTGCATCCTGATTCTTTAGCATTGAGAGCATGTGCATGTCCCTGGCTTCCGTAGCCGATGATTGCGATAGTCTTGCCTTCCAGTAAAGAAAGGTTACAGTCTTCCTGATAATAAATTTTTGCTGCCATTTTAAATTCCTCCAAATTTTTTATTTGTTAAAGGTTTGAAAAGCCTCTAGCGAACTTCATCCTATATGCAGGCTTGCTGCATAATAAATTATGTATCACAGTAATAAATATCCCCTGAAATTCCTCTACAGATATTTGACGTCCTTTGTACCTCTGGACAATCCTGTGATTCCTGTGCGGGCCAGTTCAAGTATCTCATAGCCCTCCAGAAGATTAATAAAAGCATCCAGCTTCGACTGGTTCCCTGTCAGTTCAATTATCAGGGAATCTATAGCCACATCAACGATCTTGGCTCTGAATATATCCGCAACCGCGATTATAGACTGACGGTTCTGGGCATCAGCCCTTACCTTTACAAGAATCAGTTCGCGGCTGACGCTCTCTGACTCTTCCAATACCTTGATATCAATTACATCGATCAGCTTGGCCAGCTGTTTTGTGATCTGGTCTAAGATCAGCTCATCGCCATTCACAACGACAGTCATCCTGGAATACCTGGGATCTGCCGTAACACCTACTGTCAGGCTGTCAATATTATAGCCGCGGCGGCTGAATAACCCTGCCACACGGCTGAGGACACCTGATGTATTGTCTACCAGTATAGATAACACTCTTCTGTTCATCCATATCCCTACTTTCACTCAAAGTTACTAACATTCTATCAATTATTAAAATCTTTGTCAATGTTTAATTCGCTAAAGTAAGAAAGCAAAGTAACAGTTAATATAAAGCTAACGCACAAAAGCGCACCCTGCATAATAGCGTCTGGCCAGTGCGAGGACATTTATATCACAGGCTTGGAAGCCAAGCGGCTTATCTGTTACCTCCCTGACAGTTTCCAGGACCTCCTGCACCTCTTCCGAATCCAGGCTGTCTTCAAATATGATCAGCAGCGCATCCGCATCCTCTTTTTCTTCAGTCTCATCCATCAATGCATCTAAGTTCTTCAGAGTATCTCTGCTGCATATTATGCTCTCTGTCTTTGTCTCCTTGTCAATGACCAGAAGTGTACGTTCCGTGGCCGCCAGTTCCGGCATCTTGCTGCGCTCCTCCCACACGGGAATGGGCATTTTCTCTGCCCCCTCTGCCAGCGCTCTGATATGCTCCTGTGTGGTGCCGCAGCATCCTCCTATGATACATGCCCCTGCATTTATAAGTTTTTCTGCATGACTGCAGAACGTCCCGGGATCCATATTATAAACGGCATTTCCTGCCTTATCAAATGACGGCTTTCCCGCATTCGGCTTTGCAATGAGCGGCACTCTTGCTGTCACTGCCATCTTTTCGATCATAGGTACCATAAGGTCCGGTCCTGCTGAACAGTTTATTCCCACAGCATCCGCCCCTGCATCCTGCAAGACAGCTGCCGCCACCGACGGGTCAGTGCCATAAAGGGTCCGCCCGTTTTCCTGGAAGGTCATAGTAGCCATAACAGGTAGGCTGCAGGTCTCCCTAGCAGCAATAACAGCTGCCCTGGCCTCCTGAAGACTCATCATGGTCTCAACCACAAGGAGATCTGCGCCTGCCTCAACAAGAGCTGTTATCTGCTCTTTATATATATCCACAAGTTCATCAAATCCCATATCACCCATGGGGTACAACTGGGCTCCTGTCATACTCAGATCGCCGGCCACATAAGCCCGGCCTCCTGCTGCGGCCTTTGACAGCTCTACCAGCTCTCTGTTCAGACGGACAGTCTCATCCTGCAGCCCGTATTCCCTGAGGTGATACCTGTTGGCTGTGAAAGTAGGCGCGTATATGATCTGTGAACCCGCATCCACATACCCTTTCTGAAGTTCAAGAATAATATCAGGATGTTCACTGGCCCACAGCTCCTGGCATACGCCCGCCGGCATCCCTGCTTTCTGCAGGCAGGTCCCCGTGGCTCCGTCCAGCAGGATGATCTTCCCGTCTGTCAGCTCCTTAAATTTCTTCTGATCCATCTTTTCCCCTCAGCTCAAGCATTTCTTTTTCTGAATTTTTATAACAGTTATAACAATACTGGATGATATCTTTCCTTGTTATTATTCCAATAAAAATCTGATTATCATCAATGACCGGAACAAAGTTCTGGTTCATTGAAGTCAGTACAAGATCTTCAATCTCGCAGTTTACATTTACCGGCTCATTGTACCAGTGCCTTCTGATCTGGCTCAAAGGAATATCTTCAGCCTTGTGCAGATCCAGCAGATATTTATCTTTTATGTCCCAGAGCAGGTCACCTTCCGTCAATGTCCCTACGTAGTTACCCCTCCGGTTGATGACCGGCACCGCACTGTATCGGTAATGCTCCATTTTTTCCAGTGCCTGCCTCAGTGAAAAATCGTCATAGAGATAAGCCAGTTCGCTCTTAGGCGTCAGGAAAAACAATACATTCATTTCTTTTACCTCGTCTCGTCAAATTAATATAGCACATTCTTTTCCATAAATAAAATACATAATATTCATGGCTGTTATAAATATAGGTTATATTCAGCCAGATCACATCTGCTTCCTGACAATTTTATATTCATCATTGTACTGGAAATACGGGCAGTCTGAGAAATCATTTCTCATAAAACGCCCCATCTCATCCTCATCCAGGTTTACTTCACATACATAAAAACCACACTCTTCATCGTAAGAATAATTAATGCAGCATTCACAATTGCCCTTTCCCGGCATCGTCATTCACCTCCTGCATTTTATCTTACTACGGATTCCCCCTCTTTTCAACAATTCCCTTATGATTATTTCTTTTATTATCTCACAGTCATACTCAGAGCCTCTATAGCCACACTGCCTCCCCGCACCACCTCGATGCGGTTGGGGAATATCTTTTGGAGGAGCCTTATCATGTCATCATTTTTTTCTTCTGTCTGAAGGCATTCCAGAATATATGAAGTCTTGTCACAGTCAGCGATAGACACCTGAAATACCTGTGCGATCCTGAACAGCTCCGCCTTATCACTTTCAGAGCAATGGCCCACCTTCACATACATCAGTTCCTTCATATGAATAGGAATATCTGTATAGTCAATGACCTTTATTACTTCCACACTTCTGTTCAGCTGTTTTTTGACCTGCTCAAACGTGCGGTCATCACTCGTAAGGCTGATAGTCATCCTGGAGATCGTGGGATCTTCTGTCTCTCCCACTGTAAGGCTGTCAAGGTTATACGATTTTCCAGAAAACAGGCCCGAAATCCTGGCCAGGGTACCTATTTCATTTTCCACAAACAGACAGATCCATCTCTTCTTTTCCATTACTTTCGTCCTCCTAACAATCCATAATCATGTCTTTTATTGCATTTCCGCCAGGTACGATCGGAAGCACGTTTGCTTCCCGCTCTATAATAAACTCAATCAGTGTAGGTGAATTTTTATTTGCCTTTGCCCTCTCAAACGCCGGCCGTATATCTTCTGTACATTCAACTCTTATACCGGCCGCATCATAGCTTTCAGCCAGTTTTATGAAGTCAGGAGAGTACTTCGGGCATTTCTTATCTCTGTTCATACAATCGCGCTCACAGCTTCTCCTGTAGCACAGGCAGGTACTGGAATACCTCTTGTCAAAAAACATTTCCTGCCACTGCCGCACATTCCCCAGATATCCGTTATTCAGCACACAGATGATGACAGGAAGTTCCAGCGCCACTGCCGTGGCCATTTCCTGTATATTCATCTGCATCCCGCCGTCTCCCGACACACAGATCACTGTCTTGTCCGGATTTCCTATCTGTGCGCCTATAGCTGCCGGGAATCCATATCCCATGGTTCCAAGTCCGCCTGATGTGAGCAGCTGGCGTTTTTCATCCAGTTCCAGATACTGTGTTGTCCAGAGCTGGTTCTGCCCTACATCTGTTACAACAATCGACTCAGGAAACATCTTATTGATCTCCTCAAGTATGATTTGAGGTGTCATCCCCTGATATTTTTTCATATGGATTGGATATTCTTCTTTCCATTCACTGATCTGTCTTTTCCACTCTTCCACAGGGAGCGGCTTCGCATCCTCAAGCATTTTTAAGATTGCTTCCCTGGCATCTGCAACTATGGGGATATCAACCTGTATATTCCTTGAAATTGATGCTGTATCTATATCAATATGGATTATTTTTGCATGAGGAGCAAATTCATTGATTTTCCCTGTGATCCTGTCATTAAATCTGGTCCCTATAGAAAAGAGGACATCGCATCTGGTAACTGCCTGGTTAGATGCGTAGTTGCCGTGCATTCCTATATTTCCCACATAATTAGGATGGCTGGTAGGTATGGCCCCCTTCCCCATGATCGTAGTGATTACAGGCACTCCCGTCTTCTCAGTGAGCATGGTCATTTCTTTCTGGGCCCTGGCTATATTAACACCTCCCCCAATGAGGAATACCGGCCGGCTGGCCTTCTCAAGCACATCCATGGCACGTCTTATCTGGCCTGCATGCACACCCGTGTTCGGTCTGTATCCCCGGACCGTAACGGTATCAGGATACTCACCGCTCCCATATTCCTGCTGGATATCTTTTGGAATATCTACTAATACGGGGCCCGGTTTGCCTGTCCGAGCAATATAGAAGGCTTTTTTAATCACTTCTCCCAGTTTTTCCCTCTCTCTTACGGTTACGGCATATTTACAGATATTTCTTGTAACTCCTACTATATCAACCTCCTGAAAAGCGTCATTTCCAATTAAATGTGTGGGAACCTGCCCGGTAAAGCATACAAGAGGAACACTGTCAAAGTTTGCCGTAGCGATCCCTGTGACCAGATTTGTAGCGCCCGGTCCGCTCGTTACAAGGCATACTCCTGTCTTCCCGGTAGAACGGGCATATCCGTCGGCTGCATGGATCAGGCCCTGCTCATGCCGCGGCAGCACCACATCAATTTCATCCTGGCCATACAGAGCATCAAAAAGGTCTATAGCCATCCCGCCCGGATATGCAAACAATGTCTCAACGCCTTCTTCTTTTAATGCTTTTACAAATAATTCTGTTCCTTTCATTTCCATACCTTTCATTCCTCCTTCAAATTTTTTAATATAAATACATAGGACGAACTTTCCTATGTAACAGAAAAAGCCCTAAACTGGATCTCTCCAGCTTAGGGCGAATTCATCATCCGTGGTACCACCTAAATTCAGAAACTAATTTCTGCTCTCATGCCAGTACGGATATCTCCTCCTGACATTTGAAAATATCTGCTTCTGCTATATTTTCTGACTTGATCAGTACGGATAAATATCGATACCGCTTTCCTCGTAACGGCGGAAACTTCCGTTGGAGTCTACTTAGAATCTCTATGCCTGATCCCGTTCAATCCACTGCTCAAGGGCTACTTCCATATTCTAAGAATAAAGGCTTTCACCAGCCGCCTTCTCTCTGAATTCCGCCAAACATGTACTACTCCCTGTCACTGCATTTACAATCTGTTTATTTTTATATAATCTACCACATAATCTAAGTGCTGTCAACTATTTATTTATAATTCTATAATGTTTTCCCTTGAAGGTTCAGACAATAATTCCTGCCCAATATCAGGCACCTGGAATCGCTGCCATGACCTATCTGGGGCGTAGCAGCCACAGGTACTCCTCTCTTTTCAGTTATATTCAGCACCAGTTCCTCTATCCGCGGTCTGCAGCCTTCCTCTTCCATCTGTGTAAATGTCCCCAGGAGGATTCCGTTTACCTTATCCAGGGCCCCCGTCTGTTCCAGCTGGCACAGATATGTGGCCATCTTTGCCGCGTCTCCGCTTCTGCTCTCCAGAAAAAGGAGCTTCCCCGCAAAATCCGGCCACCAGGGTGTACCTGCCAGCTTCAGCAGACACCGTATATTTCCTCCCGCCATGATTCCTTCCATCCCGGATCCCCGCAGAAACTTAAATTCAAAATCATAGAGACATGCACTGCCGCCCATGGCTGTCCTGTAAAACTCTTCCCTCTGCCTGTCCCCACAAGCCCCTGTCAGATTCCTGATCTGATACAGATATGTCTCCATACCCGCCGAAGCATTTACAGCATTCAAAAGAACTGTCAGATCACTGTATCCAAACACAGGCTTCGGCTCTCTTATAAATATCCCATAATCCAGATGCGGCAGCACCTCATTTGCCAGGTCCCCGCCCGACACGTCAAATACAGCTCTCACGTCTTTCCTGCAGTACAGCTCCATAAACGCTTCCGCCCGTTTTTTCCCTGTTCCGGCATAGTGCGTTGAAGCTGCATACATTACAGCTGAAACTGCCGTCCTGAT
Source organism: Murimonas intestini (assembly GCA_003148945.1). Taxonomy (GTDB): domain Bacteria; phylum Bacillota; class Clostridia; order Lachnospirales; family Lachnospiraceae; genus Murimonas; species Murimonas intestini. The sequence goes on along the minus strand of QGGY01000001.1, from coordinate 258,345 downwards.
CCCCATATCCCCCAGTATATCTGCCAGAGTATCTATCCTTTGTTTCTCAGACGGCCTTAATCCATTAGAACAGCACACCAGCGCCGCTGTATCACCTTTGTTTAACATTGCCATTTGTATCCCTCCTGTTACAAAATATTATATCATCTTACGCGAAATATGCTATACTATCTGTGGTGCAGATCAGCACAATATTATCAGATGAAAGGAAAATAACATACATGAAGAATTCAACAGATTTGGAAAAACTGCTGCGCTCCATTGACCACCGCAGCTATCCTGCATACAAAGATACAAAAGGCAGTTATTCATTTCCAAAATACGTATTATCTATTGACCATGTCCAGGGGGACCCCTTTGCATCTCCCTCTAAAGTAAGTATACAGATACAGGGCAAAGCCGCCGGTTTTCCCTCTGAAACCTATGATAAGCCCTACAAAAGGACTGCCCTCTGCGACTATCTGCTGCGCCTGTTTAAGCAAAAGATTGACAAGTATAATTTCAAAGCAAAGGGGTCAGGAAAAAGCGGACTTATATCTGTAAGCAAATGCGGACAGGAGATTCTTGAGCGGACCGCCTGTGAGATCTCCCCCTCTGACGGAAGCCTCATGATCCGGCTGGAGGTAGGATTCCCCGCTAATGGCCGGACAATCAATTCCCAGGAGCTTATCAAAATCTTTTTTGATTTTCTTCCTGAATGTGTAAATTCAGTTTGTTTCTACGCCAAGCTGGATCCCAGGAAGGTGGGATCCGTTATTTCTCTCTCTGAAGACCAGCAGTATATCAGGGAACAGCTTCCCATCCTCGGGCTGACCTCGTTCATTGCTAACGGCTCCGTCCTTCCCAGGGAATCCGGTGTCTCCCAGCGCCCAATGAAAGACAGCGTACCATTTACATCGCCTGCATCCATGGAAGTAACACTTATGCTGCCCCACCGGGGCCCTGTCGCCGGCATGGGCATACCAAAGGGCATCACTCTTATCGTAGGCGGCGGATATCACGGAAAATCAACACTGCTGAAGGCCCTGGAGCTGGGCGTGTATAATCATATCGGAGGGGACGGGCGTGAATATGTCATAACAGATGCTTCAGCCATGAAGATACGCGCCGAGGACGGCAGAAGCATTAAAAAAGCGGATATTTCCATGTTTGTAAATGACCTGCCAAACGGCCGGGACACTGTTTCTTTCTATACAGAGGACGCCAGCGGCAGCACTTCCCAGGCTGCAAACGTGGTGGAAGCCATAGAAAGCGGGTCTTCACTGCTTTTAATTGACGAAGATACCAGCGCCACAAACTTTATGGTTCGGGACGAGCTTATGCAGCGTGTCGTACACCGGGACCAGGAACCGATCACTCCATTTATCGAGCGCGCCCGCCTGTTATATGAGAAATACGGTATTTCTTCTGTCATAGTAGCCGGAAGTTCCGGCTCTTATTTTCATATCGCCGACTACATTATCCAGATGGACCGTTATATTCCAAGGGAAATTACGGAATTTGCCAAGAAAGAGGCTCTTGCCTTTCCTATGCTCACAGGCCCTGCCGGCGAGCCGTCAAAGCCTTCCGTGTCACGCTGCCCTTCCCCCAGCCCGGAGGTCAAAGGCAACAGCCGCCTGAAAATGAAAACCATGGGAAGGGACGGCTTTAGCATCAACCGCGAAAATATTGACCTGCGCTATGTGGAACAGCTGGCCGACTCCGAGCAGTGCACTGCCCTGGGATATATCCTCACTTATGCCGAAAACAGCCTGTTCAATGGGCGGAACAATCTTCAATCTGTAGTAAATGCGCTGGAAAACATTTTAAGATCAAAAGGGCTGGCCGCAGTCGTTCCCGGAAGCTATCTGCCTTCCGGCCTCGCTATGCCCCGCAGGCAGGAGATCTTTGCATGCCTGAACAGATACAGGGGATTAAATGTATAAAAAATGTGATTATGGGTATTCTTCTACTGTACCAACAAATGAAGATATACAAGGAGATGCTCATGGAAAAAATGAAATCTACTTACGATGACGGCAATATCCCCGAGATCGATATGCCGCAGTCAGATAATGCTACTAATAATATACCAGAAGAATTCCCTGTAACCGTTGAACCGCTGCCCGAATCCACAAGGCCGCGAAAAGACGGACCAGGAGGGGAATAAAAAACGGGGGCCTGTGCACTTTGTGCGCCGGCCCCTTCCTTAATCACTTGTAGCTCTCTAATAATTCAATCCTGCACTTGAGTTCCTTCTGCAGCGACAGGTATATGTACCGGCCGCTTCCATCTCCATAAGTCCCCATCTGTTCCACTACAGCTCCAAATTCATCCTGCAGCCTTTTGACCACAGCATCCCCGTCCTCTACCTGGAACGCTATGTGGTGGATACCCTCCCCATATTTATCCAGATGATCTCTCCAGACTGAGGGATATTCATTAGGCTCGATCAATTCCAGTGAAACGCCGGGGGTAAGATCAAAAAATGCCAGTTTGCAATTAGCCAGCGGAGCCGGTTCCCCATACATTTTTGTCTGCATCACTTTATAATCCCCGCAGATATCCGCCTCCGGTTCAGCGCAGTCGAATAACAATGCATACTTCTTTTTTGTTTCTTCAATATCGTTCACAACAAAACCAACCTGTGCAAACTTAGCCTGTCCTAAAATCTGTTTTAAACCCATCTCTTTTCCTCCTCATATAATTTTTGCTATTTCATAATAATTATAAAAGATCTGCTCTTTTCAATCGTTCCTTCACATAATTTAAACTGGAGATATATTCCTCATCCGTATCCAGATGTTCAATTATGACCGGCATATCCTTATCATATTGGTCAATAAGTGAAATATATTTTTCTATATTCAGGCTGCCGTTCCCGCAATAAGTCTCTTCCAGCTGGAAAGTATATTCTGTTTTTAATCTGATGTCTTTCAGATGACAGCTGCAGATAAATTTCCCCAGTTTATCAAAACACTCCTGGAGAAAATCATCAGAAAAGAAATATCTCCCGGGACAATTGATCATATTGACCACATCCATATGTACTCCAAAAGCAGGTCTGTCAACCTCTTCCAGCATTTTCAGATATTCGTCCGGACTTGACGGATACATCCACGGCATTGCTTCAAGACTGTACTTCGTCCTTGCCGGCTTTACTTCATCCAGCAGGCCACGGGTATAATCCCTGATCATATCCCAGCACTCTTTTGAGTAATTTGTTTTATACCCGCCGTCCCACAAAGGCCCCCCGTATGTTCCGGCTACATTTACACAGCATTTTGCACCTATCTCATCCGCCAGCTTTAACTGGCCCGCTGCTCTTTGACGTGCTTCTCTTTGTTCTTTTGGATCAATTGCAAATACATTTCTCCATATTCCCACCTCCGCGATCATCAGATCATGGCTATGGGCAGCATCAGCATAATCGGCTATCACATTTTCAGGTGCAGTATAGTCTACGGGAAATACCACGGATCTGCACCCCAGCTCCTGCATTCTCAAAGCCCACTCCTCCGGTGTTTCATGTTCCAGCGCGGATGATAAGCCAATCCTCATTTTCAGTCCCCCCTTCCATTCTTCATTTTATTATAATTTCTCTAACTTGTCATCATTTTTAGGATCATTCTGTCAGTTTCCCGCATGCCGTCTCTTCCCATGGTCGTATATGCCTCGATCGTTTCCTGCAAAGTATCCGCGATCAATCCTTCTCCTGATTTCAGCACATCCCCGCTCATTGCCATCTTATGGGCCAGTATGGCGCTGTCAACAGCTGTAGCAATTTTAGCAGCGCAGGAAGCTTTTGCTCCGTCACACACAATTCCTGAAAGCGTGGCGATCGCATTTGTCAGCGTATTTTCAATCTGTTCATAAGTTCCGCCCAGCATATATGTAATAGCCGCCCCGCTTGCACAGGCTGCGCTCACCGCACCGCAGTATGCTGAAAGCTTGCCCAGTTTGCTTTTCTGGTAAATAGCCGTCATATTGCTGAACACCACAGCCCTGAGCATTTTCTCATGGCTGACATTATATTCTTCTGCAAATATATATACCGGCATGCTCACCGTAAGCCCCTGGTTCCCGCTCCCGGAATTGATCACAACGGGAAGTTTGCATCCGTCCATTCTTGCATCTGAGCCCGCAGCGGCATATGCGACAGCTTTATCAGTGCAGTCCCTGCAGGTCTTCATAATATTTTTGCCAACATTTGCGCCATAAGGTCTCCGAAGGCCCTCTTCTGCGATCACCAGATTTTTATTTATCTGTTCCTCAATTATATCTTTTACATCGTTCAGATCTACATGATCCGCATACCAAAGAATATCCGGCAGGGTTGTATCCGGGTCAAGCATTACTGCATTTTCAGCGGCTGCTTCAGATTTTGCCTGGTAAATGATCTCTCCATTTTTTTCAATGTGGTCTATATGTGTATGCTCATCCTTGACCTCAACTACTACGCTGTCATTTCCGGCGGACATCCGCACCTCAATATCCAGAACAGCCTCCGTGTCAAGAAGCCCCACCTCACACATTCCCTCTTCCAGAAAATGCCTGACCGTCTCCACATTTTCCCTGGTGATCGGCTTCAAAACCTCATATTCCAGGGAGGAATCCCCATTAACCGCACCTGCGATCGCACTCGATGCAATTCCCTTTAATCCGTCTGTAGACGGTACGGTAACGCTCTTTACATTTTTAACAATATTACCGCTGCAGGAAACTTTCATTTTTTCCGGCATATGCCCAAGGACTTCTCTTGCCTTGGCAGCAGTAAAAGCAATCGCAATTGGTTCCGTACATCCCAATGCCGGTACAAGTTCATGCCTTAAAACTTCTGTAAAATTCTCATACATTTTATTACTCATAATGTCTCCATCCAGTGTGCCTTACTAATTCTCTGCTTTACTATCGACCAAAACCCAGCAGCCAGAAGCGTTTGACTTCTTAACAGCATCAATCACCTGCATGCAGCGGCATCCGTCCAGCCCGTCTGCAATCACTGCTTCATTTTTCGTCAGCGCATCAAGAAAATTTATTGTAATATTCTGATACTCATCATGATCTGCCAGAGTATCATATTCTTCCGTGGAACCATCTTTATAACAGATCCTGATCCCTTTTCCCTCAAAGGTCTTCAGTGTTCCATTCGTCCCATAAACTATTGTTTCGTTTTCCGCTTCCCCATAATTGCACCAGCTGATCCATATAAGACCGGCTAATCCATTTGACAGTTTCGCATTTATTAATGCATGATCCTCCGCATCTATTTTTTTCCCGTCTGCATAGCTTTTGTCAATGGTAGGAGTAAAAGCCTGTACCTCCTCAATATGAGCGTCAAAGAGATAATCAACAAGGTCAATTCTGTGACAGCCCACCGACAGCAAGGCTCCGCCAATATTTTTTAAATATTTATCATAAAAATCCGGCTGATTGCCGGCAAGCGTTGTATACTCCACTCCTTTTTGTGTAAGATTTGTCCTGAAGAAAACCGGCTTTCCAATTTTCCCTTCCCTGATCAGCTGCTTAGCCATTGTATGCACTTTATATGTTCTCTGGCTAAATGCCACCATTAGCATTCTGTCTGTTTTCTTCCACTCTTTTACAATCTCCTCAGCCTGTCCGGCATTTAACGCAAGAGGTTTTTCACAGAGAACGTGCTTACCTGCTCTCAGCGCTTCTATGACATTAGCCATGTGAAACCTCTCAGGCGTACATATAATAACAGCATCTACCTCTTTGCAGGACAGCAGTGTTCCCAAATCATAAAACGCTTTTACATGATAAGTTTCCGCCAGTTCATCCGCATTCTCTCTAACCGGGTCACAAACCCCGTAAAAACATGCACCCTCATATTTTGAAAGTGCCGGTGCATGACGTTTTCTGGCAATCGCCCCGCATCCTATAATAGCTACATTCATTGATCTTCACCTATTTTCAGCTGTATTTCCCCGTCTGATGCAAGTATGGGAGAATATGGCGGTTTTCCCTTCTGAACCTCCCGAAGTTCATTTTTACTCTTTTCAACTACTTCCTTGTTTTTCAGAACATCTGCACAAAACTGCGCGATATATTTGCCAGCCTGAACAGCAGCTTTTCTTCCTGCCGCAGAACCTGATGAAGCTGTTACGCCCCAGCTGTGGCCTCCAACCCCCATGACGCCTCCTCCAAACAGCTGCACCGTGGGAATCACCTGGCTTACATCATTTACGTCTGTAGATCCTGACTCCGCCCAGCCAGTCCCCAGGGGCACACACAGATGCGTGGGCAGCAGGCAGCATTTTCCCATGATAGCTTCCCGGCCCGCCATATCTAATGTATCCGGAGCTTCCTTACCGTTATAGTTCTTATACAGCTCTTTTGCAAACTGATAGTCATTCTCATCATACACGATGTTCGGGACCTTTTTCATAGCTTCATACAAAACATCATTCAGGGTAAAATTCAATACTGGCTCGTATCCGCCGGATATGATTTTATAGGATACTTTTGTTCCTGACATGAGCGCCGCGCCTTTCGCAATATCACATACCCTGCCAAACACCTGATCCACTGACTCTTTCTTATCTGATCTTATGTAATATTTCACTACTGCATAATCAGGGACCACATTCGGGCGCTCACCCGCTGCTCCAAATACATAGTGGATCCTGACAGCGTCATCAACATGCTCGCGCAAAAACTCAACCCCCATATTCATAAGCTGCGCCGCATCCAGGGCGCTTCTTCCTTCCTGAGGGGCACATGCCGCATGTGATGTAATTCCGTAAAAACTAAACTCCACGCTAATCATGGACTGGCATATATGTTCACAGACTCTGAACGGTCCTCCTGTATGCCAAGCAATGCAGATGTCCACGTCATCAAAACAGCCCATCTTCATCATCTGGACTTTCCCTGCAAGTCCTTCTTCCGCGGGACAGCCATAGTATTTCACAGTTCCGGAAAGCTTCTGTTCTTTCATAACCTGCTTTGCCGCTATTGCCCCTGCAGCACACCCGGCTCCCATCAGATTGTGACCGCATCCGTGACCTGGTCCTTCAATGGGAGAACGGCTTGCAGTTCCTTCCTGTCCCAGCCCCGGCAAAGCATCATATTCACCAAGAACAGCGATAACAGGATACCCGTCTCCCCATTTTGCAGTCAGACCATTATTTACCTTTGAAGGCGCAACCGGATATGTCTCTACCTCAAACTCATGCTCACGCAAATACGATGCGACCTGAGAGCAGGCATATTCTTCTTCTCCGGAAACTTCCGGATGATCAAATATTCTTTTCGAAAGAGCTTCTACACCTTCATGATTTTCCAAAAACCATTTTTGTATCTCTCTATCCATATTACCCCTCTTTTAAAGCAGACCCGCCAGCTTAATCTGCAGCGGGTCTGTTTTCCACTATTCTTCTATTTTCCACTCGCTGTAATTGAATCCGCGTGTGAGCATCATATCTTTATCCACGCCCACAAGCCTGTCGCTTATTGCAGTATTAATATAGGGCCCGATAATGTATACATAGTTGTACTCTGTAAGCTCAAGTTTCTGAATCTCCTGTGTAAGTCTCTTGATTTCATCCTCACTTGTTGCAGAAGCCAGTTCTTTCTCAACCTTCATAAATGTAGGATCATCCACTTTAGCCAGGTTATATGGGCCATACTCACCACTGTCATCGATCGTTACCCAAATAATAAAGCCAGTCTCCAAACTTGTAAAATTGGCGCCTGCGCCTCCGTTGATCCACATGTCATAAGCTTCATCTCTCATTGAGGAGATACATGTCTGTGTATCAAGCGTTACAATTTCCAGTTTAAGGCCATACTTGGCCCATGTATCCTGCATTACAGTACAAATAGCCTGGCGCACTGCCATATCATTGATACATACTGTATAAGTGCGGTCAAAGTCGAATCCTTCTTCTTTGAGCATTTCAACTGCTGTCTCAGGATCAAACTCATAACCATATTCCTCTATGATCTCCTGGTCGCTCCAAACATTTTTCGGTGCATATGTTGTGTATACCTTTGCTCCATTCCCATAACAGCCTGATTCTATCATGGCATCTTTATCAAGAAGCATCGCAAAAGCTTTCCTGATCTTGGCTGAATCAAATACCTTATTGTTCAGTACAAAGAAATTGGCTGATGTTCCTTCCATGGATTCTGCATTATATCCTTCAAGAGTCTGTGCAAATTCCATATCAGCGTCCGGGATTGCTGCAAGAGTGCCATTGATCAGATCAACTTCACCTGCCATCATTGCAGTTGTCAAGCTTGCCGGCTGTATTACTTTAATGCAGAGAGTCTCAATTGAAGGCGCGCCCAGATAATAATCAGGATTTGCTTTATAAGTCACACTTTCGCCCGGAACTGTGCTTTCAAAAATATATGGCCCTGTGCCGACCGGCTTTGTCCAGAAATCATCCTGGAGGATTGTAGCAGGGTCTTTTCCTTCCAGACAGTGTTTCGGAAGAACTGTAAAATACATATTCCATGCAAACATAGCAATTTCTGATTTAGGCTCTGAATAATATACATCTACTGTATAATCATCAACCTTCTCCACATGTACGCTGTTTGGTGAAAGCTCAATCCCGCTTTCATCACAGCCCTCCACGCCCTGTAAGAAAAGCCTTCTGGATGTGACAAGATCAGCGCTTGAATAGAGCTGATATGTAAACACTACATCGTCAGCATTGAACGGTTCTCCGTCATGCCATTTAACGTCCTTGCGCAGATTCAGGGTAAGAACCTTAAAATCATCTGAAATATCAAAGCTCTCACACAGTCTGTAGCTGTAGCCGCCCTTGCCGTCCAGCTCTAAAAGCCTGTCAAACATGGGATTGGCAGCGCAGTCATCATAATCCGCTGTAGCCGCTAAAGGACAAAGCGTATTCCACGAACCTGTAAACGCCATAGTAACTGTCTGGCTGTCTGCAGCGCCTGAAGTAAATACTGTACCCAGAAATAAACTCACCATAAGAATTGCTGAAAATAAAAATGCTGTTTTCTTCTTCATAATCATTTTTCCTTTCATTTTGTTATTTTGCCGCACATATGACATGCTGCAAAATGATCCTCCCCAACTAATTTCAACTCTGGTCTTTTACTTTTACAAACATCCGATGCATACCTGCATCTTGTTCTAAATCTGCATCCTGAAGGCGGATTTACAGGGGAAGGAACTTCTCCCTCCAGGTATGTCCGCTCTCTCTTGTAGTTAACGTCTGCAACCGGGATTGCAGAAAGCAGGGCCTGTGTATATGGATGCGACGGGTTGTTAAATAATTCTCTTTTCGTAGCTAATTCAACAAACTCGCCCAAATACATAACTGCGATCCTGTCTCCAATATAATTAACAACACTTAAATCATGTGATACAAATAAGTAAGAGAATTTAAACTGTTCCTGCAGATCCTTCATCAGATTCAGCACCTGGCTTCTGATCGAAACATCCAGGGCTGATACAGGTTCATCACATACAATAAACCTTGGATTCATAATGAGTGCTCTGGCAATCACGATCCTCTGTCTCTGCCCCCCTGAAAATTCATGCGGGTATTTATTCAGCCAGTCTTCAGAGATCCCGACAACCTTACAGACTTCCCTGATCTTTTCATCCAGCTCATCACTTGTTGCCGCAAGTTTAAAAGCATGTACAGGCGCGCCTATCAGCTCCCTGATAGTCATCCTGGGATTCAGCGATGCGTATGGATCCTGAAAAATCATCTGAAGGTATTGTCTGTATGGCCGCATTTTCTTTTCGTCTAACTTGCACAGATCGACCCCGTCAAATATCACTTCACCTGAGGTTGGCTTTATTATCTGCAGAATACATCTCCCCAGTGTTGATTTCCCGCATCCGCTTTCCCCAACCAGGCAAAGAGTCTCTCCTTCCATAACATCAAAAGAAATTCCATCCACTGCTGTAAGCTTTTTACTTTTCTTCAAAAAACCTCCATTTACAGGAAAGGTCTTTGTCAGATTCTTCACCTCTAATAATTTTTTCATGTTAGTGCCCTCTGTCAATTTCCTTCTTCATAGCGGAAACAGCGAACTTCTCTTTCCCCTGCCCGATACATTGGCGGATTTTCTTTGCGGCAGCGGTCCGTACAATACTGGCATCTGTCGCAAAAATGGCATCCCTTTGGCATATCCTTTAAACTTGGCACCATACCTTCAATCGTTGACAATCTTGTATCATCATCAATCTTGGGAATAGAAGCCAGCAGCCCCTGTGTATAAGGATGCAGCGGATTTGTAAACAGTGTATGGCAGTCCGCCAGCTCCACTCCCTGTCCCCCATACATAACAAGCACGCGGTCTGCTGTTTCAGCTACCACCCCCATATCATGGGTTATCAAGATTACCGCCGTGTCCAGCTCCTTTTTTAAATCATATATCATCTTCAGGATCTGAGCCTGAATCGTCACATCTAGCGCCGTTGTCGGTTCGTCACAAATCAGAACTGACGGATTGCACGACAATGCCATTGCTATCATTACACGCTGTCTCATCCCGCCTGAAAACTGATGGGGATATTGCTTCACACGAGCTTCAGGATTCGGGATGCCCACCTTCCGCAGCATTTCTATCGCAGCTTTTTCGGCGTCTTTGCGGCTTATCTTCTGATGGACCATAAAAGGTTCTACCATCTGCGCCATGACCGTCATTGTCGGATTCAGTGAAGTTAACGAATCCTGAAAAACCATTGATATTTCATTTCCTCGCAGATTACTCATCTGCTTATTGCTGTACTTTGAAATCTCAGTCCCTTTAAATTTAATAGACGATTCCGGCGTTATTTCACCCATCCTATCCGGAAGAAGATGCATAATAGACAGGCTGGTAACGCTTTTTCCACATCCGCTTTCACCGACAATTGCTAATGTTTCTCCTGCGTCCAATGTAAAATTCATTTGTGAAACAGCGGGGAATGTACCTGTTTTCGTATGGAAAACGGTAGTCAGGTTATTCACTTCTAATACTCTTTCTCCCATCTCTCATCTCCATTAACCAATCTTTGTCTTAGGATCAAGTGCATCACGCAATCCATCGCCAAATAAATTCACGCTGATCAAAGTAATAAAAATACACATTCCTGCCGGGATCCAAAGCCACGGTTTTGTTGAAATGATCGCGACTGACTGTGCTGCATTGAGCATATTCCCCCAGGAAGCCTCCGGAATCTGAATTCCAAGCCCAAGAAAGCTTAATGCCGACTCTGTCAAAATCGCACTTGGTATTCCGAAGGTAAATGCCACCAGCGCCGGTGATATAGAATTCGGCAATATGTATTTCAGCATAATTCCCAGATTGCCTGTCCCTGTTGTTCTTGCAGCTTCTACATATTCTTTTTCTCTTACGGAAAGCACCTTTGCATACAGAAGACGGACAAATGACGGCCATCCCATGACTCCGATTACTAATATCAGAGTTTCCGCAGACGGACTCAGCACTGATACCAGCACTATATTTAAACACATCGAAGGAATGGACTGAAACATATCTGCCAGCCTCATTATGATCACTTCCGCTGCCTTCCTGTAATATCCGGCTATGATGCCTAACGGTATCCCTATGGCAGCCTGGACAAGAACAGAAAAAAAGCCGATTTTTAAGGATGTTCTCCCCCCATATATCAGTCTGGCAAAAGTATCTCTGCCATATGTATCCGTCCCCAGAAGATGCGTTTTATCAGGCGCCATATTTACCGCCGGGGTTACTGCATTAGGCTCTAAATTCATTATGACCGGCAGAATGACCAGCAGCAGGATCTCAACCGTCACCACTGCCAAACCCACCACAGCTAACTTATGGTGCATAAAACGCTCGACTGCATCATGAAAATATGAACTGTTTTTCTTATTAGACTTCTTCATACGCTTACACCTTATCATCTATTCTTGGATCCAGCATTCGGTAAATAATATCAATCACAATATTGCCGATCAGCACTATCACCGAAATAATAACGGTTATTCCCATTATTAAAGGATAATCTCTGTCTTTAATAGCTTTAAGCATCAATGTCCCCATTCCCGGCCATGAAAAAATCTGTTCTGTAATGATCGCGCCGCCCACAAGTGCTCCCAGGGAAAGTCCTGCCTGTGTGATCAGCGGAAGCAGTGCATTTCTCAAAGTATGTTTGAACAGCACTGTTCTTTCATTCAGGCCCTTTGCCCGCGCCGTGCGCACATAATCATCACTCATGCACTCATACATACTGTTTCGCATCTGGCGGGTGAAGATTCCTAAATGCTGGAAGGTCAAGGCCAGACAGGGCAGTATCAAGTGCTTCAGTACCTCTCCTGCTGTTCCGGATGATCCCGAATTATACATTCCGCTTATCGGAAGCAGGCGCAGTTTCACTGCAAAAATATAGATCAATAACAGAGCCACGAAAAAATTGGGGGCAGCCTGGCCAACAAACGCCAGGACTGATGAAGCATAATCAATTCCTTTATATGGCCTGTATCCTGCTGCGGTTCCAAGCGGAACCGCAACAAACAGCGCCAAAAGCATCGATGATAAGCTGAGCAAAAGTGTAGGTCCGATACGTCCTGCTATCAATTCCACAACCGGCCTGTGCTGCGTATAAGACACCCCAAAATTGCCTTGAAACATATTTTTCAGCCAAAAGAAATACTGAATGTAGATTGGTTGGTCAAGCCCCATTTTATGTTCGATAGCTGCCAGCTCAGCATTTGAGATTCCACTTTCCGGCTGAACTAACTGATCAAGCGGCGACCCCGGCATCAATGAAGCCAGACAGTATGTCATTATGGTAATTCCTATAAAAGCTACTATAGCCGTTAAAGTACGTTTGAGTATATATCTTCCCATTATAGCCTCTCGCTTTATCTTTATAACTGTAAAGGTACTGAACAGTTATGGACAATTCTAATTTTCAGTTCTGTGCATCTTTGCTCTTTCTTCTGCCACTTCTTCCATGACTTCATCAAAGACACAGAATCTGTGCGGTTCAAAGCATCCGCAGCCGCCTGCAATAACCAGTTTATTTCCTGCCTCTTCGATTGCTGTATCTACTCTTTCACGAAGCCTGGTTTTGATCACCTCTCTGTCTTTTCCGCAAAAATCATTATCTTTTGGTGAATTCCAGGATATCCTTCCAAGAGGCATTGCTGAATGCTTAATTCCTCCTACAAGAACCTTATCTGTCTTTTTACGGATATCCGTAAAAGACGGCATGATCTCGGTCCATGTATTGCTGTAGTTAAATGCATCAAACGGCAGATCCAGACAGCCTTCAATAAATTTCGTATTTTCTTCTTTATCAAATCTGCCGTTGCAAAGATGTGCCATGTTAAACCATGTACGGTCTTTTACTGCATTTATCACACGCTCAGAACCGGCATGTTCAAATTCCATAAAAGCATCCCATCCAAGCTTGGCATTTAAACCATTCTGGAATCCGAAGAAGAATCCATCAGCTCCCGCGTCTATGTATGCGTTCATTAAATTTACAAGCGTCTCTTCTATAACTGATAATCCGTATTCTACCTCTTTTGTATCATACTGGATCATGCTTACGATTTTTGCTTCATCAAAAAATCCGCCTGTCATTTCTCCTGCCATGCTTACCGGTGAAAACACAGTTGGCAGGATAGGTACATCGCCCTGAAAATGATCTGCAACTCTTTTGATCACTTCAACATTACGTTCAAAAATCTTATTGCCTTTTACCTGAAGCGGTTTTAATTTCAGCCAGTCTTTGCCGTGATTTATTATAAATTTCTCCACATTGACCCAGGACTGCATGTCCTCTGTAATGTTTGCCGGCATATCCTGTCCGAATGCCTCCGGGAAATACATTCCTGATTCCATAACCTTGATGAAGTCCCATCCGTATGCCTGCTGGTTAGCAATTGTAGCATATGCCAGGTCTCTTGCGTTTGCCTCCTCAAGATTATAATGAGGTCCCCAGAAAGCCGAACATGGTCTGTCCAGCCACTCCCCTTTCACTGCCTTCATTAACCGTTCACGATGTGTCATTACAATTTCCTCCTTGTTTGTATATTTATTTATGTGCAACTTTTAATCACATTATAATCTCAATCTCATTTCTTTGCAACAATTTTCTTATTAATTTTCATACTTATTTGCATATTCGTAAATTTTTCCCTATTTACAGCAGTGTTTTTCCTGTAAAAATATAATATATGCATAATATTGCTGCAAATTATTTGCATTCATGCGCTTTTATTTTTTAATTTTTTCATATTTTTGCAATAATTTTCCTCAATTGATCTTTTAAAATCCCTTATTCTCGTCAGCACAAGCAGTAAATATAAACATAAATTTTCAATATTTTTTCTTTTTATAGTATATTTGTTTTATTATTTTCCATTTAGAAATTTATTTTCTTCGCCCAAAATTGTTTTTTTCAAAAATGCTCCCTGAAATTTAAAATATCCTTGACATTGCTTACAGTTCAATTTATTATTAACTCAAGCATGACTGGCCAGGTACTGAACAGTTAAGACTGCGTGATACACATAAAGCACAAAAACGCATACGGTTTTGTGCTAAAATTCCTCATAAAATTATGCATTCTGCATAATTTTAGCTTTGCAGGACAGAGGTAGCGCAATGGCAGTTCTCAATCTTCCCATATTAAGAACAGATTTGCACCATAAGAAATAAATTTTCAGCAAATGACAAAACTACTGAACAGCTGCTTTCCTTTAAATAATTTTAAAGCTGCTGTTCGCAGAACCGCGTCTTTTGCGGGGCTGTGAATAGTAACATTTTAAATGGAGGTTCACATGAACAATCGTATCAAAATGAAAGATATCGCCGTGGAAGCGGGAGTTTCCATATCTACTGTTTCCAGGGTCCTCAGCGGAAAAACCCAAGTTAACAGTGCTACAAAAAATAAAATTTATGCGGCACTTAATCATCTTAATACTGTCAACCACGATCCTACAAAAACGATAACAAACCGCAATATTTTAGTAATCTCTGCAAATTTATCTCATTTAATGCATCTCAAAATCATTGATGCAATTAATGAAACTGCTGAGGAACGTGGTTACCGCATCATTATTGAAATTACAAACAACCGTCTTCTCTCATTTGACGAATTGTATGAACGTGTAACAGAAAATAACGTTTGCGGTGTTATTGTTTTAGCACTCATGGCAAAGTTTGAAACTCTTGAGGAAATAAACAAGATCGTCCCCGTTGTTTACTCATCTGAAGTCCCGGAAAATTGTCAAATTTCCTTTGTAGGAACCCGCCTGTACAGCGCTTATAAAACAATGGCAACTTATCTGGTTTCGCAGAACAGAAAACACATCGGAGTGCTTTTTCCCCTCAGATATGTAACAAATGACTTGCTTGATGCCTACATGGACGTCCTGAAAGAAGCAGATATCCCATATGATTCTTCTCTGATTCTGCGGCCTAATAATTATGACTATTTTTATATTTCAACACTTTTAAATCAATTTTTCAGTACACATCCAGTTATAGACGCCATGATCTGCGAAGACGATGCGCTGGCCTTAGTCGCGATCAGCGCAGCCCGCCGCAATGGTCTTAGAGTCCCTGAGGACATAGCTATTCTTGGATTTGGAAGTACCTTCCTCTCCCATGTCACTTCGCCCAGGATTACTTCCGTTGACACATCCCTTGACATGATTGGCTTAACACTTTGTAATGCATTGATAAACCACGTTGAGAAGAATGATCATTCTCCGGAATATATTTACGTCGATTATCATTTTACGATCCAGGAGTCTACCGAGTTATTGCCTGAAAGCAAAAACAGCCGCTGATTTTAAACGAAGTTTGCTATAAAAAAATAAGGAATAGGATGCCTGCACATCCTGTTCCTCATTTTTTACTATTATTTCATTTCCCCCATCTGGCTTGTGACCATCTGACAGTAAATGCCTTTCTTTTCCATCAATTCCTCATGGTTCCCCATCTCCTGAATACACCCTTCCCCGATCACCATGATCCTGTCCGCATCCCGGATAGTCGAAAGCCGGTGGGCGATAAGAAAACTTGTATGGTGCTCCATCAGATGCAGCATTGCCCTCTGGATATCTTTTTCCGTTTTAGTGTCTACAGAGCTTGTAGCTTCATCCAGGATCAGTATCGGAGTATCACAGAGGGCCGCTCTTGCAATTGCCAGCAGCTGTCTCTGGCCCTGACTGAGATTATCCATGCTTCCGGATACCATGGTCTGATACCCCTTGGGAAGGCGTTCTATAAACTCATGGGCATGCGCCAGCCTTGCCGCCCGGACCACCTCTTCATCCGTGGCCACTGTATTGGAATAGCGGATATTGTCCATGATAGTCCCTGTAAAAAGACAGGTATCCTGCAGGACAACTGAAAAATATTTATTCAGGCTGCTGCGCTTTATATTTCTGATATCGGTGCCATCAAGCAGTATACTGCCGCTGTCCGCGTCATAAAACCGTGTCAGCAGGTTCACTATTGTAGTTTTGCCTGCTCCTGTCTCCCCCACAAGCGCCACTACCTCCCCCGGCTTTACATGAAAATTAATATTTTTTAGAATTTCTTTTCCCGGCTGATAGGAGAAGCAGACGTTTGCAAACTCTACATCGCCCACAGGATCTTTAAGCTGTACGGCATTCTCAGCATCCAGCTCTTCTTCAGACTCATCCAGTATTTCAAAAACCCTCTCTGCACCTGCCAGGGCCTGCTGGATAGTATTGAACATTCCTGCTATAGCATTCAGCGGGTGCGAGAACTGCTTGGAATAACTTAAGAAGCTCACAACTGTACCCACCAGCAATACGCCTCTGGCAGACATAAAGCCGCCTATAATAGCAACAAGCGCAAAAATCAGATTGTTGATCACATTCATAACTGGCATCATAAAACCGGCCCAGATCTGCGCCTTCCTGCTGTTCTCGCAGAGAGACTCATTCTGCTCTGCAAATCTTCTGCTCTCTTCTTCCTGGCGTCCAAAAGCTTTCACCATCTTCAGCCCCAGAATATCCTCCTCAACAATACCGTTCAGTGCTCCCAGGCTGATCTGCTGGCTCAGGAAATAAGATCTGCTTCGTTTAGTGATCACACCTGTCAGGCCTGCCACCAGCGGAACGCAGAGAAGGACAACGAGAGTCAGCCAGATATTCAGGGCAAACATAACGATCAGAGACCCTGCCAGAGTCAGGATACTGGAAATCAGCTGAGTAGCTGACTGTGCTATGGTAGTGCTGATATTATCCACATCATTTGTCAGCCTGCTCATAGTGTCTCCATGTGAGTGCGTATCATAGAAGGCCAGCGGCAGCTTCTGCATTTTTTTGAAGAATTCTGTTCTCAGCACATAGACCAGTTTCTGTGAAACTCTGAGCATAATAACAGAGCCTGCTGTAGTTACAAGCCAGTTGGCACCATAAAGCAGCAGCACAGCCGCCAGCAGCTTCATCATCACCGTTTCATCCACTGATCTTGTCTCCACATCAAAGATATTGAAAACCCGGCCTGTAAAATAGGGGATGGCTACGGCTATTAAAGATGAAAGGGCTGTCAGCAGCATTGCGGCAAACACTGTCCTCCCCCACTGCAGATAGATCCTAACAATGCGTTCCAGTGTCCCCTTAGCGTCTTTCGCTTTCTTGCCCGGAGCAAAACGTGCTGCGCCGCCCCCTCCTCCGCCTCCTCTCGTAAGAGCAGGCATCTTCTGGTTTGTGTGCATATTATCTGCCATCTGTCAGCGCCTCCCCTCAATCTGAGACTGGTAAATTTCCTGATAGATACGGCAGTTTTCCATCAGTTCCTCATGTGTTCCATAGCCCATGCATCTGCCGTTTTCTAATACAAGTATGTCGTCTGCAGCCATTGCAGTTGTGCAGCGCTGGGTGATAAATACTGTCGTCCTCTTCTGGCGTCCCTGAAGAAGATTTTTTCTCACACGGGCTTCTGTAATCGCATCGAGGGCACTTGTGGCATCATCCAGTACAAGGACAGGAGCATTTTTAATGATTCCTCTGGCTATGGATACCCTCTGTTTCTGCCCTCCTGACAGATTCACTCCGGCACTGCCCAGATTTTTATCCAGGCCTTCCGCTGCCTGCAGGATAAAAGAGCCTTCCGCTGCCTGCAGGGCAGCTTCTGCCTCTTTTTTCTTTGCATCACTTTTGCCCCAGCGGAGGTTTTCCAGCACTGTACCCGAAAACAGCATGGGCTTCTGGGGTACCAGCGCTATATTCTGTCTGACCGTCCTGACATCCATCCGGCGCACATCTGTTCCGTCAAGCAGCACCTCACCTTCGTCTGCATCATAGAACCTGAGCAAAAGCCATGCCAGTGTAGATTTGCCGCTCCCTGTAGGGCCTATAACAGCAAGGCTTCTGCCCGGGCGGATATGGAAGGACACATCCTCCAGCACAGGAAGGCCGCTGCCTCCCGGATAGGAAAATGTCACATGCGAAAAGGCGACCTCTCCCTTCAGCCTGCCCTCTTCCCCGGTGCCGGACCCGTCAGCCTGATATGCCATTTCTTCCGGAAGGCTTAAGTCCTCCTCCTGATCCAGCACTTCTTTGATACGCTGTGTGGAGGCTTTCGTCCTCACAAATGTATTAAATATATTTGTAATGATCAAAAGAGAGCTCAATATCTGCGCCATATAGATAATGAATGCAGAAATATCTCCGGGATTGGCAAGTTCTATTTTAAAGAGGCGGGCTCCCAGATAAACAGCAGCAGCCGTACCTATCCCAACTGTAAGGTTCAGGATGGGCGCTATATAAGTTATGATCATCTGAGCCCTGATACTGCTGTCCATCAGATTTCTGTTAACATTATTGAACTGGTTTTCTTCCTCTTCATATGTGCCGAATGCCTTGACGAGCCGCACTCCGATCAGATATTCCTGCACTACCCGGTTCACCTGATCCATGGCTTTTTGAAGTACGGCAAATCTGGGGTAAGAGAGTTTCATGCTCAGGATGATCATAGCAGCCACAGCCGCCACTACCCCGTAAATGATAAAGCTCAGCCTCCAGTTTAAAAATGTGGCCAGAATAATGCTGCCTATACATGTGACAGGCGCTTTCATAAATATCCTCATGATACCGTTTATAAATTGTATCACCTGTGTAGTATCATTGGACATCCTGGTGATCAGGGAACCGCTTTCGATCCTGTCGGCTCCTGCCTCAGAAAAATGCATGATTTTTTCAAACAGATCTCCCCGAAGATCCTTGCCGGCGCGCTGCGACACATTGCTCGCCAGTATATTCCTGATGACCGCAAAAACTGCCCCGGCTCCGGTAACCAATATCATCAGGGCGCCAAAGTGGAGCACCTGCCCCGTGTCCTGCCGCTCTATACCGCTGTCGATGATCCGGGCCATCAGCGTAGGCCCCAGCAGGTCACAGAATGCCTCGCAGCTCACACAAAATATAGCTGTTAAAAAAGGTATTTTATACTTTTGGAAATATTTTCCGTAAATCCCCACAGCCTTCCCTCTTTCCTGCTTATTCTAAATTTAATCTGAACACTTCCGCATCTGCAGTATCTGATTGTTTATAGGTTACTGTTCACACGTCACCATCCCGCGAGGTGTTTTCGTGCGTATTTGCACGAAAATCCCGAGGGTTGCAGCGCGAAACGGCGGTTTTTGCCGTTTCTGTGCATCGCGGAGCGTGTTACTGGTCACGGAGTGAACAGTATTATAGTTCAGCCTTCTGCACCGTTTACAGACGATTTTACTGCAATCCCGTTAATCTCTACCTGGTCAGTAGCCTTGATCAGTATATAGGGGATTCCGTCTATCTCCCGGTGTTCAACCAACTGGGCTTTATCCGGGGAAACCTTTATGACAACGTCCGGCGTCTTGATTTCATAACTTCTCACACTCGCCACATTTGCCGCTATGAAACTGGTCTTCTCATCAGCCGCCGCTTCATAGTGGGTATCAAATTCTTCCAGTCTTTCATTGGCCACTCCGCTGTTTGCCAGAAGCCTTTTAACTTCCACTTTGTCCAGCGTCACCGGTTCAGGATCTTCTTTCCTCTCCTCCAGAAGCTCGTTCAGATTCTCCTGTATACTCATAACTGTATCAAAATCGCAGCTCCGGTCCAACGTCTCCTCAATGATCGTCTGGAAGGTCTCCTTTTGTGTCTTGGCGCTAAGGGGTATCCTGCATCCCAGGAACTGGTCAATGAATTCTTCCTGAAGTATCTCCGGATTCTTGGCATAATATAACAGACCATGTACATCTGTATTCCTGTCATTAAACGCAGGAAACAGAAATCCCACATCGGGAGTCTCCACAATCCAGTCCTGTATCCTGTTTTCAATCTGGTTCGTGTCAATATTGTAACAGAGACCAGGCTTTGAGAGTTTCACGGGACAGATACTGCACAGTACAAAATTATACACATAATCAGAAGCGTCATCCATATCAAGGTTGTCCGATGCTCTTCCCGGAACATCATAAGCGCCATGCACCAGGATAATGTAATAGTTTTCAGGATAGAGATATGTCTCCATCACTTTCTGATAGAACTCTTCTATAAGGTCATCATCCTTTAATTCTGTATCACGCAGTTTCAGCAGGAAGGTCTGGGTGCCGTCCCCCATCTCCTGATCCAGCGGAAATTCCATATTGATCAGATTCCTTCCGATAGTGCCTGAGAGTGTTTTCTTAAAAATCGCAAAATATTTAAA
Organism: Murimonas intestini; assembly: GCA_003148945.1. Lineage (GTDB taxonomy): Bacteria > Bacillota > Clostridia > Lachnospirales > Lachnospiraceae > Murimonas > Murimonas intestini. Next base: position 237,687 of record QGGY01000001.1, on the reverse strand, counting down.
GGCCTCTTCTTCCAAGAGCGAAAGGAAGGCCTCTTTAAGCTTTGTCTTCTGGTTCTTCTCTGCATCCACATAACATCCGCAAATACGGGTAAATACTGACTTGTTAGGGGTTAACAGCTTCTTTATCTCACTGATTTCTTTCTTGTTCATATGTAAAATTCTCCATTCCTGTCTTTTATTTATCGAGGCTGATACTATTCCGGCTTCACCAAATTATTATAATATTTCTTTTGAACTTAAGTCAAGTAATTGCAGACTGCTTTCACCAGTGTAAACAGTAACGGCAAAAAGAACCGCCCAGGTTATAAAAGGAAAATGCAATGATGATGATATTCCTCTAACCTGAACGGCTGTCCATTTAAAACTCTTCGTACCTGTCCGGTACTTTCACAGTTACAGCTCTTTTTTAATCTGCCCCATGATTTTTTCTACCGTACCGCCCGCAAACGGATTACTCAAATGCGCCTCTTTTAACAATTCAAAATACCCCTTGCTTCCTCCTGCGCGGCACAGCCTGCAGTAATCATTCCAGGCTTCCTCCCTGTTCTCTTTCATACGCCCGTATAACTCAAGAGCGCCCATCTGAGCCAGCGCATAATCAATATAATAGAACGGAAACAGGAATATATGCTGTTTCTGCATCCAGAAGCCGCCATTTTCCAGGAAATCATTTCCGTCATAATCCCTCCAGGGCAGATATTTCTTCTCCAGACGGCTCCATATATTCCGTCTTTCTTTTGCATCTGTCACCCTGCCCTCATATACCTCATGCTGGAATTCGTCCACACACGCCATATATGGGATCACCTCAAGGGCATCAGCCAGATGGGCATAGCGGTATTTATCCGCATCTCCCCCAAAAAACAGCTCCATCCATGGATACGTAAAGAACTCCATGGACATGGAATGGATCTCATCGATTTCCGAAGTAGACCAGGACTGCTCGGACAGAGGCAGGAGCCTGGAAGCGATGTAGGCTTCAAAAGCATGTCCCGCTTCATGTGTCAGTACATCCACATCTGCGCTTGTCTGATTAAAATTTGAAAAGATAAACGGCGCCTTATAATCCGCTAAAAATGTACAGTACCCGCCCTGGCGTTTGCCCGGCTTTGTCTCCAGATCAAACAAGTCATTGCAGACCATAAAGTCAAAAAACTCGCCTGTCTCATGAGATAATTCATGGTACATTTTCCCTGCCTTCTCTATCATCTCATCCTTTGTACCTGACGGAACTGCATTCCCTTCTGGATATACAAGCGCCTCGTCATAGTAGTGAAGCGTTTCTATACCCAGCCGTTCCCTCTGCTCTTCAAACAGACGCCGGCATACAGGCACTACTGTCTCTTCTATCTGTTTTCTAAATACAGCCACATCCTCCTTTTTGTAATCATATCTTTCTCTTTGGAGGTATGCCATTTCAATATAATCAGAAAATCCCAATACTTCCGCCATTTCACAGCGCACCTTGATAAGCTCGTCATAAATCTTGTCCAGTTCTCCTGATACAGACTCATACAGCCCGGCCCAGGCTTCAAACGCTTCTTTTCTCACAGCTCTGTCAGTACTCTGCATATATTTCAGCAGCCCGTAAAAATTCACTTCTTCTCCATGGAATGTGGCGGTGCAGACAGCTGATGCCTTTGCATACTGCTGTGTAAGCTGGCTCTCTCTTATTTGATTTTGAATAATCTTCTCATCTGCCAGACGCATCCTGTTTTTTATATTCAGAAAATACAGCTCTCCGAAATCCTTCTCAAATTCACTCAGCCATGGTGATTCCAGAAGCAGCTTATTTGCCTCCTTCATTTTCAACTGTATCTTAGGCAGCTCGCTGTTCATGAATTCTACTTCTTTTTCGTAGAATTCATCAGCTGTATTGATCGTATTTCGTATACTGGCCACTGTATTCATTGTATCCAGATGATCCGCCTCACTGTTCATCCACAAAAACAGTTCTTTCGCCTCTTCATAGCTTCCAGCTAACGGCAGCTTTTCCATATACTCTTCAATCTTTCCCATAAAGGCATTTGTATCCGGACGTTCATATACTATCTCAGAAAATTTTTGCATTTTGTTTCTCCCTTTCTTATCTTAATTTATATTGTATTTTTGTTGTAATTATGCATGTATCAGTAATCATGCATGTGAAAGCAGCGGGAACATCATTCCTGCATTTTCAAATTCCTTAAAACCTTGTCCAAGCAGAAACAAGGTCAGGTCATGGCTATGAATCTCCCCTTTTGTGAACCCCTCCCCGTCTAAAGGCGTAAAACCTAATACAACCTCCGTAATTTCGCTGCCAAAGGCTTCTATAATTTTTTCCAGATCAGCCGGCCTCTCAGAATAGACAGCATAAAGCACCAGCCTGGCATTTTCTATATCCGCAACAGCGTATGCGTCCTCACTTTCAATGTAATAAACGTTATCTTTCATGAATTGAGTCAGTCCAAACATAATAAGGCCCATATTATTTTTCATTTCAAATAAGCTGTTATTGGCTGAGCTGATGACGGCATTCTCTACTGTCTTCCAGCCATGGCGTGATTCCATAGGAATCTGCTGTACCCGGCTGCTGCCTGTAATCTTAACTTTTTTGTGGAAATTCCATTCTTTTCCCCGTCTGAATCCGAATCTGGGATAAAAATCCAGAACGCTGTTATTGGCAAATAAATACATACCATCTGCACTGTCCAAGTACTCTTTTTTGATCTCATCCATCAGGAACCTGATCATCCCCCTCCCCCTGTATTCCTTTTTCGTCATCACCGTACCCAGCTGGATATATTTTCTTTTTTTATTCCCACATTCAAACTCCATCTTATTCACTGATACGTTTGCAACTACTTCATTGTCCCTGACTACTGAATATGGATTGTACATTTCACCCCAAAAGCCATTCTTGTACCATTCCTCAAAACTAATGCCAAAAGTTTCCCTGGCTAAGGAATTAAAACTGCTTCTGAGTGTACTATTATCTTTATACGATTTTACCAACTGAAACGCTTCCTTCATAGCACTGTTTATCCCTTCGTATTAGTTTTCCGCTTCCGGTATCTCATTCAATATTACTATTAATTGCCCATTAAAAACTTCTGTCCCTAAACTCAAAAATACTTTTTCGCACTGTAATTTATTATATCACCATTATTGCCAAAAAACGATATATATCTGATTCTTTCTCTTATTTTAAGTTACAGTTCAGCCATCTGATCTATAACAGCGCTCCTCGCGGAACATTGGAAGGCTGAACTGTTACGATTTTAATTCACCCTTTAATTAATGCTTCAATTAAAAAGTCATGTGCTCAAAATATGCTCCTCTTTCTTGATCTGTTTCCAAGATAAAAGGACTGCCGCGGTACGGCAGTCCTTCGTAAATTCATAAATTATATTGGAAGCAGTCAGGGTATCTTATACCAGCCGTAAGCTCCTTCTGAAGGCATGGAACCGGGAGTGGCATAATCGGCCCAAATATAATATGTTCCGTTAACATCAACGATATCTCCCTGCTCATAACTATTCAGTGGAAAATCTCCCTGAAGCACCTTTCCTGTCAGCTTTTTGACAAACCTTTCTCCCAGATATGCATCCGGACCCTTGTCCACCCTGTCCCTGTCAACATTTCCTTGTGAGGTAATTACATAATAGTTCTCCCCATGTTTGAATACACCACCAGGTTCCATCACGATATTCCACGAATTTTGATTCACGAAATCATCCATAGTAGGCCATATACTCTCCTGGACAACAATATCTGTCCCCGGATATTTCTCTGCTCCGCTGCCATCCGGCGGCTGCAGACCTCCGCCATTTCCGCCCGGCCCCTGTTCTCCATCGGGTTTTTCTTCCGGTTTCGTCACAGTATCATCTGACTCCCCGTCTCCGCCCCCATGGACAGAACAGATCACATGCTGGCCGTCAGACGATACGCTGTAGTCTCCGCCTGAGGGGCAGGAAAGTTCTGAAGCATCCGTTCCCGTCACAGAATTTCCGTCCAGCATATCCTGCATTTTTGTATCCGGTGCATATATTACTTCCGCCCTGTAATAGCGTTCTATCATATTTCTGTTGACAAGGCATACTTTTTCCTTGCTCTTATCAATAAAACCTAACAGTGAAGGTACCAAAACAGCGGACAATAATGCAAGTATCACCAGTACAACTATCAGTTCCACAAGTGTAAAACCCTCTTCTTTTTTGGCCAGTTTTTTCCAGCTAAAAATCATCCTCTGTTCCTCCGCACTTATTTCTCTGATTTAAATTATCCTCTGTGCGGAAAAATTACAAGACTTGCACGCAATATTGACAACATTATACAAACAATGACAATATATGCAATGATATCCGGTGCTACCTCTCACTGCTCATTATTCCAGCCTCATATCAATCCCATATACCCCTCAAAATGATACAGCCGTTTTGCCGTCTTTAGAAATCAATATCACTTTTATCCTGCCGGCTGTATCTTTTTCCAGAAAGTCCATTTCACCGCCGGCTTATATCCAATACCTACATAGAAGGAATTGTTGCCCCCGGTCATATGTGTTGCTCCAAGAGGTTTCATACGCCTGTACATTTCTGAGAGTGCGGCAGCGGCAATACCACGGCGCCTGTATTCCGGCAGTGTGCATAAGGGCTCCATATAGGCAAGATGATTCTCAGGTGTCCACCACATTCCAGCCCAGCATACATAGTCCCCTGCTTCGTTTTCCACTGCCACATTATACTCCATTGTTGCATGCGGGGCCTGGCTGAGCTGATACCCGCCTTCAGCATTTCCATTCCAGGGACCTTCCTTTGCCTCACGCTCAAATCCTTTCCAACAGCATTCAGCCGCCCTTCTTATATCCTGCTCTCCCTGTGGTACAATTCTGAACCCTTCCGGGAGTCTGTAATCCAGCGGCTTATCAAAATCAATCTGCAGATCAATATGCTCACCCGTCTTAGAATAACCAAGTTCCTGTGCAGCCTTCATGATGGCATCCTGTCCCTGAAATATGACCAGCTGTCTTTCCCCGTCACATCCCGGCATATATTTGTCAGCATGCAAAACCATATCAGCTGCCAGTTCTTCATATCCCGGCCTAAGGCTAAAATATATGTCTGTCACCGGTTTCTCAGTAAAAACAAATCCAACGATCTTGCCGCCATCCAGCCAGATCTTATTTCTGTGTGTATATGACAAGTCCATCCAGTCTGAAGAAAGTGCATATTCCAGAAATGGTGCGGGGACGCCGTTTCTCCAGTCTCTTTCATAGATCTCTATCATAAACTGATAAATATCCATATGGTCTGCCAGTATCTGGTACTGTCTTGATGTTATATTTTCTGTATTCTTTCTCATTTCAATCCTCCATCAGTCTATGTATAAGCGGCTGTAAATGCACAGACCTGCTGAATAGTTACAAGCAGCTTACATATTTATCATAAAAGACTGAGAGAGATAGCACAAGTGGAAAGAATAGTTATAGCCAAACATGAACCTGTCAAAGGCAGTCATCCGCTGATAATCATTCTGTTTCTTTAACATGAATCATGCAGGCCCTATGATTTCTTCTCTGAAGCAGTTTTAGATGAAGAAAACAAAACCGGAACTGCTGTAAGCACAGCCATTAATACATATGAGGCTGCAAAAATATAGATACACTGATTTATAGTATATTTTTCTGCTACTTTTCCCAGTATGTTGCTCCCGAGGGAATCACCCAGGCTTCCGCACAGGGATATAAGCGCAAGCTCTAATCCCTTCTGTTCCTTTCTTATGTACCCTACCCTTTCTTTGGGTATTCCCACAAATGTGCAGGAAATGGACACACTGCATAATAGAAATACAATCATGAATACAACAGCAGACTGTGATTTTATAAGCAGCAGGCCACCCAGCGCCGTCAGAAGCAGGAAGATAATGTTGAATTTTACTACATTTACTTTATCCACAATACGTCCTGCCAGCATATAAGTCGGCGCGCTGACAAGTTCATCCATTGACATGAGTATTCCCAGTTTTGCCGGTGAAAAAAGCAAAACATTATAACAATACATGGGAATTATAAAGCTCCACATTGGACCGGCCACAAAAGACTGTATAAAAATTAATACGCAGAATATCAGGATCCTTTTATTTATAGACTTAAATATCTGCAGGATGGGCAGACGTTCTCTGCGGACATTACGATCGCTTTTAAGGCCTGCAGCCGCCCAGACAGATGCCGCCATCAGCAAAAAGCTGCATATGTAAAGAGCATATTCTCCTTCCCGGAACTGGTACAGCAGGCCAGATATGATCCCCCCAATACTGGCCAGCAGAGAAGATACGCTCTGTACGGCCCCATATATTTTCCCATATCCTCCGCTGCTCGCCATATCCATCACGTATGAGCCGCTTACAGCAAGGAATATCCCGCGGAAGATTCCAAGGGCTGCCATCAATACAGTAAATGCCACGATTTCATCAGCCCTTGCCAGGAGTACTGATACTACCGCCAGCCCTGCAAGAGATGAGAGTATAAATTTCTTTGTTCCAAGAATATCAGAGAGATGTCCGATCAGCAGCTTAATTACCATCAAACCAATAGCTACAGCTGACATGGCGCTCCCTATTTTGCCGTAGCTGAGTCCATGATCTGTCATCCTCAACGGAATGACTGTCATTACCACATTATAGCCAAAAGAAATCAGGCCTGAAATAAGAGTAAAGCCTATGAATTCTCTGTTTATACTTCTCCCCTGCATATCATATGCTCCCTTCTCAAAAACATTTGTTCTGTTTCACATAATGATAGCACATACGTTCGCTGTATGCAATACTTAAATCACTTTTCTCTCATTAAACTTTTCTCTTTATTTTATAACTGTAATGATTAATTAAAAGCTCCTCTGCTAATCGTCTGACAAGCAGAGCGCAAAAAGTACCGCAGCCTTTAAAGAAACTGCGGTACTCGTATATTCATCTCATAACTCCGAGCATTCAGAAGTGTGTACCCTAAATAATAAATTGCCGCAGATACACAGACATGCTCAATAGTACTAATTGTCTTCCAGCAAATCTTTGAAAAATGCAGGATATTTCTCTGAGAAAAGTTTTAGCAGACTGCAGGCAACCTCTCTGCACTGCGGATGTGAGGCCTTTGATGTCCTAAGCCTTAAGAAATTTCTCCAGCCTCTTAAGTTCATTGTCATAACCATTTCTGTTTTTAAAGAATCCCGGGGCTTTGACTCATGATGTTCCCCATTCATGTGATGTTTCTTATGTAAATATTTTTTCATGAGGAAACAAATCAAAAAGTCACTCAGAGACAGCCGCAGCAGTATATGACAGATTTTATACTGAGCCATATACTACTGCGGCGTTTTTATTTCCAGAGCCTGGAAACAGCGTAAAAAGGCAGCTCTAACTCAAGTGTCCGCCTTCAAATACAGGGGCGTTGGCACGTCCTGCGATCAGCTTCCTGTGGGCTTTTCGTATCTTTTCCTGATATATGGTCAAAAGCCGGGGAAATTCTTCCCATTGTTCCAGATCTGCATTTTGGGACAGTTTTTCTTCCAGCAGGTATGCCTGGATTACCAGATGGTAATACAACTGGGAATCCATGGAACCAGAAAGACAAATTTTATCAAGAAGCTCTGTGACAGATTTGTATTTTTTCCAGAGCTGTCTCGTTGCTTTGGCGCGGTTGTAAGGAAAAAGAATGCAGTTTGCTATATATCCTGCAGCGGCGCCCGCTAAAATATAGCCAAGCCTTACCAAGAACATACCACCCACAGCCTTAATACCGAAACTGCCCATAAAGACGGCGCCCCCAAGTGCACCTATGGTTGAACAGGTAAAGGTTTCCCTGTAATCTGTAAAATAAAAAGACAAATATCCGGAAAGCATCATGGCAGCGGTACGTCCTGCCGGAGACGGAACCAGCGAATAGATCACTACAGATAATATACCGCCGGATATAGTTGCGAGAATACGTTTTTTCATCTTGACAGGTACATCGTCTGCGTAGGGCAGGGAGACAGAAGCCAGGGTAAACAGCAGCCATTTGCCGTGAGGAAGACCAAGACATTGTACTAACAGGGTGGCACAGGACAGGAGCAATGCCGTTCGTAAGGCATAGACAGCTCTGACAGGACTCAGATCAAGAGCTGCCTGAAGGCGTACCTTCAGGGAAAGAGCGGTTTTCCTGTAATGTGTTTTGTTCTGAGGGTCAGACATGTGCAGGAGTCTGTCCTGTGTATACAGCAGATTATTGTAAAACAGATGAGCTGTCTTTCCATCCTTTTCGTCAGAAAGATCAGATAAGCGGAGAGGCAGAAGCTCTTTTGTCTCACCCTGGAGAAAAGCACAGAAAGATGCAAGCCGGTCCAGAGTATACAGAAGAATGGCAGTATCACAGTCAGACAGTTGTTCTGGCAGTTCATGGACAAGGATCAGCAAATGTTCCAGTCCCCGTCCTGCGGCTACCATGGAGAAACTGGCGTCAGAGATACACAGCACCTTTTTTCTCCGTTCATATACTGTTCTCCCCAGGCGGCAGAGTTTGCGGCGTATATCTGTCAGATCCGGTTTTTCTTCAGTCTTTCCAAGCCGGTATGAAATGAGAAGACAAATATCATCCAGCATTTCTGTCAGCACATCCCTGGCCGTCTCTTCAACTCGTTTTCTTCCCATAATCCACTGATACAGCATAATGGACACAGCGCCTGCTGCCATGCCGATCATTCTTTTGGGGAGCTGCTGGGCATTTACAGGTGAAATAAATACCAGGAATAAGTAGGATAAAATATAAGGAAAATATATATGATTGGAATATTCATATGTATAGGCATACAAAATCAGTAATAATGTGATAAAATTAATGACAAAGGACAGGGGAGCAGGTAATGTACTCACCCAAAATGCGGCAAGTGCCATCCACACAAGTACAAGTGTCTGAACGATAAGGTGGCGAAAGGGCGTAGCAGTCAGGTCCCGTACCATGGATGCTGACATCATGATGGTAAAGATGACGCCCACAATGGAGTTTTCAGGGCCAAAGATGGTCTGAAAAATATTCACATAAAAAATAATAAAAATAAAACTCAGTGTGCTGAAACGGAAGTTATTTTTTATCACGTCCAGTACGTTCCACTTGCTTTTTTGCATAGATATCTGCATCTCCTTTTTTGATCCTTTTAATAATATGGTTCAATTTAACAGATCCACTTGACTAAAAATATATCTGTTATATAATAGCTTCAAGACTGTAACTTAAACATGATAGTCATATTTTATTTACTAATTTATTAGAATAACACCTTTCAATACATTTGTCAACGGGGGAAGAAGGATGAAGACTGAAAAGATATCAGAACAATTTGTACAAAATTTACTGCTTGTAATGCCTGACTGGCACTCCAAGCTAATCAAGCCGTTTAAAGATACGCTAAACCGGGAGATGAGCCTGGAGACCTACTATTGCCTGGAGACAGTGAAGAGGTGCGGGGCTATTACCATGACAAAGCTGGCCCAGGAACTGAAAGTGCCAAAACAGCAGGTGACTAAACTGACCGACAAGCTGAGTGAATATCAGTTCGTAGAACGTGTGAGTAACGACCAGGACAGAAGGTCTGTCTGGATCCGGCTTACGCCGAAGGCATCTGCATATCTGGATGAGTATTATCTGAAAAACAAGGTTTTTATACATATGCTGGAGGAACTGCTCACAGAAGAAGAGCTGCAGAGGCTGAACAATGCAGTACAAGTGCTGATCGAGATACTTCCGAAGCTGAAATAGAAAGATTTGCGTTCTAAAATAAACAGCAATAGAAAGAAGCTCTCATGAAATATCAAGTATGAAAAGTACTGTATTCCATGGGAACTTCTTATTTTATGGAAATAACTTAAAAATCTTTCCATGTTTATTTTTTACATCATGCAGCCTGTTTTGGCTCATCTTTTCATCTGTACCTCTTTTTCATATATCTGCATATCATCCATCCAATCAATACCTACACCGGCCGATTCTCTCAGACACAAATAATCCCACACGCTGTTAACAGGCAGATTTTTAAACTCCTCTGTCAGAGCCAGCCTTCTCGTCAGCTCTCCCTCCTCTTCGGCTTTGAGCAGCATTCCTGTCGGCTCCACCAGCGCTCCCAAAAGCGCTTTTCCCGCTGCCCTAAGGCCAATAATCCAGGAAGTAACCCTGTTAATCGTAGCATCAAAATAATCCAGGCCAATCCCCACATTCTTGTGGAACAACCCCTGCCTTTTTATCTCCTGCATAATATAAGAAAGCTCATCGCCCTGGATCAGGCAGTGGTCGCTGTCCCATCTGACTCCTCTGGACAGATGGAGCATAATATTATCTACAAATGGCATAATGGCGGATATCTTGTCTGCCACATTTTCCTGTGGATGATAATGTCCTGTATCCATAGTAATACCCAGGTGGTTCTGGACTGCATATGCCAGATAAAAATCATGTGACCCTACGGTAAAACATTCTGTCCCGATACTAAACACCTTGCCTTCAAGACAATCACACATATTGTCGGCGTCATATTCTGCTTCAAATATCTGATCCAGAGAATCTTTCAGACGCATCCTGTAGGCGCTTCTGTCAGCCGGCATGTCCTTTGTCCCATCCGGGACCCATGTATTATTCCGGCAGACTTCTCCCAGGCTTGCACCTATGTCATTTGCTATTTTTCTGGACATTCTGCCCGCCTGTATCCAGTACCGGCGTATCCCTTCATCCGGCGAAGCCAGAGAACACATATCCTTCATCATGGGATGCGTAAAATAAGAGCAGTTAAAGTCCATGCCTATTTTTTTCTCTCTGGCCCAGTCTATCCAGTTTTGATAATCCTCTGTGTCATATTCATTGCGTTCTTTCTTCTGTCCTGGCTCCGCATACATGCTGTGCAAATTGAGCTTATGGCGGCACGGAGAATATTTCATGGCTGTTTCCATGTCCAGACGCATCTCATCCCCATTTCTGGCCGCTCCCGGAAATCCGCCTGTCACAACATTCTCACTGTGCACGCCTTCCAGTCCTTCGAATCCTTTAACATCATCCCCCTGCCAGTTGTGGACAGATATAGGTATACTCTTAAATTCCTCTATTACCGCATCTGTATCCACTCCATAAGATGCATAGATCTCTTTCGCGTTATTATAATTATTTCTTACTACTTTTTCGTTAATATTCCCCATAGTAAAACCTCCCGTCTATAGTTTTGTAATGAAATGCTTTTCACAACAGGGTAACAATAAATCTGAAATCTTAAACCATTTTATTTCTTGAGAACAAGTGATTTACGTATTATCAGTTCGTTGTGGATCACAACGTGTTCATTCTCTTCCCTGCCGGCAAGTTTATCACACAGCAGTCTATATGTCTCCCTGGCAGCGGCGGCATAATCCTGATGCACAGTAGTCACAGAAGGATTATAATACGCTGCCATCGTCATATCATCGTATCCCACCACACCGATATCCTCAGGTACCTTATATCCATGCTGCAGAAGCGCATCCAATATTCCTATAGCAATCATATCGCTTGATGCAATAAGTACTTCCGGCATACTGTCCCTGGATATCCTGCCTATGAGCCTGTTTACCATATCTTTTGCAGTATGGAGCTTTTCCATCCTCAGCCAGCTGTCTTCCAGCGTCCAGTCCTTCTGAAGCTCCATGTTATAATTGTTTAAAGCATCCATGATTCCCCGGTAGCGGTCTATGAGATTCACCATAGTCATGGCCTCAGAAATATACCCTATTTTTGTGTATCCATTTTCCCACAAACACCTGATAAGATGATACATTGTCTCATAATTATCAAAGGAAACTGAAGGATAATCCTTATAATAACGGTCAGCAAAGACCGTAATGATATTTGCCTTGTCCAGTCTCTCTATTAAATTTTCATCCTGGCTGCCGCCCAAAAATATTACACCGTCAACACGGCTTCTTATCAGAGTATCCACTCCCCGCTCTTCCCGCTCTTTCTTGTACCCGAAATCTATCAGGGATGCAGAAACCTCATCTTCCCCGGCGAGCTTAATCAGGCAGGCTGCATACTTGGCATAAAATTCATTTGTAAGATCAGGAACAATAATCCCAATAGTATTTGTTCTGCTGTGTCTAAGTCCCCTGGCAAGGGCATTCGGCGTATAGTTGAGTTCCTCAATGACCTTTTGGACCCTGGCCTTTGTCTCATCTGAAATAGGCGCAGTCCCATTAATTACGTGAGATACTGTGGACAGAGCCACTCCTGACTTTTTTGCCACCTCATTCATCGTCGGCTTATGGACCGAACCCTTCTTTTGCGTTATGTTCAATTTCCCACCCTCTTTACTACATGTTTCTGTAAGTATACCATAGTTTTTCCAACCTTAAAAGATAAACTATGGTAATAGGGCAGGCTCTTTCTTTACTCTTTATCTTCCCCCATAAATATCTGTTCCAGAAAAGAAGCAGCAGCCAGCGGCCATATCTCCGCCTCCTTACTTACCTTCCTTTCATCACATATATCCGCACCGTCCTTTCCCAATACATTTAGTACCTCCTGCGGTACTTCTCTGCCTTCTCTTACCGCCTGTATATAATAATTTTCCAGCTGTTCCAGTACATATCCGGGCTGGCACTGCCCTTTTGCCCATACCTGATCCGCCAGAGAAAGTCCGTGTTTTCCACCTGAAAATATGTGCAGCGCGCAGCGGATATGGTTTCTTCTGCATGCTTCTGCGTATAGTTCACTGTTCTCCGGCGCCACTCTGTCATCTGCCGCCGTAGTCCATATAAAGCATGGCGGAGTATCACTGTTTACATGTTTTTCAAGCGACATATATTGATATTCTTCCTGTGAGGCACCCTTCCCAAGCAAAGCTGTGAAGGATTCTTCATCCTTATATTTTCCAGCTGAAATTACCGGGTAGCAGAGTACCGCTGCATCAGGACGGTTTGAAATCCCGCTGTACTTGCCAGACAGATCTTCTATATCACCATGGTGAACACAGAGGCTGGCACATAAATGCCCACCTGCTGAAAATCCACATACCACTATCTGCCCCGTCAGTACATGGAATCTGTCGGAATGCAGTCTAATATACCGTACTGCCCTCGAAATATCAAAAAGAGGCTGTTTCATCAATGGAGACTCCATAAAATAATCAGTCGTATACGTCAGCACAAAAGCCTGATATCCTGACTCGTAAAATTTCAGCGCAGCAAGTTCTCCCTCTGATGGTACAACTGCCCTGTATCCTCCGCCTGGAACAACTATCATGCACGGACGTTCCTGATTATCTTCATGAAAATACCCTGTTATTTTAGGAATAAATCCAAAAGACTTTTCATAACTGTATTCTTCCTTCTCCCAAATACGGAATGTCTCTATTACCACCTTTCGTTCCTCCTTTGATTTTAATAAATCCCGGCTGTTTATCAATGGGGCTTTATAACTTTCACCTCAGGTTTTTCCAGCATCCCCTGTTCATACAGCACATATTTCCCGGACCAGTTATTGCCTTCTGTCAGGAAACTGGCAGGTTCCACATATGGCTGTTCCCGTGGAAACTGATGCAGCGGCCCAAAAGTATTTCTTCTTCCAAATACGATCTGGATCCCCCAAAGGTCTTCCACACAGCCCTCGAAGGGCTCAAATCCCAGTATCACCTCCTGTTTCCCACGAAGAATTGCGCATGCGCCCCTAAAATCTGCCATCCTTACCTGTGAGATACCCTGCACTTCAGTAAATCTGTAAGTTATTTTTCCTGAATAAAATGGAAATCCCTGATTACTGATATCTCCGGTACTGACTTTATCCGGCAGGCCAATGATAACAGGAAGGCTGCCCTCTTCCAGCCTTACCCCAAAATCTCCAAGCAGCCAGACAGACTCTATGCCGCTGTGTCTGTCGTAGTCCATGGTCAGAACTATGCTGTTGCCGCCCACTATCAGATATTCCTTGGGAATCTTAAGACGGGCAAAGCATGGATCGATCCAAATTCCTGAAGGACACAGGCTTATTGCTTTTCCATTTATTTCTATTCTGCGAATATGGCTGATATCCTCCACTGCCAGTTCAGCCTCACACAATATTTCCATTCTTACTGTATAACATATATCCACAGTTTCAACAGGAATCCTCCGGCATTTTTCAGTCTTGTCCTCATACCATGGCTGCCTCATCTCCCCTCCCCGGTAACACAGTCCGAGATGATCCCGGATAGCGCGGTCCGCCCTGAGAACATCCATAGGGCCAAACTCTGTCCCTTTAATTGATACTTTTGCCATGTCCAGCACACAAATATTTTTCTCAGAAAGCTCATATTGAAAGCAGTCCGGAAGTAAATATGTGCACCCCTCTTCTTTTTGGGGCTGTCTCCTTTCTCCGTCCTTTTCGTCTGAGATCAGGAAAAGTTTTTCTTCTCCCTTTGCAAAGCTGATATTTACATAAAGCTTTCCCTCTTTCTCCTTACAATTAAGCGGATACACCTGTCCGTTTCTTGCGTTCCAACACGAAGCACTCTTTCCCGCTCCCAGGCAGATGGGAACATCCCTGTACTCAGCCTCCCAGTTTTTGTTCAGCAGCATTACTTTCCTGTCATTTCCGTCCCGGTAACTGCGCGCCAAAATGTCTCTTTGTGCCTCCCCGCCTGCTGTGATCTCTGTGCCGTCCGCGCAGGCTCCTGCAATACTGTTTCTCGTAAATGGAATCCTCTTTGCAGTACCGGCCAGTTCTAAAACTTCATCGGAGCTCTCAGCATTTACATAGGAGGGCACCTTTCCTGCAAAAATAACTTCTCCTCCCTCCTCCGACAATTGCCGCAGCAGGTGCAATGTAGAACTCCGCATAGTATCCATGCCTGTGACTAATACTCTGTCATATAAACAGCAGCCGACAAGAATTTTTCCATTTTGTATTTTTCCGGCGTGCTCCAATATACCTTCATCTCCATACTCGAAATCGATGCGCGCTTCAGTCAAATACTGAAATGTATCCCGATACCGTTTTTCCAAAAGTTTTATCTCTGTATCTCTGGGATCTATGCAGTCAAATGCCCCTCCATACGCCCTTGCCCATACACTCTCTACAGGGTTTAACACCAGAAGCCTGCATTCCGGCTGCGCTCCTTCCAGAAAACAATTGATTCTGGAAAAATAATCTTCTACGTATTTATACTCACGGTACCAGGCTGACTGGAAGAAGATACTTGCCGGATAGTCTCTCTTTCCTTCCCCTTTCATGGTGTACCATGAAAGATGCTGGCATCTGAAATTAACGCCAAACAAGGCCTGCCAGTCCCCGCAGTTTTTATAATCCTGAAAACTCATCTGCCATCCGGTACACCCGTAAAGTTCTGACAGCAGCTGGTCCTTTCCCATCTGTCTGGCCGCCGAAGCGGCCTGCTTTATTATCCACCAGTTTTCATTATCCCGAAACAGTACATCAACCCCAGGTATGTCCATATATTCATAGAATCTCATCAGAGATCCCTGCATAACTGTCTGTGCTGTGAGGGTATCCTCATGAAGCACATGTCCGGTAAAAATAATATGATGTTCATTACACCATTTCTGCATTGGTACTGCATAGCTTTCTAAAAACAGTTCCTGGCAGAGCTCTATATAGTCCCACTTAACTTTTAATAATGGCTGGTCCTTTTTTCTAAAAAACAAATCAGGTAATTGTCTCTGCAGCTGATATCCGAAACGCTGTTCAAATTTTTCAAACAGACCCGGAGTATACGGAACTGCATTTTCTCTGCCATTATTAAATTCAGTAAACATGGGGTTTCTGTGAGGTTCATCTGTAAAAATACCTTTTATAGATGAACCCAGCCTTTTATTACATTTGTCATGATAAGCTTCATGTGTAATACTGATAAAATATTGTACCGCCTCAGGATTCATCGTATCCAGATATGTGGCGCCATTATAAATATCCTGCTCTTTTGCCGGCTCTTCGTAAAAGACAGCCACTGTTTCTCCTGCTCCTGCTTCTCTTCCTTTTTGAAGTTTGTAATACCTTACAAGTTCCCCATTCTCCAGCACACACGCAAATGCCATTTCATCAGGACGCATATCTCTGGCAGCGTATTCATCCTGGTTAAAGCATTCCATCACGAGAAAATGTGCCCTGTATTTCTCCGGTTCGGATGCCATTCCTCCGGCAGTGCCTGAGGGCCATCTGTCTTCATCATACAGCCAGGATTCCATTTCCTGTCTCTCACCGTAATCTGCACAGGCATTTATAAGTTCGAACCACTCTGTCCCCAGATATTCTGTCGCAAGACCTGTCCTGGAATGCATAAAATAGCCGCCGAATCCCATTTTCTTAAACACGTCTATCTGTCTTAACAGCTCTTCCTTTTCCAGTTTTCCGTTCCATGCCCAGAAAGGCTTTCCCCTGTATTTGCCTGACGGCTCCAAAAACTTACTATAATCAGCTCTCATCCCTTAACGGCCCCCACGATCATTCCCTGTACATAGTATTTCATGCAGCTGGACACCGCGATAAGCAGCGGTACTGTCCCAATCACAAATGCTGCCGCCAAAAGCCCCATATCATTGGACCCTTTTCCCGCGGCATTGTTAAAGACAATCTGACAGAATGTCTTTATTTCGTCCCCTCCCGTCATAGCCACAGTGGGCCATATGTAGTCATTATACATAGCGACTACAGATGTGATTCCTACAGTTGCCAGGATTGGCTTGGACAGAGGAAGGGCGATGTGCAGAAATGAATACCCCTCTCCTGCACCATCTATCCTGGCCGCTTCAAACATGTCCACTGGAAGTTCTCTGTAAAATGATTCAGCAAGTATGATACCGAATATCTGCTGGCCTGACACATACGGGATAATCAGAGCCCAGTATGTATTCAGCAGATGCATCCCGGAAACAATATTGTAGGTGGGGATGATCTGAAGTGTATAGGGGATCATCATAACAGCAAGAACAAGCATATACAGCACACGGCGTCCCTTAAAATCCATTTTGCCAAACGCAAACCCGGAAAGAGAGACTACAATGAGGATCAATACAAGTGATATACCGCACACCAGGATGGAGTTCATGATAGGCCGGAGTATAAATTTCCATGCCTTCATATAATTTGTCCAGTAAAAGGAACGCGGCAGCCCCCAGAAATCATTTGCAATCATCACGTGCTGTTTTACAGACATATTTAACATAATCATAATTGGAAGGAAACACAGCACAAGCAGAACTGCCAGCAATCCTCTGCTTAGGAAAACCCCCGGTCCGCTCATTCTCCTTTTTTTCATTTTCATGCGCCCTCCTTATTTCCAAAAAACTTTCTGGATGCCAGTGTCAGAATAATAATAACGATAAACAACACACAGCCGCATGCTGAAGCATAACCAAACTTTCCGTCCCCAAAGGCAATCTTGTACATATACAGTGCCGGAATCATAGTAGAGTATCCCGGGCTCCCATTCGTTGTTGCGGCCACAAGGCCGAACCCCGACAGGCTGTTTATCAGCGACAAAGTGACAATTGTATTAATATAAGGTTTCAGATTAGGGACGTGTATAAAACGTACCACCTGCATGGGTGTGGCCCCATCCACCAGCGCTGCCTCATACAGTTCTCCGCTGATCATATTGAGTCCATTGTGCATAATCAAAAAATACATGCAGGAAATAAAGGGGAAGCCAATCAATATAATACACAGCAATGCTGTAGTCTCATCATTCAGCCAGTTATGGGCCAGACTTTTCAGTCCCATCCTGCGCAGGATAGTGTTGATTCCGAAATTAGGATTATAAAGATATTTCCAGATAAAAATTGTAATAATTGTAGGAACCATCATAGGAACAACAAATAATGTTTTAATAATATTAGCCAGCTTTGAATGTTTCACAAAAAACAGAAGTTCAGAAGCCAGCAGCGGAAAAAATACGCTGTTAAAAACTGCTGCTGCAGTCAGCAGCAATTGATTGATAAATGAAGTCAGAAAAATCTTATCCTGAAATGCCCTGGCATAGTTTTCGAGCCCCACAAATGCTGATGTGGTACCATAAACTGAATCTGTAAACGATGTATAAATGGCATTTATGATAGCATAATAAGAAAAAATAACCATCAGCACCAATGTGGGCAGGATAAACAGATAGGGTAACATTTTTGACCCCAGAGACTTCTTCATTATTATTCACCTCCTTGTAACACTTCGGCGACGCCAGACAAACTGTCCTGCCGGGGTTTTTCCCCGGCAGATTATTTGCCGCCTTAAACAGGCAAATCCTGTTTGTCCGTAATGCATCATTCTTTAGGTGTATCTGCTGTGGCAGGATCCAGGTCGTATCCATTCCTGCTTATGGCATCATTCACATAATTATCATATAATCCGGACATTTCATCCATAAAGCTGTCCATATCAATTTTTTCTTCAGAAAGTTTGTTGATCAGACCGTTAAAAGCCGGCAGGTCTGCCTGCGTCACGCGTGAAAAACCAGTTACCCAGTTTCCGTCTTTAGATGGAGCTACCGGCTCAAAGCCTGCAAGAACCTGCTGCAGATTGTCACTTAAGACGACGCCTTCAATTACACATGGCCCCTGGATATAGTTACCATTATTTAAAGTCTCTTCAAAACATGTCTGTGCCCCATTTGGTGAATACCAAAATTTATAAAAGTCTTTAACACGTTCCATATGGTCTGTATCATCTTTTTTAACAATGCTCATGATATTGCCAAAATTCCAGTATCCACGTATTTTTCCAGTAAAATAATCTGGTGTGTTTTCAAAGGAGTCGATCTGGAAAGTAGCCCATTCAAATTTCATATCATCCGGAAGAGCATTTGTGTCCGCAAGGATATTTCCGGCATTATAGCTGGCCTGGAAAAGTATTGGTGCCATCTGGGATTCAAAATCAGTAATTGCCTGCGTACTGTCGGCTGAGATCCAGTTGTCCGGGAAAAAGCGTGCAATTTTCTGGAACTCTGTCCACATAGCTTTATTTTTTTCTGTGTTATATCCATTTTCCCTTGCAAAAGCCATCTCACGTTCATCACTAAACACAGTCAGCTGGTCACAATACAGATTGCCCTCATCAAACTTGAAGTCTTTATTTGCCGACATAGTGGCCTCATCCCAAAGTGCATCCCCGGGCTGGATCAATACCTGCGGATAGACATCAGCCCGGTATATGCAGTCCGCGAAGGAGTCCAGCAGACGATAGCTTTCCCCACCTGCAGACAGCGGTACATCATACCCTGCTTCCTGCAGTTTCTCGCATACGTCTGTAAGCTCTTCGAATGTTTCAGGTACTGTCAGACCATTATCTTCGAATATCCCTTTATTGTAAAAAAATGCGAACCCAATCTTATCAAATGGAAGAAATGTATTATATTTTCCGCCTGAACTGCTCAGTACAAGTGCCAAATCATCCTCTGTAAATACATCCCTCACAAGCTTGCCCTCATTATACGGATTCTCCTCGTCAAGCATTTCTGTTAAATCATAAATATATCCTTTTTCTGCTGCGATCCCCATATTATCGTTCGATACAGCCATTGCCAGAAAATTCCCATGCACTATATCAGGAGCATTGGCCCTGTCATCACTCATAGATGTCATCATTTTAGTGGTATATGCATCATTGTCAGAAATGACGTCAATTACAACCTTTGTCTCAGGATGAAGCGCCATATAATCCTCTGCCAGCTTTTTCTCCCCGGCAGTGTAAAAGTTATTGATGACAGACACCGTAACCGTATCTTCCCTGGAAGTATCCCATGCCGGGCTGCCAGATGAAGCTTTTACCTTTCCTATATCATTGACCTTCTTAGCAGCTTCTGTATATGTCTCCTGCTTTCCTGCGCCACTAAATCCTGTCAGTGTTGTTAATACCATTGTTCCCGCCAATATTCCAGTTAATAATCTGTTTTTTCTCATACCTATTCTCCTTTACTAAATCATTTTATAATCAAACGTTCCAATGAAAAGCATTTCATGATACGGTAAAAAAATATTAAATTCTTTTCTGCTTCCTAATCCCTGCAGCCCCCCTCTCTTTTATAGCCTCCAGCGCATCCAGATACGCTATTCTGCGGTGACCCTGACTATAGAGGTTACTCTACCGCTTCCTGCATGGCAGTTACGTGATCATTCTCAATAAAGGATTCTTGTTACCATCTTCTCCTCCATGGAGTTTACCCAGGTAAGCAATCCAGCATACTTACCTGCCGGTCAAACTCCAGTTTTAATATTTCAAATAAAGCCTGTACAGGCTTTACCTATTCTGTGGTAAAAATATGGATATATTATGCACTCCGGAATCCAGCTCCATAACTCTTGAGCCAATCTCTCCATCCGCCATGATTTCTCCTTCTGCTTCTGACAGTGAAAAACTGCACTTCGAGTTAAACGGAACCTTGATTTCTACCTGAATAAGCTGCTTCTGTCCATCCCGGCATATGTCTTTTTTCTCCCATGACACCTCAATCATTCCTCTAACCGTATGTACATTTCCCCGGGCCCATTTCAAGCCTATCGGGAAATATGGCCTGACCTGAAAAGTGCCAAATCCTGCTTCCAGCGGCTGGATACCCAGCAAATATTTATAAAACCAGGCACTTATCGTAGCGTACATTGGATGGTCATGAGATGCCATCTCCAGCTGCCACCCATGATCTACATATTCCCAGCGCTCCCATGCAGTCGTAGCACCCTTAGAAAGCATGTACCCCCAGCTGGGATATGTTGTCTGCGTCACCAGAGCATAGGCCAAATCTATTCTTCCATTATCCGCCAGCACCTCCGGCAAATATTTAGTACAGATATTGCCTGTTGTCAGATGCACTCTGTGGGCCTTTATATCTTTTTCCAGATTTTTCAGGACTCTCTCTCTTTCTTCCTCCAAAACCACCCCCAGATAAAGCATAAAAACATTTGCTCCCTGGCTTCCTGTTGCGTAATATCCCTTTTCCTTATTATAAAATTCTCTGTTTAAAGCTAACTTCGTCCGTTGGGCCGCACGCCCCCATTTTTCTGATTCTGAAGCTTTGCCGGTTATCAGGGCTATTTTCTCAAGCAGTTTCTGATTATAATATAGAAAACCTGTAGACATCAGGGCTATCGGTGTATTCTTAGAAACTGCCCCAGCCCCATAGCTGCTTTTATCACTTTCTGTAATAGGTGAAGCCCAGTCTCCGTAATACCCCCAGCGAACGATTCCGTTCTCCGCCGAATCCTGAAGATATTTTGTCCAGCGGGCCAGCCCCGGATAGAAGCGCTGCAGTATGCTCTTTATTCCGTAATGTTCATAAATCAGCCAGGGAAGATTTAAGTAACTGCTGCACACTGGATCCGCCGGCGCTTTGCCGCACATGAGGTAAGGGGCTGTATCCTTTATGGCTCCGGAACTCTTGCCTTGGGTATCTGCTATATCCTGGGCATACTTTCCAAAAAAACGGGCCATTTCAAAATTATATACAGCTTCCTCCGCCCTGACTGTCAAGTCATTGAGCCATCCCTGCCTCTCATCTCTCTGAGGACAGTCTGTTGGAACACCATGCAGATTATTGCTCTCTGTCTGAAAACACATCTCCTGAATCCTGTTTACAAGAGAGTCTGAACATTCAAATCGGCTCCTGACTGCCACATCTGATCTGAGTACCACAGCCTTTATATCTTCTGGCCGCAGTGCTTCCGACAGTCCCTCCACCTGTACATACCTAAATCCATGATAAGTAAACCTTGGCTGATAAACTGCCGGGTTTCCAGGGGAAATGTAGGTATCACACGCCTTTGCTTTCCTGAGATTCTTTCTGTTAGGCCTGCCTCTCCTATCCAGGATCTCTGCATGTGTGATTACAATCTTTGTACCTTCTGGTTCCCGGATATTAATCCGTACCACACCGGCAATATTGCATCCAAAATCCACCACGTCTGTCCCATCTTCCATATGCGTAACTAAAGCCGGATCTAAGATTTTGACAGCTCGTATGGGTTCCAGATCCTGCGGCTCCAGGAGCCCCTCAGGTGGTTCAGCGACAAGCGGCGTCAGCCAGCTTCCATTATGCGGGATGTGATATTCACGTGTGCTCCAGCCTGCCATCTCGTCCCTTGCATCGTAAAGCTCCCCGTCATAGATAGATTCTTCTCTTATTGGTCCGCTGCTTGTACATAACCATCCCCTGGTACTGCCGCTGCTCACTTCTGAAATGCTTCCATTTTCAAATTCCATGATCAGCCGCATTGTAAAGCAGGGATCAAGCACTTTTTTGAGACCACCGTACCAGCCATGTCCCAGAAGGATTCCTATCACATTTTTACCCTCCAGGAGCATCTCCTTCACATCATAAGCCACATAGCTAATCCTTTTATCAAAATCTGTCCATGCAGGATCCAATATATGGTCCCCTACCCTTTTTCCGTTCAAATAAGCCTCGTAGTATCCCAGCCCGCTGATAAACAGCCTGGCCCTCTTAGGAATGTTCTCAGCTATAAATTCCCTCCTGAACATGGGCGCTGAGGTACCAGCTGCTTCATGCTGCTTCAGCCACACAGCTTTCCATTCGGCGCGTTTCAGAAATCCTGTAGAAAACCTGACACGTCCGCTGCTCTGCAGATCTCCTGATATCTTAACAGATACTTCCGCCTCATAATCACAATTACTTACAAAGGGCTTTCCCTCATAGCTGACTCCTGTCTGAGTACTGCTCCAATTCCAGCCACTGTCCCAAACCAGTTCATTTTCCCCCTGTTTCCACACCTTAAGACGATATGCATCCTGCTTACCATACAATCCCCGGACTTCCCATGAAAATTCCAGCGTACCTGTAAGAGCATCCGGATACCCTTTACCATATCCGCACAGTATACACTCAGCTTGCCCTGACAGACTCCCCAATCCATTTTGCTCCATAGCATTCCTCCTTCTCTTATCAATGAAATGCTTTTCATGATTTTATCCTACGCTATATTCTATTTGTCGTCAAGAGCAGAAAACACAAAAAAAGCGAAAAGATTTTTGTGCATAATTACCTATTTTAACTCTTTAAGTATCTTTCCATATAATGTATATGCAGCTGATTGCCTGTCTGTGCAGATTGGAGATATCTATGAGTAATAAAGGCAATCAGAAATATTTAACATTAGAACAGCACATTGTTATTGAGAAAAGACTTACTGAAAATTAAAGCGGATGCAGGATATACTTCTGTACCATGTATCGTAAATCATGTAAAATGAACGATCTGTGCGCTGAAGGATGCAGTACACTTTGCAAGATGTGCAGGAAAGCAGCGCCAGTCTTTCTACAATATTTGCTGAGCAGGTATTACAATCGAAAAAAGTGTCCCGCAGGTGCCGGTATTTTCAGCCTCCAGAATCCAGCCATGTTTTTGAGACACCATACGCGCTATGGAGAGGCCGAGACCTGCACCGCCAAGTTTACGGGACCGGGAGGGATCGATACTGTAGAATGGCTCAAATATATGTTTCAGCTCATCTTCCGGTATGCCGGGACCATTGTCCGCAACCATGATGCGAAAAGTGTCCTCAGAGAGTTCCGTTGTAAGGCATATTGTACCGCTGGGTGGAGTGTACTTCATTGCATTCTCCACCAAATTGTTTATAAGCTGCTGCACAAGACGGATATTTCCCATCACTGTAATCTCCCCGGCTTTAAAAGCGCTTTCTATATGCAGTTTTTTTTCGGCATAGAGTGTCTGAAGATCATCCGCAGCCTTTAACAGCAATAAAGAAGGAACAACTTTATCACAAAGCTCAACAGGGGAATCATCGGTCAGAGCAAGCAAGCTGGTAACTACCCCCGCAAGCCTGTCTACGCTGCGTTCTGTGGCCGCAAAAAATGGAACATTTTCCGGATCATTATTTTCAAGCTGGGCTACCTGAAGACTCATTTTCATTGTTGCAAGAGGTGTTTTCAGTTCATGCGCCACATTTGAAGAAAATCGTTTTTGACTCTCAAAAGCATTTTCGAGCCGGTCAAGCATGGAATTAAATGCATTAATCAGGCTTCCAATATCATCAGGCACATCTGTCGATTCCAGACGGAAGTTCATATTACTGGCACTGACTTCGCTTGCCGCCCGGCTGAGCCGGTGTACGGGTATGAGCGCACGTCCTGCCAACAGATACGCCATCACCATGCCGAATATAACTGCACTCAATAAACAGCCAATACTGAGCAAGTTGAACTGTTGTCTCACGTCACTTTCCGCTTGCGTGATCAAGGTATCCCGGTTGGGAGTAAGTATCTTCTTTTGTGTATCTGGAATAGTCCCCGGTGCGTGCTGGGATGATGTTGTTTCTTTATCCTCACCCACAGCATTTCCTTGAGACGCCTGATCTTCTGCGATGATCTGACGTGCAACGCCACTAAAATCATATAGTCCCTGGCGGGCATTAAGCATGGAGGATAATGTAAGCAGTACAGCCACTACAGCAATGACCGCACCAGTCAGTAAGGTAATACGCATACGCAAAGTCACACGTGTTTTCATAAAGGATCCTCCGTTACCATATATCCCTGCCCTCGCAGATTGACGATATATTCACGCTCCGCACCAGCAGCGCGCAGCTTCTTTTTGATTGCATGTATATGGAGTTTTACTGTATTTGAAAATGGATCAGCCTCACTATCCCAAATATGTTCAAACAACTCTTCCGAACTCACAACAATGCCCTGTCTATTTATCAGATATTCAAATACTGCCATCTCCATCCTCGTCAGAAGTACCGGCGCGGCATCGCAGGTCAGTGTACGCGCGGCAGGATCAAACGACAGTCTGCCACATTTCACTATAGGAGCACGCTGAACAAAATCCGCACGAAGTAAAGTACGCACACGGGCATCCAGTTCCAGAAAGTCAAAGGGTTTCACTAAATAATCGTTGGCACCTGCGTCCAGGCCAAGTACACGCTCATCAATGCGGCTGCGTGCGGATAGAATCAGCACCCTCGCGGCAGGATCGCACGCACGTATGCGGCGGAGCACTTCGATTCCGTCCAGTTTTGGCAGGTTTAAGTCCAGTATTACAAGATCATATCCACCAATCCCGTAGAGATAACAGGCTTCTTCTCCATCATATGCATGTTCAACCGTGTAACCTCTTCCACGCAGCCCTCGTGCGAGCATTACAGCGAGGTCTTCCTCATCTTCTACCAGCAGTAGTTTCATCTTTGCCTCCATATGCAGTAAGGCTGGGGTACTTATGTACCCCGGCCCATTGGTAAGTTATTTGCTATTCATGTTATAGCTTATTTCCTCTCTTATAATATCGTTGCCTTCTGGTATCCACTTCTCTCCGCTGTCAGCAATGACAGCTTCATCAACGCTGTCTTCCTTTACTACTCTGGAATCATTCTCATAGTCAAATACGGTCCTATAAGATACGGCATTTCCATCCTCCGCAACTACATCTTCGGTTGGGATCTCCGCCTTTTGGTTATTAGCGGCAAACGCCATCGTTCCACCACCTGCCGCCAATGTCAATGCCAGCGCACCAGCGCCAATAGCCTTCTTCATGTTTACTTTCATGTTGTTTACTTTCATGTTGTTTACCTCCATATGATTTATTTTTGCAGAATTTTAATCTGTAAACATATCATACCACATGGATGGTTTAGATTCGGTTAGCAAAAATTATTGAAGTACCCTTGTCTGTTAAAAGCATGTTCACATCTCTGAGTAATTGTACTATGATTCAATATGTCCGTCAATCTTTGGATTAAGTCTGTCTGATCCAGAAACGTGGCATTTATTTTCATCTCCGTAACTATAATAGTTTTTATCTTCAATCTGTTCCATATAATCTGTGGGACATATTCCTGTATAGGAACGGAAAATCCTGCTGAAATGAAATTGATCGTTAAATCCTACTTTAGCAGTAATATCTTTTACAAATACTTCCGGATTCAGTTCCATCAGCTCCACAGCTCTTTTTACTCTGATGAATGTCAGATATCTGTTGAAAGATTCCTTTTTATATTTTCTGAAAAGTTTGCTTAATCCACCCATAGCTGAGGCTTTTTTCACTCTTCCATTTTCTGAAAAGATATCTGAGTTCACTTTTAAATTTATCATAACGCTATTCCAAAAGAAAGTGCTCAAGATCTGAGATCACTAAGTTCATCACCTTCTGCCCAAGTTCTGCCTCCCCATTGCATTTATCCAAGTTTAAAATCTGATTTTCACCCACAGTACTAAATGTATCCAACACTTTATACAGTTCTCTGACTC
Source organism: Murimonas intestini (assembly GCA_003148945.1). Classification (GTDB taxonomy): domain Bacteria; phylum Bacillota; class Clostridia; order Lachnospirales; family Lachnospiraceae; genus Murimonas; species Murimonas intestini. Next base: position 211,466 of record QGGY01000001.1, on the reverse strand, counting down.
TGCTCTGAAGCTGAGCAGTGTAAAAACTGCATTTACCATAACCACGAGTAGTGTAATGTCCATCGGAACATTCTTTCTTGTAAACACCTATAATGTACCTCTCAAAGTTTCTTCCGCATAACAGTTCCTCCGGTACAAGATAAGGAAGTATTGCTGCCGATACCATAAGCCCTGCCAGGATCAGGGAACTGACAACACTCATCCTTTACCTTTTCTCCTCTGAGGACATATCCAGACATAGAGCAGGTAATAATCAAAATAATGACAGCTCCTATAGTTATCACAAAGCCATTCTTAAAAGCTGTTAGAATAATGCCATTATCAATCTAAAAATTTCTTTATAATTTTCCCAGCGAAAAACATCCGGAAGACTCATACTCAACAAGTTAGCTTCTCTTCGCTCTTTCAGAGAGTTAGTGAGCATAAACAAAAATGGTACGCGGATAGCCAAACGCTGCAACTAAAATGAACATAATTACATTTCCCGCTGTAGACAACCCATAAAAACCTGCTGCATACTGTTTATATACGGCTGAAGACAGCACATCCGTGGCAAATCCTGGGCCGCCGCCTGTCATAGCCCATATCATCACAAAATTCCTCAACCCTCCAATTAAGGAGAGTAAAATTACTGAATTCATGGACGGGCGTATAAGCGGCAGTGTAATATGTACAAGTCTCTGCCATCCTCCGGCGCCGTCTATTGATGCCGCCTCATAGTAATTCCGATCAATCGCCTGGAGTCCCGCAATGTATATGGCTGTCACTATGCTGACACCTTTCCATACATCAGTAAAGATAACACTGTACAGGGCAATATCAGGTAATGCTGTTCCGGATTCAATGCTTTAAAAAGTGAGCCTGAGTTATACATACACAAGTCCGTCATATCCCCCGATGCCAACCGTGTCTTCACAATATTATCTCCGTCACTTCCATCCACACGCCGTTCTACTTCTACTGTCAGGCCCAGCTGTTACCAGCCCTGTGAGGATCAATGCTCCTGCTCTTTTCATTTTCATGATATACCTCCCGTTTTTTTTAGATATTTAAACATATCATTTTGATCTTTATATTGACATGAAATATCCAGCAGTCCCCATGAATAATCTAACACATATTTCTAATTTATAATTTTCCAATTTTATCCTGTACCTGATCAGATAAATACCCGATCCTGTTTCTGGATCAGCTTTCCCACCATGGCATTTCGTATTAGCACTTTGAAAAATAATTGATGGCAAAATGTAATATAAATGCAGACGGGCCTTAAATGTGATATAATTTTTTTAGCTTATCAAAGGCTCTATCCGTCATGAAAGGAGCATGATGAATATGTCACAAAAAAGACGAGGCAGCAAATATAGTTTTGCAGTCTGGAGAGAGCCGCAATCAGATAAAAGATACAGAAAAAGAATGAATACATAAGAAAAGAGGGAATTATTTATGAAAAGGAAATTTCTAGTCATTTTATCTGCAATGTGCATATTATCTGCCAATGCTTATGGAAATGGAACTAAAGCTTTGGCAAATGCAGAACTTTCAACCTTAGAAAGCATTAGTGAAATCGTCCAGGCAGAGTTTAAAGATACCCAGTTAGCTGAAACAGTCAATTCAGACGGATCTATACTATATGTTACCGCTGGTACCAATGAAGATACAGAAAAATTAGCAGAAGTTTTAGGCCAGGCTGCTACTGAAAGTTGGTTTGATTATGATTATGTAATGCTTTCCCAGTACTATGAAGATTACCTGGTTGTATCCATTTTATTAAAATGCGATGACTACCAGATGACTTTCCACGCATGGTTTGATGACAATGGTAAATTAATTGATATGGGAGATGGAAGTAATACTGAAACCGAAAAATCAGAGATATCCGAAAACCAGCGTTCAGCAACTGATAGTCAGATGACAATGTCACAAAAAAATGCACTTAGTAAAGCAAAGGATTATTTAAACCTTACCGCATTTTCTTACACCGGGTTAATAAAACAGTTAGAATTTGAAGGCTTTTCAAATGAAGATGCAACTTATGCCGCCGATCACTGCGGTGCAGACTGGAATGAACAGGCAGCTAAAAAAGCGCAGGATTACTTAGATTTAACAGCTTTTTCACGATCCGGCCTTATTGATCAGCTAGTATACGAAGGTTTTACCAATGAACAGGCGGAATATGGTGTTTCTGCTGTAGGTTATTAATTATAACCGCTATTCTTATCTCTGTTGTGGCAGGTATAGTTTGCTACTATATTTGCAAATGGTTGGACGGAGATAAACAACCAACAGCCTGCCTAAGTTATTCCTCTTCAAAAGGAAAAAGAAGCCCCAAGAAGGTGCAACTCCTTGGGGTTTCGCTTTGCGTCCAGTGGACACAACCGCTTTTCTCTGTCAACAGTATATTACGCCAAGGAAATGTAAATATCAATAGTTTAGTAATTATAAAAATGATGTACTGCTCTGCACTACTGACCGCTTTCCATTCCTCTTATCCAGTTTATGCAACTCGATTCATCTTACTGACTTTATCAATAAACTCTTTCATATCATTTACATAAGAATATGGGGCATACTCCGAATAGATATCCGGATCATCTAATATCACAATTTGTACTCCATCAGCTCTCAAAGCCTCCAATGTTCCGGGCAGACAACGCGCTTCATTTACCGTCTTACACAAATATGCTATACATCCCTGTTTATCAAATATTTTAGCTATGATATATATTTTTTTATCTCCCATCTGATCCACCTTCCCAATATTTTAGACGCTCAACAAATTCCTGCTCGTTAGTTATTAAGTTTTCAATATATTCCATATAAAGACGTTTTCCTATTTCCGGCTCTTTATATTTATATACATATTGATGGCTCCATATATTGAATAAATAATCTTTTTCGCACCATAACTGTACCTCAATAGGATAAGCTAAATTGTCTCTTTGATAATATAGGTGGATTGCATGGTAACCATCATCTACTTTCTTTCCTTTTCGTAAATCAACAACTCTAAAATATTCTGGATACTGTTCGGGATATTTTTCAAATCGCAACCGAAATCCAAGTATATCATTAAAACACTGTTTAAATCCACCACCTGTTCTAATTGTCTTCTCATACTTACGCATTATAGAATCATCACTCTTAAATCTTGAACCAATCAAATTTCCCTGTACTAATACATCTATATAGCTTGCACGATATCTTGCAATATCTTCCAATATTAATTCCAAAGGCGTATCCCTCAATGAAATCTGCTTTAGACTTTTTCCTAATGTCGATTTATAAGACAATATGTCAAGAGCTTCTTTTGCAATAAATAAGTCCATACCTTCACCACCTTTTACTGGTAGTATATCATAATGCTTTCGTAATATCACTATTTTAGTGATATTCTAGTTCTTGGATAAACTCACAGTTTTAAAAACCGCACCAGCCATCAAAGGTTAGTGCGGTCTATAAAGCTATCTATAAGTATACGATTTTCTTAAAACTTCCCGGCGTTCGCTGCTTCCTCAACAGCCACTGCCACAGCCACTGTAGCTCCAACCATAGGATTGTTACCCATACCAATAAGTCCCATCATCTCTACATGAGCCGGAACTGAGGATGAGCCTGCGAACTGTGCGTCTGAGTGCATACGTCCCATTGTATCTGTCATACCATAGGAAGCCGGACCTGCTGCCATGTTGTCCGGATGAAGTGTACGGCCTGTGCCGCCGCCTGATGCAACTGAGAAATATTTCTTGTTCTTATCAACACATTCTTTTTTGTATGTGCCTGCTACCGGATGCTGGAAACGTGTCGGGTTTGTGGAGTTTCCTGTGATAGAAACGTCTACGCCCTCTTTCCACATGATCGCAACGCCTTCTGTTACATCGTTAGCGCCATAGCAGTTAACTTTTGCACGGAGTCCTTCAGAGTAAGCCTTGCGGAATACTTCTTTTACTTCTCCTGTGTAATAATCCATCTCTGTCTCAACATATGTGAATCCATTGATACGTGCAATGATCTGAGCTGCATCTTTTCCAAGACCGTTCAGGATAACGCGCAGAGGTTTCTGGCGTACCTTATTAGCTTTCTCAGCAATACCGATAGCACCTTCTGCTGCTGCAAATGACTCATGTCCAGCCAGGAAGCAGAAGCACTCTGTCTCTTCTTCAAGAAGCATCTTGCCTAAGTTTCCATGTCCCAGTCCTACTTTACGCTGGTCAGCTACAGAACCCGGAATACAGAATGCCTGAAGTCCTTCGCCGATTGCTGCTGCTGCGTCTGCTGCTCTTTTGCAGCCTTTTTTAATTGCGATCGCTGCGCCTACTGTGTATGCCCATTTTGCATTTTCAAAGCAGATCGGCTGGATTTTTTCTACCTGTGTATATACATCAAGCCCTGCTGCTTTTGTAATTTCTGCTGTCTCTTCAATTGAATTGATTCCATACTCTTTTAAAACAGCCAGAATTTGTTTTTCTCTTCTTTCATATGATTCGAATAAAGCCATTTTAATTTTCCTCCTCTATTACTCGTGTCTTGGATCGATGATTTTCACTGCATCTGCAACTCTGCCGTACTGGCCTTTTGCTTTTTCAAATGCTGTGTTTGCGTCATCGCCTGCTTTGATGAAGTCCATCATCTTTCCGAAGTTAACGAACTGATATCCTATGATTTCATCATCTTCATTTAAAGCAACGCCTGTAACATAACCATCAGTCATTTCCAGGTAACGAGGTCCTTTTGCAAGAGTTCCGTACATTGTACCAACCTGAGAACGAAGGCCTTTTCCTAAGTCTTCCAGTCCTGCTCCGATTGGAAGTCCGTCTTCTGAGAATGCACTCTGGCTTCTTCCGTAAACGATCTGTAAGAATAATTCTCTCATGGCTGTATTGATAGCATCACATACCAGGTCTGTATTTAAAGCTTCCAGTAATGTTCTTCCCGGAAGGATTTCTGAAGCCATAGCTGCTGAATGAGTCATTCCTGAACATCCGATCGTCTCTACAAGAGCTTCCTGGATCACACCTTCTTTAACATTTAATGTTAATTTACAGGTACCCTGCTGAGGTGCACACCAGCCTACACCATGTGTCAAACCGGAGATGTCTTTAATTTCTTTTGCCTTTACCCACTTTGCTTCTTCTGGGATCGGAGCAGCGCCATGAGCAACGCCTTGCGCTACTTTACACATTTTTTCTACTTCATGTGAATAAATCATTTTAAGACTCCTTTCAAAATAAATGACTTTGTATATGTACACGCCAAACATCGTTAGATATTTAACATCATACTTAAGTTCATTCTCTCATAAATCGCCAAAATAGTCTAGTATTTTTTTTAAAAACAGCTGCCATTTTTATGGCAGCTGTTTTGGGTTCCATATTCTGTTAATGCAATTGTTCAGTACCTTCACAGTTACATGCTATTATCCTCTACCATTCCTTCTTTTTATAAATGGCGAAAGATATGTGGTAGGAAATATACATAAGGACAATCAATATCACCGGCAATGCTATATTGAAATTCATTATAAGCGAGGGCAGCTGATCTTCTTGTATGGCGATCCCTGATTTCTCCATCATATTAACAATCACGAGAATCAACACGGTGGGAACCAATGCGCAGCCAATCATGATGTAGCGTGCCTTCTGTATACCTACCTTATAATAGACCGGTGTGACAATAGCTGCAATTAAAGAAACCATTCCGAATGCCAGGTAAGACATCTGCAGAGAAGAAACAATGTCCAGTTTCATAACGGCTGACATGCCTCCGCCTACCAGGCAGGACACAAGTCCGGTACATATCAGTATCAATATGATCATCAAGTATTTCTCCCTGACCATAAGCTGCCTGTCGATAGGCATGCACAGCGCATACTTATCCCAGTGGCTTACTTCGTCATCTCCCAATACAGTAAGGATAATACTCATAGCAAAGAAGCAGATCATAAAACTTACAAAGCTTGTATTTTTCAGGAAGACACCGTAAAGCAGCATCAGTCCGGCCGTAATAAGAACTGATTTAGTAAATTTCTTTAGACTGTAAAGATCTTTGATAATTAATCCCTTCATTGCAATTCTCCTTTCGTCATAAAGAGCATGATATCTTCAATGCCCGCCTTATCGATCACAAAACTATGAGCCCGCTTCTCCAGCTCTGGTTTATTGTCTACAAGCACCTCATACCCGAAGCTGTTCCTTTTTACTCCCGCTATATGCTTATCTTCCAGGTTTTTATATTCTTTTTCATTACACCGCACAATACCATATTTATATATGAGTTCATCTTTAGATTCTGAGAAATGAATTTTCCCATCGTGGATAAACGTAATATAATCAGCTATTTTTTCCAGATCACTGATTATATGCGTTGAGACAAGTACACTGTGTTCCTCATCCTGAATAAAATCCAGAAATATATCCAGTATCTCATCCCTTACCATGGGGTCCAGCCCGCTGGTAGCCTCATCCAGGATAAGGAGCTTTGCATTGTGGGAAAGCGCCCCTGCAATACTGGTCTTCATCTTCATACCTCTTGAAAAATCTTTAATGCACTTATCAAGTGGGAGTCTGAATTTCTGCTGGTACATATCAAAAGCTCTCTGATCCCAGTTTGCGTAAATGCAGGAGAGCATCTTTCCCACCTGCTCCAGCTTCATATCTCCCGGAAACATGCACTCATCAAAGACTACTCCAATCTCCTGATTACGCGTCAGTGAATCTTCAGTGTTTTCTTTCCCGAATATCTTTATGGTTCCTTCCTCCGGATATATCAGATTCAGGATAGCCTTCAGTGTTGTACTTTTCCCTGCCCCATTCTCTCCGACCAGCCCTACGATGCTTCCCGAAGGCACATCAAAAGAGATATGATCCAGGCTGAAGTTTTTATAATGTTTGGTCAGATTTCTTACCTCAATCGCATTTTTCATCTTTTTTCCTCCTCATATAACATTTCCAGAATCTCTGTCATCTCCTGCAGTGCCACTCCGCTGCGTGATGCAACCTCAACTGCCTTTGTAAGATAACCTTCTACAATACGCAGCTGTTCCTCTTTCATAATTTCCGTATTTGACTCAGATACGAAACTGCCTCTGCCTACCATAGTAGTGATAAAACCATCACGCTCCAGATCTTCATATGCCCGTTTTGTAGTTATCACACTAATGCGCAGCTCTTTTGCCAGCAGCCTCATGGATGGCAGAGGGTCCCCGGCTTTCAGTTCGCCAGTCATTATCAGATTTTTTATCTGGCTGGTGATCTGCTCATAGATAGGCTTGCCGCTGGAATTGCTGATCATGATATCCATATGCATCCCTCTTATCTTCATTTGATTTTATATATTGTATATACTTTATATATACATATATACCACTATATATATACAATGTCAATAGTATTTTTTATTTTCCGCAAAAAGAAAAAGAGGCTGCATCTTAGCAGTCCCTCTTTCTTAATGGCTATAGTGCCGGTAACGGCCTGTCGGCCCGTGATCCTGATAGTAAGCTTCCTTATCTGAATACATCATTTTATCTGCCTCTGCTATCACGCTCCGGATATTATTGCTTTTTTCTGTCCATTTGCTTCCTATGGCCGCACGGCACTTTTCATCTCTGAAGCTGTCTTTTAACTCACAGACATATCTGTTAAATTCATCCTCTTCTATCCCCGTACAGATAATGACAAATTCATCGCCTCCTATACGGTAGAACATTCCCGTCTTAACTGCCTTCTGTATGGTCCTGGCACATTCTTTAAGCGCCAGATCACCTGCATCATGTCCATACATATCATTGATCTCTTTCAGCCCGTTCAGGTCCAGATACACCACCCCTGCCGGAATATTCCTGACGGCAAGCTCCTCTGTATCTATCATATAACGGTTCCTGTTATAAAATGATGTGAGCGTGTCCTGATAGCTCAGCCTGTACAGCTCCTGCTCATCCTCATTTCTTTTCATTGCCAGCATTAAAAAATACCTGATCGCCTCCAGAAAAGACACCCCATTATCCATAAATCCTGCCGGCGGATTATCCAGGCCTATACAGCCGCTCACCTCTCCCCCGCGTTCCAGCGGAACGAGGACTACACTCCTGATTCCCTGTTTTTCCAGTATTTCATATCCTTCCGACATAGTTTCCTTCAGGCTGTCCACGTCCTCTATAATGAGATTTTCTCTGTTTTGAAAAAGTTCAAACCAGGCTTCATATTCAGCCTTTGGTATATTTTGGAGATTTTCTTTCTGAGGCTCGATTCCCTCCCTGCACCATTCTGAAGTATTAGAAAAATACTCGCCATGGAAAACTATAATATATGCCCGGTCAGCCATGAACAACTTTCCTGCCTGTTCCAGTACGTAAAAGGCCGCCTCTGAAAAATTATGGTTGCGGTACAGCTCCCTTATACAATCCACCATGATCTTATCCATGTCCACGCGCTTTTGAAGTTCTATCTTTTCATTAGCAGTCTCCGTTATATCAAAGGCAATCTCCATTCTCGCCGGACGTCCTTCCCACTCAACCAGTCTGTCTTTCAGCAGATAGTGACGCTTAGTAATGGGGTTCGTATATTCCCAGGTATAATTCTCATCTGTTTTTAATAAAGGTGAGGTACAAAAAGGACAAGGCTCATCTCTTCCCTGTATCAGCTCATAGCATTTAACACCCTCCCTTTCATCACACTGAAACGTCTCCCTTCCTGCATTATTAATAAACAATAACTCATATGTATCTATGTCTGATATATACATCAGCTCAGAGATTTCATTCATCGGCGTTAACACCTGCTGAAACATTTTTGAAAGATGCTCGCTTTTCCTTTTGTTCTCCTGTTCAGCCTCATCAAGCTTCCGTCTTCTTTTATCCTGCCAGAAGGCTGACAAAGCGCTGCAAACTGCCAGCAGAATGCATATGCCGTTTACATAGATGAGGGCATATTTTGTATTCTGGACACTTTTCTCAGTAAATACCTCTGCTGCCAGAACAGTCCTGTCCGCCAGTTCAAAATAATCCTCACTCAGGCTAAAAAGCAGATCTCCTTCTCTTCCATTCCTGAAGTTCAAGATCTCTTTTTTAATCTCAGTCCACTCTCCCAGCATTTCTGTGAGCAGTTCCTGGTACTCCGGACACTCAAGGCATATCAGATCAAACTCACTGCTGCCCTTTGCCAGTCCTTCCAGTATCCCGTCCAGCCTGGCGATCAGACCGTCATCCGGCACATGATTAAGCTCCTTTTTGATCAGTCTTTGTGTTGCCCCGCGAACGATACCTGTATAATTGATAACACGCGCATTTCCCTGAAGACCTTTTATTGTATTTCCTGAAAGTACTCCTGTTAATATAAGTGCAATTCCTAAAAAAATAAGAACAGCCTTTCCACGTAATCTGTTAAATATCTTCTTCATGCCATACCTCTCCTGGAAAATTCCGGATATGTTTTATTTATGTGTTATATCTTATCACAAAACAACAATTATAGATATATCCAGCTGATAAAACAAACAAATATCTTTGCATCAAAAAAGCCATTTGGGAATCCCAGAAGGATATTTCCAAATGACTTTATTATAAAGGGTATTAAACAGGCTTCATCTTGGGAAAGTACTTCATCAGCACAGTATCCGGATAATACTTATCAAGTGACCTCTCCACCACATTCCTGGGCGGTTTATTGGCTGAACGGGCACTCATTCTCAGCAGCGCAGTTCCTGAAATACTGGCTGTCACGATCATAAAGCAGACCATGATCCAGGTCAGGATGACGCCTGTTTTTTTAGGAATTTTTTCTATCATCCTGGTAAAGAATGGATAGACCCATTTTACCCAGGCGATCGCCACCAGTCCCCAGAAAGCGCAGAATATCAGATTCACATAATTCCCTATACTAAGCGGAAGGCCAGTATAATCCCAGAAAGTTACGCCCAGTGCGATCTGGCACACCCACCCGCAGAGAAACTCGAATACCCCTCCCAGCAGATATCCCTTTATGAAGACCACCCAGGTACGGCTGTCTTTACTGTTATGTAAGAAAACACTGAACAGGGCGCATCCCAGACCCCATACCGTGCTGAAAGGAAGAAATACGTTACTGGTGCGGCTCGACAATTCTCCAAAAGCAAAGTAACACCAGATGGTCTCCACTATGCATCCCAATACTCCTCCTACCATAAAAATCCAGAATACCTTATACAAGTTGAATCCCTTTGCAAATCTCTCTCTCATTTCCTTCAATCCTCCTGTCAGTTAAATCCATAAAGTCTCTGCAGCAGATGGTAGCATCCCACAGCTGCCTTTCTGCCCAGCCAGCCTGGCATATTCACTCCGATACCCAGCGGACTCATCCGTATCTTCCGGTACAGCCTTTTATCACTCTCCCTGAGGTACAGCCAGATATTTTTTCTGTTCTGACGGTTCTCCTTTGTATCCTCCAGCATGGACATGATGCTGTCAACGGCAATTGTAAGAGCCAGATTGTTCCGCATGGTCTTCCTCAATGCCTTATCATGAACGTCAGGCTCCGCCTGGACCATAGCGTCGATCATCAGCTTTGTTACTCTCTCGTGCTGGGGCAGCCTTGTCAGCATCACCTTTTCCTGGACAGACTGTCCCTCCCTGCCTATGAAATACCTGTAAAAATTCAGATCCATGTACCTGATAGTCCTCACATGAGACAGAGGAACAAAAGCATAGAGGCTGTCAACATAAAAAGTGTGCTCCGGCAGTTTCAGACCGCATTTTTTCAGGATCTGTGTCCTGTAAATAATGGAATGCATCATGAGATAATTCGTCACCGGAAGGCCCCGTATATCACTCCACATAAACAAGCCGTCGTCGTCCAGGTAATGCCTGTAATGAATTACCTTCTTCCTCTTTGCCCCCTGCTTTTCATACACAAAGTTAGACAAAAGCATATCCAGCGGCTCATTGTTCCTGACTACATTCTTAAGCTCATCCAGTATTTTCAGATATGCATCTACATTCACCCAGTCATCGCTGTCCACAACTTTTAAATAAGCTCCGGCTGCCACCTCAATGCCTGTGTTCAGCGCGCCCCCATGACCTTTGTTTTCCTGGTGAATGACTCTTATAATATCAGGATGCATGCTCTCATACTTTTTCGCCAGATTCAGAGTGCCGTCTGCAGAACCGTCATCAATAAGCAGGATCTCTACATCTTCACCGCCTGAGAGCAGCGTCAGTATGGCATGCTCCATGTAGCTCTGTGAGTTATAACAAGGTACAATGACTGATAAAATCTTCATTTTACGCTTCCTCCCTGATTTATACTTCGATTCTACACTCCACTTTTCAACAAAATATCAATTTAATATAAAGTTTTAAATGCTTTTATCCCCTGATCAGGCTTAGTTTGTATGGATCGTAATATCAGAGCTGTCACCCTTGACAGATATGCTGTTCTTCCTGTTCTTCTGGCGCTCCAAAGTTCCCTCTGTGTTGCTGCCATTCAGACTGATCTCACCATAGCCTGCTTTCAGCAGGAAGTCATAATCATCCTCATCCCCAGTCAGTTCAAGCCTGATATCACCATAATCATCCTCCACATCCAGATTCTGGACTGTCAGCTCACGGAAACGTATATCACAGTAGTCCCCCTGTATTACGCCTGTGCCAATTGTCACCTCATTGCTGCTCACATTTCCGCTTTCAGCATTCAGACTGAGTGTTTCAGCCTTTACATGATTCAACTCCAGGTCACCGTATTCGGCACTCAATTCCAGCGTCTCTAATTCCTTCTTGTCATTTGTGTTTATTACATCCTTTATACTGACAGTTCCATAATCAGCTCCTACCTTCAGGCTGCCGGCTTTCACACTGCTTATATATACTTCCCCATATTTTGCAGCTATCTGGGTTTCTCCTATCTCACTGTCTGAAAGCTTTGCATTGCCGTAGTCCATCTTCAGGTCAGCCATCTGGAAGCTGCAGTTTTTCGCCTGCAATTCACCATAGCCGCTGCTGATATCCATACTGCCTGCCTTGATTCCATCCAGGCTGATATCACTGTAATCAGCTTTCAGAATCAATTGCTTCGTATCCACTGCATTCATATGCAGGTCGTTATACTTTGAATCTATCAAAATTTCTTCAAATTTTATATTAGAAGGAACATACAGCTTGATATAATCCTCTTTATTTTTGCCTTCCCAGCTCCCGCCAAAATATACTCCGGTGAAAACTGACTGACGGTATCCTCTCTTCTCGCTCAGTTTCAGAGTCAGCTTTCCGTCTATGATCTCATACAGAGGATCTGTATAGTCCTCCCAATATCCATACTCGACTTTAAACTTATCACTTTCCACTATTTCAATATTGCCGGACCATGATTTTAAATCAAGGGATGTGATATTCCTCAGGTCTTCTTCTTCCTTCTCAATAAAATCACCCTCTTTATCTTCACTCCTGACCCCATCCCTGGTGATCACAAAACCCGGTCTTCCGCCAAGTGCCACGCCGGCCGACAACATGATCCCGCCTGAGAGCACCAGGCATCCTGATATAATTAAAAGGACTTTTATATACTTTTTCATTTCTTCTTCCTCCCTCTTAATATCCTGCGGAATATCGCACGCACACCCCTGAATATCCACTTAACTATAAATGCCATTGCCATTGCCACCAATATGCCTGTGCCGGCTGCCAGCAGCCCCATGCCAATGACAGCGATCCCGGACGGCACCGACTGGGCCAGCATAGATATCCCCGCTCCGATGGACACAATGCCTAAAGCCACACTTCCCAGCCCTGCTATTACCATCCCTGCCAGTACTATGACCCCAGCTGCCAGCAGCATTACCAGTACAGCCAGCAGCAGGATTGCCACGGGCAGTGCAATTGGCGCTGCAAATATAGCTAATATGACGATCCAGATAGAACTGAATCCTTTTTTCATTGACTTTATCGGCTCATCCATTCTTTTTAGAGCTGTCTCCCTGATGATTTCCCTGGCCACTTCCACCGGGGAACCCAGGTCTGCCATAACCGCCTCGGCATTCTCCGGCCCTGCTTCCTCAAAATATTCTGTATAGTATTCCATCGCCCTGTCAAATTCCTCTTTTGGCAGCCTGCTCAGCTCCCTTGCCAGGATCCTCAGATACTCATCCCTGCTCATTCTCTTTCCCTCCTAACATGATTCCTTCTACCTCATCCCTGAAGCTCATCCATTCTTTCACATAAAAATCCTGCTGTGCCTTGCCTGATTCTGTAATGTAGTAATACTTTCTGTTCCTTCCCTGGAAGGGCTGGTCATACGTCCCCAAAAAACCCGCCTGCTGCAGCCGCCGCAGTACAGGATAGAGGGCTGAATCCTTCATATCAGTTACTGACTTAAGCTTTTGTGAAATAGAATATCCATAAGCGTCGCCTCTTGAAATAATAGAAAGGACCATCGCATCCAGGAGAGAAACACCCAACTGGTATGTCATCTTACCGCCTCCTTTGCGTAAGCATTTCGCATATACTGTATAATATCTTTAATTATTAGTATATGTAATTGTGTTATATATGTTTTATATTTTTATATTATATATCATATAATATAATTTTTCAATACCTATTTTCAATATTTTAAAGACCGCAGCATGATGAACAACATCATCACACTGCGGTCTTTAATTGGGGTCCTGCCCTATTTTTAGTTATTTCCTTCCTTTACCTTTGTAAACACAAGCCCTGCTGTAAAAATAGCCGCTGCAAATCCCAGCTGTATGAGTATTCCCACCCAGAACTGAGTTTTTATGCTGTCAGTAATGACTGCCGCCGTTCCCAGCAGCGAATTATTTTTCACATACCAGTACGTGGGCATAAACCTGGCTACCATGAGTATTTTTTCATCCATCATCTGCTGGGGCACAAATACTCCCCCCAGGAAACTAAGACCCAGTGAAAACACGTTTACCATGGCCCACTTTGCATTTTCATTCTTTATATTCATACCTACCAGAAATGCCAGTGATGCCGAAACAAGCAGAACAGCTATGGAATTAAGCAAAGTATAGGGTATGCCGGGAGAGTCTAATTCTTTGTTATACAAAAAGAAGCCTACCACTGCAAAAACCAGCCAAACAATACCTGCGGAAGCCATAAATGCTGAGAGCATTTGTATATTCCTGCCCCTGAGTGACAGAGCGCCGCAGTCGTTGCGCATTTTAATGTCTTTCTTTACAAAAACGCTGAGAGGCGCGGATATTCCCACTGCCAGTATCGCAATAAATACAAAAGGCAGATACTGCGTATAGTAAAATACCGACCTCATATCTGACAGGACAGTCATGTCCTGCATCGCTACCTTGGCTGTATTTGACAGGACCTCTTCTGCCCTGTCTGATGCATTTGGAACAGACTCGCCGCTCTGCAGATATATCCTCAGATATTTCAGGTAAGCTTCTATCTGGTTATCAACAAGATATCCTGTATACGAACCTGGTACCTTCAAATTCTCTGTCTGCACCGGATCCTCAGAGGCCAGGCCTTCTCCAAACCCTTCCGGTATGATCAGCACATATTCCACAAGTCTGGCAAACAGTGCATCCTGTATTTCTTCTTTCTCGTCATTGAGTTCCACCAGATCATGCCTGTTTCCCATATATTCTGTGAGGGCGCGGGATGCTTCACTGCCGTCTCTGTCTATGACAGCTATGGAGAGTCTTGCATCTTCATACTGCACCTTCTGTGTGTCTGCCGTAAACTGTGACATAAAAATCGACAGCAGAAGAAAGACGCCAAAATAAATACCCATCCCCACAGCATTCTTTTTTACGATTTTAAAGAAACATTTAAAGACTTGCATACTTTTTCCTCCTTGCCAGCATAAACCCGCCAATACAGAATACAGCGGCATAGATCAGGATCCCCGCCAGATTGGCCAGGTATCTGCCATAGCTGTCATAGATATTCAAAGAGTAAAATGCATCTGCGATCAGCGCTGCCGGATTAAGCCTGTTTATTATAGGGCATGAGCGTTCCAGCCACATCTTGATATCGCCTATCATCAGGCCGCTCAGAAAACTGAGAACCATACATGCAGCTATCATCAGATAGTTTTTCAGCTGAGCGCTTGCTTTTCCAATACATCCTATAAAGAATCCAAAAGAGACACCAAGGATGGACCCTGCAAAAGCCAGGGGGATAACAGGCAGGAATCTGTTTCCAAAATCAATGCCCAAAACGAACCTCAGAAACAGGATCACAATGAATATTATGGCAGTCTGCAGCAGGACTGATGCCGAAAATTCCCCCAGTATCATTTTCATTCTGTGCGCTGGTGCCGCTACCTTGCGCGCTGCCAGGGGTGAGAGATTCGCCTGAAGCTGCTCTGCATTGATAAGCCCGCTGAAACTGCCGTACAGACAGGTCATGGCCAGCAATGCATAGAAATACTGCAGCATGGAATCCATATTTCCTCCTGTATAAGTGATCTCCTTATTGAGGCTGATATCCTCAGTTATACTCTGCAACATGAAAGCTGCCTCCGCAGGATCAGACACCGCCCTCTCTTTTATCAGGGCGCTCACCTGGGCATAATTGTCTGCGATGGCCTTTAAGATACTCTGCGACAGCCCGTTTTTCTTAAATATCAGGCCAAGCTCATCACCTTCTGTGAAAATACCTTCGACTTTTTCATCACTCAGAAGCCTCTCCGCCTCTTCTCTGTCTGTAAAGGTAAGCTCAAGCATCTGGTCTTCTCCCTTTACTGAAAGCTCCTCAAACAGCTGGCTGATATAGGGGTTCTCTTTTTCCACAACTACTGCTGCCGGGATCACATGGAACTGTTCCTTCGATTCAAAAAAACTGCCGAATCCAAAATAGAAAAATAAAGACAGCAGGAGAGGAAAAGCCAGAGTCCAGAAAATCACATCAAAGCAGCGTATCATGCTTTTAAACCTGTATTTGAATATATGACCAAACATAAGCTCCTCCTTAATCCCTGAGTTCTTTTCCTGTGATTTCCAGGAAAATATCATTTAGCGTAGGCAGCTTCGTGTATACCTGGCCGAATGAAACTCCCTGCTCCTGAAGGTAATTCAGGATACGGATCACATTATGCCTGCCGCCGCTGCAGCGCACCGTGAGCAGATTATCCTCATATACAGCCGAATATACATGCGGCATTTTGCCGATCTCGGTGAGTGCTTCTTCTGAAAGTTCCATAAGATCAACCTGGATAGTCTCGCCCTCTTTTATCATTTTTTTCAGTTCTTCCTTTGTCCCCAGGGCTATGACCTGGCCTTTATCCATGATAGCGATCCGGCTGCAGATCTGCTCCACCTCTTCCATATAATGTGACGTATAGATGATTGTAGCCCCCTGGCTGTTCAGCTTCAGTATACCTTCCAGGATCTTATTCCGGCTCTGGGGGTCCACCGCCACGGTAGGTTCATCCATAATGATGAGTCTGGGCCTGTGCGCTATGCCGCAGGCAATGTTCAGCCTTCTGAGCAGGCCTCCGGAGAGTTTTTTAGGATAAAATTTTCTGAATTCCTGAAGCCCCACAAAATCGATGGCTTCTTCCACCATATTTTTCCTCTCAGCCTTTGAAGTCACATAAAGTCCGCAGAAATAGTCAATGTTCTCATACACTGTCAGTTCTTCAAATACTGCCACATTCTGCATGACAACGCCTATATTGCGTTTAGACTCATAGGTATCCGGCTCCATAGGCCTTCCAAATACCTGGATCTTTCCTTTATCATATTTTAACAGGGAGAGAAGGCAGTTTATTGCTGTTGTCTTCCCTGAACCGTTGGGCCCCAGCAGTCCGAAGACTTCCCCCTCTTTTATCTCCAGATTCAGATGGTCAAGCGCCACCAGCTCTTTGTATCTCTTTACTAAATTCTCTATCCTTACGATTGTCTCTGCCATACTGCTTCCTCCTCATACTCCATGCCGCTGTGTCAGCAGCCTTTTACTGTCTTAAGTATACAAAAATAACTGCTGCTCTTTAAGTGCAATCTGTCAGCATTCTATATGACAAATGTCACTATAATCTAAGCTTGTGATTTTGGTGTGTCTTCGTTATAATGGATTATGGATCAGACAGCGCCTGGTTCTGGCATGTGATGACACAGAAAGGAATCCTTTATGCAAAAATTATTAGATAAACTCATTTTAATCCTGTGCTGCAGTATTTTTCTCCTTCCCATTAAAAAGGGGGCGCTTCCTGTGGCGGTTTTTCTGAGTGCGTTTACGCTGAGCTGCCTGATTTTCTACATTAACAGACGTCTTTTTACTTTTGTTTCTGGCCTGCTGTACGCACTGCTGTGCATGGCTGTGCCGGCCTTTTCGCTCTTTCTGCCTCTGCTCTTTTATGACTACTTTGACCAGGGGCTGTGGCTGGTGATCGCTGTAAGCTTTTCTGCCGTGATCAGGTATCTGCTGCAAAATGCTTCGCCTTTTACTTTTACACTCCTGCTGTTCTGTGCCGTCAGTCTCCTGCTCTCTTTCAGGACAGGGCATCTGCTGACGCTCACTGAAAAGTATAAAAAAATGCGGGATGACAGCCATGAACTGAATATGATACTTGAGAATAAGAATAAAGATCTGCTGGAGAAACAAGATTATGAGATCCATCTGGCCACGCTGAATGAGCGGAACCGCATAGCCCGGGAGATACATGACCATGTAGGGCATATGCTCTCCCGCTCCATCCTCCAGGTGGGAGCTTTAATTACAGTCAACAAAGCAGACTATCTTAAGGAGCCATTATGTGACCTGAAGGATACACTCAATAAGGCCATGGATGCCATACGTTCCAGTGTCCATGACCTCCATGCTGATTCTGTACAGCTCAGAGACGCCATGACAAGCCTTCTGGAGAATTACAGCCAGTATGACACCGTGTTTGAATATGATATGCCGGAAGATGTTCCCAGACAAGTCAAATACTGCTTTATCGCTATATTAAAAGAAGCCCTTTCTAATATTGTAAAACACAGCGATGCAACATGTATAACAGTGACAGGAAGGGAACATCCCTCCTTTTACCAGCTTGTTATAACAGATAATGGAAGCATATCAGAAAATGCCCTTGAATATACTCCCTTTGGCGTACCTGCCGGAAACGGCATAGGCCTGGAAAATATGAGGGAAAGAGTGAGCGCTTTAAATGGCATCCTGCGCATACAGGCCCAGAATGGTTTTAAGATTTATATATCCATCCCAAAACAGACTTCCTAGTGTACAGTTAACAGTACAGATATTTTCGTTAAAAATTAAGAAAGGAATATATTATGAATGTAATTATTATAGACGATGACAGGCTTGTAGCCCTGTCTCTGAAGACGATCCTGGAGAGCGATCCTGCCATTTCGGTGCAGGCCGTCGGCTCCAGTGCTGCACAGGCAATACAGCTCTGCCGCACCTCCCTCCCCGATATCCTTCTTATGGATATCAGAATGGAAGGCAGGACCGGACTGGAGGCAGGCGAGGAGCTTCTGGCCTCTTATCCGGAACTTAAGATCCTCTTTCTGACTACGTTTTCTGATGATGAATACATAGTCCGTGCCCTCCATATGGGAGCTAAAGGCTATCTGCTGAAACAGAATTATGAGAGCATAGTCCCATCCCTGAAGGCGATCCAGATGGGACAGAGTGTCTTTGGCGGTGAGATCGTCCAGAAGATACCTGATCTCCTTCAGCCTGCCGTCGGCTTCGATTACCAGAAGGCCGGCATACTTCCCAAAGAGGAAGAAATCATAAAGCTGGTGGCGGAAGGACTCAGCAATAAGGAAATCTCCCAGACCCTATATCTGAGCGAGGGCACAGTGCGCAACTATCTGAGCAGTATCCTTGAAAAGCTGGAGTTA
Organism: Murimonas intestini; assembly: GCA_003148945.1. Taxonomy (GTDB): domain Bacteria; phylum Bacillota; class Clostridia; order Lachnospirales; family Lachnospiraceae; genus Murimonas; species Murimonas intestini. The sequence continues at coordinate 192,656 of QGGY01000001.1, read as the reverse complement.
AGAGACAGGACGCAGCTTGCCATTTTCTATTACCAGAAAGGAAATCCTCATTCATGAAATACAAGAACCATAAATACAGAAATCACGGCTGTCATTTAAGCACTTCATTAATCTGTATCTTATTGTTTTTACTGATATGCGGGACTGCTGTATCATGTGCCAGGCCATCCTCCCCCATATCCAGGACAGGGTTTTATTTTGACACAGTAATCACCATAACCCTGTATGACGAAGGACAGGAGTCTGTGCTGGACGACTGCTTTTCTCTCTGCGGGCAGGAGGAAGCGCTTTTAAGCCGCACTGTCAAAGGCAGCGACATCTACAATATAAACAGCTCAAAAGGCAGGCCTGTCACTGTCTCTCTTGACACAGCCAGGCTGCTGGAAAAAGCCCTTGACTACAGCCGTCTTTCAGACGGGGCTTTTGACTGCACCATAGCCCCTCTGACTACTCTCTGGAATATCAAAGAAAATACAGGAGATATCCCTTCAGAGGAAAAGATCGAGGATGCCCTCTCCCATGTCTCTTACAAAAATATAGTGATCGACAAAAATACAGTAACACTGAAGGACCCTGAGGCATCAATCGACTTAGGTGGCATAGCAAAAGGATATATAGCAGACAGGCTAAAGGAACTCCTGCTTTCAAAAGGTGTAAAGAACGCTCTTATAAATCTGGGCGGGAACGTCTATGCCCTGGGTACTAAACCGGATGGCTCTCCCTACAACATCGGGATACAAAAACCATTTGCACAGGAGGGCACGGCTCTCACTTCTGTAAAGATATCCGGACAGTCCCTGGTGACTTCCGGCATATATGAGCGGTATTTTGAAAAAGACGGCAGAATCTATCACCATCTGCTGGATCCCCATACAGGCTGGCCGGCTTCCAACGGGCTCTACAGCGTCACCATCCTCTCAGAAAACTCTGTGGACGCAGATGCACTGAGCACTGCCTGCTTCATACTGGGTGAAGAAAAGGGAATGGAGCTTATCGAGTCTCTGGAAGGTACTGAGGCCATGTTTGTTACAGACAAAGAAGAACTGCACTATTCCAGCGGGTTTCCCCGCTGACGTGCAGCTCTTTTTATATTACGGTTCTTTTTTCGCTTCTCTCTCCTCCAGCTCATTTAATATCCTGGCATATGCCTCCTCATCAATCCTGTATTTTTTCCTGTATATCACATACCCGGCCAGAATGCAGATCAGAGGCAGAATCAGCATGGCTGCCTTCATCAGGAAAAGCCCTTGTGCAGTCACATCTGCGGCAGTCTCCGCTTCCTTAATACCTGAAATGATCACTACTGCACCAACAATACCGCTGGATACTGCCCCTCCCATCTTATTTATAAATGGCTGCAGGGAAAAAGTGACACTGTCATTCCTTTTTCCCAGCTTCCACTGCCCATATTCCACTGTGTCTGCCAGGAACATAAGCATCAGCAGCTGTATAAATGCCTGGCCCACAAATAAAAGCATGCCGGCAATCCCGATAAATATCATGGTATTGACAGGAGCAAAAAAGAATACAATATACCCCGCCACTACAAGAATGGTCGCTGCTGTATACAGCTTCTTTCTGTTAAATCTCTTGCTGAAGACAGGAAAGACATAAAGCGCCAGAATCTGGGAAACTCCCAGGATAACTGCAAATATGGAATACATTCCCTCATCCCCGTAGGCATATTTGAAAAAATACAGCCCAAAACTGGTGGTCGTAGTATATCCGATCATAAAGAGCGCCATAGAGATGGCAGTAAACAGCAGCTGGTCATTCTTAAAGATTGCCCGGACCATCCCTTTTAATGTAGTATGTTCCTGTACTTTTTCCAAAGCTCTGGGTTCCTTTACTCCCAGAAGCGTGATACACTGTCCGGCCCACATGATCCCAACAACAATCATTGCAAAGTAAAAATATCCTTTCTGCTGGCTCCCGGCAGCGTTCCCCAGTGCAGTTGTAATAGGCACGATCCCTGCAACCACTGTAAAAAGCCCGACATTTGCACATATCCTTGCAAAAGCCCCGATCTTCTCTCTTTCCTTTTGGTCTGCGGAAAGGGACGGCAGCATAGACCAGTATGAAATATCATTTGCTGTAAAGCTCACCCCCCACATCACATAGACAACTGCAAAAAATGCAATATACGCAGCGCCCTCAAATCCAAAATCAGTAAAGAGCAGAACTGTCAGAGCGCCTGACAGCAGAGCCCCAAGGGCGATCCAGGGCTTAAACTTTCCGAACCTGCCGTGTGTATTATCAACGATGACACCCATGATGGGATCATTCAGGGCATCGAATATCCTCGCCGCCAGTATAATACCTGTCACCCACCACATGACAGAGGTGGGAAGCCTCAATATATCTGTGAGATAATACATCAGATACATGCTTACCATTGAATAAAGCATATCCCTTCCAATTGTGCCAAGTCCAAAGGTGTAATGATTTCTTTTGCTGCCTTTTTCTATCTCTTTTCCCCCATCTTATCTTCCTTAAAAAACTCAATGATACCCTGGATATTGTGATCTATTCTCTGCAGGTTACATTTATAGCTCTGAATATTTATAGTTTACACTAGAATGGGACCAGATGCAATCTTTGAAATATTACTGTTCACTCCGTGACCAGTAACACGCTCCGCGATGCACAGAAACGGCAAAAAACGCCGTTTCGCGCTGCAAAACTCGGGATTTTCGTGCAAAATACGCACGAAAACACCTCGCGGGATGGTGACGTGTGAACGGTAACTTTGAAATATCTCTTGCGGACAGCGTACAAATATCGGATAATAATACCATAACTGTAATGATTCAATCTATTCAGGAAAGGTTGTGAAAATATGGCAAAATGGTGGCAGGAGCAGATTGTTTATCAGATCTACCCGCGCAGCTTCCAGGACAGTAACGGTGACGGGATCGGAGATATCCCAGGCATCATCTCGCGCCTGGACGAATTAAAAAATCTGGGAGTGGGTATTCTCTGGCTCTCCCCCGTATACAGTTCTCCCAATGCAGATAACGGATATGACATAAGCGATTACAGGAATATCAATCCTGAGTACGGAACTATGGCAGATATGGATGAACTTATTTTACAATGCCGCAGAAGGGGCCTGCGCCTCATCATGGATCTGGTCGTAAATCATACCTCTGATGAACATAAATGGTTCCAGAGCAGCCGCGATAAGGACAGCCCTTACCGGAACTACTATATATGGCGTCCCGGCAGGCCTGACGGCTCTCCCCCAAATAACTGGACCAGCTTTTTTGCAGAGGACTGCTGGGAATATGACCCCAAAAGCGGTGAATATTACCTGCATCTTTTTGCCAAAAAGCAGCCTGATCTGAATTACCAGAATCCAGAAGTCATAGAGGAAGTGAAAGAAATCATTCGCTTCTGGCTGGATAAGGGGATATCCGGTTTCCGTTGTGATGTGATCAACATCCTTTTCAAGGAATCATTAAAGGACGGCAAAAAAAAGCTGGCTCTGACAGGCAGTGAACACTATATCTCCCGGGAAGGCACACATGCCATACTGCGCAGGCTGAAAAGTGAGGTTCTGAACAATTACGACTGCTTCACTGTCGGGGAAACTGTTTTTGTCACACCAAAAATGGGACGGGAGCTGTGTGATAAAGCCCGCGGGGAACTGGACATGATTTTTTCATTCGAACATATGGAGACTGACCAGCTCTTTGTAAAGTGGTTTAAAAAGAAATTCCGCTCCCGGCCGTTTGCACTCTCCCTTGCAAAATGGCAGAATGCTCTGGAATGGCCCGCCGTCTATCTGGAAAATCATGATCAGCCCAGGAGCGTCTCCCGTTTCGGGAATGATCAGAAATACTGGAAGGAGTCTGCCAAAATGCTGGCTGTTCTGCTGCTCACTCTCAGAGGCACACCCTTCCTATACCAGGGTGAAGAAATAGGAATGACAAACTTTGACTATACTTCCATGGATGAGATACAGGATGTGGAATCACATAATGTATATGCCCTGGCCAAAAAGCTGCACATTCCATCCTGGTACAGATGGCGCATGATGCGCCTTGTCTCCAGAGACAACGCCCGCACTCCCATGCAGTGGGATGCCTCTGAAAATGCCGGTTTTACCAGCGGGAAGCCCTGGCTTGCCGTAAATCATAATTTTATTTCTGTCAATTACCAGGATGAAAAGAACGACCCTGACTCTATTCTGAATTTTTACAGAGAAATGATATTGCTCCGCCAGAGCAGCAGCCCTCTTAAATTTGGAAAATTCAAGGCCTTCTGCATCACAGATAAGATTTTCGCATATGGCAGGAAGTATAAAGGGCAGACTGTCTTTATCTGTCTGAATATGTCAGACAGATATACAGACGCAGATATCTGCAGAGTAACAGATAAACGCTGTTCCGGGCTGAGCAGCCAGAATCTCCTGATCTCCAGCTATTCCGGCGTCACAGAAACCACAGAAGGCCGCCATACAGCCGGCATATGCAGGACCGGCAATAAAATATACAGGCTCCGTCCTTATGAGGCTGTTGTGTTTACAGACGGAAACCGGGACGCAGATATAAAGCAGGAGGGATTTCAATGATATCAGTAAATGAAAATTGTTTTTTTCTTCACACGCGTCACACCACATATGCTTTCTGCATAACAAAATATGGCCATCCGGAACACCTCTACTATGGTGAAAGGCTGGATGAGCCTGACGCTGCAGCTGCGCCTCTGCTGGCTCTGAAGCGCACAGCCCAGGTTGGAAGCACGATTGCCTATTCCCAGGAGGATCTGAATTATTCTCTGGATATACTGCCTTTGGAGTATTCCTCTGCCGGCTGCGGCGATTTCAGGAACAGCCCCATTGAAGCGCTTATGCCTGACGGAAGCTATTCCTGTGATTTCCTGTATACCGGCTATAAGATCATGGAAGGCTGCCATCCCATGAAGACACTGCCCTGCGCCACAGGCACAGAAGATGTAGCGGCCTTATGTATCTCTCTGAATGATACACGGAATGAAGCTGAGCTGGATCTGTATTATACTGTATATGAGAAAACAGATGTGATCACCAGGCGCTGTGTCCTGAAAAACCGCAGTTCCTCTTCTATTCTGCTGCGCAATCTGGCCAGCATGAATCTGGACCTTATCAGCCAGAACTTTACTATGATCACATTTGACGGCGGATGGGCAAAGGAGGCTCACATTCACAAGCGCAGGATCTCCTATGGCATCACAGTAAACTCATCTGTCACAGGAAGCAGCAGCAACCGCCATAATCCGGGCTTCTTTCTGGCGGCTGACGGCTATACAGAGCAGACGGGGAATGTATACGGCTTCAATCTCATATACAGCGGAAATCATCAGGGGCTGGCAGAGCTCTCAGGCCACGATACCGTCCGGGTACAGCTTGGGATCAATCCGCACTGCTTCTCCTTTGAAGTAAAGCCGGATGAAGAATTTGAGGCCCCGGAGGCGGTCATGACCTTCAGCAGCCGGGGGCTGGGCGGCGCCAGCCGTCACTTCCATTCCTTTATCAATGAACATATAGTCCGTGGGCGGTGGAAAAAGCGCCCCAGACCCGTACTATATAACAACTGGGAAGCCTGCTTTTTCAAATTCGATGAAAAGAAACTTTTATCACTTGCAAAAGAGGCCAAAGGCCTGGGTGCTGAACTCTTTGTTCTGGACGACGGCTGGTTCGGCAGCCGTGATTCTGATACTTCCGGCCTGGGCGACTATGATGTAAATAAAAAGAAACTCCCTGGCGGCCTTACCGGCCTGGCATCTAAGATAAACAGCATGGGCATGAAGTTCGGCCTGTGGTTTGAGCCCGAGATGGTAAATGAAGACAGCCGGCTCTACCGGACACATCCTGAATATGCCGTAGTTATCCCTGGAAAAAAGCCCAACCTGGGGCGCAACCAGCTGGTTTTAGATTTATGCAATCCTGAGGTCCGTGATTATATTGTGGAACACGTGGGGCAGATACTGGATTCGGCTTCTATTTCCTATGTAAAATGGGATATGAACCGGCACATCACAGATGCTTATTCCCCATGCATGAAAAATCAGGGAGAATTTTATCACCGCTATATCTGCGGGCTTTATGAAGTCCTTGACAGGATCTTTTCGCCCAGACCCCACATACTTCTGGAGAGCTGCTCCAGCGGCGGAAACCGCTTTGACCTGGGAATGCTCTGTTATTCACCGCAGATATGGGCATCTGATGACACAGACCCCATAGAGCGCCTAAAGATCCAGGGCGGCCTCAGCTGCCTGTATCCTCTTTCATGCATCGGCGCCCATGTGTCCGCATCTCCCCACCAGCAGACGCTGCGAAGCACCCAGCTTTCTACCAGGTTCAATGTGGCGGCCTTCGGATGTCTGGGATATGAGCTGGATCTGGACAATCTTACCCTGGCAGAGCGCAGGGAAATAAAAAAACAGATCACGTTTTATAAGAAATACAGGATGGTATTCCAATACGGCACATTTTACAGGCTTCCTTCTCCGAAGGATAATAAAGTCTGCTGGCAGTGTGTCAGCCCTGACCGCAAACATTCAGCGGCGGGATTTTTCCAGACTCTCTCAGGGGCCAGTGAGGGGCCTGACGTCCTGATGCTGTCAGGCCTGAAACGTGACATTTCGTATACAGTGTCCACTAAGCCGCAGAATCTTTATATTGAGCAGTTTGGAGAACTGACAAAGCATGTCCTGCCTGTAGAATTAAATCCTAACGGCCTGATTCTGCATACAGCGAATAAATACTATACGCTGACTGACTGTGTGGAACACTACAGAGGAAAGGGGGCGCTGATCATGGCCGGCATCCCTTTAAATAATCAGTTTATGGGCAGCTACTATAATGAAAACACAAGGCTTTTAGGTGACTGCGGAAGCAGCCTGTATATCATTGAAGCAGAAGATGCTTGATTGGAAAGCCGGGAACAATATTTGTGGGGATACGGAAATTTCCGTATCCCCACATTAACTGTGATATCTCATATATAGTATTTAAGCCAAAGCCTGCTTAGCAAATTCTTTTAACAGCTCTGCTGAATGGTCCATCAGCTTCTTTTCATTTTCATCCATAGGGATTCTGTGCGTCTGAACGATTCCTTCCCAGCCAAGCCTGCAGGGGAGCGAAATTGCGACTCCTGCCCATTCCCCAAAGCTTTCATCCAGCACATGAGCCACGGGGAGGAGGGCGTTGTCATCCTTCATGATCGTTTCAACTATATTAGATACAGCCATGGCAATACCGTAGAAGGTAGCTCCCTTCAGCTTTATCACCTCGGCCCCTCCATTCTTGGTACGCTCGGCGATCGCCTTTTTATCAAGCTGTGCTCCAACCTGGCCGGCATATTCTTCCAGCGGGAAACCTCCCACATTGGCAGAACTGTAGATTGGCACCTGGCTGTCTCCGTGTTCTCCCAGAATATAAGCATTGATATCTTCTATATTTACATGCAGCTTTTCACTTAAAATGTAACGGAATCTGGCTGTATCCAGCGATGTTCCTGAACCTATCACTCTCTCTGCCGGCAGCCCTGATACCTGCTGTACTGCCATAGTGGTGATATCAGCAGGATTAGACACCACAAGGATCAATGGATTCTTTGCATATTTCATGATATTCTCTGTGATACTCTTGACAATAGATACATTCGTCTTTGCCAGATCCAGACGTGTCTGTCCGGGTTTCCTGGCAATGCCTGCTGTTATGATGATCATCTGGGCATCTGCACATTCTTCGTATCCTCCCTGTCTGACCCACACCTGCTTAAAAAAGCTGGTTCCATGAGCAATATCCAGTGCAGCTCCCTTTGCGCGGTCTTCATTTACATCCACCAGCACGATATCATTTGCCTGTACACGCACCATCAGCGTATAAGCGATCGCTTCTCCAACATTTCCAGCTCCGACTACCACTATTTTATCTTTATGAGATTTTTTCATTATAACTCCTGTCCGCATATTTGCTTTTATAATTTTTCTTCCGGGTGCCCCATAGCTTTAAGCCCTTGTATGGGCGCACTCCGCACATTAAGATATGCATTTTATATGACAAAAGTGTATGGCGGACCTCTTTCCCCAACCTCATCTTCAGATATTCCACAAAAGCTGACAGACATATCCCCGGCTGTCTCTTCTGCAGCCCAGCAGCTCCGGCTATATGCCGGAGATATGTACATCATGTCATTATCCTGCTGCTGTCTTGATTTTGCCGCTGGCCTTCCCTGCTGTGTCAAACGCAGCGCTTCTTTTATCTTCTGGCTTTCTCTGGAATCCCGGTTATCTTCCTCCCCGTGCATCAAGTCTGCCTGCTTTGTATCAGCAGATATATATTTCGGCTCCGGGAAAGAACTGCCCATAACCTGACACTGGAGGATTACAACTAACAGAAGAAAAACCATGTACGATTGTAATTTTCTATTTTTGTCCATGGATTTTACAGTACCCGTTATTATCTTTCCAAATTTATTTACATGCTCTGTAAAACTCTCTAAGCTCCTCTTTTACTTCTTCCGGCAGCTGGCTTTTCTTCACGCCGCGGATAGCTCCTTCAAAAGCCAGAAGTCTGTGTATACAGGCCGATTCATCAATTGCCTTTATTTTAAGCCAGGCCTGCCTGCTTCCTGCTGCCTTTAACTGCTCATAAGTTGTTATTCCAACCTGTTTTAGCTGTTCTTCTACCACAGGGCCGATATTCGGCAATTTTGCTATTTCACCCATATTTACCTCCATGTCTTCTTTTGTTTATTCTGCGAAGCCTGAACATAACCCTAACTTTTGCGTAAATTCAATAAAGAAACCGTTTACATTATTAAATAGTATTGTCTGCATCCCCATATTAGCCGGAACAACTAAATTCTCTTCTGTATTGTCTATAAACATACATTCTTCTGGAGATACATTTAATTTAATCAAAGCATCTTCAAAGATATACCTCTCTGTTTTTCCGGAATGTACTCTGGAAGATATGGAAACTGCATCAAAATACTGCCCTAAATCATTATACTCTAAAATCAAATCAATTCTGTCAGCTTTATTATCTGTTATCATACCAATCAAATATTTCTGTTTTAATTTCTTTACAAAGTTTATCATGTCTGATTCCAGCAGTGTATTTTTGAATGCATCCAATAGAATATTATAATCCAGTTTAAAACCGACGTCATTGCAAAAGCTTTCCCACATATCAAGATGTGATATCTTACCGCTTAAAAGTGCTTCATTATATTTGTAATAATTTGACTCAACCGCCTTTAATGAAAGTCCGCATTTAGTGGAAATAAAATTTATTATTGACTCAGAACCTGTTTTATCTACAGTAAGGACTCCGTCAAAGTCAAATAATATCGCTCTTATTATCTTAAAGCACCTTCTTTCTGCTATCAAATTATCAATATCTGTCCGGATAAGCAGCTTCTTCCATATTTGGTTATTCTACTATAGTATTCTTTATAAGTCAATGTCGTGCCATTATGGCTGTAACCAGCCGTTTCTGTGCATCGCGGAGCGTTATTATAGTTCAGACGGCTGCCGAATGGCAGACGGCTGAACTGTAACAACCATAAAAGCCGTCAGCCCAATCCCCAAAATGAGCAGTCCGGCCCCGCACCACCACAATCCGGGAATACCCAGTCTGTCTGCGGAAATACTTGCCATGCAGCTGGACAGAAAACCTCCCAGCTGAAGCGCCAGGCCCTGTACACTTAAAAGTGTAGCTCTGAAAGCAGGAGGCGCGGCAGCGTTAATGGAAACACTCTGTGCTGTGCTGGAGATTCCCAGTAAAAAGTAGAACAACAGATACAGTACGGCAAAGATCAGTCCATTTTCAGTACAACCTAAAGCCGCCAGGCAGACGCCAAACAATATTGCAAAAATCATATATGTCTTCACAGGGGATTTTTTAACCATCAACTGTCCGGCCGCAATTGTACCCGCCGCTGATGCAGCAAAATACAGAAAGCCCAGTACGCCAAGCAGCCAGGTAAAATTACTCTCAGGAAGCAGTGACAGGAAACGCGGCTGCCAGTAAGTTTCCATGAGGGCAAGCGTCGTGCCCGTAAACACTGTTGAGCCAAGCAGAACTAAAAGTAAAGGAGTTTTTCTGCAGACTTTACAGATGCTGGCTGCCTGTCTTTTTATTCCATTTGTCTTTCCACCATCCTGATCCTGTGCATTCTCTCTGAGGGCAGGTGTCTCTTTTGTAAATAATGCTGCCGCTGCTGCTGCCAGGGTCAGGGCAAATGCTGCCGGAAGTACTGTAAGACTGCTGTGGTCTCCATTCCAAAACTGCCCGCCGGCCCAGTTTATCACACCCCCTGACAATGCCCCGGCGGCAAGTCCCACCGTAGCCCAGAGGGTCTGTCTGGTGGCTGCCTTTGTAAGATAAACTTCTCCTCTTTCATTAAGGCAGGTATCAATATATAGGGCATCCATACTGCCGCTGGCCAGCGCCCTGGCAATTCCATATCCGCCCATAAGAAAATAAAGGGCGGCGGTGCCTTTTACTGCCAGCATAAGTGCAAGCACCGCTGCATATGTAAGCTGTGAAAAAATAAAGGTGCGTTTTCTGCCAAACATGTCCGCCACAACCCCGCTTGGCACCTCCATGATGAGCGCTACTGCTGAGTATACTGCAATCCCGCCCGACAGCTGCGCCAGACTAAAGCCCTTCTGCAAAAAAATCAGGCTCAATACAGGCACAAGCAGCCCTCTGGCCAATGACTCTATGATTATTGCCGTCAGGCACCTGCTGCTCCAAATCCTTTTCTCTCCCATGTTTCTCCTCCTTTTGCCTGCTGCCGCCTGTTTTCTTATCTGTTTCCCTTACAATTTCTCTGATCATTTTTCTAAGATCTTAGTATTGTATGCGATCAGTGCATATTCATATGGGAGACATCCCTCCTTGGGCTGTTCATGCCTTTCAAAGAAATCCAGAAGCCTGTTCCCCATCTCTTCTGCCTCCTCCGGCGTCAGATAGATAATTCCCGTCAGAAGGTTTCCGTCAGACGCGGCCGGCTCTCTTCCCTCTGACTCTATTTTAATGGCTGCCTGATTCCAGCGGCTGTAAATGTCATTGATCAGATTCTGAAGCATTGCATTTTTTATCTCCTGTGCCGCCGGCACAGTATCCTTCAGAGACACAGTTGCCTGGACTTCTTTATAATATTTAGCAGTAAGCCCATGTATCTTTTCTGTCCTTATCATCTTTACCATCCCGATACTTTCCAATGTGGAAAGATGATGCCCTGCACTTGAGGGAGTTATGGCAAGACGGTCAGCCAGCTGTTTAGCCGTCATGCCATCCGGGGCTAAAGACAGATAATGAAGAATTTTCTGGCGGGTTGGATGCATATATGCCCTGAGTTCTTTTTCTGTATAAAGATATACTTTTTTAGTTTTCATATCGTTTCCTTTCCGTCATAACATTTTTTGTTACGTTGTACACTCATCATATCATAACATTTATTGTTATGTCAAGGTTATATCTGATAAATATCAAAAATACCCCTGGCAGAATCTGCTGTAAGGCTGCGGGCCGCGATTCTGCCAAGGGTATTTGATTCATACAAGATATTTAGCTGCGATCTCTTCCAGTTTCCCAGGATTTTCTTCATTCCATCTTCTGTAATCCAGTCCGGCTGCTGCTGCTTCTTTCCCTGTCTCTATGAGAAAACCGGGAATGTCTTTTTCCAGAATGATTCCAAGCCTGGTCCCCATACGTGCATCCTTCTGTCCCTCCCGTCCATTTACATGAAGAAAGTAAGCAGGATAAGTTGTCTTATCTATTTTTTTTGCAGTACCATGGAAGCCTATAGCGCCTGTCTGATGCGTGCCGCATGAGGAAGCACACCCGGAGATGTGTATCTGCGGAAGCGCCGTATCAGGAAGACCTGCTTCTCTTACTGCCTCCACACAGGCCCTCAGCAGTCCCTGGGAATCTCTGACGCCTGTCTGGCAGGTAGATGCGCCTATACAGCTTACAGACGTCTCAAACAGGGTAGCCGCCCCGTCGTCAGTAGCTTTCAGTATTTTCCTGGCTTCATTTCCCGTGAGATTAATGATATAGACTGACTGATCCGGTGAAAGACGCAGCTCCACGTCCTCCATATTTCTTATGACCTCACTGACCGAGGCAAACCATGAGACCCCCGGCTGTCCGCCGATTGGATGGTACAGGACACTGTACAGCCCTTCCTGTTTCTGGGGGATGACCCTGAATCCCTGCGCACAGCTTCCGTCACCTCTTTTGCCAGTCTCCTTTGCAGATATGGAAAGCTTCAAATCCTCCCCGGAGCCGTAAGCTTCTTCCAGTTTTTCTCTGTAAGCATTCACATAGGCCTCAGGCCCTCCCAGCGATTCCTGCATATATCTGGTACGTGCCTTCCCTCTGGACTCATAATTTCCATAGGCCAGAAAGGTAAGCCACATAGCCTTAATATAATAAAGAATATCTGAAGGATCCACAGCTTCTCCTGTCTTTACACCCAGCCGGGGATTGTTTCCCAGTCCCCCTGCACTGTATACATCAAATTTGCCATCCGGTCTGGCGGCAAACCCCAGATCACGGTAAGTGGCATGAGTTATATTTTCCGGGGTATTAGAAAAAGCCACCTTCAGCTTTCTGGGCATTTTCTCTGCCTGTATAAGAGTCAGCAGATAATCCCCGGCCGCCTCAGCCCAGGGGAGGATGTCAAAATACTCTCCCTTCTCCACACCTGCAAGCGGGGAGCACATGACATTGCGCGGATAATCACCGCCTCCTCCGGCGGTTATGATGCCGGCATCCAATGCCCGGGCCATGATTTCATATGCATCCTTTCCGCTCAGGTCATGCAGCTGGATCGTCTGGCAGGTTGTAAAATGCGCCCGCTTTACATGGTATTGTGCCAGGATGTCTGCAATAAAATCTAACCGTTCCTTTGTTATCCTGCCTGCCGGCAAACGAAGGCGGAGCATATTTGCCGTCCCGCCTCTCTGGGCATAGCTGCCAAAACGCCCGGAAAAGGCTTTGTAGGCTCCCTTATCCATCTCACCGGCATAAAAAGCGTCTGTTTTTTCTTTAAATTCTTCCATGTCTTCTCTAAGAGAACGGACATTAAGATTTCTCATCAGGCAATACCCCATTTCTGTTTTTTCTAATACAGCATTGCCTGTTTCTCCTGTTTATATACACTGTGCACGCGCTTCCTATAGAAATAAATAAGAGGATGCTGATATAAGCACCCTCTATTCTCAGCCAGCTATACTGCCGGCCGGCTTATTATTCTATTTTCGCAGAGCATTTCAGACATCCTGAACTGCTGCCCTACTGCCTGTTTACCTCCGCACAGTCTTCCTATGCCCTTTTGGAAAGTACGTCTTTTTCATACTGCTGTACATCTTTTAACCAATCCAGGCTGACACCAACACCTTTCTGGTCACAGTAGTAATCCCATACGAGGGCAAATGGAGCTGCCTTAAACTCTTCTTTATACGCAAGTCTTGCACTTACATCGCCTTTTGCTTCCAGCTCTTTCATGTATGCATTTGGCTGAAGCAGAGCTGCCAGCATAGCTTTTCTTGTGTTGCGCAGACCGATGACCCATGCTGCGATACGGTTGATGGACGCATCAAAGAAGTCAGTTGCAACATAAGTATCCTGCAGTTTATTCATGCGCACAAGCTCTTCGAAGATTGCCTTTGTCTCATCATCGAATCCGACTACATGGTCAGAATCCCAGCGTACAGGACGTGTCACATGAAGCAGAACTGAATCTGCAAATGTGAAGATGCTGGACAGTTTGCCGGATACCATCTCTGTAGGATGATAATGTCCGTCATCAAGTGTCATGATGATGTGGTCTTTATTTGCTTTCATCACATATCCCATACAGAATTCATGGGAACCTACTGTGTAACTCTCAGCTCCGATGCCGAATACTTTAGACTCAATACCGTCGATTACGCCTTCTACATCCTTTGTTGCCTCAAAGATCTCATCATAGCTCTTCTTTAAGCGCTCTCTTGGCCCCAGGGTATCGATGGGCACTTCTTTATCGCCGTCCGGTGTCCAATGGTTGATCACACATGGTTTTCCTGTTTTTTTGTAGAAATATTCACCGATCTGACGGCATTTGATTCCGTGCTCAACCCAGAATTTACGGACATCTTCATCTGCTGCAGAGAGTGTTCCGTTTTCACTCTTGGGATGTGCGAAATATGTAGGGTTAAAGTCAAGTCCGATACCTTTTTCAACAGCCCAGTCTACCCACTTATCAAAATGCTCAGGGGCAATTTCATTACGGTCAACAAAATGGTCTGCCTCCTGGTAATTAGCATGGATGTTCATCTTCAGATTTCCTGGAATGAACTTCATGGCTTCTTCTATATCAGAACGAAGCTCTTCCCCGTTCCTGGCTTTTCCGGGATAATTTCCTGTAGTCTGGATACCGCCTGTCAGTGACTTATCCTCTTTTAACTCTGTTCCGCCTACATCATCTCCCTGCCAGCAGTGCATGGAGATCGGTGTCTCATCTGCGATCCTGATCGCTTCATCCACATCGATTCCGTACTGTGCATAGAACTCTTTTGCAGCCTCATATCCTTTTTTTACATCATACATAGTTTAAGCTCCACCTTTCTTCATAAATGTCCGTCTCCCGGACAATTATTGATGTCTCCATTATACCTTTGTGCCTGTAAAAAAACAAGGACGTAAATTCTAAGATTTACGTCCTTATTTTCCATATGCCAGTGTGTCTCTGTATTTCTTTGGGCTCATACCGTGCAGCTCTCTGAATATCCTGTGAAAATAACTTGTATTGTCATATCCCACCTGGTATATGATATCTGTGATCGGCAGCCTCGTGTCCTTTAAAAGATGCTCTGCCTGCCTCATCCTCTTATCCTGCAGAAGCTCCTTGAAGGTGCGTCCTGTCAGATTCTTGACGATCTTGCTCATATTGGAATCTGACTGGTTCATTCGAAGAGCGATCTCCCCCAGGGATGCCGTCTTATAGTTCTCTTCAATATATTTGAGCACCTGCATGATAAATACTTCTGAATACTGCTCAGGATTTCCTGATTCGATGCGGTCTGTCTCATTGACCAGCTGCATGAACAGAAGCCCCATGGTGGTCTGATTGATCTGGCGGTAATTGCTCTGGCGGTTCAGCAGTGACCATACCAGGTTCTCCACAAGATTCTGTATTGGCAGGACATCTGCCACATGGTAATGCAGATATCCTGCCGTATCCGTGTTCCTCTTCAGTGTGCTGATAAGAAAGCTGCTCAGGGCATTCTCCTGATTCAGCATAGGCAGCACTTCATCAAAAAACTCCGGCAGCACGACAAAATTGATCCCGATATCGTCTTCTTTTGCCGGCAGGATCTCATGGGAAGAAAACTGGTTCAGAAAGAGCAGATCTCCTTCACCCAGCACCACTTCTGTGGCGCCGTTTATTACATGGACAGTGCTTCCCAAACACATATACATGATTTCAATGTAATTATGCTTATGCTCCGGAAATGCGATGAACCGGGTATGTTTCCTGATATCGATCAGGCGCCCTTTTTCCATCATCTTCTCACTGTCCACAGTAAACTCAGGCCCAGTAGTGTAAAGTTCTCTCTGGATCCTCCCGTCTCCGGAGAGGATTCTTGCCTCCTCTTCTGTGACAGGCTTGAGATATTCTATCAGGCTGCTTCTCATCACTGCTTCTTTTCCGGTATATTGGTGATGATCTTTCTCGGGCATTCCAGAGCGCAGACACCGCAGTTTGCACATTTTTCTGTATCTACATGTGCCACATTATTTGTTACGGTCACAGCTTCTGCGGGACATGCGCGCTCACACTTCTTGCAGCCGATACATCCTGCCTGGCAGTTCTGCATTGTCTGCTTGCCTTTATCCTGGGAGGCGCATTTTACAAGGTGCTCCATCTCATATGGCACAAGTTCGATCAGATGCTTCGGACAGTGGGCCACACATTTGCCGCAGGCCTTGCACTTTTCCCTGTCTACCACGGCGATGCCGTCAACTACATGGATCGCATCAAACGGACATACCTTCACACATGTGCCAAAGCCCAGACAGCCGTAATTACAGCTCTTAGGGCCTCCTGAGGGGACAAATGCCAGCATCTCGCAGTCGTCAGCGCCGTAATAATCATAAATCACCTTTACATTATTACAGTCGCCGGAGCATTTTACAAATGCCACCATATGCTTTGTTTCCCCGACTTCTTCTCCCATGATAGCGGCAATCTTTTCCGCCACAGACGCTCCGCCCACCGGGCAGGCATCCGGTTTCGCCTCACCGCTGGCAATTGCCTTGGCAAGAGCATCACATCCGGCAAAACCGCAGCCTCCGCAGTTATTCCCCGGAAGCTCTTCCCTGACGGCCATTTCCTTTTCATCGACTTCTACCTTAAACTTCTTATCCGCCGCTCCAAGAAACAGGCCGAGGAGCAGTCCGGTACCGCCTACTATAGCGGCAGCTATCAAAATCCCTGTTATACTCATCCTTATCTCCTCCCTATTTCAGGCCTGAAAAGCCGAAAAACGCAATTGCCATCAGGCAAGCAGTCAGCAGTACGATGGGGGAACCTTTGAAAGAAGCCGGAACATCATTGTACTCCGTTTTCTCACGGATGCCTGCCATCAGCACAATAGCAATTGTAAAACCAACAGCCGTGGCAAATCCGTTCACAACGCCCTCCAGTATCCCGTATGATTTCTGTACATTTATAAGCGCTACACCTAACACTGCACAGTTTGTCGTGATCAGAGGAAGATAAACTCCAAGTGCCTGATAGAGACCGGGGCTCATCTTCTTTAAAACCATCTCCACAAACTGCACCAGCGCTGCAATGACAAGAATAAATACGATCGTCTGCAGATACTTCACATCTGCCGGGACCAGGATAAATTCATAGATCAGGCTGGTCACCAGAGAGGAAATGGTAAGTACAAATACAACTGCCGCTCCCATGCCGGCTGCCGTACTCATCTTCTTAGATACGCCCAGGAACGGACACAGGCCCAGGAACTGGCTCAATACTACATTATTGATAAGTGCGCTTCCAACTGCAATCATAAGCAATTCTTTCATTATTCCCGGCCTCCTTTACAGTTATTGTCACAGGCAGCACAGGAACCGCTGCAAATATCTGTGTTTATTTTTGTCTCCCTGCCCTTTTTCTCTGCATTCATCTTCACCTTATTCATAACCGCCGTCAGCACTGCCAGTACAAGGAAAGCGCCGGGGGCCAGGATGAAGATCGTCACAGGCTCATAGGACGAAGGCATGATCTGCTGTCCGAAAAGCTGTCCCGCACCGATGAGTTCACGCACTGCGCCTATACATGTAAGCCCAAGAGTAAAGCCCAGACCCATTCCAATTCCGTCGAAAAGAGACGGGAGCACCGGATTCTTAGAGGCATAGGCCTCTGCACGGCCCAGGATGATACAGTTTACAACAATAAGAGGAATGTAGATACCCAGGCTGTCATATAAGGTCGGGATATAGGCCTGCAGCAAAAACTGCACTATCGTTACAAATGAAGCCACGATAACGATAAACGCCGGGACCCTGACACCATTTGGGATCACTTTGCGCAGAGCTGAGATCATCAGATTGGACAGGGCAAGGATAACCATTGTCGTCAGTCCCATGCCAAGGCCGTTGACCGCTGAAGTAGTGACAGCCAGTGTAGGACACATGCCCAGCATCAGCACAAATGTAGGATTTTCTTTTATTAAACCATTGTATAGGCGTTCTGTAAGCTTATTCACCTAAGATTCCTCCTTCCTCTATACTTTTGAAGAGGCAGATGCCAGCATTCACGCCGTTTGTGACAGCGTTTGTAGTGATTGTCGCCCCGCTGATAGCATCGATCTGGTCTTCTGATTCGGCTCCGGTTTTTGTGTACTGGAATTTATCTACCTTCTTGCCCGCAAACTGGGATTTAAATTCATCGGTATCTGCTTTCATTCCAAGACCGGCTGTCTCACTGATGGTCAGGATGGCAATGCCGTTCACTGTACCATCGTTCTGGATTCCCATTGAGAAATTAATGTCTCCGCCATATCCTTCACTGTCAGTGATATTCATAACAACACCGATAGTTTTTCCGCCTGCATCCAGGGCCTTTAAGACTTCTTTAACAGTACATGCGGCCAGGTCATTCTCATCAAGCACTTTCCTCATATCATCTCCTGAGAGCACATCCTCCGGAATTTCCTCAAAGGTATCCGCATCCTGGAAGACTTCTTTATAAGCATCCATCTTCGCCTGCTCTTCCTGCTTTGCAATAGGCCCTTTTGTGATCTCGTACACGGCGCCTAAAAGGATGCCGGCTACAAGGGTAATAGCCATGAGGATCAAGGCATTCTTAACTATTTTGTTCATGCTTTTTCCCTCCTTCTACTTTTTCCAAAGGCTGTGGGAGGTGTCAGTTTTTCTATGACCGGCACCAGCAGGTTTGAGAAAATGATCGCATAAGAAACACCTTCCGCTGAATTCCCGAAAATCCGGAACAGCCCTGTCAGTATCCCCAATATACACCCATACACCAGCTGCCCCGTCTTTGTGATCGGAGATGTGACATAGTCTGTGGCCATAAAGAAAGCGCCCAGGATCAGTCCTCCACCGCAGAGCTGTGCAGCCAGATACTGCATATCAAAACCATGTCCTGAGAAAATAAGGACAAAAATAATAAAGCTCAAAATATATGTACCCGGTATGCGCAGATCAATGGCACCTGTCACAAGAAGCAGCACAGCGCCGATCAGCAGGGCTATGACGGAAGTCTCACCTATGGTCCCGGCGATGTTGCCTGTAAACATATCCCATACATTCACTGCTTCCCCGGCTTTCAGAGCTGCCAGAGGCGTAGCGCCTGTAAAGCTGTCATATGCAAAATTCGTCATCCTTCCTGTAAAAGAAATCAGCAGGAAGCATCTGGCGCCCAGTGCAGGGTTCATAAAGTTCTGTCCCAGTCCTCCGAACAGCTGCTTTACCACCAAAATGGCAAATACACCGCCGATAACCGGTATCCACCAGGGAGCTGATGAAGGCAGGTTCAGGGCCAGCAGAAGGCCTGTCACGGCAGCGCTGTAATCTTTGATCGTTACTTTTTTGTGCATCAGCCTCTCATATGCATACTCTGTCAGCACACATGAAGCCACGCTGACAACTATCAGCAGCAAGGCATTAAACCCAAAATGCCATACCCCAAATATGCTGGCAGGAAGCAGGGAGATCAGGACGATCAGCATGATGTCGCTGCTCTTCACTCTTGACCTGACATGAGGATTGGATGATACATTTAATAAATCACTCATTTCTTCTCTTCCTCCTATTTTTTCTTTCTGTTCGCCAGGATAATACGGCGCATAGACTTTATGTACTGTGTCAGAGGCCTCTTGGCAGGACAGATAAAGCTGCAGCATCCACATTCACAGCACTCCATTCCGTCTGCCTTCAGGAAGCTTTCCTCGTCGTGCCTCATGGAATAATCTGCAAGCCTCGAGGGAACTACACGCCCCGGGCAGACACTCACACATTTTCCGCAATTAATGCAGGCTGTCGGCTCAAATTCCGCTACCTCATCCTTTGTCAGGCAGAGCAGTGCGGATGAAGTCTTTGTGACAGGTACATTCAGATCATAGATACATACTCCCATCATAGGACCGCCTGAGATTATCTTGATCGGCTCTTCCCTGAAGCCCCCTGCCTCTTTTATGAGCTGCTGGTAATTTGTTCCTGTGGGAACACTGAAGTTCTGAGGCTCTTTAACAGCGTCACCGGTGACTGTCACGATCCTGTGCATGAGAGGGCGTCTCTCATTTACAGCCTTATAGATAGCAGTTATCGTATCACAGTTATTTACAACACAGCCTGCATCAGCCGGCAGCATGGAAGAATTGATCATCCGTCCTGTAGTCGCATAGATCAGCTGGCGCTCTGCACCCTGGGGATATTTTGTCTTCAGCAGCATGATCTCGATATTGTCATCCTTTGCAGCTGCCTCCCGAAGAAGAGCCGCCGCGTCCGGCTTGTTGTCCTCCACAGCCAGGATACCTTTCGCATGAGGGAATATCCTCAGCGCCGTCCGCAGGCCGCCCACAACTTTCTCAGGCTCCTCCAGCATCCTGCGGTAATCAGAGGTCAGATACGGCTCACATTCCGCGCAGTTAGCAATAATATAATCGATCTTATCTGGTTCTTTTGGGGAAAGCTTTACATGTGTAGGAAATCCCGCACCACCCATGCCAACTATACCGGCCTCTTTTATCATGTCCAGTATCTCTGCCCCTGTAAGCTCATCAAGAGGCCTGGCCTTGGGCCATTCTATTTCTTCATATTTGCCGTCATTTTCAATGACAATAGCCATGGCCTCCGCCCCTGTGACAGTAAGCCTCGGTTCAATGGCTTTTACCGTACCTGATACAGATGAACAGATGCATGCTGATACAAATCCTCCCGCATCTGCGATCTTCTGTCCCAGAAGAACATGGTCTCCTTTTTTTACGATTGGTACGGCAGGCGCCCCGATATGCTGTGACAGCGGGTATACCAGCTCCCCTTCGGGCAGCACAGTCCTGATAGGCTTATCTTTAGATAATTCCTTTCCGTCATACGGATGAACGCCGCCTTTAAATGTAAGTCGTGCCATTACTTTTCCTTCCTTTCCCTCTTATTCTTCTTTTTGATATTTCTTTTTATCTTAAACCTGGAAATCCTGCTCAGGCTAGGATACGCTCTCATAAAACGCCTTGCACCGAAGCTTCCCTTTTCAACAGCCTTCATATAGCTCTCTCTGAGTGATGAGAGCTTCTCTGCCGCTGCATCTCTGTATTGGGTAAGTCCCCGGCTTTCCAGCTGCTCCGCCAGCTTTTCCTGATAGAGATCTACTTTCTCCCTGAAACTCGTCTTAATACTGTAGATTGTGTAATTCTCCCATTTTTCCCTGAATTCATCCACTGAAGTCATGATCTTTGTGTTCAGGAAATACTCAGCCACTTCCCCCAGCTTCAGCTGCAGCCTGCCAAGCTTCTGGCCAAGATTGACAGCGGAGGTCATGGAATATGCAAAATCTGCTGCATACAGGACTGTCACCGCTATAATAATTGACTGCCCTGTCTCCTGGTCAACAAGACCTGTCACCAATTCTACAAAAGGCTGCAGGACCTTAAACATGATCAAAGTAAAAAATCCCCAGGCCACAGAGCTTCCAAGACAGATCTTACCCTGGAAATTAAATTTCTTAGTACTGTAGTCCCACCAGCAGGCATGAAAAATTGCTTCCATCAATACTGCCGTGATATACTCCAGAACAGTGGCAACTGCCACACCGCCCAGATATACAAGCAGCGGATTATCTCCCAGCGGTCTGAGTATCAGATAGACGCTGACTGCCCCCACCCCGTAAATAGTACACAGGGGACCTGTAACAAATCCTCTGTTGACAAGCTTTTTCTGTTTAAAAGAAATAAAAGCACTTTCCCACACCCATCCTAAAAAACTGTATATATACAGCCATGCTGCAATATGATACAGACTTACTCCAAGTATCTCAAAATTCCACATTGTGTACCTCGTAAATTCATACTATCCCATCATTTGAAAATGCGCTATAATCTAAGTGCACATTATGCCTGTTATTACATTTTACCTCAATATGCAGGGAAATGCAAAAGAAAAGGAGGCTTTTACCATGACTATACAGAAACTGCCGTTCACCGGCGCTCTGCCCTACCCTCTTGAAAAGAAATGCCTTCCGCAGGAGGCTGTTTTTTTCGATATAGAAACGACTGGATTTTCTCCAAAAAATTCCGGGGTTTATCTGATAGGCGCCGTCTCATATGAGGATGACTGCTGGCAGATGTGCCAGTGGATGTCAGATGACCCGGAAGAAGAGGCAAAGCTTTTAAATGCATTTGCCGGCCTGTGCCGCCGGCACAGTACACTGATCCATTTTAACGGTGACAGGTTTGATCTGCCCTTCCTGGCCTGCAGAGCCCGTATGCTGGGCATAGAGGAGGATTTTACTTCGTATGGAAGTCTGGACCTCTATAAGTCATTTCTTCCCTTAAAACCCCTGCTGAAGGCTTCACACATGAATCAGAAGTCGCTTCAGGAATTTATAAATGCGAAACGTGAAGATGAGTACACCGGCGGAGAACTGATACCTGTCTACAGGAATTATCTCCTGAACCATGATGACACATCAAAACAGCTTCTCCTCCTGCACAACCATGACGATGTGCTGGGCATGTTAAGCCTGCTCTCTTTTTTCGCATATACTGACTTCCTGGAAGGAGATTTTACTGTCAGGGAATGCCGGACCGGGTCTGATGACATTCATGATTTTTCCCTGGAACTTATCCTCAGCCTGCCAACCCCTCTCCCGCGCAGGATATCCTGGGGCTGCAGCAGCTTTTATTTGACAGCCGCACAGCAGGATGCCCGTATGCTCATATACGGGCTGCAGGGAGAATTAAAATACTTCTTTCCTGATTATAAAAACTACTATTACCTTCCCAGGGAAGATACGGCAGTCCACAAAAGCGTCGCATCCTACGTAGATAAAGAATACAGGACACCTGCCAGGGCTTCTACCTGCTATTCTAAAAAGTCCGGCTTCTTCCTTCCTCAGGGCAGTGAAGCTTTTGGGCCTGCCTTTTATGAGGATTACAAAAGTCCTGCTGCTTACTTTGAATGCACAGATGAATTTCTTGCCAGCAAAGATACTCTTAAAAAGTATATTCACTCTCTTCTGGAGAATATGACAGGCTGACAACCCAAAAACCCCGCGGCAGCGGCTAAACGCGCTCTGGCATGTCCGCCAGGCCCATTGCCCGCGGGAATCAAAAAGACCCAGATTGAAAGATCCGGGCCCTTTTTTTTATAATTTTACCTGAGATAAGAAGCTAAAAGCTGCCATCAGAGAATACTTACCGCTTATTCCTCTGTAGGAACATAATCCATATCGTCATATGTCTCTTCTGCTTCTCTTGCTGATGCGTTTTCCAGTGCCTTCATGCTCAGGCTGATCTTCTTTTCATCTTCGTTGAAATCAACGACCTTTGCTGTGATTTCCTGACCTACGCTCAGCACATCTGACGGCTTCTCAACATGGTCATGAGAAATCTGTGAAACATGAAGGAGAGCGTCAACGCCCGGCTCCAGCTCAACAAATGCGCCGAAGTCTGTCATTCTGGCAACTCTTCCGTCTACCACATTTCCAACTGCAAATTTATCAGCAGCTGTCAGCCATGGATTCTGGTCTGCAAATTTCAGGCTGAGGGCAATCTTGTCCCCGCTGATATCCTTGATCAGAACTGTAAGCTTTTCACCGACCTTAAAGAGCTTCTTTGGATTCTCAACACGTCCCCAGGACATCTCTGAGATATGAAGCAGGCCGTCTGCACCGCCTAAATCAATAAATGCACCGAAATCTGTAACATTCTTGATCGTTCCTTCAACTACATCACCTGCGCTGATCCTCTCAAACAGTTCTTTCTGCATCTGTGCCTTCTTAGCCACAAGAAGCTGTTTTCTGTCGCCGATGATCCTTCTTCTGCGCGGGTTAAATTCGCTGATCACGAATTCGATCTCCTGTCCTGCATACTTAGATAAATTCTTCTCATAAGTGTCGGACACGAGACTTGCAGGAATAAATACTCTTGCATCTTCCACAACGACACTTAATCCGCCGTCAAGTACCTGGGCAACAGGAGCTTTTAATACTTCCTGAGTATTGAATGCCTCTTCCAGCCTCTTATTGCCTTTTTCAGCTGCCAGTCTCTTATATGTGAGAAGAACCTGTCCCTCTCCATCGTTTACTTTCAGGACCTTTGCTTCCATTGTGTCGTTTACCTTCACAAGGGTACGAAGATCTACGTTAGAATCGTTCGTGTATTCGTTTCTAGTGATGATACCGTCTGCTTTATAGCCAATGTTTAAGATAATTTCGTCTTCTTTTACATCGATGACTGTACCTTCGACTACCTCTCCATTATGAATTGTTTTAAATGATTCATCCAGCATTTGTTCAAAGCTCATTTCTGACATTGTTTTGAACCTCCTCAATAATTTTATTTGGGGTTGAAGCCCCTGCGGTAATACCTACGCAACTCATGGACGGTAACGAATGTACATCCAAATCAACCAGTGTCTGTATATAGTAAGTATTTTCACATTCATTTTTACATATTTCAAATAGCTTCTGCGTGTTGGAACTATTCCTGCCGCCTATGACAATCATAGCGTCAACCGCCTTTGCAATCTCGGCTGCCTCGGTTTGACGCTCTGCCGTGGCGTTGCAAATCGTATTTAAAACAAGTATATCATAACCCTTTTCAGAAATAATTTCAACTAATTTATTAAATTTATTGTAATTAAATGTCGTCTGTGACACAATACATATCTTCTGTCCCGGAGTCGAAGTAAAATTTAATGCCTCTTCCTCCGTGGCAATGACTGCTGCGCCGCCATCACACCACCCGTAAATGCCTTCGACCTCCGGATGGCTCTTGTTGCCTATAATTACAATGCGGGCGCCCTTTGCACTCTGCTCTCTCACTATATTGTGGATCTTAAGCACGAAGGGACAGGTAGCATCTATCAGATGCAGTCCCTGCTGTTTTATCATATCATAGATCTCTTTTGAGACCCCGTGGGACCTGATGACAACAGTTCCCTCGTGAAGCTGCGAAAGTTCTTCTGCAGAGCCGATGACCATGACTCCCTTTTTTTCCAGATCCTTCACGACTTCCTCATTATGGATGATGGGGCCATAGGTGTATACAGGTGTCTCGCCCTTTTCCGCCTGTTCATACACTTTGTCTACTGCCCTTTTCACACCGAAGCAGAATCCTGCTGTTTTTGCTGTTATGACCTTCATTCTGCAGCCGCCTTTTTCTCTTCATACAGGGAAATAATATGGCTGGTCACCTCTTCTATCCCCATATCTGAAGTGTCTACCAGAACAGCGTCATCTGCCTGCTTCAAGGGCGCGATCTCCCGGTTCATATCCCGCTCGTCCCTCTCAGCTATAGTCCTTTCGATCTCCTCCAGGCTGTGAGTGTTATCACCCTTTTCAAGATATTCCAGATAACGCCTCTTCGCCCTGGCAGCCGGGCTGGCCGTCAGGTATATCTTCAGCTGTGCGTCAGGAAGCACCTGGGTGCCGATGTCACGTCCATCCATCAGGACATCCTGCTCCTCTGCCAGCCTGCGCTGAAGATTCAGAAGCGCTGCGCGGACCGCCGGCCTGGCAGATAACCTGGATGTCATCTGGCTCACCTCTTCAGTCCTTATATACGGTGTAACATTCTCACCATTTAATATAACCTGCTGTTCACCGTCCTCATAGGCCAGCTCAATGCTGATCTTTCTGCATGCCTCTTCCAGCGCTGCCTCATCTGTACAGTCCACATGGCTGCGCAGCATATACACCGCCATTGCCCTGTACATGGCTCCGGTATCCACATAGATAAACTTAAGTTTCTTTGCTACCTTCCTGGCGATGGTGCTTTTTCCTGCTCCTGCAGGTCCGTCAACCGCAATGTTGAAACTCATGTTTTCCTCCTCATTTTGCTACTGATCAAATATTACCTCCGGCAGCTACGGCAGTGGACCAGGCTATCTGCAGATTAAACCCACCGGTCAATGCATCCAGGTCCAGCACCTCTCCAATAAAATAGAGTCCTTTTACCAGCTTTGATTCCATCGTGGCCGGATTTATTTCCTTTACCACGACCCCGCCTTTAGTAATAATAGCTTCATTATAATCTCTAAGCCCTGTTATGGTCAACTCTAAATGCTTGATTTTATGAAGAAATCCCGTTCTTTCCTCCCGCGAGATCTCATTTACCTGTTTTTCCGGCATTATTCCCGATAATTCTACCATCACAGGAATCAGCTTGGAGGGGAAGAGGCCGCCCAGTGAATTCTTGAACTGCTTATTCTTGCTCTCCTTAAAGTCCCTCAGTATCCTGGCATCCAGCTGCTCTTGTGAGAGAGCCGGCTTTAAATCGATGGATAGTGTCAGCGGCCCTTTTTTAAGCTCCTTCTGGATCAGGCTGCTGGCGCTCAGTATTAATGGCCCTGTGACGCCGAAGTGGGTGAACATCATCTCTCCGAAATCCTCGTACAGGCACTTTTTCCCTTTAAACACGCCTGCACGCACATTGCGCAGAGACAATCCCTGCAGCTGTTTTGCAAAGTCCTCTTTTATATTGAGAGGTACAAGTGCAGGGCTCAATTCACTCACTGTATGCCCCGCCGCTCTTGCAAACCGGTATCCGTCTCCTGTTGAACCGGTGCTGGGATAGGAAATCCCGCCTGTGGCTATGATGACCTCATCAGCCGGTATTAATGCGTTTCCCTCCGTCAGGATTCCCTTTACTTTTCCTTCTTCTATCACTAGTTCTTTGACGCCGCAGTTCAGATGGACATTCACTCCCAGTTCTTTCATTTTCCTGGAAAGCACACCTATGACATCAGAAGAATGGTCTGAGGCCGGAAAAACACGGTCCCCTCTCTCCAATTTTACCTTCAGTCCGCAGTCCTCAAAAAAGGCTACTGTATCCTGATTGCTGAAACCGTAAAATGCGCTGTACAGAAATTTCCTGTTGGAACAGACATTCTCAAAAAGTGTCTCCATATCACAGGCATTAGTCAGGTTGCACCTGCCCTTTCCCGTGATAAACAGCTTTTTCCCCAGCTTCTCATTTTTCTCATAGACATGCACCTCATGTCCTGACCGGGCGGCTGATATGGATGCCATCATCCCTGCCGCTCCGCCTCCTGCTATTACAACTCTGCTCATCTTATCTCCATCGTAAATATTCTTTTAAAAAGGGCGGAGACACCCCATTGCCTGTCTCCGCCTTCGAAGGAACCTCTTATACCGGATATGCTCCGTCCTTTGTATCAGCTGCAGCCGGATCGACTTTTGTCTTCTGTGCTGCTCTGTATTTGAAGAATTCTGTTGCAACCTGTGGGAACAGTGCATATGTGAGTACATCTTCATCCTGTTCTTTCCACTGGGACATCTCTGCTTCAATTTTGTGTAACTCTGGTTCTAAGAGATCTGCTGGGCGGCAGGTAATCGGCTGCTTGTCGCCAATACATTTTTTCTGTACTTCCGGGTTAAACGGCTTTGCTGTTGCGCCGTATTCGCCTGAAAGGACAGCCTTTGTCTCTTTTGTTACCATCTTATAACGCTCACCCATGATTACATTGAATACAGCCTGTGTACCAACGATCTGGGATGACGGTGTTACAAGAGGAGGCTCACCTAAGTCTTTACGTACTCTCGGAACCTCTTCCAGAACCTCATAGTACTTATCTTCAGCATGCTGTTCTTTCAGCTGGGATGTCAGGTTGGAGAGCATACCACCCGGTACCTGATATAACAGGGTCTTGATGTTAACACCCAGGTTCTTTGGATTCAGAAGCCCTGAATCAAGAGCCTCGTCTCTCATCGGCCTGAAGTAATCAGCGATCTCTGCCAGAAGATTCTGGTCAAATCCGGTATCATACGGCGTACCCTTAAAGGTCTCTACCATAACCTCTGTAGCCGGCTGTGAAGTACCCATAGCAAACGGTGACATAGCTGTGTCGATAACATCCACGCCTGCCTCAACGGCTTTCATGTATGTCATGGAAGCTACACCAGATGTATAGTGTGTATGCAGCTGGATAGGAATGCTGACTGCTTTCTTTAACTCAGTTACAAGTTCTGTCGCATGGTAAGGTACAAGAAGGCCTGCCATATCCTTGATACAGATGGAATTAGCTCCCATCTCCTCGATATTCTTAGCCAGCTTGATCCAGTAATCCATTGTGTAGGCATCACCTAATGTATAGGAAATAGCTACCTGCGCATGTCCCTTTTCCTTGTTTGATGCGCTTACAGCTGTCTGCAGATTTCTGATATCGTTCATACAGTCGAAAATACGGATTATATCAATACCATTGGCGATAGATTTCTGTACGAAATATTCTACCACATCATCTGCATACGGACGGTATCCTAAGATATTCTGTCCGCGGAAAAGCATCTGCAGCTTTGTGTTTTTAAATCCTGCACGGAGCTTGCGGAGCCTCTCCCATGGATCTTCCTTCAGGAAACGAAGGGATGCATCGAAGGTAGCACCGCCCCAGCACTCTACAGAATGATATCCGACTTTATCCATTTTATCCACGATGGGAAGCATCTGCTCTGTTGTCATTCTCGTGGCAATCAGTGACTGATGGGCATCACGGAGTACTGTCTCGGTAATTTTAATTGGTTTCTTTTCTATTTCAGCCATTATAATTCGAACCTCCTTATTATTTTATAGCTGCGAGCCTGCGGGCCCCGCCTTTTTTGTTAAACTCCAAAAATAGCCATGAATGTTCCGGCCGCCACAGCTGTACCGATAACGCCCGCAACATTCGGTCCCATTGCATGCATGAGAAGGAAGTTGGTAGGATCTGCCTCCGCACCGACCTTCTGCGATACACGGGCCGCCATAGGAACAGCAGACACTCCGGCGGAACCGATCAGAGGATTGATCTTTCCGTGGGTCAGCTTGCACATAAGTTTTCCGAGCAGTACACCTCCGGCAGTACCGCAGGCGAATGCTGCAAGACCAAGTGCAACGATCTTAAGTGTATCCAGGTTTAAGAAAGCTTCAGCGCTTGTAGAAGCACCGACAGAAGTACCAAGAAGGATAACTACGATGTACATAAGCGCATTGGAAGCTGTCTCTGAGAGCTGCTTAACAACGCCGCACTCACGGAACAGGTTACCAAGCATAAGCATACCAACAAGCGGTGCTGTTGTCGGCAGTATAAGACATACTACAACAGTGATGATGATAGGGAAGAGGATCTTCTCTAATCTGGAAACAGGACGAAGCTGTTCCATCTTAATTTTTCTTTCTTTTTCTGTTGTCAGAAGCTTCATAATCGGAGGCTGGATGATCGGCACCAGTGACATATAGGAATATGCTGCCACTGCGATCGGCCCCATCAGTGTAGACTGTCCGAGCTTTCCTGCAAGGAAAATAGAAGTCGGGCCGTCTGCGCCGCCGATAATTGAAATAGCTGCTGCTGCTTTTCCATTGAATCCCATAAGGATTGCAAGGAAATATGCGATGTAGATACCAACCTGCGCTGCCGCACCCATGATAAAGCTCTTAGGATTCGCGATCAGCGGACCAAAGTCAGTCATTGCACCTACGCCAAGGAAAATCAATGACGGAAGTACACTCCACTCATCTAAGATGTAAAAGATATGAAGAAGCCCTGCCACTCCATTGGAACTCTCTTCTGCGCTTGCAAAAATACCCGGGAAGATATTTACAAGCAGCATACCAAATGCAATCGGAACCAGCAAAAGCGGTTCGAATCCTTTCCTGATGGCCAGGTAAAGGAACACGAAGGCAACGAGAATCATTACATAGTTGCCCCAGGTCAGATTGAAGAATGCCGTTTGATGGAGTAGGTTAGACAACGTATCAATAACGTATGACATTTTTCTACCTCCAATATTAGTTCATTGATGCTAATGCGTCACCTGATTCTACTGCATCACCTACTGCTACATCAATGCTTGCGATTGTTCCGTCCTGAGGAGCCACTACAGGGATCTCCATCTTCATAGCTTCCAGGATCATGATGTTTTCTCCGGCCTTTACAGCCTGTCCTGCACTTGCTTCTATCTTGCATACCTTACCCGGTACAGAAGCTGTTACCTTAACTGCGCCTGCTCCGCCTGCCGCTGCCTTCGGTGCCGCTGCAGGAGCTGCTTTCGGAGCTGCCTTTGGCGCTGCTTTTGCCGCAGGAGCTGCCGCTGTGCTTCCTGTTCCTTCTTCAACAGTTACATCATATGCTGTTCCATTAACAGTAATTGTATAATTCTTCATGATAATATCCTCCTAATATCAGGCCTTCTGCCATTTTTTACGGTTTGCTTTTTTAATAGAACGAACTACAAAACCATCTGTAGAAGTATTCTCAGATGCTGCGATTGCTGCTGCAATAACTGCAACCAGCTCTCCGTCATCCACAAGCTCTTCCTCTTCTTCCACTGCAGGTATTTCTGCAGCTGCAGGAGCCTTCGGCTCTTCTTTGATCTCTTTTTTCTTTCCAAAAGACTCTGTAAGCTTAGGAATATACTTGAACAGAGAAATGAGGAAGCTCAGGAACAGAAGCATTAAAAATACAATGACTATACCCATGACTGTATTTAAAGCCGCTCTCTCCAGCATAACAGACATTGGATAGTCAACATTAAACGTCATGCTGGTGGCTGTAACGCTGTTCAGATTAGAAAAGTCCACAACCAGCTCCACATCTGCATCCATCTTCTCAAAGAAAGCTTTTGTAGTGATTGTGATAATCTTATTTTTCACTTCATAGGACTGTTCACCTGACTCTTTATAAGCTCCCAGCTCTTCTTTTACGCCCTGCCATGACTGGATACTGCCTGTCGTGAATTCATCATTCAAAGTCAGATAATATTCCATAGCAGCATCATCCATTGATGTGACGCTCTCAATCATTCCTACTGCCGAACTTTCAAAAGAAGCAATCTGCTCTTGGCTCAGGCCGCTGTTATTTTCTGTGCTCTCTGTCTTCTGTCCGCATGCTGCGAAAACGCTCATGCTTACAAGCAGGCATACGACAAGTAACAGACTTTTCAGTTTTCCCTTCATATTATTCACCTCTCTTAAACCGTGCCATGTTTTTTGCTCGGGCGGTCTTCTCTTTTCGTGAATAACATTTCAAAAGCTCCGATCACATATTTTCTGGTATCTTCTGCCTCGATCAGAGTATCTACATATCCGCGTCTTGCTGCTGCCATGGCGCTTTCCTGAGCAGAAGCATATTCTGCCGCCTTTTCATTCAGAAGGGCTGCATCTGCATCAGGATACATGATCCTGGCTGCTTCTCTTGCATCCATCATACCGATCTGTGCATTGCCCCAGGCATAAGTCATATCTGCTCCCAGCGCTTTGCTGTTCATGACTGTATAAGCACTTCCGAAAGCTGATCCGATAACCACATTGACCTTCGGGACTGTAGCATTTGCAAAAGCATATGTCAGTTCTGCCACTGCAGAAGCAATGCTTCTCTCAGAATGCATATCAGCTTTAAAGCCCTTCACATTTGTCAGAGTAAGTACAGGGATTTCAAAAGCATCGCAGAATTTAACAAATTTTGCTGCTTTTCTGGCTCCCTTTGTAGTCAGCACGGCGTCGTATTCTGCTGTCTTATTTCCTTCTGCGTCATACACTTCTGTGCGGTTTGCCACAGCGCCCACTGTCATGCCGTTTAATTTGATAAAACCTGTCACCATCTCTTTTGCATAGGAAGCTTTCACTTCTACAAAAATATTATCATCTGAGATATTTGAAAGAAGGATCGAAGTATCGCCTGATGCGTTCGCCAGATCCGGGCAGACTCTGTTCAGATCATCTGTACACTCTTCATATGATGCATCATCCTCATTGTTAGACGGAAGCATGCATACCAGCTGGCGGATCTGTCCGAAGATATCCTCTTCACTGCCAGTAAAATCAACAGTACCTGCCTCTTCGCTCTGGAACTTTGCAGCTGCTGTATCGCATTTGTCCACGCGGTTATTATCAAGCGCATTTGGAGAGTTTACGAATAATTTAGCTTTGCTGTCCTCCATGAAAGTAAAATCTGTCAAAGCAGAACCTATAGTCATTCCGCCTCCGCATGTTCCGAAAACAGCTGTGATCTGCGGGATCACTCCGGAAGCCATTGCCTGCTTCAGATAAATCTCACCAAACGCGTTCAGAGCGTCTGTAGCTTCCTGAAGCCTTAATCCTGCACAGTCAACGAGACCAATGACAGGCGCCCCCATCTTCATAGCCATGTCATAGATGCCTGCGATCTTCTTTGCGTGCATCTCGCCGATAGAACCTCCTAAAACAGAAGCGTCCTGGCTGTAGACATATACAAGATTACCGTCAATCACACCGTAACCTGTAATAACGCCATCTGCAGGAGTTTCTTTTTCCTGCATGTTGAAATCAGTATTTCTGGCAGTTACACTTCCGCCGATTTCAACAAAACTGTTCTCATCAAGCAAAGACGCTATTCTTTTGCCTGCTAAGCTTTGTGCTGTATCACTCATTTTTCAGCCCTCCATTTTTATATTTTTAATAAAGTAAACCAATTTTCTGCCGATTATAATTGTATCTTGTTTCTCAAAAAATAGCAAGCGTTTTGTCATTATTTTAACAATTTTTTCCCGTAAATTGCCGTCAAAAAATGATGAAAGCCATCAGCCGGTCTTCTTCATCAGGGCATATTGTTTCATGATTTGCTCAAAGCACCACATAAAATCTATCTTTTCCACAGCATCCTTTGTAACTACCGCTTCCTCATATATCAGCTCATCACCCAGGTAATACCTGACACTGCCAACCTCCGCCTGCGCCTCCACAGGAGCTTTAAGCCCGTCACACACATCACATTCCACCCGCACCTGTTCATTTTTTCCAAGGAGCAGCCCTTTTTCCAGCTCTTCTCTCCTGCCACCCACACTCCCCGGCTGCCCGTTTTCACCGGGATCCGCGCCTTCTTTCTCCTCCCGGGCGATCTCACTTTTAAGGCCTGCTTTTACAAATACCTGCCTGCCCGGCCAGCCGTCATCCGTTATCCCATCCTCAACCGGTATATCGGCTATCTCCTGTTCCTCCCACACCTGCCGGTATTCATAATTCTCCAGTCCATATGTCATCAGCTTCTTCGTATCGCTCCACTTATATGTTTTATTATTGGGCCACCCGCAGGCCAGCAGCGCTACAATAAAAGTCCTGCCGTCCCTGTTCAGGGCCCCCACATAGCAGTAGCCCGCCTTTCCTGTAAAACCTGTTTTTCCCGACAGCGCCCCGTCCATCATGCGCAGGAAGGCATTGTGGTTATTGCAGGAAAAGCTCCTGCTGCCCGCCAGGTCTGTAAAACTGTAGGAGACTGTCTGGGTGATTTCCAGAAACTCGTCCTTTTTAGGGGAGTCCATGATACAGTATTTCATGATATGGGCCAGGTCTTCAGCTGTTGTACTGTGCTCCCCTGTCTCATCCTGGGCATCCAGCCCGTTTGGGGTAATGAAATACGTATTCTCACACCCAAGTTCCCTGGCCTTTTCATTCATCAAGGCAGCAAAGCCTTCTACGCTTCCTCCTATATGCTCGGCGATCACTACAGCGGCATCATTGTGGCTCTCCAGCATAAGAGAATACAGAAGATCTTTCAGACGGAATTCTTCACCTGAGGATACGCCAAGGTGCACCTGGGGCATAGACGCCGCATAGGAGGAGGCTGTGGCAGTATCCTCCATATTTCCCAGTTCAAGTGCCAGGATACATGTCATGATCTTTGTTGTGCTTGCCATAGGCTTCTGCTCTTTTCCGGCCTTGGAAAAAAGCACCCTGCCGGAGTCACCATCGATCAGAACTGCTGACTGGGCATAGAGGGACTGCAGCTCCTGCGGTACTTCCGCCTGGTTTTCTGCTGTCCCGGCAGCCTCCTCAGTCCCGGCGGCCTCACCAGCCCCGGCACCCTCTTTTGCCTCTTCCCACACGGCGCTCCCCTGAACAAACCTGCAGGGTACTGTCATAAGTATCATACATGCTGCAGCAGCCGCTGCCGCTCTTTTCCATTTTTTCAAAAAGACTCCTCCTCGCTCATGATATCTGAGTCTGTATCATGTTTGAGTCTATGCCAAAATACGAGATTTTATACTCCAAAAAGCCCCCTCAGGTATTTGTATTCCCTGAGGGGGCCGGGTCTTTCTGTTCAAGAATGCCCCGTCATTCTCGCTACGGAGCGCGCATCATACAGATGCATAACATAATAAGCGGGACGGTAAGCCGGGTTATGTCGTGAATGGCCATCTATCTAGGCCTGATGTCGCCACCAGGCTCGAGCGACCTACCTAAAGCTGACGGGCCGCCATATGCTTTTGTTCGGTCTTGCTTCGGATGGGGTTTACATATGCCCTCTCTGTTGCCAGAGAGGCGGTAGTCTCTTACACTGCCCTTCCAACCTTACCGGTCTCCCGGCGGTATATTTCTGTTGCACTATCCTTAGAGTTGCCTCCACCGGACGTTATCCGGCATCCTGCCCTGTGAAGCCCGGACTTTCCTCGTCTGGCACCTTTCGGTCTGCCAGCCGCGGCCATTTATCCCACTTATTTCTCCGGTATTGTATCATTTCTGCTCCCGCCCGTCAAGTGCAGTCTCAAAACTGGAGCTGAGGAAGTACATTTTTAGGCTGGTCTATAATAACAAGATCTGCTTTGGAATCCATATAATGCTCCCTCTGATGGATGACTACAAGGCTGCTGCCTTCAAAATACCTGAAATAGCTTGAAAATACTTCTGAATCCAGATTTGTTCCAAGCAGGAGCAGTGTATCAGCCTTTTCGATCTCATCCACCGCCCTGGCCAGCAGCCTTGCATCCACCATCTCCCCAAACAGAGAGACCATCGGACGCACAGGCACATTGCACTTCTCACAGATGGGGACTTTCCTGGAATTCATCACATAATCAAGCGAATACTCCCTGCCGCATCTGGGGCACTTATTATCATAAATAGTGCCATGAAGGTTTATCACATTGCTGCAGCCCGCTTTCCGGGGGTGGTCATAGATATTGGCCGTGATAATACACTGCAGTCTTCCCGCCCTCTCCATTGCGGCCATGATCTCTCCTGACGCTGTCGGTTCCGGCGCTATTTTAAGCATTTCCTCCTTATAAAATCTGAAA
This sequence comes from Murimonas intestini, assembly GCA_003148945.1. Lineage (GTDB taxonomy): Bacteria > Bacillota > Clostridia > Lachnospirales > Lachnospiraceae > Murimonas > Murimonas intestini. The sequence goes on along the minus strand of QGGY01000001.1, from coordinate 157,866 downwards.
AATTGTTCCGGCCGGGTATTATAATAAACGCTTGAGAATATCTCTTCCGGCGAATCCCCATACTTCTCCTCGATCTCATATGCCCTCTCAGGGTGCTTGACCCCCACAAAGCCGCCCTCCTCCATCATTCCGGAGCCACATATGGCGACTGTATACCTGCTTTCATCCAAAATTTTCTGAAGCCTTTCAATTTTACCTCTCATGCTTCACCTTCTCCTTTCTATTTCTATATTCTCTCTAAATTCCCTCCTTATCTGCCTTGCGCTGAAATCCATTTTATCCTGCATATCTGCTGCATCAATCGCTGTCTTTTCCATCCATTCTTGGAACCGGCGTCGGCCTTGCGCTGTCAAATACCTGGCTGGCATCAAACAGGTCAGAGACAAGATCAGGATCGTAATACATTCTGTAACCGTCCAGATTCCTCCTGCCCTGCCTCATGAAATTTTCCCCGAACTGTACAAAATATTTCTGGGAATCCACATTACAGTAAATATCAAAGCCCTGGCTCTTCAGATAATCAAACTTACCGTTTGTATTATCAGATGTATACGGCGCGGCTTCTCCAATGTCGGCGCCAAAAGCAAAAATGATAATATTTGTAGGTCCTACAATAGGCTCCACATAACTCTTCCACTTTTCAGTGTCAGCCTTAATATCATCCAGTGCTGCCGCACTGACATCTTTATGTCCCCATGTATGGCTGGCAAACGTCCAGCCGTTTGCTTTCATGGCATCTGCAATTTTAGTTGCCTCAGCCACATCTTTATCAAAATCAAAGTCAGGATTCTCCGCCAGCCATGCCTTCTGGTCGTCCAGCAGATGCTCCTTTACTTTATAATCAATATCTGTCCTGTAACCGAAAACTCCGTTGTAGCCTGTCATGGCAAGTGTCCCCTTCGCGCCTCTGTATGAAAAATCCGGGTGCTCTTTTACAAATGAATCAATAAGCGGGACCATGTCGAAATCTCCAATACTCTCTGTACCGTCTGTGTCTGTGTAGAGAGCCTTCACCTCTCCGTTTTCATCCAGCACCAGCTTATCAGCCATCCCATATCCTGCCTGGTAGTGGTAATAGCTCACGTCATCCTGGGACAGCACAAATGGTATTTTTCCGGGAGGCAGCATGATCTTTCCTTTCACAGCATTACCGTTTTCGTCAAAGGTGACCATATCAGACAGTCTGACCATCACATATCCCTTATCATACATAGACTGGGTGATCTTATTAAACTCGTCTATTGTTGTCATGACCTGATTAATCCCCTTAGATGTGGCGTCATCCGGAGCGAACGCGCGGGCGGGATCCTTCACAAGCGAATGGTAAAATACGTGAGTCACTTCCTCAAGGGGATATTCTACGCAGGAAGCTTTTGCCGCCTCATACTCCGCTGCCTTCGCCTGCAGCTGGGAATCAGATTCATAGCCGGCCATCCCTTTTAGTAATTCAATAGCTCCGTCGTAGTCGTACATAGCTGCCAGCGTATCTGCCTCTGCCGCTGCTGTTGAGGGGTCTGTTCCTGCCGGCAGTGCCTGGGTGCTCCCCTCTGTCTGGCTGCCATCCGTCTGGCCTGTCTCCTCCATCTGGCCATCCGTGGCTGCTTCCGTTGCCGGATCATCAGCTGTACTGCTCCCATCTCCCCGGTTAACTAACTTCACTATGAAAACAGCGCATACTACAAGCAGCACAAGCGCCAGGCCGCCTACTGCACTTCTCACAATAAGCACCTGCTTTTTTCTTTTCGCCTTCAGTTCAGCTATCTTTTTTTCGCGTTCCTGTAAATCCATCCTGTTGCCTCCCTCTCTTTTGTTTTATATTCCCCATGTTTGCTTCATAAGTTTTATTATAGCATGGCTTCCTGCATTTTTCTACTATATCCGGCATATCCTGCCGCTGTCTTCTCCGGCCATATATAATGCCTCAGCCTCGTCATGCGTCACCAGTATCACTGTCCTGCCATTGTATTTTGACTTTGTATAGTCCATTACTATCAGCTTTGTCTCTCTGTCAAGGCCTTTAAACGGTTCATCCATCAGCAGGATGCTGCTGTCTGAGAGCAGAGCCCTTAAAATAGCTACTCTCCTGCACATTCCGCCTGAAAGCTCCCTGACAGGCTGCGATGCGCATCCGGCAATGCCCACGGCATCCATAGCTTCTATTATCTCCGTTTTTGTAATATTCTTGCGGCACACAAGGCGGATATTTGATACCGGGCTTAAATTTCTGCAAAGCCTGTCCTCCTGGAACACGGCGCCCATCTTCCGGCCGTCCAGACCGTCTATTTCCCCGGAGTCTGCTTCCTCCAGCCCCATCAGTATTCTGAGGAGAGTCGTCTTTCCCTGTCCGGAAGGGGCCATCACCAGTGTTATGCTTCCCTCCTTAAATCTGCAGGATACATTATCCAGCACTTTTTTTCCATTATATGATTTAGAAAGGTTCCTTATTTCAATATCCATCTGAACTTATCTCCTCTCCACTCTTCCAACCAGCAGGTCGGTTAACAACAGAAAAATCTTTTCAAAGGCAATGCTGAGAATAATGATGACAATTGTCCAGGAAAACAGGTCCGGCGTTTCCAGATACACTTTGGCCTCATACAGCTTTTCTCCAATGGATCCCGCCGGGATGCCGATCACCTCAGCTGCAACTCCTGCTTTCCAGCAGAGTCCAAGGCCAAGGGAACATCCTGCCCTGAAATATGGCAGCACAGAGGACATGTATATATATTTGATGCGTCTCCAAGGGGATACGTCAAAAACCTCTGTCATTTCCAGAAGCTTTCTGTCTGTACTCTGTATCCCGTTTAATACATTCGTATAGATGACCGGCAGCACCATCAGGAAGGATATGACTACCGACAGATTCCTGGAAGGCACCCATATCAGCACAAGAATAATAAATGATGCTACAGGAGTCGCTTTCACAGCCGCCATGGCCGGAGCTGCCAGTTCTCTCACAAACCGGCAGGCAGCGCCCGCCCCTGCCAGAAGGACGCCGCAGCATGCAGCAAGCAGGAAACCTCCGATTATTCTCCCGAAGGAATAAGCGACAGAGCTCCAGAAATCTGCCTCAGTCCCCAGCTCAAATAAACGTCTTATTACAGAAACAGGAGATACAAGCAGTATCTCCTGTCCAATAATCCGGCTTACGATTTCCCACAGCAACAGCCAGAAAGCTACTGACCAGAGACGGATCCTGGTCTTTTTCCTGTTTTTATCTGCTGTAGTAGAAATCATCCGATGGAAGCTCTCCTCCTACAGCTTTAGGATTCTGCTCCATCAGTACGTTCAGGTAACCGGAAAGCTTCTCTTTAAGCTCCCCTCCCTCGATAAAAGTGATGTTGCAGTATGGCAGGGCTTTCTTTGCAACAGCGGCCGGCACTATATCGTATTTTTCAATTAATGACGCCGCTTCGTCAGTATTGCTGTTTACATATTCAACAGAGTCTTTATAGGAATCCATAAAAGCATCTACCCAAGCCTTATGTTCTTGTGCAAAATCAGTGCGCACGACAACCACTCCTGTTATTAATGCGCTGGGCATCACTTCTCTCCCGCCGCCCTGCTGCAGTTTATCCCATTCTGCTGTAAGGTCCAGGGCGATCCTGATCTTATCATTCTTTGCCTGGGCGGTGGTGACAAAAGGCTGAGGAAGCATGGCAATTCCGTCCTCGTCAGCTGCCAGAGCCGCTACACACTCCGAATGTTCTGATTTCCACTCAATGGTAACATCCTTCTGAGGATCTATCCCATTCTCCTGCAGGATATAATTAAGAGCGTATTCAGGGGTTGCACCCTTGCCGCTGGCATAGACTGTTTTTCCCTTCAGGTCCTCTACCGACTGTACGGCCTCCCCGTTCTCAACAATGTACAGCACACCGAGTGTATTGACAGCCAGTACCTGCACCTTGCCCTTCGTGTTATTATATAATACAGAGGCCAGATTTGCCGGAACAGCAGCAATATCAGCTTCTCCCTGTACAAGTTTTGGCGTAACCTCATCCACAGACGCAGCTATGGTAAAATCATATTCATTTCCATTCACGGCTCCCGCCTCAGAATCCTCCATCAATTTTACCATTCCCATGGCCGTAGGCCCCTTCAGAGCCATGACCCGCACTTTCCCTTCAGCATCTGTCTTATTCAGCGCCTCTGTTTCCAGTTCTGATTCCGTCCCGGCTTTGGCTGCTGTCTCAGACATATCCTCCGCCGTTTCATCTGTCGCCGGCTGCGTTTCTGTCTCCTTTGCCGTCTCTGTCTCCTTTGGCACCTCTGTACTCTTATCCGTCTCTTTTGGCGCGTCAGTCATTTTTTCTGTTTTCTCAGACGCTTCTGTCTCTGCCGGAGTGACAGCCTGTGTGGCCTTTTCCGTATTTCCGCTGCCTGACCCTGCACAGCCTGCCAGCAGTGACAGACTCATGGAAAATGCAGCAAGAAAAGTAATGGCTTTTTTCATAATATTCCTCCTATTTCATCTTTTTGTATTTAGAATCTATTATAGAATCAAATATTCTATTTGTCTACACAAAAGCGCGGTCCCGCAAATGTTACTGTTCACACATCACCGTCCCGCGAGGTGTTTTCGTGCGTATTTTGCACGAAAATCCCGAGGGTTGCAGCGCGAAATGGCGGTTTTTGCCGTTTCTGTGCATCGCGGAGCGTGTTACTGGTCACGGAGTGAACAGTAACCCGCAAATAGTGACATCCCATCAGTGGGTGTGGTATAATGTCGTTAGACATTATACGCGCCAAGTGCGCATCTCCCAGAGGGATACTATATCGCAGATATGGTATAATGAGGCCAGCTGATGTATACTGCAATTACAGGGAAATTTCAAGATAAATATATTGTAGTAGAAGGGAGTATAACTCAACATGGAAGTTACTATGAATCTGCTGATTTGGAACATTATCGCACTGCCCGTCCTGGGGGCTGTTTATGCCGTACAGTTTATTATTCCCAGGAAGTTTTATCTGATTCCCAAGTGTGCCGGCAGCTATATCTGTGTATGCACCGCTGCGCTCGCCCTTGTTCTGGAGGGTAAAAATCCTCTTACGAACCTGGTATTCTGGGGTCTTATATTCTGCATGGCAGGGGATTTTTTCATCGAGCTGAATCTTATCGCCGGAGGTATCTCCTTTGGCGCCGGACATATACTGCTGATACTCTGGGCTCTGGAGCAGGCTCCTCTCCACCCTGCCAGTCTTGTGGTCTGGATTGCCGAACTTATATTGATGGTCCTTATTTTTAAGAAGGAGATACCTCTCATGGGAAAGCTTTTTATTCCCTTTATTATTTATGCAGCCGTACTGACAGGAGATTTCGCAGCCGCAGCTGTCCTGCCTTTTACTGCAGGCATAAGATTTCTGCCGTTTGCAGCAGGCATTCTCAGCTTCCAGATCTCTGACATGATCCTTGGAAAGAAACAGTTCGGCAAACCTGATACTTTTAAGCAAAAGCTGCTCATGTTCCTCTATTATCTGGCCCTGTATCTGATAGCGGCTTCACTGTGGTGACATTCTTATCTCCATATGATATCAGCTTTCCTGCGGGGCGCAGTGCGCCTGTAGGTAACAGCCGGATATCCCAGCAGCATGCAGCAGACAGGCTTTTTTTCACCCAGCCCCAGCCATTCCCTGAGTGCGGGCGCCGCTGACAGGACGCCTGCCGTAAATCCGCTGTATAAAACACCTGCGCCTGAGGCGGATGCCATCATTTCCATATTCGCTGCCGCCAGGCCTGCATCCAGAGGTTCTTCTGATGCTGTCACAAGAAGAGCATCCGCATTAAAAAGCAGAGAGTCCTCACCGCTCTTCTCCCATTTGCGGTATAAAAACTGTATGCTTCTCAGATAGGGGTGGTTCACTTTCTCCATCTCTTCCAGAATGGAGGGCATAGTATCCCACATAAGTTTCCGGAATTCCTCCAGCCGCTCCTGTACAACCACAAATGTGCAGTCCTGCATATTTTTTGCTGTTGCCGTATATCTGCCGGCCTGGAGGATTCCCCCGATCACTTCTTTTTCCAGATGCCTGTCTTTAAAATTCCTGATGCTTCTGCGGAATTTAACTGCATGAAGAAAATTCTCCGGTTCTATCCTGAAGCTCTCACTGTCATATTCTTCCACATCCTCCATCTCATACGAGGGTATGGACACTGCATTCTGCGGACATACTGCCACGCAGTGGCCGCACTGTATACATTTACGCAGCCATGCAGCCCTTCCGTCTTCTAATTTTATTGCCCCGGCGGGACAGTCCTTTATGCACGCGCTGCAGCCTGTACATTTTTCTTTTAAAATTTCAACCATATTATCCTCCAATCCTCTCTGTTCAGTACATTCTCAGTTACATGCCAAAGCCCTGCCTGTGGCTGAGCTTTCATTTTCCATAATGTCTGAGGGCGTTCCCCAGGCAATCACACGTCCTCCATGTATGCCTCCACCCGGGCCCAGATCTATGATCCAGTCAGAATTTCTGATGACTTGCAGATTGTGTTCTACTACAACCACTGTATTTCCGGCGTCTGCTATCTTGTTCAGAAGGACCAGAAAATTCTCCACATCTATGGGATGCAGCCCCGTAGTAGGTTCGTCGATCAGATAGAGGTTCTTCTCCCTGCTTCTGCCCAGCAGCTCTGATGCCAGCTTCAGTCTCTGCCCCTCTCCCCCTGACAGTGTTGTCAGTGTCTGCCCCAGTTCCAGGTATCCAAGGCCTGTCTCCAAGAGCATACGCAGTATCTTTATAATGCCCGGATATTCCTTAAAGACCTCAAGCGCTTCCCAGACGGAGAGCTGCAGCACATCCCTGATGGAATACCCTTTATACTGTATTTCCAGCACTTCATCCCTGAAGCGCCTTCCATTACAGACAGGGCATACCACTTCTGTATCGGGAAAGAACAGCATATTGCTGGCCACCATTCCCAGGCCCTCACATGTCTCACATCTGCCTCCTTTTATATTAAAAGAAAACTCTTTCGCTGTAAATCCCTTTTTCTTAGCTTCAGGCAGGCTGCCGAATATCTTCCTGATCTTATCATAGAGACCGCTGAAGGTAGCCACATTGGAACGTTTCATCCGTGTCAGGGGCGACTGTTCTATGGTTATTACACTGTCAAACTTTTCCAGGCCTGTTATGCAGCAGCTGCCGCCTGCCCGCTGTCCCGGATACTTTGCCAGAATTTCAAATATAAGAGTGGATTTTCCTGAACCTGATACTCCTGTCACACTGATAAGCTTTCCCGTCGGTATGGAGACAGTGATATCCCTCAGATTAAACATAGAGGCATGTTCGATTTTTATGCTTCCCCCATCACCTGTTCTCACATTCCTGCACTTTTCTGCTTCGCGCTTCAGATAATTCCCGGTTATGCTCTCTTCCTGGTTTTTTAGCTGTTCAAGTGTGCCGCAGCCTACGATCTGTCCCCCGTATTTTCCCGCGCCGGGTCCCATATCGATCACATAGTCAGCCGCCTCCATGATATCTGTATCATGTTCTATGACAATCACCGTATTCCCCAGGCCGCACAGATCCTTCAGAATCCTTATCAGGCCCGCCGTATCCCTTGGATGCAGTCCTGCAGTGGGCTCATCCAGCACATAGATGATCCCGGTAAGCTCTGAATCCAGCACAGCCGCCAGTTTTATCCGCTGTGCCTCACCACCTGAGAGTGTCATAGCCTGACGGTCCATAGTGAGATATTCCAGCCCCACATTGATAATGCGGGTTATCTTTGTCTTCAGGTCCTCCAGATAGACTTCCACGAGAGGCCTCTGCACATCGTCCAGAGAATTATCCAGTTCACCCAGCCACTCTGAGAGCTCCTCCATTGTCAGTCCTGACAACTGGGGCAGACGCATCCCCATCACGCTGACCTTGCGGCTCTCCCGGCCAAGCCTCTCCCCATGGCACTTTTGACAGGGCTTTTCGCTCAGATATTTACCCAGCTTTCCTGCATCAGAGCCCTTCTCTGCGACCCTGCGCATCATAGTGTTATAAATACCCTCAAATCTGCCGTCTGCTGCGGTCCTGGGCATCTGGATATCAGGAAATGCCTGGCGGACTGTTTCATTATCCACACCGTAAAGCAGGATATATTTCTGCATCTCTGTAAACTTTTCAACCGGCATATTGGGCTGAAAGAAGAGGTTATAATGAAAGAATGCTGCATACAACACTTCAATCTGATATTCCTTATATTTCTGTTCCCAAAAATCCACAGCCCCCTCTTCCAGGGAAAGCTCTTTGTGGAGTATACGCTCTTCCTCCACGCTGATGATCTTTCCCATGCCCTCACACTTGGGGCATGCACCCTCTCTTGTGTTATAAGAAAAGAAGGTTCTGGTCAGCTTCTTCATTTTCCCGCCGCATTCACTGCAGTACATAAAGACTGTAAACTCATCCTTGTCTTTTACCGCCTCTTCCACACAGCTGCTTGCCAGTATCTCTTTCCCGCAGTATGGACAGGTGCGTTTTCCCAGCTTTTCATATATCATCCTCAGATCCGTGTAGATATCTGTCAACGTTCCAACTGAGGATCTGGGATTTTTATTGCAGCTTGTCTGCGTAATGCAGACTGCCGGGGAGGCGCCTTTCAGATACTCTATATCCGGCCGTCTGATCCCCTGAAAGCTGATAGCCTCCAGATACTGCCTCTGGCATTCCTGATAAATGACATCCATTGCGAGAGTTGTCTTGCCGCTTCCCGACAATCCAGTCAGCACCACAAGTTTATTCCTTGGTATCTCCACTGAAATATTTTTCAGGTTTCCTTCTTTTACTCCCGTTACTATAATAGAATTTTTCAAGCAGAATGCCCTCCATAACCTTTACATTTACATTTTCTTAAGTTCCCTGGGAAGCCATTTTCCCTTCCACGCATATATAAAAACACCCAGCATGGCAAAGATCCAGGATACGGGATACCCCCAGAGTACAGTGTCGAGTGAAGGCCAGACGAGCGCTGCCAGATTTACCCACAGCATCCTGATCCCCACCATGCTCCCAACCATGATAAACATAGTAGCCAGTGATTTTCCCGCCCCTCTGAAAACGCCGCCCAGAACCTGGGCTACAGTAATGCATACATAGAACGGCGCCAGGATAGTCAGCATTGTATATCCCACATCATTCACAGAAGTATCTCTTGTAAATATAGAAAGCGCAGTTTTTCCAAAGACCAGCAGTACTATTGTCATGATGATGCAGTATGCCAGCCCCACAAGAAGAGTCTTCACTGCTCCCTCTTTTACACGCTGACGTTTGCCTGCTCCCACATTCTGGCCTGTATATGTCATGGCAGCCATACCAAAGCTCATGATCGGGAGTACCACAAATCCGTCTATCTTCATGTAAGAGCTGCAGCCTGCCACAGCGTCTGAACCAAAACTGTTGATATTTGCCTGTACAACTACATTGGAAAGAGAGATGACAGCACTCTGAATCCCTGAGGGGATACCCATATTCAGGATCCTTTTCATCATCTTTGCGTCTATCCTTATCTTCTTCAAATCCAGAGTATAAATATCCCTGTCCCTCATGAGAGTCGCGATCACCAGCACCGCTGAAAAAGCCTGGGAGAGGATCGTAGCCAGGGCTGCACCCGCTACCCCCATGCGAAAGGCAATAACAAAGAGCAGGTCCAGCAGGATATTTAATACGGAGGTAATACAGAGATAATAGAGCGGCCTTTTGGAATCTCCCACCCCGCGCAGGATACCCGCCCCCATATTATAGAGAAGGTTAAAAACAGAGCCGCAGAAGAAGATCCGCAGATAGACTACAGACTGCTCCATGATCTCATCCGGCGTTCCCATCCATTTAAGTATCTGCGGCGACAGAAGAACGCCTGCCACAGTCAGTATAACTCCTCCTATAAGACTGAAGGCGATGGATGTATGTACTGCCCACTGCATTTTTTCCTTATCCTTTGCACCGTAATACTGTGCTATGATAACACCTGCTCCAGTCGCGATCCCAAGAAAAAGCCCTATCAGCAGATTGATCAGGGAATTGCTGGATCCTATAGCTGCCAGCGCCTGTTTGCTGATAAAATTTCCTGCGATGACCGAATCGGCAGTATTATACAGCTGCTGAAAGATATTCCCTATCAGCAGCGGGATGGAAAAAAGCAATATAGCTTTGACAACCCCTCCCTGTGTCATATCAAGTGTCTTAACTTTCTTTTCTGTCTCCATTTAACGCTCTCCTTTCCCTGTTCCTGATACTTTTACTTCAATGGCATAAAAAGAGCATTTACAGCCGCTCTACGGTGTAAACACTCTTTCCTGCTGCCGCAGGCATCTTTCTTTTACGCCTGCACTTTATTTAATTATAGTCTCAGGTCAGGAACATGTCAAACTAAATCCTCTGACTTCTTTACATCCTTCTCTGGCAGGCCCTCGAACTGACAGTCCTCTTCTGCCTCCTCCCGCTCTATCTCCCGCTCCATCCTTTCCATTGCTGATCTGCAGGATAGGGGCAGCTCTGTAACAGATGACACAATATTTGATTCCTTCATTGATCAATTACCTCCTGTAATATTACAAAACATATTATGCCGCCTGCCTCTGCCCTCTATACATATATGTCACACGATCTCCCCCAGCGGAGAGATCCCGATGCCTTCTTCCAGAAGCGCTTTCCTGATTTTTTCAACAAAAGCGAGAGCTTTTTCTCCGTCTCCGTGGACGCATACAGAATCTGCCTGGATGTCAATATCCCTGCCTGTTACAGACGTGACTTTCTTTTCTTTAATCATGCGGACTACTCTTTTGATAGCCAGTTCTTCGTCATGGATCATTGCCCCGGCTTTTCTCCTGTTCACCAGGCTGCCGTCTTCCTCATAGGCTCTGTCTGCAAATACCTCCAGCGCTGTGCGAAGGCCCATATCTTTTGCAGCCCTGGCCAGTTCGCCTCCTGAAAGCGCCAGCACGATCAAGTCTTTGTCAAATTCCCTTACAGCCTGGCAGATTCCTCTTGCAAGCTCATAATCCCCTGATGCCATATTATACAGGGCGCCATGAGGTTTCACATGTGAGAGCTTCACTCCATTTGCCCTGCACATCCCATCCAGGGCGCCTATCTGATAAAGCGTATACGCCTTGGCTTCCCCTGACGTCACATCCATATTTCGCCGCCCAAACCCCATGAGATCCGGGTAGCCGGGATGTGCTCCGATGCTGATCCCAGCCGCTTTTGCCCTGGATACTGTCTCTTCCATCACCACAGGGTCAGAAGCATGGAATCCGCATGCCACATTCGCCGAACTGATTAAAGGGATGATCTTTTCGTCCATTCCCAGAGTATATCTTCCGAAGCTCTCGCCCAGGTCACTGTTTAAATCTACCTTGTACATTCTTCTCTTCCTCCTAGTCAATACCCATCATCTTTTCTATGAATGAAGTATCCGCCTCCCCTGCACAGAATACAGGATTGCGGAGTATCTGATACTGGAAATCCAGATTCGTCTCCACTCCCAGGATCACCATTTCATCCAGAGCTGAACGCATCTTCTGCAGGGCTGCCTCCCTGTCAGGCGCATGGACAATGACCTTGGCTATCATGGAGTCGTACTCTGAAGGAATCTTATATCCCGTGTACAGTGCAGTATCCACCCGAACGCCGTTTCCGGCCGGAAGATGCATATGCTTTATCAGACCCGGGCTTGGCATGAAATTTTTTTCAGGTATCTCGGCGTTGATGCGGCACTCTATGGCGTGTCCTCTCTGTATGATATCACTCTGCTTAAAGCTCAGCTTTTCACCCATGGCCACACGGATCTGTTCGATGATAAGGTCTGTCCCAGTCACCATCTCAGTGACACCGTGTTCTACCTGGATACGCGTATTCATTTCCATGAAATAAAATCCCCCATGGGGATCCACGATGAATTCAATGGTACCGGCATTTGTATAATTGACTGTCCGCGCAGCCAGAACTGCACAGCGGTTCATCTCTTTCCGCATTTTTTCAGATATAGCCGGGGACGGAGATTCTTCAATCAGCTTCTGATGGTTTCTCTGCACAGAACAATCCCTCTCGCCGAGAGCTGCCACATTTCCATGCGCATCAGCCATTATCTGGATCTCCACATGGCGGGGATTCTCTATAAAACGCTCTATATACATAGTATCATCCCCGAATGCATTTGCCGATTCCCTCTGTGCCATATTGAACTGGAATTCAAACTCCCGGGCATTTTTTGCCACGCGCATTCCCTTTCCCCCGCCGCCTGATGAGGCCTTTATCATGACAGGGTATCCGATCTCCTCTGCTGCCTTTTCCGCTTCTCCGGCATTAAAAACAGGCTCCTTTGTCCCCGGCACCACAGGTACCCCGGCATCCATCATAGTCCTGCGTGCCTGGGATTTATTCCCCATCCTGTCTATGACATCTGCCGAAGGGCCGATAAATGTAATCCCGTTTTCTTCACACATCCTGACGAATCTGCTGTTTTCTGACAGGAACCCGAAGCCGGGATGGATGGCATCGGCCCCCATATTTCTTGCGGCGGTGATAATCCTCTCCATATTCAGGTAGCTGTTCCTGGCCGGCCCCTCCCCTATGCAGATCCTCTGGTCCGCCAGCTGCACATGAAGGCTTTTTGCATCCTCTTTAGAATAGATGGCCACACTTCTGATTCCCATGCAGCGGCAGGCGCGGATAATACGGACTGCTATCTCGCCCCGGTTGGCTATTAATATTTTGTTAAACATAAGCCCAGTCCTCCCTGCACGATCATAATTTCTTTACCCGGAAGAGCGGCTGGCCGTATTCCACCTTCTGCTCATTGCTCACAAGCACTGCCTCTATCTCACATTCAAAATCACTCTGGATTTCATTCATCAGCTTCATAGCTTCCAGGATACAGACTGTCTGTCCCGCTTTAACCACATCGCCCACGCTCACAAACGGCGGCTCTTCTGGAGACGCGGCCGCATAGAATGTACCCACTATGGGAGATGTGATAAATGCTTCATCCTCCTCAGTTTCCGCCTCGTAAAGCCCCTGCACTGCCTCCGCAGCTGCCAGTCCTTCCACTGCAGCAGCATTCTTGTTTATCTTACTCATGGTGATCTTTAAATCCCCTTCTTTCACAGAAAACTCTGTGAGGGAAGATTTTTCGATTATTTTAACAAGTTCCTCTATTTGTTTTAAATCCATGTATGATCTCCTTATTCCTCTATGATTATTCTACTGGTCAAAAAGCTTGCAAAGCCTCTTCGCTACAAGACGGCAGTCCAGCACCTCTTTACATGGCCTGTATATCTGCTTGCGGAACTCATCCATCTCCCTGATCTCATCCAGGTACAGCTTCTGTGCCTCCTGGACTGTGATTGCCTGAAAACGTATCTTATGGTCTGTCTTGCGCTGTACCAGCTTCGGTATATCTACTGAGGCCACAGCCGCTATCTTGGCATAGCCTCCTGTAGTCTGCCTGTCTGAGAGCAGTATGATGGGTTTGCCGTGGGACGGCACCTGTATGGCGCCAAATGCGATACCATCTGAGATAATGTCCGCTGTATCCCTGTAGGCTATAAACGGTCCTTCCAGCCTGCAACCCATTCTGTCAAAGTCGCTTGTAACCACATATTCACTGCCAAGAAATGTCTCTATACCCTGTTTTGTGAATTTACTTTTCTGCGGCCCCAGTACGACACGCAGAGTGGCATCCTCCTGATCAAATTCATCCAGGTCCAGCTTTCTGGACAGGAAATACGGCAGATAACGCCTTTTCATGCGGAACCCTAAATAATCCCCATCCTCCAGCTTTCTGCCTTTGAACCCTCCCACAGAGCTTCTGATATTTGTAGAACGGCTCCCCATGACTACCGGGATATCCAGATAACTGGAGAAGGCAATGTAACCTCTGCTGCCTGTCCTGGCGCTGCTAAACTTAAGTATATCTCCCTTGTTCATATATATGGCTGTATACATGGGCGCAGGACTGCCATTGATCACAGGCTGGAAATCTCCCCCTGTTATGGCTATGATAGTCTCAGATGTAAACTGCAGGGTCGGCCCGATCAATGTAAATTCCAAAACTGCTTCATTCTCCGGATTGTCCAGAAGGAGGTTTGCAATCTTAAATGAGCGCACGTCCATAACCCCTGATACGCCAAAGCCCTGGCTCTGGTAGCCTGTTCTTCCCAGATCCTGGACCGTAGTCAGCATTCCGCCTTTTAACACACGTATTCCCATATCACACCTCTCCTTCGTGAATAACCGGCTGATAGACTCCCTTGTCCGCCAGTTCTTTTATCCTGAAAAACTCTGATTCATCTATGGGAATAAAGCGGATATAGTCTCCGGCTTCAAACAGTATGGGCTCTTCTCTGTCCGGGTCATACGTCTTCACCGGAGTCCTTCCCAGAAGCTGCCATCCGCCCGGTGAATCAAGAGGATATATGCCTGTCTGGGATCCGCCTATCCCCACACTGCCTGCGGGTATCATCATTCTCGGGTCAGCAAGCCTGGGCGTGTGTATTCTCTCATCCAGGCCTCCCAGATAAGAAAATCCCGGCAGGAATCCCAGCATATAGATCAGATAATCCCCTGAAGAATGTATTCGTATTACTTCTTCTTTGGAAATACCTGCATGTTCCGCTACAGTACTGATATCAGGGCCAAATTCCCCGCCGTAGCATACAGGGATCTCTATTATCTTTTTTCTCACTTCTTCTGCGGCTGTCTCCAGCTTTACAAGATGGCGCATGCGCCTCTCTATCTTTTCAAATGATATGACTCTCGGATCATAATTGATCAGAAGTGAACAGAATGCCGGAATTATATCCACGACACCCTGGATCTGCTGCTCTCTCATCAAACGGACGGTTGCCGTTATTTTTCTGTTTATTTCAGGGCTTATCTCATTTCCGAATTCGATCAGAATTGACGAATCACCCGCTGCTAAAAACTTGATTTTCTGCATTATACCTCTCCTACCCTGTGCTGTTCTTACGCAAACAGCTGACCCAGATTTGCCAGTGAAGTGATTCCCAGATAGGCCGAAAGCAGCACAACTACGATCCCGGAGATAAGCAGCCACACAGGATGGCGGTATGCCTCACCCATGATCTTTTTCTTCTGGGATGCCACAAGGCACACTCCCAGAGTCACAGGAAGGATCAGACCGTTGAGGGCCCCTGCCAGAACAAGAAGCTTTGCAGGCTGGCCTGCCAGAGCCATGATCAATGTTGATACAGCGATAAAGCCGATGGTGACCCACTTTTCCTGTTTCTCAATCGTCCTGCTCAGCGTTTTCAGGAAGGAAACGGAAGTATATGCCGCTCCTATAATAGATGTGACTGCTGCACAGAGGAGTACAAGGCCGAAGAAGCGGTATCCCAGCTCGCCCGCCCCCTGCCTGAATGCATCCGCTGCCGGGTTGCCGGCATCGAGAGCCACACCTTTCACAACTACGCCCAGCACTGCCAGGAAAAGAAAGATACGCACGATTGTGGCAATGACCATTCCCATCAGAGAGCTCTTGTTTATCTCTTTGAGATTTTCTTCCTTTGTAACGCCCCCGTCAATCAGCCTGTGGGCGCCTGCAAAAGTGATATATCCGCCTACCGTGCCTCCCAGCAAAGTAAGGATGGCCGGAAACAGCTTCACAGGGCCTGTAGACGGCAGGAAGGTTTCCTTTAACGCCTGTCCCACCGGAGGCTTGACAATAACGATCACAATAAAGATGACTACGATCATTACACCGCCCAATACCTTTGTCAGGGTATCCATAGCCTTTGTAGCATTTTTAAGCAGGAACACCACGATTGCAATCGCACCCGCAAGGAAGCACCCCGCTTCAACGGGGATCCCCAAAAGGGCATTGAATCCAAGAGAGCCTCCGCCTACGTTTCCGATGTTGAATACAAGGCCTCCCAGGACGATCAGCACAGCTACAAAGTAACCCAGTCCTGGCAGCAGCTTGTTCGCCACATCCTGTCCGCGCATCCCGGAGACGCACAGCACTCTCCACACATTGAGCTGCACTACGACAGACAGCAGGATCGATACAAGAATGACAAAACCAAAGCTGGCCTGAAAATCGCTTGTGAATTTTGCCGTCTGTGTAAGGAAGCCTGGTCCGATCGCTGATGTTGCCATAATAAATGCAGCGCCCAGGAGCGCCCCTCCGTGAGATTTTTGCTTTTCTTTCATTTTACACTCTCCTTTTTTCTCATTTTCATATTGATTATATACAATTAATACAATTTGTGCAATATTTATCTGGGATATACATGCTCTATGCTTGAGTATATCCATTTATACTGTAAAAATCGCATCAGTCCTGAAAATTGACAAAAGTCTGAGTGATATATGATGCAGGCTAAGTCTGAAGCGCGAAACGGCGATTTTAAATGATAGTCTGCAGTTTGCCATATTTCAGGCTGAACACTGCATCGGCCTGTTCTGCCAGCTCATTCGAGTGTGTAACGATCACCACACATTTGCCTTCCTCATGAGCGCTCTCCTTAAGGATTTCCGCAATATCCTGTGCCGTATCTGCATCCAGATTTCCCGTGGGTTCATCTGCCAGGATGACCGGAGCCTCAGATGCCAGCGCCCTGGCAATGGCCACACGCTGCTGCTGCCCGCCCGAGAGCTTCAGCACATTCCGTTTTGCCTCATCCTTTGTAAGCCCCAGCCTCTCCAGATACGGCAGAGGAGGCTTCCTGGCAATCAGCCTTACATTTTCCTGGGGCGTCATGTAATCAATCAGGTTATACGTCTGAAACACAAAAGAAACATGTTTTCTTCTGTGTTCATCCAAACCAGTCTGTTCAATATCTGTTCCGTCAAACAGAACCCTGCCGTTTGACGGACTGTCCAGACCGCCCAGCAGAGAAAGCAGTGTGGTTTTCCCGCACCCGGAAGGTCCCAGGATGGCATACATCTTTCCTGCCTCCATCTTTGCATTGATACCTCTCAAAACATACTGTTTATTATCATATGTATACGTAATTTCCTGCAGCTCCAATATACTCATATTATTTTCATCCTTTCTATTATCTCTCTTGTTTTAATATACCCGGCGGTAAAACGCCCCTGGCTCAGCTCATCTTAGCCAATATCTCCCGGGGCTTCAGTCTCATGACAGAGACGGATGCAATACCGGCTGAAATGGAAATAACAGCCAGCCCTGCCAGAAAAAGAAGGATCATATCCTTTAGCTGTACAGTAACCTCCAGATCTGCGGGCCCCATCTCCCTGATCCCATCCTGTGTACCTATGCCTGAGCCTCCCCTACTGCCTGCATCCGCTCCCTCATCTTCCTCCTGTACCCCAAAGGCTTTTTGTCCTGCCGCCAGAAGCTCACCTGTTCTGGATACAGCCGCGCTTGATGAGAAATATGATAATAAAAATGCAGCAAATGCTATCAGCATCAGTTCTGCCATATACTGGCCCAGAATTGAAGATTTCCTTATCCCTGCCGAGAGGAGCACACCTGTTTCATGAACTCTTCCCCGGGCCCATAAGGTGAGGATCAATGACAGAACAGCCACACTCGCAACAAGTATTATGACCAGAAAGGCAGATGCAAGTCCTGACAGCTGTTTCAGGGAAGATACTGTACTTTCATAGCTGTCATTTTCTTCCGTGACAGTAAATCCTTTCCAGTCCACCCCCTGGATCTCCTTTATCTGACTCATTATACTCTCCATCTCTTCCGGGTCCAGAACAGACACTTCCAGTTCCTTAAATCCCTGTACAGACGGCCCATTCTCCATCTCCACCAGGGCAGACAGATCTGTGATTATCAGATTCTGTATTTTATCATAAGTTGTAACCTGCTCATTGACGCTTTCAAGTTCTCTTGGGATAAAAAGCCCTGCTATTTCTAAATCAAATCCCTTTTCTGTCCGTATGGTATCACCTGTTTTCAAATCATTTTTCTCAGCCAGGTCTTTACTGATCAGAACCTTTTTGTGATCCTCCGGCGTTATATGCCTTCCCTCCGCAAGAGTGAGCCTGCCTGATGTAAACAGGCTGTTTTCACTGCTTTTCCACGTACCGATGATTTTGGCTGACTGCCTGAATTCTTCTACTATGGGGACATTCCCCGCAAACCACTTCATATCAGGGCAGGTGACAAGCGATTCATCTTCTGCGCTGCAGTATTCAACACCTTTTATATTTCTGATCTGTTCCACCAGTTCAGGTGAGATCTGCTGTGTTGTATAGATAAGCATCCCGTTCTCATTCTGTTCAATTTTCAGATACGGATTATTTTCAGAATAATCACAGGCCACAAGAAATTTTCCGCCTATGCTTTTCTTCAGATTCTCTCTTGCCGTCTCCGAAGCGCTCCCCAGTGACAGAGCCGTCAGTACTAAAGTGGCCATGACCAGAAAGACAATAAAAAGCAATGTGCTTTTCCCCTTCTTCCTGACAATGTACAGCCACGCGCGGTTGATAAAATTCATAATATATTCCTCCTTCATAATTTTGTATTTACATCACTGAAGGCAGAATATCATTCCAATGTGTAACTAATATGAAGCCGGAATATTGCTGCTGACAAAAAAATACCGTCTTTCAGAAGTCTGAGACTCTGAAAAACGGTATTTTTATGTTTAGTAATATTATTTATCTGATAAACAGATTCGCCAGCAGGACGATTACAGGTATGGCGATAATCGTCCTTTCCAGGAAGATCAGGAAGAGTTTCCAGAGATTCAGCGGAACCTCACTCTTAATAATAATGGTGCCTACCTCTGTCAGGTAGATGATCTGTATCAGCGAGAGCACACCGATAATAAATTTTGTCTTCACTGATGTAAGGCCTGTGATCAGCAGCGCAGGGATGAACATATCCGTGAAGCCGACAAGAGTTGCCGGAGCAGCCGCAAACGCTTCCTCTACACCAAAGAGCTGCAGATACATCCCCATAGGATAAGAGAGCCACTCAAATACAGGCGTATACGTAGCTATGATAAGTGCAACAGTCCCCCATGACACTACAATCGGAATAAGGTCAAAGAGCATACCTACGACAACCTCAAAACCGCTGGAAGCAACTGATCTGATACTGAATTTTTCAGCCCTCTTGCAGCTTAGCTCCACTGCATATGCAAATATACCCTTTTCCTGAGGAACATCCTCACTCAGCTGATTTCCCACTTCTTCCTTATATGTATTCGGGATCGTCCTGATAGGAGGTATCCTGGCAATAATCACCGCAAGGATAATTCCCACTATACAGATACACAGGTAAAAAGCCGGAAAAAGATTGTCAATCCCCACAGTATTTGCCACCATAAGGCAAAAGGGGATAGAAACTATAGAAAAGTTTGTCATGATATAACCTGCTTCTCTTTTCGTATAGAATCCCTTCATGTACTGTTCCCGTGTCAGAATGACCGCTGCATTTGATGCACCGAACCAGGAGGCCATCAGGTCTACAGACGCCCTGCCCGGCACATGAAACAGTGGGCGCACAACAGGCCTTAAGAGCACTCCTAAAAACTCCATTATGCCGCAGTCCGTGAGAAAGGGCAGAATAAAGCTGAATGCCACAACAATACAGAAAAGTGTCCCGCACAGATCTATGATCGTAGCTCCAGTGTCAGCAGAGGTGACAATTTTCGGTCCGGCCCCGAAAACCACCATGCATGCAAACACCGCGCCTATTACCTTTGAGACAAGATAGAGGGGCGTAGTTGTAAATGCTTTTGTCATGTAATGATTCTTTCTGATAAAATCAGGCTTAAAAAAATGATCAATCAGGCTCATGACCGCTGATAATACAAGCAGGCCTGCAATCATATAATTCAGCCCCGGACCAAGCAGGGTCTTGAGGCCGGATTTCAAAAAGTCCAGCAGGGTTGTGAAGGATTCTCCCTGTGGTATAGGCACAAGAAACATCACTACACCAAATGCAGAACACAGGATGAATTTCGATAAATTCTTTACATTAACGCTTGAATGCTCCATTTTTCTCTCCTCTACAGCCGCTCCACCTTTTCCATAGCGGCAAATATCATATCTTCTGTGACCTTATAGGGGATATGCTCCATATCAGGGCCTTCCACGATCTCCTTTAACACATCCCGCAGGTATTCCCGCTCAAGCTTTACATTCATCTGTTTTAATGAAGACGGTATCCCAAGCTCTGTCAGAAATCCTTTCAGCCGGCACATTTCCTCTTCCTGCCCGTCCACAGCCAGCTGGACCAGCACACCATAAGCCACTACATCACCGTGCAGGTAAGCCTCCTCAAATCCCGGCAGAAGGACAAGTCCATAATAGACAGAATGGGCAACTGCACAGTTATAATCATCCAGCACCATGAGAGATACCATACCGGTGCTCACAATATTGGCCAGCACAGCCTGCTGCAGTTCGTAGGAAGCTCTGTGCTCCCGGCAGTCCTTAAGCGCCTGTACACCGTGCTCCAGTAGCGGTTCATAGCACATATTGCTGATTTCCCTGCCCAGCGCTGAATTGTGGTCCAGCTTATCTCCCCTGGCCGCAAAGTGGCATTCAAAAAATTTGCCGATCGTATCTCCCATGCCCGCTCTCAGATACTGAAACGGCGCATCTGCTATCACCTGCAGGTCTATAAAGCAATGTCTGGCAGGCCTCTCATAGAAATAAAAGCTGTCAAAATTCCCATCCTCTTTATAGACTACTGACAGAGCTGTAGCGGCAGCACATGTAGCCGCGATTGTTGGAAAGGTAAACACAGGCAGACCGACCTTAAATGCCGCGCCTTTAGCAGTATCCAGCGCTTTGCCGCCTCCCAGTCCGAATATCATTTCCGCCTGGCATTCTCCTGCAATTTCAGCACATTTCCCGATCTGGGAATATGTACAGTCTCCTTTAAATATCACAGTCCTGACTATTTCAAGACCGGAATTCTTTATGGACAGGGCCAGCTTATCCCCGGCTGCACAAAGCGCCTTCTCTCCCGCTACCAGCAGGACTCTTCTGCCATAAAAACCGCAGACTGCGGGAACATGTTCATATGCCTCACCGCCTATTGTATAATTTGTGAAACAGACTGAATAAGTTTTCATTTCAACAGCTCCTGTAATTTGGCAAGACGGGCAAGCGCCTCATCCATCGTCTTTTCTTCTCTTGCAAAATGGAGTCTTATCAGGTTATTCACCTCTTCTTTAAAGAAGCTGGACCCCGGCACTGCCGCCACTTTGATATTCTTTATCATCCACTCGCAGAATTCCAGGTCTGTATATCCGCTAAACTGCGGCAGATCCAGAAACGCCTGGATATCGATCAGGACAAAATAAGTTCCCTGGGGCACATTATGCTTCAGGCCGATCCTGTCAAGCCCCTCCAGAAAATATGCCCTCTTCTTAGTATAAACTTCAAGAAGCTCTTCATAATAAGATTCAGGGAAATTAAGCCCTGTCACTGCTGCCTCCTGAAGAGGGGCCGCTGCCCCCACTGTAAGGAAATCATGGACCTTCTTGGCAGACTCTATCACTTCCTCCGGCCCTATCAGGTATCCGAGACGCCACCCTGTAATGGAGTATGTCTTAGAAAGGGAATTACATGTTATGGTATGCTCATACATTCCAGGGATAGATGCCATGCATGTATGGCGGTTCGGCGCATATACCATGTGCTCATAAACTTCGTCAGTGACTACGAAAGCATCATATTTTACAGCCAGTTCTCCGATGGCAGTCAATTCCTCCCTGGAGAATACTTTTCCGCAGGGATTGGATGGGTTGCAGACAATAATGGCCTTTGCCCCATTCTTAAATCCTTCTTCTACTAATGAGATATCAAATCCATATTCAGGAGGGACCAGCGGAATATAGACCGGCTCTGCGCCTGAGAGGATGGCATCAGCTCCGTAATTCTCATAAAATGGAGAAAACACCATCACCTTATCGCCGGGATTACAGATAGTCATCATGGCGCACATCATAGCTTCTGTACCGCCGCAGGTAACCACGATTTCTGTTTCAGGATCAATCTCTCTTCCGATGGCGCGTCCCTGCTTGCGGGCCAGCGCCTCCCTGAAATTCTCAGCCCCAAAAGTCACGGAGTACTGGTGAGGTCCTGCATATGCCGCTTTTGCCAGGGCATCCATAATTTCTTTTGGCGGGTCAAAATCAGGAAACCCCTGTGAAAGATTAATAGCTCCATATTCATCGCTGATTCGCGTCATTCTCCTGATCACGGAATCGGTAAATGTACCGACCCTGTCACTTAATTTTGGCATTGATTCTTTCCTCCTGATAGAAATATTTATATGTAATTATTCAGCAGCGTTATTTACATTACTTTTATTGACTTATTTTTACAGCGCTTTTATAATAAAGTATACCGTTACGGTATAGTCAAGGAGGAATTGTATATTTATGCAGAAATTCAACACACCATGCATAAAAACAGGGGAATTTGCCAGTTTATGCGGTACAAATAAACGCACCCTGTTCCATTATGATGAGATCGGCCTCTTTTCTCCTGCCTGGACAGACGAAAAAGGCTACCGGTATTACAGCGAGAGCCAGTGCGATGTCTTTTTTACAATTACCTGTCTGCGGGAAATCGGTATGCCTTTAAAAGAAATAAAAGAATATATTGACTGCCGCAGTCCTGCTGCTTTAAAGACCCTGCTTTTAGAACAGCAGGAAAAGATCAGGCAGGAACTGGACCGGCTGAAACGTATCCAGCAGGTCATTCAGACAAAGATAGAACTGGTGGATCTAAGCGAGACGCCCAAATGCATGGACTCCGCCTCTATCAGCCTTGAAGAGATGCCCGAGGAATATCTGATCATCAGCCCCCGCATTGACACTAATGACCATGATATCATAATCAGGACCATCTGCGAACATATCGGCTACTGCCGGAGCCATTCACTTAATATGGGACATCCCTACGGGGCAATGCTCACTACACGCAGTCTGATGGAAGGGCATCTGGATACTTATGCACATTTTTTTACTAAAGTACATTCTGCCCCCGAAGGCCATCCCTGCTGCAAAAAGCCTGCCGGGCTGTACGCCGTAACATACTTGAGAGGCAATTATTATGATGCCGCTGATGCTTATGAGCAGCTTTTCTCCTATATCAGAAGGAAAAATCTGACCCCGGGCATGTTTTCTTATAAAGAGGCTGTTCTGGATGAAATCGCCGTCTCCGATGAAAACGAGTATCTCACAAAGATTTCAATTGAAATCAGCGGGTAAACTTGTACTTAAATTAAGGTTGTGATATATTAGAGCCGTATATGAAAATTACTATCAGGAGGACATTATGAATAAATACACAGAGTATATTTTAGAACAGGCTGAGAACCTGCTGGCAATAGACAGCCCCTCCGGCTTTACGCAGGCCGTGACTGATTATCTGATGAAAGAATACAAAGATCTCGGGTATTCTCCGGCCAAAACAACAAAGGGCGGGGTACTTGTAGATCTGGGTGGAAAGAGGAATGGCCTTTTATTAACTGCCCACGTGGACACTCTGGGGGGAATGACAGCGCAGATCAAACAAAACGGCCGTCTCCGCATGACTCCTGTGGGAGGGATGAATCCCAACAATGCAGAGACCGAAAACTGCAGGATCTATACTTTTGACGGCAGGGAATACACCGGCACTCTCCAGCTTCAGAATGCCTCTATCCATGTCAATAAGGATTTCAATGATAAATCCAGGTCCTTTGATGAGATGGAGATCCTTATAGATGAGCCTGTTTCATCAAAAGAGGATGTGGAGGCTCTGGGTATCATGACCGGCAATTACATCTGCTTTGACCCGCGCACAACAATTACCCCGTCCGGCTATATAAAGAGCCGTTTTCTGGATGATAAGCTGAGTACCGCTATCCTTCTGGGCTACGCAAAATACTTAAAGGACGAGAATGTTTCCCTTACACGCAGGGTATACCAGCATATAACTGTATTTGAGGAAGTAGGACACGGCGGCTCCGCCTCCACCCCTGATGATGTGACAGAGATCCTTTCCGTGGATATGGGATGTGTGGGCGATGGTCTGGAGTGCACGGAGCATCAGGTCTCCATCTGTGTAAAAGACAGCAACGGCCCATACAACTATGATATCGTCAAGGGGTTGATAAAAGCAGCAAAGGATAATAATATCGATTTTGCCGCAGACGTGTATCCTCACTACGGTTCAGACGCAGGCGCCGCCCTTCAGGCCGGCTATGACCTCCGCCACGGGCTGATCGGCCCCGGCGTATATGCCTCACACGGGTATGAGAGAAGCCATACCGACGGGGTTGAGAATACACTTCTGTTATTAAAGGCGTATATTTAAAATCATTTATGCAACAATTCAGGAGGCAGAGGTCCCATCGCTGTCATTCATTACTGTTCACTCCGTGACCAGCGACATTCATTCTATCCATCTGTCACGGATAAAAGGCTCTTGTACTGCTGCCTTTAAAAGATCAGCGTAGGCTTCCGTCCTTCTGAATGTATTTCCCATCATCTCACTGCTGCGGTACGCTCTCAGTTCATTAATATCATATTCAGCCATATAGATGCCCTCTGACTCTTCATCTGCCAGAAACATGGTCATTTCCTGTTCTTTTCCTTCTTTATCCCAGGCAACAGGTGTGAATGCACATGACCTTCCGCAGTCCTTACCTGCCACATTTGCCATAACCACCCCTGTCATATTCTCATAAGCTCTTGTAGATAATGCGTTTACCCTGGGCTTCATCCCGCCGCACGAATTTGGGACAAGTATGATCTCTGCGCCTTTCAGCATCAGTATTCTGGCACTTTCAGGATACTCTCTGTCATAGCAGATCATAATACCTATCCTGACACCCTCAAACTCACATACTTTAAATTCTTCCCCATTTTCCAGCATGCTTTCCACTGAAAAACTGCAGGTATGTACTTTACTGTATATCATTTTGACAGCGCCGGATTTATCAATCAAAAAGGCACTGTTCCTTGGCCTCTCCCGGCCTTTTGTGTAGCAGGTCATCACAATCCCCACAGAAAGGCTCCTGGCAAGGCGGCAGAACTCACGTATAGGTTCACTCTCCTCATCCAAAGCCCCCTCTGCCCATTCCTTGTAACTGGAATTTTTTCTGAGAGCATCCCAGTCACAGGGACAGTGTTCAAGTTCCTGCTGTTCCTCCGCCGTCACATCCTCTGCCACCAGAGGAAATCTATAGCCATGCAGCCAGCATTCCGGAAACAGCACAAGATCTGCCCCCATATCCTTCGCTTTCATGACAAGCTGGATTCCTTTAGTCTTATTGCTCTCCACATCGTACCCTGAATAGGCTGCCTGTACTACTGCTATCCTCAATTTTTTATTCATCACTGTGCCTCCTGTGTAAATACAGAAAAAAGTACAGCGCCTTTACAATCAAGGCCCTGCACTTTTTATAATTATACACCTCCGTGCATCCCATAATTCAAATCCTTCGGATGGGCGTGCTCCGCACGACAAGGTATATGTTTACGCAATATGATTTTTAATTTCCGCTACTTCTTTTTCCAAATACTCAACTTTAGATTTTAAGGTTGACACCTGCACTTCATACAATAACGTTTTGTCAGTTACCCGTATTGCCTGATTCAATTTATCGACCAGATTTATATGATTTTCTGCAAGCAGCTGGATATTATGATTTGTTTCATTTTCAAGCTTTAACCCTACTGATGTAACCTTTTGATTTATAGCGTCTATATCACTTTGCATAACTCTTATGGCAGCTGTTACAGGTTCTATCTTTTTGTCTATCATATCAGATATTGCCAGTAATAACTCATTATCTGTCATTATATCACTCTCCTTTTGCTTCTGCTGGTTTACTGTTCACTTGACTCATTACCTGCTAAAATAATCGTTCCCCATAAGTTTATTATATCATACAGGGAGTTTAAAGTCTATTACATAAATCTCTCAATCACTTCCGCGATCCCGTCATGGTTATTGTCAGCCTCTGTCACATAATCGCCGCAGCTTTTGATATCTTCCGGCGCGTTCTGCATCACCACGCCCACTGCCGCTGCTTCAATCATGCTCACATCATTAGGAGCGTCACCTGCCGCTATCGTATTGCACATAGGGATACCCAGTTTTTCGCACAAAATGCTCATGGCACTGCCTTTAGAAACTCCCGGAGCCACGTGCTCTAAGTAAGCTGCACAGGAAAAGATCCGGTCCAGCTTCCCGTCTGCCCACTCCTTAGTCTCCTCCTCAAAAGCCACCAGTTTATTATGATCTTCATAATCCATGACAATGAGCTTGACCGGCTCACGGCCTTTCAGCGCTTCTATGACATCAGGGACCACAACAGCAGTCACGTTTGTCATTTTCTGGTATCGCTTTACTTCCTCTGTCTCTTTTTCAATAAGGATATTTTCATCATTGTAGGTCTGGCAGTGAAGACCTCTCTTTTTAGCCTCCTCAAAGACCTTCTTCACATATTCCAGAGGAATCGTCCTGCGGTACACTGATTTTTCCCTGTACAGGTCATATATCTCGCCCCCATTGTAAGCAATGGCAAAGCATCCGTCCTTAACAAGCCCCAGTTCTCTTGACAGCCTTCTGGCGCTCACTGTGGGACGTCCTGTAGTGATCACTATCTTATGTCCCCTTGCGAGGGCATCATCCACCGCCCTGCGGTTTTTCTCTGTTATCTCTTTTTTGTCATTGAGAAGTGTGCCGTCCAGATCCACGAAAAGAATCCTTGTATTCTTTTCTTTCTCCATCAAATCCTCCAAAGCCTCATCACTCTCACTGATCCAGACATCTTCTTCCTCCGGGGTAAGTCCCAAAAATTCTCTCAATGTTCTTGTATCATCACTGAAATTCCACTTGCCCGTCAAACTGAAGATCTCTTCAAAGTCTGTCTCGCCCGCCATATATCTGTCACGAAATGTCCTGTTCTCTTCCAACTGTCACTGCTCCTTTATCTTTTTCCTGTAGTCCGTCCTGCGCTTTCCCCTGCGCTTCCGGTCCCCTGTACTTCTCATTCTTCTTTCATCTGAGGGAATCATTATCCCTCGCAGCCCGCAGCTGCTTTAATATCTCATACGGTATCTTCAGATTTCCACGGCCGCAGCCCAAGTCAATTGCAGGCTTATTGCTTCCATGAAAATCAGAGCCGCCCGAAATGCACAGCCCCGATATTCTCGCCAGACGGCGCATCTCGTCTTCCTCATACCCCCTGTGGGTTGAATAGACAGCCTCCAGGCCCAGAAGCCCGCTTTTTTTCAGTTCACAAACCAGCTCTTTCAGCTTCTCAGGCTGCAGATGGTACTGAAGGGGGTGGGCAAGTACAGGAATCCCTCCCGCCCTGCGCACAAGGCGCACTGCCTGATGTGGGGTCACCTTTTCTCTCGGCACATAGCAGGTACATCCATCACCTATATAACGCTCGAAGGCTTCTGACATATCCCTGATGTAGCCTTCATCCAGCATATACCTGGCAAAGTGGGCTCTTGTCCACACAGCCTCCCCAAAACGCTTCTCCATATCTTCCCAGGTCAGCTTTATCCCGGCCTCATTCAGTTTCCTGATCATTTTTTCATTTCGCAGATCCCTAGAATCCCTGAAGCGCTTTAACTGGCTCTGAAACTCCTGGTCTTCATAGTCGAAGTCCAGCCCCACTATGTGTATATCACGTCCCTCATACTCTGTAGAAAACTCGATTCCCGGTATTACTTCTACCGGCTTTCCCCTGGAAGCCCGGATGGCTTCTGCAAGCCCTTTTGTAGTATCATGGTCAGTCAGTGCAAAAGCAGCCAGGCCTTTTTCTATAGCATAATCCACCAGCTCAGACGGCGTATAAGTTCCGTCTGACTCATTTGAGTGGACATGCAGATCAATATATTTCATATTTTCCATCCGCCTAATCCATCTCTATGGGCTCTGCCGGAATAAACAACCTGTCATTTACTTCTTCCTCCGGCTGGGCCGCCCTGCTTATGGCCTCATCACAGAAATACTGCTGTGAATTTAAGAGCACCTTGCCTCTCTTGTCAATCTTCTCATAAGTTCCGTCAGCCGCCAGCACATGGGCCTTTACATTGTCTGCCAGCTGGATATCCAGAATATGGCGCACCTCCTCCATCAGCCTGGGATTCTCCACAGGGAAGAGGATCTCCACTCTCTTGTCCAGATTTCTCGGCATCCAGTCAGCGCTTCCCATATATATCTCTTCCTGCCCGTTATTGTGGAAATAGAAGATCCTGCTGTGTTCCAGGAAATTACCCACAATAGAACGCACAGATATATTTTCGCTCACACCAGGAATTCCTGTTTTGAGACAGCAGATCCCGCGGACTATAAGCTCCACACTGACTCCCGCTGCCGAGGCCTCGTACAGATTTGCAATTATTTCCTTGTCACACAGGGAATTCATCTTTGCTATAATGTGGGCCTGTTTCCCCTCTCTGGCATGCTTTGTTTCTCTCTGGATAAGCTTTACGAAGCGTTTTCTCAGCCAGATAGGGGCCACTACCAGCTTGTTCCAGCTCTTTGGCTCTGAATAGCCGGAGAGCATATTAAAGACAGCAGTTGCATCCTCCCCTATGGCCTCAGAGCATGTAAGGAGGCCCAGGTCTGTATATAATTTCGCCGTGCTGTCATTATAGTTTCCAGTGCCCAGATGGACATAACGGCGTATGCCGTCCTCCTCCCTGCGGACAACAAGTGTAATCTTACTATGGGTCTTCAGCCCCACAAGTCCGTAGATAACGTGACAGCCGGCTTTTTCCAGCATCTTTGCCCAGATTATATTGTTCTCTTCATCAAACCTGGCCTTCAGCTCCACCAGCACTGAAACCTGCTTGCCATTCTCAGCCGCCTGGGCGAGTGCTGCGATGATTGGAGAATTGCCGCTCACCCTGTACAATGTCTGCTTTATTGCCAGTACGTCAGGATCCTTTGCCGCCTGTTTTACAAAATTTACAACAGGATCAAAAGTCATAAACGGATGGTGGAGAAGTATATCCCCGTTTCTGATCTGCGTAAAGATATCTTCTTCATTCATCATGGCCGGCACTGGCTGAGGCCGGTAAGGTTTTACTTTATATTCATCAAATCCCGGCATGCCGTACATTTTCATCAGGAATGTCAGATCCAGAGGGCCGTTTATGCTGTAGATATCACTGTCCTTTATATTGAATTCTTTCTTCAATATCCTCAGCAGTGACTTCTCCATACCCTCGTCGGCCTCCAGACGGATGACCTCGCCCCACTGGCGGCGCTTCAGCTGTTTCTGGATCTCCTTGAGCAGATCGGCCGCCTCGTCCTCATCGATTGTCAGATCCGCATTCCTCATTATCCTGTAAGGATGAGCGCAAACCACATCATAATTCAGGAACAGTTTCCCGATATTGCGTTCAATGACCTCTTCCAGAAGTATGGCATATTTTTTCCCGTCCCTGCCGTCCGGAAGCTGTATGATCCTCGGCAGCACAGAGGGCACCTGTACAGTGGCAAAGTCCTCGGAATTTTCTCCCTTTTTAGAGATAAGGGCGCCTATATTCAGGGATTTATTCCTGATAAGCGGAAACGGCCTGGATGAGTCCATAGCCATCGGCGTCAGCACCGGATAGATATTTTCTTCAAAATAGCGGTCCACATAGGACATCTGGTCCTTTGTCAGCTCCTCGTGGGCTGAGACAAGCACCATGCCGTGCTGCTTAAGTGAAGGGAGCAGGGAACGGTTATAAGTAGAATACTGCAGGTTCACAAGTTCATGTGCCCTTTCCTGGATCAGCTCCAGCTGCTCTTCCGCATTCAGCCCTGCAATATCCGGCTTCGTATATCCGGCATGTACCATATCCTTCAAGGAGGCCACACGGATCATGAAAAATTCATCCAGGTTTGACGCAGTGATGCTTAAGAATTTAAGCCTCTCAAAAAGAGGCAGGCTCTTGTCTCTGGCTTCGCTCAGTACTCTCTCATTAAAGCTGATCCAGCTCAGTTCTCTGTTTTCATAATATTTAGAATCATAGAAATCTATTTCTGCCATCTTGCTCCCTCCTCTATATCTTTTTCTTCTGGCGTATCACAGGCTCCAGGCTGAACACTTCCTCAAAGAAAGCGGCCTTCTCAGGCAGCAGGCCTTTTTCCAGAGTAATATCCTCATCAGTCTCCACTAATATGATAAGCTCTTTTTCCTTCAGCGATATCTTCACATTTTTAAATTTCTGCTTATGGCTCCGGTCAAGAGCATTTGCAATGCGCAGTATGGCCGTCAGTTTTGCTATCAGCAGGTATTCCCTCTGGTTAATGCTTGTGTAGCTGCTCAGTTTATCATAATAATCAAAATCCATAGTATTAAACTTAACTACATTTGCAATGATCTCCCTCTCCGAGTGGGAAAGTCCGATAATCTCTGTTGCCATGATGATGCTGTAGGAGCACTCGGCCACATTAGAAAGGCTCACATACTTGCCGCAGCCATGAAGGATGACGGCGATCTGAAGAAGCAGCCTCTCCCTTGCGCTCAGGCCGTGGATCTTCTTTGTCTTATCAAATATTGCCAGGGCAAGCTCCTCCAGAGTTTTAATATGTGCCTTGCTGCACATATAACGCTTTGCCATGTTTCTGGCAGACGCGATAATATCATTATCAAAATTATGGCCGAATTTCAGGATTTTTTTCTTCTGGGCATAATCAAATGCCAGACCATCTGTCAGGTTCAGCCCCGGCATCCAGATCGTCTCCGCCCCTATTTCTTCCACCATCCTTTTATAAATAACCATAGACGGCATGATAAGGGAAGCGCTCTCAACCGGTATCTCATTCTTTTCTGCAATCTCCTCAGGAGAGCATCCGGAAATGCTGTTAAAAATCTCCATGAATTCAGCCCTTGTCACAGACGGCTTTTCCATTATTTCACTTATATAGTCTCCGACTATGATGATATTCTGGATCTCCCTGTCACGAAGGTAGAGCTTTTCAAAACTGGACAGTTCATTATTGATCAGCTCTTCTATCAGCTTTTCAGAGTGAGATTCACTGCACTGCAGGTCTGCCAGCTTCTCACGGATACGCAGGTTTCCCATCCTCATGTTCTGGGTGGTCACAAGACTGTCCTTATCGAAAAGGGATATCTGCACGCTTCCCCCGCCCACATCCACGATGGCCGTGCCCTTCTGGATGATTTTGTTAAATTCATTTTCCCTGGAAGCAATACATTTATAGTCCAGGAATCTCTGTTCCGAATTGCTTAAGACCTCCAGCTTCAGCCCTGTCTGCTTTTCGATGTAATCTACCAGGATCAGCTGGCTCTCTGCCTCCCTGATGGCGCTTGTGGCGCAGGCCCTGTAGGCATCCACCTTGTACCCCTCCATGATGACTACAAAATCCTGCAGAAGTGCACAGAGCTCTTCTACCTTAGCCACGCTGACCTTCCCGGTGGCATAGACATCCTTTCCAAGTTCTATCCTGCGTCTGATACTGTCGATCTCCTTCATGCCTTTCTGAGAGGAAAGCTCAAAGATTTTCATTTCCACTTCGTAAGACCCCACATCGATTGCTGCAAATGTCGTGATCCTCATGATAACACCTTCTCCCTTATCTTTATATTCAGTCGTCCGGCTCCTGACCGAGCAGATAGTCAATAAACTGCTGCGCCGTCCTTCCCGAAAGCCCGCCGTGTTCCAATTCCCATCTGTTTGCCGCAAGAAGAAGCTCTTCCTCAGGCATCTGTATCTCATATTTTTCTGCAAGCACCTTCACAATATTCTGGAATTCCTTTTTATTAGGAGCACAGAAGAATATCCTGACTCCGAACCTGTACACTAAGGACAGCTTTTCCTGAACTGTATCTGAAGAATGCAGATCCTCCCTGCGCCCCTCCTTATCTGCGAATTCCTCCCTGACAAGGTGGCGCCGGTTGGAGGTGGCATAGATAAGGATATTATCCGGCTTTTTCTCCAGGCCGCCCTCTATCACTGCCTTCAGATACTTATATTCTATCTCAAATTCTTCAAATGATAAATCATCCATATAAATAATAAACCTGTAATTGCGGTTTTTAATCTGTGCGATCACATCATTGAGATCCTGGAACTGATGCTTGTAGATTTCAATGATACGCAGCCCTTTATCATAATACTGGTTTAATATCCCCTTTATGCTGGAAGATTTTCCTGTGCCCGCGTCACCAAAGAGCAGGCAGTTGTTTGCCTTGCGCCCCTCCACAAAGGCCTCTGTATTCTCAATGAGCTTCTTTTTAGCCAGCTCATACCCTACCAGATCATCCAGGTGGACATGGGCAATATTTGTGACCGGAACAATATGGACACCCTCTTCATCGTGAGCTACCCTGAAAGCTTTGTGAAGCCCCAGTTTTCCCACGCCGAAATCCTTGTAGAACTGGATGCAGTCTTCCATGAATTCCTCAGCATCCCCTGCCTCACCCAGCCTGACGCTCAATGTGCAGATCCTGTCTCTGATCCTCTTATTGAACATTTTGCTGTTCTCATTTACATTCTGATAATCAGAAATCAGCGGAAAACATCTGGCTCCCAGATGTTCCTCCACCGGCGTAAAATCAAAATCATATAATTCCTTAAAAATCTCAAAATCATGGAGGGCCAGTTCATTGATACTTCCCTTCACAGCCCCCTTTATCTCACATGCTGTGCTGAATACATTTTCATTGTTCACCAGAAGGAGGGTCAGGTAATTATGCCAGAGATTCTTCTCAAATCCATATGTCCCGGCCAGATCCACCAGCCCGTGTATGCAGTCATAATACAGAGCCTGCACATCTTCCGTATTGTAGTATTCATTGTCGTAATTGTCCATGATCCAGGTCATATCCTCAAGGATCTGCCCCTGTTCAAAATATTTGTATACTATAAGTTCCTTTATCCTGGTCATCCTTATTCTTCCCCTGTAGCGATCCGGCATCTTCACAGTTACATGCCAAGGCCTGCCCGATAGCTGCTTTCCTTCTATATATTAATAATTTCCAAGTATTTTCATGGTGATTGCTTCTTCCCTGATGCCGCGAAGAGCATTCTTTACAGCGCCGTCATTTAAGTTCCCTTCAAAATCAATAAAGAACCTGTACTCCCAGGCTCTTCCCGGTATGGGCCTGGATTCTATATTTGTCATATTGACATTATTATAGATAAAATGCGAGAGCATATTATACAGGGATCCGCTCGTATGGGGCAGTTCAAAACAGATGCTGATCTTTCCTGCATCTTCCCTGAATATCCTCTGGTTTGTCACTATTATAAACCGGGTGGAATTAGCCTTTTCATTATAGATCCCCTCTGCAAGGACTGAGAGTCCAAAAAGCTCTCCTGCATATGTACTCGCTATGGCTGCCTGGCTCATATCCTTTTCTTCTGATACCTTTTTTGCTGCTACCGCAGTATTCTCGAGGGGGACCTGTTTCCACTCCCTGTGGCCCTCCAGGTACCGCCTGCACTGCATCAGGCCCTGGGGATGGGAATATACAGTCTTAATATGAGCGGTATCTGCGCCCGGCAATCCCAGGAGCGTCTGCTCACACTTGATGATCTGCTCACCGACTATGTAATTTTCAAATTCAACAAGCAGGTCATACATATCATTCACACTTCCCGCTGTGGAATTCTCTATGGGCAATACGGCAAAATCAGCGGAACCCTCGGCTATAGCTTCCATCGCGTCACGCCATGTCTCTACATGAAAAGAGCTGATACCGTCTCCGAAATACTGCTTCATGGCCAGCTGGCTGTACGCTCCCTCCACACCCTGGAAAACAACCCTGACCCCTGCTTTTTCTATCTCTTCCACGCTGATAAAGGGGAGGCGCCCGGCCACCCCGTTCTTGGCAAGCAGCTGATACTGCAGCTTGCGGCTCATAGCCATGATCTGTGCAAAGAGCTCCTCCACGCCATGCCTGTTAAACTCATTGTGGGCCATGGCCTTGACTGCTTCTATCTTTGCCTTCTCTCTCTCTTTATCAAATACCTTCCTGCCGGCGCCTATCTTATATTCAGCTACCTGCCTGGATATGTCCATACGCTCTTCAAAAAGCCGGACTATCTCTTTATCTATCGCATCTATTTTCTCTCTCAGATCTTTTAAATCAGCCATTTAACTCTCTCCTCAACTGGCGTATCGTTTTATTTAAAACAGGATGCCTGAAGCACGGCGCTATCTGATCCATTGGTTCCAGCACAAAATCACGCAGCGCAATCTCAGCATGGGGGATAGTCAGTTCTTCTGTATCCAGTATCATATCATCATAAAAAAGGATATCCAGGTCAAGTGTCCTGGGGCCCCAGTGTACAATCCGTTCCCGTCCTGCAGACTGTTCAATCACGTGCAGCTCATCCAGCAGTTCATAAGGAGTAAATAATGTTTTCAGAAGCAGGGCTCCGTTTAAAAACTCATCCTGCTCCACACCTCCATATGGTTCTGTGACAATATAATCAGAAACTTTTAACACTTCACAGCCATGAAGCATTTTAAGGGACTCTACCGCCTTATTGAGGTATGCCTCTTTATCTCCCATATTAGACCCGATGGCTATATATGCCATATGCCATCCCCTCTCTATCTCCACTGAGACAGTGTCCAGGGGCAGATGTACAGGCGCCCAGGGCTTCTTTACCTCCAGCCTGACCTTTTTCACAAGAGGATAGTGGAGCAAAAGCTCCTCCGCAAGGCTTTCCGCCACAGCTTCTATGAGTTTGAACGTATTTTTTTTCATGAAATCAGTTATAAACTGGCTGACATTCCCATAGTCCACAGAATATTCCAGGTCATCTGTCTTTCCAGCCCTTCTCATCTCTGTAAACATAGTCAGGTTTACTACAAATTTTTGTCCCAGCACTGTCTCTTCTTTATAAACACCATGGTTGCAGAATACTTCCAGATCTTTTATCTTAATCTTATCCATCTCTCGCTCACTTTCTTCCCAGGATCGCTTCAGCCATCTTAATTGCCCTGGCATTTTCTTTTATATCGTGGACCCGCACAAATGCGGCTCCCTTCATAACACCGAATACAGTAGTCACCAGAGTCCCCTCCACTCTCTCTGATGAGGGAAGTCCGAGTGCAAGGCCGATCATAGATTTTCTTGAAGTTCCAAGCAATATGGGATACCCCAGTTCATGGAGTGTTTCCAGTTTATTGACCGCCTCCAGGTTATTCTCATATGTTTTTCCAAATCCGACTCCCGGGTCCAGAATGATCCTCTCGTCCCTTATTCCTGCCTTTTTAGCTATATCCAGCGTCTCACGCAGATCATTGCACATATCCGGCATAAAATCTGTATAATCCGCTTCCTTCCTGTTGTGCATCAGGCAGCATGCCACATCATATTCTGCGATGATCCCGGCAAGCCTGGTGTCATATTTCAGCCCCCAGATATCATTGACAAGGTCAGCGCCTGCCTTAATGGCAGCCTCTGCCACGGCGCCCTTGTATGTGTCAACTGAAACCGGCACATCAAAATTTGCCTTCACTGCCTCGATGATGGGAAGGATACGTGACATCTCTTCTTCATCTGACAAAAGAGTATAGCCGGGCCTTGTGGACTCTCCGCCTATATCAATAATGTCAGCCCCCTGTTCTGTCATATCCTGAACATGGCGCAGGGCCGCCTCACGTTCGTTCCATTTTCCTCCGTCTGAAAAGGAATCCGGTGTCACATTCAGGATTCCCATAATATATGTATGATGATCTGTATCGAACATCCTGTTTCCTATTTTCATCATTTTTCATCTCTCCTATCGTATCCCGTCAAAATTCCAGCGTAAGATTTTTCTTTGTATCATCCCAGTCGCACATATCTCTGGCAGCGCAGCCATAGCACGCCCGCGACATCTTATCCGCCCTGTATATGATCCCGGCCAGATTTTTCTCTTCTCTTACGTTTTTATCTCTGTGGCTTAAAACCGCCGCCAGTATTTCTTCCTGTTCATCCTCTTCAAACCCGCATTCCTCCAGGATCTTTGCCGCCAGCGGCACACCCGCCTCCTGGTGCGGCGTACCGTCCATATACTGAATATGCCGGCCCACATCATGCAGCAGAGCTGCCGCATAGATCTTTTCCCTGTCTATCTTCAGGCCTTCCTCCAGATTAAAAAGATGGGCCAGACGTGCCACATCCAGAAAATGTGACATATCATGGCCGCAAAATATACGTTCCTGCTCAAATTTTCTTATCTGTGCAAGACACTCTCTATACATATGATGCTGCAAGATCTGATTTACTCTATCCATACAATGTCCTGTCCCTTACTGTCTCAGCATCTGGTAAAATGTATTCTGAAGCTGCTCGCTCTCTTTAAATACGCCTCTTGTTGTCACAGTAACTGTCCTGGACCCCGGCTTCTTGATCCCTCTCATAGTCATGCAGGTATGCTCAGCCTCAATCATGACCATAACTCCCTGAGGATGCAGATTGTCCATAAACGCATCGGCTATCTGTGCAGTCAGCTGCTCCTGAAGCTGCAGGCGCCTTGCAAAGACCTCCACTGTGCGGGCGATCTTGCTTAAGCCCACCACTTCCCCGTTGGGAATATAGGCAATATGTGCCTTCCCGAAAAACGGAAGCATATGGTGCTCACATGTGGAAAAGAAAACAATATCCTTCTCAAGGACCATCTCATTGCTGTCCACATGAAACCTTTTATTCAGATGGGCCGCCGCATCCTCTTCCATCCCGCCTGCTATCTCCGTATACATCCTGGCTATTCTGTCCGGCGTCTCAATAAGGCCTTCCCTGTTCACATCTTCCCCGATGCCTTCCAGTATCAGCCTGACACCTTCTCTGATCTTGTCCTGATTTATCATAATTGTATGCTCCTCACTTTTGTTCCACAGCTTCAGCAATGTCTTTCAGAAATGAAAGTGAGCCGAATGCCACAATGACATCTTCCCCTCCTGCCAAAGCAATGCTTTTTCTGACTGCATCTTTTATATCCGGCGCAGCCTCCACACTATTATTGTATTTTGAAACTGCCAGCGCCAGCTCTCCCGCCGGCAGAGCCCTTGGATTGTCCGGCGTCTGGACTGTAAATATCTTATCTGCCATGGGGGCAAGCATGCGCGCTATCACATCATACTCTTTATCCTTAAATACTCCCATAATAAAGATCATACGGCGGCCTTTAAAA
Organism: Murimonas intestini; assembly: GCA_003148945.1. Lineage (GTDB taxonomy): Bacteria > Bacillota > Clostridia > Lachnospirales > Lachnospiraceae > Murimonas > Murimonas intestini. Next base: position 120,796 of record QGGY01000001.1, on the reverse strand, counting down.
TAAAGCTCCAGGGACTGCTTAAGCTGCCCTGCCCCGTCTCTGTTGTGTGCCCCGTCTATAATGAAAACAGGTTCCCTGGATATGAGAGTAAACCGGCCCTTCCATCTGGCCTTCTCAAATCCGCCCCTGACTGCCTCATCTGTCAGCTTCCATCCTATATTCTTAAGCCTGCGCACAGCCTCCAGCGCCAGAATGGCATTCTTGATCTGATAATATCCTGCCAGGCGTATCCTGACATTGTGGTATTCCTTATATGAGAAGCTCTGTTCTTCATATCCATACACCACATCCGCCGCTTCTCTTTCTGAAGCCACATACAGCCTGCACCCTTTTTCGGCAGCTGTTCTTTCTATTACATCCATGGCATCCTTTTCCTGTTCACAGGACACCACTGCTGTATTCTCTTTTATGATCCCAGCCTTCTGGGCTGCTATCTCTGCAAGCGTATTTCCCAAAACTCCAATATGATCCATACTGACGGAAGTTATCACTTCCATAACAGTAGTCTTTACCACATTCGTGGCGTCAAGCAGCCCCCCAAGGCCTGTCTCCAATACTACAATATCACATTTTTCCTGAACAAAATACAGAAAAGATATGGCAGTTTCCATCTCAAACGCTGTGGGATGGGCTTTTCCCTCTGCCAGCATCTCTTCCACAGCAGTTTTCACCCTGCCGGCCAGGCCGGCAAAATCTTCACGGCTGATATATTCTTCATCTACCTGAATCCGTTCTCTGTAAGAAAACAAAGTGGGGGATATATATCTTCCGGTTTTATAACCGGCTTCCTTCATAACTGTAGAAAGATAGGCAAGTACTGAGCCTTTTCCATTTGTCCCCGATATATGTATAAACTTCAATCTATCCTGAGGATTCTGCAGTTTTTCAAGCAGAGCCTCAATATTTTCAAGTCCCAGAACGCTGCCGTATTTTGCCGCCTCGTCCATATACTCTCTTGCCTGTCTGTAATCCATAAGTCTCCAATCTTGTCCAGATGCCGCTTTGTAACTGTTCAGTACCTTCACAGTTACATGCAAAAATCCATTTAAAATCGCCTCTGGCGATGGGATTTTTGCACCCTTGAATCATTTTCTTACGGTCTGTGCAATAAATGCACAGCCCTGCTGAATAGTTACGCCGCTTTAACATTTCATTAAGTCCTAATTATAGTATAATGCACTTGATTTTTCAAGTCTCACAAGTCTATTTTATTGGAATAAAAATAAATACTTTGGCAAGACTAACTACCATGAAAAGTAATTTTATAAAATGCGGTATCTGCGGATGGTGCCTGGAAAATTTGTGGACTGGATTCCTCTCCTTCCGCCGCCGCGAAATGAAGCTCAAAAGCCAGTCCTCACTCTGGATGTTCCCTATCTACGGCATGGCCGCGTTTATCGCTCCCTTGTTCAAATGGCTGAAAAATTACAGTATTATCATCCGCGGTACCTGCTACACTGTCTTTATTTTTCTGGCAGAGTTCCTGACAGGGAGTTTCCTGAAAAAAAGGGGGATGTGCCCCTGGGACTACAGTGATGCCAAAACAAACATCAACGGGGTCATCCGCCTTGATTATGCCCCGCTCTGGTTTGGGGCAGGCCTGCTCTTCGAAAAGCTGTCCCGGAGCGGAAAATAACAGAGGGGATGTTATCTTCAAAACATCCCCTCTGCCGTTAATCTTTAAAAATCGTAATCGATACCTTCCCCTTCCTGTTCTCTGGAAAGGTTCAATGTGCTGAGTGTTTTCTTTTTTACTCTCTGGTCCTCAGAAGCCTCCAGTATAAAATCCTTTATTTCTTTTGAATGCCTGATATGCTTTAAGGTAAGCGTAGGGTCAGTCACATCCCCGCCGAAGCAGTGGACAGTCCCAAGCCCGAATATCCTCTCTATCAGGCTCACGCAGAGGCGTGTATCCAGGATCTTGTACATGTAGCAGTCGTTCTCTCTCCTGTGCAGAATCCCGGAATTGACCGTAATATATTCTTCGCTGACAGAATAAGTAGTAAATGTAAATGGAAGTCCGAAGAACAGCCATCTTTTTCTCTCTTTAAATTTCATGTTGCACCTCCTGGTATTCATATGGGCACATAGTGCCGGGGTTTACATAACACAATCCTGACGCTGCTGCCAATCCCCGCTGTTATCAGTGTAAAATATCCTACCCTGCTTGTCAATACTTAAGTCGCTTTAATAGTTACTGTTCACACGTCACCATCCCGCGAGGTGTTTTCGTGCGTATTTGCACGAAAATCCCGAGGGTTGCAGCGCGAAACGGCGTTTTTTGCCGTTTCTGTGCATCGCGGAGCGTGTTACTGGTCACGGAGTAAACAGTAACCTTTAATATTTTCCCTTGAATTTCTCCCTGATTTGTTATATGATAAGATGCAATGGAGTAACATATTATGGGACTGCACTACAGTAGATTGCAAAGGAGAAGACTATGAGACATTTAATGAGTCCCCTCGATTTCTCAGTCGGGGAACTGAATGAGATTATGAATCTTGCCAATGATATTGAAGCACATCCGGACAAATATGCACATGCCTGTGATGGAAAAAAATTAGCCACTTTATTTTATGAACCAAGCACACGAACCCGCTTAAGTTTTGAAGCAGCAATGATGAACTTAGGGGGGAATGTACTTGGTTTTTCTTCGGCCGATTCCAGTTCAGCAGCTAAGGGGGAGAGTGTTTCTGACACCATCCGTATTGTGTCCTGCTATTCTGATATCTGCGCCATGCGCCATCCCAAGGAGGGTGCTCCCATGGTGGCAGCCGCCAAGTCTTCCATTCCAGTTATCAACGCCGGAGACGGCGGACACCAGCATCCGACACAGACACTCACGGACCTGTTGACTATCCGTTCTCTCAAGGGAAGGCTGGAAAATCTGACCATTGGTCTTTGCGGCGATCTTAAGTTCGGACGTACAGTACACTCTCTGATCAACGCACTCGTGCGATATGAAAACATCAAATTCGTGCTGATCTCCCCTGATGAACTTCGGATCCCTGATTATATCCGTGAGGATGTTCTGGAGGCCAACCATGTGGATTACGTGCAGGTGGAGCGGCTGGAAGATGCCATGGCGGACCTGGATCTGCTCTACATGACGAGAGTCCAGAAGGAACGCTTCTTTAATGAAGAGGATTATGTGCGTATGAAGGATTTCTATATCCTGGATAAAAATAAGATGGATCTGGCAGGCCCTGATATGCTGGTGCTCCATCCCCTTCCCCGGGTCAACGAGATTTCCGTGGAGGTCGATGATGACCCGAGAGCCGTCTATTTCAAACAGGCACAGTATGGCGTCTATATCCGCATGGCGCTGATTCTCACACTGCTGGAGGTGAAAGTATGTTAAATGTAGGAGCTTTAAATGAGGGATTTGTTTTAGACCATATTGAAGCCGGAAAAAGCATGTCCATATATCATTACCTGGGGCTGGACAAGCTGGACTGCTGCGTAGCCATAATAAAAAATGCCCGCAGCAACAAGATGGGCAAAAAGGATATCATCAAGGTAGAATGTCCTATAGATATGCTGGACCTGAATATACTCGGCTTTATCGACCACAATATAACCGTTAACATCATTCAGGACGGACATATAGTTGATAAGAAGGCTCTCACCCTTCCAAAAGAAATCACGAATGTGATCAAATGTAAAAACCCGCGCTGTATAACCTCCATCGAGCAGGGACTGGATCATGTGTTTGTACTGACAGATCCCAAAAAAGAGGTTTACCGCTGCAAATACTGTGAAGAAAAATATAAAGGCCGCAAATAATCTGCTGCAGCTTCAGAAGCAAAACAAGGGGGGATGTAAAAACATCCCCCCTAAAAAATACTCTACTGTCTCATAACAAGATGTCTTGGAATGCCATCCACCATTACCGGCGGGTAATCCCCCTGCACAAGAGGTCTGACATAAGCCAGGAATTCCGGAGTCACATATGTCCCATCCTTTGTGATCCATTCTCTCGGAACAAGTTTCTCATCATTTGCTATCTTGTGGACATCGTAAATACCTGTAGCGCACTGGTACGGATCATCAGAAACCCTGTCGATTACCACCATCTTGCCGCTGTCACCTTCGTCCGCCGCTTTGACAGCCGCGCCGCCTACCATAAACGCCTCATTAATATCAACCCTGGAAGCCACATGGGATGCACTTCTCTGAAGCGTGCTGAATTCCACTCCTCTTGTCTTACAGCCGATCTCAGCAGCTACAAAATTGGCGAGATAGTCTGCTGTGCCTGACAGCTGCTTATGGCCAAACGCATCTACATAATCTGAATTCGTTGAGAGTTCGCACACATATCTGCCGTCAGCCAGACGGATCCCCTCTGACACAGCCACCACAATAGACGGTTTCTTTTTCAGCAGAGTCTTGACCCTCTCCATGAATTTCTTGACATCAAACGGAAGCTCAGGCAGATATATAAGATCCGGCCCTGCGCAGTCCTCGCCTTTTGAAAGAGCCGCCGCTCCTGTAAGCCATCCGGCATTTCTTCCCATGATCTCTACAATGGTGACAAGGCTGGTCTTATATGTAAGTCCCAGACCGTCACGGATGATCTCTTTTACGGATGTGCCAATGTACTTGGCTGCGCTTCCGTATCCCGGAGTGTGGTCTGTAAGGGCCAGGTCATTATCAATCGTCTTCGGCACGCCCACGAACTTCTGTGTCTGACCTGTCAGAATTGCATAATCTGACAGCTTCTTTATGGTATCCATAGAATCATTGCCGCCAATATAAATAAAGCTGTCGATCTCCAGCTTATTCAGGATTGCAAATATTTTCTCATAGATATCCTTGTCTTCATGGATCTCCGGAAGCTTATATCTGCAGGAACCTAAAAAAGCGGAAGGTGTCCTCTTTAACAGCTCAATATCCAGATCATTCTTAATATACTTGGAGAGGTCCACATACTGTTCATCCAGAAATCCCTGTATTCCGTGAAGCATTCCATAGATTTTATGGAAGCCCCTGTCCCTTGCCGTTTTGTAAACTCCCGCAAGGCTGGAATTGATGACCGCTGTGGGTCCGCCCGATTGTCCGACTATCACGTTTCTCTTCATGCTCATATACCTCCTGGTTTCTGTCATTCTTACTGCTTTTGCAACTGTTCAGCGGCCGCTTATCTGCTTTTTGCATTTTACCGAATACAGTCACGTCAGCAATATATAATATTCTGCACAACAACATAGTTAATATTATATCAAACATGTGCAAAATATACAAGTTATTTCTATAGTTTCCATCCTGGTGCTATTTTTTGAATTTTGTATATTTAATATAACTTTTTAGTATTTCCAATTGAATTATTCATCATTTTGTACTACAATAGCAATATAACTTATGCGGAATTATATTTTGAAGGAGGTATCTTTATGCTTACTAAACGTCAGAATCTCTTAGAAACTATCAGGGGCGGAAAACCTGACCGCTTCGTGCAGCAGTACGAAGCGCTGGAAATGGTATTTAACCCCATCATGATGCACAGCCCTGCCCCCCAGCCCGGACAGCTGAATGTGGTAAATGACTGGGGTGTGACAAATTCCTGGCCCGCCGGCACTCCCGGCGCCTTCCCTGTCCATACTCCTGACAAGATTGTTGTAAAAGATATAACAAAATGGCGGGAATATGTACATGCACCAAATGTTAAATTTTCAGATGAGGAATGGGAACCTTTTATCAAACAGGCTGAGGCCGTGGACAGGAACGAGTATTTTGTTACTTCCTTCATTGCACCAGGCCTCTTTGAGCACTGCCACCATCTGTGTGAGATCCAGAATGCTCTCATTAATTTCTATGAAGAGCCGGAATGTATGCATGAATTAATTGATTATCTGACTGAATGGGAATTAGCTCTCGCCAAGGAGATCTGCAGCCATCAGAAACCGGATGCCATCTTCCATCATGATGACTGGGGAAGCCAGACTTCCACCTTCATCTCCCCTGATATGTTCAATGAATTCTTCCTGCCGGCCTATAAGAAGATATACGGCTATTATAAGGAACATGGAGTTGAGCTTATCATACATCACTCAGATTCTTATGCGGCAACACTTGTGCCTGATATGATAGAAATGGGTATCGATATCTGGCAGGGTGTGATGACCACAAATAATATACCTGAGCTCATATCCAAATACGGCGGAAAAATCTCCTTTATGGGCGGAATCGACAGTGCAAAGATCGATTACAGCGGCTGGTCACAGGATGTGATAGCAAAAGAAGTCCGGCGAGCATGCGATGAAAACGGCAGGCTTTATTTCATTCCCTGCGCTTCCCAGGGCCTGGCTATAAGTACCTTCCCGGGCGTATATGAGGTTACCTCTGAGGAGATCAGTAAATACAGCAAGGAAGTATTTGGCTGATCATAAATGATTCTAAATAAAAGGCTGTGCAGCCTGCCATTCCCAGCGCTGCACAGCCTTATTATTTTCCTCTGTAAATCCACAGATCTGCCAAATAGTTACCTTTCCCCTTATACTTTAAAGCAGCTTCCGCCCACAAATTCCCTCAGTATGGAATTCATGGGTATGCTTTCGCTTGGAATCCCCACAAAATAATCCAGGAATTTAAGAAGCCTCTTCGCCTCTCTGTATTCCGGCTCATCCCTGCCGATCCCAAATAAAAGTGGCTCCGCATAGATCTTCAGGGCCGCCAGCTCATAGACAAGGGCTGAATTAAACATAATGTCCGCATTTTCCTGATGGGGGAATATATAATTTTCTTCACCCCTGCGCACTGAAGACCACATAGCGATCGTCCCTTTTGCAGGTGTTCCCCTTGTCATGGCATCACGCACGATCCTTCTCAGCAGCCGCCCGTCTGTTGTGGGTATCCTGTTGTGTTCATCAATATTCAGCTGTGTGAGGGCGCTGATATATATCTTGAACTTGCTCTCTGCCGGAAGTGCATGTGACATCTGGTCATTTAAGGAATGGATGCCCTCGATCACAAGAATATCATCCTTTCCAAGCTTCTTATACCTTCCCTTGTACTCTCTCTTACCCGTTCTGAAATTATAAACCGGCAGCTCTACTCTCCTGCCCTCCAGAAGATCCTTCATATCCCTGTTAAAAAGTTCTACGTCCAGAGCTTCCAGACATTCGAAATCATGTTTTCCATGCTCATCAAGAGGAGTCTTATCCCTGTCTATAAAGTAATCATCAACTGGAATAGGATGAGGATTTAAGCCGTGGGCTGATAACTGTATGGACAGCCTGTGGGAAAATGTAGTCTTGCCTGATGACGACGGCCCCGCGATCAGGATAATCTTTTTATCCGGCTGCGCCGCAATCATTGCCGCCATTTCTCCTATCTTCTTTTCCTGAAGCGCTTCCTGGATCAGGATCAGCTCCCTTATGTCCCTGTGTACAATGTACTGGTTCAGATCAGATACTGTGGTAATATCCAGCATCTCCCCCCATTTCAGGGATTCCTTCTGCACATTGAATATTTTGGACCGGGGATTGAATGAAGGCACCTCCCTCGGACTGTTCATATACGGCATCTGAAGCACAAATCCCTCATCATACAGACAGAGGTCAAAATACTTCAGGTATGAAGTGTCGGGAACCATATACCCGTAAAAATAATCTTCAAAGCCGTCCAGATCATAAATATTTACTTTTGAAACTCGTCTGTAATGAAACAGCTCTTCCTTATCATGCATCTCATATTTTCTAAAAAGAGAGATGGCGTCATCTGTATTAACACTTTTCTTCACTATGGGAACTGCTCTTTCAACCAGCTGCAGCATATAGGCTTTAACCTTTTTAAGCAGCTCCTCCGTCACCTCAAGACTGCCCGTTACAGTACAGTAATAACCGCTGCTTACCGCATAATGGATGCAGGCCTTTTCTATGTTCTCATGGCCTCCTTCATGGTACAGCGCCTTAAGCAGCAACAATGTCATGCTCCGCCTGTAGGCATTAAACCCTTCTTTATCAGACGTTGTAAGAAAAGTAAGGGTGCAGTCCTGGGTAAGAGTCTTTCCCAGCTCCCTCAGCCTGTTATCCTCCAGTACCAGCACTATGTCATTTACTTTTCCAGGCTGGTATTCCCTGGCAATATCATAGTACGGTGTCCCTGCGGGATAGCTCTTTTTTTGGCCCTCTATCATGACCTGTACCATACCTGCCTCAGATGTCTTATTTATATCTGTCATATATAGCGCGTTCCTCCCCTCTTATATTCTTAAAGGATCCTGAATGGATTCCTGACAGGCTCCAAATACACCTCCAGATCAGGGTGATTTTTCTTCATATATTCCTCCATCTGGCTGATGAATATATGCTCAAGCCCGTAATGACCGGCATCTATCACCGCAAGACCCTGCATCATGCTGTCAATCCCTTCATGATGTCCGAAATCTCCGCTGATCAGTACCTCCGCACCTGTCCAAATGGCCGGCTGCACCATGCTTTTTCCTGAACCCGGCGATACAGCTGCCCTGCTGACAACCTTCTCTTCATCCCCGTATAGGATCACATGTTCAAGCCCGAAGACCCTTTTGACAAGCTCACAGCATTCCTTCAAAGTCACAGGCGCAGGAAGCCATCCTGTCCTGCCAAATCCCTCAGGCTCCCCTGTCACTTCATTGGTGCAGGTGATATCCAGCACTTCTTCATCCCGAAGCCCCAGCATCCGGGAGGCAAGAGGAGCCATCATTGCCACATCATAATTTGTATGCATGGCATAGCAGGATATATCACTTTGAATCAGTTCTACCAGCCTTCTGCCGGTAAAATCGTCAGTATTTACTTTTCTGACAGGTGAAAATAACAGGGGATGATGTGTCAGCAGCATGTCCGCCCCTTTTTCTTTGGCATCCCGGATCACCTCATCCGTGGCATCCAGCCCAATATAGACCCTTTTTACCTCTTTCTCCCTGCGTCCTGCCATAAGCCCTGGATTATCCCAGCCTGCGGCATAAGACAGCGGAAAACTCTCCTCCAGCTTCTCAATCAGATCACCGCATTTCATAATAACACTCCTTCGCTCTTGCTGCACATGCCAGCTTTTCTTCTATCTCACATTTTCTTGCCCTGGCCGGCTCTCCATCTCTGCCAACAAGCCCCTGCAGCACATTGCCCAGGACAGCCTGCTCCCATTCCAGATACTTAAAAAGGCATTCATGCCTTTTTCTTAACAGGACAGGTCCATACATGAACTCCAGATCAGAGAGGCTGCCCTCCTGCCGGGCATGCATCACCCTCATCATAGGGTAATACTTTCCGTCCTCCAGCACCATCTCTTCATCCTCTATCTCATACCCGTTTCCATACAGGAATCTTCTCACTTCCTCCAGCCCGGACTGCGGCTGGAGGACAATACGTTCCACACCCTCCAGCACGTCACGTCCTTCACGGAGGATCTTCTGTACCAGTCCTCCGCCCATCCCTGCGATCACTACCCAGTCCGCTTCCCCCTCCTTCAGGGCCTGCACCCCGTCAGATAAGCGCGTCATGATCTTTGATGAGAGTCCATGGCTCCTTATATTTGCCTCTGCCCTTTCAAGCGGTCCTCTGTTCACATCCATGGCGATACTTGCCGCCGCTCTTCCTTCTTCCACCAGATATATCGGTATGTATCCGTGATCCGTGCCCACATCCGCAAGACATCTTGCGGAAGTTACCATACCAGCAACGGACAATAGTCTTTTTGATAACTGCATTTTAATGATAACTCCCTGTCTATTCCAGAAAATCCTTCAGCTTGCGGCTGCGGCTTGGATGGCGCAGCTTCCGCAGCGCTTTAGCCTCAATCTGACGGATCCTTTCTCTGGTTACTTCAAATTCTTTTCCAACTTCTTCTAATGTCCTGGCCCTTCCGTCCTCCAGCCCGAACCGGAGGCTTAAGACCTTCCGCTCCCTGCTTGTAAGAGTGTCCATGACCTCTCCCAGCTGCTCCCGGAGCAGTGCAAACGCCGCAGCCTCAGCAGGAACAGGCACATTATCGTCCCTGATAAAATCTCCCAGATGGCTGTCTTCCTCTTCACCCACAGGCGACTCCAGTGATACTGGTTCCTGGGAAATTTTCCTGATCTCCTGTACCCTGTCAACAGAAAGCCCCACTGCCAAAGCTACTTCCTCAGAACTGGGTTCCCTTCCCAGCTCCTGCAGCAGCTGCCTGGAGGCTTTTGTCACCCTGTTGATCGTCTCAACCATATGCACAGGGATCCTGATCGTCCTGGCCTGGTCGGCGATAGCCCTTGTGATGGCCTGGCGTATCCACCAGGTAGCATAAGTGCTGAATTTAAACCCTTTCTGATGGTCAAATTTATCGACAGCTTTAATAAGGCCCAGGTTTCCTTCCTGGATAAGGTCCAGAAGCTGCATCCCTCTTCCTGAATACCTCTTCGCTATACTCACCACAAGACGAAGGTTCGATTCCGCCAGCCGCTTTTTGGCCTCCTCGTCCCCCTGCTCTATCAAAAGCGCCAGTCTCGTCTCCTCCTCCGGAGTCAGCAGCGGAACTTTGCCTATCTCCTTCAGATACATGCGCACAGGATCATCTGTGCCGACTCCTTCCGGGACAGACAGATCTATCTCCTCCGGGACGATCTCCTCTTCTTCCTCCAGAAATTCCGGCACCTCTTCATTAACCTGCAAAACATCCACGCCGTGCTCTTCTAAAAACTCCAGAACTTTATCACATTTTTCCTCACTCCAGTCCTGTCTGGGGAAAAAATTAAAGATTTCTTCGTACTCTAATACATTCTTTCGTTTTTTTGCATATTCCAGTAAGGTCTTTAATTGTTCTTCCACTGCCATTACCTTCCTTCCGTAGCACCATCCCGGCGTTTCACTCTCATTTATCCTGTATTCTTTCCCTAATCCAGGGAAATATGCAGCTTTTCAAGATCCTGCAGACGTCTCTTGCTCATGACTATCTGCTGAAGTCCGGCTAAATCCGCAGGGTCCAAATGAGCCGTCTGATATTCGATGCTGTTCTGCACGATTTTTCCAATTGTTTCTTTGACTGCTTTTGACAGTTCCTCCTTTGTCTCCACTCTTATATTTGTATTAAACAGCGCCGCCGCTTCCCTCTGCTGTTCCGGCTCCATAAAATGATTTATGATCTTGGCGGGATTCAATTCGCCCCCTTCATACTGCTCAAAAAGCATTTCAGCCACTGTCCTGTACATCTCTGTAGTAAAATCCTTTGGACCGATATACTCTTTCACTGTCTTAAAAAGAGAGGGGTTTTCAATCAGCCATGTGAGCAGGAGCCGCTGGGATTTCTGCATTCCGTCATCCTTCACCTCTGCCTGCCGTCTTGGCCGTACAACCGTGTTCTCTGCTGCCGCAGCGCCCCGCAGCGCCATCCTGTTTACCAGCTTTCTCAGATTATCAAAGCCGATATGGTATTTGGCAGCCGTGGCCTCAATATAATTTTCCCTCTCCAGCTCCACCTCAAACGCTGCCAGCTTTTTCGCCGTCTCGTTAAAAAATGAGGTCTTGCCCTCAGGGTCTTTCATATCATATTCTTTTTCCAGTACAGATATTTCAAACATAAAGCTGTTTTCTGCTTTATCTATCCTCTCCTGGAATGCTTCTGCACCTTCCGCTTTAATAAACTCATCAGGATCCTTATACGGATCCATATGCAGCACTCTTGCAGCTATCCCTGCCGCCTTCAGGATGGGAACAGCCCTGAGGGCGGCTTTTGTGCCTGCAGCGTCACTGTCATAGGTGAGGATCACCTCGTCGGTATACCTTTTCAGCAGGCTGGCATGCTGCGTGGTGAGCGCTGTGCCAAGAGAGGCCACTGCATTCTTAAAGCCTGCCTGATGCATGGAAATCACATCCATATATCCCTCACATACAAGCAGATTCTTTTGCCTGGAGGTTCTGGCGATATTCAGCCCGTAGAGGTTTCTGCTCTTGTCAAATACCTTTGTCTCCGGAGAGTTTAAGTATTTGGGCTTTCCGTCCCCCATAACACGGCCGCCGAATCCGATCACCCTGCCGTTCACATCCATGATGGGGAATATGACCCTGTTCCAGAATTTATCATACATGCCGTGACGCTCGTCCACATTCATCAGTCCTGATTCTCTGAGCAGCTCGTCCGATATGCCCTGTTTTTTCAGATACCGGTACAGGTCATCACTGTACTTGTTTGCATATCCCAGCCCGAATCCCTTGATCGTCTCGTCTGAAAGCCGGCGTCCTTTCAGGTATTCCATGGCCTGGGCTCCATTCTCTGTCCGCAGCTGGTAATAGAAATACTTGGCAGCCATTTTATTAAGCTCCAGTATGCGCCCTTTCAGATCCTGCTGTTTCCTCATCTCTGCAGAATACTCCTGCTCAGGCAGAGTTACCCCTGCCCGCTCAGCCAGGAATTTCAGCGCCTCAGGAAAGGAATAATTCTCATATTCCATTATGAAAGTAAATACATTCCCTCCTGCGCCGCAGCCAAAGCAGTAGTACATCTGCTTTCCGGGGCTGACAGAAAATGAAGGGGATTTCTCATTATGGAACGGGCACAGCCCAAAATAAGAGCTCCCTTTTCGTTGCAGCTTCACATACCCTGAAATCACATCCACAATATCATTTTTTTCTCTTATCTCTTCTACAAGTTCTTCTGGGTAATACATTTATGTCTCTCCTTAATACTGCCATGCTTTTGGGATGAACAGCTCGCTGAATCTGGCCATTGAATACTGGTCTGTCATCCCGGCTATGTAGTCACAAACGACCCGCTCTTCTGCTTCGCCTCTGTCTATAAGCTCCAGATATTCAGCGGGCATGGCATCCAAATGGCGGCTGTAATAGCCATAGAGCTCTCTGAGCATATTCTTGGCCTTAGATTCCTCGCTCTTTGCCTTTGGATTTTTGTAGACATGCTCAAACATAAAATGCCTCAGATCCTGCATGGCTTTTTCCATGTGGGGAGACATGATGATGTCCGGCCTGCCCTCGCTGTTTCGCACAATATCATGTATCAGCGTATTTAAGCGTTCACGAATAGTATAGCCCAGAATCCTCCGATATTCCAGTGGAATCTCTTCTTCCGTTAAAATTCCCGCACGTTCGGCATCGTCGATGTCATGGTTTATATAGGCTATCTTGTCAGAGAGACGGACGATCTTTCCTTCCAGCGTACTTGGGCTGCCCGCTGTCCTGTGGTTCAATATGCCGTCCCTCACTTCCCAGGTCAGGTTCAGCCCCCTGCCTTTCTTTTCCAGAAGCTCCACCACCCTCAGGCTCTGCTCAAAGTGTGTAAATCCCAGAGGACAGACTTCATTGAGCGCACTTTCCCCTGAATGGCCAAATGGTGTATGCCCCAGATCATGTCCCAGAGCTATGGCCTCTGTCAGGTCTTCATTCATTCTCAAAGCCCTGGCAATCGTCCTGGCTGTCTGAGACACCTCAAGTGTGTGGGTGAGGCGCGTCCTGTAATGATCCCCCTGGGGGGTCAGAAAGACCTGTGTCTTATGCTTCAGCCTGCGAAAAGCCTTAGAATGCAGTATCCTGTCTCTGTCTCTTTGATATACAGGGCGGATGTCACACTGTTCTTCAAAGACATCCCTGCCCCTTGAATTCCTGCTCAGTGATGCAAACGGGCTGAAATACTCCTCTTCCCGAAGCTCAGCCATCTCACGTATCGTCATAGCGCCATTCCTCCCTACCAGTATTTTTAATGCTGCTATTCACGGCTCCGATAAAAGCGCGGTTCCGCGGATAATAATTTTCTAATGCCTCATAACCAACTTCTGCCTTTATTATTATATTCTGCAAAAAAATTTATTTTCCTTTATTTTTCCAAAAATTTTATACACCTCCGTGCATCCCATAATTTAATCCTGCGGATGGGCGTGCTCCGCACGACAAGGTATACACCTCCGTGCATCCCATAATTCAGATCCTTCCGGATGGGCGTGCTCCGCACGACAAGGTATACACCTCCGTGCATCCCATAATTCACATCCTCCCGGATGGGCGTGCTCCGCACGACAAGGTATACCTATCTCCGTCTGTCACTACCTGCACGGCTCCCAGGTCTTTTGTCAGATAAGAGCGGCAGCCGGCTTCTCCCAGTCTTAAAAGAAGCTCCTTGTGCGGATGTCCATATCTGTTTCCCTCACCGCATGAGATCACTGCTGCTTCAGGTCTTGTCACCTGCAGAAACTCATCCGTTGTAGAATTCTTTGACCCGTGATGGGCTGCCTTTAAAACATCAACTCTGGAAAATGCCTGCTGTCTCAGCAGCATCCTCTCCTCCGCCTCTTCCAGATCACCTGTGAAGAGCGCCCGGAAGCTTCCATATGACAGCATGATAACTGATGACTCCCCGTTTCTGGACGAGGCTTTATACCCTGCTGCAGGGTGAAGACATACAAGAGAAAGGCCGTCCTTCTCCTGTATACTCATGCCGCTGTTTAAATACTGTACAGGAATCCTCCTCTCCTTCGCCAAACTCTCAAGTTCTCTGTAAATCTCATCATCAGTACTCACATCAGGCAGTATAAGACAGCCGATCCCTATTCCCTCCTTTCCTTCTATCAGCTCTCTGGCTCCGTTTATATGGTCCTCATCCCCATGGGTCAGTATCAGCCCATCCAGATAACTGATGCCGTAATACTTAAGAAAGGGTATGATCCTGTATTTACCCACAGACTTCTCAGAGCTGCTTCCGCCGTCTATAAAATAAACCTTTCCTGTATCCGACTGTATGCAAATGCCGTCCCCCTGTCCCACATCCAGAAATGTTATCCTGAGCCCTGATGAGGTATCCAGCACAAGAACTGTGCCCAAAGCAGCCAGAAAGGCAGCTCCTCCCAGACATCCGGGGACGCGGGAACTGTCCGTGAACCTGCCGTATATTCGCGCCCCCAGAAACAGTCCTGCGATAAGCCCGTAGTAAACAAACAGCTGCCATATTTCAGGCTGCCCCAGAACAATCCGGGAACCCGGAAGTGATGCAGCCAGACGGCAGAGAAGTTCATACAGCTTCAGCAGATAGTGGCAGGGAGCAAAGCAGATAATCCCCGCTTTTATACTGATAAAACCAACCGCAGCTCCGGCGGCCCCGAAGGCCAGCACAAGAGGCAGCAGGGGCAGCACGATCAGATTGAGCACCAGTCCGAACAGAGAGGTCTCATAAAAGAACCACAGGCTCACGGGCACCGTTATGATCTGGATGGCCGCCCCTGACAGTATACCCAGGATTATTTTATTATTTACGTGGAATATGGAGGCTATGAGAGGCTGAAGTGTTCCAAGGCCCAGTATAGCCAGAAATGAAAGAAGAAATGAGACATCCCCAAGAAGTTCCGGTGAACCGGTAAGAATGACAACAGCAGAAAAAGCCAGCCCTGACAGAAGGTCATACGTCCTTCCAAAAATCTGCGCTCCCAGATAGACAAGATACATAAGCAGCGCCCTCTTTGCCGAGACGCCAAACCCTGTCATCACGCAGTATGCAGCCATCAGAAGGCCGCTTATCAGACCGGCACATAAAAAGCCTGTCCCATGTTTCCTGAGCCACTTATAGAGAGCCATTCCCAGCAGGGATATATGGAGCCCTGATATGGCCAAAATGTGAGAGATACCTCCCAGCTGATAAAGGTCTTTCATTTCCTCTTCCAGATTGGACTTTTCCCCCAGCAGCATGGCCTGCAGAAATCCCGCATCTTCCCCTCCTATTTCATCAAATTTCTTTGCCAGCGTCTCTCTGAGGCTGCAGAGTGTTTCCAGGATAAGGTCATATGAGCCGGAGACCGCCAGAGTTCTGGCATCATCCAGGATATAGTATATTCCTTTAGCTGCATAATACCGGGCAAAATCAAACTGGCCCGGATTCGTAGCTTTTTCAGGTTCTTTAAGTATCCCTGCTGCCCGCACATATGTACCTATTTTTATTTTATTCTGATTTTTATCAAGACGGATTAATAAATTGGATTTTTCCAGCATTGCACCGTAATTTTCTGCATTTTCCGGCTGGCTGGTATTCTGACTCCCGGTTTGACCGGGCTGAATAATAGAAATGTTTTTCAGATATATCTGAAGGCTGTTCGCCTTCTCTTCACGTTTATAGACCTGCCCTTCCACACTGACAGAATCATTTCCTGATATCTTCCGGTCTGCGTCTTTATCAGACGCGCCGGAAGAAAAAAGAAGCATTCCCAGAAGGAGTAAGAGGCAGGCCAGACACATAGGCCTTTTTCTCAATTTTTCCCTCCCTGAATCTTATCGATCCCTACTGAGGGATCTGCACTTACACTCGTTTCCGCCTGCGGATCAGGCACTGTACTGCTTCCGCCTGTATCAGCGGCCGTATCATCAGCCGCAGTGTCCTCCGCCTTTTGTGACGTGTCCGCCACCACTATAATATCCTTATTCCGCCCAAACCCGTTTTCCAGACTGATGGTATCCCTGTATGTTATCTGGCTCTCACCATCTATCTGGATATTTACTTCTGTCAGATTACATGAATCACAGAGTGAATTTACCACAGAATAAAGTGCTGCATCAGGCTGGACATTTTTTCCGTCAATTCCCTTATTAAAGCTCCCGGAAAAGTTTACAGTACAGCTTGTCCCTTTTACTGTTACAGAAAGCACTTTCGTATCAGCAGGCATCACTGCCTGCAGCCTGCTGTTCACCGGTCCCTTGATGAGCTGCTCCAGCACCACACGCTCCAGAGCAGTATTGCTGGAATAATGGACATTGCGCATCTCCTTCATGATCTTCTGTCCTGAAGAATCTGCAAAATAAAGAGGGAGAGACGCGTATTGGTAAGAATTGATCCCCTGTCCCTGATTGTCTATAAAAGTATCTGCCGTCATAGCTCCCACCGGCTGGTCAACATAGTCACGCAGCGGGTTACCCTCTATGTTGAAAGCTACCTTGTCAACACAGGGCAGCTGCACAAGTGTCTTTACTGCCGCTGCCCTGAACAGTACCTCTGAGATGTTATCCATCTCTTTATATGCACTGTTAAATTCTAATGTCAGCAGCTTGTTGTCAAGTACAAATCCTGTACATACTACATTTTCCGGTTTGGCGCTCTTTTGCTCTGACGATGAGGGGGACGTGGCTATCCTGTCGATCAGCTCTTTAATTAACTCATTGTCGCTCTGACCTTTGGGAGTATATCCTTCATGTGTCAGCTTTGTCCCGTCTTTATTCGTATAGTATACCTGATACCCGCCCTTCTCACTGGCTGACTCTTCACAGCCCGGCAGACATATGGCAATGAAGGCGGCTATCAATAAACATATTATCTTTTTCATGCTTCGCTCCTGTTATGGTGTATATGAGAGGGGGATCCTTACTGTAAATGTAGTCCCCTCGCCTTCTTTGCTGTATACTTTTACTGCGCCTCTGTGCATCAGGATCGCGCTTCTGGTGATTGCAAGGCCAAGGCCCGTGCCCCCGATCTCTCTTGAATGTGATTTGTCTACTCTGTAGAATCTCTCAAATATATGCTCCTGGTCTTCCTCCGGTATACCCAGTCCTGAATCCTCCACCTTCACATAAAAATACTTGTGGTCTGAATTCAGCGAGATCCTCACCCAGCCATCCTCTTTATTGTATTTGACAGCGTTTTCTATCAGATTAGATATGGCAAGAGAGAGCTTTGTCTCATCAACCTGCGCTGTCACAGGCTTAAATGTCTCCAGTATAAGCTCAACCTCATGCTGGTCCGCTATGGGCCTGAGACGCTTTACAATAAGCTCCAGAAGCTCATTGATATTTTTTTCCTCAACCTTGATGTCAGCTGCTTTTTTATCCATTTTTACAAGTGAAAGCAGGTCATTTATGATCTTATTTTCCCTGTCGATCTCCTCAGCTATGTCAGCCATAAATTCCTTGTACAGCTCAACAGGCGCGTCCCCCTGCATGAGAAGGGAATCCGCCAGCACTTTCATGGAAGTTATGGGAGTCTTCAGTTCATGCGATACGTTCGACACAAACTCCTGTCTTGAATCATCAAGTGCCTTCATCCTCACAAGCATCTGGTTATAAGCCTCGGCCAGCAGCTGTGTCTCTGTATAATCAGGGATAGAGATGTCCTCCTCTGAAAATCCGCCGGATACTTCCTCCAATGATTTCGTAACCTTTGTAAATGGCTTAACAAGCATTCTGGAAGCATAAAAAGCTATTGCCAGGATAACCAGCCCCATCCCCAGCTGAAGCATAAACACCTTCTGGCTGAGCACATCCTTGCTCACCTGGATATCTTCTGTGGGCATGCTCACGATCATGACACCTATCATCTCTTTTGTGACTGCATCTTTCACAGGTACTGTCATCTCTATGAACTCATTTTTTCTGTTATAGTTCATAGTATCCTCGCCCTTAAAGGATTTTATGACCTCCTCTGATACGATCACCTTTTTCTCATCAAGCCCAAACGTATCTTTAATAATTGTAAACTCCCTGTTCACGATGACAATACGGCCTCCATAGAGATTTGCCAGCTGTGAGAGCTGCATGTCAATGGTCTGCGAGTGGCTTCCATTTATGTACTGGGAGTCACTGAGCTGATCTGCTATGGACAGGCACTGATTCTGGACCATGTTGGCCCGCTGCTGCAGTGTCTGTTCTTCAAAATTATGCAGTATGCCGAACTTAAGTACTATGATCGGCGCTACGCCCACCAGGATAAATATTATAAATATCCTGAACTGGAGGCTTTTCCCGTACTTCTTTATAAATTCCATATTAAAATACTTTTTCACTTATTTTCCCCTTACTGATCCGCGCTGCTCAGACGCAAAAGGACGAAAGGATTCGCCCTTCGTCCCTGGTTTCTCAATGCTGAAAGTAGTACCCGACTCCCCATTTCGTATGTACATATTTCGGCTCGCTGGGATTTTCTTCTATCTTTTCCCTGAGTCTCCTGATATGTACATCCACAGTTCTGACATCCCCCGGATATTCATAGCCCCAGACGATATTCAGCAGGTTTTCACGGCTGTAGACCTTATTCGGATTAAACACCAGCAGCTCCAGTACATCAAATTCCTTTGCTGTCAGATTTATTTCTTTTCCCGCAATGCTGACCCTTCTACCTTCACAATCCAGGACCAGGTCTCCCACCTCCACAATCTTATGCTGCTCCTCTGCTGCAGCTTTGCGCTCTGTCCTGCGCATGATGGCTTTTATCCTTGCCTTTACCTCAAGAATATTGAATGGCTTTGTTATATAATCATCGGCCCCGTATTCCAGCCCGAGTATCTTGTCCATGTCATCTCCCTTAGCTGTGAGCATAACGATCGGAACATTCGAAAAATCTCTTATCTGCTGGCACACTTCAAAGCCGTCCATCTTAGGAAGCATCACATCCAGAAGGATGATATCGTATTCTTTCTCCTTTGCCATCTTCAGAGCTTCCTCGCCGTCATAGGCACAGTTTACTTCCATTCCATCCTGTTCAAGACTGAAACGGATTCCCTTTACGATTAATTTTTCATCATCCACTACTAATACTTTCCTAGCCATTCTGTTCAATTCTCCTTATTGTACTACGATTTTGTCTTTTATTTTGGAATAGACAGCTTCCTTAATCCCCTTGATATTCATTATTTCTTCTGTTGATCTGAATCCGCCGTTCTCTTCCCTGTAAGCCATGATATCTTCTGCCTTTGACTCTCCGATTCCCGGAAGCTCCATCAACTGCTCCTTCGTGGCTTTATTTAAATCTACCTTACTCTCTCCCGGCTCCGCTGCGGACTGCTGCAAAGCAGCCTGTCCGGCAGCAGCATTTTCTGCCCCGGCTTCAAGAGTCATGGCCTCTTCTTTATCCCAGATATAGAGCCTCTGTCCGTCAGCCAGCACGGCAGCCTGATTCACTGCCTCTTCAGCAGCTCCCTCTTCAAACCCGCCGGCCTTCTTTACAGCCTCATAAACTCTGTCACCGCTTTTCAGCTCATAGACTCCCGGATGTTTTACCGCGCCGCACACATGAACATATATTGATCCTGCTTCTGTGCTGCGGACCGTCTCGTTCCGGATCTCTTCCCGGGCCTTCTTCACTGCCTCTTCTGTATCTGCTTTGCCTGTCACGACCGTAAGGCTCTCTGTCCAGAGAACCTCCTCCCTGGGCTGCCCTCCGGCCGTTTCTTCAAACACTATGCCTCCCTGCCTCTCACAGCCCGCTAAAAGACTGCACAAAAGCAGTAAAGGCACCTTCTTTATCCAACTCATTTTTTGCATAACCTCCTTTACACCTGAAGGCGCAAAGTTCCCCTTATGCATATATCTTTATTCTATCGGAAAACTTGTCCGATTACAATAGCAAATTTATACGATTTACCACTTAAATATGACGATACCTGCTATCGCTATGCCCATACCTAACACTTTTCTCCATTCAAGCGGCTGCTTATCTACTCCAAAGCATCCTATCAGCTCAATGGCGTAAGCTACCACCAGCTGGGCTATCACTATCAGCATAGCTGCTCTTGCCGGCCCCAGGGCAGACATACTCTTTATCACAGTCACAGTGATAAAAGCTCCAATGACTCCGCCCAGAAGCGCATACTTATTTGGAACCTGCAGAAGTGTCCCAAAGCTTTCCCTCCCCGTAAAAAACCAGGCGATCAGGCACACAATAAGAGCCGAAAACTGAACAAAGCTTGTGGAGACCCACAAGCTGGTGTTCTTAGTCACTTCCGTATTGAACACTCCCTGGACACTCATCAGCGCACCAGAGAGCAGCGCGATTAAAATACCAAACATACTTCCATCTCCAATCCTTTTGTTTTTGCAGCTGCGATTATCCGTATCTGCATTTTTTCCTAGTATAACGCAAAGTAAATACCTTTATGGTTCGGTGAGAATGATTTTTCGAGAGTGCAGGTGCAAAAACGCAGGCGTAGCGGGCTACGCTGAGGCTTTTGCGCCTGTGCTATCGGGAAATCAGGCCAGCGAAACATAAAGGTATTTGCTGGGCGTTATACTAGTATCCCCGGATTGAATATGTTTATTCCCGCGAGCAATAAGCCAAGTGAACATGCCTGCATGTGCATTTGGCGAATGCAGCGAGGGTCAAATCCCCCGCTGCTCTGCTGCGCTGCAGGTTTGATATCCTGTCTGCCTGCTGCAGGAGTTTTGACTCATAACATCCAAATCCTGCTTCGGCATTTTTTTATGTGTGATAATGTACGCTATTGCCAGCGGTACGCAGGCACCGAGCCATGCCAGGGGATTTGCCCAGCACGCGCCGGCAAATCCAAATGCACCGGCCAGCACAACAGCTGCAAATGCCCTCATCACAAGTTCCATTATGCCCGCTATAGTAGGCACCAGTCCTTTTCCCAGGCCCTGGAGTGTAAATCTGAAAATGAACAGGAGTGATAATACAAAATACATGCTTCCGTTGACTCTTAAGTATACCTCAGCGAGTGAAAGCACCTGCTTCTGGCCTCCTCCCACAAAAATCTCTACCAGCTGGTATCCTGCGAAGGTATTGACCAGCCCCATGGCAACGGCAAAGCTGACTGAGATAACGGCACACTGGAATACACCTTTCCTGATCCTGGCATATTTCTGTGCTCCATAGTTCTGGGCCGCATATGTTGCCATTGTGGTGCCAAAGGAAGACATAGGCAGAGTTGCCAGCATATCTATCTTCTGTGCTGCCGTGTAAGCTGCCACTGAAACTGCCCCAAGACCATTGAGTGCGAACTGGAGGATCAGAGAACCAATGGCAATGATGGATGTCTGGAAAGCCATGGGCAGCCCTACTTTAAGGTGCACTGCTATCTCCCATCTTCTTATCCTGAAATCATCTCTGGTGAGCCACAGCAGAGGAAGTTTCTTTTTAATATAGACGATGCACAGTATGCCTGAAACCAGCTGAGCCAGAATCGTAGCACAAGCAGCCCCTGCCACTCCCATATTAAATCCCAGGATACAGAGGAAATCCAGCCCTATGTTCAGCACACAGGCGATCACCAGGAAATAAAGAGGCGTCCTTGAATCCCCCAGCGCCCTCACCAGGTTGGAGAGCAGGTTAAACAGTACACAGGCCCCGGTCCCTATGAAAATGATCACCAGATACTGATATGCATCCCCGATGATCTCCTCCGGAGTCTGCAGCATCCTCAGCAGAGGCATAGTAAGAGGTATGGCCAGAGCTGTCAGGATAATGGTGACACAAAGGCTGATCATAATACTAGCCGCTGCGCTCCTGCGTATCCCTTCCTCATCCTGTGCCCCGAATCTCTGGGCCGTTATAATAGAAAGCCCGGAACTGAGTCCCTGCGCAAATCCAAGTATAAAAAACGTGATGCTTCCCGTACATCCTACGGCTGCCAGCGCATTGACGCCGATGGTACGGCCTACAATCAGGGTGTCAGCCATACTGTAGAACTGCTGGAACAGATTTCCTATCAGCAGCGGAATAGTAAACAGCACAATAAGCTTTGCCGGCTGCCCGGTGGTTAAATTTTTTGTCATTTCTGCTCATCCTTCCCTTTTATTTCCGAATACAACATTTAAATCCCTTGCTTCATTCTTTTGATTATTATAGTCTCCTCAAAAAAAAGTAAAATGTAATTTCTTGTACATTGCATGTATTATTTTGTACAGCGCTTTGATGACGTGGTAGTTTAGGAGATTGAAAGGGGGAGAACGCTTTGCATTATAGGTTGTGAATCAGCGGGCGGGAGGGTTCGTGGTTCAGTCCGAACCCTCCCGCTGATGCCAAGTTTTTCGGTGCAAAGCTGGCTCCCGCAATGAGGTTGGGGCATAGGTGAAACCACTACCTTTGAGGATTCCCGGAACACCTTTGTATGGATAACTACCCGGGGGCAGAATATACTTGGCTGCATTAATTCTCAGCCATAGCCTGTTTATAACAGTCAGCTTTGTGCCAGTAAACTTGGCGCCGTCAGGAAGGGGAGCGGTGGGGTTCGTTGTGGCGGACTATAGTGAGGAAGATGAAAATCTTAGGCTGTGGGACCCGCGGTCAGCAAAAACGAGTGCTTGCACTCGAGGCCGGAGCTGTCTGAGGGGCGGTTGCATCGGCAAGCGCACCGAGTTTCCGGCCGCTTTTTGCGGTTCGAGCGGGGCACGGAGCCTTAGATTTTCACTCCGCAGCGGTCGGACAGAACAACGAACCCCACCGCTCCCCTTCCTGACGGCTCACTGCCTCCCGCACAAAGCGTCCCGTTACCCTTTAACAGCGTTCCCACATTTTTTTCAATTAACAATTGAGCATTTCCCCAAAAAACGATATAATGAAATTCTAAATGAGGTGACGAATAATGAATAATAAACAATATGAATATGATTTGACATATGAAGACCTGAACCCTACTTTTCTTTTTATTTCCCAGCTGGCGCGGACGGAGGATGAGAAGAATTATCACTGCCATGATTTTATTGAGCTGGCTATTATTATGAAGGGGCAGGCCAGATATTTTATAGACGGGAACTGGTATGTGGGGAAAGAGGGGGATCTGATCATATTAAATCCTGGTACATACCACAAAAGCCTGATCCTGAATCCCGACAACCATGCTATTGAATGTTATCTGTCCTTCACCAATATCCATTTTAAGGGGATGGAAAAAAACCACTTTACACTGGCTAACGGGCGGTGTCATTTTACAATGGACGGTATCCTGAAACAGGAAGTATTTAAGATATGCAATGCGATGACGAAAGAATATAAGACATGCCGGCCCGGACGGTATTTCATGCTGAAATCATATCTGATGCAGCTGCTCCTTCTGCTTGTGCGCGAACAGATAGATTCAACAGGCACCAGGGACGCCCTCGCACCGTCTGAGGGCTGCGTCTTTGAGTCCACGGGCAAGAAATATGTTGTGAAACAGATTATCCAGTATCTGGATGAGCATTACCATGAAAAAATATCCCTTGACCAGATAGCAAGGAATATGTATCTGAGCACTTTTTATATCTCAAAGATATTCAAGTCTGAGACAGGTGACACCCCCATCAACTACCTGATCGACCTCCGCATGGAGAAGGCCAGAGAGCTGATGGAGGCAAACCCGTCTGAAAGCATACAGACGATCGCATCTCTGGTAGGGTATGAGGACGTCTACCATTTCAGCAAGCTGTTTAAAAAGCATTTTGGGGCTGCCCCGTCACAATATAAGAACAGCCCCCTGTGATTCTGGATTTTACTGAAGCGTTTTCTTACATTTCCTCTGTATAATACCTGCCAAGGGCATCTGCCCCCATGATGGCTGCGTATACATCTTCCGGAGTAACCTCAAATGGCATGTTGCCCAGTGTATCGTCTGGTGAGCATGCCAGTTTTGCAACCTCCATGATCTGTTCTTCCTTAACCTCTTTTATTCCCAGCCCGGCAAGTGTGACAGGAAGGCCAACTGATATGCAGAAATCAATGACTGTTTCTATTTCTTCTGTATCTGCGTTCTCCAGAACCAGCTGTACAAGTGTTCCAAACGCAACTTTTTCCCCGTGATAAAGGCTGTGGGTCTCTTCAACTGCAGTCAGTCCGTTGTGGATAGCATGGGCTCCGGCAAGACCGCCGCTCTCAAAACCTATCCCTGAAAGATATGTATTCGCCTCTATAACATTTTCCACTGATTTTGTGCAGACCTTGTTTTCCACCGCAAGCATTGCGCTCACACCATTTTCAAGCAGTGTGTCATAACAGAGCTTTGCCAGTGACATAGCTGCCAGAGTCTGTTTTCCTCCGACACAGTTCCCCGCATTTGACCGCTGGCACGCCCTGGCTTCAAAATATGTGGCAAGAGCATCTCCCATTCCTGAGATCAGCAGACGGGCTGGGGCCCTGCTTACCACATCTGTATCCACAAGGACCATATTGGGGCTGGACGGCAGGAAAAGATATCTTTCAAAAACACCTTCATCTGTATAAATTACAGACAGCGCACTGCAGGGTGCATCTGTAGATGCGATGGTCGGAACTATCACTACAGGGACTCCCAGGTAGTATGCTGCCGCCTTAGCCGTATCATGGATCTTGCCGCCTCCCACTCCAACGATTACATCACAATTTGCCGCCCTGCATGCTGCGGCCACACGGTTGATCTCTGTCATGCAGCATTCTCCGTTAAATGCTTCATACACTACTGCTGTCTCTGTTCCCTTCTGCCCTTCACTGATTGCAGGCTCAACTCTCTTTTTTCCGGATGGGCTTGTAAGAACAAACAAAGATTTTCCGTAATTTGCAGCATGGCTGCAAAGATTCTTCAATTCACTTTTTCCCTGTATGTATCTGCTTGGGCTTCCTATAATAGCTGCCATTTTAATCCTCCTTCTAATCATTCCAATTTATTGTCCACAGGATATATTATAGCACACTATCCGTTTAAACGGTAGCCGCGGGATGACTGATACTTTTTATCATAAGCAGCAGTTCCTGAAATGATACGGTAAGGTACTTATCTTTGTGGTATATAACATGAAGTTCGTTCTTCAGGCTGATCCCTTCTATCTGTATTTCTGCAAGACTTCCCTCTCTCATCTCTTTTTCAACAAGTATATCCGGAAGGAATGTGATTCCAAGGCCTGCCCTTGCTGCCTCTATGAGGGCCTGAGAATTTACGCTGACCCAGACGGGATGGGCTGTGCACCCTTTCAAAAGCATGGCGCTGTCAAATGCATCCCGGATAGCGCTGCCCCTTTCCCTTAACAGGAGCTTTTCTCTGCACAGAGCAGACGGACTGATGGTTTTCTGCCGGGGAGATCCCTCCACGCGTGCTGTATCCCTGCTTTTTCTGCTCTCATCACAGTCCTCATGTATATATCCGGGAGCACAGACAGCCTTCAGACTGTAGGAGTCAAATGTGAAGCTCTCATATGGCCCTTCCGGGATCACGCCTTCTATGAGAGCGGCATCCACCTCTCCCTTTTCCAGCAGTTTTACTGCATTTGAGGCGCTTACTACCTCCACCTCAGTCCTGATTCCGGGATGCTTCTCTTGAATTTTCCTGATTATCCCGGGCAGCCAGAACCCTGCAATGGTGATGCTGGATGCAAGCCTGACCGGAGTGTCTTTTTCCAGCTCCTTCATCCTCTTCTCCAGGCTCTCGCAGGATGACAGGACCGGAAGGCTCTCCTGCAGCAGCAGCCTTCCGCATGCTGTAAGACAGACCTTTTTTGATGTTCTGTCAAAAAGAGCTGTCCCCGCCATTTCCTCTAGCTCCTTAATTGCATGGGATACAGCCGATTGTGTGATATATAGCTGCGCAGCTGCTTTTGTAAAACTCCTGTTATCAGCCACAGCCCTCAGAATCTGAAGATGCCGCAATGTCATCTGATCTCCTCCTATCATGAAATAAATTCATGGATTTTATAAAATTATATCATTTTACAAATAGGTGTACAAGCTTTATAGTAGATGGATGGCAGGGAATATTACAGGTCGACAGCCGAACTGCAACCAGGGATTTACATGCCAAAACGACAGAAAGGAATTTCTCATGAAAAATAAACAAAGGCAGAATAATCTGCGTACTCTCCTATGGCTGACATGCATCCACTTTTTTATCAGCGCTTTTACATTTGGCGGCGGATATGTGGTGGTGCCCATGGTCAGAAAATACTTTGTTCAGAAGAAAAAATATTTCAGCGAAGACGAACTGATGGACATCGCTGCAGTCTCCCAGTCCTCTCCCGGGGCCATTGCCGTCAATCTGGCCGCTCTGACGGGCTGGCGCATATGCGGAGCCGCCGGTGCTGTTCTCTGCTGTCTGGGAGCTATACTCCCTCCCCTTATTATTTTATCAGTCATATCTACTTTTTACACCGCCTTTGCTTCTAATCTTATTATAGCTGCAGTGCTGAAGGGGATGCAGGCAGGTGTGGCGGCGCTTATCGCGGACCTTGTCCTGGAAATGTATGCGCTTATTATAAAGCAGCGCTCAAAACTGCTCACATTAATGGTGCCTGCTGTTTTCCTGGCAAATTTCATTCTGGATATCAATGTGGCAGTCCTGCTGCTCCTGTGCTGTCTTTGCAGCCTTATTGCTGCTTTAATTGAAAAAAGGAGGAAAAAATTTTGACGGAACGTCTGATAGAATTATTTTATGCCTTCTGGCAGATAGGTTTTTTCTCCATAGGCGGAGGATATGCCATCATTCCTCTGATCCAGGAACAGGTAGTTGAAAAATACGGATGGCTGACTGAAAAGGTCTTTGCCGATATCATTACAATCTCCCAGATGACCCCGGGGCCCCTGGCCGTCAATACCTCCACCTTTGTGGGTCTGAAGGCCGCCGGCCTGCCCGGTGCCGCTGCCGCCACCCTGGGCTGTATCATCTCCGGAGTTGTCATTGCTCTATTGCTTGACTCATTTTTCCAGAAGCACAGCGGCTCCTATTACATACCAAAAATACTGAACAGCCTGAAAGCAGCTTCCCTGGGCCTTATCATGTCAGCTGCCGCTGTAATACTTCTGCTCACCTTCTGCGGCACCTCGGACTATAAAGCCATACAGGATCTGGATGTGATATCTGTCTTCCTGTTCCTGGGTGCCTTCTTTGCAATGAGGAAGTGGAAACTAAATCCCATCCTGCTCATGGTCATCTGCGGAATCCTGGGAGGCTTTCTTTACATTTAACTCAGTCCTCACTATATACTGGGGAGTATTGTTCAGGTTCAGGATCGCTTTGCCCAGGTACTCCCCAATGATCCCCAGCATAAGCAGGACGATCCCAAAGAATACGAACATTGCGCACATTACGGAGGACCATCCCATGGGGATAGCCGGGTCCATGATCTTTCTGATAAGGACGACCAGGGCGCCTATAAAGCCGCCGCCTGCAAACAGACATCCCAGTATCATGGAGATCCTGAGAGGCACAACAGTATAGTTCAGACAGGACAGCCATAATGTAAGAAGCTTCTTAAATGTATAGTTTGACTTTCCCTCTTCCCTTTCAAAATGTTCAACCTCCACATTCGCCACGCTCCCTGTAGTCCTGTAGAAAAGCACCTGCAGGTACAGGTTATAATTCGTATATTTTACGATCTCATCTCTCACAAATCTGGCGCATATCCAGAAATTGCTGGCGCTGACACCTTTAGGCCGCTTTATCATATGCCACGTGAGGAAACCCGCCGCTTTACTTGTAATTTTCTTTATAAATCCAAATTTCTTTTCCGCAAAACGGGCGAATACAACATCATACCCTTCACTTATCTTTTCTATAAGCTTATGTATCTGTGAGGGGTGTGTCTGAAGATCATCGTCCATCCCTATGATATACTCCCCCTCTGTGTAATGCAGGCCTGCCATGATGGCATTATGCTGTCCGAAATTTTTCGACAGGCTGATCCCCTTCACAAAAGGATATTGTTCACAGAGGGCGGTAATTGCCTCAAAAGTATTGTCCTTTGAATAATCATTGACCAGCACAAATTCACATTCATAGCCGGGTATTTTTTCAAATTCTTCCACAGTCAGCCTGACCACGTCCCCTATTGTCCTGGCGCTGTTATAACAAGGTATTACTATAGATACCAACATGTTTTTTCCTCCTAAACGGAATAGACGAAAATCCCCAGCAGGATCACGCATATTCCAAGAATCTTCCTCTTTGAGAATCTCTCCTTCAGCAGAAAATATCCCATGACGGAAACATAGATGTAGCTGGTAGATTCCAGCATCGGCTGCATAGACAGAGGCACGGTCTTCAGTGCCAGCATTGTCAGGATCGTGGATACAAAAAACATCCCGTAGGCAATGATCACGTAAGGATTTAAATATTCCCTGAGTTTCGTATCGTAATGCCTGTATGTGGCCTTCTTTAAAAGTATCTGGGACACCGCTGAGATAAAAACTGAAACCAGCAGCAATATTACTGAATATGTCATATTATTCATCGCCAGTCACCACCAGGTATATCCCCGCGAAAATAATGGCAGCCCCCAGAATCATCTTCCAGGTGATCACTTCCTGAAAGAACAGGGTCCCCCACACCATTCCCCATACAAGCCCCACCGGTTTATTGGAAAAGGCAACTGTCAGAGGGACATGCTTTAAGATCTGCTGCCAGATAAGAGCATAGCCGAACATGATAAAAAGCACAAGCCCGTACCAGATAAAAAATGACAGCGAAAACATTTCTTCATTGGCAGCCATTTTAGAAGCCACTCCTCCCAGCGAGGAAAACAAAAGGCTGGCATGAAGGGCCAGGAAAAGTTTCAGATTCATTTTGGAATTTATTTTTTTTACCATCTAATCACCCAGGCTTTCAGACCCGCCATCTATTACAAGCTCGATATTGTCCATTACCTCTGCCATACGTCTCCGGCACTCTTCCAGAGTACTTCCTTTTATAATGACCTGCCCCAGCCTGTCCCTTCCATTTTGGTACCGGCTGACCCGGTCCCCTGTTTTTGCGCCAAACGTAAGATCGCATATATCATCTGCCATCTCATTATTATTCCTGATCTCCCTGAGTATCCCATTTCTGTCAGACCCGATTATATGGGAGATACTGGCAAAAGGAACCCTGCCGTCCAGACGGAAAAAGCCGCTCACATCTTCACCCGCAGCCTGCCTGCAGATAACCTCATAATAATTGCACCCATAATAATTGCTGATGATCTCAGGGATACATGTAGCTCCGGGGCGGCCGTTGATTTCTATCAGATATACCCTGCCATCCCTGAGCATGAGATCACAGTTAAAGGGGCCATTCTGGATGCCGAGAGCATTTCCGGCCTTTGTTACAAGCGCCCTGATCTCTTCCAGCATATCCTGATATTCGAATGGCGCCCAGTGTCCCACCGGAGTAGCCACCTGGCCCCCCATATAAGCTTCTGTTCCAAAGGGGAGCAGAAACACCAGCTTCCCCTCAGAAAACATGCCGTCGGCGCCAAATAAAAGCCCGTCTATAAATTCCTCCACAAGACAGTACTCCTGTCTTGTCTCATCCATCACTTTCACAAAAGCAGCATGAGCTTCCTCACGTGTATTGCACCTGTATATACCGCGGCTACCCATCAGGTCCACTGCCTTAACAGCTGCCGGAAGTCCCAGACTGTCAAGGGCGCTCTCCAGATCAGCTTCATTTTTTACAACGCGGTAATCTGCACAGCGCACTCCTGCCTCCACAAATGCTTTTTTACTCATATATTTATTAGAAGCCGCTGCCGCCGCCTGCTGTGATATCCCGCAAAGTCCCAGTTTATCACATGCCCTGCCCATGGCAACGATACCTGTATCCATTCCGCATGTAGTGACGCCGTCCACCTGCAGCCTGCACGCCTCTTCTGCCACAGCTTCGGGATCTGTGATATCCACATAACAGCATTCATCCGCCGCCGCAAATCCAGGGTAATCTCCCGGAATACTGGCAGCCACCGCATGATATCCCAGCCGCTTTGCAGCCTCGATCAGCGGAACCTGAGCATAGATAGCGCCCAGTACCATAATTTTCTTCATGTCTATATCTCCTTACAGATGGTCCGGCAAGTCAAATCTGTCATGCCGCAATGATCCCATCCCTTTTATACACCCGACCATTATATCATCTCATATGCCAAATCTCAACATTTTTTGTGGATTCAAGGTGTTTTCGGATGTTATCCTTTCTTTTCCCCAAAAGCTGTAGTATTATATAGGCAGCGCCTGCCTGTATCGCGCTATATAGAAATATTGAATTAAATTGAATAACAAGAGATTTTGCAAAACGGAGGCAGCAAAATGAAAAAAATAGCAATATTACAGTCCAACTATATTCCTTGGAAGGGATATTTTGACATCATCAACATGGTGGATGAATTTATACTTTACGACGATATGCAGTACACCCGCCGGGACTGGCGCAACAGAAACAAGATCAAAACAACAGACGGAGTCAAATGGCTCTCTATTCCTGTTATCAATAAGGGGAAATTCTTTCAGAAAATAAACGAAACAGAAGTGCTTGACCATAAATGGTGCCAGGAACACTGGAAAACCATTTCCTATAATTATGCCAAAGCGCCTCATTTCAAGGAGTATTCGGACCGCATCAGAAAAGTCTACGAGGCCTGTGAAAATGAAACATACATAAGCCGCATCAATTACCTTTTTCTGACAGAGATATGCCGAATTCTGAATATCAACACAAAAATCACCTGGTCCTCTGACTATGAGCTGGTGGATGGAAAAACAGAACGGCTGGTGGGTCTGTGCAAATCGGCTGGCGGAACAGAGTATCTCTCCGGCCCCGCTGCCAGAGATTATATCGTAGACGAACTTTTCGAGGAGGCCGGCATCACTTTAAAATATATGGACTACTCAGGCTACCCGGAATACTCCCAGCTCTTCGGCGCCTTCGAGCATGCCGTCTCTGTGCTGGATCTTATCTTTAACGAAGGTGACAATGCCTGCAGATATATGAAAAGCTTTGGAATGAGCTCCCTTTAAGAAGAAGCTCTAAACCACAAAAGGACAGTCCTGTTATCCCCCATGGGATACCAGAACTGCCCTTTTTATTTCTGAGGCAATGAGCCCCGTGAACATGCCTGTATGTGAATTTGGCGGCTGCCGCGATCATATCAGATAAGAAAATCCTTCAGCCTCTTGCTTCTGGACGGATGGCGCAGCTTGCGCAGAGCCTTCGCCTCTATCTGACGGATACGTTCTCTGGTGACATTGAATTCTTTTCCTACTTCTTCCAGGGTCCTTGCCCGGCCGTCTATCAGGCCGAAGCGCAGCTGTACTACCTGCCTCTCCCTGTCTGTCAGAGATTCAAGTGCAGTCCCAAGCTCCGCCCGGAGCATAGAAAATGCCGCTGAATCTGCCGGTGAAAGCGCAGAATCGTCCTCAATGAAATCTCCAAGATGGCTGTCATCCTCCTCACCGATAGGTGTATCCAAAGATACAGGATCCCTGGAGATCTTCAGTACTTCACGCACCTTTGACACAGGCACATTAAGACGCTCTGCCACTTCTTCCGGGGTCGGTTCACGCCCCAGCTCCTGCAGCAGGGTCCTTGTCATCCTGAGTGTCTTATTGATGGTCTCTACCATATGGACGGGTACACGGATAGTCCTGCCCGTGTCAGCAATTCCCCTGGTTATAGCCTGGCGGATCCACCATGTGGCATATGTACTGAACTTGTATCCTTTTGTGTAATCGAATTTATCTACAGCCTTCATAAGCCCCATATTTCCCTCCTGGATCAGATCCAGGAAAGGCATTCCGCGGCCAACGTATTTTTTTGCGATACTGACAACAAGCCTTAAGTTAGCTTCCGTGAGGGACTTCTTAGCTTCTTCATCGCCCTGTTCAACTTTTTTTGCCAGCTCCACTTCTTCTTCTGTACTGAGCAGAGGTACATTACCGATCTCCTTTAAATACATTCTGACCGGATCCTCTGTGCTGACGCCTTCCAAGACATCCACATCGTCAATGATCTCGACTTCATCCTCCTCATCCAGAAGGATATCGTCATCGCTTTCCAAAAGCAGGTCGACTGTGTCTTCTTCAACGCCAGATTGTAAAATATCAATATTGCTTTTCTCGAGATATTCCAGGATAAGGTCCATCTTATCCTCGCTCAGCTCGATTCCCTTGAATGCGTCATTAATCTCACTGTATTCCAACACATTCTTCTTCGTCCTGGCTAATTCCACCAGACCTTTTAACGCTTTTGTAAATTGTTCCTGAAATTCATCCATATATATTTACTCTCTCCTAAGGTTATGAAGATATCGTTCCTACCTACAATACCATTTTTGACATTCCCTGTCAACTTTTGTGGTGTGTATTCCAAAAAATAAACAGAATAGAGCCTAAAAAGATAAAAATATCAGAGATATTGAAAACCACCTGGCGGAACTTTTTCCATTTGACATTGAAGCTGAAATAGTCCACCACATATCCCCGAACCAGCCTGTCACACACATTGCTCAGGGCTCCGCCTGTTACCAGGGCTAGCGAAAATTTTAGAAATCCTCTGCCCTTCAGCCCAAGGCTGTATAAAAATCCCAAAACCACACAAAGCGCAAGCCCAAGTGAAAATCCGGCCACCATCTCCTGACGGCCCTCCATAAAGTTTAACATGGCCCCTTTGTTGTGTACTTTTCTCAGGAGGAATTTTCCTCCCAGGATCTCCCTGGCCTCTCCTTCTTTTCCCTCATTCTCTATCTTCTGTTTGATATAAGAATCCGCGCCAAAGATCGAAGCAGGTATTAATAAATAAAACATTTACTAGCCCTCCAGGCTCAGGACGCCTCTCATCTCAATATGGGGACCGCCCGTATGCTCAATATACTGTCTTGTGATCACTACAGTACCAATATTGTCATCTTTTGGTATCTCATACATGATATCCAGCATGAACTCCTCTATGATCGCCCTCAGAGCCCTCGCGCCTGTCTTTTTCTCCAATGCCTTTTCAGCGATGGCCTCAAGGGCCTGATCCTCAAATTCCAGCCTGACCTCATCTAAAGCCAGCAGCTTCTGGTACTGCTTAAGTATGGCATTCTTCGGTTCCTTCAATATTTTTACCAGCATATCTTTTGTAAGTCCCTGAAGCGTATAGACAATGGGAAGCCTTCCGATGAACTCAGGGATCATCCCAAAGTTCCTGATGTCCTCCAGAGTCACCTTGCTCAGGATATCCGGATCATTGTCATATTTATCCTTTAAATCCGCCCTGAAGCCTATGGAAGCCTGCTTGTTCAGCCTTTCCTTTATAATGTCTTCCAGCCCCGGGAATGCGCCGCCACAGATAAATAATATATTTCTTGTATTGACTGTTGTAAGAGGAACCATGGCATTCTTGCTGTTGGCCCCCACAGGCACCTCCACATCGCTTCCCTCTAAAAGCTTCAGCATGCCCTGCTGCACTGATTCTCCGCTGACATCCCTCTGGTTTGTATTCTTCTTTTTTGCTATCTTGTCAATCTCATCGATGAAGATGATTCCCCGCTCAGCTTTCTCCACATCATTGTCGGCTGCAGCCAGAAGCTTTGTGACAACACTCTCAATATCATCTCCAATATAGCCCGCCTCTGTGAGGGAGGTGGCATCTGCTATGGCCAGGGGCACATCCAGCAGCCTTGCCAGAGTCTTTACAAGATAAGTCTTCCCGCTTCCGGTTGGCCCGATCATCAGCATATTTGACTTTTCAATCTCAATATCATCCATGCTCCCTGTCTCCACCCTTTTATAATGGTTATAGACAGCTACAGAAATAACTTTCTTCGCATACTCCTGGCCGATCACAAACTCATCCAGCTGAGCCTTGATCTTATGAGGCGCCGGGATCGATTTAATATCAAAAGCCACATGCGGCTCCTCCTTCGGCTTCTTTTTCTTTATCTTCTGCCTCTGGGGGATCTGGTCTGCCATGTCATTGAGGTTGAAAAAACTGAGGTTTGGCATATTTGTCATATTAGGCATGTTTGTCATATTCGACAGCATATCCGCATAAGGCATATTAGGGTCATTCATGGAATCAAATGCCTTCTGCATACACTCTGAGCAAATATGAATGTTGTTCGGAAGATGGACCATCTTTCCCGCCCTGCTTTCCGGCCTGCGGCAGACAAAACAGACATCCTCATACTCATCTTCAGTCTTCTTTCCGCCTTCTTTTTTATTTTTATCAGCAGAAGCTGCTTTTACCTTTTCCGGTTTGTCATTATCATCTGCATGATCCTCATGCAGTGAATCTATATCCAGAATTTCATCTATATTATTATTATCAGACATATGGTATCCTCTCTTTATTTTTCGACTTAATTCCCATACTATACTTTAGTATTATAGCCCAGATGGATATCTTACACAAGTGAAGATTTTATAAACAAGAATGAGAACTCTGCCCGGACAAATGCCCGAAAAGCGTTCCCATTCTAATCATGATCCGTATTCTTTTATCTCTGGAATATCCCATCTGACCTTTCCGGCAGCTGCCCTTGCTGCTGTCCCTCACCTGAGGAAGACGCTGCTTCCGGTTTCTCACCAAGTGTGATCGTAACTGTTCTCTCTATATATTCGCCATTATCAGCTGTTGCCACAACCACATCTATAGTCTCGCCGACTTTGTAGTACTTCATCCTCTCCAGCAGGTCACTGGCTGACGCCACGTTCACGCCATCGACTTTTATGATGATATCGCCCTTATGGATTCCTGCCTTCTCTGCCGGGGTTCCTTCTGTTACTTCATATACAAAAGCTCCTGACGGCATGTTGTACACCTGCCTGGCCTCTGCGGAGACATCATATGGGGAAATTCCCATATATCCCTTTTCTTCCTCTGTCACCTTGCTCCTCGTCGTGCGGTTCATCAGCTCGTCTAGTATCGGCTTCGCCGTATTGATTGGGATTGCGTATCCCATACCTTCCACACCGGACGCTGCTGCCTTTACAGAATTGATTCCTATAAGTTCTCCCTTTATATTGAGAAGCGCGCCGCCGCTGTTTCCAAAGTTTATGGCTGCATCAGTCTGTATCATGCTGTTTGTTATATTGTCAACTGTCACTTCCCTGTTCAGGGCGCTGATATATCCTGCTGTCAGCGACTGTCCGTAGCCAAGAGCATTTCCTATGGCTATGGCCTGCTGTCCTACCTCAAGTGAATCAGAGTCACCAAGGGTAGCTATTTTTATCTGTTCTTTAACATCCGCCGGAATGTCAGAGAGATTTACTGCCACTACAGCCAGGTCATGGTCAGGATCTGTACCCTTTACCTGAGCCTGGACAACTGAACTCTCAGGATCATCCACATCTACTGTAAAGTACACACTGAGCTCTTCTGCCCCATCCACCACATGATTATTAGTTGCTATGAGAAGTTCTGAATCATTCTGGTCAATAATAACACCTGAACCGCTGCTGAGTGCTTCCCTCTGTGTTGTCCCGAAAAACAGATCCTGGACTTCTTTCACACTCTTATTCGTGATCGCCACGATAGAAGGCATTGAATTCCTGGCTACCGCTGCAACACCATCAGACGATCCGCTGACAGCATTAACTTCTTTAGACTCTGCCTCTGTACCTGAAGCGCTGCCCTGCATCTCTTTTGAAGATATACCACTGTCTATGCCCTTGGCAGTCTCAATCTTGTTTTTTCCGGCAGCCGTAACTGTATCCTGTCCTGTTATTTTAGCTCCAAAATAATTTGTCGCCTGGAAGGCTGCCCCGCCCACTACGCCAAATACAAGAGCCAGACATGCCGCAACTGCTATCTTACGACCCAGCCCTCTCTTGTGAGGCTGTTTTTCCTTTTTCTCTTTCTCAGGTTTCGGAGGTTCCTGCTGGTAATAGCCCTGGTAATTTCCATACCCGCCGTACCCCTGCCCGTTTCCCTGGCCTCCGTCTGAATACCTGTAAGTATTTCCTGATGACTGCTGTCCCGACTGATTGTCATTCTGCTGGTAAGACTGGCTTCCTGTACTGCTGTATGGCTGATTTCCAAAATTTCCCGTTCCCGTGGCATTGCTGCCTTTTTCATAAGTATAATGATAAAAAGACGAATTTTCACTGCTCCCCTGCTCCTGCGGCACGGTTTCCCTCTCTGTGCTTGTGTTCTCAGGCTCTGTATGATTTACAGGATCAGTATTATCGAACTCGTTATTCATATAAACTACCTCCTTTTTATTCTCTGTCTGTAACTATTCACAGTTTATCAGGGAATTGTGTTCAATCTGTGTTTAATCTTTTAAAAGTTTATTTCAAGCCACATTTTTTGCCGAAAAGGAGATTTCCGGTTACTACTCTACAGTGACAGACTTTGCCAGATTTCTTGGTTTATCCACGTCGCAGCCCTTTCCGATAGCCACATAGTATCCGAAAAGCTGCAGCGGGATGACCGCCAGGGAGTTTGTGAAGTATTTATTGTTCTTCGGGATATATATCACATAGTCAGCGCTTTTTTCCACTTCTACATTATCCGCATTTGTCACTGCCAGTATAAAGGCACCCCTTGTTTTTACCTCAACCATATTGCTGATCATCTTTTTATAGAGGTCTTCCTGTGTCAGGACAGCGGCTACCAGCGTCCCCTCTTCTATCAGTGAGATGGTGCCATGCTTCAGCTCCCCGGCAGCGTAAGCCTCGGAATGGATATATGAGATTTCTTTCAGCTTCAGGGAACCCTCAAGAGAGATCGCATAATCGATTCCACGCCCTATAAAGAAAACATCTTTTGCGGCAATATATCTGTTTGCAAACTTCTGTATCTTTTCTTTATTATTCAGAAGCATCTCTATCTGCTGCGGAAGAAGCTGCAGATCCCGGATGTATCCGGCCAGTTCTTCATCATTGATCCTGCCCCGCACATGGGCAAACTTCAGGGCAAGGAGATATTCTGCAATGAGCTGGGTGCTGTACGCTTTTGTGGTGGCTACAGCTATCTCCGGCCCCGCCCAGGTATACATTACATTATCCGCCTCCCGGGCAATAGAGCTTCCAACCACATTCACTATCCCCAGAACTCTGCAGCCTCTCGCTTTCGCTTCTCTGAGGGCAGCAAGGGAATCTGCCGTCTCACCTGACTGGCTGACAATAATTACAAGAGTTCCTTCCTCCAGTATAGGATCCCTGTACCTGAATTCTGAGGCCAGGTCTACCTCTACGGGAATCCTGGCAAGTCCCTCAAAAACATATTTTGCAGTCACACCTGTATGATATGCTGAGCCGCAGGCCACTATGAAGATCTTTCTGACAGCCCTGATCTCTTCGTCTGTCATGCCCAGTTCCTCTATTTCAATCCTGCTGCCTTTCAGCCGGGGATTCAGAGTATCGGTGACTGCCTTTGGCTGTTCATACATCTCCTTCTGCATAAAATGCTCATAGCCGCCCTTTTCAGCCGCACTGATATCCCACTCGATCGTCACTGGTTCCTTTTCGATCTCCTCAGCGTCTATATTATAAAAAGTCATGGAATCCTTTTTAAGTACCACAACCTCCTCATTCTCTATAAAATATACCCTTCTCGTATATTTTAATACGGCCGGCACATCTGAGGCGATCAGATTGCCCCCCTCTGCGTGTCCCACGATGAGCGGGCTGTCTTTTCGGACTGCGTACAGCTCGTCAGGGTGATCCAGAAACATGATTCCAAGAGCATACGAGCCCTCCACCCTGTTCATGATCTTTGTCACTGTCTCCAGCGGATCGCCTTTATAATAGTAATCCAGAAGGTGGGCCACAACCTCTGTATCCGTATCTGATATAAATTCATAGCCCTTTGACTGAAGCTTTTTTTTCAACTTTATATAGTTTTCTATGATCCCATTATGTACAACCACAATGGAACGGTCTTTATTAAAATGCGGATGAGCATTTGTATCTGTAGGCGCCCCGTGGGTGGCCCATCTTGTATGGCCTATCCCCGAAGTTCCGGGCATAGTCTCCCCTCCATGGGTAAGCTCCTCCAGGACCTTCAGCCTTCCGGTTGACTTTGTCATCTTTATCTCGCTTCCGTCATAGACAGCGATGCCGGCCGAATCATATCCCCGGTATTCCAGCTTAGACAATCCATCCAAAAGGATGGGGCCCGCCTGATTCTCACCAATATAACCTACAATTCCACACATGTTCATTTCCTCCTTTTTATTGATGCCCGCAAAAATAATGTCTGTTCATGGTACATTTTAATACCAGCCATTTTGGAAGCTTCTTATATGCCTTCCCCATCCTGTACCCTAAAAACTTAAATCCGCTCTTAAGGACAAGATCAAAGATCAGCCACGGTTTATGGATTTTACAAAGATATGAGGCTGTCTGCTTTACCAGCTTTATCCCCTCACTCTCTGACCTGGCCATCCCAAACACCTCCGGGTGGTCAGCCTGTGAAACTCCCATATCAAAATTCCTGTGAAACTGCTCAAGGCAGCCGTAATTATGGGAATGGACCACCTTAGCGTCCGCCGCATATGCGATCTTAGCTCCGGCCTGGATCAGCCTGCCGGCAAAAATCATATCTTCATTAAAAATCGTGTGTTTTTCAAAGCCTCCCAGCTTCTCATACCAGCTGCGGCTGTATGCCGCGCAGACATTGGAACAGAAGAATGTCTTGATCCCCATCTCCTGCAGGTCTTCCTTTGATTTGATCCTGCTCTGTCCGGGATAATTAAAGCTTCTTGTATATTTTTCTACAATGCTGCAGTCCTCACAGGGAAGCTGCCTGGCATATGCCACCCCTATGCCGGGATCTTCAAAACATGCCGCCAGCCTTTCAACAAGGCGCTCATCCGCCGGAACTGCATCCTGCGTCATAAACAAAATAATATCTCCGTCCAAAAGACAGGCGGCCCTATCTCTAGTGCCGCCATGGTCAAATTCTTCCCGGGGAAGGTGCCTGATCTCTACATTCGGCAGCTTATCATATCCCTCCTTTGGGAAGAGGGACGCGTCCGTATTCATAACGAGGATGCGTCCGATCTGATACGTCTGCTTAAAAAGCATCTGCATCAGATTATGAAATTTTTCATCCGGCTTAAAAGTCGGTATTACTATATCTACAGTTTTTTTCATCCTTTACTGCACTCCGGTCTCATTAATGATTTTATTGCTGATCTCCTGCACCGTAGCTGACGGGGTGTAATCCTCGCTTCCAAACATCCACTGGTGCAGCTGCTGTACATTATTTGCCAGATTATTTGGTACTACACAGTCATTTCTGGAAGGGATGGTCATTGGAGTCTGGTTAAACGGGAAACCTGTTGTATCCACAAAATTATAAGACGCCGCGTTTGTCGCAAGGCTGAGTATCTCTGTAGTGCTGAGGCTGGTTGCTACCTCAGGGAGCACATCGTCAATAATGCCGTTTAAAGTGAGAGGATCTGTATTCTTAACCTTCTCAATGATCTTGCTTAATACAAGCCTCTGACGTTCTGTCCTCTTAAAGTCGTCACCGCCGCCGTATCTGATCCTGCAGTATGCGAGCGCCTGGATACCGTTTACGGTCTGAAGCCCTGACTGAGTCAGGTTCTCATAATCGACTCCTGTGACCTGCTTATTTTCCACTGAATAATCATTGATATAGACAACCTCATCATCTGTGATATCCAGTTCAATGCCGCCCAGTCTGTCCACCACGGCAACTACCGCGTTAAAATTCACCGTCACAAAATCTTCAATATTCAGATCCAGGTTCTTATTCAGCATATTCCTGGAACGTTCCGGACCGCCAAAGTAATAACACTCCGTCGCCTTCCTGTACTCTCCGTTCGTATTGTCCAGATAAGTATCCCTGTAGACTGAGACCAGCTTCACATCTTTTGTCTTGTTATTGATACTGGCTATCATGATCGTGTCACTGTGGGCATCCGTTGTCAGATTGCCGTCCCTGGAGTCCACGCCATACAAGACTATATTTGTATACTGCTTCATAAGGTCTGCTTCCGAGGTTGGGATATTTTCATTTAGAACGACATCTCCAACATTTTCATGCCTCAGCTTTGTAAATTTAGAGAATACAAATAATCCTACTGCCAGTACAAGAAGAGCCAGGATCTCCACTGCGAACATGACACGCTTCTTCCCTTTTTTCCTGGGTGGCTGCTGCACGGGCGGTCTGCCTGCCGGCGGCCTGTATCCTCCTGCGGGCCTTGCCGGACCTCTCCCCGGTTCCTGTGGCCTCCTGGCGCCTCTTGGCGCTCCCTGTCCGTATGGCTGTCCATAAGGACCCTGGTTATATCCCGGGCGCCCGTTTCTGGGCGGCGGCCCTCCTGCTCCCGGACCATATCCCGGCTGTCTGGCCCCTCCCTGTGGCGGCCTTCCCTGGCCTGCCGGTCCCTGGCCGTAGCCCTGCCTTGGTCCTGGTCCCTGCGTATGTCTCTGGTTCATGTTTGGGACATTTGGCCCCTGGCTCCTGGCTCCGCCCTCAGGGCGCTGCCCTGACCGTCGGTTCCCCTGCGCCGCCGGCCTTGAATCAGCTCTGGTATTGTTCTGACTATTGCTGCCATTACCATTTTTTCTTTCAGTCATTATATTCCCCTTTTCTAATATGCATTCTTGTTTACAAATCCTTTAAATACAGTGAGCAAAAGAATCTTGAAATCGAGTCCCACTGTCCAGTTTTCAATATAGTACAGATCGTACTCGATCCGGCGCCTGATAGATGTATCCCCTCTGTAGCCATTTACCTGCGCCCAGCCAGTCATCCCCGGCCTCACCTGGTGCTTAACCATATATCTTGGAATCTCTTCCCTGAATTTTTCCACAAACTGCGGCCTCTCCGGCCTGGGCCCCACAAGGCTCATGTCCCCCTTCAGGACATTGAACAGCTGAGGCAGTTCATCAATACTTGTCCTCCGCATGAATTTCCCTATACCTGTCACCCGGGGATCATTCTTTACTGTCCATCCCGCCTTCTCCTCCTGTTCCCTCTGTATCTCCATGGAACGGAACTTATACATCATAAAAGGCCTGTTGTGGAGTCCCACTCTCTCCTGCTTAAAGATCAGCGGTCCGGGCGATGTCAGCTTCACAAGCGCCGCAGCGGCCAGCATTACCGGTGAAAACAGCACGATCGCACATATTGATCCCACGATATCTACAGTCCTCTTAACCAGCATGTTAAAAGTGTTTGTCAGCGGCACGTGGCGGATATTTATCACAGGAAGCCCCAGCAGGTCTTCTGTGTAAGGTTTTGTCGGAATAATGTTATTATAATCCGGAATAAATTTTGTATGCACACCTGACTTTTCACACAGGGAAACAATATGTTCCAGCTTATAATACTCATTCAGCCCAAGAGTGATGGCTATTTCATCCAGCCTGTTCTCAGGCAGGATCACCATCAGATTGTCTATCCGTCCGATCACCTTTACACCCTTGTAAGTTGTCCCGCGCTCCACATTATCGTCAAGGATCCCCCGTATGAGATAGCCCCACTGGGGATTCGCTTTTATGCGGTCTATATACTCCTCCGCTCCCCTGCTGTAGCCAACCAGCAGGATATGCTTCAGATTCATGCCCTTCTTCCTCATATTCATGAGTACCATGCGGATCAGGATGCGCACCAGCACCTCCAGGCACATGTTCAGTCCGAAGAACATAAAAACCATCTTTCGTGAAAAGTCATCAAGATGAGTCAAAAACAGCACAAAAAAGAAGCATAGCAGGGCGATAACATTTGCCTTAAAAATATTGCTGATTTCCAGGCGTCTTCCCTGTACCCTCTTAGGCGTATAGAGATTAAAGGCATAATACAGGAGCAGAAGCCCCGGCACCACAAAAATAAGAGCCGACATGTAAGTCCCCACGGGAAGCTTGCCAGTCGTCTCATCTACTATAAATTCGAACTGAATAAACCATGCTAAAAGATAGGAAGCTGCAATGACAAAGGCATCAATCACGACATGCAGCCTGTTAAAATACTTCTGATTGTCTTTTATCACCGTTTATCACTCCTTGCTTTATCTATCGTAATCCTCCGCACATATCTTCAGAGGCAGATCTCTTATTGGAATATAATACAATACATCCCCCAAAAGGGCAACTGTTTTTAAATAAAGTTTTCCTTAAAAGCCCAGCTTTCTGACTATATTCCTCCATAATTCCAACTGTATTATAAGATAATTTCTAATATTTTTCGTTTTAAATCTGACTTTGCTGCATTTATTCGCTGTCCTGAGACCATAAAAAACACCTTTGACGTACTCTCCCCCATAACCTTTCACAGAAAAAAACACGCCTTTAATAACAAATCCCAAAGCAAGCAGGGGAAGGTTCAGCACTATCTGGAGAATCGGCATGTTTTTATAGATCACATACACATTATTTCTGGATGAATAGCGGATCTTAAATTCATTGTAAACAGACCCGGTCGTACCGCTGCCATGGTGGTAAACCACTGCATCAGCGGCAAAACGGTTCTCATACCCGGATATCCTGGCCCTGTATCCCATATCCACATCCTCCAGGTATGCAAAATGCCTCTCATCAAAAAGGCCGATCTCTTTAAAAACTGATTTCCTGTATATTGCGGCTGCAGCACAGCTGGCAAATATCCTGCGGGATTTCTGATAATCTGTCTCCGGCTTCCCTTTGCCCTCTGCAAAGGCCCACCCAAGTGCACAGTAGAAATCTCCCGCATCGTCCATCTTATCAGGCGATGACATCATCACTACCTTCGCCTGGACTGAAAAACAGCCGGGATATTTCTTTATCTCAGCCAGCAGCTTTTGGACAAGCTGGATATCCGCCCTTGTATCGTTGTTCAGCAGGATCACGTAAGGGCTTGTGCTCATCCTGATTCCTTCATTTACAGCTCTGCAGAAGCCATAATTCTTCTCCAGCCTCTTAATTCTGACCTTGGGATATCTCTCCCGGACAAAGGAGACGCTATCATCCTCTGAACCATTGTCCACAAGGATAGTCTCAAAATCTCTCATGCTCTGTACTTCCAGGGAATCAAGACAGTCCTTCAGATATCCCATTCCATTGTAATTCGGTATCACGATGGATACTTCGCTCATATTCCATTCCTCTTTTATTCCAGATTTCTAAGCTCATAATTCCATGAGGTCAGGGAAAGGTTCGGATTATAATAAGGGTCCCCATTTTTCAGTATATTTATCCAATGTCCCCTCATATACTCAATCTCGCTCTGAAATCTCCGCACCTTCTCTTTTGTATCTTCCACTCCTCTTGTCTTTGACTCATCATGATACATCTCAACATACGGGTCGTATACCACAAGATAACCGGCCTTCCTCACCCTCAGGCAGAAATCCACATCGTTAAATGCCACAGCCAGTTTCTCTTCAAAGCCTCCGGCCTCTTCCCACACGCTCCGTTTCACCATCATACAGGCTGCCGTCACAGCGCTCAGATCCTGCTGGAGTCTGGCTTTATGCAGATAGCCCGAGCGGCTCCTGGGCATGTTCACAAAAAGACTGCCTGCTATGCCGCCGATGCCGATAACGATTCCCGCATGCTGTATGGTATCATCGGGATAGTACAGTCTTGCTCCCACAATTCCCGTATCAGGCCTCTGGCAGTGTCCCAGCAGTTCCTCCATCCAGTCCGGTGTGATGACAGTGATGTCATTATTCAGGCAGATAATATACTCGCCCTTTGCTTCAGAAAAACCGTAATTGTTGATTGCCGAATAATTAAATCCGCTCTCCCAGCGCACGACCTTTATATTCTCCTGGGCTTCCAGGGATCTGTAGAGTTCAAATGTCTCATCCTCCACACTGTTATTTTCAACAATGATAATTTCATACCTGGGGTATGTGGTCTTCTCCCTGACCGACCTGAGACACTGCCGGAGCGTATCTGCATGGTCTTTATTCGGTATCACCACTGACACAAGAGGGGT
This sequence comes from Murimonas intestini, assembly GCA_003148945.1. Lineage (GTDB taxonomy): Bacteria > Bacillota > Clostridia > Lachnospirales > Lachnospiraceae > Murimonas > Murimonas intestini. Next base: position 76,566 of record QGGY01000001.1, on the reverse strand, counting down.
ATCTTTTACCTTGTATTTCACTCTGTAAAAACCGTAATCAGGCGTATGGCTGACCTCTCCCTGTAGCCCGCACCTGTCAAGATGGGACTCTATAGCTCTTTTTCCCGCCTCAAAGGCATACATTTTGCTGGCGGGATTATCTGCTGTGGATGCTTTATGCACCCTCCAGTGATAAAGTATCTTCGGCACATGGACGACTTCCCCTGCCTTTTCCGTACATCGGAATATAAAATCATAGTCCTGGGCGCCGTCGAACTCACTCCTGAGTCCGCCCACTTCCTCCAGAAGAGTCTTCCTTACAACAAACCAGTGACAGATATAATTATTTGCCCGAAGCAGGTCCGGGCTGAAGTCAGGCTTAAAATGAGGCTGAAAATGCTCAGTCAGTTCTGTATCCACCTTGTCCTCATCTGTATAGACCGCATCCGCCCCGGGGTGTTCCTGCAAAGCCTTCAACACCTCATAGACCGCAGAGGGGGCAAGCAGATCATCGTGGTCCAAAAGAGCCACAAAATCACCATCCGCCATCTCAAAAGCCGCGTTTGTATTGCCCGCGATCCCCAGATTTTTTTCCAGCCTCCTGTATTTGATCCTGCCGTCCCTGCCTGAATATTCAAGGACAATCTCCCTGACTCTGGCTCCCTGCTCAGTATCAGGGCTGCCGTCCGCCAGGCAGAGCTCCCAATTTGTATATGTCTGCAGCTGTACACACTCAATCAGCTGGCGCAGAAATTTTTCCGGAGTATTATAAAGCGGTACTGCCAGGCTGATTTTTAAACTGAATTCCAGGCTGTGCTTTCTCTGCCTCTCCAGTTCATTTTCATCAGGAACCTGGCTCATATACCATTCATTATAGTCGATATCTGTATTTTCAAAACGTTCCCCCAGCCTTGAAGCAAATTCTTTTGGACCGTAATGCTTCAGGTAAAGGATCCCCTTTTTTATGTTATAAGGAGAAAGTCTTTTAATAAGCTTTCCCCATGAAATTTTCCGAGCCATATTGACCTCACATTTATTTCCTTATAAAGAACTGTGTGACAGCCTCTGCCACTTTTTCTCTGTCATCCTGCCCCAGATTATAATAAAGGGGAAGCCTGAGCAGACGTTCGCTCTCCTTTGTTGTATAACGGTCCTCTCCGTAAAAGCGGCCGAATTTCATCCCTGCAGGTGCAGTGTGCAGCGGCACATAGTGGAATACGCTCTGTATCCCTCTGTCCCTCAGCCATCCGATCAGCTTCTGCCTTGTATCCAGGTCCTTCACTTTAATATAGTACATATGAGCATTATGTTCTGCATATTCAGGTATATACGGCTGCTCTATATATCCGGCTCCCGCCAGCGGACGCAGAGCTTCATCATAAAACTCCCAGGTCCTCATGCGGTCCGCCTTGATCTCATCTGCCATCTCCAGCTGCGCCCACAGGTATGCTGCGTTCATATCGCTTGGAAGATAAGAAGAACCGTAATCTACCCACGTATATTTGTCAAGCTGCCCTCTGAAGAATTTACTTCTGTTTGTACCTTTTTCCCTCAGTATCTCAGCCTTTTCTATATATTCTTCTTTGTCAAAAAGGATGGCGCCGCCCTCTCCCATAGAATAATTCTTTGTCTCATGGAAGCTGAAGCATCCAAAGTCGCCAATTGTTCCCAGGGCATGTCCCTTATAATAAGAATCAACACCCTGTGCCGCATCTTCCACCACTGCCAGACTGTGGTCTTCTGCTATTTCCATCAGTTCATCCATTTCACAGCTTACGCCTGCATAATGGACCGGCACGATCGCCTTTGTCTTTTTTGTAACTGCTTCAGCCACCAGACGCTCATCCATATTCATTGTTTCAGGATGTACATCCACAAACACAAGACTGGCTCCCCGCTGCACAAAGGCATCAGCAGTAGATACGAATGTATAAGAGGGAAGGATGACTTCATCTCCCGGACAGATTCCTGCCAGCAGAGCAGCCATTTCAAGGGCATGGGTACATGATGTGGTCAGCAGTGCATGACTGATATGGTAGCGCTCTGTTATCCACGCTGAACATTTCTTCGTAAACTCTCCGTCACCGCTGATCTTCCCATTCTCCACAGCTTTTTTTATATATTCAAATTCTTTGCCCGTACAGGGCGGTACATTAAAATTTATCATTTTTCTCCTCTACTTCCCTCTCCTAGATATGATTCAAGCTGCCCCAATATGTAAGGATCAGGACTCCCAGGTAAGCATATATGGCTATGAACGCCATTATAACAGTGATGATGCGGATGACCGCCTCTGTCTTCTCCGGCTTTATAAAATGCTCCAGCACGATTCTTATGCCATGTGTCACAAAATACATCAGCGGGATCAGCATCGGCATCAGATAACGTCCCTGAGGCTGATAGTCACTGAAATATGAATAATACAATGCCAGCCCAAAAGGTATTACCGCTGCCACGGCCATAGCTGCATGAAAAAGACGTGACTTTGCAGCCGCAGATTTTTCTCTGCAGACAGGCTTTACAATGCCTGCCTTCTTCTTCCAGGCTTTTAACAGCAGGCTTCCCGCTGATATCCAGAATATAAAAGCATAGAAAAAGTAATTCCAGTTCGGAAGATACACTGCCATATAGCCGAATACTCCCACAAAGCTCCGCCATGACACTGCAAACCAGCCGCTCTTTCCCATGAACATTTCCACTATAGACTGACCAGAGCTGTACGGTGTCTGCCTCATAGACGGCTTCAGGCTGTCCACGGCAAATTTTTCCGCATACTCGGAGCCTATGTTCATTGCAAGGATATCTCCGTCATAAATAATATAATTTCTGATAAAATACCATCCTGTCAGCGCCAGAACAAGCACAGTGATGAGCGCCGCCCTTTTAGCGATCTCCTTAGGAGCAGTCTTCTGAATTGAAAGGCTGGCAAAGAAAAGGATAATGCTGCACAATATAAATCCATAGGAATTATAATATGTCAGGGTACAGATCACAATACCGGCTGCCAGGCCTATGCAATGCTTATACTTCCACCCTGACTCCATGCCGCAGATCCACATATAGACAATGATGGATGAACCGAACAGAGCCATGATATCATTATTCACGTAAGAAGCCAGGTATAAGAACTGAGGCAGAAGCCCGATAAGTGAAACAAACAGCATCCTGTACTTTTTTTCAAAAAGCTTTTTAGACATCAGGATCGTCATCCAGACTGTCCCCGCGCCGCAGCAGACACTTACCATGCGCGCAGCAAATATAAGCGCCCCGTCTCTTTTGGAGATAATGCTCATGACCTTCATAAACAACGCTTCTATAATATAGCTCAGCTGAGGACCAAACCCATAAGAAAGCCCCCACTGGGCGCTTCTGATCAGCGGATCGCCCCCGTGGGGAAGCTTCCCATAATTGAAGATAAATGCCGGTATCTGATATCTCATAGCTTCATCGGGAGCTGAATCAAAGGGCTGGAAAAACGCCCACAGAGTCATCGCAAGGAATACAGCTCCTGTAAATATCAGCTCTTTTGACCATTTTTTCATCCAATCAGCCTTTTTTGTTTTCATTCTTTTTTTCTCCTGCAAATACTTTGAGCACCTTCTTTTTCAAAAACAGCTTGTATGCCCTTGTCCCCTGTATATAATTCAGGCGCTGCTCCCTGTCGCTCAGGCTGCTGCCAAGCTCTTCATTCTTTTTATTCAGATCTTCAATCACAGCCAGCAATTCATCTCTGTTCTGCTTTGCCAGCTTCAGGGCCGCTTTCACCCCGTCATTCTCACCCAGGTTTTTAGAGGTAATCTCATATGAGATCCATATCCTCTCGGGCTTCATCGTCTCAGGTATCTCCCATATCACCTGGGGATCCCCGTCTTCAAAAATGAATTCACGCTTCTTGAAGAAGACGGCATTATGGCGCATATCCTCCAGAAACACTTCCCTCTCCCTTTTATTCTCCAGGATCTGGAAACGCAGGTTCTTCACAGAGCAGGGCAGGTTCAGGGGATCCAGGCGGAGCACGCGCAGATCCTTATACGGCCTTAAGTCAATTGATATATTTACTTTATTCTGGTCTTCTTCTATCTTGAACACCTGGCTCTTTTCCTCTGAGAAGGAACAGTCTGCTCCCATAAAAAGCTGGGCGAAGTAATTTACATCCGTGATCCAGCCGGACAGAGGCCGGCTCTTCTTCTCATATGCCTTGAGCGCATTCTCATATGAATCTTCCCCGCCCTGGACATACTGGTTAAAGGAATCATTCATCTGCCGGAATATCTCAGCATCCCCGGGCCTGATTCCAAACATCTGGTACAGGCTGTCCTGCTCTGCAACAGCATTGAGTTCCTTTCCGTGTTTGATATAGAGAGCCAGCACTGCCCTGTAATAGACAAAGTCCACCGGAACCGGAAAATCAAATATCCATTCATAATCAATGATCCTGCTGCTTCCATCAGCTGTCAGGATCAGATTGTCCAGCGTCAGGTCTATGTCCAGCTTTCTGCAGGCCTTTTTCCCTTCCAGCCACTCATGCTTTCCAAATACCTCTTCAAATTCAGGCGTGCTTTTGAACTCTTCTACAAGGCCGTCACAGGCAGATTCCACGATCTTTCTGTACTTTTCAAGAACTTTTGCCAGTTTCTCCACATTCCCGTTTTTGATCGCTTCTAAAAGCAAATTATAGTAAGTATCACCTTCCACAAACTCTAATATGACCCCGCCATCCGCTCTCTTACAAGGTGTAAACAGGTCGATCCCCTTTGCCGAGAAATAGACATAATTCTCAAACATGCGCTCCACATGTGCCACTGAGGCTTCGCCGAGGGGCTGCTTGGCGACTTTTTTCACGCCGTCCTCCAGGTATATGCCTGTCTCTATCTGAAATCTTTCATCCCGCTCTTTTGTGAATTTAGAAAATATTTTCTTCAAGGTCCTTCTCCTCTGTTTTTCTGCCAATCTCTATAAAAAAAGAATTAGAAAAAAAGTCAAATTTGCCGCTCTCCACAATGTCCTGGAAAACCGCAGTCTCATCAAACAGCCGAAGCCTGTCGCTGTCATAGCTCTCCAGGGCACATACAAGATCCTCAGCCTTCGGCATATAATCATCTGAAAAGATCTGTGAAGGGAACTTATAATCAGGGAACGGATAATAAAAATCTATGGTGCTGTAGCCTGCATCCTTAATGATCTCTGTGATCTCATCCTTTCCAAAAGTCCGCACCATGCTGTCCGTCTGCCTGTAGCCCTCCAGCCCGTCAAAGAAACGTCCCGTATGGTCCTCCCTGCATCCCGCCCAGTACTTCAGCCCATACCTGTTTTCAATGGCTATTAAAACCTTTCCGTCAGGCTTTAAAAGGGCTCCGATATTCTCCAGAAATGCTCTGAACGGCTGGTCTGCAGCTGTATAATACGCTGCGTACTCCAGGACGCCTATGAGGGTGATATAATCAAATTTCTCCTGAAACAGGATATCATTAAAATTTCCTACCATGATCTTCAGATTGCCGCATTCTTTATTTCTGTGGGCATTTATGAGAGAACGGCGTTTAGAGAGCTCCACACATGTCACCTCCGCAGCCTTCCCGCAGAGGGCGCCTGTGACTGCACCGCAGCCTGCGCCTATCTCAAGGACACTGGCATTCTTTCTGAATGGATACCACTGTACAATGCTCTGGCGCACAGGCGAAAAATGGTAGAGTACCGGCCAGCGGCTGTCCTCTCTGATAATCCTGTTCACATCGGACTCTTTCTTGATCCAGTTAAGCAGGACATTTTCGATGTCACCGTCACTGTAGCTGTCCGCTCCCTGGTAAAAGGTATAGTCTAGTTTTACTTTTCCTATCTGCTCTTCCACTTTTACGCCTCCTTCTGTTTACAGCAGCTCTTTTATCTCGCTGATAAAGGAAAAAATATCTGCATTCTCACAATAGTCTTTGTTTACGATCCTGTGGGGCACTTTTGGGGTATATCCGTCACAGATTTCCATCAGCCTTGCCGACACGCAGTTGGGACTGATATTGTCAAGTGATATGATATTGTCATTAAAATCCTTCAGGTCCTTATTGGCAAAAGTATTCGTGATCACCTTCACCTCGAATACGCTCATCTCCAGCGGCGGATAGCTCGGATGAGGGGATGCCATCAGTGAGATGCCCGCATATGACTCTTTTAAGATATCCGCATATCCCTTCAAAGTAAGCTTACCCACTGAATGGATCACTTTGCCGTTTCCAAGATCTACATCTTCATGCTGCTCTCCCGCAGAATAGATTTCCCACTCACCAATGTCCTTCTGCATCCAAACCCATTTTTTCAGGGCAGCCACGATCAGATTAAAAGCATTCCTCTCAGTTCCCGGTCTGCCGTAAAGGAGGATCTGCTTCTTTTTATCCAGAGTGTCCCCCGCCTTATAAAGCTCCTCTTTCAGACTCGCATTCAAAACAGGCTCAAATGCATATTCATGCTGGAAACGGAAGCCGTTAAGCTTGAAATAATCCCTCAGAAGCCCTGTATTAAATATGGCGATCTGGGGATACCTGTTCTTGTAAGAAGCCTCAGCTAAAAGATACCTGGTTGACCATGGATAAAATCCAGGTTCAAAATCCTGTATAAAATTTATAAAAGGCCGGGGCGCAATCCCCTCTTTTTTTTCAAATTCTTCACAGGCTTCCTGGGCACAATGGGCTGTCCACCAGCCTGTAAACATAAAAATATCTTTATCAGACACGCCTATCTGCCTTCCATACCTGTTGCTGTACGGCACTATCTGTGCCCTGTCAGTACTGTCCTGTTCAGGCTCCAGGAAGGTATAATCTGTGCCATATTTTTTCCGGGCTTCTTCTGTAGGCGGAGAATCTACCAGAATGATCCTCCTGTCATATCCCGTCTTTGCAGCCAGCTCCTCAAAAAATTTCAGTGCAGTGGAAATACCTCCGAACACATGCTCCGGATTGACAGAAGGAACCAGAAGGTTGATCCTCTTCCGGGGAAATTCTGTCTTTCTGAATGTATATGGAGTTATTTCCGCCACATTTGTATCCAGCGGCGTCGTTTTATCCAGCGCCACATTGGCAGCTTTCCTGATAATACCTTTGACTAAGTTTTTCATAATATTATTCCCTTCTACCCATTTCTTCTGCGGGGTATGCAGCTCTCCGGATCCAGATTGATATTATAGTAAGGGTCAGTATGGTTATGATAGTTCTTATACATCTGATAAGACAGCTGGAAATCCACCTCAGGGATATCCCTGGCATCCCTGCTCTTGGATTCATAATGATACAGCTTCACATATGGGTCATATACATTTACAAGACCTCTGTTTATGGCCCTGATACAGATTTCTATATCACTGCCGCATACGATAAATTCCTCATCAAAATTCCCGATCCGCTCAATTGTCTCTCTTGATATGGCCATACATGCCCCTGTCACAGCAGTGACATTTCTGGTAACCATTGGAGAAATGAAGGGTGAACCATAGTGGACCGGCTTCATACCTTTGAATATATGGTCAGCCCAGCCGCCTATCCCTGTCACAACACCTGCATGCTGGATCGTGCCGTCCTCATATAAGAGCAGCCCACCCACTACGCCCGTGCCTTTTCTCAGGGCTTTCTCAGCCAGCCGCTGCATCCATTCCGGTGATATGACTTCCATATCGTTATTCATAAAAATAAAAACATCTCCTGAAGCTTTAGTAATTCCCAGATTATTCAGCTTAGACCAGTTGAATTTAAACGGTGCATCGATCACCTTTACATTGCTGTATGCTTCCTGAAGCTCTTTAAAGCACCGGAAGGTCTCCTGCTCCTTTGAATTATTATCCAGGATCAGGATCTCATAATCAGGATAATCCGTCTTCTCCTCAATGCTTTTTATAACAGCCCTAAGAAGGTCTGCATGATCCTTTGTAGGCATGATAACTGACACCTTCGCCGGCTTCATGACAGGATACCTGACGTCATAGACAAACAGCGCTTCCGTCTCGGATGCGGATGCCCCTTCCGGATATACACTGTCCAGATACTCCTGCACGGCGCGCAGCCCCGCTGTCTGGGCATATGGCTTAGACTCCGGATTAGCTGCCGTAGAGCTTGGCAAATCCCTCCAGGAATACAGAATTTTAGGTATATGTGCTATTTTCTCTGCCCTCCGGCTCATCCTCAGCATCAGGTCATAGTCCTGGCTCCCGTTAAATTCACTACGAAATCCCCCTGACGCTTCGAACAGAGACCGCTTAAAGCCCAGCAGATGTCCGATATACATTTGGCCAAGAAGCAGGTCCATGGAGAAATCCGGTTTATGCAATGGCTCCCTGTGGCAGTCATACTGATCTATAATATCCTGGTCACTGTAAATAATATCAGCATCCGACTTTTTGATTTCTTTATAGAACTCATAGAGGGCATGGGGTGCCAGCACATCGTCATTGTCCATCAGGAGGATATAATCCCCCTTTGCAAGCCCCGCTGCCTCATTTGTTGCTCTGGAGATGCCGCCGTTCTTTTCCAGGAATGTCACATGAATCTGCTCATCCTTTATATTTCTTAAGAATTCCCTTGTCTCCTCCTTAGTGGAACAGTCATCAGCGATACAAAGCTCCCATTCCAGATAAGTCTGGGCTTTCACCGAATCTATAGCCTTGCGGATCCATTTTTCTTCTACATTATATACCGGCATGAGGATTGAAAATAAAATATCACCATGGAAAGGACCCTTTTCCGGCTTTACTTCCCACTGACCAGATTCAGGGGACACTTCAAATGCCGCCCTGCTTTTCATATTGCTGAGGAAGCCTTTTATCCCGTTATTTTTCAAATATTTTATGCCTTTAAAAAGAGTGCCGGGCCTGCGGATACACAGCCAGGCCATGGCAAAAAACTTCCTCATCTTAGCCATGCAGATTGTCCCTCCTGTAATGGACCCTGGAATCCATGTCGCAAAAGCCCACTGTTGTCTTGTCAGATATCACCTGGATGCAGCAGATATCGTACAGCCTGTGATAGACTACAAGCTCGTCCTGCTCATAGCCCGTGCATCCCAGGGAGAGCAGCTGCTGTCCTCCCTGAAGAATCATTTTCTGTGTAAATGAAATTTCTGCTGTCTCTCCTGCTTCCGCTACTCCCGTCTCCACCTTTTCAATGACTGTATTGGTGCCTGATATTTCATTGCCCTTCAGATCCTTGATGCTGAATGCAAATATGGGATTCTGAATCCTGGCATTGAAGCGCACCTTCATCCTGATCGTAAACTCAGTCATCTTGTAAATAGTATTTGTTATCATGCCTTCCTCATCAAAGATGCCAAAGCTCTCAATGACGGCTCTTCCGTCTCCATAATTCTCATGGTTGGGATTAATAAGCATATAATCCTTCCAGCAGCTGCTGTCCGTATCAGATATACTGCCTGTTCCTCCTGATGCATGTGAAGCTTTTTCCAGGCTCTGTCCTTCCGGCGCCCCGCCGTTCATATGGCCCTCCAGCACTGATGCGTCAGGGGCCTGTCCAACGAGGATCTTCTTATACAAGTCGATCATTTCCTTAGTAGGACCTTCTGCATACAGCTGCCCGTCATTAATAATGATACATCGTTTACAGTACTTCATGACACTTCCCATATCATGAGTGACAAACAGCACAGTCTTTCCGCTGTTTTTAAGCTCTTCCATCCTCTTGTAGCATTTTGCCTGAAAGAATACATCACCGACTGAGAGCGCTTCATCTATGATCAGGATATCAGGATCCACGCTTATGGCAACAGCAAAAGCCAGCCTGGCAAACATTCCGCTGGAATATGTCTTGACCGGCTGGTGGATAAAATCCCCAATATCTGCAAATTTCAAAATCCCTTCCAGTTTTTCATCCATCTCTGCTTCAGAGAAACCCATCATAGTGCCGCTTAAATACGCATTCTGTATCCCGTTGTATTCCGGATTGAATCCGGCCCCCAGCTCCAGCAGCGCTGATATTTTTCCATTGATCTCAACAGTTCCCGCTGTTGGCGTAAGCACCCCTGTAATGATCTTCAGTACAGTTGATTTGCCCGCCCCGTTTTTACCAATGATTCCCAGCATCTCACCCTTTTTCACCTCAAAGGATATATCGTTTAATGCATGAAAATCCTTATGGTACTGCTTCTTGCTGATACTGAACGCTTCCTTAAATCTCAGCGTCGGCTTGTCATAAAGCCTGTACACCTTCGAGACATGTGATACTTTTATTGCAATCTCATCCATAGACTTCTCTCCATCACTATAATACATCGGAAAAATGAGGTTTCAGCTTTCCGTATACTTTTCTGCTTATTAACAGCATCACAGCCACAAAAGCCCAGAAATAAAGAGTCATTCCGGGACGCTGTACAAACCAGACACCGTCGATCATTGTATCTCTATATCCCTGTACAATATAGAACATGGGATTTAATTTCAAAATCACAGACACCACTTTTCCAAGCATCTCCGAATGATTGCTCACTCTTGCTATCATATCAGAAAAGACCCACATGATAGGAGTCATCCATACACCGATCTGCATGAATATCCCCACGATCTGGGTGGTATCCTTAAAAAACACTGCCACAGAAGCTGTCAGATAAGAAATAGCCAGGGACAGGGCAACCATAGAAGCCGAGTAATAAATAACCTGTATCACAATGATGCCAGGGAAATATCCCGCCACAGCGTATGCAATGATCAGGACGCCGACAAAAAATACATGCACATATAAAGATGAAAGGACCTTGACCAGCGGCAGGATCTTAATCTCAAACATCACCTTTTTCACAAGATAATTATACTCCATAAAACAATTTGTTCCATTGATGACCGCTTCTGAAAAGAAAAACCAGGGAACAAGACCCGCCATAAGCCAGAGCACGAAGGGTATATCTGTGTTTGCCACCGGACCGGCCTTGAGAGCCAGCTGGAAAACGAACCAGTACAGCAGTATAGTCACCAGGGGCTGGATAAAGCCCCAGATGACACCAAAATACGAGCCGGCAAACCTGGTTTTAAAATCATTCTTAGCCAGATACATAATCAATTTCTTGTTATCTTTCATACCACTCATAAAAAATTATCCTTTTCTGTCCGGGATTCATAATCGTTTGCCCCCACAATTATTTACCGCTATTATATTCCGCAAAGCTTCCCCACTTCTGATCCTTGTCAGAAATGATCAGCTCCATGCCTTCCTTTATCGGCCACTGAACACCGATTTCAGCATCATTCCAGGCAAGTCCGCCTTCATCATTGGGATGATAGAAATCCGTACACTTATATGCAAATTCTGCATTTTCTGACAACACAAGGAACCCATGCGCAAAATTCTTCGGAATGAAGAACTGCTTCTTATTTTCAGCAGACAGCACAACCCCATACCACTTTCCGTATGTGGCAGAGCCCTCCCTCAGGTCCACGGCAACATCGAAGACTTCACCGGAAACGACTCTAACAAGCTTATCCTGAGGATAATTGATCTGGAAATGAAGTCCCCTCAGGACACCATATTTAGAGGCTGACTGGTTATCCTGCACAAACTCCATATCGATCCCCGCCTCTTTATAATCGTTATAATTATATGTTTCCATAAAATAGCCGCGTTCATCCCCGAAAACTTGAGGTGTGATAACTTTCAGTCCCTCTATTTCACATGTTTCTACTGTAATCTTTCCCATGTTTATAACCTCTTCATAATTATTTTGTGTAATATTTAAAGCCCTTCCGCAACTTCCACAAGATACTTTCCATATTCTGTCTTCAGCAGAGGCTGAGCCAGCTCCATAAGCTGTTCTTTATTTATAAATCCCTGCCTGTATGCGATCTCTTCAATGCAGGAAATATAGAGTCCCTGGCGTTTCTGGAATGCTGCCACAAAGTCAGCCGCATCCAGCAGGGCGTCGTGGTTGCCTGTATCCAGCCATGCGAAACCGCGCCCCAGCGTCTCTACCTTCAGAGTACCACGGCGCAGATACTCATTGTTAACACTTGTGATCTCGATCTCTCCTCTTGCGGAGGGCTTTACATTTTTAGCAATCTCAATTACATCATTGTCGTAAAAATAGAGGCCGGGAACAGCATAATTAGATTTAGGCTGCTCAGGCTTCTCCTCAATGGAGAGTGCATTGCCTTCCTCATCAAACTCCACAACCCCATACTCTCTCGGATCTCTTACATAGTAGCCGAAAATAGTAGCTCCGCTCTCCCTGGATGCAACTTTTTTCAGTATTTTCGAAAAGCTCTGTCCATAGAAGATATTATCCCCCAAAATAAGCGCCACACTGTCGTCTCCAATAAATTCTTCCCCGACAATAAACGCATCCGCCAGTCCCCTGGGCTGCTCCTGCACAGCGTATGACATATTCAGCCCCAGCTGTTCCCCTGTCCCGAAAAGGTCCTTAAAGACAGGCAGGTCCCTGGGTGTAGATATAATCAGTATATCCCTGATGCCAGCCAGCATAAGGATAGACAGAGGATAATAGATCATCGGCTTGTCATATACGGGCATGATCTGTTTTGAGATTGATTTAGTAAGCGGATAAAGCCTTGTTCCTGAACCTCCCGCTAAAATAATTCCCTTCATAATCAATTAACCTCCTGATAATTTATATTTTTTAAATAACAAGACAAAATAGCAGTGCCAAGACGGCACTGCTGTCTGCCTTATTGATACATATCCTTATAATATTTCTGATAATCTCCGCTTGTCACATGCTCCATCCAGTCCTCATGCTCAAAAAACCACTGGATCGTGAGACGGATACCATCCTCAAATTTTGTCTCAGGATACCAGCCTACCTCTGCCTTGATCTTATCAGGAGCTATGGCATATCTTCTGTCATGTCCCTTCCTGTCAGCCACATAAGTAATGAGCTTCTCACTTACAAGCTCTTTTCTCGGGTCGCCTTCAGGAAGCATTTCCTGCAGAGTATCAAGTATAATATGGATGATCTCAATATTCTGCTTCTCATTATGCCCGCCGATATTGTAAGTCTCAAACAGACGTCCCTTTTCCTGCACCATATCAATGCCCTTTGCATGGTCTTCCACATAGAGCCAGTCACGCACATTTTTGCCATCACCGTAGACAGGAAGTGGCTTTCCGTGCAGCGCATTATTGATAATGAGCGGAATCAGCTTCTCCGGGAACTGGTACGGTCCGTAATTATTGCTGCAGTTTGTAATATTAGCTGGAAACTTATATGTGTCCATATATGATCTGACCAGCATATCAGAGGATGCCTTGCTTGCAGAATAAGGGCTGTGGGGTGCATACGGGGTTGTCTCATAAAAATAGCCGCCGTCTTCCTCCAAAGATCCATAAACCTCATCTGTAGATACGTGCAAAAACTTCTTATCTTCCTTATATGTGCCGTCCGGCAGTTCCCATGCAGCTTTGGCTGCATTCAACATAACAAGGGTTCCGAGTACATTCGTTTTCACAAAAACATCAGGATTCTTAATACTCCGGTCCACATGGCTCTCTGCTGCAAAATGCACTACCCTGTCAATTTCATTTTCTTCAAAAAGCTTCATAATGGCAGCTGAATCACAGATATCAGCCTTAACAAAAGCATAATTCTCCCTGTCTTCAATATCCTTCAGATTCTCCAGATTCCCTGCATATGTCAGGCAGTCCACATTTATTATCCTGATCTCATTTCCATATTTTTTAAACATGTAATGAATATAATTAGAACCGATGAAGCCTGCACCCCCGGTTACCAGATAAGTTCTCATTATTTTCCTCCAGAATCTTTTCTTTTTTATAAATTTTCATTTATTATAACAGACAATTTCTTATACTTCAACACTTAATCTTTTATCGTGCCAGAAGGGATATGCTCCTTTCTACAAGCTCATAAACTACAAGATCATAATCTTCTACATCTGCCCATTCATAATATCTGGACCTTAAAAAAGTCATCCGGCTGAAGCACTGCCCCAGCGGCTGCACAAGAGCATCTGAAAAAGAGTCCCCCAGGACAAGCACATTTTTCCCTCCCGGAGCTTCTGTCTCATAGTGTGCCAACAGTCTCTCCTGATCATAATCCGTTTGTTTGACTTTATATTTGTTATCCATAAAATATATACTGTCGTCCATCATTACCCCTGTGCCAAGAAGATTCAGCAGGTCACCAGTCCAGACCTTAGAACTGTAAGAAATTTCCGAAATATCAGGAAGACCCAGCCTAAACTTTTCAGATATCTCCATTGCTGCCACGTATCCTCCAAGAGCATTCCAGTGGGTGTCTGTCTTATAATAGAGCGGATACTTTTCTTTATAACTTTTTAATTCCTCACGCGGATAGATGCAGGGAATCTCTGTATTTTCAAGGATATAATCCACCGCCTGCACAGTCCTGGTATAATCTGATAACGGCCTGTACGCATCAGGCATGTACTCATTATATACACTTTCTTTGTTTGGCCCTATCAAAAAAACAAAATCCATATCCCGCTCTTTACAATAATCATAGGCCTTTTCAACTTCCTCTACAATTTTACCTAATTGTTCCCGGGTGTATAGTTCACCGGAATAATCCTTCAGTGAATCTGTATCCTTATCCGCTTCTTTGGAATTGTAGAACAGCCATCCTTCCTTTCCGAGAATAACGGCCGGATTAGATGTCGTGTGGAAAATCTCTTTTTTCGTTACTGCTTCTATCTTTTTAAGCCACTTTCTAAATGGGATATAATCATCATAATATGCTTCAAATTCACCGGCATAATCAGAATATGTATCAATGCTCAGTTCCGGCCTTACAGCCAGATTTCTGTTTTCAGTATTTTCAACCTTTACACTTCTGGAAACAGGGTCCAGGATCAGGTAACTAAATATGAAACACAGAAAAATACCTGTTATTATTTTTTGTTTCATAGCCCCTCCTAGAATCTGAAATAAATGAACGGATTATAAGCTCCGCTTCCCAGCATTACAGCAGCCGTCCCCAATATAAATACACACAGGATAACCTCTGACACATCTATAACCTTCTGGTTGATATGCGCCCTGACAAATCTCTCAATCCTGCCCCTTAGTACTCCGGACATTAATACTGCGCCTGCTATACAAGTCAGAATATACGGCGTTACAAATACCCCTGCTCCTAAAAAGGTTTCCTTTCCAAATGAGACCATCGCCTGCAGGTAGCCCAAAGCATATGACAAGTCTTCTGCCCTGAAAAATACCCATCCCACAATAACCATCAAAATTACATAAATATGGTTCACAATTTTTACAGGATTCTTATCCAGCAGCCTTCCCAAAAACAGCCTTTCAATCACAAGAAGCACTCCATGGAACATTCCCCATATTACAAAATTCCAGCTGGCGCCATGCCAAAGGCCTGTACAGAAAAACACAATAAACAGGTTTATGTATGTCCGCCCATTGCCCTTTCTGCTGCCGCCAAGCGGAATATATAAGTATTCTTTAAACCATGTAGAAAGTGAAATATGCCATCTGCGCCAGAATTCTCTGATAGATTTCGAAACGTAAGGATAGTTAAAGTTTTCTTTAAATTCAAATCCAAACATCTTTCCTAACCCTATTGCCATATCCGAGTATCCTGAAAAATCATAATAAATCTGCAGGCTGTAACAGATTATCCCGGCCCAGGCAGTCCCGAACCCCAACTCCGCTGTTGTAAGGCCAAATATCATATCAGCAGCACCCGCCAGAGTATTCGCAAAAATCATTTTCTTGCCAAGGCCCCAAATAAACCGCTGTACTCCCTTATAAAATTTCTCAGCGGTACACTGCCTGCTGCCAAGCTGTTCATTTATATCGTGGTATTTTACAATAGGCCCGGCAATGAGCTGCGGAAAAAATGATATGTACAGCGCCAGGGATATAAGATTCTTTTGTCCCTTTACTTCCCTCCTGTACACATCAATCACATAGGAAAGCGCCTGGAAGGTGTAGAATGAGATGCCGATAGGCAAAGCGATCTCAACATGGGGCAATACTTCAGTACCTGCTATACTATTAATTGATTCCACGGCAAAACCGGCATATTTAAATACTCCAAGCATGCCCAGGTTAAGGACAACTGCTGTTATCAGCCAAAATTTCTTTTTAGTCCCCCCCTCTGTCCGCTCCATGATACAGCCAAACATATAATTGATCAGGATAGAAACTACCATCAGCAATATATAAACAGGTTCTCCCCATGCATAAAAGAAAAGGCTGGCTGCCAATAGTAGAACATTCCGCCATCTTTCCTGGGCCAGATAATAGAGCACTAATACAACTGGTAAAAAAAGCCACAGAAATATACTGGAACTAAATACCATTATCGTGTTTCCTTTCCTTAATAGAAGAATCTGGCCCCTACATAACCTATGAGACCGTCTGCATTCACTTTGTACCACCCCTGTGCATCTTCTAGAAATTCAACTGTCTGGCCTGCCTCCAGCACGCCGAGTATCTCTCCTTCATAGCTGGGTGCCTCACGGATGTAGACAGCTCCGTTGGTTGTAATATATACTGGTTCCGGCGGAATATCGGCCTCTGTCTGAGGAGGATCCGTCTGAGGTGCTTCTGTCTGCGGCGCCTCTGTCTGGGCAACTTCTGTCTGGGGTGCCTCTGTCACAGGAGCCTGTGTCTGAACCTCTTCTGTTTCCGCCGGCTCTGTCTCAGAAGTCTGCCTGCTGTCCGGGGTCGGTTGTTCTTTCTCAGATTCTGTCTCTTTTTCAGTATTCTTCTCTGTCTTTGTTTCCTGCTGTGTTTCGCTTTCTGTCTCTTTGGAAGTTTCCGTCTCCCTGCCGGTCTTTGCCGCCGGCTCAGAAGTAATATTTTTGATCAGCCGGAAACCAAGGAAAATCAGCACCAGCAAAATGATAACTGCCAGCCCCAGCATAAAATACCTGAGGTTATCTGAGAGCCATTCTTTAAATTCTTTCATCTTCCTTTCCTCCTATCGTTTATTCCCGCGGGCAGCGAGCCAAGTGAACATGCTGCATATGCGTTTACCAGTATTCAGACCTTCTTCAGCTTAGCAAAAGAAGCAAACATTTTCTTCACACCCGCTTTATCAAAGTTAACTGTCACTTCATAGTCTCTTCCGCCGTCTGCAATCTTTTCAACTATCCCGACTCCAAACTTTATATGCTGCACGGTATCTCCCACCTCATACTCAAGCCCCTCGCCCTTCTTCGGTTCCGGCGCCTTATTTTCAAAGGGCCTGGACAGAAAAGCATTTTTAGCCTGGGCAAAAGCATTTTGGCGCGGCATCTCCTTTATCCTGGGCAGGATCTCATTTGTGGCGGCCACCAGTCCTTCCGGTATCTCATGCACAAATCTGGATACCCTGTTAAACTGGGTCTCTCCCCTGATCATCCTCTGTCTGGCGCTGGTCAGTGTAAGGCGCTTCATGGCTCTTGTTATCCCCACGTAACAGAGACGTCTCTCCTCTTCCAGATCTGACGGATCATCCGAACTTGTGGTCATATAGCTTGGGAAAATTCCATCCTCCATTCCCGCCATATACACATTTGCAAATTCCAGCCCTTTGGCGCTGTGGAGTGTCATAAGCACAACATAGTCACTCTCCTCATCAAGGCTGTCAATATCCGCAACAAGCGCCACCTCTTCCAGAAAACCGCTCAAGGTCGGTGTCTCTGCGCTTTCCTCATATGATACCACCTTAGTGATCAATTCATCAATGTTTTCAATGCGTGCCTTAGCCTCATCCGTATCCTCAGCCTCCAGCTCTTTAACATAGCCAGTCTGTTCAATGATCTCCCCCAGAAGCTCATGCACAGATAAAAACTCCTGCTGGCTGCGCAGCGTCTGAATGAATGTCACAAAGGGCGCCAGTTTGACAGAACTTCTGCCGATGGAAGGTATCTTGTCCGCTTCCTTTAAAGCGTCATAAAAGCTGATGCCCCGCTCCACAGCATAATCCTGCACTCTTCCAAGAGTCGTGGCTCCTATCCCCCGTTTGGGGACATTGATGATCCTGCGCACAGCCAGATCATCTTTGGCATTATCCACAGTCTTTAAATATGACAGAAGGTCTTTTACTTCCTTCCTGGCATAGAAATTTATTCCGCCTATTATCTTATATGGGATATTCGCCATCAGGAATTTTTCTTCAAACATACGTGACTGGGCATTTGTCCTGTAAAGTACGGCACAGTCGTTATAGTGGAACTCCCCTTCCCTGACAAGCCGGGAAATATCACCTGCTATATATTCCGCTTCCTCATAAGCAGTCATAAACTGCCTGCATTCCAGCATATCCCCTTCGTCATTATCTGTCCACAGGCGCTTTTCCTTACGCTCCATATTATTCCTGATCACATCATTGGCTGCATTCAAGATATTCTTAGTAGAACGGTAATTCTGTTCCAGCTTGATGGTCCGCGCATTCGGGAACACCTTTTCAAAATTCAGAATATTTCCAATATTAGCCCCTCTGAACTTATAAATGGACTGGTCATCATCCCCGACCACACACAGATTCTGGTATTTTGAGGCCAGAAGGCTCACCAGCAGAAATTGGACTGTATTTGTATCCTGATACTCATCTACCATAATGTACTTAAAGCGTTCCTGATAATAATCCAGAACATCAGGACAGATGCGGAACAGTTCAACTGTCTTTACAAGAAGATCATCAAAATCCAGCGCATTGCTGTTTTGCAGCTGTTTCTGGTATTCCTCATATGCCTGTGCTATCTTCTGCTTCCCATAATCCCCGCCTGCATTCAGCCTGTACTCCTCAGGAGATATCATTTCATCTTTCGCTGATGATATTGCTCCAAGGATCATCTTTTCCTTGTATACTTTCGTATCAATTTCCAGACGTTTGCAGACATCTTTCATCACTGTCTTCTGGTCATCACTGTCGTAGATCGTAAAATTTGTTCCAAAGCCCAGCCTTTCAATATGCCTTCTCAAAATGCGCACGCATGTGGAATGAAAGGTAGACCCCCAAATACTCTCAGATCCGAAACCGACCAGTCTGTCAACCCTCTCCCTCATTTCCTGAGCCGCTTTATTCGTAAAGGTGATGGCCATAATATTCCAGGGGTTGATCCCTTTCTCCTCAATCAGATACGCTATCCTGTGGGTCAGCACCCTTGTCTTGCCTGAACCTGCCCCCGCCAGCAGCAGCAGAGGGCCATCAGTATGGAAAACAGCATCCCGCTGCATGTCATTTAATGTATCATAAACACTCATTTTTTTACCACCTGACTTTATATTTGCGGCCGGACAGCTCTTATCTGCCCGGCCACTCTACATTATATAACAAAATGCCTGTTCTGTCATCAATAAATGCATATGAAAACACCTGAGTTACTGTTCACTCCGTGACCAGTAACACGCTCCGCGATGCACAGAAACGGCAAAAACCGCCGTTTCGCGCTGCAACCCTCGGGATTTTCGTGCAAATATGCACGAAAACACCTCGCGGGATGGTGGCGTGTGAACAGTAACACACCTGACATCAAATTTACATTTGGAAGCAAAAAGGGCTTGTCATCTAGTATTAAAAACTATATAATGTAATGGAGGTGACTAAAATGACAATAGATACAAAAGATATGTTGGGCAGTATTATGAGCAGTCTTTCCAGGATTGACTATATCAAGCCTTCCGATATCCCTGGCATTGATTTATATATGGATCAGGTAACTACTTTCATGGACGCCCATCTGGCTGCGTCAAAACGCCATTCTGAAGATAAGATCCTGACAAAAACAATGATAAATAATTATGCAAAAAATAATCTGCTTCCTCCGCCGCTGAAAAAGAAGTATTCCAAGGAGCACCTTCTTGTTTTGATCTTTATTTATTATTTCAAAGGAATACTTTCGTTCAATGACATACAGGCCCTGCTAAATCCTGTCACTGAACACTATTTCCAGTCAAAAGGCCAGTTGGACATGGAGGCTCTTTATAATGAGGTATTCAGCCTGGAAAAGCTCCAGGTGGAAAAAATACAGAAGGATATCGCTGCCAAATACAATACTTCTCTGACTACTTTTTCTGACGCTCCGCCGGAAGAAAAAGATTCACTGCAGTTTTTTTCATTTATCTGCCTGCTCAGTTTTGATGTATATATCAAAAAGCAGCTAATTGAAAAATTGATTGACGGACTTTCCGACGATGGGCCTGAGAATAAAAAAGATATGGAATAAAAAACAGCAGAGTGTGTTTATCCGGCACTCTGCTGTTTTAATTCTATTTATCCATCCTGTCAAAAACCATATCATATCCATCATTACCATAATTAAGAGAACGGTTCACACGGCTTATCGTCGCTGTTGACGCCCCTGTCTTCTCTGCTATCTCCAAATATGTTTTCTTCTCACGCAGCATTTTTGCCACTTCAAAACGCTGCGCAAATGACAGTAACTCATTTACAGTACATACATCCTCAAAAAATTGATAACACTCTTCTTTATTCTTTAAATTTAAGATGGCCTCAAATAAATGATCCACGGCCTCTGTCCTGATATTTTTACTCATAAGGCTGCCCCTTTACATAATCTTATCTGTATTATTTGCAGCTGTCTCCTGTGGAGCAACTGCTTTTACCCTGTTATTTTAGCACATTAAAACTTCACTGTAAAGAACATAATTAGTTACTTACTGGCTGCGCTTCCTGTATCTGTTTATGTACTTTTTGTACTCTTCTACAGAACGATTAACTATCAGCTCCTGAGGAAAGCCCATACACTCCAGCAGCGGATCCAGAAAGCAGTGATTTCCCACATCCTCCTGAGTATGGGCATCACTGCCCAGAATAACCGGGACTTCATACTTCATGCACAGATCGAGCAGCTCCACATCATTTGGTATGGGATTCGTCCTGGCTCCCAGGGGATGCAGCGAATTATTATTGAGTTCAAGCAGCACATGGTTCTCTCCTGCCGCTTTTACAAGCTCCTCATAGTGGAGGGGATACCTGCTGTCATCAGGATGCCCTATTATATCTACATACTGGTTCTGCATGGCTTTTACAAGCGCACGTGTATTCTCCTGAGCTGTTCCGGGCCTGATACAGGGTGTGTGGAGGCTTGCGATGACCACATCCATCTGCTTCAGAAGGTATTCGTCCATATCCAGCTTCCCGTCAAAATCCATGACATTTACCTCTGTGCCGAACATGACCTCCACACCATAGATCTCTCTTGGCATGATGCGCAGGTTCATAAAATAATATTCCATGCAGGTTCCGGGCATAGCCATAGAATGTTCCGTGATCCCAAGCAGCTTCAGCCCCTTATCGGCAGCAGCCCCGGCCATCTCATGGACTGTGCTGTATGCATGTCCGCTTGCTATGGTATGTGTATGAGAATCTAATACATATTGCATCTGTATCTGCCCTTCTTTCCAAATTTATAATGATATACCTTGTCGTGCGGAGCACGCCCATCCGTAGGATTAAATTATGGGATGCACGGAGGTGTATACATTTTCTTACACGTATAATGTGTTATTATACGTTGAATCGCTAAATTTTGCAACCCACAAAAAGCCACAACAAGCAAACAAACTTAACAATATTTATCCAAGATGCTGATTCTCTGAAGCCCTTACATACCCTATAAAATGATTTCTGTAGAGGATTCTGAAATACTCAGCAAGTCTTCTGTATCCGGGGCCCTCCGCTCCTGAAAAATGCTTTTCCATGAGAAGGGCAATCTCATAGATACTTCGTTTTCCATCCATCTGCTTCCATGCAAAGCTGCCTGTCTCATCCAGTCTGATATGGCTTATGCCAGGCCTTTTAAACAGCTTTTGCGCTATCCAGTTATAGAACCCTCTGTTCACCATGTGCACTGTCACTATACCTTTTTCATCCAGATCCCATTCAAATCCAGGGTCCGGAACCGGTATATAATCCAGATAATTATTTTCTTCTTTTTTCATTTCACATACCTCATATACTCCATTTTTAGTCTCATTTATTATCCACAGCCTCTGTCTTTTGCTTTTTCCAGAGCGAGAACTTCAGAAGACTGAAAACCAGCAATGCAAACGCCGCTATTCCCACAAGCTTTGCCGCCTCTTCTGACATCAGCCCCTCTGTAAAGGAGGACAGCAGCGCACCCACATTCTCAGCCCCGCCAATTTTACTCGGGATAATCGCAAGCACTGCCAGCAGTATGCCGACAAGCCCCTCTCCAGCTATCAGCCCTGAACTGTACAGCACTCCTCCGTCGACTGACTCTTTCTTCTTATCATCACTTATATTCTTTTTCCTCTCAATGGCATATCTCACAAGACCCCCTGCCATCATAGGTATACTGAGGTGGATAGGCAGGTAAAGGCCTACGGCAAACGGAAGCACCGGCACTCCCAGCACTTCTGCCGCCAACGCAGTAAACACGCCGATAAAGACCAGATTCCAGGGCAGATTTCCGTCCATCACTCCCTCCACGACCATTTTCATCAGTGTTGCCTGCGGCGCTGACAGCTCCGGCGACCCATACCCCCAGGCTGCATCAAGCAGATAGAGTATTCCTCCGATTGCCACTGCCGAAGCCAGTACACCTATGATCTCTCCTATCTGCTGCTTTTTCGGAGTCGCTCCCAGGATATATCCTGACTTGAGATCCTGGGAGGTATCGCCTGCTATTGCTGCAATGATACAGATAACGGAGCCGATTGCAATAGCTGCCGTCATGCCGGCCCTTCCCCCCTGTCCCGCCGCTTTTAAGGCCACAGACGCTATCAGCAGGGTTGCTATAGCCATGCCCGACACCGGATTATTGCTGCTGCCTATGAGGCCCACCATGCGGGAGGAAACTGCTGCAAAAAAGAAACCAAAGACTACGATCATGAGGGCTCCAAAAAGATTCACCGGCACAGCTGGAAGAAGCCAGATGGCCGCAGCCAGCAGAAGTACACAGACTGCTATGACAGGCATTGGCAGATCCTGTTCTGTCCTGCTGCCGCCTTCCCCGCCCTTTCCAAATCCCTTCACAGCCTCCAGGAAAATGCGTGCTATAAGCGGAAGGGATTTTACAAGGCTTAATATTCCTCCACAGGCTACTGCTCCCGCCCCTATATATTTAATATAATTGCTCCATACTCCAAACGAGCCATGCTCTGCATAAATACTGCCTACAGACACATGTGCCGGAAACAGGATCGTCCCTGAGCCAAACAGTACAATGAGAGGCATCATCACAAACCACGCTGTAATGCCCCCTGCCAGAAGATATGCAGAAATTCTCGGGCCGCAGATATATCCCACTCCGAGAAGCGCAGGGAGTACATCTGCTCCGATGCCTGCACCTTTGTATATTGGTATCTCATAATGGACTTCACTGGGAAACAGCTTCAGTCCGTCTGCAATAAATTTATATACTGCAGAGATTCCCAGACCAGCAAATACCGCCGAAGCCCTGGAGCCTCCCCGCTCACCTGCCAGGATCACCTCCGCACATGCAGTTCCCTCAGGATATGGCAGAACGCCGTGTTCCTTTACAATAAGCGCTTTTCTCAGAGGAACCATAAATAAAACTCCCAGGGCTCCTCCTATAAATGCTATCAGGGCTATCTCTGTGACAGATGCAGCCTCCGTCCCCCATTCTCTGGCCCACAGAAAAAGTGCCGGAAGCGTGAATATTGCACCTGCAGCGACAGATTCCCCGGCAGAACCAATTGTCTGGACCATGTTATTTTCCAGGACTGAGTCTTTTTTCAAAATGACCCTGATAACTCCCATAGAAACTACTGCTGCCGGGATCGAGGCAGACACCGTCATCCCCACCCTGAGCCCCAGATATGCATTTGCTCCTCCAAATGTTATTGCCAATATAATACCCAGCAGTATTGAAGTCCCGGTAAATTCAGGAACTGTTTTTTCAGCTGCTATAAATGGTTTAAAATTTTTATCTGAAATATCACCCATAATGTCTCTCCTTCATATGTTACTGTTCACTCCGTGACCAGTAACCTTCATATGCCATTACCTATATTATGGCCGAAATAATTATTGACATTCTTGGGAAGTTATGGTACTATAAAAACAGTAATAATTACTATTTTATCAAAAGGAGGATTTTCTATGGAATTAAAGGGCAGCAAAACAGAGGCGAACTTATTAACAGCATTTTCTGGTGAAAGCCAGGCGAGAAACAAATATACATATTATGCCAGCCAGGCAAAAAAGGACGGTTATGTACAGATAGCAAATCTCTTTCAGGAGACAGCAGATAATGAAAAAGAGCATGCCAAAATGTGGTTCAAGCTTTTGCATGACGGAATCAAAGATACCGCTTCTAATTTAAAGGACGCGGCCGCCGGTGAAAATTATGAATGGACAGATATGTACGCAGGTTTTGCAAAGGTGGCAAAGGAAGAAGGCTTTGACAAAATCGCATACTTATTTGAAAAGGTTGCTGATATTGAAAAAACCCATGAAGAAAGATATTTGAAGCTTTTAGAGAATCTCGAGAGCGGCAAAGTATTTATTAAAGACGGACAGGTTGCATGGCAGTGCTCTAACTGCGGTCATATCCACTATGGTTATGAAGCTCCTGAAGTATGTCCTGTCTGCAGTCATCCAAAGGCCTATTTCCAGGTTAAAGCTGAAAATTATTAATACTCGTAACTGTTCATTGTTTTTGCACGGACTATGCAGCAAATCCACAGTCCTGCACTGAACATTTACTAATACTCCATTTATTCAGAGGGAAATTTTAAAACATGACACCAGGGATGAAAACACTTAAGCGTAAATTAAGCATAACTTTGGATTATACCGTTATTGATGAAATCAAGGAGCTGGCTGAAAAAGACGACAGGTCTGTTTCTCAGTATGTGAACCTGATTTTGAGAAGGCACCTGAAACAGCTGGAAAAAAAGAGAGAAGCTGAATCGAAATGATACTGCCTGATGTATATTTAAAATGAAGGGTATATGGTCAAAGTTCAGCCTTCTGAACTTTGATGGTTTTTGACCCTCGCGGCAGCCGCCCAGGTCAGGCTTGCCTGATCCTGGTTCTTTGTCCGCGGAAACAAAGAGGCATTGCCTTGTATCATTTTAGATACAGGCAGTGCCTCTTTTATATCTATAGCATATTTCCCGGCTCTGTCATCTGCCTGGAGCAAACGATCTTTCAGCTATAGAATACACTTTCAAAGCCGTATCCTGCTTTACAGGCATCCTACTTGGCAGCTTTGACGGCATACTCTGTGTTCACCAGTTTATCATAAGGGGCGCGCTGGCTCAATTCACCTGCATCCTCCAGGATATCCTGAAGCAGATTGAAACTTTCCTCTTCAAATACCAGATTTTCTTTCCAGGTATTCTGATCATAATAACGTTTTACTATAGTCGTGATCGTCTCCAGGTCCGTCTCCTTAAACTGCGGTTCGATCACTTTTGCTATCTCTTCCGGAGTATGTGTATTTACATAGTCCATACCCTTCTGAAGTGCATTTGTAAATCCCTGGACAACTTCAGGATGCTTCTCCATAAAACTGGTTTTTGTACAATATGCCGTGTAGGGAACATATCCCGAATCCACACCAAGAGATGCCACCACATAACCGCTTCCCTCTTTTTCAAGGGTTGTCGCACCAGGTTCAAACTCAACAGTAAATTCTCCCTGGCCTCCTGAAAAAGCTGCAGCTGTTGATCCAAAATCAATACTCTGGTTAATATTCAAATCTGCTGCCGGATCAATACCATTCTGCTTTAAGATATACTCAAATACCATTTCGGGCATACCGCCCTTCCTGCCTCCCAGTACATCCTTCCCCTTCAGATCCTCCCACTTAAAACCGGGCATCACTTCCCTGGCCACCAGGAAATTTCCTGCCCGCTGAGTTAGCTGGGCAAAATTGACGGCAAAATCAGCCGCCCCTTCATTGTAGGCATAGATAGAAGCTTCACTGCCCATGAATCCGATATCTGCTTCGCCGGATACCACTGCCGACATGGTCTTATCCGCTCCAAATCCAGTTACCAGAGTCAGGTCGATTCCTTCCTCCTTAAAATACCCTTCTTCAATAGCTACGTACTGCGGCGCATAAAATATAGAATGTGCCACCTCATTTAAAGTTACCTTTTCCAAATCAGAACTTTTTTTACATCCGCCCAGTATGCCTGCGGCCCCTAACACTGCTATCAGGCCGTATGCTGTAAGCTTTTTCATAAAACTCCTCCGCTTCATACATAAATACTTTTCATCTACTATTGTATGAAGAAGCACGGCATTGGTGAATGTCCGTTAAACATTGAATTTGAACATAAAAAAGAGAACCACAAATGTCAGCTCACTTCCAATCCTTGCGGATTGTTTTATCTTTAGTAAAATACGCTGGCATCTGCGGTTCTCTTTTAGTATTATAACCTTTTTCGACAAAAATATCAAGAATAAATTTATTTTTTTATTTCCTGGATTTCATGGTCTGTTCCCCGGATCGTGCGCGATATGAGATACCGGGGCCTCCCTTTTACTTCCTCATAGATTTTAGAGATATAATAACCTATTATTCCAAGGCTGAACATGATGATGCTGCCTATGATGAGTACGAGGAGAATGACAGTTGTAAAGCCTTCTACTGCGTGTCCGCTGAAGTATTTTATCAAGGTCTGGACTCCCAATATTAAGCCCACCAAAAAAACTAAACCTCCGGCAATCGTCACAAGCTGCATCGGCATTGTGGAAAATGCAACGATATTTGTAATCGCATATTTAACAAGAGACCAGGTTGACCATTTTGATTCTCCTGCTTCTCTTTCCCTGACATCAAATTCAACCGAGGTTGTTCTATATCCCACCCAAGAGGAAAGCGCTCTGAAAAAAGCGTTTCGTTCCGGCATAGCAAGCAGTGCTTCTACCGCTTTCCTGTCCATCAGCTTAAAGTCTGACGCTCTGGACATGTCCAGTTTAACAGCTTTAGACATCATTTTATAAAACAGTCCTGCGCTGGCTTTGTGAAGCACACTTTCCTTTCCTCTGCTTTTTTTAACCCCCTCAACAACTTCGTATCCCTGCTCCCAGAATCTGTACATCTCCACTACTGTTTCCGGAGGATGCTGCAGATCACAGTCCATTACTACGCAGCAATCTCCGGCAGCATTAGCCAGTCCCGCAAAAATAGCTGATTCTTTGCCGAAATTTCTTGAAAAATGTACTCCTGTTATTCTTTTATTTTGATTACAAATTTTCTCTATTTTATTCCATGTCAGGTCTTTTGATCCGTCATCCACAAAGACCAGCTCATAGTCAATTTTTTCTTTTTCCATAAGCCCGCTGAGTACACCCGCTGTCTTATCAATCATCTGCTCTTCATTATATGCAGGCAAAACTATGGACAATTTTGGCATATCGATACTATCCTTTCTAGCTATATTTATTTTATATATTCCCAGTTTTAACTAATGTTTTCACTATACCACACTCTTTTTATTTTCGCAATTGTAATTCCGCATAGAAATATGCTATACTATTTACACTAATTACGTTTGAAGGAGAAATTATTATGAAAAACACGACACTTGTAATCATGGCTGCTGGCATAGGAAGCCGGTTCGGCGGCGGAATCAAGCAACTGGAGCCTGTAGGCCCAAATGGTGAAATCATCATGGATTATTCTATCCACGATGCCCTGGAAGCAGGATTTAATAAAATTGTCTTTATTATACGAAAAGACCTTGATAAAGACTTCCGCGAGATTATTGGAAACCGTATAGAAAAAATTGCTGACGTTGCCTACGCATACCAGGAACTTGACAACCTTCCTGATGGCTTTACAAAACCAGCGGATCGCACCAAACCCTGGGGTACAGGACAGGCTATCCTCGTCTGCCAGGACATTGTAAAAGAGCCTTTTGCAGTTATCAATGCTGACGATTATTACGGAAAAGAGGCCTTTGTAAAGATCCACGATTACCTGATCAGCATGCAGCCTTCCAAAGATAAATTTAATTTCTGCATGGCCGGTTTTATATTAGGCAACACTTTAAGTGATAATGGAAGTGTGACAAGAGGCATATGTGAAATTGACAGCGAAAACCATCTTCTGAATGTAAACGAAACCCATGATATTATTAAAACTGAAGACGGAGCTGCTGTAATGAATGCGGACGGCACAACCGCCCCGCTTGACCCTCAGAGCCACGTATCCATGAATATGTGGGGATTCACTCCTGATCTTTTCCCGGTTCTGGAAGAGGGCTTTATTGAATTTCTGGGTTCTCTCTCAGCTGATGACCTGAAGAAGGAATACCTGCTGCCAATCATAGCAGACCAGCTGATAAAGAATGGCCGTGCCCAGGTGACACTGCTTGAAACGAATGATAAATGGTTCGGCGTCACTTATAAAGAAGACAAGGCCTCTGTAACAGCTGCCATAAAAGACCTCATTGAAAAAGGTGTTTATCCGGCGAAATTATTTGCTTAAAAATAATGTTAAATTAAGTATGATCAATTAGAACCATTAAATGCACAGAAAAGCACCTTAAAAATCCCATGAGTATTATGGAATGAATTAAATTTCCATACTTCATGGGATTTTATCTGTTTAATTTTCTTCCTCTGATCCCTGTTTTGAGGCCTCAGCCGGCCATTCTTCAATTAACTCCTTTACTTTTTCTTTTACCTCTTTATACCTTTTCTCCGGTACGGGGAGCAAACTCCCATTGTGCAGCCTGATCTGATACCTTTCTACTTTCTCCACATAATGTACGTTCACCAGATAACTCCTGTGTACTTTTACAAAATACCGGGGCAGGCGCATCCGGAACGCAGCCAGCTGCTCATTTGCCACTATAGTCTGCGTCCGGCAATGAATCTCACTGTTCATATTTCTTGCCTCAATGAACATGATCTCCTGGATATGCAGCAGATATGTGCAGCCTTGTTTTCCGTGTACAAGAACCTTTTCTTCCCCCATATCAATATCATTCAAATGTACATGCACGATCTTCCAGACTTCATCTTTTCTGCTCCAAAAAAATGAGGCCCTCCTGCAGCATATCTCCCCCTTCTCCACACCTGCCACATTATAGTGAAGAGAAATAAAGCCTATATCCTGTTCACTGTCAATACACTGATACTCTTTCTCCCGTACAATGCCTTTATGTCCTTCTAAAAAACGTTCCAGATATTCTTCCGCTTCATTGACTCCTGAGCAGAATGTTTTATCCTCAAGACCTGCAAGAATAATCTTTTCATCCATCATTTGTATGGCTGCTGCGATATCATGCATATATAAACTGCTCAAAAAAATCTCAGTCTTCTTCTGCAGCATGTACTCTACCTGATTCATATACTCCTCCTAAAGATGCTTCCGCCTCACAAAACAGCGGGTATTAAGTAGTTATAAAAACTTCTTCTATTAATTAAAACGCATCTATTAGGATTTTGTGACGCAATTATTTGGCCCCATCTAAAACCTGTCGTCGTATTTGAGAATATTTCTTGGCAGGAACAGGAAGCACATCGCCTCCTCTCAAGTGAACACAATACCGCTCCAGCCTGGTTATGTATCCTGTATTTACCAGATAGCTTCTGTGAATACGCAGAAAGTAATCCGGCAGCTTCTTTTCCCACTCAGAAAGCGATTCCTGGGCCATGACAAGCCGCTCCCTAAAATGCAGCTCACTTCTGACATTCTTTGCCTCCACATAAAGCAGCTCTTTGGGATTCAGCCACAGATCATTGCTTGTCTCATCCGGTATCTTTACTGCATTATCTAATAAAATGGGATTGTCTGCCTTTTCTGGCTGTGACATATGGATATACAGTATTTTCCACACATTCTCTACCTGTTTCCACAGGAATGAAAATTTTACCGTATATTTTCCTATACTATATACAGCTTCAGGTTTTGCAGACTTTTTTTCAATTTCTATAATACAGATCAGCATACAGGAGTCTGTATGCAGCTGCATTATTTTAGAACTAAGTATTTGAATATCCTGTGCTGTTCCCCAGCCTGCCATCTGCTCGATCAGCGATTTTGCGTTTTGTTCTCCCTGGATCTTACTATTTTTATATCCTTCCATAAACTTGATATCGGGATGGAGAAAAGACCAGTCTTTTGGCCTCTCTCCCCTTCTTGCATCATCAATGACCTCATTTATAATACCCAACAGCTGTTTTTTTAAATCTTCCATCTTCTGTCCTCCCATCATGCCTGCACATAAGACAGCAATTCTAAGTTTACACATTTACTCATAATATCCATAACTGTTCAGCTTCATCCATACTACAGCCGGTCAGTTATCTATATTTTACCATTTTTAGCAAAAAATACAACAATATAAGCAAGAAATCCCCCCACCGCTATAGGTGGAGGGCATAATTTTAACTTCACAAGACAGAGGATATTGAATAATTATAAGCAATTCTGCTGCCTGGTATAATAAGCCTCCGCAGTCTGATTAATGGTACAGGCTGTTCTGTCTGGTCTGAAAATACCGTCAGATCCAGGCTTATTTTGTTCTCATCATTCCAGGGACCATCCAATTTGTCATAGTTTAAATGGCTTATACACCATTCATCTATCTCCTTCTCCCAAATGACCATCTGCCTTAACAAAGTTTCCTCTCCATCTTCCTTACCTTCAAAAGACATACATGGCTGCATGAATACCGGAAGCTGTATTTCTTCTGTACTTCCTCTCATTTTACGCATATATACGCATTCTGCCTGCAAAGTTACTTTCTGGCCAGGATCCCCGTCCATCAGAATATTCAGAAATCCTTTCATGAAAGATGCAATTGAATCCTTTCCCTTTTCACCTGTCTCTATGTCAGAATTCCAGGCTTCCAGATTTGTGATATCTATCTCATCCTCAATATCTTTTGCCGCATAAAAAATATCACTGAAGGATACCGCTCCTGTTGTATAGACAAAGGGGGCTGCTGTTTCCTTTCCTTCTACAAGCTCCTTATTTCTGCTGAGTTCTAATTCTGAAACAGCGCTCTGATACCGCAGAATATTCAGGCAGGGCAGGCCAATCTGCCTTCCCTTTATCTGCTGTGCCCTGGAAGCGGCCAGCGGAGAACCGTCCAGTCTGCTCCTGTACCAGTAGTAAACTCCATTTCTCATATCCTGTACGTCCAATACAGACATATCTGCCAAAGTACTGTCTGACAACGCCACCGGTTCGTATTCCTCATCCGCGACATAGGCCACAGGCATTCCCAGGTTTTCCGGTTTCTCTCCGAACAGGCCGGCTATAAATACATTTTCCCATACCTGTCCGTCCACTGTCAGTGCAGTACTGCCCTCTTTTAAAACATATACATAGGCCTCGCTTCCCGGCATCCGGTATGCAGCCCGCAAAGCTGCCGTATCAGAAGATGCCGCTTCCCCGGCCAGCAGCAGAAAACTTTCTACCGCCGCTTTTGCATTTTGGGCCTCCTCCTGCTTAGTATCTGTGCACAAAGCAGGCAGATATTCATCCAGATCCTTCTTAATGACATCATAAAGGTACTGGAACCGGGCCAGTTTAATTGCCAGCCCTTCCTTTTCTGCACGCAGCAGCCTGTCTTTTACTGGATTGAAGATGACTCTGAAGGATACTTCGTCCTGCGGAAAATGGAAGGGGAGCTCATATTCCATCCTGTACTCCCACTTTGCCAGTTCTTTAATAAGGCTGGGGCTCTCCCCGTCAAACTGTCTGTTAAGCTTTGGCAGATCAGGAAATTTACGAAGCACAAATGGTATCGTGACCTCACCCAGAGACTGTACCAGGCAGGTGTCTTCAATATCATTGAGTGAAAGCCAGGAAGAATCCTCATAATCTTCCATATCCGGCAGATTCTGTATTCCATGTTCCATCCAGCGTCCTTTTACTGATACCTTATCGTCAAGGCTTGATATGACGGTTCCATCCTCCAGCGTCACCAGTTCTGGTGCCTGTACGCAGACTGGCAGGATTCCCTTTCCCTTTTGCCTCAGGACCGCTTTCGATGGTATATAGCTTACTACAGAGGAAGCCCCGGCTTCCAGGGACAGCCTGATATCATCCAGATAATCATTTTCACCTGATACCGGCCCCAGTGCATCCGTACTGATATGCCAGGCAAGAACAGCATGGGTAGTATAGTAATTATCCAGTTTTGTCAGAAGTCTCTGGTAAAATGCCTCCCTGGCCTCCTCGATCCCGTCTGTCTGCCCTTCCTTATACACGCCTTCCAAAAAGCTGCGTCCAAGGCTGGCCAGGTCTTTTTTGACCGTTGTCATCCTTTTATAATAGCTGTTTTCAGATTTTGACATTCCCTCTATCTCATCCAGTATTCTTACAGGAATGATATTGTCTGCTTCAAACATATCATCTACCGCTTTGAAAAGTTTTTCCAGCCATACATCCAGGTCTATGTCCTCAAAAACAGCCTTTTTCCTTACCTCCGGCAATATTCCTTTTCCTGTCTCATATATCATCATCTCCACACTCTCTCCTGAGTTCCAGAGGCGGTTCTGTACAGGCCTCGGTGCAAATATCTGCACTTCTTCCTCTTCTGCCTTCAGATATAATCCAAATCCAGGCCGGTCTGCTATCCTGACACACCACCAGGCATCCTGTGACTCCAGTGCCAGCTTCAGCTTAAATCCTATGCAGTCCTTAAATGAATCCTCAAACTTCCGTATAAATATACTCTGTCCTGTTTCTGCGCGCCCTCCTGCATTTGCTTCCGCCTGCGGATCCATCCAGACTGTCAGCTCTTCACTGAGGGCAAGAATATCCTCCGCCCCCCATAAACCATACCCTGTAACCTTCTGGTCACGTTCTATGACGAACCTTGTTTCCAGTCTGAAGGCATCTTTCCTGTTAAGCATATCCCTGTCAATTGTAAATGATTCCACAAATTCCTGCGGCCTGTTTACATTCTCCTGTCCGCCCTGCTCTGGAAGCTTTGAACGGATATATCCCAGAACTGAATCTTCCCCTGTAAACAGCCACGCTAACAGATGCCCGCACTGCTGCTGCGTCCAGGTAATACGTTCTGCGCCTTCCTCAAGCAGCGAGGTCTCTGTGGCCAGCGTGATTCCATTTTCATCTGTCAGCTGCTTTAATACCTGCTCATAGATAAAGCAGTCCTGCTCTGCCTTCTCTTCTTTTCCTTCCTCCTCATAAGGTGTAGCATCGAAGGAAATATGAAACCTCATTTCTCCTGATACAACCTCCCATCCCAGAACAACAGACGGCCATCTGCACGGTGATATCAGTGCATCTGTGTAGCCAATCACCAAAGGCTGCCTGCTTCCTGAAGGCTGTTCAAGGCTCCCGGCATTCCCGAATATGTCTATCCACTCGTACTCCACCTGAAGGATACTGCCCATCCTGCTGTTATACTTTTCATAAGGAATAGATACTTCATAATTCCAGAAGCCGTCCTCTTCAACAGGACCTGCCGGTACGGCCTGATTGCTCTGGTCAAAGTCTGCATTTTTGTATATACGGTAACCGAGCATCGTATAATTGTTTTCCAAAAAGCTTTCTATGTCCTCTCCATTAGTTACCTTAAGTTCTTCTGTAGCATTTTTTCTCATTCCCTGCATGGTGGCTGCCCCGTTAAACGACATTGGATGATAGATAAACGGCCCCGTTTCCAGCTCAGTGTCTCCGTCATACAGTCCGGGCTGTTCATAATTATCCCACAGTACCTGCTCCGCGCAGATTCCGCAGTAATCCCCTATCTCTTCCGCAGAACATCCAAACTTTCCACCGGCTTTAGCCCTTAAAACAGGCAGACAAATTACCTCATA
The DNA here is from genome assembly GCA_003148945.1 of Murimonas intestini. Classification (GTDB taxonomy): domain Bacteria; phylum Bacillota; class Clostridia; order Lachnospirales; family Lachnospiraceae; genus Murimonas; species Murimonas intestini. The sequence goes on along the minus strand of QGGY01000001.1, from coordinate 42,888 downwards.
TGCTGACAGCGGCTGCCCTTTTTCCCTCCGGAGATTTGCCCTGTCTATTTCTTCCACCGATGTATCAAACCAAAGCGCCACATCCTGAAGTCCTGCTCCCGGTCCTTCTGCCTCCGATGATCCCGGCACATACTGGTACAGCCCATGTCTTATCCGTATATCTGCCTTTTCTCTAAATCTCCTGCTGCCATTATGCTCTGAAAAGTTTGTCAGACAGGACCGGTAATAACTGCAAATCTCCTTTATTGTGGTGGTTTCCAGCCAGTGTGCAGTGACAGCCTGCGGTGAAACTGCCGCCATAAAGGACTGGCCATCCTGTATGCTTTCTTCCACAAAGACCACGTTGTGGCAATCAGACAGGCCGCCACACGGTTCTGAAAAGAAGATATTCAGTACCGCCTCACCGTCGTCTGAAAAAATCTCGCCTGGAAGCCCTTCCCCTTTTCTGCTCTCATGGTCGTAATAAAAATAAAAACCGCCGCTGTTTGTCACAAATGCTTCCCAGAGACAGAGTACAAAATCCTCGATTCCCCCAAAAATTTCAGGCATTGAGGCGTTCTTCATCCCCGTAACAGGATGTGTCACTGTGGAAAGGTTGGATTTTATAATACCGGCAGTATAATCATCCCCTTTGTCACACCAGTATCCCCCGTCACTGCCATAGAGGATCATAAGCTGCGGCATCAGTCTGGACTCCTTTATCTGCCTGTACAGACTCTTTAGAAGTCTGGGCGCCCTGGCTTCTACACAATAAATTTCATATGCGCATGGCTGGGGCAGCGGTTTTACCTTTACCTTCACCAACAGGCCCGGATGCACTCTCTGAACTGCAGTTTTTCTTATTCCTTCCTCCATATGGGATTTTGCAGTTTTCCATTCAAATGAGGGGAGTACTTTTCCTTCTTCCTGCATCATTTCTGTCAATACCTTGGGAAGGGTGTATATCTGACCATCTCCAAAAGGCACAGGATTGGCAATATTATACTCTGCCGGCTCTATTCTCGCTGCGCTTACAGGCTTCAGAGGAGTTATGCCTACAGCAAATTTATTTAGTGACTGCATCTGCCTGATAAGCGTTAAATCGATTTCTGAACCGCTTTCATACAATACATTTGTCTGTGCCTTATCACCGGGATTTATGACAATTGTCCTGGCTTTTTCATTCACAGTATACCAATCCTCACCCGCCTTCTCCCGCTTCGAAAACGTCAGTTCAAAATACTCTTCCGTCACCTTAGCTGGAAGTTCAATCTGCTGTCCTGTCAGTGCATACAGGCCTTCTTCCGGCTTCAGCACTTTATGCGCACTGCCTGTTATGTTAATTCCTTCAGTGGGGATCCTAAGTCCATGGAACTGATAGTTGGATACCATGCCCGCCAGCTGTTCAAAATCTCCCTTAGCCTGAAGTGCCGCCAGCATCTCCCTTACCGTAAATGTATCACACTGTTCATCTTTAAATATGTCCTGCATAGCCTGCCCCAGCTGTTTTGCCAGCAGTTTAAAATAGTCCCCGAACACCCAATGGCTCATAGATTCTCCCGGCCCATTCATGCCGTCCATATCCTGCAGCCTCTTTTTCTTTTTCTGCTCCTTTTCTACCTGGACTGCCAATGCGTCAAAATAAACCTTTAAATCATCCAGTTTTGCAGCGCTCACATTTGAAAATTCTCCGAAAGAATAGGAAATATCTCCATCGGAAATTACCAGGCCATCAGGTACAGGAAATGGTACTCCGTGAAGTTCATCCGACACTGCCGTTGTAAATTCAACTGAAAGCTGGCCTAAAAGAAACTTAACTATGGCATCATCGTTCAGTTCATCAATGTGATCCTTGATAAACTGAGGCATATCTTTTTCTATCCTCCGATCGTCCATCTCCTGCCATGTGATGGTCTTCCCTGATTCTCCAAGGTCGAGCAGGGCAGCAATGAGATACCGCAGCAGCATCTTTGAAAGGGTTTCAAAATCCGAATCTGCAGTCTGGCTGAGGGCTTTTTTAACAGACTGTTCCCTGCAGGTATCAGCTTCCCCCATGGAGGGGATCAGCGGCATAGCGACATAGACCGGCTGCCAGCCTGTCCCCGCATCATCGCTCCTGATTCCGGAAAGCGCCCCGGCAAGATACGCTGTGAGATGTACACGCTCTTCTGCGGGCAAGCTTTCAAGCTGGCCCCAGCAAAAGCTATAATCCGGTTTCTCCTCTTTTCCGAGTGCTATATTATTCCCCGCATCCCAGGGGGCCCGTGTGTCTTTCCCAATTGTAAACTCTTCTCTGATTTTCATAGAAAAGCTAAAATGGATATGTATCTTAAAAATTCCCAGATTCAATGTCAGCCCCGCTTTTACTGAAACAGATACAGCTACCGCCAGCATCAGCTTCCGGCAGGTCTCAAAAATAAACTGGACCGAAAGGCTGACAGATACATCTACATCCGCTTTTATAATAACCAGATCAACGCTTCCATAGAGTCTGCCGTCTATGCCTACAGTCCCTGAAAGATAAAAATAATAGCTTTCAGAAGCCGGGGCATACTCCGGATAAGGGTTCCACTTGGCCAGTACACCCTCCAGAATTCCAAAAACAGTCAGTTCAAATCCCGCCTGCAGTATACCGGCATCAATACTCTTGCCAAGCCCCGCTTTAATCCCAAGGCCAAAGATAAGTACAGGCTGAAAAAGCCCCTTATCTGTAACAGGCACCATATCCGCAGTGGCAGCTGACAGCTTCCCGAAATAAAAGCCGGCTGAACCGGTAAGAGGAATTCCGGGCGGCACAACAGCATATAAAGACAGCGAACGTGAAAAATCTCCGTCCTTAGGAAATCCCACATCTATCTTAAAATCTCCATTTGTGTAGATCTCCGCATAAAAGACCGGAAGTGTAAGGGCAAATGCTCCCAGTTCCAGATGCCTCATCTTGTCAGGAAGCGTCAATTCACCCTGGTATACCCCTATCGTATCATTCACTTTGCGGTAAAGTATCTCAGCAGCAAAGCCGTCAAATACCTTTGCTGCTTTCCCTGCCAGTGTAAATCTGATCCCGTAGAGCGCCGGATCATCAAAGACCATCTGCATATCCAACAGGTAGCCGTTCTTACCCTCCGGTGTACCTTCATCTTTATCATCAAAATGAAGTACACCGAAATCTGCTCCAAACAGCCAGCTGCCGCCTTCTCTGTAAGCAATGGCCGGCAGTTCTTCTTTCACAGGCACCGATATATCCTTCAGCTTCTCCATGGCTTCGCTGATTGTTCTGGCCTCATCCAGACCGTCAATCTGTACATTCTGCCCAAGTGCCAGCAGTCTTAAATCAAAATACTTATTCCCCGTACCATCAGGGGCAGGTGCACTTCCAGGCTGAGCCGCATCCCAGGGCCCCAGTTTCTTAGTATCCCCTGAAGCATCATCACCTGTGTTCCATGGGAATTCTCCTTCGATGCTGATCATAGCCTTACCGTCACTCGTACTGTTTCCTGCTTCATAAGACAGACTTATTCCTGTGACTATAGCTATACCCAGGTTTAATTCTGTCTCCAGCGGTACATTCAGGCCAACCTCACCAGTTGTAAAGTTATAACTCAGAGATGCCTCCTGGGGCAGCTTCAGCTTATTGAGTACATCCCATGGAGCCTCCAGGCTGCGCTTCTCTCCGGTACACCATTCAATAATCATCTCGATGATACTGCCAAGTGACGTGCCGCTGGCAAATTTCAGTTCTGCACTCCACTCCTGTTTTTCTGTACTATACTGTATTGCCGCGGACAAAGCTCCCATTACAATGCCAAAGGAACCCCCGCCCTTCGATCCGGAGTTGTATTCAAAAGAAAGCTCCATCTCAATCTTATGCCATATAATTCCCGCCGCCAGTTTCACATAAGTAGATTCCGCCTTATTTCCGGCCTCCACGCTGGCCTTTATCTCCATATCGCTTAGAAATGGAACATCCCAGTTTTCTGTTGTCTTTCCTGTAAAATTCCATTCTCCTGTGGCACTGTCCAGAGAAAATTCCAGCCCCAGCACAGGCAGATTCCATTCACTCGTCGTAGTTCCCAGGAAAAAATCAAGGAGTGCTATCAGACTTGTCCCCGTCTCAGATGACTGACTGCCATAAAACTTCCAGTTTCCGCCCCTTTCTGAAGTATAATCGGCTAAAACCTCAAAATCCAGCTGTTCATCCTCACTAAGCTTTAATGACATAAAGCTGTCCATTTTCACTTTCTGCTTTTCGCTTTCTTTAAGCAGCATAAAATTAATGTTTGAAAGTTCAAAAAAGTCTGCAATCGTCCAATGGACACCCACATTGAAATCCAGCTGCAGTGTGGCTTCATCGGGCATATATAGAAACGAAAGCTTTTCAAGCGCACTGTCCAGTTCAATGCCAATACCAAAAGCTGCCAGGATATCCTCAAGTTTCAGAGATGTCCCTTCTTTTAAAGACGCCTGAAGCATAAAACCTGGATACTGTCCATAGACATTCAGCACTGCACTTCCGAATGTAATATCGCCTGTGATTTCTATGGAAACACTCCTCTGTTCCACAGACGCAGGTTCTGACACGCAGACACATACAGACGGCACAATCCTGAATTCTGGGGAGTCCAGGATCGTCCACCCATTTTTCGTTTCCAGGTTCACCTTTATCTTTCTCAGTCCTGAATTTTCAAAATCGTACAGCATATCTATCCCTGTAATGCCAAATCCTCCTATATCCCTGATAAGGCCCGGCATTTCGTCCAGTATGCTCACTCCGCCGCATATCGTATTAAAAAATTCAAAAGCCGTCACCGGTTCATCCATTCTTGAACGTATCCAGTATGCACTCCCCTCCGGCGGCCAGCAGATCCCCATCTCAAAGTTTCCTCGCCCATCTTCCACCAGCACCGCACCTTCCGGTTCCCTCGAAGATTCATATGTCTCCAGCAATACTGCCGGATTTTGGAACAGGATCCAGGGCACTCCCGCTACCTGCACATCTTCCTTATTCCTCAGGGAAGCTTTAATTGACGATTTGATAAAAGTTCCCTGTTCTTCATAAATAAATTTCAGATCTATAGCTACCGGGATGCCCCCTAAGAGGACACCTTTTGCCCCTTCTACCGCAATACTCTCGTATGGGCTGCCTTCGGCTTTTATCTGCTCCGGTTTCACCTGAAGCTGGAACGCCTCTGTACACATTTCATCCAGATAGTTCGTAAAATGCATGTCCGGCAGGCTCTCATGGAATGACAGGCTCCCGCTCTCGGCCGCTGATTTCAGGGTTTCATAGAGTATATCCATTGTTATGGGTTTTTCTCTTTCATCCCCAATCTTTCCTTTTTCCAAACATTTATCAAGCTTTTTTACCTCAGTCCAGTCACAGATTGCCGCTAACCCCAGTTCCAGCTTGTCAAATCTCGAATTCTGTCTTTCTAAAGAGACCAGAAATTCACTTTTCAGTTTGCTTGGTGTCTCACCTTCTGTCAGCCCTAAGATATTTCCCGCTGCTTCTTTTAAACCATTCAGATATTCTCCCTGATTGAACTCTTTGGAATCACTGAAGAATTTCCAGTCCAGCATTGACAAAATTTGTTCCATTACGTTTTTCTGCTCCCAGCAGTCAGACCCCGGATATATGTTCAGCGGCGGACCTGTTACATTTTTCACCAATTGAATATACGGTTTTTGGATATGGATAGCTATCCCTGCCGTTCCCTGGCCTTCAAATATGCCTGGGATCTCCGCCAAATTGTAGCATTGCTCAAATATGGATGCCGGCATAGAACCTGTTTTTAAAACTATAACCTGTTTGGCCGATGCAGTATTCAGAAGCTCCTTAAAATTATTCGTATCTTTCGGGAACAGTATCCTATTTTCAACCGGGGATATTGAACCCTCCTGCCATATCTTCTTTATCTCCTCTGTTTTTTTATTTATGCGCTGAAGATCCTCTGATTGCAGCTCTCCACCAAATCCTGCATATACCAGTTTTTCTTTATCTTTTCCTTTTTCTACTCCTTCTAAGCGATGTATATACTCAATAAAATTATTCGAATCCTTGTATACATTTTCCAAATCTTCCACGTCAATATCTTTATCAAATACCACAAGTACAATCTTTTTTGAGCCTTTAGCCAGGGTTTGGAGCTGTAAACCCATAAAAATAATATTTATCAGATTCTGTTCAGGATACCCCCTGCCGATCTGCTTAAGGCCATATACAGGCCACAGCCATATGTCTTTTTTATCTTTCCTATAATTAAAAAGTTCTTCCATGTTTGTAAGGGCATCTTTATCCAGACCACTGTTTTTAAGTTCTTTATAAAATGTCCAGCCCTCTACATCTAAAGGTTCCATAGGTTTTACACATAAAATCTCTTTTCCCAGAAGTTCTTTAAGATCTATCGGTTTTTCTTTCCCTTTTTCATAAAGTTCTTCAGGCTGTTCCCAGCCATATGGCTGAAGCCGCAAGAAATAATCTGTGCCAAATACATCAGCCAGATTACCTGGATCCGTTATATCCATTCCCCCGGTCAATGCAAAGTCTACATGGTATTTCGCATCTAAATCTTCTAGTTTCTCCCTATCCCATTTAAATACAAACAATATGCTGTAATTCTTATAAGTAAATGGTTCATTGATTTTTTCTGCATCAAATCCTGAAAGAAGCAGCTGTAACTTTTGAGCTGTAATCTTTTTATCTTCTTCCCTGGTCATTCTGCAAATCACAACAATTTTCTTAAACCGGAGTTTTTTCTCCTCCATAAGATCCACCATCCGGCACATGAGATGCACGGTAGAAGACTGGTGTCCGAAATTATTAGAATTATCCAAATAAAATCCGACACTTTTATTCATTAATTCAGTTGTAATTGTAATCTCGATTGACGTATCTATAGTCTCGTCTTTTCCACTTACTTCAATTTTCTTATAGAGTTCCATCAATTCCGCCAGTGTCATTACTTACGCCCCCTTTTATCATGGCTTTCTATCTGCCCCTGCCCTTTCTTTTCCTTCTTCTTATAAGCCGCATACCATCCCATATCACCCTCTCCTTCCTTCCCAAACAGGAAGAACCTGGTGGTTCCCGATGGAGGGACACTTAAGACATTGAGCAGCTTAAGCGAAATATCCGGCAGCAAAAGCAAAAACTGGTTATCGTCATTTAATATAAGTCTGGGTTCTCCATATGAAACTTTCAGCACTCCCTGAAGCCCGAGGAAATCATCACCCGTACCGGGCAGCTTAATCCCCGCACATCCCCTGGCATTTTCCGATGTACTCCACGCCAGAAGAAGTTCTCCCTGGATCCTGGCCTTATCGGCTAATTCTCCTAATGCTCCCAGTGAAAGGCCATACCTGAGGCCAAACCATCCTGTATCTCCCAGTCCCGATAGTCCGGCATTATTAGACAAAGCTGCGTATTCCTTGTTTTTACTTCCCTCACCGCACATCAGATGCCCCAGATAATTCAAAGAGAACTCCCTGTATAGACTGCCTTTTCTAGGCTGGCTTAATGCAGGGTCAAAGATCAGGCTATTATAGGACATCTTATACTCTACACTGTCCTGGTTCAATGTCTTTACCACCTTCAAAGTCCTGTATGCCAGACCGTCAGATACCTCGTCCGCCCTGCCGCCAAATGAATAAATATCTATACACTTATCCCCTCTCTGGAGTTCTTCAAAAGCCAGGCAGCCGTCCAGGCTAAAACCTCCGTTCTCATCCATGACAGCCTTTGTGACATCAGCATATCTCAAGATACCGCCCTGGAAACAGAACCTTCCTGTATCTTCGTTTTTCAATAGAAAGCTGGAAATCCCGTCTTTCACCTGATAAATTCCTTCCAGCAGCATTGTATTATCTCTGCATCCATACTCGCTTGCCACAGGCACACAGCCAAAAAGACTGTTTATTGTCAGCTGTGCATAGCTCTCAAATTTTTTCACTACAGAATTTTCAAATCTGACCCTAAGCACAAGAAGCCGGAAATCATAATCCGGGCGGCCAAGCGGCGCCACTGTCCTGATTTCACTTCCTGGCAAAGCGCTGTCCTGATAATGGATCAGCCCAAAAAATGCCGCAGGTTCCCCTTCAGGTCTTCCCTTTATAGTCTTTCGGCCCTCCGTCTGCCCCACCGGACTGACAGTAAAACCGATATGATGGAAACACAAAGAATCTCTGTCCTGCACACCATCCAGAACAGGTACAAGGCTGGATGGAAGATTTTCTGCATCCAGTTCCACATTCAGGAACAGCACCCCCTGCCAGACAGGGTCTGTCACGACTCTGTTCCAATATCCGAAGTATTCATCCTCCATCCCATAAGAATACGCTTCTCTGCAATAGTCCATCAACCATTGGGAAAGGATCAGCTGTTGCATTTGTGGTGAAGAGAAATCATCTTTCTTCGTCCAAAGCTTCGGATTGGCAAACAGAGAATCCCCCTCAGGATCATACAGACTGCCTTTCCTGCCCTTTACTATGACGATATTTTTATATCCGGCGTATCTGCTTCCATGGCCCGGTCGGACGATGCATTTCCAGTCTCCCATGCAGATCTCATTTTCAAAACCTGCAAAGTGTTCCTGATCCGATCCGATTAGCAAAAGGGAGGGAGTCTGAAACGCCTGTATAAGCTTCTCGTCCGGTTCCTTAAATCCCAGTATATGCTCAGAGCCCTTCTCATCCCTGCTCCTTGCCAGCAGGATCTCTTTAAAATCGATTCCTTCAAGGAGGGCCAGCTGCCCTGACGGAGTGACGATCCATCTGCCATTTCCGTTCAGATATCTCCTGCCGCTGACTGCACCGGATTCTATCTGCCTCTTTCTGACAGGCATGATGATTTCCCTTTCAAATAAAAAGGCCTCATCTGCACTGCCTGCTGCATACGGAAGCATAGGAAAGTACACACCATCCTCCGGTATAACAGGGACAACCGGGAAATCAGCTCCCAAAAGCCCAGCATTCCTGCATTCAACAGAGTCCCCATAATAGAAACTCCCCTTAGGCACGGAACTGTAATTCATTCCTTTCTTAATGACACTCACCCATGAGGTCTTCGCCTTGTCTGACAATGGAGGCGCATCCAGATTAGAGGGCGCACCTGTCACTGAGAGCTGCTGAAGAGGAAACTGCGGTGCATATCCGGGCATCCCCCATGCAAATCTCCAGAAGCAGGCAGAGCTGCTATCAGTTGTACTTATACGCTCTCCTCCTTCTGTCCCGCAGAGGAACTCACCTCTCTCACCCTCCGGCAGACGCACCTCAAAATCGCCTTCCGGTGATACCGCCATTCTAAAATCATCCGGGCTGTTTACAAGAACAAAACCCGAAGCGGCTTCCCCGGCTGTCAGATAAAAATCTGCCGCACCTCCATACACATTCTGGTACCATGTATGAATACAGACATCCATCCCTTTGCCTAAAATACTGTTGAATCTGAAATAAGTTCTCCTCTGGGGCAGTCCTTCTGAAAAATCCGGCAAACTACAGGCTGTCTCATTAAAAAGGTCACTCGGAAAAACAGAAACATTAAACCTGATCTGAACTGTTTTTTCTCCTTTTCTAACATAAGCCAGCGGAAAAATGATCCTGTCATCTTTTGTATCTGTACCGGCATACCCGAATAAAAAAGACGGGTTAAACAGCCTGACAAAATCAATCTGTGTGACATCCATATAAAACTGAAGGCTGCCTGCTTCATCTCCTGCAAATGGCACACTAAGAGACGCTGTATAAATATTTGCTTCTGTCTCGTCAAATCTAAGACCGCTGTCCATATTTTCACCAAAAATCAGTTTTTCTGTGTCCTGGTTTTTTGAAAATTTTATTTTTGTCCCCCCCTGAAGGATCAGTGACACACTTCCGCAAAACTTCATTTCCAACTGGCTCAGCGTCCTTGTTCCCGATGAGGATAACTCCACTATCCTGGATTTTTCTCCATCCCTAAGTGAATTTTTCCATATAAGAGCTCTTGCCCCCACTCCCAGGCCAGACAGCATATCCTCTAACACAGCAATCCATTTTTCAGCCTCCTCAGCTGAATCTATCTGTATCTCTTCCCCTGTAAATATAAATGACGGGCAGAGAAATGTATCCATGTAAATTTCTGACAGAAGCATACTGTCAATATCCTCTGCTGCCTCTTTCTTAATCAGGCAGAAGCATCTCTCTGCCTTAACCTTTCTTTTGTTACCATCAGTTTCTTCCAGACTCCCACTGTAAAGGCATGTCCCAAATAGTTTTTTGAATATGATTCCTATGGCAATGCACCTCCTTCTTTTTCACAATAAAATACAAAAAGACTGAATCTTCAGAAATACCTTTCCAATGATTCAGTCTTATATTCCAGCCTTTTACTTGATCAATATCCCTGGATGGTTACTCCGTCTCAAAAACCAATTTACAGGCCACTGCCGTCTTTCCAAGTTTGCTCTTATCCTGTTCCTCCGTCCAGCCATTCATATAATAAGCAAGCTGGTACCTGGTACCCCTCTCAATTGGCACCCCATTAAATACAACACTGTCTGAAGACCTGCTGCTGTCAACAGAAACAGCATTTATCGGTTCACCCGTGTAAATATTAACATCACCTGCATATAATCCAACCCAGTTCATGCAGCTTTTCGGGTCATATCCCGGCAGCATATTATATTTCACGGACAAACTGTTGCTTCTTACCTGAATCAGCTCCATAGAAGTATGTTCATATGTCACTTCGTTTCCTTCCTCAGGGATATGGGCCAGCGCACAGAGACCTGCTGCTCTTGTCTCTCCTGATTTAGCACTGTCATCCATACCGTCATTGGACACACAATAACCAAGTACATATTCTTGCTGATATTTTAATTTATATGTGAAGGCCCAATCTCCTTTATTCATATCCGGGTCACACTTTATAGCTTCGCACCTGAGTTTCTTGTCTGTCCACGGGTTCCCGCTTCCTTCCCAAATGGCCAGATAATTCTTGTATGCATTCGGTTTATTGTTCTTCAGTGTTTTGAATTGTACCTCCATTACCCCTAAATTGAATGGTCCGTCAACAGTAATCTGGGTCCAGTCAGGATCCGATGTAATACTTTTAAATTGTAATTCCGGCATATTCCTACCACCTTTCTGAATAATATGTATTTCTCATACAAAAAGTATAACATATTTGTCGAATAATAGAATTAGTCATTCACCTCGTATTTGGGGTCATTCACAATCCTTTTCTCAGACTTTTAGCAGGACACAGATTTCCGGCTTCCTAATCATTACCGGAATCAGCCGTAAAGTATTTATCATCCCTGTTTTTTGTATCGAACAGATCATAGTATTCTATATTTTTGTAAAGCTTCAATATCTCCGAATACTCCGTTTCCTCATTATAATAATACCATTCCCCATCTTCTCCCCGATACCCTTTGGAATTCATCAGAGGCACCTCCTGGCGGACATCCAGCAGAAAGTTTTGAAACGCACTCTTTTGCAGTCCCAGGCAGTCCAGCACATAAGCAGAAAAGAAGTTCGTGCTGAGTTCTACATTTTCAGCTTCTTCTATGTCGTAATTAGCCCAGATAAAAAATGGCACCTCATAGTACTGCTGGTATTCTTCAAGTGTTGTATTGTCATATTCTGCGCCCAGAAGGTAGACGAAAAAGTCATCCTGCAGCTTGGGCTGATGATCACCAAAGAATACTATTACTGTAGGCTCCTCTTGATTCTGAAAATACTCTGTCAGCTGACCTATGGCCTCATCTGACTTCTTTACAAGTGACAGATACTCCTGTACAGCAGTAACATTTCCGTCATAATCATTCACTTCTACAGTATAATCCATACCTCCGCGTTCATAACCGCCATGATTCTGCATGGTTACATTAAATACAAATAATCTCTCATCTGAATTTTTGCTTTCATACAGTTCCTTTATCTTATTGTAATCAGACTCATCGTCAACAAAGCCCCTCAATGCATTTCTCTGTGTATAATCTTCTACGAAATATTTTTCATCAAATCCAAAGAAATCATATACCTGGCTCCTGTTGTATCCATCCGGCCAGAACGGGTGCATGCCGATAGTCCTGTATCCCTGGGCATTCAGTCCAGAAACAAGTCCCGGCATATCATCCAGGACATACTGCTGATAGGGTATGGTATTTGGATAGAATCCCATACTGTTTCCTGTCAGATATTCAAATTCTGTATTACACGTGCCTCCTCCGAAATTAGATACCAGCAGGCTGCCTTTAACAGTATTCTCTTTCAGGCTATGTAAAAATGGAGTACACTCCTTCAGATATTCCTTATCACTAAACATGGAGAAATCAGCAAACGATTCATTCATTATCGTAATAATGTTGGGCCGTTTATCCTCCGACATACCGCCGTCCATCCCGGCCTCCTGGCGGTATTTCTCCAATACTTCCTCCACATTCTCCCGAGAGTACCCCTCCGGTTCCTTCACGATCAATTCCTGGGCATAGGCTGCAAATGAGAAAACCACCCCTTCTTCCTGGTAAAAAGCCGAAAAACTCCACCAGTTCAAACCAGCGCCTGCGATTTTTGCAAAGCTGGTATTAAAAAATAAGATGAAGAATACAGCGATTCCTGCAACGCTTCCGCCAATTCCTGCCAGGCAGACCACCCTTTTCCGCTTCCATTTAACTTCCTCTAAAAACATGATCAAAAGCCCACACATCAAAAGTATGGATGCTGCAAGCAGAATTTTCTGATTCACTGCATAGACATAATTATCCGCCACGCTGAAAGCTGTTTTTAAAAGCAACAAATCCCTTGCCAGAAATGGATTTCCCCTGAATGACTGGACAAAAAAGTTCACAATTCCCCATATCAGAAAAAAGCTGCCGCCAGCCAACAGGCTTACCTTATACCTTCTCAGCAGCCCAAACAAAACCAGATAAACCAGGTAATACAGCAGCAGATTCCCTGCTATTGCCCTAGCCGGCAGATCAAAAGCACTCCCGCCCTGCATTTTCTCCAGGACATAAAAAGATATCACCGGCATAAATACCAGCGCCGCAATCCTGGCTGCCCTGTGCACTGCCGCCGACCACTTTCTGTTTTTTAACCATTCCCGGAATAATAACAGCCATATAAAAACTACAATACTTCCAACTCCGTAAAAGACTAAAAATTTCTTAATTCCAAGGCCGTGCCATTCAAATACCGCATTCTTATCCTGCATTACAGCCAATAACCCCATAAGTCCCCACATTACAGCGAGATAAATGGCTGCTCCAATCACCTTTCCCGTCAAAAATACCTTCCATCCCTTTTTCTTTATGTACATGGAGATTCCGGCCGCCCCGCCCAAAAGACCTGCACACAAAAAGAAAATCGTCAGGAATAAAAACATTTCCTCAAAAAGCGCAAAATAACGGCTGCCTGTATATTCCCATTCATATTCCACCCCTTCAGTCCCGTACAGATCTATCTTCTGGAGAGGCTTATCATTTAAACAAAGCTGCAGAATGCCGCAGTTATCTCCTTTAGGGAAATGGATAAGCAGACTTTTGGCTTTCTCTGCCCTAAATTCCAGGAATGCTCCTTTTCTTGTGCCTGCATTTGTGAGTACTCCTTCTTCTGCAGTCCAGTCTCCGGACATGTTTGCTCCTGTCAGATCCATGGTGATGCCGTTATTTATGGCTTCTTTTATGGTGATTTCCTTTCCGGCGGAGGATGGGCTGCTTTCTGCGGTGGTTTCTATTTTTATGACGGCGTCTTTGTAGGGGAAAAAACGCTCCTTAAAACCTACGGTGCATATCAGTACTGACAATAACATCGACAATATAATTAACCTAAAAAAGCTTTTTTTCTTTTTCAAACTATGTTTATTCATATAAAGCTCCTCATATAATCAAGTGTTTTTTATTGAAAATTCAAGGTTTTTACACCCTGTCTATCTCAGCGAATAAGCCAATGTCTTGGATATTTCTATATATCTAGTACAGAATTAGCGGATGAAGAGTATACGAAATAAAACGTCTTTGTTTTCGCTTTACATGGCCTTGTGTATACCCATCCCTCTATGGCAGCTAACCTCCTATATCCACCAGGATCATCTCTGTCTCCAGAGGTCCTCACTTCCTTCGTCCTGCCTATCCATAACCAGGGTGTCAGCTTTGCTCCCTAACGGGGTCATGCCCCATGGAAAATATTCCTGCCGACTACCGGCTCATTCTTTGTTTTTGATTACTGACCTGCCTCCTGTATCAGCACTATTTCTAATGGACGTTATCTGTTACATTCTGCATTAACAGTGACTACTCATTCTGTAGTCTCCTTCTTTGTTACATTGCTTTTATACGGCTGGCAAATATCCTGCTGGACACTTGATATCACTCAGCAGCTTCATCGGTTCGTATGTTACTCCTTTGGTTAGTATTGCATAGAACACTCGGATAATCTTTGCTCCTACAGCCATCAAGGACTGCATCTTCTTTAATGGATTTACTGCCCTTGTGGTGTAATAGTGATGCATTTCTCTAAACTCCGGATTTTTTGACACAAGTGACATCGCAACCTCAAACAACACATATCTTAGTCTCTTTCGACCCCGTCTGCTTATTGTTGTCTCACCCTTATGCTTTCCAGAACTATTTTCCACTAATGCCAATCCTGCAAGTTTTTGCAGTTCCTTTGGAGTATTGAAACGACTGATATCTCCAACCTCTGCAAGAAATCCTGACACCGTCTTGATTCCTACTCCTTTAATCTCCAGCAGTTTTTCTGCCATCGGAATCTGTTTCACTAATTCTGTGATCAGTTCCATTACTTCCTGCATACGTGTATTCCGAGATTCATAATCCTCAAGTAACATCTTGAGCTCCATTCGTGCACTGATTGCACCCTCCTGGCTTCCAACACTGTGCTCTGCAGCTTTTACCAGGGTCTTTCCCCTCTTAATTCCGACTGCTCTTATTTTTGCATCTCGCCAGATTTTATTTATGCCATCAACACCTAACGTCACGATGTCTTCTGGCAATGGTGCCTCTTTTAGAATCATCATTCCACTTATGGAATCACATTTTCCATACACTGTTTTGTATTCAGGAAAATATATATTGAACCAACGACTTATCCTGTTTTGAATTCTTGTAAGTTCCGATTGTAACTGAAAGCGCATATTTGATGCAGTTCTTAAATCTGCATACACACCATCCGGCAGGTACGGGATCATATATCGTCCATCTTTTACTAATCCTGCTATAACCTTGGGATCCTTACGATCATTTTTAGTCGGATCATTGTCATCGAGTTCTTTTGATTTTTTCACATGATGCGGATTTACAAGAACTGGGTTCATTTCATTATCCTGTAAAAACTTTCCAAGATTGAACCAGTAGTGACCTGTTGGTTCCATTCCTGGCATAACCTTATCCTTCTCATGTTTTTCTTTGATATCCTCAATCCATGCCTTAAAGGTCATGAATCCAGGTTCATCATTCCTAAACTTAAATGGTTTCTTTGAAAACTCGTAACCTCTGTGATCAAATGCTCTTGCATAGTGCGTTTCACTTCCAACATCGATCCCTATTATCAAAGTTTCCTCAGTAATTGCTTCAATTTTTTTGTTTTGTGTGGTAGTATTCATTTTAGATACCTCTCTGTCTTATAAGATTTTACTAACCTGCCAGTCAGTAGTCTTATTTTACTCTGAGGTATCTTTTATTTTCAACATCCACTATTTTGAATTATACAGGAAGCTCCCTATCTGACAGTATTTTCATAATATCAATTTTCTATTTACTTATTTAAATATACTATTCACCGTAAAACTAAAAACAGAAGAGCCATCTGCAGTTTCTGCAGACGGCCTATTTAGACTTCCACTAATTACATACAATCCTATTAAAGAATGAAAGATTATATCCGTTTCATTGCCTCGTGTTCTCTCTGCAGTTCATTAAAAAGCTTCAAAGAATCCCATAAGCTATTTTTCGCTGTAACAACAGCCTTATATGGAAAATAAATCCCTTCAGTTTTAAATGACGTTAATATTTTATCTATTTGCTGTGGCTGAACTGACATAACCAGCATTTCATCCAAAAGCTCGTCACCTTCGTATTTTTCTGTTTCTACAGCAAGCTTACCAGTCAATAACCTAAGTATGGGCAGCTTATAATCCTTTTTATCTACTTTTTTTATTTTAATCTTCAAAGGTTGTAATGCCTTCCTGACCTTCTCTAATCTATCACTGTCTTTTATGTTGTATATTAGTATAAGTTCTTCCACGTATGCCTCCCTGATTTGAACTCTATTTTTTGTACAATATTAATTTTTTAATATCTGATATTTAAAGCTCATCCACTGCAGTATTTATCGTTCATCTTTTCCTTTTCCAATTTCGATTTCCTCAGTCCCGTTCTCTATTATATACCTTGGCCTTGACTTCGCTTCTAAATATATTTTACCAATATATTGTTGAGTACCAACCTGACTTTTCTTAATTTGCCATATATAAAATTTTTATTTACCCAGAATCCTGAAACCTAACTATACATCTTCTTCATTCAAAAGTTCCTGAATAATGTATCTTGGCCTCTGCTTAGATTCACTATAAATTTTTCCTACATATTCTCCTACAATGCCCAAACTTAACAATTGAATTCCACCAATCATCCATATAGAGCCAATTAGCGAAGTCCATCCGCTTACAGCAAAGCCTAAAATCTTAGAAATCAATGCATATAATAACATTATTATACTAACAAAAAAAACAGCTATTCCTATATTAATAATTATCTTCATTGGTTTAACACTAAAGGACGTAATACCGTCGAATGCAAACGACAACATCTTTTTCAAAGGATATTTTGACTCACCTGCGAATCTTTCGTGCCGTTCATATTCAACAATTGTAGACGGATAACCAATTTGTGGAACAATTCCTCTTAAAAACAGGTTAACTTCTTTAAATTCTGATAAGCCTTCTAAGGCCCGCTTACTCATCAAGCGATAATCGGCATGATTAAATACAACATCTACACCTAAAACTTTCATAACTTTGTAAAATCCCTCAGCCGTAAATCTCTTAAAAAATGTATCCGTCTTTCTTGATGAACGTACTCCGTATACAATATCGTAACCATTATTAAAGCAGTCTACAAATTTTTCTATAACATTTATATCATCCTGAAGATCAGCATCCAGAGATATAACAGCATCTGCATATTCTTTCGCGGTCATTAGGCCTGCTAAAAGTGCATTCTGATGGCCTCTGTTTCTGCTTAAATTAATCCCCGAAAAAATATTATTCTCATTATGAAGCTTGGAAATGATACTCCATGTCTTATCCTTTGATCCATCATTAACCATACATATTTTGCTTTGCGGTGTTATTTTATTTGTATTCACTAATTTTTGATGAATTTCAAGCAAACGTTTTGCAGTCTCCGGCAAAACTTCTTCCTCATTATAGCATGGTATCACAAGCCATATTGTCTTCATTTATGAATAACCTCTCTTTCTTTTTTATGATGAACTGTAAACATCCAAATCCCCCAGATAACAAATGAAATAATACTTAATGCTATACCTACGTACAACTCCTTAGGTATATATTCGAACAGAATATCATTTGTTCCTTCTTCAACCCTGACAGCAATTAAGCCATTTATATTTATTATGGAAACTTTATTAGCATTTACAGATGCTTGCCAGTTTTCTGAATACGGTACACTAAAAAACGCATACTTTTCTTTATCTGTTGTAATTACTGAACTAAATCCACCCGATGTAACATCGAACTTTTCAGAAGCTTCTATACTATGTTTATTAATATCTACTTCTTTACTGCCTATTTCTATCGCACCATCTATTCCAGCATCATAATGGCGTAATACCTCTTTAACCTGATTTTCATCAGCATCATCAATTACTAATGTCTTTAACATAGCCAAAGCTCTTAAACTTGAATCCAGCTGTAAAAACTCACTTTTAGTCATATACGTATTATATGTGAACCCAATAGGAAGTGTATTATCATCAACATAAACATTGATTGTCTGATTTCCGTTAGTATATTGAGCTTCAGGAGTTCGCCCTTCCCAAAAATCCCCTGTTATAAAATACTTAGCTGATAACAATTCGTTAGTACCTTCAGGCCCCTGAGGACTTTCTGTATGTCTGCCTACTCCTAATGCGTCATAAAACTCAAATATGCCCGGTGAAACAGTACTGCAAAATGATGACCGACTTGGCACATATGCCGCCATACTTCGATTAACATATGTGTTCCAAAAACCATATCTGTAGGGCAGAATATCTTGTTCTAAATCCTGTCCCGTTACCACTACATCATTATAGACTGTCTGTGCACTATTTTGTGAATTGAATCGGTATAAGTGAATATTCAAAGCCGTAGTCCCTATGCAAAAAATACTTATTCCAAAAGTCAATAAATGGAAATACCTTTTTGGTTTTGACTTATAAATCAACATACTGATTATACACCCAGAGCCCCCTATAACAGTAATAAGGTTAAATAATTCTTTCCTATAAATCAAATTTGGCACTGTCTCTGACCAAGGAAAAAACCGAATAAAACAGTATATTACACCAATACTAAGCATAACCCCTACAAAAGGTTTTTTCAACGAATATTTTTCTCTGTTTTCAAGGACCTTCGAAGTAGATAATGCCATCAGCAAGATAGGCATATAATACCAACGTCTATATACTTCAGGTGTAAACATTACAAAAATGTTATTCAAAACCGGTATCAATGCCATCACCAGACAAATATAAAGCATCCTGGTGAGCCAGTCTTTTTTTTGCTTTGCCATATAGGCAATCACAAATAAAATGCCAACCATAGGTAAGTACGCAGCAACGGAATACCAATTTTCTTGAAATACTGTAGATTGGGAAGACATTATTTCTGCTGGAAAAAACAGTGCTTTTAATATCTGTAAATAATCTCGTGTACCAAAAGCTAGTGCGTTTGCCCCCCATAAGTGCTGAGAAGTTCTTGGATTGTTCAAAATGCTCATTATTGAAGGCACAAATAAGACTGCTGCCATTCCAACCCCGAGTATTCCTTCTATAATTGCATTGACTATTTTCTTTACTTGTTTCACATCAGTTAGCAAAAATCTAATTACAAAATAAATTATAACAAATATAACTTCTCCTACAAAGAAAAAATAATTTAATAAAGCATTGATAAATACTGCTAATGCAAAAACACCCTTTTTATCATCCTCTACCATTACTTCTACTCCCAACAGTAGCAGTGGAAATAATGCAACTACATCGTGAAAGTGATAAAACACAAGATTACAAGACTGAAAACCAGAAAATGCATATAGCATAGATCCCAAAACTGCAAATCTTTTATCTTTAACGAAGCGCTGTATATATGCATAAGATGTCACTCCAGCTATAGCATATTTCAAAATATAAATCCACCCTATTAAGAATGGAAATGCTTTAGCTGGAAACACCAACGAAATCCAAAAAAATGGGCTTCCCAGATTATAGAAACTAAATGTCTCTACAAAACTCGAACCTATATCTATATTCCAGTTCCATAAAACTTCACCAGATTTTATGGCATTATTTGCCAACATATTAAACGATATTTCTTGAGCATTGAAGT
This sequence comes from Murimonas intestini, assembly GCA_003148945.1. Taxonomy (GTDB): domain Bacteria; phylum Bacillota; class Clostridia; order Lachnospirales; family Lachnospiraceae; genus Murimonas; species Murimonas intestini. Next base: position 23,303 of record QGGY01000001.1, on the reverse strand, counting down.
CGTTTGATAGTGTAAAAAGTCCTTCCCCTTTAAGTATAAAATATATAAAGGCAAGTATTCCACAGCAAAGACTTGCCATAAAGGCACACAAATAGTAATTATTTGTCAAACGTTTTTTCATATTTTTCTTGTCTCCTATTGGTTAAATACATTCGTCAACTTTTAAATTTCCTAACTCGTTAAACTTTGTTTCATTAATATAAATAATCTCTCCATAACACCAACAAGTCTTGACACTTTCTGAATGAACTCATTCATTCTAAATTCCTGTCTGCTTTTGGGAAGAATTGAAATATACCTCATAGGTATAAACTATTATTTATTCTTAAATATTATATATCTTTCTTTAACCATTTTCTCTGTTTTATTCTTCGCGTTAATAAATTAAAATCCACTAAATATGGAAATGCCCTATTAAATATAAGAATATATGGTACGCAAAAAAGCAAAACAACAATAGTAAGCAAAACACTATAAATCGTATAATGACTCATAAAGCTTTCAGGCAAAATCGAATGTAAAAAAATGTCAGACAACCATATCTTTTTCAAAGAAAAATGCACACCCATTATAATCAATGAATTTTTACCTAGAAAACTAAGTAGTTTAGAAGGTTTATTAATTATTGCGAAACAAATTATAACAGCAAATGAACCACTTAGGCTTAATAGTAAATACTGAATAGTAGAAGGCCAATTTACCAATCTCAGATCAACAAACTGACCTGTCATAGTAATCAGAACAACAATAATAACTGTAGTACCTCCCATACCCAAAAATACCTTTTTATTTCGAGAAGATTTCACTCTGCAGATAATATTATAAAGAAGATAACCTACTAGTACGAAAAAAGTAAAGAACAAACTTCTTGATAATATAAGCAGCAACCACATTATAGGGCCTTCCAGGAAAGATTCTACATAGAATTCACCGTAAAACCTCCAAAGCAGGCCTTTCAAGATTACTGCAACCAGAAGAATACAAATACTGCTAACAAAAATCTTTTTCCTACTATTTTCACGAAATATTATTAAAACTGCAATGGACTCTCCTATACATAGTGCAGGCAAAAACCAACATGCATCGTAGCCTAAGGTAAATATCTCCTTTACACGATACCATATAGAAATATTTGTATTCAATGTAATATTATAAAAATATGACTGTATAATTGACAAGGCTCCAAAAACAAAAAAAGGATACATTAATCTTTTAACTAATTTTGTGATTTTTGCAGATAATTTTTCAAACATCCAGTTTTTATTATGCGCCAATAAAATACCAGATACCATGATAAAAATTGGTAAATGCAAATAATAAAGTGTATTATAAAAACGATTAGCACTCCCACAATGCCCCCAAACCACAAAAACAATAGCAATTCCTTTTAAGCAATCTATATATGGTAAATTATCCTTTTCCAATATTCTATCTCCTATTCTCCTACTCTAATTCTTGCTAATCTTATCATGATTTTCATTTTTTATCAACACATTTGCTTTTTTAGCGCAAAACCTAAAAACTACTGGTTACTAAACACGGAATTAACAGCAACACGTTCTGCTCTGTACAGAAACGACAGAAAAACATCTCGCAGAACGATAACTTGTGAATATAAATACTGGTCATTCAGCATTTCTATAGATAGAACTAATGACAGCCCAATAGTCTACACAATGGTTAAGATAACAAAAGGCCCTAATCTTAATATATACGGATACCTAAATTTCTACTGAAGTATCGGCCGACAAAAAAAGGATCGATGAACAACTAGCATAAGAATGATAATATCTTCATATACTATATAAAAGCAGAAAGAAGAATACACTATGAAAACTTTATCCTCAAACCACTATTTTTACATGCGTAACTGGAAAATAATTATATTCCTTCCTACTCGCCAGGCGATGTAAACTAAACGCAAATATATGTCGGATAAATTTCAAACTTTTGGATGGGATCCGGCATATATTTCGTCTGCAATTTCCACACACGATAGGTGCTTTCTTAAGCTATATATTTCTTCTTAACTTTCCGCAGATTTTTCCACAACCATATACTTATATGAAATTCTAATCCCTGGACATTGTCAGAAATAAAATAACACTTATTCACAAATTTAATTGTATTTGGCTCACTCTAATAATCGTATCAGATCAACACATTGTCTCTTCTGTTCTAGTTGGGGATGAACATACAAATTCATCGTCAAATTAATAGATGCATGTCCTAATAGTTCACTGACTATCTTATAGTCAGCTCCCTCTTCTATACACCTTGTCGCAAAAGTATGCCTTAGCCCATGAAAACGAATATATTCTAAATGATTATCCTTTAAAAATTTATCATAATGTTTTCTATACAAACGTGGTTCAATATACTTGGAGGTTCCTGTCAAGACATAATCCTTTTCATCTCCCTGATACCCTATCATTATATTATATAAATCCACTGATATTGGTATAGTTCTGATTGATTTTCTAGATTTGGGAGATGTTATGATTATCTTAGTTGTTCCGCATTGTTCATTTGTCTTAATATACAATCGCTGCAACGTTTTTTGTACTTTAATTAATTTTTTCCCCATATCAATATCTCCCCATTGTAATGCACAAAGTTCTCCCAGTCTAATGCCAGTACAAATACTCATAATGTATCCCAATCTTTCACAATTCATTTCTTTTAAAATCAGGTGTATCATTTTATCCTGAGCCTCATTGGAAAGCACTTGTACTTCCCTCTTATTATCTTCGTGTGGGTACATGAAGCAATGTCCATCAAAAGATTGGCTGGAATTAATGCCGGCATCCCGCAGGCACATTTTGAGTATTATAATCAGATCCTTTATCGTTTTGCATGACAACCCTCCATCCCCGTCTACTCTCCCATTCACAGACCAGTCAGATATAGTTTCCTGAATTATTTTTCTTGTTATTTCATCAATATATAAGTTTCCAAATTCAGGTATTAAATGATTCATAATGGCTAACTTGTAATTTGCGTATGTAGATTCTTTTATATACATCCTTTTACTCTCAACCCATTCTAATGCCCATTCACTAAATATTACCCTCTTCATCTTATAAGTCTCTCCTATTTTATCTGCTGTCAAACATTAAAAAACCAGGTAACATAATGCATACCTGGTCATAAACCTACTTAGTATTTTACTTCAATTTAATTTTCTGCACGATCCTGCTGTATAGTTATGACAATTCTACCAAAACGAGTTCCGGTCGATTTCTTATTCTAAATGGAAATAAACTATTTCCCAGGCCTCTGCTCACTACCATACTTGTCTCTCCCTCTTGATAAATTCCTGAAACATATTTCGGAAAAAAACCTTGATGCGGTGCAAGTAAACCAATGTCTTTTTTTATTCTGAACTGTCCTCCGTGTGCATGTCCCGAAAATATGAGACTCATACCGGTTCTTATATAAATATGAAAGAATTCAGGCCTATGGGATAATAAAATTGTAAAACCTTCCTCTTTGTGTTTCATAACTTTTTTCAGCCTTTGTACAAAATCATAGGAGCTTATTCTATCATAATCCTCTCCTTTACATTTAGGTAAAACATATGGATCATCAATTCCAATAACTGGTATTCTACTTTCCTTCTTCTCTAAATATATCTTTTCATCTTTTAAAACTCTTATGCCTATCCTCCGCATTTCTTGTATAAATATGTCTCCCTTTTTAGCCTCAAACTCATGATTACCCAAAACACAAATTACTGGTGCTATTTTAACTGCTTCTTCCAGATAATCCATTGATCTTTCTATATTAGTATGATTCCTATCTATCATGTCTCCTGTAAGAAATATAACATCTGGCTCCAGCTCCTTTGTCCTTTTAATTAAGTTAACCTGCCTTTTTCCAAACCTCTGACTATGTAAATCTGACACTTGCAGAATCCTATAACCTTTAAAATCCGGCGGGATTTTGCTGTCTCTATAAACTACTTTATTTGTTTCTAAATAATGATTTTCTTTCCACAGCCCTCCTGTTATCAACGCTAAGACCGCTACTGCTCCTTCTATCTTCATATACAACCCTTCTTTTTATTATTGATAGTATTTATTTTAACTACATTCTCATGTTCTGTCCAGATAAACTTATATCTTTGCTGTGACACAGTTTTTTTAACCCTTAAGTTAGTTACTTGAGGAATGAAATGAAAAAGATGGAGGCCGAGTGATGAAGGAAATAAAGCTATTGGATTGTACTCTGCGGGATGGAGGCTATGTGAATGACTGGAAGTTCGGTGCTAACAATCTGGTGAGCATATTTGAACGTCTTGTGAGTTCTGGGGTTGATATCATTGAGGTCGGCTTTCTGGATCAAAGACGGCCCTTTGACAAGGATAGAAGCATTATGCCAGATACGGCCTGCGTCGATAAGATTTATGGAAAAGTGGACAGGAGGGACGCCATGATCGTCGGGATGATTGATTATGGCACCTGTCCTATTGAAAACTTACAGCCCTCTTCAGACAGTTATCTGGATGGCATCAGGGTTATTTTCAAAAAACACCTGATGTATGAAGCGATTGCCTTCTGCCGCCAGGTAAAGGAACTGGGATATAAAGTGTTCACACAGGCCGTGTCTATTACAAGCTACACGGATGAGGAACTGCTGGAATTAGTCGCATTGGTGAATAGCCTCTGTCCTTATGCGGTTTCTATGGTCGATACTTATGGGCTGCTGGAAAAGGAAAATCTCTTGCATTATTTTGACCTGATGGATGAGCATCTCCTTCCAGAAATTGGACTTGGGTACCATTCCCATAACAATTTCCAGCTTGCATATGCGAACTGTAAAGAAATCCTGCGAAGGAATGTACATCGCCTCATTGTCGTTGACGCTACTCTCTATGGCATGGGAAAAAGTGCGGGGAATGCACCGATAGAACTTTTGGGGATGCACCTTAATGAGCAATATCAAAAAAAATATGACATGTGCCAGCTGCTGGAGGCAATTGACGGGAATATCATGCGCATATATCAGGAGACGCCATGGGGCTATAATCTTTTTTTCTATGTTGCAGCGTCCAACCACTGCCATCCAAGCTATGTGAAATATCTTATGGATAAGCACCTGCTTTCTATAAAGTCAGTAAATGAGATTCTTGAAAAGATCAAGCCGGAAAAGAAGCTTCTGTACGATGAGATATATATAGAAGGGTTATATCGTGAATATCAAAGTATTTTTTGTAATGATGTGGATGCCAGAGGGCGCCTCAAGGATGCCTTTAAAGGGAAAAAACTTCTTATTGTAGGGCCTGGCCCGTCAATAGAGCGGGAATCCGAAATGGTCAGGGCATTTATTGAAAGGGAGAAGCCAGTTGTCATTGCAATCAATTATATACCGGATGTCTGTAGCGTGGATTATGTATTCTTGAGTAACCCGCGCCGCTATGTTTATCTGGCCAATACGCTGAAACAGGAAAAGAATCGCGCGGTACAGATAATCGCTACTTCAAATGTGACAAGGAGTTATGACGAGTTCCCTTATGTTCTGGATAATGCACACCTGGTAGACCCAGATGCAGAGATCATGGATAATTCCTTTGTTATGCTCCTGAAGGCATTACGTCAGGAAGGGATTAAGAGAGTAGATTGTGCCGGCCTTGATGGATACACACAGTCTGGGGAAAATTATGCAAACCCTGACATGGAATACTGGTTTTCCCGGCGAAAAGCAGATGAGTTGAACAGCTATGTACGGGAGTATCTCCAGCAGATCAGCTGCAGTATGAAGGTATGCTTCCTCACCTCTTCCCGCTATGAACAGCAGGAGGAGAAGGCATGAGGACATACGATCTTGTGATTTTTGATGTTGACGGGACACTTTTGAATACTACTGAAGGGGTGCTTGCGTCCGTCAATGATACGATTGAAGCATATGACCTGGATCCATTAACGAAGGAACAACTTCTCTCATTTATCGGCCCTCCAATTCAGGATTCCTTTAGGAGGCATTATGGGATTGAGGGTCGCAGACTCCAGGAACTGGCAGATTATTTCAGGGATTCGTACAAAAACAAGAATCTGTTAAAAGCAGTCCCTTATGAAGGGATATATAAATTGTGTGAGGTCTTGATTAAAGAAGGAGCTGCGCTGGCAGTGGCAACCTATAAGCGTGAGGATTATGCCAGAAGCCTGCTCATCCACTTTGGGTTCGACCGTTTTACAGGTATGCTTTATGGCGCCGACAATGAAAACAGGCTGAGGAAAAAAGATATCATAAACAAATGTATAGATACTGCCGGAATAAAGGATCTGGGAAGGGCAGTTATGATAGGTGACAGTGACAATGATGCTATAGGGGCTGCCGGACTGGGGATTGATTTTTTGGGTGTCACTTATGGCTTTGGGTTTAGGAACCAAGAAGAAGTACGTAGATTTCCAGCTATAGGGGCAGCTGACAGCCCGGAGGCAGTTTTAGACTACTTAGTAAGATAAGGAGACAGGCATGAAGCAGAAGATTTCGGATTACATAGCGCATTTTTTGGCAAACCATGGTATACGCCATGTTTTTACTGTAACAGGGGGCGGAGCCATGCATCTGAATGATGCACTTGGGCACCATAAACAGCTGGATTGCATCTATAACCATCATGAACAAGCCTGCGCTATCGCAGCTGAAGGGTATACGAGGTTTTCAGGGAAATTGGCAGCTGTTTGCGTCACCAGCGGTCCTGGGGGAACAAATGCAGTCACAGGGGTACTTGGCGGCTGGCTGGATTCTATCCCGATGTTCATCCTTTCCGGGCAGGTAAAAAGGGAGACCACTATCTGGGCTACTGACCTTCCACTTAGGCAGCTTGGAGATCAGGAATTTAACATTGTGGATTGTGTGAAGCCCATGACTAAATATGCCTGTATGATAACAGATCCATCCAGTATCCGTTATCACCTTGAAAAGGCATTTCACCTCGCATGTACAGGCCGTGGGGGGCCTGTTTGGCTGGATATACCATTAGATATCCAGGCCTCCCTTATAGAGACAGAAGATCTGGAAGGGTTTGACGCCTCTGAGTTGAACAGGCAGGAACAGCCCGCATATAATCCCGCTTTGACGCAGGAAATTCTTAAGAGAATTGAAACGGCAGAGCGTCCGGTGATCCTTGCTGGTACAGGAATCCGTCTGGCGGGAGCACACCAGGAATTTCTCAAGTGTATTGAACATTTAAACATTCCAGTGGTGACAGCCTGGAATGCTCATGATGTACTGTGGAATAGCCATTCGCTTAACTGTGGCCGGCCGGGGACGGTAGGGACAAGAGGTGGGAATTTTATTGTTCAGAATTGTGATCTCCTGCTAGTACTTGGATGCCGGATGAACATCAGGATGGTCAGCTATAATTATCAGGACTTTGCAAGGGATGCCTATAAGATCATTGTTGACATTGATGAAAACGAATTGAAAAAGCCAACCGTACACCCAGATCTGCCGGTTCATGCAGATGTGAAGGACGTAGTGGAGGCTCTCTCAAATGGTACCTATACCTATAATTCAAACCAGAGGGGATGGCTGGAATGGTGCCAATATATCAATAAAAAGTACCCTGCAGCACTGCCAGAATACTATAAACTTGGGAAGCCTCTGAATCCGTATGCCTTCATAAATGAGTTATGTAAAGAGCTGAATGAAAAGGACGTAGTCATTACAGGGAATGGGAGCGCATGTGTAGTAACCTTCCAGGCGGCTGTGATAAAAAAGGGACAGCGCTATTTCACAAATTCAGGGTGTGCAGCTATGGGCTATGGGTTTCCAGCAGCAATCGGAGGCTGTATTGCACACGAAAACAGACGTACAGTCTGTATAGATGGTGACGGCAGTTTCCAAATGAACTTGCAGGAATTACAGACGGTTGTCTATAACCATCTAAACATTAAAATCTTTTATTTAAACAATAATGGATACCATTCCATCCGCCAGACCCAGACAAATCTTTTTAAGCCTCCGCTGGTCGGTGTCTGTGATGGAAATGGTCTGAGCTTTCCGGATGTTAAGAAGCTGGCCTATGCCTACGGGATCCGGTACGTCAGAATTGACAGTCTTAAGGATATCGGCCAGAAGATACAGGAAGTACTGGATGGCGAAGATGCCTGCTTTTGCGAGGTGGTATTGGATCCGAATCAGAGCTTCTCCCCGAAGCTCTCCTCAAAAGTACTGCCAGATGGCAGGATCATATCACCGCCAATCGATGACATGTATCCTTTTTTAGCCAGGGAAGAATATGAAAAAAACAAAGAAATGGTGGTTGAGTAGCATGAGGAATGCAATCCTTACGGGAGGGACAGGAATGCTGGGGCTTGCCCTGACAAGGCTCCTTATCCAAAAAGGCATCCGTGTGGCTGTGCTTGTAAATCCCGCTTCACCCAGAAAAAACAATATCCAGTCGGATCCATTAGTCGAAATGATCGAGTGCGGGCTGTCAGATCTGGGACAGGCCAAGGCCAGGCTAAAGGAAGAGGATTATGATGCTTTTTTCCATTTTGGCTGGGAAGGTACTTTTGGGGATGCAAGAGATGACATGTACCTCCAAACCAGAAATATAAATCATACTTTGGATGCGGTAAAGTTGGCAGCTGAACTGGGGTGCAGCGTCTTTGTAGGTGCAGGATCCCAGGCAGAATATGGGAGGGTCTCAGGAAGGCTGACACCCGACATGAAGACGGAACCTGAGAATGGATATGGCATCGCTAAACTTTGCGCAGGCAGGATGAGCCGCATTGCCTGCCAGAGACAGGGGATGCGGCATATATGGGTGAGAGTTCTAAGTACTTACGGCCCATTTGATGGAATGCATACAATGGTAGCTTCCGGCATTCGCCAGTTGCTTTTAGGGGAGCCTCCCTCTTATACAAAAGGTGAGCAGATGTGGGATTACCTGTACTGTGATGATGCAGCAAATGCATTTTACCTGTCTGCACTAAAAGGCAGAGACGGAGCTGTGTATTGCCTGGGAAGCGGCAAAGCACGTCCTCTGAAAGAATACATTACGGAAATCCGTGATATTGTGAGTCCTGGGGCAGAGATAAGGCTTGGAGAAAGGCCATATGCAAAGGGACAGGTCATGTACCTTTGTGCAGACATAACAGCCTTGAGAGAAGACACCGGTTTTAAACCGGAAACACCCTTTAAAGAAGGGGTTATTGAAACATTACGATGGATTAGGAAGAATGAAGGATTATGAAAAAGATAAGTATGTTGATACCCTGCTATAACGAAGAAGAGAATATCCAGCCGATAAGCCAGGCTGTGGTGGAAGTCTTGGAGACTCAGCTGCCGCAGTATGACTACGAACTTGTCTTTATAGATAACTGTTCTCAGGACCGTACAAGGGAGTATATCAGGAAGGTTTGCAGTGCCAATCATAAGATAAAGGCAATCCTGAACGTAACGAATTTCGGGCAGTTTAACTCTCCTTTCTATGGAATGTGCCAGACGACAGGTGACTGTACAATCACGATGTGCTGTGATTTCCAGGATCCGGTGGAACTGATTCCGCGTTTCGTGGAGGAATGGGAAAAGGGCTATAAGATAGTAAGCGGGATCAAAACAAGCAGTAAAGAGAACCGACTTGTCTATTGGATGCGTTCTATTTATTATAAGATAATAAAAAACATGTCGGAGGTTGAAATGATCGAACATTTCACCGGCTTTGGACTGTATGATACTTCGTTTATTAAACTATTAAGAGAGCTAAAAGATCCCTTGCCATTTATTCGTGGGATAGTTGCAGAGTATGGTTTTAAAAGAAAAGATATTTACTATGAGCAGCCAAAGAGGCGAGCAGGGAAGACAAAGAATAACTTTTATACTCTGTATGATGCAGCAATGCTAAGCATTACATCTTACACGAAGGTGGGGTTGAGGATGGCTACGTTTTTAGGGTTTATATCTTCCATTATTTGCTTTATCATAGCTATAGTTTATCTTGTACTAAAATTGGTACGCTGGAATGATATGGTAATGGGCATGGCGCCCATAGCTATTGGTGTATTTTTGATTGGGTCAATACAGCTATTTTTTATTGGATTATTAGGAGAATATATTTTAAATATAAATAAACGAATAATGAATAGACCACTTGTAGTCGAGGAAGAGCGTATCAATTTTGACGAGGTAGAATAATATGGAAAAGAAAAAATTATATGTATTATATCAAGCAGATGATAACTACGCAGTTTTTATGGGAGTTTCTATACTTTCTTTATTTATAAATAACCAGGATTTAGATATAAATATATATATTCTTGATGCCGGTATTTCAAAGGCAAATAAAATAAAAATTGTTTCAATGGCAAAAAGATACCATCAGAAGATTTTTTTTAAAAGCATGATTTTATTAATGAAAAAATTGCAGGGATTAGCCATTACAAAATATACTGGATTTCGGAAAAACAAAGTTTCATTTTATAAATTATTTTTGGAATATATTCTTCCTCAAGAGATAGACAATATTTTATATATTGATTGCGATACAATTGTTCAAGGAAACTTATATGATCTGACAGAAATCGATATGGCAGATTCTCCTGTGGGAATGGTACAAGATGCTTTAGCAACGAAGGCTTTTAAAAAGAGTATTGGTTTTTCTAATGAAGACAAATATTTCAATTCAGGGGTTATTCTTTTTAATATACAACAATGGATTGATAAAAAATGTCTAGAACGAATTGTAAAACATGCTCAGGAAGGCCATGTTTATGGGACTGTTGACCAGGATTATCTCAATGTCGTCTTAAAAAACGAAATTTTTTCTCTGAAAATTGAGTATAATTTGCAATCGCCTTATTTTATTTATAATTACAATTTTTTTGAAAAAATATTTGTTCATAATCATGATTATTATTCTTTAAATGAAATAGATTCAGGAATTGTAAATCCTAAAATAATACATTTTCTTCGATTCTGTGGAGAGTCTCCATGGCATAAAGATAATCTTCATCCTTGCACAATATATTTTGATGAGTATCTTAAAGAATCAAGTTGGAAAGAATATCAAAAGAAACAATCTGCTAATGACGGATTAATATTCAAGATTGAGAAGCTAATGTATCAAATATTTCCTAGAAATTTATTTTGTATAATTTTTCGTATAGTCCATGATAATATGCTAAATAAGTCTAGAAAGAAAACACACTAGGAGGATTTATTATAAAATGAATATAGCTGTTATAGGTATGGGATATGTTGGATTATCTAATGCAATATTATTATCACAAAATAATATTGTTACGGTTTATGATATAGATTTTAAAAAAATTGAAGCTATTCGGAAAAAACAATCGCCTATAGAAGACAAAGATATAACTTTATATTTACAGACAAAAAAATTAAACATAATAGCAACCACTAATAAATTATCAGCTTTTACAGGACAAGATTATATTATTATTGCTACACCAACAAACTATGATGAGCAAAAGGAATACTTCGATACTTCAACAGTAGAGGAACTATTGACTGAGTTAAATGATTTTAAAAGTACAGCTACAATAATCATAAAATCAACAGTACCCGTAGGTTTTACTTCTATGATGAATTCAAAGTACAAAAATTTACATATTATATTTATTCCAGAATTTTTACGAGAGGGTCAAGCATTACATGATAATTTATATCCTTCCCGTATTGTGATTGGAGAAAAAAGCAAGATAGGAATAAAAATCAGTGAATTGTTAGTATCGGCCGCAGAGAAAGAAGATATACCATTACTCTTTACAGATTCGAGTGAAGCTGAGGCTATAAAACTATTTTCAAATACATACTTGGCTTTGCGTGTATCTTATTTCAATGAATTGGATACATACGCAGAAGTAAAAGGACTAGATCCAAAACAAATAATCGAAGGAATTTGTCTAGACAATAGAATCGGATTTCAATATAATAATCCCTCATTTGGATATGGTGGCTACTGTTTACCTAAAGATACCAAACAGCTAGTGGCAAATTTTGCAGATATTCCAAATGAAATTATTAAATCTATCGTTGAATCTAATAAAACAAGGAAAAAATTTATTGTCAAACAAATTTTAGATACAAGGCCAAAATGTGTAGGGATTTATAGATTAACTATGAAATCAAATTCCGACAATTTTAGATCATCATCTATAATCGATGTTATGCGTGGAATTAAATCGTCTGGGATTAAGGTTATAATTTATGAGCCTGTTCTAGATAGTTTATATTTTGAAAACTGTCTTGTAATCAAGGAGTTGGAAGAGTTCAAACGATTATCTGACATAATAGTGGCTAATCGATGGACGAGTGAATTAAAAGAAGTGTCGGATAAAGTTTATTCCAGAGATTTATATGGAAGAGACTAGTTAATTTAACTAATTCGCTTAAAAAATCATTTTGATTTTTGTACTAAAGAGAAAAAATGACACAAATGCTCTAACATATTTGATAGTTAAAATAATTTTCCAATCATATATATTGAAATTTGATATGTTTCCAAGAATAGCATTATATTGAGTTGGAATCCAATTATAGCTGAATAGTAGGTAGAAATTATATGAAAAAAAAATTAATAATGGTTGACTATATAGGCAATAGTTCTGAAGATGGTAATCCTATTGGTCATCCTATTAAAGTTGCATTAGATAATAAAAAGTTACTAGATGATTTTTGTAAAATTGAATATTTAGCTCCAAACAATTCTAGAAACAAATTAAATTTTGATGGTAAAGGTTTACCATATTATGCGATTAGAGGAAAAAGCGGGTTTTATATGCTAATTAGAAATTATTGGATAGAATTGCTAAATTTGCATAAAGTATTAAAAGTATTTTATGAAAGTAATACGTGGTTCTATAATACGGATTATGTATTATTTTTATGGTTGATTTTTAGAAGAAAAAGCAAAAATAAAGTGCTTTGCTCAACTTACGTTAATATACCAGAAGATCAGCTGGCATTTGTGAAAAAAATAAAAAAGTTATTAATAAGGCTTGCATCGAAAAAAATCGATTTACTTATTTACTCAAATAAAGATTTTAACTGTAAGTATACAAAAACAATATATATGCCAGATTTTCTTTACGATTCTGAAAAGTACTCTAAATATAATACTGATATAAAAAAGTCAAAGGTTATTTCATTAGGAACCATATCTGAAGGTAATAAAGAAATTATAGAAATGATTGAAGCCTTTAATGAAAGTGGCTACCCATTAGAAATTGTAGGTAAGTTTTATGATGAAGATTTATATCATCGTGCGCTAAACATTAAAAAAAATAATGTAATCATAAGAAATGAGTTTATAAATGATGATTTATATTGTTCTCTGTTAGCTGAGTCTAAATACTCAATTTTGCCATATAGAGAAGCTGCTTATAAGCATAAGACGTCAAGTGTTATTCTTGAAAGTGTATTTTTAAAAGCAATACCCATTGCGCCTCAATTTATTTTAGATAAAAATGAAATTTCAGGTATTGGCTATAATTCAATAAGTGAATTAAGTAAAATTAATTTAGATTATGTTGATTGTAATAAATATAATTATAATGAATTAATTAAGAAAAAGTATTTAAAGGCAGGCTATTCGGAACAATTAAAAATTTTTTTAGAGAGAGGAAACGGGTAGTATGCTATTAGTTTTATTCTTAAGTTTTTTAGTATTCTGGAAAATTACAATTGTAAATCCCCCTTCTTTAAGTATGAATGAGGTTCTGGATTATGATTCTTGTTCAATTATAAAGGGGATATTAGCAATTGTTGTTATGAGTGGACATATATCTAAACGTCTAGGTATATTATTTTTTTTGGATAAAGCGGGAGTACTAGCTGTAGGGATTTTTTTCTTTCTATCCGGATATGGATTAATGAAAAAATATTCCGAAAAAAAATTAACGGTATCAAATTTTTTGTTTAGAAGATATCTTCTTATTTTAATTCCATGCAGTGTTGCATATATACTAATAGTTTTATTAAATATGATTTTACAAACCGGAAAATATACTTCACTTAAGAATGTTTTAGGAGTTGGAATAAGCCAATTTATAAATTGGTATATTTTAGTTATACTATTTTTGTATACAGTGTTTTTTATATCATTTAAAATAATTAAAAATAACCGAAATAGAATTTTATTTACTTGTATTATTACGTTTTTATTTATGTTGCTAGGATATTTTCTTCATATAAACAGGGTATATTGGGGGGGCGCTTTTTGTTTTAGTCTCGGGATGGCTTTTAAAGAATATGCTCCAATGATTATGAAAATCACAAAAAAATTTTATTGGTATATTTTGTTGGCTGTATTACTGATTTTATGTGTATCATGTATTATATTTTTTTCACTTAATCAGTACAGTTTTATTGGAGATTTTGTAAGCAGAAATATTGCTACTCTAATGTCTGCCATCTTATGTTACTTATTTTTATACAAAATAAAGCCTAAAAATTTTCTTAATCTTATAACAGCTAAATTGTCTTATGAAATCTATATAGTACATGTTAGTATGTTAGATTTATTTCAATTTTCTTGGCTGAAAATTGATTCTTCAATATTTTATATATGTGCTGTTATTTTAAGTTCTCTTTTTTTAGCTTATGTTATTCATAATATATGTATAGTTATATTTAAAAAAATCGGTTTTAAATAAGGAGAGTAGAATATGAAAAATATTTCTAAAACTAGTCTAATTAAAATATGGTTGCAAATATTTTTTATATTATTGACAATGTACTTATTTATATTGTCTTCAATTATTTCAACAGGGGGAATTCATTGGTATACTAAGAGAAAAATAGTTTTATTTGTTGTATTTTCAATTGGAATCTTTTTTTGTCTTATCAAGATTATAAAACTTAAATTTTTTTCACTACCAAAAATATTTAAATTTATTAAAAATAATATATGTTTACTGCTAATTGTTTTTATTGCCTTGTTAATTCGAATTCCACAACTTGGAACAATGCCAAAGTGGGATGCTCAGGCATATTATAACTTTTTATCTAAAGCTTGTGAAAGCATAAATTTTACTGTTTCTAATTTTATTAATAATTTTAGTTTAGCTGCTCACTCTTCCATAGCCTATGCTAGTCTTAGCGCTATTTTAGAATTTATTGCACCAAATACTGTATGGTCTGTTCAGATTTTCCAGTTAATATTAGCACTTACTCTAGTCATTGGAATATATAGCGTATTAAAGTTTAAGTTAAAGCTAGATAGTGGGTATGCTGCAATATTTTCTTTATGTGTCACATCTACACCGCTTTTTTTAGGAACTTATAGCTATTATCAATTAGATTATGGTTTGGCAGTTTTTTTAATATTGGTGATGGTATGTCAAATAAATAAATTATATTTATTGACAGGATATTTTTCGATAATCTTGACTCAAACTAAAGAAGTTGGCACAATACTTCTTGCTGGATATCTTATAGGGTTAATTGTTAGTCAACTTGTTTGTAATAAAAAAATAATGCCCAAAAAAATAATAACTGTCATTCGAAATCCGGAAATTTATATTATAGGAGGAGCTACTTGTTTAGGTGGGCTATATCTGATATACACTTTGTTTATTAAAAAAAGCGGTTGGAACTTGGATAGTAGTTCAAATACTCCGGGGTATTTTTCCTTTGACGGAGAATATATATTATTTAAGTTATGGCAAATTTTTTCAGCCAATTTTTTATGGATTGCATGGATTATTATAGTAGTATGTATTGTTTATTTAGTAATTACTCATAAATTAATTACTAATTTTAAAGGTATTGTTGGATTGGTTGGGAGTGTTTTAGCTTTTATTATTTTTTCTGTGATTTTTGTAACTTACCCTCTTATTAGGTATAATATTGTAATCGAAATACCTATTTGGATAATAGCATTATTTCTACTAACACAATGCTTAAAGAAATGTTTTAGAAAAATGTTTTTGATTCTATTATCGATACTTTTTTGTATACAAGCGTATATTACCATTGACCCAGTTATGCTATCTACCTATCAAAAAGTAGAAACAGGGGGGGGGAGACTCGTATTGTCAGATATAAAAGAAACAACTTATTTTGGTGACTATATGGTTTATAATTATCAATATTCGTATGTAGATAGAGGATTAAGAAATATTATGGCTGATTGTAATTTTGACCGAAACATGGACATTATTTTATTTGATAATCCCTCAGCTTTGTTTATTGGTGGGTATCCCGGCGAAAATTTTAAACCTATTTATTGGAATCAGATTGATAAAAAATTTTCTTTTATACAATCTGAAAGTACACTTTCACTAAACACAATATCAAATCACGATCTAGATAATTTATTTAAGAATAACCTCTTAAAAGAAAAAGCAATAGTGATTTTGCCTCCATATTATAAATATAATGTAGATGAAATTAAATGTACACTTTCCAACTATTACACAAATATTCAGGATCATGTAGTATCTGTTGGCTTATATGGAACAATGTTATATTTGTCTATGGATTTATCATAATAAGGAGTTACTTCATGTTAGCAAATGCATTTTATAATGTTCTTTATCAAATAGCTACTCTTCTTATGCCAATTATAACAACACCTTATATTTCAAGAATTTTGGGCCCCGAAGGGATAGGAGAATATGTTTTGGGTGATACGTATTCTCAATATTTTATTTTGATTGGCAGTTTAGGGCTTGCTCTATATAGTTCAAGGGAAATTGCCTATGTACGTGATAATGATGATTTATTAAGAAAAACTTTTTGGGAGTTAGTATTGATACGTATTCCTCTAGTAGGTACAGCTTCTATTATTTATTTTGTTATATTTTTTGTGTTTGGGGTCAAAGAAAGTTATGTTAATAAAATATTTTTAATTAACATAATCAGCTCAATATTTGATATTTCGTGGTTCTTTATTGGTATTGAAGATTTTAAAAAGAGAGCATTAAAAAGTGTCATTATAAAAATTTTAGCCGTTGTTTGTGTCTTTTTTCTAGTGAAACAAGCTAATCATGTCTGGTTATATGCGTTAATCATTTGTAGTGGAAATTTACTGGGACAGCTAGTTATGTGGCCAGATCTTCCCACTAATATAAGGCGAATTAGTAAGCTTACTCTTTGTTCTTTTAAAAGACATTTTAAAGGATCACTTTCGATCTTTGCATCAATAATTATAATTAGAATCTATACATTATTTGATCGACTAATGCTAGGGGAAATGGCAAATAATAGTTCCGTAGCCTTTTATGATAATTCACAAAAAATAATTAGAGGAATTGCTACATTATTAACAGCTAGTATACAAGCAATTACACCAAGATTAGCAAATTATTATATTAATAAGCAGGAAAAAGAATTTCAAAATAATAACTATAATGTATTTAGAATTGTTAATATGTTAGGTTTTCCTCTGTGTATGGGATTAATTGGTATAGCAAATACATTTTCTGTCTGGTATTATGGTGAAAAATTTATGGGAATAAATTTGTTATTAATAGTGGGGGCACCAACAATAATCTCACTAGGATGGACGGGGGTGTTTAGTAATAATATATTAATTTCTACGGGAAAACAGCGAGTTTTAACAATAGCTGTTTTTGTAGGCGCATTGACAGATGTTGTTTTAAATTTATTTTTTATTTCTAAATATAAATCTCTGGCTGCAACATTGTCAACATTAGCGGCCGAAATAATAGGTTTATTGATCATGCTTTATGGAGTTAGAAAAATCTTACCAATAAAACCATTTTTTACAGGCTCACTTAGATATCTATTTTTATCTCTTTGTATGGGGATGTTTGTATATTTTATTGGATTTCTTTTGCCGATAAGCATATTATCAACCTTAATACAGGTGCTATGTGGAGGGTTTTTTTATATTTTAGGATTGATTTTGCTGAAAGATAGCGTTTTTTTCGATTTAATATATAAATTAAAACAATTTCGAAAAAAGTAATATGTATTAATATTTAGTCTTTAAGATAAAACTAAAAAGAAAATACTCTTCATTTAAATATTATTTTATTTTGCTATGCTAACTGTTTAGAATTCAACGGATAAGAAACCAATAGTATAAAGGAGAGATTTAAGATGAACAGAGAAATGTTTTTAGCACAAAGCTACAGAGATGCTTGGTCTGACTATGATTATACATGTAAGAATCATGATGCCTCAAGGTGGGATTGGGTTATAATTACAGCTTCAAATACAAAACAGGCTGAAGCTTACCAGCTACAGATAGATAAACGAATCAAAGAAAGTTGCTTGCCTTCAAATATAAATTTTGTAATTATTCCGGATTTAAATAATGAAAGGATTGGTTCAGGAGGGGCTACTTTAAATGTTTTATATTATCTTGCTGACAAACTTGGTATTGAAAATGTAAAAAAGCAGAAAATTCTTTTGTTACATTCTGGCGGGGACAGTAAAAGGATTCCTCAATACTCTGCTTGTGGAAAATTATTTGCTCCAGTGCCACGTGTCCTTCCTAATGGAAAAAAGGCAACAATATTTGATGAATTGCTAATTTCAGTGTCAGGAATTCCTGCTCGAACAGGAGCTGGAATGTTAGTTTTACCTGGGGACACGGAGGTTCTTTTCAATCCATTACAATTGGATTTAGCAGCATGCGATGCAGCAGGATTATCAATAAAAGCAAGTATTGAATCAGGAACAGAGCATGGTGTTTTTCTTCAGGGAAATGAATCTTTTGACAAGCGTAACAAAAATGTTTCTAAGTTCTTACATAAACAATCAGAAGTTGTTTTGAGAACAGCGGGAGCCGTTGATTCATATGATAAAGTTGATGTCGATACAGGATGTATATGGCTTGGGAGCAAAATTATTAATGCCTTATTAGAGCTCATATGTATAAACAATAAGCTTTCCGAAACGACTTTTAAGAAATTTGTCAATCCAAAAGTATGCTTAAGTTTTTATGCAGACTTTCTTTATCCAATGGCAGATGAAAGTACCTTAGAATCATACTATAAAGAAACACCTGAAAATGTATTTTCAAATGAATTGAAGGAATGTCGGACAGCCATTTGGGAAAAACTCCATACGTTCCATCTTTCTCTAGTAAAAATGCTTCCAGCAGAATATATACATTTTGGAATGACACATGAAATGTATGATTTGTTAGTGCATGATATTCCAAAATATTATTCTCTTGGATGGAATAAAAGAATATTAACCAATGCCGTTAGTGGAACTGTGATAAATTCATATGTGGATGAATCTACAGTATTGCTTGAAGATTGCTTTATTGAAGATTGTGTAATTGGGAAAAACTGTCATATAGGTAGTGGCAGTATACTGTCAGGGATTGAAATAGATAACATTGAAGTGCCACAAAATATAGTTCTTCATGCGCTGAAACTGAATAATAGTAAGTATGTTTGCCGAATTTATGGGCGTAATGATAATCCCAAAAGTTCAAAAACAGATACTTTTTTACAAAGTAGTTTAGTTAGGCTTATGGAAAAAAATGGACTGGATAATTCTGACTTATGGGATACCCCTGCAGCATCTATTTGGAATGCAAAGATATATTGTGAGTGTGATACCTTGAAAGAGTCAATAAATATGGCACTCTGTCTTTACAGAATTATGAATGAAACGGCATCCATTGAAGAATTTAATAAATGGAAAGCATGTGTTCATTATAGCTTGAAGGATAGTTTTGGAGAAGCAGACGTTTCTGCTATTCTAAAAAGACAAGACGATATCGAACAGCTGGTACGGATTAAAAAGTGTATTTTATCGTTGGACGGAAATAAACCAATGATCAATGCAATTAGTGAATTAGGAACCCCTATTGCTCCAGATATGTTCAAATCCTTGCTTGAATATGCAAGTATATCATCATTTCCCTTAAATATGAGAATCTATTTATTGCTTTCTACGCTATGTAAACAATTAAATCATACTATTAGCGGATTAAATTTTATAAACTTGGAAGATAAATCTTACGAAATCATCAGAAATGAAATAATCAAAGCAACGATGGAAAAACATAGTTTTCTATTTAAACAGGCAAAATTTGTACATGAACAGGTAACTTGTCAATTGCCTGTACGGGTAAATTTTTGTGGAAGTCCATCTGATGCGGCACCATACTGTTTAGAACATGGTGGGACAATGTTAGATGGTGCTCTGTTATTAAAAGGAAAGCTTCCTGTATCTGTGACTGTAAAACATTTAGAAAAACCAGTAGTTGTCTTTGAAAGTATTGACCAGGGCGAAATAGTAGAAATCTCTGAAATAAGCTGTATTAGAAATTGTAATAACTTATTTGATAAATTTTCTCTTCACAAAGCAGTTCTTGTGGCTTGTGGATTAATTCCAACCTTGGATAATGGACAGAGTTTACAAGATATTTGCAAGATAATAGGTGGCGGTTTAAAGATTAGCACGTCTGTAGATGTCCCAAAAGGTTCAGGCCTAGGTACTAGTAGTATTATTGCAGCTGCATGTATAAAGGCGCTTAATCAGATTCTAAACCAGGACGTAAGTGATGAATGTATATATTCGCAAGTCTTTTTAGCCGAACAGTTGATGTTAACCGGAGGGGGATGGCAGGATCAGGTGGGTGGTCTAAAAAAAGGGCTTAAATACTTTACATCTAAACCAGGATTATATCAAAAAATTGGTGTTGAATATTTAGATTTAGAAAAAAATGTATTCGAAGAATTAAACCAAAGGTTTGCATTGATTTTTTCAGGGCAACGAAGATTGGCAAGAAATGTACTGCATGAAGAAATGAATCAATGTATTAGGAATGATGCTGAAGCTATGAAATCAATTTCCAAAATCAGAGAGTATTGTGCATTAATGAAATATAATCTTGAAAAAGGCGATGTTACAGCTTTTGCACATTACATTACGAAGCAGTTCGAATTAGTAAAGTGTTTAGATAAAGGAGCTTCAAATACATGTATTGAATATATCTTTAATGTATGTGATGATTTGATTGACGGAAAATCTATTTGTGGTGCTGGCGGTGGAGGTTTTCTTCAAGTTATATTAAAAAAAGGTATAACGAAAGAACAATTAAAAATACGTATTGAAGAAGAATTTAGCGACTGTGGAGTAGAAGTATGGGATTGCCAGCTAATATAGATAGTAGGTGGATAAATGAAAAAGTACGAAATGGCGAAAGAAGTGTTTGAAAAAGAAATTGAAGCACTTAAAAATATTTCTTATAATTTGGATGAGGTCTTCGACAAAATGCTAGAAGCGATAATTGCCTGTCAGGGGAAAGTAGTTTTTATTGGAATGGGAAAAAGTGGCCATATTGCAGGTAAAATGGCTGCTACTATGTCAAGTTTAGGGACATGTGCTATTTCAATTCATCCTGGGGAATGCATGCATGGCGATTTAGGAATGATTCAAAAATCAGATGTTGTTGTTTTAATTTCATATTCAGGAGAAAGTGATGAGATACTACGGATTATCCCAAGTATAAATATTATTGGTGCAAATATATTAGGCATTACTTGCAATCGCAATTCTTCTTTGGCAAAAGCTTGTAAGATAGTGCAAGTTTTCGAAAATGTTAAAGAAGCTTGCCATATGGGATTAGCTCCTACTACCTCAACAACAGTAGTATTAGTATATGGAGATGCATTGGCAGTGACAGCAGCAAGGTTGAAGGGATTTGATAAAAAAGAGTTTGGAGTATTTCATCCTGCTGGGTCTTTAGGAAAAAGGTTAACTGTACGCTCAATTGACTTGATGCATGGAATACATGATGAACATAATATCAATGAGAACACAACATTAACAGATGCATTGATTGCTATTTCTGAAAGTGATACGGATTTATTAACCGTCGTAAATGAACAAGGTAAACTAATTGGTATCGTAACAAATGGTGATTTAAAACGTAAAATAAAAGAAAATGTGGATATATACGTGGATACTGTTAAGGATCTTATTCATTTTTATCCGTATTTTGTAGATGTCTCATCTATGGCAGTGGAGGCCTTAAAAATTATGGAAGATAATGGTATTCATTCACTGCCAATTGTTAAAGAAGAACATCCTATCGGTGTGGTTGAAAAAAGGGACATATTAAAAATAGGTATTTATCTGTAGGAGATTATTAATCATGAAGTTTAAATTGCTTGCTTTAGACTTAGATGGCACATTGACAAACTCCCGAAAAGAGGTTTCAAATGAGAATAAAATAGCGATTAAAAAGGCTATAGATAATGGGGTAAAAATAGTATTAGCTTCCGGCAGACCAGTTATAGGAATGCAAAAAGTTGCTGAAGAATTAGAATTAGTCAAATATGGGGGATATATATTAGCCTATAATGGTGGCCATATCATAGAGTGTAAATCAGGAAAAACTATTATTAAGGAAACAATCCCTTTTGAATATTATCACGATATATGCGAATGTGGGAAAAAATTTGGTGCACATACGCTAACTTACAATGAAAAAGGGATTATTGCTGAAAACGATGAATCTAGTTATGTAAGAAAAGAAGCCTATAATAATTCCATATTAATTACCAAGGTAAATAACTTAGAGTCTGTTATAAAAGAAGCCATAGTAAAATTTATGATTGTAGGTGATCCACTAAAATTAAAAGAAACATATTATTATATCCAAGATTTATTTAAAAATAAATTAAATGTGTTTTTTTCTGAACCATACTTTTTAGAAATTACTCCATTAGGCGTGGAAAAAGCAGCATCATTAGCAAAGCTACTTAAATACCTAACAATAGATAGAGAAGAACTGATTGCCTGCGGTGATGGTCTAAATGATATATCTATGTTGAAGTATGCAGGATTCGCTGTTGCAATGGGAAATGCTTACAAAGAGACAAAGGAATGTGCAGATTACATAGTAGCTACCAATGAAAAAAATGGTGTTGCGGAGGCAATTGAAAAATTTATACTATAACATTAACGATGGTGTAAAAATTTCTGCACCTTTGAAAAACAATTTTTTTCTGGCTGTTCATCTAGAAAAACTGCTTTTTTGATAAATTAGTTTACTAGTCTAAAAATATGATTATTCAATAACAGGATAAAGTGGCTTTAGCTTAATCCTCAATGTCATTTAGATAAGCTTTCAAGATATATGGTTAGATTCCAAAATAAAGGGGTCTAACCATTTTTTTAATTTAACTATTGACATATCACCTCAAGTGTGCGGCCGCTCTCGTTAACGATTGTTTTTCGGTAACGAGAGCGGCCCATGGTAAACGCCAAATAGCAAGTACCTTGACATTTTTGAATATTCTCGTGCGGGAGTACCGCTGTTCCGGAGGAACGGAAACCGCCAATCTGGCGGCAGGAAACCGTTGTTCCGGGACAGGGATACCTCA